>CAWCSV010000008.1:0-709150 GCA_963798295.1 Bryobacterales bacterium | reverse complement strand
GGAGGGCATCCGTGCCGTGTGGCAGCAGCAATCCGTGACGACAGCCACAATACGACGCCCATTGTTCCGCAAACTGCCTTTGCCGCGTCTGTGGGAGACCCTCAAAGCCGCCGAGGAAAATGTCTCGGAACGCCGGTCCGATGGCGGTGAACCACTCCAGGAGGCGGGCAGGATGTTTGCCCACGGCCTTAACCGAATGTCGCGCACGGGCGTGCCGCCGTCCGAAGCCAAGCGGCCCGTTAAGCGCGAAGAACGTCGAGGTAAGTAGCCGATGGTCTGGCGCGCGACGAACCGAGCAACGCTCTTCGCCCTTGGATTCTTGGATAGCACCATCATCTCGCAGTCATCTGCACGAACAGGCCGAAGTCTGAAGGGAGTCGCATAACGAGCCTATCCAAATGGGTGCGGCGCGCCAGTCCGAGTACAACTCGTTCAAACAAGCGCCACCCCCTGTCTGCGGGCTGAACCCAGGTGTACTTGCCTGATCTCGTCAGAGGCCGCGGCTCGGGTCTTCTCCAGCGCCGTCGGCAAAGCGAGCGTAAACCAACTACAGCGGCGCTGTGAGCCGAGAGCATCTCAACGCCTTCGATAACATCCGCCTCATCCGCAAACGAAAGTTTCCAGAAACCTTCGGGAAACAACGTCACCACATCAGGTGGCGGCGCGGAATCTAACCATAACTGCCCGGGCAAACAAAGCGCAGCGCGATTCGGGGCATTGAACACGAGTCTACCGCCGGGTTTGAGCAACTTGAGAAGCTGTCTCGTGAGAACCACCGGATCACCGACGCAGCCAATCATCCCAACGTGATAAATGAGGTCATAAGGCGCACGGCGATGAATCGAAGGAGACCCCACGAGAGCGAAATGATCCCCGAACGCCATGCGGGCGTATTCAATGGCTTCACGAGAAACATCAACGCCGAGAATGTTCTTCCCTTGGAGGACAAAGTAGGAGGTTAGATAGCCCCGCGAGCAACCCACCTCCAGAAGTTGCGAGTGCTCCGTCTCCTGCGCTACGTTCTCGATGACGAAGCGGTACTTTGGAGTTCGGCATAACAGATCCCTCAGTCCTTGACTGTCTCGCTGCTCAAAGAGGCTACGGCACCTGGCTCCTAGCTCTCGATAACTGGCATAATAGGAGATCGATCCGGAATCGTGCAACAGGTTGGAGATCTTGTCATCGTGTTGTGTAAAGCGACAGCGGCAAGCCTCGCAGTCGTACACTTTCCACGCATATCCCAAGACATACTCAACCACACCTTCAACTCGCACTCTGTCACTCCTGCACACTCGGCAGAATTTCAGGTCGGACTCTGTAGTTAGCCTCATTGGCGCTTGAACAGATGGTTGGCAGCTTCCTGAGTCGCCGTTCCTTGTGAAGCGCCGCGAGAAGCAAACTTGAGGCCAGAGTCCTCCAGTAATGCGATCACGCGTTCGCGCTCCTCACGATTCGTCAAGCTCAGTTCCACCATGGCTTCACGCAAGCGCGCATCGCGCAGTGTATTGGTCGCGCCTAGCAGAATCGACCATTCCAGGCCGTCCACGTCAAGCTTGATATGTGTGGGAAATGGCGGGTTAAAGTGCGCAACAAAATCATCGACGGTGAATCCTAGCATTCCATGTTGCGCATTCACGCTGTCGCCTGTCCAATAGCGCGACATTTCTCCCGCATTACCGAAATTGCTGATCGCCGCGCCCATCGCAACCGAGGCGAGGTTTAGCACTCCGAGGCGCGAGGCACCCGACAGCGCGATACAATAAGCTGTGATTCTTGTGTTGAGATTGTTCAACTCGATATTGCGCACTAGTACGAAGAAATTAGCGGCCGCAGGCTCAAAGGAAAGTACCGTACAGTTCGTTCGCACTGCAGCATACAAGCTGAATACGCCCACGTTGGCCCCAATATCCCAAAGCACCGCATCCCTGTCAATACGGTCCATCCAACATATCATGTCGGGTTCCTTTGACAGCACTGATGCTGCGCGATCCTGTAGTAGAGGAGACGGCGTGAAAAAAGTCAGCGTACCGCCGGGGATGGGCGTTTCGACGATCATGCGATTGGAGAGCATTTCAAGCGCTTCCGCACGCTCGCGTGGCGCCAGCATGCGGAAAGGCGCCATAGCACAACCCCGTTGCATCCGGCTCGCAATGACTCTTAAACGCCGCAACACGAAAATCGGTTTAACCATCTTCACTGTGGCGTTGGCTGAAAGGCATAAACCTCAAACTGGTGATCTGTCAGCATAAATCCCTGTCCGGCCTGCGGTGTCCGACCCGTTCCGTAAAAGTCACCCTCCGTCACCTCAAAGCTCCCTGGATTTCTTACCCAGTCAGCGATCTCTCCATTAACACTCGAGAACAAGGTAAATCCGTAATGTCCAGGGCACAGCGGAAGCCGCGGAATTTGGACCCGCACACGTGCTTTGTCTGGCGGTAGCTCTGGAAAATCAGCACCTGCCAAGTTTGTCGACAGCACCAATATCCGCTGACCCAGGTCGTTGTCGACACCAATGGCAATGCGCACCGAGCGGAGACTTCGTCTGCTGGGATTTGCCACAACAAGTTCGATAACTGCGGGCAAGCCACAGGTGAAAGATTGCACCCGATACCCCGCATGGTCGCAGAACGAGGCGTCCATAAACCGCAACGCGCCAGACCCCTGCCGATCGCGACGATCTGCAACGGACAGCTTAGAAAGTTGGGTGGACTCCATCAGGTAGTGCTTTACCACTTTGCCAATCGGGCCAGAATACGAGACGCGACCTTGTGAGAGCAGAATTCCAGTTTGACAGAGATTCTGTATCGCAGCTATCTGGTGGCTCACAAACAACACAGTCCTCCCGCCTTGAGCAACCTCCTGCATTTTGCCGAGGCATTTCTTTTGGAACACCGCATCACCGACGGCGAGGACTTCGTCCACAATTAGAATCTCTGGTTCTAAATGCGCAGCAACCGCAAACGCTAGCCTCATGTGCATGCCGGATGAGTAGCGTTTGACCGGCGTGTCCAGGAATCTCTGGACCTCGGCGAACTCGACGATCTCATCAATTTTGTGTCTAATTTCGGCGCGAGACATGCCAAGAATCGCACCGTTAAGGTATATGTTTTCACGGCCGGTAAGTTCCGGATGGAAGCCCGTACCCACTTCAAGTAGACTCGCGACGCGTCCGCGGAGCCTCACACGCCCGGTCGTGGGCTCTGTGACTCTGGATAAGATTTTCAGCAAAGTCGATTTCCCGGCCCCATTGCGGCCGATGATGCCGACCACGTCACCCTCGTTAACTTCAAAAGAAACGCCCTGGAGCGCCCAGAATTCCTCCGTGCTTTGCGCCGGCGAACTGTGCGACTGAAACAGGTGTTTGGCTTTGTAAGCTATGACATCTCGTAGAGCCGCGTAGCGCGGGCGCTCAGCTACATGTTTAAGGCGATACTTCTTGCCAAGATTCTCACCGGTGATGATGGGCTCCGTCAACTTGGAAATCAAATCACGTCGGCAAAGCCGCGTTCAGTTCGACGGAAATACCAAATGCCAATTGTGAGGAATAGAAGGGTCACTGTGATCGACAGACCGAGAGTTGCCGGATCGAGCGGAGCATGCCCGGCCAGAATGGCCCACCGGAATCCGTCAATAATCCCGGTCATTGGATTCAGTGAAAGAGCGAATCGCCAGGGTTGCGGAACGGCGCTAGTTTGGATGGCTATCGGCGAGACAAACAAGCCAAATTGCACGATGAAGGGCACGATATAGCGGAAATCGCGATATTCGACATTCAGGGCCGCCAACAGAAGACCGGTCCCACGGATAACGCAAACGTGAGTATTACCAGGGCGGGAATAAGAGCATTTGCAGACCTGGAGCAAACCGGTACCAGAGCATCAGCACGGCGAGCAGCCCCAGTGTCACCGCGAAATCCACTAGGCTGGTTACGACAGCGGCCGCTGGAACCAGCAGCCGAGGGAAATACACTTTGGAAATGAGATTGGCGTTTCCGATGAGGCTGCTGACGACTCCGCAAGCGCAGTGGAGAAAAACTGCCATGGCAGCAACGCGGAGAAGACGAGAAGTACGTCGGGGACATCAGTTGCCGGGAGTTTGGTCATTCGCCGGAAGGCAACGAATATCGCCATGGTCAGCGCAGGTTTGATTAGCGCCCAAGCCGCGCCGATGACCGTCTGCTTGTAACGCACGAGAATGTCCCGGTACGCAAGGAAGTACATCAGCTCGCGAAAACGCCACATGTCGCGCCAGTAATTGCGCTCCGCGCGCCCAGGTTCGATTATTAGCTCGTCATAACGAAATGCCGACTTATCAAGGTTCCAGATAGTTGACGCAGTGCCACCGATTGTCAGTCAAAACGTGTACCCGAGTAAACTGTTTTCCGGCGTTAGCAACCGCCAATCAGTCCCTCGATTGCGAGAGCGCAGGTGGAAAAGCCCAATAGTCAGCTAAGCTTCTGGGCTTCGCTGCCCGTAATAGCCGTCATAACCATGGCGATAGCCATAGTAGTATCCGTTGTAGTTGCCGTAATATCCGTTTGGCGAGCGCTTGGGGTTCCAGTCGTTCAGGATCGTTCCTAGCATCTTGGTCCCGTCTTCCGAGAAGCGCTGGCGCGCAGCGATGGCAGCCGCGCGAGTTGTTTTGCCGGCTCTCGTGACCAGAACCACGCGATCCACCATGCGGCCCAGCACGCGGGCGTCGGGGATCTGGAGCATGGGCGGCGTGTCGATCAGGATGCGATTCGAATTCGGTGCGAAGCTTTTGAATCAGCTCCGGCATGCGGTTGGAATACAGCAGACTGGTGGCAGCGGAGCTCGCGGCGCCGCTGGTGAGGACGTACAGGTCCGGAATATCCGTCTCCTGAATTATTCCGCCTTCCAGAAAAGTCGAGACCGGATCCTTAGAGCGAAGCAGTTCACTTAAGCCTTTGTCGTTCTTGAGATTGAAGATGTCATGCTGGCGTGGTTTGCGCAGATCGGCGTCAATCAGCAGAGTCTTCTGATTCACCTCGGCGATGGCGATTCCGAGATTGCTGACCACGGTCGATTTTCCTTCCGCCGGACCGGCGCTGGTGACGACCATGACCCGCGGCCGACTGCCGTTTTCGCCGGAGAAGAGGATGGAGACCAGCGTGGCGCGGAAGGACTCGGCCACGATGGAAGGCTTGCGCTGCCACGAGATAAGTTCTACGCGGCTGCCGAGGTGCGAGTTCGCCAACGGTTCGCAACCTTGTCCATTCTTTCCGCCATTGACTGCGTCCGCAGTGACTTTCTTGCTGCCGGCGAAGCGAAGGCGGAAACGGGTACCGGTGTCATCCGCTGGGATCACACCCAGCTCCGGCAGATTCAGGAAGATTTGAGTCTCGCCGGGATCCTGGATGCTGCGGTCGGCGCGCTCCTGCATGACGACGAAGGCGGCCCCGAGTACGAGCCCGCTGAGCAAGCCGATGCCGGCGCTGGATTCGACGTCAGGCTTATAGGGGTGCGTTGGCGGCTTGGCGGGATCCACGACTTGGATGTTGGAGGCGCGAAGCGCGGATGCCAATGAGGACTGCTGCAATTGCTGCAGCATGGCGTCATAGAGCTGCCGGTTGGATTCGACTTCGCGCTTCAGGATGCCATATTGAATGCCTTTGCCGCCTTCGCCGGTGACGACGGAGCGCTGCGAGGCATAGTCCGTTGTGAGAAGATTCTCCTTGCGAACCGCCTCGTCATACTCGTTACGGATACGCTTGAGGATATCGACGCGAGCGCTGATCCAGGGCGGTTTGGATGGGCTCAATCTGGGCCTGGACACGCTGGACGGTCCGGTAGTCATCTTTGTAAATGGCTCGCTGCTCGGCAAGTTGGCGTTTGAGTTCGGTCAGCTTGGCTTCGTAGTCGCGAAGCGTGGCATCATCTAGAATATCGGGCAGCGCATCGGGAGAGCTGGAGTTGGCCATTTCCCAACGGGATTGTTTCACGATGCGGTCGGTTTGGGCAGCGGTGAGAGCCTGTTGGAGTTGAGCGAGCTTTTCCTCGGAGATGCTGTTCTTATCGTTCTGAGTGAACATCAGGCCGGCCTGATTGGCGTACTGTTGCAGATGGTCCTCGGATTTTTCCAGGCGAATCCGCATGTCATCAAGCTCGTGGGAAAGCCATTCACCAGTGTGCTCGGTGGTTTTCCACCGCGTTTCAAGATTCTGGTCAATGAACTCACTGGTGAGAGTGTTGGCGAAAGCAGCAGCGGTCTGGGGTTCGGAGAATCGACAGTGAGCTCGATGATGCGGGTCTGACCGGCAGCGCGAACCTTGAGACTCTTGGCGGCGAATGCAAGCGCCGCTTCCCGGGGATCGACGGGGTGAGGATTGGGAAGATTCAAGAGCTTGCGCCAAGTGTCGACGCGAGTGGGCTCGGCAGCAGGCAGTCCGGCGGCGTGAAGTTTATTGATAACACGTTCCAGCAGGGAAGCGCTTTGCAGGATTTTGATCTGAGTCTGGATATCAGTAGAATCTGCCGATGATCCGCTTTCGGCGAGAGGATTACTCTCCTTCATGTTCAGGAAGTTTTGGTTGAGGCTCACGATTTCGAGCGAGCTATGGACTTGGTAGATGGGTGTCTGCGGGAAGGGTTACAAGGAACCCGATGACAGCTCCGACGCCGGCCAGGATGATAAGTGTGCCCTTGCGGCGGCGGAGGATACGCCAGTATTCGAGGAGTCCGCCGGATTGGGATTCTTCACCGGGGTCGGGGGCACCAGTTGTACGGAACCTCCGTGTAGGTGGCCGGAATAACTCCCTTCTCCTGAGAGGCGAAGGGCGACGGAAGGAATCCGTTGGGTGTGTGGCCCGGATCGGGTGATTGATGCATGGATTAGGAGTGATGTTATGGGATGCGGTAGATGAGACGGCGGTGGCCGATGCCGCCAGGATATCGATCGTGCGAAAAGCAGCGTTCTTAGCGCGCTGGTGGGCACGAAGAGGATGTCATCCGCCTTTAAAGGCACGTCCGGACTCTTGCCAGCCAGGATTTTCTTCAGATCGATTGGGATTTCGTCGCGATCATTACTGCCCGGAATTCCCCGCATGATCTCGCGCGCGGTCACCCGCGGCTGTTCTATCGAGCCCTTCGGCGAGAGAGAGGATCTGAAGGGCGCTGCGGGTTCCGTTGTCATTGAGGGCGAACCCTCCGGCTTTCTTGACTGCGCCGATAACGTAAATGATGTCCGCCCGGGGAACGCTGATGACATCATTTGGCTTGATGAGGATGTTCTCGGCGGGGTTGCTGGCGGCCATGATGCTCTTGACGCTGACGGACGCAACTGAGAAGTGACCGGTGGAATCAGGAGCGGCGGTTGGAAGAGGAATCGGCCCCCACTCGATTCGCCGGGTGATGATGACCGTATATCCAGCGTCAGGGCGAAGGCCGCCCGCGAGCGAGAGAACTTCGAAGAGTGTCTTTTCGCCCTGGAGTTGGTGAACTCCGGGAGTTGTGACCGCGCCCAAGACGGACACGCCTTGGCTGTGCACCTCCATAAGGGATACCGTGACGTCCGGCGGGTGCCTCAAGACCTTCGTAAGGCGCAGTTTAATTGCATCCTCGAGTTGCTCGGGCGTAAGCCCCGCAGCTTGTAGCTCGCCGACGACGGGCAAGTTGATATTGCCTCGGCGATCAATAAACACAGGTTTATTGTCGATCTCCTCAATATCGATGGCGCGAATGAGGATCTGGTCGCCGGGTCCTAGAGTGTCGTTGTCATTCTGTGCGGGAGCAGGAGTGGGAGTTGAGACGGTTGACGTCGTGACTGGCCGACGGCTCGAACTTGGCAGGGATCGCCGGGCCCTGGAACAACAGCAGTGTCGAGATCGAGCAGGACAGGATTGTGATTGGTGAAGTAACACGGTACCTAACCTCTGAACCCGGCTGATAGCCGTTCGGTCATGCGCTTGCAATCATCGCTACGCGCGCACGCTCTGTCTGCGGGCCAATTCGTTCAAAGGCAGTGCACTTGGGCTCAAGCACTTTCCGCATCACGTCCACGAACGAGGCGACGACCTGATGTTGTTGTGCCGGCCCAAAGCCGCGATGCAGTTCAATGTAGCTTACTTCGGAGATCGGAACGGTCACCTTCCAGGACTGAAAGGGCTGCATTTCGGCGCATTCGCTAAGTTTCTGCCCCGCCATTTGCACCTCAATCCGATAGAAGCCGAACTCGCGATAGTAGCGCCGGAGCACATTCCAGCAATCTTCCAGCGTGGAAGCCGCGGTCAGGCTCTCTTCAAGATTCTCGATCGAGATGTGGGAATTGAGGAGCCGGCGGAAAGCGCCGTCGATGAGCAAGCGGCCCGCTACGCCAAACTCGACGTAGCCGAGGTGCTGGACGCCGATCCAGGTTGTCATGCAAAATGCCAGAATGATGAACCCCGCAATATTCCGATTCGCCACGACTAGCGAACCCGCTGCACCGACTGCAGCGCACGCGTATAAGACCAGCGCGACTTTGCGCGGCGTGAAGCCCCGATTCAGAAGGCGGTGATGGATGTGGTTGCGATCCCCTTCAAAGAGAGGTTGGCGGCGAAGGAAGCGCCGGGCAATGGCCACGGCCATATCGAGCAATGGAATAGAAAGCGCCATGAGCGGCGCCGTCATGCCCAGAATCGTGGCTGCTTTCTGGCTCCACACTACGGCGTAACAGCCGAGCAGGAAGCCGATGAACAGGCTGCCGCAATCGCCGAGAAAGATGGTCGCGGGATTGAAGTTGTAGCGGATAAAGCCGAGCAGACAGCCTGCGAGCGGGACAATAGCGATCGCGAGCGCGGTGTTGTGTTGGATGAGAGCGGCGATCAATGTAGTGCAAGTGGCGAAGAGTCCGATGCCAGTGGCGAGCCCGTCCACGCCGTCGATCAGATTGATGGCGTTGGTGCACGCCACCAACCAAATAATCGTTACGGGAAGATTCCACCAAGCCCCAGCTCCATGGCCCTCCAAACCCTGTATGTGAATGCCAGCCCAATAGGCCGCACCGGCGGCGATTGTCTCGCCCATGAGCTTGTGCCAAGGCTCCAGGCCGATGATGTCGTCCACGAGTCCAATGATGAAAATGAGTCCGGCGGCCGGCAACAAGCGCAGAGTGAAATTCAAAGAGTCCCAGACGATGAAACCTCGCCTTCAGTGGCAACACGAGCAGACAGAGGTAAGCAACAAGATAAGAGATGACGATGGCAACGCCGCCCGCTCGCGGGATCGGATGAGACAGTTCGGTGGCTTCACTGCCGCGTTGCGCCAGACCGTATCTGCGGAAAACTTCCCGAACCACTGGCGTCAGGAACAGACACAGCACGAAGGAAACAGATCCTAGGAAAAGCAACGAAAACATTGTTTAGCTCGAAACGTTAACGAGCGGCTCTGTTTCTTGGTGATCGGGAACCGGCGCCACATCGCCGAGTACGCGGTTTTTCGTGCATCTGGAACCGGCGCGCCGACGGCAGCGGGCGTCTAAACCGAGGATCTTCACGATGCGTGCCGCCGCGATCGGGCGGTCATAATGCGCTTCGAATGCTTGGCGAGCACGAGCGCCAGCCTCAGAGATCAAATGCCTCTCAGAGTTAAGCCTCTCCAACAGACTGAGCCAGGCCGCAGCTATCGCCAGGAGTCACTTGCCAGCCGCACTGGAAGCGGTTGATTATTCTCGCGGGCGTGGCCTCGCGCGGTCCGATGTAAAGAACGGGACGACCCGACGCCATAATCCCGTAAGTCTTGCTTGGGACTATGGAGCCGCATGTCTGCGGTAATTGAGTTACTAGCCCGAGATGTCCTTCGGCGAGACTCGCGCTGAGTTCAGCCCGCAACGAATAGGGCTTGAAGATGACGTTGGTAATACCTTGCTCGCGGCAGAAGTCTTCCAATCTCCTTTCGACGGCTTCCACCACCGGCGAACACAAACTGAAAGCGCGGATCGTTCGCGAATTGCTTGATCACGGTCGAAATCGTTTCGAAATCGTGTGCGAGTCCGAAGTTGCCGGAATAGTGCACCACCAGCGGACCCTCCGGGAACGGCAAAGGACTAATTTCCGCGCCATCCGCCCAATTCTGCGCAACGTGGATCTTGTGCTCCGGAATGTCTCGGGCGATTAGCCGGGCCTTCATCTCGTCACCTAGCACGATGATGCCGTCGGCATTGCGGCGAGACCAGTCCGCGAGTGCCCCAATGATGCAGGTGAGCATCGAGCGAGGCTTGAGAGTACCGACATCCACCGCGATATCCGGGTAAACGTCCATTTCCCAAATGAAATGCCGACAGCCTCGCAACAGCTTGAGCATTCTACCGAACACCGAAGTCAGCGGCGGTGTGGTGAGCGTGATCACGGTATCGGGACGACCGACGCGAAAGCCGGCCACAACAGCTCCAGCGAGAAAAGATGCGTAAGACAACATTCGGCCAACGACGTCATGAGAAAAGCGAGTCGCCGAAGGCCGGAGAATTCGGACTCGCGGACGCGGCGTGTCATCCGTGGTCCCGTACGCACATGCGCCACAGATTGCGGTTAGTTGAATCTTGTCCGCCTCGATTGCGCGAGCAACATCGAGCAGGAAGCGGCCCGTGGGCGCCGTGTCCGGCCAAAAGAACTGATTGATTAGCAAAAGGCGCACAGAAAAAGAGAGACGAGGTTTACTACGGTCGGACCGATCATTAAGACGCTCTGGCGGCAGCTTTGCGGGCTTCGACCGCATTCGAAATACGATCCAACTCCAACGAGATCGACTGCACCTGCGTGCGAATCTCCTGCACCTGATCGCACAGAGGATCGATCTCGACCTCTTGCGACGCGACCATGGTCATGGCTACGCGCGCTAAATCGGAAATGCTTCGAACCCCTTTGACCGCACAAACCTGCCGAAACCTCGTGTATTCTGCCGGGGACAAGCGGAAGCTTACCATTTTGCTTCTTTTTAGCGACATACCTTCAGTTCTCCGCGCAATGGCCGTTAGTTGGTAGTGAGAAGATAGTGCATCACGCGGCGCAAGCTACCGCCCTGTGGTGTACATTCAAGTCAGTTAAGACTTGGAAGAAAACTGGAAGCTGTTATTTCCTAAGAAGAATTCCGAACGCTTCTCAGAAAATCGTACTCTCCCCTGATATTTTGGGGCAGGAAAGTATCCTAAGGGATAAATACTGCGGCTGTCAACGACAAAGTAAGACATAATCGTCGAAAATATCGAGCCGCTGTATTACACGCTTGTCTACGCCACTGATTGACATCGTCGCCGGTTGTTCCTGATGACAGAGTGGCGAAGGAAAGATGAAGAGGCGTCATGTATCCCGAGAGAATGGACGCTGACTTGGCGTTTACTGGTGGGCCGAAGTTGCGCCTGCTAACGCCAATACGGCTTCCGCGCCCACTGCAACCTCGGTAGCGACTCTACCATCCTCAAGGACGACTCCAGAAGGCGTACCGCCCGAATTAAAAACTTGACTCGCGGCATAGTAAGGATCAAGCAAGACCCGTGATCGGAAGCCTTGTTTGCGATTATCCTCAAAGGCACCTGCGGAGATCACGACCAGCTCCGGCGCGTCGTCTTGCGGGTGATCCTCCCATTTCTTGATGTCTTCGAGCATCTGCTGGCAGAACCCACAGGAAGGACTCCAGAACAACATCAAAGTTCGGCGGCTTCGGAGCTGGGCGAGATCGACTATTTCGCCGCTCAGATCGGGAAGGCGGAGCGATGGAACCGGGTCGCCGGCTTTCACCGGGGGCGGTAAAGTTGCACGGGCGACGAGTCCTCGAATTCTCGTCCGTCCCAACGGCCAGGGGACTCTCGATGCGGCCATCCTTCACCAGCACGGCGCTAGGCGTCGCTTCGACACGATAAGCTTCGGCGACCTCCCTATCGGCTTGTATGAGCACATTGTGAAGACCGTAAGTCTTGCCCTTTTGCCGATTCTGACTAATATCACCGCTCGTAATGGGAACGATGGAAAGGCGATCGCGGTAATCGCGCTGCCATTGGGAAACTTCTGGAAGGATACTATCGCAAGCACTACATCCCGGCTCGCTGAAAAATAGGAGCAGGGGATTACCACGATTTAACAGCGTCTGAAGCGATACTCTGTCGCCACTAAGATCGGGGAGCTCAAAGCCTGGTGCTTCGTTACCGACAGGCAGGCCCGCCGGCGGTGCCTCAGTACCCCCTAACTTTGCCTCCACCGCTTCCAGACGCAGCAGTAGACGGCCGTTCTGGCGAAGGACATGGATCAGGGCCCACAATTCAAATGCGGCAAGAGCGGCAATGGCGATCGCAAGAGCAGCTATTGCGGAGTTCGTACCGCTCAAGCTACGCGTCCAGTCAACGATGCTCAGACCGGCGTTCTCCCGGCCTTGCGAGACAATCCACACGGAGATCCCAGCCAGAACGGCATTTCGGACGAGCGTCTGCCAGCCGATTGGTGAAGAATGCAGCTGTCCGAAGCAATGACAGTCTGGTCTGCTGCCCACGCATCAAACTAATGCTGATACCAACGATGAAGCCAAGGAGCAGCGCCAGCACACCCGTCGCACCCCACCAAGCGGTAGCAGCGGGAATCAACGCTGCGGCGCAAATCAACTCCACGAGCGGCAGAAGCCACGCCAGCGGGATCGCCAAGGGCTTCGGCACTCCGAAGCTGACTAATGATTTCCTTGAGCCGTCGAGATCAGCTAGCTTCGAAACTCCCGCGATGCCGAAGACCAGGGCTAGTGTGACGACGAGCTAACAATAAAATGACATTCATATCTACCTCACAGGCTAATTCCTGTTACTCGATTCTCGACAAACTCACATTGTCGATCCAGGCCGTCCCGCTCACCTTGTTGTCGAACTTCATGGTCGGCTCACGAATCACCTGAATCTCGACCAGCTTCGTTGCGCTTGGCACTCGCACGGTCTGTTCAACTCTCCTCCATCCGGTGCTACCAATGAACTGCTCAGTCCTGGCGTCCAGGCGTGAAGAATTCTCCGGATCGAAAATACGAAACGCGACCCCCTTATCTGTGGTGATGTCCTCGGTGCGGATGAACGCCGTGAAGCGATAGTTTCCTGGCGGAACAGTCGTCTTCTGCCAAGTGTCTGCGTAATTCACGTTCTCTGTTCCAGCGAACCGAATCCGCAGCGAACGCTTTCCTGTGTATGCCACCGTCGAATCAAGCACCGTCTCCACTTGATCAGATGCAGCTCCCGATTTGCCAATCCAAAGGTACGCCAGAGGGCTCTGCTTCAAAATCGCCGTTGAATATCCAGTTCGACTGACGATAACCGTTCCGGCGATCGCCGAGGAAAAGAGCCCAGGCATCGGAGGCTTCTTGATACTTCCCGTTTCCGAAAAGAAAATTGATGTACTCACGAGCGATCGGAAGGTCTGCATAGTGGTGTGAGAGTATCCAATCCCAAGTTGTCATGGCGTTGCCGATCTCTCCTAGTCCCATCCAATAGCGAAGATACGATTGCGCGGTGCGAGGGCCCGGCGGAAGGCCACGGCATAAGATGTCATTCATACTAAACTTCTGATCCCGGTACCAGTCAAAGATCCCTGGCTGATAGAGTTCGGATCTTTCTAGCACATGTGCGCCTTCCTTCAGTGCGAGATCGTCTTCCCGGACGGCATGATGAAACTTTGCGCTTCTAACCAATATGAGCGGGATTTCTGGCCCAAGGGCCAGGGCTCTCGAGAAGGAGTACCGGGCTTCATTCACTCGTCCCGTTCGAAGAAGAGCATCCCCTAAGTCGCACCATCGTCCCGGATCCGCAGGGTCCTTCTTGACGGCGTCCATCAACGTAGGGAGAGATGCCACGAGCGTGCTTCCTGATTCTCGCGTCCATCCGCCGCTAAAACGATGCCAGGATCGCAAATGCCGAATCGGCACAATAGGTTTTCGGCATGAGGATCATTCTCGTACTTAGTCTCAAGAACAAGCCCTCCCATCGAGTAGGCGATGAGCAGGCCAGCTGAAGAGAATTGGAACAGTCTGTCGAGCGGCCCTGTCAAAAAGATTTCGCGGAGCGGTCTCTCGCTCTTCCGCGATCTTCGAGAGATTGCGACCGGTGAGAGGCCCGTGGAAGGCAGATCGAGATTCCAACAATCCAGGAGAGCAGAAGCGCGTTGGCGGGAATGTAGAGATTGAAATCTGCCAGGCTGTGGATACCGATCGCAGTGAGTGCGCCGACGCACCCCAGCCCGAGAAGCCGCACGTTCCATTCTTCGCTGTATGCTGCGCGGACTGCTTTTGTTATGGCCACCACAAACACTCCTCCAAAGATCAGAAAACCCAAGGCGCCGAGTTCGCTCGCAAGCTGGATGTAATCATTATGTGCAAACGTATAAGCCGAGTCGACATTGGCAGTTTGATACTTCAGGAAGGCTGTTTCGTAAGTGCCGAGTCCTGTGCCGAAAGACCGGGTAGTCTCTAAGCAGATGTCGAGAGTCGCTCCAAATCGGTGCGCGTCCCTCGATGGAGATCCCGGGTCGTTTGAAACAAACCCTGGCGTATGCATTGGCTAGTTGGTTCGTGGGGAGGAACAGGAAAATCAACAGGACGGAAATCCGCCAAGCCTGCGATAGCCATCCATCTTCGCAATCCCTTTAAGTTTCGACAAGACCGCCAGGGCACCCATTACAAACAACGCTCCTAGACCCGCCGACAAACCCCGTCTTCGATAGCGAATAGACCAACCCAACGAGCATCGCGGCCGCAAAGGCGAATGCGACGCAGGCTTTGAGCGCGTTGGATACCGAAACGCCTGCTGCTCCATCCGAGCGTTTCATGCGAGAGATTCCGTATGCCACGGCGAGCGGCAGCACCATTTCAAGAATTCCCGCGAAATGATCTCTGCTGTTGTACGTTCCCTGGACTTCCCCGCCGTCGGCAGACTGAACGATTCCGAGAAAAGCTTCAAACGCCGCAATGCCGATTAAAGGGAGAACGCACGCCCAGGGTTGCCGGCTCCAGCAGTATCTGCGATACTTCATAGATCACGAGGGCGGTGAGGCTATAGCCAAGGGTTCTCAAGAAAAAGAGACCAGTCGTGGCTGGATGAATGCTTAGGGGGGCAAAGCCAGGCGCGTGTGTGATCGGCGCTAAACTTTCGACTAGCTTCGCCCCCTCCGGGGAGAGAATCTTCAAGAGCGGCAAGGGCAGGGGCACGAGCTGGAACCCGACATAAACGGCAGGAAGCAGGAAGACCCAGCCAGCTCGCGCCGTTAGCCGCGGACGATCACCCAATGAATCGGCGAGGAAGCAAAAGATTGCTCCGACACCGATGAGGAGGAGAGATATGTTCCAACCGACTGAGTTTAGCCCGCTTTCGTCAACTGCAGCGAATGCGAGCGCAATTGCCAGTAAACCGAAGGAAACCAGCAGCGAGAAACGAGCCAGAAAAACGCGCCATGGGGGCGTGCTACGCATCCCATTTCTCAAACAGCTGGTTCAGACTTTCGATGACGAGCAGCGGCCGCTCTTACAGGTCTGGCCCTTGGCACAGCAGACGGTGTTTGAGCAACAGGTTTCGCCCTGAGTACACGAACTGTTCCCGCAGCAGAGAGGGTTATTTGTACAGAACGGTTGCGAACCCGTCCGGCAGCATTGCTGCTTGACCGCACAAGAAGTGTTGCCACAACAAATTCCATTTGTACTACTGCAGAATCGCTGTCCGCTCGTGCCAACACAACAAGTCTGCCCCTTTGGGCACGAAGTGTTGCCGCAGCATGTGTTACCTGCACCGCTATTAAATTTCTTTCCGCCGGTGCCTGTACAACAAGTCTCATCCGCTCCGCAGGAGGTGTCGCCGCAGCATTGCTTGGAGGTACTGATACAGAACGGTGGACCACTGGCCCCCTCACAACAGATTTGGTTTTTAGCACAGGCTGGCTTACACGTTACAGATTTCTGAGCAAAGGCTTTTCTGACCCCAAGCGTGGCGAGAAGGCTTCCCGCCAAAATACCAAAGATTGATTTCAGCGCTTGCCGCCGGGGCAGGGGGCCCGCCAAGATGCGAGCTGCATCATCGATCAGATTGCCCGTCTCGTGCTTTTTCATTGAGTCCGCAATAGTCTGACTTTCGGGAATATGCGTTCCCTCAGGAGTAAAGATTAGCCGAACAATTCGGGTAGGTCAATGTAAACAAAGCGGTAAACAGATTGGTAAGCGACCAGCGGCAGGTTTCGCGTACTAGTCGATAGGGCCGCAGTACCCCTGTCAGAACAGGGGACGCACAACTTCCTGGTCAATCTCAACAGCCATCGATCGCTGCAGCAGAGTTACCGACACGATGAGCTTGAACTCGTTCTTCACCCGCAACAAAGTACCTTCGGTTCCCGCGAGAGGGCCGGCTTCGATACGGATCTTTTGGCCCTGCTGGAGAAAGGGCCACGGGGTGACGGGCTGACCCGATGCGGCGACAGTTTGGATGGAATGGATCTCGGCGAGGTCAATCGGTTCAGGGATGTTGCGCGATCCTACGACGTTCACGATGCCGGGCGTAGTAAGAATCGGCAGCCGTTTGAGCGGATTAAAGAAGCAGAAGACGTATCCCGGAAAAAGCGCCAGCTCCAGCACCTTCGTGCGCCCCGACTGCTTTCGCACGGTTTGGTAAAAGGGCGAGAACGCGTGATATCCCTTGCCTTTGAGGCATTGCTCGACAGTTCGCTCGAAGTGAGGACGAACATAAATGGCGAACCAATGTTCCGACGGACTGTATTCCGCCTCAAGATAATCGGATGCAGGCTGCCCTAGAAGCATGCGCGCGAAACTCCCTTCACCTTTGTGTCACGAGTTGCTCTTATTGTTGAGCAAGCTCCGCCCTGTTTTAGTCATTAAGCGTTCAATTCTCCGGAAACAATCGGATCTGCGGAGATCCATGTCAAAAGGTTAAGAGGATTTCGAATTCTAAACGAAGAATGACTTCTTCGTCAAGCATCAATTGTATGACAAGTACCATAGCTCTCAGGAGGGCTCCTTTTTCTTGGGTTTACTGAGGCCGCCGAGCTGCATCCCGAGAGTTTCGGTCGTAGTCCTATCGAGTACTAGGAGCTCTAGAACGATTAAAAACACTGTCAATATCTGTAAAGCACGAACACAATGAACCCATTATGTTCCAGATGGCAGATGTTAACGATAGTACTCTGAGGTTAGACGACATGTTAATCGCATTTTGTTTGCACTTTAAGCTTCCGTCAAGACAACGCTCGTTAGATCCCCGTGCCGATTGCCTTCGGTGTTTTCGTTCCTTGATCGTGCTGTTTGTAGATCCGGCGCTATGGAGGCGCAGTGTTATAACTGGCAGCCAAGCGCGATGCGACCTCGGGCCAAAACTGTTTACGACCCGCTTATTCGCCCGGACTACGCTCCATGAGAATGGCGAGGATTGTGATGACCCCAGCCAAGGCGACGAGCAACCAAATCCACTGCCGAATGGATCCCAAATGTTTTGTGACCCACGTTTTCGAGGAAACGTCTCTTCGCTTGGCAAGTTCGGCGGAGCCAGCCGCAATGAAACTGCTTTTCCAGCGCTCGAGCCGTCCAATCGTAACCCCGAGTTCACGGCTGATTGCGTCCGCAGATTCGCCCTTCAGCAAACGCAAGACTGCATTGGTCTTCTCATAACTCGAGACACGGACGTGCGGATGGTCGTGGGTAGCCGAGGACACTTCGGATTGCTCGTCAGGTTGCATCTTTAAACCAGTGCGCCAAGCCAGTGCGAAATTCGAAATCGTCCCGTCACTCGAAACAAAGCGACGGATCTGAAGATCATAGCGCATAATTGATTAAGTACAGCGTATGAGCATCTGGCGTGGCAAAGGGGCATCTCCGAATGTGCACTGCTCTTCGAGCGTGATCGCGGAGATCGCTGAACTCGCGATGAACGGCTATCGCCGCTATCCATGGGGCGGGGTGGAAGTTGGAGGATTGCTGTTCGGAAGGAAGGAATCGGAAACCGTCTACGTCTGCGCCATTCGCTCGGTGGAGTGCGAGCATCACTACGGCCCTGCCTTTGAGCTTTCGGAAAAAGATTGCGAAAGCTTGACGCGTCAGATGGAGGCTGCAGCGTCCGACGAAGAATTGGGCGAACTAACTCCTGTCGGATGGTTTCAGTCGACGAGCCGCCGCGACGTTCACTTGTCCGAACACACTCGCACCTTTTTTATTCGTTTCTTCCCGGAGCCGTGGCAGGTCGCGATGGTAGTTAAACGTTCCAAGCTTGATCCTCTCTCGATTGCTTTCTTCGGCCGGGGATTCGCACGGTTCGATCGAGCTTCATTCCCCTGCCCAGGAATTCGATACTGACGATCTCGCGCGAAACCAGTTACGTTCGGCAGCAACCAGGTGTTGAGTGCTTCGTAGACTTTTCTAACCGCCGAATAGAAACCATCTTTTCCGCTTCTTCATCTTGGGAGGGAGGGTAACCATGTCGTAGGGCCGACCCTCAATCACGGCTCGCGGATTTACTTCAACAAGTGAGTTCGCGAATTCCTCATCGAAGTGATTCACGAGAAAATCTCGGGCTTCATCCAGCCGTGGCGGGCGGTTGACGGGGTCATGTCCATCGCTCGCCACAAAGTGCACCTGGCCTTCCTTCAACATTTCGAGGCACCATTTAGCTGCGTCGGCGCCAAACCTCCCGAGCAGGCTTTGCGCCGTAATCTGCAACGGAATTCCTCTTTCGACCCACCGCCGAAGTCGCGGAATGTCCGCGGATAAGAGCCGGTTACGTTCCGGGTGCGTGACGATCGGCGTCAAACCGACGCGGATGAGGTTGTTGAACACCTCTTCGATTCCCTGGAACAAACCGAGCTCTGGAAATTCCACCAGCAGGTAACTCAGGCCGTTAATCGCAAACCTTGAGGGATTCTCGAGCGCCGCTTGAATGTTGTGCGGCGAAAGATGGAAATCGCAGCCTCGGTGGATCTTGATCCCGCCCTCTACGGCGGACTGTAATTTCTCAAGCAGACTTGAGATTGTTTCGGGTTCATAGCGATATGCCGTGTTGGCGTGGGGAGTAGCAACAATGTCGGTAGTCCCGGAGCTCAGAGCGAGGCGGACCATTTGCAAACTCATTTCAAACGAGGAAGATCCGTCGTCGATACCTGGAAGAATGTGGGAATGAATGTCGACCACGGTGACTCCAAAGAAGCTTGCCAGTTCCTCCATTATCGCCGGAAGCGAAGGCGGCGACGGCTCATCTTCGGATCAGTACTGCTGGTACGAAAGTAACGCTGGACTTTCACGAAAAGTGAAAATGGTCCTTGCGGTCGGGCGCTATCCCGTGCATTCTCTAAGATACACGCGACCTCGCGTATTCGAGCGATTGTAAGGGAATGTGAGTGTTGCGACGAGCCCTTAGCAAGCCTGTAAACAATGCTGAGGAGTTTCGGTGGAAATCATTGCTTTCGAGGAGAAATGATGTCTAAACTGCTATTCATGGTGGGAGCTCTCGTTGGATTAGCTGCTTCGCTGTCTGCGCAACCGGCCCCTGACACGTACAAGGTGAACTACTTTGTAAATGCTCACACCGCTGGTGATCCCAGCGGTACGGTCCGGATCACCAACGTCGGGACCGAAAACTGCACCGCATGCGATCCGTCGGGGGACCTGTGTGCCCTGATTTACGTGTTCAAGCCGGATCAGGAATTGACCGAATGTTGCGGTTGCTCCCTGAGTCCCGACGGCTTGCGCACTCTGAACATCAACATCGATCTCACCTCTAATCCCATCAACGGGGTCATAGCCAAAACTGGCGTCATTAAAGTCATCTCTTCCATCCCGACATCCACGGGTTGCAATCCCGCAAGCCCGTCGCCGGCTGCCGGGATTCGCGCATGGGCGACTCACATCCAAACTGGTGGATCTGAGACTGAGACGAACTTTTCAGACAGCACTCTGAGCACGCCGGAACTTAACAGGCTGAGTTCAGAGTGCAGCGCAATTGGTCTCGTTGGCAGTGGACAGGGTGTTTGCTCGTGCGGCACCGGCGACTGAGCGGCCGTCTTGATCATCGTTTCGACATGAAATCGGCGTCGATCCGTAGTCTGTCAGAACTGCCACCGAACCGTGGACTCAGAATCAGCGGACCTCATCGTAGACGTGCTGCATAAAGCTTGTGACTTTCATGTGTCCACCACCAGCGTGGTGCGAATCGGGGCTCAAGGCGCGCCGATGGTGGAAGGCTTTCGTAAAACGTTTCGCGGCGGCCCAGCCCAGCGCCTTCCGCCGGATCTCAAGCAGTGGCGAATGGTCGCTCCCAAAACTGGCTCGTCCCAGCCCATCCAATTGAACTTCCTGCACCCATGAACGATCCGCTCTTGCAAAAGATGCTTCACGTCTCGAGCGCGCAGGGGAATGTGACCGGAACTGTGCTCATCGGCAAGCAAGAGACCGAATGGCGCTTCCAACCGCAAGAACCCTGGAGAACGGCGATTACCAATGGTTGTCGATACGGCGCTTGAGGATCTGGCCGGAAACCACCTCGGCCAAGCTTTCGACATCGACGTTTTCCAGCATGTGACCGAGCATATCGCAACGAAAACAATCTCACTCCCGTTTGTCGTTCGCTAGCGAGCCTAAACATGAGGATGCCATCGTGACTTCCTCGCTGGCGGCGACGTGTGCTGACACGGATCGATCACGATCTTCCGCCGTCAGTTCGCGAGGATTTCCCTTAGTTGCTTTTGGGTTCGTCATTTTCGTGATCGGCGGAGTCGGCAGGGCGCCAACCCCGCCGATCCAGCAAGGGTCCATGCGCGCCGCCATTGCTGCCGACGCGCGCGTGGAGGTCGGTTCAGGGCCGCTCTCAAAGCTCTCGATCCAATCGCTGCTCCAGATAGTGGGTTTTGTACCTCAGCGACATCGCCCCGTCGGGCAATATCGGGCAATGCATCCTGGAATCTATGGCAAAAGTGGCATCGCAAGCAACGTAGAATCTATAACTTACGGACTCCTCGACCCGGTTAAAGGAGCGACCCCCACCTCGGCCACCAATTCCGGGTCCTCGTGAGGACATTTGGGGCGGCGCCTCGCCAACGTGGGACAATTAAATTATGCAGACGACGGTGAACCTCCCCGATGCACTATTCGAAAGGAGCGCGACCGTCGCGGCCTCTCGAGGGACGACTGTGGAGCAGTTGATCGTGCAGGCGATTGCCAAAGAAGTGGGCGTATGTCACTCCGGCTTTAATGGAGACGGCGAAGTTGAGTTGCCCGTCCTGGCGTCAAAGCGCCCGGGAACGCTCGATCTTTCGAACTTTGATTTTGATGATCTACTTGCCTGACGTCAACGTCTGGATCGCTCTCGCCGCAGATAAACACATTCATCATAACGTCGCGAAACGCTGGTTCGCGGGCATTCACGACGATCAAGTGCTGTTTTGTCGCATCACTCAGCTTGGCTTCCTGGGTTGCTCACGAACAGGCATGTGATGGGCGAGGAAGCGCTCAGTCCAAGCGACGCGTGGCGAGCCTATCGTGCTCTACGAGCAGATCGGCGAGTTGGCTACCTGAGCGAGCCGGCTGAGCTACAGGAATCGTGGGATGTGTTCACACCGAAGGTCACAAACTCCCCGAATCTTTGGACAGACGCCTATCTCTGCGCTTGCTGCTACGCTGCGAACTTCACTTTGGTGACGTTTGACTCGAGAATTCCTGCTGGTCAAGCTGTCAAAGTAGTAAAGCTCGCTGTCGAATAGCGGATGTGCAATAATCAGCCGCAACCGGCTCACACCACCAGCACCTGATGATCCCACCGGCAGGAGCGTTATTACGCGATCCTGCCCTTTCTCGCACGACGGCCCGGTCAGCACTTCGGCCACCACTTATTAATCAACCCGAAAGCTACCCCTCCTTGTCGGGCAATATCGGCCAATGCGGCGTCGGGATCGTGCTAGGATTTGAGTCTGACTTCGCCGCCCGCAGTGCACTGCTTGGGCCTATGAGGAGCCGTCTCGTAGTTGTGTAACCGGGTATCAAGCCTTATTCCGACTCAAGTACCATTACAAAATAAGGTGCAGCTACAGATGCCTCCGCACACGCAGGCTCGCGTGCCCTTGGGGCTTGGCGAAGTCGCGCGCCGGTCGCCGGAAGCCGTGGCGCTCGCTGCGCCGCATTGCCGGTCCCTTACTTTCCGCGAGCTGGTGGATCAGATCGAATCCGGTGGAGAAGCTTTGCGAAACGCCGGCGCACATACCGGCACTGCGATCGCGCTGGCCGTGACGCAAGGGCCGGCGGCTGTAACCGCGGCGCTCGCGATCATGAGCGGGTCGGCCTGTGCACCGGTGGAGTCGACTCTCACCGAGAAGGAATACGCGGATTACTTCGGCCAGCTTCGCCCCGCTGCGCTGGTGTGGGACGGAGCGTCCAACCCAGTAGCGGCCCAAGCCGCGCGCCAGTTGGGCATCGGGTTTATTGAGCTCCGCGTTCCTCGGGATGGCCCCGCCGGCGCTTTTGAAATCGCGGAAGTCAGCGCCGCGGCCAGCGACCTGAACATCCGTCAAACGGATCAGGCAATGATTTTTCAAACGTCGGCAACCACCGGCGTGCCGAAACTTGTCCCGCGCAGCCACGCGGCGCTTGAGATTCTTGCGAGCGAGAACGCCGGGAGCCTGGAGTTAAGCGCGGCGGACCGTTATCTGAATCTCATCTCGCTAACTCACGCAGCCGGCCCGGACGCGATTTTCGCGCAGCTCGTCAGTGGCGGAAGCGTCTTCTGCACGCCGGGATTCCGGGAGGACGGCTTTGTGGAATGGCTGGATGCATTTCGGCCCACTTGGTTCCTGGCTACGCCCACCGTCCATCGCGCGATTCTTCTGGCAGTCCAGCAGGTGAAACCGGAGATTCTCGCCCAGGTTCCGCTCAGGTTCGTGCGCACCGGCGGCGCGCCCGCCAATTCTGAATTAATCCACTCACTCGAGCAGCGCTTCGGAGTCCCGGTGCTGGAAGGTTACGGCCTGGCCGAAGTCCCAACCGTGAGCCGCAACCGCCTGTCCTGGCGGAAGCCGGGGTCGGTAGGCAGGAGCACCGGTCCAGAAATTTCCATCCAGGACGAATCCGGGACGGTTCTGCCCGCCGATGTCGAAGGTGAGGTGGTGGTGCGTGGGCCGACCGTCATGGACGGCTACCTGGACGGCTACTTGGACAACCCGGAAGCAAACCGGCAGGCTTTCCGCGAAGGGTGGTTTCGCACAGGAGACATCGGTCGGATGGACGCAGATGGCTTTCTGTTTCTCGTGGGCCGCCGCAAGGAATTTATCAACCGCGGGGCAAGGAAGATTCTTCCGCGGGAAGTGGATGATGCGCTGATTCGCCATCCGGCTGTTATGGACGCTGCCACGTTCGCCATCCCACACCGTTCGTTGGGGGAAGATGTGGCCGCTTGCGTCATCTTGAAGGAGGGCGAACGGGTTTCGGAACGCGAGCTGCGCGAATTCACCTCCGGACGATTGGCGCCGTTCAAGGTGCCGCGCCGCATCTTTTTCGTTGCCAGCATCCCGAAGACAGCTTCAGGAAAGCCCAAACGGCTGGAACTCACGGAGCGATTCGGCGAGGCCTTGGCGGCAGCGCGCCGCGCCGTCGGCGCCCGACCAGGAACGTCCCGCCCACCTACCGAGATGGAAACCAGGCTGTTGGCGATTTGGACCGCCGTGCTGGGAATCGAACAGCCGCGAGTGGATGACGACTTCTTTGATTTAGGTGGCGATTCGCTCTCGGCCGCCAGTATGTTGCACCGCGTTTTCGATTCCTTCGGGCCAGGTCACGACCAGTTTGTGCAGGCGGAGTTTCTCAACCGGCCCACAGTGTCCTCACTCGCTCAGATTCTTGGCTCCCGTCCCGAAGCTGCGCTGCGTCCGGAGCTTTCCAACCCCACGGTGGTGTTTCGAAGCGAAGGCGGGCGGACTCCATTCTTCCTTTTCTGCAACACGCTCACGGAAGCCTACCAATTGCGCCACCTCTCCCGGCGCCTGGGTCCGGATCAACCATTCTCTGCATTTTGTCCGCCTGAGCCCGTGCGCGGAAATCGCCTGCTCACAGTGGAGAATCTGGCCCAGGAATCGCGCGCATCCATCCGGGCAGTGCGCCCGTCCGGGCCCTACATCTTGGGCGCTTATTGTGGCGCCGCACCTCTGGCTTATGAGACCGCGCTTCAACTTATGGCGGAGGGAGAACAGGTCCCTGTTCTGATGCTTTTCGACGCACCGGCGCCTGGCTACCCGAAAGTCAGGAACCATGTGAGCGCCTATCTGGCTCACGCCGTCAAGATTCTTCGCGGTGCGGCGCGGACATCGTGGTCGGAACTGTCGGAGCATGTCCACATGGTGGGCCGGCTGGCCAGACGCCGGCTTCGCGGGAAGGTGTTGCGCGCCAAAGTGTCGACGGGGGCGAGCGACCTTGGAAAAAACATCCCTGCCTGCCTGACGGTGTGCGAAGAGTATGTGCTGAGGCCATTTCCCGCCCGGATTGTTCACTTTCTTGCCGCGGATCTGGAAGTAAGCACGCGAGTGTTGACCGATCCTCGCTGCGGCTGGGCGGACTTCGCCGAGGGCGGTCTGGAGGAACATTACCTGGCGGGCGATCATGCCTCGCTGTTCACCGAGAC
The DNA here is from genome assembly GCA_963798295.1 of Bryobacterales bacterium. Lineage (GTDB taxonomy): Bacteria > Acidobacteriota > Terriglobia > Bryobacterales > Bryobacteraceae > Palsa-89. The sequence continues at coordinate 684,559 of CAWCSV010000008.1, read as the reverse complement.
CCACGCGTCGGCTGTGGCGGCGGGCATTCAGAAGACGATTGACGCAGTCGCGTCACGCAAAAGTATGGAGCGGCGATGAAAACGGAATTGCTGCGATTCAACGGCGCTCGCCAGCGCGACCCCGCCATCGATGCATGGATGAGAGAGCATGCGGGTGAATTGGGAGCCATGGCGCAGCAGTGGTTTGAGGTGATGCGGAAATGCGGCGACGAAGTTCGGGAGCTCTTGCATGACGGCTGCCCGGTGGCATGTCTGGGGGATGCGCCGTTCGGCTACGTCAATGTACTCAGTTCGCACGTAAACGTGGGCTTCTATCGCGGCGCGGCGCTGCCGGATCCGGCCCGCTTGTTGCAAGGCAGCGGCAAGTTCATGCGCCATGTAAAGCTCAGACCGGAAACGCCCACAAACGCGGCAGCCCTAAGCAGGCTCATCGATAGGGCGTACTCGGACATAAAAGCGTGCGTCGAAAACGGCTAGCTACCCCGGGAGTTTCGCTGGTGCGTTGATTCGGGATATGCTGGTCGCGGAGGAGACGGACAATGCATAAGACCTTGGTAGCCGCAGCCGCAGTGCTTCTGACAGGCGCCGGAGTGTGCCTGGCGCAACCGCCCGGCATCACTCGCGAAATGATCGAGCGATCGTTGCCCCTGGAAGGCGCGCCGCTCGCGGTGCCTGGACCGTACAAGGTCACGTCCGAAAAGGCATTCGGCTCGCCCGGCTATCTCGTGTTTCACCCGGCGACGCTGGACGCGTTTCCCAAGAAGGACACCTTGCCCGTGATGGTATGGGGCAACGGCGGTTGTGCCATCGACAGCACGCGCTACTCGGGCTTTCTGACGACGATTGCCTCACACGGCTTCCTGGTGATGGGCACGCTCCCGCAGGAAGGCGCCACGCGACGGCAGTCGAACGCCGATGACCTCCGAGGCGCCATCGATTGGGCTGACAAAGAAAACGCAAGAGCCGGCTCGCCGCTCGAAGGCAAGATCGCCACGGACAAAGTAGCGGTGATGGGTCAGTCGTGCGGGGGATTTCTCTCCATCGCCCTCGGCGCCGATCCACGCGTTAAGACGATCGGCGTGTTCAATTCCGGCGTGCAGAAAGCGCCTTCGCCATTTCCTACTTCCGACGACCTGCCCAAATTGCACGGACCCGTGCTGCTTATCAACGGGGGCGAACCCGACTTCATGCTGGCGACATCCAAAGCGACGTTCGACATGATCAACAACGTGCCGGCCTTCTACGGCTCCCGGCACAACGCCGGCCACACTGCGACCGTCTTTCATCCAGGCGGCGGCGAGTTCGCCAACGTCGCGTCGAACTGGCTGCTGTGGACGTTCAAAGGCGACAAGAAAGCCGGCAAGATGTTCGTCGGCAAGAACTGCAGCCTCTGCACGAATTCGAACTGGGATGTGGACTCGAAAGGGATCAAGAAGTGAGAGCTGTTAGCCCTTGGCGGTTTGTGGTTGGCGCGGTGGCCGCGAGCTGCGCTGTAGCCGTTGTGTCTGCACAGAGTCCTTCGTCGGCGTTTCCTCGCGGCAGCAGTCTGCAGAGCTGGCAGAATCCCGGAATAAAGAACGTGCTCGCGAAATGCAAGAATCCGCCTAAGCCGTTCTCGATCCCCGGCGCCGGCCAGTCCGCAAACGCGAACGCAGCGCCGCCGGCTCCGACGCTTCCATCCACGTCCGCGATTCCCGGTGTTCTGGCCGCGGGTAAGTCATGGAAGGTGGTCTGGTCGTGGCAGGGCAATAATGTTGACGGCCCCATCGCCGGGGACAACGGCGCCGTGTTGTTCGCGAACAACGACGCGAGCAACGTAATGCAATTCGATCCATCCACGGGCTTGGCCAAGATCCTCTATGCGAAAACGAACACCGGCGGCGCGGTTTCGCGCGGCAAGAACGGCGAATTGTTCGTGGCGGAGCGCGGGCTCGGCTCGGCCATCGAAGAGCTGGAGCCTCGGCGGAACATGTTCGCGAATTCGTTCCAGGGCCAGCCACTGGAATGCGTGGGCGGAGTCATCAACGATTTGATGGCCGATGCGCGTGGCGGCGTGTACTTTTCGGTTACCGGAGCCACGGATAGCGGAGTGTTCTACGCCGATCCGAAAGGCGTGGTCTCGCAATATGGCAAGAATGTTCCGCTCGCGAATGGGATTATCTTAAGTCCCGATGAAAAGACGCTGTATGTTACGAACGGCGCAACAGTCTTTGCGTTCGACGTGAAGCCCGACGGCTCACTCGCCAATCAGCGCGAGTTCGGCAAACTGCGGGGAGGCGAGGGCGGCGACGGTTCGGCAGTCGATCAACAGGGTCGCGTCTATGTTGCGACGGGCAAGTCGGTGGATGTCTTCGCTCCAGACGGCAAGTTCGCCGGCACCATTCCTGGCCCGCAGGGCTTGCACGGCACGTTTTTCGGCGGCCGCGACAAGAAGACTCTATTCGGCATCGTGTTTTACGGCGGATGGGGAACGCCCAGCGCGCGAAACGAAATCATTGCTATTCCGTCGATCGCGCAAGGGTATACAGGGCGAGCGAAGTAGACCAACGCGGATCTCGCGCCGCGCTACCGCGGATCCCAGCGATGCCCGCATGGATCTGTACGATCAATGCTACTCTGGACTTCGCGTCGGGTGCGACTCCACCAGCGCCCCTGATTTTGTTGCCGACCCGTGTTTAGATTTCCAAACCGCTTCCCCTTCCGGATACTTCCGGTGAACTTCCTTCGACCGGCGCATGGAGTGTTTGTCTACCGCGGAACTCAAAATCTGGGTGATGCTGTTCAGACGGTGGCTCTTTCGCGTCTCCTGCCAGGCCCCATTGCAGCCGTCGAGCGTGGAACTGGACGAACCCCCGGCAGTACACTTCTGGTGGCCAACGGATGGCTAGGCAACAATACACTGCCGCCACCCCGGGCCCGCGAACGATGCTTGTTCGCCGGCGTGTTCGTCGCGCAGGAGCACAATCTGGAATGGTTGCGTTGTTCGCCGTTTCCGATAGGCGCCAGAGATCCCGAGACCCAGCAGGAAATGTGCAGACAAGGTCTCCAGGCCGAAATGATCGGCTGTGCCTCGCTCACCTTCCCGCGTTACCGGGGCCGTCGGCAGGGAATATACAACGCGGACGCGTGGATAGGTCCAGCGACCGGCCGAACGGCTGTCACACTGACGCATCAGATCGGCCGCGACATGTCGTGGAAGGACCAATGGCGCGCGGCGATTGAAATACTGGAGCTCTATAAGAAAGCGGCGCTGGTGCACACCTGCCGTCTGCACGTCGCGTTGCCATGCCTGGCATTTGGAACGCCGGTTGTTTTTCACACCCCGGAACCTGAGCGGATTAATGACCCGCTGGTCTCAAAACGGGTCTCGTTGTTGCGATCTTTGGGAGTTGTGGAAGGAGTGCCGGCCGAAGTGGATGTGGAAAGGCTCGCGGGCTCCTATCGGGAATTTCTGCGACGCAATCTCGGAGCAGCGATCAAAGAACACTCGCCACGCCTTCCTGAATAGGAAGGATAGCTTCACACCACCAGCACCTGATGATCCGGACACTCCAGCCGCAAGTGCTCGTACAGCGTGTCCATCAACTCGTTCACGCCGTGCCGGGCGAGAAAGGGCAGGATCGAGTAGTAACGCTCTTGCAGGTGCTTGTCGGGAAAAATCAGGTCAGACATGAACCGAGCGTCGGCGCCGGCCCGCTGGTCGCGCTTCAGCGTTTCACGCGCCGTCTTGCGCTCCATCTTAGAAAGCTGGTACGTAATTTTGGCCAGGCTCTTATTGGCCGCCTCGCCCAATGTCGCATCGAACGCCGCCAGGTCGTCGCGCAGCCGCTCTATCGAACCAGAAACCGCGCGGCGCACCGTGTTGAACTCCTCACTCAGCGCCGGAGGCACCAGCGTACGCGCGATAGTGTCGCGCACGCTGTCCTCGCCATGGAAGAACGCCGGAACGGTGATTCCATAGCGCTCCACTAACTTCGCGGTGCGAGCGTCCAGCAGCGTGAAGCCGCCGCGCGATACCATCACCGGCGCGCGGCCCAACAGTTCGCGGTACAGCATTTCCGATTGCGCCATGTACGCCAGTTCCGCCGGCCCGCCCACGTACGCCACCGTGGGCAGCACGTAATCCTGCACCACCGGCCGCAGCAACGCATTGGGCGATAATTGTTCCGCGCGGCCGATCAGCTCCGCCGCCGAGTATTTGCCGTCCCCGCCGCGTTTTTCCTTGGCGACATACTCGCCGTTTTGCCGCCGCAGCGTAGCCCGGCGCTCGCCATCCAGCAGGAACACCAGCGACGTTTTCGCTTCCACATGCACTTGCGCGTGATACCCCGCCGCTTCCAGCTCCTTGCCACGCTCAAGCAATTTTCCGTGCAGGCCCTCGTCCTGCCGAACTGCTTCCTGCAGCAGCGGAGCTGCCAGGCGTCGGATGGATTCATCCAACGGATCCACGAACAGCACTCCCCGCCCGGCCAGCAGCCGCTCCAGCAATACACGGAAAGCCCGGCCGAACGTCACGCCGTCCGGATAAGCGGCGCGCGCCATCCCGGCCACTTCTTCGCCATGCGGAAACCCGGCCAGCACCTCGTTCAGGCGATCCACTGGCGGCGCGGCAATGGGCACCCGGCCTGCAGGCCGCTCCGATCCGCCATTGGCATTCACGCTGAGTTGGATCGGCCGATGATCCGGTCCAAAAACAAACGCGTGATTCACTTCCGCCACGTCGTGATCTTCGGTTGCCAGCCAGAACATCGGAACGGCGGGAATGCCCTGCTCGCTCAAGCGCGCAGCCAGGCGAACGGCCGTCAGCGCCTTATAAATGGTGTAGGCCGGCCCGGAAAACAACCCCACCTGCTGCCCGGTGACCACCGCGACCGTACCAGGACGCGCCAGCAAATCGAGCGATGCTGTTTCACTGTTGCTCGCCCGCAGCGCAGCTACCAGCGCCGTTCGCCGGTCTTCCGGGTACGCCAGCTGCTTGGCGGCCGCAGCATAGCTCCGTCCATCGTGCGGATTATGAGCATAGAACCGCGCCACTCTATCGAAGTGGTATTGAAAATCGGAAAACAACGCCGAAGTATGCGGGATCTCAGTGTGTCGAAGACAGGCCGACTCCATCATGAGCAACTTTCCAAGGGTAACAGATGCGGCAACCTGTCCCAAAGTCTCGCACTTTTCGCTAGCGGTAGGGCCGTTTCAGCTAAAATCAAAGCTTCGGATCGACGGTACTATGGACGATCAGGAATTCAAGAACCGCGCCGACCAATCGCTGGAAGCCCTGTATCGCCGGCTGACTGCGGCTTCCGACGGCGCCGACTTCGAGGCCGATTTCAACAGCGGCGCGCTCGCCATCGAGTTCGAGGAGCCGCCCGGCAAGTTTGTCATCAGCCCCAACGCGCCGGTTCACCAGATCTGGGTCTCGGCGCATTCGAAAAGCTACAAGCTGGATTGGGACAGCGCGAAGAACGATTTCGTGTCTGCCGGCGACGCGGCCAATCGCTGACCGAACTGATCCAGGACGCCATCGCCAAACAATTGGGCGAAGAAGTTTCGCTGTAGATGCCGGGCGTTTACATTTCTTATCCGTTCTGCGCGCAGAAATGCACGTACTGCAACTTCGCCTCGGGAGTCTTTCCGCGCGAACTGGAGCCGAGGTACGTCGAGGCGCTCGTTCGCGAAATCGCCGGGCACGAATGGGCCTGGATGCCGGAAACGATTTATCTCGGCGGCGGCACGCCGAGCGGAATGGCTCCGGAGATCTCGATCAAATTTTGAGCGCGGTTCCGGGACGGCGGGCTATGGAAAGAGGCGACCATCGAAGCCGCGCCCGGCAACATTACGCGGGAGCGTGCGGCGGCGTGGCTGCGCGCCGGTATCAATCGCGTCAGCCTGGGCGTGCAATCTTTCGTGCAGCGGGAGTTGGCCCGCACCGGACGCAAGCACACGGCCGAGATTGTGGAGCGCGAAATCGCGACGCTGCGCTCGGCGGGCATCGACAATATCAACATTGATCTGATCGCCGGCCTTCCCGGACAAACGCGCGCGATCGTGGGCCGAATCTTTGTCGTGGATCGAACGCCTTCAGCCGCCGCACGTTTCCGTCTACATGCTCGAAATCGACGAAGACAGCCGCCTGGGCAGCGAGGTGTTGCTCAACGGGAAACGCTACGGCGCGCCCGATGTCCCCGGCGACGAGCTCACGGCAGAGCTTTATGAGACGGCCGTCGAATGATCTCGGCACGCATCGGCATTCAGCGCTACGAGATTTCCAACTTCGCGCGCCCCGGCTTCGAATCGCTGCACAATCTGAAATACTGGCGATTGGAGCCGTATGCCGGATTCGGCGCCGACGCGCATTCGTTTCGATGGCGCCCTGCGCAGCCAAAATATCGAATCGCCTGCCGAGTACGTCGAGCGAATCCGGAGCGGCCAATCCGCTCGCATCGATTCCACGCCCGCGAACCACGCCGAAGAGCGCTTCTTCGTCGGACTGCGCCTCACGCAAGGCATTCAGCCGCGCGCCGAAGAGTGGCTCAAGTTTGAACAACCCATCCGCCGCTTCATCGCCGAAGGTCTGCTGGAGCGCGACGGCCCGCGCCTGCGCCTCACCGATCGCGGCGTGCTTTTTTCGAACGAAGTTTTCGCGGAATTTATCTGACATGCCTGATCGATCTGCGTAGCGACACCGTCACGCGCCCCACCCCCGCCATGCGGCGCGCCATGGCCGAAGCCGAAGTGGGCGACGACGTTTATCGCGAAGACCCCACCGTCAATCGCCTGGAACAGCGCGCGGCCGAGATCATGGGCAAAGAGGCGGGCCTCTTCGTCCCCACCGGCACCATGGGCAACACCATCGCGGTGAAGATGCACACCGAGCACGGCCAGGAAGTGATCTGCGAATCGCGCGCACATCTGCTGGATTGGGAACTGGCCGATGCTGGCGTGGTTTTCGGGCTGCCTGTTGCGGCCGGTTCCATCCAGCGACGGCATTCTGCGCTGGAGAGATATCGAAGCCGCCATCCGCCCTAACAGCGCGCATTGTGCGCCCACCAGACTGATCGAAATCGAGAACACGCACAACATGGCGGGCGGCGCGGTTTATCCCATGGATGTTTTCGAAGACATCTGCGCGAACGCGCACAACCGCGGCCTCAAAGTGCATCTGGATGGCGCGCGCATCTTTAACGCTGCTTGCCATCTGAATCGCCCGGTTCGCGATCTCGCGGCGCCCGCCGATTCGGTGATGTTCTGTCTTTCGAAAGGCCTGGGCGCGCCAGTCGGATCCATGCTGGTGGGGACGGCCGATGCCATCCATCGCGCTCGCGGCTATCGCAAGCGCTTGGGCGGAGGGATGCGGCAAGCCGGCGTACTGGCGGCGGCCGGGCTGATCGCGCTCGAAGAGATGCCGCACCGGTTGGGCGAAGATCACGCCAACGCGCGATTCCTGGCGGGCGAACTGTCCAAAATGCCTGGAATCGGGATTGACCCGGCGCGCGTTCAGACCAACATCGTCATCTTCGATATCTCCGCCACCGGTCTCGCCACCACCGATCTCACCGCCGCGCTCAAAACCCGAGGCGTCCTGATGAACGGGATTAATCCGCGCCAGATGCGCGCCGTGACGCACTTCGATGTCTCGCGCGAGCAGTGCGCCACCGCTATCGCGGCTATTTCCGAAATCCTCGCGGCCCGGAACTAACCGTCTCGCGCCTTGGGCGTCTAATCCGCCAGATCGGGAAGACGGATGCTCACCACCTATGGCAGCCTTCTGAAACGACCGGGCTTTTTCTGCACAGTTGTCTTCACACTCACGAATCTTCGGTCAAATCCTGCGGGAAGGCGCGCTGATGACGGCGTCCGGCGTGGTGCTCGGTCTGGCCGCCGCGCCACGAGCATCGATCCCACGGAAGCGCTGCGCCAGGACCAGGGCGACTAGTGGACCGTCCCGGCAATTTCGAAAGCAGAGGCATCGGCACGAGTGCCGATGCGGCACGCTGAAGCGTGCGCTACGTGTGGCGCGAACACCCGTGTTTGCCGCGTCGACACTCTTCTCGACGCTAGAAGACTTCAACGCCGGGCCGGGCGCGAATCAGTTCCGAAGGAATATTCGTGTCGAGAAGAAAGCCATTCACGATAGATCCACCGGATGTCCGGTGGCAGGATTGAGTCTTCGGCGTCTTTAAATGCGCCGCTCTGCAGACGCTGGTTGATCGTCACTTTTCTTTCTAATTGTCTCTCCCAACGCAAAGGCTAAAATGATCGTCATATCTCAGTGGACCTCTCGCCACGCCTGCTGAACCTTTGTCTGTTGGGGGTCTGCTGCTGCGCCGTCGCGCTCCTGGCCCAAGATGAGCCACCAGTCATCTCGCCGCCGCCCATCGCCTTACCTCCACCTATCGAAGCGCCCGTTGAGGCGCAGGCTCCGGGCGTCATCCAGGGAATCGTGCTCAGTGGCGCCACCGGACAGCCGCTGCGTCGCGCGCAAGCCCTGTTGAAGCCCGCCGACTCCAAGGGCTCCGCGCTGTATCAGACCACCGACGAAACCGGCGCGTTCTCCTTCTCCAACGTAGCGCCCGGCCGTTACACCATCACGGCCCAGCGCGATGGTTATCTCCCGCTCTCCGCCGGCCGCATCGGCGATAACAAAATGCCGCCGATTTTTTCGGTCAACTCGGGCGAAACCATCGGCTCACTGGTGTTTCGCCTGACGCCTTCGGGAGTGATCAGCGGCAAGGTGAAGTTCGACGACGCCGAACCGGCCGTGAACGTCGCCATTCAGCTCTATCGCTCTTATTACGAGCGCGGGCGTCATGGATACAGCGCGGCCGCCAGCGCCCGCACCGACGATCGCGGCGAGTACCGCGTGCATGGTCTGGAACCCGGCTCCTACTACGTCGCGGCTTTGTATCAGGCCCCGCCTCGTCCGCCCGGCGCACAGCCGGAGACGCGCAAGGACGCGCTCGGCAATCCCCTGCCCGATTTGACCTACGCGGTCACGTTCTTTCCGGAGGTTCAAAGAATGTCCGACGCCGTGGCCATCAATATCGCCCCCGGCGACGAAGCCGGCGGCATCGATATTTTCCTCACCTTGGTGCATACCGTACACATTCGCGGTCGCGTGGTGAGCGCCGTCCAGGGCGGCGTGATCGCCACCCCCAGCGTGACGCTGCGCTGGAACGATCCCGACAATACCGCATCCGTCAGTGCTCCCATCACCGTCAGTCTCGACAAAGATCAGAACTTCGACATCCAGGGCGTAACCGCAGGCCCGTATTGGCTGATGGCCACCGGCTCTGAAGATGGCGTCGCGCTGACCGGCCGCATGCCGATCAATGTCGGCGATTCCGACGTCGCCAACGCGGATGTGGTCCTGGGCTCCGAAAGTATCTGGAGCGGCAAGATCCACCTGGATGACGACGATAGCCCCTTGCCCGATGGCCTGATCGTTTCGCTCCAGCCCCGGCGCGCCACCGCATCCCCTTCGCAAGCGATGGTGTCGGCGAACGGCGAATTTTCCGTGCCCTTCGTTCCCGACGAGACCTATGACCTGTACGTCTTGAATGGTCCCGACAACGCCTATCTGAAATCGGTCCGCATAGCCAACGCCGACCGGCTGGGCCAGGGCCTGGAAGCGTCGCCCGGCGATGCTCCGCCCGCTCTTGACGTCCGGCTCAGCTCCCAGGGCGGGCAAGTGGCCGGCAGAGCGGTGACCTCGGATCCCAAGGTGGTGGCCAGCGGCGCCAGTATCGCCTTGATTCCCGATCCGCCGGCCGGGCGCGTCCAAGCCTACCAGACCACCCAGGCCGACGAGTACGGCAACTTCCTGCTGCGGGGTATTCCGCCCGGCAAGTACGTCCTGGTCTCGTGGCTGGATTCGACGCCTTGCGAGATCTACAATCCCGGCGATCTGGCGGCCTGCCAGGCTCAAGGCTCCAGCCTGACGATCGACGAAGGGGAGCAAAAAAGTGTCCAGCTCACCGCCAATTAGCAGCCCATAAACCTTAAGCTTTTGCTATTACATGTCGATAGTACCGATGCGTGCCAGACATTACCGGTGAAACGGCTCAGCGCGCTGACCTGAGCTTTCAACAGGACGCCGATATTGCGCGTCACTCGCTGGCCGGCATTTGGGCCGGGCTCGGTCTGGCGCAGTTCGCCCTGCTGGCGGGAACGTACTCCCGAGTTCACGTGGTCGCCGTGACGCTCTTCGCTGTAACCACCATGGGCGCCTATCTGGGGCGCCTGTTCCTGGTGCTGCGCAAGAATCAGATTTACCCTCGTAACCCAAGGCTCTGGCGGCAGGCTTTCTGCGCGACATTGCTGTGCTTTTCGAGCGCCTGGGGTTTATTGAGTTGCTACACCTACGTCTCGAACGGCTTCTCCCATTGGAATTCCCTGCTTCTGACATTTTGCGTTCTGGCCATCAGTTTTGGGGCGATCGTCTCTCTTACGCCCCGGCCGCTCTACCTCTATTGCCACGTTCTGCCGCTGCTGGTTCCGCCGCTCATCGCCGACCTTTTCCTGGGCGCCGAAGGCTACGGCATGGCGCTCATCAATGCGATCTGCCTGGTGTTCCTGCTGGTGCAGGGCAAGGAATTGAGCGCCAAATACCGCAAAGCTTTTGAAGACCGCCGGCTGCTTGAATCGGCCAAGAAGATGGCCGAGGCGGCCAACGAAGCCAAGGGCCACTTCCTGGCCAACATCAGTCACGAGCTGCGCACTCCGATGAACGGCATCCTCGGAATGACCGAACTGGCGCTCGAAACCAAGCTGAGCCCCGAACAGCGCGATCTGCTCGAGACCTCGCGCAACTCCGCGATTTCGTTGTTGTACCTGCTGAACGACGTGCTCGATTTCTCCAAAATTGAATCCAAGGGCGTTCAATTGGTAAACGTTCCCTTCGATCTGGCCAGGCTGGTGGCCGAAACCACTCGGGTTTTCGAACTCAGGCCACGCAAAAAGGCTTGTCGCTCAACTGCGAGATTTCGCCCGAGATTCCTGCGGAACTGGCGGGCGATCCGGCGCGCTTACGCCAGATCCTGGTGAACCTGGTGGGGAACGCGCTGAAATTTACACCCGCCGGCAGCGTGCTGGTCCGCGCCGCGGTGGAATCCAGCGGCAGCGATGAGATCCAGGTCCGCTTCGCGGTGATCGACACCGGCATTGGCATTCCCAAGGAAAAGCAGAGCCGTGATCTTTCAGCCCTTCGCGCAAGCCGACGGATCGATGACCCGCAAATATGGCGGCACCGGACTGGGATTAAGCATTTCCAAGCGCCTGGTGGATCTGATGGGCGGCGCTATGTGGATGATCAGTGAACCGGGCAAAGGCAGCGCGTTCCATTTCTCGATCAGTTTTCTCCGCAGCGAGGCCGACCAGACGGCCGAAAGGACCGAACTGCTCCAGGACGTCCACGATGCGGCGCCGTCGCTCAGTTAGTCACCATTCATCGAGAATAAATCGCCGCCGTATTATCTCCTCTTTTTCATCGGCATTTCCGCATCTAAAGTGGTTCTTTCCGGCCCTGATTTCTACCGCGAGCGCGCCGCCGCGATGTAGAATCGGGCATCCATTTTCAAGTTAGAGCGAGGCATGCCGGAACGCAATTCTGCAGTCCGTTTTCCCCAGCCCGGTCCCGGCTGGCTTGCGGCGCCGGATGAACGAACGCCGGGATTTTTTCCCGCCTTTGCCCGCGTATCGGTGGCCACGCAAACTTTGTTGCGGGAACGCGTGCCCTCGCATTATTTCGTGGATTCCCGGACTTTCGACAACGTCAAGACCGCTTATCCCATGCTGGTTTATCGTGCCAGCAAGCCGTTCCGCGGCAAGATGCGCACCGAATTAACCTACGACGTGCTGCATCCGAAAACGCTGGCGGCGTTTTTCCGCACCGTGCGGCCCGCGCTCGGCGAAGTCCTGGAGAGCGCCCAGGCCCGCCTCCAGGCCGAGGGTTTGACCCACCTGGCCGGGCTCTATCAACCAAGCCGCGCCGATTCCATCCTGGAATCGGTGCAGAGATTGAGCAAGAGCCGCAAGTGCCTGTACGTTCTGATCCGAGCCGAGAGCGTGCTCATCACGACGCTGATCGATCTGGCCGGACTGGGAGGCCTTCCCATCAAGCAGCAGGCCCGCCGCATCGCCTCCTTTGAAAAGAAATGGAGATACCAGCTGCGCCGGATGTATCCCGGCACCGACTTTACCTGGCTCGCATCCGAGCTTCTGGACGTGGCCACGCTGGCGCTGGCGCAAATCGACGCGCCGCCCAATGCTCCGGCGGAGCCGGGACTATTCGATGAAGCCTAAGCCGTGCAGCAGAGCCGCGGGTTGACCGTCCGTCTCAAAAGTGCCGACATCGACGGTCGCCTTTTGGTGCCCGCGTACCAAAGCCACGCCGTAGGGCGCGGTAGCGAACTTGAACGTGCCGCGCAGTAAGTCCAGATCGTTCGAAGTTCCGGCCTTGAATCCGGTGTCATGCAGAAACGACGCGGCGAATTGCGGAGTATCGATGGGAATGGCCACCACGTTGGTGTCCTTCCAGTTCAACTTCGCCATTTTTCGGGCGGCCGCCTCGCAGTGCGTGCACGTGGGATCGTAGAAAAACAGGAACGTGTTTCCCTCTCGCAGCGAGAGCGGCTTGCCATCCACGGTAATGGAGGGTGGAGCCTTCAATCCCGATTCGCGCGCTACGTTCACGCCGAAGGCAGCGCCGGCAAATACCACCACCGCGCCCAGGATTACCAGCGCGCCCCGCAGGTTCTCCGCACTGCGCGCCCACATCCCGGCCACCACGGCCATGAGAAACATTAGTCCGTCGCCGACGAAAAATGCGGGCCCCACCGTGCGCTTTACCAGCGGGAAACAACTGCACTCCTTTCCCACCAGCGCGCCGTAATTCGCCCCGATGTAAATCATGAAGGCGAGCAACAGGAAGCCGATCAACCAGGATCCCCAGCGGCGAAAACGCGGTACCAGGATGAGAAGTGCCCCCAATGTTTCGCCGATGCCAAGGGCCAGCGCGAACGGCAGCGCAAACGTCCCGGGTACGCGGAACTCGTCCAGGAATTGGGACCACTTGTAGGGATCGCTGAGTTTCCAAGCTCCGGAGACGAAAAACACGATCGCCAGAAGGACCGCGCAAACTCCGCCGATAGCTTTCTTCCAAGCCGGTAGATCAACGTTCGCGAGATCCAACCCTAGATGGGCTGGGTCCGCTGTGGTGTCAGACATATATATTCCATTTTACCGGATCTGGCAGGGCCTTAGACTGCGGCCTGGTTTGATAAGCAAGTCGCGAAGTACTCCCGGGCGATCTCAACGGTTCTAGCGACGTCCTGCTCGGTATGGGCCGCCGAGACAAATCCAGCCTCGTACTGGGAGGGCGCCATATAAATTCCTCGATCCAGCATCCAGTGGAAGAATTGGCGAAAACGATCGGTATCGGAACGCTTGGCCGATTCCCAGTCAAGTACTGGCTCGGCGGTAAAGAAAAAGGTGAACATGGATCCCACGCGGTTCACCGTAACGCCCGCAGGCACATGCGCCGTTAGCTGCGCAGCGCGTTTTTCGACGATTTCATAGACCTCCGGATGCGCCTGGAGATGCCGCAGCGTGGCGATCCCGGCGCTTACCGCCATCGGATTCCCAGACAAGGTGCCGGCCTGGTATATGGGACCGGTGGGCGCAACTTTGCTCATGATTTCGGAGCGCCCGCCATAGGCCGCCAGCGGCATCCCGCCTCCCACGATCTTGCCCAGCGTGGTCAGATCGGGAAGGATGCCGAAGCGCTGCTGCGCTCCGCCCAATGCCAGCCGGAAGCCGGTCATCACTTCGTCGAAGATCAGCAGCGCGCCATGCCGGGCGGTGATCTCGCGCAGAGCTTCCAGAAAACCCTCGCGCGGCGGCACGCAGCCCATATTGCCAACCACCGGCTCGACAATCACCGCCGCGATCTTGGAGCCATGCTCGCGGAAAGCGGACTCTACGGCCTCGATCGAGTTGAACGCCAGCGCGATGGTGGTGGCAGCGAACGCTTCGGGAACCCCAGCCGTGTCGGCGATGCCCAGCGTCGCCATGCCCGACCCGGCCTTCACCAGCAGCGAATCCACATGGCCGTGATAGCAGCCTTCGAATTTGATGGTGAGGTCTCGCCCGGTGAATCCCCGCGCCACGCGCAGTGCGCTCATGGTGGCTTCGGTCCCCGAGCTCACCAGGCGCACCATCTCGATGGAGGGTACGCATTCGCGAATCAGCTGGGCCAGTTCGATTTCGCGTTCGGTAGGCGCGCCGAAGCTGGTTCCGGTGGCAAGCGCCGCGCGCAACGCGTCCATAACGGGCGGAAAACAGTGGCCCAGGATCAGCGGCCCCCAAGAGAGCACATAGTCGATGTACTCGTTGCCATCGACGTCAAAGATGTGCGATCCTTCGCCGCGCGCGATGAACGGTGGCGTGCCGCCCACGCCGCGAAAGGCCCGCACAGGCGAATTCACGCCGCCCGGGATCAGCTTCTGGGCGCAGGCAAAGAGTTCTTCGGATTTACGGTGGTTCATGGACTACGGTTTAGGTTTCTTCGGGGATCACTCGCTGCAAAAATACGTTCATCAACACTTCCTGCAGCGTGCCGTTCAGCCCACGCAACAGCCGGCTCTTCAAACCCAGATAAGGCTGCGTGCCTGCGAACAGATCCTGGATCAATACCCGGAATCGCGGGCTGCGCCGGATGAAATCCACCATACGAGAAGGGACGGCGTTGAAAAGGAAACGTCCCAGAAAAACGCGCTTGGCAAGCGTGGCGCCGAACTCCAGGTCGGCCATGAAATCTCGGCGCACCAGATTGCAGTACGCCTGCGCTCTTTCTGCCGACGACTGCGCTTCGTTTAAGACCACTTCGCTCGCCAGATCGCCCGAGCGCATCGCGTAGTACAGGCCTTCGCCGGTAATGGGATCCACTAGCCCGCCCGCATCGCCCACCGCCAGCCATCCGTCGCCCGCCAGCCGGTTATTCTTCCATCCCGAATGCTCGAGCGACGGAAGCATGTGGCCGTAGAAGGACGCGTCTTTATAGGAGATGCCCTTGCGATTCATGTATTGCTCCAGCCGCGCGCGCAGGGCCTGCGCCGGTTCCCCCTTTCCACAGATGCCTACAGAGAGATGCCCGCAGCGGGGGAAAACCCAGATGTAGCCTTCCAAATTCGGCAGGAACTGGATGTCGATATGATCCTGCGCGGACGGCACATAATAGCCAAGCGCGTACATCGTGTCGGCCGCGGTCCACTCGGTTCCGACATTGCGCAGCGAGTTGCGGGCGCCGGTGGCCACGATGCAAAAATCGGCGTCCAGCGTTCCGTGCCGCGTCTTCAGACGCCATCCACGCCCGCCGCGTTCCAAACCGAGTACGCGCGTCTTCTCCAGTTGCGCGCCCGCCTGCTCGGCGCGGTCCAGCAGCATCCGATTCAGATCGAACCGCGAATAGATCAGCAATGGACTGCTCAAATCCATGTGAACCGCGCCGGCCGGATGCGCCGCCAGGCAGGTGTTATGAATGATCTTCTTCGGCACGTTATTCTCGAGCAAAAACGGATAGCGCGTGTAGGCTTTATAAGTGAGCCCGCCGCCGCACGGTTTTTCCCACGCCAGCTTTTCGTCTAATACAACGGTGTCCAGTCCCGCGCGCGCCAGACGTTCCGCCGCGAAAGCTCCAGCCGGACCGCCACCCAGGACGGCAACTCGTTTCATTCAGGCACTCTCATTTTTGACTGGTGGAATCGGGGCTGACCGCGGGATGTCCAGGCGGCAAAGCGGCCGACCCCCGAGGTGAAATGCGCGGCATGCCATCCAGCGACCCGGGCGAGCCCGCTTGTCCAGGCGACAGATTCACTCCTGTGGCGCCCTCTCCGTGCGCCGCATTCGCGCCCGTGCGGCCCTTCACCACCCACTGGCCATCCTTGTGCTCCAGAACATATTGCATGTTCATTCCGGCCGCTGGAGAATCGTTTCCCTTGGCCTGAAAATGAACTTGCGCCGTGGCTTCGTCCTGACGAAACGCGACAGAAGTGACGCTCACGTCCATGGCGAGCAAATCTGAACGCTTCGCCAGATACGACATGACCCCCTGTCGAACCGCTTCCTGATTTTGAACATCTTTCTTGCAGCTCGCCAGCAAAACAATGCTTGCGACAGCGGCCGCGATGAGCGCCGGACGAATCACATACCGATTATAGCGGCCACGCGATTCAAGCGCAGAAAAGACCGCCTGGACCTTGCCAAGCCGCTTCTAGATCGAGCAATATAGATCATGCAATCCACCCGCCGGCTCTGGCTGTCGCAATGCGCCGGAATAGCGGCTTTGGCCGAGATCGCGGCCGCGCAGCAGCACGCGCACGATGCCGTGCGATCGTCCACGCCGCCCGCGTTTCAAACTCTCGATCCGGCGACGGCGGCGGAGATCGATGCGCTCACGTCGCAGATCGTTCCATCCGCAGACGGCCCCGGCGCGCACGAAGCGGGCGTCGTCTACTTCATCGATCGCGCGCTGTTCACATTCGATAAGGATCTGCGCGAAAGCTATCGCATCGGCATGGCCGAAGTGCAACAGAAGCGCAAGGAACTGTTCCCGGCGTCGGCCAGCATTGCCGCGCTCGCGAGCGATCAGCAGATCCAATTGATCCACGCCATCGAGAACATGGATTTTTTCGAACTGCTGCGCACCCACACCATGTACGGCTTCCTGGGCAATCCGAGCTATGGCGGCAATCGCGATCGCGTGGGATGGAAGCTGATCGGCTTTGAAGATCGCATGGCCTACCAGCCGCCCTTCGGCTATTACGACTCGCCGGAGAACCAATGAGCGGCGCAACGTTTCGGCCATCGGATGCAGTGGACTTCCTGGTGATCGGCGCTGGCGCGGCCGGCGGTGTCATGGCGAAGGAGCTGTCGACGGCGGGGTTCCGCGTGGTGGTGTTGGAGCAGGGCCCTTATCTGAACGAGCGGGATTACAAGCACGATGAGATTCGGTACACGTATCAGCCGGGGCTGACCAACGATCCCAAAGTCCAGCCCATTACCTATCGCAAGACCGAATCGGAGCAGGCCAAACCGCTGAAGGCGATTGAATACGGACGGCAGGTGGGCGGAGGCAGCGTTCACTTCACGGCCAATTATTGGCGATTTCATGAAAGCGATTTCGAGGAGCGCAGCCAGTTCGGCGAAGTAGCGGGCGCGGATCTGGCGGACTGGCCGATCAAGTACGCGGATCTGGAACCTTATTACACCAAGGCCGAATACGAGTTGGGCATCTCCGGACTCGGCGGCGCGAATCCGTTTGAAGCCCCGCGATCGAAGCCCTATCCGCTTCCGCCGATGCCGGTGAAGTCTTCGGGCGTTTTGTTCGACCGCGCGGCGAAGAAGCTGGGGCTGCATCCCTATCCCGCGCCGATGGCGATTCTGTCGCAACCTTATCAAGGCCGCTCGGCCTGCGTCCATTGCGGCTTCTGCGAATATTTTGGGTGTGAGATGCGGGCGAAATCGAGCACGCTGGTTTCGGTGATCCCCATAGCCGAAAAGACCGGGCGCTGCGAAATCCGGCCGAATTCTTACGTGCGCAAAATCGAAACCGACTCGCATGGACGCGTGATGGGCGCCGTCTACTTCGATGCCCAGCGCCGCCAGATTTTCCAGCGTGCCAAAGCCGTTGTCCTGTGCGCCAACGGCGCTGAAACCGCGCGTCTGCTGCTGCTCTCTAAATCCAAACGATTTCCGCATGGCCTGGCCAATTCCAGCGGATTAGTGGGCACGCACTTGATGTGGGACAGCGGCGGCGCCGCGATGGGACTGTTCGAGCATCCCCTCAACGAGTACAAAAGCATTCAAGTGACGCGCGTGCTGCACGATTACTATCGCGCCGATCCGAAGCGCGGATTCTATGGCGGAGCGGGCATCGACGCGCGGTTCAATTTCTACGCGGCCTCTTTCGCGCTGCACGGCATGCCTAAGGACGCTCCGAAGTGGGGCGCGGCGTATAAGAAAATGCTCGGCGAATACTTCACCAACACCATGACGGTGCTCGGGCACACCAGCTCCCTGCCCCAGGCGCGCAACAGCATTTCGCTCGATCCCGATGTCAAAGATTCCTGGGGACTGCCCGCGCTGCGCGTCACTTATGATTTCCATCCCGACGACATTGCGACGCTCAAATGGGCGTTGACCAAACAAGTAGAGATTCTGGAAGCGGCCGGGGCAAAGAAAACCTGGACAATGCCGGGCTATACCTTGCAAGACATGTTCCCATCCACTCATCTGATGGGCACTTGCCGGATGGGTAACGATCCCGGAAAATCGGTGGTGGACCGCAACAATCGCGCGCACGATATTCCGAATCTGCTGATCGCGGACGGAAGCAGCTTTGTCACCGCGGCGCGGCAGCAGCCCACGGCGACCATTCAGGCGCTGGCCTATCGCGCGGCCGACTATGCGATTCAGTCGGCGAAGCGCGGCGAACTGGGTTGATTCGCCAGCCTTCCCTCTGCGTAGCCTGCGAGTTTTCACGCAACCGAGCCAACACAGTCATAAGCGTTTCCCCTATCGGCAGTAAGAAGTTCACCTCAGGTCGACTCGGGTGTTCCTCGTAACACGCTTCTTGCAGGTAATAGCTATTGGAGTATTACCGGCACAGACGCATGAAATTAGCTTGAAACAACTCGGCATTTTTCATCCGGCACGTTCGGCACGCGACGTGCCTCTATTGGATCGTCATGAGGACTTCAACAACGTCGGGAACTACGTCGGCAAGGCGAACGAAATGGGGCCCATTGGGAAGCATACGCAATCGCCTGCTGGTTCTTAGCGCGGCTGGGATCCTGCCCACTGTGTGTATCGCGTTGGTGGGATATCAGACGGTCAGCCGGTTGAATCAGAAGACCGGCGTTATCGTCGCCGCCACCGCTACTCTGCGCAATCACTGGGAAGGCGACATGACGCACGACGACTTGCGTGGGGATGTTCTGGCGGCGTTTCTCGCAAGCACCGAGCAAGAAAGAGCTATGGAGCTTCGCAACATGGCCGCTGACGCGAAGCGCCTGCACGACGCCGCCGCGCGGAATCGCCAGATTCCTGCGCTGGATCCGGAAATCCGGCGGGCTCTGGGAACTTTGAACCCACTGCTGGAGGCGTACGTCGGCGATGCCGAAGCGATCGGACTTTTGGCGGTTCATGACAAGTCGAGCGCGCTGCGCCGCCTGCCCCAATTCGAAAGGTCGTTTGAGGCCTTGGATAGTCAGCAGGAACGCGTCAGTGCATTGGTGATGGAAAAGGAAGCGCGCGCGGTTCGCGACAGCAATAGAAACGCCGCCGTAAGCAAACTCTTCTTACTGCTTTTTACAATATTTTCTCTAGCAGGTTTCGGCACCGCCACCTGGTTGCTTTCGCAACGTCTTTCACGGCCCTTGAGCGCGGGCATGCAAAGTATTCTCGCAAAATCAAACGTCATCGCGATGTTCATCGGCGACGGCCAAGGCGCTATCCGGGAAGCCAATGATGCCTACCTGGAACTTCTCGGGCACACGAGAGAAGAGTTGGCCGACGGAAAAGTCCGCTGGAAAGGGGTCTTGGCGCCGGAACATGCGCACCTGGGCTCCCAGTTTCAACGGCAGCTTGCTTTGGAAGGGGTGACTGCTCCGACCGAGGTCGACTATATCCACGCCGACGGCCATCGCATTCCTACCCTTCTAGGACTGGCCTCCTTGGATCCAACGGAGGACACGGCCATCGGCTTTCTGGTGAATCTCTCGGATCGCAAGCAAATCGAAGAGACCTTGCGCAAGAGCGAACGGCGACTGCGGGCGCTGGTGGATTCCCTGGATGACGTGGTGGTTGAGATGGATGAGCAAGGGACTTTCCTGGACATTTGGACACGTAGTGAAGACCTGCTGCCGCGGCCAAAGAACGAAATGATCGGGCAAAACATCGCGAGCGTATTAGGCGCCGCGTTAGTGGATCCCTATCTCAAACATCTGCGAACCGCGCTCGAAACCGGCCGGTCGCGCGAATTCGAACACTCCAGCCAGGTAAACGGAGCGCCGGACTGGTTTCAGGTGCGCTTTCATCCGATTCGATCCGGCGATGGGCGCCCGAAAACGGCCTGTCTTGTGATCCGGAAAATTACCGGGCGGAAAAAGGCGGAAGCGGAATTGCGTCGGGCGAAAGAGGCGGCGGAAGCAGCCAGCATCGCAAAGAGCGAGTTTCTGGCCAATATGAGCCACGAGATTCGCACCCCCCTGAACGGCATCCTTGGAACGCTCGATCTGATGCTCGACACGCCGCTCGACGCCAACCAGCACGAGTGCCTCAGCATGGCCAAGACTTCGGCGGACTCGCTGCTCAGAATCTTGAGCGATATCCTGGATCTCTCAAAAGTAGAGGCCGGGAAACTGAGCCTTTGTAAAACCGAATTCGAGCTGCGCGATGTGTTGAAAGGCGCGACGGATGTGATGATGTCCCGCGCGCATCAGAAGGGGGTTGAGCTTCGCTGCCAGATCGAAGACGGAGTGCCGGGGGCGCTGATAGGCGACGACATGCGGCTGCGGCAAGTTTTACTCAACCTGATAGGGAACGGCATCAAGTTCACCGATCGCGGAGAGGTGGAAATGCGAGTGGCGCTGGATTCGCGAACCAAGGATGGCGTTCGGCTTCATTTCATCGTGCGCGATACAGGCATCGGCATCGCGCCTGAGAAGCAGAAATTGATCTTCGAGGCATTCTCGCAAGCGGACGGTTCCATGGCTCGAAAATACGGAGGCACGGGCCTGGGTTTGACCATATCGAGGCGCCTGGTGGAAATGATGGGCGGACGCATGTGGGTAGAGAGTACGCCAGGTCGTGGAAGCCAGTTCCATTTCACGGCGCTGTTCGCTCCAGTCGCGCACGCCCCCCTGGCCGTGCGAAAGCTGACATTCAATTTGCCGCCCCGCGCCGGGACTGGCGCCCAAGCTGTTCATGCAGGATAAGGTGCTGTCATGCGAAACAAATTACCGGTGAAAGTAGCGGAGGAATTCATGCGGAGATTGAACGCGGGGCTGTCGGAGCGGCGGCTCATGGAAGAGATAGGCAAGCTGTCCTGCGACGAACTTGCCACGGTTCTTATCGTGTGGCATCGAACGCAGGGAATTCCTGTGCCACTTGCTCAGACACAGAAGCGCCTTTTGTCCGTCGACCAATCCCGATCACCGAAGTCTGCGGCCACGGCAGGTAGCGATCCACGCGCCGCAACAGCCACACCAGGCGATCGAAATTCTTGAGCTGCAGGCGGCTGATGGTCCTGCGCTTCAAAACGCTTCCGTTGAGCCACCAGCCCGGCCGCGATGCCCGATTAAAACGCAATACGGCTTCGACGTCGAATCCGGCCGCCGTCATTCTTTCCCGCAATTGATCCTCGGAATAACGTCGAAAATGGCCCAGCTCTTCATCCAGCGAATTGTAGATACTTTGCCCGGAGGGAACCAGGATCACCGCGCGGCCGCCGTCTTCGAGCAGCGCATGGATGTTTCGCAAGGCCCCTAAATCGTCCTCGATATGCTCCAGAACATTCAGGCAGATCACCGTATCCATCTGGCCCTGAAAGCGCCCGTGATTATCCGGCAGCGCCGCGTTCAACTCCGCGATTTCCAGATTGGGCCGCTGCGACAGACGATTGCTCAGCCGCTCCAGGTGCGCCCGGTCGATATCGGTGGCCACGTATCGCTTGCGGCCGGCGAGAAGCTGCCGGGTAAGATTGCCCATCCCGGCTCCAATCTCGAGAACGCGCCTGCCGACATAGGGCCGGATAGTATCCGCCATCCAGCGGTTGAAATGCGGCGCGGCGGCGAACGCGTCCAGAATGTCCTTGTCTTTGGCGAGGTAAATGTCGCGCGAGAGCGAGGTCTTCAAAATCACCCAGAAGGCTTCAAAGGCGTCCTTCAGTCCGATCTTCTTGCCTTCGTCATAGGTGCGCCCGCTGTAGCTGATAGGCGTCTCATAGATGCGCGCCTGCCGTTTCGCCAATTTAATAGTGATCTCGGGCTCAAATCCAAAACGCCGGCTGCGCAAGGGAATGCTTTGCAGCAGCGGCGTGCGAAAGGCTTTATAGCAGGTTTCCATATCCGTCAGATTGAGATCGGCGAATATGTTGCACATGCCGGTCAACATCCGATTCGCGAGCGAATGCCAGAAGTAAAGCACCCGGCGCTCGCCGCTGGACATGAAGCGCGAACCGTAGACCGCGTCCGCGCGCCCGTCGACGAGCGGCCGCAACAGTTTCACATACTCGCTCGGATCGTATTCCAGATCGGCATCCTGAATGATGCAGAAATCGCCCGTGGCTTCGGCGATAGCGCGACGCAGAGCGGCGCCCTTGCCTTGGTTGCGGTCCGTGGTGAGCAGCCGGATAATCCCCGGGTATCTGGCCTGCGTCGCTTCCACTTCCTGGACGGAAGCGTCCGTTGAACCGTCGTCGGCCACGATGATTTCGCGCCGGAACCCTTCCGGCAGCGGAGCCGCAATCACGCGGGCGAGCAGCGCCGCAACGAACTCTTCTTCGTTGTACAGTGGAACTAAAATTGAGACTTTCATCTCATTGCTCCGTCTTCTCGACTTCCCATTCTACGCCATCTGAAACCGGCGCATTACCGGAAATTAATGGCCTGCTCCGAGACCGGCGTCCCTCCGGATGCGTCCAGGAGAACGGTAGAAGCGCGCCAATAATGTACCGGGACATTCTCATTTGCACAGCGATACTGGCCGGTCTTAGCTTGCCGGCCTGCGCGCAATCTGCGCCCCGGCTTTCTCCCCAGGACCTGAACAACCTGGTCGCGCCCGTCGCCCTCTATCCCGACATGCTGCTGAGCGAACTCCTGGCCGCCAGCACCTACCCATTGGAACTGGCTGAAGCCCAGCAATGGATGCAGGCAAATGCCGGCCTCCGCGGTCGCGCCCTGCTGGAAGCCGCCAAACAGCAGAACTGGGACCCCAGCGTACAAGCACTGGTGGCTTTCCCGGATGTGATGAACCTGCTCACGCGCGACATTCAGTGGACTAGCGATCTGGGCAATGCGTTTCTTTCTAATCAAGCCGGCCTGATGGACGCCATCCAGGGGTTGCGCGCCGCAGCCCGCGACAACGGACGTTTGACCGACACGCCGCAGCAGCGCGTCACCTATGAACAGCAGAACGGCCAGGACGCCATCGTGATTCAACCCACTGATCCGCAAGTGATCTATCCGCCGGTCTACAATC
This sequence comes from Bryobacterales bacterium, assembly GCA_963798295.1. GTDB lineage: Bacteria > Acidobacteriota > Terriglobia > Bryobacterales > Bryobacteraceae > Palsa-89. The sequence goes on along the minus strand of CAWCSV010000008.1, from coordinate 661,303 downwards.
CGGAGTACGTCTGGGGCCCGCCCGCTTATGGCGTTTATCCATCGCTGGGCTATCCGGCTCTCGGCTATCCGGGCGACGGCTGGGGCATCACCTACGGAGTCGCCACCTTTCTGGGCGCTCTTTTCACCGGACTCTTGAGTTTCGGCGGCTGGGGCTGGGGCTTGAGCTGGTTGACCCATGGCCTTTTCTTGAACGGGCTGTTTTTCAGCCACTTCGGATTCCACGGCTACAGCGGCTACGGTTTCAACAGCGGCTACGCGGCCCGCGCTGCCTGGGTGCACGATCCCGCACACCGGCTCGGCGTCCCCTATGGCGGTCGTTATGCAAGCCGCAACGCCGCAAGCGGCGGCAATCAGCGCTTCGCCAATTTCGCCGGCCGATCTTACACCGCGCCGCGCGCCGATTATCGCGATTCGGGCTATCGCGGTTACAACAGCCAGGGCGCCCGGCAGATGGACGCCTATCGCGGATTGGCGGAAAGCGCTTCGCGAGCGGGAGGCTACGGGCGCGGTTACCCGGGCGGCGGCACGGAGCGCGGTTGGTCCCAGCCGTCGCGCTCTTCCAATTTCCGCGAGTCGGCTTCTCGTTACTCAGCGCCGCGTTACTCGGCTCCGAAAACATCGGGGCACGTCTCATCGGGACGCGTCTCATCACCACACTTCAAGGGCGGCGGTGGAGGTCACTTCAAAGGCGGTGGCGGTCACAGCCACTCGGGCGGAGGCGGGCATTCGCACGGCGGGCATAAGAAGTAGCGCGCCGCGTCCGTCAGTTCCCCGGCAGGTGGCTCACATCCCGATTGTTCTCGTTGCAGATGAATTCGAGCAATTCGGTGTTCGTCAGCAGATGCACTTCCTGGTTGACGGTCCAGGGTCTAGTGTACGCCTTGGGATCGTCGATGGTGATCTGCAGATCCATGTGGCCGAAATCCTTGCGGTGGAAGCGCTCGATGACATGCAGCGCATCGGTGGATGGCTTGCCCAATTGATCCAGCCAGGCCTTGCCGTTGAAGCCGCGCGAATCCACCACCAACGTGTCGCCATCCCACTTGCCGGTGGAATAACCCATCCAAGTCGGGTTCACATCGCGCTCCAGTTCGCGGCCATCCAGAAACACCTGCCGCCAGAGATTGAACGCTTCGTAGATGATCACGATCGTTCCCGGCGTCTGCACGATCTTCCACGGCGCGGGAGCGGCATCGATTTTGGGCACGCCCTGTGGCAGACAATTGGCGTCGGGATCTTCCCTGGAATGCGATCCGTCGGTGCGCTGGTCGTACAGCGTCTTGGCCCAGGGCTGGAAGGGCACACTGCCCGGTTTCAGATCCACCGCGATGTCGCGGACATAGCGGTTGGCGTTCGGCTCCCAGATGCCCGCAAGATCGGGATGGCCGTCCGGCGCGCGGGGCGCGGGCGCCGCGAGATTGACTTTGCCATCCGCCGTTTTAGGAACTCCCTTGGAGGGAAGTTTCTGCCACTGCGCGGCCAGTGGCCAGGAGAACAGCATCGCCGCCGCAAGACAAATACCGGGTCCCGGGAGAATGGGCATGACGCATCGCCGCCTTTCGATTCGCGTCTGATTATATTCCCGTTCGACGGGACTTGCACAGCGTCGGAAAAGCGGCAATTAATATACGTCGAAAGCCTCGTGCAGGCTCTCCTCGTCCAGCGGGTCGTGCTCGTGTCGCTGGCCGCCGTCGGCCGCGAAAAACTCATCCAACAGTTGGCAGCTCAAATTGAGCAGGTCCGCGATATCGGGGCGCGCCAGCGCGCATCTTCCGATCGAGGCCAGCCGCTGCGAAATAGCTTCTGCGGTGGCTACCTTGCGGGGCGAATCAGGCCAGTGGCTGATCACCTCCAGGCGATAGCCCAGGAATCGCACATCCGCTTCGGCGGGTGCGCCATGCGTTTCATATGCCATTTAATAGACTCATCGGCGCGCTCCTCAAACTCCTCCGGGGATTGTCGATAAGCAACATCTGAAGGGACAGCCGCGGGTTGGCCGCCCCTCGACAAGGAGAAGCATGCCCGAACTGCAAACTGAGCCCGTACAGGAAACCACCGCCCCGCGTACGCCCTGGGCGCTGGATGACCTGCCGCCGTTCCCCTGGGTGGCAAAACGGCTGATGGCCACCGTATCCAAAGAAGATGTCGACATTCATGAAGTCGGCAAACTAATTGCCGCAGAGCCGGTGTTCGCCACGCGCGTCTTGCAGCTCGCCAATTCACCGCTGTTCGCCTTGCAGCGGCAGGTCAGGACCATCTCGCACGCCATCATTCTGCTGGGATTGGACCGCGTGAAGGCCATCACGTTCACCCGCGCCCTGGAGGATTTCGTAACTCCCGCGCTGAGCATCAAGGCTCTCCGGATGTGCTGGCAGAACTGTCTGGCCGGAGCTCTGCTGGCTGAAAAGCTGGCGCGCGCCGCCCGCATGGACGCCGATTTCGCTTATGTGGCCGGCCTGCTGCGCGATATCGGACGCCTGGCCCTGCTGGTGAAATATCCCGAGCCTTATTCCAACCTGCTGGCTGTTTCGGGCGAGGAGAAGTTCGACCTCCTGATGATGGAGCGGGAGTTGTTCGATATCGATCATTGCGAAGCCGGCGCCTGGCTGATTCAGCAGCTTCCGTTCCCGCCGGAGCTGGAAGACATCATCACCCGCCATCATCAGCCGCTCGATCACGATTCATTCGGCATGCTGCACCTGGTGCAATGCGCGGACCGGCTGGCTGACGCGCTGGGATTCGGAGTCCTGGCCGACGTGCCGCATCCTTCTATCGAAGAGGCTCTGGAACCTCTGCCCGAAGCCGCGCGCACCCGCTTGGGCGACGACTACGAGCAATGGAAAACCGACGTCGCGGCGCGCCTGCAGTCCTGGCGCTAGTTACTGAGCCATGACCGTGAGGGAGTGGTTTACGGCAGCGCAAAAACCACCAGCGTATCCGTCGCCATGATCGCCACGTATTGCTTGCCGTTCTTGCCCGCGATACGTCATCGGATTCGCGTTCGCCGTCTTATTCAATTTCGCGGCCCATAACTCCTGGCCGGTCTTCGAATCGAACGCGCGGAAGCGATGATCGTTGGTCGCGCCGATAAACACCAACCCGCCGCCCGTCGCCAGTGGCCCGGCGCTGCCGCTCGATCCCGCGTTCTGCTTACCTTCGGGCAGCCCTTCCACCAAACCCAGCGGCGTCTGCCAGGCGATATCGCCGGTGTTCGCGTTCACCGCAACCAACCGCGCCCAGGGCGGTTTTTGGCAGGGCCAGTTGCCAATGGTGTTGCCGCTCGCATCCTTCACTGTCGCGCTGAATCCGTGATACGGACCCGGGCCATCCACGCTGGCGCGATCGTAAGGCTGATTCGACCCCTCCGTGCCGCGGCCGTAGTTTCCGCCCGGCTTCTTTTTCTCGATCCATCCCGTCAACGCGCCATCGTGCGTGTTCAGGAAAACGTAACCGGTTCTCGGATCGGCCGCCGTCCCGCCCCAATTCACGCCGCCGGTTCCACCGGGAAATTGAATGTAGCTCTTGGGCGGCGCGCCGTCTTCGTGAAAACCCCACGGCGTAAAGGGGCCGGCGTTGGCGAATCCGCCGTTCTTGTCCCAGACTTCCCGGCAGGCTTTGGCATGCTCGGGCGTGGTGTCTTCGGCGGTGACGATATCCTCGGGCTTGAAACTCACGCGCGCCAGCGGCGGCGGCTTCAGCGGAAACGGCTGCGTGGGAGAATACCATTCGCCGGGCACGTCGCCCTTGGGAACCGGCCGCTCTTCCACGCCGAACACCGGCTTTCCGTTGGTGCGATCGAGAATGAACATCCAGCCGGCCTTGCCGATTTGCGCCAGCGCCGGAATCTTCTTGCCGTCCTTGACGATGTCGATCAAGCTGGGCGCGGGCGGCAGGTCGGAATCCCACAGATCGTGATGGATGGTTTGGAAATGCCACTTGTACTTGCCCGTGACGGCATCCACCGCGACCACGGAATTGGCGAACAAATTGTTTCCCGGACGGTCGCCACCCCAGTAGTTCGCGGCCGGACCGCCGAACGTCATGTACACGATGCCGCGCTGCTTCATCCACGGTCATGTACCAGCCCCAGACGTTCACGCCCGAGCGCCCCTTCCAGCCGTCGTCGAGCCAGGTCTCGTGACCCAGTTCGCCCGGACGCGGCACCGAATGAAAATCCCAGAGCTTCGCGCCGGTGCGGGCATCGTAGGCGCGCGAATCGCCCGCCGGACCTTCGGGGACTTCGCCCACCGTGGCGCCGATCATCGCGACGTTCTTGTAGATGGTCGGGACGCCAGAGTACGGCACCACCATGTCCACTTGGCCTTCGTTGCCGAATCCAGGATCGATCTTGCCGGTATTCGCGTTCAGCGCGATTAATTTCGAGCCGGAAGTAAACAGGACGCGCGGAGGATTCTGCTTGTCGCCCGGCCAGTAGGCGACGCCGCGCTGCGACGCCACGCCCGAGGGCAGCGCGTAGCTCCAGATTTCCGAGCCGCTGGCGGCGTCGAGCGCCACCACGCGCGTGCCCACGGGCAAATACATTACGCCGTTGACGACGATCGGCGTGGCGGCGGATGTGGTCCGCCACCGGCGCGCCGGGCATGGCGAAAGGATCGGCCGCGCCGCCCGCGCGCGGCGGATCGGATTTCATGCTGAAGTGTCCAGGCGGAAGCCAGCTTCGCGACGTTAGCCGGAGTGATCTGATCGAGCGGCGAATACTTGGTGCCCGCCAGATCGCGCGCGTAGTTGGGCCAATCACCTGGGGCGATCTTGGGCGGTCCGGAGCGGCTAAGCGGCCGCCGGCTAGCAGCAAGTTAAGAGCAGAATCCAACGAGATGCGCATGAAATGTGCAGTATATCAATCCGCACGCTTCATGCGCACTATCAATTTTAGAATATGAACTTCGCGCCGAGCTGAATGATGCGCGGGTTCACGCTGGTGCTGATGATCGTCCCGGCGCCCGCGACGAAAACGTTGGGCAGGGACGACACCGTTCCACCTGTTCCCGATACTAGGATCGAGATTGTGCGAACTGCGGATGGTTCAGCAGGTTGAAGAACTCCGCGCGGATCTGCAACGTGGTCTTTTCGGTGATTTTGGTGGTCTTGATCATCGAGAGCGTCAAAGTTGAACTGGCCCGGTCCCAGAAGAATGCCCTGTCCGGTACTGCCAAACAACGTGGCGCAGGTGGGACAGGCGGCTTGCGTGGTTACTGTCACTCCGTCCGGCTCGATGGCCGGCGCGGGGCAGAAGGCATTGGGGTTGAAGTAGCCCGGGCCGCCGCTGTATCCGCCCAAGCGCGACTCGATGCCTCCAGGCGTTGCGATATTTGCATAGGTCATTCCGGGGCACAGTTCCGCGCGGCCGAATCCGGAAGTGGTTCCGGTGCCGTTTGTCCCGTAAGCCGTACCTGCGCCGCCATCCACGAAGGTCATGGGCGCGCCATCCTGAATGGTGGTCACACCGGAGACTTCCATCCTTCCAGCAGCTTGCCGGCGACTCCGTTCGTGCTTACCGAACGGAAGATCCTAGCTGTAGTTGATGATGAATCGCTGGGGCCGGTTGAAATACGACGGGCCGTATTGCTGGGCAGAGATGCTCGCGTTGTTGCTATTGGCCGAGTCGACGGTGAGGTCAGTCAGCGACTTGCTCCAGGTATAATTGAGCCCTGCAGCGTCACGCCGTGGGAGTATTGCTTGCGGACCGTGACCTGCAAGCTGTTGTAGTTGGAAATACCGTCGAATGCCGTAGCCTGCAAACCAGCCGGAGCATAGCCGATGTAAGGCACGCGGAAAGCCACATTGGCCGCGGTGGTGGTGGTGAAGCCATTGATCGGATCGGCGGCGCTGGCAAGCAGAGCGGTGTTGACGTTGTGATTGTAGTCCAGCAGGTTGATACCGCTGGATCCCACGTAACCGACTTCCAACACCCAGCGAGGAGCAAATTCATACTGGATGTTCAGGTTGTACTGTCTGACCAGGGGCGTGTGGATGCCTGAGTCCAGGATACGGCACGCTCAAGCTCGGAGGTGCAGTGGCAGGGTGGCCAGAGTTCGCCGCAGCGCTTGGATACGAACTGGCCCAACGGGCAGAGTTGGGGAAAGGATTCTGGATGGTGGAGGGCGCGGCAGCGCTGCCGCTATAATCCAGCGTGGTCGGCGTACGGATTGCCCTGCTCCACCGCGTGGACGAAGCGATCGGCGCCGATGCGGTCATAGAACATTCCCGCGCCGCCGCGGATCACCAGTTTGTTGTTGACCTGGTAGGCGAATCCCAGGCGCGGACCGAAATTGCTGAGCGGCGGGTGATCTTGAATCGCTCCCGTGCCGCTGTTGTTCACCAGCACGCCGGCGGGAGGTTGGGGATAGTGGGCCAAATAATTGCCCGCGGTGACCCAGCCCGCGTAGTTGGCCGGCAGGCCCTGCGCGGAAGTTGGCACTTGCGAATTGGGCGCCAACTGGCTCAACCAGGTGTTGGTGAGGTTGGCGTACTTTTCGCCGAAGGTGCCATCGTATTCCCAGCGCACTCCCATGTTCAGGTAAGTTTCGAACTGACCTTCCAATCGTCCTGAACGAACGCGTTCATGTTTGGTTTCGCGATAAGCGTGGATGATACCGCCGGCAGCGGGAGGGCCGCTCGAAACGCAGATACAGGCACTGGAAGATATTGCCGGGATTGTTGGCGGCCAGCAGGTTGGTGAAGCTTCCGATGAACAGCCATCCGCGCTCCAGGCCGGCGAAATCGAGGTTCCACTCGGCCTTTTCCACTTCAGCGCCGGCGCGGATGGTGTGCCTTCCGTGCGACCACGAGATCTGATCCTGAAATTGATATTGGTTGGTGGGGCTGAAAGCGGGCTCCAGGAATCCACCTGCACCGAAACCGTTAATGAGGAAAGAAAGGGCGGCCCCTGAGTCTGGCTGGGGACGATGGGCGTGATGCCCAAGATTCTGGGGCGTCCATCCGGCGGGCAGATCGTCGGCCAATTTCGAGAACAGCCGCTGAAAGGATCCGCGCAGCTCATTGACCAAGGTATTCGACACAATGGTGGTCAGTTTCAGCACCGCGTTGGTGTTGGAGAATTGCTGGTACTTCCGGAGCTCCCGGCAGCGCTCCGCCGATGGGTGTATTGAACTCAGCGGTTCGCGGATCGGTGCTGTACAAGAACCGCATGGCGAGCGTGTTCTTCGGGTTGATGATATAGTCGCCATTCACCAGGGTTTGCTTTTCCGTAGAACAACGCCGGCTGATTGAAGCTGAGCGGGCCAAACGTGGGATTCGACGGGAAGTAATAGCTTCCGTTCGCGTTCTTGACGTTGAGCATGTTCAAGGCTACCGGGCTGACCGTGGTAGGAGCGAGCAAGGCAGAACTCCGTTGGCCCGGGAGGGCCGAACGAGGGGAGCTCGCAATTGTCGGCGATCAACTGCTGCACGAACGCCTGGCTGTGTGCGGTCGCCCGCGGGAATCGATCGGGTACAGCGCGATGGAGGAGTTGCCGACAGCGTTTACTCCGTTCTTTGAGCCCGTTCCCTCGTAACTGCCGAAGATGAACAGCTTGTCCTTCTTGATGGGTCCGCCGATTACGCCGCCATATTGGTTCTGGTTCAGCACTTGCTTGGGGCAGGATTGCCCCGCAAAGTTAAGTACGGCAAGTGTCCCGATTGTAAAAGAAATCGTTGGCGTCGAGGACCGCGTTGCGCAAGAACTCAAATCCGTGCCGTGCCAGGTATTGGTGCCCGACTTAGTAACCACGTTGACGTTGCCGCCGGGGTTGCGGCCGTAAGTGGCATCGTAAGTGGAAGTCTGGACCTTGAATTCCTGGATCGCGTCCGGACTGGGAACGGCGATGCCGACGTAGATTCCGCCGTCATTAGCGCTTCCATTGCCGGCCATGCTCTGAATCGCGACGCCATCCATTTGAAAATTGTTCTGGCCCGGAGTGGCCCGTTGACGCTGATGTCGCCGGTGCCTTTGCCGAAGGAAGTGGCGTTATTCACGGGAGCGTTGGCGCCCGCCGAGAGGCCGATAATCTGCGTGAAATTCCGGCTGGACAGCGGCAGCGCAGTTACGGTGTTGCCGCCGACCACCGTGCCCAGCGTGGAACTCGAGGTCTGCAAGGTTTCGGCCGTGGCTTCCACGGTCACTTGTTCAGATTGCGCGCCGACTTCCAAAGTGCGATCCAGCGTTGGACTCTCCGTCACGTTGAGGATCACCGACCCGACCTCGGACGGTCTTGAAGCCGGTAGCTGAAAAACGAACCTTATAACTGCCCGGCGGGAGCAGCGTGAATTTGTACTGCCCATCCGCTCCGGTAGTTGCGGTGCGGACCTGATTGGTGTCGTTACTGGTCAGGGTGACGGTCACGTTCGGAATGGCCGCGCCAGACGGATCGGTGATCGTTCCACTCAGGCCGGATGTTCCGGCCGATTGCGCCATAAGCGATGGCACGCAAATCGCGAACAACAGGGTTAAAAGCGCCACCAAAGCGAGCTGCGAACGAAGCAGCGTGTTGGATCTCATAATCCTCTTCTCCTTTGCAACTACTTGGTACTTAGGAACAAACACTGTCTTCCACTTACAAGTGCTGAATGAATGGGAGTAACTGAGAGCAGCCGAGGAAACCGTTCACACCTCAACGCCTGCATGCAACCCCTACGATCCATTAGTTACAGGGATTGTATGCTAGATCAGAGTGGAGAGAGGATCAAAACACCAGCAATTTAGTAGAGTCTAAGGACAGGCTAAGCCGTTAGCCTGAGGAGATAGAGAGTTCCGGCCGCGACGTGGAAGATCGCGGCCGGTTGAAAAACAGAACGCTCAGAACATGTACTTAAAGCCGAATTGGATCACGCGCGGGTTCACCGCCAGTGGACCGGTGATTTGCCCGAAGGTCGGCGATCCAATCTGCAGGGCTTGCGGATTGATGGCTCCCACTCCGCCCGGAGGCGCGAACTGCGGGTGATTGAAGGCATTGAAGAACTCGAAGCGGAGCTGCACGGTTTGCCGCTCAGTGATCTTGGTGGTCTTGATGAGCGACATGTCCCAGTTGAATTCGCCGGGGCCCAGGATGACGCCGGGCCCGGAGTTGCCGAACAGCGTCGGCAATGCGCCGGTAACCGGATCGGGTTGCGAATTCGGCGCAATGGGAGGAGCGCAGCCAATGGCGGCCGTGTTGACGTACCCGGGTCCGCCGCTGGCGCCGCCCAACCGGGATTCGATCCCCCCCGGCGTCGCGACGTTGCCGTAAGTTTCGCCGGGGCACATCTGGGCCCGTGCCAGAACAAACGTCCCCAAACCATAAGCCGTGCCGCCGGCATAGTTCTCGACGGTGAGCGGCGTCCCGTCCTGAATGGTGGTAACGCCGGAAAGATTCCATCCGTTGGCAAGCAGGCCAAGCCCGCCCCTGTGATTGCCGAAAGGCAGGTCGTAACTATAGTTCACTATGAACCGATTCGGTCGGCTAAACCATGCCGGACCCATCTGCTGCGAGAGAGCTTCCGGGACGTTGCTATCCGCTGAAATATTGTTTGCGTTGGCCTGCGACAAGTTAGTGAGGTCCTTGCTCCAGGTGTAGGAAGCCTGCATCACCAATCCATGGCTGATCCGCTTACGGAGCGTCACCTGCAGGCTGTTGTAGTTCGAGATGGCGTTGAAGCTGGTGGGCTGATAGCCGGCCGGCTGGAAGCCCAGGAACGGAACGCGCAAGGACGCGTTGCTGACGGTGTTATACGTCAGGCCGTTAATGGGAACGCTGGGGCTCGCGAGCAGCGGAGTGTTCTGTCCTTGGTAAGTATCTACCAGGTTGATTCCACTCGACCCGACATAGCCGGTCTCCAGCACCCAGTTGGGCGCGAACTCATACTGCAAGGTGAAATTGTATTGGCGCACCAGCGGTGTGTGCAGATCCTGATCCAACGACGGAGTATTCAGGTTGGAGGTCTGGCCGGTAGCGAAGTTGGCCCAGCGCGCGGCAAACACACCCACCGGAGGAGTGGCCGGATAGAGCGCCGCGAGCGTTGCGAACGCCGCGCCGGCGCCGGAGTAGTCGAGCGTTTCGCCGTACGGATTGCCCTGCTCCACCGAGTGAACGAACCGGTCGCCGGCGATGCGGTCATAGAAAATCCCGGCTCCGCCGCGAATGACAAATTTACTGGTGGCTTGATAGGCAAAACCAACGCGCGGTCCGAAATTGGTGAGCGGAGGTCCACTGCTGACGGGCAAATTGCGATTGGAGATCAAAACGCCGGCCGGCGGCTGCCCATAGTGCGACACGAAGTTGGCCGGCACCACATATCCAGCCAGATAATTGGCGCCGGGATTATAGATATTGCTGGGCGGCGCGTTGGGAATCTGCGACGCGGGAACAGATGCCAGCTGGCTGGCCCAGACATTGGTCAGGTTTCCGTATTTATCGCTAAATGCACCGTCGTATTCCCAGCGAACGCCTAGATTCATCGTGAGCTTGGAATTAACCTTCCAATCATCCTGTACGAAAGCGTCCTGATTGGGTAAGCGGTAACCGTGGATCAATCCGCCCGGTCCGCTGCGCGTGCAAAACAGACATTGCAGGATGTCGCCGGGGCCGCCGATCAGGAAGTCGTTAAAAGCTCCGATAAACACCAACCCGCGTTCCAAACCCCCGAAGGTGATGTTCCACTGCGTTTCCTCGAACTCGTAGCCCGCGCGAATGGTGTGCTTGCCGTGCGACCAGGACACCTGATCGGCCACCTGCATTTGTGTGGTGGGGCTGTAGGACGGCGCCAGCGTTCCACCGGTCTGCGGACCGCCGAAGTTGATGATCGGCGTCATCTCGGTTTCAGTCGGAATGTTGGGCGTTTGCCCCAGAGACTGAGGCGTGGCCGGCGTGTGGTCGGTTTCCAGTTCGTCATTTCGCTGGAACGAGCCGCGCAATTCGTTTACTAAGGTCGGGCTCACCAGCGTGGTCAGCTTGAGCACCGCGTCCGTGTTGGCGTAATACACGCTGGCGGGAGCGCCGGGCAATCCGCCCGATAACGGCAGCGTCTGCGGGTTTTGCGTATAGAAATACCGCATGGCCAGCGTGTTTTTCTGGCTCATCAGATAGTCGCCATTCAGGATCAGTTGATGCTCCTGGTAAGTGGCCGGATCCGTAATGAAGGTATTCACAAAGCCGGACGTGCCCGAGCTGGGAATGTAATATTGTCCGTTCGGCAGCTTGATGTTCAGGTAATTCAAAGCCACCGGACTGATATTGGAGCCATCGCAGTTCAGCGACGGCAGGAAAGGCAAGAACGGGGAAAACCCAAATTGCCCTGGATGGTTCGCCGGACACAGTGCCGCTCCCAGCTCAGCCGCGTAGCCTGGAGCGCTGCGATCGCCCGCCGGTAACGGCGCCAGAAGTTGCGTAGTAACACCTTCCGATGCGACGCCGTTCAGCTGCCGGGTTTCCTGATAATTGGCGAAGAAGAACAGCTTGTCCTTCTTGATGGGGCCGCCGATACTCCCGCCCACCTGATTCTGCCGGAATACCTGCCGCGCTCCGCCGTTGGAGCTGTTGTCGAAAAAGTCGTTGGCGTCCAGATCTTCATTGCGGAAGAAGTACCACACGCCGCCGTGGAACACGTTCGAGCCCGACCTGGTAACCACGTTGACGTTCGCTCCGGGATTACGGCCATAACTGGCATCGTAAGTGGACGTCTGAATCTTGAACTCCTGAATCGCGTCCGGATTGGGAATGCCGATGCCGGCGTAAATTCCCGAGTCGTTCGAACTGCCGCCGTTGGCGATGTTGTTGATGGCCACGCCATCCATCTGATAGTTGTTCTGCCCCGGATCGGCGCCGTTGACGCTGAAATCGGCGGTGGCCTTCCCAAAATTGGTGGCGTTGGCCGGGCCGCCGTTCACGCCCGCCGACAGGCCCAGAATCTGTGTGTAATTGCGGTTGCTCAAAGGCAGCGCCGTTACCACCTTTTCACCCACCGTGGTTCCAAGCGTGGAGCTTTGCGTTTGCAGAATATCGGCCGACGCTTCCACGGTCACCTGCTCAGACTGCGCTCCTATTTGCAGAGCGCGATCAAGCGTGGGGGTCTCCGTCACGTTGAGCGTCACCGCGCTCACCTCGGCGGTCTTGAATCCCACGGCCGAAAAGCGAACCTTGTAGCTCCCGGGCTGAAGGAGCGTGAACTTGTACTGCCCGTCGCCCCCGGTGGTCGCAGTTCGGGATTGGCCCGTGTCGTTATTGGTGATGGTTACCGTGACGTTCGGTATGGTCGCGCCCGAAGGATCCGTCACTGTCCCAGCTAAACCAGATGTGCCGGCTGACTGCGCCATGAGAGATGGCATGCAGAAACACAACAAGAATGTTAGCAGCGCTGCGAACGCGACTTGCCAACGGAGCAAAGTCTTCGAACTCATAATTCCCTTCTCCTTGTAACTCCACTATTTTCAGAGTGTTATGGCGCAAGCGCGATTGCAGCATTGGATTGCGCTTTGTGCTGGAAAGGTTGGAAAGGCAGAACTTACCCTGAATACCCACCTCACTCATTACCCGGATTGTATTCTAATTTCAGTCCATGTCACGTCAAAACAGCGTCAAATTTTGCTTCTGTAATGACCTATGACAAAGCAAGCGCAAGCTAGATGATAGACATAACAAATACTAACGTCCGCATCGTGTCTTGCCTTACTTTCTCGCCTGCCGTGGCGCGCGTGCTCCTGCGTGCCGCGTTCACGCTCGTGTGAACGCTCGGGAAGTCGCGGACTGTTCGCGCCCCCGATGCCATTTATTTCTGGACTCACTTAGGACCATTTTGTGATATGATCTCGCACAACAGCAGTCAAAAGCGCGTCAAGTGTCGATTGGGGTACGTAACGGGAAGGCGCTAGATGGAACAAATTACGTTCGGGCCGTTTCGGCTCGACACCACAACCACGACGTTGTTGAGAGATGGCCGCGAACTTGAATTGCGGCCGCAGGCGTTTCACGCCCTCAGAGCTCTCATCCACAACCGCGGCCGCTATGTCGGATACGCGCAGATGATCAATCAAGCTTGGGACGGCAATCTGGTCTCCAAGCACACCGTAGCCGTCACCATCGGCGAGGTCAAGAAAACCCTCGGCGAATTCGGCTTCTGGATCACTTACCGGCCCAAACTCGGCTACCGGCTGGACGTCCCGCACTCCGACGACCTGGTCAAGCAGGGCTGGCACTTCTGGACCCGGCGCACACGAGAAGGATTCGAGAAGGCGCTGGATTGCTTCCAACAGGCGGCCATCGAGAACCCTTCCGATTTCCGGGCTTTTGAAGGCATCTCGCTGTGCTATCTGCTGATGGGCACCTATGGAATGCGCCTGCCGACCGAAATGTACAACGGCTTCCTGCAGGCCCACAAGCGCGCCGTGGAACTGTGCGGCCTGACGCCCGAGCGCCGCGCCGATCGCGCGCATGGCCTGCACATTTTCGAGCATAAGCTGGAGGAAGCCGAAGCCGAACTGCTGCAGGCGCGCGAAGAGAGTCCCGACTCGCCCGAGGTGTATGTCCGCCTCACCATGCTCTATGTCACCCAGGGCCGGCTGGACGACGCTTTAAACACTCTGCTGCGCGCGCGTGCTGCTCATTCGCTGTGGCCCACCGTCCCCGCCCATGAGATCCTGGTCCGCTTTTTCCGCCGCGAATTTGAGTCCGCCGTGGCGTGCGGAAAAAAGGCCCTGGAGCTGCACCCGTATCTCTATCTGGGCCGTCTTTTTTATGCCGAAGCACTGGAACATACCGGCAAGGTGACGCAAGCGCTGGAGCACCATCGCCTGGCGGTGATTATGTCGCCCGATCTCCCCTGGCTGCAAGCCGTGGAAGCCGCGTGCTTGGCGCGCCATGGCCGCCGTAAGGAAGCCACATCCATCCTGGCGGAGTTGATCCAAATCCGCAAGACTGAGTACGTGGACGCCTATTTCATGGCGATCCTATTAGACGCCCTGGGCGATCGCGATCAGGCCTTCGTGGAGCTGGAGCGCGCCTATCGTGAAAAATCGCCTTCTCTGTTCGCCTGCGCTGCTGTGGATCCCCGGCTGGATAGTCTCCGCGAAGATCAGCGCTTCGCGCTGCTGCTGGACCGTCTGTTCGAAAGCAAGGACCGGCCTCAGGCCGTTAGCGCGTAGCGTCTGCCACGGGAGAGGCGGAAATCTTCATCAAGTGGACCGCCAGCCGCTGGTTGAGACTGCCTTTGATGAGGATATAAAAGGCCTCTGTATCGGGACCGTGATAGGGCAGCGATGTCGCCAGCCGCCCCATGCCGCTTGCGATCGGAGTGAGGGTGGAATCCGCCAGCGCCACGTATGCCTGACGGCTGGCGCCGGTGACCGTAATCACCACCTGGTCGTGCCCTTTGCCTTCAAAGACAAATGCGCGATATTCCGGCGACGCGGCGGTTGCCACCAGCGTCACGGTTTGCCCGCTGTCGAGCGTGCCCATGGTTTTGATCTGGTCGGGAGAAAAAGGTTGTGTAGAACGCGACCGGGGAACGAAATTCACTTCTTTGACAGCAGCGTTGGCAGTTTTTTCCTGGGCCGTCACGATCGCGCTTCCTATGAAACCACTTAAGATTGCGAGAAACAATAGTTTTTTCAAAATCTCACCTCGACCTTCGCGAATGATGTTGCATCTCGACGGCCAAAGCTTCCCTCCCTGTTCCTGTGGACCATGAATTGCACAGTCGTGGGCATGATCGAACGCTGCGTCTTTATTCTTCTTTCAGTTGCGTTACTGGCCAGCCTGGGAGGGTTCTTCCTTTACGTGGCATTCTTACCGAACCTGGCTGTTACCGCCATGCTGGGCGGTTTGTGCGCCATGTTCTGGTTAGGCATTCGTGTCGGCCGGCGGCCACACGATGCGAGCGTTTCTCACGCCCCGGTGAGTGAGAGCAGTCAGTTGAGTTTGTCGTAAACCACCTGGCCGCCCACCACGGTAAGCACGGACTTCACGCGCTTGATGGCCTCGTCGGGCACCTTGGCGGTATCCAGAAAATCTTCGTTGAGCACCGCGACGTCGCCGAGTTTTCCTTGTTCCATCGATCCCAGCCGATCCTCTTCGCGAAAGAACCATCCGTTATTGGCGGTGTAAAGCCGCAGCGCCTCCGCGCGAGTCAATGTTTGCCCCGCGTTGATTAACGTCCCCGCCGCGTTCTTGCCCGTCACCATGTAGTACATCATCAGCCACGGATCGAGCGTGGAAATCTGCGCCGCGTCCGATCCCGCTCCCACGTGGATCCCGCTGTCCAGAATCATGCGCAGCGGCGGCCCTGCGCCGGGAGCTCCCGCCAGATATTCGAAAGGATGCACTGCGATGCCCGCGCCCAGCGCTTTGAAGCGATTCACTGTCGCCTGGTCGATATGCGGAACATGCGCGATGGACCATCGCAGATTCGCGATGGGCGTCACCGCGTTCACCTTCTCAAACGTGCCGGCGGCCAGCTGATCCTCGGCCAGCGACAGACTGTGCTGCTGGAAGGGCCAGCCGTGCTTGGCCACCAGTTGTAGCGCGGCTTCGTAATTGGGCGGCGGCGTCACTTTACCGAACAACGGCCAGACCGTGGCGAACTCGCCGATCCCGGAGATTCGCAGCATGTCGTTGCCGAAGCCGTCGAACGCGTTGCGCAGGCGCTCGGTCAGCAGTGGAACATTGGGTTGGGTATCCATGCTCAGGAAGAAGATGCGCACGCGCGCCGGCATCTTTTTTTCGCGATTGAGAGCCAGCATCGCATCGTACATACGGAATGGATCGGCGCTCGCCAGGCCGTCGAATACGAACGAATCCTGAATATCGGGCAGGCCCGGAATCACGAACGCGCCCATGTCGACATCGGTGGTGACGCCCATGCTGGCCGAATAATCCAGCGCATCCATGGTCCCGCGCTTTTTGTCCTCAAACGTTTGAATGCCGCGCAGCGCGTTCAATGCCGCGAGGGATGGCGCATTTGCCGCGATGGCGCCCGTGGCGCTGACTTCGATTCCCTTCCCCGCGAAGAACGCTTTGCCCAAACTATTGGTCGCCGCCGGACCGGTGAACGAAAGGAACAACAGCACCGGATGATCCGACGAGGCGGCGTCCAGCTCTTCCAGCGTCGGCAGTCGCTTTTCGGCGAACTGCGCCGGGTTCCATCCGCCCATGGCCGTGATGAATTTCCCGGCTGGCACCGATTTCGCGCGCGCCACAATCGCTGTCTGAATGTCCTTAATGGAAGCCGCGGTCTCCAGGCGCGTGTCATAGCCCGGCCGGATGCCGAGCAGCACGATGTGATTGTGATTGTCGATCAGACCGGGCACCGCGGTGCGGCCGTGCAGGTTGATGGTCTTGGTGCAGGGGCTGAGCTTGCCCCCCGAGAAATCGAAGCGCCCGTTCTGGATGGTCACCGACGAGACCACCGCGTCGCGCGCATCCATGGTCACGATCTTGCCGTTGACCAGGCGCAGATCGCGAGAGCCGGCGCAGTTGTCGGCCGCCACAGCAGCCAGCGGCAGGATCGATTCCAATGAGCAGCACCCTGATTTGATTCACGTTTTCTCCTCAAGGCATGATACCCCTTGACAGCACGTGTATTATCTGTTATAGTACACCTGTGATCCCGTTCCGCCTCTCCTTTGAACCCGGCGTTTCGCTTTACGAACAGGTGGTCTACGCCGCGAAAAAGGCCGTGATCTCCGGCCAAATGCGCCCGGGCGATCCGTTTCCCTCCGTCCGCGCTTTGAGCAAAGCCCTCAAGATCAATCCCAACACGGCGCACAAAGTGGTCACCCAGCTCGTCGCCGAAGGCCTGATCGAAGTGCGTCCCGGGCTTGGGCACGGTGGTGGCCGAGCTGCCATCCTCCACCGCGGCCGAACGCGGGGCGCTGTTGAAGAAGGAAGTGGAACAACTGGTTGTGGAGGCCAAGCGGCTGGGCCTGGATCTGGATGAAGTCACCGACGCCGTCGCGCGGCATTGGTGCCGGCTGGATGGGCCGGTGGCAGCCGGCGCGCAGGAGGAAAGAATGAGCGACTGATCTCCGCCACCGATCTCGCGAAGCGCTTTCGCAGCGTCCAGGTGCTGGATGGCCTGAATCTCGCCGTGCCCGAAGGCAGCGTGTTCGGCCTGGCCGGCCCCAATGGCGCGGGCAAGACCACCACGCATCAAGATCCTGATGAACATTCTGCAGCCCACCTCCGGCCGCGCCGAAGTGCTCGGCGTCGATTCGCGCGCAGCTCGGTCCGGACACGCTTGCCCACATCGGCTACGTTTCGGAAAACCAGGAACTGCCGGAATGGATGACCGTCGAATATCTGCTGCGCGTATCTCAAGCCCTTCTACCCGGCTTGGGACGACGCGCGCGCGGCGCAACTGATTCGCCAGTTCGATCTGCCGCTCGATCGCCAGCTGCGCCATCTTTCGCGCGGCATGCGGATGAAGGCCGCGCTCGCATCGCTCGCTGGCTTATCGTCCGCGCCTGCTGATCATGGACGAGCCGTTCAGCGGCCTGGACCCGCTGGTGCGCGAAGATCTGATCGACGGGCTGCTCGAAAGCGCGGGCGAAACCACCATTCTGATCTCGTCGCACGATCTGGGCGAAATCGAGAGCTTCGCCAGCCACATCGGCTATCTGGATCGCGGCCGCCTGCAATTCTCCGAGGAAATGACCTCGCTCACCGCGCGTTTCCGCGAAGTGGAGGTGATCGTCGACTCGCCGCCGCTGCTCCCGCTGGATCGTCCCGTGGCCGGCCCATTGGCTGCGTCCCGAAACGGCGCCCGCGCTGATCCGTTTCGTCGAGACGCATTTCGATCCGGAGCGGACGCCCGAGGAAATCCGCCGGCGTGTTTGGCGAGGTTCGCAATATTTCCGCGCATCCCATGCCGTTGCGGGCCATCTTCGTCACTCTGGCGCGCGAGCAGTCGAAAGCGGCTTAAAGGAGAATCGCGATGCACCAGGCGCTGCACATTTTCAAGAAAGACATTCGCTACCTGAGATACGAGATCGCGCTGGTCCTGCTGATCGCCATGCTTGTTGGCCGCGCTCGCACTCGCCGGAAATCGATTCGCGTGATCTGAATTCGCTCTGCTGGGCGCGGCGGCGTTTCTCATCGGCCGCCTGGTGCTGGCCGAAACCATCCCGGGCGATCGCCAATTCTGGATCACGCGCCCTTACCGCTGGCGCAGCCTGCTGGGCGCAAAGCTGCTGTTCATCGTCGCGTTCGTGAATGTGCCGGTTTTCCTGGCCCATCTTTTCATTCTGATCGTCGGACGGTTTCCCGCTGGCCCCCAGCGTTCCCGGCCTGTTCTGGTCCCAGGTACTGTTATTCGCTTTTCTCTCGCTGCCCTTCGCGGCGCTGGCGGCGCTCAGCTCCGGAATGGCGCCTTTCATCTTTGCTCAATTGATGGTGCTGGCCGCCGGCTATGCCGTCTGGGAGCTGCTGGTAGTCACCCGGACCGCGCGTCTGGCAGGAGTGGACTGGATGCGCGATTCCATCGCATTTATCGCTCTGTGCGCTACTGCCATCCCGGTCCTCTTCCTTCAATACCGGCGACACCGGACGATCTTCAGCCGCTGGTTCGCGATAGGCGGCATCGCGGTCGCCGCCGTGGCGTATATTTCGGCGCCGCTCACGCTCGCGCTGGCGCTGGAGACGCACTTCTCCAAACAGCCCTCGCTCGGATCCTCGATGCAGATCGCGCTCGGACAGCACTTCGAGGAACAGTTCTGGAGACCGGTGCTGGAGCCGAAAGTCATGCTGCATATTCCGATCTCGGTGGAAGGGATTCCGGCGGGAACCGAAATGCAGCCCGATGCGCTCTCCATCTCGCTCCAAGGCGCCGACGGACGAACCGCCAAATTGGGCGCTGCGGACTGCTGGGACCTCAAGCGTGGCACCATTTCCGCCAGCGAGGCAACCATTTCCGCGCTCTGCGGCCGGACCCCGCGTTCTTTCACTCGCTGCACGATCGCGGCCGTGACGCTCCGCGCTTCACTCTACTTCACGCTGTTCGGCAACGCGCGATCGCAAACCATTCCGCTCAGTGATGCAGCCGGCCAACGCGCTGGATGGTCTGCAGTGCTATACCAACGTGGTGAAGGCGCAGTGGGATGTGTACTGCCGGTCGGCTTTTCGCTGGCCGGATCGCCTGGTGTACGCGAAGCTTGGCCACACCAATGCCAATTCCTTCGCGCAGTTCGTCTCTTACTCGCCGTTCCCCGCCAGCGCTGAATATCGATCCCGTTGAGACGCGCTGGGCCTCCACCTACGCTTCGGGACCCCCTCCCAAAGTGCGCGACGTGACCATCGTCACCGAAGAACCGCTGGCGCATCTGCGGCGCGACTTCGAAGCGCGCGATGTCCAGTTGATCCGCTGGCCATATCCGCCGTCGCCGGTCGGACCAGTGCCGGTCCACGCGATCCGGTGATTACTTAGACCCCGTGATTACTTAGACGATGTGGTGGCCGCTCCGTCGCGCTTCACCGGCTTGCCGTAGACTTCGAATGCCGCCACATCCGACCATCCGCCCGGGCCGTGGCCGCTGCCCGGCATCAGATCCGTGAAATCCGACCTCGTCCACTTTGCTCAGATCGGGATGCTCCACCCAATTGCCCTTGGTCTGACACTTTGTCGGGATCCAGCTTCAGCCAGCGCACTTCGGAGATCGAAAATTCGTTCTCGTGCCAATCGGTCGGGGATCCGTCCGCGTGGTCGCCCACCAGCCAGGTTCCGTCGGCCAGCTTGATGATGGGGTGAACTTGGTGGAATCCGGAAACTTTGGTCACCCAGCGGATCTTGGCCAAGCCAGTAAGATCCACGTAGTTGCTCTTGTCGCGCAATGCGACGGCGCAGGGCGAGGTGCAGAGCCCGGTCCAGACGTGCGGCGGATTGTTCGGCGTCGCCCGCCTTTCCGAGCTCCTGAATCTCCTTGCTCGATTCGCCGTAAAGTTTCAGTTCCAGATTCGGACTCGTTACCGCATCCTGGGTAACGACATGCTCCCCACCGGCGGGCGCGGTCTTCCACTCTTCGCGGAAAAACAGCGGCGCCTGCGTCAGCGGCGCGCGTTCGCCAAAACGGACTTGAGCCGGGGTAAGTTGCGCCGCCGGCTGCTGCGCGAAGGCAGCGGCTCCGACGATGGCGACCGCGACGATAGCGAAAGGGATGAAGCGGGTGAGCATTTCCTGGCCTCCAGTTCTTAAGCTGGCAGCCAGTATATCGTAGGCCCGGCGGGATTGGGTTCCAGAGGCGAAAGCGCAGTCGACAGAACATGCGCACGGCGCTGCGCTTTTTCCACCAGCATGGTCCGCACCGCGTCTTCGATGCGCTGCACCGCTGCGCGCCGATAATCCCAGCGGCGATCCAGCTCCGGCGGAAGCACGGTCATAGTCGCGTTGGCCTCAAACAGCAGAACGTCGCCCGCCGCATTCAAGCCAAAATCGATGCCCGCGTATTCCAGCCCGAGCACGTTCTGGATTTCCGCCAAGGCACTCATGGCGCGCGAACCCAGCACGCGCGGCATGTCCTCCAGAAACTTGCCTTCTTCGGCGCGATGCTCCGCGTTGTCCGTCATGTCGGCGGTAACGTAGTGGATTTTCCAATTGGTCGAGATCGCCAAATGCAGCGGATACAGCCACCCGCCGATCATCATCACCCGGTATTTGCGATAGTCGCCATCGGCCGCCCGCGCGTCCAGGTATTGGATCGCGGTCAATTCGTCGCCCGGAAGCTTAGCCGCGCGCTTCCGCCAGTTGCGCGGCATTCTCCACCAACAGAAAATGCTGGCCGTTGTGGAACCCGGGCGCGCGCAGCAGCATGGGAAATGCCAGACCCTTGCGGGCCAGAACATCGCACGCCCGGCGATCCGGCCAATACTGCGCGCGGCAAGTTCGCGATCACCGGCGCTACCACGCCCGGCACTTCCGCCAGCCTGCGGGCATTCGCGGCGCGTCCGGTCCGCAGCACCGCCGCCGGCGTGTTCATCACCGGAGCAAAAGTGCGATCCATCAGCGTCACGGCCCGGTCCAGCGCCTGCTTGCAAAGGTCGGCGTCGCCGATGGCATTGAACACCAGGTGATGCTCGGGAAGCGGCGCGTCGGGATCGTAGACGTTGGGCAGAATCACGAAGGTCCGGAAGATTTTATCGTCCAGCAAATGCCGGATGGGAACATCGCCCCTGCGTCCGGAAGTCAGCAGCAGCAGCGATACCGGCTCTGACTCGCCACGATAGGGCAGTTCCGTGGGCCGCCGGTCCCGATGGCCCAGGCGCTGGTGCTCGGCCGCGGCTTCCTCCTGCCCCAGCTCCGCCAGTAAATTCCCCAGTCCCTGGTGCGCTTCGGCGAACCTGGCATCGATCGACAACGCTGCTTCATAATGCTCGCGCGCCGCCGTCAGTTCGCCCGATTCCAGAAACAGATTGCCCAGATTCACGTGCGCCATGGGCTGATCGGGATGCTGGCGGATGGCCTCGCTATAGGCGCTGCGCGCCGCCGTGCGATATCCGGTGAAGTACAGCAGCGTGCCTAAATTGTTCAGCGCGCCCACGTGCCCCGGGCAGCGCGTCAGCACGTCCAGATAGGCCTGCTTGGCGTCTTCGATCCGGCCCATTTCGTTCAGCAGACAGGCCCGTTCGAAGCGCAGCGCGACCGATTCGTGATCCAGCTTGATGCGCGCCTCCACCTCGCACAACGCTTCCTTGCGTAGCGCGGCGGGCCGCCAATTAGTCACGGTACGCAGCCTCCAGCTCGGGATCTTCCACGCCGGCCGTTAATTCGCGTCCGATCGCGAGCGTCGCCTCCACCAGCGCGTCGATGTCCGCGCGGCACGTCCGATGATTGACGATCGCCGCGCGAATCGCCAGTTCGCCGTTGATCCGCGTGGTGGAAGGCGCGGCCACGCCCGATTCCTGCAGATCGACCACGATGCGCGCGTTCATCCGGTCCGCGTCCGCCGCAGCGGTAGCGGAAACAGACGATGTTGAGCGACACCGGCGCCAGAAGCTCCAGTTCGCTCGACTGCGCCACGCGTTGTTCCAGATAACGCGCCAGCTCGCAAGTGCGCGCGATGCTCTGGCCCAACGCCTCCAAGCCATAAACCTTCAGCGTGAACCAGGTCTTGAGCGCCCGGAATCCGCGCGAAAGATCGGGCCCTAAATCGCACGGCCAGATGGCGACCCGGCGGCCAGGCCCCGCGCCTCGCGTTCCAGGTACGCGGCGGGCGATGGCAAATGCTTTGCGATGCAGCTCGCCATCGCGCACCAGCACGAACCCGGCGTCATAAGGAACCTGCCCCCACTTATGAAAATCGAATGCCAGCGAATCGGCGGCCTCGATGCCGGCCAGGCGCGGCGCGATCTCCGGCGTCAGAATTCCCAGCGCTCCCCAGGCGCCGTCGACGTGCAGCCACATTCGCTGCTCGCTGGCGATCACCGCCAGACCATCCAGATCGTCGATAGCGCCCGATGTCCACCGTGCCTGCCGTGCCCACCATCAGAAACGGCGTGAACCCGGCGCCGCGGTCGGATTCGATCATGCGACTGCAGCGCCGCCAGATTCATGCGATGCTGCGCGTCCACCGGAACCAGCCGCAGCGCGTCGCTTCCCAGGCCGCAAAAATCGATCGCCCGCCGCAGCGATCCGTGCGCGGCCAGCGATGCATAGGCGGTCAGCCGCTTCGGATTCGCAGCCACGCCCGAACGCCGCGCATCGAACCCCAACGCCGCATCGCGGGCAATCAAAACAGCGATCAGGTTCGCCATCGACGTTCCGGTAACGAACAACCCCGAGGCTGTCGCCGGAAATCCGAAACAGCTCGCGCATCCATCCGACGATCTTGCCGCTCCACTTCAATAGGTGCATGATCCCGGCCGCCCAGGTTCGCATTGAGCCCCGCCGCCAGCATCTCCGCCAGCATCCCCGCCGCGTTTCCGCCGCCATGCACCCAGCCCATGAAGCCCGGATGTACGTTGCCGTTGGAATACGGCAGGACGTTTTCGAGAAACTCCTGATGGACCGCGGCGAGTTCGGACCCTTGCATGCGGGAGCCGGTCGCGAAAACTGGCGCGCACCGCCTCCGGAATCGGCTGCCAGACGGGGCGTTCGCGAATCCGCTCCAGATAGTCGAACATGTCGTCCAACATCCGATGACCCTGGGCGCGAAACGACGGCCAGTCTTCGGGGTCGAGCGTGCGATCGTTAGCTAACGGGGGACGGGGCATGGGCCGTTGCCTGACGCCCCTATAATCGGCAGAAACGGATGATTCCGTTAGATTTGTAAGTCATTCACAGCGCTGCGGCGTCATAAGAAGGCAAGTGGTAGCAGTACCCTTCTCACCTGGTGAAACTCTAAAGCCGGCCGCCAATCGAGTCCACTAGCTTGAGTCACCTGAAACAAGGAGTCCAGGCTGTGTTTCAATCCTCGCTTCTCAGATTGGTCTTGCCGGCAAGCCTGCTCGGATTCGCCGCCCTCCCCTGCTTCGCTTCCGGCTTGAACGACAACCCCCGACCGATCGATTTCGTTCTAAATCATCCCGGTTACGCATTCAGTACGGGCGCTTCGAACCCAGCCGATCCGAGCTTCCTTTCCGACTCTGCGAGCGGCAGTGGACCGATCAGCCTCATCCCAGTTCCCGAACCGGCGAATGTGTGGCTCATCGCTCTCGCTGGTCTCGCGCTGGGCGGAGTGCTTGGCTCCATCCGCCGCCGGGCGTAGGCCAGCGCGACCTCTCGCGTTTCAGTTATTATCGCCCTGGGTGGCGTAGTAGCCTTTGCGGGCTTGCACTTTCCAATCCTTATTCGTGGTCTTGATCTCGATCTTCCGGAAGGTGCCGTCTTTGGTGGGATTGGTGGGCGTGTAGCCGATGGCGTACTGGCTGCGCATTTCCTCTTGCAATTGGGTGAAGGCTTCCTGCAAGGTCAGCCGGTTATCGATGTGGAACACGTGGCCGCCGGTGTCTTCCGACATCTGGCGCAGCGCCGAATCGCTGCTTGCCGCCAAAAACCATGCCGCGCGACATATAGAACCGGCGATCCACGTAATAGAAGCCGTAGATGATCGCGTCGGCCTTCTGCGCCGCTTCGATGGCCTTCGAGATCTTGTAGCGGCTGCCTTCGTCCTCCCCGTCCGTGATCAACACCAGAACCTTGCGGCCCACCTGCCCTTTCAGTTGATCCGCCGCGGCCAGATAAACGGCGTCATAAAGCACCGTCCCGCGCGGCTGCGAAATGGTGGGCACCGGCCCCGGCCCGATGCCGCTAACGCCCGAGTTCACCTGCAGCCCGTCCAATCCAGCGCGCAGCAGCTTGGACGAATTGGTGTAGTCCTGCAGCAGCTCGGCGTCCTCGCCAAAGCTGATCAGGAAAGCCAGGTCCTGCTTGCGCAGCACGGTCCCGAAAAATTGATAGGCGGCGTTCTTCTCGATTTCAATCAGGTTCATCTGGCTGGCGCTGACGTCGATCAGCAGTCCGATGGTCAGCGGCAGATCGGTCTCGCGATTGAAATACTTGACCTCCTGCTCCTTGCCGTCTTCGAAGACCTTGAAGTCGTCCTTATTGAGATTGCCCACCAGCCCGCTCTTCTTGTCGCGCACATTGAACAGGATGTTGACCAGGTTCACTTCCACTTTGAGGGTGGCGTCTTTGGAATTGGCATCGTCCTGGGCCAGCAGCAGCGCGGCCAATCCAGTGGCGGCAAGAGCGGAGATGAGTACGATGGCGATCGGTCGCATAGGAATTATAGTGGTAGATGCACAGAATTTAATTCTCGTTCCAATGCGCAAGGCCATCCTTCACCTCAAGAAATCCGATCCCGTGATGCGCGCCATCATCGAGCGTGTGGGCGCCTACAGAATCCAGCATCGCGAGCCGAGTTTTGAAACGCTCGTCAGATCCATTGTCTACCAACAACTGAGCGGTAAGGTAGCGTCGGTGATCCTGGGGCGGCTGGTCGCGCTGCTGCCGGAGGCTAAAGTCACGCCCGGACGCCATCCTGAAGCTGACTCCGGCCCGCATGCGAAAGGCCGGCCTTTCCAAGCAAAAGACCGCGTATATTCGCGATCTGGCGCGCAAAACCAAGCGGGGCCACGTCAAGTTTGAGATGCTGCCGGGCCTGGCGGATCACGAAGTGATCGAGCATTTGACGCAGGTAAAAGGCATCGGCGTGTGGACCGCGCACATGTTCCTGATCTTCGCCCTGCGGCGTCCCGATATTTTGGCCACCGGCGATTTGGGCGTCCGCATAGCCATCCGCAAGGCGTATCAATTGGAGGAGCTGCCGCTTCCCAAACAAGTGGAGGACCTGGCAGCCGCGTGGCGTCCTTATTCTTCGGTCGCGGTCTGGTATTTGTGGCGCAGCCTGGACAGCACCGCGCAGATTTGAGGAGTTCAGGTGGCCTCCGTCACAGTCGCGGCTCGGTAGCGCTTGCGATTCAGCGAGCGCTCTTCGGCTTAGCGAGGCTGTTTCCGAACCGTGACCGTCAGGGAGCGGTCTTCAATCTTTCAAAATCTCCCGCGCCGCGTTGTATCCCGGCGCGCCCATCACCCCGCCGCCCGGATGCGTTCCCGACCCGCATAAATACAGCCCGCGAACCGGTGTCCGATAGCGCGCGCTTCCCGCCACCGGCCGCATCACGAACATCTGATCCAGGCTCATCTCACCGTGGAAGATGTTGCCGCCCGTCAGCCCGAAGCGCCGCTCCAGATCCAGCGGCGTCAGCACCTGCTGATCGAATCACCAGATCGCGAAATCCGGGCGCATATTCTTCGATCAGATCCAGACAGCGATACGCGAACGGCTCGCGCAATTCGTCCCACTTCGCGTCGCGCAAAGTGTACGGCGCATATTGAATGAAAATCCCCATGATGTGCTTGCCCTCGCGGCGCAAGCGTGGGATCGTACATCGTCGGCACGGTCAGCTCCAGCAGCGGCGATTGCGACGGGCTGCCCGTACTTCGCGTCGTCCCACGCGCGCTCCACGTATTCGAGCGACGGGCAGATGTGCATCGTGGCGCGATGCTGCGGGCCCGGAGCTCCCGGCAGCGCGCGAAAATTCGGCAGGCCGTCCAGCGCCAGATTGATCTTGCACGACGTCCCCTCGCTGCGATACTTGCGGATCGCCTCCACAAAATCCGCCGGCAGCGCGCTCGCATCAACCAAATGCAGAAACGTGAGCTGCGGCGTCAGATTGCTGATCACGATATCGGCATCGATCTCTTCCCCGCCCTCCAGCACCACGCCGCGCGCGCGGCCGTTCTCAATCTTGATGTGATCCACGCCCGCGTTGGTGCGGATCTCCACGCCCCGGCTGCGCGCCGACGCCGCGATCGCGTTCGAAACCGCGCCCATGCCTCCGCGCACGAAGCCCCACAGCCCGCGATGCCCGCCCACGCTGCCCATCACGTGATGCAGCAGGATGTACGCGGTGCCGGGCGAGCGCGGCCCGCCATTCGCGCCGATCACGCCGTCGGTGGCGAGCGTCACCTTGATCTCGCCCGATTCGAACCATTCGTCCAAAAACTCCACCGCGCTCTGCGTGAAGATCTTGACCAGCCCGACGATCTCCTTCGGGCTCAGCCCGCGCATCTTCGCCGCGAGCTTCAGATAATCGACGAAATCGCCCAGGCCTTGCGGCGGAAACTCCGGCGGCGTGGTCAGCAGCAGGCTTTCCACCACTTGCGACAGCCGTTCCAGATGATCTTCGTAGGCCGGAAACACCGCCGCGTCGTGCCGCGAAAACTTCGCGATTTCCGCCAGCGTCTTGGCGCGATCCTGCCACATGAAAAGATAGCGGCCGTCGGGAAAGGGCGAAAAGAACGCCGGATCTTTCGCATCCACGCGATAGCCGAAGCGCGCCAGTTCCAGATCGCGAATCACGCGCTCCTGCAGCAGGCTGGTCAAATAGGCGGCGGTGGAGACGTGATAGCCCGGGCCAGATTTCTTCGGTGACCGCGCATCCGCCCACCAGCTCGCGCCGTTCCAGCACCAGCACGCGCCGCCCCGCTCCGCGCCAGGTACGCCGCGCAGACTAAGCCGTTGTGTCCGGCGCCAATGATGATTGCATCCGGTTTTTGCAAATCCCCCGCCCTTCGCAAAGATTGTAGCTTGGGCCGGAGTTTAGGAAGCTACGCGCAGGGCACGCTGGATGTCGGTGGGCAGTGCTAGCTTGCGGAAGAAGCTGGCCGGGTACAAGTAATCTTCCCCCGTTCGTCAACTACCCGGATGAGATTGTTCGCCTCCGCCTCGGGATCATCGATAAACGGGTACAGCTTCCTGACCTCGAGCGAAGCGGCAAACCCGCGGTTTCGAAGGCACACGGCAAATCCCTTGGTCTTAGCCGCCCTAGTCAGTCCACGAAACGCTTGATCTTCAACTCCTTCTTCCCGATGCCGGAAGCTTCGTACCAATGAATCTCCGCCTTTCGTATCCTACCATTCAGCAGTCGCACATCCGCGATTCCCTTGCGCTTTCGCCGCCGCCCTTTCCCCTAGAGCTTGCGAAGACGAGGCAGCTCGCGAATCGATCGGCCTTTCGCGAAAGTTTCGGCTTCTGCGATCGAACCTACGACCTCGAAGAACATTGTTGCGGATTCTAGCAGATGAGAGACAACGGATCGTGGCTAATCGCCGTCAGAGCGAAGCCCGCCCGCCGGTCGTTCGCGCCATGGCCACCGCATCGCTTGAATCGCGGCATCACCAATCCAGCGGGCTTGCTCCGGATCTACTCCACGGCGAAGGCGTTACTGCTCTCGAACCATCTTCATCCCCGTCGCCCCGCTGCCGATCAGCAATTCCGCTTCATTCGGCCCGGTGACTCTCAAACGAAACGTCACAGGCGGATCATGCGATGTCCCCGCGTGCGCTCGCCGATGACTCACTTGAAACTCGAGACTCTTCCCGTCCGGCTTCAGGTGAAAGAGCGGTTCCGGGATTCCGGGCGAAGAAGTCGATGCTTTGCCTTCCTCACGCCGGATGAGATAAAACAAAACCGCGCCGGCCAATCCGCCGTCTTCGTCTGTGATCGTCAACGTAACGGATGGAAGACCGTCCTGCTTCCCCCGCCGCACGCCGGCAAAGGCTGAATTGTCCGTCTGAGCGCTCGCCGTAACAACCGAAGCCAACTGCCAAACCCACGGCCAGCAGTAAGGCACCCCATTTGGCGCTCACGATTCGATTCTAGCTTGCGGCCAGCCACAAGCCACCAGCCACCGGCGACAAGCCACCAGCCACCAGCGACGCGCAAACGTTCGCCGTCTCGCTATATTGGAAGCTCATGCTGGTAGTCATGCAGGAAGGCGCCGAAGAGGCGCAAACCCAAAAAGTCATCGACCGGCTGGTGTCCATGGGCTTCATCGTCCATCGCTCCTCCGGCATGCTGCACACCGTGCTGGGCGGCGTGGGCCCGGTCGGCGACGTCGATCCCATCGAATTCGAAGTCATGCCGGGCGTCAAGGAATGCCATCGCATCGTCTCGCCCTACAAGCTGGCCAGCCGCCACTTCAAACCCGCCGGCACCATCGTCAAGATCGGCGACGTCGAAATCGGCGGCGATCAGGTGGTCGTCATGGCCGGCCCGTGCAGCGTCGAAAATCGCGATCAGATCGGCCAGGTCGCCGAAGCCGTGGCCGCCAGCGGCGCCAAGGTCCTGCGCGGCGGCGCGTTCAAACCGCGCACGCTCGCCCTACAGCTTTCAGGGCATGGGCGAAGAGGGCCTGAAGCTGCTGCGCGAAGCGGCCGACCGCAACCACCTGCTGCTGGTCAGCGAAGTGATGGATCAAACCCAGATCCCGCTGCATCGCCGATTACGTCGACATCCTGCAAGTGGGCGCGCGCAACATGCAGAACTACAATCTGCTGCGCGAACTCGGGGCTTTGCGCAAGCCGATCCTGCTGAAGCGCGGCATTTCCGCCACCATCGAAGAGCTGCTGCTCAGCGCCGAATATATTCTCTCCGGCGGCAATTACGACGTCATCCTGTGCGAGCGCGGCATCCGCACTTTTGAAAACTCCACGCGCAACACCATGGACATTTCCGCCATCCCGGTGGTGAAATCGCTTTCGCATCTGCCCATCGTGGCCGATCCCTCGCACGGAACCGGACGCCGCGACAAGGTGCTGCCCATGGCGCGCGCGGCGGTGGCGGCGGGCGCCGACGGCTTGCTGGTGGAAGTGCATCACGATCCCGACCACGCGCTGAGCGACGGCGCGCAATCGCTGTTCCCCGACCAGTTCGCCGAACTGATGGACCAGTTGCGCATCATCGCCCCGGCGGTGGGCCGGTCGGTATAGACGTAGCGCGCATGGAGACGGTCGCAATCTTTGGCGTTGGCCTGATCGGCGGATCGTTCGCGCTGGCCATGCGCAAAGCGGGCTTCACCGGGCGCATCATCGGCGTCAGTTCGGACCGATACCATCCGCGCGGCGCTGGCGCTCGGACGTCATCGATGAAGCGCTGCCGGCCGCAGGAAGCGGCCGCGCAAGCGCGACCTTCTTGTATCTGGCGCAGCCGATCCATCAAGATCATCGACAGCCTGGCCGAGCTGGACGCCTGGGTCAAACCCGGCGCGCTGATCACCGATGCCGGCAGCACCAAGCAAGCCATTGTCGATCGCGCCAGCCACGTCATTTCGCGCGCCCAGTTCCTTGGCGGCCATCCCATGGCCGGACGCGAGCGGCGCGGCGTGGAAGCGGCCGAAGCGGATCTGTTCCAAGGCCGGCCCTATGTGCTGACGCCGCGATCGGCAGCCGAGCTGGAAACTCCGGCCGCGCGCGAGTTTCTCGGCTGGATCCCGCGCATCGGCTCTTTCCCGGTGATTCTGAACCCGGAAGAGCACGACCGCACCGTGGCCTTCACCTCGCACCTGCCGCAACTCGCCTCCACCGCCCTGGCCGCGATGCTGGACGGCCGTCCGGAGCCGCAAACCGGCGTCTACGGGCCGGCCTTGGTGGACAGCACTCGTCTGGCGCTCAGTTCTTTCGACATTTGGGGCGATATTTTTGACACCAACCGGCGTCAGATACTCGTGGCGCTGGAAAGCTACATCGCGAAGCTGCAGGAATTCCGCGAGCACTTGGACGGTCGATGACGCGATGCGACGCCACTTTGACGCTGCCGCGCGTCTTGCCGCCCAGGTCCGCGACCGAACCTGACACGGTGCGCTAAGCGGCATGCAAGATATTCAGGATCATTAACATTTTGTATGACAATTCACTTGACATTCGGACTATAATAATCAGGATCAATGGACGCGCAATCTATCTCGATCGCGACCGTCGTTCGGAGCGAATTGATCAACCTGGACGGCGTCACGAAGTTTTCGCCTAATCGGCGTTTCGCAACCGTGTACTCGGAGGGCAGTCCGCTGGACTCGCTGTTCTTTCTCGAGTCCGGCTTGGTGAAGATCTACAAACGCGGGGACGACAACAAAGAGATCATCCTGCAGATCGTCGCCGCCGGGCGAGCTGTTCGGCGAGCAGGCGCTCGGGAACGGAAGCTTCGCGCAGCATCGCCGCCGAAGTGTTGCAGGAAGGCGTGATTTACGTCATCCCGCAGGGATCTATTTCTGCGGGTTTGCGACGCAGCATCCCGAGCTGTGGCGCGAAATTTCCGGCCTGCTCACCGCGCGCAAGCGCCAATTGGAGAAAAAAATCGAGCTGCTCTGCCTGCGCGATGTCGAGTATCGCATTCTCTACTACATGGCCGAGCTGGCCAGAATGTTCGGCGCCAAGGCCAACGGAGCCGAGTATTCGATCCCGCTCTCGCAGGGCGAACTGGCCAGCCTGATCGGCGCCACGCGCGAAACCACCTCCACCACGCTGAACGCTCTGGCGCGCAGGGGCGTCATCCGGCTGGGCCGCCGCCAGTTGATTGTCCCATCCATCGACGGCGTGCTGGAAGCCGCCAACCAGCGCAGCCAGGCCGCCAAAGTATCATAGCCGCGAACGTCCGCGATCCTGATCTGGCCGTGTTACACCTGTGCCGTCACGCGCACACTCGCTCGATGCAAAGCGCCAATGTTTTCAGTAGCTTGAATTGGCACTTGGATTGCCAATCTGGACCCCCATGAAGTTTCCCGCGCTCACGGTGGCTCTGATCCCGGTGTCTGGCAGCGTGTCACGCTTCTCGGTCAATCCCTTACGCCTGCCAGCGATCCACGGATCGGAATCACGCCCAGGCAACCGGAACTGTCCGACCTGAACGTCAATTCCCGCTACACCATCGAAAGCATCAATTTCGTCGACCAGCGCGAATACAAGCTCAGCACCTCGGCGCTGGAGGAAATCCGCCATCTGGTGGGCGCCAAGGTCAGCACCGAAGCGCTGGATCGGCTGGCGCTGCGCATTCGCGGCGAACTGCGGGCGCACGATGTCACGTTCAAGCTGGCGCGCGGCGCGCAGCCTGAATCCGTGCGAGTGCTGATCCAGGTGGACCGGGCCGGCGGATCGTTCGATGCCTCGGTTCCCAACCTCAGCTACAACTCCGCTCTCGGATTCACGGGAACCGGCCAGCTCACCAGCACCATCGGTCCCAACGCATTCACCGTTCGCGCGCTGCGCGACAGCGATAACCTGATCGAGCGCTTCTCCGGCGTCCAGGCCAAATACGAGCGGCTGGCGTTGGCCAACGGCCGCATCCGCCTGGGCTTCGAGTTCGACGGCTATCAGGATCAATATGCCCCTTCAACGCTCGCCGCCCTCGCGAGCGATTCCCGGCCTTCTTCCCTGGGCGCTGGGGCTTATGGTTCCCGTCTGAACTATGAGCCCAGCGCCACCTTTGTTTTAGCCGCGCCCCTGACGCTACACCGTCGGGCTCAGCTTCGAGCAACTGAACAATCTACCTTCGGCCGCGCGATCGGAATCGGCCAACGCTGTGATAAATACTCTGCGCTATCATCAGCGCTGGGTGCCGAGCTCCGGCGACAGCACTCAGGAGTTGGACGCAGGTTACAGCCTGCGCGCGGCCACCACCCTCCTCGGCTCCAACCTGGCCTATACCCGCCACGTCGCGCATCTGAAGTACAATTACTCAAGCCGGACGCAGTCCGTGGAAGTGACCATGATCGCGGGCGCGATTTACGGCCAGGCTCCGCTGTTCGAGCGCTTTGCCCTGGGTGATAGCACGCTGCTGCGGGGCTGGAATAAGTACGACTTGGATCCTCTCGGCGGAAACCGGCTGGCGTACGGGTCCGTCACATATGGTTATCACATCATGCGGGTTTTCTACGATACCGGATCGGTTTGGGATCAGGGCAAGTCGCCGGAGGCCAAGGAATCGGCCGGTATCGGAGTATCGAGCGGCCTGGGTGTTCTTGAGAAGGGCGCTTTTCTTGCTGGCGCTGGCTTTTCCTCTCCGGCAGGGCCACGTCACTCCGGTAGTGATCGCGGGAATGAATTTTTGACACCACTCCGCAACAGCGGTACTGAGCCGCGCCGTAAGCGTAAGCGGTCGCGCATGCGCAAGCGGTGCTCGCCTGTTCCTCTCTGGAACTTGCCGCGATGACTGTGTCCTCCCAGGGCCTGCTCCCGCACCACGTCGCGGGCGAGATCCACGTCACCGCGCCCAGCCTGCATTTCCTTACCGGCAAGTCCCTGTCGCGGCTGCATGACGGCGCGGCGGTCCCCTTCGATTTTCAACTGATCATCGCGTCCGGATCGAAGAACAACGTCGTCGCGCGCGTCGCTGGAACGATTCACCGTCAGCTACGATGTGTGGGAGGAAAAGTTTTCGGTGGTTCGCGTGAGCGATTTCCGCCGCTCCGGCATGCGCCTTTCCGCCTCCAGCGCCGAATCCTGGTGCCTGGACAATATCGTCGTCCCGGCCGCCGGTCTGCCGGCCGGCCAGCAACTCTGGGCGCGCCTGGAAATCCGCAGCGCGGAATCCAAGGAACCTCTGGCGGCGACTTCCGGCATCAATCTGGCCACGCTGATCGAGATCTTCAGCCGCCCGTCGCGCCCGCAGCAGGATCGTTGGTCGGTGGAATCGGCGCCGTTCCAGTTGGCCGACCTTAAGCCACAGCAATGAACCGCCTGCGCAACCGCCTGATCCTGGTCTTCGTGGTTGCCACGCTGGCGCCGCTGTGCCTGATGGGATGGATCTCGGTGCGCCTGCTGCACTACAGCCTTTCGCTTTCCTCCACTCCCGAGCTGGATCAGGTTTCGCAGTCGCTCAAGAAGACCGGGCACGAGCTGTTCCGCCGGGCCTCGGAGTCGCTGAAGCAAGACGCCGCTGCCGGACGCATTCCGCCCGCAGCAGTTCCCGTGCAGCCAAGAGCCAATGGCCGATCGCGATCCAGGAGTTTTTCTCGAGCGGCGACGCGGAAAACTTCAATCTGGCCGGCAACCAGGGCGACCGCCTGGACTATCTGGTGCGGCGCGGCGGACGGCGTCGCGCTGTACTCCACTTCTCTCGAACGGCATCGCCATGCAGCAGCTTTCCGATCAATACACCGGCGCGCGCGCCACCGTGGCCGCCGCGGGCACGCACAATTGGCGCCGCGGATTCACCTACACCTACCTGCTGCTGGCCGCCGCCATCTGGCTGCTGACTTTTCTCGCGCTGCTCTACTTCGCCAAGCGCATCAGCCAGCCCATCCAGGAATTGACCAAGGGACTGTCGGAAGTCGCGGCCGGCCACATGGACTATCGCGTGCCCGAAGGCGCTCAGTAACGACGAAATCGGCTCCGCTGTCCGCGCCTTCAACGAAATGGCCGAGGAGCTGAAGCAATCGCAGGAACGCCTGGTCTACGTCACGCGCCTGGAAAGCTGGCAGGCGCTGGCCAGGAAGATGGCGCACGAAGTGAAGAACTCGCTGACGCCCATCCGCCTCACCATGGAAGAGATCGCGGCGCGCCAATCCGGATCCGGCGGCGATTTCTACGAGCAGGCCGCGCAGATCGTCGTGGATGAAGTGCAGAGCCTGGAGCGGCGCGTGCGCGCGTTCTCCGAATTTTCCGCCGAGCCGCCCGTCTCGCCCAGGCCCATCGACATCAATTCCCTGCTCGAAGAGCGCATCGCCTTCTTGCGCACCGCGCATCCCGACATCGTTTACAGCACGCGCCTGGCGCCCGATCATCCGCGCGTCTATGCCGACGAAGATCTGGTCAAGGGCGTGCTCACCAATCTGCTCGAAAACGCCGCGCAGGCCGTCACTCCGGGCGGCGTCGGTGCTGGGCGTGACGGCGGCGGCCGGCGACAAGATTACCATTGAAGTGCATGACTCCGGTCCCGGACTCAGCCCGCAAGCGCGCGGCTCGCTGTTTCAACCGGCCATTTCGTTCAAGCGCGGCGGCATGGGCCTGGGCCTTTCCATCGCCCGCAAGAGCGCGCTGCTGGCGGGCGGCGACATTCTGCTGGTGCCCGGCGAGCTCGGAGGAGCCGCGTTCCGTGTCCTGCTTCCCGTGGCTTAGCATCCTAGTGTGGCCGTAACTGCGTTGCTGAGCCGCGCGCGTGAGCAAGCGGCATCTGGCTTGTCCCCGCGCTCCTCGCCGCACAGACCGATCCTCCGCGTTCCCGTCCGCCTGGTGGTCGCGCCCACTTCGGTGACCGATCACTCCGGCAACTTCATCAACGGACTCACCGCCTCCGACTTCCCGCTCTACGACAACGACGTTCCGCAGCAAATCCACGAAGACGGCGATTTCCTGCCTATTTCGCTCGCCATCGCCATTCAAACCAATCTCAAGAAGCAAGCCGTCGAGCGGGTTCGTGAGCTTGGCCCGCTGCTCGGCGCGCTGGTGGTCGGCGTCGGCGGCGAGGCCGCCATCTTCAGCTTCGACAACAAGCTCGAAGTCCGGCAGGATTTCACGCCCGATCTCGGACGGCTCACGCACGCGCTGCGCCGCATCGAATTTTCGCCCGGCCCCAGCTCACGTGATCGATGCCACGCTCGATGCCATGCGGCTGCTCGATCAGCGGCCCGAAGTGCGCCGCCGCATTCTGCTGCTGATCTCCGGAGCCTTCGCGATCAAGGCAGCCAAAGCACTCTCGACGACGCGCTGGCCGATGTCGCCATGAGCAACACCTTGATCTATTGGCTGAACATCGCGCGCGGCGCGGCTGCCGAAGATCCCGTACCGGCCCTGACGCGCTATACCGGCGGCCAGCAATACGCGCTGCAGAATCGAGCATGCGCTCGAACGCGCCATCACTCAGATCGGCGAAGAGATCCACGGCCAGTATCTGCTGAGCTACACGCCGGCCAATACCAGCGAAACCGGATTCCATCGCATCCGCGTGGTCTCGCAAACGCGCCGGCGTCGAAGTTCGCTCGCGTCCCGGCTATTGGCCAGCCGTACGAGTCCTGAATCAACCAATGACCTCCAAACGCATTCTCGTTCTGGATGACGAGCCGAACATCGGCAGCTCGCTGCGCCTGATTCTGGAGCGCGAAGGCTACTCCGTCACGCTCGCGCGCACCATCGCCGAAGCCAAGCCCGCGGCCGAGCGCGCCGATCTGCTGCTGCTCGATGTCCGCCTTCCCGACGGCAGCGGCATCGATTTCCTGCGCCACTTGCGCGAGCGCGAGTTCTTCGCGCCCGCCATCATGATCTCCGGCCACGGCACCATCGCCGAAGCCGTGGCCGCCACGCGCGCCGGCGCCTTCGATTTTCTGGAAAAGCCGCTCGGCCGCGACAAGGTCCTGCTGTCGCTCAAGAACGCGCTGGAACAAGTCAGCCTGCGCCGCGAGAACGAGCGGCTGCGCGAGCTGGTGGGCTCCAGCACCAAGATGATCGGCGCCAGCCCCGCGTTTCTGCGCGTGGTGGAACAAGCCACCATGGCCGCGCGCTCCGACGCCCGCATTCTGATCATGGGCGAATCCGGCACCGGCAAGGAACTGCTGGCCGCGCACATCCATCACGAAAGCCCGTTCGCCAACGGCCCGTTCGTCAAAGTGAACTGCGCCGCCATCCCTTCCGATCTTCTGGAGAGCGAGCTCTTCGGCCACGAAAAAGGCGCGTTCACCGGCGCCATCTCCACGCGCAAAGGCAAGTTCGAGCTGGCCGACGGCGGCACCATCTTCCTGGACGAAGTGGGCGACCTGCATGCCGCTTCGCAGGCCAAGCTGCTGCGCGTTTTGCAGGAAGGCGAGTTTCACCGCGTGGGCGGCGAGCAGCCCATCCGCGTCGCGGTGCGCGTGGTCTCGGCCACCAATCGCAATCTCACCGATCTGGTGGCGCAGCAAAAGTTTCGCGAGGATCTGTACTACCGGCTGTGCGTGGTTCCCATCCGCGTGCCGTCCCTGCGCGAGCGGCCGCAGGACATCATCGCGATGGCGGACTATTTCCTGGACGACTTCTGCCTCCGCAACAATTTTCATTCCAAGCAGATAGAGGATGAAACGTACGAAATACTGGAAGGCTATTCCTGGCCCGGAAACGCCCGCGAACTGCGCAACATCATCGAGCGCATGGCCATCCTGACGCCCGGCAACCTGCTGACGCCGGATTCGGTTCCCGTCGAGATTCGCATCGCCGACGACTCCGGGCCGCGCTCCAATATAAAGGAAGCGCGAGCCTCCGCCGAGCGCGAGCACATCCTGCGGGCTCTGGAAGAAACCAGTTGGAACGTTTCCGGCGCCGCGCGGGCCCTGGGGATGGAGCGCACAAACCTCCACAAACGCATTCGAGCGCTGGGCCTAAGCCGCACAAAATAAACGGAGCCGCGACCGTGAGAGTCGGCTATTCGTTCCCCCACGCATCAACCCAAACAACAGAAACGCCGCTGCCGCCGCAAACTGCGCCAGCACCAATCCGGCCCGTTGCCCCAGCAGCCATCGGTTGATCGCCAGCAACAGGAAACCGCCCGCGATGGTGAAATACCACCAGGCGAACATGCGCGTGCGCAGAGGATTCTTCACGGATGTAAGACACCCCAATCCCATGAAACCATACGCATTTCCCTCTTGCGAACGGCCGCGGGACCTGTGATATCATAGTCCCGTTTTACCCAAAGACTGTGCGCTGTAAACGATAGGGTGATCAGCGCACAGCATCAGAGGCTAGGAGAATTAGTAGTGAGAGAAAAAGGAATTGTGAAATGGTTTAACGCCGCCAAGGGCTATGGCTTCATCCAGCGCTCTAACGGCGATGATGTGTTTGTTCACTTCAGTGCAATCCAGATGAATGGCTATCGCACTCTGGAAGAAGGTTCGGAGGTGGAGTTCGAGGTGAAGCGGGGCCCCAAGGGACTGCAGGCCGAGAATGTCATGAAACCCTAACAGGGATCTTCAGGAAATTTTGGAAGAGGGCCGTCCCGAGGAGACGGCCCTTTCTGTTTTTACATGAACTTTCTCTTGCTCACTCACGGCGCTGGATCGAATCGCAACGCGCCCCTGCTGGTCGCTCTCGCAAACGCGTTCTCCGAGCACGACGTTCAAGTGATGCGTTACGATCTGCCGTTTCGGCAGGAGCGCCCGCACGGCCCGCCCCGTCCCGGCGACGCCGCGCGAGATCGCGAAGGCCTGCGCGAGAAATCCTGAAGCTTCGCGAGAAGCATCCCGAGCAAGTCTGGCTGGGCGGGCATTCCTATGGCGGCCGGCAAGCCAGCATGCTGGCGGCGGAAATGCCCGGATCTGGTGGATCGTCTCCTGCTGCTTTCCTATCCTTTGCATCCGCCGGGCAAGCCCGAGCAGATTGCGAACCGCGCATTTTCCGAAGTTGCAAACGCCGGCCTTGTTCGTGCATGGATCGCGGGATCCGTTCGGTCACACTCGATGAACTGAAAAACGCCATCGCCCTGATTCCAGCGCCCGTCCAGTTGCTCGAAATCGAAGGCGCGGGTCACGATCTGGGCCGCAATCACGCGGCCGTCGCGGCCCAAATTGCGTCATCGTTGGTGCAGTTTCACCTTTGACCAGCTCACTCCGGCGATCTCCAGATGGTAGTTGTAGATCAACAGCGTGCAGATTCCGAACACCATCCCCGTCAACGCCAGCAACGCGCCATAGGGCCACATCGCGCGTCAGCGAAAATCGGATCAGGATAGTTGAGATGACAAAGGCGCCGTTGCGAAACACCAGCTCGTAACGGTCCGACACGGCCAGCGACAGAATGACGATCAGCACGTCGGTGAAAATCATCACGGTGAAAACATCGGTGTAGAAAAAGGAGTTGAGATTCGCGGGTCGCAATGCCCCGCAGAAATTCGATCACCCGCTGCAGCGCCACCGCCAGTAGCAATACCGTGAGCCCCAGCGCAATCGCCTTTTTCCTCGCGATGAACCTGTCCAGTTCGATCCCGTTCCGCCTCCGGTCGATCGTCGTCGCCGCGCCGGCGCGCCGCATGCAGGAACACCGTCACCAGCAGAAACATCAGCAGCCCCGCGCACACGTTCAAAAACACCGGCCATACTTCGGGCGAAAAGTTGACCAGCTTGTCGGTACCGTGCAGCTCGGCGATCTCCTTGAAGAAGCTTCGAATGAAGATCAGCGAAACGATCTCGTACTGTTTCGCGATGGATTGCGTGGTGGATTGCGGCAACGCCCCGATCAGCATCAGGACTTCGTAGAACAAAATAAAGCTAAACGGCGTGTAAATCGCCGCAAGATAGTTCCTGCCCAGCGGCCGCGATCATGGCCGGCGGAGACGCCAGATTCCGTGACAAGAAAATGAGCGCCAGGTGCGCGATAAGCCCCGCCACGCTGACATTTACCACCAGCCGGTCCAGCTGCCGTTGGCGCCGTTCGGAATAAAGCCTGTCGAAAAGCGCCGTTTAGCGCGACGGGCCAAGCGCGTAAGCTCATAGGGCTGCCTGCCGGCAAGCTTCATTGCAGTTTTGCCTCCACAGCCAACAACACCAACGATATCCACACCAGATCCGCCAGCAACAAGTGCGTGATCTGCATCCAGACCGGGGCGAGCAGAAGCACATTGAGCCCGCCCGCACCCAGTTGCGCCAGCGCCAGGACCAAGACGCCGATCGCCAGTCTTGACGCCATCGCCCCGCCGATTCGACCGCAGAACTGCAACCGCCACGCCCACGAAATACGCGCCGGCCAAAAGCGCCAACGCCGGATGCAGTACCCGCAACCGCACCAGGAAATTGCCGGCGCTCGAAAAATCCTGGTGAAAGCCCTGCGCGAGCGACGCGGCCGGAAACAGCGTGTCGCCCAGCGCGGCAATGGCCCCGGTGACGCTCACCAGCGCCGCAATCGGCAGCGCGGCGACGGCCCACGGCCATTTGGGTCCCGATACCTGCTCGCTTCGCCCGGAATACCAAGCCGTCAGCGCCAGCGCGGCCAGCAACAACAGGGTGTTCAGCAGGTGCAGCGAAAGATAGAACGCGCGCCCAATGGACGCATCCTTATCCACATAGTTGAACAACACCAACCCCGCGCCCAGCAAGGCTTCGGTAATCAGAAACGCCACCGACCCGAGCGCCATCTTTCGGACGCGGCTGCCGCGCTGTGAAATTCGCCCGGCTCCACAACCACAGCGCGGCCACGCCCACCAGCGCCACGCCGCTCATCAGGCGATGCGTGAATTCAATGATGGTCTCAATGCGCGGCGCAACCGGAAGCACCTCGCCATTGCACAGCGGCCAGTGGCTGCCGCATCCGGCGCCCGATCCGCTGGCGCGCACATAGGCGCCCCACAACACCACCAGCACGTTCCACCCCAGCACGGCCCAGGCAAAGCGCGTGAAATTCGCGAAGTCTGCGCGCGAGCCGGAGGTGTGATCGTGGCAGCCAATCTTCACTGTACAACCTCTGTTAGAATCGTGTGTCGAATCCGCAATGCATTTCGTGCGCCCCTTCCTGTTGCTGGCCATTCTGTTCTGTGTTCTCACCGGAAGCGCCGGCGCGCAGAATAAGAAACCCAATCCCGACGACGGCTACATTCCAGTCGTCGCGCCGGAGAACAAAAAGAAAAAGAAGAGCGACGAGATGACGCAGGCCCTGGCGCTGCCGCCCGAATTGCCCGCCGCCGTGATCGCGGAGACCGATCGCCTGGCGTTTCAAGTAACTCCGCTCTCCGCCAAGGGCCTGCTCTCGCAGCAGACGCGGGAGGCGCTCAAGACTCTGCTGCATTCCAATCGCGGGCCCATCGTGAAACTGCGCGCGTTCGTCGCGGGTTCGGGCGATTTGCGGCGCATCGGCGAGATCGCGGGCGAAATGTTCCTGGAAAAACACATGCCGCTTGCCCGCGCTGACCGTGGCGCAAGTGGGAGCGTTGCCGCTGGAAGGAGCGCAGGTGGTGATGGAAGCCACCGAGGTGGATCGCAAAGTGGTGAATCCCTCGGGCGTTGCGTTTCTTGCCGCCCAGCCCGCGCCCAGCGTGGCCGAGTCGCTTGCCAAACTGAAGAGCATACTCGCCAGCTTCCGGCATCGATCCCTCCGGACGCACTTCTCGTCACCTGCTTCGTCAGCTCTCTGGATGACCAGCGCGATACCCAGCCAGCTATGGCCGCGAGCTTCCCCGGCGTGGCGCTCGACTATGTGCAAATGCAGCGCGCACCGGTGCTGCCTGCCGCATCGTGCGAAGCCACGGCGCGTCTGACCAAACCGGCCGTCATCGAGCAACTCTCAAACGGCGCTTCGTTTCGAGCCCGGAAATCGTAATCACCGGCACGCAGCTTGCATTCGGCAGCCAGGACAGCGATTTGAAACTGGCCTTCGAACGGCTGGAAAAGGCGCTGGCGGCCAAGGGAGCCCGCTTCGATCGCGTGGTCCTGTCGCATTTCTACATGACCTCCGGCGGATTGACCAACCGCATTCTCGCATTGCAGCCCCCTGGCGCCACGCGCAGCGTTTTTTCGATCGAAGCCCTGCCATCGCTCGATTCTCCTTTCGGACTCGACGTGGTTGCGGTGCCAGATCCAGCCGGCTTACGCCCTTGATCCAAGCGTTCGTCATTGCTTTGACGGAGTGGGCCGCGCAACAACCCGGTATTCTCGCAGTCGCCATCGTGGGCTCGCATGCCAGAGGTACGGCACGGTCGGACTCCGATATCGATGTCATTGCAATCGTTGACGACCCGGCGCTTTACCTGAAAACATCGACATGGCTGGATCACTTTGGCCAGGTTCGCTCCGTGTCGGACGAAAACTGGGGATTAGTGCAATCCAAACGCGTTCGCTATGCCGGCGGAATGGAGGTAGAATTTGGCATCACCATTCGTAAATGGGCCGCCACGGACCCCGTTGACCCCGGGACGAAAGAAGTCGTCGCTAGTGGCATGCGAGTTTTGTACGACACTGAGGCGCTGTTGGAATCGCTCCTCACCAGCCTGCGCCCCATATAATTGTCTGTGGTCTCGCGCGCGTTCGTTCAATCCCGCTCCAACGCCGCGCTCCTGCGGCGCGCCGCCGGGTTTCTGGCCGGGCATCCGGAGCACGCAGAAATTCTCGTCGTCGCCCCCACCCGCGCCGCCGCCCACGAACTCGCCATCCGCGCTTTTCCGTCCGGCTCCCAGGGCATTCACGCCCTCACGCTCATCCAGGTGGCGCGCCATCTGGCCGCGCAGCCCATGGGACGTCTCGCGCTGGCTCCACTCTCACGGCTTGGCATGGAGGCGATCGCCGCGCGCATCGTTCATGCCGCCGCTACCGCGAAGCAACTGCCCTATTTCGCACCCGTGGCTCAAACTCCCGGATTCGCCCGCGCACTCGCCAACACCATCACCGAACTTCGCCTGGAAAACGTTACTCCGCCGGGCGACCTGGCGCATCTGCTCGCGCTCTACGAACAGGAACTCGACGCGCGATCGGTGGCGGACTTGCCTATGCTGCTTCGTCTTGCGGCTCAGGAAGCCGAAGCCACCGGCCGCATCGTCTCACCCGTCTCCCCCTGGTTCTGCTCGGCCTCGCCGTCGAATCCACGGCTCATGAGCGGCTCCTCGCCACGCTGGCGCAACGATCTCCCAGCGTCCTGGCGACAGCCGTCACAGGCGATGACGCCATCCCATCGCTCGAACGCATCCTAGGCGTGAAGGCCGAAAATATCGACACCGCGCAGCCCGCCACGACGCTGGATCGCGTCCGCGAGTGGCTCTTCTCGTCGGAACCGCCGCCCTCCGCCAAGCCCGATCCCGCGCTGCTCTTCTCCGCTCCCGGCGAGAGCTTCGAGTGCGTGGAGATTGCCCGCCGCATGCGCGCGCTCGCCGAACAAGGCACGCCGTTCGATCGCATGGCGATCCTTCTTCGCAACGTGAATGCTTACCAGCCGCTGGTGGAAGAAGCGCTGCGCCGCGCCGGCATCCCGC
This sequence comes from Bryobacterales bacterium, assembly GCA_963798295.1. Classification (GTDB taxonomy): domain Bacteria; phylum Acidobacteriota; class Terriglobia; order Bryobacterales; family Bryobacteraceae; genus Palsa-89. The sequence continues at coordinate 619,138 of CAWCSV010000008.1, read as the reverse complement.
ACTATTTTAGCCGTGGCGCCGCGCGTCCGGACCCGCTGGCCGCGCCTTTCTCGCACTGCTGGCCTGCGCCGGCGAAAGCTGCTCCGCCTCCCGCTTCGCCGAATATCTTTCGCTCGGCCAGACGCCGCCGCTGAATCCCGACGGCTCCCCGCAAATTCGCCCCGCGCAGTGGGTCCCTCCCGACGACGAGATCCTGGGCACTTTCGATCCGCCTTCGATCCCCGTCCCGATGGATGGTGCCCCGCTGGAGGTCCCCATCGGCTGGGAGAGACTCCTGGTGGATGCCGCCGTCATCGGTGGACGCGATCGCTGGGCGCGCCGGCTGCGCGGCCTTCGCGCCGAGTTCGACGCGCAACTGCGGGCTCTTGAAAACGAAGACGACCTCCCCACATCCAACGTCGCATTCAACAGCTGGAACGTTTGGAACATTTCTCGCTACCTTTGATTGAGGCGCTGGGCGCGCTTCCTGCTTCCGAGAAATGGGGAGTCTGGCTGGATCGCCTCACGGACCTGGCGCCTCTGGCACTCCGCCATCCCGAATCGGTGCTGAGCGCCCTGGCGGAACTGGAACCCATGCGCGAGGTGGGTCCTGCTTCGCTCGACGAAGTCTACGACGTTCTTTCGGAACGGCTGGGCCTGCTGCGCGGCGAATCGCCCAAACGCCGTTACGGCCGCGTCTTCGTTGGTTCCATCGAAGAGGCTCGAGGGCGTAGCTTCGACGTCGTCTTTCTGCCTGGCTTGGCCGAGGGACTTTTCCCGCGCCGCGCCTTCGAAGATCCGCTTTTGCTGGATGAACAGCGCGCCGCGCTGGCCGCCGGTCTGGATACGCAGGACGTTCGAGTGGCTCGTGAACGCATGCTGCTTCGTTCCGCCGCCGCGGCTGCTTCGCAAAGCCTGGTGGTCTCCTATCCGCGCATGGACGTCGCGCAGTCCCGTGCCCGCGTGCCCTCCTTCTACGCGCTGGAAGTGGTGCGAGCCGCCGAAGGCCGTCTTCCTTCCCTGCGCGAATTCGAGAAGCGCGCGGCTCGGGCCGCTTCGTCGCGTCTGGATTGGCCGGCGCCCGCCGATCCACGCACCGCCATCGACGACGCCGAATACGACCTAGCTTCACTCCAAGCCTCGCTGAAGCTGCGCGGCGCTGCAGCCCAAGGCAGCGCGCGATACCTGATGCAGACGAACGAATCGCTGGCCCGATCGCTGCGCGCTCGCGGACGCCGCTGGCGAAACTTTTGGTCTGCTTCCGACGGGATCGTCGATCCCGATTCTGCAACACTCGAAGCTTTGAGCGAGCACCGCCTGGCCAATCGCAGTTACTCGCCGTCGTCGCTCCAACATTTCGCCGCCTGTCCGTATCGTTTCCTATTACAAGCCGTGTTTCAATTTCGCCCGCGCGACGAACCGGCGCGTCTGGAGCAAATGGACCCGCTCACGCGCGGCGCGCTCTTTCATTCGGTTCAGTTCGAACTCTTCCGGGAACTGACCCGCCCGGACCCACCTCGCATACTCGACCTCGCCGACCAGGTTCTGGACCGCGTCGCGGCCCGCTACGAAGACGACTTAGCGCCCGCCATCCCGCGTGTATGGAAAAGCGAAATCGAAAACCTCCGCACGGATTTGCGCGGATGGCTGCAGCAAGTGGCCGCGCACCAGTCCGACTGGGTTCCGGTGCATTTTGAATTCGGCTTCGGACTCGCTCCCAATCCCGATCGCGATCCGGCCAGCACCAGCCAGGAGGCTGTGATTCTGGATGGCATTCGCCTGCGCGGTTCCATCGATTTGATCGAGCGCAACGCCGCCGACCATACATTGCGCGTCACGGATCACAAAACCGGCAAGGCCCCCAAAGATCGGCCGCAATACGTGGGAGGCGGCGCGATCCTGCAGCCTCTGCTCTACGCGCTCGCAGCCGAAACATTACTGGGCGAATCCGTGCAATCAGGCAGGCTCTTTTACTGCACGCAGCGCGGAGACTTTTCCTCGGTCGATATTCCGCTCAACGATGAATCGCGCGGCCGCCTGCGCCGGGTGCTCGAAACCATCGACCGTTCCATCCAAGAAGGATTTCTGCCCGCCGCTCCGCAAACCGGCGCCTGCGCCTGGTGCGATTACAGCGCGGTGTGCGGGCCCTATGAAGAGACTCGCGTGAAGCGCAAACAGCAGGATCGTCTTGACCCGCTGATCGAGATCCGTCATTCGCCATGACGCCCTTCGTCCAACCTCAACTCGACGACCGCGCCGCTCGCGATCGCATCCGCACGTCGCTCTCGGAAAGCCTGCTTGTCGAAGCCTCGGCCGGCACCGGCAAAACCACCGAGCTGATCGCCCGCATTGTCGCGGTGCTGGCCACCGGGCTGACTACCATCAGTCACATTGTTGCTGTCACGTTCACCAACAAGGCCGCGGGCGAACTGAAGCTTCGCCTTCGACAGGAACTGGATCGCGCCCGGGACGTCGCAAAGAATCCCAGCGAACGATCCAACATCGAAGACGCGCTGGAACATCTGGAAGAAGCTTCCATCGGAACCATCCATTCGTTTTGCGCGCAAATCCTGCGCGAGCGGCCGGTGGAAGCGGTGGTGGATCCGGCCTTCGAGGAACTTTCCGAGCAGCAGGCCACGCGACTTTATGAACGGGCCTTCCGCGCCTGGGTGCAGCGCAAGTTGGGCGAAGGCGCGCCCGGGCTGCGGCGCGCGCTGGTGCGGATGGCCTCGCGCGATTCTTTTGACGGGGCGTCGCCCATGGAACAACTGCAATATGCGGCGTGGAAGCTGATCGAATGGCGCGACCATCCCGCGCCCTGGCGCACCCGGGAATTCCATCGCGAAGAGGAGATCGACCGGCTGGCGGAGCAGGTGCAATTGCTCGCGGAAGCTGCTGCGCGCTGCACCAGGCGCAACGACAATCTGGTGAAATCGCTGCGTCCGGCGCAGGCGTTGATCACCTGGATTGAGCGCGCGGAAACGGCCCGCGCACGCGACTACGATTCGCTGGAAAGCCTGCTGATCAAACTGATTCGCGATATCAGGCAGAATCCGAACAAAGGCTCCGGCTTCTTTTCCGAAGGCGTTCCGCGCGAGCAAGTGGTGCAGGCGCGCCAGACTTTGCTGGATCGGCTGGAGGCTTTCCAACATGCCGCCGACGCCGATCTTGCGGCGATCCTGCGTGGCGAAATGTGGGATCTGGTGGAGCATTACGATCAACTGAAACGGCGCGCGGGCAAACTCGATTTCGTGGATCTGCTGCTGCTGGCGCGGGACCTGGTGCGGGACAAGCCCGACGTGCGCCGCTATCTGCAAAATCGCTTCAGTCATATTTTTATCGACGAATTCCAGGATACCGATCCACTGCAAGCCGAGATCCTGCTGCTGCTGGCCGCCGACAATCCCGCCGAGTCGGATTGGCTGAAAGCCGCGCCGGCGCCAGGGAAGCTGTTCGTGGTGGGCGATCCCAAACAATCGGTTTATAAATTCCGCCGTGCCGACGTGGTGCTGTATCGCGAGATCCGGGATGCATTGCAGCAACGTGGCGTGGGCGTGGTGCAATTGACCACCAGCTTCCGGGCGCTGCGGCCCATACAACAACTGGTCAATGCGGCGTTTGAAACGGAGATGCAAGACGATGGCGCTTCCGGACAAGCTGCCTACGCGCCTCTGCACGGAGACACACCCGCGATTGGGAAACAGCCCAGCATCGTCGCGCTGCCCGCTCCGCGGCCTTACGGCAGCATGCGGATTGCCCGCGCCGCCATCGATCAGTGCCTGCCCGAGACGATTGTGGCTTTCATCGAATGGCTGGTGCGGGAGAGCGGCTGGAGGGTGCGGGACCCGGAAGATCCGTCGCAGACAATGCCCATTTCGTCGCGCCATGTTTGCATACTTTTTCGGAGGTTCACCAATTTCGGCAAAGACATTACTCGCGATTATGTTCGAGGGCTGGAGGCTAGGGAGATCCCGCATCTGCTGGTGGGATCGAAATCGTTTCACAGCCGCGAAGAAGTAGAAACGCTGCGCGCGGCGCTCAAGGCCATCGAGTGGCCGGAAGACGAACTGTCGGTTTTCGCCACGCTGCGGGGTTCGCTGTTCGCGATTCCCGACAATCCGCTGCTGCGCTTTCATCACGAAGTTGGAAAGCTGCACCCGTTTCACGCCCTTCCAGAAACTCTCGACCAGGATTTCAAACCGATCGCGGAAGCGCTGCGTCTTCTCGCCGACCTGAATCGCGAGCGCAACCGAAGGCCCATTGCCGACACCGTGAATTCGTTGCTCGAAGCCACGCGCGCGCATGCCGGTTTCGCGCTGCGGCCGGCCGGGCATCAAGTGCTGGCCAATGTTTATCGCATCGCCGACCTGGCGCGGAGTTTCGAGCTTTCGGGCGGAGTTTCGTTTCGCGGATTCGTGGAGGAGCTGGACGCGCAATCGGAGAAAGCCGAATCGGCCGAAGCGCCGGTGCTGGAAGAAGGCGCCGAAGGGGTCCGGCTGATGACCGTGCACGCGGCCAAAGGACTTGAATTTCCGATCGTGATTCTGGCCGATATGACGGCCCATATCGCGACCGGCGATCCCGATCGCTACGTGGATGCCAGCGAGCGGCTGTGCGCCACACGATTGCTGCGCTGCGCGCCGTGGGAGCTGCGCGACAACGAAGCCCAGGAGCGATTGCGCGAACGAGCCGAAGGAGTCCGAGTGGCTTATGTAGCGGCGACGCGCGCGCGCGATTTGCTGGTGATTCCAGCGGTGGGCGACGAAGAGCTGGACGGCTGGTTGGGCCCGCTGAACAAAGCCATTTATCCGGCGCACGATCGCTACCGCAACGCCACACGCGCCGAAGGCTGCCCGAAATTCGGCGACGCATCGGTGGCGGACCGGCCGTTCTTCGCGCAGGAAGAACCTTCCGTGCAACCCGGCTTGCATTCGCCACAACAAGGAACGCATGAAGTGGTTTGGTGGGATCCAAGGATTTTGAAGCTGGCCCCTCCCGCCAATCTGGGATTGCGGCAGGAAGAGATTTTGAAGGGAGACGCGAACGACGCCGAGACGCCGAGCCTGATGGCTTATCGCGAATGGAAAATGCAGCGAGAGAACGCGAACGAACAGGGGCAGCGCAAAGAGTTCGATGTTTTCACCGCGACTGAAGCCGCGGAATTGCCCAGCGATTTCTTCCTGGCGGTGAAGTTCGAAGCGGTGGAAAAGCGAGCGGGCCGAGCGACGGGTGCGCGCTTTGGAACTTTGGTTCATACGATCTTGCGGGACGCCGCCCTGAACGGAAAAGATGTCGAACAACTGGCCAAAGTGCATGGACGGATCCTGGGAGCGACGGGTCAGGAAATCGAACAGGCCGCCGAGGCCACAACCGCGGCATGGCAACATCCGCTGCTGGAACGAGCGCGGAAATCGAAGCTGTGCCGGAGAGAATTACCGATCCTATTGAAGCTCGAAGCGAACCGAATTCTGGAAGGCGTGATCGACCTGGCCTTTGAGGAAGAGGGAACCTGGCACATCGTCGATTTCAAGACCGACGCGGAAATCGGAGCCAGCCGAAAGAGATATGAAAATCAATTGCGCTGGTATGGCCTGGCTCTGGCGCGCTTGAACAAGACGCCGGTGGAAGCTCATCTTCTGAACGTATAGCTATTTCTTGGGACGAGACTCGGGCGGCACCATGCCGTTGTTTCGGTAATAAACCACTAGTTGCCCATAATGTTCTCCGGCATGCTCGATCACGGCAAGCCAGGGTTGCACGGTTTTGGCGAAGCGATCGTCGGGAGTGGCTTTCATGGTGGCGGTGGCATCGGCGATGGTTTTCTCCAGTAGCGCAACCTTGGCAACCTTGGCAGCTTTGGTGGTGTAACCTTTGGGATCGATCTCATCCCAATTGGCCTTTTCGCCGCGGCCGGCTTTGGCGGCGTAGGCGTTTCCGGAAGCGACGTGAACGATGATTTCGCCGAAGGAACGAACATCTTTGGTCGCGCGATAGCCGTATTTCGCTTCGGGAAAATCCTGGGCCATGGCGAGCAAGCGGCGATTCACGTCTTCAAAAGACGCGGCGAAGGACTTGGCCGGTGTGGAAGGCGCTTGGGCGAGCGCAAGCAGCGGGGCGGCGAGCAAGAGCGCGGTGAAGCGAGTCATGGGAACAATTTTCCGCTGGAATCGGTTAAGAAAGCAATTGGCGGTTGGGGATTGGCGGTTGGGGATTGGGGGTTGGGGGTTGGGGACTGGCAGCGTGCGTCGCATCAGGGGTGTTTTTGTGTTTGGTGGTGTAATTTTTCGTTGGTTTTGAAAACGGAAAGCGTTCGGAGGTGTCCTCTTCCGCTGGATGCAGTGATGCCGGGGATGCGGGCGAGGGCTTGGGAGAGACCTTTGGGAGTGCTGGGGAGGGTGGCGAGCGGGGCGAGGGCGCGGAGTTGGGTCAAAAGAGTGGCGGCTTCGCCAGACCAGGCCTGATGGGGGCGGGAGCGGAGAAGCGTGTACAGCGTGTCGCGGAGGGGGTCAACGCCGAGCCACATGGAATCGGGATCGGCGACGGCGTCAACGATGGCGGCGGGAGTGAGGCCAAGAACAGGAGCGGCAGCGGCGGACCAGGCGACGGAATCCGAGAAGCGGGCAACGTGACCCAGATCGATATCACGCAGGTGGCGGAGCGCGGACGAAACCGCGTCGGCGAGAGCGGCCAGGGCGGGTGCGCGGAGCGATTCGAAATCGGACCAGACGGCGGCTTCGGGGCGCGGGGCGAGGGGGGCGAGGTCGATGGCGAGGGTGCGGGTGGAGAGCGAGCGCGTGGGGGTCCAGGGGGACTGGGCTTCATCGAGAGGCGCGATCAGGATGATGGGGCGGGCGATCTCGGCGAGAGTTTTGTCGCGATAATCGGGCTGCGCGGTTTCAAGGGCCGCACCGGAAGACAGGGCGCAGAGGGCTTCTGAGATCTTGATCGGTACGCGGTGGATATTGTCGAAGACGAGAATCCAGTTGTGCGGGGCGAGTTGGAGGAGTTCGCGATCGCGAGTGGGCAGAAGGCGGAGGGGCGCGGTGCAGGGATCGATCAGGTTGCGGAGGGCGCGGGCGAGCGTGGATTTGCCACTGGAGGCGGGGCCGCGGAGGACCAGGATGGGGTAGGGGCCGGTGGGGCGGAGGGATGACACGAGCCAGAAGAGGACGCGGGTGTGCGCACCCTCGGCGAGGTGAAAAAGTTGGACGAGGGCCTGCAGTGGATCGGGATTGGGGGTTGGGGATTGGGGGTTGGCAGGGGATGAGAGGGGGAGCATGCCTGGGGAGTGGCGGAAAGAATGGCGGAGGTTGTCGGTGAGGGTCCAGCCTTGGGAGGTGATTTCGAGGATTTCGCCGGCGGCATTGGCCAAATCGAGCAGTATTTTGGAGGGAGCGAAGGGATCGCCTTGGAAGCTGACACGGTGATCGACCTTTTGGACGGGCGAGCCGTCATATTGGGCGCGGGCTTCGAGCGTGCGGAGAGCGGCGCGCAGGGCGATGGAAGAGGGCGCGGTTTCAAATTCCGAATAGAAGTTGGCGGTGACCCAGTCGCGAAAATCGGCGGAGCGGAGGGCAAAGGTGCGTCCGGAATCGACTTCGGAAGGGATACGGGCGCAGGGTTGGCCGCCCTGGGAGAAGAAGGGCGTGGCGGAGCGGGCGTGGTAGAGGAGGGCGAGCGCCTGGTCGGATTGGTTGAGGCGGGTGGGCATGCAAGTTGGTTTGAGAGTAGCGCCCGAGGGCCGGTCTTTGCGGAGTGGCGTGCCGGGAAGTGGTTGAGACCGTGGGCGAAAAATCATAGCCAGGGCGGTCATTGAAGTTTTCCCTTGACTGGTTACGACCGGTCGTGCTATTTTAGATTCCATGGGAAACGCAGTTTCCACGCGCGAACGGATTTTAGACCAAGGACTCGCGCTCATGAGCCAAGCCGGCCTGGAAGGCGTTACGCTCGGTGTGCTGGCCGATCAAGTGGGGATGTCCAAGAGCGGCCTGTTCGCGCATTTTCGATCCAAAGAGGAAGTGCAAATCAGTCTGCTGGAACATACGGCGGAAGTGGGTGCGGCGTACATCATTGCTCCCGCCATGAAAAAACCCGAAGGACTTCCCCGCCTTCAGGCGCTGGTGAAACATTGGTTCGGCTGGGCCCCACGAGCGGGCCTGCCGGGTGGGTGCCCGGTGGCGGCGGGGCTGTTTGAATTTGACGATGTCGATAGCCCGGTGCGCAACAAACTTCTGGAGATGGAGGCGGAGTGGCGTGGTCTGTTGACGAGGACCGTGACAGAGGCGCGCTCGCTGGGACACCTGCGGAACGATCTGGACGCCGCCCAATTCGTTTGGGAGTTGTGCGGTATTTATCTCAGCCATCATGTGGCGCAGCGCTTTTTGAAATCCGCCGATGCCGACCGCCGGGCCGCGCTGGCGTTTCAGGCGCTACTGGCCAGATCGCTCCCGGAGCAGAAGGGGCGCAAGAGCAAAAGGGGTGCTCCATGAGAACGATGAGTTTCGTTACCCCCTTTCAATGGATCATGCCGGTGGTGATCGCGCTGGTTTTCATTGTTCTGACATCGCTGATCAAAGAACCCGTCCGCCAAAAGTTCATGGCCGTGCTGCTGGCCGGCGCGGGGGGCGCTTATTTAAGCGGCGGCGGATTCGGAGGGTGGGAAATGGCCTTCTGCGCGGTAATGGCAGTTTGCGCGTACCATGGCCTGCGATCGTATCGCTTTATTGGAATCGGCTGGCTGTTGCACACAGGCTGGGATATTCTGCATCATCTATACGGAAATCCGATGCTGCCGTTTGATCTGACGTCGTCGCTGGGCTGCGCGGTCTGCGACCCTGTCATCGCTGTCTGGTGTTTTGCCGGCGCGCCTGGTATTTCGAAGGCTATCGAACGGCGCTTACAACCTAAGGTCATTCCCCCGTCTTTCTCATAGGTTTCCCTCATTCCACGTACCGCCTTTGAGGGATACGCTGAAGACATGGTACAGATGGTTCAGAAACTAAGGTTGAGGTACCTGAGCGTGGTTTCGCGGCTGCAAATTTGGCAAGACGATCACGGGCAGGACCTGATTGAGTACGCTTTGATGGCGGGTTTTGTGGCGGTTGCGGCGGGCGCCATTATGCCCACTGTTTCCAGCAGCATCAGCAAGATCTTCAGCAAAGTATCGAGCGTGATGTCGGCGGCGGCGAGCTAGGCATCCCCAAAATACCTTCAAACAAATCGGTCAAACAATGTTAGCTTGGAGACAGGCCAGCGTCTATGCCTCCATCGCCGGAAGAGATCGCGAATCGGCAGCCGGCGGCGCCGCGTAGCCCAGCCTCCGCTGAAAAATCCCCCACACGTGGACTTCAATTAGAAGCGCGGGTAACCGCCCCAACCTGGGAGGTGGGCCTGGCAGCCGAGGTGCAGGATTTCGCGCCGGGCGAGGTGATTTTGCTGGTGGACGATTCGGTGGCAGCGGGCACCCGCGTCACCATTCAAATCAACACGTGTTCGTTCAATGGCGAAATACTGTTTTGCAAGCGGCGGGGCGGCCGTTACGAAGCGCATGTATCGTTCGACGACGTGGACGCCACCGGATTGCGCCGGACGCCTCGATTTCCGGTGAGCATCGCTGCCCGCATCTTCGCCAGCGTGAGCCCTGTTCCCCTGGATGCCAGGATCATCGACGTTTCTGGCGAAGGGCTGGGGATCGAGATGGCAGCGGCGCTGCCGATGGGAGCCGGCATCGCGGTACAAAGCGATGAGAACATCGCGCTGGGCGAAGTGAGGCACTGCCGGGAACTTGGCCCCGGGCTGTTTCGGGCCGGCGTTCGCTTGCATCACATCGTCAAGAAGGACCCGGAGCTGGAAAAAGCCGCTGCGGAGTCCGGATGGATGAGCAAGTTGGGAGCGAGGCTGGGGCGGAAGAAGTGAGGATTGGGGATTGGGGGTTGGGGATTGACGCGCAGAACGGGCTGTCAAGCCCCCGCGCCTTGATAAGATAGCTTCCTGTGAACATTACAGAGCTGTTCATACGGCGCCCGGTGATGACCGCGCTGGTGATGATGGGCATTTTGCTGTTCGGCGCGGTGGGCTACCGCTCGCTGCCGGTGAGCGATCTTCCGAACATCGACTTCCCAACGCTGCAGGTGCAGGCGCAACTGCCGGGCGCGAGTCCGGAGACCATGGCGGCGTCGGTGGCCACAATACTCGAGCGGCAGTTCTCCACGGTGCCAGGCCTGGACAATATGTCGTCGTCGAGCGTGCGCGGCAACATGGGCATCACCATGCAGTTCATGCTGGACCGGAACATCGACGCGGCGGCGCAAGACACGCAATCGGCCATTGCGGCGGTAGTGCGTCGGCTGCCGCCCAACATGCCGGCGCCGCCCAGCGTGCAGAAGGTGAATCCGGCCGACCAGCCCATCCTCTTCATGGGCCTGAACTCGAAAACCATTTCGCCGCGCATTGTGGATGAGTATGCCGAGACGCTGATCGCGCCGGCGATTTCGAGCATCAACGGCGTATCGCAAGTGAATGTTTTCGGAACGGCGAAGTTCGCGGTGCACGTGCAGATGGATCCCAACAAGCTGGCGGCGCGGGGCATCGGCATCGACGAAGTGGAACAATCCATCGAGAGCCACAACGTGAATCTGCCGTCAGGGACGCTGTGGGGACCGCGGCAGGCTTTCACCGTGGAAGCGAACGGGCAGGTGATGAGCGCGGAGGCCTACCGGCCGCTGGTGGTGGCTTATCGCAACGGATCGCCGGTGCGCTTACAGGACCTGGGCGAAGTGATCGACGGCGTACAGAACGACAAGATCATCACGTGGCTGAACAACACGCCGTCCATTATGTTCCAGGTGATGAAACAGCCCGGCTCGAACACGGTGGAGGTGGTGGACAAAGTAAAGGCGCTGTTTCCGCAATTTCTGCAGCAGCTTCCGCCGGGCATCAACATGGACACGCTGTACGACCGGTCGCAATCCATTCGCCAATCGGTGGACGATGTGAAATTTTCGCTGGAACTGGCGGTGGTGCTGGTGGTGATCGTGATTTTCCTGTTCCTGCGCAATATTTCGGCGACGTTGATCCCCAGCCTGGCGCTGCCGCTTTCGGTGATCGGAACGTTCGCGGCGATGTCGCTGCTGGGCTACACGCTGGATAATTTGTCGCTGATGGCGCTGACGCTGGCGGTGGGATTCGTAGTGGACGATGCCATCGTGGTGCTGGAGAATATTGTGCGCCACATGGAGATGGGCAAGTCGCGGCTGATGGCGGCGCTGGATGGCGGGCGCGAGATCGGCTTCACCATTCTTTCGATGACGCTGTCGCTGGCGGCGGTGTTTATTCCGGTGTTCTTCATGGGCGGAATTCTGGGGCGGCTTGTTCCACGAATTCGCGGCGGTGATCATCGTGGCGATTTTGATTTCCGGGTTCGTGTCGCTCAGCCTGACGCCGATGCTGTGCAGCCGATTCATGAAGCCACCGAGCGAGAATCACAACGCGCTGTATCGAACGTCGGAGCGATTGTTCGACGGGATGCGCGAATCTGTACGAATGGACGCTGCGCGGCGTGATCCGCCATCGCTTCGCCACGCTGATGGTGGCGGCCGGAACGGTGGTGGCGACGGTTATGCTGTATGAGATTTCGCCCAAAGGTTTCATTCCGAACCAGGACACCGACCAACTGGGCGGCGTGACCGAGATGCCGCAGGAGGCGTCGTTTGAATCGATGGTGCGGCTGCAGTTGAAGGCGGCGGCGGTGATCGGGGCCGATCCCAACGTGGAAGCGTACTTTTCGCTGGTGAACGCGCAAGGCGGGCCGCAGGGGACGGGAAATTCGGGACGGCTGCAATTGCGGCTGAAGCCGCGCGCGCACCGCAAGCTGACGCCCGAGCAGATCATCGAGGAGCTGCGGCCGAAGCTGAATCGCATTCCGGGCATCCGAACGTATCTGCAAAATCCGCCGTTGATCCGAGTGGGCGGGCAGCAGACGCGCACGGTGTATCAGTACACGCTGCAGGCCCAGGATCTGGATGAGCTATATCGCGCGGCGGGCGTGTTCGAGAAGCGCATGAAAGAAGTGCCCGGGCTGTTCGACGTGAACAGCGATTTGCAGATTGCGAGCCCGACGGTGAAGGTGGACATCGATCGCGATCACGCGTCCACGATGGGCGTGACGGCCGACAAGATCGAGAACGCGCTGTACGATGCGTTCGGGCAGCGCGAGGTGTCGGATATTTACACGCCGACCAACGACTACCAGGTGCTGCTGGAGCTGCTGCCGCGCTATCCAGATGGATCCGGCGGCACTGCATCTGCTGTACGTACGATCGGACGCGGGCAAGCTGGTGCCGCTGGACGCGGTGACCAAGCCGCACGACACGGTGGGGCCGCTGTCGGTGGCGCACCTGGGCCAACTGCCATCGGTGACGCTGTCGTTCAATCTTGCGCCGGGCGTTTCGCTGGGCGATGCGGTGGGGCGGATTGAGGCGGCGCGCGCGCGAGACTCTTCCCGCCGACATTCAGACCTCGTTTCAAGGCGTGGCGGCGGCGTTCCAATCGTCCTTGCAAGGCATGGGGCTGCTGCTGGTGATGGCGATCCTGGTGATCTACATGGTGCTGGGGATTTTGTATGAGAGCTTCATTCATCCCCTGACCATTCTTTCGGGGCTGCCGTCGGCGGGGTTGGGCGCGCTGGCCACGCTGCTGATTTTCCACGACGAGCTGAACATTTATTCGTTCGTCGGAATCATCATGCTGATCGGGATCGTGAAGAAGAACGCGATCATGATGATCGACTTCGCGCTGGAAGCGCAGCGTACGCAGAGTATGGCGCCGGCGGAGGCGATTGCGGAAGCCTGCCTGGTGCGATTCCGGCCCATCATGATGACCACCATGGCGGCGCTGGTTGGAACGCTGCCGATCGCGCTGGGACTGGGCGCGGGCTCGGAAGCGCGGCGTCCGCTGGGACTGGCGGTGGTGGGCGGGCTGGTGGTGTCGCAATTGCTGACGCTGTACATCACGCCGGTGTTCTACATCTACATGGAGCGCTTCCGCGGATCGGTCGGGAAGATGGGAAGGCGGCGGAAGAAGTTCGAAGCGGAGCCGGCCTTAGTGGGGGACTAGGCGCGGAACAACGCAATAGCTGTTTTTATGAAAGTCATCTACAAGATCACGTACCCCAACGACAAGATCTACGTCGGGCAAGACCTGACCGGCGGCATCGGTTATTTCGGAAGTCCGAATAGCGCTCTCCTGGCCGCAGACTTCACAATAGAGCAGGCTTGCGACTTCACAGTCCGCAAGCAGATTCTGTGGAAATCCGAAACCGCTACCGATGACGAGGTTGATGCGAAAGAGATCGAGTTCATCTTGGCCTTGCGCTCAAATGACCCGACGATAGGATACAACCGATCTATCAAGCCACAATCGCGATTCAAGAGAAAACCCGGCTTCTAGGACCGACGAGCTTCTCTTGACGCAGTTTTGGACACCACCGGATCAATGCCGCTAAACACGGATGAGGCGTAAAATCGAAACATGGAACTCGTCGTCAACCAGAAGCACTACCGGCTGGTGGTTGACCCGGCGCGCATGCTGCTTTGGGTGCTGCGCGACGAACTGGATCTGACCGGCACGAAATATGGGTGCGGGGAGGGCCAGTGCGGCGCATGCACGGTTTTGATGGAAGGCGCGCCGGTGCGATCGTGCATCACGCGAGTGTCGGCGGTGGCCGGCAAAGAGATCACGACCATTGAGGGCCTGGCGCAAAATGGCAAGCTGCATCCGCGTGCAGGAAGCCTTTATCGAAGCCGACGCGCTGCAGTGCGGGTATTGCACGCCGGGCATGATTCTCGCGAGCGTCGGGCTGCTGAAGAAGACGCCGCAGCCCGAGCGAGCCTGAGATCCGGCGCGCGCTGGAAGGCAATGTTTGCAGGTGCGGGACGTATCCGAGGATCATTCGCGCGGTGCAGATGGCAGCCGGCCAGAGCTCCGGAGTGACGCATGCCTGAGATCGAACAAGAACGCTACGAATTGTTCGAGGCTCCGGCCTACCGCTTCGAGCTGGAGCGCCGCGACTTTTTCAAGTTCCTGGGCGGCGGGCTGGTGCTGCTGCTGGCGCTGGATGGCGCGGCGAGCGCGCAGGAATCCGGGCGCGGTCCGGCGATGCGAGGCGACGCGCGGCCTCCGGAGTTAGCCGCCTGGCTGCACATCGGCGAAGACGGCACGATTACCGTCTACACCGGCAAGACGGAAGTGGGCCAAAACATCCGGACTTCGCTGGCGCAGGCCGTGGCCGAGGAGTTGCGTGCGCCCATCGGCGCGGTGCAGCTGGTGATGGCCGATACCGATCTGACGCCTTACGACATGGGGACCTTCGGCAGCCGGACCACGCCGTTGATGGCGCCGCAAATGAAGAAAGTGGGCGCGGCGGCGCGTGAGGCGCTGATCGATCTGGCGGTTGAGAAGTGGAAGGTGGATCGCGCGGCGGTGAGCGTGGCCGGCGGCAAGGTGAAGAACAGCGCCAGCGGCGAATCCATCGGATTCGGTGAGTTGACGCGCGGGCAGAAGCTGGTGAAGACCGTGGATGGCGCGGCGGTGACGCCGGCGAGCGCGTGGACGCTGGAGGGCACGTCGGCGCCGAAGGTGAACGCGCGCGACATGGTGACCGGCGCGCATCGCTACACGTCCGACCTGGTGCGTCCCGGATATGCTGTACGGGCGCGTGCTGCGGCCGCCGGCGTTCAAGGCGAAGCTCACTTCGTTTGATGCCAAGGCGGCGAGCGACATTCAAGATGTCGTGATCGTGCGCGATGGCGATTTCGTAGGCGCGGTGGCGCCGGACGAGGCCACGCTGCGCAAGGCCATCCGCGCGATCAAGGCCGAATGGAGCAGCGAATCCGCAGCCGTCGAACAAGGATCTGTTCGATTATCTGAAGAAGAACGCCGCGCCTGCGGTGCACCCTGATGCCGTCGAGCAAGCGCTGCAATCGGCCGATCACAAACTCGAAGCGACGCTACACGGTCGCCTACATCGCGCATGTTCCGCTGGAGCCGCGCGCGGCGGTGGCCGAATGGAACGACGGCAAGCTCACGGTGTGGACCGGCACGCAGCGGCCCTTCGGCGTCAAGAGTGAACTGGCGGAAGCGTTCAAGATTCCCGAGGATCAGCGTGCGCGTGATCGTGCCCGACACCGGCTCGGCTTACGGCGGCAAGCACACCGGCGAAGCGGCCATCGAGGCGGCGCGCCTGGCGAAAGCGGCGAACAGGCCGGTGAAGCTGATCTGGACGCGCGAGGAAGAATTCACCTGGGGCTATTTCCGGCCGGCTGGCGTGATCGATATTCGAAGCGGCGTGACGCAAGGACGGCGCTGATCACGGCGTGGGAGTTCGACAATTACAATTCCGGGCCATCGGCGATTGAGACTCCGTATGACATTGCCGAATCACGCGTCGCAGTTTCACGCAGTCGGACTCGCCG
Source organism: Bryobacterales bacterium (assembly GCA_963798295.1). Lineage (GTDB taxonomy): Bacteria > Acidobacteriota > Terriglobia > Bryobacterales > Bryobacteraceae > Palsa-89. The sequence goes on along the minus strand of CAWCSV010000008.1, from coordinate 603,689 downwards.
CTGCGGCAGGGTTCGTATCGCGGGCTGGCGGCGACGGCGAATCATTTCGCGCGCGAATCGCACATGGACGATCTGGCGGCGGCGGCGGGCATGGATCCGCTCGAGTTTCGTCTCAAGAATTTGAAGAACGCGCGGCTGCGCGCGGTGCTGCAGGCGGCGGCGGAAAAATTCGGGTGGGGGAAAGCGAAGAGCGAAGCGAATCACGGATTCGGCCTGGCGTGCGGCGTGGAGAAGGGCGGCTATGTGGCGACGTGCGCGGAGATTTCCATCGTGCCGAGCGAATTTCTGGGCGCTGAAGTGACGCCCGGGCCTCCGCAAGTGAAGATCGATCGCGTGGTGACGGCGTTTGAATGCGGCGCGGTGGTGAATCCCGAGCATCTGAAGAATCAGATTGAAGGCTCGGTGATGATGGCCATCGGCGGCGCGCTGTTCGAAGCGGTGGAGTTCGCCAACGGCCGCATTCTGAACCCGCGCCTGGCGAAGTATCGCGTGCCGCGCTTCAGCGATCTGCCAGTGATTGAGACGGTGCTGGTGGATCGCAAGGATCTGCCGTCGGCGGGCGCGGGCGAAACGCCGATCGTGGGGCTGGCGCCGGCCGTGGGCAACGCGATTTTCCAGGCCACGGGAACGCGGATTCGATCGCTGCCGATGGCACCCAAGGGATTCGTCAAGTCCCTGTGACGGACGCCCAAATTCGTCGACCATATCGCGAAGCTTCCGCACGCGCGGGCGACTTTCAAGCAATTGGTGCGCGAACTCGGCGCGAAGGTTGCATCGCGCGATGAGCTGGAAGGCGCGCTGGATCGGCTGATAGAGCGCGGGCAACTGGTGGAGGTTCGCTCGGGGCATTTTGTGGTCACGCGATTCAGCCGCGAATACGCGGTGGGCCGCTTGAACATGCACCGCGACGGCTACGGGTTTCTGATTCCCGATCATCCGATCGAAGGACTGAAGGGCGACGTTTACATCCCGCGCGAATCGGCGCAGGCGGCAATGCATGGCGACCGCGTGGTGGTTCGGATCGCGCGCATCGAGCGGGATGGACGCGCGGACGGCGAAATCGTCAAGGTGCTGCGGCGCGCGCACCAGACGGTGGTGGGCGAGTTTCGCATGCGCAAGCGCGGGAACTTTGTGGCGCCGCATGACGAACGCATCCGGCAGTGGATCGAGATTCCGGAAGGGATGGAACTGCCAGCGGCGGCGCAGAACCGCGACCGGGTGGGCGTGACGCCGGTGGACGTGAAGTCGGCCGAGGATCTGGACGGGATGATGGTCAACGTCGAGATTCTGGAGTTTCCTGAAGAGGGCGGCGGCGCGGTGGGGCGCGTGATCGAGATCCTGGGGCGGCCGGACGATTTCGGCGTCGACGTCGAGATCATGATCCGGAAGCATCACATCCCGCATCATTTTCCGCCGGAGGTTTTGGAGCAGGCGCAGAACTTTTCGAATGTCATTCGCGAGGACGAGCTGGCCGGGCGCAAGGATTATCGGGCGCTGGATATCGTCACGATCGACGGCGAGACGGCGCGCGATTTCGACGATGCCGTTTGGGTGGAGCGGCTGCCGAATGGCAATTATGCGCTGCAGGTGCATATCGCCGATGTCAGCCACTATGTGACGCCCGGCAGCCCGATTGACGAAGAAGCTTTTCTGCGCGGGACCAGCGTATATTTTCCGGATCGCGCGGTTCCCATGCTGCCGCTGGAGCTTTCCACCGAGATTTGCTCGCTGAAGCCGGGCGTGGATCGGCTGGTGCTTTCGGTGGAGCTGGAGATCGACCGGCGCGGCGACATCCTGGCGCAGCGGTTTGGGCGGGGCGTGATTCGCAGCGTGGAACGGATGACTTACACCGATGTCCACGCGCTGCTGGAAGGCGACGCCGCGCTGCGGGAACGATACGCGCAAGCTCATCGGACGCTTTGAATTGATGCGGGAGCTGGCGCTGGTGCTGAATCAAAAACGCATCCGGCGCGGATCGATCGATTTCGACATGCCGGAGCCGCTGATCGAGTTCGATGAGTTCGGCGAAATGGCGGGCGTGACGCGCAGCCCGCGCAATATCGCGCACCGGCTGATCGAGGAATTTATGCTGGCGGCCAATGAAGCCGTGGCGTCGCACCTGGAGCAGGCGGGCATCGCGTCGATTTTCCGGATTCACGAGAAGCCCGATCCGAAGCGCGTGATGGAGTTCGAAGAGATCGCGACGCATTTCGGCTATTCGCTGGGGATTGGCGCGCTGCCGGTGAAGCGATTTCGGACGCAGCCGATGCGGAGGCGCGACGGGAAGATGGTGCGGAAGGAGATTGTGATCGCCGACGACAGCCTGGCGATTTCGTCGCGGAATTATCAGAAACTGATCGCGCAGATCGAAGGCAAGCCGGAGGAGCGCATCTTGAGCTATCTGATGCTGCGGTCGCTGAAACAGGCGCGCTACAGCGCGGAGAATCGCGGGCACTTCGCGCTGGCGGCTCAAAGCTACACGCACTTCACGTCGCCCATCCGGCGCTATCCGGATTTGATTGTGCATCGGCTGCTGGACGCGTCGTTCCAGGGGAAGCGCGATTTAATCGCTCCGGAGCGGCTGGAGTTGATCGCGCACGATTGTTCGGAGAACGAGCGGCGGGCGGCGGATGCGGAGCGGGAACTGGTGGAGTGGAAGAAGGCGCGTTTCATGGAGAGCCGGGTGGGCGAGGAATTTCGCGGCCTGATCACCAGCACGACGCGGTTCGGCTTTTTCGTGGAGCTGGAAGATCTGTTTGTGGAAGGGCTGGTGGCCATCGATGCGCTGCCGGGCGATCGTTTTATGTTTCAAGAGAACGTGCGCAAGATCGTCGGGCAGCGGACCAGGCGGGAGTTCAGCATTGGAGATACGGTGAACGTGCTGCTGGAGCGCGTGGATCCGGTTGAGCACAAGCTGCAGTTTGGGTTGGTAGAGCCTGTCAAGGCGAGGAAGAAAAAAAGATAGCATTATTCAGAGCGCAAAGCAGCCATCGGATCGCGACGGACGGCGCGACGCGCGGGAAGATAACTGGCGAGAAGCGCAGTGCCTCCCAGCAAGAGGACCGCGAGGAGCAACGAGACGCCATCCTGAACGCCGGCGCCGTAGAGCAAGCTGGAGAGAGCGCGCGAGAGCGCGAAGTGGCCGAGCAGACCGAGGACGAGTCCAGCCAGGGCGATCAATAGGGATTGACGGAGAATCCAGCGAACGATATCGCGCGGCGTGGCGCCCAGCGCTATGCGGACGCCGATCTCGCGGGCACGCTGCGACGTGGAATAGGAAACCACGCCGTAGATTCCGATGCCCGCCAGCAGCAATGCGACGGCGGCAAACAGCGCCGCTAGCAGCGAATTGAGACGCGGCTTGTCGTTGAGAGCGGAGATGCGCTGCTGCATGGTCGTCATCTCTGCGATGGACTGGCGGTTCCAAGCGGGCGGGCGAAGAGCGGCGCGCAGCTGCGGCGCGAGGTCGGAGGGATCGGCCACGGTCCGGATCATTACGTAAATATTGGGCCAGACGTCTTGAGCGTAGGGCAGATAGATTTCGAGCGAGTCCACGGCGGGGCGCGTGAGATAACGGATATCGCCCGCCACGCCGACGATCTCGCGCTGGACCTCGATGGCCGATTTGCCTAGAGACGGAATGATGATTTTGCGGCCGATGGGACTCTCACCGGGGAAATAACGGCGAGCGAGCGAGCTGCTAACGACCACGACGGGCGGGGCGTCCCCGCTATCGCGCTTATCGAATTCCCTGCCCTCCAGCAGAGGAATGCCCAGGGCACGGAAATATCCGGCATCGATCAAATTGCAAGCGGCGACGGGACGCTCGGCGGGCGGCGGCGGATCGCTGGGCAGGCGAAAATACTGGCCGGTGAGCAGAAAGCCGTCGAGCGGAAGATTGGTGTTGGCGCTCACGGAGCGAACGCCGGGAAGAGCGGCGATCCGATCGAGCAGCGAGCGATAGTAACCGGCCATGGAAGATGGGCTGGCGAAATCCGCGGGCAGGAATGAGGCCCGAAAGGTCAACAGCCGGTCCGAAACAAATCCGCGGTTTTCGTTCTGGAGCCAAAGCGCGCTGCGCACCATCATGGCGGCGCCGGCCAGCAGGATCAGGGAAAGAGCGATTTCCGAAACGACCAGAATGTTGCGCGATCCGCGGCCGCGGCGGGTGTTAATGGAACTCCGGCCCGATTCCCGAACGGCCTGGTTGAGGTTGCCGCCGAGCACTTGGCGCGACGGAAGCAAAGCGAACAACAATCCGGTGACGGCGGTGACCGCGACGGTGAACGCCAGGACGCGGCCATTCAAACTCGCATGGCCGAGGCCGGGTAGCTCTGCGACCTTCAGTACGGTGAGCAGATGCAGTCCGCCGTAAGCGAGCGCGATACCGGCCAAGCTTCCCCCGAAGGCCAAGAGCATGGTCTCGGTCAACAAGCGCAGCCACAGCCTGGCTCGGCTGGCGCCCAGGGCGGCGCAAATCGCAGCTTCCTTGTGGCGGCCTTCCGAGCGCGCCAGCAGCAGATTGGCGACATTGACGCAGGCGATGAGCAAGACCATGGCGACGGCCAGGAGCAAGGCCGCGACGGTGGAACGCAGCTTGCCCGTGCCGTAGACATCCAGCGGCGTCACGCTGGCCGACCAACCGCGGTTCACGGCGGGATAGGCGAGCTCCAGCCGGCGAGCGATGATTTGCATCTCCTGGTTGGCCTGCTCGATGGTGACGGAAGGCCTCAAACGGCCGATCACGCCCATGTTGTTGGGTGACGAGGCGGGGGCATGATCGAGATCGAGCGGGGTCCAGATGTCGACGCCGCGGAAAGCGAGCGACTCGTCGAAATTGGGTTGAGCGACGCCGATCACGGTGTAGGATTCGCCGTTCAAATCGATCGACTTTCCCAGGGCGCGACGGTCCCCGGCGAAATCCCGCCGCCAGAGCAGGTAGCTCAGCACAGCGACATGATCGTGGTCCGACCGCTGTTCGCCGGGAAGAAACTCACGGCCAATGGCGGGCGGAAGGCCCAGCTCGGAAAAGAATCCGCGGGTGACTTGTCCGCCGAGCAACTGATGGGATTCGGGGCCATTTCGAAAGCCGAGGTACAGATTTCGCATCGCGAGCAAACGTTCGAAGGAACGGGCCTGTTGGGTCCACTCGCGATAGTTGAGGGCCGCGACAGGCCGTTGCGGGCGGTTGGGGAGGGTTTGCCAGACCAGGACCAGGCGGTTTGCATCGCGGTAAGGAAGGGGGTGCAGAATGACGGCGTCGAACACGCTAAACATGGCGGTATTGGCGCCAATGCCCAAGGCTAGGGTGAGAATCGCGGAAATACAGAAGCCGGGCTGCTTGGAAAGGGAACGCAGAGCGTGGCGAAGCTCGAGCACTTAAAGGAAATGCTAGCGCATTTTGATTAATTGGATAAGACCGACTCCCTTGGCCCTTAACAGGGCATCCGGTCGCGGTTCAGTAAGGGGGCGGTCCTATTCCTCTTCTTCTTCTTCACCGGTCTTGGCGGCCTTGGCGGCGGCGATGATCTTGTCGGCCTGGAGTTGCGGCACGTAATCGTAATGATCGAATTCCATGGAATAGGACGCGCGGCCCTGGGTCATGGAAATAAGATCGTTCTGATAAGTGAGCATCTCCGACATAGGAACCTGCGCGCGAATGATCTGCGTGCCACCCTTGGTGTCCATGCCCTGGATGCGGCCGCGGCGGCTATTCAGATCGCCCATCAGATCGCCCGCATACTCCACGGGCGCCTGAATGTTCACATTCATAATGGGCTCCAAAATGGTCGGTTTCGCCGCCTGCATCCCGGCTTTGAAAGCCTTGCGAGCGGCAAGCTTGAACGCCATTTCCGAAGAATCGACATCGTGATAGGACCCATCGTAAACGGTGGCCTTGAAGTCAACCATGGGAAATCCAGCCAGAAAGCCGTTGGCAGCCGCTTCAATGAGTCCTTTTTCGACAGCGGGAATAAAGTTGCGCGGAATGGCTCCGCCGAAAACTTCATTGGCGAATTCGAACTTGTTGCCGCGCGGGAGCGGCTCAAAGCGAACCCAGCAGTCGCCGAACTGTCCATGGCCGCCGGTTTGCTTTTTGTGGCGGCCCTGCACTTCGGCTCTTCCGCGGATGGTTTCGCGATAGGGGATTTTCGGCGCGTGCAGCTCGACATCGACGCCGTAACGTTTCTTCAGACGGCTTACGATCACTTCGACATGCTGCTGCCCGCTGCCGGCGAGCAGGAATTCCTTGGTCTGCGGGTCGCGATAGAAGCGCAGCGACTGATCTTCTTCCAGGATGCGCTGGACGGCGTTGCCGAGACGGTCTTCATCCTGGCGGCTCTTGGCGGAAATGGCGAAGGCGATGGACGGCTCGGGCAGCTGCACGGCGGGATAAGCAATGATGGACGGCTTGTCGCACAGAGTGTCGCCGGTGATCGTCTCCTTGAGCTTCGCAACCGCGCCGATATCGCCGGCCTTGAGCTCGGTGACCGGCTCAATGGTTTTGCCTTCGATGGAACCGACGTGGGCAAGGCGCTCGGTTGCGCCGCTGCGGGCATTGACTAGATTGGCATCATTCTTGATTACGCCGGAGATCACCTTGAAATAGGTGACGCGGCCGGCGAACGGATCGGCCACGGTTTTGAAGACGAAGGCTGAAGCGGGAGCGTCGTTCTTGACGGCGCGCTGGGCATCGCCGCCGCCGTTCACTTTTCCAGAAATGGGTTCATGATCGGTGGGCGCGGGGAAATTTTCGATGATGAAGTTGAGGAGCAGATCGGGGCCCAGGTTGTGGAGCGCGGAGCCGCACAGCACGGGATAAATACGGCGCTCGCGGATGGCCTGACGCAGACCGTCGTTGATGTGTTCCACGGGAAGAGTTCCCTTCTCGAAGAACTCTTCCATGAGCGCATCGTTGCCCTCGGCGACCATTTCGACCAGCGCCTCATGAGCCTTCTGGGCGGGTTCGGCAAGGTCGGCCGGAATGGGGACTTCTTTGCCCTTGCCGTCGCCATCGTTGGTGTAGGTGAAGGCTTTCATGCGGACCAGGTCGACTACACCCTTGAAATCCTTTTCAGCGCCGATGGGCAACTGAACCGGAATCGCGAGGCGGCCGAAGACGCTTTGCACGCTGGCCAGCGCGCGATCAAACGACGAACGCTCCCGATCGAGCTTGTTTATGAAAATCGCGCGGGGCAGATTGAACTCGTCGGCGAAGCTCCAGACTTTTTCGGTTTGGACTTCGACGCCTGCGACGCCATCCACGATGACCAGGGCGGCGTCGGCGGCGACCAGCGACGCTTTGGTGTCGTTTAAGAAGATATTAAAGCCGGGGGTGTCGATGAGATTGATTTTCTTTTTGGCCCACTCGGCGAAGGCCACTCCGGTGGAGATGGTGATTTTGCGCTGGACTTCCTCGTCATCGAAGTCGGTGACGGCATTGCCTTCGTCGACGCGCGTGAGGCGGTTGGTGGCGCCGGCCGTATAAAGAAATCCGGATGTCAATGTAGTTTTGCCGCTGTGACCGTGACCAATGAGGGCGATGTTTCGGATATCAGAACCTTCGTAGACTTTCACGCGATGCCGCTCCATTTAACGAGATTGTCAAGATCGGATCTTACCACGAGGATTGTGGGGCTGGGGATTGGGGATTGGGGGTTGGGGATTGGGGGTTGGGGATTGGGGATTGGGGGTTGGGGATTGGTGGCTAGTGGCTGGGGGTTAGCGCAGGGCGGCTGCGTCCCTACAACGGCGCTGCCTACTAAGCGGCTGGAGGCGCGGGCGCAGTCAGCCTCAAAGGCAGCTTGCTGGCGAGCGTACTGTCGATGCTCTCGAAAGCCTCTACTCCCTGCCACGTAATCTCGAAACGGTTGTTATCGGAGCGCACCAGATACCGCTTCTCTTTCAGGAACCACAGTGAGAACTCAAGATGCTCGAGGGGGCAGCCCAGCATCTTGGCGAAGTCGGGCCCACGCATCGAAGCCTGGTTCGCATCGAGCAGCCGGCGCGTGTAGAGCAACCGCAGGATGCCTTCCCGTTTGCGGACTTCCGCCTGGACGCCTTCCGCGTTTTCCAATGAATCGAAAATCCGGAGACGGGTTTGGTCTTCCTCGGCCAGGCGCACGTCGTAGGCAGCGCGCCGATCGGGATTCGACAGCACCGCGTGGGCTTCGACGACTTGACGGAAACGCTCGGAGTTTCCCGTAGCCGCATTATCGGGATGATAACGTTGCGCCAGAACGTGGTACACACGGTGGATGGTGTCGGTTTCGGCGTGGGGGCTGACTTGCAGAAGTTCGTAATAGTCGGCAGCCTCCGCGGGACCGCCAGCCGCCTTCCTGGATTCTTCTTCGGCGTCGGTCTGGGGCTCCAGATCGACCAGATACCTGCCGATCCCCTCGGGCCGGCACGACCGTACTTGATAGTGTCCCTTTAACAGCCGCCTTCCCCCGGCGGTTTGAATCTCCCCAGCCAGCCCGACCGTGACCGACTCACCCAGCGCCGCCGTTAGTTGCAGCTTCAACATGACGCCGATCTGGGCGACGAACCGCGCTCGCAACAACCGCAACGAGTTCGGATCGCCCGAACCCAAAATCACGGTGACTTGCTGGGCATCGAGGCTGTCCTTGATTCGCCGTTGAGCCTCGCCGCGCGCGGATGAAACTGAGGGATGCACGTTCACCTTTGTAATTACTGATCGGTCCTCTAGCGAACCGGGGTGGTAGGCCGAACGCCTTAGCACGTCCTAATGCTTAACTTAGTCCCAGGGATTCCCGGCTCCGCGGGATAGGCTCGCTTTTCGAACGAATCAAACGTTCATGATCTCGAAGCACCGCTCCAGACTCTTGACGGGATCATTACCCATGGCAGGCCGCCACTCGTGGGCCACAAATCCGGTGAATCCGAGATCGGCGATCGCGTTGGCGATGAACCGGAAGTTGAGTTCCTGTTTGTCGTCGATTTCCTGCCGGCCGGGCACGCCAGCGACGTGGATGTGGCAGATGTGGTCGATGTTTTCGCGCAGCGTTCGCGTGATGTCGCCATCCATGATCTGAGCGTGGTAGATGTCATACAGGATTTTCACGCGTGGTGAATTGACGCGCTTACACACATCCAGACCCCAGGCCACATGATCGAAGACCTGATCGGTACGCTGGTCCGCGGCGACCTTGGAGTTCGTAATTTCCATGCAAACGTTGACGCCCTTTTGCTCGGCATAGCCCTTCACGCGGTTCAGGATGGCGACTGCGTTATCGGCGCCTTCTTCCCGAGACATGCCCCGCCGTTCGCCGGGAAGCGCAATGAGAACGGAGCATCCGACGCTTACGCAGATGTCGATCCCGGCATGAGTGGCGTCTTCGATCTGGTCGTGGAGCTCCTTGCGGATCAAACCATTTTGGAAGCTGGTTCCCGTACCGGTCATCATGGCGGGCGCCAGGCCATTTTGCTTCAGGATCGGCACCTGCTGGACGGTGGGCAGATCTACGCCTTTGAAACCGATGCGAGCGAGAATCTTGCACCTGTCCTCGAAAGAGAAGGTCGAGCCTGTCCAAACAGACGCCATCACGCTTTGCTTAATGCGCACGGGGGGAGTCGCCGGAGTTTGCGCGGACATTCTACCGGCAGTCCCGGCGACCAGGGGCACGGCCACGCCCGTTAAGAATGTTCTTCGTTCCATCGCGTGACTATATCATGCCGCTACGGGAACCGGGATGGGCCGCCCTGGGTGCTCAGCGCAGGGGGATGCGGTACAGGTTGGCGTGGGGTCGGCCGGGGGGACTGCTCGCCGTTGCTTACTGAAACTCCAGCATTAAAAGGTCGTCGCCGGACAAATTATCCGCTGCCGAATACAGCAATTGACGCTCATCCGGAGAGACAGTCAGACCACTTGCGATGAGGGAAGGCGCCGGCGCGATGTCGCTACCGCGGCGGGTAGCGTAATCGAAATATCGAAAGGCCGTTGGGTTCCCCTCGGGCGAAAAGCCCGAATAATAGAACCCGCCGGGCACAGGCAGAATGCCGCCAGCGCTGGCCCCTAGAAAATCACTCACCAGACGTTCTTCCGGATTTCGGGCTGGATCTCCTTCGGCAGGCCGAGCGAATATTCCACGCTCCGATAACTTTCCATAGAGAATGCGCTTACCGTCGGGTGTCAGAAGTGGATAAGCTCCTTCGAAAAGTTCCTCGGCAAAACCATCCGCAATGCGCACGCGAAACACGTTTCCCCGGTTACGCCTCATGAATTGCCAGGCGAGTAAATGCTCACCATCCTTCATCCAAACCGGACCGTGGAAACCGAAGGGATTGTCTGTTATTTTTCGGGGCACACCCGCGTCGGGGTCGACGACGTAGAGTTGCGATTGATCGGGGACATGCGCGTGAAAAGCGATGTGCCTCCCATCGGGAGACCACTGCGGGGAACTGGTATCGGCCCCATCGAGCCGCGTTATCTGTCGGAGGTTTGAACCGTCTCTGTCGGCGATCCATACCTGGTAGCTGCCACCCCTGTCACTGACGAATGCGAAACGCTTTCCATCAGGCGAGAATCGGACTTGGACGTCGTTCGCAGAGGAGGGCACAAGCCGGACGGCTGGGCCGGCGGGTTGGTGAGTCCTTGGATTTAGCGGGAGCGACCAGATGTTGTCGTGATTGCTGCGGCCGGCCGCGACGGCGCGCAAATGTCCTGCCATCCAAACGGCGCTGACCCCATCCAAACCCAACGCACCGGCATAGATTAGCCGCACCGTTTCGCCCCTCTCCCACTGGAAAAGACGGCTTCCGTCGGAAAAAATCAGGCGCCTGGAGTCGGGGGACCAGGAAGGCGAAGTAGCCGCGATCAGCGCGCCAGAGGCTATAATCGGTGGTCCGTCGGGCTCGATACCAGGCTTGAGTTTTTGAACCATCATCTGACCATAGCCAAGGGTGATATAGCGCCGGAAGGCGAGCCAGCCGCCATCGGGCGAGATGGCCGGTGATGATTCGCCAACGGTGCCCGCTGTGGCACCCAGGTCCAGGCTGCGCGCCAAGCCGGTTTCCATCGAGAGCACAAACAGGTGCATGATATCGTTGCCCTCACGCGGAAGAATAAGCTGCTTGCCATCGTGACTCCAGGCCAATACTGGATGGGAATCGCCCAAATGATTGGTCTCCAGAGCCGTCTGGTAAAGCTTGCGTTCCGGGCCGCCCAACGCCGGGACAACGTCAACATCCCAGAGGTTCGGCCCGCGCTGGCGAAGGAATGCGATCTGCTTGCCGTCCGGAGACCAGGCCGGAAAATTGTCTTCCGCCGGATCGTTTGTCAAACGGAGGGGCGTTTGCCCGCCGATCTGCATCAGATAGATGTCGCGATTGCCGCCTTTGTCGCCCGTCCAGGAAAACGCGACCTGAGACCCGTCCGGCGAAAGCGCTGGCTCCAGCTCATCGCCTGGGTAGGCGGTGATCCGCGCGATTCGATTCACCTGCCCAATCGGTGCGGATGGGACGAAGCGACGATACATCCACAGCCCCACGACGATCAGTAGAATCATGAGCGCTGCCGCAGTGCCGATTTGTTTGGCGCGACTGGGTGGCCTTACCGCGAGTGTCTGTAGCTGGTCGCGAACCTGCGCTGAGCTTTGAGCACGTTTGCGCAAGTCGGGTTCCAACAACCGCGCGATGAGCGCATCCAAGCCAGCCGGTGCCCCCGGGTGGATGCGCGATAGCGGGGGAAATGTAAGGGAACCGCCGCTCAGGAGCATACTTCCCAAGGACGCGCCGGGGAACGGTAATTGCCCTGATGCCATCTCATACAGGACTAGTCCGAGAGCGAATAAGTCGCTGCGTGGGTCCGCTTCCTTTCCGTCCAGTTGCTCCGGCGCCATGTAGGCGGGCGTGCCCATAACGTTTTGGGTCAGTGTGAGCTCATGGCTTTCTTCAATCGCGACTTTGGCCAGGCCAAAATCCAACACCTTGACACCTCGGCGCGTCAGGACAATGTTTCCCGGCTTCAGATCGCGATGCACGACGCCCGCGGCATGCGCTTCGGCGAGGGCATCGGCGATTTGCACACCGAATCGCAGAACGTCCGAGGGCTCAATCGGTCCCCGCCGGATTTGATCGGTCAAGGTCGGACCCTCCAGAAGCTCCATGACCAGGTAGTTGGGGCCGACATCGTAGAGGGTGCAAATGTTGGGGTGATTCAGTGCGGAAATGGCGCGAGCTTCCCGCTGGAATCGCTCGCTATAGCGTTCGGCGGCGATTTTGATGGCGACCACGCGTCCCAGCCGCGTATCGAGGGCGCGATACACGGTCCCCATACCGCCCGCGCCGATTTGAGCTTCGATCTTATAGGGACCGAGGTGGGTGCCGGTGGCGATGACCGTTTGCGTGGGCTCGGCCAGTGGTCCGTCGGCCGATTGATCCAGGATCTGGCTACCGGATTCCACGGCGAGCATGCGCTCCACGCGCGAGCGGATTTCGGGATCGGTGCACTCCAGCAGAGCCGCGCGCTCGTTGGGGCCACAGTTTTGGGCGGCATTATAGAGATCTTCGATCTGACGCCAGCGGTCCGGTGACATTTTTGTTGAGCTCAGGTGGTCTCAATATTTTACGCCGGATATACTGGCAACGCCGGGTCAAGCAATCGCAGGGTTAGGCGATCTGTGTGATTCGGCCGTCTTCTTCTACTTTCCATTCGCCCAGCAGGGGTGGTCCGACAAGATCCATCCCGTGGTCGCGGAATAACCGGCGAAACTCATCAATTGGCAAGGCCTCATGGACGTATGGCTGGCCCTGATACTCGCCCAACTCACGGAAAAACTCCTCGGTACTGTCCTAAATCTGCGTTGACCAAGAAACGACCAATCGGGAACCCTTCGCCCTCATGTAGAACCCCTCTAAATATGGCAGTTGTTATGCTGGCGTGGTGGACTTCAAAGACTTGGCATTGCCGCTTGCTGGACTTGCACCTATGGGCGTGATTTTTGCATCGGCTCAACGGATTGGCGAATGGAGAAGCGTCACTGCCGCCCGATGGCTCACAGTGGCTGGCGCTTCCATGAGCGTGGCGTGGTGTTTTGTATTTCTCCCGAGTCGGTTGGCTTGGATATTCAGCCTGGCAATTGGTGTGGTGATGCTGGTGATTGTAGCGAAGTGGATTAAGGACGGCGGGAAAGCGGTACCCCCCCAGCAGACTGGCCAGATAACAACGCAGCCCAGCGAGCAACCCGAAGAAGAAGCGATTGCGTCCTCACCAGTTTCCGACGGCAAGCTGCGATTCGGCGTGCATAACCGAGTAGACATTGGTCCTGGTCTCGGAAACCAAGCCGAACTCATTGCCATAGAAAATATCGAGCGGGGATATGAGTATAGATGCCACGGACTCAAAGCCGAACTTACGTTTACTCACGTCCACACGAAGGAGGCTTTCAAAAAGCCAGGTTGGTTCGCTTCGATTGACAACGGCAAAATTAGCGCATTGCCTGTAGAATCTGCCAGTCTCAGTTCTAAAGATCACAACCTCACATGGCTCATTCTTTACATCAACAATGTCCCGAAAGGACAGTTTTGGTTTGGCGGGCCACAACTAGAGTTAACTCCTCTCATGGAATCGTTCGTACTGACGCACGAGAACCAGCGTCTCTCATATGGTCGATGGCAACTGAAAATTACAATTACGACCGATGGCCCAGAAAGGCTGGAGCGGACGGTGCAAGTACAAGCTGGTTAGGCTACCAAATCCTGAAGATTCCAAACCCGATCCGTCAGACCCGCCTCCATCGCCGGAGTGACCCGCAGCGTCCGATGAATCCGGCAGAAGTTGTACCAAGCGAAATGCAGACAGTAGGCTGCCCAAAGGTTGTCCCACTTCTTGCTGAAGGCATTCGTTAAGACGGGTCAGGCGGCGCATCTGCATTCTGATGGTAAGGTTCTGACGCTCCACGATGCTTGTGCAGATGCGTCCAGGATCGGGATTCCCCAAAACTGGGACCATTTCGGTGCTCACCACTTCAGCCGGTGAGTGCTTGCGTTCACCCTCAGGTGTAGCCCGATAGACCTTAATCAACTGTGCGAAGTCCGCACGGTCGCCCAAGGTGTTATGAATTGCGAACGGATAGGCGGGGAAACCGTCGGCGGTCAGTTGGAACGATTGCGGGGATGTTGCGTGGCGCAAGCCTTCGATGAAAATATTGGTCGTGGCTTGATCCCGCTTGCCAAGAGCGAAGTTTAGAACCAATTTGGTATGCCGCTCAATTGCCACGAAGCAGTAGGCATCACCGAAGTTGGGATCGTCGCCCGGTTCCATGCGTTTTTCTTTCTTGAAGACGTATCCCCAGACTTCGTCGCACTCCACATCCTTTACAGGAACCTTGACGATCAGACGACCCATGAGCTTTTCGCAGCGTTCGCCAGCCAGAACAAGCAACCGGAGTATTGTGTCTCGATGCAATTCAGTGATTCGCTCCACAGATCGAATGCTATTTCCTTCAAGCAATAGTTGGAGTGCCAGCAACCCCTTTTTGTCGCTGGTATACATATCGCCGAACGTCCGCTCATGGGCTTCAGTGAACGTCTTACGGCACTGGACGCAACGGTAGCGCTGAAGTCCGTTCCGATGCTTCCCGAACTTCGCAGCTTTGATCCGGCAAAAATGGCAGGTCACTGTGAATCTCCTTGAGATCCACTGCCGGAAAGCCGATAATGGGTTTGCAGGTCATTGCAGCTTCGGCTGTGGTGATTACAGCCCCGGTGGAAGTTGACGCTTTCATCGGGGCTTTACTTTCCCTACTCACAACTCCATTATACCCGACCGCTCACGTACTCGTCAAAATCGTGATCGCTCACGTATAATACGAGTGTGGCTGTAACAAAAAGGAAGAAAGATCCCGCCGCCGTCGCTCTGGGGCGAAAGGGTGGCAAAAAAGGCGGACCAGCCAGAGCCGCTAAACTCACCGCCGAACAGCGAAGCGAGAGCGCACGGAAAGCGGTTCAAACACGATGGGCAAAAGCCAAGAAAGCGGACGACTATATAGCAGGAAAGGATGGCAGGATGGGCGTTAAGCGATTTAGTGAATTTCGCAAGCAGGTTGATGAGTCTGTGCCCGTTTCCGTTCACACTTCCGATGACGCTGTGTTGGACATCTTGAGTCGTATCAAGGCGACGAAGGACCTCGCTGAAATTAGAAACCTTTCTACTCAACTTGAACACGTAATTTTTCATAAACAACATTCGCACTCGTAGCTTTCCTATCCTTTCTCCCAGTGTCTTTGCATATGAGCAAGCATGCCGAAAATCAAGAAGCCACCCCCAGCGGGAATTTTGGATCATCTGGTTCGACGCTACCGTGAAGGGCGAGTCTCAAGCGCCGACTTCCTCGAATTGAAACACTGGTTGGAATCCGACCCAGACGTACCAAAGGGAAAGTGGTACAAACGCTTCAAGACTGGCACGCTTGCTGGTAAAGGCGAAATGCCCTCAACGTTCTTAGCGCCGGGTATGGCCGCAGAAGGTGAAGAAGTCCAATGACGCCGGAACAACTCAGCGAAGCGAACCGCAAGGCTGTGCAGGCACCCTGGGCGGAGGCGAAAGAAGCGAAGGCTAAATAGTCATGGGAAGCGGACCTGACGCAATGGCAGAAGAAAACGAAGATCGGCTGGCACGAATTGAAAACCTATTGAACCGAACCATAACTGAGTTCGATGGTCACATGCAAACCATCCTTAGATTGATGGGGCAACGCTTTGATGCCGTCGATAAGCGCTTGGACGGCATGGACAAACGCTTTGACAAGGTCGATCTCAAGCTCAGTGAAGTTGAGGAGAAACTGGACGGCGTAATCGGCGTCGTGAACAACTGGAAACGGGAGCCACCACCTCCAACAGCCTGAAACGAGACGCCTTGATACTACAGGTTTCCTGATAGATTGACGATATATGGCATGCTATGACGCCCCTGCGCTTCAGCGTGCTGCCGATCTTAACGGCAATCGGTCTCTTCGTTTGCGTGGGCTGTCAGTCCTCAAGGCCCTCCGCAAGCCAGGAGAATTCAGCTTCCTCCGAGTCTTCTACACAGACCGCTCCGTCCACTCCAGCGCCCGCCATTCCTACCAATCCAGAAATCGAACTCGTCAAGAACGGCGTGCTCCCGGAATATAATTCCACCACTGTCGGAAAGGCATTTGAGGGCACCTTTCAAAATCCGAAATGGTCTTCGTTTGAAACGCCTAAAGGCGCAACCATCGTAGAATTCGACGGAACAGTTCTCTATAAGGAAATTAAGTCCTTCGCCATTGAGCCAACCAAAGACAAAGACGCCTGTATTGCATCTCTACGTCTTGCAGATACGATTGCAGACTCGTGGAATAAAACTCTCGCATACAATGGGGCTTTTGGATGGGGGTCGGACGAACAAGAGCGGCTTCTGGACATCGCATCACCGACTCATCCGTCGCTGCCCGTGAAAAGAGCGAATATCTTTCCAAGGTCCAGGCTGCGAACGAGAAGATAACCGAGTGTGTCGATGCCACTACCTCTTCCGTGCGTTTTCAATTTTTACTCTCGGCTGACAGGAAAACATTTGAGATCAACTACATTGATCCACAGGTGTTCGGCCCGGACAATGACAAAACGCTTGCATTCGTTTACCACTGAGTATTCCGTGTGCCAGAATCATCTGTGGAGAAGTGCTAAGGCACGGATAGGAGAGCGATCCCAGCTAACGAACCACGGGGTAGATTTGCAATACGCTCCGACCGGGGACACTGGACGGGTATCCATCTTTTTGTTGGCCCACTTCTCCACAGCCACATTTAGACGGGCATCTGAGAACGGTCAATCGGAACGAGCCTACATAGGTACAGGTGAAATACGATGTACCTAATGACTAATGAAATCGTTGTTCCCAGTGCCGATCTGCGCTACGTCTCAGTCGAATGCAGCACATGCAGAACTGACGTGACTTTGGATATGGGTTACATGCCGCAAAGACCAAAAGTCGAATCGCCGTTTCTGCCCACGCCGCCTCCACCGAACCTGGCCCAATGCCCCATGTGCCGCACTATGCTCGAAGCCGAATCCCAGAGAGCATCACGACATTCCGAAAGCTCTATCAGGATTTGGTCGAACACAACGTCAGCCTTAGCTTTCGGGTAGCCGGGTCATCAACCCAGATTTAGGACAGTACCAACTCCTCCCTCTTGCCCGCGGGTTGATACACATTAATAATCTTGCCGGGCTTCCCGCTCAGGCAGGCCCACACGTGAGGAACCTTGCGCGGTATGAAGACAGATTCGCCGGCGCCCACGCGAAATCGCTTATCGCCAACCACAAATTCAAACTCGCCATCAATCACGTAAATCCATTCATCCTGGCCGTGGTGGAGGTGGCGCGGACCGGAGCTTCCGCCGGTGAACTCGAAAACACACATGGCGCCGTCTGTGTCCTGCGCGGACACCTTACAATCATGTGGTTCACCCCCGAGTTTGATGTGCTCACCGAATCGGTCTTTCCCCGCGGCGACGCTGAATCCCAGAAACATCTCCTCACTTTTCATTTTCCTTGTCCCTTTCAAGTGCTGAATGGTTTTGTCGATGGTTTCCAGCAACGTGCGCGTCCGAGCGAGGTTCTTTTCGAGAACCCTCCGGTGCGATTGCAGGGCAGCGATTTTTTCGAAATCGGCCCGGCCCAGGATTTCTTTGATCTGCTTCAGCTCAAACCCCAGTTCCCGGTAAAACAGGATTTGCTGGAGAATCAAGAGCTGCGGCTCTTCGTAGAACCTGTAGCCATTCGCACCGTGCCTGGCAGGCTTCAGCAGGCCCGTTTCACCGTAGAAATGAAGCGTGCGGACGCTGACGCCCGACATTTGGGCGACTTGTTTGACTGTGTAAGCCATCGCTCTTCTGCATTCTCAGGGATCACGTAAGGTGAGGGTCAAGGGGGAAGAGCAAAGGTTCCAGTAACAATCTCCCGTCGACTCCGTATTATTTCCACTTATTCTATACTTTCGAAGACGACCCCATGGCGGACACCTCTAGCGCCGATACCACGCAGCTTCTGCGAGCCTGGGCCGATGGCGATTCCGAAGCACTGAAACAATTGACTCCCCGCGTCTATCGGGAGCTGCGGCGCATGGCCGCGCGGCTGCTGCAGAACGAGCGGCCGGGGTATAGCCTGCAAAGCGCGGACCTGGTTCACGAGGTATATCTCCGGCTGGTGAACGCCCGTGAGTTGGAATGGCAGCATCGGGCACACTTCTTCGCCGTGTCAGCTACCTTGATGCGCCGGATCCTGCTGGACCGGGCCAGGCGGCGGGCAGCGGCCAAGCGGGGCGGGCGAGGCCAGCCGGTGGATCTCACCAAGACGCTGGACGTCGCGCAGGCCAAGGCGCGCGAGCTGGTGGCGCTGGACGACGCATTGAACGCTTTAGCCGAGGTGGACCCACGCAAATCGCGGATCGTGGAGCTGCGATTCTTCGGCGGGCTGAGCGTGAAGGAGACGGCGGAAGTGGTGAAAGTCTCCTCCGACACCGTGATGAGGGACTGGAAGATGGCGCGGGCGTGGCTTTTGACGGAGCTGAGCAGCCGGCCTTAGCGGCACCGACTCCCTCACGGTCGCGGCTCAGTAGTGGTTCGGTAAAAACTTTTTTCTTCGTCGATCCAAGTTTTTCGCCGCGGTTTGCGCCTTTGAGGGTGCACGCGGACATCCCGCGGCAGAAAGAGGAACTTCATGAAATCAGTCTCTCGAGCGATTACCATGACTCTCGGCGCGGGGATCCTGGCCACGATGTTTGTTTCGAACGCGGTGGCGAGTTGCGTGGATGTGTCCACCCTGGAAGGCCCCTTCGTTCTTGCGAAGGCCGGCCAGGATCTTAAATCGATGACGCCGGAAGCGGTGACGGCCAACCCGTTGCAGCGCGGCGGCGGCGGTTTCGAACAAGCGTCCATCGTCGGTATGTGGAGCTTTCAATTGATCTCCAAAGGCAACAGCCCCGCCATCCCGGACGGCGCGCTGCTCGATTTCGGGTTCACCCAATGGCATAGCGATGGAACAGAAATACAGAATTCCGCAGGCGTCCCGGGCGGCGGCTTCTGTCTGGGCGTATGGGGGCAAACTGGGTATCTCACATACGAGGTCAACCATTTTCCGATCGCCTTCGACCCGTCTAGCGGAAAAGTTGCCAACTATGTCAACCTCCGTGAACAGGTCACGCTATCTCCCAGCGGAGACAGCTTCACTGGCACTGCTACCGAGGACATCTACGATTCGCAAGGACACCACCTGCAGCAGCTCGCGGGAACCGTCGAGGCAACACGCATCACGGTGGATTCGTCACTTCCCACCGCCATTCCCAGCAGCGCGTATTAGTGGTCGGCTTGTTCGGAGCGGGCGCGCGGGGTTTCGTTTGAGACCGGCGCGCCTGTTTAGCGGCCGGTGGCCAGTGGCTGGTGGCGGCCACAAACGTGCCGTGTGAAAGGCGATGCTCTCGAAACTCCCGCCTCTGTTCCAAACTGGATTGCTCGCCCTGGCGTTTTGCGCCATTCTGAACGCCCAAATCAGCATGGTTTCCAAATTTCCAACGCCGCGTAACAACCACACGCCCACCTGCACCAACTGCGTACGCACCTTGAGCGGACAGATATCGCGCAACCCAGCGCCGGTGCGGGCATTTCGCGCCAAACATCCCTGCCCCGCCACGGGATCGGTGAAAGGCGCCTGCGCCGGCTACTTCGTCGATCACATCAAACCGCTCAACGCCGGCGGCGCCGACACAGCGGAGAACATGCGCTGGAGGACCATCGCGCAAAATGCCAGACATAGTCTCCCCTAGCGACGAAATTTCGCCTCGAGCGACGAGACTGTGACGGCGATTTGCCGCCAGCCAGCGATCCGCATAGACTAGATAGGTAGCCCAATCGCCCTCTGACTGCCTTGAAGCAGGCGCGGCCCAAGTTCGCGCGGTTGGCCGTCCGTGTCAAAACCCCGTCGTTTGATAAAAATTGACGATAAGGAATCTTGTCTGACGAGAGGGAGTTTCCCACTATGACTCAAACGGCTAGCGCCCGTGCCGCCAGTTACGTCCTGACCTTGGAAGAGATCGGCCACCTGGCGGCGGAAGGCGGCAAGCCCGCCGAGACGCTGATGAACGTGGTGGCGCTGATCGCCAGGCGCTTTCAAGACCGATGTTTGCTCCGCGTACTTGCTGGAGCCGGACCGCGCCAATCTGGTGCTGGCGGCCACGCTTGGGTCTTCGCCCGCAATGCATCGGCACGCTTGCGCATGGCGCTGCACGAAGGGCTGGCCGGACTGGTGGCCGAGCAGGTGCGGCCGGTGGCCGTGGAGCAGGTCAAGCACCATCCGCGCTTCAAGTATTTCAGCGAGGCGGGCGAAGACGTCCTACCAATCGTTCCTGCGGCGTGCCGCTGATCGACCGGGCGTGTTGCAGGGCGTGCTGGTGGTGCAAACCATCGAAGCCCGCGCCTTCAGCCGACGACGAAATCCAGATGCTGGTGGAAGCCGCCGCGCAGGTGGCGCCGGTGGTGAGCGAAGCGCGCACGCTGGACCGCTTCATCGCGCCGGCGCAGGAGCGGCTGTGGTCGCTGGCGCGCAATCTTGTGGTGGAGCTGGGACCACGATTCCACCAGCCTGTTCCGCGATCTGGATCCGGTGCGCTGGCGGCAGCTGAATCACAATCCCGATCGCGCTGCTGTCGCGAGATTCCGCTGGCCAAGCTGGAGCGCCGCGCCGGCGAGCTGGTGCTGCACGGCCGCATCAACTACGCCTATCGCCGCCAGCAGGAGTATCTGCAGGCGGATCGCACCTGGGGCGCCACGCATGCCGGCGTTCTGCGGCCTCGTCCGGTGGCGTATTTCTCGGCCGAGTTCGGACTGCACGAATCGCTCCCGATTTATTCGGGCGGCCTGGGCGTCCTGGCCGGCGATCACATCAAGAGCGCGTCCGACCTGGACATTCCGCTGGTCGGCATCGGGCTTGTTTTACGGCCAGGGCTATTTCCGCCAGCGTCTGGATCGCGACGGCTGGCAGCAGGAAGAATATCTGCAGACCGACGTCAATCAGCTGCCCATGGAGCCGGCGATCGGCAAGAACGGCGAGCCGGTGACGGTGCAGATCGAGACGCGCAGCGGAGCCATCCGCGCCAAGGTCTGGCGCGTGAAAGTGGGCCGCTGCGATCTGCTGCTGCTGGATTCGAACGTGGAAGGCAACGCGCCCGAGGATCGCGAGCTCACCTCGCGGCTCTACGGCGGCGATGGGCGCGTGCGCATCCGCCAGGAACTGCTGCTGGGCGTGGGCGGATTCCGCGCGCTGAAGGCCATGGGCATCACGCCCGGCGTTCTGCACTTGAACGAAGGCCACAGCGGATTCGCGGTGCTGGAAGCGATTCGCAGTCGCATGGAGGAAGAAGGGCTCTCGCTTCGACCAGGCCGTCCCGCGCGTTTCGCGCGAAGTGGTGTTCACCACCCACACGCCGGTTCCCGCCGGCCACGACCGTTTCGACGCCGGCCTGATCGAGGAGCATCTGGGTCCGCTGCGCGAGCGCCTGGGCATTTCCGCACGACCGGCTGATGGCTCTGGGCCGCGAGAATCCCGGCAATCCAATTCGAAGAGTTCTGCATGACCGTGCTGGGCCTGAAGCTTTCGCGGCGCGCCAATGCCGTCTCGGCGCTGCATGGCGAAGTTTCGCGCGCGATGTGGACCGGCCTCTATCCCGGCAAGCCGGAAGACGAAGTTCCGATCGGCCACATCACCAACGGCGTGCACGTGCCCACCTGGCTGGCGCCGCAGATGTTCCGCCTCTACGACCGCCACCTGGGCACCGGCTGGCTGCGAGCACAGCGGCGAAGCGCGCATCTGGGAAGGCATCGAGAACGTGGACGACGGCGAGCTGTGGGAGACGCACGGCGCTCTGAAGTCGCGGCTGCTGGAGTTCGTGCGCCGCCGCGCCGTGGAACAAGCCGCAGCGCCGCGGCGAATCGCCGGAAGTCCTGCAACGGCTGAGCCGCGTGCTCAGTCCCGACGCGCTGACCATCGGATTCGCGCGCCGCTTCGCCACCTACAAGCGCGCCAACCTGATTCTGGCCGATATCGAGAAGCTGGCCTCCATGGTCAACGATCCCAAGCGTCCGGTGCAGTTCGTCTTCGCCGGCAAGGCGCATCCGCGCGACGAGCCCGGCAAGCGGGTGCTTGCAGCAGATCGCGGAACTGATGCGCGACCCGCAGTTCGCCGACAAGTTCGTCTTTGTCGAAGACTACGACATCAACGTCGGGCGGCATCTTCGTGCAGGGCGTGGACGTGTGGCTGAACAATCCGCGGCGGCCGCTGGAAGCCTCCGGCACCAGCGGCCAGAAGGTGGTGCTGAACGGCGGCCTGAATCTTTCGGTGCTGGACGGCTGGTGGGCGGAAGCCTACGACGGCCTGAACGGCTTCGCCATCGGGACCGGCCGAACGCATTCCAACATGGACGTTCACGACACCCGCGACGGCGAAGACCTGTACCGCGTGCTGCGCGAAGAAGTGATTCCGCTGTATTACCAGCGCGACCGCGACGGCCTGCCGCGCGGCTGGATCAAGCGCATGAAGCGCACCATCCGCACGCTGGGCTGGCGCTTCAACGCCGATCGCATGGTGATGGACTACACGCTGAAATGCTATGTGCCCGCCGCCGGCGGCACTTCCAGCGAGATGAACCCGCACGGATAACAGTTTGTCACTTTGTGCGCCGGGCTGGTGTCTAAACGCTGGAAGAGGAGCATCAGCTATGGCAGCAACCGTTACCGATCGCGACGGCAAGTCCAAAACCGCTTCAGCCGTGGATGGCAAGCACTATCCTGAACAAAACGAAGTTCCCAAGGAACACCCGCTGGTTTCCGACGGCCCGGATATTGAGGCGATCAAGGCGCTGGCCTATCAGCTCTGGATGGAGCGAGGTAGCCCGGATGGCTCGGCAGACCAGGACTGGCATCAAGCCGAACAGGAACTGCGCGCCAAACAAGGCTCGCAGCGCATCAGCGATAAGCTGCACGAAAGCTCCGGGTCGGTGCAGCGCTAACGTTCGTTCTTCTTAGCGCGCGACTTCATCCACCAGCCGGCGGCCAGCACGCCAATAGTGCCGATGGCTTCCGCCGCGTACAGCACTTCCTTGCCGGGCGCGAACCGCTGCACCATGAATTCGTCGGTCAGGATCATTTGCCCCGCCACTCTGCCCAGCAGCGCCGCGCCGATGTAGACGATGATCGGGTAGCGGTCCATTAACGCCGCCAGCAGGCCGCTGGCGAAGATCACCAGCGGAATACTCACGCCCAGCCCGAAGAGCAGCAGCGCCAGCCTGCCTTGGGCCAATGCCGCGATGGCCAGCATGTTGTCGGTGGACATGGTGACGTCGGCCACGATAATGAACCACATCGCCTTCCAAAAGCTGGTGAGCTGCGTGGCGGACGATTCCAGCGGCGGCTCCTCGCGAAACAGGCCGACGGCGATCCACAGCACCGCGGCGCCGCCCACGATCTGCAGAAATTTGACGTGCAACAATCGCGCGGCGAAGTATGTCGCGGTCACCAATGCGACCACGGCGCAAGCGGCGCCCGCGATCATCGCGCGCCTCCGCAGCCGACGAGGCAGCGATTTGGCCGCCGCCGCGATCACCACGGCGTTGTCGCCGCTCAGCGTCAGATCCACCAGCACGATCGAGAATAGACTGACGATGAACTGCCAATGCCGTTGGATTAAATCCATCGCCCGATCGCTGTCACAGCTTCAACAGCCGCGCCAGGTTCCCACCCAGGATCGCTTCCTTCGTCGCGTCCGGTATCTCAGCTTCGAGGATGGCATCCACGGTGTCCGGCCACACGTAGGGCATGTCCGTTCCGTACACCACCTGGGACGGCCCCATTTCCGCCACTAGATGCCGAACGCCCTCCGCCGAGAAGATCATGGAGTCGGCCAGGATCTGGTCGTGCATATATTCGCGCGGATGTTTTTTGTTTACGCACTTGGCGTTGGGGCGCACATCGCAAGCCACGTCGGTGCGTCCCAGGTAGGAGGGCAGATAGCCGCCGGCGTGCGCGCCGCAGATTTTGAGACGCGGAAAGCGATCCAGTGTTCCGTCGAAGATCAGGTGCGTGAGGAACAGGAGAGTTTCCAACGGATTTCCGATGACGTTGCCCAGGTCGCCCGCACCGGCGAGGGCATCCGGCTTGGCGACGTTCTCGGCATTGTTGGGATGCATGAACACCATCACGCCCAGCTCCTGCACCTTGGCCCAGAAGGGATCGTACTTCGGCATCGATAGCGGTTCGCCCGCTACGTGGCCGCCGATCGCGACCCCGCGCATTCCTAGATCTTTCACCGCGTGCTCGGCCTGTTGCGCGGCGAGATCTGGGAATTGCAGCGCGGGCGAAGTGAAGCCCACGAAGCGGTCGGGGTGCGCCGCGCACCATTTCGCTAGCCCCTGGTCCTGCGCCTGCACGATCTTGGTCGCGAGCTCGCGATCCGCCGCGTACCACCAGAAGGCGTTGATGCTCAGGACCTGCACGTCGATGCCGCGCTTGTCGAGATCCTGAATGCGTTGCGGCCCAAGAGCCAGGACGCCAGCCCGCCCGTAGCGCTCCAGCGGCGTGCCCTTCACTACGTCGGCGGTCTCAGCGATGGCGGCGTGCGCGTGGATATCGACTACTTTGACGCGCTTGCCGCCCACGCGCACTTCCCGCCGCGTCGGCTGAGCGCGAGCCCCGCGGCCGGCGAGAAGCGTCCCTGCCGCCGCGCCCGCCATCTTGACGAATTCCCTACGATTCGGCATGCGTGCCTCCTGCTTGCATGAGCGTCCTCACCAAGTCTACACGGATGGACATCGAGCGAGCCGTGCACGAAGTAAGCGGTATTTTGAGATTTCCACTTCGGACTACGACGCCGCGTTATGCGCACGGCGCGCGACGGGTCTCTCGACGAAGGCGTTCAAAATCTTCTTTGCCTTCCTGCAAATATTGATCGATCTTTTCACGATTTGCCAGATAATAGGCCAGCGACCCGAGGACCTGCTCCAGAGTCAGTGCCGGAAAGGACTGTGCAATTCCTCCCGGTGACTCGCCCCGCAGGAATGCAGATACAAAAAACCGTCGTCGCTTTAAAGCGTCCGCCTGGACGGGGACTACCCACGCTAGGTTTGCAGCTTTGCGATCAACTCCCGGACCTTCGGGACGAGTTCGTGAGGAACACTCATGACAGTTTCGGAAGGCTGAATGCCAGCCTCATCCTCAGCCAGAGCATCTTCCTCGGTTTGCCCCTCGTAATGGGCGAGTACCCGTCGCACTTTCTCCTCATCCCAATGAGCTGGAAACTTCGTTTCACTCATTGTTGCTTCTTCTTTCTCCGCCTGCGAAATGCAGCGAGAGGCTTCCCGGCGAGGTCGTAAGCCGTGATCACAAAAACGCTGTCCGGCTCTGGGTCGGGAACATAGATAACGCGCAGGTACCTTGCCCGAGGCTGTCCGACCGAGCGCAACCCGGGCGCCGTCCCGGCCTGGCCGATCCTCGCCAGGCTTCTCCAGCACTTCAAGGACCTCATCTTCGTTGACCTCGTGGTTAAAGACATGTGGCAAACCGGTTGTTGGATCTATATAGAATCGCGCCTTCAAGCCTCAACCCATTCTAGCCCCGATGCCTCGCGTCGTTTTCCACCTCGCTTCACGCCTTCCGATGACCATTTACAAGCCACTAGCCACCAGCCACGCTTCCCGCGTACGATGAAAGTATCCCCATGGGCTCCGCCAGCGTAGACGTGAAGAAAACTGTCAACCTTCCCCGGACCGAGTTTCCGATGAAGGCCAACCTGGCTCAGATGGAGCCGAAGCTGCTGCTGCGCTGGGACGCCGAGAATCTGTACGCGAAGATTCGCGCCGCGCGCGCCGGCAGCCCCATGTACGTGCTGCACGACGGGCCGCCCTACGCCAACGGCAACATCCACCTGGGCCACGCGCTCAACAAAATCCTCAAGGATTTCATGGTCAAGCTCAAGACCATGGAGGGTTACGATTCGCCCTACGTCCCCGGCTGGGATTGCCACGGGCTTCCCATCGAGATCAAGGTGGACAACGAGCTCGGCCCGCGCAAGGCGCAGATGACCACCGCGCAGATCCGCGCCGAGTGCCGCAAGTATGCCGCGAAATACGTCGATCTGCAGCGCGCGGATTTCATCCGCCTTGGCATCCTGGGCCAGTGGCAGGATCCGTATCTGACGATGTCCCCGCAATATGAAGCGGTGATCGCGGGCGCGTTCGTGGATTTTCTGGATCGCGGCTACGTCTATAAAGGTCTCAAGACGGTGAACTGGTGCATGCATGATCGCACAGCCCTGGCCGAGGCCGAGATCGAATATGAGGACCACACCAGCCCCTCCATCTGGGTGCGCTTCGCTCTGACATCGGACCCGGCGGCGATCGACCCGGCGCTGGCCGGACGCAATGTTTACGGCCTCATCTGGACCACCACGCCTTGGACCATTCCTGC
Source organism: Bryobacterales bacterium (assembly GCA_963798295.1). Classification (GTDB taxonomy): domain Bacteria; phylum Acidobacteriota; class Terriglobia; order Bryobacterales; family Bryobacteraceae; genus Palsa-89. Next base: position 577,199 of record CAWCSV010000008.1, on the reverse strand, counting down.
CAACGTCGCCATCGCGTATCATCCGAAGTTCGAATATGTGGCGGTGGAAGTTCGCGACGCGGTTTATATCGTCGCGCTGGAATTGCTGAAAGTTACGGCCGAAAAACTCGGTTGGGATAATCCAAAAACGCTCGCGGCATTTCCGGGCGCGAAGCTGGAAGGCGCTATCTTCCGGCATCCATTTCTGGACCGCGATTCGCTCGGCATTCTCGCCGATCACGTTACTCTGGAGCAAGGCACAGGCGCGGTTCACACCGCTCCCGGCCATGGGCAAGAGGATTTCGAGGTCGGCGTAAAGTACGGGCTGCCCATCTATTGCCCGGTGGATCCCGCTGGAAAGTTCTATCACGCCGAAGGCGCGGCAGGCCGGCTTCCGGAAGCGATCATCGGAAAAACAGTCTGGCAAGCCAACCCCATTGTCAGCGAGATCTTGAAGTCGCACGGCGCGCTGCTGGCCGAGGAAAAGATCAAGCACAGCTATCCGCATTGCTGGCGCTGCCACAACTCCACCATTTTCCGCGCCACCGATCAGTGGTTCGTCGGCATGGAGCGCAACGATCTGCGCGCGCGAACGCTGAAAGCCATCAAAGATGTGAAGTGGCTGCCTGCCTGGGGCGAAGAGCGCATGTCCAACATGATCGCCACTCGTCCCGATTGGTGCATTTCGCGCCAGCGCGTGTGGGGCGTGCCGATCATCGCGTTTTATTGTGAAAATTGCCAGGAACCGATGACGGATCGCAAGGCGCTGGATCGCGTGGTGGAACTTTTCCGCGAGCATACCGCCGACGTCTGGTATGAGCGCTCCGCTGCCGAGTTGGCCGGCTCAGAGGTGGCTTGCGCGCGGTGCGGCGGCCGCGAATTTCGCAAAGAGACCGACATTCTGGACGTCTGGTTCGATTCCGGTTCCAGTCACCTTGCTGTGTTAACGCCGGAGAACGGCCTGCCGTGGCCAGCGAACATGTATATCGAGGGCGGCGATCAATACCGGGGATGGTTCCACAGCTCTCTGCTCATCGGAGTCGCGCTCAAAGGCGCGTCGCCCTACCGCGAGTGCGCGACCAACGGCTGGACGCTCGACGACAAGGGGCGCGCGATGTCCAAATCGCTGGGCATCGGCATGGAGCCTGAAGAGGTGATTTCCAAACATGGCGCCGACGTGTTGCGCCTTTGGGTTTCGTCGGTCGATTTCGTCGAGGACGTGCGGCTCTCCGACACCATCCTGAAAAGGCTGAGCGAAGCCTACGTAAATCTCCGCAATAAAGTATTTCGCAACGCGCTGGGCAATCTGAACGACTTTAATCCGGACGCCGATGCTGTGGCGTTCGATCGATTACCCGAAATCGATCAATGGATTCTTCTGAAAACGGAAGAATTGGTCGCGAAATGCCGCGCCTGGTATGACGAATACGCGTTCCACAAGGTGTATCGTGCAGTTTACGACTTCGCCACCACCGATCTGAGCGCCGTATGGGTGGATATCGTGAAAGACCGCCTGTACACCGCCGGCGGCAGCTCGCACTCGCGCCGCTCCGCCCAAACCGCGCTTTATCAGATCACCTATGCGCTGGTTCGCCTGCTGGCGCCGCTGCTGTCTTTCACCACCGAAGAGGTGTGGGGCTTCCTGCACAAACCGGCCGGTAGTCCCGATAGCGTTCATCTCACGCTTCTGCCGGAGCCACGGGAGTTGACCCAAGGCATCACGGTCCCCCAGCGCGAGCGTTTGGCGAACTGGGAAAAACTAATGCTGGTTCGAGATCAGGTTTTGAAATCGCTGGAAGTTGCTCGCGAGGAAAAGCGCATTGGGAAATCGCTTGAAGCGCGCGTCCTGTTAACCGCGGGCGCGGACCTTTATCCGCTGCTCAGCGAGTACGCCGGCGAACTGCCCGCCGTGTTCATCGTTTCGCAGGTTCAATTGGAGCCGGGAAACGCCGAGGGCGTCTCGGTCGAAATCCAGCGCGCTGAAGGCCTCAAGTGCGAGCGCTGCTGGAAATATACGCTGGATGTCGGCAGCGATCCGGAATTTCCGACGATTTGCGCGGCCTGCGGCGACGCCATCAAGTAATAACGATGCTCCGCCGCCTGTTCCCTTTCTTGATCGCCGCCGCCGTGGTGGCGTTGGATCGCCTCACTAAAAGCCTCATCAAGGCGCACCTCGGCGCTTACGATACCATCACCGTCATCCCCGGACTTTTCAATATCGTTCACACCGAGAATCCCGGCATCGCCTTCGGCATGCTGGCCAACGCTTCGGGTGCCTGGCGCGATATCCTGCTGATCGGATTTTCAGCCATTGTACTCGTCGCCATTTCCTTCATCCTGCTGCGTCCGGCCAGCCAGCGCGACGCCTGGCTGCGCACCGCCCTGGGCTTTATCCTGGGCGGAGCGTTCGGAAACCTGTATGATCGAATTGTCATCGGCACCGTGACCGATTTCATCGAAGTACACGCCGGGCAGCATTATTTTCCAGCGTTTAACGTCGCCGATAGCGCCATTACCATTGGCGCCTGCCTGCTGCTGCTGGATATGTGGCGGGCCAAGGAGCGGAGAGTCAGCCATGTTTCCGAAGTTAATATCGATCGGTAGCTTTTTTATTCCGACTTACGGGACGCTGGTGGCCATCGGATTTTTGGCGGCCTTGTGGATTACCATCCGCCTGTCCAAGCGCGCCAGCCTGCCTTCCGAGCTAGTGACTAATCTGGCCATCTATTGCGCGCTCGCCGGCCTGGCAGGCGCCAAGCTGTTCATGATCCTGTTCGATTTCAAAACCTATTGGAACGAGCCGCGCACGCTGTTCTCCCTGAGCACCCTGCAAGCCGCGGGCGTTTATCAAGGCGGCTTCCTGGTGGCCTTCGTGACAGCCATTCTGTACATGCGCCGTCAGCATTTGCAGATCCTTGCCACCTGCGATGTCTTCGCGCCGGGCATCGCGCTCGGCCAGGCCATTGGACGCATTGGATGTTTTTCGGCGGGCTGCTGCTGGGGCATCGCGACGCATGTGCCCTGGGCCATCACGTTCCGCAACCCTCAGGCGTCGGAACTGACCGGCGTGCCGCTCGGCATTCCGCTGCATCCCACGCAACTTTACGAATGCGTGGCAGACGCCGCGATTTTTGCGTTCCTGTATTTCCGGATCGGCAAGACGCACACCGCCGGCTCCATCCTGGGCTGGTACCTGGCGCTCTATTCCGCGGCGCGCTTCGTCATCGAATTTTTCCGTTTTCATGAACAGGGCCTGCACCTGGGCCTGTCTTATACGCAATGGATTTCACTCGCCACGCTGTTGGCAGGAGTTGCATTACTGGTGCTGCGGCAGGGCGGGTTCATTCATCCACGTGAATCCGTTTCTGTTGCGACGTCTCCCCGGACGTAATTCGGATACGGCTTTTGGCCACGTTGAGATGATCGGCGAGAAAGTCGATCAACGCGCGATTCGCTTTTCCCTTCTCGGGCGCGGCGGCCACCTTGATCTTCCACGTTCCGTCCGGCAAGGTCCCCGCGAATTCGGTTCTGGAGCTTTTCGGAATTACTTTGACGCGGATGTCCATCTGGCGGACCTCAGGTTGACGCCCATCGCGCGATGCTTTCGAGCAACCGTCTGGATGGGCAGGGTTTGGTCAAGAATTCGTCGACCGGCAGCGTCCGATCCACTTCGCCTCCCGACAGCACGATAATGCGCGCCTGGCCGGCGATGGCGTGGATGAGCCGCAAGCCATCTTCCGGATCGGGAATGCGTAGATCCATCAAGACCACAGGGCACCCGGCGAAGCGCTCCAAGGCTTCGGACGCATTGGTGGCGGTCACCACCTCGTGGCCGGCGTGTTCCAGGATTTGTTTGCGAATTTCGAGCTGGCTCGAATCGTCTTCCACCACCAAAACCCGGGCCATTACGTGAACTCGATGCGAGCGATCACCAGTTGCGGCATCTGATTGTTCCAACCACCTGGAATGTCGTCGAACGGCAGGCGGAACGCCCGCGTCTCGCCGGGCTTCAGTCCGGTGACCACAATGGGAACCTTCTCGCGCAGGATCACTTCGCCATAGGAATTGTAGAAGACGCAGTACACATCGGCATGTTGTACCGTGCGTTCGCCCGAATTGGCGATCTTGCCTTCAATTTCGGTCACCGTTTGGCCGACGTAACTCTCGGTGGCCTTCATCGTCACATCGGTGAGTTGGAGGTTTCGAACGTACGCCTTGGCGTCGGCCGACAGCGGCGCCGCTTGCACGGAGGAATGCGGACGGTTGACGAACCAGATCAGCCCGCCGGCCAAAACCAGCGCGATCGCCAGGGTATAAAAGCCGGTCTTATGGATCATGGATCAACTTCCACTGACGGTCATCTCCCGGATCAGCAGCGTCGGCGATGCCACCGAGCCTCCAAATTCCAGATCGCAACCGGCGGCCTCGACATCCAGCAGCATGTCGCGCAAATTCGCCGCGATGGTGATCTCAGACACAGGATAAGCGAACTCGCCATTTTCAATCCACAGGCCAGCGGCGCCGCGCGAATAGTCGCCAGTGACCACGTTCACGCCACGCCCGATCAGTTCCGTTACGTACAGCCCTCGGCGAATGCCGCAAACGATCTCTTCGGGCAAGCGCTCGCCTTTCTGGAGAAAGAAATTGCCGTGTCCCACGCCCGCGTTTCCGGTGACGCCGCGCGCCGCGTTGCCGGTGGTGCGCAGGCCCAGCTTGCGCGCCGTGTAGCTGTTCAGGAGATAGCTTTGGAGCACGCCGCGCTCAATTACCACCGTTCGGCGCGACGGCACGCCTTCGTCGTCAAAGGGCGAGGTGCCGAAGAGACCGGGGATGGTGGCGTCGTCGATGATGGTGACGTTCTGGGATGCCACACGCTCGCCCAGTTTCCCGGCCAGGAAGGACGCTTTCCGATAAATGGAGTCGCCTTCGACGGCTTCGAAAATATTGCCCATGAGCGTTCGCGCGGTGACGGGATCGAAGATCACCGGCACTTTCTCGGTTGGAATCTTGCGCGCTCCCAGACGGCGAACGGCTCGCTCGGCGGCGCGGCGGCCCACCGCAGCCGGGGTATCCAGCTTGGAATGGCTACGCGCGGAGGAATACCAAAAGTCGCGCTCCATCGCGTCACCTTGGCGGGCAACCGGGGTGGCGCTAATGGAGCAACCGCTGGTGCGATAGCTGCCCACAAATCCGCGCGAGTTGGCGAACACGCGTCCGCCGGTGGATGCGTTGAACGATGCGCCTTCCGAGTTAGTGATGCGCGGGTCCCAGCCCAGCGCGGCCTCTTCAGTTTCAAGCGCCGCCTGGATGCGAGCGGGCGTATCGATGTTGCGGATGTCGTCGGAATAAAGCTGCAAATCGCCGTCGAGCGATCCGAGCTCGGAGGCGTCCGGCAAGTCGGCGTAAGGGTCCTCAGTGGAAATAGTCGCAAGGGCCAGCGCGGAGTCCACCATTTGGCGAATGCCGGCGTTTGTGAGATCGGAGGTATGGGCCGATCCGACGCGCTTGCCGATCAGGACGCGCATACCAACGCGCCGCGATCCGGCATCCTTCAGCGTTTCAAGCGCGCGCATGCGCACCTGCGCTGAAAATTCTTTGCCTTCGGCCAGCGTGCACTCGGCGTCGGTTGCGCCGCGCTCCATCGCCAGGCGCACGGCTTGTTGGGCCAGATCGGTCATGCGCCGGTGCCACCTACCGTCATCCGGTCGATCTTGATGGTCGGAATGCCGACGCCCACCGGCACGCTCTGGCCTTCCTTTTCGCAGATGCCGACGCCTTCGTCGAGTTTCAAATCGTGCCCCACCATGCTGACGTGTTTCAGCGCCTCAGGCCCATTGCCGGTGAGCATGGCGCCGCGCACCGGCCGCGTGATGTGGCCGTCCTCAATCAAATAGCTCTCCGAAGCGGCGAACACGAAATTTCCGCTGGTGATGTCGACGCTGCCGCCGCCGAAATTGGCACAATACAGGCCGCGCGGCGTGGAACGGATGATGTCCTCGGGTGCGCTGTCGCCCGCCAGCATGAACGTGTTGGTCATGCGCGGCATGGGAATGCTCTGATAACTTTCGCGGCGGCCGCTGCCGGTGGTGCGTGACCGGAGCAAACGGCTGGACAGCTTGTCAAACAAATAGCCCCGCAGCACGCCCTTCTCGATGAGCACGTTTTCCTGCGTGGTAGCGCCTTCGTCGTCGACATTGAGCGATCCGCGGCGATTACGAAGCGTGCCATCGTCAACAACCGTGCACAGCGGGCTGGCCACCTGCTGGCCAATGCGATCGCTGAAGGCTGAAATCTTCTTGCGATTGAAATCCGCCTCCAGCCCGTGACCGACGGCTTCGTGCAGCAACACGCCGGGCCATCCAGGGCCCAGCACCACCGTCATTTCGCCGGCCGGCGCGGGCACGGCATCCAACTGGACAACGGCTTGTCGAACCGCTTCGCGCGCGAAATATTCAGGCGTCTTCTCCGAATCAAAAAGCTCCAAACCCACGCGTCCGCCGCCGCCGGAATAGCCGCGCTGAGGGACGCCGTCGCCGTCGCGCGCCAGAACCGATACGCCCAGACGAGCCATGGGCTGCCGATCGGTACTCAGCACGCCGTCGCTGGTAGCCACCAAAACATGGCGCAGGCTGTCGGCATAAGCGGCATTCACTTGAAACACGCGCCGATCCTCGGCACGCGCCGCGCGGTCGGCCCGCTTCACCAGTTCCACGCGCTCGGCCAGGCTGGTTTCGCCAGGCGCCGTCACGACGGGATAAAGATCGCGCCGCCGTGCTTCGTCCTGAAAGCCCGTCTTATGCACTTTCGACGGACCGCTCGCGATGCATGCCGCCACTCGCGCCGCTTTGCGGATCTTCTCGGGACTCAAATCGTCACTGTAGGCGTAACCGGTGCGCTCACCCGATATCACGCGCACGCCCACGCCCAGCGAGACGCCCTGCATGGCGCTCTTCACGATGGATTCGTCGATGCTCAGATGGCTGGTGGCCACGTATTCGAAGTACAAATCTGCGTAGTCGCCACCGGCCGAAAGCGCCTCCGACAAGTAGGATTCGAGGTCGTGCTCCGTGATGGCAAACTTCTGGCCAAAGAAGGAATCGGAAAGCGGCATGCGAGTAATTCCAGGGTAACATTGGGGTCGTCGGCTGCGCCTCCGTGGGGTCGTCGGCTACGCCGTGATTAGGGATTGGGGGTTGGGGATTGGGGATTAGTTTTGGGACGGCTTTTCCATTCGATCGATGACGAAAAAACCGGATGGTCCTTTGATCGATTGCAATTTCAGCCCCAGCTGTTGCTGAATGGCGGTAAATAGGGAGGGTCCCGAGGGATCTGGTGGTGGCGACGCGTCTGGCGGACCCGCGCGTACTTCCCCGACGTCCGGGGTCCACCGCAGGTCGATGTCATACCGTTCGGGGAGATTGGTACGATCGATCACCGTTCGGCCTAGCCGCGTTCCGAGGAGACTGGCCATCAGCCCCAACCGCATCCCCGTAGCCACCAATATGCCTTGGGCGATGTGGACGCTGCCGGTTGGACCCGTGCCCGGCGTCTGGTTCGCGGAGAGTTTCAACTTTAGTCCGCTTGGTCCCTTGGGCCCCACGACCAGAGCGTACGTGGAGGTCTCGCCTTCTTGCCTGTGCAGCACAAGCTTGAATCGATCCGCCAACAGCGATTGGATCATCGCCCGCTCCTGCCCCTTATCGCGCTCAGCGTCCTCCAGCTTGGCCTCGACATTAAAGCGATCGACGTCTACCCAGCTGGGGCCGCCGGTAACCTGGAAATTCTGAACTTCATAGGCGATGGCTATCAGAAATCTGGCCGTCACGTTGCTGGCCTGAAAACGGCCGGTGGTGATGGAGAACCCGCCGGGCTCGGCCGGTTTGCTCGGCCTAATAGAGACCACGGCGGACGGTCCAGCGCCCGCACGGTACGATTGCGGAGACTGTGCGAGCATTCCCGAGGTCGCAATGATAACTGCCGTCGCGAAGAGCTTCATAGGTTCCGAGCCGGCACGGGAGCCGGTTTGCGCCCTAGCCTTAAGTCTGTCAAACTCTAGCTTGATGCACGGACGTACTCCCCCGCGTCTGATCGTCGTGTGCGTGGCTATGCTGCTGGTGTCGGCCGAGTCACACTCGCAATCCAAGTTGCTGGCCGACGGCATCGCATCCAAGGCCTTCGAAGGCGCGCTGGCGCCGTTTCCCTCGGCCGAAAAGCTCTCCTACGACATAGAATGGCGCTTGATCTACGCGGGCAGCGCGCAATTGAGCCTGGCGCCCAAGCCGGGCGAACCCCGCAAATGGGATGCGCAGCTACGCGTGGAATCGGGCGGCCTGGTTTCCAAGCTCTACACCCTGGAAGACACCTACAACATCGGCATGGATGACGGATTCTGCACCGCCGCGACGCACCTGGATTCGGTGGAAGGTAAACGCCATCACGAGACCAAGGTAGTGTACGATCGCACGCGCGGTAAGGCCAGCTCGGTGGAACGCGATGTGAATAAGGGCGTTGTGATCAAGAGTTCGGAAGTGGAAATTCCGGCCTGTGCCATGGATGCCATCTCGGGCCTCTACAAGCTCCGTATCGACAAGTTGGAGCCCGGCGAGAGCCGGCAGGTGCCGATGAGCGACGGCAAGAAAACGGCCTGGGTGCGCGTGGAAGCGCAGGACCGCGAGCAAGTGAAGATCAAGGCCGGGTCCTTCGACACGATTCGCTATGAAGTGTCCCTGTTTAATGGATCGCTGTACTCGCGCAAAGGCGACATGTCCGTATGGCTGACAGACGACGCGCATCGGCTGCCGGTGCAGATCCGGGCGCGGATGAGTTTTCCGATTGGGAGCATCACGTTCGAGTTGACCAAGGACGAGCATCCGTAGACCGCTCCCTATGGTCGCGGCTCGGTTTAGGCGCGCGGATGGTTCAATAGCAAGAATCGGATAGTTCCCAAGGCCTGAGCTGAATAAGATAGGGTCATGGAAGCATTCTGGGATTCAGTGGCGGCGCGCAATCGCGCCATGGATGGCGTGTTCTTTTACGCCGTGATGTCCACCGGGATTTATTGCCGGCCATCCTGTCCTTCGAAGCGGCCGCGCCGCGAGAACGTGGTGTTCTTTCGGGCGCGCGAAGCGGCCGAACGCGCGGGATTCCGGCCCTGCAAACGCTGCAAGCCCGATTCGACCGATCAACGCGATCCTAACGCGCTGCTGGTGGAGAAGGTATGCCGTTACATCGATGCACATCCCGATGATCCGGTCACGCTGGAAGCGCTGGGACGCGCGCTGGGCGTCAGCCCGTTCCATTTGCAGCGGACGTTCAGGGGGGTGACGGGGATCGCGCCGCGGGCCTACGCCGATTCGCGCCGGTTAAATTCGCTTAAAGCCGGATTGCGGGAGGGCCACTCGGTGACGCGCTCGCTGTATGACGCGGGTTACGGGTCTTCGAGCAGGCTGTACGAGAGGGCGTCGTCGAAATTGGGAATGACGCCGGCGCGCTATCGCAAGCAAGGCTCGGGCGTGAGCATGCATTACGCCATCGCGACGACGCGCATCGGGCAGATGTTGCTGGCGGCGACGGAGCAAGGCATTTGCTCCATTCAATTCGGAGATGCGGCGGCAACATTGGAGCAAAACCTGCGCGACGAGTTTCCGCAAGCGCAAATCACGCGCTCCGATCGCAAGCTGGGCCAGCAAGTGAAAGCGCTGCGCGCGATGATCGCGGGAGAATCGACGGCATCGCTTCCGCTGGACATTCAGGCCACCGCGTTCCAGCGGCGCGTGTGGCAGGAGCTGCAGGCGATCCCACGGGGCGCCACGAAATCCTACGGACGAATCGCCGCCGACATCGGTCATCCCAAAGCGGCTCGTGCCGTGGCGCGCGCATGTGCGACGAATCCGGTGGCGATTGCGATTCCCTGCCATCGCGTGGTGCGCGAAGATGGAAGCGCCGGCGGCTATCGTTGGGGCGCGGAACGCAAGAAGAAGCTGCTGGCCCTGGAGACCGAAAATAGCCGCCGAACGGGCCGGACGGGCTCCTAAGGCGAAACTCTCGGTCGGGGTCAAAATTGACCGTAAGCTTCACAAACTAAAGCACTAATTCGCTGGCAAATGGATTGCGAGCTTTACTTTTTCCAGGCCGCCTTGCGATACTGGATTTAGAAAGAGCCGCGAGAAATGAATCAGTTAAGCGAGGCCGTTACTCGCTATCACAAAATCCTGGAAGGCGACCACTACAAAAATCTTTCCTGGGCACACGATCTCCAGGAACGCATGAAGGCGCACAATTTGGTCGCCGGTGGAAAGCCCGTGTCTCCGGTTCTGCGTCCGCATTTTATCACGCGCAGGCAGTACGCGGGGTTGGTGAAAGCGGTGGAGTCGTTTTCGAGTTCGCTGCAACGGGTGCAAGCCAAGGCGCTGAGCAGTCCGGCGCTGCTGGCGCGCATGGAATTACTGCCCGCCGAGAAGATGCTGGCGGCGGTGGATCCTGGTTATTCGTTCCCGGCCGTCACTTCGCTTCTCGACACGCACTTGAATAACGGAACGCTGCGCTTCTCGCGCTACATCCCCGACACTCCGACCGGTGTCGCGTATGGCGAGGCGTTGTCCGATATCTTTTACGACGCGCCGCCGGTGAAGGAATTCCGCAAGCGCTATCGTCTGGAAAAACTGCCCGGGGCAAAATTTCTGCTGCAGGCCATTTTGAAGGCTTATAAAGAGTGGGGCGGCAAGAACAAGAAACCGAATATCGCCATTCTTGAGTTCCGCCAGCCTTTCCAGACCACCGAATCGGGCGAGAGCGCCATCATCGCGGAATTGTTCCGGCGCGAGGGGCTGGCAGTGGAGGTGGTATCTCCCGAGCAACTGGAATATCGCGACAATGTTCTGCGGCACGGCGACTTCGCCATCGACTTGATTTTCCGCCGGGTGAAAGTGCAGGAATTCCTGGTGCGGTTCGATCTATCGCACCCGCTGCTGCAGGCTTATCGCGATCATCGGGTGTGCATGGTGAACAGCTTCCGTTCCGAGCTGGCTCAGAAGAAGGCCATCTTCGATCTGCTCACCGACGAAGAAATCACCGCCGATTTTCCGGCCGCCGAGCGCCGGGCCATCAAGGAATTCGTTCCATGGACGCGCGTGGTGCAGGAAACCAAGACCAAATACCGCAACCGGACCGTGGATCTGCCCGACTTCATTCTGCACAACCGCAATAAGCTGGTGCTGCGTCCCAACGACGACGGAGCGGATCAGCAATCCTTCCGGGGATCGGAAGTGGACGAGGCCTCGTGGGAAAAGGCGGTGCGATCGGCGCTGCGTAATCCTTACGTAGTGCAGGAAGCGCTGGATCCGGTGGTGGACGTTTTCCCGGTACTGCAATACGGCCATCTAGAGATGCAGAAGATGCGAGTGGATGTTCATCCGCACTCTTATCTCGGAAAAGTGCAGGGCTGTTCGAGCTGGCTGACGGCGGTAGGGCCATCGGGGTTCTCGACGCTGTCGGGGATCGCGCCGACGTTCATTCTGGAACAGAAGTAAGCCGCTTGCTCACACGCGCGGTTCAGTAACCACTCTCAACGTCCAGCTCTGGGCGCGATTACGCATCGACGTAACGTACTGCACGGCATATAGATATAATCCTTGACGCACCACTACATATTGGGGCATCATTGCAGACGTGCCCCAGATCAACCTAGGGGGTACGCTTTGGAGGAAAATAGATATGGGACTACTCGCAGTCGATCTCGGCAACAGGATTTCAGCCGACAGGATTTCTGAATTGCAACCCGTCAAGAAAGCTCTTCCGGCCAGCCAGCGCAAGGGTGTCAGCTTTCCTAAATACTTCACGCAGAAACTGGAACCCGGCCCGGGGCCTGAAACCAAGAAGACGCCCTACGACGAGATCGCCTGGGAGCTCCGCACCGCCGCCATCGCGAGCGACAAAGGCGCCATCATCTTCGAACAGGACGACGTGGAGGTGCCGGCCGAATGGTCCCAGACGGCCACCAACATCGTGGTCAGCAAATATTTCTACGGCAAAATGGGGTCGCCCGAGCGCGAGCGCAGCGTCCGGCAGCTGGTGCATAGGGTGGTGGACACCATCGCCGATTGGGGCGCTCACGGGCGCTATTTCAAGACCAAGGTGGATTACGAGAATTTCGGCGATGAACTGGCGCACCTGATGCTGACGCAGAAGGCGTGCTTCAATTCGCCGGTCTGGTTCAACGTCGGCGTGCAGGAGCCGCGCGGCTACGGCTATTACTATGACGAGCCGAGCGACAGCATTGTGAAGCTGAAGAAAGGCGAGTCGCGCCCGCAGTGCTCGGCGTGCTTCATCAACTCGGTGAAGGATTCGCTGGAGTCGATTCTCGATCTGGCCAAGACCGAGGGCATGCTGTTCAAATGGGGCTCGGGTTCCGGCACCAATCTTTCGCCTTTGCGCGAAGAAGGCGGCGGACTGGGCGGGGGCGGATCGGCTTCCGGGCCGCTCAGCTTCATGAAGGGCTTCGACGCGTTCGCGGGCGTGATCAAATCCGGCGGCAAGACGCGGCGCGCGGCCAAGATGGTGATCCTGAATGTGGATCATCCCGATATCACGGATTTCATCTGGTGCAAGGCCAAGGAGGAGAAGAAGGCGCACACGCTGATCGACGCCGGTTACGACGCCGCCATTGATGGCGACGCGTACGGTTCCATCTTCTTCCAGAACGCCAACAATTCGGTGCGCGTGACCGACGAGTTCATGGAAGCGGCCGCGGCGGATGGCGATTGGTGGACGCGTAGCGTGGCCAACGGACAGCCCAAGAAGCGCTACAGCGCCAAGGAATTGCTGCGCGAGATTTCGCAGGCCACGCATCAGTGCGGCGATCCGGGCATGCAGTTCGACACCACCATCAATCGCTGGCATACATCCAAGGCCACCGCGCGCATCAATGCGTCGAATCCGTGCTCGGAATATATGTTCCTGGACGATTCGGCTTGCAACCTGGCGTCGTTGAACCTGATGAAGTTTGTGGGGCCGGGCGGCGAGTTTGACGTGGAGGCGTTCCGTCACGCCTGCGATACGGTGACGCTAGCACAAGAGATCATCGTGGATAGCGCCAGCTATCCCACCGAAAGAATCGCCAAGAATTCGCATGATTTCCGCCCGCTGGGGTTGGGCTACGCGAACCTGGGCGCGCTGCTGATGTCGATGGGCATTCCTTATGACAGCCCGGCTGGCCGCGATTGGGCCGCAGCCATTACGGCCGTGATGTGCGGACAGGCGTATCTGACCAGCGCGCGCGTCGCCGAAGCGGTGGGCCCGTGCCCCGGCTACGCGGCCAACGAGGATTCGTTCCTGGATGTGATTCTGATGCACGGCAAGGCGGTGAGCGGGATCGACAGCAAACGCGTCCCGGACGATCTGTTTGCGGCTGCCGTCAATTGCTGGAACGACGCTTATACGCTGGGCGAGCGCGCCGGCTTCCGCAACGCGCAGACCACGGTGATCGCACCTACCGGCACCATCGGCTTCATGATGGATTGCGACACCACCGGCATTGAGCCGGATCTGGCGCTGGTGAAATACAAAAAGCTGGTGGGCGGCGGAATCATCAAGATCGTCAACAACACGGTGCCGCAGGCGCTGATCAAGCTGGGCTACACGCCCGAGCAAGTGGAGATGATCGTCACGCATATCGATTCCACGGGGACCATCGAAGGCGCGCCCGGGCTCAAAGACGAGCACCTGCCGGTGTTCGATTGCAGCTTCCGTCCGCAGAACGGCAAGCGATCGATTCATTACATGGGCCACGTGCGGATGATGGCGGCGACGCAGCCGTTTATTTCGGGCGCGATCTCGAAGACCATTAACATGCCGGAAGAATCCAGCGTGGAAGACGTGGTGGACGCTTACATGGAAAGCTGGCGGCTGGGTCTGAAGGCGGTGGCGATTTATCGCGACAATTCCAAGCGCTCGCAGCCGCTCAGCAGCAGCACCGGCAAGGGCGAGAAAAAGGCGACGGCGTCGGCCACGGCTACGGCGATGGTTCCTTCGGTGGTCGAGAAGATCGTTTATCAACCCATCCGGCGCAAGCTGCCCGACGAGCGGCGATCGGTAACGCACAAGTTTTCAATCGGCGGCCACGAAGGCTACATCACGGTGGGGATGTACGAAGACGGGACCCCGGGCGAAGTTTTCATCTCGATGGCCAAGGAAGGCTCCACCATCAGCGGGTTGATGGACAGCTTCGCCACCAGCATCAGCTACGCGCTGCAATATGGCGTGCCGCTGAAATTTTTCGTCGATAAGTTTAGCCACGTGCGTTTTGAGCCGAGCGGCTGGACGGGGAATCCGCAGGTGCCGTACGCCAAGTCGATCATGGATTATATTTTCCGCTGGCTGGGCGCGAAGTTCCTGGGCCCCGAGTACGCCGTCAACGAAGCTGGCGACGCGCCCGTTCTGCGCGCCACTGAGCCCGAGCCGCAGCAGGCGCTGCCGTTCGCGCCGGCGGTAAGCGACGCGCCGATGTGCTCGGAGTGCGGCGGATTCATGACGCGCAACGGCAGCTGCTACAAGTGCGAGAACTGCGGCGGGACGAGCGGGTGTAGCTAGGCCGGAACGCAAGTTCAAACAAGTTTGGTGGGAGGTGTTACTCCTCCTTTTCCTTGGGGCGGCTCGCTTGGGCCGCCTTTTTCGTTGTTCGGCTAAACTAGAATCAATGAACCCTACGGTACAGCTCTGGGCGACGCTCGTCGCTCCAGTCGCAACCCTGTTGGGCACGATGTTAATCGTGATGTTAGGCGTATATCTTCAGAATCGTGGAAACGAGCGACTGGGCTTGAGCTTCGCCTCACGAATCAGATCCTCGAGCTGGCCCACCGTATCGAACGGCTCGAAGATGCCCGCGGATCGATTCGCACGCCGTAGTCCGGGGAGTTCGATGCCATGGCCACGCGAACCTTACTAACCTTCGAGCAATTCGAGAAATATCGAGAGGATGGCAAGAAACACGAACTTGTACGGGGAGAGCACCTTATTATGCCTCCGCCCAAGTTCGATCACAGCCTCATCCAACATAAGCTATTGGATGCGCTTAGGCCGTACGTGCGGCAGCACAAGCTCGGTGACGTGATGATGGAGACAGGATTCCGCTTGTCCTCCGACACCTGGCTCCAGCCCGACCTATGTTTCATTCGAGCCGCGCAGATTCGCGCCGTCGTTCCAGGTGGCTACTTAGAAGGCGCGCCAGCGCTGGCTATCGAAGTGGCTTCCGAATCGAACACCGCGGCCGAGCTCGATTTGAAAATGGAACTCTATTTCGCGCATGGCGCCGAGGAAGTGTGGTTGGTCTACCCGCAGACGCGGCGGGTACGGGCGCATTTTCCCGACGGACACAGCGAAACGCTGGCTACGGGGCTTCAATCCGCGCTGTTTCCCGGCTGGTCCGCTCCGCTGGCCGATTTGTTCGCGTGATCCCCGAATTGCCCTTTCCCCTTTTGGGGCATCTCGCTTGGGCCGCCTTTTTCAAGCTCCAGTTGCCCTAAGTCAACTAGCGCAGCATCATCTCCACCGATTTCTTAAGTTCCGGCACGTCCCGCTGGGTTACTACCCAGATCCGGTCCATGTCCAACCCGAGATAATCGTGAACCAGGACATTCCTGAAAGCCGCGATGCGCGCCCATTCCACCTGCGGCCATCGCGCTTTCAAGCTGTCAGAAAGCCGCTGGGTCGTTTCGGCGAGGACTTGCAGGTTTCGCGCAACGGCGTCTTGAGCTGTTCTCGATCCACGAAAGGCCGCAGGTCCGCCTGAGGTATCTTACTCAATTCGGCGAATACACTCCAAGATGTAGCGGAGATAAAATCCGTCGTCCTTCAAACCGGGACAGCCTCGCGCAGCACCTCGTCACGAATCAAATGGTTTAACCCTCGCTCCGTGACCACTTCGACTCGCCTTCCCAGCAAGCCCTCCAAATCCTGAACAAGGCCGGCCGGAAACCAGGAACTTGTGACCGGCTCTACGTCGATCAGGAAATCGATATCGCTGTCGGGCCGCGCGGCTCCCCGCACCACCGAACCAAAAACCCGAACATTCCTAGCCCCGTGCTTCGCCGCGATCTTCTGGATGTCCTCGCGCCTCGATTTGACCAATTCAAGTGCGTCGATCGCCTGGTTCATTTGTTTTATCTTAGCGCTTGCTGGCTGCGGGGCTTCCATCCGCGCTGTTTCCCGGCTGGTCCGCTCCGCTGGCCGGCCTATTCGCGTAACCGCCAATTGTCAATATTTGCAACGATCCGGAGAATTGCCTCAACCTCGGTCACTCTACGGCGATACGTACAAGTGTGGAGATTGATTCAGCATGTCGATTTCAGCTCTCTCTTCCAACCTGCTTAACGACCTGGCGCCGCAGCAGCGGCAGAATCCGTTTCAGGAAATCAAGCAGGACTTCCAACAGCTCGCCAGCGCGCTTCAGTCTGGCGATTTGACGGGCGCGCAGTCGGCCTATGCGAACATCCAGCAGGTGCTAGGGGCGAATCAGGGCGCTTCGACTTCGAGCGGCGGTGGCACGCTCCAAAACGATTTTGCCTCAGTCGGCCAGGCGCTGCAGTCGGGCGATCTAAGTCAGGCGCAGAGCGCGTTCTCGCAATTGCAGAGCGATTTCCAGGCGGGCAGCCAGTCGCAATCCCAGAGCCCGGAGCAAGCGGCTCAACAGGATTACACCCAGCTATCGAGCGACCTTCAGTCGGGCGATCTGAACGATGCGCAGACGGCCTACAACAGCCTGCAGCAATTGGTGCAGGCCTATCAAGGCCCTTCCCAAACCACCAATGCGATCCAGAGCGATTTCGCCACGCTCGGCCAGGATCTGCAATCGGGCAACCTGACGCAATCGCAAGGCGCGTTTTCGCAATTGCAAAGCGACATCCAGGGCGCCACGCAAAATCCGGGCGCCACGCAAAATCCGGCCCAGCAGGTGCAGCAAGACTACACGCAACTGGCGAGTGCGCTTCAAACCGGCAACCTGACCGGCGCGCAGTCCGCATTTGCGGCACTGGAGCAAGCGCTACAAGCGCAGACCGGACCGAATACCGCGTCCACAACGAGCCCCGCGAACAGCAACGACCCCATTGCGAACGATCTGAACGCGCTCGGCCAGGCGCTCTCGTCCGGAAATCTGACGCAGGCGCAAAGCGCCTTTTCACAATTGCAGAACGACCTTCAGGGCGTCCAGCAGCCGGGGACATCGCAGACGCAAAACTCCGCGCAAGGACAGAAGGCCGAAGGACACCATCACCATCATCATCATGGCGCGGATGACGATGCAAGCACTCAAAGCTCCAGTTCGACGACGTCCACGAATATCTTCGCGTCGAACACCAGCAGCTCAAGCGTGAACGTTTACGCCTAGAGGCCGGGGCTTTCGAGCGTTGCGCATCGAAACCCAATAGGTGGCGGACGCGACCAGGAATCCCACAAACCAGGCATAGTCGTAGAGCCAGCGCAGTGGAGGAACCAGCAGGCCGATCAGCGCCAGCAAGATGCCCGACGCCAGCGCGAAGAGTGCCCGGTAGTTCACACCGTTGCCGTAGCGATAAATGCCGCGCGGGTTGTACAGCTCGCCCACATCAAGATTGGTGCGGCGCAGCAGAAAATAGTCCGTGATCATGATTCCGGCCACCGGACCAAGCAGCGCCGAATACCCCACCAGCCAGCCGAAAATGTAGCTTTGGAAATCGGTCAACAGCTTCCAAGGCATCATCAGAACGCCTACCACGCCCGTGATGATGCCGCCGGTGCGGAAAGAGATCAGGCGCGGATTCAGGTTGGAAAAATCGTTGGAGGGCGAAACAACGTTGGCCGCGACATTGGTGTTCAAAGTGGCCACCAGCAGCGCCACCAGGGCGATGGACGCGATTACCGGTTCGTGGAAGCGCGCCAGCAACGCCACCGGATCCCAGATGGCCTGGCCAAACAAAATGACGGACGCCGACGTCACAGCGACGCCGATGAACGAATAAATGGTCATGGCGGGCGGCAGTCCCAGTGACTGGCCGATCATCTGCGCCTTTTGCGATCGCGCGTAACGCGTAAAGTCGGGAATATTCAACGCCACGGTTGCCCAGAAGCCCACCATCCCGGTCAGCGACGGAATGAAGAAGTGCATGAACTCGGCCGTGGTGTGGAACTTGCTCGGCGTTTGCAGCACTGGGCCGAGGCCGCCAGCCTTGCGCGCGATCCACCACAGCAGAAGCAACCCAACCGCCAACATGAACGGCGCGCCAATGCCTTCCAGGAATTTGATGGTCTCGATGCCGCGCCAAATCACCGCCATGGTGAGCAGCCAGAACAAGTAGAAACAAACCCAGGGCGTCCACGCGCTAGACGCCGCCCGCGGCCACAGCACCTGGAGCATCGTATAGATGGCCTGGCCGCCGATCCAGGATTGAATGCCGAACCATCCGCAAGCGACCAGCGCGCGCAACACGGCAGGGACGTTCGCTCCGCGCGTTCCGAACGAAGCCCGCACCAGCACCGGAAATGGGATGCCGTATTTCGCGCCAGCGTGCGCGTTCAAAATCATCGGAATCAGCACGATGACATTCCCGAGCAAAATTGTTCCAATGGCCTGCTTCCAGCTCATGCCGCCGGCGATCAGGCCGGAGGCCAGCATGTAGGTGGGAATGCAGACGCTCATGGCCACCCACAGCGAGGCGTAGTTGTAGATGCCCCAGGTGCGTTTCTCCATCGGCACGGGAGCCAGGTCTTTGTTATAGAGGCTGGATTCGCGCGTGGTTCCTAATTCCATGCTCCTCCTCGCGCCGCCCTTCGCAGGTAATGTCCGCGGCCTGGGCGACCTATAAATCGCCCCTTATCGACAATCAACTGGCCGCGCGAAAATACCTGCCTGGCGTTTCCGGTGACCTTGAAGCCTTCGAACATCGAGTAATCGACACGCATGTGGTGCGTCTTGGCGCTTATGAGATGTTCGGCCTTGGGATCCCAGACAACGATGTCGGCGTCGCTTCCGGGCGCGATGACGCCTTTCTTGGGATACATGCCGAAGATGCGCGCGGGCGCGGTGGAGACGATTTCCACGAAGCGGTTCAGCGTGATCTTGCCCGCATTCACGCCGTGATGATGCAAGAGCTGCAATCGATTCTCGATGCCCGGGCCGCCGTTGGGGATCTTG
Source organism: Bryobacterales bacterium (assembly GCA_963798295.1). Lineage (GTDB taxonomy): Bacteria > Acidobacteriota > Terriglobia > Bryobacterales > Bryobacteraceae > Palsa-89. The sequence continues at coordinate 558,058 of CAWCSV010000008.1, read as the reverse complement.
GTGAAATCGTCTTTGCCCAGCGCCTTTTGGTCTTCGAAGCAGAATGGGCAATGGTCGGTGGAGACCACTTGCAGGTTGTCGGTCTTCAGGCCGTCCCAAAGCTTCGGCAGGTTCTGCTTCTCGCGCAGAGGGGGCGTGAAGACGTACTTCGCGCCCTCAAAGCCCGGGAGCTTCATATCATCGATGGAGAGCAACAGATATTGCGGGCAGGTTTCGGCGAAGGCGGGCAGGCCGCGATCGCGCGCTTCGCGAACTTGATTGAGCGCGTCTTCCGACGACAGATGCACGATGTAGATGGGAACGCCAGCCATCTCGGCCAGCGCGATGGCGCGATGCACGGCTTCGGCTTCGGCCAGCGTAGGGCGGGTGAGCGCGTGGTGGATGGGCGCGGTCTTGCCTTCGGCCAGCGCCTGGCGCACGATGACGTCGATCACGCTGCCGTTCTCGGCGTGCATACAAATCAGCGCGCCGTTTTTCGACGTTTGCTGCAGAGCGCGAAAAATCGTCGCGTCGTCCACCATCAGCACGTTCGGATAAGCCATGAAGAGCTTGAAGCTGGCCACTCCTTCGCGCACCATGTCGTCCATGTCTTCGAGACCCGCTTCGGGAAGATCGGTGACGATCATGTGCAGGCCATAATCGATGCAGGCCTTCGATTCCGCCTTCTTCCACCAGGTGTCGAGCGCGTCGCGCATTTTGGTGCCGCGCGCCTGGATGGCGAAGTCGACGATGGTAGTGGTGCCGCCGATGGACGCCGCGCGCGTGCCGGTTTCGAAATCGTCGCTCGAGGTGGTGCCGCCGAAAGGCATGTCGAGATGGGTGTGGGCGTCGATGCCGCCGGGCAGCAGAAGCATACCCGTGGCATCCAGGATTTCGTGAACGGGTTCGGCGGGGATACCCGCGCGGACTTCTTTGATTGTCCCGCCCTCGATCAAAATGTCCGCAGCGAGGGTGTTTTCCGCGGACACTACCGTTCCGTTCTTAATGAGGATTGCCATTAACCAGATCTTCCCAAGTCTGCCGAGGCAAATGATTTTCTACGCGCTCCATGGTGATGCAGCCATCCACCGGACAAACCAGCGCGCAGAGATTGCAGCCCACGCACTCCTCTTCGTCGACACGCGGAATGCGCGCTGGAGCCGCATCTAGCGCGACGCCACGATCCAGCTTGGGAATGGGCGTCATGGAAATGCGCGCGCGGCTGGCTGCCTCAATCGGCGGGTGGCGTGGAATGCGCGGAGTCCAGATGAATACATTGATGCGCGCCGTCCCAGCAGGCGATGTAGCACAGCTCGCAGCCGATACATTTCTCCGCATGAATGCGCGCCACGATCTTGAAATTCAAATTGAGATGATTCCAATCGGTGACTTTGGGCGCGCTCAATCCGCGAAAATCCTCGATGCGAGAGAAGCCTTTTTTGCGCATCCAGTTTTCGAGGCCATCGAGCATGTCTTCGACAATGCGATAGCCGTAATGCATAGCGGCCGTACAAACCTGCACAGTCCCGCAGCCCAGCAGGATAAATTCGGCCGCGTCGCGCCAGGTTCCGATGCCGCCAATGCCGGAAATGGGCAGCCGCGAAGCTTCGTCGTTCTGAAGCTGATGCACCATGTTCAGGGCGATCGGCTTCACCGCGGGCCCGCAATAGCCGCCGTGCGAAGAGAGGCCGTCCACATTCGGCCTCGGCTCCAAAGTATCCAGATCGATGCCGGTGATGGAGTTGATGGTGTTGATGGCCGAGAGCCCGTCGGCGCCCGCTCGCTTGGCCGCGCGCGCAATCTGCCGGATGTCGGTGATGTTGGGCGTCAGCTTCACCAGCACGGGAGTTCGCGCCTTCTCCTTCACCCAGCCGGTGATCATCTCGGTGTACTCGGGAACTTGCCCCACGGCGCTGCCCATGCCGCGCTCGCTCATGCCATGCGGGCATCCGAAATTCAGCTCCAGGCCATCGGCGCCCGCGTCTTCGGATCGCTGGACGATGTCGTGCCAGGCTTCGCGCGTCGACTCCACCATTAAGGACGCGATCACGGCGTGCTTCGGATAGCGCTTCTTCACTTCAGCGATCTCGCGCAGATTGGTTTCGATGGGCCGGTCCGAAATCAGCTCGATATTGTTCAGCCCCATCATGCGCTGGCCATTCCAATCGACCGAGGAGTAGCGCGAAGACACGTTGGTGATAGGCTCGCCGATGGTTTTCCACACCGCGCCGCCCCAGCCGGCGTCGAACGCGCGCATAACCTGTTCGCCGCAATTTGTCGGAGGCGCCGAAGCCAGCCAAAAGGGATTGGGCGATCGAATGCCGGCGAATGTCGTCGAAAGATCAGGCATCGCCGTCTCCGAACGATTTCGCGATCGCCAGCGCGGCGCGCTTTCCATCCGCCACCGCGTCCACCACTTCGCGGCCTCCGTTGACGCAATCGCCGCCCGCATAGTATTTGGGACCGCGGCAGCGCTCCAGGAACGAGTTGAACGGCGCCTGCCCGATGGCGGGAATCACCATGTCGCAAGGCAATTGAAATTGAGCGTCCTGGCGAACGCACTCCAGTGAAACGATCGCGCCCGATGCAGGATCGGCGTGAATCGACACCGGCTGCGCCAGCCATTCGAAGGTGACACCCTCCAGTTTGGCGTGCTCGTATTCGAAACCAAAAGCCGGCATATCGGGCTCGGTCCTGCGATAAACGATGGTCACGTGTTGTGCGCCCAGCCGCCGCGCGGCGTTGGCGGCGTCGATGGCCGTATTGCCCGCGCCGATAACAACCACGCGATTGCCCACTTTGAGATCGCCCGCGGTTTTGTAGCGCGCAATGAACTCCAGGGCGTCAATCACGTCGGGATGATTCGCGCCCGGTATGCGCAGCTCATGCATGTTGCCCAGACCGATTCCGACGAAGATGGCGTCGTACTCTTTTTCCAGCGCTTCCAGATCGCTCTCGCTTTCCACGGACACGTCGAACCGGAACTCCACTCCCAGTTCGCCTATCATGGCCACTTCGCGCAGGCTGTCGGGCGCCCGCAGTTTGTACTCGGCCACACCGTACGTATTCAATCCGCCGGGCAGCGGACGCCGTTCGATCACCGTGACGGAAAATCCGCGCTGCGCCAGCTCCGCAGCACAAGCGAGAGACGCCGGACCCGCGCCGATGCAGACGATCCTTTGAGCGCGCTGGTGGGGCGATTTTGTGGGCAGGCGTCCGCCGCGATCGAAGAAATGATCCATGGCGTGCCGTTGCAGCCGGCCGATGGCGATGGGCTGTTTGTTGTAGCGCAACATCACGCAGGCGCCTTCGCACAGCACCTCCACCGGACAGACGCGCGAACAACTTGCACCCAAAATGTTCGCGTCCAAAATGGCCAGCGCCGAGCCCATCAGGTTTTCCGTCGCGATTTTCTTGATGAAGCGCGGCACGTCGATGTGCGTGGGACAGGCCGCCGCGCAGGGCGCGTCAAAGCAATACAGGCAGCGATTGGCCTCCGTCAGCGCTTCGTTGGAGTTGAAGGCGGGGTGCAGATCCGGGAATCGGCGGGCGATCTCCGGATGATCGGAAAAGCCAAAGGAAACCGGGGCGCCCATCCTCTAGGTCTACCAAACGGATGACCGCTTCGTCCAGCTACAATCCAAAGATCATGAGCCTGGACCCCAAGCGCACCATCGCGGACCTGAAGGAATTGCGCGCGCTCACCAGCGACGACAACGGCGCGCAGCGTGTGGCGTGGACCGACACCTGGCTGAAAGCGCGCGATTGGTTTCAATCCAAGATCAAGAGCCTGCCGGTTGAGCACCACTACGATGCGGCGGGAAATAGCTGGACAACGCTGGCGGGCGCGTCCGAGAAGACTCTGGTCTTAGGAGGGCACCTGGATTCGGTGCCGAACGGCGGATGGCTGGATGGGAGCCTGGGCGTCACCGCCAGTCTGGAAGTGCTGCGAAGATTCGCGGAAGAATTCAACGGACAGCCGCCGGTGACCGTGCGCGTAGTGGATTGGGCGGACGAAGAAGGCGCGCGCTTTGGCCGCAGTTTGCTCGGGTCGTCGGCATTCGCGGGCACATCGAGTATCGAAGCCGATCGGGTCCGCGCTGACAAGGATGGCATTCGCCTGGAAGACGCGGTGGCGCGCTGCGGCTTTCCTATGGACCGATTTCCGGATGCCACGCGCGAGCAAACGAACGCCGCCGCGTATCTGGAATTGCATATTGAGCAAGGGCCGGTGCTGGAGAGCCTGGGCCTGCCTCTGGGAGTGGTGCTGGGCACGAAAGGCGTGGAGCGGCACGCCGTTACGTTTTTCGGACAGGAGGCGCATTCGGGATCGACACCCATGAACGCCCGGCGCGATGCGCTGGCGGCCGCAGCGAAGCTGGCGCTGGAGATTCGAACGATTGCCGGAAAACATCAGGACGCGGTCTGCACCGTCGGCAGCGTGAAAACATTTCCGGGAATTGTGACGGCTGTGGTGGGGCGCTGCGAAGCGACGCTCGATCAGCGCGATCTGGATGCCGGGATTCTGGCGGCCATGTACCGCGAGGCGCAGGAAGCGAGCCAGCGGTTTGCAAGCGAGGAAAAATGTACGGTGGAATGGTCAAGAATATGGAGCATCCAGCCGATCGCGTTCCATCCCGCGCTGCTTGGATTTTGTGAGGAGGCGGTGCGCGAGGTTGCAGGCACGGCGAATCGGCTCCCATCCGGGCCATTGCACGACGCCGCGGAAGTGTCGCGCGCGGGCATTCCGACCGTGATGATGTTTGTACAATCCCTGCGTGGGATCAGCCACAACAAGATTGAAGACAGCAGGGAAGAGCATCTCGAAATGGCGGTGCAGGCTCTGGATCGTTTGGCGGCGAAGACGGCGCGCTGGATTCTGGGTTAGTTGGGTTTGCTGGCGGCGTAGGCCCAGTCGAGCCATGGAAGCAGCGCCTGGATGTCGGAGGTCTCAACCGTTGCGCCACCCCATACGCGCAGACCCACCGGCGCATCGCGATAAGAGCCGATGTCGTAAGCAGCGCGCTCCTTTTCAACGGCTGTCACGATGGACTTGGCGCGCGCGGCCTGGTCTTCGGGCGAGAGGGCGGTGAAGGCCGGGTCCTTGATCTTCAGGCAAATCGACGTGCTCGAGCGGCTGCACGGATCTTCGGCCAGGAACGCGGCCCAGGACGATTGCGCGACCCAGTCGTCGATACGCTTTAGATTTGCCTGGGAACGAGCGATAAGGGCGGGTAATCCGCCGATGGATTCCGCCCATCGCAAGCCATCCAGCGCGTCCTCCACGCACAGCATGGAAGGCGTATTGATGGTCTCGCCTTCGAAGATGCCCTTGATCAATTTGCCGCCCTTGGTCATCTGAAAAATCTTAGGCAATGGGCGAGGCGGAACAAATGTTTCCAGCCGCGCCACCGCGCGCGGGCTGAGCGCGATCATTCCATGAGCGCCTTCCCCGCCCAGCACCTTCTGCCAGGACCAGGTGACCACGTCTAGCTTGTCCCAAGGGATCTCCATGGCAAAAACGGCGGACGTAGCGTCGCAGATGGAAAGACCCGCGCGGTCTGCAGCGATCCAGTCGCCATGGGGGACACGCACTCCCGACGTGGTTCCGTTCCAGGCGAAGACAACATCGCGCGTCCAGTCCGCTTGCTTCAAATCGGGCAATTTGCCGTAGTCGGCTTTCAAGACGCGCAGGTCTTTCAACTGAAGCTGGTTCTTGCAATCGGCAGCCCAGCCGCTGCTGAAGCTCTCCCACGCCAGAACGTCCACGCCGCGTTCGCCGAGCATGGACCACAGCGCCATTTCTACCGCGCCGGTATCGGAGGCGGGAACAATACCCAGCTGATATGGTTCGGGGATGCCCAGCACTTTCTTGCTGCGCGCGATCACTTCGGCGAGCTTGTTCTTGCCGAGTTTGGCGCGATGCGAGCGCCCGAGCGCGGCGTCGGCGAGCGCGTTGAAACTCCAGCCCGGACGTTTGGCGCAGGGGCCGGAGGAAAAGCAGGGATTACGGGGGATTTGAGTGGGCTTCATGCCTACTTGTGCAACTCCGATGGCGGCGGAGGCGGGGGCGGTCCGAAGGGCGGAGGCGGGGCTGCCGCTTTCGGCATGGGCGCCTTTCCGTCTAACTCGAACACGAATAATAGAGGCGGTGTATCTACTTTTTCATCCGTTGGTCCGGGCGACATCGTGGTCTTGCCAAGCCCTCCGGTGAAGGCGACATACTGCTTCCCATCGATCTGATAAGTGATGGGCGGGCCCATGCCGGTGCGGCCGGCCTGTGTCTCGAATAGCTTTTCGCCCTTGTCGGCGCTATAGGCGAGAAACTTGCCCTCGTTGGTCACCTGGATCACCAGGTTGCCCGCGGTTGTCACCACGCCGCCACCGATGCCGCCGCCTCCGGGGGTGCGCCACACCAGTTTCTGATTCACGGGATCCCAGGCTTGAAGCACTCCGCGCTCTTTGCCCAGTGGCTCGGGCCCCAAGATCTTCAGCGAGTTCGGCCGTTCGGTAAGAAAACCGGGCGCCAGTCCGGTGTCGCCATAGGGAGCGTAGGTCATCTTGTCATTCGCTGCGTAGGTCCAGCTTCCGTAGGTGGTGGGAATGTAGACCAGGCCTGTCGAAGGATTAAACGCCATCGGCGACCAGTTGTGGGCGCCGCCCGCAGTGGGAAAAATCGTGATCGGCTCCTTATCGTAGAAAGCTTCCCTGTTGATCATGGGGCGGCCCGATTCGTCGAAGCCATGAGTCCAGTTCACCTGCACGTACGGCTGTCCGGAAATAAACTGGCCGGTTATGCGATCCAGCACATAGAAGATGCCGTCCTTGGAGGCCTGCACCAGCACCTTGCGGGGACGGCCTTGAATGGTAAGGTCCGCGAGAATCAGTTGCTGAACATTGTCGTAATCCCAGTTGTCGTTGGGAACGGCCTGATAGTGCCACTTGAGCTCTCCAGTGGATACTTTCACGGCAAGAACGGAACAGGTGTAGAGGTTATCCATGTCCTTCGCGCCGCGAAACTTTTGCACCCAGGGTTCGGCGTTGCCGGTGCCAACGTAAATCAGGTCGGTTTCCGGATCATAGGCCATGCCGTCCCAGACCGATCCGCCGCCGCCCATTTTGTAGAAATCGCCGCCCCAGGTTTTCGCGGCTTTGCGCATGGCCTCGTTCTCATAAGGGTTGGCGGGATTGCCGGGGACGGTGTAGAAGCGCCAGGCGCGATGGCCGGTGGCAGCGTCGTAGGCATCAAAGAATCCGCGGATCGGATGGTCGCCGCCGGAAACTCCGACAATCACCTTGCCGTTGGCGATGCGGGGCGCCATGGTGAGGGAGTACCAATCCTGCGTGTAGGCCACGCGCGACTCCCAGATCACTTTGCCGGTGGTGGCATCCAGGGCTTCCAGGCGGCCGTCGATGATGGGAGCGAAGATCATGCCGTTGTAAATGGCCAGACCGCGGTTGACGATCCCGCAACAGATCTTGGGCCGCACCGCTTGCTGATTCACCTCGGGGTCCCAGCGCCAGAGCTGCTTGCCGGTGCGGGCATCCAGCGCGTACACGACGCTCCAATTGGTGATGCCGTAGAGAGTGTGGTTCCAAACCAGCGGCGTGCCTTCCTGATTGCTACCGCCGGCGCCCAGCGCATAGGTCCAGGAAAGGCCCAGCCGATTGACGTTGGATGTGTTGATCAGGGTGAGAGGGCTGTAGCGAGTTTCGCTCTGGGAGCGGCCGTAGCTCAGCCACTCGCCCGGGTGGGCGTCCAGGGACGTGCCGGCGTTTTTCAAAACCGTGGCGTCCACCTTGGCCGGCTGTGCGCCAAGCGACGTGACGGCCGCCATAATCGCACCCACAAAGATCCCGTATTGTTTCAGGCTACTCATGCACGATCTCCTTCGATGGACAGGCAACGCGCACTCTCACCCTGCGGATGCGGAAGCCGGATGTCTTTAGACTATCAAATATGACGGACGACCTGAGCCTGCGCAACCGCTCCCTCACGGTCACGGCTCAGTAAGGCTGTGGTTCGGTACGATCGTCGAAACCGAGCCGCGACCGTGAGGGAGCGGTTGTCGAGTTATCGTTCAGAAAGCCAGCTTGAGACCGAACTGAACCAGCCGTGGATTGTTCACCGTGTAGTTGACCACGTTGAATGTCGGCAGAGAAGCGAAATCCGCCCCGTAACCGTTGCCGCCGGGCGCGCCGAACTGCGGATGGTTGAAGAGATTAAAGAACTCCGCGCGGAAATCGAGCCGCATTCCTTCGCGCGGCAAGGCGAAGTGCTTAATGACCGAGAAATCGGTATTCACGAAATCCGGGCCAGAAAGCGGGGTTCGAGGCGCGTTACCGAGTTCGCCGTCCGGCGGCGCCGAGAAGCAGCTGGCGTTAAACCAGTCCGACAGCGTGGGATGGCTCAGCGTGGGGTTGCAGGTCATATTCGGACGGTTCAGAGATTGGAAATTCCCGTTCAGGAAACCCGCCCCGGATGCGTTGATGCTGTCGACTACGAATATCGGAAACCCGGAGGTGGCATGTTCAATTACCGTTAACTCCCAGCCGCCTGCCAGCGCGTTGGCAGCCGCGTTCCAGTTGGCGCCCCATTTCCGGCCTTTGCCGAACGGGAAGCTGGTAAATGACGCTCGCGGTGAAATTGTTGTTCAGGTTGATCTGCGAAATCCCCAGTCCAGCTTTTGCCAATTCGGGCAGAGGGAAGTAGGTGGCGCCGATGATGCTGCCCAGCCCGTCGCTGAAGCCGGTATCGTAAGAGCGCGAATAGGTGTACCCGACGAGCGCGTAGATGCCGTAGCGCGCGCTCTTGGTCTCGGCCTTAATTTGCAGCGAATTGTAGTGGGCTAGCCCGGCATCGAAAATGGCCTGGATGTCCGAGTAGGGAAACGCAGTATAAGGTACACCGAAGGCCGCTCCGCCGGGACCGCAGCCCAACGTGTATCCGGCTACCACACCGCAGGCGCTGGGAGATCCCACGTTGATGTTGTTGCCGTATTCCAAGATATGCGAGTCGCGCGACCCGGCATAGCCCGCGGTCAGCACGATTTGTCCAGGGATCTGCTGCTCCAGGTTGACGTTGAATTGCTGAATTCTGCCCTGTTTGAAGTTTCGATCTTGCGAGAGGATGGTGCCCCCAAAATCGGCCGGAGCGGGAGCGGTGGCGTAGGTGACAAAGCCCTGCGACATGTTGCCGCCTTCCTCAAACGATTCTCCGTAGAACGGCGGATTCTGCCACAAGCCCTGATCGCCCTGGTTCCACGAAGAGTCGTGGAAAATGGCATAACCGGCGCGAACCACCGTATTGCTGTTGCCGAAGGGTTTCCAGGCCCCCCCGATACGAGGCTCCAGCGCGGTCCAATCCATCTTGATCCCGGCGCTGGCGCCTATTCCGTTCACACCGGGGATCAGGAATTGTCCGGTCGCAGGATCGAAGTCCGACATGCGATTGCCTACCTCGGTTTGGGGCGTCATCATCGCCCAGGCGAGGCCGAGATTCAACGTCAAATTCTTACCGACGCGCCAGTTGTCCTCGACAAACGGCCGGTACAGTTTCCAGCGCCGGCCGGTAACGGTGCCGCCGAACTCCTGGTCGTGAAGGCCGATGGAGGTCCAACCGGTCAGTAAGTCGGCCGCGGCGTCTCCGGTAAACTGGCCGCTGACAACCCAATATCCATTGGGAAATCCGACGGCGACGGCGTTCAACTGATTGGCGCGGAAATTCAAGCCCACGCGGAAATCGTGGCTGCCGCGAACCATATCCAGCGAGTCGGAGAACGTCCACACGTTGGTACCACCCACGAACGGCGTGTAGCCTCGATCGCCCAGGGACCAGTAAGGGCTGGATACCGCCACTGAGGTGAGGCCGGTACTGACCGCGCCACCGAGATCGCCATTGGGGATCCCGATAGACTGCGCCGCGAAGCTGCCCTGCCCCTGCGACGCGATGTAGTCGAAGATGCGATTGTAGCCGAAGCTCATTTGGTTAACAGTGTTCGGCGAAAAGAGATGCGTCTCGGAGATCACGGCATTGCGGGCGTGATTTCCGATGCTCTGATTACTGGCAAAAGATCCCTGCTCGGCCAAACCGGGCGCGCCGCCGGGTACATGGGATTGCGCCTGATCGTAACTGAAGCGCGTAAAGAAGGTGTCTTTGGCGGAAAGATTTTCGTCCAGTCGAATGTCGAACTTGCCTTCATCCAGCGTTCGTACCGGCTGGCTCACGTAGTTATAGCCGAGCGCGGCATTGTTCGCGTTGGGCAGCGGATACAGGTTGATCAGCTTTTGTCCAATCGGATTAATCAGGCTGGCCGGAATCTTGTTGCACGGGGCGCCCGGGCCCTGGCTTCCGTCGGTAGCGGTGGGAAGCGGATTGCCGGACGAATCGCACATCAAAGGCGTCGGCGTACTCTGAGTGGGGTTATTCAGCTGAATGGTGTTGGGCTGGCCGAAGGCGTTGTCGGTGAAATCGCCGTTGCGATTGGCAACGCTGGGCATTAGGCCGGTGAAGGGGATCGCGTGGCGCTGGTACTTCTGCTCGTAATCCATGAAGAAGAAGACCTTGTCCTTCTTCACAGGACCGCCGAACGATGCGCCAAACTGGTTGAGATTGAACTTTTCCGTCGACGCTGCAAAGTAGCTGCGAGCGTCCAGATCGGTGTTGCGCAGGAATTCGAACAGCGATCCGTGGAACTGATTACTTCCCGATTTTGTCGTCACCAAAACCGTCGGGCCGCCGCGGGTTCCCCATTCGGCCGAGTAATTGTAAGTGAGAACCTTGAACTCCTGGATGGAGTCGATGGAAGACAGAATCGATATGGCGCCGGACGTGAGTTCGTTATTATCATTGCCGTCCAGCAGCCAATCGGTACTGTTGGCGCGGGAGCCGCCTACCGAGAGTGAGTAGGACCCGCGCGCGGACGCTTCACTGCTCGGACCGCCATTGAAAAAACTGTTCGGATTGGTTTCCTGCGAGGTGCCGGGAGTCAGGGTGGCAAGCTGCACGAAGTCGCGGCCGTTCAAGGGTAAATCGGCCACCTGTTGCGTGGTAATCACCTGTCCAAGGGTGGCGTCCGCAGTCTGAATCGCTACCGCGGTGGCGTTCACTTCCACGCTGCTCTGCACCGTGGCGGGCGTCAGCTTGAAATCAAGCTCGCGGTGTTCGTCCACTTGCAACCGGACGTCGTTGGCCGTCGCGGTTTGAAACCCCTGCAGTTCCACCTGGACGTTGTAATCGGCGACGCCGAGCAGAGGGACGGTGTATTCGCCATTGTCGTTGGTGGTGGAGGACCGCGTCAGGCCCGTGGCGGGCGCCGTAACGGTGACTTTCGCGGCGGGCACAGCGGAACCAGTGGCGTCCGTCACCGTGCCTGAAATGCTTCCGGTGGCCTGTCCATAAACGCAAGGACTAAGCGACAAAGTAAACAGACCAACAATAGCCAATGGTGAAAAGGTTTTGATGAGCATTTGAATCCTTCGTGGCGGCTGAACACACAAAGTTCAGCCTTCAATCCGGAAGCGACGGACCAGGCGGATTAAGCCAGTCTTGCCCCTTTTCATTAGTTTGTCAAGGAAAAACCGGCTTTGTTACAGCATGATGAAGCTCGCCGCGCGAGTGCGGGCAAAAGTCTACGCCGGGATTCTCGGAACCATCAAATGGAACAGCTTGAGCGGCGATCCGGCTGCGGCTTCGATGGTGGCCGATTCGGAAGGTCCCAGGTAGACTCCGGCGCCGCGCGCGACGTCGTAATCCTTGTTATCCAGCCGGATGGTTCCCTGCCCTTCCATCAAGTAAATGAGCTGGTGCTTGTCCTGCGAGGCAGCCTGGAATTTCTCGCCGGGTGAGAGCCAGCGCAGGGTCCCGAATACGTTCTTGGCGCCTACCAGTTGCTGGTTGAGGATCTCGGTAACCTCGCCGTGCGGAGTCTTCACGCGCGGCAGCTTGTTGGTATCGATGAAGGTGAGTGAGGTTGTCATGACAGTTCCCTAGATTATGTCTGGACCCAAACGCGGCCGTCCACGCGATTCCAGCGCAGGTCGTCCGGCGTGCCGTCCAGGATGTGGGTCTTGAAGCGATTGGGCGCCTGGAATTCGAAATAGAACAGCCCGGTCTCGGTAGCGCGCAAGCGGTGCCTGGCATCGGCCGGAATGAAAACCAAGTCGCCCGGACCCACGGGGCGAACGCCTTCTTCGCTTTCCACCATGCCGTTGCCTTCCATGATGAAGTAAAAGTGCTCGCAGATCTCGTGGTAGTGGTAAGGCGAAGTGCCGTGCGCTTTGTACACCATCACGCCAGCCAGCATGTCGTCAATGTTGGTGAGTTCTTCGTTGACGAAAAATGTTCGCTCGCGGCCGGGAACCACCGCAACCAGCTTGGGCAAATCATCCTGATGAAATATGTATGCCATGGTTGTTCTCCTGATAATTCCGTCTAGTGCGGCCGGTATGCCACGCGCGCCACCTCGGCATAAGGGACGGCGGCGACGGTAGCGCGGATCCGAGCCTGGGTGTGGCGCTCCACGGTGGGCTTAGTGGACCCGCGTCCTTCCTCGCCCCAAACCACAGTCACTTGCACGCCCGGCTCGCTGTGGGCTACATCCACCACGCCGAGGGAGAGCATCGCGCGTTCGTTGTAAGTGTAACCGGTGTAAGTGGACACCCCGACGATCTTATCGTCTATCACCACTTTGTCAAACGGCAAGGTGGAATAGTTAGCCAGAGGTAAGTCGATGTACTTGAGAATATCGCCCGCTTGGAATAAAGACTCACAAACACGAGCAATATCCTCGCCATTCCAGACCAGAGTTACTTTCTTGCGACGCTGTTTATCGGCTATTTTCTCCAGCGCCGCGCGGCCAACAAAATCATGATCGAACTTCACGAATGGCCCGTAGCCCAAGTCGTAGGGAGTCAGGTAATAGTCCGTGATGTTATCGGAGTAAAAACTTCCACCAAGCGACGCCGTGGCTTCATAGCTCTTGGCGGTCAGCCACTGCCGGAAGCCCTTCAACTCGTCGCCCGAGTAGATGGCCGGAAGAGGCGATGGAATCCAGCCGGATTCCAGACAGGTGGTGGGATAAGCGCGCGAACCAACTTGCCGGATTCCATATTCCCGGCCGGCTTCAACGATGGCGTCGCGGACCGCATCGCCATCTTCCCAGGGACCAAATAGCTCCCAGCCCGGCTGCCCAACCATGCCATGACGCAGGGCGCGGACCGCTCGTCCGGCGATGTGGACGACATCCATGTTGAAGAAGCGGATATCGGGCGCGGGTTTTCCGATCACTTTCTCCATGGTACGCAGAGCGTGCGGGCCTTGAATCTGATAGCGGAAGGTCTTGCGCCGGCCCTGATTCACAGCCGACCGCTCGTCCCGTTCGGCGGAGGCCTTGTAGCCGCGCCTCTCGACGTTATATTGCACCCAATTCAGAGCCGGAGGACGTCCCACGAGATTGAATTTGTTTTGATCCAAATAAAAGAGAATGGCGTCGCCGATGACGTAGCCATTGTGGTTACAGGCGACAAACTGCTTGGCTTGATTGACCTTGAAATTCTTGAAGCTATTGATACCCAGATCGGAGAGCACCTGGAGCGCATCGGGCCCCTCCACGTAGAGATCGGTCATGTGGTGCGACTGGTCGAAAAGAGCGCAGGTCTCTTTCCAGGCACGCTGCTCGTCTCTCCAATTGGTGAACTCGGGACGCACCACGGGAAAGGCATACGGGCCAATCTGCGAATTGCGCAGGCGCTGGACCGGGTTCCCGGCGGCTTGGAGCGCGTCCTCTAAGCTTTCTTGACTCATCGATTGTGATAACTCCTCGTTCTCTTCGGTGCGGATAAAGCGGCCGCGTTGATATGCCTGCGGACCGGACAGAACTGCATTATATCCAACTGCCCCCAAGCGTAATGTGGCAGCCCAAGTGCAATGCGGAACTTCAACGCGCGGCCGCGTGAGCTCCCGCGATGCGCCCGAAAGTGATTGCCCGAATTACTGACGTGCCAGCCGGGTAGGCGTGGTAATAAAGGCCGGTCACTTCGCCCGCGGCGTAAAGCCCTGGAATGGGAGTACCGGCCGGGCTCACCACGCGTGCCGATGAATCGGTCCGAATGCCGCCGAACGTGAAGGTGATCGCGCACGTCAGAGGATAGCCGATATAGGGCGGCGAGTTGAGCGCGAATGCCCAATTCGACTTGGGCGGAGTGAGCCCGATGGTGCGTTTGCTATCGAAGATGTAAGGATTGAACTCGCCAGGCCCGACGGCCGCGTTAAATTCAGCGACTGTCGACTCGAGCGCCGTTGGATCCAGGCCGAGTTGCCTGGCCAACCCGCCGATGGTGTCCGCCGTAATCGGCGGCAGATCTGTAAAAGCCACGTCCGTGAAGCCCCGGACGGAGAGGCTGGTTTGATCGCCAATCAAGAAGGCCCGCTGATCCTGGTGACGCCAGATCTGGTAGGCGAACTCTTCGAAGGTGGAATCGAAGCTGTTCTTTCCTTCGTCGTAGAACCGCCTCGCGTGCCGGTTAACGACGATGGCGTAGGGATAGGGATAGATCACCGCGTCCGGCTTGTTGCTGCGCGCGTCCACCGGCTCGCCATGAAACATGTCGAACTGGCCGGCCGTATCGGCGCCTACTTCCATCGCCATCCGGATGCCTTCGCCGCGATTGTTGCCGGGCCCGGGCGCGATCGGCGGCATGTCGCAAGCGCGCTCGCCAAGGTATTGGGTGAGCATCTCCTTGTTGCCTTCGAAGCCGCCACTTGCAATCACCACCGCATTGGCGCTGAGTCTCCGCAGCAGCCCATCGCGGCCGCGCACGAATACGCCATCGATGCGTCCTTGCTCTGAGATACTCAGCCGAACGGCTTCCGTCTGATAAAGGATCTCCATCCCAGCCGTCTGCTCTACGATTCCAGCCAACCCTTGGACGATCGACGCCCCTCCGCCCACCGGCATCCCGAGGCCGCCGCCTGTGTTGCGGTTCGGAAGAGGCTGTTTGAAGTAAGTGGTGGGGACGTTGTGCTCGTCCAGGAAACGCAGCGAATTCGGCACTTCGCGGGCCAGAGTGCGGCAATAGTCGAGATCGGCCAGGCCGCCGGAGACCGACGCCATCGTGTCGACGAACTTCGGATCAAGCTGCCGATCCTCGGTCACGCGGAACCAGGAGCTGGTGTAGCGTGTCGCGCCGCCACGCTCTTTTTCGGTCGACCGCTCCAGCATGGCCGCGCGAGCGGTTCGGCCCCGCGCGCCAGATGCCTCCGCAAAGCTTACCGCGGCCGAAAGCCCGGCTGCGCCCATTCCGATCACCACCAGATCGTAATCCACGTTAGTGCGATCCAACTTTAGTGCGATTCAACTAAAGATGCGCTTTGAGAAACTCGACCACACGCCGCTTGGCATCCTCGGCAGCGTCCGCCTGATAACCGGCTCCCATGGCGCCGCCCAGCAACCGGACAAACCAATTCGCCGGACCGTTCATGAAACTGTGGCCTGCTTCAGGGTAAATCTTCATGTCGTAGGGCACTCCCAGGGCCGGCAGTTCTTTCTCCAGCCGTTGCGCATCCTTGACCAGCATTTTGTCCAGGCCGCCGTAACTCGCGACCACGGGGCAGATGCCATCCAGTTTTTCGGGCACTTGCCCATAGAACGGCGCGCTCACCCGGAACAGACCCGTCTTGCCGAGCAGAAGCGCAAATCCGCCTCCCATGCAAAGCCCCATGACGGCGACTCGTTCGGTCTCTACATAATTTTGTTCCGCCAGCCAGTTTCGCGCAGCGATCAGGTCCTGCACTCCCCGGCCGCTGCCGGCTTTCAAATCTTTCATGACTTGCCGAATGCAGGCAAACCACGATCCGCGATCGAACAGATTGGGTAAGAGCACGACATAGCCCTCGGCCGCAAGCTCGTCGGCGATCCGGGTCATTTCGTCATTCATCCCGAAGGCTTCATAGATGAATAAGATGCCGGGAGCTTTGGCAAAGGCTTTCGGGCGGACGACGTAAGCGCTCATGGCGAATCCATCCGCGCATCGGAATGTTTCCCGCGATCGAATTAATTCCGTCATGTCCGGCCGCGGCGCAACTAGCCGGTCAGCAGATCCACCAGTTCGCCCACCAGCCGCGACTCCCGATGCCCCAGCGCGCTTTCACCCAGATCCAGCCATTGTTTGCGGCGGGTGTTCTGGACGAAAAATACTTCCTCCACACGGAACGTTTTAGGGAGTGCGCTTTCGGTCCAGCGGGCGCGGGCCACGCGAGCCAGCTCGTCCACTTCGTCGCCCTTCAGCTCCTGCGCCAGCGTGACGTGCGGGTGGTAGGGATAAGACTCGGTGAATTTCAAGCCGTCCACATTCAGCCCCTCGTGCATGCGCTCCATCTCTTCGCGTCCGCGGCCGATGTCGATGTGGATGACGTCGGACACCGGAAACACCTCCAGTTGAGTCATTTCGACTTCAAAGGGAGCGAAGCAGGGAGCCAGGTTGCGGACAACTTCCCAAGCCGCCTCCGGGGAAGAGGAGATCGGACGGGGAGGCAAGATGGTCACGTGGGCACGCAAAAAACAATTCGGAACCAACTCCTGCCGCAGCCGATCCAGAAACCCAGCCAGTGGTTCGGGAATATAGCTGACCAACGCGAAGGAATTGATCCGATCCCACGCGGCCGGATCATTGTACATACTTTGTAATCCTATGTTACCGCCACTGGCTCCCCCAGGGCTTGCGGAGCCGGTTCTGGTACGTACCAGCGCGCCTCTTCAAAGCCGATGTACTTGAGAATGCGGAGCTCGCCGCCGGGTTCCACGCCCGATACCTCAATCAGATCGCCCACCGCGATGGCGTTGTCACTCTCACGCAGCGAGAGCCAAAGGGCATAAGGGCTGGCGGCTTCGATCACGGGCCCCGGCTCATAATCCTTCAACTTGACGATCGTGACTCCGGGAGTATGCGGCGCCCAACGAAACTGCTGGCGCTGCGTTTCTTTCAAACGGTGAATTTGGTATGCCGGCATATCACCATCTATTCTCTCTCAAAACAATTCGCAATGGAATGTTTTATTGCGGCGCCCTGTTCCTCCCCCGCGCGGATCCAGGCCTCCGCGTTGGCCCGTGTCCAATACAGGGATTCGAGCGGCTTTCCAAGCAGTTTTGGCGGCGCCAGGCGAACCACCTCAATGCCCGATGGAATCACGGCGCGAAATGGCGAGAGCATTCGCATCGCGCCCACGAACACGCGGGCGATTTGACCGGGCGGCGCGGGAAGTACGTCGATCACCAGGGCCTTGGTTGCTCCCATCTCGGCGGCGGCCCAGAGCGGGACTGCTGAGAGGAGCCCGCCATCGGAATAGACGCGTCCTTCCAAACGCACCTGATCGAACAGGCCGATAATGGCCGTGCTGGCCACCAGATGCTGCCAGCTCACTTCATTGCCGCGAAGAATGCGAGGGCGCAGCTTCATAAGGTCGGTGATTACCATCGCATAGTGCAGGCGCGGCTGGAAAGATTCATAAACGTCGCGGATCTCTCGCTGCAGCGCGGTGGTATCGAAAACGCCGTGCAGCGGACTGCGCGGGAACTTCCAGCGGTAACGGCCGGCGGCTTCCAGATGCAGCCAGCGATCCACCAGCTCATCGGGATCGCAGCCGCCCGCGATGGCCCAGCCGGTGATGGCGCCGATGGAAGCGCCCACTACGAGGTCGGGATGAAATACATCCGCCAGGGCTTTCCATGCTCCGGCTTGGTAGGCGCCGTACATGCCACCGGCGGATAGAACAAGGGCCGTCACAGGACAAAGAGACGCCGCTGCCCAATCAACTGATCAGCCTCGCCGCCGCCTTGTCCAGAAACCAGATCACGCCCTCGCCATAGTACGTGGTGATTTGGGACGGGTATTTCTTAGGATCGTAGGGTTCATGCAGCACGGCCTTCAGCGGCTCGGCCTTGTCGTCGCCGGCCACCAGCATCAGCGTGTTCCGCGCGGCTTCCAGCACGGCTGGCAGAAGAGTCACGCGCCATTGTTGAAATTTTTCGACATACACCGCGCCCGCCAGATTGTTCCTATCGTCAATAAGCGGCTCGCCCGGAAAAAGACTGGCGGTGTGCGCGTCGGGGCCCATGCCGCGATGGATAACGTCGAATTGCGGCCGAGCGTCCGCTGACAATTGGAAGAACGCGCGAATGTCGTCCGCATAGAGTTTCGCGGCTTCTTTGGCCGGCAACTCGCCCTGAACGCGGTGCACGTTGGCGGAGGGGAAATGCGCCGGATCGATGAAATTTTCCTTGGCCAGCTTGTAGTTGCTCTGAGAGTCGGTGGGCGGAACCGAGCGCTCGTCCACCCAGAACAAGTGGACATTGCTCCAGTCGAAGCGCGCTTTGGCCATTTCAGCGAACATCAGCTTGGGGGTGGTGCCGCCAGAGACCGCGATCGACGCGCGAGGCTGGCTTTGGAGCGCGCGGCCCAGCAGTTCGAGAACTTTCAAGGCGCAGGCTTCAGAGGCCGCCTGAGCGTTTGCATAAACCAATCTCTGGGCGGTCATTCGCACTCCCTCATTTTCCAAAAACACGCTCGCGCCGCGCAGGAACGGGCACTTCGTCATGCTAGAATAATTCTGACCTTCCACACAACTTGTAGTTTCCAGTTTGCACGTACATTCAGGAGGAGCGGGCGGCAAGAACGGGCGTGTAGCATTTTATGCAGAAGCACGGGAAAAAGAAAATCCTGGCGGTAGTGGAAGATCTGCTGTTTACAGTGAAGATTAGCGACGCGGCCAAGCGTGCGGGATTGGATGTTGAGTTCGTGAAATCGGAGCGCGACGCGATCGACAAGGCCACTCACGAGAAGCCGCTGCTCATTATTCTGGATCTGAACTTCAGCGCGGTTCAACCGCTCAATCTGATCTCGAAGGTAAAAAGCGATGGCGAGACCAAGCAGATCAGCGTGATCGGATATTTATCTCACGTGCAGGGTGAACTCAAGCAGCAGGCCCAAGACGCAGGCGCCAATATCGTCATGGCGCGCTCGGCGTTTTCGCAGAACCTGCCGCAGATCTTGAAGCGTCACTCCGGCGTCGTTTGAGCGATTGCACAAATCTCAGCCGGTTTCTCACACCCACATTGGGGCAGAAGTGCGCGAAAAACGCGTGAGAACTCTGCGATCCAGTATCGACTTAACAGCTTCGTCCCCGATCTTCATTTCACCTTCCTCCATCGCAGGGAAAGATCATCCACGTTCTACCCGTCGCGTGGGCGCTTTGCAGCCCTAGCGATTGAATAGCTAAAGCAACCTTCAACTTTAGATCTCAATGGCGCATTGGGAGGTGCACGAACAGGCAGTCCATGCCTGCCCTTACACCTATTACCGTTTGGTCCTACGGATGCATAAAGCCGCGCCGTACTCCAAGGTTAGTCGAAAGTGATTGCACCGGATCACGGGCATGACTGCCGCGCACGGTGAGCCGCGCATCCGTCTGGAAACGCGCCCGGAGTTTCCTTGGGAAAGGACCCTGCCATGGCCGCTTCTCTGCGAACACAACACGCGCCCCCGAATGATAAAGCCGGAGACCAGAAAGAAACGAACCCACCAGCGTTGAAGGTTGCGCTCCCCAGCGCAATCGAAGAAGAGGGAAGCGAGGATGACGAGCGAGAAGAAATCGTCGATTGGACGGAGTTGGTCCAGCGCATTCAACTGGGTGATGAGAGCGGCATGGAAGACCTGTATCAACTGTTCGCGCGCGGCATTCGCTTTTACTTGTGCCGCCAACTGGGGGTGCAGGAGTTGGATGACAAAGTTCACGATACCTTTTTGATTGTGGTCCAAGCCATCCGGCGCGGACATCTCAGGGAACCGGAGCGGCTGATGGGTTTTGTCCGAACGGTAGTGCGGCGGCAGGTTGCCGCGCACATCGATCAGGTGGTGCATAGCCGGCGCGACGAGCTGCATTTGGACGTGGGCGTAAAGGTGGTTGACAGACGGCGAAACCCCGAGCAGAACATGGCGTTCCAGCAAAAAGTAGATTTCATGCTTGAGATTCTGAATCAACTTTCGGAGCGCGATCGGGACATCCTGACCCGCTTCTATCTAGAAGAGGAAACTCAGGAGGAGATTTGCGTGGGCATGAGTCTGACCGAGACGCAATTCCGCCTGCTCAAATCCCGCGCCAAGGCTCGCTTTGGCGAGTTGGGGAGGAGAAAACTGCAACAAAAGATGCTCGTGCCCTTTTTTTCGAGAGTTTCCGTCCGCTAGTTCCACTAGTGCTTCCATAAGGAGTGCAGCCCGCATTCTGGGTTGGGTCGATCTGTTTGGGGCTCAGTTCCGTTCCCCCGAGAAAGGTTCTTGTCATGAACTCCGGCTTTAATCGTCACTTTGAAGAAGAAGTGTTGGAGGAGTATGCCCTCGGAATGCGATCCGAGGAGGATTGCAAGTCTCTGGAAGAACATCTGCTGATCTGCCCCGCCTGCCAGGACTTGCTGGCTGAAGTGGATGAATACGTTGAGGTCGCCAAAGCGGCCGCGGCGCTGTTAACTGGCACAGCTAAACCCATTTCGAAACGTGCGATGAGTGCGGCAACCGTGGCGGGCGCAAGTTAGCTTGTGTGTTAGAAAACGCGGCGGTGCAGGCGCGCGATGGTGAACTTGGCAGTGTCGGCGATGGCCATCACGGCCATCACGCCGGCCTGCACCGGATCGCTGACCACCAGATCGGACGCGTCGGGAACGCTGCCAGCCATGTTCAGGCTGATCACCAGCAACCCCTGGGCGCGCACTTCCCGCACGGCCTTCTCAATATCGCCGCCCATCAGCGCTCCGGCCAGCACCAGGGCGCGGGCGCGCGACAACCTCCCCACCGCGCGGACGGCGTCGGCCAGCACCTGCTCGCCCACCAGCGGAATGGTGTCGACGGAGATGTGCTCGCCGCGAATGTTGTGGCGGTCGGCTTCCGAGATCGCCCCAATCGCCACTTGCCCCACCTGGGCGCCGCCGCCCACGATGATGATCCGTTTCCCATAGACCTTCTGAAGCGTCTTGACCACATCAACCTGTCGAACGATGGGGAGATCGACCAGCGCTGCCTGCAGAGTCTCCGGCGCCTCCGGAAGATTGATTTCGAAATAGACGCGCGACTCCGGTTGTTCCTGGATGATGGACACCGACGCAATGTCGCCGTTATGACGCGCGATCACGCCGGTCAACTCGTGCAGCACCCCGGGGCCCGACCGCGCCACCACCACGATCCCAATTGGCTCACTCATTTTCTTCTTTCAACCGCCGCAGGCGCTTTCTGTCCTTCAACCGCCGCAGGCGCCTTGATCTCATACTTTCGCAACAGATCGTCCCAATGGCCTTGCGCCTTGAGCAACAGCTCGCACACTTCCCGGACCGCGCCTTGTCCGCCGGCGCTCTCGGTGACATGCTGGACCGAGCGCTTCACTTCGGGCCGCGCGTTGGATGGCGCGATGCTCAGTCCCACGCGATTCATCACCACGATGTCGGTAAGGTCGTCACCGATGTAGGCCACCTGCGATGCGGGAATGCCCGATTTGGCGAGGATCTCTTCGACGATGGGAATCTTCTCGATGTGGCCCTGATAAACATAGGTCATATTGCATTGCTTGGCCCGCTCTTCGGTGGCGGGAGAAATGCGGCCGCTGATGAGCCCCGTCACGAAGCCTTTCCACGACAGCCACTGCAGCGCGATGCCGTCCTGGGTGTCGAACCCTTTGGTCTCGACGATGGCGCCCGAGGCATCCGGAATGCCGAACACTTTCCCGTCGGTGAGAACGCCGTCGACGTCCATGAGAAGCATTCGGATATTGGCTGCCAGATCGTGCACCGCGGACATGTTCTTCATGGTAACCCAGGGTTCGCGCGAGGAGCCTTCGCCGGCTCAGCTTCTTCATAGGGATTCACGTTCAATTCACGCATGCGAAGTTGCGCCGCCGAAAGACCGCCGGTGAACGCGGCCTCCACGATGGTATACGGCTGCCAATAAAAGCCTCCCTGGATCGTTCGGCCGATGGGATTATCCTTCCAGTTCCACAGATGCGCCAGGGTACGATCCTTTTCGAGCCCGGTATCCCAATGACCGTTCGGATAAAAGAAAACGCCGACCGCCTGGATCAGGATCGAGTACACCGCCAGCAAAGCGAACACGCGCCGGGGCCAAGGCCGGTCGATTGCGGGTACCCCGATTGCCATCAGCACCACCAGCGGCGGGGCCAGTTCACTGAGCAGGCGTGGTCCCCAGCAATACCCTCCCCACCAGTTCACGGACCTGCCGATGGAATAGGAGTCGAACAAGATGAACGCAACCGCCGCTACCAGCAGCGCCATGTGCTGGCGGCGCACAGTCGAAGCCGAAGGCGCGAACGCGCACAACGCGAAGAGAGCGATCGGGGTATAGATCAGCAGGCCGCGGCCGGGACTCAAGAAGATGCCTGCCAAACCTTTGAGTGCCGATCCAGTAAGCAGTCCAACGGCGTATCCGCCTGAAAGACGATGAAAGACGTATTCGTTGTAAGCCGCCAGGACCAAGCCGCCGGCAACGGGCCCAGCGAGCAGGCGAAGGTGTTCGAGGAACGTGGCCTTTGCGAACAAAAGAGCTGCCACCATCGCCGGCAATAGGACCAGACTGGTGGGCCGGACCACGAACGCCAGCGCGGTGCAGACGCCGCCCAGCCAGAGCCACAGCGCGCGGCTACGATCCTGCGCCCAAAGTTCCAGGCACAAGAAACTACCGATCAGCGCCAGGTTGCCCGGTCCGTGTTGCCACAGCGCCTGGCTTGAAATTGACCACGTTTCGGTGGCCAATGCGTAGACCAAGGTCAACACCCACGCCCAAGGCGGGCGGACGATTCGTTTCAACAGCAGCAGCAGCAAAAGGGCTGAGAAAGCTGCGACGGCAGCTGCTGAAAACTTTTCCGCGATTCTTCCGAGGACCACCATCGCGCCCGGATCCCAATCGTGAGCTGCCAAGGCAACCGGCAGATAAAGCGGTGCAACCAGCAGCGCTCCTCCGATGGGATAGGCGCTAAAGTAGTGGCCGTCCACCTTACGCGTTACATAAGGGGTGTACCAGACGTGCTGCGGCAGCCATGGAAAAAACCGGTCGAGCGTAACCGAGTGGTCCAGCACCACTGAAAACGGAATCAGAGATGCCGGCAGCGAATCCGACGAATCCAGCGGCCGAAGGTTGGCGTGATAAATTACCGTCAGCCCGAGGAATAAAAGACCATAGGGGCACGCCGATCGTAACCAAAGTAGACGTGCCAACATTCCGGAACGAAACAAGTCCCTCAGGGGTGTGCCGATCCGGAGCGCGGCACGTGCAGCGACATCAGCACGATGGCGCCATCGATGGCGCTGAACCAGTGCGGCGTATTTTCCGGCACAATCACAAAATCACCCTTGGCGACGGCCTGCGATTTTCCGCCCTCGATAGCGGTGCCCGTGAGATTCTCCGCGTTGGTGCGCTTCTCGTTCGCAAGTTTGCCGCCCGTGGTCAGCGTTCCCGAGCCTTCGATCACGTAGAACATCTCGGCTTCTTTCTCGTGCACGGCGGCCGGGCCGACGGCGGTCCGGTATTCGAGATTCGCTCCATAGGGCGCCAGCCGCAGGATCGGTTCGGCCACCAGGGGCTGTCCGTCTTTGTGATCGGCCTTCGCTTTGGCGAGCAGCGCGGCTACGTCGGCGGCGGAAGCATAGGTCTTAGTGGGCGCGGCCGGCGCCTGGGCCAAGAGCGCGCTCGCCGCTATTGTCAATGCCAGACTGACTACCATTACACGCATGGAGACCTCCGGTTTCGGTTCGAACTCCAGATCCTATCACAACAGTTCGAACCTGACCGGAGGATTTCTTCCATCCGGCTCTCTCTGTAAACCGTCAGTAAAGGCTCGAGCACATCGTGGTGTATTCACTCTTGCGAGCCGCGTCGCCACTTCTGGCGACGCCAGATTCCACATTCAAAGTGTTCGCTGGAGAGCTAGCACAGCACGCTAAAACGTGCGCCACGCAGATCCCCCACCCAGCAATACCTGGCGCACTAATTGATTTCTTCAGCTCATCCCGCCTGAGTCAAAATAGCAACTAATGAGCACACTTGCCGATCCGACGGTCCGTGCCGCCTGCCGCGACCGCATCCAGCGTTTGGGTCCCGACGCCAGCCCAAAATGGGGACGCATGACCGCCCCGCAGATGGTTTGCCATCTCAACGATTCGTTCCGCGTCGGCATGGGGGAAAAATACGCCAGTCCAGCCAGCAATTTTCTGCAAAGAACGTTGCTGAAATGGATCGCGCTGCGAGCGCCGGTGAAGTGGCCGCCAGGAGTGCCCACGCGTCCTGAAATCGAGCTGGGCCGCGGAGGAACACCTCCGGCGGAGTGGGAAAGCGATCGCGCCCAGCTGCTGAGTTTGATGGATGCCTTTGCGGAGCGGAAAACATTCGGCGTGCATCCG
This sequence comes from Bryobacterales bacterium, assembly GCA_963798295.1. Lineage (GTDB taxonomy): Bacteria > Acidobacteriota > Terriglobia > Bryobacterales > Bryobacteraceae > Palsa-89. Next base: position 533,633 of record CAWCSV010000008.1, on the reverse strand, counting down.
ACATTCGGGAAAATGAGCGAGAGCGACTGGCTGACCTGGGGCTACCGCCACGTGGATCATCATTTGCGCCAATTTGGCGTGTGAAAGAAATAACATTCTTGGTTGAGAACGAACCTGAATCTGATTCTGGGAAACGAAATCAGGATCAGATTCCGGAAGCGCGGTTATACTTGCGAAAAGACCTGAGAGGCTCATTGGATGAACACACTCTGGCAGGACGCAGTCTACGGCTTCCGCATACTGCTAAAGAAGCCGGGGTTCACCGCGATCGCGGCGCTCTCGCTGGCGCTCGGCATCGGCGCCAACACCGCCATCTTCAGCCTGGTGAACACCGTGCTGTTGAGTTCGCTGGCTTATCGCGATCCCAGCCGCCTGGTGATGATCGAGACCACTCCGCCGGCTCATCCGGAGACCAGCGAGCCCGCAACTGTTCCCGATTACGTCGCCTGGAAGGAGCAAAGCCGCAGCTTCGAGAATCTGGGAGCGGCGGATGTGGACGCCCGCGATTTTGGCGTGGCGGAAAACGGCGTGGCGCCGGAAAGGCTGATCGGCGAAGGATTCACTCCGGCTGTGTTTCAGGTTCTCGGCGTCCAGCCGCTGCTGGGCCGCACCTTCAGCGATGACGAAGATGCCATAGGCGCGCCCGCAAAGGTCCTGCTGATCAGCCAGAGGCTGTGGCAGCGGCGTTTCGCGCGCGACCCCAATATCGTAGGCAAGACCGTGCGAACGGGAAACGATACCGCCACCATCATCGGCGTGATGCCGCCCGATTTTCACCTCTCCGAAGAAGACGCGGATTTCTGGCAGCCGCTGGTCCTCAATCGGTTTCAACTGAAAGGGTCGGCGCCCTACCTCAACGTGGTAGCGCGGCTCAAACCGGGGGTCTCATCCGCGCAGGCGCAAGAAGAGATGAAAAGCATCGCCGATCAGCTTGCCCGAACTTTCCCCACGCGCAACAAAGGCCGCGGAGTGCGTGTGGAACCGCTGCACGACGCGCTATTCGGCTGGATGAAGCAGCCGCTGGGAATGCTGGAGGGCGTGGTGGCGTTCGTGCTCCTGATTGCCTGCGCCAATGTGGCGGGGCTGCAGTTGGCTCGAGGGGCAACGCGGCAAACCGAAGTCGCGGTGCGCGCCGCGCTGGGTGCGGGCCGCTGGCGGATCATCCGGCAATTCCTGGTGGAAAGCGTCTCGCTTTCGCTGCTGGGCGGCGTCTTGGGAGCGATTCTGGCATGGGCCGGACTGCGCCTGCTGATCGCGACCAGCCCACCCTGGTTTCCGCTGCTGCAGCACATCGGAATCAACGCGTGGGTGCTGGTGTTCACGGCGGCGCTTTCGGTTCTCACCGGCATCGCATTCGGCGCCGTGCCCGCGCTGCAGGCTTCGCGGCCGAATCTGATGGACTCGCTCAAGGAGGCCGGGCGCGGATCTATGACCAGTCTCGGCCGTCATCGTTTCCGCAGCGCGCTGGTGGCCGGGCAGATCGCGCTGGCGCTGATCCTGCTGGCGGGCGCCGGGCTAATGATCAACAGCTTCTTCCGGCTCACCGGCTCCGATCTCGGATGCAATCCCTCCGGTGTTCTCACGTTCGATTACGATTTCCCGGTCGGCCAATACGCCAAGATGATTGGCTCCTATAACAACTATCCGTTGCTCGATATCAGCCCGATTCCGGCGCAGAATTTCGATCGCCTCTACGAACAAATTCGCGATATGCCGGGTGTCCAGTCGGTGGCTGGCAGCGTTTATCCCCCCATGCAGGGCGGCGAGGACAGCATGACGTTCTCCATCGAAGGGCGCCCGCTGCCACAGAACGACGCGGAGAAAAATGCCATGAACGCGGTCTACTATCCGGTGACGGCCGGGCTGTTCACCACGCTCCATGCGCCTCTTTTGCGCGGGCGCGATTTCACCGCGCGCGATTCGGCCACGGCGCCCTGGGTGGCGATCATAAACCAAACCATGGCTCAGAGGTTCTGGCCGAATGAGGATCCGATCGGCAAGCATGTGACGCTGGATCTGGTGCCGGAAGAGCGGCCGCGCGAGATCATCGCCCTCGTAGGCGATATTAAAGTGAGCCGCACCCAAACCAAGCCGCAGCCGGCTATGTACGTGCCGCACGCGCAAAGGCCGCTGCACTATCGCGGGCCGTATCAGTGGACGCGCGTGTACATGTCGTATCTGGTCCGCACCTCGGGTGACGCCAAGACCGTGATCCCCCAGTTGCGCAAGGCCATGTCGGAAATCGATCCCACCCGGCCCATCGGAAAGTTTCGAACCATGGACGACGTGCTGGGCGACCAGGTGCAGGAACCGCGCTACTACACGCTGCTGCTCAGCATCTTCGCCGGCATCGCAACGCTGCTGGCGACGGTTGGAATTTATGGGGTGATGGCCCATTCCGTTGCGCAGCGCACGCGCGAGATCGGAATCCGCATGGCGTTGGGAGCGCATTGGCGCGATGTGATGAAGCTGGTGATGGCGAATGCGCTGCTGCTGATTGGGACCGGGCTCATCGCCGGGCTGGGCGGGTCGCTGGCCCTGACGCGATTGATCGCCACGCGGCTGTGGGGCGTTACGCCGACCGATCCCGTGACGTTCGCGAGCGTCGCGGCCCTGCTAGCCCTGGTCGCAATCCTTGCGACGCTGATTCCGGCGCAGCGCGCGCTGCGTGTGGATCCTACCGTGGCGCTGCGCTACGAGTGACCGCGCTGTCGAAGCGCGCCCCGAGCGCGGCGAAGCTTTCCGTAGGCCCGTTCCATCGCAGTTCATCGACGTCGTCAAACAGCTCGATGTCGGTCCGCAGCGTGGCCAGCGTCCGGAACAGCAGCGCCTGATCGCGCTGTTGGGCGAGCGTGCGCGCCAGAGCGCCCGCACTCGCCGCGTTGACGTGCCACTGGTTCCAATCCGCCGGGATGGACTCGATGTGGCCGAACTTGGCGAGCACCGCAGCAGTGGATTTCGCTCCCCAGCCGGGCAGTCCCGGGTAGCCATCGGCTGCGTCACCGACCAACGCCAGGTAGTCCGGGATCGACGCGGGCGGGACGCCGAATTTCTGGATCACTCCGGCCTCGTCGATGGTGATTCGCGTTCGGCGATTCAATTGAACGACGCGCGTCCCTCGTACGCATTGCGCCAGGTCTTTATCCGGCGTGCAAATAATGACGCGATCCACGCGCGCGTCATCGGCTGCTTTCGTCGCGCCCGCGGCCAGTGCATCGTCGGCCTCAAACTCCACCATCGGCCAGACCACGATGCCGGCCGCCGACAGCGCCTCTTCGAGCAAAGGGAACTGGGCGAGGAGGTCGGGTTCGACGCCCTCCGATGTCTTATAACCCGGCCACAGTCCGTTGCGAAACGATTCAATGACGTGATCGGTGGCCACGGCGATGTGCGTCGCGCCGCCCTTGATCATGCCCAGCACGGACCCGAGCACGCCTCGCACCGCAGCCACTTCGCGACCGTCTGGCGTGCGCGCCGATGGCAGCGCGTAATAGTGACGGAACAGCTCGTAGGTGCCGTCCACCAGATAAACGTCCAGAGCGCGCCTCCAGCACAAGCCTACAATAAACTTGATGCGTGTCCTGGCTGGGCTATTGTTCGCGACCGCGTGCCTGGCACAGTCAACCATAACCGTTCCAAAGTTCAAAACTACGATCAACGTGGAGCAGCAGCCGATTGAGATCACGGCCTGGGGAACCATTTCGCTCGCGGCGTCTGGGGCTTCCGCTTTGGCGCTGACGGTGGATCTGGGCGATCTGCAGGAACATCTTACTCCCGTGCTGGCCGCGCAGCTCAAACGCTCGGACCCGTGCGGCGACCGGATTTCGGTAGAGAGCGCGACGATCGCTTCGGTGGCGCCCTCGAGCGTGCTCACCGCGAACGTGAATTTCGAGCGTTACGCCTGCGTCAAAGCGTTCGGCAAACAGATCGCGAAGAGGCTGGTGGGCGGCCATGCCGTCATCGAAGTGAACCTGACGCCGTCGCTCGAAGAGAACGACATCGCGCTCGAAGCAGAAGTCCGGAAGTTGGACGCAGACGGCTCGGTCGGCGAGTTGCTGCGGTCGGGTTCGGCTGGCGATTCGATGCGGGACAAGATCGCGAAGGCCGTCGAATCCTCCATTCAGAAATTAACCGATCTGAAATCGACGCTGCCTGCGTCAATTGGAAATTCCATCACCATTGAGACCGTCCAGTTCGCCGACGGCGGATCGGGCCGGCTGTGGCTCACGATTGACGGCGAGGTTCGCATTCCGGTCGAGGAACTGCGCCGGGCGGTGGGACAATAGTGGCATCATGCCACTCCCTAACGACGAAAAGATCGTCACGCTGGCTCAGGATCTGATTCAGCAGTTCGACACCATTTTCGGTTTGCATCCCGGCTTCCGGCCAGCCCATGCCAAAGGCGTCATGCTCTCCGGAACGTTCAAGCCTTCGCCCGCCGCGGCGACGCTGACACGCGCGCCCCACATGAATCAAGCGTCGACACCGGTGTCGGTTCGCTTCTCCAATTCCACCGGCGTTCCGGTGATTCCCGACACGGATCCCAATGCCAATCCGCGCGGACTTGGGATTCGTTTTCAGCTCGGCGAACGCGTTCATACCGACATCATTGCTCACTCCACCGACGGTTTTCCCACCAGGACCGGGCAAGAGTTCCTGGAGTTCCTGCGCGCGCTGGCCGCGAGCGATCCATCCAAGCTCGCGGGATCGCCGCTCGAAGCTTACCTCGGAACGCATCCCAATACGCTCGCGTTCGTGCAGGCCCCGAAGCCCGCTCCGTCCAGCTTCGCCCGTGAACAGTTTTTCGGCGTCACCGCCGCTCGCTTCACAAACAAAGATGGCCAGAGCCGTTACGGACGCTACCGGATCGTCCCGGAAGCCGGCGTGGATTATCTGAGCGACGCCGCCGTCGCCGCCAAGAGCGCGAACTATTTGTTCGATGAAATCGCGGAAAGGGTCGCGAAGGGGCCGATCAGTTTCCGAGTGGTCGCTCAACTGGCGAACGACGGCGATAACGTGAACGACGCGACGGAGCACTGGCCCGCCGATCGGACGCTGCTCAATCTGGGAACGATCGCGCTGACCGCGCTGGTGGACGACAACGCGCACGAACAGCAATGGATCATCTTCGACCCCATCCCGCGCGTGGATGGAATCGACGCCTCCGACGATCCGCTGCTGGAGTTGCGCGCCGCCGTGTATTTGATCAGCGGACGCCGTCGCCGTGCGGCGAGAGGCTCAACCAGCGCGTCCCATGCTTGACCGCATCGCCGAATTCGTCGCCCGCCATCGCATGTTCAAACCCGGACAGCGCGTGGGCGTCGCGGTGTCGGGTGGCGCCGATTCGGTTTTCCTTTTGCATGTCCTGCGCGAGCTCGCCCCACGCTGGAACTTGCAACTCTGCGTAGTCCATGTCGAGCATGGGATTCGCGGCGCGGCATCCATCGCCGACGCCGATTTCGTCAGTCAACTTGCTGGCTCTCTCGGCCTCCCATTCCATATCCACCACGCAGACGTCCCGGCCATCGATGGCAATCTGGAAGAAGCGGCGCGCAACGTCCGGCAAGCGTTCTTCGCCGAACTGATGGCTTCCGCCACGGTGGACCGCGTCGCCACCGGCCACACCCGATCCGATCAAGCCGAAACGGTGCTCTATCGGATCCTGCGCGGTTCCGGACTAACCGGTCTGGCTGGCATTTTGCCCGTGACGCGCGAAGGCCTAGTCCGTCCCTTGCTCGAAATCGACCGCAGCGAAATCGAGTCCTGGCTGCATGAGCACGAGATCGTATGGAAAGAAGACCAGACCAACCAGGATCGCACCCTAGCCCGCAATCGGCTTCGTCATGAGGTCCTTCCTCTGTTGCGGGACGCCTTCAATCCTCAGCTAGACTCCGCCCTCTCGAATCTCGCCACCCTGGCTCGCGACGAAGAAGAGTACTGGGAAGCCGAACTCGGCCGCCGGCTTTTGCCGGGCACCAGCCACCAGCCACTGGTACTTCCCGTGTCGGTTTTAGCCCAAGCTCCTCCAGCGCTGGCACGCCGTCTGGTCCGCCGGGCTATGGAAATCGTCAAGGGCAACCTGCGGGGCATCGACTTCGCCCATGTGGAGCGCGTGCTCGAAATGGCACGTTTGAACGAAGGGCACGACCGGTTTCAGGGGCCCGGCCTGGATGTCTGTCGATCCTTCGACTTCATCCGCCTGAGTCCGGAGAGCGCCTCGGCCGGCCACGCTTGCGATTTCTCGTTTGCCGTCCAAGTACCGGGATCGGTGGAACTTCCCGCCTCTAGTACCCGTATTACGTTGCAGATAAGGGAGAAAGATGAGCCGTCACAGCCCTGTGCTACAGTGGTGAGTGAACTGGACTGGCAGCGTTTCGGCACGGGCAGAGGCGCACCCAGCCTTGAGCTGCGAAACTGGAGACCAGGTGACCAGTACCGGAGAATCGGGCGATCCAAACCGGAGAAGGTCAAGTTTTTCTTCCAGGAAGCCCGTATACCCTTGTGGGAACGGGAGAACTGGCCGATTATCACCTATAATGAAACCATCGTTTGGGCCAGACATTTCGGGGCCGCCGCCGAGTTTGCGACGGGGCCTGACACCCGCTCCATCCTGCAGGTTGCCGAAACAGCGCAGGAACTGTCGAATCGATCTGAGTCCCGTTAGCGTCCAAATGGTAGAGCGTGTGTTGCCCCACGTGTAGGGAGAAGGCATGAATAATTCAAATCTTAAAACCGCCATATTCTGGGTGGTCATCATCGTGGTTGTGGTTCTGTTCTGGACCGTGGTCCATAACACCAAGTCCCGTCCGGACGCCCAACTCTCATACACGCAGTTGATGAACGATGTGAACGCGGGCAAGATCAAGGCGGTGCAGATCAGCGGGAACGATCTGCACGGCACCTACAAAGACGACAACCAGGAGCTGCACGCGGTGATTCCCAACGTCCACCAGAATCTGGACGACGCCATGCTCGCCAAGGGTGTGGACATCCACTACAACAAAGAGGCGGGCGGTGGCTGGGTGTCCATTTTGATCAACGCCATCCCGTTCGTGCTGTTGCTGGCGTTCTGGATCTTCATGATGCGGCAGATGCAGAGCGGCGGAAATAAGGCGCTGAGCTTCGGCAAGAGCCGCGCGCAGGCTGCATTCCTCGCAGCAGAAGAAGGTGACGTTCAAGGATGTGGCCGGCGTGGAAGAGGCGAAGGAAGAGCTGCAGGAGATTATCGAGTTCCTGCGCGAACCGCAGAAGTTTCAGAAGCTGGGCGGACGCATTCCCAAGGGCGTGCTGCTGATCGGCCCTCCAGGAACAGGCAAGACTTTGCTGGCGCGCGCCATCGCGGGCGAAGCGAATGTTCCGTTCTTCTCCATCTCCGGTTCGGACTTCGTTGAGATGTTCGTTGGCGTGGGCGCCAGCCGCGTGCGCGATCTGTTCGAACAGGGCAAGAAGAATGCGCCGTGCATCATCTTCATCGATGAAATCGACGCCGTGGGCCGCCATCGCGGCGCCGGATTGGGCGGCGGGCACGATGAACGCGAACAAACGTTGAACCAGTTGCTGGTGGAAATGGACGGTTTTGAATCGAACGAAGGCGTGATCCTGGTGGCGGCGACGAACCGCCCCGACGTGCTGGATCCGGCATTGCTGCGGCCGGGCCGTTTCGATCGGCGCGTGGTGGTGGGGCGTCCGGACGTGAAGGGTCGCGAGATGATCCTGCGCGTCCATACCAAGAAGACGCCGCTGGGCGATGACGTGGATCTGACCGTGGTCGCGCGCGGTACGCCGGGATTTGCCGGCGCCGATCTGGCCAACCTGGTGAACGAAGCCGCGCTGGTGGCGGCCCGCCAGAATCGCAAAGTGGTTACGCAGTTCGATTTCGAGCTGGCCAAGGACAAGGTCATGATGGGCGTGGAACGCAAGTCGCTCATCATCAGCGACGAAGAGAAGCGCAACACGGCCTATCATGAAGCCGGTCATGCGCTGGTGGCGGCCATTATTCCCGAGGCCGATCCGCTGCATAAAGTCACCATCATTCCGCGCGGCATGGCGCTGGGTCTGACCATGCAGCTGCCGCTGGACGACAAGCATTCCTACAACAAGGGCTATCTGGAAGCGCAGCTCGCCATTTTGATGGCCGGGCGCATCGCCGAAGAGATTTTCATGCACCACATCACCACCGGCGCGGGCAACGACATCGAACGCGCCACCGATATGGCTCGCAAAATGGTTTGCGAATGGGGCATGAGCGAGTTGGGTCCCATGAGCTTCGGCAAAAAGGAAGAGCAGATCTTCCTGGGCCGCGAGATCGCGCAGCATCGCGACTATAGCGAGGCCACGGCGATTTTGATCGACGAGCAGGTTCGCAAGCTGGTGGATCAAGGCTATGACCGCGCGCGCAAGATCATCGAGGAACGCCAGGACGCCTTGGCGCGCATCGCGGAAGCATTGCTCGAACGCGAAGTCCTGGATGGCGCCGAAGTGCGGCTGCTGATCGAGGGTGGCGTTCTGACCACGCCGGTGCGTCCCAAGACCATGCCACCCAGCGATGGCGAAAAGCAGCAGGTGATTCGTCCGGAAGGCGGCAAGCTTCCGGGTACCGGACTGCTGGGCGGCGAACGGCCGCAACCCGCATAATTACTTGATTCCCGAGTTTCCCGTGTACCTGTTCGACGTGGACGGGACTTTGCTCGACTCCGCTTCGGATATTTGCGGCGCCATTCGCGGCGTACTCGGCGAATGCGATGTCAGCGACGAGCGCCTGCGGTTGTACATCGGCCGCCATCTTTACGATCTGTTCGAGGATCTGTATCCGGATCGAACCCGCGAACAGATGGATGTGATGATCGCCGACTATCGCGCGCAATATCTGGCGCGATGCCACTCGTCGACCAAGCCTTATCCCGGCATCTCGGACGCGTTGGCCGCGCTGCCCGGCAGGAAGTCGACGGCCACAACCAAGGGTACGCCCACAACGCGCGCGATTCTCGAACAGTTTGGGCTGCTCCCTTACTTCGATCACGTGCAGGGGACCGATGGATTTCCCGCCAAGCCGGAGCCGAATGTGATCCTGGCGTCGCTGGAAGTTTTTGGCGTCAGCCCGCGGGAGTGCCTTTTCATCGGCGATTCGCCCACGGACATGGAAGCTGGCCGCCGTGCGGGCGTGAAGACCTGCGCGGTGCTGTGGGGCTATGGGCGCCGCGAGGATATGGCGCGCTGGGAGCCCGATTATTGGGTCGAACACCCGAGTGAGCTACGGGTTTAAGGCCGCGAGTTCGTCCAGGTTCAACCGGCCCGTGTAGATCGCCATCCCCAGAGCGGCGTGGATGCCAAGCTTCTGCAGTTCGCGGATCTCGTCGATTGTGGTGATGCCGCCGGCGGCCGTCAATTCGTGTTTGGTCGTCGCGCGCAAGCGCCGGAACCAATCCAGATCGGTGCCTTGCAGCATGCCTTCTTTGTCCACATAGGTGCAAAGAAATCCGGAGCAGTACGGCTCCAGGTGCGGAATCATTTCTTCAGCCGTGACTTTCGTTGCCTCCGTCCAGCCGTGCGTGACCACTTTGCCGCCCTTGGAATCGAGCGCGACAATAAGCCGCTCGGGACCAACCGCGTCGGCGATTTCGGTGAGCTTCTCGCGATCGAACGCCGCCGTCCCGACGATCACGCGATAGGCGCCTTGTTCAATCAACGCGCGCGCGCGTTCAGGCGATCGCACTCCGCCGCCCACGCGAGCAACGGATCGCGAGGCAACTAATTCCACGAGGGCATCGTTGGATCCTTTGTCCATGGCCGCGTCGAGGTCGATCACTTGAATCTGGGGAAATGCGCGAAAACGATGCAGCATTTCGAGTGGCCCGGCCGCTTCCAGAGCCTTCTCGCGGCCTTGCACGAGTTGCACCACTTTTCCATCCATGAGATCGATGCAAGGGACAATCACGGCGCCGGCCTCACCGCCACGTTGTGCAGATGAAGATAATCTTTGAGGTCCTTCACCGTGTACGTCCCGTAGTGAAAGATGGAGGCCGCGAGCGCCGCGTCGGCGCAGCCCTTGGTCAGCACGCGTTCAAAATCCTCGGGCTTCCCCGCCCCGCCCGAGGCGATCACGGGAATGTGGGTGGTCTGCGAAACCGCGTGCGTCAACTCGCAGTCGAAGCCGGTCTGCACGCCGTCTGTGTCCATGGAGGTGAGCAGGATTTCGCCCGCGCCCAGCATCTCGCCTTCCAGCGCCCATTCCACAGCGTCCATGCCTTCGTCGTCGCGCCCCCCGCGGGTAAAAACATTCCAGCCGTCTTTTGTCGCTCGGCGTCGAGCGTCGATCGCCAGCACCACCGCTTGCGCTCCGAACTCCTGGCTCAATTCGGTGATCAACTTGGGACGCCGCACAGCCGCGGTGTTCACGCTTACCTTATCGGCGCCCGAAAGCAGGATCTTGCGCGCGTCGGCGATGGATCGGATGCCGCCGCCCACCGTCAGCGGGATGAAAACCTTGCGAGCGGTGCGGGCGACAACATCGGCCATGATTTCGCGAGCGTCACTGGATGCTGTGATGTCGAGGAACACCAGCTCGTCCGCGCCCTGTCCGTTGTAGCGCTCGGCCAGTTCCACCGGATCGCCCGCGTCGCGCAGGCCAACAAAGTTCACACCCTTGACCACGCGGCCGCCGGTAACATCCAGACACGGAATGATTCGTTTGGACAGCATTAGAGCTCGACAAAGTTGCGCACGATCCGCAACCCGAGCGGCCCAGATTTCTCGGGGTGAAACTGAACGCCGAAGATGTTCCTGATTTCGAGTACTGCGGTATACGGAACGTTGTATTGGCAAGTCGCGGCGGTGGCATCGTTCAATGGCGCGTAGTAGCTGTGCGCGAAGTAAAGGTAGGGATGCGGCGCAAGGTTCGCCAGCAGCTTGGCGCCATTACGAGGCTCGATCTCGTTCCAGCCCATGTGCGGGACGCGCGCCGTGGCCGGAAAACGGCGAATTTCGCCAGGAAACAGTCCCAGGCCGTGTTCCTGCGGCGCTTCTTCGCTCGATTGGAACAGCGCCTGCAATCCCAGACAAATTCCCAGGAACGGAACGCCGGCCCGGATGCGTTCCAGCAACGCGTCGCGGACTTGCATTTTGTCGAGCGCGCGCATCATCTGACCAAAGTGACCTACACCGGGGAGAATGATTTTTGTCGCATGGCTGAGCGCGGGGGCATCACGGACGAGTTCATACTCCGCGCCGATTTCATCCAGAGTGTTCTGGACCGACCGAAGATTTCCCGCACCGTAATCGAGAATCGTAATCATAACAGCCCCTTCGTGGACGGAAGTTGCTCCTTCAAGCGCGCGTCTTTGGAACACGCATAGCGCAGCGCACGTGCGAAGCATTTGAAGATGGCTTCGATCTTGTGATGGTTCGAGCGGCCGTAGAGCACCTTGGCGTGCAGGTTCGCACCCGCGTGGTTGACGAATCCGCCGAAGAAATCCTCCACAAGTTCCGTCTGCAAATCGCCCACCTTCAGCACCTTCACTTTGTCTTTGTAAACCAGCGCGGGACGGCCACCCAGGTCGAGCGCCACCACCGCCAGCGTCTCGTCCATCGTCATCACAAAATAACCCGCGCGATTAATGCCCTTGCGATCGCCCAGCGCCTTCGAAACCAGCTGCCCCAGCACAATACCGACATCTTCCACCGTGTGATGCTGATCGACGTCCAGATCGCCCGTGGCTTGCAACTTCAGATCGAACCCGCCGTGCTTGGTGAACAATTCCAGCATGTGATCGAAAAATCGAATGCCTGTGGAGATTTCATAGCGGCCTCGGCCTTCGATCTTGAGCGAGCCCTTGATCTGCGTCTCCTTGGTGTCTCTCTGGACGCTAGCCGATCTCATTAATGTCCTCGATCACCTGAATCGCGCCTTCCAATCGCAACAAATCCACCAGCTCGTCGCGGCGCGGGCTGTGGCGCGCGGCGATCCCGATAAAGGGCACGTACGCCGCCTTGGCGCAGCGCGCGTCGTCCACCGTATCGCCGATATACAGCAGCTTCTTTCCCGGATGCATGGCGGCGATCTTCAGCAGTCCATCGGGCGCGGGCTTTTCGCACTCCACGTCGTTGGCGGATACCAGCAGAAAGCGATCGCGCAGCCCTTCGCGCTTAAGCGTGATCTCGGCTTCTTCGGTGGTGCGCCCGGTGAAAATGGCGAAGTCAAACCGTTCGCCCAAGCGATCGAGCAATCCGTCGCGCGGCAGCCAGCGTTCGCGATGGATCATGCCCTGATCGAGAAACAGATAGTTGAAGTATTGCACTACGTCCGCATAGGGCAATTCGACGCCCAGGTCGCGACAGATCTTTTGCGAGAGCAGCCAGTCGTTATTCCAACCGCCCTGGTTCTTGTAATCCTGGATCAAATCGCGCGAAATCGTTTTGCCCGTAAAATGCTCCACGGTCTTCACGATCGTCTCGCGATACGATTCGGTGACGTCCACCAGCACACCATCCATGTCGAAGACCAGCATCTGGTCCCTCATAACAGAGCTCACCAGATTTGCTCCAGTTCCCCTAGAAAGCGCCGGATCTGCTCGCGCGTGCCCACCGTGACCCGAACGCAGCCTGGAATTTCATAACTTCGATCCCGCACCAGCACGCCCCGCCGCCGCAGTTCATCGCGCACTGGAATGGCGCGCACACCGGCTTGGAAGAGCACGAAGTTCGCCTTGCTTTCGTAGTATGGGATGCCGAGTTTTTCCAGACCCACATAGAGCAACTCGCGCGCGGCCAGCACTTCGGTCACGTACTTTTCGATATAGGTTTTGTCTTGGATCGCCGCATGCGCGGCCAGTGTAGCCAGTGTGTTCACGCTGTACGGCGATTGCGCCTTGTGTAGAAAATCGACATTGCCGGATTGCGAGAACAGGCAGCCCAGCCGCATCGCCGCCATGCCGTAAACCTTCGAAAACGTCCGGCTGACGAACAGATTCGGAAAATCGTTGAGCAGCGGCAGCGCGGTCACGCCGGAAAATTCGTAATAGGCCTCATCGATCAAAACGGCCGCATTGCTGGCCTTTTCGAGAATGCGTTCGATACCGGCGCGCGACGTTCCCGTGCCCGTGGGATTGTTCGGATTCGCGATCAGGATGGCGCGCGTGGAGGGTCGGATCGCGTCCAAAAGTTCTTCGAGCGGAAACGCCAGCTTCTGCGCGCGATAGGGGATCTCGTGGATGCTCGCGCCCGCCACTTCAGCATAAAACCTGTACATCGCGTACGACGGTTGCAGCAGAAGCACCTCGCCGCCGTCGTCGATATAAGTATTCACCAGGACCTGAATAGCTTCGTCGGTTCCGTTGGTAAGGATAAAGTCTTCGGGCTCGACGCCGAAGAATTCCGCGAGCTCCCGCTTGATCTCGCTGTATTCGGGATACACAGCGAGGCCGGTTTCGCTTAGGTGCTCCCGCAGATATTCGATCACCTTGGGCGAAGCTCCCACGGTGTTCTCGTTGAAATCCAGACGCAATTTGCCGGCTCGTCCGCCGGTGGGCGGCGAGTAGGGCGCCATTTTGAGCACCGCTTCGCGCGGCTGCAAAACGCCCGGCGGCAGATCGATACGTTTACCTGGCAAGCCGCACCTCATTTTCGAGGCGAACCTCGATTGAACGAGCGTGCGCTTCCAAACCCTCGGCTCGGGCCAGTGTAGTGATGGCGGGCGCGAGGCCGCGTAAAGCGGAAGACGTCAGCTCTTGCACCGAGATCACCTTCACGAAGTCAGCCGACGATAGCCCGCCACGGATTCGCGCCGCTCCGGAAGTGGGCAGCACGTGATTGGGACCGGTGGCGTAATCGCCTGCGGCCTCTGGACTGCTCGGTCCGATGAATACGCTGCCCGCGTGCTGGATCTTCGGGAGCAGGCTGGCGTCATAGATCGCCAGATGCTCGGGCGCAAGGCGGTTGGAAGCCTCCAGCGCGGCATCCACGGAGGGGCATAGGATGGCGGCGCTGTTATTGCGGATCGCATCGCACGCAACAGGAGCGGTGGGTAATGTTTCAAGCTGGCGCGCAACCTCCAGCGCCACAGCTTCGGCCAAAGATCGCGACGTAGTCAGCAGAATGGAAGACGCTTCCAGATCGTGCTCGGCCTGTGCCAGCATGTCGGCGGCTACGCAGCGTGGATCGGCATCTTCGGCGATGATCACGATTTCCGTCGGCCCCGCCACGAAATCGATTCCAACTTCGCCGGCCAGCAGCTTCTTGGCGGCCGCGACGTAAATGTTTCCAGGACCCACAATGCGATCTACCTTGGGAACCGTGGCGGTTCCAAACGCCATGGCCGCGATGGCCTGCGCACCTCCGATCCGTAAGATCTTCTCGACACCCAGAAACTTCGCCGTAGCGAGAATCTCCGCGCTGGGATGCGGCGACGTGACGCAAATGGTCCGCACGCCGGCCACCTGCGCTGGAATCGCGGTCATCAGCAATGTGGACGGCAGCGGATAGCGGCCTGCCGGGATATAGGCGCCCATCGATTCCAGCGGCCGCACGACGCAGCCCAAGCGCCTGCCATCGGGAAATTCCACCCAGCTCGCGCGTGGAAGTTGCAGAGTTGCGTACTCGTGAATGTTCTTAGACGCGGTCTCGAGCGCTGCAAGAAATTCGGGCGAAATGTGCGATTCCACGGTGGGAACTGAGAAGTTCGTTCCTTCGAAGCCGTCGAACTTCCGAGCATATTCGAGCACTGCGTCGTCGCCGCGTTTCCGCACCGCGTCTAAGATTGGCGCGACCACCTGCTCGGCCTCGGCCAACCGGACTGCTTTTCGCGTGACGAAACTTTGCGCTTCGCTGAGTGAAATGATTCGGAGCATCACATCACGATCTTGTTCAACGGATATTCGACGATTCCCTGCCCGCCGGCTTCCTTCAGCCGCGGAATGATGTTGCGCACGGTGATCTCTTCCAGGATGGTGTGAACCGCAACCCATTCGTCGTCGCTGAGATTCGATATGGTGGGTTTTTTCAGCGCCGGAAGGATGCCCAGAACCGCGGGCAGGCACTCCTTACGCACGTTCAGCATTAGCCCCACCCGGCCCAACGCGTTAATGGCGCCGTCGAGCAACAGATGAATGTCCTCCATTTTGCGGCGCTTCGCGGCATCCTTCCAGGAGTCGACATTGGCGATAAGCTGGGTGTTCGATTCAAGCACTGTCTCGACGATGCGCAGTTTGTTGGCGCGCAGCGACGATCCGGTCTCCGTCACTTCCACGATCGCATCGGCCAGCACCGGCGGCTTCACTTCCGTCGCGCCCCAGCTAAATTCCACCTTGGCCGTCACGCCGTTCTTCGCCAAATAACGCCGCGTGGTGGCCACCAGTTCGGTCGCGATGATTTTCCCCTCCAGATCCTTCACGCTCTGGAACGGAGACGCTTCGGGCACGGCCAGCACCCAGCGCACTTTTCCGAAGCTCTGTTTCGCGTAGATTAAATCGGCCACCGCGTGGACGTTGGCTTCGCTCTCTTCGATCCAGTCCCGTCCGGTGAGTCCGGCGTCCAGCACGCCATCTTCGACATAACGCGCCATCTCTTGCGCGCGAATCATCATGCATTCAATTTCCGGATCGTCGATGGCCGGAAAATAGGAACGCGAGCTGGTGGTGATGTTGAAGCCCGCGCGGCGGAAAAGATCGATGGTCGCGTTTTCCAGGCTGCCCTTGGGAATGCCGAGCTTGAGTTTCACGATTTGCTCCCGTACACCGCGTCCGGATCATAAACCCGTGGTTCGGATTCCTTCCATTCGCCGCCATCCAGTCGGCGAAAGAAGCAGCTCTGGTAACCTTCATGGCACACGCCCGGTCCGAGCGCTTCCACCTGGATGAGCAGCGCGTCGAGATCGCAGTCCGTCGAAATATTCTTTACCACCAGTTTGTGCCCCGACGATTCGCCTTTGAGCCACAGCTTGTTGCGCGACCGGCTGAAGAACGTGGCGTATCCGGATTCCACGGTCCTGTGGAACGCCTCCTCATTCATGAAGCCGACCATCAGGACGCGGCCCGTCAAGTGATCTTGAATGACGGCCGTGATCAGGCCGTTGAGCTTGCTGAAATCGAGAGTCATTTTAGATACCAAAGAAGTCCATACCAATAAAAAAGCCCGCCTGGATGTCGGCGGGCGGTTTGTTCACTTCAGAAATTCGTCAGATGGCCGCCGGTCGCCAGTGGTGCCGAGGATGATGGTGATGGGCGGAAAGCATGAAGAAACAGTATAGCAAGTTTACTTGTCTTGTTTTTCCTGGCGCCGTTCCTGGACGTTGTGTATGAACGTCACCATCGCGCTGCGTTCAGCGTCATCGAGTTGACCATCACCGTTTTTGTCGAACAGCTTGAACACTTGCGTTAACTTCCCCACCGCATCCTGCGAAAGCATTTCATACGGCAAGTCCTGCAGGGTGTGAACCTGGCTCAGAAACTGGTCTACGTATTGACGGCCGACGTCCTGCTGCAAGCCGCGAATGTCGTCGCGGGTGGGCAGCACCACGGTGAGGAACACCAGCGCCATTTCGTCCTTCGTCTCCTCGCCCCAGTGAATGCGCACCGGCGGATGCGCCGGATTGTGGGGATTGTTCTCCGAGTTATCGTACAAGTACTCCAGGTCCACGCGCGTTCCCTTCGGCAGGTCGATCGGCGTCTTGTAGCGATACGCGTTCTGCCAGTTGAAATCCCAGTCCTTGATCCAGATCAGCGGCTTGATGGTCCCATCGGGCAGCGTCGCGGTCACCTTCATGTCCTTACAGAGGTAGTGCGCGTGTGGCGTCACGCCCGCCAGTTGCACGTCGCGCGGCAAAGTGAGCGATGCTTTCGCTACGTAGTGCGAGTCGCCGGGCGCGATGTCCAGATGATGGTCGAATAGCAGAATCGAAGTGCGGCCCCGGGTGGGCGGACCCGAGAAGCTAAGTCCGAAGGACGATTGATCCTGTTCCGGCTTTCCCGAGGGATGGTAGTGAATCTGAATCACCACGTCCATTCCCTTGCGAAGCGGTTGCGAAAGCTCCGGGTCGCGCGGCGGAGGCGTAAGACCGGGCGCCCAGCCGCCAATCAATCCAGCTGCGGGAAACCCGGGACCGCCAAAACAGGGATAACTTCCATCCGGGCTGGCCGCGGCCAGTTCTCTGGCTTTGCCACTTGCGTCGAGAAACACCAGCGCATGATGCACGATGCGGCGATTCTCGGGACGAAACTCGGTGCTGTCGAGATACACGTCGTGATCCAGGCCGGTTGGCAGAACGAAGCATCGATACTGATCCGGACCATCGGCCGGCAGCGAATATTTCACTGGGATGGTTAGCACCTGATCCGGCTGCCCGCCTTGCCATCCATCGGTGAACTTGGGAGGTGTCGGTTTGGCGCCGGCATCCCCCTCCGGCGCGCCGGCTTTGGCCCAATCCTGAATCAGAGCGATTTGCGCATCACTAAGGCGGCGCACGCCCGCGAAATCGCCATATCCCGGCTCGGCTTTCCAGGGCGGCATGAACCGGCCGCCCACCGCGCCCGCAATCAAGGAAGCTCGTTTGGCCGCGTCTTGATAGGTGAGCAAAGGAAACGGCGCTACTTCCCCGGGCCGATGGCAGGTGGCGCAGTTGGCGTAAAGGATGGGTGCGATGTCTTTATTGAAGGTGGGCGCGCCGGTGGAGGTGGGCGGAGCCGCGGAGGCGATGAACGGCAGCGCCAACAACATGATGCCAGCGAATTGTTTTGTCATGCTTGGACCTCTATTTCACCAGATTGATGGCGCAACCGAAGGCTTTGGTACGGGCGTGCGGTACCGGCTTGCCTTCCAGGACCGCGTCCAGCGCTTCCCGCAGATCGAATTTGGTGGGCACCTGGCGGCGTACGTTGAAATCTTCCACCAGATTGTCAATGCGTCCCAGGTAAAGGAGTGTTCCATCGGGCGTCAGCACGGCCGCCGACGGAATGGTGGTGGCTCCGGTCATCTTCGCCAGGGTCTGATGCGGATCGAAAAGGACCGGAAACGAAAACTGGTAGTCCTTAGTATGCTGCAGCACCTCGGCGTCGGCGATGGTAGTATCGGCCTGCACCGCATAGAAGGCCACGCCGCGGCCTGCGTAGGCGCGCACGGTCCGGTTCATTTCTGGAACGTCGTTGTTACTCAAAGGACAATCGGTCGTCGTAAAGAATACGACGATCGCCTTCTTCCCGTTCCATTCCTCTGGAGAGTGCAGCACGCCGTGCGTGTCGCGCAAAGCGAATTCAGGCCGGGCGGCGGCAAATGCCGCGGCGCACACCATCACACCAGCCAGCCAAACTCTAAGCATTATGCTATTAGTTTAGTTAATTTTAAGCTCCGCGTACAATTGGCGAACAAAGCGCTCCGAGGTGGTAGAGGCGTTGGGGATGTTGTCGTAATCGGAGGTGGGTTTGGCCGCGATCACTTCCTCGACGGTCTTTCCCTGGTTCACAAGCGCCGCCACCTTACTACGAATGGCGAGGATCATATCGCGATGCGCGATGACGGCCGCCCGATCCACCATGGGCCCGTGACCGGGGATGATCTTGGTGTTGGGACCAGCCATGCCGATGGTGATGCCGAGCCCCTCGATCATGCCGTTCAGCGATCCGCCATTGGTCCGATCGATATTCGGAAACTGGATGGAGCGATAGTAGTCGCCGGTCATGAGCACGTCGTTCCCCACAAAATGAACCAGCGTGTCGCCGTCGGTATGCGCGCGGCGAATCGGAATGAGTTGCACTTCTTCGCCGTCCATATGAATGGTCACGGGGCCTTCGTAGGTTACAACGGGCAGCGCGACGGCCGGAGCGGGGACGCCAGGCGCGCCATTCGCTCCCGGGGACGGATGAGCCAGGCGGAAGCGCAACTCGTCGCGCGCAAAAATAGTCACGCCCATGTTCGCGAAGTTTTCGTTGCCGCCGGTGTGATCGCCGTGTACGTGGGTGTTCACCATGAAGCGGATCGGCTTGTCGGAAATCTGGTGGATGGCGGCGGCGATCTTCTGCGAGAGAGGCGCAAACTGCGAGTCCACCATGAAAATTCCATCCGGCCCAACCAATACGCCGATGGTGCCACCTTGCCCTTCGAGAGTATAAAAGTTGTTGCTGATCTTCGTGGTCTTGATTTCCACTTTGCTGAAATCGGGTTGCGGGGCTTGCGCGTAGACGGCCGTGGCGAGCGCCGCGAAGCAATAGGCAAACAGGGTGGTTTTCATTTGGCTAATAGTCTATCAAGCCTAAAATCCCTGGGCTCACACCTGCATGCCCCAGCGGCGGACCGTTCGATTTTCAATGGTTCGGAAGATGAGGTGCTCGACGATCAACCCGAACAGGATGACGGTGAGAAGCCCGGCAAAAACGTTCGGTATCAGCAACTGGTTTTTTTGTTCGAAGATATACCAACCCAGGCCTCCGGAGCCGGAACTGACGCCGAACACCAGCTCCGCCGCGATCAACGTGCGCCAAGCGAACGCCCAACCCACTTTGAGCCCCGTAAGAATGCTCGGAAATGCGCCCGGAATCAGGATGCGCGCGACATATCCAACTTTTGAGAGCCCATAATTCTGCCCCACCATCCGAAGCGTTGGGCTGACAGCGCGGAAACCCGAGTAGGTGTTGAGAGCCACGGCCCACAGCACGGCGTGAATGAGCACGAAGATGATACTGCCGTCGCCCAGCCCGAACCAGATCAGCGCAAGAGGGAGCAGAGCGATGGAAGGCAGCGGATTGAACATGGACGTCAGCGTTTCGAGGAGATCCGCTCCGATACGTGAAACGCTGGCGAACGCGGTGAGCAGGGCGGCGATCGCGAGGCCGGCCACGTAGCCTTTCAGCAACAGTTGAATGGTGTAGGAAGCCGCCCTGGGCAATTCTCCCGATGCGATGGCCGCAAAAAACGCCTTCACCGTGTCGACGAACGTGGGAAAGAGCAGCGGATTATTAAGCCAGCGCGCGTAGGCTTCCCAAATGGCCGCGAGGACAACTAATACCAGGACCTTGCGGAGCGCGTCAGGCATGGAACAGCAATTCCTGGAGACGCGCTTCATCGCAGGTGTCGGGAGTGAGTTCGGCCTTGACTTCGCCAGGATGCGCGCTCAGAACCAGAATGCGAGTGCCGACGCGAAGAGCTTCCGCAATGGAGTGCGTGACGAACAAGACCGTGAACTTCGCTTCTTGCCAAAGCTCCAGTAATTCTTCCTGCATTTGAACGCGCGTCAGCGCATCGAGTGCGGCGAACGGCTCGTCCATCAGAAGAATGCGGGGCTGCATCGCCAGGGCGCGAGCGATGGCTGCGCGCTGCTTCATGCCGCCCGATAGCGTGTGCGGATAGCTGGCGGCGAACTCAGTTAGCTTGACCTTCGCAATGTAGTGCATGGCGCGCTCTTCCGCTTGCCGGCGCGGCATTTTGCCGCTGGCGGTTAAAGCGAAGACAATATTATCCCGGATAGTCTTCCACGGCAGGAGCTGATCGAACTCCTGAAACACAAATATGCGATCGGGGCCGGGAGCTTCTACGCGCGCCCCATCCAGGAGAATGTCTCCTTCCATAGGGCGGATAAAGCCGCCGACTGCTTTCAGCAGCGTGGACTTGCCGCAACCTGAGGGGCCGAGCACAATAAATCGATCCGATTGACCAACGTCAAAAGTAACTCGATAAGTGGCAGTTACTAACTGATTCTGGGCGCTGTATTGCAAAGTTACCCCACGGACCGCCAGCATCAGCTTCCGGGCGTCGCGTGGATTTCGGGAAAGAAGAGATCTTTCCAGGATGCGGGTTGGTTCTTGATGGATCCGACGGCATGCATGAACGCAGCGTACTTCATGACGTTTTCCGGCGTGGTGGTGAATTTCACGTGAGGATCGTTGAGCGCTTCCACAATCTCGTTGACTGAAAACCCCTTCTCGCCGCCGGTGGACGCCAATAGGATTTCCGCTGCAGTCTTCTTGTCCGCGACGATTCTGCGATTCGCCTCCTCCAGCGCCTTGAGTACCGCGGCGAAGACCCTCGGGTTCTGCTCGCGAAATTTGCTGGTTGTGGAGACCATAGTAAAGGTAGTGGAACCGCCCATGATGTCGTCGCTCGTAATCACGGTGTGAATGCGCGGGTCCTTGAGTTCCCGTTCGGAAAATGGCGGCGATGTGAAGTGCGCGTCCACGGCGCCGGATCCGGAAAGCAGCGCGATCACGCCATCGGGATGCGTCATCGTGACCGTGTACTTGTCAAAGCGATTGCTTTGCGCAGCGCCGTATTTCTGCCGTGCGTACATCTGCATCACCAATGACGGAATGGACACTTTGATGGCGGTCACCGCGATGCGATCGCGATCGGTGATGTCGTCGAGCTTCTTCACATTCGGAGACCGAGTATTGAGAACCATCGGCAGCGACGTCATGGCCGCGACGCCTTTCACTTTGGCCGAGTTGATGGTGCGATCCCACAAAGTGAGGAAGGCGGGTGGACCGGCTGCGAT
Source organism: Bryobacterales bacterium (assembly GCA_963798295.1). GTDB lineage: Bacteria > Acidobacteriota > Terriglobia > Bryobacterales > Bryobacteraceae > Palsa-89. The sequence goes on along the minus strand of CAWCSV010000008.1, from coordinate 512,167 downwards.
GAAATCGGCCGAGCCCGAGAGCAGGGCGTCATTCATGATAGATGGCCCGCCGATGTTGATCCATCGCACGTGAACGTTAACGCCTGAGGCCCTCGCATATTGCTCGATCAGGCCGTACTTTTGCATGACCAGCAACGGCAGAAACCCGACGCCGCCCGCACCGATGGGAAAGCGGATCTCGCCGACTTCAGCTTGAGCGATCGCGGAGGCCAAGACCGCGAGACAGGCGATGAGCGTCAGCTTCCGCATGCGCGTTTGGATCAATTCGTTGACGTCCGCGAGTTGATCGATCCGCCAGCACAGCTCGATCGCGCGCTCCACCTGCGGCAGCTGGAGCGCCAGCACGGCTTGATCGCGGAATTTGTTTTCCAGTTGCTGGTTGCTCATCGGGCGGTGAATATTGCCGAGCGATTTCTCGACGAAACGGTTGATTTTTTCACCATTGGCCAACTCCACCTCGATGTTGGCCTGATCCTCGGTAAGCGACGGATCGCCCACAGCCGTCGCGCTTTCGCGGACGCGCTGGATAGCCGGATCGTTGACCGCTTCGTCAGTGTACTCGGCGATGCCCGCTTTGCCGCGCACCAACCCGATGGCCGCGCCGTGATAAACCGAGAACTTGCCTTGCAGACCGCGCGTGATGTTTTGTTGGTTGCAAAGATCCAGCACCAACGGCGCAACGCGCAGTCGCACGGCGCGAATCGAGTCAGGCGCGGGCTTAAGGTCGTTGTGAATCTGGATAGCGCCATCGATGCTGGGGTGATTTACAATTCCACAGGGAAATGGTTTATAGGTATTGGCGCGCAGATCGAAGTCCACGCCGAGCCCCGCAGTGATCTTCGATAAATCGTACTGGCCCGCTTGCACCGCCGCGAAGCCTCGCGGACCTTCAAGACCGTGTACCCCGGCAGTGAAGCCCGCTTGCGCGAGCAACGCGGAGGCGTAGCCATTCTGCGCCGCGCGGCCTGGATGCAGCGATTTCGCCATGGATCCGAACATCTCGCGCAGCCCGGCGGCTTGCGTTGCCGCAAGGCCAATGGCCCAGATCATCTGCTGTTCCGAAAGCCCGATCAACTTGCCGATTGCCACCGCCGCGCCGAACACGCCCGCTGTGCCGGTGATGTGCCAGCCGACGTCATAATGCGCGGGATAAACGGAGTTGCCGATGCGCGATTCGGCTTCGAAGCCCAGGATGAAAGCATGCACGAAATCGCGGCCCGTCACTTTGTTGGCGCTGGCGTAAGCGAAGAGCGCCGATGCCACCGGCGAACTGGGATGAATATAATTCTTCGGCGTGGTGTCGTCGTAATCGTAAACATGGGAGCTGATGCCGTTCATCAGCGCCGCGTGCAGTGGATCGGCGCGCTCCCTGCGTCCGAGGATATTTGCGCTCGGCGGCCCGAAAAACGGCGCGAACGCGCACATGGCGTTGTTCACGGCCGCGTCGGGGCTTCCACCCAACGCGCATCCTACATAGTTCAGGAGGGCGCGGCGCGACTCGCTTTGCACATCCTCAGGGATGTCCTGGGGCCGGGTCTGCACGATCCACCCAGCCAGCGCTTTGGTTTCCGACATGCTTTCTACAATACAGGCTAAGGCGCAGCCACCGGGCCAGGTTTCGGACGGCTGGTCACGGTTGCAGGATCGGCGTTGGGTGGAACCAGCACGCCAACGAACGGCACCAGCATCTCATCCCAACTCTGATCGCCCCAGCGGACGGTCTTGGTGGGATCGGGATTCAGCGGATTATTCGCCGAGTTATCCCAATGCGCGATCACGTCGACCGTGGTTCCTTTCGGCACTTCCAGCGGCTGTTTCTCGTAGTAAATGGTCTGCCACAGATAGCTGTAGTGCGGTACGTTCAGCATGGTTTGCGATTCGCCGGTTGGATATTGGAAGCGAATCTCCATGTCCTTGCCGCGCGTGTGCATGTGTGGCTGGAGGTAAATGACAGTGACCGGCTCATTGAAGGTCGCGCTGGCATGCCCCTCGTAGTTGGGATCGCCGGGCGGGATCGCAAAGTCGGCATTCGCCACGCCGATGGTGAGCAGACGATACTTCGGCGGCTCCTTCGCGAGCACGAAGCCAACCTTGGTCTGATCCACGCCTTCTTCTTTTCCGTTGGCCGTGTAGTGCATCTCAAACACAATGTCGGATCCGGCGGGAATCAGCTTCGCGGCTCCGGTCTCCGGCGCGAAATAACGCTGCGGCTGGATGCCCGGCACGTAACCGACGAACCATTCGTTTTCCATCTTGGCTTGGCGGCTGGCGATTTCCGACGGCGGATGCGTGCCCAGGGGTCCGCGCGCGGGCGGAACGTAGGCTTCGCCGATGGGCGCGTCCCTCAGCCAGGTGGAACCGGGCGGGCGTATGTAAACGCTGGCGTGATGCACCACGCTGCGGTTGCCGGCGCGAACTTCGGCGTCCGTCACCCAGGTGTCCTTGGTGAGGCCGCTCGGCACGATGAAATAGGTGTACTGGATGGTGCCGGTCTTGGGGACCGTGTAGGGCTTGGGCAACTGGAACGTGAGATCGGGTTTGATGTTCCAGCCTTCGGTCCAAACCAGGGACGGCGGCATGTCTTTCGCGTTGCCTTCGGGCGCGCCCGCGTCCACCCAGGCGGTGATCGTCTTGATGTCGGCGTCGCTCAGCTTGCGCTCGTTCGCGAAATGTCCGTAGCGCGGATCGGCGAACCAGGGTGGCATCTTCTTGGTGAGCACCGCTTCCTTGATGGACTTGGCCCAGGGCCGAGTGCCTGTATAATTCAAAAACGCCATCGGGCCGATTTCGCCCGGGCGATGACACGTCTGGCAGTTCTTTTGCAGAATGGGCAGGACGTCCTTGTCAAAGGTGACGTTGGACGCGCCGGTGGTGGTGTCGGCCAGGGCGGCTCCGGCGATCAGCAACCCGGCAGTGAGAAAACGCAGCATAGAGTCTCCCGGCCCAGGCTCGTCACAGCGGCGTTTGGGGCCTGGGACCATTGTATGCCGAGTTGCATGCAGGAGGGGAGAAAGACGCTAGAATCTGGGCCTTTGGAGCGCGACGCTCGGGCATACCCAACTGTTACGCTACTGGAATGGGCCAAGGCGGCGGATTGATCAATCTCGGGGATCTAACCAAGCCGGCAACGGTACTAATCGAGAAAATATCGGACGCAATCGGTGGAATATTCAAACCGCATCAGATCCGCCGGATTGCCCAGGCGGAGGCGGAAGCCGACAAGACTCGGGCGATTTCGCAGCTAGAGATCACGGCCCTCCAGGATCGCGCGATAAGTCGCTTCTTTATAGAGGAAGCGAAAAAGCAATACAACATCGAGACAATTACTAGCAAGGCGTTGCCACTACTTGAAGGCGATGCGAGCCCGCAGGACATCGAGGACGATTGGATCGCGCATTTCTTCGATCGATGCCGGCTCATTTCAGACGACGAGATGCAAACTCTGTGGTCGAAGGTCTTAGCTGGAGAAGCCAATAGTCCAGGATCGTACGCAAAACGGACCGTGAACTTGCTGTCCTCTCTTGATAAAGCTGATGCCGAGCTTTTCAGAAAGCTTTGTTCATTCGTCTGGCAAATCGGCGACTTGGTTCCGCTGATTTACGGTCACAACGATACGATATACACCGAGGGCGGCGTGTACTTCAATTCTTTGATGCACCTCGAAGAGATCGGGCTGATATCGTTTCAGCCCCTCGTTGGTTACCAGAGAATGCTCTTCCCAGAGACGACGGCCGTATTCTTCTACGGCAAGCCGTTTGAAATCAGATTTCCCCAGCCAGAGAAGAACGCTCTTCAGATTGGGACTGTGCTTCTGTCACAGGTTAGGAAGGAGCTGGCACCGATTTGCGAATCAGCTCCATGTCCTGGCTTTCAAGAATACGTAATAGCCAAGTGGCAATCCATGGGCCTGGGGGTCAAGGAGATCAATTGATCGCCAGGTTGTAACAAGCTGAACTAAGTTACACTGAACAAAGAAATGGCCAGAACCACCAAAACTCTCGGCTTCTCCGTGCCCCCGACAGTGGTGAAGCAAGTTGAGACGCTCGCCAGGCAAGAACGCCGCACGAAGAGCGAGCTATTCCGCGAAATGGTGCGCGTGTATCAACGCTTTCGCCACCAGCGGGATCGCGATGAGATGCGATGGGTGGAGAACCTCATCCAGGAGGCGAAGGCGGAGCAAGCCAAGAATCCGATGACGGTGGAACAGATGATCGCCGAAGACGATCGACTCAGACTCGCGGCCGCCAAGCACGCGAAGAAGCTCGGTCTCAAAACCGACCTACGGAGTGCGACTCGGCTGATCCATGAGTACCGCAAGGCCCGGCGGTCCAATTAAGGTCGTCCTCGACACAAACGTCTACTTTCCCGCGTACCAAGGTGCGCGTGGCGTACCGTTCGAACTCTGGCGCCGAGCCGTAAGGCGAGAATATTCTCTTCTGGTTTCACCCGAGATCATTCGCGAACTTGCCGGGGCGCTACGCTCGCGTCTCCGCAGGCCGGAAGCCGAGATTGTCGTTCAGCTAAAGCTTATGGCGCGCGTAGCCACGATGGTGGAGCCGAAGATTACGCTACAAATCATCCAGGCCGATCCCGACGACGACCGGATTCTCGAGTGCGCCCTCGCTGGAGGCGCCGACCTGATCGTCTCAGGCGATCGCCACCTCACCAAGCTCAAGGATTTTCGGGGGATCGGGATCGCGCGGCCGGCTGATTTCCTGAGGACACTGGGATGATGCCGATAACCAATTGATGCAATCCTAAGTGTATGCCCGACGCTCCAGTTCGCCAAGACGTGCCCATCCCGAAACAGCTGTTGGCAGAGGCTTACCAGCGGTTCTTGAACGAACAGAACCGGGACGCAAAGAACGAGGCGGGCAAGGATCTGGTTCGCGCAGTCTTTGGGGCCGACGCGATTGCCGCCGACGCGATTGTTAAGGATACGCTTCGCTGAACTGCCATGCGCACTGTGGCAGCACCTGCTTGATCGCGTTCAGGAGCGCGAGATCCCGGTCGCGGATCTCGAGAGGCTAGCCAACGGCGTCCTGCCCGGCATGAACTGAGCGCGTTACCATAGAAGGCAGAATTGGCTATTATGGCGAAACCCGGCATTCTCACCGACGAATTCGCTCTTGCGGCGGAGGCTGCATGGGACCGCGCCCGCGATGAGGCGCTGGCACGAGGCGTTTCGGTCTTCTATCGAGATCGCGAGACCGACGTCGAAGTCATGCAGCAGCCGGATGGGCACCGCTTCGAGATTCGATTCATTGCTGGTGCGCCGCGGGGATGCAATTTCGAGATAGTGCGCGAATTGTCGGCAAGCGCGGCTTGAGATGTGCCGGTCTTAACCGTGGTTGCCGGACCTAACGGGTCAGGCAAGAGCACGCTGACCAAGGCCCTGAATTTTGAGGGTCGAGAGAATCTGCTCGATCCCGACGCAATCGCCCGGCGCCTGAACGCGTCCGCTCCACGTAGCGTGACCTTAGCGGCTGGGCGTGAGATCTTGATGCGCATCGAGGACTGCCTGGACAAGCGCGCCAGTTTCGCGATCGAGACCACTCTCGCGAGCAAGAGAACCTTGGGGATGATGCGGGAAGCGAAGATCTTGGGATTGGATTTGCAACTAGTTTATATCGGCCTAGAGACGTCCGAACTTGGCATTCTTCGCGTGCAACAACGTGTTTCGCAAGGTGGCCACGATGTTCCCGACAAGGACATCCGTCGTCGATACGTCCGCAGCCCCGCGAATCTGCCCGAGGCGATTCAAATAGCAGACCGGGCGATTGTCTTCGACAACTCTGGCAGTGGGCAACGCAAGATGCTGGAAACTGAGCACGGGTCCATTACGTGGAGCACCACCAAACCACCACGATGGGTGACGGGAATTCTGAGCGCTTTGCAACTCGCAGGATTTTGGAATGGAGGCTGAAAAAAGGAGATTGACGCCGACGCCCGTAGCTCAGCCAACAGCCTCGAAGAATGTTGGCTGGTATTTCAGCGCAAAACTAGCGGCTTGCGCCGACGGGTTGCTTATCCGCGGCCAACGCGGCATCGGTGGTTTGCGCATTGGCTTGCGCCCACTTGGTGTACTCGGTGAGGTCCGTGCTCAACTTGGCGAAGTTGCCGGGGGTGTGAATGTTCTTTTCTTTGGTGTAACGCACCACTTGATCGATCTGATTTTGGAGCTTCGTGCTCCGTTCGGTGTGTTCTCTGTTTGTCGTGCCCCAACAGTACCACGCTTAGGCGCAAGTAAATCGTTTATTTTCAATTATTTCGTGAATACTTACTTGTCACAAGTTACTCCGTGAACTGGAGGACTACTTCGGAAATAACCCTCGGCTCCATGCATTCCAGGTGAGCAATCTTGACCAGACAGGGCTAAAGCGAGTCCGCGATACTTCTGTACTGCTCCTCGTTTGAGTTGCTGACGTGGACGTGTCTGCGGGTCGGCCCACCTATTTTTGGCCGCCCAAGGTCGCCTGGAGTGCGCGGTCGTAAGGGCCGTGCCTCCTGGCGCGCCGATCGGGATAGAGAGCGCCGGCCAAGGGGGGAAGTGTGATTCAAGGCAGCTACAAGGGCATTGAAATCGAAATGGAGCTTCATCAATTGGAGCACGGCGGTTGGAGATGCGATTACACGTTGATCATCCACCCCGAACGTACCCAAACGATTCATCACAGCGATCAAGGATTCCCGACCATGGATCTCGCTCGGGAATACGCCTTGCATGACGCTCGCGCCGCCATCGATCAAGCCAGCTAACTCGTCCTCCCGCAAGGACCGCTAAATCAGCCTGCGCGAAGCCCCACAGGTACCCCCAGCAGCACTCAGCTAGAGCGTTTTTCGAGCCCTCGCTAGGCGTCGATTAACCGCAAAGATTTTCTCCGATCCGATAAGCGAGACATAGAGGGAATTATCCTATGTGTTTTGCAAACAGGACTCGCTGGGCGGCTGTAATTCTTCTGTCGATGGCCTCACTCCAGGCCGCCGGCACACAGGTTCTTCGGGGGCATGTTCCGGAGTCCGTGTCCGCGTCCAAAGTGCTCGGGCCCCTGGCCCCGTCCGCGCAGATTAGCCTGGCCGTCGGATTGCCTCTTCGCAATCCGGCCGAGCTCGAAACCTTGCTGGGCCAGCTCGCCGATCCGGCCAGCCCGAATTTCCGCCAATACTTGACCCCGGCGCAGTTTGCCGAACGCTTCGGTCCCACTGAAGACGACTACCAGGCTCTTGCGCGCTTCTTCCAGGCCAGCGGTTTCACGGTGACCTCCACGCACCCCAATCGCACCATCCTGGATGTGCGCGGCACGGTGGCGGCGATCGAGAGCGTTTTCCACCTGAACATGATTGAGTGGCGTCACCCCACACGCGGCACCTTCTTCGCGCCGGATCGCGAGCCTTCCGTGGACGCGGGCGTGACCATTCTGGACGTCACCGGTCTGGACAACTTTGTGCTTCCGCAGCCCATGGATCTGAAGTCGCGGGCCTTGACCCATGCGACGCCGCTCACCACCGGATCAGGTCCGGCGGGTCTTTTCACCGGCAACGATTTCCGATCGGCCTACGCGCCGGCGGTAACGCTCAACGGCGCCGGCCAGTCGGTCGGGTTGTTTGAGCTGGATGGCTTTTACGCGGCCGATGTAAAAGCGAACTTCACGCAGGCGGGGCTAGCTCCGGTGCCTACCCAAACGGTGCTACTCAACGGCTTCAACGGCATGCCCGGCGGCGCGAACGTCGAGGTGACGCTGGACATCATGATGGCTTCCTACATGGCGCCCGGCGCGACCAGCATCATTGTTTATGAAGGCACGAACCCGAACGATGTTTTGAATCGCATGGCCACTGACAACCTGGCTAGCCAACTGAGCTCCTCCTGGGGCTGGAGCCCGACCAACGCCACCACCGAGCAGATCTTCAAGCAGATGGTCGCTCAGGGGCAGTCGCTATTCCAGGCCTCGGGCGATAGTGGCGCTTACACCGGTGGAATCATGCCACCGGCCGACGACCCGAATCTTACTGTGGTCGGCGGCACCAGTTTGACCACGGCCGGCGCCGGAGGGCCCTGGCAATCCGAGACCACATGGCCAGGCTCAGGCGGCGGCGTCAGCACCACGTGGCCCATTCCAAGCTATCAGCCACCGTCGGCCATGACAGCGGCGGGCGGATCGGCCAGCATGCGCAACATCCCGGACGTAGCTCTAACCGCCGACGTACAAATATTTCTGATTTGCAATAACGGCCAGTGGATCGAGGTTGGCGGGACCAGCGCCGCCGCTCCCTTGTGGGCCGGCTTCCTTGCTCTGGCAAATCAGCAGGCGGCGACGAACAAAAAGCCGCGTGTGGGATTTCTCAATCCCGTTATCTACGGCATCGGCGCGGGATCGGGCTTCACCAGCGATCTGCACGACATCGTCAGCGGCAACAACGGCGGATTCACGGCGCGCACGGGCTACGATCTGGCCACCGGATGGGGAAGTCCCGGGGGCCAGCCGCTGATCAACGGCTTGACCGCAACAACGAATTCGCCAGGGTTCAGCCTGTCTTCGTCCGCGACTTCGCTTTCGATCGCTTCGGGAGCCAGCGGCGTCAGCACCATCACGGTGGGCGCGCAGCAGGGCTTCACCGGCGCGGTGAACCTGACTGCGTCCGGATTGCCGGCGGGCGTCACGGCCTCCTTCAGCCCCGCAAGCGCGATGACCACCAGCACATTGACCCTCATCGCGAGTAGTTCCGCGGTGGCGGTCACCGCGACGATAACCATCACCGGCACTTCAGGCACCGTGACCAGCACGGCGAAGCTGGCACTCACCATAACCGCATCTCCGACGTTCACCGTTTCGGCGGCGCCCGCCAGCCTGAGCCTCACGGCGGGGAGTTCCACCACCAGCACCATTACCCTCACTCCGCAGGGTGGTTTCAAGGGAACCGTCACGCTGGCAGCATCGGAACTGCCCTCGGGTGTGACCGCATCTTTTGGCGCGACCAACGCAAGCGGAGCCAGCACGTTGACTTTGAAAGCATCGAGTTCGGCCGCTGTGGGCGCCACCACGGTAACCATCACCGGCACATCCGGCAGCCTTCACAACACGGCGGCAATCAGTCTGACCGTGAATCCCGCAGCCAGCTTTACCATCGCACCGTCTCCCGCCGCGCTCACGATTCTGCAGGGCGCCAGCGGCGCGAGCGCCATCACGGTAACGCCGCAGGGCGGATTCAACGGCGCAGTCGCTTTTTCGGCCGCTGGCCTGCCCGCGGGCGTAACGGCTACGTTTAGCCCGGCCTCGACGTCGGCGCGCACCACCACGCTGACGTTGAAGGCCGCGGCAAACGCGACATCCGGCGCTTCGACGGTGACCGTCACCGGCACATCGGGTTCGGTGACCAGCAAAACCACCATCGCGCTCACCATCGCTGTTCCGCCGAGCTTCACCCTCTCGGCCACCCCGGCCAGCGTGAGCCTCAGCCGGGGCGCGAGCACGGCCAGCAGTATCGCGGTGAACGCGCAGACCGGATTCAGCGGAACCGTGGCGCTGGCCGCCTCTGGGCTACCATCGGGCGTGACCGCCACTTTCGGTCCCGCAGGCACGACGCGTAGCGTGACGTTCACGGCATCCAGTACCGCAGCCGCGGCTACTACGACCGTGACCATTACCGGCACATCCGGCAGCCTGACCGCCAAGACCAGCATCGCGCTCACCGTCTCTCTGCCGCCGACGTTTACCTTGTCGGCATCGCCCACCGCTCTCAGCATCGTGCAGGGCGCCAGCGGCGCCTCAACCCTGACCTTGACGCCACAGAACGGCTTCTCAAGCACGGTCACCATCAGTTTTACAGGACTGCCGACTGGCGTTTCCGGATCGTTCGGCCCCGGTCCCACAGCCGCCAGTTGCATCCTGACGCTGGCGGCGACGGCTTCGGCCGCGGCGGGGAAATCGACGGTCACCATCACCGGAAAATCCGGCAGCTTGAGCGAGACTGCGACTATCGCCCTCACGGTCACGGCGGCGACCGGCTCGATCGGCACGAGCGGAACGAGCGGAGCGGTCAACCTATCGTCTTCCTACAATGTAATGGGCTCCGTCTCCGATGGCGCCATTTTCTTCGCCACCGGCGGGCTGGATGGAGGCGGCCGGGCGTATTCGGGGAACCTGCTGGCCAGCGTGTCGACGGCCGGCGGCGCGGCGTACAATTTTGGCCCGCCCAACGCGCCGGGCGCGGTGAGCGGCGGGACCATCGCTTTGCCCCCAGGCAAGTTTTCCGCACTCAAACTTCTCGCCACCGCAGTGAACGGCAGTCAAGTGGCGCAGCGCTTCACCGTGACCTACACCGACGGCAGCACGACAGCGTTTACGCAAAGCCTCAGCGATTGGTGCGGGTCGCAAGGCTATGCCGGCGAATCGAAGGCTGTCCCGATGACTTATCGCGACTCTAGCAATGGCGCGCGCGATACGCGCCCGGTCACGCTCTACAGCTACACGTTCAACTTGTCCGCGAGCAAGACCGTCCGGTCCATCACGCTTCCGAACAATCGAAACGTGGTGGTAATGGCCATCAATCTCAGCGCCGCTACCACCTCGGTGGCCCAGAACGCGGCCGGCACTTTCCGCTTGAGCCCCGTGCGGAGTAGAAGGCCATGACGGTTGATACAGCATGATGGCTGATAGAATGCATGTCCATGCGATATGCGTTGTCCCTCTGCCTGGCCTTTGTCCTGTCCGCTCAGAACGCCGAGCTTACCCAGGCGCTGGCCACCTCGCGCCAGCGGATCGACTCCATCGACGGACAAATCGTCAAGCTGCTCAACGAACGGGCGCAAGTGGTTCGCCAGGTGGGGTTGATCAAGAAGCGGTTTCATGCGCCGGCCAGCGCGCCGGGCCGTGAAGAGCAGGTTTTGCGCCGCGCCGCCGGCCAGGCTCAAACTCCCCTGACGCCCGCCGCCATCGAAGCCATCTACAAAACGATCTTGCATGAGATGTCGTCCATGGAAGCGTCTGAGATGCAAAAGGAGTCGAGGCGCCAATAATCGCGTATAGGAGAAAAAATAGTGGCAGTCAAGGCGCGAACGAGGTAAACTCGCGCAGAGGAGCGCCTATCCTACGCTGCATGCAACAATTGGACTCTGCTTGCAAAAGGCCCCACAATAGGAATAGTATGGACTCGATAAGAGAGGGCTTCAAATGAAGATATTGCAGGCCTTGCGTGCCCAAGCGCACTCAGCCGTCCTGGTGGCCGCGGCCGTCTTCGGCATCGCCGGTCCGGCGCTGGCGCACCATTCCTTCACCATGTTCGACATGACGAAGCGAATAACACTGGTCGGCACGGTGACCTCCTTTGAATGGACCAATCCGCATTCCTACATCGAGATCGACGTTCCGGACGACAAGGGCGCGGTAAAACACTGGAGCATCGAAATGGGCAGCCCCAGCATCCTGATGCAAAGCGGCTGGAAGTTCAGCAGCCATCAAAGCCGGCGAAAAACTCACGCTGATCATCAACCCGATGAAAAGCGGCCAGAATGGTGGATTCCTTTCCGAAGCTGACTCTGCCGGATGGAAAAGTCCTCTACAACGGACCAAGGCTGGGACCTCCACCCGCGCCCACTCAGAAATGACCCCTCGCGGAGAACGAATGATGTTGAAGATTCTCTGCTCTGCCGCGCTGCTGGCGATGGCGCCGGCGGCGATGCAGGCACAAGCTACCGCCACTCCTCCGGATCTGACCGGTATCTGGGGCATCTATAGGGGTGGACCCGGAGCGGATCCGAAGTTCCGGCCAGCCCCGCCCACGCCGCTGGTTCTGAAGCCCGAATACGACAAGCCGTACCAGGCCAGGCGCGCCGAAGAAGCCGCGGCCGCCAAACGCGGCGAGCAACTCGCCAACACCAGCGCCGAATGCATCCCCTACGGCGTGCCCACCATGATGTCGGTCGCGATTTATCCGGTGGAATTCATCCAAACCCCTAAGCAGGTGACGATCATTTCCGAAGCCTTCAGCGAAGTGCGCCGCGTTTATATGGACCGGCCGCAGGCCAAGATCGACGACGTCGCTCCCGGCTTTTACGGGCGCTCGGTGGGACATTGGGACGGCGACACGCTGGTGGTGGACACCGTCGGAATCAAACCCACCGTCACCTATCGCGGTATGCCGCACAGCGCCCAGATGCGCGTTACCGAGCGCATCAGGATGGTCTCGCCCGATATCCTGCACGACCAAATCACTATTGACGATCCGGTGGTGCTCGAAAAGCCCTACACCTACACCTCGGCTTACCAGCGCATGCCCCGCGATTACGAGATGGTGGAATTCGTGTGCGACAACAATCGCGAATATGTCGACGAGAAGGGCATCGTGCGCCTGAAGTTGCACGATAAATGACGCGGCAAGATAAATAGACGAGGAATCACTACCATGCAGAAGCGATTTGGAATTACGACCGCGGCTCCGGCAGCTCTGTTCGCAATAGCCTGGGGCGGCTGGGCGCAAGCGCCGTCCGCGCCTCCCGCCGCCGAACCCCCGCAGCTCGGAGCGCTGGCTCCGGCCAATATCAACAAGCCTCGTCCCAAGCCTGGATTCGACATTACCGGAACCTGGCTGCACGCCTTTAGCCGCGACAATCCGTTCACCTTCTCGCCGCCGGCCGGTTTCAAGCTGACGCCCGAAGCGCAAGTGCAATACGACGCGGCCAAGAAGGCGCGCGCGGAGGGCAAGGCCTACCATGACGACATCGGCGCATGCTGGCCAGCCGGATTGCCGGTGCTCATGACGCGTGTCTGGCCGATCGCCATGGTCCAAAAGCCGACCGCGATTTACATGATCAGCGGTTTCATGAACAGCGTGCGCATCATTTATCTGGATGGCCGCAAGCACACCGATCCCGACATCATCATCCCGAGCTTCAACGGCGAATCGGTGGGGCATTGGGAAGGCGACACGTTGGTGGTGGACACTATCGGCTTTGTCGACGACCATCATTGGCTCGACAATGGGATTCCGATGAGCGACAAAGCGCACATAGTGGAGCGCATGCGCATGATCGGCGACGGCGCGACGCTCGAGATCGAATACACCATTTCGGATCCCAAGAATTGGGTCGGCGAATGGAAATGGACCAAACGCTGGAAACGGGTGGACGACACCGATATCACGGAAGCTTCGTGCCTGCCCGATTTGAACGCGCACATGCCGAGCGTAACCTCGAAATCGGTGAATGATCCGCTAGAAAGGAATTTATGAGAAGTTTACTGATCGCGTGTACTTGCGCCATGGGGCTGTGGATGGCGGGTTCGGCTTATGCCCACCATTCGATGGAAGGCTTCGATCGTGCCAAGAATGTAACGCTGGTGGGGACCGTGAAGCAATTCAAATGGGCCAATCCGCATTCCTGGATCGAATTGGAAGTCCCCAACGACAAGGGCGGCGTAGAGACCTGGAACATCGAGATGACCGCACCGTTCATTCTGATTCGCGCGGGCTGGAAATCGTCATCGCTCAAGCCGGGCGATAAAGTCACCGTGGTCGGCCACCCGCAGAAGAGCGGCGAGCCTGGGGCTCTCTTTGTGTCCGTAACGACTGCTGAGGGTCAGACGCTGACGGACCGGCCGCCCGCCCCGGCGCCGGCGGCTAAATGACCAGCGCCGCAGCCAAATGAGGGCTCTGGCTGTAATCCTATTGGCGTCCGTTGGGCTGGCCAGCGGCGCCACCTGCGACCGCGAATGTTTGCGCGGCTACGTCACGCAATACCTGGCTGCGTTGGTGGCGCACAATCCCGGCTCTCTTCCCGTGGCGAGCAATGTACGCTTTACCGAAGATACGGAAGAGATGAAGCTGGGCCAGAGTCCGCTCTGGAGCGAACGCGTCGCGGCTTCGCCCTTATCGGCTCGATATTCTGGATGTCCGGCAAGGCGTGGCGGCCGCGCTGGCCGTGGTGGAAGAGTCCGGCATGCCGGTGATGCTGGTGCTTCGTCTCAAAGTGGCCGAGCGGCAAGATCTCTGAAGTGGAAACGCAGGTGACGCGAAACAAGACCGAAGGCGCCATCTTCGATGTGGATGCATTGCAGGCCCCCAGCGGCGCGATGCTCCGGAAGCCAACCGAAACCGAACGCGACTCAGCGCGAAGACGCGATCAAAATCGCCGAACATTATCCCCACGGCCTTCAGGCTGGCAGTTTCGTCACTGTGGATGCCCCGTTCACCGACGACGCCTATCGCTTCGAAAATGGCCGTTTGATGGCCGGGCCCGGGCTGCACGTTCTTGCCGGGCTGCGATCACATCAAGCCGCAAAAGATCCCGAAGCTAGCGGGGCTTACGTATAGAGTGGCCGCCGTCGACGAGGACTTGGGCATCGTTCTTCTGCGCATGGATTTCGGGCCCGGTTCCACACGCACAGCAGGCGACACGCTAATGGTTTGGGAAGCCTTCAAGGTTTGGGGAGGCCAAATCCACGCTGTGGAAGCGTTCATGAAGAACATGCCGTCGGGCACGCCTTCCGGTTGGGATTCACCCGCTGGCCGGTAAGGCGACTGTAACAGCGTTTTTCGTGCAAATTCTTCCCGCTGCGCGCGTCATAATGCAGAGGGAGGACCTGTGATCCAAAAACCGGACAGCGAACTTGAGAATCTTTGTATCAACACCATCCGCATGTTGTCGGCGGATGCGGTGCAAAACGCCAATTCCGGCCACCCGGGCTTGCCGATGGGCGCAGCCGCCATGGCCTACACGTTGTGGACGCAATTCCTCAAACACAATCCGCGAAACCCGCAGTGGTTCGATCGCGATCGCTTTATCCTGTCCGCCGGACACGGCTCGATGCTTTTGTACAGCCTGTTGTTTTTGACCGGGTACGATCTGTCCCTCGATGAGATCAAGCGCTTCCGCAAGTGGGGCAGCAAGACTCCGGGCCATCCGGAGCTGCACGACACGCCCGGCGTGGAGGTGACCACCGGACCGCTGGGCCAGGGCTTCGCCAACGGCGTGGGTTTCGCGATCGCCGAGGCGTGGCTGGCGGCGCGCTATAACCGCCCCGGGCATAAAATCGTTGATCACTATACGTACGTCCTTTGCAGCGACGGCGATCTGATGGAAGGCGTGAGCCAGGAGGCGGCGTCCCTGGCCGGGCATCTGCAGTTGGGTAAACTGATCGGTCTCTACGATCAGAACCACATTTCGCTGGCCGGCGCCACCGATCTCGATTTCACCGAAGACGTGGCCCGGCGCTTTGAAGCCGATGGCTGGCACACGCGGGCGGTTCCCGACGGAAACGACACCGAAGACGTCGCCAAGGCGATCAAGGAGGCGCAGGCCGAGCAGCAGCGGCCGTCGTTGATCCTGGTCCGGACGCATATCGGCTATGGCAGCCCGCACAAACAGGACAACTTCGCTTCGCATGGCAGCCCGCTTGGGGAAGAAGAGCTCAAGGCTACCAAGGCCGCGCTGGGCTGGCCGACCATGGACAAGTTCTATCTTCCCCAAGACGCCGTCGATTATTTTCGACAGGCCGTTCGCGCTGGCGCGGGCGCCGAAGACGAGTGGAAGAAGAAGTTCGACGCGTATCGAAAAGATTTTCCCAAAGAAGCCGCCGAGTTCGAAATGTTGGTGAAGGGCGCGTTGCCCGGCAACTGGGCCGCGGATCTTCCGAAGTGGAAGCCGGAGGATAAACCGATCGCCACGCGCGCCGCGGGAGGCGCGGCGCTCAACGCGCTTGCCAAGAACATCCCCAACATTATTGGCGGATCGGCGGACCTGAATCCTTCCACCGACACGCCTTTGAAAAACTGGGGTGATTTTCAAAATCCCGAGGCCTACGGTCCTGGAACGCTGGGCGCAGTGGGTGGCGTGTGGAGTTACGCCGGACGGAATATCGCCTTTGGCGTTCGAGAACACGCCATGGGCGCGGCGGTGAACGGAATGGCCGCGCATGGCGCAGTGCTGCCGTTTAGCGCTACCTTCTTTTGCTTCTCCGATTACATGAAGCCCGCGATTCGATTAGGTGCATTGAGCAAGCTCAAAGCGGTCTATGTTTTTACGCACGACAGCATCGGGCTTGGCGAGGACGGGCCGACACACCAGCCGGTGGAGCATCTGGCGGCGCTGCGTGCGGTGCCGAACCTGACCGTGATCCGCCCGGCCGATCCGAACGAAACGTCGGAAGCCTGGGCCGTGGCGATTCAGCGCGACGGTCCCACCGTGCTTGTCCTGACGCGACAAGCAGTGCCTCATCTGGATCGCAGCAATGCCCTGCAGCCCGGCGTCGCGCGCGGCGCTTACATTCTCGCGGAAGCCGACGGTGGGTCTCCGGATGTGATTCTCATCGGAACAGGCTCTGAAGTGCAGTTGTGCGTGGAGGCGCGGAAGAAGCTCGGCAGCCATGGAGTCAAAGCCCGCGTGGTCAGCATGCCTAGCTGGGAGCTATTCGCGGCTCAGGACGATTCTTATCGAGAAGCGGTCCTGCCGAAGCGAATCAAGGCGCGCGTCACGGTGGAGGCCGGATCGCCGTTCGGCTGGCAGCGTTGGGCGGGCGATGAAGGCGCGGTGATCGGAGTTGATCGCTTCGGCGCGTCCGCACCCGGCGAAGAAGTGCTCCAGCACCTGGGATTCACGGCTGAACACGTCACATCAGCCGCGCTTCGCGTCTTAGGTCGAACGGCCGAAGCCCAAAAGGTATACACGCCGGATAAGGACTTGATCCACGCCTAAAGGTTCGGACGCTCCGTCACCGGCTTAGCGCTCGGTTGTCGCGGCAAAGGCGACTTGCCGCCGCCATGCGCTTCGCCCTCCAGCATCGCCTCCAGCGACGCGTAGGCATAAATGGTCGGCGCATGATTCTGCATCAAGCCGCCCGTATCGGCCGTCGGTCCATAGGTGCTGTGCAGGTCGTGTCCCAGCATGCGAAGCATCGCCAGCAATTGTCCGCGATGCTGCGAGGTGTGCGTCATGCGGCGCGTCATCACCCAGGCCCGGGATCGCGGGACGTCAAAGAAAGATACGGTTTCTTCCCACCACGGCTCGGTTTGAGCGCGCAAGACGGCCAGGCGTCTGCCGCTGTCTTCGGCATAACGCTCCATGAACTCCCAGCGCACTTCTCGCGCGGGCAACGGCGGCGCTCCCACATCAATGCCGAGAATCTTTCGGAACCAGAAGTCCTCGCTCACGCATTGGTGGACCATCTGCTCATGCACGCTTCGCCCGCGGGAGTCGGAAGAATTCGGACGCAGCGGCAATTCCTCATCGCGAAACATGCTCCAGACGCCGATCACCTTCACCCGCTCGGTGGCGTAGCTATCGATGAGAAAGTCATATTTCATCGCTGCCATAAAATCTGGCCCGCTTCCAGCGGCACGCTTGCGCCGGGCTTGAACGGAACCACGCGAGGTGTGTAGTCCACCGCCGGGCGCGTCGCGGGCACGGAAGCCGAATAGGCATAGCCGCCTTGAGAACCAAGCAACTCCTGGCCGCGCTGCATCGCTTGCCGGACCGGCTGGTCACCGCCGGCGCTATCCGCATAGAGCTCGACGCGCACAGCATCGGCATCCACGTCGTCCAGATAGACCTGGACGCTAAAAAGATGCTGGCCGTCGCGCGTTTCCAGCTGCACTTGTCCAAAGCGAATGTGCTGCCAATTCTCGCTTAGCGCGCGCTGCCATTGGACCATCTCCGCAGCCCCCTTGCCGCGCTCAGCGGCGCGTGTGCAATAGCCCGCGGCGCCGGGCAGATAATGCTTCTCCGTGTATTCGCGAACCACGCGATTGGCCGAAAACACCGGCGTAAGGCGCGCCATGCTCTCGCGCATCATCGCGATCCATTGGGTGGGGATGCCATGCTGATCGCGCAGATAAAACTTGGGGACGATTTCGCGTTCCAGCAGGCGGTACAACGTGTCGGCTTCGGCGGCGTCCACCGCCGGATCGTCCCCGTGCTCCTTGCCATCGCCGATAGCCCAACCCACTTCCGGCGAGTACGCTTCCGCCCACCATCCGTCCAGCTCCGACAAATTCATGCCGCCATTGGCGAGGATTTTCATCCCGCTGGTTCCACTGGCTTCCCATGGGCGGCGCGGCGTATTGATCCACAGGTCCACGCCCTGCACCAATTGCTGGCTGAGCAGCATATCGTAATCGGCCAGGAAAGCAACATGCGACTGAACCCCGGAGCGGTTGAGGAACTGGTGCCACTCCTGGATCATGGCTTGGCCCGCAAGGTCCGCCGGATGCGCCTTGCCCGCCAACACCAGCTGAACGGGGTGCTCCCGATTCGTTAAGATTCTGGCCAGGCGTTCGGGATCGCGCAACAGAAGATTGGGGCGCTTGTAGGTGGCGAAGCGCCGCGCAAATCCCAAAGTAAGCGTGTCAAAGTTGAAGATCCGCTCGGCCGCGGCAATTTCTTCTGGCGACGCTCCCCGGCCGGCACGCTCCCGCCCCAGACGGCGGCGTGTGTACTCGATCAACTCCTTCGACGCGCTGGTGCGCAGCTGCCACAGATCGGTATCGGGGACTGCTCGCAATCGCTGTGCTATTTTGGCCGGATCTCCGCTCGAGCGATCGGGTCCGCAGGCTTTTTCCCAAAGTGCGTCTGTCTGGGGGGATTCCCAGGTTCCGGTGTGAATTCCGTTGGTGACATGCCCCACCGGCACTTCTTTCTCCGGCCAGCGCGGGAACAGGCCGCTGAATAATCGCCGGCTAACCACGCCATGCAGACGGCTCACACCATTTACAGCTCCGCTGCCACGCACGGCTAGGAAGGCCATGTTGAACGGTTCGGATGCGTCGTCCGGATTTTGGCGGCCCATGGCCCACAGCGTTTCCACACCGACGCCCAATTGCTCCGCGAGCAGATTGAGATACTTCCCAGCGAGCTGAGGCGCGAATCGATCGAAGCCCGCCTCTACCGCCGTGTGCGTGGTGAAGAGATTTCCCGCGCGCGTGGCCGCCAGAGCCACGTCGAACGCCACTTTGTTGTCCAACATGAAGCTGCGCGCCCGTTCCAGGATGGCGAAGGCGGCATGTCCTTCATTCAGGTGACAGATCTCAGGCCGCAGTCCCAGCGCGCGCAACAAACGCCACCCACCCAGGCCAAGGATCAACTCCTGCTTGAGACGAAGCTCTGAATCGCCGCCATAGAGTTCGCTGGTCACGCCGCGAAATGCCGGCGGATTGGCGAGATCGTTGGAATCCAGCAGATAAAGGTTCGCTCTGCCGACCTCCACTTTCCAGCAACGCAGCCACAGTTTCAAGCCCGGCAAGTTGATTGGAATCCGCAACCATTCACCGTCCGCCTGACGGAGCGGAGCGATAGGCAACTGGCTGGGGTCATTGTAGGGATAAAGCGCGTGCTGGACGCCGTTGGAATCGATCTCCTGGCGGAAGTAGCCTTGTTGGTAGAGCAATCCAATCGCAGCCACGGGCACGCCCAAGTCGCTCGCCGCTTTGAGTTGATCGCCCGCGACATTTCCCAGGCCGCCCGAGTAAATCGGCAAAGACTCGCTCAGCATGTACTCCATGCTGAAGTAAGCCACCAGCCGCAAGGGCACACCCGGATGCGCGCTTTGAAACCACGTGGGGCGCTGCAAGGACTCGCGCTTTTCCCGCAAAAGCTCATCGATCCGGTGAGCGAACGCAGGGTCGGCGAACATCTCCGCAAGCCGCTTCTGGGAAGAAGCTTGAAGCACAGCCCAGGGATTCTGGGTTAGCTCCCAAAGCTCGGGATTCAGCTTGCCCCACAGCTCGTCGCTGGAATGATGCCAACTCCAGCGCAGATTCAGAGCCAATTCCATCAGCGCATCGTATTGAGGATTGTCGGTCATATCAGTCAGCTCCAATCAGCAGCTCCGTCACCAGTATCGCGCCGCTGCATTGCGCCTGGGTTACAGATGCGACACTAGAAGAACCGGTATGCTCGGTTCCATCCAAGAACATATCCAGTTTCTGCTGCTCGCCTTCAGTTCCCTCATCTTTATTGTCGACCCCATCGCTACCATTCCAACCTTCCTGGTACTCACTTCCGGCGCGGCGATGGATCAGCGCCGTCACATGGCCCGCCGCGCCGCCTGGACCTGTTTTCTTGTCCTGGCCGGCTTCGCGCTGGCCGGCACTCTGATTTTCAAGATGTTCGGAATCACGCTGCCGGCGTTTCGCATCGCCGGTGGATTGATCATGATCCTGATCGGTTTCGACATGCTGCAAGCGCGCCGCTCCCAGACCAAAGAGACTCCATCGGAGACCCAGCAGGCCATGGAGAAAGACGACGTCGGAATCATCCCACTTGGTATCCCCATGCTGGCCGGGCCGGGATCCATTTCTACCGTCATCGCTTTGATGGCTGAATCGAGCAGTTGGTTGCACGACTTGTTAATTCTGGTCGCGGTGGCCGTCACAGCGTTTCTCTCTTATTGGACGCTGGCCGCCGCGGATCGCCTGGGCCGGCGCATGGGCGACACCGGCATCCACATCCTGACGCGCTTCATGGGATTGCTTCTGATGGCCATCGCGGTGCAATTCATTTTGAGCGGCCTGACAGCCGCCGGTTTTGGAGCAGGTCAAAGATGAAAGCCATTCGACTGCATGCCCGCGGAGGTCCCGAGCAGCTGGTGTATGAGGACGCGCCGCCGCCGGTGCTTCAATCGGGCGAGGCTTTGGTGCGTGTTTACGCCACTGGCATCACGCGAACCGAACTGACGTGGGACCAGACTTATCAGAATCGGGATGGTTCGCCGCGGATTCCCACCATTCCGGGCCATGAAGTTTCCGGAGTGATCGAATCGGTGCCGCCTGGCGTGAGGGATCTGGGGCCAGGCGACGCGGTTTATGGGCTGGTGGATTTTCCACATGACGGCGCTGCCGCGGAGTTGGTCGCCATGCCGGCCGCCAATCTGGCATTGAAGCCACGCAGCATCGATCACGTTTCGAGCGCGGCCGTTACGTTATCGGGGCTGACAGCCTGGCAGGCGCTGTTCACGCATGGCGGCCTCGCGGCTGGGCAAAGGTGCTCATTCACGGCGGAGCGGGCGGCGTGGGCGTGTTCGCCGTGCAGCTGGCCAAATGGAAGGGCGCGCACGTCATCACCACCAGCTCCACCGCAAACCTGGAATTCCTGCGCGGCTTGGGCGCTGACGAGACCATCGATTACACCAAAACGCGCTTTGAAGACGTGCTGCGCGACGTTGATGTGGTCCTAGATGCCGTCGGCGGCGATACCGTGGAGCGGTCATGGCCCGTCTTACGCCAGGGCGGCGCGATGATTTCGGTTGATCCCGCGCCGATTCCTGACGGGCGCGCGGCGTGTTCTTCATTGTGAAGCCCGATCGCGAGCAACTGGAAGAGATGGCCGAACTGATCGATGCCGGCTCGCTGAAGGTCGATCGTGGCGAACGTTTTCCCTCTCGCCCGCGCGCGCGAAGCGTTCGAATTAGGACTCCAAGGCCACAATCGCGGCAAGATCGTGCTCCAGGTACGTGACGACACGTAGAGGTCTATCCTTCGACACACTGAATCCGTCGCGCTCGTCGAATCAAGATCTTACGGGTGGAACCCCAGATGCATGTTAGATGGCGCCATGCCCCATCAACACGAATTCGCCGAACTGCTACAACCCAACTTGCTTCCGCTGAACCGCTTCGTATACGGCATGGTGGGCAATCAATTTGACGCCGAAGACATCGTGCAGGACACCGTCATCAAAGCCTTTATTCATTTTGCCGATTTTCGCGCCGAGTCCAAATTCAAGACCTGGCTGATGAGTATCGCGCTAAACGAGGTACGCACCCGGCGCAGAACGGAATACCGCTCGCGCCTCACTTACTTCGATTTCGATCAACTGGAGCGGCTGGCGCAGCGCCACCTCGAAGGATTCACCTTTCCACCAGTGTCAAGAGAACGAGAAAAACCGGCTGGTGCAGAACGCCATGTCGTCGCTGCATCCGATCTACAAAGAGATGATCCGTCTGCGGGCCATTGACGGCTTGGAATATCGCCGACGCCGCCCGCCGGCTGTCCATTTCGATTGCCGCGGCAAAAGCCCGCTACTATCGAGCGGTTCGTCGCCTGTCGAGCGCGCTGGAGCGGCAGACGCGAAAACCATTGCGGAGAGCCGGGTACGTCGCTAGCGGCGCGTAGTTAGCGCACGGCAGATTCGCTGGGGGTAGCGGCGCTGGCGGTTGTGGCAGGAGCGGCGGGTAGCCCCATCAGTTTGCGCAGCAGGTCCGCGGTGCTCTGGTGAACTTCCACGCCCACTGCATCGGCTTTCAGACCCAGCGCGACATCCATGGGAGTGCGGCCCTTGTTGTCCTTGAGATCCAGCTTCGCTCCGTGATCGGCCAGGAACTGCACGATGTCGTCGGTTCCCTGGCCGGCGGCGGCGTGCAGCGCCGTGTTCAGGGTTTTGTCCGTGGCGGCGTTGATGTCCACACCTTTTTCGAGGCAAATCTTCATCGCCTCAATGGGCTGCTCCCCGCGACGGATGGTGTTCGCGTGGCCCATCCCGGCCGCCACCATCAGAGCGGTGACTCCGGCCTTGGTGACCACCTTGGGATCGGCGCCGTGCTCGAGCAACAGTTGCATCAGAGGAACGTCAGCGGACTTGGCGGCGCGCAGGAAAGGCGTCGCGCCCTCGCCCATCATCACATCGGGAAAGTCGAGAACAGCGCGCGGCGGAATCAGCTTGGTCAATTTCGCATTGACGTCGGCGCCGTGATCGAGCAGCATTTTGATCAGGTCCATCGGATCGGTCTTGTTCGAGTCCTTGGGCGCGGGACGGTTGCTCGAATAAATGTCGCGCATATCGACTGCGGCGAACAGCGCCGCGCGGCCATCGGAATCGGCGGCGTTCGGATCCGCTTTGCGATCCAGCAGAAAAGCCGCGGTGTCGTAATGGCCATTGATGATGGCCAGCACCAGGGCGCTGGTCCCGTCCGGATCGGCGGCCTTGATATCGGCGCCGTGATCGAGCAGGATCTTGGCGCATTCCGTGAATCCGCCGCGCGCAGCAAACAGCAGCGCCGTGAAACCGCCACGCGGGAAATGCATCGGCACGTCGCCCGGCTTGGGCTTCATGCCGCTGAAATCGAAGACCGACGAAACGGCGTTCACATCGGCGCCGTGCTCCACCAGCACCTGAACCACGGACGGGTGATTTTCGGCGGTGGCCCACATGAGAGCCGTTTGACCGCGCCAGCTTTCCTTGTTGTTCACTTCAGCGCCGTGATCGAGCAACGCTTTCACGGCGTCCGCATTGCCCGCGCGCGCCGCTGTCATCAGCGCCGTCTGGCCCTTCGGCCTGGAAGGAATTGGCGTCCGCCCCCGCTTTCAGCAGCGCCTGCACCATCAGGGCGTTGCCATTCGTGCAGGCCTGCGAGAGGGCGGTGAATCCCTCGCGGTTGGCGGCGTTGACGTTGGCGCCGGCCGCGAGCAAACGCCTCCACGGCCTTCTCATCGTTCCAGTAGGCGGCCCACAGCAGCGCCGTGCCGCCATCGGGCAATGGGGCGTTCACATCCCCGGGATGCTGTTTGACGAGCGAACGAACCGCGTCCATGTCGCCCTTCATGGCGACATCGGCGATTTGGCGTGTTCGCTCCCAATGCAGCGGAGGCGAGCAAGACGCCTGTTAGCAGAAGGCGCATGGATGCTCCTAAACGTCCGTCAGACCGCTGGTGCTGTCGCCGACCTTGTCAGTAGGAACGCCCACCTTGTTCAACACTGACAGCAGCAGGTTGGACATCGGAGTGTTCTCGGGATACTTCAAATGGCGTCCGCCCTTCAGCGTGCCCGCGCCACCGCCCGCCACCAGCGTGGGCAGCGGATTGTGATTGTGGATATTGCTGTTGCTCAAGCAGCTTCCGTAGACCAAGGTGGTGTGATCCAGCAAATTGCCGTCGCCATCCGGCGTGGCCTTCAGCTTGTCCAGGAACTTCGCGAACAGGGTCAGGTGATAATTCTGGATCTTGACCAGCTTGGCCAGTTTCTCGGGTTGTCCTGATGATGCGATGTGGCGTGATGCGGATCGGGCACGCCCACCTGCGGATAACTGCGCTGGCTCAATTCGCGCGCCATCATGAAGGTAAACACGCGCGTGGCGTCGGATTGATAGGCCAGCGCCATCATGTCGTACATCAAACCGACGTGCTCTTCGTAAGAATCCGGCACGCCCACCGGCGCATTCGGCATGCTCACCTCGGAACCGGCGCTCTTCTCGGCTATCTGTAGACGCCGCTCGATCTCGCGGATGTTCTCCAGGTACTCGTTCATGCGGGTACGGTCGCGCGCGCCCAGGCCCTTTTGCAGGCGCGGAACCGCACCGGTGATCTGATCCAGGATGCTCTTGTCTTCGTCCATGCGCGCCAGGCGCTCCGGCACCGTGCCGCCTTCGCCGAACAGGCGCTCGAACACCACGCGCGGGTTGATCTCCATGGGCAGCGGCGTGGTGGGCGTGCTCCACGAAATCGTGTTCATGTAGGCGCAACTGTAGCCGACGTCGCAGGCGCCGATCAGCCCGGTCATATCCTCGGTGGCGAGCTCCAGCGACGGGAAGCGCGTGCTCTGGCCGATCTTCTGGGCCGCCATCTGATCGATGGTGGTGCCCGCGCGCACGTCCTCGCCCTCGGTCTTCTTGGCATGCGTACCGTTCAACCACGTGGCGGTGGCGCGCGAATGGTCCGCGCCGCCGTCGCCCAGCGCCTCGGCCATGTGATGGCGACAGATTGCTCACCACGATCACGTTTTCGCGATGCCGCTCGAGCGCGCTCAGGACCGGGCCAAACTCGAAGTCGGAGCCGGTGCCGATGGGCGTCCACTTGTCCATCACCGCGCCGTGCGGAACGTAGACGCAACCCAGGCGCGGCGTCACGTTGGCCGCCGTCTTGGTCTGCGCCGTCAGCGCCGGAATCATGGAGTCCAGCAGCGGCAGCGAAACCGCCACGTCCCATGCCCCGCAGCATCGTGCGGCGGGATAAGTGCTTCTTGGTGACGATACTCATGTGCAGCGTCTCCTTTATCAATTATGACTCCGGTCGCCTGCAATCAGCGACGCAGTCTTCACCGGCAGACTCGTGGTCTCCGGCGCGGTCTTGATCTTCATGCGGAACGGCGGGCTCTTCACGATGCCCGCAACAAGATCCGAAAAACGGTAATGGTCGGCCGCGGCGCGCGCGACAATGGCGCGAATGGCCGGCTCATCGCTGATAATCCACGCCCCGGCCCAGCGCGTAGGTCATCAGCTTCTCGGTCAGGGTGGAAACGAAAACATCCGGGCGGCTCATCAGAGCGGCGCGCAGCGTGACAGGGCCGTCCACTTTGGAGCCGTCCAGCAAGACGCCCGGAAGCGTCGATGGGCGCGCCGTCTTCGCTCTTGGCCCGCCACTGGCCGATGGCGTCGAAATTCTCCAGCGCGAATCCCAGCGGGTCCATGATCTTGTGGCAGCTAGCGCAGGCCGGGCTCTTGCGATGCTCTTCCAGGCGCTCGCGCACCGAAAGGATCTTGCCGCCCTCGTTGTTCTCCTTGAGCGCGGGGACATTGGGCGGCGGCGCGGGCGGCGGCGTTCCCAGGATATTGGTCAAAATCCATTTGCCGCGCAGCACCGGCGAAGTGCGGGTGGCATACGAAGTCACGGTCAGCACGCTTCCCTGCCCCAGCAATCCGCGGCGCGCTTCATCGGTCAGCGTGACGCGGCGGAAGCGCGGCCCATAGACATCCGGAATGCCGTAGTGGCGGGCCAGACGCTCGTTGACGAAAGTGTAGTTGGCGTTCAGCAAGTCCAGAACATTGCGGTCTTCATTGACGATGCTCGCGAAAAACATCTCCGTTTCCGTGAGCAGGGACTGCCGCAGATTGTCGTCGAAATCGGGAAACTCGTTGGGGTCCGGCGCGAAATTTTTCAGATTGCGCAGATACAGCCATTGCGCGGCGAAATTGGTGGCCAGCGCCTGCGCGCGCGGATCGGCCAGCATGCGGCGCACCTGCTGATCGAGCGTGGCCGGATCGCTGAGCTTGCCGGCAGCCGCCAGATTCAGCAGCTCCTCGTCGGGAATGCTGCTCCACAGGAAGAACGAAAGCCGCGACGCGAGTTCCAGATCGTCGATGCGATAAGACGCCCCGGCGGCAACGGCCGCGGGATCGCGCTCGAAGCGGAACACAAACTCGGGACTCGACAAAATCAGCCGCAGCGCACGCTCGATGCCGGCGTCGAAACTTCCACCTTGATTCCGTCCGGATTGATAGAAGCTGAGCAGAGTCTCGGTGTCGGTGGGCGTAACAGGGCGTCGATAAGCCCCGCGCGCCAGCGCCGAGAGAATCTTCTTGGCGCAGCCCACTTCCTCACTCGCGTTCGCCGGATGGCAGACGAAAATCTTGCGGCGGCTGGGCGTGTCGCCGGGGCCGCTGGCGTTGTAGGGGCCCGAGACAACCACCTCATCGATGTGCGGGAGCCCGGCTTCGTTTACCGGGTCAAGCGTGGTGCGCAGAAACGGCTCCAGGATGTAATCGTCTTCCGCGGCGTCCTTTTGCCGGAACGTGACGGCCACGGTGCGCGGGCCCGCCTTCACCGGAATACGCGCTTGCAGTCGCGATTCGATCATCATGCGCGCTTCGGCCGGATTCTTCACCAGCGCTTCGGTATCGGATGTGCCGCCGACGCGATGGCGACGAAAACGCGCGCGCCATCCACCAGAATTTCGATCTGATGCGCTTCTTCCAGGCCGCGAATCACATCCACCGTATTGCGCGCCAGAACCACTTTAACGGTGTACTTGCCGTCCAGCGGGAAGTTGTAATGCATCAGCAGACCGCCGCGCGTTCCCAGCGGCAGCCCTTCCACGCGCTTATCCTGCGAAAGATCGGGCCGGGCGCGAAATGTTTGCGCCACCGCGCCCTGCGTGGGATCGCCCACCGCCAGCCGGCTCACCTTGCGCGACGCCGAGACATAGCGCTCCAGCAGCGACGGGCGAAACGCCGAGCACGTCGGCATTGTTATCGAAGCCGTAGCTTTCGTCGTCGGGAGGCAGCAGCGTGGAAGCGTCCACGTCCAGCGCCAGCAAGTCGCGGACGGAGTTGGCGTACTCGGTGCGATTCAGACGGTGCAGCGTCGCGTGGCCGGGGTTCGGATTGGCGGCGTATGCTTTATCCAGCGAGGTTTCTAAAGAAGATAAAAACGCACTCACCTCGGCCGCGCTCGGTTTCGGCATGCCGGAGGGCGGCATGGCGCCCACGCGCAGCTTGCGAATCACTTTTTCCCACGTCTCGGCGTTGGCGGGAATATTCGCCACGTCGATCTTTTCGAGCGTCAGACCGCCGGTTTTGGCGCGATCGTTATGGCAGGTGACGCAGTATTTATCGAGAATGCGCACGCGGAGTTGGCGCGGTAGTCTGCGCGAACGCAACCGAGCTTGCTATGGCCGCGCAACCTATAGCAAAATCAACGTTCTTCGTGATTGTCCGCACCCAAGACCCGTAAGGATTTTATCCCAAATCGGTCTTGCATGCAAGGGGTGGGGTTTAGGGCGCGGCCTGGGCGATGGCAGCGGCGGCCGACTGGATCTTCTCGCCGGCGTTTTCGAGCACCTTGCCCTACGCGCACGGCCTGCTCTTCGGCCAGTTTCCACTGTTTCTCTTCGATGCTCTCGCGAACGCCGGGCAGGGTCTTCACGCCATAACCGGTATACAGCCCCGGCGCGTAGATCTGGTTGCGATACCAGGGACGGCCCGGAAGCCCATCGGGCAGCGTGAGCGAGCGTTCAACCGCGATCAGCTGCGCATTGAGGGCAGGCAGCGACGCGCGCGCCATAGCCGTCGCCCTGCATGGCGCGGCCCAGCGCCTTTTCATATTGCTCGCTGGAGCGCTCCAACGCGGCCAGCCCATTGCGCAGCGGCGCGAGATTCAAGAACGGAGGCACGGGATCTTTGGCCGGCGCGACCAGCGGATGACGGGGATCGTTGGTGGCCGTGAACACGCCCGTCGTCGATCTCGCGATTGCGTTCCAGGATGTCGGCGCGCTGGGTTTGGGCCAGGTGCTCGATTTCTTCCACGTAGCGCCGGATGGTATCGGTGAAATCGGTGAAATCGAAAGGAATGATTTCCGCGTCGGCCAGGCGCAGCACGGCCAGCCCTACAGTTTCCGACAGCGCGCGCCCGTAGCTGAAATCGGTATCGGCGAAATGCGTGTACCAATTGAAATCGTCGTAAACCGAATGATAGATGCCGCCTTCGTCCTCTCCGCCAAAGCCCAGGTTCAGCGACGCGACTCCCAGATGATCGATGAAAGCCGAATAGTCCGAGCCTGACCCCAGCGCTCCGATGCGCAGATCGGCACGCTGGCGCGCTTCCTGGCGATCCTGCTGGGGCGAGGTTGTGGCGGAGGCCGACGCGCGCTTCGATCCGGCGCATCTGCAGCCGCTTCCAAACCGTGAGACCGGTCTCGGGATCCTTGACGTCGCGCGCCACGCCGTTGATGAATTTCTCGAGCGTATGCGAACCCGACATGTTCAGGAATCCTCGTCCGTTTCCGTCGGTATTGATGTAAACGGCGGCTTTGCGCTGCAACTCCTCGGCATGATCTTCGGCCCACTCGGTGGAACCCAGCAGCGCTTCCTCTTCGCCGTCCCAGACGCAATAAATAATGGTGCGCTTGGGCCGCCAGCCCTGCCGCAGCAACGTGCCGAGGCCGCGAGCCTCCTCGAGCAGCGCAACCGTTCCGGCGATGGGATCTTCGGCGCCGTTGACCCAGGCGTCATGATGATTGCCGCGGATGATCCATTCGTCCGGATAGGTTGAGCCTGGGATGCGCGCGATCACGTCGTAGAGCGTCTTGGTGTCCCAGTTGAAGCTGACCTTCAGATGCACCTTGGCCGCCCCCGGACCCACGCGATACGTAATCGGCAAAGCTCCGCGCCAGTTCTCCGGAGCCACCGGCCCGGTGAGCGCGGCCAGCAGCGGTTGCGCATCGGCATAAGAAATCGGCAGGGTCGGGATCTTGGTGAGCGTGGTCACTTCGCTCAGCTTCAGGCGCTTGGCATCCTTGGTTGCGCCAACTCCGGGCGTCAACGGATCGCCGGGATAAACCGGCATATCCATCACGCTTCCGCGCTGCACGCCATCGGGAGGACGAAACGGACCAGCCGGATAGGTTTCGCCTTGGGCATAACCGTCGTCGCGCGGGTCGGAATAAATGATGCAACCGAGCGCACCATGCTCGGCGGCCAACTTGGGCTTGATGCCGCGCCAGGTCTGCCCATAGCGCGCGATGACGATAGCGCCCTTAACGGAAACGCCCAGGCGCTCCAGTTCCTTGTAATCGTCCTGCGCGCCGTAATTCACGTAAACCAGCGGCGCGGTGACGTCGCCATCGATGGAATACGCGTTATAAGAAGGTAGCTGCTCGTCCTGCTGCGAAGAAGTGGGATCGCCGCTCACCGGCGGCTCCTGCAGCTTGGCCGTGAAATGACCGGGCTGCGGTCAGCTCCAGCAGCCCGCTCCTTGGGAGTCGGAAACAAGACGTAGTAGTTTTCGATTTTCGCGTCCCAACCCCACTCCTTGAACTTCGCGAGCATCCATTCGGCATTGTCTTTGTCGTAAGGCGATCCGACGTGGTGCGGACGCGCGGAGAGGCGCTGCATGTATTGGCGCAGATTGGCGCGATCGGGAATGGCGCGGAACTTATTCTCCACGTCGCGCTCGGCGCGCGCGGAATCGGCGGAGAAGCCGGCTAGTGCGGGCGCATCGGCGGGCATCAGCGGCGCCGCAATAGGAAGACGCAAAGGGAGGCGGTGAAAAATCGCTGCATGGGGACGTGAAATCTTCAGTATCCCAGCTTCAGCATCCCTGCTTGCGTGCCGTTTACCGTGCCCTTGGTCAGCCATTCCGCCGACGCTTTAAATAGGAGCAAGTGATTCTTCTCCCACATGGCGTTGTGCGAGGAGCAAGCCAGATCGATGAAGACCTTCCGTTCGGCGCCCAGATCGGCATACAAATCGCGCACCCGATCCGGACGGAACCTGCTTGTCGTGCTCGCCGGTCACCATCAGCGTCGGCGTCTTGGTCTTGGCGACGACCGCCTGATTCCAGCCCCAGGACGTGACTTGCGGGGCGCGCCGCACGCCCGTTCCCCAGGTGGCGCCCACCGGATCGGAAGCCATCATTTGTTCCCACACCGAATCGCTGGCGGCCGGGTCCACTTGATCGGCGGCACACCGGTTTGACGCGCCCAATTGGCGGTGAACTCTTCGTGCGACTGCGTGGTCATGGTGGTTCCGTCGGCCGGCAACTGCGCGGGCGGATCGGCCGGCGCCGGCGCGATTGTAGGCCGGAGCCAGCAACACCAATTGGCTGATTTGTTCGGGATGCCGCGCGGTGTAGCCGCCGGCTCGCGGACCGCCCAGCGACCATGCCACCAGGCTCACCTTCTCGACGTGACGCAGCGCGCGCAAGTAATCGATCACCGCGCCCAGATCGTTCCAGTCCGACGCGATGGTGGTCAACGGATGCGGATAGCTGGGCGAGCACGGCGCGGGAATCAGCGCGGGGATGAAGCCGGCCTGCTGTTCGCGCGAGACATTGCACGGGTCGTTCATGGGAGCCGGACGAGTGGATCGCCCGTAGCCCGTCATGTCCATGGAAAACGCGTCGAAGCCGGCGTGCGCCAGATACGCCATCCAACTGTAGTCCTGATACGGAACGTCGAAGGCGACTTCGGCGGGCGTGCCCGCGCCGTGGACGAACAGCACCACGCGATCCGACGCAGGCCCTCGCAGCGCGATACCGGCCTGCACCACCTCGCGCACATAGATCTGCGCGGTTTGGCCCGGCGATCGCGGGCACCGTGGAATGCACCCGGACGTAATGATCCACGCGCAGACAGGCGCGCGCTGTCGTCGGCAAAGGAAACTTGGGCCAGCAATAGCGCGAGCGGCGATCAACAAAAATCGGACACGCTGTTTTCCGCATCCGTATTAGTATACGGGAGATTCTAACGAGTCCGTCCTACGCTGGCCGTCGCGCCCGCAGTCGCACTGCGCCGGCGTAGTAGCGCTTCACGATGGGCGGCATTTTCACTACTTCAGCGGCTGGTACGCTTCCTGAGCGGCGCTCGATGCAAGTTCTCATCCCGTGCTCCACGGCGGTAGCGAACGCGCTCAGCACCATGGAGCTGGTTTCGATCCCCAGATCGTGAAAAAAGTTCACGTTCGCGCATCGGTGAGCGGGATTCGCAATTCCCACAGATGCTTGGACTCGCCGCGCTCGAAGTCTTCGAACACCAGGCCTTCGAAATTCATCCGGACGCCTTGGAATCCAAACTCGCGGCTGCCGGAGCGGATTCGGATCCAGCACTCTTCAATGCCGGTGGCGCGCGCCAGCGTCTTCTCGAACTCCACCAGGCGAGTTTCAAAATCGATGATGCGCCGGAATCCTCCTTGCAGGAACAGCCGGCCGGCCATCGCGAACTCGGTATAACCCAAATGCTGAATGCCCATCCAGGCGGCCGCGCAAAACACCATCACGATCAGGCCGCTGAACTGATTGCGCAGCGAACTGGCCACTAACGATAACAGCGCCACCACGCCGCAGAAGGCATAAATGGTGAGGACCGCGCCCTTGGGGCTCAAGCCCCGCTCCAGCAGCTTGTGGTGAATGTGCCCGCGGTCGGCTTCGAAGATCGGCCGGTTTCGCAGATAGCGCCGGACGATGGAAAGCACCACCTCCAGCAGCGGAATCGACACCGCCAGCAGCGGCACCGTCAGCGCGACCAAGGTGACCGATTTCTCGCTCCACAATGCGCCGTAGCAACCCAGCAGAAAACCGATCAGCAGGCTGCCGCTGTCGCCCAGGAAGACGGAAGCTCCGTTGAAGTTGTAGCGCAGGAATCCGAGCAGGCAGCCGGCCAGCGGCATGGTGGCCAGCGCGAGCGGCAAATTGCCCTGCGTCAGCGCCGCGATCAGCATCGTGACGGTGGCCACCAGGCCCACGCCCGCCGCCAGACCGTCCATGCCGTCGATGAGATTGAACGCGTTGGTGCAGCCGATGAGCCAAATCACGGTCAGCGCAAATCCCAATCCGGGCCAGGCCGGCAGGCTGTGCAGAATGTGGATATCCACGCGAATTCCGGCGGCGTAAGCCAGCACGGCGGCGGCCGCGATTCCGATCAGTTTCTTCCAGGCGCTCAAACGCAGCCGGTCGTCCAGTACGCCGGTGGCAAACACCACCGAACCCGCCAGCACCAGATGCAGGATGTGCGGCAGCGCTCGGTGCAGCACGTAGGTGTAGCTGAACGGCAAAGCGAAAGCGATGGCGAACGTGGCGACGTAAGCCAGGACAATCGCGATCCCGCCCACGCGCGGCACCGGCCGCTGCGTGCTTCTTGCGAACGCCGTCCGGATGATCCAGAAACCCGAACTTTCCGATACGATCCCGGATGACCGGCGTCAGGATCAACGCCAGAAGAACAGAAAGGACGCCCAATGTGAGTATGAGAAACATCAGTCATCCTGCTCCCTGACGGTTACGGCTCAGCAACCGGTTAGCCGATCTCATTGAGCAGCTCCCGGATTCGCAAAGTCTCTTGGGGCGAGGGATGATTGGCCAGCGCGGCCTGCAGTTCCTTGCGCGCCACGCGCTTTCTCGCCCTTCTGCAACAACGCCAGTCCCAAGTGGTAGCGGAAGCTGGCGGACGTCGGGATAGCGCTGCGCCAGCGTGCTGAAGGATTGAATGGCGCTGTCCAGCATTCCCTTCTTGAGGTAGATGTAGGCGATGGTATCGGAGAAACTGGGCTGGCCCGGGATCTTCGCCAGCGCGTTTTTCGCCAACCGCAGCGCTTCGTCCAGATCGCCGCCGGTGTCGGCCAGAAAGAAAGCCGCATTGTTCAAGGCGGGAGCATTTTCGGGATGAGCTTTCGCCACCGCTTGATAGACCGCTCGGGCTTCGTCCAAGCGGCCCGCTCGCGCCAAAGCGTCGGCCAGATTTACAGCCACGGCGGCATCGTCGGGAGCCAGCGCGTGCGCCTGCTCGATAATAGGCGATGCGCGCGACTATGATCACCCACCAGATCGTACACTTCGGCCAGACGCCGCCGCAGGACGACCGACTTCGGATCCGAGGCCAGCAGTTTCTGGTATTGCGCCAGCGCGAGATCGTAATGTCCCGAAAGAGCCTCCGTGCCCGCGAGCTGCTCCAGAAGAACGGAAGAATCCGGCCACTTGCCCAACCCTTCGTTCAAAATCGCGCGGGCCTGGTCGAACTGCTTCTCGTTCAGCATAGGCGTTGGCCAGCGCGGCAAAGACCCGCGCATCGCCCGCGGCGCGATAGCTTGCTCAGAATTTCGATGGCCTGCGGAAAATCTCTTTCCGCCAGCGCCA
Organism: Bryobacterales bacterium; assembly: GCA_963798295.1. Taxonomy (GTDB): domain Bacteria; phylum Acidobacteriota; class Terriglobia; order Bryobacterales; family Bryobacteraceae; genus Palsa-89. The sequence continues at coordinate 478,849 of CAWCSV010000008.1, read as the reverse complement.
GGAATCCCATTTGCACCTGTGGCTCGGCGTCCTGGGGAAAATCCTTGATCAGCCGCGTCAATACGCCGCGCGCTGTGTCGCCATCGCCGCACACCGATCAAGCCGCTGGCGTAAAGCAGCCGGGCACGCCGGTCGTTGGGCTGGGTACTCAGAATCTCACCGGCCTGCTGCACGGCCTCCTGCGGCCGATGCTGCATCAGACCGATTTCGGCCAGTTCATAGCGCGGCGCAACCAGATCGGGGCGCTGGTGGATGGCCTCCAGAAACTGGCCGCGCGCATCTTTCCAAGTCTCCTTTCAGCCGGTAAGCGCGGCCCAACTGCATCCGCAGAGGAAGCGTCGCTTGGATTCTGGCTCGATAGCGTCTGGAATTCGCGCACGATGACGCCGGCCTGCTCGGGCTTGCCTCTGTCCAGCAAGAGATCGGCGTGCAAACGGAGGATGGCGCTGTCCTTCGGATTCTGGCGTTGGAACTGCTCGGCCAGGCGAATGGCCTCATCCTTCTTCCCCTGTCTCAGCAGAGCCAGGACATTCCTGACTTGGTAAGTGGTCCTGGTTCTGGATCCCGGCTGGCGTTCGCGCCTTGCTGGTAATAATCGATGGCACGAGCGTAGTCACGCAGCCCAGGTAGAAATCGCCGACCCAGAGCCGGGCTTGCGGAAAATCTTCGGGTCTCCAGGAGCCGCTGCAAGGCACTGCCGTCATCGCGGCCGTGTTCTGCGCGCGATTGTAATACCGGGCCAGTTGCAGAACGTAGTCCGCATTTTTCGGGTTGTTGTTTACTTTGGCCCGCAGAATGTTCTCCGCATCCGCCGGCCGGTTGGCGCCGAGATAAAAGCTGTACATCAGGTCGTACGCCGGACCATAGGAGGTCTTCTGCGGGCGATCAGATTCGTCGCCAGCCGCTCGCCCTCCTGCACCTCGCCATCCAGGATCAGCAGGTGCGCAAGCTCGGTGACGACGCCGTCATCGGATGAATTGACGCGTAGCGCCCTGCGAAAGTAATCGATGGCCTCTTTCGGCTTTCGATCCGTGGAAGCGAGATAGCCCTTCAGCTTCAGCCCTTCGTAGGAGTTGCGATTCTTCGAAAGAAGCTCGGCAGCCGCGTTATTGATTTGGGTGTAGAGGCGCTGCGGATGGCCCGGGTCCACCAGGTAAATGCTCAGGCAAACGTCGGCGAACTTCTTCTTCGCTTCGGTGTTGGCGGGCGACAATTGCACCGCGTGAAACAGCGCATCGTAAGCTTCCCGGGGCTCTTCCAACTTGACGGCCGCCAGCCCCAGACGATAATACGCCTCTCCGTAGCTCGCGTCCTTCTGGATTGCAGCGCGATAATTCAGAGCCGCCGCCTGATACTTGCCGGCCGCGTAGAGGTTGTCTCCCTTCTCTACATAGGATTGCTTCGTCGCCCTGCATCCGCCCAGCGCGAGCGCGGAAACAATCAAAACGCCCAGGCACACTATTCGTGTCATATTCGATCTCCGGTCAGAATTTGAGGAACGCGTTACAGAGCCGCGACGGTTAGGGAGCGGTTTTGCCGCTCCCCTGGAAGGGTGCGATCAGCCGACGAACTTGCGCCGCGCGATCGGAAGGAAGGCCAGCAGCCCGCCGCACAGGAACAGCAAGGAGGGCTCGGGAACGGTCGAGGTCTCCGAGAAAAGATTGTACACGTAGCTGATGTGCGCGGATCCGCCGTCTCCCGCGGCTCCTCCGCTCACCGCAATGTCTTTCATGAGGGTGAGGGACTCGACGGGCGAAAAGGTCTTCGTCTGCGTAAAATCGGATGGGGTCACACCCAGATTTATACCGTTCGACGCGGTCTCGGCCACGCTGGCTCCGCCCGGAGCCACCTCGGTCCCAACCATTTCCAGCGTCAGGTCGGAAATGTCAGCGGAAGTAGAAGTGACGTCATAGGTAATTGGGGCGTCCATTTCCTGGCCTTCGGTGACCAGCCAGGCCGCGTTGAATTCTAATCCGATCTCGCCGGTTGTTATAGGAGTCACCGAAACGCCTCCGGCGTCCGGCGCCAAGGCTCCGCCTGAGGCGGACGGGATGTAACTGAAATCGCTAAACGTCAAATCGCCAATGGTGCAGGAAAAACCGGCGACATCGTAATCGGCGAGAGTGCCGGAGGTGCAGGGAGAGATGGGGATGGCCCAGGCCGATGAACCCAACCCAAAGACGAATGAAATCAAGAGAAGTGTTTTCTTCATTAACCAGTCCTCCTTCAAGGTACCAGTATTACTATTACCTGGAGTTTTCAACCCGTCAAGACGGAATAGGTACCGCGGTACTACGGTTGTATGCCCCGCAAGTAAACTCTTTTACCGCTGATTATAAAGGGGATTTCAGTTTTGGGGCAGAACTCTAGCCCGGCGGGGTACTGGCAGCTGGTTCAATTCGGGACAAGAAAATTACCCTAGGCTTTTGTACTGTCTTGCGGCGAGATAATCGGAAAGTACTAAGGTATTAAGAAGAGATCGGGAGCGCCTTCAGCTGCCGGACTTCTTTAGCCGAGCTGCTGCTGCAGCGTCTTCCGGTCCAGCTCTTTTTCCCAGCGCGCCACCACCACCGTCGCCACGCCGTTGCCCACCATATTAATCAGCGCGCGGAACATGCTCATGAACCGGTCGATGCCCAGGATCAGCGCCATGCCGGCCACCGGGATCGTCGGGATCACCATCATGGTGCCGACCAGCGCGATGAACGCCGCGCCCTGCACTCCGCTTGCGCCTTTGGACGTAAGCACGGCCACCGCGAAGATGGTCAGCTGCTGCGTCAAAGTGAGATGCGTATTGGTGGCTTGCGCCACAAAAAGCGCGGCCAGCGTCATGTAGATGCTGGTGCCGTCGGTGTTGAACGTGTATCCAGTCGGAACCACCAGGCCCACCAGTGCGCGGGAGCAGCCCAGGTTTTCCATCTTCTGCATCAGCGTCGGCAGCGCGGGCTCCGACGAGCTGACCGCCAGAACCAGCAGAATCTCTTCCTTGATGTACAAAAGGAATTTGACAATATTGAAGCCGGCCAGGAAGGCCACCGCGCCTAGCACGATGAGCACGAACAAAGTGCAGGTGACGTAAAACGTTGCGATCAGCCGCACCAGCGGACCCAGCGACGCCAGGCCGTAGCGGCCGATGGTGAACGCCATGGCGCCAAAAGCGCCGATGGGCGCCAGACGCATCAGGATATTGATGACACCGAACACCGCGTGGGTGAGCGCCGCAAAAAGATCGACAATCAGCTTCGATCGCTGGCCCACGATGGACAGCGCAAATCCGAACAGGATGGCCAGCAGCAGCACCTGCAAAATGTCGCCTTTGGCGAAAGCGTCGACCACCGTGTTGGGAATGATGTGCATTACGAAATCGGTGACGCTTTGCGCTTTGGCCTCTCCGGCGTACTGGGCGACCGCTTTGGGATCCAAAGTCGCGGGATTGATGTTGAAGCCGCTGCCGGGCTTGACCACGTTGCCCACCACCAAACCAATCAAGAGCGCGATGGTGGAGACCACTTCAAAATACAGCAGCGCCTTACCGCCCACGCGTCCCACCTTCTTCATGTCCTGCATCCCCGCGATGCCGGAAACCACGGTGCAGAAGATCACCAGCGCGATGATCATGGTGATCAGGCGAATGAACCCGTCGCCCAGCGGCTTCATGGCGATCGCTTTGGCCGGGCTGATGTAGCCCAGCGAGATGGCGATCACGATGGCGAACAGCACCTGCGCGGAAAGACTTTTGTAGACCGGCTGCCTTTTCGGCTTGAGACCGATCTCAGGGATAACGGTGGCCATGAATGCGAGCGATCAGAATATCACTTTCAGGCCAAGTTGGATAGCGCGTGGGCCACCCGACCCAAGTACGGCGTTCGAACTGACCACGTCCGGGGTGGATGGAAAGAAACCGAAGCCAGCGCCGCCGGTGCCGCTGGGGTCGGTGAAGCCGGCCTCGAATCCACCGGGCCCGCCTTCCGGATTGGCAATGTTGGCGTGATTAAACACATTGAAGAATTCCGCGCGGAACTGAGCTGTAACGTTCTCGTGAATTCGGATGGCCTTGGTGATCGACATATCGACGTTGTAGTAGGGCATGCCGCGGAAGATGTTATTGCCGGCGGTTCCGTAACTGCCATAAGGCGGAGGTACTAGAATCGACTTACCGTTGGCGTAGCAACCCAGGTTCGTAAGTGATGCCACGGCCAGCGGTCCCATGGCGGTCGATTGGGCCAGGCAAGTTGGGTTGCTGGTGCCCGGGTAGTAGGGAATCCCGGTAGCGCCACCGTTGGTGTCGTTAAAGGATTTCCTGTCCTGGAAGTCGCTGGGGTTGCCGAAGAAATCCCACTGTTCGCCGTTGGAGCCGACGGGATTATTGATTTCGTTGGTTCCGCTGAAATCGGTGGTGATGTCGTTGATGCCCCATGGCGCGCCGCTCTGAATCAGAATGATGGAATTGAGGGACCAGCCGTCCAGGAGCTGGCTGCGCGTCTTTTTCCCGGGAATAAGGTAAGTCACCGACGCCGTGAAATGGTGGCGTATGTCGAACATACTATCGCCATAGATCGATTTCTGATTGGTGCTGTCGATGGGGACGATGTAACTCCAATTGTCGTAATTCTCGGCCAGGGCATGGGAGTAAGTGTAGCCGAGCACAAATGACAATCCATGCGACTGCCGCTGCGTGAGCGAAATCTGCAACGCATTGTAATTGGAATTGTTGCTGTTCTGCAGGAAATCGATGAAGTTGAGATAGGGGAACTTCGCGTTGTAAGGCTGGGCGGCAACTTCGGCCGCGCCGTTCGGAGCGCAGTTATTGTAGCCGGAGGAAGCGCTGGCCAGACACTGTCCTGCGGCGCTATTGGGATCCGACGGATTGCCCCAACCGGCGCTATAGCCGCCGACCGTACGGGGCTGGTTTAGATCCGTTACCCCGAATAACCGCTGTGCGTCATTGCCGACATAGGTGGCTTCCAGCGATAGGTTCCGAGTGAGCGCGTGTTCAATGCCCAGGTTGAATGTGGCGACGTACGGTGTTTTGAGATTCGGATCCACGCCGAGAATGGAGCAGGGCTGGGGCGTAAAACCGGTAGCCAGCGTCACGGTGCCATCGCCGCACGCCGAAGTCAGGGAGTAAAGCGGCGTGCTGGAACTGTTGTTGGCCCATCCATAGGCGATGCTGCCCGGAGTGGTGGGCGAACCGAGCGAGGAGCCCGAATAGGTGATGGTGGCCACGTTGATTTTTCCGCCAGCGGTGGTGGGCGTAAGACTGCCATTGGCGTAAAGCGGTACGCCGGTGGGAATGGTGCGCAGCCCGTAAAGATTCGCGACAGCCATGAACGCGTCGAAACTGGCCTGCGAATAATAGACGCCGGCGCCGCCGCGCAGCACAGTCCGGCCGTTTCCGCCGATGTCCCAGGCGAAGCCCACGCGAGGCGCGAAATCTTTGTGATCGCCATTCATCACGTTGGGGAGCTGCGTGGACCCCGCCTGATATATGCCCTGCCCGGGAAGGAAGTTTCCAAGCAGGTCCTGGTTCGCCTGCACCACGGTGGTCAATTCGTATCGCAACCCCAGATTCACCGTCAGTTTGCGATTGATACGCCAGTCGTCCTGGACGAACAAGGCATACCCTTGGTCGCTCAAGCTTCGGGCCGTGTCACCGCTGGTGATGTGGGCGGTCTTGATGGTGCCAGTGAAGAAGTCGTCCAGGCTCCGGAACGCTACCGGGCCCTTGTTGTTGCTGGTGACGTTATCGTCGCTGCGGTTCAGGAGAATTTCGCCGCCGAACTTGATCGCATGGTTGCCCCTTTGAATGGATAGAGAATCGTTGAACTGGTAAACGCTGTCCGGCCCGACGGACTTGGGCCAACTGACGGGTCCGCCTAATTGGAAGCTCGGATAGCCATTGATCTGAATGCGAGGAAAACCACCGAAAGTAGGATCCGTTTGCCCGGTGTAGAAATGATAGGTGGATCCGTTGTAAGAGTAGTCATCAGGGTTCTCGCCCACATCGGGCGTTCCGAAGATCTGGTAGTAACGGGACAATCCGATGCGCAGCGAATTGACCACGGTGGGAGTCGCTACGTAAACCCAGTTTCCGGAGATCACTTGCGATCGGGCATATTGTGTGGTCAGCCACTGCGGAGCGATTTCATGAATGGCGTCGTCAACGAAGGTGCCATTACCCGGGCTCATGAAAAACAGCCCGTTGATGGTGTTCTTATCGTTGATGCGATAATCCAGGCGGCCGACTCCCGAGAAAATCGAGTTGGTGCTGGAGAGCGCCGTCGGGTAGTTTCCAGTGGAAGTGTTGGGGAACAGCCCGGGAAAGTTCGACATCGGGGTACAGGTGCTGCTCAAACCGGCCAGTTGCGCGCTCAGGGCGCTGAGGTTGCCCCCGGCCAAGGCAGACTGGCACGCGGCCACCAGGTCGCCCGACGCAGGAACGCTGTGAACAAACGGGCTGCCGACGTTGTACTGCTGGGATTCGAAGTTGCCAAAAAAGAACAGTCTGTCGCGCAGGATGGGGCCGCCCACGCTGCCGCCATATTGTTCCAGCGCGAGCGGCGGAAGCGGCTGGCCTACTTCGTTGCTGAAGAAATTGTTGGCATCCCACGATGACGTTCGGCCGTAGGCGTACGCCGTGCCGTGATAAGAGTTGCTGCCAGACTTGACACCTACGTTGACCACGGCTCCCGGCTTCCAGCCGTATTCGGCGCGCGGGTTCTGTTGCGTCTGGAATTCGTTGATGGCGTCGATGGGCAGCATGGTGCCTGCGTCGCCGGCGGCCATCACGGCGTTCATCATGCTCTGGGCCATCCAGGGATCGTTGGCATCGATGCCATCCACCAGGAAGAAATTGTCGTGGGGGCGCAAGCCGTTGGTAGCCTGCGTCCATCCCGCGTTGCCGGGATACTTGATAACGCCGGGACGAAGATCCAGGAGGTTCTCAAAATTCCGCCCATTCAATGGCAGATCGTTGATCACCTGGTTGGTGAGCGACCCGCCCAGTTCGGCGTTGGAGGTGTTGAGGGCCGCGGCTTCCGCGGTAACCACCACCGTTTCGGTTTGCTCGCCGGTCTGCAAGGCGACGTCCACGCGAAGATCCTGAGCCACTTCCAGCACCTGCTCTTTCCGATCGGCTCCTTTGAAACCCGTGAACTCGACGTGGACATCGTAGGTGCTGGGGATCAGATTGGGGGCGGCATAGGCGCCGGCTGAATCCGTGGTCAAGGTGCGCGAGACGTTGCGCTGCTCGTCGGTAATGGTCACCCTGGCCCCGGGAATGGCCGCTCCGCTCTGGTCCGTGACGGTCCCGGAGATTCGCCCCTCGCTGCCTTGGGCAAACAGTGAAACCGACGCCAGAAGAAACAACACGGCGGCGCCCGCCAAAACCTGAATTCGCCTACTCAACATGGAGACCTCCCTCAACCGCAGTTTCGGAACAGCGCACCCCAAACAGGTCTAAGCGGATATATCACTGGCCGCGAAAAATGTCAATATATTGCTTAAACTACAGAAGTTTTTCAGGGAATCTTCAGATTGGAGGGCGGACAAACTAACGAAGGGCACTGCGGCTTCAAACCGCAGCGCGTCAAACGATGCAAACAGCGAAACGAATTCTAACGGCGGACGCCTACCCCGGATGCCCTACTTCCAGGCCGAGTAGACCGGCTTGCTCACCAGGAAGGCCGTGTTCACGCCCTGCCTGGGCCGGAACTTCTGCACCCGCCCGTTATCCACTTCCGCGACGTAAAAATTGCCCTCCTGGTCCACGCTAAAACCGTGGACTCCCCAGAAACCACCCGGAAAATCGCCCCACGTTCCGAAAGAATAAAGAAAATGTCCATCCAAATCGTACTTCAGCATCTTGGATGTTCCGCGATCGAAGGCCCACAAAGCGCGATCCGCTCCGATGTAAATCAAATGGATGTCGGACGGCTCGCGGCCCATGCTGAAGGCGTAGAGGAACTTTCCGTTCTCGTCGAAAACCTGGATGCGATGATTAGCGCGGTCGTTCACAAAGACGTGCCGCGTCTGCGGATCCAGCGCCATGCCGTGAACGTTGTTCATGTAGTAGGGCCGGGTTTCATTGGGCGGCGTGCCCTTCATGCCCCAATCCAGCAGAAACTTTCCGTCTTTATCGAACTTCGCGACGCGCGTTCCGTTGTAGCCGTCGGAAACGAACAGCGTGCTGTCGGGCAGCCAGTTGAGAAATGTCGGCCGGTTGAAATGCGTTCCATCCGCGCCCTTCACCGTGGGCGTGCCGATGGTCTGCACCAGCGTCTTGCCATCGTGGGTGAACTTATAGATGGCGTGCATGTGATCGTCCACCACCCACACATGTTTCTCCGGATCGTAGGGATTGATGGCGATGTAGTGCGGACGCTTGAATATTTTGTCCCACTGGGTCCACTGCTCCACGATATTGCCGTTGTGATCCACCACGGTAAGGCAATGTTCCCACTTGGCGTCCACGCCCACCGTGCCCCTCCACAGCTTCGGTCCATCGTCGGGATCTTGCCCGCTGCCGCCCGCGCCCGGAAGCGCCGCCACGGTTGCGTCGCGCCACGGGAGACGGCCGATCGGAAATGACAAGCTCGGGCCGAATTCGGGAATCAACTTCGTTTGGGGCCGGGGAATGTTGGGAAGCTCTCCGCGGAACAGCAGGAAGATGCGGTCCGGGTTTTCGGCATACACGCTTTGCCCCGCGCCCCACGTCCACTTTTCATTCCCAGGCACGGTGCTGATGTTTTGGGGCCAGTCCTTCACCACTTCGTAAGGACCGAAGATATCCTGGACGCCCATTTCGCCCGGCGCCGCCGCGAACCCAGTGCCTGGCTTGTCCTTGGCCTGCACCGGCGACAACTTGGTGCCCGCCAGAAAACCTGCCGCGAAAATCACACCCATCGCGATCAAAAGGCCTACAAATTTGCGCATGAAATGTCCCTCCGCCAAGACAGCGGGCGGCTTGTCTACTTCTTCGGATTCGCTTCGTTCTTCAGGAACTGATCGAAGTTGACGTTGTCCTCGCAGACCATCTCGGTGATGTTCCACGTCGGTCTCAACCCGAACGTGATCTGTCCGCCCCACGGCTTGGTGTATGCCTTGGGGTCCTCGATGGTGATGTCGTCTGTCAGAGTCTTCTCATCTACCCGCCGGATGCGTTCCACCAGATGCAGATCGGTGCTGTGGGGATGGCCCGCGCGATCCAGCCAGGTCTTGTCGTTGAACCCAACCGTGTCCACCACCAGCGTGTCGCCGTCCCAATGCCCGATCGCGTCGCCCAGCCAGGTGGGGCCAAGGTCGGTATTGTGCTTTCGTCCGTCGGTAAAGATTTGCCGGATAAAGTGCGAAAATTCAAACAGCATGATTACGCGCCCCGGCACCTGAATAATTTCCATCGGAAAGGGCTGCAGATAGAGCCGCGGCATGCCTGGCGGGAAGCACCCCACCGCGCTCACCGTGGTGGGGTTCACCGGATCGTTGGAATCCTCCACCGCGCGAGGTCCGAAGGACGGTTTGGTGGCCTTGAATTTTTCTTCGGCCCACGGCGTCATGGGCGGTTCCTCTTTCATAAAGCCCCAGGACAGGTAGCGCGTGGCTGGAGATCCCTTGACATTCCAAACACCGGACAAATCCGGCGTCGAGCCGGCGGGCTTGGCAGGAGTAGGCGCTTGCGCGAACGCGGCTACCAGCGCGAAGAGCGGCGCGATGAAGTGCAGTCGCATTCTAATTCCCCGCGCCCATTCTTAGATCCTCGCCATTGACGGAGATCTTGGTAATCCACATCGAATTGGCGCCCGTCTTGGCCCGGTACCCGGTCATCGTCACCTGGTCGCCGCTCTTGAGAGTCGTCGCCGTCCAGCCGGCCCGGATCAAATGATTGGGACTGGTCAGTTCGCCTTGCCAAGCTTGCGTTTCGCCTTTGTCGTCCTTGACGTTGATGCTAACGATGGAGTGCGGATTCACAAATTGGAAGTCTGTCAGCGATCCGCTCACGGTGACGGTTCCCGTGGTGTTGTATCCGGCTTGGCCATGGTGCGCCGAAAGAGAAACCGAAGCAAGAAGCATCCCGGCAGCCACCGCGATCAACTTTGTCGCATTTCGCGCGATGTTAGAAGGCATTTGGGGGAGACTATATCATCGCCGTCGTGAAAGTGCAACGCGGACAACGCCTGCGACAGGCAACCTTGCTTTTCTGAGCGCACAGGTGATCTAATCTTTTACCAGTGGAATCTCTTGCATGATTAAACCTGCGGCGGAATCGTCCGCGCCCGCCATTCCGCTGACATCCAGCCAGAAGCGAGCGTTCTGGGCGGCTTGGGGAGGTTGGACCATGGACGGGATGGATTCGTTCATCTTCTCCCTGGTGCTGGTTCCCGCACTGCGTGACGTGCTGCCCAACTCCGGCATCGCCGCCACTACGGCCAACGTGGGCTACTACAGCGGTCTGTTGTTCGCCCTATTCATGGTCGGCTGGGGCGTGGCGCTGGTGTGGGGTCCCATCGCCGACCGCTTCGGGCGCGCGCGTACCTTGATGTTTTCCATCCTCTGGTTTTCGTTTTTCACTTTGCTGGCGGCTTTGTGCCACAACGTCTGGTCGCTAGCAATTGTCCGATTCATGGCTGGCGTGGGGATCGGAGGCGAGTGGTCCATCGGCGCATCGCTGGTATCGGAGGAATGGCCGGAGCGGCGGCGCACCTGGGGTGTTTGCTTGATGCACACCGGCTACTACATCGGCTTCGTGATCGCGGCGATTGCCAATTATTTCGTCGGCAGTCAATATGGCTGGAGATGGATGTTCGTCATTGGCGGAGCGCCGGCCATACTCGTGGCCTTCTTTTATAATCGCCTCCACGAACCTGCTCGCTGGAAGAACCGGCGCGAAGAGAGCGGCATCGTCGCCATGCACCACGCCTTTCTGAAGCTCTTCACGGCGCAATATCGCGGGCGAACCATTCTGAACTCTCTGTACCTCGTAGCATCCATCGTCGGTTTGTGGGCCGGCTCGGTTTACGTGCCGTCGGCCATTACGTATTTGTCGGAGCGCGCGCATCAATCGGCGCTCACCGGCGCTCGCCTGGCGTCTTATTCGACCGCTATTCTCGGCATCGGGACCGTAATTGGCGCAGTGCTCACGCCGGTTCTCGCCAAGCGGCTGGATCGTCGAGTGGTTCTCGGCATATTTTTCGCGTTGATGCTGATCTTCCTCTGGCTCGCCTTCGGTTACGTGTTCTACATGCCGGGCAATGCCATCATGTGGTTCCTGGTTTGCACCTTCTTCCTGGGGCTGGGCGGCGCGAACTTTGTCGTGTACTCGTTCTGGCTGCCCGAACAATACGCCACCGAATGCCGCGTGAGCGCGTTCGCTTTCACCACCAATGTCGGACGATTTGCGGGAGCGGGTCTCACCTTTTTGGTCGGCGCTCTGATCCGGCATTATGGAACGTTGGGCACTCCGGTCGCGCTGACGTCGCTCGCTTTTGTGGTGGGACTCCTGCTTTTGCCCTTTGGGGCCGAGACGCGAGGGAAATCGCTTCCGGCATGAGATCGCCGGCATGAAAGCCATGCTGCTGCGAGCGCCCAACGACCTCGCACTCGCCGATGTCGCGCCGCCGCCCGTTCCCGCCGGTCATGTTCTGGTGCGCGTCACGCACAGCGGCCTTTGCGGCACCGACCTGAAGATCTATAAAGGCGCGATCCCGGCTGAATATCCGCTCATCATGGGGCACGAAATGGTGGGCGAAGTGGCCGGCGGAGGGCGCGTCATTGTCGATCCGGTTCTCTATTGCGGAAGCTGCTTCCATTGCCGCATCGGCCAGACCAATCTCTGTCCTTCCGGCGGCCTGATCGGGCGCGAGAGCAACGGCGGATTCGCCGAATATGCGGCCGTCCCCGCCGGGCAAGTCTTCCCTCTGCCCGATTCCATCGATAGTCGAAGCGCGCCGCTGATCCAGGTGGCCACCACTTGCCTGCACGCGCAACGGCTGGCGCATCTGTCGTCGGGCGAATCGGTTGCGGTGATCGGCGTCGGCGTCTCCGGACAATTGCACGTGCAACTGGCCAAAGCAAATGGCGCGGGCAAAGTGATTGGGATCAGCCGCAGCCGCTTCAAGAACGATCTCGCGAGGCAGATGGGCGCAGACATCGCGATCGAATCGGGCCCGGGAGCGGTGGCCCGCGTACTGGAAGAGACGGAGGGCCGCGGCGCCGACCTGGTGATTGAGTGCACCGGCGTGATGACGTCCATCGCCGACGCCATTCGGATGGTGCGTTTCGGCGGCCGCATCGTGCTGTTCGGCATCACCAACGCAACCAGTGGCGAGTTGCCGTTCTACGATCTCTACTTCAAGGAACTGACGCTGATTAACAACCGCGCGGCCACGTCTCAGGATTTTCCGGTGACCATCGACTTGGTGGATCGCGGCGTGCTTCGCCTGGAACCGCTGATCACCCATCGCATGGCGTTGGAGGAACTCAAGACCGCGCTCGACATGGTGGAAGATGGCGCGGAACGGCGTCTGAAGATTATCCTGGATCATACGTGATAGCAAGAGCCACCATCTTTTTCGCGATCCCGGCGCTCCTCTCCAGCCAATGGCTGAAATATCCAACCGCCGGAGTGCCCAGGACTCCGAGCGGGTTTCCGAATTTGGGTGCGCCCTCGCCCCGCCTGGCCGATGGCAAGCCGGATTTTTCCGGAGTGTGGGAAATCGAGAATACGGGCGGGTGCCCGCCCAACGGATGCGCCGATCTGCCCCTTTCCAAGGAGTTCACCAACATTGGAGCGCGTATTCCAGGTGGTCTGCCCTACCAGCCGTGGGCCGCGGAGCTGGTGAAGAAACGAATGGCAGAGAGCGGAAAAGGCGACCCGGCGTCGCGCTGCCAACCCTCGGGCGCGCTCCGTTTGTTTACCTTTCCGCAATATCGGAAGATCGTTCATGTCCCCGGGCTGATGGTGCTGCTGTCGGAGCGTGACGTGACCTTTCGCCAAATTTTCACGGACGGCCGGGCTTTACCTGAGGATCCCCAACCGTCGTTCCACGGTTACTCGTCCGGGCATTGGGATGGCGACACGCTGGTTGTCCAGACCAACGGTTTCCGCGATGGCATGTGGCTGGATCGCAGCGGCAGCCCGATGACCGACGCCGCTAAATTAACCGAGCGTTTCCGCCGCGTGAATTACGGCAACCTGGAGATCGAAATCACCTTGGACGATCCCAAAGCCTACACCGCGCCCTGGACCGTGACGCTGCACCAATTCTTAGTTCTCAACACCGAGTTGCTCGAATACTTCTGCCAGGAAAACGAGAAAGACCAGACGCATTTGGTGGGCAAGTAGCCGATTCTGATACGCCTAAGTGAGCGGGAACAGTGTCTGTGCGCGGGCAGGCGGAGCGATGCCAGAGACCACTTTCACATTAAACGGGAGTCCAACCACGGTTTCTTACGAGCCGGGGATGGACTTTCTCGAAGTCCTGCGCGAAGAATGCAAAGTTGTTTCCCCTAAGAACGGTTGCGCGCCGGAGGGCGCCTGCGGCTGTTGCGCGGTTTTGGTGGATGGCCAACCGGTGCTGGCGTGCTTGCGCAATCCGGAACATATGCAGGGCCGCGACGTGGTCACGCTGGAGGGCCTTCCCGCAGACATGCGTCGCGTGTTAGGCGAAGCGTTTCTGCTGGAAGGTGCGGTGCAATGCGGCTTTTGTATTCCTGGAATTGTGGTCCGCGCATCTGGATTACTGCAACACAATCGCGCGCAGGACCGGGCGGAGGTCGCCAAGGCGTTGGACGGGCATCTTTGCCGCTGCACCGGTTACGCGCGCATCGTGGATGCCATCCAAACTGCGGGTGAGGCCTGGTGCGCTCATGAACAGCCGGATCGCAAGCAACTCCCCAGTGAAGAACCGCGGCGGCACTCATACTTCGGCGAAGAATTCGGACTGACTCGCACCACCAAGAACGGCCATAAAGGCCACGGAATCGGCCAGTCGCCGTCACGCTATCTCGGGCTGGAACAGGCGCTGGGCGAAAAGCCTTTCGTCGACGACATGCGCGTCCCCGGCATGCTGCACGCCGCGCCGCTGCTGAGTCCGCATCCGAGAGCCCAGGTTCTGGCCATTGATACATCGCAGGCTCAGTCCATGCCGGGCGTGGAACGAATCCTCACCGCTTCCGATGTTCCCGGACCGCGCGGCACAGGCCTTGCCATTCCCGACTTTCCGATCTTTCTAGCGGTTGGCGAAACGACGTGCTGCGTCGGCGATATGTTGGCTCTGGTGGTCGCCGATACCCCCTTCCATGCGCGCCAAGCCGCGCAGAAGATCCGAGTGGACTACGAAGTTTATGAGCCGGTGACGGACCCGTTCGCGGCGCTGGATCCCGCCGCGCCACAGGTTCACGCGCCCGGCAATTTGCACGTCCACCCTAATCTCCTGGACACCACCGCGTTTTCGCGAGGCGATGTGGACGCCGCACTGGCGGCTTCCACCCACGTCATCGATCAGACTTTCCGCACGCAGCCCGTGGAACCCGCTTTTCTGGAGCCGGAAGCTTGCCTCGCGATCCCGCAGGGAAAAGGTCTGAAAGTTTTTTCGCAGAGCCAGGGCTCAACGTTCGATCAGGCCCAAATCGCGCGCACATTGAACATTCCCGCCGAGGACGTCGAGATCGCGCTGGCGTCCAGCGGCGGCTCTTTCGGCGCGAAGGAAGAATTATCCATCCAGGTGCAAACCGCGCTGGCCGCGCGGCTGCTGGGACGCCCGGTGAAAACGGTCTTGACGCGTACGCAATCCACGCAGCTTCATCCCAAGCGCCATCCCATGACCATCCACTTGACTGTGGGCGCCGACGCCGAAGGCCGCCTGCTGGCGGTACGCAGCCGCATCGTGGGCGACGTAGGCGGCTACGCCGGCACCAGCGCGAAATGCCTGCTGCGCGCGGCCTGCCACTCCTGCGGGCCGTATCGCGTCCCGAACGTGGCTGCCGAAGCCAAAGCTGTGTTCACCAACAATCCCATCAGCGGCGCCATGCGCGGCTTTGGCACCAACCAGGCGCACTTCGCCATGGAAGGCGTAATGGATATGCTGGCCCAGCGCGTGGGCGTCGATGGCTGGGATATTCGCGAGCGCAACATTTTGAATCCGGGCGATGCCTTCGCCACCGGCCAGATCATGCGCGAAAGCGTCACAGGATTGCGGCGCAGCCTGGAAGCCGTCAAGGATATTTACAAGAACGCGAAGTACGCCGGGATCGGCTGCGGCATCAAAAGCACCGGCATCGGCAACGGCACCATCGATAGCGGACACGCCGCGATTCGCGTGCTGCCGGGCGGACGCCTGGATGTTCAAACGGGCTACACCGAGATGGGCCAGGGACTGTTCACCACCATTCGCCAGGCGGTGTGCGAAGAGACCGGTCTCGCTCCCGACATCATGGACGTCCGTTGGGACAAAGCGCTCGGCGCCAAGTGCGGAGAAACCTGGGCGTCGCGCGCCACCACGCTCAGTTGCGCAGCGGCACAGCGGGCGGCCGTGCAGCTTGCCGAGGATCTGAAGCACGCGACGCTGGAGCAACTGGTGGGTCGCGAGTACACGGGCGACTACGTTTGTAACTTCACCACCAAGCCCGGCACTCCCGAAGCGCTGACGAATCCCACCACGCACATGACGTTCAGCTACGCCACCCAGGTTGTCATTCTCGATGACGACGGGCGCATGGAACGCGTGGTCGCCGCGCATGACGTGGGCCGCGCCATCAATCCCAAGGGTTGCGCGGGACAAGTGGAAGGCGGCGTTCACATGGGCCTGGGCTACGCGCTCTCGGAGAATTTCACCAGCACCAACGGCAAGCCGGATTCTCTGCTGCTGCGCGATTGCGGCATTTTGAAGGCCAAGGACACTCCGCTGATCGACGTCATCCTGATCGAGGTTCCCGACGAAGTTGGCGGCTACGGAGCCAAAGGCGCGGGCGAAATCGGATTGGTGCCAACGGCCGGCGCGGTGGCCGGAGCGCTCTACTCCTACGACGGAATCCGTCGCTTTAGTTTGCCGATGGACGACGCTCCCGCAGCCGCGCCGTCAGTCCCCAAATCGCGTCAAAAGCTGCGCCGCAAAGCGCCGGTTCTCGCGAAAGCCTAGCGCACCGCGGCGGTGGTGTTGGAGGCAATTTCTCCAGCGCGAATGCCGCGGACAGAACGACCAGAGCCAGAGATTTCGACATGGAATGTCTCTCTTACACCGGTACAGCTTGTGCACCGATTTTATGGGGAAGCACCTTTGCGACCACCGCGCGGAACTCGGCATCCGTGAGCAGACGCTTGTGTTCCAGCGAGAACTCCTTGACGCCGGCCACCACCTGCATCGCCTCTTCTTCGGTAGCCTGCACCCCGATGTCCTTCAGCGCCGCTTTGATGGAATCGATTCCGCTGCCTTTGCCGAGCACGACTTTCGCTGGCGGCTGCCCCACCACATCCCAATGGAACGGGAACAACTGCGTAGGACGATCCTGCCCGCAGTTCTGCCACCAGCTCGCGATAATGCCGGATTCGATCTGGAACAATTGCTCGCCCACCACCGGCCGGTTGCTTGCGACTTTATGCCCCGATAGCTGCTCCACCAGCCGAGCGAGGCCATACAACTTGTCGTATTTCAAGCCAGTGTCGATGCCATACATCGTGAGCAGCGCCATGGCGGTCTCTTCGATCGGAACGTTGCCCGCGCGTTCGCCCAAACCGAGCACGGTGGAGTGCACCACTTCCACGCCTTCGGCCAGCGCCATGATAGTATTCGCGATGCCCATTCCGAAGTCCATGTGGAAGTGCGCTTCCAGCCGCTTGTTGACGCGCTTCTTGACTTCCCGCACCAGGTACTGCATGGCGTGCGGCGAGACCACTCCGAATGTGTCTACCAGCGCCAGCGCATCCATCCAACCTTCGTTGGCCACGCGCAGGATCAGATCCAGCACCCATTTCATTTCGGCGCGGCTGAAGTCGATGGGGAAGAAAACAATCTCCAGGCCTTGCGAATGCGCGTAGGCGGTCGACTCGATGGACAGGTCGATCGCCTTGTCGAGCGGCCATTTGTAGGCGTATTCGATGATGTGCGTGCTGGACGGCACTTCCATCACGATGCCAGAGACGCCGCAATCCACCGCGCGCTTGACGTCGTCCACCATGCAGCGGGAGAAGGCGAAGATCTGCGGCCCTAGATTTCGCTTGACGATCTCTTTGATCGCGGAGGCGTCGCTGGGCGAAACCACCGGCATCCCCGCCTCAATGCGATGAACGCCCGCTTCGGCCAGCGCTTCGGCGATTCGGATCTTGTCGTCTTTGGTGAAGATGACGCCCGTCTGCTGTTCGCCGTCGCGCAGCGTGATGTCGTGAAACTTGATCTGCTTCGGGAAATGAAGCTGATCGCGCACCGCGCTCTCGAAGTTCCAGGGACTCACGAACCACTGATCTGTCTTCCACGGTTCTTGCGACATAATGAATTCCTCCAAACTAAGAATTAGATCACGGAATTTAATTCACGTGCGCGGTCTTCAGCGCTTCCGGATTCACCGGATTCTTGGGCGCTTGGCCCGTCAGCACGCGGACCACCTCTTCGGCGGCCTTGGTCTGCAAATCGACCAATGATTCTTCGGAATAAAAGCTGGTGTGCGGCGTAACGATCACGTTATCGCGGCCGAACAACGGCGAACCCGAGGCAGGCGGTTCTTGTTCCATCACGTCCAGCGCCGCACCCGCCAGGTGGCCTTGATCCAGTGCGCTCGCGAGCGCCGCTTCATCGATGATGGGCCCGCGCGCGGTGTTGATCAGATAGGCCGTCGGCTTCATGCGCCGAAAAGCATCGGCGTTGAACAAGTGACGCGTGGCGGGCGCCAGCGGCGTGTGGATCGAAATGTAATCGGAGATCTTCAGCAGCTGATCGAACTCCACCTGCTCCACGCCCGCACGCTCGGCCACTTGCTTGGACACGTAGGGGTCGTACGTCACCACGCGGATGCCGAAGGCCTGCGCCTTGGGCGCCACCAGCTGCGGGATCTGCCCGAAAGCCACCAATCCCAAAACAGTTCCACGCAGGCGATGAATGGGCACCACAGCCTTCATCTCCCAGCGGCCAGAGTGCGTGCGGGCATTGGACGACGGAATCTTCCGCACCATCGCCAGCAGCAGCGCCATGGCGTGATCGGAAACTTCGTCCAGGCAGTAGTCCGGCACGCGCGTGACAACGATGCCCGCGCTGGTGGCCGCCGGAATATCGACATTGTCCACGCCGATTCCGAAGCGGGAGATCACGCGGCAGCGCGGCATTTGCACGATCATTTCGGCGGTCACTTTGCCGTACGTAGCAAGCACCGCGTCGGCGTTGCGCGCCACCTCGAGAATTCCTTCGGAAGAGGGCGCTGAGGCCAGGCGTAATTCCGCGCCGATTTTTGCCAAGACCGCGCTTGCCGGATCAAGATTCGGAAACACGGAATCGGTAACCGCAACTAGTTTCGCCGGCATCAATTCATCCAACGTACAACACCGGCCACGCCATCCACGGCAACGGTCGCGCCATCCGGAATGCGTGAAGTAGCATCGAGCACTCCCAGCACCATTGGGATTCCACGCTCCCGCGCCAGCGAAGCCATGTGCGACGTACTGCCGCCACGCTCGGCGACTACCCCAGCCACACGCATCAAGATGTGGCTCAAGGCTGGGCCGGCCACGCGTGTGACCAAAACGTCGCCCGGCGCGACGCGCGAAATTTCGCATTCGCATTGCACCACGCAGGCGCGTCCCTCCGCCCAACCCACGCCCGCGGCGTGACCGTTGAGTCGCGGCCGAGTTAACCAGACTGCATCGGGCGTCGCGGCGGGCTGCATATGCAACGGCCGGGCCTGGAGCAACTGGAATCCGCAATCATCCATCGCCCATTCGATTTCCACCGGCATGCCCATCACGTCTTCGGCGCGCCGCAGGAGGCCCGCTAACTCGACGGCCTGCGACTCCGTCAGGCAAGGCTCGGAAGCCATCTCGACCGGAACCGGGCGAGTGTGAATGCATCCCACTTGATGATCCTTGCGCCCGGGCGTGACGCTCACTAGCGCGCCGTCGCGCGCCAGCTCATAGCGGTCTGGCGTAACTTCACCCTGCGCGATCGCCGAGCCAAGTCCCCAGGTCGCACTCAGAATCATGGTTTGCTCGGCGGATTCGCTCAACCCGCCGCCCGAGGCGTGCGCGCCCACCAGCGGCTGAATCAGGATCGCCATCGCCGTACCGGCCGGATCGATGTCGTGCGTAGCCATGTAGCGCAGCGCCCGCGTAGCCCACAGCGCCCCCCAGCAGGATCGCACCGCGGTGATAAAGTCCGCTTCGCTTTCGATACCAAGAAAACTTTCGAACTGGCCCGCGAAGCTGGATCCAAAACGATCTTCCACCAGCGCCGATGATCGCACCACCGTCAGCGCGCCGGCTCGTCGCTTCAGTTCGTGCCACGCTTCAAGCAAAGGATCCAGCACTTCCGGCGTGATCGGCCGATCCAGCAGCCCCAGCTTCATCGCGAGCGCATGCCGCCGAGCCCGTGCGCTCTCCCGTGCCGAGAAGACCCCGCGCGCATCCGCCTCCATGCCCAGCGCACGAATCTGCATGCGATAGGCCTCCGCGTCGAAGCAGAAACCGCCAGGGGTCGGCAGACCGGCCTGGGCCAATCGCGCCAGATTCGCCGCCTTTGGACCGAAACGGCTTGCGTCGGTGGCCTCGGGCGCGCTCAATGCAACGATCATGCTATGTCCCCGGGCGCTTGCCGTAATCCGAATAACCCGGCATCGGATCGACCACCGTAATCTGTTCCACCGGAAAATTCGAAACAATCTCCACGCTGTCTTTATGAACGATCAGCATCTCCTCAATGCGCACGCCCCATTGATACGGCTTGCCATGCTGCGTCTCCAGCGCAAAGACCATACCTTCCTTGATCTCAATCGGATGATCGAGCGACCAGATGCGCGAGATCACGGGCTGATCGTATTGCGCCAAGCCCAGCCCGTGCCCCCACAAATTCGCCGCTGCCTGATCTTCCTCTTCGTAGCCCCACGCTTCCTTAGCCGAAGGCCATTTTGATGCGATATCACGCGTGGTGGCGCCCACCTTGACGGCTTTGATGGAATCGTACAGCCACTTCAGCGCAGTGGCGTAATAATCCTTCTGTTCCTGATTCGGCTCGCGGCCCACCATGTACGTCCGGTAGTAGCACGATTTGTAGCCGTTCCAAGTGAGCGCCGCCAGATCCATGAACACCATATCGCCCGGTTTGATAATGCGATCCGAGAAATTGCGCCAGTTTGGCCAGGTATTCAGACCCGACGACACGATCACATCCTCCACATCTTCCATGCCCGGAATGTTGTAGAGGAATTCCATGATGTGCGCGGTGAGCTGATTCTCGGTCAGGCCCGGCTTCAGGAATTTCATAAATTCCCAGTGCGCCGCGTCACCGATGGCCCCCACAATGCGCATGCATTCGTGCTCGTCCTCATTCTTAACGGCGCGCGCTTCCATCATGGCCGTCATGCCGTCCGCCCACTCGATCTTCGAATCCTGGAAAATCTTGATCATGTTGATGTCGATAAAATCGACACCCAGCTTCATGCCGTCCACCCCGCGCTTCTTCATCTCCTGCTGGATGGCTCTGGTGAACTTTCCCACCTGTTGCGTGGAAGCCGCCCCGGCCGCGCCTTTGATCCAGGCGTAGGAATAACGGATGTTGTCCTTCGGAATCCACGGCGAATGCTTCTCGATATGCATCCCGATGTCGCCCTGCTCGAACAGCACGGGGGCGTCGTCGCCGCACAGCAGCGCGTAGCGCAGGCCGGGCTTCAGCCGGTTCCAGCCTGGAGTCAACGTGCTGGTAACATACCGCACGTTCTCGTCGTACATCAGCAGCATCGCGCCCAGCCCGTGCGCCTTCATCCGCTCGCGCGCACGCTCCAGCCGGTATTTCCGCAACCGGTCCCAATTGATGCGCTGCTGCCAATCCAATCCAACTGCACCGACGTTTGCCAAATCAATCCTCCAAAAAAGATGGGCCGCGCGGCCCTGTTATTGTGCCTGCTTCAATTCGATTCGAACCAGCCGGAAAGGTTTGTCGCTTAGATTTTCATCCTGATGGGCCGCGTCCGGCGGAGCCCAACGGACCGTCCCGGCTTTATAACGGCTCTCGCGCGATGTGCCATCAGCATGATATTGACGCATGTCCTGATCCGTCAAGTGGACCACCACGGCTCCGGTGGACGGGTGCTTGTGCATTTTCAATTTCTCGTGCGGGCCCACGGTCAAGGCGATCGCTCGAATCCATTCGTTTTCCACCAATACGCGGTAGTGCTCCGGATCCACAATCACGGCGTCGCTGCTTTCCTTAGGGAACGGCTTGGCATGGGCTGCGGGCTTGGGTTCGATTTGAATTGCCTCGAAGCGCGCGCCCGTCAGATTCACCGATTTATGCGTCGTGGGCGCCGCCCAGATCACGTCTCCCGCGTGATTTTGAAAAGTCTTGACGGTCCCGTCGAAATAGTCGAGCTGGTTGTTCCGGTCTGTCATAAAAACGATCACCGCGCCGGGAGCCGGATGCTGGTGCATGGGCATGGTTTCGTGCGGTCCCAGGTGTTCCTCAAAAACGCGCACCCATTGGTTCTCCAGCTCCAGATGCGTATGCTGCGGATCCGCGGCTAATGGATCGGGCGCTTGCTGCGCGAACGCCACCGTGGCGATCCACAACGCTAACCCAAGAACTTTGCTATATCGACGTGGCATGAGAAGATTTTAGTCCATGGGCCATGAAAAAAGCGCGCCACCCGCTCGAGCCGGCGTCATTGGGCTGGGAATCATGGGAGGCGCATTCGCTCGTCATCTGGTCGCTGCTGCCGTTCAGACCTACGGTTATGATTTGCTCACAGCCAATGTGGATGTGCTGCGTGCGTACGGAGGCCGTGGTTGTTCTTCGGCGCGCGAGGTAGCGAAAGAGGCCGATATCGTGATCACCTCGCTGCCACACTACGCCGCGCTCGAGGACGCTCTCTTCGGCGATCGGGGCGTGGTGGCTGCCGGTCGCACGGGTCTACTAATTGTTGAGACCAGCACGCTGGCGCTGGAGGACAAAGAGCGCGCTTGCGCCCGGTTGGCCAAGGCCGGCATCGCGATGCTGGACGCGCCCATTAGCGGAACCGGCCCGCAAGCCCAGACCAAGGACCTCGCGATCTTCGCAAGCGGCGATCCGCCCGATTTCGAGCGGGGCCGCAGCCTCCTCGCCCATCTGGCGCGCTCGGTTCGATATGTTGGTGTCTTCGGCGCGGGATCGAAAATGAAATACATCGCGAATCTGCTGGTGGCCGTTCACATCGCCGGGGCGGCCGAAGCCATTGTACTGGGAGAAAAGGCGGGCTTAGATCCATCGATATTGGTTGAAACGCTCACCGACAGCGCGGCCACTTCACGCATGCTGGAAGTGCGCGGGCCCAGCATGGCCACTGGCGATTACGCCACACCGATGATGAAGGTCGACGTCTTTCAAAAGGACCTGGACATCATCGCCAATTTCGCCAAGCAGTCCAAGTGTCCCGTGCCGTTGTTCAGCGTCAGCGTCTCGCTTTTCACCGCCGTCGCCGCGCGCGGGATGGGTCTGCAGGACACCGCGGCAGTGGTTTCGGTGCTGCGGTTGATGGCGGGAATGGAGGCGAAATGAAATTCATAACCATCGCGGCTGGCGTGCTCCTTGCTGTCGTCGCGAACGCACAAGAGAAACCCGTCATGGCGGAGCAAGCCTTCAAGAACGTCCGGGTGCTGAAAGGCATTCCAGTGGACCAGTTCATGGCTACCATGGGATTCTTTTCCGCTTCGCTGGGTGAAACCTGCACAGACTGCCACAGCGCCGAAAGCGGCGGTGACTGGGCGAAATACGCCGACGACAACCCGCGTAAGAACACCGCGCGCGCCATGATCGGGATGATGAACGCCATCAACAAGACCTATTTCGCCGGAAGACGCGAGATTACTTGTTACTCCTGCCATCGCGGCGTGGAGCGCCCCGACGTCACTCCCAATCTGGCGGATCTGTACGGACCGCCGCCGTCGAAGGAGCCCGACCAGCTGCGCCAACCGCTTGGAAAATCCGCCTCCGCCGATCAAATTCTCGACAAATACATCCAGGCCATCGGCGGCGTCGAAAGCCTGGCCAAGCTCACCAGCTTCACGGGCCACGGAACGTATCAGGGCTATCAGGACGAAAAGTATCCCGTGGATGTGTTCGCGCAAGCGCCCGATCGGCTCAGCACCGTGGTGCACACCTCAGCAGGAGACAGCGTTACGACCTTCGATGGCCAAGCCGCTTGGATCGCGGGACCGCCGACGGAGCGGCCGGTTCCCATGCTCGAGCTGACAGGCGGCGATCTGGCGGGTGCAAAGCTGGACGCGGCGCTGTGGTTTCCGGCGCAGATCAAGCAGGCGCTCACGGGATGGCGGCCCGCCAGTTCCGCAACCATCGACGGGCGCGACATGCAGATGATTCAGGGAACCGGCGATGGCCGGTATCCTGTGAATCTTTACTTCGACAGCAAGTCGGGACTGTTGGCGCGCGTGGTGCGCTACAACGAATCGCCGCTGGGCCTGAACCCTACCCAGATCGATTACGCCGATTATCGTGAAGTCGGTGGCGTGCGGATGCCCTATCGCGTGATGGTGACCTGGCTGGACGGCAAATCCACGACGGAATTCAGTGAGATTCGCCCCAACGTTCCCATCGATGCGAAGCAGTTCGCCAAGCCCGCTCCGAAGTAGGACGAAGGCGGCTCTGGAGTTCGAGGCGCGGTCCGACGATAAGCTGATCGTGGACAGTCCCTCAACTCTGGTTCTGTGCTTTATCCTGGCGGTGGTCGTCGGTTACTTCGCCGGCCGGACGCTGAACATCCGAAATCGGATGGGCTCCGATCGCGACTGATCAAGCCACGCGCCGAATGGCGTGATAAATCACCAGCACCACCACTGCGCCGATAACCGCCACCAGAAGACTGTACAAGTTGAGCCCCGTGACGCCGACGGAGCCGAACCGGTTGAACAACCAGCCGCCCACGATAGCGCCCACAACCCCCAGCACTATGTCGAGGAAAATGCCTTCGCCTCTCCTGTTCACGAGCTTGCTGCCGATGAAACCGGCCAGCAACCCCAAGATGATCCACGCTAGAAACGACATCGCCTTGACCTCCCTGTGTCAGGTGTCTCGAACCTCGGAGCCTGCAACTCCACGCGAGGTTCCCAAAGTATACAAGAAACGAAGAAGAAACCGAACCCCTGCCCATGCGACTCGTACTCGCACTCCAGTTCGCTTCGGCGTGATGGGTCGATGGCCCCCTACGTCTCTTGCTCAGTGAGGAGTCCAAACACGCGGATCAGTAGCGTCCAGGCTTGTCTTTTCGTGCGCGACGCGCGCGACGGGAGGCGGCGATTTCGGAATCAATATCCTTAGCGGTCAGTTTGTCGAGGCCACGCCGCTTCGCACTGTCCCATGATTTTTCGAGCCAGTCCGGAGGAGGGGCTAAGGTCTTCACATAATCGATGACGCTCAAAATCAGCACGGCCGGTTCGCCATTCCGCTCCACGAGAAAGCGGTCGTTGTTTTCGACGGCGCGGTTCATGATCTGGCCGAGTTGGGTGCGGGCGGTGAGAGCGGAGATCTTGCGTGTCATGATTAATCGACCATACGGGAAACGGAAAGGCTGTGAAGAACCGCCACAGCCTTAAGATTTTTTGGTGCGGTCGAGAGGACTTGAACCTCCACGAGATTGCTCCCCCTAACACCTCAAGCTCGTGCGTCTGCCAATTCCGCCACGACCGCATTTGGTGAAGCGACGAAGCCAGTCTAATTCTTGCTCGGCGGACGGAGAGTCACTTGTGTATGGATATTTCGCCAGGCCTCATGCGACCGCGGTGATTCCGTGTTTCTCGACCAGAGACAGGAGCTTGAGCGCCGGGCCCGAGGGCTTCTTCTCTCCACGCTCCCATTTGCTCACCAGATTCGGCGTCACGTTGAGGTAATTCGCGAACACCGTTTGGCTCACCTGCTCCCGCTCCCGCAGCGCCTTGATCTGTTTCGGCGACAGCGCCTGCACCGGTGTCAGGCAAGCATTGTCAAACCTCCGCATCGTCTGCTTGTCGATAGCCCCCACCTTGTGGAGGGCCTCCATCGTTTCGTGGACCGAGGCCATCGCGTCACTTCGATATTTCTTGCTCATGTCCTTTCACCTCCACAAAGTCGCCTTCCTTGACCAGCTCCGCGATCTGCATTTCCGTCAACCCGAGCACATGGCGCGCGGCTTCCTTGAACTGCTTTTCTTCGTCGGCGTCGATATTCTCTCGCTCGCTCTTGGCGAAGCCGTAAACGAACACCGCGCGCTGACCCTGCTTGAATAGAATGATCGTGCGGTAACCGCCCGACTTTCCCTGCCCAGGCCGTGCGATCCGCTGCTTGATGACCCCACCGCCGAGGTCGGCGTCCACCTGCCCCCTTTCCGCGCGCACTATTGCGTCCAGCAGAACCGCGTCGCGGATCTTTTCCTTTCGGGCAAACCGCTGAAACCATCGCGTCTTGAAGACTCTCGGCTTGGCCAATTGCGATTCCACATGCCTTCATTCTATAGTACTCGGTACTATGGTTCAAGGCTTTGGGCGAGGCACTGCGGGGAATCTGAAGGACCTATCCGCGCTTAGGACAGCGTGATGGTTATTGGTTACGCTCGCCCAGGAACAGCAAAGCCGCTAATGACTTCGGCGGCTCATGACTTCTTTCGGAATGTTTTGGTGCGGTCGAGAGGACTTGAACCTCCACGAGATTGCTCCCGCTAGCACCTCAAGCTAGTGCGTCTGCCAATTCCGCCACGACCGCATTTGGTGAAACGATGAACCTAGTTTACTTCTTACTTGGCCGGCGCAGGCTGCTGCTGGACCGGAGGCAACGTCACGGGAGCCTTGTTCTGCTGCGCAGGCGCCGCTGGCGCGCTGGTCTTCGCCGGCGCCTTCTGGTGCTCCAACACGCTGCCTGAGGAAGCAGCGCCGCGCGTCGCCAGGATTGCCAGCGTAAGCGATGTGATCATGAATATCACCGCAGCCGCCGTGGTGGCTTTCGAAAGCAGGGTCGCCGACCCGCGCGGACCAAACGCCGTTTGCGATCCCATGCCCCCGAAGGCGCCCGCCAGATCCGCCGCCTTGCCGCTCTGCAGCAGCACGACGACGATCATGAAGAAACAGACGACAATATGAATCAGAGTAAGAACAATGGTCATTGGAATCCTTACGAAGCGCTTGGGCGATTGAGATGTTAGTCGAAACCGGCCGCGACTCGCCTCCAGTATAAACTAAAGGGCGTGACACCTGCTGCAATCGGCGCGAAGCTTCTCAAAGGCGCTCCCTTCCTGGCTCTTTCCGCGGCTCTGGCGGGGCCGCCCGTCGCCACTACGCAACCCGAAGCTCTGCAAACGCTCTTATCGGGTACCTATGCCCACTCCGCCGGCTTCCACGCCCACGCCGCCATTTTGAATTGGAACATCGATCGCGGCAAGAACCTGGACGATATCAAAGAACAGATCCGCCAGCAGAAACCCGATTTGTGCATTTTTCAGGAGGTAGACCTGCACGCGCGGCGCACTCACGATGAGGATGTCGCCAAGGAGCTCGCCGAAACGTTTGGCATGAATTATGTATTCGCGCCCGAGTTTCAAGAACTGGGACAAGGCACGGCCGAAGACCCCGCTTACCACGGCCAAGCGCTGCTCACCACACTGCCGGTACAAGCCTCGCGCATGATCCGGTTCCAACATCAATCGGGATGGTGGAAGCCGCGCCGCTTGCTCATCTCCAGTGTGCCGCTGCTCCAAAGACGCGAAGGCGGCCGCGTGGCGCTGGTTGCCGAGCTGGACAACGGCGGCAAGCCGCTGGTGATTTACAACCTGCATCTGGAGAGCAAAGGGACCGAGCAGTTGCGCCTGGAGCAACTAGAGGAAGTGCTCGACGACGCCCAGCGTTATCCCCCGCAGACTCCCATCATCATAGCCGGCGACTTCAACACTTTCATCCCCCACTCGCGCCTGATCCCGCGGCTGGCCAGGCCGGTTTTCGCAATGCCCTGGGC
This sequence comes from Bryobacterales bacterium, assembly GCA_963798295.1. Classification (GTDB taxonomy): domain Bacteria; phylum Acidobacteriota; class Terriglobia; order Bryobacterales; family Bryobacteraceae; genus Palsa-89. The sequence goes on along the minus strand of CAWCSV010000008.1, from coordinate 451,697 downwards.
GACCGGAAGGTCCGGACGCACGTCAGTTGGAGAGCTGGACTGGATCTTCGTTAGAGGCGCCATCGAGTGCGAAAACGGCCAGGTGCTCCACATCCATGGATCAGATCATTTCCCGATCACCGTCGATGTTCGCCTATAATAAACCTCGATGATGCGGCTCCCCTGTTTGTACCTTCTGGCGGCGGGCGCCCTCCTAGCGCAGCACAGCTACACGCGCGCCGACATTGAAGACGGCGGACGCCTTTATCGCGCCAATTGCCTCAGCTGCCACGGCCCCGATGGCAATGCGCTTCCCAAGGCCGATCTCAGCCGGGGCAAGTTCCGCCGGACGTCCACGCCCGCGGGCACGGAGAGCGAACTGGTCACCATCATTGAAAAAGGCATCCCGGGCACGGCCATGCCCGCCAATGCATCCATTAACGATTTCCAGGCGGCCACCCTGGTCGTCTATCTTCGCTCTTTGGCGGACAGCCCGTCGCGATCTTCGGCGCTCAGCGGGCGATCCGGCACGGGGCAAGGAATTGTTCGAGAACAAAGGCGGATGCCTCGCCTGCCATCGCGTGAAGGACGTTGGTTCGCGTGTCGGTCCCAATCTATCCGAGATCGGCGCGAATCGCCGCACGGTTGAGATCGAGCATTCCCTCGTCGAACCGAACGCCGACGCCGCGCCGCAGAATCGCATGATCCGTGTCGTCACCAAGGATGGCAGCACCGTTACCGGACGGCTTCTGAATATCGACACCTTCTCCATCCAGCTCTCTGGATACGAGCGAAAATCTTCGCTCCTTCTCGCGCGCGGATCTGCGCGAATCCACCGTGCTCGCCAAATCCACGATGCCGTCCTACAAAGACAAGCTCTCGCCGCAGGAGCTGGCCGACGTGGTCAGCTACCTGGCGTCCTTAAAGGATGACCGGGCTCTTCTCGGAGCTTCAGCTCGACGCTGATCAGATGAATCTCGGACGGCGAAACGTTTTCCACCGAGTGCGGCGGAAGGCATTCGATCCAGTTGGCGGCCGACGCCGTCAGCATTCCGGGAACGGTGCGGCTATCGAACAGCACCTTGCCCTCGCCGTCGCGGCGAACGAAATCGCCCGGCGCGATGGTGTAATAAATCGCCGGCCAGCGATGGGTATGCACCGGCACGATGTCGCCCGCGGGAATCCGCGTATCCAGCACGCGCACGCGATCGTTCTCGAGCACCAGCCGGTGATATTGCGGCGCGGCGATCACCGCGTCCAGCGAATCCGGCCAAGGCCACGCGGCAGTTCGTTCAGCGAGCCATCGGGCCTATTTCACCTTGACGTCGGCGGCTGCCGCCTTTGTCCTTGGTGTAGTGCTTCACGTCCTGGTTGCCTTCGATGCAGCCAAACTCCATCTGCTCGTACTTGGCATCGGTCGCTCTTGTACAGCTCCATGCGCCATCTTGAACGGCTTGGTCAGGACTTTGGGATCTTCCACCGTGGCTTCGTACTTGATGGTGGTGGTGTCCACCGGCGTGAACCGCTCCACCACGTGTTCGGCGTCGCTATGGAAATTGCCCACCGTGTCGTACCAGGTGCGATCGTTCAGATTGGTGGTGTCCACCACCAGCGTGTCGCCTTCCCAGTGCCCCACCGAATCGCCCTGGAATAGTTTGATATTCGCTGGAATATGCGGCCGGCCGTCGGTGGGAATGATGCGATAGGCGTGCATGAATTCCCATGTCAGCACGACGTAGTTGGCCGGCTGGAAAATCTGAAATCCAAATTGCACATACATCTGTTTCGGCACGCCCGATTCGTAGCAGTGCAGCTCGGGCTCCTCGGCCAGATGGTGTTCGAACAAGTCCTGAGCCTTGGCCTTGGCCGCCGGCGTGATACGGAATGAATCCGTCGGCGGGATCCACGATGGCGCCTTTGCCCGGGACCAAAGAACGGCCGCCGGCCGGTGGGATGATTCTGCAATTCAAATACAGCTCCGCCATTGTTGGCGGCGTTCCAAAATCCCTGCATGTCCGGATGGCCGTCGGCGAGATGTTGCACCGGTCCGCCGGCTACGTGCGGCGGTCCGCCGAAGAAGGCTGGCGCGCCGCCGTTCCCGGCTGGCGGTGCCGCCTCGCAGGAGCGCCCTGTGGAGGCTGAGCGAATGACGAGTCCAGCGGCACAGCGCCATCGCGAATATCAAACTGAGAGAGCGCCTGTTCATCATTGACCGCCACCTTTGGCGGCTTCATCCGCGTAAGCCTGGCACTCGTATTCCAGGATGCGGAAATTCGGCTCGGTGTGGCGATACAGCGGAATGCTGATCTTCCAGGGCTGGGTAAACACCTCCGGATCTTCGATGGTGGCTTCATACTGCAGCGTGTCCGGCCCGGTGCGCGTGTAGCGCTCCACCACGTGCAGCTTGTCGCTGTGATAATCGCCCGAAGCGTCGAACCAGGTCTGGTCGTTGAAATCGGTTACATCCACCACCAGCGAATCGCCGTCCCAGTGGCCGCGCGAATCCCCGTTCCACCAATCCAGGCCGTCCAGATGCTTCGGTGCCGTTAGTGAAAATAGTGCGATAATTGTGAATATATTCGTACGCGATCAGCGTATATTTCGGAGTCTCAAAGATCTGAAAAGGAAAATCCAGATAAGTTATGCGCGGAACGCCCGGCATATAGCATTTGTTCAGCGTATCGGCCGCGTCCCGATTCTTGAAATTCTCCTGCCGCTTGGCCAGCGCTTCCGGCTTGTAAGGAATCTTCGCCATCCGCCGGTTGCACGATGATGCTTCTTCCGGGCGGAATCCCCAGCGCTCCGGCATGATCCTGCATGTCAAACGCGGCGGTTGTATCGCGGACCTGCCAGATGCCCTGTAAATCGGGCAGGCCATCGGGCGTGCGGGGAACTTTGTACGCGGTCTGCGCCGATTGCGCCAGCCCGGCCTGCCCACGACAGCGCCAGCGGCCGCGGCCCAGACATCGAATCTACCAACCGATTCTCATGCATCGTGCGACTACTTTGCCTTCTTCTTTCGGAGGCGCCGGGCGGCGTCCTGGCGGCAGTGCGTCGGCGTTGCCCGCAAACATGCGGCGTCCGTCGGCCGTCTTTACCGACCGCGTCCACATGTTGGTGGTTCCGTCCTTGGCCTGAAAACCTTCAATTTCGATCTCGTCGCCGGGCTTCAGCGAATCCTTGCGCCATCCCTGCCGGTACAAACTGTTGGGCGGCAGCGCTTCGCAGGACCAGGTGGTCCACCTTGCCGTCCGCGTCGGTGACCTCAATCATGGATCTGAGAGTGCGGATTCACCCAGTCCATCTTCACGAACTTGCCCTTGAGCGTGACGGGCTTGTTGACGTCGAACTCCGCCGCGAAAGAATGGTGCGCCAGGACCGGCAGCGCGGCCAGAAACAGCCCCAGGCCGGCACTCAAAACCGCAAACTTCACCTTCATAGCAGAAACCTCCAACTCATTCTGTCAAAACAAGACTCCGCTTTGGTTGCTCGTGCGCGATTCTACCAGATTTTGCCGCTACAAGTCTTCCATCCGTAGTTGAATGTCGGCGTGTTTCCAGCCTTGCTTCAAACTCCTTGCGGACGGCCTCTTCCTCACTGGCCTTGCCCTGCAGCATGCAGACATTCCGCCAGCCCGAAAAGAGCGCGCGGATTCTTGGCGTGCTGCTTCAACTCTGCGCGAAATACGGCTTCGGCGTCGCTGGCATGGCCGTCGAGAAACAAAACCGCTCCCAACGATTCTCGCGGCGGCAAGTACCAATCCGGCGGCTCATCGTAGTTCAACGCATCTTCGGCCAGCGCAGCTTTGTTCAACAGCGACGCGGCCTGTTTGTAATCGTGCCTGGCGCGCGCGATATTGGCGTCCAGCATCCAAGCCGCGATGTCGAAGATCTGGCCGCTGGTGTTGTATCCGAACGCCGTCTTTGGATGGGATCGCTTTCACTTCCGCCGCCAGACGCCGCTCGTCTCCGAAGCCGCTTTGTCAGCTTGCCTTCTGCCGCTGAACGCCATCCCGCGCGCGAAGCGCCACAGAGCGTGCGCCTGCGGCCAAGCTCTTGTCCGGCTCAGGAAGCTGTTCGATTTCCGCCCAGCGGCGGAAGCGCACCAGAACGAAAGTCTCGGTGGGAAGAAACGACTGCGCTTCCGGATGTTCCTTCAAGAACGGCGTGATTCCCTGAGGTGATTCTGGCTGCGCACGCGATTGGCGTCCGCGAAATCGCCTTCCATGCTGGCTGCTCACCGCCAGGAAATGCATGTTGTGCGTGTAGTACATCATCGAGTACATGGTTTGCACGTTGTACTTTTCGATGTAGCCCTGGTCGGCGCCCATGGCCTGTTTATTGGACATCGACGCGGCATGATAATCGCCGGTGCGAATGTAGATGTGAGCCGGCATGTGAACCAGATGTCCCGCGCCCGGCGCCAGGTCCGCCATCTTCCGCGCGCTGGCCATGGCCAGTTCCGGATGCGGCGACCCTTCCATCACGTGGATATAAAAGTGATTGGCGCCGATGTTGTCCGGATCGCGCTTCAGCACCGATTCCAGCGTTTGGACCGCCTCCATGGTTCCCTCTTCGGGCTTGCCGTCGCGCTTCCAAAGCATCCAGGCGTGCAGATCCATGGCGGCGTCGGCGAATAGCACCGCGGCATCCAGATCGTTGGGATAACGCTTCATCACTTCGCGCATCGCGTCGCGATAATTCGCCGCCATCTTTTTCTGATCGGCCTTGGGATCGGCGGAAACGCGCTGGGCCATGGCGCGAATATAGGCCTGCTCGGCGGCGCTCGAGCTGGCCGCCAGAGCCTGCGCTTTCTTCACCGCTTCCGCGGACGATTTTCTCGCGGCCGGCGTCGATCTCCGACTCGTTGTAATTCGGCCCTCGCGCCAGCGCGATGCCCCAATACGCCATGGCGCATTTCGGATCCAGCTTCGCGGCATATGCGAACGAGCGCGCGGCTTCGTCGTGATTGAACGCGTACACCAGCGTGAGGCCCTGGTCGAAATAACGCTGCGCCAGGGGATTTGAAGTGGTGATGGGATGATGCAAATGGCCGAGGCCGATGAAGCAGCGGCGCGGCGTCGGGTTTCTGCGGTGAAGCATTGTGATCGTGCTGCTGCGCGAACGCAGCAATCGACACTACGGCTAGGAACCCCGTTACAAATTTCAGCATTTCAAGATTTTATCCGATCCAACTTACGAGACGCCCCGGACTCCGGCGAAGCTACCGAGCCGCGCACATTAGAGCTGGGTGAAAGATCGAGGTACCGCTCCCTAACCCGGCGTAGCCGGAACCAAACAGGCTCTTCACAATACTCAACAACCGACTCCCTGACGGTCGCGGCTCGGTCGGATTCGTCGAAAGTTGGCGCCCTCAAAATTGAGCTCCAATGGCCTGTAAACATTGGGCGAAATGCTGGTAGCCAAAAATATCCTGCCAAAAAACGGCAAGAATCCTACGATGTAGGTATTCATGGTCACGGCTCGGTATGGGCGCTCCAGCCAGGCCTTGGCATTATAGAGCAGCGACCATAGGAGAAGCTTCCAATTAATGAGAGCGGCCACGGCGGTACAGTTCCTCTCTGCTCCAGCCTCGATCCCGAACGCGCGGCGCTCGCCGACGCGTCCGGCGTTTGCGATTTCGTTCGGTTGCCTGGTCAAAAAGGCGCAGCTGTAATCCATGGTCCGGGAAAGCGAAAGACTCTGACGTAATCTTGGCCATACTCAATCAAACCAGTTCGGCCAGCACGGCGCGATTGAACGGCCGCAGCTCAAGCAGCGCGCCGCGCCGCACGATCCCGGGCCAGGCGGGATTTACGATTAACGACCGGCCGATCGCTACCAGATCGAACTCGTCGCGTTCCAGGCGCTCCAACAAATTGTCGATGCCAGTGACGGCCGCGGTGCCGCTGGCGCCGAATGAGGTCATCAGATCCTCGTTCAACGTGACCGATCCCACCGTGATCGACGGCTTGCCGGTCAGTTTTTTGGTCCAGCCCGCCAGATTCAGATCACTACCCGCGAATTCCGGCTCCCAGAAGCGCCGCTGCGAACAATGAAACGCATCCACACCCGCGTCCACCAGCGGCCCAAGGAACCGCTCCAGTTCCTCCGGCGTTCGCGCCAGCTTCGCGTCATAATCCTGCAGCTTCCATTGCGACCAGCGCAGAACGACGGGAAACTCCGGCCCCACCTGCCTGCGAGCCTCTTGAATAATGTCGGCCGCGAAACGGGTGCGGGACTCCAGATCGCCTCCGTAGCGGTCGCTGCGATGGTTGGTCTGGTCCCAGAAAAACTGGTCGATCAAATAGCCATGCGCGCCGTGCAACTCCACGCCATCGAAACCCAGTTGCTTGGCGTCGCGCGCGCCTTGGGCGAAAGCGTGGATCAAAGAATCGATTTCGGCCTCATCGGGATTAGCGGGCCGAATCCCTTCGGGCGGCTCCAACCCGGGTGAAACCACCATGCCGACATGCCACAGTTGCGGAAAAATAAGCCCGCCCGCTGCGTGGACCTCTTCGGCCACTCGCCGCCATCCCGCCAGCGCTTTCTCACCATAAAAGCGCGGGACGTTCGGATGGAACCCCGCCGCCGGATCGTTAATGAAAGTGCCTTCCGTAACGATGAGCCCCACTCCGCCTTCAGCGCGCCGCCGATAGTAGGCTGCCACGTCCGCTCCTGGCACTCCCCCCGGCGAATGCGAGCGCGTCATCGGCGCCATCACGATTCGATTGGGCAGCTGCAAGCTTTTCAGTTGGAACGGCCGGAACAGCGCATCGGTGGAACGGTTCAAGACCGGAGTCACTACGCTTTCTCGTCCTCCCACGGCTTGCCGGGGCGCTTCATGATCTGCTCCAGTCCGGCAGGTTTGGGTCGCCATTCGACGCCGAAGTGCTGGTCGACATCTTGGCGGTAACTCATGCGCGGGCCCGGATAGCCCACCAGTTGCCATCCGATCAGGCCGGCGTTTCCGCCATGCATCGGGTCCGAGAACATGCCTTCCACGGTATGGGTGCGCAACAATTGGAAGAAATGCGTCTTCTCCATGGACTGCAGTTGCTGGATCTGTTCCGCTACCGCGAGCTGGTCGAAGTTCATGCCGAGTTTCGCGATGCCGGCGCGGTAGGTCTCGCGCGGATTTTCCTTGGCTTGATAGCCGTGTTCCGGGTAGGATTCGACAAACGGTCCTTTGGTGTAGCGATATTTGTCGGCGCCATAAGGACCGGCCAATTGGCGATCGATATAGATGACGACGCCGGCTTCCTTCGCGCCCGGACCGCTCGAATCGCTGGGGAAGATTCGTTCACAGGCCGCCGCGATGACGCGCGCTTCGCCCGCAGTGAAAAAACGTAACGGGACTTTTACGTTTCCGTCCTGCGCCTGCAACCGGAACGGTTCACGCGCCAATGTATAGAGTAATGTCCCACCCAGCGCGCCGGCTGGAATGGTCAGAAATTCACGGCGTTTCATTTTTTGGTTCTTCGCTTCGCTCATGCCAGCCTCCCGGGATGCTTCAAATATTTGTCGATCATCGCGTCGGCGGCCCAATAGGTGACGGCCAGCACCGTGAGGGTGGGGTTGCCCGATGCAGTTTGGGGAAACGAGGACGCTCCGATCACCCACAGATTCGGCACGTCCCAATGCTGCAGGTAGGGATTCACCACGCTGGTATCGGGCGAAGCGCCCATGGTGGCGCCTCCTTGAATATGCGTGCTCTGATAATTGATCACGTTGTACCTGGCTCGCGAAGGCCGCGTGGGATCTAACTTCGCGCCCATGGCCGGAGCAATTTTGGCGGCCAGATCGTAGGCGAAATCGCGCTGCTTGTGCTCGTGCTCGGTCCAATCCAGGGTGAAGCGCAGCAGCGGATCGCCGAACTTGTCGGTGTAAGTGGGATCCAGGTCGATGTAGTTCTGGCGGTACGACATATGTTCGCCGTACATGTTCAACTGCGCTACGCGGTCGTGCCATTGGAGCGAAGCAGCCTTCCACTCCGCGCCCCAATTGGATTTCGATGTGCCCGGCGGAATGGCGCCGAAAGCGCCGATGGGTAAATCGCCGTTGCCGTTCAAGCTGAGCATTCCATAGCGCAGCAGGCCGTCGGAGCCGTGAGACCGTTGTCGCCGTCGAAATCCGAGATGCGCCTGCCCAGCGACCCCGCGCCCATGAACGCGTTCAGCGGCTTGTCGAAGAAGATGCGTGATCCCGCCCTCCACCTGATGCGTGAGATTGCGGCCCAGGGAGCCCTGGTCCGTCGCCGGATCGTAAGGCTTGCCGATCTTCGACATGTACAGGAGCCGCACATTATTCAATGTGAAGGAACAGAGAACCACGTTTTCCGCGGGCTGGAAGAACTCCTGACCGTTGGCGTCGGTGAACTGAACTCCGGTGGCGCGCCCGTTTTCATGCACGATGCGTCGCACCCAGCTTCCCGTTCGCAATTGGAAACTCTTGTGCTTTCTCAGCACCGGCATCAGCGTATTGCTGGGCTGCGCCTTGGCTCCGATCATGCAGCCGAAGCGCGAGCAATAACCGCAGTAGGCGCAAGCGACGCGCGACACTCCATCGGGATTGGTGTAGTTCTCGCTCAGGTTGGCCGCGGGCGTGGGATAAGGATGATAGCCCAGCTTGCGCGTTGCTTCCTCGAACAGGTGGGATGCATAGGAGTGCTTGAGCGGCGGAGTGGGGTACTCGTTCATACGCGGCGACTCGAAAATGTTTCCGCCATCGATCAGCTTGCCGCGCAGATTGCCGGCCTTGCCGCTGACCCCCATCATCTGTTCAGCGCGCCAGTAGTGCGGTTCCAGTTGTTCGTAGGTGACGCCCCAATCGCGGACCGCCAGATCGGCGGGAAGACGCACCGCGCCGTGCTTTTCGGTGAGATGCGTGCGCAGAGTGAAGACGCTGGGCAGGAAGCGGAAGCACATGCCGGTCCAATGCTCGCCCGCGCCGCCCACGCCGGTTCCGGGATGGAACGAACCGTATTGGCGGACCGGGACGGCGGAATCGCGAGTGGAGTGCCGGTGCGTGATGGTCTCTTCGGCAATGTTCTGCATCATGCGCAGGCGGATGTTGTAGTCCAGCTCATCCATGTCCATGGCGTAGTCGGCCAGGCCGCGCGGGGCGCCGCGCTCCAGCGCCAGCACGCTGAGCGAAGTGCGGGTGACGAGTTCCTTCGCCATGGAGAGGCCGGTCCAGCCGCCGCCGACGATGGCGACATCTACGGGCTTGAGATTGGTCATATTTTGAGCGCCTGGGCTCAGTTGCGATTGTATCGAACGTCGAGGCTAGGGGTCGGTGGCTGGTGGCCTGTGGCTAGTCGGCGTGCGTCGCATCAGCGGTGTTTTTGTGCGCGCCGGTGGTTTTTTTTTCGCGCAGCGGGCGAACGTAAGACGAAGCTGGCCTGCGGCGCCCCGCGAGACATTCGGGTCAAGAGTAGCATCCGGCCCGAGCGACTTTGCTGGATGAGCGGAGGAAGCGATTGGAAACGCGGGCCGGATCGAAGTCCAAAAGACGTGACCGCGTTTCGCGCACTCAATTCGACGCGGTGGTTTGCTTCACGAAATCTTCCATCACAGCCTTGCGCAGCAGGTTCGGCGGCAGCAGGCCTTGCGACAGGATGAAATCGTGGAAGCGCTGGACATTGAACTTGGGACCCAGCGCTTGCTCGGCGGACTGGCGAATTTCGAGCAGGCGCGTGTAGCCGTCAAAATAGGACGGCGCCTGGCCGGGCATGCGGAAGGTGAATCGCTCCACTTCCTCGGTGGCGAAGGCCGGCGAGCAGACGACGTCCTTTTCCAGAACCTGCATGGCTTGCTCGGGCGTGATTTTGCCCTGCTGCAATTCCGGATCGAGAAACGCGCGGGCGGCGCGCAGCATGCGGTAATCGAGCGAGACCAGCTTGCGCGTCGTCCGGCATATAGGGAAGCATGAACCATTCCGAATAGAGTCCCCAGCCTTCGACGTTGGTGCTGTTGAAGGCAAACAGAGCGCGCGCCAGCGATACGCCGCGCTCCACCATGGCGTCGAATTGCAACTCGTGGCCCGGGCCGCGCTTCGTGCGCGGTGAGCGTCCAGGATGCGGCCGCGAAACTGAAATCGTCGTACTTCAGCGTCGCGCCGCCCTTGCCGGTGGTTTCGAGCGGCAGCACGAACGCTCCGCGCTCGCCGTGATTGTTCGATCAGCGGCGGCGGTTGCATGTGGGGCGCGGGCTGCTGCGCGGTCTCGGCGGCGGAGGCCAGCCGGATGATGGCCGGGCGATCGGGCAGCGTGATCAGATGCTCGCGCCGGATGATGCCTTCGATTTCCGCCAGTCGCTGCTGATAGTGCGGCATGAGCTGATCGCCCGGGATCTGATCCTTCTTCAGCTCGCGAATGACGTCGCGATAATCGGACGATGGCAAATGGCGCTCTTTTGCGATCTTGTCGGCGATGGGCTGCATCTCGCTCTGCAATTGCGAAAACATCTGGTGAGCCAGGCGCGTGAGCTCATCGGGCGTATAGTCGATGCCGTAATTTTCAAGCGAGATGGCGTAGAGATCGCGGTGGAAGGCGGAAATCGTCGCGCGACTTTCGGCAGCACTTCTTTGCGGACAAAATCGTCATAGGCCGGCAAGTTGCTCTTTCAGTTTGGCGAACGCGTCCTGATAGCCGGCCATCTTGTATTTTTCAAGCAGCAGGCCGATGCCGGTGATATAGGCCTGCGTGTTTTCCAGATTCTTGTTCACTTCGAGCTTTGGCCGGCCCGACAGTCCGGGCGTTTTCAGCTTTTCGCGATAACGTTCCTCCGACTTGAAGCGTGAGCGGCTCGAAGCCCGGCGCGAGGCCGGTGTACTTGCGCAGGCGAACCAAAGCGGCAGGGCGGCGATCGGCAGCTACTTGATCGTCCAGCAGGCTTTTGACGCCATAGAAGATGGTGCCCGCGACGTCGTCGTAAGGCAGCAGATTGCGCTCGCTGCGCTTCCGACGCGCGAATGTCGCGATTGGCTTGCGCGATCAAGATCTCAAGATCCTGGCGCACCAGCGGATCGTTTTCTCCGCGGCCAGTCGCTTCTCGCAGCTCGTACGCGCGACCGCGAGGTCCTTGCGGAAACGCTCGGGCTCGTCGGGCGGCGAGCGCTGATCTGCTCGTCCAGGCCGGGCACGCCTTCCGCGGCCGCATCCTCGGGCGAATAGCGCGCCATCATTGCGATGAGAAGCTGGGCGTTCTGATTGCTCTTTTCCACCCAGGCCGGCGCTTGAGCCCACAGGGAGACGGCGGCGAAAGGAAGCAGCACAAGCGAGAGGCGCATAACCTAAAGAGTATCCGGAAAGTGTGATACAGTGCCCCGCATGTGCCGGACGATTCTTTTCCGCGTTTCCGCCTTGGGCCTGTTACTGGGCGGGCGCGTGGCTCACCTACACGCAGAACCAGCCCGAGCCGCCGCATCGGGCATTCAAAAGCTGAAGGACGATCTCTACGTAATTGGCGTGACCAAAGGCGTGGGCGCGGGCAACGTCGCGGTTGCAGTTGACGGACGAGGGCGTGATCCTGGTGGACGACATGTTCGACCGCAATCACGACGAGATCCTGGAAAAGCTGGGGACCGTGACCGACAAGCCGATCAAATATGTGCTGAACACGCATCAGCACGAGGATCATTCGGGCGGCAATGCGAAGATGCTGGCGATGAACGCCGAAGTAATCTCGCATCGCAACGCGCGAGCCAACATGGCGCTGCTGAAACAGCCTGGCCTGGCGCGCGTGACGTTCGCCGACGAGATGTCGGTTTATCTAGGCGGCAAAGAGGTTCGCGCGCAGCATTACGGGCGCGGCCACACCGGCGGGGATGCCGTGATGTATTTCCCGGCCGACAAAGTGATCCACACCGGAGACTTGTTCCTGACTTTTCCGCCGCAGCCCTTCATCGATTACGCCAACGGCGGGAGCGCGCTGGAATGGACTCATACGCTGGACGCGGCGCTGAAGCTGGATTTCGACATTGCGATTCCGGGGCATGGGCCGATTTCCGATCGCGCCGGGATCGAGAAATTCCGTGATAATTTCCAGGCCATGCGCGATCGCATCCAAGGGATGGTGCGCGCGGGCGCGAGCAAAGACGAGATATCGAAAGTGCTGACCATCGATTATCACTGGGCCGCAGGAGGACTGGCGGTGCAGCAGGTGGATGCGATGATCGCGGAACTCAAATAGCCGCGGCAGCCGACTCCCTGACGGTCGCGGTTCAGTCGGGCCAGATTTCGCGAGCGGTTTCCACCACCAGCCGCAGCTTTTGGAACTGCTGATCCATGCTGAGCGCGTTGCCTTCGCTGGTGGACGAAAATCCGCACTGTGGGCTCAAGCAGAGCTGATCGAGCGGAACATATTTCGCAGCTTCGTCGATGCGGCGCTTCAGATCGTCTTTCTTTTCCAGCTCGCCGCGCTTGGTGGTCAGCAGGCCCAGCACCACCTTCTTGCCCTTGGGAACGAAACGCAGCGGCGCAAAAGTGCCGGAGCGCGCGTCGTCGAATTCGAGGAAATAGCCATCGACGTTGAGATCGCCGAACAGGGCTTCCGCCACGTGATCGTAGCCGCCCGAAGCGGCCCAGGACGATCGGAAATTGCCGCGGCACAGATGGGTGCAGATGGACATGCCGGCGGGTTTGTTCGTAAGCGCCTGGTTCAGAGTCCGAATGTGCCGGACGTGCGCGTGCTCGCCGTCTTCTCCCATTTGGTTGACCATCTCGCGCTGCGCCGGGTCGTTCAAATACGCAAGGCTGATATCATCCAGCTGCAGGTAGTTGCAGCCCAGCTTGGCCAGTTCGGCGATCTCGCGCGTGTAGACCTGCGCCAGATCGTGCCAGAACTGGCCGATGTCGGGATAAATCGCGGGATCGATGGCCGCGCGCCCGCTGCGGTAGTGCATCATGCTGGGCGATGGAATGGTGAGCTTGGGCGTGGCGTGCGCCACCGATTTCAGGAACGCGAAGTCGTCGCCGAAGATGCATTTGTCGAGCGTGAGCTTGCTCTTGATCCGCAGCGCGGCGGGGGTGAATTCGATCACGCCCTGGTCGTTCCGAAATTGAACCTTGACGTTGTCCTGCACCTTGGCGGTGCCACCCACCTGGTACAGAAAATCCATGTGCCAGGAGGCGCGGCGAAACTCGCCGTCGGTGACGCCTTCCAGGCCCAGATCCTCCTGGCGGCGGACCACCTCGCGGATGGCCTGGTCTTCGATGCGGCGCAATTCAGCTTGTCCGATGCGACCGTTCTTTTCGTCATCGCGTGCTTGCAGCAACTCGGGCGGACGGAGGAGGCTGCCGACATGGTCGGCGCGGAAAGGGGGAGTTTTGGTTTGAACCATCGAATCCAGCTTACGCAAATTCGGGCGATGAACGGGACGGTGGGTGAACCGCGAGCGTGAGGAACTCGGTTATTACCACGGACGTTTAACTCAGGCTTTCGGCGCTGTATCGCGCGATCAGTCCGGTGCGCACGGCGTGATGGTAGATCGCGCTGAAGAACCAGCTCGCCAGCAGCAGAAACATCACGTCCAAAGCTCCGCCCCAAAGGAGCGCGGACGGTGACGTGGGCCGCTTCAGGACGATATTCCGCAGGTTCTCGAAAACGTACGCGGGCGGCAAGATGCGCGAGATCCAACGCATCCAGGCGGGCAGCGTGGAGAGCGGATAAAACACGCCGGCGAAGGGCGAAATGAGCGCTGGAATCGGCCAGATGAACCACTCCGACGCCGGACCCAGGCGCAGCACGATCCCGCAGCCGATGACGCCCAGCGCGATGCCGAACAGGAACAGCACCAGCAGATAGGGAATCAACAGCGCTCCATACAGAAAAAACGACAGGCCGAACACGGCGGTGGCGAGAACCAGCATCACCACCAGTCCAACCGAGCTGGTAGCGACGCTTGCAAGCACCAATCCGCCGACGTATTCAGAAATCGATAGCGGCGTAGCGAAAACGTTCAGAAAATTGCGCGACCAGACGTCTTCAAAGAACGCCGTGGTTACTCCTTGCATTACACGAATGAAAAAATCCCACAGCAGCACCGCGCCCAGCAGCGAAGGTACGAAATTGAATCCCGATCCGCTGACGGCGTTCAGGTACTTGGTGATGAATCCCCAAGTCACCATGTCGATGGCCACCCACGCAAAGAGCGGCAGCACGCGCGCCGGGCTTCCCTGCATCAGATAAAACTGGCGCAAGACAATCGCCGAACTGCGGCGCGGGGAAAACATGACCTACGCGCGCTCCGCCTGGTCGCCCATGGCTTGGTCGCCCATGGGATGATTAGCGACCGTAATGAAAAGCTCTTCGAGCGACTCTTTGCCGTGTGTGGCCGGCAGCGTTCGCGGATCGCCCTCCAGCAGGATGCGGCCGCGCGAAAGAAATAGCACTCGATCGCAAACGTCTTCCACTTCGTACATGTTGTGCGACGTCCACAGCACGCCCACTTTGCCGGACGCCGCGTATTCCCGGATCTGGATCCGAATCTCACGCGCAATGGCCGGATCGAGCGACGCCGTCGGTTCATCCAGCAGCAGCAGGGCCGGACGGTTCAGCAGGGCCTTGGCCAGGCTCACGCGAGTCTGTTCGCCGGAGGACAACACGCCGCATTTCACGTTACGGAATGCGAGCAGATCGAACTGTTCGAGCAGCGTCTCGACGCGCGCCGTCAGATCGTCGACGCTGTAGATCATCCCGAAGAAGCGCAGATTCTGCAACACCGTCAGATTGCCGGGCAGAGGTGCATACACGGCTGCGAAATTGGTCCGCGCCAGAGCTTGCGAGCGTTTCGTGGCGATGTCCAGGTCTTCCACCAGAATGGTGCCCGCAGTTGGTTCCAGTACACCCAGAATCATGTTGATGGTGGTGGTCTTGCCCGCGCCATTGGGGCCCAGCAGCCCCACGATTTCGTTGCGGTTCACTTCGAATGAGACGCCATCCACGGCAACCGTCGCGCCGTAATCCTTGCGCAAACCGCGGACGGACAGAACCTTGGAGGACACTTTCTAGTGTGACACGGCGGTTTGAAACCAATTGTCACCTGCCGCGATCAAACGTGCAGGAGAGTGATATGCGGCTGATCGGCGATTTTCTGTTTCTGATCCTGTTCTTCCTGCTGCTGTGCGTTTGGCTGGTGATGTGGGTCGGCTTGCACCTGGCGGGGGGCGCGATCCACCTCTTGCTGATCATCGCCGCCATTTCGCTCCTCCTGCACCTGTTCCGGCATCGCGCGGCCTGATTGCACGTTGCGGTAGAATCGTGAGTCCTGCTCGCGATTTTACTTCTCGTTTTCGCGATCGCCGCTCTCCTGGTTTTGGCTGGAGCGATTTACCAGGCGGCAGGCGCTGCGGCCGATCGACGACGTTTTCCTCCGCCGGGCCGCATGGTCGACATCGGAGCAACACGCCTGCACTTGATCGACCAGGGCGCGAGCGGTCCCGCGGTAATCTTCGAATCCGGCATTTCCGCCACCTGTCTCAACTGGACACGGGTCCGCGAAGAAGTGCAGGAGTTCGCGCGAGCCTGCACCTACGATCGAGCCTGGCTCGGCTGGAGCGATCGTGTTCGTTCGCCTCGAACCCTCTCAGCCATGGTTGCGGAACTGCACGCGCTGCTGACCGCCGCGGAGATTGCTCCGCCGTATATTTTGGCCGGGCATTCGTTCGGCGGCCTGGTCGTAAGGGCCTTCGCGAGCCGTTATCCCGATCGCGTCGCGGGACTGGTTTTAGTGGATCCGGTGTCCGCCCGCGAATGGTCGAATACATCGCCTGCACAGGCGCGCATGCTCCACCTGGGTGTGAAGCTTGCCCGGCGCGGGGCCGTGCTGGCGCGCATCGGAGTGGTGCGGGCCTCGCTGGCTTTACTGATGGCCGGCAGCCGGCTGGTTCCCCAAGCGATTGCCCGGCTGAGCAGCGGACGCGGCGAATCCGTGATCTCGCGGCTGGTGGGTGAAGTTCGCAAGATGCCTCCGGAGACCTGGCCGATGGTGCGGGCCCACTGGTGTTTACCGAAGAGTTTTCTGGGCCTGGCGGCCTATCTGGAATCGCTTCCCGCTTGCGCCCAGGAAGCCGCCGGGGTTCAGGTACCGGAAACGATTCCAGTCACCGTGCTTTCGTCGGCCAATTCGACGCCTCAACAACTGGAGGAACACCGGACTTTGGCGCACCGCTCTTCGCGCGGGCAGCACACCGTGGCGCAGAAGAGCGGGCATTGGATACAGCTCGATGAACCGGAGCTGGTGGTGCAAGCCATTCGCGGGATGGTTCATTCCGCTAAGCCTTCTTGATCAACTCCACGTCGATATGGACGTGCATCTCGTCGCTCAACATCACGCCGCCGGTTTCGAGCGGCGCATTAAACGTCAGTCCAAAATCGCTGCGCTTGATCACGGTCTCCGCGGAGGCGCCCGTACGGATATGGCCCCACGGATCTTTGGCTTCGGCGCCGGCGCTGTCTACATCCAGCGTGGCTTCCCTGGTGACGCCGCGGAGTGTCAGATCGCCGGTGATCGTCCAATGGTTTTTGCCGTCCGCGACCACCTTCCTGGACACGAAGGTAATGCTCGGGTGGTTTGCGGTGTCTAGAAAATCGGGTCCCTTCACGTGCGCGTCCCGTTTTTCATCGTGCGTGTGCAGGGTATTGGCGTCAATGCTGGCGTTGATCTTCGTGTTCGCCGGATTGCCTGGGTCGAAGACCACGTCGCCGGTCACCCCGCTGAACCCTCCTCGAAAATAGGCGACCATCACGTGCCGGATCTTGAAGCCGACGCCGGAGTGGGACGGGTCGATGGTATAAGTGTCGGCAGTTGTGGCTGTCGTGGCGGTGCCCATCGTGAGGTTCTCCTTTTCGCGGACGGCCGCGAACCGGCGTCCACCTGTAGTTTACACCGGAGCGCGATGAGCAGGATTGGGCCAAACCTGGAAGACCATCCGCTGCGGCGAGTTGCAATGAACCGTCAAAAAAACATCTTTAACGCGATCTGGAGCAGACGTGGAGCGGCGGCGCTGACGACATGGCCAAAGGTCGCGCTGCTAATGTTGCCATCCACGGAATTCGGACCGTAAAACTGCGCGTGGTTGAAGGCATTGAAAGCGTCCAGGCGCACATCCAGGGATTTCGATTCGGCGAGCTTGAAGTTCTTCTGCAAAGTCAAATCGAAATTTTCGATCCCCGGCCCGGAGAAGAACCGGCGGCCGCTGTTTCCTACCGAGCCGAGCGGCGGCAAACTGAAAAGTGAGGTATTGAAGTAAGGATTTCCATTGCGCGGGTTGTGATTCAGATCGAGCGGACCGGGTGTATATTCGAGTTCATCGACAGCCAGGTTGTTGATGCCGTTCCCCTGCGTTCCCAGCAGCGAAGTATCCTCGTAGTTATAAAACGTCACTGGGAGGCCGGTGCTGAAGCGGGTGATTCCGGAGATCGACCATCCTTCCATCCAGCGCTTGCCGACGCTAAAGAGGTGTTCGAATGGCAGCTTGTAGCTGTAGCTCGCAACAAAACTTTGCCTCATATCGAAGGAGGAGAGTCCTCGGCTGAGGTTCGGGTCGAAAGGGTCCACCTGGTCGCCCAGATTCGAAGACTGGTCGATGGATTTGCTCCTATGTGTAGCTGAGAAACAATTGCAGACGGCCGCTGGTGTGGTGCAGGCTGGCTTCGCAAGGCGTTGTAATTGGAATTGCCGATGCTCGCCTGGTAGCTAACGCTGCCGAAGGCAGGGCCCAAAGGCCCTCGTGTTCCATTGATCACGTTCCCGGAAGCGCTGGTGTATACGGTGCTCTCACCAAAGGGACCGCAGGTAGCGGAACCTGGCGCTACTTCGTTAGGTTGGCTCAGGCTCAGGCACAGCGCGGGATTGCCAGGATTAGCTGCCTCCAGCACCAGAAGATGATGGGCCTGGTTTCCTACGTAACTCATGCTGAGCAGGGTATTGTTTCCAATCTGCCGCTGCAGAGACAGCATGTACGACTCGGTGTAGGGAATCGTATTGCTGGGTTTATATCCTGGTATGGCGCTGATCGGTTCGAATTGAGAGAAGTCGATGGTGGTGTCTGGATTACTTCTCGATACATTTAACGGCGCCAGTTGCGCTGGAAAGCGCTGGCCCTCCATGTTGCCGGTGGCGGCGTCGACAAATGGATTGGTAAAGAGAGGCGGCGCAGGGCTTGTATAGGTGAATCCATACGGCGCATTGTCGCTGATCAGTCCGAGCGTTTCTCCCTGAATGGCCGCATAAAATATGCCGTAGCCGGCCCGGATGCTGGTTTTCGCGTCGGGCGAGTAAGCCAGACCGATGCGCGGGGCGAAGTCGTGGTTTCCCGGCGGCGCCAGCGTGCGCGAAATCCCCGGGT
Source organism: Bryobacterales bacterium (assembly GCA_963798295.1). Classification (GTDB taxonomy): domain Bacteria; phylum Acidobacteriota; class Terriglobia; order Bryobacterales; family Bryobacteraceae; genus Palsa-89. The sequence continues at coordinate 433,367 of CAWCSV010000008.1, read as the reverse complement.
CGCCGGGATATACGATGCCGGTGGGCGCGGTGGGGAAGACGATGGACTGTTCGCCGGGCACGAACGTGATGTTGTTGTTGTATTTTTCATACCAGGGCTCGATGCGGTCCCAGCGCAGACCGTAATTCAGCGTGAGGTTGTGCGTTACGCGCCAGCTATCTTGCGCGTAGATACCGGCATACTTGTTGCGGCCGTAGAACGGTCGAAGATCGTTCTGCGTGTATTGGCTCGCGATGCCCAGCAGGAAGTCCGCGAAGTCGAGTCCGGTTTCCGTCCCGTAGAAGTTAAAGCTGCCATTGAGGTCGGCGAAAGGATGCGTGTTGATCTGGTCGTAGTCCAACTGGGCGCCGACTTTGATGGTGTGATTTCCCAGCACTTTGAAAAAATTGTCGCTCAACTCGAAGTCGTTGTTGATCTGGTAGAACCGATCGGGATCGGCGCCAATGGTGAAATTATTGAAGAAAATGTTTTCTACGCCCTGGATTTCAGGCGCCAGCGGGACAATGCCCGACGTCCCTGCTCCGGTTACAAACCCCTGCGAGGCAAGTGCTGACGCCCAGCCCGCCCGCCGGCTTGCCCAGATCGTTTGCGTCGCGCGTGTAACTGAGACGAAACTCATTGACGGCGTTGGCTCCAAGCGTCTTGGTGTCGCCGAGAACAGCCAACTGCGCGCGGCCCGTGTTCAGTCCATTAAAACCGGGCACGTTGGCTCCGCCCTGAGCGGTGGGGTAGGGATTGTTTTGCGTATAGTTATCGAGTGAATAGTAGCCGAATATTGCGCCCCAGCGTGTGTTGGCATCCACGCGCTCACCAATTTTGTCATCGTGGAGAATCTGGTTGTACGCCGATGTCGAGAAGACGTTTCCCGGCAAGTTCGGCGCCGGGATATATTTCAGCAGGCTCAGCGCGGGAGCGGACCACGCGCTCTGCGGAATAACGGCGTTGGGAAGAACGCACTGGGCAGGGCTGGTGCAGCCTGGGAAGTAATAGCGCTCGCCCGCAGTAACTGCGTAGCCGAGCTTTTGCGACAGCAGATTCGCCCAATATGGCCCGCTCACCGTGCCGGTCAGCGAGCTCGCCTGGTCCGACAAGTTGCCGGTGCGGTCTTGCGAGCGAGGGAACAGGTATCAGCCCGGTGTCCGTCCCTTGAATCTGCCGGGTGCCTTGATAATCCGAGAAGAAGAAGATCTTGTTTCGCACGATGGGGCCGCCGGCCGTGCCCCCAAACTGATTCTGAATGAAAGTGCCGCGATTGGGAGAGAAAAAATTGCGCGCGTCGAGATCGGTGTTTCGCAGGAATTCGAAGACGTCCCCATGAAACTGCGTTGGTTCCGGATTTCGTGATGACGTTGATCTGGCCTCCGGTATATCTCCCGTACTCCGCGTCGAAGTTGTCTGACAAGATTCGAAATTCCGCGATCGAATCGAGATTGGGAACGATGGCGGCGGCCATGCTGCCGGTCTCTTCGGCATCGGCGCCATTGATCATGAAGCCGTTGGCGGATTCCCTCTGGCCGTTGATGGAGAGTGTTCCCGGATTCAAATCGCCGGAGGGAGAAAACACGCTCTGGCCCAGCCCCTGAACCGTGAGGGACGTGATGGTCGTGATGGGCACCACGCCTGGCTGCAGCGCAAGCAGATCGGTATAGCTGCGCCCGTTGAGCGGCAGAGCCGCCACGTTGGCGGCTGTGACAACGTCCCCCAGTTGAGTGCTCGCCGTATCCACCTGCACCAGCGATTCTTTTACCGTGACGGCTTCGGAGCTTTCGCCCAATTCGAGCACCGCGTCCACGAAAAGAGCGCTGTTCACGTCCACCGTTATGCTCGGCGCGCCGATAGGGTTTGAAACCGGCGGCAGTGATATTGACATCGTAGTGGCCGACGGGCAAGCTAGGGAAGGAGTAAGCCCCTGTGGCGTTGGTTGTGACCACCTGCCGGACGCCAGTATCTGTATTCGTCGCGGTTACGCTAGCTTTCGGAATTACCGCGCCGCTGCGATCTTTCACGGTTCCCGAAATGCTGCCCCCAACGGCAGCGTGAGCGGACATGGGAAGCCCAAAGCAGCAGAGTCACAACCAGGAATAAAGGGACGGTTCTTGGGCGTAAGTGCCGGCACTATAACGTATTCGAACAGAGCCATGAAACCGAAATCCATATGCAGCTGCTGATGACAGTGGAATAGTGTCAGGCCGGGATTATCCGCGACAAAATCGATCTCCATCTCCTGGTAACCGCCCACCATGACAACATCCTTGATGACGCCGGACGTCGGCTGCCCCGCCACACGCGTCAGTTCGAAACTGTGGCGGTGAAGGTGGACCGGATGGATGTCGTCGCTGGCGTTGCGCATGCGCAGCCGGTACCGCTTGCCCTGCTTCACGCGAAACATGGGCTGCATGTGATCTTCCGCGAACGCGACATCGTTGATGGTCCATCGATTGAAGCCGCCCTCGGCTGCGTTTTGCTTGGCGAAAGTCATCTCGAAGACTTGATCCGCCTGTGGAACCGCCGCCCCGGGATTTCCGAACTGAGCGTAGTTCCACGGGAACGGCTTGGGAGCCACCCACTGCGGCTTGCCCTTCTGGCCGGCATATTCAATCACCGTACCCATGCCATGCTGCCGGTCGTCGTTCGCCGTATCGCCCATGATCCAAATACCAGGGTGATTCATCTCGACAATCGCCGAGACTCGCTCCGCCGTGCCTAGCCAAAGTCCCGGCACGGTCACCGGCCTGGGGATCGGGTTGCCATCCAACGCAACCACCGTGAAGGTGTGTCCGGGCAACGCCAGACTGCGGATCTCGGTGGCGCTTCCGTTCAGCACATGGAAGAGCACGCGTTCGCCTTGCTTCACCCGTATCGGTTCGCCGCTACCCAGCATTCGGCCGTTGATGGTGAAGGCATCGTACCCGACCTCGAATCCATGGGGCACGCCTTTGGCGAGCGAGGCCTTCATGGCGCTCTCGCCGGAATCTTTCAGATCCTTTACCGTCGCCGCGGGCGAGAGAAAGTTCATGTCCATGTCACCGCCGCGGCTGAGCGTCGGTTCGAACTCCTTCAGCGTGAGAAAAATCTCGCGATCATAGTTTCCGGGATTGTTCTTCGGCTCGATATAAACAGGACCGACCAGGCCCGTGTACTGTCCCGCGCTCAGATTTGCGCCTGCATGGACGTGGGTGTGGTAAAAGCGATAGCCGGAAGGCTTGGGGAGCAACTGGATGCGGCGGCTTCCATGTGCGGGAATGAACGGCGTTCCTTCTTCGGCGGCGCCATCGACGTCGGTAGAAAGAAACTGCCCATGCCAATGCAGTTGCTCGGGCGTGTCGGTTTGGTTGTGAATGTCGATCGTGACCGGTTTGCCTTCCTTGAAGCGGAGCAGTGGCCCGGGAAATTGACCGTTGTAGGTAGTGGTGGAGACAATGCGATTCGGGGCCAGTTCCACCGGCTTCACGGCGATTGTCAGGGTGTAATCCGCAGGGCCGCCGGCTTCGAGCGCGGCCTCTTTTGGCTGGGGACACTGCTGGCTGCTTGCAGCCATAGGTCTGGCTAAGCAACGACCCTGCCGCCAGCGTGCCCACGGCATTCACGAAGCTCCGGCGCGAGAAGCGCGAACTTAACATGAGGGTTCCCGAACAGTGTCGGATAGACTTCCGACTTTGTTCTCCGCCGCTCAGTATATCGCAGCTGGGCAAGCCATCCATTCTGTAGGCTCCTGAGTAAGCCTAAAAGGCGATTTTGGCCGACAGTTGGAACTCGCGCGGCGTGCCTCGGCCCGTGGCGTAGTTGCTGATGGTGGTGGTGATGATCCCGAAGTTGCCGGCGGAAACATCCGCGTTAGGCGCTCCGTACTGGGCCCGGTTGAAGACGTTGAACGCGTCGGCGCGCAGGCGCACGCTGAACCGCTCGGTAATGGACACGTACTTCGATAAGCCCAGATCCAATTGGGAAATCCCCGGAGCGCGAAATGCGTTCCGTCCCAAATTCCCGAAAGTCTGGGACGCGGGCGTGGAGAAGACGGCCGCGTTGATCCAGTCGTTCGGGGTGGATCCGCCGGCCGGAGTAAGCGGAACACCGGCAACATAATTCGGCCGCTCTTCGCCGCTGATCGCAAACAGCCCGGGAACGGATGCATTGGAACGATCGATGGTGACGTTCACCGGCAGACCCGTTTGCGCCGTTCCAATAGCGCTCAGCTCCCAATTTCCCAGAATGCTGCGGGCGACACCGGGGCTGCTGGCGTAGCGCTTGCCCGCTCCGAACGGCAACTGGTAGACCGCGGAAAGGTTGAACATCAGCCGGACGTCATCGTCGCTGCTGCCCTTGTCGCACGATCTGCAGAAGGAATCCTGAGGCGTGTCCGACTCGCCTCCGCCGATACTGCCGTCGTTGATGGAATGCGACCACATGAAATTCGACGAGAGCAGGAACCCGCTTTGAAAGGCCCGGCGAACATTCAGTTGCAAGCCTTCGAAAGTGCTATTGCCCACGTCTCCGCGCCAGGAAACCGGACCAAAAGCCGGATACGGCGCGACGCCGGTGGCCGGATTCACCAGATTCACATAGGTTGTCGTCAGAACATTTGTCCCTTTGTTGCCCAGGTAAGTCGCGGTTCCCAGAATGTTCCACCACAGCTTCCGCTGCACGGACGCCGTCCAGGCCGCGACGTAATCGTCTTTCCGGTTGCGATCCAGATCGCGCGGCGAGACAACTCCCAAACCGCCGTTTTCCGCATAGAGGAGAAACGGCGTCAAGGGGAAAGAAAGGCCCGCGAACGCGGTATTGCTGAATGAATAGCGGTCCACAGTATTTGAAATCGGAAGGTTTTGGTCGTCCTCCTGGCCGTCGGTGTGATAGATCCCGCCGCCCACGCGCACCACCGTGTCGCCGTGCGACCACGCAATTCCAAGTCTCGGGTCGAAATCGTTATACCGTGGATGGAAAAACGAGTCGGTACGCGGACAATAGCCGCCGCATGTGCCAAAATCAAACGGCACATCATCGTTGTTAATAGCGTGCAGAGCATTGAAGAAGTTGTACCGGATGCCAGCTGAGATGGTCAGATTCCGCGTCACCTTCCACTCGTCCTGAACATATCCCCAGTACTGTGTTTTGCGTTGCCGGACCAGGGGAAGAATCGCAGTGTAAGTAGCCGACCCCATGTCATTATTCAGGAAGTTCGCGGCTGAAGTATAAGTCAATGTCCCACTCTGGGACGTACCTTGGTTCAGCAGCACCCATCGGATTTCAAATCCAAACTTCAGAGTGTGTTTGCCCTTGGCCCAGGCCACGTCGTCAATCAAGTCGAACGCCTTGGAAGGGTAATCGGTGGTGGAGGCGCCGGTGAGCGAGCTGAATCCGGAAACAGCCACGCCAAAAGGCACCAGCGACTGATTGGCCGTGTGATAGAGGGTCTGATTCAGCCCAAACTTGACTTCGTTTACCAGAGTGGGGGTGAAAACGTGCACGAACTCGGCTACGCCGTTGTTGAATTTGGTGTCGATCCCGGTCTTTGCGGTGAGCGCGCCGGTGGGAGTTTGCTCCACCGCTTCGTCCGAATTGAAGCGCAGGAACGCGGTGTTCTGGTCGGAGAAGTGTTGGTCCAAGCGGATCATCCCGGAGTCTTCGTTATCGATCTGTCTACCGGGCGCCACATAATTCCACACGTTCGGCTTCGATGTCGGCGACGTTCCCAGAGGATACGCGTCCAGGATCGGCAGCAGAGCGGGCGACGTGGCAGCCGCATTCGCCAGAAAGGTTGGGCTAGGCACCAAGCCGATCTGCGTCCCGTCCAGCCTTTGCCGCAGGCCTTCGTAATTGGCGTAGAAAAAGGTTTTGTCGTGCACGATAGGTCCGCCGAAGCCCGCCCCGAATTGGTTCAACAGAAAGGGATTGGGGGATGGTCCGTTGAAGGGCGTGCGTGCTTCCAGAGCGTCGTTGCGGAAATAATCGAACAGATCCCCGTGGAACATATTGGTGCCCGATGGGGAAACCACGGCCACTTGCCCGCCCGCCGTGCCTCCTTGTACGTCCGCACCGAAGTTTTGCGTTTGCACTTGAAATTGGTTAATGGAGTCGAGCGGTATATTCAGCCGCATGTACTCTCTTTGCTCCTGGTTGTAAACGGCCGTGGCGTCCACGCCATCCAGCGTAAGGTTGTTGTCGTCCAGGCCGTGACCGGCGAATCGGATCGTGCGCTGATCCCCTCCACCGTTGTCGATCGCCCCGGGAGCCAGCGAGGTCAACGTAGCCCAGTCCCGGCCATTGAGAGGAAGCTCGTTCACCTGTTCCTGTTCCACGGCTGCGCCGACGGTGGCATTCACGCGGTCGAGCTGCACCAGAGGCTCCGTGATGGTGGTTTGTTGCACCGCTCCCGCCACGTCCAGAACCGCGTTCAAGGTCCGGGTCTGCCCCACCACCTGGTCCACGCGCTCGGCTCGAAATGTCGAGAATCCATCCTTCGAAATCTGAATGGAGAAGGTTCCCGCCGGCAAATCCACCAATACATAACTTCCCTGCGATGTGGTTTCCGTCTCGCGTTGCAATCCGGTAGCGGCCTGCGCGGCGCGTACCTTGGCGTGCGGAATACGCTTGCCTTGCTGATCGGTTACGGTGCCGGTGAGCGAGGAACTCCCAGCTTGCGCCCATGCCATCCCGCAGAACGAGATCAGCAGCGCCGGCGCTATCGAAAGCGATCGAAAGAGAGAGGATTTCATAGGATCCTTAGAGAGAGGATTGACACTATTATCGCTTGATCCTGAACGAAGCGTGATTAACCGAGCCGGCCCGCCGGACACGGTAAACCTGAGCGTCCAAGGTGAAAGATCGTCATTTATCCTCAGAACCTTAGCTTGAGTTCGACCCAGGCCCGGCGAGGCGCGCCCGGCGCAAAAAACGTCACACTTTGGGAGGGAGCGCTCCCCGCATCCGGTCCATCGGCGTAGGCCGGGAACGCCATAGATTGAAACGCGCCTTGCGCCGTCAACACGGTATTCGAAAGCCACGCCGCGGTGTAATATTCGCGATTGAAAAGGTTGTCGATCTGGACAGCCAACTGCAAGTGGCGCGTAAGATCGTAGTGGGCGCGGAAGTTGGTGACGGCGTAGCCGGGTGAAACGCCGGGGCCGACGTAATAGACGCCGTCGGCAGTATAAGCGTTGTTTTCGTTGCCCCTGGCGTACGAGCTCGACGCAATCACCTCATTCATTTCGAACATCAGCTTGTGAGTGGCCTGCCAGATCGCGTAGGCTTTCCCGGTGTGTTTCGGAATCACGGGAATTCGATTTCCCGGATGCACCGTGATGTTGCCGTCGAGTCCCGGATATCCCAGTAATGCGACGCTGTTGGTGTTGTTGGCCGAGCCGTCTAGCGTCTCGACACTTTGATAGGTGGCTGAAAGGAAGGTCCAATCGAAGCCCCAAGTCACGGGCCCGATGCGTCCATCCAGATCCGCGTCAACTCCCTCGCGCAACGTTTTCGCGAAGTTTTGGAAATATCCGGTGCCGATTTCAGGCGCGGCGATGAAAAGAATGTCGTTGTGATTCTCATCCCGGAACGCGCCGACGTTCCAGCTCAGATTGTGGAATCTCGCGATCTCGGGCTTGCCGCGCAAACCCACCTCCCAGGTGTCGGTGACCACCTGCTGCAGCGGCGGATCGGACGACAGAGAATTCGGCAGGCTGCACGGAGCGTTTGGGTCGGCGCAACCCAGCTCAATGGACGTCGGCGCGCGGCTGCCTTGAGCGAATCTCGCGTAGGCGTTCACGCTCGCGATCGGGCTCCAGGTGATGCCGACGGCCGGATTGAAGCGCTGGAAGGTATAGTCGCCGGTGAGAGAGCCGACGCCCGCGATCGGATTGAGCAGGTCGAGATTATTGACCCGATCGTAGTTGTAGCGCCCGGAGACCGTCACATTCACCTTCTTCCCAAGTGTAAGCGTGTCGGCGAAGTACAGGCTCCAGTTGGGAGCGTGACCCTTGAACCCTACTTGAGTGTCGATCGGATTGCCGTCGCCGTCCACGGTGGATCCATCCTGCCAGGCTGGAACGCTGACAAAGGAGTAATTCGGAAGAACATAGGAAAAATCGGTGGTCTGCGAGTACGTAATGTTATTCCGGTCAATCGACGCACCGGCTGCGAATTGGTTGCGTCCAATGGCTGGATTCGTGATCCAGGTGAACTGCCCGGAAAACCCGTATTCGTTCTGCACTTCCTTGGAATAGACGTTCACGCCATCGCAAGTACTGTCCGGGCTACCTCCCGGCGTGATTGCTTCCGCAATACAGGCCCAGTAGGGAAAGGGAGTGTTGGTGATGTTGGCGCCGCTGGTTGGGAAGCCTGTATATCCGGCTGCGGCCAGAACCGCTTGCTCATCCGGCGTAGGCTGATAGATGTCATTGCCCACCACGTCGCCGTTAAAATTAGGATTGATGGTTTCCGTGCGAATGTTGCGATACCAGGCGTTGCCGGTGAACGTCAGATTGTCGCTGAAAGAATGCCGGGCGATGAAATTAAACGAAGGCGAACGATTGGCTGTGCTGTCGGACACCGAATAACCGCTGGTGTAGTTCGCGGCCAGCAGCCGGTAATCCTGGACGCCGTTGCCGAGCAGCGTATTGTAGGCGTACGACATGGTGAGCGCGAGATCCGTTTTGCTGGTGCGCCAACCCAGCCGCGCGAATCCCTGGCGGACATCGGATGGTGAATCGTAACGCCAGCCCGATTCGTGAAATCCCAGTCCCCGACAAGAAACCAGTTGAACCCCGTGGCTTTGCCGCCGCCCCACTCGCCCTCCACCTCCTTGCGTCCGCTGCTGCCATACAGCACATCCCCAGCCCATCCCGGATTGGTGAGGCCGCTCTTGGTGGTCACCGAGATTGCTCCGCCCAGCGTGTTCAGTCCGAATAGCGGATCCGATCCGGGAATCAGTGTCATTTCCGAAATCGCGTCCTTCGGGATCAGATCCCAGCTCACCACGTCGCCGAACGGCTGATTCTGCCGCACGCCGTCCACGTACACCGAAATACCTTCCGGCGTGCCGAGCAGAGGGCGAAGCGGTATAGCCGCGATAGTTCACATCGGGCTGAAACGGGTTGCCTGCATTTCGTTGACGATACACGCCGTTCAGTCCCCGGTTCATGAAATCGCCCAGATCGAGCGCGCCGCTGTTTTCGATGTCGGCCGCAGTGGCGGTCTGAACGGGTGCCGCGATTTGGTTGATCTGAAGATCCGTTCCGGCCAGCGGCGTCTCGGAGACGACATCCACTTTGGCGGCCTGAGAGCCGATTTCCATGGAAATGCCGCGAGTCACTGGCGTCGCGGATTGCACGTCGATCGTTACCGATTGGGTGGCGAAGCCGGATTTGGAAACCTGCAGCCGGTATCGGCCGTAGGGTAAATTTCCAAGAACGATCATGCCCTGCGCATCCGTTTGAAAATCGCGCGCTACTCCTCGCCGACATGTTTTCCAATTTTCCCGAAGCTTGCATGGGCGCGCCGGAAGGATCCTGCGACCTGAAGGCGGATCTCGCCCTGCGGGGTCTGGGCGGCGACCGTAAGAACCGTGAGCAGAAGAGCCGCGATTGCGTAAGTATCGGCCTGCTCTCACTGGCGATACCTGGTGAGAGGACGATCCGTATGGAAATACTTCTTGTACGCTTCGATCCAGTTGGTTGCGATTTCGCGCTGGGCGGTGGCCAGATCCAGCTGGCCATCGCACACCAGGTCGCGCAGATGATCCTCCAGCGCGTCTTTCACCTGCGCGTTCCAAACCGTAGCCGTGTAGGTTTGCGGCCACAGGTTGTGGATGTCGTCCGCGCCTCCCAGCGCCGGAGTAATCAGGTAGTCCACCTCGTAGGCGCTTGGCGCGGCGGACCGGATTCCGTATTCGTCAAACACCCTGCGCTGCAGCGCCACCGGCACTGTCTTGTTCTTGGTGTTGGACTCCATGCATACTTCGCTCCGACCCACCAGTACCGTGGCGCCGGGAGTGAGGCTGGGATTGGGGACCGTTACGTCCACCATGTGTGCGGCTGATCGCCCCGGCCAGGCGTGGATGAGCAAAGTAGGTTATGGCAACCAATCCGAACGCGGCGGCGGCAACGACCCAAGAGAGTCTCCAGTGCATCCGCGGGGGTCTCGGCGAGCTGAGCAAGTTGCGCCTTCAGTAACGCGCGCGGACCGTCGGCGGGTGGAATGTAGCCCTCAAAATTCCGGCGGTAGGAGCGCACAAACTCGCCGATGGAAGCCTCCATTTCCTGTTGGCGCGTGCGGCAAGTCCAACAAGCCGCCAGATGCGACTGGACGCGCCCGGCGTCCCGGGCGGAAAGCTCGCCATCGGCGGCCAGCAGCAGTTCTTGATCGGAGAGATGAGATTCTTCAGACAGCATAATGTCACCGTTGGGCGGCGCGAGTAATGTGCGCCAGAGATCGTTCCAAAGAGAGAGATACGGCGCCGAGAGACATGTCCAGAACCTCGGCGATTTCGCGATAACGCAGGCCTTCGGCCCGCAGGTACAGGCACCAGCGGCTCTGTTCCGGCAGCGCCTGTAGAACGGCCATCAGTCGCTTGTGCGCCTGGCTGGTAGCGAGCTGATCCTCCGGATTGGGACCCGGATCGATGGCCGAATCAACGCTGGCGGCGGTGGACTCCAAGATCTGGAAGTCGCGCCGTCCGCGCTGGCGCTTCTTCAACGCCAGATTGTGGGCCACCCGGAACAGCCAGCCGCGAAGATTCTCGCGGGACTTGCCGCGGCGCAGGTGCTGGAACAGGGCCAGAAAGGTTTCTTGCAGGATATCTTCCGAATCGGGAACGCCCAGGGAAGAACTCGACAGATAACGCAGTAACGGATCCCTCCACTGGTCAAAGAGATCCACCACTTCCTGCTCCAGCGCGGAAGATTGAGACGCCCGGTGGACATCGGCTGGAGAAATTCCGGCAACGGCATCCGTCTCTCTGTGTGGGCCCGGCATCCCTATAGCGATTGTCCTCTATATCAATATTCCTCCCAGTGCGGTTCTGTTCAGCCTTTTTTTGATGGCCCCTCACTTGCTCCATAAATGGCCAGAAGGTGGGGGTTTTCAGATGTTAGCCGGTGCCATTGCCGCGGTTTTAATAGTGTTTGCGCTGTTTCTATCGATGCTCTCTTCGTCTCCCAAGGACGATACGGAGTGGAACGCTGACACAGAGGCGTGAACATTCGTCACGTCCTTGCGTCAAATTGCCCTCAACGCAGTGGCGCGACGGTGAACGTAAGCAGGAAAATCGCAAGCGCGGCTAGTCCTAAGACCACTCGATTCCTATCCAGCTTCGTGATGTCGTAGATCACCGGATGTCGCAGTGCGAAGAAGAACAGCAGCGCCGCCCAAACCAGCCAGGTATAACTGTGGGCAAAGAACGCGAGTGGTACCAGCGCAAGCACAAAGATACGCGATAGCAGCTTGTGCCGGCGCCCCGTAAATGCGTACAGGATATGCCCGCCATCCAATTGCCCGATCGGAAGAAGATTGAGCGCGGTTGCGAGAATCCCCACCCAGGCGGCCCGAGCCACGGGATGCAGCAGGATGTCGGCGGAACGGACGCCGGGAAATAGGATCCATTCAAAGAAGCGCTGGATGGCGGGAACGCCGAAGATCAGATCGCCGTGTTCTGCGACGCCGGGGATCACCTTAGACTCGCCGATGCCGATCACCAAGGCCGGTACCAGTACTACGAATCCCGCCAGCGGTCCAGCGATGCCGACGTCGAACAGCGCCTGACGCGTGTAGATGGGAGAGCGAATGCGAATGAACGCTCCCAGCGTTCCGATAGGCGACGGGAACGGCAGGAAATACGGCAGGCTGGCGTCGATCCCGTAATACCGGCAGGCGAAGTAATGACCCAGCTCATGCGCCAGCAGGATGGTCATGAGAGTAATGGAGAACGCCAGGCCGTCCAGAAGCAGCAGCGGCCTGGCCTGGAGCGTGGCGAAGACGTTCAAGTACTGATCGAGTTCCAGCGGCTGGTTGGTTCGAAAGCTTTGACTTAACACGACGCCCACCAGGGTAGTGGTGCCGAGCGTCAGAACAAATAACAGCCAATGCAGCGCCCAGCGCGCGGTGGAAATGGTGTCCCACGGAAAACTGAACGAGGCTCTCAGCGCGTCGCTTTGGGCTGGCGGCTCGTTCGGTTGGGCTCGCGGCGCGTTGGGCGATGTTCGGGGCACCACGAGCTTATGCTACTGCAGAGACTGCAGCTCCTTGCCGGGCTTGAAGCGCACCGCCTTGCCGGGTGGAATGGCGACCTCCGCGCCGGTGCGCGGATTGCGGCCAATGCCGGTCTTGCGCGGACGCACGTTGAAGATGCCGAAGCCGCGCAACTCGATGCGCTCGCCGTGTGACAGGGCCCGCTTCATGCTCTCGAAAACTGTTTCCACGGCCATCTCGGCCTTGGTCTTGGTGATTCCGGTTTTATTGACGACTTCGTTGATGATGTCGAGCTTAATCACGGTCTCCCCCTTGGCGATCACATGCGCGGCGTGCGGGCCGAGGCCCCCGCGACTGGTCTTAAGTCCAATGCGGCCCCCGAGTTGGGAGCAAACCTCATGATAGGATTGGGGTTAGTGAATTGTCAAGCGGTTCAGGATTTGCTCCTTGGCCACTCGTCTGAGATTTTGCGATCTCATCGCCGATCCTGGGCACCGTGATAGATATGCAGGATTTCCACCGCCTCATCTTTGATTGAGTAGACGACAACGTACGGGAGAGGCGAAAGCGGATCAAGGTTTGAACAGGCGCTCGATGCGCGCGTCCATCTCCTCTTCTTCTATGAATTCGCCCCGCTCCGCTGCCGCGATTCCTCTCTCGACGGCGGCAATGAACCGGGCTTCGTCATCCAGGTAGCGGATTAAGACATCGTTTACCAAGCGCTCGGGATTTGTTCCGGCTTGTGCAGCGATCTGCGCCAGTTGCGCTTCTTGCTCGGGGCTGAGCTTTATTTCCATCGACTTCAGGGCACGGATTAATCCTGCCGCGGGCAAGCCACGGCCTCCGCACGGACTCAATCGGCGCGCAGGGCCGTCATCGGATCGGTGCGCGCGGCCGTCAGCGATGGGGCCAGGGCGGCGGCGACGGCGCATGCGATGAGAAGCGCGGCAACTACAACGATGGTCAGAGGATCGCGCGACGAGGTTTGATACAGCAGCGATTCCACCCAGCGGCTGACGAGGAGTGCGCCCGCGATCCCGAGTGCGGCGCCGGCCAATGTGAAACGCAAAGCCGAGCCGACGATCATCGTGGCGATTCCGGCCGGAGTCGCGCCCAGCGCGATGCGAACGCCGATTTCCTGCGTGCGGCGGGCGACCAGGAATCGGAGCAATCCGTAGAGTCCGCTGACGGCCAGAAGCAGCGTAATGCCCGCAAAGAGGCTGAACAATATGGCATGAAAACGTTGCGGGCCGGCGAAGTCACGGACGCGGTCCCGCATGGTCATTACGTCCACGGGGACGGATGGTTCCAGAGCGAGGATTTCCCCGCGCAACCAGGATTCAAGAAACTCAAGGCGCAAGTTGCCGCGGACGGCGACCGCGATATGACGGCTGGTGGCGCCGCGCAGCCAGAATTGCGGAAACTGGTCACGATCGAGATAGAACTCGGGATCGGGAGCGCCCGCGAGCCCGGAATTCCGGACATCGCCGGAGACGCCCACGACAGTGTAAGTCTCCAATTCACTCAGGGTCACGCGCTGGCCGATGGGATTTTCGCCGGGCAGGAGCTTGCGCGCCAGCGATTCACTCAAGATGATCGCGGGAGCATTCGGGGCGTTTCGATCGGACGCGTCGAAGGCGCGGCCCTGCAACAGGCGCACTCGAAAAGTGCGGAAATATTCCGAAGAAACAGCGCGCCATGGGACCATGCCTCCCACGCCTTGCTCGGAGGGCGGATGTCCTGGAACGCGGATGGCGAAGAAGGGCAGGGATCGCGTGAGGCCGCCGGGAGGGATGGAGTCGGCGAATGCGACGCTGCTGACGCCGGGTTGATGGCGAAGGCGCTGCCCGAGAGTTTCGGAGAGGACCAGCACGCGAGCGGCGTCGTAACTTAGCCCAAGATTAAATTGCGCTGTGACGACGTGTTCGGTATCCAGGCCGAGCGGCACGCTTTCGAGTTTCCACAAAGTGCGGAGCATCAGGCCCGCGCCGGTCAGCATGATGAGCGAGCCGGCGATTTGCAACGTGACCAGGGCATCGCGAATCGAGGTTCTTCGGGGCGAGGTAGAGCGCCATCCGGTGAAAATCTCGAGAGCGGGCTGTCGGAACGCCGGTAGCGCTCCAAAGATCAAGCCGCTTAGCAAAGAGAGCAGGGCAGCGAACACGAAGATGCGAACGGAGAAGTGGACCTCGGTGAGTCCGGGGATGCTGTTGGGCGCGCTGATCAGCAGAATTTTGAGAAGGCAAAACGAGAGCGCGCACCCCAGTGCACCGCCGCAGAGACCCAGGACCAAGCTTTCGGTGATAGCGTGCCGGGCCAGTCGTGAGCGGCTGGCGCCAAGAGCTTGCCGCATGGCGAGTTCACGCTGGCGAGCAGTGGCGCGCGCGAGTAGCAGACTGGCGACATTCAGGCACCCGAGCATGAGCACGGCGAGAACGGCGAGCAGCAGAATCCAGGAAGCCTGACGACGATCGCCACTTTGCCAGTCGCGGATGCTGTGCACGCCGGCGTGGATTTCGTTGCGATAAGCGGCGGGTGCGCCCGCGATGTCGCGCTGCACGACGGGTTGAAGCGCGGAAACTGCTTGCGCTGGAGTCCAGCCGGGGCGCAGACGAGCAAACGTGCGGAGGACGGGGCCGCTGCTGGCGAAAACCTGCGCGGCTTCGTTCAGCTGTTGGGGAAGCAGGAGATCGAACCGGCCGAGCGTCGGCAGCACGAAGTCCTCGGGAAGAACGCCGATGATGGTGACCTGCGTGTTGTCGAGCGAAATACGACGCCCCAGTGCATCAGGCTTTCCGCCATAGCGCGTTCGCCAGAAATTGTAGGCGAGCAGAGCGACAGGTGGCGCGTGCGGGCGGTCTTCATCGCGCGTGAAATTGCGTCCCATGAGAGGCTGCACGCCGAACAGCGGAAGGAAAGTGGACTCCACGTGAACACAGGCCAGGCGGGCGGGATTGGCTTCGGTCAAATCGCAGTCCCGATCGCCGGGAAATAGGGAAGTCACGGCCTGGAACGCGGGGATTTTGCCGCGCCAATAGAGGTAGTCGAAACCGAACAGGAACTCCCGCGTTTCGAGAGGAGCCTTGATGCCGTAGGCAACGATGCGGCTAGGGTCGGCGTAAGGAGCGGGACGAAACAGCACGCCATCCACGACCGTGAAAACAGCGGTGCACGCCCCGATGCCGAGCGCCAGAATGAAGAGGACGGTGAGGGAGAAAGCGGGATTGCGGCGAAGCTGCCGCAGAGCGTGGCTCAGATCCTGCAGCATGCTTTCGAGGAACGGAACCAGGTGGAATTGGCGAGTGTCTTCGATGACGAGCGTGGCATTACCCAACTTCCGGCGAGCGGCGGCCTCGGCTTCGGCGGCGTCGAGGCCGGACTGTCGTTCCAGATCGGCGCGCATCGCGAGATGGGATTGGATCTCTTCCGCTAGGTCGGCGTTCACGCGCGATCGCCGAAACAAAGTCTGCAAGACGCGTTTCATAAATATCTCGTCCTTATACAAACCTCAAGACGCGTGTGACGCCCTTGGAAACGTTATCCCAGTTCGACTCGGCCTCTTCCATGCGCTCGCGCCCCAATGCGGTGAGTTTGTAGATGCGGGCGCGGCGGCCGTTTTCGGTTTGCCTCCAGTTGGCTTTGACGAACTTGTCACGCTCCAGCCGATGCAGCGCGGGATAAAGCGAGCCTTCCTCCACGCGCAGAAGCCCTTCGGAAACGCTCTGGATGTGCAGCGCGATGCCGAAGCCATGATTGGGACCTCGGGCCAGCGTCTTCAGGACCAGAAGATCCAGCGCCCCGAGCAGCGAGTCGGACGATCGAGCCATGGCTCCCTCCCTAGATGACTTAGTAAGACAGCTATGGTCAGTATGCCACAGAATCAGACATTGCTGGCGCTACATAAAGTGATACTCTCGATGGAATGAGCGCACAGGAACTAGAATCACTCGTTACGATGCTGCGGACCGGCGGGCCGGACCTGTCCGCACCGCCTCCCCAAGCACGCAAGAATTTCGAAGCGATGCTGGCGGGCATTCCGATCGCCGAAGATGTCGTCTTCGAGGCGGCAACACTGGGAGGCGTTCCGGCACGTTGGTCCACCACGCCCGGCGCGTCGAAGGATCGGGTTCTGCTGTACCTGCACGGCGGCGGCTACCTGCTCGGCAGCTCGCTCGGTTACCGGCCGCTATTCAGCGCTCTGGCCCGTGCTGCCGGGGCACGCGGAGTGGCGCTCGATTACCGGCTGGCGCCGGAGAATCCGTTCCCAGCGGCGGTGGACGATGCAGTGGCGGGTTACCGAGGTCTGCTCGTTCAAGGGATCGCACCGGGCTCCATCGCGATCGCGGGCGATTCGGCGGGCGGTGGATTGACCGTCGCCATGCTGGTGGCCGCGCGCGATGCCGGCTTGCCGATGCCGGCGGCAGCAGTCGCGATTTCTCCCTGGGCGGATATGGAGTGCAGCGGCGCGTCGATGGCGACCAAGGCCGCGGCGGATCCGTCGTTGAACCAACCAGGATTGGCCGCGCTGGGGGCGGTCTATCTGAATGGCGCATCGCCCCGCAGCGCGCTAGCCTCGCCGATTTACGCCAGTCTGGCTGGGCTTCCGCCGCTGCTCATCCAGGTGGGATCGGCCGAAATTCTCTTGGACGATGCCACGCGGCTGGCGGCGAAAGCCGGTGAAGCTGATGTAGAAGTACAGTTGGAAATCTGGTCGCGCATGCCGCATGTCTGGCACCTCTTTGCTTTCATGCTCAGCGAGGGGCGCGACGCCATCGATCGCGCGGGTGCGTTTGTGGCGGCGCAATTCCAGAAGCAGCAAGCGGAGAAACATCGGGAGATCTCGGCGTAAGCGGACCTCCGCTTACTGACGTGCGCGGTTCAGTAAATCCGTGGGCTAGCTGGCGCGCTTCTCGTGCAGCAGCATATCTACGGCGTGCTCCATGGAACCCGCCAGCGTGATCTCGCCGGAGTTCACGAAAAAGATCTGATCCACATTGTCGATGGTGTTCAAGCGATGAGCGATGATCACGCGCGTCGTCGAAGCCGGCAGCTTGAGCAGAATTTCCTGCAACAGCTCTTCGGTCACGGTGTCGATGTTGGCGGTGGCTTCGTCCAGGATCAGCAATTCCGGTTTTCTGAGCGCGGCCCGCATGAAGGCGATGAGCTGCTTTTGTCCCAGGCTGATGCTGTTCCCGCTGGTTGTGACCACGGTGTCCAGGCCTTCGGAAAAGCGCGAAATCAGAGCTGAAAGATTGGACTCCTCCAGAACCTCGGCCAGTTGTTTACTCGAATAATCCTTGTACGGCTCATTGCCATAGACGATGTTGTCGCGCACGGTGCCGCCGAACAGGAACGGATCCTGCAGGATGAAACCGATCTTCTGCGCGCGCTCCTCCGATGTGTAGGAGCGGATATCGCGTCCATGCAAGAGAACCGTTCCCTGCGTGGGATCGTAGAGGCGCGCCATCAGGTTGGCCGTGGTGGTCTTGCCGCCTCCGGTGGGGCCCACCAACGCGTAGGCCTTCCCCTTTTCCATCTCAAAACTGACGTCGCGCAGAACTTCTTTTCCGTCGGGATATTGGAACCACACCTGCTGAAAAGACAGAACCGCGTCCGACTCCGCCGGCGCGGCGGCGATGACCGGCATATTCGATTCCAGCGCCAGCACCTCCGAGATCCGATCCAGCCCCGCCATGGCGAGCTGGAACGACGACCACACCGTGGCCAACTGCCGCATCGGGCCATAGAGGTTGTTCACATAAAGCAGAAAACCAATGAGCAAGCCGAGCGTGGTTTGGCCGGCGGCAATGAGATAGATGCCGTAAGCCACCACGATCAGTTGGGCCATCTGGGAAGCCAACCCGTAGAGAGGCATGAAGATGTTGTTGGCATAACCAGCCCCCACGGAAGCCGAAAAATTCTTCTCGTTGGAGGAATTGAATTTCCAGCGAAAATAATCGACTCGATTGAATGCGACAATTACTTTGAAATTGTTTAAGCTTTCCTGAACTTCCGAGCTCATTCCGCCCAGGGCCTGCAGACTGCTCAGGTTCTTGCGCTTGATCCAGGCGGACGTCCCGCGCGTCAACAGCAGCACGCCCACTGCAGGCATCAAGGCAGCCAGGCCAAGCCTGAAATTAAGACTGACCAGGAAGATGGCGGCGCCGGTGATGAGGAACGAACTGCCGACAAACTGCATGAACGCCTGGGAGACGAACTGATTCAGCTTGTCGGTGTCGTTGTTCAGGCGCGAAATCAAATCGCCGGCTTTGTTCTCGTTGAAAAAGGCGACGGGAAGATCCTGCAGTTTCAGAAACAGGGTATTTCGCAAATGAAACAGCACGCGCCGGCCGACGCCACCCATGGTGATCACCTGTACATAACTCGCGATGGCGCCGGTGACGTAAATCCCCAATACCATCAGCGACCCGATCAACAGGCCATGAAAATTCTTCTGCCGTATGTCGGTATCGATGATCCGGACGATTAGAACGGGCGCCACCAGCGTCGCCAGCGAACTGAACACGATGGCCGCCAGCGCGCCGGCAAAGGGGCGCTTCTCGGTGGCAAACAACGGAATAATCTTGCGGAGGGATTCCCGGACGGATCGTTTCTGCCGGGGGCCAGCAGCCGCCGTTTCAAGCTTGTACTTCATAGTGACTCGTGCTCCGTTGGGAGTCATAGAGCTGGACATATTCGGGCGATGTCTCCATCAATTCCTGGTGTGTTCCGATGGCCAGCACCTCGCCTTCCATGAGGAGGATGATCTGGTCGTAGTCCACCACGGACGCGATTTTCTGGGTGACCGAGATGAGCGTGATCCCGGGATAATATTTGTGCACGTTTCGCAAAATGGCGCGCTCCGTGTTGGAATCCACGCGCGCAGTAAAGTCGTCGAGCAGCAGCACCTGTGGATTCAGCGCCAGCGCCCGGGCCAGCATCACGCGCTGCTTCTGGCCTCCGGAAAGGCTGGTGCCGCGCTCGGAGACTACGGTTTCGAGTCCCATGGGCAGCGCGGCGACAAAATCGTCGAGCTCCGCGGTTTGTATGGCCTTCCCCAGATCCTGCTCTCCGACGCTGGTACTGAATCCAATGTTCTCCCGGACGGTCAGATTGAAGATCACGCTGTCCTGGAAAACGAAGCCCACCCGGCGGTGCAAGGCTTCCTTGTCGTAATCGTCGATGGGTTGGCCATCGTAGGTAACGGTGCCGGAGGAAGGCTTCAGCAGTCCGATGAGCAGATAAAGAAGCTGCGTCTTGCCGGCGGCGGTGGGGCCGATGATGGCCGTTTTCGTGCCGGCGGGTACGGTGAACGAGACGTCCTTCAAAACCATCTTCTCGCCGAAGGAGAGAGAAACATGGTCCATGCCAACGTCACCGCGCAACTCGGCGACAATCTGGCCGCCTTTCTCCTCTTCCGGCGTGCTGAAGATGGCGTTGATACGCATGTAGGACGCCGACGCCTGGGCAATCACGTTGCTCATGAATCCGATGAGGATGATGGGGAAGATCAGGATGGCAAGATACGAATTGAAGGCCGTGAAATTGCCCAGGCTCATGCTGCCGGCGATGACATAGTGGCCGCCAAGCAGCAGGATGATGACGGTGGCCACGTTCACCGCGAGCGTGATGGCCGGGATCAAGCTGGCGAACAGGCGCAGAATGCTCAGCCCCAGGTCTCGCGCTTCGGTGTTGGCTTCCAGGAACTTCTGGCTTTCGATCTGCTGCGTATTGAGGAGCCGTATGAGGGAAGCTCCCAGAATGCTTTCGTTGATTACCCGATTCAGCCAGTCGATGGCTTCCTGCGACTTCCTGAAGAGGGCGCGTACTTTGCGTAGCACCAATTGAAAAGTGATGGCGATAAACGGAACCACGCCCAGGATGGCGAGCCCCAGCCTCCAGTTGATGGAGAGCAGCAGTATGCTGGCCCCGACGATCAGAAACAGTGAAGAAATAATCGAGGAGATGGCCTGCGATACAAACACCTTCACCGCGTCCACGTCGGAGGTGAGATTCGTCAGGAGCTTGGAAGGCGTGAGCCGCTCCACCCAAGCGAAGGACTGCACGGAGATTTTGGCGGCCACGCGGGTACGCAGATCCTTGGCCACGCGCTCGGACGCCCAGGTCTGCACCACGCTTTGCGCGTACGTAAGAACAAACACCAGCAAGCCCACCACGACGAACTGCAGGACCACGGTATGGAGAAGGAAGCGCCCTTGCGTATAGTCGTCGATAGCGTGGGAGATCAGCTTCGGCACCACCAGGTTGAAGGCGTTGGCGACGATGGTCAGTATCGCCAGGATGGCGATCAACAATCGATACGGCTTCAGAAGCAGCAGAAGCCCGGAAGAGGGCGGCCGCTGGCGTGGCGGTTTCGGGGCCTGGTTGCTCATGCGGGGTAAACGGGGGTCAGTTCAAATGATACCGTCCCGGCGCGTTACCGCGCACGGGCGAAGCGGCCGAAGAAACTACCGGGCTTCCACTCGGGAGCCTGGGGCGCATCGGCAACCCGTTCCAGCAGCGCCGTGAGGATGCTGTTAAAGCGCGCCGCGCCCTCCAGATCCACGGGCTGAGTGGCGTCGTCCGAAACGCCGTGATAACGGGTGTTCAGCCAATCCTTGAAGATCTTTTCCTCCGGACTGCCCGGGATCCAGCCGAATTTGAAGGCCAGGGCGGGGACGCCCTTCTTGATGAAGCTGTACTGGTCGCTGCGAATAAAGCGATTGGCGTTGGGCTCCTTGTCGGCTTGCACTTCCACATGGGCAGCGGCGCAGACGGCGCGGATATCGTCGCCGAGCGTCGATTCGTCCAGGCCCTGCACCTCCAGATAACGCAGCGGAAACAGAGGCAGAAACATGTCCATGTTGATGTCGGCCACGAAGCGTCCGGCCACGCTGGGACGCTCGGCAAAATACTGGGAACCCAATTCGCCCTTCTCTTCGCCGGTGACCGCGAGAAAAAGAATGGAGCGCCTGGTCTTCACGTTGCCGGCTTTCAGGGCGCGCGCGATCTCGATGAGAGAGGCGATGCCAGAGGCGTCGTCCATGGCGCCATTGAAAATGGCGTCGCCGTTGACCGGTTCGCCCACTCCCAGATGATCCAGGTGAGCGGAGAGGATTACAAATTCGTCCTTGAGCTTGGCATCGGAGCCGGCGCGCACTCCCACTACGTTGCGGGAACGAACCTTGGTCAGGATGGTGGAGACGTGGGCGCGCACCTGCGCGGGGAGGGCGAAGTGAGGCAGCGGGCGGTCATGATCGGCGTCGTCCAGAATTTCGGCGAGGGAATGGCCGGAGCCTTCCAGTAACTGGTCCGCTTTGGCCGGATTCCACACCGCGTTGAAACTTCCGGGCCCCGACGCAAACGTGGGAGGCCCCAGCGACATGTGCGTCTGCAGCCGGTTGGCGCTGAGTCGCGACCAGGGAACTTCCATGGAGTGCGGGTTCGGAATATTGATGGCGCCCACCACGCCCGCGGCTCGCATGGCTCTGGTTCGTTCCTGGTTGGAAGCATGATGGGATCGCAGATTGCCGGGAATGCCGGCAGGCCCTCCCGAAAGATAGACCACGACAGCGCCGCGCAGGCTGGAACTATTCAGATCGCTGTAGCTGGCCTCGGGAATATCCAGTCCATAACCGGCGAAAACCAGCGGAGCGTCCACATCGGGGATGCTCCCGGTTCCCCAGCGAAGCAGTGCGTCGTCACCCAGAGCGACCGGCGTGGTATGTCCGTCGCGCACCAACGTGAGGCTGGATCGCGGCTCATTGAGCGAAGCTTTGACGAACTCGACGGGCTGCGAATAGGACGCGCCGGCGCCGGGGGCCAGTCCCGCGCGCTGAAACTCGCGGACTACATAATCGGCGGCGGCTTCGTAGCCTTTAGAACCCGTCTCGCGGCCTTCGAGTTGGTCGGAGGCGAGAAACTGCACGTGCGCCCACCAGGCTTTCCCAGCTGCGGTCCAATTGGTTTCGGCGAGAGCCGCGGCGGCGATCACGAACAGTGCGACGCGGATGCCGTAGCGCATAATCCAGTTTACTAGGCTAGATCAAGGCCAAAGATCAGCCATCTCAAAAACAAAACCCTGCGGAGCTTGCGCGCCGCAGGGTTCTTTAGGAGGAGGAGAAGGTATCTGCTATTCAGACGCTGGCCGGCGCTTTAAAGTCGGACGGTCGTCGTCATCGGAACTTGTGTTCGTACCACTGCCACCTTCGTCGGCGCCCACGGTGCCGTTGCCCGATCCAGGCGCGCGGCGAAGCGTGGGCTTGTTGGCGTCGGCCGGGTTATCGATCTTGCGTTTGTTGTGCATGGCCATCAAGCGCGCTTTCACGTCGTTAAATTCCGACGTGGTCACAACGTATTCCGGCTTGGCCTTCAGATATTCCTGGATGTTCTTCTGGGCCGCCCGAATGCGAGCGTCGGTAGGCGGATGCGTGGAGAAAACCTTGGCCATGGTTCCGGGCTTGCGTTTCTCCAGCGTCTCGATCTTTTCGAAGAAGTCCACGAAGGCGGTTGGATCGTACCCGGCCTTGTACATGTACTCCAAGCCCAGCATGTCCGCTTCCGATTCCATGGCGCGGGAGAACTGCAGGAAGCCCATGGGCACCAAGACGCTGGCCGCCTGATAGATTCCATATCCGGTCCAGCCGCCCATGAAGATCAGCGGGATCATGCCCAATTGCGCGATCTCACCGCGGGTAGCCTGCCGGGTTCCGTGACGCGCGGCCACATGCCCGATCTCATGCGCCATCACGCCCGCCAGTTCGGCTTCGTTGTCCGCTTTCATAATCAGCCCGGAGTTCACAAAGAAGAATCCGCCGGGCAGCGCGAAGGCGTTCACCTCCTCGCTGTCGATCACCTTGATGGTGAACGGAACCTTGGCGTCGGAATTCCGCACCAGGTTCTGGCCCACGCGATTGACGTACTCGGCGATGACCGGATCGTTGATGATCTTGGCCTGGCGCTCCACCTCGGTAGCGAGCTGCTTGCCGAGCGCAATCTCTTTTTCGAGCGAGTAGAAGTTGACCTTCCCGCTGACGTTCCGATTGCCTATCTGATCGGGGTCTTTCTCGGGATCCTCGGCGAAGATACGGCCGGGCGCTGACCAACGCCAAAGCAAGCGAAAAACTCAAGCTAGCGGACAGCAGGCGTTTCATCCACGAACTCCTGTCATCGAGTATAAACCTTCATCGATTGTACGTATAGTGGTGATTATGGGTTTCGAGAAGGATTTTGCCCAAAGCTCCGGTCCCATGGCGGTGACCACGGAGCCACTGTGGAGGCAGTACCGGGACGAGTTTCCGGTCACCGAAAACCTGATTTACCTGAACCACGCGGCGGTAGCCCCGCTGCCCCGGCGGTCGGCCGTGGCTATGCAGGGATTGGCTGAGGAGGCACTCCAGTTTGGCTCGCTCCACTATGATCGATGGATGGATACCTATGAAAACCTTAGGGTTGCAGCCGCCCGTCTGATCGGTGCCGGGCGCGGCGAGATCGCGCTAGTCAAGAATACCTCCGAAGGCATATCCATGGTTGCCGAAGGGCTTGACTGGCACCCGGGGGATCGTATTGTCGCCTTCCGCGAGGAGTTTCCGGCTAACTACTACCCCTGGGTGCGGCTGGAGGGCAACCGGTGTTCCGTGGACTGGCTCTCCGTGCACGATCCGCTCGAAAGGATCGAAACGGCCTGCGAAGGAGCTAAGCTTTTGTCCATCAGTTTTGTGCAATATCTCAGTGGCTTCCGGGCTAACTTGAAAGCGATCGGCGAGATTTGCCGGCGACACCGCTGCTTCTTTCTGGTGGATGCCATCCAGGGGCTGGGAGCGTTTCCCCTGGATGTGGAAGCCTGTCATATCGACGCCTTGGCTGCGGATGGGCACAAGTGGCTTCTGGGCCCGGAAGGATGCGGCATTTTGTACGTTCGTGCGTCGCGTCAGGACTCCATTTTTCCTCAGGAATTCGGATGGACGAACGTGGCGGGCTACAACGATTACGCTTCGCGCGACATGACGCTGCGGCAGGATGCGGGACGCTATGAATGCGGAACGCTCAACACCATTGGATGCTTTGGACTGCGGGCGTCGATGGAACTATTGCTCGAAGCGGGAGTGGAGCGCATCGCCGAAGCGGTTCAGGGGCTGGCGGACCGGCTTGCGGCGGGCGCCATCGGGAAAGGCTACCAGATCCTGGGCGACCGCACGGCCGAGAATGGCGCAGGAATTATCGCCATTCAAAAACCAGGCGTGGATAGCCGCAAAGTGGTGCACGACTTGAAGCAGAAGGGGATCATTGCCGCGCCGCGCCAGGGTTGGGTACGGCTGTCGCCGCATTTTTACATCAGCCCGGAAGAGATTGACCGGGTGACTGAGGCACTGCCTTGAGTGACGCGCTGCCTTGAAGGCGCGCGTGGACAATAAACACGGACCATCGCGTTGTGACAGAATAAAGCGTTGTACTCTGGCGGAGAAGAATGGTTTGAGGTTAGAGGCGCTATGCTGGCAACGCAACCATCTTGATCGGATTGCGACGGATTTTGTTCGCTGTGCGGCTTCGCGAGATTGCATTGGCGTGCCTGAACCTATACGTAGGCGCCGTGTTTTTGAGCGTGATCGTTGCGCCTGGCCTGCTCATCGCCCGGCCAGAATCGGGCCTGGGTGAACGTGTGATCGCACCCGTGGCCAAAGGGGCTCGAATTCCTGGATGATCATTGGAAATCCGTCCTCATTTTAGTTACTCCGTTCCTTTTGCCTGTTATAAGGGATCTCATACCACGTCTGCGCAAAGTTGGAAGCGTTGAATTTGATTCGGTGCCCCTGGAGACCATCGGGGTCCGTGAGAAAGCCGTAGTGAAGCCATGAGCCAAACTTCGAAGGAACCCGCTGTCAGGAATTTCCGGGTCACGCCAAGCCAATACGAGCTATTCAAGTTCACGGTTGTCCGACCAACGACCTTGTTCATACGAATGATTGCGACAGCCCCCGTAAACCTCTTGCTCTTGGACAATGAGGACCGAGCCGAATACGAGAGCGGAAGCGAAACCACTACATATACGGCTTCCTGGGGACGGAGGATTCACCTGGAAGTCGAGGAGGCAGTTACCCCAGGGACGTGGTACCTGGTCGTGGAGGGCAGCACGGAGCCGAGTAGCGGGCGGATCGAAGTTCTACAGGAGCAAATTCGTCGGTCGGGTTAGGAATCCAGGCCCAGCGGATGTTTCGGAACCTCGTCGCGCAGATTGCGCGGCTTGCGCAGCATGCCCACCACTTGCACAATCAACGCCAGCACCAGCAGCACGGAAAGAACGATAGTGGCTGTGAGCCAGGGGCCGGATAGGAAAGCCGCTCGCCGCCATAGAAGCAAGAGAACCACCAGGCCCAAGACCATGCGCAAAATTTTGCGGAACGGCATCCTGGGCCTATTTTAAGCGAGCGCTTTAGTCCACGGGCGTCCAGGAGGCGTCCGGATCGTAACGCATCGGGGGCATGGAAGATTGCGCGCCGCGGTCTTTCTCATAGACCACGCCATCCTGATTCACGACAAAAGTGTGAATGCCGCTAACGTTGTAGGTAGCAGGCCAAGCCACCAGCGCGAAGCCGCCGATCATAGCTTTCCCGATCACGTAGGGATGCTGTCCGCCGGGAGCGTTGGGGCCTTGTTCCTTCAGCACTCGGAAGAAGTATCCATGATACGGCCGGGTGGGACTCTGCCCGGCAGCTTCCGCAAATTCTTTTGGTACGGGCGAACTTGCGATGGTTTCGGCGTACTCTAGGGTGCCCGCCGCGGAGCGCTTCTTGGCCGCGTATTGCTGCTCCACGCCGACATAGGCGGCGCAAGCCTGGATGGCGTCCAATTCGTTGGCGCCGATTTGGCGCGCCTGCACTTCCACCGCGCCGCGTTGCGGGTCAAAGCGCCACACGGTGCCGTCGTGCAGCAGAGGGATGGGAAACGGCCATTCCTGATCGCCGATCAGCAGCACCATGACGTGCTTATTCATCGACGACGGCACCAGATCGTGTTTCTGGTTCGCGATTTTCGCGAATTCCTGCCGCTCGGAGGCGTCCTGATTGGGATCCCCGGAAGTAAGAATGCCTTTGGCCGAAGATCCCAGCACCGCGCGAAGCGTGGCGGTGTCGTTTTTTGACGCGGCGTCGATGAGAGCCTGCGTGGCGGCTTGGGGCGAGTCGAAGGTCTTTTGGGATGTCTGTGCCCACGCACTGCCGGCAGCAACGACAAAAAGCGTGATGAATGTTCTTGTGCTCATATTACCTCCGGCCTCCGCCGCCACCGTGGGATCCGCCGCCACCGTGGAATCCTCCGCCACCGCCGCCACGGAATCCTCCGCCACCGCCACCGAAGCCGGAGTGTCCCATGCTGGAGAATCCGTGATCGCTTTGCATGCGCGTCACACCGCCGCTTTGGATCCCGCCAAAGGCGCTATGACCGCCGCTAAGGCCCCGTTCGGGCGCAGCGAAGCGCCCTTCGGACCGGCCGGCCAAAGCGTTCCCGCGCACCGCCTCATCGCCTCGAAACCCGGCGTTGCCGCGAAATCCAGCGGCGCCCCCGAAACGGCCGGCGACGGCCCGGTTGGCGTACGGCACGCCCCGCCGATGGACGGGATTATGCGCCCAGACGTTGCCAAAGCCGCGATGAAAATCGTTGAAGCCATAGCGATGGAAGAAATTGGTATTCAGGATGATTGAGCCGCCGAACCAATTAGGTCCCCAGCCCCATCCGAAACCGCCCCACAATCCCCAGCCGCCGCCAAAGTAGAGGCCCAGATCGATACCGGGGAAGAATCCGAATCCAACGTCGACGCCGGGATAAATCAGCGGCGGGTAGTAGCCATAACCCGGGGGACCCCAAACCCATTCGGGATTGTAATACAGGAACATAGACTTCGCCCGGATCGGCCGGCTGAATGGCGATGGCCGTTTGACCATTTTGTTCTTCAGTGCTGACGTTGAGCTGCGGCGTCGATTTCAGCTTGCCATTGGCCTGCGCCTTGGCTCGCATCTGTTGAACCGCACTCATCACGTCGGCCTGCTGGGCCAGGAATGCGTTGCCGAGGTCCGTGGTCCAGCGGATGTCCTGATTGAGCCGCATTAAGACGTCGGGAAATGCAACCAGCGCTTGAATGCTGGGGTCCCAATTCTGCTGCCGGACTGCGTCCATCAATGCTTGCCCATGGAGGTTACGATTTTGCGCCAGCCACTGTTGCGCCTCAACCACCTCGATGGGATAAGTGCTGGCTACCAGGATCTGGCTGAGCAAAGTATCCGGATAAAGGGCGATAGGCGCCACCAGATCCTGAAGCTGTTGGGGATTGAGTGGCGGAGCCGGAGGCGCATTCTCTTGCGGGGGCCCTCCCTGGCCAGGAGGGGGCGGTTGTTGTCCGAGCAATATCGTTAACAGACAAAATGGCAAGCAGACTGCAACATACCTGACAACTTTCATGCGTCGAGCCTCCTTAGGGCTTTCGAGACCTATACGTTAGATGCACCCGCGCCGCCTGCGTTGCCCGGATTTCGTTGTGGTACCGTATCTAGCGGTTCCCCATTCAGGAGGATTATAATCCATGAAATCGACGACACTGATTCTCGCGCTGGCGTTGGCGGCCGCGAGCGCGTTCGCCCAGGAAGGTTTGCCCACCCAAAAGATGCTCACCATCGACGTGGCGCAGACCATTGCGCACGAGGCCATGACGCAATGCCGCGCCAATGGTTACAAAGTCACCGTAACGGTGGTGGACGGCGCCAATATTCTGAAAGCGTTTCTGCGCGACGATGGCGCGAGCATGGCCACGGTTGAAGTAGGCCGGATGAAAGCCAATAGCGTGATGGCGTTTGGACGGCCCTCGGGTCCTCCGGCCAATCTCGCTCCCGGCGCTTCGGTGCCCGCGCCCGTGCTGCCTGGCACCATCAACGCCATGGGCGGCGTGCCCATTAAAGTGGGCGATCAGTTGATTGGCGCGGTGTCGGTGAGCGGCGCTCCCGGCGGGGATAAAGACGCCGCGTGCGCCAACGCCGCGCTGGCCAAAGTAGCGGACAAGCTCAAGTAGCGGACAAACTGAAGTAGACCTACTACAGGACCGGCGCGATTGACCCTTCGCGCTGGGAAATGATAGAAGAATGAACTAAGGAGGATATTCGTGTCTGTTCGATTGTCTCTGTGCGTCCCGGCCCTGCTGGCTGGCTTCGCCGCAGTGGCGTCCGCCGCTCAAGTTCAAGGGATCCTCATCGACCAGATGTGCTCTTCCAAGGCCGAAGTGCGCATCGTTTCCGGTCCGCGCCTGGAAGGCGGCATGATCGTCGCCGAAGCCCATACGCGAGAATGCGCGCTGATGCCCGCTTGCCAGAAAAGCGGCTATGGGGTCTTCACCTACGACAACAAGTTTCTGAAATTCGACGAAGCCGGCAGCCGCAAAGCCCTGGCGGCGCTGCGGTCTTCGAAGAAAGAAGACGATCTGAAAGTGGAAGTGACGGGCGAGATACAGGGCGACATGATCAAAGTCGCGAGTCTGAAGCTGGTTGAGTAAAGAGCTCAGAAGCGCCAGGGCCGCCCGACGAAAATGCATCTGGACCGCGATTTTGACGGCCGGCACAATGCGGCCATCCTGGCGGGCTGGCTCAAAGCGCCAATGGGACGCCGCCTCCAGAGCCGCGCTCTGCAGCTTAAGCACATCCTTGGTGACTCGGCCGGTGAGCACGGCATTCGTCACTGATCCGTTCTCGTCGATATCCACCAGCATGTGGATAACAACGTCGCCCGCCACGCTGTTGACACGGTCTTGGGTGGACTCGATGGGAACCTGAAGAACTGGTTTGGGAGGAACAAATCCCGGGACTGCGGCCACGAGGGGAGGAACAGGTGGAACCGGAGTTGGCGGGGGCGCCGGAGCCAGAGCCGCGGGCATCACCACTTGGGCTGCGATCTGCACAGGCTTGGGTTCCGGCGGTAGCGGGGCCGGCGGCTATGGGAGCGGGCGCGGATTTCGGCAATGTCAGCACTTCGGCCGCGGGAACCAGCGTCAAGGCGTAAGAGATCGGATTCGGCGTCCGGAGCGGCCGCCAACTCCACCCAGCGCTTGCCGGTTCGCGCGGTGATCCATCCGCTTTCGGGATGCTCGCGATCGTTGAACAGGATCTCGAAGCCGGACGTTTTTAGCTCACTCTCGAGCGCGGAGAAAGCCTGCGCGCGGCCCGCTAGTGGGGCAGGCGAGCGTTACGGTCTCGACGTTGCCCGTCAGCGCCGTTTCCTCTTTCTGCGCGGTCCGCATGGCCACGGAATCTTCCGATTTCGAATTACACTCCGTCACTTCGCACTGCCGCAGCGCGGAAAGCAGCGGGAGGCCGGGCGCAGGCTTCCGCTTTGAATTTCTCACCGGCGTCGCTCGCGGCGGTGAAAGAGTACGTCGTGGCGCCATCCTCGCTATTCGCGCTCCAATGGATCCATTGCGCGCCCTTGCGGGCGGTCAACGCCGGGCTCGCCGGGTCGCTCCTGTCCGGAGTAATGTTCTGATAGCCCGCTTTGCGAAGCTGGGTGTCGAACTCGTGCGCCATCCTCTGGAGGTCTGTCGACCGGGCACGAATAGGACAGCGTATTCGTATTGGCATCCGACGGCGCGCCGCTGGCGTCGGGGGCATCGAAGGAATCGTGCTGCTTGGCCGAGCACTCCACAATCACGCAGGCTTCCAGGCGTGGCAGCGGCTTCAGATCGGCGCAACCTTCGGCGTCGGAGGCATGGACGGCAACGGGCATCGCAACCAATGTCCCCAGGGTGAATATAAGTATGCGGCAGACCAGTAGACGCATGGTGATCTGTCATGGATCGGCGGGAGTTGCCGGAGTCTTTAGAGCTGTTAGCCTGAAAGAGAGTGCCGCTGCCGAACGACCTGGTAAACGCCGTCCGCATGCTCCGGCGGAGCCCTGGCTACGCGTTAACTTGCATCGCGGTGCTGGCGCTGGGAATCGGGGCCAATGCCGCCATCTTCAGCGTCGTTTATTCGGTTATTCTGAAGCCGCTGCCCTACCCCGATCCCGCGCGCCTGGTGATGGTCTGGGAGCGCTTCCCCAACATGCCCGACCCGCCTGGCAGCCGCCTGCAGGTGACCCATTTCACCTACCAGGCGTGGCAGCGCCAAAACACCGCGTTCAGCAACATGGCGGCATTTTGCGACTTCAGCCTGAATGAAACGGGCATCGAACATCCCGATCACGTGGCCACCGGATTCGCCTCGGCCAACCTGTTTCCGATGCTGGGCGTTCGGGCGCGAGTGGGCCGGCTTTTCGGTTCGAGCGATGAACGCCAGGGCAACGATCGCGTCGTCGTCCTCACCGATGCGTTCTTCGACTCGCACTACCATCGCGATCCGAGCGCGCTGGGCCGTTCGCTCACGCTGGACGCAACGGCCTACACCATCGTCGGCGTGCTGCCTCCAGGCTTTCATCTTCCGGCTCTGTGGCAGGGAATGGATCAAAAGAAGCCGGAGGTTTGGGCGCCGCTGTCGCGTCTTTGGAAGAGCGCCGAGGATGAAACAAAGCATCAGCTTTTTGTCGCGGCGCGGTTGGCGCCCGGGGCGACGCTGGCGCAGGCTCGCGTGGAAATGGACGGCATCGAGCAGACGGCTGGGCGAGGTAAATCCCAACTCCAACAAAGGCTGGTCGACATCGGTGTATCCCGTTCCAGGTGGAAGACACCTCGCCCATGCTGCACCGCGCGCTTTATGTGCTGCTGGCCGCGGTGGGGATGCTGCTGCTGATCGCCTGCGCGAATCTTGCGAATCTCACGCTGGCGCGCGCCACCTTGCGAGCGCGCGAGATCTCCATTCGCCTGGCGCTGGGCGCTACGCGCGGGCGCGTGATCCGGCAATTGATCGCTGAATCGCTGCTGGTTTCCATAGCCGGGGCCGTCGCTGGACTGGTACTGGCGCATTGGTGCGTCCAGGGAATGCTGGCGCTGAAACCGCCGGATATCCAGCGGCCCGAGCTGATTGGCATCAATTGGACCGTGTTCGCATTCGCGGCCGCGCTGAGCCTGCTGACTACGTTGCTGTTCGGCCTGGCGCCATCCATCGCTGCTTCGGGCGCGGATCTGAATGCGACGCTCAAATCGGCCGGGGGCTGGGGCGGATCGGCCGCTCGGCTGCGCAGCCGCCAGTTCCTGATCACCATCGAAGTGGCGCTGGCGCTGATCCTGGTGGCGGGCGCCGGGCTGATGCTGCGCAGCTTCCAGGAACTGGTGGCGGAAGGCGTGGGCTTTGACACGGGTCATCTGTTGACGCTGGAAGTTAGCCTTCCGCCGCAGCGCTACGCGAATGATGAAAGCCAATCGCGCTTCTTCCGCAGCCTGCTGGATCGCGTCCGAGCGCTTCCGGGCGTGGGGATGGCGAGCATGATCGACAATCTGCCGCTGCATCAGGTCAGGCTGACCAACTTCACAATCGCGGGACGCCCGGAGCCGTCCGCTGGACGCGCTACCCCTGGCGGACGTCGCCCATGTGGACCCGCAGTTCTTCCGGGTGCTTGGATTGCGGTTGCTGTCCGGCCGCTTCTTCACCGACGCCGATCTGGCGCAAGCCGAAAAGGATCAGAGCGGCTCGAATGAGAGCGGGTCGAGGTGAGCAGCGTGGTTATTGTGAACGAGACTTTCGTGCGGAAGTTTTTCCCTCGACGAAAATCCGCTGGGAAAGCATCTGCTGGACGGCGGAAGGAACACGGGCGGCCGAAATCGTCGGCGTGGTGTCGGACTTTACTCCTATTGGCGCGGAGAATGGAAAGCGCCCGGAGATTTTTTCGCCTTATCTCAAACTGGATTCGGCGACCTTGTTGGTCCGCACGCGCGGCGCGCCGGAATCCTACGGCAAAGCCGCTGCAGAGCGCTGTTTGGTCGCTCGATCGCGATCTTCCCGCCGACAAAGCGCTGACCATGGATTACTACAGCAACGACATTCTCGCCCAGCGCAAATTCAACACGCTGCTGATCGGGATTTTCGCGGCGCTGGCGCTGCTGCTGGCGATGATGGGGATCTATGGAGTGCTCTCCAATCTGGTGGCGTCGCGCGTGCGCGAGATCGGGATCCGCATGGCGATTGGCGCGTCGCCGGGCGAGATTGGCCGGATGGTTCTGCGCCAGAGCTTGATCCCGGTGGCGATCGGACTGGCGATCGGTTTGGCTGGAACTTTCGCGCTGAGTCAATTTCTGCAAGCCCTGCTGTTCCGCGTGCCGGCGCACGATCCGCTGACGCTCGGGGCATCCGTCATTGCGATTCTCGCGATTTCACCGGTGGCGCTATATGTTCCGCTCGGCGCGCGACGGCGGTGGATTGCACGGTGGCGCTGCGGGAAGAATGACCGGCTAGTCTAGCTTCAACACTATCCGCATTTCGGTGCTGGGCTGGAATCCAATGCACGCGTAGAGCGGCCGTCCGGCATCGCTGGCGTGCAGGATCACGGTGCTAAGTTTGTTTGCGCGACACCAGTCCATGGCGGTGTCCATAAGTCTGCGCGCCAGCCCCTGGCGGCGGCTGTCGGGCCGCGTGTACACATTCAAGATGTTGGCGCGCCAGCGGCCCGGGCCGAGCATGTGCGGAGGCCAATCCATCAGCCACAAGCCTAGACCCGAAGCGATGGCGCCGCCCGAGTCGACGGCGAACCAGGCCAGATATTCGCCGGCTTCCATCTTTCGCGCGAGCCACGGGCGAAATGCCTGGCACATGCGGTTCATCGCGTCGCCGTCGGGATAACCCATTTCGAGGAACATCGCGCGGCGATGCGCGAGTATCGTCTCGGCGTCGGCCAGCGTGGCCGGCCGGATCAGGAAATCGGCCATCCTGGCGGTTTCCGGTCCCCCTTCTTCGGCATCTGCCTTCATGCCTTTTTCAAACAAGTTCGCAACTATAAGGCGGAATGCCCCGTCCCATCAAAAAATGGAATCTGCTCGCGTCCATAACCAAACTCAAAGTAAACGTCTTTGATCAGTTGCAGCGCCGCCGGATCCGGATCCAAATCGCTCGGAAAACGTTTCCCCTCGAAAACAAGCCGATTTCTAGTGAGGGGCTTAATCGGCTCGATGGGAGTCTTGAAGCCGATGCTTTCCGGCTGGTAAGGGAGCAGGATCGCACCCTGGATATTCAAGTACTCCAGTTGAAAGACTATGTCGCTTTCAATTCTAAGGTAATCGACTAAGCTTCGATATAACCTTACGAAGCTCAATGGGTGCTCGATCACAGGGTACGGATACAAGCGCGGATGTGTTTGCATTTCCTCGGGGTCCTGCTGCCAGCAAAAGAAGTGATCGATTGCCGTCCAGAATTCGAGGTGTCCGTTCTTTATGAACTTCATGTGATGATATTCGATCCTCTCGTTTTCCAGGCCCAGTGCGGTTCGTTGGAGCGGCGGCAACGGACGTGCATCCCATCCTCCCCTTCGGCCGTGTGGATTGGGCGGATGCGATAGAACATCCACAAGCTTCTTGTCCTCAAGGTCGGCTGCAACGCAGCCAAGATCCACAGGGGTTCCCGTAATTCGAAAGAAGCGGCTGGAACCGATCCGTTGCTCAAACTCCTCCTGCATGATTTTGAGAAATTGTCCTATCTGCCGCTCTTCAAGGATTTCAGCGATGTCGTATTCCAAGATTTACTCCGTCTTTCTTAGCTCCCGCTCCAGTCGGTCGAGACGCGAATGGATGGACTCCACCTGTGACTTGATCCCCTCAACCTGAGAGACGAACTGCAACAGGAGTTGTTGCTGAGGGCCATCGAGATAAAGCCTCTGGATTTCATCGTACGCCATTTCCCTCTTCCGGTTACCATCGCGCACTGTGAACCGAGTTCCGTGGTGCATGCTCGACATGTGAGGCTTTTGGGTGCTTTGGGGAATTCCGGCGATCACAATCCACTCCGAACTTGTTATTTCGAAGCTTCGTATTTCCAATTGAATTATGTTTGGTTTGATGTGCGCAATGGCGATATCGCGGAGCATGTCAGCGAGCCTCTTCGCGTCATCTCCGTTCATGGGCCGCAATCGAGCAGCACGATCTTGGTCGTCGGCCTCGACACCAATGATGATGTGACCTCCCAAGGCATTTCCAAAAGCGACGAGATCCGATAGCCAGTCGGCTCTGTCAGCGTCGAGCCTATCAGACGGTTTGCGTGGGTCCAACAGTTCGGCTTTGAATTCGAGAAACTGATCCTCCGGCGTGGCTTCCAGAGTAAGTTCATGGATGTCGGCCGGCGCAATCTCGCTGATCAGTTTCCCCCTGATCGGCACTCCAGCATTATCCCAGATTATGGCGGGGATTCAGCCGCATTGAGGTCGATTTATGGCGCGGGCGGAGTGTTCTGCGCGGTGGCTTTTTCGGGCGACGCGGCGGCCATCAGTTTCCGCAATAGTGCGGCGGTGCTCTCGTGCGCTGCGCCCGGCGCGCGCCCCCACTCCCATCGCGACTTCTAGCGGCGTGCGGCCCTTTTTATCTTTCACGTCGAGCTTCGCGCCTTTTTCGGCCAGGAACGCGACCACCTGATCCCGGCCCGATGTGGCCGCGCCATGCAGCGCCGTCTCGCCCTGGTCGTTCGCCGCGTTCACATCCACGCCGTGATCGATGCAGATCGTGATGGCTTCGAGCGCGTCCTTCTCATCCACGTTGGTGATGCCCATCACCCAGCTCAAGCCGGCAGCGAGGATCATGGCAGTTGTGTGATCCTTGGTAACCGC
Organism: Bryobacterales bacterium; assembly: GCA_963798295.1. Taxonomy (GTDB): domain Bacteria; phylum Acidobacteriota; class Terriglobia; order Bryobacterales; family Bryobacteraceae; genus Palsa-89. The sequence goes on along the minus strand of CAWCSV010000008.1, from coordinate 398,480 downwards.
CTTGGCATCCGCGCCATGGTCGAGCAAGAGACGCATCACCCCCGCATCGCCGGTTTTGGCGGCGCGCAGGAAAGGCGTCGCGCCTTCGCCTAAGTAACGATCGGGAACATCCAACGATCCACGGCCGGGCGTTGATTCCTTTAACGCCGCGTTTGGATTGGCGCCGTGCGCGAGCGCGGCTTTCACCACGTCCAGGCTGGTGGCCTTGTCAGTCTCCTTCGGATCGGGCCGCGTGGCCGACTTCTCCAGCGTATGCATGTCCACGGCGGCGTAGAGCGCGGTGCGTCCGAATTTATCAGCGATGTTGGGGTTCGCGCCATGCTCCAACAAATAAATCGGCAAATCGTAATGCGCGTTGATGATGGCAACCACTAGCGCGCTGGTTCCGTCGGGATCGGTAAGATTGAGATCGGCGCCAGCCTTCACCAGCATCTGAGCGGCCTCCAGCGAATTTTGACGCGCGGCGTAGAGCAGCGCCGTGAACCCGCCGTTGCGGCGGCGGCGACACGACATTCGCGGTAAACCACTTGTTCTTGATCTTCTCTTCCCTAATTGCGGAGCGCGCGTTTACGTCCGCGCCATGCGCGATGAGCAGTTCCACCACGGCCGGATGATTCTCGGCCACGGCCCACATCAACGCCGTTTGCCCCAGCCATTGTTCCACGAGCATTCACCTCCGCGCCGTGATCGAGCAGCGCTTTCACCGACTCCACGCTGCCGGTGCGCGCCGCGGTCATCAGCGCCGTCTCGCCTTCGGACGATCTCGCGTTAGGATCCGCCCCCGCCTTCAGCAGCTTCACGATCATTGCCGCATCGGCGTTGGTACAAGCTTCTGACAGCGGCGTGCCGCCGTATGCGTTGGTGGTTTTCGGATTTGCGCCCGCGCTAATCAACAGCTCCGCCATCTCGCTATCGTCCCAATGTGCCGCCCAGTGCAGCGCGGTGGTGCCGTCGGCTTGCGGGATATTCACATCAATGTGCTCGGCCACCAGCTTGCGCACGGTTTCCAGATCCGGCTTCGCGGCGGCGTCCACCAGGCGAGTATCGGGGCTGTTGCCGGCCAGCGCGGCGGCGGCCAGCGCGAGCGCGAGATAGAGCGGTTTGGCGCGCATGGATTTACAGATCCACCAACTCGCCGGTGCTATCGCCAACATGATCTTCGGACACGCCCGAGCTTGTCCAGCATAGTGGCGAGCAGATTCGTCATCGGGGTCTTCATCGGCATACCTCAAATGGCGCCCGCCTTTTATCTTGCCGCAAGCCCCGCCCGCCACCAACACCGGCAGCGGAAAATGATTGTGCAGATTGCTGTTGCTCATGTTGCTTCCATACAGCAGCATGGTGTGATCCAGCAGCGTTCCATCGCCATCGGGGATGGAACGGAGCTTGCTCAGATAATGCCCGAACAGTGCGATGTGATAAGTCTGAATCCGAGTGAGCGCTTCGATTTTCTTGGCGTCGTTCTGGTGATGCGACGTGGCGTGGTGCGGATCGGGCGCGTTGACTTGCGGATAGGTCCGCTGGCTTAGTTCGCGCGCCATCATAAACGTGGCGACGCGCGTGATGTCGGCCTGGAACGCCAGCGCCTGCAGATCGAACATCAGCTTGACGTGCTCTTCGTAGGACTCGGGAATTCCCACCGGCGCCGAAGGCGTGTTGGGATTGCTCGGCGGCCTGTTTTTCCGAGCGTTGAATGCGGCGCTCGATCTCGCGCACGTTGTCCAGATAATCGGCGACACGCGTGCGATCGTCGGAACCAAGCTCGTCTTCGAGATGACTAATCTCCTGAGTGATCGCATCCAAAATACTGCGATCCTCTTGCATCCTGCGCAACCGGTCGGCCGTCGTGCCGCCATCGCCAAACAGCCTCTCGAACACCACGCGCGGATTGATTTCCATGGGCAGCGGCGTGGTGGGGGTGCGCCAGCACAAGGTGTTGAGATAGGTGCAACTGTAGCCGCTATCGCAAGCGCCAATCAGACCCGAATGATCTTCGGTGGCCACTTCGAGCGATGGAAAGGGCGTGTCCTGGCCGATCTTCTCGCGCCGCCATCTGATCGATGGTGGTGCTGGCGTAAACGTCCTCGCCTTCGGTGGCCTTGGGACGCACGCCGCTCAGCCATGTGGTAGGGCTCAAGGCGTGCGGGCCGGCGTTGTCGGCGGTCTTGTGCGCCAGCCCGCTCACGATCACCAGGCGCTCGCGAAACGGCTCGAGCGGCTTCAGGATGGGCGGGAATTCGAAATCAGAACCGACCGCGGTGGGCGTGAATTGCTCCATGATCATGCCATGCGGCACGTAAACGAATCCCATGCGGGAGATCGGCTTCGCGGCGGTCTTCGAGAGCGGCGTTTGCGCCGGCAGCATGGCATCCAGCAGTGGCAACGCCAAGCCGACACCGACTCCACGCATCAACGTACGCCGCGACAAATGTTTTTTCGTGATCAGGTTCATTGGACTTCTCCCGGCCGATTCCAGCGGCACGTCACCCTTCTTCACTCGCATCTGGAACGGCGCGCTCTGCACGACGCCCAGCACCAGCGACGAGAAACGATAATCGTTCTTCGCCATCTGACGCACGATGCCGCGCACCGCCGGCATATCATAATAGTCGAGGCCGCGGCCCAGAGCGTAGGTCAGCATCTTCTCGGTCATGGTTGCGGCGAAGGTTTCCGGCCGCGCCAGGATTGCTTTTCGCAGCGCCACCGGACCATCCACCTTAGTTCCGTCCACCAGCACGCCCGAGGCATCGATGGGATTGCCGGCATCCAGGTCGCGCCACTGGCCCACGGCGTCGAAATTCTCCAGGGCGAACCCCACCGGGTCCATAATCTTGTGGCACACCGCGCAGGCCGGATTCTTACGATGCTCTTCCAACCGCGCGCGTACCGAAAGCGGCTTGGCCCCGGGCGCATTCTCCTTGAGCGCGGGCACATTGGGCGGAGGCGGAGGAACGGGCGTTCCGAGCACGTTTTCGAGAATCCATTTGCCGCGCAGCACGGGCGACGTTCGCGTGGCGTAGGAAGTGACCAGCAAAAAACTCCCCTGGCCCAACAGCCCGCGTCGCGCATCGTCGGTAATGGCGACGCGGCGGAAACGGCTGCCATAAACATCCGGAATTCCGTAGTGCCGCGCCAGGCGCTCGTTCACGAAGGTGTAGTTGGCGTTCAGCAGATCCAGAACGCTGCGGTCTTCGTGAATGATGCTGTCGAAAAACAGGTCGGTCTCCTTGCGGAAGCCCTCGCGCAGATTGTCGTCGAAATCGGGAAACTCTTCCACGTTGGGATTGGCGCCGCGCACGTTCCGCAAGTAGAGCCACTGGCCCGCGAAATTGTTTACCAGAGCTTCCGATCGCGGATCGGCCAGCATGCGGCGCACCTGCGCCTGCAGCACCGGCGGCTCATGCAGCTTGCCTTGTTCGGCCACCTTCAGCAGCTCGTCGTCCGGAATGCTGCTCCACAGGAAAAACGAGAGCCGCGACGCGAGTTCGAGATCGCTGACGCGATACGCCTCGCCCGCCGCTACGTTCGCCGGATCGCGCTCGAAGCGGAACACAAATTTTGGATCAGTGAGCAGAAAGCGCAGCGCGCTCTCTATGCCCTGGTCAAAGTTGCCGTCATTGCGGCCCTGCTGATAGAAGCCCAGCAGCCGTTCCATCTCAGCGTCGTCCACCGGCTTGCGATAAGCACGCGACGCCAGCGTGGCGAGAATCCTCTTCGCGCACGGCAGTTCCTCGGCTCCGGTTTTGGGACGGCAGACGAAGATCCTGCGGCGGCTGGGCGTGTCGCCGGGACCGGTAGCGTCGAAAGGTCCACCGATGCTGACGTTGTCGATCAGCGGCACGCCGCGCTGCTCCAGCGGATCGACGGTGCTGCGCAGATAAGGCTGCATCACGCCGTCGGGTTGCGCCGAGGTCTTCTGGATGAACGCCACGCCGATGGTGTGCGGTCCGGCTTGGATAGGAACCTTGGCGAGCAGCCGCGCCAGGATCGCGTTCTCACCTTCGGACGAGTTGTCGTCCGAAGCGTCTTCATCGGCCTTGCCGCCCAGGGTTGCGCGATGCACGATGGCGCCGTCGAGGGTGATCACGAAATCGTTGGGGTAATCCAGCCCGCGCACTTTTGCCGACGTGTTCAGCGCGAGCCTGGTCTTGAAAATGTACTCGCCATCCAGATCGAAATTGTGATGGATCAGCAGGCCGCCGCGCGTGCCCAGCGGCAGACCTTCGATGTGCTCGTCTTGGCCGAGATCGGGCCGCACGCGATAAGTTTCATACGACGGAATGATATTGGTGTCGCCCACCGCAAGCCGGCTGATTTTGTGCGCTGCCGACAAATAGCGCTCCAGCAATACGGGCGACATGCGCAGCGTTTCGGCGATGTTGTCGAAGCCATAACTCTCGTCGTCGGCCGGCAGCAGAGCGGTCGCGTCCACGTCCAGGGCGAGCAGATCGCGGATGGCGTTGGCGTACTCGGCGCGATTGAGCCGATGCACGGGCGTCCGGCCCGGATTGGGACGCGCGGTTGCGGCGTTGTCAAGCGATGTTTCGAGCGTCGCGATCAGGCGATCGAGCGTGGCATGGTCCGGCCTCGGCATCCCCTGCGGCGGCATGGCGCCCGCGCGCAGCTTACGCACCACCTTTTCCCAGGTCTCGGCGTCGAGCGAGACATTTGCGGGATCGGCTTTGTCCAGCAGCAAACCGGCGGTCTTCAACTTTTCGTTATGGCAGGTGACGCAATACTGATTGAGGAGCGCGCGAGGCGTCGGGTCGGCGGCTTGCATGCAAGCGAGGCCCACCCAGGCGAAAAGCACGGCAAATGCGCTCGATATCCAGCGTCCTGGCATGAGAATTTGCGGCTCTAGCTATTATACCTGGGGGCGGGTGATCCGTATGCAGAAATACACTTCTGGAACGGGAGGAATACGAGGAATACAAGGGAGACGAGGAATGGCCGGAATGTTATAGTGGGAGAGCCTTCCTTTGCTGTCCTCCGGGCCCGTAGCTCAGTTGGTTAGAGCGCTACCTTGACACGGTAGAGGTCACAGATTCGAGTTCTGTCGGGCCCACCACTCCTCCGAAGGAAACACAGCACTTTCGTGCGAACCCTTCACTTCTAAGTGGGTCCGTAGTGGGCTCGAGAAAAGGCGAAACTCGGAAGCTTCAGGGACCTAATGGGTCCGCAGGGATCATGAGCATTCTTTATCAAACGCCACCAGTTATGCTTCCGAATTAACCGTGGATCGGGAGCCTGCGCTCTCCAGAAGTAGACTAGTTCCGCTTCGGGCCCTGAGACTTTCGATCAGTAGCAGCGTGCAAATTCCCAACCAAATCTACATCCCCGCCACACCTGTGTGCGGAATGTGTGCCTGCCTTGGCCTCGGTGGACATCTCAAAACCGGCCGTAGGTGGACACTTTCACCTGACCCTCATTGGCCGGTTTTGCCCGACCCACGAGAGGCATAGGTTACACTTCTTCCGCTGGAAGAGGGGGGGAAGTGGGATGCCATAGAAGGAAAGTTCCGTTATGGACGAACGCAAAACCGCCGTGGCCTCCATGGGTGCGACGCACAGACCGGCAGCCGCGGTCTGAAGCAGCCACCGCCGCGCTGGACTGAATCGCGGTGTTGCGCGCCAGAGCAGCAGCGCCAACGAGAAGCCAATCAACCAGATCGTTTCGACTGGCAAGGCGCATTCGAGCCAGGTCCACCAGCCGGCAGGGAAGAGGCGCAGAACCCGCTGGAATTCCAATAAGTAGCCGGCCACGATTAGAGCCCACGAAGCGGCCGCGCCCAACCAGATCAAACGGCGCTGGCGGAAGGAATTCAGCAGCCAACGGACCAGTGGAAGCTGAAGGCCGAGGCCGAGAAGAATCAAGCGGAGCCCGGAAAAAAGTGAACGCGCAAAAGCCACTAATACCATAACGGGTAGCTTTGATTCGCCGCCTGAATGCTACACTGTGCTGTCATTCCTTCCGAGAGATCCCCGGTCGTCTAATGGTAGGACAGCGGCCTTTGGAGCCGTGAATCGTGGTTCGAATCCATGCCGGGGAGCCACAACTTCAACTTCGACCTCAAATGCGGGGCTTCCCGTTCCTGGCCGAGACATTGCGGCAGGCGGGCGTTACGCGTAACATCTGGTCGCTGCCCGCATGTCAGAGCTTGTATCTGACGGACCAATTGTGACCGTTAGCGCGCCGTACCTGCTCGGCTACGAGGATTCGAATTCTTTTTATCGAGCTTTCCGAACGTGGGATGGGCACCCTCCCAGTTGAGGGGCGGAGGAACACGAATACCGCGAGGGAGCACCCATGAGCGACGCTCTGCTTGAGGATCTGGCGGAAGCCGATTGCTAGCGTTGGAGGAGCACGGGCACTGTCGCCAGGTCCCGGGTGACACCATCCTCGGCTCTCGCTTGGACCACAACTTCATGCCACCCTACAGCAAAGGCGGACGTGTCCACGGTCAAGGTGTAACCACAATTTCGAGCGTCCCTGTAACCCGGCTTAGCCAAGACTACATCCGGCCGTGGCATTTTCGTGGAAGCCGCCGTAAGATACTTGCCGTCCATGTAAACGGCGATTTCCCGAATCGGCTGGTCGGCAAGTGCCCAGCCTGCTACTTGCATAGGACCCCGCACCGTGGACTTCGGCGCGGGCAGGTCGACGCTGCCAAAGGGCAACGAAGAACGATTGATAGTTGTCTCGTGCTTGCAGGAGATAAGCGTCGCAAAAACACCGGCGAGAATGAATCCCAGAAGTCCGCTTCGATTCATCGCCCTCAATCCCTTCCTCGCTTCCACTGAGCCACCATCAGTGTGTCGCAGTTTTGGGGTTCACTCCAGAACGACACGCATTTCTACATGCTACATAATTCGCCACCAAGCATTCTTCCAACCAAGCGTTCTTCCAGCTCAAATTCTCCGAGCGATGAGTTACAATTGGCCATTCAGATCGGGAGTTGGCCATTGCCCGCCATGACATCGGCGACACCCCACCCTTTGAAAGAGGACTGCGCTGAGGAATCCATTCCGGGGCAATCTCGCAAGGACCTGTGTATCGCCCTGCTGATAGGGGCGTTGTGTCTGTTGATCTACAACGCGAACATGCGCCTGATTGGAGCGGGCGACACGTACCCGGCCCGCTACCTTCCCTTCGGGATCTGGCGTTACCACACTCTGCGCCTGGATCCTATCGACACGATTGCCTCCCAGGGGAGAAAGATCGGCGTGCCACGGGGACAGGACCGCCCACCTGAAGAGTGGCGGTCGAAGGCTTACTGGATGGTTTGGAGTGCTGACGGACATAAGATCTCGATATACCCGGTAGCAGTATCCGTATTGTTGGCGCCGCTCTACGCGCCCGCTGTGTTTTACCTCGACGTGAAAGGCTGGGACCAGTGGCGGTTCGACTGGGTGGCGAGAATCATGGAAAAGCTCTCGGCTTCTCTGATCGCTGCCAGTTCAGCCGCCCTCCTTTACCTGCTGATGAGGCGCCGGGCCGGCCGCCGGGTCGCGTTGCTGCTTACCTTCGCCTACGCCTTGGGAACCACCACATGGATGATCGGGAGCCAGGCACTCTGGCAACACGGAATGACGGAGCTTTTGATCGTGGGCCTACTGTTCGCAGTAACCGGACCTTGCACTCCGGGCGCAGTTGCGACGGCGGGACTGCTATGCGGCTTGGTCGCCTGCAACCGGCCACCCGATTCCATCCTCGCAGCAGCCATCGGTCTCTACGGATTGCGGTGGGCGGGGCGCAAGGCTCCTTTGTTGATCGCCGCCGCGCTCGCTCCCGCGCTCCTTCTATTGGCCTACAATTTCGGAATTGCCGGACACTGGGCTGGTGGCTACGGACTGGTCGGGAAGAAGAAGTTCTTCGCGTACAACCCGGTGACCGGCGTGCTGGGCTTGCTCTTCAGTCCAGCGCGCGGGCTGTTTGTCTACTCACCTTTCCTGCTGTTCATTCCGCTCTTCGCCAGGCGAATCTGGTGCGAGCGGCGTACCCGGTTCCTCACCGTCGCGATGGGCGCCGCTGTGGTTCTACTGATCGCCACGTACGCGAAGACCGATTGGAGACAAGGCTATGCGTGGGGACCGCGGTGGCTGACCAGTGCACTTCCCATGCTGCTCTGGATGCTGCCTCCGATTTTCAATACACTTCGCTGGTTCGGGCGAACGGTGTTTGTCGCGACCTGCTTCGTCGCTGTTACGCTGCAAACGATCGGGGCGTTCTGGTACACGGGCGCCAGCGAGCCCGCCCTGTTTGCGATCCAGAGCGGACCGGATGCGATGCGCGCAGCCTGGAATCCGCGAAACAGCCCTTTCTTGACCGAATTGCGGCACCCAGCCGCCCCACGGGACCTGAACACGGCCGTGCGCGGCAGCCTGGAGAGGGCAACGACGTCTGACGGAGCACCGTTGCGGTTCGCCGACGGTAAGGAGATCAACCTCGCGGGGTGGGCGCTGGCTAACGGACGCGATCCGAGAGAAGTGATCGTCATGTTGGATGGTCAAGCGGTGGCTTCAACGCCCAATTTTTCCCCGAGACCGGATGTCACGGAAGCGTTGGGCGTGCCGTTTGTCTCCGGCTGGCGCATCAAACTGGCAGCCCATGACCTGGATCCGGGAGACCATGTGCTAGCCATCTTTGTTCGGGCAGTGGAAGCTGGCGACATGTTCTTTCTGGCCGACGCGAAGTTCTCCGTGGCGGAATCTGCGTCCCCCGTTTCGCCCGGAATCACTACGGCTGCACCAGACACGCTGCCACTATCCGCAAGGGCGCGGCAGGCGGCCAGTTTCATCGCATCGCATCAGGACTCTCAAGGTTACTGGCTCACCGACTTCACGAAGACTCCGAGCTACCGCCATCCGCGGCCGGAAATGAGCACCTACTTCAACGCGATGATGGCCGATCTGCTCGCCCCGATTGCAGGGGAGGCTCAACTGGCAGGGAACTTGACTAGTGCCCGACGGTTTCTCGCCGCGCAAATCGAAGACGGAGGCCTTGTCCGCTATCATGGCCGGCCCGACTCTCCCCTCATCGGCACGCTGGGTTGCGCCATCACTCCCGACGCGGATGACACGTCCCTGGTGTGGAGAATTGCCCCTGCCGCTGACCGAGGGCGGCTAGGGCAGGCGCTCGCAACCCTGCGCAACTACCGGAAGCCCGACGGGCTTTACCGGACATGGCTGAGCCCCCGCGAACGCTATGAGTGCATCGACCCGGGCGCCGATCCGAATCCGGCCGACGCCGGCATCCAGATGCATGTCTTCATGCTACTCGCGACCCAGGATCCGCCGGCCGCCCGAGCGTTGTGCCGTGCTCTTGGCAAGCAGATCGCGAAGGACCAGGCTTGGGTCTACTATCGAATGGCCCCGATCATTCCCATCCTGCGTCAAGCCGATCTGTACAATGCCGGCTGCACGGTTGAAGTGCCGCCCTCTTTGTTGAACGGAGCTGCAGCCGGGCAGCAGGAGTGGATCGCCATGGCTCGATTGCTCCAGCCCTTCATTCGTGCCGGTGCCACTCCGCCCCGGCGAACTGAGGTTGAAAGCGTGCTCGAAACATTTTCCCGCGACGATTTTGCGCTCTTGCGGCAGAACCCTCCGCTGCTCTATCACAACGATCTGACAGCCTCGGTGCCAAGATTTTACTGGTCCGAAAGCATGGGCTATGCTCTCTGGCTCAGGCTTTATTTCGAAAACGAGCGGGCGGTCGCGCGAAGGAGAGAGCGTTGACGTCGCCGACGACAGGGACCGCTCTAGCCCTTCGACAGCACCCGGCCCATGGCGTGCTTCGCTTGCTTTCGTGCATTCGCCTTGGTGAAGTGCTGGTGCTCCAGGGCTCGCCGCTGCTGGGAGCGCTTTTCGCAACAGGCCACCTCACCAGGACGCGCTGCGCCGCAAGCGCTTTGCTGGCGGCAGGTAGTATTTTTCTCGTAGCGCACATTTTCGTGGTTAATGATTGGTCAGGCATGAGCTACGACGCTCGTGATCCGAACCGGAGAGACGGCGTATTCACAACCCGGGGCATCGCTCGCAATGGCGTCGGCTACCTCTCCCTGGCATTGCTGGTGGCCGCCCTTCTGCTGCTGAGCGCGTTCGGATCTTCGACGCTGATCATCGCCGTAGCCATCGTGGGACTCAGCACAATGTATTCCTTTCCGCGCCTTCACCTCAAGGGTGTGCCAGTGCTGGGTTCCGTGCTTCATTTCGCCGGAGGATTGCTGCACTTCCTGCTCGGCTACTCAGTATTCACCGCGCCCGACTGGAGAGGCATTCAGATCGGCAGCTTCTTCGCGCTCGTCTTCGTGGCCGGCCATCTGACCCACGAGACCCGTGACAGCGACAGCGATCGGGTGAATGACATCCGAACCAACGCGGTAACGTTCGGCAAAATGCGAAGCTTCATCGTCGGGCTGATTCTGTTTACGATTGCCGATATCCTCATGGTCGTCCTGGCTCTGCGGGGTATAGTGCCCCGTCCGCTGGCAGTTGTCATCCTCATCTTTCCTCTGCACGTCTATTGGGCTCTCACGGCGATGCAGTCCGGCCTGACGTTCGCAACCGTCCGGCGGCTTCAAGCACGGTATCGCATCCTCTACGCCGGGATGGGATTGTGGATGGCGGCAACGTTGTTATTGCCCCGATGACCGTACTATTTCGCCAGCCATTCGCCGCGATCCATCCACTCGGTTCTCAGACCGCTAACGTCGATCTCGGACACGTACACATGCTGCACGCCCGAGAAGGAATGCTCCAGAGCGATCGGCAGTCTCAATGACATCGTCTTTTCTTCAAGCCCCGATACGGCATATTCCAGCGCAATGCTGCACTGTGAGTTCGACAAAATCACGTGTTCTCCAGGATGGCCGGAGCCGGCCGAGCCCTGCCCGCCGTCGCCCATGAGCCAGAGCCGGTCGTCGGCAACGTCATAGCTGACATAGCAGGCATGCGCACCGTCCAGCTGGCGATTCACTAAAACCTGAACAAGTCGAACATCGCGCGCGCCATTGGGATCGGCGACAGAAAGAACCATCACGGCCGGGCTCCCCGCTCCCGGCTCCAGTTGGACTTCTGGCACGGACGGCTGCGGATTCGCTTCTGAAGGACCAATGGAGCGATCCGATCTGAGCAGCCGCCAAGTGTATTGTTGCCGGAACACCCACGCATTGACGGGCGCAACCAGCCGGAACCGCACAACGGCATCGTTCGCGCGTCCTTCCACGAGTTTCTCGAGTTCGAACTCCGACTCGGGAAGATAGTTGATGAGAACCCCGTTGATGGCGGTGCGCCATATGATCCGAAACCGGCTGATTCGTCCGCTGGCGTGGATTAACTCGATATTCAGCGGAGGGAGCTGATAAAGGATGTCTGTCACTGCCCCGGCTACCGTGGGACCGACGTCCAAAGCGGCGTATTCGAGAAACTGCGTCCGCGGCACACTGATCCATTCATTCAGCGATGCGCGACCCCTGGAAAGCTCCTGAATCGTTTCCGGCGGGAGCTGCTCTCGCGCGAGCAGAGCTCGACGTGCGCGCAGGCTGACATCGCGGACGCGATAGTGCTGGAATACGGTTCGCCACGTCTCGGGCGTGTCGAGCACAGGATTGCGTCCGTCAATTCCTTGGTATTGAACAATCAGTTCATCCGGAGCTTGGTTCCTGAGTCCGGCGGCCGCGGCCGCGTCGAGCGACTGAGTGTAGGCCGAATAGAGTTGCAACGGAACAAGCGGCCGCCAGTCTATCCTGTTCGCCGCTGCGATGGAGAGCTCCCACGGGAGGATGGATACCGTGGTCCTGTCAGTCTCAAAGTGTTCCCGCCAGGTTTCCGGCAAATAGTCGGCGCGCAAGTTTTCCGTCGCCGCCGCACGCAGAGCGGCCCGCGTTCGCTCTATATGCAGCAGCTCTGAAATCGCCCCGATACCCTTCTCCATGGAGGCAACGGAGCGTACGTCACCGATGGGTGGGCCCGGTAAAGACGCATAGCTGCTGTCATAGGCGAGCGTGGTTCCACTCAGCAGCGCCAGACAAACCGCCGTGCGCCATACTTCTTTCTTAGTCGATTCACACACCAACAGCAAAACTGGAATCGTCGCCATGGCGATGAAATAGCTAATCCTGTGGTGGTCCTGACGGACGAATCCTTCCTTAAACGCAAAATAGATACCGGGCACCAACAGCCAGAAACCGCGCCTGGTTGCCGGCGCCAGGCCGTACCAGAGCGCTACTAAAATGAGCAGATCCATGGCGGCCAGGGCGAGCGGAATCCATCCACTCTGAATACTCATGGCAGCACTATAGCCTCTTGCGATTTCCTCCGACGCCATGAGCCAGCGCCACACGTTACTAAGCGAACCGCAGCACACCATCCCGAATGCCATACCAGACAAGGCAAACGAGGCGACGCCAACAACCAGCTTGCGGCGACCCGCTGGCGTGGAATCCAGTGAAACGACGATCCAGGATATGGCTACCAGGCAGATGGCGGATATTCCAAGGTTGAACTTCAAGAATAAACACGCAGCCGCCAGCACGCCGGAGAGCGCGGCCAGAGCATCGTTGAGCTGCTCTTCCGGATGGTAAGCAGCCCTAAGACGCCGACAAAGAACAGGAAACGCTGCTCTTCCGTCGGCCCGAGCGCGTTCAAGACGAAGTAGCCAGCGCAAAATGTGACGAGACGGCTGCGTGTTCGCGGAAACGCCAAACCGCAAGACAAAACAAAGCAATGTGCAGTCCCGTCCAGACCACGCAGGAAGCGATAAGAGTTGTGCCGTTTCCCACCTCTCGAGGCTTTAAGACAAAGCCCCAAGGGCCGTACGTAAACGCTACGTTCCTTCCGATACCGTCGGTGGCGGAGGTCGCAAGCCGGTTGATGGCATACATCCAGGAGCCGTCGAGTCCGCTCTGCAGCGGCTCAAAACGGATTGGGAACGTGCAGATAAAAACGTACAGCAGAGCCACGACCAACGCGCAATTGCGGATGATTTTCCAGTAACCTTGCTCCCCGGCCTCGGCCGCTTGCCATAACATTGCCGGCAGACGATGTTGTTCTGCAGGACCGGGAATGCTCGCTGCGTGACATGAATTAATCGAGTGGAGTTGGGAGCCGGGCTTAGTCCGATGCCGCCGAATGGCGACTTATAAACGTGCTATGCGGAGTGCCGGAAGCCGCCAGCCGCTCGCGCATCACACCGCCTACGGCCGCGGCGCTCAGATTGGCGCGCACAAATGAGTTGCCCATGGCCGAAATCCTCGCTCGGAGTTCGGCATCTGGACGCGATCAGCGACATGTGGCTAGCCGCCTGATCGATATCCGGATCCGCCCACAGGCCTTGCGGGTTGTATGGCTCCTGGCCCACTCCCACAGGTATCAGCCGGTAATTCACGAGCAAAGCATTTTCGGCGGTCGTAAAATCCGTATTTCCGGAGTAGTTGGTCACGATCACGGGCTTCTTGAAGTACATGCCTTCCGCAATCAGCAGACCAAACCCTTCCGAGCGGTGTAGCGACACGATACAGTCGGCACACTGCGTGAGGGCGTACATTTCAGAGCGCTTGAGTGTTCCATCGATGATCTTCACCGCGCTGGACTGGCTCGCTTGCCGCAACTCCTCCAGGTACACATGACGCGGCACCGCATGGTTGATCTTTACCACTAACTGGCAGCGTGAGCCGGCCGGGAAAGCTCGCTCGAAGGCCCGCACAGCAGCGATCGGATTCTTGCGCTCCGGCACACTCAGCACGTCGAAGGCGCAAAGGAACGTAAAGCAGTTTGGATCGAGACCAAAAGCCTGCTTGTCCATGACAGTGTTGCGGGGTGATGCATGGTTACGCGGTTCAACGGGATAAGGCACGCGGTAAACAGGCCGCCGAGTCTTCTTGCTAACGGCATCCCGGCAGAAGTTGCTTGGAGTCCAGATTTCGCTGTAGGATAGGAACGCGTCGTCCCACTGATCGGGGAACTCCCCCAACTCCCAGGTCCAAAACCCAATGTTTCGGCGTCCTGGTAAAAGTCAGCTCCCAGTTTGCGCCTTACGACTTGGGTCTGGTCGGCGTTGACATAGAACAGGTTGTTGGAGTAGGAACTTGCGTGATCGGTTCGGCGCAGCTGTCGCGGTGGGAAACAGATGCGGATCTTGAATGACATGGCGTGAGACGGGAATCCCCGCGGCCTGGAGCGCTTCGTACGCGGATCGAACCGACTGACCCACGCCAGTCTCCGACTCGAAATAACCGGCCAAGTTTACGCCGAACGCAAGTGGTTGCATGTTGCTGGGCCGAATCGTGCTTCCTTGGCCGGACGCTGCTATTACCGACGCGAAGCCGGCGCCTGCCCAATAGACTCACGCGCCTCAACGCGGTCTGCGCATAAACAGACGCCGCAAACGCCCGCAATGTCACTTCGTATCGGAGACGCCGCAGAACAGTAGGTTGCGCGTTTACGACCGAACGCCACTGGGCCTTCAGCGGAGCCAGATGAAATGCTGTAAGGTCGTGTTCTTTTTTGCCGTAAGTAAGTAGCCAAACCAGGAATGGCGCACTTTCGCGTCCGCATGGGTCCGGAAAATATCGCTGCAGTTCCGGCCTTGATTCGTAAATCGCAAGCGCCATCCGCGTCAAGCGAAGAGCCTTGGCTCCGTCCGCGGGCCGTCCCGAAACCGGTCCGTCGACGAATTTGTTGTCCGTCGCCAGGACGGGCGATCGCGCGACCTCCTGCTCCTGGAAGGCTTTTACGGTATTGATAGCATCGACGACCGTCGCCAGAAATACATCGCCCAATCCATGTTCGGCTTTTCCGCTGGCGAGCATCCACTCGAGAAAACGCTTGTAATTCGATCCAAAGATGTCGGGCATGGCGGATTGCACGTCGCTACGCGTGCGATAAATCCGGTAGCCGAGCCGGGAGATGCCCGGGTGAGTGCTGGCGCCCTCGTTCCACCGGAGCATTCCAGTTACTCACGAATGCCTGGAAGCCGCTTTCAGAGAATGGGTCATCGATGGATTCCATCAGTTCAGGCACTTCGTGATGGATGGGCCGGCCAAGATCGGGTATGACAGTGCCGTTGGCGAATGTGCCAAACGCATAGGGCCATTTCCGGCATTGAGCGAAGCCTGCTTCGAGCAATTCGTGGCGATAGGCCAGTATGATTTCCTGGGTCGCCTTGGGCAGATCGCGCATCGCGTGGCGGTTCTGATGACAGGAGACTTGATCGGGTAGATCGGGATCGTAGCCGCTGAAATGAAAAAAGCACAGCGGTGCTCCATTTACTATGTATCCGGATTCGGAATAGGAAATGCCGCGATGAGAAAGGTTCCAGTAAGCGACGTTATAGCCCGGATCGCGAAGTATCGTTACGCCTTCGAAAAGCCCTGGCACCAGGTCGACCCAGCGCTGGTCCACGAATAGGCCGCGCGCGAGATCAACTACACAATGATCGTAGAGCCTTTGCTGCCACCACGCGAGAAAGGCCGCGGTTTCCAGGGAACGGCGAACCGCTATGAACCCGAGATTATAGGCGCCCGCGCGAAGAATGTCGATTTCCATGGGTCGCCGGTCGTCGTCCAAGGCACCCGTGAGATGCGGTGTGAGAACAATGTTGGCCGCGGCTAACGCTTCGGCCACCTGAATCATCCTGGAGAAGACTTTAATATCCGGATCGAGATAAACGATGTGTTCGAAGCCGTATCGTTTGAACAAGTACTCAAAAGCATACGGTTTGGTGGCGGTGCTAAGTTCTAGAACCGTGTATTTGAAATGAAACCAAGCAGATCCTGGGATCGCCAGATCGTTGGACAGGACAAGCTCAAAATCTTCGGAGTGCGGATCGAAGTGGCCGTCGACGAAATCTACCAATATGACGAAACGCTTCCATTCCGGATGCTGCTCGGCAAGAGAGCGCATCAGTACTCTTGCACTCGCAAGATAGTTCTTGGCGATGATAGTGAAAACTGCTGTCATTAGCTGCCTTCAGGCTTCCGTCTGCTTGGAACGGTCTGCGGCGTGCCGTGCTCGTTTTCCACGATACGATGCAGCGCCTCTTCCAGCGACTTGGCGTAACGCTCTGCCTCAGCACGCATGCTTTCGCGTGCACGATTGTCTTCCAAGAGGCTCAGGGCATAACGTTCGGCATCCCGGTACATAAATTCGTAGCGCTGTGCGTTGTCAAGAAGGGAGCGGAAAAATGGGAGAGCGATATCTGGCCCCTCAGACTCTCCGAAGATGATCGGAAAACGTTCGCCTGTAACCGTGTTCAGCGTTCTTCCATCCATGTAACAGGCGCTCAGAGCTCGTCGCGGCGAATTCGTATGATTGATATCGCTGCAATGCAATAGCCAGTTGTGAAGTAGAAGCCCCTCGCCGGCATCGAGTTCGAGGTGTTCGATTTTATTCCCCGGGCAGTAACGTTCAATGTCTGCTTCACTGAGGGTGCTCCCGCGCTTACTGAGGAGCCCAAGGCGATGGGACCCTGGGATCACCTGCACGCACCCATTGGCGCGAGTTGCCGGGTCAAGAGCGATCCACGTGGTCACCAGTGGATCCCGGTCGAGTTTCCACGCGTCTCCCGCGTCCTGATGCCAGGGCAAATAGGTGCCCTGGCCGGCGGCCTGATTCATCATCATCACGCGAAAAATAGAAACGCTGGCGTGCCGGCCGTAATGACGCGCACAGATTTCACGAAAAATCTCGCGCGTAATCAATTCCAGAATTATTGGATCCGACTCGAGACCCTGAATCTTCCGGTACGCGAGAGTCGAGGGGAGCAACCCGCGAACCGGATCCGGCAGATCCTCATAGGTGCCCCCGGTATCGAGTTCCATCTCAAGCGTTGGATAGTGGATCTCCCCGAGCATGATTGCGTTTAAGCGTTCACCGAGAGCTGCAAGAGCGTCATCGCTCAGAATCTTACCCAGGCGCAAAAATCCCTGCTGTTCGTAAGTAAGCCAGTCTTCGTCGCTGAGAGCGCATTGGGCCGCCGCATTCGTGGCTGAATGGCATCTCAGAGCGGGTGCTTGAGGGGCTACGAGCGTAGCGTCCGCTTTCAGCTCTAAGGCGTCGCTGATAGCCACCCAGCGTTGAACCTCTTGCGCCCAGGCGATGGCGCTGAGGTTTGCCAACCGGTCAAACACTTGATCCCGCTGGCGCCAAAGCTCGGCAGCCAAAGGAAACAGATGACCCTTCTCCGCCATCGCGGCCGAAATGCACCATGCTTCCAGGCCCGCATTGCCAAGAGCCGCGCGAAGTTTAACGCGGCTGTAATCGTCGGAATAAATTCCGAGGGCGGGTACCTCGGCGGCGGTGGCAAAAACCAGTGGATGATAACGTGTGGACACCACCATCGCGGCACGCTCGATCAGCCACCGCACCTCGCGCCCCGGCCAAAGTCCCACGGATGTGAGCTTTGAACCCAAATGCTTTGCTAGTGCCCGGCCAGCCACGTCGTCGGAGAGCGCGTCACCGGCATCCTGCCCCCCGACGTGCGGCACGAATACTAATGATGCTTGAAGATGTTGCGCCAGGCTATCCAACTGGCTCGCCAGCACCTCGACACAGCTCGCTCTCTCCGGCGCACCGAAAGAGGCGTCGAGCGTAACCACGATCCATCTGCGACTCGGTTCGCAAAACGGTTGCGCGCGATCACCTGCGGGCTCCCGCGAATCCAGAAAAAAAGTGCAGTCTAGCTGCAGGTGCACTCGATCGGACGGCGTCCCAAGTTCAAGAGCTATGGCGGCCGACGCGTCGTCACGCACGCCTAACCACTTGATGTGACGAAAGGATCCCCCAAGAAGACGACGCTCATCAGCCCTCAGAGCGGGCCCTAGAGTTTGGCCCAGCACCACTATGGGAATGTGCGCCTTTACGGCCGCATCCATGAGAGCTACCCGCTCATGAATTTTGTCAGGCCAAGTGGAGCACAGGTTGCCTCCTCCCGATAAGATCAAACCATTTGATCTGTGCAGATCGTTGAGGATGTCGCTGCCGAGCCACTGCTCCGAACATTCGATACCTGCCGACCACTTCGGGTAGGGTAATGAATCGACGCTATAGTTCTGGGCGGTCCAGCTTGGATCGCGGGACAACGCCGTGAACTCGATGTCCGGAAACAGTTGACGAAAACGCAGGATATTGGCTTCCAGCATGGCCTCGTCGCCCAGGTGGTAGAGGCTGGGCCCGGCGACGTCACCGACTATGCAGAGCCGCCGTAAACTCATACCGGCATCGCAGACCGGCGGAAAGTAACCGTTTCCATTTCAAAATGATACTACGCGACTTCCTCGGCGCCGTCACGATTGCACCAAACCGGCGCTCGTCATGTCGACCAACGAGGAATGGGGATTCTTTTCTATCATGAGAGCCAGATGAATGAGCGCACGGATCGTCAAGTGCCGTCCGGGAGCACATCTACCGGCGGTCCGGGCCATCACCTTGTGAAGGGTGGCGCCGGTCGCACTTTGTTTTTCTTGCATGTGCCGAAGACCGCCGGCACTTCTTTGCGAGAGCTTCTTTCCACGCGATTCGCTCGCACGGACATACTTGCTTTCGACCGGAATGACTCACCTCAGGTCCGTTCTCAGAAGCAGGCCAACCTCGATCAGTACGGATTTATCCATGGCCACGAGCCTTATGCACTCGTAGACTATTTCCAGAAGCGCCCTTTCATCGTGACGATCTTACGAAATCCGCTCGAACGTGCCCTCTCGGCCTTTCATCACATGCGTCGACAAGCCCCACGCGTTTCCCAGGCGTTAAAGCAGGGGCAGGGTTCCTCCGTTCTTGCGCGTGACTACGCTGCCAGCGCGCGGCTGCAACTGCGCGAATTTCTCGATTACGAGCCGCTCGCCGCTTCCAGGCATCTCGGAAATATCCAGACCTGGTTGCTCACTACTACGGCCTTGAACGCCAGGTTCGAATTCCGCGATGACTATAACGTTGTGGTGTCACAGTCAGATCTGAGCCGCGCGAAAGAGCATCTTTCCCAGTGCGATGTCGTCGGCCTAACTGAGCGAATTCGAGAATCTGTGGACCTTCTGTCGTGGTCCTGGCAAGTTCGGCCCTTCGGCGAGATTAGCACTGCGAATAAGAGCAATGGCAGGGACCCCCTCAGTTCCCTGGACTCTTCCACCGTTGCGGCGCTGATGGAATTTACGTCTCTCGATCAGGAACTTTACAATTTTGCGTGTGAGTTATTTGAGGAGCGCTACCGAAAGATGATGCGACAACGCTTACTCTTCAATGGGAACCTGGTTAGCGGCGAGTCCGTGAATCAATATCCTTCGGACCGAACGGCGTGCACGTTCGAGGGCCCTATCCCGGGCGATGGATGGTATGCCCCGGAGCGCTCCGGCGAACGCTGGTTTAGCTGGACCGGCCCCACTCGGGATTCGACAATTGAACTTGCGTCGCCACAGGGCCGCCAGTTTTGTCTGACCCTTGGCGTGTTGCATACCTTGAAGGCTGAAATCCTCAGTTCGATAGAAGTGCGCCTCAACGGCGTTCCGCTTCAGTTGCAGATGACCTCGACGGAAACAGGCTCTATTCTCACAACCGACGTCGTCGGCGCCGCCCTCCGGCCACCAGGTGAAAACAATCGCATTGCGATCCGGGTACCCGTGGTGTTCCGCCCGTGTGAACTGGATTCGACGGCCGATGACAGCAGGCTTCTCGGAATCGCCGTTTATCGAGTGGAGCTCACTGCAAAAGATCCGGACTCAACCCCCAGTTTGTAAGTAATTCGCAGTTCTTCCAGAGTCCCAAGCGCATCGGCCAAAGCGACTTCCGTTCGTCGGCCAATGGGCAACCAGGAGCTTGTGCGCGTTTCCGCCCTTGAGGCAATCCAAGCAGCGTTACCCACGGCCTTCAACTCCTCGGTTCCCGAGGCGGGATGGGCGAATTTTGCCGCGAGCGACCTCACGCCTGATATCCACCATTATCGGTCAGTGTCCCTGCCGATCGCGGCTTTGAGTCTTTGCCCGAAGGCGCCATCACTCGCAAACGAAGGAAGCGCCCATCGGCAGATGTGAAACAACGCTTGCTTCGAGATCGGCGGAATCAGGCGAAGCTCGCTTCGGGACACGCAATAGAGACGACAGAGATATGATATTCAAGGATTCGATGAGGCCCGCCGTTCCCGACGAGGTGTAGCACATGAGGCAATGCAGCCGCCGAATATTTCTGAAATACGGATTGGGCGCTTACTCCGCTAGCGCCTTGATAGCCCCGCTCTCCGCGCGGCCCGTCATGCCGTACTATAAGGCGGTCTTCGACGAGCGCTTCGAAGAAGCTCGTGCGTTTGCCACCCAGGCAACTGCGCGCGCCACACCAACGATGGCAATTCGCGGGGACGTCACGAACTTGTTCTTTAACGACCTTGATTTGCGATGGAAACTGGGGCCCGTTTGGTTAATCGGGTTCACGACCTCGGCCTCACTGTTCTGCCTCCATCTGCTTGCACGTGACCGGGGCATGCGTTTGCGCTTTTGCCGCACGAAGCCCAACATGAAAGCGGTTCTGGGCGTTCTCGACGGCGCGTTGCCCCGCGACCCAATGAGGATGCATTTACCGTCGAGCGACCCCTCCGATCTCGTCTTATGGATCATTGCGCCGAGTGCCCGCGCCTCATCAAAGGAGATCGCGATTGCCTAGTCTTCCGCCAGGCGTAAACCGTAAGGACTTTCAGGACGCGATCGCCCAGTTTCAAGCCGCTATCGGCAAGGAATGGGTCTTTACCAGCGACGAGGATGTCGATCTCTATCGCGACTCGTATTCGCCATTCTGGAACGAGCCGGAAGATCCGGTGCCTTCGGCGGCGTTGGCGCCGGATGGCGTCGAACAGGTCAAGCAGATTGTCCGTATTGCGAACAAATACAAGATCCCGCTGTGGACGGTCTCAACCGGCAAGAATCTGGCGTATGGCGGCTCCGCGCCGCGCCTTTCGGGCGCGGTGGTGCTCGACTTAAAGCGCATGAACCGCATTCTGGAGGTGAATGACCGCAACCACTACGCGCTCGTCGAACCCGGCGTGAGTTACTTCGACCTGTACCGGTACACGCAGGAAAAAGGGCTCAACGTGTTCATTGATGCCCCCGATCCGGGCTGGGGGAGCCCGGTGGGGAATACGCTCGACCGCGGGGGCGGGCACACCCCGCTGCGCGATCACTTCTCCACGCTGTGCGGCATGGAGGTGGTGCTGGCCAATGGCGACGTGGTGCGGACCGGAATGGGCGCGCTTCCCAACTCGCGCACCTGGCAGCAGTACAAGTATGGCTTCGGGCCGTACGTGGACGGGATTTTCACGCAGTCGAACTATGGAATCGTCACCAAAATGGGCGTGTGGCTTTACCCCATGCCGGAGATGCGCTTCACCGGCATCGTCAGCGTGCCCAAGCATGACGATCTGATTCCCATGGTGGATACGCTGTCGTACCTGATGAATTCGAACATTGTGCAAGGCACCACCAGCATCGCCAGTTCGCTAAGAGCACGCGCGCGCGACCCGGAACTGATCGCGCTACGCTCGAAAGCGGGCGGAGCCAGCATACCGGAGCTGGAAGAATATCTGCGGGGCAAGAGCCTGCCCTACTGGAGCATCGAGCTGCCGTTTTACGGTCCCACCGAAGTAGTGCCCGCGCAGTGGGCGTTTGCGAAGAGGAAGTTTTCCGCGATTCCGGGCGTGCAATTTCGCGATGGCGCTTCAAACCAGCTGCCGCCCAGTTCAGAAGACCTGGCGAAGGTGGCGAATCCAGTTCCGCTCGGCGTGCCTAGCCTGGCCATCTTTTCGGCTCTGGGGACGAATGGCGTGGGCCATATCGATTTGTCGCCGATCACGCCGATGACCGGCGAAGCCGTGTTCGAAATGATGGACGTGTTCGACAAGGTTTTGAACGAAATGGGCGTCGAGAATGTACCCTCGGTTATCGCCGGCACATACTATCCGCGCTCTTTCTTCTTCCTGTTCACGTTGCCCATCGTGCACGACGTGGAAAAGAATCGCAAGGCGCGCGCCGCATTCAAGCGCCTGGTGCAGGTGGGCGCCGAGCACGGCTGGGGCGAATATCGCACCCACCTGGCGTTCATGGACGACGTGGCCAACGCCTATTCGTTCAACAATCACGCGCTACTGCGGCTGCACGAAACACTGAAAGACGCGCTCGACCCCAACGGCATTCTGGCGCCGGGCAAGAGCGGCATATGGCCGAAACATATGAGAAAGCGGCCGGTATGACCAGAACGTGCCTGCTGATCGCTCTGCTGTTGCCGATATCCGGCCGTGCGTTTGCGGCGGAGTCGCAGGCGGAACGGGGCCGTGAAGTTTATCAAAAGTGGTGCACTCCATGCCATGGAACCGGACTGGGAAAGCCGGGCACGAGCGCCGCCGCCGCTCATGGGGTGAAGCCCGCGGTGCTCGAACAGCGTACGGACTTGACCCCCAAGATGATTGAAACGGCCGTCCGCAAAGGGGTGTATTTCATGCCGCGATTTCGCAAGACCGAAATCTCGAATGCGGATCTCGCCGCGATCATCGACTATCTGGTGCACAAGTAATTCAACAACAAGGAAGAACCCATGGAGATTCAATTCCCGGACATTCCGCTCTACAAAGGCTGGGGCCACCCTTATCGCGTTGAGGCCACTATTCGCGGCCTGGAACTGGTGGAGGGCCATCTTCCTCCGGAGATCGAAGGAACGCTGCTGCGCTGCGGGCCGGACCGCCAGTATCCGCCGCGCAACGGTTCTGACGTTTTCATCGATGGCGAAGGTATGGTGCACACCTTTCGCTTCTCGGACGGACAGGTGGATTACATGAGCCGCTGGGTGCGGACCGAGCGGTTCGTGCTCCAGGACGAGGCGCGGCGCGCGCTGTTTGGACGGTATCGGAATCGCTTTACCAATGCCCCCGAGGCAGGTGACGCTCGCATGGGCACCGCCAACACCAACCTGGTGTTTCATGCGGGCAAGCTACTCGCTCTCAAAGAGGACGACTTGCCGTACGAGCTCGATCCGCAGACGCTGGAAACGCGGGGACATTGCGACTTCGCCGGAGCAATCACCAGCGTGAGCTTGAGCGCTCACCCCAAACTCGACATGGTTCACGACGAAATGCTCACCTTCTCGTATCAGGCAAAAGGCGATGGCACGAAAGATATCGTCTTCTACGCGCTTAATCGCGACGGTCGGGTGGTGGATGAAATCTGGTTCGAAATGCCTTGGCCGGCAATGGTCCACGATTTTGCCGTCACGCCAAATTACGCGGTGTTCCCGTTCTTCCCTTTCATCACCGATATGGAAGTGGTCAGGCGCGGCGGCCCGTTCTATCAGTGGCATCCGGATGAGGAAACCCGGGTCGCCATTGTCCCGCGGCACGGCACGGCGCGAGACATCCGCTGGTTCCGTGGTCCCACGATGAGCGCGGGCCACATGATGAACGCGTATGAGGATGGTTCGAAGCTTCATCTCGACGTCTGTCTCTATAACGGTCCGTGTTTCGACTTTTTCCCCACCCCTGCCGGCGAGTCCCTTCCGACGTCTCCGCCCATCCTCACGCAATTCACCTTCGACCTGTCGGATGGCAATGGATACAAGCTGCGGCCGCTGGCGCGCATTCCCGGAGAACTGCCGCGAACAGACGATCGCTACCAGGGACATGGCTACCAGCATGGCTACATGGTGGCGGGGCGCGGCGCCGATGGCAGTTCTTCGGTCGGCCACGTAGATCACAACACAGGAAAGATGGAGTGTTGGAGCCCCGGCCCGGCCAGCGCCGTTCAGGAATCGCAGTTTGTTCCGCGCCAGCCGGATTCCAAAGAGGGCGACGGCTACCTGCTGACCGTCGTCAACCGCCTGGCGGAGAATCATAGCGACCTTGCGGTGCTCGATGCGCGCAACGTGAGCGCGGGCCCGGTCGCACTGTTCCGTTTGCCAGTACGTGTGCGCATGGCGTTCCACGGGACCTGGGTTCCCGCAGAAACATTCCGCACCCGCCGTTATGGGATGGAGATTGCGTAGTGAGCGCCCCGGCAACAACTGATGTTTGGGAACAGCTTCGAAGCCTCGGTTCGGAGTTAACGCCCGCTCAAATACAGGCCACGATAAAACTGCTGGCGCCGCATGCGCCGCGGCCCGGTCCCGACGTCGAAGTGCATCGCGATGTGACCTACGGACCGGATCCACGACATCGTCTGGACGTATTCGTCCCGGCGGCCGGCACACCGATCGAAAGATCCCGAACGGATGTCGCCGGGAACAACCGCTTACTAGCGAAGGAAAGGTGGGCCGGAGTTGATCGCGCCCCCGTGCTCGTCTTTGTTCACGGCGGTGGATTCGTTATGGGCGACAAGGGCGCCCCCGATGCGCCTTTCTACAATAATGTCGGGCTGTGGGCAGCCCGCTCAGGTTGTATTGGCGTCACCATGACGTACCGCTTGGCCCCGGCCGCACCTTGGCCCGCCGGCAGTGAAGATATAGGCGCCGCCGTTCAGTTTCTTCATGGCGCTGTTGAGCGTTGGGGCGGCGACCCGAAAAGCGTTTTTCTGATGGGTCAGTCCGCGGGTGCAGTCCACGTGGCAGGATATGTTGCGGAACCGCGGTTGCATCTGGTCCCCCAAAGTGGCATTGCGGGAGCCATAATGATTTCGGGCCTTTTCGATGTGGCTCGCGCCGACCGTAACCCGTTTCAGGCGGCGTATTACGGCGAAGATCCAACGCGGTGGCCCGAGCAGTCCACGTTGCAAAGACTCGCCGAGACTTCGCTTCGCTGCTTCTATAGCGTTTCCGAATTCGATCCGCCCGACTTTCAACGCCAAGCCGCATGGCTGGTGGAAGCGTATGCCGCTCGGCAGGGACGGTGGCCGCGACTGTTACAGTTAACCGGCCATAACCATCTTTCGAGCGTGCTCCAAATCGGGAGCAGCATGGACACATTGGGGCCCGAATTGCTGCACTTTATCCACCATCCGGAACTCGGGCGTATCGCGTCCGCCGCGACCCGTTAGCGGTCCAAACCGTCTAGACAGACAAAATCACTGTGGCCGCCGAAAATCACCCATACGGGTTCCTCAAGCGCTAAATGCCACGGCGGATCTATAACCGGTTAACGGTGCCGCTTAGTCCGTATCACGTGCCACTCGGAGAATCCTGGGAAGCGTTTGCTCTGGATAGCTTTCGGATTCCTCCTTTGAAAGGCCGCTCACGGAAGGCACGGCTGTTTTGTCTTTCCAAATAATTGAACTGATCTTGGTCTTTTCCCTATTATCCGGCCCTTCCGGGCGTGGTAGCCTGCTCTCATAGTCGAATTCAGGTTTCGATGCCGTTCGGGCCAAGTGCATGTTATGATCAGCAGCGCCAGAAACGAAGAATTGATGCGCATGGCGGTTGACTTATCCAAGCTAAGTCGCCCCGAAAACGATGGACGCATCCACCCGATGGTGGGAGCGGTGATGGCACGCCCGAACGGGGAAGTAATCGCTACGGGTTTTCGTGGACGGCATACTCCCGGTTACCACGCTGAACAGGAAGCACTCGTTGGAATCAATGAGGACGTGGTCGCCGGAGCTGTTGTCTACTCGACCCTTGAGCCATGTACCTTTCGCGGCACACAGACACCCTGCTGTCTTCGGCTTTTGGACCGCAACGTCAGCGAAGTCGTTATCGGGATACTTGATCCGAACCCCGACATTAGAGGGCGCGGTTGGTGGAAATTTGAGGAGCGACGAATCAAAGTCAGAAACTTTGCGCCAGACTTTGTGAAGGAAATTCGCGAAATGAATCGAGGTTTCATCGATCACCAACTTGGACCCGGCCTTATGGTCACGGAGATCCAACCGGCGCAGACGCCGTTGCCGTCACTGAGCATCACCGAGCACGGCGCGAGACACTCGAATTTCGGCGGGGCAGAATTTCAGTGATCGGCTCGTATCGACTCAGGCCCTCCCCTGGCGAAAGCATTTCGATGTTCCTCCGCTTTGACCGGGCCTACTACCCGCAGGCACCCATAGATTGGGGGTTCGATCATGACAGTTCACTATGGCGGTGCCCTTCCGTGTGGCTTGGCTGGGCTGGCATGGATGAGCCAAGCGACTACGAACTCATAGTTGCCCGGTTGAGTGACGATCTGAGAGTCGCCGTCCGGCATTACTCAACAGTGAATCGTGTCATGAGAGAACGGCACAGGAAGGACGGAATTTGGATAGGCATTGAGATGGACACAGAGCCTCCGGGGTTCGAGCGGCTGTGTTCGCTGGCTCTCAAGGTTAAGCCGTAAAAGGAGTGGCAATCCTCAGTTCCCGCGTGCCACTACCAACTGCGTGCCAAATAACCGCCAGCGGTGCCAGTTCAGGCGCCTGTAAAGCCTTTACTTCCGTGTAGGACCTTTGCAAATTGTTCGCTTTTGCTACCTTGACACGGTAGAGGTCACAGATCCGAGTTCTGTCGGGCCCACCATTCGGACAATCGGTATACTTGGACTAAGGATGGCCGCTCACACCACCATCGACCTCACGGAGTTCCTGCCCGCGACGTTCACGGCGCCGGAACTCACCGATGAGCAGTTCCTGGCTCTGTGCGAGCAGTTTCCCGATGCCACGCTTGAATACACCGAGGACGGTGAGGTGATCGTCATGCCACCCACCGATCCATTAAACAGCGCCCGAGTGGCACGAGTTGTGCACCGGCTTTCAACATGGGCCGAACAGGCCGGACGGGGGGTGGTTTGCGGCCCTGATGGAGGATTTCGCCTTCCCGCCCGCGCGCGCCGGTCGCCCGACGCCGCCTGGTTCGAGGGCTACCCGTCCACCGGCCAGCGCTTCCCCGTCTTTGCGCCGCAGTTTGTGGTCGAAGTCCGATCGCCCGACGACCGCATCGCGCGTCTGCGTGACAAGATGCAGCGATACATCGGCGCCGGCGTGCTGCTGGCCTGGCTGATCGATCCATTCGAGCGCACCGTCGCTATCTATCGCCCCCAGCGTGAACCCGAGTTGCTGGCCAATCCCGCCTCCGTCGCGGGCGAGGGTCCCGTCGAGGGCTTTGTCCTCAATCTCGACGGTATTTTCGCGGCCTAATTCCGCGCGATTCCCCCAATCACGATTCTTGATTCCGTCGCCACTCGCTTGCATGCAATTTGAAGTAGACTTTGTATAGGCATGGTTAGACGGAGTTTAGCGCTTGGGCTGTGCGTGGCGGGGGTGTGCGCGGCGTCCACCGGTCCCTCCTACCGCGAAGTCCTTGACCGCTACTGTGTTACCTGCCACAATCAGCGGCTGAAAACCGGCGGGCTCACCCTGGACGCGATGGACCTGGCCAAGGTTCCGGCACAGGCCGAAACGTGGGAAAAGGTGATCGGCAAATTGCGGTCGGGCACCATGCCTCCAGCCGGAATGCCGCGCCCCGATGCGGCCACTTATAAGAACCTGGCGGCGTGGCTGGAACAGCAGATCGATCAGGCGGCGGAGCCTTACGCGGGC
Source organism: Bryobacterales bacterium (assembly GCA_963798295.1). Lineage (GTDB taxonomy): Bacteria > Acidobacteriota > Terriglobia > Bryobacterales > Bryobacteraceae > Palsa-89. The sequence goes on along the minus strand of CAWCSV010000008.1, from coordinate 371,029 downwards.
CGGCCGATTCTGCATCGCCTGAATCGCGCCGAGTATGCCAACGCGATCCGCGATCTGCTGGCTTTGGATATCGACGCGGCTTCCTTGCTCCCGCCCGACGATTCGGCGTTTGGCTTCGACAATATCTCGGACGCGCTGGGCGTTTCGCCGGCTCTGCAGGAACACTATCTCGACGCCGCGCTCAAAATCGGCGCGCTGGCGGTGGGCGATCCGAACATCGCGCCGGGCAGCGAGACCTGGCGCATTGGCCAGGATGTTTCGCAGGATCGGCACGTCAACGGCCTGCCGCTCGGGACGGTGGGCGGAACGGTGGTGCGCTACAACTTTCCGCTGGATGGCGAATATTCGTTTCAGGCCAATCTGTATCGAACGAATTTGAATATCATGCGCGGCCTGGAGTCGCCCCATCAGGTGGAATTCGCGGTGGATGGACGGCGCATTCACCTGGCTTCGATGGGCGGCGCCGACGACCTGGCGTCGTTGTTCCAAAAGCCCACCGATACGGGCGATGCGGTGGATGCGCGGCTGCGCGTTCGCGTTCCCATCAAGGCCGGTCCGCATGTGGTCACGGTGGCTTTCCTGGACGATCCCGACGCCGTGGAGCCGGCGCGGCTGCAGCCGTACATTCGCAGCTCGGTGGATAATTTCGATTGGTCGGGCTCGCCGCATCTACAGGCGCTCACCATTGCGGGGCCGTTTCATCCTGCCGGCCGCGAGCGAGACGCCCAGCCGTCGGCGCATTTTTGTGTGTCATCCGGACGCCCGCATGAGCCAAGACGCCTGTGCGCGCGAGATTGTCTCCACGCTGGCGCGGCGCGCTTACCGCCAGCCAGTGGCGGGTGCGGATCTGGATACGCTGATGAAGTTTTATCAGTCCGGAAAACGCGACGGCGGATTTGAGAGCGGCGTCGAATTTGCGCTGGAACGAATCCTGGCCAGCCCGAAGTTTTTGTTCCGCACCGAGCGCGATCCAGCGGGCGTGGCGCCCGGTGGAACCTATCGCATCGCGGACATCGAATTGGCCTCGCGCCTGTCCTTCTTTTTGTGGAGCAGCATTCCCGACGACGAACTGCTGCGTCTGGCGAATGAGGGCAAGCTCAGCAAGCCCGACTGTGCTGGACCGCCAGGTGCGCCGCATGCTGGCCGATCCCAAGGCGCAGGCGCTGGTGGACAACTTCGCCGGACAGTGGCTGCAGCTTCGCAACCTCCGCAACGTGCAGCCCAATTCGGACCTGTTCCCGGATTTCGACGACAATCTGCGGCAGTCCATGCGCCGTGAGACGGAGCTGTTGTTCGAAAGCGTGGTGCAGGAAGACCGCAGCGTGCTGGATCTGCTGACCGCCGACTATACCTTCGTGAACGAACGCCTGGCGCAGCACTACGGCATTCCCGATATTTATGGCAGCTCGCTTCCGGCGCGTGGCGGTGACCAACGATGCGCGGCGGGGCTTGCTGGGACAAGGCAGCATCCTGGCGCTGACGTCGCATGCCGAGCGCACGTCGCCGGTGGTGCGCGGCAAGTGGATTCTCGGAAATATCCTGGGCACGCCGGTGCCGCCGCCGCCTCCCGATGTTCCGCCGCTTAAAGGCAACCAGACGGGCGAAAAGCCTCGCACCATGCGCGAGCAGATGGCGGAGCATCGCGCCAATCCGGCCTGCGCCAGCTGCCATAAGACCATGGACCCGATCGGTTTCGCCATGGAGAATTTCGATGCCGTGGGCGCGTGGCGCACGCGCGACGCCGGCCAGCCCATCGACGCCACGGGTGAGCTGGCCGACGGCACGAAGATCGACGGCGTGGTTACGTTTACGCAATGCGCTGCTCAGCCGCCCGGATTTGTTCGCGGGCACCATGACGGAAAAGCTGATGATTTACGCGCTGGGCCGTGGCCTGGACTATCGCGATATGCCGGCGGTGCGCGCGATTCTGCGCGACGCCGCGCGCGACAATTATCGTTTCACCACGCTGGTTCTGGGCGTGGTTCATAGCACACCGTTTCAAATGAGAACCGCGCCTCGCGATAGGGACGGAGCTCCTCCTTTGCAGACGGCGCAAAGTCGAGAAGGAAAGTAATCATGTTCGTTACCAAGAAATCCATGCCCCGGCGTACCATGTTGCGTGGCCTGGGCGCTGCGGCGGCGCTGCCGTTGCTGGACGCCATGCTGCCCGCATTTGTCCCGCTCGCTAAAGCCGACGCGAAACCTCGCCTGCGGTTTGGCGCGGTTTATTTTCCGAATGGCGCCATCATGCAGCAGCTGACACCCAAGACCGCGGGCGCCGGTTTCGAGTTCACGCCGATCCTGAAGCCTCTAGAGCCGTTTCGCGACTCGCTGATCGTGGTGACCAACCTGACGCGATCGCATCCCGGCAGCCAGTTTGGCGATCACGCGGTGAGCGCGGCGGGATTCCTGACCGGCGTTTGGCCCAAGCGAACCGAGGCCGAAGACGTGCTGGCGAACACCACCATCGATCAGGTGGTGGCGCAGACAGATCGGGCAGGATACGCCGCTGCCTTCGCTCGAAGTGGCCACCGAGGATTTTACCGGCTATGTCGGCGGTTGCTCACCCGGCTTCAGCTGCGCCTATTTGAACACCATTTCCTGGAGCTCGCCGACTACACCGCTGCCCATGGAGATCAATCCGCGCGCAGTGTTCGAGCGGCTGTTCGGCATCGCGGGTACGGCGGCGCAGCGCCAGGAGCGCGTCGAAAAAGAGCGCAGCATTCTCGATTCGGTGGTGGATGAAGCCGGCAGTTTAGAGCGCGGGCTGGGACCTCGCGATCGCACGCGGCTGACCGATTATCTGGATAACCTGCGCGAAATCGAGCGGCGCATCCAGCGCCAGGAAGCCCGCGGCGCCACCCAGGTAAACGCGCCGGACGCACCCATCGGCGTGCCGGATTCGTTCGACGAACATGTGGCCCTCCTGTTCGACTTGCTGGCCGTGGCGTATCAGGCCGACATCACGCGCGTCTTCACCTTTATGATGTCGCGCGAGCTCAGCCAGCGGACCTATCCGCAGATCGGCGTCACCGAGCAGCACCATTCGGTTTCGCATCATATGAACAAGCCCGAAAAGATGGCGCAGGTGGTGAAGATCAACACCTATTACGCGAGCATGTACGCGAAGTTCCTGGAGAAATTGAAATCGACGCCGGATGGCGACGGCAGCCTGCTGGATCATTCGCTGATCGTATACGGCGCGGGCATGGCCGATTCGAACGTTCACGCCACGGACCCGTTGCCGCTGATTGCCATTGGCGGAGGCGTCGGCAAGGGACATCGTCACATCGAGCTGCCCACCCGCACGCCGGTCGGAAATTTCTGGCTGAACGTCGCGGAGAAATTTGAAAAGCCGATGGACCGGTTCGGCGACAGCACGGGAAAAACGGATGTTCTGGTCTAGATCCGCCCTGATCGCGTTGGTATCCGCGCTGTTCTCCATTGCCGCCTGTTTTGGCGGGCAGAAGCAGCGCGCCGACGTGAACGCGGCCGATCCCGACGGAACGACGCCTCTTGCGTGGGCTGTCTATAACGACGACCTTCCGGCCGCCCAGCGGTTGCTTCGCGAGGGCGCCGATCCGAAGGCCGCGAATCGGTACGGCGTCACGCCGCTCTCGTTAGCCGCAACCAACCGGAACGCGGCGATGGCCCAAGCCTTGTTGAAAGCGGGCGCCGATGCCACCGCGAAGTTGCCGGATGGGACCACGCTCCTGATGACGGCGGCTCGCACGGGCAACGCAGACATCGTGCGCATGTTCATCGAACATGGCGCGGAGGTGAACGCCAAAGGACCGACCTATGGCGAAACGGCCCTGATATGGGCGGCTCAGGAAAACCATGCCGAAGCGGCGCAGGTGCTAATCGAGCATGGTGCCGAAGTGAACGCGCGCAGCACTGCGTTAAAACGTGAAAAGGATCGCTTCGGTCTGGAGGGCGTGCTGACCATTCTTCCGCATGGCAGTTGGACGCCGCTGATGTATGCCGCTCGGCAGGGCTCGCTTGAAACGGCCCGCACTTTGGTTGAGCACGGCGCTGAGTTGAATCTCACCGATCCGGATGGCTCCACGGCGTTGCTGCTGGCCATTATCAACGGGCATTACGATACAGCGGCGCTGCTGGCCGACAAGGGCACGGATCCCAACATCGCCGACGCCTCGGGAATGGCCGCTCTCTATGCGACGGTGGACATGAACACGCTGGGCGAAGTGTATGGACACCCCGGCCGTCCCTCCACGGACAAATTGACCGCGGTGGATCTGATGAAGGTTCTGCTGGCGAAGGGGGCCAATCCCAACGCGCGGCTGAAGACTACCGCCACGCAGCGCGCGCACACGCCGGGCGAATTTGCGCTGGGCGAAGGAACCACGCCTTTGATGCGCGCCGCCAAGAACGGCGACTCCGCGGCCATTCATGTGCTGCTCGAAAAGGGCGCGGATCCCAATGCGGCGGCCAAGAACGGAACCACCGCGCTGATGTTCGCCGCGGGCCTGGGATACGGCACCGGCACTTTTGCGAACGACTATGCGACGCCCGGTGAACTTCTGGAGGCGGTGAAGATTCTGGTGGCCGCCGGCGCCAACGTAAACGCGGTCAGCGAAGAGGGAGAAACGCCGCTGCATTACAGCGCGCACGGCTTCCGACGATATCGTCAAGTTCCTGGCCGCCAACGGCGCGAAGCTGGATGCGAAAGACAAGCGCGGACGGACGGCGGTGGAAATGGCGCTGGGCGTCGGACTGCATGGTCATGCCGGAGGTCCGCCCAATGTGCGCGAAGGCACGGCGAATCTGCTGCGCCAGTTGATGGCCACCAATACCGCCAAATCCGAGGCGCTGCGATAATCCGAGCCTCTGCGATAAAATGACGCGATCATGAGCACCAGGTTGTACTCAGCCGTTTTCGTGATCCTCCTGGCAAACGGCAGCCTCTTCGCCGCGGGCCGCACCTTCGACGGCCACCCGGACTTCAGCGGCATCTGGCAAACTCTCAGCACGGCGAACTGGGATCTTACAGGATCATCCGGCCGCGCCGGGTCCGTTCTTCCAGCTTGGTGCGGTGGGCGCAGTTCCCTCCGGACAAGGCGTGGTGGAAGGCGGCGAGATCCCTTACAAGCCCGAAGCTCTGAAACAGAAGCAGGAGAATTTAAAGAATCGCTGGAAGGACGACCCGGAAATCAAGTGCTACATGGCCGGTATCCCGCGCGCCAACTACATGCCCTATCCTTTCCAGATCGTGCAAACTCCCCAAGCGATCCTGATCGCCTACGAATACGCCAGCGCGAATCGCGTCATCAATATGGAGAAGAAGCCGGTGGAAGCGTCGGTGGACACCTGGATGGGCACCGCCAATGGCCATTGGGAAGGCGACACGCTGGTGGTCGATAACACCGGATTCAACGATCAGAGCTGGTTCGACCGCGCGGGCGATTTCCATAGCGACCAGATGCACGTGGTGGAACGCTTCACCTTGCGCGACGCGGATCACATGACTACGAAGCCACCATCGAAGATCCGCAGGTGTTCACGCGCGCTTGGAAGATTCGCCTGCCTTTGTATCGGCGCGTGGATGAGAACGCGCAGTTGACCGAATTCAAGTGTGTGGAGTTCGCCGAAGAGCTGCTGTACGGCGATGTTCGCAAGAAAGGTAAATAGGATCACGATGAAAGCTCATCTGCTTCTCACGTCCGGCCTGGCTCTTGGCTGTTTGGCTTTTGGCCAAAACGACCCCCACGCCGAAAACCGCATGGGGCGATCCCGATCTGCAGGGCGTCTACACCACGGACGATCTAAGCGGGGTCCCGCTGGAACGGCCGAAAGAATACGGCACCCGCCGTTTTCTGACCGAGCAGGAATACGCCTCGCGTTCCAAGCAAGTGAGTACGGAGAGAAGCACCATCGATACGGGTATCCGCCCGACCTCCGGATTCTGGGCTCTGGTTAAGGATGCTGGCGTGGATGCGGCCGCGGCTCCCGCCCAGTGGATCGAGTACGCCCGGCACGCTTCGCAGTTGACTTCGCTCATCGTCGATCCTCCCGATGGCCGGCTCCCCGCGCTGACGCCCGAAGGCGAAAAACGCCGGGCCGCGCAACCGCAGTATTACAACATGCGCCCGGCATCGTGGGAAGATCTTGGTTCCTACGACCGCTGCATCACGCGCGGCGTTACCGGATCGTTTTTCCCGTCGATTTACGGAAACGGCTCGCAGATTCTGCAAGCGCCCGGCGTAGTGGCGCTTCGGACCGAAATGATCCATGAAACGCGTATCATTCCGCTCGACGGACGCCCGCACGACGGTTCCGGCCTGCGCTCCTACATGGGCGATCCGCGCGGTCACTTCGAAGGCGACACGCTGGTGGTGGAGACGACGAATTTCATCGGCGGCAAGTGGATGTCGGCGGCGTGCCCTATAGCGAAGACCTGAAGCTGACCGAACGTTTCACGCGTGTCGCTCCCGACATCATCGACTACAAAGTCACCGTCGACGATCCCAAAACCTTCACCGCTCCCTGGACCGTCGAGTTTCCCGATTCGTCATGAACCGGGCTACCAGATTTTCGAGTACGCCTGCCATGAAGGCAACCACGCCATGCACAATCGGCTGAGTGCGGCGCGCGCGCTGGAAAAGCAAGACGCGGAAAAGGCCGCCCAGAAATGAAATTCAGACTCGCAGTGCTCATCCCGTTTTGCACGGCCGCCTTCGCGCAAATCGGTCCCGCTCCAGACACCGGCGTACCCACCGTCGGAATCCTGAACTACATTCACGCGGTAAACAATCTGGATAAGACGCTCGCGTTTTATCACGAGGTGTTTGGCCTGGATGGCGAGCCGCGTCCGTTTCCCAATCCGGGCGTGCCGGCGCTGACGAATTCTCCCGGCGTATCGCTGCGGCTCGCGACGCTGCGGCTGCCAAACGCGGGATTCGGATTCGAACTGACGCAATTCTCGGGCGTCGACCGGCATCCCGGCACTCCGCAGCATACCGATCCCGGTGCGGCCCTGATCACTCTGCGCGTCAAGGATATGGACCCTGTGATGGCGGCCGTCAAGAAGATGAATGTTCCGATCATCACCACTTCAGGCGCGCCTGTCACCATCGCTAACCCAAACGGCAAACTGCGCGGGATACTGATTCGCGATCCGGACGGCTATGTCATCGAAGTGGCGGAATACCACGCCGACGCCGGCGGGCGTCAACCGCCGCCGGGCAACGTGTACGGCGCTACCATGGGCCTCACCGTCGCCGACATGGATTCCACCATCAAGTTTTGGCACGGCCTACTGGGTTTCGACCTGAAAGGCAATATGGAATTTTCGAGCAACCCGGCGATCCTGGATTTAACCGGCGCGCCTCACGCCAAGAATCGCGAGCTGACCGCGCTGGTGCCCGGCACCAAAGCCCTCATTGCGTTTTATGAGTATCAGGGAATGAAGCGGACGCCGTTCCATTTACGCGTTCCCGATCCCGGCGCACCCGCCGTGGCCCTGCGCGTCACCGATATCGACGGCCTGCTGCAGCGCATGCGAGCGGCTGGGGTCCAGGTGACATCCAAGGACGGCCAACTGGTGCAGTTCAGCCCGACCATTCGGAACATCTTTGTCGTCGATCCGAACGGGTTGAACATCGAGCTGTTCGAGCAGAAGCAGTAGTTCTCCCGGGGATCAGTACCACTGGCTACACCGCACCGGCGCCGCGTTGGACGAATTGAACGAAAGCGCCTATTTCCAATGTTGCCTGTTCATAGGTATGGTCGACTTTCGCGACTAACGGCGAGAGTTTGTCCCATCGCATTAGCATGATCGATGCACCGCGAAAGAGACGTCTGAACGCCAGAAACTCTCCCAAAACTTCGACGAGGGAGGCGGAAAGGATCGCAGGCCTGCTCGCCGTCGTCCGAGGCACCTGAATCAATAGCTCCTTGTGCCATGAATTGGACGAGGGCAGGTGGCCATCCCATTCCTTGGCAATGAGCTTGAGAATTCTTTTCGATTTTCCGTATAAAAGGAGTGCAGCATTGCCGAGGCCGCAGCGGTCTCAATTACGCCGACGGCCGCGCCAGGCGGGATCAAGAGCAGTTCATTAAATTGTTCGCGGATCGTGGCAAGCTCTTCGAGGTTTAGCTCAATCTTGCGCGCCAAATCAGGCGACACGAACGAGCTCTCCGCTGGCGAGTAGATACCGAACGATGGGCGTTGGATCGTCAAGATCCACCAGATCCACGGGCCGTCCAAGAAGGTCGGAGGCTTTGCTCATCGCGGAGAAATAGATCTGGGGCGGTAATCCGGTAACCGCCAAGTCCACGTCGGAATCCGGCCGTGATCCGCCTTTGATGGTCGAACCGAAGACAAACACGTCGGTTGCACCCAGGCGGCGCAAGAGCTCCGCAGCTGCCAGGAGAGCGTTGCTATCAATGATCGTGGCCACGATGAATCTCGCGCGGAGCCTCTAGCTCACGAGAGTCTTCTGGTCCGACTATACCACCGCCAAGAGCTCCAGCCGGCGTTTTTGCCGCCATCCTGCATGCAGGTCGATGTATACTGGCCTTACCGGAGCTTTAACGCCTTCTTCCTTTACGGAACGTGCAATTCCGGGGAAATAGACTATGTGGATCGTCCGGCTGGCTCTCGGCCGCCCTTACACCTTTGTCGTCATGGCGGTGCTGATCGCCATCCTGGGCGGCGCCGCCATCGTCACCATGCCGGTGGATATTTTTCCTTATATCGACATCCCCATCGTCAGCGTGCTCTGGTATTACCCGGGCCTGGCGCCGGAGGAGATGGAGAAGCGCGTCGCCACCAATTTCGAGCGCACCCTCACCTCCAACGTCAACGACATCGAACACATCGAGTCGCAATCCTACAGCGGATACTCGGTGGAACGAATTTACTTCCATCCCAACGTGCAAGATCGACATGGCCGTGGCGCAGGTGACCGCCACCATGGAAACGGCGCTGCGCAATATGCCGCCCGGCATGTTTCCCGCCAACGTTCTGAAATACGACGCCGCCAGCGTCCCCGTCCTGCAGCTCGGCCTTTCCAGCAAGACGCTGCGCGAGCAGGAAATCTTCGACATCGGCAATAACTTCATCCGCACGCCGCTCGGCACCGTGCAGGGCGCCTCGGTTTCTTATCCCTTTGGCGGAAAACAGCGCAGCGTGATGGTGGATCTGAATCTTGACGAGCTGTACGCCAAACAGCTTTCGCCCATCGACGTCTCGAACGCCCTCAATCTGCAAAACCTGATTCTGCCGCCGGGCACGGCCAAGCTCGCCAAGACCGAATATCAGGTGCGAGTCAACAGCAGCCCGGTGCTGCTCAACGATCTGAACAATCTGCCCATCAAGACGGTGAACGGCGCGACGGTTTACATCAAGGATGTCGCGCAGGTGCATGACGGCTATTCGGTGCAGAACAATATCGTCCGCACCAACGGCGCGCGCGGCGTTCTGATCACGGTCACCCGGAACGGCAAGGCGTCCACGCTGTCCATCGTCAATGCCGTGAAGGCCGCGCTTCCCGAACATTCTTGCCAACGTGACCGCCGGAGCTGAAAGTCACGGCGCTGGCCGATCAGTCCATCTTCGTGCGAGCGTCCATTCAGGGCGTGATCCGCGAGGCGCTGATCGCCGCCGGTCTCACGGGCCTGATGATCCTGCTGTTTCTGGGGAGCTGGCGCAGCACCCTGATCGTCTGCATTTCGATTCCGCTCTCGATCCTCACCTCGCTCTGCATCCTGAGCCTGCTCGGCGAGACCATCAACGTGATGACGCTGGGCGGCCTGGCGCTGGCGGTCGGCATCCTGGTGGACGACGCGACGGTCGAGATCGAAAACACGCATCGCAACATCGCCATGCGTAAGCCGCTGGTGCGCGCGGTGCTGGATGGCGCGTCCCAGATCGCCGTTCCCACGTTCGTTGCCACGCTATCCATCTGCATCGTCTTCGTCCCGGTGCTCCTGCTGACCGGAACGGCGCGGTATCTGTTCACGCCGCTCGCCATGGCCGTGGTGTTCGCCATGCTGGCGTCGTATCTGCTGTCGCGCACGCTGGTGCCGACCATGATGGCGTATCTTCTTGAGTCCGAGCGCGAGCGCGCACCGAGAAGGCGACGATGGCGCGCCGGCCCGCGCGTAGGGGACCGATCTGGAGCGCGCACCATCTGTTCAACGCGCTCTTTGAGAGGCTGCGCTATCGCTATTTGGGCTTGCTCGATTGGTCGCTGGCGCATCGCGGCGCGCGTGCTGGCGGCCTTCATGGGCGTCTCCATCGCATCGTTCGGCCTGACCGCGCTGATCGGCGAAGATTTCTTTCCCGCGGTCGATGCCGGCCAGATGCGCCTTCATGCGCGCGGCCCCGCGGGCATGCGGATCGAAGAAACCGAGCTGAAGTTTGCCGCGCTGGAGCGCGAAATCCGCGCCGTTATTCCACCCGATCAGCTGGACATGATGATCGACAACATCGGCATCCCCAACAGCTGGCCGGCGCTCGCGCAGGGCGACATCCCCACCATCTCCTCGGCCGACGGCGAAATCCTGATCTCGCTGAACAAGGAAAATCACGCGCCCACGCGAGGCTATGAAGTGCTGCTGCGGAAACGCCTGCGCGACATGTTTCCCGACATGAGCTTCTTCTTTCAGCCCGCCGACATCACCAGCCAGATCGTGAACTTCGGCCTGCCCGCGCCCATCGATCTGCAGGTGGTGGGCAGCAATGCGGGAGCCAATTACAAAATCGCGCAGACGCTGTCGAAGAAAATCGCGCTCATCCCCGGCGCCGCCGACGTTCACGTGCATCAGGTGACGGCGCAGCCGGAGATCAGCCTGAACGTCGACCGCGTGAAGGCCTCGCAACTGGGCCTGACGCAGCGCGACGTCACCAGCAGCATGCTGATCTCGCTCAGCGGCAGTTCCACGGTCTGCGCCCAACTTCTGGGTGAACTGGACCAATGGCGTGAACTACAACATCGGCGTGCAGACGCCGCAATACCGCATCGATTCGCTCGACGCGCTGCTGCGCACGCCCATTTCCATCCCCACCGAAGTAGAGAGCGGCGTGACATCCGGGATCGATGTCGGGCGCGGCGGGAGGAACCAACTCATTCGTCGCCGCCTCGCCCAACGGCGCTTCGCAGGCCTACGGAAATCCCGGCGCGATGGCGGGCAGCACGCAGCTTCTTTCCAATCTGGTCACCGTTCAACGCGACTACGTTCCGGTGATCGTAAACCACTACAACGTACTGCCGGTTTTCGATGTGTACGCCAACGTTGACCGGCGCGACCTGGGCGGCGTGGGCGCCGAAGTGCGCAAGATCATGCGCGACGAAACGCCGCATCTGCCGCGCGGAACCACGTTCAGCCTGCGCGGGCAGGTGGCCACCATGCAATCGTCCTTCTTCCGCCTGGCGCTGGGGATGATCTTCGCCGTGGTTCTGGTTTATCTTCTGATGACGGTGAACTTTCAATCCTGGCTGGATCCGTTCATCATCCTTACGGCGCTGCCTGGCGCGATGGCCGGCATCCTGTGGATGCTGTTCATTACCGGCACCACGCTGAGCGTGCCTTCGCTGATGGGCGCCATCATGTGCGTGGGTGTCGCCACCGCCAACAGCATTCTGATGGTGACCTTCGCCAATGACGAGCGCGCGGACGGCGTCAGCGCCAAGACCGCGATGTTGGCGGCCGGACACGCGCGAATGCGCCCGGTGCTGATGACGGCCACCGCCATGATACTCGGGATGCTTCCCATGGCGCTGGGGCTGGGCGAAGGCGGCGAGCAGAATGCGCCGCTGGGCCGCGCGGTGATCGGCGGTCTGATGTTCGCAACGGTCACTACTTTGTTTGTGGTCCCGATCATCTATACGTACCTGCGCAAGAAGCCCCCGGTGGATTACCAGCGCAGCCTGGCGGAACGGGGGCGCGAAGCTTTCTAATGCACCGCACCGAACCCGATCCGCAGCAGACCCGAACTCCGGAAACCGTCGAGGAAAAGCTGCGCCGCGAGAATCGCGAGCTGAAGCGGCAACTGGAGGAAATGAAGAATCCCGGCCACTCCGGTGCGCCGCACAGTTTGTGGCATCCTTCGGCGATCACCATCTGGGGAATCTTTCTCGTCGCGGTGGTTCTTATCGTGGTGGCATTTCTGGCCGGCTACATTCCGCTGCAGAAACGCCGCGCGGTGGTGCTGGGGCAGGCGCGTGAGGAACAACAGGCGCTGCCGCGCATGGAAGTGATCCGGGTGGAGCGCTCCACCCGGCAGAGCGGGCTGCAATTGCCCGGCAGCATCCAGCCCATCACCGAAGCTCCCGTTCTGGCGCGCGCGGATGGATATATCGAAAAGCGATTAGTGGACATCGGCGACCGCGTGAAGGCGGGCCAGACCCTGGCGCAGATCGACGCGCCGGAATTAACGGATCAGGTGGCGCAGGCCAGAGCCACGGTGCGGCAGGCGCAGGCCGCATTGGAACAGGCCACGGCCAACGTGCAGCAAGGCAGAACCGACATGGAACTGGCGCGCGTGATGGCGCGGCGTTCCAGCCAACTGGTCGCCAAGGGCGCCGTATCCAAACAGGACGACGATCAGGCGCAGGCGCAGTACAATTCCAAACTGGCGGCGCTCGAATCGCTCGAAAAAGCCATCGATGTGCAGCGCGCCAACATCAACGCCGCGCAATCCAACGTGGCGCGCCTTGAAAAGATGCAGAGCTATTGCGTGGTTCAGGCCCCGTTCGACGGAGTGATCACGCAGCGCAACGTGGACGTGGGCGCGCTGGTGAATTCGGGAAGCACGCTGCTCTATCGAATCGCGCAGATGGACACGCTTCGAACTTACATCAACGTGCCGCAGACTTACGCTGACTCGATCAAGCCAGGAGAGCCCGCGGTCCTGACGGTTTCGAACCTGCCCGGACGCCAATTCATGGGCCGGGTGGCACGCAGCGCCGGCGCTCTCGATCCCAGCAGCCGCACCCTACTCGTCGAAGTGCACGTGGCGAATGCGGATGGCGCGCTGCTGCCGGGAATGTACGCCCAGGTGGAGTTGCGCAGCGTACGGGCTGCGCCTCCGCTGCTGGTGCCGAGCGACGCCATGATCGTCCGCGCCGATGGCGCTCAAGTAGCGGTGGTTCGATCCGATGGCACGGTTCATCTGCAGAAAATTGAAGTGGGTCGCGATTACGGCGACCGGCTAGAGGTGCTTCGAGGATTGAACGAAGGCGACACCATCGTTTCCAATCCCGGCGACGTGGTTCGGGAAGGCCTCAAAGTTGACGTGGTTCCCGCTAACACAAACGGAAGGTAGTGGGCCTCCGGTAACCGTAAGATTTATGGTTCGGCGAGCGTGTCGTGTTAACATGAAAACCAGTCCATTTTGCTCGCGACTTCGCCTCGCGTTCCGGCGTACGCCAGCTCGCCTGTAACCGAACCAACGCTGCCGAGCCCCGCAGCTAAGGAGTGTCCATGACCAACATCTTTGTAGGAAATCTCTCCTACGAAACGTCCCAGGAAGATCTGGAAGCGGCTTTTCATGAATTTGGCGCTGTGGAAAAAGTGAATATCGTGCGCGACCGCGACACCGGCCAGCCGCGCGGGTTTGCTTTCGTTGAGATGACCAACCGCAACGAAGCCTCCAACGCGATTGCCGGTCTGAACGGCCGCAATATGAATGGACGCGATCTCAATGTCAACGAAGCCCGTCCGCGCGAAGAGCGTTCCGGCGGACGTCCCGGCGGTGGCGGGGGCAACCGCGGCGGCGGTGGCGGGTTCAACAATCGTGGACGTAGCAAGGGACCGCGCTGGTAAGGCGCCGGCCCGCTTCGCTATTATTTCCTACTTTGGTTCGCAAACTCACAACCCGTTTGGGCCCTTACTGGCTGCTGCTGGAAGCCTCCGGCGATTCCACCTGGCGTCTGCAGTTGCTCGGCGACGAGCATCACGAGGCCGAGATCACCGCCGTGGATGAAGAGGAAGCCAAGGACGCCGCCGTGGTGGCCACCGTGGCGCTGCTAAAAGAAGAAAACCCGGAGTTCAAGGAGCCAGCCAAGGTGAACTGGAACCCGGCGTTCGTTTCCGACAATCGATTTAATTTGTAGGCCGCTCCCTCACGGTCGCGGTTCAGTAGCGCAGCGAGCGCGGTCCTATTGGCAGCCGTTTTCGCCGCGGGTCAGGCAGATCGACGACGTGGGAGGCGGCGGGATCGGGATATTCCGCTCAGTCATCAGCTTGGTGAGCAGCGCCGCGGCCTCCGGATGCGCAATGGCCGATTGCACGCCCACGCGGACCAAGCCGCGCGCCCAATCCAGCGGAATCCAGGTCTTGCCCAGGAGTGCGCCGTTGACGCTGTCGCGGCTTCCGCCGTCGTGCGCGTCCAGTTTGGCGCCGTGGTCCACCAGCATTTGGATCACTTCCAAGCGGCCCTTGTGCGCCGCGCCATGCAGCGCCGTGCGGCCTTCGTCGTCGGCGACGTTGGGATCGATGCCCAGATCCAGGCACATCTTAACGGCCTCGATGTTTTCCTCCGGCGACCATTCGAACGTCACGCCTTCCACCCAGCCGATGCCAGAGGCGACGGCCAGCGGCGTCACATCGTGCGCGGTGAAAATCTTGGGATCGGCGCCGTGCGCCAGCAGCAGCTTCATCAGCTCCACGTCGCCCGATTGCGCCGCGCGCAAAAACGGAGTGGCGCCGTCTTCAAACAGCCATTGCATGGTGAAATTGGTGCGCGTCTCGGTGCTGTCTCCCTTGCAATCCTCAGGCGTCGATTCCGCGCCGCAAATGCGGGCGTTTACGTTGGCGCCTTTGGCGATCAGCAGCTTGATGAAGTCCATATGATCCATATCGGGCGCGCGCACCGGATAGTCGCCGCCTTCGATATTGCGGTTGTCGGTGGCCAGATACAGCGGCGTCCAACCGCCTTTGTTGGGAATGTTAGGATCGGCGCCATGTTCCAGCAAATATTGCCCAAGCTTATAATGCCGATTCTGCGTGGCGACTAACAGCGCCGTCCATCCATAAAAGGTTCGCTGATTGACGTCGGCGCCCGCTCCCACCAGCGCCTGGGCGCACTCCATGCAGTTTTCGCGCGCGGCGTAAACCAGCGGCGTCAGACCTCCGCCGTCTTTCTTGGCTGGACGCCGGAAAAACGCAATGAAGTCGTCCTCGGGGTTGGCTTCGCTCGCGGGCGACGTCCGCGAGGCAACCGCGGGTCGGGGCGCCGGTGCTGGAGTCCTCGCCGCGGATTGCCCTGCGGGCAACGGAGGCGTTCCGTCGTTTCCCGGCCCGCGCTTGCCAAAAACGCCAAAGCTTGAATGCAAGCGCTGCTTGACGGTGTTCGCCAGGTTGTTGCGCGCATTGCGGGTATCGATGTCGGTCTGCGCGCTGACGGAAGCGCCATGCGCCACCAACAGCTTCACCGCCTCGGGGTGCGATTGGTCGGTGGCCCACATCAAAGCGGTGGTTCCGCGCAACTTGTCCTTGGCATTGACGTCGGCATGATGATCCAGCAAAACCTGGATTGCCGCGAGGTTACCCGTGCGCGCCACCAGCATCAGCGGCGTCTCGCCTTCCGGTCCCAGTTGGTTTGGATCGGCGCCCGCCTTCAGAAGCTTCTCGATCATCGGCGCGCTTCCATGCAGCGACGCCAGGTACAGCGGCGCGGCGCCTTCCCGATTGGCCAGCTTAATGTCCGCACCCCCGGCAATCAGCACGCCGGCCATTTCCAGATCGTCGCGATAGACGGCCCACTGCAGGGCGGTGGCGCCATCGGCCTGCGCGGCGTTCACGTCGGCCTTCTGTCCTACCAACTGCTGCACGGCCGCCCGGTCGCCTTTCATGGCCGCGTCCGCGACGGGGCTATCGGCGGCAAACGCCGAAGCGCACAGCATCAGCGCGACGCCGCAGATTCTCAACGTGAACATGCTTTAGACCAAACCCGGCAGCCGCCCGGTGCTATCGCCGATCTTGTCTTCGTGCACGCCGTACAGATCGAGAACACTGGCGAGAAGGTTGCCGGTGGGAACGGTCTTAGATGGATACGCCAAGTGGCGATTTCCCTTCAACTGCCCCGACGCTCCGCCGATAAGCAGGTGCGGCACATCGTAATGCAAGTGCTGGTTCGAATCGCCCATGTTGGTTCCGTACAGGATGAGCGAATGATCCAGCAGCGTGCCGTCGCCGTCCGGCGTGTTTTTCATCTTGTCGACAAAGTACGCCAGGCACTTGATGTGATACTGATTCAACTTGGCGTAGCGCGCGATCGTTTCCGGATTTTCGGCGTGATGCGAGATGCCATGGAAGCCGTCGTGCACGCCGCTTTCCGGATAGGAGCGCGACGTAAGATCGCGTGCGTAGAGAACGGTGGAGACGCGCGTGATGTCGGCCTGGAATGCCAGGCGTTGCAGATCGAAATGCAGCTTCACATGCTCGTCGAAGGATTCGGGCACGCCGGCGGGAATGACCACGCCCTCGGTGGAAATGGTTCCAGTGGCCTTCTTGGCGATGGCCAGCCGCCGCTCCAGCTCGCGAATGTCGGTTTCGTATTCGTCCAGCTTGGTCCGGTCGCTCGGTCCCAGATCCTGTTTGAAGCGGGCCAGCTTGGCCGTCACCGAATCCAGAATGCTGCGATCCTGCTCGCGCCGCGCCGCCCGCTCGGCTGCGCTGCCGCCGGCGCCGAATAAACGCTCGAACGCGACTTGCGGATCCAGTTCCATCGGCAGCGGTGAAGTGGGGGTGGACCAGGAGATGGTGTTCGAATAGGTGCAGCTATAGCCTTCGCCGCAGTTGCTCGAATTGGCGCCGGGATCTTCGAGCGCCAGTTGCAAGGACGGCAACAGCGAGCCTTGCCCCACATGCTGCGCGATGATCTGATCGATGGTGGTGCCATCGTAGATATCCGCCCCGGTGGTCTTCTTGGGCTTATTCGCGCACAGAAACGCCGCCGCCACCCAATGATCCGCGCCGGTTTGTCCGGGAGGAGGCTCTGCCGATTTCGACCACATGCCGCTCATAATGACGGTGTGCTCGCGGAACGGCTCCAGCGGCTCGAAGATCATGGGATATTTGAAGTCTTTCGCGCCGGCCACGCGTTTGGGTTCGCCGGGACCGCCCGCTTCGGGCACCCACCAGCCGGGCGCCGCACCGTGCGGCACGAAGATGCCGGTGAAGCGGGTCTTGGGGTTGGCGGCCGTCTTTCCGATGAGAGTCTGCGCCGGAAGCATGGAATCCAGCAAAGGCAACGCAAGCGCCACGCCGGCTCCGCGCAGCAGCGTGCGCCGTGATATGTGCTTTTTAGTGATAAACATAATTACGACTCCTTATCCGCTCCCTCACGGTCGCGGTTCAGTTTCATCGCGGCTCAGCTACCGACGCCTGCAGCGGACTTCCGTTGGACGTGACCTGTTCCTTCTGATTCACCTGGAACGGCTCGCTCTTCACGATCCCTAATATGAGCGATGAAAACCGATAGTTCTTCGATTCACTTTCCCGCACGATGGACCGAATCAAAGGCATGTCGTAATACTCCGTGCCCCGGCCCAACGCATAAATAAACAGGTTCTCCGTCACCACCCGAACGAACTGTGGAGAATATTTCAGCAGCGCTTCGCGCAATCCTTTGACACCGTCCAGCTTGGAACCATCCACCAGCATCCCGGAAGCGTCGATCGGCGTGCCATTCTCGGCAGTGCGCCAGGCGCCGACGGCATCAAAATTCTCCATCGATAGCCCGATCGGATCCATGATCTTGTGGCAGGTCGAACACGGCGGATTCTTGCGATGGATCTCCAGCTGCTGCCTCGCGGTGGGCTTGGCGCCACCGTGGACCGCCGCTCCTTGATCCTTCAGCGGAGGAATGTTGGGCGGCGGATCGGGCGGGCTGACGCCCAGGAAAATCTTCATCATGTCCTTGCCGCGAACCGTCGGCGTGGTGCGCTGCGGATACGAAGATATGGTCTCAATGGCGGCTTTGCCGAGCAGGCCCCGGCGCACGTCGAACTCGGGCGTCAACTCCACGCGGCGAAAATCGCTGCCGTACACGCCGGGAATCCCATAATGCTTGGCCAGGCGCTCGTTCAAGTATGTGTAATTCGCATCAAGAAGATCCTTGATGCTGCGGTCTTCATGCACCACGCTGCCGACAAACAGCTCGGTTTCCTTGCGCATCGCCAGGCGCAGATTGTCGTCGAAATCGGGAAACAGCGAAACCGTCGGCGCCCAGTTGCCCAGCGCGCGCAGGTTCAGCCACTGACCGGTGAAATTGATCACCAGCCGGTCCGCTCGCGCGTCGGCCAGCATGCGCCGCACCTGCTCCTCCAGCACCGCTGGTTCATGCAACTTGTTCTTAGCGGCAACGTCGATCAGCTCGTCATCGGGAATGCTGCTCCATAGAAAGAAGGACAGCCGCGAAGCCAGCTCCAGGTCGCTGATGTGATAGGGTTGCCCGCCGGAGAGCTTCTCAGGCTCGGCTTCCTTGCGAAATACGAACTCCGGATCGGCCAGGATGCGTTGCAGCGCGCGCTCGACGCCGGTGTTGAAGTTCCCGTCGTTGCGGCCCTGCTGGTAGAACGACATCAGCGTCTCGGTATCTTGTGGCGTCACCGGACGGCGGAAGGCATGCCGCGCCAGGGTATCGACGATCTTCTTCGCGCAGGCCGTTTCCTCGGACGCACTCGCCGGATGGCAAACAAAAATCCTCTTCGCGCTGGGCGATTCGGCGGCGCCGGCCGGCTTGAACGGGCCCAGGATTTCCATCTTGCCCACATGCGGATAAAACTTGAAGCCCGGCAGCCCGCCGGTCTCGATGGTGCTGCGCTGAAAATGCTCGTCCAGATCCTGGCTGGGTGCAAGATCGGTGGCGAGGAAGGTTACGCCCACCGTATGCACGCCGGCCTTCACCTGGAAATGAACGTCCGCCGTGCCGCCATGTACCGGTTTTCCACGCGCTACCTCTTTATCCCAATCGTACAAATGAACCCGCTGGCCATCCACCAGCAGCTCCAATTTCTCGCCCGTGATCTCGCCGAACGCGGTGTTATTGTCCATCAGCCCCTTGTTGATGGGGAAAACTTTGAACACATAGTCGCCGTCGGCCGGGAACTCATGCTGCACCACCAGCCCGCCGCGCGTTCCGAACGGCAGCCCCTCCATGTGATAATCCTGCGAGGTGTCGGATGGCACGCGGTAGCTGGCCAGCGCCGGCTCGTTCACGTCTCCCATGGCGATGCGGCTGATCTTGGCCGCCGCCGTGGTGTAGCCTTCCAGCAGCGCGGGCGACAACGACAATGCGCCGGCGATGTTATCGAAGCCGCGCGTGGAGTCGTCTGACGGCAGATACTTGGTTGGATCGATGTCCAGCGCCAGCATGTCGTGGATCACGTTCGCATATTCGGTCCGATTCAGGCGATGCAGGCCGGGCGCCGGGAGGTGGTTAGACGTGTTCTGGTCCAGCTCACCTTCGAGCCACGTCACCATCGATTCGTAGGTATTCCAGGCAGGCCTGGGCATGCCGGAAGGCGGCATCATGCCAGATCGCAGCTTGCGCACCACCATTTCCCACTTCTCGGGGTGGTCGGCAACATGCGCGGTGTCCAGTTTGTCTAGCTCCAGATTCGCGGTTTTGAGCTTCTGGTTATGGCAGACGACGCAGTATTGGTTAAGCAGCGCACGCTCGGACGTGGGGTCGGTGACCTGGGCAGGCGTGGGCGGGGTTTGAGCCGCAAGGACAGCAACGGCCGCGAGGCAACCGAAAGCGTGTCGTATCGTCATGGATCGCACTGTTTAGAATGACGAACTCATTCATTCCATTGTTACTCCGGGCGGTCTGTAACTTGAGCTAACCAGCCGATTTAGTTGGCGCGGAGCCAATATACCGGCAGGCTAGGTTTGGTGGCACGAAGGATTTCGAGAACGGCGTGGCGATCAGCGGGCGAAATCCCGGCGAAGGTCTTGCTTTGGTCCTTGCCAGTCAGGATGTCGTACAGCCGCTGGTACACCCGCTCGCGGACCACGTCCGGCAAGGCATCGAAGGCCGCGCTGTAGATCATATAGGACAACGGGTAACGGAACAGGCGTCGCTGTAAGTCGAAGTCCCGCAAGGACCGTCCCTTGGAATCCCGAGGCCCGCGTTCGGCAAACGTCTTGGTGAACGTCGAGACGCCCTTCACCGGCGCCTTCAGCGGTTCCTCGTCCACGAACAGCATGTACCCCACCATTTCCTCGATTTCGGGGTTGATGCGGCCGAGCGCTGCGTCGTCCAGCTTACCCTTGCCTTCGCGCAGCGCGATACGGGCGTCCCATCCGATTCGCGTCATGAGGTTGGTCATGCGGGTCTGATGCTCCAGCGTCATCAGGGCGACGATGTCGCTGGTGGGCGCCAGGTAGCGGGCGGTGTTGAACCGGTCTTCCAGGCTGGTGACGTTCTGGGTGCCTTCTTTCGAAGAGCGGCCGGGATTCAAGGGGTCGGTCAGCTCGGGATTATTGCCCAGATGCACCTGGGAACCGTGGGTTCCGGTGACGTACCACCCGCCCCAGCGCTCGGCGAAAGGAGTGCGGTCGTCGGTGATGAAGGCGCTGCCGTGGGACTCGCGCGCGTCGGCGTCGTTGACCGGATGCACCGAGCTCACCAGAATCCCGGGAATGCCCATGGTGGGCGCGCCCTGATGGCAGCGCAGGCAATCGTCGCGGCGGGCGAACTCGGGACGGTCGGACTTGTCGGTGTCCAGGGTGTAGAGAATCGCACCCAGCTTGGGATCGATGGCCGTCAGCTCCAGCACGTCGCCATTCTGGACGAATCCGACGGCGGTGTCGTCGTTGAAATAAATTGCGCGCGGCGTACGCGGCGAGATGTGCGCGGTTTGGATGCTGGTGCGCGAAAAGACCAGCACCTGGGAATCGATGTTGATGTTGAGTTGCTTTAGGACGACCGGCAGGTAGCCCCAGCCATTCGGCGCATAGTCGAGTTTCGCTTTCCCGCTCTCGAGCTGCTTTTCCAGATGCGCGACGGAATCGTTCGCAGGTCCGGCGTAATTAATGGCTGGATCGTCGAGGGGAACGTAGAAGGTATCTTCCAACCGATCGGCCAAAACCACCGCGCTCACCGCCAGGACAGCCAGGCCACAAACCAGCGCAACTCGCATCCGTTGTCATTTTACCGCCTCCAGCATTGATGTCCGAAAACGGCTAGTTCTCAGGCGAGCACGAAGCTAAAATCAATGCAGGTGGAAATAAATCGCGAGACTTGCCGTAGTGCTCGGCTGGCGCGTGACGCGCGCTTCGATGGAAAGTTCTTTATCGCCGTGCGAACCACGCACGTCTTCTGCCGCCCGGTGTGCCCGGCGCGGTCGCCCAAAGAAGGGAACATCGATTATTATCCGTCGGCCGCCGCGGCTCTTCAGGCGGGTTTTCGCCCGTGTCTGCGCTGCCGTCCGGAAAGCTGGGGGACGCCGGCCTGGGACGGAACTTCGACCACCGTGTCGCGCGCGCTGCGGCTGATCGACGAAGGAGCGCTTGAAGACGCTAGTGTTGACCAACTCGCCGGACGCCTGGGAATCGGATCGCGGCATCTGCGCAGGCTGTTTCTGCAGCATCTGGGAGCGACGCCCATCGCGGTGGCGCAGGCGCAGCGTCTGCTGGCGGCGAAAAAACTGATGGACGAGACCACGCTGCCGCTGACGGCCATCGCCATCGCGTCGCGCTATGGCAGCATTCGCCGTTTCAACGCGGCGTTTCGAGCGGCGTATGGACGCAGCCCGCGCGAATTGCGGCGCGGAATCAAACGCATGTCGAGCGCCGGTCCCTGCACCCTGCAGTTGCGCTATCGGCCACCTTATGACTATGCCGCGCTGCTGGCTTTTATCGCCAGGCGTGCCATCGCGGGAGTGGAATACGTTCACGGCGATGTCTACCGGCGAACGTTCATGCTGGACCGGCAGCCCGGCTGGCTGGAAGTGCAACCGAATGGATTAAACGCGCTGACGATGCGCGTCCAGTCTGTACGACCCGCGCGGCTCCTGCACGTAGTGTCCCGGGTGCGGCGTATCTTCGATCTGGATGCCGATCCGTTGGCGATCAACGGCAGTCTGAAGCGCGACCCGCTGCTCTCGCGCCTGGTGAAAGCGCTTCCGGGCCTGCGCGTCGCCGGCGCCTGGGACGGCTTCGAGCTCGGAATCCGCGCCATCCTCGGCCAGCAGGTGAGCGTTGCCGGCGCGTCCACCCTGACGGCGCGGCTGGCCGCGAAGTTCGGGCATGCGCTGCCGTTTCAGGTCGAAGGGCTGTCTTGCACTTTCCCCACCGCGGACGAGATCGCAGACGCCGATCTCGCCATCGGCATTCCAGCATCGCGCGCGGATGCGATCCGCGAATTTGCGCGAGCCGTGGCTTCGGGAGCTCTGGTATTGGACGGCGCGCACGATGCGGCCACGTGCGTCGATCGCTTATGCGCCCTGCGCGGCTTGGGACCTTGGACCGCGCAGTACATCGCCATGCGCGCGTTATCGGACCCGGACGCGTTCCCCGCCGGCGATCTGGCTCTTTTGCGCGCGACGGGAACGAAGAGCGCGGGGGAGCTGGAGCGGCACGCCGAGCGCTGGCGGCCCTGGCGCGCTTACGCCGCGATGCATATCTGGCAAGGAGGCCACAATGCTCGAGACCAAAATATTTTACACCTCGATGGAAAGCCCTACCGGAAAGTTGCTGCTGGCGGCGGATGATGCCGGGCTGCGCCATATCGTCTTCGAAAACGGCCGCGAATCGGCGACGCCCCACCCGGACTGGCGTGAAGCCGCGACTCAGTTCCGCGAAACGATCCGCCAGTTGCGGGCCTGGTTCGCGGGCGAGCTGCGGGATTTCGATCTGCCGCTGGCGCCCGAGGGACCAGCCTTCCACTGCCGGGTTTGGCGCGAGCTATGCAACATTCCTTATGGCGAGACCATCTCCTACGGCGAATTGGCGCGCCGCATCGGATCGCCCAACGCTTCGCGCGCCGTGGGACGCGCCAATGGAGCGAACCCTATCCCCATCGTGATTCCCTGCCATCGGGTGATCGGCAGCAACGGGAAGCTCACCGGCTACGGCGGCGGCCTCCCCCGCAAGGAGTTCCTGCTGGCGCTGGAACACAACCAGCTGTCCCTACCGCTGACCACCAGGGCCGCGTCTACGCGTGGGTCTTAAGCATCGGCTTGCCTTCGTGCGCCACCAGCAGGTCGTGCATGTCGTTGGCATGCTCTTCCTCGTTGGTGAGGATGCCTTCCATCATGACGCGCGTGGTGGGGTCCTTGTCGGCGAAGTATCGGATCAGCTCGCGGTAATGCTCGCACGCGATCCGCTCGGCCACCAGGTTCTCCTTGATCATCTCCACCAGGTTCGCGCCCTCCACATATTGTGACGCCGAGCGCGACAGCAGGCCTTCCGGATTAAAGTTCGGCGATCCGCCCAATTGGTTGATGCGCTCGGCCACTTCGCGCATGTGGCCCTGCTCTTCCTTGGCGTGCTGTTCAAATTCCGCCTTCACGCCCTCGCTCGAAATACCGCTGGCCGCGATGGCGTTCATGGTGTAGCGCAACACGCACACAATCTCGGTGGCCAGCACCGACTGCAGGATGTCGATGGTCTGCTGCACGTCGCCCTGATAGGCCGGCGTGATAGCGCCCTTGTCCAGGCTGGTCCGGGCGCGCTTGCGCAATTCTTGAACATCTGTGAGGAACGGCTGATTATTTGTTTTGTTCATTTAGGGTTTCTCCGATACGAACTAGAATAGCTTTTTGATCGCCTTGCCGATACCCTTGCCGATCTTGCCGGTGCCTTTCACGGTGCCAACGCCGACGTCCTTGCCTCCCGTGGCCGCGCCTTTGCCAAGCGAAGTGGCCGCATTGATGGGATGCAGCGTCACCAGATCCACGGCGCCTTTGCCGGTGCCCTTCGCCAGATTCCCAGCACCTTTGGCCGCGCCTTTACCGATGTCGCCGGCGCCGCTGCCGATCTCTTTGCCCGGGCTTTGCGCCCAGACGCACGCCGCTAAAGCCAGCACCAAACAGATATACTTCATCACCAGGTGAGACGCACGAACCCACCGGTTTGATGCAGGGAATCCATTTTGATACAACCATCGACTTTGATAGAACCAATCAACCGCCATAGGAAAGGAATACCCATGCGCATCCGCATGATCGCCGTCAGTCTCGCTATGCTGGGCGTTGTGAATGCCCAAGCCCCCACCACTCGCGACCTGCACCTGCGCGGCGGCCGCTTCCAGCCGCTCGGTTACGACTCCATGACGCCGGAGCAGAAGAAGCTGATCGACAACATTCTGGCCGGCCCGCGCACCTCGCTCGACGGTCCTTTTAACGTACTGCTGCGCAGCCCCGAAATGGGCGACCTGGCACAGAAGTTCGGCGCCTACGCACGCTACCATTCCTCGCTGCCGCGCCGGCTGAATGAATTCGCGATCCTGATCACTGCGCGCTTCTGGACGGCGCAGTTCGAATGGCAGGCTCATCACAAAAACGCACTGGCCGCGGGGTTGAGCCCCGCGCTCATCGACGCCGTCGCCGCAGGCAAACGGCCCGCTACCATGCAGCCGGACGAAGAGGCCGTCTATAACTTCTGCACCGAAGTGCTCACCACCAAGCACGCCAGCGATGCGGCGTTTCATGCGGCCAAGGAGAAGTTTGGGGAGCGCGGCGTGGTGGATATGCTGGCGGTGATGGGCTACTACCAGTTCGTTTCGATGATGTTGAACGTGGATCGGTATCCGCTGGCCGAGGGCGTCCAAGCGGAGCTGAAGCCGCTGAAGTGACATATTTATGGCAAGGGTGCCATAATGATCTCATGGCGATCCGAACGACGGTAGACATCCCTGAACCTGTGCATCAGGCGCTACGTCATCGCGCCGCCCAGTCGGGCAGCTCGATTCGAGCTTTGATTATCAGGGCGCTGGAGGAGGCCTATAGTGCACGCTCGAAGCAAGGTTACGTCACCGGACCACTGATCAAGCGCAAGCGGGGCGCTAAGGTCGGTCCCTTATATCCAAAGGACGAGAACCCGCATGACCTCGTTTTTTCCTGATCTCAATGTTTGGCTGGCCCTTTCGGACGCCGGAAATTCCCATGCTGCTGACGCTTGGCGATGGCTGAACGAACTGCCGGCGGGCACGACGCTGCTGTTTTCTCGATACACGCAACTCGGCCTGTTGCGCCTATTGACGAATCCCGCTGTGATGGGAGACTACGCCCACACAGTTGAAAATGGATGGAGCATCTACGATCGCTGGCTCGATGACCCTCGTGTCCAGTTTCATCCCGAGCCTCGGGAGCTGGAGGCGGCGTTTCGCCAAGCGACGCAGCCGTTCTCTGCTCAACGGGCCTCGAAGTGGATTGGCGACTGCTATTTGCTCGCCTTTGCCAAGGAAGTCGGCGCGACGTTGGTAACCTTTGACAAAGCACTACTGAACTTGGCTCGTAAGTATCACTACACCGCGATTATCCCAAGCTGAACCGGCGGCTAGCGTTGTGGCCCAGGCCGGACGCCGGCCACTTTCAGCCGAATCCGAAACAAGTGCGTGCAGGCCGTGATGTAGAGCGTCTGGCTGTCGGCGTCGCCAAAAGCCAGATTCGTCGCGACGATTCGCGGCCGCGGCTCGGTTGCGATTTGCGGCATTTGCAGCGTGCCCAGATGCTTGCCTTCGCGCGAACTGATCCAGATCTCGCTGCCGCGCACTGTCGAATACACATTGCCCTTCTGATCCACTTTGATTCCGTCGATCCCGGCATCTAAAAATTTCACCGGATTCGCCACCGTATCGTCGGGCCGCACGTCGTATCGCATGGTTTTCGACAGGCCCGCCGTCACGTACAGGTACTTTTCATCGGGCGATAGAGCGATGCCGTTGGGTGTTTCGCTGTCTTTCTCCTCGCCCAGCAGCGTCACCTTGCCGTTTTTGATCAAGAAGAACCCGCTGTAGGGCAGCTCGCGGTCCGGGCTTTTCTCCGCGCCGCGCATCCCCCAAATCGTATCGGTGAAGTAAATCGCGCCGTCGGACTTGCCCACGATATCGTTCGGACCGTTGAAGCGCTTGCCTTGATAGCGATCCGCCAGCACGGTGCGAGTACCGTCCTTTTCCAGGCGCACGATCTTGCGATCGGTCATCGCGGTGATCAGCAGCCGGCCTTGCGGATCGAGCGTCAGCCCGTTTGAGCCGATCAGCAGGATCGCGACCCCGCCTCCGGACACGGTCTGCGCTCCGGCGTTCATCACATCGTTCCCGGTGTAGCCGCTCTTTTGCAGGAACACCGACAGCGGCGCGTGAGACGACCATTTGTAAATCTCGTTGCCCGCGTTGTCGCTGAACAACAGATACCCGTCGCCGCCCTGCTGCACCCATACCGGCCCTTCGCTCAAGCCAAAATGCTCGCCGATCGTTTCAAGCTTGGCGTCGGGCGAAATGATGTCGTCAAGCGCGGCGTCCAGTTTGACGATCTTGAACGGCCGCTCGGCCGGTGGCTGCGCGACCAGCAGGCCGGCCATCGCGATCAGGAATACGAGAGCTCTCATGTCACTTGCGATCCGCCGTCTGCAGCAACGGATTGCTCCACTCTTTACTCCGCACATGCGTGCGCGACTTGATGCGCCAGCCCTTGGCGGTCTTCACGTAGAGATCTTCATAGCCGCCATCGCGATCTACGCTGCCCGGTCCCTTTTCGCCCAGCATGATCAGATAGCAGCGGCCTTTGGCGCCTTCCGCCGTGGGCGTGACCACCAGATTCGTCATCACGTGGCTCCAGCCATTCCACGGCATGTCCTTGCACCCCTTCGAACCACCCCAGGACGCCGCCGCCAGCTCATCGCGCCCCTTGGCGCGTTGCAGGCCGCCCTTGGCGAACCCATCGTCCGAGTACTTGTCGATGAACACGCCGTCCGCGGTGTACAGATCGGCATAGTCGTATCCGTTGTTGGTGCAGGTATCGATGTCCTGCCCGTATTTATTGACCAACTGCTGAATCTCGATATAATCCATCGCGCTCAAAGTAGCCGCCTTCAGTTGCGCGCATGCCGGCACAAAGGCCAGCGCGAGCCATATCCATCTCCGCATCGCTTTCTCCTTGGTAAGATGATCGCCTTGGTAAGATTATCGTCTTCTCTCGAACTTGACCAGCCCGTCGCGATAATCGATGGTGAGTGTAAAAAGATCCAGCACCGGCAGACCCAGAAACCCCGAAATCTCGGTGCCCAGGCGATGGCTCAGCTGCCAGGTATCGAAGGCCGTCATTCCCAGATTCTTCTGCTCGAATCCAGCGAACTCCAGCACCAGATTTCCGGTCTGGTACACGTCGCCCACCTTGCCGTTCAATCCCCGCAGCGAGGTTTTGTCGTCGCGATTCAGATTGCTCACCGCCGCCGCCAGTTGAGAGGAAATCAGAGTGCTTGCCGCGCCCGTATCCAGGACGAATAATCGATTGCTCGCTGTGCCCACCCGCACCGGCACCAACAGCAAATGCCCGAATCGAAATACGCGCGTCGCACTTTCCATCTGGGGACTCACGCTGCGATCGCCAAGCTCCTGGCCGGGACGATAGCCCGGTAACGGCTCCAGCCGCAGTTTCCCAGCCCCAAAATCCAGCGTGACCAGAAAGTCGGCCAGCACATTCGTCCCTACCAACCCGTCTTCGATGCCGACGAAGCTCTGGTCCGCGACATTGATCACCGCATCGCGATACTCCACCTCTCCGATGCGAAAATGTTCGGCGATGGCTCGATACCCCGAGGCCAGCTTGGCGTTGTCGCCGATTCCGCGAACTGTCGTGTCCGTCACCCGCACCAGCCCCACGCGCTCCGCGGCCGGCTGGGACAGCGTGATTCCCGAGGCGCCGGTGTCCAGCACCAGCCTGGCCGGCTTGCCGTTGACCAGCACCTCCAGGCCATACGTCCGCATATGGGTGGCCCCGCTCACGAAGGCGCGCAACGGGAGTTCCACCGCCTGATAGGGACTGGCCAGCGCCATCACCTGGCGGCCGTTCAAGGCCCTGGCCAATTCGCCGCGTTCCCGCAATTCCTCGAGTTGCTGGGGATCGCCTCCCGCGTCTGCTCCAGCCGCCTTCATTAGTGCCACGTAGCGACCCAACGCGTCGGCGCGTTCCTGCCCTTTGAGCTGCGAAATCCAAGCCGCCAGAATTCGCGGATCGTTCGGATTCAACTGGTACGCGCGATGCAGATCCTCCACCGCGGTCTTGTACAGGGAAGCGCACTCGGCCACGCGCGCCAGCCCCCACCAGGCCAGCGCCAGACCAGGATTCCACTGCACGGCGTTCTTGAACTCCGCATCGGCCTCGGCGAACTCTCCGCGCCGGAACCGGACTTCTCCCGCGAATTCATGCGCCTCGGCCGAATCCGGAGCATCGCTCAAAGCCTTCTGCGCCAGGCGCCAGGCCGTCGCCACGCCGTCGTTGGCCAGTGCTTTGCGCGCGGTGGCCAGCGTGTCGTCCACTGGAGAGGCCCACAATGCGGCCGCGCACAGAATCGATAGATATTGGACTCTCATTCCCGCTGTCACAAGTTTATCGTGACCACAGCCCTTGCTAGCAGATGAAGCAGAGCCACTCTTCCAGGCGTAGAATTTCCTTGGGCGAAAACCCTTCGGGAACGTCCGATTCCGGGAAGCCGGAAAGAATCAGCGTCGATTCCGGTCTTCGAACGCGCTCCAGTTCTCCGATGATGCGTTCTAACGTCGCTGCGTCGATGTTGGCGACGATCACGTCCGCCCACTGGGATCGAACGGCATCCACCGAGCCGACAAACATCGGCACGTTCACGCGTTCGCGCGCAATCCCAACTGCCTCCGGATCGATGTCGCATCCAATCACACGATCGGCTCCTAGTAGCCTCGCCGCATCCGACAGAATGCCCGATCCCGAGCCTACATCCAACACCCGTGCGCCCGGCTTCACGTAGCGCTCGATCGCCATCAAGCACAGCTGCGTCGCCGGATGCCGGCCGGTTCCACACGCCATGCCGGGATAAATCTCCAGCCGCAAGCGTCCCGGCGGGGTTGGTTCCGACTGATCCCACGGCGCGACTAAATAGAATCGCTCGCCCACCGCGATCGGCGGCCACGCCTGGCGCGTCGCCTGCTCCCAATCGATTGGCTGTTCCTCGCGAAACTCGGGAGAAAATTCGGCGAAACGCTGCATGAGCGACGCCGCGTCCCACTGGTTTTCAAAGAACGCCCGCAACCCCCCATCCTCTTCGGACACGCCAGCCGTAGCGCACTCCTGAAGCTCCGCGAGAAGAAGTTCTTCGCCATCGGGCGCAGCGTGAAGAAGCAGGGAAAACAATTCTTCAGTTTACGCAATTGTGATAATCTGAAATACACTCTTCCCTGTCGAAGCTAGGCAATCAAGCTGAAAACCCATGGCTACCCCTGGATTCGACGAACCGCGCATCGCGTCCGGTCCGTTCGCAAGCTACATTTTAGACAGCGCATTCGATGAGATGTTCGACGCGGAGTGCCAGCCGCGCAAGCACTATCGCGCGCTGTACGAACTGCTGCTGGGCCTGCCCGCCGAAGAAATGCGCCGCAAGAAACAGGCCGCCGACGTGTCGTTTCTGCACCAGGGCATCACCTTCACCGTTTACGGCCGCGACGAGGGCACCGAGCGCATCTTCCCGCATGACCTGCTGCCGCGCATCATCACCAGCGCACGAGTGGCAGACCATCGAAAACGGACTCACCCAGCGCATCACCGCGCTCAATATGTTCCTGCGCGACATTTACAACGAAGGCCGTTGCCTGGCCGACGGCATCGTGCCGCGCGAGATGGTCTATAGCTGCAAACATTTTCGTCGCCAGATGCGCGGCGTCACCGCGCCCAAAAATATCTATGTCGCCGTCATGGGCACGGACCTGATCCGCCTGCCCGACGGCCGTTTCGTGGTGCTGGAAGACAATCTGCGCGTGCCGAGCGGCGTTTCTTACATGCTCACCTCGCGCCAGGTCATGAAACGCATCTTCCCGGAATTGTTCCGGCACACCGACATCCGGCCCATCGATCATTATCCCGAAGCTTTGCTCACCACCCTGCGCGCGCTTGCGCCCGAAGGCCGCGGCGAGCCGAACATCGTGCTGCTTACGCCCGGCGTGTATAACTCGGCGTATTTCGAACACACCTACCTGGCGCGCCAGATGGGCATCGAGCTGGTGGAAGGCCGCGACCTGGTGGTGCACGACAACGTGGTCTACATGCGGACCACCGGCGGCCTGCGGCGCGTGGATGTGATTTACCGCCGCGTGGATGACGATTTCATCGATCCACTGGCATTTCGATCCGATTCCATCCTGGGCGTGGCCGGATTGTTCAACGCCTATCGCGCGGGCAATGTGACTCTGGCCAATGCACTCGGCACCGGCGTGGCCGACGACAAGGCGCTGTACGCTTATGTGCCCAAGCTGATCAAGTATTTTCTGGGCGAAGATCCGATTCTCGACAACGTCGAAACATTCTTGCTCACCGAGCCGGCCGAGCGCCAGCACGTGCTGGCCAACCTGGAGAAATACGTGGTGAAGGCGGTGGGCGAATCGGGCGGCTATGGCATGCTGATCGGCCCGCACTCCACCGCCGAACAGCGCGAAGAATTTCGCGAGCGCATCGTAGCCGATCCGCGCAATTACATCGCGCAGCCGACCATTATGTTGTCGCGCGCGCCCTGTTTCTTCGATGGCCGCGTGGAGCCCCGGCACGTGGATCTGCGCCCGTACATTTTGTGCGGCGACAAGGTGACCATCGTGCCGGGCGGATTGACGCGCGTGGCCCTGCGCAGTGGATCGCTGGTGGTGAATTCATCGCAAGGCGGAGGCAGCAAAGATACCTGGGTGCTGCAGTAAACCGAGCCGCGACCGAAGGGAGCCGGAAAGCAGAGTTCGATGTTATCGAGAGTCGCTGAAAGCATGTATTGGATGAGCCGCTACCTGGAACGGGCCGAACACACCGCGCGCGTGCTGGGCGTCCAGTTGAACCTGATGCTGGAGCAGGACCCCAGGTCTTCCGACCGCCGCTGGCTGCGCGTGTTGGGCAGCCTGGGCCATCCCGGATCGGTCACTGAGAACAGCGATCCGTTCACCCGCGCCCAAACCTACGCGTTGCGCAATATCACCGGCGGCATCGCGTCGGCGCGCGAGAACGCACGGCAAGTTCGCGAACAAATCAGCTCGGAGATGTGGGAGCATTTAAACCGCCTGTTCCATGAAGTGCGGCGCATGGAATCGGCGGGTCTATGGACCTCGCAGCCGCTGGATTTTCTGACGGTGATCATCGAAAGCTCGCACCTGGTGCAGGGCGTCACCGATTCCACCATGAATCACGGCGAAGGCTGGCAATTCATCCAGGTGGGGCGCTTTATCGAGCGCGCGGCGGCCATCGCGCGGCTGCTCGACATCTACTTCCACGAGTTCCCGGCCGGCCAGCCGATGGATTCCGGCGAGCACATGGAGTGGATCGGCCTGCTGCGGAGCTGCACCGCGTTTGAAGCCTATTGCAAGGTTTACACGGCCGACCTGCGCCCCGAGCGCGTGGCCGAATTCCTGCTGCTCAACAACGAATTTCCGCATTCGGTCCGCTTCGCGGCTGACCATTTGCAGCGTTCCCTGGAAGCCATCAATCAAGCCGCCGCCAGCAAACGATCGCCGCGCGTGGCCAAAATCGCGGGCCGTCTCAGCGCCGGGCTGATGTTCACGCCGCTCGAAGAAGTGGTGGCAAATCTGGCTGAGTTTTTCGCCGACATCCAGCGCCAATGCGCTCGCATTCACACCGCCATCTACGAGGTCTATATCACTTATCCCGTGGAAGCGGCCATCGAAGCTTAATATGGCAATGAGGGCTTGATATGGCAATGAGGCTTGATACGGCAATGAGCGCCTGACCATGTATTATTCCATCCGCCATCTGACCAAATTCCGCTATAGCGAGCACGTCAGCGAAAGCCTGATGGAGGCGCGCATGCAGCCGCGCTCAGATGGCGCGCAGCGCTGCCTGTCGTTCCAATTGGTGGTGCAGCCCAAGGCGCGCGTGCAGTTTTACCGCGACTACCTGGGCAACACGGTACATCATTTCGATGTTCCGGGCCGGCATAAGCAGCTTTCCATCGTCGCCGACGCGCTGGTGGACGTGCAGCCGCCCCTGGCTTGCCCGCTTCGCTCGGCCACAACGCCTGGGACGAACTGGATGAGATGATCGCCGCCGGCGACTATATCGAGATGCTGATGCCCAGCCATTTCGGACAATCCACTGAGCTGCTGGAGCAATTCGCGCACGAGCTGGAAGTGGAATCGCGCGCGAAGGCCCGCCAGCGCGATCCGCTGGAGTTCGTGCTCAATCTCAATGCGCTGCTCTACAACAAAATCGCGTATGTGCCCAAGAGCACGCGCGTGGATTCGCCCATCGACCACGCGCTTGAAAGCCGGCAAGGCGTTTGCCAGGATTTCGCGCATATCATGATCGGACTGACCCGGCGCATCGGGATTCCGTGCCGCTATGTTTCGGGCTACCTTTTCCACAAAGCGGGTGAGAAGACGCGCTCGGCCGAGGGCGCGACGCATGCCTGGGTGGAGACGCTGCTTCCGGGCTTAGGCTGGGTGGGGCTCGATCCAACCAATAATGTGCTGGCCGGCGAGCGCCACGTGCGCACCTCGGTGGGCCGCGATTATGCCGACGTTCCGCCCACCAAAGGCGTGTTCAAGGGATCGGCCGAGAGCCAGCTCCTGGTGGCCGTCCACGTTGCGCCCTCCGATGCGCCGCCGCTGGAGCCGGATCTGGGCACCGAAGATTGGTCCACCGCGTTGCGCGAAGAAGGCGTGGACCCGGAGCTGGCCGCGCATCATCAGCAGCAACAGCAACAACAGCAGTAGCCAGCCAGGACTCAGAATCGAAGCTGCGCAATCGCGCTTTCCACCCGATCCCCATGCCCCAGCCCGCGAACCAGGTGGAGTTCCAGTTCTTTCAGTACGCCCTTCAGCCCATCCAGGTTTGCCTCCGTCGCTTCCATTTGATCGCCCAGGTCGCTGAATATGGTCTCCAGCCGCGCGCCGGCGCCATAGGCCATTTCCACCTTCCCAGCTAAATAAATGGGCCGAAGAGAACGGCTGGAGCGGACTAACAGGGTTTGGGTCTCGGTCAATGTCTTCAGCCTGCTGTTGATAACTGCCAGGCGGCCCAGTGCGGTCCGCACCGTTTCGCACGAACACGCATGCAGGTTCCCCATGGCGCCTTCGGTCATGCGATCCGCGCTGTCCTGGCTTTCGCGCCGGGACGCATGCTCCACTAGTTCGTGGGCGAATTGCGCGGTCATCTCGATCTGCAGTTTCGCCGCGCTCATGTTGAAAACCACCAGGTCCACATCTTCGGCCAATTCGTCCAGCAATGCCGAAAGGCGGTCTCCGGATTTGGTGATTTCCTCGCTCAATTGTTGTAGCTGGCCAAGCACCGGACGCAGACCCGCGCCCCCGCTTCCCAACTTGTTGGCCGCGATGACGCCGTTCATAGCCGACACCCGCAGCGCACCGGAAAGGTCCGTGACATTCCCCGATTTGGTGCGGACGCTTTGGCTGAGTTGGACGTAGGATTCCAGATCCGCGAATAAAACGTTCAGCAGCTCCACCAGCTGATCCAACGTGTCCGCGGTGGCCCGCAGAGCATCCAACTCCGCCGACTGATCTGGAGCGCCCCGCTCAGCCGCGCGGGCCGTACCGGCGCGCACGTGTTGCTCACGGCTCTGCATCTCCTGCTTCAGCGCCTGATGCATAAAATGGTCGTAATCGCTGAACCCCAGCGCGTGGAGGCTGGCGTTCAGCGCGTCGGTGGAAGCTGCGATGGCCGCTTTTCTATCGTTCGACTTCTCTTCAATGGAAGCCTCCAGCGCTCTCAGCTCCGTGTACAGACCTTGCACCGTGGCCAGCAGCGGCGAGGTGGGCTTGAAGCGGACCGAAAGGTAACCATCCGGAATGGCGACTACCAGCGCGACCACCCAGTAATAGCGCCCATCGTGCGCCATATTCTTGACGAAAGCCACCACTGGCCTTCCGTCCTGGATGTAGTCCCACAAAAGCTGAAAGACCACGCGCGGCATGTCGGG
This sequence comes from Bryobacterales bacterium, assembly GCA_963798295.1. Taxonomy (GTDB): domain Bacteria; phylum Acidobacteriota; class Terriglobia; order Bryobacterales; family Bryobacteraceae; genus Palsa-89. Next base: position 336,931 of record CAWCSV010000008.1, on the reverse strand, counting down.
ATGACGAATAATATTGTGCGGTTTATTGTGCAGCTTCTCCCACGAATAGCCGGCTATTCGTTGGAAGACGCTGTTGGCCCGCTGGATGCGACCTTTGGGATCTGTGGTGGAGAAGAACAACTCCTGCGCGTTATAATCGCGCGGTTGGTCGATCGGTACAATCTGCGTAAGAATTCCGCCCTGCCATGCCTACCCGATTGTACCCCGCGCCCCGGCGGCGGTGATGCTGCTCTGGTATTATTTCGTTCCGGCGGCCGGCGGAGGATTGGCAGCGGTGGCTTGCAGCGTTTGCTTGGGCTGCTCCTTGGGGTTTACCTTTTCGGCTGGGTTTACTTCTTCGGCTGCGCTTGCATCTTCGATCGTGATATAGACGGGCTGTTCCAGAAGCAACAGGCTCTTTGCCGGTGGTCTTTACCAGCAGCTGCAAACGGCCGGGTTTGACGAAGGGCGGGACGCGGAACTCGATGTAATCCTCGGTCTGATCCAGCACCTTCACCTTCATGTCGAAGGTATGGTCGGTCAGATAGACCTCATCCACCTTGGTCTTCCCGAGAAAGTCGCCCTGGATTCGCAGGACCGATCCGATCTTGCCGCTATCGGGCAGCACCTTGTGCATGACTGGCACTTGAGCCGGGAGCGAAGCCGCTCCAGCGAGGCAAAGCAACGAAAGTACAAGCGTAGTTCGCATTGTCTGGTATGCTCCGTACCAAGGACTTTATTCCCATGCCGTATAGACCGCAATGGGTGGAAAGTACCAAAAGGGCCGGAAAAAACTGCTGAGGCGAAGACGGTAGGGAGGGCTAAGAGCCGTTCGGACGACTGCCGGGAGCCCGCTTCGGAGGAGATTAGTTCTGAGGCCCGCGTGTCAGCAGGCACTGCCGGTTCTTCGTGAAGCGTAGATGGGTTTTGGCGCGGCCTGGCTAGCGTTCGGCTGCCAGGTGGAGACCTTTGTGGATGGCGTAGAGGGCCAGTTCCAGGCGATCTGACACGCCCAGCTTGTCGAAGATGTTATGCAGGTGGTTCTTGACGGTCTGCTCGCTGATAAACATCTTCTCGGCCATTTCCTTGTTCTTGTAACCCTGGGCCACCAGCTGCACGATCTCGCGTTCGCGCTGGCTCAAAGGAGAACGCTCGCGCGTCTTGCCGGAACCGCCGCCGCTGCCCACTTCGCCCGGCGCGGCGAACTGCCGCATCACGGCCGCCGTGGTGTGGGAGTCCAGCCAGATCTCGCCGCCGTGAACTTTGCGGATGCTTTTGACGATTAACTCGGGGGCGGTCTGCTTGAGCACGATACCGGAGCATCCCAGTTTCATGGCCTGCACGAATTCGTTCTTGTCTTCAGAAGCCGTGAGGACGATCACGCGCGTGCGCTTGTTGGTCTGCTGCAGGGCTTGCAGGGCGGAAAGGCCGTCCAGATTGGGCATGCGCAGATCCAGCAGAAGTACGTCGGGATCCAGTTCCTGCACCCGGTCCAATACTTCGCATCCGTCCGAAGCTTCGCCCACCACCTGGAAGTCCTCCTCCAGGCTGAGGAGTTTCTTCAGGCCGTCGCGGACGATCGGATGGTCATCGGCGATGAGTACTCGAATCATGCCCTTCCTCGGCTCCGCAGGTGTGTGACGAACTCCGTTGTCTTCCACGGTCGTGAAGGTGTCGTTCATATATAGTGTATCGACCATCCGCATCTAGATTCTACAGGGGTACTGGTACGTAATCAATCTCAGGTAACGCTTAAACTAACCGCTTGAAACTACTTAGATGTAAGCTAGTGAACGGCCTTAGAAGTCCATGCCAGAATTCCGACTAGTACTCACTCTAGTACTATTTGTGAGAAGCCGCTCAAAAACGGCACTTTCCCTGCTGACCGCCAATTCACTGGCGCTGGCAGGATTCTGGCCCCCGAAATCCGCGCAGGCGCTGCTCCCTGGAACGTAACTTATTGATAAAACGCATCATAGCTTTGATAAAGCGTGTCATGGCTTTGGCCGGCGCGTTTGCATCACATCCAGTCGCGTGGTAGACGCTGTCACCAACCAGATCGAGCACTACATGGATTTGCTGAGCGCCCGCCAGAAGCTGGTGGCTTCCAATATCGCCAACATCGACACTCCGGGCTATAAGGCCAAAGACATCGATTTCCAGTTCGAGTTCATCAGCCTCGCCCAAGGCCAAGCTCCCAATGTGGTGGACACCCCCGGATTGGTGGTGAAGAGCGACGGCAACAATGTCAGCCTGGACCGGGAAGCGCGGCTGCTGGCGGAAAACGCGCTGCGGTTCAATGTGGCCTCCAACCTGATGAAGACACAACTCAAAATAGTGGAATCGGCGATCAAGGAGGGCCAATCGGGATGAGTCTGTTTTCGGTGCTTTCGGTCAGCGCATCGGGGATGGCGGCGCAGCGCGCCCGCGCCGAGCTGCTGGTGCAGAACCTGGCGAATTCCGAAACCACGCGCACGCCGGAAGGCGGGCCCTACCGGCGACAGGACGCGGTGTTTGAGAGCGCGCCGCAGACTTCGCCGTTTTCGTCGGTTTTTCAAACCGAGCTGGCGAGAGCGGCGTCAATGGCGTCGAAGTGGCCGGAGGTCATTGAAGACCCGAGCGAAGGCGAGAAGCGCTATCAGCCCGGCGCATCCCGATGCGGATCAGGATGGTTACGTGGCGTATCCCAACGTGAACCCTGCCGAGGACATGGTGGATCTGCTGAGCGCGCAGCGGGGCTTTGAGGGCAATGTCGCGGCCATGTCGGCCGATCAAGGACATGATCCAGCATTCCATCGATCTTCTACGGTAAAGATCTAAGGCTGCCATGTCTTTCCCATCACTTCCATCCGGTCTCCCGCGGCCATTCCGGAACTGACGCCGGCCGCCGCGTCCGCCGCAGTCCGGCGCGGCATTTGGCTCCGTGCTGGCCGACGCCATCGGCCGCGTGGACCAGTTCCAGCAGAATGCGCATTCCAGCATCGGTAAATTTCTTTCCGGCGAGGACGAAGAGGTACATAAGGTAGCGCTGGCCACCGAGCAGGCCTCCATGTCGTTCGACCTTTTCCTGCAGGTGAGAAACAAGGTGGTTTCCGCCTACCAGGAAGTGATGCGCATGCAGATGTAGCGATTGGGGATTGGTTATTGGCGATTGGCACGTTGGCTAGGACTTTGCGAACTACCGCGGTAGAACCCGATACGATAAAAGATGGATCAGATCAAACGACTGCTGGAGAGCCTGACCTGGAAGCAGATGCTTTCGCTGGTTCTGGCGGCTGCGGCGGTGATTGGAGGCCTGGCGGCGCTTTCGCGCTGGAACCGCGAGCGCGACTTCCGCCCGCTGTATCGAGCTCGCTTTCGCCCGAAGACGCGGCGGCGGTGGTGGCCAAGGTGCGTGAAAGCGGATCGGAGTTCCGGCTATCGGACAACGGCTCGGTCGGTGCTGGTGCCGTCGGCGCGAGTGGCCGAACTGCGGCTGCAGATGGCCGCGGCGGGCCTTCCCAAGAGCGGGCGGATCGGCTTCGAGCTGTTCGACAAGACCAACTTCGGGATGAGCGACTTCACCGAGCAGGTGAACTATCACCGCGCGCTGGAAGGCGAGTTGGAGCGGTCCGTGATGTCGCTGGCCGAGGTGGAGCAGGCGCGCGTACACATCACTTTCCCCAAAGACTCGCTGTTCCTGGACTCGCGCCAGCCGGCCAAGGCCAGCGTGCTGGTGAAGCTGCGTGCCGGCGCGCAATTGTCGCCGCAGAACGTGGCGGCCATCTGCCAGCTGGCCGCCAGCGCGGTGGACGGACTGCTGCCCGAGGCGGTCTCGGTGGTGGACATGCGCGGGAACCTGCTGAACCGGGCGCGCAAGCCTGCGTCGCCCGACGATCCCGCAGCCGTCCGAGGCCGCGCTCGAATACCGGCAGAAGATGGAGCACGATCTGCTGGCCAAAATCAACACCACGCTGGAGCCGCTGCTGGGCGCGGACAAGTTTCGCGCCACCGCGTCGGTGGAATGCGACTTCACCAGCGCCGAGCAAAGCGAGGAGACCTTCGATCCCAGCAAGTCGGTGATGGTCAATTCGCAAAAGACCGAAGACATGAGCGGCGGCGCGGTGGCGGCGGGCATTCCGGGCACGGCGTCCACTCTGCCGCGGCGCCCGCGCCGCGCCCGGCGCCGCCGGCAACGCGGTCATCGCGCCGAACCGAGAACATCAGCTATCAATCCAGCCATACGGTGCGCCATGTGCGCGAGCCGCGAGGGCGCCATCAAGCGCATGTCGGTTTCGCTGCTGGTGGATTCCGACGTGCGCTACGAGGGCACGGGAGCCAAGGCCAAGCGGGTGGTCGAAGCGCCCTCGGCGGATAAGCTGAAAGCGATTCACGACCTGGTGGCCGGCGTCATCGGTTTGTCCACCGAGCGCGGCGACCAGCTGGTGGTGGAGACGCTGCCGTTTGAATCGACGCTGAACCCGGAACAGCTTCCCGCCGGCCAATCCCGCGCCGGTCGCCGCCGCCCACCTGGCAGGAGCAATTTCTCAAGAACAGGGTCTTCGTGATCGGCGTCGGAGTGGGAGCGGCGCTGCTGCTGGCGCTGCTGTTCCTGATCGTGCGGCTGGCGAAGAAGGGCTCGCGCGGCTCGGCGCCGAGCTGCCCGGTGAGCTTGCCGCCGGGCGCGATCGCCGGACCAGCTCCAGAGCCAGATCGAGAGCCGTTTAGCCGAGCAGGCGGCGCAGCGCCAAAAGCAGGAGACCGACGCTCTCAATGCCTTGAAGCTGCCGCCGGTCACCAAGAAAACCGAGGTGCTGACCAAGCACATCAGCGAGCAGGCCAAGAAGGATTCGGCCAGCATGGCGCACGTCCTGAGGGCCTGGATGGCCGAATCGGGCGACGAAGTGAAGACGGTAGCCGGCGCCGATGCGATGATTCAGAACCTGGAAAACGCCAGCTCGACCCCCAACATCCCCGGCATCCGCAAGGCCGCCATCCTGATGATCATCCTGGGAGACCAGGTGACCGCCGAGATCCTGCGGCAGATGGACGAAGAAGAAGTGCAGGCCATCGGCCAGGAGGTGGCGCGCATCACCTCCATCAGCAACGATCAGGCCGAAGGCGTTCTCGAAGAGTTCTACCAGATGTCGATGGCCCACGAGTACGTGCTCAAGGGCGGCATCGACTACGCGAAGAAGATGCTCATGAGCGCGTTCGGGCCGGAGCACGCGAGGAAACTGGTGGACCGGCTGGTGAAGACGCTGGGCTCCGAGCTGGCCAATTTCGACACGCTGCAAAAAGCCGATCCGCAGCAGCTGGCCAAGTTCATCCACAACGAGCATCCGCAGACCATCGCGCTGATCCTCTCGCATCTGAACGCCTCGCAAGCGGCCGGATTGCTGATCTCGCTCCCGCAGGAGCTGCGCGCCGACGTGGCGCTGCGCATGGCCCACCTGGACCAGATCTCGCCGCTGATCGTCTCCAAGATCGCCGCCATCATCGGGCAGCGGCTGAAATCGCTGGGCGAGCTGAGCCGCGAATCCTACGGCGGCGTGCGGGCGGTGTCGGAAATGTTCAATCGCCTGGATTCGGGCATCAGCAAGGATATCCTGGAAGCCATCGAGCAGAACGATCCCAAGCTGGTGGAAACCATCCGGCACCTGATGTTCGTGTTCGAAGACCTGCTGCTGCTGAGCCAGGAGGCCATCAAGGAAATGCTGGGCAAGGTGGACCGCAAGATCCTGACCGTGGCGCTCAAGGGCACCAGCGAGCAACTGAAGAATCATATCCTGCAGCTCATGTCCCAGCGCGGCGCCGAAATGCTGAAGGAGGATCTGGAGTCGCTCGGGCCCATCAAGATCAAGGAAGTGGAAGCGGCGCAGCAGCAGATCATCGCCGTGATCCGGCAGCTGGAAGCCGAGGGCACGATCAGCCTGAAGGGAACGGTCGGAGAACAGTATGTCGTCTAAGCTCATCCGCGGCGAAGCCATCGCCACCGAGCCGGTGGCCTGGCGCCGGGTCTCGTCTTCGGAGGCCATCGCCGGCGACGGCCAGCCTGCTTCGGCTATATCGCGGAGCCGGGCGCGCCCGCGGGATCCCGGCGCCGGCGATGTCGAACAGCGTCTCAGGCGGCCCACCGGCAGGGCTTCGAGGAAGGGCAAGCGGCCGGCGCGCCAAAGCCTGGCGGCGCAGGTGGAAGCCATGCAGATGAACGCTGGCGCGCAGCATCGAGGAACTCACCGGCTCGCGGCTGCGCTATCGCCGCGAAGCGGAGCAGGACGTGGTGGCGCTGGCGCTGGCGGTGGCGCGGCGCATCCTGCATCGCGAGCTGACGGTGGCGCCGGAGGCGTTGCTGGGGGTGGTGAAAGCGGCGCTGGACAAAATGGAGGCGCGCGAGGTGCATCAGGTGCGTGTTTCGCGCCAGGACGCCGCCACTGCTGCGGCAATTCTTCGAGCAGATGGGCGCTGCCGCAGCGCATCGAAGTGATCGCCGATGCGAGCCTCGCGCCGGGCGGCGTGATGCTCGAATCCAGCCGGGGCCTGCTGGACGCTTCGGTGGACACGCAGCTCTCTGAGATCGAGCGCGGCTTCGCGGATCTGGTCTGCCGGGCTCATGAACCTGCAACCTTATTACGAAAAGCTCGCGCGGCCTGGAGACCTGCCGCTGGACCGGCAGCGTCACCGAGCTGGTCGGGCTGCTGGTGGAGTCCAAGGGCCCGGAAGCGGCGGTGGGCGACTTTTGCGAAATCGCGACGCGCGACGGGCGCGTGATTCGCACGCAGGTGATCGGCTTTCGCGACGGACGCGTGCTGTCGATGCCGCTCGAAGAGACCGATGGCCTGCACCTGGGCGATCCCATTTTTGCGCGTAAGGAAGACGCCAGGATGGAGGCTGGGCCGCAACTGCTGGGCCGGGTGATCGACGGATTCGGAAGGCCCATGGATGATCTGGGGCCGATCCCTGGCGGCGAGCGCTTACGATCTTTACGCGGCGCCGCCGGGGCCGCTCGAGCGCGAACCGATCGTCGAAACGCTGGCCACCGGCATTCGCGCCATCGACAGCCTGCTGACTTGCGGCAAAGGGCAGAGAATCGGAATCTTCGGTGGCTCGGGCGTGGGCAAAAGCACGCTGCTGGGCGCGATGGCGCGGCAGAGCTCCGCCGATGTCAGCGTGATCGCGCTGATCGGCGAGCGCAATCGCGAGGTGCGGGATTTCATCGAGCACGAGCTGGGCCCCGACGGGCTGAAGAAATCCGTGCTGGTGGTGGCCACTTCCGATCGTCCCGCGCCGCTGCGCATTCGCGCCGCCTTTGTCGCGCTGGCGGTGGCGGAATATTTTCGCGACCAGGGCAAGGACGTGCTGCTGGTGATGGATTCGGTGACTCGCCTGGCCATGGCGCAGCGCGAGATCGGTCTGGCGGCCGGCGAGCCGCCCAGCCAGAAAGGCTACACGCCGTCGGTCTTTAATCTGCTGCCGAAGATCTTCGAGCGGGCCGGAAGATTTCGCCAAGGCTCCATCACCGGATTTTTCACCGTGCTGGTGGAAGGCGACGATTTCAACGAACCCATCTGCGACGCGGTGCGCGCCATTCTGGACGGCCACATCGTTTTGTCGCGCGAGCTGGGCGCGGCGGGGCATTATCCGGCCATCGATATCCTGCAGTCGGTCAGCCGGCTGGCGCCGCGCTTGTGTACGCCGCGAGCAAAAAGAGGCCGCCATCCAAGTCCGCGAGGCGATGGCCACGCACCAGCGCTCCGAAGACCTGATCAACCTGGGCGCTTACGCCAGCGGCGCGAATCCGAAGCTGGACGCGGCCATCCGGGTGCGGCCGCTGCTGCTCGATTTCCTGAAGCAGGACAGCCAGGAAGAAGCTCCCTTCGAAAAAACCATGGCCGGGTTGGGCGAGTTGGCCAAGCTGGCGAATACCAGTTAAAGAATGAAACGGTTTCATTTTCCGTTGGAGCGCGTGCGCCGCTGGCGCGACGGGCAAGCCGCGCTCGAAGAGCTGAAGCTGGAGCAATTGCGCGAAGGCCTGGCGGCGCTGGAGCGGAAAAGCGCGGCATCGAATCCGAGCGTGCGCGCAGCGAACAGCAAGTGCTCGCGCCAGCCATCGATGGAAGCGGCCGACCTACAGAGCCTGGACGCCTATCGCGTGCATGCGCGCGAACAAAATTCGCGACCATCGAAAACCGGGAGCGTCAAGCGGAGACGCAAGCTGGAGCAGCAGCGCCAGCGCGTTATCCAAGCGCGCAGAGATGCCGAGCTGCTGGAGCGATTGAAGCAGAAGGCGCTGGAGGAATGGCAGGCGGCCAGCGACCGGGAACAGGAAACGCTGGCGGCGGAGCTGTATCTGGCGAAGCGCGCCCGGACGCGAACACTGGCTTATGCGCCGCGGCTCTTCAAGAAACGTGACGAATTCCGACGCGTTGCGCGTCAGGCCGGGAAAAGTCGCGATGGTGTGCTCGTCCGGATCGACAATGGCGTAAAACGGAATCGCCACGGTGCCGAAGCGCTTCTCTTCCAGCTGCTGGTTTTGCTCGGAAGCGGCGTCGGTGCCGTCGGTGTACAGGTCCACCAGCACGAAATCTTTCAACAATCCCGCGATCTCGGGACGCGGAAACATATTGGCCTTCATCCAATGGCAGTTGGTGCAGGCGTAGCCGGTGAAATTGATGAACACCAGCTTGTTCTCGGCGCGCGCCTTGGCCAGCGCTTCCTTATATTGGTTCTTCATCCAAACCGGCGCGGCGGCTCGCCCGCCTCCGCCTAAGCAGGGCGGCTCCTTTCGCTTGCACCGGAATGAACGCCTCCACGTTGCCAAGCGATGCGCCGAACAGTCCGGGCAACAAGCTGATCGAAAACGTCAGGAACAGCGCGGCGATCAGCACGCGGCCCACGCCCAGATGATCCTCCGGCTTGATCCCTTCCAGCCGCAGGAAGCCCAGCAGATAAAGCCCCGGCAGCGCGAACAGCACCACCCAGGCACGCCAGAAACATTTCGCGCGAGATCAAATCGGTCTGCAGAATCTGATCGGCCGAGCTCAAGATACTTCATCGAGATCGCGAGCACCACGAATCCCAGCACCACCTTCACGCGCATCAGCCAGCCGCCGCTCTTGGGCAGCTTCTGCAGAAACGACGGGAACAGAGCGAGCACGAAGAACGGCGCGGCCAGGCCGGTGGCGAACGACGCCATGCCGAACACCGGCTGCAATCCGCTGGTCTGCACCGAAGCCACCAAGCAGCGGCCCCACGATCGGCCCGATGCAGGCAAACGAGGTCAGCGTGAACGTCAGGCCCATCAGCAGCGTGCCCAAATAGCCGCCGCCTTCCGACGCCTGATTCATTTTCGTCAGCAGGCCGGAAGGCAAGCGTCAATTCATACGCGCCCAGCAGGCTCAAGCCGAACACGACGAACACCGCCGCGATGAATCCGTTCACCCACGGGCTGTTGCCGAGCTGCACCACGCCGAACGGCCCGCGATCGCCTTGAGCAGCGCGCCGAGGCCGGTGAACAGAACGATGATGCCGAGGCAGAATACCACGGCCTGCAGAACGCCGTCGCGCTTGCTGCCGGTCTGGCGATTCAAGAAGTACGAGACCGTGAACGGGATCATCGGGAAAACGCAGGGCGTGAAGATCGCCGCGAGGCCCGCGCCGAAAGCGGTCAGCAGGAAGAAGCTGAACTCGCCGGAAGCCGGCTGCCCGGCGCGGTTGGCGCGGTCTGAGCTGCCGGCGCGACAGACGACGTGGATGCCGCTCCAGGCACAGCGGTTGGCGACAGCGTGTAACCGGACGGAATCGACGATCGCCGCAGCCGTCGCCGACGGATCGATCGTGATCGACGCCGTGGCCGATTTCTTCTTGGGCGGCAGGCAGATCGTGTCGTTGCAGGATTGATAGCGCACATTCGCCGCGATATCGGCCGGCCCCGCGGCCGCGTCCTTCTTCAGCTCGATATCGAACAGCAAAACATACTGCTCGGAGAACGTCTCGGTGTCGATCCCGAAGCTCGGATCCAGCTTGCGCACCGGCTTGGCCTGGTAAATCTTGAACCCGGCGACGGCCGGATTATCCGCGATGCTCGCGGTGGTCGGATTCGGACCGCCCGGCGGCGTGGTCATCGAATAAACGTGCCAGTGCGGTTGAATGGTCCCGGTGAATTTGGCCAGAACGTGCGAGCCGGGCGCGGCGGACTTGGAATCGAAGGTGAGCGTCCATTGCACCGGATCTTCCGCGGCGTCGCGGCGAACAGCGACGCCAGCGCAAAGATCGCAGATCAGCAGCGGGCGAAACATATCAGTCGGCCTTCGCCGAAGCGGTGACGCCGGCCATCTGGCCGTAGCCAGCTCCGCCTCGATCCGTTCGTTGATCTTTCCTTCGGCGAACTCGGCGGCCACGCGAATGGCGTTCTTGATCGCGTTGGCGTTGGAGCGGCCGTGGGTGATGATGCAGACGCCTTTGACGCCCAGCAGCGGAGCGCCGCCGTACTCGGAATAATCCACGCGCTTCTTAAACTCCTTGAACGCGGTGCGCGAGAGCAAGTAACCGATCTTGCGCGTGATGGTGGCTTCCAGCGATTCGCGCAACATCTTGGTACACCATCTCCACCAGGCCTTCGCTGACCTTCAGCGCGACGTTGCCGATGAAGCCGTCGCAGACGATCACGTCGGTGTCGCCGGCATAAATATCGCGGCCTTCCACGTTGCCGATGAAATGAATCGGCAGCGCCTTGAGCAGCGGAGTGGCGGCGCGCGTCAGATCGTTGCCCTTGTGCTCTTCCTCGCCGATGGAGAGCAGCCCCACGCGCGGCCGCTGGGTGCGAAAGATGACGCGCGAATAAATGTCGCCCATGACGGCGAACTGCGCCAGCATGCGCGGCGAACAATCCACGTTGGCGCCCACGTCCACCACCACCACCGGAGTGCCTTTGAGAGTGGGGAAGGCCGACGCCAGCGCCGGGCGATCCACGCCGGGGAGCATGCCTTGCACCATCTTGGCGGTGGCCATCACGGCGCCGGTGTTGCCGGCCGAAACGACGCCGTCGGCCACGCCGTCACGCACCAGCCGCGCAGCCACGCGAATGGAGCTGTCGCGCTTGTTGCCGCACGGCCTTGGCGGCGCTGTCCTCCATGGTGACCTGCTCGCTGGCGTGCTGCACTTCGATGGGCAGATCGGCGACGTCTCGGCGTGCTTGTCCAGCTCGGCGCGAACAATGTCCTGCTTGCCCACCAGGATGACCCTGACGCCCAAGCGACCGGGCCGCGCGAATGGCTCCCTCGACCTCAGCCTTCGGGGCGTCGTCGCCGCCCATTGCGTCAACCGCGATGGTCACCATGGAATGACGTTTTCCGTGACGCTATTCTTCCGCGACCTCGATCACTTCGCGGCCCTTGTAGCGGCCGCAATGCGGGCAGGCGCGGTGCGGAAGCTTGGGTTCGTGGCAATTGGGGCACTCGGCGCGGCCGGCGCACCTTCAAATGGTCGTGCGACCGGCGCGTGGAGGTGCGCTGCTTGGAGTGTCGTCGTTTCGGATTCGGCATCTTATGTCTCCTTTATACTTGTAACTTTCTTGAGCGCGGACCAGCGATCGTCCACGAGTTTGGCTTCGCATCCGCAGTTTATCAGGTTACGATTCTGACCGCAGATGGGGCACATCCCCTGGCAATCCGGCGCGGCAAACCCGCTGCATCGGCATGCCCAGCAGAACGTGCTCCCGCAAAACATCTTTCAACTCCATGCCGCCGTCTTCATAAAAGCCGATTTCGGCTTCTCCTTCATCGATTTCGACTTCTTCTTCGTCCTCAGCCGCTTCCGCCGGGCGATAATACAGATCGAAGCTGGAATCGATCGGAAACTCCGCCGGTTCCAGGCAGCGATTACAATCGCAGCGCATGGTGACCGCCAGATGCCCGCGGACCCGGATTTCCCCGTGCGTATGCGGAAGAAGCTCCGCGGAACCTTCCGCCTGGAGCGGGGAAGCCTGACTTAGCCGGTCGCCATCGTCTTGAAACTCGATTTCACCGGGCGGGAAGGCCACATCGAAATGGACCTTCTTAAGTTCCAGCTCCTGGACGCTGATAAACACACTGACACCTCGCCGTTAGGGAGCGTTAAGCCATTAGTATAGCAAGACTTGGGGATTGGGGATTGGGGATTGGGGATTGGCGGCTTGGCTCAATCGCTCCGCGCGGTTAATGCGCCTCCAGCCTGAATACCACACCGCCCCCGCGTTTCCCGCCTATCTGGGCTGTGCCGTAGAGGTCGCCCGCCGGGCCGCGTATCACGCCGGCGGCGGGGTTGCCCCCATCGGTGCCACCCGTGAAGCTGTACAGAACAGTTTCCGCGCCGGTTGTAAGCTGGTAGACCACGCCACGGCCGGAAGGACCACCACCGGTAGTCGTCCCGTAGAGGCTTCCAGTATTCGGGTCGCGAATCACGCCTGCTTGGGGCAGGGCCCCATCGGGGCCAGTGAAGCTGTACAGCACCGTTTCATTGCCGCCTGTGTCCACCAGGTACACCACGCCCAGGCCCGGTGCAACGCCGCCGCCCCGAGTGGTCCCGATGAGGTTGCCGGCCGAATCACGGATCACGCCTGCGTAGGGATTAGCCCCATCGGCCCCGCCCGTGAAGCTGTACAGCACGTTCTCATGGCCGGCTGTGTCTACCTTGAAGACCACGCCACAGCCACTGGGCTGGCAGCTAGATGAGCCGCCGTAGAGAGTGGTCCCATAGAGATTGCCAGCCCCATCGCGGATTACGCCTGCGTAAGGGCTGCCCCCATCGGCCCCGCCCGTAAAGCTGTACAGCACGGTCTCATGGCCGCTAGTATCCAGCTTGAAGACCACGCCGGAGCCGGATGTGCCGCCGTTATAGGTTGTGCCGTAGAAGTTACCCGCCGAGTCGCGGATGACGCCTGCCGTTGGGGTTGGCCCCGTCGGCGCCGCGTGAAGCTGTACAGCACCGTCTGATGACCGGTAGTATCCAGCTTGAAGACCACGCCCGCTCCCAGGCCACCGGAGCTGGCGGTCCCATAGAGGTTGCCCGTCGAGTCGAGGACAACACCTGCGCTGGGGTTACCCCCGTCGGCCCCGCCGGTGAAGCTGTACAACACCGTCTCGTGGCCCGTTGTATCCACCTTGAAGACGACGCCCTGGGCTGACGGACCGCCGTAGGGAGTCGTCCCATAAAGATTGCCGGCCGAGTCGCGGACTACGCCCGCGACGGGCTGGTCGCCATCGGTCCCGCTCGGAAAGCTGTACAGCACAGTCTCGTGGCCAGTTGTATCCAGCTTGAATACCGCACCCGCACTAAACGGGCCGCTGACGGTGGTCCCATAGAGGTCGCCGGCCGAATCGCGGATCACGCCTCCGTAGGGGTAGCCGCCATCCGTCTCGTTTGTGAAGCTGTATAGCGCCGTTTCTTGGCCAGTTGTTGTATCCAGCTTGAAAACAGCGCCCGCGCCCTGCCCACCGGACGCCGTGGTCCCGTAGAGATTGCCGGCCGAATCGCGTATCACGCCGGCGAAGGGAAGTCCCCCATCAGCGCCTCCGGTGAAGGTGTACAGCACGGTCTCATGGTGGGTTTTATCCAGCTTGAAAACGACGCCGGCGCCCGTGCCGCCAGAGCTGGTCGTTCCATAGAGGTTGCCCGCCGAGTCTTCGATCACGCCGGCGTAGGGCTGGCCGCCATCGGCCCCGCCGGTGAACGTGTACAGCGCTTTCTCATGGTTACTTGAATCCAGCTGGAAGACGACGCCCGCGCCTGTGCCGCCAGAGTTGGTGGTGCCGAAGAGGTTGCCCGCGGAGTCGCGGATCAAGCCGGCGTTGGGCTGGCCGCCATCGGCCCCGCCGGTGAACTTGTACAGCACCGTCTCATTGCCAGACGAATCCAACTGGTAGATCACGCCAGCGCCCGTGCCGCCGAGCTCAGTAGTTCCGTAGAGGTTGCCTGTCGCGGAGTCGCGGATCACGCCGGCGGTTGGCTCGCCGCCATCGGTCCCTCCGGTGAACGTGTGCAGCACCGTCTCATGGCCAGACGGATCCAACTGGTAAACCACGCCAACACCCGCGCCGCCGAACTGGGTAGTCCCGTAGAGGTTTCCAGCCGAGTCGCGGATCACCCCGGCCACCGGGTCGTTCCCATCGGCCCCGCCTGTGAAGCTGTACAGCACCGTTTCTTTACCGGCAGGGCTCAGCTTGAAGACCGTACCGCCGCCCGAAGCGCCGCCTCCTTCCGTGGTCCCGTAGAAGTTCCCGGCCGAGTCGCGGATCAGGCCTGCGTGGGGGTACCCCCCTTTCGGCGGAGTTTGAAAATTGTGCAGCACCACCTGGGTCGCCTGTCCATTCTGCGCTACAAGGACTTCTGGCTGATTGACCACGAGCTCGATGGTCCCGACCACGGAGACGATTTCATCGAACGGAGTGCCGGGCACCGATGCGCTCGGATTCACCTGTACCCCTTGAAGCTGAAAGGTGACGTCCGGCTGAGAGAGGTCGTAAGAGACGCCCGTGAAGGTGATTCCATTGGGCGCCGTGAGCGTTCCCGCATAGGTATTGGCGCCCTGTATTAGAGACCACGCACCGGTGTTGAGTATCGCGCTGCTGAGATAGAAAGAAAAAGAAATCCCAGAGATGACGCCGCTCTGGCCTGGACGAGTACCACAACTCAGTGTGAAATCAGCCACGCTCCCGGCGGTACTGCTCGCACTGAGAGTGGGTACCGAACCCGTTATCCCGGTAGTGCAAAATACCTGCGCATTGCCGAGGCCGGCGCAGCCCGCCAACAAGGCTATTGTCAAACCAAAAGGTCTCACCTGGAACCTCCGATTTCCCGCGCATTAAAGCTTTGAGGATCGTAATATACTACTACGCCGACCGGCAATTTGCGGGAAAAAGAGCGCCAGGTTCGGAAGGCTGCAGTCCCAGTACTGCTACTTCTGGTCGGCGGGCGGGTTCTGGGACGCGGGGGGTGGACCGCCCTGGCCAACCCGGGGCACCTGCCTGCCCGGCGGCACGTGCGTCATGGTATGCACGAAGCGCAGCTTGCCCTTCTCCACTCGAAAGATGTGCGTATCCGGCAATCCGCCCACGCCGAAAGTGCAGAACGCGACCACCGCGCCGATGTTTTCGTCGACAATAAAGCGCCGCGCGACGATGTTGACGCCGGCCGGTACGCCCACCTGGCAGCTATCGTCCGGCAGGCCTTTACCCGTGCGAAGACCGCCTTCGGTCCGGTTGCATGGGTAGCCCCACGGCACCGCATCCACCTTCTTCTCCAGGAAAGCATCCAGGTAGGCGTTGGCCGCGGCCACCAGGGTATCGCGGGTATCGCGCTGTGCCGCCGGAATCGCACCCCAATCTTCATTCGGCGACCACTTGAAGTAGTTATCGGCGTTGAACAGCCAGTCGCCCTGCTGCGTCACCAGCGATTCGATTTCGACGATCTTGTCGTGATTGATCCTGAGGCGCGTGCCGATGACCCACGGGTGGGTTTTATCCGTGACGATCACCTCGGTAAAGGTCTGGCAGTCGCCGGTTGGTCAATCAACGTTCGATGAAAATCGATCTTCATCGGCTTCTGAATGACTCCCGATGCGATATCGACGCCCTGCATATTCTCGATATAGGCAAGCCCTTTCGCCAGCGGCAGGCCGGAAGGATCGCCCTTGCTTTGCGCCGCGATATAGAGATCGGTGGCGGCTTGCAGGCCGTCGCGCGTGCAGGCCACCTGCGCGAAACCAGCCGACGGCGCCAATAGCGCGGACGAGAGCACGCAGCACGTCAAAACGAAACGATTCATCACGCCTCCATTTACTGTCAATCGGTTGCTGTCAGTCGCTGCTTATCAGGATCAGGGTACACCAAGTTGGGGATTGGGGATTGGGGATTGGGGATTGGGGATTGGGGATTCTTGAATCCAATTTGAGGCCACGGGTTGTTGCGCCAATGCGTCCGTGACATCATCTTATTCATTAGCGCAAGAAAAAGGAGGTCGCCAATGGCAAAGCTGACCTTGTGGATAATGGCTCTCGCGGTGGTGCCGGCAAGCGCGTGGCAAGCCCAGAATATAGCCGGCAATTGGCAGGGCACATTGCTGGCCGGCCAGCAAAAAGTGCGCGTCGTGTTCAAGATTGCGTTGGAAAATGACAAACTGCAGGCGACGCTACGCACGGCCGACCAAGCATCGCCGCCATTCGCGACCACGATTACGCGGGACGGTTCCACCGTAAAAATCACAATTCCCGGCATAAACGGCGCCTACGAAGGAAAGCTAAGCGGGGACGGAAACTCGATGGCGGGCACCTGGACCCAAGGCTCGCCGCTGCCCTTGAACCTGGCACGCGCCACTCCCGAGACCGCCTGGGCGATTCCGGAACCTCCGCCTCCGCCACGTCGGATGGCGGCGAACGCGAATCCGGCATTCGAAGTGGCCACCATCAGACCGAGCGATCCTGCCAGGCCCGAGCAGATCATTACGTTGCGGGGCGTGGAGGTGATCACCACGAACGTGACCGTGCACGATCTGATCAACCTGGCGTACTGGCTGCATCCCAAGCAGCTGACCGGCGGACCGGCCTGGACCGAATCGGACAAGTTCGACATGACCGGTAAGCCCGATGTGCCGGGCCAGCCAAACGTCGACCAGATGAAGACGATGATTCAGAAACTGCTGGCCGATCGCTTCCAGCTCAAATTCCATTTCGAGAAGAGAGAGCTCCCGGCATACGCGGTCAAGCTCGCGAAAACCGGAGCGAAAATCATCCGGAGCCAGGACGATCCGAAGGGCCTTCCCGGATTTTATTTCGGCAGAGCCGCATCGGGGACGACGCTCACCTTCAGGAACTCGCCCATGTCGCAAGTCACCGCCGTGTTGCAAAACTTCTTGGATAAACCTGTGGTGGATCAGTCGGGCCTTTCGGAAAAGTACGATTTTACCTTGACTTTCACACCCGATCCGGCGCAGGCGGTGCGTCTTGGCGGCGCTCCACTTCCCGCGGCCGACAATCCCGATGCCGCTCCGGATGTGTTCGCCGCCTTTCAGCAGCAGCTGGGATTGAGGCTGGAATCGACCAAAGCGCCGGTCGACCTAATGGTCATCGACAAGGTGGAAAAACCTTCTGAGAATTAGCTGCTGTAGACGAGATCAACTCGGCACGTTAAGGTCAAACGGTGGCGCGGTCAGGGGTTACGTTCTTAATTTTCACTGGGCCGCTCGAAATGATCCACAACGGGCTCGGAAAGAAGAGTCCGCGTCGGCTTCAGCTTTATTCCCAACTGCTCCTGGATAGCCTCCAGCATGGTCGGCCCTGCGAGTGTTGCATCCTGTGGAGGCGTCTGAGTCGGCCATGCGGTCTCCAGCGTAAAGTCCCACAGCCCTGTCAGCCCGGTCTGGTCCACAACACGACGTCCAATCTCTCCACTGCGTCCGGCCAAATCCCCCAGAAAATCCGCTATCAGGGCCATTGAGGCCGCTCGTGATCCCATGAGGAGCAAGCCGTCCTTGAGGGGCATCGCGGAATAGGCGTAGCACTCTTTCGGATAGGTCTCTGGCTTCGGTTTCTCGTCGCAAGGTTGCCCCCGCTCATGCGGAATCAGCTTCGGACCGGGCCTTCTGGGATTCGCCAGCACCATGGCGAGCACCGGTCGCTCTCTTTGTTCGAAGTGTAGCTTCAGGCCAAATCGCTCGGCTAACAGCGCCTGCATCATCAGACGGTACTGGTCCTTCGTCGCATGCAGCGGGGCTGTCGCCTCGATATCAAATCGATCCGTGTCTACCCACTCGGGCAGTTTAGCTACCATTGCCCTCCGCTCTTCTCCCGTAAGCCATATCTTATAGGCGAATTGAATGTAGTTCGGAAGCGCGAAATCCGCATGGAAGCGTCCATTGGGTTCCGGGAACAAATCGTCAGCGCTCAGCGGGAACGAAGGTGGCTTGAACGGTCCTTTGTCCTCGTGAACAGAGGCTACCTCAAACGCCATCGTCCCTCCAGCCGCGTTCTGCCAATCTGGAACGTGCGCCACAGCCGTTTGCGCGTACACCGAGCTAGTGATCGCAACAATCGTAAGCAACAGCGGCATTCCAAGAGATCTCATCCGTCTATCCTTGATTTCTATTCCACATTCCGATAGATGTAGACGTTTCGCTTCGAAGGAGTGTGCAAATGGTTAGCGGCGTCCATGGTCACCTGCGGTCTGGTACACAGGCCCGATCAGCCTCTAGTCGCCCGCGCCCCCGGCACTTGGACGTAAAGCGGCCGACGCGGCAGTGTGAACCTGCCGCCGGGCCGGGCGCTGTCGCCCGCCAGCCAACCCGTCAATGACTTTGGTAGAAGACGACTCTTCCCGAGGGATCCAACT
This sequence comes from Bryobacterales bacterium, assembly GCA_963798295.1. Classification (GTDB taxonomy): domain Bacteria; phylum Acidobacteriota; class Terriglobia; order Bryobacterales; family Bryobacteraceae; genus Palsa-89. Next base: position 318,614 of record CAWCSV010000008.1, on the reverse strand, counting down.
GCTGTAAGAAGTCGAAGTCATCAAGGTTGCGCGTAAGGACGGCCATTCCGTATTTCCGCGCCGTGGCGAAGATGAGAGCGTCGTTCAAGACTCGGCGACGGTCGGCCGGCTGATAGCTTTGCAGGCGCGCTAGAATCCCCGAGAGGACTCCCGCAACCAGCCAAGCCTGGCGATCAGGCGCGATGGTGCGATGCGCGGGTCGCCGTTCAATAGCCGCAATGATCTGTCTGGTTGTCGCCGCCGTGTTGGGATGAGCGGGATCCAGCAAACCGCACGCTGCGATCAGTTCGGCTTCGGTGACCGTGGAATGCCACGCATCGGCCGCTCGAATTGCCAGTTCGCCCGCCTTCGAAAAACGGCCCTGCAGAATGTCCATGTAAACGGTCGTGTCGTAAAGCAGCGCACGAGGCAGATCGGATGCGCGTTCCACAAAAGGGAGCGTCGATACGCTGCGGCGGGTCAGTGGCCCTCGGCGCTTCTCCGGCTTCAGCCGACGCAGGATGCCGCGAACACCGGCGCTAGAACTCAACATCGACTTCTTTCCCTACCGTTCCTTGCTGCGACAGCAGCCAGTCGGGATACTCATCCGCCACGGCCAGATTTGCTAACGCCATCTCGATAAGCTCTGTGTCGGAGCGCGCTCCAGAAGCCGCCTTGGCCTTCCGGACCAGCGCCTTGGGCATGCGCCCCCGGACAACCTCTGTTTTTGCACCTTGCAAAAGACCGGTCTGCCGCGCGATGGTCAGCGCATCGTGAAACCGGCCGGATCGCGCTGGCTTCTTTTTCGAGGGCAAGTGCATGTCCGGGCCGTCTGTAGCACAGAATACGACTAATTGTAGCACAAGGTTCCCGTCAATTTTCCGTTGGCGTCTTTTCCAGGTTCGTTACGACAAGCATCTCGATGGGTGCTCTGCGCGCTTCCAGCCGCAGACCGTACTGCTTCACAGCTTCAAACACCGAGGGTGCGGGCTCCACCGATGATGGCGCGGCATCCGGCCTGGGACCGGCGCCTCCAGTTGGACCTGGGTTCGTTTCTGGCGCGAAGAGCAGCTTGAATTCGTACTGTCCTTCGATGCCCGTCCTATCCATCACCGGCCGCGCGGTGAAACGGGACATCAGGCCGACCAGGCTTGCCAAGCTCGCAGACGGAGCTGTAATGGATACACCTCCGGGCGGATACCCATAGATCATCAGCTCCCTGGGTTTGCCATCCGGTCCCAGGGCCTTGGGCGATTTGCAGTCCGGTTTTATTTCCGGCGGCTTCAGCTTCGCTCCTCCATTTCCCACCACCAGAGCGTAGACGTTTTGTTCCTTCATGTCGCGCCGGATCTCCAGCTTGAACCTTTCCGCCAGCAAAGCCTGCAGCATCTCGGGAATCTGATCCGCGGAGGCACCCGGCGGAAGCTTGGCGCTGATCTGGAAACGCGCGCTGGACATCCAATTGGGCCCGACAATCTGGAAATCCCTCACGCGGTACGCGCCGCGAATGCAATCCAGCAGGGTGATGTTGGTGTACTGCACCAGCGCGCCGTCGGCGCTCATACCTATAAACATCGGGTTCGAGGGATTGGGATCGGAGGCCTTGATGGACGCCACCTCGAATCTGGGCCCGTCGGGCGGCTGCTGGGCGAAGGCCAGGCCCAGGCCGGCAAAACACGCGAAGATAGCGAACGCTTTCATATGCGACATATTGTTGCCTGGAGCCGTTGGAGCGCGCATATAGGAAAAACACCCCGCGTGTTCTAAGGTTTCCCCCCTATCCATTATGCGTAGGATTTTGCAGACGGTATAAGTGATGCGCAACACCTCGATACTGCCAATCCTGCTGCTGCTGCAGATCGCCGGCTTTGGCGGCGTAGCGGCCGTTCAGCCTTCCGATGCCGAGCGCTGCTTTTCGGACAATCCCGATACCGCAATCGCCGGCTGCACGGCCATGATTAACTCCGGCCGGGAGACGCCGGGGCATCTCGCCAGAGCCTATCGCAACCGCGGCGCTGCTTATGCCCGCAAGGGCGAATACGACCGCGCCCTGCAGGAATTCAACCAGGCCATCCAGCGCGCCCCGAACTACGCGCAAGCTATCTACGACCGAGGCGTTTCCTATATGGTGGACGATCAATTTGATCGCGCGCTCGAGGATTTCGACCATGCCATCCGGCTGGACCCAAGTCTTGCCGCGGCCTTCAACAACCGGGGCGCCGTCTACAGTTGCCAGGGCCAATACGATCGCGCCATTCGGGACTACGGGCAGGCCATCCGGCTGAACCCGAATCTCGCCGTGGCTTTCAATGGGAGAGGCTTCGCGTACGCCCGCAAAGGTCAATTGAATCGTGCTGTTCAGGACTACGACCACGCCATCGGCCTCAATCCAAACTACGCCAGAGCGCTTTATCACCGCGGCGACGCGCTCCGCAATTTAGGGCAACAGCACCGAGCTGAGGCGGACCTGGCCAAGGCCAAGCAATTGAATCCGGATCAGCCACCAGACTGCGTGCCACCCAGCGCCCCCAAGCCGCCGCAAGCAACCGAAATTGCCGCAGCCAAGCCAGCTCCCATTTCGCCGCCCGAGCCATCGGCCATTGTTGCGGCAAAGCCCGTTCCACTCTTGCCCCCGCCACCATTGGCCCTCGTTGCTGCAAGGCCCGCGTCGTTTGCGCCTCCGAAACCGCCGCCCGTCGTGGCCGCTAGGCCCATTTCACTTTTGCCCCCGCCACCATCCGCCCTCGTGGCCACCAAGCCCATTTCGTTAGCGCCGCCGCAGCCGTTCGCCATTGTGTCGGCAAAATCGGTTTCGCTTCCGCCGCCGAGACCACGCGCTATTGCTGCTGCGAAGCCGGCTCCAATTCCGCCGCCGCAACCATCCGTCGCAGCTCCAACAACGCCCGTTTCGCTTCCGCCGACCGAATTGACCGCCGACGATTTGCGGACGGTGAAGACCGGGATGGGTCGCGGACAGCTGATGAAGCTCGGCCCACCCGCCGACCGCATCACGACGGACGACGAGGGCCATTTGATCGAGATCTATCACTATGCGGCCAACGGCGCGCCTCTTGGCACCATCCGCCTGACAGATGGCGCCGTATCCAGCGTGCAGATCTACTGAGCGCGCTAGTAGATCCGGCGCGTCAGATCAAAGCCCAGGAACAATCCCGACGGCGTGTCGGCGCTCGGATTATTCAGAAACGTGGCGTTGGTGCCCGCGCGCTGGGATACCGTGGTTCCCGGGCTGGTGGTGAAGCCAAAGGTAAAGGCGTGGCGATAAATCTTCTTTTGGATCGCGAACGAAAACGGCGGGCGATGGATGCCAAGTTCGGCCCCGCCTACAACCGTTGGAATCACCTCCGCCAGCAGCGCGACGGTTGGACGAATATCAACTGCGAGTCCCGTGCCCAGCGAGAAGGCGTTGACGCCGGGTTGGTCTAAGATCTCGTCCGACTCGAGCGACCCCTGCACAAGCCGCCGGTCGTTGAACGACGCCGTAGGGACAAAGTAAATTTGGGCGCGCGAAGTCAGGCTGCGCGAGACAATCACCTCCAGATTTTCGGTGTAGTTCTTGCGGAAGTTGTTTTGCCCTTCGATGGAGACGCGGAAAGCCAGGTTGAACGGGTCCTCGTGATGCTCGTCCAGGGGGTTGTAGGCGGCCATGAGCTGGATGGGCCTGCCGATGAAAGAGGGCGATCGCCAGACATCCACCGAGAACCGATCGGTTACGCCATAGCGCACGCCGAACGACGAGAGCGCGAAATTGTCCAGGCCGAACAGTTCGGCGCCGCGCGCCGGGCCCGACACCGCCGAGTCATAAGCGAAACGGTGCGAGAAGTTGACGATCACGGCGTGCTTGTCCACGGGCCGGCCGGTGGGCAGCGTGAACAGCACGTCGTCGCCGGACTGATAAATCCCGGATTCGGATGCTAGCTCCGTCCCGCCGGAGGTTGCGAAGGACCGGACATAGGCCGTGAGCGACTGGATCTGTTCATCGTTCAACTGGCCTGCAAACGCCGGCATACGGCCCGATTTTCCGTTGCGAATCGTATCGGCGATTTGCCGATCGGTCAGCTTGGCCTGGAAATCGCGGCGGGTGAAATCGGGCGTGCCGATGGAGCTGATTCCCTGGCCGTTTGAGGCATGACAGCGGGCGCAATTCTCCGAGAACAGGGTCGCGCCGGAAGCCGGCGGGCTCGCGGTATCGGGGTGAACCGTACCCGCCGCAACGTCCACCAGATACGGCTTGCCGTCCACTTCCAGGCGCAAAGTGGAATGCGACGCGTCCACAAACGAGACTTGGGGCGCGGGCGGGGACGCGGACTGGGATGTTTGGGCTTGCGCGATGCATCCGAGAGCCAGGAAAAGCGGCGGCAAGAGCCGATGGGTCCGTGCGTTCCGTCTCATGGCACCATTACAGCGGCCGAGGCCGCTTCAAGAGGTTGCCGAGTTGTAAGAACTCGGTAAATTCAGGCATTATTGGCCTGCTTTGAATTGGCCGCTTACTTGCTGACAGCCGGTGTTATCATGGCTACAGATGTCGATGCTTTCGCCCAGACTGCAGCTGAAGGTCTCGCAGAAGCAGATCCTTACTCCTGGCCTGGTGCAGATGGTGACGGTCCTCCAGCTGAACCGGCTGGAGTTGAAGGACATGATTACCCAGGAGATCGCCGAGAATCCGGTCCTCGAAGAATCGGTGGACGGCATCGAAGAGCTTTCGGCTGAAGAAATGCAGGCGATTCTTGAGTCCGAGCGCGTGGCGGACCCCTCCGACCAGGTGATCCTCGAAACGGTGAACGGCACGGGCTCCGAGCCCGAGATCGCCGCTGGAATTCCCGAGGCTTCGCCGGTCGAATTCGACGCTAACGCTGCTGTTTCGATGGATGGCGTCTCCACTTCTCCGGCGGGCGAGGGCTCGGCGGGAGAAGGCGAAATCACCGAGCCGAAAACCGAGAAAGATCCTTTTGACGAGATCGATTTCGGAACTTTCTTCGACGATTATCTGGATCCGGGATACAAGAGCCCGGCTTCGGAAACGGTCGAGAAACCGTCGTTTGAGACCTTCCTTTCCTCTCCCGTCACGCTGCCCGATCATCTGCAATCCCAACTGGCCGTGCTGGTGATGTCGGAGGACGTGCGCGACGCCGCCGACAACATCATTGGCAACCTGGACGAGAATGGTTACCTGACGGCCACTCTGGACGAGATCGCCGAATCCGGAAAACATATTATGGCGGAGGTTGAGGAAGGCCTGCGGATCGTGCAATCGCTGGATCCGGCGGGCGTGGCTGCCACCGATGTCCGGGAATGCCTGCTGTTGCAGATCGAGAGCCGCAACGGCAAGGGCGGCGTGGCCTGGCAGATCGTCGCGAATCATTTGAAGCTGCTCGAAACCCGCCAGCTCAAGGAAATCGCCAAGCAGATGGGCCGGCCCTTGGAACACATCCAGCTGGCCGTGGATGTGATCCGGCATCTGGACCCCTATCCGGGTTTGCGTTATTCCGACCGCGGCTCCAAGCAGGTGGAACCGGACGTTTACATATTCAAAGAAGGCGACGAATACATCATCCAGTTGAACGACGACGATCTTCCGCAGCTTCGCCTGAACGCCCAATATCGCAAGATGCTGGATCGGGATCAGGAACCGAGCAAGGAGATCCGCAATTACGTCAAAGATCGCTATGCCGCGGCCATTCAACTGATCAAGAACATCGAACAGCGCAAGCAGACCATTCTCAAAGTTTGCCAATCCATCGTGCGCCGCCAGCTTGATTTTCTGGAACACGGCATCGACACGCTGAAGCCGATGATGATCAAGGAAGTGGCCGAAGAGATTGGCGTGCATCCTTCCACGGTGAGCCGTGCGGTGGCCAGCAAATACGCCGACACGCCGCAGGGAGTTTTCGAGCTGCGGTATTTCTTCTCCGAAGCCGTGCAAGGCTCCGCTGGAAGCGCCACCCCGCTGTTGATCCTGAAGCGGCGGGTGAAGAAAATGATTGAAGAGGAAGATACGCAGCACCCGTTGACTGATGAGCAGATCACGGCGCGACTGAAGAGCGAGGGCATCGACGTGACCAGGCGTACGGTAGCCAAGTATAGAGAAGACATGAAAATCCCTTCCACTCACCAGCGCCGGGTCCGAGCCTAACTCTGCCCGATCCCGCGAGATTCCGATGAAAATCAGCTATACAGGAAAGTCCGAAGAAATTCCCCCGCGGCAGCGCACCAAGCTGGAGGCCAAGCTGCAAAAGCTTTCCAAGGTTTTGGAGCAGCGGGGCGAGAAGGAAGCCCATGTGGTGCTCACCCAGCAGCGGTTTCTGCACAAAGTGGAAATCACGATGAATGCCTGGGACCATGCGCTGGTGGGCATCGCCACCGACGGCGATATCGCGGTGGCCGCGCACGAGGCGTTTAGCCGGCTGGAGAAGCAGCTACTCAAACTGCGGGCCCGCTGGCGCGACACCAAACGCGTGCGCGACAAGGAAGCCGACGGCGAAAAGGCCAGCGCCACGCTGCATCCCGCACCGGCGGCGAAGCGAGCCAAGAGCGCCACCGACGGCAAGAATTCACACGGCGCGCGAAAGGCGGCGCACAAGCAGGTGTTTCGCGTCAATCCGTCGGAAGGCAAGAAACCGATGACGCTGGAAGAGGCGATGCTTGAAATGGAAGCGTCGCAAGACTACCTGGTTTACCGCGATGCGCAAACCAACCGCGTCACGGTTCTGATGCGCCGTTCCGACGGCCATTTCGATCTCATCGAAAGCTAGCGTGACATCCATCGTTCTGAACCGCGCGCATAAGCAAGCGGCAGGCCCCGGCGGCCACTCCCTCACGGTCGTGGTTCAGAAATCATGCGGGATACGCTAGTGGCCAAACGAGACGCTCGCAAAGCGGAGCCGCAAGGCCCGGAGTTGGTTGTGATCACGGGTCTGAGCGGCTCGGGCAAAGCCACCGTTCTCAAGGCGTTCGAAGATTTGGGCTACTACGCGGTGGACAACATGCCCATTGAGCTGATCCCGAAGTTTGCCGAGCTGGCCAAGGATTCTTCGCACGTGCGACGCGCGGCGCTGGTGATCGATATTCGCGAGGGCGAACAACTGACGCAGTTTCCCGCGATATTCAAGCGGCTGCGCAAGCGCACTCCGGCCACGCTGGTTTTTCTCGAGGCGGGCGACCGAACGCTGGCGCGCCGCTTCAGTGAAACGCGGCGGCCGCATCCGCTGGGCACCGAAGCCACTGTGCTCAAGAGCCTGCGCAGGGAGCGCGAGCTGCTGGCTCCCATCCGCAGCGTGGCGGATCACATCATCGATACTTCCAAGTTCAACGTGCACGAGCTGCGCGAAGTGATCGGAGAAAAATTCAGCGGCGGGCGCAATGAGGCCAGCATCCGCATCGACATCACCAGCTTCGGTTACCGCCACGGCGTGCCGCCCGACAGCGATCTGGTGTTCGACGTCCGCTTCCTGCCCAATCCCAACTACATTCCCGCGTTCAAGAAGCTCACCGGGCGTCATCCCAGCGTGGCGCGTTACATCCGCTCGTTCCCCCAGACCGCCGAGTTTATCGATCGCATCTCCGACTTGCTGGTTTATCTGATTCCGCACTATATTCGCGAAGGCAAGAGCTACCTGACCATCGGGTTCGGCTGCACCGGCGGGCATCATCGGTCGGTGATGATCGCGGGGGAAATCCGCAAACGGCTGGCGCGGGCGGGCTTCAAGGTCAAAGAATCGCACCGCGATATCAGCAAGTAATTTACTTGCCAACCAGGTGCTGCCAGTCCTTTTCGTTCTCCACGCAGAAAAACTGCAGCAAGTCTGTATCGGCCGCCAGCGTCTGATTCACCCGGATGCTCCACGGCTTGGTGTAGGCTTTCGCATCGTCGATGGTGACATCGATTTCCAGTTTTCCGAAACTGGGCCGGTGATAGCGCTCGGTCACTTTCGCCGCGTCCGTTAGTGGCGTGCCGCTGATATCCAGCCACAGATCGTCCTTGAAGCCATTGGTCTGCACCACCAGCGTGTCGCCTTCCCACTTGCCCGTAGAATATCCGTAAAACGAGGGCTGGGGATCCTCCGGCAACGGCCGTCCATCGGTAAAGATTTGCCGGTAGACGGTGTCGCGCTCATAAAGGATCACCATTAATCCGGGAAGCTGGAGGATTTTCCTGGGATAGGGATGCAGGTGCATCTTGACGGTGCCCAGCGGCTGGCAGTGGCCGTCGGGATCATCCTTGTTGTTTGCCGCTCGCCGCGCTTTCACCAGGTCCGCCGCCCACGGTTGAAACGGCAGGCCGCCTTTCACTTCTTTGGCGATATCCACGAACTGCGGATCGGCGCCGCCGGATGCAGGTTGCCATAGCCCGGACAGGTCCGGCTTTCCGTCGGCCGTTCGCGGGGCGGGCGCGGCCAGATTTGGCTTGCCATCGGCAGTGCGTGGGATGCCCGGCGTCGGGTAGTGAATCCACTGCGCCGGCGCTGCCGGAGCCAAGAGTGTGGCGGCGATGAGCGCTCCAGCTATTTTCACCACTCGGGCCCTGCCTGCATGGGAAGCTTCTATCGATTCCGCCCGTTACCGAGCTGGGCGTCCCATGCGCTCACTCAGGGGGCGGTTCCGGCGGGCGCTGCGCCATGGGTTTCGCCCGCTTGGTCCGGAATTGATATTGGTCCAGTTCCACGGCGAACTCTTCCGGGACACAGCGGGTTACGCGGCAATAGACAACTAACTGCAAAGGTGTGATTCCGTGCAACAGGGGCGGCCAATCCACGGTTAGTTGCAAGCGCGCGCCGGTAGTGACCTGGGGTTGCTCCGAGGCAATAAGCAAGCCGCGACTGCTGATGTTTACTGTGCGGCCGACGCCAACCAGGGCCGGCCCGCCAGACACAGTGCGATACCTAACACTCAACCGCAACGGAAACCGGGACTTGGATCTCCGTTCGAAGAGCACGTTAGATTGAGGTTGCATGGCAGGTCACCCTTTTTCGCACACAGCAGTTAGGCACTGATGGCGTACAGACTACGTTTCAATGACAAGAAACTAATTTGCCAAAAGCCTCGGCTCCTTTCTAATATCGTTCGCCCTGGTTTCCGCCCGACATGGCCGCTACGCCAGTTCCCTCAATCGGCCTGAATTCTTCTCCAGCAGGCGCGAGATACTGGCATCGCTCGATCCGGAATCGCCCGCCACGCAAGCCGAAGCCGCTTCCGAGATGCGGCGCTGCTCCCGTTCCTTGCGCTCCTGCCATTCACGAAATACTCCGCGCTCGTGTTCGATTTCCTGCCGGCCGCCGGCGATCCGCATCTGGTACTTGGAGCCCAGGGCCTCCATCTCCTCGCGTAGACGCTCGTTGTCGCCGACCTTGATCTTTTCAAAATCCTCCAGGCGCCTGCGCTGCGTGTCTTCGTACTCGTTCAACACTCGCTGCCGCTGGACGGCGTCCTGCAGCATATCCTCCACCGCGACGCCCGCCGCTTCCAGCGCCATCATCAGGGCGCTGTGTTTGCCGGCCGGCGACAGACCGTGCAAGTGCTGGCTCGAGATCATGTCCGCCACTTTCAAAATGTCCCAGGCCGCGGTGGAAGTAGCGACTTTGAAGGCCGACTTGCGATAAATTTCTTCGAAGGATGACAGCTTCGCATTGTCACTGGAATCGTTGCGATTCCGTTCACCGTTAACAGGCGCTGGCGGCCTGGCAGGCGAGTCGATTTGCTCCTCCGCGTGGGCCGGAAACCGGCTCTCAGGCGAGGAAGCCTGCAACAACTTCCTGAACATGATCCCTCCCCTTCTTGCTGAAGGTGGTTGCACAATACTAACACAATAAGGTGCGATTTCACTGCACAATTGCTCAATGAAATCAAGACTTCGCGGTACCGGATTTCCTACTAGTTCTAGGTCCGCGCGATGGAATGAGAACGCTTGAGAGGCTTTGCCGGCTCCCGACACTAGTGTTCTTACGAGGGGCACTGGCGCGGGCGTGAATCACCTTACGGAACGCCGGCCCCGGAGTGCCACCGGCACGCAAGAGTAGAGTGCGTGCGAAACAGCAGGAGGACAAATGATGACCGCTACACACATGACAAGCACCACCAACACGCAAACTCTCTCGGCACTGGGGCTGGACGTCGGCACCAGCCGAATTGTCGCTGCCCAGCGCCAGGACAAGGACATCCAGTTCGATACGCAACTGAACGCCTTCGTCAACATCCCGTTTTCCAAACTAACCCAGGGCGTGCTCAAGAAAGAGCGCATCCCTCATCTGGTACAGGACTCCGAGATCACGGTGTATGGCGACGAATCCGAGCGCTTCGCCAACCTGTTCCACAAGGAGACGCGGCGGCCCATGCTGCGCGGCGTGCTCAACCCGGACGAGGCCAGTAGTTTGACGCTGGTCCGGCAAATCGTCGCGCTGGTGATGGGCGACGGCGATGGGCAAGGTCGCAGGCTGTGCTTCAGCGTGCCGGCCGCCCCCCTGGGCTCCGGCGATGAAGTGAACGAGCACGAAACCAGTCTGAAGACCATGCTGACGAAGCTGGGATACGACGCGCATCCGATATCCGAAGGTCTGGCGGTGGTGTACGGCGAGATGGAAAGCTCCAACTACACCGGCATCGGGATAAGTTGTGGCGGCGGCCTTTGCAACGTGTGCCTGGCGTACCTGTCGGTGCCCGTCTTCAGCTTCAGCATTCCGAAAGCGGGCGATTTTATCGATACCAGCACGGCGCAATTGCGCGGCGAGCCGGCCACGCGCATCCGGACCATCAAGGAAGAGTCGTTCCACTTCAACGGGCATTTCGTGAACAAGATCCATCAGTCGCTCAGCACCTACTATGACGACGTGATCCAGGCGCTGGTGGCGGCGCTGCGGGATCAGTTCGCCAGCGTGCAGAACATGCCGAAACTTAACCGGCCCATTCCACTGGTGCTGAGTGGCGGGAGCGTGATGCCACCAGGCTTCCGCGACCGGTTCGAGAAATCGCTGCGCGAGACGGAGTTGCCGGTGGCGATCGCGGAAGTACGGTTGGCATCAAATCCCATGGTGTCGACGGCGCGCGGCGCGTTGGTGGCGGCGTTGAGCGAGTTATAGGCCGCTTGCGACGCGCGATTCGGTTACTATTGCCTCAACCGTGACGAATCGCAGAACCCCGGCAGTGGTGTGGATCGAGCTAACGTCGCGCTGCCCGCTGCGTTGCGTGTTTTGCTCGCGCGAAACCCTGCGCGGAGCGGGCGAAGACATGGACTTCGGGCTCTTTGAAGCGCTGATTGCGGCGCTGGACCGCGCCGAAATCCTGCGGCTGAATTATTCTGGCGAGTCGGGCAATTATCCGCGCCTGATTGAGGCGATCGGCAAGGCCAAGTCTTCGTCGGCGCAAGTGGAGCTGGTGACATCGCTCGTGACTATTCCTTGGGATGTGGTGGATCGCCTGCCGGCCTCGGGCCTGGATCGGCTCAGCGTGTCGCTGCACACGCTGGAGCACGATCGGTTTGGCGCCATTTACGGCGGCGGCACGCTCAAAGCTCTGGAAGCTCGACTGGATCGGCTGGTTTCCGCTTCGCAGCTCCTGCCGGACCAGGCCCCCATGATCGATCTCGCCATGGTGGCCATGCAATCGAACGTGGACCAGATCGCCGGGGTCGCGGCGTTGGGCGAGCGCCTGGGCGCGCCTCTCCTCTCGATTCACCCCATCCTCCAGCGGGAGGGCGTGCCGTATCGCGCACACTGCGAAACGCGTGCTGACGGACATCTTACCGGTGACTTTCTGGCGGCCATTGAGACTAATGTCCAGGCAGCATCGAACGAAGCCGGTCTCATTCAGATCAGTATCGCGCGGCCCAAAGAGTACGGCGCCGATGTCGCGCCCAGCGCGTTTTTCTGCGATCAGAATCCGTTTGAAACCGCGCATGTGCTCGCGAACGGCGACGTGGTGGTATGCGAAGTCCTGGATCGAAGGCCGATGGGAAGTCTGGCCGAGGCGAGCCTTGCCTCCATCTGGAATGGCGCAGCCTACGAGAGTTTCCGAAAGTCTTACTTGGAAGACGCCATCGAAGAGTGCCGCGCCTGCGTTTTCCGTGCGCGCAGCGAAACGGTAGGCCCGTTGCGAACGCTGTGGGGATGGCACAATCGCGATGACGCAGGCACGTTGTGGTCGCGGCCCGACGCCGGATTCTGGTGCCAGGGCGATGGCCGCCGCTTTGTCGCGATCGAAGGGACGCTTCCGCCCGCGTATCGCGTGGGCGACGAAAACTCGCTGGCGATATCGCGGGACGATCGGGTGGTGGCGCGCGTCGTCAACGAAACTCGCCGTCCGCTGCACTTCCGCATTTCTCTTCCGGTCCGCGCCGAAGGAGTAACGGAATTCGTGGCGGCCGTCGAGCGTCCCTATTCGCCGTGGCGCGCCGGACGCAGTCAGGATGCACGCCAGCTTGGGTTCGCACTGCTCAGCGCCCAGACCAGCGATACGGCGTCGACTCCCGACCGCCCGCGTCGGCTCCAGATCCCGCGCATGCTTGACGCGAAAACCCGCGCCGCAGATCTGGTGTTATCACTCGTCGCGTTGCTGCAATCGCGATTGCCGGACAAAATTCCCGTGGTTCCGGCTTCGTGCCCGCCCGCGCCAACGTTCAGCGTCGTCATACCCGAGCGCGGAAATCCTGCGATGCTAGGCCGCTGCATCGATGCCCTGGACGACGCCACGCCCGTGGTGGTAGTGGTCAACGGCGTTCGCCGGCCGTCCGACTACGCGAGCGTGGAAGCTCGCCATGCCAACTGCAAGTTTGTCTATTTCCGGCGCCCTTTGGGATTCTCGGCGGCGATCAGCGCTGGCTTGAGCCACGTCACAACCGGGTGGACGTACCTGCTGAACAGCGACGTTCTGGTTAGCCCGGACGCGCTTCGCAACGCGTTCGATTGCATTGCACCGGACGTGTTTTCCGTCGCGTCGCGGGTAACAATGTCCAACGCCAGTGCGGGCAATGAAACCAACCGGACGCGAATCAGCATGGAAGACGGTTTGATCAATCTGGTGGAGCTGCCCCCTCCGCCCGGAACCTCCGTCGTCGAACATGCCTACTCCGGCGGCGGCTCGTCGCTGTTTCAAACCGAATTATTGCGCGAATTCATCCCTGAAACCCGCTGGTACGATCCGTTCTATTGGGAAGACGCCGAATGGGGCACGCTGGCCGGCGGCATGGGATTCCGGAATCTGTTTGCCGCATCGTCATCCGTTCTGCACAAAGGCCACGCCACCGTGTCGCGATACTATCCCGCGGACGAGATCGTGCGTATTTTCGAACGCAATCGGATTCAATTCCAGCTGCGCTGCGGCCCGGACGCCGATTGGGAGCCGATTCGGGGCAGAATCGCTCACGCGCCGTGGAAAACAATCCTCGAATTGCTCCATCCGGCCCGGCTGATGTCCGCTGCGCGGATCCGGCAAAAGCAAGTGGGACCTCGCCCGTCCTGGTACTCGCGGCCCGTAACGATACGATAGCTCTGCGAATCTAACGGGCGATGCGCCCCACTTACCCGATCCTGGCCTGCGTCCTCTGGTGGAACTGTCAAGTAAGCGTCCTGACCTATCACAACGACCTGGCGCGAACGGGGCAAAATCTCAACGAGACCCTGCTCACGCCGGCCAGCGTCAGTTCGGGGCAATTTGGCCGGCTGTTTTCCTATGCGGTGGATGGGCAAATTTACGCTCAGCCTTTGTATCTTCCGGGAGTGATCGTGCCTGGCAAGGGGATCCACAACGTCGTTTTTGTCGCCACCGAACATGACAGCGTGTACGCGTTCGATGCCGACAATAATCTGGGCGCACCGCTGTGGCAGGCCAGCTTCCTGAATCCCGCGCAAGGCGTGACCACGGCCTCGGCGGCCGAGTTGGGATGCGGCTCCATCACACCCGAAGTCGGCATCACCGGAACGCCCGTCATCGATCCGGCTTCCGGCACACTGTACGTCGAGGCCATGACCGAGGAGGAACCCAGCGGCAATTACGTGCATCGGCTGCATGCGCTGGACGTCACCACCGGCGCGGAAAAACCGGGCAGTCCGGTGAAGATTGAAGCTTCCCTGCCCGGCGCGGGCAACGGCACCGGCACCGTGCAGTTTGAGCCTTGGTTGTACAAGGAACGCGCGGGGCTCCTGCTGCTCGATGGCGTGGTGTATACGGCGTGGTCGTCCCATTGCGACGGTGGAAATTACCATGGCTGGATCATCGCGTACGATGCAGCGACGCTCGGCCAGGTGGCCGCCTACACGGCCACACCCAACTGGGACGCGGGTTCGTTCTGGCAGGGCGGAGCGGCGCCTGCGGCGGACGCGAACGGCAACATTTATGCGGTCTCGGCCAACGGCACGTTTGACGCAAACCTGGGCGGGTCGGATTTCGGCGACAGCGTTCTCAAGCTCGCTACCGGCAATGGCCTCGGCGTGGCGGACTACTTCACGCCCTTCAACGCCGCCACCCTCGATGACAAGGACTTAGATCTCGGGTCTAGCGGCGCGCTCTTGTTGCCGGATGAGGCGGGCAGCGCCACTCATCCGCATTTATTGGTCACGGGAAGTAAATTGGGCACGGTTTATTTGCTGGATCGCGATCATTTAGGCCATTTTCAGCCAAATGGAGACTCCCAGATCGTGCAATCCCTGGCCAGCGCAGTGGGGCCGCTGTTCGGTATCCCGGCATATTTCAACAACACCGTCTATTTCTCGGCGGCACACGATCAGGTGAAGGCTTTGTCGATTCAGAATGGCCTTCTCTCGGCGGCTCCGGTGTCGGCCAGCGGCGCCACGTTCGGCATGCTCGGAACGGTGCCCAGCATCTCGGCCAACGGCACGGCCAACGGAATCCTGTGGACCATCGATCCGGCGGGCGCGCTAAATGCCTACGACGCGTCCGATCTTGGGACTCAGCTTTACCAAGGGAATGCGGGTTCGTACGTCAAATTCTCGACGCCGACTGTTGCAAACGGGAAGGTGTACGTGCCAACGCTCGACAGCCTGGTTGTGTTTGGCTTGGAGCAGCCTGCGGGTAGCGTCGCGGCTGTCGTGAACGCGGATGGATTCCAACCGGGGCCAGTGGCGCCGGGCTCTCTGGTTGCTTTGTTCGGCTCTAACCTTGTATCGCGCGTTGCGCAGGCCTCTAGTTCACAATGGCCCAAGGTGCTTGGTGACACCTCCGTCTTCATCAACGGGGTGGCTGCACCGGTCGGCTATGTGAGTCCCACGCAAATCAACGCGCGAGTCCCGTTTGAGACCGCGCCGGGGCAAGCCAGCGTGACTGTGATAGCGGACGGCCGGGTGCTGGCGCCAGTGGAGTTGGCCATCGGGCGCGCGATCCCGGCTCACGCCGGTGTACATTGAGACGGTGAACCGCCGCCTTATCACCCTTACCACCGACTTCGGACTCTCGGATCACTTTGTGGGCGTCATGAAGGGCGTGATTCTTGGAATCCAGCCGGCCGCGCAGATTGTCGACATCAGCCATGGCGTTCGACCCTTCGAGATCATGGATGGCGCATTCACCATCGCGCAAGCCTGTCGTTATTTTCCGAAGAAGACCATCCACGTGGTGGTTGTCGACCCGGGCGTCGGCTCCACGCGGAGGCCGCTGCTGGCCGAAATGGCAGGGCAATACTTCGTGGCGCCGGACAACGGCGTGCTGTCGATGGTGTTCACGCGCGAACAACCGAAAGTCCGGCACATCACCACTGAGCGCTATTTTCTGCATCCGGTGAGCCGAACATTTCACGGCCGCGATGTTTTTTCACCCGTGGCCGCGCATCTGGCGTCCGGAGTGACGCCAGCCAAATTCGGCAAGCGTATCGAAGATTATTTATGCGCCTCATTCGATACGCCCGCTCAGATTGGCAAGCACGCTTGGACCGGGGTGATTCTCAAAGCCGATCATTTCGGAAATCTCGCCACGAACTTCCATATCGATCAGTTCCCTACCCTTCGCACCCACGCTTTTTCGCTGACGGCCGGATTGAAGTCCATCACGCGCCTCGCGCTGACGTTCTCCGAATGCGCGCCGGGCGAGCTTTTCGCCATCGTCGGAAGTTCCGGGTATCTGGAAGTGGCCGCCAGCCAAGGCTCGGCCGCGGAGGCGCTGGGCTGCGGGGCGGGCTCGCCCGTGGAACTGACGATTTATTAATTCATTACTGCCAGTACTAACCTGTGTGGTCGTCTACGGAAACTTAATATATACTGGTTCAGCATTATTTTCTAAAGTGCACAAATTACTGACAAGTCAGACGAGATTGGTCCTGCTGCTTCTGGTGGGATTTACAGTGAAAATTGCATCCGCGCAGCTCTATGAAGCCGACACCAGCAGCGGCAGAGTCCTGGAATTCACGCCTGCCGGCGTCGAGAGCACTTTCGCTTCCGAGCTGAGCGCACCTGTAGGCGTGGCTTTTGACGCCAGCGGCAACCTTTTCGTGACCGCATCAAGCAGCGGCCAGATTTCGAAATTCACGCCTGCGGGGGCGGAAACCGCATTCGCCACTGGATTGAGCCAGCCGATGGGTTTGGCCTTTGACGCTTTCGGCAATCTCTTCGTCGGCACTTCCACCGGCGCGGCCGGCGCCGGCGAAATTCTGAAATTCACGCCCAGCGGAGTCGAGAGCACTTTTGCCAGCGGCCTGAGCCATTCCGGATTACTGGCCTTTGCCCCATTCACTACGTTGCACAGTTTCGATGGCGCCGACGGCGGTTTCCCTAGTGCGGTACAACGGGTGACACGGTCTTTAAGATCACCCCAGCAGGCTCGCTAACGACGCTCTACACCATCTGTCCCGATGGGTGCCCGTTCACAAACGGAGGGCTGGTCCAGGCCACCACGGGGAAATTCTACGGTACGGCGTCTCAAGGCGGGGCTAGCAACGATGGCACAATATTCAGCCTTTCCCTGGGCCTGAATGCGTTTGTGAAAACGCAGACCGCCTTTGGCAACATTGGAGCGACCGTCAAGATTATAGGTACCCACTTGACCGGTGCCACCAGCGTCACGTTCAACGGCGTCGCCGCGGCCTTCACGGTCGACTCATCGAGCGAAATCTCGGCCACGGTACCCGCTGGCGCGACCACCGGCAAGGTGCAGGTGGTGCTCCCCGGCGGCACGCTCTCGAGCAACGTGGCGTTCGATGTGTCGCCATGAAGCCGAATTCTCGCCCGGTTCCCTCGGTCTCTAATCATTCACCCCGATCGTTTCGCAATTCTCACCATCTTTCACGCCGATTGGCCGCGGAGGCGCTGACCAGTGGCGCCGGGCAGCCGGCGGAACCTGCAATTTATTAATTCATTACTGCCAGTACCAACCTAAATGGCTGTCTCCGACAACTCAATGTATACTTGCTTAGCATTAGTTTCTAAAGTGCACAAATTACTGACAAGTCAGATGAGATTGGTGCTGCCGCTTCTGGCGTTGGGATTTACAGTGAAAATTGCGTCCGCGCAACTCTATGAAGCAGACACCAGCAGCGGCAGAATTCTGGAGTTCACGCCTGCTGGCATCGAAAGCACCTTCGCCTCAGACTTGAGCGCACCGGTGGGCGTGGCCCTTGACGCCGCCGGCAACCTGTTCGTAAGCGCCTCCGGCAGCGGGAAAATTGTGAAATTCACGCCGGGCGCCGTCAAAACCACCTTTGCCTCCGGGCTGAGCAAGCCCTGGGGCCTCGCTTTTGACGCCAGTGGCAACATTTTCGTGAGCGCATCCGGCAGCGGCCAAATTTCGAAGTTCACGCCTGCGGGGGTGGAAACCGCATTCGCGACCGGGTTGAACCAGCCGATGGGTTTGGCCTTCGACGCCTTCGGCAACCTTTTCGTCGGCACTTCCACCGGCGTGGCCGGCGCCGGCGAAGTCCTGAAATTCACGCCGAGCGGAACCGAGAGTATTTTCGCAACCGGCTTGTTCGATCCGACCAGCTTGGCCTTTGGCTCTGGCGGCAACCTTTATGTGGCCGACCACGACGACGCCCGTATTTACAGGTTCACCCCGCGAGGTGTCAAAAGCACGTTCGCCTCGGGGCCGACGTTCGGCTTGGCCTTTGACGCTTTTGGCGACCTCTTCAGCAGCGACGGCGCCAGCGATATTCGGGAATTCGCCCCAGGCGGAGCCGAAGCCGCCTTCGCCAATGGATTGAGCCATTCCGGGATGCTGGCTTTTGCCCCGTTCACCAGCCTGGACAACTTCATTGGCCCGGATGGCGCGTACCCCGCCGCAGCCCTTGTCCAAGCCACCAATGGGTACCTCTACGGGACAACGCCCATTGGCGGAGCTTACGGCGGCGGCACGATCTTCGCCATCAACCCAGGCGGAGCGGGGGCTACGGTTTACAGTTTTTGCGCTCTGCAGGGGTGCGCGGACGGATCTTATCCCATCGCCGGGCTCGTTCAGGCAACCGATGGGAATCTCTACGGAACAACATCTCAAGGCGGACACGGCTACGATTCTGGCTCGGTGTTTAAGATGACGCCAAGCGGCACACTGACCTCGCTGTACACCTTCTGCACTCAAAGCGGCTGCCCTGACGGCGAAAATCCTGCTGCTGGCTTGGTCCAAGCCAACGATGGAGACCTATACGGAACAACGTTCAATGGCGGAGCTTACGGCGGCGGCACGATCTTCAGGATCACTCCAAGCGGCAAGCTGACCACTCTTTACAGCTTCTGTTCGCAAAAAGGGTGCCCGGACGGTGAAAGGCCCCAAGCCGGGCTGGTTCAAGCCAGCAATGGGGACCTGTATGGGACAGCGTCCGGAGGAGGACCGTACGGATACGGAACGGTCTTCAAGATCACCCTAAGCGGGACACTAACGACGCTCTACAGGTTCTGCTCCCAGCCCGCCTGCAAGGACGGCGGAAACCCGTCGGCGAGCTTGGTCCAGGCCACCAACGGGGATCTGTACGGGACAACGATGAACGGGGGAGCCCACACCATCGGCGGAACGATCTTCAAAATCACCCCGAGCGGTACGCTGAACACGCTGTACAGCTTCTGCCCACAATGCGTGGATGGTGAATCTCCTCAGGCGGCGCTGATCCAGGCCACCGACGGGGATCTCTATGGGACAACGAGCGGCCTGGCCGATGGCTTCCACGCGACGATCTTCAAGATTACCCCGAGCGGCTCGCTGACAACGCTGTACAGTTTTTGCCCTGCCCAAACTGAGTGCGGGACGGACGGCCCGGCCCCGATAGCAGGACTCATTCAGGACACCAATGGGGACCTGTACGGCACCACGTCTGCCCTCGGGACCGAGCTCGATGGCACGATCTTCAAACTGTCGGTCGGTTTGAATGCATTTGTGAAAACACTGCCCGCCTCAGGCCGGGTTGGTGAGCCGGTCCAGATCCTCGGCAACAACCTGACCAGCGCCAGCAGCGTCACGTTCAACGGCATCGCCGCTGCCTTTACCATCGGCTCATCGAGCGAGATCTCAGCAACAGTGCCAGCTGGCGCTACCACCGGCAAAGTCGAAGTGATCACGCCCGGCGGTACCCTCTCCAGCAACCTGCCCTTCCGCGTGCCGTAAGAATCGCGCTACACTAAGAAAACTGTTTCACTCGAGGTCACTTCTGTGAAAAACGACGCCGTGAAAACCCCATTCGCACTCTGACGCCGCTTTTTGGGTTGGTCCCGCAGCCCCGCCAGTTCACCAGGTTTTCAAATCGTCTTGAGGAATTTCTATGAGTGACAGCATCAGTTCAATCCAAGTTCGCGATCCCGGCATATGGTCCTCGCTGCGCGAAGCAGTGATGGGCTCCAGCCAGGACTTCACCGAAGGCGCCATCGGCCGCGCCATCGTACTGCTCGCCGTTCCGATGGTGCTCGAAATGTGCATGGAATCGCTGTTCGGCGTGGTGGACGTGTTTTGGGTATCGCGTCTGGGCGCCGACGCCGTGGCCACCGTCGGGCTCACCGAAACTTCGCTGGTTCTGGTCTTCGTCATCGCCATGGGACTCAGCATAGGCGCTACCGCTCTAGTGGCGCGCCGCATGGGCGAGAAGGACGAACGCGCCGCCGGACTGGTGGCCGTGCAAGCCATTATCATCGGGCTGGTGGTGTCGGGAACCATCGCCATCTTCGGTTATTTCTTCGCGCCGAATCTGCTGCACATCATGGGCGGCTCGGACAGCGTGGTCAAGCTCGGCTCCGGCTATACGCGCATGATCTTTAGCGGCAGCGCCACCATCTTCCTGCTGTTCCTGATCAACGCCGTTTTTCGCGGCGCGGGCGACGCGGCCATCGCGATGCGCGTGCTGTGGATCGCGAACATCGTGAACATTTGCCTGAATCCGTGTTTGATCTTCGGCACTCGGCCCGTTTCCGCGCCTGGGCGTGACGGGCTCGGCGGTCGGCACGACCATCGGGCGCGGCGTCGGCGTTCTTTTGCAATTGTGGGTGCTCACCTCGGGCCGCGGGCGGCTGGCGGTACACGCGTCGCAACTGCGGGCGGACTTGCTGCTCATGTGGCGCCTCATCCGACTCTCGTTGAACGCCATGTTCCAATACCTGGTGCAGATGGCGAGTTGGATCGGCATGGTGCGGATCATCGCCAGCTTCGGAAGCGACGCCACCGCCGCTTACACCGTCGCGTTCAAGGTGATCATCTTCGCCATCCTGCCTTCGTGGGGCATGAGCAACGCGGCCGCCACGCTAGTGGGACAGAATCTGGGCGCGGGCAAACCTTCGCGCGCCGAGAGCTCGGTGTGGCGCACGGGACTATACAACATGCTGTTCCTGGGCGCCATCGGACTGCTGTTTATTGCGTTCGCGCCGCAGATCATCGGCCTGTTCACCAGCGATCCCGTGGTCGCGCGCCTGGCCGTAAGCGCGCTGCGGCTGTTTAGTTTCGGGAATATTTCCTACTCCTACGGCATGGTGATCACCGCGGCTTTCAACGGCGCGGGCGACACGGCCACGCCCACCGCCCTGAACCTGGTATGTTTCTGGCTGTGCCAGATTCCGCTGGCCTGGGCGCTGGCGTTCCATACGGGACTCGGACCCAATGGCGTGTATGTCGCTGTGGTGGTTTCCGATTCCCTGCTCGCGGTACTTGGAATCCTGCTGTTCCGCCGTGGAAAATGGAAGCAGGTGAAAGTCGTAGAATGCCGACCGATCCGCGAACCTTTCTCGCCGAAGAACGCACCTTTCTGGCTTGGATTCGCACCGGCATCGCGCTGATGGGCTTCGGATTCGTGGTGGCGCGCTTCGGCCTGTTCCTGCGTGAGCTGGCGTCGCTTGCGAACGCTGCCGCAATTGGAAACATCTGCGCTATCGGTGCCGCTCGGGACGGCGCTGCTGGTGGCCGGGGTGGTGGTGAATATCGTGTCGTCGGTGCGTCATGTGCGCATCGTGCGCGCGCTCAACGCCGGCACGCCGATTGCAACCAAGCCTTCCACGATGGCGATCCTGGTCGCGCTGGTTTTGGCGGCGGCAGGATTGGCGATCGCGGTTTACTTGACCAGGGAGCTGGCTGCGAAATGAATCAAGGCGAAGGTATCGTCAGCAAGCCGAGCAAATACTCAGTGTCCGAGACACTGCATCGTCTGGAGACCATTCTCACGGCGAAGGGCGTCAAAGTTTTCGCGCTGGTCGATCATAGCGGCGAGGCCGAAAAGGCCGGGCTGAAAATGCCGCCCACGCAACTGCTGATTTTTGGCAACCCCAAGGGCGGAACTCCGGTAATGTTGGCAGCGCCGACGTCGGCCATCGATCTGCCGTGGAAAGCTTTGGCCTGGCAGGATGCCGGCGGCCAAGTCTGGCTCAGCTACAACGACGCTGCCTATTTTCAGCGCCGCTTCGGATTGAGCGACGATGTCGTGAAGCCGCTGGCGGGATTGAGCGCGGTGATCGAGCAGGCGCTCGTCTGAACGCTCATGGTCTGGTAGTAAAGTGATCCGCGGCGCTCCGGTCGAGTCGCGTTGGGTGGTGCCGGAACCGCGCCGGGCGCTTCCACGCCATGTGCTAAAGCGCATCGTCAAGACCGCATTTCCGCGCCGCCGCTGCGTAGATGTTCAGCCACTCGGCGATGGTTTGCGTAACGCGAATTTCAGGCTCCGGTTCGACTCGCCATCCGAATTCGTCGTCCTTCGCATCTTTGAGCACGATGCATCGCTGTGCCGCAAGGAAGCGGACCTGCTGAACTTGATTGGTCGCTCCGTTCCCGTCCCCGAAGTGATCCACGCCGAGGCGGATGGTCGGAATGAGCTTCCGCCCTTCGTGCTGTTGCGCTATATCGAGGGAATCACGTTTCGCGAACTGAAGCGCAGCGGCGATTCCGTCGTGATTTCCGAAGCTGCATATAGCGCGGGCCAGACCTTGGCGCTGATCGGTCGCGTGGCGTTCGAAAAATCCGGATGGATCGGCCCCGGGCCGCAAGTCTCTCGCTCACTGATGGAAGGCGCGAACCCTGGACCGCGATTTGCCGATCGTTGTCTCGCATCCCGTAACCTTCAGCGGCGCATGCCGGCGGACCTGCGGGATCGAACGCGGGCGTTGGTTTGGTCCTATGCGTCCGAGATGGCCACTCTGGCGAACGACAACCGCCTGGTCCATGGCGATTTTGGCAAGCGCAACGTTCTCGTGCGGCGCGTCGCCGGAAAGTGGGCCGTGGCTGCGATCCTCGATTGGGAGTTCGCGTTTTCCGGTTCTCCCCTCGCCGATGTCGCCCATTTTCTGCGCTACGAATGCGGGTCCCGTCCAGTTGTCGAGCCGCACTTCTCGGAAGGATATTTGAGGGCCGGAGGCGAGCTGCCCGACGGCTGGCGTCGGTTGGCTCGCGTGATTGATCTGATCTCGTTGTGTGAGAGCCTTACCCATGATGATCTGCCCGCCGATGTAACCGACGAACTACTGGATCTGGTGCGAGCGACGGTGGACTAGTTGAGCAGGTCGAGCAGCGCGATGGTTTCCGCCTGCACCGCCGCCTTCAGCGTGACGTCTAACACCGGCGCCCATTGCGGCGAATGCGGAGCCGGAACCGGGATGCCCGTCCTGCGCGACTCAGCCAGTTTCGCCGGGTCCACCGCGCCGATATGCAGCAGCGCCGCCTTCACTCCCGCGCGGCCATATTCGGAAAAATCTTCGGATGTCATTTTAGCCGGCATCTCGACCACGCTTCCCTCAGGCATGCCTTTCTTCAACGCCGCGGCAAGACGATTGGTCAGATCCGGATCGTTGTAGACAGCTTCACTGCTGACCATATCGGGCGTGGGACCCACCACGGGCTTGCGAGGCGCACCAGCCGCCTCGGCCTCTTCCTTCGCGATACGAGCGATGGCGGCGAGCACGTGTTTACGCACTTGCTCATCAAAGGTGCGGACGGATAACAGAAGCTGCACCTGATCGGGAATGATGTTGTTTTTGGTTCCCCCATGGATGGCGCCGACGGTGACCACGGCGGGACTTTGCGGATCGATTTCGCGTGACACGATGGTCTGCCAGGCCAGGATGGTTCGCGCGGCGATCACAATCGGATCCACGGTGTTCTGCGGCATGGCGCCGTGGCCGCCACGGCCGAAAATGGTCACCATCGGGAAGTCGGCGGCGGCGCGGAAAAAGCCCGCGTGATAGCCGATCACCCCGGCCGGCAGGGTGTCGTCATCGTGCAGCGCGATTGCGAAGTCGGGTTTGGGAAAACGAGTGAACAGACCGTCCTTCAGCATCGCGGACGCGCCCTGTCCAGCCTCTTCGGCGGGCTGTCCGATCAGCATCAGCGTGCCATGCCACTGGGAGTGATGCTCGGCCATCCACTGCGCGGTTCCGCTCCAGGCGGCCATATGAAGATCGTGCCCGCAGGCGTGCATCACGCCCGCTGTTTTGCTCGCGAACGGCAGCCCGGTTTGTTCCGTCACCGGCAGCGCGTCCAGCTCGGTGCGCAGCATGACGACGGGTCCAGGACCATTCTTCAGCAGCCCGACAACGCCCGTCCGGCCCACCCCGGTGGTGACCTCGTAACCCAGCTCTTTCAAGCCGGCGGCGAGTTTGGCCGCGGTTTGCTTTTCTTCGAACGCCAGCTCCGGATTGCCGTGGATGTCGATGTAGAGCGCTTCGATGCGTGGGTAGAGCGCGTCGATATCGGATGCCGACGGTCCCGGCGATGCCGCGTGGCAAGTGAGCGCCGTCAACAGTAGACAGGCCAGGCGGGCTAGCATTTTCCCGCTAGGGCTCGTAGGGGAATTTCCGGATTCCATTGATGCACTCGGCCAGCGCCTGCAGCAGCGACGACCCCCAGCCGCACGGCGTGTAGGGCGCGGTCTTCTGATTGGTTTGTTTGTCGGCTTGCGCCAGAAAGCGCATGGCGGGATCGGGCGGACTGACGTATTCCCGCACCGTGATCACGAATTCCACGTCGCCCGTGGCCTGCTGTTTGATCACGCCGTATTGCTCAATCTTGCACAGCCGTTCGGCGGGTTTATCTTGCGCGTAGGTCCACTCAGACAAGTACCATCCTCCTTGAGAACTGATGACAGTCCCTCAGTGTATCGCAGAGGCGATGGATTGTTCCGAATGGAGCGCGCACGATCCCCGAGCAGCCCTCAGCGTTAGTCGGTTGCTTCGCCCATACCGCAGGAGCAGACGCCATGGCCGCTTCCCACAATCTTGATCGCGTTGCACTCCGAGCCCAGCCTGGTCAGCTCCGCCGCGCTGAGTCCGGCGTCTTGAAACGCCGTCTCGGTTAAAATCCCAGGGCCGTTCAGGTGCCCTCCCCAGGCCCGAAGACCGGGGATCGGCTTCGGCGATACCGGAAGGGGAAGGCCAGAGCCGGAGCAGGTTCCGCTGGAAGAAACGATCTTTATCACCCCATTCAGGAGGGGCGGATCGTAGCCGGTCACGGGGTTATCGGCGATATCGCCATCAACGCCACCAATGGTGAGGGTACGCAACCCATCCGGAGTCAGCTGGCAAGAGCAGCACTCCTCCAGTTCCTGGCTCGGGTTGAATACGTAGATATCGGCGCAGATGTTTCCACCCGACGTCCCAGCGTTGGTCATTCGGATCTGGGCTGGATTAGCGATGCCGATGTTTGAAAAGTAGTTCACTTTGAACGTGTCCGGATCGATGGCTTGAGCCGACAGGATGGTGGAAAACGCGGCCAAGGCCGCAGCGAACGTAAGCGCCCTAAACATAATTTCTCCTCGGAACCTTATATACAAGAGTGGACTGGATAACGGTTTTGGGGAAGGGGCCTTTTCTGCTTTTTGTAGAAGGTAGAGCTACTTTTGTACCAATCGTACTAACCGCGTGCTCTCAGCAAGCGGCGCCTACGGGCGGTTAGGCGGCACGCCGTTTGGAAGTTTTTTTCTCCGCCAGGCTCTTTCGCAACGCGTCCAATATATTCGATACGGGCGCTGGCTTTTCACGCTTGGGCACGGTTACCCGCTCGCCCGTCTGTTTCTGCTCGATTAGCTGTTGCAGATTGGTTTGATACTCGTCATGGAATTTCTTGGGGTCGAACCTGGCGCTTAATGTGTCGATCAGTTGCCCGGCGAGCTTCAACTCCTGGGGCGAAAATTTCTGCGATCCCGTTTTCACTTGCACCTGCTGCACCTCGTCCGCAAAGAACATGGTGTGCAGCATCAGCTCATCGCCGTCCGGACGGATCACCACGATGTGCTCCCGGTTGTGCATCGCTACTTTGGCGAGGGCATACTGGCCGCGCTGTTTCATGGCCTCGCGAAAGAGCGCGTAGGGCTTGGTGACGTCGCCATCGGGAATCGCATGATAGGACTTGTCAAGAAACACAGGATCGAACTCGCCGGCCTTCACGAACTGGAGAATATCCATCACCTTGGCCGTTTTCGGCGCGATTTTGTCCAGATCGGTTTGCTCGATGACCACATACTCTTCCTTGCTTACCTCGTAGCCCTTCACCAGATCTTCGCGCTTTAGCGGCTTGTCTTCCGCCTGGCAAAAATAGACCTCCTTTACGCGAGAAAGATCCTTCTTATGGAGCAGATGAAACTGGATCGACTTCTCGCGCGCCGCCACCTGCAGGCGAATCGGGAACGAGACCAGCCCAAAGCTGACGAAGCCTTTCCACACCGTCGCGGCCACTCGACACCTCCTTGATTGACCTACATGGTTTGGACCGCGCGGGCGGCCATTAAGTTTCGGAACCGGACAGCCCGTGGCGAAATCGAACACCCCGGCCGGGCTTGTCTGGAACAAACGATGACCCGGCACGCCCTCGGCGATGGACCCGCGATTGCATCAGCACAGCGCGAACCGAAACATGTTTTGGGACGCCTGAGCTAGGATTTCAATTGACTATGCGCACGCTCTGGAAACCGTTTATCGTTATTGGCCTTGCCGCCGCCGGCCTTTTCGCCCAGGAGATCGCGATTCAGACGCCGCAGCCGCCGCGGGTGGTGGGGCCCATCCTGCGGCCTTTTCACGTGGAGAGGCGCGTGGTTTCGCCCGCCAAGCTGACCAACACTTCGCGGCTGGATTCGCTGATTCGCGCGGGAAATCTGTATCTATCGGCGCAAGACGTGATCGCGCTGGCGCTCGAAAATAACGTCGATATCGCCATCCAGCGCTATGGTCCCTACCTGGCGCGCGAGGTGTTGCGGCGCGCTCAGGGCGGCGGAGCCTTGCGTGACATCGGACAGCCCATCGCGCCGGGACCCACCAGCGTGAGCCTGGAAGGCGTCAATGTGAACGCGGTCGGCTTGGCGGAGAACAGCTCGGGAGTGAGCTCCGGCGGAGGCATCGTGGTTCAATACGGAGCCCAGCCGCCGCCGCTGGATCCCGTCTTGTATATCTATACGAATTTCGTGCATCAAACCATCCCGGAAAGCAATCTCACGCTCAGCTTGACTCCCACGCTGATCTGGGACTACCAAACGTACGCGGCGCAGTACAGCCAATCGTTCTTGACGGGCACCTACGCGCAGCTTTCTTACGGCAGCACGCGAAATAGATACAACAGCCCGCTCT
Source organism: Bryobacterales bacterium (assembly GCA_963798295.1). Classification (GTDB taxonomy): domain Bacteria; phylum Acidobacteriota; class Terriglobia; order Bryobacterales; family Bryobacteraceae; genus Palsa-89. The sequence goes on along the minus strand of CAWCSV010000008.1, from coordinate 291,687 downwards.
ACGACATCAACCCATACACCAACGGCTATCTGGATTTGTACGTTACTCAGAATCTGCTCCAGGGCTTTGGAATCAGCTGTCAACAATCGCAACATCCGGGTGGCGAAGAACAACCTGAAGGTGACCGACCTCCAGCTGAAGCTGCAGGTCATTACAACCGTTTCCGCCGTGCTGAACCTTTACTGGGACTTAGTAAGTTTCAACGAGGACTTACGCATCAAGCAGGAGGCACTCAACACCGCGCAGCAGCTCTATGAGGGCAACCAAAAGCAGGTGGAGCTAGGCACCCTGCCGGCCATCGAAGTCACGCGCGCCGCCGCCGAGGTGTCGGCCGCCAAGGAGAACCTGTTGATCGCCCAGACCAACGTCGCGCAGCAGGAAACGGTGCTTAAGAACGCATTGAGCAGGAACGCGGTGGTGAACCAGACCTTGGACGAAGTCCATATTGTTCCCTTAGACCACATCACTGTGCCCGAGACGGAGGACCTGAAGCCAACCCCGGAGCTGATCAACCTGGCGCTGGCGCAACGTCCCGAGATCGCCAAGGCCAAGATCAATATTGAGAGCAGCACAATTAACCTGAGCGGCTCCAAGAACTACCTGCTGCCAACGTTGGTGGCAAATTTCGAATTGACCAATAACGGCCTGAGTGGCCCGGCGAATCCGCGCGAGCGCCGCTTTCGGGCTGGCATCGCCACCCGCGTACATTGGGCGGCTATGGCAACTTGCTGCGGCAGATCTTCGGCCGCGATTATCCCAACTATTCGGCCGGATTTTCGCTGAATATTCCGTTTCGCAATCGCGTGGCTCAAGCGGATTATGTGGCCGATCAGCTCAGCCTGCGCCAAAACCAGCTTCAATATCAAAAGGCAGTGGCGCAGATCCGCGTGGACGTAAAGAACGCGGTGATTGGACTGCAGCAGGCGCGCGCGCGATACGAAACGGCCGTGGCCACGCGGTCGCTGGCGCAGCAGACGTTGGAGGCGGAGCAGAACCGCTTCCGCTTCGGGGAATCCACCATTCCGACGGTCGTGGCAGGCGCAGCGCGATTTAGCGACCGATCAAAGCGCGGAAGTCCAGGCCATGGCGAACTACACGCACGCCAAGATCGCATTCGATGAAGCGGTGGGGCAGACCCTGGATGTCAACAACATCTCCATGGAAGAAGCCGCGGCGGGCCGCGTCGCCAGGGAATCGGCGATCCCGGAATCCTTACCGCAGGGGAAAGACTAAGGGAGCGGACATGATCTTGCATAAAACAATTTCGTCTCTCGCCGTTCTTAGCCTTCTGGCCACGCAATGCTCCGCCCAGACCGTCCCCGAAGTGGAGAAGCCGCATGGACCGCTCCTGATCCGCTCTTACCTGCCCGCCACGGCTTCGCCGGTGAATCTCAGCAACTCGGACCACCTGCACAGTCTGATTCGCGCCGGCCGGCTGTACCTGACGGTGCAGGACGCGATCGCGCTGGCGATCGAGAACAATCTCGATCTGGAAGTGGATCGCTACGGACCGCTGAGCGCCGAATGGAATCTCGAGCGAGCTCAGGGCGGAGGCCCGTTGCGCGGCGTCACCAACGGGAACAGTTTGGTGAATCAAGCCACCAGCGGCCAGGGCGTTTTGGGCAGCGAGGTCGCGGCTGGCCTGGCGCAAACAACTTCCAGTGGCGGCGGCAGCAGCGGCGGCGCAACCGTTTCTCAGATTGGGCCGGTGACGCAAAATCTGGATCCGGTTCTTCAGAACGGCACCAGTTTTTCCCACACCACCTATCCCTACCCGATCACCTATCGTGAGCGGCACTGACACGTTGATCAGCTGCGCAGCACGTGTATCGATTCGTTCGTGCAGGAGGGACTCTTGAGCGGCGGCTACGTCCAGGTGAGCGCCAATGAATCTTACGAGAAACAAAATGCGCCCACCGATTATCTGAATCCTTCGGTCGAGCCCGTGGTGCAGATTTATCTACGCCATAATCTGCTGCAAGGCTTCGGAACAGGCGTCAACGGCCGATTTATCCGCGTAGCACAAAAAAATATCCAGGCGGCGCAAGAAACGTTTCGATCGCAACTCCTGAACGTTGTTGCCAACGTTTTGAATCTGTACTGGGATTTAGTCACCGATGACGACGATCTGGCCGTGCGCCAGCGCGCGGTGGATCAGGCGCAGAAATTTTACGACGATACGCGGCAAGCAGATCGAGCTGGGCGTAGTTCCCAGATTTGAGGCCTCGCGAGCGCAGGCTAACGTGACCAACAGCCGGCAATTGCTTGGAATCGCCCAAGCCACCGCGCAGCAGCAAGAGAACCTGCTGAAGAACGCGATCAGCCGGAATGGCCTGGAGGATCCGCTGCTGGACGCAGCCCAGGTGATGACGCTCGATCATATCGAGGTTCCCGATCAGGACAATTTGCCTTCGCTTCGCGACCTGGTGGCCAAAGCTCTCGCAAACCGCCCGGACGTTGCGCTGGCCAAGATCAATGACGAAGTGTCCGAAATCTCGGCGAAGGGCACGGCCAATGGCGTGCTGCCCAGTCTGCAAGCGTTCGCGGCCGTCAGCGCGACCGGACTGTCGGGCACATCGGCGCCGTTCCAAGGCGTCGCGCCCGATCCCTATTACGTGGGAGGATTAGGCAACGCGCTGGGGCAGGTGTTTCGCGACAACTTTCCCAGCCGCCGCGCGGGCTTTTTGTTTGCAGGGCACTATACACAACCGCGTGGCGCAAGGCGACTACGGCATCGAGCAATTGCAATTGCGCCAGGGCGATCTTGTCGAGCGCCGCAATCAGAATCAATTGGTGGTGGACATTTCCAATTACATGGTCGCGCTGCGGCAGGCCCGTGCCCGCTATTCGCAGGCCGTGGATTCGCGCAAGCTGCAGGAAGAGCTGCTCGAAAAATCGCAACAATCGTTTTCTTTTGGCGCGGCGACAATCAGCGACGTGGAAGCGGCGCAAACCGCGTTGGTGGCCGCGCAGGAAACGGAGGTCGCGACACTATCGGCCTATCAGCCACGCGCGCATTTCACTCGATCAGGTGCTGGGGCAAACGCTGGATGTCAATCATGTTTCCGTGGAGCAGGCCCTGAATACGCCTAGGGCCGCGAAACCGTAGCGCCGACCAGTTTTTCAATCGACGGCACGATGGCAAACCGCACTTCGTCCTGCGGCTTCTTGAGAGTTTCCAGAAACGCTCGTTGCTCAGCCAGCCAGCGCTTCGGACGGACGTTCCTTGCGATCCAGGTAGTCGAGCGCTTGGAGGCCGATCGCGCCCAAATGATTCAGCGTTTGGCGATGCGGGCTCGACGCGCGCTTCGTTGTCGCGCCAGCGGGTGAGCCAGATTCGCATTTGCTCGCGATCCATGTGATCCACCAGCACCGCGAACTCGCGCGCCGTTTCGCTCTCCGGCCGTAGCCGCGTCCACCAACCTGATCGAGCGGGGTTTGTTGCGTGTATTTGTGCGTGCGGATGCGCTGGCCGAAGGTGGCGGCGTCACCACGTCGGCCAGCGTCTTGAGCGGCTCCACGGCTACCCGCGGCCAGCCGTCAGCATCGGAAGATAACTGGAGCGATGCGTCAGGCCCAGTCGCTCGAGCTCCTGGCTCACCGTGGCCAAACGCCGGTACATCGACGGCAACATCCTTCACATCTTGCGGCGACCAGAGCCGCTCGGCAACCGCGGCCGCGCGCGGCCAAATGCGCGAGTCCACATTTTCCGGGCTCACGAACTCGCCCCACATCGCGACCTCGCCGCCCAGGATGCGCGCCTTCTCCTCATCGGTCAGCGCCGCGGCATCGCCATCCAGCGGGTCCACCGCATAAAGCGTCGAAGCCGGCTCCATGTGATCGAGATAATAACCGGCCGAAAGGATGCTCGAAAACCCGTGCCGCGCGGCGTCGGCCAGCGATTTCTGGCCGCGCCAGGATTGAATGACGATGTCCTTCGGCAAATCCGGATCGAGAATCTCGTCCCAGCCCTCCATTCTCTTGCCATACTTCGCCACGATCTTTCTGCAGCCGCCGATTGAAGTACGCCTGCAGATCCTCCGTCGCTCTTCAATCGATTCTTCCGCATGAACGCGCGAATGCGCGGCGCTGCTCTTCCATTGCTTGCCGGTTACTTCGTCGCCGCCGATGTGAAAGAACGGATCGGGAAACAGCGCGGCCATCTCGCCGATGAACGCGTCCAGAAATTGATAAGTGGATTCGCGCGTGGGGTCCATGGTGGGATCGAACACGCCCCAATTGCGCTCGATCTGATACGGCCCCGGCGCGCTGGCAAGTTCCGGATATCCGACCAGCCAGCTCGTGGTGTGGCCCGGAATATCGAACTCAGGCACTACGCGAATGCCGCGATCGCGCGCGTATGCGATCACCTCGCGAACCTGCTCCTGCGTGTAGTAAAGACCATCGGAGCCGAGCTGCTGCAACTTCGGAAAACGCTTGCTCTCGACGCGAAAGCCCTGGTCGTCCGATAAGATGCCAATGGAAGACGTTCAGCTTTACCGCGGCCATGCCGTCGAGATTGCGCTTGACCACTTCGATGGGCATCCAATGGCGCGAGACGTCCAGATGCAAGCCCGCGCCAGGGGAAACGCGGATGGTCTTGGATATCGACCGCCGGCGCTTCGAGACCCTCGCGCCGTGGAGACAATCAGCTGTCGAAATGTTTCCAGGCCGCGCAGCACGCCCAGCGGATTCGGCGCGGACAGATGCGCCTGCTGTCGCGTGATCTCTAAGTGATAGCTCTCGTCTTCACCGAGCTGCTGGACCGGCTCGTGACGCATGGTCGCATTGGATGACCAGAGTCGCGGCCGGCGATCCAGTCGAACGATTTCTCCCAACCGCCGAACTGCATTCTCCAAGCGCGGCTCCGAGTAGCCAGTCAGCGCGACACGGATCGTCGAGGCCGATGGCGAGGCTTCCCTGCCCCATCTCGACTTTCGCCGGCCAAGGCATCAGGTTGGCTAGCTGGGCGCTGGAGAAGCGTTGCGCGCTGCCAGCAGCAGCCCAGCACTAGCGCGTCATCTATTGCCTAAGTCGGCGGGCGCGAAGAAATCGATCGGCTTCAACGCGACGATCTTCCAGTGCTTCTTTTCCTTGCGCAACTCGCAATGGATCACTTCGCGACGCCGGACGAGAGGGCCGTCCTGCTCCAGACTGCGGACTTCCAGCAGCCAATCCAGATCGATCTTGTACGTTGGTCCTTGCTCGTCCTCGGTCAACGGCAGGATCGAAGAAGACACTTCGGCATTGTTCACCAGCGCCGTCACGTTGTTCTTCGAGCGTGTCGTAGTCCGGCATGTCCTTGCTGAAGGCGGCCATGAACTTGGGCACGTTGCCGCCCGCAACCGGACCGCCGGCGCCACTGGATTCGGTCAGCGCGCCAGCCATCGACGTGAGCACTTCCATCACGTCGTCGTGCGCATCCGCGCAGGCCAATCGCGGCCACGACAAAGGCCAGTACGCGCGCTACGTACGATAGCTCGCATTAATCTCAATGTACTTCTCGGTCAGATCGCACGTCCAGAAGCGCGCGCCACCTTTGCCTTTTCCGGCGATCGCGAATCGAATCAGGCACTCGGATTCGTCGAGTTTCTTCTTCAACTGGTCTTCCGCGAAATCCGCCGCCAGTCCGCCCCGGCACACGGGCACGCCTTGCAGATCGATATCCACCTTGGATGGATCTAGCGGCACGCCCGCATTCCCGGCGGCGGAAAGGATGCGGCCCCAATTCGGATCGGATCCTGCGATGGCGGTCTTCACCAGCGGAGAATTCGCGATGCTGCGCGCGATGCGCGTGGCGGCCTCTTCATTGGTTGCGCCCGTCACATCGATGGTTACCAGCTTGCGAGCGCCCTCGCCATCGCGCACGATCTGCCGCGCCAGATCTTCCATCACCATGGTCAGCGCCTCTTCCACTTTCTTGCTCTCTTTCTGATTGGGCTGAATCCCGGATGCGCCGTTCGCCAGCACCAGCATCGTATCGTTGGTGGATGTATCGCCGTCCACGCTGATGCGGTTGTAACTGCGCTTCACCGCCGTGGCGAGCATCGAGGCCAGCGCGGAAGGCGGAAGCGCCGCGTCCGTCATCACGAACCCCAGCGTGGTCGCCATATTAGGCTGAATCATACCGGAGCCCTTGGTCATCCCCGCGATCTGAATCGTGCCTTTTTTCAAACGCACCTGGCTGTGCGCGGTCTTCATCACAAGATCGGTGGTTAGAATCGCGCGCGAGGCGTCATCGAAGCGATCGGGCGCCAGTCCCGCGATCAAGCCAGGCAGCGCGTTCACGATCAAGTGCGCATCCAGCTCCACGCCGATCACGCCAGTGGACGCCGGAAAAACCTGCGTCGGCGGCACGTGCAGTCTGATTGGCGACGCCGTCGCAGCAAGCCAGCGCGACACGATCGCCGGTACGTGTGGCGCAATTGGCGTTGCCCGCGTTGATCAGCACCGCGCTCACCAATCCGCGCGATTTCGTCAGGTTCCAGCGCGCGATACGGACCGGCGCGGCTTGCACTCGATTCTGTGTGAACACGGCCGCGCCCGACGCAGGAACGTCGGGAACGATCAGCACCAAGTCGTCCTTCCGCACCTTGCGGATTCCGGCGTACACGGCCGAATATCGATAGCCCAGCGGTAACTTCACGCCACCTTCACTCCCAACATTTCGTCGTCCTTTAAGTGATACCCGTTCATAAAGGCGCCCGCGGACATTCGCTTACGGCCTTCCACTTGAACTTCAAGCAGCTCCAGCTCAGTGCGCTCGCCACAGGCGATCAATACCCTCTTCTGCATTGCGGACATGAGGCCCGGCGTGCCTTGCATCGCATCGCTCGCCACGCGTGCCTTCCAAATGTGAAACATTTGCCCGCGAAAGAAGCTATACGCACCCGGCCAAGGCAGGAATCCACGCGAGCGATTAAAGATTTTCGACGCCTTCCAGTTCCAGTCGATCAGACCATCTTCTTTTTTGAGAATGGGAGCGTACGTCGCCTCGGCAGGATCCTGCTGGATTGGCGCCGGATTGTCGCGCAGAGTGTTGACAAGCAATTCAGCGCCAGCTTCCGCGAGTCGCGCTCCAAGCTCCAGCGCGTCTTCTTCCTCCGCGATATCGGTCTCCCACTTCAGCAGCATGTCGCCAGTATCCAACCCAGCATCAATCTTCATCGTCGTCACGCCTGTGCGCGTCTCTCCATTCGCGATGGCCCACTGGATAGGCGCCGCGCCGCGATATTTCGGCAGTAACGACGCGTGCACATTGACGATGCCGCGCGGCGGAATATCGATGATGGACTGCGGGATGATTTGGCCGTACCCAACCACTACCATCGCGTCCGGGTCCATCTGCTTGAACTGTTCCACCACTTCCGGACGCCGGATGCGCTCCGGTTGATAAATCGGCAATCTCAGTCGCAGCGCGGCTTCTTTCACCGGAGAAGCGGTCAACTGGCCACCACGTCCTTTGGGCCGATCGGGTTGCGTGAACACCGCCAGCACGCGGTGCCCCGCTTCAACGATCCGCTCCAGCGTGGGAACCGCAAACGTTGGGGTGCCCAGAAAAATCAGCTCCATTCTCCAGCTTTCAACAGTTTCCGCACCTTGCGGCGGATCAGGTCGCGCTTGAGCGCGCTGACGTGGCTAATATAAAGCCGGCCGTTCAGGTGATCGATCTCATGGCAAAAGGCGCGCGCCAGCAGCTCTTCGCCGTTCATTTCGAACCATTCACCCTTGCTGTTCTGCGCTCGCACCGTAACGCTCTTCGGGCGCGTCACCTGCTCGCGAAATCCGGGCAGGCTCAAGCAACCCTCTTCGCCGATCTGAAGCTCTTCCCTCCTAATAATCTCGGGATTGATCAGCACGATTTTCTGCGCCGGATCTTCGGCCACCGATAAATCGATCACCGCGATGCGTTTCGCGATCCCGATCTGCGGCGCGGCCAGACCCACTCCCTTGGCGGCGTACATGGATTCGAACATGTCCTCGATCAACTGGTTCAATTCGGGCGTATCGAATTCGGTAACCTCCGCGGCTTGTTTTTCGAGCACCTGCTCGCCGTACAGCACGATCGAATACGTCATCAGAAGTTTGTTACCTGCTCCTTGTAGCCTTCAAAATTGCGGCGGGTTTCCTCCAGCGAATCGCCTCCGAACTTTTCCAGGAACGCCTGCGCCAGGATGATTGCGACCATAGCCTCGCCGATCACGCCGGCGGCCGGAACCACGCACACGTCGCTGCGTTCGTAAGCGGCCAGGGCCGGCTCGCGGGTGATCAGGTCCACCGATTCCAGGGGACGCCGCAGCGTGGAGATGGGCTTCAGCATTCCGCGCACCAGCACGTCCTGGCCGTTGGTCATGCCGCCTTCCAGGCCTCCGGCGCGATTGGCTCCCCGCGTGAACTGACGCGCTTCGCGCTGGTAATGAATGGTGTCCTGCACCCGCGATCCGAACGAAGCGGCGCCCTCGGCCGCAAAGCCGATCTCCACGCCCTTGACGGCCTGCATGGATACGATGGCCTGCGCCAGGCGTCCGTCCAGACGGGAATCCCACGTGACGTGCGAGCCCAGGCCCGGAGGCACTCCGTGCGCCACTACTTCAAAGACCCCGCCCACCGTGTCGCCGGTGCGATACGCCTGGTCGACGACCTCTTTCATCCGCGCCTCGGCTTCCGGATCCACGCAGCCGAGCAGGACCTGTTCTTTCAGGCTGAGCGCCACCAGTTCGTCCCATTCCGCCAGACGTTCCAAACGCGCCTCGCCCACTCCGATGACGTGACTCAAAATCGTGATGCCAAATTGCGCGAGCAAGGCCTTCGCCAAAGCGCCCACCGCCACGCGTGCCGTAGTTTCCCGGGCGCTGGCGCGCTCCAGGATGTATCGGGCGTCCGGGAAATTGTATTTCAGGCTGCCCGCCAGGTCGGCGTGTCCGGGACGCGGTCGCGATACCGGCTTATGCTTCTGCGGCTCATCGTCGGAACCCTGGACGGGCAGCGTCTCCATCCAATTCTTCCAGTCTTTGTTTTGGATGATAATCGCGATCGGCGCGCCGATGGTTTTGGAGTAGCGCACGCCCGCGACAATTTCGGCGCGATCTGTTTCAATCTTCATGCGCCCGCCCCGGCCGTAGCCTTGCTGACGCCGCCATAACTCGCGATTCACCGCTTCCAGGGAAACGGGAACTCCCGCCGGAAGACCGGTGAGCGTTGCTACCAGGCACTCTCCATGCGACTCGCCGGCTGTTTCGAAACGGAACATATTTGAGGGGAAAACTTCATGTTACCGGAAACCTGGCTCGCGGTGGCTGTATACTGCCAATATTGCGTACAGCCGAAGATGCTCCGGCCGGCCGGCCGATAACATCCGCCGCATGGGCGATGACGGCGCTAGCGGCTTTTCTGCTGTGGCAATTCCTCACCGTGCACTACAATCGGGGCGGAAATTGGACCGCTCTGTTTCTGACCGGCCAGAGTCAGGCAATCCCGCCGGAACTGGCTCCTGGAACTTTCCGCTTTCCCGGCGACGGCTACGACGGTGAAATGTACCGGTATGTGGCGCACGATCTATTCATGCAGCGCGGCTACGCCCGTTACATTGACAAGCCGTCGCTGCGCTATCGTCGCCTCCTCATTCCCGCTCTGGCGTACTTATTCGCGGCCGGGCGCCAGCCGGCGATCGACGCCTCCTACATCGCGGTGGTAGCGCTTTTTGTCTTGCTCGGCGCCTATTGGCTGAGCCGCTGGGCAGCGCTGGAGGGCGCTCGTCCCGCCTGGGCGCTTGCGTTCCTGCTGGTCCCCGCCACCTTGATTTCGATGGACCGCATGACGGTGGATATCGCGATCGCGGCGTTCACCGCGGCCTGCGCGGTTTATTGGAGAACCGGCGCCTGGCGGAAGCTCTATATTGTGCTGCTGCTGGCTTGCCTGGCGCACGAAACCGGATTACTGCTGGCAGGGGGCGTGTGTTTGTACGAAGTGACTGCACGCCGCTTCCGGCCCGCTGTACTGTGGGCCTCTGCTACTTTGCCGTGGTTCCTTTGGACTTGGCTGCTTGGCAGAATCTTCCACACCACCAACTATGGAGTCGCGCGGAGATTCGCCGGAGGCGTCGGTCTGGGACTGTTCCACCCCATGTTTCAGCCCCCTCGATACCCGTTGCCGCCCCTGCTGGAGGACATAGCGCGAGGCGCGGACGTGCTCGCGCTGGCCTGCATCCTATTGGCCTTGATCCTCGCGGTGGCGCCGCTTCTACGCGGGCGCCCCAAAGAACCGCTGGTGTTTTGCGGTCTGCTCTTTACGCTGCTGGTCTTGATACTTCCCAACAGCGACCTCTGGACCGATGTCAATGGCTACGCCCGGGTATTCTCGCCACTCGTGCTCCTGGTGGCCCTGCCATCCATCGCGCGGAAAGCGCAGGGCGCGGTTCCCTGGTGGATTGGCCTGTTGCCAGCCATCGGAGTGGACCTCAGGCTGGGCATGCAATTTGCTTCTTCGGTAGGTGGAGTAGTGCGAGGGCTATTGTAGCGCTTTTCCGATTGGGCTGGAAACGCTGGCTGGTGACGGAGTGGCTCGTCTTTTCAATCAGTTCGAGGGAGCCAGGCACGGCTATCCCGCAAGCAGGCAGCCGGGCAAATGAGCGCCAGCTGTCCTCTATCTGCCGCTCGGAAATCCTCCGCTAGGGCCCAGGCGGCATGCTATACTAAACTCCAGTTTGATCGTCCCGCCCACGCTTGGCCGCAACGCATTGTGCTCCTCGCAAAGCCCGCATCAAATGTATCCGCCAGTTGAAGGATGAGTTCATGAAAAAAGTGTTCGTAGGAAATTTGGATTTCGGCGCTACCGAGGAAACCATTCGCAGCGCATTTGAGGCATACGGCGCCGTGGAGCGCGTCAGTTTGATGACGGACCGCGATACCGGCCGGTCCCGCGGGTTCGCCTTTGTCGAGATGAGCGATTCGGCGGAAGCCGACGCGGCCATCAACGGATTGAACGGCACCAATCTAGGAGGCCGCGCGATCAACGTGAACGAAGCCCGGCCCAAGACCGATAGCCCCCGGCGTGGCGGAGGCGGCGGCGACCGGCGCGAGCGCCGCTGGTAACGCACCCCTTTCCGTTCCAACGACGATTATGGTCCAATGATCAAGGTCCTACAGGACCACAATGTTTTTATTAGGAGGATCTTATGGCTGGCCGGTCAGGCGACACATTCAAAAAACGTCAGAAGGAAGTCGCCCGTGCTGAAAAGCATAGGGAAAAGCTAGCCCGGCGCCTCGAGCGCAAGCAGCAGCCAAAACAATCTCCCGACAGCGAAGACGGCGTTATCGCCGAGGAACTATCGGAGGATGCGGCGCAATCAGAGGAGAGCGGCGCGTCACAGTCCATTTGAGCGCCATTCGCGCTTCAATTAACAAATAACAAATAGCAACAAGGAGAGAATGTGAAAGAGACAGGTACAGTAAAGTGGTTTAACGCCGGAAAAGGTTTTGGATTTATCCAGCGCGATAACGGCGAAGATGTGTTCGTGCATTTTTCGGCCATCGAAGCCAGTGGGTATCGCACCCTTGACGAAGGGGCGCGCGTGTCGTTCATCGTCAAGCGCGGTCCCAAGGGCCTGCAAGCCGAGCAAGTCACCCTGGCATAAACCGAACCGCCAACAATTTCGGATCTGGCCGTTCTTTTCTCCGCAATACGCCGGAAACGGCGGCCAGGTGCCTTCTTACGATTTTCGATCGGACGTTTCCGTCGTCCGGTGCGTCGGTCTGCCGCTGGAAGGTGCGGCATGGATGCAACTCCTTTACAAAGGCTTTAATCAGCGAGCGAATATCCGCAGCTACCGTTTCGACGGTGTAGTCCCCAGCGAGCGGCCCAGTAGAATCGTCAAGAATCTGGAGTTCCTGCTTAAGTTGGACATGACGGTGCTGGCGGAGCATCGCATCCGAATTCAGGAAGCGCCAGTGTTGTGCCTGGGCATCCTGCAAAGCGCGCTCGCCTCGCCCGGTGCGGATACTATTCCCTTCATGAGCTACACCATTACGCGCGCCGAGATCCTGGCTTTCGCCTCAGCCCGCGATGCCCTGCAGGAAGCCAAAGGCGCCAGGCGCAAGCATCGGCCGCCGTTCAAACCAAGCACGCCCGCGCAGTGGAAGTGGCCCGGCCAGTAGCCCGCTGACTCAAGACAGCCGTTTAGGAAGAAATGCCCTTTGCGCCGTGGCAAGCGGCAGAAACAACTTTCTTGGCTGGCCAACCACCTTTCGGAAAAGGTAATGCCTATAGAAAGCCACAGCCAGATCGTTCTTTGCATCCACAACCAAGGCTAAACAGCTGCCGAGGCTTGCAATGTTCGGAGCGCGGCATCCACCAACAGAATCCCGCCCAAGCCTCGCCCCTGAAGTTTCCGATCCACCGCGAGACGCCCGATTCGCACGGCCGGCGAAGTAGGATAGCGGGGTAAACGCTTGGCCTCCTCGGGCGGCAGATCCAACAGCGAAATGCTCGCAGCGGCGAGGGTGTAATACGCCGCGACGTGGTTGCTCGCGCCTTCTAGGGCAACGAAGCAATTCGCAATGCGACGTCGGATGTCCTGGGTGGCTTGCGTTTTGAAATAACGGTCCAGCGCTTCCGCTCCGCAATGAAACGACTCGCGGTCATGTTCGGCGCCGAGCGGCGCAAGGCGGAAAGGGATTTCGGTCATCCTTTGTGGAGGCGGATTTCAACTCGTCTCGCCGAACAGCTCTCGATATCGTTTCGCGGCCTTCTTCCAGGCCTTGTTGGGCGCTGGAGGATTGAGGATTACTTCAGCCACCTGGCGTTGGCCTTCGATTGAAAGGCGAATGATTTCCGTTGGCTCGATGGCCCCGAAGGTGGCCTCCAAACCGGAGCCGATTGGAGCTTGAACCTTCATTACTCCACCATACGGCATTTCGGCGTATGGACCAAGAGGGTCACTTCAACTCCATCATTATGGCGCTGCCGGTTCCGTGCGCGAGCGACTCGGTGTGGGTGCGATTGCCCTTGTTGAAACGAATGTCGAATGCCTTGTGCTCATTCAGCGTTTTCTTGCCATCGGGGGTAGTCGACACCAGCGCCGTGGGTTCCAGGTAAACCAGCACCACATCCTTGTCGTGAAAATGCATGGGCGTCGGCTCGCCCGGATTCCAGCGGTAGGACCAAGCGATCACTCGTTCGTTTTCGAGCAGCTTCTTCACGTGCGGGCGCGGGAAAGCCAACGGATATCCGGTCCGGTTCTCATACGGCGGCATGGGGTGATCCTTCATCTCGATGACCAGCCATCGCGCGCCGGCAGGACCTGGCTTGCGCTGGCTGCCTTTCGCGCTGAAGCTGGCGGTCCCGGCGTGGGGGCCCGTAAGCCGCATGAAGACCGCGTCGCCATCGTAACCGAGCGCTAGATTGGCGACCCCCTTGACCCACGTCACATCCCAGACCGTGACGCGATCAGCTTACTTACCATTCGCCACGACCTCTTCATAATATTTCTCGTATTGCGGAATCATCATGGTGCTGGCAAATCGCTCCACCGCCGTCCGGCGCGCGGCTTCCGCCATTTTTCGGTGACGTCCTTCATCGGTCAGCAGCTCGATCACCCGCCGAGCCTGCGCCGCGATGTCGCCCACCGGTTCCAGAAACCCGTCCACGCCGTGGGTGACCAGCTCGGGCAATCCGCCGACGCGCGTCGCCACCGGAGGCACCCCGCACGCCATCCCCTCCAGCGCGCCTAATCCGAACGACTCCATCTGGCTTGGCATCAGTAGCACGTGCATCTTGGGAATCAGCCGCTCCACGTGATCCTGCTTGCCCAGAAACGTGACCTGCCGCTCGATATCCAGCTCGCGCGCCAGCCGGTGGGCTTCGGGACGGTCCGGTCCATCGCCGACCATATAGAGGTGCGCCGGCGTCGCCTTGAGGACCTCCGCCAGAACGCGCACGCAATCCGTCACCCGCTTCACCGGCCGGAAATTGGAAATGTGCATCAGCCGTTTTTCGCCGTCGGGCCGAGTCTCGATCGGCTTGTAAATCTCGGTGTTCACGAAATTGTAGATGACGCGGATTTCGTTGCTGACTCCGAACACTTCATAAGTTTCGCGCCGCACGTCCTGGCTGACGCTGGTGATCCCATCCGACTTCTCGATCGAGAACTTGGTAATGGGGAAATACGACCGGTCCATGCCGACGATCGTAATGTCGGTGCCATGCAGCGTGGTGATGAAGGGCAGCCGCCGGCGCGTAGCCATCATCTGTTGCGCGAGCATCGCAGCGGTGGAATGCGGAATCGCGTAATGGACGTGCAGCAAGTCGAGCTGGTAATCGTCGGCCACTTCCGCCATGCGGGAGGCCAGCGCCAGGCAATAGGGCGGGTATTGAAACAGCGGATAGTTGGACACCTCCACTTCGTGATAGTGGATGCGTGGGGTGCCGGGATCCAGGCGGATGGGGTTGGCGTAAGTAATGAAATGCACTTCGTGGCCGCGCGTGGCCAGTTCCAGGCCCAGCTCGGTGGCGACGATGCCGCTGCCGCCGTAGGTGGGATAGCAGGTGATTCCGATCTTCATGGTAAGCGCCGCTCCCTCACGGTCGCGGTTCAGTAGGCGTGCGCGGTTCAGTTGCCGCTAACTCACCCAGACCAATTTGACCATGAATGTTCTGATCGGGCGCCGCGACATCGCCTCCGCCGAACCATACTGTAACGCGATCGCCGTTCACCATCACTGTAGGATCGCAGATCACCTTGGAATCCCAAGCTTGGCCGCCCGCGATCGTCATGGGGAGCTTTTCCCAGCGCACGCCGTCGCGCGAACGCGCCAGGCCCATCCGCCGCACTTCATTGTGATCGCGTCCGGTGTACAGCATCCAGTAATACCCGCGCGACGCCCAAACCGCCGGCTCTCCCAAACCCTTCTCGTCGATCGCGCCGTAATCGCCCAGTTCCAGAATAGGATTCGAGCGCAGCTTCCGCCAACTGACACCGTCACGCGACTCGGCAACACCCAGGCGCTGGCGCCGTGCGCGGTCCATACCCAGATAAAACATGTAGTAGTTTTCGCCGGCACGGATGACATAAGGATCGGCCACGCCGCGCTCATCCCAGCTTCCCCAAGGACCGACGGTCAACACGGGCGGACCGTTCTTCGCCCATTGATGGCCATTCCTGGATCGCGCGAGGCCAATCTGGACCGGATCGCCAGCCTGGTAGTAGTAGAGGATGCCGCCATTGTCGGTGATCGCCGAGCCATTGGCCGCGATCGCGCTGCCTTCCCAGGTGGACGGCTCCGGCGACAGAATCTTTCCCTCCTTGCTCCAAGTAACGCCGTCGCCTGAGACCGCGAGCCCCGTATGCCAGGTCTTGCCGTCGTAACCCGAAAAGAAGTTGTAATAAGCGTCTCCTTGCCGGATCACGGAGGGATTGAGAACGTCGACGGCGTCCCAATCACCGGGGGCGCCACGCGAAAGGACCGGCTCGTTGCGCGCCTGCCATTGCCAGTTGACGGATGGGCCGCCCGCCCGTTCGGGCAAAGTAAAATCTCGGTACTTGCCGCAGCCGCTGAGTGCGACGGCGGCCACCAGCCACCAGCCACCAGCCACGGGCCAACGTCTCAAGTGGCGAGCCTTATTTTCAACCCCGCTCCCTGCCCGGGCTTGGAGTCCAGCACCATGTCGCCGCCCAGGGTGCGGACACGGCGTTTGATGCTCAGAGGTCCCAGCCGCAACAGCTCCAGTTCATCCAGCGTGTAGCGGCCGCTGAAGGGAAAGCCGTTGCCATTGTCTTCCACCAGGATCTCGAGCACGGTGTCGGATTTCGCGATGCTTACGGCCACGCGCGAGGCCGAAGAATGCTTCTGGACGTTGTAGAGCGCCTCGCGAACGATCTGCAACAGCTCGAGCGAAACCTCGGGTTCGGCGGGCTCCAGAAATTCGGCGCTCACAAACGTGGCTGGAATGCCGCTGTCTTTTTGGAATTGTTCCACCACGCGGCGCAGCGTGGCGTTCAGGCTGCCTTCCACGTCCACCGGACGCATGCTGCGCACGAAGGCCCGCAGCTCGTTGACCTGCGATTTGCACAAATCCTGAAGCTGCAGCAGCTCTTCGGTGGCGGCCGTCAAGTCGCGCGTGAGCAGCTTGCGGATGATCTCCAGGCGCATTTGGAAACTGATGAAGCTCTGCAGCGGGCCATCGTGAAAATCGGCCGCAATGCGCTGGCGTTCCGATTCGCGAGCTTTCTCGGCGTCGTAGCGGTAAAGCACGGTCTGCCGCGAGCTGTTCGACAGCCGCTCTTCCAGATATTCGCGCTGGATGGCAAGCACGCTTCCCAAAATTCCGGCCGCGATAAACGCCGGGCGCAGCATCTCCGCCGAATGCAGTGTAGGCACGCCATACAGCAGCGAGATGGCAGCCACCGCCACCACCACCGTCTTCCACCAGGGATGCAGCATCACCGCCGTCAGCAGCACGTAGGCGTAAAAGACGGAGCTGATCCAGTATCCGTAGGTGGCGCCGCTGTTGGCGGCGATGAAGAAGAAGACAAAATCCAGAATCAGAGCCAGCGTGGGATATCCCGACTCTTCCAGGCTCCTCCAAAACAGAGCGATGCAGGCGTAAATGATGTAGACCGCGAACAGAATGGCGGTGTCGGTCCAGACCAGTGTGGAGGAGATCAGCTGCGTGGCCAGACAGCTCATCGCCAACAGAATGCGAATGAGGCTGAGCAGCCGCCGCCAGGATGTCGGGAGCATTTTCTACAAAACTCCGCTCGCGCCGACGGGCGCGCTATTGTTCGACATACAGCCGCACGCGATTGCTCTGCTGCCCTTCAGCGTCGAGATACAACTCCACCGGACCCACATTGGTAATCCGCGGGATTTGAATCTCAATGAGATAAAACCCAACATACCCCGGCGCGAGCGAGGCCTGTGTTACCTCCACCGGCAGTCCGTCCATATAGGCGTGCACTGTGGCAGCCACGCGCGGCGGGTCCTTTAACGGCGCCTGCAGGCCAGTGGGCCAATCCGGTTTCACCTGGCCCAGGCCTGTCGCCAGCACCTGAATTTTGGAACTGGCGTGCGCCGGTTTGCTGGCGTCTAATAATACTCCGCTGGCTGCGTCCATGATTAACGGTGTTCCTTCGGGGTCCACAAAAATCGCGGGCGAGACGCTGCGCAAGGGAACTTGAAACAGCAGCGCGCCCTGTGCAGCAGTCAGCGACAGCGACACCATATTTCCAGTGGCCGAAAAAGGCACTTGAATCTGCGACGCGCTGTCGGAGGCATCCAGCACCGGCGCCACGACAGCGTCGCTGGTGGCCGATTCCACGCGCGCCCCCAACACGCTCAGCAGTGCGCCGGGCGCCGCCGGCCGGGCGCTATAGTCGGCCGCGCTCACCACCCGCGCATCGCGCAAACGGTGCGGGGCTATGGCGGTGTAGACTCCGTAGCCATCCAACGCGGCATAGATCTGGTTGCCGCCCGCGTCCAATTTCACGTCCATGGCCGCCACCGAAGGCAGGTTTTCGCTGAGCGACGTCCAATTGCCCGGCCGGCCGGCCGAGGATAGATCGGTTGCGGTGGTAAACACGCCCGCGTCCGTCGCCACATAGATGGCGCCGCTTACCCGGTCCGCCGTCACACCATGGGCGGACGCATTATCCGGAAGATTGGTGGTGATGTCGTCCCAGAAATCGCCGCCGTTCATGGTCCGCAGTACGTAAGCAGGCTTCGGAGAATTGGCCGCTCGGCTGCGCGCGCTCAAAGCCGCCACGGCCACGCGAGGATCGCTCTGATCCACCCAGATGGCCTCCACTTTGCTCGAATCGCCCAGCTTCGACACCATTCCCCAAGTTATGCCCGCATCCGCCGACACACGCAGACGGCCCTCCGAGTCGCCGGCGTAGATGTACTCTTTGGAGGTAGCAATCGCGGTTACCGTGTGTTTCAACACCTGGGACAGCGCGTTCTTCATGTTCTCTTCGTTGTCTGCGCCGGAAGGATTCCCACGGGTTTCATCCACCGGCTTCCAGGCGATCTTCTCACCCGGCGCCCACTCGATCTCCCCCGCGCCATTGGCCACCGACAAACGAACCCCGTGGGTGCCGCTGGGAAGGCCAAGAATATGGCCGGAAGGCAAGTTCGGCAAAAAATCGTTCAGCCCGGACCAGGAAAGGCCCCCATCCACAGACCGCCACACGCCAGCCGCTGACGCCACCGTTACCTCGTCCGGATCGCCCGGCGAAGCGGCTACTGCTGCCAGGCCGGCGCCCAGGATGCATCTACCTTTGTAAGCCGTTACGTTGATCCAGGATTCCCCGCCATCGTCGGAACGGTAGACGTCTTGACCCACTCCGTAGCGGCGTCCCCCCTCTCGACTGCTCGTCACCTTAAAGACGGCTGCGGGGGAATTTACCGACGCCGAATCTTCCTCGGCCGGTGGGCTAACCTTAGCGTCCGTCACCAGGTGCCACTGCTCAAAGTCGCTGGTTTCAAAGACACGGCCTGAGGCTGCCTTGGCATACAAAATGGAGCCGTCGGCGGAGTACCAGACCCGATCCACTGCGCCCGTAGCAAGCGATGGCAGGGCTAACTCCATGGCCGAGTTTCCCACTCGCCGCCAACCGATGCCTTGCCCTGCGGTCTGGCCCCAAACACACCACTGCAGGGTGGCTAAGCAGGCTGCTAAACCCGCAATCGACACTGCCCGTGATGTGGCCCTCCGACACATAGATCGAGTCTATTGTATCCCGTCCCGCACTTCGCTTAGCCCTTGGAATGACATGAATCTATACAGCTTCGTACTATAAAACCCGATAGGATGTCTTCTTGCTATGCAGTTTTGATGGTAGACTGTGTTGATAAGATCGGGTTTAGTAATAAGCAGGTTAGTACTTTCGTTATGCGACATAGTACTTAAGTGTGAAATCGGCTAGGGATCTCGTTAACTTTATGAGGCTCAGTAACAACTATGGGCTGGTTTGCGGGCTGCTGGTAGTGGCCGCCGCGCAGATCTGTAACGCCCAGTTGTTCCCGGTGTCGCCGGGTGCCGCCGCCAAGGTGGTCACCATGACGGGGCAGGTCTCTGTCCTGCGCGATTCCGAGCCTTGGGCCCTCAACGTTGGCGATCTGATCCAAGCCCAGCAAGTGATCCTCACCGGTCCGGACGGTTACGCCAAGTTCGAGACATCGGACGGCAGCACCTTCGAGGTTTATCCCAGCTCGAACGTCATTTTCAGAAAAAACCCGGGCAGTCTGCACGATCTTCTGGATCTGTTCGTGGGACGCGTCAAAGTGCACATCCAGCGCTGGGGCGGGCAGCCCAATCCGAACCGCGTGATGACTCCCACAGCGGTGATTTCCGTGCGCGGAACCATCTTCGATGTCAGCATCAACGACGACGATGAAACCACCATCGTTTCGGTGGAAGAAGGCTCCGTGGAAGTCCGCCATGCCCTGAAGCCCGGCGCGTCCAAGACCGTGAATGCCGGGGAGTCGCTGAAAGTGTACAAGGACCAGCCGCTGGCGCAGAGCATCATCGATAAGAACGAGCTGTTCCATCGCATCATGCGCGGCCTGGGCGATGCGGCTTATCGGATCGCCATCAGTCCGCCGGGACATGGGGGCATCGCGCTTCCAGGCGGTGGCGGCGTTGGCGGGGGCGGGGCGGGCGACAACAAGCCACCTGGTCCACCGACAACCGCTCCTCCCACCGGGACTCCGTCCACCCCGTCGGCTCCGCCTCCCGGCTAGAGCAAGACGGTCGGGCTCGCTAACCATCTCAAACACTCAGCAATCTAACGGAGGGCGCGGCTCAACTGTGCCACACTAGCCTTAGGGATGGTCCTTATGAAGCTGGCATTCGTATGTTTATCCTGCTTGTCCCTTTCCTTGGCCTTAGGGCAAACCCCCGACCCGGCCCCACCGGCCGGTCCCGCCGCGGAGCAGGGAGTTGCATCCGAATGGGATGCTCGCAAGCTGATTGACGCCCTCAACATGCAAGCGCAACACCTGAAACCGGTGATCGACCAGGTTCAGCCTGCCGATTGGGTCTCTAAGGGCGCACCGGACGCCTACTTGGCGCAGTGGAACACGCTGCAGACCCAGCTCAAGTACCTGATCTCTTCGACCGAAGCGTTTTCCCGCCAGCCGGAGCGCCTGTCGCTCGGATTGGATATCTACTTTCGCATGCAGGCCGTGGATTCGACGTTTGGCTCGCTCACCGAAGGCGTCCGCAAATACCAAAATCCAGCCCTGGCATCCATCATGCAGGCCGTGGTCGCCGAGAACAGCAACAATCGCGACCGCCTGAGACAATACCTGCAGGATCTGGCGACGCAAAAAGAGGAAGAGTTCCGAGTGGCCGACCGGGAAGCGCAAAGCTGCCGCGCCGCCCTGCTGAAACAGCCCGCTCCCAAGACCAAGAAGGTTACCCAGCCATGATTGTCAACGCAGCGGTCTTTACCTGCAGCATCTGCGGCGAAGCGTCCACGAATATTTGCTCCTATTGCACCAAGGACGCCTGCTCCAACCACCGTTGCGAGCGCTGCAAGCGCTGTAGCGACTGTTGCGAGTGCGAAGTTCCGCTCTCGGCCGAAGATGCCCCGCCCGAGGCCGCAATCGCCCTGCCGGTGGTCGAATTGCCGCGAGTTGAGGCAACTCCGTCCGGGTTTCTGACGCTTGAAGAATCGAGCGTGTTTGTCGCGGGCAGCGTCCCTCTCGAACAGATGGAACCCACGGACGCCATCGAGCCCGACGATCCTATCCTTGACGACGAACTGAGGATTGACGACGATCCGGCCGAGCCGCGCGAGTAAGCGGCCCTTCCGTCCCCCGAACCGGGGATGTTCCGCCCAACTTCTGCGGGATGTATTTGTGGCCCCATCGACTTAGACTGGGGTCATGAATCGCAAAGGGAGGCTCGGCGGGACCTGGAAGCCAAAGCCCATCAGCGTGCCGGTGGTGTTGCGCGTTTACGCCGCGCTGTTCGGCCTGGCCGGTGTCATGCTCCTTATCTGGGGCCAAGCGTGGTCTGGACAAGCGCAGCTGGCGCGAGCGCTCGGCATTGGGTCAATAGTGGCGGCGTGCTGTGCTGCGGCGCTCTCATGGGTGAGCAATGCCCGTGCACAGCGGCGCAGCCTGTTCTGGTTCGCCATGGGGCACGTCGCGCTTTGGCTGGCAGCTGTGCTCGGATGGGGCTGGGTTCCGGGACTCGCTGATCAAGCGGTGGCAATCCTAGGCGGTACCGCCTTCGTGTTATTTTTCCTGTGGCTCACCGCCGAAGGCGAGTTCCCCCGAGAACCCTTCGCTACCGCCGGCGTCTTTGGGCCGCCCGCGTCTGCTCCCGTGGAACCGCTGCGCTCTCAATACGAGCAGAAGATTCGCCAAGCGGCGGCGCAGGAGGAACGCAACCGCCTGGCACGCGAACTGCACGATTCCATCAAACAGCAGATCTTCGCTATCCAGACCGCGGCCGCTACGGCGCAGGTGCGTCTGGAGGGCGATTCGGGCGGCGCGCGCGAGGCCCTGGATCAAATTCGCAGCGCGTCACGTGAAGCGATGACCGAGCTGGAAGTCATGCTGGATCAACTCCGGGCCGAACCACTGGAAACCACCGGCCTGGTGGCGGCCCTCAAGAAGCTCTGCGACTCGATCGGCTTTCGGACCGGGGCGCAAGTGGAATTCAAGCTGGAGGCGGTTCCAGAAAGCGCGTTATCGGCGCCTGGGTGCGCGGAAGCCACTTTGCGCGTCGCGCAGGAGGCTTTGGCGAACGTGGCCCGCCACGCGCGCGCCTCCCATGTCCTCGTCTCGCTCGATTCTGCCGAGGGCCGCATGGAACTAACCGTCCAGGACGACGGCTCCGGATTCGATCCCGCCACCGATTCGCGCGGCATGGGCACGGCGAACATGCTCGCGCGCGCCGAGGAGCTGGGCGGACGTCTGGAACTCCTCAGCAGCCGCCAGGCGGGTACCACGGTGAAATTCTCCATTCCCTCTGTTGCCCCAGCTTCATCGTTCAGCCGCTATAAGTATCGGAATCGAACCATCACGGTATGGCTGATGATGCTGACGCTCTTTTTGAATTTGAATCATTCGCTCCACCATTGGAGTCTTTTCCCCGCCGTGGCTTTCGTCTCGGCGATTGCGGTGGCCCATTATCTGAAGGCTTACGGCCGCGTGCGAAGATGGAACCAACCTGCCCTATGACCATCTCGGTGGCGCTGGTGGACGATCATCGCGTGGTCACCCGCAGCTTGAAAGCCTATCTGGAATCCTTTCCGGGACTCACTGTGGTTGGTATCGCGGCCAGCGGTGAAGAATTGCTGGAGCATCTGGCCGAATGGAAGCCGCAGGTGATCCTGCAGGACCTGCTAATGCCCGGCGGAATGGACGGCATCGAGACCACCAGCCGCATTCTGGAACGCGCGCCCGCGGTGAAAGTGATCGCGCTGACGGCGTCCATGGATGAGGCGCGCATGATGGGCGTGCTGCGGGCCGGCGCGGTGGGTTACGTTCGCAAGGATGCGGAACCCGAGACGTTGCTGGCCGCGGTTCGCGCGGTGGCGCAAGGCAAAACCTATATCGATCCGTCCGTTGGCAGGCACGTTCTTGAGACACCGGCCGCGCCGGGCGATTTGACGCCACGCGAAGTGGAGGTGCTGCGGCAACTGGCGCTGGGCCTTGCCAACAAGGAGATCGCGCATGCGCTCTCCATCAGCGAAGAGACGGTGAAGTCACATGTGGGGAACGTCTTTGGCAAACTACAGGTCGAGAATCGATCGCAAGCTATCGTGCAGGCGCTCAAGCGCCGTCTGGTGAAGCTGGAAGAGCTAAGTTGAGCCGAGGCTTTTCAAAATCCCGGCCCCGCAGCGTTCCACGGTTTCACACTCGCAACAGGCTTCGAGCTTCTTCAGCAGTTTCCGCATGCTTTGGATCTGTTCGATCCTGGCGTCCAGCTCCACGATCTTTTGTTCCGCGATCTTTTTCCAACGCTTGGAAACCGGGGTCGCGGCCGAAAAGCCGAAGAACAACTGCCGAACCTCGTCCAGGGTAAAACCAGAGTCCTGCGCCCTCCGCACCACCGCCAAGCGGTACAGGACGGTTTCGTCGTAGCGCCGCTGGCCGCTCACTCGCCGCGCCGGCTCCAGAATGCCGATCTGCTCGTAGTAGCGAATCGCCGACGCGCGTAACCCAACCTGGCGTCCGATCTCGGAAATCGACCATTGCCGCATACGTTCATTATCAAAATAGTTCTTGCCTTCAAGTCAACTTGAAGTTGTAGCATCATCCTGGAGGCTATGCATGAAACTTCTGCTTGTCTTGATCCTGGCGGCTGTAGCGGCGCCAGCTTTCACTGAATCCCCCTTTGCTTGCAACCGCGCGGCTCTCACGCCCCAGGCGCGCAAGCGTCACTTCGATGAACTGAGCCCCGCGCTGCGAGCCCGCAAGAAGAGCATTCGCGAACTGCGTGACGGCTTCGAGTTCGAATTTCCGCACGACACGGCCACCTTTAAGCTTCTTTCGGAGTGGGTGGATGGTGAACGCCTGTGCTGCCCCTTCTTCGACGTCGATATGCGCTTCGATCGCGAAGGCGGGAGCCTGTGGCTGCGGCTCACGGGGCGGGAAGGGGTAAAGCAGTTTATTCGCGCCGATTTCGCAGCCTGGTTCACGAATTAGCCTGGCACTACTTGGAAGGAGATACCCTTTGGATCTCGGCGAGCGCTTTCTTAATCTCCGCGATGGATTCTTCGTTTGCTGGACCCGGCGGTCCGAGGGCCACAAGAGCTCGGTTGTAAAGTGCCGTGGCCTGCACCCGGTGATTTTCCGACATCGCATCCTGCGCCTGGAACGACAGACCCACGGCCAGGAAGTGGGCCCGAATCGCAACCGACCGCGCCAGCGCTTCCCGAGCCTTCTCAGCTTGGCCTGCTTTGACATAAAACACGACGAGCTTGTCCAACGTCACAGCCACCATGGGATGGTCCTTGCCGACGGCGCTCTCCCACAGCGCCAGCAAACGGAGGTAGAGAGGCTCGGCAGCGATCAGATTCAGTTCGGCGGAATAAAGATTGGCCAAGCCCTCGACCGTGGAAATAAGTTCGGTACTGTTCCGGCCGTAAAGCGTCTCGCGAATGGCCAGAG
The DNA here is from genome assembly GCA_963798295.1 of Bryobacterales bacterium. GTDB lineage: Bacteria > Acidobacteriota > Terriglobia > Bryobacterales > Bryobacteraceae > Palsa-89. The sequence continues at coordinate 267,562 of CAWCSV010000008.1, read as the reverse complement.
CCTGGCGGTAGAATGCCTCATTGGTGTGGCCCGCGAATGCTCCGCTGGGACCGATGGCGGCGTTAGCCTCATTGATCCGGTCCAGCACGGGAAGCAGCCCTGGATCGAGCGAACCATTGAGCCTGGTCCGGATGCCGTACGCGTCCAGAAGTGGACTCATCGCTGGGACCAGCTTCCCTGGCGCGTGCGCGTTCCCTTGCGCCAAATAGATTTCGCCGATCCGAAGAAGATCGTCCGCCACCGGTATGCTTTCTGCCGTGTACGTTGCGACGTGCATGGCTTGGACACGCTGCGCAGTAGCCAGCGCATGATCGTACTCCTTCGTTCGCATGTCGAGATTCACGGAAAATATCAAGTCATCGGACAGCTTTGGATCGTTCGCGCCGGTGATGGCCTGCTGGAGATAACGCTGCGCATCGGCGAATTGTCCCGCCGCCGCGCTGGTTGAAGTTAAGCGCTTCAGAAGATCGTATCGGACATCAACATCCCGCGTAAGCCGCAAGGCCTTTTCAAACGACTGCCGCGCGGCGCCGTAGTCGCCCTGCGCGAATGCGGCGTCCCCTTGCTTCAGGAACGCCAAGGCGTCTTGCGCCTTCGCGGTCCAGCAACAAATCGCGAGTAAAAGCACAGCCGAACGAGACATGATTGGCACGGAAGCTGCAGGCCTTTCGCCAATGCGCCTTCCCACGGCTATCGTACTGCTTACTTGCCCCTGCTGGGCGCAGTTCAAAAGCACGGTTCCGCTGGTGGTGGCGCCCACCACCATCACCGATTCCAAAGGACGCTACGTGGACGGCTTGACGGCCGGCGACCTGATTCTCTACGACAACAATGTGCCGCAGAAGATACAGATGGATTGGATGACGTATCCGATCGATCTGGTGGTCGCGGTCGAGACCAGCGAGAATTCCGGCGCCGTCATCGACAAGCTGGGCGGCAGCGGCATTCTGTTTTCGCAGTTGCTGGCGGCCGAGGCCGGCGAGACAGCGGTCATCTCGTTCAGCGATGAGGTGAAAATCCATCAGGATTTTACCAGCGATCCGGATCTGGTGATCCACTCGCTGCGCATGCTGCGCAAGGAAGGCGAGAACGCCCATATGTTGGATGCCATGCGCCAGGCGCTCGCGATGCTGGAACACCGGCCGCCGGGCCGGCGAAGAATTATCCTGATGATCGCCGAGAGACGCGATCGAGCGAGTGAAACGAAGCTACCGGCTGTCATGGAACAAGTGGAGAGGATCAATGCCGCGGTCTATTGGCTGACCTATTCACCTTTCCTGGAACCGTTCACGGTGAAATCCAAGACCGCTGAAGATCTGAAGCCCGAAGCCGAGCGGATCAAAATCCAGAAGTGCGGCCTTTGCCCGGCTCCCGATGACACACCCGTTCCGCCCGACCTGGGCCCGGGCAACCCTGTTTACGCCATCGGCGAATTGATCCGCTTGCACAAGCCGGATCTGTCGACCCTATTCACCAAAGCCACCGGCGGACGAACGCTGAGCTTTCTGAAGAAGAGCGCTCTGGAGCAGGCCATTCAACTGGTGAGCGAGGAGGTTCATCGCCAGTACGTTCTCAGCTTCGAACCGAAAGGCGGCAAGGCGGGGGAGTTTCACGCCATCCGGGTCGCGGTGCGGGACCGGCCCCAGCTACATGCCAAGACGCGGGACGGATATTGGGCGCTGCAGTGACGCTCACCACTTTTTCTCCCAGGTCTCGGCCGTCAGCTTGTACCCGAAGCTTTCATGCGGCTCGCGCTTCACCACGCGAAATCCGGCCTTGCGATAGATGTGCCGCGCCGCGTCCAGGTTCGATTGCGTCCACAGCGTGATCTTGCGATAGCCTGCCTGGCGTGCAAAGCGGATGCATTCGTCAACCAAACGGCCGCCGATGCCCAGGCCGCGCGCCGACGGCTCCACCAGTAAGAGCCGCAGCTTGGCCACGCGATCCGATTGCTTCACCAAGAAGACGGACCCCACGATCGCGCCGTCCCGCTCGGCGATCCAGCAGCGTTCGCGCCTGGCATCGAACTTCTGAATGAACTCGGCCGCAATCTGCGCCACCAGCGCCTCAAAGCGCTCATCCCATCCGTACTCTTGCGCGTACAAAACGCCGTGCCGGTGAATCACCCATCCCATATCGCCCGGCTGATGGGTCCGGAGCAGGTAGGGCGCTTTCGGCTCCGCGGGTTCGCCCAGCAGGCTTTCGATGGTCCCCATCGCGCCCGTCAGTTGATTTTGCTCGGCCGGCGATAGACGTTCGAGCATCTGCGACACGCCGGCTTTCGATTTGGCTTCCAGCGCCCCAAACGCGGCCTGACCTTTGCCGGTCAGCGAAAGATGGCTCAGCCGCGCGTCCTGCTGCGACGTCTTGCGCGCCAGGAATCCACGCTTGCGAAAGCTCGCCAGCATGCGGCTCAAGTAGCCTGGATCCAACCCCAGCGCCTTGCCGATTTCGGCCGCGGTGGGAGCCTCCCGATGCGCCAGCTCATACAGCACGCGCACTTCGGCGAGCGTAAAGGGACTATCCAGGTACTTGCCCAGCAATCCAATTTGGCGGGTATAAAAGCGATTGAACCGGCGCACGGCGTCCACCCGATCCCGTAGCATAGTGCCAGTGTCAACTAATTCATTGACTTTTGTCAACTATTAGGCGGGCGAGCTTTACAATCGGGCGAGGATCTGCCCGACGATATCTTCGCAATGCGCGACGTAGCGCTCCACCAGTTGGGCCAGTGGAATCGGATCCGCGATTCCGATCCGGCACTCAACAGCCAGCTTGTCTTCGGGAATCCGCGCCAGGACATGAATGAGCAGGCGGTTCAGCAAGACCCACAAATTCACTGTTCTTTGCCACGAGAAATCGGCGTAATGCTGGACGGCCAACGATGCCTCGTCCGGATATCCAGCCGCCCCGAGCTTGGATCCACCATCACCTGGGTCACCCACTGCCGATGCGTGATGGCCCAATCGATCAGGTGACCCAGCGCTTCCTTGCGCGTCCATGTTTTACGTTTCAGCTTGAGTCGCCATAGGAATCCGCAAATCCTTGCAGACTGGCCGACGTATTGTCCACCAGCCGCGCAAATTTTGAATGACCGGTTTGAGAGACGTCGCCAGCGGCGCGACAACCGCGGGTTCAGACCGCTCGAAGTGCACCGCTAGCCCGGAGGCGGTTGCTTCGGGCGGCGCTTGCGCGGCAATCTCCCGGCCCAGCTCCAGCGTCATGCCGTACTTTGCCAGGAGCTTCGCTGCCGGGCAAGTCATCGACACGCAGCAAGCCCAGCAGCAGGTGCGGGGTGTCAATGTGTTTGTGACTCAAGCGCTCTGCTTCTTCCGCCGCATATGCCAGGGAACGCTTCGATTCCTGGCTGAGCGGCAAATCCACGGAAGTGGATACGCGCTCTCCCTTGGCCGGAGCATGCGCCTCAATCTCTTTTCGAATCGCCTCCGCGGCCCCCGCATTTAGCAGCATCGCGATGGACTTGTCTTCCCGCAGAATGCCCAGAAGCAGTTCTTCACTCGTGATTTCCATGGTGCCGAACACGCTGGCTTCGTAACGCGCAAAAAAGATGGATCGGCGGGCGCGTTCGGTGTAGCGTTCAAACAAAGGCAGACCTTGTGCCTATTATCCAGCTTTATTTCGCTCGGTTGGATCGCCGTTAAACGCGCTGCGCTGCGACCGCGTCTTCGATCGCCTCGAACACTTCGTCCGGCTGGATCGGCTTGCTGACGTAAGCGTTCATCCCGGCGCTCAGGCACTTGTCGCGATCGCCCTGCATGGCATGCGCGGTCATGGCGATAATAGGCGTCCGCACTCCCCGCTCGCGCAGGATCCGCGTCGCCTCCAGCCCGTCCATCTCCGGCATCTGCACGTCCATCAGGATGACGTCGAAGCTGTAGCGCTCCGCTTCATCCAGCGCCACGCGGCCATCGCCCGCCACGGTCACCCGGTGTCCCGCGCCCTTCGAGCAATCGCACCATCAGCAACTGGTTCACGCGATTGTCTTCGGCCAGCAGGATCGAGAACGGCCCGGCGCTGCGAGCCGTCGCAGCGCCCTCGCCCCACCGCTGGCCGCCACGTCATCCTGCTCTTCGCAAACCGGGCAATCGATGGTGAAGGAAAACGTGCTGCCTTCGCCGGGCGAGCTTTCCACCGAGATTCCGCCGCCCATCAACTCCGCCAGGTTCGAACAGATCGCGAGACCCAGCCCGGTGCCGCCATAGCGCCGCGTCACCGATCCGTCGGCTTGCCGGAACGGCTCAAAGATCAGCTTCTGCTGCTCGCTCGAAAGCCCGATACCGGTGTCGGTCACGTTGAACCGGACCACCGCCCGCTCCGCATTGCTGGCGTTCCAGCAGCGCCTCAGCGCGCACCGAACCGGCGGCGGTGAACTTCACCGCGTTGTTCATCAGATTCAGCAGTACCTGCCGCAGCCGGTTGGGATCGCCCTCCAGCCGGTCCGGAACATCCTCGCCAACCAGCGCCGAAAGCATGATGCCCTTCTCGCGCGCCATGAATTCCAGGGTCTTCATGGCCTGCATCACGCACTCGCGCACCGAAAACGGAATCGACTCCAGCTCCAGGCGTCCGGCTTCGATTTTGGAGAAATCGAGAATATCGTTCAGCAATCCCAGCAGCGAATCGGCCGACGTCTTGGCGATGTGCAGATACTCCCGCTGTTCGTGATGCAGGTCGGTGTTCAGCACCAGCCCCATCATCCCCAGCACGCCGTTCATGGGCGTGCGAATCTCGTGGCTCATGTTGGCCAGGAATTCGCTCTTGGCCCGGCTGGCCTCTTCGGCCCGCGACTTTGCCTCCACCAGCTCCGACGGTGCGCTCCCTGCACCTTGCGATCCAAATCCGCCAGCAGCTCCGCCATCTCGCTGTTCAAGCGTTCGCGATCCGACAGCGCCGCGCGCAACTCCGTATAGGACTCGTTCAGCCGCACCGACATCCGTCCGAAATCTTCCACCAGATGCGCCACTTCGGCCGGCGCCTGCGGCGGCAACTCGATCTTGCCCGGCGGCTCGCCCTGCACGGAAAACTGGCGCACGCGATTCACCAGGTCCTCCAGCGGCGACGTTACGCCCGAATCCGCCGCCCGCGCCAGCAGCAACGACAGCCCGATGGCGCCCAGCAGCCACGCCACCGTCATCAGGTAATAGCGCTCGGTCTGCACATGCAGCCGCGACAGCGGCTGCTCGATCAGTACGCTCCAACCGGTAAGCCCGCTCTCGGTGTGGCTCGCCAGATACCGGGCGTTGTGCTGCCGGGCATCGGTATGATCCACCAGAAACGCCGCGCTGTTCTGCTTCGGCGCCCTTCACCAGCGGCGAGTCGGCCATCGATTCCAGCGGTCGGTAAGCCGCGCCGCGGTTGGAATAAATCACGCGGTCATGCTGGTCCAAAATGAAGATCCCCGCCTGGTCCAGCGTTCCGAAGTCTCGCGCCAGTTGCTCGAATGGCGACAGATCCAGCGTTCCCGCAATGACGCCGAACAGATCGCCCTGTCGGGGTGAAAATCGGCGCGGCCACCGCCACCGTGGGCTGCCGCACCACGCGGCTGACAAAGACTTCCGAGATCACCGACTGCCGTGCGGCCTTGACGCGCTGGAAATATTCGCGATCCCGCATGGTGGCGCTGTCGGGCACCACATCGCCCGGCTTGTTGCTCAGCACCGTTCCCAGCCCCGGCACCTCCTGCGGATCCACGGCGATCGGGAAACCCGTCCGCGTTGCCGATGGTGATGGATTGAAAGCCGCCATAAACCTGGCGAGTCTGCTGCAGCCATCCGTTCAGCGAATCCAGGTCGAAGCGCCCTTGCCGGGTGATGGAACGCGAGAGTTGCCGCACCGCCAGTTGGTGCCGGGACACATAGCCTTCCAGATCCTGACGAATCGCCGTGGCCTCTTCCTGTAAACGCTGCCCCGCTTCCTGCTCCTGGCGCTCGGCGTAGTTTTCGCCATTCACGATGTTGAGCAGCAGCAAAGGCACGGTGGCCACCAGCAGGAAGCCGTGCGAGAGATACGCCCGCAGGGGTTTGCGCTCCACAGGTCCGGAGGCCTTCGCCCCATAGTCTCTGCAGCGCTGGGAATGCCGATGAGCAGGTCCGCGATCATTACATTCAGCAGCCCGTTCACCGGGATACTTCACCACCATCACCCAGTTGTAAGGCGACGGATAGCTGAAGAGGACGAAATAGAACACGGCCGCCAGCGGCGTCCCGATGGCAGCCCAATAGATGACATCCGCCAGCATCGGATTCAAGCGCCGCCGCGCCAGCCATCCCACCGCCAGAGCTTCCGCCACAAGGATGCACGCGGTTTCAGGATGTCCCCACAGCAGGATCGACGGCAGTGCCGTAATCAGAGCGGCCAGAGCGCCGTACAACGGCCCGAAGAGCAGCGCCGCCATCAGGTAGAGTGCGCCTCCGAAAAGCAGGGTGGCGCCGGTGAAGATGGTCAGCTTGGGTAAGTTGACAAGAATGCCCAGAAGCCCAAACACGACGGTAACCACTAAGCTGCGGTTCAGCTTTGAGGGCATAGCTATTTGTCGTCTGAAGTACTAACCTACTTTAGATCGAGAGCCTTAGCCCGGGCCGATTTTGTCCCTACCGGCGTGGAAGGGCCGCGTGGCGCACGTTTGAACGCCGCACACACGAGTGCGTGCGCCACCCCGCGCCCGGCTTGAAGTACGCTGGTATATGACTGCTGATGGACGATAAGAAGATACTGGAAAAACTGCGCGAAATCTGTTTAGCCTTGCCGAAAACCAGCGAAACCACCACCTTCGGCCACCCTACCTTTCAAGTGGGCACCAAGACCTTTACGGTCCTGGAAACGTATAAGGGCGTCTTGTCGATCTGCTTCAAAGTCGGCAAAAAGATGCAGCCCGTGTTCCTGGAAGACATTCGTTTCTACCGCACGCCCTACGTCGGCCAGCACGGCTGGGTCTCGCTGCGCGCCAATACCAAGCTGAATTGGACGGAGATCCGCGATCTGGTGGAAGGCAGCTACCAGTTAGTGCATGTGAAGAAGAGGCGACGTTGATTGGAAAGCAACAATGACCGCCGAACTGGCGGGCCGCCGCATCGCCATCACCAGCATGCTGGTTAGCGCCGGCCTGGCAGCCGCGAAGATCATTATCGGCCTGCACGCCGCCTCCACGGCGACGGTGTCGGACGGTATCGAATCCGCGGGCGACGTCCTGGCATCCGGGCTGGTGCTGCTCGGCTTGATCATTGCCGCCAAGCCGCCCGATAGCGAGCACCCCTATGGCCATGGCCGGCTGGAAACCCTGAGCGCGCTGGCGGTCGGCATGCTGCTGGTGGCCACCGGTGTGTTGATCGCCTTTGAATCGCTCCATCTGACGCGCGATTCCAGCCGCACGCCCGCCGCCTATGCGGTTTGGCCGCTCATCGCGTCCATTGTCATCAAGTCCATCATGAGCAACGCGAAGTGGCGCTATGGCCGCAAAATGCAAAGCTCTGGGTTGATCGCCGACGCCTGGAACGATACCGTCGACATCCTCTCCGGCAGCACCGCGCTGCTCGGGCTGGGCCTGACGCTGATCGCCCCCGAAAAATTCTCCGCGGCCGATCGTATTGGCGGCTCTGCCGTCGGTGTCATCGTCGTCTTCCTGGGCATCCGCGTGGTTCGCGACACAGTGGTGCAACTCATGGACACCATGCCTGACCCGGAAGCGATGGACCGCATCCGCTATGCCGGCCTGGCGGTTCCGGGCGTCCTCGGCATCGAGAAATGTTTCGCGCGCAAGACCGGCCTGAAGTGGCACGTGGACCTGCACCTGGAAGTGGACCCGGCCATGAGCGTGTACGAATCGCACGAAATCGCGACGCAAGTGAAGGAGAAGATCCGCGCCGAGATCGACTGGGTGGCGGACGTGCTGGTTCACGTGGAGCCGCACATGCTGGGTACTGTCGCTGCAGGGCCGCATGGCCCAGCCTCAAATAAGCCGAATGGAAAATCGTGAATTCGCGCGCGTGCTCTCTGAGACCGCGGACCTGATGGAAATTGCGGGCGAAGATGGCTTTCGCATCCGCTCTTATCGCAACGCCGCTTCCGCCATCGAAGGCTACCCCGAGCGCGTAGACGATATTCTCTCGAACCCGAAGCGAACGGTCACGGAGATTCCTGGCGTCGGCAAAGGTATCGCCAGCGTGATCGCCGAACTCGCCAAGCGCGGATCGTTTGAGAAGCGCGACACGCTGCTGGCGCAATTCCCGCCCACGCTGCTTGACCTGTTCAAGATCCAAGGACTGGGACCGAAAGGCATCGCGCTGGTCTATGAGCACCACAAAGTGGCCACCATTGACGAGCTGGAGCGCATCTGCAAGGAACAAAAGCTACGCGAGCTACCCCGCATGGGCGCCAAGCTGGAAGAAAAAGTGCTCAAGTCCATCGCGCAGTATCGCCAGCGCACCGGCCGCTTCCTGCTCAACTTCGGACAAAATGTGGCGGGCGAACTGATCCCGTATCTTTCCGAAACCGGAGGCATCGAAAAAATCGCCGCCGCCGGCAGCCTGCGGCGCGGCAAGGACACCATCGGGGATCTCGATCTTCTCGTTACCGGCCCTGGCGCGACGGATGCGCTGGAGCGATTCGTCCAGCATCCCAAAGCCCACAACGTTCTCGGCAAAGGTCCCAACAAGGCCAGCATTCAGTACGGACTCGACGGCCTGCAGGTGGATCTGCGCGCGCTCCCGCACGAAAGCTACGGCGCGGCCATGCAGTATTTCACCGGCAGCAAGGAACACAACATCCTGGTGCGCAGCCGGGCGTTGAAGCTGGGGCTGACGCTCAATGAATATGGACTATTCAAGCTCGAGACCGAGGAACGCGTGGCAGGGGAGACGGAAGAAGAAGTCTATGCCGCGCTCGGCCTGGCCTGGATTCCGCCGGAGTTGAGGGAAAACTGCGGCGAGATCGACGCAGCGCTGGAAGGCCGCTTGCCCAAGCTCATTCAACTCTCCGACATTCGTGGCGACCTCCACATGCACACCACCGAAACCGACGGCCGCGCCACGCTTCAGGAAATGGCCGAGGCCGCGCACGCACTGGGCTATCAGTACATCGCCATCACCGATCATTCCAAGGCGCTCGCCATGGCCAATGGGCTGGATGAAAAGCGCGCCGTGGCGTTCGCCAAGCAGGTTCGCGATCTGAACCGCGCGGGCCTACCGCTCCGCATCTTTTCTGGACTGGAATGCGACATCCGCCGCGACGGCGAAATGGATCTGGCCGAAGACGCGTTGGCCGAGCTCGATATTGTCGTCGGCAGCGTCCACAGCCACATGAATCTTGAGGCCGCGGAGATGACCGATCGTCTGATGCGCGCGCTGGAATCGCCGTCGCTACGTATCATGGGCCATCCCACCGGCCGCATTCTGCTCAATCGCGACCCGTTTCCGTTCGACTTCGAGCGCGTGGCCACCGAAGCCGCGCGCCGCAACGTTTATCTGGAAATCAACGGAAGCCCGGAGCGTCTGGATCTGGGTGGCGCGATGGTACGGACCGCGAAGGCGCTGGGCGCGAAGTTCGCCATCTCCACTGACGCGCACCAGACCAAGCATCTCGGCATCAACATGCCGTTCGGCGTACTGATGGCCCGGCGCGGGTGGCTGGAAGCGCGCGACGTCTTGAACGCGCTGCCGCTGGCCGAGTTCGAAAAAGTAATTCACAAATCATGAAAATCGTTTCTTCAGTCGAAAAACTCAAAAACAAGCTGTTCACCGTTTCCGAAGATCACGCCGTGGATCCCAGCGGTTTCGAGATTAAGCGCTTCATCGTGCATCATCGCGGCTCGGCCGTCATGCTGGCGGTGGACGATCGCAAGCGCATTCTGCTGGTGCGGCAGTATCGGCTGCCCGCCGAGCGCTACTTATGGGAGATCCCCGCCGGCAGCATCGATCCGGGCGAGAAGCCGCTGCAGACCGCCAAGCGCGAGTTGAAAGAAGAGACCGGCTATCGCGCCAAGAACTGGAAGAAGCTCATTTCGTTTTTTCCCAGCCCCGGCTTTCTCACCGAGAAGATGACCATCTTCCTCGCCACCGGCCTGACCGCGGGCGTTGCCACGCCCATGGGCGACGAGCGCATCGAGACACGCTGGTTCACGGCGAAGGAGATCGAGGCCGCCATCGATGTGGGCGAGATTCAGGATGCGAAGACCATGCTGGGCTATTTTTTCTGGAAGCGTCCGCAGCACAGAGGCTAAGCGAATCCCCAGAATCGCGGTGGGATCGCGTATCATGGCCACGAATGCCAATGAAGGTGCGCGAGGTGATTAGCTTATTAGAGCAGAATGGTTGGGTCGAGATGCGCTCAAAGGGTAGCCATCGGCATTTCAAACATCCGAAAGAGGCATTGATCGTCACGGTACCCGGCAACCCGGGGAAGGAGCTGGCCACCGGGACGCTGAACGCTATACTTAAGAAAGCAGGTCTGAAATCAACGTGAGACGCTATCCGGTAATCATTGAGCAAACGGGCACGGGATATTCCGCCTATTCGCCAGACGTGCCCGGCTGCGCGGCGGCGGGCGACACTCCGGAAGAAACGCGCGACAATTTCCAGGACGCCTTGGCGGCACATTTTGAGGCGATGCGTGAAGTCGGCGAGGCGATTCCGGAGCCCCATTCCTCCGTTGATTACGTGGAAGTTGCTGCGTAACCGCCAGCAACTATTTCGCTAAACGCTGGCGCGCGATCTCGATGAAATTATCCGCCAGTCTGCTGGCCGATCCTGTTTTGACGGCCAGATCCACGGTGGTCCGGCACGCCGCGCGCACTTCACGATAGACCGCGCCCGGGATAGCCACAGTGGCCACGCAAGCGGGAGCCAGCGAGACGCCCAGCCCCGCGGCCACCAAGCGCACCAGCGTCGGCCACTGCGGCGCGTCCTGCACAATGTTCGGGCGGAACCCGTTCCGTTCGCAACACGCGATGGTTCTGTCGAAGGCCAGCGGACCCATCCGGCGCGCGAAGAGGATAAACGGTTCCTTCCGCAGATCCCCTACGCGCAGCAGGCGTTTGCGCGACAGCGCGTGGGTCACCGGCAGAACCGCAACATAGCGCTCTTCAAACAACGTGCTGATCTGAACGCCCTCGGTGGCGTCGCCGTCCCGCAGGAAAGCCAAATCGATGGTTCCAGTGAGCAGTGCGGAAATTTGCGCCGACGTGTTCATCTCTCGCAGCCGCAGCTCCACTTTTGGAAAGCGGCGGCGGTAACTCTGGATGGCCGACGGAAGATCGGTGAACATCAACGAACCGGCGAAGCCCACCGTGAGCGTCCCCTCTTCGCCGCGTCCCAGCCGCCGTACCTGCGTCAGGTCGTCCTGCACTTTTTCGATGGTGCTGCGCGCGCGCTCGGCCAGCAGTTGGCCGGCTAGAGTGAGCTTCACGCCGCGCGTCGACCGGTCGAAGAGCCGATGGCCGAGCAATTGTTCCAGCCGTTTGATCTGCTGGCTGAGCGGAGGCTGGGCCATGCCCAACAGCTCGGCTGCCTTGCTGAAATGCAGTGTCTCCGCCACGGTAAGAAAGTATCGCAGATGCCGAAGCTCGATCTCTTCCTTCATACATCTATCATATAAATAGTCAGATTTTAGCTATTGGACATAGGAATCGGCAGCCTCTATCGTGGAGGAATGACGACGTCTGAAAATGCAGTCACCATACGCGAGTTCAGGCCGGGCGACGAAACGGCGTTTCGGCTTCTCAATGAGGAATGGATCATCCGCCACTTTGGATCGTTGGAGCCGCCGGATGTCGCCACGCTCACCAACCCGCGCGGAAAGATTCTCGATCCTGGCGGCAGAATCTTCTTCGCCACCCAGGGTGATCAGCTGATTGGCTGCTGTGCTCTGCTGGTTATCGCTCCGGGTGAATTTGAGGTCGCAAAGATGACCGTGAGGGAATCGTCCCGGCGCGGCGGCATCGGACGGCAGCTTCTGGAGACGGTAATCGCGGAAGCCCGAGCCGCGGGCGCACGCCGCCTCTATCTGGAAACCAACCGCAAGCTCGCGAACGCGGTCCGGCTCTATGAATCGGTCGGCTTCCAGCATCTTCCGCCCGAGCGCATTGTTCCGTCCGCTTACACGCGCGCGAATGTGTACATGGATCTGTCTTTAGTGAGGTGATCCCACGGAAATCCGGATGGTCGCCTGCGTGTTCTGCCCGGACGCGACCATCACCTGATACAAACCCGTTGTCGCATCGAACGTGGACGCGCTCACCGTCGCCTGGTCCGACGAAACCACCGGCATGGATGCCGCGAAGATCGAGATCGGCACCGTCTCCGGTGGATGGAATTGCAGCGTGGCCGTGACTTGCCCGTCGTCGGCGACGCTCGACAACCGTTGCTGGCTGGCAGGCACGAACTTGGACAAATCCCCAAGAAAAGCCATTCCGGAGGAGCCCACGGGCGCCATCACAAAATACGAACCCTGGCTATCGACAGTTCTCAGGATGGCCTGCGACGCCGGCTGCCGCCAACCCGTCTGGCCGAAATAATCGTAGACATATACATCGCTCGCAAACCCGAAATCCTGCGGAGCAAAGTTGACTGGCGCAGCCGCGTTCGGGTCGCGGCTATAGGCGAACACATAAGCCACTCGGCTTGATCCAAAATCGGAATAGGTGTGCGCCACCAGCGGCGGCAGCGTCAGTTGAGCGGTGTTGCCGGCGTTGGACGCAGTGGCGCCGCTCACGCCATAAAATTGTTCCATCGCGGCCGCTTCCGCCACGAAGCTGGCATCGGTTGGAACCATCGAAACGTCCGGTTTCAGGATCAGCCCGTCGCCGCGGATGGCCTCCGTGATCGGAACGAACGCGCCGATCGGATCCGACAACGCGAGCGGACCGGCGCTGAGCACCGCCAGCAACAGGTTGCGCTGCTCGGTGGTCCGGAAATTGTCCACTGTTGGCCATACACTCCCCGCGTTCAAAACGATAGCCCCGTACATTTCGTCATCCCAGTGGCTCCAGCCAAAGCGGTCCGGACTCACCCGGACGGTGTGAACACTCTCATGCCGGATCGCTTCCAGCAAGTGGCGCGCCAAGGGCATGCAGAATTGCAGGTCGATGTGTTTGTTTTCCATGGCCGTCGCCATGGCATTGATGAACTTCTCGTCGTCAAAGGTATTGGCCGCGCGGGCGTTCGACGACAGGAAATCCTGCTCGTAAATCACCATGCCGCTTTGGCGCAGGGTATGCGCGATGCGCGACCAAATACGAGGGCTGGTGACTACGTTGCCGGACACGGGATGGGCCACCAGCACTTTACCGGACGCGTTGGCGATGGGCAAGCGATACGGGCTGCAGGTATCCACCCAGCGCCCATGCGCCATCCCCGGTCCTAATTTCTGAACGAAACCTTCCTCCCAATGGGTGGCTTCGATGGGGTGGAACAGCGCCGGGTCCGCCACGAACCTCCATACGCCGGCCCCCGTGTTCGACCAGGATGCATAGGCCGGGTCTCCGGTAGCGCTGCAGTTGCCGCCCTTTTTATACCACCAGCTGTCGAAGTGCGTCAGACCGATGGGAATGCCCGCGGACTTCGCCGAGTCAATCGCCGCCTGGAGCGTCCCTTCGTAGCCGAGCGAGGATTCAAACTTGTAGTAATAGGTGGCTCCAGAGTCGGTGGAGAGCATGGGCATCCGCAGGCTTAGGTCGGATTGATTTCCCGTGACCGGCCGGCCCACCATGTTCCTGAAAGTGGACCCCCACGCGGTGAAGGTTGTCCCGATGCCCTGGCCGAAGGTGAACAGGTAACTGTAGACGTCGCCGGCCGGAAGCACCGCATTGCTCTTGTCGATTTCGAGCGCAATTGCCCCCTCCGAGCTCCCATCGTTCACCCAGACTTGCCGCTCGGACATGGGCCTCGACACGGCCGACAAAATGGACGCGTTGAACTGGTCGTCGAAGAAAAGCCACGGGCTGTCGGTATCCATCCAGCCCAGCAGTCCGAACACGCGATTCCAGCCGGCGTTTGAAAAATGATGCGGCGTGACCGGGAACTGGGTGAGCACGGCGTAGGGCCCCTGGTTCGGCACGTCGGCAAAAGGGCTGAAGGAAAGGCTGGCCGAAGGTAACGCGCGATAGGCGCGCAGCCGCATGAGCCAAAGGTATCCCGTGTTGTCCGAATAGTAGACCTTGAACTCGTCGAAGAGCCCGTTGGTGGAAACCTGATTGTCGTCGAACCCGCTGGCCGGCCCGGTAATGCCGATCACGCGCCCCGCAATATTTCCCTGGTACATCCATCCCGTTTGGTCCGAGTGGATGCTGAAGCTGCCTGAGCTTGTGACACTGATCGTCACGCCGCCCGGTTGGCTGACCGTTTGGCCCCACAGCGCGGCTGAACCGGCCACGCAGAGCAGCACCAGCAAGCTACCTGGGCGTATCATTTCCTTACTCTTCGGCATTTCCCCGTTATTGAATCAACCGAGCGTATCATGATATTCAACACAGCGAAATGACAATCCAGGAAATAATACTCCAGTACGAAGGACGGATACTGGAGCTGCAATCGGCCATCGCCCAATTCCTCTGGCCCTATGCGCTGGCTGCGGGTCTTCTTGTAATCGGTCTCGGTCTGTTTCTCGCGCTCGGCCTGTATGCGTTTCGCGGCCAGGTTTCTTTTTTGTGGACTGCATTGCCCATCGCATTGGCGGCGGTCTCGCTGCATCGTCTCCGGCAAACGCGCCGCTCACGATCACGGCTTTGGCGGCTCAAGCGCTTCTACGATCGCGCCCTGCAGCGCGTAAAAGGAAATTGGGCTGGGGCGGGCTTTCGAGGAGAAGAGTTCGGCGATTCCGATCACGTCTATGCCGCCGATTTGAACCTCTTCGGCGAGGGTTCGCTTTTCGAATTGCTCTGCACCGCCCGCACCTCCCTAGGCGGTCGCGGCCTGGCCAATTACCTGCTTCAAGCTCCCGCGCTGGACGAGACGCTATTGCGTCAGGAAGCCGTCCGTGAACTCTGTGGACGATGGGATATGCGCGAAAAAGTGGCCACGCTCGGCGAATTCGATTTTCTCGAATCCCGGCAGGCCACCTTTGACGAATGGCTGAATTCTCCCGATGTTTCGTTCGCACCAGCGCTCCCGGCCGTCGCCGCGATTACGTCCACGCTGCTGGCCGGCATCGTCGTAGCGGGATTGTTGGGCATCATTGCTTGGGCCACCGTCGCGACGTGGATTTTTCCTCTGGTCCTATTTCACATCGCGGTCGGCCTGCACTTCCGCGAGCGCGTGAACCGCATGGCCGAGTGGCTGCGCCCCGTGGCGTTCGAAACTCGCGTGTTGCGGGATGGGCTTCGGCTGCTCGAGACCCAGAAGTTCGAATCGGCCAAGCTACGGCAAATCTCTGCGCAAATACGGAACGGATCGCGATCCATCCGAAAACTGGAGCGCTTGCTTAAATTATTCGAACTTCGCAACAAGGACGTCTGGTTCTATGGTCCCTCGCTCGCGCTGATGGCCGGCACGCAATTATGTATAGCGATCGAGAAGTGGCGGCGCAAGCACGGCCGGTCTCTACGAATTTGGCTGGAAGCGTGGGCGGAATTTGAGGCCCTGAACGCGCTGGCCGGTTACGGTTACGAGAATCCCGAGAATGCGTTTCCCGAACTGGCCGCTGCACCGGCGTGCTTTCAGGCTCGCGAGCTGGGTCATCCGCTGCTGCCCCAATCTTCGTGTGTCACAAACGATATCGAGCTGAGCGATGAGACGCCGTTCTACATCGTGAGCGGATCGAATATGTCGGGAAAAAGTACGCTGCTGCGCGCCATTGGATTGAACGCCGTGCTGGCCTTCGCCGGCGCTCCGGTGCGGGCCCACGCCATGCGATTATCCGGCCTTTCGATCTTCGCGTCGATCTCCGTGGTCGATTCCCTGCTGAACGGAAGGTCCAAGTTCCTGGCGGAAGTAGACCGGCTGCGCCAGGCCGTCGAGTCGGCAACCCCAGGCAGGCCCGTGCTATTTCTCGTCGACGAGATTTTCGGCGGCACCAATTCGCGCGACCGGCGGATCGCGGCCGAAGCGGTGGTGCGCACGCTGGTCAACCAGGGCGCCATCGGAGCTTTGTCGACGCACGACCTGGCGCTTGCGGAGATCGCGAGCGCGGCGGGGATGCGCGGCGTCAACGTCCATATGGGTTCACGGGAGCAGGGCGATCCCATGGATTTCGACTACCGGCTCAAGCCGGGAGTATCCACGGAAACCAATGCTCTGGCCATCGCCCGCATGGCGGGTGTTCCGGTTTAGCACATGACCAGCGTAAGGATCGACAAGTGGCTGTGGGCCGCGCGATTCTTCAAGACGCGTCGCTAGCCTCACGCGCCTGCGAACTGGGCCGGGTGGAAGCCAACGGACAACACGTCAAGCCCGCGCGCGACGTCCGGGTGGGCGATCTGTTGCGGGTCAAGAACGACAGCGGCGAATTTCAGATCGAGATCCTGGCCTTGAGTGAAATGCGCGGACCAGCGCCAGTGGCGCGGACGCTTTATCGCGAAACCGAAGCGAGCATGAATTACGCCAGAAGGTCGCCGAAGAACGCAAGGCCATGCCGCGTTACGAAACGGCGCCGCAAGGCAAGCCGACAAACGCGATCGCCGTGAAATCGACCGCCTTCGCGGCCGAGCGTAAGGGGATATAATCAGTGCCCGGAGACCGCGACTTGATCAGACATTGGACCGTCACCGCTGCCTTGTTTTTCGCGTTGTCTGGAGCTTCCTACGCGGCGCCGAAACATTGCGATCGCGCGTGCATGATCGCGTTCACCGACCAATATCTAGCCGCGCTGGTGAAGCACGATCCAGCCGGGCTGCCGCTTTCGAGAGGCGTGCGATTCACCGAGAACACCGCGGAAATTCGCATTGGCGACGGCCTGTGGGTGGGCGCTTCGGAAGCGCCAACGACGTTTAAGATCTACGCCGTCGATCCGGAATCGAATCAAGTGGGGTTTTATGGCGTGATGAAGGAAAACAACCGTCCGCTGATCATCGCGCTGCGGCTCAAGGTGATCGATGGCGAAATCACCGAGATCGAGCATGTGCTGGCACGCAACATGCGCCCGGATCGGATGCAGAACCTGGTGACACCGCGCGCGGCGTTTCTTGCGGACGTGCCGGCCGGGGAGCGCACTCCGCGCGAAGACATGATCAATGCGGCGAATTGGTATTTTGAATCCATCGAACATGGCGACGGCGAGATTGCGCCGTTCGCCGAAGACTGCGAGCGGCATGAAAACGGCGGCCAGACTACGCATAACGCGACGCCGGTGCCGTGGCCGGTCCCAATGGGCTCGCCCGCCGACGATCACGCCATGGCGGTGCTTCGGACGTTGACCTGCACGGCGCAGGTCAACAGCCAGATTCTGAGTTTCATCACGCGGTTGTGGCCGCGGCGGCGGGATTAGTCGATGAGCAGAAAGGCCTGGTCTTTGCGTTCCCGATGTTCCAGCATCGCGGCGCGGTGCACGACATCAAGATCAAGGGCGTGCCGGGCGTGGATGTGGTCCATATGAACGGCGGAACTTCGAATTTGCAGGCGGGCGAGATCTTCAAAATCCGCGGCGGCAAAATTCACGAGATTGAGGCCATGGGAACCAGTTTGCCGTACGGAACGAAAAGTCCCTGGGACTAGGAATGCCGCTTCCTCACGGTCGCGGTTCAGTTATCAGTGGGCAGGTTGTTCTTCTGCCATGCGATCTCCAGGATCTTGTTAGCGAAAAAATCGGGCGCATCCAACGGAGCGCCGTGGCCCTGGCCTTCCAAAATAACCAAACGGCAGCCCGGAATGGCGTCGCGCACGAAGAACGCAGCGTCCCGCAGAAAGCCGACGGTCACGCTGCCGAGCAGCATTGTAGTTGGCGTCTTCCAGTTGGCGAAACGCTCCGTGGAAAGACGATGGGTGTTCACGGCGCGAGATTCGCGCGGTAAGGTGGAGGCGATCTGCAGCACGATGGGCCAAATGGGCGACGATTTCATCATTCCGAGGCGATCGGGAGGCACTCCAATCTGGTCGCGCAAAAACGTGGTGACGATTTGTTCGCGGTCCCCGGCTTCCAGAGCCCGCTCCAGGTTTGCGAGAATCGCCGGGTCGCGCGACTTCAATGCGACGGGCGGCTCATAGAGGATCAAATGCGAGACATTTTTCAGGCGATCCAGCGCTTCAAGAGACGCCAGCGCACCGTAGGAATGAGACAAGACAATGACCTGGCCGCCGATTGCGTCAACGACAGCGGCTATATCATCAGCCTCATTTGCGATCGAGTATTCTTTCGCATCACCGCTGGGCGCGCGTCCGCGCCGATCCATGAGGTAAACCGTGAAGCGCTCCGCAAGCTTCGGCAGCACAGCGCCCCAGGAGAGCGACCCGTTAAGAAGAGCGCCGTGAACCAGCAGCATCGGCGGACCCGACCCAGCCTTCTGGACGGAAATGTCGACGCCATCTTTCGAGCGGACTGTAAAGCGTTCGGTTGCCATTAGAATTCCAGCCGGTCTTTCTTCGATTCGATCTTGACTGCGTCCAAGCCAGGCACTTTCTTCAGATCGTCCAGCGTTTTGAAACTGCCTTTCGCCTCGCGATAGCTCACGATCGCTTCCGATTCTTTCGGCGTCAGCGCCAGGCCCGTTTCCAGGTCTTTCGCCGTCGCTTTATTCACGTTGATTTTCACGATAGGGAAATTCTTCGAAAGATAAGCGACGATGGCGTCAACGTCCGAATCGGGAACGTCGGTCACTTCCTGGAGCATCTCGGTTACTTTCGATTGCCACCATTGTCGCGTCCCCTGTTGGCCGATCACGGCCGTCGGTGAGTGGCACATGCTGCAAACCATGACGAAGGTTTCGCGGCCGGCTCCGTCCGGCAGAGTTTGGGCGCACGCCCCCAATGCCACGAAGCACAACAGGTATCGCGAAACCTTTATGTCCACAGTTTCGGGATCAAGTTCCCCGCGGTGCCGGTGGGACGTTCGGCGCGGCCATTGTGCATGTAGGTGGTGCGCAGATGATCCAAACCCAGCAGATAAAGGATGGACGCGTGAATGTCGTGAACGTGGTGCGGCTCATCTACGGCGCGCAGTCCGATCTCGTCGGTGGTTCCGATGGCTTGCCCGCCCTTCACACCGCCGCCCGCCATCCAAATCGTAAAGCCCCACGGGTTGTGATCGCGCCCGGCCTTCTCATCGTTGGGGCTGCCTTGCACGAAAGGCGTGCGGCCAAATTCTCCGCCCCACACCACCAGCGTGTCTTTCAGCATGCCGCGAGCCTTCAAATCGGTGAGCAGACCCGCCACCGGCTTGTCGCAAGATCTGCAATTTTCGGTGTGATTCGCTTCCAGATTCGAATGGGCATCCCAGCGCGAGCCCGAGCCGCTGTAGCATTCGACAAATCGTACGCCGCGTTCGACGAGTCTGCGGGCCAGCAGGAGGTTGGTACCGTACACGGAAGTGGCGGGATCGTCCAGACCATACAGCTTTTTCGTCGCTTCCGATTCCGAGCTTATATCGACCGCATCCGGCGCGGCCGATTGCATCCGATAAGCCAGCTCATACGATCGCGTGCGCGCGTCCAGTTCGGTATCGTCCTGTTTGTCGCGGCCAAACCGGTCGTTGATGGCTTGCAGAAATTCCAGCTTATTGCGCTCCTGGGCATCCGTCATGCCGGCGGGCGGCTTCAAATTCAGGATGGGCGTGTCTCCCTTGCGGAACAGCGTGCCCTGGTAAGTGGCGGGCAGAAAACCGGAACTGTAGTTCTGGACACCGCCCAAAATCTCCTTGTCGTCCTGCATGACGACGAAGGTCGGCAGGTTCTGGTTCGCGCTGCCCAATCCATAGGTGACCCATGCGCCCATGGAGGGACGGCCGGCCAGGATCTCGCCGGTGTTCATCTGGCACACCGCGCCCACGTGATTCACGCCGTCGGCCTGACAGGAGCGCAGCACCGCGATCTCATCCATGTGTTCGGCGATGTTCGGCAGCCAATCCGACACCCAGAGGCCGCTTTCGCCGTACTGCTTGAAGTTGTGACGAGTGGGATAAAGGCCGTTATGCGTGGTGCCGAACGCGCTTTGCAACGTTTCCGGATGATACGACGGCGGCACCGGCTGCCCGGCATATTTCACCAGCGCGGGTTTGGGATCGAACAGATCGACGTGACTGGGCGCGCCTTCCATGAAGCACCAGATGACCGATTTGGCGCGCGGCGGGATGTGCGGTTTCTTGGGAGCGAGAGGATCGAGAGCGGTAGCGCCGGACGCGTCCTGATCCAGCATGGCCGCGAGCGCGATGGCCGCCAGCCCGCTGCCGGCTTGGGTGAAGAATTGCCTCCGATTGGAAACGTTCCAATGATGTTGCAGTTTATCTAGCATCGCATTGGCCTAATTGATATACAGGAATTCGTTCGAATCCATCAGCATGTGGCACAGATCGACGAATGCCGCGGCGCGCGCCTGATCCATTCCCGGCGGCAAATTCGTGGGCAGCGGCGGCTTGGCGTCGTTACTCGCCAGACGCGCGACCATGACCGGCGTCTGCTTCCCTAGAAAATCTTCGGCGATCTTTTGTTCGTCGGCGCTGGCCGCTCGGCCGTATGCGAATCGGAAAGCCCGATCCACCTGGGCCGAGGGCGTGAGTCCAGCGTCATTGAGGACGCGGCCGGCCAGCGAGCGCGCCCAATCCAGCACCAGCTCATTGTTCAACAGATCGAGCGACTGCGGCGGCGTCACCGTATTCTTGCGGTAATCGCAGCTTTCAAACGTGTTGGCGGCATCGAACTCCTGCAGCAGCGGGTAAGGCAGATTGCGCCGGACAAAAATGTAAACGCTGCGCCGATCGCTCTGCGCCGGATCTTTCTCGGTTCGCCAGCCGCCGGCAACCGCGGTGGCGGAAAGCTCGCTGATCAAGCCTGGAGGAACCGGCGGATAAACGCCCGGACCGCCCTGCTGCGGATTCAAGAGGCCGCTGGTTGCGAGCATGGAATCGCGAATCGCTTCAGCTTCCATGCGATGACGCGGGTAGCGCCAAAACAGCTTATTGTCAGGATCGGCTTCGGCGATCTTCGCGTCAAAATCCGACGCTTCCTGATAGGCGTTCGACAGCAGAATCAGGCGATGCACCTTCTTGATGCTCCAGCCATTGTCGACAAAATAGCTGGCGAGATAATCTAGCAGCTCGGGATGCGTGGGCTTCGCGCCCATCCGGCCGAGATCGCCCGGCGTGGCGACGATGCCGCGTCCGAAATGATAATGCCAGATGCGATTCACCATCACGCGCGCCGGCAAAGGATTCAATGGATCGGTGAGCCACGCAGCCAGCGCACTGCGGCGGCCGGTGGAGTTGACACCGGCGGGTGGCGTGATCTTCGCGTCGCTCGGATCCAGAATCGAGAGGAACCCAGGCTGCACTTCATCGCCTGGGGCCAAGCGGCTGCCGCCGTGCAGAATGTACGTGGGCGGCGCAGTGTCGCTCAGATCCTTCATGAACTGGCCTTGGGGCAGCGGCGGGGGCTTCATCGAATCGAAAGAGGCTAACTGAGCTTTGAGCTCGGCATAACGCTTCGCATTATCGCCCTTCAGCGATTTTGTGGGATCGCCAAACAAGCGCGTTTCTGCGATGTGATAGACCTGCTGCTCGAGCGGCGTGCGTTCGGCCGCGGGCTTGGCCACCACGGCCTGCACTTCGTCGGTCATCACGGCGGCCGACCGTTTCTTGCGCTCTTCGACGGCCGGCGCGAGAATGCGATCCATCTCGTCGCGGATGTCCTTCGTCTTGGCATCCCAGGCCGCATACTGCTCATCGTACTTGCGCTTGGCCGCCAGATCGGCCAGCGGCAGCGGACCATCGCCGAATGCGGTATTGGCGAAGAAGGCCTGCAGGCGATAGTAATCCTTGGTCAGAATCGGATCGAACTTGTGATCGTGGCACTTGGCGCAGCCGAACGTCATGCCGAGGAACGCGACGCCGGTGACGGTGGTCATGTCGTCTAGCGTCTGGTGCCGCCGCTCGAACAGATCGGGCGCGTTGGTTTCGTCGATCCAATGGCGATTGAAGCCCATCGCGATGAGCGCTTCCTGATTGCCGGGGTACAGCTCGTCGCCCGCGATCTGCTCCTTCACGAACCGATCGTAGGGCTTGTCCTGGTTGAACGCGTTGATGACGTAATCGCGATAGCGCCAGACATTGGGACGCGTTTCGTCAGCCTTGAAGCCGTTGCTATCGGCGTAGCGCGCCACATCCAGCCAATGGCGGCCCCAGCGCTCGCCGTAAGCGGGCGAGGCCAGTAGGCGGTCCACCACTTTATCCCACGCGTCGGGCGACTTGTCGCTCAGGAATGCCTGAATTTCCTCCTGGGTGGGAGGAAGGCCGGTCATGTCGATGGTGGCGCGGCGCAGCAGCGTCAGTTTGTCGGCGCGGGGGTTGGGCTGGAGCTTGTTCTCTTCGAGCTTGGCCAGGATGAACGCGTCGATAGGCGTCTTCACCCAGGCTTTGTTTTTGACGGCGGGAACCGGCGACTTTTTCACCGGCTGGAAGGCCCAATAGCTCTTCTGCGCGGGTGTGAAGACATGCGGCGCTTCGGCGGGAAACAAAAGGGGAGCTGCCAGGGCAAGACCCACCGCTGCATACACCTGCCGCATCCGGACCCTCCGCATAGTATGTATATCATTTTGAAGACTCAAATGGAAGGCGGAGGGTTACGCAAGTGGCTGGTAACAGGTGGCTGGTGGCGAGGGCTTGACGTGTCACTCGCAATATGCTACAAACAGTAGCGCTACAATGAGTCGTCATAAGATCGCGTTGCTATCGGTTGCATGTATGGTGATGGGCGGCCTTCAGGCTCAATCGCCCGAGTTGACCGACTGGGAGAAAGCGGCTGGGGGCAAAATGGCCTTCGATGTCGCGTCCGTGAAGGCAACCAAGTTTCCCGCGCCCCCGTCGTTGACGTTTCCGTTGGATTCAGGAAACGCGAAGCCCCCCGGAGGCCGCTTCTCCGCGAGCTTTCCGCTGTCGGCCTATATTCGCTTCGCTTATAAGCTTGACCCAAACCCGGAGCAGGACCGTACGCTGGCGCAGTTGCCGGGATCACTGAACAACGATCTTTACGAGATTGAAGCGAAGGCAGAAGGCAATCCTACCAAGGACCAAGTGCGCTTGATGATGCAATCGCTGCTCGCCGACCGGTTCAAACTAAAGACTCATTTCGAAACGCGGGAAGTTGCCCTGTTCCACTTGGTTTTGGTAATGCCCGACACGATGGGACCGAAGCTGCACCCGCATGCCGAAGGGCGGCCTTGCCCCGAGTCCTACGCTCCGCCGGCGCCATTCGCTCTGCCCAAAGACGGCGACGTGTTCCCTCCGGTTTGCGAGTACATGATGGCTTGGGCCAGATCGGGCATGTGGTTGGTGGGAGGTCGAAACATCACCATGCAATACCTGGCCAGTTCGGTGGCCTCTACCGGACACATGGCTGGAGAGCTGGATAAGCCGGTGGTGGATCAAACGGGGCTCACGGGCAAGTTCGATTTCACTGTGGAGTACGCCCGCGGCGAAAATGATCTGCTTTTTCGTTCGCTGCCACCCATTCCGAACGGCGCGCCGCGCGAACCCCCGCGTGACAACCAAGGCCCCACGTTTGTCGAAGCGTTGCGTCAGCAACTGGGACTAAAACTGGAGTCGTCCAAAGGACCAGTACAGATCCTGGTCATCGATCATGTGGAGAAGCCATCGGAGAATTAAAGCATGCCTCATCCCAAAACAGCATTGCGCAATCCATTCACCGATCTGGAGCAGGCCATCATGTCGAGCGTCTGGCGGCGCGGGGCGGCCACCGCCGAACAGGTGCGGGAGGATTTAGCGCCCCAGCACAAGCTCAAGGAATCGACCATCCGAACACTGCTCGGGCGTCTGGAGAAAAAGGGACACCTCAAGCACTCGGTGGACGGGAGAACTTACGTGTACTCGAGCACGGAGGGACCGCAGAGCTTCGCAATCAAGGCCGTGCGCCAGCTCATCGAACGATTTTGCGCCGGATCGGCGGAGCAGTTGCTGGTGGGCATGGTGGATCACGAAGTGCTGGATGCCGGCCAACTGCGGCGGCTGGCAGATGAGATTGAGACAAGAGCCGAAATCGAGGAGAAGCCCAAGAGGAGGTAGCGCGTCATGGACTGGTTGAGTTTGAGCAACCTCGCTCGCGAACTGGCGGCGCGAATGGAGGATGCGTCCCTGCGCGCCCTTGCGCTCGCCATCCTGGCCTTGCTGCTGATCCCCTTCATCCGCCGAAGCTCCGCCACGCAGCACGTTGTCTGGATGCTGGTGTTGGCGGGAATGCTGGCTCTGCCTTTTCTCCGTCGAGTGATCCCCGCCACGCACGTGCACCTGCCACAATCGAACTTTGTCGCGGCTTTCGATCGGAGCATCGGTCACTCCGTCCCGCCTCCTTTGGATCCGCCGGCGAGAACCAGCCTCCCCGCTCCCCCGCTTTGGCCGCTCTTCGTCATGGCGGCGTACTTGGGTGGTGTCGCGCTATTCGGAGCACGACTTCTGGCTGGCCTTTTGATGACCCGGAGCGCTTTGTGCAATACACGCACGATTCATACGGAATTGTGGGAATATTACGAGCTCATCGCGGACGCAAATGTCGATCTGAACCTGGAAGAATCGGATTCCGTGCGGATTCCGCTGACAACCGGATCAAAGCTCACGCGGGTGATATTTCCGGCGGACTGGCGCGACTGGCCGGCAGACCAACGGAAAGCCGTCCTGGCGCATGAATTGGCGCACGCGCGGCGTCGCGATCCTCTTATCGCACTGGTTGTCGCGGTAAACAAGTGCCTGTTTTGGTTTCATCCATTGGCGTGGTGGCTGGAACGCCGATTACCTGTACTGGCCGAGCATGCGGCAGACGACGCGGCATTGGCCGTTTCATTGGATGCCCAGGCTTATGCGCGTTTGCTCCTGGAGGCCGCGAGTCGATTGGAAAACGATGGCAACCGGCTTGTCTGGCATACTGCCGCGATGAGTGGGCCGGTGGTTGCGCAACGCATCCGGCGCGTGCTGGACGTGCGCGGGGCGAATCGGCTCCAGCCGCTTGGGAAGATCGGGCGCGCGATGGTTTTGTCGTTGGGCGCAATGCTGATTTGGATCTCGGCAACGGTTGACGTTCGGACCCTGGCGGCTGGGCAGGTGAACCGGCTTCCATTCTTGCCAACCGCGGAGCAAGCCGCGGCACTAGAACAGGAACTCGTGGCCAATCCGGAGAATGAGACCGTTCGTAAAAAGCTGCTCGACTATTATGGGTTCGCGAATATGTGCGCTATGGGCATCCGGCGTGGTTTGCCTACGCCTCCTGAATGCAGCGCTGGTATGGCCGAGACGGCTGACCGGCGGATTCCGCTAATTCTCTGGTTGATCGACCATCATCCGGAATCGGACCTGTTCGGAGCGGCCGCGCTACTAACGCCATTGGATGGTCCGAACGTTTATGAAGACGCCCGCAACCGTTGGTTGACGCAGGTGAGCCTTCACCCCAACGATGCAAGGGTGCTGGTGAATGCCGCCCGGACACTCGATCGCCCGCAAGAAAAGATCGAGCTGTTGAAGCGCGCCCGGGCTCTCGATCCCACGCTTGCAACCGAGTCGCTGGCCCGGTCCTATTCCCAGATCCTGGTGTCGGGGAACGAACCCGGTCTCGCGGCCGAGGTCGGAAGCGAGTTGCAGAGTTCGACCGACATCGCGTTGGTCGGGTCTGTGGCTCGGAACGTGGTCGAAGATTCGGCGGCGAAGGCGGTGGTCCACGCGAGCAGCTCAGACGTTTACGCCCTGCGAGTCGCGACCGAGTTGGTGAGGCATCTACGAACGTTGGAACCGCGGAATCGGGAATGGTCCGATCTCATGGAAGGGGTGACGCAATTGCCGGTTGGCTCGGTTCCGCCGGTTGCCCAGACAGCGCCTCCTGGTGTTCAAACCATTCGCGTCGGGGGAAGGGTCGCCGCAGCGAACCTTCAGGAATCACCGTCGCCAATTTACCCTGAGTTCGCCAAAGCCGCGGGCATCGAAGGCACTGTGAAGCTTCAGATCCGGATCGGCACGGATGGGCATGTGAAAGAGACGACGCTGATCAGCGGAGATCAAATACTGGTGAATGCCGCCATTGACGCCGCGATGCGCTACGTCTACAAGCCGACCTTACTTAATGGCCAAGCCGCCGAAGTGCTGACCGACGTGGAGATCGTTTTCCAATTGACTCAGCCTTAAGACCGGCCCTCCCGTTGCAGGGCCCGCAGCTCATCGATTTCGCGCTGCAGCCACTGTCGGTCGCGTCTCCGGAGGAAAACGAAAGCCACGAACCAGGCGGCCAGTAGAACGAAAAACGGGATGGCGTTTAACAGAAGCCTGGGATTCTTGAGTGCCATACCCAGCACGGGCAGAACGAGGAACGCCAGTCCTACAAAGCACAGCCACAAAGCCGAGTTGCGCCATATATGACGCGTGTAGTCGCGCCGCCGCTCGAGCTCGTTGCGATAAAATTCCAAGGAAGTGCCAAGAGCGGCATCCTCCGCTAAATTGCTCGGCCAGACCCATTTGTACGCCATCCAGGCGCCATAGACCCCCCACAGGCTGAGGATTCCCCAACCGATCCGCAGAACCAGATATTGGGCCTTTGCGGAGACGGCTGCAAAAACGCCACAGAGAACGATCCCGAGGACGATCGCTGCAAGGACCTTCAACTTACTCCTCGTGTGAAACTGATGTGCCTTGCGACGGATTTCTTCGAGTGACATTTTGGTCGCCTCCGTGGGCTGCTCTTGCCAGATTTTCTGCGGGTCGGGGAACTCATCCGGCATGGGATTCTCCTTCGTGGAACCAGCGCTTCAAAACGCTCTTGATCCGATGCACCTTCATCGCGACGTTGGCGGCGGAAAGTCCGGTAATTTCCGCGGTGGAACTCGCGTCGATGCCCTCCAGATACGAAACGATGATTTGCCGGTCCAGCGGCTTTAGTTTCTGGATCAGCAGGGCCAGCCGCTCGCGCGCCTGATTCTCGCCAACTACCAGTTCGCTCCATTCATTGGATGGCATGCTCTCGATTTCCTCAATGCCGACCAGCGTTTTCCTGATCCGGCGTTGTCGAACCACGTGCCGGGTTGCGATGTTGTGCGCGACGCGATACACCCAGGTTCGAAGCGAACATCGCCGGTCGAAATGCGCGAAGCTGCGCCACAACTGGAGGTGAATGTCTTGCAGCAGGTCGCGGCGAGCTTCGGCATCCGCTTCGTAGGCGCGCGCCAACCGGTCCAGCGCCGGCCTGTAGGTATCGGCCGCCTCGCGGTACAGCTCATCCTGACTGACATGCGGGCTCACCTCTTCACCTGAAATGGCCTCGGCTCCTCCACTACCAACAAGGTAGTTCGCACAGGGGGTATTTTCTAACAGGCTTCCTTCACGACTGCGACGCACGCCAGTCGAACTGGCCGAGGTGCGTGCCCTATTCGTCGCGGAGCGCGACCATGGGATCGACGCTCGTGGCGCGACGCGCCGGGATCAAAGTAGCGGTGAAGGCCACCGCGGCCAGGAGCAAAGCCACTGCACCGACCGAAAGCGGATCGGTGGCTGTGACTCCGAATAGCAGGCTGGCCACCGCGCGCGACAGCGCCAGTGCGCCGAAAGGGCCCACGGCGACACCGATCGCGGCCAGTTCCAGTCGCACCACCAAGCCGAGAATGTTTGCCGGTTCGGCGCCGAGTGCGATTCGCACGCCGATACGTGCGTGCTCTGCGAGACCAGCCAGGACATCACGCCATAAACTCCTACCGCCGCAAGAACCAGGGCGAATCCCGCGAAAGCGCCCAGCATGAGAGTGGAGAAGCGCTGGCGGGCCAGCGAGTCCTGTAACCGCGCATCCATTGTCCGAACATCATAAGTCGCCGCGTTCCGGTCCACGGCGTGAATTTCACGAACGATCGCGCTGGTGAGCGACTCGGGATCGGAAGCTGTACGCGCCAACAGGATAACGATCGCGAGGTAGGGCAGAGTCTGGCGGAGCCGCCTCACGGCGAAGCCTGGCAGCCGGGCTCCTCCAGGAGGCGATCCACGCACTCGACAAAGCGGTCCAACGGAAATGGTTTGGGAAGCGCCAGCAAGCCGCTTGGAATTTCGCTTTCCGGAAGCTTCTCCGCCGACAGCGCGAGGATCTTCAGATTCGGATAGGCGCGCGCCAGCTCCACCACTGCGTGGATGCCTATCTGGGGAGCTGAGACATCCACGATCAGCAGATGAGCGCGCCGGTCCCGCAGCTCGCGGCCGAGATCGCCTGCTTCGGCAACCTCCACTGTCAGATAGCCGCGCCGTTCGAGCAAACGGCGAAGCAATTTGCGGATCGACAGGTCGCTTTCGAAAATCAGTATCGGGCCGGAAGTGGGGCGGGCAAGCCGCGGCGGAGAGATTTCGCGCTCGCTCGCCGCAGCCCGTTCGACAGGCAGGGATGGAATCGCCTGAACTTCGGGAACTGGGACCAATTGGGGCTCGTTGTCTTGCGGAGGTATCGGCTCGGGAGTACGGCTGGGTGCTTCCATCGCCTCAAGATTCAGAAGAGTGCGGCGCGGGGGCACCACCAGGAACGGAGCCGGAGGCGGCTCGGTGGGACGCTGCAAGCTGGGACGCCACACGCGATAGAAGCGATCATGACAAACCTTGCAGCGGAACGGCGCGAGAAACAGGCACGCCAGCAGAATGTCCAGCGCGTTGCGGCGATTGGAGGGACGTATCGCGGGCGACCCGCAACTAGCGCAGGAGCGTCCCGCGACCGCCAGCCGGCGAGCAGCGGTTGTTAACGGACGAAACGGCCGATCCGTTTGAGCGACACTGGGAGCACGCGCCATAGTTGGGCGACTCGGGGGAGGCCGTACGTAATGATTGTAGTGACATTTGAAATGAAATTGATATGGGCGAATTGAAATTGATCTGGGCAGCGCTCGGATTGTGTGGTATAGCACTAGCACAACCAGCCGATCTAGTACTGCGGAACGGCCGCATCGTCACGCTGGAGCAGGGCGCACCCCAGGTGCAAGGCTTGGCGGCGCGCGGCGGAAAGATCGTCGCCGTAGGGACCAACCAGACGGTGGATGCTCTGGCGGGCCCGTCGACGCGAGTGATCGATCTTCAGGGACGGCTCGCGATCCCAGGCTTCATCGAAGGTCACGGCCATTTTACCGAACTGGGCGCGTCGAAGATGATGCTGGATCTGCGCGGCGCGAAGAATTGGGACCAGATTGTCGCGATGGTTGCTGCGTCGGCGCGCGAAGCCAAACCAGGGACCTGGATTTTGGGCAGTGGCTTTCATCAGGCCAAATGGGACCAGGCGCCGGAGCCGAATGTGCGCGGCTTTCCAGTCCATGCCAGCTTGAGCCGCGTTTCTCCCCACAATCCGGTTTGGCTGACGCACGCCAGCGGGCATGCGGGCTTCGCGAATGCGGAGGCGCTGCGGCTGGCCGGAATCGACAAGAATACGCCTGACCCGGCCGGCGGCGAGATCTTGCGCGACGCGCATGGCGATCCCACCGGGTTGTTGAATGAGCGCGCGCAGGAATTGGTAGAGCACGCCCTGGATACCTATCGCGCACGGCGTTCTGCAGCAGAGGCGAAAGCCGAGATCCGGCAACAGATCAAGCTGGCCGAGCGCGAATGCTTATCCAAAGGGATCACCACATTCGAGGATGCGGGTTCGCCGCTTGCGACCGTGGATCTGTTTCGAAAGATGGCGGAGAACGGCGAACTCGGATTGAGGATGTGGGTGATGCTGCGAGCGCCCCAGGCTGAATTGGAGGCAAACCTGCGCCGTTATTACATGCTCGGCGTGGGCGGCGAGCATCTGACGGTGCGGGCGATCAAGGAATATATGGACGGCGCGTTGGGTTCGCGCGGAGCGTGGCTGCTCAAGCCCTATTCCGATTTGCCGGAGGATGCGCCGAATCGAAGCGGCATCAACGTGGAGCAAGTGCCATATATCCGGAAGACGGCGGAACTGGCTATCGACAACGGCTTTCAGCTTTGCACGCACGCCATCGGAGACCGCGCGAATCGCGAGGTGCTGAATATGTACGAAGCTGTTTTTCGCGAGCATCCGGACAAGCGCAATCTGCGCTGGCGCATCGAGCACGCGCAGCATCTGGACCCGGCCGATATCCCGCGCTTCGGCCAGTTGGGTGTGATCGCGGCGATGCAGGGGATTCATTGCACCTCCGATGGTCCGTTCGTGATTGCGCGATTGGGGCGCGAGCGGGCGGAGGCGGGCGCGTACGTCTGGCAGAAGCTGATGAAATCGGGCGCCCTGGTAGCGAATGGGACCGATACGCCAGTGGAAGACGTGGATCCGATTCAGTGCTACTACGCGTCGGTAAGCCGCAGGCTGAAGGACGGCACCGTATTTTTTCCCGATCAGAGGATGAGCCGGATGGAGGCGCTGCGGAGCTACACCATCAACAATGCATACGCGGCGTTTGAAGAAGACACCAAGGGATCGCTGAAGGTGGGCAAGCTGGCGGACGTGACGGTGCTATCGGCTGACATCCTGACGATGCCGGAGAGCGCGATCCGGTCGGCGAAAGTAGACTACACGATTGTCGGCGGGAAGGTGATGTACCAGCGGGAGAGGCGCTAGAAGCTGGATCGCCAGTCGCGACGGAAGTCGCGCACCTGATCGCGGATCTCATCGCGAATCTCGCGGCTGCGCTCGCGCGAGTCCTCACGCCAGTGGCGCATCTCCTCGCGCTGTTGTTCACGAAATTCCCACGCCCGTTCGCGAGCTTCCTGGCGCGCCTCCATCGCTCTTTCTCGCGCCTCGGAACGCCATTGCCAGAAACAGTCCCGGCTGCTCCCGGCGGCGAGCAGCAGCATAGCCAGCAAGCCGAGGATCAACAGTTTCATGGGGTGGTAGACGAAGGAAATCCGGATTTGTTCCGAAAATTTTTCTGGCTCTACAGGATGGCGGTTTCCTCAATGGCCCGGCCTTCGGCAAACCGTTGCACATTCAAATCTTGGGCGTCGATGATGTGGGTTTCGCCCTTAAAAATCAGGTCCGCCAGAATGCGGCCGGTGGCGGGAGAATGCATCACGCCGTGGCCGCTGAAGCCGTTAGCGAAATAGAATCCGCGCACGCCCGGCGCGGGGCCCAGAATGGCGTGATGGTCCGGGGACATCTCGTACATGCCGGCCCAGCAGCGCTTGGGGTTGACTTCGAGATTGGCAAAATCGGGCACGCGATTGGCGGCGTGCGTCAGGCTCTTTTCGATGTAGGCGTAATCGAAGTCGGTGCGGAACCCGGGTTGCTCATCCGGGTGCGCCCAAGCCATGAGCAGGCCCAGCCCCTCCTGGCGGAAGTGCCAGCCGGTGGACATATCGATCATCATCGGAAGCCGCTCGGGGAGGCCGGGAAAAGGCTCGGTGGGAATCAACATGCGGCGCAACGGTTGAACCGGCAAATCCACGCCGGCCATGCGCGCGATTCCAGCCGCCCAAGGTCCGGCTGCGTTCACCACTACCGGAGCCGAAACGCCGCCCTGGTCGGTGAGCACGCCGGAGACGACGCCGCGATCGGTATAAATGCCGGTGACCTGCGTTCCGCGCCAAAGCTGGGCGCCACGTTCGATGGCGCGCGCCATAAAGCCGGTCATCACGCTTTCGGGGTCCACAAATCCGTCGGTGGTGCAGAGGCTTCCTCCCACGATGTCGTCGGAGCGAAGCTGCGGCAAAATCCCGCGAATGTCGTCCGCTGACAATAGTTGGACATTCTTCAGTCCGAGCGTCTTTTGGCGCGCACTGTTCTTGCGCAGATAGTTCATGTGCCAGTCATTGGTGGCCATGAACAGGTAGCCATGCGGCTTGTAGCCTGAGGGATGGCCAGTGGCCTCTTCGAATCGCGCGAAGAAAGGAATGGAGTATAGCGACATCCGGATGTTCACGTCGGTTGCGAATTGCGCGCGCACGCCGCCCATGCTCTTGCCGGTGGAACCCAGCCCCTGCCGGGTCTCGCGTTCCAGCACCAGCACATTCTTACAGCCCGCTTCGGTGAGATGAAACGCGATGCTGGATCCCACGATTCCCGCGCCGATAATGACCACGTCCGCCGATCTTGCCATGAAGCCTTGATTCTACCCAAGCAACCGGCAAGAATCTCCAAGCCACGGCCGTGGACTTGGGACCTCCGTCAGGGTACGGTAGAAAGAGCTACCAGCCCTAACGGAGGATCCGCATGAAGAATATCGTCGCACTCGTGTTGGCGGGCGGAGCGCTTTGCGCCGCATCGCAGCTTTTCGCTCAACAACCCGCCGGGCCGCCGGCCGTGCTTCGTGTATTTCGCGAAGACATCAAGGAAGGTAAAGGTACGGCCCACGACAAATCGGAAGCCGCATTCATGCAGGCGTTGGGAAAGATCAACTATCCAGCGCACGTTTTGGGATTGAATGCGATGACGGGACCTTCGCAGGCCTGGTTCCTGGAAGTGCACGACACATTCGCGTCCATTGAGAAGGCGCAGGCCGCGTTGGATAAACCGGAATTCGATACCTTAGACGCCACCGATGCGGAGCTGCGCGCCAGCAGCCGGTCTCTGATCGCTGTCTTTCGGCCCGATCTCAGCTACGCGGTAGACAAAGCCGACCTGCCGAAGATGCGTTTTTTCAGTATCGAGACCATCCGAATTCGGGAAGGCGAAGCCCAGGAGTTCATGGAGTTGGCCAAGCTGGTGATCGGCGCGTCGGAAAAAGCGGGCGATCCGCAGCCCGTGGCCACTTACCAGGTGACGTCCGGCGCACCCGGCGGCACCTATCTGCTGCTGGAGCCGACCGAATCTCTGAAGTCCATGGACGGAGGACAGCAGCGCCAGCAGGCTCTCTTTCAGGCGATGGGCGATTCGGGCGTGAAGCGCTACGCCAAGGCGGTGTCCGACACCATCGCGAACGAAGAGACCATTCTGTTCGCGATCAATCCTAAGATGAGCTACGTCCCCAAGGAATGGGCCACCGCCGAACCGAATTTCTGGGGACAAAAACCCGTGAAGACTACCACCAAGGCCCCTACCAAAGCCGGGCAGAAGACCGCGTCAAAATAGGAGCCAACCGTGCCCGAATCCGATTCCCTTCGCCAGCATCTTCTGGATTTGTTGCGTGGACGCAACGCGCACGCCGATTTCGACACCGTGACGGCGGATTTTCCCGCCCGCCTGCGCGGGGTGAAACCGTCGGGCGCGCCGCACACCGCCTGGCAACTGCTGGAGCACATGCGCATCGCGCAATGGGACATCCTGGAGTTCAGCCGGGCCGCGAAGCATAAGTCGCCGCCGTGGCCCGAGGGTTATTGGCCCAAGACCGCCGCGCCGGGAAATGCAGCGGCGTGGAATAACAGCCTGCGCAGCTTCCGGGCGGACTTAAAGGCCATGGCGAAACTGGTTGCCGATAAGAAGACCGATCTGCACGCGAAAATTCCCCATGGCACCGGCCAGACCATTTTGCGCGAGGCGCTGCTGATCGCCGATCATAACTCCTATCATTTGGGGCAAATGGTTCTATTACGCCGCTTGTTGGGAACCTGGAAGGCGTAGGCCGCTACTGTTCGCGCAAGTCATTCTTCACGCAGAATCTCGAGCGGCTTCTGACTCAGGATGGGAAAACTGGCCATCCAGCCGGCGGCGTTGGCGATCAGCGCGGTAGCCAGCACCGACAGCAGGATCGGAATCACCGGGACGGAGGTCTGTGCGTCCAGCATGCGCTTCAGCAGCAGATTGGCGAACCCGCCCGCGAGCAAGCTGCCCATCAGACCGGCGACGCCCCCTAGCACCAGAAACTCGACCGAAAAAATGCGGCTGACGCGCCAACGGGTGGCGCCCAGGGTTTTCAAAATCACTACCTCTCGCATGCGCCGGAAGCGCGTGCCCGCTACGCTCGACGAGAGAATCACTGCCCCCGCCAGAATGGCGAACATCGAAATGAAGCGCACCACCTGCGAGATCCGATCCACCACGCTCTGGATGATCTGCAGCACGTCGGCCAGGTTGACCACCGTGACGGTAGGAAAGCGCTGGTAGAGCGCCTCCTGCAGCGCTGGAACGGCGGAAGGCTGGGCGCGCAGGCTGCTGTAGTAGATGATCGGGAACCCGGCCAGCGCGCTGGTGTTGAAAATGAATTCGACGCGGCTGAACAAATGAACCGAGTCGATACTCTGCGTACAGGCCACGCGCGTTTCCAGCTCTTGGCCCGATATGCTCCAGCGCAATTGCGATCCCGGCTGGATACCAAGGATTCTTGCCGCGTCTTCATCCACGCAAACTTGAGGAATGGCCGTTACGGGATTCCACCAGTCGCCGCGCTCCACATTCACGTAATCCGGCAGCGCGCCGGCCGATGTCACTGAGCGAGGCGAACGAAAACGGCGTCCGAAGCCCTTCAGGTCCATGTTCGCGACGTCCTGGCCGTTTATGCTGATCAGTTTCGCCGCCACCGTTCCAATCAGCTCCGGCGCCCCATCCACGCCACGCTGCTGCTTGATCAGATCCAGAACCGCGTCGCGATCCTTGGGCGCGATGTCGATCAGGAACACATTGGGCATGCCGGGCGGCGAGGTGCGATTCATTTCGGCGATCATGCCGTGCTGCACCAGGTAAATGGTCAGCGTGAACATCACGCCGACGCCCAAGGCCACCAGCACCGATTGCGCGTGCGCCCCGGGACGATACAAATTAGCGATGCCGTGCCGCACGCTGGACGGCAGTTTGCGGCGGCTCAGCATTTTCAGCACGCGCAGCATGAGCCACGCCACCGCCGACAGCGCGGCGAAACCTATCACCAATGCGGCGGCGAAGTATTCTCCCGTTTTCCAGATGTCGCGGGAACTGCCGGAGGCGAAGGACATCGCGATGCCGCCGAATCCCACCAGAATAGCGGCCCCCGCGAAAAGGGACGCGCGCGCTTCGGCCAGCCGCGTCTTCCAGTCCGGTTTCGTTTCCTCCATTTCGCGCCGCAGGATCAGGCTGGGACGGATATGCCGGATGCCCATCAGAGGCGGCAGCGTGAACAGCAACGACGCCAGAATCGCGATGCCGATGCCTTGCGCGGCAGTGAGAAAGTCCCAATGCGCGGTGGGCTGCAGTTGGAAATAACGCGCCAGGAACGCTGGGAAGACGCGCTGGACCACCAGTCCGAACGCCACGCCGAGCAAGCCCCCCGCCAGACCCAGCGCGATGGTCTGGAGCACGTAGATCCGCATTATATGGCTGGAGCGAGCGCCGATGCACTTCATAATTGCGATGGAATCCATGCGCTGCTGGATGTGCGCTCGCATCGCCGTGCCCACGCCGATGGCGCCGATGATGAGCGTGATGAGGCTCACCAGGCTCAAGAATGTTGTGGCGCGGTTCAGGCCTTGCGTGACGATGGGGTGCGATTCGCGAAAGTCGGCAATCAAGGCGTCCGGAAACGCGGCCTTCAGGCGCTCGCGGGTTTGCTCGATATCGGGCGAACCGGGTGAAAGCCGGAACAGGAAGCGCTCGGACGCGCGGCTGCCGGGCATCATGAGTCCGCTGCGTTCCAGACCTTCGCGAGTGACCATCACGCGAGGCCCAACATTGAGGGTGCCCAGCATGCGGTCCGGTTCGTAGGTCACTTCACCCACGATGCGAAAGGTTTGTCCACCCAGGCGAATGGTGTCTCCCACCTTCCGGTTCAAACGCAGCAGCACCTCGCCGGAAACGGCCACGGTGTCGGCGGTCAGCGCCTTAGAGAGCGGCGCGGGAGGCGACAAACCTATCTCGCCGTAGAACGGATATTTCTTCGGATCGACGGCTTTCACCGACACCAGCATAGGCGGCTTTGATCCAACGGCCGCCATGGTCACCGTTTCGGTAATCCACGTTCGGTCGATACCGGACTTCGAGAGCGCGTCC
Source organism: Bryobacterales bacterium (assembly GCA_963798295.1). Classification (GTDB taxonomy): domain Bacteria; phylum Acidobacteriota; class Terriglobia; order Bryobacterales; family Bryobacteraceae; genus Palsa-89. The sequence goes on along the minus strand of CAWCSV010000008.1, from coordinate 231,621 downwards.
ATGCTGGCCACTTGCTGCGGCGTCGGCACCTCGAAAACGCGTAGGGAGAGGTCGGCGGCCATGAGCGTGCGGGCCTGGCTCAACAGCATCTGGCGAAAGGCGCGGCTGAATCCCCGCACGCCGGTGAGCGATCCAACGCCGACGGCCACCGCCAGAATCACGAACAGAAATTTATAGAAAGACGAGCGCGATTCGCGCCACGCAATCTTGCAGGCTGTTTTCCAGGAGAATCGCATGGCTTATGCCGCCCGCTCGTCGCTCACGATGCGTCCGTCGCGTAAAGTGATCCGCCGCGATGCCCGCGCACTTAGCACGGCGTCGTGTGTCACCAAAACCAGCGTGGTTCCTTCTCGCTGGTTGAGCGAGATCAGCAGTTCCAGTACGTGCTGGCCGTTTTGCGTGTCGAGATTGCCGGTAGGCTCGTCGGCCAACAGAATAGGCGGACGCACCATGAAGGCGCGGGCCAGCGCCACGCGTTGTTGTTCGCCTCCCGAAAGCTGGATCGGGTAATGATCGCGGCGCTCCAGCAGGCCGACGCTGGTGAGCAGTTCGCGGGCCCGCTTCGGCCCGTCATTCAGCCCAGTGCGGCCGTTGCCGCCCGTCAGCTCATACGGCAGCAGGACGTTTTCTTCCGCAGTCAGGGTCGGCAATAAATGATAGGACTGAAAAACGAAGCCCACCTTGCGGCCGCGCAGCAAAGCCATCCGGTCTTCGTTCAGACCGGTGATGTCCTCGCCATCCAGAACGATGCGCCCCGAAGTGGGCGTGTCCAGTCCGGCCAACAGCCCCAGCAGCGTGCTCTTGCCGCTGCCCGAAGGTCCCATGATGGCGACAAATTCGCCGCGCTCGATTTCCAGATCGATTCCGCGCAGGATATCCACCCGATGCGTGGCGGTGGGAATGCTTTTGGTGAGGTTGGAGACCTGAATTGCGGGCGGTGGGACGAGTGCTCGAGTCGGATCTCCCTGCAATTCTTTATTATGGCATTGGGTGGCGTGCATGTCGTTTGGTCGGCTTTATTTCGTTGGATGTCTCGCGGTGGCGATGGGTTTAGGGCAATCCCCATCTATCGATACGCGTCCGGTGATCGTGGCGTTCGGCGATAGTCTAAGCGCCGGATTCGGCGCCGAGCCGGGCAAAAGCTTTCCGGACTTCTTGCAGAAGGATCTGGACGCCGCAGGGCTCAAGTGGCGTGTGGTGAATGCCGGTGTGAGCGGCAACACCACCACCGACGGATTAGCCCGCTTAAGCGAAGTGCTGGCCTACAAGCCACACGTGACCATTGTCGAGTTCGGAGGCAACGATGGTTTGCGCGGGCTTCCGATCGAAACCACGCGCGCCAATCTGGAGCAGATCATCCAGATGCTCGAAGGCGCCGGATCGAAAGTCGTGCTAGCCGGGATGACGCTGCCGCCCAATTACGGACCGGACTACATCAAGCCGTTTCAGCAGGTCTACGCCAGCCTGGCGGCGAAATACAAGGTGACGCGGATACCCTTTCTGCTTTCCGACGTCGCGCTGCATCCGGAATTGATGCAGCGGGACGGCATCCATCCTACGGCCGAAGGCAACGCGATCGTGGCCAAGACGGTTATGCAGTATCTGAAGCCCCTCCTGCTGCAGCGCGCGACGCATTAGCCCGATGTCGCTGTCGCAACTCGGCGGTAGCCGCGCGATGGCACTTCAAACAAAGTGTGCGAATGTTGTCCAGATCGCATTCGCCGCCGCCTTCCACCACCGGGAGGATATGATCGGCGTCCCAAAGGGTCTTCCGAGAGCCGGCGCGTAGACCCCAATCGAGCAGCGCCTTCAACCGTGCCGCCCCTCGAAGACGCTTCAGTTGCCGTTCAGCATGCAAACAATCGAGGCCGCAACGGGCACAGATACCGCGGTCGCGCTCCAGTACTTTTTCGCGAAGATAGCCTGGGTCGCTACGCAAACGCCATTCCTCCACGCACCAGTCCGAGCAAAATGTCAAGCGGCCCTTGGGAACTTCCAGATTGCACCAACGGCACAGGTTGCGGCCATCGGCGCCCTTGGGCAGGTTGCTCCGGTCGGCCCAGCCGCCCGGCATGGTTCGTTTTGTACTCATGGAACTTGATTCCTTCAAAAAATAGCAAAAAAGGAACAGGACGGCGCTGAAGCGCATCTAACCTTAGGCAAGGCAGGTAAGCGGGGTGTTAGGCGCGGGAGCGTTAGGCGAAGGTTGCGACCTGGGTTGCGATTCGGTATACTCCGCAATTGCACGAACTCCAATTTTGAAGGGTTGGTGCCGGGGCAGAGGGTCGGGAACAACTGGCTGTCGCCCATGAAATATGGATCGTTGGGAGGCGGGGAGTGTCGGTTCAATCATCTAAATACGTGTTGGCCATCGCATTGATTGGAGCGCTGGGGCCGGTGCCTGCGCGGATGTTCGGACAGGCGGCAGCGCCGTCGTCTTCGGCGCCGCAGAAGAACTGGAAGGATCGGATGGAGTACGATCTGTTCGACTCCATCACCAAGGACACCAACCCCAAGACCAAACTCGAGAAACTGCAGCAGTGGGAGAAGCAGTATCCGATGACGGAGTGGATCAAGGAACGTCGGACCCTGTTTCTGACCACCTACGCAGCCCTGAACGACGCCAAGAACGCCGTGGAAGAGGCCAAGCAGATCCTGGCCGGCGATCCTAAGGATTTCACCGCGCTGTATTATACGATGCTCTTCACCCAGGGCCTCTACGCGCAGAACCAATCGCAGGACATCCTGAACCAGGGCGAAAGCGCCGCCAAAGCGATTCTGGCGAACCTGGATACTCCTCCGCCCAACGTCAAAGCAGACGATTGGGCCAAGCTGCGGCCACAGCTGGAGCTTTTGGCGCATCGTAACCTGGGATGGATCGCGATGCAGCGCATGAACTGGGATGCGGCGGAGGCCGAGTACCAAAAGACTCTGATGTTGAATCCCAACGACGCTCAAGTGGACTACTGGATGGGCACGGTGATCGCGTCGGAGAAGAAGCTGGATAAACTGCCGGCGGCGATGTTCTATTTCGCGCGCGCGGCCACCTTCACCGGTCAAGGGGCGCTGCCTGCCGACGCCCAGAAAACTGCCATGACGTATGTGCAGAAGCAGTACAAGAATTTCCACGGCAGCGACGAAGGCTTCAACGATCTGGTAGCTGCGGCTAAATCCAATCCCACGCCACCGGCCGGCTTCACCATCAAGAACGCCAACGAGATCGCGCAAGCCCAAGCGGCCAACGAAGAAGAGTGGGCCAAGGCGCATCCTCAGGAAAATACCTGGAAGAACCTGAAAATGGCCCTGTCGGCGCCGGACGGTCCCATGTACTTCGACATGGGCATGAAAGGCGCCATGTTGCCCACGCTGAAGGGCAAGGTGGTTAAACTTGAACCTGCCGTGAAGCCCAAGACCATCCTGATCGCGCTGGAGGACGGCAAATCCGACGGAACCATGGCCGATGCGACGCTGAAATTCGAGATGGCGCTGCCCGGCAAAGTGGACGAAGGTACGGAGCTGACATTCGAAGGTGTCGGTGAAAGCTTCACGCAAAATCCGTTCATGCTCACCGTCACGGTGGACAAAGACGCTCTGCATGGCTGGACGGGTAAGAACGAACCAGTGGCGCCGCATCGCACGCATCACACGCCGGCCGCCAGCCACTAACCGAGCCGCGTCCAAAGGAAGCGGTCAATGGGTGCTTCAGTCGTGCACTAGGGCTGCGCCTCTTTTCGGACTCTGATACTATTTCCAACAAAGACCTTTCTGCTTGGATGACAGATTGGAGGCCCGAAAAATGTACCAGCCCACAAGGCAATTGTTCCTGGCCGCCGTCCTGGCGGGCGCGCTTACGCCAATGTTGCTGACCGCGCAAGATCAAGCGAAGCAGCCGCAATATAAGAACCCGCAGGAATACACGCTTTACGATTCCATCCTGAAAGACACCAACCCCAAAACCAGGTTGGACAAGCTGCAGGAGTGGCAAACCATATACGCCGCCACCGATTTCGAAAAGCAGCGCAAAGCGCTTTTTCTGGATACCTACATCAAGTTGAACCAGCCGAAGGATGCCGTGGCTGAGGCCAAGCTGATCCTGGGCGACAATCCCAAGGACTTCACCGCGCTGTACTACACGATGTACTTTACGCGCGCGCTGGCGGGCAATAATCCCACGCCCGATGTCCTGGATCAGGGTGAAAAGGCGGCACAGGCCATCGTATCGAATATCGACACGCCCCCGCCCAACGTGACCGATGCCCAATGGAAAGGCGCTCGCACAGCGGTGGAGATTCTGGGCCACTCCACGCTCGGATGGATCGCAATGCAGCGCAAGAACTGGGACGCCGCCGAAGCCGAATTCCAGAAAACGCTCGCGCTGGACGCCAACAATGGCGAAGTGGACTACTTCATGGGCACCGTGATCGCGTCCGAGAAGAAACCGGAAAAGATGTCGGCGGCCCTGTTCTATTTCGCGCGAGCCGCCACGTATGACGGAACCGGCGGATTGGCCCCGGCTGGACGCCAGCAGGTTCTCGATTACGTGAAGCGCGCCTACAAGGGCTATCACGGCAGCGACGACGGCTTCAACGATCTGGTGACAGCCGTGAAATCCCAACCGATGCCTGCGGCCAACTATCACATCCCGACGGCAGGGGAGATCGCACTCGCTCAACAACAGGAGCAACAGAAAAAGGACGCGGCCGAGATTGCCAGTCATCCGGAGCTGGTTCTGTGGAAGAACATCAAGACGCAACTTACCGGAACCGACGGCGCCACTTACTTCAATTCCAGCATGAAGGACGCGCAATTACCGACGCTCAAAGGGAAAGTGGTGAAACTCGAGCCCGAGGTGAGGCCCAAGACGTTAGTGCTGGCGCTGGAAGACGGCACGACGGCGGATGCAACGTTGAAATTCGAAATGCCGCTCGCCGGCAAAGTGGAAGCGGGCACGGAATTGACGTTCGAAGGAGTGCCGCAGAGCTACACCGCGATGCCTTACATGGTGGTCTTCAACGTGGATCCCGACAAGCTGCATGGCTGGACGGGGAAGAACGCGCCCCGCGCGCCAGTTCACAAGAAAGCGTCGGCGAGCAAATGAACCGCGACGGTTACGGAGCGTCGGCTCCGAGAGCGAGCGCAAGGTCAGCCGCGAACGCGCGGATCTTCTGCACTTCCTCGGGCGAAGCTGTCTGCTCAAAACCTCTTCCGACAAAGAACGCCTGATCGCCGCGCCAAATCAGCGCCGCGAAACCCTGTTCGGTCATCAGGCCGGCCGCGCCGATGTTGCCGAAGTCTTCTTCACGGCGTTCCACAAAGGCGACAAACCCGTCGCGTTCCAGAATGAAATGGGAAGCGATCTCAGCCGGGACAATCTGAATCTGCGCCGCGGCCAGTTTTTCCAAGACTGCGATCACATCTTATAGCGGCCGAGATCCTCGTCGTCCAGGCTCTCCAGCCACCGCCGCTGCTCCTCGTCGCTCACCTTGTCGGCGGCCGCATTGGACCGCTTGGAGCTTTTCAACACGCTCTCATCCACGTAGATGGGGCAATCCAGTCGCAGCGCCAGCGCCAGCGCATCGCTGGGCCGCGAGTCCACGCTGATGAGTTCGCCGTCTCTGTCCAGCCAGATCACGGCGTAGAAGGTGTCGTCCTTGAGTTCGCTGACCACCACTTTTCGAATCCCGGTTCCAAGACCGAGCAGCAGGGTCTTGATGAGATCGTGCGTCATAGGCCGCGGCGTCGAAACTTTTTCGATCTCGAGGGCGATGGCATTGGCCTCGTAGATCCCCACCCAGATTGGCAAGATGGTGTTCCCGTTCAGATCCTTCAGCACCACGATGGGCATGTTGGTAACGGGATCCATCATCAATCCGCGTATCTTCATTTCGACTTCCATGGGCCCTCCCCTTTCAGCGCTCAAATCTCCACCTCCCTCAAACCACCACCTCACCCGCTAAAGAATTCGGACCCGCTCGAGTGACGCGAACGTTCCAGGATGTGCCGGCCAGCTTTGCACCAGAAAGGTTTGCATCTTCCCGCGGTCCCGCATGTTGGGGATGAACGAAGTTGAGCGTGCGGTTTTGCGTAGTGCGTCCAATCCACTGTCCCGTGGCATGATTATAACCTTCCACGAAGGTCTCTTCGACCGTGCCCACCAAATCCGAGTTGCGGCGAATCTGGATGGCCCGCTGTTTTTCTTGCACGATCGACAAGCGGCGAGTCTTTTCCTCCTCGCTGATGTGATCGGCAAGATCCAACGCGGCGGTGTTCGGGCGGCGCGAATACTTGAAGCTGAACAGCGAATCGTATTCCACCTGGTCAAGAAGCGCCAGCGTTTGATCGAAGTCCTCTTCGGTCTCGCCGGGAAAGCCCACAATGATGTCGGTGGTGATGGAGATGTTGCGGCGCGCCTGCTTCATCCAATCGATGCGGCGCATATATTCGTCGCGCGTGTAGAGGCGCTGCATGCGAGCCAGTACGTTGGAAGAGCCGGATTGCACGGGAAGATGAACGTGATTGCAGAGCACCGGATTGTCGTCGATGGCGTCGATGATGTCCTTCACGAAATCGCGCGGATGCGATGTGGTGAAACGCACGCGGCGGATGCCTTCCACTTCGCCCACGGCGCGCAGCAGCCCCGCAAAATCCCAACCGGCGGCCGAGGGATCGCGATAGCTGTTGACATTCTGTCCCAGCAGCTGAATTTCGACGTAGCCCATGCGTGCCAGTTCGCGAGCCTCGTTCAATACGCTTTCGCTGGTGCGGCTGCGCTCCGGTCCGCGCGTGAACGGCACCACGCAATAGGCGCACGATTTGTCGCAGCCTTCGATGATAGTGATGTAAGCGCGATGCGGATTGTCGCGCCGCGTGAAGGGCGTTTCGAACGCCTGATCATTATCCAGGCTCAGGCCGGTGACGCGGCGGTGGCCCGCTTCCAGTTGAACCAACATTTGAGGCAGTTTGGCATAGCTGGCCGATCCTGCTACCAGGCTGACGTGCGGCGCGCGCTCGAAGATGCGCTCGCCTTCCTGCTGCGCCACGCATCCCAGAACTCCAAACACTTTACCCTGGGCGTGTCGTTTGAACTCATCCAAGCGGTGAAACACCTTTTGCTCGGCCTTATCGCGAATACTGCAGGTGTTGTAAAGCACCAGATCGGCTTGATCCGGTTTGGCTACCTGGGTATAGCCTTGCGACAACAACGTGCCGACGACCTTTTCGGAATCGTGCGCGTTCATCTGGCACCCGAAGGTCTCGATGTAGAAAGTCTGCATGCTTCGGCTTTCTTTTCCATTGTAACGGGTTGTGAACGGGAATGACGGCAAGGGAGCGGTCGTAAGAGAGCCTGGCTACAGCCCAGCCACTACATCGTGTAAACTAGTTGTTTAAAGGGGGTGCGTCTTCAGCAGTAGATGGCTCGCACGAAGCAGCTTTCGTGAACTCGCGTCCTCTCCCACTCGCCCTCCGGCTAAAAAGATCCCTTCTGCCCTCTTTTCCCTTCTTTTCCCCGATGAGTGCCGCATCTGTGATCGTCCTTTAAGGGACTTTTCGCGCGTACCTGTCTGCCCGGAATGTCTGGCCAAGCCTGAGCCGCTCGCCGCGGATTACTACTGCGTGCAGTGCCGCTCGCCCTTCCTGAGCCGTTTCCCATTGGACGATCAAGGCCGCTGCGCGCTATGCCGGCGAGGCGCAAGGGGCTTTGACGCGGCCTATTCCTTCGGATTCTACGAAAATGAACTGCGCAAGCTGATTCATCTGTTCAAGTACGGCCGCATTCAGACGCTCGCGGCGCCCCTGGGCCGGCTGCTAGCGCTCGCATTGCCGCGCGGGCAAGGCTTCGATGTCATCGTCCCGATGCCGCTGCATTGGCGCAAGCGCTGGGGACGCGGTTTTAATCAGGCGGAGCTTCTGGCCCATGAAATCGGCCGGCGAACTTACATTCCCGTGCGCAACGCGCTGCGCCGTGTGCGCGATACCGCCCCGCAAGCCGGTTTGACCAGCGCCAAGCGGCGCAAGAATGTATCGGGGGCGTTTCAGGCAGCGCGGCGCAGCAAGAATCGTACCGCGCTGGAGGGCCGCAGCGTGCTGCTCATCGACGACGTGATGACCACCGGCGCCACTGCGGCGTCCTGCGCGCGAGCCTTGAAGCGAGGCGGCGCAAGGCACGTGACATTGCTGACCTTGGCGCGGGCGGACCGGCGCTTGATGTTCGACCCGCTGGCCATGCCCCACCCGCTCCCTGATTCGAGTTTCTCCCGGAGATCCGACGATGCCCAGTCTTGATCGTTTACATAGACCGGTCTTGGTGCTGAACGCCAGCTACGAGCCCATCAATATCTGCGCCGCCCGCCGCGCGCTGGTGCTGGTGCTCAAGGGCGTCGCGTCGGCGGAGGAAGAGTCGCAGGCGCACGTCCATTCGCCGCGCCATTCCATTCGCGTTCCATCGGTAATCCGCCTGCTCGAATACCGCCGCATCCCGCATCAGACCCGGGCGCTGTCGCGCAAAAACATTTTGATGCGGGACCGCTATACCTGCCAGTACTGCCATCGCACCATGCCCTCCGGCGAACTGACGCTGGATCACGTGGTGCCGCGGTCGCGCGCTGGAGAGACCACTTGGGAGAATCTGGTGGCGTGCTGCCATCCTTGCAACAATCGCAAAGGCAGCCGCACTCCCGAAGAAGCCGGGATGAAGCTGGCGCGCGCGCCGCGTCCCTTCAGCCTGCACACCAGCCGGCACCTGATGCGCCTGCTCGCCAAGAGCGACGATCAGTGGCGGAAGTACCTGTTCTATTAAAGAAGCCAGAATTCAGAAGCCAGAATTCAGAATGTGCGGGCTAGTGGACGGTGGGGTCCTTGCCCGGTTCCTTGGGTTTGTCCTTGGGGGGCGTGGTGGCCTTCACCGGGCTGATAATCACGTGCGCGTTGCGGCCTTCCAGGCGCGGCTGGCCTTCCACCTGGCCGTGCGCTGAAAGATCCTGCGCAAAACGCAGCAGCAGCTTCTTGCCAAGGTCGACGTGTGCGATCTCGCGTCCGCGGAATTGCACCACCGCTTTCACGCGGTTGCCTTCACCCAGGAAACGGATGGCGTGATTCTTCTTGAACTCGTAGTCGTGGTCGTCGGTGTTGGGACGGAACTTCAACTCCTTAACCTGGATCACGTGCTGTTTTTTCTTGGCCTCGTGCTGCTTCTTTTTGTTCTCGTATTGCCACTGGCCATAGTCCATGGCCTTGGCGACCGGCGGCTCGGCGGTGGGCGCGATCAGGATCAGGTCCAAGCCCATATCCTGCGCCTTGCGCACGGCGGCCAGTGTCGGCATGATCTCGACGGATCCGTCCGGGAATACGGCGCGCACTTCGCGCACTCGGATAGCCTCATTTACATTTTCCCGAACCCGTGGACGACGGGGCGGGTAGTTTCTGGATGGAATCATTGACAGGCGGGAGCGGTCTGGAAGCGAATACTTAGCATTGTACTGATCGTACCAGAATTTGAGGAACGCGGGTGGGCTACCTTGAATTTGGATTCCAGAGGCCGAGCCAAAAGGGAATAGCAACCAGGAGCGCAATGCTAAACACGATGGCGCTCGTCATCCGAATCGTCCGTTGATATCGCGTGAGCTTAATCTTGGGGTACAAAGCATCCCGCCATAGCCGCCCGATCCAAGTAAAGTATCCCAACAATACCAGCGTTCCCACGATCCATTGATAAGTCGTGTAGTGGTTCATCCTGACCGATTCCCATCACGCCGCTCTTTCTAATCCCCGCTCTGAGGCTTCCAGCAATGCTACCAGATCCGACGCTTCCCACAGGCGATTCGTAACGCCAGCAGCCATCGCCGGCGCGCAGCGCAGTGTTGAGCAGAACGCCGAGCGGCGAGTTCGCTAGAATGAAGTTGCCCAATCCTAAAACGGCCTCAGGGGCGCGTAGCTCAGTTGGTTAGAGCACCTCGTTTACACCGAGGGGGTCCGGGGTTCGAGTCCCTGCGCGCCCACCATCCAGATCCACCCTATTTCCACTCGGCGGTGAAGATGTTGAACTCGTAGGGCGACTTCGCGCCTTTGTCGGACGCGAACACAATCGTCTTCCCATCCGGCGCAAACTCCGGAAATGCCGTGAACCCGCCGAAATCGGTGACCTGCTCCAAGCCTGTGCCGTCGGTATTGACGAGATACAGATCAAACTTCCGTCCGTCACAATTGTGCTTGTTCGACGCGAACAGAATCTTTTTCCCGTCTGGCGTGAAGGTGGGCGCGAAACTGGCGCATCCGAAATTCGTGATTTGTTTCGACTTCTTCCCGTCGGCGTCCCCCACAAACAGTTCCATCTTCATGGGCGATGTCAGATTCTCGCTCAGCAGCTCGTGATAGCGCTTCTCGGTCTCGGGCGTCTGGGGATGATTGGCGCGCCACACTAGCTTCTTGCCGTCGCGGGAAAATACCGGGCCGCCGTCGTACCCATCGGTCTTGGTCACCTGCTTCTTGTCCGAACCGTCCGGTTTCATAGTCCACAGGTCCAGATCGCCCGATTCCATCGAGGTGTACACGATGCGGCTGGTCTTGAAATTCACCGTGCCTTCCGCGTTGTAGCCCGGAGCTCCCGCTAGCGTCTTCAGAATCTTCCCGTCGTCGGTGGCCAGGTAGATCTTATAGGTCGGATACACGGCCCAAACGTAACCCTTGCTGCGATCGGCGGCGGGCGGGCACGCGTCGCCCGATTCGTGCGTGGAAGCGAACAGAATGTGCTTGTTGTCCGGCAGAAAATATCCGCAGGTGGTGCGGCCCTTGCCGGTGGAAACCATGTGCTGGTTGCTTCCGTCGCGATTCATGACGAAAATCTGATCGCACTGAAGCTTGTCGCGCGTGGATTGAAAAATGATCCGCTGCCCGTCCGGCGCCCAATACGCTTCGGCGTTCTCCCCGCCGTTGGTGAGCTGCCGGATCTGGCCCAGATGCGCCGAAGTTTGCGCGAAGACGCTAGCGGCGAAGAGAATGTATAGTAAGTGTCTATGCAAGCCACTATCGTATCCCATGTTTTGGCCTATGTTCGGGCCGGGGGCCTGGAGGCTGCACAAAATCCGCGATGGCACGAGAACTCCGGCCCGGCCACCCAGCGGTGACCGTGGTTGTTCCCACCTTGGCGGCGGACGAAACTCTCGACGAGTGTCTGGCTTCTTTGGAGCGGCAGACGTTTTTCGATTTCGACGTGATCGTGGTAGACAACAGCGGACGGCGCGGGCTCCAACCGGGCGGCCGAGTGCGGGCGATCACGAACGATCGCAATGTGGGCTTCGGAGCCGCCGTCAATCAGGCTTTCCATCAATCGTCCGCGCCTTACCTGGCGGTTTTGAATGATGACGCCGCCGCTCACCCGCGCTGGCTGGAGGCTTTGCTCGATGCGATAGAGCCGCGTCCCGACGTTGGAATGTGCGCCTCACAAGTGCGGCACGCAGGCAGCCAATGTCTGGATTCGGCCGGCATGCTGCTCTGTCTGGATGGAAGCAGTAAGCAGCGCGGGCATCTGGAATCGCCGGCCTCTTATGCGCGCAAGGAAGAAGCGCTGTTGCCCAGCGGGTCCGCGGCCTTGTACCGGCGCGAAATGCTGGACGAGATCGGCCTCTTCGACGAGAGCTTCTTCCTCTATTGCGAGGACACCGACCTCGGTCTCCGCGCGCGCTGGGCCGGCTGGGAGTGCTTGTACGTTCCCGATGCCGTGGTGGAGCACCGCTATTCCCATTCCTCGGGCCAGGCCTCCGCGCTCAAGGCCCGCTACGTGGAGCGCAATCGGCTGTTCGTGATCTTCAAGAATTTTCCTTTCACCGACCTGCTGCCGGTGCCGTTCTATGCCATCTCCCGTTACTTCTGGCACGGCGTGTATGCGCTGCGGGGACGCGGCAAGGCCGCCGAGTTCCAGCGCGATGGCGGGAGCTTGCTTGGGCTTGGCTGGTATGTCGTGCGCGGCCATCTGGAATTGCTCGCGCGCTTCGGCCAAATTTGGCGCGAGCGCCGAAGAATGAAGCGCCGGCTCACCTCCAAACAGTTCCGGCGCCTGATCCGGCGTCACTTGATCAGCCCGCGCCGGGTGGCGGCGCTGTGAAGCCCGCCGCTGGCCCTCATCAGCTCCTCATTCTGATCCCCGCCTTTAACGAGGTGGGCGCCATTGGCCGCGTGATCCTTGAAGTCCGCGCGGTGATGAAGGGTACGCCCATTCTGGTGGTCGACGACGCCTCCACCGACGGAACGGACTGGCGCGCGCGATCTGCTGGTGCAGAGGTGCTTCGCTTGCCTTATCACCTGGGCCTGGGCGGCGGCGTCCAGGCCGGATACAAACTCGCCTTTGAGCTAGGCTACGATTACGTGATTCGCGTGGATGGCGATGGGCAGCACGATCCGAAATATATCCCGGCCTTGTTCCAGACACTGCGCGACACCGGATGCCATATGGTGATCGGCTCGCGCTTTCAAGACAGCGAGGGCCGCTACACCAATTCGGTACGCGCCATCGGCATTTGGTTCTTTCGCCTGGTGCTTCGGCCGATTCTGGGAAAGCCGGTGCGCGACCCTACTTCCGGATTCGTGGGCGTGAACCGCCAAGCTCTGCAGGTTTTCACCCGCAGTTTTCCGTTGGAATATCCGGAGATCGAGGCTCTGGTTGTTTTACAGCGCCGGCGTTTCCAGTTCCAGGAAGTGCCCTGCCGCATGCGTCCACGCACCACTGGCCGCAGCACCATCACCGCGGTAAAATCGCTGTATTACATCTTCCACGTTCTGCTGGGCGTGTTTATCAACGTTCTGAAGTTCGAGGGCCGCCGCAGGAAGAAACCGCCGAGGGAAGAGGAATAGCCATGGAGCGCCTGCTGAATGTCACCACTGTTCTCAGTATTCTGCTGGTGGCGATGGTTCTGTTCTCCGTCCGCCGCTCGCACATCCGGGTGGAGTACTCGGTGAGTTGGCTAGCCGCCGCCGTGATTTTGCTGTTGCTTTCGCGTTCTTCTTTCGCGCTCAACTGGATCGCCCGCCAATTGGGACTGGCCGATCCTCCGCTGGCCTTGCTGCTCCTGGTGTTCTGCGTTTTCGTCATCGTGATCTATCGCCTTTCGGTAGTTATTTCGGACCTGAAGGATGCCAACATCGCGATAGCCCAGCGGCTGGCGATCGTAGAATTTCACTTGCAAAACCGGCCGGAGGATGTGCCGGCAGCGCAGCATGAGTAGCATCGCCCCATGAGTAACAAAGCCAGGAAGTCGAAACGCCCCGCGCGGACCGTCGCCACAGCGGAGCCGCGCACCGATCCATGGCTATGGATCTACTTAGCGGGCCTCGCCGTCGCGCTGGTGGCTGTGTTTGAAGTTTATTGGCCCGCTATCCATGGTCCGTTTTTGCTGGACGATACCTACCTGACGTACATGCGTCCAGATGCCGCATACCTCACTTTGCGCGAATGGCTGCACCAGACGCGGCAGCTTCTGATGTTCAGCTTCTGGCTGAACTATCGGGAGAGTGGCGTGGACACTTTCGGTTATCACGCAGTGAATGTGCTCTTGCACTTCTTCAACGCGATTTTCATTTTCCTCTCCATCCGCAAAGTGTTGAGCTGGGGCGGCGCCGAAGAATCGCGGGCTCGCATTCTGTCGTTTTTCGCCGCGGGCCTTTTCCTCTTCCATCCGGTGCAGACCGAATCGGTCAGTTACATCGCCAGCCGGTCGGAAACATTGAGTGTGTTTTTTGTTCTTGCAGCTTTCACGGTCTACCTCTATCGCCCGGCCGCCGTGCTGTCCATCCCGAGAATCCTGGCGCTTCTGGCCTTGTTTGTGGCAGCCGCGCTTTCCAAGGAGCACACGATCATACTTCCAGCCCTGTTCATTCTCACGGATTACTATTGGCGCTTCGAGTTCTCTCCCTCCGTGATCTGGCGGAACTGGAAATTGTACCTTCCCATCGCCGCCGGCGCCGTTCTTGCGTTGGTGGAGATTTTGCGCATTCTTCGCGGCAACCAGAGCGCCGGTTTCCAGATTCAAGGTCTCACCTGGTATCAATATTTCTTCACCGAGTGCCGCGTGATCTGGATCTACTGTCGCCTGTTCGTTCTTCCCTTCGGCCAGAATCTTGACCCCGATATCGCGATTTCGCGAACCATCGTGGACCACGGCGCGATCATCGGCCTGGCGGGATTGCTGGCTGTGAGCGTTCTGGCGTGGATCTACCGGCGTCGTTTTCCGATCGCGTCCTTCGGGTGGTTCGTGTTCCTGATTCTGCTCGCGCCAACTTCGTCCTTCGCGCCGATCCGCGATCCGATGGCCGAACGCCGCATGTATCTGCCGTTCATCGGCCTTTTGTTCATTACCGTGGAATTTCTGCGGCGCTGGAAAGCCTCCAGGAACGTGCTGATCGGCTCGCTTGCGCTGCTGCTGGTGGTGGAAGGCGCGCTGACCTACCAGCGCAATCTGCTGTGGGGCAGCGCGATCGACATCTGGAAAGATACGGTATCCAAATCTCCGCGGAAACTGCGCCCTCGTTTTCAATTGGCCATGGCCGATTTTCAGGCGGCCGCCTGCTCCGACTCTGTCGACGAGTTTCAAAAAGCCGCCGCCCTGGAGCCGCCCGCCTATGACCTGCTGCTCGATTGGTCACTGGCCTACGACTGCGCCGGGAACCGGCAGCAGGCTCTAGCGAAGCTCAATCAGGCGGTCGCGCAACACCCCAGCGCGCACGTGTATTCGCAAATCGGCAAAGAGTACGGAGCCATGGGCAAGTATCCGGAGGCCTTGGACGCTCTCGCCACCGCGCGGCGGCTGGATCCGCGCTTCGCCATGACTTATTACTATCTCGGGAACATTGCGGTTATCCAGGGCGACCAGGCGCAGGCCCGCCAGGACTATGAGCGCGTACTGGCGCTCGATCCGCATAATGATCCCGCTCGCGAGGCTTTGGTCCGCATGGGCCACTAATGATTCGCATCGGGGTGAACGCCCTTTATCTCGTTCCTGGTGAAGTAGGGGGCACCGAGATTTACCTCCGCAGCCTGCTCGCCGCGCTGGCCGCCATCGATTCGGAAAATCAGTATGTGGTCTTCACCAATCGCGAAACCGGCCCGGATCTGGTGCCCGCTCGCAAGAACTTCGTGCGTGCGCAACAACCCGTCCGCGCCAGGTTCCGCCCCGCGCGCATTCTCTGGGAGCAGCTGGCGCTGCCGTTCGCGGCCCGCAAACATCGGCTCAACGTTTTGTTCAATCCCGGATTTACAGTGCCGCTGCTGTGGGGCTGCCCGATGGTCACAACGTTTCACGATTTGCAGCACAAGCGCCATCCGGAGTATTTTCGCTGGTTCGATTTGCCCTTCTGGAATTTCTTCCTGTGGGGATCGGCGCGGCGGTCACGCGGGCTGATCGCGGTCTCGCTGGCAACTCATGACGATCTGCGGCGCTACTACGCCAGGTCGTCGGAAGTGATCCATCACGGCGTGCAACCGGAGTTTTTCCGTATCGCCCAAACCCGGGAGCCGAAAGGCTATCTGCTGTGCGTTTCCACCACGCACCCGCACAAAAACCTGGAGCGGCTGTTGCGCGTACACGCTCAATGGAAGAACGCGCCGAAGTTGATCCTGACGGGCGTTCGAGGTTTCGCGGCCCAAGAGATCGAGAGCCTGGCAGGCGAATCCGTCGAAATCACCGGCTGGATTCCACGCGAGCAACTCCTGGAACTATTCCGCGGCGCGCTCGGGTTCATCTATCCATCCACGTTTGAGGGCTTCGGCCTGCCCGTGTTGGAGGCCATGGCCGCCGGAGTGCCTGTAGCCTGCTCCGATATCCCGCCCTTGCGCGAGATCGCGCGTTCCACCGTTCACTTCTTCGATCCCTTGAACGACCGCGAGATTCACGACGCCCTGCTGCTGCTCGCTTCCGGCAAAATTTCTACCGACGCCGCGCAACGCCGCGCTGCGCAGTTCACCTGGGAGAAAACGGCGCGCGCGACGCTGGACTATCTGAGCAAGTGCTCCAGTTGAATTTTGGTGTCGGTCTTTGAGTCGCGATATTTGACGATGACCGGCGTATACAGCGACAAGCCCCAATCCAGGCCCGGCCCGGAGGTAATGGCGCGTGAGCCCGCCACCACCACTGCGCCCTCGGGAATCATCAGCGGATCTTCGTCGCTGGCCCGATGGATTTGTCCGCGCGCCACGTCATATACCGGCGTGGAGCGATTCAAAATGACGCCCGATCCCAGCACCGCGCGCCGCTTTACCACCGTGCCTTCATAAACGCCCGTGTTGCCGCCCATCAGCACATCGTCTTCGATGATCACCGGCAGCGCGCCCACCGGCTCCAGCACTCCACCGATCTGCGCGGCTGCGGAAATATGGCAATTCGATCCCACCTGCGCGCAGCTTCCCACCAGCGCGTGCGAATCGATCATGGAGCCGTCGCCCACCCAACTGCCGGTGTTGATGTACATGGGCGGCATGCATGTCACGCCTTTCCCGATGTAGCATCCGTCGCGAATGCTGGAGCCGCCCGGAACAATGCGGATGCCGCGCTCCACACTCAGCCGTTGCACCGGAAAAGTCGCCTTATCAAACCAGGGCTGGCGCGTGGAGTTGATCGACATGTCCACCACCGTGCCCATGCGAAAACCGAGCAGGATTCCCTTCTTCACCCAGGCGTTCACGCGCCATCCGGTTTTGGTGGAAGAGTCAGGTTCGGCGGCGCGCACGCGACCCTCGTTGAGCGCCTGTTTGAAGCGCTGGAAAAGGTCGAAATGCGTGTCGGTATAAGCTGCGGGAGGCTGGTCGAAGAGTCCCTCGATCTCAGCCTGCATGCACGCTCCGGCCAGCCGTGAGACCCAGGGCTTCCAGTACCTTTTCGACTTTCGCGAGATTGGCGGGATTGGGCGGGCATAATGGCAGCCGCCACACTGGCTCCAGCAAACCCATCAGCGCCATGGCCGCCTTCACCGGAATCGGATTCGATTCCACAAAGTTCACTTCCATCAGCGGCAGGTATTGCCGCTGCAACTCGCGAGCGCCCGCGAAATTGTTGGCCAGCGCGAGTTGGATGAGCTTGGTGAATTCACCGGGAATTTCGTTCGAGACCACCGAAACCACGCCATGACCACCCAGCGCGATGAGAGGAATGCTGATGGAATCGTCTCCACACAGCACCGTGAAGCTGGATGGCACCTGATGCACCACTTGCGCCATCTGGCTGATGTTCCCCGATGCTTCCTTGACGCCGGCGATGTAGTCAATCTCTGCGAGACGCTTCAGCGTGGCCGGCTCGACGTTGACGCCGGTGCGGCCCTGCACGCTATAGACGATGATGGGCAGTTTCACCGCCGATGCGATCGCTTTGTAGTGCTGGTACAGGCCCTCCTGTGTCGGCTTGTTGTAATAAGGCGTGACGGAGAGCAGGCCGCCGGCGCCCATGGCCTTGATTTCCTTCGCCAGGTCGATCACCTCGGCGGTGTTGTAACCGCCCGCGCCCGCGAGCACCGGCACTCTGCCCTTGGCTTCTTCCAGCGTGATCTCCACCACACGCAGATGCTCTTTGTGCGTAAGCGTGGGACTTTCGCCCGACGTGCCACAAGGCACCAGGAAGTTGATGCCTTCTTCGATCTGCCGCTTCACGAGCAAACGAAGCGTGTGCTCATCAAGTGACCCGTCCTTGCGAAACGGGGTGACCATGGCGGTGCCGCAACCTTGGAATAACATGTTTAACCTCCAAACAGAACGTCGCTGAATTCGTAAAATCCTTCGCGCCCGATAATCCATTGTGCCGCTTTCAGAGCGCCCCGGGCGAAGCCTTCCCTGCTGCGCGCGGTGTGTCGCAGGGTGATGGTATCGGCGGCCGAATCGAACCCGATCTCGTGGGTACCCGGATGCGCGCCGGCGCGGTTGGAACTGGCGTCGATGTGCCGCTTGTAGCCCGCGGCCTTCATCTTGTCGATGAGCTGGACCAGCGTTCCGGAAGGCGCGTCTTTCTTGGCGCTGTGATGAATCTCCCAGCCCCAGGCGGCATATTCTTTTTCGCTCGCAAGCAAACGCGCGGCTTCGCTCACCAGGCGCGTGAAGACATTCACGCCGACCGAAAAATTGGGACTCCAGACCAGAGCGCCGTGATTGGCTTCGATCAGCGCCCTGGCTTCCGCCAGATGTTCTAGCCAGGCCGTGGTGCCAATAACGATCGGTATCCGCAAGGCGGAAACTGTCCGGATGTTGCCGACGACGGCGGACGGCATGGAAAACTCAACCGCCACGTCCGCGCCCTCCAGCGATTCCTCGCGGCCGATATCCACTCGCGCGCTGACGGTGAAGCCGTACTCGGGCGCCAGCTGGTCGATCAATCGCCCCATCTTGCCGTAGCCGACAATAGCGAGTTTAGGCATCTGGTTTGCTCAATTCAAAGACCGCCGGATCCAGGTCGGTGAAAAACTCGGTGTGCAGAGCCTGAACCGCGGCTTGCAGATCCGAGCCCGCCACCACGAATCCAAGATTCAAAGCGGAAGCGCCCTGCGAAAGCATGCGCACGTTGATGCCGCCCAGCGCATTGAACACGCGCGCCGCGACGCCCGGAGTATGGCGGATGTTTTCACCCACAATGCAGATGATAGCCTGATTGGGGTCCACGGAAACTTCCGCGAACTCGCGCAATTCCGCCACGATTGTTTCCAGGCGTTCGGCCTGATCGATGGTCAGCGACACGCTGACTTCCGACGTCGCCACCATATCCACCGAAGTCTGATTGCGGTCGAAGACCTCGAAGATGCGGCGCATGAAGCCATGCGCCATGAACATGCGCGTGGACCGGATGTTCAGCACCATAACCTTGCCTTTACAGGCGATGGATTTCACCACATTCTTGCTTGGTACTGTCGCGGACTGGATGCGTGTGCCCTCCACTTGCGGACGGCGCGAATTCAGAATCATGACCGGAATATTGCGCTCGATGGCGGGCATCACCGTGGCGGGATGCAGAACTTTGGCGCCAAAATAAGCGAGCTCGGCCGCTTCGGTGAACGAAATCACTTTCACCCGATGCGCGCCCGTGATGACGGTTGGATCCGCGGTAAGCATCCCGTCCACGTCGGTCCAGATCTGGATCTCTTCGGCGCCAATGCCCGCGCCGACGATGGAAGCGGTGAAGTCCGATCCGCCGCGGCCCAAAGTGGTGGTGACGCCGTTTTCGGTGGACGCGATGAAGCCGCCCATCACCACTACGTGTTGTTTCGCGAGCGGTGGAATGGCGGCGGCCAGCTTGGCGTACGTCGGATCAAACAGCGGAATGGCCTGGGTGTGGCGATGATCGGTGACGATCACCTTGCGCGAATCCACATGCACGGCGTTCAGGCCGTGATGCTGGAAATAATTGGTGACGATCAGGCTGGACAGCCGCTCGCCGAAGCTCGAGATGGCGTCGATGGAACGCGGGGTTAGTTCGCCCAGCACCGCCAGCCCCTTGACTAGCTCCGAGAGTTCCTGGAAATGTTCGTCGATGGTGCGCTCCATGCCCGATTCGCGCAGATGAAAGTCGCGCAACGCCATCAACTCGCGCAGCGCCTCGTCACGCGAGCCGGAGACAGCGAGATCGGCGATCTTGAGCAAACGGTTAGTCGTCTTGCCCATCGCCGAGACAACGACCACGGGTCTTCGATCAAGCCGCGACTTGACGATGCCCATGACGCGCTGGATGGCTTCAGCGGATTCCACCGACGTCCCGCCGAATTTCATGACGATCATTAGTCCAGCAAACCTTCCGAGTACATCAATTCGGCATTCAATACCGCCGCGCCCGCCGCCCCACGGATGGTGTTGTGTCCCATGGCGACAAATTTGTAATCGAGCACCGGGCATTCCCGCAAGCGGCCCACAAACACAGCCATGCCCCGCTCGCGCTCCACGTCGCGCCGAGGCTGCGGCCGGTCGTTTTCCTCCATGTAGATCACCGGCTGCGGGGGCGCACTGGGTAGTTGGCGCTCTTGCGGAACGCTGCGATAATTCGCCAGTGCGCGGATGATGTCGTCTTTGCTGGGCTTGCGCTCGAATTCGACGCTTACCGTAACGGTGTGGCCATCCACCACCGGCACGCGATTGCAATGAGCGCTGACTCTTGCGTTCAGTGGCCGGAGTCCCTCACCCGTGAAGTCGCCCAGGATTTTCTGCGTCTCCTGCTGCATCTTCTCCTCCTCGCCACCGATGAAGGGGATCACATTGGCGTTGATGTCCATGGACGCTACGCCCGGATAACCCGCGCCTGAAATCGCTTGCATCGTAGTGGCCACCACGCGCTGGATGCCGAACTGCTTCAGCGGAGCCAGCGCCATGGCCAGCACTATGGTGGAGCAATTCGGATTGGTCGCGATCTGCCCCTTCCAGCCACGCAGCCGCTGCTGGTGCGGAATGATCTTCAGATGATCGGGATTCACTTCGGGAATTAACAACGGGACATCCGGCTCCATGCGATGATTGCGCGAATTGGAGACCACGACGTGCCCGGCCATCGCGAACTCCCGCTCGATCTCGGTGGCCACCGAGGCGTCCATGGATGAAAACACCAGCCGTGGCGCATTCCCTGGCTTGCACTCCTGCACTTCCAGATGCTGCACCGCAGCGGGCATCGCGCCATCCAGCCGCCAGCTAGTCGCTTCGCGATAAGGCTTGCCGGCCGACCGGTCGCTGGCGCCCACCCAGGCGATCTCAAACCAGGGATGGTTCTGGAGAAATTTGGCGAACTGCTGGCCCACCATTCCGGTGGCGCCCAGGACTCCGACGGGGATTCTGTTTTCGTTCATAAAAGTTGCTGGACCATTCGTTTGTAAATTTGTACCGCTTCTAAAATCTGCGCTTTGGGGATGCGCTCTTCGGTGGTGTGAGCCACGTGAATCGAACCCGGGCCGATCAGGTACGGATGGCCCCATAATTCGCCAAGCGCGGGAATGTCGGTGGTGTAAGAGACCACCGTGGTTTCAAAACCGGGCAGAGATCCCAGGTGCAGCGCGGGAATCCGTAGAGCCTCGCGAACCTCCACTTTGCCGTTCATGGCTTTTTTGATCGCCGCCAGCGTAGTGTCGCCGCTGTCCACCAGGCGAATAAAAACCTCGGCCTGGGCATGATCTGGAATCACGTTCGGCGCGCGGCCGCCGGAGATGGTGCCGATATTGAGCGTGCTGGTGCCGAGGACCGAATCCACGGGAAGCCCGACGCGCCGGATTTCCCCGAGGGCATCCAGTAATTTCTCGATCGCCGATTCGCCCAGTTCGGGATAGGCGGAATGGGCCATGCGGCCGCTCGCCACCACTTCCAAACGCAGCGCGCCTTTCGATCCCAGCGCCAGCTTGTTTTCAGTGGGCTCGCCGTTGATCAGAAATTTCGAGCCTCGCGGCGATTTAGCGGCCGCCAGAGCGCCCGCGCTGTTGCGCTCCTCGCCCACCACGAACAAGAGCGCGAGATTGCTGCGGCCGGTCGCGAGAAGCTCACGCACGGCGAAGATCATGGCGGCGATGATGCCTTTGGTATCGCAGGCGCCGCGTCCCCAGATGTGCCGGTCGTCTTCGCGCGAAGGGAAGAAGGGCGGCACCGTGTCCATATGCGTGGAGAGCGTCACCGTTGGCTCGCCCCACCACGCGAACACGTTGTTGCGGCCGGGCTCCACCGGAATCAACTCGGCGTGGCCGCCATATCGCGCGGCGAGTTCCGAGAGTTGAGCGAAGAGCGTATCGCCCATGCGTTGTTCGTGGTCGGTGATGGACTCGATGTCCACCAGCGCGCGCGTGAGTTCGAAAACGTTCATGTCATTCCCATCAACTGCGCCAACCCATTAACTGCGCCAATCAGGTGTTGAGAGGGATGGAGGAGGAAGGGCACGCCGCCAGCCTGCGTGCTTCCTGGTAGCGCTCCATCCGATCCCAAGCCAGAGATCCAGATGACAGTGGGCAGGTATTAGCCTGGCCCCCCAACCGCGCCGGGCGGTGCTGCCGCGGCCGATTTCGGCGGAAATGTACCGACCCCTTTCGCCGGCGCTCCGAGATTCCCGGAACAGCGCGACCGACTACTGATGGTCTCCGCTCCTCTACGAGGACAAATATAAGAATAGCAGAGTTCCAGGGTGCGGAGATTAGCCCTCCTAATCACCGCACTTAATGCGGCGAATACAGGTTGACCCCATGCGGTGAATACGCGCTATAATCGACGCATAACGTGCGGAGAATATACGCCATGCCCAGAACGTACATCCATGATCTTCGCGCTTGGCCGCGGTTCGACTGGGATCGGGAACGCCTGGCCGAGCCTCTGGCGGCGGTGCGCCTGCGGCAAGGCCGCCTGATCGGGCATATGGAAGCGCTGGGATTCCGTCTTCGCACCGAAGCCGTGCTTCAGACCCTGACTTCCGATGTCATCAAGAGCAGCGAAATAGAGGGCGAGCGCCTGGACACCGAGCAGGTGCGTTCATCGATAGCTCGCAAGTTGGGCGTCGACATCGGGGCGCTGAAGCCGGCGGATCGCAACGTGGAAGGCGTGGTGGAGATGATGCTGGACGCCACGCGCCACTATGACCGGCCGCTCACCGCCAGCCGGTTATTCGGCTGGCACGCGTCGCTTTTTCCGACCGGCCACAGCGGCCTGCGCAAGATCAAAACCGGGCGCTGGCGCGACGATAGCCGCGGGCCCATGCAGGTGGTTTCGGGGCCGATACAGCGCGAAAAGGTTCACTTTGAAGCGCCCGCCGCCGCGCGATTGCCCCAGGAAATGCGAGTCGTTTCTCAAGTGGTTCAACGCCGCCACGCATGGCGACGCCGTGATGAAGGCCGCGCTCGCGCACCTGTGGTTTGTGACCATTCATCCCTTTGACGACGGCAACGGACGCATCGCGCGCGCGATCGCCGACATGGCGCTGGCGCGATCGGAAGGCAGTCCGCAGCGCTTCTACAGCATGTCCGCTCAGATCCGGAAGGAGCGCAACGCCTACTACGACATCCTGCAGCAGACCCAGCGCGGCCCGCTCGACATAACGCCCTGGATGGAATGGTTTCTCGGTTGCCTGGGCCGCGCCATCGACGGCGCGCAGATCACTCTCCAGTGCGGTGCTGGCAAAGGCTCGTTTCTGGGAGAACATTCGCCGCAACGCCATTGAACGACCGGCAACGTAAAGTGGTGAACCGGCTGCTCGACGGATTCGAGGGGAAGCTGACGACATCCAAGTATGCCAAGCTGACCAAGTGCTCGCAGGACACCGCGCTGCGGGACATTCTCAGTCTGGGGGAGCGGGGAATACTGGTGCGCGGCGCGAGCGGCGGGCGAAGCACCAGCTACGCGCTGGCCGAGATCGGAAAACCCTGATCTACGCGCGTTCCTGGTAGGTGCCTTCGGCGGTGTTGATGCGCACCTTTTCGCCTTCATTGATAAACGGCGGAACCTGGACCACCAGTCCGGTTTCGAGCTTGGCCGCCTTGGTGACGTTCGATACCGACGCGCCTTTGAGCCCCGGCTCGGTCTCCACCACCGTGAGATCGACGGTGGCTGGAAGCTCCACGCTCATGGGCTTGCCTTCGTAGAACTCCACCTGGACCTTCAGCTGCGGAACCAGGTACTCCACGGCATCGCCCAGAATGTCGCGCGTCAGATGCATCTGCTCGAAATTCTCGGTGTTCATGAAGTAGTAGTATTCGCCGTCGTCGTACAGGTATTCCATCTCGATCTCTTCGAGCGCCGCGCGGTCCACGCGATCTTCCGAAGAGAAGCGGTGTTCCGTCATGGTGCCGCTGCGCAGGCTGCGCATCTTGACCTGGACGAAGCCGCGAAGATTGCCCGGCGTGCGGTGCTCCATTTTGAAGATGGAGTACAGTTCGTTGTTGAACTTGATCACCATGCCGGGGCGTAGCTGTGTTGCGGAAATCATGTTGAGTCGTTTACCTTCCGTAGGCTCGGCCGACGGTCTGGATCGAAGTGGCGAGCGAAATTCCAGTTTAACAGGCTGGAGGCGAGAGCCGGCTGCCGGGTATAATGCCGCCGGGTATAATAGTGAAGGTTCGCGATGGCGCTATCGTCTAACGGTTAGGACGGAGCCCTCTCAAGGCTTAAATAAGGGTTCGATTCCCTTTAGCGCTACCAATTCTCGCGATTCGATAAGCCCCGACAAACCGCCCTTAAACATTATGGACACTTCGCGAAACAGTTTGCTCTTTCTTGGCCGCCTGCTCTTGATCGCCGGCGGTATCGGGCTGGCTATGGCGGGAGATTCCGGGAACCAGGAACCCGTGCGCTTCTCTCGCGAGGCCTGCGCGGGCCTCCAGGGATTTTCCATTCCCGCATCGGCCATCGGCCTGCCGAACGGGGGCGCTCTGGTGCAGACGGCGGTGTTTGTTGCCGGGTCGGCGAAGGGCAACAGCAACGGCGATTTTTGTAAGGTCATCGGCATCGTCAAGCCGCACAACCCCACCTCGCCGAATCTTGAATTTGAGGTAAACCTGCCTGAGACGTGGAATCGGCGCGCGCTGCAGATGGGCGGCGGCGGATACGATGGCTCGCTGGTGACCGGTCTGACCCAATATTCGAATCAAACGCCCAACCTCGATACGCCTCTCAAGCAAGGCTACGTCACGCTGGGCAGCGACGGCGGCCATAAGGGCAAGGCCGGGTTCGATGGCAGCTTCGGGATGGACGATGAAGCGCTGCTGAATTTCGGTAAAGAGTCGGTGAAGAAAACTCACGACGCCGCGATGTCCGTCATCCAAAAAGCCTACGGACAGCGGCCCGCGCGGTTCTACTTCATTGGCGGCTCGCAGGGCGGGCATGAAGCGCTGGATGCCGCCGCACGTTATCCGCGGGACTATGACGGCGTGGTGGCGCATTACCCCGCCTATAACGTCACCATGCTGCACCTGGGATCGCTGAACGTGGGCAAGGCGCTGTACGCCGATGGAGGCGCCGCGTGGATCAATCCGCAAAAGACCAAGCTGATCGGTGAGGCGGTCTACGCCAAATGCGACGCGCTGGACGGCGCCAAAGACGGAATCATCAGCAACGTCGCCGGGTGCAATGCGGCGTTCGACGCGTCGACGCTGCGCTGCGCGAACGGAGCAGACACCGGCGACACATGCCTTTCGGACGCGCAGATCAAAGCGGTTCAGGCCATCAATTCCAGCTACAAACCGGGCTTCGCCATCGCCGGGATGGACACCTTTCCGAAATGGGCGCTGATGGAAGGCGCGACCTTCCAGGGACCGTCGAACTTCGGACAGGCGAGGGAGCCGTCGAACCCGCTTTCGGGCAAGGAACCGCTGCTCTATTCCGCCGGCGATCAAACGGTGAAGTTCATTATCACGCGCGACCCCAACTACGACACGATGAAGTTCGATCCGAAACAATGGCAGAAGCGGATCGCGATGGTGGCCTCGATCATGGATGTGACCGACGTGAGCCTGGACAAATTCCGGGCCAAGGGCGGGAAAATCATTATGACCCATGGCACGGCGGACGACTTCATTACGCCGCATAACTCCATCGAATACTATCAGCGGCAACTGGCCCATTTTGGTCAAGCGCGCTTGGATAGCTTCCTGCGATTCTACGAGATTCCCGGTTTCGGTCACGGCTTTGGCCGATTCAACGCAAAATTCGACAGCCTGTCGGCGCTCGAGAATTGGGTAGAAAAGGGGCAAGCGCCCAGCGGCCTCATTGTCATGGATGGAAACAAGGGCGCCAATCGCACGCGGCCTTTGTGCGAGTGGCCGAAATGGCCGAAGTTTACGGGCGCGGCGGGGACGGAGAACTCGGCGGCGAGCTTTACGTGTGTTCGGGAATGATGACGTCAATGCTCTCTCTTGACCAACCTGATCGTGAGTGGCTGCCCAGCGTCAGCCGAGGATACAGGCACGCGTGAGGCCATTATGCCCTCCGGCGTGAAGATGTCCCCGACAGCGTAATCGAATCCCTCAAATGCCGGGAACGAAAACTGGCCGCGCGAATCAGTTACGGCAACTCCCGAACCTAATATGTTGACATGGGCGTCCCTGGCTGGTGTGCCATCCGGAAGCAAGACGACCACTTTGACCAGCATACTTTTCAATGGAGGCGGTAAGCGGAAAGCAGTTTAAGATAAACCAGACAAGGCGGTTACCGAGCGCGATTTAACCGCGGCGCGAGCGTCGTCGCGCGGGATTACCGGACCTTTGCGAGCATTGCCGATGTGGCATCAGCAACGCGGCTGAATTGGTCGGGCGCGATATCGGAGATGTTGGCGACTACGGAGCGGTCCACGGTGACCAGGAACGTATTAGCGACGGCGGGATTCAGGTTGTAAACGCGCACCGCAGGGTCCTTCGGGCCCTTCCGGAAGTAGGTCAACGGAATCTCGAGATGGGCGGTGCGGTTCAGATCTTCCAGCCATTGCTTGGAGCTTTCGCCCGCAATGATCATCGCAACCGCCTTGAAGCCGCGGGATTTGTTTTTCAAATAGAGGTCGTTGAGCTGAATAATCTCTTTCGCGGTGTCGTCGGATGTGTCGCGGAAAAATGCCAGGACGTCGGGCGCTTTGTCGTAGTCGCAGACGTAACAGATCAGTTGACCTTTATATTGCCCGGTGACATCGGACACGGGAATCGACATCGTGGTGGCGCCGACGGCGGGACCGGAAACAACATCAGCCGCGGGCGCTAGTGAGGCGAGGAGAAGCGGCAGGAACAGGAGTCGGGCTTTCATCCTTTGGATCCCTTCTCATCGTCCTTGCTGACGGTTTTGTATTTCAGGTCAAGCCACTTAAACCAACCATCCTTGAGAACCTTCACTTTGCGGTAACCAAGCAGACTGAGCTGGCGCGCCACTTCCTTGGAGTCGTCGTCATCTTTGCAGGCGCAATAGACGACCAGCGTTTTCTCACGAGACAGATCCGCGGGCGCAGCAATGTTCTTGGAATAGGGCAGATTCACAGCGCCGGGGATATGCTCGTCTTCAAAGATGGGAGGAGCGGCGGTGTCGACAATGACGATCTCGGTGGAATGTTCGTCAATGGCTTTTTTCAAATCCTGCGGCGACATGAAATCGGGGACATAGACGTAACCCTCGACGCATTCGCCATCGACGAAGGTTCCCTTGCAGTCCTGGGCGAAACCGGAAGAAGTGGTTAAAAGGCCGAAAAGCAGCGCGCCGAAGAACCATCGATACCTCATGGAGCCTCCACTACTATAATAGCGCTGCAATTTCGCGCTCCACCTGTTCTTTGGCCGTGAGACCGTCATGCCGGCCGCAGATCCTGCCATCGCGCGCGATGACGAAAGAGGTCGGCAGCGGGAGCTCGCCAAAGGCCGGCTTGAGGTCGGCTTCGCGGCCGAAGCCGAGCAGAATCGGGTAGTTCATTTTGATTTGCTCAGCGTACCGTTTCACATCCGAGATGTCGTCCGTGTCGTCCATCGAGACGCCGATCACCACCAGGCCGCGCGATTTGTAGGTGTTATAGAGCTCGATGTACCCGGGAATCTCTTTGCGGCAAGGAGGGCACCAGGTGGCCCAGAAGTCCAGCAGGATCACCTTGCCTTTATATTCGGACAAAGTGACTGATTTGCCTTGAAGGTCCTTGAACGAGAAGTTAAGATTCGCGACTTTGGCATCGACGGGGCAAGCACCCTGCGCAGTGGCGCACCACAGGGCCAGAGCGATCAAAATCGGGTTTCTTACTTCCAATCGTCGACTTTCACGCTTTTGGTGTAAGAGCATTCATTCACGCTCCAGCGGATGTTGCCGCTTCCACCGACCACCACTACATTGACGTTATCCAGATAGGGAATGGGCGCGTCGCCAGGCAGTTTCAACCAGGTTGCGTACGGCTCGCGTCCGGCGCGGGCCGGTCCCAACTTGTAATTGATGACCTCCTGATCGAGCCAATAGTGGTCCTTGGGAATGGTGACGTTCTCTTTCACCCACTGGATCAGCTTTTCCTTGCTGTCGAAGCCGAACCGGAGCAAGGGCGGCGTCACCGATGGGTCGATCAGCAGCAGCTTGCCGCCGCGCTGGGGAGAGCCCAGGCCGCCGATAAACCGCTTCAACGTGTATTGCCAGTCTTCGTCCTGTAACACCATCATGGTGTTCTGACTCTGGCAACCGCTGAAAGTGCTGACGACGCTATCGTCCGGCTGGAAACCCTTCTGGACGCTGAGCGGTTTCCAACCCGCGGGCAGACCCGCGACATTTTCCGCGAATACGGCTGGGATGTCGGACATGGGATTGCCCTGCACGCCTTCATAAGTGTGGCCCGGCACCGATCCGCCGGTGGCGTTCATCGAGAGCAGGCTCCACGCGCGCCCGATGAGAGCGCCCGCATTGTTATACAGTCCCAGTGCGCCGGTGCTGGAGTTCAGGTCCAGATCCTTCACGATCTTGCCGTTAACAACGGCCATTGCCGCCATGGAGGAAGTGGAACTGGAATGCGCGTCGGTCTGCGAGGCGGCCAATGCCAGGATCGCGGGGAACATTTCGGGTTTAGCGCCCGCCATCACGGCGTTGATGGCGACGGTTTCGACGGTGTATTGCCACGCCTCCCGTTCTCCGGTGACTCGCATTTTGCCGACGATCTCGTCGGGCTTGTGATGAGTGGCCTTGAGCATCGCCGCGACCCGCTCTTCGGTGGGCATGATGATGGGCAGCTGATCCGTCCAGAAACGGTCGTCAAAGTATTTTTGAATCTTGTCGGCGGTGTCCGGACCTATCAGGCGCTTCTTCTCTCGCTGGAAGACGCCGGTCTTTTTCTCCTCATCATTCAGCGGCTTCGTCAAATAGTCTTTGATTTCCGCCATGAAAGGCTGCTTGGTGACCGGGTCGTCACCCGCAATGTATGCGTCCAGCTCTTTCCGCGTTTTTCCGCCCACGGGCGTATGCGTGAAGGCCAGCCGGAGGGCCGGCATTCCTTCTTCATAAGCTTTGTCGTGAACCAGGTCGACTAAGACGTCAATAATGACCCCAACCGCGGGGATCTGATAATTCGCTTCCACTTCCGCAACATGGCCGACGACCGCCGGCGCGCAGGTGCTTCAATGGCCTATGGCCATCACCATCAGGCCGTTGACGGATTTGATCTCCTTCCAAAGATCGGGGTCATCGGCGGAATAGGCGCCCTTCTTCTCCCGGAAAACAGTCTTGACGTCGGGCATATGGACGCCCATCCAGTCCTGCATGGCCTGCAGAAACTTGTCGCCGCCATCGAAGGTCTCGTCGACGAGGTACACGGTCTTGCCGGAAAGACTCGCGGGGCGCGGCGCCATAGCGCGGCGCTGGATGGGTGGGGGATTGCCGGTGGGATTCAATACCGTATATAAAGGTTCATCGGCGGCCGCAACCGTCCCGGCGCAAGCCATTGCGATGCCGAAGAGGCCGAATCTTGCGACACCTTTCTGAACGTGTGCGAGTCTCATTAACATCTCTCCTGTCCATCCGAATTCTATAGCGCAGCTCAGTGCGATGCAACCTTCGGCACTTCATCGATACTGCGGAACATTCAGGCTGAAGAGCGTACTCTGCGGCCACGCCGCGTCACCGAGAGTGATTTTCGTGCGCGTCGAATCCGCGACGCCCATCGTCCGCAGCGGCACGCGCACGTCGAGGAAGTGGTCCGCGGCCCGAATCAACGGATCGGGATGTAAATCCGCCCACGCCTGGAAGACCACGCGGTCGGCGCGTTCCAGCATAAGCCAATACGCCACGTAATGCCGATGACTGTTGGCGCGGCCGTTCTGATCGAACGTCGCCTGGTCGCCGATGTTGGCTGTGGCGTGCAGCACGAACTCGCCAACGCCCGAAACGCCGACTTTCATCACCGGCCATCCCATGGGCGGCTTCTCCGCCGGAGTGCCGGGCGCAGGCATCGGCTCCGGCGATTCGACCCGAATATATAAAGACGACTCATCGTAAGTCGCCCGCACCTGGAAGCCGTGCCTGGCCGCATCCGCCTTATTCAATGCCGGCGCGACGTTCTGCCAGGGCATCCCGGCACGCTCAAAGGCTCCGGCGGCTGGCGGAAGCATGGAATAAACCGATTCCGGGGAGTACGGCTTATCGTTGAAAACCTGATCCTTGATCTTCCAGTGGCCGTCTTCCCTGACGAAACGCATGCTCAGGAATTGGTCGTTACCTTGTCCGTGGCTGTATTGTCCGAGCAACACGGCCTGGTCTCCCTGGACGAAAATCCTGGACGATGTGTAGTGCAGATCGGGCTGCGGTTGTATCAGGGGTCGCATTTTCTCCGCTTCCGACGCCGATTCGCGAGAAAACAAGCCGATCAAGGTGCTCGCGTCGCCGCTTTGCGCGGCCTTCTCCATTTGCCGGTATACGGCGAGGACCTGGTCCTCAGGACGCTGCGCCCGGCACCCGATGGTGCAGATCAAGAAACAGACAAGAATCCGCATCTGCTGGATGATATCGGCGGGATTAGCGGGGCGCTTTATTGGGATCGTTGTTTTGAAAAAACGAAGCCATGGCCGGAAGGCTCCCAGGGAAGTCCTTTGTGCTGATGGCGCAGGTAGAGTTCGGCGACCTCGGTGAGTTGGCGGCGCTCCAGGCGGCGTCGCTCTTCTTGGATGTCGCGCAGCTGCTCGACGGCTTTTTGGAACTGGCGGGCGAGGCGCGAGCCGTGCAGTCCGAGGGTGACCAGTTGCGGGATTAGGGTTTGGGGGTTGGGGTTTTGGGAGAGAAGCTCAGCTTCGAGGAATGGGATGCGGTTGAGGCGCCAGGCGGTGTTGGCGATTTCGTGGACGAGCTGCGTTTCGGTGGGGGTGGCGGGGGCGTACTCATCGATAAATTGCTGGATGTGGCGCTGGTAGGCTTCGGGGTCCTCGGTGGGCAAGACCGCGGTTTGGGCAGTGAGGCCGTGGCGCAACGCGTTGAGCGACGAACGCTGCTTGCCTGATTCGGTGCGCGGACCGGTGGAGTGGAGGGAGTTGGCGCGGTTGATGACGGCGCGGGGCGCGGTTGCTTGAGCTTGGGCTGCTGCCATTTGTACACCTCGGTCCCTGGGATAGCACGGGCGGGGATGGAGTTGACGGGTGGGTCGAGATAGTTTGTTGCAGGGGAGGAAGAAAGAGCGGGGGTTCGTGATTTACGAGCCACGTTAAGCATCGGCCGCCTACCGTCTTCAACAGGAGGCCGCCTGCGCGGGATGCGGATCGGCTCGGACGGGCGCTACGGCACTCGGAAGGGCACGTTGCTCGAGAGCGTGCCGCTAGGTGTCACCACCTGGACCGTGCCAGTAGTAGCGCCGACAGGTACGGTGGTGGTGATTTCAAATTTTGAAGCTACCTTGAAGGAGGCCCCGGTCCCGTTGAAGCTGACGCTGGTTGCGCCGGTCAGATTGTTGCCCAGAATCTTGACAGCTGCTCCCACATTGCCGGAGGTGGTCTGCGTTTCCACAAACGGTCCCTGGCCCACAGACAGTCTGAAGACTGTGCCATAGTTGCCGTTGGCCCCGCCGGCGGCTGTTGTCCCGTACAAGTCCCCATTGGTGTCCTGGACGAGCCTTCCCGCTGGGCCTTCACCGTCCGGGCAGTTCGCAAGGGCGCAGAAGCTGTGGAGCGTCGTGAGGGTGCCGCTCGGGGTGATCTTGAAAATCGTCCCATGGCCATTGGCCCCGCCTCCGCTGGTTGTCCCGTAGAAGTCTCCATTGGCCGCAATCAGGGCTCCAGGGTATATTCCGTCCGGGCACCCGGCAAGTTCGCAGAAGCTGTAGAGCGTGGTCAGCGTGCCGCTGGGTGTAATTTTGAAGATCGTGCCGGAGCTATTGGCCCCGCCCCCTTGCGTTGTCCCGTAGAGGTCTCCAGCAATGGGCTGGACCAGCCCCGCGAAGAGTTCATCGCCGTCCGGGCACCCGGCAAACTCGCAAAAGCTGTATAGCGTCGTCAGTGCGCCACTCGGGGTGATTTTGAAGACGGTGCCAGAAGAACCCCCGTAGGCCCCGCCATATAAGGTTGTCCCGTAAAAGTCCCCATTGACGGCCTCGGTCAGCCCGGCCCAAGGACCTTCACCATCCGTGCAGAATTTTTCGGAACAGAAGCTGTAGAGCGTCGTGAGCGTCCCGCCCGGAGTGATTTTGAAGACCGTGCCAAAGTTAAACCATCCCACGTAGGTCGTCCCGTAGAGGTCCCCATTAGTGGCCTGGACTAGCCCGCCCGTAGGCTCAGCACCGTCCGCGCAGTTCGCCAGGGAGCAAAAATTGTGAAGCGTCGTCAGCGCGCCGTTCTGAGTGATTTTGAAGACCGTGCCAGGGTTCGCGCCCGTGAACCCAGCTATGATCCCTCTGGTTGTCCCGTAGAGGTCCCCATTAGTGGCCTGGAGCAGCCCTGTGGAAGGCGAATCGCCGTCCGAGCAGTTCGTAAGGGCGCAGAAGTTGTAGAGCGTGGTCAGCGCACCACCGAGGGCGATCTTGAAGACCGTGCCACAGCCGCCGGAACCACAGTAGCTGCTGGCCCCGCCTCCTGAGGTTGTCCCGTAGAGGTCCCCATTGGTGGCCTGGACTAGCCCCCCCGTAGGCTGAGCGCCATCCGTGCATCCGCTTTGGGAGCAGAAGCTGTATAGGGTGGTGAAGGTGGCCGCAGGCAGCGTAACCGCCGTCGCTGCGCACAGCGCAAAAACAGCGAACGCCTTCTTCCCCCACGTCCGCTTGCCCAATGCAGGGACGATTCGTTTCATCGGTTCCCCTCTCAATCCCAGACGGAGCAGAAAACTGCCCGCTCTCCACCAGCTAATGTTGTTCATATCGCCCTTAATTGATCACGGATTTACATTTTGCCACGGTTCCGGTCAAGCATACATCCAACGGCCTCGCTACCGCAATACTGGAGGGTCTATAAGTCCCATGGGGTCCATTTGAAGTCCTGGTTTATGTGCTGCCCGGAAGTTGAGCGCTTCCGTGGGGCTGGTAGGATTACGACCGTGATTGGGTTAGATATATATGTTGCGAGGACCTCTGATAGGTCCTCGTGTTACCTGGAAATATCATCGGATCGCGTAACCGCCATCGACGCAGATGGTAGTCCCTGTAACGAAATCCGAAGCACGCGAGGCTAAGTAAATTGCGGTTCCGGCAACCTCCTCAGGTTGACCCCAGCGACCGGCGGGAGTCCGCGAAAGGATTTCGTCGTTCAGAGGCATGGTGCGCACGGGGGCCGTCATGTCCGTCTCAATCCACCCTGGCGCGATGGCATTGACCTGAATATTATGCGGCGCGAGCTCAATGGCCATGGACTTGGTTAGTTGCACGATGGCTCCTTTTGCCGCGCTGTAAGAGGGGATAAGCCCAGATCCAAAAAACGAGTACATGCTGCCGATGTTGACGATCTTTCCAACTTTGCGACTCAGCATGGATTTGGCGGCCAGCTTGGAAAGGAGGAAGACTGCATTGAGTTGCGTCTCGATAACGCGATCCCAGTCCTCCGCTGTTTCGTTCAGCA
The DNA here is from genome assembly GCA_963798295.1 of Bryobacterales bacterium. Classification (GTDB taxonomy): domain Bacteria; phylum Acidobacteriota; class Terriglobia; order Bryobacterales; family Bryobacteraceae; genus Palsa-89. The sequence goes on along the minus strand of CAWCSV010000008.1, from coordinate 198,204 downwards.
CGCCGCCGCTGAGCGACACGTTGCCGGCGTTGTTGACGAGGATGTCGACGGGGCCGAGTTCGCTCTCGACCCGCTTCAGCGCGGGCTCCAGCGCGGCACGATCGGTGAGGTCGACTGAGAGCGCGGCGCAGGGAACACCAATCGCTTTCAATTCAGCAAGCACCCGCTGGTTTTTTGCGTCGCTTCGTCCCAAGACTGCGACAGCAGCTCCCGCTTCGGCCAATCCGAGGGCAATGCCGCGACCAATTCCGCCATTGCCGCCAGTTACGAGGGCCACGCGGCCGGTGAGATCGAACAACGCAAGATTTTTCATTAAGCCGCTCCTTCATTAAGCCCTTTTGCCAGCATTAAGCCTTTTGCCAGGCGAGTTCACGCCTGATGCTGCGTGTGAGGCGAGACACGGTATTGCCGCCACTCAAGTGTAGGCGAATTGGATGCGGCGGACGCAACGCGGGCGGCTTCGTTCAAACGGCCTTGGCTTTTTTCAAGTCTGATAGAAGCTTACGCCACGTGCTGGCTGGAAATGAGAGACTAAGAACAGGTTCTCTATGCGCGTCTTCATTTCCTTCGCCCACGACGACGCCAATCTGGCTGCGCAACTGGAAGCGGCATTGCGGCGCAACCATATCGATACATGGTCAACGCTGGACATAACTCCAGGGGAGGACTGGACGCAAGCAATCGACAAAAGGAGCGCCAGCGCAGACGGTTACGTCTTCCTGCTCGGCGCCGGTGCGTCGGAAAATCCCCAGCTCCGTGCCGAATGGCGATCGCTTCTTCGGAACGATTGGGAGTCAAAAAAGTCTTTGATCCCCGTAATTCTTGCGCACGGTGGTGTCCCTCATGATTTACCTCCATTCCTACGGAACAGGAGGGCGATCCTCACGACCAATTTCGACGACGCGATCCGCGAGGTCCGCTACCTGATTGAACACCCGACCGAAACCATGGATCACACCCAGGACCAGCAGTCAAAAGCGGAGTGGGAGAGACGCCGTAACGAACTGAAAGATTACGCGCTGTCGCTCAAGCAAGAGGACGGTGGCGGCGGCGAGGCCAAGACGCAGTGACGGCCGGGCCTTTGCCGGCCTATGAGAAGTCGGTCTTTATTAACTGTCCGTTCGATTCGGAATACCGGGATCTTCTGCTGGCCAATGTGTTCTCCGTCTTCGCTCACGGCTTTGTTCCTCGAACCGCACGAGAAACAGAGGGAAATCCCGAACCGCGATTTTCCCGTATTCTGGCAACAATTGCGGCATCCAAGTACTCTATTCACGATCTGTCTCGCTCCAAGGGCGAAGGGGACGAGAACTTGGCCAGGCTCAACATGCCACTTGAACTCGGGATGGCGGCGGCATTTCGTTTTGAGCGCGAGAACTCAGACCGACCGCATCGATGGCTCGCCCTCGTGCCGGAGGGCTATGCCTATCAAAGTTTCGTGTCCGATCTCGCTGGGTTCGATCCCGCGAGGCACGACGGGTCCGTTGCCTCGATAATTCGCGAAGTTTCCGCGTGGCTGAGGACGCAGGACGATGTTCTGGACCCCGTTCCCTCGGCGAAGAATATACTTCAAAGTTTCCCGTCTTTCCGCGACGAACTCGGGAATTTGCGAATCGAGGCGCTTGAGAAGGAGACCTGGGCCGACGTCCTCCTGGCTGCTTCGAATAGCGTTCCCAAGCCTTAGTGAACGGGCTGCCTGCAAATAGACCACGATTCTGTTGCGTCCAGGGGCGCGTGATGCGCGCCCGCGAGACAAGAAAAGCGACGACGTTAGTTTGCCCGGGCGCGGGCCAGATCGTAACGATCCAGGTTCATCACCTTGCTCCAGGCAGCCACGAAGTCCTTCACGAATGCCTCTTTCGAGTCGTTACAGGCATAGACTTCCGCGAGTGCGCGGAGCTGGGAGTTGGAACCGAAGAGCAGATCGACGCGCGTTGCGGTCCACTTCACATGGCCGGTGGCGCGATCGCGCCCCTCAAACACGCCACCGGAGGGAGAGCCCTGCCACGTGGTGCTCATGTCGAGCAGGTTGACGAAAAAGTCGTTGGTGAGTGTCTCGGGCCGGTTGGTGAAGACGCCCTCTTTGGACTGGCCGACGTTCGCATTCAAGACGCGCAGGCCGCCGACCAGAACCGTCATCTCGGGAGCAGTCAGCGTCAGCAACTGCGCCCGATCAACGAGCAACTCCTCGGCCGCCATGGGGTGTTCACCGCGCAGGTAGTTGCGGAACCCGTCAGCCAGCGGTTCGAGCGGCGCAAAGGAATGCGCGTCGGTCTGTTCCTGCGAAGCATCCGTGCGTCCCGCCGAGAAGGGAATCTTCACGGCGTGGCCGGCCTTTTTTGCAGCTTCCTCGATAGCAGCGTCGCCGCCCAGAACGATGAGGTCGGCCAGGGAGACCTTCTTTGATTTCCCGTTAGCCTGCGCCTGCGAGGTGTTGAACTCCTTTTGGATCGCTTCGAGCTTCTGCAGCACCTTGGCGAGTTGGGCCGGCTGATTCACTTCCCAATTCTTCTGCGGCTCAAGACGAATACGCGCACCGTTCGCTCCGCCGCGCTTGTCGCCACCGCGGAAGGTCGAGGCCGAAGCCCAGGCGGTGGAGACCAGTTCGGAGACGGACAGTCCGGACGCGAGAATCTTGGCCTTCAGAGCGGCAGCGTCCTGCTCGCCGATCAGTTCATGATCCACAGCCGGAATAGGGTCCTGCCAGATCAGCGTTTCCTTTGGAACCAACGGACCGAGGTAGCGCGCGATGGGTCCCATGTCGCGATGGGTCAGCTTGTACCAGGCCCTGGCGAACGCGTCCGCGAGTTGCTCCGGATGATCGCGGAAGCGCTTCGCGATGGGCGCGTAGATCGGATCCAATTTCAGGGCGAGGTCCGTGGTGAGCATTCCCGGGGCGCGCTTCTTCGATGGATCGTGAGCACCGGGAACGGTGCCCGCTCCAGCGCCGTTCTTAGGAGTCCACTGGTTCGCGCCGGCCGGGCTCTTGGTAAGTTCCCATTCATAGCCGAACAGATTTTCCAGGTAGTTGTTGCTCCACTTCACCGGGGTGGTGGTCCAGGTGATCTCAATGCCGCTGGTGATGGCGTCGTCGCCGCTGCCGGTACGATAGCTGTTTTTCCAGCCGAGGCCTTGCGCCTCGATGGGGGCGCCCTCGGGTTCGGAGCCGACATACTTGCCCGCGTCGGCGGCTCCGTGGGTTTTTCCGAAGGTGTGGCCGCCGGCAATGAGCGCAACAGTCTCCTCGTCATTCATCGCCATGCGGGCGAACGTTTCGCGGATATCGCGCGCCGCGGCCAATGGATCGGGCTTTCCATTGGGCCCTTCCGGATTCACATAGATGAGGCCCATCTGAACGGCGGCGAGAGGATTGTCGAGCTCGCGATCGCCCTTGTAGCGCGCATCGCCCAGCCACTTGCCCTCGGGCCCCCAGAAAATATCCTCCGCGGGCTCCCAGACGTCCTCGCGCCCGCCGGCAAAACCGAAAGTCTTGAAACCCATCGACTCCAAGGCGACGTTACCGGCGAGAATCATCAGATCGGCCCAGGAAATTTTCCTGCCATATTTCTGCTTGATCGGCCATAGCAAGCGGCGCGCCTTATCGAGGCTCGCATTGTCCGGCCAGCTATTGAGGGGCGCGAAACGCTGTGTACCGTAGCCGGCCCCGCCACGGCCGTCACCGATGCGGTAGGTACCCGCGCTGTGCCACGCCATGCGAATGAAGAACGGCCCATAGTGGCCATAGTCGGCCGGCCACCAGGGCTGCGAGTCCGTCATCAGGACATTCAGATCCTTGACCACAGCTTGCAGGTCAAGCGTTTTGAATTCCTCGGCGTAATTGAACGCTTTGTCCATCGGATCGGACAGCGGGGAGTTCTGATGCAGGATCTTGAGGTTCAGTTGATTGGGCCACCAGCCCGCGTTGGTGGGCGCGCCGGCCACGGTGTGCCTACGAGCGCCGTGCGGAACCGGGCATTCGGCTTCAGGTAATATGTTTTGCTCTTGTTGTTCCGGGAAGGACGTCCCGGCTGCGGTGGTATGTTCCATGTGTTCCCTCTTCCTTCGAATTAGTCAATAAACTTGCGGTTGCTACACGCTAGCGCGCGGCACGCCGTGGAGCGCACTTCGCGCAGAGCCCACGGAAAATGAGTTCGCTTTCGCGGAGAATCCTCTTACCGAGGGAACGCGAGGCAGGCCTGGGCACAGCGTACCACTCCATGTCTTCGACATTGCCGCAACGGTCGCAGATGAAATGGTGGTGCCGCATGCCTTTCGCGTCGAATCGCGCGGAGCGGCCCTCCACGGCCACTTCACGCACCAGACCCGCCTGCACCAAGTCCCTCAGATTGTTGTAAGTGGTGGCCCGCGACGAGCGCGGATCCACCCGATTCACGGCTTCGAAAATTTCCACAGCCGTGGGATGCCGGTTGTGTTCCGTCAGGAAAGCCATCACGGCGTAGCGCTGCGGAGTGCAGCGCAGCCCGCCAGCTTCCAGGGACCGTTTGATCGCCTCGGCATCCATCGAACATTTAGATTATATCTAATGTGACATAATGTCAAGACTCATGCTCGCGGTTATTGCGCTGGCGGGGCTAACAATTGATCGATCTCGTCGCAGCCTGTGGGAAGGTCGATTCCGACCGTTGATGCGCCGGCTTCGAGCAGAGCGCGCACGGAATCGGGCGAGCGGCTGTCCGTCCAGTAGGAATCGACGCAAGCTTTGACAGCGAGTTGGAGCGCGGTGCGCCTTTGGCCGTCAATGGCGTTGACGGGCGTCCCTCGGGAGATCAGTTCGGTGACCACTTCGGGCCACGCGCGCCACGCGGCGACATGCAGCGCGGTGCTGTCCTTCGCGATGCCGTAGTAGCTGTCGCCTTCGCGATAAAGAACGGCTGGGCTTATGCCCAACGCTAGCAGATTGCGGACACCCGCAAGGTTCCCCACGCCCGCAAATTGAGCGAGCAACGTTCCGCCGTGCTGGATGACTTCCGACTTCAGCTGAGGCTCCGCGGCGGTGAGCAAGCGGATGGCCTCCGGTTGATCGCGCGCGCAGGCGGCAAGCAACGCATCGGCTCCAGTTAACGCAATCGGGATTCCACGCCGCTCGAAAAGATCGAGCGCGCCAGCGCGTCCCCGGCGAGTTGCAATGGCGATCGCGGTAAGACCATCGCGGTTCGGCAGCGACGGGTCGGCGCCATGGTCGAGCAGAAGCTGGATCATCGGCAGGCTGTTGTCGCGGCGCACGGCCTGGTGAAGCGCCCCCTGTCCCCACACAGTTATCCAGTTCGGATCAGGGCGATGTTCCAGCACCAGTTCCAGACCTTCGAGATCGTGCCAATCACACTTGCGCAGCAGCAGGGTGCTCATGCTTTGCATGTTCAGCTTGCCGCTTTCGAGCAGAATTTTCAGCACTGTGTTGTCGCGCGTCTCGATGACATGGTAGGGTGTCTCCTCGTCGTTGGGATCCGCGCCGTGTTCCAGCAGCAGCCGGGTGAGTCCGGCGTGCTGGGCGATGCCGGCCGCGCCGTAGATCGCGGCTTCGAGGACGGGCCGTGGATTCGGATGATCGATCACTTCAATCCAACCGGTATTGGCGCTCGCGCCGGCATCGAGCAGAGCGCGGGCTGCGCGCACGAAGGCATGGGAACGCTGGCGGTCCAGCCGGAGGTAGCGCGAGAAGCACAGATGGGTGAGCGCGTCCCATCCGCGGGGTCCGCCTTTCACCGTGGCGTTCAGGGGATCGCGAGCAAGGAAGGCGCGAAGGGCAGTCTCGTCGGCGAGGATGGCGGCGGTGTAGATGCTGCTGGCCGCGACTTGGGGGAATCGTGCTAGGATTATCTCGGCTTCATCCAGCGTTCCCGAATTATGTGCGTGCAGCGGCACGCAGGCGGCTTCGATGAACGCCGCAGCAGGTTCGGCTAAAGATGCGACCTCGCGGCTCAGAAGGAGCGTCTCGATATGCTTTGAAAACTTCGGCCAGCTTTCAAAGCCGTGCTCGCGGGCTATCACGAGTTGCGCATCCGCAAGGCGAAAGGGCGCCGTGCCAATTACGTCCGGAGGCTGGTTGTGGAGCCGAGGGTGATAATGCGCAATGCGATCCAGCGCCGGGGGCGCGGCCTGGCCATGACTGTGGAGAAGATCCTTGGCCTGCTTCTTGTACTGTTCGAGGCTAGGTTGTTCAGGTAGAGATTTATCGGGCACACGAAGCTCCTTTCAATACTGGCCCGAAGTCCGCATGTTTCAGGCTCGGAAAGAAGATTCGTTTGAACTGCAAAAATGCAAGGTGGGCACGGCCCTTCCCGCGGACTGGGTGCGCCCTGCGCGCTGCATCCAATGCTACCGCAGAACTGCCGCGCCCGAGCGCAATGGATGGTTACGTTCGATATAGTAGTTGGCCAGGATCTGGATATGACGCGAAGGCGGCTTTTGAAAAACGCGGGCATGGGCGCGGCGGCGATTGCTTGCGGGGCGAGTGGACAGGTTGTTGCACGCTCGGCACCCGCGGTGAAGGCACTGGTGTTTGACACTTTTGGCACCGTGGTGGATTGGCGCGGATCGATTATCGAGGAAGGCCAGGCGTGGGAAAAGACCGAGGGCATCACCGTCGATTGGGGCCGCTTTGCAGATCGATGGAGGGCCGGTTATGCGCCTTCCATGGACAAGGTTCGCAAAGGGGAGATGCCGTGGACCAATCTGGACCATTTGCATCGCGCGCTGCTGGAAGACCTGCTTACGGAGTTTCACATCGAAGGGCTGTCCGAGGAAGAAAAGGAGCATTGGAATCTGGTTTGGCACCGCTTGCAGCCGTGGCCCGATTCGGTGGCGGGTCTCACGCGCCTGAAGAAGAAGTACACGATTGCGCCGCTTTCGAACGGGAACGTCGCGCTGCTCACCGACATGGCCAAGCACGCCGGCCTTCCCTGGGATCTGATCCTATCGGCCGAGCTAGCCAGGCATTACAAGCCCGATCGCGAAGCGTACCTCACGGCGGTGGACCTGTTAGAACTGAAGCCCGAAGAAGTGATGATGTGCGCGGCGCACTCGAGCGACTTGATGGCCGCGCGCAGTTTCGGTCTACGCACCGGCTTCATTCACCGGCCCAAGGAGTACGGACCCACGCGTAAGGCGAACGATGCGCAGCCGGGGGATTTTGATGTGGTGTCGACCGACATCGTGGATTTGGCGTCGAAGCTCGGAACGCAAATAATTAATGCGCAGCGGCGCGGGTCACCGTAGAACCAGCTTTGCAAGTGAAATTAGCAGCGTCGTCCGTACTTCCACTTCCGTTATACACGGCCGTTTGAGGGTAAGGGCAGAGGGGATGGGTTCGCACAACCTTGCCCGCTACCGACCGCGACGCGACGATTTTATCCGGCGGCTTTCCACTCATGACCCACTGTTCGAGCGTGCCGACCTTATCGAATGTGTCGGCGCCTTCACCGCCTCCGCAGTGGCCCATTCCGGGGACCATAAACAGGCGGTAGGAATTTTCCACCAACTTGGCATCGCCCACGGTGTCTAGAACGCTGTTGTAATACTTGGGACTGGTGGCAGGCGACATCTGCTGATCGGACCAGCCGTGATACTGGAGCAATTTCCCGCCGCGCTGGAAGAACGTTTTCAGATCGGGATTAGTGGCGTTAATCCGGTCGTGATCTTCGTTAGCGGCAAGCGCGATGTCGCCCGCGAAGTTGAGCGTCTTGTAATCCCAATCCGGATTTTTGAAGACGATGTACTTAAAGTAATCCGTAGCCGCGCCGAAGGGTCGCGCGCCTGCCTGCGTTCCCCATGCGAGCTCGCTGCCGGGCGTGAGCCCAGGAAACACGACATCTTTCGTCGATGAATTGATAACGCCGGAATATATTTTCCTGGCGGCTTCCACTTGCGGCGCAGTAAGGCAGCCGCTGTTGTTCCCGGCCTTGCACTCTACGGTTGCCGGATTAAAGTTGCAAAGCATGGGATTCTCGATCACGCCATCCTTCACCCCGTCCATGGCATCGCAAGCATCCAGGACGGCTTTGTGAAGAACGGAGTACTGTTCCGGCGCGAGCAAACTTGCATCGTCATTATGGACCGCCTGCGCCATCCAGACACCGCCGAGGGAGCGGCCCACAAAATCGGCGATGGGGTCGCCCGCGACGATGCCATCGTAATCTTGGGGGAACATTTGCGCTTCCTTGAGCCCCTCTCGGCCGCCAGCCGAACAGCCGTTCCACAACGACAGCTTGGGAGCTTGTCCATAGAAGGCTTGGATAATGGCTTTGGACTTCAGGGTCATTTCATGAACGGCGCGATAGCCGAAGTCGATCACCTTGTCGGGATGACCGAGCGCGAAACTGGCGCTGCCGCCTTCGTGTCCGGTATCCGTCATGCCCGCCGCAAAGCCCCTGAGCAGCGCGGCGCCGAGGTATTTGTAATTGATGGTTCCCGTCCAGCCGCCGTTTCCGTCTGCCTCGAACTCGTGGTTCCAGGCTGGAGCGGGTCCTGACATTGGCAACCAAAGCTCCATCTTTATGTCGGAATCGGGTACTGGCTTAATTGTGGCAGCGACGCGACAGAAAGAGGGCAATTGCTTCCAGTCGATTGGCGCGCCCAGATCGCGAGCCGAGGCGGCGGGTGGCGCGAATTCGCCGGGGGCGACGGATTGAGCCAGGGTGATGGTGGTGTTCGGTAACGCCAACGACACCAGACTCTCGCAAGTGGCCGCGGACAAGGACGCCGCGGAGCTTAGCGCGACCAGCAGAACAGCGGGGATGCCAATAGGACTCGACAAGGAGCTCTCCTTTCTGACCCGCAAATGGTTTTTATTATATGCTGTCGCGCAACGCGAAACGCAAGAGGACGATTGCGTGGCGGCTACCGCGTCTGATAACATCGCTGGCCATGACACTCAACCGCTGGACACTGAACAAATGGACCGCTTGCGGCATCGCCTTGGCAGCTTTCGCCGCCGGATCGCTGCTCACTGCCCGCCTGGCGCACATGAACGAAGTCCGGGCCGCTAGCAATCGCGTCTTCGAGCTGCGCGTGTATCATACCGTGCCCGGCAAGACGACCGCTTTGCAGGCCGAGTTTCGCGACAAGGTGACGAAGATATTCGCCAAACACGATCTGAAGGCGGTGGGCTATTGGGCGCCGCTGGACGCTCCCGAATCGGAAAACACTTTCGTCTACATCCTGGCCCATCCCAGCCGCGATGCGGCGAAAGCGCACTGGGACGCTTTTCGAGCCGATCCGGAATTTCAGGCTATGATGAAATCCCAGCAAGCGCCGGACGCCAAACTGGTGGAAAAAGTGGATTCGACGTATATGGCCCCGACCGATTTCTCACCGATGAAATAGAGTCCGGCGAGATGGGCTAAGATCAGAGTATGCGAACGGCAGGCCGCGTCTTCTTGCTGTTGATGATTTTCGGGCTCGCATGGGCGCCCAGTTTGTCGCGGGCACAGGACAAAGTCTTCATTTGTCCCATGGATCCCGACGTGCGCTCCAACCAGCCGGGCACTTGCCGGCGCTGCGGGATGAAGCTGCGCGAGGGCATCCCGGAGCCGGTGGAGTTTCACCTGGATCTCACGGTGACGCCGCGAGCCATCAAGCCCAACCAGGCCGAGCAGCTCAAGTTCAGCGTGCACGATCCGTGGAAGGACCGTCCGGTAAAAGATTTCCAGATCGTCCACGAGAAGCTGTTCCACATGTTCGTGGTGAGCCAGGACCTGCAATTTTTCGTGCATGACCATCCGGTGATCCAGCCGGACGGCGATTTTCTGTATAACATCGCGTTTCCGAAGCCGGGCATGTATCGCGTGCTGGGCGATTTTTACCCGGACGGCGCCACGCCGCAGCTGATCGCCAAGACGGTGATCGTTCCGGGCACACCGCCGGCGACGGTTTCGATTCCGCGCGATTATTCCACCAAGCAGGCCGAGAACCTGCAAGTGGAAATGACCACCGATCCGCCGCAGCCCATCGCGACGCAACCGACGCAGGTTTATTTCAAGCTATCGCCGGCCGACGGCATCGAGAAATATATCGGCGTGTGGGCCCATATGCTGGCCGCGAGCGACGATTTGATCGATCTGATCCACACGCATCCGTTCATCGCCGATGGCGGGCCGCAACTGGAATTCGTGTTGAATTTTCCGCGGGCGCGGACCTATCGCATCTGGGTGCAATTCCAGCGCAAGGGCGTAGTGAATACGGCGCACTTCGATGTGCCGGTGAAAGAGCTGGAGTAGGGGAAGCCGCTCCCTCACGGTCGCGGTTCCGTTTGCCGGCTTCCGACGGTGATGGCCGGCTCAACGGGCAAGAGCAATATCGTGGATCCCGCCGGGACGCCGTGGATTTTGGTGCCGGCCGGAAGGTCAATCGCGGTGCGATACAGGAACGGGTGAACGAACTTGGCGTGGTAATGCTCGAACCAGACTAGCGGCTCGATGCTCCCGTCGGGAAGCTCCGCCGTGATTTGAAACGCTGCGTCATCCGGGACAGTCTTAGGCAGCAGCCCATCCAGAGAGAAATCCTTACGCAGTTGGAACTCGCCGTTCACCGCGATGACGCCGTGCGAGGGAACGGCGGTAGGTTCTTGGTCCAATTTGGGATCGGGCGCCAGATCCTTGGCCTCGCCTTCCGGCACGCCGCCGCCCACCCAACTGGTGATGAGCTCCAGTTGCTCCGGCGTGAGCGCTTTGTCGTTACGGAAATCGCCGAATCCTTTGACAGCGCCCCAGGGCGGCATGCGCCGCTCCAGCACTTCCTCCTTGATGGCGACGGCCCAGGGACGCGCGACGACGTAAGTCATGAGTGAAAACGCCTGGCCGCCATCGTGATGGCAGGAGGCGCAACGTGCATAAACAATGCGGGAGATTTCGCGATCCCAGGTGATGGGAGTGGTGATGATGTCGTGAGCGGGCGCGGGGGCGGCTGCCAGGAGCAGGCCCGCCATAAGGGTCCAACGATGCCCCATGCCTGTTATGATACAACGCCGCCGGGCATCTGGCGTCGCCAAGATTGCTCGCGCACACATCGCGAAATAGCCCCGCGAGTTTACTGCCCTCCCGGACCGCGCGCCGGGCCTTCAAGTTTTTCGAGATCCTGGTTGTTTTCCTGGCAGATGTACTCCAGCAGTTCCGCCCCTGGCATGAGTGTGGCCCGGCCAGCGGTGGTAAACGGCTTGACGTAAGCACCCGGATCGTCAATCGTAACTTCGATGGACATGTGCCCCAGATCGGTGCGAGTGTAGCGTTCGATGGTGTGAAGCTTCTCGGTGTGCGGATGGCCCTTATAGTCGAACCAGAACTTGTCGTTGAACCCAACCGTATCCACCACCAGCGTGTTTCCTTCCCAGTGGCCGACCGAATTGCCGTACCAGGTGGGATCGGGATCGTCGGGATGTTTGCCGTTCATGAAAATCTGCCGATAGCTGTGGATGTTGCCTTCATAAAGAATGAAGTAGTGCGTGGGGGTCTGCACGATTCTCCAGGGATACGGAGATCCACGCGGAATACCGGCCGGCAGGCAGTTCGCCTCTGGATCCTGCTTCGATTGCCGGTTCTTGACAACCGCCTCGGCCCAAGGCAGCATCACCACCTGCTCTCCCGGCTTCAAGGTTTTAGGGTTGGAGATATCGGCATCGCCACCGCCGCTACCCAGCCAGACTCCCGACAGATCGGGCGTTCCGTCGGCAAACTTGGGCGCGGGCCCGTCGGGCGCCAACTTCTGATTTCGATAGAGTCCTATGTTCCCGGTTTTCGCTTGGGTTGGACTCTGCGCGGGAGCCTGCTGAGCAGGAAGCGAGAAAGCCGCCAGCAGCGCGGCGCTCGCGATGCCAATTGCGAAAGGGTTGCTCACGTGGGTAATCCTTAGCTGGGTCATTTTGCAGGTTCATCCGCGGACAAGAAAGTCAATTTGTGACCATCCGGAAAAGTAATCACTCCCGCGCTGGCGTAGTTGGAACTGTCCTTGGCTTGAACGCCGGTGACGGTGACCGTGTCGCCGGGCTTGACGGAGTTCCTATGCCAGCCATTGCGAATCAGCACGTTCGGGCTGGCGAGTTCCAGATTCCAATTGACCAGGTTGCCGCTGGCGTCTTTCACATCCATATAGAAATGAGCGTGCGGATTGGTCCATTCCACTTTGGTTACTACGCCGGTCAAATCGACCTTCTTGTGGGAATCGAATTCCGCGGCGCCCGAATGATGGGCCAGCGCCAGCGATCCCGAAGCCCAAAATATCGCGCACGCGACTGCGATAGAGAGAAGAGGCCTCATCGTTATACCTCCGTGGGAAATTCTGGCACACCTGCGCGGGATTCACAAGAGGAGCGCTGTGCCCGCGCTGTTTCTTGCGGCTCGCCGGCCGTAGTTTGACTCAGTTCGGCGATGGCTTCTCGACCTTGTCGATAACCATCACATCGACCGGCGTTTTCGTTTTCTGCAAGTGCAATCCGAGCTGCTCCATGGCATAAAAGATGTCCGGCGGCGCATCAGGATCCGCGGCTGCCGGCTGGGTTGAGGGAGCTGGAGCCCCCGCGCCGCCGAAGGGCCGCATGGAAGGATCGGGCGTGAACTTCAGAATGAAGCTGTAGCGGGTGGCGCCAAACCCGGTTTGATCCACAACCGGCAGATCCATAAACTGGGCCTGCATCACGCTGGCGAACTCAGCCATGGTCGCATTGTGAATATTGAAGCCGGCTTGCGGCCGACCGCCAAAGCCGGGAACAGGGATATCGGCGTCCTTTTCCTTGTTAATCTTCTCGCCGCCTTTGGCCACTGTGATCGCGTAGGCCGTAAGTTCCTTTTGGTCCTTGTGGAATTGCAGCGAAAAGCGATCGGTGATCAGCTTCTGGAGCATGATCTGCATCTGCTTGACGTTTGGAATGCCGGCTACGGACGGCTTGGCCTCAAGGTCAAACTTGTCGATATCAAACCACGCAGGCGCTCCGATGACCTGCTTGGGATGGAGGTCGTAGGTGAACTTGATCAGGTCGGCAAGGGTGGTGTTGTGGGTGTTCAGCATGCCGCTCCTGTTCACCCCGATTCCCCAACCGGGCTGCTTTGGATCGGAGGGCTTGATGGTGGCTACTTCGAACTCGGGCTTCGCGTTTGCGTCCATCATCTTGGGCGGTGGTGGCGGCTCCGGAATGGACCAAGCGGTTTGCGGGGTGGCGCGCGCCAGATTCAGAGCGACATGAACATCTCCGATGCTCCAGGTCCCTGTGATCGTGTTGTTGTCGGCACTCAGCCTGCCTTCGTAGTTGCCGTTGATACCGGGGACAGTGAACTTCACGACCGAACCCTGCGCGGTGACCGTGCCGAGCGGAATGCTTTGCCCGGATTGATCGATGCTGGGGTACATGACGCCCTTCAGAGTGTCCGCATCGGTGGTCGAGATCTTCACCACCACCCGGTAGTTCATGCCGTTGACTTGTCCGGTGCCTTGCCAAGCGCCCGTCATGCTTTGGGCGAGTAAATTGCTACCCCAAAGCGCTGCCAGAGCGAAAATCCAGAGCGTTATCTTCATGGCCGAAGCTCCTTGTGGGGTCGTCCTATTGTAGCCAGTTGAGGCGACCCGCAGTCAGTTTTCCGACGGCTTTTCCAGACGATCGATAACGATAACTTCGGTCGGCGTCTTAGCGGCTTCCAGCCGCAACCCCAACTGCTGCTGGATTGCCGTGTAAACATCCGGGAGCCCGTCGGTGTCGCTGGGGGGCGGCGGGTTATTTCCGGGACCGGCTGGCCGCACTTCAGGCCTCCATAACAGCCCGAAGTCGTAGCGGCCGGTGATTCCCGTCTGATCCAGTACCGGCCGATCAAGGACGCCTTGCTGCAAGAAACCCGCGAAGTCCACCATGGTCGTGTTCTTGGCAATAAACTCAGCCCCATAGAAGAACATGACGGGATCCGCCTTGGGATCGCCGTCGGCTTTGGTGAGCTTGGCGCCGGTTTTTCCCACAACGATCAGATACACGGAGAGTTCCCTCTTTTCGCGATGGAACTTCAGGTTGAAGCGATCGGCCAGAAGCTTCTGAATCAGCGCTCTCATCTGCCGGTTGTTGGGCTGACCCTCCACGTCGGGCTTGCCGAGCACGTCGTACCGCTCCTTTTCGATCCAGTCCGGCGCACCTAGAAGCTGCCGCGGGTGAATCCCGTATGCAATCAGAATCAGATCGTGCACTGATAAATTGATCGCGGTGAACTGGCGGCCCTGCATCCGGAGTCCTCTCAGACCCTGGTCCGGATTGCTCAGTTTGACGGTAGCTACTTCAAACGCCGGATCGGCATCGGCGGGCATCATCTTGGGCGGTGACGGAGGTTCCGGAATCTTCCACGCGGTCTCGGCTGAGGCGCGGATCAGGTTGAGCGTCAGCCCCCCGTTTGCCCCGGTCCAGCTGCCGGTGATGGAGTTGCCGTCCGCGCTTAGCTTTCCCACGTAGGTTGCGCCGATGGACGGCATGGCGATCTTCACAGCCGAGCCTTTCAGCGTGATGTCCGGCGCCGCGGCTTTACCGCCCTGATCGATGCTGTACATGTCGCCGTAAAGGGCGCCCGAAGTGGTGGCTGAGATTTTGAACACGACGCGCAGAGTGTCTCCCGGTTTCTCGGAAACATGCAACTGCCCCTGCCAGGCGCCGACTAAACTTTGCACGATCGCGCCGCCTGGAAGCGCCACCAGAGCGGCAACCCATGGGATCAGCCTCTTCATGGCAATCTCCTTGGAAAAGTTTAATGCATTTTCGGGCCAAATCCCACCCATTCCTCAGAATCGCTGTAGCGATGGTAATCTGATTTCGACGAGCCACGAGAGGCGATTCTTGGCTGTATCCATCTTCCACATTGGGCTGCCGCTGGATCATCCATCGATCCCGGTAGAGGAGCGCCCAAAGATCGCGAAAAGATTGAGTGACCTGCGGGAACGGATGACAGGCGCTGGCTATAAGTACGAAATCATCCACGCTTCGCCTGAGAGCGGCCTGGCTGGTTTCAAAGATCAACTAAGAACGCAAGCTTGCGATGGCGTCCTGATCGGGGGTGGCGTAGCAGGCGATCCGGCGATGAGTTATTTCATGGAACAAATCATCGACGCGGCTCATGAAGTGGTCCCGAAAGCGAAGATTATGTTTTACAACCACTCGGTGGATGTACGCGCAATTGTCGAGCGCTGGTTTGGATCCGGGGTCTGACTAAAGGGCGGCCGTTTCGAAAAGGGTAAGTTTTCGAGCTTTCCCCTCCCCGGTGCTATGATCACCATGGCGTTTGACGCCGCTGTTTTCGTCGCGTTCCCAGCCCCCCTTAACGCGATCCCCTGCGGGGGATCACAACTAGCAACGGAGCGGAACACAGATGACGACAGAATTATCCCTCAGGTTTCCTAAAGCTGATCTCCCTCAATGGGCGCGGCGCTATTCATACGCGGACGACAAGCAGGTGTTGGAGGCCGGGGAACGCGCGCGCTTGGCAGGGTATTTCACCCGAGATGACTTTCTTAAGGTCTGCGACTGGAAAACACGGCGCAGGCCGTCTCGGTATTACGTCCTCAATTCCGAGGCTGAAGTTCGTCGCATCACCACTGCGGCGCTGTTGAGCACTGACGAGCCGAAACGACTATGGTCGCTCGTTGACCCAAACCTTAAAGGAGTACAAATGCCGACAGCCTCGGTGCTGCTACACCTCGCGGCTGGCGATCCGACCAGTCCAGCTATGGTGTCCACCGCGTACCCGATCATCGGTTTCAGGGCGCTCTGGTCATTGAATTGTGAAAAGCGCGGCGACACATTTCGGTTTTGGTGGCGTTATGTCGAGACGTGCCGTGCACTGGCGGGTGAGGCGGGCCTTTCAATGCGCGATTTGGATAGGGCGCTCTGGGAATATTCAAGCCAGAACCAGCGCAAGAGTAACTGCGCCTACACAGCCCGTCTCAAAAAGGGTAAGTTTTGACCCATCCATCAGCCTTGACATTTGCCTATACAATTGCCTATCTTTCCTGCTAGCATGAGTTTGCAGGCTAATGGCTTTGATTGGGATAAGGGCAACCGCGCCAAGTGCGAGGAGCACGGGCTTTCGACTTCAGTTATCGAAAGTCTTTTCACCCGCGGGCTTGCCATTCTCCCCGATGCGGCCCATTCGCAACGCGAGCGCCGCTTTCGCGCCATAGGCCGAACGGACAAGGGGCGGGGCGTGTTCATCGTGTTCACGCTCCGGCACAAAGGCGATGAACTGCTCATCCGGCCCATTAGCGCCCGTTACATGCACAAGAAGGAGATCGATGCGTATGAAAAAGAAAATCCCGACTTTTAAGAGCGACCGTGCGGCGGCAGCGTTCGTTGACAAGTCCGACCTTACCCAATACGACCTTTCGGGAGCGAGGCTGACCCGTTTTGAGATCAAGCCGAAAGACAAATCCATCAACCTGCGTCTGTCCGGCGAGCTTTACGACGCTGTACGCAAACGCGCCGCCCGCGCAGGTGTTCCCTATCAGCGATTCATTCGCTTGACGCTTGAACAGGCTATCGGCGGACCGAAATAAACGCCGTTCTCGAATTGGGTAACCCGCATGGCGCCGCCACCGCATCCCAGACGTGCTAGCCTGCGGTCGTGATGCTGTCGTTGAAACAAAAGACGCGAACGCTGGGGTTGTTCCTGCTGACTGGCGCGGCCATCGCCCAGGCGCCCTCCTTCACGCCGAAGCCCTACGGAAACCTGAAGCAGGTGATGCGCAGCGTCGCTTTGCCCAACGCCAATATTATCTTCGCCATCCAGGAACACCCGCCTAAGACCGACATGGACTGGCAGGCGGTGGTGAACGCGTCGGTCGCGATTGAAGAGCTGGAGAATCTGGTCATGATCCCGGGGCGAATCCGGTCCAATGGCCAGCCCGCGCCGGTGCAGGCCGCCGATTACGCCAAATTCGCCGCTGCGCTCGCGCCCGCCGGTAGGGACTGCCTGAAAGCATCGTTGCAGAAGAGCCAGGACGCCGTCACCAATTGCACCGACAGCCTGAGCCAGGCCTGCGACAATTGCCACAAGGTTTATCGGGACCAGCCTCAAAAGTAGGGTCGACACCAGTAGGTCAACACCAATAGGTCAATCCGCGGTCACTTACCGGTTGTGACCGCGCCAGCCTCGCGTGACGGCCGGACTCGTGCTAGGCTCCAGGTAAAGGCCAAGTATGCGATTTCGACGGGTCATCGCACTGTGTTTCCAGGCCGTACTGCTCTGGACGATTTTGCCCGGACCGCCCATTTACGCGCACCATTCCGTGAGCGCCGAGTTCGATCTCAGCCACAAGATCACCTTGCAAGGAAGGGTGACCAAGATCGAATGGATGAACCCGCATGTCTATGTATATGTGGATGTGACGGCGGACGGCAAGACCGCGAACTGGGCGTGCGAAACGGCTGGTCCTAACACGCTGGCGCGGCAGGGCTGGAGCCGGATGTCGCTGAAGATCGGCGATCGGGTGACGGTGGTAGGATACCGGGCCAGGGATGGCGCGAATGTGGCGTCGGCGCGGGAGGTGGTGCTGGCCGATGGGCGGAAAGTGTTCGTCGGCTCGCCTTACGACGGCGGTCCCAAATCGTAAACTGGATCCGTGAGTCGGTGATATACTCACGGCATACGGTCAGTGAAAAGGCCGTTCGGAGGTATCGCTCATGCGAACCAAGCTGCTTGTTTTGCTTGCGACCGCCGGTTTGTTGATGGCCGCCCTGCCTCTCGCCGCCCACCATTCGTTTAAGGCGCAATACGACGAGACCATGCCGATCACGCTTCAAGGCACGATCACCAAGATCACCTGGAACAATCCGCACGTGTTGATGTACCTGAACGTGAAAGGCGATAACGGCAAAACGGCCAAATGGGAGCTGGAGCTTGCCAGCCCAAACGGCCTGATGAGCCAGGGCTGGAAGGTGGATTCGCTCAAGCCTGGCGACCAGGTGAGCGTGGACGGTTTTCGCGCGCGCGATGGCTCCCACATGGCCAATATCCGGAAGGTGGTTCTAGAGGGGCACTGAGGCTGAAAACGCAAGGTTTCCAGGCGTCACACACCGGTCAGTGACCACCACAAGACCCAAACCCACGTAGCCATAGCGTCAGAGTCACTTACACTGGATGCGTGCTTGCCAAGCGAATCGCGTTATTCGTGTGTGCGGCTTTGTTGCCGATGCTTCTGTGCGGCGCCACCACGGGTAGCATCTCGGGAACGGTGAAGGACCCGAGCAGTGCCGTAATCCCCGGCGCCACCGTTACCGCGACCAACACAGCCACCAACGTTGCGACGAAAACCGTCACCGACGATAAGGGCTTCTACGCCTTCCCTAGCCTGCCGGTGGGACGCTACAACGTCAAAGTGGAAGAGGAAGGTTTCGGTGGCCAGTCCCGGAACAACCTGGACGTGGATGCCAATGGCGCGTTGGTAGAGGATCTGACGCTCGAAATGGCGGAGAAGGTGGAAGAGGTCACGGTGCTGGAGAGCGCGGCGCAAGTGGAGACCGCCAGTTCCCAAATGGGCCAAGTGGTGACCGGAACCCAAATGACGTCGGTGGCGCTGAACGGCCGCAGCTTCACCGATCTTCTGGCCCTGCAGCCGGGCATCGTTCCGATGTCCACGCAGCAGCCCGATTCCATCGTGATGGCCGGCGCGTCGGTGGCCATTGCTCCCTCCGGCGACTTGAACCCCGGCAATCAATCCATCAGCGGGCAGCGCGAAGACGCCAACGGCTTCATGGTGAACGGCGGCGACGTCAAGGAGCTGATGAACGGCGGCACCACCATTGTTCCGGATCTGGATTCCATCGCCGAGTTCCGGGTGCTCACCAACAACGTCAACGCCGAATACGGCAACTATAGCGGCGGCATCGTGAATGTGGTGACCAAGGGCGGCGGCAATCAGCTGCACGGGTCGGCCTTCGACTTTCTGCGCAACACCGATCTGGACGCACGTAATTTCTTTTCGCCGGATCGCAGCTTCTACCGGCAGAACCAGTTTGGCGGGACGGTGGGCGGGCCCATCAAGAAGGACAAGATTTTCTATTTCGCCGACTATCAAGGGACTCGCACCGCGCAGGGAATCGACACCGGACTGATTCCCGTGCCGACGCTGGCGGAGCGGTCGGGCAATTTCAGCGCGCTTGCGAGCCAGTTGACGGGAGCGGTCAGCGGGCCGTACCTGGCGAATCTGCTGTCCACGAAACTCGGCCAGCCCGTTTCGGCGAATGAACCGTACAGCCAGGTTTTTCCGAACGGCATTATTCCGCCAAGCGTTTGGTCCGCGCCGGCGCAGCATCTGCTGCAGTACATTCCGCTGCCCAACGACGGACCCGCCACGTTTTCCACCGGCGCCTACGGCGAAACCGTGCGCGACGACAAGGGCAGCTTCAAAGTGGACGCCAATAGCGAGCGTTTCGGATTGCTGTCGGCCTACTATTTCTTCGACGACTACACCTTGAACAATCCTTATCCCACCGGACAGGGCGGCGCGAGCGTTCCGGGCTTCAACGCGCTGACGCTGGGGCGCGCGCAGCTGGTGAACCTGGGCGACACCAAAACATTTGGTCCCTCCACCGTCAACGAGCTGCGCTTAAGCTACATGCGCGATTCGAACAACGTCGGACAGCCGGCCGGCGGCGTGGGCCCCAGTCTTGCTTCGCAGGGTTTCGTCACCGGCGTGGGCACTCCGGGCATTGTTCCGCTGGCGCCCTCCATTGAAGGCGTGGAGAACACCATCTTCAATTCGTTTGTCATGGGCACCCCCATTACGAATTTGAAGCAGTGGAACAATACCTACGCGGCGAACGACAGCGTCTCGAAGGTGTGGGGATCGCATACTTTCAAAGCCGGCCTGGAGGCCAGCTACGAGCAGGTGAACGTGAATCCGAACCCAACCTTTAACGGGTCGTTCCTGTTCTCGGGATCCGAGACAGGCATCGATTTCGCGGACTTTCTCATCGGCGTCGCGAGCAACTACAATCAGGCCGATTCGCAGTCCTATTACATCCGGCATCGGTATTACGGAGGCTTCGCGCAGGATAGCTGGCGCGCCACATCCACGCTGACGCTGAACTATGGCTTGCGCTGGGATCGCATGGAGTATTGGTCAGAGAAGTACAACCAGATCCCGACCTTTATTCCAGGCGAGCAATCCGTGGTTTATCCGAACGCGCCAGTGGGCTTGGTTTACGTCGGCGATAAAGGCGTACCGAACACGCTGGTGCCGTCCAGCAATCGTTTCTCGCCGCGAGTGGGGCTGGCGTACTCGCCGGGCTGGAAGGACGGATGGCTGGCGAAACTCACCGGTGGGCCGGAGAAGACCAGCATCCGGGCCGGCTACGGAATCTACTATTCGGTGATCGAAGGCAACACCATGGCGGTGGATGAGCCGCAGCCGCCTTACGGCTTGAGCTACACCAGCCCGGGGCCACCCCTGTTTGCGACGCCATTTATGACCGCCTCCAATGGCTCATTCACCGGCAATCCGTTTCCGCTGACGTTTCCCCCGCTGAACGCATCGCCGCAGCATCCCAATCCCAACGTCGGTTTTTCACAGTTTGAGCCTATCGCCGGGATGACCGCGCCTCCGCCCTGGAACACTTATCCGTACAACGAGAATTATTTTCTTTCCATCGAGCGGCAATTCGGCGGCAACACGGTGCTCACTTTGAGCTATGTCGGATCGCAGGCGCATCATCTGCTGCTGGTTTATTCGGCCAATCCCGGCAATCCGGCGTTGTGTCTCCAACTCAATCAGGAAGGCGCCACGCCCGCTTGCGGTCCTTTCGGCGAAGACACGGCCTACGTCACGCCGGGAGGGCAAACCATCCAAGGCACGCGTTCCGGCCTGGGCCCCGCTTTTTCCAACGACGATTATGACGCGAGCGTCGGCAACTCCAACTACAATGCGTTTGAAGCCACGCTGCGGCATTCCAGCAAGAATCTGACGTTTCTGATTGGATATACCTACAGCAAGTCGATTGACCAGGCATCCAGTATTTCCGATCCCGGGAATCCTTACAACTTGAGCGCCACGCGCGCTCTCTCGGCCTTCGATCTGACGCACAATTTCGTCGCCAGCTATCAATACAAGCTGCCATTCGAGCGTTTGGGACATGTCAAGGGTTTGACCAACGGATGGGAGCTTTCCGGCATCACCCGCGCCAGCACCGGTTTTCCGGTGACGCTACGGGCGGACGGGGATCTGTCGCTGATGGGGAGCATCCCCAATGGCGTGAATAATCGCAGCCTGGACTTGCCGGATTACGACGGCGCGCCGCTGGATCTGAACGGCAATCCTCGTAACGGCCGCCCGTACTTCAACACGTCGGCGTTTAGCGATAATGCGCTAGGGACGCCGGGTGACGCATCGCGCCGTTCGTTCTATGGGCCGGGGATGCTGAACTTCGACCTGGCGCTGTTGAAATCGTTCCAGTTTACCGAAGCGCGATCGCTGCAATTTCGCATCGAAGCTTTCAACACCTTTAACCACACTCAGTTTTTCGGCCCGGCGGCGGTGAATGGGGACGTCGACAGCGCGCTCTTCGGCCAAGTGGTCAGGGCCGCTCCGCCGCGGCTGATGCAGGCCGCTTTGAAGTTTACGTTCTGATCGTTTATGCCCCGCCGAATATTGCCATTCTTCCTCGTTCTTTCAGGGTTAATATTGCCCTGCGCCGCCATCGCCCATAACGTCTCCAAGCGCGACGCATCGTTCGTCCAATCGAATCAGGGACCCGCGGTGGCCGCTTTCGTCTACCTGGGCGCGAAGCACATGGTCACCGGGTACGACCATATCGCGTTCCTCGTCGGCGTGATTTTCTTCCTCTACCGGCTCAAAGATATCGTCCAGTACGTCAGTCTCTTCACCCTGGGCCACAGCGTCACCCTGCTGGCCGGCGTTCTGGGCGGATTCCACGCCAACCCGTACATCATCGACGCGATCATCGGGTTTTCCGTGGTCTATAAGGCTTTCGACAACATGGACGGCTTCCGGCGATTCTTCGGATTCGAGCCGAACACCAAAGCGGCGGTGTTGATCTTTGGCCTGTTCCACGGATTCGGCCTGGCGACCAAGCTCCAGGAGCTGGACTTGTCGAAGAACGGACTGGTCACCAATATCGTTTCCTTCAACGTCGGTGTGGAAATCGGGCAGGTGCTGGCGCTCACCGCGGTCCTGATCGCGCTCAGCGTCTGGCGCACTCGGAGCGGTTTCCTGCGGCAGGCTTTTACGGCGAACGCTGTATTGATGACGGCCGGCTTCGTTCTGGTGGGCTACCAGGTGGCCGGATATTTCGAAGCGGCGTAGTGGTGAACCTATGATCGAACAACCTGATGTGCAACCCGTGCAAGCGCCGTCCAAGAAGGCGATCGCCAAGGCCACCGGCATCGCTCTCGCCGTGGCGTTAGTGATCCTGTTCACCGCCGTGCTGCCGGCCGAATATGGAATCGATCCGCTGAAGACCGGTAAGGCGCTGCACTTGACCGATCTTGCTAAGGCCGCCGAATCGAAGCCCGAGGCGAAAGCCGTTGGAGCTCGTCCCACAGCGGCGCAAGCGGGCATTTACACTGCACAATCGAATCCTTACAAAGTGGATAGCGAAGATCTCTCGCTAGGGCCCGGCGAAGGCGTGGAAATTAAGTACCACATGCAGAAGGGCGCAGGGATGGTGTACTCGTGGAAAGCCACGGGAAACGTCGCGTTCGAGTTCCATGGCGAGCCAGACAATAAACCCAACAAAGATTATTTCGAGAGCTACGAGCTGGACGACCAGGTTGGCAAGGACCACTCGCACGGTTCGTTCACCGCGCCCACCAGCGGCATTCACGGTTGGTTTTGGGAGAACAAGGGCAAAAAGCAGGTGGACATTCACTTGACGACGGCGGGCTTCTACGACAGCGCCAAGATGTATGCCGGCGAAAAGCCGGACGAGCTTGAGATTCAGGACCCGAAGTAATCCATCCGCGCGGTTCGGTCACGCAATTAGCTGGTAGGACTTTAGCTGGCCAAGCAGCGTGCCCAGGTCGACGGGCTTGGTGAGATAGGCGTCGCAGAGTTCCTGAAAGCAGTGGACCACCTCCTTGACGTCGTCCACGGCGGTGGTCATGATGATCTTCGCGCCACGGGTGGAAAGGATGCCGAATTCCTCTTCCAAGGCGCGCACCCGGCGCACCGCTTCCCGTCCGTCCATCTCAGGCATCATGATGTCCATGCAGATCAGGTCGTATCTCTGCCCATGCTCCAGCGCGGAACGAAAGGCATCCACGGCTTCCCGGCCGTTCACGGCGATATGACATTCGCCATAGCCGGAAAGAAAGGTCTGCAGCAGAAGCCGGCTGGAGAAATCGTCTTCCACCAGCAGTACACGCAGTGTTTTACCGGCGGGATGGGCCGGGGTAGTGGAGAGACGGTGCGCGGGAGCACCGCATAGCTCCGTGAGCGCCGCTGTGATTCCAGCGATGTCGGCCTGGTTGCTCGCGCCGGGCGCCTGAATGAGATTGCGCAACCCATCCGTGGCGTCCAGAAGAACGCGGACTCGATCGGGTGTGGGAGCCAGTTCACGGGAACGGATCATCGCAAGCACATTTTCGGTCCGGAGCGCCAGCTCGCCGATCTTCCCCAGATCGAAGACACTGGCTCCTCCCCGGACCCAATGCACGGCGCGAAAGACGCGCTCCACCAGTTCGTCGTTGTACGGAGCGCAGGCATCCTGGATAGTGAACAGATCGGCTTCCACGGCCAGCAGCTGTTCGCGGCACTCGGCCAGGTAATCCTGAGCCAGTTCGTCTTCCAGATCGATCATCGATCTCCTCCTCTTAAGAGCGCCTCGTTGAGCGCAGTCCGCGTCCAGCCAGCCTGCTTCAGAGCGCTTCTGAAGCGCTCGAACTCTTCCAGCACGCCGGGAAAAAGCTCCACGCAGCGATTCAACTCCCCAGCGTCGCCGGCCTGTTCCATGGCCAGAGCCACGCGCCTGCAAACCCGCCGCCGAAACCGTGGAGGCCGCTCCTTTGAGCATGTGAGCCTGCGAGCGGGCGCCCGGTGCATCGGCCTCATCCAGGCGCTGGCGCAAATGATTTAACTGGGAAGGAACGTCCTGAAGAAACCCGTTCAGGACGGTTGCGGCCAGTTGCCGGTCTCCCATGAGCCGAAGCAGGAGAGCCTCCTCATCGAAGATGTCTTTGATTTGGCGAACAGCGGATTGGCGAACAGCGGATTGGGGCGCGGCGTTGGACGCCGGCAGCCACTTGATCAGCATCTCCGCCAGCAGCTGAAGATCCACGGGTTTCGACAGATAATCGCTCATCCCAGCGCTTATGCAGCGATCCCGATCGCCCGACATGGCGTCGGCTGTAACAGCGATGATCGGAAAACGCGGACGAACCTTGCGGATGCTGCGCGTGGCTTCGTAGCCGTCCATCACCGGCATCTCGCAATCCATCAGCACCAGGCCGTAGGATCCACGTTCCAGGGCTTCGATGGCCTGGGCGCCGTTGTTGACCGCATCGGCCTGGTACCCCAGCTTGCGCAGTTGCGCCAAAGCCACTTCGCGGTTGGTCGAGTTATCCTCGGCTATCAGGATACGCGCCGCGGCCCTTTCCGAGAGGCGCTGCTGAGCTCCGTCGCTGGCTCGTCTTTGGGCTCGCTCGCGGCGGGGTGCTCAGTGGGGGCCGTCGCGAGGACCAAGGTGAACCAGAATGTCGATCCTTGGCCTTCCCGGCTTTGGACGCCAATGCTTCCCCCCATCATCTCGACCAGCTGCTTGCAAATGGCCAGTCCCAGGCCGGTGCCCCCGTACTTACGTGTGGTGGAGGCATCCGCCTGGGTGAAGGGCGAGAAAAGCTTCGCCGCCTGATCCTCCCGTAAACCAATGCCGGTGTCTGTGACGCGGAATCGAAGCGTTACTTCGCGCCCGCTCTGGCGTTCCAGTTCCACTTCCAGCGCTACTTCGCCGCGCTCGGTGAACTTGACGGCATTGCCGGCCAGATTGGTCAGCACCTGGCGCAAACGGCGGGCGTCGCCCAGAACCGGCGGAATCTTCTCCGACACGCGGGCCCGCAGGTCCAGCCCCTTGGCGCCGGCCTGAACGCGCAAAAGCTGGACCACGTCGTCCACCGTGCCGCGCACGCTGAAGCCGAGGTTCTCGAGCGTGACCTTGCGCGCCTCGATCTTGGACAGGTCCAAAATATCGTCGATGAGGGCCAGCAAAGCGCGTCCGCTGTCCTGCGCCACCGTGACGTAGCGCAACTGTTCGGCGTTGAGACTGCTCGACTGCAGCAGTTGCAGCATGCCAATGACGCCGTTCATCGGGGTGCGGATTTCGTGGCTCATGTTGGCCAGAAAGCGGCTCTTGGCGCGATTTGCGGCGTCAGCGCACTCCCAGGCGTGGACTAAATCCTCTTCATAGCGTTTGCGCTCGCTGATATCTTCGGCGATTCCCACCACTCGAATCAGATTGCCGGCGTCGTCGCGAATGGGAAAGGCACGGTCGCTAATCCATTTCTCCTGCCCGGCGGGGGTCCGGATGCGGTACTCCGATTCGATAGCCTCCCCCTGCATCTGCCGGCCGAATAGCTCATGAGCGTTCTCGGCGTCTTCGGGATGTATGGCCTGCGCCCACGACATCGGCTCATGGTAAAGGCTTTCACGCGTCCTCTCCCAAACTTGTTCGTACGCGGGGCTGACATACAGGATCTCGTCCGCTGCAGGGCGGCATCATCCAAAACACTTCGCGGATGTTCTCGGCCAACTGGCGAAACTTTTCCTCACTGGCGCGGCAGGGCCTGTTCGGCTTCCCGGCGCTGGGTGATATCGGAGCTGAGCCCGATGTGTCCCAGGAACTCGCCAGCTCGCGAAAAACGCGGTTTGGCGTAGGACCCGAACCAGCGCCACTCGCCATCGGCGCGGCGAACGCGCGCTTCCGCGCGAAAGGGCGCGCGCTCCCGCACGGCGTGCTGGAAGGCTCCGACATAGTCGCGGCGCATCGTCCGGGTGAACCAGCAACTGCCACTTGCCGCCTTCCACCTCTTCTGCGTGCCCCGCTGAATTCACGGTACATCCGATTGATGAATTGAGTCCCGCCATCCGCCCCGGTCACCCACATCATGGTCGGGCATCCGTCGGCCATGATGCGGAAGCGATCTTCGCTTTCGTGCAGCGCTTCCTCGGTCCGCTTGCGCTCGGTGATGTCTTCCACATGCACCACGAAGTACAGCGCGCCGCCCGCGGCGTCCCGAACCGGCGGACATCTTGACGCGCACCCACACCACGCTTCCGTTGCAGTGCAGTATCGCTTTACGCCTCCAGGCACCGGCGCCGGGATCGCGCCGCACCTCCTCCATGCGCTGCAGCGTAGTCTGCAAATCGTCGGCGTGAGTTAAGTCCGCGAGACTAATGGCTAGCAGTTCCAGTTCGGAATATCCCAGCATGCGGCAAAGCTCCGCGTTCACCTGCCGGAAGCGTCCTTCTAGATCGCACACGCACATGCCGAACGGCGCGTGTTCAAAGACTTCGTGGAACAGCTCTTCGTTTTCCCGCAGCCTACGCTCCGCTTGTATCGCGCTTCTCAATATCGCGGGCGATGCCGGACGCGCCCACCACCTCGCCGGCCGGATTGCGGATGGGAGAGAAAGCGATCGAGACATCGATCCGCGCGTCCGTCCTTCCTGCGGCGGACGGTGTCGAAGCTGCTGACATGGCACGCCCTCGCCGGATGGTTTGCCAGGCACTGACCCACTTCGTTGCGCCGCTCGGGAGGAGCCAGCAGGGACGCGTTCTTGCCGATCGATTTCCTGGCTGGAGTACCCGAACAGCAGCTCCGCTCCGCGGTTCCAGGTGGCGATGGTCCCATCCAGCGTCGAGCCCATAATCGCATCGTCGGACGATTCCACGATGGAGGCCAGGAAGGCCCGCGCCTGCTCGGCTTCCCGGCGTCCGGAGATGTCGCGCAAGATGACGGAAATGGCGGCCACTTCCCGGGCCGGGTTGCGCACCGGGGATGCGGTGATGGACACCGGAATTTTTTGCCGGTCCCAGCGCACGCAAACCGATTCGTATTGCGGAATGGTTTCCCCTAGCAATACCCGTTCGATATAGCGCTGCAGGCGCGGCGCCCGCTCCGCCGCCACCAGCATGGATATATGCTTCCCGATCGCCTGCTGGGCCGGGTAGCCAAGAATCGTTTCAGCCCCGCGGTTCCAGGTGCGAATGGTGCCCTCCGGCGTGAAGGTGAAGATCGCCTCGTCGGAGCTTTCGACGATGGCGGCCAGAAAGGATTGCGCGTCTTCCGCCGCCCGCCGCTCGGTGACATCCTGCTTGATCGCGATGTAGCTCGAAATCTGGCCCGCTGAATTCCGCACCGGCGTGATGCGCATCTCCTCCCGGTAGAGCGTTCCATCCCTGCGCCGGTTGACGATCTCGCCGTGCCAGACCTGCCCGGATTGGATGGTCTTCCACAGCTCTGCATAAACCTCGGTGGGCTGGGCGCCGGATTTGAGCATGCGAGTGTGTTGTCCCACCGCTTCCTGGCTCGCATACCCGGTCATGGCGGTGAAGGCCGGATTTACGTATTGGATTTTTCCGGCGGTATCGGTGATGACGATGCCGTCGGCGGCCTGCTCCACCGCCGCCACCAGATCGGCGCGCTCGATCATGGCTTCTTCCAGACCCTTGCCGCGTTCCTGACTCGTGCCGCGTTGCAGACCCATGCCGTTTCCAGGCCAACAGTTCACCCCAAGTGAGGTCGAACCCTCACTGTCCTCATCGACCCGCCCGGCTGTTTGTTGAGCCTGGACTTCTATATGATGGTCAGCGATATGAAACGGCAATTCGTGGCGACCCTCGCCCTGCTGACGTTGGCAGCAGTGGCGCCGATGGGCGCACAGGACCTCACCATCACCAACGCCCGCATCATCGGTGCGAACGGAACAGTTATCGAGCGCGGATCCATCGTGGTGCGCGCGGGAAAAATCGCGTCTGTCGGGTCCGGCGCGCCTGTGGCCGCGAGCGGCCGAGTGATCGATGCCAAAGGCATGACCGCCATGCCCGGCTTCATCGATGGCCACCGGCATATCAATACCGGCCCCAATGAGAAACAGCAGATGCAGGCGTTGCTGGAAGCCGGCTACACCACGGTGCTTTCGGGGGGCGGTCCGGCGGAGGGCAACATCACACTGCGGGATCACATCGACAAGGGCGTCATCAATGGACCGCGCATCATTCCCTCCGGCAGCTTGCGGCTGGCCAACAACACTCCCGAAACTGCACGCGCCGAGGTACGCAAGATGGCCGAGATGGGAATCAAGTTCACGGGCGAAATCGCATTGACTCCCATCCCCGGTCCAACTGACAAGGAACTGGAAGTTCTTCGAGCCGTGGTGGACGAAGCCAAGAAAGCCGGAGTTATGGTGCAGGTTCACGCCGTCAGTTCCTCCGCCATGATCGGCGCGGTGGACGCGGGCGTGCCGCTGCTGGTTCATCTTCCCAACAAAGATTGGGTGAGCAAAGAGGACGCGAGAAAAGTGGCTGCGGCGGGCGTGAAGGTGTTGGGGACGGTCAGCTTCGGATCGCCGGTGTTCGGCGTGTTTGCCAACGACAACAAGCCGCGCTTCCGCGATGGCAAGCCGTGGCCGGAAGGGATCGTCGATGGCGTCCGGCTGGGCGAAGAAGCCGGATATATGCCGGTGAACGCGCGCACCATCTGGGACGCGGGCGTCACGCTCGGCTACTGCACCGATACGAATTACGACCCCAAGGCCGGACTGGACCACGAGCTGAAAATGCTGAACGTGATGTTTTCCATGCAGGACCTCATCAAAATGATGGGGCCGAACACGGCTTCCTATATTCAGATGGGCGATCAACTAGGAACGATTGAAGCGGGCAAGCTTGCCGACCTGATTCTGCTAGACGGCGATCCGCTGGAAGGCTATTGGAATTGGCTGAAGACGAAAGTGGTTGTGAAGGGCGGCGTGGTTGTAGTCGATAAGCGCTAGCTCTCACCTACTGACTTCGGTGTAGACACCCCGGCGAAGTGCCGTATGATGGATGGAATCGCTGGCCGCAGGCGGAGATGACACCCGATCGATGGCGTCAGATCGAAGATCTCTATAACGCTGCCCAGAAGTGTCGGCCCAACGAGCGAGCGGCCCTGCTCGAGTGTACTGATCCTGAAATCCGATCGCGTGTAGAGCGAATGCTCGCGCAGGGTTCCGGCAGCCAGATTCTCGATTGGCCCGTCGAAAGCCTATTCGATTCCGCTATGAAACCCGTAATCAGCTCGGGAACCGAGTTCGGCCCCTACAAAATCGAGGCCCTCATCGGCACAGGCGGAATGGGCGCGGTGTATCGCGCCGTCGACACGCGCCTGGGGCGCGTGGTTGCCATCAAGATCGCGGCTGAGCGCTATAGCGAACGTTTCCAGCCAGAGGCCCAGGCGATCTCCACTTTGAATCATCCGAACGTGTGCACGCTATATGACGTCGGCCCCAACTACCTGGTGATGGAACTCATCGAAGGCCCCACTCTGGCCGCGGAAATCAAGAACGGCCCGGTGGCTCCTGAGCAGGCGGCGCGCTATGGAGCGCAGATTGCGGGGGC
Organism: Bryobacterales bacterium; assembly: GCA_963798295.1. Classification (GTDB taxonomy): domain Bacteria; phylum Acidobacteriota; class Terriglobia; order Bryobacterales; family Bryobacteraceae; genus Palsa-89. The sequence goes on along the minus strand of CAWCSV010000008.1, from coordinate 168,630 downwards.
GCTGGCTGAGGCGCACATGCTTGGAATCGTGCATCGCGACCTAAAGCCCGCCAATATCATGTTGACGCGGCACGGGGTCAAGGTTCTGGATTTCGGACTGGCCGAGTTTGTGCCCCCTGGCGTAGACGACACCCCCACCGTGAGCCAGGCCGTGGGTACGCTGCCCTACATGTCGCCCGAGCAAGCGCTGGGAGAGCCGCTGGATGCCCGCACGGATCTGTGGTCGCTGGGCGTGATTTTGTACGAAATGGCGACCGCGTCGTTGCCGTTCCCGGGCGTTAGCAGCGCACCCATTTTCGACGCCATCCTGAACCAGAGTGTGGCCCCATTTAGCACGCACAATTTGCGCGTGCCGGTGGAACTGGAACGAATCATCGGGCGACTGCTGGAAAAGAGTCCCGAATTACGTTATCAATCCGCCGCCGATGTGGAGACCGACCTGAAGCTCGCCGAAGGCGCCTCATCTTCGCATGGCAGCCCCTCAACCCCGAACCGGCGAGGCCAACCTACCCTTCAGCCGTCCACTCCATACCAACCCAATATTCGCCGCGCCCTCCTGGTTGGAGCGGCGCTGGCGGTCGCGCTATTGCTCAGCTTCCTTTTTTGGAAGGAGGTTGGGAGAACCGCCTCGCACCACGTCGCCTCTGTTGCCGTGCTTCCCTTGGAGGACCTCTCGCGAGACTCAGACCAGGAATACTTCGCGGATGGGATCACGGATGAGCTGACGACTGATCTGGGCAAGATCAGCGCTCTACGTGTGATTTCGAGAACTTCCGTGCAACAGTACAAACGCAACAAGAAGCGATTACAGGAGATTGGCCGGGAATTGAAGGTGGATGCGATTCTCGAAGGGACAGTGGCGCGCTGGGGCAATCGAGTGCGCATCACGGCAAACTTGGTTCAAACCTCTCCCGAGAAGCATCTGTGGGCCGAGAGCTACGACGCCGAAATCGGCGACATTCTCAGCGTGCAAGCAAACGTAGCGCAGGCGATTGCCAGCGAGATTCAAGTACAGTTGACACCGCAGGAACGAAAAATGCTGGCGGGCGCTCACAGAGTCAACTCCAGAGCTCTCGATTTCTCTCTACGAGGCCAATATGGGTTCGCCACGGGTACGGCGGAGGCATTGGAACAGGCGGTGGCTTATTTTCAACGTGCGATACAAGAAGATCCCACTTATGCGGCCGCCTATACCGGGTTGGCGTTCTCTTATTCTACCTGGTCTCCTGGCAGGGTCCCCTTGCGCGAACTGATGCCCAAGGCGAAACAAGCGGCACAGAAAGCTATAGAGCTGGATGACACGATGCCAGGCGCTCATGACGCGCTGGCATATGTTGAACTCTTGTATGACTGGAATTGGACCGGCGCCGAAAAGGAGTTCAAAAAGGCGATCGAGTTGGACCCAAACTATGACGATGCGCACGCACACTACGCGCGTGAATTAGTCGCCCTCGGCCGAACGGAGGAAGCCGTGGTGGAAGCCCGGCGCGCAATCGATTTGGGGCCTCTTTCCTTTTACAATGACTATCCGATTTGGGTATTCATCTTGGCGCATCGGTACGACCTGGCCCTTGATCGGGCGCTGGCGACGGTGCAAAACCGCCCAAATTGGGTCTGGGGACATTACGATCTTGCGCAAATTTACGAGCAGACCGGCAAAACCGACGATGCCGTTCGGGAATTCCTGAAGGCCGACGAACTTTTCGGAACGGATCCACAATGGATGGGACCACTTAAGGAAGCATTTGCCAAGTCTGGCGCACGTGGATATTGGGCTCGAACCTTGGAACGCTACCGGGAGTCGGCGAGATCTCACTATGTATCACCTGGAATGGTAGCCGCTGTCTGTGCGCGGGTTGGCGATAAGCAATGCGCCTTTGATTGGCTGAAGAAAGGTTTCCAGGAGCGCGACGACTTGCTCATCAACCTCAAGGTTGAGCCGATCTTCAACAGCTTCCACTCCGACCCTCGCTTCCAAGCCATGGTACGCCGTGTCGGCTTGCCGCAATTCGGCTTGCCGCAATAGTGACTTTGGCCGCCAGCGTCCAATCGCTAGCCAGCAATCACCAACCCCAAGTTGTAAAATGGTGCCCGGCATACCATGAAAACCCAAATCAATCGACGATCGTTTGTAAGCGGAGCCGCGCTGGGCGCATCCGGCATTCTGGGCGGCGCGTTTACTAGAGTCCTGTCGGCGGGCGCCAAGGACAGCACGGCGCAAGGTCCGGTAGCCAACACCACGTCGGGCAAGATCCGCGGCGTGGTTCAGGAGAACAAGGTGATCGCGTTCCGCGGCATTCCTTATGGTGCGCCCACGGGCGGCGCGAATCGCTTCTTGCCGCCCGTGAAGCCCGAAGCCTGGACCGGCATCAAAGAAACCGTCGAGTGGGGTCCGGAAGCGCCGCAGGGCCCGCACACTGAAATCCCAGAAGTCGCCGCCACCATTCCGAAGGGGACCATCAGCGAGGACTGCCTGCATCTGAACGTCTGGACCAATGGACTGGACGCCAGAAAACGGCCCGTGATGCTGTGGCTGCATGGCGGCGGATTCACCAGCGGCAACGGCAGCTATACCATGTACGACGGCGCCAACATGGCGCGTAAGCACGACGTGGTTATGGTGACCATCAATCACCGTCTCAACTCTTTCGGCTTTCTCTACCTGGCCGATATCGGCGGCGAGAAGTTCACGAACGCGAGCAACTGCGGGATTCTGGATGCCGTGGCGGCGCTCGAATGGGTGCGCGACAACATCGCGAATTTCGGCGGCGATCCGAACAACGTGACGATTTTCGGCCAGTCCGGCGGCGCGGGCAAGGTAAGCACGCTGCTGGCGATGCCTTCGGCAAAGGGGCTGTTCCATCGCGCCATCATCCAGAGCGGATCGAACGTGAAGGGCGTTTCCACCGAAGACGCAACAAAAACGGCGCGCATGCTGATGGAGAAGCTGGGGGTGAAAACTGCCGAGGAACTGCAGCAGGTCCCGATGGATCAACTAATAGCGGCCACGCTCTCGACGCGCGGGCTGCGGCTGGCGCCGGTGGTGGATGGCAAGACGCTTGCCCGGCGGTCCGTTCGATCCCACTGCACCGGCTTTGTCGGCGGATGTTCCGCTGCTCATCGGAACCACTCGAATTTGAAGTGAACTTCTTCCCCAATACCAAGCTCGATCCCATCGACGATACCGAACTGCACGCCGCCGTGAAGCAGGCCACGCGCGCCGACGATGCGGAAGTGGACAATCTGATCGCCGTTTATCGCAAGGGCCGGCCGAAAGCCAGCGACATCGATCTCTCGCAGATCATCGCGTCGGATGGTTTCCGCTCGCCGCGTGATCCCCGAAGCCGAGCGCAAAGCGGCGCAGCCCGCGCCGGTGTACATGTACTACTTCACGTGGAAAACGCCGGTGCACGACGGCAAGTTGAAGGCGTTTCACACGCTGGAGATTCCTTTTGTGCTGGCCAATGTGGATGAGGCCAAATCGATGACGGGCTCGGGCGCCGACCGCTATCCGCTGCAAGACAAAATGAGCGGAGCCTGGGCCGCGTTCGCGCGCACGGGCAATCCGAATCACAAGGGCCTTCCCAACTGGCCGGAGTTCAAAACCGATCAGCGCGCCACCATGATTTTCGATAACCAGTGCAAAGTGGTGAACGATCCGCATGGTGAAGAGCGGCTGGCGCTGGCCGCGCTCCGTCCCGCGCGCGACGGCTTAAAAGCATTAAGCGGTAATCCTGGTGATTTCCGCGAAGCCTTCCTCGCTTGGACGGCGGAATCATCTGCCGCGCCATTTTGCGGATCGCCTCTTCGGGCACCACGCGGTCGCGCGCCTGATTGCGTGCGATGCAGATTTCGACGGGAACATCGAAGAAGAGCGCTTCCAAGTCTGCAGCCGTAGCGTTGCGCGAGAATCACGTATGGCTTGCGCTCCCACGGCGTGAGATGCGTGGCGTCCACGTAAGTGACTGGCCGGCCGGCGGCGATGCGCTGGCGAATCAGATAGCGGACTGACGGCGAAGATGCGCGCGTTCATGGTTTGATCGTGCGGATCGTCGGCGATCAGGCGCCGAATCTCGTCCGACGAGATCGCGTTTGACGCCGAGCCGCGCGAGATAAGTGGATTTGCCGGAGCCGGGCAGCCCGACCGTGATGACCAGTCTCACCTAAACCAGATAACGGCCGGCCGCGAGCAGGCGCTCGGCGATCCGGCGGCGCGCGGCAATCGCATTCACCGGCTCGAATTTGGTGAAGCGCTTCAGCACCGCGAGGTTGGTGCGCAAGCGCGTCGCCTTCCGAGCTGGCGGCGAGCACGTTGCGCGCGGCGCTCTCGACGATCTCCATGGCTTCGCGCAGAAACACGGCGCACACGTCGGCCGCGATCTCGCCCTTGTGCGAGCTTGGCCAGTTTCTGAGTGCGCAGATAAACCGATTCCATGGCGAACGCGTTCATCGCGATGTCGGTGATGGCGGCCAGAATCTCCTGCTGCTCCTCGAGCGCCGCCCCGAACTTCTGATAAGCGACGCCCAGCGCGAAGAGCGCGGTTTTCTTGGCGTTTTCGACCAATCGCGCGTCTTCGCCGCGCTCCGGACGCGAGCGCCGGACCGGTCAGGATCTCGGCCTGCAGCTTCTTCACCGCTTCCACCAACGGCAATTGCCCGCGCTGCGCGCGCTTGAGCAGCATTCCGGTGGCGAGCAGCCGGTTGATTTCGTTGGTGCCTTCGAAGATGCGATTGATGCGCGAATCGCGATAGGCGCGCTCCACCACGTAGTCCTGATGGTAGCCGTAGCCGCCGTGAATCTGGACGCGCTTCGTCGGTGACGTAGTCCAGCATTTCCGACGCGAAGATCTTGATGTAGGAGCATTCGGCGGCGAACTCTTCCACGGCCTTCAGCTCGGTTTGCGCGGCGTCGGGCTGATCCCAGGAAAAGCCTTCCAGCTGGCTTTCGATGAGCCCCACCACGCGATAGGTGGCCGATTCGGTGGCGAAGATCCGGATCGCCATTTCGGCCAGCTTGTGCTGGATCATTCCGAACTCGGCGATCGATTTGCCGAAGGCCTTGCGCTCCTTGGCGTAATTCAGCGAAACGCGCAGCACTTCCTTGGCGCCGCCGCAGGCGAACGCGCCCAGCTTCAGACGGCCGATATTCAGGATGTTGAACGCGATGATGTGGCCGCGGCCGATTTCGCCCAGAACATTTTCCACCGGCACCGGCACGTTGTCCAAATAGATGGCGGTGGTGGAGCTGCCCTTGATGCCCATCTTCTTTTCTTCGGCGCCGGGCGGACACGCCGGGGAATTTGCGCTCCACCAGAAACGCGGTGAACTTCTCGCCATCCACTTTCGCGAAGATGGTGTAGAGATCGGCCGCGCCGCCGTTGGTGATCCACATTTTCTGGCCGTTGAGGATGTAGTGCTTGCCGTCCGGGCTCAAATCGGCGCGAGTGCGCGCGGCCAGCGCATCCGATCCCGCCTGCGGTTCGCTGAGCGCGTAGGCGGCGACCATTTCCGCGTTCGCCACTTGGGGAAGATAGCGCTGCTTCTGGTCCTCGGTGCCGAACAGCAACAGCGGCAGCGCGCCGATGCCGCTTTGCCCGCCGTGCCAGGCCGCGTAGGAGCCGTCTTTCGCGATGCCTTCGGCCACCAGCATGGCGGAAGTGAGATCCATCTCCATGCCGCCGTATTTTTCCGGAAGATGCACGGACGGTGAGGCCGAGTTCGCCGGCCTTGCGCAGCACCGACACCGCGACGCCGGGCTCCTGATGCTGGATGGCATCGACGTTGGGCGCGATTTCCTTGGTCCAGAACTCTTCGGTGGTGCGGGCGATGGCGCGGTGCTCGTCGGTGAAATCTTCGGGCGAGAAACATCTGCTCGGGCGTCGTGGGCTCGATGAGGAACGAGCCGCCTTTATGCTTGGTGGGAGAGATTGTCGAGGATGCCATCGGAATTGATTCCTTATCAGATTTTCGAAAATGCCGGCAGCGCCCTGGCCGCCGCCGACGCACATGGTGACCATGCCGTATCGCGTGTCTTTGCGATGCATTTCGCGCAGGATGGTGGCGGTGAGTTTCGCGCCGGTGCAGCCCAGCGGATGGCCGAGCGCGATGGCGCCGCCGTTGGGATTCACGCGATCGAGATCCAGACCGGCCTTGCGAATCACGGCCAGCGCCTGCACCGCGAAGGCTTCGTTCAATTCGATGACGCCGATGTCTTCCTTCTTCAAGTCCGGCCAGCGCCAGCGCTTTGGGAATGGCGACCACGGGTCCGATGCCCATGATCTCCGGCGGCACGCCGGCCACGGCGAAGCTCACGAATCGCGCCATGGGCTTCAGGCCGAGCTCTTCGGCTTTCTTGTCGGACATCACGATCGCCGCGGCCGCGCCGTCGCTGGTTTGCGAGGAATTGCCGGCGGTGACGGTGCCGTCGGATTGAAACACGGGCTTCAATTTTGCCAGCGCTTCGAGCGACGTGTCGGCGCGCGGGCCTTCGTCCTTGTGAATATGTCGTGTGACGCTGCGGCGAGCCGTTCTCGAGCGTGGATTCGATCGACCGGCACCATCTCGTCGTCGAACTTGCCCTCGGCCTGCGCGCGCAGAGCGTGCTGATGGCTGCGATAGGCGAACTGATCCGCATCCTCGCGGCTGATGCCGTACTTCTGCTGCACCTGTTCGGCGGTGAGGCCCATGCCCATGTAGATCTGCGGCAGATGATCCACCATCCAGGGATTGGGCGCGAATTTGTTGCCCGCCATCGGAATCATGCTGAGCGATTCGGCGCCGCCGGCGATGATGATTTGCGCGCTGCCGGAACGGATGCGGTCGGCCGCCATGGCGATGGCTTGCAGTCCGGAGGAGCAGAAGCGATTGATGGTGACGCCGGGCACCGAATCGGGCAGGCCCGCGCGCAGAGCGGCGATGCGGGCCATGTTCATGCCGGATTCGGCTTCGGGCATGGCGCAGCCCAGAATCACGTCGTCGATCTCTTCCGGCGCGATGGCCGGATATTTTTCGAGCAGACGCCGGATGACGATGGCCGCCAGATCGTCGGGGCGCGTGTTGCGCAAGCTGCCCTTGGGCGCTTTGCCGACCGGCGTTCGCAGACAATCGAGAATGACGGCTTCCATAATCAGTTAGATCAGTTTCGGAGCGGCTTGCCCGTCTTCAGCATATACTGCATGCGCTCCTGTGTTTTCGGATTGCCGCACAGGCTCAAGAAAGCCTCGCGCTCCAGATCGAGCAAGTATTGCTCGGAGACGGTCTGCTCGCCGGTGAGCCGGCCGCCGCTCAAAACGTGCGCGAGCTTCTCGGCGATGATCACATCGTAGTCGCTGATGAAGTGGCCCTGGCGGGCGGACCACGCGCCCAGCTTCATGCATCGCGTAGGCGCTTTCGCCCGCCACCTTGATATCGCTGCGCGGCGCGCCCGGCGAGTAGTTGGGAACCAGCGAAAGCGCCAGCGCTTTGGCGTCGAAGATCAGGCGCTCGGGGTTCATCGAGATGGAATCGGAGCGATGCGAGCAGGCCGAGCTTCTGCGCGTCTTCGGCGCTGGATGGAAACCTTCGCGTAGCCGATCAGCTCGAAGATTCGCAGCGGATCGTTGCAAGCGCGCCAGCAATTCCTTGCAGCCGCCGCCGGCCGGGATCACGCCAACCGCGACTTCGACCAATCCGATGTAGGTTTCGGCCGACGCCTGCGCGCGCGTGGAATGCAGCACGATTTCGCAGCCGCCGCCCAGCGTGCGCGAGAACGGCGCGGCGACCACGGGTTTCGCCGCGTACTTCAGCGCCATGTTCATTTGCTGGAAGCGCTGGACGGCGAGATTCAGATCGTCCCATTCGCCTTCTTGCGCGGCCAGCAGAACCAGCATCAGATTGGCGCCGGCGCTGAAAGTCTCGCCTTCGTTGGCGATGATCATCGCTTCGAAGTTGCGATTGGTCTCTTCCAGGCCGGCGTGAATCATGGCGATGTTGTCTTCGCCCAGCGTATTCAGCTTGCTATGGAACTCGACGCACAACACGCCGTCGCCCAGATCGATCGAGCGACGCGCCGGCATTTTCAAACACCACGCCGTGCGTGCGCTTGCGGTCGCGCAACGTGAGGATGCCGGGGCGGGGCTCGATCGGCTGGTAGCTGTTGGAACGGAAATCGAAATATTCCGTGAGCGGGCGGCCGCGCGGCTCGGGCGGACGATAGAGCGCGATGGTGCCGCGCGCGAGCGCGTCTTTGATGTTCGCGGGCAGCGGCGCGCCGGTCCATTTCCAGGCGCGTGACCACTTCCAGAAAACCGATGGCATCCCACAGCTCGAATGGACCGAGCTTGTGGCCGTAGCCCCAGCGCATGGCGCGATCGATTTCGACGATGCGATCCGAGATTTCGGGAATCATTTCGGCGCAGTAGAGGAACAGATCGCTCAAGACCTTCCACAGAAACCGGCCGGCGCGATCGTCGGAGCGGAACAGGGTGCGCACGCGCTCGCCCAGATCTTCGATGTTGCGCGCGGCTTCGACGGAGGGGAAGCGCGGCTTTCGGAGCGGCTGGTATTCGAGCGTTTTCCAATCCAGCGCCAGGATCTCGCGATCGCTTGCCCACGCGCTTGTAGAAGCCCTGGCCGGTCTTGTCGCCGAGCCACTTTCGCTCGATCATTTTCTTTTCGAAATCGAGCGGCAGGAAGCGATCGCGCCACGGATCGTTGGGAACAAGATCGTACAGATTTGTTCCGACGAAGGCCCAGACATCCAGGCCCACCAGATCGAGCAGGCGGAAGCTGGCGCTGTTCGGGCACGCCGATCAGCGGGCCGGTGAGCGCGTCCACTTCTTCGATGCTGAAATCTTCTTCGACCATGGCCTTCGCCGATGGTGCCGCCCAGAAAACTGCCGATGCGGTTGGCGATGAAGTTGGGCGTGTCCTTGGTGCGCACCACGCCTTTGCCGAGGCGGCGGTCGGCGAACTGTTCGACGTCCGCGAGAATCGCGCGGATCGGTTTCCGGCCCGGGAATCAGCTCCATCAGATGCAGATAGCGCGGCGGATTGAAGAAGTGCGTGCCGAGGAAGTGGCGGCGGAAGCTCGGGCGAGAAGCCTTCCGAGATTTTGGCGAGCGGGATGCCGCTGGTGTTGGTGGAGAGGATCGCGCCAGGCTTGCGCGCGGCGTCCACTTTGTGCCACAGCGCGCGCTTGGCGTCCAGGTTTTCGACGATGGCTTCGATGATCCAGTCGCAATCGGCGAGCTTATCGAGATCGTCTTCGAAATTGCCGGCTTCGACCAGCGCGGCCTTTTCGTCGGTGAAGAATCCGCCGGGGCGCTGCTTCAGGGCGTTCTGAATGCCTTGCAGCGCGGGCGCGTTGCGATTGGGCTGGCCGGCGACATCGAGCAGCAGCGACGGAACGCCGGCATTGGCGAAATGCGCGGCGATGCGCGAGCCCATGGTGCCCGCGCCGAGAACGGCAACACGACGAATAGTTCGCATAGGTCCTGGCTCAGATGTTCACCGCGCTCATGTGCTGCTCGGGATAGCGCGTTCCCGGCCGTGCTGCCTTTGGGAAGCACGCGATCGATTTCGCTGCAGCTCCGCGGGAGTCAGCACGATCTCGCAGCGCCTTGAGATTCTCTTCCAGGCGCGATCCGCTTCTGTGGTGCCGAAGATGGGCACGACGTCGTCGCCCTGCGCCATCACCCAGGCCAGCGCGATCTGCGCGGGCGTAGCGCCTTTGGCTTTGGCGAGTGCTTCGATATGCCGAACCAGATCGAGATTCTTGTGGAAATTTTCGCCCTGAAAGCGCGGATTGAAGCGGCGGAAATCGTTCTCGGGAATATCCTCGGGACGCTTGAATTCGCCGGTCAGGAAGCCGCGGCCGAGCGGGCTGTAGGCCACGAAGCCGATGCCAAGTTCGCGAACGGTGGCCAGAATTTCGTCCTCCGGATCGCGCGTCCAAAGCGAATATTCGGTTTGCAGCGCGCTGATGGGATGCACGCGATGGGCGCGCCGGATGGTGGCGGGCGCGGCTTCGGAAAGCCCAAGATAGCGGACCTTGCCTTGCTTCACCAGATCCGCCATGGCGCCCACCGTGTCCTCGATCGGCGTCTTGGGATCCACGCGATGCTGGTAGTAAAGATCGATCACATCCACGTTCAAGCGCTGGAGCGAAGCCTCGCAGCAGGCGCGAACATATTCGGGACGGCCGTTCACCCCCAGGAATTTTCCATCGGGCGATCGCTGATTGCCGAACTTGGTGGCGAGCACCACTTCTTTGCGCCGGCCTTGGATCGCCTTGCCGACCAGCATCTCATTCTTGAACGGGCCGTACATGTCGGCGGTGTCCAGGAAATTCATGCCGCGATCGAGCGCCAGGTGAATGGTCGCGATGGATTCGGCTTCGTCGGTTTTGCCGTAAAACTCCGACATGCCCATGCATCCCAAACCCATGCGGGAAACTTTGAGTCCGAGCGAGCCTAAAGCGATTTGGTTCATATGAGTCCTTTCTCTTCCACTCCCTCACGGTCGTGGTTCAGTATGGCACTCCCTCACGGTCGTGGTTCTGTTAGACCGGAATTTCGGGTTCGGGCGCGTGATGGCGGCGGAGCGGCACATCGCGGAGCACCACGTGCAATATTATCGCGAGTGTCATGATGACGGCGCTGGCGAAGAAGATCCGCTGCAGGCCGTGCAGCAAGCCGATTCGCACGTTTGCGAGAAGCATTTGCAGAAGATGAACTCCACTCGCGGAATGGCCGAAGGCGGCGTCCAGCTTGTCGCGCATCTGCGCCAGTCGCAGCGGATTCGAAAACAGTTTCAACGCTGCCGGCCGGCGTGCCGGCTGGAATTCCGGCGGTGAGATCGTCGTGGTAACTGGTGAGCAAAACGCTTCCGAAAATCGCCACCCCCATGGTGCTGCCGATGGAGCGAAAGAACGCGGTAGAGGCAGTGGCGGCGCCCATATATTTCCGGGGCGCGACGTTTTGAACCGCCACGGTGTAAACCGGCTGCAGCAGGCCCATTCCCATGCCCGCGATCATCATCGCAAGAACCACGTCCATACGGTGCGTGGCGCTTCCCATACGCGCGAACAGGATCATGCCGGCTGCGACCAGCACGGATCCACACACAGCCGCGATTTTGTAACTCTGTAAGCGCAAGGTGAGCTGACCTGTGACGATGCTCCCGGCGACGGCGCCCATCATTAGAGGCGTGAGCAGATTGCCAGATTGCGTGGCGGAAACGCCCGAGCACGCCCTGCATGAACAGAGGCAGATAGATGATGACGCCGAACATTCCCATACCGAGCAGGAACACGGCGACCGAACAGAGGCTTATGATCGGATCGCGAAAAAGCGATAGCGGGATCAGCGGCTCGATGGCCCGGCTTTCAGCGCGCAGGAAAACCGCGAGCATCACAGCGGACAAGGCGAGCAAGGCTTCCACGCGCGTGGAACTCCAGCCGTAGTCGGTGACCCAAGTGAGCGCCAGCAGCAGAGGGACGATGCACAGGATCAATGAGATCACGCCCAACGAATCGAGCTTCCGCTGCACACCTTCAGGATGCAATTCGGGGAAATAGAAGTAAATCGTCGCGATGGCGATCAAGCCCACCGGCAGGTTGACGTAGAACACGGCGCGCCAGGAGATCTGATCGGTGAGCCAGCCGCCCAGCGTTGGACCGAAGATGGATGCCAGTCCCCAGGTGGCGGCAAAGAAGCTTGTGTACTTGCCGCGTTCAGCCGGCGAAAAGATATCGCCGATGATGGTGAACGCAAGGCCCATCATCGTGCCGGCGCCGATACCCTGAAGACCGCGAAAAACAATCAGCTGGTTCATGCCGTCGATCGGTAAAAACGTGAGAGTCCCCGCGGCGCCACATAACGCGGATGTGACGACGAACATGATGGACCCACCGAGGAAAAACCATTTTCGGCCGTACATGTCGGATAGCTTGGCGAAGATCGGGACTGCCAGCGTGGACGTGAGCAAGTACATGGTGGAGACCCAGGGATAGCGGTCGAATCCGGAGAGCTGGTTGATGATGCGGGGCTCGGCGGTGCCCACGATGGTCTGATCGAGTGCGGCCAGCAGGACCGCGAGCAAGAGCCCGGTCATGGTGGCAAACATCTGCGGACGCGTGAGCCGGATCAGGCCAGCCGTATGGAACTTTTTCTCGACAGACCCAGGCTCGGCTGCGGGGGCGGGCATTCCTCATGTTATCGTGTTTCGGGCGGGCTTTCATTCGAAGAGAACACCGATGGCGACGGCGGATGTTTACTTACGCGCGGCGATTGAGCAGGCGCGCAAAAGTTTGTCGGAGGGCGGAATTCCGATCGGTTCGGTGCTGGTGCATGAGGCTCGGATCATCGGGAGGGGCCACAACTGTCGCGTGCAGACCGGCAGCGCGATCGATCATGGCGAGATGAATTGCCTGCGCCAGGCCGGACGCTTGTCAGCTCGTATCTATCGCGACAGCACCATCTATTCGACGCTTTCGCCGTGTCCGATGTGCAGCGGCGCAATTGTGCTTTATAAGATTCCCCGCGTGGTGGTGGGCGAGAACAAGACATTCCTGGGCGCTGAAGATTACATGCGCGGCCAGGGGATCCAAGTGGAGGTGGTGCAAGATGAGGAGTGTATTCAAATGATGACGGATTTTATCCGGGCCAACCCGGCGCTATGGAACGAGGATATTGGAGTCTAGGATGAGCTACGGAGTGCAAACTTTGGATCGCGCTTTGCTGGACGATCTGATCGAGCGGGCGCGACGTTCGCCGCGGCGGAGGATCAATCACAACTTTCACGCGTCGATGGAGGATAATCCGCAGCGCTTCCTGAATGTGCTTCTGAAGGGAACTTATGTAGGCCCGCATCGGCATCGCGATCCACCTAAGGCCGAGTCGTTCGTGGTGCTGGAGGGAGAAGTGGCGTTTTTCGTCTTCGACGACGCGGGCCAGCTGGTGCACAGCGAAGTGGTGGGCCGCGATCCCATCGGCATCGACTTTCCCCCAGGCGCGTGGCACACCTTGTCGCCGGTGTCCGATCACGCGGTGTGTTACGAAGTGAAACCGGGGCCGTACGTAGCTGCGAACGACAAGGAGCTCGCTCCGTGGGCGCCCCAGGAAGGCGATCCAGCGGCGCCGGCGTACCTGGAAAAACTGATGTCGTCGCTCAAAAGCAGGCGTGCTTGACGGTGTCGACCAGCGCGTGCAATCCCGCTGAGGCGAGGATGCTGGAGCTTTTCTCGAACACTTTGCCGTAGGCCAGGCCCGCAATGGTGGCCAGGATCATATAGCGCCAGTTGGGCAGCGGACCGGGGCCATTGTCCAGGTGCGCGCATCCAAAGATCACGGCTGAAACGAACAAGGTTGTAGTGTTGACGCCGAATTTTTGCGCGATGCAATTTTGGATCAGGCCGCGGAACAGGATCTCCTCCGGCAGCGCGGTGGCGGCCAGGATGATCAGATACTGTGAGGCCAGGCGCAGCGGCGAGGGCTGCGGGGGAAAGTGAAAGGGCGGCAGGAAACCGATGGCGCGCCCCAGCGGGATGATCACAACGGCGCAAGCTATGAAGCCGAGCAGCAGGTTGACAAGGTCGCGGCCCGATCGGGGCAGGTTGTATTTCATCCCCGGCAGACGCCGAAACAATAGGAAGATGGACAGGCCGAGCAAAATGGAGACGCCATATGCTGTCAGGTGCAAGGTGTTTCGCGCGTGCTGAGGCACCCACTGCTGGCCCAACGAAAACTCGAGAGGGAACCAGAGCAGCGCGATCACGACGAAGTCGAGCCAGGTTGGCGGAGCGGTATTGCGCGCAAGATAGGCGCAAATGACGGGCAAGAAGGCATAGGCCAAGATGAGCGCCGTCAACGGGACGCTGAAAGCATCCAGTTGTGCCGCGGCGGCCAGGAACAGGGCGGACAAGATCGGCGGGATTGCAAACAAGAAAGCAGGCCGCTGTTTTAGCGCATTCTGCAGCGCGCGCTGGACTCCGGGGGCCAGAAGCAGCAAGATAATGGCGAGAAGAATCGCGGGGAATAGAACCATTGCTCAGGCACTTCCTTGCTTGAAATTGAGGCGCACCCTTAGAGTACTGTCGTACCATGCTAAGACTCGGTTGTCTTCTCGCGCTGCTTGTGTCGGCGTGTCCGGCGGCGACGTATTACGTAGCAACGACGGGCAGCGACAACAATCCGGGAACATCCGCGTCGCCTTGGGCCACTCTGCAACACGCGGTTGACGCAATCGCCCCGGGCGATACGATTCTGGTCAATTCGGGAACCTATGGCGGCTGCCGCATCGGAATTCCCGGCGGGCCGTCGTCGCCCAAAACGCTCAAGGCCGCACCCGGCGCGGCGGTCCTGATCGATGCGCCCGGACCGGGGAACAAGCACAACAGCATCATCGAAGTGGAAAACTTCTCGCTCACGATGACCGATTGGGTGATCGCCGGGTTTGAAGTGGCGAACTCGCCGAACTACGGGATTGACGTGCGCGTAACGGACCGAATCACAGTGCAGGGAAATCACGTGCACAACAGCGCTCTGACGGGCATTTTCACTGCTTTTTCGAACTACGTGGTCATCGAAAACAACGAAACGGATCATAACAATGAACACGGGATCTATCAAAGCAACAGCTCGGTATATCCCACTATCCGGGGCAACAACTCGCACGACAACGCGTCGGCGGGGATTCACATGAACGGCGACGATACCGAAGCCCCACCCACCGGCAAAAAGACGGGGTTGGTGCAATATGCCACCGTGGAAGCGAACGTCATCTGGAACAATGGAACGGCCGGAGCGTCGGGGATCAACTGCGACGGCGTGGACGACAGCCTGATCGCGAACAACCTGCTCTACAACAATCACGCCAGCGGCATTTCGCTGTACGCGATCGACGGCGCGCACGGCTCCAGCAACAATATGGTCTACAACAACACCATTGTGATGGCGCCGAACTCGCGCTTCGTGATCAACATTCCGAACGATGGCGGGGGCAAGAAGCCGCCGGTGGGCAACGTGATTGAGAACAATATTCTCTACACGCCCGATGCCGGCCACGGCTCGGTGTTGATCGCCAAAGCGGGGGTTGAGGGATTTCAGAGCGACTACAACGTGGTGGTGAATGTCTTCTCGGCGAATAACGATTCCAGCACGATCAGTCTGAAGAAGTGGCAGTCCCATGGCTACGATTTGCATTCGATCATTGCGACACCCGCGAAGTTGTTCGTCAATCCCGGGAGCAATAACTATCAGCTCAAGGCTGGGTCGCCGGCAATCGACAAGGGCACGACGCTGACGGCGGTGCCGGTGGATATTTCGGGCGTCACGCGCCCGCAAGGAGCGGGGTACGACATCGGATGCTACGAAAGCCACTAGACGCGGACTAAGCGCCCAGGATCTCGAGATAGCGGGCGACAGCCTCAATGCCCCGGAAGAAATTCGGGAGATGTAGCTTTTCATTGGGTGCATGCAGATTGTCGTCCGGCAAGCCGAAGCCCATCATGACGCTCGGAATACCCAAGTACTCCTCGAATGCCGCGACGATCGGGATGGAACCGCCTGAGCGAATGTAAACCGTCTCCTTGCCGAACACCTGTTTCATCGCTTCGGCGGCGGCATGAATGAAACGGTTATCGGGGTTCACCAGTGACGGCGGCGCGTTGTGGATGCTCTTGTACTCGGCCGTGACGCCTTTGGGACAGGCCGCGGCAATCGCCTTCTGCAACTGAGCGACAGCTTCCTCGGGCTTCTGATCCGCCACCAGGCGCATGCTGATCTTCGCCACGGCGCGCGCGGGAATCACGGTCTTCGCGCCTTCGCCGATAAATCCGCCGCGAATGCCATGCACCTCCAGCGTCGGCCGCGCCCATAAGCGCTCGAACAGCGGGATCTCAGGCTCGCCCACCAACTCCTTGACGCCGACCTCCTTCTCTTTATATTCGCGCTCGTCGAACGGCAGCCGCGCCCAGGCCTCTCGCTCTTTGGCGCTAGGCGGCACGACGCGATCGTAGAATCCGGGGATGCGGATATGCCCGTCGCGATCTTTTAATGTCGACAAAATCTCGGCGATGGCCTGGAGCGGATTGGGCGCCGCGCCGCCGTAGACGCCCGAGTGCAGATCGTGATTGGCGCCTTCCACCACCAGCTCGCCATAGATGATGCCGCGCAGGCCGACGCAGATGGTGGGCAGCTCCGGCGCGAACATTTCGGTGTCGCAGATCACCGCGGCGTCGCATTTCAGGCGCGCAGGCTTGCTGGCCACGTACGCTTCAATGTGCTCGCCGCCCACTTCTTCCTCGCCCTCGATCAAGAACTTCACGTTGACCGGCAGCCGGCCATGCTGCTTCAGAAGCCCCTCCACGGCTTTGATCAAGATGTAGGTCTGACCTTTATCGTCCGCGGAGCCGCGCGCGTAGATGTTGTTGTTGCGGATGTCGGGCTCGAAAGGCGGCGTCTTCCATTCGTCCAAAGGATCGGGTGGCTGCACGTCGTAATGCCCGTAGAGCAGCACGGTGGGCTTGCCGGGCGCGCCCAGCCACTCCGCGTAGACCAACGGATTGCCCTGCCCTTCGATCAACTGCGCCTGTTGCAGACCGGCCCGTTCCAACTCGCCGCGCACGAACTCGGCCGCGCGCTGGATGTCCGGCTTGTGCTCGGACAGCGTGCTGATGCTCGGAATGCGGAGGAAAGTTTTCAACCCTTCCAGGTAACTGTCATGATGCTGTTCGTAGTAGTTCATGATGATTCGCGGCTCCTATTTTGCCACCAGCCCGACTTGGCTTACGATGATTCCCAGTTGGCGCCGGTCGGTGTCGGTGGGCGGCAGCGAGTGGTCGACGGCGAAATTGATGCGCACCACATCGTCTTGAAACCGGTCCGCGGGCACGTCGCGCGTGTAGGTGTATTGCCCGGACTTGCTAAAGGTTTGCGGCTCCAAATTGTATCCCTGGATCGAAGCGGACAACTGGACCGAAGCCACTTTCTGAAGCAGCACGTCGGGAACGTCCAGTTTCACCACCAGTTGCGCGCCCCTCTCATTGGCGTGCAGGGGCGGTGCAAGATCTACGGCGAATTGTTGGTCCGTCCAACGCCAGGCGTTCGCTTCCACTTGATAAAACCCGCTGGCGAAATGGGCGGCTACATTGGGATCACCGGCAAAGACGGTGCTGACCGGCTGGTCCGTCTGACTGGCGCCTCTGTGACGTCGTTTGCAGCCTGCGCCTCCTAGAAGCAGCGGAATAAGGATGAGAGTTAACGAGAGCGATCGCATAGTTTTGGTAGAGCGGGCGCGATGTGGCCGGATCAGTCTCCGCACTTTTCTACATCTACCAGACAACTGTAGAACGTCGGGCCGCCGCCGATATCGGTGAGCCGATCGGAGGTGAGGGCGTTGACGTTGCGATGATCGGGCGCCAGCTTGTTCCAGCGCACCGAAGGCGCCAGGACCACGCCCTGCCGCACGATGCTTTGTCCGTTCGAGCCGTTCACTCCCGCGACGAAGGTGCAACTGCCGCGCTGATTGAAAACCCGGACGCGGTCGCCGTCTTCAATGCCACGCGCGCGCGCGTCATCGCCGTGCAGAAACAATGTGGACGTTTGGCCCTGCGCCCAGCGCTCGTTTCCGAAAGTGGAGTTCATACTGTCTTGGCTCTTGGCTGAAACCAGTTCCAGCGGAAAGCGCGCGCGCAGGTCGGGGGCGCCCAGCCGCGATTCGATGGGCGGCTGATAGTCCAGCGTCTCCGCTCCGAACTCGCACTTGCCGGACGGCGTGCCGAACTCGCCATGTGCGAAAGGCAGATAAGGTTTTGAATCCGGCGCGACGTTCAATCGCACGAAATGTTCGCGCTCCAGCCGCTCCAGCGTAATTCCCTGCAGGAAGGGATGCCCGGAGTTGAGCAGCGTGCGGATCATGTCGTCTTCCGAATCCGCGAAACAATCGTCGTCGAACCCCATGCGCTGAGCGAGAAGGCGAAACACTTCCACGTTCGATTTGGTTTCACCCGGCGCCGGAAGCACGGGACGAGCGAGCTGCAGATAATAGTGCCCGTACGCGAAATAAAGGTCGGTGTGTTCCAGGAAAGTTGTCGACGGCAGCACAATATCGGCGTGATCCGCGCTGTCGTTCTGAAATTGTTCCAGCACGACGGTGAAAAGATCTTCGCGCCGCATCCCTTGCAACACCAGGTTCTGATTGGGAGCGATGGCCGCCGGATTGGAATTGTAAACCACGATGGCCTTCACGGGCGGATCGTTCAGCTGGGTCAGAGCCTTGCCCAACTCGGCCATATTGACGATGCGCGCCTCGCGTCCGAGCGGCGAGCGGCGCTGCAACTCCGGCAGCTCGAGGCCAGTGCGATTCACTCGAAAGGCCTGGCTGGTGGATAGCTGCAACCCGCCGCCTACTTCGCGCCAAGATCCGATGAGAGCCGGGAGAACCGCGATGGCGCGCGTGGCCGATCCGCCCCGTTCGCTGCGCTGGATTCCATAGTTGAGCCGGATGGCCGCGGGCCGCGTGGTGGCGTACTCGCGCGCGAGCGAAACAACGTCTTCGCGCGGAATACCGGTGAGATGCTCCACGCGCTCGGGTGGATACTCGCCAGCCCGACGGGCAAGCGCTTCGAATCCCTGCGTGTAATTGCCGACGTAATCGGCGTCGTGCAAATTTTCGCCGATGATGACATGCATCAATCCCAGCGCGAGCGCCAGATCGCTGCCGGGATAGATCGCGAAATGCTTGTCGGCCAGCTTGCCGGTGCGATTCAAAACCGGATCGATGGTATAGAAACGCGCGCCATTGCGCCGCGCCTCAACGATGAAGGGCCACAAATGGACGTTGGTGGCCAGCACGTTCGATCCCCACGCGATAATCAACTTGGAGTGGCTGAACTGCTCGGGTTCGGTACCGTAGCGAAAACCGAGGGCATCCATCAATCCCGCGCCTCCAGAGGCAGAGCAAATGGTCCGATCCAGACGCGACGCGCCCAGCCGATGAAAGAAGCGGCGATCCATCCCGCTGCCGTTCAGGAATCCCATGGTGCCCGCGTAGCTGTAGGGCAAAATCGCTTCGGAGTCGTACTCGTCCGATACTTTCCGCAGCCGCTCGGCGATGGTATCCAGCGCCTGGTCCCAGGAAATCCGCTGGAATTTGCCCTCGCCCTTGGCGCCGGCGCGTTTCATTGGGTAAAGCAGCCGGTCGGGCGAGTACTCGCGTTCTAAGTACCGCGCCACCTTGCCGCACAGAAAGCCGCGCGTTACCGGATGTTCCGGATTTCCACGTAGATGGCTGCCTTTGCCGTCTTCGACATTGATAAGCAGGGAGCAGCAATCGGGACAATCCAGCGCGCAGACGGAATGTCGCACTTCCGGCATATGTTTCGATTATAGCGAGGTAACCGCGGGCTCACCCGCCGCGTCTGGCATGATACGGCTGGTACTACCAAATGCGCGCTTAAGACCGGATTTTACAATGTTGCGGCCGTTTTTGGCGTTACAATCGAGTTGTGGAGTTTAACATGCGTCGCCTCGTCCCCACGCTGTTTTTCGTAAGCATCTCCTTGGCAGCCACGAGCGGACTGGCTTTCGGCCAGGGCCATGGAGGGGGAACGTGGTCCCTGGGTGGTTTCGGAAACGTGGTATACCCAGGAACCGGACACGCGCCCAACGCGACGCCGCCGATCGGCCAATTTCGGGGTAACGGGTATTCGCGCGGTTTTGTGAATCCGGGCGTGGCGGCTCATCCTCAGCATGGCGCGGCGGTGATTGTTCCGTATCCGGTTTATTACGGCGGGTATTATGGCTACGATCCGTCGGCGACGGGCTACGCGAATGGGTACACGCAGGGTTACGCGCCCGGCTCCGCTCCCGGTTATGGAGACGACGGATCACAAGCAGGTCCCGGTTTGCCGTCGGTGGTGATCAACCAGAACTTCGTTCCGCCGCAAGCCAATCCTCAGGTGCGCGATTATACGGGCGACCAGCAGACGACGCAGCCGCAAGATCAATCCGGTCTGAAGTTGTATCAGGCGCCGCCTTCGCATCCTTATGCCGACGCGGCCGCAGCGCAACGCGCCGCATCCAGCGATCAGCCGACCATATATTTGATTGCGCTGCGAGACCACACCATCGTGCAAGCGCTGGGTTATTGGATGGAAGGCAGCACGCTGCATTACGTGAGCGCGGAGCACACGCTGAATCAGCTCAGTATCGATTTGGTGGATCGCGATCTGTCGCAGCGCCTGAATGACGAGCGCGGTCTGGACTTCCGGCTGCCGCAGCCGCGTTAGGTCCGGTAGGTTTTGATAAAGTCGGCGTCGCCCTCGAGAAAATCATAGTCGCCCAGCCGCTCGCGGGGAGTCCATTCGATGCGCTCAAAATCCAGATTCTTGGGTTCGCCTGAAAATTCCAGCACCCGATAGAACAGGAGCATAATCGGCCAGCGTCCCTGGTATTGGAACTCGTAGCGGCTAATCTCCTCGCCCACGACCGCGCGGATACTCAGTTCTTCCTGGAGCTCGCGCACCAAGGCTCGTTCCGGCGTTTCGCCGGTTTCCACCTTGCCGCCCGGGAACTCCCATTTCAAGGGATGCTGTCCGGTACGCTTGCGCTGCGCGATCAGAATTTGACCGTCGCGCTCAATGACCGCCGCTACCACCGTGGTCACTCGACGCCAGACCCGCTAGGAGAATCAAGTTGCATAATCAAAGAGAGACGCCCTATTGTACAGCGAAGCCTTGCTCGACCATTTCAAGAATCCGCGCAATGTGGGAGAGCTTCCACCGCCCGCCATTACGGTGGAGATTACCAATCCCGCTTGCGGCGACATACTGCGCTTGTCGGCGCGCTTTGAGGACGGCAGAGCAGCCGAGGTGCGCTACAAAGTTCGCGGCTGCACGGCGTCCATCGCGAGCGGCTCGGCGCTGACCGAATGGATGATCGGGAAATCGCGCGCGGAGCTGGCAGCGTTGAACGCCGCGACAATCGAATCAGCCGTGGGCGGGCTGATACCGGAATCGAAACATGGCGCGGTGCTGTGCGTGGATGGAGTGAAGGCGCTGCTGAAGGCCAGCTAGCGCATTCACTCCCTCACGGTCGTGGTTCAGAAGTCCTTACGTGATGCCGGATGCCGCGATCGTCTTCGACGCACTCGTCTTCTAGAATCTGAACGCCCGGTTTAGTCTGAAGGCGGAGCGGCATCCGAATCTTCCACGGCCTGGAAAATACTTTCGGATCTTCGATGGTGGCTTCATAGAGCAACGTGTTGTGATTCATGCGCGTGTAGCGCTCCACAACGTGCAACTCGTCGCTATGGTAGTTCCCCGCCCCATCCAGCCACGTGGCGTCGCTAAAACTGGCGACATCGGCGACCAGCGTGTCACCCTCCCAGTGGCCGCGCGAGTCACCCATGGCATACGGGAGCCCTTGATTATGCGGGCTGCCGTCCAGATAGACAATGCGATAGGCATGCACATCCTGGTAGACGATGAATACGCCGGCTTCGTTTTGAAAAATCTGGAACGGCGTGGAAAGGTAGGCAGCGCGCGGGACGCCGGGTTGAAAGCAGCGCGTTTCGGGATCGGCTGTTGCGCGATTCGCGAAGTTTTCTTTCCGCATGGCGAGCGCCGCAGGTTGATAGGGAATTTTGCCGCCGGGCGGATCGACGATTACATGAGCGGACTCAAGATTCGCGTCCGCGTTGTTCTCCGCTCGCCAAATGCCGCGCAGATCTCGCGAGGCGGGTTGTGCGAATGCGCACGCCGACTGTGTCACCGCCATCGCCGCGATACCTCGCGCACCTAAGGTTTCTGACTTGCGCTGCCCGGATAATGAACCTCGTCACGCTCTCCCTCAATACAGTCGTACTCGATCAACTCGGTGCCCTTGGGTTGACGCCGCAGGGAAACGCGCAGCGTCCAGGGCCGCGAGTAAACGGTGGGATCGTCCACCCGCGCTTCGTAAATGATGGTATTGGCATCCGTCATCGTAAAGCGCTCCACCACGTGCTCGTTCTGGTCCACGAAATTCCCGGCTTGATCCAGCCACGTCTTGCCGTTCAGTCCGGTCACATCCACCACCAGCGTGTCGCCCTCCCAATGGCCGCGCGAATCGCCCGCCCAGGCCGAATAATTCTTCAGGTGCGGACGCCCGTCGAGCGGGACGATGCGAACGCTGTGCTCCGTCTCAGAGAGCAGGACGAAATAATTGCTGTCCTCGACGATCACGATGGGAAACGGGGGGACCAGCGAGCGCGGCACTCCATGCATGTGGCAATGGCCCACCGGATCGCGTTCACGATGCTGCTGGTTGTCGTTGGCCTGCCGGCGCGCCGCCGGAAGATAGGGGAGCTTGCCGTTGGGAGGATCAACAATTACCGATGCTCCAGCCGGCCCGTTGGGACCCGCAGCCTGCCCTTCGACGTTGAATGCGGCCACGACGCCAGCATTCCGCCAGATTCCCTGCAAATCCGGGTGCCCATCGGGCTGACGCGGCGATGCCGGTTTCTGTGCGAAGGCCGCAATCGGAACCAGCAATAGTATGAGGCGGAATCTCACAATCAATGAGTCGATTTCGGAGCGGCACTGAAAGATTTGTTCGGATACTCGGGAGGCGCGGGCACCGGATCGGGATGCTCCTTGATTTGATCGGCGAGAAAACGGATGGCCGCTTCCAGTTGCGCATCCTGCCCCTCAAAAGTGGCGTGCGGCAGGTTGTCGACCACGATGTCGGGATCCACGCCGTGGCCTTCGATCAGCCATTTGCGCTCGGGTCCGTAGACGCCCAATTCCGCGGCGGTCGCGATGCCCTGATCGGCCAGAACGTTGCTGGAGCTGAGCCAGATTTCGCCGCCCCAGGTGCGCACGCCCACAACTTTGCCGAGCCCCAGGCGGCGAAAGCCCTCGGTGAAAGCTTCGCCATCGGAGGCGGTGTCCTCGTCGCACAGCACAATGATCGGCCCGCGAAACGCGCCTTGCATATTCCAATAAGGAAGGCCCTGACGCGGCTGCCAATACATCCAGGCCTTGCGCAAAAGTTTGCCCAGCAGCCAGCTATCGATATTGCCGCCGCGGTTGTGGCGCACATCGACGATAAGACCTTGCCGGTCGTAGATCGGCGTGTATTCTTCCTCCCATTGGCGGATGTCGTCGGTCCCCATGGCGCGCAAATGGATGTAGCCGATCCGGCCGTTGCTGGCCTGCTCCACTTTCTTGCGGCGCGTGTACTCCCACTCCGAGTAACGCAGGTCCGAATCCTGAGCCATCGAGATGGGCTTCACGATAGCGTCGTGCGATTCCTTGTCGTCCTTGCGATGATAGGTGACCAGCACCTGCTTGCCAATCTGGTCGCGCAGTAGTTCGTTGGGATGCACTGCCGCAAGCACGCTCTGGCCGTTGATTTCGGTGATCACATCGCCATCCACCAGACCGGCGCCCGGCATCCGCAGCGGAGAAAGCTTGTCGGGACGATCGGGATCGGTTTGATAAATGTGATCGACGCGATAGCCACCCGCACCATCGTCGCGCGTGAGCAAAGCGCCCAGAGAGCCGACTGGAATCTGGTCGGGCGCTCTGCGCAAGTCGCCTCCCCGCACGAAGGTGTGCAGCGCCGATAGTTCGCCAACCATGTCGGAGATGAGATCATTCAACTCGTAGCGATCTCGAACGCGGCCCACCAGTTCGGAATATTTGTCGCGCACGGTCTTCCAATCTACATGGTGCATGCCGGGATCGTAGAAGTAATCGCGCTCCAGGCGCCAGGCGTCCTGATAGGCTTCGCCGAATTCCTGCACCGGGATGACCGAGAACTTCCAACTCTTGAGATCGATCTGGGCGTCGGCCAGCGTCTTAGGATTCTTGAGCGAGTCGGCGGAGACGGTGGTATCCAACACAAACAGTTCGTTCTGTTTGTGGACCATGATCTTCTTGCCGTCCTGCGGAAACCTCAAAACCGCGGACGCCATCGAGCAGCGTTTCGGGCTTCTCGCCTTTGTTCGCGATGGCCACGCATCCGAGAGTGTTCTTTTGGGGATCGGCGGCATCCTGGTCGATCCAACAAAGCTTTCCCGCGGCGACTTCGAGATCCGCGTAATTACCCGGAGGAAGGGGAACCTCGTGGATGCGCGCGGCGATGCCAGAAAGATCAATGTCGATTTTCTCCACCTTGGGTTTGTCGGCCGTCTCAGAAGGGACCTTTTCAGAAGGTTTGGGAGCGTCGGGTTTCGGCGGATGCAGTTCGTCCGGAGGCTGAAAGGGCGAAACCAGGTCCTTTTTGAGGGGTAATTCGTAAATCTTATTGGAGCGGTCAAAGTACGGATCGGGCAGGCGCGAGCCCCACGGACTGCGGACGGTGGATTTCAGCGCGCGGTCCGAGACGAAGTAAATCCATTTGCCGTCGGCGCTCCAGGCGGCGGCTCCGCTGTTGTAGCGGTCGGTGGTCAAAGGAGTCTTGACGCCGGTTTCAACACTGTACAGCATCACTTGCTCGAAGCTGTTGTTGGCGTTTTCAGCGAAGGTGAGCCAGCGGCTATCGGGCGACCAGCGAAGGTCGGCGAAAGCGGGGCCATCATTATCGCCGTTGCGCGATGTCGCCAACTTCTTGTTGCTCTTGTCCGCGACGCTTGTAGAGCCAAAGCCGCTGGTCCTTATCCTGATGAGCGATCCATTTCCCGTCCGGGGAAGGAATGGCTTCCCAGCGCAGGACATCGGAATCGTGCGTTAATTGCTGGCCCGGCCCTTTGCCGTTGGCGGGATAAAGCCACAACTCCACTTCGCCGGATTCGGTGGAAAGTGCGATTACCGATTTACCGTCCGGCATCAGGCGCGCCTCGCGAAAACGGCCGGGCTCATGTTCGCTGACGTCCACAAAACGCCCGTGCTTTCACCGGCGCGACGAAGACGCGCCCGCGGGCCGTCAGGACAATATTCTCGGCCGTCGGCTGAGAAATGCACGGCTGACAAATATTGCATCGGGGTTCTTGATCCAATGCTCGCGCAGGTTCTCAAAATCGGATGGGAGTTCGATGGGAACGGCGCGATCCTGCCCGGAAGCGATGTCGTAGAGGCGGAGATCGGCGGCCAGTTGATAGACGATCTTGCCCTGCGAAAGCGAAGCCGACTTGATGTCGAAACCCTGGTGTTTGGTGTGCTGCTCCAGGTGCTTTCCGTTCTCATCCATGGACCAGAGATTCATGGTGCCGTCGCGATCGCTAAGGAAGTAGATGCGATTCTTCCACCACATGGGATTGCGGCTGGTGCCTGGATATTCGGCCGTGAGTGGAACCGCTTCCTTGCCCGGATCGTATCTCCAGAGATTTTCCGCGCTCCCGCCCTGATAGCGCTTGGTGAAACTGGGCTGGCGCGCCAGACGCGTGAAAAACAGAGTAGCTACCGCGCGCATCGTAGCATCCCTGCGCCGCCTGGCTGAGCGGGATGCGCTGAATCTGATTTTTACTATCGATGGTGGCTAATTGAGCGTCCGGCAAACCGGAGAAATACTGAGTGGAATAGATGATTTTGCCATCTGGCGTCCAGCCGAGCGGCTGCGTCCTCGCCGCGCCCTCCGCCGCCTTCGTAGGTGCGGCGCACAGGTAATCCACCGGTGGCGGGCATGGTGTAGATTTCGGTGACGCCTTCATAATCGGCGCTGAAGGCGATGCTGGATCCGTCCGGCGAAAAGACGGCGGCGGATTCGTTGCCCGGGTTGGTGGTGAGACGACGCGCCAGACCGCCTTCGATGCCCACCAGCCAGAGGTCGCCCTCGGCGGTGAACGCGATGGTATCGCCGTGAATGGCGGGCGAGCGATACCAGCCACGATTGTTGGGTTGTTGAGCCTGTGAAAGCAATGCTACAAACGGCAGAACGGCAAGCACGCGGAGCATATTTAACAGAATACTGTATCGTTTTGGGCTCTGGCCGCAGACGCCAACTCGAATTGGCTACCCTGGAAATGCGTGCCGGTGACAAGAACGGGGCAGACCAACGCGCGGTATTGCCTTCTTGCCTACGGCGCCGCGGTTCTTGCTACCTTCCTTGCGACTCTGGCCCGGCTGGCATTAACGCCTCTGGTGGGCTCTGCAATCCCCTTCGTGACGTTTTTTGCCGCCGCAATACTTCTGGCGTGGTTTTTCGGGCGCCCACTATGTTTTGGGAAATGGAGCAGGCTTAAGCGGACTCTGGGGCCAACCGAACGGGCGGCCGTTATTGGATTCGTTGCTGCCAGCGCGACCGTCAGTTTTCTCATCGATTTCCAGCGCCGAACGTTGCTCCGCGCCCAAACCGCCGAGAAGGCCCAGGCCGCCATCGCCGCGGAGAACGCCCTGCTCCTCCGAGAGTCCCAGCAGGCGCACCTGGAAGTCACGCGTTCGAACGAAGAATTGAAGCTCGCGAACCGCGATTTGGAGATCTTCGCCTACTCTGCCAGCCACGACCTGAAAGAGCCCGTGCGGACCATCGCCATTTATACGGAAATGATCCGCGCCAGCTGGCCAAGGATGACGCCAATCTTCTCCATCATGTTCTGGCCGCCGCGCGACGCATGAACAACATCATCGACGATCTGCTGCTTCTATTCCCGAGCCACCAAGTCCGAAGAGGGACCTGCGCCAAACGTGGACGCCAGCCTGACCCAAGTATTCCAGAATCTCATCAGCAACAGTATCAAGTACCGGGGCGAAGAGCCTCCCAGGATTCACATCTCTAGCCAGCGCATCGACGGATGGTGCGTGTTCTCGGTGGCCGACAATGGAATTGGCATTGAGCCGGAGTACGGCCAACAAATCTTCGGCCTCTTCAAACGCCTTCACGGCCACGAGGAGTATCCGGGCAACGGAATCGGCCTGGCCATTTGCCAATGGCTGGTGGAGCATTATGGCGGACGCATTTGGCTCGAAAAATCCGAGCTGGGCGCTGGGGCCACGTTCTGTTTCTCAGTGCCTGGCACGCAATCATCTCTGGTAAGCGCGAGTGATCCGGTGAATCTACGAATTTGATAGCATCGATACCGGACTATGCGGAACCTTGTTTACTTGACGATCGCCGCCTGCGTGGGGGCGGCCCTCCTGATGCTGGGCGCGGCCCAGGCCTCCGCGCAAAATTCGACGTATCGCCCGCCGCGCGCGCCGGATGGCCACGCCGATCTGAGCGGCATTTATGAAGCTCTGAATACCGCCAACTGGGATCTGGAGGATCATTCCCCCCAGCCCGGCACCATGTGGCAGACGGGCGCCATCGGGTCGGAACCGGCCGGCCCCAGCGTGGTGGAAGGCGGAACCATCCCCTACAAACCGGAGGCGCTGGAAAAGAAGAAGGCGAACTTCGCCGTGCGCCGCACCAACGATCCGGAAGCCAAGTGCTACATGCCGGGCATTCCGCGCGCCAACTACATGCCGTATCCGTTCCAAATCATCCAAACGCCGCGGGGGATCATGTTTGTCTACGAATTCGCCAGCGCCAATCGCCTGGTGAACATGGGCAAGCCGGAGGAGGCCGGGTCCGATACCTGGATGGGAACCAACAACGGGCATTGGGAGGGGGACACTCTGGTAGTGGACGTGACGGGATTGAACGGGCTGGCCTGGTTCGACCGGGCCGGCGATTTCGGGGGCAAGCAATTGCACGTGGTGGAGCGCTTCAGCCGTCCCGATCCGTACCACTTGAACTACGAAGCCACCATCGAGGACCCAACCGTGTTCACGCGGCCCTGGAAGATCAGCATGCCGCTGTATCGCAAGGTGGAGAAGAACGCGCAGCTATTCGAGTTCAAGTGCGTGGAGTTTGTCGAAGAATTGCTCTACGGGCAATTCAAGAAGCAGCCGACTAAATAGCGAGAGCTTTGTATGAATACCCGCCTTTTTGTATGCACGATCGCGATGGGCAGCGTTTTCTTGACGGCGGTCTATGGCCAGACTTGGAAACAGCCGAAAACCGCGTGGGGAGATCCCGATCTTCAGGGCATGTGGCCGGGCAATATGGGCGTCCCGCTGCAGCGGCCGGAGAAGCTCGGCACCCGGACCACGCTCACCGACGAGGAATTCGCGCAGAAGGAAGCGCAGGCGAAGAAACAGGCCGACGCCGATCGCCAGTCGACCGCGGCGAGCGATAGCGTGGGGATCGGCCCGCCGTCCTATTGGGTGGAGCGCGGCACCCCCACGCGCCAGACATCGCTCATCATCGATCCGCCCAATGGGAGATTGCCGCCCTTGACGGAGGAGGAGCAGAAGCTTCGCAAGGAGGCGCGCGGCGGCAAGGGATTTCCGGGAGAGTGGCGCGGCGCCGCCGATTCCTATGCCGATCTGAACATCTACTACCGCTGCATCACGCGCGGCGTGTTGGGATCGATCATTCCGGTGATCTATAACAATGGAAATGAAATTTTGCAGGCGCCGGGATTAGTGATTATTCGCAATGAAATGATCCACGAAACGCGCATTATTCCGCTCGATGGACGGCCGCATCTGAACCCTGCGATCCGTGAATATATGGGCGATTCGCGCGGCCACTGGGAAGGCAACACGCTGGTGATTGAGACGACTAACTTTACCGATAAGGACGCGATCGGTTCCAACGGGGCGGGCTATCCGGGCGATCCCGGCCATCACAGCGCGGACATGAAGCTTACCGAACGGCTGACCCGCGTGGACGCCAACACGCTCAATTATCAGGCCACCATTGACGATCCCAAAACCTGGACCAAGCCCTGGACCATCCTGATCCCTTTGAAGCGGGACGACAAGTATCAGCTTCTGGAATACGCCTGTCATGAGGGCAACATCGCCATGGGCGACATCTTGAGCGGAGCTCGCGCCGCGGAGCACAAGGAAACAAAGTAGGCAAGGAAACGAAGTAGGGATGGAATTAGGATAGAATTTCAATACGGAAGGAGTCCGAATGCGAACGAGGTTGGCGATGGTGGCTGCATGCGCGGCGATGCTTCTGGCGATAGCGCCGGCTTGGGCGCATCATGCGTTTCAGGCGGAGTTTGACAAGGGCAAGCCAGTCCATCTGACGGGGAAAGTGACCGAGATGGAGTGGATCAATCCTCATTCCTGGATTCACATCGACGTGACCAACCCGGACGGCACCGTCACCAATTGGATGGTGGAATGCGGCAGCCCCAATATCATGCTGCGCAGAGGCTTCACCAAGCGGTCGCTCGAAGTGGGGACCGAGCTGACCATTCAGGGATATCAAGCTAAGAACGGGACCTTCCGGGCCAATGGCAGCAGCGTGACCTTCAAGGACGGAAAGAAGTTGTTCGTGGGCGGATCGAATCCGGACATTCCGGAAGATCAGAAGTAGTTCTGGGGCAGTCAGCGGGAGGAGATTTCGCATGAAACACTGCATTTTCGTATCGCTTTTCATAGCGTCGCTCGTGTCGTTGCCGGTGGTGGCCCAGGCGCCTGCGGCCAAAGTGACGCCTGCGTCGAAAGCGGCTACGTCGTCGGTGAAATCCACGTCGTCGAAATCAACATCTGTGAAATCAACATGGACACCGCCCAAAACCCCGTGGGGAGATCCGGATCTGCAAGGAGAATGGCCGGCCACCGCGCGTATTCCCATGCAGCGGCCCGTCAACCTGGGCACCCGATCCGTGCTGACCGACCAGGAATTAGCGCAGCGGGAGGTCCAGTCCAAGAAGCAATCCGAGGAAGACAACGAGGAAGTGGCCAAGAGCGCCGATGTCACCATCAATCCTCCTTCTTATTGGCAGGAGCGCGGCAAGCCGGACCGTCAAGCCTCGCTGGTAGTGGATCCTCCCAACGGCAGAATTCCCGCCTTAACTCCGGAGGGGCAGGCGGCGGTGCATGCATTGCGAGGCGGGCTTGGTCCCGGCAGCCACTTTCCCGATAAGGTGGATTCCTGGGAAGATTTCGACATTTACAGCCGCTGCATCACGCGCGGCATGGTGAGCAGCATGCTCCCGACGCTGTACAATTTCGGGAACGAGATCCTGCAGGCGCCGGGCTACGTGATCATCCGCAATGAAATGATCCACGAGACTCGTGTGATCCCGCTCGACGGGCGTCCGCACGTGGGCAAGGACATCGTCACGTATATGGGCGATTCGCGCGGCCACTGGGAAGGCAACACTTTGGTGGTGGAGACCACCAACCTGAAAGCGCAGCCTGGCGCGGGCGGCGGACTCTTTACCGACGCCGCGGTTTTGACCGAACGCTTCACCCGCACCTCGCCGAACGATCTGAGCTACGATCTGACGGTGAACGATCCCAAAACCTGGACGGCGCCCTGGACGCTTCACATGCCCTACAAGCTGGATCCGAATTACAAAATTTACGAGTACGCCTGCCACGAAGGCAACTACATGATGCTGGACGCGCTCAGCGGCGCTCGCGATCTGGAGAAGAAGGGCGAAACGACAAAGGTAGTTCCCTAGGCGGTGAAGGCGTTTTCTGTTTTCGGGGCGGCGTGGTTCGCGCTGGCCGCTTTAGCTTATTCGCAACAGACGAACTCGCCGAAGCTGGCCAAAGATCCCGGGCCGTTTCTTCCCGGCTTCGGGGCCGAACAGGATCAGAAAGCAAAAGCAGTCGCTGGCCCGGCTCCGCGCTTGCCCGACGGCAGGCCTGACTTCGGCGGCAATGGCGCGTGGTATCCGGGGTTCAACGGCAACCTGGCGGAGACCAAATGGAAGGGCGTGAAGAGCGCCGATAAACACGTGGACGTGCCGTTCCTGCCCTGGACGCTCAATATCTACAACGAGCGCGTGGAGAACCGCTCCAAAGACGATCCAGAAGCCAGGTGCCTGCCGGTGGGCGTGCCGCGCTTCATGTTCGATCCTTACCCGTTTCAGATGGTACAGACGCGCGATCAAGTGATTTTCGTCTTTGAGGGCGACAATTATCTGTGGCGGATTGTCCGTATCGATCCGGCGGGAAGGCACGCGAAGAACCTGAAGCCCACCTGGCTGGGCGACGCCGTAGGTCACTATGAGGGCGACACGCTGGTGGTTGACGTTATCGGGTTCAACGGGCTCGCCTGGCTGGATCAAGCCGGCCATGCTACGTCGGATCAGCTACACCTAACCGAGCGCTACACGCGTACCGATTCGCTGACGCTGAAATATGAGGTGACCATCGACGATCCCGGCGCGTATGTGAAACCATGGACGGCCTACAACACCGTTCGGTGGCGACCGGGGATGGAGCTGATGGAATCCATCTGTCAGGAAGACGAGAAAAGCTCCATTCACATGATTGGTAAATGAAACAGTCGATTCTCATTCTGTTCGTGTTTGCCGCTGCGCAAGCGCAGGGGCCTGACTTGGGGAGCGATGGGATCTGGCTGCCGCATGCTGTTGCCAATCTAAGCCCGAAACAAGAAGTTCCGTTCCGGGATTGGGCCAAGCTGAAATTCGAAGAAAACCGCGCGATGAAGCAGAACCCGACGGATGCGCGCTGCCTGCCTCCGGGCGTGCCGCGAATCATGCTCATGGCGCGGCCTCTTGAGATCGTGCAAACACCCAATCGAATTCTCTTCGTGTACGAAGGTGGCGCGCATGTCTGGCGTCAGGTGTGGATGGATGGGCGCGCGCATCCCAAGGACCCGAATCCCAATTGGCTGGGCGACTCCATCGGCCATTGGGAGGGAAACACTTTGGTGGTGGACGCCGTGGGTTTCAACGACAGGACGTGGCTGGACGATGCCGGGCATCCTCACACTGAGCAACTGCACCTGATCGAAAAATATACCCGGACCAATCCGATGACGATGAAGTACGAAGTGGTTATCGACGATCCGGGCGCGTACACGAAACCCTGGTCGTCCAGCAGCAGTTTCTCATTTCAGCGCGGCGCGAAGCTGGAAGAAGATATCTGCCTGGATAAGTTCGCCAGGTAATTTACTTCTTATAAAACACGCGCCAGATCTTACCTTTTTGGCTGTCGCCAATATAAAGCGAGCCGTCGGGCGCCTGCGCTACGCCATCGGGCCGCGCCACCGCATCGTTGGGATTCATGAGCGGCGTCTTGCCGGTGAAGCCGCTGGCGAACACTTCGAAGTCGCCCGTGGGTTTGCCACCCGAAAACGCCTGGAACGTCACGTTGTAGCCGGCCTGCGCCAGCGGCGCGCGATTCCAGGAGCCGTGGAAAGCGATGAACGCTCCACCCTGATACTTCTTAGGAAATTCCTTGCCGCTGTAAAACATGATATCGACGGGCGCCCAATGCGCCGGGAAGGCGGCCACCGGAGGCGTAAAGGCGCTGCAACGATCGGAGGTCTTGCCATCCCCGCCGTATTCTGGATTGGTAAAAAATTTCTTCTGGCCGTAGTCGTAAAAACAGAACGGCCAGCCGAAATTGGAACCTTGCACGGCGCGATCCAAAGGCTCGGCGGGACGATCGGCATTTTCCTGCGCGGTGAACTTGCCGGGCCACAATACATCCAACTGATCGCGATTGTTCATGGCGATGTAGACCGCGCCGTCGTGCCACGTGATGGCCGGCATCTGACGCAAGCCGGTGGCGAAGCGCACGCCGTCATCCTGAGTCTGACCGAGCTTGTTCTCATCGAACTTCCAGATACCGCCGTGCTTTTCGAGGATCGGGCAAGGGTCCTGCCCCGGCGACTTAGCTTGGCGATCCTTGGTCTGACAGGCGTTGGAGGGCGCGCCCACGTTGACGTAGAGCGATCCCTTGCCGTCGAAGGTAAGTCCCTTGTCGCCGTGCTGGCGCTCTCCGGGTAATCCCATCACGACCACTTCGGCGGCGCCGCTGGGCTTCAACTGGCCGGGCGTCAGCTTATAGCGCTCCACCGAATTCATCTTGGCGACGTAGAGGTAGCCGTGGCGCAGCCCAATGCCGGTGCTGCTGCCGGTGCCGAACGTCTCCTTCATGTCGAGATGGCCGTCGCCTTTGGTGTCGCGGAGAGCGACCACTCCGCCGGTTGCATCCCTTCCGTCCTGGAGCGCGATATAAACGTCGCCGTTGGGAGCGACTACGATATGCCGCGCAGCGCCCAAGCCGTCCGCGGCCACCATGGCGCAAAAGCCGGCTGGCAAGGTGATGCCGCCATTGTTGGGGTCGCAGGCTGGCGTCGCAGCCCAGGCCGCGACGGATGCGCTGAACAGCGCTGCGATCGCAAAATATTTCAGAGTAGTCATAAGTGAACATTCTCCCATAGCAGATAGTGTTGAAAGGCGCATAAGATGGTAAGCGAGTGAAAATTGCAACTGGGTTGATACTTTTCGCGGCTGCGTCGATGCAGGCGCAGCAATCGGGAACGGTGTGGGACGGCGTCTACACGCCAGGGCAAGCGGATCGCGGAAAGGCGCTCTACGCCAAGCAATGCTCGTCGTGCCATGGCGCGAACCTGGATGGAGGCGGAACCGCGCCGCCGCTTACCGGCGCCGATTTCAAAGGCAACTGGAACGGGCAAAGCATGGACGATCTTCTCGAGAAGGTGCAGGCCACCATGCCCGCCGATCAGCCGGGTCGATTGAGTCGCGAGCAGAACGCCGACATTCTCGCGTTTGTGCTGAGTTCGAACCAATTTCCAGCCGGGCAAAAAGAGCTGCCCAGCGACGCCGAGGCGCTCCAGAAAATTCGCTTTGACGCCGCGAAGCATTAAACGCATTCGCTTCAAACGGATTCGCTTCAAACGGATCCGCTTCAAAATGGATATCGGGCGGGTTTCCCGCTAACGGTTACCCACTGCCATTCGGTGAACTCGTCCATATTGGTGGTGCTGCCGAAGCGCGCGCCATTGCCGGATTGGCCCATGCCGCCCATTGGGATGCCAGGATGATCGGCGATGGTCTGATCGTTCACGTGAACCATGCCCGCCTTGAGCTTTCGCGCTACTCGCATGCCGCGCTCCACCGAGCTGGTTTGCACGGCGGCCGCAAGACCATAGCCGGTGCGATTGGCGAGTTCAATGGCGTGATCGTCGTCTTCGGCGATGGTCACCGGCGCGACGGGGCCAAAGATTTCTTCCTGAAACGCTCTGGTATCGGTTGCGACAGCGCCCAGGACCGTCGGTTTGTAGAAAAGTCCCTCATGCGTTCCGCCAGTGACCAGATTCGCGCCCGCGGCCACCGAATCCGTCACGATGCCATGCACTCGATTGAGCTGTTTCTCATTGATGAGAGGGCCGATGGCCACTTCCTGGCGGAACGGATCGCCCACCGGCAGCGCCGCGGCCCGCGCGGCAAGCTTGCTCAAGTACGCGTCCGCGACCTTGCGCAGAACGATGTGCCGGCTGGTGGCCATGCACA
Source organism: Bryobacterales bacterium (assembly GCA_963798295.1). Classification (GTDB taxonomy): domain Bacteria; phylum Acidobacteriota; class Terriglobia; order Bryobacterales; family Bryobacteraceae; genus Palsa-89. Next base: position 134,424 of record CAWCSV010000008.1, on the reverse strand, counting down.
CCTGCCCTTGATGCAGGAACGATCCCCAGGCTCCGGCGGAGCTAGCCGCGTCGAGATCGGCATCGTCCAGCACCAGCATGGGACTGTTGCCGCCCAGTTCCAGCGACACCTTCTTCAGATTGCGTCCGGCGAGTTCACCCACCCGCCTTCCAACCGCGCTGGAACCAGTGAACGTCACCAGCCGCACCACGGGCGCCGTCACCAGAGCTTCGCCCACTTCGGCGCCGCCCGGCAGAACGCTCAATAATCCAGGCGGCAAACCGGCTTCTTCAAACACGCGCGCCAGAAGGAACCCGCCGCACACCGGAGTCTGCGGATCCGGTTTGAGCACCACCGCGTTGCCGAGCGCGAGCGCCGGCGCCACGGAACGCATGGAGAGCACCAGCGGAACGTTCCAGGGCGTGATGACGCTCACCACTCCCACCGGAACGCGCCGGGCAAAACTCATGCGGTCTAAATCCGCCGAGGGTAGAATCTCGCCGATTGGCCGGATAAGCAGCGCCGCCGAATGATACAACTCGCCGGTCGCCATCGCGACTCTCATAGCCGGCTTTGGCCGAAACGCCGCCGGTTTCGCGAATGATCCAGCTGATGATCTCCGGGGCGTTGTCCTCGATCACGCGCGCGGCCTGACGCAGGATGCGCGCCCGATCGTCAGCCGGCGTGTCGGCCCACTTCGGTTGCGCCTGAGCCGCTTGCTCGGTCAGCTCTACCGCGAGTTCGGCTGTGCCCGCGCCCGCCGTCCCAAGGCTAATACCGGTGGCGGGTTCGCGGACCGGAAGCGTGGCCGGAGCAAGTTTCCACGCGCCATCGAAGTAGCGTTTCTCCCAAAAGGAGGGATCCAATAGTTTTTCGGTTAGGGTTGCTTGCATCGGAGTCTCGAAGGCTAGTTTACTCCTCGCGGCCCTGTCCGGAGGAGTGCCGGGGCAAGCTGGCCGGACGCCCGTTTTCGATTTCCTGTGCAAACAAGAGCAGCCGGTAGGCGATTTCTCTGGCCTGGGGTGCGTACAGCGCCACGCCGGGGTAGGGGTCGCCGTCTTCGAGAACCACCATCGCATCCTGCGACAGAAGCACGGCGATGGCATCGCGGCCATTTTTATCGGGTGCTCGGAACACGCTGATCATGTTTCTTCTCGAATGGGGCTGACGCGCGGCGACGCCAGCCCCGCATGCTGCTTACTGTCTCACGACTACTGTTTTCACTTCGGTGTATTGCTGCAACCCGTACTCGCCGAGTTCACGTCCGATTCCGGATTGTTTGAAGCCGCCGAATGGGGCCGCGGTGTCGAGCACGTTGTAGCAGTTCACCCAAACCGTTCCCGCGCGGACATTGTTGGCGATCGCCAGCGCTTTGCCGACATCGCGTGTCCACACGCCCGCCGCCAGTCCGTAGACCGTCCGGTTGGCGCGGTCGATCACTTCGTCCAGGTTCTTGAAGCGGATGATGCTCATCACTGGCCCGAAGATTTCTTCCTGGGCGATCTTCATGTTGTCCTGAACGTCGGAGAACACCGTTGGCGCAACGAAGTATCCCCGGTTGCCCACGCGTCCGCCGCCGCAGGTGAGTTTCGCGCCCTCGCGCTGGCCGGACTCAATGTAGCCCAGCACTTTGTCCATTTGGGTTTGATCCACTTGGGGGCCTTGGTCCGTGCCGGCATCGAACGGATCGCCGACAGTTCGCTTTTTCGCGCGAGCCGTGCTCTGCTCCACAAACTGGTCATAGATCTTGTCTTCGACGAACACGCGCGAGCCGGCGCAGCAACATTGGCCATGGTTAAAGAACAGTCCCATATGCGCGCCCTCGATAGCCTGATCCATGTCGGCGTCGGCGAAGATGATGTTCGGACTCTTGCCGCCCAGTTCCAGCGAGACACGCTTCAAATTGGATTTTCCTGCTGCTTGCTGGATGAGGTGCCCCACCTCGGTGGAGCCGGTAAACGCGACTTTGTCGACGTCCATGTGAAGGGCGATAGCGGCGCCGGCGGTCTCCCCAAAGCCGGGAAGAATGTTGACCACGCCTTCCGGGAAGCCGGCTTCGACAATCAATTCGCCGATCCGCAGCGCGGACAGCGGAGTCTGCTCGGCGGGTTTCAGGACGCAGGTGTTGCCGGCCGCCAGCGCGGGCGCCAGCTTCCAGGCTTGCATCAGCATCGGAAAGTTCCACGGGATGATCTGCCCGCAGACGCCAATGGCCTCGTGCCGGGTATAGCAGAAGAACGGCCCATCGATGGGGATGGTCTTGCCCATCACTTTGTCCGCCCAGCCGGCGTAATAGCGGTAGCAGGCCACCGTGGCCGCTACGTCCACCGCTTTCGCGATGGCCAGAGGCTTACCGTTGTCCAGCGACTCCAGGCGCGCCAACTCGTCGGCGTTCTTCTCGATGAGATCGGCCAGCCGGTTGATCAGGCGCGAGCGCTCCACGCCGTTCACCTTGCGCCACGGGCCGCGATCGAAGGCCTGGCGCGCCGCCTTTACCGCGATATTCACGTCGGCCGCGTCGGCCTCAGCGACTTGGCAGATCTCTTCACCGGTGGTTGGATTGACGGTGGCGAACGTCTTGCCCGATTGGCTGGGCACCCAACGGTTGTTGATGAGGAGTTTGGTCGCCGACACGGCGACTTGATGATCAGACGGAGAGGACAGTACAGATGCCATGAGTTTGCTCCTTTTGCAGGCCGGATTTCTGTAAGCTTTGACGGACAGTGTCCGTTCCACTAGACAATATCACGTTTGGCCAGGCGCCAGATTCAGGCCGGAAGAGTTCGCGCGGCCCCGGTTATCGCGCCCAGGGTGAGCGAAAGCGCGTTACGAGCCGCCAGTGAATCGGGATGCTCGCGACCCAACGCGCAGGTACGGCATTCCAGAAGCTCCTGCTGAATAGGCAGCGCGGCCTGCCAATCGCGTTCCCGGCACAAGAGGGCTGAAAGCTGGTGCAACGCGCGAATCCGAAGCGGATGATGCCTCCCGTGATGCTTGCTGAGATCCGCCGCCACACGCTCCAGCAGCCGCCTCCCATCCACACGATGGCCCGCCGCACAGAGCGCCACGGCGAGCGCCGTTTTCACCGCGAGCGTCTGGGGATGGTAGGGGCCGAACATGCCTTCATAGGAGGCTAGGGTGGCCAGCATGCTGGGGATTTCCGCGGCGTTCCCAGGAAATGTCATGTAAAAACGCTATAGTCTTTGTAACATGACACGCACGGGAACCGCTAGGCCGTGTTTCAACCGTGTTACAACGACCACGCGCCTTTTGCGATAGAATCCCCCAGTACCAATCGGAGCGAAACCCATGGCCCCCTCTCAAACTCGATTAAACGCTTCGCAGTCCGCCACAACTTTCAGCCGCTGGCTCATCCCGGTCGCAGCGGTCGCTATCCACATCTGCATCGGATCGGTATACGCCTGGAGCACCTTTAACAGGCCCATCCACGCTGTGTTTCCGAACGATCCCTGGTGGTTCAGCCCGCCCTATACCACCTTCAGCACGGCCCTGATTTTGCTGGGACTCAGTGCGGCATTTGGCGGCCCATGGGTGGAGCGCAGGGGACCGCGGGCGGCCGCGACGGCTGCCGCTCTGCTGTTCGGAGTGGGACTGGTCATCGGTGGAATTGGACTTGCGGTTAAGCAATCCATGCTGGTTTTTCTGGGTATGGGCGTGATCGGCGGGATGGGATGCGGACTCGGTTACATTGCCCCCGTCAGCACCCTGGTGAAATGGTTTCCGGACCGCCGTGGCATGGCCACCGGCATGGCCATCATGGGATTCGGCGGCGGCGCGTTCCTGGCCGGATATTTGAACGTCTACTTCATGAATTTATTCGGCGTCGCGCGAACCGTGATCGCATTGGGCGTCTGCTACTTCGTCATTATGATGCTGGGCGCGCTGCTCATCCGCCGTCCTCCGGAGGGTTGGCGGCCGGAGGGCTGGGTGCCGCCGGTAAAGCGGAACAAGATGATCACCGACGTCCACTTCACGCGGAACGAAGCCATTCGAACGGTGCAATTCTATCTACTTTGGGGAATTTTATTTCTCAACGTGACCGCCGGTATTGGCATCCTGGCGCAAGCCTCTCCCATGATGCAGGACATGTTCCAGAAGACGGCGCTGGAAGCCGCCGCGGTGGTGTCCCTGATGAGCCTGTTCAACGCCGCCGGGCGCTTCATCTGGGCCTCGTTCTCCGACTATATTGGCCGCCGCAATACCTACATTACTTTTTTTGTCACGCAGGTGATCCTTTTTTTTCTGATGCCCGGCTTCGCGGGGCGCGGCGAATGGCTCCTCTTCGAAGCCGCTCTATTCGTGGTGCTCACCATGTACGGCGGCGGCTTCGCGACCATACCGGCGTTTCTGGCGGACATGTTCGGAGCCGAAAACGTCGGCGCGGTCCACGGCGTTTTGCTCACTGCCTGGAGCGCCGCGGCCATTGCCGGGCCGGTGATCATCACCGAGCTCTCCAACCGCGCCAAAGCGAATCTGGCGCCTGGCGCGAGCAGGATCCATATCTACGACCAGCCGCTGGAGGTGCTGGCAGGGCTATTGGCGGTGGGCTTTGTCCTCACTCTGCTGGTGCGGCCGGCATCGGCGCCTCAACGTGTGTCGTCTTAACGTGTTATTGTCTTTGATGCGAGACACGCCCATGACCCATTTTATTTCGCGTGCCAGCGCGCTCCTGCTGCTTGCCGCCGCCTGTTATGCCGCGCCTGCCCTTACCGAGATCACGCTTCCCGGCACGCGCATTTTTCCGGAGAGCATCACTTCTACCTCCGACGGAACCCTGATTGTAGGAAGCCTGGGGCACGGCAACGTCAGCCGCATCGCGCCGGGCAGCGCCATGGCGCAGGAATGGATCAAGCCCGGCACGGGCGGTCTGAATCAAGTGCTAGGCGTTTACGCCGACGAGAAAGGCAAAACTCTTTGGGTTTGTTCCAATAATTTGGAGAACAAGGGCGAGGCAACGGCTGCGATGGCTTTCGACCTGAAGACCGGCGCGCCCAAGGGAACCTATCCGCTACCCGGGGATGGCACACTGTGCAATGACATCGCCGCCGCTTCCGATGGCACTACTTATTTCACCGACACGCGCCAGGGTAGCGTGGTGATGCTAAAGCCCGGCGGCAAAAGTCTGGAGATCGCCGCCAAGGATCCGCTGTTGGCCGGCGCCGACGGTTTGGCCTTCGGTGAAAAAACGATCCTGTATGTAAATAGCGTCACCGCGGGCAAACTGCTGCGTCTGGATTTGGGACCGGATGGGAAAGCCAAGAGCGTTGTCGAACTGAAGCTTTCGCGCCCCTTGGATCGCCCCGATGGCATGCGAGCGATCGGCAAGAATCGGCTGTTGTTGGCTGAAAACTCGGGCAAAATGAGCATCGTGACGTTTGAGGGTTCCGATCCGCAGACCGCTAAGATCGACACCATCAAAGAAGGACTGGAAAGCACGCCGGGCGTGGCGGCGACGCGCGGCATGGCCTGGATCGTCGAAGGGAAATTAAACTACCGGAACGATCCGGCGTTCAAAGACAAAGATCCGGGCTTATTCAAGATGTACGCCGTTCCGCTGCCCAAGAACTGACGTCAGCCGAAAGTAAAGGCGAAGGCCTGCGCTCCGGGATCCAGAAACTCGATCTCGAAAGTGCGGTCTTCGATCATGTCCTTCTGACGGATGAGCTGATACAAACGGTGGTCCGTAACTATCCCATTGCCTTGGGCGTCGGTATCCACGCCGTGATTCGCTCCCGGCGCACGGCCGTCGATCTTCACTCGAAAGCGGACGGGCTGTCCCTTAGGACTCGGACCAAGCACTAGATGCAGATCGCGGGCATGGAAGCGGTAGACAATTCCACCGTGCGCGGCGTCGAGCGTGGCAACCTGCGCGTTATCTGTCCAGGTGCCGGAGAATCCCCACTGATTGAGCTCCAGATGCTTGGGCGCGGAGTAAAGATGAGCGATGTCTTGCTTCATTCCCCCCGGCGAAAGAAAGCTGTCGGCGCGATCATAACCGACATAAGTCTCCGGCGATTCCACATCGTTGTCCGGAGGGGCCTCGGCGCCGGTGCCAGCAACCTTCACCAAGCCGGTGACGGCGAGTTGCCCGTCGCGTTCCTTGAGTAGCTGCTGGATCTGCTGCTCAGATTCGTCGTACTTGCCTTCGCCGAAATGGTGAAAGCGAATGTGGCCGGTGGCATCCACCAGGTAGTCGGCCGGCCAGTAGGAATTGTTGAAGGCTTTCCAAATTTTGTAATCGTTGTCGAGCGCCACGGGATAGGTGATCTTCAATTCGCTTACCGCTCGCCGCACGTTATCGAGATCTTTCTCGAAGGCGAACTCCGGCGTGTGGACGCCGATGACAACCAGGCCGCTGCCCTTATATTTCTCGGCCCACGCGCGTACGTAAGGAATGGAGCGCAGGCAATTGATACAGGAGTAAGTCCAAAAATCCACCAGGACGACGCTCCCCTTCAGCCGATCGGCGTTCAACGGCGGCGAGTTGAGCCAAGCCACCGCGCCCGAAAGATCGGGCATTGTCTGCGGTCCGCCCGCCGCGCCGCCGGCAGTCGCGGACATCATCATCATCGCGCCGGGATTTTTCGGCGGAGCGTTTTGCGCCGATGCATTGGGGTGAAGGCGATCGATCAGCGATTGTTCCAAACCGGAAGTGCTCGCCAGGGAGACTCGCGTCAACAGACCGCGATCCAGGCCCAACGCAATGGCCACGACGCCCACCAAAACGGCAACGCCCAGGATGCTGCGGATCCACACTTCCGCTCCCAGAGATCGCTTGAGCGCGGCGAATACTCGCCCTCCCGCCAGCACCGCCACGGCCAAGGACGTCGCTGCGCCCGCGGCATAAGCCAATAGCAGAAAGACGCTGTGTTCACTTGCGCCTTCCAGCGCGGCGCCCGTCAGGATCAATCCCAGGATGGGTCCCGCACAGGGCGCCCACAGCAGTCCGGTGGCGACACCCAGCAGCAGGGAGCGGGTGACACTGGGGTTCCCACCATCCTGGGATGGCTGCGCCAGACGGCTGCCTAGCCGGACGAAAGGGCGGGAAAGCCAATCGGCCATGGCGGGCCAAAGCAGAGTCAATCCGAAGATAGCCAGCACAACCAGAGAGATCGCGCGGCCGTATTGATTGGCGCGCACGGCCCACGAACCGCCCAGGGTGGCGACGGCGGCGAATCCGGCGAAAGTGACGGCCATGCCGGCCAGCAGCGGCAGCCCGCTTCTGCGAAAGGACTGGTCCGCTTTGGCGAACACGAAGGGCAGCACCGGCAGAATGCACGGACTGATGATGGTGAGAATACCGCCTAGGAAGGCCAGAATCAGCAGGATCAACCGGGTCTCCTTTCACCTGTATCTTATGACGGACGCTGTATAGTATACACGCCACGCCAGAGTGCGCCCAAAGTGATATTATCAATCTGATACAGATTCCAGGAGTTGAATCGATGCCACAACCAATTGTTCCTTGCCTCCGTACAGCCGGTTTGGCCGCATTGATCGCCGGCTTCACGTTAAGCGCCGCCAGTTTACCCGGCCCCACCGTGGACGAGAGCCGGTCTGACAAGAAGTCCGAAACCGTGGTGCTCGCGGGAGGGTGTTTCTGGGGCGTGCAAGCGGTTTTCGACGCGGTGAAGGGGGTTTCGAGCGCGATCTCAGGATATGCGGGCGGAGCCAAGAGCACCGCGCACTATGAGATCGTGAGCACCGGGACCACCGGCCACGCCGAATCCGTTCAGATCACCTTCGATCCTTCGCAAGTCTCCTTCGGCCAGCTTCTGAAAATCTATTTTTCAGTGGCTCACGACCCGACGGAATTGAACCGCCAGGGGCCCGACGAAGGGACGCAGTATCGCTCGGAAATTTATTACACCACCGAGGAGCAGAAGCACATCGCCGAGGCGTACATCCAGCAGTTGACCGCTGCCAAGGTATTCCACAGGCCGATTGTGACTAAGGTGGCTCAGCTCCCGGCGTTTTACGCGGCCGAGGACTACCACCAGAATTACGTGGCGCGAAATCCGCACCAGCCCTACGTCGCTTACAACGATCTGCCCAAACTGACCAATCTGCGGGCGGAGTTCCCGGAGATGTTGAAAGGCAAACAATGAACGATCGCAGGCTGTTTCTCAAGACCATCAGCGCGGTCGGCCCGGTGGCGCTGGCTGTTAAGAATTTGTCGGCCTTTGCGACTTCGGGCAAAAAGCAACTGGTGCGCATTGTCGACTTTGACGCATTCGGAGTTCGCACCGGAGTGGCGGAAGTTGAGAAGGTGGAAAAGCCCGAGGCCGAATGGAAGAAGCAATTGTCGCCTGAGCAGTTTGAGGTGACGCGCCACGCCGGCACTGAAATCCCCGGCACCGGCAAGTACGCCAACAATCACGCCGACGGCGTGTACCACTGCATCTGCTGCAACACGGTGCTGTTCGATTCCAAGACCAAGTTCGAATCCGGCACCGGCTGGCCCAGCTTCTGGCAGCCCATCGCGAAGGAAAATGTCCACGTGCAGGGGGACAACTCGCATGGGATGCAAAGAGACGAGGTGCTGTGCGCCCGCTGCGACGGCCATTTAGGGCATGTTTTCGACGACGGGCCACCGCCCACGCACTTGCGCTATTGCATGAACTCGGCTTCGCTGAATTTCTTCCCGCGCGGCAAACAGCAGAGTGTGTAAGCCGCTACAGTTTCGTGGCGATCATCTTCTTTAACTGTTTGATTCCGGCTTCATCGCGCTTGTAGAACGTCCACTGTTTGATCTTCTTGCCGTGGATCAGCCCGGCCTGCGACAGGATCTTCAAGTGCTCGCTGGCCGTGGGCTGCGTAACTCCCAACTTATCGGCGATGTTACAGCCGCAAATTCCATCCTTGATCCGATCGCCGTCCACCTGAGGCGGAAACAGTCCGGCCGGATCTTTGAGCCATTCCAGGATTTGCAAACGGCGGTCGTTCGCCACGGCCCGCAGGGCCAGTTCAAGATTCATATAGACAATTAGCCAATCGACTAATTATACTATAGGGGTGACGAAGCCGCAAACCAGCCCTGACGGATACCCTTATCGGGTTGTGGATGTGTTCACCGAGCGTCCGCTCGAAGGCAATTCGCTAGCGGTGTTCCCGTATGCGGACGGCCTTGATGACCTGACGATGCAGAACATCGCGCGCGAATTGAACTTATCCGAAACGGTGTTTGCTTTCCCGGCCACACGATCCGGTTGCGCCGCCCGCATCCGGATTTTCACGCCCTCGCGCGAGATGGATTTCGCCGGCCATCCCACCATCGGCGCGAGTTTCGTTTTGGTCGATGAAGGAATCGTGCCGAAACACAGCGCAAGCTTCGTGCTGGAAGAGAAGATCGGCCCCGTTCCCATCCGCGTGGAACAAGGCGCGCGTCCCTTGATCTGGCTGACCACGCCTGCGATCGAGTTTGGGCCCAGTCATTAGATCGGGCGTTGTGCGCCTGCGCTTTGGGCCTTTCGCCCGAGGATCTGGCACATCCCGAGCCACAACGCCTCAGCGCCGGCAATCCGACTATTTTTGTCGCGCTGAAGGATAAGGAAGCGGTGGATCGAACTTCGCTCGACATGAGCGGCATGAAAAAACTCAAAGGGACCGGCCACGATCCGACGTGCGTGTTTGTGTTCGCCGCCACGCCTGAAGGGGCTTACTCGCGCATGTTCGCGCCAGAATACGGGATCGTTGAAGATCCGGCCACGGGCAGTTCCACGGGGCCTTTGGCGGCTTACATGATCCGGCACAACCTGGTGTCCGGCCGCGCGGGCCACCGATTCGTAAGTGAGCAGGGATCGAAGATGCGACGCCGCAGCATGTTGCATGTGCACGTTCGCGGAGAACGGGGCGCCGATGGCATCGAGGTGGGCGGACATGTGACGCCGCTGGTGCGCGCCGTGATGCAATTGGATATCGACGGGAGCCGGGAGGGAGCATGGGAATCCTGATCCAGGATATGAAGTATGCGCTTCGGACGCTGCTGAAGAGTCCGGGCTTTGTCGCGATCGCCGTTCTGACGCTGGCGCTGGGGATCGGCGCGAACGTCGCCATCTTCGCGCTGGTCAACGCGGTGCTTTTGCAGCCGCTGCCCTTTCCCCAGCCGGAGCGCCTGGTGCGCATCTTCGACGATCTGAACGGCGCCGGAGCCAAGGATGTCGGCATGTCGGTTCCCGAGTTGGAGGATTTGCGCCAGCGCTCCGGAGTGTTCGAGCAAATCAGCGCCGTGTTTCCTGTGAGTACCGCGCTAACGGGCGGCGATCGCGCCGAACGAATCGAAATGCTCGGCATCAGTCCAAACTATTTTCAACTGTTGGGAGCCAGGGCGGCGGTCGGCCGGGTCTTCCAGGAAGCCGATAGGGTGCCCGGTTTCTTGGATGGAGTTGTCATTAGCGATGGCCTGTGGAGACGGCAATTCGGCGGCGACCCCGGTGTCATCGGCCGAAGGGTTCGCGTCGACGAAGACGGCTACACCATCATTGGTGTTATGCCGCCTGAGTTCCGGCATCCCGGCCGGACACTCGAGGGCGACGTTGAAATGTGGGCGGCCTGCGGCTTTCTCGCCGATCCATTTCCGTCGCCGCCGATTCGTAGCGCGCGCGTTCTTCCCGGTGCGATGGGCCGGCTGAAGGCGGGGTTGACCGTGCAAACCGCGCAACTGCGTCTGGACGCGGTGGTGGCGCAATTACAGCGGACTTATTCCAAGGACTATCCGGCGCAGTCGCGCTGGGCGCTGCGGATCCAGCCGGTCGAAGCCAGCCTTACTGGCAACGTGCGCCCGACGCTGGTGGTCTTGCTGGCCGCGGTCAGTTTCGTTCTGCTGATTGTATGCGTCAACATTGCGAGCCTGCTGATTGCGCGATCGTCGACGCGCGCGCGGGAACTGGCGATTCGACGCGCCTTAGGGGCTTCGCGCGGGCGGCTGGTGCGGCAGTTGTTGACCGAGAGCGTGTTCCTGTCGCTGGCCGGAGGTTTAGCGGCCGTGGTAGTGCTCCTCTTGTCGCGAACGGCTCTGCTCGCCAGGATGCCAGCGGACCTGCCACGGCTCAGCGAAGTGCACTTCGATTCGCTAACGATCGGCCTGGCGCTCGCGCTCTCTTTGATCACAGGCATGCTCTGCGGCGTGGCACCGGCGCTGCAGGCGTCGGCCACCGGTCCTAATCACGATTTGAAGGAGGGCGGTCGCAGCGGAGCCGGCCAGAGCGTTCGCAAAAGCCGCTTTCGCAGTGCGCTCGTGTGCGTAGAGATTGCTCTATCGGTGGTGCTGCTGATCGGCGCGGGATTGCTGGTTCGTAGCTTCTCCGCGGCGCTGCAACAGTATCCCGGTCTGGATTCAAAAGGCCTGACGGTGGGTCAAATCTGGATTCCCGTTCCGAACAATCCTAAGGCGAATCGATACCTGAACCAGCCTCAGCGCGCCGCATTGGTGCGCGAGTTGATGCGTCAGATGAGCTTGTTGCCCGGCGTCCAGAGCGTGGCCGTCGGCACCGCGGCCGTCATCCCTTTCCTGAACACCCAAACCAATCCCGCACCGTTCTCTCTCCCGGACGATAGCGCCGGCGCCCAGCATGACTATGCCGCGGAGTTCGGCTCCGTGACCCCGGACTACTTCGCGGTCCTGAAGACTCCCCTCCAGAGCGGCCGTGTCTTTACGGACCAGGATTCCGATCAGAGCGCCCCAGTGGTGCTTGTGAACGAATCTTTCATGCGGAAGTTTTCGCGGCAACAGGACCTGATCGGTAAACGTTTGCGCGACAGCGCGGGCAAGGACTACCAGATCGTCGGCGTGGTGGGAGACGTGCGCGATCAGGGCCTGGATATGCCAGCCTCACCGCGCGTTTACCGGCCCATCTACCAGGCTTCGAGGGCTTCGTTGTCGTTGTTTCTGCGCACGCGGTCGGACGCCAGCCTCTTGAAAGAACCGCTTAGGCGCACCGTGAATCGAGTGGACCCGGAGCTGCCTATCTTCGGCGTCCGAAGCATGGACGAACTGATGTCGGCTTCGATGGCACGGCGGCGCTTCTCGCTTTCCTTGATGGCGGTCTTCGCAGGCTTGGCTTTGTTTCTCGCCGCACTCGGAATTTATGGCGTGATGTCATTCGTCGTAAGCCAGCGCTCGCAGGAATTCGGCGTTCGCATGGCGCTGGGAGCGCAGCCGCGCGACATTCTCATGCTGGCTTTCCGTCCCGGCCTCCTTCTTACCTGCATCGGAACCGTGGCCGGAATGGCCGTATCTGTAGGAGCAGCGCATTTGATGTCCAGCCTGCTGTTCGGCGTGTCCGCGAGCGATCCTTTTACTTTCGCTGGCGTTCCCGTCCTTTTAGCTGCGGTAGCACTCGCGGCATGCTGGCTTCCAGCTTGGCGCGCCACGCGTATCCCGCCCGCCACCGCGTTCCGATCGTAGCAGGCGAAGCAGAGATCGCGGTCAATTGGGCTGGCGCAAATGCTTCACGGTGTGCACGTAGCGCCGCGCCAGCTCTTCAATCCACTCCGCTTCGCGAATGGCGATGGCGCGCGGAGGAACCAGATCGGCTCCAATACCCACCGCGGTGGCTCCGGCCGCCAGATATTTCCCGGCGGTTTGCTGATTCACTCCTCCGGCCGCGATGAACGCCACGTTGGGAAACGGAGCCTTCAAGGCGTGGAGGTAGTCGACGCCGCCGACCTGGGAGCAGGGGAATATTTTGACGAAGTCCGCTCCGGCTTTCACCGCCGTGATGATTTCGGTGGGCGTCAGAACGCCGGGCATGACGATCACGCCGGCCTTAACGCAGAATTCGACGATTTCCAGATCCAGGCCCGGGCTGGTGATGAATCTGGCGCCCGCGGCCAGGCAGGCGCGCGCGGTTTCTAGATCCAACACCGTGCCTGCGCCGACGATCATGTGTGGATGCTTTTTGACCAAGCGCGCGATCAACTCGGTGGCATTGGGAACGGTCATGGTGAGTTCCACGATAGGCAGTCCGCCGCGCGAGACCGCCTCGGCGGCGAACAGGGCGTCGTCGGCATTGGCGGCGCGCACCGCCGGTACGATGGCGAGCTCCTCAATCCGTGCGCGAACTTCTGGCTTGGTCATTGCTCCAGTATCGTCCGATTTCACTGGACAAGCATGAGACGCGAGCGAGACGCCCCCGGACCTGGCATCAACGCGTGTGGCTGAGAATGGAGCCGGCAATGGCCGGCAGCGGCAGTATGGTATCCACGGCGCCACGCTTGATGGCCTCGTTGGGCATTCCGAACACCACCGACGTGGCTTCGTCCTGCGCGATGGTGGCCGCGCCGGCCTGTTTCATTTCCAGCATTCCGCGAGCGCCGTCGTCGCCCATCCCGGTCATGATCACCGCCACCGCATTGGGACCCGCGTAGCGGGCAGCCGAACGAAACAGCACATCCACCGAAGGACGGTGCCGGGAGACTAAAGGACCATCCTTGATTTCTACTAGGTAGCGCGCGCCGCTGCGCTTGAGCAGGGTGTGATGATTGCCGGGAGCGATCAACGCCCGGCCGCGCAGCACCGTATCGTTGCTCTCGGCCTCTTTCACCGAAATCCGGCACAGGCTGTCCAGGCGGTTGGCGAACGCGCGGGTGAAAACTTCCGGCATGTGCTGCACGATCACGATGCCCGGCGCATCGGCCGGCAGGGCCTCCAGCAGCGCCCGCAACGCCTCGGTTCCACCCGTGGACGCCCCGATCACCACGACCTTTTCCGTGGTTTCGAGCATCGCTCCGCTGGCACGGGCCAGAATCGCGTCAGCGGTGAGCTTGGGTTGTATGGTCCGCGCGGGCGAATACACGCGCAGCCGCGCCGCCGCGGCCGCTTTGACCGCTTCGCACAGAAGCACTGACGACTCCTCCAGAAACTGCCGGCTTCCCAGACGCGGTTTGGCGATAATATCCACGGCGCCGTATTCCAGCGCCTTGAGCGTGCTCTGCGCTCCCTCTTCGGCCAAGCTGGAACAGATGATCACCGGGATGGGATGCTGGCTCATGATCTTTTGCAAGAACGTCAATCCGTCCATGCCGGGCATCTCGATATCGAGCGTAATCACGTCCGGCACCTGTTCGCTAATCCGGTCGGCTGCAACGAAGGGGTCACTCGCCGTACCAATGACCTCTATGCCCGGGTCGGCCGAGAGAATCTCGCTCAGGGTCCGGCGAACCACCGCGGAATCGTCCACGATCAGTACGCGAATCTTGGGCCCGCTCATGCCGTCGCTCCCGTGACGGGCTGATCGGGAGCGCCGTTCCAGGCGCCCAACCGGTACACCAGCACTTCTCCCGTGCCGGTATGAAAGTGGATTCTCCGGCCGCGCGTCCCGCCTAGATCGGACGCGATAACCGTGAACCCTTCCTCGGAGAGAGCCGCCAGGGCGGACTGGCAGTTCATGGCTCCGACGGTAGGCCGGTCGGCGCGCTCGCTAAGAAAGGGGAGCACGTCGGCGCCTCCGAACAGTTTGATTTCCAGCTCATCGCGACGCGCTCCCAGGGCGTCGAACTGTTGCGCCAAGTGGTGAATGCTAAAATCCACATACCGATAGCCATCGGAAAGACGGGATCCGGACGGCCAAGCCTGCGGACAACGGGGCAGAACCCCATGGCACAGAGCTCCGGCGCCCAGCCGTTTACTCCAGAACGTGACGCTCACGCAGGATCCTAGAATGGTGCGCAGGATGGCGGGACCGCGCGCCAGATACAGTTCTCCCGGTTGAAGATTTAAGTCCGGCAGAAGCGGCGCCGGCTCGCTCATGGCCGCTTCCTGTAGGCCGAAGGCGCCACCGCGATCAGCGGTAGATCCATCCCTTGCAGGGATTCGGAATGTCCGGCGAAGAAGTAGCCCCCGGGCGCCAGTTGCCGCGTGAGCTTTTTTAGCAGGCGCTCCTGGGTCGGCCGGTCGAAATAGATGATGACGTTCCGGCAGAAGATGATTTCCGGCGTTTCGGGCAGTCCGAAGTCCGCATCCATGAAATTGAGACGCCGAAAATCGATCAGCGCGCGCAGTTCGGGCACCACGCGAACGACGTCCGAGTTCGGATCGCGACTTCGCATGAAATACTTGCGTTGCAGCTCGCGGGGAACGGGCGCCACGGCATCCGACTTGAATATTCCCATACGGGCTTTCTCCAGCACGTCGGTTGAAATATCGGTGGCCAGCACGCTGAAGCGAAATCCGGGGCAGGCCTGGGCATGCTCGCTCAGAACCATCGCCAGCGTGTACGGCTCTTCTCCGGTTGAGCAGCCGGCGCTCCACACCAGCGATGTGCGGTTGGAGCCATGGCGCTTGGCAAGATCGGGAAGGGCGTTGGACACCAGGTAGTCGAAATGTCCAGCTTCGCGGAAGAAGTCGGTCTTGTTGGTAGTGACGACATCGATCAGATGGACCAGTTCGTGTTCCAGGCCTTGAGGCCCGAACACGTGGTCGCAGTAGTCGGCGAGGGAGGGAAGGCCCAGGCTTCGTACGCGCCGCTTCAGGCGTATCTCAAGCATGGTCTTTTTGTCCGCACTCAGGTTGATACCGGACTCGGCATAGATCAGCTCGCGCAGCCTTTCGAAGTCCGCTTGGCCCAGCCCCTCCTGGCTTGTGTTGGCTTCGCGTGAACTGACCTCGTGCGCACTGGCTTCGCGTCTACTCACGTCGGGTACTCACTTCAGAATGCAAACGACTCTCACGATGGAGCCAGACTGGCCGCGTTCAGGCATGTACTTCAGCCAGCGGTTTGTTAAGCTCCACGCCCCGGACGGCCAATAGTTCTTCGGCGGAGAAAATCCGGTCGATATCCAGGATCATGATGAACTGCCCGTCGCGCTTCCCCATGCCCTTAATAAAGTCGGTCCGGATCTGGGTGCCGATCTTGGGAGCCGGCTCAATCTGCTCCGGCTCCAGGTCGATGACTTCCTCCACCGAATCGGCCAGTGCGCCAATCACGGTGGCCTCGCCATCCAGCAGCATCTCCACCACCACCACGCAGGTGTTCACCGTTTTCTCCGTCTTCGACATCTCGAAGCACAGCCGCAGGTCCACCACCGGCACGACGTTACCGCGCAGGTTGATCACCCCGCTCATGAAATCGGGCGTGCGAGGGATCTTGGTGATGGTGGTGAAATCCAGTACCTCCCGGACCTTGGCGACATCGGTGGCGAATACCTCGTCTCCCAGCTTGAACGTCAGGTATTGACGAGTCTCAGTAATTTCGGTAGCGCTCATGTTGGTTCCCTTTCCCGTTCCGCTGCTCCGCTCAATAACGTTCGAATTCCTTGTCCACGTGGTCGCCGGTCTCCCGCATCTTGAGAGCGACTCCCGGTTTTACCGCCTTCTTGGAACCGGTGGCGGCATTGTGAGTCACCGCCTCCTTCAACTTTCCCAACGTGCCACTCGGCTTAGCGTTCGCCCCGCGCGCCAGGGGAGCTTGTCCGGCGTCTCCAGTGCGGAAGAATCCGAGCGCGCTCACCAACTGGTCCGACTGCCCGGTCAGCTGCTCGGTGGTGGACGCCATTTCCTCCGCCGCCGAGGCGTTCTGCTGGATCACCTTCTCCAGCTGCTGCAGCGCTTTGTTGATCTGCTCGGACCCGGCGTCCTGTTCCTTGCTGGCCGCCGTGATCTCCTGCACCAGCTCCGCCGTCTTCTGAATGTCGGGCACCAGCCGGTCCAGCATTTCTCCAGCCCGCTCCGACACCTTGACGGTGGTCCCGGAAAGCTGGTTGATTTCCCCCGCCGCCTTCTGGCTGCGTTCGGCCAGTTTGCGCACTTCAGCCGCCACCACCGCGAATCCCTTGCCGTGTTCGCCCGCCCGCGCCGCTTCAATGGCCGCGTTTAAGGCCAATAGATTGGTCTGCCGCGCGATCTCCTCGATGATCGAAATCTTGCTGGCGATCTCTTTCATCGCCGCTACCGCTTCCACCACCGACTTGCCGCTCTCCTGGGCGTCCTTGGCCGATTTGGTGGCGATCTTGTCGGTCTGTTGCGCGTTGTCAGCGTTCTGCTTGATGTTGGATCCCATTTCCTCCATCGAGGATGAGGCTTCTTCGGCCGACGCGGCCTGCGCGCTGGCTCCATTGGACACTTCCACCGAGGCCGTGCTGATGGCCTGGCTGGCCGCCGCCACTTCGCCCGCGATGCTGCGAATATCGGTCACCGTGCGTGTCAGCCCGCTCACCATGGCAGTCAAGGCCTGCATAAGTTTGTCCTGCGCGCTCCGTTCGCGGATGGTCACCGTAAGATTGCCCTGCGCGATCTCCTCGGCTGCATTGGTGACATCGTCCATGGCTCCGATCAGCGTGTTCAGGTTGTTCTTAATGGTGTTGAATTCGCCGTGATAGGTGTCGGTAATCTGTGGCGGCAGATCGCCCTTGCTGATGCGGTCCACGTAATTGGCCGCGACATTGAGCGGTGTAATCACCGCATCCAGAATGGCGTTTACGCCCCGTACGATGCTCGAGTAGGCGCCTTCAAACTGCTCCTGATCCCCACGCTCGGTGAGCTGGCCCCCCTTGGATGCCTCCGTTAAGCGGGCCAGTTCCTTTTGGAGACCCTGTAGCACCACAGCCACCTTGTTGACGGCCTGTTTCATTTTTTCGTGATCGCCTTTGTAGGTCTGCGCGATCAGCTCGTCAATTTTGCCAGCGGAAATCTGCGCCAGTATCCGGTTGCCTTCCCCGATCGGCAGCAGAATCGCGTCCAGCATGGTGTTGACGCCTCGTACGATCTCGGCATAGGCGCCCTGGAAATTCTCCGCCTTGCCCCGTTCGGCAAGCTGCCCGTCTTTGGACGCTTCGATCAGACGCGCCAGTTCTTTCTGCAACACCTGCAAGACAACGGCCACGTTATTGACGGCCTGTTTCATTTTTTCGTGATCGCCCTTGTAGGTTTGCGCGATCAGTTCGTCGATCTTGCCATTGGAAATTTGCGCCAGTATCCGGTTGCCTTCCCCGATCGGCAGCAGGATCGCATCCAGCATGGTGTTGACGCCCCGCACGATCTCGGCGTAAGCGCCCTGGAAATTCTCGGGCTTGCCCCGCTCGGCAAGTTGCCCGTCTTTGGACGCTTCAATCAGCCGCGCCAGTTCCTTTTGCAGAACCTGCAGGACCACGGCCACGTTATTGACGGCCTGCTTCATCTTCTCGTGATCGCCCTTGTAGGTCTGCGCGATCAGCTCGTCGATCTTGCCCGAGGAGATCTGCGCCAGAATGCGGTTGCCCTCCCCGATCGGCAGCAGGATCGCATCCAGCATGGTGTTGACGCCCCGCACGATCTCGGCGTAGGCGCCCTGGAAATTCTCGGGCTTGCCCCGCTCGGCAAGTTGTCCGTCCTTCGACGCTTCGATCAGCCGCGCCAGCTCCTTCTGTAAAGTTTGTAAGACTACCCCGACATTGTTGACCGCCAGCTTCATCTTTTCGTGATCGCCGTGGTAGGTCTGCGCGATCAGCTCTTCGATCTTCCCGTTGGAAATCTGGGCCAGTATCCGGTTGCCTTCTCCGATCGGCAACAGAATCGCGTCCAGCATGTCGTTGATGCCCTGCAGCATCGCCCGATGGACGCCGTCAAACTGGTCGATCCGCCCACGCTCGTCCAGGCGGCCTTGCCGCGAGGCTTCCACCAGGCGCGCGATCTCTCGAGATACGAGCTCAGTCTGCGAGTCTCCTGTTGGTTCGGCCGGACGCGCACCCGGCGCGCCGAAATCCCGAACGGCTCTGCCGCCGTTGCCGGATCCGTCGAGTTTGTTTTTTCCATTTACCTTGCGTAGCATTTGTCCTGTTGTCCTTTCGAATGATTGTGCTGGTTCGTGTCGCCTGTCGATTCACGGCCCACTTTGCCGTTGTGCCGGGATCTCCGGTCATCGGAATACCTCGGGTCGGAGTGCTTGGCTTCAGATACGCTCTGAATCGCGTGCTGCACCAGCCGGTGCGGATCGAGGATCAACGCCACCGTTCCGTTCCCCAGAATGGTCGCTCCGGAAACCACCTGCACATTGCGGTAGACTTTGCCCAGGTTCTTGATGACGGTCTGATGATCTCCAAGCACCTGGTCGACCACGAAGCCGTAATGTCCGTACTCGGTTTCCACCACCATGATCTGCTCGCGCTCCCCGCCCCCGGGGTGCATGCCGAAGTACTCGCTGAGCCGGATATAAGGAATCAGTTCTCCGCGCACGTTCGCAATATGATTACCCTGCTCGCGGGCGATGTCCTCGCGCGACAGCTCCACGCATTCCAGACTGTTGGCCAGCGGCAGCACGAAATGGGTGTCGCCCACGCGCACCAGCAGCCCGTCGATAATGGCCAGCGTCAGCGGAAGCCGCAGCGTTACCGTGACGCCGGCCCCGGGGTGGCTTTGGATCTCGATGGATCCGTGCAGCGCCTCCACGTTGCGGCGCACCACGTCCATGCCCACGCCCCGGCCGGACACATCGGTGACGGCCCGCGCGGTGGAAAACCCCGGCGCCAAAATGAGGGAAAACACTTCGGCTTCTGAAAGCCGCGCCCCCTGGTCGATCAGCCCTTGCTCCAGCGCCCGGGTTCGCACCGCGTCCATATCCAGCCCGCGTCCGTCGTCTTGCACCCGAATCAGAACGTGGGCTCCCGAATGCAGCGCCGAAAGCTGAATCCTGGCGCGCGGGTGTTTTCCGGCCGCCCGGCGAGCCTCGGGCGTCTCGATGCCGTGATCCATGCTGTTGCGGATCAGATGCACCAGCGGATCGTTCAACTGGTCGATGACGGTCTTGTCGAGCTCGGTGTCGGCCCCCTCGATGGCCAGTTCCACGTCCTTCTGAAGCTCCGCGCCCAGATCGTGCACCAGGCGGCGAAAACGCTCGAAGGTGGTCCTGAGCGGCAGCATGCGGATGCTCATGGAGTTCTCGCGCAGCTCCGCGGTCAGGCGCTCCACGTCCTCGGCGATTTCGACCACTTGGGGGTCGTCCAGGCGCGCCGCGGCCTCCGTCAGGCGGGCCTGCACCGTCACCAGTTCGCCGACCACGTTGATCAACTGGTCCAGCTTGTCGGCCGATACACGAATCGACGCAACGCCCGGCCCGGCGCTTCCGGAACCGGCGCCTGCCGCCGCGCTGCCCGGTTTGGTGGCTCCGTCCGGCTTGGTCGCCTCGTTTGCCGGCCCGCTTGCCGCCCCTGCGGCCTGCCCGGAGCCCGGCTCGATGCGAAGCTCGCTGTCATCCTCGACGAAGATGAAAATGTCGCGAATGGCCTCGCGCGGCGCGGCGGTTTCCAGAACCATGTTCCAGGCCAGATAGCACCGCTCCGGATCGATATCGCCAAGCGGCGGAACCCCCGCTGTATCCACCCGGACTTCCAGCCGGCCCAACTCCCGCAGCTCGCCCAGCAGCAGCAGTGGATTGGTTCCGTTCAGCAGGATATCCGGACTGGGCCGAAAATGGATCCGCCACTCCTGTGGCCTGCCGCCCTCTGGGGCCACGGCGCCGGTTTTCGCCGGCCCGTTCGGAGCCGCGTGCGCTGTCGCACCGCTGGTTCCCGTCAACTGGCGGACCGCCTCCAGGATCTCCTCGGATCTTCCAGGGTCCGCGGCCCCGCCTCCGGCCGCCTCCTCCAGCAGGGCTTTAATATGATCGCTCGCCCCCAAGGCCAGCCGGATCAGATCGGAGGTGACCTGAAGCCGCCCGCTGCGCAACTGGTCGAAAGCGGTTTCAAGATGATGCGTGAAGCCGGCCACGGCATCGAAGCCGAACATGGCGCCCGATCCTTTAATCGTGTGCAGCGCCCGGAAAGCCCGGCCAACCACATCCAGGTCCTCGCGATTTTCATCCATCTCAAGCAGCGCCAGCTCCAGTTCGGAGAGTAGTTCGCGCGCTTCTTCCTGAAAAGCCTGCTGATATTTATCGATCATGCTTGGCCCGATCCGGTGCGCTCCCTCATCCCAGTACCTTTTTCACCACCGCCAGCAGCTGCTGGGTGGTAAAAGGCTTCACGATCCAACCGGTGGCGCCCGCCGCCTTGCCCTCCTGCTTGCGCCCTTCGTGCGACTCGGTGGTGAGCATGAGAATGGGAAGGCCTTTCCAGGCCGGATTGGCGCGCACGCTGCGGATGAGACCGATGCCGTCCAGTTTCGGCATGTTCAGATCGGTGATCACCAGGTTCACCGGACCGGCCAGCTTGGCCAGCGCGTCGCTGCCGTCCACGGCTTCGATCACGGTATACCCGGCGTCGGAGAGTGTGAACTTCACCATCTGCCGGACGCTGGCCGAATCGTCCACCGTGAGGATTGTCTTCGCCATTGTTCATCCTTCATCCATCATTCCTTCGGGGCTTCCCGCGCGGGCGTCCCCGGGGAAGCCTTCAAAACCGGCGTCCCGCGCCGCGGACACAATGGCTTCCGGCACCTGGCTCGCAAATTTCCGGTTCTGCTCCCGGGTCGCACGAGCGAACGCCCACAACAACTGCAAAATCGAGATTCCCACCTCGCTCGCGCCCGTCAGGTCCAGCTCCAGTTCTTGGCCTGCCGCCAACCCTTCCAGCAGTACCGTTTTCAACTCCGCCGCCGACGGCATGCTGGAATCGCCATCCCAACGAATCAGCCACTCGGTAGCCGCGCGATTCACCGTCAATCCGATCCCCTCTCACCTGGCGACGGAGCGAACTCGCCGCTATGGAGTTGAATCCCAACAGGCTTTCGTCGTTCGCCGACCGGCTTTTTTCGTTCAATGGATTGGTTCTGGGTAGCCATGTTGGTTGTCGGCCGAGCAACACTGTCCATATCGGTCGCGGGGCAAACAATCAGAGTCAATCGGAGAGCGGCGCGCTGGGAGGAAACAAAGTTCCCGGCAAGATCGGGGGATTGCCGTCGATATGCATCTATGTCGAGCCGGCGGTCCATCGAAACATGAATCTAAGATCGATCCAGCGAGGCATTTTGGCTCTGCGGGGCGGCTCGCAGCCGGCGGCAAGCCAGTGGGCGGCCACCGTCGGCAGGATCATCCAGGAGCTGGAAAACCTGAACCGTTCGACCGAGCGCGATTTTCTCGCGGTGGGCGAAAAACTGAGGACTTTTCGAGGCACCGCTCGCCAGATTCAATCCGACATGGCGGCGGTCACCGAATTGATCTCCGGCGATCAAGGCCGGCAAGCGTCGCATGCGCTCAGCGGAATGCTGGAGCACTCTCACGCCATAGACGCCCGAATCGAACAGCGGGAACAGGCGCTCACACGGGTGCGCGAGCTCTCTCTAGGTTTACGGCGGGCCTTCTCTGGCCTTTCGAACCTGGTGGCGGTCTTCCGCAGCCTGTGTACGCTAACGCGCATCGAAACGTCGCGGCTGGGCGGCTCCGGCGCCGACCTGGGCCATCTGGCGGCTGAAATCCGGCCCTTATCGGAGAGCATTCAAGCCAGCGGGGAGGGCGTGCTCGAGTCTTCGGGCGATTTGGAGCAAAAGGTCCGATCCGCCATGCGCTGCGGCGCCGAGTTGCGTACCACGCAGCTCAGGCAAATGCCGGCCCTGATCGCCGGCGTCAGCGACAGTTTGCGGGCGCTCGAAGAACGGCGCCGGCTGGCGCTGCAATCCTCGGACCGGCAAACGGCCGAGTATGCCGCGGTATGCCAAGCCATCGACGATCTGGTAGGTTCCATTCAATTCCACGACATTACGCGGCAGCAGGTAGAGCATGCCGTCGAAGCGCTGCGCCACGTCCGTGACGGTTGGAAGAAGAGCGGGCGCGAAGCTGGATCGGCGGCGCCAGACGCCAGCGCCATTCTGGCCTTGCAGTCTTCTCAATTATCGGAAGCGGCGCGCACCTTCGCCGCTTCGTTCGAGCATATTGAGCGCGATTTGGATGGCATCGGCGCGCGGGTGAAAAACGCCTCGGAAGCCATCCAAGCGCTGCTGGGACTTTCCGGCAATGAGCAGGACTCCTTTTTCTCCAAGCTGGAAGGCGAGTTCTCGGCCATTCTCCACATGCTGGGCGCCTGCACGGCCGCGGAGGCGGAAATGGATTCCACGACCTCGGGTCTGGAGGAGACTATCGCCCGCATGCGAGGCTCGGTGGCCCAAATCCGCGGGACCGAGATTCAAATCCAGCGCATTTCGATTAACGCCACTATCCGGGCCATCCATATTGGCGCGGCGGGAGTGGCGCTCAACAAGATCGCCGAGGTGATGCAGCGCCTGGCGCTGGAGTCCAACACGAATACCGAAGAGGTGGCTCAAACGTTGGATGCAATGCGCGATGCCGCCGGCGGCGTCTCGGGGTCCATTGCGAATCAAACCATGACGGACCAGGCGATCCAGGAGATGCGGCTTAGCGCCGGGGCGCTGCATTCCTCCAGCGAATCAAGCGTGAGCCGGGTGAACCAGGTGGCCGCATTAGGCGCGCGGCTGGCTGGCGATATCAGCGCGCTGCGGCAGGGCCTCTCGGCCGGCCGGCTGTTCGCCACGGTGGTGGAACGCGCGCAGCGTGATCTGGAAGCTATCGGAGCCCAAGCCGGACGCGCTTCTTCCACCGAACCTAGCGACGCGGCCCGCACCGCGCAATTGGAGCACTTTGCCAAAACCTACACCATGCAGAGCCAACGGGACGTACATGAGTTCGTGGTATCCGGAATGGCGGTCCCGGTGGCCGCGCCTGCCCCGCTGGCGAAGTCTGCCAACGGAGATGCGGATCTGGGAGACAACGTGGATTTGTTTTGAACCGGAGTCGTTCTGATCTTAGAAAACACCGAGAGCATGGCGGCCAGCAATCGAGCCCTCGAATTCCGCGAGCAGCTATCCCAGCGAATCCTGGTAGCCGATGGCGCCATGGGGACCTTGCTTTACGCCCGAGGTGTTTTCATCAACCGCTGCTTTGACGAGCTCAATCTTTCGTCGCCCGATCTGGTGCGCCAAGTTCATCGCGATTATGCCGACGCCGGCGCGGAAATCCTCGAAACCAACACTTATGGGGCTAATCGCAGGCGGTTGTCCGGCTTCGGCTACGCCGACAAACTGGCAGCGATCAATGCGGCCGGTGTCCTTCTGGCGCGCGAGGCGTCCGAAGGCGGGCCGTTTGTGGCGGGCGCGATGGGTCCGTTGGGCGTTCACATAGAGCCGCTCGGACCCACTTCCTTTGCCGAGGCGCGCGCCATTTTTCGCGAACAAGCCACAGCGCTCATCGCATCCGGCGTCGATCTGCTGGTACTGGAAACGTTCGGCGATCCCAACGAATTGCGCGAGGCGATCTTCGCGGCTCGTGAGGCCGCCGGCCCGGATCCGGTGATCGTAGCGCAGGTGGCGGTGGACGATTTTGGCCGTTTGTCCGGTGGCGCAGCGGTGGAAGCCCTGGCGCGCGAAATAGAGGACTGGCCAGCTGACGTGCTGGGCGTGAACTGCTCGGTGGGTCCCAAAACCATGCTGGAGGTCATCGAGCAAATGGCGCGGTTGACCCGGATGCCTCTGAGCGCCATGCCCAACGCGGGCCTTCCCACGCGGGTGGAAGGACGCAACATCTACTTGTGCTCGCCAGAATACATGGCGCAGTATGCGCGCCGCATGCTGAGAGCGGGAGTGAGGATTATCGGCGGCTGCTGTGGCACCACGCCCGAGCACATCAAATTGATTCGTTCGGAAAGTCACTCCTTGCAGCCACGCGAAGGTTTCCGGGCCGCCGTAAGGGTAGAAGCTACACGCATCGTCGCAATGCTTCCTGGCGTTCCGCTGGCGGAAAAATCAAAACTCGGAGCAAAACTGGCGGCGGGACAATTCGTCGCGATGGTGGAGATTCTGCCGCCGCGTGGATTGGATGCATCGCGTGAAATCGCCGGCGCGCGCCTGTGCGCTGAGCGCGGTATCGATTGCGTCAACGTTCCGGACGGGCCCCGGGCCAGCGCGCGCGTCAGCGCCCAGGTCACTTGCCAGCTGTTTCAGCAGCAGGCCGGCATCGAAGCGGTGAATCATTTCTGCTGCCGGGATCGTAACATCCTGGGAATTCAATCCGAGCTGTTGGGCGCGCATCTGGCGGGCGTCCGCAATTTGCTCTGCATCACCGGCGATCCTCCTCGTATGGGCATCTATCCGGAAGCCACCGCGGTGTTTGATATCGATTCCATCGGCTTAGTGAACATCGCCAAGAACCTGAACCGGGGGTTGGATATCGGCGGCAACGCGCTCGGATCCCAGACCGCGCTGGTGATCGGAGTGGGGGCCGATCCGGGCGCCTGGAATCTGGACGAAGAGATCCGCCGTTTCGAATGGAAAGTGCAAGCCGGCGCGGAATACGTGGTCACCCAGCCGGTGTTTGACGTGGATCTTCTGGAGCAATTCCTGCGGCGGATCGAACACGTGAAGATCCCGGTAATCTGCGGCATCTGGCCGCTCACCAGCTTGCGCAACGCCGAATTCATGATGCACGAACTGCGCGTGCGTTTGCCCGGCGAGTTTCTGGAGCGCATGCGACTGGCCGATCATCCCGAGGAAGCCCGGAGGGCCGGCGTGAAGATCGCTCAGGATTTGCTGGACCGGGTGCGTCCCATGGTTCAGGGAGTACAATTGAGCGCACCTTTTGGCCGCTATGATCTGGCTCTCGAGGTCGCCGGCGCGATGGGGACGCGCTAAGGAAAAACATGCCCCGCATAGCACAGGCGCACGGTGCCATTCAGGAACTTCTCTCCCAGCGCATTCTCATTCTGGACGGGGCGATGGGCACCATGCTGCAACAGCAGCATCTGTCCGCGGAGGATTTCGGCGGCAGCGCACGGGAAGGCTGCAATGAGAACCTGGTGAACACCCGGCCCGATATCGTGCTGGCCGTTCATCGGGCGTACCTGGAAGCCGGGGCGGATATCGTGGCCACCAACTCTTTCGGCGGTTCCAAGATCGTGCTGGCCGAGTTTGGCTTGGAAGACGAAGCTCGCGCCCTGAACCTGGCAGCCGCGCGTCTGGCGCGCCAGGCCGCCGACGAATTTTCCACTCTCGCCAAGCCGCGTTTCGTCGCGGGGGCCATGGGCCCCACCACCAAAGCCATCTCCCTAACCGGTGGCGTGACGTTCCCGCAGCTGGTGGAAAACTTTCAGGAACAAGCACGGGCGCTGGTGGAGGGCGGCGTCGATCTGCTACTGCTGGAAACCTGCCAGGACACGCGTAATGTCAAAGCCGGCTGGGTGGCCATCGAACGTTTGCGGGAGGAGTTGGGCGTGAACATCCCGCTCATGATTTCCGGCACCATCGAAGCCAGCGGGACGATGCTCGCGGGCCAGACCATGGAGGCGTTTTATGCCTCGCTCTCCCATATCGATCTGCTTTCGATCGGGCTGAACTGCGCCACCGGGCCGGAGTTCATGACGGATCACCTGCGGGCTCTCAGCCAGATGTCGCGGTTTGCGATTTCCTGCTACCCCAACGCAGGCCTGCCGGACGAAGACGGCTGCTATCTGGAAACACCGAAGTCGCTGGCGGCGCAGCTCGAGCGTTTCGTCGACCAGAGCTGGATCAACCTGCTGGGCGGATGTTGCGGCACCACCGCGGACCACATCCGCGCCATTGCCCAGATGGCCGCGAACAAACCGCCGCGTGCCTTTCGAGCGTGTTCGCACCGCTCTTATTATTCGGGCGTCGATCTGGTGGAAGCCGAAGAGAGCAATCGTCCCCTGGTGGTGGGCGAGCGCACCAACATGATCGGCTCGCGGCTGTTCAAGCAACTGGTGGCGGCGGAAAATTGGGAAGAAGCCAGCGAGATCGCCCGGCGTCAGATGAAAAACGGCGCGCAAATCGCCGACGTGTGCCTGCAAAGCGCGGATCGCGACGAGATGCGCGAAATCGCGCTGTTCTATGCGGCGCTCGTCAAGAAAATCCGCGCGCCCATCATGATCGACAGCACCGATCCGAAAGCCATCGAACTGGCGCTGACGTATTGCCAGGGCAAGAGCATCATCAACTCGGTGAATCTGGAAGATGGTGAAACCCGCTTCGAGCGCGTCTGCCCGCTCGCCCGGCGCTACGGCGCGGCCCTGGTGGTGGGCTGCATCGACGAAGACAAGCTGCAAGCGCAGGCCTTTACTCGCGAACGTAAACTGGAGATCGCTCAGCGCTCTTATCGATTGCTCACCGGGAAATACCGGATTCCACCCGAGGACATCATTTTGGATCCGCTGGTCTTTCCCTGCGCAACCGGCGACGCCAAATACGCGGGCGGCGCGGTGGAAACCATGCAAGCCATCCGGCTGATCAAAGAATCGCTGCCTCACTGCAAGACCGTGCTCGGCATTTCGAACGTCTCATTCGGGCTCCCCGCGGCGGCGCGCGAAGTTGTCAATTCCGTCTTCCTCTATCACTGCACCAAGGCTGGCTTGGATCTGGCTATCGTCAATGCGGAGAAGCTGGAGCGCTTCGCATCCATTCGGGAGCCCGAACGGCGCCTGGCTGAGAATCTGCTCTTCAATACTCCGCCGTTGGACGCCGAAGACGAAGCCCTGCGCAGCGCCCCGCTGGATTGCTGCGATCAAAGCCTGGAACAACGCGCCGCCATCAATCAATCCCACATCGCACGCATCACCAGCCATTTTCGCCAGGCCACCAGCCGGCCAAAGGCGTCCACAGAAGACCTTGCGCTGGATCAGCGTCTGGCCAATTTCATTGTCGAAGGAAGCAGGGACGGCCTGGCCGCGGCGCTGGAAATGAAATTGGGCGAAGGCGCGACGCCGCTCCAGATTATCAACGGGCCGCTGATGGCGGGGATGAGCGAAGTGGGGCGGCTATTCAACAACAACGAGCTGATTGTCGCCGAGGTGCTGCAATCGGCCGAAGCCATGAAGGCCGCCGTCGATTACCTGGAGCTTCCTGCTAACCACCGAAACCTCCACGCGCGGCCAGATCCTTCTCGCCACGGTCAAGGGCGACGTGCACGACATCGGCAAGAATCTGGTCGAAATTATCCTTTCCAATAACGGATACCAGGTGGTGAACTTAGGAATCAAGGTAACGCCCGAAGCATTGATTGGCGCCTACTTCGAGCACCAGCCCGACGCCATCGGGCTCTCCGGTCTTTTGGTGAAGAGCACGCAACAGATGGTGGCCACGGCGAGCGATCTGAGGGCCGCGGGAATCCGAGTGCCCCTGCTGGTGGGCGGCGCGGCTCTGTCTGAAAAGTTCACCCGCGCGAAAATCGCGAGCGCGTATGGCCAGGCGGCCTGCTATGCCAAGGATGCCATGTCCGGCTTGAAATTGATGAACCAGATCATGGATCCATCCGCGCGAGAAGCTCTTTTGGAGAATTGGAGTTCCCATGAAGCGCCCGCGGAGGCTTCCACCGCTGATGCGCCTCTGTCGTCCACGGTCACCAGCCGCAGTTCCCAGGTTCGCTCCCATCTCTCGATTCCATCCGCGCCCTATCTCGACCGCAAGGCGCTCACCCTCACGGATCTTATTGAAGTGTGGAGCTACATCCATCCTTTTATGCTCTATGGACGACATCTGGGCTACAAAGGCGATTTCGAAAAGTGTTTGGCGCAGCGCGAAGCCAAGGCGCTGAAACTTTGCGATCAAGTGGAGGAATTGAAGCGGGAAGCCTGCGCGTTCATGCAAGTGCGAGCGGTGTGGCAATTTATTGAAGCGGAGCGCGATGGGAATTCAATCCATCTTTTCGCGCCCGGCGGCGCGCTGCCCCTGCACACTTTCCGGTTTGAGCGTCAACGCAAACAGGACGGCCTCTGTTTGAGCGACTACATCCTCGATCCAGCCGAAGGCCGCCGCGATTATCTGGCGCTGTTGGTGGTCACTGCCGGAGCGGGCATCCGTGAGCGCGCCGAGCAATGGAAACAATCCGGTGACTTTTTCAAAGCACATGCCATCCAGGCGCTGGCGTTGGAGACCGCGGAGGCAGGCGCGGAGTGGCTGCACCGGCGCATCCGGGAAGAATGGGGCTTTCCCGACTCTCCGGCAACGACCATGCAAGATCGCTTTACTTCCAAATATCGCGGGAAGCGTTACAGCTTCGGTTATCCTGCCTGCCCGAATCTGGACGATCAGCAGGGATTGTTTCAACTGCTTCAGCCGGAAGCCATCGACGTCTCCCTTACCGAGAGCATGATGATGGAGCCAGAAGCCAGCGTGAGCGCGCTGGTATTTCATCATCCGGATTGCGTTTATTACAGCGCCAGCGATTCTATTTCTTGATCACCGTGTTTCTTGACCCAGGGATACCGGTCGGTATCATTCAATCCCGTCTTGGCTCCGCGGTAACCAGCGCCGCTCCTTGCGACAGCGGCAGCGCCGTCCGCCGATAAATGGACAGCCAGCCGCGCGCCGGTTTGGCGAAAGCATGCGCGTGCGTGAGACGCGCCTGAAGTTCCGCTTCCGGAATCTCGAGATCGATGCTCCTCCGCGCCAGATCGATCGAGACGATATCGCCGTCTGCAATGACGCTCAGCGGCCCGATCACTCCTCCTTCCGGCTCCACTTCGGCGACCACCAAACCTTTGTTCGCAAGACCCGACATCTGGCCGTCGGTGACCACCGCCACCTGCAGCGCCAGGCCGACACCATCCAGCGCGAACACCGCCATATTCGCCGCTCCGCCCATCCCCGGGCCGCCCTGCACGCCATCGCCGCGCAGCACCAGCACGTCGCCCGCTTGAATCTTGCCAGTTCGAATCGCTTCGAGCGCCGGCAGACGATCTTCAAACACTTTCGCCGCACCGCGCAATCGAGTCGGCCGGCCCTCCTGACGCAATCCGATCTTCACCACACCGCGGCCGAGACTTCCGCGCAGCAGGACGATCGCCGGCTCTTTGGAATACGGCCGCGCCACTGGGCGAATGGTCTCCTGGTTCGCCACGCGCACATCATCCAGGTTCCGGGCGACACTGCGGCCCGTTACGGTTACAGCATCGGCGCGAAGCAGCGGCTCCAATTGCTTAAGCACCGCGCTCGCCCCGCCCGCGTCTTCGAAAGCTTCGATGGGATACTCGCCGTTCGGCCGGATGGCACACAGCACGGGCACGCGCGTTCCCAACTCTTCGAACAACTGATAGATGTCTACGTCGACCTGACCTTCCACCGCGATCGCCTGCAAATGTTTTATCGCGTTGATGGACCCGCTGATGGCCAGCACCATCGCGACCGCGTTGGCAAAAGCAGCGGGGGACAGGATGGCGCGCGGGCGCAAATCCTCTCCGATCATCTCCACGATCCGCGCGCCGGATCTTCGCGCGTAATCGAACATCTTCTCGCTGTTCGCCCGCACCGGCGCCGCTCCCGGCAGGCACATCCCCAGCGCCTCGCAAACCGAATGCATGGTGTTGGCGGTGCCCAGGCCCGAACAAACGCCGGGACTGCGAATCGCATTGGCGCTCATGTCTCGCAATTCGTCCGCCGAAACCCGGCCCATCGCCGCGTGAGCCGAGGCCATAAACACGTCTTCGATGTCGCAATGCGATCCTCTGGATTCGCCACTTTGCTGATAGCCGCAGACCACGATGATGGCCGGGAGGTTGGTCCGCGCGGCCGCCATCACTTGCCCCGGCAGCGTTTTGTCGCAGGACGCCAGACAAATCATGCCGTCCAGCTGGGCGCCCTCCACGGCCACTTCGATGTCGTTGGTCAGCAAGTCGCGGCTCGGCAGAATGTAGTTTCCGCCGCGCCCGGAGTTGATGATGAAATCGCTCGGAGCGATGGTGCGGATCTCAAAAGGCAGGCCGCCGGCTTTCCGCACGGCGTCTTTCACCACCGCCGCGACGCCATCCAGATGGCTGAAGCAAATGGCCAGCTCGGAAGACGAATTCACCACCGCGATCTTGGGCTTGAGCATGTCCTGGTCGGAAAGTCCCAGAGCCAGCCACTGCGCCCTGCGCATCGGATTGTTGACCCGGTTGCTGCGCAGTTCCCCGCTCAATGCGCCGCGACTCCGGCAGCTTGCTCCAATTCCACCAGCGCCTCGCGGCCCAGCATACGGCTATGCATCCGGCCGACGGCATAAATGCAGATCGCAAAGATGGCAGGGCATATCGCGAGCACCGCGAAAATGTTCCGCACCGGCAGGCTGGTGGACAGAACCCATCCGCCCACCAAGGGACCCATCACGGAACCAACCTTCGCCACGCTGCTGGCCCATCCCGCGCCATTGGCCCGATAGGCGCTGGGATAAAAAATGCCGCAAATGCTGATCACGCCGAACTGTCCGCCCACCAGGAAGAAGCCAATGCACGCGATCAGCGCCAGAAAAGCGCGGTGCGGAAAGTTCACGAAGCTGGCCACAAGCAGGAGAATCAGCGTCATCACCGGCATCACGGTAACCGCCATGGCGCCGCGACGATCGGTGAAGCGCATCAGGAACAGCCCGCCGATGGCGCCCATCAGGGAAATGAGCGAGGCGGCCGTGGCTGCTTCACCCCGGCTAAACTTCAGCGCCTCAAACACCAACGGCGTCCAGTTCACCAGGAAATAGACCGCGAAGGAACTCGCGATGTAAGCCAGCCAGATGAGCGGTGTAATTTTCTTGAGCTCGCCCAGAAACAGCAGCGACGGCTTGAAATCCTTCTTGACGGTGGGCTCGTCGGCGACGACATAGCTGGCTTCTGGTGAGAATTTTTCCCCGGGCGCGATCCGGCTCAAGATGGCTGCGATGCGGCCGGGCTCGCGTCCCTTGCTGGCCAGGAAGCGAATCGATTCGGGCAGCACGGCGAACAGGATCCCGGAACACGCCACAGCCGCGACGCCACCCAGGATGAAGACGGCCTTCCAGCCCAGCTTGGGGATCAACCATACCGCGATGGGGCCGCCGAAACCCGTACCCACCGAAAAGCCCATCATGATGACCGTCACCACTGTGGACCGAAATCGTTTCGGCACGTACTCCATGTTCAGCGCCCACGCCAGCGGCAACATTCCGCCCAGCGGAATGCCGTTGATCAAACGCAGGCCGAACAGCGACCAATAGCCGCTGGCGAACGTGAAACACACGGTGAGTATGCCAAACCCGGCGGTGGCCAGAATCACCGCGGGCCGCCGGCCGATGCGATCGCCCACATAGCCCAGAATGAATCCGCCAATCAGCGTGCCCAGCAGGCCCATGGCGAAAATATTCCCCAGCTGCACGCGGCTCAAGTGATAGCCAGAGGCGAAGTACGGCGCGGCGAAACTGATGAGATTGGTATCGAACCCGTCGAAGAAAGTGATGATCCAGGAGACCACTACCAGGCTGAGCAGAAACCCGCTGAAACTTTGACGCTCGATGATTTCGGAAACGTCGATCGTCTGCTGTGCGGGCATGTGAACCCCGAACTATTTGCCTACCAGGTGAGCGTCCGATTTCTCGTTTTCATTACAGATGAACTCGATCAATTCCGAGTTGAGCAGCAGGCGCTGGTGCATCGTGACGGTCCACGGCCTGGTATAAGCTTTGGGATCTTCCACCGTAATCTGTATTTCGAGATGACCGAAGTCGACGCGGCGGAAGCGCTCCGTCATTTTTCCAGTGTTGGTCAGCGGGCTGCCCTCGACGTCCAGCCAGACGTCGTCGCGGAATCCGGTGGTTTCAACCACCAAAGTGTCGCCGTCCCAATGGCCAATCGAGTATCCGTACCACCACGGATCGGGGTCGTTATTCGGCAGCGGCCGCCCATCCATAAAAATCTGCCGGACGCCGCCCTGAGCTTCGTACAAAATCACAATCAGATTGGGAAGCTCGATCATCTTCCTGGCCTGTGGATGCATGTGCAGCTGCGTGAGGCCCAGCGGCAGACAGTGCGCGTCGGGATTATCCTTGTTGTTGTTCTCCTTGCGTTCTTTCCGCAGCGCCGCGGCCCACGGCGTGAACGGCAATCCGCCCGGGACCGTGGAACCGATGTCGAAGAATTCGCTGATGCCAGGCGGGCGCGAACCCTGGCCGAGCCCTCCCGTTGGGGGCGGACCGGGAGGAGGAGCCGGCGCGGGCGCTGTTGCTGATGGTGGCGCTGCCGGACCGGGTCCCGACCCAGCGACGCCTGGAGCACCCCGCCGCGGGCCTCGGGTTCCCTGGAACATCCAGATGCCGGATAAATCCGGCTTATCCCAGGCGGTGCGCGGCACCGGTCCCTCCATATTCGGCTTGCCGTCGGCGAGTTTCGGAACGTTCGGCGTGGGATAGGAGGGCCACTGCGCCAGGAGCGTGGATGGAATGATGACGGTGAAGAGCACCGCCACGGCTGCATTGACGAAAAGCTTCATAACAGGTTAATCCCGGACAAAGGTGACCGCGTGTTGGCACGGCTCTATCAGCTTACCTCTATCCGGGTGCCTTTGCGGCCGCATCCCCTACAGCTCCTCCTCGGAAATCGGTGGTCGGAGGGGCGCCTCTCCGGGGATGCCCGCGCGCTTGCGTGCGCCAAACATCGGTCCTCGAGCCGAAGCCTGAGTCGCGAAACGAAGGAATCCGACGGGCTCCGGCAGATCGTCATAGATGGCTTCCATGCCGCCCTTCATGAAGTAGGTCTCATGCCAGAACCCGGTGCCGCCGGAGTCGCGCAGAAAATGGTGCCACCAATCCTGGTGCGGGAGGGAGCGCGCCCAGTTCTCCAGCGATTCGAAATCTCGCCAGTACTGCCGCATGCCGACGTGCACGGGAAACAAAGAAAGGAGCAGATTCTCATGTAACAACAATCCGTCCGGTTTCTGTTCCACGGCTCTTCGGATGCGGGGGCCAAACTGGAGCACCGTCTTCAACCCGCGCAGCGAGTTGGTCCGCATGCCGAGGTAAATCACCACCAGGTTGGGATATGGCTTGAGATCCACCGTAACTCGGCTAACTTTTGCTGCCATAGCCATCAGTTTAGCCTCGCGACGATGCGGCTACTTGTAGCCGGGCGCCAGGAAGTCGAAGTCGCATCCGAGGTCGGCCTGCGTAACGTGATCGAGAAACATGCGGCCATATCCGCGCTGGTAATGCGGTTGCGGAGGTTTGAACAGGCGAGCGCGGCGATCCAGTTCGTCGGGTGCGACCATCAGCTCGAGTTGGCGCGCGGCAACGTCCAGCGTAATTTCGTCGCCATTTTCGACCATCGCGAGCGGTCCGCCGATAGCCGACTCCGGAGCGACGTGCAGCACCACGGTACCGTAGGATGTGCCGCTCATGCGCGCGTCGGAGATTCGCACCATGTCCGTCACGCCTTCGTTCAGCAGCTTGCGCGGCATGGGAATGTGGCCCCATTCGGGAAAGCCCGGCGCGCCCTTTGGCCCGCAGTTACGCATTACGAGCACGGTGTCCCGATCCACCGGCAGATCGTCCCGGTCGATTTGCGCCAGCATTTCGTCGCGAGTCTCAAAGACAAACGCGCGCCCGCGATGCCGCAGCAGTTGTTCCGACGCAGCGCTCTGTTTGATGACCGCTCCGTTCGGCGCGAGGTTGCCGTGTAGTACGGCGATGCCGCCCTCCGGATAGAGCGCCCGATCGCGCGTCCGGATGACTGTGTCGTTCAAGGCCTGCACGCCACGAATGTTCTCGCCGATGGTCTTGCCGTTTACTGTCTCGCAATCGCCGTGAAGCAGATCTTGTATCCGGTTCATCACGGCCGGAACTCCGCCCGCGTGGAACAGATCCTCCATCAGAAACTGGCCGGACGGCTTCACGTCGACGATACAAGCCGTGCGCCGGGAGATCCGATCGAAATCGTCCAGCGTCAATCGTATTCCCAACCGGCCGGCAATCGCGATCAGATGAATGACGGCGTTGGTGGATCCGCCCAGCGCCATTAGAACGGTAATGGCGTTCTCAAACGCCGGGCGCGTGAGGATGCGCGAAGGTTTCAGGTCCGGTTCGATCATCCCGACCACCGCACGCCCGCTTAATTCCGCGATCGCCATGCGCCGCGAATCCGGCGCGGGAATGTTGGCGCTGCCCGGCAGCGTCATGCCCAGCGCTTCGGCCAGGCTGGTCATAGTGGAGGCCGTTCCCATCACCGTGCAATGGCCGGCGGTCCGCGCGATGCATCCTTCGATCTCGCACCATTCCGCGTCGCTCAACCGGCCCGTGCGGTATTGATCGAACAGCTTCTTGCCGTCGGTGCCGGAGCCGAGCCGCTGCCCTCGCCATTCGCCCGCCAGCATGGGACCGCCCGGCACAACGATAGCGGGAATATCGGCGCTGGCCGCGCCCATCAATTGCGCGGGGGTGGTTTTGTCGCAGCCACACAGCAGCACCACGGCATCCAGAGGATTGGCGCGGATGGATTCTTCCACGTCCATCGCCATGAGGTTGCGATACATCATGGTGGTGGGCCGCATGAACATTTCGCCCAGCGAGATGGTTGGAAATTCCAGCGGCACTCCGCCCGCCGCCCATACGCCGCGCTTCACCGCCGCCGCCACGTCGCGCAGATGAGCGTTGCAATTGTTGAGTTCGCTCCAGGAATTGCAGATCCCGATCACCGGCTTGCCGTCGAACACGTCGGCCGGAAAGCCTTCCGAGCGCAGCCAAGCCCGCCGTCCGAAGCCATAATATTCGGGTGCTTGAAACCATTCGCGGCTGCGCGCGTTTTTCATAATGGAAGTGTACTGGACTCCAACTGCCCGGTGTTAGCATGAGAGGGATTTAAAATCCTGCGGACTTGAATACTGGGGAAATATGAAAGACCGCTCTTCCGGGGCCTCGGATCTCGCTGGTGAAGCGTACGTCATTATCCGCGAGCGGATTCTACGGGGCGAAGTAGCCATCGGCCAAGTGATCTCCCGGCGCAAAATCGCGGCCGAGTTGGGCATGAGTTTCCTGCCTGTTTCCGAAGCATTTCTCCGCCTGGAATTTGAAGGCCTGCTCGAAAGCCGGCCCCGCG
Source organism: Bryobacterales bacterium (assembly GCA_963798295.1). GTDB lineage: Bacteria > Acidobacteriota > Terriglobia > Bryobacterales > Bryobacteraceae > Palsa-89. The sequence continues at coordinate 98,700 of CAWCSV010000008.1, read as the reverse complement.
CCGGAACACGGGTGCGCATTCCCAGCCGCGAGGATGTGCGTGGACACTATCTGGTGCGTGAAGCCTTGGAGGTGGAAGCGGCGCGGCTGTTTACCGAGATGGCGACGCCCGAAGAACGGTCCGAGTTACTGAAACTGGGCGTTAAAGTGGATGCGCTGCGTTCCGAGACCGAAGGCAATCGTTTTTATTACCTGAACCTGCATGAAAAGCTGCACCGCCGCATCGCCGAGTGTACCCGCTGCCCGGCGCTATGCGATGCTATCGAGAGAACTCGCGCGCTATCGTCCACTTGGCTCTGCGTTGGCAGAGCTTTCAACGGCACGCCGTCGCGGCGTCATCAGGACCTGATGGAGGTGCTGGTGGGAATGGATCGCGAGGCATCGGCGGCGGCCATGCGCGAACACGTGATCACGAGCATGCAGCGGGCGCTGGAGCGTCTTGAGCCCTACTTCCGCGCGCGCAAGGCGCAGGGCAAAACTTACTCGCGCAAGCACTTTACCATTGATCTTCCCGCGGAAACTCGAACTTGCCATGCCGAAGCATAATACCGAGCCGTGACCGTCAGGGAGCGGTTAGCCTAGGCAGGCTCACAATCGCTCTGCGCGTCTGTTCCAAACTGTTCTTCAGCGCTTCCTCCGGCAGTTCGTGCACGATGGGGCCGAGCAGCTTGGCCAACAAGAAGGGGATTTCGCGAGTCAACGTGATGGATTCACAAGTGACGAAGACGCCGCCGTCGCTCTCTTCGAAAAACCAATAGCCGTTGACGCGCCACACCAGCCCGCGATCGTGACCAACCGGCAGTTCGCGCTCGTTCTGCTTTCCTGCATTAGTGATTTCCACTACTCGCTGGCTGGCCGAACGGCTGTAGACCCGCTTGGAGTCGAGCGGGACGAAGTGGATCTGATTGTCGATATCGACCACGTCGGAGATGAAGAATTTCGACTTAACCACGCGCGTGCGAATTGTAAAATCGTCGCCGGTGTGCGACAGCACTCTTACGTCGGCGACGTCCGGTTTGTAGATCTGGGGGTGTCGTGGATAGTCCTGAACCACGCTGATCGTCTCTTTGAGCGTGGTTTTCGGAATAAAGACCGCTCCGATCCAATCCTGAATCAGACCGCCCGGCAGCGTGATGATGCCGTTGCCTTGAATGGGCCGCGCGACCACCGCCCCAGCCAGCAGGCTCGCGCGGATATCGGGCGAATCGTCGAACCACAGGAAATGCTCGCCGCTCCAGCGGGACTGCATCCTTGCTTCGACGCCGGTGATGTATTGGTCGAAGGCCTGAATGGTTTCGGATTTCAGATCGACCGCGAAACAGGTGCTCGCGCACACGCAGCCAACGGCAACCATGGCCAACAGCCACGACAGCTTCAGTCTGCACCGACCGGTTTTTTGGTGGTGGCTTCCACTACTTCGCGGTAGCTCTTGGGCGCTTTTCCATGGAAGATCTGTTTCAGCCCGGCTTCGACGCTCCAATCCATGCGGCGCACAATGGCTTCGACCATGATGGGATCGACATCGATCTCGCGCAGCGTGGCCGCCACTTCTTCCATCTCGCGGGCGCGGCGTTCGCCGTGCACCACCACGCGGCCCACCATGTAATCGGCCAGTTTCTTCCAATCCATATTCGGGAAGCTTTCGGCCAGCGATGCGAACACGCGTTCATCGGCGTTGTAGCGCGTGGCGCCGAGCACGCATTCGGTAAGCAGCGCTTCCATGCCTTTAACGATAATGCTGCGGAACATCTTTGTCGCGGCCGCGGTGCCCACTTCGCGAGAAACGATTTCAGCCGAAATTCCGAATGGGGAAAGCTTTTCGACGAAATCCTTCGCTCCCTCACCGCCTGCCAGCATGGGAACTTTGTGGTTGTACGGCGGAACTGGAGCCATCATCGCGATTTCAGCGAAGCGCGCTCCCGAGGCTTCAATAATGCGGGAGATCGCTTGCTTCACGCCCGGCGAGACGGAATTGAGGTCGGCGTAAATGTGGCGCGCGGTAAGATGCGGCGCGTTTTGCGTGGCTGCATGTGAAGCCTGGTCGGCAGTGACAGCCGACATCATGATGTCGCATGATCCCGCGAGTTCCGCGTTCGATTCCAACAGACGCGCTTCGGTTTCCCGGGCGCGTTGGCGGACTTGGTCAGTCACCTTGACATCGAATGCCGCGATGGAAGCGATGCCGGGCTGCCGCAGGCCCTTGGCGATATGATACGCCGCCTCACCAAAACCGACGAATCCAATCCTCATTTCAAAGCTCCGATATCACAAAGCTCCGATGAGCTTCCAATAGCCGATGGACGCGACGACGGTGAGCAGCGAAATCAAAGCGTACAAATTCGCCAAGCGCACGCGCTCGGCGCCGCTGAACGCCAGACCCTCGGTAATTCCTTCACCCATCGCGACCCAAATGTTTTGATAAGTGGCCCAGAAAGGAACGGATGGAATCAGCATCGCGGCCGTCAGGACCAGCGGCGGAATACCTATTGCCGTGGTGGTGTCGACAATGGGAACGAACGTCACGACGATGGCGATGAAGCCGCTGGGATCGAGGAAACGTAGGGCGAAAGTCATGACGCCAACCGCCAGCAGCAAAACCACTATGCTGAATGAGAGCCGCTGCGTGATAGGGACGAAGTATCCGGCCAGCCAATCGGTGAGTTTGTATTCCGTGAGGACGTTTTGCAGGCTGAAAATGCCGCCCATGAAGAGCAGCAACGTCCACGAGATGCCGCCCGCAATGTCGGCGTTGCCTACAATTCCCGCCAGCGCAAAAACCGCGAGCCCCACCATGCCGATGAAGAAACTGGGCAAGTGATGCCAGCGGTCGGTGGACCAAAACAAGATAGAGCAGAGCACGATAAACGCCGTAATCATTTCATCGCGCTTGAATGGCCCCAGTTCGCGCAACTTGTTGCGCACGAATTCGGCCGAGGTGTCCAGCGCCTTTTCGGGTTTCAGCACCCATTGGTTGCCGAAGACGATGAGCGCGCACAGCACCAGCACCGGCAGGTAAAGGACGCGCGCGTACGACAGATAACTGAGAGGAAGATGCTTCAACTCGAATACCGACGCGACCACCGGGCCGTCGAGAGAACCGTACAGCAGTCCCAGTCCAGGCACCACAGCCATCTCGATGGTGGTCAGCATGATGAGCGCTGATCCGTGGCTGCGCGGCTTCAAATCGAGCGACTGCACCAGCGCCCAGGCGATGGGCACCATGATGGCCGTGCGAACAGTCATGGAAGGAATCCCCAGCGAAAGCACCGTGCCAATCACGAAGAATGCGCCGAGAACGCCGGAATACGACGCCGGAAATAGCGACAAGAGGTAATACGAGATCCGCGCCGCCAGTCCGGTCTTCTGCATCGCGAAGCCGTAGTAGAGCACAGCGAGCAGAATCCACCACGATCCGCTGGAAAATCCGCTGAGCGCCAACGCAGGTTTCGCGCCAGCCGGGATGAGCAGCGCCATCATCAGAACGGACGCGACGCCGTTGTTCATCACGCCGAAGGCCCACAGCACGATGGTGAAAGCAGTGATCGCCAGCGCGGTCTGTCCCGCGCGAGTCAGGCCATGCTGCGCGGGCATAAAATAAAGCGCCAAGCCGATGGCGATCGCGATCAGCAGCGGCAGCCACTTCACCCGCGTCTTCGTGGCGGTGGCTGGAGTAGCTGTCGCGGTCGCCATAAAACTCTACTTGACTGCTGTGGCTTGAGCTTGTTCCGCGCGCATGCGGCGCTGCTCAGCTTGCACCGTGATGAGCGACATCCACATGCCGAGCGGATGCGCGCCGGCATCCACCAGCGGATGCGGCTTGAGCGATCGCACAGCGTCGATGCTTTCGTCCTTCATGGTTTCGAGCACCTTAGCCTGCTCCGCGTTCAGGCCGTATTCGGCGGCCAAGCCCGGCGTATCTTCAAAAAGCCGACGCCGCAAGGGCGAGCTGAAGCGCAGATCGTACAGCAGCTTGTTCAGAGGATAGACGGATGGATCGGGATGCCGGTAGAACTGATATCCGCCGGCGCTGCCGAAGTTGAACTTGGGCGCCGGTTCGGGCGTGGTCGGAATGCCCTTCTTATTGGGAATGAAGCGCATCACCGCATGGCCGTGATGCCAGGTGGGCTGATAGGTAATCAGTTCGCCCGGCTGCTGGCCGATGGCGCCGAACAGAATCATCCAGGGCAGCATTTCGGTGTTGCCCACTTCATCCAATTCCTGGTTGCTCAATTCGAGCAGCGCGCTGTTGTTGCCGCGCTCCATGTGCGCGATGGCCCACCAATCGAAATCGAACGCGGGCTGCGGATACTTCCATGCGCCCGGATAATGCGACATGCCGCCGCTCGCCACGATCGCGATCCTGTACGGCGATTTCAAAATCGCATCGCGGATGGCTGCGCCCAGCTGCGCGCAACGGCGGGCGGTGGGCAAGGGAGGCAGGTAGGTATTGACGAAAACCGGAATCACCGGCAACGAGCGGCCTTCGATGACCCATTCGTACACCGCAGCGAACGCGTGGCCCAGTTCGGCATCCTGCGAATAGGTCATGTCGAATCCATCGGCCACCAGGTCGTTCACCAATTCTTCCGTGAAGCCATGGATGGGCAGCGCGTAGGTCTTGCGGGCGAACGCCGCTTTCGATTTCTCGCCGCCGACGATGGCGAACGTCGGAACGGCGGAGAGGAAGAATGTTTCAAGATGGTCGCTGCCGATCACCATCACCGCATCGGGCTTAATTTCATCCAGGTTCTTGCCGAGCACGCGCATCGCGGCGATATCGGCGTCCAGTTGCGCTTTGTCTTCACTCGGCGGATACGTGAACAACTGCGGCGCGTGAACCGTCGCGGCTGCAAATACGATTTCACCCATGGTTAACTCCTTACAACACTTCTGCCATTAATCGATGGCTCCTCGACAAGTTCGTCGACATACTCCACTCCGAGTTCCTTCAGCTTGGCGCGCAGACCATAATAGTCGAGGCCCAACTCGCCTTTGGCCAGCAGCTCGCGAGTTTTTACTTCCTTGGCGGTGCGTTGCTGGGCCGCTTTAGCCACCTCGCCAGCGCTGGCGCGCGGCACCACGACCACGCCGTCGGCATCGCCCACGATGACGTCGCCCGGATTCACGATCGCACCCGCGCACACCACGGGAACATTCACCGATCCAGGGGTCGCCTTCACCGTGCCTTGCGACGAGATCGCCTTGGCCCACACCGGAAACTTCATCTCCGTAAGTTCGGTGGTGTCGCGAACGCCGGCATCGATGATCAGACCCGTCACGCCGTGCGCCTGGCAGGAAGTCCCCAGCAAATCGCCGAACATGCCATCGGTGGATTCCGAAGTTGTCACCACCACCAAGACATCACCCGGCTTGCAAACCTCGATAGAGGCGTGAACCATCAGATTGTCGCCGGGTTGGCACAACACCGTGACGGCCGTGCCCGACACCTTCGCCGAAAGGTAGATCGGCCGCATGTACGGCCTCATCGCGCCCGTTCGGCCCTGCGCTTCGTGCACGGTCGCGACGCCGAGCTCGCCCAGCAGTTTGACCGCCTGGGCATCGGGACGCGGAATACTGCGAACAATCTTGTGGGGCATGGTTATAGCTTAGGAAAATTCGCTGGTCACCTGCGGATAGATCCGCTGATACGCTTCGGCGTACTTGATTCCCTTGCGCCCCGAGTTGCGCACGGCCTGGACGCCGCGCCGTTTAGCCAGGTCGCGATAGTAATTCCACAGGTGCTCCTGCGCCTCCATCGACTCCATGGCTTTCTCTTTGATCTCGTACACCGGCGTGATGTCGAGCAGCACTTGCGGTTTGAATTCGCATTGCTCGGGCTGGTGCGGCTCAAAGATAAACACCGGCGGAGCGCCCAGCTGCTTGCCCTCGGCAGGATATCCCGCCGCCTGCGCATACACGCGCGTCTGCAGCGTCAGCATGTTGGCGTAGGGATGATCGGGGTTGTAGGGATCTTCGAAGGAATGCGTCAAGATCAACTCGGGCTGCAGTTTGCGGTATTCCACCACCATTTCATGGATAGTTTCTTCGGAAGCCTTAATAGGATAGTCGCCGGAATCGAAGAAACGGATCTCGGCGCCCAAAATCCCAGCCGCCCGCTCCGATTCCTTTTGACGCTCCTGCTTCACGCACTCCAGCGTCATGCCTTCCATCTTCCACAGCCGCTCGGATTCGCCGCGCTCGCCATAGGACAGGCACAGAATTCGTACGCGATAACCTTTTTGCGCGTATAACGCGATTGCTCCGCCCGCACGCCACACGAAATCGGCGGCATGGGCGCTCACTACCAGAACGCTCTTTTGGGAATCCATAGAAATAAAGCCTTAAATAACCAGCGCGCTCGGATTCGTCACGGCCATGCGCCGGATGTCCGCGGCCGAAAAACCGCCGTCCATCAATGTTTGCGCGAACATGGCAAAACCTTCCGACACCGGCGGATTGATGGTCTGGCCAAGATCGGTGGAAAGAACGCAGTGCTCCGGCCCAGCTTTGCGGATGCTCACCATCACTTCGTCCCAGGGCGCTTTGCCAGTGTGCATGGTGGTGAAACAATGTTCGATGAAGGCGCCTTCGTTGGCCAGCTCGGCCTGCTCGTCGGCCGTCAGATTCTGCGAGGGAAATTCGGCATGCGTCACCAGCACGCGCTTCAGCTTCATCTGGCGCGCGCCGCGCACCAGCGCGAAAATTTCTTTGCGCCCCAGGTGCCCGGTGGCCATGATCATATTGTGATGGCCGATGATCTCGAGACACCTGCGCGCCGCTTCGTTCAAATTGCCTTTATCGTCCAGCACCGTCAAGGGCGGAGGTGCGATTCCAGTGGCCGCCAGCTCGCGCTGGATCTTGGCCCAGAACGGCAACTTGGTATTCGGCCCGTCCACGCGGCCGGCAGTTTCATTCGCCGCGTCCACGGTAGGCATCCAGACGATTTTGGCGCCGGATCGGCCGGATAGTTCGACAGCGACCGGATTCAGCCCCCCGACGCTATGATTGAGCGTGATCGCGCCAAAAGCCTGTATGCCAGGCACCGCTTTGGTGACCACGTGGGCGCGCTCGGCGGTGGGAAAGTAGTGCGACTTCAGAACGAATCCCTTGAGGCCGCGCCTCAGGAATTCGTGTCCGAGATCGATGTCGTCGATGCGCCGCTCAATGACATCGGGCGCGACATGAACCTGTAAATCGTAACCGCCTTCAATCGCTTTCCACGCTGCGTCGGACACGGACGTAGCTGTACCAGTAACGGCTTGTGCGCCCATTGCAAACGCAGTATGACAGGCGGCGGCGAGCGGTGTCAAGTTTCTGATCTGTCAGGTTTTGTTGAGCTTTTAGGTGGAAACAAGGCTTCCCTTCCTTGCCAGGAATTCTGACATTTCATTCGGGGGTTGACCGGAACATGCGATGATGGAGGCTAGGGGAAGAGCCGATGAAGACTGTGGACTTTCGGGCAGAAATCGCTCCAAACGGCCAAATCGCCGTTCCGCCCGAAATCGCGTCGCAGGTTCCGGCCGGAGAAAAAATCGAGGTTCTGTTGCGGTGGGACGTTTCCGACGACGAGCGTGCTTTCCGTGAGGCTGGACGACGCCAGTTTGAATCTGCCTATGTTCCCGAAGACTCCGTTTACGAACAGTTGATCCATGACCCTCCTACCGGGTGAGGTGGTCCTGATTCGGATCGACTTTCGCGAGGAGATGGACTCGTTTGGCAGGCGGCGACCCGATCTGGGATCGACCCCCCGGGTGATTCCGGAAGATGGTCAGCCACTTCCGGTCCTCCGTTGGCCGTTAGGCAATATCGTTTGGTCATCGGTCGTCGCCGATGCAATTTGCTCATCGCTGATTAGTGCGCCCGTGAGATCGGCGCCGCGAAGGTCTGCTCCTCTCAGATCCGCGTCTGGACTTTCGACGTTGAAGGTATGCTTCTTCTCGTTATTGTTCCAGCCCCAGACCTCTGGGCCTGCTGCTTGCGCGCGAAACCTGGCCTTTCTTAGAGATGCGCTCCTAAAGTCGGCTTTTTCTAGCTTCGCTCCTGGGAAAAACGAATGATCAAAATCTCCACCTCGAAAGGTCACGCTCTCTAGCTCCGAGTATTCAAAGTGGCATTTGACTGCTTTCAAATTGCTCAGGTCGGCCCTCCTTGAAAGCCGCAGGTGTCGAAGATCCACGTTATCCAATTGCAGTTCGTCGCTTTCCTCCCGCTCAATTCCCCATTTCCCGAGTGTCGAGATCATTGTCTGAATTTCTTTTAGCCGCCACACGGCCGGACCCGACGCCCGAGATCCCCACCACGCATAATGGCGAACGTAAGCAACGAGGGATCGTTTGATGAGCTGTCGCTCTTTTCGCGCTTCGTCACCGATCAGCTCCAACTCGGCGACGGCCCCAATTCGAACCTCCGATGCAATCTGATCTTCGGGTGTGCGAACAGCACCCAGGTGGTCAAGCGCCTTTGCGAATCGGTCGGCGATTTTGCCCTTTTCATTCGACCGGATCGTCAAGAATGTCAGCCAGAGAGTCCCTAAACAGCGCGAGCCCCGCAATTGCTTGGGCGACCGTTTTACGGGCGTCGTCGACCATGTCGACGTACCGTTCGGGAGCGATCTGTTTGAGTTGTGCCGGACTCGCGTGCTGGCTAAGTGTCCGAGACACAAGCCACTCCGGAACGAGAATCAACGCCGTTACGGACGCGACAGAAAGAACCATGACAACGAGCCCTGCTCCGTACCCGCGCCCCAGACTCACGCGCAATATCCTAACCGAAGCCGAAGGGCGATTCAAGGGACGAGACTGAAGCGTCCCGTCGTGCCGCCTCACCCCCGCCCCACGAACGGCATCTTGGTCGCCATCACCGTCATGAACTGCACGTTCGCCTCCAGCGGCAGGTTCGCCATATAAAGGACCGCATCGGCCACCAGCTTCACGTCCATGCGCGGCTCGGGCGCTTTTGTGCCATCGGCCTGCGCGACGCCCGCGGTCATCCGCTCGGTCATGTCCGTGGCCGCGTTGCCGATATCGATCTGCCCGCACGCGATGTCGTATTTCCGCCCATCCAGCGAAATGCTCTTGGTCAGTCCGGTAATAGCGTGCTTGGTCGCGGTGTAAGGCGCCGAGTTGGGACGCGGCGAATGCGCCGAGATGGAGCCGTTATTAATGATGCGGCCGCCGCGCGGCGTCTGCGCTTTCATGAGCCGAATGGCCTGCTGCGAGCACAAAAACGCTCCGGTCAGGTTGACCGCAACCACTGCGTTCCACTGCTCAAACGTCAGGTCTTCCATCGCGACACCGGGCGCGTTCGTTCCCGCATTATTGAACAAAACGTCCAGCCGCCCGAAAGCGTCCTTCGCTCGATCGAACAAGGCGGTCACTTGGTCCGGCTGCGTGATATCGGCTTGAACCACCAGCATCGGCGCGTCGCCACGCGCGGCCATAAGGGAAGTGCGTTCCAGCTCGGATGCGCGGCGTCCAGCCAACACCACCGAGAACCCAGCCGAGTGCAGCGCCAGGCTCACCGCCCGGCCGATCCCGCTGCCGGCGCCGGTGACAACAGCGACGCGGCTCACAACACCTGCCAGAAGCGCAGCGCCACTTTGTCCGGGTATCGCTCACCGAGGCCCAGCATCACCGCGCGTGTCAGCCAGGCGTGCTCCGGCGCGCCGGTCTCAAAACTTGCTGCGCTGCGAAAATAATAGGACGATGGATCAACGTGCTCGCCGCAATTCAGCCGCGCCAGCACCTCCGCGGGTCCGTGCCGCACACCGCGATTCATTACATAAATGAGCGCCCCGTCATCGGTCTGAATGGTGTAGCGCGCTTCCAGATCGGCTGTGCCATCCGGACGCAGGATCTGCCAATCCGCCCCGCCTTCCAAAACGCGTCCCTGCAGACGCGGTCCCCACACGCGGCCACCCTTGATGCGGATCACCCGCCGATGCCCGTTCTGCGTCTGGCCGAAATCCAGCGGCGCGGCAACCTCCACTTCAATCTCAAACGCGAACTGTAGCTCGGGCGCGTTCACGGCTTAGTAGGCGCTGGCTTCGTTCAGGGCTTTGATCGAATCCTCGTCCAGACGCAAGTTCGCTGCATCGACGAGATCCATCAACTGTTCCACGCTGGTCGCGCTCGCGATGGGAGCCGTGATGCTGGGCCGCGCAATGAGCCACGCAATCGCAACCTTGCCGGGCGTGGCGTGGAGCTGGGCCGCCACTTTATCCAAAGCAGCCAGTATCCGGAATCCGCGCTCGTCCAGATACTTTTTCACCATCTGCCCGCGAGGGCCTTTGGACAGATCGCTCTCCGACCGGTATTTTCCCGTCAGAAATCCACTGGCCAGCGCGAAGTACGGGATCACTCCAATGCCGTCCTTCACGCACAATGGCTCCAGTTCCCGCTCATAGCCGGCGCGTTCATAAAGGTTGTAGTGCGGCTGCAGGCATTGGTAACGCGGCAGCCCCTGTTCCTTGCTCGTTTTCAGCGCCACTGCCAGCCGTTCCGCGCTATAGTTCGATGCGCCGATCGCGCGAACCTTGCCCTGTTTGATCAGTTGATCGTACGCCCCCAGCGTTTCTTCGAGCGGTGTCGCCAGGTCATCGATGTGGGACTGGTAAAGATCGATGTAGTCGGTTTGCAGGCGCTGCAGCGAGTCTTCCACCTCGCGCAGAATGTACGCCTTCGAAAGCCCCTTCTTGTCGGGCGCCATCTCGATCCCCACTTTGGTGGCCAGAATCACTTGCTTCCGCTTGCCGCTCCGCTTGAACCAGTTCCCAAGCACGGTCTCCGATTCGCCGCCCTTGTGGCCGGGGAGCCAGCGCGAGTACACGTCGGCGGTATCGACGAAATTGAACCCGGCGCCCAAAAATGCGTCCAGAATGGCGAACGATGCAGGCTCATCCGCGGTCCAGCCAAAGACGTTGCCGCCCAGGCAAATGGGAGAGACTTCCAGGCCAGACCCTCCCAGCTTACGGGTCTTCATTGATTGTGATTGCTCCTTATTAACGAAACGTTACTGAGCCGCGACCGCAGGGAACCGGTCACCCTCTTATTCAGACTTGCACTTTCCGCCGGGACAGCGGTTGTTCTCTTCGCAGACGTATTCGTACAATCCGGCTTGATCCCAATCCGGATGAAAGGCCATGGTGAAATCCTGCGTCCACGGGGCGGTGAAAACTTTCGGATCGTCGATAGTCAGCTGGTAGGAGAGCGTCTTGGGGTCCTGCCAGTGGATGTGCTCCACCGTGCGCAACGCGTCGCTGTGCATGCGGTACTGGTTTTTGTCGGTGTAGTAGTAATCGTCCAAACCCCAGCGCTTGAAATTCGTGCTCTCCACCACCAGCGTGTCGCCTTCCCAGTGTCCCACCGGATCGCCGAAATAGGTCGGCTCGATGCCGGTGCGGTGCGGACGCCCATCCAGCGGAATGATGCGAGTCATGCGCTGGAATTCGTGCACGATCACCAGGTAATTCTTGTTCTGCACGAACTGCACCGCATTGGCCGACAACATGCCCGATGGAAAGCCCGCCGGCATACAAAATTCGCGTGGCTCGTCATGGCGCGGATCGCCGGTGGGAGGCTCAAAGAACGGCATGCCGCCCGGTTTGAACGGCGACATTTTCTTGTGATCGAAGACCGTCGCCGAGCACCGGCAGCGATCGCCGCCGTTCGATTTCGGCCATTCATAGATGCCGCTGAAGTCCGGCTTGCCATCGGGGGTTGTCGACGTGGACTTCGCATCGAAGGTCTTCGTGCTTTGAGGCTGTAAACGCGCGGGCGATAGAACCAATCCAACCAGCAGAGCGCCAAACACCATGCGGCCTCCGATCCAGTCGGCAGATGTTTTTCTCATTTTGGAGTCCTCCTGGCGCTCAGTTCTTCTTGGAATCCGGTTCCTGGCTGGTGGTGAACACCTGGCGGCCGTCGGGGAATACAACCTTCGTCCCATTGGCGTTGTCCGAACCGTCTTTGGCGCGAAAACCTTCCACGACGATCATCATTCCGGGCTGGATCACATCTTTCGTGATTCCGCGCCGCATCAGCTGCCCCGGCGCGCCGCCCGAAATGGCCCAATGAGTCACGTTCCCATCCGGCTTCGTTTCGTCGACGTAAAACCAGATGTGAGGATTCATCCATTCCACTTTGGTCACCACACCCGAGAACTTCACCGGTTTGGTGTCGTCGTATTCCGCGGCGAAAGAGTGATGCGCCAGTATGGGCAGCGCGCCCAAAGCCAGGCCGAACACGAGAGAAGCTAACGATACGCCTCTGGCCGATGACCTTTTCATGGAGGGGACCTCCGGACAACGGCAGGATATCGCGAGTTCCGATGCCAGCGCAAGGCGTTTACTACCGATATCATCCTCTCACCAACACTTCACAAAGTCTTCATCCGGCGTTCACACTGCCTGCGTATACTCAGGCGTTCAACCTCAAAGCAGCTCGAGGAAGACTTCAAGCAGCAACATTGGAAAGGAAAATATGAGCACACATGTATCCACTTTCCTCGGCGAGGCTTTGATTGCCGGGGCTCTTCTTGGTATGGGCGCGGCCCACGCTCAAACCCCCGCCCCCACCGCCGGCGCGGCTTCACCTATTCAACACCTGGTGGTGATCTTCCAGGAAAACGTATCGTTCGACCATTACTTCGGCACCTATCCGTTCGCCGCGAACCCGGAAGGCGAGCCCGCGTTCTACGCCTTCCCCAATACACCGACGGTCAACGGCTTTTCTCCCGCGATCCTCAATGGCAGCGCGACCATTGGCAATTCGGCCAACGGCTCGGGCGCAACCGCGCCTTTCCGGCTGGATCGATCGCAGTCCGCCACCGCCGATCAGGATCACGATTACACCGCCGAGCAGATCGCTTATCACAGCGGTTTGGTGGATTTGTTCCCCATGGCCACCGGCACCGCGGGCCCTCCGCCCAGCAGCATTCCGCAGGCCTCCACCACCGGTCTCGTGATGGGTTATTACGACGGCAACACAGTGACCGCTCTCTGGAATTACGCCCAGCATTACGCCATGAGCGACAACTCCTACGGCACAAATTTCGGCCCCTCCACCGATGGCGCCCTCAATCTGATCTCCGGCCAGCTCAACGGCGCCATCAACAATACGAACGGAACAGGCTCGCTGATCGAGGATGGCTCCGGCGGATTCACCGACATTAGCGACGCCGATCCGGCCGGCGATGTGTGTTCCACCACCACCGGCGAAACCTTCAGCATGAGCGGCAAAAACATCGGCGATATGTTGAACGCCGCTGGCGTGAGTTGGGGATTCTTCGAAGGCGGATTCGACCTGACCCAGACCAATCCCAACGGAAGCACCGGCTGTTCGCGCACCACCACTTCTCTGATCACGAACAGCAAGAAGGCCGACTACATTCCGCACCATCAGCCGTTCCAATATTACAAGTCCACCGCCAATCTCACTCATGCGCGACCCACTTCAGCGGCCATGATCGGCCAGCAGGGCGACGCCGCCAATCATCAATACGACATCAACGATTTCTACACCGCCGTAAACTCCAACCATTTCCCGGCAGTCAGTTTCCTCAAGGCGCCCGGATTCCAGGATGGCCACGCCGGATACTCCGATCCCATCGACGAACAACAGTTCGTGGTGCATGTCATCAATTACCTCCAGAACCAGCCCTCCTGGTCGTCCACCGCCGTGGTGATCGCTTATGACGATTCCGACGGCTGGTACGATCATCAGATGCCGCCGCTGGTGAATCAGTCCACCACCAGCGCCGACATGATCACGGGAAATGGAACGTGCGGCAGCGGAACCTCCGCTCTGCCCGGCGTGACGGCCAGTGTCGCACATGCCCAGGGCCGCTGCGGATATGGGCCGCGGCTTCCTTTGATGGTCATCTCTCCTTATGCCAAGGCCAACTACGTGGATCACACCATCACCGATCAAAGCTCCATCACGCGCTTTATCGAAGACAACTGGCTGAACGGCGAGAGAATCCAGGGATCGTTCGACGCCATCGCGGGCCCCTTGGATAACATGTTCGACTTCGAAGCGGCTCCCAGCACGACACCGTTGATTCTCTCGGAAACGAGCGGCCTGCCGGTGAATCCCGCGCAGAGCGCATCGCCCAAAGCGGTGCGGCATTTCCGCTCGGTGAAGCCGCGAAGCTAGCCTTGACGATAACCCGCCGGAGCTTCGTTCGCCACGCGACTTATCTGACCGCGCTTGCCAGCCGCGCCGCGTCTGTCGCTCCGGCTCTGAATCCAAATTCGCTTGCTAAGTTTGTCGACCCTCTTCCCATTCCAGAGATCGCGAAGGCCGCCGGTCTCCGTCCGTCACCGGAGAATCACTCGGCCAAGGTTCCCTATTATCGCGTTCCCATGCGGCAGCTCGACTGCAAATTGCATCGCGATCTTCCCGCCACTCGTCTCTGGTGCTACGGCTCCGCCTCACCCGGTCCAACTTTTGAGACGCGCAGCGGCCAGCCGCTCCTGATCGAATGGCCGAATGAGCTGCCTGGCAGGCATTTCCTTCCAATCGACCACAGCCTGCACGGCGCCGAACCCGGCACGCCCGAAGTTCGCGGCGTGGTCCACATCCATGGCGCCAAGGCTCCGCCCGAGAGCGACGGATATCCCGAGGATTGGTACGTTCCAGGAAAATCGCGAACCTATTTTTATCCCAATAATCAGGAACCTGGGGCGCTTTGGTATCACGATCACACCATGGGCATCAACCGCCTGAACATTTATGCGGGCATGTTCGGCCTCTTCCTGATTCGTGACGATTTCGAAGACGCGCTCCATCTCCCCAAAGGCGCGTTCGAAATCCCTCTCGTGATTTACGATCGCCTGCTGAAGCAAGACGGCCAGCTCGACTATCCCGTATCCGGCGATCCCGAGAAGCCGTGGGTTCCCGAGGTTTTCGGCGACGTGATGGTGGTCAATGGAAAAGCTTTTCCGTTCCTGGATGTGGAGCCGCGCAGATATCGCTTTCGCGTGCTGAACGCCTGCAATGGCCGCTTTCTGCACTTGTCCCTTTCCAACGAACAGGCATTTCACCAGATCGGTACCGATCAGGGATTATTGCCCGCGCCCGTTTCGCTGGAGCGCTCCCTTCTCGCGCCCGGCGAACGCGCCGATCTTGTAATCGATTTCACCGCACACGCGGGCCAACAAATCATTTTACAGAACGACGTGTTCCAAGTGATGGAGTTTCGGGTCAACCAACTAAAGTCCACCGATACCAGTTCCCTGCCCGCCACGCTTCGCCCCGTTCCGAAAACACTGGAATCGGTCGCCGTCAAAACGCGCCCGCTGGCATTGATTGAAAGGATGACGATGAAGGGCGAGTCCATGTCGATGCTGTTGAACAGCACGCCCTGGCATATGCCTGTGACCGAGAACCCCGTTCTGGATAGCGTCGAGATCTGGAGCTTCATCAACACCACGGACGATTCGCATCCCATCCACCTGCACATGGTGCGCTTTCAGATTCTCGATCGCCGCCGCTTTGAGCCGTTCTTCTATCAGAACACCGGGGAAATCCGATACACCGGACCTGTCACTCCGCCCGCGCCCGAAGAAGCCGGCTGGAAAGATACAGTGCGCGCCGATCCGAAGATGGTCACCCGCATCATCGTGCGCTTCGAAGGCTATCTCGGCCGTTACGTCTGGCACTGTCACGTGCTGGAGCACGAAGACAACGAAATGATGCGCCCCTACGACGTGGTCGCCGCGGGGACGGCTACGGGCACTCGCGTTACTGAACCGCGACGGTGAGGGAGCGGTCCCCTACCATTCCACCCTCCGATCCCGATTTCCCGGTTATCATGAAGACATCAGCCAAATCAAAGGGGAAGGGACATGATTCAACTCACCGTGAATGGGTCCGTCAGGCAGTATGATGGCGACCCGGCAATGCCCGTGCTATGGTACCTGCGTGATCTGCTAGAGCTGACCGGCGCGAAATTCGGTTGCGGCATGGGCCTGTGCGGCGCCTGCACCGTACACGTGGAAGGCAAGGCGATGCGAAGCTGCGTCACCAACATGAGCGACGTGGCCGGCAAGCGCATCACGACTATTGAAGGGCTCAGTCCCAAGGGCGACCATCCCCTGCAGAAGGCCTGGCGCGCGGCCAACGTCCCGCAATGCGGCTATTGCCAGAGTGGGCAGATCATGCAAGCCGCGGCGTTGCTCAAAGAGAAGCCTGAGCCCACGGATCGCGACATCGATGAAGCCATGCAGGGTAACATCTGCCGATGCGGCACGTATCAACGCATTCGACAAGCGGTGAAGATAGCAGCTGGGGTGCGAGCATGAAAGCCGAGAGCATGAACGACAACTCAATCACCGTAGTCAGCCGGCGTGGTTTCCTCGGCGGCGTCTTCACCGCCGGTGCTCTGATCCTCGGCTCGCGATTTTTGCCCGAAGACGCCCTGGCCGACACCGATAGCGATGCCTCCTGGCAGCCCAGCGTCTATCTGGGCCTGGAACCGGACGGCCGCGTGATCGTCATCGCGCATCGCTCCGAAATGGGCACAGGTATTCGAACGTCGTTGCCAATGGTAGTGGCCGACGAGCTGGAAGCCGATTGGAAGCGCGTCACCATCCAGCAGGCGATCGGCGACAAGAAATATGGCGATCAGAACACAGATGGATCGAATTCCATCCGCAGCTTCTATACTCCAATGCGCCAGGCGGGCGCAACGGCGCGCATGATGCTGGAAAGCGCGGCTGCGGCGAAATGGGGCGTTCCCGCTTCCGAGTGCCAGGCCCGGAATCACGAAATCGTGCATGCGCCCACTAATCGCAAGCTGGGTTTCGGCGAATTGGTGGCGCTCGCGGCCAAGCAACCGGTTCCCAAGAAGGAAGATCTGAAATTCAAATCGCCCGATCAGTTCCGCTATGTCGGCAAGGAAAACATACCCATCACCGATCTGGATGCCATCACCGAGGGCCGCGCCACGTTCGGCATGGATGCGCGCGTTCCAGGGATGGTCTACGCCTCTATTGAACGATCACCCGTGATCGGCGGGACGCTCAAGAGTGTGGACGACGCGGAAGCGCGCAAAGTTCGCGGTGTGTCGCAAACCGTGACCATTCCGCGTTATTCCGCGGCTTGGGGATTTCAACCGCTGGGCGGGGTGGCCGTCATCGCCGACAATACTTGGGCCGCGATGCAAGGCCGCCGGAAACTCAAGGTGGATTGGGATCTGGGCGCGAATGCAGACTACGATTCCGCCGCGTACAAGAAGACCCTGCAGGAGACCGCGCGCCAGACCTGCAAACCGGCGCGCAACGATGGCGATGTGGATGCTGCCTTCGCCAAGGCCGCCAAAACCATCGAAGCCGAGTACTACGTGCCGCATATGGCCCATGCGGCCATGGAACCGCCCGTGGCGCTCGCCGAATTCAAGGACGGCAAGGTGGTCTGTTGGGCGCCGACACAGAATCCGCAAGCCACCCAGGACACAGTCGCGGCCGCCGTGGGAATTAAGCCGCAAGACGTGACGTGCCACGTCACGCTGCTGGGCGGAGGCTTCGGTCGAAAATCGAAACCGGATTATGTCGCCGAAGCCGCGGTGCTGTCCAAGCAACTGGGCAAGCCGGTGAAGGTGGTCTGGAGCCGCGAAGACGACATCCATTTCGATTACTATCATGCCGTCGCCGCCATGTACATGAAGGCGGCCATCGACGAAAAAGGCCGTCCCACTGCCTGGCTGCAGCGCAGCGTGTTCCCGCCCATCGCGTCCATGAACGATGCCTCGGCTCGCTACGGCAGCTTCGAGCTCAGCATGGGCTGGACCGACGTGCCGTACGATATCCCGAATTTCCGCGCCGAGTGCGGTCCCGCGGAAGCGAAAGTGCGTATTGGCTGGATGCGCTCGGTGGCCAACGTCCCGCACGCGTTTGCCGTGCAGTCCTTCACCGATGAACTGGCGGCGGCCTCCGGTCGCGACCGCGTCGAGTATTTGCTGGATGTGCTGGGCAGCCCGCGCATCATCGACACGCGTCCGCCCAATGCCCGCAAAGCTCCCGATCCGTACGCCTTGGATACCGCGCGCATCCGGCGCGTCATTGAGACCGTGGCCGAACAGTCCGGATGGGCCAACAAAAAACCGGGCAACGGCCGCGCCCTGGGCATCGCGGTGCATCGCAGCTTCCTGACCTATGTCGCTACCGTGGTGGAGGTGGAAGTGGACAAAGGAAAGCTTCGCATTCCGCGCGTCGATATCGCGCTCGACACCGGCACCGTGGTGAATCCCGATCGCGTGCGCGCGCAATTTGAGGGCGCCGCCATTTTCGGGACAACCATCGCGATGATGGGCGAGATCACGGCCGCCCATGGCCGCATCGAGCAATCCAACTTCAACAATTATCCGGTGGCGCGAATCAACGAGGCGCCCCTCCAGACGCACGTTCACATTGTGGCCAGCGACGCTCCTCCGGCCGGTGTAGGCGAACCAGGCGTTCCGCCCATGTCGCCGGCCATTTGCAACGCGATTTTCGCGGCCACCGGCAAACGGATTCGCGAGCTGCCGATCAAAAAGCAGCTGGCGTAATCGCCGCGGCAAAATACGATATAGTTCAACGACGGAGGCACATCCATGTCCGGTAGGCAGGCTCTCGCCCTGATTGCTCTCGCAGCGGCTTCGCTCGCCGCTCAAAACACGCCCGCGCATCACGCGCCCAAGCCGCCGAAATCTCTACGGCTTTACATTTTCGATTGCGGCGTGTTGACACCGGCGGATGCGAAGTCTTTCGGTTTCGACCACGTCTCCGAGTTGAAAATGTCGGTGCCATGTTTCCTGGTGGTGCATCCGAAAGGGACCATGATGTGGGACGTCGGCGTGGCGCCCGATAGCGATTTCAAAGCGGATGGCGCTCCCGTGAAGCAAGGCATGATCACGGTGACCAGGCCGCTCAAGCCGCAACTCGAGGCCATCGGCTATGAGCCCGAAGACATCAAGTACATCGCGTTCTCGCACTACCACATCGATCACACCGCCAACGCCAATATGTTCGCCGGTTCCACCTGGTTGGTCTCGCAACCCGAGCGCGACATCATGTTTTCCGACAAACCCGCGCCCGTCCGCGTCGAGAAAAACTACAGCGCACTCAAGGACAGCAAGACCATCATCGTGCCCAGCGACTCCGATTACGATGTCTTCGGTGATGGGACCGTAATCATCAAGCCCGCTCCGGGCCACACGCCCGGCCATCAGGTGCTCTTTCTGAAACTTCGAAAAACCGGACCGGTGCTCGTGGCGGGCGATCTGTATCATTACAACGAAGAGCGCAATACCGATCACGTGCCGAGTTTCGAATTCAACAAAGAGCAGTCGCTCGCCAGCCGCGCCAAGATTGAAGAATTCCTCAAGACTTCGGGCGCGCAGCTCTGGATCGAGCACGATTACACCGCCAACTCCAAGCTGAAAAAATCGCCCGCTTATTACGAATAATGCCAAAACTCCAGCTCACGCTGGCCTGCTGGAATTACGATCGAACGCGCGCGCTGCTGGAAGGCCGCGTCGCAGTAGACGGCGTCGATCTGAACTATCTCAATCTGCCGGTGGAAGAGACGTTCTTCCGCATGCTGCGCCATCAAGAGTTCGACGTGGCGGAGATGTCGCTGTCGTCGTATACGCTATCGTTGTTCCGCGAAAATCCGCCGTTCATCGCAATTCCAATTTTTCCCTCCCGCATGTTCCGGCATTCCTGCATCTACATTCACGCCGGCAGTGGAATTCGCGAGCCGAAGGATTTGATCGGCAAGCGCGTCGGCAGTCCCGAATATCAGATGACCGCGCCGGTGTGGATCCGCGGCATCTTGAGCGACGAGTACGGCGTGCCGGTGACCAGCCCCTCCTATTTCACCGGCGGCGAAGAACAGTCGGGCCGCCCGGAGAAGATCGCTCTTTCGCTGCCTCCCGAGTTTCGCGTGAAACCGATTCCGGCGGATAAAACACTCTCGCAGATGATTGATTCGGGCGAAATCGACGCGCTTTACACCGCGCGCGCCCCCTCGACATTCAAGAGAGGCTCCAGTAAGGTCCGCCGCCTCTTTGAGAACTACCAATCCGTGGAGCGCGACTATTATCTGAAGACCAAAATCTTCCCGATCATGCACGTCGTGGTCATGCGACGTGATCTCTACGAGAAGCATCGCTGGGTGGCGCAGTCCCTGGTGAAGGCATTCACGCTGGCGCAGCGCGATACCTACGAGGATCTTCACGAAATGGGTGCGCTGAAGGCCATGCTGCCGTGGCTGGTGCAGCACGTTGAGGACACCGAGAAGCTGATGGGCCGCGACTTCTGGCCTAACGGTCTGGAGCCCAATATCCACGTTTTGCAGACCTTTTTGCGCTATTCGCACGAGCAGGGTCTGGCCAAGCGCTTGCTCGCGCCGGCCGAGCTGTTCGCGCCGGAATCGCTCGAATCCTTCAAGATTTAATCGCCATGAACGAGCGATGGTGGGCGCTCAGCCGCGGCGATCTGGACACCACCATCGCGCAGGTCGGCTTCAATCTGGCACAGATGGTGATCCCGGTTTTCCTTTTGATCCCGGTCGGGATCCCGGCCGCATTCAGCGTGACGCACTTGCTGCCGGGTTACGCTCTAGGCTTTCTGATCGGTTCGCTGGGCTTGCTCTCCCTCGCCGTGCGCCTGGCAAGGCGCGAAGGCCGTGCCGACGTGACCGCTCACGTCTATGGCAACAACGTGCCGGCCATCATCGCCTACACGCTCTCGATCATGCTTCCCGTGTATCTGGAAACGCGCGATGCCGGTCGCGCGTGGGAGATCGGCGCGGCGGCGGTGGCTTGGACTGGACTCATCAAGCTGGCAGCGGCGCCATTTGCCGCCCTCTTCCGCCGATTCATTCCCGTTCCGGCTGCGATGACCGTGTTCGGCGCGGCCATGTACAGCTATCTCGCGCTGGTGCTGCTGCAACGCGTCTTCGATCAACCTCTCATTGGCCTCATCGCGCTTGCGATTATCTTCAGCAGCGTGCTGGCCGGCATCCCGATCACGCGCTGGCGTATCCCGCCTTTCATCGCCGCATGGGTCATTCCTCTGTCGGTCGCGCTTGCAATTGGATACGTGCACCCCGTCTGGTCCGGCTGGTCCTTGCAACTTCCCTTCGCCGCGGTGCGGGCGCCGTGGCGCGCCATGATGCTGGCAGTGCCTTACCTTTCGGTGATCGCGCCTATCGCGATTTATCAAGTGCTGCAAGACATCGCCTCGGTCGCCGGCGCCGCGGCGGCGGGCGACGATTATGACGCGCGCGCGGTGCTGGCGTGGGATGGGATAGGAACGCTGGTCTGCGGGCTCGCCGGGAGTGTGATCGCGCCGGTGATCTACGCCATGCATCCGCCCTACAAGGCAGTGGGCGCGCGCATCAGCTTCACCCTTTGGACGCCGCTGCTCTTTCTCGCGGTGGTGATGAGCGGACTTACCACTTTTGTCGCGCAATTGTTCCCCTGGCCCATTCTCGCGGCCATCATCGCCTACGTTTCCATCGGCGTGGGCCTGGCTGCGTTGCGGCGCGTGGATCCAAAATACCTGGCTGCGGTGCTGCTGGGGTTCGTACTTCCGGCCGGGGCGGTAGTGGCGGCGGCCGTAAATTCGGCCCTGCCGGCGCTCGGACTTTCGGCGACCAATAGCGGCGTGCAAGCCGCGCTCAATCGATCCATCTATTGGTCGTCGGTTTTGGGATTAGGCAACGGATTTCTGTTCCTGGTTTTGGTGGTGGCATCGGTCATCACAGAATTGATCGATCGCCGCTTCCACCGCGCGGCCCTCTGGTGCATCGTGGCCGCGGTGTTTTCCTGGTTCGGATTGATGCACTCGGCGCTTATGCGCTGGGGCGCGCAACCGGCCTATGCATTGGGATGGCTGGCTGCGGCCGTGATCGTTTACTCCGCGCGTTGGTGGAGAGGCGACTCGGTCAATTCCTGAAATACAGTATCCAGGTTGGTAAATCCGCGCCGCCGCGCGCCCGCCAGATTCGCGGCCAGCACTTTGGCCTGTTCCAATAGCGGCGGAAAACAATCGAAGATCTGGCCGTTATGCTCCGTGCACCCTCCCACCGCGAAAATATATGGATCGGAGGTCTCCAGTTGTTCGTTCACCACGATTCCGCGATTCACCTCCAGCCCGGCAGTGCGCGCCAGCAGCGTATTCGGCTTCAGATTCGTCGCGATCACAACCAGGTCCGCGCCGAACTCATCGCCATTGCTGAAACGCACGGCTTCCACTCGCCCGTCCCCGAGCACGGTTTCGATTCTCGGTTCGAACGATCCCTCCCATTCGATCACCACCACATCACAGCCGCGCTTTCGGAGCGCGCGAGCAACTTCCGCCGCCAGCCATCCGCCGATCACCACCGCCCGCACACCCTCGCCGGCCGCTTCCGACAGCTTCCGCGCGTCGTCCAAGGTGCCGAATATGAAGACGCCGGCGTGGTCCAGGCCGCCCATCGGTGGAACCGCGGGGCTAGAGCCGGTGGCCAGGATCAGCTTGTCGTAACTGGTCCAATCGCCGTCACTGCTGCGCACGGCGCGATTCAGCCGGTCGATCTCCTCCACGCGGATCCCGATGCGAGTCCGGATACCGTGCTCCTGGTACCACTCGATGTCGTTTAAGATGATGCTGTCGATATCGCGCTCGCCCGCCAGCACGCTAGCCAGCAAAGTGCGGTTATAATTGCCGTGGGGTTCTTCGCCAATAATAGTGATGTCGAAAATTTGGCCGCTGCGAATCAGCTCTTCCACGCAGGCCACGCCCGACATCCCGTTGCCGGCGAGAACTATATGTTCATACCTGGGTTCGCTCATGCACAACGCTGTTTGCCGTTCAAGTTGCTCTTACTTTCGAAGGCGAGGTGAAGGTGCTCCGGCCGCTGAGCACGTCTTCGGAGGCAAACAGACTCCGTTGTTTTGACGAACTCCCATCCAACGGCTGCCGGCGGGGAAGAAGTCACTTTAAGTATATGGACCGTCGGATTGGGGGTAAAGAAGAAATTTTCTATGACTCGCATTCACGATGACGCATGACGCCGCAGCCCCCCGTGCCCGTTTGTTACTTTGGAGCTGGATGGGCGCCTTCATGACCGTCAGCACCATCGGGCACTCCACGCATTCCATCGAAGAATTCGTCGGCATGCTGCAGGCCCACGGAATCCGCCGCCTGGTGGACGTGAGAACCATCCCGAAATCGCGCCGAAATCCTCAATTCAGCCAGGAAACCCTGGCTAAAAGCCTCCAAAACGCGGGAATCGAGTACCGCCATCTGCCCGGTCTGGGCGGCCTCCGGCACCCTTACAAGGATTCGATCAACACCGCATGGCGCAACGCGTCGTTTCGCGGCTACGCCGACTACATGCAAACCCCGGAATTCGACGAAAACGTCAGTAACCTGGTGGCAATCGCGTCGGAAGCGCCCACCGCCATCATGTGCGCAGAGGCCGTTCCGTGGCGATGCCACCGGTCGCTAGTCGCCGACGCCCTGGTCGCGCGGGGCATTCCGGTTCTGGAGATTTTGAGCGCCACCAAAAGCCAGCCGCACGCCATGACACCGTTCGCGAGGGTGGAGGGCCAGCGGGTATTATATCCGGCGGCGAAACCTTCGCCGGACAAACCGAATTCGGTTGACTTGCCGCTTTTCAGCCAATTAGAATGAGTGCGCTGCCATCGGGAGGTTCAAAGTGCGAAATCCTCTGCTCTCCGCGTGTCTGTCGGCTGCGGTCCTTTTTTCGGGTCTATCGATGCCTGTTACCGCGCAGAGCACGGCTAGCCCGATTCCTCGCATGCCCGACGGCAAGCCCGATCTGAGCGGCCTGTGGGACCATCCCTTCGTCATCGATATGAGCAAGGACGGCCGCAATGACGCCTGCGGTGCGGAAGTAAAGGGCTGCTCCCAGAAGGCCGACGGCCCACTCCCGATGACACCCTGGGCGGCCGAGTGGAGCAAGAACTACGATCCCAGCCGTTACGACGCCACCGCGCATTGCAATCCCATGGGCTACACGCGATCGATGAACGCTCCCGTGGCGACCGAGATTGTTCAAACGCCGAAGGAGATCGTGTTCCTGCACGAATCGATGTTTGCGTTTCACGTTGTCTACCTGGATGGCCGCCCCCATCCTACCGCCGACGAAGCCAAGGAGACGTTCTGGTACGGGCATTCGGTGGGCCATTGGGAGGGCGACACGCTGGTTGTCGACACCGTCGGCCCGTTCTTCGCCACGCCCAAAATGCTGCTCGATACGGCCGGGCACCCGGTTAGCGAGGACCTCCACGTGGTGGAACATTTCCACCGCATCGATGCCACCCATTTGGGTTATGAGGTCACGGTGAGCGATCCGAAGATGTACACCAAGCCCTTCAGCAATGTCAGGACCTGGGTTCTGATGCCGAAGAGCGAAGAGATTTTAGAGTACGTCTGCACCGAAAATAACAAAGAAGTGGAAGAGCATCACGTTAAGTGACTGGCTCGTCGGCCACTGACAAACGAAACGCAGCGTCAATGTGCAGGGCTGTAGTGTTGAGATATAACGTGCCAGCGTAATTGAAAGTTGAGAGCGTCTTCCGCTCCGGAAACGCAAGCGACAATTCGGTGCACGCCAGGCATACCACCGGGTGCGGTTTCGCGATTCTACAGAGCCTCTCAGCCGCTCCATCGATTTGGTCGAGGCTCAATTCAGCGATCAATTCTATCGTCTGCGCTCTTGCTTCTTCGTCGTCCGGGCCCGCGGCTCGAACGCCGTGCTTGGCGAACTCCTGACGAAATACGTTGGATTTCATCGTGATATCCGTGCCCAGCAGCAGAACGTCGGTGGCTCCGAGCCGGGCGCATTCGGCGGCCGTTACGTCCAGGATGCTGATCACGGGAATTCCGATACCACGCACGATAGACGCGAAGCGATGGTGGGCGGTGTTGCTTGCGATAAGCGCGAATTCCGCTCCGCTCGCTTCAAGGCGCTGTAGGGCCGAACGATGGTATTCGTCGAAGCGCAACCAGGATTCTTCGTCGCCATCCATGCCCAGGAAGGAGACAGCCTTCCTGTGGTCCAAGGATTCGATGGTCATCTCGGGAGTCGACGGGAGGCCTGGTCGATTTTGCGCTCGATGCCAGCGTTCGCTGCGGCGGCAGATCTCAGTGTAGTAATCGACTGTCGACAACCACGCAACGCCGCCCACGATACCGATCTTCTTCATTTTTCCGCCAGCAGGGATGGCAGGCCGAACGTCCCCTCCACCACCTCGACGAAGTTTCGTTCTTCGCGCAGGATAAACCGCTGGCTCTTCGCCAGGCCGAAATTCTCGCGCGCCTCCGGGTCGGATCTCAGGCCCGAGCGGTAGGTTTCATAGGACGCCAGGCTGTCGAATGCAATCAGCCCCCAGGCTACGTAATTGGTGCCTTCGTGCGGCAGAAAATAGCCAATCAGATGACCGCCGCAGCGCGGAATGATGCGGCCCCAATTCTCGGCGTACTTCCTGAACCCGTCGCGCTGGAATGGATCGATTTCATAGCGGATGACGCAGACCATGGTCATGTCCGCAGTATGCCACTTGTCGGACAGTGACACTTCGTTTATGATCGAAATATGGATGCGGAACGGCATTTGGAGACTGCGGTCTCAGGCCTTGCGGCAGCGATTGCCGAGCCGGCGCGAACGCGCATACTATACTGCCTGCTGGATGGCCGAGCGCGAACCAGCACCGAGCTTGCCATCGTCGCGGGCGTAAATCCATCCACGGCGAGCGCACACCTGGATCGTCTGAAGGCCGCGCGTTTGGTCCAGGTGCTGGCCCAGGGGAAACATCGCTACTACAGTTTGGATGGACCCAGGGTCGGCAAAATTCTGGAAGCATTGGGCGTCTTCGCCGGCGCCTCGCGCGCGCCATTTGTTCCGAACACGCCCAGCAGGCTGCGAGCCGCGCGCACTTGCTACGACCATCTGGCGGGGACGCTGGCCGTGTCGCTTCACGATCGGTTCCAGGCGCTGGGATGGTTTTCACACGGCTACGAGCTGACCGAGGAGGGAACCAAGGCGCTGGCGGCCCTGGGGATCGATCTGGATGCCACGCGATCGCTGCGCCGCCGTTTCGCCTACGCCTGTCTCGATTGGAGCGAGCGGCGGCCCCATATTGGAGGCGCGCTCGGGGCAGCGCTGTTACAAGTCGCGTTGAAAAGGAAATGGGTGACGCAGGACCTGGACAGCCGGGCGCTCGAAATCACAAGCTTTGGCCGGCGCGAATTGCAGGCTCGATTCGGACTGTCCGCGCCTTCAGCACCCAGTGCATCGCCAACATCCCGATGGCGGAAATCAGCGCTGGAACCGCAGCCACTTCGAAAAGGTTTTGGGACGGCAAGTGGCGGCTCATCAGTACGCCGCCAACCACCGGGCCGATAATGGCGCCGATGCGTCCGATACCCAGACCCGCGCCAATTCCCGTGGCTCGTAGATCGGTCGGGTAATAAGTCGCCGACAACGCATTGACCGCGGTTTGCCCGCCCACTACGCCGAATCCGGCGAGAAAGACAACGGTGAACAGCATCGCGAGCGACAAGCCTGGCCGTCCGATTAGCGCGATGTTGATGCAACCGAGAGTGAAGCAGGTGGTGAGCACGCGAACAAAGCCCCAGCGCTGCACGAACAGACCCAGCGTGAATCCTCCGATCATGCCGGCCAGCTGTTCCATGGTTCCCACCAGAACCGACGTTCCGATTCCGTATCCGGCTTGATTGGCTACCGTGGGCAGCCAACTCGCCAGGAAATACAGGTTCAGCAGATTCATGAAATTGATGATCCACAGCAAGACAGTTCCGACGCCGCGGCCTTCGTGGAAAAGATGCACCCACGGAACGCCTTTGCGTTTGGTCTCTTCCACGTAATATCGGCTGGGGTCCGAGGGCGCCGCCGGATCGATCCGCCTCAACCATCGCGCGGCTTGTTCCAGACGCTTGCGATGCAGCACCAGGAACTGGAGCGACTCCGGCAGCGCGAAAATCATGACGACGCCGATCAGCAAAGGGGCCGCCGCGCCGAAATAGAATACCGAACGCCATCCGAACCGGGGAATCAGCCAGGCCGCGATAAAGCCGCCAAAAGCGGCGCCCGCGGTAAATCCGTTACCAACAATCATCATGATGGTCACTCGCAGCTTGCGCGGGCTAAATTCTCCAACCAGCGCGACCGCGTTCGGCATGATGGCGCCCAATGCCATTCCGGCAATGAAACGGATGATCAACATCTGCTGCACGTTCGCGGCTTGCGCAGTCAGAAACGTCAGCGCCGAGAAGCACATCGTAACGGTAATCAGCACCGGCCGGCGTCCTATCTTGTCCGCCAGCATGCTGAAGAACAGCGAACCCACGAGAATGCCGAACAGCCCGGCGCCGAATACCGGCCCGAACTGCGCATTCGGAACGTGCCATTCCTTCAGGATCACCGGCGCGACGTAGCCCATGGCCTGCACGTCGAAGCCATCCATGATCAGGCAGAGGCCGCAAAGGATGCACAGGCCCAGCTGAAAGCCGCCGAAGCTGCTGTCGCCGACCACCTCCGAGATGTTGACCCGCGCTTCCGTTTGCATGGCGAGACCCTCAGTATATCTTTACTTCTCCGTCGCGACGTACACTCCGTTCCACGCTTCGGGCGGCGGAGCGCTCAGAAATTCACGGCAACGCTCCAGCAGCACCGCCGCGGGCTCGTCGTGCGGGCGCAAGCGCAAAGCGGCTTTGTATTGTTCCGCCGCGCCCCGGAAATCTCGCATGATGTATGCCTCCAGCCCCTGTGCGAACAGCCGCGCCAACTCGTGAGCGACGGCGTCATCTTCAGACGCAAGACACAGCGGCTCCCAAACTTCCACGCAGTGGCGCTTGCCCTTTACCTGGACCACGCCCACCGGACGCGCGACAATCCGCTCGCGTGCGGCCCGATAAGTTGCATCGCCGATCAGAATCTGTGTGCCGTACAGCTTGTTCAAGCTTTCCAGCCGCGAGGCGAGATTCACTGTGTCGCCCATCACCGTGTAATTGAACCGGTCGTGCGATCCGACGTTGCCCACCAGGACGTCGCCGGTAGCGATGCCGATGCGTGACCGAATATTCGCGAGTCCAGGCACATCGGGCGCTGCTCGCAATTCCGCCAGTCTGCGCTGCGATCGCAAGGCCGTCTCGCAAGCTCGCGCGGCGTGATCGGCCGTGGGAGCGGGCGCTCCCCAAAACGCCATGATGGCGTCGCCGATGAACTTGTCCACCGTCCCTCCCTGCGCCGCCACCACGCCGGTCATCTCGTCGAAATAGCGGCTCAGCAACTCCACCAGCTGATCGGGCGTCATGGCCTCCGCCATGGACGTCATGCCGGCGATATCGGAAAAGTAGACCGTCATCTCGCGCGTCTGCCCTTGCAGCGTGGCTTCCTGCCCGGACGCGAGCATGGCGCGCACCAGATCTCTCGGGACGTAGTAAGAGAACGACCGCAAACTGCCCTTCATGAGGAGCAGCGACTCATCCATGGTGGCCACCTCTTTGAAGATGGTCTTGATCGGAGGGCGAACGCTCAGTTGAAAATCTCCAACTTCCTGCATCTCGGATGCGAGCCGCGTGAGGGGAACAGAAATGCGCCGCGCCAGGATCATCGTGAGCAGCAATCCGATGCACAGAGCAACTACGGCGATGGCGAATGCGGCCTCCCGGTTTCGCGTCAGCACTCCCATGAAATCCGATTCGGGAGCATAGGCGCCCAGAAACCACGTGGGGCCGCCCGCCACCTTCAATCGCCGGTATCCAGCCACATAGCGCTGGCTGGCTTGGAGCACGGTGAACTGTTCCTCCGCCAGAGCCTCCTTGCGCGCGATAAAGGCCTGGAATACAGGATCGGCGACGTCCGCTTCCGTCACCAGCTGGACCGCCTTCCCCTGCCCCGCGTTCTCCACCAGCCGCAACCCGGGAAAGGCGATCACATGACGGTCCTGAGCGAACATGAACACCTTGCCGCTTTTTCCGAAATGCAATTGAGCGACGAAATCGGAAAGGAAGTTGAGATTGAAGTCGACGGTCAAGACGCCGAGCAAGCTTCTGTCCTTCGCGTAGCGAGGGTTCGCGCAGGTAATGCCTGGAAGCCCCTCGTCATAGAAAATCACCGGACCAATCCAGACCAGCTTCCCGGCTTGTTGCGCGGCCTTGTAGAACTCTTCATCGCGCGGATCGTAGTCGTTGGCGGTCTCCTCATAGTGCCGTTCCCACACGCCTTTGGCGCGAGCCTTCAGCGTGGTTTGGCTCGCGTGCAATGAACCGTCGGTAGCGCGATAAGCCCCGGTAAAATTGCCCATGGCATCGCTGTAACTGGCCCAGGCGAAGGTCGGATTGGCGCGCAGCACCTCGGTAAAATGGCGTGCAAGTACATCGGGGTCCCGGCGCAGCACGCCATTGCTCATCAATTGCTCGGAAAGCTGCGCCGCGGTGACGGCAGCCTGCAAATGGTCTTGGACCCGTGTGTCCAGTCCAGTGAGCAGCTCACGGACCTGTTGGTCGGTTAGTTCGACAATCGCTGCGCGCGTATTGGCCAGGCTGGCCCAGGCCACCAGTCCGATAGCGCCGGCTACCAGCAGGCTCACGGTAATGCCAAGCCCCACCCGGTACTGGACCAGTCTGGATTGCCTTTTGCCGGCCATCTCCATGTGGTTAGCATACGGCAGGCTCCAGTTCTGGTAAACCTGAAACATGGCTACTCGAACGCGGAAGCCGGTCAAGAAGGCGCCAGTCAAGAAGAAGGCCCCTCCATCGACCGTTTTCCGGGTTGACCTCTCAGCGTTTCCCCCGGAGTCCGTGGTGTCGAGCGAACGATCGCTCTGTGTGGCTTGCGTCTGGCAGATCTTCACGCAGGCCATGAGCATGACGCCCAAGACAGCGCTGGCGGAAATGAAACGCTACACGCCGTCGTTTGAGGAACTGACCTCGGTCGAACCGGTGCGGCCGTTTTTCGCGGCTCACGACAAGCAACCGTGTCCCTATTGCGGGTCGGCGGCGAAATGGCATGCCCGGATTGAGACCCATCGCATCGAAAGCGGCAAGGCCACCGATACGCTGCGGCGCAATTTGGTAAAGTCGCTGCCGAAAGCGGGCGATGCGTTTGCCGTATTGGAACAGAAGGCCACGCAGCAGCACGCCTTCTTCGAGTGGTTGGAAAAAATCGGCGCGAACCTGGACCTGGACGATCCGGCCTGGCTGCGCGACGTGTCGCTGCACTATCTGGGACGCAAGGAGCCCAAGGTGAACTGGCAGGCGGAATTTGCGGGCGTGCATTCCATCCGGCGATTGCGACGGCTAGGGCCGGAGGAAGAAGCTGCGGTGAAATCTTGGAGCGTGGAAGACGGGCGGCTGTTCCTGGCGCCGATGCTGTTCGACGAGCTGCTGTTGGTGCAGTACCTGGTGAGCCGTTCGCAACTGGCCGGCGGCTTGACGCTGGAGCGCCGCTATACGCTGCCCGAGCTATGGCACAGATTGCGGCACTCCGGTTACCTGCGCTCCATCGGCGTGCAGGCCAATAACCCCAGCGACGCACTGGAGCAGATCCTGGCGCACCTCAGCGGCGGCGAAGCTTCAGCGCGATATTACTACATCGTGGACCGTCGCGAGCACCTGCAAAGAGTGAAGGCGCTCGAGACCGAGAAGCCGCGCGCACGCGCCGCGGGCCGCTGAGTCGGGCGACAAGTCGGGCGACAAGTCGGGCGACAAGTCGGGCACTAAGTTTGACGCTTCCGCCGCCCTGCGTTAGAATCTAACTGCGGGGTGGAGCAGTCTGGTAGCTCGTTGGGCTCATAACCCAAAGGTCGGTGGTTCAAATCCATCCCCCGCAACCAACCAAATCAATCAGTTGCAAGTTGCCAGGCGAAATCTCAAGACCATCCTAGACCATATTAACGCTGCGATTCCGTGTTTTCCTCTACGGCTGTATCCGCCGTTTCTACTTGCAGGACCATTTGAACTACGTTGTTGTGGGCCTGCCTCTTACTGTCTGTCATCGCCCTACCGTAAACATTCATTGTTGTCTGAATGCTGGCGTGGCGCATGAGTTCTCTCTGCACTCCAATCGGTGCGTCGGTTTGATCGAGCCATGACCTAAAGCTGTGGCGGAACGTCTTCCATCCGACTTGGGACTTGATCGCCGCCGCCTTTGCCGCCGCCACGAATGTGCTTCTTCTGGATCTCTTCTTGGTGGTAGGGCTTACCAGTCGCAGGATTGGCGAACAACCAGCCCTCCTCCGTCGGGTAACAACGAGAACGATACTCCATCAGCTCCTTCGCTAGCTCGGGCGCTATCGGTACGGAGTCACGTGAATACTCCGTTTTCACATCGTCCACCCGCCCATGGACGACGCCACGTTGGACCAACAGCGTCGACTTCTGAAAGTCGAAATCTCTCCACTGAAGCCCAACGATCTCACTGGCGCGAAGTCCCAAACAGCCTGCGATCAGGACCATGGTCCGATATGGTTCCCGAACGTGCAGCAGGAGCTTGTGAAACTCCTCAGCCGTCAGGACGGATGGCCTTTCCAGACGCTTGCTGACGTTCTTCACGCGAACCAGTTGCATCGGGTTGCTTTCAACCAGTTCCCAGCGCTGAGCGCATTTGAACAACGTAGACATCAAAGCCCGAACGTGCCCTCTGGACTTCGGTGCCAACTTCAAACGCTTCAGCCAATCCTCAACCGCCATGGCTCTGATATTGGCGATTGGCACCTCGCCCCAACGTGGGCGGATATAGTTGTCAAGGTAGGATTGGTACGACACTCGGGTGGAGTATCGTGCTGGCAACTCTTCTTTCTCGTAACGGGCGATCAGAGCTGCCATCGTGGAAGCTGTGACCGGCCCCAAGGTATGCTCTGCGTTGATTCGCAGAACGATTGCTTGTACAGCGGGTGATTTGCGAGCTGACGCTTCCGTTGGGTACTCCTGAAGTGTCCCAACGGTAACCGCCCGTAAGGTTCGCCCCGTGCCCTCGGGCAGGGGTTCGTAATACCTAAACTCCCATATTCTTAGACCGTTTCCTCTCTTTTTCACTCGAAGACTTCCATTCTGATATCGTGTGCGCGTAAACAAGGCATTTTCTCCTGTTACGGCACGAGTGGCGGTTTTGAGTTTACGCCGGTCTGGAGCCAGATGTCCAGCTCAGAGGCCCTAAACCGCCACAAGTCTCCGATCCGGTGACTCGGCACCGTTCCCGCACGGGCCAGTTTCTGCAGGGTTTTGGGATGGATGCCAAGCAATGCGGCTGCTTGTTGGCTGTCCAGGAGTGGCTCGAATTTTGGAAGCTCAGCAGTTGGCGGCATTGGTTTTTCACCGGATCGGTTGCCTTTGGAGCTCCGTCATCTCGGCCTCACGCGAATGGCGTTTGCGCCAATTGTTCGAACAGTTCGCGGCGGACGCGATTGAGCCGCCATTTTTCCACGATGTTGAAATCGGGTTCTACACTGATCGCTTCGTCAAAAGTCAGCTTCCGCTCCCGCATGTGCCGAATGTCGGAGCCGTACAAGATCCGGTGACCTCTGAGGAATCCCGATAGATGTGAGAACTTTCTCTCGGTTATCCAAGAAGACCTGCATCTGGTCGAACGTTTTCCCATCGCGCTCGATTTCGCCAAAGTATTCGTTGATCCAGACCACTAGACTCTTCTCAGCTGCGGTCTCGGCTAAGGTCTGGAACCCGAGAAGCGTATCATTCAGCATGTCCCCACCGCTGATGGGAATGTGAATGTAGACGCGGCGTCCGGCGGCCCGCAAGGTCGAGATCACGTCCGATTCGACGATAAATGTCCAGAAGGGTAGGAACGCGGTTGCTCCGTTGTCGACCAGGAACACCGCCTCCTCGGTCAGGAAACGGTTGATCAGGGCGTCGTAGCGGCTTCGCATGACGACCCCTTCGTCGTTCAATAGATCCAGCTTCTCGACATTCAGCGCCTTGATCTGCCCCAGCGAGCGATTCACCGGATCGCCATCAAAGCATCGCACCGGCTGGCCACGTCCGATGAGAAACTCAGCTAGCCAACTGGCAACGATGCTCTTGCCGACGCCGCCCTTGCCTTGCAGGATCAGATGGATGGTTGGAGTAAATGTTGGAGCTGCGAGTGCAGCACCGGTTTCAGTTCCGTTTGTGTTGTTCTTTGCCATGAATGTTTTCCTTTCTTCAAATCAGATTTCTGCCTTCGGGATCACCGTCGTTATGGAGCTTGCGGATGTCGAGTTTCGGCTGCGACAGAACCCGCTTGGCTTGGGCCAGTGGATCATCTTCGGGCGCTGGCGCCGCAGCTACCTGATTCGCAACCTGCGACCGCGCATTGGGTCCCGGTGGCGCTTGAGGCTGTATGATTTGCCCGGTCGCCTCTGCAGGCCGTTTGGCTTTCAAACGTCGCCGGATACGGCTGATGTACGAAGTGAGGCTGGTGATGCTGAGAGTGACCCCGGCGTCTTCTTCCAACCATTTGCGAATGCTTTTCATGCTTTGTCCTCCATCTAGTGCAGCTTCAATGTCGGGCCAGAGTGCCCGGATCTGACCGGCTTTGGTTGCCGGCTTATCCGTGCGGTGTCGTGCAAACCCGGCCCGGGCGAGAGAAAACCAGTCGAGCGATGTCGGCCTGTCACGTGATCCAGGCACAAAAAACTCCTTCCCTACCTAAAGGCAATGGCAGAGGCTTTTCGGGACAAAAATCTTTTTCGCTCTGCCATCCCGGTGCCTCCCGCTGTCGCATATAAAGGAAATGGCGAGGGGGTCGCGGGACGGTAATATTTTTCGATCGCCTGAAAAGAGGCTCGTTCTAACACAAAACACCCTCTCTACAGATAAGGGAATGGCAGAGGGATTTCCGGACAAGAAATTTTGCCGGCCCGGCCATTTTGGGGCCAGGCTTCTCGATACGGTCGATTCGAAAAAGCTCTCCATACTTTGTAAGGGAATGGCGGAGCACCTTCGGGACAAAAGTCTTTCGGTCGCGATCCTCTCGAATCCGCAAGAAGGCCCTCTACTGATAAGGAAATGGCGAGGGGGCTTCGGGACGTCTATTTTCTTACCTGTGCCGAGGAGCTAGTCTTGCGGCCGATCACGGCGCTTTGCGGCAGAATGCGACAAGTTGCGACAATGCGATGATTTGCGGCAAAACACGGCCAATCACGGCGTTCCACGGCAACGCGATCCCTCCCGCCTCCTCGCCGACCCCACCAATGAGACAGTTCCGATGGGTAGTGGAACATAAAGGAAACGTTTGACGTCTGATTTGTTTTTCCGCCGCAAGCGGCGCGCGGTCATGGGTTTGATTCGTCGAACGAAATCGCGTCTGTGTTCGACAGATGTTTGACGGCAAAATTTCAGGGTGAGATTTGGGTTTCTGAAAGCCTCTTAGTAATTGAGGGAGCAATTTTATGCGACAGAACACGGGAACGGCACGCGGAGCCAGAGTCGCCGTGAGACTGAGTCGGGAAGATCGGGTTCGGATCGATGAAGCCGTCAAAGCGCGCGGCTACACCAGTCCGAGCGCGTTCATCCGGGCGGCAATCCAGAACGAACTGAATGGTCGGCCCGAGCTGACCAAAACCGAAGACTTGATTACGGGAGGCTTTGAAGGCATGTCCCGTGACAATGTCCGCATTGTCCGGAGCCAGCAGGCGCTCCACGCTTTGCTCGATACTTTTGTCAAAACCGTTCTTACGTGCCTGCCGGAGCCATCGATCGACGCGCAGCCCCAGGCCGTCGCCCGAGCCAAGGACCGGTACCACCTACTGATCAAGGCTGCCGGTCGAAGCATGTCCGGCGATGCCCTCGCCGCGCTTAAGGACTGGTGCACATGGCACGAACTGACGACGAGCGGAAAGTCCGGCTGCGGCCACCAAAGCCTCGTCGCCCGACGGACGAACGCATTGCATGGTCTAGCGGATTCAAGCTGCTCATGCACTACGCCCGCAGCTCGCGAAAAGCCCGCAACCGCGGCACCTCCGGCGGAAAAGGGCGAAGCACGCGTCCGTACCTGCAGCGTTGCGCTGTCAGGGTGACTTACCTTAACAACAAGACTCGCGGGCAATGGAAGGCGCACGGGCGATACCTGGCACGCGAGAGCGCCACACACGAAAATCCCGTAGAGGGCGTGGGATTCGGCCGCGATGACCAGAAAATCGACATTGCGTCGCGGCTTGAAAACTGGCAGAGATCCGGCGACGAGCGATTGTGGAAGCTGATCATCTCCCCAGAGTTTGGCGATCTGGCGGATTTGCGTCGTCTAACCGGCGATCTGATGGAACGTATGGAAAAGGACCTCGGTACCGACCTCGAATGGGTTGCGGTCGAACATCACAATACCGAACATCCCCATGTTCACGTCGTGGTCCGCGGTCTCAGAACCGATGGCACCGCTTGCGGATGAGCCGCGAGTACATCCAGCAAGGGATTCGGAGCGCCGCCGAGCACCTTTGCACTCGCCAGATTGGATTTCGCACGGAGCTCGATGCGGCAGAGGCGGAGCGGCGCGAGATCTCGGAGTCAAGATTCACATCGCTCGACCGCAGGATCATGCGGGAAGCGTCGAATCCGAACGCGGATTTCGGCCCCGAGTATTTCGAGGTTGTTCGGAATCCTACTGAGCCCGGATTGAGCGAAACGGCGCGCCTTCGCACTCAACATGAGGCTTCCCGCCTCGCCGTCCTTCACCGAATGGGCCTGGCCGAATCGACCGGCGGAGCAAGCTGGCTAGTGCGGCGCGATTGCGAGCAGGTGCTTCGAGCGATGCAACGCAGCGCCGATCGGCAGAAGACGTTGGCAGTACACGGAGTCTTGCTGTCCGATGACCGGCTTCCAATGACGACGCTTGATGTTCGCGATCTCACGTCCATCGAAGGCAGGATCTTGGTGCATGGGGAGGAGGAAGCTTCCGGGCGCAGCTACCTGATGCTGGAGGGTACGGACGGGCACGTTTACCACATCTACCGCACGCCAGAGATGGAGGAGCTGCGGAGTCAACGAGGGCTGCAAACCAATTCGTTCATTCGGCTCCGCAAGTTATCCACGGTACGCGGCCCGGTGGTGGAGATCAAGGAGATGGGCGATTCGGAAGCCATCCTCAGCAACAAGGCCCACCTTCGCGAGACGGCGCGCGAAATGATTCGACGAGGCGTTTACCCTCAGGATGGCGGCTGGAATGGATGGCTCGGCCGCTATCAGAAAGCCCTAGTTGACACCGCATTCGCTCTCGAACAGGAGAAGGCGAAAGAACGCGAACGACGCCGGAGTCGAGACCTAGGCCGCTAGGCCTTGAAATCCGTTAGCCGCAGGAAACGCGATTTCTGGATCGACAAGGACCATTTGTTGCGGCATGATCGTGCTGTTATCGGGTTCGCTTTTGCATTCGTTGCACGCAGGCGAGAGGGAGACTCCGGATCGCACGCGTCGTTTGCTGGGACTAAGAACGGCCTGCGGGCGGAAACTGAACTACCCCACAGGGTTGGCCCGACGTTCTCCAAGCGCGGATTCTCACGCAGCGTAGTGCCGCTTGTCGCTCCGCGAAGCTCCTACTTGACGCGCACATTAGACACTAAGAGTTAGCTACCAGTAGCATTACCTTGAAGACCAAGAAAATCTTGGTTCACGCCAGGAGCGTGTGCGAATTGTGTGCTGGCTCTTTCTAACGAAGAGGTCTTTAGCAGTGAGCACCCGCACGTCGCCCGGAATCATGTCGCCGTCCGATAGCCTGATGATGTCCCCGGGCACCAGGTCCCGCAGCGGCATCTCCTTCGCTTCATCATCCCGAAGGACGGTGGCGTGACATGGATCATGGCCTTCAGCTTCGCTGCCGCCAAGTCTGCCCGCGCCTCCCGCACAAAACGAAGCGTGACGCTGAGCACCACCATAGCCCCATCACGGTCCCCGCGCGCGCGTCACCCGTCGCGAAAGAAACCGCCGAGAGCCCCCAGCAGGATCACCAGCGGGTTGCGCATGATTATCAGCAGGCGCACGAACCACCCTTGCCGGCGTTCCTGCGCTATTTCATTTGGCCCTGTGGTCCGTTCGCGTTCTTCGGCCTCCGCTTGCGTCAGGCCCGCGGGAGTTGTACGCAAGAATTGCAGCAGCCCTTCGCCGTCCTTCCGGGGGGCATCTAAGACAGCAGGCGAAACACGAATGGACTCGTGCTTTGTTTTGGTATGAATCGCCGGCTCGGCTGGGGGCGCAGGCGGCGCGGCCAGGCTCTAGACCCTGCTGTGCTGTCGGCGTTGATTAAGGCCACGCAGGTTTGTCCATAGCTCTGAGAATCGATCCGGTGGAAGAAATGCCGGACATACTGCGCCTGGACGACCAGTGTCTCAAAGCACGCGCTCATCCATGCGGATGGTTGTCCGACAGCAGGAACATCCCTGGGCTTCTTGCGTTCTGATGCCACTTTGCCGACGTCATATTGCAATTCGGAACAGCGCCCCGGCGCCTGCGGTTACACCTATCGCCAGTGCGCCCCAAAACGTGACAACTATTGCTCCGGCTGCTACGCCAGCGCCACCCACGCGTGCGGCCAACCCTCCCAGCAGCGTCAGGAGAACCAATGAAGTTACAGAAACAAGGGGATCGGAGCCGATTCCGAGGCTAGGGCTTCGACCAAAAGGGGCACCGCCGCTCCAACCGCGAAGCTGGCGGCCGACGCCAAAGCGGCCTGAATGGGACGCGCGCTCAGAGTTTCGGATATGTCAAGCTCATCGCGGGCATGCGCTCCTAGCGCGTCATGAGCCATCAATTGCTGCGCGACTTGTTTTGCGAGCGCGGGCGCAAGCCCACGAGAGACGTAGATAGCGGCCAACTCCTTGTGCTCGCCCCCGTCGTCAGTCTTGAGTTCCGCGCGCTCCAGTTCGATTTCAGCCTGTTCGGTGTCCGCCTGGGAGTGAACGGAAACGTACTCACCGGCAGCCATCGACATCGCCCCAGCGACGAGACCGGCGATCCCAGCGACCAACACGTTGTTGTGAGTGGCCTGCGCCGTTGCGACTCCGATCACAAGGCTAGTGGTGGAAAAGATGCAGTCATTTGCACCCAACACCGCCGCGCGTAGCCAACCTGTGCGTCCGATGCGGTGTCGCTCCGGAGGGTAGCTTTTGGAGTAAGCAGGCATTGTTCGATAACCGCTAAGCTGTTCGCAAAGTGTGGGCCACAACCCGCAAACTGGTTCCTCGCAGGTGAGAGGCACTGGCGGGATGATGTGTTCCGCCCTAACGACTGACCGTATTTCGCCACCTGACCAAGTTTGGTCAGACTGTTGAGTTCGCAAAGGATTGCCTCGAATTCCATCTTCGGGACCTAAGCCGTGGGCAAGCCAAGTCACGACGGCCGTGCGAGCGCGCCGGATCTCGGGCCTGGGTCTGCTGTTGTGCTGCTATGCCTGCGCCTCCATCAGCCCCGCGGCTA
This sequence comes from Bryobacterales bacterium, assembly GCA_963798295.1. Taxonomy (GTDB): domain Bacteria; phylum Acidobacteriota; class Terriglobia; order Bryobacterales; family Bryobacteraceae; genus Palsa-89. The sequence continues at coordinate 60,282 of CAWCSV010000008.1, read as the reverse complement.
CGCCGGCCTCGATACGGTCGCAGGATCTCCTCGCGCATCTGGAGCGGGTGGTCTCCTGGTACCGGCATGTGAATTCCGATCCCTCCACCGGAAACGTCCTGATCCGAGACAGCCTTCATCAGTCCTCGTTGAAGGTGCTCGAACTGGCGTTTCAATTCGCTCGAGCAGAAGCCGCCCTGATAGCAGAATCGGCTCAACCAACTCTGGCGGCCCAAGGAAATCTGCAACAGGCCGCGGTGCAGGCTGCCGCTCGCGTTTCTTCCATCCAATCCCGGATCTCGGTAATCGATAGTCAACTTCCCAAAGCAGCCCAGCGACAGCGCCAAACCCTTCTGGCGGAGCGCAATGAGCTGAACACCGAACTCGACCTGGCCAAGGAGATTCAAACCACTGTTCAGAACATGGTCACCTTCACCGGCGTGATCCAATCCGGCAGCGGCGCGCTGGAAACACAAATCGCCGAACTGGAGAGCTCGGTCCCCGAAGCGGCTGCTGGAAAAAATCCGGCGCCTGCCAATGCCCCAACGAAGGAATCCGCGTCTCCTGCGGCATTCGCGCCCGAATCCACCAGCGTAGCCGGGCTCACCGCGGAACTGTTCAGCATTCACGCCGGCCGAGCGCGGCTGAACGATCTACGGAAAGAGACCACGGCACTGGCCGCCGCACTCGACTTGCTGAAAGTTCCAATGGCGAACGAAGCTAGCAGCTCCGCCGGGCGCGGCGAACGGATCGTCAACCAAGCCAGCACCCAAGATCGGGCTCAACTGGACGCCGCCCAAGGCCAACTGAGAGCGTTGGCGAACCGGTTCAAGCAGCTGTCCACTGCGATTGTGCCGCTGGGGGAGGAAGGCATCGCGGTGGCAACAGTCCGCGACTATATCGACGAGTCCATCAGCTCCCTCGATCAGGAATGGGCGCGGGCAGCACGCTACCTGCTGGTCCGCGCGGCCACCTTGGGGATCGCGATCTTCGCATTGCTGGTCCTTAGCGAGCTGTGGCGTCGCGGGACGCTGCGCTACGTTCGAGACGCCCGCCGCCGGCGCCAGTTTCTTGTGGTGCGAAGAGTTGTGGTGATCCTCGCCATCACTATGGCGCTGGTGTTCGGATTCGTGAGCGAGTTCGGCTCGCTCGCCACCTACGCAGGACTCGTTACCGCCGGTGTCGCGGTGGCTCTGCAAATCCCCATTCTGGCGGTGATCTCGTATTTCTTCCTGATAGGGCGCTATGGCCTTCGCGCCGGCGATCGGGTGACCATTTCCGGCGTCACCGGCGAAGTGATGGAGATCGGCATCGTAAGAATTTATCTGATGGAACTGGCCGGCACTCCTCCCGATCTGCACCCCACCGGCCGCGTGGTGGTGTTTTCGAACTCAGTGATCTTTCAGCCGTCGGCCCTATACAAGCAGATGCCCGGCATCGATTATGTCTGGCACACCGCCGCGCTCACGCTGGCGCCGGAGAGCGACTTTCAGTTCTCCGAGAAGGTCCTGGGCGCCGCGGTGGAATCGGTCTACGGTAAGTACCGGGCACGGATCGAGCGCCAGTACGCGAATCTGGAGCAGTCCGTCGACGTTCCTCTTGCGGAGCCCAAACCCGAAATCCGTCTGCGATTCATCGATGCGGGTCTTCAGTTCACGGTGCGATATCCCGTCGAGATACAGCACGCCTTGGAGATGGACGAGCGGATTCTGAGGGCGCTGCACGACGCAATCGCTAGTGAGCCTAAGCTGAACTTCGCGCCTTCCGGAGCGCCCAAGCTGCAAGCGGCCTAAACGCTCAGCACCGAGATTTGCGATGCCCGAATGATCCCATAGCCGTTGCCGTTGTCTCCCAAACGGCTGCGGCCAGGAATGTGTCCGATACCGCTCCAGTGATTTGGTGAGGGTGCAATCAAAGATCCCTTCAGCTTCACCGCTGTTTACAGAACCCAGCGGGGCGCGAGCCTTCAGGTTGACCGGCTTCTCCGGTCGACCACCTGAGGTCGTGTGACCGCGCATCGTCGATATCCCGCAGGACTAAGGTGTATTGATCGCGGACGAAGCCAGGGGTACCGGCGGTAAGCCAACCTGGAGGTACACATGCATCAGGCTTCGGTAGTGCCTGGGAGGGCCGAACCGAATGTTAAGAAATCCGAGACAGTTGGAGAATTTCGTGGTTCAAGCTACGGACGGAGAGCTCGGAACCGTGGATCAGCTGTATTTCGACGATGAGACCTGGGCCATCCGTTATCTCACAGTAGCAATCGGCTTCCTGGGCGAGCGCCGAGTGCTCATCTCGCCAATTTCTGTCATCCATGTCGACTGGATCGGGAAGCGGGTGGATGTTGCGCTGACGAAGCGGCAGGTGGCGAACAGCCCGAACATAGATACGGATAAGCCTGTCTCGCGGCAGTACGAGATCGAGTTGAGCGGGTATTACGGATATCCGTGTTATTGGGGGGTCCCCTCCTGTGGGGCCCCGTGTACTATCCGGGCGCCGTAAACACTGCTCCCAAAGATGGAGCAGCGGAACGGATACAGAAGGAGTCGATGGATTCTCATCTGCGCAGTATCAAAGCCGTCACTGGGTATCACATTGAGGCGACCGACGGTGAAATCGGCCATGCGGACGGATTTATCGTGGACGACGAAGCCTGGGCGGTCCGCTACCTCGAGGTGGCAACCAAGAATTGGTGGCCGGGCAAGAAGGTACTGGTTTCGCCCGCGTGGATTGAACGGGTGAGTTGGGAAGATTCCAAAGTCTACGTCGACCTATCCCGGGAAGCGATCCAGAGCGCCCTGGAGTTCGTGGACTTCACGGAGATCACGCGAGATTACGAGAACAAACTCTATTCTCACTATGGAAGGCCGCCGTATTGGCTGCACGAAGCCGAATTCAGGCCGTCTTTGTCCCTGAGCGGCGTGTAATCACGCGCAATGCTCGTCTGCCAGCGCGCGCGGCCTCTCGCGAAAGGGGATGGCGCTGCGCGTGCATTTGCATAAGGCGGAATTTAACCAAAGGAGATTTGAAATGCCTGAACAAAACGCGGTGGTAGCCGTTTATGCCACCCATGTCGAAGCAGAAGGAGCGGTGAAGGAGCTTCAGCGCGGCGGAGTCGATATGCACGCCTTGTCCATCGTCGGCAAGGACACTCACACTGATGAACATGTGGTGGGCTATTACAACACCGGCGACCGAATGAAATATTGGGGCAAGATGGGCGCTTTTTGGGGCGGGTTCTGGGGATTGCTGTTTGGATCAGCCTTCTTCGCCATTCCGGGTTTTGGTCCAGTGCTCGTGGCGGGACCGCTGGTTGCGTGGATCGTGGGAGCGCTCGAAGGAGCCGCGCTGGTGGGCGGAGTGAGCGCCATCGGTGCGGGACTCATCGGCATGGGAATTCCGAAGGATAGTGTCTTGAAGTACGAACTAGCGCTTAAGACGGACAAGTTCTTGCTGATGGTACATGGCGCAGCTTCGGAAGTCGAAAAAGCTAGGAGCATCATCGCAAGCACGCGGCCCATCGATTTGACGCTGCACTCAACCGAAGCAGTTGGAGCGGGCGCAAGGTAACCTTCCTGGATCCAAGAGAGGCGGAGAACATGTTGAGAAACGCGAAAGATCTGCACGGGCTTACGATCCACGCCACGGACGGCGAGATTGGGACGGTAGATCAGTTCTATTTCGAGGATGAGACCTGGGCTATCCGTTATCTCACGGTAGACACCGGCGGCTGGCTGGGCGGCAGGAAAGTGCTGATCTCTCCCATCTCCGTCCTTGGCGTACCAGACTGGCCAGCTAAGCGATTGGATGTGGCGCTGACCAAGAAGCAGGTCGAAAATAGCCCAGACATCAGTACGCATCAGCCCGTCTCCCGGCAGCAGGAGATCGCATACTTCGGGTATTACGGGTATCCCTTTTATTGGGGCGGATCCGATCTCCGGGGCGCTGCGCCCACCCCCGCGGGATTAGCTATTCCGATGCCTCCTTTCACGGAAGCGATCCCGGACAGCCTGGCGAATGGGTCGACGGATTCACATCTGCGCAGCAGCCAAGAAGTCAGCAGTTATTATCTGGAGGCCATCGACGGCGAAATAGGCAACGTGGACGGGTTCGTGGTGGATGATGAAGCCTGGGCTATCCGATATGTCGTGGTGGCCACAGGTAGTTGGTGGTCGGGCAAAAAGGTGCTGGTTTCACCGGTCTGGGCGGAACGGGTGAGTTGGGAAAATTCTAAAGTCTACGTGGGCCTCACTCGGGAAGCCATCAAGGACGCACCAGAGTACATCGAATCCGCGATGATCCCTCGAGAGTATGAAAGACAACTTCACTCTTATTATGGCCGGCCGCCATATTGGGCGCAGGAAATCGAACGCGAGTCTTCTCTATCCCTGAGCGGTGTCTAGGTTCGGGCGTGGGCATCCGGCCAAACGCGTGCCCATGGGTTTCGCCGACCCTTCCGGCGCTGCAATGACCCCATGACTCATTTACAGGTACCCTAACATGAAAACACAAATTGAGACTCCTATTCCGGAACTGAATCAGACGCAACTCAACTCCTTGAACCATGAGGAGCTAATCACAAAGACAAACATCCTTACCGCGGAAGTGCTTCACAGGCTGAATGCCTACTGGCGAGCCGCCAACTATCTGTCGGTCGGCCAGATTTATCTCTACGATAATCCGCTGTTGAAGGAGCCGCTCAAGCTGTCGCACGTGAAGCCCTTGGTGGTGGGGCATTGGGGGACCACGCCCGGTCAGAACTTCATCTACGTTCACTTGAATCGGGTCATCAAAAAGTATGACCTGGATATGATCTACATCGCCGGTCCCGGACACGGTGGTCCGGCGTTGGTTGGGAACGTTTACCTGGAAGGCACCTGGAGCGAAATCTATCCGAACGTGGGCCAGGACGAAGCCGGAATGAAAAAGCTGTTCACTCAGTTCTCGTTTCCGGGCGGGATTTCGAGCCATGTTGCGCCCACCACGCCGGGATCGATTCACGAAGGCGGCGAGCTGGGATACTCGCTTAGCCATGCCTTCGGAGCTGCGTTCGACAATCCCGAGCTCATTGTCGCGTGCGTGATTGGGGACGGCGAAGCGGAAACGGGCCCGCTTGCGACCGCTTGGCAGTCGAATAAGTTTCTCAACCCGATTACCGACGGCGCTGTGCTGCCGATCCTTCACCTCAACGGCTACAAGATCAGCAATCCGACTGTCCTGGCTCGCATCGAGCATGAGGAGTTGGGGCAGTTTCTGCGCGGCTGCGGATGGATACCTTACTTTGTCGAAGGTGATGACCCGGAAACGATGCATCAACTCATGGCCGCCACCATGGAGACGGCCGTCGAAGACATCCGGCAAATTCAAAAAAATGCCCGGGAGACTGATGACACCACGCGAGCGCGCTGGCCCATGATTGTCCTGAGGTCACCCAAGGGTTGGACAGGACCGAAAGTAGTGGACGGCCTGCAAATCGAAGGCACGTTCCGGGCGCACCAGGTGCCAATCCTGGTGGATTCCGAGCATCCCGGTCATGTCCAACTACTTGAAAGCTGGATGAAAAGCTACCATGCCGAGGAGTTGTTCGATGAAAATGGCACGCTGATTCCTGAATTGGCTGAACTAGCTCCAAAAGGCGAAAAGAGGATGGGCGCCAATCCGCACGCCAACGGTGGAATTCTGTTGCGCGATCTGCGAATGCCGGACTTCTGTGTCCACGCGGTGAACGTGCCTTCACCCGGCGCTGTGGATGCCCAAGACACCATGGTGCTGGGTAACTTCCTGCGCGACGTCGCCAAGCTGAACCAGGATCAGCATAATTTCCGTATTTTCGGCCCCGATGAGACGCTCTCGAATCTTTTAGGCGCGGTTTTTGAGGTCACTAACCGTCAGTGGGAAGCTCGCGAAGAGAAGAACGATGAATTTCTCTCGCGCAGTGGACGTGTTTTGGACTCGATGCTCAGCGAACACCAGTGCGAGGGTTGGTTGGAAGGATATCTTCTCACTGGCCGGCACGGACTCTTCAACAGCTACGAAGCGTTCATCCGCATCGTCGACTCGATGTTCAGCCAGCATGCGAAGTGGCTGAAGGTGACGCTGGAGCTGCCATGGCGGCGGAAGATCGCGTCGTTGAACTATCTGCTCGCATCGCACGTTTGGCAGCAGGATCACAACGGCTTCACGCATCAGGATCCCGGTTTCCTGGACCACGTGATCAACAAGAAGGCCGATATCGTACGCGTCTATCTGCCGCCCGACGCCAATTGCCTGCTGTCGGTTTTCGATCACTGCCTGCGCAGCCGGCACTACGTTAACGTCGTGGTGGCAGGCAAACACGCGCTGCCGCAATGGCTGACCATGGACGCCGCGGTGGTGCATTGCACGGAAGGGATCGGCATCTGGCAATGGGCCAGTAACGATCAGGACGCTGCCGGGCCGGACGTGGTGATGGCGTGTTGCGGGGACACGCCGACGCTCGAGATTCTGGCCGCCGTTTCCATCCTTCGTGAACACCTGCCCGATCTGAAAATCCGGGTGATTAACGTGGTCGATCTGATGAAGCTGCAGTCTGCGAGCGAGCACCCGCACGGGCTGAGCGAGGCCGATTACGATTCACTTTTCACCAAGGACAAGCACATCGTGTTCGGCTTTCATGGATACCCGTGGCTGGTGCACCGGCTGACTTATCGCAGGACTAATCGCAATCTGCATGTTCGTGGCTACAAGGAAGAAGGCACCATTACGACGGCCTTCGACATGAGGGTGCAGAACGATCTGGACCGATTCCACCTGGTCGAGGACGTGGTTGATCGGTTACCGCATTTAGGTTCCAAGGGCGCCTACCTGAAACAGATGATGCAGGACAAGCTCATCGTGCACAAACATTACATCGACAAGCACGGCGAAGACCTGCCGGAAATTCGCAATTGGAAATGGAAGGCGTTCCAGCAATGAGTGAAACCAACTACGGTCAGCATGGAAACGAGGGGCCGGAACACGACAAGAAGGCCCACGTTGTTCCTGAGAATGCGCGGCAGGCAGATCAACAAGCCGCCCAGCAAGGGGTTTCGCCTGCTTACTGGAGACGCATGCATCACGACTGGCGCATGTGGGTGGGGCTGGTGCTCATGCTTGTAGCGATAACGATCTACATCCTCAGCGAGGACCTGGCATGGCTGCCCCACGCCATATAGCAAATGACGGATCATGAGCCAGACGCTTTTATATCCGCTGCGACTCGAACCGATCTATCAGTATCGGCTGTGGGGCGGACGGCGTTTGGCCAATCTGCTTAGGGCGCCACTGCCTGGCGATGGCCCAATCGGGGAAGCCTGGGTACTGAGCGACCGCGATGATCATCCGAGCCGCGTTGCCAACGGATCGCTCAAAGGGCAGACCATCGGTCAAGTGATGGAATGGTTTCCAGAACAAGCCATGGGAAAATTCGCCGGGCGTTTCCGCCGATTCCCACTGCTGCTGAAGTTCCTCGACGCGCGCGAGATGCTCTCGGTCCAGGTGCATCCCGGTGGCGACGCAGGGAAGACCGAAGCGTGGGTGGTGCTGGAAGCGGGGATAAAGAGCCGGATCTATGCGGGGCTGAAGCCAGGTACCACAGCGGACGGTCTTCGGCGGTCGCTTGCGAATGGGACCGTGGCGGACGATGTAGCATGTTTTGCTCCTAAACCCGGCGACGCTGTCTTCCTCCCGGCTGGGACCGTGCACTCTCTGGGGGGTGGCGTGGTGGTGTTTGAAGTCCAGCAGAATAGCGACGTGACGTTTCGCCTGTACGACTGGGACCGAGTTGATCCGATAACGGGCCAGCCGAGGCCGCTCCAAGTGGATCAGGCACTGGCCTGTATTGATTTTACGGATGGCCCGGCCGGTCCGGTGGCGCCCGTGGTGGAGGCCGCCGCACAGGTACGTCGCAATCGACTTTTTCAGTGTGAACATTTCTGGTTGTGGCGCGTGCGCGCACAATCGCCATTTGCCGTGGGTGCGATCGGTGTGCCGCGCGTACTGGTATGCATCCAGGGCACCGGGCAGGTGGAATACGGCAGAGCCGTTTATGCCGTTGCGAAAGGAGATGTAGTTCTGTTGCCCGCGGTTCTCGGCGAGTGTACGTTTCAGCCCAGAGGAGCAGTAACTGTGTTGGAAATCGGGATACCGGAATGAAAAAGCTGATCGTGTTCGATCTGGACGGTACACTTGCGGAGAGTAAGTCATCTGTAGACGCGGAGATGTCGCAATTGCTGTGCAATCTTCTCGGCATGGTGAAAGTTTCGATCATCTCCGGAGGAGACTGGCCGCAGTTTGAGACACAGGTTCTCTCGCATCTCCCTCCTGGCACAGCACTGACAAATTTATCTATCCTTCCCACTTGCGGAACAAAGTTCTTTAGCTACGCCCACGATTGGAAGAAGCTTTATTCAGAGGATTTCACTCCGGCGGAAAAAGACAAGATAATCGGCTCTCTAAAGAAGGCGGCCGCGGAGGCGGGCTTCCAAGTCGAAAAAATCTGGGGAGAAGTAATTGAAGACCGCGGAAGCCAGATCACATTTTCTGCGTTAGGCCAGCAGGCTCCTTTGGAAGAAAAAAAGAAATGGGATCCGGACTACGCCAAGCGGACCAAGATCAAGGCTCTGGTAGGCCTGATGATCCCGGAATTTTCGGTGCGGATGGGAGGCGCTACTTCCATCGATGTCACTAAGCCGGGAATCGATAAGGCTTACGGGATCGCCAAGCTCAAAGACGTGCTCGGCGTAACGCTGAAAGAAATGATGTTCATCGGAGACGCGATATTTCCGGGAGGAAACGACTATCCGGCGGAGCAAGCGGGAGTTTTTTCGGTGTGCGTGCGTGGACCGCATGAGTGTAAGCGGGTGATCGAGGCGGTTATTGGGTGCCTCGCGTGAGCGCATTTCAATTGAAGCGTCTGGGAATGATTATGGAACCGGAGCCGGGTAATCCTCAGGAGATCGAAGGCGTCCTGAATCCCGCAGCCGCTCGCGGTCCCGATGGTCAGCTTTACCTATTCCCGAGGCTGGTTGCGAAAGGCAACTACTCGCGCATCGGCATTGCACGAGTGCGTTTCGATGCAGCCGGCGATCCAATGGGAATCGAGCGCCTTGGCATCGCACTGGAGCCGGAAGCCGATTATGAGCTTCGAACCAACGGCGGCGGTGGCTGCGAGGATCCCCGGATCACCTTCGTGGAATCGTTTCATCGCTACGTGATGACTTACACGGCATTTTCGGCCCAAGGCCCGCGGATCGCCCTGGCCCTGTCGAAGGATCTTTTCCACTGGAAGCGTCTGGGGCTCGCAACTTTTGGTGTTTATAAAGGAACCGACATCGGCGACGAGGATGACAAAGATGCCAGTCTCTTCCCGGTCGCTATTCCGAATCCATCCGGGCAACCGGAGCTGGCCATGCTCCACCGGCCGCTTTTTCCTGGAACTCGTCCGGAAGAAACCGCCTGCTGCCCGGAGTCCCGTGACGTGGATCTGGATCGGGAAAGCATCTGGATTTCGTACTGCTCCATGGCCTTGGATGGCCGTGAGCCGTGTGGCCTCGGCTCGTTTAGCTGTCATCACCGGCTGGCGACGCCCGTGTCGCCCTGGGAGCGCCTCAAAATCGGCGGTGGAACTCCACCTATCCTGACCAAGCACGGCTGGCTGATCGTTTACCACGGGGTGGGCGAAATGGGCCAAGGCAATGGCGAACACGCGTTGTGTTACTCGGCTGGTGTGATGGTGCTCTCAAAAGAGCATCCCCAAATCATACGCTATCGTTCGGCGGATCCGGTGCTGACTCCTTCGCTGCCCCAGGAACGCGACGGCATCGTAGCGAACGTGGTGTTTCCCACTGGCATCGACCGCCGTGATGATCTCGGCTCGCCCGATCGGTTCGACGTCTATTACGGAATGGCCGACAGCCGCATTGGCGTGGCACGGCTCAACTTGCCGGCGTGCTTGCCGCCGGGCGGACTCGCGGACACGCCGGAAGCCAAGGTGTAAGGCGCCCAAATATGCAAGACAAAACCACTTTTTCGAACCTCGGCGCGGTGGTCTCGGTACGCGGCAGCGTCGTAGACGTTCGGTTCGACTTACATTTACCGCCCATCTACTCATTGCTGCATGCGGAGGGCGGGAAAATCGCCATCGAGGTTTTAGCGCAACTCGACCCACATCACGTGCGTGGAATCGCGCTAACGCCCACGCAAGGCCTGGTGCGCGGCAGCGCGGTAGAAGACACGGGCGGGCCGCTGAAAGCGCCGGTCGGCAAGGGAATTCTTTCGCGAATGTTTGACGTTTTCGGGAACGCCATCGACCGCCAGGCGGCGCCTACGGATGTCCAATGGCGCACAGTCCATCAAGCTCCGCCGCCGCTCGCGCGGCGTTCCACCAAGTCAGAGATCTTCGAGACGGGCATCAAGGTCATCGATGTATTGGTGCCGCTGGAGCGTGGCGGCAAAGCGGGTCTGTTCGGCGGGGCGGGCGTGGGCAAGACGGTGCTGCTCACGGAAATGATTCACAACATGATCGAGCACCAAAAGGGTGTGAGCATCTTTTGCGGGATTGGCGAGCGATGCCGTGAAGCGGAAGAACTTTACAGTGACATGAAGGCGGCAGGCGTGCTGCCGAACATGGTGATGGTGTTTGGGCAGATGAACGAACCGCCGGGCAGCCGGTTCCGCGTTGGCCTGGCGGCGTTGACGATGGCCGAATATTTCCGCGACGACGAACATCGCGACGTGTTGCTGCTGATCGACAATATCTTCCGCTTCATCCAGGCCGGCATGGAGGTGTCCGGCTTGATGGGCCAAATGCCATCGCGCTTGGGCTATCAGCCCACCATGGGCACCGAGCTATCGGAGTTGGAGGAGCGTATCGCCAACACCGATACTGGCGCCATAACTTCCATCCAGGCGGTATATGTGCCGGCGGACGATTTGACCGACCCCGCCGCGGTACACGTGTTTTCGCATCTCTCAACGTCCATCGTGCTTTCGCGTAAGCGGGCGGGCGAAGGACTTTACCCCGCTATCGACCTGCTGCAATCCAGCTCCAAAATGGCCACGCCCGGCATCGTCGGCCAGCGGCATTATCTTCTGGCGCAGGAAATAAGGCGGACGCTTGCGCAGTATGAAGATCTGAAGGACATCATCGCGATGCTCGGCCTGGAACAACTGTCGCCGGAAGATCGCAACGTAGTGGCGCGTGCCCGGCGGTTAGAACGATTCCTCACGCAGCCGTTTTTCGCCACCGAGCAGTTTAGCGGCATCAAGGGAAAAATCGTCAGCCTAAAGGACTCGCTGGATGGCTGTGAACGAATCCTGCGCGACGAATTTAAGGACTACCCGGAGAGCGCGCTTTACATGATCGGGACGATTGACGAAGCGAAGAAGCCAGTTGAAGCAAAGAAGGACGTAAAACCCGAGGCCAAAGGCGGCCCGAAGCCCGCGGCCGATTCAAAGCCCGCCGCTGCCGCGCCCGCCGCCGCTTCCAAGCCCGAAGCCAAATCCGAACCGCAGCCCAAGCCCGAGCCAAAACCGAAACCCGAACCGGAGGTGGAACATGCCGCAGTCGGCGCTCATGAATCTTAAGATCCTCCTGCCGTTCCAAGTCTTCGTCGAGACAACCGGCGTTTCGCGCATTGTGGCGGAGAACCTGGATGGCTCGTTCGGATTGTTGCCACACCGGTTGGACTGCGTTGCAGCGCTCGCGCCCGGGATTCTGATCTACCAAAACGAAGGCGCGGGCGAGGTCTACGTGGCCGTCGATGAAGGCGTGCTGGTCAAGACCGGGCTGGACGTGCTGGTCTCCGTACGCAACGCGATTGGCGGAACGGACCTCGGCCAACTGCACGCGGCAGTGGAAAGCGAGTTTCTGAAGCTGAAAGAAGGGGAGCAGAGTGTTCGCTCCGTAATGGCGAGAATGGAGAGCGATTTCATCCGTCGCCTGGCGGGGTTTCATCATGAGTGAGCCGGAAAATCCGTTCAGCCGGGCGGTGGGCGCGAAGGCGGCCCGAAAGATCAAAGCGCGGCGAAACCCGTCACAGGGCGTCTGGTTTGGCTTGGGCATGATGGGGCTGATCGGCTGGTCGGTAGTGGTTCCCACTCTGCTCGGCGCGGCGCTGGGCATCTGGCTGGACAATCGCCATCCAGGACACTACTCCTGGACGCTGATGCTGCTGATGATCGGCTTGGTTATCGGCTGTTTGAATGCATGGCATTGGGTGAACAAGGAAGACAAGGAAATGCGAGAGGAACAAGAGAATACCGATGAGTGAAACTTTGGGTCTGGTGCTGGCTCTGATGGCGGGCGTCTTGCTCGGCGCGATATTCTTCGGCGGCCTTTGGTGGACAGTTCGCAAGAGTTTCTCGTCCAAACTGCCGGCGCTTTGGTTCTTGGGCAGCAGTCTGCTGCGAACCATCATTATCCTGGCTGGGTTCTATTTCATTGCGCTCGGTCACTGGCAGAGGCTGCTGGCGGCCCTCCTTGGATTCGCTTTGGCACGCCTGATGGTGACGCGCCTCACGCGAGCGCTGGAAGGGCCGGCGTACGTCGCACAGGAGGCCAGCCATGCACCTTAGCCCCGATCAGATGATCTTCTGGCAATACGGGTTTCTCAAGCTCAACGGCACCATTGCGTTCACTTGGGGACTGATGCTCGTGCTGGCCATCGGCTCAAGACTTATCACGCGCAAACTTTCCATCGGCCTGGAACGTTCCCGCTGGCAGAACCTTCTTGAAATCGTCGTTACCGGCATCGAGAAACAAATTGAAGACGTCGGGCTGAGTGAGCCGCAAAAATATCTCGGCTTCTTGGGCACGCTTTTCCTATTTATTGCCACGGCCAGCCTCTGCACTGTCATTCCGGGCTACGAGCCGCCGACTGGTTCGCTTTCCACCACCGCTGCACTGGCGCTGTGCGTGTTTGTGGCCGTGCCTTTCTTCGGCATTGCAGACCAAGGCCTGGGCAACTACCTCAAGTCCTATGCTAAGCCGACGTTCATCATGCTGCCGTTCAACATCATCAGCGAACTTTCGCGCACGCTGGCGCTGGCCGTCCGTCTGTTCGGCAACATGATGAGCGGGGCCATGATTATCGCCATCCTGCTCACGATTACGCCTTTCATCTTTCCGATCGTCATGACGCTGCTCGGTCAGCTAACTGGCATGGTGCAGGCCTACATCTTCAGCATTTTGGCCGCGGTGTATATCGCGGCCGCCACGCGAGTCCGTAAGCCCAAGCCGGAAGCCGAGCAGAAAAGTGCAGCATGATCTACGAGAGCAAAAGGAGATTTTGTGGATAACATGACTATTATCGCGGTGGCATCGATTGTCATCGCCGGCATCACGATCAGTTTCGGCGCCATCGGACCCGCGCTGGCGGAAGGCAGGGCGGTGGCAACCGCGCTGACGTCGCTGGCCCAGCAGCCGGATGCCTCCGCTACGATCACGCGAACCTTGTTCGTGGGCTTGGCGATGATCGAGTCCATCGCCATCTACTGTTTCGTGGTCTCGATGATTCTGATTTTCGCCAATCCATTCTGGAACCACGTCATCGCCCAAACTCGCGGGAAAATAACCCATGCTTATCGATTGGTTCACCGTCGGTGCGCAGGCACTCAACTTTCTCATCCTGGTCTGGTTGATGAAGCGTTTTCTTTACAAGCCCATTCTCCACGCGATCGATGAGCGGGAGAAGCGGATCGCGGCGGAACTGGCGAACGCCGACACGAAAAAGGCCGAAGCCCAAAAGGAGCACGACGATTTCCAGCACAAGAACGCGGAGTTCGACCAGCAGCGCGCGGCACTGATGAGCAAAGCGACAGCCGAAGCGCAGGCCGAACGTCAGCGGCTGCTCGATGAAGCGCGCAAGGCCGCCGTGGCCCTGAGTTCAAAGCAGCAGGAAGCGTTGCGAGACGAAGAACATAACTTGCATCAGGCGATCATCCACCGGACCCAACAGGAAGTATTTGCCATTGCGCGAAAGGCCCTGACCGATCTCGCCACGACCAGCCTTGAAGAACGCCTGGGCGAGGTGTTCACTCGCCGCTTGCGAGAGATGAATGGCGACGCGAAAGAAGGGTCTTGGCGAAGCCCTGAAGACAGCCTCTGACCCAGCGCGTCGTCCGCAGCACGTTTGACCTGCCTGCGGAGCAACGCGCGGCCGATACAAAATGCGCTCAACGAAACCTTCTCGGCTGAAATCCGCGTCCGGTTCGAGACCGCGCCAGACCTGATCAGCGGCATTGAACTTACCACGAATGGACAAAAAGTGGGGTGGAGCATCGCGGATTATGCGTCGCTTGCGTCGATGGAAACAACGAGAGCAGTCGACCGAACTCCTGAAGCCGCGCCACAGAATAGCCAATGAACTACGGAACCAGAGAGCCTCCAGAACGATTTCGACCGCGCGTTTGCTGGGATCAGCCAGGTGCGAGAAGCATTCACGCCGCAACTGACGCCCCGGGAAGTGGGCACCATCACCAGTGTCGCCACCGGCATCGCCAAAGTGTCTGGACTCCCGGGCGTAGGCTTCGATGAATTGGTGACGTTTCCCGGCGGCGTGCTCGGCATCGCGTTCAATGTGGACGCAGACGAAATTGGCGTCGTTCTGCTCGGCGAATACTGGCATCTCCACGCCGGAGACGAAGTCCAGCGCACGGGCCGTGTCATGGACGTAGCCGTGGGCGATGGATTGCTCGGCCGCGTGATCGATCCGCTCGGCCGGCCGCTGGATGGCAACGGGCCGGTGGTTTCCAGCAAGCGCCTGCCCGATAGAACGCCCAGCCGCGCACATCATGGACCGCGCGCCCGTCACCGTGCCGCTCCAGACCGGACTCAAAGTCATCGACGCGCTCATTCCCGTTGGACGCGGCCAGCGCGAGCTGATTCTCGGTGACCGTCAGACGGGCAAGACCGCCATTGCCATCGACACCATCCTCAACCAGCGCGGCCAAAATGTGCTGTGCGTTTATTGTGCCATCGGCCAGCGCGCGTCCGCCGTCGCCAAGACCGTGGCGACCTTGCGCGAAAAAGGCGCGATGGACTATACCATTCTCGTCGTGGCAGAAGGCAACGATCCGCCTGGGCTTGCTTACATCGCACCATACGCCGCCACCAGCATTGCGGAGTCTTTCATGGAAGCGGGCCGGGATGTGCTGATCGTTTACGACGACCTCACCCAGCACGCGCGCTCCTACCGCGAACTCTCGCTCTTGCTGCGCCGTCCGCCTGGCCGCGAAGCGTTTCCCGGCGACATCTTCTATATCCACTCGCGGCTGCTGGAACGTGCGACGCACTTGTGCAAGGAACTCGGCGGCGGCTCCCTCACCGCACTGCCCATCATCGAAACCGAAGCGCAGGACATTTCCGCCTATATTCCCACCAACCTGATTTCCATTACGGATGGGCAGATCTACCTCTCGCCGTCGCTGTTCGAATTGGGCGTGCTGCCGGCGGTGGATGTCGGCAAATCCGTATCGCGCGTCGGCGGTCAGGCGCAGCGCGCGGCCTTTCGCGCGGTGGCGGGCGACCTCAAGCTCGCCTACGCGCAGTTTGAGGAACTCGAAACCTTTTCCCGGTTCGGAGCCCGCCTGGATGAAGGCACCCGCAAGACCATCGAGCACGGACGGCGAATCCGCGCCTGCCTTAAACAGCCGGAATACGCCCCGGTCCCCGTGCCCGCGCAGATCGCCGTGCTGTTGGCGCTGACCGCCGAACTCTTCGACTGCGTGCCGCTGGACCAGATGACGGATGCCGAGCACGCTCTTCGCGACGCGACGGCCCAGATCCCGGCGGAGGTCAGCGAACGCCTGGATAGTGCCGACAAATTGAGCGATGACGATCGTAAAGCTATTATCCAGATCGCCCGCGAATCGCTGGCTCGGTTTCAGCCCAAGCCCGAACCCAGGCTGCCCCAGACGCAAAAGACAAGACATGAGCGATACCACGGTAAGTCTGCGGCGCAAGATCGGCGGAGCCGGGGATCTCCAATCCGTCGTCCGCACCATGAAGGCCGTGGCCGCATCGAGCATCGGACAGTACGAGAAATCCGTGGGCGCATTGGCCGACTACTATCGCGCTGTGGAACTCGGGTTGGGCGCATGCTTCCGGGAAGAGGGCACCGGCGCCTTTGATTGCAGAACGGAAAGCAAACCGTTGCCCGCGCGATTGGCGCGGTCGTGTTCGGATCAGACCAGGGACTGGTGGGACAATTTAACGACGTAGTGGCCGATTATGCAATCAAGACGCTGGCGGCCCTGCCAGGCAAGCCCGAGGTCTGGGCCGTCGGCGAGCGCGTTCATGCGCGCCTGGCGGACGCCGGTCTACAGCCGGTGGGACTCTTCGCCGTGCCGAACTCCGTCAATGCCATCACCCCGCTGGTCGGGCAAATTCTCGTGGAGTGCGAGACGCGCCACGGCCAGCAGTGAAGGCGCCGAACTCCACCTCTTCTATAACCGCCCCACGTCCGGGGCAGTTTATGACGCCCGTCAGTCAGCGATTGCTACCGCTGGACGAAAACTTGGCGACGCAAGCTGGCCGAACTTCCCTGGCCGACGAAAAACTTGCCCGAGGTCATGGGCGGCGGCGCCACTACCTTGCGGGCGCTCATGCGTGAGTATCTTTTCGTCTCGCTCTTCCGGGCATGCGCCGAATCCCTCGCGAGCGAAAACGCAAGCCGTCTGGCGGCCATGCAACGCGCCGAAAAAAACATCGACGAATTGCTGGAAGACCTCAACCGGACATTCCATCGTTTGCGCCAGAGTGGCATCGATGAGGAACTGTTCGACGTCGTCTCCGGCTTCGAAGCGCTGGCAACACCGAAGGGATGAAGATGAAAATCGATTCAAAAGATTTCCGTGTGACCGGAAAGAAGGTCCAACTCAGCGACTGGCCAACGATAGTGAAGCCCTTTTCAAGTCGAAGAAGCAGTATCAAACGCTCCTGGCAGAACACGTTGAGAAGCTGAGCTCGCTGCAACAGCTTCACTACGCGTCCAACCGCTATGCATTGCTGCTGATTTTTCAAGGGATGGACTCGGCCGGCAAGGACGGCGCCATCCGGCACGTCATGTCCGGTGTGAATCCGCAAGGCTGCCAGGTTTTCAGTTTCAAACAGCCGAGCGCCGAAGAGCTGGAACAGATTTTCTCTGGCGTACCGCACGCCGGCTTCCTGAACGCGGGCAGATCGGGATTTTCAACCGTTCCTATTATGAGGAAGTGCTGGTGGTTCGGGTGCATCCGGAGATCCTCCGCAACCAAGGACTCTCCGAAGAGCTGCGTGATGAGAAAACCATTTGGGAGGAACGGTATCGCTCCATCGTGGACCAGGAGGAACATCTCCACCGCAACGGTACCCGGATCGTCAAATTCTTTCTTCATCTTTCGAAGGAGGAACAAAGAAAGCGATTTCTTGCGCGCATCGATGAGCCGGATAAGAATTGGAAGTTCAGTCTCGCGGACATTCATGAGAGGAAATACTGGAAGGACTACGTACAGCGCTTATGAGGAGTGCCTGAACGCCACCAGCACTCATCACTCACCCTGGTACGTCGTACCAGCCGACGATAAGGAAAATGCCCGTTTGATCGTTTCCCAAATTGTTCTAGATACGCTCAATGACCTTAAGATGGCTTATCCCAAAACCACGCCGAAACGACGTCGCGAATTTGAATCTATCCGCAAGCTGCTAACGAAATGACGGTTGGTAATCCAATGACTATAGAGAAAGCCGCTCCCACCAAAAATGTCCACCTTCAGACTGGCCTCACCAGCGATGAAGCCCGAAGCCGGCTGGAGAAGTTCGGTCCAAACGCGGTGCCCGACACGGCTCTGCATCCGTTACGCAGGGCACTCACCAAGTTCTGGGCGCCGGTTCCATGGATGCTCGAGGCCGCGATCGTGCTCGAAATTGTCCTCGGCAAATATGTCGAGGCTGGGATCATCGCGGTTCTCCTGGCCTTCAACGCTGCTCTCGGATTCATCCAGGAAGGGCGCGCTCAGGCGACGCTGGCAGCGCTGAAGTCGCGGCTTGCGCTGAATGCCTCGGTCAAGCGCGATAATGCCTGGACCACCGTGCCGGCTACCCAATTGGTGCTTGGCGACATTGTGAAGTTGTCGCTCGGCGCCGTGGTTGCCGCCGACGTGCGCCTGACCGACGGATCGGTGCTGCTGGATCAATCCATGCTCACCGGCGAATCCGTTCCCATCGAAGCTGGCGCTGGCTTTGAAACTTATGCCGGAGCGCTGGTGCGGCGCGGCGAAGCGGTGGCTGAAGTCACGGCCACCGGAGCGCACACAAAGTTTGGACGCACCGCGGAACTGGTTCGCACCGCGCACGTCGAAAGTTCCCAGCAGAAGGCGGTTCTGCGCGTGGTGCGCAATCTCGCCATGGTCAATGGCGTCATCATCGCGATGCTGGTGGGGTATGCCTACGCTCTGAAGATGCCGGGAAGCGAGATCATTCCCCTGGTGCTCACTGGGATTCTGGCGTCGATCCCGGTCGCGTTGCCGGCGACGTTTACCCTTGCGGCCGCGCTCGGCGCAAAGGCTCTGGCAAAGTTGGGCGTTCTTCCAACCCGGCTCTCCGCCGTGGATGAAGCGGCCAGCATCGACGTGCTGTGCGCGGATAAGACCGGCACACTGACGCAAAACGAGCTGACGGTAACCGCCGTTCATGCCATGTCTGGTTTCGACGAATCGCACGTCCTGGGAGTCGCTGCCTCGGCGAGTTCGGACGGCGGCGAAGATCCGGTGGATGGCGCGATACGCGCGCCGCCGCAGCGAAAAAAGCCGCATCCGATCTGCCGAAACTGATCAAATTCGTTCCGTTCGATCCTGCGACGAAGATGTCGGAGGCGACTGCAACCGACCCGAGCGGCGCCACGGTGCGCGCCGTCAAAGGCGCCTTTGCCGCGGTCGCTGGTCTGACACAACCGGATCCTGATGCATCCAAAACGGCGAATGACCTGGAGGCGCAGGGCTTTCGCGTTCTGGCCGTCGCAGTCGGTCCGCCAACGGCGCTGAAACTCGCCGGGATCATCGCTCTCAGCGATCCGCCCCGGCCGGATTCCGCCGCGTTGATTACGGAGCTGCACACGCTGGGAGTGCGCGCGGTTATGGTGACGGGCGATGCCCCGGCGACAGCAGCGATCGTCGCTCATGCTGTGGGCCTGGACGGAAAGGTCTGTCCACCCGGGCCGATCCCCGCCGATGTGCGCCCCGAGGATTTCGCTGTTTTCGCCGGCGATTCTTCCGGAAGGAAAGTACGATCTCGTGAAGGCGTTCCAAAAGAGCGGCCATACTGTCGGGATGTGCGGCGACGGCGCCAACGACGCCCCGGCGCTTCGTCAAGCTCAGATGGGAATCGCGGTGTCGACCGCGACCGATGTTGCCAAGTCGGCGGCCGGCATCGTGCTGACCAAGCCGGGACTCGGCGGCATCGTCGCTTCGGTAAAAGAAGGCCGCGTGACGTTCCAGCGCATCCTGACTTATACGCTGAACTCGGTTACCAAGAAAGTTGTGCAGGTGCTCTTCCTGGCGGTGGGTCTGGTCATGACCGGACACGCGATCCTGACTCCGATGTTGATGGTCATTATCATGCTCACCGGCGACCTCCTCGGCATGTCCTTGACGACGGACAATGTGCGCCCGTCTCCAACTCCCAATGCCTGGCGAATCGGCAAATTGACGATCGCGGGTGTCTTCATGGGAATCTGCGAGTTGGTCTTTTGCACCGCCTGTCCTGGCCATCGCCAAATTCCGCCTGGGTTTTGGAATCGAAGCGCTGCAAACCCTGGCCTTCGTGGTCATCGTGTTTGGCAATCAAGCAACGACGTATACGAATCGTGAACGTGAGCGCCTGGGGTCCTCTCGTCCCAGCCTGTGGCTCGTCGCATCGTCTGTAGTCGATCTGCTGATCGCCTCAACGCTCGCGATTTCTGGAATCGCCATGACTCGCCTACCCATACTCCTGGTGGGAGAAATGCTCGTGGCAGCAGCGGTCTTTGCATTCATCGTGGATTTTGCGAAAGTCCCCGTGTTCAATCGCCTCGGGATTGTGTAGCGGTAGGTGCGATTTTGCTTCAGTTTGCGTTGAAATCAAGAACTACGCGCGACGCCACATCGCCGTGCTGGAGGCGGTCGAAGATTTGGTTGATCGCGGACAGAGGCTGCAGCTCGATATCGGCCTTGACCTTACCCCCGACGGCGAAGGCCAGCGCTTCGGCCATATCCTGGCGCGTTCCGACGAACGAACCACGGATGGTGATGCAATTCGCGACCACGTCGAAGAGCGGGACCGGAAATTCGCCCGGCGGCAAACCGACCAGGACGCAAGTGCCACGCTTCCGGGTCATACCGACGCCCTGTTTGAATGCGCTGAGCGAGGGCGCCGTAATCAGAACGCCATGTGCTCCGCCGCCAGTCTCTTTCTTGACGGCGGCTGCCGGGTCTCCAGACTTCGCGTTGATTACCAGATCGGCGCCAACGCGCTTGGCGTGGGCCAGCTTCCCGTCATCGATGTCGATGGCGCAGACCAGGAGTCCCATGGCCTTCGCATATTGGATGGCCAGATGCCCGAGGCCGCCGACGCCGGAGATTGCTATCCATTCCCCAGGCCTGGCACCGGTCTCTTTGATTCCTTTGTAGGTGGTGATGCCGGCGCAAATCAGCGGCGCGGCCTCGGCGGGTGCAAGTCCGGCAGGCACGTGGGCGACGTAATTCGGGTCTGCCAGCAGGTACTCGGCGAAGCCGCCGTTCTTGGTATAGCCGCCGAACTGGGCCTCGGCGCACACCGTCTCCCAACCCGTAAGGCAATATTCGCAATGACCACAGGCCGAATAGAGCCACGGCACGCCGACGCGGTCACCCTCCTTCACGATGGTCACGCCCGATCCAACGGCGGCTACCAGCCCGATAGCTTCGTGGCCAGGAATGAACGGGAGAGTGGGCTTCACTGGCCAGTCGCCATGCGCGGCATGGAGATCGGTGTGGCAAACGCCGCAGGCCTCCGTCTTCACCAGGATCTGGCCCGGCCCAGGAGACGGAATGTCCAATTCCTGAAGCAGCAAGGGCTTTCCAAACTGCTCGACGACCGCGGCGTGCATCTTACCGCTTGCGGGCTTGCTTCGCTTCTGAAGCGATGGTGCTTCTAAGGGATCGAGAACGGCGCCCTGGGTCTTAGATGACATAATAAATCCTCGTTTCGAAATTGGAACAGTATCACTACGCCGGGGCGTTGATGGGAACTACGCAAACCAGCTTCTTGTTAACGAATTCCTGGATGCCCAGGTTAGAAAGCTCACGTCCGTAGCCGGAGTTTTTGATTCCGCCAAAAGGCAGTTCTGGCGCCGTCCAGGTCGGATGATTGACAAAGACCATCCCGGTCTCGATTTGAGAGGCCACGCGCTTGCCTCGTTCTATATCCGCGGTGAACACCGAGCCACCCAGCCCGTATTTCGAATCATTGGCGAGGGCAATGGCTTCTTTCTCGTTGGCGACGCGAAAGAACAACGCAACGGGGCCAAAGAACTCCTCGACATAAGCCGGAGAGCCCTTATCGATGTCGGTGAGAATGGATGGCTGCATAAAAGCGCCTGCGCGATTGACTCTGCCTCCGCCCATAAGAAGCCGCGCTCCGGCGGCGACCGAGCGCTTTACCTGATCGAGGAGATTCAGGAGTGCCACTTCCGAGCAGAGGGGGCCGAGTGTTGTGGAGGCCTCTAAGGGATCGCCTGGGGTAAGAGCTCCCAACGCGGCTTGGAACTTCGCAATGAACTGATCGGCAACCTGGTCCACGACAATAAATCTCTTCGCGGCCACACAGCATTGGCCAGTGTTGTTCATGCGGCCCCACACAGCCCACTCAACCGTCTTGTCAATTTCTGCGTCCTCCAGAACGATGAAGGCGTCGCTGCCGCCTAGCTCCATCGTAGATTTCTTGAGGTTCTTGCCAGCCTGAGCGGCAACTACGGATCCCGCGCGTTCGCTGCCGGTAACCGCGACCCCCTTTATGCGCGGGTCGTCAATCAGACGATCGGCTTGTTCGTTTGATAGAAAGAGGTTCGTATAGGCGCCGTCGGGTGCGCCGGCCTCTTTGAAGAGGGCAACAAAGGCAAGCGCGCACTGTGGGACAGAGGGCGCGTGCTTCACCATGACGACGTTGCCGACCATAAGATTCGGGGCCACGAAGCGCGCCAACTGATAGTACGGGAAGTTCCAGGGCTCGATACCGAAGAGGACGCCAATTGGACTGCTCTCAATAGTTGCGGCGCCTGAATGTGATTCTAGGGATTGCGGCGCCAGGAAGCCTTCGGCGCGCTCGGCGTAATAGTCGATGATGTCGGCGCTGAGAGCGACTTCACCGCGACTTTCGGCGATCAGCTTACCCATCTCCAAAGTGATTAGACTTGCAAACTCCTCCGTGCGCGAGCGTAGGATTTGAGCGGCCTTTGACAGAACAGCCGCTCGCTCAGCGAACGTCTTCTTGCGCCATGTGGTGAAGCAAGCTTGCGCTTGCGCAAGCGCTATCTCCACTTCCCCATCCGTGTGCTCCGCAAACTGTTTTACTCGGTTACCGTTGTAAGGATTAGTAGTTTCGTAGGCCATGAGTTCCTCCAAATTGTTTCGAAAGCGGCCTGGTCACGCCGTCTTTCTTTTAATTCTTTCGCCGCCGCGCGCGGGTCAATGGCCGGCGCGCAATCGCAATTCTTCCGCGGCGTGAAACCAGTCGTCTTGAGATGATCCATCTGGACAGCCTCTGGCTTGCCACAAAGCATACGCCAGGACCGCGATGTCATCATGTCCGAATGCGGAGATGCCATGTCGATTCGTAACCGCCTGAGTATTCCGATGAGCGTCTCGCGAGTGCTCGAGAGCCTGCGTTGAATGCTCGTGTCCGGTTAGATGATCCTGGTGTCCCTGCTGCTCTGCCGCGCGATGCGCGTGGGCGGCCGCGTCGTGTAATTCGGCAGCCCGTTGGTGGTTCTCGTAGTGTGATCCGTTGTTATAGCGAGTGGACATGTTAGATACTCACGATCCGTCCCGACTTGCTTTGGGCTTCCACTGCCAGTTTGTACGCTTGATCCGAGTACTCCAGTGCTCTTTGCGCGTGCCACTTTCCCGTTTCGTTTTCCCCTTTTTCATTGTGTTCGGCAGCAGTACGGTGGGCGCGAGCCGCGAGTTCGTGCTGCTCGGCGGCTCTGCGATGTGTGTTGTTTGCTTCATGCATGATGTTTTCTCCTATGGAGTACGAGCCGGCCAATCTCGTGTGAGATCCATTTTCCACTAGGCCAGCGAACAACCCGGATGTGCGCAGTCGCAGGAGATTTCCACCTCTCCCTTCGCATCCTCGCAGCGCTGGCTGCAATATTTCTTGTTCTCTGTTACGGTGCACCTGCAGGCCGGATGCGCACATTTTTTCTGCTCAATAATAGCCATTAGAATCTACCTTTCCTATGCAAATCTTCACGCAGCACTGACCAGAGCCTCAGGCAGCGCTTCCATTCCATTCGCGCCACGCTGCTCGGCAGCCTCCTGACACTGGATGCAGTAAGCCGCCCATGGCACCGCTTCCAGACGCTTTGGGCTGATCGCCGATTCGCACTCCAGGCACGCTCCGAAGCTGCCCTCGTGTATCCGGCGCAACGCGTCTTTCACGGCACGCAACAGGTTGGAATCGCGATCTACGTTTCGAATCGCCAGATCTCGCTCGGTCGCATACTGAATTTCATCCATTTGGTCCGCGCTCTTCTCGATTGCAATCCCGTCCCGGCTTCGCAATATTCGAACCAGATCGGCCTCTTTTCGTTCCAGGATCTCTTGGAATCCGTTCATCTCTCTAGGTGCTGTCTTCATCGTCATCCTTTTCGCCGTAAAGGCCGAGCCTTGTTTCAGTGCACGGAGCGGGCCATACCCCCGGAGTAATCGTGGTGCCATTCGGACACCGCCTCCCGCCGCTCTATTTGCGCTGAAAGAGGAGGATGATCGGCTCGTGCTCCGGCGTTACGACGCTGACCAGCATGGTGCCATCCGCGGCAAGGGTGTACGTTTCGAGCCTAACCGCGCCGGATTGCGTATTCGTGTTTGTAACCTTCAGGACATCGTGATCCCACCTGGTCTTCGTCTTGAGCTCTTTGCCCGTGTGAATCGTGGCATTGTTCTCGCTGTCGGTGATGTCACGGTAGAAGAAAGTGTCGCTGGCGCCTTCATGTTTGAAACTGCGAGAAACAGTGATGTCCCCATCTCTCGCTGGTTGATTGTCACGGTGCCGGTTTGAATTACGGGATGGCCGGCAAAATCGCTCTGGGCAGGGACTAGAGTCCAGGTGCCGTTTAGGGCGGTGTGCTGGTGCGCAAATGCGCTGGCGCAGAACAGAAGAGGCAAGACGGATCCGATAATGGTAGTGGTTGAAGATATCCTCATGATTGCCTTCCAGAACGGCGGTAGTGCACGCGCGTAACCGAAAGGCTCTTACGAGCACCTCCATTCCGCTGTATGTTCGCCGGTTTCACCGAGACTTCTTAGATAATCGTCTGCCTGTAACACTGCGGAGGTTTTGGCGGACTCGATCGTACTCAGCGCTTGATGTTCATGCACCGCAGGGTGCGTTAGGCGAGGATCTTCGATGTAGACGATGAAGCCGTTCTCCACAGAAGTCGCCTGAATTCGCAATTCGAGAGGCCCATATTCGGAACGACAACCGTTTTGGAGATCCATAAGCGTTTACCCACTCGCCGATTCAAGTTGAGCATAAGCTTCAAAAGAAAGCCAGAACAGATGCACCTTAGCTACGGATGTAGACGGGTTCGCGCAGTCGACTCGGTTAGCGCTTACCCTCAGCTTGCGCGACCACGTCTATCCGCATTTCGTTTCCTTGAAATGCGCACTGCTGACGCGTGTCGACGGGTCAGCTTTCTCGCCACGGCGTTTGGGGCACCACGGCGCCTCGCGGCGGATTTACACTTGCGGTTCGTAACCTCATATGGTCAGGTGACCACGTATGGTCGCTGCAAGACCCGCCTCGAAGACCAGGAAGCTTGGTCAGTCTCCCGACGTGCATATAGATAGCGAACTGGCGAAACGCTTGCGCTCGAGTTAAGTGAGGTACCTCAGCGATGCCGAAAATCTTAAGGAGCACGATTGCGGCAGTGGTCCTGGCCGCCGGCTTGTGGTTTGCCAGCGTAACCCCTTCTTACGCCAAACCGGAGTATGCGAAAACCGAGGGGAAGGCGTGCGGTTACCGCCACGTAACGGCAGGCAAGCCAGAGCTGAACGCAGCCGGTGACTACTACGCCGCACACGATCATTCGCTCAAGGGCTACGCGCCCGCCAATTAGTAAACTCAACTCGTCAAGGTCGGGGACTGTCTCAACTGCAGAAGATTTCCGCCGGTCCGCCCAATAACGAAGGCCCCCTTCCCGGTACACCTGCAGAGCGTCATCGCTTGGCTCATCCGCCCCGGTTCTTTCAAGCCTCTCGCCTCGCTAGGGCGCGCCACGCCGATTCCCGGCGGTAAACAGATCGTAAGAGGTGGATCAGGGTCTTGGCTTACTCCACGAGATCCCGCCTGGAGGAGCCACTGTCCTGGTATTCAGTCGTGCGGAAGACCTAGTTGCACGTCATTCGGGATTGGCTTGGGATTCGTATCCAAGGCCTCCGAGCACGCGACGCATATCGGAAGCTCGATATTACTCGTTTGCGTTGGAGCGCCGCATCGATAACAGTTTGCCATCATGGTCTCCTAGGCGCAAACTGCCATGGTGCGCCCCTTGGCCTGGGTCGACTCTGAAATCAGTACGGATCGGGCAACCAAGTCTATGTCGAAGACATTGTAAGTTGAATGCTCGAATTGGACCTCGAAGCCGTCAGGCAGCAGAGAGGACGGTCCAATAACGCGAAGCGTCGCTCCGAACGGAATGAAAACGATCCGTCCCTTTCCCGCGTTATCGAAATGAACGGCGACGAGGGACGTTTTGGTACGGTAGGCTCGCGACGAAGGAGCATTGCTGTCGTTGCTGGTAGCGCAGGGAAACGCTGTTTTCAAAGACACTACTGCTGAGTTCATCTGGGCGCCCTCCATTTCTACGTTTTGCACTATTGACGCATGGTGCCCTGGTTTTTGTCTGGTCAAAACTGCTCACGCTACTCGTTTCGGTCGCATCACCCGGAGGCCGTATCGAGATAAAATCTCAACATGGTGCGGCGCTGGTTCGTGAAATGTAAGTCCTGCAAAACGCCGCTTGCGGAGCTGGATTCTTCGTTCTCGTACGATCCGACGAATCCGCAGTGGAGGAGTCCTCAATGGAAGAGCGTCATCAAGTGCCCAGATTGCCACAAATCCCACGAGTATACGTCAATCGATCTCGAAGCAGGAGACGGCGAATAGACATAGTGTCGCAATGGGCGGGAACAAAGCGTCGCGTTAACTTGCCAAAGTTGCGCTGGAAGATTTCGACCGGCACACGGCTGCAAAGGGGCGTTGAAATGGTACTGACGGAACCGATGACCCGCTCTAGTGGTCACCATTGCCAGCCCGCCGAATCTCACTCCAGATGGATTGGGATGCCGAAGCCTTTCTGTAGAAACTGAAGGCTGGAGAACCCGACATTAGCCTCAATGACGAACTCTTACGGCTGTCACCCGAGCAAGTTGCAAGAACTCGAAGGCAAGAACCAAGAGGCATGGGGGGTTGAGCATGGCTCCTGAGTTCGACCAAAGTCCGAAGCAACCGCTACGCTATCCCGCTTGTAGGAAATCGTTAGATAAAAGAAAGCCGGGACCGGCACCAATCAATCGAACTCCCTCCTAAATTAACGTTGCCCCTGCGCTATTCTGGTGCAGGGACCAATTGTGAGCAACACGGCGATTCCTTCGTACCTCGAAATAATCGATTTCATCGCCAGCGGGACTACGCCTCAGGCTGTTGCCGACTATCGCCCGTCCCCGGAGGCTCAACGCCGTATCGCGGAATTAATAGCCCAGGAGAAGGAGGGCCGCCTATCCGCGGAGGAGAAGTCCGAGCTGGAGCACTTCATGGACTTGGAGCACATTCTGCGGGTAGCGAAAG
This sequence comes from Bryobacterales bacterium, assembly GCA_963798295.1. Taxonomy (GTDB): domain Bacteria; phylum Acidobacteriota; class Terriglobia; order Bryobacterales; family Bryobacteraceae; genus Palsa-89. The sequence goes on along the minus strand of CAWCSV010000008.1, from coordinate 33,224 downwards.
CACGGGCCCGACAGATCCTCGCCAGTGGCTCTTGATGTAGATGAGGGCTCGCGTCGCCTCGTCATCGAACGAGCAGGCCGGCGCTGTGAATACTGTCTTGTACACGAGGACAGCGTCGGCTTTCCGCACCAGATCGATCACATCATTAGCCGCAAGCACGGAGGCTCGTCAGGTATTGGCAATCTTGCCTATGCCTGTGTCCTTGGAACGGTACAAAGGCTCTGATATCGCATCGGTAGATCGCGCTGGCCGGCCAATTCGATTTTTCGATCCCCGGCGTGACATATGGGACGAGCACTTCAAACTGAACGGACCCGTCATCCAACCGATGACGCCAGTGGGTGAAGTGACTGCCAGTGTGCTCCGGCTCAACATCTCCGAACGTGTTATCGAGCGCCAAGTATGGCAAGCCCTCGGCCAGTATCGAAGAGACTGACGGGCGGGAATTGAAATCTCGACCTCTGCTCCATTCCCCAAAACTCCAAAGGTCGTGTATCGCGTCACTCGTCCTGGGGCTGGCGTAAATGGTCCAGGTCGCTCGCGACGCCTGACCTTTGGGTACATCTTTGGGGAGAGATGGTTGATCGTTTTCAGGACCATTGTAGGACCATAATAAGCGTTATTTAGGGCTCCAAAAGGCTTCTTGAGCGCCACTCGTGCCTTTGGTTTCCGTTAGTTACCAACGCCTAGCGAACTCATAACCCAAAGGTCGGTGGTTCAAATCCATCCCCCGCAACCAACCAAATCAATCAGTTGCACGGATTTGTGAGCGCACCAAAGACTCCCATTAACTCCCGATAGCAGCAACGGGGGAGTTCCGACCAGCAGTTTCCTTCGATTTGCTGCTGTTTAAGACCATCTCTACAACTTTGCTGTGAGCCTGACGCTTACTGTCCGTCATGGCCTTTCCATAAATGTTCATCGTGGTTTGAATGCTAGCGTGGCGCATCAACTCCTTTTGGACGGTGAGAGGTGCCCCAGTTTCATCCAGCCACGACCGATAGCTGTGCCGAAACGTGTGCCATCCGATATCGCCGCCGATACCGGCTGCGACACCAGCTTTGCGAATGTGCGTCTTTTGAATTTCCTCCTGATGGTAGGGCCTGCCCGTCACCGGATTGGCGAACAACCATCCTTCGGGCGTGGAGAACGACCGTTCCTTGTGCAGCATAAGGGCCTCGACTACAGCCGTGTCGAGCGGAACGCTATCCCGTGAATACTCGGTCTTCACGTCCCCGACCCTGCCGTGAACTACGCTCCTTTGTATCAGTAGCGTAAGTCCCGCGAAATCGAAATCCCGCCATTGAAGTGCAACGATCTCGCTGACCCGCAGGCCCAAACAACCCGCAATCAGCACCATTGTCCGGAACGGCTCCCGGATCAACGGCAACAACGAATGGAACTGCTCAGGTGCGAGAACCCGAGGCGTTTTCAGACGCTTGGTTCCCCCCTTGACCCGAACCAGCTTGATCGGGTTCTTGTCAATCAATTCCCACCTCTCCGCACACTGAAAAATTGTGTGCATAAGGCTTCGGACATGACTCTTGGTTTTCGGGGCCAGAGCTAAGTTCCTCAGCCAATCCTCGACCGCCATCGGTTTAACTGCGCTCATGGGCGTATCGGCCCAGCGGGGCCTGATCTGGTTCCTGATATACGACTGGTACGCTGCTCTTGTTGAATACCGTCTCCGGCATTTCTTCTTGTTCGTATCGTGAGATCACGGCTCCAAAATCCGCAGCACCAGCCGCAGTTGGTTGCTCTGCGTTGAGCCGCAACAGAATTGCTTGCACTACGGGCGACTTTCTCGCGGCGGATTCGGTCGGATACTCCTCCCGCGTCCCAACCATGACAGCTCGGCGCTGGCGTTCGCCCCGAGCATCAGGTTCGTAGTAACGAAACTCCCATACCTCCTTCCCTTTCTTTCGTTCTTTGGTCTCGAGACTTCCATACTGATATCGCGTGCGCGTAAACAACGAAAACCTTCCTTTCGCGTCAACGGCACGAGTGGCTCTTTGAGCATAATCTAGAACGGAGCCATTCATCGAGAGAGGAGGCACGAAACCGCCACAGGTCCCCGATTCGGAAGGCCGGAACTACACCTTGCCGCGCCATTCGCTGTAGAGTCTTGGGGTGGATTTGGAGCAGGGCCGCTGCCTCCTCGGTGTTCAGCACCCGCTCGAAAGGCACGCCGGGTGATTCAGGTGATCGTGAGTCCTGACTGGGTACCATGGAACTCACCGTTAGTCCGCTCCCCAAGAGGGTTTGCGCTTCGAACTCTCACGTACCACTGGAGCCTTGCAGTCCGTTTTGATTCCACGGTCATCCGCTTGCCGCTCACAACTTGCCGCGGCGAGAGCTCCTTTGTGGGATTGCGTGTTCTGGCTGTCGTGCTGGTTTTCGAGAGCCTGTCCGTCTCTCGGAGTCACGCAATCACCGCGCTGCCGTGCGCCCAGAGCATCGCTCAGGGCTCCGCCCCGAGAAATATCATTCGACTCAGGCTTTGGGAAGCTTGTTGAGAGCGATCTCCGAAAGTCCTGGGCAACGATTGCGAAAGCGAAGCTCTCACCGATGCCCCCATTTCTTTGAAGCACCAAATGAACTGATGCCAGCGTTCCATTTTCACAAGTCTCTGATCTTGTCATAATGACCTACCTTTCAATCGATGAAGTTCTTGTTAATCGAGAAGGGATCGTACTCGAATCCCGACTGTTGCTTTTTCTCTCTGTTCCCGCAGATTTCTAAACGGATCGGAGCGTGACGGATCTGCTTCCTCGTGGCCCGCGCTCGGTTGCGGCCGTGATTGCGACGCTTTCTTCCGCTTCCGCCGTAGTCGTGAAACGTAGACACGGAATTGTGGGTATGGAATCTCTAGCCCGTCAGGCTTGGCGGCCTCCCAGACCTCCCTGAGTTTCATTCCGTTTGCCAGATTCGCCTGAATTTCTCCCCAGGCCGCGGCAACCTGCCCGGTACTCGTGCCAGGTTGAATCGCCAGCAACGAGCGCAGGTTGATGAAGTCCGATCTTGATTTTCTGCGGCCCGGCTTCGGCGTAGATTCCATCGAGTTCGCCAGCATCGCTCTGTCACCTTATAAAGGAAATGGCGGAGGGGGTGCGGGACGCTGAATTCGCAAGTTTTTTATGTTTTGCAACCGATTGCAACAGTTTGAAACCGTCTGCAACAATTTGGGTGGTCAAATCGGTTTCGGCAACAGTTTGAAACCCTTTGCAACAATCGGGCCCCCAAAGACCTCTCTGAAGGCAGCCCGAAATGCGTAGTGGAACATAAAGGGTTGTCTGACGCGTTGCTTGATTTTGTTGACTAATAGACTCATTCCAAATTCCTACCACTCGTCAGACGCACGCCCAGATCGTCTGCCATTTGTTCACCGATCAAAATTGTTGTGCGAAATCGCGTCCCACAGGGCCTCCCCATTTCCTTTATCAGGTGCGGAGGCAATCATGCCAAGACGAACGATCCGGTTAAGTGTGGATGCCGATGAACGACTTCAATCGGCAATTAAACTCCGAGGCTACGCTAATCCGAGCGCTTCCTTAGAGCGGCAATGGACCACGAATTGAAGGGGCGTAAATCAGGAAGCGCTCGGCGAGGTCGCGGCCGATCTTGAGCACGAACGCCCGGTCAAGGAAACTCGGCGCCAGAAGAATCGGTATCTTGACCGCTAGGACCGGCGAACGTTGCCACAACGCCCAGCGAGTCTGGTAGAGCTTCGATAGAAAGGATTGGCCACTTCGACATTGAGACCCTGGCACGATGGACTGCACCAGTCCGCGGCTGAAGCTGCGAGCCTTTTTCCGAACCATTGCTGGGAAGCCAAACGTTTCAAACAATTGCGACCCAGCAGCGGATTTACTACGGAGGCTATTCTCGAGCCTACTTCCCGTCGACCGAAAACGCGAGCAGGACGTTGCCGTCCAATTGGCGGCCTGAGCCGTAGCCGGAATTGGTGAACACCATGCCGTTCGCAATAGCGGGGCCTGCGCCGTTGATCGATCCACCCTTGCCGGGAACCTTGTTGACCGTATCGAAAGGTTGCACGGTGTCGAAATCCCAAATGATCTCGCCGGTTTTGGTCGAGTAGGCGCGGAAATGTCCGTTCAGCGCGCCTGAGAAGACCGCGCCCGGAATTACCGATACGGCCGCCGATTGGGCCGGTGAACACGCAGGCTGCGTCGCACAAGTTACCTTGGGAGCCGGCGTACTCCATATCTTCTCGCCGGTCGCAAGCTTCAGCGCAGAGATGCCCGGCTCTGCGTCCGCGCCAGCGCTGACGTCCGAGACGGCGGCGTAAGTGTTCTCGCCATCGGCGCTGTGTCCCCATTCCACCCCGCCCTGCACACTCCCGGCGCCGATTTTCGTGTTCCAGAGTACCTTTCCTTTTTGATCCGGATCCAGGCCCCAAACAACACCCGATTTCTGGGCGGCAACGATGATCTGCTTACCGCCTGCAATGGTGCGCAGAATCGGAGAACTGCCGAAATCATAATCGGGCCCCAAAACCTCGGGACAATTCGGCGATCTGTTGGGACAAGCAACGATGAAATTGTCGTGGGCGGTTACCTGGCTGACCCATACCAAGCTTCCGTTGTCGATCCTGAATGCTAGTATTGCGTCGCTGGTATTCAGTTCAACGTCTGTGTAAGAATCTCCAGTGGCCACATAAACAAGTTTGCGTTTGGCGTCGATGGTAGGCGCCGACCAGACCCCCGCACCCGCGGGACCGTACATTTGGTCACCGTTTTTGTTCTTCTTAAAGGCCTTGGGAGGGTCGAGCACGGTGTACGATTTCCAAAGCTGGCGCCCGGTCTCGGCATCGAGCGAAGCCAAGCTCCCACGGAATGTGCAGCATTCATACCCGGGCGCGATCCCCGATGCTTCTTCGAAGGACGCCATGGGCACCAATAATCGGCCCTCATAAAAGATCGGTGAGCCGGTAATGCGCGCGTAAGGATGATTGTCCAGATTCACCTTCCAGATCAGAGCGCCACTACTCGCATCCACTGCATACGCCGTTCCACGCAGATCGCCAAAATATGCGATGTAACGGCCGCCAGTTTTCGAGCGAGCGATGGTGATCGCCGTACGAACCGCGCCGTCTGCCTTGAAACTCCAATACGTGCACCCGGTAGATGCATCCAGTGAGAACACCTTACCGCCGGCGCTGCCCACGAATACGCGGCCGCCCACAACGGCAGGTTGGGCGAATGCCCGGCTATCTCCGGGGAAGCCGAAGGCCCACTTCACCTTGAGCCTGGGAACATCGGCGGCGCTTAGGCCGGGCTTGGCCTGATAACGGGAATTGTCAGGTTCCACACTCCATCCGTTCCAATCGCCCGGCGCGAATGAAAGCTTTTTGCCCGGCGCCTCGCACTTTCCCAGGGCGACCTCGGAGACCGCGGAAAACTCCTTCCCGGTAATAAATCGCGCGATGGCGCGTCCCTCGTCCAGGGTTAACCCGGACGCCTGGGCAATCATGGCGCCGTCGAACATCGCAGCCACGATTGCTTCGGGCTTGCGCGCGGCGATCTGCTCCCGTTTCGGTGCACGTTCTTCCGCGCTGTTGTTGTCGTGACACGCAGAGCAGCGTGCTTGATAGAGCGCGGCGCCGTCAGGGCCGGCGGCCCAGAGAGAACCAACCAGAAATGTGCATGCGATCCAGACGCATTTGAAGTAGCTCATATGTCTTTCCAGTCGAGCTGTTATTTTCCGTCGACTGAAAACGCGAGCAGGACATTGCCGTCGGCCTGGCCGACAAAGCCGTAACCGGAATTGGTGAACACCATGCCGTTCGCGATAGCCGGGCCTGCCCCGTTGATCGAACCACCTTTGGCTGCAACCCGATTGACGGTGTCAAAAGGCCGCGCGGTGTCGAAATCCCAAAGGATCTCGCCGGTCTCAGTGGAATAGGCCCGAAAATGGCCGTTCACCGCCCCTGAGAAAACCGCGCCTGGAATCACCGATACGGCCGCCCCTTGAGCCGGAGAGCATCCGGTTCGCGTGGCACAAGTCACTTTAGGCGCGGGCGTGTTCCACACCTTCTCACCGGTGGCGAGCTTTAGCGCCGAGATGCCAGGCTGCGCGCCCTCACGAGCGGCGACGTCGGAGATAGCGACGTAGGTTTTCTCGCCATCGGCGCCGTGTCCCCATTCCACGCCACCCATTACGCTGCCAGCGCCTAGTTTCGTATTCCAGAGGACCTTTCCCTTTTGGTCCGGATCGAGGCCCCAAACCACACCTGATTTCTGCCCGGCAATGATGATCTGCTTGCCGCCCGGGAGCGTGCGCAGAATCGGAGAGCTGCCGAAATCATAATCGGGACCCACTTCATCGGGACAAGTCGGCGAGGCGGGACACCCAACGATGTAATTGTCCTTGGGGGTCACTTGGCTGACCCATACCAAGCTTCCGTTATCGATGTTGTACGCCATTATTGCATCGCTTGTATTGATCTCAACGTCGGTATAAGAATCGCCTGTGGCCACATAAACAAGCTTGCGCTTGGCGTCGATGGTCGGGGCCGACCAGACTCCCGCGCCCGCAGGGCCGTACTTTTGCCCACCCTCTTTATTCTTCTTGTAGGCCTTGGGAGGGTCGAGCACGGTGTATGATTTCCAGATCTGGCGCCCGGTCTCGCCATCCAGGGCAGCCAGGCTCCCGCGGAACGTGCAGCAATCGTATCCGCGCGTCATTCCCGATGCTTCTTCCATGGACGCCATGGGGACGAATAACCGGCCGTCATAAAAGAGCGGCGAGCCAGTAATGCGCGCGTAGGGATGATCGTCCACCTTCATTTTCCAGATCAGAGCGCCAGTGCTCGCATCGACTGCGTAAGCCGTCGCATGCAGATCGCCGAAATATGCAATGTAGCGGCCGCCGGTTTTTGACCGGGCGATGCTGATGGCGGTGCGAACCGGGCCGTCCGCTTTGAAACTCCAATACGTACATCCGCTAGCTGCGTCGAGTGAATAAACCACCCCGCCGGCGCTGCCCACGAACAAGCGGCCGCCCACAACGGCAGGTTGGGCGTATGCTTTGCTATCCCCGGGGAAGCCGAAGGCCCACTTCAGTTTGAGCCTGGGAATATCGGCGGCGCTCAGCCCGGGCTTGGCCTGATAACGGGAATTATCCGGTTCGACGCTCCATCCCTGCCAATCGCCAGGCGCGCTTGAAAGCTTTTTTCCGGGCGCCTCACACTTTCCCATGGAAACTTCGGAAACCGCGGAAAACTCTTTCGCGGTAATAAATCGCGCGATGGCCCGTGCCTCTTCCAGGGTCAAACCGGACGCCTGGACGATCATCGCGCCGTCGAACATCGCAGCCACGACTGATTCGGGGTTGCGCGCGGCGATCTGCTCGCGTTTCGGTGCGTGCGATTCCGCGTTGGCGTTTTCGTGACAGGCGGCGCAGTGTGCTTGATACAGCGCGGAGCCATCCGGGTCAGCGGCCCAAAGTGAACCAACAAGAAATGTGCATGCGATCAGGTAGGATCCCGCCTTGGTCCTGACGAAACTAAAGTGGTTCATATCTGTTCCGGGTCCTTTACGGGCCAATGGAGTTTATCATCGATATTTCGGACGAACAATGATCCATTCGGATCATGATTGGGATGTCATAAATGGATGATCCCGCGTTGAATGGCGGCGGTGGCCGCGTGCGTCCGATCGTGCACGCCCAGTTTGTGCAGAATGTTCTTCACATGGTTCTTGGCAGTGGTTTCCGCGATATTTAGGACATAGGCGATCTGCTTGTTCGCCAGTCCATTCGCCACCAGTTCCAAGACTTCGATTTCGCGTTCACTCAACGTTGGGGCGTCACACTGTGCCTCCAATGCGGCTGCGAGCGCCTCTGGAATGTATCTTCGCCCTGCGTTCACCGTCCGAATGGTCTCGATCAGCTCCTTCCGGAGTACGTCCTTGGTGAGATAGGCATCCACGCCTGCAGCCAGTGCTCGCCTTACGTCTTCATCTCCCCCATAGGAAGTGAGGGCAATCAACCGGGCGTTAGGGAACTCGCCGCGGATGGCAATCGCCGCTTCCAAACCCGACATTAGCGGCATGCGCATGTCTAGCAGGGTGACGTCCGGGACATGTTTGCGGTAGCGTTCCACGGCTTGCTTCCCATTGGTTGCCTCAGCCACTACTACCATGTCCGTTTGCCGGTTAATAATGGCGCTCACTCCCACCCGCGCTACCAGGTGGTCCTCAGCCACAAGAATGCGGATTTTGGAGCTCATGAAAGCGGCACCGAAACTTCTACCTGAGTTCCACCACCGGGCTGGCTTTCCAGCCGTAATTCGCCGCCTATGCGCTCCGCACGTTCGCGAATCCCGATCAAACCGAAATGGCCGCCCATCCCCACAAAGGCGTCCTCCGGCTCGAAACCACAGCCGTTGTCGCTCACCCGCAGGGTCAAGTTGCGATCGTTCCCCAGAAGCCTCACCGTGATTTTGCTGGGGCGGGCATGCTTCAGGGCATTGGTGACCGCCTCCTGCGCGATGCGCAACAGATTGTGTTCCACATCCTCCGGCAACGTCCGCACATCTCCTCTGACGTCCACCTCCACGTCCACGGTTGATCCCTGGGTCCAGGTCCGCGCTCCGCATTGCAGCGCCGCGGGAAGATCCTGATTGTTCAAAGCCGCCGAACGCAGATCCATCACGGAACGGCGTGCTTCTGTTAGGCTATGCTGCGACATGCGGCGGGCCAGCTCCAGGTATATGTGGGCGGGACGCAGGTTTTCCGGAAGGCAGGTTTCGAGTGCGTCGAGTTGCGCCGAAATGCCCACGAAGGCCTGGGCCAAGGTGTCGTGAATTTCCCGCGCCAGTCTCAATCGCTCTTCGAGAACAGCCGCCAAATGGGAACGCACATGCCGCATCCGGAGTTGATACATCATCCAGGCGACCATGGCCGCTAACGCTGCGCACAGCGAGCGAAACCAGCTCGATTCGTAGTAGTGCGGGAGGAGCTCGAATTCGTAGGATGCCTCATTGGAGATCCCGTCCGGCGCCTGCGCCCGTACACGAAAGCGGTAATTCCCCCGGCCCAGGTTATTGTAGGTAACCGTACGCCGGCTTCCGGCACCTATCCATTCCGAATCCAGCCCCTCGAGCTTATAAAAGTAATGCACACGCTCGGGGGCGCTCAGAAATATGGATGCATAGCGGATCTCCACGCGTCCGTGGCCAGGCGGGATGCGCGGGCGAGCGGAGCAGTCAAAATGACGGTCGTCCGCAGTCATGTCCATGATGTAGGTGGGAGGCGCGATCTTGGCTCGAGCCGGCCATTTCGGGTGGTAGACGGCAATGCCCCGCGCGGTAGCAAACCAGAGGCTGCCGTCCGAGTGCCGGCTTGCTCCCGACCCAATTTCTGGTGAGGACTGGGCGCTGCGCAGGCCATCCGCCACGCCATAATTGAGTGGCTCCAATCGAGTGATCCGGCCATCGGCGAAATCGCGCAATTGCTGTTTTGAGATCCGGCAGATACCGCGCGTGGTACTGAGCCACAGCGCTTCACCGTCGTCCAGGATGTTCGAGATGTTATCGCTTAGCAGCCCGTCTCCGGCGGTGAATCTGACGAATTTTCCGCCATGGAATCCGTGTAAGCCGCCCCCCAGCGTACCCACCCATAACGTGCCATCCGGATCTCGATATAAGGAGCGGATTTGATCGCTGCCCAAACCGTCGGCGGTGGTGTACAAACGGCGTCCCTCGGGAGTCAAGTGCCACAGGCCGCCACGCATGGCGCCAGCCCAAAGAGAGCCATCCAGCCCCTCCGCCAAGGTGATAAGCGAGTTCTCCATTAGGGGTCCGGCCGCCGGAATCACAATTCGCATTACTTCCCCTTGCAATTCCGCTAAACCATTTGGAAGCGCCAGCCAGAGCCGTCCATGTGAGTCTTCCAAAGCATCGAACACCCGCTTCCGCCCCATCGGATCTGTTGGCACAAACATCCGGACAGCACCGTCCTTCACCCGCAGCAGGCCATCGCGTGTGGCCACGAGCAACTCACCGCTGTGGGTTTCCCGAATGGAGAAGATGCGGCCCTTGGCAGACGATGGCGCCTCCCAGACAGAGCGACCCGAGCGTAACCGCCATAAACCAGCGTCTAGGAATCCCGCCCAGGTGGTCCCGAGGTGGTCTTGAAAAATGGTGTTCGGTTCATCGCTCGGCAGTCCCTCTTCTTTGCCAAAAACTCGAAACACGTCATCGCGCAGGCGCATCAAGCCATGGCTGCCGCCCATCCATAAATTGTGTTCTCGATCCTCTAACAGGCAGCGGACTTCGGCTTGCTCACCGCTGGCTTCCGCGCGGGTATGAAATTGCCCGTTTTCGAATCGGGCCAACCCTCCATCCGTGCCCACCCAGATACTGCCATCCCGATCCTCCAGAATCGAGTTCAACCCAAAAGAATCCGAAAGACCCTCGCGAGCGCCGTAGCGTGTAATGCTTCCATCGGGCGAGCGCCGAAGGAGCCCTCGCACGCCAAGCATCCAGAGATTGCCGGCGTGATCCGCCAAAATCCTGCCCGGGAAATCCCTTTGCAGGACTGCCTCGGGAATTAGGTCGACAAACTTTCCGTTCACATACTGGGCAACCGAGTTGGTACCACTCACATACAGAATGTGCCGTGCGTCCTCGGTGACGGCGCGCACCACATTGATGGGGATGTCACGCTCCCGCAGGTAATTGGTGAAGCTGCTCCCATCGAAGCGGCTGAGATTCCCGCCGGCGACGATCCACAGAATTCCAGCGTGATCCACGAATAGGCTCGAGACTGAGTTCCCCGGCAATCCCTCCTTTTGGGTGTAGGTGCGGAACGTCCGGTTGCGATACACGGTCAACCCACTGGGTGTGCCAATCCACAAGGCGCCGTCGGGGCCCGCAACTAAGGCGAGGATCGAATTCGAGGGCAGCTTTCCCGCATCGCGGCTGAAAACCACGAACTCATAGCCGTCGAAACGGGCCAATCCTTCATCCGTGCCTAACCACAGGTAGCCATCCGCAGTCTGGGCGATGGCGCTGATGGTATTCTGCGGAAGCCCCTGTTCCTGAGTCCAGAGCGTTGTTGAGTACTGGGTGAGCGATTTGCTGGGATTTAAGGCCGATAGATGACAAAACCCGCCAAGTACCAGCGACAGGACACAGACCGCTCGCGCCATTTCATCCCTCTAGCGACGAGCGCGATGCACTCCGCAGTCTAAGCCTTTTGGACATTCACTTTACTGCGGGTTTCGGAGCATGCGAAGAATAGTCCAACTCACCGTCGCAATTATGTTCAATCATTTCGAGGCTGGGATCTCTCTTGAAGTACATCGTTTGCGTCAACGGTTGCGTATAGGCCTTGGGATCTTCCTGCGTTACTTCGATCTCCAAAACGTTTCCGTCCCGAATGCGCCTCATGCGCTCCACTAGATGCAATTCGTCGCTGTGGGGCATTAGCTGGACCGGGCTATCGTTAAACCCCACCGTGTCCACCACGAGGGTCTCTCCTTCCCAGTGGCCGATCGAATGGCCGATGGCATTTGGGTTGGGGTTTCCTTTTGGGTGCTCGCGGCCATCCATGTAAATCCTGCGGACCACATGGTAGTACTCCATGAGCATGTTGAGCCGCCCTGGGCTCGGGATAACTTCAAAAGCGTAAGGCGCAGCGTATGCTTGCGGCCCTGGAGAGTTACATGTGAGGACTGGATCAGTGTACATCGAGTACTTGGCGACGATAGCTTTCGCCCAGGGAGTAAAAAGGCTTGGCACCGGTGCGCTGGGGTCCTTTACGCCGTGCAACTGGGGCTGCTGGGTCGGAAGGCTTCCGCGCGGACCCATGTTGAGGACTGTGTACCACATCGATGTCATCCACGGGCCAGACAGATCCCGCGCTTGCTCCAGAGGCAATTTGGCGGATGGTTCCTTCGCCGGCGGAGCGCCGTCCACTCCCTCTTCCGCGGCCTCTTCAGCAGTCGGTGTCCTGCTTAGGGTTGCCTTCAAGTAGCCGAGAATTGCCGCGAAGTCTTCATTGGACCCAGTGGCGCCATACGCCCTCATGAGCGCGACAACCCCCCGCCATTGGCCAGGAGTCCGGCGACCTTTCGCCGTAACCTTGTCCAGGCCATGACAGGCAGTACAAACGGTCTGTAATTGTGCTTTTCCCTGGCCGTCCGGAAGGCTCTGGGCCGAAACCCGGGAGACACAAATCAGCCCCAAGCCGAAAAACAGGCTCAGAGCGGCATGGGTCCGAAGATTCATGGTCTTGAGAGTCATCTCGTTGGCTCGTTTTCGGTTCACCATTCGGGCTACTTCTCGGTTGCGGGCGTCGTCCCTGGGGCAAAGTCATCGCCGTAAAACTTCGTGCCATCCGGTTTGTTGCCCCTGAGGAGGCGCATCATATGCGTGCCGTCTTTCATCTGCCCACCGACCACCGTGACCTTATCTCCCTCCTTGAAATAGTCCTTTGTATAGCCGCGCCGGAGCATAATGGCCGGGCTGTGGATTTCAACCATCCATTCCTCGGGTTTGCCCTCCGCATTCACCACGTCCAGGTACAGGTAAACGTGCGGATTCTTCCACTCAAAGCTCTTGACAGTACCTTCCAGGGTGGTTGGCTGGCCCATGTTGAACATGGTGGTGGAGTGATGCGCGAAGGCAGGCACTCCCAAGGCCAAGGTCAAAAGACAACCAACAAGAAGCACGCCTTGCGTTTTCATTCACTTCTCCTTCAGATCAATGGGGCCCGCCGCGCAAACTACGGACAGCAGAAGAGAGCCGAAGTTGAATTCTTGCTCTCCGGTCAACCGTGCGCAAGGTTAAAGCTGTTAGCGGGTTCCCGGCGGCAAGCTGAAAAATGAGGTAACCAAGAACGAGGGACGGTTACGAGTTGTTAACGGTTAATGGCGGGTCGTCGGTCTGATCGATGACTTCCAGCGCATTGATGAAGGCGTAATTTGGATTCGGCACAAGAGACAGGACTAGTTTTCCCTGGTAATTCGGTTCAAGCCCGTCGAAGCTCAGAACAATACCCCGGCTCAACTTTCCAGAGTTCTTGAGAATGCTAAATCTTCGCTCGAGTGCCACTCCATTGCAAAGGATATCGAACTGCGTCCCGTTCTCACGCACTTCCCACCTCTCGGAGAGATACAGTCTCAAGCCATAACGGCCAGGTGGAACCGGGATCACGTACGTTAGATTGCCAAATCGTCCCCCGGTGTAGATTCCCGGATCCGGAACCTCCGTCGCTTCGTCGGTGGGTTTGACCAGTTGGCCCCCAAACCCATAATGGTCAGGCTCCCAATAGTGACCGCTCTTGTCTATATACCCGTGACTTTGGGCGACCATGCGAATGCGCTGTATTTTCCCGGGTATGCCCGGCGAGATTTCTAGCGCGTTCAGGAAGGGAATGTAGGAGTGGGACGAGAAACTCAAATGGAGCGCACCATCCGGCGCGGGCGCAATGTCTTTGAACATCTTGATGTTTGCGGTGCTTGCGCCGGCTTCGGCCACAACATCGAGGAAGTTGACGAGAGGTTTTCCGTTGATCAAGACGTCGAAAATTCGCGAGGATTCCCCACCAAACCCGGCACGGCTGGTCTCGCCAAACGTAGTTTCAGCGAAGTGCAAACGGAGCTCGTACACTCCAGGTCCAAGGGGAATGTGGTAACTGAAATCTCCCTCCCGTCCGCTGCGGTAAAGCCGCTGGTCGCGGGTTCCGAAGATCAAATGATTGGGAAAGAAAAAAGGCGTTCCCCCCTGCCAGAATTGGTCTCTCTGCCAGAGACGTCCGCTGTTGTCGATGTAATCCCCTTCCATAAGGCCAGCGAGAACCCGAATGGAATCCACTGATAGGCCGGTGGTGGCAGAGATCGACAATCGAGCTTCGGGGCTGCCCAGAACGGTGGAGCCCACCTTAGTCAAAACGCCGGTTAAAGCGCCGGTCAAAGCGCCGCTGCTCGCATAGTCGGGAGGCGCCACCGGAATGGTTGCAGCATCGGGCGCCGCGAATCGAAATTTGGGAGTGTACCTGCCGTTTGGAATCTCGATTTGGACGGGATGGGAGCGGCCTTCCGACAAATAGTATTCAGCCAGGCGTTCCCGCAACCGGTGAGCTTGGACCCGCACGATTGAGTCGCGGCTTTGATCGAAGTCCGCGCCTCGGCCAAATGCCTCGACCGCGATATTGTATTCCTTTATGTCGTCGGCGGAACCCTCAAGAAACTTGGAGGTTATATAAATGAACAACTGCTCTAGCCCGGGAGCTCGATCGAAAATCCCAGATCTCAGGACCGCCTCAACTTCCATCCGCTCTTCAGTTAAGCTCCCGAGAGACCGCAGACTTTGCCCCCTCATCGTGCACTTGAGTATACGCCTGCCGCCTGGGGTGCGCAAACGCAATTGGTGAACCCGCGAGGAGACCAAACATCTGAGCCAGATCGGGTTGCGCGGCTGTCGCACACCGCTCGGTAACGTGGTTTCTCGGCCGCTAACCGCTTTAACGTTGCGTCGCTGACTAAGGTCCGCCAAACTTGCATATCGATGTCCATCTTAAGCGCTTGCCAGTGGCTGCAGGACACCTACATCGGCACGTCTATCCGCGAATCCATCTGGGTATTTCCAATCATTGAAACCATCCATGTCCTGGCCCTCTCTATCTCCGTCGGCTTGCTGCTCGTCTCGGATCTGCGGCTGATGGGCTACATCATGAAGCGCCGCCCGGTCTCGGAAGTCTACGAACAAATCAAGCCCTGGATGTTCACGGGTTTCGCCATCATGACCATCACCGGGATCTTTCTTTTCTGGTGCCAGGCGGTGAAGGCTTACAACAGCATTTTCTTTAAGACCAAGGTGATTCTCCTGATCGTGGCGGCCATCAACGCCATTGCGTTCGAACGCGGCATTTATCGCAAAGTGGACAAATGGGACAACGCGCTTGTTCCGCCCATGGAAGCCCGCATCGCGGGTTGGGCATCTCTGATCATGTGGGCGGCAATTATCACTTGTGGCCGCACCATGGCGTACACTTTCTAGGACCTCCGATGTCAGCCATGGTTCCCTTTTTTCAGTGGTGTGACGACACGATGATCTCCCAGGCCATTCGCAACTCGCGAGTCGCGTTTCCGATCATCGAGAACTTCCACCTCTTCGCGCTGACGGTTTTGCTCGGTTCGCTTGTGGTCCTGGCGCTGCGGCAGTTCGGCCTGGTGTACAAGACACAAGCCATCTCGGAAGTCGCTGACGCGTTGCGTCCCTGGAACCGTTGGAGTCTCGCCGTGATGCTGTCGTCCGGCATCTTGCTCTTTTTTGTCCGAAGCCATGAAATGCTACGGCAACACTTCGTTTCGGGTCAAAATGCTGTTCTTGTTCGCCGCGCTGTTGTTTCAGTTCACAATTTACAATCGCACCGTGGCGTCGGAAGACAAGGTCGCGCCCACGGGCGGAAAGATCGCCGCTGCCGCTGTGCTGTGCCTGTGGTTTGGCGTCGGCCTTGCAGGCCGGGGCATTGGTTTTCTCGGCTAGACGCGGAACCAACGCACGCGGTCTCGTCCGCTAACTGCTTTAACCTTGACGATCGGAGTGCGCCGCTGCAAACTTACTGGAATAACATCTTTTGGCCTTCACAACCACGACCGCGCAGACGGAGTGATCTCCATGCCTAATCGCCGGGAATTTCTTCAGGGTGGGATTGCGGTTTCGTTATTTCCGTTGCTCCCCCGAAAGGGGCTTAGCGCTACTGCGGCGCCGAGAGCCTTTGACATGGTCGTCTTCGACCAGCGGTTCCCCAAGGCGCGGGACTTCGCTCTGCAGGCCCGGGAAGCAGGGCTGGATTGCGTCGCCATTGAGGGTGACATCACTCATCTTTACTTTCACGACCTCTCGCTGCGCTGGAATCGCGGCCCGACCACGATTGCCGGGCTTTCGACAAAAGCATCCCTGTTCTGTTTGGACATGCTGGCGCGCGACCGCGGCATGCGGCTGGCCTACATGGCGGATGTCCTCGACTCGAAACCGGTACCAGACATTCCGATCGATATAGGCAATCGCAAAACAACTGCGATTTGCATCACTCCGATTTGCATCGTCGGTGAGGAGCGTGAGCGACTCGTTGTTTGGGTTATCGCGCCTCGCGAAGCCTATGCTCGCGAAGAAGGAGAAATTTGATGCCCAAGCTTCCACCTGGCCTGAGCTCGAAGGATTTCCAGGAGGCAATCAGACAGTTTGAAGCCGCCGTCGGAAAGCAATGGGTGTTTACCAGCGACGAGGATGTGGCGTTGTATCGAGATTCCTACTCCGTCTTCTTGGGCGAACCGGAGGAGATTGTCGCCTCCGCCGCTGTCGCGCCGGACACGGTGGAGCAGGTTCAGAAGGTGATGAAAATCGCGAACACCTTCAAAGTTCCGATGTACCCGATTTCCACTGGTAAGAACCTGGGATACGGAGGTTCGGCGCCTAATCTGTCTGGAAGTGTGGTTCTGGACCTGAAACGCATGGACCGCGTCCTTGAGGTGGACGACAAACGCCACTTCGCCTTGGTCGAACCGGGCGTTTCGTACTTTGATTTGTACCGCTACGTTCACGAGCGCGGGCTCAAGGTGTTGCTGGATCTCCCCGATCCGGGCTGGGGGAGTCCGGTGGGCAATTCGCTAGACCACGGGGTTGGCTACTCCACTGGCGAAATGCGAGATCACTTTGGATCCCATTGCGGGATGGAAGTGGTCCTCCCGAACGGAGAACTTATTCGGACTGGCATGGGCGCCGTTCCCAACGCGAAAACCTGGCAGGATTATCGGTACGGCGCTGGTCCGTACGTGGATGGCATCTTCTCGCAATCGAATTTCGGCGTCGTCACGAAGATGGGGTTTTGGCTGAATCCGCTGCCGGACGCGTATCTTATGGGAACCGTAACCGTTCCCAAGCACCAGGATATGATCCCTCTGGTGGACATCCTAAACTACCTCGAAAACTCTGGTATTACGAATGGAATGCCACAATTGGGCAGCCCGGTATACGGCAGACAATTCGCTCCTCCCGATCCTGAACTTGGCCCTATGATGAGCAAGCCAGGTGGGGCCACCCCAGCGGAGTTAGAAGAATATGCGGCTCGGAGAGGCCGCGGATACTGGAGTTGTGCGCTGCAATTCTACGGACCCGAAAAGGTGATTGCGGCGCAATGGGAGCACGCACGGGAAAAGTTTTCGTCGATTCCCGGCGCGAAATTTGAGGAAGGCCCATCCTACAAGTTCCCCATGACCCCCGAGCAGATTGAAAAATCTCACAAGGTGACAGTGGGTGTCCCGGATCTCTCGATCTTTGCAATCGGCGCGCGCTCCCCGTTCAACGCCAATCCCAGCCACGGCCACGTTTGGTTTTCACCGATCGTCCCACGCACCGGCCAGGCAATTCTGGATGCCCAGAAAGTCTTCACCGACGCAGCGCGAGAGACTGGCTTGCCGCTGCTCAACGGCCCCTCGCCGTTGCCGTCCACATATTACAAGAGGGCCTTCATCTTTATTTTCGGAATCATGGTCTCGACTGACCCGGCCGTGAATAAAAAGAATCGTGAGGCGTTCAGGAATGTGATCAAGATCGCGGCCGAGAAGGGATTTGTCGAGTACCGCACGCCACCGGCGTTCCAGGACGACGTAGTTGCCACATATTCGTTCAACAATCACTCGCTCCTGCGCTTCCACGAAACCATCAAGGACGCGATCGATCCGAACGGGATTCTGGCCGCTGGGCGGTACGGAATCTGGCCGAAGGCGCTGCGGGCGAAGAGGGCTTAGGAAATGGGCACAAGCATGCAACGTGCGGCTTTAGTGGGCTTAGTGGCATTCGCGTCCGCCGCATTCGGACAGCCCCCAACCGATGCGCAGCTTAAGAAAGGGCAGGAAGTATATCAAAATTGGTGCTGGAACTGTCACGGAAGCGGGGCGGGAAAACCTGGGACTGAAGCCCTGCGGGCTAAATATAAGGACGCACGTCCCGCCGATCTGGAGCAGCGCACGGACCTGGCACCAGCGGTGATCAAGACGTTCGTGCGTAAGGGCGTCTCTATTATGCCGATATTCCGCAAGACAGAGATCAGTGATACCGACTTGGACGCATTGGCGGCGTACTTGGCCCGGAATAGCAAGACCAAATCCACTAACTAGTGGACCATGCTAGTGATTCGCTTGGTGACAATCCGTCTTTTTGCGTCGGTATAGGTCCAGCGGATCGGGCGAGCGTGTTCGGTGTCCGCGAGGATCCATCTCATTATTTTGCGCCGGAAATCCGCGACCGAAGTGAAGACCACGCGTGGAATCACGTCACGCTCAATTTTGGCGAACCATAGTTCGACCTGGTTTGCGTTCTGCGAGAAACCGCTGCAACGATTCGATGGCTGTGGGTGTGACGGTAGTCGCGCTTGGTGTGGTTTTCTAATGAGCCGCTCTCGGCCAGGTACCGTCAGTACTATTTAGTTAGGCCGCCGGTACTTTCTTTGTTTCCCACCCGATTGATACCCAGGGCACTTGCCGTGCGATGTTCGGAGTAATATTCACAAGGCGAGGGCACATGCGAGCGCAGTTCATCAATGTTGAATAGAGGTCTGTCCGCAATCAATGCGTGCCTTGTCGCCGTCCTATTCTCCGGAGCGCACCAGGCACTGGCTCAGCATCCTTCGATCGTTGGAGCACAGTGGACGTTGCAACAGGCCCTGCAAGCTACCAGCGCCTTGGTCGCGTTGAGCGGAGACACGCTATTAGTTGGAGCCCCCTCGCAAGGAGTAGCTTATGTCTTCGTTCGCAACGGCGGCGTGTGGAATTTACAGCAAGAGCTCACTCCGTCAGACAGCACGACCTCCGATGAATTCGGCAACTCGGTCGCGCTAGACGGGAACACGGCGGTCATCGGGGCGGTGGGCAACCAGTTTGTCAGGGCCGTTCCTGGCGCCGCGTACGTGTTTACGCGCAGCGGGGGAGAGTGGAAACAGCAGCAGAAGCTGACTGCTTCCGACGGCGTGGCCGGCGACCTGTTCGGCGTCTCGGTCGCCGTGAGCGGTAACACGGCGGTCATAGGGGCTGATAATAAGACCATCAATGCTCACACGGGTCAGGGAGCCGTGTATGTGTTTGTACGGAATAGCGGCGTCTGGGGCCAACATCGGAGGCTGACCGATAGCGGCGTAGAGAACGAACATTTCGGATCTTCCGTAGCGGTAAGTGGGGACACTGCGGTCGTCGGCGCCCCCCGCAAAAACTTCTCCGAGTACCAGGGGCCTGGGGGCCCGTTTTACGACGGGGCTGCTATCGTGTTTGTTCGCAGCGGCGGCGTCTGGAGCGAACAGCAGGAACTGACTGAGCAGGGCGGAACCTTCTTAGGTTTTTCAGTCGCGCTAGACGGGAACACGGTTGTGATAGGAGGCTACTTTCCGGCGTCAGGGTATGGCAGCGCGTATGCGTTCGTTCGCAGCGGCTTAGTCTGGACCGAGCAGCCGGGACTTAAGGGATTCGGCTCATCGGTGTCTGTGCACGGGGACACAGCCGTCGTCGGGTCGGTGCCGCCCGCCACAGGAAAGCTAGGTGACGGTTCCGCTACTCTGTTCTTTCGTTTCAATGGATACTGGTACGGACAGCCGTTGGCACCTCCCGAAGGCGCTTCTCTGTCGGCTCAAAATAACTTCGGCATTTCGGTGTCGACGAACGGGGACACGGCGGTGGTTGCGGCCTCCACGGCCGCGTACGTGTTTGTGCACTGAAACTTCGGAGTAAAGCAGTCGGGCTTGTTGGCCGCTCTGCCGGCCAACACCAACGACACTGATGATGAAGCTACGGCAGCGCAAACGCGATCACGACATCGCTGGGCGGAATCGGGGATTCCCGCAAATGGCCGGGACCACCCGCAACAATTACTACGTACTGTTTCCCGTTGCGACCCCGGTAGGTGATCGGCGTAGCGTTGCCAACCGTCTCGAGCTTCGTCAGCCACAGTTCCTTGCCGGTGCGTGACTCGAACGCGCGGAATTTGGCGTCCGCAGTGGCCGCGATGAACAACACTCCGCCTCCTGTGGCGATGCTGCCGCCCAGGTTAATCGCTCCCAGGTGCTTAAGTCCTTTGGCCTCCATCTCGTCATACGATCCCAGTGGAATACGCCAGACCACGTCGCCGGTGTGAGTGTCGACGGCGGAAAATTCTCCCCATGGCGGCTGATTGCAAGGATAACCTTGCTTGTCCACAAAGCGGGCGTACGCTCCCTGGTTGCGGTAGGGCATCGGCGAACCGGGAGGGCTAGGCGCCATTTGTCCGGTCTGACCCAAATTGGAGGCATTCGCGAAAATGTAGCCCAGCTTGGGATCGTAAGACACGCCAGCCCAGTCGGCTCCCCCCATGCTGCTGGGGAACGTGAGGCGTGGCTCCTTGATGCTGAATGGAGTGAAAGGCCCCAGAGTCTTGAATTTCTCGAACTGCTCCAGACAATAGGCGTGCGCTTCCGGCGAGATGTTTGAGACTTCGTCTCGAGTCATGCTGATACGCGTCAAAGGCGGAGGCTTGAGCGGGAATGGCTGCGTGGGCCACGATTCTTCGTCAGGCACATC
This sequence comes from Bryobacterales bacterium, assembly GCA_963798295.1. GTDB lineage: Bacteria > Acidobacteriota > Terriglobia > Bryobacterales > Bryobacteraceae > Palsa-89. The sequence continues at coordinate 12,650 of CAWCSV010000008.1, read as the reverse complement.
GCTCGCCGGAACAGGACGTTCCTCCACACCCCAGACGGGCTTCCCAGTTAGACGGTCCAAGACGTAGAGCAGGCCGTTTTTGGAAAATTCGACTACGGCGGGAACCCGTTTGCCGTTCTCGGTCGCTTCAATCAAGGACGGCGGCGCCGCGACATCGAAGTCGAACAGATCGTGGTGGACGATCTGGAAATACCACCGCAAATTCCCCGTCGCCGCGTCGAGGGCCACCACGCTGTTGGCATACAGATTCATGCCCTTTCGATCCGCGCCATAGAAACTGTCCGCCGGATTTCCCAGCGGCATGAATACCAGGCCGCGCTCGGCGTCGATAGTCATCGCACCCCAAGCGCTGGGCCCGGCGCGATCCTTCCAGCCATCCGGCCCCCAGGTTTCGTTTCCCCGCTCGCCGGGACGCGGCACCGCATGGAATCGCCAGACCAGTTTGCCAGTCTGCGCGTCGAAGGCACGGGGATCGCCACTGGGACCCTTGCTGGGCCCTTCCTGCGTTGAAGGCCCGAGAATAATCAGCCGCTTGTAGATGGCCGGAGGCGACGTGATGGCGTAATGCGCTTTCGGATAATCGTCCGCTACTCCAACTCTCAGGTTGACTTCGCCGTTGTCCCCGAAGTCCAGCGCCGGTTTCCCGGACTTAGCGTCCAACTCGATCAGTCGGCCCTCGGTGGCCAGAATGATTCGGGGCTTGGTATGCGAGTCTCCGGGCCAATAGGAGACGCCCCGATGCTCCGACACGCGAGTGCTCTTCGGGTCATAGACCCAGAGCTCTTTGCCAGTCTCCGGTTCCAACGCGACCACGCGATTCTTCCGGGTGGCGAAATACATGACGCCGCCCACCACAATCGGAGTGTTCTCCCAAATTCCACCCGGCTCGCCGGTGTGATAGCTCCAGGCACGAACTAGGGCACCGACATTCTTCGCGTTGATCTGGTCAAGCGGAGAGTATTTGGTCCCGCCCGGATCTCGTCCGTAGGAGGGCCATTCCGCGGCATCCTGGGCAAACAGAAGGGCGGCGCCCATCGTGAAGAAAGCGAGCAAACTGCGGCTTGGCGCTGAGCGTCGATCACTTGCTCCCGGGGCGTTCCTTGCCGCTTCACCCAGACAGTGCCCAGATTGACGAAGGGGTCGTCGCCCTCCGAGATCTGGGTCCGCTCACGATAGTTGCCCGGCGAGGCCATGAAGGTGCTTCCCTTCAAGCTGACCTTCTTGCCTTGGATCGTGAACGGCACCGCCTCCCAATGATGCGTGTAAAACCCGCCTGAGTCTCCGCCGACTCGTCCGTACTTGAGCACGTCGAACCCGCGACTGTCGTGCTCTTGGATGACCATATAGTGGGCGGATGGGTCGTAAACCATCGTCGACTTGATCGTGAACGCGCCATCAGGACCCTTGGCCTGGGTCGTGCCTTCGTACAGGCATCCGTTCGTATGCAGAATCGTCTCGGTGCCCGAGATCTGCCCTCCGGGCCCGAGCGCGGACTCGGGCATGTCATAGTCGAATGTCCAGCTGCCGACCATATAATCAGGGTCGAAGGGCGCCTCCGCGTCGTTGTTCAGGGTGGTGCGCTTGAGGGCGCGGCGGGCCGCGATCAGATCGAGATCTTCTTTGAAAATGCACTTTCCGGGAACAGGCGTCTCGCCAGTCGCCCGCACCAAAAGCGGTTGATTGGATTCTTCCGGCGTGCCCTGACCGAGGAGCGCCGCGATTGGCGCGGCCGTCAATATCGCCACAACGAAGAAAGCCACTTGCCTATTTTGCGCATGTCTCGGAGAGCATCTGAAACGAAGTGAGGTTGATATGTGGGTCACTGCCGCTTTTGATCAAAAGACCTTTGACCACCATCTTGTGCCCTTTATGGGACTCGGGACTGAAGGGGCTGGCGCCGATCAGCCGATATTGCTGAGTGCCGAGCGGTTTCTCCGCTGCCGCCTTCACTTCTTCCGGCGTCGTGAATGACGTAGTCGTTGCGGCGGGCTCGCTTGCCTTCGCGAGGATCCAGTCGGCGCCCGTTTGCGAGAGGCATCCAACCACCTCGACAACCGGCGCCTGATCCGACTTCGGCTCCGACGGGCGGCCTTGCGCGTACGCGCCGCCGACTGCACAGACAACGAGCCATAAAACGCCGCTATACCGCTTCATGAGAAGACATCCTTACGTTCTGGGAATTCTAGCGCACCGACGACACTTCCACCGGCGCGGCCGGCATGATGGGCTCCTTCAGCTTCACCACGGCGCGCATGATCGGGCTGAACATCTCGTCCCAGCTCTGCTCGCCCCAGTACACGTCTTGATCCGGCCTCGGGTTGTACTTGTTGTTGGCCGAATTGTCCCACCTGGCATCGACGCGAACGATGGTTCCCGCCGGCAGCGTGATGGGCTTTGCGAACTCGTAGACGATTTGCCAATTGAAGTCGTAATGGGGCAGATTCATCAGCTCTTCTTCCCGCCCATCCGGATAGACAGCCGTGTATTTCATCGATCGCCCACGCAAGTGCATGTGCGGTTGGATGCTGTACAACACCATCTCCTGCCGAATCGGCAGGAGGGCGGTCATGTGGTAGTTGTCATCGCCCGCGGGTATGTTCGGCACGGTCTGGATGCCCGGCGGCAGAATATCCGTGGTCACTTGGGCCGTATATCGTCCGGTGAGCTCCTTCCCGTTGACGATGAAGGTTTCGCTACCCAAGCCGACACCGGCGCCGACGCTGGAATAAGCGACGGGACCCTTTTGAAGCCATAGGCCGACGCGGGTTTTGTCGGTGGTGGCGTGCCCGTTCGCCTGGTAGTGCAGATTGAAGAGCAGATGTGTGCCGTGGATACGCTCCGCCACACCCGGCCCGTAGCTCAAGGCCGCATCAATGCCTGGCTCCCACCCCGCCTGGAACCCTCCCAAGCCCCCAGGAATGGCGTCGCCCGACGGCTGGGGTGAGCGCGCGCCCGCTGCGCTTGCTGCTGGAGATGGGCTCCCTAAGCTTCCCGGAGTGGGTGATGCACCCAACGTCATGCGCCCCTCGGCATCTACTATTGCGTTTGGCGGCAACGTTGTAGCCAGTACGAGAACGTGATGGACCGCCGCGCGGTTGCCCGGTACAACCTGCGAAGCCGCCACCCAAACGTCACCCTGGAACGGCAATTTGACAAAGACATATTGCCACGGACTCTCGCCCTCAGCCGGCACTTTCATCTCAGGCGCTTCGATGATCACATCGGGTGGACGCCCACCTGGACCATTCCAGCCTTGTGCAAAGTGCGGCGGAGCGGGCATGTCGCTATCATCGCCACGCGGCGCGCCTGCATCAACCCACGCCACAATCTTGTCGATTTCTGCCTGACTCAGGCGCCGGTCGTTTCGCCATTTGCCAGGCTCTCCCTCGGCGTGCCAAGGTGGCATCGTGCGAGTGGCGACCTGGACCTTGATCGCGCGGGCCCACGGCCGAACGTCGGTGTACGACATCAGCGACATCGGCGCCACCTCGCCGGGCCTGTGGCACATGGCACACCTGGCGTAAAAGATTGGAGCAATGTCTTTGGCGAACGTAGGCTTCGGGGTTTCGGCAAAAATCGCGGCCGGGACCAAAGCTGCACCGACGATGCACCCGATCAGGACGTTGGATTGCATTGTGCTATTTCTCCTCATGTGGCCGCGAAGGCCATGCGGTGGATTCTCTCGGGCAGGCAAGCCTACACCACCGCTCCCGGGACCTTGTCCTCCCGCCGACCAAGTGTGGCCATTTTCCAGAGCCGTGTCAATGATCCGAAGTGATCAGCGCTCGTTTACACACGAGTAATTGCTCGCTTCATCCGTGCTCCCCGCGCCCTTGTAGCGAGCGACCGTTGGGTAGGGACAAATGGGCCGGGTGCCGGCGACACCTTCCTTTTGTCTTCCAGCCGGCTGGTTCTTGGTGGCGATGATTTCTCCGGGCGCACGGCCTTTCTCTACCCAGCGTTCGAGTACTGCTTGGATGCCGTTTTGGCCGTCGTCGGCGCCCGAATTTGGAACCGAGCCGAGCACTGTCGCACCAGCACCGCCTCCGCAATGTTGCATTCCCGGCACCATGTACAGCCGCATGAACCGGTCGGCACTTTGATTGCCTATTTTTGCCGTGACGGTCTGGTAGTAATTGACGGTGCTGAGCGGTGCGATATCGGGATCGCTCCAGCCGTGATAGAGGATCAGCTTACCGCCCGCAGCTTTGAACGGTTTGAGATTTGCGTTAGCGGCATTGCGTACCGGCCCGAGCTTATCGTCCAGAAACGCGACATCGCGGTCGAAGCTGAAACGGCGGAAATCCCACGCGGGATCTTGATAAACGATCTTGGCCAGACCACCAACGCCGAATGCATAATCCAAGCTTCTTCCGGGCCGGGCACCCATGATCCACAGACCCCATCCTCCTGGTCCGGCTTCGCCGCCAGGGAGGATGCCCGGAAATATCCGCTGACCGGCGGAGTTCGTCGGGCCAGCATAGATCTTTTTCAGCGCCTCTACTTGGGGTCCAGTGAGACAAGTATCCGAATCGCCGCCTTTGCAAAGCAGCACCGTTGGGTCGAAATGACATTTCCGCGGATCATCAATCACGCCGTCCTTTACACCGTCGAGTTCATCGCACTTTTCGAGCACGGCAGCTGTTATCGCCGGGATTTTACTGGCGGGAACGTAGCTATCCTGGCTCGCGTTAATTGCCTGTTGGTTCCATATCTGCGCGGCGGCGAGATGGGTGGCATACCAAGCGGGGTCACCGGCGACGATGCCGGCATAGTCGGCCGGGTAGCGTTGGGCCTCCATGAGCGCTTGGCGGCCACCGTTCGAGCAACTGCTGAAATACGACGTTGGTTGTTTGCTGTAAAAGGCGGCAATGATTTTCTTCGCGTCAACCGCAGTGGCATGAACGGCGCGGTAGCCGTAATCAATGACCTTCTCCGGATGCCCGACAGCCCAGTCTGCATCGGTGATGGCTCCCTTGTGTCCGGTGTCAGTCGAAGAAGTTGCATATCCGGCGGCGAGCGCCTGCGCCATACTCGGCGCATTTCCATTCGCCGAGAAATAATTGATCGAACCGGCGAAACCGCCATTCCCGACGCCGAGATATCTCTCATTCCAGCCGGAGATGGGCAACCAGACTTCGAAGTCGATGTTCGAATCACCCGTAGGATGGATTGCACCTTGCACGCGGCAGAACGCAGGCAGCTTCCTGAACTCCGCTTCCTGTGGGCCAGTTGTAGTGCTTTCGGGACCCGAGAATTCACCGGCCGGAACGATCCGGGCGATCGTGATCGTAGTGCCGGAAAGTTTCAAGCTAGCGATGCCTTCGCAAGTGACGGCCAATGAATTGCCCGCGAGCAAAGTCGCCGCGATCATGCAGCCGGCCAGGAGGTGGAATCGCATTGAGCTATTCCTCCTCATTTCGGCCACTTCATTTCCGTTCTGACTTGGCTGCCGCTGCCTCGGATTCGGCCACCCGCGCCCCACGCAGGATGCCACCCAGGGCGTAATTGTTCTCATGACAGGCGTACTCGAACATCCGCTCGTTGCTGGTAGCCCACGTATACTCGCCAGTCCACGGCCGCGCCCACGTATGCGGGTCCTCAACAGTGAAATGATACAGCAGAGTGTTGGCGTCGAGCCGGGTGAACCGCTCGGTGACCTTGAGGTTCTGGCTGGACCCACGGAACCGCGTCTTGTCCGTGAAGTTGGTCGTCTCTACCACCAGGGTATCGCCTTCCCAATGACCGACCGAGTCGCCCAGCCACTTGCGGATGCTCGACGGCTCGTGTTTGCCGCCGATCCGGACGATGCGCGCGTCATGGATCATCTCGGTCACGATCATCACTTCAGTCGGCGTTTGAACGATCTGCTTCAGGTTGTTGTACAGATAATTCGGCAGTATCGGTGTGCCGGAGGTCCATCCGAAGCCGAGCAGACAGCGCTCGGAGTTGGCACTCGCCTCCGGGTCGTCGAAGGCGTCTGGCCTCTGGCCGCGGCGTTCGAGCACATCGGACCGCCCGGCCAAGCCGCCGTACTTATCGTCGCGCGCATTCCCCTCTTCCGTCATCGGCGGAATCTTGCCGTCGGGAGGATCGATGACGATCGAGCTGCGTTTCTCTCCTCCGATGGTGACCACGCGGTTGCCAAAGCTCTTCCAGAAGTCATCGTAGCTCTTCCCAGCCAGGGTATTACCGGCCTTTGGCGCCTTCCGATTCGGGTCGCTCGGCTTGTCAGCCTCCTCATCCCGGGTCGCCTGAGCGCGCAAGAGCTCAGTCGCTTCCTGATCGGTCAGGGCTTCCCGGCCACCATACTTCGCCGGCCGCTCAATCTGGGTGAGGGTGTTGGCGTCGTAGATGCCCGTCAGATCAGGCCGGCCGTCCGGAGTGCGAGGAATCCCGCCACCTTCCTGGCTGACAGCAGGGAGCCCCATCGTCACGATCAGCCCCGCTAACACGAAAAGTTGGACACGCATAGAGATCTCTCCTCCACAGCGCTTTGAGTGAGCGCCGCGACGCATTACTTTTGGGGCTCGCCCGGAGGCTCGGCTTCGCCTGGGGCGCCGGTACCGCGTGAGGACCCCAGATTGAGTTTCCGGCCGTCGGGTAAGGTGATGTCGCTGCCGTTGGCGCGGTTGGTGTGGTCCTTGGCCTGGTAGCCGTCGACGACCACCTCGATGCCGATGGGCAACGTGGCCTTCGTGACGCCTTTACGGAGCAGCGTGTTCGGCGAGCCGCCCTCGACCATCCACTCTTCGGTACTGCCGTCCGGCTTTGTAACCGCAATATGAATCCAGGCGTGTGGGTTCACCAGTTCGACCTTCACGATCTTGCCTTTGAGGAGCACTGGACGGTTTGCGTCGAACTCAGCGGGGAAGGCGTGGTGTGCCGCCGCGGGCGGTGCGAGGCCGAGTGTCAGTGCCGCGCACGCGCCCAGGATCATAAGATTGCTTCCTATCAACATCGTTTTCTTGCCTCCACGGCTAGCGCGGCAGCGGATGCTTGCGCCACTGCCCGTACATCAGTTCCTCTACGAACTCTACGCACCGGAACTCCATCAACTGCGCGTCCTGCTCGATCAGCCGGTAGAGCGGCATGCTTATTTTCCACGGCCGAGTGAACGTGTCCGGGTCATCGATCGTCGCCTCGTACAGCAGGTGATCGGGCGAGGTCCGCGTAAACCGCTCGGTGACCTTCACGTTGTCGCTGGTAAAGTTCCCCGCACGGTCGAGCCACGCCATTCCGTTGAGCCCGGTGGTCTCGATCACGAACGCCTCACCTTCCCAGTGTCCGACCGACTGCCCCATCCAAGAATCGGCGGGCGCCGGCCCTGGGTCCTTCAGAAGGATATTGCGGACCGCCCCCGCGTACTCGTACGCGATCGCTAATGCACTACGGTTCTGAAGGATCCGAAACGGGTACGGCATGTAAGTGGCGCGCGGCACTCCCGGCAGGTAGCATTTAATCTCCGGGTCGCGCTCCAGCCACTTCTCGCGGTTCTCGTTGCGAATCTTCAACGCTTCGGGCTTGTACGGAATCACGCCGCCTTCAACGACGCCCATACCGCCAGGCACCGCGCCCACCGCCCCGAGGTACAGCACTTCTTTAGCGGGTACCGGGCCGTGTGGTCCCGGCCGGAGCGCCATCGCGTGGCGTGCGGAGTGAGGCTCGAGGTCGTAGTTGGCCGTGTTCAGCGCCTGCCAGATCCCGTTCAAATCTGGGTGGCCGTCGGCCGCGAGGGGCGTCCCATTCGGCTGCTTCTGAACCTGGGCCTGACTGCTGGCTGGCGCGATCACAGCCAATAGCGCCAGCACTCCGAAGGCTAGACTCAGCGCGGTCGTCCCGGCGTGTTTCGACATGTGTAAGGATTGTTCTCCCAAGTCCTCTACTGGCTCGCCCGCTCGGTCGTCTTGTTAGCATGCACCCTAAAAGTAGCCGTGGAAATCATCATCTCGTCCGACGATTGTTCGCCCCAATGCACCGCCTTCGTTGGGTCGGGGTTAAGCAGGTTGTTTGCTGAATTGTCGTACCACGCGGTAACAACTATCTTCGTGCCTTTAGGCATGGGCTTGGGCTTATCGAGAATATACGTAAGCTGCCAATTGAAGTTATAAGTTGACTTGAGCAACGTCTCTTCCTCACCGGTCGGATAGATGGCGCGGAATTCCCAAGCCTTCCCGCGCAGGTGCGCGTGGGGATACAGGCTTACGAGATCGCCGTCGAAATTCAGCGTAGCCGAAGCTTCGATTTTGTAGTCCTGAGCACCGGGAGGGATAACGAAAGTCGGATTCATCGGGCTTAACGCAACATACTTCATGTCTGGTGGCCTGTCGCTGAAAATGAAGCCGATCTTAGATTGGTCCGTGGTCGCCTTACCGTTAGGCGTATAGTGGATCTGAAAAACGATATCCGAACCGGCTTTCAGAAGAGTCGCAAAATGAGGATCGGCCGGTCTGAGAACCGAACCCGGCTCGTACTGGGCAAAGTACGTACCCATGGTTTCGGGGCTACCAGCGAGCTTGGCTCCGCGCTCGATACTGAGGTCTCCTGCGAAATACTCCCCCGGCTTTTTGTCAGCCATCCAGGTATTGCCGGGCTCGCGAATAGAAGCTACGATATGATGAATCACCGAGCGATCGCCGGGCCTGACTTCGGCAGAAATCACCCACTTGTCTTCTTTAAGATTGGTTGGAACGATCACCCACTGGTAAGGAATCTCTCCCTTTGCGGGCACATTGTAGGCGACGGGCGCTTCCACAATGAGATCCGGCTCACCTGCATCCCATCCTTCCACCCACTTCCGAGGAGCAGGCGCATCCTTGGGATTGCCTTCTGGCGCGCCAGCGTCGACCCAAGCTACAAGAGTGTCGACCTCAGGCTGGGTGAGAGACCGGTCGTTGGAGAACTTCCCGAAGTGCGGATCGGCGAACCAAGGCGGCATCTTCTTCGTCAGTACCGCCTGACGGATCGATTTTGCCCACGGGCGCGTCAGCTGGTAGGTCATCAGCGACATAGGGGCGACCTCTCCTGGACGATGACATGCCTGGCAGTGATTCTGCAAAATAGGCTGGACGTCCTTATGGAACGTAACTGACGGCGTCGCCGCCATACAAACTACGGCCATGGCGGAGACCGCCACGCTTGCTATACACAAACGCCTCATGGGAAAACTCCTCTCGTCGACCTTCTTTGCGGTTGAACGGTAATCGAGCCAAGCCCGCACACCCGCTCCGAAGCTACATCAGTCGCTGCCCACAGGCAATGATCAAATCGGATTAGGGAATCCAGGGTAAGCCCTTCTTCAAGAAACGGCGCGACCCGGCTTGGCCGCACCGACAATGTGGATCTTCGTGACCCGATGAAGCATCGTGATCCGAATTGATCATTGTTCACCCATACCACCGGTGATAACATCCCCTACCATTACCCTGCACGACAGCGCAATCAGCAAAGTGGCGAGAGGTTCAGAAAAACATTTCGGCTAAGCGGAAGGCGATGTCCTGCGTGTGTTTTCGGGATTGGGGAAACGAGATTGATCTCAGGAGGGTGTATGCGTAACGTAATCTGGCGCCTCATGGCAAGTGCGTCGGCAATGATCATCTTTCCGGCGCTGGGCCTTGCCCAGTTCGGCTCGATTGCAGGCGTCGTCAGGGACGGCAGTGGCGCCATACTCCCGAATGTCACAGTTGAAGCTTCCAGTCCTGTACTGATCGAGAAGAGCCGCACGGCTGTCAGCGACGCATCTGGTCAATACAGGGTCGACCAGTTGCGTCCCGGGACCTACACCGTCACTTTTACGCTGTCCGGCTTTAGTACGTTCCGGCAAGACGGCGTCGAAATTTCCGAGGGCTTCACGGCGCCCATCAACGCTGAATTAAAAGTCGGAGCCGTCAAAGATACGATTACAGTCGAGGCGCAGGCGCCCGTGGTGGACGTGCAGGACGTCTCCGAACACAGGACGCTCGTCACACAGGAACTGGATGCGCTTCCGACGGGCCAGTCGTTCGCGACCCTCGGGACCACGTTGCCGAGCGTAGCGGCCAACCAGAACGATGTTGGCGGCTCGCAAGGCGAAAAGGGCAACGTTTTATCGGCCCACGGCGGTAGTGGGTTTGACATGACGCTGAACGTGGACGGGATAAATATCGCCACGATGGGCAACCAAACTAACTCAGGACAGGCATGGTCGACGTTTTCGCTCAACCCCGCGTCCGTTCAGGAAATGTCATTTGAAACGGATGCGAATTCCCTGGAATCGGCCGGTGGCGGCGTCCGGGTGAACGTGATTCCGCGGGAGGGCGGCAACGCGTTTCACGGAACCTTCTTTGCCAATGGCGCGAACGGCGCCATGGAGAGGAGCAACTACACCTCTGGCTTGGCGGCGCAAGGGCTGGCCTCGCCTACGGGGTTCGACAGGCTCCTCGATGAGAGCGCCGGGTTCGGCGGCCCGATCCTAAAGGACCGTCTGTGGTTCTACTACGCGGAGCGCTATCGCGACAACGACAGCAGCACCGGAGTCGATTTTTACTCAATAAACCCACTCCTTCCCACATATAATCCGAACCTGTCGAAACCGCTGCACCAGGGTGGCTTTGACCATGACGAACAGATTCGCCTGACGTCGCAATTGACGCCGCGCAACAAGGTGTCAATTTTCTACGATCATGTCAATAAATGCAATTGTCCCAGCATTGCGGCTATTCCGCTCTTCACCGCTGAATCGTTCACCCGGTTGATTTATCCCCGCGTCTGGTTGGCGTCCGCGAGTTGGCAGGCCACCATCACGCCGAAGCTGGTCTGGGAATCCTCCATCGCCTTCGACCACCAAGACAACCTGTTTTCGCCCATAGTTTCCGGGATCAGCGCAACGTCACCTATCTCCATATTCGATTTTGCGGCCGGCAGGATTATGAGAGCGCCGTTCCCCGGTGGCTTTGGCGGTCTAGCCGCTCTCGGCCCTGTTTTCCTCGGGGGCTCAATTGCGCATCAGACCCAGGTCCGTGGGGCGCTCGACTATACGACCGGAAGGCATGACCTCAGGGTCGGGATCCAGTTCCACAACGGTGCGACTGCCAACCCCGTGCAAGAAACCAGCAGTGACGTCCAGTACAACACGTTCAACGGCATTCCGCTGTCGGTCAATTTGAGCACCGCTCCTTACACGGAGTATCAGAACATTAACGCCGACATGGGTATTTTCGCCCAGGACAAGTGGACGCTACACCGCCTGACGATTACGGGGGGGATCCGATTCGATTACTTCAATGCCTCAATTCCCGCCCAGTCGGAGCCCGCCTCGGCTTTTCTTCCCGCGCACTCGTTCGCGGCTGTGAACAACGTTCCGGATTGGAAAGACATCGACCCACGAATTGGAGTGGCCTACGATGTGTTTGGGAACGGTAAAACGGCGATTAGGGCAAGCGTCAGCCGCTACGTGAGCCAGCAGGGCTATTACTTTAGCGGAGTTGTCAATCCAGTCGCGGCCAGCGTCAACTCAACAACTCGCAACGTACTCCCCACCACCAACACTAACGCTCCTCCGATAGGCAATCCGCTGGACCCGCAACCCAACGGCGACTATACGGGCGCGATCAACCCCAACTTCGGCCAGTCTATCTCCACGCTCTCATACGCCCCGGATGTGGCCACGGGTTGGCAGCATCGGCCCTTCAATTGGGAGTACACCGCGGTGGTGCAGCAGCAGTTGGCGTCCCACATCTCGCTGGAGGCGGGATATTTCCGACGGACGTTCGGCAACCTGACCGTCACGGACAACGAGAGCGTCACACCGGCCGACTTTACCCCGTTCTGTTTCAACCTACCGTCCGCCCAGCAACTGGGCGTCACCACTGCAGTGGGCCTCGCTTCACTGGGCAGCCTCCCCGGGAGCCAGATTTGTGGCGCCTACGATATCACTCCGTCGTTGGCCGGTGTCGCGAGCCACCAAGTCGTCCAGTTCGCAAATAAGTTTCCCGGAGCAACGAGCGAGACATACAATGGTTTCGATGTCAACGTGAACGTACACCCCACTGGGAAGTTTTTCGTCATCGCCGGGGTCAGCGTGGGGAAAATCGACACCAAGAACTGCGCTCAGGTGGACAATCCGATGACGCTTCTCTACTGCGTAAACGACCAGCCGTTCTTGGCGTCATACCGTGTCTCGGGCGGCTACACGTTCCCATGGAAGATCCAAGTGAGCGGTGTTTACCAAAGCATCCCTCCCACGGAACTTGCAGGGGCGACCCCTGGTTGGGCATATTCCAACGGTACGTATACATCGAACTTTGGAGCCAATTACACGATAACGAACCCCGGCCCCACCTCAGCTGGCACTACCACCACGCTTGGCCGACCGATTGCGACGCCGGGAGGCATCACTTTTCCGTTGCTTTCGCCGACCGCTCAGGGTGAGTGGAGCGACCGCGTCAACCAGGTGGACCTCCGCGTGACCAAGACCATCCAAATCAGAGAGCATGCCCGCTTGGAGCTCATGCTCGATTTGTACAACCTCTTCAACGTTAACTCCGTCCTGACCCGGGCCGTCACAGTCTCGGCGGGGTATTACGCACCGTCAGCGATCCTGCAGGCCGACTTCGTGAAACTTGGTGCGCGATTCACGTTCTAATGGGTCGACATTTACTCCGAACGCTTGC
>CAWCSV010000007.1:0-2564547 GCA_963798295.1 Bryobacterales bacterium | reverse complement strand
GGATGGCGCTCCGGGGCATCGAACTCGCTGGTGTTTCAGGCGAAAGCGCCAGCAGGTCGGATTGGCTGGATGTCGAAAATCTCCAATCCAACCAACCACATGCGCCACGCCGGAGGCGGCGCTTTTGATCTTGCCGTCCATGGTCGGCGGCCTGCTCGACCGGGCTAATTCAACCGCCGAACGAGCGACAAAGTCTGCCAGAGCGCGATGGAATGCGACTTTGCTCATTGGGGACGATCCCCGCTGGCTAGATGCACGAAAGACCCTCCGACTGCGGCGAGAGCGCCGAGAGATCGACGATGCGACGGACGCTTGGCAACGATCCGGCTGCACTTTGGCGGCAGGCAATTCGACGTTCGGCGGGGTCTCCGGGTGCGTGGCGAACAGCGTCGCGCGAGCCCACGCAATCAAATCGAAGGAGGCGACGGTCGGGTCGTCGGACTGTCGGTCGCCGATCATTGGCGAGAGCATCGCGATATAGACCTGCGTCTCGGCGGCAGCGGCCGACCGGTCGTCAAATGCTCGTCGTAGCGGGCCGGGCCCGCATTGTAAGCGGCGAGGAACCCTGACGAGCCATAGCGATCAAGCATCTCACGAAGATAGGCGGCGCCGGCGAGAATGTTGTCGCGCGGATTGTAAGCGTCGGGGCCGAGGTGGTGGCGGGCCCGCAATCCGGCGTATGTCTTGGGCATGATCTGCATCAGCCCCATTGCGCCCTTTGGCGAAAAGGCGCGCGGATCTCCACCGCTCTCGATCCGCATAACCGCCCGAATCCAGTTGCCGGGATATTGAATCTCTGCGAGGCCTCGGCGACGAAAGCTGTGAAAGGGAGGGCGGAGCGCAGGGTTGCCGTGCCTGCGATCGCGGCCGGCTCGGCGTGGACCGAACCGTCGAACGGCGCCGCCGAGCAAAAGAAGAGCGACGCGGCGCAGATCATCGCATGGACGGACGGCGAACGCGCTGGCGCACTCTCGTCGCCCGTGGCCGGTAATACAACGCGCTGGATTGGCTGCCGACGAGACGCGATGGTCTGCAGAACCGCCGCGCAAGATCCGGCTGAGATGACGGAATGGCCGGCCCGGTTGTCGCACGGAGTGATAGCAACAAATTCGCATGATGGCGGCACGATCACTCCTCCTCTTCGGTTTGATTGACCCAGAGAGGGATCGCGCGACCGACGATCGAGGCGGCGGGCAGCGGACCGAAATAGCGTCCGTCGAGCGAGTCGGCGGACCGCGGGTTCATCAGGAAGACGTCGCCCTTTGCGATGACGCGGCAGCCCTGCCAGACAGGAAGCGAGCGGTTGCGGCTTCGCGCTCTCGGGCCTCGCCCATTTCGATTGCGTCGACAGTGACGCTGCGGCCGATGCGGCAGACCGATTGTCCGGCAACGCCGCCACGTGTTTCAGCAACGGCACGCCGCGCGGCAGATAGCCGCCGTCGGCAGGAAACGGGCAAGGGGTTCGGGCGGCCTCACGACAACCAGGTCGCCGGCGTGGACCCCGATGATCCTGGCGACGGCGTAGAGACCGATCGGCACGCTGGCGCTGGCGTTCCAGACGAGCCACGGCGGGCGATTGTCGAGCTGAGGGAGCGCTGTGGCGCCGACGCCGAGCGCCATGACCGCGAGGATTGCGCCGCGGCCGATCATTGCACGACACCGCGGCGCATGAGCCAGGCCTTGTGGCGCGCAAGCGTTAGGGGCGGGGCTGTTCGCCGGCCGTCAGGCGATTGTGGACGTGCCGCCAATGATCGGGTGCGGCGTCGGCGGGATCGACGCCGGAGGCTTCCACCACGTCGATCGCCTGCAGGGCCTGATCGACCTTGGGCCAACCGTTGATCCGCAGCAGAATGTCGCCGCCGGGACGCACGAATGGCAGCGTCGCGTAGGGTTCTCCTGGCGCAACTGCGCGTACGATGTCGATGCGGGAGACGACGGTGCCGAAGTCGTTCCACGCCCAGCGCACGAAGGCGAAGACGCCGCCCGGCGCGAAGCTGACGATCCGCCGGCGGCGATCGAGGATTTTCTCCTCGGCGACTTGTCCGAGCCGAATCCAGTGCTCGATGCGCAGCTTCTCGACCCAGGTCAGCTCGACTTAAGTCAAACCAGACGCAACAACGGTTGTCGACGGCCCCCCGGCCGCCGCGCTGCCGTTCATTGCGGGTCTCCGTCTTTGTCGGGGAATCGCGCGCGAGCAGCTCGCGCAACATGTCGGCGACGGTCTGTCCGCGCTGGAACTCGTGACCTTGATGCGGCCGCGCTGTTCCGGGGTGACGTCGATGGTGAGCCGCGCAGTGAAGAGGCTGGCTTCCGATTTCGCGCGAAGACAGGGCTTTCCGCGTGCGCACCGATGTATCCGAGTTGCTCGGACGAGCGGCGAATGCGCGTTTGTCAATGCGGCCGCTCATCGCATGAGCCTCTCGATTTCGGCGGTGAGGGAGGCGATCTCGCGCGCGGCAGGTCCGTCGTCGTCGATCTCGCCGACCAGGCGGCCGCCGGCGTGCGGCGTTGGCGAAGCCATGCGCTGCCCGATTGTCCAAGCGAGCAGGGGCGGGTTGTGGTCGACGAGGAGTTCGGCTGTCTCGCGCGCGATGATCGTTCGCGCGCCGCAGCGGTTCAGAACGAAGCGGGCGACGAGCTGTGGACGGAAGATGCGCGCTTCGCCGATGAGCTTTTCCCCGTAATCGCGCGCCAGGCCGCGCATCTGTACGTTTTTCAGAGGACGCCGAATTTCAGTATTCCGGCACGCAATCATCCTTTGTCCGAAGAGGTCCTTTACGACTGGGAGGCCAAGGGGGCCGAATACCGCGAGGCGGCTCGAAATTCCGCTTTCGGACTTCTGTTTGAAGCGAATGACAAAGCGGCCTTAGGAGTTTCGCCCGAGGAGCGTGAGAGCGAGTACGAGCGCCGGTGGCGGCGCGGTGGCCTCAGCATGTACGGCGCCTTTACGGACCTGTTTATCAGCCAGGAGGCCAACGATACGGCTGCCGAATTCGTGCGCTCGAAGATTCGCGCCGTGGTTCGCGATCCCGCGGTCGCCCAGAAGCTTGCGCCCACATCGTATCCGCTGGGGACCAAGCGGATGTGCGCGGACACCGAATACTTCGAAACATTCAATCGCGAAAATGTGACTTTAGTGGACACGCGCGAAACGCCCATCGAGGAGTTCGCGCCGTGGGGGCTGCGGACCAGCGCCGCCGATTACAAGCTGGACACCCTGGTGTTCGCCACCGGCTTCGACGCGATGACGGGCGCGGTGTGCGGCATCGATATTCGGGGCCGCGACGGCGCCGCGCTCAAGGACAAATGGTCGGCCGGCCCGCGCGCCTATCTCGGCCTCATGACCGCCGGATTCCCGAATCTGTTCCTGATCACCGGACCAGGGAGCCCGTCGGTGTTCAGCAACATGGTTCTTTCGATCGAGCAGCACGTCGATTGGATCGCGGATTGTCTCGAACACATGCGCGCGAATCACATCGCGGGCATCGAAGCGAACGCGGACGCCGAGGAAGCATGGCTCGCGCACGTTCACGAGGTTTCAAGCCCTACGCTGTTTCCAGTCGCGAATTCGTGGTACGTGGGCGCAAACGTTCCGGGAAAGCCGCGCGTCTTCATGCCGTATATCGGCGGCGTAGGCGCGTACCGGCAAAAGTGCAACGAAGTGGCGGCCCGGGGCTACGAAGGCTTTGCGTTGTCGCGCGCCGCGCACGGCTGAGGCGCGCGCGCCGGATTTCCGGGCATATGTTATGTTCGGATCATGGTGGCGATCAAGGACGCGGTACGGAATGCCTCTGCGTTCGCGGCGGAAGCTCTCGGCCCGGAGAGGACCGCAGGACTCCAGCTTGAAGAGGTCGAGTCCGGGCTGGCAAATCACGAGGATGCTTGGCTGATCACGTTGAGTATGCTCGTACCCAGCAAATGGGACGCGGTCCTGAAAGAGCCCAAGCGCGCATATAAGGTCTTCGCCGTCTCGAAGAGCACCGGTGAAGTCGCTTGGATGAGGATGCGGGAGCTCACTACAACGTAAGATGCTCGATGCGGGCGCATTGATCGAAAAGTATCGATCCAAAGCCGTCTTGGTCGACACAAATTTGTTAGTCCTATTCCTGGTTGGGCTGGTCAATAAGCGCCGAATCCCAGAGTTCAAGCGCACCCAAGACTTCACGATCGAGGACTTTGAGATGCTTCGTCACCTTGTGGCGTGGTTCGGGACTCTGGTCACCACACCGCACGTACTCAGTCAAGTTAGCGACCTCGCCACATTGGCCGGGAGCGAACTGAGGACAGTTCGAGAGCTATTTAGCTCCCTCGTCCAAGAGATGGACGAACACTACGATTCGAGCAAAGCGGCCGTAATGGATGCCCTCTTTCTTCGTCTGGGATTGGCGGATACGGCAATAGCGACCGTTTGCTCGCGGGGAGTTCTGGTCCTGACCTCGGACCTGGATCTGTATCTCGCATTGCAGCAGCGCGGAGCGGATGCCTTGAACTTCAACCATGTTCGAGCCCTGGGTTGGAGCTAGGCGTTCCCCTGGTGCTAGAATCGGTTAGCCTTCCTCGCGTCCACACTTTGGAGAAAAGTCGTGCGCGCTTCTTTTTGTATATTTTTAGCTTTTCCCTGTTTCGGTGCGGCGAACCATTCGCCCGTGCTGGCGTTTGAGGCGCGCGGCGACGCATATGTTTCGAGCGGCGCGCGTTACGCACTGAGTGTGACCTCGAGCGGCGCGGCGTTGAATGTTCAAGGCCGTGCCGTACGATTGTCCCTCGAGGGCGCAAACGCGCAGCCGGCGCTGGAACCGCTCGACCGCATGCCGGGCAAGGCCAACTACATTCTAGGCCCTCACGCGCGAGCGTCCTTCGATTTATACGGCCGCGTCCGCTGGAACGGCGTATACCCAGGCGTCGACCTGGTGTTTCATGGGAACCAGGATCGTCTCGAATACGACTTCGAGATCGCGGCCGCGCGCGATCCGCGCAAGATAAAGCTCGCGTTCGAAGGGGTCGACCAATTGCGCATCAACAACGCCGGTGATTTGTTGCTCCGCGCGGGCACCGTTGAAATCCGTCAGCCCAAACCATTCGCTTACCAGATTGTTGCGGGCAAAAAACAGCCCATTGACGCCGCTTATTGGATCGACCGGTCGAACCGCGTCCGTTTCCGCACTGGCCCGTACGACCGGAGCCGCGCGCTGGTGATCGATCCCGAAATCGTGTTCCAGCAAACCTTCGGCGGCAGCGGCCAGACGCTGGCCGGAGGCTTGGCGCGCGACGCGCAAGGCAACCTGTACGTGGCGGGCTCCACCAGCTCGGTAAATTTCCCCACCGTCAATCCGATCCAGAGCCAACTGGGCTCGGCGCCCCTGATCGTCTCGACCAACGGCGGCAAAAGCTGGAGCAACGTTTTTGTCGACACCGCCGGATCCGTCAACGTACTCGCGGGCGCCCCATCGGCGCCGTCCGTGCTCTATGCCGCGACACCGACCGGCGTTTCCGTCAGCGCAAACGGCGGAACTACTTGGACCGCGGCGGCGGATACGGGCCTGACGGCACAAGTCGAGGCTCTGGCCGTGGACGCGAAATCCTCTACGACGGTCTACGCGGCGACAGACCTGGGCGTGTTCGTCAGCACCGATGGCGCATCCACCTGGCAGCTAGCGCAGAACGGCATCAACGGTACCAACATCGCGGTCCTGGTCGCACATCCCACGCAAACCGGCACGGCATTCGCGTCGGTAGGGAGTTCGTCCGCTCTTTATCGCACCACGAATTTTGGCCAGAGCTGGACGCAGCTCACGGTCCCCCAGCCTAGCATTCCGGGCGTGGTGCAGGCCCTGGCGATCGCCTCGAACGGAACGATTATTGCGGATTACTACAACGGTCCCATCATCATTTCTTCCGACAACGGCAACACCTGGACCACCGGCGCGAACCAGGGCGCCACCAACAGCCAGGCTCTCGCGATTTCGCCGGCCAATCCGAACGCTGTGTACCTGGCCATCAATACGGGGGTCTTGACGAGCACCAACGGTGGGCAGACCTTTAACAGCGTCCTGACATTTCCGGCGCCAGAATCTTTCAATCTGATCGCGATCGATCCGAGAAACCCGTCCACTGTGTACGCGGTGAGTTACGATTTGGTCTATCAAAGCACGAACGCGGGGCAGACGTGGTCGCAGCTTTCGACGCCCTACCCGATCTCGGCGAACACCATCTTCGTCTCGCCGGCGAATTCGGCGGTTTTTCTAGGAACGGCGATCGGGTCCAACGCGTTCGTCACCAAGTGGAATCCGGACGGCAGTCAGATGCTGTATTCCACTTATCTCAACGGGAGCAGCGGAGGCAGCGCGATCGCCGTGGATGGATCGGGCAGCGCGTATATCACCGGCGGCGCCAACGCCCCGACTTTTCCCGTGACACAGGGCGCCTACCATTCCAATCTCGCGGCCCAGGAGGTTTTCGTCGCGAAGCTCTCACCCGATGGTTCGCAGCTGGTCTACGCCGCGTTGCTTGGGGAGGGCGATTTCGGCTCGCCGGGCATCGCTGTCGACAGCGCGGGCGAGGCCGTAGTTGTCGGATCCACGCAAGGCAATTATCCGACGACACCGAATGCCCTGCCGACTCCGCCGATCGCAGGCTGCGCCATCACTGGAGGGCTCGCCGGGTTCATCGATACGGGCGCAGCGTTTGTCACCAAGCTTTCCGCGAGCGGCGGCTCGCTGGTTTATTCGACTTTATTGAGCGGAACTTGCGGGACGTACGGCTATAATGTCGCTATCGATTCGGCCGGCAACGCCTGGGTGGTCGGCTCAACGCTTTCCTCCGATTTCCCGGTTACGTCCGACGCGCTGCAGCCGAAATACGGAGGCGGGACCTACGATGGCGACGGGTTCCTGGTGCGCTTCAGCCCTTCCGGCAGCCTCGAATATGCGACTTACATCGGCGGCCCGGCCTTTGACACGATGAACGCTCTTGCCTTCGATCAATCCGGGAACATTTTTCTCACGGGCGAGACCGCGGGCCTCTCGCAACCGTCATCGCCGAATGCCTATCAGCCGAAAGCTAGCGCCAGTTGCCAAGAGATCGTCATCGGACCTGGCGTCTATGAGGCGATGGGAAACGCGGTGGTGCTGAAGCTTGATCCCCAAGCTCATTCTGTTCTTGGATTGACCTACGAGGGCGCGCCGGGCTGTCTGATGCCTTCGGCTATAGCCGTCGATTCGACGGGGGAACCATGGATCGCGGGCACCATCAACCCGGCCGGCAATTCGCTGCCGACCGTGGGTCCGATCGAGATCGGACCGACGGGATTCATCAGTAAATTTAGCGCGGATTTCACGCGGCTTTTGTTTTCGACGCAGTTCAGTAACGTCGTCGGTCTGGCCCTCAACGCTCAGGGCTTGGCCGATGTCGCGGGATCGGTGACCAACAACGTCACGGGAACTACGTCGGCTTACATCGCCGAGATCGATCCCACGCCGCAGACCATGACGATCAATTCGATCGTCAGTCCGGATCCATCGGAGAATCCCGCACAGGTCGGCGCGATCGCTCCGGGCGAGCTGCTTCAGATCACGGGCGCGAATCTGGGCCCGGCCGCGGCCACACCCGGCATCATCAATGCAGGCGTGCTGGCCACCAGCGTGGCCGGTGTTCAAGTGACGTTCGACGGCGTAGCCGTTCCGCTGCTCTCGGTAAGCTCGCAGCAGATTGAGCTGATGACGCCCTTCGAACTAGCCGGCAAAGCGACCACCAGCATCCAGGTTCAATACGATGGCTCGAAATCGAATGCGGTGCAGGTGCCGGTGATGGCGCTCGAGATCCAGATTCTGGGCGTCTTCAATGACGACTTCACGCCGAACTCGGCCGCCAATCCGGCTGCGGTCGGGTCAGCCATGTGCCTGTACGTCGCGGGCGTGGGGAACGCGGATCCGCCGAGCCAGGATGGCCAGGTGAATGCCGCGCCGTTTACGCCGCTCGCACTCACGGTCGCGGTGATATGGTTTACCAGCACAGGGGGTGGCGACCTGCTGCCGATCACCTTTGCGGGCTCGGCGCCCGGAACAGCCGCGGGCATTTTCCAGATCAATTTCCCGGCGCCGGCGGAGAGCGGCGGCGCCCAGCTCGCGCAACTGCTCAACCCGAACACGTCCAACGGAATCGAACTCGGCGCCAGCGGCAGCTTTCAGATTTACATCAAGCAATAAAGCCGACCTACTGATACGTAATGGGCCCGATATCGAAGCCGTCGCTAAACATGGTCGTTCCGATGTCGATGCCGGGCGCTGTAAAGTTGGGCCCTGTGAAGACCTGGTACACGTCGAGCGAACCCTGTGGATTGCCGTTTGATGAATAGGTGGGCGGCATCGCCTCTAGAATCGCTTGCGGCACGGTGAAGGTTCCGGCGGTGGCATCGGCGTAGCAGGTGAATTGAGCGCCGACTCCCAACGACGCCTGCGATTGCCCGTTGATGTACAGCAGCGCTCCAGCATAACCGTTCGACCACGTAATGGTAAGCGGCTGGCTTCGATCGATGGTTGCGGGAGGGGTGATCTGATTGGTCCACACCAACGGCGTCGGAAAAGGAACGGATACATTGAATGCGCCTATATTCGCCCCGCCCGATGCGCCGGTGAAAGTATAGCTGCCCGCCGTCAGCACGGTGCCGTTGTTGATCACACCCGTCTCCCCGCTGGGGCTGCTGGGCGAGAACGTGATACCGTAGTCACCCGGCTGCGGCGAAACCAGCGTATAGCTTCCGATCGGCCCGCTCAGCGTGACGGTGCCGGCCTGCAGCGGCGTGGACGCCACGAAGCCCGCCAAACCACCGCTTGGAAATTGAACCAGCAAACAAGTGTTCGCCATGGGCGGCGGAACGTCGCCCGCCAATTGAAGATCGACCAGCGGGACTTTCGAGAACACCACGCCCGCGCTGTCGCTCTCATAACTTATTTTCGCGGCGTGCTCGTGGAAGCGCGATAGCGAGGCGCTTCCCGTGCGAAGGCCGCCATTGGCCTGCGCGGTCTGTTGCTGGCTGGCAGTGAGCGCGCTCGGATTGGGACAGGTGGAACCGCTTTGCGCGATCGACGTCGTTACGAAATTGCTGGTCACGCCGCCCACTACGAAGTACACGGGAATGGCGCACCCGTACACTCCCGATGGCGCGACAATTTCAATCTGGTCCAGACCTGTACAGCAGCCCGAGCGTCCGGCATAGTTCACAGTCGCCTTCTGGCTTCCGACGTATACTTGCAAATCGAGGTTCGGCATGTTGCCCGGCAGCGGCCCTGCGGCTTCATTGCCTTGAACCGGGCCGAGACCCGTGCCCCAGATGTCCAGCAGATTTCCGGGATTGGCCGACGCGGTGTTGGTGATCACCGCGTTGCTAATGGCATTGGTGACGACGCCGGCTCCCGAGCCGCCCTGGTTGATAGCGAAGATTCCGAAGTCGTGTGCAGCCACGGTGACGTTCAGCGCGGCGCTCGGCGTATTGTTGTAACTGAGGACCATGGTCCCCGCGCCGACCGGCGTATCGGACGGCAGCACAGCCGCTACTTGAGCGGCGCTGGTATAAAGCATGATGCAGTTGACGGTGGTGCCATTCACCGTGACTGTGATCGATGTGCCGGCCAGATTGGTCGGCAGCGGAAACGCGCTGATTTCCTGCAGCTTGGCGGGGCCCATTCCGGACCCGAACGCGATAAATACGCCGCCTTGGGCCAGATTGCCGTTCGGAAGTATCGGGTTCAGATAGCTCGCGGCATTCACCGCTGAACTCAGCGTTACCTGCGCATCCAAAGGCGCATGCGCCAAAACCAGCGCTGCGAGCGCTGCTATCGTCCACTTCATTGCTTCCTCCCGCACCCGTTCTTCCACCCCGGGGCTTCAAAAGGGAGTGGGTGCGGCGAAGAAAGTTCTTTCAGGAATTTTTGCCGGGCGGACCTAGCGCCGGATGCCTTGGGGTGTGGCGCGGATGGCGCGTTCGAAGGCCCAGCCGCGAATATTGTTGATCTGTTCCTTCATCGTGCGCGAGAGCGGCACGGTGCGGACGGCGATTTGCACCAGATCGTCGTCTTCGAGCTCGCGATCGGCCAGGCGCGCACGGGTGATGGCCGAGACCACGCATTGCTCCACTTCAGCGCCCGTCCAGCCCGACGTAAACTGCATCAGTTGCTCCACGTTGAACGACGCCGGATCTATCCCGCGCCGCTTCAAATGGATCTTGAAAATCTCGGCCTGCTCCTCTTCGGTCGGCAGGTCGACGAAGAATACTTCATCGAAGCGGCCTTTGCGAATCATTTCGGCGGGCAGCAGCTCGATCCGGTTCGCCGTCGCCGCGACAAAAAGACCGCGCGTTTTTTCTTGCATCCAGGTCAGGAAGAATCCGAAGATGCGGCCGTGCTCGCCGCCGGATTGATTGGTAGTGATGCCGCGCTCGATTTCGTCAAACCAGAGCACGGCGGGCGCCATGTCCTCCATCATTTTGCACGCGGCCACGAAAGCGCCTTCGGGCTGGCCGTAGCGGCCGGAGAAGATTTCGGTCATGTCGAGGCGATACAGCGGAAGCTGAAACTGCGATGCGATGGCCTTGACGCAAAGGCTTTTGCCGCAGCCGGGGATGCCCATCAGCAGCAGGCCCTTGGGGACAATTTCGGCGTCCAGGCTATCGCGCAGCTCAAACAGCTTGCTGCGCTCCACCAGCCAGGTTTTCAATCCATCCAGGCCGCCCACTTCGCCGAGGCCGGTGGGATCGGAAACGAATTCGATGTAGCCGCTGCGGTTCACCAGCAGCTTTTTCTCTTCGAGCAACACTGGCAGCGATTCGGCGCCGAGCGTGCGGCCGTTCGATTGCCCTCGGCGCAGCGCATAGCGCGCTTCATCGAGCGTCAGACCGAGCAGCGCTCGCGCGAACTGCTGAGCGAGCTCGACCGGAAGAGATGGGACTTCCCCGCAGACGAAATCGGCCAGCTCGGCCACATCGGGCGTGCGCAGATCCAGGAACAGAATGCTGCGTTCCACTTCTTCGGGGACGAAACGCACGGGCGAGGTGATGATCACGAATTTGCCGCGATCCAGGCAGCTGTCATAAACGTCGCGCAGGCGGCGCCGAATCTCGGACGAATCGCGCAGCGGCTCGTGAAAATCCTTCAGGTGAAAAATAGCCGAGCCCTGGTGCGCGGCGATGAAATCGAGCACGCCGCGCGCGGTTTCGGTGCCCGGCTCAGGCGAGGCTTCCCCGCCCCGGCGCATTCCCTCGGTCAGGCTCCAGGTCCAGACCGGCATCGATCCGAGCGCGGCGCCCACTTCTTTCAGCACGCGCGCTACGCGCTGTTCTTCGGAAGATCGGATGTAGGTGAGCGGCCGGCCGGATTGGAGGACTTCGCGAATCGTTTTCGCGACGCGGCTCTCGACAGGCTTGCGCCTTCTCCCGTTGGGATTCATCTCTATTAAGACGAGGTTAGCGCGGAAAAAGACTGCTGCGCGATAGGCCGACGTTACACTATGCCGCACCCGTGCCGGTTCGACGGCCCGGGAATGCCTCGTCCACGGCGGCCGCTACCTCGGAGCGTCGCCCGGCCGCGCTCGCTCGCATTTCTTCGGCCTGCTCACGCCAACCGATGGGCTCCAACTCCTCGGCCCACAACTCCAGATACTCGGTCGGCCGAACATCGGCATCGCCGGCCTGATCAAAGGCGATCCTCCGCGCTCGATCCAGAGCGGCGCGGGCTTCCTCATCGCGTCCATTTACGGCCAGCGCGATCGCCAGGTTACCAAGTCTTGAGGGCGCACTTCGGTCGGATGCCTTCAATTCGCCGGCTACACTGAACAGGCGCTCCAATGCCTCGAGATCGCCTTTCTTTGCTTGCCAGACCACGAGATTGAACTCGCCGGCGTCGTTTCCATTCGGCATTTCGCGCCAGATTTCCGCGGCGCGCCGCCAGCATTCCACTGCGCGCGCATCCTCGCCCAGGCGTCGCAACGGAATCCCCCGATTGTTCGCGAGAGCGGCCGATAACCCGCGATCCCCAGGCGACCGCGCCAGCCATTGCTCGGCCTCATCCAGAGCGGCCAGCGACTCACGCCATTTCGACTGCCGTATTCGGGTGAGGGCGATGTCGTTGGCTACGGCGGCCGCGTCCCGATAGTTCGGCTCCGTTCCGCGCGAAATCGAGTCGAGCGTGGAGCGAAAGATTCCCTCTGCTTCCTGGTAAAGCCCCATGGCTCGCGCACACTTGGCCTGCGTCTGGCGCGCGAGCGCGAGGTGTATCCAGCCGGCCTCGCGATCCCGCAAAAAATCGACCAGGCGCGCCGCCTCACGATCGGACTCAATGATCCGGCCATCTTCGAAAAGCGCGCTCGCCAGGTGCGTGGCCGGCACGATATCGTGACTTTGCAGAGGCAATCCGCCCGCCGGCACGGCTTTCCTCCAGTGTTCAATCGCCCGGGCGCGATCATCCAGAATCTCGTGCATCAAGCCGATTTGATAGTTCGCGAATTCGCGCGTTGTGAACCCGTCGCCACTCGCAAGTATGGCGGTACACAACTCAATGCATTGTCTTGCAGCGCTCCGGCATTCTTCATCCCGGCGGGCGTTCTTCAGACCGCGTGCAAGATTGGTCAGGGCGTTGGCGCGTTCGGAACGGACGTCGGTTTGGGCGCCGACCTTCGCGAGCTCGGAGAGCGCGCCTTCGAGGATCGCAACCGCCGGCTCCGTTCGTCCGTGGCAGAACTCGTAAGCTCCGGTGGATATGCAGGCGCGGGTGCGATGACGGGGGTCGGCGGCTTCGGTCCTGTCCACAATTGGCCGGAGCATTTCGATCGCCCGGGAGTATTCTCCTAGCCTTGAACATACGTCCGCGCCTGTCATGCGCAGCTCGGCACGGTCCGCCGTCGTCTTTGACCCGAGCGCGGTATCCACCATTTCGAGCGCTTCAGATAGCCGGCCGAGGTCGCGCAACTGCTCCGTTTGACGCAGGAGCTTGCGGGCACGCACCTCGCGGCGTTCCGTGGGGAGCAGGCCCGCACAATACCAGACTGCAAGGGCGAGCGCGGCCAGACCGAAAAGCTCTAGCAGCAGTTGCGAGAAGAAGCCCATTGATCGAAGTATCGGCGCCGGCCGGGTTTCCCGCTAGATCGTTGGACCGCGCTCAGAGCCAGGCGATCCGATTGAAGATGGCGCGCAGCCTCCGGCCCTTCGCCGGATTGACGGACTCCACCCAACCGATCCGGCCTTCCAGATGGGCCCGAAAACGCGGATGGCCGTTTCTGTTTTGAGCCGTGACGCCCTGCCGGACGCAGTTGTAGAGCGTGGCCTTCAGGCGGTCGAAGTCGGCGCGAGCGACGTTGGCGTGCTGATTCGCGACCAGGCCCGCCAGGCGCTGGCGGACGCCCTGCCGCATGATGCGCGTCTTGCGGTGGTTGACGGTGAAGCCTTCTTCGAGCAGAACGGCGGCGGCGTGGACGGAAAAGCGTTCCACTGAGCGCTCAAGATCCTCGCCGCCCGAGAAAGCCAGATCGTCCGCATAGCGCGAGTACTGCGCACCCGCGGATGCAGCCAGCCCGGTCAGGCGGCAATCCACGCGATAGGCGCAAATGTTCGCGAGCGCAGGCGATGTCGGCGCGCCTTGCGGCAGGTGGGGACGCGTGATACAGCATGCGGGCTTCATAAAGGCTTTGCGGATCGATCTGGCCGCCCGCCTCGTTCCAGGCCGGGCGCGGGACGCTATTGGTACAAATACCTCCAAGAGATCGGCGACGGATTCGGGATACCCCAGCATTCGAAAAATGGTCTGGACGCGCGCGCCAGAGATGGACGGGAAGAAATCGCTCAAGTCCATTTTTAAGATGACGCGCTGTCGGAGATGCGGCGCGATGAAGTTTGCACGGATCGGCCGGGAACAAATCCGTGCGCTGCAGCGTGCGGCGGAACGCGATCGAGAATTGCCCGCGAGATATGCGGCGCTGCAGGGCTTTTACCCGGCTCTTCGGCGCCTCGATCAACCGAATGGCGCCGGATTTTTTGGCGAGCACGCGTAGTGATAATGGCCGAGGCGCGGGCTTCTGGTTTTGTAGGCGAGTCCCTTGAGATCGGCGAACCAGAGCAGTTCGTCGGGCGTCACTTCGAGCCAATCGGCGAGCGCGCCGACCGATTCGATAACGGGAACGTCCCAGTTTGCCGCCGCGGGCGCGGGCTGCATGCGCTGGGGCTCCGTGAGCCAACGGGCGATGCGCAGTTCCTCAAAGTGATTGGACCAGGCGCGGCGGAAACCGGGGTCGCGCGAGAAGAAATCGATGACGTCGCGGACGCGCGGGCGAATTTCGCCAGCGCTCCAACTCGCATACCGGCGGGCTAGCGGACGCAGCCAGCGCCAGTTTCTGCCGAGCGTCCCACTTGCTCGCGCGACGATCGCGTCCACAGTCTGGTCTTCCGCCGTCTGTTCTCCCGCCAGGAACGCTCGCGCCAGCGCGGGGAGCAGCGTGGGATTCGGCATGGCAATCGCGGCGGCGGAAGCTCCAACCAGTCTGACCCTGCGTGAGCGGATCTGCGTGGAGCGCAGTGAAGTCTCACGCGACGAAATCTCAGCTATTCACGATCCCCTGGGGTAACCCCAGAGAGGCCTAACCGAACCCCAAGGCCCGATCACCGCCGGCTTGGAGGCGTCCGCCGCTCGAACGAATCATAGCAGGCGTCAGCGCGACACGTAGGCGTCGAGCAGGCCCAAGATGTCCGCCCAACCGCGATGGCTCGAACGGGCGGCATCTGTGACGAGGCCCGAATGCGTCAGCCGGACAGTTGTGATGCCGTCTCTTTCATCGAGATCGAAGCGCACCAGCGACTCGGTCGCGTCCGGCTGCCATCCAGGATTCCAGGTGAACGCGAGCACGCGCGGAGGCTCGATTTCGCGATACTCGCCGTGAACCGTAACCGCATGGCCGTAGCCCGAGCCTTTCATGGACCACTTGCCACCCACGCGCAGGTCCGATTCAGCGTGCGTCATCGCGAACCGGTCCGGCGCGTTCCACCACTTCACGCGTTCGGCTGGGTCAGCGAGCGCTTGGAAGATTCGGGCTGCGGGGGCGTGGATCTGGATTTCCTGAACGATCGTGTCACTGGCCGTTGCCGGATTCATTGTTTTCCCTCCATGTAAGTTTTCAAACTCGTGAGCGACTCGCTCCAAAAGACCTGGTAGTCGCGCAGCCAGCTGTCCACGGCGCGCAAAGGCCGGGCATCCAAGACGCAAATATGCGCGGCGCCGCGCTTTTTCGATGCCACCAGCCCCGCCGAACGCAGTAAGCGAATATGTTTCGAGATGGCGGGGCGGCTGATCCGAAAATTGCCGGCCAGTTCGCCCACCGATTGCTCGCGCGCGCGAAGCAAGGCGAGGATTTGGCGGCGCGTCGGATCGGCGATGGCGCGAAACACGGCGTCATGCGGTTTGTGGCGCATGGCCAGAGTCTTTTTTGTGGTAACCATCTAGTTTCCATAATGGTAACCGATCGGTTACCTCTAGTCAAGCACGGTCCAACGCATCAGGCCCGCGATGACGAATCCCGCGAGGCTCGCCGATACCAGAGCCCGCCGGGAAATTCGCAGCACACGGCGCGCCGAACAGGAACACAAGCGTGAGGGGGGTTATCGGCTGCGGGGCATCCTGATCCTCGTTCTTTTGTGCGTAATCGTCGGAGGTGGTTCTGAGGAACTCAGCCTGAACACCGGATTTCCGTTCGGTCATATTACTTCACCGATTGGGATCGGATATCACGCGTTCGCGCTGGTGGTGCGCATGCGCTCGCGGCGTGGCTGCGGCTTCAGGCCATGCCGGCTACACCGGGGCGCCCTTGCGCTTGATCTCGATGCTCAGCCGCTTGATCTTCTGATTGAGCGTCGATAGCGGAATGTGCAGCCTCTCGGCCGCTTCAGTCTGGCTCCAGTTCACGGCTTCCAGCGCCTCGATGATCTTGCGGCGCTCGAAATCGGCCAGGATTTCGGGCAGCGACGCGTCGGCCGGCAGCGCGCCCGATTCATCGCGCCGGATCTTGACGCCGCCTTCCTGCAGGATCGAATCGGGCAGGACGTCCACAGGCACCAGGGGCTGCGAGGCCAGCACCACGGCGCGCTCGATAGCGTTCTCAAGCTCCCGCACGTTGCCCGGCCAGTTGTAATCCATCAGCAATTGCATCGCGTCGGGATCCAGGTGCAACTGGCAGCGGCCCTCGGCGTCGAGAAATTTCTCGTTATCGCGGCAATACTTGGTGAAAAAGTGGTCCACCAGCGGTGGGATGTCTTCCTTGCGCTCGCGCAGCGGCGGCAGCGCCAGGTTGATCACGTTGAGCCGGTAATACAGGTCTTCGCGAAATCTTCCGTCGTCCACCAGCTTTTTGAGCTCGGCGTTGGTGGCCGCGATGATGCGCACGTCCACCTTGACGGTATCGGTGGATCCCACGGGCATGAACTCGCGTTCCTGGATCACGCGCAGCAGCTTGGCCTGAGTTTCGGGACTGATGGTCCCGATCTCGTCGAAAAATATGGTGCCCTTGTTCGCGGTCTCGAAATAACCCTTGCGCGACGCGATCGCGCCCGTGAACGCGCCCTTCACGTGCCCGAACAGCGCGGATTCGAGCAGATCGGCCGGCACCGAGCCGCTGTTCACCGGCACAAAGGGCTGGTCGGCGCGCGCCGAATGGGCGTGAATCGCTTTCGCGATCAGCTCCTTGCCGGTGCCGGTTTCGCCGGTGATCAGGATGGTGGCGCGGCTGGGGGCGACCTGCGTCACCAGATCCAGAATGCGCAGCATGCGCTCGTTCTTGCCGATGATGTTGGGAAAACTATACTGCTGCTTGAGGGCCTTTTTGAGCTGGACGTTCTCGCGCTCCAGGCGGCTGTGCGCGATCATGCGGCCGATCTCGATCAGCAGCTTCTCGTTGTCCCAGGGTTTCGAAAAATAGTCGTTCGCGCCGTTCTTGAGCGCGTCCACGGCCACTTCCACGGACCCATAGGCGGTGATCATGAAGACCGGCGTCTCAGCGTCGCGCTCGCGAATTTCGCGCAGCACCTCCATGCCGGAGCGGTCCGGCATCATGAGGTCCAGCAGGATCATGTCGTAGTTGGCCGATTCGGCGCGCCGCAATCCATCAACCGCGTTCGGCGCCAGGTCCACGCTGTAGTTTTCGAGCGTCAGCAGCGTTTCCAGGCTTTCGCGGATGTCCGCTTCGTCGTCGATTACCAGGATTCGGCCGTGGGGAAGAGAGGAAGGTACGTCGGGAGGCAGAGGATCAGGCATGCACCGGCTTTCGCGCTAAAGGAAGCTCGACTCGAAACCGCGACCCGGCTCCCAGGCGGCTATCAACTTCAATGGTACCGCCATGCTCGCGCACGATGCCATAGGTGACCGATAACCCGAGCCCGGTGCCTTTGCGCGCCCCCTTAGTGGTGAAGAACGGATCGTAGATGCGCTCCAGATGCTCCGGCGAGATTCCCTGCCCGGTGTCGGCAACGTCGATGCGCGCGAAGCCGCCCTCGGTCCAGGCGTGGATGGAGAGTGTGCCGCCTGAATCCATAGCGTCGCGCGCGTTCAAAAACAGATTCAGGAACACCTGTTGCAGCTTGCCCGCGTTGCCTTTGACGGGAGGCAGCGCAGCCGGCGCTTCGAGCTTCACTTCGATCGCCGATTTCTTGAGCTGGTGCTCGACCAGATTCAGGGTTTCGCCGAGGACCTTGCTGACGTCAACCTCGACGAACTCAGTGGGCGAGGTGCGGGAAAAGCTGAGCAGAGAGTTGACAATTTCGCTCGCGCGGAAGGTCTGCTTGGCGATTTTATCGAGCAGTTTGGACTTTTGCTCGTCCTCGGAGATCTGCTTGGCCAGCATCTGCGCATAGGTGGAGATGACAGCGAGCGGGGTGTTCACTTCGTGTGCTACACCCGCGGCCAGCAGGCCGATGGAACTCAGCTTGTCGGCTTGCACCAGGCGGCGCTCCAGTTCGTCGCGGTCCGTAACGTCGTCGAAAATGATCAGGCGGCCGATCTGCCGCATGTCTTTCGATACCAGCGGCGCGATGGCGAGATTCAGGATGTGGGGGGTGGGGGCGGTGTGCTTGCCGTTACCATTCTGCTGGCCGTTGCCGTTCTGATGGCCGTTACCATTCGATGTCCCATTGGCGGGTGCGGGTAGAACGAATTTATAGATGTTGTGCACGCCAGTCTGGCCACGCACCTGATCGAACATTTCGCACAGGTCGGCGGGGAAAAGCTCGGCCAGCGGGCGGCCGACGGCGGCGTCGCGCGAGATGCCGGTGAGCCGCTCGATCTGGGTGTTCCAGCTTTCGACGCAATCGTCCAAGTCGGCCGCGAGAATTCCGACGTTGATGGATTCGACGATATTTTCGCTGAATTCTTTGAGGCGCTCGTACTCGGCGACTTTGCGCTCGAGCGAACTGTAGAGCCGCGCGTTTTCGACCGCGATAGCGACGTAGCCGGCGAGCGTAACCACCAGCTCCACGTCGTCGCTCGAAAGGAAGTCGCCTTTGTCGGTGCGGCTGAGCGCGAGGTAGGCCAGGATCCGGCCGCGCACGCTGCACGGGAAATAGTAGGTGAGGTCGAGCTCGGAGATGGTTCGGCGAACGGAGATCGGCCATTCGTGCGAGACCGCGTCCAGAAGATGCCGTGTGCGCTCGAAGAACAGGTACGGCTTGCCGGGCTGCCCGCTCAAAAACGTCAGATCCAGCTCCTGCGCGTGCTTTCCGCGGTCCTTTTTGACGCCCTGCGTCATGTGGAGCTGGAAGCGGTCGTCGTCCGTGGCAAGGAAAAACGCCACGTGCTGGATCGAAAGCGTGTGCACCAGGCGGTCGCCGACCGAGCGCAACATTTCGTCCATGTTGGTTTCCGATCCGAGCTCGCGCGCGAATTCGATCAGGGTGCGGCGGTAATCGTAGCGATCTTTGTAGAAAAAGTAGCGGTCGAGCTGTTCCTGCAGCCAGTCGCGAATGGGCTGGAAGATAAAGGTGGCGAAAACGATCAGGCCGACGATCGCGGCAGGGCTCAAATCTTCGGGGCGCGTAAAGGAGAAGATCAGGCCATAGAAGATGCCGAGCACAACCAGCGTGGCAAGCGTGTAAACATAGCCCTGCTGGAAAATGATGTCAACGTCCATCAGGCGATAGCGCAGGATGGCGTAAGCCCAGGTGATGGGCAGCAGGATGAGCGTCAGCACTGCCATCTTCTGGTAGTGGCCGGGGAGCGCACCAAGCACGTAGGGCACGGCATAAATCAGGGTGAACGGCACCACGCCGAGCAGCGCGCCGTTGCGCATGTAAATCAACTGGCGGCGGACCAGCGGGTCGTCCGCATGCGGCGTCTTAGCGGCCAAGACGGCCGTTCCGGCCAGGTAAAAGGCGCTTAAGAACAGCAGCCAGACGCGATCCAGCAGCCAGCTCACTTCGACCGGCGACGCCGCAACCTGCAAAATACCCTTCGCTACGAGCACATAAACAGCCAAAAGTAGCGCTCCAGGAACGTAAAACAGCGCACTAGAGCCGCGTTTTCGCAGCCAATTGGGCCGGT
The DNA here is from genome assembly GCA_963798295.1 of Bryobacterales bacterium. Lineage (GTDB taxonomy): Bacteria > Acidobacteriota > Terriglobia > Bryobacterales > Bryobacteraceae > Palsa-89. The sequence goes on along the minus strand of CAWCSV010000007.1, from coordinate 2,544,991 downwards.
CTGGGAAGACCAGGCAGAAGTGTAAGAAGAGCGTGGGCGCGAGGATGCCGGCCGTTACGTTACCCCAATAGATGGCTTGATCAAACGCATTCAGTTTGCCCGTGAAGTGGAAGCAGGAGAAGATAAACGACGTAAGACAAAGGACATAGAAGTGAACCGAGCGTGGCGCGCCGACCCGCCGGTAGTAGACAAACAATCCAATCAGCAGGTAGGCGATGCCGACCGCATACTGATAGTACAGTGAGCGGTCGAGCACGGTTTCGGCGACAAAAACTTGCGCCGGCACCGAAATATTGCCGCGGCGGAGCTCGTAGGGAGTTGGGAAATAGGTGATAACGTGTTGCAGGGCTTGGGGAACGTCGAGGGTACGGCCAATCGAATGGCCGGCAATTTTGAGTAATACATCACCCGCGCGAATACCCGCGTTGTCGCCGGGGCTGCCGGAGGTAACGTGCAGGGCAAGAACTTCGTTCTGGCCCGAGGGCGCGGCCCGGTCCACCCAGGTAACCCCATCATCTGGAAGATGATACAGGCTTTGCTGGTGGAAATTGATGACGGCGCAGCACACCGCTGCTACTGTCAGTACGAACAGCAGCGCACTGGCGAATTGAGTTTTCAGATCGCGCAAAGCGGCCGTCTCCGCGAATGGTCTAAAAACCAGACTCCCGTATCAGATACACTACACGCTACAAGTTTTAGCGCACAATGATAGCATTTCGTTTGCCACCCAATCCGTACCGAGGCTAAAGAGGCTTATCCATGAGAATACAGGATTTGGCTCTTTGTAGCTAGTGAAGTTGCGATTACAGTTTCCGCTTTTGGGATTGACACTACCGGAAAGTGTATCGCGGTTGGCCCGCAAAGTATTTGAGAGGAAGGGAGATTGTAAAGGCTATTGACAAGTTCCCGCGTTGGCCTTACCATCTACTTTCCGGTTGGTCAGTAGTTTGGCTGACAACCTTTCTGCTGGCAAATCAGGCCAAGGCGCAAGGCGGTCTATGTATGACCTTGTTTCAGATCGGTGAAAAAGTAGTTTATCCCAATCACGGGATTGGCACCGTCGAGAATATCAGCGCTCGTTCCTTCGGCGCGCAATTCGAGCGCTACTATCTGCTTCGCCTCGTTTACAACAGCATGACCGTGATGGTTCCGTTCTCGCATGCCGAGGAGATCGGGCTGCGCCGGGTGACCCGCAATGGGGAAATCTCGCGCGTGCTGAGTTTTTTGGCGGAGGGGCATGCGCAGCGCAAGGCGGACTGGAAGGACCGGTATAAGGAGAACTCGGACAAGATGCGGCATGGCAGCTTGCTCGAGATCGCCGAGGTGCTGAAGACGCTGCTGATATTGCAGTCGCAGAAGCCTCTGTCGTTCCGCGAGAAGAAAATGCTGGAGCGCGCGCGGCACATGCTGGTGACGGAGCTTTCGACTTCACGCGGGCTTCCGGAGCGCGACGCCGAAGGTGTGTTGCAGGCGGCGCTGGCGAAGTCGTCGCTGAATTTGCCCGCGCCGGCGTAAATTGCGGGAACTGTATCGAGTGCGCGCTCGTCCCAGCGGCTCAGGGAACCGACGCTGCTAACATTCGCCAGGAGGACCAGTGGCTCAAGAAGTGGTGCGCCAATCAGATTGATTGAAGGTCCAAACGAATCCGATCCATGTCCGCCTGAGTTAGCGTCTTCCCGTCGCACAATTTACTGGCTACCGCTCCAACATACTCCCAGTTGTTCTCGATCAGTCGTTCCGTTCGGGCCCTCAGCGTTTGACGGAGTTGGTCGGTGTCGTACTCTTCTGCGAGGCATTCCAGGTACTCAGCGATCAACCGGTCATCGGCCCCCCAGCCCATGTTCCCGCAGATTTCATACTGGACGCCGCGAAAACGCATTTCAGCCACCTGACCAGCAAACAGCCTGACGATACATTCTTCGCAAGGACATAGCGGAGAAGCAAAAACACAGAGGCCCTCGCTTTGCCCAACGCGTTCGGCGGTAACGCTCACTAGTTGGAAGCCTAAGAGAACACCTGCGACGGCGTGCCCGGCTTCATGGTGCGCGACATACTTCCTGTCAGCCGAATTCTGCTGATTGCGCAGCCATTCGCTGACAGCCGCCCGAAGTTGCGGGTCTACTCTTTCCCGATAGGACGTTTCTTCATCAGATCGTTGCTTCAATGTGTCGTTTCTATTGGTGAGATCGACTGCGACGGGGTCCAATTCAACTGTATCCCTTGCTAGGGCAATAAATTACTTGACTCACACAAACTCCCGCAGTATACTTGAGTCATGGAAGCGGTTAACTTCAACGATAAGAGCGGATTGCAAGATGCCATACGGTACTTTTCGGAGCCGTTGACCTGCCTCGAAGCTGTTTCCAAAGCCAAGTGGCCGAACGGTCCTGAGTGCCCGCGCTGCCAGGGTAAAAAGCTTTCGTTTCTCAAGACGCGCCTGATGTGGACCTGTCTTGCTTGCCGCAAGCAATTCTCGGTTAAAGTCGGCACCATTTTCGAGGATTCCGCTATCGGTCTCGACAAATGGCTTTGTGCGATGTGGATGCTTGCCAATTGCAAGAACGGCGTGTCGTCTTATGAGATCGCCCGCGCGCTTGGCGTAACGCAAAAGACCGCATGGTTCATGCTGCATCGTATTCGTTACGCGCAGTATCACGGGACGATCAACAAAATGACTGGCACGGTCGAAGCCGATGAGACTTTCATCGGTGGCAAAGCACGCAACATGCATAAGGCTGAGCGTGCCCGCAAAATCACCGGCACTGGCGGAATGGGAAAGGCCGTTGTGTTCGGGCTGCTCGAACGCGAGACAGGAAAGGTTCGCTTGTCCGTAGTGAAGAGCACGCGTCGGCATCACCTGCACAAACAGATTAGCGAGAATGTTGAGCCCGGTTCGGAGATTCACACGGACGCCCTGCGATCCTACGACAATCTTGATTCCGAGTACGCGCATAAAGTCATCGACCATGCTGAAGCCTACGTGGACGGCAATGTACACACGAACCGCCTTGAGAATTTCTGGTCTCTTTTGAAAAGAGCAATTCGCGGTACTTATGTTTCGGTAGAACCGTTCCATCTTTATCGCTACCTTGACGAACAATCGTTCCGCTACAACGAGCGTCACGATACGGACGCTCAACGATTCCAGAAGGTCCTGAACTCCATCGCCGGAAAGCGATTGCCATGGAGCGTGCTGACCTGCCAGGAGGCGGGGTGATGTCGGAGCAAAACGACAAGAACGCGGTCGAAGAAAAAAAACCGCCGCCTAAACCGCCAGGATATCGAAAGTTTGAGAAATTGCTGAAGCAGGTCGTCAAAGCGCCTCCGATGAAGAGGAAACCTGCCTGATCGAATTAGCGATGTGTTCCTTGAGCGCCTCTACATGGCGCTCCAAAACCCTTTTTGCCATCAGACAATCGATCTCTGCCGGGAATCCTTGATCCACAAGCGTTGAGTGGAAGTCTTTATCGATATCCTTCACGTGCTGTACGTGATGCCTGTATAAAAATCTGTATCCCAGTAGTTCGCGCATTCTGTACGACAGTGGTATGCCAACTTCTGGAATTGTTGTATAAGACAGAGGATAAATCAAAGCCTCTCCGTTTTTCGTCCACTCGTACTCCAGGATTTCCAAGCCGGTTTTTAATTCCAACGCTTCCAATACCAACTCGTTCATCTGGCCGATCCACTGCCAAAATTCTGGTAACCGCGCGACAGGATTTTCACTCTTAAGTTGCCTCTCAAGTTTTGTATTTCTCTGTAACATATAGAGGCAGGCTCCGCAAGCTACCAATACGCATATGGGTGAAACATATGAGCCAAGATCGATTAGCAAATTCACAGGCCACCACTTGTGTCTATCCCCCAAGTCGTAGACAGCGACAAGTGCGCAAATGGCGCACGCAGTTTCAGAAATGCGTTTCCCAACGTCCACAGGCGATACCTCCTCGGAGACGACGAGTAAGGCAACAAGTCATTGCCGTCTCTGAGTTTACCAGACCCGTGTGAGTCAAGTAAGTTGTTACCCTTGCTAGAGCACGAAGACATCGTGGCTGGCGAGGACACCTGACAGCGAGGGATGGCATCAGTTCGGACAAGCGCCTATTTCCGGCATCCGGAAGTGGATTTTTCAGAGACCTTACGTGCTAAACTGAGCGCCGCGGGCCCGTCGTTAGCTGCGTTCTTCGATGTGCTTCAGGCGCGCATCGAGCACTTCCTCTACCCGACGGAGTTCGGCCCGCCACAGGTCGCGCATATCGTCGAAGCGCTTGTCGATGGCGGCGAACTTCGCGCTGAAGAGGGAGACGACCAGCCCGACCAGTGCCGCGTTGAATAACAGCGGAATCCCGACGGCAAGGTAGAGCTGTTCATTGGTCACCACTGATAGGGTGCTCCGGTCAACCTTATTCTCTCACGTGGCCGAGTGTCGCCGGAGGCATGCTATAGTTTGACGTAATGAAATTGCGGCAATGGGCGCTGGGTGCGGTTCTTCTCGGTTGTGTGCTGTTTGCTCAAACGGCTTCGCCACGCGTGGATGGCATCTGGCAGGGGGCGCTGCTGTTCGGCCAGGGCAAGATTCGCGTGGTGATTTACGTGACGCCGGAAGCGAGCGGCAAATACTCGGGCGCGATGGTGAACCTCGAATCGGGCACGGGATCGAGCCTGGACGCGATCGAAGCCAAGAATGACAAGCTGAGCTTCGAAATCAAGGCGCAGGATTTCAAGTTCGAGGGAACGCTCGCACCCGCGGGCGACGAAGTCAAAGGCAAGTTCACGAGCGGCGAGACCACGGGTGAGGCGACACTCACGCGCGGCGGAGGCGCGGAATCGCACATTGCCGAGCAATACGAAAAGCGCGAATACATGATCCCGATGAGGGATGGCGTGCATCTGCACACCATTGTCTTTGAACCTAAGACGCGTACTGAGGCGCTGCCTTTTCTGATCGAGCGGTCGCCTTATGGCTGGGGCGAGGCGGCGGTGGACATCGACACCGAGCTGAGCGACCTGGCGCGCGACGGCTACTTCATGGTGTTTCAGGATATTCGCGGGCGCTACCAGTCCGAGGGGCAGTTCGTGCTTCAGCGGCCTGTGCGGACGTCCAAAGACGGGATCGACGAGGGCACGGATACCTACGACACGATCGACTGGCTGATTAAGAACATTCAGGGAAACAACGGGCGCGCGGGGATTTTCGGGATCTCCTATGGCGGCTGGCTCACGGAGATGGCATTGATCGAGCCACATCCGGCGCTCAAGGCAGCTTCCGAACAGGCTTCGCCGGCCGATATGTTTCTGGGCGACGATTTTCATCACAACGGGGCGTTCCGGCTGAGCTACGGCTTCGAGTATGCGGCCATGATGGAGACCGGCAAGACGAACAAGATGTTCCAGTTCAAGCAATACGACACTTATGACTGGTATTTGAAGCTGGGACCGCTGCGGGAGGCGAACGCGCGCTATTTCGACGGCCAGCGGCCGACCTGGAACAATTTCATCGCGCATCCGAATTACGATGATTTCTGGAGGGAGCAGGCGGTTCAGAAGATCGTTCGAAGGCCGTGAAGGTGCCGAATCTGAACGTCGGCGGATGGTTCGATCAGGAGGATTTCGCAGGGCCGTGGCGCATCTTCGCGGCGAATGAAACGCCGGAGTCCAGTCAATACAATTATATGGTGGAGGGGCCGTGGAATCATGGCGGATGGGCTTCGGGGACCAGGGCGCACGCTAAAATCGCTCGATTTTGGCAGTAATACCGGCGATTATTTCAGAAAAAACATCCAGGCGCGCTGGTTTGCTTATTGGCTCAAGGGCCGGGAGCCGCTGAACCTGGCGCGGATCGAGCTTTTTGAGACGGGCTCGAACGAGTGGAAGTCGTATCCGCGATGGCCGCCCGCGGGGGTTGAGCAACGGCGGCTGTATCTGCGGGCTGGCAGCGAAGCAGCGTTCGATGGGCCCAAGGAAGGCGGCGAGACGTTCGATAGTTTCGTTTCCGACCCGCATCATCCGGTGCCGTATCGGGCGCGGCCGATTCCGGAAACCTATGGCGGATCGCCGGGCTGGTCCACTTGGCACGCCGATGATCAGCGGTTTGCCGACGGCCGGCCTGACGTGGCAGTTTGGCAAACGGGGCCGCTCGAATCGGATGTCAGAATCGCGGGCGATGTGGTGGCGGATCTGTTCGCCTCGACCTCCGGCACGGATTCCGATTGGGTGGTGAAGCTGATCGATGTTTATCCGCCCAATGTTCCCGAAGACCCGCCCATGGGCGGCTACGAACTCATGATCGCCGCCGATGTGCTGCGCGGGCGCTTTCGCAACGGGTTTGAGAAGCCGGAGCCGGTGACGGCGAATCAGCCGGCGGAGTATCGCATCGATCTGTTGTCACACGATCACGTGTTCCGCAAGGGGCATCGCATCATGGTGCAGGTGCAGAGCACTTGGTTCCCGATTATCGACCGCAATCCGCAGACGTTTGTGCCGAACATTTTCGAAGCGAAGGAGTCCGATTTCCAGGCCGCGACGCAGCGCGTGTTTCGATCGAAGATGTACCCGTCGGCGGTGATGCTGCCGGTGGTTCCGTGAGGCTGGCGCTTTCTCTATTAGTGTTCGCAGGAGTGCGAACACGGCACGCAGGAGTGGAGTGCGTGCGCCACGTTCTATAATGAAGGCACTCGTCATGAAAAAGCTGTACCTGATCGTAACGGTGGGCACGTTTTCTGTTCTGCTCTCCGGGCAATCGAAGAATCAAGCCAAGGCCGATAAGGCCGCGCCGGCAACGCAAGGGGACACCAACCGCATTACGGTGGACGTGTCGCGCGTCAATATGCTGTACACGGTTTCGGACAAGAAGGGCCGTTTCGTCACCGATCTCACCCAGGACGATTTCGAGGTCTTCGAGAACAAGAAGCCGCAGACCATCGTGGAGTTCGCGGCTGAATCCGACCTGCCGCTGCGCCTCGCCGTTCTGATCGACACCAGCAACAGCATTCGCGATCGTTTTCATTTCCAACAGGAGGCGGCCACCGCGTTCATCGACGGCACGGTGCGGCCGGAGCACGACAAGGCGATGATCGTGAGCTTCGACACTTCGGCCGAGCTGGTGGCGGATTTGACGGGCGACATCGGCGAACTCGAAAGAGGCATCGAGAAGCTGCGGCCGGGCGGCGGGACCTCGCTCTATGACGCCGTTTTCTTCGCCTGCCGCGACAAACTGATGCAGGACCAGCCGCTCTACAAGTTCCGCCGCGCCATGGTGATTCTGAGCGACGGCGAGGACAACCAGAGCCGCTACACGCGCGATCAGGCGCTCGAAATGGCGCAAAAAGCCGACGTGACGGTCTACACCATATCAACCAACATCACGCGCATCGAGACGGACGGCGACAAGGTCCTGCGTTATTTCGCCGAGCAGACGGGGGGCCAGGCGTTCTTCCCGTTCCGCGCGTCGGACCTGGATCAATCGTTCGAGAACATCGCCAACGAGCTGCGGCATCAGTACAACATCTTTTATCGCCCCGAGCCGCTGAAGCCGGATGGTCTTTATCACACGGTCGAGATCCGGGTGAAGAATCGCAAGGACATGGTCGTGCGAGCGCGCAAGGGTTACTACGCGCCGAAACTCTAGTACAATAGTATTTCTCCCCCGAGACATTTTAGAAGGACTACGTTTTATGGACGAAAAAGAACGCGCACGCACTCTCGGGCTCACGCTCGGCCAGATCGAAAAACAGTTCGGCAAAGGCTCCATCGTACGGCTGGGGTCAAAGGAAGCGATCGTGCCGGTGTCGGCGATTTCGTCGGGCTCGATCTCGCTCGACTACGCGCTGGGCGTGGGCGGATTCCCGCGCGGGCGCATCATCGAGATTTTCGGGCCGGAATCGTCGGGGAAGACGACGGTGGCGCTGCAGGTGGTGGCCGAGGCGCAAAAAGCCGGCGGGATGGCGGCGTTCATCGACGTGGAGCACGCGCTGGATCCGCTGTACGCGCGCAAGCTGGGCGTGGACGTGGACAACCTGCTGGTGTCGCAGCCGGATTACGCCGAGCAGGCGCTGGAGATCACGAGCGCGCTGATTACCTCCGGGTCGATCGACGTGCTGGTGGTGGATTCGGTGGCCGCGCTGGTGCCCAAGGCCGAGCTCGACGGCGAGATGGGCGACAGCCACATGGGCGTGCAGGCGCGGCTGATGTCGCAGGCCATGCGCAAGCTCACGGGCAACGTGTCGAAGTCGAATACCTGCCTGATCTTCATTAACCAAATCCGAGAAAAAATAGGAGTGATGTTCGGGAACCCGGAGACCACGTCGGGCGGGCGTGCGCTGAAGTTTTATTCGTCGGTGCGCGCGGATATCCGGCGCATCGCGGCCATCAAGGAAGGCGAGATCGTGGTTGGCAACCGGACCAAGGTGAAGATCGTGAAGAACAAGGTTGCGGCGCCGTTCCGCGAGGCGGAGTTCGACATCATTTACGGCGAAGGCATCTCGCGCGAGGGCGATCTGATTGACTTGGCCGTGGCGCAGAACATTATCGAAAAAAGCGGATCGTGGTATAGCTACGGCGGCGAGCGAATCGGGCAGGGTCGCGAGAATGCGCGGTCGTTTTTGAAGGAGAACACGGACATTCGCGCGAAGATCGACGTGGAGCTGCGGAAGGCACTGGGGCTGGTGCGGAAGGAAGCCGAGCCGGTGAACGGTGCGCCGCCGCCCAATCATGGGGAAGCAGCGCAGAAGCCGGCGGCGGCTGGGGCGCGGTCAAGGTAGCGACCGCTATTTTGAGGCAGCGGCCTCGTCGGCTGCCTTGATCGCATCGGCGATTTTTTCGTCAGTGAGACCTTGCCGACGAAATTCGAAATAAACCTCGTCGACGGTCATCTCCTTCCCCAGCGGGGCACCGTCACCAGGCGTCTGCAGGCTAACCTGCACAACGTAATACCTACCGTACGGTGTGCGTCTTAGTATCCGTCGGAACTGTTCGGCGCTTTGGCTTGCTGAAGCGGTCATCGATTTCATTCTAGCGTGCGGAGACCCGCGGAAGGTAGCTGCCTTGGAGAGGCACGATCACGCCAGCGCGGCTTTGCAGTAGTCGAAGCACCTTTTTACTTCCGCGATGGTGTCCATGCCGGGCTTGCCGTACTCGTACTCGATCATGGCGGGGATCGGGTAGTGCTTGGTCTTGAGCACTCCGAGCACGCCCTTGATATTGGTGTCACCCTGGCCGAACGGCGTGTTGGGGCCGTGATCGCGCTTGCGGTCCTTGATGTGCACGGTCACGATTTTCGCGTGATGCTCTTCGAGGAAACTGACCGGGTCGAAATTGGCGGCGGTGAAGTGGCCGATGTCGAGATTGATGCCGGTATATTTCGACCGGCCGGCCAGCGCTTTGGCCCAATCGTCGGGCGTCGAGAATTCGTTGGGCTTCATGCTGTCGTGATTGTGGTAGCCGACGTAGATTTTGTACTGCTCGGCGTATTTGTCGACGCGGGGCGACATATCCACGTTGGACGAAGCCGTGATGCGGGTGACGCCCAACGCGCGCGCCATCACGAATCCGTTCTCGATTTCCTTGTCGCTGAATTCGTCGCGAAAGCTGTAGTTGAAGGCGTAGAGCTCGACGCCCGCGTCGTCGAATTTTTTCTTAATGCCGCGAATTTCGTCCAGGGGCGCGTCGGTGCGGAAGGCGGTGGCCTTGGCGCGATCACGGGGGAGGACTTCGACGTCCCAGAGCTCGGCGTAGCCGAGGCCTATCTGCTTCATCGCGGCGACGATCATGTCGATGGAAGCGATGGGCGAGCCGAGGTCGCGAAAGCTGTAGGTTTGAGCGCCGAGCTTTACTCCACTTACGGTCGAGTCTATCGCGCCGAGAACGGGAAGGGCGAGGGGGGCGAGCGCGAGTTTCGAAAAATCTCTTCGTGTCATGTGAGGGCCTCCGCGATGGCGCCCGCAATCTGTTTGCCATGAAAGCGCCCGTTTTCAATGAAAATTTCGTTGGTGTGCATGCCGGCGACGATGACCCCGGCCAGGAAGATGCCTGGGCGGTCGCTTTCAAGCGTGGCGGGATCGATGCGAGGCTTCTGCGACGCGGGATCGAGGCGGATGCCGAGCGCTCCCAGGAATTCCAGGTCCGGGCGGTAGCCAGTCATGGCAAAAACAAAATCGTTGGCGAGCGTTTTGGGGCCTTCGGGCGTCTCGATCTCGATGTATTTGGGATGAATGGCGAGCAGGCGCGAGTTGAAGTGCGCCTTCACTTCCCCGCTCTTGATGCGGTTCTCGATATTGGGTTTGATCCAATATTTGACGCGCTGCGAAATGCCCGCGCCGCGATGGAGAAGCGTTACGCGCGCGCCGGTCCAGAATAGCTCGAGCGCGGCGATGGCGGCCGAGTTCTTCGCACCAACCACCAGCACGTCGTGATTGTAATAAGGATGCGGCTCCTTGTAATAGTGGATGACTTTGTCGAGCTCTTCGCCGGGGACGTTGAGCATGTTGGGAACGTCGTAGTAGCCGGTGGCGAGAACGATTTTGCGGGCGTGATACTCGGCCTTGCTGGTGGAGACGCGAAAATCGCCGTCGTCGCCCGAGATGGCGAGCACGCGCTCGTATTGATGGATGTCCAGGCAATAATGTTCGGCGCAGCGGCGATAATATTTGAGCGCTTCGGTGCGGCCGGGCTTTTCGTTGAGCGAAGTCATGGGCAGGCCGCCGATTTCAAGCAGCTCAGGGGTGGTGAAGAAGACCATGTGCGTCGGATAGTTGTAGAGGGAATTGACGACGCAGCCCTTTTCGATGAGGACGGTGTTGAGGCCGCGCTGCTTGAGCTCGATTCCGCAGGCCAGGCCGGTGGGGCCCGCGCCAACCACCACGACATCAAATTCTTGCATGGCTAGAGCATGCTCTCGACGGTTTTGTAGGCGGAATCGAGTGCGCCGGCGAGCGCCGATGGATCCTTGCCGCCGGCTTCAGCCATGTCGGGACGGCCGCCGCCTTTGCCACCCACAGCCTGCGCAACGGAGCCAGCGAGCTTGCCCGCATGGACCTTGGACGTCAGATCCTTGGTGACGCCGGAGACGATGGATACGTTCGAATCGTGCGCCGAGGCGAGGATGACCACCGCGGTCTTCCATTTGACGCGCAGCGAATCGACCATGGTGCGAAGCTGTTCGCGATCCATGCCGGGAACCTGAGCGGCGAGCACCTTGACGCCCTTGATTTCGCGGACGGCGCTTTCGACGCCTGACACCTCGGCGCGCGCGAGCTTGTCCTTCATCTGTTCGATCTGGCGTTCGAGGGCGCGCTTCTCCTCGGTGAGTTTCTCCTGAGCCTGGCGGGATGCCTGCGCCTCTTCCTGGAGCTTCGCGAGCACGGCTTCGCCCGTGATGGCTTCGATGCGGCGAACGCCGGCCGAGATGCTGGCTTCATATGTGACGACGCACAGCCCGATGTCGCCGGTGCGATGGACGTGCGTGCCGCCGCACAGCTCCTTGCTGAAACCGGGGATGGAGACCACGCGCACACGGTCGCCATATTTTTCGCCGAAGAGCGCCATGGCGCCGGTGGAGAGCGCCTGGTCGAGCTCCATTACGTCGGTGTGGACCTCGATGTTTTTGAGGATCTCTTCGTTGACCAGCTTCTGAATTTCGGCCAGCTCTTCGGGATCGGTATGGGCGTAATGCGTGAAATCGAAGCGCAGGCGATTGGGGTCGACGACGCTGCCGGCCTGCTTGACGTGCGCCCCGAGCACTTTGCGCAACGCGGCGTGGAGCAGGTGCGTGGCGGTGTGATTGCGCATGGTTGCTGCGCGGCGGCTGCCGTCGACGCGGGCGATCAGCTCGTCGCCTTCGCGGATCGGAGTGGTCAATTCGACCTTGTGCACCGTGCCGCCGCCGATTTTGCGCGTGTCCTCAATCAACGCGACGGTGTCGCCCGTGGAAGGCGAAACCAGGACGCCGGTGTCGCCTACCTGCCCGCCGGCTTCAGCATAGAAGGGCGTGGGGTTGAAGACCAGTTCGGTTGTGCCGTTGTTTTGGATGACGCGCACGACTTTGACGGGCGATTCGAGCGTTTCGCGGCCGGCGAAATCGGTGGGCGGAAGGTTTTTATAGACCTCGGGGATTTGCGCCTTATCGGCGCCTCTCCAACTGGCGCGGGCGCGGGCGCGCTGCTTCTCCATTTCGGCATGGAAGCCGTCAGTGTCGATGGTCAGGCCACGCTCGCGAGCCATCTCTTCCTGTTCGTCGAGAGCGAGTCCGAAGGTGTCGTAAAGTTTGAACGAAGCCGCGCCGGGCAGCACGCCGCCAGCGGCGGATTTGGCTTCGTCGAGGAAAACCTTCTCAGCCACCTGGAACGTGGTGGCGTAGCGATGCTCCTCATCCTTCACTACGCGGGCCACGCGCTGGATGCTTTCGAGCATCTCGGGATAGCCGGTCTTCATGTGCTCGGCGACGAATCCGGTGAGCTGGTATAAATATGGTTCCTCGCGACCGATCATGCGGGCGTTGCGAATGGCGCGGCGCATGATTTTGCGCAGCACGTAGCCGCGGCCTTCGTTCGACGGGGTGACGCCGTCGTGAATCAGGAACGCCGCCGCGCGGCTGTGGTCGGCATTGATGCGCAGGGCGACGTCGGTGCGCGGATCATCGCCGTAAGCGACGCCGAACATTTCCGCGGCCCGATGGATGATGGGTTTGAGCAGATCGGTTTCGTAGTTCGAGATTTTTCCTTGGAGCACGCAGGCGATGCGCTCGAGGCCCATGCCGGTATCGATGGACGGGCGCGGCAGGGGCGTCATCACGCCGTCGGCGGAGCGCTCGAACTGCATGAAGACCAGGTTCCAGACTTCGACGAAACGTTCGCCAGGGTCATGCGGCATTTCGCCGGGCCCGGCTTCAGGGCCGAAATCGTAGAAGATTTCCGAGCACGGACCGCAGGGGCCGGTGTCGCCCATCTGCCAGAAGTTGTCTTTTTCGCCGAGGCGGAAGATGCGCGATTTGGGTACGCCGGCCACTTCCTGCCACAGCTTTTCGGCGTCGTCGTCCTCGCGAAAAACGGTGATGTAGAGCTTGTCGCGCGGGATGGCGAAGTCGCGCGTGAGGAGCTGCCAGGCATAGGCGATGGCGTCCTTCTTGAAATAGTCGCCGAAGGAAAAATTGCCGAGCATCTCGAAGAAGGTCTGGTGGCGGCGGGTGTAGCCGACGTTGTCGAGATCGTTGTGCTTGCCGCCGGCGCGGACCACCTTCTGCGCGGTGGTGGCGCGGGTGTAATCGCGCTTTTCAAGGCCGGTGAAGACGTCCTTGAACTGGTTCATCCCGGCGTTGGTGAACAGCAGCGTAGGGTCGTTGGCCGGGACCAGCGAGGAGCTGCGGATGATGCGATGGCTGTTGGCCGCGAAGAAGTTGAGGAACGTTTCGCGGATCTCATTCCCTGTCATGTACCTCTATTGTGACAGGTGGGGCGAGCGTTTCGCCAAGCGCGTTCAGCAGGGGTTGTCATGCAATGAGACGATATCCAACATGGCCGTGTGATCGACGTCCAGGATGCCGCCGCACACGCGGCCAGTGAAATTCAACGTCCGGCATTTTCAGTGTGTCGCAGGCTTGGCTGTCATCCCGGCTCGACTAATCCATGCGGAACGCAAACGAAATCGCGCAATGCTACCGGCTCACACTGCGCCACATATGGAACCATTGCTTCTGGAGCGATCCTGCATTGCGGGATTGGGATTCGGTATACGCCTTCCGGAAGCTCCATTTACCCTTGTTCAATGCTCTTGTCGCATATCCATTAGGTTTGGAGGATGCTGAGTTTCTGTTCGGCCCTGGCTTCAGCGTGGTGCCGGCCGCTGGCTTTAGTGACGGCTTTGCAAGTATCCAAGTGAACGTACGGAAGCCGAGTAGTCCGGACGGTGGCATTTGGGAGCCTCTAGCGGGACCATTCAAACAGGACCAGGTACAGTTTACGCTCTGTGATTTCTTCGACTGGTCGCCGCTAAGTTATATGGACTTGCAGTATTACGTCGTTTTGATCGAAAAGTTGGATGGTCACGAAGAGCGCGTCGGGCACCATGCATTGATCGAAGTGGCCCTAGGCGAAGTGACGTGGGAGCCGCGTCGTCCAACCTAGCCCCGGCGTCCCAAAATCCCGATTTCTTCTTCGGCAATTTGTCCAGCCTGTCCGGCCCGAGCAGGAAATTGCTGGTCAGCGGTGAATCGGATTCCCACCCAACCAGGCTGTGTCACCAGGCTACGGAAGAGCTGATCGCGCTATCATCGACAGTGATGGCGACCCTGCGCATCACCGAGGCCGAACTCGCGCGCGATTTGCACGGTGTGTTGGAAAAGGTCCGACTAGGCGTGGAGGTCATTGTGGAGGAGGGCCATCGTCCGGTGGCTGTGATCAAGACGCCGCAGGGATCAGGTCGAACGATCAGCGAGTGCATCGCGCTGGCCAAGGCGCACGAAGAGAACCTCGGCCATGCCCCCACACTAGACCCGGACTTCGCCGCCGACGTGCAAGAAATCATCCGGGATCCTAAACCCTGGAATCCGCCGGAGTGGGATTAATTCTCGATACAAGCGTGGTCATAGCCGGAGAGCGGCAGGATCACACGGTTCGGCAGATCCTCGAACAATTCAAAGCTACTTACGGAGAGACGGAAATCGCGTTGTCTGTCGTGACGATCGTCGAACTAACACACGGTGTAGAACGCGCCAAGCCCGATGACCGCAGGATACGCAGGCAGGCTTTTGTTGACGAACTCATCCGCGACATGCCCGTATATCCCTTAACAGTCGAGACCGCCAAACTCGCGGGTCGGATCGAAGGCCAGCAAGCCCGGCACGGAGTAAATATCTCTTTCGAGGACTTGTCAATCGCCGCGACCGCTTTAGAGCGTAACTTCGGTGTCGTTACGGGCAATGTCCGTCACTTTCGCCAGATCACGGGCCTTACCGTGATCCCGGCATGACGATTAGCCCTTAGTAACGAGTCATCCCCTGCGGCCCAAAATCCCGACTTCTTTCTTCGGCAATTTGTCGAGCATGTCGGGCCCAAGCAAAAAATTGCTGGTCAGGAGCGAATTCGGATTCCCGCCCAGCCAGTTGGTGAGTGAAATTTCCTGATACAAGCCGCTGTTGAACAGGATGAGGATTTGCGTGGGTTCGTCGCCCACCTGCTCGATGAAGTGCCCGTAGCCCTGCTTGATGAACGCCACCTGGTTGGGTCCGAACTCTTCGGTCTTCACGCGGCCGTGCGAGCCGAAAATGGTCACGCGCCCGCGGCCCTTCACGTAGAATTGCCATTCGTCCGCGTGCGGATGCCAGTGCATCTCGCGCAGCGCGCCGGGCTTCAGGTCCATGCGCACCGCGGTGAGCGTGGTCTGGATGGGAAACTCGTTCTGCGTGACGATGCGTTCTTCGCCGCCTTCGAACCCATGCGGCGCCATCATGCCCAGGCGAAACTTGTGCGCCACCTGGGTGGGCTGGAGATTGATATTGCGAACGTCTTCGACGGCGGGGGGAACCTTGCCCGGGCCGATATACAGCTCTTTCTGCGGCATCTGGGCGAAGGCCGACTCGGGCAGATTCAGATTGCGCGCCAGAACGTGGCGCGGCGTGGTCTTGATCCAGTCGGTGATGCTGAAGGTGCCGAATTCGGAGAAATGGCCGTTGTCGAAACCGAGCAGGAAATGGCACGGGCCGGGGCCGATGTTCTGGATCGCGTGGCCGTGGCCGCGCGGAAAATACCAGGTGTCGCCAACTTCGAAATCGTCCACCTCAGCCTGACCGTTCGGTGCGATCACCGTGGTCCGGCACCGCCCCTCGAGCACGTAGGCCCATTCGGCGGCCAGCGCGTGCCAGTGGAGCTCGCGAATGGCACCCGGTTCGAGCCGCATGGAAACGCCCGCGATGGACTGCGACACCGGCAGTTGTTTAACCGTGGCTTCTTTGGCCGAGCCGCCCGGTCCCACCCAGCCCGTCTCGCTTTCGATGTCGTATTTGAAGGGCTCGAGCTCGTCGGCCTTGGTCTCTTCCGATGGAGCGGCCTTCACCTGCTCGGCGATCGCGGCCGTGGCGGCCAGGCCAAGCGATACGCTGGAAAGGGCGTTAAACAACGACCGCCGATCGATGCGCCTCGCTTCAGTTGACTCCGCGCGCGCTGGCTGGGATGCGTTCGTGGCATCTACGGTCTTGTCCGGCATTGGTTTTGTCCTCTTAGTTGACAATGCTAACAAAAGTGCGGCATGGTGCGGGCGCCACGGGAAGAGATGAACTAAGGCAAACCCCTGACCGCCCGCGCGGTATTACACGCAATTGCACTCTGGGATAAGCATTTCACTGCGTAGTAATTCGTTGCCTAGGCTCCTAAGATGGAATCGGGTTAAACTGCATGAGGTGCCGCTACTGTAACATCGCTCTTGCACCATCCCGCAGTATCATTCACGGGGACTTCTGCTGCGACGACCATCGCACGGCTTATGAGGCCGAAGGCGCGTCATCGACACCGGTAGCGACACCCGTAAGGCAGCCGGTGTACGAAGCGATCGAAAAGCTGCGGCGAAAATTTGCTTCGCAACCGGTATCGGAGCCGGAGCCTGAGCGCGTGGAGATCGTGCACGATTTGGGGGTGGACGAGGCGAGCGAGATCGCACCCGAGCCTGAACCTGAGCCTGAAATCGAACCCGTGGCCGCGTTCGAGTCGCTCGAGACTGAAGCCGAGCCGCAGCAGATCGCGGAAGCATTTCCCGAAGAAGACGCCTCTGAGCGCGAGGCGGTCGAGCCCGAGCGCGAATCCGCACCTAATCCTGCGCGGGAGACGGCTCTGTCCTGGCAGTGGATCACAGCGGCCTGGAAGGGCGCGCCGCGCGATTTGAAGCTCATCGGCGTCCTGCTGCCGGTCCTGCTGGTGGTGGCGGTTACCGGATCGGTCCCCAAGGTTCCGGTGAATGATTTGACGCCGCAGGCGCTGAGCCAGGCGCAGGTGCAAGTCCAGAAGGTGGTTCAGGAACACTGGAAGAATTTGAATGAATCGATCTCAGACCGCGCGGCCGTGGCCTTTGCCGACGATTTTCGCTCCGGCCTCGACGCCTGGGAAAGCCGCTCCAACCTGACGCGAACCTGGTCCTACGATGCGGCCGGTTTCGTGCGGCCGGGGCCGCTCGCGGTGTTCAAGCCCACGCTCGATCTCACCGACTATCGCTTCGAGTTTCTGGGAGAAATCGATCAGAAAGCGATCGGCTGGGCCTTTCGCGCCGAGGATCTGAACAATTACTACGCGATGAAGTTCGTGGTGGTGAAGCCGGGTCCGCTGCCGCTGATCCACATGGTGCGATACGCGGTGATCAACGGCAAGGAAGGGCCGCATGTCGACAAGCCGCTGCCCATCACGGTGCGCAACGACATGCTGTATCGCGTGCAAGTGGACGCACACGGCGGCGATTTCACCATCCTGGCGCAAGGCCAGGTGGTGGATTTCTGGTCCGATAACCGGCTGCAGCACGGCGGCGTTGGATTTTTCGCGAACCGCGGAGAGCGCGCCCGGCTCCGCTGGGTGGAAGTTTCGCATCAGTACGATGCGCTGGGCAGACTGTGCGCCTATCTTGCGCCCTACGGACTTGAGGGCAGAAACGGAAACATCAACTGACATATGAGCCAACCCATTTCTAGAACGTCGTCAGCCGACAGCGCCAAGGCGGCCAGCCTGGCCAAGGCGGTCTCCCTGCATATGGAAGGCAAGCTCGAAGACGCGCTTACCGAGATCAACCGGGTTTTGGAATCGGGCGACGGCACGCTCGAGATCTTCTCCGCCAAGGCGCAAGTCCAGTTCGAACTGGAAATGTACGAGGAGGCGGCGCAGAGCTACGCCAAGCTGCTGAGCATGCATCCGCGGCATGCTAATGCCAACCTGAACCTGGCGGTCTGCCTGGAGCGGCTGGGGCGCTGGCAGGAAGCGGCCGATTTCTTCGAGAAGGCGGCGGAGGCGCAGCCCGATCGCGTGGATGCGCGGCTCGGCCTCGGGATCGCGCTGCTGCACCTGGAAAAATCCGACGCCGCGGCCGAAAACTTCGAAAAGGTCCTCGAACAGCAGCCCGATCACACCACGGCGCAGTTCGGAAAAGCGGTCACGCTGCAGCTGCAATGGCGTTTCGATGATGCGGCGCGCATCTATAAATCGATCCTGGCCTCGAAACCGGACTTCGAAGAGTGCCTGATCAATCTGGTCACCATCGGGATGGCTCGCAAGGACCCCGCGATGATCGCCGATTATTCGGAAAAACTGCTGGCAGTGCGGCCCAATTCGCAAACCGCGCTGGAAGGCCTGGCCACCTGCGCCTTCACTGCGGGCGATTACGAAGCCGCGCTGCGCTACTCGGCCAAGCTCACCGAGTATACGCCGGAAAGCTTCGACCGCTGGTTTAACCTGGGCGTCGCCCAGCAGAAGACCGGCCGGCTGGAGGATGCCGCCAAATCGTACAGCGAAGCCATTCGGCTTCGTCCGGATGCGAGCCAGGCCTATGTGAACCTGGGGGCCATTCATCAGGAAGCGGGCGACCTGGCCGAGGCCCGGACCGCCTACGAGAAGGCGCTCGAAATTTCGCCCGATCAGTTCGAGATTCTGCACAATTTGGCGGCCGTGCTCGATAAGCAGGGCTCCAAGGAAGACGCCGAGCGCATTTACACGCGCATTCTGGCCAAGAATGCGGACCTGGAAGATGTCTGGTTCCGGCTGGGCTTCCTGCGCCTGGAACGCGGCGATTACCGGGGCGGCGGCGAGGCTTTCCAGGCCTGCCTGGCTAAGCGCCCGGATTGGATCGAGGCCCAGTTGAACCTGGGAATCTGTTCCTGGAACATGGGCGATCACGAGGGCGCGGCCAAGGCGTTTGAAACGGTGCTGGAGGCTAACGCCGAATCGCTGGACGCGCTGCGCGGCCTGGCGGCTCTGGCGGTGGAGCACAGTAATTTCGATCAGGCGCTCGACTATCAGGCGCGGCTCATCGAAAAGGGCGAGCGGAGCCCGGAGCTGTTCTACAACACCGGGCTTTTATTACAAAAATCGGGCCAACTTACGGACGCCGAACGGCTCTACCGCGAAGCACTGCAGGAGCGCGGTCAGTTCCCCGAGGCGCTGCTCAACCTGGGCCACGTGCTGAAGGGTCTGGGCCAGCAGGAGCAGGCGCGGGATTGCTGGAAGCGCGCGCTCGAGCAGAAGCCGGATCTGGCGCAGAGCTATTTCGGCAACTCCAACTAGCGTCATCCTCAACCAGCCCGGGCGCGCGCGATTGCGTTAGCCTGAGACTCGAGTGATCGACATCCGCCGTTTCGAACGGCGCCATCTCAAACGTGTGCTCGAAATCGAGCGCGATTCGTTCGGGCGCGACGCTTGGCCGGGGGAAGCATTTCTCGAATCCTGGCGGGAATCGCCCGAGCTGTTCTTGATCGCGCGCCTCGGCCGGCGCATCGCGGGATACAGCATTGCGCGCACCACCTGGCGCGGCGCGGAGCTCGATTCCATCGCTGTCGATCCGCGATACCAGGGCCGCGGGGTTGCCCAGGCGCTGCTCGCTGGCACCCGCGCCCGTCTAGGCTCCCGGCCCCTGCGGCTTATGGTCGAGACTGATAACACCCGTGCGCTGAGCTTCTACCGGCAATCGGGCTTTGTCCGCACGCGCCTGGTCCGGCATTATTACGGACGCGGCCGCGACGCCTGGCGCATGCAGCTTGCGTCCTCAGGGCCAAACCAATAGGGCTATAAACAGGCACAGCCAGATCCCGGCCAGAAAATGCCAGTACAGCGCCGCCGTCGCGTTGCGGCTGCTCTGCCGCCGGAAATCGAACAGCACCACCTCCGGCCGCCGCGCCGCCGTCACCAGCAGGCACACCAGCGCGATCATGCCGCCCAACAGGTGCAGCCCGTGCGCGCCCGTCAGCACGTAAAACAGGGAGCTGTGCGGATTGTGCCGCAGATAAATTCCCTGCCCGGCCAGCTCTCCGAGCGCAAGCAACTGCAACCCCAGAAACGCGGCGCCGAGGGTGACTGTTGCCGCAAGCCAGCGGGCGTATCGGACGCTGTTCTTGCGCTCGAACGCCGAGCGCGCGAGTTCCAGCGTCCAGGTGCTGGCGAGAATCAAGCTGGTGGAGACCCACAGCATCGGCGGAACGTGGATGTGCTGCCAGTGCGAGCCCGTACGCGCGCGCTCATGATAAGCCACGCCGATGGTGACGAACAGCATGCTGATGGAGACCAGCAGGAACCGCATGGCGAGCAGTCCCGCGCCCGGCACACCGCGCCCGTCGTTGCCGTAATCGTCGCCGCCCCCGCCTCCGCCGCGATCGAAAGGATCGTGCCCGTGTGGGCCGCCTCCGTTTGGACCGCCCAGCTTAACTTCCGGGGTCTCGAGCGCCGACGGCATATTTACAAGATAGCGCTGTCCGCTTCGTGTTATGCCCGCTTCGTGTTATGAAAGAGGAATGCCAGAAATCAGCCGGAGACATTTCAGCGCCGCCCTGCTCGCTCTGGGAGTCCAGCCGAGGAGCATTTGGGCCGCCCCGGGCGCGTCCATCGAGAACACGCTGCGGGCCTCTTTGCAGCAGCATAAGATCCCGGCTTGCGTGGCCATGGCTGCCACGGCGGACCGCATCACCTACACGGGCGCGTTCGGCCAGCGCGATTCGGCGTCGGGCGTCGCCGTCACGCCGGAATCGCTGTTCGCCATCGCATCGATGACCAAGCCGGTCACCTCGGTCGCGGCCATGCAGTTGGTGGAACAAGGCAAGCTCAAGCTGGACGAGCCCGCGTCCACTTATTTGCCCGAGCTCGGCGGCCTCGAAGTGCTGCACGGCTTCGATGAGGGCACCGGCAAGCCGATCCTGAAGCCGGCGACGAAACCCGTCACGCTGCGCACGCTGCTGACCCATACATCAGGCTTCGCCTACGACACCTGGTTCCCCGACATGGTGCGCTGGGAAAAGGAAACCGGAAAAACGTTTCCGCTCGGAACGGTGGCGCCTCTGACCCCGCTGATGTTCGAGCCCGGATCGCGCTGGCAGTACGGCACGAGCGCGGACTGGAGCGGGCGCCTGGTCGAAAAAGTAAGTGGCCTCTCGCTCGAAGACTATTTCCAGAAAAACATTCTGGTACCCCTCGGCATGCACGACACGAGCTTCCTGGTGCCGGCCGCGAAGTTCGATCGCCTGGTCGGCCAGTACACGCGGCAGCCCGACGGCAAGCTCCAGGAGAACCCGCGCACGCAGCCCCCGCCTCCCAAGGTGGACAACGGCGGCGGCGGGCTTTATTCGACCGCGCCCGACTACGTCCGTTTCATGCAGATGTTCCTGCGCCACGGAAAGGGTGCGGACGGCGCCGTGATCCTGCAGCCCAAAACGGTGGAAATGATGGCGACCATCCAGACCGGCAATTTGAGCGCGGGCAAGCTCAAGACCGCGCGGCCGGCGGTTTCGAGCGACGTCGATTTTCATCCCGGCTTCAAGGACGGGTTCGGCTTCGGCTTCCTGATCAATTCGCAGGGCTACGCGGGCGGGCGCTCGGCCGGAAGCCTGGCCTGGGCGGGAGTTTTCAACACTTATTTCTGGATCGATCCGCGCAAGAGCATAGCCGGCGTGATCATGATGCAGTTTCTGCCATTCGCGGATAAAGAAGCGATTGCGGTGCTGGGAGATTTCGAGCACGCGGTGTACGCGGGGGCGTAGCCTCGCTACCAGCCCGTCGTTTTTTACCAGTGCATCCGCCCGCGTAGCGCAGTAATGTGCGCCACGTGATGGCGGCCGTGCCAGGCGTAAAGCGCGGCGTTCTGATCCAATCGGATCAGCCCTAATTCCGGATGCCGGAAGCTGCGTTTCCAGTCGGCATCGGCGAGCGACCGCAGCAGCGGCACCCAGCGCGCGTGCAACGACTCGAGCAGTGCGAGCGACGGCTCAACCGGCATCGTGCGCGCATCCTCGAGCTCCGCCCAGCGGCTCTCCTCGTACGGTTTGATGGTCGGGGTGTCCTCGGTTAGAGCAAGCCGGAAGCGCACGTAGCTGTTCATATGGCTGTCGGGAATGTGATGCGCGAGCTGCCGAAGGGTCCAGCCGCCCGGCCGGTACGGTGTGTCTAGCTGCGAATCCGCCAGGCCAGCGATGGCGGCTCGAACGCGCGCGGGCGTTTGTTCAATCTGATCGACGAACGCGGCGCGCTCGGCGGCGCTCACGGATTCGGGGAATTGAAATTTACCAACCGGGTAGCGAAGGTCTTCCATGACTCATCATAACCACGCAGTCATCATAACCAGGCACTCAAGACGTGGCCGCCGCCTCCCACCGCAAGCCCATCCGCGCGCCCGGCGAAATAGCGCGCGTTGATCGCTTCGCCGTCCAGATCCTCGATATCGCGAAAGCCTTCGCGCGCCAGATCCCGGGCCAGCGCCGCAGGATCGAAGAAAAGCTGGAACGGTTCGCCCGCGCGCGCCACGCGCTCCGACATCGCGTCCAGCGCGATCTGCTGCCGCGGTGTAAGCATCCTCCGTTCGACTGCATAATCGAAGGCCACACCGCTCGCGCGCGGCATGCTCGCGATAAACCCGAGAGTGGCATCGAAAGCGGAACGCGAAAGATACGGCGTCACGCCGAGCCAGGAAAAGAAGGCCGCGCGGTGCACGTCGAATCCAGCGCGCAGCAAACCATCTGCGAGCGACTCGCGCTCAAAGTCGACCGCAGCAAAGGTCAGCTCTAGTGGGACGGGAATGTCGGCCTCCTCCAGCCGCTGGCGCTTCCAGGCCTGCGTGGCTGGATGATCTACTTCAAAGACGCGCAGCCCTTCGGATCGAAACGGATTGCGGTAAGCGAAGGTGTCCAGGCCGGCGCCCAGCACCACGTATTGGCCGACGCCGCGCTCCACCGCCCGCGCAAGTTGATCCTCGGCGTAGCGGCTGCGCACCGCAAGGAATGCACGCAGCGCACGCGAGAAGGGCTCGCGGGCGTCCACGCCATTCTCGCTCTCACCGCCGGCCATCGCCGCCGCCACCGGATCGTTGAACACCCGCGGATCATCTAATACTTGATGCGCCGCTCGTCGCATGGCGACCCGTTGCGCTGTCCGGCTGGGTCTTGCGCTCTGCATGAACCCAATCTAGCAGCCCGCGTTTGGGGGTAGTACGCTCGTACACGTACCCTCGAGCGCTCACGTCCCACAGTTAGAATCAGATCGTGAATGAAACTTTTTTGACCGGTCGAACTGCGCTTGTGACCGGCGCAACGCGCGGCATTGGTTTCGCGATCGCGCAAATGCTGGCGGGCGCGGGAGCGAGCGTGGCGATCTGCGGACGCAGCGAGCTAGGCGTAGCGGACGCTGTAAGACGCCTCACCAATCCTTCCATGCCGGGAGCCGCCCCAGCCGGGCGTAAAGTGGTGGGCAAAGCTGCCGATGTAAGACTAAGCGCGGATGTGGAGGCCTTGTTTGCCTGGGTCGCCGGTGAGTTGGGCGGACCCGATATTTTGGTGAACAACGCAGGCGTGGGAATTATGAAGAGCACGGAGCAGCTTACGGTGGACGATTGGCGGCAAACTATCGACACGAATCTGTCCGGGGCGTTTTATTGCTCGCGCGCGGCGCTGGCCGGAATGAAGCAGTCGCGGTGGTGGTTACATCATCAATATAGGCAGTCTGGCGGGGAAGAACGCGTTCGCGGGAGGCGCGGCCTATAACGCTTCCAAGTTCGGATTGTTGGGGTTTAGCGAAGCTATGATGCTGGATCATCGGTATGACAACGTGCGGGTCACTCACATAATGCCGGGAAGCGTCGATACAGAATTCAGTGGCTGGTACTGCAAAGGCAGACTGGAAGATAGCGCCACAGGATATTGGGGAGATTGTACTCATGCTGTTGAGAATGCCGGAAAGGACTCTGGTAAGCCAGGTCGAAGTGCGGCCAGCAAAGCCTCGAAAGTAAGGCTTTTACAGGGGTCCCCAAGAATGGCATCCAATTTGCTCTTAGAAAGTACGGAGTGGTTGTGAAAGGGGCCCAGAAGAAAATGTCACGGGTTAATGTTCCTTTAGATCCGACGCGCACGGGGCGGGATGCGGAAGTCCTGGAAGGTAGCTTACGGCGCATGATCGTCGGCCAGGACGAGGCTATCCAGCAGATCGTCAACATTTATCAAATGCACCTGACGGGGATGACCCCTTCCGGCCGTCCCATCGGCAACTTCCTCTTTCTTGGGCCCACCGGATCCGGCAAGACGCGCATCGTGGAAGCCACGGCCGAAGCGCTGGTGCGCAATCCGCGCGCGGTTATCAAGATCGATTGCGCGGAATTTCAGCACAGCCACGAAATCGCGAAGCTGATCGGCTCGCCTCCCGGATACCTGGGACATCGCGAAACGCATCCCTTGCTGAGCCAGGAAGTGCTGAATCAATATCACACCGACAACTGCAAGCTGAGTTTCGTGCTGTTCGACGAGATCGAAAAAGCCAGCGACGCGCTTTGGAATCTGTTGCTGGGCATTCTCGATAAGGGTACGCTCACGCTTGGGCGACAACCGCAAGGTGGATTTCTCGCGCGCCCTGATCTTCATGACCAGCAACCTGGGCGCCACCGAAATGAGCGCGCTGATGAATCCGCGCCTGGGATTTAATGCACCGCGAATGCGCACGGCAATCCCAAAACGGCACCGTGGACGAGAAGCTGAACGGAAAAATGGTGCGCACCGGCGTCGGAGGCGGCGCGGCGCAAATTCACGCCGGAGTTCATCAACCGGCTCGACAAGATCGTCACGTTCAAGCCGCTCGGAACCGGCGAGCTGCGCAAGATCCTGGACATCGAACTGAACATGGTGCAGCAGCGCATCTTCAACACCTCGCCCGAAAAGTCGTTCGTCTTCAAGACCACCGACGAGGCCAGGGACTTCCTGCTGCGCGAAGGAACGGATCTGAAGTACGGCGCACGCCATCTGAAGCGCGCCATTGAACGGCTGCTGGTGCAGCCCATGTCGAACCTGATCGCGACCGATCAGGTGCGCGGCGGAGACTGCGTCAACGTCGATTTCGACCCGGCAGCCTGCTGCTTAACCTTCGTGAAGGAAGCCGAAGGTCTGGCCGTGCACGCCATGGCGGATCTGGTGGATCGCTCCATCTCCATGCCAGCTTTTGCGATGGCCAACGGCGCCTTTATCGAAGCCGCCAAGACGCAGAGCGCGCGGTCGTCCAAGCGCGCTTAAGCGTCGAGTCTGAGACAGCGGACGCGGTGCGTCGCGCTGGACCAACCTAGCTGGCGCACTCGCCGCGGCCCAACTGCAGCGAATACTCCACGTCGTCGCCCCAATCGCGGTACATCTCGGGAGCTAGCTCCGGCGGCTTCACCAAATCGTTGGTCATGCCCGCGGAACGTCTCCACTTTGTGCCGCAGCACGTAGTCGCGGAAGCTCTCGCCGTCCAGCCGATTCGCGATGTAGTGATTCGAGCACCCGCCGCACGGCTTCCGGCGCCAAGCGCGCCGGAATGCTCTGCACCGCTACGCCAAAGCGCATGATGCCGCCTGCGTCGTAGCCGCCGCCCAGCAGCATCAGATAATAGGGAACTTCTTTGCCATCGATCTTGCGCGCGTTGCCGTAAAATCCGATGTCGCCGATCCAATGCTGCCCGCAGGAATTGGGACATCCGCTGATCTTGATGCTCAGCTCGCGCACCAGCGGATCTGAATAATCCTTCACCATCGCCAGCCAGCGCCGCGCCCAGATTCATGGACTTGGTCAGCGCCAGATTGCAACTGTAAGCGCCCGGACAAGTGGTGACGTCCTCGATCTCATGCGCGCCGCCCTCCGCCAGCCCGATCTGATCCAGCGCACTGTAAACCTGCGGCAGAGCCCGTAACGGGATGTAAGCCAGCACCAGGTTCTGGTCGATGGTCACGCGCAACAGCCCATCGCCGGCGTTGCGCGCAACGTGCGCCAAACCATGCATCTGGGCGCCGGTCAGATTGCCTTGCGGCACCTTCACCGTGACCATCGCGTAGCCGGTCTGCTTCTGCTCGCGAATGTTGGTTTCGAGCCAGCGTTCGTAGTCCGGATTCGGAATGTGCCGTTGGATCCCAGCACGGGAGGCAGCTCGGCGCCGGTGCCGAGCGGTGGTGGTGCTGATTGAAAACCACCAAAGCCGTCCGGGACCATCTTCCGGTGTCGCGATGCCGCCATTCGTCAGGATGTCCTGATAATTCTTCTCGATCTCTTCCCTGACCCACTCCCAGCCGCGCTCGCGAACCACAAACTTCAATCGCGCCTTGTTCTTGTTCTTGCGATTTCCATGCGTGTTGAACAGCCGGAGCACCGCTTCGATCCGGCTGACCAGATCGCTCCACCGGCACAAACTCATCCAGCACGTGCGCCTCCACCGGCAGCGGACCCAAGCCGCCGCCCACCAGCATGCGGAAGCCGCGCTGGCCGTCGCGGATCACGGCGCGCAGACCGATGTCGTGGATCGCGCCCAGCATGCAATCTTCCTTGCAGCCCGAAAAGGCGATCTTGAATTTGCGCGGCATGCTGTCGGTCAGTTCCTTGTGCAGGAACGCGAACGCGACTTTCTGCGCGTAAGGATGCACGTCGAAAACTTCGTCGGCCAGCAACCCGCTCAGCGGACAAGCGGTGACGTTGCGGACCGTGTTGTAGCAGGCTTCGCGCGTAGTCAGGCGGAAATCCGCCAGCCGGTGCAGCAAGTCGGCGCTACCTCGCGGCAGCGGAACGAAATGATACTGGATGTTTTGGCGAGTGGTGAGGTGTCCTTTGCCGCCGCAGAACTCGTCGGCGATGGCGGCCAGCTGATCCATCTGCGCCGCGGTCATCGATCCGCCCGGGATCTTGGTGCGGATCATGTGCACGCCGGCCTGCCGCTGGCTGTATACGCCGCGGCGCAGGCGCTGGGCGCGGAACTCGTCGTCGGTGAGCCCGCCGGCCATGTACTTCTCGGCGTAGGAACGGAACAGCTCGATGTCGGCTCGAACCGTGGCGTCGTACTGCGCTTCGGTCTCGTGCTTGGAGGTTGAGGAGATTGGTGGTACTTCAGCGGTCATGATTACCCCTATGTCTATAGAGATTACTATATTTGGGGCTTATTTACAATCGGGGAGGTTCCGGCCAGCATAATATTCGAGTGCTGTAGCGCTGGGAACGATTGGTGGGCGGCAGGCAAGTGATTGAGCCTGCTGAGCCTAGCCGGCCGGAGAGTTCCGATCCAGCTCGCGGATAGACGCGCCAGACATCGACATTACCGACCGAAACGGCCAGTGCGGCGACACCACCACGGCCACGGCGAATCCCGCCGACCAGTTTTCTCACAGCAAGCGCACGCGGCTCAACTACCGCGCACGGGAACGATCCAGATGTGGCCAAGCGAAATGGAGTGCGAGAAATGCCCGCCAGCCAGCACTTGCGGCAAGACTCCATCGAGCGGCGGGACCAAGCAGAGCAGCACGCGCTCGCACGAGCACGCCAGCCAATTTGCGGACTGCGTGCTCGAGCTTCCGCAGCGCGATGCCCGACCAACGCGGCCACGGCCGGCAACAACGGCAGCAAATAACCCGGCAGCTTGTTGCGCGAGGCGGAAAAAAATAGGAAGCCCCATGCGAACCATGCGAGCAGAAACTGCGCGCGGCGATCGCGATACAGGCGGCGCTTGAACAGCAGCGCGAGCAGCGGAGTCCAGGGAAAAAATCCAGCCAGCAACACCGGAACGTAAAACCAGACGGGCCGGCCATGCTGCAGCGCGCTGCTCAGGAACCGGCCGAAGTGATGTTTCCAGAAAAACTCTTCGAAGAAACGGCGCTGCCGTTGCGCAGGGTCACGAGCACGTACCAGGGCGCCGCGACACAGCGGCGGCGCGCGAAGATCATGCGCGAGATCGCGGATGCGATGGCGCAAGAACCAGAGCGCCGGAATGAAGAGCACCAGCGGCACCAGGCCCTTCGCGAGAACGGCGAGCCCGAGCAACACGCCGGCGCGCGAGTGCGCGGTTCGTCTGGCCGCGCGGCGCCGAGCAAGATCGTCAGCATCGCGGCGGCGAATGCGGCGGACATCGGCAGATCCGTGATGGCGACGTGGCTGTAGACCAGCCATCCCGCCGACGTGGCCAGTATCGCCGCCGAATACCAAGCCGCGCGTTCGCCGAATTCGCGGCGCAGCGCGACGAAAAAATAGATCAGGAACGCGACGCTCGCGAGCGCCACGGGCAAGCCGCGGCGCCAAATCCGGCCCGAGGCCCAGCTTTGAAACCCGCGGCCGTCATCCAATACAGCAGCGCGGGTTTTTCGAACCAGGGCTGGCCCCACAAACGCGGCGTGATCCAATCGCCGGTCGCGGCCATGGCGCGGCCAATGGCCGCATAGCGCGGCTCGTCGGGTCCGACCAGGCCGGTGCGCGTCAGTCCAAAAAAGTAAAGGAAGAACAGGCCAGCGCCGCGGCAGGAGCAACGGCGCGCGCTCGCCACGTGCCAGCGACGTTCATTCTCGGGAGTGCCGGCTCGGCGAGCGCCACCAATTCCGCCGGCTCGCCGCGCCCGCCGACCGCGATCACGATATACTGCTTGCCCTTCGCCAGGTAGGTCATCGGCACGCCGGTGGCGTGCGCGGGCAGCTTCAACTCGGAGATCGTCTCGCCGGTTTTCTTATCGAGCGCGCGGAAGGTGGACGCATACGCGCCATTCACCGGCGTCAAGCCGGTGGCGTCGGCCGAAAACAGCAGCGTCTTGGTCACCAGCAGCAGCGCGCGTTCCGGATTGCCGAACTTGCTGGTGTCGATGCCCTTCAGCGCCGGGTTGTTCTTGATGTCGTCGGGCGGCTGGCCGTTCGGAATCATCCAGAGCTTGATCGCCGGTGTTCAGATCGAAGGCGGTGATGCGGCCGTAGGGCGGTTTGACGATCGGCACCGTCTTGTCGATCTTTTCGAGAATCACGGTCTTGGAGATGTAATTCATGTCGGAGTGCTGGGGATCGTGCACCAGCGCCGCCACGTAGGGATTGGTGACCGACGGCACGTACAGCATGCCCGTTTCCGGATCGGCCGCCGCTCCCTGCCAATTGGCGCCGCCCGTCGCGTTCGGCAGCATCAGCGTGCCCTTCTTGCCGTTGGCGTCGAAGACGATCGCGGGCGTGAAAATCGGCCCCATCTTATATTCCGACGCGATCTTCAGCGCTTCGGCTTTCAGCTCCGGCGTGAAGTCGATCAGATCGTCGGGCGTCACGCCCTGGCGGTCGAAGGCCGCGGGCTTGGTTGGGAAACGGCTGCGTGGGCGAGGTCTTTTCGTCCGGGAACATCGGATTGGGGCACCGGCCGCTCTTCGATCGGCCACACCGGCTTGCCGGTCACGCGATCGAACACGTACACGAAGGCCTGCTTGGTCACCTGCGCGACGGCCTTGATCTTTTTGCCCGTTCACCGTGATGTCCAGCAGCACCGGCGCGGCCGGATTGTCCCAATCCCAAATGCCGTGATGGATGATCTGAAAATGCCAGACGCGCTTGCCCGGTTCGCGCGTCCACGCACACCAGGCTTTCATCGAACAGATCGTCGCCCGGGCGATGCCCGCCGTAGAAATCGCCGGTGGGCGTTTCCACCGGCAGGTAGACGTAGCCGAGCTCCGGATCGGCGCTCATCGGCGCCCACACGGCCGTGTTGCCGGTGTACTTCCACGATCCGTTCTCCCAGGTTTCGTTGCCGAAATCGCCCGGCTGCGCGATGGTGTGGAAGGTCCAGAGCAGCTTGCCGGTACGCACGTCGTAGCCGCGCACGTAGCCCGGAACATTTTCCTTCGACGCCGGCGTGGTGCCCGAGCTGCAAGGCCGAGCCGACCACCACCGTATCGCCGACCACGATGGCGGGCGAAGTAGCGCCGATGATCCCGGGCTTGATGTTCTCGCGATCCAGACCCACCAACAGATCGACGATGCCGTTCTTGCCGAAGCCCGCGGCCGGAAGCCCGGTCTTGGCATTGAGCGCGATCAACTGATAGCCGAGCGAGATGGTGAAAATGCGCTCGTCGCCTCGGTTGTCGGTCCAATACGCGACGCCGCGATTGTTGAACCGCACGGCGTGATCGCCGCGCTCGCCTTCATCCAGGCGATACATCCACAGCGTTTCGCCCGTGGCGGCATCCACGGCCACGGTGTCGCGCCGCATTCCGGCGGTGAAATAGAGAACGCCGTGCACCATCAGCGGCGTCACTTCGTAGTTGGGATCCGCGCGCGGGCCGAAGTTCTGCGCCTTCCAGGTCCACGCGACTTGCGAGCTTGCCGGCGTTGTCGCGATTGATTTGATCGAGCGGCGAATACTTGGTGCTCTGCGCGTCGCCGCCGTAGTAGCGCCAGTCGCCGTTCGCGGTGCCGGTTTGCGCCAGCGCCGCGAGACCCAGCGCAGACAGCGCGACGGCTACTGCGCACGTGCCGATTTTTAGCATCCAGCAAAATTATACTTGATGCCATGCAGCTCTCCGCCGAAATCCGCCTGTTCGGCGAAAAACCAGCCGCGCTCGAAGCGTGGTTCCTCGACGATCGCCTCCGCTCCCTCCCGCTCGGCATCGCAGAAGACCGCACTGACATTTATCTCGCCGACCCTAACCAAACCGAGCTCGGCATCAAAACGCGCGGCGAAAAGCCCGGCGTCGAAGTGAAGGGCCTGATCGCGACGCTCGACGATCCGCTCGAATTCGATTCCTACCGCATTCCCATCGAGCTGTGGTCCAAATGGCCGTCGCAAGCGCTCGGCTTCGAGACCAAGTCCGGAGTGACGCTGCACAAGAAACGCTGGCTGCGGAGATTCGATCCCGCAAGCGGCCAGGCATGCACAGCCGAATGGACCATCGTCACGCAATCCTCCGGCGTTACCTGCTGGACTCTCGGCTTCGAAGCATTCGGCCGTTTGCAGGACATCGAAACCAGCCTGCGCTCGGTGGTCCGTCTCATGCGCGACCGCAATCCTCCGCCCGCCCCTGGCGCAAAGGCTCTTAGCTATCCTGCGTGGATCCGGAATTTATAACCGGGCCTAGCTACTTCTGATCGCTCGGCGCGGCTCCCCCATTCGGCCTCACTCGCGGCACCTGTCGGCCCGGCGGCACATGCGTCAACGTGTGCACGAAACGCAGCTTGCCTTTCTCCACACGAAACAGGTGCGTGTCCGGCAATCCGCCCACACCGAAATTGCAAAAAGCGACCACGGCTCCGATTGTCTCATCCACCAGAAATCGCCGCGCCACGATGTTCACGCCGCTCGGCACGCCCACCTGGCAGCTATCCTCGGGCACGCCCTTGCCCGTTCGCAATCCGCCCTCGGTCCGGTTGCAGGGATATCCCCACGGCACCAAATCCACTTTGCCCTCGAGAAACGCGTCCAGGTAAGCATTCGCAGCGCCCACCAATGTCGAGCGGGTATCGCGTTGCGCCGCCGGAATCACGCCCCAATCCTCATTCGGCGACCACTTGTAGTAGTTATCCGCGTTAAACAGCCAGTCGCCCTGCTGCGTCACCATCGACTCGATCTCCGCGATCTTATCGTGATTCACTCGCAGCCGCGTGCCGAGCACATAGGGATGGCTCTTGTCCGTAACAATCACCTCAGTGAAGGTCTGGCACGTCGCCGGGTCAATCAGGGTCCGATGAAAATCCATCTTCACCGGCTTCTGAATGACGCCCGACTGGATGTCGACCACCTGCATGTTCTCGATGTACGCCAGCCCCTTCGCAAGCGGCATACCCGACGGATCGCCCTTGCTCTGCGCCGCTAGATAAAGGTCGGTCGCGGCCTGCAATCCGTCTCGTGTGCAGGCAACTTGTGCGAAGCCCATCGCCGGCGCAAGGATCGCGCCCGTCCCCATGATCCATTGAAAAAACCTGCGTTTCATCAGAATAAGCGTACACCAACCGCCGGGCCGCGTTGACCCGGCTGGCTCCACGGGATTAACATAACTGCCAAAGCCTGTTTCTGACGCGAAAGGTGCCACGACCATGTTCTGTCTGCGTTTCCCCCTCTTGGCCGGCCTAGTTGGGCTCGCCTTCACGGCCGCCGCCCTCGCGCAGCAAGGCTACTCGCCCGCCGACATCCAGGCCGGCAAGCAGCTCTATCGCGTGAATTGCTCCAATTGCCACGGCCCCAGCGGCGATTCGGTGTCGGGCGTCGATCTCGGCCACGGCAAATTTAGGCGCGCCTCCACCGACGACGAAATCGTCGCCATCATGGTGCAGGGCATCCGTGACACGCCCATGCCGCCCGCCAATCTGTCGGATTCGCAGGCGCACCAGGTGGTGGCTTACCTCCGCTCGCTCGCAGCCCCCACCGACACTAGCGCGAGCAAGGCCGACCTCGCGCGCGGCAAGGCTTTGTTTGAAACGAAGGGCTGCATGGATTGCCACCGCGTTCACGGCGAGGGATCGCGCGTCGGCCCTGATTTGACCAACATCGGCGCGCGCCGCAAGCGCGATGCCATCGAAGAGTCCATCGTCGATCCCAACGCCGAAATTCTTCCGGAAAACCGCTACCTTCAGGTGGTGACGCGTGACGGCACAACCATCACGGGCCGTATCCTCAACGAAGACACGTTCTCCCTACAGCTCATCGACAGCAAGGAGCGCCTGCTCTCGCTGCAAAAATCGGATCTCACCAAATTCGAGTTCTTGAAAAACTCGCCGATGCCGTCGTACAAAGACAAACTCAGTGGCGAAGAGCTGACCGATCTGGTCGGGTACCTGGCTTCTCTCAAAGGACTCTGAGCCTCATGATCCGCACCGCGCTCGCTCTCTCTTTCGCCGCCGGGTCCCTGCTGCTCGCCCAGGTTTCCAACGATCGCCTGCTCCACGCCGCCGCCACCCCGCAGGATTGGCTCAGCTATTCGGGCAGCTATATGAGCCAGCGCTACAGCGCGCTCGATCAGATTACGCCGGCCAACGTCGCGAACCTGGAGCAGAAATGGATTTTTCAGGCGCGCTCGCTCGAAAAATTCGAAGCCACGCCGCTGGTGGTCGCTGGCGTCATGTACACCGTCCAGGCGCCCAACGATATCGTCGCGCTCGATGCAGCTACCGGCCGCATTTTCTGGATTTATTCCTACAGCCCCGCGCCTCAGGCGCGCCTCTGCTGCGGGCGCGTGAACCGGGGCCTCGCGATTTTGGGCGACACGCTGTTCATGGGCACCATCGACGCACATGTCGTTGCAGTCGACGCCAAGGACGGCCATCTGCTCTGGAATACCAAAGTCGCCGACCCCCTTGCTGGTTATGCGATCACTCTCGCGCCGCTCGTGGTCAAAGACAAAGTGATTGTCGGAACAGCAGGAGGCGAGTACGGCATCCGCGGATTCCTGTCGGCCTACGACGTCCATACTGGCAAGGAAGTTTGGCGCTTCAACAACATTCCCGGCCCCGGCGACAAAGGTCACGAAACCTGGTCGGGCGATTCTTGGAAGCACGGCGCGGCATCGGTTTGGGTCACCGGTTCCTACGATCCCGACTTGAACCTTACCTACTGGGGAATCGGAAATCCCGGCCCCGATTGGAACGCCGACATGCGTCTTGGCGACAATCTTTATTCCGATTCCGCCGTCGCTCTCGATGCCGACACCGGCAAGCTCAAGTGGTATTTCCAATTCACGCCGCACGACGATTTTGATTTCGATTCGGTCCAGGTTCCCGTGCTCGCCGATCTTCAATGGAAGGGCGCGCCGCGCCGCGTGTTGCTGTGGGCCAATCGCAACGGTTACTTCTACGTGCTGGACCGCACCAGCGGCGAGTTCCTCGAAGGAACGCCGTTCGCCAAAGTGACGTGGTCCAAGGGCCTGGATGAGAAGGGCCGCCCCATGCGCGCCGTGGGCATGGTGCCGACTGCCGAAGGAAAGAAAATCTATCCAGGCAACCAGGGCGCGACCAATTGGTATTCGCCGTCCTACAGCCCGCACACGGGTTTGTTCTACATCCCGACCTGGGATAATTACTATTCCATCTACGCAAAAGAAAAACTCACCTATAACGAAGGCCGATTATTTGCCGGCACTGTTCCCAAATCGCCCGTCCCGTTGATACGACCACCGCAGGTGGTGACTCGATCGGAAGACGAAGGCTACGGCGCCATCCGCGCCATAGACCCGCAAACCGGCCAGCGGAAATGGGAGTACAAGCTCATCGACGTTACCGATAGCGGCATTTTGACCACGGCCGCGGATCTGCTATTCGTCGGAGGCCGCGAAGGATATTTCATGGCCATGGACGCGCGCAATGGCGAACTGCTGTGGAAGGCCGCGGTCGGCGGGCAGGTTTCTTCGGGACCTATGAGTTATTCTGCGAACGGCAAGCAATATATCGAAGTCTCCGCGGGAAATTCACTATTTGTCTACGGATTGAGGCAGTAATTGAAATTGACGCTCACTATTTCGGCGGCTACACTCGTCCTGGCACAGGCGGCGCTCGCGCAGTGGCTGAATTATCCCGCGCCCGGCGTCCCACGCTCCGCCGATGGCAAGGTGGTCATGACCGCGCCTGTCCAGCATTTGCCCGACGGCAAGCCCGATCTGTCGGGCGTCTGGTATCCCGACAGCTTGGCCTATCTCACCTACATCGGCGCTGACGGAACGCCCATTCCAATGCGTCCCTGGGCCAATGCCCTGCTCCAGCATCGGCAGGCGACAAAAGGCTTTGAGGACCCCGACGCCAATTGCACACTGCCTGGCGTGCCGCGAATCGATGCCGTTCCGAATCCCTTCAAAATTCTCCAGTCGCCCGACGAAGTGGTGGTTCTATACGAGGCGTTCTCAACTTTTCGGCAAGTCTTCATGGATGGGCGAGGCCTGCCGGAAGATCCGCAACCCTCCTGGCTCGGATATTCGGTCGGCCATTGGGACGGCGACGCGCTGCTGATCGAGACGTCGGGCTTCAACGACAACACCTGGCTCGACAACGCGGGCACGCCGCATAGCGAGGCGCTGCGCGTCACCGAGCGCTTCCATCGCCGCGACATCGGGCACCTGGATATCGAGATCACGATCGACGACCCGAAAACGTTTCTGCATCCGTTTACCGTCACCGAGCATGAGCATTTGATGCCCGATACCACGCTGCTCGAATTCATTTGCAGCGAAAACAACAAAGACGTGAAGCACCTGGTGGGTGGATCGCGATGAAAATGTTTCGAGCCGGATTTATTTTTCTCATTTGCGCCGCGGCGCATGCCCAATGGCTCAACTATCCCACCAAGAACGTCCCGCGCACGAAGGACGGCAAGCCAGATATGACCGCTCCCGTGCCCCGCACCAAGGACGGCAAGCCGGATATCAGCGGCATCTGGATGCCCAACGGGCTCAAATACCTCATCAACATTGCCGCCGATCTGAAACCCGACGAAGTTCCCTTCCAGCCCTGGGCGGCCGCGCTGTACAAGGAGCGCCGCGCCAACAACGGCCGCGACGATCCCAACAATCGCTGCCTGCCGTCCGGCATCCCGGAAAAAGAAGCCGTCACCTCGCCGTTCAAGATCATGCAATTCCCCGGCGAAACCTTGATCCTCTACGAATCGCGCACCATCTTCCGCGAAGTTTTTACCGACGGCCGCCCATTGCCCAAGGATCCGAATCCGACCTGGCAGGGCTATTCGATCGGGCACTGGGAAGGCGACGATTTCGTGGTGGAAACCAACGGCCTCAACGACAAGATCTGGATGGACACCAACGGCCATCCGATTACCGAAGCCGCCCGCATCACGGAGCGCTTCCACCGCAAGAATTTCGGCCACATGGATATTCAGATCACCATCGATGATCCGAAAGCTTATACCAAGCCCTGGACCATTACTGAAAATCCGAGCCTGCTGGTGGATACTGATTTGCTCGAATCAGTGTGCGAGGAAAATAACAAAGACGCCAGGCACATTGTCGGAAAATGATTGCCGAAAAATGACCGGTTATTCTAATACAACGTGCCGCTCGTTCAGAATGGTTCCGGTAGCCAACTGAAATTGCGCGATCGCCTCGCTCAGATCCGCTTGTGACCGCCGCTCCTGGCTCCGCGCGGTGATCATGTTGGCTTGCCGCTGCTGCACCAGAAACAGCGTCGACGTGCCGGCGTGAAACTGCCGCTGCTCGCTCTGATACTGTTCTTCGGCCGATTCGCGCGCCACCGCCGCGGCCTGCAACCGGAGCTGCGCCATTTGCAGATTCTCCATCGCGGTGCGCACATCGGCTTGGATGTTCTGTTCGGTCTGCTGCAGGTTATTCTTAATGCGCCGCGTCTCGGCCAGCGACTTGCCCAGATTCGCGTTCGCGGTCCGATTACGTATCGGAAGCGAGATGCTGAGTTGCACTTCTTCAGTCGGAAAATTCCCCGACAAAATCGCCGACAGCGATTTTCCATAATTCCCCACCAGAACCGGAGGCACGGCCGTGCTGCCGAACGAAATCGCAGGCAAGCCCGGCAAGCCTTCGAGCGCCGAAAGCTCGTTCAGTTGATTCGTGATGGGACCGAACGCGGCCGTGAACGGATTCGGACCGAGCGGCAACACAGTCCCGGCCAAGCCCGCGCGGCTGTACAGCGCTGTCAGGTTGACTTGCGGCTTGGTCAGCTCGCGATAATAACGAACGTCCTTTTCGTTAATCTCACCGTTGATCTTCACTTCGGCGATTTCCGGCCGGTTGGTCATCGCATCAGAGATCGCGTCGGCCAGCGGAGTGAGCGGCGCGCGAACGTCGGCCGCGGTGGTCGGAATCATCGCCGCCGACCACGCGGCATCTCCGCGATCGGGCAGCACCAGTTCCTTGAGCGAGTTTTCCGCGGCAGTCAGCGCCGACTGCGCCGCGTACGCGCCCACTTCAAACGTTGCAAGCTGCGTCTGCGCCGCGACCACATCAATGGGCGCCAGCAACCCTTGCTCCTCTTGCCGACGATTGCTTTCGTCCTGTTGGATGCCGATGCGCACCGCGTCCAACTGTACTTGCAAATTGTTGTAGGCGTATTCGAGCTCCCAATACGCCTGCTCGGCCTGCAGCACCACCGCCATCACGCGCTGCTTGAACTGAGCGTCAGTGAGTGAACGATTTTTCTTCGCGACATCGATCTGGTGGCGATTGCTGTCATAAAGCAGGTTTCGCCACAGCGGCTGAGTGTAAGAGAAATTCAGCGATGTCTCGTACTGCGGATTCAAAGAAAGAAAAAGATTGTTGGAAAAAGCGTCCGCCGACGACAGATCGCTCTTGAACACTCCGCCGAACCAGGGCAAATTGTCCGTGATTCCGGGATCGGCGAGCCACGTCTTGTTGAGCAGGCTCCCGTTCGCCGACCCGCCCAGCGATGACGCGATCGGCACCACCTGCTGCTCCCAGTAGCTGTTGACGTTCAGTGTCGGATCGAATACGCCCTGCGCCGCAGTCAGCGAATAGTCGGACTCCAGCCGATCGATGCGCGCGAATTCGATGTCCTTGTTGTTGGCCAGCGCCAAGGTCAAAGCCTGATCGAGCGAGATCCGCATCTCGGTCTCGATGCCCGTGCGTGGCGGCAACAGGAACGGGCGAACCGGTGGCACCAGCGTGCTGTTCGGCCGCGTCGACATGGTTTCCGGGGCGGGCGGCTGCTGCGCCCAGGCGGCGGACGCGAGCGCGAGCAGGGCAAACCAGGCAAGGCGCATCAGGCATGCTCTCCCGCAACGTCCAAACCAGAAACCATTTCGCGCGTTTTTTGTTTGGGCGCGAACCTTCGCAAAATAGGCAATTGCTTCATATCGTCAAAAAGCGAATAAAACACCGGCACCGCCAGCAGCGTCAGCAGCAGGCACAGCGTTTGTCCGCCCACCACCAGCACGCCGATCGACCGGTTGGTCGCCGCGCCTTCGCCACTCGAAATCACTAGCGGCAGCATGCCCGCCACCAGCGCCATCGTCGTCATCAGAATGGGCCGCAGCCGGTCGCGATTGGCCTGCATGATCGCATCGTATCGCTCCATACCCGAGGCGCGCAGACCATTGGTATGGTCGATCTGCAGAATCGCGTTCTTCTTCACGATCCCGAACAGCAGCAGCAATCCCAGCCCCGAGAATGATATTCACCGTCTGGTGGAACGATCAACAGCGACAAAATGCCGAACGGCATCGCCAGCGGAAGCGTCAGCAAAATCGTGAACGGGTGAATGAAACGATTCGAACTGCGCCGCCAGCACGATGTACATGAAGATGAAAGTCAGGGAGAACGCCAGAATGAAATAGTAGCCGGTGCGACCGAGCTCCTTCGACGTGCCCACCAGTGCCGTGTGATAGCCCGGCTCCATGTGCAGATCGTCCGCGTATTGGTTCAAGCTCGAGATGATTTTCTGCTGCGATCCGCCGGGCAGGATGTTGGCGGTGAGCGTCACTTGGCGCTGCCGGTCCAGGCGGCCGATGCTGGACGGCGCGTCGCCGCTCTTGATGCGAACCACCTCATCCAGCGGAACCCATCCGCGCGTGTTGGTCGAGAAAACCGTCATCTGCGCAGCCCCTCGGCGCTGGTGCGATACTGCATGTCGGCGCGCACACGCACGTCGTACTGCTCGCCGCCCGAGGGAAAATGTCGAAACCACCTGGCCGGCCACCAGCGTGTTCAGCGCTTGCTCGATGTCGCTGACGCGCACGCCCAGATCGCCGGCGCGCTGCCGGTCGATTTCCACCCGCAGCTCTGGCTTGCCGTACACCAGCGACGTATCGGCGTCGGCGACGTTCGGCGTCTGTTTGATCTTTTCGAGCAGCGCCTGCGAGTACGTGTTCAGCTTGTCGAGGTCGGGCCCGGTGAGCGTGAACTGCACGTCAGCCTCTCCGCCGCCGGGACCATCCGCCGCTTGGCCCACGCTGGTGCGCAGATCCTTGGGATAATGCGTGAGAATCTCACGTGCTCTTCCGATGAGCTGGTCCTGGGTGAGGTCGCGATCGTCGCGCGGCTTCAGCTTCACGTATATGGCAGCGCTATTCACTTCCCCGGCGCTCGAGCCGGTAAAAGACGCCGAACCAATCCCCACCGAAGTCAGCGTATGCATTACACCCGGAAGCGCGCGAATGTCGCGCGCGATGCGCTCCGCGACGGTCACGGTGCCTGCCAGCGAAGTTCCTTCCGGCGCGCGGACGTTGAGCTTGAAACTCCGATCGATCGTCCTCCGGGATGAAGTTCTTGCCCACCAGCATGAACAGGGGAACCGTGCTCAGCACCACCGCCAGGCTGATGGCGACCATCGATTTGCGATGCGCCATCGACCATTCGAGCATCCGTGTGTAATGCCGGTCGATAAAGCGGAAGAAGCGCGAGTCTTTTGAAGAATGCTCCTTCTTACCCCGCATGCCCCGGGCGCATCTTGATAAATCGCGAGGACAGCATCGGCGTCATGGTGAACGACACCAGCAGCGACACGGCGATCGCGAACGAAGACGTGAATCCGAACGACGACATGAACCGGCCCACGATGCCGCCCATGAAACCGATCGGCAGGAACACAGCCAGCAGCGAAAACGTAGTCGCCATCACCGCCAGGCCGATTTCCTTCGTGCCTTCGATCGCCGCCTGAAACGGCGACATGCCTTTTTCCTCGATAAAGCGGTAAGATATTCTCGAGCACAATGATGGCGTCGTCGATCACGATGCCCACCATCAGCGTCAGCGCCAGCATAGTGATCTGGTTCAGATCGAAGCCCATCGCCGCCATCAGCGCGAAGGTCGAAATGATCGAGGTCGGAATCGCCACGGCCGAGATCAGCGTGGTGCGGATGTTCGCCAGAAACATGAAAACGATGGCCGCGGCCAGAATGCTGCCTTCGATCAGGTGCTCTTCAAGCGAATGCACGGCCGCTTTGATGAAGATCGACTGATCATTGACAATCTGCGATGTGAATGTCCTTGGGCAGGAGCTCCTGCACTTGCTTGAGCCGTTCCTTGAGCGCGTCGGCCGCCGCCACCGTGTTCTCGCCCGATTGTTTGGAAACCACCAGGGTCACGGCCGGCACGCCGTTCAAGCGCGCGGCCGTGGTCGGCTCCTCCTGCTGATCTTCGGCGTAACCGATGTCGCGCACCTTTACGACGTAGGACCCGCGCGTGCGCAATGGCGATCTCGTTGAATTGCGCCGGGTCCACCAGGCGGCCCAGGGTGCGCACCGTCAACTCGCGCGCGCCGGCGTTCACGCTGCCGGCCGGCATTTCCATGTTCTGCTGCCGCAGCGCGTTGGCGACGTCGGAAATCGCCAGGTTGTACGCGCGCATCTTATCGGGATCCACCCACACGCGGATCTCGCGCTTCAATCCGCCCACGAACTGGATTTCTCCGACGCCGTTGATGTTCTCCAGCTGCGGCTTGATCTGCTTGTCGGCGATTTCGGTGACCTCGCGCAGCGGACGCGGCGAGGACACCGCGATTTGCATGATCGGCGTGGCGTCTGGATCGAACTTCTGTACCACTGGCGCCTTGGCCGTCTCCGGAAGATCGTTCACGATCAAGTTCACTTTGTCGCGAATCTCCTGCGCCGCCACGTCGCCGTTCTTGTCGAGCGAGAACGTGATCACCACCGTGGATTCGCCTTCCAACGACGTGGAGCGCAACTCTTCGATGCCGCTGATGGTGTTTACCGAGTCTTCGATGCGCTTGGTGATCTCCGTTTCCACTTCCTCGGCCGACGCGCCCGGATTGGTGACCGTAACCGATACCGTAGGCAGATCGATTTTCGGGAACAGATCCACGCCCAGCGTGAAGAACGAAAACACGCCCACCACCATCAGCGCCACGATCAGCATGGTGGCAAAAACGGGCCGTTTTACGCAGATTTCGGCGAGTTTATGCATGCCTATTCTCCCGTCGCGGCGGGTGGAGCAGCGCCTTCGGCGTCCACCGGCTCGCCGTCATACAGATCTTGAAGATGGTTGCTCGCCACCACAAAGTCCGGCGCGATCCCCGACAGAATCTGGACCATGCCGCCTTCCACCGCGCCCAGCTGCACCACCGCCACGCGAGCCTTGCCGTCGCGCACGAAAAACACCTGCGATGAATTGGTGCTCGGATCGGTCAGCACCGCGGCGCGCGGCAAAAAGATCCCGTTGCTCGTGCCCTCCAACAGAATGCGCGCGGTAGCGAACATTCCGGGTTTCAGCGCCAGATCCTCGTTGCCGAATTTAGCCTCCACCAAAACCGTGCGCGAATTGGCGTCCACGGTCGGATTGATGGCGGTCACTTGGCCCTGAAATACGCGCCCCGGATAGCCGGGCACGCTGGCTTCGACCGGCGCGCCGATCTTCAACTGCGGCGCGTTCGATTCCTGGACTTGCAGATCCAGCTTGAGCGGAGTGACGCGCACCAGCGTCGCGATCTTCGATGTCAGCGCGACATATTGGCCCACCGCGATCGGCCGCGCGCTGATGTATCCGGTAAACGGCGCCTTGATGATGGTGTCGTCCACCGCCTTGCGCGCGATGGCAGTCTGCGCGTGCGCACCGGCCAGCGAGGCTTGCGCGTTGATGACGCCCTGGAAGCTTTGGCGCGCCGAATTGAG
The DNA here is from genome assembly GCA_963798295.1 of Bryobacterales bacterium. Taxonomy (GTDB): domain Bacteria; phylum Acidobacteriota; class Terriglobia; order Bryobacterales; family Bryobacteraceae; genus Palsa-89. The sequence continues at coordinate 2,503,509 of CAWCSV010000007.1, read as the reverse complement.
CGCGGCTTCATAAAGCTGCCGGGCCGAATTCACCTGCTCCTTTGCCGTATCGGCCTGCGTGCGCGCCTTATCGAAAGCGCTCTGAGAAACATCGCCGGTTTTGATCAATGAGTCGTAGCGCTGGGCGTCGGCCTCCGACATCTTGGCCTGCGCGACCGCCGAATCATACGACGCTTTGGCCGACAGCACTTCGGGGACATTGTTGGCGTCGAATTTGCCCCCTTGCGCAAGTCCGATATGCGACTCAGCCTGGCGCAGGCTGGCTTCGGCCTGCTGTTCGGAGGCCACGGCCGCTTCCAGGCGCAGTTGCGCGTCGCGGTCCTCGAGCTTGGCCAGCACCTGCCCCTCACGCACGAACGCGCCCGCGTCCACCGGCGTTTCGGTAACGCGCCCCGCCGCGGGCGGAGCCACGTCGGAAGATTCCTGGGCGAGAAAACTCCCGGTCACTTGCACCGACGAAGAAACGCGGTGCGTGACCGCGCGCACGGTCGAAACTTTCAGCAGCTTGGCCGGGCCAGTCGCCGCCGCGGTGAGAGTGACGGGCTTGTTCGAATTGCCGCATCCGGCGCAAAAGGCCAGCGCGATTGCGGCCGGGAGGCGTCCCATCGATCGGATAACGGTACCGCTGGTCATGAAATTACTTGTGCTTTCTTTTGGCTCTGCGTCCGGCGGACCGCTGCTGTTCCAATCCCCGCAGAATCAGATCTACAAACTGGTCCACGATGGCCTCTTCAGGGCGCGGAAAATTCTTGGCTCCCAGGACGTAACGCGCCATCGCATAGTGCACCACCGAACCAACCGCAAACATCACCGCCACACCCGGATCGCATTGGCGGAACGCGCCCTCCTGCTGGCGCAGAGCCACGTAGCGCGCCAGGAAGTCTCCCATCGGAAGGCCGAAGCGCTCATGAAAAAGGTCCGCCAGCAGGTGCCCTTCGAGCGAAGCGTAGAGCAGCAGGCGGTGAAAAGCGGCATCCTCCCGGAAAGAGCGAATGATCTGGCGCCCCACGTGGCGGAACAGGCCGCGGTCGTCGCGGCGCTCGGCCAGTTCATTCATCTCTATAAACCATCGGTCGCCGCCCAAACTCGCCTCTTTTTCGTCCAAAATGGCGTGGTAAAGGTCCTCTTTGCTCGCAAAATGACGAAATAAGATGGCCTCGCTGACGCCCGCCGCGGCGGCTATGTCCTTGGTTTTTGTCCCGCTGAACCCGTTGCGGGCGAAGCTTTCCACTGCTACGCGCAGCAGCTGCCGGCGGCGATCCTCGCCGGGCATGCGGACGGTGCGGGCCGCGGCTCCATTGGATTGGAGCACGGGGCGAGGGATGGCAGGGTTGGCTTCCATTAGTAAGTACTCACTCTCTGCTTGGAGAACCATAAAGACGAGCTTGACCCGCTCCAGGTTACCCGAACCGTTGTGCTATCCTTATCCTCCACGTGGTCAGGTAGTTGCCACGCGTCTTTGCGTCTGCAAAGCGGGGCGCGCCGTCCCCCCACGCCAGATGCAAAAGGGGGTGCGCGCCAATGCAGCTAGAGCCAGCTACCATCGGGATCGGCGTGATCCAGCCAGGAACGGCCGCGGGAATTGCGATTTCGGTGCCTCGAAAAGCCGCCCTGTTCTGCGCTGCCGTCTCAACGCTCATCGGACTCATTACTCTGCCGATTTCCCCCGCCACAGCGGCCGGCCTGATCTTGATGGGCCTCGCGCTGCTGGCCATGGCGGCGAACAGGCCGCGATTTACGTTAATGGGATCAGCGATCGCAGTGCTTCTCGCGGCGGCAGAACTTGGAATTTACGGACTCGACGTTGCGAATCCCCTCGACGCCAGGACTCCGATGATGCCGCCCGCAGCGGCGCTGTCCTTCCTCGCGCTGGCGGGCGGTTTTTTCTTGGCTGGATCCAGGCCGCCGGTCCAGCGATCGCCGATCCTGGGCCTGAGCTCGCTCCTCGCGGCGTGCGTGGCGGCATATTGCGGCATCGGCGAAATCTGGGGATCGAGCGATCTCTCGCGGCTGGGCCACTGGATGCGCATGCCCTTATCCACCTCCGCGGGCTTGGGGATCCTGGCGGCCGGCGCGATCGTGATCGCACTCGACGACAGCCAAACTGAGCCCCGGCTGCCGGCCTGTGCGGCCATCGGTACGGGCGTTTTTATCGCAGTCATCCGGCTGGGATTGCTGCAGGCTTTTTCGCCCAAACATTCGAGTGCATTCTCGTCCGCTGTGGCTGTGGCGGGAGCCTTGTTCGGAGCAGCCGTGTTCGCGGTGTTCACGTATCTGGCCTTGAAGACGCGCATCCAGCGCGAGCAATTGCGGGCCGCCCAGGCCAAGACGGAACGGCGGGTTGAGGAGCGAACCGGCGCGCTCGAAACCGCCAACCGGGAGCTGCGCGCCGAGATCGCCCTGCGCGAGCGAGCGGAGGAGGATCTGCGCCGCCAAAAGGAACTGCTGGAATCCATCGTCGATCACGTCCCCATCATCCTGAAGTTCGCCGACCGCGAAGGGCGGGTTCAAATGGTGAATCGCGAATGGGAGCGTGTCCTCGGGCAGGCCAAGGAGGAGATCCTGAACCACGGCATCGGTCTCTTCACTCAAGGCTACCCCGATCCCGCCGAAAGCGAGCGGGTGCTGGAATTCCTCCGGGCGTCCGACCGACAATGGACCGATTTCAGAACCACACTCAAAGATGGCCGCGTCATCGACACCGCCTGGGCCGCGGCGCGTCTTTCCGACGGCGCCACCATTTACATCGGACAGGACATCAGCCAGCGCAAGCAAGCCGAACGCGAACTGCGGAAACAGAAGGAAATTCTACAGACCATTTTCGATCACATTCCCGTAATGATCAATTTCGGCGATGGAAATTTCAAGCTTCAATTGGTGAACCGGGAATGGGAACGGACGCTGGGCTGGTCGTTCGAGGAAATGCTCCGCGATGACGTAGATATTCTCGCCGAAAATTATCCCGATCCGGTTTATCGCGCCCAGGTCCGCGACTTCGTGCTGCACTCCAGGGGCGAGTGGGCCGATTTCAAAACCCGCGTCCGGGACGGCCGCGTGATCGACACCTCCTGGCTCATGGTGTACCTGCCGGACGGAACCAGTATCGGCATCGGCCAGGACATCACCCGCCGCAAGCGCGCCGAAGAGGCGCTGCGCGAGGCAGAGGAGCGGTTTCGCCAGCTGGCGGAAAACATCACCGATTTGTTCTGGATCAAAACCGCCGACACCAAGCGTCCCATCTATCTCAGCCCCTCATATGAAAAGCTGATCGGGCGCTCGGCCGAAGCACGCTATCAGGATCCGGACTATCAGCAGTTCCTCAGCATGGTCCATGCCGAAGACCGCGAGAAGGTGCGGGAGAGCTTGGACAACGGTACTTCGCCGTCGGAGGTCGAGTTTCGTTTGATTCGGCCGGACGGGTCGCTGCGCTGGATTCAAATCCGTTCCTTTCCAGTGCGGGATCAGTTCGGCGAGATCTATAGAATTGCCGGCGTGGCCACCGATATGACCGAGCGCAAGATGGCCGAAGCGGCGCTACGCGAGAGTGAGGAGCGCTTCCGTCAGCTCACCGAGAATATCCACGAAGTGTTCTGGCTGACGACGCCCGACTTCGCCGAGGCGCTATACCTCAGCCCCACCTATCGGACTCTCACCGGCGAGCCGCCCGAATCCCTCGACGCCAAAGGAGGCAAACGGTTCCTGGACGTGGTTCATCCCGATGATCGCGCCATTGTCGAGGAATTGCATAAAAATCCAGGCCGGGAATTCGATGTCGAGTTTCGCGTGATCCACGCCAGCGGTTCGGTTCGCTGGATCCGCGACCGCGGATTTCCCATTCGCGATTCGAACGGCATGCTTTCCCGCATGGGAGGCGTCGCCGAGGACATCACGGACCGCAAGGAAGCCGAAATCCTGCTGAAGACCACGAGCGAGCAGTTGCGCGCGTTATCGGCCAGCCTCCAATCGGCGCGCGAGGAGGAAGCAACCCGTATCGCGCACCAGATTCACGACGACATGGGCGGCGTTCTCACCGCTCTGCGATGGGAGCTGGAATCGGTGGCGAAAATGATCGACCAGCCCGGCGATCTGGGCCCGCTCAAACCGGAAATGCAAACCAAGCTCGCCACCATGCTGGGGCTCACCGATACGACCATCAATGTGGTGCGCCGCATTGCCTCCGAACTGCGCCCCAGCATCCTGGACGACCTGGGATTGATCGAAGCCGTCGAATGGCAGGCGCAGCAGTTCCAGGCCAGAACTGGAATCGAGTGCCGCTGCCATTGCGCCGTGCAATCGCTGGCGCTGGATCAGGACCAATCCACGGCGGTGTTCCGGATCTTTCAAGAGGCTTTGACCAACATCCTGCGCCATGCGCAGGCTACCCGTGTGGACGTCACCATGGAAGAGCATGAGGATAATTTCGTCCTGACGGTGGCCGACAACGGCCGCGGAATAACCCAAACCGAGAAAGCCAGCCGGACCTCGCTCGGCATCCTCGGCATGCAGGAGCGCGCGCGCCTGGTGGAGGGCGAGGTCGACATCCTCGGCCAGCCAACCGGAACCACGGTGCGCGTGCGGATAGAGCTCGCCGGGCAAGCCTTAACCACCGGCGCCGGCCAAGCCGCGGGAGGGGGCCCTGACTGATGCGCAAAGTCCTGATCGTCGACGATCACGAAGTGGTGCGCGACGGAGTCAAACGGCTGCTCGAAGAACAGCCCGGTGAAGTCTCCTGCGGAGAGGCGGGCACGCCCGATCAGGCCATCGAAATGGCGCTCCTGGCCGAGTGGGACGCCGTGGTGCTCGATCTCTCCTTCGCCGCCAAAAGCGGCCTGGAAGTTCTCAAGGAACTGAAGCAGTTGCGTCCCCGTCTTCCGGTCCTGGTGCTGACTATGCACTCCGAAGAGCAGTATGCGCGCCGGGCTTTCAAAGCGGGCGCCGCCGGATTTATCACCAAGGATTCCTCGCGCTCCGAGCTCAGCAAAGCCATCCAGAAAGTGATGGAAGGCGGCAGATACTTGAGCCCCGCGCTGGCCGAGCGATTGGTGGCCGATCTGGAGCGCGGCTTGGACCGCCGGCCCGACCAAACCCTATCCGACCGCGAATTCCAAGTCATGCGCTTGATCGCCTCCGGCAAGACGCTGAGCGAGATCGCCGAGCTTCTGTCGCTCAGCGACAAAACCATCAGCACCTATAGGGCACGTCTGCTGGAGAAAATGGGGATGCGTACCAACGCCGAGCTCACGCATTACGCCATCCAAAACAAGCTCGTCGATTAGGCGTAGAGCACCCCGGCGCACGCACTCAGCTCGACGTGGGGCACGCACTCTACTCTTGCGTGCCGCGTTCACACTCGTCTGAACGCCATAGTACGGTACCAGCACATCCACTAGTGCTATGTTGAAAGTGACTTCCGATTTTTCAAACCATGCTTGCAACACAACTCGTTACCAGCGAGGACCCCAACGCACAAGAAACCAGTGAGTGGCTGGAAGCTTTAGACGGGGTGGTGGAAGAAGGAGGCGCCGACCGCGCCGCCTACCTGCTCCGCCGCCTCAACGACCGCGCCGCTCTCTACGGGGTTCAGACCCCTGCAGCTCTGAAAACTCCTTATATAAACACCATTCCGGTAGATGAGGAAGTTCCCTACCCCGGCGATCGCGCCATTGAGCGGCGCATCAAAAGCCTGATCCGTTGGAACGCCATGGCCATGGTGGTCCGGGCCAACAAACACGACCCCGGCATCGGCGGCCATATCTCGACCTACGCGTCGCTCGCCACCCTCGCCGAAGTCGGCCACAATCATTTCTTTCACGCCCGCCATGGCGATCAACCGGGCGATTTCGTGTATTTCCAGGGTCACGCATCGCCGGGCGAGTACGCCCGCGCGTTTCTCGAAGGCCGTCTGAACGAAAAGCATCTCGAAAACTTCCGTCACGAGCTGCGCGAGCATCCCGGCCTGTCTTCCTATCCGCATCCCTGGCTGATGCCCGATTTCTGGCAGTTCCCGACCGTTTCGATGGGCATCGGCCCCATCAATGCCATCTACCAGGCGCGCTTCATGCGCTACCTCGAGAATCGCGGGATCGTCCCGGTCACGGCGCGCAAGATCTGGGCCTTCCTCGGCGACGGTGAAACCGACGAGCCCGAATCGCTCGGCGCCATTACGCTCGCCTCCCGCGAACAGCTCGACAACCTGATCTTTGTCGTGAACTGCAACCTGCAGCGTCTGGACGGACCGGTTCGCGGCAACGGCCAGATCGTCACCGAGCTCGAAACCAACTTCCGCGGCGCCGGCTGGAACGTTATCAAGGTGCTGTGGGGCAGCAATTGGGACGATCTGTTCGCGCGCGACACCACCGGTCTGCTCATCAAGCGCATGAACGAATGCGTAGACGGCGAATATCAGAATTTCAAAGCCAAGGGCGGCGCGTATACCCGCAAGGAATTTTTCGGCAAATATCCCGAACTGCTCAAGCTGGTGGAGCACATGTCGGACGAGGAAGTCGGCGCGCTCCGCCGCGGCGGCCATGATCCGCTAAAAGTCTATAACGCCTACAAGCGTGCAGTGGAACATACCGGCGCTCCCACCGTGATCCTCGCCAAGACCGTCAAAGGCTACGGCCTCGGCGAAGCGGGCGAGGGCCGCAACGTCACCCATCAGCAGAAGAAGCTGAACGAAGACGAAATGCTGTATTTCCGGCGTCGCTTCGATATCCCTATTTCCGAAGAAACGGTCCACCTGACGTCCTTCTACCGGCCTGGCGACGACAGCCCCGAGGTTCGCTACATCAAGCAGCAGCGCGAGGCATTGGGCGGCAGCTTACCCGCGCGGTCGGCGCCGAAGATCCAGATCGAGGTCCCAGCGCTCGAGATGTTCGCCGAGTCGCTGGCCGGGTCGCAGGGTCGCGAAGTTTCGACCACCATGGCGTTCGTGCGCGTCCTTACGCTGCTGCTCAAGGACAAGGCGATCAGCCAGTACATCGTTCCGATCATTCCCGACGAGGCGCGCACCTTCGGCATGGAGTCGCTGTTCCGCCAGTACGGCATTTACGCCAGCCGGGGCCAGCTCTACAAACCGGTGGACAGCGAAAATTTCCTGTTCTACAAAGAGGCCAAGAACGGCCAGATCCTCGAAGAAGGCATCAACGAAGCTGGATCGATGGCTTCGTTCACCGCCGCCGGCACGGCATATTCGACCTACGGCGTGCCGATGATTCCGTTCTTCACCTACTACTCGATGTTCGGCTTTCAGCGCATCGGCGATTTGATCTGGGCTTTCGCCGATTCGCGCGGCAAGGGCTTTCTGATGGGCGGCACGGCCGGGCGAACCACGCTCTCGGGCGAGGGCCTGCAGCATCAGGACGGCCACAGCCTGGTGCTCGCCAGCGACCGTTCCCACCTGCCGCAGTTACGATCCAGCGTATGCCTACGAAATCGCCGTGATCGTGCAGGACGGCATTCGCCGCATGTATCAGGAGATGGAAGATCGCTTCTATTACCTGACCATCTACAACGAAAACTACGCGCAGCCGGCCATGCCCGAAGGCGTTTCGGATGGCATCCTGCGCGGGATTTATCGCTTCCAGACCGCGGCGAATGGCCCCGCGAAAGTCCAACTCTTCGGCAGCGGTCCGATCCTGAATGAGGCGCTGCGCGCGCAAAAGATCCTGGCCGAAAATTACCAGGTGACCGCGGATGTTTGGAGCGTCACCAGCTACAACGAACTTCGCCGCGACGCGCTCGAAGTGGAGCGCTGGAACCGGCTGCATCCGGCCGAGCCGGAGCGCAAACCCTATCTGCTCCAGGTGCTCGAAGGCGTCGAGGGTCCTATCGTCGCCTCCACCGACTATATGAAGGTAGTGGCCGATCAGATCGCGCCCTGGCTACCCGGCCGGCTCGTCACGCTCGGTACCGATGGATTCGGCCGCAGCGAAAACCGCGAACATCTGCGCCGGCATTTCGAGAACGGCGCCGAAGCGATCGCCGCAGCCACGCTCGCACGCCTCGCCCGCGATGGCCAGTTCGACAAACAACGCGCGCAAGCCGCAATCCTGGAACTCGGGCTCGATCCCGAGAGCCCGGACCCAGTCACGCGGTAAAGCCCGCGATCAAGTTACTTCGACGACGTCGCCGCGGCGTCGCGCTTCACCGACTTGCCGTAAACCTCAAACCACGCCACGTCGAACCATCCGCCGGGACCGTGCCCGCTGCCGGGCATCAAATCGGCGAAACCGATCTCGTCCACTTTGCTCAAATCGGGATGTTCCACCCAGTTGCCCGTGGTGACCACCTTGGCAATGTTCAGCTTCAGCCAGCGCACTTCGCCGAACGAGAATTCGCTGTCGTGCCAATCGAGCGGCGAGCCGTCCGCGCGATCGCCGATCAGCCACGTTCCGTCGGCCAGCTTCACAATCGGTCGCACGCGATGGAATCCGGACACCTTAGTTTCCCAGCGCACGCGCGCGAGGCCGGTGAGATCGGCGTAGTTGTCCTTATCGCGCAGCGCGACCGCGACGGGCGCGGTGCACAGGCCGGTCCAGACGTGCGGCGGATTGCTCGGATCGTCGGCGTTACCCAAAACCTGCACCTGGTCGCTCGACGCACCGTAGAGCTTCAGCTCCAGGTTCGCGTTCGACAGCTGCTCCTGGCTGACGGCATGTTCGCCCTTCACCGTCTTCCAGACTTCGCGGAAAAACAGCGGGGAGCGCTGGCCGGTTCGCTCGCCGGCACGTGGGCCAGCTGGTATTGAAGCCGGCTCTTGTGCGAACATTGCGCCGCCGAATACACAAGCCAAGGCAAAGGGAACGAAGCGAGAAAACATCGAGGGCCTCCAGTTCTAAGCTGGTTGCCAGTATATCGTAGCCTCGAGGTCTTGGGGTTCGACGCGCACGTGAGCCTTGCCCGCCACCAGCCTGCGCACCGCATCTTCGACGCGCTGGATCGCCGTGCGCCGGTAATCCCAGCGCCGGTCCTGATCCGGAGCGAGCACGGTCATCGTAGCGTTGGCTTCAAACAGCAGGATCTCGCCCCGCTCGTTCAACCCGAAATCGATGCCCGCGTATTCCAGTCCCAGTGCGTTTTGAATCGCGGCCAGCCCGGCCATGGCGCGCGTGCCCAAAACGGCCGGCATATCTTCCAGGAATTTCGCTTCCTCCGCGCGATACGCCGCGTTTTGCACCATATCGGCGGTGACGTAATGGATTTTCCAATTGGGCGAAATCGCGAGATGCAGCGGGTACAGCCAGCCGCCGATCATCATCACGCGATATTTGCGAAACGCGCCGTCGCGGCCGCGCGCATCCAGGAACTCGATGGCCGTAAGCTCTTCGCCTGGCAGCTCCGCGAGCGCGGCGGAAAGCTGGCTCTTATTTTCGATCAGCAGAAAATGCCGTCCGTTGTGAAAACCCGGCGCGCGCAGCAGGAAAGGATATGGAAAACCCCGGCGGGCGAGCGCCTGCTCCGCTTCCGGACCACTCAGAACCTCCCGCGGGAATACAGCCATGCGAGGCGCGATCACGCCCGGAATCTCGCTCAACCGCCGCGCATTCGCCGCGCGACCGGTGCCCAGCACCGCGGCCGGCGGATTGATCACCGGCGCGAAGGTGCGCTCCATGAGCGTCACCGCCCGGTCCAGCGCCTGCTTGCAAAGATCGGCATCGCCGATCGCGTTGAACACCACCTGGTGCTCCGGCAGCGGAATGTCGGGATCGAAAACGTTCGGTAGCACCACAAATGTCCGGAAGATTTTGTCATCCAGCAGATGACGGATCGGAACATCGCCTCTGCGGCCCGAAACCAGCAGCAGCACGCTGACCGGTTCCGATTCTCCGCGATACGGCAGTTCCGTAGGCTTGCGATCCCAATGCCCCAGCCGCTGATGCTCGGCCGCCGCTTCTTCCTGGCCCAGCTCCGCCAGCAGATTCCCGAGCCCCTGGTGCGCCTCCGCGAACTCGCGATCGATACCCAGCGCGGCTTCATAATGTTCGCGCGCCGCGCCGAGCTCGCCTGCTTCCAAAAACAGATTGCCCAGGTTAACGTGCGCCATCGGCTCATCAGGATGTTGCCGGATGGCTTCGCTGTAGGCGCTGCGCGCCGCCGTGCGGTATCCGGTGAGATAGAGCAGCGTGCCCAGATTGTTCAGCGCGGCTACGTGCGCGGGATTGCGCGTCAGGACGTCGAGATACGCCTGCTTGGCATCCTCCATGCGTCCCAGTTCGCTCAGCAGGCAGGCCCGATCGAAACGCAGCCCGATGGATTCGGGATCCAGCTTCAGGCGCGCCTCGATCTCGCACAGCGCGTCCTTGCGCATCACCGCCGGGCGCCACTGGTTTGCGCCAAATTGGTTTGCCCCGTTAGTCAAGACAGGCGTTCTCCAGTTCCTGATTTTCCGCGCCCGCCGGCGCGAGCGCACGCCCAGTGCGCAGCACGGCATCTACCAGCGCCTCGACATCGCGCCGCTCCGTCCGGTGATTGACGATGGCGGCGCGGATCGCGAGTTCCCCGTTGATCCGTGTAGTGGAGGGCGCGGCGACGCCCGATTCCTGCAGCTCGACGACGATGCGCGCGTTCACGCGGTCCGCATCGGCTGCGTGATAGCGGAAGCAGACAATGTTGAGCGAAACGGGCGCAAGCAGCTCCAGCTCGCCCGACTCGGCCACCCTTTGTTCCAGGTATCGCGCCAGTTCGCACGTGCGCGCGATCGAGCGGCCCAGCGCATCCAGACCGTGAACCTTCAACGTGAACCAGGTTTTGAGCGCGCGGAATCCGCGTGAAAGGTCGGGACCCAAATCGCACGGCCAGGGCGACCCGGCCGCCAGCCCGCGCTTCTCGCGTTCCAGATAAGCCGCCGGCGATTGGAACGCCTTCCGATGCAGCTCGCCATCGCGCACCAGCAGGAAGCCCGCGTCATACGGCACCTGCCCCCACTTATGAAAATCGAAGGCCAGCGAGTCGGCCGCTTCGATGCCTGCCAGGCGCGGCGCGATCTCAGGCGCCAGCATTCCCAGCGCTCCATAGGCCCCGTCCACGTGCAGCCACATCTTCTGCTCGCTCGCGATGATCACCAAGCCGTTCAAATCGTCGATCGCGCCCGTGTCCACCGTGCCCGCCGCGCCCACCAGCAGAAACGGCGTGAATCCGGCGCGGCGATCGGCCTTGATCATATGACGCAGCGCCGCCAGGTTGATGCGATTCTGCGCATCCACCGAGACCAGCCGCAGCGCGTCGGCGCCCAGCCCGCAAAAATCAAACGCGCGCCGCAGCGATGCGTGCGCGGCCGTCGAGGCATACGCGGTCAGCCGCCTGGGCACCGCAGCCAATCCCGCGCGCCGCACTTCAAACCCCAGCGCCGCATCGCGCGCGACGAGCACCGCGATCAGGTTCGCCATCGACGTCCCGGTGACGAACAGCCCGGAAGCGGTCTCGGGAAATCCGAACAGTTCCCGCATCCATGCCACTACCTGCCGCTCCACTTCGATCGGGATGTGATCCCGTCCGCCCAGGTTCGCGTTCAGTCCCGCCGCCAGCATCTCGGCCAGCATCCCCGCCGCGTTCCCGCCGCCGTGCAGCCATCCGAAGAACGCCGGATGCACGTTGCCGTTCGAATACGGCAGGATGTTTTGGAGAAACTCCGCATGCACCGCGCTCAGCTCGGCCGGCGCCATGGGCAAATGACCGCGAAACCGCGCCCGCACCGCGTCCGGAATGGGCTGCCAAACGGGCCGTTCGCGGATGCGCTCCAGATAGTCGAACATGTCGTCCAACATCCGGTGGCCCTGCGCTCGAAACGAGGTCCAGTCCGCGGGATCGAGCGTGGCATCGCTCTTGGGTCCGGGGTTCTTCAATCGGAGATCAGTCATAAGGGCGCGTGCCTGACGGTCGCCTAACGCCTTTATGATCGGCAAAAACGGATGATTTCGTTAGGCTTGCGGCTGACTGCTACGGAATCTTGGCCGACCTCAGCCACTCGTCGAAAACCGGCTGCTCGCCCGGCAGATCCTCCGCCAGCGTCCTCAAAAAGAAATACGTTCGCGTCTGCTCAGTGTCGATCCACGCCAGAAGTTCAGCGATGCTCTTGCCGCCTTGCATGTATTCGCCAATCGCTCGCACCGCCTGGTGCCCGCCGATGGTGGTCTGCTGCACGCTGCCCTCGCGAATCTTGTAGTTCGGAGCAACTTGTCGCGGCGGTCCGTCGCCGCCATCGTCCAGCGAATTTCATTTCCTGCCTCCTGACTTTCTTAGGGGATCTTGGCCGATTGCAGGATCTCCTCGCGCGTGCCTTCCAGCGACGGAAGGTTCTCCGCTGTCGCCCTCAGTACGAACAGCGTCCTCGTATGCTCGGTATAGATCCACGTTAGATATTCAGCGAAGCTCTTGCCGTTTTGCTCCCACTCTCCAGTCGCGCGTACTGCTGGATGCCCGCCGATGAAGGTCTGCTCTACGCTGCCATCGCGTATTTTGTAATTCGGGACCACCAAATGCGAGCCGGGTGGGGTCTGGCCCGCCCGCTGTGCGATTTTGTAGGCCACCACCCCCGACAGAAGTTTTGGAATATTGTCCGGATCGGTCTCCGTTTTCCACATCCAAGCGGTAAGGACCATCGCCCTGCCGCTGGGATCCCCGAATATCCGAACGCCGCCGGGATTCGTTCGGTCCGGGTCGGTCCGCTGAATGAACCAGCCGGAAGGCAAGTCGAATTCAACCCCCGACAACGTGTCATGATAGCGCCCGTTTTCTATCACGCCCAGCTGCCCATCGGCTATCGGCACGGCACCGGATCCGCCACAACCCGGGCTAGTACCAGCGGAGTTTCCGTGCCACGTTGCGTCAAGGTGCCGACGATCGCCCCGTCGTCGTTCACAACTCCGGAATAACGATGTTAGCGGTTGCTTTCATAGCGGTGTATGGTCCGCTGATATGGAGCACAATACGGTGCGCCCCCTGCGAATCCACGATCACACCTGACCAACTACCGGCCAGTTGTCCCCAGCTCAACACCGGCGAAAAAATCGCGAGAACGATGGCTAATTTCATCCTTCTGGCTCCTCTCGGGTTATTGGTTATTTCGCGGGCGGCGGGCGCCACGCCACCTTGCGGCGAATAATCAGCTGCGTGCGTTCGCGCGTCATCACGATGCGGCAGCCCAGCGGGTTGGGTCCCGCAGCGCAAGTGTTGTCGCGAAACTGGATCCAGGCCACTGCGTCGTGATCGTTGATCATCCACGCGGTCGCATTGGTCGCGTGATTGGTTTGATCCAAATAATAAGCCGCCACCAGGTCGACATCGGCCGCATCCGCGTTCATCTGCTGGCAAGGGCTCTGCGGCGGTGCGGCGCTGGAGCCGCCCACCCGCGCACAATAATCCTCATCGTGCTCCAACAGGATCTTTTTCTTATCGCCCGTGATGAAGTAGCGCGCGGTGACAGGCGGAATCCGCGATTGGCCGGACCACTCCCACAAATCCTCGGCAAACGCGGGTGGAAGCTGGCTCATTGCGAGCGTGTCCTCCTCCTTCACCTGCTTGGAAAATACGTTGACCGTGGGCGACGGCTCGCCATTCGTGGGACGGAAATAGAAGCCGCCCAGCCCGGTGCCGTCCTGTAAATCGATCCAGATAAATCCGCGACCGCCCAGGTACGGGCCCATGCGCCCTGAGACGATCAGGTAGCGGCCGTCGTGAATCCGAACCGGCAGCGGCGAACCTTTGATGACCTTGTCGATAGCGTCTGCGAGCGGCATGTCGCGGCCATAATGAAAGGTGCAATCGGGCAGAACCGAGTGCAGTAATTTGCGGAATTGTTTATTTTCGATTAAATCCTTCGACGGCGCTCCGTCAAATTGATTCAGGAATGCAAGCTGATCGCGCGGAATCGCGCCCTGAAAAATGGCGGGTGCCTGTGGAGTTTGAGACAGAAGAACGCCGCTGAACATCGCGGCCAAGGCCAGAGCGCGGGAGACCATCAGGAATCTCCTTTCGAGCACGAATTCTCAGTATTATAACCCGCGTTTATGAGCCCGAGTTTCGGCGTCGGACCCGAAATGGTTTCGCAGCCGCCATCTCCCGCGCCAGCCGCAGGAACGCGTCATCTCCGTTGCGCTTCCAGAGCCCATAGGCTTCGCCGGTGGATTGGACAGTCCAAAAAACGGAGTTGTCGCGAAAACGTCGTGGTTTCGCTCGAAGCGCATCGGACTCGTCACGCAGTGACTGAATCACGCCGTCGAGCGCTTTGCCCGAGTCCGCACTCTTGACAATGCGCCGAAAGATCTCGCGCTCCTTCGCCACGTACCCCGAAAAATGCTTCGCGAAACCGCTCTCGTCGGGTCCGAAAAGACTGCCGTCTTCCAAGATGACCGCGTCGAGCGAAATGCGCATATACTTCACGGAGCCCGGCGGGTACCGCTCCTCCAGCCGTTCCCGGATAGCAGGTACCCAATACGGATCGTCCTCATCCGAGCGGCGAGAAAAGGCCGCACTCAAAGCCTTCACGCGCCGATCTCCCGGTCGTAGCGGGTCATTGAGCATACTCCGAACCGGCGCTCTCGTCAGAACCGCGGTCGGATTCTCTTTGTGGACGAATATCTTTCCCGCCCCACGAAGCGCCCCGGCGATGTCGTAATGCACGCAATACGCGACCACGGTCTCCGCCGACGGATTCGAGTCCACGAACAGATACGGCTTCAGCGTCAGCGCCGCCTCAGCGGTTCGAGGAGGCAGTAGCTCGCGAATCACCTCGTCAAAGCCTTCCGCATCGCGGGTCAGAATCCGAACATACTTCGGCTCCGCCGCCGCAACCTCAATCGGAAAACTCGCCTCCACGCCTGGAGTATTACCCCTTTGTAAGACGCCGCTCGGGAATTAACGTTATGATCATAAGATATGGCGCAAGTCCACATTAGCGAAGCGGAATTCGTGCGCGACGTTGCTTCCGTGTTGAACCGCGTGCAATCCGGCGCCGAAATCGTGATTGAGCGAAATGCACACCCCGTGGCCATCTTGCGTCCCGCCGAATTAAGGCGCCGCAAGCTGTCAGAGATTATGGCCGCGCTCCCCGAATCTTCCACCGCGGCCCTCGATCCGAGTTTCGCCTCGGATGTGCAAAGCTTCATCGACCGCCATCGCGAACCACTCCGTCCTCCAGAGTGGGATTGACCGCCAGTGGGCATCCTGCTCCACGCAAAATTAGGCACGGAGGTGACTGTCTCCATCGTGACTCTGGTGGAGTTGGCTCATGGGATCGCGCGAGCAGATTCCAGGGTTCGACAGATCGCTCGCGAGTGCTTCGTTAATGAGCTGCTGAGCGAGCTCACAGTAGAACCGATCACGGTGCCAATCGCGTTTCGCGCGGGCACGATCGACGGCGCACTGCAGGCGAAAGGTTTCTCCATCCCGCTGGCCGATTTGTTGATCGGCGCGACCGCTCTGGAGCTGGGATATGCCGTGGCAACCCACAATATTCGGCATTTCCAAATGATCCCGAACCTGGTGGTGCAGCAGCTCTAAAAGGCTCGGCGGCCGCTCCTACAATAAAGCCAGAGCCGATGGAGACCATCACAATCGAATCGATCCCGATTACAGTCGGCCAGGAAGAAGACGGCCGCTGGTGGGCCGACATCGAATCCATGCCCGGGGTCATGGCTTACGGCGCCACGCGTGAATCGGCCCTCGCCGCCGTTCGTGCCCTCGCGTTCCGTGTAGCCGCCGACTGCATCGAGCACGGCGAAGAGATTCCTGAGCCGTTCACCAAAGTCTTCTCAGTCGCATGAGCCGCTGGAAATCTGTCAAGGCGAAACAACTTCTATCAGCGCTGTTACGGATTGGATGGGAGATAGTGTGACAAAACCCATGATCTTGCCGTCTTGAACCCATATCCTTGCCGTTTGTGTCCGTCGCAAGCTGTTGATTTGCGGCCCAGTCTCCGGTTTCCCGGTTCTGGCACTGAACTCATAAGATTGCCGAAAGTGCGCCGCGCCCCCATAATATTGCCGGAAATTCATCGACGCTCGCGAGGCATGCAGGACCGGAACCTGACCTCAGACTCACGGCATCAACTTGATCAACGCCATGCCATCCGCGCGCCTGGTCTTATCTGGGAGCGCATCGATACACTCCGCAACGCTCAATTCCGTGGCCTTTCTGTTCTGCGCCGTTCTCAAAGGCTAACGCATTCTGGGTAGGGCGCACCTGGTGCGCCGCTCTTGACCCTAGATAGAATACCCCCCTATACTATCGATCGAGACGACATGCACACGATCCGTGAGAAAACCAAGTTGATCGCCCGAGTGCGCCGCATCCGAGGTCAGATCGAGGCCGTCGAGCGCGCGCTAGCATCGGAGACCGAGTGTACCGATGTGCTGCGTCTCATCGCTTCGGTTCGCGGCGCGGTAAATGGCCTCATGGGCGAAGTGATGGAAGACCACGTTCTGGAGCATGTGGTTGGCGCGGCCAACGCCGGCGAGCGGACCAGGAACGCCCAGGAGTTTGCCGAAATCGTGAAGGCCTATTTGAAATAAGAGGAACTGAGAATCATGGCGCAACAACACAGCAACCCTTCAACACTAACGGAACTGGCCGACGCGCGCACAACCCTCCCCGGCGCGTTACCTCGGCAAGATGAACACGGCCACGATCATGACGGCCACGAGGATGCCCACGACGAGCATAGCCAAGGCTTCGACGCGCTCGAAGCCGCCCGGATTGCATTCGTCGCGCTATCCGCGGCCGCAGTGTGGTTCAAGCTCTGGGAGCCCCTCTCCGCGGTGAGCATAATCGGTATCGCGGGCCTCGCCGCCGGCTGTTGGCCCATCCTCAAGGAAGCCTTCGAGAACGTCCTGGAGCGTCGCATGACGATGGAACTCTCCATGACTATCGCCATCGCCGCCGCCGCCGCCATCGGCCAGTTCTTCACGGCCCTGATCATCACCCTGTTTGTGCTAGTCGCCGAAGTGCTTGAGGGACTGACGGTGGGCCGCGGCCGTAAGGCGATCCGCGACCTTCTCGAATTCCTGCCCCGTGAAGTCTCCGTTCGACGTGCTGGAGCCATCCGCGCCGTTTCCGCCGACGAGCTGCGTATCGGCGATGCCATTCTGGTTGCTCCCGGCGGCCGTGTCCCGGTGGACGGCACGGTACTGTCGGGTCACTCATTCGTGGATGAATCCCGCATCACGGGCGAGTCGATGCCAAACGAAAAGGTCGCTGAGTCGCATGTCTTCGCGGGCTCCATCAACCAGTCCGGAGCACTCGAAATCCGCGCGGAACGCATTGGCCGGGACACCAGTTACGGCAAGATCATCGAGGCCGTGGAACGCGCCGAGCGCTCGCGCGCCCCCGTGCAGCGGCTGGCCGACCGGTTGGCCGGATATCTCGTCTACTTCGCCCTCGGCGCGGCCTCGCTCACTTACCTGATCACGCGCGATATCGTCTCCACCATCTCGGTAATCATCGTCGCTGGCGCCTGCGGCATAGCCGCCGGAACGCCGCTCGCTATCCTGGGCGGAATCGGCCGTTGCGCGCGTTTGGGCGCGATCGTCAAAGGCGGCGTCCATCTGGAAACCCTCGGGCGAGTCAACTTGGTAGTTATCGACAAAACCGGCACACTCACATTCGGCCGTCCCGAAGTACAGCGCATCGTTTCCGCCGGTGATGCGAGCGCGGAGACAATCCTCGACGCGGCGGCAGCCGCGGAACTGCGCTCCGAGCATCCTCTGGGCCAAGCCATCGTTGCTTATGTCCAAGCGCTGGGCCGGCCGATCGGGGAGCCGGAGCGTTTCGACTACAAGCCTGGCCGGGGTATTACGGCCCTAGTAGACGGCGCAACCGTTGTCGTCGGCAACGCAGCCTTGATGCAGGACCGAGGCATCGCCGTCCCGTCCTCACTGCGGCACGACGCGGAGCCCGCTTCCGATGTTTTCGTCGCGCGTAACAACCAAATCCTCGGCGTGATCGCGGTCTCCGATACCGTACGCCCTGACGCCAAAGGAGCCGTCGAAGCGTTGAATGAGATCGGTGTTCGGACGATCCTGCTCACGGGAGATTCCAGAGCGGTCGCCGAGGCCGTAGGGAGCCAGCTCGGTATCCACGAAATTGTCGCCGAGGCGCTTCCTGAGGCAAAGCTGGCGCGCATTCGAGCTTTGGTTAAGGGGGAAGGCCGCATAGTTGCCATGGTCGGCGACGGCGTGAACGACGCGCCGGCCCTGGTGGAGGCGAGCGTGGGTGTTGCCATGGGCTCGGGAACAGATGTGGCGCGCGAGAGCGCCGACGTGGTGCTGCTCGGAAACGATCTTGTGCGTTTCGTCGAGACCCTGCACGTAGCCCGTCGTGTGCGCCGCACCATCTGGCAGAACTTTGGGGGCACTCTAGCCGTCGATGCGGCCGGAATCGTCCTCGCCGCTTGCGGACTGCTCGGGCCTTTGCTCGCAGCCTTCATTCATGTCGCCTCCGAGATGACATTCATCTTGAATTCGGCACGGTTGCTGCCGCGCGGCGGCAGCCAAAGCCCGGACGGGATGGCTTGATGGGTGGGAGTCTGGTCCGGGTTCCTGGAACAACCATGGAAGAAATCGACAAGCAAGCTCAGTGGGATCGCAAGTATGAGGAGGGGCTGCCTTCATTAACCAACCCGGATCCGTTTTTTCTTTCGGCCTACGAGAGACATGTGGCACCCTCGTTCCCGAACCGGGGCGTGGCGCTCGACCTTGCGGCCGGGCTCGGCAGACACGCGCTATGGCTGGCGGACCGTGGGTGGCAAGTGAGCGCGGTGGACATCTCGGGCGTGGCTATTGGAAAGCTCAGTCAAGCTGCTGGTCGGCTCAATGTCAAAATCACTCTCTTTACAGGGGATGCCGCGGAATATAAGTTTGAGCCCGAACGGTTCGATCTGATCGTCCTTTATTATCACTTGGACCGGAGCCTCTTCCCGAAGATCGTTTCCGCGTTGAATCCCGGGGGCCTGTTCCTCTGCAAGATGCCGGTGCATTGGGGTTGCGAGATCGCATTGGCGCGAGCTAACCTCAAACTCTTATCTCGGGATGAAATCGTGTCGCTAGTTCCCGGCCTACAGGTTATCGATCACCATGAACGGAAAGTCCGGAATCGGGGAGTAGTCGAAATTGCGGCAAGGAAGCCGTCTGCCAATCGAGTGTAAGAAATCTCGGTTTTTTGAGACGGGTAGATTTAATGGCCTATCTCTGGGATTGTCGCCGAAATCATAACGTCGCCGCCCGACGACGACGGTGGCTTGGACCCATAAACGTGCCGCGGCGGCAAATTTATGGGTCCGGTCACAGATCGCATGGCAGAAAGGCTCGCATCGACGGCTTAAGAGGTCCGGCTGGCCGAACTACACATTCGCTTTTCACGACGGTGACGAAATCGGCCCGGCGCTCCTAGCGCAGATCGCCAAGAAAACCGGATTGCATCCCGAGGACTTGTAGAGGACGCGAGCCTGCGCTATTTCACCGAAAACGCCAGCAGCACGTTCCCCGGCATCCCGCCGTACTGGCTGTAGCCGGAATTTACGAAGACCATACCATTGACGACTGCCGGTCCGGCTACATCCAGTGAACCCCCGTGCGCCCGCTTGCCATTTACGGTCTCAAAGTCGCGCTCCGTGTCGGTGTCCCATAGGATTTCGCCCGTCGAAGCCGAGTACGCCCGCAGATGCCCGTCCAGAGAGCCGGAGAAAACCACGCCTGGAATCGCGGTGACGGCGGCCGATTGCGCCGGAGAACAATCCGTGCGCCCCTCCGCGCACCACACTCCCTTCGCGCTCCACACCATCTGGCCCGTTTTGAGATCCAGCGCGTGCAGTCCCCCGCCCTTTTTGGGGTCGAGTGTCAGCCGGTAACCTTGCGGCGATTTTGGATCCAACACGACGCCAATTCCGGCATCAGAGATCGCCACATACACTTTCTGCCCGTCCGAGGCCGAGCCCCACTGGCTTCCCCCTAACGCGCTGCCTTCACCGGCTCGCGTCTGCCATAGGATCTTGCCTTTTTGATCCGGGTCCACCGCGTGAACCATCCCTGACTTCTGCCCGATTACCAGCGCGCGTTGGGCTCGCCCTTGATTGTCTGGGCCCAGGTTCACCAAGATCGGCGGCTGTCCAAAATCAAAATCGGGACCTTTTGCCGCCGGACAATTCCCAGGCTGAGGGCTCCCGCAAGCTGTGTTGAAGGCATCGTTCTCGGTCAATTGCTTGGACCACAGCAGCTCCCCGGTCTTGAGTTGCATCGCCAGGATCGCGTCGCTGGTATTGCTCGGCGGATCGGAATAATTGTCTCCCGTGGAAACATACAATACGCCCAGCTGCTCATCAATCGTCGGACTCGACCACACTGCCGCGCCCGATGGCCCGAACTGTTGCGTTCCCGCTGGATTCTTGTGCGTGGGCTTCGCGGCCTCCCCAATCGTGAAGCTTTGCCAAATCTTCTTGCCCGTGCCGGCGTCCAGAGCCACCACGCTGCCGCGGAAAGTGCAGCAGCCATACTTCGGATCGGGCCCCATTACTTCCTCGAACGAGCTGAATGGCTGGTAAACCACTCCCTTGTAGTATCGCGGCGTCGCCGTGGGCATGCTCGCGAAATGATCCACCGGCCGAACCTTCCAGATCAGTTCGCCGGTTTGCGCGTTGAGCGCATAAATATTAGCGCCCGTGTCGCCAAAGAAAACCGCCGGGGCTCCGTTCGCTTCGCCCACCGTCAAGCCCGATCGAACGCCGGTTTTGCCCGCCTGATATCCCCAGCGCGTGCAGCCAGTATCGGCATCCAGTGAATAAACAGCTCCGGCCGCCGTCGCGATAAACACGCGGCCACCGATAATGGCAGGCTGCGATCGCGCATTGGTGACGTCGCCCAGGTTGAACGCCCACTTCAGCTTGAGCTTTGAAATGTCCGCCGCCGCAAGTCCCGCCGAAGCCCCGTCTTGGAAACGGGAGTTCGTCGGGCTCGTGCTCCAGCCGTTCCATTGCGGCGATTTGGCGTCGATTCGAAATTGCGCGTCGACCTTACAGGTCGGCGTAAGTGAAACGGTAGCCACCTGCGTGCCGCCGGTCGGCCCGATGTAGCCAATCAGTGCGAAAAGGTCGGCCGTCCCCAGCCCCTCGGCCTGCGTCTTCATCACACCGTTCGAAAGCGCCACGTAAATCGCCTCTCCGCTCATCGCTTTGATCATCGCGATCGACGGCACCCGCGCCGCCGGCATGTCGTGACACTTCGCGCAGCGCTCTTTGTAAATCGCCGGGCCGTCTTGTGCCAACAACGCCTGGGCGAACAACACCGGCACAACTGTAATTAGGATCAGGTATCGCATGGCCGCCTCCTAGATAAAATCCCGTTTCCGCGACTGCACGAAGTACGTCAATACCAGCAGCAACGGAACGATCGCCAATTCAATTGCCAGGATTTTGAGCACCGCCGGACTCCACACCACCACCGGGGAATTGTTGTATTTCATTATTTCTGGAACGCGGGAAAAGAAGTACCACGTCAGCCCATACGACGACTGGACCACGACGTTCGCCGCAATTCCCCACCCTTCCGACTCTCCGATCAGCGCCGCCGCCGTGATGATGCCCAACCCAACCCACGGAAGCAGCGCGAGTATGATCATTACTGGGATCACTCCGTGAGGAAATCCCCGCAGGACGATCAGCAGGACACCTGCGGCCACCAGCGTCACCCAGGGAATCAGAAACATTCCCGTGGTCGACCACAGCTTCGACGTCGTGTACTGGACCGACGAAACCGGCAGGCTCATCACAAAGGCCAGGTTTTTGTTTTTTCGTTCGTTCATAATCCCCGCCAGCGGCAGCATGGCTCCCACCAGAATTATGGCGATGAAGAACAAGACGGTGCCCACCACCACCGTAACCTCGGTCGCGAATTGCACGATGCCCAGCCCAATCACCCCAAATAGGATCGAGAACACGATCATGCCCCGATACAGCCGCCAGTCCTTGAGCATTAACTGCCAAACAACCGATCCCCTCATGCCTCCACCTCCTCACGGCTATGCTCGACGTTCGCCACGAAAATTTCTTCCAGCGTCATGTTTTCGATGCGCTGCACTCGCGCGCCCGTGTTCTCGTACGCGTTGGCCAGATCGGGCACGTACGCGTTCGCGGTGGCTACTGCCAGCCGCCCTTCCTGACGCACGCCGATGATCCCCGGCAGCGCCGGCAGCTCCACTCCGGCGGGCACCTCCAGCCGCAATCTTCGCCAGCGGTCCAGGTACATCTCTTTGTCCATCGAATCGATGATGCGGCCGCGGTCAATAAAAGTGATCTGGTCCGAAATTTGTTCCACGTCCTGCGTGTTGTGCGAGGAAAACAGAACGCTGCGTCCTTCATCGGTCATCACGGCGGTCAGTTCTCGCAGGATTTCGTGCCGCGCCACCGGATCCAGGCCCGTCGTCGGCTCGTCCAGCACCAGCAGCTTCGGCTTCCGCGCCAGCACCAGCAGCAGCACCGCCTTGACGCGCTGGCCGTGCGACAACCCTTTGATTTTCTGCTCGGCCACCAGCCCGAAGCGCTTGAGCAGCACTTGCGCGTAGGCTGCGTCCCAGTTCGGATACATCGATGCGATGAAGTTCATGTGCCAGCCGACGGTGAGTTGATCATAGAGCCGCATGTCGTCAGAGGCGAAGCCGATGTCCCATTTCGCCGCCACTTGCTCGGCGGGCATCGGGTGCCCCAGCACCCGAACGTCGCCCGAGTCCGGACGGATCAGCCCCATCAGGATGCGGATCGTGGTCGATTTCCCCGCTCCATTGGGGCCGATAAGGCCCATAATCTGGCCTTTTTGCACCCTGAAATGCACGTTATCGAGTGCAAAAAACCGGTAGCGCTTCGATACCCCCGTCAGTTCAATCGCTAAGTCCGTCATATCGTTTCCTTTTCGGCCACCCGGTCGGCCGCCTCCCGCAGCCGTTCTTCGAGATCCTTTTGCGGGATACCGAGCTGTGCCGCAATCCGCATAACTTGTTCTAAATGCTGGCTTAATTCCTGCTCGCGCAGCCTCGCGCCGAGCCCCGGGCTGGACGCTACATGCGACCCCTTGCCCTGCTGCGTCACGATCACGCCTTCCCGCTCCAGCTCCAGGTACGCCCGCTTCACAGTGATCACGCTAACTTGAAGATCCGCAGCGAGTTGCCGTATCGACGGGATCGCCTGCCCCGGCCCCCAATCCCCCACCGCAATGCGCTCCTTGATCTGCTCCATAATTTGCAGATACATTGGCCGCTTGTCGGCCTGCGAGATGGCGAATGCGCCGTTCATCTGTGCTGTTAGTATACTCAGTATACACAGTAAGCAGAGCGTGTCAAGCGAAAAAGTACTACATAGATCTCTGGAGTTCTCATGGTAAAACTACCGATCACTTTAACCTCACCTGCAGACACTCCTTCCGCCATCCGATCTCTCTTAGTAAGTGCTTGCGCCAGTACTAGTGGAAGCCGCGCCGCGCTTCTCGGAAAGGACACCGCTGAAATGAAGTCTATCGGGAAGTATCAGGTGATTGAGGCGCTGGGTGCGAGCGCTACCGGCCAGACCTACCGCGTGCGCGACGCGTTTCGCAATCGCGAATTCGCGGTCAAGATTCTCGAATCCGTTCCCGGCATCAGCGACGAAACCAAGGAACAGTTCTGCGCTTACCTGGCGTCCTGCTCGGAGCTCACGCACCGCCATATCGCCAAGGTCTACGATCTGGGCGTCGTGGAAGAAGGCATCTTCGTAGCTACCGAGTGGCGCAATGGCGTGGACTTGAAGCGCTTTATGGAAGAGAACCGCGAGCTCGCACTGGATCAAAAGCTCGGCGTCATCGCGCAGGTGGCCGAAGGGCTGGGGTTCGCGCATTCGCGCGGAATGGCGCACGGCAATTTGAAACCGGCCAATATTTTCGTGGACGCCTCGCGCGACGCCGCCATCCTGGATTTTGGGGTCGCCAAGTGGCTGGCGGCTGTGCTGGACGCCGGGGGGCGCCCCGCGGGGCTGGTGGCCAATTACCTGGCGCCCGAACAGATCCTGGGTCAGCCGTTCGATGCGCGCTCTGACATCTTCGCCCTGGGCGTGATGCTGTATGAGCTGGTCTCGGGAGAATATCCGTTTTCGGCCGATGCCGGACTAATTCCGCGCGAAATCGTGCACAGCGATCCGGCGACCCTGCGTAGTATAGACTCGCAGATTCCCGAAGGGCTGGAAACACTGGTCGCGCGCACACTGGCGAAAGATCCCGCGCAGCGCCTCCAGACCGCCGAAGAGTTCGCCTCCGGTTTGTATCTTACGGCGCAGCAGTTCCGGCGCGCCGCCAACGCCGCCGCCGTAGAGCCGCTCAGTCCGCCCTCCACCGATGCACTCGCCGAACATCTACCGCCCGCGCTGACAGTCACACCCCCTCCCGTGGCGCAGCCCGTTCCTACTCCGCCATCGCCTCCCATCGCAACCACGCCCGCGATGCCCGAGCCGCGCCAAAGACCACAAGACGCCCCATCCGAGGCCCGCGCCTGGACAGCACGATCGTACGAAGCCAGCGCGCCGCTTTCTCTTTCAACGAACCCGCCGCCCGCCACCGAACGCGCGCCGGCATCGCCTCCGCCGCCACCCATGAATCCGCCGGCGCCTCGATCCGCCGAACCTGCGTATCAACCTGCGTATCAAGCGCCCAAGAGTTTCATCAAGCCGGTGGCGCCTCGGCCGGCGCCCGCTGCGCCGAAGCCCAAAAAACTGGGCAAGGGCGTACTGGTCGCAGTGGTCGGGCTGGTCCTGGCGGTGGCCTTCTTGGGCTCATTCGTATCGCGCCAGAATCTGAAGGCCTCCGAGAGCAGGCAGCGCAATGCGGCGGCCGCCGCGCCCAAGCCGGTCTCGCCCGCTCCCGCTCCGGTTGCAGCCCCCGCGCCCGCGCCCCCAGCCGCCCGCGCCGCGAAACCGCAAGAGCCGACGCCCGCCGAGGCCGTTAATCCGGAGGTTTCCGCCAAACAGATTCTCAACGGTCCGGTGCGCACGCTGTGGGAGTCCGGCCGGTATGCCCAAGCGCTCGCGCTCGTCAACCAGGTCCTGACCACGGACCCGGCCAATGAAGAAGCCCGCTCCTGGAAAAAGAAAATCCGCGAAGCGCAGGCCGCTGAAGCGGCATTGAAGTAGTGAGGTGACGTAAGGACTCTCATGAGACGTCTGATCCCATTTGCCATACTTGCCGCGGCCGTGACCGTGGCGCCGGGCGCCCGCGCGGCGACGGATCCCAAGCCCGCGCACTCCAAGAAACCGGCGGATGCGTTTCTTACCGGCGATCCTTTCACGCTCGATCAAGTCCTGCTGCTTCTGAAGCAGGACGCCATCCCGCTCCGCCGCCGCAAGGAAGCCATCGAGAACCGCGGCGTGGCCTTCGCGATGTCGAACGACAACATGCAGAAGCTGCAGTCGGCCGGAGCATCGGACGACATTCTGGACGTTATCAAGAGCAAGGCGCGGCCCGCGCCGCCGGCTCCGGTGGCCGCTCCCAAACCGGTCGCCAAGGGCATGCTGGCTTTGACCTGCGCGCCCGTGGAGTGCCAGGTCAGCCTCAACGGCAGCTCGATCGGCGCCACCGCGGGCGGCAAACTCGAAGTGGCCGGTCTCACGCCCGGCAACTGGACCATCGATTTCACCAAGGAAGGGTTCGTCTCGCGCCAGCACATCGTGATGGTCGAGCCCGCCAAGAGCACGGCGGTGGCCGCCACGCTTGATCCGGACCGCGCCGCTCGCGAAGCCTTCGGAAAACAATTGTTCCAGAAAGTGATTGCCGCGCTGGGAGGCGAAGACGGCCTCAAAACGCTCGGCTCCGTTCAGGCGCGCGGCAGCACGACGCTCTGGGCTCACGACGGCACCAGCGTCCGCTGGACCCTGCTGATGCGCAATCGCACCGACCGCGCGCTGTTCCAGGCCAAGTCCGGCCGCATCCTGCATGAAGTGATGTTCGAAGGCAGTGAATTCAAGGCCAGCAAGAACTTGACCGGCAACGACGCGCTGGAACTGCCCACCGATTTCGGAATGATCCGCGATTATCAGCTCCCCGCCCTGCTCGCGCGCCTTCAGAGCTCCAACTACAGGCTGGTGGCCGACCACGCCGATGCTGTCGCGGGCGAAGACTATTCGGTGGTCGCCGAATCCGGCACCGACAAGATCTCGATCGGCCTGGACGCGAATATGCGCCCGCAGCGCGTTAAGATTTCCACCGATACCGGCATCGGTTCGGCCTTGATCACCTACTCCGACTACATCCAAAACGGCAATTCCTACTACCCGAAAACCATGATGATCAAGCCCGAGGGCCAGCAACAGGGCATCGAAGTCCGCTTTGACAACGTCGAGTTAAACCCCAACTTGAAGGACCCCGACTACCGACTGCGGGGGAAAGCGCTGCTGGAACTTGAGAACTGAACCTTAACCTCTTCCCATGGGGGCTAAGCAATCAACAGTGGTTGAATTTCGGATCTTTTCCGCGGCGGCTTCGTCTAAATACGTATGGCGACAGCGTTAGCGGTAGAGCGTCAATATAGGCTTGCATTCGAAGACTTCTCGCGCAAAGCCCAGTGGGTCCAGTCGCTGACCGAGCATCCTAACGGCGATCAAAAAGCGGTCGAAGCCGCGCTGCTGGCACTCGAAAAAGCGCACTTGGCATACGACGATGCCCGGGACGCGTTAGTACGGGTCATGCTGCCCGCGGCCGAGCGGCAGGCCCGCAACGGCCATCGTGAGCACATCCCCGCCATCGCCGAACTCCTGTGGGAAAGCGCGGGGCGCCCCACCGGCACGGCCGAAGAAGACTGGCGCCGTGCGGAAGCGATCGTCGCGTCCGCAGTGGCTTCGGCGGCCTGCGGAGCTTAGTGGTAGTTCGCGGCGCCGCTAATTCGCTCGCGCGGCCTGCGCGGCGATGGCTTCAATCTGTTTGATGTGATTCCGGTCGTGCCCGGCCATGGTTTCGACGACGATCTGGAACGTCATCGTGCCGCGCTCGGGATGCGTGACCGGCTTTGCCAGATCGGCCGGCTTCACCGACCGTATCAGCGCCAGGTTCCAGGCGCGCACGGCGCTAAGAGCCGCCAGTGCCGTGCCCACGTCATACGAAGCGTAGTTTTTCGCCCACACATCCTGATCGAAAGGCTGGATCACATGATGGTCCTCGGCCAGGGTCTGCCGCAGCCGGAAAGCGAACACCACTTCGGCGTCAGCCAGGTGCGAAATGATCTCGCGCACGGACCATTTGCCCGGCGCGGGCGATTGCTCCACGCGCTCAGGACCGATCGTTTCGACCAATTGCACCAGGCGCCGCGGCGTCTCCGCGATCACGTCCAGCGGCTCGCGCCCGTCGATATGAATGGCGTAGGGGTTCGTCATTGTTTCTCCTAGGCTTCTCCTTGATCTTCTCTTTGGTGATCAATGCTCTTTCGTCTGGTCTTCGGGCAGCGGATCAGGCGTGTCGAATTTGATGGTCGACCCGGTTTCGAACTTGCGGTACAGCCGGAACTCGATGTCGTTCTTGGTGCCGAAACGATCCAGCTTGGACGTCAGCACGGCCTTGAGCGGCAGCATGTATTTCACGTCGGCGATGGTCTGAAAATCGTAATCCAGCGATTCGTGCGCCTCATGCACCGGGAAGTCGGCCGGGATGTTGTAGGGGTTCAGCGTGATCTTGGTGACGACGTTGTCCTCCTTATCGATGTACACCAGCCCGCGATACGCCGGCACGATCTCCTTACCCGTTTCGACTTCCTTCATGTGATAACGCGAGTTTTCCTGCGCGATGTCATAGGCGAAGACGTAGGCGCGGCGGCCGCGCAGCGTGGCCCAATGATCCCAGGAGAATTGCGCCTGGCTTTGCGGATCGAAAATCTCGGCCATCATGCTCCCGAACTCGCCCGCGGAAACCGTCCCGCCGAGCTGCTCCATTTTGGTGTTGGTCACCGGCTGATCGTTCTTCATGATCACCTCGTAGTCTTCGCTGCGGCCGTCGTAAGTGAGCTTGGAGGTGATGGTGTCCAGGTGATACCAGCTCGCGCCGTTGCCCGCGCGGTCCACGTCGCGCCGCGTGACCTGGACGCAGATGAAGTTGGGCAGGCTTTTGGTGTAATTGAGCACGTAGTCGCGCGCCTGGTCGATGATCTTGGCCTGCTCGATCGAATCGGGCGGCGGAATGGGCACCACCACCGGCTTAGGCGGCGGAGGCGTGGCCGTGGGCAAACTGGCCGAGGCATCGCCCAGATCTTTCAGCGCAGCGACGGTCTTGGGGCCCGCGCCCATGCTTTGCAGCTCCTCAATGGTGCGGTCGTCGAGCTTCTCCGTCATGCGGAAGTGGCGCAGCGTCTCGGCCACCTGCTTGTCGGGCTGCTTGAGTTGTACAGCGGACTTGATGAAGTCAGTCAGTTTCGCGACCGTGAGCGGCATTTCGCCGGCCGCGATGAGGGCGAGCGAGGTCACCAGGAGCAACAGACAACGCATACTCCTATTTTGACCGATCTCGTCGGATTTGGTTTGTCAGCCTCTGTCAATTCGGTGATTCCGCGGCAGCTCGGTCGGATCGGGATAAGCTAGAAGTAGTCATGGATCGTGAAGAGATCTTGGCCCGGTTGCGGGACAACGAGGCCGTGCTGCGCCAGCGGGGCGTGGCTCACGCTGCCTTGTTCGGTTCCCGCGCGCGCGGCAACCAAGGCCCTGAAAGCGACACCGATATCATGATCGAGTTCGATCCCGCGGTCCGAGTCACTGTCTATGATTACGCGAGTCTCAAAGACTACATTTCCCAGCTCTTCGATGGACGCGTGGACGTGGTGAACCGCGATGGTCTGAAACCTTATGTTAAGCCGGCAGCTCTGGCCGACCTGATCTATGCTTTCTGACGCCGCAAGAGCGGCGCTACGCGATATCGAATACCACATCAATCTGGCGACGGAGTTCGTTGCGGGCCTGGACTACGAGGCGTTCCGCGAGGACATGCGTTCGGTGTACGCCGTCACGCGCTGCCTGGAGATCATCTCGGAAGCTTCGCGTCGAGTTCCGGATGAAATCAAAGCGCGGAACACGTCCATCGCTTGGAAAGGAATGGCTGGCGCAGGCAACGTGTACCGGCATGATTACGAGGATGTGGCTGCCAAGCTGATATGGGACACCGTGCAAATAGCTTTGCCGCCATTGCGCGAAGTGGTGATGCGTGAGATAGAGCTCAGCTGATAAGGGCGCCGCAGTCAGTACTGCGAATCGGCGTCGAGTGGGCTAGCTGGCGCTGCGGCGGGAGAGAGCAGCGTTGAGGTGGGCGAGGGTGTGGCTTTGGATCTGACAGTGGGCTTCTTCTCCGGTGCAGAG
This sequence comes from Bryobacterales bacterium, assembly GCA_963798295.1. Classification (GTDB taxonomy): domain Bacteria; phylum Acidobacteriota; class Terriglobia; order Bryobacterales; family Bryobacteraceae; genus Palsa-89. Next base: position 2,474,186 of record CAWCSV010000007.1, on the reverse strand, counting down.
TTCGGCGATGGGGCGCATTTCGCGTGAAATCCAGGAGGTCTCGGGTGGGAGGCTGGCGGCGCGGAGCTGCTCGTGCGCCTGCTCAACGTTGTCCACGAAATGCAGGTGGTCGGCGCGGGGGAGGACCACCATTTGCTTGGGCCCGGGAGTGCGGCCGTACAGCTCATGCATGCCGGCGATGGGAGTGAGGACGTCGTCCTCGGCGACGATGTAGAGCGTGGCGGGCGGGCGCGGCCAGTTGAAACTGAGGATGGCGGGGATAATTCCCGGCTTGGGATTGGACGCTCCGCCGGGGGCGAGCGCGACCACGGCCTGGATGCGCGTGTCGATTCCGGGCAAGGCCAAGGCGGTCCAGCCGCCGAAGCTGTGGCCGACGATAGCAATACGATCCGGGTCGGGCCGGGCGCCACACGGAATCGGCCCGCGAGCATGTAGTCCAGCAGGAAGCGGGCGTCGGGAACGCGATTGGCGATGAAGTCTTGGACATTGCCGGCGATCTGCGGGGCGACGACTTCGGAATGATCGAGGGCCGCGACCAGGTAGCCGTGACTCGCGAGGTGCGTGGTGAGGTAGGTGGCGGAGCGACGGCTGCCGCGGCTGTGGTGAGAGAAGAGGACGAGCGGCCACGCACCGGGCTCGTCGGGGCACCAGATATCGCAGGGGAAGAGACGGTCACGGGCCGGGTCACGGGCTTCGAAGGTGTGGCTCGAGACGGCGAATGGTCCAGGGGCGGAGGGTGCGGAGGCGGGGCTATTCATAAGCACCTGGGCCCCTTAATTCACCGCGCCGTGGCACTTCTTGTACTTCTTCCCGCTTCCGCAGGAACACAAATCGTTGCGCCCCGGTTTTGGCGCACTGATCGCGACCGCGGGCTCGTGATCGTGCTCTTCCTCATCCTCGTCGTCGGGGAAAAATACCGGATCCTTGCCGTGCAGCATCAGCCGCTGATCGAGCGCGATGCGGACCAGATCCTCTTCGTCCTCGCGGAAACCGCCCGCGGCCTTTTCCACTTTGGTCATCAGGGCGCGAATGCGGCCCGCGGAGGTTTCGCCGGGAACCGAGAGCGCATAAGCAAAGAGCGCGTCGGTGCGGAATTCCTCGTCCGCGAACAGCTCCACCAGGCGCGTTGCGTCGGACGAAAGATTCAAATAGCCGATGCCCCAAATGGCCTGAGATTTGACGTCCGGATCGAGATCGTTGAGGTGCTTGGGCGGGTACGCCGAGAAGCGCTTGTCGAACGATCGCGCCATGGCCTGGAGCGCTTTGGCGCGGCCGAGCGGGTCCTCGTACAGGTTCAAAATGGCCTGATAGATCGCAGGGTCGCTTGATTGCTCCGCCAGTCCGATGATCGCGCCGGCGCGTTCTTCGAGCGCAGCCTTGGGATCGGCCAGCACCTTCAGCATCACGCGCCGCAGTTCCGGATCGTCGCCGATCTCGCCCAGCGCTTCCCAGCAGGCGCCGCGAACTCCCGGGTCGGGATCGGTCTTGGCGTGCTCCACGAGGCGCTCGCGCACCTGGTCCGGCAATTCGCTGCCCTGGTAACTCAGAGCGGCGCCGGAACGCAGCTCGGCCGACCCTTTTTTGAGCATCGCCAGGCGATCTGAGTCTTCGAGCGCGTTGAAATCGGGAGCGAGCTTTTCGGGATACAGCGGCCAAATGTCGAACGGCTCATCCAGTGTGCCGTCGCTCTCCGGCGGGTTGGACAAACTCTCGATCACGGCCTGGAGCGGAGCGCGGGCGGCCGAGTTTTCGGCGGGAATCTTCGCCAGCGCGGCTTGGATGGCGGGAATCGCGGCCGGATCGCCATAGGTTTCAAGAACCAGCGCGGCGTCCTGCGGATCTACCGCCAGGCGGTTGGTCAATGCTTCGAGCACGCGCGGGTCGCGGAGGTGCAGAGCGGCCAGAATGAACGGGATATCGCCCGCGTCCCGGCCCTCGAATCGAGCCAGCACGGCGAGCAGAGGTTCCACCGCCGCGTCGCCCAGCTCCACCACCGCTTCCACCAGATCATCGGGGACGTCGAGGGGATGTTCGCCGATCACACGCATAAAAAACGGCAGTGCGGCGGGCGTGCGCAGCGAGTGAAAAAGATCGATCAGCAACGGATCGAGATCCATCAGATCGTCATCGTGATCTTCCCCGGCGAATTCGAGGATGCCGGGAAGCGACTGGTCCAGATGGTCGAGCAGCGCATGCAGCAGCCGCTGGTCTACGGCGATATATCCGTGACCGGCGGACTGCAAAAGCGTATACGCCGGGACGCCTTCATAGCGCCCCGGTTCGAGAATCAGTTCAGGATGCGGCAGGAAACTATTCTTCCTCTTTGGCGACCGTCACCGTGATCTCGGCGGTGACTTCGCGATGCAGTTTCACCGGCACCTTGAATTCGCCCAGCGTCTTGATGGGCTCCTCGAGCGCGATCTTGCGGCGCTCCACCGTGTAGCCCTGCTTTTCGAGAGCCTCCACGATGTCTTTGGAAGTTACCGAGCCGAAGAGCTGATCATTCTCGCCGGCCTTCTGATGAATGGTGATCGAAACGGCGGCCAGCATCTTGCCGAGGTCCGTGGCTTCCGAGGCCAGCTTGGCCTCTTTGCGCAAATAAGCCTGGCGCTCCTGTTCGACGATCTTCTTGTTGGCTTCGGTAGCGGGCACGGCCATGCGCTGGGGCAGCAGAAAATTGCGCGCATAGCCGGACGCCACCTTCACCAACTGGCCGCGCGTGCCCAGCTTTTCAATATCTTCTCTTAGAATCACTTCCATAAGTCTTCTCTCAAAATCACGTCCATATCGGTCTCCTCTAGATGGCCGTCGCGAAGGGAATCAGCGCGATATTGCGGGCCTGCTTGATCGCTTCGGCGAGCCTTTTTTGATGCGGCGTGCAGACGCCGGAAATGCGGCGCGGCACGATCTTTCCGCGCTCGGAAATAAAGGACGAGAGCATGCGCACGTCTTTGTAGTTGATGTCGTCGATCTTTTCCACGCAAAACCGGCAAACCTTTTTACGCCGGAAATACTGCTTCTTGGTGGCCAGCGCTTTGTCGCCGCCGGTGGGCCGCATGGAACCGCTGATGGGTCGTCCGCCTCGTTGGTCGGGCATGTTAATTTCCCTTCTCCGCGCCGGAACCCGAATTCGAAGCCGGAGCCCCGGAAACAGGAGCGCCGGAAACAGGAGCGCCAGGCATCGGTGCGCCGGGCCTCGGTCCGCTGGGTTCAGCCACGCCCGCCATCACGTGTTCCAAAGGAACGGCGGGAGCGGCCGGAGGCGCCGGTTTGCGCGAGGCGCGCTTCTCCCGATCCTTCCGGCGCTTCTCGATCTTTTTCAGCTTTTCGTCGATGCGCACGCTCTGGAACTTCATCACCAGATCCGAGACGCGCAGCCGCCGCTCGAGTTCAATCACGGTGGTGGGCTGGGCGGTGAATTGGAGCAGGATGTAGAACCCCTCGTTTCGCTTCTGGACGCGATAGGCCAGCTTGCGAATGCCCCATTTTTCCGATTTATCGACGTTGCCTCCCTGGGAGGCGATGAAAGTGGTCAGTTGTTCGATCAGATGATCGATTTCTTCTTCCGGCGCATCGGGCCGGATGATGAACAGCTCTTCGTAGATCCTCATTCTTCCTCGTTTAAGCCTGGGGCGCGACGATTGTATTTCGCCATGGACTTTTCGACGCCTTCAGCGATGATGGACTCCACTGCCTCGGACGCATAATCCAGCAGCTCATCCAACTCTTGTTTGTGCGCCCGCTTCAACTTCGCGAGCACGATTTGAGCGCCGTCCTTTTCGCGACGGCCCCCATGAACCCCCAGGCGAACCCGGGGAAACTCCTTCGTACCGATACACTCGATCACCGAACCCACACCGCGGTGACCCGCGGCCGAACCGTTGGGCCTGATCCGCAGCGACTGCCACGGCAGGTCCAGCTCGTCATAAACCAAAATCAGGCCGGCCGGCGCGATTTCATTCTTCACCAGCAAACCCTGCACCGACTGGCCGCTCAGATTCATGAACGTCTGCGGCTTGGCCAACAGCACCTTATGCCCGCCGATCGTTCCTTGCCCCACCAGAGCCTGGCAATCGCGGCGCCCGACATCGATTCGATTGCGCACCGCAACCCGGTCAATCACCAGGAAACCGAGGTTGTGAGCTGTCTGCTCGTACTTCTCTCCGGGGTTTCCGAGACCAACGACCAACCTTTCGAACGCCGCCATTGGAATTCAAGGAATACGAGGAAGACAAGGAATCCGAAAGCCCGAGCACCGCATTCCCTGTATTCCTTGTATCCCTCGTATTCCCGTGCTCCCCGCCCTACTTCTTCTTCCCTTTCTCTGCGGCCTCGGGCTCGCCCTCTTCTTCCTTCTTGCCCTTCTTAATCACTTCCGGTTCGGCGGGCGCGGCCGGCGCAGCGCCTTCAGCAGCCGGCGCAGCGACTTCTTCTTCAGCCTTCAGCGTCACCACGTGCGCGATCACCAGCTCGGGCGAGCTCACCAGCTTCACCGATCCGCCCAGCGCGATCTGGCTGGCACGCAGGTTCTGGCCGATCATCAACTCGGTCACATCCACCGTGTAGAACTCCGGAATATCGTCCGGCAGGCATTCGATTTCGATCTCGCGGCCGATGACTTCGAGCAGGCCGCCCTGGATCTTCACGCCCTTGGGTTCGCCCGTGGTGTGCACGCGCACGTTCACCGCGATGCGCTTGTCCAAGTCGATCCGTTTCAAATCCACGTGCAGCAGGTTCTCGCGCACGGGGTCGCTCTGCCAATCGACGATCATGGCGGGCGTCGCCTCGCCGCCCGTGACGGACAAATTAAAAATTGTGTTGTGCCCGGTGTTGCTCTGCAGGATCTTGGTAACGTCCTTGGGACTCACCGAGATCGCCACGGTGGGCTTGTCGGAACCGTACAACACGCCCGGCGCGAAACCCTTCACGCGCAGACGGCGGGCCTCGTTTTTGCCGCGCGTTGAGCGCTCTTCGGCCGCAACTGTAATTTCTTTTCTCATATTTCTACTCCGGCAGGTCTAAATAAATAGGGTGCTTACCGAACCATCCTCGTGAATGGACTGGATGGCACGGGCCAGCAAAGGCGCGACGGAAAGCCGCTTGATGCGGCTCGAGCGCATGGCGTCTTCGCGCAGGGGAATCGAATCGGTGACCACCACTTCCTGCAGACACGATTCCTGGATGCGCTCGACGGCCGATCCTGACAACACGGCATGCGTCGCGCAGGCGGTCACCGTCGCCGCGCCCTGCTTGAGCAGCGCTTCGGCGGCCTTCACCAGCGTTCCGGCCGTGTCGATCAGATCGTCCACGATTAAACAATGCTGTCCTTCCACGTCGCCGATGATATGCATCACCTCGGCCACGTTTACTTCCGTGCGCCGCTTATCGATAATCGCCAGCGGCGCGTTCAGATGCTTGGCGAAAGCGCGCGCGCGCTCCACGCCCCCGGCATCGGGAGAAACCACGGTCATGTCCCTGCGGCCGATCGACTCGAAATATTCGAGCATCACCGGCGCGGCGAACAGATGATCCACGGGAACGTCGAAGAACCCCTGAATCTGGGCCGCGTGCAGATCCAAAGCCAACACACGATCCGCCCCGGCTCTTTGAATCAGGTTCGCGATTAGCCGGGCGGAAATCGGCATTCGCGGCCTGTCTTTCCGATCCTGCCGCGCATACCCATAATAGGGTAGCACTGCCGTGATGCGCTCCGCAGAGGCGCGCTTGAGCGCGTCCATCATCAGCAGCAGTTCCATCAGATGGCGGTCGACGGGCGTGCAGGTGGGCTGGACGGCGAAGACGTCGGCGCCGCGCACGTTTTCAAGAATCTGGAGGCGGATTTCGCCGTCGGAGAACGGTTCCACTTCGGCTGACCCCACCGGCATCCCCAGGGACGCGCAGATCTTCGCCGCCAGCGACGGGTTGGCGTTCCCGGTGAAGATCTTCATTTGCTCGAATCTCATTTTGCGTACCGCTCTTGGGGCGGCCATGTCTTGCTCTCCGAGGACACCGCTAATTGCCGCCACCAAAGCGATCGGTAGCGGCCACGGCTCACCATTGTAAACTGAAAAACCTGATTGCCGGGGAACTCCTGCCGGAACCGCTCGGCGGCACGATCCCTGAGCTCGCGGTTCGGGAACAATCCGAAAACGGCGGACCCGCTGCCCGTCATCATAGCCCGCCCGGCTCCCAGCTTCAGCAGCTTTCCCTTAATCGATTTTAGTTGAGGGTGTTCGCGGAACACAACCGTTTCAAAATCATTAATTGGCGGTTCGCGGTTGGCGGCTGGCGAACAGGCACATTGGACAAAAGCCTGAAAGTTTTGGAGGATGCCCGAGGGAGGCTCAGCTAACACTTGACGGTTGAGGGCGGCATAGGCCTGAGGGGTGGAGGAGTGGATGCCCGAGGCAATGACGATTCCGGGGAGCGGCGGAATATCAGGTAAAGGATAAAGTTCGGTGCCCCGGCCGAGGCCGACGGCGGCGCCGCCCAGCAGGAAAAATGGCACGTCACTGCCCAGTTGAGAGGCCAAATCGAGCATTTTTTCGAGCTTAAGAGGCCGTTTAAGCAGCATTGGGAGGGCTAAAAGGACCGTTGCGGCGTTGCTTGAACCCCCGCCGAGACCAGAACCGAGGGGAATCCGCTTAGTCAAGCGGATTCGCAATTGGCCTTTGGCTTTTGTGGCACCGAGGACAAGATCACTAGCTTTGAGAATGAGATTGCCGGGGATATCGATGTTGGACTTTAACTCAATCTTGGTACGGCCGGGGTGGTATTCGATTTCGAGGATGTCTGCGAGGGAGATGGTCTGGAAAATGGTCCTAAGTTCATGAAAACCATCGGGCCGCTTGTGGAGAACCCGGAGGTCGAGATTGATCTTAGCCAGCGAACGGAGCCGGACGGCGGACATTAATAATGAACCAGCGAGTAAACGTCGTGGCCAGCAAGCTTTTGGCGGCCGTTCAGGAAGTCGAGCTCGAGGATGAAGCCGAGGCCGGCCACTTTGCCGCCCAGGGTCTCGACCAGGCGGGCGACGGCCGCGGCGGTGCCGCCGGTAGCGAGCACATCGTCGATGATCAGCACGTTTTGGCCGGGGGTGACGGCGTCCTTATGGATTTCGAGAACGTCGGTGCCGTATTCGAGCGCGTATTCGATGCGCTCGCGTTCGGCGGGCAGCTTCCTTTCCTTGCGGACGGGGATGAATCCGTAGCCGAGGGCATAAGCGACAGCGGGGGCGATGATGAAGCCTCGGGCTTCGATGCCGAGCACCAGATCGATGGGCGTGGAGCGGTAGTGCGCGGCGAGCGAATCGATGACGCCTTTGAATCCGGCGGGGTGCTTCAGCAGCGTGGTGATGTCGTAAAAGTTGATGCCGGGCTTGGGAAAATCCGGGACTTCGCGGATGAGCGCTTTCAGTTGGTCCATCGAAAGAATTCGTATTGTAGCATCGGATATCGTAAGCTTCTTTCATGCCGCTTCTCGACACTTCTCCCATCATGGCGTTCAGCGCGACCACCGACGCCGAGCGCGCCAAGGAGTTTTATCGCGACCGGCTGGGGCTGAAGCTGGTGGAGGATGGTCCGTTCGCGCTGGTGTTCGACGCAGCGGGGACAATGCTGCGGGTGCAGAAGGTGAAGGAGATTCGCCAGGCGCAATACACGGCGCTGGGTTGGCAGGTGACGGACATCGCGGCGAAGGTGGACGAGCTCGAAAAGGCGGGCGTGAAGTTCGAACATTACGGTTTTCCGGGCGTGGATCAAAAAGGCATCTGGAGCCCGCCGGGTGCAAGCGCGAGGATCGCGTGGTTCAAGGATCCGGACGGGAATATTTTGAGCCTGACGCAGTTTTAAGTTTACTGACCGGATAGGAATGTATGATTCACGCAGGAGATTCCGAATGAAGAAACAGAGTGTCCTTCTCGTCGGCGCCCTGTTAAGCGCGGCAGGCTGGAATCTGGCAGACCAGGAGCCGGTGCGGAGCGCTGTATTTACGTCGGACCAAGCCGAAGCCGGCCGGACGGCGTACGAAAAGAGCTGCGGTCAATGCCACACCTACACCTTGCGCGGCCGGAACGGCGAGGATGGTGAGCTCCCTGCTTTGGAATCGCTTCCTGCTGCGTACGTCAAATTCATTGGTCCTGCCAAGCGCGTGCCAGCTCTGACGGGCAATGACTTCGTGCGGAAATATAGTCAAAAGACGGTGGCGGAGATGTTTTCGCTATTTCGCGGTGCGGCTGACACAACGCCGGTCGCGGATTTGCACATGAGCGATGAAACGGTCGTGAATATCACAGCGTATATCCTCCATATGAACGGCGGAAAGGCCGGAAATAAGGTCTTGACCAAGACATCGAGCGTCCTGTTTGCCTCAGTCGCCGTCGTCAGATAAGAGGTCTATGAGAATCGCGCATTGTATAGTTCCGGCGGCGGCCGCGCTGGGGTTGATGGCGTGGGCGCAAACCGAATCCGGCGGCGAGGCCAAGCCCCGAATCCGGAGCCTTTCGCACGCCATCCACGCGGTGAACGATCTGGATACGACGCTGGCCTTTTATCGCGACGTGTTCGGACTGAACGGCATGCCCGCGGATTTTCCCAACCCGGCGGTGCCGCTACTCACCGACGCTCCGGGCGTGACGCTGCGTCTTTCGATGATGCGGTTGCCCGGCCCGATGCTGTTCGAGCTGACGCATTTCAAGGGCCTGGAACGCAAGCCCGCGCGCGCCGCGTACACTGACCCGGGCGCGGGCAGCATCGTGCTCTACGTGCGAGATATCGACGCGGCGGTGGCGAACGCGAGGAAGGCGAATGCACCGATCGTCACGACGGGCGGCGCGCCGGTGAACATTACCACCGCGAAGGGCACAGCCCGGTCGATTGTGGTGCGCGATCCGGACGGATTTTTCGTTCAGGTGGTGGAGGAAGCGCCTGCCGCGGGAGCGCCGGAAGGCAATGTTCATCGGGTTTCGCTGGCCTACACGATGGAGAGCGCCGAGAGCACACTCAAGTTCTACAACGGGTTGATGGGCCTGGAGCTGAGCGGCCCCTCGGCATTCTCCAGAGACGCGGCCACGCTGAAGCTGGTGGGAGCGCCGGAGGGAACGGAGTTTCGAAAACTGACGGGCGTCATGCCCGGTTTGAACTGTCCCATTGAGTTCACCGAATTTCGCGGCGTGCCGCGCACCAAGTTCCACCTGCGCGTGCGCGATCCTGGCGCGCCGGCGATGGCGGTTCAGGTGAACGATCTCACCGGCATGGTGGCTCTGCTCAAAGCGGCCGGGACGCACGTGATCTCGGGCAACGGTGAGATTGTGGACTTTGGGGGCGGCACGCATACGATCTTCGTGGAAGATCCCAATGGCATGAACATCGAGGTGTTCGAGCGGACGAGGGCGCAGCAGGGTGAGGGGAAGGCGAAGTAGGAGACGGTCAGCGCTTCACGGCAGTCCCTGGGCGTTTCATTCCCATCTTCTCGACGGTGGGAGTTGCCTTTTCCGACGCAAGAAAATCGATCAGGCGTTTGGACGCCTCGGGATTCTTAGAACCTTTCACCACGGCGGCGGCGAATACCTGGACGAACTGAAGACTGTCGGGGATCGTTCCGATGAAATCGACGCCTGGAACGGGCAGGATTTCACTCACCGGGAGAACGACCATCTCCGCTTGTCCGCTCGCGACCTGGGCCGCTCCCGCGCCTGAGAGTTTATCCGCCAAGGCGCCGCCGATGCCGAGCTGCGGAAATACCTTGGTCTTCAGGTAGATCGCGGAGGTGCTTTGAATGCCGATAGATTTCGCTCGAAGCAGGGTCTGTTTGAAGGCATTCGGCGTGCTGATATCCGGACGGGGTGCGCCGGCACGCACGCCAACTCCCAGCGGAACGCTGGCGAGATCGACGTCTGAACCTACGACGATTCTGCCGTCGGCTAATAGCTCGGCGAGCCCTTCCCGCGACATGATGACCACGTCCGCGGCGAGACCGCGCCGAAGCTGAGCGCCGATGGTAGTGGGTCCATCGCCCTGGGAGGCTCCGCGCAGCGTGGTGACCATAATGCCCGTGCTTTTCTCGAATTGGGGCAGAAGTTCCTGATAAGCGGCTGCGAAGCCGCCGGACATGAGAACCGTAACCTGTGCCGCCAAGGAGGCGGGCAAAGCGAAAGCGAGTGTGATGGCAAAAATCAGTTTCGTGGACATGTGGGCAATTATCTCGCGATGGCCGGCTTGGAACCGCGGAAATAGCGCGCGGCGCTGGGATGGAAAAGGACCCATGCGATCAGGACCAGGAAGACGCAGGGCTTCGCTCGAAAAACCTTGGACCGCGCGGCTGAGCTGGCGCCAGAGGTCGGCTTGCGGAGTGCCGGCGGCCATGAGGAGAGCGATGACGGCGGAGAAGCCGACGACCAGGACCTGGAGGATTTTGCGGTAGGTGATGGGTCGGAAGGCACGCCAATTACAGATCGCGCAGATGCGGAGATCCGGGCTAAGCCCACCTGCGAAGTTGCCAGATGAATACGGAAACGGCCAGCCAAATCACGGCCGCCGCTGTAAGCACCAGCCAAGCCTTCAGGATGGGCGCAAACTGCCAGACAAACAGCGCAAAAGCGAGAAGCCCGAGGGCTCCCATCGCACAACCGGCTGCATCTACAGCCACCGCTTCCCTGCCGCGTTCGGTTCCGTCCAGCCCGTGTTCCGCTTTCTTTTCCTTTTCATGCTTCTCTATCAAGGTCGCGGCGGCCGGGAAGATAGCAGGAAATGCCAAGAACAAACCGCCTATACTCGGACCGTATTTGTTAGCGATAATTCCCGCTACGGCGGTAATTAATCCACCAAAAATAAATCGAACCGCGTATTCGTGCCATTTTATTTGCGTGAGATCAGATGGATCGACTCGTACCAGCATGTTTATTCCAGCCAGACGAACCACAGCCCGAGGGCGACGCCCAGCCAAATGGGCAGGGCGCCCATCGTGACCCAGAGCGCCTTCAGTTTGCGGTGCATCATGACCCAACTCACCAAGGAAGCATATACGAATAACGCAATAGCCCCCGCCAGCATGGAATGGGCTTCGGTAGCCGCATAGGAACTTCCTTGCTTCGCGATCGTGAGACCCAACGTTGCCAGCGCCACCGAGGGCGCGGCGCCGAATAATCCAGCGAAGCTCTTGGGTTTGAGGAGATCGCCAATCAGCGAAAAGGCAGAAACGACCAGGCCGCCGACAACGAACCGGATCAGAATCTGTGTCATAGGTTGCCTGATTTAACGAGCTTTCTCTTGACCAGTACCTTCTCAATCCGAACACGCGATATTTCTCTGTCTGGCGTTCTTTTTGCTCATTGAGGCATCCAGCGTAGGAGTGCGTATTGTGGATGCGAAACTATCAGTAATCGTTTCGTAACTGATAGCTATCCAATTCCAGGATCGCGCAGATGGGGGTGGGAGGGGATCGCCTGGGCGGGCTATTGTAGGGCCAGAATCGAGCGGGTGCATTCAACGCCCCGGGAGCCATGGCAGAGGACGGTTTGATCACTTCGGGTGCTTGACGATTTCATGAAGATGGTAAAGATCGCCTTCAATCGTGAAGTAGAAGCGCCAGTCTCGATTCACTCGGGCCGGCCAGAGGTCGGCCGTCTCACTATACTTCTTGGCGTGAAGAGATGGGTGGTTCAGATTGTCTAACAAGAGTGAGGCCTGCTTATCAAACGCCTTGCGCACGGCTGAGGGCGCTGTCGCGTACTGCCTGAGAAATCTCTTCGAATAACTCGCGGTCATTTCCGCGGCTTGCGTCTTGGCCTTGGTTTGGAGCGAAGCTTGGCGCTCTCTTTGTGGAGTGAGTTCGCGAGGTCGCGGGCCGAGCCGAACGGACCAAAAGAGCGGCCGGATTCGAAGTCAGCAAGGCTCTCGGCGAGACCGCGGTCCAGCGCCGATTGGGGCGTGAATGTGATCTTGCCGGATTCAACCCTCGCCTCAAGCAAGTCACCGACTTCCACACCGGCGGCCTCGCGCACTTCCTTCGGAAGTGCGATCTGGAATTTGCTTCTAACCGAAACGAGTGCCATGGCAAGTTCTACAAGCTACTTCACCTTCACAATAGCAGGAGTCCGCACATGCAATTTCGTTCATTAAAATTCGCGCATGGCTCGCCAGGCCATTGTGGATGATTTCGTGGGCTATCGGGAGCTCCGATTTACAAGATGGGTCAGTTGTCCGTGGGAGCCGATCCACGGCATCGACGACAACCACGCGGAACGGGAGTTTTTTCGCGACGAGCTGAAGCCCGAGCTGCTGTTTGAGAGCCGTCGGGAGATCGGGAGGTGCGGGCGTGCCAACGTCCGTGGCTGCGCCGTCCAGCAACCGGGAGAACTCGAAGATGAAGTCGTAGGTTGCCTGCAAACCGGTTTGGTCGACGACCGGGCGGGAAGCATGCCTCCTCAAGAGGCCCGCGAAGGCGGTAATCGATTGCCCCTGAGCGCGGATTCCGGTCACTTCGTAGGAGCCGGCTAAGGAATTCAAAGCGGCCATTCCCGGCCGGCCGGGCTTCAGAGCAGGAAAACGATCATCCGGCGGGGCGTTCGCCGGAGGCGTGCTGCCGAGCTTCGGCCCTCCCTTGGCGACGATTAACGCGAAGGCGTCGAAGTTTCTAGTTTCCAGATGCGCGCGTAGGTGAAATCGATCGACCAGGAAATTGCGCAACATAGCCCGAAATTCGTCTCTTGTCGCGCCAGCGGGAACCCGGGCAGCCAGGTCGAACTCGTCGCGATCGAGCGGGAGCTTGGAAGATATTTGAAAATCCTCGAAGTGATAGGCGGTGAGTATCAGGTCCAGGAGAGAAGCCCGGTTGAAAACGTAGCGCGCCGGGTCTCGGCTGCCGGGTCCGCCATCGCTACCGCGAATGCTTTTCGGGCCCGATGGATGGATGGAAGCGACCTCGAAGTTTTGGGCCTGGATAGAGGCGGAGCAGAGAAGGAGCGTGATGAGGGCGATGGAAGTCGCACTAACGCGCGAGAATCGCTGGCGCACGAACTCAGCATACGCCAGGAGTGGGCCATAGATCGTAGAAGCACGGCAGCAAGAAGTCAACAGCTGCGAAGAGCAACAGCGCGACACCCGCGTCGAAATAACAGCAGTACAATCGGCTCGAAATCGCGCCCGGGGCGAAATGCTCCGGGCGTTGCTTTTTTTGGGCACACATCGCGAAGATTGAGGTGTGGCGGCGCCGCAGACCTATTCCCTGCCCCCGGACAAGCTGGAGCGCGCGATCGAGTATGCTCACTCCGCCTACTGGCTGCACTTTTCGAGCGAGATCTGGGCCATTGTGATTCTGGCGGCGATTCTCGCATTGGGACTGGCGGCGAAATTTCGCGACTGGGCCGTTGCGGCGTCCCGGCGCGCGGTTGGTCCAGGCGCGGTCTTCATGCCGCTGCTTCTTCTGACCAACGACCTTCTCTATCTTCCCGCGAATCTCTATGGGCAGCACCTGGAGCTGAAATTCGATCAATCCATCCAGAGCTGGCCGTCCTGGTTTTGGGATTGGACTAAGGGCGAACTGATCGCGCGTCATTTGCGCGATTCCGCTGGCGTGGCTCCTTTTACGCGGTAATTCGGCAGCAGTGCCCGCGCGGCTGGTGGCTGTATTTCTGGCTGGCGGCGCTGCCGATCATCGCGGCGCGTCATGTACCTGGAGCCGATGGTCATCGAGCCGCTCTTTTATCAAGTTCGAGCCGCTGGCCGCGACGCATCCGGCGCTGGTGAATCAATTGGAAGCAATTGGTGGCACGCGGCGGGGCTGGCGATTCCGCCGGACCGGATGTTCGAGATGAAAGCCAGCGAAAAATTGAACTCGCTGAATGCGTACGTCAGCGGATTCGGCGGGTCAAAGCGGGTGGTGGTGTGGGACACCACGTTTGCAGAAGCTGACTACGCCCGAGGTGCTTTTTGTTTTTGGCCACGAGATGGGGCACTACGTGCTCGGGCACATCCGGAATTCGCTGATCGGGCTGGCGCTGGGATTGCTGCTTGCGTTGTTTCGCGGGGTCGCGGATTGTTGATGGCTGATCGGGCGCATTTGGGGCGCGATGGAGGATTCCGGGACTGGGCGGACTGGGCGTCGCTGCCGCTGCTGCTGCTGATCTTCGCGATCTTCAGTTTCCTGGCCGAGCCGGTTGTTAACGGTTACAGCCGGTGGCAGGAGCATCAGGCGGATATTTATGGCCTGGAGATCACGCATGGCATCGTGCCGGATTCGGCGGCGGCCGCGGCGCAGTCCTTTCAAGTGATGGGTGAGATTGGGCTGGATGAGCCTAATCCCAACCATTTCATCGAATTCTGGCTGTTTTCTCATCCTTCGACTGCGGACCGGCTGGCGTTCGCCGAAACCTACGATCCATGGACAAACGGCACACCGAAATATGTGAAGTAACACGTAACAGGCGGGTGAAGTCCCACGAGTGTGCATGCCGATACGTACGCGCTGGATGCTGCCTGCTCGCGATGGCGGCGGTCGTTTCCAGCCAGCAAACTCCAGGGACCGAGGAGATCGCGATCGATGCGCAATGCGCCGACGCGCCCCTTCCCGCACTTCTGGGAACAGATGTTCGGATCGGGCCGCGCGATCCTTTCGCTGCGCGAAAGCTATCGGCGCGATCTGCGGGCCATGAAATCGGCCACCGACATTCGCTACGTTCGGTTTCACGCCATTTTCGACGATGAAGTGGGTGTCTACTCGGAAGACGCGCAGGGGCGGCCGGTCTACAACTGGTCCTATGTGGATCAGATCTATGATGGCCTGCTCGACGACGGCGTTCGGCCGTTCGTCGAACTGAGCTTCATGCCGCGGCGCTGGCCGCGTCGCGACAAACCGCATCGCCTTCTGGTACCAGCCGCTGCCTTCGCCTCCCAAAGATTACGCGAAGTGGGAGGAGCTGGTTTACAACTTCGCCAAGCATCTGGTGGATCGCTATGGCGTGGACGAAGTCGTCGCAGTGGTATTTCGAAGTCTGGAACGAGCCGAATATCGACTTTTGGACCGGCCAGCCGAAGCAAGCCACCTACTTTGAGCTGTACGATCATGCGGCGCGGGCCATCAAGCGCGCCGACCCGCGTTTGCGCGTGGGAGGGCCGGCGACGGCGCAGGCCGCCTGGATTCCCGAGATGATCGCGCATGCCGTGCAGGCGCACGTGCCGCTCGATTTTGTGTCCACGCATGTCTACGGAAACGACCTATCGAAAGACGTCTTTGGGACCGATGAAAATATTGACCGCGTCGGAGATGGTGGCCGCGCGGTGAAGAAAGTCTACAACCAAGTGAAAGCGTCCGCGCGGCCCGATCTGCCGATTATCTGGAGCGAGTACAACGCCAGCTACAAGAATGAAGTCGATGTCACGGACTCGGCCTTCATGGGGCCGTGGCTCGCCAACAATATCCGGCTGTGCGACGGCCTGACGGCCATGATGTCGTACTGGACTTTTTCGGATGTGTTCGAGGAACAGGGCGTGATCAAGACGCCGTTTTACGGAGGGTTCGGGCTGATCGCGGAAGGCGGCGTTCCCAAGGCCGCGTTCAATGCGTTCGCGATGCTGCACCGGCTGGGCGATCAGCGGTTCGAGCCGGATCTCGCGGATGCGCTCGTGACGAAGCGCGCGGATGGTACGCTTCGCGATCGCGGTCTGGAACTATGCGGCGCCGGGTACCACGGGACCCGCGCGGCAATGTTCATATCACGGTGATGGGGTTGGAGCGGCACGCCGCGCTATCACGTCGAGATTGTGGATCGCGATCACGGGTCGGCGCTGGACGGCTGGCAGGCATGGGTAGCCCGGCTAGTCCCACGCGCGAGCAATATGAACGGCTAAGGCAGGCCGCCACGGTAACCCAGAAGCTGGATGGTACGTCGACTTCTATGCTTCCCTCTCAAGGATCTGGCTTTGGTAGAAGTGCGTCCCCGCTGAAAACTATGTTCTCTCGCGCCACGGCACTTCCTCCCGCTGTGATCTGCTGGTGCGCTTCTGACTGGTTCGACCCTGCTGCTGGCGGCGCGCCGACAGCCGTTTCGGCGCCGGCTACGCCTCGGACCAAGTTGCGCCGGTGTCGCCGGCGGATCGCGCCTTTTGGAAGACCTGGAGCGCCGCAGCTTCGAGTATTTCTGGGAGCAGGCCGACCGTGGCACCGGGCTGGTGCTGGATCGCGCGCGAGTGGACGGCGGCCGCGCCAAAGGTCCCAGCCGCGATATCGCCAGCATCGCCGCCACCGGGTTTCGGGCTCACCGCCATCTGCATCGGCGCCGAGCACGGCTGGATCACCAAGAAAGAGGCCGCCGATCGCGTGCGGGCGACGCTTGCAATTCTTCGCCGAACAAGGCCGACCAGGAGCACGGCTGGTTTTATCACTGGATGGACGTCTCCACCGGCGATCGCAAGTGGGACAGCGAGACGTCTTCCATCGACACGGCGTTTCTGCTGGCGGGCGTTCTGACGGTCGGGCGAATATTTTTCCGACGATGCCGAGATTCCGAAGCTGGCCGACGAAATTTACGATCGCGTGGATTTCCAGTGGATGCTGAATGGCGATCCGCTGCTGCTCTCGCACGGCTGGCGGCGGGGAAAGGGCTTCATCAAGAACAAGTGGGACACCTATTCGCGAGCTGGGCCTGCTGTATGTGCTGGCCATCGGATCGCCCACCCATCCGATTCCGTCCGAATCCTGGTATGCGTGGCAGCGGCCGCTTCTATCAATACGGAAACTACGAATTCATCAGCGGCGGCCCGCTGTTCACGCATCAGTATTCGCAGGCCTGGATCGATTTCCGCAACCGCCGCGACCGCGGCTTCGTGGATTTCTTTCTGAACTCGGTGAACGCCACGCGCGCGAACCAGCAATACTGCCTGAATCTGGACCTGCCCAACACGTTCGGCAAAGACATCTGGGGAATCACCGCGTCGGACGGCCCCAAGGGCTATCGCATCTATGGCGAGATCAAGGCCTTCGATCCGGTGGATGGAACCGTGGCTCCGGCCGCGGCGGGCGGATCGCTGATGTTCACGCCCGATATTTCGATTCCGGCGCTGAAGGCGATTCGAGAACGTTTTGGCGATCGCGTGTTTGGCCGCTATGGGTTCGTGGACGGCTACAATCCGACGCTGGATTGGTTCGATACCGACGTGGTGGGCATCGACGTGGGCATCACGCTGCTGAGCGCGGAAAACCTGCTGACCGGCAATGTCTGGCGTTGGTTCATGGCCAATGAGCGCCATTCGCGCGCCATGGACCTGATCGGTTTCAGCGAGCCTCCGGGCAAGGAAGCTCCGCGCCAAAGAAGTGAAGAAGCCGGCGGCGAAAAAGCGGTGCATACGGCGTCGCTCGGTCCAAAACATTGCCGGTGACGAAGCCTACGCAGCCTCCGGCACAGGTGTAACGTCCACCAGCGCGGGCATTCGCTCCTCCAGCAGGAATTCCGTCGATTGCACCAGCGGATCGTGATGAAACCGCTCCTGCATCCGGTTTCCCGAGAGCGCATTGTCGATGGCCAGCAGCGCCATGCCCTGGTGATGCGCCATGAAGCAGTGGACCACTTCGGGAGCAGTGCGAGGCCGTTCGAATAATCGATGGACTCGAAGAAACCGTAGCGGCGCGGCACCAGCCTTTGGCGGCCATGATGCGCAGATTGGCGGTGGCGCGCGCGGGATCCATCATCAGAGCCAGCATGGTGGCGTAGGGCGCGATCACCAGTCGCCGGGCTTCTTCGCCGCTCGCGGCGCAAGGGCGGCACGCCGAACGCGCGGTATTGATATCGGCCCTGCGGATCGCGGTCGGCGTAGGCGGCTTCGGAGATGCCCCAGGGCACGCCGCGCTCGGCGCCGTAAGCAGCCTGAATTCGAACCGCGGCGCGCAGCGCGCGATCGAGCAGCGTGCCTGCATAGGAGCGCAGATGAAGCTGCGGCATCAGGTACTCGAACATGGTGCCGCTCCAGGCGAGCAGCGTCACTTGATCGCGATAAGCGGTGAGCTTGCGGCCCAGCCGGAGCCAGGTCTCGCGCGGGATGTCGCCTTTGGCGATGGCCAGGAAAACCGCGGTGCGGGCTTCGGACGCCAGCAGGTCGTAGTAGGATTGGTCGCCCTGGTCGGCGTCGACGTTGTAGCCGATGCGCAGCAGTTGGCGATTTTCGTCGAACAGGAAGCCGAAATCCATGTCGTCGAAGTAGCGCTGCGACAGCGTCGGCGATGCCCTGGAAGCGGTTGGCCAGATCGATGCCGCGGTGCGACGCGTGCCGGGCAGCTCGCGCAGCAGACTGCTCCAGCACGTCGCGCAGCATGGGATAGAGCGGCGCGGGACTCGCCAGGCCGCTCGCGCAGCCGGTCGCGAATGCGATCGTAGGCTTCGCGGCAGCTCGCCGAGCGTCGGCACCTTGCTCATTCCGGCGATCAAAGGAGTGAAACGTGGCATCGCGCATATTCACGCGCAGCTCGGGCTCGAAGGCGGGCGCAAGCCAGGGCGCCAATCGATACAGCTCGGAGAGCGCGGCGTCCATGCGCTCGGCGAGCAGGCCCTCCCAGTAGCGCAGCTCGGCGGAGCTGGTCGCGCGCGTGCGACGCGGAACCAGAGCGGCGCGGATGCGCTCGACCAGATCGCGCGACTCGGTGAGCAAGGCTTCCCAATAGAACAGCTCCTCGGGCTGGCATTCGAGCAGCCGCAGCAGGCTCCCGAAGAGCTTCATGGTGGAGAATGTTCGCGAGTCATAAGGAATTTCATCGCGCAGGCGCAGCGCGTGGTCGCGCAGGCCATCCAGAACGCCTGGTTCGAGAATCGGCTGCTTGAGCAGCAGCAGACAGCCCTGGCGCAGAGCCGCGAGCGAAGCGGCCAGGTTTCCGCTATCGACGCTAGACACGTATTGCGGCGGGAGCGGGCGCCGCGTCGCGGTGTCATACCAGTTGAAGAAATGGCCGCGGTAGCGGGGCATTTCGTCCAGGGAATGCAAGATGCGCTGCAGCCGATTCGACAGCTCTTCCAGGTTCAAGATAGCCGAAATCGTGCGCCGCCAAATTGCGCGGTCAGCGAGAGCCCGAGATTGGTGGGCGAAATGTGATGCGCCACCATCGACGGATTCTCCTGGACGTTGTCGGGCACCAGCCAGTGATGATCCTCCCAGGAGTGGTCGGCGAAATAGCGCCAGGTGCGGAGCGCGGTGTCGCGCAGGAAATCGCGATCCTTGGGCGGAAGCGCGCTCGGGCTTTGGCAGCGGCTCGTTGAGCCAGCCGGCGATCAGCGGCGCCATGACCCAAAAGCGCGCAAATCAGCGCTACGAGCGCCGGTATCGGGCCGGCCAGAAAGCATGAACGGCAGCCAAACCAGGGAGGAAAAGTAGAGATATTTCTCGAAAAGGGCGAAGCGCGCGCCGCCCGACGATTCGGACTGCGCCATGGTCTCCCATTCGAGCAGATTGGCCTGGCTGACGAAGCGGCGCCATAGCGTGCGGATGATGGCGTCCGCCATCAGGCAGGCCTGATGCGGACATGAAGACCAGGTTGAGCAGCGTGTCGCGATGGCTTTGGAGGAAACGCCCGCCCAGCAGTTTGCTGAAGGCCTTCCAGAAGCGGCGCTCCGGCGCGCGAATGATACTAAGCAACATGTCCGCGTAAGCCGGGAATCTGCATCAGGAGCAGCACGGCGATGGTCCAGCGGACCTGATGCCGGGTGGCGAGCCAGCCGGCCACGAGCAGCAACAGCAGCGAGATTTCGAGCAGGCTGCGGCGCAGATTATCGACGATCTTCCAGCGGGAAAGTGGAGAGAGCGGATTCTTTTTCGCGCGGCCGGCGGCAGCGGCGGATGCGGGAACAGCCAGGGCAGCAATTGCCAATCGCCGCGCACCCAACGGTGCTTGCGTTTGGAGAAAGCGCCGTAGGTGGCCGGGTAATCCTCAACCAGCTCGACCGGGATCAGACCAGTGCGCGCGTGCTCGCCTTCGATCAGGTCGTGGCTCAAGATCGAGTTTTCCGGAAACCGCTCGCCGACCGCGGCGTCGAAGGCGCGCACATCATAGATTCCTTTGCCGGTAAAGCTGGCCACGCCGTGCAGGTCCTGATAAACATCGGAAACCGACGCGGAATAAGGATCGAAGCCCGGCAGGCCGCTGAAGATTCTGCGCGATGCGGGAGCGCTGCGCGGATTCCACGCTGATGGCGACTTGCGGGCGCAGCAGCGCGTGGCCTTCGCGTCACGGTATTGGTTTGCGGATCGACGACGGGGGCGATTCAACGGATGGGCCATGGCGGCGATCATCTTCGACGCGGTGTCGCGAGGGAGCTGCGTGTCGGTATCGAGCGTGATGACGTAGCGGACCTGGAGCAAGCTGGCCATGTCGCCGACGATGGTATTGAACCAGTTGCCGTGGCCGAGCAGCAGCTTGTTCAGGTCGTTCAGCTTGCCGCGCTTGCGTTCGTAGCCCATCCATTTGCGTTCCTGCGGATTCCAGCGGCGGGCGCGATGGAGGAGATAAGAACGGGCCGCGATCAGCAGCGCCATGAAGTGACGACCGTAGCGCTCGTTCAACTGGCGGACGCCGCTGGCGCAGGAGCGGAGGACCGCGTCGTCATCGGTTTCCGGCGCGGTCCGCATCGGCGAAATCAGTGAGCAGGGCGAAATACAGGTTGCGGTCGCGATTGGCGAGGTAGCGGATTTCGAGATCGCCGAGGAGCTTGGCGCAGTTGGCTTCAGAGAGCAGCAACGTGGGGACAACGACGGTGGTTTTGCAATCGTCGGGAATGGCGCCGACAAAATCCATGCTGGGAATGAAGCGCGGATTGAGCAGGCGGCTGAAACCGGCGTTGGTGATTTCGAGCGCGGCCTGGCTGGCAGGAACGGCGAGAAGAGGAGCAGCCACCAACTCAGGGGGCCCGCGAGCCACGCGAAGCCGGCCATGAGCAAGGCCATCATCAGAATGGCGCCCGCGGCGTAGCAAACGTTGGGATGGCGCTCCGTGAGATCGCCGAGAGATTCGGCGAGGGTGCGCTTCGAACCCAGGCTGTGGCGAAAATCTTTGGCGCCGGGGCCGACCAGATAATAGCCGACGTGCGAGGCGCGGGAATCGGCGTTCTCGCCGGCTGCGGCTTGCTGGGCGCGGGCCAGAACGGCGTTGGCCGCGTCTTCTTCGCTGAGATTGGCCTGCGCGGCGAGACGGCTCAACTCCAGACGGTAGCGATCGCGCGTGGCGAGGTCCATGCGTGAATAAACGCCAGCGGGATCGCGCTTGAGCGCGGCCTCGGCGCGCGATGCGTTCTCGACGAACGTCTTCCAGGAAATGGCTTCGAGCGCCCAAAGCGTGCGGACGCACCCGATCACCAACGGCTCGCTATCCAGGTTGGCGCACAGGCGCTCCACGATGGCGAATTTGAGCATGGGCGCGAAGGCCCACAGTTCGGTGATGTTGAGCGCTTCGGTTTCGCGCAGAGTCTCGGCGAACGGCAACAGCACGTCGTTATCGATGACGCCCGGCACACTCGCCAGCCAGCCGGTTACGATGCGATAAATTCGCGGTTCGCCCTGGTCGTTCGGCTGGAGCTTGTGCAGGAGCGAGGGGCGCAGAGTCTGACGCAGGTCGGCAATATGGGATTCGACCAGCGAGCGGTTCTCCTTCAGCCAGTGCGAGACCGCAGGGCCGCGCAGGTGTTCGCGCAATTTCGTCGCGCAGTCGCGCAGCCGCTCGGAGACTTCGAAGCCGCCCGCGGACTTAGACGGAGGGGCGGTGGGGGCTTTTTCTGCGATTTCAATCCGCGGGGTCATCGGTAACTCGCTGCCTGCAATTCAAAAAGACTGGCGTAGCGGCCGCCGTGGGCCACCAGTTGGTCGTGAGTGCCCTCTTCGTAGATCTGGCCGCCTTCGAGGACCACGATGCGGTCCGACTTGCGGACGGTCGAAAAGCGGTGGGAGATGAGGAGCGCCATTTTACCGCGCGACAGGTCATCGAAGCGGGCGAAGACCTCGGCTTCGGCGACGGCGTCGAGCGCGGCGGTCGGTTCGTCCAGGATCAGCACCTGCGCGTCACGCAGGTAGGCGCGGGCCAGCGCGAATTTCTGCCATTCGCCGCCCGAGAGGTCGACGCCGCCCTCGAAACGGCGGCCGAGCATCTGGTCAAGACCGGCCGAGAAACGCGTGAGCAGACGATCGGCGCGGCTTTTCTCAGCGGCGATCCAGAGGGCTTCGTCGTCGCCGACGCTTTCAATGCGGCCGACGCCGATATTCATGCGGGCGGGCATGTCATAGCGCACGAAATCCTGAAAGATTACGCCGATTTCTTTGTGCAGCTCTTCGACGCTGTATTCCCGCAGATCGACGCCGTCCAGAAGAATGACGCCGGCGGTGGGGTCGTACAGGCGCGCGAGCAGCTTCACCAGGGTGGTCTTGCCTTGTCCGTTCTCGCCGACCAATGCGACGTGCTCGCCCGGCTCCAGGCGGAAGTTCATGTTCTTCAGGATGGGGCGCGAAGATCCCGGATACTGGAACGATACATTGCGAAATTCAAAGCCGGCGCGGATGGGCTGGGGCGCGGGCAAGGCCTTGGGACGCGAGCGGATGACCGGTTGGACGCGGAGGAATTCCACCAGGTCCGTAAGATGAAGCGCCTGATCGGCGATGTGCGAGAAGAGCGAGAAAACGCCCTGCAGTTGCGTGCTCGATCCGGCGATGGCGCCGGTGAGCAGCACCAGTCTGGGAACGTCCAAGCGTCCCTCAAAGGTCTGCCAAACCAGAAAAACGTAGCTGGCGTAATAGCCGATGGATCCGAAGATGGCGAACACGGAGCCCCACAGCAACCGATGGCGCGTGAGGACGATGTTCTTGCCGATAATTTTGCCGGTGAGAGAGGCGTAGCGATGGTGCAAATGGGCGCCGAGGCCGAACAGCTTCACTTCCTTGGCGTTCTCTTTGCTGGTGCCGAGGATACGTAAATAATCGAGCTCGCGGCGAACGGGCGTGACTTCGTGCGCGAGCGAGTAGCCCAAAAATGCGAAGTGGCTTTCGCCCATGAAGGCGGGGATGATGCAGACCAGGAGCACCAGGAAGAGCCAGGGCGAGTATAAGATCACGGGAACCGAGAGCGTCACCAGCGTGACGGACTGGAGCAGCAGCCGCCCCATGGCGTTGAGCATCCCGACGCGGTCCGTGGCCTGCAGGCGCGCGCGCTCCAGAACGTCGTGGAAGCTGGGGTCTTCAAAGAGCGCGAGATCGAGGCGCGTGGCGTGGCGGATGAGGCGCAGGCTGACTTCGCGCGTAAATTCGTCGGACAGGCGCGCGTCCGTGTAGTCGATGGCGCGGCCGAGGACCAGGTTCGACGCCGCGAGCACGAATTCGGAAGCGAGCAGCCACCACAGCATCGGCGGGAACGCGGCCGAGTGTTTATTCAGAAGGATATGGAGTATCCACCGGGTTACCTCGAGAATGCCGAGCGGGATAAGCGCACTGACCAGCCTGAGGGCTATTCCGCCCGCGACGACGGCGGGCGCGGCGTCCCACACCAGGCGCAGCACGGGCGGCACGTTACGGAGGGCGTCGAAACGCTTGCTCCAGGAGTTGTCGCTAGACGCGGGCACAGCCGAAGACATCCGATCGGGGGTGGTTCTGAGCAACTCAATGGCCGCGCCTAGTACTTATGGTAAGGCTCGGCCTAAGGGATTGAATTGCTTATTGGTAGCGATAATAAAGACGCGGGCGGGGCGATTTCGGGTGCAGCGCATTTTCTGCCGGTCCGAGAAGTTGTTTCCTGGAAACTAACCGGCCATCCATTGGGGGCGTATCCAACCTAGGGAAACCCCAGTCATGACAACGCCGAGGAGCATCACCACAGCAGCGGAGGCGACGGGTACCCAGCGGAAGAAGCGATTGCTGCCGGTCGAGGGCGGGAGCAGGTTTTTGGCGTAAATCACCAGAATCCCGATGGCCATCAGCACCAGGGCCAGGCCCAAGCTGAAGGAAATCAGCAGGAAGAGTCCGAGGCCGACGCGGCGGAGGGCAATCGCAGTCAACAGGAGGACCAGTGCAGATTCACAGGGGACGAGTCCCCCGCTCGCGCCCAAGGCCACGAGACCCGACCAGGAGATTTCGTTGGGCATGTGGGAGTGGGTGTGGCCGCCGGGGCCATGGGAGTGGGTAGGGGGATGAGCGTGATCGTGCGGATGATCGTGATGATGTTCATGACCATGCGCGTCCGAATGGGCGTGAGTGTGAGCATGCTCGTGCGAATGAACGTGATCATGATCGTGTGAATTGGAATGCGCGTGGCTTGCTCCCCGCAAGCGCTTCAAGAGCATCCAGCCCCCGATTGCAATGATGGAGAGGCCGGAGACGGCACCTAACACTTGTGTCACGTTTTGAGGGACTACGTAGTGGAACAAGAATAAGGTGGCGAGGCCGAGTAAAAAGACGGATACAGTGTGGGTGAAAGTCACCATCGCACCCAGAAAGGCCGCATGTTTTAACGTTCCACGTGAACCCACCAGATATGCGGCGACGATGGTCTTTCCGTGGCCTGGAGTCAGGGCGTGGACGGCGCCCAGAAGGAAGGCGATTCCCAGGCCGGCCGCGATCATCCAGGGGGTGAGCTCCTGCTGGTGAAGCAGGCGCAGCAGCGCGTCGGATTGTGGAGCGGAAGCTTGGAGAAGAAGGAAGAGTGCGATCATGCTGCTACCAGAATTTCCCTTCTACCAGACCTTGCACGGATGCGTGTGCACCATGGGCTGACCGACGGGGCAGGCGAAGGCTTTGCCGAATTCGGGCATATTCGACACCACGCCGTTGATGCGGTATTCGTTCGGCGAGTGCGGGTTGGTGATGGCGTTCAGCGCGCATGCTCTCCGGGCGCTCGCTGCCGCAGGCCCACTGCGCCATGCCGATGAAGAAGCGCTGATCGGGAGTAAATCCGTCGATGGGCTGCAGCTCCTGACCTTTGGTCGCGCTCTTCCAGGCGATGTAAGCCAGCAGGTGCCGCCGAGATCGGCAACGTCCTCGCCGAGGGTGAGCTTGCCGTTGATCTTGATGTCATCGACGACGGTGTAACTGCGAGTATTGGTCGGACACGCAATTGGCGCGCTTCTGGAATTGCGTCGGCGTCGCTCTTGGTCCACCAGTCCTGCAGATTGCCTTTGGCGTCGAACTGGCGGCCTTCGTCGTCGAAACCGTGCGTCAGTTCGTGGCCGATGGTGGCGCCGGTGTTGCCGTAGTTAGGCGCGTCGTCCATCTTCGGATCGAAGAGCGGCGGCTGCAGGACGCCGGCCGGGAAATTGATGTCGTTCATCTGCGGATCGTAATAGGCGTTCACGGTGGGCGGCGTCATGCCCCACTCGGTGCGGTCCACGGGCTTGCCGATTTTGTTCAGTTCGCGCCGGGATTCGAAAACCGTGGCGCGATCGACGTCGCCGAAATAATCGTCGCGGGCGATCTTGACGGAGCTATAGTCGCGCCACTTGTCGGGATAGCCGATTTTGTTGACGATGCCATGCAGTTTGTCGAGCGCGTGCTGCTTGGTTTCCTCGCCCATCCAAGGCAGTTGCTTGATCTCGCTCTCCATGGCGGCTTCAATTTCCTTAGTCATTGTGAGCGCGCTCTGCTTGGTGGAGGGCGCGAACGTTTTGGCGACAAATACCTGGCCGAGCGCTTCGCCGATATCGCCGTCCACGCGGCGCACGCAGCGTTTCCAGCGCGGCGGCATCTCTTCGAGCCCGCGCAGATACTTGCTGTAGAAATCGAAATTGGCGTTATCGAACGCGGCGGCAAGAGAGACGCCTTGGCATGGACCAGGTGCCAGCGCAGATAGGTTTTCCAATCGTCCAGTTTGCGGGATGTCAGCAGTGCATTTACTTCCTTGAAGAATCCGGGCTCGGTGACATTGATTACCGATGCATCCGGCGCCTCGCTGGTTTTCAGATATACCGGCCACTGGAAGGAAGGCGTCAGGGCCTGGAGCTCGGCGGGAGTCAGCTTATGGAAGAGCTTGTAGGGGTCGCGCTTTTCGACGCGCGTGAGGGAGGCTTTGGCGAGCGCGGTCTCGATGGCCATGACAGTCTGAGCATGCGCTTTCGCGAGCGCCGGCGCGTCGCCCAGCAGTTCGAACATGTGGGCCATGTGCTGCACGTATTTCTGGCGGGTCTCAACAGATTTCGCGTCGGTTTTGGTGTAGTAATCGCGATCGGGAAGGCCCAGGCCGCCGGCCTCCAGGAACCCGATAACGCGGCTGGAGTCTTCGAAGTCCTGATTGGAGCCGAAGCCGAAGAGCATGTTGTCGCCCGCGATGGCGAGGTGCTGGCGGCCGAGATAGGCGGGCAGATCGCTGGCCGATTTGAGAGCGGCGATGACGTTCAGTTCGCCCTGGATGGGCGCGAGGCCAGCTTTTTCGACCGCGGGCTGATCCATGCAGGCGGCGAAAAAGTCGCCGATTTCGGTTTCGACCAGATTGCGGGAGGGGCTGGGCTTGGAAGCTTCGAGCAGGATGCCCCATAGGAAGCGCTCATTGTCAGCGGTGAGCTTGGAGTAGACGTCCCAGCGGGCCTGATCGGGAGGGATGGGATTGTTTTTGATCCAGGCTCCGCAGGCGTAGTGATAGAAATCGGTGCACGGATCGACCGAGCGGTCCATGGACGACATGTCGAGGCTCGGGCTGTAGGGTAAGGCGAAGAGCGGGGTGTCGTTAGTTTGCGAGGGGGGTTGCCCGGGCGTTTGCGCGGACAGGGCGGCGCAGAAGATCAGGAGCGAGAGGAGCGTGGATCTCACAGTGATATAGTAAAACACGAAGAGAAATACCTCGATCCGTCCCGGACGGGGAGCGTTCCCAGTGAAAAACCATTTTCGTAGTTTCTTGATTTTGATTTTCGCGGCTGCGGCAGCGTACGCGCAGACCGGCCCGGCGGCATCGTCCGACATACCGCGGTCCGGTATTCCGCGCATGCCGGACGGGAAGCCCGATCTAACCGGCGTGTGGGACATCCCGTACGTGCCGGATATGTCGCGGGGGATCGGCGCGCTGCCGTTTACTCCCTGGGGCGAGGCCGATTTCAAGGCCTATGACGCGGCGAAGTTTGACTACACCGGTCACTGTCTGCCGGCCGGCCTGACGCGGCAAATGAATACACCGATGCCGCTCGAGGTTTTTCAGATGCCGAAGCGAGTAGCGCTTCTGTGGGAAGCCTGGAACACGTTCGTCGTGATTCCGACCGACGGCCGAGGACATCCTCCCAAGGTGGACCCGACGTGGATGGGCAATTCGGTGGGGCATTGGGAGGGCGACTGGCTGGTGGTAGATAGCATCGGATTCAACGATAAGACGCGCCTGGATACGATCGGACATCCGCACAGTGATCAGCTGCACGTGATTCAGCGCTTCACCGCGATCGGACGCCCTGCACATGGCCTACGAAGTGACAGTGGAAGATCCGAAGGCGTACACCAAGCCCTGGACCAACAAGCGCGTCTTCACGCTGAAGCCGACGTGGGAGCTGATGGAATATTCGTGCGAGGAAAACAATAAAGACATTACGGAGCATCACGAAAACTAGCGCGCGGCATTCGCCGCACGCGCTGTTGGGGATTGGGGATTGGCGAGATAGGCTTTGTCGATGACGGTCTCAAGGTAAGGAATATCCCGGGAAAATAATGAACGAACCAATCATGGATCTGGCCCACTTGGGCCATCTGGAGCTCCTGACGCCTAAGCCTGAAGAGAGTCTGCGTTTCTTCGTAAACGTGCTCGGCATGACCGAGAGCGGCCGGGAAGGCAACTCGGTTTATCTGCGCGGTTGTGACGATTACGAGCGCCATACTCTGAAGCTGACCGCATCGAAGCTGCCGGGCATGGGGCATGTGGCGTTTCGCGCGCGCAGCCCGCAGGCGCTGGAGCGGCGCGTGGCGGCGCTCAAAGGTTCGGGCTTTGACATCGGATGGACGGAGGGCGACCTGGCGCATGGCCCGGCGTTCGTCTGCCAGGATCCGGATGGACACAAGATCGAGCTGTACTACGAGACGCAGTGGTATGAGGCGCCGCCGGAGCTCGTCCCGCGCTGAAAAACCAGGCGCAACGATTTCCGGCTCGCGGGGTCAACGTCCGGCGACTGGATCATTTGAACGGCCTGGCCGTTGATATCGAAGCCAACCGCGATTTT
The DNA here is from genome assembly GCA_963798295.1 of Bryobacterales bacterium. Lineage (GTDB taxonomy): Bacteria > Acidobacteriota > Terriglobia > Bryobacterales > Bryobacteraceae > Palsa-89. Next base: position 2,446,060 of record CAWCSV010000007.1, on the reverse strand, counting down.
CTTCGAAAAATATCTCGGATTCCGGCTTACCGAGCAGATCGTGTTGGACGATGGCTCCGAAGCCGCCATGTGGATGACGTGCACCAACAAGAGCTACGATTTCGCTTACACGCGCGATCACACCGGCACCAAGGGCCGCTTTCATCACGTGACCTACGCGGTGAACTGCCGGGAAGAAGTGCTGCTCGCCGCCGATATTTTCCTGGAAAATGGCGTGCACATCGAGACCGGCCCGCACAAGCACGCGATCCAGCAAACGTTTTTTCTGTACGGGTATGAGCCGGGCGGCAACCGCGTGGAGGTGGCCAACGCGGGCGCGCGGCTGATTCTGGCGCCGGACTGGAAGCCGATCCGCTGGTCGGAGGCGGAGCGCAAGAAGGGCCAGGCCTGGGGATTGAAGACCATCGAATCGTTCCACACCTATGGAACGCCGCCGTGGAAGTGAAGCACTAAAAGCTCATCCGGTTCGCACGAGTGCGAACACAGCACGCAAGAGAAGAGTGCGTGCGCCACGAACGTCAAAAGGTGATCGAAATATCCGCTTCGATCTGGTTGGCTCGGGTGATGGTGGACAGGTTCTCGAAAATGGGCTGGAAAAACCGCGTATAGCGGAACTCCGGCGACACGTGAATTCCAAACTCGTCGGTGAACTGAATTCCGGCGCCGACAGTCCCGCCGATCGGGAATGATCCTTGGGCACCGTGGGCGTGGTGGTGCAGCAGGTGACCACGCCGGAACTGTCGGTGGAATTCGAGGAGGTCCTAATGTCGGTGATGAAACGATACGTTCCGCCCGCTTCGAGAAACCAGCGCGGGCTCCCGGGATGCTTGCCGACGCCATAATAGCGAACCAGGAACGGGATGTCGATCAAACGGCCGTGGGTATTTTCCTGCGTGCTGGTAGTGGTGGTCGTGGTGTAAGGCGAGCCGTTCAAAAATTGCTCCGTCACGGTGGAGACGGTGGTGGTTTCCGCGTAGGCGATGCGATGCAGGAGGCCGCTAATGTCGAAGTAGAATCGGCCTTTGACGCGCGCCTGAATGGTGAGTCCATAACCGATGCGCTGGGATTCCCCGCTGGTTTGATACTGAGTGCTGATTGCCGCGGTATTGTCGTCGGTGAAGGTCCTGCCGGGAATGAGGCTCAAGCCGAGAACCGATAAAGTCACGCCGCCGGAGAAGCGGCGTTCTGACGGCGCGGTGGGGGCCGAAGAGGACGAGGAAGACGTGCCCGAGGGCGGCGGATTTTGGGGCGCGGGCTGCTGTGTGTCCTGCGGTGCGGCCCCCGACTGCGCGCTTTGAGACTGCTGGGCTTGGGCGCCGGTAACCATAAAAACCACCGAAAAAACCACCGACACACTCAGAGCTCGAAGTGTCTTCAAACAATCCTCCCAGTAGATGTTTAGAACCAAAAAGGGCCGTGGGAAACCCTACTTATGATATACGACGCGCGGCGTTCCGCGGGTACGATGAGTAAATTTCACAGTGTTGCACCGCGATCACTCGTAGCGCAGGGCTTCAGTGGGGTTGAGCTGCGAAGCCCGGTTGGCCGGCAGCATTCCGAAGATGACGCCGACCACCACCGAGACGCCGAACGCCACCAGAACCGAAGTCACGGAGATGGGAACGCGGATGGCGGTGGTGAAGAACCGGACGCTAAGCGGAATGGAGATGCCGATCAGGATGCCGATGATGCCGCCGCCCATGCTGATGACGACGGATTCGGTGAGGAACTGTTCGAGCACGGCGTGCCGCGAGGCGCCCACGGCCATCCGCAGACCGATCTCGCGCGTACGCTCGGTGACGGTTACCAGCATGATGTTCATGATGCCAATGCCGGAGATGATGAGTGCGATGGTGGACACCAGGATCAGCACGATGGTCATGATCAAGGCGGTGCGTTGCGCGGCATCGAGGATAGCGGTCAGATTCTCGACATCGTAGCGTGCGCCGGCGCGGTGACGGCTCTCCAGCACCTGTCGCACGGCTTCGGTCAGCGGACGGACGTCCGAAGCCAGACGCGCCTGCACATACATCGGATCGATTCGTTCGATCGGGACGAAGAGCTTCATAACCGAGATGGGCATCAGCAAGGTCTCGTTGGTGATTTCCGACTGGCCGAAAGTCGCGGTGCGTTCCTTGAACGTCCCAATCACGGTGAAGCGCAGGCCATAGAGCTTGAGGATCTGGCCGACTGCGTTTTTTTGATCGCCGTAAAGCCGCGTCGCGAGTTTTTCGGTGAGCATTACTACATGCTGGCGGCTTTGCACGTCGCCTAAATCGATAAAGCGCCCGGCGAGCAACACCATATTCCGGACTTCGGGATAAAACTCATCCACGCCGATAACGGATACGTCCTGTTCTTTCGAATTAATCAAGAGCCGGCCGGAGTTGCTCATGACGCCGGTGGCGGCGCCGATGCGCGATCCGAACTGCTGGCGCACGGCCTGGACATCGGCGATCTTGATGAAATCGGCATCCACGCTGGTGGCGCTGTTGGTGCCCGCCGAATACTGCGCGTAAATCAGGTTAGAGCCCACGCCGCGGATCAGATCCAGGATGTAATCGCGGCTGGTGATCGAAATAGTGACCACCAAAATCACCGACGCGTTGCCGATGATGAGGCCCAGAGCGGTGAGGAAGCTGCGGAATTTATTGGCGCGCAGGGCCTCGATGCTGAATCGCAGCGCTTCGCCGAAATACATCAGGCGCCGGGAGCTTCCTTGAGCAGTTTTTCGGCCTGCTGGAAGGCCCGATCGCTTTCGGCAATCTGACCACGGCGGGCGAGGCTTCGAGCCAGATCGAGCAGCCGGGCGACTTCGCGGGATGTGGCTTTCGACGCGCGCCGAAGCTGTTCCGCGGCGGTGTCGAACTGTGTGCGCCGATCCGCCAGTTTGGCTTCCTCGAGGCGGCCTTGAGGGGGATCCAGCCGGGCGATCTGGGACGCGATGCTTTCGGCTTTGTCGTAGCCTCCGCCCCAGAAGCCGGGCGACTCCAGATAGTAATCGAAAAGGTCGTTGAGGGCGTTTTCGTTATTCGGATCGAGAGCGACGGCTTTCTCGAAGTAGTCACGCGCCTGGGAGGCGTACTTGGAGGCAGTGAACGGCGAAGAAATTTCGGCGCGGCGGCCATAGCTGCGTCCGAGCCAAAGTGCGCATTCCGCGCTGGAGGGATCAAGCGCAAAAGCCCGCTCGAAATATTCCGAAGCCTGCTTGTAATCGCTTGACATGAAGCGATCTCGCCCCTTCGCTACGTAATCCTGAGCGGAATCGGGAGGTTCGGACAGCCCAGCGGACTGGGCAAACAGGCCGATTCCAGAAAGTAACAGCAAGGTGAACGCACGCACGCCAATAAATCCCAGGGTTTGCTTTATTGTACCGCGTGAACTCTCTGATGGCACGTGTGGTTGGATGCTCGCCACCGGGAACTGGATACAGGTGTTGAAAAGCAGGTGCCCGGAGGAGACTCATCGTAGTATGCTGGGATGTTGTACGCTAACTCCTCGGGAGGGAAATTTATGCTCGCTCGGTTTCGCGGGTACATTTTAGGTGGTTTCTGTTTCGCGTTCTTCACGGGCGCCGCTTTGGCGCAGATTACGGCTATCGAAGGAGACGTGAAAGGGCCGGATGGCATGCCCGTCAAAGGCGCCGTGATCTTGATTGAGCGCCAGGACATGAAGGGCACCTACAAGGGCGCAAAGACGGACAAGAAGGGGCACTATATCTACAACGGGTTGCCCCTGGGCGGCACCTATACGGTGAGCGTGTCAGTGGACGGCGAAAAGAAGGACGAAATGAGGGGCATCAAGCCGGGCCTGGGCGATCCCACTCCGGTGAACTTCGACTTGAAGCCAGCGCAACAGGCCGCTGCGGCGCCGGCGCCAGGACAGGCGCCCACAGCCGAGCAGGAACGCGGGCTGAGCAAGGAACAGAAGGAAGCGCTCGAAAAACAGTCGAAAGAGAACGCCGCGATCATCGCCAAGAACAAGGCGCTCAACGACACGTTTAACGCCGGTAAAGACGCCCTGGCGGCGAAGAACTATGACGCCGCCGTCGAAGCTTTCCAAAAAGGCACCGAGCTGGACGCTAATCAGAACGTGATCTGGGCCAACCTGGCGGACGCTTATGTAGGTCTGGCCGCCAGCAAGACAGGGGCCGATCAGCAGGCGGCGTTGGATAAAGCCGGGGAAGCTTACACCAAGGCCATCGCGCTGAAGCCGGACAATCCCGCTTATCACAACAACTACGCCCTGACGCTGGCCAAGTCCAAGAAGTTTGACGAAGCGCAGGCGGAGTTGAACAAGGCCGCGCAGCTTGATCCGGCGCAGGCAGGGAAATACTACTACAACCTGGGCGCGTTGCTGGTAAACAGCGGGCAATCGGCGCCGGCGGAAGCGGCTTTCAAGAAGGCCATCGAAGTGAATCCCGATTACGCCGATGCGCAGTATCAGTATGCGAGCGCGCTGTCGGCCCGGCTGACCACGGGCGCCGATGGCAAAGTGGTGGCGCCGCCGGGCATGAAGGAAGCGCTGGAGAAATATCTGGCGCTGGAGCCGATGGGCCAATACGCCGATGCGGCCAAAGGGCTGCTGACGGCGATCGGCGAGACGATCCAGACTAATTACCAGAACCCGGACGCCAAGAAAGCTCCGAAGAAGAAGACAAACTAACTAATTCGACAACACGAACGGGCAGGCCTGGAGGGCCTCGGATGGGCAGCGTGGCTGATAGCACTTAATGCTCGAGACGACGAACCTGCTGTGGTACAGCTCGATCGCTGTTGAGCTTCTGCTTTGTCTGCATCTCATCTGGACTAAGGTCGCCAAAACGTACCCGGTTTTTACGGCCTGCCTAGGTTATTCCGTGGCTCGCGCATTCGCCGCGATTTATTTTATGCGCGGCGCTGACGGGCCAAAGCTCCCTTTGCGCTACACGTACTTTTGGCTGTGGTCAGAGCCCATCTGGCTTATCCTGCTGATCGCGGTCGCGTGGGAAGTGCATACCAATATGTGGAAAACCCACCGCGACGTCTTGCGGCAGACCAGGCCGCTGCTCATCTTTGCCCTGTTGACGGCGTTTACCGCGGCGGCGATCCCCCTTCGCGCCGAGGCCCGTCATGCTGGAACAACACGGCTGACCCTCATCATGCATTTCGGAATTCAGTCCACACGGTACATTTCCACCGTGCTGGCCATTTTCCTGGTGCTTTCAGCGGTGCTCTTTTTTGTAGTGGCCGGCAATGGCCGAGTTAGTAGCGTAGTTCGGCACGACGGAATGATGGCCGCATATTTCGCGATTTACGCGCTCGCCGCTTTCCTAATCGACGCAGGTTGGGCGCTCGCAGATCTAGTGAATGGCTACTTTATTGCGGCAATTACGCTGTGCTGGATTGCCTGGTTCAGCGTATTTAAACCACAGCCGGTGCCCGATAATCAACATTGAACATGCGGCGGATGCAAGGCGCTCCGCCGCACGTGCACAACTACTTCACGTTAGGGTTGGGGCCGGGGCAAGAGGGCGGACAGGTGGGGAACGGGACTACTCCAGCCGCGTGTGACGACGGCCTGGCTTGAAGGGCGATAATTCCGGCGGCGGCGAGTGCGAGCCAGAGTGAAACGGTCAGCTTTTTCATGATGATTTTCTCCTTGAGTTTAGTGGTACTGTAGCCTCGCAATAAGACTACAGGAACTGAATTGCGACGAATTCGCGTATAACTATACTTCAATACTGGCGAGTATTGAAGTTACAGTACTTCTCACTAGTAATAGGGAAAATTGGTGTGCGCGGCGCCCGGCGCGTGAAAATCCTTGGAACCTGAGGGACTTCCAAGCCGTCCTGAAGACCAGTAAGCAGCTACGTCTCCGTGCGGTAACCCCTTTCCCCAAACAAAACCCGCACGGGGACCCCTAATCAGCCGATTTACTACTTATAGGACCAGCGTTACTCATTGAAGTAACGTTATTTGTTCAACAGGCAAGTTGCGCTACCAGTGGTCGGCGAGCAGATCGCGTGCCATTTTGCGGGCCATCAGGGGGCGATTCAGGTAGCTGAGGACGGGCGCCATGGCGCGAAAGCGCTCCACAATGGCCGGTTGAAGCCGCGCCGTGGTGGCCACGCTCGCATCGAGGTTTACGTCCAGGACCCAGTCTTTCATCTTGATCAAGTCGGCCGCCGGATGCGCGGGGTCAAACCCTTTGGGCGAACGGCTGAGCGCGCCGCCCTGAAATTCGCCCGCCAACTTGCGGGATCTTTTGTCCGCCAGCAGGCGCCGCAGCTCTTCGTGCGTCTCGGCGATGTGATTGCGGACGATGAGGGTCACGTCGCGGTCGGGATGCCAAAGTCCGGCAGCCACCTCGATGGTGTCGTGCGAGACGCTGAAGTAGAATCCGCCGGTCCCCAGCCGCTCGCCGGCGCGCCGCGAAAACGAAGCCGCAATGTGGGTCTTGTAGGGCGTTTTATCGGCGCTGAAGCGCGTATCGCGATATATGCGGAAAATGGCTTTTTTCGGCTCGGTGACGTAATCGGGCGCGAACTTCGCCAGCTCTGCATTGATACCCGCCACCAGTTCCAGCATGGGCGCCTTCGCGTGCTGCTCGAAAAGCTCCTTGCGCGGCTGAAACCACTCGCGGCGATTGTTGCGCTTCAAGCTTCGAAAGAACCGGATCATCTCCGGAGGGAAACCGGCAAAGGCGCTGGGCACGGGGCACTCCTTATAATTTGACAAGATGACCGTCGACCGAGAGATCAAGGATCAGCTTGCCCGAATACCCAATGTATCCATCCGCGAAGGCGCGCCGCTGAGCGAGCACACACGCTTTGGGATCGGCGGCGCGGCTACGCTTTACGTGGAAGCATCTACGGACGCGGCTTTCGGCGCGGTTCTCGGAATCGTGCGATCGGGCCGCGCGCGCTATACAGTCATCGGATCGGGCACCAACCTGATTGTTTCCGATCAGGGTTTCGACGGCATCGTGCTACGTTACACGGCCGCGGGCATTTCGAACCGGGGAAATTTGCTGACCGCCGAAGCGGGCGCGGAGCTGCAGGCGCTGGTGGATTACTCGGTTGATCGCGGCCTGCGCGGACTCGAAACCATGACCGGCATTCCCGGGTCGGTGGGCGCGGCCATTTACGGCAACGCGGGCGCTTACGGGCATTCGATCGATGAACGGGTTGGCGGGGTCCGCTTCCTGGACGGCAATCAGGTCCGCAGCTTCAGCGCGCCGGAGTGCCGCTTCCGCTATCGCGAAAGCATTTTCAAGGAGCATAAAGACTGGACGATTCTGAGCGTTACGCTCGATATGACTCCCGCCCTCGCCGCCGAACTCCGCGAGATCGCCGACGGAATTCTCAAAATCCGCACGGCCAAATACCCGCCGGAGATGAAATGCGCGGGCAGCATCTTCAAGAATCTGATCCTCGCCGAGCTGCCCGAAGAGGTGCGGCGGCAAATCCCCGAACGCGTGATTCGCGAGCGCAAAGTCCCGTCGGCCTACTTCCTGGAGCAAGTGGGGGCCAAGGGGATGCGCAAGGGCGGTATCCAGGTCGCCGATTATCATGCCAATCTGATCTACAACGCCGGGGGCGGCACGGCGCTCGAATTGTGCGAATTGATCGGCGAATTGAAATCGCGCGTACGGCGCGAGTTCGGCTTCGACCTCGAGGAAGAAGTGCAATACGTGGGATTTACGCCCGCGCCGCAGCCCGCCTGACGGCGTAATACGCTCTCGTAATATGCTAGAGGCATGCGATGTTCCAGCATTTTAGGGCTCGCGCTGTGGGCTCCCCTGGCGCTAGCCGCCGACCGGCCCGTACCCGTCGTCGTCGAACTGTTCACCAGTGAAGGATGTTCGAGCTGTCCGTCCGCAGACCGCTTGCTCTCGCGGCTGGATCAGATGCAGCCCGTGCCCGGCGCACAGGTCCTGGCGATCGAAGAGCACGTCGATTACTGGAATCAGCTCGGCTGGACTGATCCGTTTTCTTCCCCGCAGTATCGCGCGCGGCAGAACGATTACGCCATTGCTTTTCACGCGACTGATATTTTCACCCCACAGATGGTGGTGAACGGGCAGGCCGCCTTCGTCGGAAGTGACATGAATCGCGCTTACAAGGAGATTGACGCGGCGGCGCAGAGCGCGACCACGCAGGTGCACCTTACGGCAACCCCGAGTTCGCACGATCCTGATGTGGTGGATCTTTCGGTGCAAGTGAACAATCCCAAGTCCAAGTGGCGCGACTCGCGCGTTTACCTGGCCGTCACCGAGAACGGGCTGATGACGTTCGTGCCGCGCGGCGAAAATTCGGGCCGCACGCTACGCCACTCTTCGGTTGTTCGGAGCTTCGGCGTGATCGGCCGCGTGGATCCCAAGGGGGCCAACGGCGGCCAGCTCGTATCCACACTGCGCCTGCCCCGCGAGTGGAAGCGCGAGAACCTGCGCGCGGTGGTGTTCGTGCAGGAGCGCGAGACGTACCATATCACTGGCGCGAATGCCGTGGATCTTCACAACTAAAAGTTAACCCGCTCATACTAAAATCAAAACTATGTCAATTGTCGTAGTAGGTTCTGTCGCCTATGACGGAGTGGAAACTCCGCATGGCAAGGTGGATCGCATGCTGGGCGGAGCATGTACATATATATCTTTGTCCGCCAGCTATTTTGCCAAGACCAAGATCGTCGCGGTGGTGGGCGACGATTTCGCCGCCGAAGACGAGAAGCTCCTGGCTGATCGCGGCATCGATCTGGAGGGACTGGAGCGCGTCAAGGGTGGCAAAACGTTTTTCTGGGCCGGCGTTTATTCCCCGGACATGAACGACCGCACCACGCTCACCACCGATCTCAACGTCTTTGCCGACTTTAATCCCAAACTGCCGGAAAGCTATAAGAAGTCGCCGTACCTGCTGCTTGGCAACATCCAGCCCGCGCTCCAGCGCAGCGTGCGCGAGCAGATGAACGGCCTGCGTTTTGCGGGTGGCGATACGATGAACTACTGGATCCAGGATTTTCGCGAGGAGCTACTCAAGACCATCCACGATTGGGATTTTCTGCTGATCAACGACGGCGAGGCGCGCATGCTTTCCGGCCAAGCCAACCTGAAGCGCGCCGCGGCCAAGATCATGGACATGGGTCCCAAGACGCTGGTGATCAAGCGCGGCGAGTACGGCGCGGTTTTATTTCATGGCAAGTCGCATTTCATGGTTCCCGGCTATCTGCTCGAAGAAGTTTTCGATCCCACCGGCGCGGGCGACTGCTTCGCCGGCGGCTTTATCGGCTACCTGGCCGAGCAGGGCGTCGATCTGAAGTCCGGACACGTGACCGCCAAGGATATCAGCCGTGCAGTTATCTACGGATCGGTGATGGGCAGCTTCTGCTGCGAGAAGTTCGGCGTGGATCGTTTCCGCACGCTAACGCGCAAAGATATTGACGCGCGCTTTCAGGAGTTCCGGGACTTCACCGAGTTCTGAAGCGGAATCCTTGAAGCACATCTGGCTGGAATTCGCGCTGGTCACAGTCGTTTTGTGCGCTCTGGGCGGTTCGGCCACGGCATACGTAAACCGTTCCGGCTGGACTTTGTATTATGGCGACGCCGAGGCGCACCTGGACATCGCGCGGCGCGTTGTGGATTCGCGACGGCCGGGCTATAACCAGCTTGGAACCGTGTGGCTGCCGCTGCCGCACGTCCTGATGATGCCGCTGGTGCGGGACGACCAGCTGTGGCGCAGCGGCCTGGCGGGCGCGATTCCTTCCACGGCATGTTTTGTGCTGGCGGGGATTTTTCTCTACGCGGCGATGCGGTGCGCGGCGCGCTCGTGCTGGGTCGCGGCGGCCTCGCTGGGGCTGTTCGCTCTCAACCCGAATCTGTTGTACCTGCAGGCCACTCCCATGACCGAAGCCGGTGTCCTGGCGGGTTTGATGGCGCTGCTCTATTTCGCGGTCGTGTTCGGCCAGACCCAATCGATTTGGCCCGTGATCGGCGCGGGAGTAGCGAGCATCGCAGCGTCGCTCTCGCGATACGAAGGCTGGGCCGTCGTGCCGTTCGTCGCGATTTACCTGGTCATCGCCGGGCGCGGCTGGAAGCGGCTCTTCGCGCCGGTGGTTTTTTGCGCGCTCGCGGCGCTGGGCCCGCTCTACTGGCTGGCGCACAATTGGTGGATCTACGCCAACCCGCTCGAGTTCTACAACGGGCCGTACTCGGCGCTCAGCATCTATCATCGGGCGCTGGCGCAAAACGTGGCGCCCTATCGCGGCGATCATGACTGGCCGATGGCGGCCGTTTACTATCTGACCGCGGTGCGCCGCTGCGCGGGAGTGACAGCCATCGTCATCGCGGTTGCGGGCCTGGCCGGCGCGCTGTGGAAGCGCGTGTTTTGGCCGCTCGTGTTCGCTGCCGCCGCGCCATTGTTCTACATCTGGAGCATGCACTCAGGCGGCACGCCGATCTTCGTCCCCGAGCTCTGGCCGTTCTCCTACTACAACACCCGCTACGCTCTGGCCGCGCTGCCGCTCATTGCGATCGCCGGAGGCTGCGTGGTGCTGCTCTCGCCGCAACGTGGCCGCCCCTGGATCGCGCTCGCGGTCGTCGTGGCCACTGCCGCGCCGTGGCTGGTTCACCCCCAGCCATCGGATTGGATCACCTGGAAAGAATCGCAGATCAACTCGCGCAACCGCCGCGCCTGGACCAAAGCAGCGGCATCGGCGCTGGCCGCGTCTTATCACCCCGGCGCCGGCCTGTTTACCAGCTTCAGCGATCTCTCGGGAGTTCTGCGCGAAGCGGGCATCCCAATGAGAGAGGTGCTGTGCGACGGCGACGAACCCGAATGGCCCGCCGCCACCCAGCGCCCCGATCTGTTCCTCGACGAGGAGTGGGGCTTGGCTATTTCAGGCGACGCCGTGGCGACAGCAATCCAGCGCGCGACTTATAAAAACGGCCCCGGCAAAAATGGCCCCCACTACCATTTGGTACAAACGGTTAAAGTCAAAGGCGCGCCGGTGATCGAGATCTATAAGCGCGACTGACCAAGAACTACCGACAACGCAATGTCCATCCCCTTCACTAAAGCCCACGGCGCGGGCAACGATTTCGTGCTCTCTTGGGCCGAGCAGGTGACAATCCCCGAAACCGGTCTTCCTTCCGCGGCGCGAGCCATCTGCGATCGCCACTCCGGCATCGGCGCCGACGGCTGGATCTTGATCCGCGACAGCGCTATCCGGCTTTTTAATTCCGACGGCAGCGAGGCCGAGATCTCGGGCAACGGGACGCGCTGCGCGGCCGCCTTGCTGGTCATGAAGGAAAACGACGCCGGCCGCGCGTTCGAACAGGTCACCATTCAGACCGGCGCCGGTCCGAAGCATCTGCGCCTGCTCCTCCGCGACGGCCGCCGCTTCCTGTTCGAAATGAACATGGGCATGCCCGCGTACAATCCAAATGAAATCCGCTGCGAGATCCCGCTGACAACCAGCGCGCAGGAGGTGACGGTCCTGGACGTCGGCAACCCCCAGTGCGTGGTGTTCGTCTCCGAGTTTCCCGCGAATTGGCCGGCGCTGGGCGCCGAGATCGAAGGCCACGCGCGATTTCCCAAGCGGACCAATGTGTCGTTCGTGCGGGTGATCGACCCCCATACTATCGAGACCCGGTTTTACGAGCGCGGCGCCGGCGTGACGCTGAGCTCCGGGACTGGCTCGACCGGAGCGGGCGTGGCTTCGATTTTACGAAAAGTGGCGGCGAGTCCCGTGACGATCCAAACCCCGGCCGGCGAGGCGCTCGAACTTCGATGGGATGATTCGGTATACCTGACCGGGCCCGCGGAAATAATCGGGAAAGGCGAGTTTTACGTCTAGAAGTAAGACTGAATAGCCGAGAACTCGTTGTGGAACTCGGCCAGGACTACCGGCAACTGGTCCCCCAGCCCGAGCGACTCGAGCGCGGCTTGGGGATCCTCGCTGGGGCTCTCGAAAAGGCTCACGAAAACTCCCGTGCCCTTGACGTAACGATCTGCCGCGCTCAACACATGGCTCAAGGTGAGCTGTCCGGGTCCGACGGGCGTGGGATCGAGGTCCGGCGTTCCGTGATAACGGACGGCGGTTTGGATCGGCGTCAGGCAGGTTCCAGCTGGGCCAGCGCTTCGGCGGATAGTTCCGGCTGCGTCATTCCGAGCACCTGCGTCTCATATTCCGGACCCCACTTCCGGCTCTGCTGGACGAGCAGAGTGATCTGCTTGTATTCGTCATGCAGCCCGATCGCCACCAGCATCAGCCCGAGGTCGTGAAACAGGCCGGCGGCGAAAGCGCCCTCGGCGTACACCACATTCAGGCGCTGTGCGAGCAGATCCGACAGGATGCCGACTCCCACCGAATGCAGATTGAAGTCGCGCGATAGACCATCCGGGCGGCGTCTTCACCTGGCTCCACATGCGCGCCACCGACATGCTGAGCGCGGCGTTGCGCAGTTTGGCGATCCCCAGCAGCGACACCGCATGCCGGATGGAGTTTACCGTTCCCGGCAATCCGTACAGCGCCGAATTTACCAAACGTCAAAACATTGCCGGCCAGAACGGTGTCTTTTTCGATAAGCTCGGCGATCTTGGCGAACGACACGTCTTCATTGGCCAGACTGGCGATCAGGCGATTCAAGAATCGGGGAGAAGGGCGGAAGCTGACCGAGCGCAGCAGAGACCGCTCGCGAACCGTGGACTTATCGGAGTTAGATGTAGGCTTGCAGCGAGAAGCTGGTCACCCTTGAACTTATCGACATTGTAAGCCGGCGTAAAGCTATGAGTGCCCGTTTTGCACCATCGGACTGTACCATGGGACACGATGGGCCCTGACCCCCGCCATTTCGGTCCGCAATCTCCGTAAGGTGTACGGCACGAAGGCGGCCGTGGATGGGCTCGATCTGGAGGTCCCCCGGGGCTGTTTTTTCGGCTTTCTGGGGCCCAATGGGGCCGGCAAAACCACCACCATCCGAGATGCTTATGGGTCTGGCTCCGCCCACCTCCGGGCAGCATCGAGTTGCTAGGCCTTCCCATGCCCGAACGACGCGCTGGAGGTCAAAGGCAGAATCGGCCTGGTTCCCGACGAATCGCTGCTGTTCGACCATCTGACCGGCCTCGAATTCACCGAATTCGTCGGGCGGATGTACGGGCTGGCGCGGCCCCTGGCGCGGGAGCGGTCGCGCGAACTCCTGGCGCTGTTCGAGCTCGACGGCGAGCCAGGCAAGCTGATCGGCGACTATTCCAAGGGCATGCGCAAACGCGTGGCCATGGCGGCCGCGCTGATTCACCGGCCCGGAGTTGTTTCTGCTGGACGAGCCGTTTGAAGGAGTCGACGCAGTGGGCGCGCGCCTGATGAAGGACATTCTGCTCGACCAGGTCCGCCAAGGCGCCACCGTATTTCTCACCTCGCATGTCCTCGAAGTGGTGGAGCGACTGTGCGACCGGGTGGCCATCATTCACGAAGGCAAGCTCGTGCTGTCCGGCACCATGGCCGAACTGCGCACGCGGCTCGGAAACTCTGGAAGATGTGTTCGTCCGCGTGGTGGGCGCCGACCGCCCGGCCGAGACTCTGGACTGGTTGTGACTCTAATGTGGAATCAGATCCGCGCGATCGTCTGGGCGCAGTGGCGCACGCTCGCGCAACCATCTTCCGCGCTCCAACATGGGCCGGCCTCATCTTCACCGCCTGTTCTCACCGGGCGCTGGTACGGCTCCTTCGCATTTCTGGCGGTCTTCGCCGGCATTCCTCTCTCCAAGCCGGAAGAAATGGACGCGTTCCATAAGATCCTTCCCCCGGCTCTGCTGCTGTGTTTTCTGTATTGGCAGGTGATTCCGGTGCTGATGGCCTCCATGGGCTCCTCGCTCGACATGCGCAAGCTGCTGGTTTATCCCATCCCGCAACAGGCGTTGTTCGCGATTGAAGTGTGCTGCGCGTCTCCACCGGCATCGAGATGCTGCTTCTGCTGACGGGCGCGGCGGTGGGCCTCTGGCTCAACCCAGGGTGCCGCTCTGGGCGCCGTTCTCGTTGGCCCTGTTCGTGTCTTTCAATTTGTTCTGTTCGGCCGGTGTGCGCGATCTGCTGGCCCGGCTGCTGGCGCGCAAGCGATTGCGGGAGATCATCATCTTTTTGTTCGTGATCGCCGCCGCCCTTCCCCAACTGATGCTGATGCGCGGGTCCCCGGAAAGCCGATGCGGCATGTTCTTTCAACGGCGAACCCTCCTTCTTCTTGCCCTGGACCGCGACGGCGCGCCTCGCGCTGGGCGAATTTCTCGTGGCCCAGCCTGGTGGTGATGCTGGCGTGGATCGCTGGCCGCCTATGCTCTTCGGACGCGTTGGCAGTTCGAGCGCGGCCTGCGATTCGACGCCGCCGAGGCCAGCGCCCGCGGGTCGACGCCCAAGCGCAGGGTGAGCCGCCTGGAGTGGTTCTACCAGTTGCCCAACGCGATTGCTGCCCGATCCGCTCGCGGCATTGATCGAAAAAGAGCTTCGATTCCTGAGCCGCGCGCCGCGCTTCCGCCTGGTGTTTCTGATGGGATTCTCGTTCGGCTTGCTGATCTGGGCGCCCATCGCGTTCGGGCGCGCGAGCACCCAGCGCAGTTTCCTGATGCGACAATTATCTGACCCTGGTCAGCGTCTACGCGCTCCTGCTGCTGAGCGACGCGCTGTTCTGGAACTGCTTCGGATTCGATCGCAGCGCCGCGCAAGTTTATTTCCTGGTGCCGGTGAAGATGTCCACCGTTCTGGCGGGAAAAAATCTGGCGGCCGCATCTGTGGGTCCTGCTGGAGATCGTCGCCATCGCGCTGGTGTGCGCCCTGCTGCGTCTGCCTCTTACCGGGCTTCAGGTTCTGGAGGCCTTCGCCGTCACCTGCGTGATCACGCTGTTCATGCTTGCCAGTCGGCAACCTGAGCTCGCTCTATAATCCGCGCGCGGTAAATCCGGTGAAGGCCATGAAGACCGCGGCGCAGAGCCGGTCGCAGATCCTGCTCATCTTCTCGTTCCCGCTGACGCTGATTCCGGTGGCGCTGGCCTACCTCGCCCGCTACGCGTTCGACACCGAATGGGCCTTTTTCGGCGCGCTGCTGTTTGGCGCGGTGGTCGGTTTGCTGGTGTACTACTACTCCATGCAATCTGCCCTCCAGGCGGCCGGCGAGCGGCGCGAGCGAATCATCGCCGCTTTGAGCCGGGGCGAGGGCCCGATCGAGAGCTGATGGCCGAATCGCGGGCGGAGTGCAATTTCTGCGAAATCGCGGCGCGGCCGGGCTATGTGGTTTTCGAAGACCAGATCTCGATCGCGTTTCTGGATCACCGGCCGCTTTTCATCGGCCACACGCTGCTGATCCCCAAGGAGCATTATGAAACGCTCGCCGATTTGCCGTCGGATTTGGTCGGGCCGTTTTTCCGCAACGTGCAGCGGCTCGCGCGGGCAGTCGAGCAGGCCGTCGAAGCTGAAGGATCGTTCGTCGCCATCAACAATCGAGTGAGCCAAAGCGTGCCGCACTTGCACGTGCACATCGTGCCGAGGCGCAGGAAGGATGGTTTGCGCGGCTTCTTCTGGCCCCGCCAGGCGCATCCGGCGGAGGAACACATGCGGCAGGCCCAGGCGGCGATTCGGACGGCGCTCACCGCGCCCTAGAGATTCGACCGGGAACTGCCGAAAAGAGAGGCGATGGCACGTTTTTTGCCGTTGCTCCTTCTCGCCTTCAGCGCTCACGCCGCCGATCAGACGCGTGTCGTTACCAGCGTCCTGCCTTCTCTCGACTACGGGCCTTCCTGCTGGTCCGCGGTCACGCTCGCGAATTTGAGCGATCGCGTGGTGACGGTCGAAATCGAAGCCCATCGCGCGGGCGGCGGCCTGGTCGGCCTGGCCGGGCTCGCTGAGACCGTCCTGCACCTGAACCCCGGCGATCGTGTGTCGCATAGCATGGAAATCACCGACGAATCGGGCGTCGGCTGGCTCAAGGTTCGGGAACGCATTCCGTCACCTAGGCTTTCGCCCGCTATCGCTGTCTCGGGTATGAGCGAATGTGCGGTCAACAATCAATTGCGCAGCACGCCGCGCCAGCTTTCTTATCCCACGCGTAATCCCTGGTTCTCCGGCGACATCGAAGACATGCAGGGCAATCTGATCTCGGTGGTCAACACTTCCGAACGCGCGGCCCAGGCGTCGCTCTGTTATTCCCAAGGCAATCTGTATTCGGTTCCCGGCGCCGCGCCCCATTCCTCTGAGCTCTCCCCGGTTTGTTCCCAATCCTTCGACGTTCTGATCCCGCCCTACGCCACGCGCCAGTTTCCCGTGCATCGCGAGGACAGTACGCACTTCAGCATCAAGACCCAGGGCGAAGCCGTGGTGCTGCAAATGATGCGCCCGGTCGCGGCCGGTGTCAAAGTGTACAGCGTCGATTCCACCGTCAAGTTCGGCGGCGAATTCGCCGACAAGTAAACCCGCGCGTGAAACTTATCGGTCCGCGCCGAGCAACAGCGTTAACTCGTCGGAGATCTGATTGGATCTTTCCAGTTCTTCGAGCGGTGGGCACGCCCGCCACGCCACCGAGAAATCTCGCACCGCCGGCAGCGCCCCGGTCAGGTTCCACTCCTGAATTCCCCTCAGAAGAGAATACACGCGCGTATAGTGGTTTCGCGGGGTCTCATTAATGGGATACTCGTTCCACCAACGGGATCTCAGCACGTGACAGGTCTTAGACCAGTACGCTGTTTCCTCAGGCAGGAATTGGTCAAAGGAAACCGGCACACCGGTCTGGAGGAGGGCGCCGACAATATCTTGGTGCCACCCTAGGAGGCTTTCGTCTCCGAGCAGGCCGAGAAGCGCATTTGCTTCCGGATCTCCGCCACGCGCGAGTTGCCTGATTGCGGAGTCCCTCGCGATCCCATTCCCGGACCGAACCAGCATGACGAGCTGACGGCTGCGCGCTGCCGGGTCGGCCGTTGCCACGGCTTGGTCGAAGGACCTTCTCAGTTTTAAGACGGCCTCAACGCGCTCGCGCAGATCAGCCTGGGAGACCTGCAGCGGCGTCAATTGCGACGGACCGGGGTTCATTCTCTGCCCGAAGCCGTAGGTCACGCCGTCCTGAATCCACACGGTGGAAACGCGAAGATCGCCCATGAAGTTCGCCGACTGCCAGCCGTCGCCGCCGTCAACTAGCTGGGATTTGGGATTTGGATCGAAGGTAAAAGGCGCACCCGCTTTTCGCAGGAAAACGATTAATCGATCCTCCTGCTCAATCGGCGGAACGCCTTCGAAGGGATGACCCAGCCCGAAGGGATCGTCCGACCCGGCGAGCTCACTGAGTTTCCCCGTCACGCCTGGGGACGGCGCCAGGCCTGGCAAATCCAATGTGGCTCCGACCACGAGATCGCCTCGGATCGTCTCGATCACTTTGAAAGTGCCCAGGTGCTCTGTAGGGGCGATGACCAGAATCTCTGTCGCGTTCCACGCGCAGGCCTGCAGGAAAAACGAAGGACGAATTCCGGCCCACACACTGAGCGCGGAAATCAGAACGAGCACGCAAAAACGCGCTAAGCGAAGCCCGGCCACGAGAAAATCATACCAGCGCGTGCTTCGCCATCGCTGCGATCAGAACATAAGCTTCAGCGCGAATTGGATCTGCCGCGCCGGATACGTGGTCCGGATCTGCCCGAAGGAGCCGCTCGTGGTAATCGTGGTTGGAATCCCAAAATTCACGTTGTTGAGCACATTGAAGAACTCGGACCGGAACTGCACCTGGATGCTCTCGTGAATCCGGAAGTTCTTGTCCACCGCCAGATCCCATTCCTCGAACCCCGGCGCGCGGAACGCGTTGCGTCCCAGGTTGCCGAACGGATCGCTGGCCGGCGGCGTCGTGAAGGTGTAGCCCGCGAAATAAGTGTTCAGCATCTGCGCCGTGCTCTGGCTCACCGCGCTGCCGCTCACGTCGGGACGCAGGAACGGCTCGCCGCGGTAATCGTTCGACAGTCCGCTCACCGCATTGGATGCCGAAGGGCTGTAGAACACGTTCAGCGGCTGGCCGGTGTGCGCGGTGTTAATCGTGTTCAGCTCCCAGCCGCCAATCACGGCATCCAGAAACGGATTGACGCTCGATGCGAACTGCCGCCCCCTGCCGAATGGAAGCTGGTACACCACGCTCGTGACGTTGTTTAGCTTGACGTCGAAGCTCGATGGCCCGCGCTCGGCCCCCAGATCATGAATGTTCTGCGGATTGGCTTCGTAATAGCCGGAAAAATATTCGAGCGCCTGTTCGGAATCGCCCAGAGCCTTGCCCCAGGTGAACGAGTTCAACAAGTACAGTCCCCGTGCGAAGCGATGCTCCAGCCGCACCGACAGCCCGTTGTAATCGTTATCGCCCGCCGGATCCACCCAGGTGATCGGGCCGAAGCTGGGGATCGGGGCTCGCAACTGTTCATTCACGGGTCCGCCCGGGGTGTAGGGAGCCGCCTCGTTGTAGTCCGCGAGGATCGGCAGATTAAGGCTGTGATTGCCGTTATACGCGACCTCGAACAGCGTGTTCCAACCCAGCTCGCGCTGCACCGACAGGAACCAGTTCTGGATGTACGGCCATTTGAAATTCGATGGAATGTAGACCACGTTCGAATTGGCCGGATTGAAATTCGACGGATTGTCGATCCCGGTGGTAAAGCTGTTCTGCGTGGTCAGGAACGTCGACGGCACGGCCCCGCCCGGCGGAATCGACTGGTTGATCACGCCGAACAGCGCTTGCGGCGCATTGATCCCTTCGAGCGCGCTGCCCACGCGATTGAAGAACGCGTAGCTGATCCCGTAGCCCGCGCGCACCACGGTTTTCGTATCGATGCTATAGGCCAGGCCAATGCGGGGCCCGAAGTCGTGGTAGTCGGGATGCACCAGGCTCCGATCGTACATGCTGCCGCTGGTGGCTTTGATCATCGTGTCCGTAGTGGGATCGAAGTTCGAATAGTTGTTGTCGCGCTCGAACAGCGGCGTCGCGTATTCCCAACGCAGCCCCAGATTCAGCGTCAGCTTCGGCGTTACGCGAAAATCGTCCTGCGCATAGAGCGAATTGACGTGCTGGCGCAGATTTACTACGGCATCGTTGCCCAGGTTGATGATGCTCGGAGTGCCGAAGATGAAGTCGGCCAGGTTATAGCTGGCAACCGCAGTCGAATTGCTCGCAATGGTGCATCCGGCGGCCAGGCTGAGCTCGGCGCAGGTGGGCTTGCTGAATTGCCCGGTGTACTGGTCTTCGCCGTACAACGGATTCACGTCCAGGATTTCGGTTCGAATGGCCAGAAACTCGTATCCGAACTTGATCGAATGCCGGCCCTTGATCCAGGAGTAATTGAGCTTCGGATCGAACGAAGTCGGATTCTGGAATTGCGGATTGCTGGTCTGGCGGCCGAGCTGTGAAAACCCGCTGATGTTTTGCGAGTTCAATCCGCCCGTCAAATCGGGAGTAGTCGGCAGGCCCGGAATCCGTAAACGAGCCTCCATGCTCGGGCCGCCCAGAAACGGCGGCGTCTTTCCAGCCAGCACGTGATCGAATCCGAAGCGCGCTTCAATCAACGACGACGGCGTGACGGTCCAGGTATAGCCCGCTGCAGCGTTCTGATCGATCGTGTGAATGATACCCGTTCCCGTCGCCGCCCGAAGGACCCGAAATATCGCGGCTGATAGTAATCCAAGTCCTTGCGCTGGCTGAAGCGCACGAAGGCGGTCATGCGATCGTTGATCTGTCCGTCGATTTTGGCGTCGTACTTGTCGCTGTAATCGCGAATCAGCAGCAGCGCGGCATAGTCATTGGAAATGCCGGACCCGGTGTTCGGGGCGGGCAACCCATTCAGAACCGTGGCCGCGAACGGATTCAGCGCCGATATCGGGATCTGCGTGCCCGCGGGATAAAGCGTTCTGGTCAGAGCGGATCCACCACCGGCACCGGCAATATGCCCTCACGATCGGTCATGCTCGGAATCGAGTCGAAGTTCAGGTAGCGCTGCAACTGGCGCAGGCCTTCGTAATCTGCAAAGAAGAACAGCTTGTTCTTGATGAACGGTCCGCCGATCGTCACTCCGAACTGATTGCGCTGTAGCGGCGGCTTGGCGAAGGTCGCGCTGAGCGAAATCGTACCCGGTGGCGTTCAGATCCGTGTTGCGGAAAAACTCATATGCCGTGCCGTGAAACTGGTTCGTTCCGGCTGCGCATCACCGCATTTACCACCGCGCCGCCCACGCGCCCGTATTCGGCGCTGTAGTTGCTCGTGATCACTCTGAAATTCGGCCATCGCATCCGGCGAAAGCTGCACCACCTGCGCCGAATAGCTCTGATTGCTGGTGCCGTACGCGTTGTTATCCATGCCGTCCAGCAGGAAAATTGTTGTACGTGCTGCGCATGCCGTTGACGTTGAAGGCGCCCTCGCGCGGCGTGCCGCTGGGCGCGAACGAAACCGCGATCGGCGATTTCACGGTGTTGGTGGCCAGCAGCGCCAGATCTGCGTCGGATCGCGCCCGTTCAGCGGCAGTTCCACCGTCGCTTCCGTTCCAATCACCTGACTGTGTTCGCTCGTGTCCGTTGTCAGCGCGGAAGCCGCGGCCGTCACATTCACGCTCTGCGACACTTCCCCCACCGTCATTGCGATGTCGACGCGCTGGCGCGCGTTCACTTCCACTCGAATATCGGCCGCGGTAGCTCCCGAAAAACCCGCATGCTCCACTTTCACCGTATACACGCCCACCCCGACGTTGAAGAAATCGTATTCGCCGGCTTCGTTGGTCACGGTCTTGGCTTCAATGCCGGTTTGCTGATTGGTGAGGGTCACGTTCGCATTCGGCACCGGCGCATTGGAGGCATCGCGCACCGTGCCGAGCACTTCGGACGTTTCAAATTGGGCGAGCAACGCGGGCGCCGTGAAGAAACACAAGAACAGACACACTGCAAGCCATTGGATATAAGGGAATCGCCTCATCGGAACCTCATGGGCGATCCTAACAATCAATTATTTCTGCGTCGTTACGTTGAAATTACATTTGCGCTGACAGCGTTCAGCGAGTTGAGACCCAGCAAGCGGGCTTGGCGGCGAACGCGAGCTTATGATTGAGGCTCACCCGCCGAACGCGTCGCGCGGATAATCCCCGCTCAGTGGCCCGACGGAACTTCCATGTGCCCGCCGAATTGGAACCGCATCGCCGACAGCACCTTGTTTGCGAAATCCGCCTCGCCGCGCGAGGTGAAGCGGTCGTAAAGCGCAGCGCTCAGCACCGGACACGGCGTGCCCTTCATCGATGGCGGCCGAAATGGTCCAGCGTCCTTCGCCCGAATCCGAAACGCGGCCCGAGAATTTGTCGAGCTTCGGCGAATCGAGCAGCGAAATCGCGGTGAGATCCAGCAGCCAGGACGCCACCACGCTGCCGCGCCGCCATACTTCGGTGACGTCCGCTAGGTTGAAGTCGTACTGATAATGTTCCGGATTGCGCAGCGGCGTGGTTTCGGCATCCGTCTCGCGGGTCTTCTTTCCGACGTTGGCGTGATGCAAAATGTTCAAACCCTCCGCGTACGCGGCCATGATGCCGTACTCGATTCCGTTGTGAACCATCTTCACGAAGTGGCCGCCGCCTACCGGTCCGCAATGCAGGTAGCCGTCTTCGGCCGTGCCGCCGACCTTTTCACGGCCCGGCGTGCGATCGATATTGCCGCGCCCCGGCGCCAGCGTCTTGAAGATCGGATCCAGATGCTTCACGATGTCCGGTTCGCCGCCGATCATGAGGCAGTAACCGCGCTCCAGCCCCCATACGCCGCCGCTCGTGCCGACATCGGCGTAATGGATGCCCTTGCGGCTTGAAGCTCCTTGGCGCGGCGAATGTCGTCGATGTAATACGAGTTTCCGCCGTCGATGATGATGTCGCCCTTCTGCATGCGCGGGGCGAGCTGCTCCAGCGTCTTGATCCACTACGCCGGCCGGCACCATCAGCCAGACCGCGCGCGGCGGCTTCAACTTGCCCAGAAATTCATCGAGCGAACCCGATCCAGTGGCGCCCTCCTTGCCGAGCTGCGCAACATTGCCCGGATTCATGTCGAAAACCACGCACTCATGGCCGCCCTTGATCAGCCGGCGCACCATGTTCGCGCCCATTCGTCCCAAACCGATCATGCCCAGTTGCATATGCTCCAGCATAGCAGCGCATAATGAGATCCGCTTGTCAAGATTCGCAAGCCCAACTTCTCAGGCCGGCAATTCTGTTGAAACGTGAATCGCGTCACGCCATTCGAAACGCAATTTCGCTCACGGCAGTCTCCTAAGTGTGAGAGCGATGCCGGTCACCGAACGCATACCGCAGTTGGACACTTTGCGCGGCTTCCTTCTGGTCTGGATGACGCTGACGCATCTTCCCACGCGCGTGAGCCCGTACTCGAACCAGGCCGTTGGTTACGTTTCCGCGGCCGAGGGCTTTATACTTTTGGCGGCGATTCTCGTGGGACGCATCCAGCAGCACGCTGTATAGAAATACGGAGCTCCCGCCGCCCGCGAAAAACTGTCGCGCCGCGTGTTGCGAATCTACGGCTATCATCTGGCGCTGCTCGGATTCGCATTTTCGTTTTGCGCCATGGCAGCCGTGTACTTGGGCCGGGTTCCGCTTCAGAACCTGCTGGATTTTTACCTCGGCCATCACGTGCCGGCGCTGCTCGCCGCGCCGGCTTTGCTCTACAATCCGCCGCTGCTGGACATCCTTCCGATGTACATCGTGTTCATGCTGGCCACGCCTCTGGTTCTCTGGCTGGCCCGCCGCTGGGGTTGGCGCCCGGTGCTGCTCGCGAGCGCGTGCGTTTGGCTCGCCGCTCAGTTTCATTTGCGCGATGGTGTCTACGCCGGCGCCGCGCATTTCGGTTTCCCCATCCCGCTGCGCGAAACGGGCGCGTTCGACCTGTTCGGATGGCAGTTCCTCTGGACCTGCGGGTCTCGCTTTGGGCACCCGCGCGCGAAACTATTTTCCGAGCCCGCATTCCCCGCCGCGTGATGGTCGCAAGCGCCGTTATAGCGGCCATATTCTTAGTCTGCCGCCACTCGAATTTTGAACTGCTCACCGGTCCCCTAATTTTTGACGCCCTGGTGAATAAGTGGCGGCTGGGAATCTTTCGCCTGATCGACGCCGCGGCGATCGGCATTCTGCTGGTGCGGTTCGGCTCACCGCTCGCCGCTACTCGCCTCGGATCACGCCTCGCGACATTGGGCCGCGCCTCGCTGGAAGTGTTCTCGGCGCACGTGGTGTTCTGTCTGGTGTTCCTCGGGCTGGCCACCGGTCCCGATGCGCGCTTCACTCCGTGGCAGGACACCGTGGTCCTCGCGGTCACGCTCACCGGCCTGTTCATGGTTGCCCAATTTGTCGCAGAACGCGCGGCGCGCCGCAAGCTCCGCGCCAAGCCTCGGCCTGCCGTGCGCCGCAAGCCGGCCCTCAGCTATTAGCGTTCGCTAATCGATATGCGCTAGTCGATATACCAGGGCACGTTCACCACCGCGATGCGCTGGCTGCCGCGGATGTACAGCAGCGTCTTCAGCACGGCGGCGCGCTGGTTGTGCAGGAAATAGTAATACCAGTGCCGCTCCACCAGCTCCGGAATCAGCACCGCGAGCTGCCGGTCGGGGTCCTTCTTCTGTAGTCCGAGCACGTAATCCACGATCGGGCTGCTGACGTAACGGTAGGGCGACGGCACAACCACCAGGCGCGGCGTCGCGATGCCGATCTCCTGCGCCGGCTTCTCCACGAAATCCTGCCACTCTTTTTTGAGTTGCTCGGTCCATTCGCACTCTATATGCACTGCTATCACCTCGGGCGAAATGGACAGCGCGAACATAATGGCTTTCTTCGCCACCGCGCTCCAGCGTTCCAGCGGCACCACCACCTGCGCGGGACGAAAATGAGCCAGGTCGAGCGGAGTGGAATCGGCCACTTCCACGGACACCCTCTCGTAGTGACGATGCACGTTGTGCATTACGAGCAAAATTCCCGGGATCAGCAACACCGTGATCCAGGCGCCGTCGACGAATTTCGCCACCAGCACCACCAGCACCGTGATCCCGGTGACCAGCCCTCCCAGGCCATTGATGAAGATGTAGCGCGCTTTGTGCAGCCCTCCCACGCGCTTCCAATGGAAGACCATGCCCCATTGCGATAGCGTGAACGCGAGAAACGCACCCACGGCATACAGCGGAATCAGGCGATCCGTCACGCCGCCGAATATAGTGAGCAGCGCGCCGGTCACCACGGCCAGCACCCAGATTCCTTCCGAAAAAACCAGCCGTCTCCCGCGATTGGCGAACGACCTCGGCAGGTAGCCATCCAGCGCGACGATCCGGCACAACCGCGGCAGGTCGGCGAATGCGGTGTTGGCCGACAGGCACAGGACCAGCAAAATGGACCCGATCGTGATGTAGTAGAAAATTCCTTTGCCCGCCACCGCGGCTACCAGCATCGAAAGTACGCTCTGGTAGCCCATCGCGCCCGGATCTGTGGCCGCGATGTTGTACACCTTCACTAGCCATGCGATGCCGGCCAGCAGGAGGATCAGCAGTCCGATGATGATCGCCAGCGTCTTACGCGCGTTCTGCGAGGTGGGTTCCCGAAAGGCCCGAACGCCGTTGCTCACCGCCTCCACTCCCGTCAGCGCCGTGCAACCGCTGGCGAACGCTTTGAGCAGTATCCAGGCGCCTACCGTCGCAGTGGCTGCTGGGATCGAGGGCGGAACAATCACCGGCGTCGGATGACCGCCCGCGGCGAACGCCTTCCCCACGCCCACGATGATCGCGATCAGCAGCGTGCCCACAAAAAGATAGGTCGGGATCAGGAAAACGGCGCCGGCTTCCCGGACGCCGCGCAGATTGACGATCGTGATCAGCAAGAGAATCCCCAGGCACATCGCCAGGGTGTGCGGCAGCAGCGAAGGAACCGCCGACACCAGCGCGCCCACTCCGGCCGAAATTCCCACCGCCGCCGTGAGCACATAGTCGATCATCAGAGCGGCTGCGGCCAGCAGCCCCGCGCGGGGGCCGATGTTTTCGTGCGCCACGGTATAGGACCCGCCGCCGTTCGGGTAGGCATCGATGGTCTGGCGATAAGAAAAATAGACGATCGCGAGCAGGATGATGATGGCCGCGCTGGTGGGGACGATATAGGCCACGCCGAGCGCGCCGAGCGGGATCAGAATCGTGAGCGCCGCTTCCGGACCATACGCGGCCGAACTTAGGGCGTCCAGTCCGAAAATCGGGATGCCGGCGATGGGGCCGATAGTTTCGCCCTTTTCTTCCCAGTTCGCGAGCGGCTTGCCGAGCAGCAGGTCGAGGAAAGACATCGCTCTATCTAAGCACGCCCGGCGCCCAAGCGCTGCAATGCTAAAC
Source organism: Bryobacterales bacterium (assembly GCA_963798295.1). Taxonomy (GTDB): domain Bacteria; phylum Acidobacteriota; class Terriglobia; order Bryobacterales; family Bryobacteraceae; genus Palsa-89. Next base: position 2,420,701 of record CAWCSV010000007.1, on the reverse strand, counting down.
TAACATTCGAGCCAGCAGCGGCCGAGTGGCGGAACTGGCAGACGCACCAGACTCAAAATCTGGCGAAGTTCACTCTTCGTGTGGGTTCGACCCCCACCTCGGCCACCAAACCCGCGCTTACCAACCAATGACCCGAAGAAGCCTCTTGCGCAGCCTTTTGGCTGGAGCCGCGTTCAATAAAATCACCCTACGCATGGCATCCGCCCAAACTGACGACAGCGCCAAGCCAACTCCCGCCGCCCTCGCCCTCGCGCGCATCGTCAACGGACCCATCACCTACGCCAGCTTGCCGCCCGTGCCCGTGAAGCACGCCAAAATGATCCTCTGCAGCACACTCGCCGGCGCGGCTCCCGGCGCCCAGATCGGCTCCGCCCGCATCATTCGAGACTTCGCGAAAGAGCAGGGCGGCAAACCGGAAGCCACGCTCTGGTTCGATGGCGCGAAGCTCCCCGCCGCCTCGGCTGCTCGCGTCAACGCCATGCAAAGCGATGCCTACGCCTCCGACGACAGCGACCTGCGCAACGTCGCGCACATCGGAACCTGCCTCACGGCGGTGGGCCTCGCCGTGGGCGAACGGATGAACTCGAGCGGCCCCGATCTGCTCGCCGCCATGGTCGCCGGTTACGAAGCGGCCGGCCGCATCATAGACGCAATCCTGACCCGCTCCGCGAACTCCGGCTCCGGCGCCATCAGCGGCAGCGTCGGCCCAGGCTTCCACGCTTCCTGCATTGTTGCGTTCGGAGGCGCAGTGACGGCCGCCAAACTCCTCCGGCTGACCGATGAACAAATGGCGTACGCCATCGGCATCACGGCTACCACCGTCGGCGGCCTTGCCATCGGCACCAACAGTTGGGCGCGCGAATATCACGCCGGCAACGCAGCGCTCACCGCCGTCAACGCAGCGCTCGCAGCCGGCCGGGGTTACACAGTGAATCCGGATATGCTCGAAGCCGCGGGCGGATTTCTCGCCGTTTTTGGCGGCGGCCCAACGGATACTTCCAGCCTCACGCGGGTGTTGAACCGCGAATCGAACGAAAGCTATCAGATCGCCCGCTATCTTGCCGTGAAGCTCGTGCCGGGCGCGCACGCGCTGCATCCCGCGGTCGAAGCCGCGATCAATGCCGCGCGCGAGTCCACAGCCTCTCCAGAAGACATCGCGCAGATCGAGGTGGCCGGCCCCCAAAGCGCGCTGGTGGCGAGCGCCCCGCCCAGGGACACGATTCAGGCCATCCACAGCTTGTCGTATTACATCGCCTCTGCCGTGGCCGACAAGGATTTCTCCTGGCGCAACGCGGAGCCCGCTATGATCGAACGTCCCGCGATCGCGCGATTGATGAAATTGGTCGTCCGGGATCCCGCGCCCCCAGCCGTGAAATACGAATGGCCCTGGGGAGCAACCGTGACTATCGTCACCAAGACCGGCGCCCGCTTCACCAGCACCGTGGACGCACCCAAAGGATCAGCTCCGCGCGGCATCGAGTGGAGCGACGTCGAAGCGAAATACCGCGCCCTGATCCCTCAATCCAAACTGCCCAGCGCCCGGACCGAGGAAATCCTCCAGACCATTCGCAACCTGGAACAAGCCCCGAGCGTGGCCCAACTCACCCGCCTGCTCGTTCCAAATCAAAATCCCTGAAAACTTTTCCCCTCGGCCGCAGTCAAACCCCCGGAGGATAAGACCGACCATGGCCGAGACCAAGAAGTGCGCCCACCCCAGTTGCAATTGCGCGGTGACCGATAAGAAGTACTGCAGCACCTTCTGCGAAGGACAGGCAGGCACGCCCGATATCGAGTGCGAATGCGGCCACCCTTCCTGCGCCACAAAGCGCTGAAGCCGGCTGCTTACACCACCAGCACCTGGTGATCCGGACACTCCAGTTGCAAATGCTGGTACAGCGTGTCCATCAAATCGCCCGTGCCGTGCCGCGCGAGAAACGGCAGGATCGAGTAATAGCGCTCCTGTAAGTGCTTCTCTGGAAATATCAGCCCCGACATGTACCCGGCATCCGCTTGCGCGCGCTCGTTGCGCTTCAGAGTTTCGCGCGCCGCCTTGTGCTCCATCTTCGATAGCTGATACAGGATCTTGGCCGAGCTCTTCCCCGCCGCCGCGCCTAACGTTGCATCGAACCCACTCAAAGCGCCCCGCAGCCGATCCACCGATTGCCCCACCGCCCCCCGCACACGCGCGAACTCCTCGCTCAACGCGGCCGGCACCAGCTTCGCCGCAACCACATCACGCACCGCGTCCTCGCCACTAAAAAACGCGGGCACCGTCAGTCCGTACCGGTCCATAAGCTTCGCCGTCCGCGCGTCCAACAAAGTGAACCCGCCGCGCGACGCCATCACCGGCATTCGCCCCAGCAACGCGTGATACAGCACCTGCGACTGCGCGATGTAAGCCAATTCCGCCGGCCCGCCCAGGTAACCCACCGTCGGCAGCACGAAATCCTGCACCACCGGCCGCAACAACGCATTGGGCGATAAATGTTCCGCCCTCGCCGCGAGCTCCGCCGCCGAAAATTTCCGCTCGCCGGATTTATTCTTCGACACGTAATCGCCGTTCTGCTTTCGCAGCGCGACACGCCGATCCCCATCCAGCAGAAACACCAGCGACGTTTTCGCCTCCACGTGCACCTGCGCGTGATAACCCGCCGCTTCCAATTCCTGGCCGCGCTCCAGCAGCTTGGCGTGCAGGCCCTCATGCCGCCGCACCGCCTCTTCGAGCAGCGGCGCCGCCAACCTCCGCACCGATTCATTCAACGGATCGACGAACAGAATCCCGCGCCCTGCCAGCAATCGCCGCAGCAACCCGCGAAACGCGCTTCCGAACTTCGCCCCGGCCGGATACGCTGCGCGCACCATCTCCACCACTTCTTCGCCGTGCGGAAACGCCCCCAGCGCCTCGCGCAAACCCTCGATCGGCGGAGCGGCAATCGATATCCCGCCCACCGGCCGATCCTCCCCCCCGTTGGCCTCCACGCTGAGCCGAACCGGCCGATGATCCGGCCCGAACACGAATGTGTGATTCACTTCGGCTACGTCGTGATCTTCGGTCGCTAGCCAGAAGACCGGTACCGCCGGTATTCCCTGCTCCGTCAACCTCGCCGCCAATCGAACCGCGGTCAGCGCCTTGTAAATCGTGTAGGCCGGCCCCGAAAACAAACCCACCTGTTGCCCGGTGACCACTGCCACTGTCCCCGGCCGCGCCAGCAATTCGAGCGATGCTTTTTCATCGTTGTTCGCCCCGAGCGCCGCCACCAGCGCCGCCCGCCGGTCATCCGGATAGGCGATCTGCGCGGCCGCCCGCGCATAGCTCCCCAGATCGTGCGGATCGTGATCGTAGAACCGGCTGACCTTGTCGAAACGGTATTGAAAGTCGGAAAATAGCTGCGACGTGTGGGGGATCTCAGTGTGTCGAAGACAGGCCGACTCCATCATGAGCAACGTTCCAAGGTTAGCAGATGCGGCAAGACGGCCCGAAGTCTCGTCTTTTATGAGAAGTTTTCACGACGCGGCCCCCGTTTGGGTAGGGCCACACATGTTTGCGCCGTCCTTCCTTATCGACGACTACACTGGAGTCGTATGGCGATAGTCGCCCGGTTGGGTATTCTTGTCATTCTGCTCTTGACCTCGCCGCTTGTTGTTCACGGCCAGCGAAGTCCATCCGTTTCCGAGTTGCTCCTGCAGTTCCAGGGTGAGGCGGTATTCTGGCGCCAGTTCGAAATTGCCAAGGCAATCGTCGCGGCGAACGACACGAGTGTTCTCCCCCAACTGCAGTCCTGGTTGACGCACGAAGACAGGCAGCTACGGGGAAACGCGGCGTTCATCTTTGCTCGGCTTGGCGACCCTCGTGGATTTGACGTGATTGTCGCCATTCTCGGCGATCGTTCCGAACACCGTGCGGTTCATGGAATTTCTTCGGTAGGTCTTCCGGATGTCCGAGGGCAGATCACCCAGGACCGTTACTATGCGGCGCACTTGTTGGGTGACTTGAAGGACCCTCGTGCCATCCCCATCCTTGTTCCCCTCCTGACTGAACCCGTCGTGAAGGACATCGTTCCGTGGTCGCTCGCACAGATTGGAAATCGATCCGTGATTCCGCCATTAATCCTCACACTGAGCGACCCGGATCCGAGCATGCGGGTTCTCGCAATCTACGCTCTGGTTGACCTCAAGGCGGTTGAGGCCCTGCCGCGCCTCCGCCAGTTGCTGGATGACAATGCGAGATCGAATTTCGACAAATTGGAATCGGTTGCCGAGGCCGCTCAAGCTGCAATCGCCAAATTGCAGCCCGAGGCCGCCCGCTAGCCCAACGGTCGTTCAAGACTGACTCACCACCTGCCGTTTAGCTAGAATCAAGGTTCGAGCAGGCGAAACGCCATGGACGATCAGGAGTTCAAAAACCGCGCCGAAAAGTCGCTGCAGGCCCTCTACCGGCGTCTCACCGCCGCGTCCGACGACGCAGCCTTCGAGGCCGATTTCAATTCCGGCGCCCTCACCATCGAATTCGAAGACCCTCCCGCGAAATTCGTCATCAGCCCCAACGCGCCCGTCCACCAGATTTGGGTCTCGGCGCACTCCAAGAGCTACAAACTCGATTGGGACAGCGTTCAAAACGATTTCGTTCTGCAGTCTAGTGCCCAATCCCTCACCGAGCTGATCCAGGACGCCATCGCCAAACAACTCGGCGAAGAAGTGTCGTTGTAGATGGCCGGCGTCTACATTTCTTATCCTTTTTGCGCGCAGAAGTGCACTTACTGCAACTTTGCCTCGGGCGTTTTTCCCGCGCGATCTCGAGCCCGAGTACGTCAACGCGCTGGTCGCCGAAATCGCCGCGCACCAGTGGCATTGGCCTCCGGAAACCGTCTACCTCGGCGGCGGCACGCCCAGCAATCTCCCACCCGCCGATCTCGATCGCATCCTCGCCGAAATCCCCTCGCGCGGCAATTGGAAGGAAGCCACCATCGAAGCCGCCCCCGGTGGCATCACGGACGAAACCGCCTCAGCCTGGCTCCGCGCGGGAATCAATCGCGTCAGTCTCGGCATCCAGTCCTTCGTCCAGCGCGAGCTCGCGCGCACCGGCCGCAAACACTCCGCCGCCATCGTCGAGCGCGAAATCGCCACGCTGCGCTCCGCCGGCATCCAAAACTTCAATATCGATCTCATCGCCGGCCTTCCCGGTCAAACGCGCGAGTCGTGGAACGAATCGCTCGACTGGATCGAGCGACTGGCCCCACCGCACGTCTCCGTCTACATGCTCGAAATCGATGAGGACAGCCGCCTCGGCAGCGAAGTCCTGCTCCACGGCAAACGCTACGGCGCTCCCGACGTCCCGAGCGATGACCTCACCGCCGAATTCTACGAAACGGCCGTCTCGCGCCTCCGCGCGATGGGCATTCACCGCTACGAAATTTCGAATTTCGCTCGCCCCGGCTGGGAGTCGCTGCACAATTTGAAATACTGGCGCTTGGAACCCTACGCCGGATTCGGCGCCGCCGCCCATTCCTTCGATGGCGCCCTACGCTCGGAAAACATCGAATCACCCCTCGATTACATCGCCCGCATCGCAACCGGCCAGTGCCCGCGCGTCGCCACCGAGCCCGCCAACTCCGATGAAGAACGCTTCTTCGTCGGCCTTCGTCTCGAAACCGGCATCCAGCCGCGCCCCGAAGAATGGGCTAAATTCGATGCGCCAATTCGCAGATTTGTTTCGGATGGGCTGCTCTCGCGCGACGGCTCGCATCTCCGCCTCACCGATCGCGGCGTGCTTTTCTCGAACGAAGTTTTTGCCGAATTCATCTCCTGAGTAGAAAACATGATCGACTTACGAAGCGACACCGTCACGCGCCCCACTCCCGCCATGCGCCGCGCCATGGCCGAAGCCGAAGTGGGAGACGACGTCTATCGCGAAGACCCCACCGTCAACCGCCTCGAAAAACGCGCCGCCGAAATCACGGGCAAGGAGGCCGGCCTCTTCGTGCCCACCGGCACCATGGGCAACACCATCGCCGTCAAAATGCACACCGAGCACGGCCAGGAAGTGATCTGCGAATCGCGCGCGCATCTTCTCGATTGGGAGCTTTCCATGCTCGCCTGGTTCTCAGGCTGCCTGATCCGGCAGGTGCCCACGACGGACGGAATCCTGCATTGGAAGGACATCGAAGCGGCCATCCGGCCCACCAGCGCTCACTGCGCGCCCACCTCGCTGGTCGAAATCGAAAACACGCACAACATGGCCGGCGGCGCAGTTTACCCCCTGGATGTCGTCGAAGACATCTGCACCAACGCGCACAACCGCGGCCTCAAGGTGCACATGGATGGCGCGCGCATCTTCAACGCCGCCTGCCATCTGAACCGCCCCGTGCGCGATCTCGCCGCGCCCGTCGATTCCGTCATGTTCTGCCTATCGAAAGGACTCGGCGCACCGGTCGGCTCCATGCTCGTCGGCGCCGCCAAGGATATCGATCGCGCTCGCGGCTATCGCAAGCGCTTGGGCGGCGGAATGCGGCAGGCCGGCGTACTCGCCGCCGCGGGACTAATCGCGCTCGAAGAAATGCCGCATCGCCTGGGCGACGACCACGCGAACGCCCGATTCCTTGCCGCCCAGCTCGCGAAAATGCCCGGCATCGCGATCGACCCCGCGCGCGTCCAGACCAACATCGTCATCTTCGACGTCAGCGCCACCGGCCTCCCCACCACGGAACTCACCGCCGGCCTGAAAACCCGCGGCATCTTGATGAACGGCATCAATCCCCGCCAGATGCGCGCCGTCACGCACTTCGATGTCACGCGCGAGCAGTGCGCCACCGCGGCCGGCGCCATCTCGGAAATCGTCACTGGCGCCCTGGCCGCCAAAGCTTAACGCCAATTTCCCTATGCCACCCGACGAGCCCCCAGCTACCGCTGATACCCAACCCGCATTCGCCACTCGCACCATCCAATCCACGCAGTCGGGGACCGGAGCCGGAACCGTCATCGGTCAATATACTCTGCTCCAGCGGATCGGCGAAGGCGGCATGGGCGAAGTCTGGCTGGCCGAGCAGAAGCAGCCCATGCGACGCCGCGTCGCCATCAAACTGATCAAGGCCGGCATGGACACGCGTGAAGTGGTGGCGCGCTTCGAGTCCGAGCGCCAGGCGCTGGCGCTCATGGATCATCCAGCCATCGCCAAAGTCTTCGATGCCGGCTCCACGCCGGAAGGCCGGCCGTACTTCGTGATGGAGTACGTCGCCGGGGTGCCCATCGACGACTACTGCGATAAGCACAGGCTGAGCACGCGCCAGCGCCTTGAGCTGTTCATCCTGGTATGCGAAGGCGTGCAGCATGCCCATCAGAAAGCCATCATCCATCGCGATCTGAAGCCCTCCAACATTCTGGTCAGCGAAGTGGACGCGAGGCCGATGCCGAGGATCATCGATTTCGGCGTGGCCAAAGCCACCTCACAGCTCAGCCCAGGAACCATGTATACGCGGGTAGGCTCCATTGTGGGCACGCTGGGCTATATGAGTCCCGAGCAGGCCGACTCTGCCGGCGAGGACATCGATACCCGCACCGACGTGTACTCGCTCGGCGTGGTGCTTTATGAGCTGCTGGTGGGTGCTCTGCCGTTTGATTTTGCGAAGCAGGCCTACGACGAAATTCTGCGGCGGCTGCGCGAGGAGGATGCCCCGCGGCCCAGCACGAAGCTGCGCACGCTCGCCGGCGATTCCGCCGTTACCGCGCAAAAGCGCAGTGCGGATGTTCTCACGCTCACCCGTCAACTGCGCGGCGATGCGGACGCCATCGCGCTCAAGGCTCTGGAGAAGGACCGTACGCGCCGCTACGCCACGCCCTCGGAGCTGGCGGCCGACATCGGAAGATATCTGCGCAACGAACCGGTAACCGCTCACGCGCCGAGCGCCGGATATCGCGCTCGCAAATACATTCGCCGTCACCGGCTGGGAGTCGCGGTAGCCGTAGCGGGAGTGCTGCTGCTGGCCGGGTTCGCCATCGCCCAGGCGGTCGAACTGCGGCGCATCACGCGAGAGCGCGACCGCGCGGATCGCATCACGCACTTCATGACGGGCATGTTCAAGGTGTCGAACCCGAGCGAAGCGCGCGGCACCACCATCACCGCGCGCGAGATCCTCGAAAGAGCCTCGCAACAGATTGGCGCCGGCTTGGACAGTGACCCGGGACTCCAGGCGCAATTGATGGAAACCATGGGGGAAACATACTCCGGTCTGGGTCTCTACAGTCGAGCACAGAGCTTGACGGAACGCGAGCTGGCAATTGAACGTTCGCTGCATGGAGAACGGGACCGGGCAACGCTTGCGACTGAAAGTCATCTCGCACAGCTCATTCGCGCGCAGGGCCATAACCCCGAAGCGGAAAAGCTCCTCAAGGCCACGCTCGAGGTCCAGCGCAAAGTCCTCGGACCCAACGATCCGGACACTCTGGCCTCCATGGACCGCCTCGGGTATGTTTACACCAACGAAGGTCGTCAGGCCGAAGCGGAGGGCCTCTTCCGCCAGACGCTGGAAGAGGAGCGCCGCATCCTCGGACCGAACAATCCTCAGACCCTGAGCACCTTGAACGAGCTGGCGGAGACGCTGACGCCGCAGGGACGCTACGCCGACGCCAACCAGATCTATCGTGAATTGATCGCAGCCCAGCGCCTAAGCCTGGGATCGGACCATCCAGCCACTCTGCTTTCGATGTCCCACGCGGCGGAGAATCTGGCCGCGGGCGGAAGCTACGCGGAAGCCGAAAAGCTGTATGGCGAGGTGATCGCCGGTCAACGCCGCGTGCTTGGTCCCGAACACCCGCAAACTCTGAGGGCCATGATGATCCTGGCCGACACCATGATGAAGGAAGGCCGTTACGCGGAAGCCGACAAACTCCAGCGCCAGGTCATCGAGATCAAGCGTCGCGTGCTCGGACCAACGCACACCTCCACTTTGCAGAGTATGGAATTTGAAGCGCTGTGCCTGAGCCGGGAGGGACGCTACGCCGATGGAGAGAAAATGTTTCGCGATGTGATCCAAACGGCGCAGGAGACCAATCAGCCGGGTACGGTCGCCGAGGCCTGGTACAATTTCGCCACCGCTGAAGCCGCGAGAGGCCGCGCTGACCAGGCGTTCGCCTATCTGGACCATGCCGTCGCGGACGGACTTGTATCGCCGGGATATATTTCCGATGACCTTGAGTTGAAATCCCTCCACAGCGATCTCCGATTCAACTCCCTGGTGTCAAAAGCACGCGAAACGAGCACCGCCAGAACAACCAGGTAATGAACATCCAGATCACCTCAGTAACTTGCCGGCCAGCCAGTAATCGACACTGAACTTTCCCGGACCGGAGCAGATCAGCCAGATAAAGAAGAGCACGTACAGGACTTCCGGAAGGTAAAGGAAATCGTCGAGCCAGTTAAGAGGCGAAAGTCCTTTAGGAATGGTCGAAAGCGTGGTCGTCAGGACGGCGACAATCATATCGATCAACAAAGCCACGCAGGCCGGGCTCGAAAGAAACCCCACGGCCAGCAAGGATCCGCCAACGAACTCGACACCCGACACGAAATAAGCCATCTGGTGGGGAAACGGGACTTTAGCCTTAAGGAGTGTTTCGTAAATTGCTTTCGCGCCGGCGGCGGCGAACAATTTGTTTGCCCCGGAGATGGCGAAGAACAGCCCGAGCAAAACGCGTACCAGCAGGATGGCATATTGTTCCAAATCACTGCTGCCCAGCAGCGCAAACTGGACCAACCGTTTCCAATCCATCTCTTGTCCCTCCATCGGAGGATGAATTCTCCCGCCTCGAGATTACGTGTCCATCCGCTCGACCCATTGAGCGCGCCCTGCGGGAGCCACGAATGGATCCGCAAAGTACTGTGTTTCCCGCGCGACCTTGTCGTCCCTGAACTCCATGATGCTCACCGTGTAGGACGGCTTGCCGTCATATGTCAGGATGAATTCGGTGACCCAAAGATCACGGCCGCCAATGATTCGTCGGACCGCAAACCGCTTGTTGCTCGGCTGACTGGCGCGTTGGTTCTGTATGTTGCGTCGACCGCGGGTTCGCTCGCCTGACTGCGGGTATTCCAGCACCGCGTCCTCGTGATAGATGCGGTGCTCCGTTTCAAAATCGTTGGCATCGGACGCCGCCCAATGCTGATCCAGCGCCGCACGGATCTCTCGATCTCGCGCTCCAGAATACTGTTCTTTCTTTTGTTGATCGTTCACAGTGATCTCCAAACAACGTATTAGAGTTCAGGGACGGATAGGAGTTCGAGCACTCGAAATCCATCGTCTTCGGTCGTTCGGCGATTGGCTCAATGGCTGGTTACCTATCCAAGCCGATCATCCCCCGCCACTCGGCAGTCCTCTAGCGCTAACCTCCTCCAGCGACCGGCAGGCCGATAGAAGGACGAGACTCGAAATCCTCGCCCGCGATTTCCGTCACCCGCAGGGCGGCAACGAGAGGACTGTAGATTCCGACAAGTCTGCCGCTGCCATCGGCGGCAACCACCGGCATGAAGTCCACGTCGTCCCTAAGAAACTCTGCGGTTGCAGCGAGTACGGCGTCCGTCTCCTTCACGCTGCGCGGGTCTTTTTGCATGAAATCGCGCACCGGCGTCTCAAAAGGCAAGCCTCGACTCAGCGCACTGAAAAGCTCCCGCCGGCTGCAGTAGCCTCGCAAGATTTCGCCTTCCGCGATGGGAAAGGCCGCGTGCCCGTCCTGAAACTTCTCCACCGCATGGGCCAAGGTGAGTTCGAGCGCCAAGGTCTGAACGGAACGAGTCATGACATCGCCAACGGTGAGGGTACCTACCGCGGGATGCCTGGCCACCATCGTTGTGAACCGTGTATAGGCCGTCCTCGCGAACAGCGCAACATCTATGTCTTTCTGCAGCATGCCCAGAGACTCAGCCAGGCCGCTAAAATCCGCGCGATCGACAACCAGCAAATCCAGGGGCGTTTCGGCCTTGACCGATGCCGGGTATGTCCAGTGCTCCGTTTCTTCAAGAAATGCCAGTTCCCCGAAATGGTCTCCCTTGGTCCACGTGACAAAAGGAGTGCGGGCATCTTCATCGATGTAAAGCCCGGCGCTGCCAGCCTTTACCACAAAGATGCCAGCCACAGGTTCACCTTTGCGAAATACAAAGTCGCCGGCAGCGTAGTGGGCCTGCTTAAATCGCTGCTGTTGCGCCGCGCGCACCTGGACTATGTTGGGCTTGAAGAAAATGTCCCAGGTCCAGTCTACGACCACATTGAGCTTGCGCCCGATGGTGGGAATCTTCATCAGGTAGACGCATCTCCAGAGAAGCCACGCGATCAGACCGGAGAATTTCAACCCATAAATTTCCGCCACTCCGTTCTGATGACCGATAGTAGCCAGCAGTCCTTGCGGGCGAAAACGGAACGGCTTGGTTGCCTCTCCGCGTTGGACTCGAAGCAGATTGGCGGCCAGTTGCTTGGCTTGGCGCAGCGCAAACTGCGCTGTAGGAGGCGAGATCTGTGCATTCCAGGCGTTCGGAACGGCCGCACAGTCGCCAAATGCCCACACGTTGGCCGAACCAGTCACCCGCATGTCAGGCTCAGTCTTCAACCGGCCCCGCTCCACTGGCAACCCGATTTTCTTGATGAGGGCGACCGGTGCCGTCCCGACGGAACAAACGGTTAGTCCCGCATCTATCCGCTCCCCTGTGCCTAACCGGACGTATCGCGCCGTAACCTCTTTCACCTCCGTATTCAGCCTGACGTCGAGTCCATTTTGGCGGAGTTTCCGCAGAGCAAACTCCGAAAGGGAATCGTGTTGAAATTCGGGGACGATTCTTGCGCCCCGCTGCAGCAGCACCATCCGCGGCCGAGTGCCGCTCAATTGCGGATAGAAGGGCATGATATTCCGCATCAGGTCGAACAAATGGCCCGCCGCTTCCACTCCCGTGAACCCGCCGCCGACCACCACTACCGTCAGCAGCCGTTCTCGCTCGGCGTCATTGGGCTCAGCGGCTGCCTGCTCAAAACGTGTGATGATTTCGTTGCCTAGATTGAAGCCGTCGCCCACGGTCCTGAGCGTGTAAGCATGGGCTGCCATGCCGGGAACCACATCGAGATTGACGTCCGAGCCACAGGCGAGAACCAGATGAGCATAAGAAAGCCTCGCCGTCTGGCCGTCCGGGCGTATGTACTCCACCTCGTTCTTCTTCAGATCAACGCCGGTTACGGCGGCCGTAACCCAGGTGGCGCCGCGCGCGATCTGCCGGCCCGGCACCACTACGTCGAGCGCGGAAAGAGAACGGCCCGCTACCTCCGCGAGCATCGGAGTGAAGACCATGTGGTTTTCACTGCTGATAACTACGACTTCAACGTTAGGCGCAACGTGGCGACAGAGTTGCTCAGCCAGGGTTGCACCTGCGAATCCCCCGCCCACGATGACGAGCCTGCCATCTTCCATAGTCGCAACCTCCTCTATTGGTTGTATCGCTTGCGCGCCTGCAGCCTCCGGCACTTGCCACATTGGACCATGAACACTAGTGCTTTGATGAATCCCGATAAGGAAGAGCCTCGGTGAAAGTGCAGGTGTGGATTCGCTTTCTCCCTTCTCTGTGCGGCCATGACCAGATTACTCCTGCAAGCCTCAGGCCCGACACCTCTCGCTCAGGACCTCGCCCCCGCCGTCCCTCCGCCAGCCATTTCCCCTCTCCCCACCTCGGCTCTACGCTCGTCGGCGCCCCCCAGGACATCGATCGCGCCCGCGGCTTATCGCAAGCGCCTGGGCGACGATCACGCAAACGCCCGATTCCTCGCCCCCCAGCTCGCGAAAATGCCCGGCATCGCAATCGACCCCGCGCGCGTCCAGACCAACATCGTCATCTTCGACGTCAGCGCTGCCCGCCTCAAAACCCGCGGCATCTTGATGAACGGCATTATTCGCCGCCAGATGCGCGCCGTCGCCCACTTCGACGTCACGCGCAAGCACACAGGGCCGCACCCAACATAGCGATCGTGAACCGTGTTCCACAGGCGAGATTCTGGCCGAGCCGACTGGCGTGGAATTCGCGATTCTGTTCCAACTTCCTTATCCTGAAGGAGGCAGTAATTCCGTCGCGGAGAGCGGGCGGCCCCGCTTGGGTGGTTTCTTCGGTTCTCTATGGCTACTCCGTATAATCAGTAGGCATGCTGACTCGGGTGTACATCGATAATTTCCGGAGCTTCGTCAACTTCGAGTATCGACCGGAGACGAAGCAGCTATTGCTTGGTCCGAACGGTAGCGGCAAATCCTCGCTCCTCGATGCGATTCGATATCTGAAGCTCCTGGTGAAGGGAGATTCGAACAAGTTCACGCAATCGACTCGCACCAGATGGCAGGATCGCCCCTTCCAGGTGGTTGAGATCGAGGCAAACCTGGACGAAAAACTGTTCGAGTATCGTATCGAAATCGGGTTCGCCGCCGTGACCAAGGAGCAGTCGGTCAACCTCGAGCGTTTACGTGTGTCAGGGGAAACGGTCTTCGAACTCGCGGACGGACAGATACGCTTCTTCCCAAACGACAGCAGTTCGATGGCAGTTCCCCTGCAAACAAACCGGTCCGCGTTGCACCTGTCGCTGCTGAGCAACTCCGACGTTCGGCGTTTTGTTGAATGGTTGGACCGAGTTCATTGCTTCGATATCGATGCGTATCCGGGGCAGATGGACGAGACTGCGGACAGCGAAGAGCGGGAGCCGGACTTTGAGCTTGATAATCTTGCTGGCTGGTATCGCTATCTCGTACAGACCTATCCCGAAGAGAATGTGAAGTTCATTGCTTCATTGAAAGAATGCCTGGACGGATTTCAGGCACTTAAGTTTTCTTCCGAGGAAGACGGAGTAAGGAAGCTTCGTGCGGAGTTCCTGGCACCGACGAAACAGCGAATCAGCTATTCCATATCTGAACTTTCGGAAGGCCAGAGATGCCTAACCGCGCTCTACATGATCCTCAATTTCCTGATCAACCGAGGCGACACGGTCTTTCTAGACGAGCCGGATAACTTCATCTCTCTTCGTGAGATCCAGCCATGGCTGCTTGCGGCTGAAGAGGCAGCCGAAGACCACAATGGTCAATTGATTCTCATCTCGCACCATCCTGAGATCCTGAATCAGTGGGCGAGGGAATATGGATTACGTTTCTTCCGGGAAGAAAACGGCCACGTGCGCACGGAGAAGTTCAAGCCAGATAAAGAAGGAAAGCTCCAGGCTGCCGAGCTGATTGCCCGGGGCTGGGAGTAGTGGCAAAGCCGTCTCAGGTCATCCTGCTAGTGGAGGATCGCCACCATGAGCAATTCGTACTCAGATATCTCCGGAAGCTGGACTTCGGAAAACACGCGATGCGCATCGTCAAATCGCCTTCTGGTGCGGGCAGCGCTGAGCAATGGGTTCGGGAGCGATTTGCCATTGAAGTCGAAGCTTACCGCGGTCGTCAGGCGAAAACAAAACTAATTGTCCTCATCGATGCTGATACGCGCAGCGTGCAGTATCGGATATCGCAGCTCGATCAGGCATTGCGGGAGGCCGGTGTTCCTCAGATCTCTGACGACAGGGAAGAGATTGCACGCCTCGTCCCTAAACGTAACATTGAGACTTGGATTCTCTGCCTTAATGACGTGCAGGTGAACGAACACACAGACTACAAGAGGGCACGCGATAATTGGAACGAGCTGATCCAGGCCGCGGTGGTCAGGCTGTACGTCTGGACTCGCCGGAATGCTCAAGTACCACCGTCCTGTGTCGAATCGTTGCAAATTGGGATCCGGGAACTGCAGAAACTCAATCTTTGAGCGGTTTGGCAGTGTCACTTCCGGCTGCAACGAGCTAATTCCTGATAGGTCGTCTTCCCGTATAGCTGGATGCAAGCCGCAGCCCTAACATCTCAAAACTGACCCCTACCCAAAAATCCGACGCCTCCACGCCCGCTCCCACGTTCGCGTCACATTTAAGTGGACCTCCGGCCGCGCGCGCTGAACTTTTGCCTGCTCCTAGCCATTTGCTCGGCTTCGGCTCTCGCTCAGGACCCCGCCCCGGACGTTTCTGCACCAGCCACGCCTCCGCCGGTCAGCTCCCCTCCCCCTACCACACAGCCGCCCGAGGCCCAGGCGCCCGGGACCATCCAAGGCACCGTCGTCAGCGGATCCACCGGCCAGGCACTGCGCCGCGCTCAAGTGGTCCTGCGATCCGCCGACACCCAGGCCACCTCGCTCTATCAGACCACCGACGAAAGCGGCGCCTTCACCTTTCGCCAGGTCCCGCCCGGCCGCTACACCATCACCGTCCAGCGCGACGGCTATCTTCCGCTCTCGGCCGGCCGCATCGGCGAGTACAAAATGCCGCCTATCTTCTCCGTCGGCTCCGGCCAGACCATCGGCTCCTTCGTCTGGCGCATGACGCCCTCGGCCGTTTTGAGCGGCAAGGTCAAGTTCGATGACGCCGAGCCCGCCGTGAACGTCACCATCCAGCTCTACCGCGCTTATTACGATCGCGGTCTTCACGGATTCGCGGCCGCCGCCAGCGCCCGCACCGACGATCGCGGCGAGTATCGCGTGCATGGCCTCGAACCCGGCTCGTATTACGTCGCCGCTCTCTATCAAGCTCCGCCACGCCCCACGGACGCGCAGCCGGAAGTCCGCAAAGACGCGCTCGGCAATCCCCTGCCCGACCTCAACTACGCGGTCACGTTCTTCCCGCAGGTCCAGCGCATGTCCGAAGCAGTTCCCGTTAAGGTCGCGCCCGGCGACGAGGTCGGCGGCATCGATATTTTTCTGACCCTGGTTCACACCGTCCACGTGCGCGGCAAGGTGGTGAGCGCCCTCAAAGGCGGAGCGGCAGCCGCTCCAAGTGTTTCCTTGCGCCTGAACGATGCCGACAACACCGCGTCCGTCAGCGCGCCCATGAACGTCACGGTCGATAAGGATCAGAGCTTCGATATCGCGGGCGTCACTGCCGGCCCCTATATGCTGCTTGCTTCCGCCACCGAGGACGGCGTCAATCTTACCGGCCGCGTTCCCATCAACATCGGCGATTCGGACGTCGCCAACGCCGACGTGGTCGTCGCCCCGCAAGGCTTGTGGACCGGCAAGGTTCACATCGATGACGACGACAGCGCTCTCCCCAAAGGTCTCGTCGTCTCGCTTCAGCCACGCCGCGCCACGGCCAGCGCAACCAGCGCCGATGTCTCTGAAACCGGCGAATTCACCATCCCGTTCGTGCCCGACGAAGCTTACGATCTGTACGTTCGCAACGCGCGGGAGGATATCTATCTCAAGTCCGTCGGCGTCGGCAACGCGGAGCGTTTGGCGGACGGCTTGGAAGCATCGTCGGGCGCGTCCCTGCCGCCCATTGACGTGCGCCTCGGCTCCCAGGGCGGCCAGGTGATCGGACGGGCGGTCACGGCCGATCCCAAGGTCGTCGCCAGCGGCGCCACCGTCGCCTTGATCCCCACTCCTTCCGAGGGCCGCGTCCAGACCTACCAAACCACGCACGCCGACGAGTACGGGAATTTCCGCCTCCGCGGCATAGCTCCGGGCGCGTATTTGGTCGTAGCCTGGCTTGATTCGCCGCCCTGCGATATCTACAATCCCGCCGACTTGGCCGCCTGCCAGGCCCAGGGAACCAGCATTTCCATCGATCAGAGCGCGCAGGAGTCCGTGCAGCTAACCGCAAATTAACCATTCCTGCTGAATTGTAAGGTTTTGTCAACAATACAAATCCTTAAGCTTTTGATTTGATTTGTCGATAGCACGGTTGCGTGCAAGACAGCCCCCGTCAAGTGGCCCGGTGCACCAGCCTGGGCTCTCAACAGGACGCAGATATTGCGCGTCGCTCCCTGGCGGGCATTTGGGCCGGCCTGGGTCTGGTACAGTTCGCTCTCCTCGCCGGCACTCATTCGAAAGTGCCCGGCCTGGCCGTCACGCTCTTCGGCGCCGCCACGATGGCGGCATATCTTTTCCGCCTGTTCCTCGTTCTCCGCAAAGATGCGCTTTATCCGGGTCACCCCCGCGCCTGGCGCATCGGCTTCTGCGCCACGCTGATTTCGTTCTCCACCGCTTGCGGACTGTTGAGCGCCTATAGCAACATCGCAAACGGCTTCTCGAACTGGAATTCGCTGCTGCTCACATTCTGCGTTATGGCCATCAGCTTCGGCGCCGTCGTGTCGCTCACTCCTCGCCCGCTATATCTTTGTTGCCACGTTGTCCCGCTGCTGATCCCGCCCATCCTGGCCGACCTTTGGCTCGGCGGCGAAGGCTATGGCATGGCGCTCATCAACCTGGCTTGCCTGGCCTTCCTGCTCGCGCAGGGGCGGCAGTTGAGTGTGCAATACCGCAGGTCTTTCGAAGACCGCCAACTGCTCGAGCACTCGAAGAAACTGGCCGAAGCCGCGAGCGAAGCGAAAAGCAACTTCCTGGCCAACATCAGTCACGAGCTGCGCACTCCCATGAACGGCATCATCGGAATGACCGAGCTCGCGATCGAGACCGAACTGACCGATTTGCAGCGCGACCTGCTCGAAACCTCGCGCAACTCCGCATTGTCCCTTCTCAACCTGCTCAACGATGTCCTCGACTTCTCGCAAATCGAGGCCAAAAACATCCAATTGGACGGTGACCGCTTCGATCTTCCGAGGCTCCTTTCGGACACCATCCAAGCCTTCGAGGCTCAGGCCAGGCAAAAAGGCCTCGTGCTGAACTGTGAGATCGCGCCGGAAATTCCCAAACATGTGAACGGAGATCCCGCCCGATTGCGCCAGGTCCTCGTCAACCTCGTGGGGAATGCTGTAAAATTCACGCCGGCCGGCAGCGTGACACTACGGGCGTCGCTCGATTCCGAAGATCCCAAACATTTTCACCTGCGCTTCGCCGTCACCGACACCGGGATCGGTGTTCCACGTGAAAAGCAGCAGATCATTTTCGAACCTTTCGCCCAAGCCGACGGATCGATGACCCGAAAATATGGCGGAACCGGCCTCGGATTGAGCATTTCGACGCGCCTGGTGGAGCTTATGGGCGGCAAAATGTGGCTCGAGAGCGAACCGGGTAAGGGCAGCACCTTTAACTTTTCGGTGCGCTTCGCGCGCCCCCCGGCCGATGACCACGCGGAACCAATCGCTGCTGCTGCCGAAGAGCCAGTCACAGGATATACTTAAAAATTCGGCCTCAGTTATCTGCTATTTCCCGTAATATTCGGCCGCATCCCGCGCGGGCGGGATGTATGCTCAACGCGTCTTGCTTCTCCTGACCGAAATCGACTCCCCAGCCGCTTTTCCCAAGCCGGGGCCGGCCTGGCTCGCGGCGCCGGATGAACGCACGCCCGGGTTTTTCCCGGCTTACGCCCGTATGTCCGTGGCGCTTCAGACCCTGCTGCGGGAACGCGTGCCGACGCACTACTTCGAGGATTTAAAGGCCTTTGCGAACGTCAAAACCGCCTATCCGATGCTGATTTATCGCGCCAGCAGCCCGTTTCGAGGCAAGATGCGCACCGAGCTGACGTACGATGTGCTGAATCCCAAAACGCTGGCGACGTTCTTCCGCACCGTGCGGGCGGTGCTCCCGGAGGTGCTGGAAGCCGTCAAATTGCGCCTTATCGGGCAGAATATGCCGCGGATTGCCGCGCTTTATGAGCCCAGCCGCGCCAATTCCATCCTCGAGTCCGTGCAAAGGCTCAGCAAGAGCCGCAAGTGCCTCTATGTCATGATTCGCGCCGAGGGCGTGCTGGTGACGACGCTCATCGATCTGGCCGGCCTAGGGAATCTTCCCGTCAAACAGCAGGCGCGGCGTATAGCATTCTTTGAGAAGAAATGGCGCTACCAGCTTCGCCGCATGTATCCCGGAACCGATTTTACGTACCTCGCTGGCGACCTTCTTGAGAGCGCCACGCAGGCGCTCGGCGAGGAGCCCGAGCTACTCGACGAATCCTAGCCCGTGCAGCGTGGCCGCGGGTTCGGTGTCTTTCTCGAACTGGCCGACGTCCACGACCGCCTTCTGATGACCGCGCACCAGAGCCACGCCGTAAGGCGCGGTGGCGAACTTGAAGGTCTTCATGAGCGGGGCAAGATCGTTCGAAGTAACAGCCTTGAGGCCGGTATCGTGCAGGAAGGAGGCTGCAAACTGCGGCGTATCGATCGGAATGGCGACAATCTGCGTGTCCTTCCAGTTCAGCTTGGCCATTTTGCGGGCCGCCGCTTCGCAGTGCGGGCAAGTGGGGTCATAAAAGAAGAGGAAGATCTTGCCTTGCTGCAGCGAGAACGGCTTGCCGTCGACGGTGATGGAAGGTGGAGCTTGCAGGCCCGATTCACGCACCGTATTCACGCCATAGGAAGCGCCGGCAAAAACAACCACCGCGCCCAGGATGACCAGTGCGCCACGCAGCCCTTCCGACGCGCGGGCCCACCAACCGGCCACGATCGCCATGAGAAACATCACGCCATCGCCGACAAAGAGCGCCGGACCGACGGTGCGCTTCACCAGTGGGAAACAACTGCAGTCCTTGCCCACCAGCATGCTGTAATTGGCGCCGATGTAAGCCATGAAGACCAGCAGAAGCAGCCCCACCAGCAACGATCCCCAGCGGCGGAAGCGCGGGACGAGAATCAGCACGCCGCCCAGCATCTCGCCCACTCCCAGCGCCAGCGCGCCCGGGAGCGCGAGCGCCGACGGCACCTGAAACTCGGCAAGAAATTGCGACCACTTATAGGGATCCGCCAGCTTCCAAGCTCCCGAAACGAAGAACAAGATCGCCAGGAGCACTGCGCAAATACCGCCGATGGCCTTTTTCCAGGCCGGTAGGTCAAAACTGGCTAGGTCCATCCCTAAGTGGGCTGGGTTCGCCGCGCTGCTTTGAGACATAGATACTCCATTTTATCCAAATCAGGCGGGGGCGCTAGAGGCCCGTTCCTGGGCGAAGAACTCCCGAGAGGTTTCGACAGTCCGGGCAACGTCCTGCTCGGTGTGGGCGGCCGAGAGAAATCCGGCTTCGAACTGAGAAGGGGCTAGGTAGATACCCCGTTCCAACATCCAATGAAAAAAGTGACGGAATCGGCCGGTGTCCGAGATTTTGGCTGATTCCCAATCGGTTACGGGCGATTTTGTGAAGAAAAACGTGAACATGGAGCCCACGCGATTGACGGTGACACCTTCCGGCGGCTCGGCGCAAAGCTGGGCGGCGCGGCGCTCTAATACCTCGTATACCTCGGGGTGTGACTGGAGGTATCGCAATGTGGCGATCCCGGCGCTCACCGCCATCGGATTGCCCGAGAGCGTCCCGGCCTGATAAATAGGACCGGTGGGCGCGACCTTGCTCATGATGTCGGCCGGGCCGCCGTAAGCTGCGAGCGGCATCCCGCCGCCGACGATCTTGCCGAGCGTGGTCAGATCCGGCCGGATGCCGAAGCGTTCCTGCGCACCGCCCAGCGCCAAACGAAAACCGGTCATGACCTCGTCGAAGATCAACAGCGCGCCGTAGCGGGCCGTGATCTCGCGCAAGGCTTCGAGAAAACCGGGCAGCGGAGGCACGCAGCCCATGTTGCCGACCACTGGCTCAACGATCACGGCCGCGATCTTCGAGCCATGCTCGCGAAAAGCCTTCTCGACCGCATCGACGGAGTTGAACGGCAACGCGATGGTGGTGGCCGCGAACGCCTCCGGGACTCCCGCAGTATCGGCGATTCCGAGCGTCGCCATTCCGGAGCCCGCTTTCACCAGGAGCGAATCGACGTGGCCGTGGTAGCAGCCTTCAAACTTGATGGTGAGATCGCGGCCGGTGAATCCGCGCGCCACGCGCAGCGCGCTCATCGTCGCTTCGGTACCCGAACTTACCAGGCGCACCATTTCGATGGAGGGCACGCAGGCGCGAATCAATTCGGCCAGCTCAACTTCGCGCTCGGTAGGCGCGCCGAAGCTGGTTCCGATAGCGAGCACCTCGCGCAGGGCGTCCATCACCGGCGGAAAGCAGTGGCCGAGGATCAGCGGACCCCAGGAGAGGACGTAATCAATATATTCGTTGCCGTCGACATCGTAGATGTGCGAGCCCTCGCCGCGCGCGATGAAGAGCGGTGTGCCACCGACGCCGCGAAAAGCACGGACCGGCGAGTTGACGCCGCCCGGAATGAGCTTCTGGGCGCAGGCAAAAAGTTCTTCCGATCGGGTACGGTTCATGTTTCTTCGGGAAGCACTTTTTGCAGGAACACGTTCATGAGGACTTCCTGGAGCGTCCAGTTCAGATTGCGAAACAGGCGACTGCTCAGGCCGATGTAGGGCTGGGTGCCGGCGAACACGTCCTGCATCAAGGCGCGGAAACGCGGGCTGCGCCGCATGAAATCCACGATGCGCGACGGCACGCCGCTGAACAGGAAGCGCCCGAGGAAGATGCGCTTGGCGAGCGTGGCGGCGAATTCGAGGTCCATTACGAAATCGCGGCGCACGAGATTCCGATAGGCCTGGGCGCGCTCGGCCATGGATTGCGAGTCGTTCAAAACCACCTGGCTTGCCAGATCGCCCGAGCGCATCGCATAGTACAAGCCCTCGCCGGTGACGGGGTCGACCAGACCGCCCGCGTCGCCCACCGCGAGCCAGCCCTCGCCCGCGAGCCGATTATTCTTCCAACCCGAGTGTTCGAGCGAAGGCAGCATGTGGCCATAAAAAGAGGCGCCTTTATAGGAGATGCCCTTCTCGTCCATGTAGCGCTCCAGCCGCGCGCGCAAGGCTTGTGCGGGCACACCTTTTCCGCAAATGCCCACAGAGAGATGCCCGCAGCGCGGAAAGACCCAGATGTAGCCTTCGAGCTTGGGGAGGAACTGGATGTCGATGTGGTCCTGCGCGGAGGGGACGTAGTAGCCGAGAGCGAACATGGTATCGGCCGCGGTCCACTCGGTTCCGACGTTGCGCAGCGAATTGCGCGCGCCGGTGGCGACGATGCAGAAGTCGGCTTCGATGTCGCCGTGACGGGTTTTGAGGCGCCAGCCGCGCCCCGCACGCTCCAGCCCCAGTACACGCGTCTTTTCGAGCTGCGCTCCGGCTTGCTCGGCGCGATCGAGCAGCATGCGATTCAGATCCATGCGTGAATAGACGAGCAGAGGATTGCTCAAATCCATCCGCACCGCGCCGGCCGGCTGCGCCGCAAGATAGGTCTGATGGATGAGCTTCTTCGGCACGTCGTTTTCGAGCAAAAACGGATAGCGCTGATAAGCCTTGTAGCTCAAGCCTCCGCCGCAGGGCTTTTCCCAGGCGAGCTTTTCATCGAGGACGACGGTGTCGAGGCCGGCAGCAGCAAGGCGCTCAGCGGCGAAAGCTCCGGCGGGACCGCCACCCAGGACGGCGACACGTTTCATGCGAAGGTTCTCACTTTGGCGGCGGGGTCACAGAGGGATGGCCGGGCGGCAAGGCTTCCGAGCCTCCGACCGCGGGATGGCCGGGCGGTAAAGCTGTCGACCCCGATCCGCCGGGAGACGTGATGCGGGGCATTCCATCGAGCGGGCCGGGACCGTTTTGCTCGGCTGCCGAGGGGCTGGTGGGCGGCGGGCCGTTCGCGCCGTGGCCGGAGTTCGAGCCGGTGCGGCCTTTCACCACCCAATCGGCGCCCTTGCGCTCGAGCACATATTGCATCGTCATGCCGGCGGCGGGCGACGGATTTCCCTTGGCCTGAAAGTGCACGACGGCGGTGGCTTCGTCCTGTCGAAACGAGACGGAGTTAATGCTGACGTCCATGGCGAGCAGGTCGGAGCGTTTCGAGAGGTAAGACATGACGCCCTGGCGGACGGCGTCCTGATTCTGGACATCTTTTTTGCAGCCCGCGAGCAGGAGCATGCTCAGCGCGGCGGCGGCGAGAAGGGACCGGGCCACAGAACGATTATAGAACCAGAGCGGACGAGCCCGCGCGGTCGAGCGGAGCTGTCCCTACGATCTCACGCTCAGGCGCCTGGCAAGGAAAGCATCAGGGCTTTCAATCCCGCCTGCTCGAAATGATGATCGGTGGTAAGGGCTTCGGCGATACCACGTCTCTGCATGACGACGAAGGAAAGGCAATCCGTGAGGCTCCAGTCCTTATCCGTGCGGCTCCCGTACAGACTGACAGCAGCGCTGGTGAGATCTGGCTCGAGGGGAACCACCTCAACCAAGCTGTCTGCGTTAGCCCGCCGATAACCCTCGGCCGCTATGCCCCGCGTTGAGGTATCGGCCAAAGCGTTGAGCCACTCCCACAGAACGGCTTCCGTTGTCACGATCTTGCTGCCGGTCCGCAGCACTGCCGCGTGCCACGCGAGAGCTTGGGAGTGGAATTGATCCCGTCTGCTGGAAAGTGCGATCCAGAAAGAAGTGTCCGCGAAGTAGGCGCACACTACCGTCGCTCGTCAGAGGAACGACCGTAGAGATAATGATCGTGGCGCTCCGCCAGATCCGCGGGCAGCGCCTCGCTATCGACGGCGTTGGCGGCCAGCCAGCTCAGGACCGATTCCCTGGCAGCCTCGGCCTTACCACCCACAGGCTGGATCTGCAAAATCAAGGCTTGGTTCGGCGGCAGGTCGAGCGGCTCATCGGGGACGATCACTTTGCCGTCGAAATGTGCGCTAATCGTCACGATGGCGAACCTCCATTTCAGTATCGCAGGAACATGGACGCCCCCAACTGAAGCGTCCGAGGCAAACCAAGGGCTCTATCGACCGGTGAACAAAGTGCGCTCGTCAACGAAGCAAAGCTTGTTGCCAAATGGGTCGGCACAATAAAAACTGCGTTCCCCCCAGGGTTGGGTTTCAATCGACCGGAGAATAGACCCGTTCGGTTGTTGGCCCACGCGAGCGTGGCAGGCCTCAAGATCGTCTACCGCGAAGTACATGTGGCCCGGATTGGGCGCGGCGTCCCAGGGATCGCCGTCGGCGCGCGGATCAAAGCACGCGAGGATGGTTCCGCCACAATCAAAGTAATGCCGACCGGGGAGACCCGCATGCCTGGTTGCTCCAGGACGGCGGAATAATACGCGGCTGCGTCGTTGATGCTGGAGACGGGAACGATTACGCGGAACAATCGGGCAGTCGCCATGGTGTGACGAGTGTAAAGCGGCTCGGATCCTTTGACAAGTAGGCACTTTGAAGTACCCTGTTCGCTGGAGGCGTTGATCATGGGGAAAACCGGTGCGAGCCACGCTGAACGTCACAGGTGTCCTTTGTATACGGCGATCAGCGTGATTCAGGGCCGCTGGAAACCGATGATCTTTCGCCGCCTCGGTGAAGGCTCCCTCGGTTTTGGCGAACTTCGACGGACCATGCCCGGAGTGACCATCAAAGTTCTGCGGCAACAATTGCGGGAACTCGAAAGTGAGGGCCTGGTAGCCCGCTCGGTGCGGCAGAAACCAGCGCTTCGGGTGAAGTATCAGATAACTCCGCACGGCGAAACTCTCGGCCCTGTATTCGAAACATTGTGGACGTGGGGTACGCTTCATCTCGCCCACGTTGGAAATGGTGCGGCGTCATCGCGGGTGGAGAATGTTCAGGCAAAGTAAACCTAAGCAGGTCGCCCCGCGTTGAGCGCCGGGTGGAGCGACGAATCAGGCCGGCTGCGCCTTGGTGTCATCCTCGTCCGTCCGGCCGAACGAAGGCAGGTACCGGCCGAAGTTCAATTCGAAGTCGCTCCGAACACCGTAACCAATACCACGGAGCTTGGCACGGCGCGCCTGCGCATCTGGCAAGGCCAGCATTGGGAAGATCATGTCGTTGCTCGACTGAAGCTCGGCGGCTGTCGGCATCCCGAACCGATTGACCTGGGCCTTCGCCGCGCCGAGCGTTTCATGGTGGAACGAAGCCAGACGCCGGACAAGCGCATCGACAAACGAGTCGAGGTCGACATCGTCAAGCGTGCGGTTCACCCAACCATAGCGCTCGGCGATGTCAGCATCGAAATCGTCGGCGCTGAGGACGATCTCAAGTGCCCGCGAGCGGCCGACCAGGCGCGGGAGCCATTCCAGCGCTCCGCCGCCCGGGATCAGTCCGACTCCGACCTCAGGGTTGCCGAATAGGGCGCTCTGCCGGCTCGCGAAGCGCATGTCGCAGGCCAGCACGAACTCGTTTCCGATGCCGCGCGTGCGGCCGCGAATCTTGGCGATGCTCACCACTGGCGTGGCCGCGAGGCGCAGCACAAACTCGCGCCAAAGGCCCAGCACCTCTGGCCGTTCAGCCGCCTTGGCTACGTCGAGATGGGCGATGAAAAAATCGGGATTTGCCGACTGGAATACTACCACCTTCACGGACGGGTCCGCCTCGAGGTCGGTCATGAGCGCTCCCAATTCGACGATCGTTGTGGGAACAAACATGTTGATCGGCGGGTTGCTGAAGGTGATCGTCCACCGGCCCGGATGGGTGCGGTCGGTGTTGAACTGCGAAGGGTCAGGCATGGCGCATCTCCTTCGTGAAGATTCTACCGCAGCGATCGGAGGCCAGAGCGAACCTATGTAGAAACCGGCCGATCAGCGGCCCTGGAAACCCTGCGTCCTAACCCGCTACCGAATCGGCCGGTTTATACTTCGTTATGCGATCTCTTCGATTCTGCCTATGGCCGTCGCCAGCCTGGCGTGGACCGCGCCCGCGGCGCAGACCATCAGCGTTCGCTTCCCTGCCTCGCGCTCCAGCGACGCCGCTGGATGGCCGCCTGCTTCTCTTGCTCTCCAATGATCCGAGCGCCGAGCCGCGCCTGCAGATCAATGACACGCCGAAAACGCAGATGGTGTTCGGCGTTACGGTCGATGGCTGGAAACCCGGCCGGCCGCTGTCGGTCGGCGACCAGGCGCCAGGGCTATCCGCGCGCGCGTCTGAAGGACATTCCGCCGGGCGACTATACGGTGCAGGCGGTGCTCAACGTCTACGAAACGTTCCATCGCGCCGATGGCAAGACGGTCAAGCTGGCGCCGGATCGCGGCGAGGGCCAGCACTGGAGCCTTGCGCCGGGCAATCTGCTGTCCAAGCCGCGCAAGGTGCGCTTCGGCCCGGGAGCGCCGCCATCGCGTTGTCGCTCGATCAGGCGATCCCGCCGATCAAGCCCGGCCCGATACCAAATATGTGCGTCACATCCGCATTCAATCGGCACTGCTCACCAAGTTCTGGGGACGGCCGATGTATCTGTCGGCGATCGTGCTGGTGCCTGAAGGTTTCGATTCGCATCCCGCAAGCGCACTACCCGCTGATCATTTCGCACGATCACTTCGTCGTCCGACTTCAACGACTTTCGCACCACGCCGCCCGATCCCAACCTCAAACCCGATTACTCCGAGCGCTTCCACCTGGCCGGCTACAACCGCATCAGCAGCAGGAGGCCTACAAGAACTATCAGTCCTGGATTGCGCCCGGCACGCCGCGCTTGCTGATCGTGAAGCTGCAGCATGCCAATCCTTTCTATGACGATTCCTACGCGGTCAATTCGGCCAACGTCGGCCCCTATGGCGACGCCATCGAAACCGAACTGATCCCGGCGATCGAAAAGCAGTTTCGCGGCATCGGCCAGGGCTGGGCGCGCTTCGTCTATGGCGGCTCGACCGGCGGCTGGGAATCGCTCGCCGTGCAGCTGTTTTATCCCGATCATTACAACGGCGCGTTCGTCGCCTGCCCTGATCCGGTCGATTTCCACGCCTTCATGACCGTCGACCTGTACACGCAGGACAACGTCTTCTTATCTCGAGGGCGCGAACAAACAGGATTGAGCAGCCGGCCATGCGCGACTATCTCGGCCATACGCTGGCGAGCATGCGCGACAACATCGCCTACGAAGCGGCGCTGGGCGATCACGGGCGCTCCGGTGAGCAGTTCGACATCTGGCAGGCGGTTTATTCACCGGTTGGCAGCGACGGCTACCCGCAGCCGATCTTCGACAAGCAGACCGGCGAGATCGATCACCAGACGGCCGAGTACTGGCGCGAGCACTACGACCTGAATGCGATGCTGCAGCGCGACTGGAAGACCCTCGGGCCAAAGCTGCAGGGCAAGCTGCATATCTATGTCGGCTCAGACGACACGTATTTTCTGAATGATGCCGTCTATCTGATGGAGGATTTCCTCAAGCAGACCGGCACGCCTGGCCACGGCGTGCCGTACGAAGGCGAGGTCCGCTACGGCCCGCGGGCGGAGCACTGCTGGAACGGCGATCCGGAACAAACCCAACTGGTACTCGCGGCTGCACTACGATCAGATGTACATGCCGCAGATCGTCGAGCGCATTCAGGCCAGTGCGCCTCCGGGAGCGGATCTCAAAAGCTGGCGCTACTGAATCTAGTTCAATCCAATGCGGCGAAGAAGGCTTTGGAAGCGGGCGTCAGAACGCAGGCTATCCAGCGCGAAGTCCGATTTTAGGGGCGCGAGAATGCCCAAGGACTTCTCTGAATATGCTTTTTCGAGAAAGGCGAAGGCTTTGTCATTTTCGCCCAGGCCGGCGTAAATGGTGGCCATCGTAAATGGCGCCAGAGAAGTCGTTTTGGATAGGCGCTCCAGATCACGAAAGATCTTCTCTCCTTGAGCTTTTTCGCCTACCGCTAAATAAGCGTGTGCCAGCGCGACTGAGGGGCGCCCGGCGCCACCCGACATCTCCATCGCCTTGTGGTACTCAGAAATCGCTTCCTGAAGCTTGCCCGTGCCCTCGTAACCAAGGCCGAGATAGAAGTGCTGCGACCAGTCCTTCGGATCGAGGAGCAGCCCTCTCTTGCTTGCTTCGATCAGGCGAGGGTAATCCCTGAGCTGACTGTATGTTGGCGATACGGTCCCAGCCGCACTGAAACCGTAGTCCAGTTGGTCGATCTGTGCGATCTCGGCGAGAGCTTCGGCGCGCCGCCCCCTGGATGCGAGAAACTCTGCCCTATCCTCGTGCGCACAACTGTAACTCGGCGCCAGGGCGATGGCGCGATTGTACTCCCGGTCGGCGGCGTCCCAATCCCAGTCAAAGTTCGAACTCAGGGCGCCGAGCGTGTCGTAGGCTTCGCCGATGCTCGGGTCCAGATCCAGCGCTTTGGCTAATTGCTCCTTCGCGGACCGGTAGGCCTGATCCTTAGGCATAGCTCCCGCATAAGCCAGGTAGACGTAGGCGTCCGCGAGTCCCGCGTAAGCGAGAGCGAAGTTTGGATCTCCTTGGATCGCCTCTTCAAAGTAATGCTGGGCTTTCCGGAGTGAATCAGGCTTCGTGAACTCATTGACAAAGTACAGGCGTCCTTTGAGATAGGCGTCGTATGCCGCGGGGTTCACCGCGTGAGCCGGGCGAAGCTGAGCCTGCTGAGTCGGTGTAAGCTTTGCGCGGACCTGATGCGCGATGGTGTCCGCAACTTCGCCTTGCAGGTTCAGGATATCGCCAACATCGCGGTCATATGTCTGTGCCCAGAGGTGCCGGTCCGTGGATCCCTGGAGGAGCTGGGCGGTGACTCGCACCCGCTGACCCGAACGGATCACCGATCCCTCCACGATGGCGTCCACATTCAGTTCACGCGCAATTTCAGGCAGGCCCTTCTTTTGGCCTTTGTACCGCATGACGGAGGTTCGCGAACTGACACGCAGCGCGCCGATTTGAGCTAGGTCCGTAATCAACTGGTCCGTCATGCCGTCCGCGAAGAATTCCTGTGACGGATCGCCGGACAAATTCTCGAGTGGCAACACAGCGACGGAGCGTATCGGAGGCAAGGCGGATTTCGCGTGGACGTAGCTCCAGATCGCCCAGGCAGCGACGGCCAGCGTTAAGAGAGCACAAACAACAAGAACGAGGCTCCGGTGCCGCTTTTGCGGTGCAATGACGGCCGCCGGTTGCATCGTCCGGCCGCGGGTGTCCGGGGCTAACACCAGGGTCTTAAAATCTTCTATCGGACCGATGTACCGGTATCCCCGGCGCGGGAGGGTTTCGATGTAGCGCGGCGTCTCAGCCGAGTCGCCCAACACTTCGCGAATACGGGCCACTGCGTTGTGCAGGTTGTGGTCAAAATCGCCGAACGCGTTACCGGACCATATTCGAGATTGAAGTTCCTCGCGAGTTACAACGTCGCCCGCGCGTTCCAGCAGGATCTCGAGCACCTGGAGCGGCTGCCCGCGCAAGCGCAGCTTTATCCCGTGCTTGCGCAGTTCTCCCGCCCGGACATCCAACTCGTATCCGTCGAAGCGTAACCTGTCCGCAATTCGCGGCTGAGTGGCCAGAGCGACCTCCGCAAAGACGTACCGAGTCTAACACAGGTCCTCCGGCCAATTGCAGACCGCTCTTGTTTACAAGGACTTAATCATGGAGAAAACTTTGGGGACGAATGGAGGCTCTGAGGATTGACCCTACGGAGAGAACCAGCGAAAGTGCGTTTGTATTCTCAGAAGGATCACAAGGAGATCAATTATGAAAAAGTTAGCTTTCGTCGCTTCGTACATTCTGCTTGCCACAGGGGCGCTTTCGTCTGTGGCGTGGGCTCAGGAGAACCCGGCAGCAATCAACAGTAAGTTGATTCAGATCGTTCGCAGTGCGACGTCACAGTACCAGAACGTTAGCAACGCCACCGCGGCGGGATACGGCCCTTTCCTCGGCTGCGTCAGCGGTTCAGACCACGGAGCTATGGGCATCCACTATGTCAATGGCGCCCTGCTGAACGGGACGCTGGATCCCACCAAACCCCAGGCCCTCATCTATGAGCCGTCGAACGGTCAATTGAGCCTGGTGGGCGTCGAATTTATCGTGGACGCGGCGACGTGGTTCAAAAACAACTCCAGTTCCCCGGTTCTGGAGGGTCAGACTCTGCTGTACGTCGATAGCCCAAACCGATACAACATACCGCCGTTCTTCGAACTTCACGTATGGGCCTGGCGGGCCAATCCGCAGGGTTCGTTCATGGACTGGAATGACAACGTGAGTTGCGCAGGCCAATAGAGCGCTGTAAACCATTGTGCCGGTCGTCGGCCTGCGGTGTGTCCGCACCTCGGAGGAGGGCCGATGGCCGGTATGGAGTTGGTGTGCAAAACTGAAAGTGCGTGGTTGGTTATCATCTGCAAAATTCTATTGCGCTACTCGCGCGCACTCCGGCGACGCTGGACGCATTGCTGCGCGATCTGCCGGACGCTTGGACGCGGTCGAACGAGGGCGAAAACACCTGGAGCGCGTTCGATATCGTGGGCCATCTGATTCACGGCGAGCGCACGGATTGGATGCCGCGCGTTAGGATCATCCTCGAATCGGGAGAGGCGCGGCCTTTTGAGAAGTTCGATCGCCGGGCGCAGGAGCGCGAGAGCGCGGGTAAGTCGCTCGCGCAGTTGCTGGATGAATTCGCCCGCTTGCGGTCGGAAAATCTGGCCGGCCTTCGCGCGTTGAACCTTGGGCCCGACCAGCTCGCGCGACGCGGCCGGCATCCGGAGCTGGGCGTGGTCACGCTGTCCGAACTGCTGGCCACCTGGGCGGCGCACGATCTCACTCACCTGCACCAAATCTCGCGGATAATGGCGCACCAATACCGGGACATGGTTGGGCCCTGGACCGAATACCTGGGCGTGATGCACTGCGCGGGGCACAGCGCGTGACGGGTTAGTCGCCCGCGGCTTTCGATATTACGGGCTGCGCAGCCGGGTCCGATTCGATCAACGGCCGAAATGGCTGCGCCAGCATGAAAGTCAGATTTTCCGTGCGCGAATCTTCGCAGCCCTCGAGGCCCAGGCGCATGCCGTCCGCGCCGGCTGCCGGGACACCGACGTAGCTGCCGAACAGGCGATCCCACCAGGACAGGATCTCGCTGTAGTTCGCGGTCTGCTCGCGGACCAGCTCCGAGTGATGAATTCGATGCATATCGGGCGTAACGAAGATTGAACGCAGCGGTTTTTCGATCCACGCGGGCAGCTTGGCATTGGCGTGCGTGAAAAAAGCCAGCGCCATCCCCGCCAGTTGCGTGGCGAGCACCGCGGCCGGAGGCGGCGCGAAGATCACGATCGTAGCCAGATACGCCGATTGCTGCACGACGGTCTCCAAAGGATGATTTCGAAACCCGGTGGACAGGTCAAAATCGCGATCGGAGTGGTGCACCTGGTGGACTCGCCACAGAATCGGGATGCTGTGGGCGGCGCGATGAAAGACGTAGGAGACCAGGTCCAGCAGGATAAATCCAAGCGCAATGCGCACGGCGAGCGGCGGCCGGGAATGATTGAGAATGCCGAAACTACGGTGCTCGACGCCGACCGCGACCATCACCAGGCTGGCGCGATAAACCAGCATGGTGATCAGACTGGAAGTTAATACCAGAAGCGCATGGCTCCGCCAGCGCTGCAGCAGCTTCCCGGATACTTTCCGCCAGGGCCGGTACATCTCCCACAGCGCGACAGCGGCCAGCGCTACGGAGAACAGCGTCCAATACGCGTTCGCTTCGAGCTTCGCCCAGGACACGAGAAAGCCGCCCGGGGATGAACTAACGCTTGGTCCTGGCTCTTGCGATCACAACCACGGCACCCACGCCTACGGCTGTCAAAATGACCAGGCTGGGCTCGGGAGTGACGGTTTTAATTCCGGCGAAAACCGGAACGCAGGCCACGGCGAGCAGTGCGGCAAAACGTGCGAGCGAGCGATAGTTACGCATAAGTGGATAGCTCCTTGTCGTCGTCCCGCGGATAGTCAGCGGGACTATGTTCACAAATCATAAAGCGGGCTAACGGGCCAGTCAAGCCAAACGGGTCCTATTCAGTACTAGCCCGCCCCTGTTGCGGTACACTAACCAAGTAAGTCAGTTTCTCCCTTGGTGAAGGCGTGCGATTGCCGGTTATTGATTTACGCCGGCATTAAGCGCGAGCATTCAGCGCCAGCCATCCCAAATCGAGGGAGTTCCCGCGCCCGAATCCGGCTGACGAGACTAAGCTTTGGCGACCGACTTAATAGAGATCGATCAGGACCACCCGCTGCCGGAGGCCATTGAACGGGCGGCGGCGCATCTGCGCCGGGGCGATATTGTCGCGATTCCGACTGAGGCCCTGTACGTACTGGTGGCCGATCCGCTGAACCTGCACGCGGTCGGACGGGTGTTCGCTGCCAAGGGTCGCGAGATTCATCGCTCGCTGCCGATGCTGGTGAGCGGAACCTTCATGGTTGAGGAGCTGGCCAGGGACGTTTCGAGCCGCTTCCATCTGCTGGCGCGGCATTTCTGGCCGGGGCCGCTGACGATCATCGTTCCGGCGTCGGCGAAGGTACCGCTGAAGGTGACCGGCAACACGGGGCGGCTGGCGGTTCGGCAATCGCGCTCGCGCGTGGCGCAGGCGCTGCTGGATTGGCTGGATCAGCCGCTGATCGCGACCAGCGCCAATATTTCGGGCCAGCCCACGTGCCGCAGCGGGATCGACGTATTCGGCGTGATGGACGGGTCCGTGGATCTGATCCTGGACGCGGGGCCGATGGCGGGGCTCGGCGCGACCACGGTGGATATCACGGAGCCGTATTGGAAGGTGATCCGCGAAGGCGCGATTTCTGAAAAAGAGATCGCTGAGTGTTTGAAGACCGCCGGCGTTTAACCTAGGCGCAGTTCTCTCCCCCCTTGATTATCTACAAGAGTTGATTTATGCTTCTTGTCGGTAATCTACATGAGCAAGCCGACCGATCTGCTGCAGGGCACTTTAGACCTGCTGATTCTAAAGACGCTGGCGCTCGAGCCAATGCACGGCTGGGCCATCGCGCAACGCATCCAACAGTTGTCCAACGACGTCTTGCAGGTGCAGCAGGGCTCGCTGTATCCGGCGCTGCACCGGCTGGAACAGCAGGCCTGGATCCAGGCCGAATGGGGCGAAAGCGATAACAATCGCCGGGCCAAGTATTATTCGCTGACGCGCACCGGGCGCAAGCAGATGGAGCGCGAGGCGTCGAGCTGGGAGCGGCTTTCGGCGGCCATCTCGGCGATCGTCCGAGCCTGAGGGGAACGCCATGCGATGGATCGAGATCGTCCGGCTAAGGCTGCGGTCATTATTCGATCGCGCGCGTGTGGATCGCGAGCTCGAAGAGGAGCTGCGCTTTCATTTCGAGCGCCAGGTGGAGCACAACATCGCTCAGGGAATGACGCCCGAAGAGGCCCGTGCCGCGGCGCTCGGTCAATTCGGTGGGATGAGCCAGCGCGCAGACGAATGCCGCGACGCGAGGGGGGTTCGCATGGTCGAAAGCTTCGTCGAGGACTGCCGTTACGCCGCCCGCAACCTGCGCCGCGATCCGTTTCTAGCGCTGACCGCGACGTTGACGCTGGCGGTCTGCATCGGCGCGAACACCACTGTGTTCAGCGTGGCCAACTCGATCCTGATCCGCCCGCTTCCCTACCCCCACCCCGATCGCATCGACTGGATCAGCGAGGGCGTCGCACCCGCGCAATGGGAGGTTGGCGCCGCGCCGGATTACTTTGCTCTGCGCGAGCAGAACCGGATTTTCAGCGACGTCGCCGCGTTCCAGCCGATGGACGTGACTCTCACGGGAGTGGAGAGGCCTGAGAAACTTGAGGCCGCCAGCGTCTCGCCGGCATTCTTCCGCGTGATGGCAACGCAGCCGCTGTTGGGCCGTTATCTCGCTGACCACGAAGAAGGGCCGAAGGCCCCTCCGATCGTCGTGTTGAGCTACGAGTTCTGGAGAAATCGCATGGGAAGCGACCCCCAGGTTCTCGGAAAAACAATCTCCCTCGACCGGCTGCCGCGCACCATCATTGGCGTGATGCCGCAAGGCTTCGATTTTCCCCGCGGCACTGAACTTTGGGCGCCCGCCGTGTTGCTGGATCAAGCCAGCCAGCAGTTCCCTATCTCGCCCGACAAGCCGATCTTGATCGTTTCGATGCTCGGGCGGCGGAAGCCGGGCGTCGGTCCCGTAGAGGCAGCCACGGAGATGAGCCGGCTCTCATTCGCGATTCGCGCGCTCTATCCACCTCAGATGCGGAAAATGGGCTTTCGGGGCGACTTGAACATCGGTGCGACGCCGCTGCAAGAGCATCTCGCCGGGCCGCTACGCCCGGCACTGATCGTTCTGACCGGTTCCGTGGTTCTGGTTCTGTTGATCGCCTGTGCGAATATCGCCAATCTGCTTCTGTCGCGAGCAAACAGCCGGCATCGCGAGCTGGCCATACGGATGGCGCTTGGATCGGGCCGCGGGCGCATCGTTCGTCAGATGCTCACCGAAAGCTTGGTGCTGGCGATCCCGGGCGGGACGGCGGGCGTTGGCCTCGCGTGGCTCGCAGTGCGCGCGCTCAATGCCACGAAGCCCGCCATGCTGGTGCGCTATCCCCCGATCTCGATGGACTGGCGAGTGCTCGCGTTCACCATCGCGCTGATGCTCGCGACGAGCTTGCTTTTCGGCATCGTCCCCGCTCTCTCTTCGGCCGGCATCCATATTCAGGATGCGCTGAAGTCAGCCGGGCTTACGCAAAGCTCAGGGCGCGGCGCAACTCGCCTGCGGAAAATCCTGGTGATCGCTGAGTTAAGCGTTTCGCTGGTGCTGCTGATCGGCGCCGGCTTGCTAACGCGCAGCTTCCTTCGAATGATGCATGTCCAGCTCGGCTTTCGCTCCGATCACTTGCTGACGTTTCGAATCGAGCCAGTCGGTTTCTCCATTGACCGCAATTACGTTCCCTTGTTCGCCGATATTCTGGACCGGGTGCAGCACTTGCCCATGGTGCGTTCGGCGGCTCTCGTGGATGACATTCCGCTGAACTATAACGAATATCCGAGCAGCGGCATCATTCGTGTAGTTGGGCGGCCCATCGTGCCGCTTGCCGAGCGGCCCAGGATCAGCACCAATCAGGTGAGCCCGGAGTTTTTCCAAACCCTCGGAATCGGGCTCAAGAGCGGCCGCATTTTCAATGCGCACGATTTCGTCGGGTTCCCTCCCCCGCCGAGACCCGGTCTTCTTTTGAGAGAAACCGTGATGGTGAACGAAACTTTCGCTCGCCGCATCTTTGCCGGCCAGGATCCGCTCGGACGGGAGCTCGTATTTGGCCCTGACGAGTTGAATATTCGATGGACGATCGTAGGCGTAGTGCGCGACGTCCGCAACACCGCGATCGGCGATCCGCCCTCGATGATCTACCGCTGCACGTGCGGTGCTCCGTTGTTCCGCGCGGGATTTCTGGTCCGCACCGCCGGACCGCCGGAATCCGCAGTCCGATCCATTGAACAAGTGATCCGCGCCGTCGATCGCGACCAGCCGATCTCCGACGTCAAAACCATGGACCAGCGCCGTGACGCGGCGCTCGCGCCGGAGCGCTTCCAGCTCATGCTGCTCGCGAGCTTCGCTGGCATCGCTATCTTGCTGGCGGCGGCTGGAGTCTACGGAACGATGTCCTACCTCGTGGCGCGGCGGACCCGCGAAATCGGCATTCGCATGGCCATGGGCGCGCGGCCGGCCCAGGTGCTCGGCTTGGTGCTCGGCGAAACAAGCACGCTTGTTGTCCTGGCAATCGCGGCCGGTCTCGGTGGTGCGTGGGCGCTGACCCGCTTTATCCGCTCCATGTTGTATGGCGTGAGCGAACTCGACCCCACAACATTTGTGCTTACTTCCGTTCTCCTGGCAGCCATCGTGCTCGTCGCATCGCTGGGACCCGTGCGTCGCGCGGCGGGAATCGATCCCATCACGGCGCTGCGGGAGGAATAAAAAACTAGCCCCAGACCTTGCGCGCGGTCTCGACCACCAGCTCCAGCTTGCGCCACTGATCGTCCATCGAGATCAGGTTGCCCGCCGCCACCGAAGCGAATCCGCACTGCGGGCTCAGCGCCAGATTCTCGAGCGGAACGTAGCGCGCCGCTTCATCGATCCGGCGCCGCAGCGCGTCCTGCGATTCGAGCTTGGGCTCTTTGGTGGTGATCAACCCCAGGACCACGGTCTTATTGCGCGGCACCAGGCGCAACGGCTCAAAGCCGCCCGAGCGCTCGCTGTCGTATTCGAGCAGGAATGCATCGACGTCGAGCGAGCCGAACAGCTTTTCGGCGATCGCGTCGTAGCCGCCCTCGGTGTACCAGCGGCTGCGGCTGTTGCCTCGGCACACGTGCAGAGCCGTGACCACTTTTCCGCGCGGGACCTCTTTGAGCGTCTGCGTTGTCGCCCGCGATCCCGCGCTCGAATTCGCGATCCGGATCGAATCCCGCGGCCTTCAACCGCTCGCGCTGGCGAGGATCCAGGTAATGCGAATAGTAAGGCGCGTCGAACTGGATGTAGCGCACGCCTTCGGAAACCAGCCAGCGCACTTCATCGCGCACGATATCCACCAGATCGGCAAGCAGATCGGCGTGGGTGGGATAAAACGCGTCGGTGACGCCGGGCTTGAAGCTGGCAAGCACGAAGTTCGACGGCGCGGGCAGCGTGATCTTGAAATGGCCGGCCGCCGACTGCTTCAGCAACGGCAGCTCGTGCCCGGTCAGTTTTGCGAACTTTCCGCAGCTTGGCGCCCACCGCCTGCGCGGTGCTGCCTTCGGCGCCGCCTCCCGGCCCTTTCCACTCCAGCGTGACCTTCTGGGAGACGAAGCCGTCGACTGCGTCGGCCATGTCGGTGAGCCAGGAGCCGCGGCGCATCTCGCCATCGGAAAGAACGTCAATCCCGATCTCGCGCTGGCGGGCCAGAGCGGCACGGATCGCATCGTCCTCGGCGCGGCGAAGCTGTTCAATCGGAATTTGCCCGGCGGCGCAGCTCGCTCGGGCTTCCAGCAACTCGGGCGGCCGCAGCAGGCTGCCCACCTGTTCGGCGCGGAAACGTGGGATCACGAAACAGCATTGTAGCGCGCGCGACGGGTCACGGCCTCGAGTTCGATCTTTGACTCGCGATGTACTCAGCCAGGATTCGTAATCCCAGCAGCCCGCTTGAAATCGCAATCGTCACGGGCAGAGAAAACTTGTGCTCCGCCAGGCAGCAATAAGCGGTGAAGAGAAGCGACGCGATAAACAGCAGGTTCGTCCAGCCGGAGACCGGTTGGGGCGGGTTCACCGCCGTCCGGGCCCGGAGACGCTTCGGAACTGTGTCGCCACAAACATAACACTCCTTCTCGCCTTTGATGATGACGCTATGGCAATATAAGCAACGGCTCATGCCCCATTTAAGGCGATCATCTGAGGTGCGGTCGATAGAACACCCGTACCTGACGGTGCGAGTACCACTTAGGTACCGCGAGCGCGAAGTACTAGCGAGGCGGGGCCAATCGGCCCGTAACTGCCAAGTGTCGCGGGGCGTCCCTTGGTGCGAATGAAAGCCAGAGCTCTGTGCTGGATTCTCGTCGGAGCGGGTTGCCTGAATGCCCAGATGGTCGCCCAGGTGGTCCTGAGCCGGCGAGACTATGCCGAGCACGGCCGGACGTTTGCGCAGATCTGGATGGCGGATGCGGGAATCCTGAATCTCCGGCAGCTCACGCACTCCGCGCGCGACCACTCCGAACCGGTTTGCTCGCGCGACGGCAAGCTGATCTACTTCGTCTCGGATCCCGATGCCGAGCGCTCCCGCAACGGCTACGGTGCTGGCGGCAACCGTGAACTCTGGGCTTATGACCGGCAGACCGGCCATGAACGCTTGGTCTGGCGCACTTCGCGCGAATACGGGCTTGATCTTAACGGGGTGACCGCGAACGGTGGGTTGCTCGTCCGGGTAGGCACAGAACTCCACAGCCTGCTGCGGAATCTGTGGGTCATCGATAACGTCGATGAGGCCGCCGCCTCGGCTGATGGCCGCCGCCTGGCGCTGGTCATCGCAGAATCGTACGACAAACAGGTACAAAGCCAGAACGCGAAGCTGTTCCTCGCCGACGCCCTAACCGGCCAGTCGCGGACTGAGGTGGGGAAATATGGTGTGCCGACGTGGTCCCCGGATGGCGCGCGGATCGCCGCATTTTTTGACAGCGGCCTCGCCATCCTCGACGCTGCGACACGCAGGGAGATTGAGCGCGTCGGTTTGCCGAAGCGCGATGCGCCGGCTCAGGACATTGTTTGGTCGCCCGACGGCAAGAGCCTGCTGGCCGGTTTTTACGGCGAGAACGGGGGCTCCGGGGATCCGCAGAACGATTACTTCCTTCTGAATCCTGCCACCCGAACCTGGACGCCCGAGCTGACGGCACGGGGGTTATTGTGGCTTCAGGGCGAGACGCTTCCTCTATTTACGTCCTTACGGGACGACTCCGCTAGCGCCGGCCAGCCCGCACAGTGTGTGGACCTCGCAGCTCGCAGTTTACGATCTGGCTTCGCACAAAGACACGGCGCTGACTTCGGGTCTCGTGCTGAACGATGGCCTGTCAACGTGCGGCCACTGAGCAGTCGCCGGCTACCGTAGAAAACATACTTGGTGAGATAATTCCAATGAGATGTATCGTTTCGCCGGGAGTTTTGCCTCCCTCGTCCTGCTTT
This sequence comes from Bryobacterales bacterium, assembly GCA_963798295.1. GTDB lineage: Bacteria > Acidobacteriota > Terriglobia > Bryobacterales > Bryobacteraceae > Palsa-89. The sequence goes on along the minus strand of CAWCSV010000007.1, from coordinate 2,382,408 downwards.
TTCAATTCGCCGCGCCAGCGCAAGACGAAGCCACTTTTTCGACCGACGGTGAAGGTGGTGAATGTTGTGGCGACCGTCCGCACCAAGTCCGGGCCAGTTCGTCAACGATCTCACCAAGGACGATTTCGTCCTTTCCGAGAACAAGCGCCCCGAGGACATCCGGTATTTTTCGCGCGAATCGGACCTGCCGCTGACCATCGGGCTGTTGGTGGACACCAGCCTGAGCCAGACGAAGGTGCTGGAGGGCGGAGCGGGCGGCGAGCTTCGATTTCGTGGATCAGGTGCTTGCGCGAGGGCAAGGACCAGGTGTTCGTCACTCAGTTCGATATGGCGGTGATGCTGCGCCAGAAGCCGACTTCGCACCGGCGGGATCTCGAAGAGTCGCTACCCGAACGTTGACACGCCCCAGCAAGGGAGGTCTTCCAGTTGCAACGCGGCGGCGGGACATTGCTGTTCGACGCGGTAGTGAAGGCATCGCGCGAGATCATGAGCGGGCTGGGGAATCGCAAGGCGCTGATCGTCATGTCGGACGGGGGAGACAACGGCAGCGACGAGACTGCTAGCCTCGGCCATTGAAGCCGCGCAGCGGGCCGACACGCTGATTTATTCCATTTTGTTCGCTGATCCGACGTATTACGGACGGTTTCGGGTCGTCGGAAGGCAGGAAATACCATGCAGGCGCTAGGCGCGAGGAGACGGGCGGTGGCTTTTTCGAAGTCTCGAAAAAGCTCGAGCATTGGGCAGATTTTCGCCACCATCGAGCAGGAGCTGCGCAGCCAGTATTACCTGGGATTTGTTTCCGACCAGCCGGTGCGCATCTCGGAATTTCGCACCTTGCAATTGGCAGCTAAACGCAAGGATCTAATAGTGCAGGCGCGTGACCGTTACTGGGCGCAGCGCTAGCTAGCGACGGGCAGCCGCGCGGTCGGATCTCCGATGGAAGTAATCAAACGGCCACGGCCGTTAATCATAGGGACAATTTCTCAAGTGGCTCTTGAGAAACGGAGTGTTAGCGCCGCGAACCGAGATCTAAAACTACCAGTACTCCAATACCTTTTAAACAGCATGTGGAAAGCATCAAGATATGTAAAGAGTGCGATGCTATGGCAGAGGCTAGCTCGCCTGCCCCCCGGGGAAACGTTGATTTTCGCAGGAGGAAGCTCGTGGAGTGGCATGTCATCACGGGTGAATACCCGCCCCGATGGGGCGGCGTAGGCGATTACACCTACCAAATCGCACAAGAGCTAGCGAGGGGAGGAGACGAAGTCCATGTCTGGTCTCCTGCCACGCATCTTGAGTCATGTCATCCCGACACAGCGCAGGTCCACGCTTTGTCTCATGAATTCGGCTGGCGGTGGCTTCGGGATCTCGGCCGCGGCCTCCGCCGTTACCCGGGTCCGCGCAATATCTTGATCCAATACGTGCCGCACATGTACGGTTGGAAGAGCATGAACCTGGCGTTCTGCTATTGGATCTCCCGGCAGCGCAAACATAATGTATGTGTCATGTTTCATGAAGTAGCGTTCCCGTTCCGCAACGGGCAACGCTTCCGGCATGGGCTGCTGGCGGTGGTGCATCGCATCATGGCGTGGACCATACTGCGTTCGGTTCGGCACTCCTTCACCTCGACGGAATCGTACATGGCGCTGCTGCAGACGCTGGGCAGCGCCGAAACGCCGATCAGCCTGCTGCGCATTTGCAGCAACATTCCCATGGAAAGCTACAAGTCCGACGCTCCGCCGGTCCGTAGCGCGGCTCGTTCCGGCCAGCTGTTCAGCGTCGGAATTTTCTCCAATTTCAACTCGAAGATTCGCGAAGTTCTGGAGCCTGTGATCGGATGTTTGCTCGAAAATCCTAAAATCGAAGTGCTGCTGTTGGGACCTGGCGAGGCGTTTTGTCAGGCGATCGCCAAGAACTACGCCTTCGCAGGCGATCGGATTTCGTCCACCGGCCGCTTGCGCGTGGCAGAGATCGGTGAGCACATCGCGCGTTGCGACGCGCTGCTGCAGCTTTATCCCGATGGAGCCTCGGCGGCGCGCGGGACTCTGATTGGAGCCATGGCATCCGGCGTTCCCGTTGTGACCACTCGCGGCCCGGCCACCGACCGGCTGCTGCTGGAAAGCGGGGCGATGCTGTTTGCCGGCCAATCGCCGGAGTCGGTTCGCGACTCTATCGAACTGCTGCGGGAAGACCCGGCCTTCGCACAACAGGTGGCCGCCCGCGCGCGGCGCTTGTACGAGGAGTCTTTCCAGCCGGCCGTGATCGTGTCCAGGATTCGGAACGCCGTTGGCTGCCCGAGCCTGAGCCCGAAGGAACTGGCGGACGAGGAACCCGCGCTGCAGCGGTAACCTCGCGGTCCCTGGCATTCACACGCTGGGAGCGCTCCACACATCTGTTATTGTGTGTGGAATGTCCCACGGTGGTCGAAAGACACTTGTAGAGCCGCATCCGGCGCCGGTCGACGCGTTGCAATTCCCCCGCTTCGCCGGCGTGCCCACCTTCATGCGGCTGCCGTATATTCCGGACCCCACCCGCCTGGATGTGGCGCTGATCGGCGTTCCTTACGACGGCGGGACTACGTACCGGCCGGGCCCGCGATTCGGCCCGCGGCACATTCGCGAGCAATCGGCCATCATTCGTCCCTACAATCCGGTGCTGGCGGTAAATCCGTTCGAAAAGTTGCGCGTAGCCGACTACGGCGACCTTTCGGTGAACCCGATTTCGATCGATGACACTTACGCGCGGATCACGGCGGCCTTGAAGCAAGTTCTGGATGCCGGCACGATTCCCATGTGCGTGGGCGGCGACCACTCCATCCTGCTGCCCATTCTGCGGGCCGTTCACGCCGCGCACGGTCCGGTGGCGCTGGTGCAATTCGACGCGCATTCCGATACCTGGGATCAGTATTGGGGCATGAAGTACACGCACGGAACCCCGGTGCGCCGCGCCATCGAGGAGGGTTTGCTGGCCGAACCTTACGTTCTTCAGGTAGGATTGCGTGGACAGCTTTACGGCGCTGAAGACATGGATTATGGGCGCGAGCATGGGATCGCAGTGATTACTTGCGAGGAGTTTCACGAGCAGGGATTGGCGCCGGTGCGAGAGAAGCTTAAGGCGTTCGGCGATCGCAAGACTTATTTCACGCTCGACATCGACGTTGTGGACCCCGCCTTCGCACCCGGCACCGGAACGCCTCAGGTGGGAGGGCTTTCGAGCGCGCAGATTCTGGATCTGGTTCGAACGATGAAGGGCCTGAACCTGGTGGGCTGCGACCTGGTGGAAGTGTCGCCGGAGTATGACAGCGCGGCGATCACGTCGCTGCCTGCAGCCAACCTGTTGTTCGAGCAGCTTTGTCTTTTCTGCTTCTGCTAAAACCATGGCCACTTTAGCCCGCAGGCTGCGCCTGATCGACTATTTCTCGCTGGCGTTCGGAACCATGATCGGGACCGGATGGCTGGTGGTGATGGACGACTGGCTGATTCGCGGCGGGCCGGCCGGCGCGGTTCTCGGCTTTTTCATTGGCGGCGCGATGCTGTTTCCCATCGGCTATGTCTACGGGAAACTGATCCAGGCCATGCCCGACGCGGCGGGCGAAGTGGCGTACACCGCGAAGGTATTTCCGCGATTTGTCAGCTTCGCGACCGGCTGGACCATGCTGCTCTCGTATTTTTGCGTCTGCCCGTATGAAGCGGTGGCGGCGGCGAAAATCGCGGGGTATCTGTTCCCTTCCCTCAATTCGATGGTGCTGTATCACGTGGGAACCCGGCCGGTTTATTTGCCGCATTTGATCATCGGACTGGTGGTTGCGGCGCTCCTGACCGCCATGAATTATCACGGCATTCAAGTGAGCGCTGGATTTCAGACCTGGACCACGCTGAGCGTGATCGCACTCGCCCTGGCTTTCGCGTCGGCCGGATTCGGGCACGGATCGGCAGCCAATCTGGAGCCGCTGTTCCCGCGCAATCCCTTTATTGCGATCCTGCTCGTGGTTCAGATCGTGCCGTTTTTCATGACGGGATTCGAATCGGTCGGGAAATCGGCGGAGGAGTCCGAGACCGGATTCGGCGGGCATCGCTTTTTTCTGGCGATCGGGTTGGCCATTGTGGTGGGAATCCTGTTTTACGTTGTGGTGATCGCGTCGGTTTCATTCGCCGCACCTCGGCAGACGTTCCTGAACGAGGGGTTTGCGACCGCGGTGGCGCTCGAAAAAGCGGTGGGGGCGCATTGGATCGTCAGTTTGATCATGGCGACCGCGTTTTTGTCCGTGCTGAAGTGTTTCAACGGGAACATGGTGGCCACCAGCCGGATGTTCTTTGCGCTCGGGAGACGCGGCCTGGTCCCAAGCGGTGTGTCGTACGTCCATCCTCGGAATCGGACGCCGAGCGTGGCGGTGTTGTGCGTCGGCTTCGCGACAGTAGTGTGTGTCTTTGGAGGCGACGCGATTCTGATCCCGGTGTCGGAAGTCGGCTCCGTGACCGCGGCGGTGGGATGGATGGCGGCATGCGCTTCGATGGCGCGAATGAAACCGTCGGGGAAGGAATCGATCGCGGTGGCGGTGGGATTGACGGTGACGGCGGTGCTGGTTTTGATGAAGGTGGTACCGGCGATTCCGGGCCATTTCACGGTGTACGAATGGATCGCCATGGCGGCGTGGAGCGCTCTCGGCCTGGCCCTGCATCGCGGCGCGCGGCAACCGGCGCTCGCGCCCGCTGTCGCACAGGACGTCGCCGCGCAAGATTGACAGTGGAGCGGCTTCGACGTATTTTGGGAAGCGCTATGCCGACCTTTTCCGCAGCCGCCCTGGTGATGGCCGCAATGCCGGCGGCGCTCCTCGCGCAGTGGCCGTCCTATCCGACGCCGGGTGTGCCTCGAAATGCCGATGGCAAACCGAACATGACCGCGCCCGCGCCCAAGACTGCGGACGGCAAGCCGGATCTCACGGGCATCTGGCAGAACAACCGGACGGTGGGCGGAACCGTGGCGGCGCGGTCCAGCGCGAACCCTCCCGGCAACAACGAAGACCTTTTGGCTTTCGCTCGGCGCAGCGCGTTCTGGAATTTGGGCTCGCAGTTCAAGGACGGGCTGCCATTCACGCCGTATGGCGCCGAAATTCATCGCGAGCGCGTGGCCGACAACAGCAAAGACAACCCCGACGCGCACTGCCTGCCGATGGGCATCATGCAGTTTCACAATCACGGCGAGCCTCGCAAGATGGTCCAGACGCCGCAGGTGATCGTGATTCTGTATGAGGCCAACGCCGGCATCCGGCAGATTTTTACCGACGGCCGGCCGCTGCCGGGCAAAGACGCGGATCCGTGGTGGTATGGCTATTCGATCGGGCACTGGGAGGGCGATACGCTGGTGGTGCAATCGGCCGGATTCCGCGATCTGGGATGGCTGGACGTGGAGGGCAGCCCGTTAACGGAGGGCGCGCACGTCACCGAGCGCTACCGCCGGCCGGACTTCGGGCATTTGGACATTGAGGTGACCATCGACGATCCGAAGGCTTACACCAAGCCGTTCACGGTCCAGGTGCACCAGCACATCATGGTGGACACGGACATCATCGAGTTCGTCTGCCAGGAGAACGAGAAGGACGCGCCGCACCTGAAGTGATGCCGGGCGCTATTTGTTTTTTCCTGCGGCTTTCTGCAGTTCGTCGATCGCGTCAAGGTGCCGTGAATCGCGCTCGTTTTCGGTACAGACGTATTCGATCAGATCGCCCGAGGCCAGAAGCGGCGTGATCTCGGTGACCTTCCAGGGGCGCGTGTACATGACGGGATCCTCGATGGTGATCTCCCATTTGAGGTGGCCGAGATCGGGACGCGAGTAGCGCTCAATCACGTGAAGCTGGTCCGACGCCGGATGGCCGGCGAGGTCGAGCCAGGTTTTGCCGTTGAAACCGACGGTGTCGACCACGAGCTGATCGCCGTCCCAGTGGCCAATCGAATCGCCCCACCAGGTGGGGTTCAGGTCAGCCGGGTGCTCTTTGCGATCAAGAAAAATCTGGCGGAAGCTGTGCAGGTTGCCTTCAAACAGGATCACGACGAGGTTGGGGAGCTGGATGATTTTAGATGGATACGGATCGCGGCGCGGGACGCCGGTGGGGAGGCAGCGCGCTTCCGGGTCTTCGACGCCGTTATTGGCCTGGCGCTCATTGAAGAGCTTTTCGCCGAGCGGGGTCATGGGCACTTCGCCGACGTCGTAATCTTTGGCGATGTCGGAGGTGTAGGCGGCGTAGCCCCAGACGCCGCTGAGATCGGGCTTGCCGTCAGCGGTTTTGGGCGCGGGAGTGGTGGGCGCGGAGGCGATGCGGCGCGGATGGCGCTTGGACTTCGGGATGGTGCTTTCGGCTGGAAATTGCGCGGAGGCGGGGATGGATCCGCAGAGGATCGCGGCGGCGATCAGGATCGAACTCGCGAGGCTCGTTCTCACGTCTGATTCTATACTAGTCGGGCGAGCGGCGCGGAACGAGCTGGAATAGAATCGTATGAATTTGATGTCACGCATGGAGGGGCCATGATTGCCACCCAGCTTTTGGTAGTGCCGTTGCTGCCGCTCGTCGCGAGTGCGGCGCCATCGTCGTGCGAGGCGCTGGCGAAACTCGCGCTGCCGGACGCCTCGATCACGCTGGCGCAGGTGGTGGCTGCGGGAGAATTTTCGCTGCCGGCGGAGCTACGGCAGGATCAATTGAATGCGCCTGGAGTTTCGCCTCAGCCCGCGGTTCTCAAAAAACTGCCCGCGTTCTGCCGCGTCGCCCTGACGCTCAAGCCCAGCCCCGATTCCGATATCAAGGTGGAGATCTGGCTGCCGCAGTCCGGCTGGAACGGGAAATATCAGGCGGTAGGAAACGGCGCGTGGGCGGGGACGATCACATACGCCAACTTGTCCGAGGCGCTCTTGAACGGATACGCGACCAGCGGCACCGACACCGGCCACAACAACTCCGGCGGAAGTTTCGCGCTGGGGCATCCGGAGAAGCTGATCGATTTCGCGTGGCGTTCCGAACATGAGATGACCCTCCAAGCGAAGACTGTGATCAGAGCGTTCTACGGCGCCGATCCGAAGCTGTCGTATTGGGTGGGCTGCTCGTCGGGCGGCAAGCAGGGTTTGAAAGAAGCGCAGAATTTTCCCGATGATTACGACGGCATCGTGGCGGGGGCGCCGGTGCTCAACTGGACGCATCGCTCCATCGAAGCGCTGTGGGTGGCGCTGGCGGCACTCAAAGATCCCGCGAGCTTCATTCCGCCGGAAAAATATGCGCTGATTCATCAGGCGGCGATCGCCGCGTGCGATGAGCGCGATGGATTGAAGGACGGGCTGATCAGCGATCCCGAGGGCTGCCATTTCGATCCCGGCGCACTCGAATGCAAAGAAGGCGATGGCGCGCAGTGCCTGACGCGGGCACAGGTGGAAGCAGTTCGCAAAATCTACACGCCCGCGCAGAATCCGCGCACCGGCGAACAGCTTTCGCCGCGCTTTGAGCCAGGCAGCGAACCGGGTTGGCGCGCGATCGCGGGTGGTCCGGGGCCGTTCGGGCCCGCCAACGACTATTTCAAATACGTGGTTTTTCGCAATCCGGCCTGGGATTGGCGCACCTTCGATCTGGATCGCGATGCGGCGCTGGCCGATCGCGTGGATGACAACACCATCAATGCCACCAATCCCGATTTGAAGCGCTTTACCGCGCACGGCGGAAAGATGATTCTGTATCACGGCTGGACTGATACGAACATCACTCCCCAGGCGACGGTCGAGTATTACGAGAAAGTGACGGCGCAGATGGGAGCGGCGGCCGCGCAATCCGTGCGGCTGTTCATGGTGCCGGGGATGAACCATTGCGGCGGCGGCGAGGGCCCGAACGTTTTCAGAATGACGAGTGCGCTGGAGCAATGGGTGGAAGAAGGCAAGGCGCCCGAGCAGGTGCTGGCCTCCCATCTCTCCGGCGGTAAAGTCGATCGGACACGGCCGCTGTGCCCTTATCCGAAGACCGCGCATTATCAGGGGACGGGCGACCCGAACGACGCGGCCAATTTCGTTTGCAAGTAGGGCGCGGCGATCATTGGCGCGCGGCAACTCGCAGGAGTGTGCGGTAGATCAGATCGGTGCCCTGCTCGAGCGAATCGATCGGCACGCGCTCATCGTTGCCGTGCATGCGGCTCAAATCGTCGTTCGAGATCGGGTAGGGGTAAATACCATAGACCGGAACTCCGCGGCTGCGCCAGGCGCCTGCGTCGGTGCCCGCTTGAAAGAGATAGGGCGTCACCGGAACACCGGGCCAAAGCTGGCCCGCGCTTTCGGCTAGGGCGCGATATAGGTCGGTGGTGGTCGGCGATTCGTTTCCAAAGGTCGCGCGGCGCGTGCGGGCGAGGTGACGTCGACATTCGGATCCGCGATCTACCTTTTGATTTCGGCGATCAGATCCGCCGGATGTCGTGCCGGGGATGACGCGGAAATTGATGGTGGCTTGGGCGGAGCTCGGGATCACGTTGCCGCGAAAACCCGCGTTCAACAACACCGGCGCGATGGTGTTGCGCATGATCGCGTGCAGCAGGACATCCTTGCTGATTTCGCGATCGGCGCGCGCGACCACGGCGGGGTCTTTGCTATTGACGAGATCGTAGAAATACTGGCGATTCGGACGGCTCGCTGGTTTTCGCGAGCGTGAGGAAAAACTCGCGCGTGCTGGGGGTCAGTTGCGGCTTGGTGTCGTAGTCAGCAAGACGAGCCATGGCTTTCGACAAACGGAAAATGGCATTGTCGGGGCGCGGCATGGAGGAATGCGTGGAGGTTCCGTGCGCGGTGAGCACCAGCGACATGCGAAATTTTGTCGGCGGTGGAGATGCTGACGTAGCGGACTCTGCCGTCGGCGCGCTTCATGATCCAGCCGCCTTCGTTGAGCGCGAATTCGCAGTCCATCGAGTCCCAATGCGATTGCGCGCAGCCAGGTGGTGTTGTACGGCGCGCTCTCTTCGTCGGCTTCCATCAGGAAAATCACGTCGCGGCGGAGCGGAATTTTATTGCGCGCCAGGCGCATGACAGCTTCGGCGAAGACCGCGATGCCGCCTTTGAAATCGATCGCGCCGCGGCCCCAGACGTAGCCGTCTTTGATGACGCCGGCGAACGGGATCGACGGTCCATTTCTCGCGTTCGACGCCCACCACGTCGGCGTGCGAGGCGATCAGAACCGGACGCGCGCTGCCGTCGCCTTTGAGGCGCGCGATCATGTGCGACTTTCCGGCCTCCGGCGTTGGGAACGATTTCGACTGTGAAACCGAGCGGCTTGAGTTTGGCGGCCATGCAGTTCGTCGAGCGCGGCGGTTTTGCCGGGAGGGTTGCTGGTGTCGACGCGAATCAATTCGACGAGAAGATCGGCGGTGGGCGTGGCGGCGAATGCAGGCAGCGCAAGTGCGGCGGCTAGGATGGCCCGAGCCGTCGTGAATCGAGTGGTCAAGGAGCCATTGTAGAACGCGCTGAGCGCGGCGGTGATATGCTCGTCAATCATGAGGGCGGCTCTTGGTTTCCTGGGCGCCTACGCCCTGATCCAAACCGCGGCGCTGGCCCAGAGCGAAGATCCCAAGGACCTGTTGCTGCGCGTCCGCGCCAACGTCGTAGACACCATCAAGAGGCTGCCCAAATACATGTGCAGTCTGACGATCGAGCGCGCTGTATACGCGGGGCCGCCGTACGAGACGCGGTCCTGCGATCTCCTGAGCGCGCAGCACAACATCTCAAACAAAAACCGGGGCACGTTGAAGCCGGACCTGCGTGAAACCGACCGCGTGAGGCTGGACGTGGGCATCGCGGGCATCAATGAGATGTACTCGTGGGTCGGCGAAAACCGCTTTGACGACAAAGATCTGTTCGATCTGGTGGGCCAGGGAGCGCTGCAGGTCGGAGATTTTTCGGGCTTCCTGACCACGATCTTCGGCGGCGAAGACGCCGACTTTTCCTACGACGGCGAGACGGAAGTGAACGGCCGCAAGCTCGCGAAATTCGGCTTTCAGGTTCCCGAAGAGAAGAGCCGCTATGTATTCAGCAACCGTAAACTCGCTCGCGAGACGGTCACCGGCTACGAGGGTTACTTGCTCGCCGATCCCGGCACGGGGGATCTGGTGCGGCTGGTGATCCGCACAAACAGCAACATCTCCGAGACCGGTTCCTGCGAGAGCGATACCACGCTCGATTACATCCGGGTGCGCCTGAACGATTCCGAGTTCCTCCTGCCGCGGGAGTCGAGCCTCGACATCATCAATATCAATGGCGGCGAGGCGACGAATCACACGACGTATGCCAACTGCCACGAATTTCACGGCGAATCGGAGCTGCGATTCGACGTGCCGGTCCCGGAAGCGAGCACGCCCGCGACGCAAACATCGGGACCGCCGGCGATTCCGGCCAAACTTCCGTTCAAGCTGGTTTTTACGCAGGCCATCGATGCTAAGGCTGCGGCGGCCGGCGACCGGATCAAAGCCAAACTGGCGAGCCCGATCCGGGACGCGTCGTCTAAACAGATTCTCGTTCCCGCGGGCGCGGATGTGATGGCTCGCATCACGAGGTTTTCGTATTATCGTGCGCAACGGTCGATCCTTATGCTGGTGATTCTGGAATCGGTCATGCTGCGGGGCGAGGAAGTGCCCTTCACGGCCACCACTCAGATGGAAGTCAAGCCGGGGTCCGGATCCGTCCTCGAGGCGCCCGGCCTCCAGCGCCGAGTTCCGATCGGATCATTTCGTTCACTGACCAATCCGAAAAGCGGCGTGTTCGAATTCCGCAAAGTCCAGGGAGATTATGTGATCCCGAGCGGGCTGAAGTCGGACTGGGTAACGGCAGCGCCTTAGCTACTTCCCTTCCGGCAGCGCAAACACGTACAGTGCGTTCCCGTATGACGGATAGTGGATTTCGGGCGCGAGCACCGTAGGCACCATACGAGGACTGCCGCCTCCCAATCCACTGGTGACTGCGATATATTGCCGACCTGAAATGCTGAAAGTCAGCGGGAAGCCTTGGACCGATGTCGCGAGGCGCGTCTCCCAGAGCACCTTGCCCGTCTTCACGTCGATCGCGCGGAAGGTCCGGTCCATGTCGCCCACAAATGCAACGCCGCCGGCCGTTGAGAGCACGGCGGTCATGAAGGGAGCCCGTTGCTCGATCTTCCAGTTTTCCTTCAGCGTTTTGACATCGTACGCCGCCAGCTTGCCGATGTTGCCGTTGGAGCCCGGCGATTCGAAAAACCAGCGATTCGCGCCGCCCGCGCTGCCGCCGCCTTCTTTCAGCTCGATCTTCTGCGCCCTCATTTCCTGGCAGCTCTGCGCGACGGGAATGATGAGCTGATCGGTTCCGGGATGATAGCTCATGGCGTGCCAGTTGTGGCCGCCTTCCGAAGTGGGGCAGCTCTGCACCGGCACTCCCACCTGGTTCTCCACGATGTCATTGCGATAATGCGGCTCGCCGGTGGCGGGATCGAACGAGTCGTAGATGTTCTGGAAGACGGTTTCCTTGTGAGCCAGATACTTGCCGGTCTTGCGGTCGTTCTTCCATAAAATGCCCGCCTTCCCGGCGCTGAAAACGAGCTGTTGTCCGCCATCATTCACCAGCACGCGCTCGAACACTTCGTCCAGATCGAGCGATTCGCCGGGCGCGTGCGAGTAATACCAAACCAATTTGCCGGTATCAGCGTTGAGCGCAACCGTGCAGTTGGCGAACAACGTCGCGCCGTTGCCGGATTGCCGGCTGGCGCGCATCCAGGGCTTGGATTGGGCGACGCCCCAGTAGGTCAAGTTAAGCTCGGGATCGAAGCTGCCGGTAATCCAGGTCTCGCCGCCGGCGCGAAACAGGTTCGGAAGTTTGCCCCAGGAGTCGCCGCCGATCTCGCCTTCCTTCGCGATGGTATAAAAGCGCCACACCTCTTTCCCGGTCTGCGCATCGTAAGCGCTGATGAAGCACTTCTCTTCCTGATACTTCGCGCATCCGCCCAGGCCCTGCACCACCTTGCCGTTGATGATGATAGGGCCGCTCGAGGTGGAGTAGTTACTCTGCTTGCGATCTCCGATCACGGTATCCCAGACGTTCTTTCCGGTGCGCGCATCGAGCGCGTAGATGTGCGCTTCGCTGGTAGTGACGTAAATCTTGTCGTCGTACATCGCAAGACCGCGCTGCGAGCTGCCGTTGGCCGATGTTCCGATGCGGTTCTCCCAAATCAGATTTCCGCTGCGAGCGTCAATGGCCTGCACGATATTGCCCGGATTGTTGATGAACATCACGCCGTTGTGCACCAGCGGCGCGGCCTGGTTGGTTCCTTCATTCATGGCCCACACCCACTGGAGCTGGAGATCCTTCACGTTCCGGGTGGTGATCTGATCGAGCGTGCTGTAGTTGGTGGCGTGATAATCGTGGCGGATCATGAGCCAATCCGCGGGGTCGGGACGGCGCAACATGGCGTCGGTCACCGGCGCGAAATCCTTCACTTCGCCGTGCACTACAAGCCCGCGTGGAGTGGGCGGAACGGGCGCCTCGGCGCGGCCGCCCAGCGGTTCTCCTGTCGTCCCGGCGCTGCGCGGACGCTGTTGCCCCGTGGCCACTGAACGGATCGCGACCTTGGTGGCCGCGGTCAAGGGGTCGTTTCCAGGCCGTGCGCCGTTCGAATCGAGAATGAACGCCGTAACGTTGACGTAGGTCTGTTCGCCCAGGCTGCCGGGATTCGACGGCGGCATGGCGCCTTCGAGAAAAGCAACCAGTTCGGCCGGAGTGCGGTCGCCCCAACTGCTCATGAACAGCCCTCCGGCCAGTGCGGACGCGCTGTTCTGTCCGGCGAGATCGGCGCCGTGGCAGCCCGCACAATTGGCCTGATAAGCGGCGCGGCCGGCGTTAGCCTGAGCGGCGGTGTACGGACCAGGACCCTGCTGCGCGTAACAAGCCAGGCTGATCGAACAGGCCAAGAAAACTCTTCTGAACATGAATTGCGCTCCTATCGCAGTAGCCAGCCCCAGAGGACGCCATCCGGGGCTTTCTCGCTGTAAATCTGGATATAGATGCCGCCTTTGCGCAGGCTGGCCAATTGCGCGGGCGCGAGCTCGACGGATCCGCTGATGGTCCCGCTGGTTGTCTTGGAAATGGTGAGGTCGGCAATCACGGGTCCGCGCACGCCGGCGGCCGGTGCGCTGTGCAGGTCGGCTTTGGTCGCGGGAGAGAGCAGGCCTTCGAACGAGCCGGTGATCGTGAGCTTGGCGCCGTTCAACACCGCGGAAGCCGAGCCCGATCCGGCAAGCGAGGCACGCGTTTTCGCATCGGCCGCCAACGCCGAAAGGTGCGTCTTGAACGCTTCATTGCTTTGCGCTGCAAGCGAGACCGCCAGCGCGCCGAACGCGATTCCGATGGCAATTGCAGTTCGCCGATTGAATATCATTTCCGGCCTCCCATTCTATACTGGCGCCGTGCGGCGCCGGGATTGGGGATTGGCTTTGCGGGCATGGCACGGGTGTGGACTTCAAAAAGGGGGGTGCGCGTTCGGTTGGCGGTGGCGACTTATTTTGGATTTTGGCGAAGTTGAGGCGAAGGTGTAAGGCGGGCGAAAGGGAAGACAATCGGTATCAAAATAACATCGCGGCGAGACGATTGGAGAGAATGTAATGCTTAACTTATTTATATGTTTGGTAAAAGAAAATGTGAGACGCGGGGCACCGCTGGGTTGCCCTTTCGGGCGAATACCTCGGTGAAGGTCATGCGGATTCCGTGCTTCGGTCGCAGGATGACCATCGGGCGTGCTTCGATGGTCTGGCCCGGAGCCAGCCGGAAATCGTATTTTCTGAGCAGAACGCTCAGAATCATGAGGATCTGCAGCATGGCGTAGTTACCGCCGATACAGCCCCGCGGCCCAGCTCCGAAGGGCAGATAGGTGAAGGGCGTGTGAAGCTTCTCATTCGCTTTGGTGAAGCGCTCCGGGTCGAAACTCTCCGGGTTCTCCCAGTACTGGGGCGAATGGTGCGCGCCGTAAATGAACACAACGACCGTCGACCCTCGGGGTATGGCGAGATCCCCTGCGCGGTCGTCTGAGAGAGCCATTCGGTCGACCATCCAAAACGGCGGGTAAAGGCGCAGCGCCTCCTGTATGACCTGAGTGGCAAACTCGAACTTCGGAACGTCGGAGTAACTCAGAGGCGCTCCGCCCAGCACAGAATCGAACTCCTGCCGTAACCTTTCGAGACAATCCGGACGCGAGCTTAGCAAGTAGAGAAGCCACGATAAAGCATTCGACGATGTTTCATGGCCGGCGACCAGGAGCTGCATGCTCTCGCTCAGGACCAGCTCATCGCTCATGCCTTCGCCGTCGCTGTAACGAGCATCCATCAAGATCTGCAGCAAATCGTGGCCGGGCGCCTCCTGGCGCCGCCTCCGGATGTAGTCGAGCAGAATGCCGTCGGCGCGGGCTCGCATTTCCTCGTGTCTGCGCAGTTCGCCGGAGACGGCAAACCAGGGATTCAGGTAGGGCTGAATGGTTTGACGAACCATAAATTCCTGGATGGTCGAGATGGTCCGGCTGATGAGGTCGATGTCTTCGTCTTTCAGCCGGGCGCCAAACAGCGACCTGCCGACCATCCCGAAGGTAATTTTCATCAGGTGGGGATAGATATCGACGGGGCCGATACGGGCTTGTCTGTCGAAATCCCGCAGCGACTCCGCGAGGGAGTCCTGCATGATCGAGGACAGAACGTCCAGTTGTTTTCGATCGAAACCCTTCTGGATGAGGCGCCGTTGCGTGCGCCAGACTTCCCCGTGGCTGGTGAGAAGACCCTTGCCCAGGAAGTGGCCCATCCGCTTCACCTGAATTTCGGATTTGTGGTAATTTTCCGAATTGGTCTTCAGCACGTGCTGAATGACGGCGGGATTGGTGGTTACGATGGCCTCTTTGACGCCGCCAAAATAGAACCGGAATGTGTCGCCGAAGAGTTCGGTGTACTTCGAGAGAACCTGTACGGGATTGCGGGCCATCGCGCGCGAATCCGCGAAGGAGCGGAATCGGGAAACGACGGGCACGGTTTGGGGCAAGGTCACGTTACGTGCTCGAAATGAATCTTCGCTTCCCAGTTGCTTCAAAAGTATCAGATGATGCCGGATCGCCCGCCTCATGGTGGGATGTTGCCGATAGGGAACGCCATACTCTTCGGCGGTCTCCTTCACAATCCGGGTCAGCGAAGCATAGTGAGTGTGGCACACAAAAGGGCACAGATGATGGACGATATGATGGTTGAGCCCGCCCGCAAGCCAACCTACCAGCGGGTTACTCGTCGCATAATCGGCCGTTGTCGCGAAGATGTGATAGACGCCGTTGTCAAACTCGCTGCGGCTTGAGGGAAAGTAAGTGCTGTCGACCGTGTGTGTGGTCTGGAATACCAGCGATACCGTCAAACCGATGATCATATGGGTCAGCACGAAAGCCAAGGCGACCAGCAGAGGCGATTTCCCCAGTAACACGACCGGCAAAATAAGCATGTAGGTGAGGTAGAATCCTTTACCCGCAAAGAGGATGGCGTATTCTCGCACCGGATGTTTGGTGCGTTTCAGATATTCGTGGGACGGGAAGAAAAAGCACTCAAAGTCCCTCAGGAAAACATAATCGAGAGAAAACAGCGCGTAAAAGAACAGCGCATAGATGTGCTGGAACCGCTGCAGGCGCGCGCGGGGTTCGTGGGGCGTAAACCGAAAGATGCGGCGTCCCGTAAGCGCGTCGTCTTCACCGTGGAGATTGATGCAGGAGTGGTGGCCTCGATGATGGAGGATACGCCACATGTACGAGTTGATTCCACAAACATCGAAAACATAGTTCAGGACTTTGTTTACAGACCGCACCGACGAGATGGCATTGTGGTTGCTGTCGTGCGCGATGTTCAGCAAAAGGAATGTCTGGGCGAGGCCACTCAAAAGGTAGAGGGCGACAAACTTCCATGAATCCGGATTGAGCGCGTAGAGAGCAATCCAGCTGCCCGCCAGCACCGCCAGACCCAAGGCGATTTTGACCCACATCGTGCGGTCGGCTTTGGGAGAAATGTTCCCGTCGGAAAAGAAATTGTCGAGGCGGCGGCGTAAGACTTTCGGGAATGAAGACACATTTGCCGGGTCGCCAACGGAGTGCCGCGGCGACGCCTCAGATGGTACAAGATCATCAATGTCCGGCTTCAGACTGATAACCGCCTCTGTCTCGGACGTCACTGGCGCCTCCGTATGATGTCAAGTTCGGCCCGACGCATCCCAGCCCGGTTGCAGCAGGTCGCCGAGGCCAGCAGCGGATTTTGTTGCCAGGACAGCGCCACTGGCAGCTTCAGAAGCATCATGTTAGCTCGAAATCTTAAGGAAAATCAAGGAGATTCGGATCCGGCGCGGGGGCCATGCTGCGGATAGCTGTTCCAGGCGTACGATCCTCTGTTAACATGGACCGATGCTGGTATCGACAGATGTCTGAATCGGGCGATCAGCGTCGGGCACGCATGGCACGCGAATGACGCTGTGAATCGGACAGCTCTGACGTCGGGCGATAGACCATCGGCAGACCGGTGACGCGATTTCGACGCCGGGACATGCCGGCGACTCGGCGAGACTGGCGCATATCGCGCTTCCGACGCGACCGAGACTGTCGTTCGACATCCGCAGCTCAGGGATCAGTCACTGTTCATCACTTTCATATGACCAGAGTTTTCTTGTTCAACCCCGGAGGGTAGCGAATGGCGGCACCACCGCCATGAGTGACAAAGCTGATCTATGATAGCGTCGATTTTAGACAAGCTGGATAGTCTAGGGGATGAGCACCCGCACAAACTTCTCTATTCGTACATTGACCTGAACGGCAATCCGATCGAAGGCTACTCATACGAGTCGTTTCTCCACCGGACGAAGGTGATCGCCGGACATTTGCGGAAAGAGCATCGTTTCGCGGCGCAGGACCGGCTTCTGCTCGCCTACCCGCCGGGCCTCGAAATGATTTGCGCGTTTTTTGGTTGCGTGCGCGCGGGATTGATCCCCGTTCCCGTCTATCCCCCCAGTTCTCATGGCTTCCAGGGCGCCCTGTACAAAATGGTCCACATCGCAAAGGATTGCCAGGCGGCCGGTATTTTAACGAGCAAAGACTACCACGGATCCCTGAAGACCAATCTCGCCAGAAGCGGAGTCTCGGCATCCGGAGTCGACGTCGACTACATTTCCGGTCTTCCGTGGATCGTGACGGAAGACTTCGTCGATACGATTTCGGACGAAACTTTCAACGGCGCCTCGCAATGGCGCTTCGAAGCTTCTGTTTCTCCAGTACACGTCGGGGTCGACGAGAGATCCCAAAGGCGTGATGGTCACGCACGAAAACATACTGCATAACTGTCCGCTGGTGATCGACCATCACGCGCCGGTAGTCGTATCCTGGCTTCCGCAGTATCACGATATGGGGCTGATCGGGTGCTACCTTTATCCCGCGCTTAAAGGCGGCACGACTTACGGCTTCGCTCCCACGGATTTCATTCAGCGCCCGGCCCTGTGGTTCGACACGATAAAAACCTACGGGGCCAGCGCCTCGGCGGCGCCCAACTTCGCTTACGACTATTGCCTGCGCGCCGGGCGGCTTTCGAAGGAGAGTCTGGAAAATTGCGATCTCAGCTCGCTGCAGGTTGCTGATGGCTGCCGCGGAACCCGTCAAACCCGGCACTTACACACGGTTTCTGCAGGCGTTTCAGCCCTATGGACTTAAGTCGGAGAGCTTTTTTGTCGCGTACGGGCTGGCCGAGAATACTCTGGCGGTTTCGCACGGTGGCCGCAATATCATTTCCGTCAACAAGAACGCCATCGCGCTGGGGAAGGCCCGCATGACCACCGAGGTTTCCGAAATCGGCGCGGCCACTCAGATTGTCAGTTGTGGAACTCCACTACCGGGCCTCACCGTAAAGATCGTGGATCCGGAGAAGCACTTCGCTCTGGAGCCAGGTCATATCGGCGAGATTTGGGTCGCCGGAGGCAGTAAGTGCCTGGGTTACTGGAATAATCCGGAACTGACGCTGAAGATGTTTCATGCCCGGCTGGTGGACGACAGCCCCTATGACGATGGCTACCTTCGGACCGGCGACATGGGTTTCTTCCACGACGGCGAACTCTTCGTTTGCGGCCGTATCAAGGACATGATTATCGTCCGCGGGCAAAACTATTACCCGCAGGATATCGAGGAAGTGGTGGAGAAAGCATCCGGCCTGATCCGGACCAATTGCGTTGCCGCGTTCCAGATTCACGAAGACAGCGAGCCGGCACTGGCGATCGTTGCCGAAGTGAAAAATCCTAAAGCGCTTCCGGAAGCGCTGAAGATTGCCGCCGCGGTCCGGAATTACCTCAACGTGGAAGTGGCGCTGATTTCCTTCATAGCACCCCGTGCGATACCGAGAACCAGTTCGGGCAAGATCATGCGCCACAAAACCAAGCAGATGTGGCTGGAAGGTCAATTTACCGTTCTCTCGGAGTTTTCGCGGGAAAAAGACGCCGGACCCTCAACGTCCGGTTCTGAAGGCCAGTCGCCTTTCGACGTATTGAAAGCCCGGTACAACCTGACCGGCACGGAATCGTACAACCTCGTCGAAGCCGGGCTGGATTCCCTGGATCTTGTTGTGTTCATGCACGAGATCAAGGAGCTTTTAAAGGATAAAGGCGCCGATATGCTGGCGAGGCAGGTGGATATCGGTCTCATTCAGCGTGTCAGCGTAGCCGAGCTGTTTCGACTGGCCGAACAGTTGGAGCGTGCTCCCGAAGAAGCGCTGGTTCTGCTGCGGCATTCCCTGGCGGCTTTCCGTGAAGAGCAGCGCGCGGCGGAAAAGCTGATGATGAGCAACGACAGGAAGCTCATCTTCGAGCCTCCGGCGCCTGCGTTATTGCCCGAGATACCGATCCTGAATCATGTGCTGCTCACGGGTGGCACCGGCTTCATCGGACCGTTCCTCGTGAAGAGTCTGCTGGAACAGACGCGTGCGAAGATCTATGTTCTCGTCAGGTCTTCCGACGAGCATCAGGGCAGGCAAAGACTGAGGGCGGCGATGGAATCGATGGGGCCTTGCGCGGCCGGGCTGATGCAGATGTTCGAGGCTCGCGTGATTCCCGTTTGCGGAGATCTCGGGCAGCCAAAGCTGGGCCTGACGCAGGAAGTCTGGGATTTCCTCGCAAATGAAATCGACACGGTGTTCCATAACGGCGCAACCGTAAACTACCTGTTCAACTACGACCGGATGCGTGACGCGAACGTGCTGGGAACGAACGAGGTCTTAAGACTGGCGTTCGAAGGACGGCCCAAGAGCTTCAATTACGTCTCGACTACCTTCGTGTTTGGCTGGGCGGTTAAGAAAGTCCTGTATGAGACCGACATGAACGAGAATATGGAGCTTCTCGATTTTGGATACAGCCAGTCCAAATGGGTAGCGGAACAGGTGGTTATGGACGCGCGCCGCCGGGGACTTGCTACGCGGATTTTCCGGCCCGCTCTGGTGAGTCCCTCCGTTACAGGCGGAGGCAACAACTTCGATATCGCCGTTCGTTTGGTTGCGTTCATGGTGAATCACGGCATTGGAGTCGATGCTCTGAACCAGGTTAGTTTCGTTCCCGCGGACATCACGGCTAACAATATCGTTGCGATTTCCACCACTCCCGGCACGGCGAATAAGACTTATCACGTTACGCGGGACGATTACGCGAACATGCTGGATATTACCGGACTGATTACCAAGGCGACCGGGCGGCAATTCGAGGTGTTTAGCCTTCCCGACTTCGTTCCCGAGCTGATCAGGAGATGCAGGAAGGAAGATCTGCTCTTTCCGCTGCTGGACTTTCTGGTGGGCTCCGTGGACAACATCTCGGCGATGGAGTTCAAACGCTATGACAGTTCCTGCTATCAAGCGGCTCGGGATGCTTCCGCATGGGGCAAGCCGGATCCGTCTCTCGAAGATACGGTCAACGGCATCCTGAGATTCATGCAGCGAAAGGGAATCATCTCGGTTGCGGCTCGTGAGTTCAAAGCCGTGGCCACCTGCCGGTAGGCATTCACCGCGCGGATGCATCGGCGCGGCACAGCTACGTTACTGCTTCCGAAATACCATGTTCTCCTTTACTTGCTGACCGGTTTCCAACGTGCCTGTCGTGGTTAGCGTCATCTGTTGTCCGTCGGCGGAAACCACCCACCGATCCTTTTGAGCAACTTGATCGTCTCGCCGGTAAATCGAATCGACCGTGTGAGCGTCGACAAGTTGGAGCGTCACGGTATCGTTGCTGGAGTTTTTCAGATCGTATTCCTTGCCGTCAAAACGGGCGGTGTAGCTGAACTCACCCGAGAAACGGACCCCTTCCGTTTCCGTCCGCCTCGATCTTGAGCACCAACCCTTGCCGCAAACGAGTCTTACTGAGATCCTGCGTCCACTCACCAGCGAATAGGTTATCGGCGACCTTCGCGCCTCCGCTCCGCGTCCACACGGTGATCCGGTCGGCACGGCCTTTCTCGTGAAGTCGTGCTCGTTAACTCGTTGCCATCACTCGAAAGTTTGTCACGAACCGTCGCCACGACAGCTCCATCCTTCTTCTCTTTGACCTCGGCTTGATGCTTATCGATCCTGCGCAGCTCGATTTGATTAAACGCCGGATTGCCTTGTACGGACGTTTCATGTCCGTCCCACTTCGCCGTGAAATCGAGGTGGGTGTCGCCTGAAATCACTACGTGCACTCCATCGTGTAGAGATGTGATGGAGAGTTTGTTGGGGGGATCCAGGGTAGACTGCGCGGAGATGAGCGTCCAGGAGCCAATGCGGGGGTCTGCGGCGCCAAGTTGAATGGCGGCAACCAGCCCGAGCAACGCGAGTTTGCGCATTGGTCCTCCTAAACCGATGGAAGCTTCAACCAATCTTCGCAGATTCGGATGGACGGGCAGGTGAGCGCTGTAAGGTGTATCCTTACGAGCTGATGCGAGTGATCCGTGGATCCGTGACGAGCGTGAATCTTCTGACTGGTCAACGATTTTGCATGACATCATGAATCTCGTGCATGTGCGCCGTTTCTGGCTGGCCGGGGTAGTCCTTGCCGCCGTCCTTGCGCTTCTTCCATTTTCTTTTCACGCCGAGCGCCATCTGGAGACTGCAACCCGCGTCGAAGGCAGCGAAGCGGAAATTGTCGCGCAGGAGTTGGCCACTCGTTTTCGTTCGCCATTCGTTGACCGCGTGGTCCTGGTGATTCAGGGACTCCCCCCTGCGGATTCGGAGGAGGGCGAGCAAGCGTTAGCAACAATTGTGGAGGGACTGAGAGAGGAACCCGGCGTGTCCGGAGTCGTTTCCCATCTCGATTTGCGCGATCCGATTTTCCTGGGCAAGGGAGGAGGAACCTTTGTTCTGGTGGGACTCGCGTCGACCGAGGGTCCCGTCGAGTCGCTCGTCCCCAAGCTTCACGAGCGGGCGAACTCTCTTCAAAATCAATTGCGGGGCCGTTATCCGGCGGTGAAGCTCGAACTGACGGGCGAGACGCCACTTAATTTCGACATTCGGAAAGCCAGCGCCGATGACGTGCAACACGGCGAAAGTCTCGTGATTCCCGCGACGCTCGCACTTCTGCTGGTGGCTTTCGGAAGCCTGGTGGCGGCCCTGATTCCATTGGCCGTTGGCCAGCTTGCCATCGCGACCACTCTGGCGATTGCAGGATTCCTGGCCCTGCGTTGGCACTTGTCCATTCTGGTTCAGAATTTGGCCACGATGCTTGGGCTAGGCTTGGGAATCGACTACGCGCTCCTCATGGTCAGCCGCTTCCGGGAAGCGATTTCCGCCGGGCACAACGGACTCAAAGCCTCGGTCATCGCGGCACGTCAGGCAGGTCATACACTCCTGATTTCAGCCTCGACGGTAGCCATCGGATTTCTAGCCCTCTTGACGGTTCCCATCAGCGAAGTCCGTTCCATCGGTGTGGCGGGATTCCTGGTGGCGGGAATGAGTGTGTTGCTTGCAAATACCCTCGTTCCGGCAGTGCTGGCACTTCTCGGTCCGCGGATTAATGCTGGCCGGTTGCCCTTTACTGCGAGGTTGGATGCGCATCGGGCCGCACGCACGGGAAACCGCTGGAGGCAGTGGGGGAAGGTGATTGTCGCCCATCCCTGGCTTGCCATCTTTCTGGCAGGCGCCCCCTTGCTTCTGCTCGCCTCGCAGGCCGCGCGGCTCGATACCAGTGTCCCCAGAGGGGATTGGCTTCCGCCAGCGGCGGAATCGGTTCACGCGCTTCACACCCTGGAACAAATGGACCGGGCTGGCATTGTTCAATCGTTGCGCGTGATTCTCGAACTTCCAACGGATTCCATCGCGCAAACGGACTCGGGGTGGAATGCGCTCGATCGTCTCACCAAGCGGCTCGCGAGCGACCCTCGTTGCCGACCGCGTGATCTCTATCACGACGATGGCGGAGAGCAACCGGTCTTCCCTCGGCAACCTCTCGCGTGAGACGCGTCGAACGTTCCTGAGTCGCGACGGACGGGCGGCGCTGCTTGAGGTGTTACCCGCGGCTTCCGTTTCCCTGCGCGATCAGGTCAACTGGGTGCGGGAGCTGCGGAAGACCGGCGCGGCAGCTCTCACGGGAATACCCGGCGCCACGCTACGCATTGGAGGCATCCCGGCACTAAATGCCGATTATCAGACTATTGTCGGGGACCGGTTTGCTTCGGTAATGGCGCTGGTGGTGGTGGGGACGCTCCTGGCGCTTCTTGGCGGGTTCCGATCGCTTTTCGCCGCCGTGAAGGCCATCGCTCTGAACTTGCTCTCGGTTGCGGCCTCCTTCGGAGCATTGGTTTTAGTCTTTCAGGACGGACACGGAAGTAGCTTCCTGGGAGTTCGTGAGGGAACGGGCAGCGTGTTCCCCATTGTGCCTATCGTCGCCTTTGCCATCGTCTTCGGACTGAGCATGGATTACGAGGTGTTTTTGGTCGCCCGAGTCCTCGAAGCGAGGAGGAGCGGGCTGAGTGAAATGGATGCAATCCCCGAGGGGCTGGCCAGAACCGCAGGCCTGATTACGAGCGCCGCCGCGATCATGATTGTGGTATTCGCGGCATTCACCTTCGGAAACTTCCTGGTGGTTAAGATGATCGGATTTACGCTGGCGGTAGCCGTGTTTATTGACGCGACACTGGTTCGCATTGTGATCGGCCCTGCGCTTCTTCGTATTGCAGGCGATTGGAACTGGTGGCCTGGGGGGCTCGCCGCCGCACGCAGCGCACCGGTGATGGCGAGCGGCGAATGATGCATACCAGCGCGCGCAGCTGGTTACAGTAGTCCGGGCGTAATACGACGCTGGAGCTTTTCGAAGCGCCACGCCTGCCAGCGGCTCAGCCCCCCACTGCTGATCGAATGACTGGGCCGGAAGCGCTCTTGGTCATCCAGAAGAAACTAATAAAACCGTACTGGATTTATCATCAAGGGATGCAGATGCGCTGGAGGTCGCTGTTAACAGCATGATCGATAAGAGCCGAGTACGCGCGGGCGGGTTATTGGTGTTTGCAGGCGCGATGCTTTGTGCATTGAGATGCGCCCAAGGTCAACTGATTTCAGGCGAGGCTGACAAGCCTTTTCAACCCCCCTCGGGCTTTGCTTCCAAACAGCGTGAGGCCGCGGAGCAGGACCGCCGCACGCGTATCGAGGCGGACCATTCGTACACTCTGTCCGAGCTGGTAGATCTGGCCGAGCGTCACAATCCCTCCACCCGCGCTGCCTGGGAGAACGCTCGTGCTGCAGCCGCACGGCTCGGTATTGCTCGCAGCGATCTGCTGCCGGCCCTGAACGCCGTTGCTCTGGCCAACACCACTCGGCAGGGGATACTCTTCAACGACATTGTCGTGCAGCAGACCCTGGGCGTCTTCCAGCCAATGCTTCAGCTGAATTACCTCATCTTCGACTTTGGAGCTCGCTCGGCGCGCATTGACGAAGCTCGACAACAACTACTCGGAGCGAACCTCAGCTTCAACCGCACGTTTCTGGACGTCCTCTTCGAGACCATGCGCCGGTACTATGAACTTCTCAACTCCATCGGCCAGAGGGATGCGGCGCAAGCGAACTTCGACAATGCGGAGACCGTGCGAAAGGCGGTCGACGCCCGTTTGAATGTCGGTCTCGCCACCCTGCCGGATGCTCTGGAGGCGCGCGCCGCGGCCGCGCAGGCCAACTTCACCCTGCAAGCCGCGATCGGCGACGTAGATATCCGGCGTGGTGACCTGCTCTCACTTCTCGGAGCGGCTCCATCAGAGCGCCTTCAAGTTCAACCCCTCGCGGAGATTCCAACACCAGAACACCTGGACATTGACGTGCATGAAGCCACCGAACGCAGCCTGTCACTTCGGCCCGAGATAGGGGAACAAACCGCGGAGCGCGAGGCCGCTCGCGCTGAGATCCGTGCCGCTCGTTCGGCCTATTTTCCCACCCTTCAGTTCCAGGGCGAGGTAGGTGTGTACCGTTCTTACGGAAAGCAGGATCTATTTCCAGGCGGGTACGCCGGGCCCCAAGGGGAGTGGAACGTCAATGTGAGTCTGGAATGGGATCTCTTCGACGGAGGCCGCCGTTCCAACCAACTGGCCGAAGCACGCGCCAATGAGAGAAGGGCTCAGGCGCAGATCGACCAGACCCGCGACGAAGTAGAGCAGCAGGTCTGGACGGCGTACGTAACGGTGCGCACCGCGTTTTACCAACGCGACGCCGCAGCGGCGCTCCTGGCTGCCTCGCAGAGCTCCTACAATGCCGCTCTCAGGGCCTATCAACTCGGTCTGCGCAGTACCGTCGACGTAGTCTCAGCACAACGCACCCTGGCCCAGGCGCTCAGCAGCGATGTCTCCGCACGAACAACGGTTCTGACAGGGCTCGCGGACTTTGCCTATCGCACAGGCGATCTGCTGCAGTCAGCATCCCGAAAGACCCATCCATGAACGGCCAAGAAAAGACCAGCCCGGAAAAATATTCGTCGCGCCACACCGTTTCTGCGGGCCTCGCTGCGACTCTGGTTTTCGCGTTGACCGGCTTGCAGGCGCTCTCCTTCGTTCAACGTACTTGGTTCCTACTTCCCCGGCTGGATCGCCTGCATGGTCGCCAGCATCCTGCTGACTGCTCTCGTTCGGTTCGTACTCAATCGATTGCAATGGGAGCAACGAGTGCCGGCTCTCCCTTTGTTCTACTTCGCCATCGCACTGCTCATCGCCTGCTTGATATGGCTGATCGCGTTCGAGTAAAACGGAAAGGAGGTTTGCGTGACAGACGACGATCGCAAGGATGGAGAGCAAGCAAAGGCGGAGACCGGCGTGCGGCAAGACCAACCCTCCGCACCGCCTCAGCTGGATTCGTCCCAACCGCACGAGCACGAAGAGAATCAGCACGACGAGTCACTCCGAAAGCCGAAACCGATGGTTGGATGGCTTCTCCTCGGCTGTGTCGTGTTGCTTGCTTCGATCGTCGTTCTGATCGCTGTAGGCCGCGCGGTCGAGAATCCCCGTACGGACGACGCCGAGGTCTTTGCGAACTTCATCGGCATGGCGCCTCAGGTGGACGGGCCCATCATGCAGTTGCCCATTCGGGATAACCAATACGTCAAGGCCGGCGACCTGCTCTTCGTTGTGGACGAGCGACCTTATCGTTACGCGCTGGAACGCGCGCTCTCCGCAGCAGGCCGCGCTGGAAGGTCAAATCGAAGATCGTCAGCGTTCGATCAACTCGCAGATCAGCAGCGTCCATGTGGCGCAGGCGAACATCGCCAGCAACACTTCCAACCGCGACGCCCTGACGCGACCATCTCCGAAGCGGAGGCAAACTTAGCCGACTCGCGCGCTGCTTTGCTCCGCGCCGAGGCGGATCGCAAGTACGCCGCGGACAATCTGCACCGGCTTGAGCCTCTGCTGGACCAGCAATTTGTGACTGTCGATCAGGTCGAACAGGCGCGAACTTTGCTGGAGACGCGCACGCGCGCCGTCGAGCAGGCTGAGAGCGCAGGTCGCCCTCGGCGAAGCCCATGTGCAGACCACTCGCTCGCACTATCAACAGTCCGGCGCGGAGGTCGAGCAGAGCGAAGCCCAGCGCGAGCAGGCAGCCAACGGAGTGGAGACGCTAGCCCCACTCACAAATCAGCGTGAGGAGCGCGCCGCCGCGATTCGCACCGCCCGGTACAACCTCAACAACTGTCGCGTGTATGCCCCCTTCGACGGCTACATCACCAATCTGACCACCTCCGTGGGTGAGTATGTGCACACCGGCACTCAGGTCTTCACCATGATCGATTCGCGCGTTTGGTGGGTGGTCGCGAACTTCCGCGAAACCCAATTGAACCACGTCGCGCTGGGTTCTCCGGCCGACCTCTTCCTCATGTCTCACGAAAACCTTCCCTTACGGGGTGTCGTGGAAAGTATCGGGCACGGCGTGACGCCCGATCCAAGCGTCGCTGGTGTCATTTCGCCGGGTCTTCCCGCCATAGAGCGCTCGCTGAGCTGGGTTCACCTCGCGGCTCGCTACCCGGTACGCATCCGGATCGAATCGCCACCCTCCAGTCTGCTGCGCATCGGCGAGAACGCTGTGGCGGTCGTCCACCCCGTGCACGGCTCGGTGAGGTAGACGTTGCCCGCCTTAGCCCAGCCCGGTCAGCGGCAAACTTTGAAGCAAGCGCCGGTTGGCGTATCGGCGCCTCCCTCGCCGCCCTTCATTCAGTGGTTCGCAAGCTTCCTTCGGGAGGAGCTAAAGCCCTATCCGGGACGCGCTCTTCTCGCTCTCCGGTACACCGTTGCAGCAACAATCACCATGTTGTTGATCGTCACCTTCCGCCTTCCTGGTGCGGCCGTCGGAGGCTTCTTCTCACTCCTCCTCTCACGCGAGGCGCCGATCACCACCTTGCGCGGAGGCATCAGCACCGTAGCCAGCTTTCTTTGCGGCACGGCCTTTCTGCTGACAGGAGCGATCCTGCTGGTGGATTATCCGTTGACGCACTTCCTCTGGGTGATCTTCAGCTTCTTTGTTGCCTTTTACGGCCTCAGCGCCATGTCCAACTACGGCGCAGGGACAGCCTTCGCAATCGTCATCGTCCTCTCCGTTCCAGCCTGGGATCAAGCAGGCCCTCAAGCCGCTATCGTCGTCTCCAACCTTTGGGTTCTCGGCAGTGTGGCGCTTGCGGTCACCGTAACCATCGTTGTGGAATTCGCGTTTTCGCTCTTCGACACGCGGGACGAACTGACTGAGGGCTTAGACCAACGTCTGGAAGCCGTCCGCGTGGTCCTCAAGCAAAGCGCCCGCCGCGCCGTCAGCCCTGAAGCCATGGGCAAGCTTGCTCAGTTTGCCATGATCGGTGTCTCACGCCTGAGGCGGCTTGCTCTCAGCGCGAACCCTGCTCGGCAGAACACTGCGCGTCTCAGTACCACGGTCTCTCTCGTCGGCAGGCTGGTGGACATCCTCGCCCCCTTCAGGCGCTTCGATACGCTCACCCCCAACGACGCACCTCGCCTCCAGGCCATGGCCGATCAGATCGCGAAGATGCAACAAAAAATTCGCGCCCGCAACGGTGGGCAAACAATCCAGCCTCTCAGAACCCCCTCCGACGGGCCACTGATCCTGCTGGGTCTCGAACAGACGCTCGAGCTGCTGCGCATGAGTCTCTCCCCCGCGCCTGGTCAATCGTTCACGCTCGACCAAATCTAACCCCGCCCCTCCGACACTCCTTAAGCCCGATGCTTTCCATAACCCCGAGCATCTGAACTTTGCTCTTCGCGGCTGCCTCGCGTCCATACTCTGCTACTTCATTTTCAACGCCGTCTTTTGGCCCGGACTCAACACCTCGCTGTTCACGTGCGTTGTCACTGCCATTACCAGCATCGGCTCCTCACGGCAGAAGCAGTTGCTGCGCTTCTCGGGCGCACTTTTTGGCGGCGTTGTGCTGGGCATCGGTTCTCAAGTCCTGATCCTCCCCATGCTCGACACCATCGCCGGCTTCACCGTCATGTTCGCCACCGTAACCGCGGTCGCAGCCTGGATCCTCACTTCCAGCCCGCGCCTTTCCTACTTCGGCAACCAACTCGCCCTGGCGTTTTACCTCATCCAACTTCACGGTCCATCTCCTCAGACCAACCTGGCGATTGCACGCGACAACATCATGGGTATCATGCTTGGACTCGTGATGATGTGGCTCGTCTTTGAAACGCTCGGCTCTAAGCCTGCGGTGCAAGTTATGCGCGAGCTGTTCGCCGAAAACCTTCACCTCATGGCCGAACTGGCCCGTCCCTGGCCGCAGGGGAAGCCGCCCGACCTCCGGAAGATCCGCACACTCCGCGAGAAAATCAGCCAGAACTTTCTCGCCGTGACCTCACAGGCAGACGCGGTTCTATTTGAGATCGGCCGCTCGCGTGACCAAAGCCTCGCGGTGCGCGACCGGCTGCGTGCCTGGCAACCTCAGCTCCGTTCCCTCTTTCTGCTGGAGATTGCGCTTTTGCAGTACCGGCTGCAGGTCTCTCCGCAGAATCTGCCTGCTCCCGTCCTGCGCGCGTGCGATACACTTCGACGATGAAGTCTAGCGCACTGCTGGAAGGAATCGCGCGCGCCTTTGGATTCAAAGACACATCGTGCCATGCCGGACAACATTCAGATGGCCTACGCCGATCTGGAGCACGCAATACTCGACGCTTACCATAACCAGCCAACTCCCCGTTCGGCGGGCGGTCCTTGCAATCTCTGCCCAGATCATCGAACTGGCATCTCGACTCCTTGGGGAGATCAAGGCAGCACATTTCAGTGGGCATGCGACCGGTACGGAAGTGACAGCGGGGACAGTCTCGATTTGGCTTCGCCGTCGGCGAGAGCGATCCGAGCGCGTCTTCAACTTCAGCGACACCGTTGTCTTCTGCCACACCGGATACCGCGACCGGAACTGTGGTGCAACCTGACGGAACTCGCTCCTAGGCCGGTTCGAGATCAGTTCCGTCCGGCTCCAGTGCGCAAGTCGTCCGAGCCAGCCGCCGCCCTCCCTCGGCCCGGAGCATCGGGCTTTTTCTATTCGAGGAAACCGCGTTTCTCGCCGTGTATAATGTGCCCAGGCGACTGCACCAAATCGTTGAATGCCGGATCGCGCAGAGGAGGATCTCTCATGTCAAGGATCGCGATCGCCACTGCCGTTTGGCTCCTGCCTGTTTCGCTGTTTGGCCAGTGGTTCAACCATCGCACGCCGGGGATTCCGCGAACCGCGGATGGCAAGCCGAATTTAACGGCTCCCGCGCCTCGCACGTCCGATGGCAAACCGGACCTGTCTGGATTGTGGCGGCCGGAATTCAACCCCTACAATCTCGACGTCATACAAAACGTGAAGGACGAGAGCATCTTCCGGCCGGAAGCGGAGGCCGTCTTCCGGCAGCATCTCGCGGACTTCCATGCCACCGATCCTATTACGCATTGCCTCCCCGGCGGTCCCCTGGAGATTCTCACCGCCGGCGGGCTCGCGCTTTATCGGATCATCCAGTCTCCGGACATGGTGGCGCTGATGTACGAGCGCGGATTAGCTTATCGGCAGATCTTCATGGACGGGCGCGATCTGCCCCAAGATCCAAACCCGGCTTGGATGGGGTACTCGGTCGGCCGCTGGGACGGAGACACCCTCGTGGTCGAGAGCGCCGGTTTCAATGACCGTACCTGGCTCGACCGGCTGGGACACCCGCATTCGGAAGCATTGCGGGTCACTGAGCGATTCCGGCGCGTTGACTTTGGACACATGCAGTTTCAAGTTACTTACGACGATCCCAGGACGCTGACCAGGCCTTTGACCATATCGCTCACGGTAAGCTACGCGCCCGATACCGACATGCTCGAAACCGTGTGCGAAAACGAGCGTGATGCGGCCCATCTGGTGGGCAAGGCGAACGACGGCGTGAAGATGGAGGCGTCCGTGCTTGCAAGGTACGCCGGAACGTATCAGCTTCGCGGCGCACCGTTTCCAACGATCGCTGGTTTTTTTGGCAGGACCCAGACCCTCAGCGTGGTCGACGGCCAGCTGTGGATGAATGCCATTCCGCTGATTCCACAATCCGCGACAAGGTTTGACTCGGCGGCCGCGCCGCTCGGTTTTTCACCGACGCAACGGGCGCAGTGACGCACTTCATCCTTCGTGCAAACGAAGGCGAGGGCCGATACGATCGCAAACCTTGAGCCAGCTTTAAATTCCCGCGTGCTACCACCCGCCAACTCCCCTTGGGCGGGCGCTCCTTGCAGTCTCGGCCCAGATCATCGAACTGGCATGTCGACTCCTTGGGGAGATCAAGGCAGCCCCTTTCAGTGGGGCGCCACCGGTACGGAAGTGATCCAATGATTCCTTGGGCTAGCGCGCAGCGGCGGTTTATGTGTGTGATCGTCGTCCGGAAGATCGAAATGTTCTTCCTTCAGCAAAAGTTAAGGTATCATCGATAGACTTCGATGGATGAACCTCGCGGCTCCAAATTCCCGGTGCTCAACACCAGGGAAAGGATTGGGTCTTAGTTCCCGCTGGGTTCGTGGCATAGGCTTTGCCATGTCGATGGTCTTCGCCGTTGCCTCACATGGCCAGGGCGGGCCGCCGTTTCGCACCGACGATCCCTTGGTGAAGGATCGCTTTGGGGCTGGATTGCTTAGCGTCTTCGGCCACCGCGGGACGGAACAGCCTTTACCGGCCGGCGCCTCGGGCGATTCACCCGGCGTCAAGGACGCCCCGGAGCAGGTGGTCAACTTTTGCGTTTCGACGTACCCGCAGATCTTTCTCGACAATCCGACGAGCGCTGTTCAGCAGGGCCTGGTCGCTCGCCCGGATTTTTTTCTGCCCATCGACATACAGGACGCCAATCGAATCCCGCCGGGTCAGGGCGTGGGAGAATTCGCCACCGGCTACCCAAAGCAGCGCGAGTCCACGATTGGAATTGGCGGACGCCAGGCGCTTAACAAAGACAAGACACTGAACCTGCTGTTGATGGGTGGCCGAGTTTTCAGGCCATTACCCTCATCAACGGCCAACCCAGCTGGATCGCCCATGTGGGCTTCCAGCTTCTACTGGGTCCAAAGTAGCGATAGAATGTTTCCGGTCCACCGCGACGGGAGCCGGATACGAGGAGGGGTTTCATGAACAGCGATAGGAAGGCATGGCGCTGGGCACTGGCCGTAACGGCCGGCCTCGGCTTGTTGGTCTTATGTTTGTCGCTCGGAGCGCAAGAGCAAACCGCACCCAAGTTCAAGTTCGATCCGGATTGGCCCAAACCTCTGCCGAACAAGTGGAAGATGGGAGGCGTCACCGGACTGGCCGTGGATAAAGACGACAACGTGTGGGTGTTGGATCGCCCCAACGATCTCACGGACATTGAACTCGAGGCGGAGCTGACTCCGCCGCTGGCCGATTGCTGCGTCCGGCCTCCAGCGATGATCCACATCGACAAGAACGGTAACGTAATCGGTTCCTTCGATGCGCCGCAAGGGCACGGCATGGCGGTGGACAGCCACGGGTTCGTCTACATTGGACAGGACACGGTCCGCAAATATGATCCGAACACCGGCAAAGTTGTCGCCGAGGTGCCGCGCACGCCCGAGAGACCGCCGGGGGGCGGAGCTGATGCGCCCCTCACTTCAACCCATGTTCCGGGCCGCGGAAGCGCAGGACCCGTGGCGGGATTTCTGACGCCACCCGGCGGGCGTCCTAAACCCGATCCCTCGACTCAGGCCGCTCGGGAGAAGGCGATAGCGGCCTTTCGCGCCAAGTATCCGCCGACGACGCCCATGATCGTGGGAGGACTCGAGGAGATACGGCTCGACGAACCAGCTCGCGAACTTTACGCCGCCGACAATTACCTGGGCGGGCGCGTAATGGTGTTTGACTTGGACACTTTCGCGTTCAAACGGGGATGGGGGGCGTATGGACACACCCTTTCGGAGATGAGCACCAGTGACGCAGACCGCGCCTATACTCCGGGAGGCCCTGAACCCAAGGAGTTCCGGGGCCATCTCACGTTGAATATATCTCACGATGGGTTGGTGTACGCCGCGGATCGAATGGCGAACCGCATCGATGTCACCACCAAGCAAGGCAAGTTCGTGAAGGAATTCATCCTGGCCCCAACCACGGGCGTGGGCGGTTCCACCGGCGGCGTCATGTTCTCGCCAGACAAGGCGCAGCGGTTGCTATATATTTCAGATCTCACGAATAATCACATCTGGTTCCTGGATCGCGAGGACGGCAAGGTGGTGGGCCGGATGGGAAGCATGGGCGAGAACGGGGGCCAGTTCTTCGGGCTGCATATGATCGCGGTGGATTCCAAAGGCGACATCTACACAGGCGAGGTGTTCCAAGGCGAGCGGGTACAGAGGTTCGTCCCGGTTAGGTAAGAGGGAAATATGAATCGCATGGGCAACACTTTTCTCAACATCGGGATCGCTTGCATCGGCTTAACGGGCATGCTGAGTTTGCCCGCGGCGGCTGCCGACGATCCCATCGTAACGGCGGACAGAGCGGTTGTCGCTGCGCTTGCGAAGGGCGACAAAGCCGCGGCGAACAAGTGGTTGGATCAGGACTTTAACTGGATCGATGCCGAAGGGATCATGTGGTTTAAGGACGATGCGTTTCGAGCGGGGCTAAAGCCGCTGGTCACCACGGGCGACGACATCAAGGTCACCGAACACAAGTATGGAAAGAGCGTCGTGTGGATCCAATGGAATCAGGGGAACAAGTACTCGGCCCGGTTTTGGGTGAAGCGCCCGTCCGGTTGGAAACTGCTGCACACCACGGAGATCGCGGCCGTTCCTAAGCGCGATTTCCAAACAATCGCGCCGACCTATGACATCCCCTGCAACAACCCGTGCAAAGAGGTGCCGTACAAGCCACTGAGTCCCGGAGAAAAGGCAGCGCTCGATGAGTGGCAAGAGCAGGAATCCAGTCAGGCGAATTGGGAAAAACATGTCGCTGACGACATGGACCAGCGAGTGGTGAGCACCTATGGCGGGGCTTCGCCTTCCAAAGCCGATCGAATCGCCGGAATGAACCGGCGCAAGGCGGAGCATGCGAACGCGCCGAAGGTTGGCGCCGCTCCAGCGTTGTGGATACGCACCTGGGATTTCGACGACGCCGTGGTTATGGTCTCGATTCAGCCGACCTACGGCGACAAGGCTTATTGGTCGAGCCGCGTGCTGGCGAGGAACAGTGCGGGACTGTGGCAGATGATGGAGAGCTATCACAATTACGTTCTGGCTTCACCCGTCATGACCGCCACGCCCAATCAACCCGACCTGAAGTGAACCGCCTGCAGCCCTTATTCAGCCTTTCTGGCCGCGGCGGTGCAGGATGTATACTCGGTCAAGTCTGCGAATTAAGAACGGAAATCGAGAAAAATATCTAGAAGGGAGCCAGAGATGGAGTCAATTTCTAAGCTGAGCCGGAGAGGATTGGTAAAATTCGGCGCAATATCGGCAGGTATTTCTCCGTTTTCGAGTGCGTTCGTTTCACGCGCTCGCGCGCAGGATGCAGGGTCCGAAGCGGGACGCCTGGGAGTTGTGGGCGGCCGGGCGGAGGAAGAGCTGTTCCCCGGAAAAGGGCTACCTGGCGGAGGCCAGTTGGAGATTCGTCTATCGGCATCGATCTATACCAGCGACGCGGACCAACTCGAGGTGGCGCAGCGGCTCAAACCATTCAACCTCGCCTCTTGGATCCAGGAGTGGACGCGAGTGGCGGAGCGAAACGAGAAGCTCGCCGAGAAGTTCGCCGGCGAGGGCCTGAAGGTGACGGCCAACGAATACTATTCGCGGGCCTCTAACTTCTATCGGGAAGCTTGTTGGCCTATGCCGGTCACCGAGCCCCGCATGCTTCCGCTCTACAAAAGAATGCGGGACACGTTCGACAAGGCGTGGCAATTGACGCGGCCGCCCTTCGAGCGCGTACAGGTCAGCTATGAAGGGCAGATGCTGGACGGATATTTTAGAAAGCCGACCGGCCCGGCGGGCAAGAAGTTCCCAACTCTGATTGCGTTTCAAGGCGCGGATACCATGGCTGAGGCCACCATCTTAAATGCAGGGGCTTACGTAACGCGGGGCATGGCTTACCTGGCTCTGGACTTCCCCGGTCAAGGCGGCGCTCTGCGACTGAAGGATCTGCATCTACCGCCGGATACGGAACGAGTGGCGAAGGCGATGATCGATTATTTGGTGACACGTCCGGACGTTGACCCGAATCGCATCGGAATGCAGGGCATCAGCATGGGCGGCTACGGCGTGCCGCGCGCGGCGGCCGGAGAATCGCGAATCGCCGCGGCACTGATGAGCAGCGGGTCTTCCGACTTGGGACGCGATTTGTTTGACTACTATCCACCGATTCAGGAGCGGGTGCGCTGGATCATCGGAGCACGAGATCTGGCGGACGCCCGCAAGAAGCTCGCGGAATATACGGTGGAGGGTCGGGCCAATCGGATCGAGTGCCCGATGTTGATCGGCTATAGCCAGGATGACCGCATCATGGACCCGCAGGGAGCGTTCCGGCTGTATCAGGCGGCGGTGAACTCGAAACGCGAGATGGTGGAAGGCACGGGGCACGCGCAGGCGTCGAATGCGGGAGGGCCAAGAACGATGCGGTCACCGGCGTTGGCGGATTGGGCGGCGAAGCATTTGGTGGGGGAGGGATAGCTTTCGTACTGATCAGCCGAGCTGCCGCTGCAACGACTTTCGATCCAGCTCATTTTCCCAGCGTGCCACCACCACCGTAGCCACGCCGTTTCCGAGCATGTTGATGCACGCGCGGAACATGCTCATGAAGCGATCGATTCCCAAGATCAACGCCATTCCCGCCACCGGAATGGTGGGGATCACCATCATGGTTCCGACCAGCGCGATGAAGGCTGCGCCCTGCACACCGCTGGCGCCTTTCGACGTGAGCACGGCCACCGCGAAGATGGTCAGTTGCTGCGACAGGGTGAGGTGCGTGTTGGTGGCTTGCGCGACGAAGAGCGCGGCGAGCGTCATATAGATGCTGGTGCCATCGGTGTTGAACGTGTAGCCGGTGGGGACCACCAAGCCAACGAGCGCGCGGGAGCAGCCGAGGTTCTCCATCTTTTGCATTAACGTGGGCAGCGCGGGCTCGGAGGAACTGACCGCCAGAACGAGAAGAATCTCTTCCTTGATATACAGAAGGAATTTGAGGATGTTGAAGCCGGCGAGGAACGCCACGGCGCCGAGTACGATGAGCACGAACAAAATGCAGGTGACGTAGAAAGTGGCGATCAGGCGCACCAAGGGTCCGAGCGACGCCAGGCCGTAGCGGCCGATAGTGAAGGCCATAGCACCGAAAGCTCCGATAGGCGCCAGACGCATCAGGATATTGATAACGCCGAACACCGCGTGTGTCAGGGCTCCGAACAGATCGACAATCAGCTTTGAGCGCTGGCCGACCATCGATAGCGCAAAACCGAACAGGATTGCGAGCAGGAGCACTTGCAAAATATCGCCTTTCGCGAACGCGTCAATCACGGTGTTCGGAATGATGTGCATTAAGAAATCGGTCACGCTCTGCGCTTTGGCCTGCCCAGCATAGTCGGCTACTGCCTTCGGGTCGAGCGTCGCGGGATTGATGTTGAATCCGCTGCCGGGCTTCACTACGTTCCCTACCACCAGGCCGATCAGCAGAGCGATGGTGGACACGACTTCAAAGTAGAGCAACGCCTTGCCGCCGACGCGCCCCACCTTCTTCATGTCCTGCATCCCGGCGATGCCCGAAACCACGGTGCAAAAGATCACCAGGGCGATGATCATGGTGATCAGCCGGATGAACGCATCGCCGAGCGGCTTCATGGCGATCGCTTTCGCCGGGCTGATATAGCCCAGGGCAATGGCGATCGCGATGGCGAACAGCACCTGAGCCGAGAGGCTCTTATAGATCGGCCGCCGTTGCGGCTTCGAGCTTATCTCAGGTGTAGCAGTCGCCATGAGTTACAGCGATCAGAATATGAACTTCAAGCCTAGTTGGATGGCGCGGGGGCCGCCGGACCCGAGCACCGCGTTCGAACTGACGACGTCCGGAGTGGATGGCAAGGAAACCGAAACCCGCGCCGCCGGTGCCGCTGGGGTCGGTGACGCCAGACTCGAATCCGCCGGGCCCTCCTTCCGGATTCGCGATATTTACATGGTTGAAGATGTTGAAGAATTCGGCGCGGAACTGAGCGGTGACGCGCTCCCTAAACCGGAACGCCTTGGTGATCGACATATCCACGTTGTAATACGGCATGCCGCGGAAAATATTGTTACCGGTGGTGCCATAGCTGCCATAGGGTGGAGGTATCAGAATCGACTTACCATTGGCGTAGCAGCCGAGGTTAGTAAGCGATGCCACGGCCAATTGCCCCAATGCGGTTGCTTGAGCCAGACAAGCAGAGTTGCTGGTGCCCGGGTAATACGGAATCCCAGTGGTGCATGTCCCGTTGGAGCAGCCGTTGGTGTCGTTGAATGACATCCTGGTTTGGAAGTCGCTGGGGTTGCCGAAGAAATCCCACTGCTCGCCGTTGGAGCCGATGGGATTATTGATTTCGTTGGTTCCACTGAAGTCTGTGGTGAGGTCATTGATGGCCCAAGGCGCGCCGCTTTGGATGAGGATAATGCAATTAATGGACCAACCGTCCAGGAGCTGGCTTTTAGTCTCTTTCCCTGGAAGCAGGTAAGTCACCGACGCCGTGAAATGGTGCCGTATGTCGAACATACTGTCGCCATAGATGGACTTTTGGCTGGCGCTATTGATGGGAACCACATAACTCCAGTTATCATAATTTTCGGCGAGGGCGTGGGCGTAGGTGTAACCGAGCACGAACGAAAGGCCATGCGACTGACGCTGGGTGAGAGAAACCTGAAGAGCATTGTAATTGGAGACGTTGTTGTTCTGCAGGTAATCGATGAAGTTCAAATACGGGAACTTGGAGTTGTAGGGCTGCGCGGCAACTTCGGCCGCCGTGTTCGGTGCGCAGTTGTTGTAGCCCATGGAAGCGCTGGCCAGACATTGTCCAGCGGCGCTGTTGGGATTCGCAGGATTTCCCCAACCGGCGCTGAATCCGCCAACCGTTTGAGGCTGGTTTAAGTCCCTTACTCCGAATAACCGCTGAGCATCGTTACCGACATAAGTGGCTTCCAGCGACAGGCTCCTGGTGAGCGCGTGTTGAATGCCCAGGTTATAGGTGGCCACGTAGGGGGTTTTGAGATTCCGATCCACTCCGAGAATGGAACACGGCTGAGGAGTAAAGCCGGTGGACAGCGTAACGGTCCCATCGCCGCAAGCCGAACTGAGAGAGTAAAGGGGCGTGGTGGAACTGTTGTTCGCCCATCCATACGCGATGCTTCCCGGAGTGGTGGCCGATCCCAGCGATGAGCCTGAATAGGTGATGGAAGCAACGTTGATCTTTCCGCCGGCGGTGGTCGGCGTGGGATTGCCGTTGGCGTAAAGCGGCACACCGGTCGGAATGGTGCGGAGGCCGTAAAGATTCGCGACAGCCATGAACGCGTCAAAGCTGGCCTGCGAATAATACACGCCGGCTCCGCCGCGGAGCACGGTCCTGCCATTCCCGAACATGTCCCAGGCGAAGCCAACACGAGGCGCGAAGTCTTTGTGATCGCCGTTCGTAATGTTGGGAAGCTGGGGCGATCCCACCTGAAACATCCCCTCCCCTGGAATGAAGTTCCCGAGCAAATTATTGTCAGCCTGGATTACCGTGGTTAATTCGTACCGCAATCCCAGATTTACGGTGATCCTTGGCGTGAGGCGCCAGTCGTCCTGAATGAACAAGGCATAACCCTCGTCGCTCATGCTACGGGCTGTATCCCCGCTCGTAATATGCGCGGTCTTGATGGTTCCAGTGAAGAAGTTATCGAGACTCCTGAATGCCACCGGGCCCTTGTTATTGCTGGTGACGTTATCGTCGCTCCGGTTCAAGAGAATCTCGCCGCCGAACTTGATGGCGTGCTTGCCCCGTTGGATGGAAACGGAATCGTTGAACTGGTAAACGCTATCCGGCCCAACGGTCTTGGGCCAGCTGACGGGGCCGCCAAGTTGAAAAGTCGGGAACCCATTGATTTGAATTCGAGGAAATCCCCCGAAAGTAGGGTCAGTCCTGCCCGGTGTAAAAGTGGTAGGTAGAGCCGTTGTAAGAGTAGTCGTCCGGGTTTTCCCCAACGTCGGGCGTTCCGAAGATCTGGTGATAGCGGGATAGGCCAATGCGCAGTGAATTTACCACCGTGGGAGTCGCAACGTAAACCCAGTTCCCGGATATGACTTGCGAACGAGCATATTGCGTGGTCAGCCACTGTGGGGCGATTTCGTGAAGGGCGTCGTCGACGAAGGTGCCGCTGCCTGGGCTCTGGAAAAACAACCCGTTGAGCGTGTTCTTGTCGTTGATGCGGTAATCGAGCCTGCCAACTCCCGAGAAAATCGAGTTCGATGCTGGCAAGCGCCGTGGCGTAGTTCCCCGTGGAGCTGCTCGGGAACAATCCGGGATAGTTCGAAAGCGGAGCACAGCTGCTGCTCAGGCCCGCCAGTTGCGCGCTGAGCGCGCTGAGGTTGCCCGCCGCCAATGCGGTGTTGCAAGCGCCGATCAGGTTGTTCGAGGCAGTTCACTGTGCCTGCCGCCGTGTACGGGACAGTGTGAACAAACGGACTGCCGACGTTATATTGCTGCGA
Organism: Bryobacterales bacterium; assembly: GCA_963798295.1. GTDB lineage: Bacteria > Acidobacteriota > Terriglobia > Bryobacterales > Bryobacteraceae > Palsa-89. The sequence goes on along the minus strand of CAWCSV010000007.1, from coordinate 2,343,738 downwards.
TTCGAAATTGCCGAAGAAAAACAGCTTGTCCCTGATGATGGGGCCGCCTACGCTCGCGCCGTACTGTTCCAGAGCCAGAGGCGGAAGGGCCTGCCCCACTTCGTTGCTGAAGAAATTATTGGCATCCCATGCACTGGTGCGGCCGTAGGCGTAGGCCGTTCCGTGAAACGAGTTGCTACCGGACTTAATACCCACATTCACCACCGCTCCGGGCTTCCAGCCGTATTCCGCGCGCGGGTTCTGTTGTGTCTGGAACTCGTTGATGGCATCAATGGGCAGCATGGTGCCGGCGTCACCGGCGGCCATCACCGCGTTCATCATGCTCTGGGCCATCCACGGATCGTTGGCATCGATCCCGTCCACCAGGAAGAAGTTGTCATGGGGGCGCAGGCCGTTGGTAGCCTGCGTCCAGCCGGCGTTGCCGGGATACTTTACAACGCCTGGACGCAGATCCAGCAGATTCTCGAAGTTTCGCCCGTTCAGCGGCAGGTCGTTGATCACCTGGTTGGAGAGCGATCCGCCCAGTTCGGCATTGGTGGTGTTCAGAGCCTGCGGCTTCAGCGGTAACGGTCACCGTTTCGGTTTGCTCGCCGGTCTGCATCAAGAGGTCCACTCGAAGATCTTGGCCCACCTCCAGCAAAAGGTCCTGCGCGATCGGAATTTCTTAAAGCCATGAAATTCGACGCGCACGTTGTACGTGCCGGGGATCAGATTGGGAGCGGCGTAAGCTCCGCTAGAGTCCGTCGTCAAGGCACGTGAAACATTTCGTTGAACATCCGTGACCGTAACCTTGGCTCCGGCGATCGCGGCGCCGCTCTGGTCAGTTACCGTCCCGAGATGCGCCCTTCGCTGCCTTGAGAAAAGAGTGAACCGGACGCAATCAGCAACAACAGTCCAGCGCACAGAATGGACGACGTCTTGGCAGCGCTCGTCACCGTTAGCGCAACGCGGATTCGCCAACTCAACATGGAGGCCTCCCTCAGTTATTGTCTTGAACACTCACCCCAGACAGGTCTAAGCGGGTATATCATTAGCCGCATCAAATGTCAATATATTACGTAAAATACAGCCTTTCTTCAGGAACTTTTCAGGGAATTTTCAGTTTGGCGATCCGCACACACCAGCAACGTTCACTGCGGACTACCAACGCAGCGCGTCAACGCTGCAGCAGACCGACTTTCTAATCCCGGATGCCAGCTTCCAAGCGCCCTATTTCCAAGCCGAGTAGACTGGCTTGCTTACCAAGAACGCTGAGTTCACAGCCTGCCTGGGCCTGAATTTTTGCACCCTTCCGTTATCGACTTCCGCGACGTAGAAGTTGCCTTCCTGGTCCACGCTAAATCCGTGAACGCCCCAGAAACCGCCCGGAAAATCGCCCCACGTTCCGAAGGAATAGAGAAAATGTCCTTCCAAGTCGTACTTGAGCATCTTGGATGTTCCGCGATCAAAGGCCCACAGCGTTCGATCGGCTCCGATATAGATCAAGTGGATGTCGGACGGCTCCTGACCCATGCTGAAGTCGTAGAGGAACTTTCCATTCTCGTCGAAGACCTGAATGCGATGATTGGCGCGGTCGTTCACAAAGACGTGCCGCGTCTGCGGGTCCAGCGCCATGCCGTGGACGTTGTTCATGTAGTAGGGCCGCTTTTCATTCGGAGGCGTGCCCTTCATGCCCCAATCGAGCAGAAACTTTCCGTCCTTGTCGAACTTCGCAACACGCGTACCGTTGTAGCCATCCGACACGAACAGGGTGCTGTCCGGCAGCCAGTTGAGGAATGTCGGCCGGTTGAAATGCGTTCCATCCGCGCCCTTCACCGTGGGCGTGCCGATGGTCTGCACCAACGTCTTGCCGTCGTGGGTGAATTTGTAGATGGCGTGCATGTGATCGTCCACGACCCACACATGCTTTTCCGGATCGTACGGATTGATGGCGATGAAGTGCGGGCGCTTGAAGATCTTGTCCCACTGCGTCCATTGTTCGACGATGTTGCCGTTGGCATCCACCACCGTGAGGCAATGTTCCCACTTGGCATCCACGCCCACCGTCCCCTTCCACAGCTTCGGTCCATCGTCCGGATCCTGGCCGCTGCCGCCGGCACCCGGCAGCGCGGCGACGGTTGCGTCGCGCCACGGCAGACGGCCGATCGGGAACGTCAGACTCGGGCCGAATTCGGGAATCAATTTGGTCTGCGGCCGGGGAATGTTCGGCAGTTCTCCGCGGAACAGAAGAAAGATGCGATTCGGGCTTTCGGCGTACACGCTCTGTCCCGCGCCCCAGGTCCACTTCTCATTTCCCGGGAGGGTGCTGATGTTCTTCGGCCAGTCCTTCACCACTTCGTAGGGACCGAAGATATCCTGAACGCCCATTTCGCCCGGCGCCGCGGCGAAACCCGAGCCGGGCTTATCCTTGGCCTGCACCGGCGAGAGCTTGGTTCCTGCCAAGAAACCCGCCGCGAAAATCACAGCCACGGCCACTGACAATACCAGATATCTACGCATGCAGTTCTCTCCAGCAAACTGAGGTGCACCGAGCCCATCGCCTGGTGCGCTCTGGGAGACAACGATATCACCAGCATCTTCGGCGCGCAAGCAAAAACTGACAGCAAAACTGATAGCTCAAAGGGGCTAGCTTTGGTCCGCCGTAGCGATTCCGGGCAATTTCGAAGGGGCGCCGGACACTATTTCTTCGGCTTGGCTTCGTTCTTCAAGAACTGGTCGAAGTTGACGTTGTCTTCGCAGACCATCTCCGTAATGTTCCAGGTCGGGTGCAACTGAAAGGTGATCTGTCCGCCCCAGGGCTTAGTGTACGCCTTGGGATCCTCGATCGTGATGTCGTCGGTCAGCGTCTTGTCGTCCACTCGCCGGATGCGCTCCACCAGATGCAGATCCGTGCTGTGCGGATGGCCGCCGCGGTCGAGCCAGGTTTTGTCGTTGAATCCGATGGTGTCCACCACCAGAGTGTCTCCGTCCCAATGCCCGATCGCGTCGCCCAACCAGGTGGGGCCGAGAGCGGTATTGTGCTTACGGCCATCGGTGTAAATTTGCCGGATAAAGTGCGAGAACTCAAACAGCATGATCACGCGTCCAGGCACTTGAATGATTTCCATCGGAAACGGCTGCAGATAGAGCCGCGGCATTCCGGGAGGAAAGCAGCCGACCGCGCTGACCGTCGTGGGATTCACGGGATCGTTGGAATCTTCCACTGCACGCGGTCCGAAGGATGGCTTGGTGGCCTTGAATCGTTCCTCGGCCCAGGGAGTCATGGGCGGTTCGTCTTTGCTAAAGCTGTAGGACAAGTAGCGAGTGGCGGGAGAGCCCTTGACATTCCAAACGCCAGATAGATCCGGCGTCGCAGCGGAGGACTTCGCCTCACTCGGCGCCTGCGCGAATGTGGCGGAAGGGAGCGCGAGCGCCGCCATACATGCGGCCGCCACGCAGACAGCCAATGACCCTATCGTTCGATTTCGCATTTAGTTCCCCGCTCCCATCTTGAGTTCTTCGTCCATTCACGGAGATCTTGGTGATCCACATCGAATTGGCGCCGCTCTTGGCTCGATAGCCGGCCATCGTGACCTGGTCCCCAGGCTTTAGCGTCGTATCGGTCCAATTGGCCCGGAGCAAATGATTGGGACTGGTGAGTTCGCCTTGCCAAGCTTGCGTTTCGCCTTTGTCGTCCTTGACATCGAGATCCACGATGGAGTGCGGATTTACGAATTGAAATCCCGTCACTGTTCCGCTCACGGTGACGGTTTCCGCAGTATTGTATCCCGCCTGGCCGTGGTGCGCCCAAACAGAAACGGAGAGCAGCAGCAACCCAGCCACCCCAGCGAATGAACTCAACAAGTTCCTCATTTCAAACCGCCTTTCTCTACTATTCAAAACGATTTTCACACCTGTATTCCGTGGTCCACGCTCTTTATGAATGTAATTAGGGATGACTGTATCATCAATATCTCCGAAATATCAACGCTCCTAAAGAACCACGAGCCGCGGGAGCGTTGAAGGTATCGTGGCGCGTCATCATTGTAGTTAGCCTACGTGCCTGGCAGGCCGGCCGAAGTAGAAGCTGCGCGAAGTCTGGTCATCCCATCCGGCATTGCAGTGAGGCACCGACCATCGTTCCACCTTGCGTGGCTCCAGCACCGGCATGCCTAGCGCGGGGCACGATAGACAGTAAGTGGCCGCGTGCGTCCCAACCCAAATAAGGTTGCGATCCCACTCGACGAAAACGTTTTCTGTCGACCCGCGCCACCAGCTTTCATAATTGTCGATTTCACCCTCGTGCGGCGGAACGAAATACCCAACCTCCTTCGGAGCCGTCGGGAGTGGACAGGTCGAAGATACGGATGCCGGCATTAAACCAGGTAATCGCCATGATCTCGGGGCGCGAGGCTCCTGGCGCGATCCAGCATTGCGTGTTGTGCGAGCCAAAGCGCCCTCGCGCAAAACAGAAATCGGAATATGGAGCATCGGGCGGCGCGGCGGGCCGAGGAAAGAAGCCGATGATCTTCGGATTTCGCGGATCCTTCACATCGACCACGTACGGCGTGTGATATACCTCGCGGCAATCCGCCTCCAGCGCCTCATGCGTGGCGACGATCAGATTCTGCAATCGCGGATGGGCTGCATCAGAGATCACTGGATAGCAGGTATGGAACGGAATGGTGCCGAGCGCGTTGAATTCGTACTGCACTCGACCGATTGGCTGGGGCTTGGTGATGTCGCTCAAGTCCATCACATACATTCCGAACGCGCCGAATCCACCATAGCCGAGCTTGCCGCCGTCCTCCACACGCTTGGGAACGCTGAGCGCCCCGTGATTGCCCGTCCAAGACGTGCGGTCTCCAGCGAAGATGTATTTCTTGTACTCCGCTTCTTCGCCCAGGCGCTGCCCCGGAACCCACCAGCGCGAGACCTCCTTCACTTTGCCTGGATCGGACATGTCGACGATCATGATCGCGTTGCTGAACGGGCGCTGGTGATTCTCCAGCCGTAACTGATCGTCCCAGCCGCAATCGAGGTAGGCGTACTTACCGCCGTCGTAAAAGTTGTGGTGTGTGCCGTTGCCTTTCTCGCCGGTGTTGAATTCCCCGAGCAGTTCTGGCCTGGTGGGATCGGTGATGTCGTAATTGCGTATACCGCGCAGTCCTTTGTAATTGACGGACCGGTCGCGCAGTTCTTTGTCATAGGCCCCGTGCGGAAACTCGGGTGTGGCAGACGTCAGCGGCGCGGCGGCCGTGCACATCATGATCCATTTCTTCAGATCTCTGTTGAACACCACGGCGCCATTGCCCTTGATCACGCCCTTGTTGAGCACGACAGGTTTCGTGGGTTCACTGACGTCTACGAATCCTCCACCGGCGGGGAGTAGCCGCTGCTTGCCTTTGGCCCACATCGCCATCAACGGTTCGCCGCCGCTAATGGTTGAGCCCGGCAACGTCGCATGCAGCTCCATGTTATGGATATACGATTTCCGGTCGAGAAAATCGAGCGCGCCCAGGGCGAGCGGGAAGGGCGGAGTGCCGCCGTCAGGTGTAAGTCCGGAAACCTGCGCTCGCGCACCGATGGACCCAACTAAACCCGCGGCTGCGGCGCCCAAGAAAGACCTGCGGCTGAATTCGTATACCATGGATCATGTCCTACGGGCGTGGCGGCGATGGAGGCAGTTTCTCTGCCAGCGGGGGTTGCGGGCCGACTACACTGGTCAGCGCGGAGTAAGCGCACTCTTCATCCTGGTTCGATCCGCCGACGCCGATGGCGCCGATCATCTGATCGTCCACCATGATGGGAAATCCTCCAGACGTCGGAAACACGCCGATGCTGGACCAGCGCAACTGCAGCGCCAGGTTGTTTGCCACCATGTTGGCGCGAGCGTGTGTGGAATCCCGTGTATAGAGCACGCTCTTGGCCTTCAGCAGGGCCGTTTCGACGTTGATGGGGACCTGGCCGTCCATCCGATGGGCATGCACGATCTGGCCGGTGGGGCTAAGGATGAACACGCTTACGGCAACCTTGTGCTCCTTTGCAAAGTTCACGCAGGCCTGCGTGATCTTTTCAGCCGTATCCGCGGAGATCTCGTTTTTCGTCTTGGCCTTCTTGGCCGCGTCGCCCGAGACCACGAACTTGTCGATGTTTTGCGCCGCAGCGGCGCCGGTCAAAACCATCAGCGCTGCCGCAAAGATTCTCAGGTGCCTCATGATATTCTCCCTTCGTTCTCAACTATTGCGCTGCTACGTAAGCGGCAATCGCTAGTATGTCATCTGCCGTCAGATTTGCGACCACCTTCTTCATGAGCGCCGACGACACACTGTGGTTCGTGCCGGTCTGAAAAGCATAGAGTTGACGCGCGACGTATGCCGGGTGGAGTCCCGCGATCCGCGGCACCTCGCCCAAGCCTTCAAGCGAATCGCCGTGACAGATCGCGCACGCAATGGTTTTGTTCGAACCGCCTGCCTTCACTAACGCCGCGCCCTTCGCAAGACTGCCCACCGGAACGTAAGCGATGAACCCCGAGTGCGGATCGCGGCTGGTGGCTCTGGATACATCCTGCGGAAGTTCGATGATGCGATTGCCCAGCGGCTCGGTGCCACCGCCCGGTAACGGAAGACGCTGCCGGCCTTTGACGCTGACATAGCTCTTGGGCACGGTATCGGTCTCCACAACCTTGATCCACCCGCCCGGCTTGCAGAGCCGCGAACCATTCGGCGGCCTGCCGCACATCTTCATCCGACATCGCCTTGGCGATCGCATTCATCCGCGCCGGGTCGATGCGCGCACCGCTCTTGAAATCGGACATGGTGCGCACGATGTAATCGGCGGAGAGCCCCGCAAGATCCGCCGATTCCTGATGGCCGTGTCCCGACATCAAGTGGCAAGCACCGCACGCCAGCGCCGCGCCCTTGCCATGCTGAACAATGGATGGCGCCGCTCGATGCTCGTCGGGAAACCAATCGGGCGGGTTCGACAGATCGTCGATCTGCGCCGCCGTGTATTCTTTGGCGCTTCCCGGGACACGAATTGGTCCGCTCTCTTCACCGCTGGGCGGCTGTTGCTTGTCGGGCGCGAGAAACGCCCACGCGGGTCGCCCGCTCTCGGCTGGCGGCGTCTGGGCCGCTAGTACGAACGTTGCGGCTAGGGCAACCAACCCGAAATTCCTCATACCACCTCCACCTCAGTTCACCGTCTAGACGGCCGTAGGCAAGGCCTGTGCGCCGACTTTGCTGGGAAGCACCTTCGCCACCACCGAGCGGAACTCAGCATCCGTCAGCAAACGCTTGTGCTCGAGCGAGAACGCCTTGACGCCCGCGACAACCTGCATCGCCTCATCTTCGGTGGCCTGCACCCGATCTCCTTCAGCGCAGCTTTGATCGAATCGATTCCGCTGCCTTTACCGAGCACAACCTTGGCCGGCGGCTGCCCAACCACGTCCCAGTGGAAAGGGAACAACTCCGTCGGATGATCCTTCCCGCAGTTCTGCCACCAGCTGGCGATAATGCCGGACTCGATCTGAAACAGCTGCTCGCCGACCACCGGCCGGTTGCTCGCCACGCGATGCCCCGAAAGCTGCTCCACCAGCCGCGCCAGCCCGTAGAGCTTGTCGTACTTCAAGCCCGTATCGATTCCGTAGAGCGTGAGGAGCGCCATGGCAGTCTCCTCAATCGGCACATTGCCGGCGCGTTCGCCCAAACCAAGCACGGTGGAATGCACCACTTCGACGCCTTCGGCCAGCGCCATCACAGTATTTGCGATCCCCATTCCGAAGTCCATGTGGAAGTGCGCTTCCAGCCGTTTGTTGACGCGCGCCTTGACTTGCCTGACCAGATACTGCATGGCATGGGGCGACACCACTCCGAAGGTGTCTACCAGCGCCAGCGCGTCCATGTGTCCTTCGTGGGCCACGCGCAGGATCAGGTCCAGCACCCATTTCATCTCGGCACGGCTGAAGTCGATCGGGAAAAAGACGATCTCCAAACCTTGCGAATGAGCATAGGCCGTCGACTCGATCGAAAGATCGATGGCCTTCTCCAATGGCCACTTATAGGCGTATTCAATGATGTGCGTGCTGGACGGCACTTCCATCACGATACCGGACACTCCACAATCGACGGCGCGCTTGACGTCGTCCACCATGCAGCGGGAGAACGCAAAGATCTGCGGCCCAAGGTTCCGCTTGACGATTTCCTTGATCGCGGAGGTGTCGCTCGGCGACACCACCGGCATGCCAGCCTCAATGCGATGAACACCGGCTTCGGCTAAAGCTTCGGCGATCCGGATCTTATCGTCTTTCGTGAAGATCACACCGGTCTGCTGCTCGCCGTCGCGCAGCGTGATGTCATGAAACTTGATTTGCTTGGCGAAATGAAGCTGATCGCGCACTGCGCTCTCAAAGTTCCACGGGCTGACGAACCACTGATCTGTCTTCCAAGGTTCTTGCGACATGCTGAATTCCTCCAATTAAGTCTAAATCGCGTGAGCGGTCTTTTGGCGCCTGGGGATTCACGGGATTTGGCGGCGCAGGTCCCAAAATCTTCCTGGAAAACGCGGCCAGCCCTTCGTCACCTCCCAAATTCTAGCAGTCCAAACGTACCGGGAGCGATCTTACGGCGCGGCCGTCCCTTGGCGTCGCCTTCAGCCGGGGGAAGCATTTCTACTTGCGCAACCGCAAGATAAATGTTGTGTGTTTTTGGGTCCAACGCCATGGTCCGTGCGGCCTTTTCGGTCTTCACGTTTTCAACCACGGTATATTTGTCGGGTGAATCTTCGTGAATGACGGTGAGCACACCATCTTGCCCGCAGGAATTCAGAACGTATTTCGTGCCTGGATCAAACCAGGTGGCGTCTACTCCGTCTCCAATCGGCACGGTCGCGACAACCTTGCCGGTATCGGCGTCCATCACAGCCATCATCTTGTTGTCGCAGCCTGAAAACAGACGCCGGGACTTGGTGTCCATGGCCATGCCGGAAGGCTCTTCGCACGGCGCGAGCGGCCATTTGTGGACTACAGTCAGCGCCTTGGAATCAATGTCCATCACTTCACTTTTGTCTTCGATGTTGACGTAGACGTGGCCCTTGCCATCGGCGACGGGAAATTCCGGCTTGCCTTCCAGGGTCACCGTTCCGGCTAGCGTCCCCTTCTCAGCGTCAACCGCCGTTGCACTGGCGCTTCGGCCATTGAAGGCGAAGACGCGCTTAGTCCCCGGATCATAAATGATCCCGTCCGGATTCGTCCCGGCAGCCACCGCACCGACTTTGGCGAGCGTCTTCAGATCGAAAACCACGATCTGATTCGCCCCGCCGTCGCTGATGAAGCCACGGTTGAATTCAGGCGCGAGCGCGATCCCGTGCACCAGCTTCAGCCCCTCGATCTTGCCCGTGACTTCGCCCTTCTTGTCGTCCACCACATCCACTTCCGTGCCGTGCGAGACAAACACGCGGCCGGTGGCGGCGTCGGCTATCAGATAATCCCAGAACCCGTCGCCGGGAATGCTGATCTTTTTCAGTTGATGGTACCCGCTTTGCGCGAACGCAGCGGCCAAAACTAGCAGCAACCAGGCGCTTTTGTGCATGTTGGCATGCTATTCCCGCTGTCTGAAGATTCGCTGAAAGGATTATCAGCGAAACACTCACATTACGTTTGCGGAAACCGCACTCGGAACGCCGACCCGTGCCCCACCACGCTCTCCGCCTCCAGCCGAGCATGGTGCCGCTCGGCAATCCATTGCGCGATCGAAAGTCCCAGCCCGGCGCCGCCCGCTTCCCGGTTGCGCGATTCCTCCACGCGATAGAACCGCTCGAACACGTGCGGCAGCGCGGAGTCTGGAATACCGATCCCGGTGTCACGCACCGTCACCGTAGCGCCCGACAATTCCATGCCGACCTCCACCGTAATACGGCCGCCCGCCAGCGTGTACTTCACGGCGTTATCCACCAGCAGCAACAACAGCCGCCGCAGTGCCGGATCGTTCGCATCCACAAACACCGGCTGCTCCGGAGCCTCGGCCGAAATTTCGACTTGCCGCGCCTGCGCCAGAATCTGCCCCTGTTCGCACACCTCGCGCACCAACGGCATCAGCTCCACCCGATCCAGCGGCAGCGACGGAAGTCCCGCATCGGCGCGCGCCAACAACAGCAAATCCTCGATCAACCGCGTGGTTCGATCCGCGTCCTCGATAATGTGCCGCAGCGCTTCGCGATAGGTCTCGGCGGAGCGCTCACGCCGCAACGTCAGCTCCGCCGTCGCGCGGATCAACGTGATCGGCGTGCGCAGTTCGTGCGACGCATCGGCCGTGAATTGCGATAGCCGCTTCACTGCGGCCTCCAAGCGATCCAGCATGCTGTTCCAAGTCTCGGAAAGCCGCGCTAATTCATCCCCCGTTGGCGGCACTTCCAAACGCTGCGACAGATTCTCGATGCCGATGGACTGCGCAGCGCGTGTGATCGCGTCCACTGGCTTGAGCACCCGCCGGCTCATCCAGTACCCGCCCAGCGATCCAATCAGCAGCACCAAAGGCGCCGCCCACAGCAGGACCTCGCGCAGACGCCGCAGCGTCAATTCGGTTCCTTCCAGCGGCGCAGCGACCAGGATTCGATAGCGTCGTCCAGGCATCGTCACCTCGGTATTGAGCGTCCGGTAATGACTGCTCGACACGGCCACAGCCGCTACGCCGCCTCCGACCAGCAACTCGCCCCGCGAGCCGCGTACCTCGATCAACCGGCCTTCCGGCGTGGCCTGGGCGTATTCCGACAATTCTTCCCGAAGATGGTCCGGCTTCAATGGGTTGTACTCGGTCCGCAGAACCGTCGCCACGCCCTGGGCCTGCGCGGCCAGCCTCTCATCGATGGAGGCTGTCAGGCTATGCGTGACTACCAACCAGATACCGGCGCCGAACAGCGCGAGCCCCGCCAGCAACACCAGCGAATACCACAGCGTGAGCCGCACTCCAATCGACCAGCTCGAGCGATGGCGCATCAGGCTTCCGACGTTCGCAAGCAGTAGCCGACCCCCCGTACGGTGTGGATCAGCTTCGTCTCGCCTTCAGCGTCCACTTTATCCCGCAGCAGCCGGATGAACGCGTCCAGCGTGTTGCTGCGCACTTCGGAGTCGAATCCCCACACGGATTCGATCAGATTTCCCCGTGTCACCACGCGTCCCGCGCGTTTCATCAGCAGTTCAAGCAGTCCGAATTCGGTCCGCGTCAGGGCGATGTTCCGTCCGCCGCGCGCAACCTCGCGCGTCGATGGATTGAGGGTCACATCCGCAACTTGCAAGATGGGCAGTTGTGTAATCACGCCGCGCCGCGATACCGCCCGCAGACGCGCCAGCAGCACTTCGAACGAAAACGGCTTCACCAGGTAATCATCGGCACCCAAGTTTAAGCCCTCGACGATATCGGGCGTGGCGTCGCGCGCCGTCAGCATTAGGATCGGCGTCTGGTTGCGGGCCGCACGGAGCTTTTTGGCCACGGAAAAACCATCTAGCCCCGGCAGCATCACGTCCAAAACGATCGCGTCGAACGGATGCGACTCGGCCATCGCGAGCCCATCGCGTCCATCGCCCGCCAGCACCACGGAGTGGCCCTCTTCCTCCAGACCCTGCCGCAGCAGTTCCGCCATGCGACGCTCATCCTCGACAACCAATACCTGCATGATCTTGCTTTCATCCTAACGCCCGCACCTGAAGTTTTGCTGTAAGCATTCTCCCCCTGAGCTCGGCGGCTCACTTGCGCCGGGCGAAGCGTGGATCAGCCTTCATCCCCGCGCGCTGAGCGCAGCTTTGACGCGCTCCGGAGTGAATGGAATTTGCCGAAGGCGAGCGCCTGTGGCGTCGAACACGGCGTTGCCGATGGCGGCGGCAATGACCGTAATGGAGGTCTCGCCTGCACCGGTCGCTTCTTCATCCGGCCGGTTCAACAGCACGCATTCCACTTTGGGAACACTGAAGCCGAGCGGCAAGGTGCGATACGTTCGCCAGTCAATCGAAGTTACCTTCTGGTCGTCCCACGTCACCTCTTCGAGCAGCGCGCGGCTCATGCCCTGGAGCGCACCACCCTCGGCTTGATTCTTCAGGCCGTCCGGATTAGAAATCGGGCCCGCGTCGATCGCGACCACGACGCGCTTTACCGCGATCTTTCCGCTGTCCTGATCGACTTCGACCTCGGTGACGATCCCCGTATATCCGTTGTCTCCCTCGTAGGCCACGCAAGCCACGCCGCGGCCGGTGGCGACTCCCGCGTTACGCACTCTGGACTGCGGAGATGGGCGCGCGTCCCAATTCGCGGCCTTGGCCGCAGCTTTCAGCACGTCGATCACGCGCTGATTGCTTAAATGGCGCAGGCGGTACTCGACCGGGTCTGCCTTGGCGTGCGACGCCAGTTCATCCATGAAGGACTCGTGCGCGAAGGTATTCTGGAAGCGAGCGGGAGATCGAAGGGGACCGGTGAAGAAAGGCGACGGAATATTGTGAACCAATACGCGCGCGCTACGCACAGTGCCGGCACCTTTGGGGACACCGTCAAACAGAGCAGCGGCGTAAGAAGGAATTCCATTGCTGTTGTTGTTGAAGCCGCGGGGCTCGGGCGCGGGCGATCGTGGCGTGAACGCTTCCGGCTGAAAACCCACCAATGAACCGGTGATCACGTTGCCCGGCGTGCCGGGCCCCGGCCGATTGCCGAGCGTCGGAGACCAGGCTTCGTGATCCCACGCGATAATGTTGCCCTGGGTGTCCAGTCCGGCGCGTTCGTCCATCAAAAATGCATTGCCGTAGTTTTCCGAAGTCAATTCGTCCTTGCGGGTGAGCTGCACGCGCACCGGTTTGCCGACGGCTTGCGAGAGCAGCGCGGCATCGTAAGTCACCGTATCGGCAGCGTTCAACCCGTAGCAGCCGGAGCCTCTGCGAAATATCACGCGCACGTTTTCCGGTTTCAGGCCGAGCACCATGGCGGCCGTGCTGCGCTGATACCAAACCCCCTGCGTGGGCGACCAGATGGTTGCCTTGTCACCCTGCACGTCCGCAACCGCGCAAGAGCTGCCCATTGATCCGTGCGCTTGATAGGGATGAAGGTACGTGGCCTTTACCACGGCGGCAGCCTGGCCCAGCTTCTGTTCCAAGTCTTTCGAGTCGACCAGCAAAATGTCGCGGGTGGGCTTCTGGTTCCGCAGTTGCGCGTAAAAGTCTACCGGGTTCGTCAACCCGCCCCCTGCACTCCACATGACCTTCAGCTTGTCGGCTGCCTGCAGCGCCTGCCACGGTTTTTCCGCCACCACCCCGACGAAGTTTTTCTTGACGACCACCTTCACCAGGCCGGGCATGCCTTGGACCGAGCTTTCGTCGACGCTCATCACCGTGGCGCCGGCGGCCGCTGGACGGACGACGCGGCCGTGCAGCATGCCGGGCAGGCGCACGTTGTGAACGAATTCGAATTGTCCGGTTACGATTTCTGGTATATCCGGACGCTGCACCGGCGCTCCCAGCACGGTCCATTCGCTGGGCGGTTTGCGCTTGGCTTGTGGATCGAGCGCAAGGTTAAATTTCTTGCCGCCGACCAGCTGGCCATAAGTTGCTTTCTTGGTTGGGTCGCCCTTGGCGCTGATTGCCCCATCGGCGGCTGTCAACTCGTCGACTGGGACGCCGAGCTGCTGCGATGCCATTTTGATAAGCGCCTCGCGGGCCGTGGCTCCCGCCTGGGCTAGATTGCGGTGGTTGAAATTAGCGGGATGCGACTGGCTGCCTGACGTGTAAGCCTGATCCGGTGTCATCGCCGTATCGCAATAAATCAGCTTCACGCGATCGAAGGGCACCGACAACTCTTCGGCTACCAACTGGGCTTGGGCCGTCGAAATACCTTGGCCCAACTCCTCCTTGCCGCTATAGGCCGTCACGCTGCCGTCGGCGGCGATGGCGATCCACGAATCGAGCTGATTGATGGGCGGCGAACCGGGCGATGGACCTCCCGGCCCTTGCGCTTCGGCTTGCCGGTCCGCAATACGGAAGCCGACGATCAGCGCACCCGAGGTTTTCAGGAAACCGCGGCGTGAAAATCCACTGCGCGCAAGCGCGGCGAGAGCATCTGGTGTCATCGACGTTTTCACCGCGCGATCTCCTTGGCATATTTCTGGATGGCCCGATACATCCGGACGTGTGTGAAGCAGCGGCACAGCACGCCGGAAAGCGCCTGCTGAATCTCTTCTGGGGTGGCTTTGGGGTGTTTGTCCAGAAACGCCTTGGCGGTCAGGATCACGCCATTCACGCAAAAACCGCACTGCGCGGCCTGTTCATCAATGAACGCCTGCTGAATGGGGTGCGGCTTCTCGGGGGTTCCCAACCCTTCCAGAGTCGTGATCTCCGATCCCGCAGCAGCTTTCACGGGCGTGACGCAAGAGCGGACCGCCGCACCTTTCAGGATGACGGTGCAGGCTCCACATTGGCCCAAGCCACAGCCGAACTTCGGCCCGCGCAGCTCGAGATCGTCGCTCAGCACGTACAACAGCGGCGTCGCCGGGTCCACGTCAACACTGTGGCTCCGGCCATTCACCTTTAAAGTCATTACACTCATTTCGCCCTCGTTCTGATATCGTATGCTACTACCGGCAATAGGAGGAAAGCATGCGGAATCGCAGGGAATTCATCCGGACAGCGGCAGGCGTGGCGGCTGGAACGCTGATAACGGGCCGTCGGATCACCGCGCAGACTGGCGCTCCGGCGACTCGGCGGGAAGTGCGCGTGGGCGGGAAACGCGTCAAAGTCGTCGACATTCACGCGCACGCCGGCATCGCCGAGGTTGCGGACCTGGTGAAGGGTACGCCGCTGGAGCGTTACGGGCGCAGCGGAGGCCGGCTCGGGCCGGATCGCATTCAGGAGCTCGATAGGCGCGGCGTTGACGTGCAGGCGTTGGACATCAACACCTTTTGGTGGTACGCAGCGGATCGCGACCTGGCAACGAAGATCGTGCAGACGCAGGACGAGGGTCTGTCGAAATGGTGCGCGGCTCATCCGGACCGCTTCGTGGCATTCACCTCGCCGGCGCTGCAATTCCCGGATTTGGCGGCGCAACAGACCGAGCACGCAGTGAAGGAATTGGGAATGCGCGGGGTTGCGATCGGCGGCCACGTGGCAGGCGAGCCGCTGTCGATGGCGAAGTACGATCCGTTCTGGGGCAAAGTGCAGGAGCTGGGAGTGATGGTATTCATGCATCCCAACAACGCCGAGAACGTAGCCAGGCCGGGTGCGTTCGCGGGCGCGGGCGATCTGCCCAACGTCATCGGAAATCCGCTGGAGACGGACCTCTTCCTGACGCACCTGATCTTCGATGGGACGCTGGACCGCTTCCCGGGCCTCAAAGTTTGCGGCGCGCACGCGGGCGGCTATCTGCCCTCGTACTTCGGACGCACAGACGTGGCTTGCGACGTGCGCCCGAACGCCAAGTGCGTCAACAAGAAGCATCCGCGCGAATACCTGCACGACCAGATCATGGCCGATTCGATGGTCTTCTCACCGGAGGGTATCCGGCACCTGGTGGCGGAAATGGGGCCGAGCCAGGTGGTGTACGGCACGGACATGCCGTTCGTCTGGCCGGACACCATCGACGCGATCCTCCAGGCGGAGATTCCCGACGCGCAGAAGGAGGCGATCCTGGGCGGGAACTTGGTGAAGTTGTTGAAGCTGTGAGGCGGGGACGATCAATCAGGAGATCGCTTGGCGTCGTGCGATGAAGCCAGGCGCTCAGCACGAACCACCGCTTGTTTGTCGGGCGCCTCACTTTGAAATGTTGCCGATAGGGCCCTGCGTGATTCGCTGCACCAATACCCACGCGTTTTGGCTCGTGATCGCATATCACACTGGTACGCGGAAAGGAGGCAATGGAGATCAGCGGGCACAAGACGCGCGCCGTGTTCGACCGGTATCAACACCCCCAACACTTGGAGCGCCTAGCCGCCTACTGGGCCGAGGCGCCTGGCGACCTTCGGACTACACCGAATCCACGGGTGATCAGTCCAGTGCGGTTCGGATGTATTCAGGAAACGGCGAGCATCTGAAAATGGACGAGCGGGCACAGACCTGCTTCATGCAGGTCCTCGTCAAAGGTGCCAGTTCCCAGACGACCCCGCTTCCGTTTCACTCGCAAGGCCTACTTTCGTTGGCGTGATCACCATTTCCTTGTGCTCCACTATTCCTGACGAGGCGTGAATTTGGCCTGGCTCGCCGGATCCTCAGAGCGTGAAATCATGGGCGCACGAATTTCCTGGAACTGGACCAGGTCCTTTGAAAAGATCAGGTCAAGGGTCCAGTCAAAGGCCACGCGCAGCTTCTTTTCCAGCCGAGGAAGTTTGCATAGATAAACGGTTCGCCAAAGCCACCACGCAGCGAACCCCGAGAAATTGATTCCCAGGATTCTTGCCACGCCAGTGCGTCGCCCGATCGCGGCGAGTTGTGCGAAGGTCGAATAATGGAACGGCATCTTCCTCGTTCCTCGCATGGTCGCGACGACGTTGTGGGCCACTACTTTAGCCTGGCGGAGCCCGTGTTGAGCCGTCGGAGGATGAAAGCCACCCGTCCGGTGATCTGGCACCGCCGCGCAGTCCCCCACAGCCCAGACTCCCGGCCACTCGTCCAACTCCAGAAATTCCGTTACCAGCAACCGACCGTGGTCCTTAGCGCAGGGGATCGTTTCAACCAAGCGATTCGGCGAAGTTCCGGCGGTCCAAACCAGCGTGTTGGTGGGAATCGCGGTGCCGTCGCTGAGTTGCACAGTCCGGCCCGAAAACTCTGCGACTCGAGTATTCAGGCGGATTTCGACTTTCCGCTCGGTCAGCTTTCGATGTGCATAGGCGCCTAATCCTTCTCCCAGCTCGGGCAGGATCACCATTCCGGAGTGGACCAGGACGACGCGCAGCATCTCTTCCTTTAGATTGGTGTAAGAACGGAGCGCTCCACGCACGAAGTCGTTGATCCCGGCAACGGTCTCCACGCCGGCGAAGCCCCCACCGGCAACAACGAACGTCAAGAGTGGCGTCTTTTGCTTACAGCATTCCGTATCCGCTTCTTCCAGGTGAGCGATCAGGTGATTTCGCAGACGCACCGCGTCGGCCAGTGTCTTCATGGTCAACGCGTAGTCCTCTAAACCCGAAATCCCATACCGATTGGTCATCGATCCGAGACCGATCACAAGGTAATCGAACTCGAATGTATGTCGATGGTGATCGAATCCATGTGAGACAACGACTTGCTTTTGCGCAAGGTCGATCTGCTCGACTTCACCCGCGAAAAACTGCACCTTGCGGAGCATCTTCCGCACCGGGTTGACGATGGTTGTCAGATCCAGGTCGCTCGCCGCGACCTCATGAAGCATCGGAGTAAAGAGGAAGAAATTATCACGATTGATAAGCTTGATCTCGACGCGATCGCGAGCCAGTCTTTTCTCAAGCTCCATGGCGGCTGTGACCCCGACGAAGCCTCCTCCGAGAATCAGGATGCGCTTGGGCGAAATATCTTCCATAGGACGTGCCGGCAAAGCTCGCTGGTCAAACTGGCGCCAGCGATCATTTTGCCGACTTCGGGGGATGGGACGGAGCCGCGAGGGAAAAGATACACAATAACGCGCCTGCGGCGTTTCATTCCGCTTGCGCCTGAGGAGGCCAAAGCGCTAAACTCCTAGTCCGATCCACGCCCGTGCGAGCGGAGCCGATGAGCTTTCTTCCCGAAGTTGCGTTGAGCGAAGACTTTCAGCCGTTTGGCTGGTTTCACGAGGATCTCGGCTTCATTCCCAATCTCCTTCGGGCCCAATCCCTTTTGCCGCGCGTCATCGAAGCGCAGGCCTCCTTTGAGAAGGCGGTGAGGTTTAACCGGGGGGCGATCTCGCGAGTGCAGAAGGAGCGCATTCTGCTCTGCGTCGCGGCTGACCGCCGGGACATCTATTGCGCCGGTCTCGCACGAACAGCCCTGCTTTTACAGGGAGAGCCTGTCCACCGAATCGAAGATCTGTTGCAAGACCATAGATGTGTGGGCCTCTCTGCGGGTGACGTGGCATTGCTGGACTTTTGTAGGAAATTAGCATCCCGCGCGATTTCCGTAAATTCGTTAGACATCGAACGGCTCCGCCAAGATGGCATCGACGATGAGTCTATCATCGAAGCCGCCGTCACCACGGCGCTGGGCATCTATCTTTGTACGCTGTCTGTGGGCTTGCATCCGGAACCTGAAGACGACCCGTGGAACCTGCCACCTGAAACCCAAGTGTCAGTACCGGAAGCGGAGCGCTCCGTGCGGCCCTCAGCGGGGCCATACGTCGGCGCCCCATATCTTAGTCCCCAGACATTTGGGCCCTTCGGCACGCTCATGAAGAGTCATGGGTTTATACCGAACTTCTTCCGCGCTCAAACGTTGCGGCCGGATCTGCTCGCGGCCGAGGCGGAGTTTACGGCTGCGATTTTGCTTCCCGAGGATGCGCTCACTCGATCACAGAAAGAAACCATTCTATTGGCCGTGTCCGCGGTGAATCTCAACTCCTATTGTGTGGCTGTGCATTGCAACCTTTTGCGCGGATTAGGCCTGCCGGCTGAGGAAGGCGACCAGATCGCGGTCGATCACCATCAATCTTCTCTTTCAGAGGCAGACAAAGCTCTTTTGGATTTTGCGATCAAGTTGGGGGCCAGATTTTCCGAATTCTCGCTCAACGATGTCGACCGGCTCAGGGCGACTGGCTTCACCGACCAACAGATTTTGGAGTGCGAAGTGGTGACGGCTTTGAATAACTTCGCCAATTTTCTCCAGGCGGGCCTTGGTATCGAGCACGATTTTGACCCGCCGCTCGCCTTTGAGCGAAAGAAAACGCATCTTACAGCCGTCTCCGATCGTCCAACGCAACAGGGTTCGGCGGCCTCCTCTGCCGTGGCGGTGGTGGAAGATCCCGACGCCGAGTTGACGGCCCAAGCACGCGGAGGAAGTTTAGAAGCATTCGAGGAACTGATTCGGCGGCACAGCCGGCTGGTCTATCGCGCCTTGACGGCCATCTTAGGCAATCAGGACCACGCGCAGGATGCCATGCAAGATGTGATGCTGAGCGCGTATGAGCACATCGCCGGATTCCAGTCACGCTCGAAATTCTCGACGTGGCTGGTAAGCATCGCTCGGAACAAGGCGATTGAGTACTTGCGGAAGCGAAAAAATGAAATTAGTTTGGATGAGCCTGCGTTCGGCGAAGACCATGATTTTCGCCCTCGCGAATTGCGGGACTGGGTGGACAATCCCGAGCAAGCGTATTCCCGCCAGGAGATTCAGCAGCTCATTGAGAAAGGAATCATGGCCCTTCCCGCAAAGTACCGCACCGTGGTGATGCTCCGTGACATCGAGCACTTGTCTATCGAAGAAATAGCGCGACAATTGGGACTCAGCGTCCCAACGGTGAAAGTACGCCTACTGCGAGGCCGGCTCATGTTGAGAGAGTGGCTAGCGCCTCATTTTGCCCCCGGTGCCAGGAGAGCAACACAATGATAACGTGCGATGAGTTCTTCGCCGAGTTCGGAGATTACATCGATGATCGAGTTTCGCTTGAGGTCCGCAAGGAACTCGAACTCCATCTTTCCCAATGCCGGGCCTGTCATGTGTTGTACGACTCCACCTGCCAGACGGTTAAAATCGTCACAGATAGCGGTTCCTTCGAACTGCCCGAGAACGTCTCCGAGTCGATCATCGGTAAGGTGATGGCGAAGCTCAGAGCTGACCAAACCTAGCGTCGGCGCTCAGGAAGAATTTGTAACTTCCGCTCCCTGGATCACTCCTATGGCCTGTAAGGTTGAGCGCGCGTGCGCTTGACAGAATGCAAGTCATTAAGGGAGGAATCAACATGGTTCGCATTTTCAAAGCAAGCGGGATGCTTGCGATTCTAGCGTTGGCGCTTGGATTTATGACGGTCCAGGCACAAACGGACGGTGCAAAGACGCTCGAAACCGGCACGTTTCACGGCAAGGTACACAATACTTCTGGCCGTGCCACGATCTATCAGGAAAAGGGCGGGAAGCTGGTACTTCGGCTTACCCGTTTCAAGACTTCGAACGGGCCGGACGTTCACGTGGTCCTCATCGCGGTCAAGGACGCGGACGACGACGCAAACTTTCTGAAGAACGGCACGGACCGAATCGAGTTGGGGGCCCTGAAGGGCAATGAGGGCGACCAAAACTACGACATTCCCGCTGGCACGGATCTGGCAAAATTCCAGACCGTTTCGATCTACTGCGAGCGTTTCAACGCCAATTTTGGCGCTGCACCGCTCACAAAATTCTAGGATCTGTAACATTACCGCAATCGGGCCGGGCAGTGAGTTGCTGCCCGGCTCACGAAAGGAGAAAAACTGTGAGCACGTCGTGGATAATACGTAAAAAATGGATTCTGATCGGCCTCGCCGTTCCGGTACTCATCGGTGTGTGGTGGGCCTTCCGTCCGGAGAAACTTTGGATTAATCAAAAGGTTGATGAGCCCGCTCCATTCGCCTCGACGGCTGATCCTCAGCCGCTTTACACCGGAACGCTCGAAGGCAAAGCGCACGAGACCAGCGGCCGCGCCACGATCTACAAAGCGCCGTCCGGCAGCCAATATCTACGACTAACCGATTTCAAGACTTCGAACGGTCCGGATGTGCATGTGCTGCTGGCGCGAGCCGACGACGAGAACCTTCACCAAGAGATCGTAAAGGGCCAACTCGATAGCATCGAACTTGGTTCGCTGAAGGGCAATCAAGGCGATCAGAACTATGATCTACAGCCGTCAGCCGACCTGGGTAAGTACAATGCCGTCGTCATCTATTGCGAGCGATTCCACGCGATCTTCGGCGTGGCCAGGCTCGAGCAGTTCTGACTTCTCTTCTCAGGGCCGTTACGCGTGACTGAAAAACGTTTCGCATGGCCAGCACAAGGTCTAATACGCCTGTTACACCGTCTTCAAGACTACGGGATAATCGGGGACACATCGTTTCAAAGAAGCATTTCCGACGACATCGGCACCACATACGCGATCGCCGGGCTAGGCTGGTAGAAAACGGAAACCGCCAAGCATATGTTGATCTCCTAACCCTCGACGCAGGTGTACTACTTCAAACTGCGGACGTAGGCGACAACATTGTCCACAGCCGCGCCCGTAACGCTGGCGACGGGCTTCATCTTGCCTTTGCCGTCAGTGATGATCTTCTTCAGATCCTCGTCGCTCATGGCCTGGACGTCGGGAGATTTCAGGTCCTGTATGTCCACCTTAAACATCTTCGCTATGGCGGGGTTTGCCGTGCCGTCGGCGCCGTGGCAGGATTTGCAGGATTTGTCGTAGGCAGCCTTCCCGGCCGTGGCATTGGCGGCTTGTGCGGTGGTGGCCGCGGCAGCGCAGACCGAGAACAATCAAGATATTGCGCATTGTGAATCTCCTATTGGTTTTGTGTTGGTGTTAATTCGAGTGTTTTCAAAATATCGGGAGATGCCTCGTCCATCGCCACGGGCTGATGGCAAGCGTTGCAATCCTGCGTGATGGTCTTGTTGTCAGAGGTCATGTGCGATGCGTCGTGGCAGCGAAAACAGCCGGGATCGTCGGTGTGGCCGAGATTGTTCGGATAAGTTCCCCAGGTGACCTTGAGATCCGGGAACACGTTGCTTTGGTAAATCGCGGCCAGGGTTCGTCCCGCCGCTTGAATCGCAGCGCCCTGTTTGGAGGCAGCGTCCGGGTATTTCTGCTGATAGAACGTGCTCAAGGCCACAGGGATTTTCTGCGCCGCTTCGTCATCGCTAGCGTAGCTCGCCTTGAGAAGCTCGACCGATTCTTTCTTGACGAAGAGCAGGCTGGGTGCGATCTGGCCCAGACGCCATGGCCTGGTTGACCGCGCGCTCGGGCATTTCGAAAGCGTGTGCGGCGCGGTTGTGGCAATCGACGCACTGCATTTCGAAAGTGGGGAGTGAACGGACCGAATCCGCCGTCGAGCCGCTGGCGAGATAAGTTCGCGACACGCCGGTTTGCGTGTTCGTGTATTCCACCCAAGGGATGGTCTGGCGTTTTTTGTCGGCCGCGGCGTAGCGGATGCGAACGCCCGGTCCCAAGATGCGCGGCGTGAATGCCGCCCAAAGTTCCCCCGCCAATGTGCATCAACAGTACCGTTTCGGTGCGGGTATTCGGCTGATCGTCTTGCATAGGAAGGGATCACGCGGAGGCGCGGCCCGATCGGTGTGTCCCGCTGGTGGCACTGCTCGCAGGTGTCGGCGGAGGAGACCAGCTTGTTGTTCTCCATGGCGGACTCGATGGGCCGCGGATACGTGTTGAACATTACGGCGAACAGTTGGTTGGTGCCCGCCATTTTCGCCTTTAACCAGCCGGTGGCTCCGGGCGCGATGTGGCACTCCGCGCAGGCCACGGCCTGATGGGGCGGCACGGCGGCGTGGGCGGTGAATTCGGGCTTCATGACATGACAGGTGGCGCCGCAAAACTGAACGGTGTCCATCTGCTCGACGGCGCGATAGCTGAGTTGGCTGGCGATCACCACGTTCGCGACCGTCATCACGCCGAAGAAGATGCCCACGCGGCGCCAAGCGGTCCGCCGGTCTTCGATTTCGTTCAGATTCGCAGACCTTGCGCTTGGCAAGCGCGATGCCGATGGGGATCAGGACCAGCCCGGCGAAGAACACGATCGGAATCGCGATGAAGACCAGCAGCCCGATGTAGGGATTACTCACACTCCCCTGCCGCGGATGTTCAGCGGCAGCACGAACAGCCACGAAAATCCCGCGAGCGTGACCAGAGCCGCGCCCAGCATGCTGATCCAATTGCTGGTGAGTAAGACGAGAACAGGACGTTTGTTCATGGATGTGCAAGTTTGCCGGAGTTCAAGTACGCGATCAGGTCGGCCATCTGCGAGCCTTCGAAGCTCGGCCACGCGAGGCCCTTGGTTTTCATCTGATCCAGCATGTGCGGTCCGTGGCTCCACAGCACCGAGACCATCGCCGCGCCGGTGAATTCGCTCGCCCGGAGCGGGCAGTTGGGGCGCTCCGCTGGAAGCGTCGTTGTGACAGACCGTGCAGTTCTTATTCGCGAAGACGCGGCTGCCCGGCGCCGGGTCGGCCCGCATCCTCGAAGAACTTCGCGGCCCAAAAGGAGCTGACCAGGCCGGCATCTCGTCCGGGGTCAAGCGGAGCAGAGCGGCGCTCCGGCCGCCGCCATGCGAGGCGCGTGATTCCACATCTCGGCCGCGATCTCGGTGAGCGTTTTGCCTTGAACGCTCATGGCCAATCGCTTCCACTGTCTGATGGCACTTGGCGCAACCGGCGGATTGAAATATGGCGTCCGCCGGCGCCTGCCGCCGTGATGCGGAATACGCCGATTTGCTTCGCGCGTGCCGGGCAGGTTGCGAAGATAAACCAGCATGTCGGTGAGGTCCTGCGCGCTGAATTGCGGAACGGCGACGCCCTTCGACGCAGCGGCGGCCAGCATCTGGGCGCGATGGTTCCACATGGCGTCAGCGAGCGCAATGGGATCGGCGAGGCCTCGCCATTGGCTCACGGAGCTCGTTTAGGTTGTGGCAGCCCGCGCAACCGAGGCCCTCGAACGCTTGCTTGCCGCGTCCCGCGTCGCCCGGTTGTTCAAAAAAACGCGCGGCGTATAAGAATGCCATCAGATCCTGCGCGGCCTGCTGGTCGAGTTCGCCGGCGGTGATCTGCCGGTCGCGCATGGCGGCCCACATGGCGGGCGCATGATTCCACATGGTGGCCGCGAGAGTGGCGCGGAGTGAAGCCCCGGTCCAGCATGCGTCCGAGTCCGGCGCCGACAGCTTCCACCGGTTCCATTGACGCTGTGGCACTGGATGCAGGAAAGCGTTTCAAACAAGCGCTCGCCGCGCGCCGAATCGGCCGTGAAGCTGGCGGCACGCGCCGCGAGCGCGGAGACCAGCACAGCAAACAGCGTGCGGTTCGTCATGCTCATCGGGTTAACCTCACTCCCGTGGTCACCAGGTTGCGTCCGGAATCCTTGATAGAGATAGAACGCTTCGCCGTATCCGTAATACTCCCATTTGCTGA
The DNA here is from genome assembly GCA_963798295.1 of Bryobacterales bacterium. Classification (GTDB taxonomy): domain Bacteria; phylum Acidobacteriota; class Terriglobia; order Bryobacterales; family Bryobacteraceae; genus Palsa-89. The sequence goes on along the minus strand of CAWCSV010000007.1, from coordinate 2,319,705 downwards.
ACCAAGTCACGTGCTTTCCGAGCGGCACCCAAAGCTTGACGACGGGCTGATAGTAGCTGGTGGGCCGGCTGCCGGAGGAGATGAAGAACGATCCGCCAGCCGATAGCTTGGGAGCAAAACGTTTGCCATGCGGCCATGCCAGGTCGATAAGCGCGGTGCCGGTGTGGGAATCGTCGACATAACGCGACACTTGCGGGGAGAGGGTGCCGGGATCGAGGATACCCGATGTTGGAAACCATATCGCCACGCGTGTAGGAGCCCTGGATGTCGAACAGCTTGCTGTTTTTGGGCGACCAGTAAAACGACAGCGACTCCTGATGAGACGTGTACTTGTAATTGGTTCCGGCCAGCGGATTCTGATTGTCCAACAGCATGAAGTCGCCCGAAATGCTGAGCGTTTGCAAGGGTTGATAGTGCACCTGCGCCCGCACTTTCTGATAATTGTACAGGCTGGTTCGAAAGTAAACCCCGCTCGACGACGCGCCCTCCACCTCGCCGGTCAGGGAGATTTTCTGCGAGGGCCGGAAGGTGGCCGAGCCGATTCCGATGTTTTGCCTCAGTTGCTGTTGATCGGAACTGACCAGGCCAGCGGCCGGCAGGAAGGCGTACTGCGCGTTGCCCCACACATAGCGATAGCCGCCGCGCAGCGTGAGCTTGGACGAGGCGTCATAGAAGACGTCGAGCGATTCCTGGTTATAGTTCATTACCAACGCCGAATCGAGCAGCGCACTGAGCGCCAGCGGCGATCCGGCGATCAGCAGCGTGTCGAGGGAGGCGGACGATCCGGCGTCGTGCAACCGGTCCGTCATCCAGTTCTCGACGATCCGCAGGTGCTTGAACGGCCGGATTTCGGCGCCGATGCTGCCGGTGGTGTGCGGCTGTTCGGCTGCGGCGTTGATGATTTCCTGTTCGCTCGAATAGAACAGAATCTGGCTCTGCAAATAAAGATTGCCGCTGTCGTACTGCTGATAGTGAACGTTGGTGTTGGGCTGGCTGTAAAGAAACTGGCCATAAATATCCAGCCAACTGGTGGGATTGGCCGTCAGGTAAGCTTTGCTGTAGGCGCTTGATCCGCCGATGCCGTAAGCCGCCAGGAGGCTGGTGAGGTCCAAAGTTTCACCGAAAATCGGCGCTGAAAAATTACCGTTTTTTACGGTGCCGGTCGCCTGATAGAGGCTCTGGTCGCTCTTGAATGCCGTGCCGCCCTCTTCGAGCGTCACGTGAAAATGCGGTTTCTCAAAGCGAATGCCGCCTCGATACAGGTCGGTGGAATCAAACAGTGTAGTGGGGACCGGATAGACATTGCTGTCGCTGACAAACGCGGACACGCCCGAGCCGGAATCGGAGTCACGATCCCAACCGAAATAGGGAGACCACCAATGGCCGGGCAGAATGTCGAGCGAGAGCGCCGCGATCTTGCGCCGGGTATCGAAGGATTGTTCGTCCAACACCACGCCTTGGCCGAGCAGCGGATCGGCGAAGGAAGGCAGATTGTTGAAGTAGGCGAAGTCGCGATAATCGGCGTTGAAATCGTAGATGCCGGACTTCTTCGCTTCAATGTGTAGGGATTCGGCTGGTTCCGCGCCCCAAGTGGTGGCGCGCACCTGAATGGTGTCGAACCAGCGATGTTTCGGATCGGTGAGAGTGAAGTCCGTGCCAAGCAGCTTGGGGCCGGAGTGAATGTCGATGATGCTGCGATACGTGTCGTAGCTTCCCCCTACGCCGCTGTTCCACACGTAGCCCAGGTCTATCCAACCGGCCAAAAAGGGTTCGGTGGATGGCACCGGCGAAGCGGCATCGCTCGAACTGGCGGCCGCGGCCGGCGTCGTGGCCGGCGGTGTCGTTGGAGCGGATGCAGGCGTGGTGGCCTGCGCAGGCGTTGTAGCAGGTGCGGGCGTCGCGGGTTGTTGCACTGGCGCTTGTGCCAGAACTGGCAAGCTCCCGAGGATGAACAGGAGAGCCCTCATTTCAACAGGTTCCTGTCCACGTAGCTGCCGTGAATCTTCTGATGACACACGGTGCAGTTCTGAAACACGGGCGATCTCAAATCATGAAAGGCCGGTGGCACGACGCCCATCACTTTTACCGGCGTGTTGGGAAGGTTCGCATGGCATTCCAGGCAGACGAAGCGAACCTCGGCGCGTATAAGCATCCTCGGATTCGCCGAGCCATGCGGCTCGTGACACGCCTGGCAGCCTTCAAAGCGCACTGGCGCATGCTCGAATGTAAAAGGGCCGCGCTTGTCGCCGTGGCATTTGAAGCAGCCCGGTTCATTGGCAGCGAAACTTTGAAGCATAAATGGACGGATGCTGCCGTGCGGATTGTGACAGTCCACACAGCTCATCGCGCCTTCGGGAAGCTTGTGATGGAACGGGCGCTGGAACTGGGCCCACTCATTGAGGTGGCAGCTGGCGCACAGTTTATTGGTTGCATCGGCCTTGCGAACCACCAGCGGCTGGCTCTCATGCATTTTGTGGCAAGCAGTGCAGGCGATCTGATTGTGGGCGTGGCTGCTTTCCAGCCGTCCGATTTGCGTCGGCTGATTCAGATGACAGGTGAGACAGATTTTATCGGCCGCCGCGGCCGGCAGGTTCGCAGGATTCTGAATGTTGTCGGCCGAAGGACCTTCGGCATGCATCTGGCCGGGCCCGTGACAGGCCTCGCACTCACGCCCCACCCATCCCCGTTTGGTGTCGACAGCCAGCGCGTGATGCGCGTTCTTGACGAGCCCGTTATAGATATCTTCGTGGCAGGCCATGCAGGTCTCGGAACCGACATAACCGGGCGGAAGCGCCGGTGCTGCTGCCAGTGAAGGCGCCACCGCCGCCAAACATAGACTGAACAGGAGCGCGCGCGTTTGCGTCATCACCGGACTTGGGGCATGATTATTGCGCGTGCACTGCGTCAACGGCGAACCGCGCCCCGTCATGGCGCCTCCCGACAGTCACGCTTTCGTGCATCTGATCAGCCAATCTTCGGGAAGGTAAGCCGTTGGTCAAGGGAGTTGCCCGCGGCTGGATAAGATCTCTTCGTACCAGGATTGGGTGTCCACCCAGACACTCACCCGACTTTGGACATTCTGTGCACCGGCCTGAAGGCAGCGATTCCGGTGCCAAGCGCGGCTCGGCGCCAAGCCAGTAAAGCCCATTTGCCATCACGCAAAAGCCAGTCGCGGCAAACCACACCATTGCGCCGCCGACAAAGAGCGTGAACAGGCCAAACCACGCACTGTATGCGAGCATCAGTACCGACGCGACGGAGATATTGATTCCAACTGCAAGATAGATGCGGCGCTCCAGATACCATTTGTCTGTCTGCATGAAGTATAGGTTCCAACGCCCTGTGGTGTTCGACCCGAGCATTGGCGTGAAGCCAAGCAGGCGCAGCACGCTGCCCACCGGACAAAGACCCGTAAAAGCGACATTGATTGAAACCAGCCCCGTCGCGATGACTCCCAAAATCCACAGAGGGCTCATCAACAACGCCATCGCGGTGCTTGCTAACAGAACCACTCCGGCGATCAACCAGACCGTCCGTTCGATGTACCACCGGTCGGTGGGGACAATATAAACACCGGAGCGTAACGTCATCGTCAGATTTTCCTTTCGTTTACGGCATAGCTGGCCGGAGACGTCGCCGAGCGTCTTTTGCAAACATTTATGGAGTGTGTTCCGCGTCAACCGCGAACTGCGCGCCGGCGGAATGGCACACGCTGCAACTCTCTCCCAACGCATCCGTATTTGCAAGGAAGTGAGACGCCTCGTCCTTGGAGACGTGACATCCGCTGCAAGCCGAAGAGATAGGTCCTACCGGATTGATCCAGCCCTGGGGATCGACGACCTGATTCAAGTTGCCCATCAGAGGCAGGTCGTTTTGCTCCGTGCTATTGACGTGGCACATCGCGCAGTTTTGCATGTAGGTGGCTTCTCCCGCAGGGCTCATGACTGGGAACAGTATGCCGGAGAAGTTGTTAATGCTCCCGCCATGGCCCACAACGATGTAGGGGTTCTTGGGGCCATCAGCGGCGGCATTCACGCCATCGTGAATACGGTGAACCAATAGATTGAAATTGATGCCTTGCGGCGGCTGGGTCTGGTACGAGGCAATCACAGCGGTGGCGCGCGTACTGGCATCCGTGTTGGAGGGATTGTGACAGAGCACGCAGTACTCGGTGTTGTTGCGCAGGCCGCCGTGCTCGGAAAGAAAGACGTGGCAGTTATTGCAGTTGCCGAGCGCGATGACCGTACGGCGCGGCGCTACCGCCGAGCCATCCACCGAGAAGTTGACGACCGGGTTCATGGCGCCTAACTCGACGGTTTGCGCAGTAGTCGTGCCCGCCAGCACTGTCACAGTCGTGCGCGCCTCCCCTCCGATGGTGTATGTCCCTGTCGCGCCCGCTGGAATGGCGTGGGTGAAGGTGTAAGTGCAAGCGCCTCCGGAACTACAGGCCGACGTCGAAACGCTCTCTGTAACGTATCCTGGCGTGCTGGCAGTGCCGCTACCGAAGCTGGTGTAGCCGTAGTCGCTGGTGGGACCGGCCATAGTGAAACTCACAGTCGCGGTGGTCGACACGGCGATATTGTTGCCCTTGTCGTCGCGCAGAGTGTAGTTGACGGTGGGAGATCGTCCGGCACCGGTATTGGTCACACTGGTAATGGCTAGGTTGATGCCCGCCAGCAGCGTATCGGGATTCTCCGGATAGGTAGCCTTGGTGTCAGTGGCCACCACGTGCGCGCCCATGATGGAAGCGTCGAAGGGCAGCTCCCCCTGTGGGATATGGCAGTTGGCGCACTGAGTGTCGTCCGCTTGGGGTCCGCCAGGGTGGTTGACCTCTGGACCATTAGAAAAGCCAGTGGCGAAATTGATGTCGTCGTGGCAAGCGCCGCAGGCCGCGCGGCTGGGCTGGCTCAAAAAGGCAGTGGCTTGTTTCGCGCCGGTGGTTTGGCTGTGGCAAACTTCGCAGCGCCGTGGATCGGCGGGATCGATCACCGTAGAAAAATTACTGAGGGCATTCATATAGCCCGCTACCTCGAACGGGACTCCGGGCGTGGTCGCGGTGCCAACGACGCTGGGCAACTGCGACCCCATGTGGATCTTGTGAAAGAAGACCTTGGCGTCCAGCGTATTGCCTGTGACCGGATCGGCGTTTTGCGGTTGGTGACAGAGCACACACATCTGCATGCCGTGGGCATAACCTCCGTGGAAGGCCAGCTGGTAATGGCAGGTGTTGCAGCTCTGCGTTTCGATGACGTCGCGAGTGACGGTAACTGCTGAACCATTGGGAACGAAGTTAAACGTGGTGCCGGCGTAGCTGGTACCCAGATCGAATGGCGTGAGATCGCGATTGCCGTCGACCGCGACCGTAGTGGTCACGCTGGCGTCGAATCCCGAGGGCGCCCGAGCGGCGTAAGTGTATTTGTATTGGCCCGGTGCTACCTGCATGACCGTACCACCGCTCGTTTCAAAATCCGGGCGGGTGATGGTGCCCAGCACCGCGCCAGTGGCCTGCGAGGTTGTGTAGGCCACATATTGTGCCTGGCCCTTGGGAATGTAGGATGCCACGTATGCCAGCGAGATGACGCCCGGCGTGGTGGCGCCGGTTGCATCCAGAGGTAACCCGTTGGGATCAGCCAAAGTGTACGTGACTGTGATCGTGCCATTAGCGGCGATGGCGGCCGAGTTGATTGTGATCACCAAGCCGGGGGTCACGAAATCAATCGATGCAGCCTTGTCGCGGAGTGTCCGTGTTTGCTTCGCGGTCTGGCCGCTTAGGCAAAGAGCGACCAGTACCGCCAATGCTACAAATCGCACCGCACGAGAGGGTCGTTTCAGGAGAGTCTCTTTCTTTTCATGCTTTTAGGGTTTGTGCTTTCTAGCCAACCCCTCGCGCCAAATCATGATCATGCAGCCAAGTTTCCAAGGCGTCTGTTCAAAAGTGCTCACCTCGTTCCGCCCGCTTTTCGGCGCCGAGCCATGACGCGTTGGTCTGAACCGGGCGTCTTTTACCCGTTCGCATTCCACGCTCCTGAGGTTTGCAGCCGGCACTGGCAGAAGTGCTCTTCCAAAACGCCCCCGGATACTTTGGAGGTTCCCCGCTTTCTATTTCTATCGTAGAGAACGACACCAGAAATTCTCAACGAATGCCAAGGCCATGTTGGAAAGATATCGCGAGAAACATCAAAACGCCGTCAAAAACGGAGATCTGGGGAAGTTCTTTTTTGTGCACTGGGTTACAAACGTGCCGCTGAGAGGTGATCCGCCCACGAAATCGTGAAAGTGGCTCGTGACCGTAACGTCGACCTTATCATGATGTCGACTCATGGCTATAGTAGCGTGGAGATCTGCGGCCCGGGAGGATCGCATGTCGACGTAGGTACGAAGGCCGAAGTTATCATCGATAGCGGCAGTGTCCCGGAGTTGTTGAATCGCGCGGCGGAGCAAACGAAGGCTGACGTGCTGGTCATCGGACACGTTCCCGGGCGCAGCCATTTGGGCCATTCGATTGCAACTTCTCCTTCGTTGACTTCTCGCCACTCACCGGATCTTCATCAGTAACGACATGCAGCCGATCGCCAGACAGCGCGATGCGCCAAGGTTCCGTATCGTTGTTCAGCAGATCCGCCGCCTTTTGCGGTTGGTCAACGACCACCTCCAACAGGCGCCCGGTTTGCTGGCCCTTGATTTCGGTCGGACTCCCTGGGCGACCAGTTCGCCTGCCGCCATCAAGCCGAGGCGATTGCACGCTTCGCCCGACTGGACTTCAGCGGCAAGCGCTGCCTTTGCCCGAAGGGGGGTGCATTGGCGATAGCGATGACCGCGGGCGTCGAGCGCAGTTTCGAATTGCAATATGAATATGGCAAAGTGGCACCAAGACGTAACAAGTCCAGAAATCTTCCCGCGATCGGCCAACTATCGGCATGGACGAACGCGTGCTGTGAGACACTGCTCATCGAGGCGCAACATGTCCGGCATTTCTTCCACCGGATCGGTTCTCGGAGCTATGGATAAAACGGCATGGCCTTAATCAACGCCGGCAGCACAGCAGGGTCCGGTCGCGCGGAACCATCCACGCCTCCTGTCCAGCCGGCGATTCACACCAAGGCGAAGCACGAGAACATTCGTGTTTCACCCGCTGTCCTCGATGCCGCGCGGAAGGACGGCGAAGAGCTGCTCCAATCTTTGCGGACGACCGCCGACGGGCCTGACGCAAGCGGAGGCCGAAGAGCGCGCGCGCACGACGGGGCCGAATGAAGTGGCGCAAGAGCGCCGGCAAGGCTGGTTCGTCCGCCTGCTGAAAATCATGCGCAATCCGCTGGTGATCCTGCTGGGCGACTCTGTCGGCGATTTCATTCGCGACCGGCGACGCGCGCGCCGGAACCGTGATGGCGGCCATGGTGGTGCTCAGCGTCGACGCTCCGCTTCGTGCAGGAGGCCCGGGCGGACGCGGCGGCGGCGAAGCTCAAGGCCATGATCCATGTGACCGCCACCGTCATTCGGGATGGCGACGCGAAGGAGATGCCGCTGCGGGACCTGGTGCCCGGGGACATCATCAAGCTGTCCGCCGGCGACATGATCCCGGGCGACGTGCGGGTGCTCTCTTCCAAAGACCTCTTCGTCAGCCAGGGGAGCCTCACCGGGGAGTCGCTCCCGGTCGAGAAGTTCCACGACCCCCAGACCAAGGATGTGAGCTCACCCACTGAGCTCAAGAACACCTGCTTCATGGGGACCAGCGTCGAAAGCGGCACGGCGACCGCGGTCGTGGTCACTACCGGGAGTCAACACCTATCTCGGCAGCATGGCCGGCTCGATCACGGAAGAACCGCCGCCGACCAGCTTCGACCAGGGCCTCAACCGCTTCACCTGGCTCATGATCCGGCTCATGGCGGTGATGGTGCCGCTGGTGTTCCTCATCAACGGGTTCACCAAGCACGATTGGAAGAGCGCCTTTTTCTTCGCGATGGCGGTGGCCGTGGGCCTCACCCCCGAGATGCTGCCCATGATCGTCTCCGTCTGCCTCTCCAAGGGCGCGCTCGCCATGAGCCGCAAGAAGGTGATCGTCAAGCGGCTCAACGCCATCCAGAACTTCGGGGGCATGGATGTGTTGTGCACCGACAAAACCGGCACGCTCACCGAGGACCGCGTCGTCCTCCAGCGGCATTGCAACGTCGCCGGGCGAGGAAAGCGAGGAAGTGCTCCTGGATGGCTACCTGATCAGCCACTTCCAGACGGGCCTCAAGAACCTGCTCGACCGGGCGATCCTGGATAGCGCCGACTTCCACGGGCAAGCGTTGGTCGAGAAGTACAAGAAGCTGGACGAAATCCCGTTCGACTTCACGCGGCGCATGATGTCCGTACTGGTGGCAGGATCCCGAAGGCAAAGCGATCCTCCTCACCAAGGGCGCTCCGGAAGAGGTCTTCCACCAGTGCTCGCACTTCGAGCTGGACGGGAAGCTGTCGCCGATGGACCCCAACCTGATGGTCGGGCTGAAGGAAGAGTACGAGAGCCTCAGCAACGATGGCTTCCGGGTTCTGGCGGTGGCAAGAAAGGAGCTGCCGGGAAAGCAGATCTGCTCAAAGGACGACGAGCGCGAGCTTGTGCTCAAAGGATACGTCGCGTTTCTGGACCCGCCCAAGAACACCGCGGGACGTGCCATCGAGGCCCTTCACAAGCACGGCGTAGCGGTAAAAATCCTCACCGGCGACAACCAGCTCATCAGCCGAAAGGTTTGCAAGGACGTGGGCCTCTCGGCCGACCCCATGCTGCTCGGCGGCGACGTGGAGAAAATGTCCGATGCCGAGCTGGCCGACGCGGCGGAGAAGGCCACGCTCTTCGCCCGCCTCTCTCCCGCCCACAAGCAGCGGGTCATCCGCGTTCTCCGGGGCAAGGGACACGTCGTCGGATTCATGGGCGACGGAATCAACGATGCTCCCGCCTTGCGAGCCGCGGACATCGGCATCTCGGTGGACACGGCCACGGACATCGCCAAGGAGTCGGCGGATCTGATCCTGCTGGAGAAGGACCTCATGGTGCTGGAAGGGGGCGTGATCGAGGGCCGGAAGGTCTTCGCGAACATCCTCAAGTACATCCGGATGGGGGCGAGCTCCAACTTCGGCAACATGTTCAGCGTGCTGGGAGCGAGCGCCTTCCTGCCCTTCCTTCCGATGGCTCCGATCCAGGTGTTGACCAACAACCTGCTCTACGACTTTTCGCAAGTGCCGATCCCGACCGACGCCGTGGACGAAGAGCAGGTGGCGCGGCCGCGGCCCTGGAACATCGGTGAGATCACGCGGTTCATCCTTTTCATCGGCCCCATCAGCTCGATCTTCGACTACACGACCTTCTTCGTCATGCTCTGGGTTTTCAACTGCTGGGACCCATCCCGCGCGTCCGTATTTCAGACGGGCTGGTTCGTCGAGTCGCTGATGACGCAGACGCTCATCATTCACGTCATTCGCACCAATAAGATTCCCTTCCTGCAGAGCCGGGCGAGTTGGCCGCTGACGGTCGACAACGTTATCCATCATGGCCTTCGGAATGTGGTTGCCGTATTCCCCGCTGGCCTCTTCGCTGGGCCTCACACATCTGCCGCGGATGTACTGGCCGATCCTGATGCTGACGCTGCTCAGCTATGTGCTGCTCACGCAAATCATCAAAGTCTGGTTACTGCGGAAGAATGGATCTAATGTGATGAATATCAGATGAATTCCTCTCAGCTTCGACCATAAAAGGTCAGGTGACCTTAGTTGGTCGCCATCGCGAAGAGTACGTGCCCGGATTAGTGGTAACCCCATTCGAAAATGTCCATCGAGAACCACTCGGTCCTTCGCATGCCTTAGAGTCGTCAGGGAGTAGACCCATATGCAATGGATCGATGAAATGTTTGTGAAGATGGAAAAGGAGCGGGCCGCGGCATCGGCCCATCGGAGCGAAAAGGTGATCGAGGCCGACGGGATAAAGCGTCCTAAGAAGCAAGTCCCCGGCACACTGGTCGCATGGAACTCGCTGGTTTCCGCGATCACCAAGGATGTGAGCGAATTCAACAACCATAAGGAACGCGCTGGACAAACGCCGGCGCGCATCTCCCAAAGGCATTTTCAGTGCGAGGTTCACCTGCCTGGCATGGGAGGCAAGAGCCTGGTCCTGACGTTGGACAATAGAGACCTCCAAGTCTCGGTACATCCTGAGTTTCCTGCACAGCCGTTGGCCATCGCAATCGAACTCGATAAAGACGGCCAACATGGTTTCTGGGTTCTCGGCGAATCCAGCAACGAAAGCGCGAAGGAGCTCTCGGACCAGCAATTATCGGAGTATCTGCTGAAGCCCGTTCTCTCTTCTGCCGCCATTAACTGATGGAGAAGGTAGCCATTCGGAAATTATCACAGGCGAGCGAGGATCAACTCACACATCAACTGGTTTGTCCCCAACCCGGCAAGTGAGAATCTTGGCCGGAACCCGATTCTCCAACACCTGTGGATTTGTTCCAGCGCGGGTGCTGGCCAAAATGCACGGTTTTCAACGATTTCGCAGTGGACAATCTCAGAATGAATTTGCAATTCGTTCGCTCTCTCATGCCGAAGTACCAGCGTGTTGAGTAAGGGCGATTTTGAAGCATTTACTACCGTTCAAAATACAAACGCCGCCCATGCCAGGAATGGTGACATCGCTGTCGTCAAAAGGCAGAAGAAACAAAAGGCCCCAAGGCGGGTCATGTCAGCGACACCGATGACGTTCGCGAGGACTGCCAGCACCGCTAACGCTCGAACGGAATATCGAACCCAATTTGTTTCGCGGCCAATCAGCGCAAGCAGAATCAGCAGGCCGTACATAGCCGCCGCGATGAATCCGTCGGGGATACCGAACGGGACGCGCAAACGGCGCGTCGGCGACCGCTTCGCATCCGTGCTTCAGCAGCGGACACTTCAAATGTTCGACAGCGCGGATCTGATACGCTCCCACGTACAGCATCGCCAGCGCGCTGACGCCTGAAATCGCCAGAACAACATTGCGCGCCGTCATCCACATTTGGCTTTTTTCGCCGTGATGAGACTGTAGCCGAGCAGCCCCGACCGTACGGCGCCCGCAGCGCAAGCCGCCGTCGCCTTCGCTTCCGCGAAATCCACGCCCGGCAGACTCATTTTGTCGAGCCTCACCATCAGTTCCGCGGCAAGCAACCGGCCCTGGATATCACGCACCATTTGCGCCAACGCCTCATCGTGCGGCTCCACCGATAGCGATTGAAACTCCGCCCGTTCGAGATGCGCGACATATTCTTCGGCAGCCCGAGCATCGGCAATGCAGGCGATCCAGGCCAGCAATCCCGTTAATTCCGGCTGGCAGTTCGCCGGATCGCGTGAGATCGCTCAATCCCAGTCGTCCACCCGGGCGCAAAACCCTGGCAAATTCGCGCGTGGCTGCCCGCTTGTCGGGAAATGTACAGAACGCGCACTCGCAAAGGACGACATCGAAACTCGCATCGGGATAATCGAGCCTCTCCGCGTCGCCTATCCTAAACTGCACCAAAGTGGAGACGTTCGCCGCTTCGGCGCACGAGGTCGCATGAGTGATATTGGTTTCTCCCAAATCGATCCCCGTCACACGGCATCCGAATCGACTGGCAAGGAAGATCGCGCTTTCTCCACGGCCGCATGGCCACGTCGAGAACATGGTCGCTTGGAGAAAGCGCCAGCAGTTCGCCTAGCCGCTCAGTCAACGGCAGACCGCCCGGATGAAAGGAGTCGCCGAGCAGCAAACGAGCAAAATCGCTCTGATATGCCGCGGCGCAACACGACTTCAGTTCAGTGTCGTTCACTTGACGATCTCTACCAGCGGAGGAAAGCCAAACGTGACAGGCTGCACCTGGTAGCGCACGCCATCGCGGCGGGCCTTGCGCCGCGCGCTTTCCTGAGCCACCAATTGAGCGCGCGCCTGCTCGCGATAACCGACCGTGTTGTATGCGCAAAACGGAATCTGCCGGCCGCCCGGCAACAGGAATTCCTTGCAGCACTTCATCAGGTTCTTCTGGTTGAACGTCCAAGCGTCCATGAAATCCTGCAGCATGATCATGAACATGAACTTCGAAAGACCCTTCACGTCGAGGCCGCCCTCCGGCAGGCCGCAAGCCGAACAGGAGAACGAGAATTCCTTCGCGACTTTTTCTGAACCCAGCGCCGCCGAGGATGACCACAATCCTTCGAGCGCCCGCCGGATTTCCGCGCCTAAGTCCGGCATCACGCGATTCGAGATGTAGTCCAGATAATCGTCGACGTTCAAAATGCGCGGCAACGGCGTGACGTTGTTTTGCTCATCGATATAGGCGTAGGTGACCGAGTTGCACGTTGGGAAGCAACACGGAACCGGCACGAAATCGGTGACGCGAAACATCCCTTCAGTTTGCTCCTCGATGTGCCGCAGAATATCCGGATTGGTTATACGCTGCATGGGATCGTGCGCGCCGTGCCGGCCGGCGTGAAACGCGGGCTGGAAATTGATGCCCTTCACCGCCGGATGTTCCAGGCCGAAACGAACGATTCTGCCGATTTCGTGTTCGTTCACGCCGCGCTCGATGGCGGGAACCAGAATCACCGTACAGCCGATCTGCGCCAGACGATCGAGCGCCCGTAGTTTCTTGGGCAGAATATCGGGTTCGCCTCGAATGATGCGATACGTCTCGCTTTCAAAACCGTCGAATTGGAAATAGACGTTCGGCTTTACGTCCCTGAGCTGTTCGAGAAACCGGTCGTCCGTTGGCGATTCGTTTGCCATTCGTATTCAGCATCACGTTGGCGATGCCGCGATCCTGCGCGGCCTTCATCATCGGAACGATTTCTGGATGAATGGTAGGCTCGCCGCCGGAAAACTGCACTACTTCAGGATTGCCTTCGGTCGCCACCAGATGGTCGAGAATCTCTTCCACTTCTTCAAGCGTGAGGTTGAAGCCCGGGCCCGCTTCAGAAAAACATAGAGGACAATTCATGTCGCAGGCGCTGTTCACTTCGATGATGCCTAGACATGCGTGCTGCTGATGGTCGGGGCAGAGTCCGCAATCGAGCGGGCAACCGCGATCCCGTTCCGTCGAAAACTCAAGCGGGATGGTGCCTGGCTTGTTGAACTTCGTGGAATTGGTATACATGCCTGCGTCGCCGTACACGAGCGCTTCGAAAGGCCCGTGCTGGGCGCAGCGCTTCCGCATGTAGACCTTGTTGTCGCGAATCAGAATCTGTGCGTCGATGACGGCGCGGCAAACGGGACATATGCTGCGCGTAAGTTCATAGAAAACGTAATCGGCATCTTTCTTGAATCCGGGCGCGCGAACGGAAGAACCGTCGGAACACTGCATCGGTGATTTCAGGATACTCTTGCTATGCCCTACGATGGAAATACTTCAATGCACATGAAGGTGAAGGACCAAAGAACGGCAGATATACACTATCACTGAGGAAGCAGCATGGACCATTGGCGGCAATGGCTGCAACATCCCGAGAGGTCGCGCGTCCGGGAGTTCATTTTCCAGGTTCACTTCTGGGTGGGAGCGATAGGCGCCCCATATGTGTTGTTGATGAGCCTTTCCGGCGCCGCCATCGTTTTCCGCAACGAGGTGACGGGCATGTTCTCGCTGGAGTGGCTGGTAAGATTTCACAGCGAGCTCTTGATAGGCGATATCGGCCGAATCGTAAATGGCATCGGGGGAATTTGCACTACGCTGCTCTGTCTAACGGGTGCCGTTATATGGTGGCCTGGAATCAAGCACTGGAGACGCAGCCTGACGGTGAGCTGGCGCGCGCATTTCCCAAGAATTAGTTGGGATCTGCACAGCGCTCTCGGCTTCTGGTGCCTTCCGTTTGTTTTGCTATGGGGCATCTCCGGTATCTATCTATCGCTTCCTCAATCATTCAACATTCTATTTCTCATCGATCGCCGTGACAGATTCGCCGACTCCGCCCTGTTCTGGCTGTCTCAATTACATTTTGGGAGATTCGGTCTGTTTGCCGAGATCGTTTGGGGTCTCTTGGGACTTGTACCGGCCATCCTCGCGTTCACTGGTGTCTTTGTATGCTGCCGCCGCGTCTTCTACAACAGCCCGTCCAATCCGAATACGGCTTCTGAGTAAGATGAAGACCTTCACCGCGACAATTCGCTTGAGCCGTCAGCGGTCCTGGCGCAGTAGGTGAAGCCGGTTCGGATAAACACCTTGCGCCACGGAACGCACCGCATCGACCGACAATTCGCCGCAGGCTTGGCATTAACACGCAAACTGCGGCCTTGTCGAGCTGTGCCTGCCGCTCGTCGATGAAGTGGGCATAAGTCTCCATCACGACCCTTAAAGTATCGCCAAGAAGTTCAGCGATTCGCGACGGCGGGGTCCGTCATGATGTGCTCGTGGACAAACGTATGCCGCCACTGATCAAAGGTCCCCAACACTGGTTTCAACTCGTGAGTTTGCTCATCTCGCTCGTATACAATTTCGCCGTGTTCATTCCGCTCGTACACCTCAGCTCTTTCGAAATACGGGCGCATCATACGGCGTAAGTTCCCGGTTGCAGTCTCGTGCTTTGAGGCTCCTCCGATTCGGTTCCAAAACCAATATCCTCCGGCTTGCACCGGGAGTGCGCTCAGACTCTCAGCCACGGCCATTGGCAACTTTACGTTGACACGTTTCCCTGTTTCGCGCGTTTTGTCACGATACGATCGCCATGAACGTTCTGCGCCTTCAAGAAAACAAAGCTTCGCCGCCGGGTTTTACAGTATCCATCCTAGTTCGTGACATTGGGGTTGCGGTTCGGGTTGCCACAGAGAAACGTTCGGAAACCCCCGAGTGTGGATTCTCCGATTCCCCTCGCAATCTACATCCCACTTGCCGTAGTTGCCGCAATTCCTCGTATGCCTGCGGATTGGCCTCAGCGTGCACGTGTGCTATCACCAATGTCATGAGACCATCTCGAATCCCATTTACATCCGCATTGATTCTAAACGCTTTATTTGGTGAGCCGGGCGGGGCTCGAACCCATTCGGGGTATTGACAACATTTAAGTTATTGGTTCTTTGAACCTTTCAAACCGCCAAAAACGGCAAAAAGCGACAGACCGTCACCATAGTGTCACCACGGATTTGGACGAAATGAGCCAGCCGGTCTCCCCCGCCCGTCGTTGTTCACTTCGCACTTCTCAAACGTCACGGCAGTTACCTCGCGTGCGTCTGTATGCTGGCGATGAAGACACTTACTGACTTGAGGCCGTTGGTGCGCCGCAGCTCAAGCGCTAACGCACGGATAAAGGCATCGCCGCTGGTCTCCGAAACGAAAGGCAATCCCGGATCGATCCCAACTCGGAAGGCAGCGATTTCAGCCACGAGAAGGGCCAATCGATAAGATCCCCCTCGGTATTGAGTAAGGTCCCAGTGGTAACGATCTTCCGATACGATTGGAGTCGCTGCTCATACCGACTTTCCATTTGCTGGACAGCGATCAAGGCATCGATGGGGTTTGCCAGAGCGGGTAACCAGTGCTCTGTGCCTTGCAGTCTAGGCAATGATCTCCTCTAGCAGATTCGATACATATTTTGGTTCGACGAAGAGCGTGTTGTCCCGTCGGACGCCGAGAACCGTTCCATCTTTGCCGATCTTCGTGACGTACTCGATCTGAACGGGCGGAATGTCGTCATTGCGCGGATTGAGAATGCCTCGCTACCACGAGAGAGCATCGGCCGTTATACGTCAACTGGATTTGCCTAAAGCCATTACCGAACCTTGCTTCTCAATCGTGACCGACAAAACAGGACCACTTGGGGTGGCCCATCTAAGGTTAAGGAGGACCGGTGTGGTCCCGAAATGGAAGTGTCATGAAAGTGTTAGTCTGATTCCGCGAGGGGAGTGATCTCATTGGCCATGTGTTTCGATGTGTTCTGGCGAGATATCCAGTACGCGATTCGGAACTTCAGCAAGAATCGCGCGTTTGTTGTAACAGCAGTGATCACGCTGGCCCTCGGTATTGGGGCCAATACTGCGGTTTTCACGGTGGTTCGTGCCGTGTTGCTAAAGCCGCTGGAATTTCGAAATCCCGATGCCCTGGTATTCCTGTCCGTCGATAATCCGAAACGGAATGCGCGACTCAACGAGCATTTTTCTCTGACAGAGGTCGAACAGATGAGGACGGGCGCGAAATCCTTCACTGATATCGCCGCATATGGCGCGAATCCCGAAAACGTCTCGCTCTCTAACGGCCGGCTCTCACCCGAGGCCCTCAGGGCGGCGCGGATCTCCGCTAACGTCCTCGATGTGCTCGGTATCCGGCCCATCCTTGGCCGAGGTTTTCTTGCCGAGGAAGACAGGCCCGGTGGACCCGACGTGGCGCTGATTAGCGCCGAACTATGGAAACGTAGGTTTGGAGCCGACACCGCCATCGCAGGTAAGACGGCAACCCTCGACGCGAAGCTCGTCACTATTGTGGGTGTGCTTCCACCGGGCTTCGAATTCCCCTTCGCTGGCATCGACGTGTGGCTTCCTCGGCCTTCCGAATGGTCCGTCTTGCCGCAGAGATTCTGGGATATACCTCTGTTGAGCTGTGTTGCGCGGCTAAAAACAGGATTTACACTCGACCAATCACGCGCGGAGATGCAAGTCTTTCACGCCGGCTATACGAAAGCGCATCCAGCGCTCCTCATGGAAAACAATGGTGCCATCAAAGTGGAGTGGTTCAAGGACCGCTTAGTAGAGAATGTACGAACCATGCTTTGGATGCTGCTGGGCGCTGTAACGTTCGTGTTGTTGATTGCCTGTGCCAATGTCGCGACCTTGCTGCTCTCGCGCGCACTGGCGCGTTCGCACGAACTCGCCGTCCGAGCAGCGCTGGGCGCGGGCCGTTGGCGGCTAATAGGTCAGCTATTGGCCGAGAGCCTGCTGTTATCCATCGGAGGCGGAGCTTGCGGCGTTTTCTTGGCGAGATGGGCGTTGACCGGCATTCTGGCGGTGGGCAGCTTAAATCGTGCTTCCGGCAACGCGTTGTTTCTGCCGGGGAGCGGTGACATTCAGCTCGACGGCACCGTCCTCGGATTCACGCTCCTCGTTTCGCTGATTACCGGAAGCCTCTTTGGACTGATTCCGGCGCTG
This sequence comes from Bryobacterales bacterium, assembly GCA_963798295.1. Taxonomy (GTDB): domain Bacteria; phylum Acidobacteriota; class Terriglobia; order Bryobacterales; family Bryobacteraceae; genus Palsa-89. Next base: position 2,302,604 of record CAWCSV010000007.1, on the reverse strand, counting down.
CAAGTTTCGCGGCCCGATCTCGCTGACGTGCTCCGGGAGCGCGGAGAAGGAAAGACGTCGTCCGGCAGGCGCGGCTTCTTCGGGCTGAGCGTTCACTCGATATTAGTCTTGGGACAGGTAGCGCTGTCAGTAGTGTTGTTGATCGGAGCAGGGCTTCTATTGGAGAGTACCGCGCGACTGCGTTCTGTGGACCCGGGATTTCGAACCTCCAATTTATTGAGCATGCGAATCACCCTTCCTGGCAATCGTTACGATACAAATCAGAAGCGCTGGGTATTCTTTGCTGAACTCATGCGTCGTGTCGAAGCCTTGCCAGGTGTGAACTCCGCCGGTGTTGCGTTATCGCTTCCAACGACAACAACAAATATCGGCACCGACATAGAGGTAGAAGGACAACCGCACCTTTCCCCACAAGAATTGCCGATCGCTCAGGTCCAGAGCGTCACGCCCGATTACTTTCGTGCAATGAGAGTTCAGTTGCTACGAGGCCGCGAATTCAATGCCGCGGACGACCGCCCCGACGCGCGGCCCGTTGTGATCATCAATGAAAGCTTCGCTCGCCGCTTTTGGCCAGACTATCCACGTGGTCTCGATCCCATTGGCCAACACCTAGGGGAGGCCTTGGACCGCGTTCGACTTGAAATTGTCGGCATCGTCGGCGATGTGCATGAACGCGCCATGGCAGTAGGTCCAACACCCGAGTTCTACGTTCCCTCCATCATCCATCCTCTGCAGACTGCATGGCTCGCAGTGCGCACCGATGGCGACCCTCTTCAGATGGCCAGTTCCGTTCGCGCCGAACTGTTCGCAATTGATCGCGATCAGGCGGTCTCAGAGGTTCGCAGTATGGAGACGTTGCTCGATCTTGCAATGGGACAGCGACGCCTCACTATGGCATTGTTAGCTGTATTTGCTGGGATCGCGCTCCTACTGGCTCTGGTTGGCGTATATGGAATGACGTCATATTCGGTCGCGCAACGAACACAAGAAGTAGGAATTCGACGAGCATTGGGAGCGCTGGAAAGCGACGTCTTGCGGCTCGTGCTGGTTAAGAGCTTAGTGCTCGCACTAACAGGAGTGAGCATTGGTGTCGCTGCCGCATTCGTTCTCACCCGCGTCTTAAAGGAATTTCTGTTCCAGGTCAGTGCGACTGATCCCATTGTCTTTGCCGCGGTGGCGGTGTTGTTTGTAGCCGTGGCTTTGCTCGCTAGTCTGATACCCGCTATCAGAGCGGCACGTGTCGATCCGATGACGGCGCTCCGGTTGGGCTGAATAAGTTACTCCCTAGTCGAAAGACTGCGGAGTTAGCTTAGCGCCGTGACCAAAATCAGAACACCAATCGCTGCACCGCCCCTTATGGCTGTGGCAGTTTCGGCGATCGAACTCGTCTCACACCGCAGTGTTATAGGAATCCAAGCGGACGTATAGCCGCCATCTCGCTGATCTGCCAGTGCAGACGCGGCGATGAGACTAACGCAGCGGCAGCGATTCAGTCGTGGGAATGGGCGGAATTGGATTCTTTTTCTTTTTCTTCTTCCCCTGCGGCGGTTGCGCTTCTTTTCGTTCTCTTCCCCCGAGCATGGATACCAGTAGTGCTTGCGCGGCGGGTTCTCGGCAGATGATCCTCCAGCTCTTGAACGCCTGGGAAACGGATGCGATGAGCGCTGCGACCTCAGTGTCTGTCCATACCTTAGCCGTGTTGTAGTCCGCGTCGTTCCGCTGCTGCTGGGATTGAACGAACGTGTTGGCCACCCAGTGGAGATGGATGGATACGACCTGTTCCCTACTGACAGACGGATTGCCTTCGAAGTAGGAGTTCAACTCGCTGATCCGAGCTTCGCATGCGGATTTCATCTTTCCATGCTCAAAGATTCGTCCGAGTATGGGGCGGAGAGCTTCCTCACTCCAATTGCTGGTGGCCGCGGAGATCACGAGATGAAACAAGGCGTAATACGCCGTGGACACGGCGCGGCTGAGATCGACCTGTCGATGGTTCGGAGCGTGGAGGTTGGAAAGCTCTTCGGCCAGTTGCAGCAAGTCGTCTTCGCGACTCATGGCTACGATGCTAGTGACTGCTGGTTGATCTTCGCTTGCTCTGCTTCGCTACGAAAATTGAAATACGGAAGAACGCCCCATTGCTCCAACGGCTGCACCACTTGAACAACGGCGTTCGAGACCTGGTTTGTGACCCTCAAAAGCTGGTCTCTCTGGCTCGCGGCGTTCGATAAGATGACCATGAAGAATACTGCCGGTTCGCCGCTCCAGTCGTTTCCCAGCGTGAAGGTTAGGTCGATCACGTGTGGCCGCAGCTGTTGCGCAACCCGGTTAACCGCTGCTTGGAATTGAGCCTGTTGGGCGAACGCCGTCGGGACGTACACGCCTTATTATCGCGCGAAATCATCCTAAGTCCTTTGTCGCGGTTTCAGCAGTCCGTCGGAATGATGTCGCGAGTCGCGGATGGCCTTCTGCTAGGGCAGCGGCCATTGGGGTAGCCGTGATGATCGCTGCTATCTTCAAAAGGGTAGCTGAGCATCAAAAGGTCTCGCTTCTAAAGGCGCTAAACACCGACGTTCAACTCCTCCTATTTCCAAGAGCCTAGTAGAGGTCGCCAAGCCGTCGCCCCTTTGCCCCAGCGGCAGCGGAGTCGTTCATGTGCATATAATCCATTCAGTTTTAGCGATTCATGGCGGCTGTCCCGCCAGAAAAAGCCGTCACGATTTCATCGCTACTAACGATGCCGGTAGCGTAATTCGGAATGTTGATTTCGAGAGCGGCGCGCATCTCTTTGTCCGAATAATCCGCCGTCGCATCCTTCACCATCGTTACGTCGTAGCCGAGCTCAGCGGCGTAGCGAATGGTGGCCTCGACTGGTGTGTGCGCAATCAATCCCCTAACGATGAGCCTGTGAATTCCGTGCTTCTTCAGTTGCGGATCGAGATCCGACCCTACTGGAGAAAATGCCATTGGCAAATCAAAACAGAACAACATTATTGCGTTTTAAACAATCAGGTATCATTAGGTAGTATGGATTCGTTTGACAACACCGCATTCACTGAAAAGGTCGCGGCCCTATATGCACAACACCTGACCGAAGGCCTACCGAATGTACAATTCCAGGTCGTACAAAATGGAGCCACGGATTGGGCTCGCGTTGACGTGCTTGAGATGCTTGGGGAGTTGACTGACGCTCCACGGACGATTGTCCTCGATGACTACAGAAGAAAAGACGGTAGCCTTGATGAAGAGACCGCGGCCAATAATCTCGCCAGCGTACTGAGCGAACCTATCATTGCTCATGCGGAGAAAGAAGGCGGATCGGGGAAATTGTGGCTTCTTCACGAGACCCTATGGCAGCCTTTTACGATGGGATGTGCACTCGTTCACATAGCTACGCCTACGGGTATCCATTTCCTCGGGCAGACCTGGTATGACGCGAACGCGCTAAAGACAAAATATCTGGCCAAGGCCGTCTGGTTACTTGCGCGGTCGAAGAAGGGATAGGATTATGCGGATCGATCCCGAGTTGTGCCGAGCCATTTTGATCGCCGTTGAAGGCGATCCTGAAGAGGGTACGGGTAAGGGCGTCAGGATCAACCTTGAGGGCTACGAGAGGGACGTGATCGCGCACCACGTGAAATACCTCTGGGATCAGAAGTTGCTCGCGGGCCACGACGTAACGAACCTGCAAGCACCCTGTCCCGAAATCCTCATCACTGCCATTACGCCGAAGGGACGGCACTACCTCGATGAGACGGAACCTGAGCGGCCGAAGCGAAGGATCGGGTTTCAGGCTGACTAAGCGCCAATGCTCCTCCTCCAAGCCGCTGCGCAGCACCTGCCGAATGGCACGTTACGTCTAATTGACTATGTTCGGTAAAGATTCGGCCATCTCGGCGTGAATGAGCTGGATAAGGCTAACTTCGAGAAGGTCTCGAAGGGGTTTTGGAACGTTGGCCCTTCCGCCAGATGACGTTGAAAAGCTGTATGTTCAGTTTCATGAGGCGATAGGGCCGCATCTCCTTACGCGTGAGGCACGTACTGCGGGTGCTTTGTTTGTGCTATGCCGCAAGCATCTGACGCTTGGTGCACTGTCCCTGTTTCGTCTCTATTCCGCGCAGATGTACAGAGAGTCACGCGCGGCGGTCGAAGCCGCGGGTATCGCTCGCCTCATCCAAGTCAATCCGGCCGCGTTCAAAGTATTTTCTGAGGATGATGGAAGTGAGACGGCTAGAAGAAATGCCCGGAAGACCTTCGCTCCCGCCGTCCTGTTTCCAAAAGACAAACCTCAGATGCATATTCTGGCCGACTCTTACGACACGGCATCCCGACTCTCATATACAAGCGGCTTGACCTTCGTTCGACACCTCACTCAACCGTCTGGAGGTACGGCCCGCTTCAGTTATCAAGACATTGCCGTCAACAACGTGCCTCACGAATTGCCGATGCATCTACTAACACTTTGTCAGACCCACATCACGATTTTGATGGCCGCCGATAGCATCCTTGCCGACATCAAAGCTGGCCTCGAATCCTTCCGGCAGGAGAGGGCAGTGGTCTTTGGACGGATGGTTCGCTTCTTTGAAGCTTACAGAAACAAGACCGGTCCGACAACCTTAACTATTTCGCCGCCTGCTTCCGCCTCGCCCACATAGCTTTCATGCGCTTCGCCGCTGCCGCACGCTGTTCCGGGGAGAAGTTTCGTTTCTTTCGAACTGTCTTTGCAGGTGTGGTCGTCGGCTCTGCGACCGCCGTCACTTTTGATGGCGCGTTCTTCGATCCCGGCGGCCTGCCGCGTCTTTTCCCGATAGGAGCACCTAGCGCCTCAATGGCCCGGTTCAGTTTGTCTCTCTCGGCTATGAGTAGCGCGAGTATTTGATCTGTTGGCATCACTGGAATTGTGACATAGAACAGCTTGTCTATCTGGTGGCGTTCTTGTCCAGAAACTCCTTCCAACCCGCTTTGCTAAGGATGTGATCCACGCTGACCTGAAGCGCAAAAGCGAGATTGATTAAACTAGCGAGGCTGAGGTCTTGCAGATTCCCGCGCTCAAGCATGATCAATTCCACGAGGGGAATTCCAGACCGTTCTGCGAGCTTTTTTCGGGTCCATGTCTTGGCCTTCTCTCGGCCTGAATAGCATGACCGAGAGGACGCATAGGATTGAATGGTAGATGGCATTCGGTGACGCGGCGGTCGATTTCCTGGTGTGTCATGCCGCGTTCCTTCGCGAGCCTGTTAAGCCCAATCTCGGTTCAGTCATGTCCCGGTCGGTAACGCGTCGTGAAGGAATGCCCATAGCGTTCATATACGGTAGCGCGCTTCTACCCTGGTCTGTTCTTTTTCCTTGCGGTTGGGACCGGTAGTGACGAGGAGAATCAGACATGCAACGGCTATCCATGACGGCACTCAAGCGCTCTCGCTTCGTGACATGGAAAGTATATATATCTGCGAACCCCTATCTCTGCCTTAAGAAGGATGATCTGTATGACTTTCAGGACGCCAAATCACGTCGGCAGTTCAAGCAGTAACCTTTTGGCAATCAGGCTTCGGAACTGCTGGGAGACCCGCTCAGCCAGCCGTTCGTCCTGAATCAGTGTGCCGAGTTCGATGTTACGTTCCTGCCCGGATTCAGTATAGTTTGCCGATGTGATGAAGACTCTCTCGAGATCTGCCACGATGCACTTCGCGTGCTGAATTCCCCGTTCCGAGAAACTCTCGCGAGTTCCTCGGGGGTCGTAAAACACTTTCGGGCGGTTTTCCCAAGGCCATTGGCTCGACCAGAATTTACGCGAGAACATAAGAGCCGCCTCGCGCTCATACAGCTGACGAGAGGACATGTCAACGTTAAGCACGATCGTCACGTCCAACTCGGGGTTTCGCCCGAGGGCCTCGTTTACAGGTTCGAAAACTGCTGATCCAGCGGATAACGAATAGGTCGTTATCAAAAGACTTTTCGACGCCTGACGCATAAGCTCGCGTGCAACCACGCCAGTGTCCCGTGTATCGGGTCCGTCCTGGTCAGGCCCCGTCCATACCATCTGAATTCTATCCGCATCTTCCTGCTGGCGAGCTCGTTCACTGGCCAGAAGCTCAAGCACCAGACCGATATGCACTGGCGTCATTCCGATGTGGCGAAAGCGCTCCAACTCGCGACAAACCGTCGAATTATCAGACCCCGGCAGCCACTCCTGGAGAGATAGACTCGAATATGGAGGCTGTATTCGTCCTGAAGAAAACGCCCGACCAAGTCCTTCTAGAGCCGTTCGAGGCAACCGATGAAGGATGGATGACATGCACTTAGATTAGATCTGAGTCGGAAAAGAATTCAGCCCCGCCGCTGCCGACCGTCGGGACGACGAGCGACCGATCCAAATACTGATTGAATCGTTCGCAAGATGTTTCGGCTATCAAGAGGCATCCGTGGCAAGCGGCGCCGAGTAGATATTGTTCCTCCAGCGCGTGTTTAGCGGAGTGCTGCGAACAGACAGGATCGTTAGAACAAAGTCTCCCGAGCTCGATCGCGCTTCGAAGGTGCTCCTCGATGCGCCGGCCAACGTGGACCAGACCGCCGAGAGTTCCCTCCGAATCGGGAGTGCCAGTGTAGAGCAGGATTCCGTAACCTGCGTCTCCAGCATAAACGCGCTCCCGAATCGCCGAAGAAGAATAGCCGCATTCGAGCGCCACCGTGGTGACAAGCAAGTGGGATAACGAATGCAACATAAGGTAGGTAACGCCGGGAAACTGAGCGGTTGTGCCCGGATGGCGCTTCCTCCACAATTTAAAGCCCTCGAACAGGTCGATCTCTCGTGCCTGTACGCCCTTGCGTCCTCTCCATTCGGCGACAATCTCCTTTTTGAAGGAAATGAAAAATCCCTCACCGCGATTTTCGACCGCAGGAAGCCACTGAACTTCTTCAGCAAGCGATGCCGGTCGAACTCCGAGGCTCAACTCACCATCTATATCGTTCATTGCCGGTTCGAAGCGGGTGAAGCCCACTTGTGCCACGACTTCGCGAAGCCGGTGAACGAGTACCACACGGTCGATCTTCTTCCAAAGATTCGATTCCTTGGATGGTCGCTTCAGCGCCCGGGCATAGAAATCCCCTTCGAGCTTGTCGTCTCCGATTTCCTCCGCGCTTGAAAGTAGTGTCTGAAGTTCGGCGACTTTTATCTTCTTTTGCTCGGCACCTTCTGACCCGCCCCGCCTACGCAGAATTTCTCCCCAGACAGTTTCGTCCGAATATCCTTCAAGCGCCGCGTTCACTCTCGCCTTCTTGCGTTCCCGCGTAAGATCTTCCGGCGCATCCACATATTGGAGGAAGTCCTCCCAGATTTTGCCGACGGCGGCCTGAAGTTTCTCATCTTCGTCGGGAATCGAAATGACACTGAGAATCTGAGGGAAGTAGGCGTTACTCGCGGAGCGGATCAAGAGCCGATTGAAGGCGGGATCTCCGTCAGCGTCCCGGCATTTTTCACTACGGCCCTCGCCCAACCAAGGTCTGTTTCCCTTGCAACGACCGAGCACATTCGCGCCCCGCTCCAGCAGCAGGATTAACGGGCGGGACTTGCCGCAATCGCATCGAACCTCAATTTCCGACAGATCGCCACCTGTCCCAGTCTCATCTAGATAAAGGTCGCGCCGGCACGGATCACCCTGGCCATGGACGAATGCGAACCAATCCACGTCGCTAATGTGACCATTGATACAGGCTTGAACGAATCTCACTGGTACCAGGGTGTACATCTTTCGATCTGAGCCTTGATACCGATTCCGGCCGATTAACTTTTGACGATGCACTAGTGGTCTGGATCGCTGCCCTTGTGGCCCCTTTACCGACATCTGCGCGACGAACCATTCTGGAAATTCGTAAGCTGTGACACCGCTTGGAGGAGCGCCAGGTTCGGGATCGTCCGCGGGCGGCTCGTAAAGCTTCAATCCCTGTAGCTGCAGCGCCTGCTCGACTTTCGCCAGCAACCTTGGCTCCTGAATCTGACGCCTGCGATCATCCCCACCCCAGCGCCACGTCTCAAGTCCACCCACGATGGCGGCATTTCGCGGGAGATCGACCAGAGATCCGGGTCCGAATGTCGTGATCATTTGGCTCTGTCGAATTTGACCGTGCGGACGCGCCATTACTCCGATTCCTCCGCCTCAATCGCGATTCCATTAAGCTGCTTCAGCCAAAGATTAGTGGATGGCTCCACATCGCGAAGAGAGCGATGAGCTTTGAATTGGCGCTCGATCTTCTCCAGCCGTTCGAGTTCCGGATCGAGCGGATTCCTGAGCAGGAATGGTCCAGTACCCTCCTCGTACGCCTGGTATCGGAGTGAGCTGCCTTTCTCGAACTTCACCCGTGCGATCTTTGCCCAGTCATCCAGAAGATCTTCTACCTTGGCTCGTACACGCCCGCGCCGGTCATCGCTCTCTGCTTTTGACATCAAAGCGTGAGCCTCGACGCGCTGGCCAAAAACATCCACAACGTCGGACAGGCTTGGCCGTTCATCCTTGGCTTTCACGGCGGATTCCGATTTCGTGAGTGCGCGGTGACCCTGGCGCGCCAACGCCACCACTACCTCAGCAACGCCCCGATCAAGTGCCCGCGGCGAGAAGGGCGTCACGCTGGACGCCTCCACGGAACGGTAAAAAGTTGAGTGATAAGCCTCGAAGCGCTCATAGTGCGACCGGTCACGCGGTTTATGTACGTTCATCATCGTGACAATCAGACCCGGCTTGTCCTCTTGACGGCCCACGCGACTCGTAGCCTGGATGTATTCTGCTGTCGTCTTGGGCTGCCCAAAGACCGCCATCAGCCCCAATCGCGAAATATCCAGGCCCACGGAGATCATGTTAGTGGCGATCGCCACATCCACGCGGTCGTCTTTTTGCGAAAAGTCCTTCGCCAGTCGCTCCTTAGCTCTGGATACCTTCCCGGTGGATTCCCGCGATGTCAACTCCACGGCTTCAACCTGCATCTCGCGGTCCGCGAACAAGCCCGATTGTTCTCCAACTCGCAGCCGGCTGCCACGTGCGCGAAGCTGCGAAAACACTTCATCCTCAACGATGCGTCGCGAACCACCCAGCTCCCGCAAGCTGTTGAAATAGCCGACTAATGTCATATAAGGATCGGCGGGGTTTGCAGGGTTCTTCATCCCGCCGTTTGCAACGAAAGCCTTTTGCGCCGCTGCCATGAGCGCCAGGTACACGCGCAGCATAATGACCTTCGGAGACCGGCCCTGTGCGGCGACGCCGAGGTACAAGCGCCCAGGCTTATCTTTTACGCTGACCGTCCGGGCAAAGAACGAGTCCCGGCGATTCGGCCCCGGCGCCGGAAAGATCTCCACGCCACCACGGCAAAACAACGCTCGGATTTGGGATTCCGCGCGTCGGACTGTTGCCGTCGACGCAATCACCTTCGGCCGCACGACCTTGTCTCCAACCGTCCTTCGGCAAAGAGCATCGATTGCCGTCTCGTAGAGTCCCACCATAGTACCCAGCGGCCCAGAAATCAGATGTAATTCGTCCTGAATGATGAGGTCTGGCGGTAGCAGCGGGCTCGGCATTTTGTGTCCGATGCTCAGAGGATCGGATGGCCCATAGAATCCGTCCTTGTCGGCGCGGTCCACTTTACCAAACAGTTTTCCACTCGGGCCAACCCACGGGAGATTTGCGAATTTGTCGACCGTCGCGATGAGGAACGCAGGCAGTCGCCGGTAAATCGGCTCATCGACGCCTACCACGGGAAGGGGGTTGTCACCGGAGAACTCACATCTCCGATTCGCGCAAACAATCCGAAGGTCAGTTGGAAAATCTTCGTTGGGTTCCAGGGTAAACGAGTTTCGCGTGAACTTCGTCCCGCACCACGGGCAGATTTCGAGTGGAATCGGCGACGAGTTCAGCTTGTCGTCCCGTTTGAACGCTCGTGTTCGGGCTCTCGCCGTCCGGTCACTCTTATCTCCCTTTTTGCCCATTTCGTTCGGGGTTGCAGCCTGGCCAACCCATAGCCCAATTTCGAACGGCCACGTTCCGAGCTTCTCGACGTCTTGTTGCCGCTCCAGTTCCATCGCGCAAATCAACGCGGCGGCGCGGCCCAACTGATCGAGTGTGAGTAGACGCAGCGTGTAGCGCATAATCACTGCGACTCCCGCGCCCGCGACGCCGGGATTCTTCAACCGCCGCAGGAAGAGCGTGAATGCCGACAGCCCGAGATACGCTTCAGTCTTGCCGCCACCCGTGGGGAAAAAGAGGAGATCGACCAATTCGCGGTCAGGATGTACCGGGTCAGCCATACCGTTGATATTAAGAAGCAGGAATGCCAATTGGAAAGGCCGCCAGGCTGGGTTGGTTTCGTTCGGATTTCGCTTCCGGGCCGACGCAGCCATCACCTTGTTCGCCAGCCGGAACGCTTCGAGATTTTGAGGATCGGACAGCGCCTCGATGCCCGCTTCAATCCGTCCCGACAGTGCCATGCCCCGTCCGATCAGCCATTCGGAAACTTCCTTGCGTTGTTGTTCTTGAGGAATCTCCTGCTCTCCAAGCCAATCGCGATACTGGTCCACCAGCCCCATCAGCTCTTTGCGAGCCTGGGCACCATCGCTCAAATTGGCGAGGGCATCCATTCGAATCTCGACGCCGTCGAGCTTCGCTGGCTCAACTCGCTCCACCTCGCGACCGGGAATCCAGATGGATTCAACCCGATCGCAAAGACCTTCCGCGGACACGTCAGCGTGCGCCGATGTACCATGGCCCACCGCAAACTCCATCGCGTCCCGATACTGAAGGTCGGCGATACGCTCATCGCGATCGTCGGAATGGAGTCCCCGAAGGTTCGGGCGCGGGACAAATGGCCGGCCCGCTTCTAATTGGAGCTTCACTTGAAAGGCATAAGCTGTGTCTTTCACTTTCGCAGGCTGCGGTTCGCGATTATTGAGCACGAAGACCGACACAGAAAGCGTGCCGGGTGGCACAAGCTGGACGCCTTGATGCGGCGGTATTGGGCGGATCGAGGGGACGATTTCCAGACCGTCGCTATCCGCCAACTTGTACTTCGGCTTTGTGCCACTCAGCGGAATTTCAATCTGCGCCCACTTGGGCGTCCGTTGCCACCCTCCCGCGCTGTCCTTGCTCTCAAGCGGGTGGTAGTCGCCCCATGTCACAGTGGCCATAATCTTCCGGCAGTCCGCTGGAACCAAAACGCTCAGACCGATGGAGGAAGGATATGGCGTTTTTCGCGTGGATGCAGCTTCCGGGGCGGCTTCGTCGTCGCCGCCCTTTGTTTCGGAAATCAGGTCCATCTGATCATTGCTGTCCTCGTCGGTCTTATCTTCGAGATTCGACTCGAATGGCGCCAGGAAACCAGTGAGATACCAACGCGACGGTGTGCTAGCGGCGGGCAGGATCTCACGTTCGAGGTGCGCGCCCGCGGCAAGGCCACTCACGGGGCCGACCAGGTCTAGTGTCAGAGCATTCGAAATCTGGTCGCGAACTTCTACCGATCTCATTAGCCTGCTGTTTCCTCTCCGTACATAAGGGCTGTTTGTTCATCTTCTTTTTTGCGGTTCCGCTTTTTCGTGTTTGGGGCTGCGGCTGGCACGCTAGGCGCAGCCATGCGTTCCGCTTCTGCACATACACGATTCAATTCCAGCAACCGCACCAGGACTTCGTCCCGGAAATCGTCCGTCCAGCGGTACCGCCAAGGTTCCTTACGTTTGCCTCGTCCCGATTCCTGCTCATCATCCGCCTCTTCGTAGTCGACGATGAAGTCGTGAACGGGCTGGAGATCTGTCCAGCCGTATGCGTCGAGAACCGCTCGATCCATTTGTGCGTGCAGATCGCGGAGCTTCTGGATTTCGGGATCATCCTCGTATTTGTCATGGAAGCGGTTATACGTGGTAGTCAGTCCCTGATTATTGCGGATCATGAGGTTCGCCCGGTACTGATAGTATTCCTCGCCCACGCTTTCCAGCACTTCGTCTGATTTCCATTCGGCCGGGAAGGGAAAAGTTTCGAAACAGTCAGTAAGTGTGTAGCGAAGACGATCTTCCAACGTGGAAGCGAAGAATCGTGCCCAGATTTCGTGTATACGGCACTGAATGGACGTAAACGCTGAATAGGAACTAATCGCAAAAACATTTACGGTATGTGCGAGAGCGCGTGTCGTTGGCTGGAAGGCAAAACAAAAGTGGCTGGAAACGGCCGATGCCGCCAAGACACGCTGAAGGCCTTGGCAGACCGTTTTCAAAGTGGGGCGGTCAGTGTGCCACTGCCACCAGCGGTTTGCAAGAGCGATAGATTGAGCGTTGCGGGGTCTCGACTCTCGATCGGGTTTGACCTTTGACTCAACGATAGACACTAAATCGGGCCAATTCGAGCGGCATTCCTCCAGGCTGCGCCTACCAAACTCAATTACGAACCGGTCGCTTCCAAGGTCCGGCCGTGAATTAATATCACTTCCGCTGATAAACGGACGAATGCGTTGGGCGTAGTGCGGTGATTGTTCCAAAAGCGATTTCATAACCTCTAGCGAGCTGGCTTCAGGATCTTCGGCATCGAAAAGGAATCCCTGCCCGCTGATATTAATACCCTGAAAAGCCAAGCCCCTATTCGACGCAAGCGCCGCAGGATCGTTGTCGGGGCCGAACCTAAACAAAAACGCCGAAATTTTCTCGACGGGCTTACCGTCGAGTGTGGCCGTATTCGTAAGAGCGCCCCGGCGCATGTGTACAGTGCTTACGGTAACCGCGGCCAGACCTGGCCACGATAAGCGTCGAGTCGCAGCGTAAATTCGGCCGCCATGATTGCAGATGTACCTTAGACCCGCTGCCCTTGTATCGCCTTGCGCGATGGTATTGGTAGCGATCATACCGAAACACCCATTGGCCTTAAGCAACTCGTATGCGCGTCGGAAGAAGAACGCGACCAAGTCGCTCTTGCCATTTGTCTCTACAAACGCGCTGACAATGTACTGTCCGTATCCTGCTCCGAGCGTATTGGAAATGGAGTTCTTCGCCAGAAACGGAGGGTTACCAATGATGCAATCGAATCCCCCTCCGTTGAATGCCTCGGGGAACTCCGTTTCCCAATGAAACGGAATTGTAGCGGGTCGCCCGAGCCGCAAGCGGCGGACGGCCTCGGCCACAATGTCAAACCGTCCTTCATCGTACGCATTAACCAGTTCGTTCCGACGCCGCGCCCTAGCCTTATCTTTACTCTCCTCAAAAAATGACGCGACTATCAGGTCGCCAAGATCGCGTAGTGCCAGCGTTGATTCGACCGCGTTTTGAAACCTGGCTTCGAGAGCGGCGTAGGGAGTGGTTTCAACGGCCTCCAGAATCGCACGGCGAGCGGCTATAGCTCGTCCCAAACGTGCCTCAGCGTCCGGGCGGAACAACGCGCTACCGTCACCAAGTGCGTCCACGATTTGGTTGAAGCTCAGGCCCACGAGTGAATCACCATGCCGGAAAGAATGATCAAGGAACGTAAACGGGTGATCTTTGGCGAAAGTCGCGAGCCAGAGCGAGAGCTTCGCCAAATCCACCGCAAATGGATTTTTGTCCACTCCATACAGGCACCGCTGGGCGATGATGCGGCGCGCGTGGAGCAATGGGTCTTGGTCGATCGGAATATCCGGCATCGTCTTGTGCGCGGCCCAAGATTTGACGAGGGCGTCCCCAAGGTAACGGCACGCTTCAACTAGGAAGGCCCCTGACCCCATCGCCGGGTCACACACCTTCAGGTTCAGTATTTGCTCCGGAGTCGGATTGTCCCCCAGTTGCTGAAGAACAGGATCAAGCGTGGTCCGGACGATTGGTTCAGTCAAGGACCGCGGCGTATAGTGGGAACCGGAACGCCGCCTTTCTTCGGTCGGCTGTAGAAAAATGTCTCCCGGCGCAATCGCTAAGGTTCCACGGTCACGATCCGAGTACAGAGGCGAAATGCGATTGTTGAGCGCGCCGAGAACGGCATCCGTGCTACTCGCTTCTTTGAGGGCTTCCGCCGCACGTTCAGCAGGCTCCCACCCCGCATGTTCCTTTAACCACTTCTTGCGCTCAACAGCAGGCTGCTCCACCAGAACTTGAAGATTAATGACGACATGATCCGGCTTGAATCCGATACTCGGCCCGCTGGCGCTTTCCACGGAAAAGCCCATCATGGCTTCATACACAGAACCAATCTGCTCAACGTCCAACGCACGGTAGGAGATGCGCTCGCCATTTAGGTAGAGCAAGTCTTCTAGTACGCGATACAGAACACCGTCCGAAATCTTTGGTGGCGTGAGCTTCTCGTCGGCGCTGCGCTTGCTCTTGTAAGGTCGGCCTTCCAAGAAGGGATAACAATCAGGATCAAAAAGGCGGCCACGCCGCGCGGGCAGACGAAACTTAGCGTGCCCTCCGCCGTCGTGAACCAGCCGCGAAAGAGTTAGCAATTGCGCCCAGGCGCCGAAACGCTGGTCCATCGTGTCCGGGTATTGAGCGGCGTCTTCCCTCAGCTTCTCGTGCAGCCCAATCAGTCCATAGCTGCGCTGGTAGACCTCGTCGGAAGCCATTAGATTGCGATCTTCCGCATAGAGGAGGAAGACCAAGCGCATGAGAGTGGTGAGCAGACCTCCGTAGATCTCTTCCGGCGCCTCGGCAATCATTTGCTGGAGCAGTGTGCCGCCGGCGGCTCGGTTCGCCTCATTGACGCCCCGGCAGAGTTCATTCAGGGCTCGCAGTACCTGGCCCGCGAGCTGGATGGAGACTTCATTCTGATACTTACGGCTGGACTCAAGAATGGCCGGAAGGCGCTGGTCTTTGGGAAGAGCGAACAGGCGTTGAGCATCCAGCAGCAGATGGAGCGCAGCGACTATGGGCCTGCCCGCCGTCTCACACATCGCGTGAATCGGAAACGTCAGATGACCAGCGGTTTCGCCCTTAGGGGCGTACACCAGACGGATGGCATCGGGGCTAACCATGAGTCCGATGGGTATCCCTGTATCCCTGAGCAGGCGTTCGAAGCGCGCCTGCGGGCTGGCTTGCCAACTCCGTTCGTCTGCCTCCTGGCCGCCCTGATCCATTGTTTGTGAAGGCGGCAACTCCTGAATCAACATTTGCCATTCGGATTCACCGCGGACTCCGGGAACGGCCAGGTCGGGCCGCAGGATTTCGCCGTATTCCTCAAGCGCGGTGCTAAGGTTGTCGGGAGCAGTGGCTAGGTCGGAATCCTCCCAACGCCAAAACTCTTTCGCGAATTCGGTGAAGCGATTGAGCTTTCGCTTCACATTGTGATCCTGGTCGACAACTTCGCGCGTATGGCGGAGTAGGATCTCTTGCTCATTCACCACGTTTCGGGCAACACGGGCCTGCGCATTCTTAAGAGCGGTGGGCGAGACGACGAGCCCCACCGGTTGGAGGAACCCGAGCCATTCCTGATGTTCTCTTACTACCGGGTCATAACTCATGCGCTTCAGCCCGAAATCGGCCACAAATAGACGACGCCGATAGGTTCAACGCGGGAGGTCTGAACTTGGTAGTTGCGAATAATCTGCGCAGGTTCAGTATCGAGTTCTAAATCGATATGGGAGAGTCGCTTGTTCCAGGCTTTCCTTTCGGTTTCACGCTGGCGGAGCTCGCGTTCGTCGAAGCCGAGGGTCATCTGGGATGAATCTTCACCTTGAAGCTTCAAAATTCGCTTCCTTTGGTTTTCAATGATCGCCCGGAGTTCCCTGGACTCTCTTTCGCCGCGCTTTCCAAGCAGCTCCGTCGCCTTCACAGCCGCGGCCTCGGCGCGCTTCTTAAGATACGGGAGAAGCTCGGCAACATCATTCGGGGCATTAGCCTTCAGCTTGTCCTCCACTTCCGTCCGGACGCTTCGATCACGAACGTGTTCAAAGGACTTTTCGAGCATCTGGATGGTGTACTTTTCGCTGTCCTCGGCGTAGGGCTTCAGCGGCTCTTTACGGGAAATGGGATCTACCCAACGTGAAGGTCACCATCACGAGTTCGTCATGAAGGCGGGACGCGTTCGGCCCGTAGAGCGAGAGACGGCCGATGAGGATCACACGCCGGATAGCGTCATCAGTTTGGCCTACGCAGGCGCGCGCCAGATCGTCGTAGACAAAACCCTGGGCGCGGAAGCGGCCGAGAAGGCGCTGAACTACACGGTGTTCCAGATGTAGGTGAACGCAGGTGTCGTCAATAAGCTGGGGGGCTTCGAAAACTACCGGAAGGATCGGATTTTCTTCGCGCCATTCCCAAATCTTTTGATCTTTCTTGCGAGGAGAACGAAGGGAATCCAGTGTATGTGCCCAGGTTGCGCCTTCGATCTGCGGAAATGTCCAGCGCTTCGGTCCGGATTGGTCTAGTGAATGTTCAATCGGCTTCAGCGTCGCCGCCTTGTTCAACTCCAGCGATAGCGAAAGGGCGTTTCGGAAGTGCGCGACATTTAGACCAACAAAGCGTTTCGATTCTTCCAAGAGGTCGCTCAGGGATTCGAGTTCTTCGCTGAGGGCCTCGCCTCTCTTCCGAACGGATTCCTGCTCGTCTTCCACCCTGCGACGTTCTTCGGAATCGGCTGTAATCTTATCGATTTGCTCGGCCACGCCGGCACGAAGTCCGCCAGCGAGGAGATCTTCAATCCGCTTTTCAAGTACCGGCGAGAGACTGCCGAGTTCTTTCTGGATTGTTTCAGTCTTTCTTACGAGGGTGCGGATAACCTCATCTTCGTGTCGCTGCGTGTAAATGAAGTAGTGGCAGCGGACTTCTTTCTCGCGCTGGAGCTTGCGGTCGATGCGGCCATTGCGCTGCTCCATTCGGCTCGGATTCCACGGGACATCGAAATGGAAGAGATCGGCGCAGTAGTTCTGGAAGTTGACGCCTTCACGTGCCGCATCGGTGGCGATAAGAATGCGCAGAGGGTCTTTGTCGGGCGCAGCGTTGAAGGCCAGTTTAATGGCGTCCAACCGCTGGCGTCCCATACCGCCGTGGAATGTCGTGATGCGATCGCCGATCCGGTCCGTGGCGGCAAAAGCGGACTGCAACTGCTGTTCGAGGTATCGCTTAGTTTCCGTGTATTCGGTAAATATAAGGACCCGGCGATCGTTCCAATGCCCAGCACCATCGAATAAATTCGCGCGTATCCATGCGATCAGTTCCTTAACGCGGGCGTCGGGAACTCCGCGCCCTCGATCGGCCAGTGCGGCCATCTCTTCGAGTAACACTAGTTCGTCGGGACCCGGTGGTTCGCTTCCTCGGCCGCGTTTAGTGGCGCGCACGACCGCCGTCTCGTTTTCCTCCGCTACCTGCTCTTCGGATAGTGCGGCGCGGTCGTCGTCCGCATCCGGCGCGTCGAGTTCATGTTGCTCCTGCGAATCCAGACTGTCTGAGAACTGCTCGGGCGTCTGGTCGGAGAGGCCTCGACGATGAACCTTCAACGTTGAAGCGAAAGCTTCCACAGATGAGAGCAACCGCTTCTGAAGGGTGCAGCTGACAAGCGCCGCCGCAGATTGCTGACCGCGGCTGGCCTTAAGCATTCTTTGCTCCCGAAGCTCCCGGTATTCGCTCAACAGCCTCATGAGCTTCAATTCAGGAGCATCCTCGGGCAGCCCTGAAATGTCGTACTGTTTAGGAACGCGTTTCGGTAATCCTAGATTGGGAACCAGTTCGCGTAACTCGTCCTTCAAGCGACGGACCATCACTTCGTCGAGGAGCTTCGGGTTGGTTACTTTTTCACCCCGGAAGAAGCGCTGGGGGTCGAGCATTTCGAGAAGAGCCGAAAAGCTATTGGAATGGCCGTTATGCGGCGTGGCGGAAAGAAAAAGGCGGTGTTCAAAGAGACCGGTCAACTCGCGCATCGCTCTCGTGAATTGGGAATCGACGGCATACCGCGACGATGTGGCGGGAGCGGCATGGTGCGCTTCGTCAAGAACCAACATGGAGCCTGGCTTGTTTTCCTGCAGCCAGTTCCGGAGCGGTTCTCCGTACTCTTCGTCACGCAGGAGCGAATGCGACACAATGAATCGCGAGTGCGCCTTCCATGGGTTGACTCCGTAGCCGCGCTCGCGACGGCAACGGATTACGTATTCACGGTCGAGAATCACGAACGTCAGGCCGAACCGGACCTCCATTTCCGTCTGCCATTGTGTTATCACCGAGGCCGGGCACGCGATCACGATCCGTTTCACCTTCTGGCGCATGATCAGTTCACGCAGGATAAGGCCGGCTTCGATGGTTTTGCCAAGGCCGACGTCATCGGCGATGAAAAGGTTCACCCGAGGCAGCAGCAGGGCCTTACGCAGGGGCTCCAACTGATAGGTCATCACCTGGATACCGGCCCGGTGCGGTGCTTGGAACAGCTTGGGATTGGTGGACGTGACGAGATTCCATCGAATTGCGTTCAGGTACGCGGCGAATTCGTCCGGCGCGTCAAACCCCCGGCTCGCGACGCTGTTCCACAGGCTCGACTGCAGAACTGTAGCATCGACTTCGCGCTCCCACAGGACGGAAAGGCGTTCACCTTGGGCGTCGTCGTCCAAACAGGAAAGATCTACGAGTGTCTGCTCCCAGGAAGTGTCGGTAGCTGGCTCGACCGCCTCGACGAGGTACCGGCGGGATCGGACTTGAACCACTGCCCCCGGCTGCAATGGCGAAACCTGATCGTGGGTCATTTCAGGAGCTTGAGTTCTCAATCGTCCCTTGTTCCGGTCAATTCCGCACGTTTAACTTAGACTAACTAAAGTATCAAACCGCCCACCTCTCCGCCTAAAACGGTCACGCATACAGCGACGAAATCAGGCTAGGTTACACGCTGAAAAACGCGCTAGGACGGCTGGACGAACAGTATTGGGTGTTTTCACCAAGGCATCAATAAGAAGCGGACTACGCACAGTCACGCAGGTGGAAACGCTCCCCGCAAACCCATCTCGTCGAAGGGAGTGGCGTCCGACAACCGGAACGCTCCCGCCGGTCTGCTCGGAATGTGCGCAAGTAGTCTGTCAGATCGACCCCACGCAGCTGCGAATCATAAGGATCATGCACGATGCCGAAAAGAGGGACCGTGGACCGTCGCCATAGGTCGGCGTAGTGGTCGACCGGCACCGCGTGGTCGTCCTTGGACGTCCGGCACGATGCGCCGGATTTGATCTAGAGCGCAACGCGGCGTGATCGCGCTAGTATCCGCGAGGTCAACATATGCGTCTTTGCCGAAATCGTGCCGCTGACCGACCTCTAGGAACGTGCAGCCGCAGTGCTCGAAGAACAGCCGCGCCGTGTAAACGCCGTCTCTGCTCGTGACACAGGCTGAGTGAGTTTGCACCGTTTCGTATTGTGGCTCCGGATAAACCGAATAATCGATTGAGATTTCCGTTCCCCTCTTGGTAGAGTAGCTTTGTCGTGCTTATTCAGCCTAAATTCTTGTCGTTGACTGATCTTTTGGCGAATCGGCTCTTTCGGATTCCGCAGTACCAGCGTTCGTATTCGTGGAGTTCGAAGGAGCGGCAGGATATGTTCGAGGATATCGATCGGTTGAAGCATCGCCCGGACCAGCGGCATTTCATGGCGACCGTCGTCGGCCTGAACCGTGGGCAGAAGACAATCGTTACTGATGAGTATTCCGTCATTGAGGTTGTTGATGGCCAGCAGCGATTGACGACCCTGATCGTGTTGCTCAAGGCGATTCAGCTCGCGCTTGCGGATCACTCCAAGCTCGCCGCTGAGCTGCAAGGCATCCTTATTAAGCAAGATGAGTTGAGCCTGATCTTGTTGCAGATGAATCACGACCCGAACGGGTACTTCTCCGAATACTTGCGCCACGGGAAATCCTCGGACTCGTCTGTCGCAAAAACCATCGCGGACCGGGCGCTCCTGACTGCGATCAGGGATTGCACGAAGTTTGTGACTGGCTGGGGCGACCTCATCCAGCTCACCGGCATCGTGAAGAACCGTCTCACGTTCATCTTCCACGAGATCGACGACGAAGCCACCGTGTACACCGTCTTCGAGGTCCTCAACAGCCGCGGCCTCGCGGTCCCCTGGCTCGACCGATTGAAGAGCCTGCTCATGGGCATCGCCTTCGAGCACGGCTCCGGGAACAAAGCGGAGACCATCGCCGAGCTCCACGGGATATGGGAGGGCATCTACACCACCATTGGCCTGCGACAAGGGCTCAGCACGGAAGCATTGCGATTCGCCGCCACGCTCAAATCCAGCAACCAGCGCAGTAAGGCACTCGGCGAGGAAGAGGCGGTGGAAAGCCTTGCGAAGCAATGCGGGACGGACCCCGTAAAAACGGTCGCCACGTCGCGATGGGTCTTGCGCGTCGCACAGGGCGTTGAGGAGTTCCTCGCTGTCGCGCACCGATCACGCGCAGTCACCCGTATCGCGCACGCGCGATTGCTCGCCGTCGCGATCGGCCTCACCGAGTTCTCCGATTCCGAGAAAGCCACGCTGTATGCGACTTGGGAGAAGATCTCATTCCGCGTGTTCGGGCTCTGCCACAAAGACGCCAGAACTCAAGTTGGCGAGTACGTCCGGCTTGCGTGGGACTGCGTCAACACCGACATCACGGCCGCAGCCGCCGAAGCACGGCTCCTGAAAATCGGCAGCGACGACCGCGAACACGGCATCGACTGGGCCGTCGAGAACATCAAGAAAACGAACTGCTACGAGGGATGGGAAGAAGAACTTCGCTACCTCATGTACCGGTTCGAAGAAGAGCACGCTCACGGCAACATCACGAACGAGCAGTGGGAGCGGATCTGGGAACAATCGGCAGCCCACTCGATCGAGCACATCCAGCCACAATCCAGCACCGCCAAGTACGTCCACTTCCTCGGCAATCTCATGCTCCTTACACCAGGGCTCAATTCGACACTGAGCGGTAGGGCCCCGGCGACCAAGACGACAGCATACCGGGCAACCGGCCTGCACTCCGCCACCGAAGTCGCGCAGACGATCGAAACCGAAGGATGGGCTGCAGCACAGGTCGAGCAACGGGAACAGCGACTGCTCGAATGGGTCCACAAAACCTGGGGCTGAACGATTTGCTTATGGTCTAAGGGCCGTTATCGTTGCGTGAGCGAACGTACATCGTACCGCCCACTCTTCCCGCGATGGCGCGGTAGCCATCGAGCTTCCGCTTGTACAACCACCCTTCGGGCAGCATCGAATCTGCCTGCAGGAGCATCGGCGCGATGAAGGAAGAACGCATACGCTCTTCAATTATCCTAATTTGTAACCGCTGACCAAGGTTTTGCGTATGGTCGTGCGAGTCGTGGCCGTAGTGCGACGCCCCGTGCGTGCGCCCCGGGGAGAGATTCTATTAATCCTCGCGACACTCCTCGCTGTTCTCCATTAATAAGGCCAAGAGTACAATCGAGAGAATACAGGATGGTTTTTGGCTTCTCTCGCGAGCTCGCGGAGAGGGGTTCGTGGGTTGGGCGTCCGTAATGATCACCGTGCACGAGATCGCGCTGTTTCACCGTCGCGCAGGCGCGCCGCCACTTCCCGCTGATGCTGACTTGTCTTTGGCTGCGGGCGTCGAGCACCTGGTTTGGCGATCGACTGGTCCCGCGACGGCGTCCTTACTTATCCCCTGTGGTCCGCTGTGGGATGTTCTTCAGGCAACGGAGTGGCCCTCCGCGAACCGCCCCCAAGACCGCAGCACCGTTGGGACCTATCTTGTTCCCGTGCGTGAGGACCTTGTGTTTCTTCGCGATATTGAGATGAATTTGCGCGAGCGTATCACGAATGTGGGATTTAGTCCGATGACCGCCAAGGCATTGACGGGCGCGCTGAGTGAAATCATAACGAACGTCTGGCTTCACGCGCAAACCTCCACTCCTGCGTTGGTCGCGTATCAATTAGAGCAGGAGCGGGTCTTTCTCACCATCGCTGATCTCGGGATTGGCGTGCTGCAGAGCTTACGGTCCAATCCGGAACACCAAGCGCTCGCGACATCGATGGCGGCGCTCAAGAAAGCCATGCTCGTCGGGGTCTCGCGTTTCCCGGAGCACGGCCGTGGGTACGGTTTCGATACAGTCCTGCGCGCAGTCGCGGACCATGGTGTCGTGCGGTTGCGCACGGGCGAGGCAGTCCTCGAATTCCAAGGGACCACCGATGTTCGCCGCTCACTCGTCAGCTACGGTACCCACCTCCCAGGCCTCCAAGTCTCACTCTGCTGCAGTATCCAGCAGCCTCCAGTTCTCATCACGCTCTGAGGCGATCCCCCGAGGGGCTTGACAATCCCGTTCTCTAGGTTCACTATTGTTGGTGAAGACGCGGAACATGACCACACCCCTTATGCTAGCGACCTGCGTCGGAGCCGAAACCCTGCTTGGCAGACCGATGGGAGAAGCACACCTCCCGCAACTCTTGAGCGCGATCCTGCGCGCCGCACCCGACGACGTTATCTACCTTGACTTCACTGGCATCACCAACATCACCGCAAGCTACATCGCGGCAGCGATCGTCCCGCTCCTGCGGATGGTCGCTGCCGGGTCCCTGGGCAGGTACCTCGTCATTGGCGGACTCGACGCCCACTGCGAAGAGGAACTATCCTACGTCCTCAAGCACGAACACACCCCCGTCCTCCAGCGCACCTCGGACGGAAGCTTCAACGTCCTCGGGCCGCTCGACGCCGCGTATGCGCAAACACTGGACGCGGTCATCCAACGAGGACGCGTCACCGCACGCGAACTCCACAAATCGACCACGAGCACGATAGGCCAAACCGGGTGGATCAAGCGCCTCACAACCCTTCACGATCTTGGCCTCGTCAAGAAAGCGAAGGTCGGTCGCGAGTTCGCCTACGACTCCTTGAGTATGGAAGGTTCCCATGGGTGAAGATTTCATTCGCAAGACCGAACGAACGTACCGCCGTAGTCTGCAACGCACCGTCGAGCGACGATTCTACACGCCACCGCTCCTGGCTAACCCCGAAACCACCAGCGCTACCTACCCCTGCCGTCTCGCGGACGGCACTACTCCGCTCAACACCGACGCGCCCTTCCTCCTCCACCGCCGCCCGGACCGCACTATCGAAATCCTCGACACCCACAACGTCATCGGGATCGTTGACGGCGACGCGCGCCACGACCTCAACGACTACCTGGACACGCGACAATGCTCGGACATGCTGCGCATACGACCCCTCAGCCACGATGGCGCGTACCTCGACTTCACAATCGAGGACGAGCAATGATCCCGCCCACCAGCACGAACACGCGCTTCGAGCCCGCGCTGGGCTGCCAACACTGCTTCGCGCAAGAGGCGTGCGGCGGCTTCTACCAGCCCGGAAACCTGGATTGCCTCACGTACTGCTGCAACAATCCGGCAGCCTGCTCGTACCTGTGTCCACGCAACAACAAGTTCCTTGCGATCTGGCGCGATACCAACGGCCTCGACATCAACATCAAAGTGCTCCGGCAACATGATGATCAGCTGCCCACGTACGTTCCGCTCGTCCAGAACGGATCACAGCGCTGCGGGCACCTCCAGGTACCGGTCGCGGCGATCACGACGTTTAGCGCCACGCGACGGGATAAAACAACTCGTGACATGCTTCGCGACCCTGTCGCGCTGCGGCAACGGTACCGCCTCGCGCTGACAACTCCGATCATTCTCTCCTCCATCGCGAAAGACGCGAAGCTCGAACGGTATTGGCGCGACCGCCACCACCAGCGGATCATCGACGGCATCAGGAGCATCGCTCCGGCGCACGTGATCGCGCCGAACTTTTCCCTCTTTCGCGATGTCCCGCGATTCGACAATCTCGCGAACATCAAACGATCCCTCCTGTGCGCCGAAGAGCTGAGTACCGCCGGACTCAGCGTGATCCCCTACATCGCCGGGATCACCGAGCACGATTGGGACCGCTGGGCAGCATTCCTTCGTGAGCACCCCACGATTCGCATGGTCTGTAAGGAGTTCCAAACCGGCCCGTCCTCCAACATCAAGGGAGCTTGGCACATCGCGCGCCTTGAAGAACTCCAGCAACGCATTGGGAGAGTACTCCATCTGATCGCGATTGGCGGACGACGCCACCTGCCGCGCCTGTGCGCGTTCCCGGATCTCACCGTCATCGACAGCGTCCCTTTCATGCGGACCATCCACCGACGCATCCTCAATACTGGCGGATGGGCACCGGCACCGACGCCGCTGAACGCACCGCTCGACGACCTTCTCGCACACAACCTTACCGCGTACTCAGGGCGCATCCGCGACCTCCGCGAACGATCGGCGACGCTACGGCGACCACCACGTCCAACAACGTCGGCCGATCCCAACCAGCTCGGTCTTTGGCAATCCGAGGGCGCGGCACCCATCGGCGCAAGCGCGTAGGAAAAATCCATCTCTTTATGAGCACGACCTTTAAAGTTCCTGAACGGTCGCCCTCCACCATGGCGACCACCGCGCAATCCCACTTGCTGCTCAACGGTTTTAGCGTCGTGCTTTCCAGCGACACGTTCAACGTGCGGGCGCTCTCCTTGCCGGATAACAAGGAGGTCAAACCGCTGCGAGAAGAGCACAAGGATTGGTTCATCTCTTGGCGGGAAGGAACCCTCTACGCCGCCTCGCGCACCCAGCAGCCCAGCACGACCATTGGCGATCCGGCAACGCTCACCTGCAGCGAGCACCTCCCACTGCTCGTGGCACTCATCGATGACCTGCTGCCGCAGAAGTTCCCGACGTACGAATCGTTTCGCCTCCGCCCGTTCGCCTTCAAAGGCAAGAAAGACGAGATCGTCGGAACTATCGTCAAAAGCATGCGCAATGCCCCTGGGTTGCTGCAGCACTTTAGCATCCGCCCGACCTTCATCCTCGAAGCGAAGATCATCGAACCCATCCCCGACCAGACTAGCATCGGACTCTTCCTCACGATTAATACGAAGTGGGAGATCAGCGTCGACCTCGCGGCACTGCAAGGGGCTGGCATCGACCTGGGCGGACTGTATGTCGTCCGACGAGTAACGGCGCCTGGCGAGCGGCGTCTCGTCGGCCAAATACGCGGCGTGACCGGCACGACCATCCACCTAGCGGCGTCTTATGACGACCGCGCATCTATTAGCACCAGCGAGGTGTTGCTGGAAGGGTCAAAGGCAAGCTTCGCGCGGTGCCTCAAGACGTTGCTTGGGCGCGATTACGATCACTTTGAACAGGCGCGCCAGCGGGAAGAGGCAAAACTGCTCTCCGGTCCCGCCGTGAATGAATTACTCCAGCAGTTCCATCAGTTCTTCCAGAAGGACCCAGCTCTCCAGCTGACGCGTGACCTGACGGTAACCATCAAGGATCAGCTCACCGTCACGAACACCACGGCGTACGAGGCCATCCACCGCGCGCCACCCGTCCAGTACTACTTCAATCCTGCGAGGACGAAAGCAAGCCCGTATCCGTGGTTCGGGATCAAACAGTACGGCCCTTTCAGCAAAGACACGTTCCCGAAGCGCACGCCCAACATCCTCGTGGTGTTCCCGGACATGGCGCAGGGAGCCACGGAAACATTCCTGAACCACCTGCGCAACGGCATCACCATGCCAAAACCAGCCTACGAGGGAGGGTTCGCGAAGCTTTTCGGCCTGCTCAACCCGACCTTTACAATGTGCAAGGTGCGACTGCTCAACACCGGCGACCCCGCCGGGGCGTACCGGCACGCCATTGAGGAGCAACTAGCTGCCACGTCGAATGTTGACGCTGCCATCGTGGTCCTCACCGACCAGCACGGCGCGCTCCCTGACGCGACCAGCCCTTACCTCACGGCAAAGGCGACCCTGATGCTGGCGGGAATTCCGGCACAAGAGATCAAAACCTCAAAGCTGACCAAGTCACCATATGAGCTGCAGTACATCCTGCAAAACTTCACCGTCGCGCTCTACGCGAAGATGAACGGCACGCCGTGGACGGTCAACCAGGACACGACGATTAGCGATGAGCTCATCATCGGGATCGGCACGAGCGAAGTCAGGGCCGACCGGTTCAGCAGGAAAACAAGGTACGTTGGGATCACCACGGTCTTTCGCGGCGACGGAAACTACCTCCTGAGCCACGTCAGCAAAGACTGCACGTACGACGAGTACCCCGGCGTGCTCCAAGAAAGCACGGAACGCCTGCTCCAAGAGCTTAAGCAACGCAATGGCTGGAATCCTGGCGACAACATCCGCCTCATCTTTCACACCTACAAGCCCCTGAAGTACATCGAGGTCGCGGATATCGTCAAGCGCGCAGCGCTCACGGTCGGCAACGAACAGACGATTGAGTTCGCATTTCTCACCGTCACCATCGACCACCCCTTCCTCCTCCTTGACCCACAACAGCCAGGGGTTAGCGGGAACTACGGCACCAAGGCTGTCTTCGTGCCGGAGCGCGGCACCATCGTGCAACTCGGACGGTACACCCGCCTCGTCTGCACGAATGGACCGAACCTCATCAAGCATGCCAACGCGCCGCTCCCCGCGCCACTCCTGATTCACATCCACAAGGGATCAACGTTTACCGATCTCACGTATCTGAGCGAACAAGTGCTCAAGTTCACTGGGCTCAGTTGGCGCTCCACGCTCCCTGCGAAAAAGCCCGTGAGCATCTACTATTCCGAACTCATCGCGGAACTCCTTGGCCGCCTGCGGTGCGTCAAGGATTGGAGTCCCGCTGTTCTCAATATGAAGCTGCGCTCTAGCAGATGGTTCCTATGACCAATCTCAGCACTGCGTACGCAACCCTGCGCGCCGAACTGAGTGCTGCAATCGCGAACGCTCCCTGGCCGAGCCCGGAAGCAGGATTTCTTGACTATCTCCATGCCACGAGTGGGAGACTAGTCCCCCAGCGGTCGCTTGCAACCGACCGGCTCGGCGAGACTCCGATGCTCGCGAGCGCAGGCTACCAGTACACAAACCCACACTTTGCTCGACCGGTGGCGTACGATCAGGAATGGGCTCGGCACTTTCGCCGCCTTGCGCAGCGACAAGCGTTCCCCCTCGACCGGGAATCCTACTTCTACCGTCCACTCGATCTCCTTGGGATCTGCATCGGTGCACGGCACTGCCCCGCACTCACCGATGACGACCGTAAGTGGCTCCAACAGGTGCTGTGCGATGGTAGAGCTCGACTGCCCGAGCACTCGCGATCACACTATCTCGGCGCAATCGCCGCAGCACAACTCGGCATCGCGTGGATGATGTGCAGCACCCCGCGCATCCAAGACCTCACACTCGCACCGTTAAGCCTGTTGTACTGGATCTCCACCCAGGACGGGCTCGCTACCAGCATCGGACTCACCATCGCGGCGAAGGACCTCGCCGTTGTCAGTTTGCAGCAAGCCTTCACGGCGCAAAACAGTTACGACGACCTCGCCGACGCCGGGCTCATCCTCCACGCAACAGAAGCGATCATTGACCAGACGATCAAAGCGCGCGTCGAGGAAACGTGGGAGGCACCCCGCAATAGCCAAGCAGCCGAGGTGCTCGTGCGGACCATCTGCGAACGTTTCGCCGTCGTCGCAAAGACGCTCACACACCGCCACGATTCCCGCCCAACGCTCGCGATCAACGACGAGTACGACGTGCAAGACCTCATTGAAGCGATCCTCAAACTCCACTTCACCGACGTGAGACCTGAGGAGTGGACGCCCAGCTACGCCGGAAACGCCAGCCGCATGGACTTCCTCCTCAAGCCAGAACAGCTCGTCGTCGAGGCGAAGATGACCCGCAAGGGACTCGGCCAAAAAGAACTGGTCTTACAGCTTGCCGTGGACATCCTCCGCTACCAAACGCACCAGGACTGCAAGACTCTCCTCTGCTTCGTCTTCGACCCTACCGGGCACTGCCCGAGTCCGCAGGCGTTAGAGAACGATCTCACGAAAGCACACGGCAACCTCAACGTGATCGTCATCGTCCAGCCAAAACACCTGTAGATCTCTTCTTCCGCTCCATCGGAACTGCCCGCAGGGTCTTGATTTGGCGTGCAGTTCGGCTGCCGTGTGCTCATCAAGACACCCGCGTCGAGGGAGTTACATTCTCGGAGAGGCTAGCCGACAAAGCGAAACCATGCTTACGATGTGTCGATGATGGCACCAAAAGGATGGCATGAACGATTCAAGGCAGCCGAGTCCGCCTCCTCCGCTGGATATACTCCAGACCCATCATGCTGAACTTGTCTTACTAAGCCCCGAAACCGCGAACTCGCCATTGTGCCGCTGCACCCATGATGTCCCGAATTCCTACTAGCAGTAGTCGCCGATGCCAGCGCCGAGTCAGGAGAGGTCAAGATTCACGTTTAACCAAGCAGGCGCGTCGGCGGCCAGGAAGCAGATCTCGCCCTCACGTGCCTCCAGGACAACGGGATGGCTGGCGTCAATAGAAGTATTGTCATAGACCCAAAGGATGTCCATCTCCAGAACGGCCCGCCGGAGGTTTCGTAGGCTTGCCTCATAGATTCGCCTCAGCGTAGCCTCTGAAGCACTGTGGCCACCAGCATCGGCTCGGGCCTTTACACGCTCAAGGTGGCTGCCGAAATCCCGAAGGGCTATGTATCGCATCTCAATCACGAATCCAGCCTGCTTGGCGATGCGCGCCTGCTCGAATGTGACGTCGCTGCGAAGAGTCGTCTCGATCGCGAAGCTGGTGTGCTTCTCAATTGAGCCTAAGACGAATGCCTCGAACTCGCGGTTGACAATCTTGCGAATCTCGTTCGAGATGCTGGCATATGAGCCTCCGTTTAATTCGGCGGCGCGATCGTCCGCGTTAAAATAGGAAACACCAAAGCTGGACACGGGATATAGAGTTGATTTGCCGCTCCCAGGAGGACCGGCGACCACTATCATTCTGGGGACCATCAACCGCCGAAGTCGCGATCCTTACCTTCTTGCATGTCGGCGGGAAGATCCGTCCGAATCCGGCGGCCCTGGCTGTCGATGATGCCCTGCTGCTGAAGTTTGTCGACAGCTGCCTTACCCCGCTCGACAGCCGCAGCGTGATGCGGGTCCTTCATGGGCTTCTGATTCCTGGCCTTTTGAAGTGGAATCGTCTTCACATTTGTAGTTTAGCTCCTTCCGTCAGTCTACGCCCGATCAGCACAACAAAACTCGAGGAGGTGTCGTCATCATGAACCCACAGCAGAACTGTTGATTCGCAGCCACCACCAGCCAGGCCGGCTCCAGCTACGCCGCAGGTCGCCGTCGGCTGCTGATTCGCAGTATCAGCGCGGGCTGTGTAGCGGGTCCCGTTTTTTGTTTCGTTTGCGCCGAGATTGGCTGGAGTCTGTGTGCATTATGTGTGCCACATTGCGAATCAGGATCACATTGACATCGCGCACTGTTTTCAGGCAGTTAATGCGTGCGAAGGCGTGCAACGTAGAAGAGGAGTTCAGCTTGCCTTAGCAGGCGCAAGTTGCACCCTCATTCGCTCGGTGCAGACGGACTGGCATCGCCACTCCCAAAGTTTTCGACAATCTGCGTCACTCAATGTGCACGATCCTGAGGCTGCCACCAATCACCGTCGCATGTTTCGGACCGTCAGAGATTCCAGGCTGAGACAACTCCCATCCCTCCTTCACTCACGTCCAGGATGGCCTACAATAAGGTGTTTACACGGCTGAGTTGCCACAGTCCGTTTCTGGTCCGACGAAGTCCAATCGTAGCTGAGCATGATCGCCTGGGGTTCAGCTACCCTGGTTCCAGAAGGCGCTATAGACACGTTCAGGAGGGTTAGTTCGCAGTATGGCCACAATCAACCAAGCCGGGCCAGTCTCATTCGAGGCTGCGCAATCGATGATTGAAAAGGACGCGATGCTCTGCGACGCGGTCGATCGCGTCAACCAGCTCGACTTCACCATGCTAAAGCGAAAGATGATCGAAGAGAAGAGCTGGACAGTTGAGTTCTGTGACGAAGTGGAGTCGCTTTACCGCAACTTTCTGGCGCTCAACGCCCGCTACCCTGACCGGAAGATCTGTCCAACCGGACCAATTGACACATTCTGGCACGCCCATATTCTCGACACGCGAGCGTACATGCGTGATTGCCAGGTCGTTTTTGGCGAATATCTCCATCACTTTCCTTATTTCGGGATGCGGGGCTCCGATGACCGGGCCGCGCTAGAGAACGCATTCAAGGCCTCGGTTGAAATGTTCATCGCGCATTTCGGTATCGATCCGACTGCGGGAGACGTTCTGGCGCGAAGTTGCTCGTCTCAGCGGTGCCCATGAAGAACCTCGAAATCGCCAGCGATACCTTTTTCGGTGATCCGGTCCTCGACAGCGACTTGCCAATCGTCAATGAATCGTTCTGGTCTGCGCTAATCGGTCACATAGAGCGAGACCGTGCAACTCCGCCACGTGTGGTTCTTGATATAGGATGCCATACGGGCGGATTTCTCGACGTGCTAAGCCGTCGATTCGCCCCAAACGAGTTGTTAGGAATAGAGCCGCTTGCTGGTGCCCGTCAGGCCGCCTCGCGTCGGCTGGACGGCACAGCCGCCGCTATGGTGAAGATCCTAGACGTGTCAGAATGGGATAGAATTCCAGCTGCTGCGGTTGACCTCGTCACCAGTCATGAAGTGCTGTATCTGGAGCCTGACCTGCAGGATTTCATGCGCCGGGTGCGCAGAATTCTTGCATTTGATGGTAATGCGTATATCGTTCTAGGCTGCCACTCTGAAAACCCCCTGTGGAATTCATGGAAGACAGCTCTGGTCGAGGCTGGGCACCGTGTCTACGATTACATGCCACTCCAAATCATGGAGGCCGCCTCGTCTGCTGGCCTTCTGCCCTCGGTACAACCACTGCGCAATTCGGGTTGGATAACGTACGACCCGATCCGGGCGACGTTCCGGTATCCCGACCTTCAAACCATGTTCGATCATCATTATCGGTATAAGTTGATCTTCCGTTTGCATGTAGCGCATGAACGAACATCCCCTTCCTGACACGAAACTTGATACGTCGCTAAAGAGGGATATCGACGCGGTGGCGAGATCGTTCGCGTCCGTCGACGAGGCGGAGGTCATCGCGTTGACGGCCGACATTGTTGCCCCACTGGTTGGAAATCATCGCTGGAGCGCGTTCTGTGACGTCGTGACGTCCGCGATCTCCAATTATGGGTACTTCGTCGTGCGAGGACTCGATGCGGACGAAGGGCGCTCGCTGCTTGTCGTGAGTAGGGCGCTTAACTTGGCATTCGAAACGTACGCGCCGGGACGGGTCGTTAAACGGTTTCGGATGTCACCGTGGACGAATGAGCTTTCCCACACCATTCGTGGCGGGGATTTCCATACTGATGGAAATGTCTCCGAGGTTCCGCCTATCGCCACTGCGATGCAGTGCGAACACGAGGATCCTGGTGCGCCTGAATATGGGGAGCAGCGCGTTGCATACTTGCCGAACTTGCTGCAACGCCTCGCCTCGGGGACCGACGAAGACACCGAGGCGTTGGCCTTCCTAACTGAATCTGAAACTGCTTTGGCGCACGAGCGTTCGCCTAAGATCTGGCGGGGGCGTCTCGTTCAGAACGGCATGATTCGTTATCACCCCCATAGCCTTCGCATAGCTAGTGGGCGACTCAGAGAAAAAGATTCCTCGAAGCTAGAATCGGTCATCGCCACAATTCATCGTGCAGCGATCGAAGTTTCTGTGCAATTTCACACTCATCCGGGCGATACGGTAATTGTTTCGAACCGAACCGCGCTTCACTACCGTGGCCCCTGCTCAATTCGATTTATCACGTTCCCGATAGAATTCGTTGCTCGTTCGGTGCTCGTTCTACATCTGGGAGAGCCCGCAACATGAGCAAGCCGCGCTCGACGGATTCGCCGGGCATCCCTATCATTGGCGCCGATGCCAACAATCTCAAGAACGTCGACGTCACATTTCCGCTAAAACGCATCTCGGTCGTGACCGGCGTTTCCGGGTCGGGCAAGAGTTCTCTGTTACTTGACACCCTTGGGGCGGAGGGAAGCCGCAGGACGCGGATATTCCTCGATATATCGCAGCAAGATATCGAGCAAGACGACGTCAGAGCTTTCATCGGTCCGCTTCCTCCTACGATCCTGGTAGGTCAACGCGGCTTTCGTCCGAGTGTGCGTACGACGGTTGGAACTGCGACAGGCTTCCTCTCCGTTCTGCGCCGACTATTCGTTCTCGCGTCGGTTCCATATTCCGACCGCGCCAAGGAAACCGTGCCGCCGCCTTCGCCAGGGTCATACGCCGATTGGATTTCGAACCACTATCGCGGTCCCTTGGAGATCTGGGCTGCTCCCATTCGGCAGCAGCGGACCGACTGCGTAAGTGCCGTGAAGCGGCTTGAGTCTCACGGCATCCGCCAGTTCGTCATGCGGAGCGAAACGGACCCTCCTCGTCTGCGCGACAGTGGCCGCATAGTCGAGACGTCTCAGTTCAAGGGTTCGAACGGGAACGTCGCACACACTGTTGAGGCACTAGTTGGCGGCATGAAAATCAATGGGGTCTCGCAGGCAAAGCAATTGCGAGAGCTTCTTGATCAAGCGTTCTCGGCTGGTCACGGCTCGGTTGTCGTTACACTCCCCGCCGCAGTCGATCCTGATCTCATGGGTCCGTTTGGCCCGCGACTCGATTCTGCGAAACACTGGGTGCACCCCGCTACTCCCGAGGTGTTTTTTCGTCCGTCTGCACACCTTTTGTCATTCAATGCACCCGAACATGAAGAGAGTGGCGCTTGTCGCGTTTGTCATGGCACCGGGATCGCGCGGCGTCTAATTGAAAGCGCCCTGGTTTCCAATCCTCAGCGTTCTATGAGGTCTGGCGCGTTCGCAATATGGACGGAGAAGAATTATAAGTACGTGAACGTTCAGCATGAGACGATCGAGGGCCTTAATGGAATGGAAGGTTTTTCTCCCGAAGTCCCCTGGTCCAAGCTGCCAGCCTCAGCACGTGAACTGGTGTTGAACGGAAGCCGAGGTGAATTAGTCTTCGACCGTGAGCGCACCGGCCGGAAGTTCGGTGACGCGCGGCCGTTTATTGGCTTCCGGAAAATCATCCTGGACAAGTCAGCAGCGGGGACCAAGACGGCAGACCATCTTGCCCCGTACGTTGAAACCGGCCCGTGCGATTCTTGTGGCGGAACTCGGTGGTCGTTTCAAGCTCGCGCACTTCGGGTCGGCGGTCACGGCATTGCTGAGATACTGGGAATGACATTTACCGAGCTGGAAGCTTTCGCAGCGGTGAGAAGTGACTTTGCCGGCGCAGTCCCCTCCGAGACACGCTTCCTTGTTGAGGCTATTCGCAGGCACGCACACTCGATCGCATTGGTAGGTGTAGGTTATCTCACCGGTGATCGCGGGATGGTCGACGTCAGCGAGGGTGAAAGTCGTAGAATCCGGCTCGCTCGTGTTCTCGACGCGGGGGAAAAAGGTCTTTGTCTTCTGCTAGACGAACCAGCTCGCGGGCTTCACGAGGCAGACTTGTCGAACTTGGCGCTCTCCTTGGAGAGGTTACGCGGCAAGCACACTGTTATCCTTAACGAACACCGAGAGCGACTCTGGGAAATTGCCGATCGGTTCATCGAAGTAGGGCCTCGCGCGGGTACCCAGGGAGGTGAAATCACATACGCCGGGTCACATCGAAGGCCAGAGCGCCCTGATGACGGCCCCCTTCGTACCCAGCTAGCGATCCTGCCGGATCAGCCCAGAGTGGCCATTCGGGGCGCGTGCATTAACAACGTTGAGAAGTTGGATTGCGAAATTCCGCTCGGCCGCCTGACGTGTGTCAGTGGTGTATCCGGCTCGGGGAAATCAAGTTTTGTTCGCGGCGTCCTCGCTCCAGCGTTGTGTAAGGCCGTGGGCGGAACAGTCTCCGACTTCGCCCTGCGAAAGGGACGATGGCGCTCACTGAGTGGGGCTCGCTCGATAACTGAGGTTGTCGCTTTAGATCAGGTGATGCCCCCGGCGAACCGCAGAAGTCTGGTCGCTACGGCCACAGACGTGTTTGACGACATTCGCAAGGTGTTCGGGACATCGCCAGCAGCGATGCGGGACGGACTGTCCGCTAGTGACTTCGGCATCAATGCGGGCGAAGGCCGATGTCCAGTCTGTATGGGCGTTGGCGAAGTGGCGGACGGCGATCTCTGGTCGGTTTGCCCCGCATGCGGGGGGGCATGCTACAGGCGGACGGCGCTAGCAGTCCGCGTCGGCGGCGTCAATGTGCAAGAACTCTTGCGGACCCCTGTGGAGCGGTTAGGCCCCTTGGCCGATACGTTCAAGATTCCGCGAAGTTTGATAGCCGCTATGTGCGATTTGGGAATCGGGTACGTAGCACTAGGTCGGAGAATTGACACATTAAGCGGCGGCGAGGTCCAGCGACTCCGTCTTGCCATGCGCCTTAGCACCGAATCGGCCGGATCGATGTTCTTTATTCTCGACGAACCAGCGGTCGGGCTTCACCCCAACGATGTCCGGCGTCTTGCGATTGCATTGGACCGCGTTTTGGACCAAGGTCGCCATACAATCGTTATCATAGAGCACGATCTCCGGCTCATTCGTTCAGCAGACTGGGTGCTGGACTTTGGTCCGGGCGCGGGACCAGAAGGCGGGAAGATCATCTATGCTGGTCTGCCGCAGCAACTGGCTCGAACCCGCACACCGACCGGGATGGCGCTGGCTGGGAGTCTGCCAGCGCGCAATAGCATTCCGCAGCCGGCCCCCCCTGAAGGAACAAAGGTAAAACTTTCTCTTGACCAGCAGATTTCCCGCACAAGGGCACTGATTCGCACCCTAATCAGCGGTGATGCAACGGCAACGGTTGCAACGGAGGAAGGGCTCGCAGAACCAATTGTGCCTATCTCGGAAGACTTGTATGCTGGGCGCGACCCCTGGGAGGTTGCGGGTTTGGACCTGGAGATTCCGAAGCTACTGCTTGACGTGCAGCGGACTGCCGAGAGCGATGCCTTCGCCAACCTCCTTGCTAGCTGGAAAGGAAACGCTGATTGCTGGCTAGCTATCCACCCATTTCTTACGGAAATGCAAATCTGGGGTAGGCAAGTTCCGCGGTCCGTTATCCAATCCGTATCGGCGCACGTGTCGAAGGAGGGACTCCACCTTATTACTGACTCAGGTAGACAGATTGGAGAGGACTTCGACGTCCGAAACATACGCGCGACCGGCGGCCGATTGACTCCGGACGATGATAGCGACGAGGCGCGCTTGCGCGTGCTTCGGGATGCATTTGCTATCGGAGCTGGTTATGTGGAGTTGCGCGATCGGCGCGGCCAGCTACAGGCCACAGCGTCGAATCGCCTCCTCGATTTGAAGACAGCTCTTATTGCACCGATGACTTGCGTGCCCGCTCATTTTTCACGTCTCGACCCGATCGGTCGTTGCCCGTTGTGCAAGGGTACCCGTGGCATCGCGGCGGTTTCCGAAGCGCTCATAGTAAAAGATCGAAGTGCAACGCCCGACAGCGAGCGTTTCTTAACGACCGAAGCTAATGCCATCATGAGAGGCGTACGCCACAATGAATTGAGCCCCTTTCTCCGTAGACTAGCGAAGGAAGGCTTGTGGGATCTAAAAGTATCGTTCGAGCGACTGGACCGTGAGACAGCGCGACCTTATTTTGTTTGGGTTTTGGTCACGTCCTGGGGCGGGTTCCTTTTTAAAGAGTCCGCGGTCGAATCCGGCGGAAGTCTCTTCGTGGCTACGTTGGGATGGCTTGCACCGACACATCATCGAGCAGTCTGGCCGGAGTCGGAATGCGGACTGGGGACGCAAGGTTCATGAGAGCGTCCAGGTGAAATGTTGCATTCTTTGTGGAGGCAGTGGGCTACAGCCGTTCGCTAGCTTACTCAGGATGGGTCAGACCTCATTTACCGAGTGGATTCAATTGACCGACTCTGCCCGGAGGCTCGATCTATTGGACACGGTCAAAACCCATACGGCGCGTCAGCGTTCGACGCTCAAGCGCGTAGTTCATTGTCTTGCGCCACTTGCCCGCCCAACTGCCCACATTGTCCCGGTTATCGAGGTGGCGATCAAGTCATTCACAACCATGCCCTCGGCCAAATCGGACGACCTCAACGAGATCTGACAGTTATGTATCGGCTTTTTCACGAATTTGCGCACCGGTACGACCTGCATACACCACCCGGTCACTATAAACACGATCACGCTTTGGTGATCCGTGAGGCTTTGCGTGTAGCGCCCACAAATTGTCACCTGCTCGACGTAGGTTGTGGTACAGGGGTTTTTCTCGAAGCGGCCCTCGCAGCCGGAATCGACGCCCACGGAATCGACGCATCGCCCGAAATGATTGAGACAGCGCGCCGGCGCCTCAACCCTGAGAGAGTCTGCTTAAAACGTATGCAGGAGATCTCATATAACGCTGCCTTCGATATCGTCTGCGCGCTGTCCTGGACCATCCACTATTGTGAGACCGAGGAAGATCTCCACAACATCCTCACGCGCTGCAGCAATGCACTCAAGGCGAATGGACTCCTTGTTCTTCAGATAGCTAATGCTGAGCTGATGACGGGCGCGGTCAATATTGACCGTGAGCTAGGCCCGTCTGCAGAGCCTGATGACACTTTTCTGATCCATCAATTCCTGCCAATTTCCGGCACGGATCACCGGGTGGCCGCCCGTTACGTGTACGCTAGCCGGTCTTATCGAGAACTCCTCTGCGAAGAACATGTACTAAACTTCGCGAGCCTGTCCGCGATTTCTGAAGCTATGATCCAAAACGGGTTTACGCACTTGACTATAATGAATCCTGCATCACTGTCTCCATTTATTTCAGGACTAAAGTGCGACAATGACCGATCTAGACGTGAACGTGGAAAGTCGAGGCAACGACACGAGCCCGCTGACGGTAAGCCAGCTGTCAGATCATGAACTCGAAATAATCCAACGAATAGAGGCTCGGTTCCAAAAGGCTCCGCACACTCCCGCATCTCAAGATCCCGTAGACCAGCTAGATTACTGTCAGAAGACTCAAAAACGGGATCGTCGCGTATTGCTCCTGGACGGCGGCAGGGGCAGTGGAAAGACCTCGTTGCTTTTGACGATGGCAGCCTGGTGGCACGGCGCACAGCGCGATGGAGCAAATCACAGGACACGCAACGAAGAACGGAAATCTCGGCTCACGAAACTTCGAGGACCCGGCAGCTATGATATCCCGGAAAACGTTCGGGTTCTTCGTATCATTGATTTCGATCCATTGCCGCAAGAAATGCCGCTGATTGCCGGAATTGTGCAGGCATGGAAGCCTATAGCAGACCACATTGATCGGCAGTTCGGTGGTGAACATAAAGATGGGCTTCTCGCTGATGCCTGGGAGAGTCTGTTTCAAATCGCGACTGTCGGTTGGACCCCGATAGCGGGCGGCAAAGGACTCGTCGAACAAATTATTGACCGAGAAGAACAGGTGAAAGACTGGTATCGTGTCATTGACAATTGGCAGGAGTTTGTTTACAGAGTAATGGACCGGGAACGCGAAGCTGCGAAACATCAATTCCAGTCGGCCAATCCTGTTCAGTCCGTGTTCGTCATAATGATCGATGATGTAGATCTGCAAGTGCGGCGGATTCGCGAATTACTCCCCGCTTTGCGAATGCTTTACCACCCTAACGTGTTTTTCATCGTGGCGGCTGATCGCCGCCACATGGTGAACATGCTTGAACTTGATTTTGAGGGTCAGCAACGAAGGTTAGGGGAGACACAATATGTTGCGTCAGATCTATCGGGGCAATTCGATCACTGGCCAAGAACCTTGGCAGAAGCGGCGTTTCAAAAAGTGTTTGCTCCCGCCAATAGATGGTCACTGAATGCCTTGGGCTTGCGCGACTTGTTGGCTTTTTCCAATTTGAAGGACGCACTTAATATGTGGGAGTCAACGAGCAAGAAGCTTGGTGCTTATGGACGATTGGGCGAATACCTTAATAGAATTGACGTAATCGGGAGGTTCTCTGAGGTAGCGAGTGATCGGGCGGCTATCGAGAGCGGAAATGTCAAGGATCAGTCCCACACCACGGATGAGCTTGGCCTCCCAACCATGATGTTTTATCGGCGCGCCCAGCAACTCAGCGAATTGGTGACGGATCGCGGCAGTTCGGCGAACACGGCCTTAGAGCTAATGGGCCAGATAATTGACGGCGACGATAGTTCCCACACGCAGATTAGGCTCAGCCCTGCACGCGACAACAGTGGTCCGAAGCTTGAATACTTGGCAAGCGGCGAATTGGCTGCGGTTTTTCCGAAAGTATACGGTGTAGAGATCGATGTGGGAAAGGAAATTGTTTCAAGTGGGCGGCCTGAATTTATTTTTAGGAATGGCCCGCCAAAAGAGTTAGCCGGGGGCGCTTCCGAACAGCATAATATCTGGCCGCCCTTGCTTGCCGCCAGCTTGCGAGCGGATGGATTCGGTTTAGTCGCTTCAGGCCTGCAGTGGAACGTATATCTGGCGCTCGCCTGGACGCGTGTTCAGTTGCCGGATGGTTCAGACCTCCCATTTTGGTGGCGTGTGCACTTGCTTCCCTCGCCTCTTCGGTTCGTCGCATGGGCGCGCGATTGGGCCAAATTTATTCAGCAAATCTCAGTTAGGTCCGAGGAGACTAGCGGCGGCGAGGATAAATCGTCGCAAATCGAACGCCTTGCATACGGTTGGGTTTACCACCAGCTTTGGTGGATGACTAAGAATCCCTCAAAGTTTTCTCGAACAATCTCAGATCCTGTTGTCGCAAGGGTCGGTCCGAACAAGAGCGAGGATTGGAAAAAGCTCCTTACTCAGGAGCCAGATAAGAGCTTCCTGAAAGAGGAGGGCGATGAAGAGCATGGGACATGGAGGAATAGGACATTGCCGCTTCTTGCCCGTCCTGAGCTATTTTTGCCTCCACATGTACAAGATCTGCTACTAGACTCTCTTGACACCTCAAAAGAAACGCGGGAGGACCTTCGTGTTCGGCGGAAAAAACTGATCACTGATGCATTTGCCGCCCGTTATGCTAGCAATTTAGCTGGGCCACCGCCCGAGAGCCCAAAGGACGTGGATGCCTTGGCAACAAAGCTTGACGCTGAGTATGAGGGATTCTATAACAAGCCTTCGCCTTGGATTCGGAAAGTCGTGGGTCGTACCGATAAGCACACGCCTAGAGCGACAGCTGACAAGTCCGCCTCAAGGAACTGATGTCCTTCGACCTTGCGACGCTCACCGACAGACTCTACGCTGATGCGGTAGGTTCCGGCCTTCGTTGCCCGATGGCATTTTGTGGCGTCCAAACGACCAATAGCTGGGCATGGATCGGAGGTTGGATCCGACAGCGGGCAAAGGAACATGCCACAAATCTCTCTGCCACCGCGGCCCAGGTAGAGAGGGCCGTGGAAGAGGCTCACGAAATATGGTTCGAAGCCACCAAGGATTCTTCTTTGAGGGAGATAGACGTACTGAGTGGAATCGCAGGAACTCTGATCAAGCGGGATGGGCGTGAGGTAATCCTGGTGGTGGACCGTGAAAGTCCTGGGCGGGAGATCCTTCGCTGGCGTTTCGTTTCTTTGACGCTACCACCCGGAATCCTGATAGCCGCGTCTACCGAATGTGGTCTTGACGTGCCTGGTGGCGTCCGGATTCTCACAGCGTCGATGGCCCCCGATTTTCCCGTGGCGCAAAACCATCTTCACCACGCCGCGTTGCCAAGCTTTGAGGAATTGTGGGTGTCGCTTCGCGTCCGGGCACTTACTGACCCAAGTGGCTTTGCCATGTCCATTCAGGGAGTACGGGCGTATTGTCCGGGCCTGCACCAGGCACCATGTCTAGCCGACAAAACTCAGGATGTAGAATCCCTGACTCCTTCGAAGAAACTCGCGCGAGCTCGACATATGGGTGAGTGGGCCGATCTGATCCTCCAAGCCTTTATAGCCAGACGCGTGATTGACCAGCACTCCTGGCATCGCGAATCTTTGAGGGATTGCGCTGATCCCGTCTGCCGGATAGGCAGAAGTAGTCTCCGTACTTTCGTCGCAGGACAGACGAAACCGTACTCTCTGACCGGTACACGTTATCCATGGCGAGAAGAGCGGAACCAGTTGGCCCGGGAGGTGCACAAGTCCACCGCTTCGGCCAGTCGCCGTCAGCTGGCTGGTGCCTCGCACAATTTATTGACGAAGGAAGCGGAATCCGAGCGTCGGATGCTAGGGCGCGCCTTCCATCTCTTGCGCTCGCAAAAACGTGGAGACAGTGAATATGAAAAGATGTTCCTGCAGTATCTGCGCATAAAGACTGCCGTATTCGGCCTGCTGGTGCATTCACCTGGCGATCGTGGACTTGAGAGATTTCTCACATACTTTGGTCAGATCAAGGTTTATGCGCGTGAAGCTGACAAGCTAAAACCGCGCCCCCCGGATGAGCCAGGGCTGAATGTGCGCGCCACAGAATATCGAGTCGCACCAGATGCATGGCTTGAAACACTCCGAGACGACTCTGAAATAAGCGAAGCACAGGAAGCTGCCTGGGTTATTCATTTCAAGAGAAGAGGGCTCAGCGAAAACTATGAACTCCCACTTTATGGCCAGCAGTATCGAATTATCAAAGGCGAGGGCAACAAGATCGCGAATGCCCTTGCCCAAAAGCCTGCTCGACTGAAAATGTTGCGGGGAATCGACATCTGCGGCGTAGAGGGGAAACAGCCACTATGGGTGTCGGCACAAACGCTCCAACGTTTACGGGCTCGTTCACGAGACATCGCTGCGAGTCGACCTGCGCAGGGGTTGGAGCCCCTGAGATTGACGTTGCACGTCGGAGAAGACTTCGAATGGCTAACGTCTGGAGTGCGCGCCGTTGCCGAACCTTTTTATTGGCACTTGATTGAGCGTGGCGACCGCATCGGCCACGCCATTGCCGTCACGCTTGAGCCACGGGACTGGTGGGATCGTCACAAAGGTCAGGTTATGGAAGTTACCAGGTTCGATCGGCTGCTTGACCTAGCTTTCCTAGCCGAGTATGCTCGCAAAAGAAGCCGGAAGCAAACCGGATGGTTGAACGTCACAATTGAGAAGATCGCAAGTCGCTTGTGGCCGAATGTGAGGAATAAGCCAATCGATTTCGTTTTAACGGCGAGAGAAATGTGGCGCCATCTTGGCCTCGACACGATGCGCCGACTGATGGATTCTCGCGATCTGCACGAAAACGCTCCGCTGCATGAACAGTGGATTCACGAATACCTCTGGCACAGAGGCACTCAAAAGCGAGCGCATGAAATCATGCGTATGAGCGTCTCCGACGATGAGAAGGAGGCGCGAGCCCGGAGTCAGAACAACGAGAGAGAACTTCTTGCGAAAGCTCGGGAAACACTAATCCGTGAAATCGCCCTTTGGCAAGTCTGCATAGAGTCGAATCCGAGCTCAAACCTGGTTGTTGCGAGTCTCGACTCGATGGCATCGCAAGACTTCCTGCAGATACGGCCGACTTCGGTTGCGCGGCGAGGAGCTGAAACTCTCACGTGGACCATTAGCACCGATGACCCCATTACTTTCTCTACAACACTGGCGGATGAATACGCTTACGCGTGGGCGGGTATGGTGCTGCGAAAAGACAAGCCGTATGATCCTTCCTATGCGCGTGCGCTTCTGGACGAGGCCGCAGCAACCTCCATGCGCATGAGATTTACGACGCGCGACCGCAGTCGAGCGGCTACGACCAATCGTCGGGAGAACGCTGGTGCGGGCCGCGATTGACGAGCTACTGCTCCGGTTGCGCAGGGACGGTTATTACGCTACACACTCGGCAGTCCCTGTGGAAGAGGCGGTGCCATTTGTCCTCGAAGTGGGCCGATCCTTGGGTGAGCTTTACGTACCGAACGGCTGCGAACTATCCGAGCCTATTATTCGCACTGCCCCGATCCGTACGAACCAAGCAGCGCCGTTCGACCGACCGGAAGCAATCGGATGGCATGGTGACTTCGCTACCCACGACGATCGCCCGGAAGTTAGTATCGTCTACATTACTCGCGCTGATCCA
Organism: Bryobacterales bacterium; assembly: GCA_963798295.1. Classification (GTDB taxonomy): domain Bacteria; phylum Acidobacteriota; class Terriglobia; order Bryobacterales; family Bryobacteraceae; genus Palsa-89. The sequence goes on along the minus strand of CAWCSV010000007.1, from coordinate 2,260,680 downwards.
CGCGGTGGAACCTTTGGCGCTTGGCGACTCGCGTCGGTTGCCCAAGTACTTGCTACTTTGCGCGCCACAGACGAAGGCCGTAAGACGTTCGATCTATTGAGTGAGGAACCGCTTCCATTCAGTTACACGGATCGTGAGACTCCCCGTTGGTTCAAAGTAATCGAATATCGACCCGAGGGAACCTCTGGCCTTAGATTCTATCTCCCATCGCTTCGCCGAGGTTGCACTGCAGAGTTCGGTGAGGTGCCGCCACGCATTTCTACCGCACTTGCCGCTGTAGAGACGGCTGCGGACACAGTGAGCGAGGTTGTGCCTACGCGAGAAGGATCTTTGTTGGTAGCAAGCAACTGGTTCGCCTTACACGACCGCACTCGGCAAACCGTTAGCCGCAGGCGGCCGAACCGCGAAGCACTGCTCTGCTTCGTCGCGAGGCAACGAATCCCTCGAAAACGGGACGGTGTTCCGGGAACGGAGCAGTAGGTTGGGCACGCTAGACGTTAGGATGGGAAAACATCTTTTTTCACCCGTTAGCCCTCCATTCGGAAACGGTGCACACACGCTGCACACAAGGGCGGCGGACGTCGACAGTTACAAGAGATTTGTTGCGGTCCTACTGATTGAGAAGTCTCAGTGTCGGCCGTGAGTCCGGTTCCAAAAGCTGATGGTTTTGGAATGACAAGCGGCGACGTGCGATGTGTCGTTGATTCTCCTTCCAGACAAGTCGATTCAACTGGGGCTTTTTGGAATGGGCAGTTTCAACGGGAAGGTACGGCGCTCGCGCCAAAGTTGTGGTTTTCGGATATTTTATTTGCAATGAAGCGTACTTCATCTTCAGGTTGCGGCCCTACTTAACTGGCCTGTTCAAGGTCGGCTATCTGACCGACCAAACGGGGGCGATCTGGAGATCGAGCAATACATTCACCTCAACCCCCGCTACCCTTTAGGCGACGCAACGAACGGGCGCTTCCCTGCCCCGGCGGCTCCGGCCCGTTGAATCATAACAGGCGAACCCAGAACATGAAAGAAATTTAACTGTCCCGTACCCCCCTCCGCCATTTCCTTTATAAGCTGACGGACCGTGTTTAAACGACTCAGCGTTGGAAAAAGGAGGCACGATGCAGAATGTACACGATATTGAGCGTGGTTCGCGGACAACATCACTTGACGCCATAGGCGGCGAGCCGTTGGCCGGATCAGGCTTTGAGGCGGAGGAGCCTGAATTAGGCTTCTCCAGTACGGAAGAGGTTGAGGAGTGAGCGTGTATGGCGACCACAACCTCCCAACCCCGGTATCAGCAAGCAGATAGACCGGCCCTGCGAGACTTTCGTCAAGAGGTTACCGAGAGCATCATTCAAATGCTGGAGCGTGGCGTCGCTCCCTGGCAGAAGCCCTGGCAGCCTGGAGCAAGTTCGCTCGCCATTCCATTCAATCCGACGAGCGAAAGAGAATACCGGGGTGGGAACGCTATCCACTTGATGGCCAGCGGCCTTCAACGGGGATACCAGGACCCTCGATGGATGACCTACAAACAGGCGGCGGACTACGGATGGCAGGTTCGCCGAGGCGAAAAAGGCACCCAGATCGAATTTTGGGAAGCCAAAGAAGGTCCCGGTAAAAGCCGAGTATCGGCGTCTGATGGAGACGGCGATTCAACCGCAGCAAATGCCAGCGAAGGGCGCACAGAGAAATCGCGGTTCATCCATCGCGTTTATACGGTCTTCAACGCGCAGCAGATCGACGGCATTCCGCCGCACAACCCGAAACAGCACACAACCTTTGAGGCAGTCCAGGCAGGCGAGCAGATCCTGAAGAACTCTGGGGCGAGCATTGCTCATGACCAGGCAGATCGGGCATTCTACAGCCGCGCGGAGGACAGCATACACCTGCCGCCGAAGGAGGCCTTCAGGGATGCTGCCGGCTACTACGGCACTGCCTTGCACGAGCTGGCGCACTGGAGCGGCCACCCGTCGCGGCTCGACCGACCTACGCTTACCGAATCCTATCGTTTTGGCGATGTCAACTATGCCAGGGAGGAGCTTCGCGCGGAATTGTCGAGTGTGTTCCTCGCCGCCCAGCGGGGAATTCCGCACGATCCGGAGCAGCATGCCTCTTACGTTAACTCGTGGATCGGAGCGCTTAGGCGCGACAAGAATGAGATCTTCCGCGCGGCTCACGACGCCTCTAAGGCGACGGATTTCATTTTGGCGCTCGAGCGGGACAAGTCCATTGGAGAGGAGGATCTGACCAGCGGACCGGTTCTGACCTCTAGGGCATCCGACAGTTCGGCCACTGCCATTTTGGAGCAGGAAGCGGAGGAACTTCACCGCGACCGCGAACGCGTGGAAGAAAAGGAATCTGATGAGGCTCTAGCCGTTTCTGATCCAGCGATCCTGGAGTCTTCCGACAATGCGAACGAGCACACAGCGGCGCCGCGGGAGTCGGCTCAGTACGCCGCCCGCTTTGAACCAGGGAGCGGCACGGTTAACGTTCACGCCAAGCAAACAGCGACCGACAGCCGGAACACGGTCGATGTACCGACCGTCGACTCGCTCGCTGAGGCCAAATCGATCACAGCCAAGGTCCTTGGTGATTCCGCGAAAACACTCGCCGCGCAGACGGATAGCGGCGCCTATCGCGGTCCCATCATTGGCGTCACCGAACATCAAATAATCCAGCGCCAGTCGGCGCGAACTGCCATCGCTCATCCGAAAGATCTGCTTGATCGCCAGCCGCAGATCGGGGAGAGCGTACGCGTCAACTACTCCGATTCCAAAGGCATGGTTCGCGAATTCCAGGAGCGGGCCAGAGGGCAAGATCGCGGCCGATGAGCAGGCGGAGACTATGGCAAAGAAACAACCGCAACTTTACCGGATTCCTCGCAAGCCGGGATACCTCGGAAGCTATAACTGGCGCGCGACCGCGTTCGGATGTCTTCTGCTGGTTCTTGTGAATTTAATCGCGACACAATACATTGCCGCTCGGTTCTTGTATCAATCTGCTCTTGGCTCGCCGATCGTGCGCGTTAGGTCCATCAGTATCTACGAACCGTTTTCCTGGACTGCTTGGGGATGGCGCTATTGCACTTCCCAGGACGAAAGGATTCGGCGGCCGTTCTTTGAGGGTGAAATGATCGTCTTCACGGGAAGCCTTTTGGCTGTGGGCATTTTCTTCGTGCTCGCCGGCCGGCGCACCCGAAAGCTGACAGAGAATGCTGAAGATCTCCACGGGTCTGCGCGCTGGGCGGGCGACGATGATGTGCGAGATACGGGGCTGCTCACGGCGATGCAGGGCGTATATGTCGGCGGGTGGGTTCCGCAGGGCGGCCACCGGCTCAATTACCTACGGCACGATGGACCTGAGCATGTCCTTGCCTTCGCGCCAACGCGGAGCGGCAAGGGCGTTGGCCTGGTGATTCCCTCGTTGCTGGCATGGGCGGAAAGTGCGGTGATCTACGACATCAAAGGGGAGAATTGGGCGAAAACGGCGGGCTTCCGCAGCTCACAGGGACACCTCTGCTTTAAGTTCTCACCGGTGGAGGAACAAGCTAGTTCCCGATTCAATCCGCTGAGCGAGGTGCGTCTGTTCACCGCGCGCGATGTCAGCGACGCGCAGAACATCGCGAATATGATCGTCCGAACGGGTGAGGACAGCCCGCAAGAACGCTATTGGCAGGACGCCGCTGCCTCCATAACTACCGGAATGATCCTCCACGTTTGTTACGCGGCTGAACTTGAACGCCGCGTTGCATGTCTTGCCGACCTTTCACACGTGTTCACGCGGCCCGGTTCCGGCTTCCGGGACACTCTAAAGGAACTCATCAACTTTGAGCACGATCCTGGGCACAAGCACGACTGGAGGATGCCAACCGGTAGTACGACGGTCACGCATCCGGTTGTGCGCGAGAAAGTACAGGAGATGTTGGACAAGGAGGAGCGAGACTTTGGTGGCGTGCTTTCCACGGCGAAAACAGCCCTCACGCTCTATAGTGACCCTCTGGTAGCGGGCAATACCTCTGCGAGTGATTTCACGATCGATGATTTGGTGAACCACGAGCGACCGGTGTCGCTGTACCTTGTGGTTCCGCCGTCGGATAAAATCCGCCTGCGGCCTCTTATCCGCCTGATCTTCACCATGACCGTGAACCGACTGACCGAGAAGATGGTGTTCCAAGGTGCGGAACAGAAGCGCAACAAGCATCGCTTGTTGTTGCTCATTGATGAGTTTCCATCCTTGAATCGCATGGAGGTGTTCGCAGATGCGCTCTCATACATGGCCGGGTATGGTTTGAAAGCGTATCTGATCACGCAGGATATCCGGCAGATTGTTGACGCGTACGGCAGCAACGAAAGCATCGTCTCGAATTGCCACGTGCGCATCGCTTTCGCACCCAATCAGTTCGAGACCGCCGATCTCCTTAGCAAAATGACCGGTACCACCACTGTGGAGAAAGCGAGTTACAACTTCAGCGGTTCGCGGCTTTCTCCGGTGATGGCGCACGTCAACGCCAGCGTGGATCACATCGAGCGGCCTCTTATGACCCCGGACGAGGTGTTGCGGATAAAGCCCCCGCAGAAGCGCGGAAGCGGCCCTGAAGAGAGGATCACATCACCGGGCCAAATGCTGATCTTCGTTAGCGGCCATCGCCCAATTCTCGGTACGCAGATGCTGTATTTCCTCGATCCGGTGCTGAATCAACGGGCTCGACTGCCTCCCCCAACCGCGTTGTTCACGTTGGAAGAAGACGGCAAGGCAATTGCACAGCCTGCTCTCAATCGTACCCGACACGTCGTCAGCAAGGCTGAGGTAGTACCGGTGACCGAAGAAGCTCCGCGTAAGGATGTCGAACATTATCTCATCGAGGGAAGTCTGATCGAACAAGGAGAACCATAAGCAATGCAGAGAAATCGTTTTGAAGTTATGGGCTATTTGGCCGCGAAGCCGGCCCTTAGGCGTCTCCCCTCGGGAACTGCAGTAGCCAACGTCCGTCTCGGTGAAAGCTACCGATATCAGGACGGCGACGGGAAGCCGCAACAACACACCAATTGGCACAGCTTGTCATTCTATGGGGATCTTTCCCTGGTGGCTACGACCTTCAACAAGGGGGACAACATCTTTGTCGAGGGGACGATTGAGCAGCGCCAATTCAAGCCGAAGGGTGACGGAGTAGAGAGGACGGTCCAGGAGGTCGTCGTTCACAGTTGCCATTTGATCGCCGCGCCTCGGCGGACGGCGGAGAAGGGGGCCAACGGCTCCACTCACGAGCAGGGCGCGGTCCCAGATCTTCAGAAGGGAGGAATGGACCATGATGACTGGCCTGTCGGATAGAGTGAGACACACGCGCTTTACGGTAGTCCGACGCATTGGCCTTGTGGGCGTGGCAGTCGCGGTCGGGACGTTTCAACTCTGTGGTTCGCTCGGCGTCCGAATAAACACGTCATCGTCGCTACCACTGGGGCTGTATTTGGTGACTCAGAAGGGAAACGCGACCCTAGTCGAGTTCTGCCCGACCGAACCTTTCGCGGCGTTTTCTCTCGTTCGCGGGTACCGTAGTCCCGGCACTTGCAAAGACGGTGGGGCTCCATTGCTAAAGCCGATCATCGCAAAAGCTGGGGATGTGGTTGAACTGTCGCCGCGCGGGATTTCGGTGAACGGAGAACTTCTGGTGAACACGATCCCGCTCACGAAGGACACCAAAGGCAGGCCGCTTAAGTCATGGCGGTTCGGAAGTTTTGACGTGGCGCCGGGAACAGTCTGGGTAGCCTCGTCATATGATTCGCGCAGCTTTGACAGCCGCTATTTCGGGCCGGTGTCGACTTCTGCTATTCGTCATCGGCTGAAGGTCTTCTTAACGCTATGAACGCGCAACGTATAGGCGACACTGATCTTCGAGAGCCGCCGTCATTCTACTCGGCGTTGATAATCGGCTTGGCAGTATCCACCGGCCATCCCCTTGGCATGGTCGCGGCCGCGGCAATGCCGCTGGCCTGTCTGTGTCCGTTAACGCGGACGGGCGCATTCAAAAGCGCACTGGCCTACTACAGTACCGCCCTATGGCCAATAATTCCGAGCTTGCGAGCGTACTGGAAATCCGCGACGCCTCTGATACCTCCTGTGCTTTGGATCGTTGCTGCGATCCTGCTGTCGCTGCCGTGGGCGATGGCGTGGACATCGCGTCGGGTGCATTGCTTATGGCGAGCGCCTCTCGCGTTACTGGCAACAATCCTTCCGCCTCTCGGAGTTGTTGGGCTTGCTTCGCCAGTCACCGGAGCCGGCTACCTATTTCCAGGGGCGGGCTGGGCCGGGTTGATGACCGTCGCACTCCTGCCAGGAATCGTTCTTTCTACCGAGGCGCTGGGCCTGCGCCTCCGCGCGGCTTTTATCTTTCTCACTGGTTGTTTCGTTGCAGGACTTGCCAGCGCTGGCTGGTTCCTTCATTTCGGCGATGTCGAGCCCCCTCGCGGTTGGATTGCGGTCAATACCCATTTTGGTGATGTCTCGGAGCCATTCCGCGCCTTCGTGGCGGCGCAGTTTATCCAGCGGAAGGCAGCCGGGAGTTCCGCGCGGGTAGTCATCTTTCCGGAGTCCGTTGTGCCGCGCTGGTCTGCAGCAACTGAAGCATTTTGGAGAAAATCGCTCGATCAATGCCGAAGACGCGGCCAAATACTCGCCATTGGCGCCGGGCTACCAAGTCAGGTCGGAGGCCGCAAGAACGAATCGGAGAAGTTAAACGAGCTCAAGTCATTCGATTTCGGCGCTGCAATCGCCGCACTACAGAATATGGATACGCCATCGGCTCGGGGATCCGATGGCAGTTCGAGTCTCGATAACCAGTCGAGATCGCGAGCAGAGCGCATCGAGAACACAATGCTAATCGTCGGTGCGGAATCAAGCAGATTCTATCAGCGCGTGCCCGTTCCGCTGGGAATGTGGCGGCCGTTCGACCGAAGCAGCGTCCCTGTTCGTCTGGGAGGTCCTGGTGTTGTCTCAATCGATCATGAGCGTGCGGCAGTGCTCATCTGTTATGAACAACTCCTCACGTTTCCGATCCTTACATCGTTACTGGAGCATCCGGTGGTCATCGTTGGCATCAGTAATACGTTTTGGGTTGATCGCACAACCATTCCGGTCTATGAGGCTAACGCTGTACGTTCCTGGGCGAAACTTTTTCGCCTTCCATACTTGTTGGCGACCAACTCGTGACATAGGGTCGGAAGGCCAGTGGCCCGACTGCGAACCGAGGTCCGCATTGCGCGTTAGAGAAGGAAGTAAATGAGAAACGGCCAGCCCCAGAAGAGCAATCTTTCAATTCGGGTTTCAGAATCGTTGCGCCAACATCTAGAACACGCAAGATCGCTATTGGCCAACGCCCGCGAAGAGGGTGTGTCAATTTCGGAAGTAGCAAAACTGCTTCTGGAATCTACGGTCAACGAACGTCTTGATCATCGCTTTGAAGCTGCCAGCCTGTATATCGGCCCCACAGCGTCACTCAACAGAATTCGCCAGAAGTGGGAACTGGGTTATCCCCTAAATCATGCCGAGTGGCTCTTACTCGCGGGGTTCGTTCAATCCGGATGCGAAGAACCGTGTCCGAATCCGGACCTTCCAGGACCGAAATCCGTAGCTCAGGTCCTGATGGCCTTCCTGGCTGTCCGCTCACTGCGAATGGAGCGACGTGTGGAACTGGATCGCCACTACTTGGGGAACCTCCGATGGCAGGCAATAAACGATCGGCAGCTCGATCCCGAGCTCGTTACAGATGTCGTTCAACTGTTGCTCTGGCAACTTGAGGAAGCCGGCATGCACTGGAAATGCCAGATCTTCGCCGCACGAAATCTGTACCTCGCCATCCGGGACGAGAAGTTGCAGAGTGTAATTGGATTGAATGATGTCCTGAAGCCCCACATGCCGACGCTCATGCGCTTGGCCGCGCGCGGCCATTGGCTTAGGATGCGTCGACCGCTTGGGAGGACCGATGGTGCCTGCCGTTGTTCATTCGCCGTCCCAACGCTTGGATCGGATTGCATCCGGCTTGATCTAGTCGTAAATGATGGGGAACTGCAAGTGTTCATCACCTTCGTGCACAGGAGAATAGTCTATCCTTTGCAAAGCTATCCTCTTATTCGAGATTTCTCCACGATGCTCAAATGCCTGAAGCTTGGAGACAAGTGGAATGGCAGTGAGCTCTTCGGTCACACGGAGCATGGAGGAGAGCGACTGACCTTTTGTCATAGGGCTAGCGGGATTATGCTTGGATGCGCGCGGGAAGAATGGGACAGCCTGAGGACTCTGTTTAGCGAAACGCTCTCGCGCAGCGAGATCGAGCCGGTACTCTCCGAGTTGTCCATGGAATACGGGGAAATATGACCCGGCTACGTATATGGGACAGCTCAATCTATTCTTTGATCCCGACGAAGGCGAAATCAGCGACAATCTAAAAGAGGGCCACCTTGCTGACCGAGACGACGACACTCACACCGCTGGGATATCTCATCCTGGAACACTGGAGACGCTATCGGCCGATGATGGTCGAGAAGCTCAACCAGGGCAATCAGCTTCAGCAAGCGGTGTTCGCAGCCCAGGAGCTGACGGGGGACCTGCTGTACGAGCTGACGGCGGTTCAGAAAATGGACTACCAATTCGCCTGGGAGATCGCGACGAAGGAGTGGGCGTTTCTCCCGGACGAGGAAGATCAGCCTCAGTTGTCGTTCGATCCAGCGACCCTCGATCCGCACCAACCCTTACCCGCGATCTCCGCATAACCACTGCTCACGCTATCGGTGAGGGGAGCCTAAAGCAGAAAGCCCTAGCGAATCTCGCCGCCGTCCGTACCCTGAAAATAATAGAAGCTGAGAGCCGCCCGGCAACGCTAGAGGAAAAAGCGGTGCTCGTGAAGTACGCCGGATGGGGTGCGATGCCGAATGCATTTGCTGCTCCAGCGCCGCGAGAGTGGCAAACTGTCGCCGAAGAACTAAGAGATTTGTTGAGCGCGGACGAGTATACGTCGGCTCGCGCCTCTACGCCGAACGCGCATTACACATCACCCGAAGTAGTCCAGGCGATCTGGCAAGCAATGGAGCGGTTCGGACTCCAGCCAGGAGCGAAGATTCTTGAACCGTCCATCGGCGTCGGTCACTTCTTTGGTCTGATGCCTGAAGGTTTGCATGCCGGCGCGCGGCGTACTGGCGTAGAGCTTGATTCCCTTACGGCTCGCATCGTTGCCCAACTCTATCCCGATTCAACCATTCACCCCAAGGCGTTTGAAGATACGCCGCTCCCCAATGATTTCTTTGACGCAGCTATCGGGAACATTCCCTTCGGCAACTATCCGGTCCACGATCCAGCATATCGCCGAAGTCCGCAATTGACCCGCTCTATACACGATTATTTCCTGACGAAGACGCTCGATGTGGTTCGTCCTGGGGGCCTCATCGGGCTGATTACCAGCCGCTACACGATGGATAGGGAGGATTCGACGGTGCGACGCCATCTTGCCGATGGGTCGATCTTGCTGGGCGCAGTGCGGCTGCCCAACACTACGTTCAAAGCGAACGCGGGAACGGAAGTGACTACGGATATTTTGTTCCTCCAGAAGCACTCGCGAGGAATGCCGGCGCCTACCCAAAGTTGGAGCGATCTGACCGCCATTGATACGGCAGATGGTCCGATTCGGATCAACGAGTACTTTGCCCGGCACCCAGAGATGATGCTGGGTCGCATGGGAATGGAATCGGGGCAGTATGGGATAGCTCCGGCCCTGATTGGAAGCCTGGCGCCAGGTGATTTGGAAAAGGCCGTTGCCGTTCTTCCGGCCTCAGTGTACGAGCTCAGGGAGAGTTCTGGCCCGCCACTCCCTGTTCCCACGGATCAAGTTCCCGCGCTTGGCGAAGTTAAGGAAGGTGGCTTGGCCGATCGCGATGGCCAGATCGTCGTACGCCGCGGCGCTGCGTTCGAGGCTCTGACGCTACCCGGTTCGGTACGCGCACGGATTCGCGGAATGCTTCAGGTTCGCGATGCGGTGCGCGAGGTGTTCCGCACGCAGCTTGCCGAGGACTCGGACGAAAGCATTGTCAAAGCTCGTCGCCACCTAAACCAAACGTACGATTTCTTCGTTTCCCGGTTCGGGCCTCTCAACACGAGAGAAAACGTGAAAGCCTTCGGTCGCGATCCGGACCATCCGCTTCTCCTCTCACTAGAGGAGTTCAACCCAGAGACAAAACGGGCGGCCAAAACTTCGATCTTTGAACGACGCACATTGGAGCGCTACCGCCCTGTAGAGCAGGTGGAAACCGCGTCGGAAGCGCTGCTCGTGTCCCTTAACGAGACGGGCCAGATCAGTTGGCCTCGCATGGAATCTCTGACCGGGCGGAGCGCACCCGAATTGCAGGACGAACTGGGATCGCTGGTCTACCGAAATCCTGAGAGTGGAGCCTGGGAGACTGCCGACCGGTATCTGAGTGGCAACGTGCGCGCGAAACTTGCCGTCGCCCAGGCTTCTGAGCAAATCGACCCTGCGTATCGCCGAAATGTCGAAGCTCTGCGCGCGATACAGCCCAAAGATCTGGAACCTAGCGAGATCGAAGCGCGCCTCGGCTCATCGTGGATTCCTCCTTCAGACATTCGCCACTTCGTGGCCGAGTTGTTGGATGTGCCGAGCACTAGTGTGAAAATCGGACACGCCGACAGCATCGCGACCTGGACAGTCGAACTCGACTACGGCGCAAAGTTTGTCGTCAACAACACGACGACCCACGGGACGTCTCGTTTTCGCGGTTCCGAACTACTCGAACAATCCCTGAACGGGCGCACCCCCACCGCATACGACGAGCATGAGGATGGCAGCCGCACCGTAAATCAGTTGGAAACAATTGCCGCCCGAGAGAAGCAGCAGCAATTGAAAGATCGCTTTCGGGATTGGGTTTGGGAAGATCGCGAGAGGGCCAGCCGGTTGGCCGAAGAATACAACCGGCGCTTCAACTGTATTCGGCTCCGCGATTTCGATGGTTCGCATCTGACGTTGCCCGGCATCGTGCGTACCTCACTTCGCGACGGGGATCTTGCGCCACATCAAAAACATGCAGTCTGGCGCATCCTCCAGGGCGGTAGCCCGCTTTTGGCTCATGTCGTGGGAGCCGGGAAGACCTGGACCATGACTGCCGCGGCGATGGAACTCCGACGCCTGGATTTGGCGAAGAAACCTATGTTCGTAGTGCCCAATCATCTGGTAGACCAGTGGGGCGCAGAGTTCCTAAAGCTGTATCCACAAGCCCGATTATTCGTCGCCGGCAAAGAGCACTTCGATACCGGCAATCGTCAACAGGCGATGGCTCGTATCGCAACTGGAAACTATGACGCCGTCATCGTGTCCCATCGGTCATTCGAGTTCCTACCAGTGTCAGATGTCTACTTCAACGATTTCATCAAGAAGCAATTGGCAGAACTTGACACCGAAATAGGTATCGCCGGCGATTCCCACGACGACAACCGCCGCATCGTGAAAGAGCTAGAAAAAGCTAAGAAACGTCTGACCGTCAGGCTCAAGAAACGAGCGGACCGCGACTCGAAAGACCGCACCTTGACGTTCGAAGAACTTGGCGTCGATCAGCTTTTCGTGGACGAGGCAGATTTGTACAAGAATCTGGCCTATGTAACAAAGATGAACCGGATTGCTGGGTTACCGAACTCCGATAGCAACCGCGCATTCGATATGTTTTTGAAGATCCGTTACCTCCAGGAACGCAGCGACGGCCGCGGGGTCGTCTTCGCCACGGGCACACCCATCTCTAATACCTTGGCCGAGATGTACACGATGCTCCGCTATCTTGCTCCCGAGATGCTCGCCGAGCGCAAAGTGGAACACTTCGATTCGTGGGCTGCAAACTTTGCCGAATCGGTGACATCGCTCGAACTCGCGCCGGACGGATCGGGATACCGGATGCACACCCGGTTTGCCAAATTCATCAACCTGCCGGAACTGCTTTCCGTATTCCGGACCGTGGCCGACGTTCAAACAGCGGATATGCTGAACCTGCCGCGGCCAGATCTGGAGAACGGCAAACCTGCGGTTGCGTCAGCACCCGCCAGCCCGGAGTTGAAGGCATTCGTCCGAACTCTCACGGAACGAGCCGAGCGGCTGAAAAAGGAGCGCGTGGACCCCTCCGTGGACAACATGCTGAAAATCACCGGCGAGGGGCGAAAGGCAGCGCTCGATATGCGACTCGTCGATCCTAGCGCCAAGCCCGAGCAGGAGACCAAGATTGATCTCGCGGTTTCCCGCATCATCAGGATTTGGAACTCGACTCAGAACGAGCGGTCCACCCAACTGGTCTTTAGCGATCTTTCGACGCCCGATCCGGAACGATTTAATGTTTACGATGATGTCCGTTCGAAGCTAATTAAAGCGGGCATCCCCGTCCACGAGATCGCGTTCATCCACGACGCCGAGACTGATCCCGCCAAGAGGCTGCTCTTCGATTCAGTCAACGCGGGGCGGGTTCGGGTGCTGCTTGGATCGACTGAGAAGATGGGCGCAGGCACAAACGTTCAGAAGAGGCTCGTAGCGCTCCATCACCTCGATGCGCCTTGGCGACCGCGCGACATAGAGCAGCGGGAAGGCCGGATCTTGCGACAGGGCAACACGAACAAAGAGGTTCAGATCTTCCGCTACGTCACCGAGGGGTCCTTCGATGCCTACATGTGGCAGACGCTCGAAACCAAGGCCCGCTTCATCCAGCAGGTGATGAGGGGAGAAACCTCGGTGCGCTCGGCGGAGGACCTGGAAAGCGGCGCGCTCACCTACGCGGAAATCAAGGCAATCGCTTCCGGTAATCCCGCCGTCGTTGAAAAGATCAAGATCGATACCGAAATCCGAAAGCTCGACCAGTTGCGGGCCGTTCACGCCAACCAGCAGCGTCACATCCGTTGGGAGATCCGCGACCTGCCTCGCCAGATCGAGGAAGAGAAACGGCACCTTGCCCACATCGAAGCTGACATAGGAACCCGAGATGCAACTGCATCGGCCGAGTTCGGCATGAGCGTCGGGAATCGCATTTTCTCCGGCAAAGGCGCGCGGGAGGCCGCAGCCAACGCTCTCACGTCAGCGATACTCTCTTGGCGAGACGATCAAACGATGCAGGCGCGCGGCGCTCTCCGGGGCTTCGAGATATTGAGCAGAGGCAAGAGCGGAGGATTCAGACTGCTTCAGGAAGACGACCGTATCCCGGACCTCTTCGTGCGCGGACGCGGCACTTATTCGGCTAAGGTGAACGCCGCCAATCCTCTTGGGACAATTCAGAGCATCGAACACACCCTCAGGAATCTTGACAAACTCGCGGCAGAGCAGCAAAGTCGCGTGGTGCGGATCGAGAAGGAACTTGTAGACTACCGATCACAAGCGGATCGCCCGTTCGAGCATGAGGAGCGTCTGAAGCAGCTCCTCGTCCGCCAGTCCGAACTTAATTCGCTATTGGATCTCGACAAAGGCGATCAACAGGGAGCCGAATCAGTCCCCGACGCTAGGGACGAATCTGAGGTAGAACGGGCGGCCCCTACTCCAACACGAAGCCGAAGTGATGTAGCGAAGATGGCTGAAGAATACATGCGCGCCTCTGGCGGCGCCATTCGAGAGATTCCGATTACCCAACGTGAACCGCCGGAGAGAGGTTCGATCTCCGGTCAGATGGTTGCCAAAGGTGAAGCTCATATCGCGGTTGCCACGGCCGCGAACACCTTTGTCGTGGTAGAGGCAAGTGCCCTGGGGCGTGACGTAGAAATCGGTCAACGACTTTCACTACGCTTTCGTCAAGGCCGGGCTTCGATCGATAAAGGGCAGCACTTGGGAAGGTAAGTTCTTCAGGGCACAAACGACCTGGTCGTCCCGAAAGCAAACGTCCAATCCGACTATAGCCGATGGTATCCTTGACCGGCTCGTGCACAACGCTGTTCGCATCGAGATTCGCGGCGACTCGATGCGTAAGAATCGCGGAAGGCCGAATACATAGCTATGGCGCTGACGGGCACGGGGGCTGGGCGGATTGTTGCGAATGCGCCGTTAAAACTGTCACGAGTAGGCAGGGGGATAAACGTTGGCCGACTGATTCGGGTGGTATCCGATGCAGAACGTCGTTCCGTCCCATCGCAAGGTGTTAAATATCAACATATGGATTCGATCATAGCCTTCGGCATCGTTTTAGCATTTTGGATGAGTTTGGTCCCGGCGTCTTCCTTTGCGCAAACTCTGGAGCACAGTCCGATCCCGTCGGACACCGAGATCGGCAAGATTCTCAAGGACCACGTGGGCCCGGAAAATCTCGGTATAGGAATTGTGGTTGGAGTCATCGACGCGAATGGCCGAAGGATCATCGCCTACGGCAGTCTGGCCAAGAATGATAAACGTCCGCTTAATGGCGATACCGTTTTCGAGATTGGGTCCATCACCAAAGTTTTCACCGGGCTAGCGCTGATGGACATGGTGCAGAAGGGTGAAGTATCGCTGACCGATCCGGTATCGAAGTACCTGCCCCCGGCAGTCAAGGTGCCGGAGCGCAACGGCAAAAAGATTACGTTGCAGGATCTCGCGACACAAAGCTCCGGCCTGCCAGTAGGGGAGCCCTCCAACGCAGACAGATCGAATCTTTACGCAGGGTACTCAAAGGAACAGTTTTACGAGTTCCTCTCCGGCTACCAGCTTACACGCGATCCCGGTTCACTATTCGAGTATTCCAACATAGGCGTTAGTTTGCTAGGACATGCGTTGAGCCTGCGGGATGGCAAGGATTACGATCGCATGGTAAGAGCCCGCATCCTTGAGCCTCTGGGGATGAATGACACGGGCATCACGCTGTCGCCCGAGATGAAAGCTCACCTGGCGCCAGGACACGGCTTTAATCACAACCCTGTGCCGAATCTTGACTTTTCAATAAGGGAAGTTATGGCCGGTGGCGGCGGCTTGAAATCGAGCACCAACGATCTGTTGACGTTCCTCGCCGCTAACCTCGGATATATAAAGACGCGCCTTGCGCCGACCATGGCCGCGCAGCTGTCGATCAGACGTTCCACCGCACCGTCCCTGCCCGGCATGGAGGTCTCCTACATCTGGATCATTCAAACGAAGGATGGCAGTTCCATCATATGGCACAACGGTTCATCACCAGGATATCGAGCCTACATCGGATTCGATCCGAAAAGCCGGGCGGGTGTCGTCGTGCTGTCTAACTGCTTCTGGAAGACGTTGCCAGACGACATCGGGCGTCATCTGCTGGATTCGAGGTATCCGTTGCCATAGCTGACGATGCCTTTGCCAGCGCATCTATGCAAGCAAAGGCAATCTGATGGCGCAAAGTACCAACCGCGACCGCCGGCAGCGATGGCTAGAACCCGCAAAACACGTGAGCGCTTACGATCCGGTACTTCGGTCGGGTCGTTTGGCCGCTGGGAAGTTGTGATAATCCTGTATCTCAGGCCGAAGCGCTGTTCGCGCTCGGGAGTTGCTGTGTGCTGAGGCGGGGACAAGCGCGCTGGCAGAAGAAACGAAAGAAACCTACCGAGTAGCCGCGCTGAATAGCGATATCCCGGAGACAAGAACACGAGTTCCCGTGGCGAGCCCTTTTCGGTCCGTAACATCGTCAGTCGGACTAGCGTCCGAGATCCCGACTTTTGTCACGTTCGTGTCGCTTCGTTACGCTTGGGATTTCGAGAGTGGTCACCGCGTCACGAAGCGCCTTCTGATAGCGGCCGAGCCATCCGGCCCAGGCATCATCTTGAGGGATGAATCCGCGGCGGATAAGACGTTGGCCAATCTCATGAAGCTTGCTATTGTTCCGCAACAGCGCCTCGGCATCGCCCATGTCTTCTATTTCCAGGACGGGGCGGCCGTCCAGAGTCAACTTTTGAAGCTGAACAAACGCATTCGTTCGCAAGCCCCCGCGAGTGCGGGCGGCCTCGATTTCCGGCGTGTAGTACACATAGTGCACCCGCGCGTCGGTTCCTTCCAGCATGAGGTAATTGCGTCCAGAGGTTTCTTCCTCCCCGTGGACCAGGATTCTGCCTTCCAGCGTCGTAAGGTTTCGAAGGTCGAGCGTGCTCATCGGGAGCCGCTGATCGGAGATTAGGGCACCATGCGCGGCCAGAGTCCTTTGACGATCAGCGCTACGTTGCATAGCTCGGAGTACGTTCTCGAAGTCTTCCCGCACGCGCCAATGGTTCGGACCGACATGCTCGGCCAAGCCCATCGTTTGGAGGACCAGCAGTCGCTCGCTCATATGTTGCTGCGCCAGCCGCGCAATGCTGTTGACGAAATCCCTATTCGGGGCCGTCAGGACCGTGAGTGATTTCGAGGGCCCATCGTTGGTCGTCATTCCATCAGTCTTGATCGCCCGGTCAAGTGAAGTGTACCGTTGTTCATGAACCTCCCGACGCTGGGCGGCGGCGGCGTCCCACTGTGAGCGATACCCAAGTTGGCGGGTGCAGAAATCTGCAGCGATGGCGCGGATGCCTTCCCGAACGTAATCTCTGCTGAGGCGAAGTGGGCGCCCTTCCGCCGCCACGCCTCGCAGTGCCACGTGAACGTGTGGATGTTCCGTGTTGTAGTGCGCTATGGCCACCCATTCGAGCGCAGTTCCGAGATCCTTCTCCATCTCGGACAATAGATCGCGAGTCAACTTCCTGAGATCGGCTCTGTCGCCAAATTCTGGCGATACAATGATCTTCCAAAGACGTTCATCGCCGGCCCGCTGCCAACTTTCGAGCCGTTGAGGGACCTGAGTTGAGTCGCCCTGCAAGTCGAATCCCAGCCCCTTTGCAGCACCTTCGAACGCGACACTCTCGCGCACAAGATAGCGCCCATGCGCTCGCCACTGGCCGGCGGATGCATTCTTTGTGTAGGTGACGCGGACAGCGCATCGCTGGAAGTATGGGCGTGCGAGCTTCGAGCTTTTGCCGGAGAAAGAGCCGCGCTTTCGCGCGCTGCTCATGCGGGCGTAATGCATTATCGTCTTGTAGGCTGTAGACAGTACCCGCCGCTCGCGCCGTACGACCGGCTTGCGCGGCCGGAGCCGAAACTTTGGCTCATCGTTCGCCATGTTTCACCAGCTCTTGCATTGCCAACCTCGAATCGCCGCCCATCGCCTGGCCGGCGCTCTTCAGCAGTCGGGTGTGACGCCCTTGCGCCCTGGCGACGGCGGATTCCAACGCTTCTCGGTCTGGTTCTGGAATGCAGGTCAGCAGAATCTTGGCGAGACTGTCGACCAACGCGAACAAGGCCTGCTGCGCCCTCCCAACCGCTAACAGTTCGCCCCTTACCTGGTCGATACTGACGACGAGTCGCTCCTCGGCACTCGCCAGTTCTTCTTTGCGCCCGGACAACTCTTGTTCCACGGCATGGCGAACGAACGCGCTTGGCGATGCGAAGCCGCGCTTTTCGGTTGCTTCCCGAATGGCTTTGTCGGTTGTCTCTGAGAATCGAATCGCTCGCTGCGGGATATAGCTTCTCCTGCAATTTATAAAGGAAATGGCGGAGGGTACCTCGGGACGGTGAAAAGTAAAAAAGTTTTGGTGCATCCCCACTGGGATGCATTTTCGCGGGACGCATCCCGCGACAAGTAACAGGCGCACCAAGAGAAAGCATTCACAAATACGCAGGGTGCATCCCAATCCTTTATGTTCCACTACCCATGTTTGTTGTCTTCGCTGCCGTTGAAAAACGTCGAAGAATGTCGAACATTATCGAAATCTGTTGAATTATGTCGAAAGGCGGCGCAAACTATTGATGCGATGGGGAAAAGCGAGGAATACACAAAAGCCGAGCTACCATGGATCGCTGAGACCATAGACCGCCTCGCACAACGGCGCGGGAAAAAGCCCGCCACGAAGGCCGCCCAGTTGCGCGCCCTTTGGCCCGAGTTACGAGCCGCTAAAGCTGAAGGGCAAAGCCTGGCGACAATCTGCCAGTGGCTCGAAGAGGAAGCTGGCATCGTGGTCACTGTCCATAGCCTAGGCTCCTACATCACCCGCCTGCGGCGGAAAGAGCAAACGACTCCGGTCGCACCCACTCGGCCAGCGGCGCCGGCCCGTTCGAAGACCTCTGCTTCAAGCACGCGAACCCAGATTCCGGTTAATGCCAAGAAAACACGTGGGTTCGACTATCCTCCGGGACCTCCTGACGAAAGTAAGCTCATCTGAGTTCGGACTGATCGAAAAATATTTTTGCGTTGTACCGTCCCCACCCCCCCGCTGCCATTTCCTTTATAAGACGACAGTGCGGCTTTTATGGTAAGACCGCCCGGAGGTCCCGGAGCTGATGCGTTTTGCAAGTTCGAAGACAAGGTTTCGGTTCTGCGTCCCAAATCGGCATCGCCATTCGTTTAGGAGTGGATCAACTCGAATTCAAGGAGGGAAATAATGTCCAGGAGCATTGAACATCTTGACGAAGGAATCGCAGGCATCTTGAAACCAGGATCAGCAAGACCCACGATTCATCTCACATTGCAAGGCAAGGGTGGCGTCGGCAAGAGCTTGGTCGCCAGCATTCTTGCCCAATACTTCCGCCATTACGGCAGGGAAATCCACTGCATCGACAGCGATCCGGTGAACCAGACCTTCTCGCAATATGCCGAGCTGGGCGCCGAGCACCTGGCGCTCATGCGCGACGGCAGGATTGATTCGAGTGGTTTCGACATTCTGTTGCACCGCCTGATCACCGAAGAGGAAACCTTCATCGTCGACAATGGTGCTTCTACCTTCGTCCCGCTTTGGAGCTTCATGCTGGAAAGCAACGCGCTGCAAATGCTCGCCGAGGCTGGACGGAAGCTATACGTTCACACGGTCATAACGGGCGGGCAGGCGCTTGGGGATACGCTGAAAGGGTTTAAGAGTCTGGCGGATAGCAGTGGCGAGCGAAACATCGTGGTGTGGCTAAACGAGTACTTCGGCGTTATAGAGCGTGATGGCAAGACGTTCAGCGACATGCAGGCATACAAAGAGAGCGAGTCCAAAGTCTTCGGCATGGTTCATATTGAGAAGAGGAACCCGGACACCTTTGGGCGTGACGTCGAGGAGGTCATCGCACGCAAGAGGACCTTCGAGGATGCAATCCGCAACGGGACGGCGACGGTAATGAGCAAACAGCGGCTCAAGATGGTCCAACGGGACCTGTTCGAACAGTTGGATCAGCTGTCTTTTTTCTAAGGAGACGACACACATGCCAGACACAAAACGAATGATCAGCGAAGTCGCGGCGGAAAACGGCATCCGCATTGAGCCCGGCGATCCCCTATTTGCATTGGTGACGATGAACCGCATGGTGTTTGAGGAAGCGGCGCAACTATATTTCGAGCACAATCAGCTGTTGATCGCGGATTTCAAGGAGTCGATGACGAGAGCCGAAGCGCGAGCCGGAGGCATGCTGGCCGAGAAGGTAAAGGCTGCGGCGGAGAAGATTCGGGAAGGTTTGCAGTGCGATATTCAGTTAGCCGGAATACGGGCGAGTGAATATGTGCACCAGGTGAACGAGGCACACCGTCGTCCGGCGATAATTCGCTGGTCTGTGCTGGGATTGCTGGCTGCTATACTGATATTTACTGTCGGTATGGGACTAGGGTTTTTCGTACTGCGTTGGAGGTTCTAGTATGTGGGTTCTACTGTTGCTAGTGGAATTCTTAGGACCGAAGAAATTGCTGCGTTTCCTCGTTGGCTCGACATTGGTTACGCTCTTTTTGCTGTACTGCTTCGTGCATGAAGCGTTTGACCAACCGACACCGATGCCAAGCCGTACGGTTGTCCACATCCAACGCTGGCCCTTACCTGCGCCGGAATCCGGCCATTAGCGCCCTCGGTCAACTCTGGAGAGCGCCTTCTTTATGGTTCGTTCTACGTAGTCGTTTTGCCGGTTTTCGTTGCCTTTATGGGAAAGGTCCCGTGACCTGAGGGCTGCGGCAACTTCGGTTTCAGTGGCTCCGTGTCCAAGCGCGTAGACGGCGTAAGCTAAGTCGATTCGCGTTCCGTCCGCCCCATAACGGCTGTCCGTGCGGAATGCATCGATGGTTTTCAGATGCTCAGGCAGAACTGGTGCAACCTTTGCAATTTGTGTTCTGATCTGGTCGGTGTCTGCCTTTCGGCGCGCAAGGTCGGTCTTTACAGCGGCCAGAAATCGGCCGGCCTCAGGATAGGTCTGGCCTTCTGCCTCTATCAACCGCACGAATGGATACAACTCTGTACGGGCGTCCAGGTATTTCGCCTTCCGGTTGGTGAATCCTGCTAGGCGTCCAAAGTGCCGCCAGTCGGCTGCTCCACGGTCCCCGCCGAACTTCTCGGCCAACGCCCGCGCTGCAGCCGTACTGACTTCTTTGCTAAGCAGCTCCGGGTGTTTGAGCCAAGCCTGGAAATTCGTCGGAGACGTTTCGACAACCACAGCCGGGTTGAAGCCCGCAGCCTTCATCATTACAAGTGAGTCCTTCGACAGATCATCGACTAAGCTCAAGTGGTGTTCACCCTTGGGGCGGACGTAGATGTTTCGTCCATCACGATTTTGGAGGCGCAACCACGGGATCGAATTCAGAATCGTCTCGGCGGCCCACACGCGCGGGATCATGACTGATTGTGTCGGTGCCGGAGCAGGATTGAAAAGGCCAATTTCAAAGACCTCGGCAGCCATTGCCGTGAGCTGACATTGGATTGCAAGCGTCGTTCGATCGCTTGGCGAGAGGTGACTTTTAGGTGTCAGTGCATTCATGAACTCCACTCCTGTTCATGAATAAAGGAAATGGCGGAGGACGGTGCGGGACGGCGAGTAGAGTTAAAATTGGTTCATGTCTCGCTCGACTTCAGCGAAGAAGATAAGAAGGTGAAGCCCACGGCTGACATGCCGAGACCAGGAAAGCAAGCCATCGGGCCAAAGAAGAAACGGGCGAAGAAGGTACCAAAGATCGCGCGCTAAGAGTATAATCGAGCCATGAAACTGGCCATCTTCGGCAGGCGCATCTGTACCCTAGTTTTCACGCTATTATCAGTCGCGGCGTTCGCACCGTCGCAAGAACAACCTAAGCCGTCCATATCGGAAGTGACGGTGTCCGTTGTTGGCGATGCCAGGGGATTGGAGTCGTATGTTGACGGCCTAAAGAACGAGATAACGCGGGGATGGATCAGACATTGGCCAACAGATACTCCCGAACCCGGCAGGCTGACAGTGACGCTCAAGGTCAACCACGCTGGGTATTTAAACTTGATGGACGCTGGTGACTTTATTCCGACGACCTCGGCGACACATTCCCAAGTTCTTGAACGAATAGCAAAGGGGAATCCAACCCGCTCACGTTTGAGGGAGGAGATGTGGGGTGCGGTCACGGAAGCGACAGAAGAAGTTTTCACCGGCCTTCCTCCAGAGCCGCCTGCTTTGAACTATGCCCAACCTCAGATTGTGCTTAAGGTGGCCTTTGTATACGGACCTGAGAAGCCTCGCCTGAGGTGAGATTTCGTCGCGTGAGCCTATGCCGCGCTCCACGCAGTCCTGCTCGCGATGCTGCCTGTCACGCCGCCACCACGTTAGCTATCTCACTATTGCTTTTTCAAGTCTATAATTCGCATATATTCGGCGGCGTAGTACATTAGCCGCATCGGAGTGAGCCGCGCGACACGCGGTGTCGGTTGAGCGACCGAGGAACTTTTCGGTGGCGCGATTGACCGGAATGTGATGGGCTGATCCCTTAGGGACCCAGTCGCGCTAACGCTCGTGAGCGAGGGGATCATTCTGGCGGAGCCGACAGGCAGCGCGCAGGTCGAGATACTCCTGGTAGCAGGGCGCACAGTGAATCACATGCTTCCAGTCTTGATCGTCGTCGATTTCCTCGTGTCGGGCTGATCGAGCCGCAAGATCTTGCAAAATGTGGGTTCCAGGACAACCATGCCGCTGGGGATTTGGGTACGAGGCTTGCACGGCTTTCTGATACTGGCCCTGGAGGCGTTCCCATTGCTGTTGCGGTGTTTCGCCCTTCATCTTTGCCAGTCATTATGGCATATCGCCGAGCGAGTCCAGACATTACTCGGGGACCAGGGGAAACGCGCTACTAATCCAGCGCCAGAAACGCCTTCTTAGCGCTTCTGGGCTGGGGGCCTGTAGCCGTTTAGCAATTTCGTCCCAGTAGTAACCTTCGCGAAGCATTCTTAAAGCCTGCCGGAACTCCTCCCGATTCTCCATTTCAAGGCGCTGCTCGACGAGATTGAGCAACTCATCCCGGCGAAAGGTCTCCTCAAAGGTCTGACCCTCGGCCATGCCCTTGTGATACAGGTATCGATCCAGCGATCCCAGCGCAAGAGGAAGAAAGTGAAGCCTGCGCCACGGAGACCCGCCGACTGCCATGTGACGCGCCTCCCACGTGGCGCGTATCAGGACGCGATGCCACGGCAGGAAGCCTATGTTGTCGCCATGGCGCTCCCAGAGTTTGTGTATTGTGGCTTCTGCAAGCTCCGAGACACGGTGAACATCTCCGAGCCTATAGCGCGCGATGGCCCGGAGTTGGTCCTGGACGGGAGCGACACCCCGCTCGAACCAAGCTTGGGAGATGACATTTCCGTGACGATCCACCGTAGCGATGCAAATTGGGATGATCGCCATTTGGTCTTTTTCGGGCAACTGATAGTAGTTGAAGGGGATAATAACGAAGTCCGGATCGGAGCTTTTTTGAGTTTTACGTCCTAAGCCGTTCATGCCGATTCCTTGGGGTAGTCGTAATGCGGATCATTCCGAAAGCCGTTCGACTGGCTAATAAAAACGGCGAGTCGGATGGTCTATGACATTAAGAGGTTTCGGCAACTCAAAACCGCAACCAATAGCCGTTAAACGGGGCCAGTATTGTTCCCAAGAATAAATATTTAGCCTTAGTACCGGTTTTTGGTTACGGTTTAGTAGTTCTAAATACTCTTATAGTGTGTGGAGAAAGACGTTCAAAATGGCGGCGAGTCCTCCATGAATGAGCGAAACGAGTCGCATGCAAGACTCTGGATTAAGGAGCGGGACACGGACGGAAATACCGTCGACTACAGGTTGGTCGCAGCGGCTCATAGGGTGTGGGAGCGCGCTCGTCTGATCGTTATACGGTATCTTGCTGAGGACACAGAGGCACCGGAAATCTTGGAAACGGTTGTAGACCGTGCGTCTCGGGCGATGATGGGCGACCGGCGGGCTATTGAATCCTTCGATACGTACCTTCTGAAGTCTGTTGCTCGGGAGACTGTTCGGCGCCTCCGAAAGAAGCGCCGCATCCGCTATGTCAACGGAGCTGATCTTGAACGACTTGCAGGCGCCGTATCGGCGAACCCGGAGGGACGACTCGACGACGCCAGACGAATTGAACTGTTTCGGGCCTGCATGGACGAGCACGGTCGGACAATGTTCGATCTCCGCGTTCTCAACTATAAATGGCGAACGATTGCGAGGCTGACAGGATATGCGGATGCTCACAGTGCAAGGGTCGTGTTCCGCAAAAAGATGAATCGAGCCTTGGAACGATTCCGGGGCTTGTTATGACTGTTTCACGTCTGAAACGGAAGTTCGCCGCTAAATCGGATGAGTTTGCGATGACAGAATCTGATCACTTCACGTCTTCCGCGTTGAGAGACGTTATTGCTCTTGGTAGGAAGTATGCCAAGACTAGCTGTCCGAATCCGAACCGCGACGGTTGTCCCAGCCGCTCCAGCCTACAAGCGATGGCGTATCGAGATCGAGGGCTTACCCTGCAAGATCTTCCAGCGTCGCATGTTGTAAGGTGCTCCCCATGCTTCCAGGAGTACAGTTACTTCCGTCGCATGCGGCTGTTTGTCCGCGGACTCCAAGTAACAGGGGCGACTTTGGGACTGGCGGCGATCGTATTCATCGGTCTGCTTGTCTGGCACCATGATCTCAGGTGTGCCGAACAGACGATCTCCGCTAAAGTGCTGCCCAAGCGGCACGGTCCTGCCAACAGCACGGACCTTGCTCCCCCTGTAGCTCCGCTCCCCCTAACCGTAGACTTGGCCGTATTCTCGCCGTCGCGCGGCGAAGGAAATGAGCCCGCAAAGAAAGTGCATCTTCCGCAAAAGCTATTGAAAGTTACCCTCCTGCTGCCCCTGGGGATGGACGCCGGAGAGTACGAAATCCGTTTGGAGAATTCGGTGGGGACGGCAACTCTTAGCAAACACGCGGTTGGGCGAGTAAACAGCGACGATGGCGTAACCGCGCTGGAGTTGGAAATGGATCTCGCGAAGGCGACGAAAGGAAACTTTAGCTTGATGATTCGACCGCCTGGCTCCGCCTGGCGGACCTACCCCGTTGTAGTTGAGTGACGTCCGCAAATCTGATTCGGAGAGAGGTTTTAAAGGAGCACTCTATGCGATCTGGGTTCTGGTACCGAACGGCCCTTGTGGGCTTTTGCTGTTCATTTGCGACCGCAGAACAGCCTCAAGCACACGACTTTCTCAACCGCGCCCTGCACTTCGCTGATCTCTACAACTGGGACGATGCTGGGCCAGCATTCGCGGAGGCAGAACGTCTCTTTATTCGAGGCAGGCGATCAACGGAACGCCCTGTACGCGAAACTGGGCCGGATCCGGTCAAACATTGACGGTGACCAGCAAACACTGCCAGCGGTCGCCGCGCAGCTTGCAGAAGCGTTGGAGGACGATCCTCTGCTCCAGAACGACAAGGAGCTCCGCATGTTCTGCCTTATCGTTAAGGGCGACATAGACACTCGAGATCGAACACCGGGGCGATGAAGCAAGATTGGGTACAAGTTCAGACGCTCGCGCAGGAGTTGGGCAACGCGAAATGGCAGTATCGCGCGCTCGCACAACTAGGCATAGCAGCATTCTACGATGCCGACCTCGAAACGGCTCGCAAAGACGTCGGCGCCGCGCTAGCCGCAGCAACCAAGGCCGGCGACGTCGGCGCGCAAGATCAGGATTTTGACGATCCTCGCAAGTGGCTTATTCGAGTCCAAGATGTATGAGCAGGCGCTCGCGTTCGTCGACAATGCTATCAAGATCGCAAGCGATACTCCAGACACCGGTTATCAGTTTGCGACCCAAGAGCTTCGCATCGATGTTTTGATCGGCTTGGGACAGCTTGATGCCGCTCAGCGGATCGACCAGGAAGTCTGACGCGTGCGCGAGAGACTCACAAAGCCGCTACATGAAGCTACGTTGTACGGGCTGGCTGCCACTATCGCTGAAGCTCGAAACGACCGCGAGGCTGCGTTGGCAGCGCTTCATCAGGCGATAGCCTTGGCGAATCCGCCGGCCTAACGCCGGCTGCTCGCCGGACTCTATGGCCAAGCCGCCGAAATTTACCGAGCGAGTGGCGACCTTGAAAACGCAGAACGTTTCGCCGACTTGTCGTCCGCATCTACGCAAGCAAGTGGGGATCTGTGGGCTGTTCCGCAGCATCTGCAAATACTCGCTGAACTTCAGATTGCCCGTGGCAGGTATCAAGAGGCCGATCGCAGTGTACGACCGAGCAGAGGCTTTCCTCGATTCCATGATCGGCAACGCCTCAACCGTGCTCGAGCAGACGGCAGTGATCACAGCATCCAGCCAGATCTATTCGCAACATTTCGCGCTGATCGCCGACCAGCTTCAATGACCCACGGAAGGCGTACAACATCATTGAACAAGTTCGGGGGCGCGGCTGCACGGATCTCTTGGAGTCGGCATTGGCTACTCCATCAGCCGCGAAGACCATCGAGCGGACGATCTCTCGATTGCGACTCAAGCTGATGGCAGCTCGATCAATGCATGAAGTGACCGAGCCTCCGCGATCAAATCTTTCTGGAAGAACAAGCGCGCTGGGTAACGCCGGGCGCAAGCGTGCTCAAGACGAAGCCGCGCGAGACAGTGGCAATCGAGCAAATTGAAAAGGCTTGCCGCCTTCTGCAGTGCTCCTGGAATACGTAATGGCTGATCCGTGACGCCTATTGCCTTATGATCTCGCGCAACGGGATCACGCATTGTGCGCCTGGGCAGCAGGAAACAGATCGAGGCTACTGGTCGCGTCTTATCTGAAGGCTGTGAAAGCCAAGCTTCCTGCGAAGCGTGAAGCGCGAAACCTCTATGACGCGCTCCTGCGGCCGATCCGTGAGACTGCACAGAAAGACACCCTGATTATTGTTCCTGACGGCCAACTGCCCCTGGTGCCGTTCGATGGGCTCACAGACGCGTCCGGCCGCTATGTCGTGGAAACTCGAACGGTCGTCTATTCACCTTCTGCAAGCAGCTTTTATCTTTTGAGGGAACAGAAGCGCCCGCAACCGATCGCAAGGCGCTCCTGGCGATTGGAGGAGTTCCATATGCGGGAAGTTCGATGAATAGGTCTGTTCTCACGCGAGGATTCAATCGGAGCGGCTTTGTTGATCTCCCGTCTTCGGCGGACGAAGTGCGGATAGCGCAGGCCGCGTTTCCCAGGACAGAAGGTGGACCTACTGTGGGAGCCTCCGCAACGGAAGCCGCCTTCAAAGCCGCGACCTTGAAGCGAATACCGTGTTATTCATCTCGCTGTTCATGCATTTGCGGACTCCACTTTTCCAGATCGGGCGGCTTTGGTGCTATTGAGCGATCCGTCGGCAGGAGAAGATGGATTTCTGCAGGCGTCGGAAATTGCCCAGATGCGCTTTCAGTCCGACCTCGTAGTTCTTTCGGCGTGTGATACCGCCGTGGGTCCGCTGCAGGGGCAGGACGGCATCGCGAACCTTTCACGAGCATTTCTTGATGGCTGGCGCCCGGAGCGTCATATCGACCTTGTGGGAGATTGACGACAGTTCGTCCTTGTTTCTGATGAAGCGGTTCTATGCGCATCTAGCGACGAATCAGTCGGCAGCATCGGCTCTGACGGCCGCCAAACGAGACATGTTGCGGACGTTCGGGATCGAAGGCGCTTCCATACCAGTGGGCCGGCTTCACCATCGAAGGTGCGGACGGGCGGCGAACATCGTTGAATGAGAGCGAGAACTAAATGACCTTAGATTCGAAACAGCGCACCCAGATTCTGCAAGCGATAAAGAAGCTGGTTCTCGCCCACCACATCAACGTCGCCGGAATCGATTATGGTGCTTGGACTGCGCGCGTTGATGGTCGGACAGCGGAATTGCTCGCCGCAAATGTCGCTGGGTTTGAGGCGGCGTACGCGAGCTTCTCGCGGAACTCAAAACCAGCCATACTGTCTTCTATCATTCGCTTCCGACAGAATTGTTGCCACAGCATACGATCAACGCAACCTTGCGAGATGTTTCGCGAAACGGCCGACACAAATGGATGTTTCTGGATGTGTTCGAAGAGCGGACCCGCTCATCTCGCCGGAATCAGGCCGGGAGACATCCTGGACGCAGTGGACGGCACCGCCTGCCTATCACAGTCAACGCCACACTTCGGTTTCGGTCAGACGTACACGTTGCTTGTCGCGAAAGCCGGCACGGAGCGCGCGACTGACATTGCCGTTGACAGTTCCTAAAAGGAACGCGACGGCGAGCGTCCACCATTCGTGGAACCAAAAAGCCCGATTCACGCGAAAATTGGGCAAGACATTGGACTGCTCAAAATCACCTATTTCCCTGGTGCCTTCGGAATGAGATTTGCGCAGTCCTACGTCGAATGATTGACGATCTCAAGCAAGACTGCGACCGCCTGATTGTCGACCTGCGCGGTACGATCGGCGGCAGCCTGGGATTCGCTCGTCTTGCAAGCTATATGTGTCCCGGCCAGATCGCTATCGGCCACAGCCTGACTCCTAAGCGTCAACGGACTGGCTATGACCCGAAGGAGCTGCCGCATGAACCTATGCCGAAGAACCCGCCGGAACTCCTGTTCACACTCGCTCGCTACGCGTTCCGCGACAAATCAGTGATGCTCCTCACGCAGGGCCTGGGTGCACAGCCGTTTCACAAAAGGATCGTCGTTCTTGTCAACGAATGGACAAATAGCGCGGCGGAGATGGTGACGAATTTCGCAGCCGAGAATCGCCTGGCGACCGTTGTCGGAAAGAAGACGCATGGCAACGTTCTTGGGGCAATGAATTTCAAAGTTGGCGCGGGCTATTGGCTCCGCATTCCCATCTTCGGCTGGTTCACCTCAAAGGGCCGAAGTCTTGAAGGAAATGGAGTTGATCCGGATGTTGAGATCTCCTCAGACGGTCTGGCTGTTGGACGAGATGACCAAATGATGAAGGCCGTTGAGATCGTTAACGGACTGTGACGCCCCGCTTTCACGGCGTTAGTACGATCGCCGCCAGGTGTTGAGGATTCCGGCGAAGCCGAACGGCATTCCGGAATAGGCCCGAACGCCCTCGGAGCATCGCGACGGTGTCATCTCGGTTTTGTACGAAGTGTTCGGCTTCGTCAAGCGAATCTATCCGAAGTGCAACGATGAGCGCCGCTAGCGGAGAAAGGGGTACCGCGGGCGGCAGCCCTTGTCCCCTCCAGCACACAGTGCCCCCGGGAGCGCCAGCACCGCCCCGGAAACTGAGGTGGCTTCCGGGAAGGCTTGGGTAAACACTGCGCCGTCAGGGAGGAGTAACGGCGCTGCTGCGTCAACTTACCAGTAACTCGTCATCAGCCAGAAACCCGGTTTTCGAGCGCAACATCAATGAGTGACCTTAGCGATTTATCGACAATTGGCATGAAGAAATCGTAGAGCCGAGAGCGAATCGGACTGTAGTACGGCGGTTTTCGAAGACGCTGTGATCGTGCCTTCGGCTTCAGCTGTCTCCTTGACGGGAAAGGAGAGATCGCTACTCTCCTTTCCCGGATAGGAGAGAGCCTTTGGCGAAACCGGTTGAACTCCCGCAGGGCACACTCGAGATGCTTATCCTCAAGGCGATCTCGCTCGGTCCGCTGCATGGCTACGGCATCCTGCTGCGCATCCAACAGATCTCCAGCGAGCGCCTCGAGATCCTGCAGGGCTCCTTCTACACCGCCATCTACCGTCTTGAGCGCCGGAGTTGGATCAAAGGCGAGTGGGGTGAGTCGGAGAACAATCGCCGCGCCCGCTTTTACTCGCTCACCGCTGCCGGTACGCGTCAGCTCAAGGCCGAGACCGCCAGATGGACTGACATGGCCGCCGTCGTCATCAGCATTCTCGACAAGAAGACGGACGAGATATGAGTCTCCTAGCTGCAATTCGCCAGCTCTGGCACTTTATCGCGCCACGCTGCCACCGCGATGTCGAAGAAGAGTTTCGCTCTACCCTCGACGCCTACCAGGAAGATTTAATCCGCCAGGGCCTCGGCGAAGAAGAAGCCCGCCGCAAAGCCCGCATCGAGCTCGGCCAGCCCGCCGCCCAAAACGAAACTTATCGCGACGCCATCGGCCTACGCCTCTTCGATGAGTTAGGCGGAGACATCCGCTACGGCCTCCGCGCCCTGCGCCGTAACCCAGGCTTCGCCGCCGTCGCTGTGATTTCACTCGCGCTCGGCATCGGCGCCACCACGGCGATGTTCTCACTGATCTATGCCGTCCTGCTGCACCCGTTTCCCTACGCCGGCGCCGACCGGATCATGAACCCAGTCATCATAGACAAGCAACATCCTGACGAGTTCAGCTGGTTTCCGCTCAGCAAGGCACAGTTTGATGAACTGCGCCTGGCAGCGCCCGGTCGATTCGCCGCTTGGCTTCGATAACTCGCACATGGAGATCACCGGCGGCGCACTGCCAGAAGACATCTGGGGCATCTACCTCACAGAGAATGCCGGGACTTTCTTTAGTGTGCGCCCGCTTCTCGGCCGCAACATCGAGCCATCCGATGCAGAGAATGGCGGCCACTCCGTCGTTGTTCTCAACTACCGCTTCTGGCAGCGCCACTTCGGCGGCGATCCCCACGTCATTGGGCAAACACTGGAAATCGATCACGCCCCCTACGCCATCATCGGGGTCATGCCGCGGAGCTTCGCATTCAATGACACCACCGGCGTCGGCGATGTCTACCTGCCGGGCAGTCTAATGCGGGGCGTTTCAACGTTCCCACTTGGATACATACCGTGGATCAAACTCCGGCCCCACGTCACAATTGCCGGCGCCAACGCTGCGCTGGAGCACATCGTGCGCCAGTTTACGAAACAGAATCCCGAGCGCTTTCCCAATCACTGGCATCTAGCGCTACAGCCCATTATCGTGCCTTTCCAGCAGAAAACTGGCCGCACCCTGACGTTTCTTCTCGCAGGCGTTGAGCTCTTGCTAATCATCGGCTGTGCCAACTGCTCCATCCTCCTGCTAGCCCGTGGCCGCATGCGCCAGAATGAGCTCGCCATCCGGAGTGCCATCGGCGCCAGTCGTTGGCGCATCGTCCGCCAGTTGCTCATCGAAGCCATTGTCATCTCCTGCACTGGCACAGCACTTGGCGTTGCTGCATCTTATTGGCTGGCAAAGCTTCCCTTGTTCCTTTCTCCGGATTCTTTTCCCGCCGAATCCGTCATCCGCATCAACGCTCCCATCCTCGCGTTCTCTGTCGCGCTCGCGCTCGTCTGCGGCATCCTCTTCGGTCTTGTCCCCGCATTGCGTCTCTCGCGTCACGATTCCGCGCGTATGCTCCCCGGCAGGGGCGTTGCCGCTGCTCCCGCAAAGCATCGCTGGAGCGTTCTCATCGCCGCGCAAATCGCTCTCACGCTGCTTCTCATGGCCACTGCGGGCACCGCCATCCGCGGCTTTCTCCAGCTCATGCAGATGCCGCTTGGCTACGATCCCGCAAATGTCATGAAGATCGGCATCCAGCTGCACGTCCAAGAGGGAGGTCAAGTGGAGGGGCATTCAGTCGCGCGAAGGGCGCACCGCTTACATCGAGCAGATCCGGGAGAAGATCGCATCCGTCCCTGGCGTCGCCACTGTCGCTGCCAGCGCCGATGCCATGCCGCCCTATACGGGCGATGAGAGCTCCTTCGACATCGACGGAACTCGGCGATCCAGAGCAGCCGCAGGCCCGGGTGATTCTGGTTGATCAGCGATATTTCGCTGCGCTCCGCATCCCTCTGCTTCAAGGTCGCATCTGGAACGCGGATGAAAACATCAACGGAGACTTCATCGCGGCGGTCAATCACGCTTTCGTGACGCGCTATCTCTCCTCGTCCAATGCCGTGGGCCGACAGCTACGGATTCCGGGTCTTACGCCTCTGAATCGCTACCAGGTGACCTCCGCGCAAAGCACCGCCTGGCGCCAGATCGTCGGCGTTGTCGGCGATGTGCGCAACGATGGCCTCGATCGCCCCGTTGTCCCCGCCATCTACGTTCCGTACACCGCCATGATGCTGCCCTACGTGCAGTTCCTCGTCCGCACGCAGGGCGAACCGCTCACCTACCTGCACTCCATCCGCGCCGCGATCGCATCCGTCGCTTCCGACCAGCAGATCTCTAACAGCGGCTTTAACGGCACCTTCACCCTCAACGAAGCCATCGAGCGCGACGAACAGTACAGCCGCCAGCGGCTCTTCTCCATATTGTTTGGCGTTTTCTCCGCCATGGCGCTCGCGCTCGCGCTGGCCGGCATTTTCAGCGTCGTTGCTTACACCGTCGCGCAGCGCACTACGGAGTTGGGCGTTCGCCTGGCGCTCGGCGCGTCGCGCGCGCACGTCCTGTGGGTCGGCGCGCGCATCGCGCTCGTCAGCGCGGCCGCGGGCATCGTCATCGGCCTTGCGTTTGACAACTTTCTCGGCGCCGTCCTCGCCCACTGGATGCAAAGCGCCTTTGCCGCAGGCACTCTGTTCGCAGCCGCCGCGCTCCTCGCTCTCAGCGCATTACTCGCCTGCCTGTTGCCTGCCCGCCACGCCATTGCCGTGCCACCCGCTGAAGCTCTCCGCCATCAATAAAGCGTGCCCCACGACCAGTGACCGGCGGCGTCTGGGGTACCCCGTCGTATTAGTCGCGAGTACTCCGCAAGGGCGGATAATCATATTGGACCCCCAGAATCTGGAAGGTGCTGCGATATAGGTCCTGCCTGGTCGGCAAGGATAGAGCCATCCTTCGACCAATGACTTTTTTGTCCGCAGCCTGAGTGTGCCGCCTTCCTGCGCGGCCCCTGTTGAGAGCCCGAATTCCGAGACACAGAGGTTTGGTCCGGCTCCGAGCAGTCAGATTTGCATGAGCTGCTCCACCACCGAAAATACGTGCCAGCCTATTCGTGCCGCAACGCCTCGATGGGATTAAGCCGGCTGGCACGACGTGCCGGCAGCCAGACGGCCAGGAAGGCCACCATGGCTAATGTAATTGGGCTAATCATGAATACGACGGAATCGATCGCGCGGACGCCAAATAGTAAACCGGAGAGCAAGCGCGTAAGGCCCAGCGCGGCGCACCAGCCGAGGGCGATGCCGATGAGAGCTAATCGCATGCCTTGAGCCACCACCATTTTCAGAACGTCGCCCGAGCCGGCTCCTAACGCCACCCGGATTCCTATTTCCCGGGTTCGCCGCTGGACCGAATAAGAGATTAACCCGTAGATTCCGATTGCCGCGAGTAGGAGCGCAACCCCGCCGAAGCCGCTCAGCAGAGTCATATTGAAGCGTTGCCGGGAGGTGGATTGCGCGACGATTTCGCTCATTGAGCGCAAGCCTCCGGCCGGCAAACCGCCGCTCGCTTCCTTCAGTTCGCGCTCAACAGGTGGGATCAGCGAGTGCGGCTCGACACGAGTACGAACGATCCAAACAATACTCTGCCGGATGCGGGGCATACGAACATCGGCGACCTGTGCGATGGGAACGTACATGGTAGGCAGGGGACGCTGGTCAAGTGCATCTTCGAGTATGTCGCCCACAATCCCCACAATCTGACGAGGGGGCTCGTCAAACTCCGGGCCCACATTGGGAGCGATATCGATTTGCTCACTGAGGGGATCTTTTCCCGGCCAATATTGGCGCGCCATCGCCTGATTGATTACGACGGCCTTCGCAGCCTTGCCATCATCGCGATCGGTAAAGAAACGCCCGCGCACAAGAGGAATCTTCAAAGCATCGAAGTACTCGGGCGAGATGTCGCGCCAGTGCCCAAATCCATGCGACGGCCCATTCAGAGGACGCCCCACCACGACAAAAGGGAGCGTGGCTCCGGTCTCGAAAGGCAGCCAGGAGGCCGCTCCGGCGGAAACGATTCCGGGCAAACTGTCGAGTCGCTGAACGCCGTCGCGTACGAACTGGTTAACCTCGTATGCCGATTGGAATCGCGAGCTGGCAAGCGACATTCGCAGCGTCAATACGTTTCGAGCGTCAAAGCCTGGGTTGACTGCCTGGAGATCGATGAAACTGCGAATGAGCAAGCCTGCGCCAATTAACAACAGCAGCGCCAAAGACATTTCGCTGATCACCAGAACCGAGCGAGCCGCGTTGCGGTGAAAGCCGGCGCCGGAATGTGCATCCCTCAGGCCGGTATTCAGGTCGCTCCGCGAGGATTCTAGCGCGGGCATCAGGCCGAACACGATGCCCGTAAGCAGCGCTACCAGCGCGGTGAAAGCGAGGACGCGCCAATCGACGGCGACGTGATAACCGTACTCTCCGATACGAGGAATCGCGGGGTTCAGGTTCAAAAGGCTGCGAATCCCCTCACTGCCTACTAGGAAGCCTGCGGCTCCGCCTGCCGCAGCGAGCGTCACGCTCTCAGTAAGCAGTTGACGGAAAATGCGGGTTCGCCCGGCGCCAAGCGCTAGTCGAATCGCGATCTCGCGCCTCCTCGCGGTGCCGCGAAAAAGCAAGAGATTGGCAATGTTAGCGCATGCAATCAGCAAGACCAAAGCGACAGCTCCGAGGAGGATCAGGAGCAATGGGCGAATGTTTTTGACCATTGCTTCTTCCACCGGATCGGCGCCGAAACTGTAGCCGGCCTGCATGGTGATGGTGTTGGGAAACTTGCGTCGATATTCTTTAGCCGCGATTTGAAGTTGCGCTCGCGCCATGCTGAGGGTTATTCCGGGCTTGAGGCGAGCCAGCGCCAGGAAATATTCGACCTGGCTGTTGCTATTGGGATCGATTTCGAGGGGAATCCAGAGATCGGGAGCCGCTTGGGCCTCCGTTTCGGCGCCCGGCGCTGCGATCCCGACCACTTCATACGGATTCGCGTCGAGCATGACGTTCATGCCGATGATTCCTGGATCGCCGCCAAAGTGCCGCTTCCAGAATCCGTCGCTCAAAACCACTACGCGACGGCCGCGCGGGCGATCCTCCTCCACGGTGAAGCCGCGGCCCTTTGTTAAGGGCAATCCTACGAGACGAAAATAAGCGGATGTGACCCGCGCCGCCTGCACCTGCTCGGGGGAATCGACGCCGGTCAGGTTGAGCTTGGCGTAGGCTTGCCCAGTGACGTCTTCGAGCACGCTCGTTTGCTGGCGCCACAGGTTGAACTTCGGATCGGAACCGCCATAATCCGGACCGGTGGGCATAGTAGTGGCCAGCCACACGGTTCGTTCCGGATCTGCGAATCGCGCCGGCTTTAACAATACACTGTTGACCACCGAGAAGACCGCCGTGTTGGCACCGATGCCGAGCGCCAAAGTTGTGACGGCTGCGATGGTGAAGCCGGGACTACACCACAATATGCGAAGCGATTGTCTGAGATCGTTCAGTAAGGATTCCATTCAGCAGAAAACACCCTATGCCGAGTATAGGAAAACAAGACAGAGGATGATAAATCCTGCGATGCCGGCAAGGATAGAACTATCCTTCGCCGTTACTCATGGGCAATCCCTAATCAACTTTCCCCAACCTGACTTGTGGACAGCTTTCGAGTGGCCCGAGCGATACCTTGGGCGTTCGAATCCGCTCCTAGGCGGAACTGCCGAGAGCCAATGGTGTGGCGTTCTAGTCGGGCGAACCAGCTGACATTCTTACGGTGTGGCACAGATTCCGGGCCTGCAACGGCCACTATCCTCAGCCCGACCACGTGCTGCAAATTTCATATAGAGGCTTTATGGAGTTTGACGGTCTTATGGAGGTATAAAGGAGTGATGTTCCGCGTCCGCGTTTTCAGTGCCCTGCTGCTTTGGCTGCCGCTGAACGCCCAGGTATTCCCGACCGGCGACCCCGTCATGTCCCCGAGCAGCGGCGCTATGCGTCCCTTGACTCACGCCGAGTACCAGAAATTCGCAACTTCCGCCGAGGGTCAGATCAACATCAAGGTCATCCGTAAGCTTCCTCCCAACCTCAGCCCAGACTCCCGCCTCGGGTACAACTTCGTATACGAATCGGCCAACCATGGCTGGATCCTCGATCGCGATTCGGAAGGGTACAAGCTCTTCCTCGACCTCAAGGGCGACGGTGACCTGAGCAACTCCCAGCCCTTCCGCTTCCTAGATGAGGGCGGCGTTCCCCGGATCGATATCCCCATGAAGGATGGCTTGACCCGCTGGACTGCGCGGTTCGAATTAGTCCAAAGCTCAGGGAACACCAATGGGGTAGCTATTAGAATGAGTCTCGGAGCCTATCGTTCAGGCAAGATTCTGCTTGATGGTCACGAAATCCCTTTCAACCTGTCGGGTTCTAGTGGCCGGTACGACCTCCTTGGCGACCACGTATCCTTTGATCGCGAGGGGAACGGTAAGTACGAATCCTATGACCCCAACGACCGTTGGGTGAACCTCCCCCGCAAGACCTACGAATTCCACGTCGATCCCCAGGGCGCATCCTTGACTCTCAAGGAGTCGGACTCTCGCCCGGATCGCCCATCGCTCAAACCCGGCAGGCCGATTCCCGACGTTTCTATGTCCGACCTGCAAGGAAAACCACACGCTTTCCGCCGCAATACAGCCGACATCACCCTCCTCGAATTCTGGAACACCAACTGTGGTCCCTGCCGTGAAGAGATGCCCAAACTCAAAGCCCTCTATAACAAGCTGCCGCGTTCCCGCTTCGACATCCTGGGCGTCACCAGTGACGAATCCGAGAAGGTATTGAAAAAGTACCTCGCCGAGTTCGCGATCGCGTGGCCGGAATGCCGCGAGCCCGACGACGGCCCGGTGCACCGCGTTATGCGCATCGAAGGCGTCCCTGCTTATTTCCTGCTGTCCAAGAACGGTGAGATCCTTGATCATTGGGTCGGCTCCGGTCCTACGATCTCCAAAATCGAATCGGCACTAAAGTGACGCGGGTCTTGAAGGCTGACACGGCAAAGCAGGTGCCTCACTCAATTGGAGCGGGCCAGCGTATCGGATTGCGAGCGCACCATCAGCCATTCGGAAGTTGGCGAAAAGCGGTTCTCGTCACTTCACTACTCAGTAGTCGGCTAGCGTTTACCGAGCCCGCAGCCAGATGGGTTACCTGGGGTTATTCGTTCGGGTTCCCGCGATTCCTCCGCATCGAATCGCCTCGCATCTCGATGCGGTAGGCGTGAATTGAGGATTCCGGCGAAGCTGAACATCGGAGCGAAGGAAAAGCACCGTCCAGCAGGAAAAGCGGTGCGGAAAGGACGGCACGTTCTGTCCCCGCCTCAGCACACCGTGACGCGGAGTGCGAACAGCGCTCCGAATTGGGGCGTGTTCCTACTAGCGGACCAATCGGGGGTCTACAGCTCTTCAAGTTTATCGGAGTGCCGAGGTGACAGGCAGCCCAGCCAGGCTGCGACGAGAAACGTGGAAAACCAGAGCACCAGCCCGAAGCGAGGGAATCTAAAGACCTGATGATGGTCACCATCCGGTACAGAACGGAGTAACCAAGGGAATAAATCGAACGAATACAAGCCAAGTGCGATCAGTGCCAGATTGATCACCCCAGTACGAAGTAGGCTGAACCAATGAAACGATCGCTCGATGATGAGTCCAGCCGCCAACACAGATAATGCTGCCAAAACCCCATAAGCGGCGCGGCTCAATTCGAAGACAAGTTGGCTCCACGGCCAAGGAAGGTCGTACCAGTGTAGCCAGTCCGGCAGGTGTCTTAGCGCGTGGGCGCCCCAGATACCGGATTTGCTATTGGTAACTACAAAAGAAAACCAAGTCATGACACCTCCGGCGATCGCGTAGCAAAAATGCGGCCAATGCCGTCGTATCTCGCCCAGAAGGCCCAGGGCAAAGGCGATGAGAACCTGCCTCCAAAGCCAGCCGCGTGTTTGTCCTTCTCGAAACCTCTCGATGAGATCGCCCGTCAACACCTCGTTGTCACTACCTGGGCACGCGTGGCGTAACCACCAAATGGCTAAGCTTGGTGGATCGGATTGATTGCTACTCATGAACGCCTTCCTTCCAGTAGAGGTATCCCACTCCACAGATTCGTCAGCGCAGTGCGGGTCATCTTTAGCGCTCGAACTCCGGCCGGTGTGACACGGAAATAGCGCTTGGCTCGGCCGCCGCGTTCGGGCGTTGGGTCTCCAAGCAATGACGTCACAAAACCTTTCTGTTCCAGTCTGTCCAACGCTGCATAAATACTGCCGAGGGCGACTTCCCTTCCGGCAAGGATAAGCAGCTCTTTGGAGATCGGAACTCCGTAGGCCTCATCACCCAGTCGCACGACTGCGAGCAGAACCATCAGCTCCATCTCGCCGAGATAACGCTTTGACATTTGTTCAAGTATAGAGAAGAAATAGCCAAAGAGCAAACGGCTCCCACTGGGACGGCTCACGCCGTAACTGGAATGATTGGGCCGTTACGTGTTCGGCTTGCCGCGACACTTCCGCATCGAGTCGCCGCGCATCTCGATGGGATGGGGGTGTTGACGACTCTGGCGAAGGCAGAGTGCCGCTAGCGGAGAAAGGGTGCCGGAAAGGTGCGGCAGCCCTTGTCCCCGCCCAGCGCTGGAGAGACCTGGAGCGCGATCAGCGCTCCGAATCGCAGTTGACTGGATTGATCCACACTACGCCGTTACCAGTGGGCTATTTCTCTTAAGTAGCACCCGTTCCCACTGGTTTGCGGTCAGCGCAACTGTCAAGTGTCAAATCGTATGATAATCACGTGGGCATCGATGATGTATTGATACGGTACGAGACCAGATTGAACGAAGTGCAGATGGGCATGGAGCAGGCACGATTGCACCACATCGCAGCCGCGGTTCTACTGGTCGTCGTCGGTGCTCTCTTCCTCACGCTTGGCTTGTACGCCATTCGGAAACAGCTACCTTTTTGGGCGCCTTTGCTACCAATTCCGATCGAGGCTCTCGCAGTGCAACGATATAGACGATATCGCGAGGCAGGATCTGGAACGTGGCGACTCCGGCGCTTCTACGACCGCGCGGTTAAACGCGTCCAAGGCGATTGGTTAGGAAGTGGTGTGACTGGAGAAGCTTTCAATGACCCGAGCCACGCCTACGCGAATGACTTGGGCATTTTCGGAGAGGGCTCTTTATTCGAACTGATTTGCGTCGGACGCTCGGGTGTGGGCCAACGAGGGCTGGCCAACTATCTTTCCGAGGCTCCATCTTTGGAAGAAACTCGCGCACGGCAGGAAGCAGTCCGCGAGTTGTGCCAAAGAACCGATCTCCGCGAGAAGGTCGCGTTGCTCGGTCCGTTCGAGTTTTCGGAATCGAAATGGGAGACATTCACGGATTGGCTCGACTCCCCAGCAGTCCCGTTTCCCGGCTTCCTCGGCACCATCCTCTTGATCTCGTCGGCGCTACTCGTGATCATCATGATAGCCGGTCTCGCCCTCGGCGGCACAATTTTTCCATGGATATCGGTGGCCAGCTGGATGACTCCCTTTATTCTGTTTCACGCGGCAGTCGGCCTGACGCTGCAGAGCCGGGTTAAGCGAATGATCCATTCGTTCGGCGCATTATCCAGCGAGACCCAGCTGGTACGAGAAGGCCTGCAGATGATCGAAAGCCAGCAATTCACGTCTGCAAAACTGTGTCGGATTGCGGACCGCGTCCGAACCGGCTCTGCATCGATTCGCAAGCTGGAACGCAGGCTCAACGCGCTGCATGAACGAAACAAGGACTGGTTTTATCTGCCCTCACACGTATTGGCGCTGGGAACACAACTGTGCATTGCTATCGAGCAGTGGCGCGCAAAAAACAGCTCCGCGCTCCGAGCCTGGCTGGAAGCCTGGGCGGAATTCGAGGCCTTGAATGCGTTGGCCTGCTACGCATACGAAAACCCGGACAACACGTTTCCCGAGTTGGTTGAGGGTGATGCTTGTTTCGAGGCGCGGGCCACTGGGCACCCGTTGCTGCCGCATCAAGTCTGCGTCCCCAATGACGTGCGGCTCAATCGCCGGTCTCGTTTTTATATCGTCAGCGGCTCCAATATGTCTGGCAAAAGCACCCTTTTGCGCACCATCGGATTGAATGCCGTCCTCGCTC
This sequence comes from Bryobacterales bacterium, assembly GCA_963798295.1. Classification (GTDB taxonomy): domain Bacteria; phylum Acidobacteriota; class Terriglobia; order Bryobacterales; family Bryobacteraceae; genus Palsa-89. The sequence continues at coordinate 2,221,481 of CAWCSV010000007.1, read as the reverse complement.
TGGCGGGAGCCCCGGTTCGAGCCCAATCTCTTCGCTATGTCCCGGCTGTCTGTTTGTGCTTCACTGGCCGTCGTGGACTCGCTGCTGAGCGGAAAATCCAAATTTCTAGCGGAAGTGGATCGGCTACGGCAGGCGATCGAGTTGGCTTCAGGCAACTCCCCCGTTCTCTTTCTGGTAGACGAAATATTCAGCGGGACGAATTCGCGTGACCGGCGTACGGCAGCGGAAGCCGTTGTTCGGACCCTCGTAGACCGAGGGGCGATAGGAGCCCTATCTACTCACGACTTGGCGCTTAGCGAGATCGCAGATGATGGGGGCGCTCCGCGCGGTGAGAATGTGCACATGGGGTCAAAAGGCAAAGGCGACCCCATGGACTTCGACTACCTTCTCAAACCTGGAGTCACACAGGAGGCGAACGCACTTGCGATAGCAAGAATGGCCGGCGTTCCGGTTTAAGCCTCGGCTGGGCCTTGAACGGTCCAGTGTATTAGTTGGCTCTCCGTGTGTAGTCGGCAAGGATAGAACTATCCTTCGCCGTCAGGCGCGAGTAATCTTCTCAGCTTCCGAATCGGGCGCATGGTCGGCGAGCCGCCTGGAGATCAGGTGCGCTCAGTGAGCGCTGGAGTTTGTACCTGACCCAATGATCTTGCGACCACTGGAATGCTCAGCAGGCTTGACGCGATCCGCCAGTTCTGACATACTTCCATCGATAGACGATGGAAAGGCCTCCGAGTCCCGCCGAACTTTTGCCTGGCACGCTGGACCTCCTGATTCTGCGAACGCTGGCCGCCGAACGGATGCACGGGTACGGGATTGCGCAGCGGTTGAAAAAAGTTTCCGATGACGTGCTGCAAGTGGGAGAAAGCTCGCTGTATCCGGCCCTGCAACGGCTGCTGCTGAATGGCTGGGTAAAGGCGGAGTGGGGACCTTCGGAAAACAATCGCAGGGCGCGCTACTACACGCTGACCGCGGCGGGCCGCAAACAACTGAACGTCGAACGCGAGCAGTTCGCGCGGATGATTACTGCCATTGAAAAGGTGCTGGCGATGCCATGATGACGCGTTTTTTTCGCAAAATCATCGCGCTATCGCGCCGAGGGCGTCTGGATCGGGAGCTGGCCGAAGAAATCGAGACGCACCGGGCGATGCTAGAGGAGGCGCATGGTCGGCCAACGACGGCGAAGCTCATGGGTAACGTCACACTGGCGCGCGAGGAAAGCCGCGAACTGTGGACATTTCGGTACTTGGGATGGATCGCGCAAGATGTCCGCCACGCACTGCGCGGTTTGCGGCGCAGCCCTATCTTCACTGGGGTCGCGATTGTGTCGCTCGCGCTCGGCATCGGCGCGAATACCGCGATTTTTTCTTTTGTCAACGCGATTCTGTTGATCCGGCTGCCAGTTCCGCACCCAGACCGGCTGGTCAGGCTCGCGGTGGTGGATCACGGCGAGCGCGGCGGAGTGGTGTGGCGCGTGCAGGACGTCAACGCTACCGCAAAAAAAGCCACCACGCTGGACGGGCTGTTTGGCTGGTTTTCGCAGCCGGTCAGCTTTTCAACCGGCAATTCGGCCCGCTGGGTAATTGGCGAGATGGTCACCGGCCAATATTTCCGGGCGCTCGAAGTGCGACCGGCGGCAGGAAGATTGTTCGACGACGATGACGTTCGCAACGCGACCGGCAATCCGGTGTGCGTGCTGAGCTACGCGTTCTGGCGGAGTGATTTCAATGGCGATTCCGGGATGGTAGGGCAAAATGTTGTTTTGAACGGTCATGCGTATCGTGTTCTGGGCGTGGCGGCCCAGGGATTTACCGGCGCTGCGTTGGAGCAGCGATTCGACGTCGTGGTTCCAGCCACGCGCATCGCGGATTTCGTGCCTGCGTTGGGTGGCGATCGGCTGAGCCGGCTTTCCTGGATGGCGCCGATGGCGCGCTTGAAACCGGGCGTCAGCCAAGCGCAGGCTGCCAAGGAGATCGACCGCCAATCGCCCGATTGGCACAAACGGGAACTGGTCCTGGAAGATGGCAGCCAGGGCTTTAACCAGCTGCGGGGATCGTTCGGCAAGCCATTGCTGGCGCTAATGGCAGTGGTGGCGCTGGTGTTGCTGGTGGCATGCGCCAATCTTGCGAATCTGCTGCTGGCCAGGGCGCAGGCGCGCGCACAGGAGTTCGCGGTGAGGCTCTCGATCGGTGCATCGCGCGGGCGGCTGATCCGGCAGCTTTTGGTCGAAAGCCTGATACTAGCTCTGGGCGGGGGGGCGGCGGGGATTGCGCTCGCCTTCTGGATCAGCCGAAGCCTGATCGCCTTCTTAAACGCCAACCGATCCTCGGTGTACGCGTTGCATCTGGAACCGGACGCACGCGTCCTCGCATTCGCGATTGTGTTGTCCCTGGTGACGGCCATCCTTTTCGGATGGGCACCGGCCTTGCAAGCCACTCGGCCTGATCTGCTGCAGGGGCTGAACCAAGCACCGGGCGCGAGCGGACCGGTGCGCCGGGTGCCGTTGCGCAGGAGCTTGGTTGTGGTTCAGATTGCTTTGTCAGTGGTGATTGTGTTTGCGGCAGGATTGCTCACGCGAACTTTGCGCTCGCTCGCAACGGTGGATCTCGGATTTCAGCCGGACCGCGTCATTAAGATGAACGTCGATCCGGCGGCCGATGGTCTCTCGGCGGCCGACGCTTCCGCGATCTTCGACCAAATCCTCAAACGGGCGCGAGATTTGCCGGAAGTGAAGGCGGCCAGTCTATCGGCCAACCCGCCTTTTGGCTCTATGGCGCTGTCCTCAAGTATTAAAGTGCCGAGTCTTGCCTCCGAGCCGGTGGTATATTTCGATTTTATTAGCCCACAGTATTTCGAAACATTGAGACAACGCTTGTTACGGGGCAGAGATTTCGATGAACACGATACTAAGAGTAGCCCTTGAGTTGCGGTCGTGAACGAGAAAGTCGCGCGGCATTATTTTAGCGGCCGCGATCCGATCGGAGAGAAATTCCGCGAAGGGCAAGGCGGGGGCGATATCGAAATTGTGGGCGTGGTGAGCGATGCGAGCGAGGGCAACGTGCGCCTTGGCCCCTTGGAGACCGTGTACCTTCCCGAGAAACAGGGCCAGGCCTCCGGCCTAACGCTGCTGGTGAGAACCGCGGACGAGCCACGGCGCGTTATTCCCACTTTGGTTGAAATCGTGCAACGCATCAACCGGCGGCTGCCGGTTTATTCCATTCACACGATGGATCTCGATATCCAGGCGGGCTACAGCAGCGACCGAATTTTAGGATTTCTTTCGACGCTTTTCGCCGCGCTGGCTACACTGCTGGCCGGGATCGGATTGTATGGCGTGCTGGCCTATTCGGTGGGGCGGCGCAGACGTGAGATCGGGATCCGGTTCGCGGTGGGCGCGCAAAGGCGGGATGTCGCGGCGCTGTTCGCGCGGGAGTGCCTGGCGCTGGTGCTGGCGGGTCTCGTGATCGGGGCGCCGGTGGCACTGATTTCCGCGCGCGCTCTGGGAAGCCTGTTGTTTGGCGTAGTGGCTAGCGATGCGGTCACATTGATCGCAAGCGTCGTGACGCTAGCACTGGCGGCGGCGCTGGCGACGTCGATTCCGCTGTGGCGCGCGGCAAGGTTGGAACCGATGGTTGCGTTGCGGCATGAATGAGCCAACGAAAGCCCAACGACATGGATGCATTTGAGTTACACCTGAAGTCTCCGATTCGTCACATCTCACAGTTTTTCAGAATGGGAGGGGGCCACAGAATTATCCAAACTCCTCCCTGGTCGGCAGGTATAGATCTTTACTTCGCCGTTAGAACGAAGCTATGGCAGGTCTTGCCCGGCCCGTAAACGAAAATGCTCGCCAATCCGCGACACACAGGCTTGTCCCCTGTTGACATCTTCAGAGGGCCCAGTTACTCTAGGCATAGAGCCATATAGTCTCACTCCCAAAAAGATGCGCGGCACTGAACGACGTGACTTGTTTCCGGGTGCTATTGAAATGATGGTCCTGCAACTACTCAAGCACGGTCCGTTGCATGGCTATGCCTTAGCGCAGCAAATCAAGCAGCGTTCCGAAAATCTACTCCAAGTGGAAGAAGGTTCATTGTATCCCGCGCTGCAACGCATGCTGAAGGAAGGCTGGGTGGAGGCAGAGTGGCGAACATCGCCAACAAACCGGCGCGTTCGCGTGTATAAGATCGCACTCTTGGAAGAAAGAACTTCAGCGCGAGTTGTCGAACTTTGAGCAGATGATGGAAGGCTTTTCGAGGGTAATGAGGCCGGTCCAGACATGAAGTCTATATTTGGGTTTTGGCGGCGCCGAGAAGAGGACCAAGCCCTCGACGAAGAACTGAGCGCGCATCTGGACGCGCTCACCGACGAGTTCATCAGTGCTGGCTGTACTCCTCGGGAGGCGAGGTATCGAGCGCGCCGTCAGTTTGGAAACAAAACGGCTTTGCTCGAAAGAAGCCGGGATATCTGGCGTCTATCGTCGCTGGAGGCCGTTCTTCGAGATCTCCGCTTCACGTCAAGAATCATCCGCCACCAGCCTTGGACCACCATTGCGATCGTCGCGAGTATTGCCATTGGCGTCGGAGCGAACACAGCGATCACCAGCTTGCTCGACACGATTGTGATCAATCCGCTGGGCATCAAGAACTCTGCTGAGATCGTCGCGCCGACAGTTCACCTGAAAAAGTTGCAGATGATCGATGCGCAAGCCTCAGCGGCGGAGTTCCGCGATCTGCAAGCTATGACGGATATCTTCTCGTCCGTGACCGCGACGGAGCGTCGCGCATGGACGCTGGAATCAGGGGAGCCTTCTCGGCTCGTGGGTCTGGCCGTCACGCCCGATTTCTTCAAGACTTTCGGGCAGGTGCCTGCGTTGGGACAATTCCTGGACGGCTCAGATCCTGACGAAATAGTGTTGTCCCATGGACTTTGGCAATCGCTCTTCGCGGGCAGCGAGTCAGCGCTCGGCCGCAAGCTTTTTCTCGGTGGAACGGCATTTCGAATCGTGGGCGTCACACGGGCCGATTTTCATTTCCCCTCCAACGTCCAGGCGTGGGTTCCGCTGCAACTCACGCCCGACCGATTCAAACGCGGGATGAATATGGTGTTATCTCTCTTTGCGCGGCTGAACAATGGGGTTTCAATGCGTACGGCGCAGCAGCGAGTGGATCGTGCGGTCAGCGATATCATCGCTTCGCCTTCGGGCATTGAATTCCGCAAGCTCGATTATGGAATCGACATACGGCCTATCTCTTGGCACATAGCCGGAGATTTGCGGCGTCCCATCTGGTTGCTTTGGTCTGCCTCACTTGTCCTTCTCATCGCCGCCTGCGCCAATATAGCCGGGCTCCTGCTTGCTCGTGCAGGTACCAGGCGAAAGGAAATTGCGATTCGCATCTCACTCGGAGGAACGAGGCTTCAAATCCTGCGCCAGCTCATTACCGAAAGTGTCTTTCTAGCGCTACTGGGGGTGCGGCCGGTCTTGTGGTCGCAGCCGTTTCTCTACAGCTACTCAAACACGAGACGCTTCCATACCAGGACGTATTGTCGCTGGTCAGACTTAACCGTCGGCTACTTACATACGGACTGGCTCTCGCCCTCGCCAGCAGCGTCCTCTTCGGAATAGTTCCCGCGACGGAGCTTCTTCGAGTTCAACACTTCGGAGCCATGGCGCGCACGCGCCGCAAGTGGTTTCAGAACTTCTATATCGTTGGCCAAGTGGGTGCGGCCACGTTGCTCGTTGTACTCACTGGCTTACTGCTGAAGAGCTTGAAAACGGTTGAATCGCTGCGGCCCGGATTTGACTCTCACGATCTCACGACGGCCTTCGTCATCAAACCTACCAGCAATCAAAACGAGTTCTTTGCTCGCGTGCTTTCGGGTTTACGATCGGCGCCAGGGGTTCAATCGGCGGTATTGGCTTATTCCCTTCCGTTCAGCGGCGATAGTCCGACCAGTCTGTTCGATATCAAAGGTCGCCATCATTTGCCGGGAGAGCCGGAGTGGCACGCAGAGGCGTACCAGGTTTCACCAGGCTATTTTGAAACACTTCGGATTCCGCTGTTGCGGGGACGTGTCATATCGGAATTCGACTCGGCTGGGTCTCCACCAATCTGTGTCATCGATGCGAGTCTGGCAAAGCGGTTCTTCCCGAATGAAGACCCTATTGGCCACGAAATCAGTTTGTATAATGGCGCGGCCCGAATCGTTGGCATCGTTGCAGCGGTGCGCGATACCGCTCTCGAGAGCGCTCCGCTGCCGGTGGTGTACTACCCTCTAGCGCAGATTCCTTACTTTCCGGAACTCGGCATTGTCGTTCGTTCGCCAGTACCCGCCGCATCCCTTATTCGAAACGCCGTTCGCCTCGCCAACCCAAGCGTACCCGTATTTGACCTGAAGACCATGGACGAGCGTCTCGACGCCTCCGTTGCCACTCGTTCCGCGATTGCTTGGCTCGTAACTGTATTTTCGATGATCAGCGTTCTGCTCGCCGCCTTGGGAATCCATGCCCTGATAGCACAAGTCGTCACGGAGCGAACGGCGGAAATAGGAATTCGCATGGCGCTCGGAGCGCGATCCACCGACATTTTGACGCGTTATGTGATGCAAGGACTTCGGCTATCCGTTATTGGCGTCCTGATTGGCTTAAGCACAGCGATCGGCTGTCGTCAGTGGCTGAGAAGCTTTCTCTACCAAGTTCAGCCAGTTGATCCACCGATGCTGATTCTGGGGGTCCTGGGCGTTCTCGCAGTATCCGTGCCCGCGATCTTGGTCCCATCTTGGCGCGCCTCGCAAATCGATCCTCAAACAGCGTTGAGGGCCGATTGATCCTCCTCGCAAAGCTGACAACTAGATTTTGATTTCTGGATCGCCCCTGGTCGGCAAGGATAGAACTATCCTTCGCCGTCAGGGAGGATCTATGCCTCAGAAGCGTCGATGCTCTTGAAAAATGCTGTCACAGCGTGTAGGGCTGTGCTTGAGAACGTGGACTCTACGTCGATTGAAGCCAAGCTGTAACCGGACTGGGTTATCTCCTCCACAAGTGATCTCCGTCGTTTTTGCGCACTGTTACCCAGCGGTTCGTCAATTCGAGTCCTGATCGGGATCTTTGCTGGGCACCTGATCGTGATCCAATGCGGGACTCTCGACTCAATTGGTCCGCAACATGACCGCCGGGTCAATCCTGGCCGCCCGCAGAGCTGGCAGGCAGGAAGCCAGCAGGGCGACTCCCAGAAGAACCAGCGGCACCAGCAGGAATACGCGCGGGTCCAGGGCGCTCACTTCATATAACTGGCTCGCGATCGCTTGCCGTAATGCCACGGCCCCGAGCACGCCTAACACGATGCCCGCTCCTGCAAGCTCCAAGGCGCGCCGCATGATCATCTTGAGCAATTCGCCTGGCGAAGCTCCCATCGCGGCCCGCACCGCGATCTCCTGCGCCGCGTTGCGACACCGAGTACGACATTACACCGTAGATTCCGACTGCGGCCAGAATCAGCGCCAGTAATCCGAACGTAGCGAGAAGAACCGTTGCCAATCGCTGCCGCGAAAGAGTGCCGGCAATGACCTCGGAGTAGATATCGAATTTGGGTGGAATCGTCGGATCCATCGCCGCCAGTTCGCGCCGGATGGCCGGAATCAGATTGGCCGGCTTATTGACTCCTGTGCGTATGATCACCACCATGCGCCTGACAGTCCACTGTTCGTGGGGAAAGTAAATCGCCGGCCCCGCGGGTTCGGTTAAGGCGGCGTCCTTGATATTAGAGACAACACCCACAATTTCAGCCTGGTCCATGGACAGGTCACCCAGAATGTACGCAGGCCCGGTGGGCTTCCATACTGCGACGTCCGGAAGAATGAGCGAATGCCCCAGCGGGTTTTGGCCAGGAAAGTAAGCTTGAGCGAACGCCTGATTGATTACCGCTACGCCACGCGTGTACCGCGTGTCTGTAGGCTCCAAAAAACGCCCGGCGACCAGGTGGGTGCCCAGGGTCTTGAAGAACTCCGGCGTTACCCGGTGACCGGCCGAGCGATGTCCACCAGTATTTGCGTCCGTAGAGGGCTCTCCAACGATCCCAAACGCACTGCCATCCCACGAAAGTTGCTCGGGGACAAGTGGAGCGCTGGACGTGGCCGTCACCGCTTCGACGCCGGGAAGCGCCTCGATTCGATGGATCAACTGCTGGTAGAAGCGTGCCATAGGCAAATAGCCCGTTCCCACCAATTGGAAATTGCCGTGACCGTCCCGAATGGGTTTGCCGTCCTTGCCGAAAACGGGACGCAGATCGATCCGGCCCTGAGGCGTCATTGTCAGGGTCAACATGCGATCCGACTTGAATCCAGGATCGATAGAGATGAGCCGGGTGTAGCTTCGCACCAGAAGCCCAGCTCCGATCACCAGCACAATCGCCAGCCCGATTTCCGCAATCACCAGCGAGCCGAACATCCGGTTCTGCCCGCGCCCAGCCGAACTGGACCGGCCGCCCTCCTGAATCAGAGCGGTCAAATCGCCGCGAGCGATCCGCAGTGCGGGCGCCAGGCCCACGAGCAATGTCGTGAGCAAGACGCAGCCCGCCGCAAAAAGAAAAACAGTTTGATCCACCGAGACCGTGTCCAGGCGCGGCAAGTCGGCCCGCGCGACGGATGGCAAGGCGCGGATGACTGCATAGGCTATGCCGAGTCCCAGACAGCCACCGAGAAAACACAAGACCAGACTTTCGGTCATGAGCTGCCCAATCACGCGACGCCTGCTGGCCCCCAGTGCCCGGCGCATCGCAATTTCACGAAGACGGCTCGCGCCACGCGCAAATAGGAGGTTCGCCACGTTGAGGCAGGCGATCAAAAGCAGAATCGACATGGAACCGGACAGGATCAGTACCGTCGGCCTGAGATCGCGAACCACGTCGTCCAGAAGAGGTCGGACGACGAATTGGACTTTGTGTTTATCCGGCTCGGGTTCTATGTGGGGCGCGAGGATGGCCAATTCCGCCTTGAGCTGATCCTCGGAGTAGCCGGGACGCAGGCGCACGTATCCTTCCATGTTGGTCAGGATGTTCGACCCGGGAGGCAAGTACATTTTGGTCCAAACTTGCGTGTGGTTCGGGAAGTCGAATCCCGGCGCCGCCACGCCCACCACTGTCAAAGGCACTCCGCTGACTCGGATGACAGAACCTAAGATATTCCCGTCGGAGTGGAAGGCATCTCTCCAGATCCGATAGCTCAGCACGATCCGATCGAAGCTCTCCTCAGGTTTAAAGTTGCGGCCCATGGCCATGGGAGTGTTGAAGACATCGAAGAACTGCTGCGACACCCGGTGTTCGTTGAGTGCGATAGCTGTGCCGTCACTCGTCACCAGGGATGATTCAAACGCGAAACCTAACGCGGCTGATTCAATGGACGGGTGATCCTGGGCGAGAGGCAGCATGTGGCGTGGACCAACCAGGCCCGTTGGCAAACCTTGTGCGCTCATGGTGCGAAGCCTGTACAGCTGACCGGGGCTTTTGAATGGGAGGGGGCGTAGCAAGACCGCATTGACCACACTGAAAATCGCCGTGCTCGCCCCGATGCCGAGCGCTAGGGTAACAATCGTTGCGGCCGAGAACCCCGGACTCCGCGCGAGCATCCGGGTCGTATAACGGATGTCCTGAAACATTACTTCGAACCAGCGAAACGTCCACATGTCCCTCAATGCCTCCTTGGAAGAAGTTGGATTACCAAACTTCAGACGCGAGAGCCGTTCGGCTTCTTCTGGTTCCACACCCGCCTCGCGGTGCCGGCGTGCCAGGGTGGCGAGATGGAACTGCAATTCGTCGTCAAGATCGCGATTCAGTCGCCGTCGATGCAAGAGCGAGCGGATGCGAAGCCGAAATGCGGATAGCGATTCGCGATTCATGATGCGTCACGTCGACCCCAGGACCCGAGAAACGGCACTCGAAAGGCGCTCCCAGCTGGAAGTCTCAACTGCAAGGTATTTGCGCCCGGCGGCCGTAAGGCGGTAGTACTTGGCACGGCGATTGTTGTCGGAGATGCCCCATTCCGCGCTAAGAAGCCCACGCAACTCCAACCGGTGCAGAGCGGGGTAAAGCGCACCCTCGTCCACGCGCAATACCTCGTCGGAAGTGTTTTGGATCGTCTCGGCTATGGCATAGCCATGCATCCGGCCTCTACTGAGCGACTTCAGAATCAGCACATCGAGTGTGCCCTTCACCAGATCGCCCCGTAATCCCTGTCGGTCTCCCATAATCAACTTAGGGAAGTATAAGTGAACGCGCGACGCGTTGCAAGGGACAGAGCGACCGCCAAGCCGAAACCGTCTTTAACGAGCCCGGTACTCTACGATTACCCGCGATTAGTCGGCAAGGATAGAACTATCCTTCGGCGTCAGGGATGATCTATCCCTCTTTTGGGCGCGAATTTCACCCGTAGAATGTTGCAGCTTCGGTCAACACCAGTACTTCAGAAATTCCCACACTTGGTTTAGAACCCTTGACATTGTCATTAATCGCGCGCACTATACTCCTATCACGCGTCTATGGGACACCAGAAACAGAGCCACGGAGAACTTGTCCAGGGCACGCTCGACATGCTCATTCTGAAAACGCTGACCCGAGGCCCGCAGCACGGCTATGGAATCGCCCACATCATCAAACAGACATCCGACGAAGTGCTCCACGTCGAAGAGGGCTCGTTGTATCCAGCGCTCCACCGCCTGGAGCTCGACGGCTGGGTTGATTCCGAATGGGGCCAATCGTCCAACAACCGGCGTGCCAAGTACTACAGGCTGACTGCGCTCGGTCGGAAGCAGCTCACCAAAGAAGCCGATAACTGGCAGCGTCTGGCGCACGCCATCGCACAAGTGATGGAGACCGTATGAATCGTTTTCTGAAACGTGTTCGCGGGCTTTTGCGCCGCAAACAACTCCATCGTGATCTCGAAGACGAGCTGCGCTTTCACCAGGAGATGTTGACGGAAGATGTGCAGGGCAGCGCGCGAAAACAGTTCGGTAATCCCACGTCATTGGAGGAGGCCTGCCGCGACCTGTGGGCCTTTATCTGGATCGAAACACTTTGGCAAGATGTTCGCTACGCCGCCCGAACCCTAGCGAAAAGGCCCGGCTTCACGATCACCGTCGTGCTCGCATTGGCACTTGGCATCGGCGCCAATACGACCATCTATACGGTGGTCCGCAGCGCGCTTGCCTTCAACATCGGAGTGGAACACATGGAGCGTCTGGTCGTCATCACGGCGGTGGATGCAGCGCGCCGCGATCCATTCAGCCATTCCTGGACCGAATACACCGATTTGCGCCGCGAAGTGAAGTCGATCCAAGCTCTGGCCGCTTACCGCATGGTTTTTGTGAACGTGAGCGATTCCACTGGGCTGCCCGAGCGCTACCGCGGCGTGCAAATGTCGGCGAACGGTTTCGCGGTCGCCGGGGCCAAGCCCGTGATGGGCCGCGATTTCATCTCTGATGACGAGCGCCCCGGTGCAACTCCGGTCGTGATGCTGAGCTACCACATCTGGCAGAACCGCTACGGCAAGGACCCGTCCATTCTGGGCAAGACGATCCGTGTGGACGAAGTGCCTCGCAATGTAATCGGCGTGATGCCTTCCAAGATGCAATTCCCCGCGGACACCGATCTGTGGACGCCGCTCGAGCCCGATGTTCGGAGCGACGCGGCCACGAACTTGATTCTGTGCGGGCGTCTCGCGAGCGGCATGAAACTGCAATCGGTCCGCGCCGAAATGGACACCATCGCGCGCCGTCTGGAAGCCAAAGCACCGGAATCCTACAAAGGCCTGATTGTCGACGTGCAGCCGTTCCTCCATGTCATCGGGTTTTATTCAGCGCGGGGAATCCTGATTTCGGTGGTATTTGCAGTCGGGTTCGTTTTACTGATTGCCTGTGCCGACGTAGCGAATCTGTTGCTGGCCCGGGCGGCCGCCCGAGCGCGAGAAATTTCCATCCGCATCGCGATAGGCGCCGGCCGTGCGCGGATCGTTCGGCAGCTCCTTGTGGAAAGTGCTCTGCTATCCGGCGCCGCCGGATTGCTCGGCTGGCTCATCGCGCTGACAGGCCTGCGTTGGTTCGACGCCGCGACATTCAATCCAACGCGGCCCTCCTGGATCGATTTTTCGATGAATGCCCGAGCCTTCGCTTATCTCGGCGCAATATCAATCGGCGCGGGTATTCTGTTCGGGGTTGCGCCCGCGTTCCGGCTGGCCAAAGTCGACGTGAACAGCGCGGTCAAAGATGGCGGTCACGGAGCAGCGGGTGGACGGCGCGGCCAGCGATTGGCAAGCGCGCTCGTGGTATTCGAAATGGTTCTCTGCATTGTGCTGCTGACTGGAGCTGGACTCACGATCCGCAGCGCCATCGATACCTATAGCGCGCCCACTGGCGTTAACGCCTCCCATGTACTCACGATGCAAATGAATCTGCCGGAGGCCAAGTATCCGCGTGCGCAGGACCAAATCTTGTTTTATCGCCGCCTAAAAGCCAAGGTAGAGTCGCTGCCCGGAGTCGACGTTGTGTCGCTGGTATCGTCGCTGCCCCGCGGCTACGTGCCATATTTTCCTTACCAGCTCGAGGGCCAGCCGCCTGCCGATCCAAACCATCAGTCATTCACCGCAGGGCTTGTGGTCGGCCCCGATTATTTCCGCGTCATGCAGGTGAGGGCCCGGCAAGGCCGCATGTTCAACGAGTCCGATGGGATTGCGGGGTCCCCTGTCGTGATTGTCAACGAGAGTTTCGCGGCGAAGGCTTGGCCTGGTGAAAAACCGATCGGCAAGCGTCTTCGCCTGGTGTCCGGACCAACGCCACAGCCTTTGCTGGCTGTCGTAGGTTTGGTTCCTGACATCCAGCAGAACTTCCAGCGGCCACTGGAGCGGGCTCCAATGATCTACCTGCCTTATGCCGCCGAGCCGCAACGCGAAATGGTGCTGGTTGCACGCACAACTGTGCCGCCATCTACCCTGGGCGAGCCGTTTCGAGGGGAGGTCCAGAGGTTGGACGAAAACCTACCGGTTTACGAAGTGAAGACGCTCGAAGAAGTAATCGCACTGAGCCGGGGTGACGCGGGCGTCCTTGTGGCCCTCTTCTCTATCTTCGCCGGCGTTGCGCTACTGCTTGCTTCGGTGGGACTTTACGCCGTGGTGGCACACTCGGTTAGCCAGCGCACGCGGGAGATCGGGGTAAGGATGGCGGCGGGTGGAACTGCGAGCGGTATTATCCGGCTGGTTTTCTGGCAAGGGATGCGGCGCATCGTGATAGGACTCGCGATTGGCTTGCCGCTAGCCGGCGCCGTTACCTTTGTGCTACGCGCTGTGCTGGTTGGCGTCGCACCCGGCGATCCGTTGAGCCTGGCCGGAGCCGCGCTGGTTCTGATTCTCGCTGGGCTGTTCGGTTGCGCCATTCCCGCCCGCCGCGCTGTTCGCGTTGATCCTGTCGTAGCGCTCCGCTGCGACTAATATTGTCAACGCCTTGTTAATCGGCCTGTTTATGCTCCCTTGTCTGCTTGCGGCCGCGCGGCAGGAGCCACCGGCGATCCATCATACAACCATGACCACCCAAGTTCCGTGCGCTGGCGCGCAGCCCCTATAGATTTCGCTTCGGAAGAGCAACAGGGGCTCAGATCATCAAATACCGGATCGATGGTTGGATAGCTCTTGTGTGGTCGGCGAGGATAGAACTATCCTTCGGCGTTGGCGAGGACCTATCCGGCGAACGGCCCAACCGCCGGTTTGCGCAAGTTATCCAGGATCTATTCGGTAACGGTTGTTCCTGCGCGCGCATGAAGATCCCAAAGCCGGACACCCCATTTGCGCGAACGAACAGCCCCGCCCTACCTAGCTGAGTTTGCCGCCGATCCTGCAATGGGATTCGCTGGAACTCGACTTGCGTAATTAGGATGGATGAGTATACTGTCGGATATTCGCTACGCGCTTCGCAGTTTGCGGACGAGCTGTGGGTTCGCTACCCTTTTTGTCCTCACCCTCGCTCTGGGTCTCGCCGGCGTCAACACGATCTTCAGCGTTCTAAACACCGTCATCCTGCGCCAAGTGCCGTTCAAGCATGCGGATCGCCTCGTGACCATCACCGAAACTGTACCGTTCATGGGAAGTGGTCCGCAGATCTGCACGCTTGACGAGTTCCAGCGGTGGCAGAAATCCGGTCTCCTCGACGACGCCACCGCGATCAACACCATGGACCTAACTCTCACCGGGACGGATCGCACTGAGCTACTGTTTGGCGCTCGAGTGACTCCGGATTTCTTTCGTCTTTTCGAAATCTCGCCGCTCCTAGGCCGGGGTTTCCTCCCGGAAGACGCGACCCTCGGGCAAGAACACGTCATCATTCTCAGTCATGAATTGTGGGCGAGACGGTTTGGAAGTGATCCTGCCATTGTCGGCAAAAGCATCCAGTTCAGCGGTGCAAGCATGACGGTAATCGGCGTAGCGCCGCCTGGCTTCGATTTCCCTCGCTTGGCCGATGTCGGTGCCGTCATGCATTTCGCTCCCGAACAAACCGAATTCTGGACGCCGTTGGTCATCACTCAAAAGATTGTTGACCAGAACAACTACAGCTATTATTTGGTCGGGCGATTGCACGCGGGCATTCTCCCGGCCCGCGCAGCGGCAGAGTTCAAGGTTTCGGCGATTCAGAGCCTCCAATACATTGTGGAGAGAAATCCGCAATATCGCGAACCGCTCGAACATCTTGCCAAGATAATCGCTATCCAGGTGACGCCCTTGAGCGAAAGCATGGCGTGGGGAGTTCGGAATGCGCTCTGGATGCTATTTGCGGCTGTCGCGCTGCTGCTGCTTTTGGTGCTGTTTAATCTCGGCAACCTACTAGTCACGCGTAATGCCAACCGTCTGCGCGAGTATGCAATCCGGCAAGCGCTTGGCGGGAGCCGCTGGCAATTGTTCCGCCAGGCCGTGACAGAGCAAGGCATGCTCATAGCCCTTGCAGCCGTCCTCAGTTTGAGTCTCAGCAACTGGGCCATTGAGCTGGTCCGCAAGATCGGCGCCACCCATGTGCCGCGACTGTCCGAACTCTCGTTCGACACCCACGGCGTACTCCTGTTGCTCGGGCTGGCTTTCGCCACCGCGCTGACCTTCGGAGCCTTGCCGCTTCTCGTTATGCCCGATTCAGTTGCTTGGTTTCGAAGTGAGAGTCGCTCCTCAACCGGCGATCGCCGCTCACAGCGCATTCGCGCCGTGCTCATTGCTGCGGAAATTGCGGTTTCCATGGTGCTGTTGGTAAGCGCTGGGCTGCTTGCCGCCAGCTTCTTAAACGTGATGAATGTCAACCCTGGATTCGATCCGAAAAGCCTGCTTACGTTCAGCGTTTCGTTTAGCCCGAAACTTTACACCGACCCACCGAAAATGCTGACAGCGCAGCGCGAGCTGCTCGACCATATTCGCGCGCTTCCCGGCGTCGAATCAGCCAGTGTCGTGAACGTTCTTCCACTCACTGGGGATTATGGAATTCACGGGATCGGACCAGTGGGTAAACCCCTTAACACGGATTCCGGGGCGGAAGCCCGTCTTATCGATCCCCGATACTTCGAAACGATGCACATCCCGCTCATCGCCGGCCGTGCGCTCCGGGAGGACGATTCCCGAAAAGTTGCTGTAATCAATCAGAAAATGGCCCATCTGTTGTGGCCAGGAGAAAACCCGATCGGCCAGGAGTTCACGGATAACGGCAACCCGCCGATCCGAGTGATCGGAGTTGTGGGTGATGTGCATAGCGGGCCGCTCGAAACGGAACCGATGATGCAGTATTATTCATCATTGGTGGCATTTCCTGGTTACGCAAACAGCTTCGCCGTCCGCACAAAGACCGACCCGCTGAGCCTTCTTCCCACCATCGAAAGAACGATCTTGCGCCTCGATCCGGACCAGGCAGTGAGCGGCGCCAAAACGATGGAGCAGATAATCCAATCGGCAACCCTGGAGCGCCGCTTCGAAACCGATCTGCTGCTCGGCTTCTCGGCGTCAGCTCTCTTCCTTTCTGCGCTCGGTCTCTTCGGAGTGGCATCGCTTTCGGTCACGCTGCGTTCGCGCGAGTTCGGCATACGCATGGCACTCGGCGCGACGGGCGCCGATGTGCTCCGGCTCGAAATGGTTCGCAATATCGCGATCGTCGCAGCAGGTTTGGCGGTCGGTCTGTTTTTGTCGTTCGCAACACATCGTGCGCTTACCGCCTTGCTCTTTGGTGTCTCCGCGCTAAACCTGAATGTTTACGCGGCCGCTGCTGCTGTTTTGACCATTTCCGCCATGACCGCTGTGCTCGTTCCCGCTTTGCGCGGGGCGCGAATGGACCCCGCCATCGTGTTGCGAGACGAGTAACGCCGAACATTGCGTTATCATCGACGCCGTTGGCTCTGCCTGATGTGGGCAGAGTCGTCAGGAAGTTGACCGAAACCACGGGAACGCCCCGCGCCTACGGAACTTTCGTGAACAGCCTCAGTATTCCAGGCTCCCCGGGTTGGTCGCTGCAGCGCTCGTTGAGGTCAGTGCCGCTGTTGCGCAGCGTTGAGTACGTCAAGCTCGACAATCTAACGAAGAAGTTACGCTCGAACCCAACGAAGTCTTGCGACCCCTGCGAGCCATCCATCAGCGGCGAATACTGTCCGAATTCCTGCCGCTCGTGACGGTGAAGAAACTTTAATCGAGCTTAACCGTCCTCCACCCACTCCGCCCATTTCCTTTATATATTGCACGGACGCGCTAACTCAGAAGCGACGGGATATGTCAACTCTCAGCGTTAATCCAGGACGAACAGCATCAGCGGCTTGAAGTGAAGCTTCGGCGGGAACTGGGCGAGCAAGTTTTGCGGCTGCTCGATGACAATCTGACCGAGGACATACTACTCAACCCTGACGGCTCGCTATGGGTGAAGCGGATGGGACATGGTTTCTCGCGGATTGGAGAGATGCCTGCGGCTCAAGCGGCGAGCGCGCTTGGAACCATCGCGGCGTGGCGGGGAACCGTGCTGAATCACGAACATCCGATCCTTGAAACGGAACTTCCTATCGACGGCAGCCGCTTCGAGGGCATCGTGTCGCCGGTTGTCCGGCGGCCCGTATTCGCAATCCGCCTTCGTCCTCGGAAGATCTTCAGTCTTGATGACTACGAAGCGGACGGAATTCTGACGGACGGAGCCGATCCGCTCAACCAACTTCGCCGTCGCGATGACTTTCTCGATGGGGTGCGCGGTTTGAAGCACGGCGGATGTGATCCGCGCCGCTGTACGCGCGAGAAAGAACATCCTTGTTGTCGGCTCGACGGGAAGCGGCAAGACGACGCTGGTCAACGCGATTCTCGATTCGCTGGCACAGCTGACTCCGCATGATCGGGTGATCTCCATTGAGGACACGACCGAGTTGCAGTGCTCCGGTGAAGAACTATCTCGATCTCCGGGCAGTTGGGGAGTGACGATGCTCGATTGCCTGCGCGCCTGCATGCGGCTGAAGCCGACGCGCATCGTCGTAGGCGAGGTGCGTGGCGCGGAGGCGCACACGCTGCTGAAAGCTTGGAATACGGGGCATCCTGGCGGCGCGGCAACGGTCCACGCCAACGATGCCCTGAGCGGATTGATCCGGCTCGAAAGCCTCGTCGCCGAGGCAACGAGTGCGCCTCAGCAAACGCTTGATCGCCGAGGCGGTGGATCTGGTGGTCTTCGTTGACGAAGAGTCCAGCGTAAAAGCCGGGCGCAAAGTCAGGGAAGTTTTGCTCGTAACCGGATATTCCAACGGGAACTATCAGGTCGAGCGTGTCTGAGGGTGCAACCGATATAGAAGGAGCTTTGAAAAACATGAATATCATTCGTAGATCGACTCTCGGCCCCAGATTGGGGGCCTTGATCGCCTTAGCGGTGGCGTTCAGCTTGCGCCTGCAAGCTGCCGCAGCCGGGGGCCTGCCGTGGGAAAAACCGATGACCGCCATCGCGACTTCACTGACGGGTCCGGTGGCCTACGCCATCGGCCTGATCGGGATCGCGATTGCCGGTGGCGCGATGCTGTGGGGCGGCGAACTGACGGAGTTCGGACGGCGCGCCTGCATGATCGGGCTTGTGGTCTCGGTGCTGGTCTTCGCGGCTCCGTTGCTTGCGAGCGCATTCGGCGTCAACGCGGCGGTGGTGTAACCATGCAGACCACCGACAGGCCGAGAGAGATCGTGATCCACCAGTCGGCGAACCGACCGAACCAAATCCTCGGCGGAGATCGTGAACTGGTGCTGATCGCGATGCTCACCGCCATCAGCCTCGCGTTCAGTTTGGGGAGCTGGTGGGGAATCGGCCTGAGCGTTGCGTTCTGGGTCGGAGCGGTGGCGGTGCTTCAACGCATGGGGAAGGCCGATCCACTGCTCCGGCAAATTTATGTCCGGCACATCCGGTACAAGGCGTTCTATCCCGCCAAGAGCGGTCTGCTTTCGCGCTGCGTGCCGATTCCCCGCAACTGGAGGTGATACATGCAACGGAATGAACATCGCGCCAACCCTCGCGGACTTGCGGATCTTCTGCTGCCGCACGCGCTCATCGACGACGGGATTCTGCTCCAGCAGGATGGCTCCTTGCTGACCGGCTGGACCTATCGCGGTCCCGACATGATGTCAGCGGCTCCGGCCGAGATGGATGCGCTGAGCGCACGGCTGAATTCGGTGCTGCGGCTCGGAAGCGGTTGGATGGTTCAATGCGATGCCATTCGATCACGCGCGCCCGGCTATCCGGAGCAAGGCGCATTTCCCGATTGCGTGACGCGCGTCATCGACGATGAGCGGCGGCAACAGTTCATGCAGGAGGGCGCTCACTATGAGTCCGAGTACTTCCTGACCCTGACGTACCTTCCTCCGCTCGAAGTCGAAGAACGAATGAAGGGCTGGATGTTCGAAGGCAGCGCAGCGCGCAGCGCCAACCGAACAGCGGAGCAGATCCTCGACCGCTTCTCGAACCGCGTGGACGTATTCGAAAACGTGTTCGGCCAGTTGTTCCAAACCGAGCGGCTGAAGCGGCTGGCGGTCACCGACGACTACGGCTTCTCGCAAGTGCATGATCGGCTCTTGCGGTATCTGCGGCGCTGCGTGAGCGGCGAAGATCATCCGTTCGCACTGCCGGACATTCCGTGCTATTTGAATGAACTTCTGGCCTGCGAGGACTTCTACGGAGGAATCGAACCGCGCATCGGACGGAAGCATATGCGCGTCATCGCCATTGATGGCTTTCCGAAGATGAGTTCGCCGGGCATCCTGCGCGAGTTGGACAACCTGCCCATTGAATACCGCTGGAACACGCGCGCGATCCTGATTGATCCCGAAGAGGCGCGGGGCATGCTCGACATGCACCGAAAGAAGTGGCGCTCGAAGATTCGCGGATGGAAGGATCAGATCTTCAAAACGCAGTCGGGCGCGATCGATATCCATGCGCAGCAAATGGCCACCGATGCAGAAGAAGCCATGGGCGTCGCGGCGTCGGGCGATGTCCAGTTCGCGCAGTATTCGGCCAACGTCATCTGCCTCGATGAAGATCCCAGCCGGCTCTATGAAAACACGCGCGCGGTCATGAAGACGATCCAGAACCTCGGCTTCTCCTGCCGGATCGAGACGATCAATGCAGTCGAGGCCTGGCGCGGCTCGCTTGCCTGGCGACGGCTACTCGAACGTCCGCCGGATCATGCTGCACACGCTGAACCTGGCCGATATGCTGCCGATCACGTCGGTTTGGGCCGGCCTTCGCGAGAATCCTTCGGCCATGATGCCGAAGCACAGCCCTCCGCTGCTGTTCGCCGCGACCAGCGGAGCGACGCCGTTCCGCGTCAACCTGCATGTGTCCGACCTCGGCCACACGCTGATCGTCGGGCCGTCCGGCGCGGGCAAGTCCACTGCGTTGGGCTTGATCGCCGCTCAGTGGTTCCGCTATCCGCGCGCGCAGGTCTTCGCGTTTGATCGAGGCTACTCGATCTGGATGCTCACGGAAGCCGCGGGCGGCGCGTTCTACGATCTGGCAGGTCCAAAGACCGATCTCGCCTTCTGCCCGCTCAAAGATATCGACGGCGAGTCGGACGTGCAGTGGGCGGTCGGATGGATCGAAGTTCTTGTGCGAACTGAATGGCTTGAAGTTCGGCCCCAAGCATCGCAACGCCGTCGCGGAAGCCGTGACGCGGTTACAGCTTTCGCCAACCAGAACGCTGACGGAGCTTTCGGCCAACGTGCAGGACACCGACATCCGGGATGCGCTGCAGCACTTCACCGTCATGGGTCCGATGGGATCGCTCCTCGATGCCGATCACGACATGCTCGGCGACGGCCGTTTCCTGAGCTTTCGAAACCGAGAACCTGATGCAGCTCGATGACAAGGCCGTGATCCCTGTTCTGCTGTATCTGTTCCGCCGCATTGAGCAACGGCTCGACGGATCGCCCACGTTGGTGCTGCTCGACGAAGCTTGGTCCTACTTGCAGCACGCGCTTTTCCGCAATCGCCTGCGGGACTGGCTGAAGACGATGCGCCGAAAAAACGCTGTGGTCGTCATGGCAACGCAGCAGATCAGCGACATTGCGAACTCGGACATCGCGGATGTGGTTCTCGAAAACTGCCCGACCAAGATTCTGCTGCCGAACGCCGAATCGAAGAATCCGGGCTCGCGCAGCTTCTACGAACGCATCGGGTTGAATGAGCGCGAACTGGACATCCTGCAAGTCAGCGTGCCGAAGCAGCACTACTACGTGGTCAGCAAGCTGGGCCGGCGTCTGGTCGATCTCGGCGTCGGAAAAGTGGCGCTCGCGTGGGTTGGCGTCAACGGCCGCGAAGAGCGGCAGATCGCCGAAGCCGTGATGGAACAGTTTGGTGACGGATGGCGCGCCGAATGGCTCCATCTGCGGGGCTTGGAGAAGTGGGCGGAGTATCTTCGCTCGCTTGAAAAACGTGGAAGAAGAGGAGCACATATATGCGCAAGTTGGTGATCGCCGTTTTGATCTTGCTCGGGGTGTCGGGCGATGCGCCGCAAAAAGCGGAGGCCGGCGCGTTCGCGACCGAAGTTACCCAGTTGTTGAATCACGCCCAACTCGTTCTGATGTACATCCGGGAGGGTCTCCAGTTGGAGAACGAACTCGCGATGTATGCCAACATGCTTCGGAATACCAAGAATCTGTCGCCTCAGACGTTTGGCCAAATCGCAGGCGGACATCAACGCCCTCGCACAGATCGTGCAGGGGGGACAAGCGTTGGCTTATTCGCTCGGCAACCTCGATCAGTTGTTCCGTTCGACGTATCCCGGCTACGGGACGAATCCAACGGTCTACTACCAGAACTATCAGAGATGGTCCCAAACCTCTCTCGACACGACGCTCGGAGCGCTCCGTGCCGCCGGACTGCAAAGCCAGCAAATGCAGAGCGAGGAATCGATCATCAGCTCGCTTGAATTCATGTCCCAGACTGCGGATGGCCAGATGCAAGCGCTGAATGTGCTCGGGCAGATCAGCGATCAGCAGGTGCAACAGCTTATGAAGCTTCGGGAGCTGATGATGGCGGACATGTCGAGCAAGCAAGCGTATCAGGCCGCGATCATCCAAGAGCAGGCCGCCGATCAGGCCGCGACCCAGTGGTTCTTTACCGGCGGACCGGTGACCAGCGACGGAAAGACCTACTTGCCGGGTCTCCAGTGAGGTGTGTTGTGTGGAAGCGAATCCACAAGTCGTTGAAACGCTGGCTGCCGGTTATCGGCATCGCCAGTCTGTTCGTGCCGGCGCTCTTTGCGCAGGCGGGACCTGCCGTTTCAACACCACGGTTCCAAGCCAGATCATGGACCAGTTCCGCAAGCGAGCGCGTTCAGTGGACGACCAACGTCTTCATTTATGCAAACACGCTGTTCGGAATTCTCGCGGTGATCGAGTTCGCGTGGAGCGCGGCCGTCATGCTGCTTGAGAAGAGCGACCTTCAGACCTGGACCTCCGCGCTGATTCGAAAGCTGATGTGGATCGGAGCGTTCTACGCGCTGCTTCTGAATGGCCGATCGTGGATTCCCGCGATCATCGATAGCTTCACGCAGATCGGACAGAACGCAGCCGGACTCGGCGCGCTGTCCCCGAGCGGCATTTTCATGCAGGGCCTCAGCCTTGCCGGAGCGCTGATGGATGGCGCGAGCACATCGGCCTTCTTCACGAATCCCGGCACGTCGCTGGCGCTCGCGTTTGCAGCTCTTCTGATCGTCATTTCGTACACATTCATCACGATCAATTTCATTGTCACGCTCGTCGAGAGTTACCTCGTCGTGTCTGTGGGCTTCATCTTTCTTGGGTTCGGCGGCAGCCGATGGACGGCTCCGTATACGGAACGCTACATCGGCCTGGCGGTTTCGATCGGCATCAAGATCGTCCTGCTGTACTGCCTGATCTCCGCCGGATTCGACCTGAGTCTCGGCTGGCTCAATGAGGCACAAGGGATCGCGACTTCAGCTCGCCCTGTCATGACAGCTTTCGATGTGATGGGCGGCGCGTTGATCTTCATGATGTGCTGCTGGCAGATTCCGAAACTGTTTGCAGCCGTGATCGGCGGCTCTCCCGCCTTGACGGGCGGAGATCTTATTGCGACAGCTGCCGTTGTCGGCAGTGCGGCCTTTGCAGCGGGAGGCGCTGCGGCCGGAGTGAGCGCATTGGCTGGCGCGGAGGCGGTGCAGCAGCGGGCACCGGTTCCGCGGCGAGTGCCGGTGGAGCGGGTTCCAGCACTACGAACTGCGGTTGCGAGCGTCGGATCGGTCGGAGCGTGGTTCGTCTGCTGGAGGAGGCTCGGTGTCTCCGCCGTCGTCTCCATCGCCAGCTTCCGGCGCTGCGCGCAGGCAGCCGGACCCTCCATTCCATAGTTCGGCTCACATCGATGTCGATCCGGCGCTCTCGTCGATTGGGGGTGAACCGTTGGCAGGTTCCGGGTTTGAAGGTCAACGGATTCAGCAGGGCTTCGCGCCTATGTCGGTCGCGGCGACGGATGAAGGTTCTACGTCGGGACGTGATTGGTCCCGTCCTTCGGCCGTCCATAGCGGAATGAGCGGCGGCGAAAGTGCAAGAGACTGCTCCACCTGACTCAGGTAGCACCAGCCAGCTCGGGGGGCGTGTCAGATGATCGCATCCGTGGAAGTGCGGATTCTAGCAAATCCGCAATCGCCCATCGCCAAGACGAAAGAGCATGCTGAGTCGCGCTGCCGATCAAGTGATGAGAGGCATGCGCTTCAGACTGTTAGACTTCCATCGGATGCTGCGCCACACGCCACGCCGCCAAGAATTCCAATCGATCACGAGGAATAAAGCTCATGAACTCTCCCCATAACCCCTATCTGGCCGCTCGCCGCGAATGGGACGAGCGCTACGGAGATCTCATCACGCGCGCCAAGAACTGGCGCACGATGGCGGCATTCTGTTCGCTGGTCGCCTTGGTGGCAACGGTCGGGATCGTGTGGCTGTCGGCGCGGTCGCATGTTGTTCCGTTCGTCGTTCTCGTGGACAACCTTGGCCGGCCCGTCGCCTCCGGCGTCGCAGATCAAACTTCTTTGAACGATGATCGGCTCCGAGCGATCGAACATCTTCAACTGGGTCGAAAACCTGCGGACCGTCACGACAGACGGCGTGTCGCAGCGAAAAGCGATTGATCGCGTGTACGCGCAGATCGCGAGCGGCAGCGCAGCTCAGACATTTGTCAGCGAATACTATCGCGGAGACCCACCCTTTAAGCGAGCCGAAACCGAGACGGTCTCCGTCGAAGTGAAATCCGTTCTTCCCACCAGCGACCGCACCTATGAAGTCGAATGGGTGGAAACAACGCGGGATCTCTACGGAACCGTGAAAGCGACGGATCGCTGGAAAGGATACTTCTCAATTGCGCTCAACCCGCCCAAGGACGAGCGCCAGGCTCGCATCAATCCGCTCGGCGTTTACATTACGAACGCGAGTTGGGCAAAGGTTCTTTGATTCGAAAGGAGTAATGAAAATGCAATCAGCACGATTCTTCCTCGCGGCTGGCTCTGAGTGGACTGCTGCCGATACTCGCAGGGCAAGCCGCCGGCCGAGTCAAAGCGCGCTCACCGCAGCCGCCCAGCTGAACGTTCCGCCGCTTTTGCAGCAGTACGACTTCGGCGGTCAATTGCGGACCCTGGAAGATTCCGGCAGTTTACCTGCGGATGTGAAGCCTCAACTCGCCACGCCTGGCGCGTCCGATTGGAGCCGTTCCGAAAGACTACCGACCCAAAGTCGGATGTACCGCTGACGGCGACAGCGCTCGAAGCCGTGCGCGTGAGCGAGAGCTGGCAAGGGGAGAAAAACGCGCCTTCGCCGGGTCCCGATGGCCGCGTGATGTACTCGTATCGGCGCCGGACTGCCGACAGTCGTTTGCGCGCCGCTGCGGGTGTGCATGATCGAGCTGCAGGCGGGCGAAAAGATCGTTGGCGAGCCGCACATCGGCGATTCGGTCCGGTGGAACATCTCGCCCGCGATGTACGGCACGGGAGATCAGGCCACGCCGGTAATCATCCTCAAACCGCAAACGCCCGGTCTCGACACGAATCTGCTCATCACCACGGATCGCCGCGCCTACTATCTCCGGCTCATTTCAAAACCAGAGGACTACGTCGCGCGCGTCGCATTCGCGTACCCCGAGGATGACACGCGCAAGTGGCAACAGCAACTGGCGGAGCAGCAGGCTGTCGCGAAACAGGAGAAGCACGCGGCGGAAGTGCCGCCCGCCATCATCACCGTCGAAAAGATGAATTTCGATTACACGATCCGCGGCGGCGATGAGCACATCCGGCCCGTCCGCGTGTTCGACGACGGCGCGAAGACCTACATTCAGATGCCGCCGGAGCTTCAGCATCGGGAAGCGCCGGTGTTGCTTGTCGTCGGCAAAGACGGCAAAGGCGAGATGACGAACTACCGGGTGAAGGATCAGACCTACATCGTGGACCGCCTCTTTGATCGCGCGAACCTCGTGCTCGGATCGGGCAAGAAGGCCCAGAAAGTGGAGATCAGCCGTGGACACAAACAATAAGTCCAATCACAGCCGCTCGAAGCACCAACCGAGAGGTAGCAAAGAAGCGGCGCCAAGCGGAATCGATCTCCATCCCCAGCCGCAGAAAGCCGTACGCATCAGCCGGCGAGCAGAGCATGGCCATCGTCTCCGTGATCGTGCTCCTGCTGCTGGCATTCGCTTACGGCGGATACCGCCGAACGCTCAGACAATCAAACTGCTGCTCGCGACGCCGGTCTGCCGAGAGAGCGTCACTCCCGCAACGCAGGCGGCGCTCGGAGTTCATGCAGGCGACTCCGGCAGGCACGGTGCCGATGACCCTGCGAGCCTCCCGATGAGCTGCCGCCTTCCCAGACGCATCAACGACGTCCTAGCGTGCGGCGCCGATCCGAAAACCGGCCAGCCATACCGGTTCAATCCGCAAACCGGCCAGCCCTGCGACGGCTTCCCGCAGGAGCGAGTTGTTGTGCGGCAACCGAACGCCGATGCGAACGCAGCAGGCTGCGCGCCAACGCAACTGCCACGAGGAGACGCCCGAAGAGCGCCGGATTGCAGCAGCGTACCAGCGAGAGCAGGAAGCAATCCAGGCTCCCACCAGCATCCGCAATTCCGCCACGCCATCGCTGCCGACAGCCATCGGACAGCCTGCGTCGAACGATCTTTCTCAGGTCGAAGCCCTGAGCCATGCTCTGGGCGCGCGGCAGGGCGGTGATTCCGTAGCGCCGACCAAACGGACAAGCTCTCGAAAACGACTACGACAGCCAGAACATGCAATCCCGCAAGGAAGCATTCCTCGCGGCCAGCCGCAACCGCCAAGCCGACGACTATCTTCGCTCCACGCGCGAAGCGCCGCTGTCGCGCTACGAAATCAAAGCAGGCTGGGAGATCCCGGCAGTTCTCGAGCAGTCCCTCAATTCCGATCTCCCAGGCGAGCTGAAGGCGCTGGTGACGTCGAACGTCTACGACACCGCCACGGGCCTCTACCTCCTGATCCCGCAGGGATCCCGCCTGATCGGAAAGTATGACTCTCGCATTTCCTACGGCCAAGACGGCGTTCAAGTCGCTTGGAGCCGCATCATCTACCCTGACGCTTCATCGGTCGATCTCGACGGCATGATGGGCCTCGATTCCCACGGCAACGCCGGACTGCGAGACAAAGTAGACCACCACTATCGCCGTCTGATCGGATTCTCAGTCCTCACGAGCATGTTCACCGCCGCGTTCGACATCTCTCAGCGAACCAACCAGAGCGCCTCACGTACCCAACGCCAGCTCAGACGGCCGGGAGCGCGGTCGGCCAGGAACTCAGCCAAACTGGCGCTCAGATCACGCGGCGCAATCTGAACGTGCAACCAACGATCAAGGTCCCGGCGGGCTACAAGTTCACGGTCCGTGTGAATCGAGACATCTTGTTCGAGGCTCCGTATCAACCGATTCAGCCTGATGAGACAGTTTCCACGCCTAGACAGGCGAAGTGAGGAGCATAAAGGATCACATATGTTTGCTAAGGAAAATCATCCATTGTGGACAAGTCTAAAAGCGCATATGGCCATCGCCGTTGCGATTGAGGTGGTAGTTGTACTCGCTATGTGCTTCACAACAGCGAAATGTGGTTTGGAAGTACGGATCTCACTTAGACGCAATCTGCATTCGTCGGGCTTGTCGCCATCACGGTATTTGTTTATCTGCTGCGGACGCGTCTCAGAATCATGAAAGAGGCGCGGGATTCGTTCCTGGCAGCTATGAATGAACGACACGCGGGTATCGACAAAGCGTTCGCTGAAATCGAGAGGGACATCGCTAAGGCTCAGACCACCTTATTGTCGCTGGGAGAGAAAGCATTCGCGGAAGCCCAGAAGTGCTTCGTCGGTAGAAGCGTGCTAATGGCGACGGGACTAGCGCCTTAGTATCCTGGCAACACGATGAGGCAACTCGGCCAGGGGATTCGAACTCGCCTATCAAGTTCTCGTTGCGATTGACTGCATTCGATTTTCGATCAAGCTGACAGAACAGTCGGTAGGAGCCGAACGAACTTCGACAAGCAAATCTCCGGCAGGAGGCCAGCTTCCATCTTCTCGATGCCCTAGACAGGCTGCAATCTGCGGAGCGGCGCTTCCAAGGAACATTTCGGTTTCATTCGTCAGATGCCACCTTTGGAATCGGACAGGAAGTTCCATGGCCGGTCGAAGAAAGGATTCGCGAGGCTGGCTCGTGACTTATGGAGCGACGCGAACTCTTGGGGGTCGGAGGGAGGCCGTGGGAGACAGACAATGGCCAAAGAAGAGGCACTCATGGTTCCGTCTGAGCGACAAGACTTCATGTCTGCCTTTGCGCAAGAATTCGCAGAGAAATGCGTAAATGTCTTGCTCGCGCGAATACCGAGGCCAAATGTCGTCCAGCCTCGCTATCTTACCGTTGAACAAGCAGCCTTTTACATTTCCCACACGAAGAGATCGTTCGAGTATCTGATTTAGCAAAAACCTCTTTCCTGTCATCCGGAGGGACCGGCTTATTCTTGATCGACCGCGAAGACCTTGACAAGTTCATGACCCGACACAAAGGCTAGCTTGCCTTCGTTTCGGCCTTCTCTCGCTCTTTTTTGAACCACTCGTCCATCTTTTTCTTCTGATCGGCAACATCAGCAGCAACGACAATGTTGTAGCGCCTGGACATGGAATCGGTTTTATGCCCGCTGATCTTCATGCGCATCGACTGTTCAATCCCAGCCTTGGTCATGTTGCGCTCAGCCGTGCGCCTCAGATCGTGGAACATTAAACCCGGATAGCCGGCGGCTTTAACCGCGTTCACCCAGGACTTCCGAAAGTCTTGATGTGATTGCCGGGCTTAGTTCGTTCGCCGCCGTTGCCGATCATTGCGTCTTCAGTGTGCCAGAAGAAAACGTGTTCGCAATGCGGAAACAACTCATCTCGAATCTGTTTCTGTTGCAGGGCCTCAACCATGTCACCGTAGATCGGGAGCGCCCGTCCGGTCTTGTTCTTGGCAGTCGCCGGCTCCATGATTATCAGACCCTCATCCAAGTCAACCTGGGACCACAAGATGTCTGTCAATTCCCCTTTGCGAGAAGAGACGTGGAAGCCGCAAATGAACAGAGGCTTCAATGACACAGGAAGCTGATCCAAGACTTTTTGGTACCCCTCTATAGTCAGAAATCCTTGGCGAACGTTGTGGGATTCGTCCACAGTTGGAAAGGCCGGTATGAAGTTCACCATTTGTGGCGTCACCCGCTTCATGCCCGTGTAATAACCGGAGCGAAGGTACGACATGTGCCGGTTGATCGTGGTTGGTTCGAGATCGTTCTTCTTGTCCTCCCGGTATTGCTCAAAATCCCTGGTGGTCAGAGTGGCTGCAACGCGATCGCCGAAGTAAGGCCGAACGTGAAGGTTCAAGACCCATTCAACGTCCTGAGTGCTCTTGCGATTCTTGCGGCGCATGTATGCTAGGTGAGCGTCCAGGAGTTCGTTGACGGTCGTCTTTGGCCTCGTTGCACGTGCCGGTGTTGGCAACATCCTATCTGAAGTTCGGCCAGCTTGCGGATTTTGAAATCTATTGCTTCAGACAGGATTGCGGTGCCGGTTGGGAAACGTTCTCGGTCAGGCGTCCTGAACCACCACATGCGGCCACGCTGGTAGAGGTAGCCCTCACCTTTAGCTACGCGATGCTTTTTGGCTGCTTTTTGGCCACGCTGTGATCTTATCATAAGGGCACAGATAAGGGCACAGCTCCAAAGTCCTGATATTTGTAAGTTATTGATTCTTTGGGGCGGCTGGTGGGATTTGAACCCACGACATCCAGAACCACAATCTGGCGCTACTACCAACTGAGCTACAGCCGCCGTGCGATTACTAGTTTAACATTGCGACAGCCTGCCTAACTCAGTCCGGCCTTCTTCCACAGCTGATTTACGCGCTGCTTCACCTCATCCGGCATCTGGATCACGTCCGGCCACGGACGCATGAAGCCCTCCTCTTTCCACTTGCGCGTGGCGTCGATCCCCATCTTCGATCCGTAGTTGGGCATGCGGCTGGAATGGTCCAGCGAATCCACCGGCCCCAGCACAAATTGAATATCGCGCTCCGGATCGATGTTGTTCAGCGCCCTCCACGCCACCTCGCGCACGTCCTGCACGTCCACGTCTTCCTCCACCACCACGATGCACTTGCTGAACATGGCCTGGCCCAGTCCCCAGATGGCGTGCATCACTTTGCGCGCGTGCAGCGGATACGATTTGCGGATCGAAACCAGAATCAGATTGTGGAACACGCCCTCGGCCGGCATCGAGATGTCGCGAATCTCGGGCAATTGCAGGCGCATTAAAGGCAGGAAAATGCGTTCGATCGCTTTGCCCATGAAGAAGTCTTCCATCGGCGGCGGTCCCACAATCGTGGTCGCATAGATCGGTTGCTTGCGCTGCGTCACGCACGTTACGTGAAACACCGGATATTCGTCTTCCAGCGAATAAAAGCCGGTGTGATCGCCAAAAGGCCCTTCCACGCGATTCTCGCCGATCTCGACGTAACCCTCCAGCACGATCTCGGCGTTCGCCGGCACCTCCAGGTCCGACATCTCGCACTTCACCATTTCCACCGGTTTGCCGCGCAGGAAACCGGCCATCATCATTTCATCCAGATCGGGCGGCAGCGGCATGATCGCCGAATACATGGTAGCCGGATCCGCGCCGATGGCTACGGCCACGTCCATGCGCGCCGTCTTGCCTTCCTTTAGCAATCTTCGGTAATGTTCCGCTCCATGTTTGTGCGTCTGCCAGTGCATGCCCGTGGTGCGTTCGTCGTAGATTTGCATGCGATAGCATCCGCAGTTGCGTTTCCCGGTGTCGGGATTGCGTGAGAACACCATCGGTAGCGTGATGAACCGGCCGCCATCCTGCGGCCAGCAATGCAGGATCGGGAACTCGTTCAGCGAAAAAGTGTCGCGGCGGATTACGTCTTTGCAAGGGCCGTTTGAAACCACCTTCGGAAAAAATGCGCCCACCTCCGCCAACTTCGGCAGCATCTTCAGCTTTCCGATTAATCCCTCCGGCATTCGCATTTCAAGAAATTCGTAGATGCGTGCGGCGACCGCTTCCACCGAATCCACCTCGAGCGCCAGTTCCATGCGGCGCATGCTCGCGAAGGCATTGATAAGCACCGGAACGCGGCTGCCCTTGGGCTTTTCAAACAGCAGCGCGGGGCCGTCATTCTTCACAGACCGGTCGGCGAACTCCGTGATCTCGAGAAACGGATCCACTTCAAGCGAGATGCGCTTCAGTTCCTTCTTCTTCTCCAGCGCTTCGATGAAGTCGCGCAGATCGCTGTATGCCATACAGGTTTTACTATGATGGAAATTCACCCTCATGACAAATCGAACCGCTTTCATCACCGGCGCGAGTCGTGGCATTGGACGAGCCTGTGCTCTGGCTCTGGCCGACGCCGGTGCGCGCGTGGCGGTAGCGGCTCGCAACACCGCACAGTTGGAGGAGCTGGCTGGCGAGATTCGATCGCGGGGACATGAGGCATTCGCGGTGACCATCGACATGACCAACGCCGAGTCCATTCATGAGGCTTTAACCAAGACGGCCAAAGAATTCGGACCGGTTGCGATTCTGGTGAATAATGCCGGCATCACCAAAGACGGCCTGGCTCTCAGGATGAAGCGGGAGGACTGGGACAGCGTGCTGGCTACCAATCTGACCGGTGCTTTCCTTGCCAGCCAGCAAGTGCTGCAGCACATGCTGCGGGAACGTTGGGGTCGCATCATTAATATCTCCTCGGTGGTCGGCGAAATGGGCAATCCGGGCCAGGCCAACTATGTCGCCTCGAAGGCCGGTCTTATCGGGCTGACCAAGGCGCTGGCGCAGGAGATGGGCAGCCGCAATATTACGGTGAACGCCATTGCGCCCGGATTCATCGAGACCGACATGACGCAAAAACTTTCCCAAGAACTGCGCGACAACATGGTGGGCCATATCGCCTTGAAGCGCATCGGAAAGCCGGAAGAGGTGGCCGCGGCCGTGCGATTCCTGGCCAGCGAAGAAGCCGGCTACATTACCGGACACGTCTTGAACGTGAACGGCGGACTGTACATGTAGCGGGCGGGCGTCATAGCCGACAATGGAAACATGCCTTCTTTGAGCACGGAGAAGTTCCGTGTGGGTCTGGTGCAGATGAGCTGCGCGTTGGACCCCAACGAGAACCTGGAGAAAGCTATTTGGCGTATTCGTGAGGCCGCCGCGCGCGGCGCACAGATTGTGTGCCTCCAGGAACTGTTCCGCTCGCAATATTTCTGCCGGGAAGAAAATGCGGAGCTGTTCGCACTGGCCGAGGCGATTCCCGGGCCGACCACGGAAACGCTAGGGCGCCTGGCGCGCGAGCTCGGAATCGTAATCGTCGCATCGCTCTTCGAACGCCGCAGCGCGGGGCTGTATCACAACACGGCGGCGGTGATCGGCGCCGACGGCGAGATCGAGGGCCTCTATCGCAAGATGCATATCCCCGACGATCCGCTGTACTTCGAGAAGTTCTATTTCACGCCGGGCGATCTCGGCTTCCTGAACTTCGACACTCGCTTCGGACGCGTCGGCGTGCTGGTCTGCTGGGATCAGTGGTATCCGGAAGCCGCGCGCGTTTCCAGCCTGGCCGGCGCGAGCATCCTTTTTTATCCCACCGCCATCGGCTGGCATCCGTCAGAAAAAGCGCAGTATGGCGCGGCGCAATTGGATGCCTGGCGCACCATCCAGCGGGCACACGCGATCGCCAATGGGGTTTACGTCGCGGCAGTGAATCGCGTGGGCTTCGAAGGCCCTCCGGATCACGGCTTGGAATTCTGGGGATCTTCCTTTGTGGCCGATCCGTTTGGGCAAGTCATCGCCGAGGCTTCGACCTCGAACGAAGAAATTCTCGTGGCGGAGTGCGATCCGCATCGCATGGAAGAGGTGCGCCGGGGCTGGCCGTTTCTGCGAGATCGTCGCATCGATGCCTACGCTCCGATCCTGAAAAGGTGGCTGGACTGAGGTGCGTGGAGTGACCTGGCGGATGCCGGCCGAGTGGGAGCCGCATGACGCTACCTGGCTGGCCTGGCCGCACGAGCGTTCGGATTGGCCGGGGAAATTCGCGCCCATTCCCTGGGTGTATGGCGACATCGTGCGCAGGCTGGCTCGCGTGGAACGAGTTCGCATTCTGGTGCAGGATGCTGCGCTTGAAAAGAGCGCCCGGCGCGTTCTCGCGAAATGCCCGGCTGACATGAGCGCCGTGGAATTCATCCGCTGGCCCACCAACAGAAGCTGGACGCGCGACTACTGCCCGATCTTCGTCAAGAACAAACGGGGCAACATCGCGATCTCGGATTGGATCTTCAACGGTTGGGCAAAGTATGACAATTGCCGCGACGACAACCGCATTCCGCAACGCATCGCCAAGCGCGATGGAATCCGCGCGTTTTCCCCAGGCATCGTCCTCGAAGGCGGCAGCATCGATGTCAACGGCGCCGGTCTGTTGCTGACCACCGAAGAGTGCCTGCTGAGCGAATCCGTGCAGGTGCGCAATCCCGGCCTTGGCCGCGCGGACCTGGAGCGATACTTTGCCGACTATCTTGGAATTCGCCAAACCATCTGGCTGGAACGGGGAATCGCAGGCGACGACACGCACGGCCACATTGACGATGTAGCGCGTTTTGTGGACCAGAAAACGATCGTGACAGTGGTGGATCCCGCACTGCGCGAAAATTTGAAGTTGCTGAAACGCACCGGACTCCGTGTGGTCGCTCTGCCCCTGCCCGCGCCCGTTTACTTCGATGGCCAACGGCTGCCGGCCAGCTACGCGAATTTCTACATTGCGAACGGCCTGGTGCTGGTTCCCACCTTCAACGATCCCAATGATCGCATCGCGCTCGACACGCTCGCGAAGCTCTTTCCATCGCGCGAAGTCATCGGGATTTACTGCGGCGACCTGGTGCTTGGTCTTGGCACGCTGCACTGCATGACCATGCAACAACCAGCCTGACTATGCATCTTCTGGATCTGGCTACGATTGCGCTCTACCTGATCGCGATCACCTGGTTCGGAGCGCATTTTCGGAAGAGCCAGCGCAATTTGAAAGATTACTTCCTGGGTGGCCGCAATGCGCCCTGGTGGGCCATCGCGCTGTCCATCGTCTCGGCGGAAACCAGCACGCTCACAGTTATCGGAACGCCCGCGCTTTCGTTTTCCGGCAATTTCCAGTTCTTGCAGCTGGTGCTGGGCTACCTGCTGGCGCGCATCGTGATCTCGGTCCTATTTCTGCCGCAATATTTTCGCGGCGAAATGTTCACGGCTTACGAGCTGATGCGGCGCAGATTCGGCGAACGCATACGGCGGCTGACCGCGGCGACTTTCCTGGTGCTGCGCGCTTTAGCCGAAGGCGTGCGTGTGTTCGCCATATCCATCGTCATCTCGATTGTCCTCGGCACCGGCGAGATCGTTTCCATTCTGGTCATCGTATGCCTGACCCTGTTTTACACTTTCGAAGGCGGCATGACAGCGGTGATCTGGACCGACGCGGTTCAGATGTTCTTATATGTCGGCGGCGCGATCCTCAGCTTTGTGGTGATCCTGCGCGAGATTCCGGGCGGTTGGTCGCACGTGACCGCGCTGGCTGGAGCGGCGCACAAGTTCCAGATGTTTGACTTCCGCTTCGCCTGGACGCCCGAGTTCTTCTCGCGCAGCTATAGCTTTTGGGCCGGGCTGATCGGCGGCTGCTTCCTCACCACCGCGAGTCATGGAACCGAGCAGTTATTGGTGCAGAGGCTGCTTTCTGCCAAGAACGAGCAACAGAGCCGCGCCGCGCTGCTATCGAGCTGGGTTGTCATCTTCTTTCAATTCGCGCTGTTCCTCTTCATTGGCGTACTGCTCTTCGTCCACTATTCCGATTCGCACTTGCCCGCGCCGCAACCGGCGGATTCCATTTACCCGAAATTTGTCTGGAACAGCTTGCCGGCCGGGGCCGCGGGTCTTGTGATTGCGGCAATTCTGGCCGCCGGCATGTCCAACCTGAGCGCCGCGTTGAACGCGCTGGCCTCGACTACGGTCATGGATTTCTATAAGCCGTTGGCCATGCGCCGCGATCCGTCGCGCTCGGACGCGCATTTTCTCGGGATCGCTCGTTGGGCCACCGTGGCGTGGGGCGTGATCCTTTTTCTGGTGGGGCTGGTGGCGCGGCATGTGGGGTCGGTGCTTGAAGCAGGTCTGGCCATCGCGTCCATATTGTATGGATCGCTGCTGGGAGTGTTCTTGCTTGGGCTCCTCACCAAACGGGTGCAGCAGAACGCCGCCATGATCGCCATGATCGTGGGCTTGCTGCTCATGATCTACGTTCGATTCGAGACCCAGATCGCTTTCACCTGGTACGTCGTCATCGGAACCGCTGCAACATTTTCCACCGGTTATGTACTATCGCTATTCTTGAAAGAACCTCTTCATGACGGAACACGAGCTAACCGATAAGAACGGCCTGAAACGCGAGTTGGGGGTGTGGAGCGCCGCCGCCATCGTAGTGGGCACGGTTATCGGCAGCGGCATTTTCCTGGTACCCAGCACCATGGCGCGCAACGTCGGTTCACCTCTGAAGGTTTTCGGCGTATGGATCGCCGGCGGCTTGCTTTCCCTTTTCGGCGCCTTAAGCTACGCCGAGCTCGCAGCTGCAATGCCTGAGGCGGGCGGTGAATACGTCTATCTGCGCGAAGCTTACGGCCCGATGTGGGGCTTCCTGTACGGCTGGACCCAGATGTGGGTGGCAAAGAGCGGTTCTATCGCGACGCTGGCGACGGGTTTCTACATCTATCTGGCCAATTTTCGCCCCGAGCTGGGGAAAATTTGGATGATCGTGCCGCTGCCGCTGGGCGAAGGCGGATCGCCGCTTCCCATACGCTACGGGCAATTGCTCGCCATCGCGGTGATTGCCCTGCTGGCCCTGATCAATTACTTCGGCGTGCGCGTGGGCGGAAATGTGCAGGTGGCCACCACCCTGCTGAAGGTGGGGCTCATTTTGGCGATTATCGTGATCGGCCTGGGATCGGGGCTTGGCAGCGTCGCCAATTATCATTCGTCCACGCCGGCGCTGGGAGGAACGCTGGGATTCTTCGCGGCCTTGGTGGGCGCTTTGTGGGCCTACGACGGCTGGAACAACGTGACGATGGTGGCGTCCGAGGTGCGTCGGCCGCAGCGCAATCTGCCCCTGGCCCTCATTGTAGGCACTTCGGCAGTGATCGTGATTTATCTGCTGACCAATCTCGCCTATTTCTACGTCCTGCCTGCCGGCGTGGTGGCATCCACGGATCGCGTAGCGTCCGAAATGATGCGCAGGGTCTTGGGCGCGCCCGGCGCGGCGGCCGTCAGCCTGGCGGCAATGATCTCGATTTTTGCCGCGCTCAACGGCTCCATTCTCTCCGGCTCGCGGGTGCCTTTTGCCATGGCGCGGGACGGATTATTCTTCCGCGGCGTGGAACGGATTCATCCCGTTCATCGAACCCCTAGCGTTTCCATCCTGCTGTTAAGCGCTTGGGCCTGCCTGTTAGTCCTCAGCGGCCGCTACGATCAGCTTTATACCTATGTAATTTTTGCCAGCGCCATCCTGTATGGCATGGCCACGGCGTCGGTAATCGTGCTGCGTTTTCGACAACCTGATATGCCACGTCCATACCGGACCATCGGCTATCCCGTGGTCCCGATCGCCTTTGTTCTTGGAATCGCGTGCTTAATCGCCTCTACGCTCCGCAGTTCTCCCCGCGAATCGATTCTTGGGCTTCTCCTGATTTCCCTCGGCCTGCCATTCTATTTCTATTGGAAGAAGCGTCCATCGGCTTAGGAGCGGACGTTTCGCGACATATCAAACCCGTTCGGCTAGTACCTAAAGCGAGGCTTGCCGAGGCACTTTGTTCGGAAAACCGAACAAGAAGCTTGAAAACGGGGTCAAAATGCGGTACAAAGTTTATTACGGATCAACAAGATGAAACGTTCTTGTTCGCTTTTCCGAACGAGACGTGCTCTTGGAGGCCAAATTTTTGGGGAGAGGGATGAATGGATATTAACAAGATGCTGGCCGACTTGAGGCTGGAACGGGAACAGATCGAAGAAGCGATCATGACCCTGGAACGATTGGCTCGCGGTCGCGGCAGACGCCGCGGACGTCCGCCGGCCTGGATGTCGCAAATCAAGCGACGCGGCCGTCCTCCGGGAAGCAAGAACCGTCCGAAAAACGAACCCAAGGGCTCCACTAAGGTAGCCGCCGCCTAGATCGAGGCGGTGCGCGGCTCAGCGGTAGATCAGATAACGGTCCCTGCGCTGGACGAATCCGGCCAGGGACCCTTGCATTTCCTCAACGATGGTTCTGGGATCGACTCCCTCTTTCAACTGCCTCAGCACCTCATGATTCGCTATCAAGAAGCGGTTTTCCTGCCACGCGATCTTCCCTGGATAGAGCTGGTTCAAGGCGTAAGCCACCTCCAAACCCAGTCGTATGCTGTCGAACGTATCCCGGTTGGTGATGACGAAGCGCACGCCTTCAAGGGCCTTGCCCGAGAAATTGGACGAAGTGGGCCGGAAGCGCGCCGGATATACCCGAACTCCGGGGATATAGCGGCCGTTTAGGAAGCTGGCCAGCTCGCGGCCGTGGATCCAATCGGCGCCGATTAGCTCAAAAGGGCTATCGGTTCCGCGCCCGACGGAATAATTGGGAGACGCTTCGAGCATGGCGATGCCCGGATACAAAAGCGCCTGGGTGAGGCTGCGCATGTTGGGCGACGGATCCACCCAGGGAAGGCCGGTCGTGTCGAACCAGTCACCCCGATCCCAGCCGCGCATGGCAACGACATGCAAATCGAGCCCCAGTTTCCGCTCGGCATTGGCCATCGTCGCTAATTCGCCCAGTGTCATCCCGTGCCGGACCGGAATTTCGAAACATCCGGTGAAAGACTGGAGATCGGCATCCAACATCGGACCTTCCACATGTACGCCGGTAATCGGATTCGGCCGGTCCAAAACGAAGAATGGAAGATGTTTCTTGGCTGCTTCCTCCATGCTGTAGAGCATGGTGCAGGAGTAGGTGTAGAAGCGCGCCCCGACGTCCTGAATATCGAAGACCAGGGCGTCCACGTTCTCCAGCGTGGCGGGCTGAATGCGGCGTGACGCCGCTTGATACAGACTGAACACGGGCAACCCCGAACCGGGATCTTTGGCGTTCGAGATGTCCTCGCGATCCTCAACGCCCGCCAGACCGTGCTCGGGCGAGAAAAGCGCGGTTACCTGAATTCCCGCGGCCAGCATAAGATCCACATTCCGCCGCCCGTCGCGGCTAATCCCGGTCTGATTGGTGATAAGGCCGACCCGTTTGCCGCGCAACGCAGCGAAATTGTCAGCCGCCAGGACATCCAGACCGGTGAGCACTTCGGCTTTGGGTTCCACTTCGCGATGCAGCCCCGGACCTACGATGGTCTCGTTGTAGCCGGTAAGCTTCACGCTGGGAGCTGTAATGCCGAAGGACGCCGCCACGATGGTGGCCACGCGGCTGCGCAGTGAAACGATGGAATGGCCGCGATGAGGATGCACTGCGTTGGTCAAGATGATGACGTAGGAATGGCTGAACGGGTCGATCCATAGCGACGTGCCGGTGAATCCGGTGTGGCCATAGGAACCGATGGGAAACAATTCGCCGCGATTGCTGGAATAAGGGGAATCGATGTCCCAGCCCAGGCCGCGCAAGATAGGCTGATCGGCGGGGGATTGCGGCGAGGTGAACTTCTCGACGGTGGCGGCGCTGAACTGGGGCACGCCGTCGGCCAGCATCATTTGCGCGAACTTGGCGAGATCGCCGGCGGTAGTGAATACGCCGGCATTACCCGTCACCCCTCCCATATAGCGCGCCGTGTCGTCATGAACCTCGCCGCGCAACGGCCGGCCTGTGGCCGGATTGATTTCGGTGGGCGCGATGCGCGGACCGAGCGAAGCCGGAGGCAGAAACATCGTTTCATGCATGCCCAGCGGCTCGAAAATATTTTCCCGCGCATAGTCGTTCAACATCTTTCCCGTCAGCCGATGAACAATCTCGGCCAGCAGGATGAAATTGATGTCGCTGTATACGAAACGAACGCCGGGAGGGCCGGCCGGTTTGTCCATCAGGGCGCGTTGAATGCCGGTTTCATAACCGCTCCAGGCCGGCTTCAGATCCAGATCCGGACGGAGTCCGGAAAAATGCGTCATCAGATTACGAATGGTGATGTCGCTGTGGCCGCCCTGGAATTCGGGCAAGTATTTCGTCACCGGATCGTTGAGGCGGATCTGGCCTTGCTCAAAAAGCTGCATGACGGCGGGCGTGGTGGCAATCACTTTGGTGAGCGATGCGGCGTCGAAGATGGTGTCCAGCGTCATCGGTTCGCGCCGCGGAATCAGCGCCCGGCTGCCGTAAGCTTTCTGATAAACGACGTGGCCGTTGTGGCCGATCAGCACCACGCCGCCGGGGATCAGCCCGTCTTGAACGGCGCGCTCCATCTGCCGATCCACGTCGGCTGCGCCCGAGAAGGGTTCCTGAGCATAGAGACACGGCGGCGGATAACAGCACGAGCAGGATCTTCATTGCAGCTTGGCGGCGATTTCGTCCAGGGTTTTCGCGAGCTCGGCGTCTCTCGAAGTGATGCCTTGCGCGTCGTGCGTGGTCAGGTCGACGATCACGCGATTGTAGACGTTGAACCACTCCGGATGATGTCCCATTTTCTCGATCGCCAGCGCCGAGGTGGCCATGAATCCGAAGGCGTGGATGAAGTCGGCGAATTTGTATTCCTTGTGGAGTTTCGCGTCGACGACGTTCCAGCCGGCGAGGTTGGCAAGGGCGTCTTTGAGCTCCGGCCCGGAGAATCTTCGCATGCTTTCATTATCGCGCCCTAACTCGTCCATTCACTTTCGACTCACCAGCTTCAACTCAGCAATTCCAACTCACCATCGTCGGCGAATGCAGCCTTTAGAACCTTATCGGGGTCGTTCAGAAGCCGGCGCGTGAGCTGATAATGCTCGGTGTCTTCGTACTTCACCGGCCTATACCCGTGGTCATCCAAGAGCAGAATCTTCGCATTCGGGTACGCCAACAAGATGGGCGAATGCGTCGCAATGATGAATTGCGACTCCTGATGAGCGAGTTGTCGAATACGGCGAAGCATGAGAAGTTGCCGTCGGGGCGAGAGTGCGGCTTCGGGTTCATCGAGGATATACAGCCCTCTTCCATGGAATCGGTGCGTCATCAACGCCAAGAAAGACTCGCCATGGGACTGTTCATGTAAAGCATGCCCTCCGTAGGAATCGATGACCAGCGGCGACATATCGCCCGGTTCATTGTCTAACCGCTCGATTTCCGTGGCGACATTGAAGAAGCTTTCCGCTCGAAGGAAATAACCGTCCTGCGGGCGCTGGTATGACCTGACAAGGCGCAGAGAGGCGTGCAGCTCAGAGTGCGACGCCCGAGTGGAGAAACCGAAGTTCTTCGTCCCGCCTTCAGCGTTGAATCCGAGAGCCACCGAAATCGCCTCAAGAAGTGTGGATTTGCCGGCCCCGTTTTCGCCAATCAGGAACGTGACGTCCGGATCGAACTTCAGGCAATCCAGGTAGCGGACGGCTGGGATGCTGAAGGGGTATTTTGTCCTATCCAAAACTCTGTCGCGCTTCAGCGAAATCTCGCGAAGATATGGTTTCGGGGCCAGCATCTGTTCCACCGATTCGTAAAGGCACGGCTAAACAGTATCGAGCGTAGCAAATCATTACGAGTTGCACGGACGGCACGAGTACGAGTGCGTGCGCCGCACGTTAGAATATTCGGATGAAGGGATCCAACCGCTTAGCGAACTTTTCAGGCCTGCTGCCTTTACTCGCGGCGTTCTTCGCCCTGATTGCGACGGCCGCCGACAGCGACATTCCCAAAACCTTCACGTCTCCAACCGCCAATCAGGATTTCATCAAACGCGAAGTGATGATTCCCATGCGGGACGGAGTGAAGCTGCACACCGTGATCGTGCTGCCCAAAGGCGCCAGCAATGCGCCGATTCTGCTCACCCGCACGCCGTACAATGCTTCCGGGCGGACGCTGCGCAGCAATAGTACGCACATGCTCGCCATCCTGCCGCAGGGAGACGAGGTGTTCGTTCAGGGCGGCTATATCCGCGTCTTCCAGGATGTGCGCGGCAAGTACAAATCGGAAGGCGACTACGTCATGACACGGCCGGTGCGCGGCCCGCTGAACGCCACGGCGACGGACCACACCACCGACGCCTACGACACAATTGACTGGCTGGTGAAGAACACGCCGGAATCAAATGGGCGCGTTGGCATGATCGGTTCCTCCTACGAAGGCTTCACCGTCGTGATGGCGCTGCTCGGCCCGCATCCGGCGCTGAAAGTGGCCGCTCCCGAGAGTCCCATGGTGGACGGATGGATGGGCGACGACTGGTTTCATTACGGCGCGTTTCGCCAGAACGATTTCGATTATGCTTCGCAACAGACCATTCAAAAGGGGGAAGGGATGGCCGTGCCTCGCGAAGCGTATGACGACTACGAAGGCTTCCTGCGCGCCGGATCGGCTGGCGCTTATGCCCGGTTGTACGGCCTGGATCAACTGCCGTTCGATGAAAAAATGATCGAACATCCCGCCTACGACGCGTTCTGGCAGGGGCAAGCGCTCGACAAGCTGGTTGCCGAGCATCCTTCGCAAGTGCCCACCATGTGGATTCAGGGCCTGTGGGACCAGGAGGACATGTGGGGCGCGATTCATTGCTACATGGCGCTGAAGGCGCACGGGCAGGCCGATCGCAATTATCTGGTGATGGGCCCCTGGAGGCACAGCCAGGTGAATTACGACGGCTACAATCTCGGGCCGTTGAAATGGGACGGCGACACCGCGCTCCAGTTCCGGCGCGACGTGCTGAAGCCTTTCTTCGATCAATACTTGAAAACCGATGCGCCGAAAGCCGACACGCCGCCCGTGTTCATCTATAACACCGGCGAGAACCACTGGGATCGTTTGAAGAATTGGCCGCTGGCCTGCGAACAGGGCTGCGCCGCGCCAATGAAGCCGCTGTATCTGGAAGCGAACTTCGGATTGGGATTCGACAAACCGGCCGGTTCTGAAGCAGCGTCGGACGCCTACGTCTCCGATCCCGCCAAGCCGATTCCCTATCTGCCGCGCCCGGTCCGCTTCGCCGATTCCGATCGTTGGAAACAGTGGCTAGTGAGCGATCAGCGAACGGTGGCCGATCGAACCGATGTTTTGACATACCAAGGCCCGGTGCTCACCGCGCCAGTGCGGATCAGCGGCGCGCCGATAGCCGATCTCCACGCCGCCACCAGCGGCACCGATGCCGATTGGGTGGTGAAATTGATCGACGTCTACCCTGACGAAGTTCCCAGCCAGCCCGAGATGGGTGGCTACGAGCTGGCGGTTTCGATGGACATTTTTCGCGGCCGCTATCGCGAGAGCTTTGAGCATCCCTCCGCAATACCGGCGGGCAAGCCGCAGCAATATCGCTTCGCCCTTCCGACCACCAACCACGTGTTCGAGCCGGGGCATCGGATCATGGTGCAGATCCAGTCCAGCTGGTTCCCGCTGTATGACCGGAATCCGCAGACCTACGTGCCGAATATTTTCTTCGCCAAGCCATCGGATTATGTGAAGGCGACTGAGACGATCCTTCGATCGGCCGGGCAAGCGAGCGCGCTATGGCTGCCGGTAGTGGAGTAGCGCCGCTCTTGACTCCACATATTTATGTGTTACACTGGATTACGTGAAGGAACAAACCAACCTCACCTTGAGCCTGCCCGACAAATTGCTGCGGCGTTTTCGGGTGTTTGCCGCTACGCGCAACCAATCCATGAGCAGCCTTATCACAGTGGCCATCAGCGAAATGATCGAACAAGAATCGCAGACGCAAAGGGCCAAACGGCGCTTCCTGGATAGGATCCGCAACGCGCCGGATCGAGGGACCAAGGGCAAGATCCAGTGGACGCGGGACGAATTACATGAGCGTTGAGTTTGTCGACACCAATGTCATCGTGTACGCACACGAGGGCGGAGCCGGCGAGAAGCACAACAAGGCTGTGGATCTGATCACGCGTCTTTTTGACGAACAAGCCGGAGCGGTCAGCATCCAGGTCCTGTCGGAGTTTTACATCACAGCGACGAAGAAACTGGGCATGAAGAGCGAGGAAGCCGAGGAAGTGATCGCAGACCTGGGGAGTTGGACTATTCATCGTCCCGCGCACGCCGACGTGCTGCGCGCTTGCGGCATTCATCGAAAGCACAAAGTCAGCTGGTGGGACGCCCTCATCATCAATAGCGCGGTCGAGCTCGGGTGCGATGTGCTGTGGAGTGAAGACCTTGCCAGGGGGCAGCGTTATGGAACCATGACGGTTCGAAATCCATTCGCATGATGTTCGTGTGACGCGTCATGCTCATGCGATATTGGTGATGTGCCCGATCCACTCCCGCGCCTCCGTTTGGGACTCGATTTCATCCCCTCCTCCGATCCCGAACATCCCGGCCTGCTGATTCGCGATCCGTTGAAGTTTTCCGATGCCATGCTGCTCATCCCGCCTCAACTAGTGGAGTGCCTGGCTTGCTTTGACGGCGAACAGACGGAGTTGGATCTGCGCGCCGCCTTGGTTCGAATCACGGGCGAGATCCAGATCGGCGAATTGGAAAAACATCTGGTGGACACACTCAGCCAGGCTGGATTTCTGGAGGATGAGGTCTTCGAGGCGCAGCGCTCGGCGCGCGTCAACGAATTCGTCGCAGCGCCCACGCGCGAGGCCTCCCATGCCGGCTCGGCTTATCCAGACAATGCCGACGAAGCGCGCAAAACGATTGCGGAATTCATGCAAGGCGCGCCAGCCGCGGATTTGAACGGAGACGCGCAAGATTCCCTCATTGGAATCGCCGCGCCGCATGTCAGTCCCTTTGGTGGCTGGGAATCTTACCGCGACGCTTACTCCACGATGCCCGCTAATCACGGTGACCGGACCTTCGTTGTGCTCGGCACGTCGCACTACGGCGAGCCGGATCGTTTCGGCCTGACGCGCAAACCCTTCGTGACGCCGTTTGGCGAGACCGTCACCGACGGGCGTCTGGTGGACGAACTGGAGCAAGCGGCACCCGAATCGATTCGCATGGAGGACTACTGCCATGCCATCGAGCATTCCATCGAATTTCAGGTGCTGTTCCTGCAATATCTTTATGGCCCGAACATTCGCATTCTTCCGATTCTCTGCGGGTCCTTTCTGCGCAGCATTTATCAGGGCGGAAGGCCCGAAGGGAACCAGCAGGTGCACCGTTTCTTCGATGCCCTCGGCAATCTTTCGGCGCGGGAAGGGGACAAGCTCTTCTGGGTGCTGGGCGTGGATATGGCGCACATGGGCCGCCGCTACGGTGACCAGATGATCGCGCGCGCCGAAGAAGGCGAGATGGCCGCCGTCGCCGAACGCGATAAACTGCGGATCGAGCGGCTCACCCAATCCGACGCACAAGGTTTTTGGGAGCTGGTGCAGGAAAATCAGGACGATCTCAAATGGTGCGGGTCGGCGCCGATCTACACGTTCCTCAAGGCGGTTCCACACGCTCGTGGGACACTGCGGCGCTATCAACAGTGGAACATCGATGAGCAGAGCGTGGTTAGCTTCGCGGCGCTCGCCTTTCGGGGATAGTTCGTACTACAACTATCCCGTACGGCGTTTCCATGGCGCGGATCGGTTTGCGCCACTACACTTGAGCCATGCCAGAAGAAGTTTTCGCTCTCACCTGGGGTGGGTGAAAGAACGCGTCGTGCTTACTCGGGCCGCGCTGCGACCCAATATCCGGGACGCGTGCGCACTTCCAATTTGGGCCTGTTCACAATCACCTTGATCTCGTGGAAGCCGCCCTCGGTTTGATCGTTGGGCTGATAGCTCAGCAGATACTGGCTGTGCAACTCGTCGCTGATCCCTTCAATCGCCTTCTCCAGGCTTCTCTCGCCGACGAAGGAGTATTCCCGGCCGCCCGTGAAGCGCGTGTAAACGTCCAGCGTGTCATCGACAAAAATGCTTTTCGCCGCTTTGAAAATGTCGACAAAGACCGGGACGTAGTTGCCCATGTAGTAATTCTGGTCGATGGTGGTGGGAGTGGCGGAATAACCGCCCGGCAGGTGCTGCGCCTCGGGAGGAATGGAGGGCGGCCGCGGAGGCATGCCTTTATCGGTAAGCGCCGCGACGATGGTCGAGATGTCTAGAGAATAAATCGAAACGTTGGCAAATTGAGCTTCTGTCAGCCCTTCGCGCAACCGCAGCTCGCTGCCGCGGTCCCTCTTTTCGGCGATCAGCAGCAAAACGCGACGCCGGTCTCGTGGGCGGTTTTTCAGCATGCGGATGCTTTGATTCACGGCGTCGATGA
Organism: Bryobacterales bacterium; assembly: GCA_963798295.1. Lineage (GTDB taxonomy): Bacteria > Acidobacteriota > Terriglobia > Bryobacterales > Bryobacteraceae > Palsa-89. The sequence goes on along the minus strand of CAWCSV010000007.1, from coordinate 2,177,033 downwards.
CGGCGTGGTTGGAGCTGCCCGGCGTCATTTTCTTCATCGCTTCGGAGATTTTGGCGCCTTCGTTTGTGAAATCCTGCATCACCTGAATGCGATGGTCGAATCCTACGACGGCGATCTCTCCGTCCTGGCCGGCCACCAGCTGGTTGAGCATGGTTCCGATACTCTGGATCTTGGGCAGGAAGTCGGTCAGGTTGGAACTGCGCTGCACAGCTACCACCATCGAAAGCGGCTCATCCCGGACGTCGGCGTTCACCTTCTGCAGTTTGTTGTTGTCGTAAAGCTGAAAATCCTGGAGCTGCAGCCCGTTGACGAAGTCGCCATTGCGGTCACGCACGGTGGTGGGCGCGATGACCACGGTGCCAGTCACGCTGATGGTGAGATCGCCGGGATCTTTGGCGGAATCCTGCTTGGGGAGGTTGGAGGCGGGCAGTCTGGCGGCGGCTGCCTTATCCGGATCAAGAGTCCCGGGCGCTTGAGCGAATCCAATGGCGCAAACCAGGAAAATCAGCGCGTGGCGCATAACCCTAGTGTGGCACATCGCCGTGGTTTGGATTCTCATTATGAGCCGTCCTCCCTTCCAAAAGATCGAGCACGTGAGGGACCAGTTGCGCGATTGCATCCAAAGACTGGACGGCACCCTTGGGCGACCCTGGCAGATTCACGATCAGTGTACGTCCCCGCACCCCCGCCACTCCTCGCGACAACACCGCTTTTGGCGTGTACTTGCGCCCTTCCGAGCGCATCAACTCGCCCAGTCCTGGAATCTCCCGCTCGATGACACTACGCGTCGCTTCCGGTGTGACGTCTCGCAGCGCCACGCCGGTTCCGCCCGTGGTGAGGACTACGGAAACTTCGCCCGAGTTGGCGAGACGGCTAACGGCGTCCGCAATCTGCAGGGATTCGTCGGGAACCAACTCGACCGTGCTGACGGTCCATCCCAGTGACTCCACGCGCTCCCGAACCGCGGGGCCGGAACGATCCTCGCGCGTTCCCGCTACAGCCGAGTCGCTAACGGTTACAACCGCGACCGTGATCATGAACGCCGGTAATCCCCGCTCTTGCCGCCGGTCTTTTCCAGCAAGTACAGATCCTGGATCTCGATGCCTTTGTCCAAGGCTTTGGTCATGTCATAAACAGTCAGGGCCGCAACCGACGCGGCGGTAAGCGCCTCCATCTCTACGCCCGTGGCGGCCATAGTGGCGACGCTGGACACGATCCGCACGCCGTCGTTTTCCAGCGTCACTTCCACGTCCACGTGCGAAAGCATGAGCGGGTGGCAAAGCGGGATCAAGTCTGAAGTCTTCTTCGCTGCCGAGATTCCCGCCACCCGCGCGATCTCAAGCGGGCTGCCCTTGGGATTGCTGGGCAATTGCGCAATCACCGACGGCTGCATCTTGACGAAGGCATGCGCGCGCGCCGTGCGCTTGGTGGGCGATTTGGCGGAAACATCCACCATCCGCGCCACGCCTGCGTCGTCGTAATGGCTGAGTTTCCTTTTGGAGGTCATAAGAGCTAAGCTCGCCTATTTCAGCAGCACCCGAATCCAATCCCCGGCCGCCCAAGCCTCGCGATCCGGTTCGGTAATTAGGAACGCGTTGGCGCGGGCCAGAGCCGGAACGTCGCCGGAACCCTGCCAGGCCAGAGGCGTAATCTGGGAGCCGTTGGCGCTCAAGACTGCAGGCAGAAAGCGCGTCAGTCCCGTTTTCTGGCGAAAATCCTGCGACAACTTGCTCCAAACCAGAGGGAGGGTCGCCTCCTTTTGGCCACCCAGCAGTTCCACGGCGGAACGCGCAAAGATTTCGAAGGTGACCATGGTGGACGCCGGATTTCCGGGCAGTCCGAAGAAAAACTTGTCGCGCGCCTGGCCGAACACCAGCGGCTGCCCGGGCATGATGAGGACGCGGTCGAAATAAAATTCGGCGCCTAAATCCGCCAGCACGCGCTCCACGATGTCATACTTTCCAGCCGAGACGCCGCCGGAGAGCAGCAGCATGTCGGAACGGAGACCGTGCTCGGTTAACTCGCGAGTGGCTTGATACAGATCGCGCGCAATCGGCAGAACGATGGGGCAGCCTCCGGCGCGCTTCACCTGGACCGCGAGCGATTCCACGTTGGAATTGCGGATCTGGTAATCCAGCGGAGTTTCGTTCACTTCGACGATCTCGTCGCCGGTGGCCAGGATCGCCACTTGCGGCCGCGCATATACCGGAACGCTGGAAGCGCCCACCATGGCGAGCAGCGCGATTTCGGCGAAACCCAAGCGATGGCCCGCTTCGATCAGCACTTCGTTCTGGCGCGCCTGCGAGGCCTGCGGGCTCACGTTTTCACCCAGCGCCAGCGTGCGCGGCACGGTCACGCGATCGCCGGCGACGGTGCAATGCTCCACCATCACTACCGAATCGGCGCCGCGCGGCAGTGGCGCGCCGGTCATGATCTCCAGCGCTTCTCCCGGCTGCACCTCGCCTGAAAACGATTCACCGGCCCGCACTTCGCCGATCACGAAGAGTTCGCCCGGCAGATCGGCGGCCCGGACGGCGAATCCATCGCGCACCGAACGCGCCAGGGCGGGATAATCGCGGTCCGATGTTATCGGTTCGGCGAGCACCCGCCCAGCCGCTTCCGGTAAACTGACGCGCTCCATCTTCGGTTCGGGTCGCGACGCCTGAAGCCTGTCCAGAACGCACTGACGGGCCTGTTCGAAGCTAAGGGTGGTTGCCAAATACAATTGTACCGTTGAGATTCACGCCAAAACCGGGCCGGTAGGGAACTAGACCGCAAATGCGAAATAGTTTCCCAGGTACTGGTTTCGAAACCTGGTTCCTACGGCATCGCTGGTGGGACTTTTTGTGTTGCAATGACTCAAGAGAATCGGAATTTCAGCGGTCTAGCACGACTGGTGTCCGGCGCACGGTGTCAGACCGGCCCGCGCCCGGCGGGACAAGAACGCCGTCAGCTAGTACAAATAGTACAAGCGCGGGGATGGAGAGTCGAAGGGTCGGGCTTATACTACGCTAATGAACAGCGAGCCTGCGGGAAGACGCCAAGCCGGTGGTTGGCTGGGCCCACGGCCGGTGCCCGAGAGCCACCGCCGCACCCGGGACATCGCCCGTTCCAGACCCGCTGTCGAGATCTACGGATGGCAAATTCGCGAGAAGCCTCTTTCCATCAAGATTCCGATCGATATCGTCGAGCGGATGCAGGAAGACATCCAATATGGGCTCGGCATGCGGGCGCCCTGCGACATCATGGGTCTTCTCATAGGGCGCGTCCTAAAGGAATACAGCTCAACGATCCTGATCCAGGATTTTGTCCTCACGGGCTACACCAGCGACAGCGGCCTTCCCGGTTTATGGAACGATGAGCGGCTGGCCGATATGATCCAGCCGTGGAACCGGCCCGGTTCGCCTCACTATGTGGTGGGATTCGTTCGCTCCAACAGCCGCGATTGGCCGGAGATCGAGAAACAGGATTTCAAGTGCGCCAAGCGGTTGTTGAACCGCACGCCGAATGTCTTTTTGCTGATCCGGTCCGGCATGAGCCGCGGCTCTACGGGCAGACTTTTCTTGCGGCCTTCCCGTTGGTCCGGGCTGGACGACGAGTATGGCGAGTTTCCCTTGAACGCCGACATTCTTCGCTCGCAGTGGGACGCGACGTTGCCCAAGCCTGAGGAACCGGCCATTCATTTCATACCGGGAAACCCGCTCGAAGGTAAAGAGAGCTCGGAACCGCCCAGGCGCGTTCCGGAGCCTCCGCACATTGAGGTGATTTTCGAACGGGTGGAACCGGATAGCGTGGCGCCAGTGCACGCCGCGCCGGCCGATGTTCCGGCGGCAGCGGCCATGACGGACTTAGCTTCGGGAATTGTGACGGAGCTTCCGTTGGCGGAGCTTCTGGCGGCCGAGCTTCCGAAAGTCGGTCTGTGGGCGCGCTTGTTCCGACGCAAGGTAGAAGAAGCGCCGAGTGTCGAGCCCGCCGCGACGGTTGAGGCCGGCGTTGAAGCGAGCGTTGAGGCGAAGGAGAGGCTGTGGGCGCGCTTGTTCCGGCGTGGCGAAGAAACCCCGAGCGTCGAGCCGGTCGCACCGGCTGAAGCGATGCAATCGGAAATCGTTGCGGAGCCTCCGAAAGAAAACCTCTGGGCGCGCTTCTTCCGGCGTGGCGAAGAAAGCCCGAGCGTCGAGCCGGTCGCACCGGCTGAAGCGATGCAATCGGAAATTGTTGCGGAGCCTCCGAAAGAAAACCTCTGGGCGCGCTTGTTCCGGCGTGGCGAAGAAGCCCCGAGCGTCGAGCCGGTCGCACCGGCTGAAGCGATGCAATCGGAAATTGTTGCGGAGCCTCCGAAAGAAAACCTCTGGGCGCGCTTCTTCCGGCCGGCTGCGGAAGAAGAGCTACCGGTTGAGCCGGTGGCTGAGACAAGCGGCATGGAATACGCCGCCGAACCGATCGCCGCTGAACCGATAGAAGAGGAAGCCTGGCAGTCCGACGTCGCCCAGGACGCACCGAAACCGAGCCTGTGGGCGCGGCTGTTCCGGCCTGCCTATGAGGAAGAGGACGAGCCGAGCTTTGAGCCGGTGGCGGCGGCCAGCGATTTGGATTATGCCGCCGAGCCGGTCGCCGCTGAACCAATAGCTGAACCAATAGAAGATGAAGCCTGGCAGGCTGACGCCGAAGCGCCGGCCAGCGAGCAATACACTTTGTTCGGGAAGACAGAATTCGCGGAAGCGGCCGCCGAAGATGGCTCCCGGAAGCCAACTCCCTGGTTCGGCGACAATCCCCCGCCGCCGCCGGTTCCTGCCTGGCGCTCCTGGCTTACTGTGGCCGCGACCTGGCTGCTTGCGGTCGGCATCACCATGTGGTGCATCGAGGGCCGAAATCCTTTCGTGCGGACGAATGCTGTCGCCGAAGCCCCTGTGATCGTTTCCAATCCAATCCGCCTGCACGTGGACAGCGCCGGTGGATTGCTGGACATTTCGTGGGATCGCACCTCGGCCACCGCGCTTAACCACGGCGGCTTCCTGACCATTCGCGATGGCGCCCTGCTGAAAGAAGTTCGCCTGGAGCCGAGCGAAGTCCAGAGCGGCCACATCTACTATGGAGCGCGCAGCGAGGATTTAGGTATCCGGCTGGAAATTCCGCAGGACGATGGCGTGACGGCCAGCGAATCGATTCGCATCGTAGGGCCGCCTCCGGCCGCTCGCAAGGATTCGCACAAATAGACCGCCTGCGGCCGGGCACACTCGGAACCGTATTGCCGGAACCGTTTTGCCGGAACCGTTTTGCCGGAACCGTTTTGCCGGAACCGTTTTGCCGGAACCGTATTGTACCTTTGGATGTATGCGAAACCCCGGTCGCCTGGCATTGGATAGCCGCCAGGTGTGCCTCTGGACTGTCCGGCTGGAAGCTTCGGAAGACAATTTCACGCGCTGTCTCTCCTGGCTTTCGCCGGACGAAACGGCGCGTGCCGAACGGTTCCGCTTCCCCCAGCATCGGTGCGCCTATATTCTGGGGCGTGCCGCGCTGCGAGCGCTGCTGGCCGGTTACCTGGGCAGCGCGGCTGGGGAAATCCAATTTATATACGGACCGCAGGGCAAGCCCTCGCTGGCTCCCGCGCTCGGCGACGCCGCGCGCTTGCTCCGATTCAACGCATCCAATTCCGGAGACCTGGGTGCCTACGCCTTCACTACCGGCTGCGAGATCGGTGTCGACATAGAGCGCCATCGCGCGCTGCCCGACCTTGAAAAAATCGCTCGCAGGTTTTTCGCGCCGCAAGAGACGGCCGAACTCCTGGAGCTGTCGCCAGCCGAACAACCGGCCGCCTTCTTCCACTGCTGGACCCGCAAGGAGGCCGTTATTAAAGCGCTGGGCGGCGGCCTTTCGATTCCCCTAGACAGTTTTCAGGTGACGCTGCGGCCTGGCGTCGCGGCCAGGATGATATCGCTCGATGGATCCAGCGATGCGCTGCGTGACTGGACACTCCATAGCTTCGATCCTGCGCCGGATGTTGCCGGCGCCATCGCTTATGCCGACGAACCGCGCCAGGTTCAAGCCGGCCCCGTCATCTCGGTGGACCACCTGTTGATTGACGATTAAATCGCCAGGCCCGCATGGGCCAGAGGTGTCGTCCAGCGCGCGGAAATCATCTTGTTCAAACGCTCCACCAGATCCGTTGGCTGAAACGGCTTCAGCACATAGGCGTCGGCTCCCGATCCGAAGCCTAGGCCGATGTCACTCTCCTGGTTGCGGGCGGTCAGCAGCAGAACGGGAATTGCGCTGGTGGCCAGATTGTGGCGCAGCTTCTTCAGAACTTCGAAGCCGTCTAAGTCAAGCATATTTACATCCAAGACAATCGCGTCCGGCGGGCGCCGGCTGGCGGTGTCCAGCGCTTGTTGGCCGCCGTGGGCCGTATCGCAATCCATTCCGAACCGCCTCAACGTGGCTGCGACCAGAGCTACCAGGTCCGGATCGTCGTCCGCAATCAGAATGCGAGGCCGTCTTCTCTGGATGTGGAGCGAGTCCCCAGCGGGTTGGGGCGGCGCCATCTTGGCGATAAGCCGGTGTACGCGGATGAGGACTTCTTCCGCCTCCCAGGGAGCGATCATGAAATCGTGTCCGTGCGACGGCAGCTTCCAAAGCGATTCCAAGGACCAGCGGGAGGCGATAATTAGGACCGGGACGGACCACTGTGGCCGGCGCGCGTCGGGATTGGCGGAAGGGGCGTATTGGTTGACGATCAGCGCATCGTATCCGCCCAGATTTTCGATCGACTCACCGTTGATGCGCTCCATCACGGCCTGAATTTTGGCTCGAGTTGCCGCGATCCGTACCCGATGGACCTCCTCCTCGGAGAAATGAATCAGCCCGATTCGCACATCCTGGAGGCCCCGGATCAGCTCAACTGGAAGTTTCGGCGCACTGCGCGCAGCCGCCAGAAAGCGCCGGCGCGAGGTCTCGAAGGCCTTCACCACATCTTCGTACTCCACGCTGGTTGAGCTAAGCAGCGTTTCAAGCGCTCGTGCTTGCTGGGAGATTTCGGGAAAACCCAAGGTCCCTCCCAACCCGGCCCAACGATGCAGGACACGAAGGCCTGCTTCCGCGCTGAAGCCCGCGCCTGCCCTTACCTGTTTCAACATCGTGCCGCACTGCACCAGCCCCTCCGCCAGGAAATTGTTTCGGATCTCGGTCAACAGATCGCCGTTGTCAGACGGAAGGTCCTCATCGGCGCCGTTGCCAGCCAAACGATTCCGCACTTGCCGCGCGAAGGCGCTGGTGTCGATGGGCTTGGACATACTGCCATCGCATCCGGCCATGCGAGCTCTTGCCAGGTCGGCCCGATCCGTGTATGCGGTGAGCGCGATGATGGGCGTGGCGACATGGATCGGATTGAGCCGTAGCTCACGGGTCAACGCCAGGCCATCCTTGCCGGGCAGCTGAAGATCCATCAGGATCAGACCAGGATGGAACGATCGCAGGATCTGCAGCGCCTTTTCAGCGCTCTCGGCGATACGGACGGTGTGGCCCGCTTCCTCCAGGAGAAAGCTCACCAGATTGGCCTGCATCGCGTTGTCTTCAACCACAAGGATTTGGGTGCCAGCCATGGTCCTGGCAGACATATCGGCCAGAGCGCAGAGAGTATAATGCCCTTTGCGACGCTTACTACTTGGCCTGCTGGCTTGCGGAGGCGTGTTGCTGGTTTCCGCCGACGCGCCGTCCAAGCTCACCCGCAGTGACGCGCAGAAACTCAAGAATCCAGTGGCCAACACGAAACAATCCATCGCTCGCGGACGCCTGATCTTCATGCAAAATTGCACCAGTTGTCATGGCGAGAACGGCAAAGCCGAAGGGTCGCTGGTGGCCGACGCCACCGATCTTACGTCGCCAACGCTCTACAAGAGCGGTACCAGCGAAGGCGAGATCTTTCACAGCATTCGCGACGGCGCGGGCGATCAGATGCCCGCCTTCAAGGGGCAGCTCGACAGCGAAACCGACATTTGGAATCTAGTGAATTTCGTCCGCAGTCTTTGGCCCGAATCCGTGCGGCCGGCAGTGCAAGCAGACAAATAGCGAAGGAGAATCAAAAGATGGGCGATACGAACACGAGCGAGCTCCAGAATAAGAAGGCCGCCTCCGGCGAGGCTGAGTCGCGCCCGTCGCGGCGTGGCCTGTTTTCCTCCGTTGGCGCGGGCGCGGTGGCGGCTGCGCTGGTGAATCCGGGGAAGATTTTTGCCGCGGCCCCTCCCATTCCTTCCATTCGCATCCCCAAGGACATTACCGATAGCCTGGCCGAACAGACACAGCTCGGGTCATTCTCCGCTCAAAACGGAATCACGGGCGCGGAGGTATTCGCCAAGTCCTGCAAGGACGAAGACCTGGCGGCGCTGTTCTGCTGCCCGGGAAATTATCAGATCATCAATGCGATTTCAGCGGCCGGGATTCCCGCGTTTGGCGGGCGGTCGGAAGGCTCCATGGCGACCGCGGCCGACGGATTCTCGCGCTGCACCGGCGAAGTGACGGCCTGTTCGGGTACAGAAGGCCCCGGCTTCACCAACATGATTATGAACATCGCGGTGGCGCATCGCGCGCGCACGCCATTGCTGGTGCTGGCAAGCAACGTCACCATCGCCACCGACGATCGCGAGTATTTCATTCAGACCGGTTATCAGCAGCCCACCACGGAGGGTCTGAAGAAATACGGCAAAAGGCTGATTGCTCCGGATCGCATCCACGAATACACTGCCTACGCGTTTCGCAATCTGAAGACGGGCGTGCCGGGGCCGGTGCACCTTGATTTTCCAGGCGAGATCTATCGCGCGCGCTTCAAAGACGCGTCGCAGTTGAAAGAATATTACGGCAAAGAGAAATATCGCACCGAGTCGCGGCCGCATCCCGCGCCCAAGGATCTGGCGCAGGCCGTCGACATGATCAATCGCGCCGAACGGCCGGTCATCGTGGCCGGGCACGGCGTCTTTTTCCGCAAAGCGTGGGAGCCGCTGATGGTGGCGGCGGAGAAGAACGACATCGCGGTGGTTACGTCAGGTCCCATGCGCGGGCATTTCCCCGATGAGCATCGCCTGTCGGCCAGCCTGTCGCCCGATGCGTTCATGAGCGCTGATCTGGTGGTTTTCGTCGGCCAGTACAGTATGCCCACCAAGCAGGAGTGGCGCTTCAATCCGGAAGCCAAGGCGATCCGCGTGAATCCGACGGCCGAAGATTTGGGCCGGAACTGGCCGCTCGATTTGGGCATCGTGTCCGACGAGGCGGCGTTTCTGGAGGGTCTGGCCAGCGATCTGCCGCAGAAAAAGCGCGACGCCTGGGTGGGCGAATTGGCATCGGCGCGGCAAAAGTACGAAAAGCGATTGCTCGACGAGTATGAACAAGGCGTGAAGCACAGCCAGGCCACCAACACATTGCATCAAGCCGTGCTTTGCAAGGAAGTACACGATTTCCTGTACAAGGGCAGCATCGATCCGAAACAGACCGTCACGGGCTGGGGCGGCTGGACCATCGGCAATTGCGGTGCGCGCTGGCTGCGGGCTTATCGCCCGGGACAAGAAGTGAATTGTCCTTATCAATACTCGGCCGTAGGGCCGGATCTGGCGATGATGATCGGCGCGGGCGCGGCAGTGCAGCTGGGCGTGGGTCCGCAAGCGCCCTACAAAGGCGCGCCGGTGCTGGTGATCACCAGCGACGCGGGCATCACCTACAGCATGTTCGAGCTGGATACCGCGGCCAAGTATAAAATTCCGATCGTTTGCATCGTGTTCAACAACAATGCCTGGGGCATGTGGCCCAGCGCGGTGGGCACGCCGCGATCCATGCACATGTATTTGTTCCAGGAGAATCTGCGCTACGACAAGATGGCCGAGGGATTGGGCGCGCGCGGCGAGTATGTGCGAACGCAAGATGAATTCCGCCGTGCGCTGAAGACCAGCTACGAAGTAGCCGCCAAGGAGCGCGTATCTACGTTGATCAATGTGCAGGCGCTGAAGGAATTTACTTCGGGCAAGGATTACCCGCCAGGCAACATCATCAATCCCGAGCCGAGTGTAGGAGCGCTTGCCCACTAAGAGGCCGCCGGTTGTTCCACTCGTAACCGCCATTCTCGAAGGCTACGCCGCCAAGGCCGTCTTCCGCGGATTCAGCGCGCATCCCAAGCGTGGGGGCCGCGCCGTTTACAAAATGATCTGGCATCACGACCGCCCGTTTGAACTGGCGCTGGATGCCGGGAAAAAGACGCTGCAGTTTCCTGAAGTGCTGCCGGGCGTGCCCGCGCGCTCGCCCATGTATCGCGACCTGCAAGCCTTCGTGAAGCTGCGCCAATCGGCCGAGATGCCCGAACATCGCCGCGTGAATCCCGCGAAGGCGTGCCTGGCGCTGGGCAACAAGCGCGGAACCGTTTCGGTGACGATGACGGTCACCGATGGCGACTTCGATTACGCCACGCGCAAAATCGTCCACGTGGTTCATGAAATCTTCCTGCTTTTTTTGGTGGATGGTCCTTACTTCGAGTACATGGTGGAACATCTCGGACTGGATCCGGATCGCTACTGACCCGCGACGGCTTTCAACCGTATATTCCGCACTTCGATCTTCATCGGTTCGCCCGCATGCAGTTGTATTCCGATTAAGCCGCCCATTTTGCGATTCGCGGCGTCGTCATCGATCAGCATGCTCATCACGCGGCCATTCAGGATCTGAATTAGGATGTTGCCGCGCGCGATGATGTGATATTCGTTCCAACCTTGCTCGTTGATGGCGCCCTTCAGCTCCGCTTCGTTTCCAAGCGATCCCAGGACCACCGGTTTTGCGCCCGCCGCTATCGACGCCGATTGGCCTCGCAGAGCGAGAAATCCGCGGCCACGTTCTTCGTAGATTTGCCCGGTATATTGTTGCTCCGCGTCGATGTCGGCCTGATAGCCCTTCATCGCCCAGCGAATGTTCGGCAGCTCGGAGCTGCGATACTGAATGCCGCTGTTTCCGCCCGTCAGGCGGTATTCGGCCTCGAGTTCAAAGTCCGCGGGCGAACCGCCGCGCCATATCAGAAAAGTGTTCTGCTTGGGGATCGCGCCGTCCTTGGTTTGGCCCACTACCGCGCCGTTCCCCACTCGCCAATAAGCCGGATCGCCGTCCCAGCCGTTCAATGTCTTGCCATCGAAAATCGAAATGAAACCCTGCGCGGCGATGGTAGGCGCGAGCAGTAGCGCGATACTAAGGCTGCGGAATGCCCAATCCAAACGCATACAACATCCCGTCCTCGGTGCCGACGTACACCCGGCCTCCGCCCACCGCTGGAGCGCTGAAGTGCGAGAACCCGCGAATCGCGCCCGCGCTTGAAAACAGCACGTCGCCGGTTTTTGCGTCCAGCGCATAGACGATGGCGTGGCCGGTTTTGGCCTTCCGGTCCTCCACGTTCAGCAGATTGCCGCTGGGTCCGAACTGCGCCGGTGAATCGCCGTCGGACAGGGCAAACACAATTCCATTGGCGATAATCACCGGCGTGGGCACCGACATATTCAGCGAATTCCAGGCCGGATTCAATACCGGCTTACCGCCTTGCTCTTCCACTTTGAACGCCATCACGCTGCCATCGGGAGTCTCGCCGTGCTGCAATGCGAACTTGGTGGCGGGCGTCGGAGGACCCCAAGCCGGCGCATACAGCCAGCGTGTTCCCGCCGCGTCCTCCCAAGTAGAGAAAGCGCCCCAGAATCCTTTCCCCGCGAAGTTCACTTCCTCGTTGGCCAACAGCGGACTGCGATACAAAGGCACGTGATGGTCCGGACCGCCCAGCGACTTGGTGTCGAGCAAAAAGATGACGCCCTCCTTGCCGCTGGTGGCCGCCAATTCCCAATTCTTGAAATTGAAAATGGTGGGGCCAATACTGCCCATGTCGAGATCTTTTTTGGTCATCCACGATCGATTGCGTGGCGTGAAATAATCGGTCAGCTTCAGATCCTTGGCTGAAAGCGACATGACGGAGTCCGCCATCTGGCCTTTCTGGGGATCGAAAACGCCGTCTCCCGTTTCGACGATCACGCGTCCATCCGATGTCACCGCCCCGCCGCCTCGACCCCAGATTCCGGCCCCACTGGCGCTGCTGGCCTCGAAGTACGAAACTTTGTGGTCGGCATTGTTCAAGTCCATCGCGTAGACGCCCGACTTTACGCCATTGCAGTTTTGCGAAATGGTGGTGTAAAGCAAGCCATTCGAAATATTCATGCTCCAGGCCTTGGCGAACGCCGGGACAAACGGCGTGGGCGGGATCACATCCTCGCCGCTCACCAGGTTGAACGTATGCAGCTTTCCGTCGCTGGCCAGCACATATAACGCCTGACCGAATCCGAGCGGTGGGCCATTGGTGTGCGGAACCGGACCGATCACTGGCGTGGCGGTCAAGCCGTTGGGGCACAGCCAGCTATCGCGGCGCTCGGGCGTGCCTTCAATCGAGAGCGTCTTTTGCCAAAGAATTTTGCCGGTGTCGCCGTCGATGACGAAAAGCTTATTGGACGCTCCACCGACGATCACCAGATCCTTCACGCCTCGTGAGGTTCCAATGCTGGCGCGCACCAGCGGCGCGGTAAGATTGCTGAGCGCCTTGGCCTCCGAGTCCAGCTTCACGCTCCATTCCAGTTTCAGGGTTTTAACATTCTCGGGAGTGAGATCGCCCTCGGTTTTGTTCCAGCCGGTGCGTTGGGGGTCGCCTCCGAAAGTGGTCCAACTGCCGCGGCCGAATTGACCCGGCGATAACATCGGAAATAACAGAAGCACCGGCAGCAGTTTCGCGATTCTCATCAGCGGGACCAATGTATCTCTGGCCCGCCTGCGGTGTCAAACGGAGTTGCCGCCGGCATGCAAGACGACGAGTTGTGCGCTGACCAACACCGCACTGAAATTCCACTTTTTGTCTTGACCGAAGGGTTGAAATCGAATATGCTCTACGAAGTTGACATTTGCTTGATCGTGCCGGCAGAACTGCGCCGCGCGCTAGGGGTTCAGTTTCTCAAAGTCTGAGGAGATGTGTATGCGCTCATTGTTTGTAGCCGCTGGTTCCTTCCTTATTGGTTTGCTGCTGCTCACGCCGCTGGCTTTCGGCCAGGGGGCCAACGGAACCATCACTGGCACCGTAACCGATCCTACCGGGCTCGCTGTTCCCGGAGCGACCGTCGAAGCCAGGAACATCGAAACGGGGGCGGTTTATACCGGGGCGTCCACCTCCGCGGGTAATTATGCCGTAACGAATTTACCGGTGGGTACCTACGAAGTGACAGCCAAGGTGTCGGGTTTCAAAACGTACACCCACGCGAACCTGGCTCTCGCGGCGGCGCAAGTATTAAGGGAAGACATCCCGCTGCAAGTAGGCGAGACCTCGGAGTCGATAACCGTCGAAGCGCAAGCTTCGCTGCTGAAGACCGAAACCGGCGAGCTGGGCGACAACGTCACGGTCGAACAAATGGTGGATTCTCCGTTGCTGGGAATCGGCACGGTCAATTCCGGCACGTCCGGCGTACGCAACCCATATAACGTCCTCCAGACCCTCCCTGGTGTAACGGGTTATAACGCAGGTGGCACTGTTGGCGGACCCATGGTCGTCAACGGTCTGGGTGGCGCGCAGCCGAATAATGGTTTCACTGTTTCTCTCACCGAGACCATGCGCATCGAAGGCCAGGACGCTACCTCTCAGATCTTCGGAAACTACGTTTACACGCAGATGGCCCAGCCGAACGCGGACGCCATTCAGGAGATCGCTTTCCAGACCAGCAATTACGCTCCAGAAGTCGGGCAGGCAGGCACTGCGGTCATCAACATGACCATGAAGTCCGGCACCAATCAATATCACGGAACCGGCTTCGACTACTTCGTCAACGAATTCCTGAACGCCGGCGATCCATTCACCGTCAACTCCGCCGGCACAGGGAAAGAGACGCCCCGAAATCGACGCAACGATTTTGGCGGTACCCTGGGCGGTCCCGTCATCATCCCCAAACTCTATAACGGAAAGAACAAGACCTTTTTCTTCTTCGCCTACGAGGAGTACCTGGAAAGCAACCAGTTGACCTTCAGCGATACGGTGCCCACAACTGCGTTTCAGAATGGCGATTTCTCAGCCATCTCCGCCAATGGGACTTGCAGTCTGTGCGCGGCAAACGGTATTCCGACTACGCCTTTGGGCGTCGACGCTTTGGGCCGCCCCATGTACGCCAACGAGATTTACGATCCCACCACGCGCGGCATCAATCCCGCCAATGGGCTGGGCTACGCCAATCCGTTTCCGGGCAATATCATTCCCAAGAGCGACTTTAGCGCCAGTTCGCTGGCGTTTCAAGCCTTGTTTCCCCAGCCGCAAAACTCCAGTCTGGTTAACAACTACAACGGCAACATTCTAAGCCATCGATACACGGCCATACCGTCGATAAAGATCGATCAGGTTATTTCCTCCAAAGACAAGGTGTCGTTCTATTGGTCCAGGATCAACACCCAGAGCCAGGTGGCGACTCCCTACGGAAACGCGGACGGCCTGCCGGAAGAGATCGGGGGCTACCGCGGCACTTTCATTCCCAGCTACACCACGCGGCTGAATTACGACCGCACGATTTCGCCCACCATACTGCTGCACCTGGGCGCGGGATACTATCACACCAGTTTCAGCGATCGAGCGCCGTTCCTCACGTTCAACCCGTCTGCTTTCGACCTTTCCGGCTTTGTCCAGGACCGTCAGTTCCCGAGCGTTACGGGAATGTGCGTCGCGGCGCCGTTCGGCGCGGTTGGATGCTCCGGCTACGGCGGCATGCAAAATATCGGGACTGCCGGTCAAATTCAGGGGCAGAACTACGAAGAGAAGCCTAGCTTCAACGCCAATGCCACCTGGGTCCGCGGCAGCCACACCTTCAAGCTGGGAGCGGAACTGTACCTGGAGCAAGTCTACACCGGGGCCTTTTCGGGCGTTACCTTGGCGACTGCTTCACCCGCCGGCACTCCGGTTGCGACGGCGCAGCCCTTCATTCCTACCTTCAGCCTGAACGGATATAGCCAAGGCTTCAACTACGCCAGCTTCTTGCTAGGCGACTATGCTTCCACCACCCAGGCCCCCAACGAGTTTACCCGGGCCGGACATCAACAGTGGGGGCTGTTCATCCAAGACTCCTGGAAGGTGACCCGTAAGCTGACTTTGAACTACGGCGTGCGTTGGGATTACGCGAGCCCAGAGCATGAGCAATATGGGCGCTGGGGACAGCTGAATCCGAACGCGCCGAACGCCAATGCGGATGGCGAGTTGGGAGCCACCCAGTACGCCAGCACCTGCAATTGCGCGTTCTACAAGCCCGCTTATCCCTATGGCATCGGTCCGCGACTGGGCGTTGCGTATCAGATTACCCCCAAGACAGTGTTTCGCGGCGGCTGGGGACTCAATTACCAGTTCGTTGGAAACCCGGCCGGCGCCACCATCGGAACCAATGGTGTTTATCCTCTTGCAGGGATCAACCCGTATGTGAACATCGCCACCCCGGGCGCAATCGTGCAACCCACCTGGCCCGTCACCGACCCGAACATCTACCCGCCTCCAGGCACGGTTGGCGTACCGGGCGTTTCCGACTCCTTATGTGCCCGACGCCAACGAAAACCGGCCTCCCCGCATCAACCAATGGAGCGTCGGCTTCCAGCGCGAGGTCACCAAGGATTTCATCGTGGAAGCTTCTTACGTGGCCAACCGCGGCGTCTGGCTGCCCAGCGGCCCGTTGGGCTTCCTCAGCCAAATTTCCCCGCAAAAATATGCGAGCT
The DNA here is from genome assembly GCA_963798295.1 of Bryobacterales bacterium. Classification (GTDB taxonomy): domain Bacteria; phylum Acidobacteriota; class Terriglobia; order Bryobacterales; family Bryobacteraceae; genus Palsa-89. The sequence continues at coordinate 2,161,265 of CAWCSV010000007.1, read as the reverse complement.
ACCATTTGTATCCCTATCCCGGAACGGGTCCCTGCTCCAGCGGCAGCGGAGTCTGCGCAAGCTCGAGTTACAACAACTATGCCGACTACCTGCTGACCACTCAGCCCATCAGCAGCCCGCAGGTGATCAGCACCATGGCCGCGCGGGGAATCACCAACCTCCTGCCCTATCCCAGCTTCAACACGGGCAACTCGCTGGAGAGCACTCTGTACCCGTTCCCGCAGTTCGGCGCGCTGGAACCGTCGAATTCCCCGACCGGCAATTCCAAATATGATTCCTTGCAGATCAAGGCCACCAAGCGTTTCTCGCATGGGCTCCAAGCCAACGCCAACTTCACCTGGGCACAAGGCTTCCTGCGGCCTGTTCAACAGGACATCTTCAACTCTCAGGCCTCGCAGTGGCAATTGCAACAGATCCCGCCGTTGAATCTCAACTTCAATGTTATTTACACCGTGCCAAAAGCCGATTTCATCAGCAATAAGTTTCTCAAGTACGCGGCCAAAGATTGGCAGATCGGCTGGTTTTCCAACTACCAGAGCGGCGCGTTCCTGGCGCCTCCTGTGAGCTCCACCTTGAATCTGCTGCCCAGTGAGGAGGTCCGTGTTCCGGGACAGCCGTTGTACGCACCGGGCGTCAACATCAACAATCTGAGTACTTACAACGCGGCTACCACTCAGGTGCTGAATCCAAACGCGTGGGCGCCATGCCCGGTGGACGCCACTTGTGCCGCAGCGAATATCACCAACGGCTTTTTTGGCCCCCAGACCAACGCAACCGTCTACTACAAAGACTTCCGCGCCCCGCGGACTCCTACCGAGAACGCCAACTTCGGCCGCAATTTCCGTTTTGGTCCGGAAGGTAAGTTCAACCTCTTTCTCCGAGCCGAGTTCGTCAACATCTTCAATCGGACTTTGATGCCTGCGCCGAGTACCGCCTATCTGCCGCAGAATCCGCTGTTCCGGACTGGCCCCGGCAACAGCCCCATCGTCTTCGGGTACGGAGCCTTCGGTGGCAGCGCCGTGGACCCAACGCCAGGCGCCATCACGAGCGCTACGCCGCCGTACCTTCTGGGACGCACCGGGACGCTGATCGCTCGCTTCCAGTTCTGATGTACTGATGTAGTGTACTGGAAGGTTTCCTCAGTCTTCGCCGTAACGCTCGGCTTGCTAGCAGCAGGCCGGGCGTTTACTTCTTACGCTGACGTTAAGCCGATCTTAGACCATCAGCAAGACGGCCTCCCCGCCGAGCTTCGCAACGCGGACCAGGCCCGCTGGATTGCCTGGACCCACCAACAGGACTCCAGCATTCGCGCGCGCCTTCAACAGGGCGATCTGGATTCCATGGTGAATCTTCTGTTGTACGGCGCCTCCTTCACCCGGCAGCCACGCATCAGCATGGAGGGGGAGGGTATCGCCGATGCTTCCAAGTCTGGCGTTCTGAGGGGCAGAGTAGACGACTTGGTAGCGGGCCTGCGCGCGCCAGGCGACAACGAGCGGCTTGTTTTCCTGCGCGACCTTTTGCGCAACGAGGGTGTGGACACGGACGATCCCAAATCCGCCGGCCTGTTCGTGCTTAAGAATCTCCAACGGGTGGCGCAGGAGCGAAAGGCGCTGGCTGAGCGCGCGGCCGATATGAAGCTGTCGTCGCCCTTGGACCGGGGTTCGTTCTTTCGCGACCGGGGAGTTTCGCTCGACACCAGTATCATCCCGGACTACGCCATCGAACAGACTCTGCGCGATCTGAAGCAACACGGGCTGCTGCGCGAAGGCCAGGTGGCTCGCGTGGCGGTGGTTGGGCCGGGCCTGGATTTCATCGACAAGAACGAAGAATCGGCCTTCGATTACTACCCGCAGCAAACGCTGCAACCCTTCGCCTTGTACGATTCGCTAGTCCGGCTGCACCTGGGGAAATCGAGCGGCCTGTCCATGTCGATTTTCGACATCAGCTCCCGCGTGATCCAGCACGTTGCGCACGCTCGTGAACGCGCCGCCAAGGGCCAGGGCTATGTCATCCAGTTGCCGCGCGATGTGGCGCGTCCGTGGCCGCCGGGGCTGATCAGCTACTGGAATTCGCTGGGGGATCAGGTGGGAACCGGCGTCGATGCCATCACCCCTCCGCGGATCTTCCCAGGGCTTCAGACGCGGGCCGTGCGCATCCGCCCCGACGTGGTGCAGGCTTTGAAACCTGTGGATCTCAACATTGTTCTCGAACGCCTGAACCTGCCCGAGGCGGATCGCTTCGATCTTCTCGTCGGCACCAATGTTTTTGTCTACTACGATGCTTTCGAACAGGCGCTGGCCTTGGAGAACGCGGGCGCCATGCTAAAGCCTGGAGGCATCTTGCTGAGCAACGACCGGCTGCCCGTGGTTGCCGGCGGGTCCATGCGGCTGGCAGGTATCACCGATGTGCCGTTCGACGTTCCCGGCGTGAGCGCCCGTCAAGCCGTGGGCTGGTATCGGAAGCAATAGAGCACACAGAACAACGTGCCGTGCAGTATGATGACAAATATGAATCGAGCGGCTCTTCTAATACCATTTCTCGCATTGTCGTTAGCTGTGGCGCAGGCTCAGGATCTTCCCGCCGGGAAGGGCAAGGATCTGGTGGAGAATACCTGCGGTAGCTGCCATGGCCTGGATGTCGTGGTCGCACAGCATGCCACCCACGACGGATGGGCCTCCATCGTCGACTACATGGTTTCGCGCGGCGCTACCGGCACTCCCCAAGAAATCTCGACCATCGTCGATTATCTGGCGAAGAATTTTCCGGCCGAGGCCGCCAAGACCAACGTCAATAAGGCTTCGTCCATGGATCTGCAAATGCAGCTCGAGCTGACGGCCACGGACGCCGACGCGATCGTCAAATATCGCACCGAACACGGCGACTTCAAGGATTGGGACGGCCTGCTGAAAGTCCCCGGCATCGACACCGCAAAGTTGACCACGAAGAAGGACAGCATCGCCTTCTCCGACGTGCAATAAGGTTACCCACATGACCAGACGAGACGCCCTGAAAGCCAGCGCCGCCGCAGCCTTTGCGCCAGCCGTGGTGCGCGCGGACGCCGCTTCCGCCGGACGCTTGAAACAATCGCTGGCGCGCTGGTGCTACGCCAAGATTCCGATTGACGACCTGTGCCGTGCCGCCGCCGGCGTGGGGATCACCGGCATGGACCTGGTGGCGCCAGAGGACTGGCCCGTGCTGCGCAAATACGGCATCACCTCCTGCATGGTGCAAGGCGCGGGCACGTTCAACGACGCCTGGAACAACAAGGCCCTGCACGACAAGCTGGAAGAACAGGCCAAGACCAGCATCGTTCGCGCGGCCCAGGCCAAGGTTCCCAACGTCATCACGCTGTTCGGCGCGCGGCGGGGCATGAGCGATCAGGAAGGCATCGACAATTGCATCACCGGCCTGAATCGCGTCAAGAAATTCGCCGAGGATCACGGCGTCACGCTCTGCGTCGAGCTGCTCAACAGCAAGGTGGATCACAAGGACTACCAGGGCGACCACACCGCCTTCGGCGTGGCCGTAATAAAGGGAGTGGATTCACCGCGCGTGAAGCTGCTCTATGACGCGTATCACATGCAGATCATGGAAGGCGACCTGATTCGCACCATCCGCGACAACATCCAGTACATCGCGCATTTTCATTGCGCCGGGGTGCCGGGACGTCACGAGATCGACGATACGCAGGAAGTGAACTGGCACGCGGTGGCCAAAGCCATCGCCGATCTGAATTTTCAAGGCTACATCGCGCAGGAGTTTACGCCTACGCGCGATCCGCTGACGTCGCTGAAGCAAGCGGTCGAGGTATTGACCGTCTAATTTGGGGCAAGCCGGGAACCAGCGCAACCCTTCCGGTGTCAGAACTAGAACGGAGGCAAGCCATGGAACTTGGAACTGCTCGACCAGCCGAAACACCTCTTCCGGCCAAACCATCCCGAATGGCGAAGGGGGCCGCGTGGGCGCTCAGCATTCTTCTAGCGCTTCTCTTCGTGTTCGCCGGAGGCGTCAAGTTCTTCAACAATCCGGTGATGGTGCAGGAGTTTGCGCAAGTCGGCCTGGGCCAATGGTTCCGATACTTCACCGGCAGCGTTGAGGTGGCCGGTGCATGCTGTCTTCTTTTCCCACGCGTCCGCTTTCTGGGTGCGCTGCTGATTAGCGCCGTCATGGTGGGAGCCACCATCGCCAACCTCACGGTGCTGCATCAACCTTCGGCGGCGATTCTGACCGTGATACTCCTGGTGTTGGCCCTGGCGTTGGCGTGGCTAGCGAGGCCCCGACTTACTTAACCGCCGCTGTCCGCCAACCGGCTGCGTATTCCTCGCGGGCCGTTTTCGCGTAGGGCACCGGACTCACCACGGCGCGGATCTCCGCCTGCTTGTGACGCTCGACCGTGGCTTTCTTCGTCCCGCCGCCTTCTTCGCCCCACACCAGTGTGACTTCGGTGCCGATCTGGACGTCGTGCTCGACAATCCCGAGCGATAGCATGGAGCCTTCGTTGTAGCTATAGCCGCTGAACATCGAAAGGCCGGCCAGTTTCCCGCCAATGATCACCTGGTCGTAGGAAGCCGAGGCGTAGTTCGACAACGGCAGGTCGATGTATTTGTAGCGCTGTTCAATAGGCCCGAACATGGACCGCTGAATCTTGGCGACATCGTCGGCGTTCCAGGCGAACGTCACCTTCTTGCGCTGCGGCTCCTTGGAGATTTTCTCCAGCGCCTCGCGCCCGATGAAGTCGTGGTCGAACTTGACGAACGGTCCATAGCCCATTTCGTACGGCGTCACGTAATAATCCGCGATGTTGTTCGAAACGAAACTGCCGCCTAGCGAGCCGGTGCCCTCGTAACTGGCCGCCGGCAGCCACTGCCGGTAAGCCTTCATCTTGTCGCCCGTGTAAACCGCCGGAAGCGGCGACGGAATCCAGCCGGACTCCAGCGTGTTCGTGGCGTAAGCGCGGGCCCCCACCTGCACCAGGTTGTGCTCCTTGCCCGCTTCCACAATCGCTGAGCGGATTTCCTCGCGCTCTTCGTACGGTCCCCATATTTCCAGTCCGGGAGCTCCAGCCATGCCGTGGCGTAGCGCGCGCACTTTACGGCCGCCGATGTTGATGTAGCCCATATCGAAGAACTTGATCTCCGCCGGCGGGCCGCCGTTGAGTTTCTCAATCACCTTCCAGGCCTTCGGCCCTTGAATCTGATAACGGTAACAAGTGCGAATCACCGCTTTGCCGCCGGGATTGGAGGGCGAACGATCGTCCTTGGTCGTTTTCACCTTCATTCCCGAGGTTTCGGCCTGGAATTCGATCCAGTTGGCGGCTGGCGCGCGTCCCACAAACACCAGCCTCTCGGGCTCCAGGTGGAACAGGATTCCGTCGCCAATCACATGGCCGTCGTAGCTGCAGGGAGCCAGTTGCTTGGCTCTATCCACCGGGAACTTAGCAAAGCTATTAAAGCCGAGATACGAAGCCAGCTTGACCGCATCGGGCCCTTCCATGTACACATTGGCCATGTGGTGGGATTGGTCGAAAAGCACGCACGAGTCGCGCCAGGCGCGTTGCTCGTCACGCCAGTTGCTGTACTCGGCGGGGACCACGGGATAGACGTAAGCGCCTATCTGTGAATTACGCAAGAGGTCGACGGCGTTCTTGGTCTTGAGGAGATCTTCCAGGCTTTGACTCATTGATATTGGTTATCGCTTTCTGCGGAAATGCGCCTTCGGCGGGCCGAACGCAAACGGGTAGTTTATCACAAGGAATGCATGCGATCCATAGCGTTTCAAGCTCGCGGCAAGCGTTCGATATAATGGCCGCTGCCAATGAAGATCGATCTGTTCAATCACTTTTTCCCGCCGCGTTACGCGCACGATGTCATCGAGGCTGGGCTTGCGGGCAAGGACATGGGCAAGCGCGTGCGGAACGTGCCCACCATCGCCGATCTGGACGCGCGCTTTCGCGTCATGGATGAGTTCGGCGAGTATTGCCAGTTCCTCACGCTGCCCGCGCCGCCAATGGAGACCATGGCCGGCCCCGGCAAGTCTCCCGAGTTTGCGCGCATCGCCAACGATGGCCTGGCCGAACTGGTGGCGAAATATCCGGATCGCTTCATTGGCTTCGCCTCGTCGCTGCCGATGAACAACGTCGATGCATGTCTCAAGGAAATCGATCGCTCGGTCACGCAACTGGGCGCGCGCGGATTCCAGATCTACACCAACGTCGCGGGCAAGCCGCTGGACCTGCCCGAATTCGCGCCCATCTTCGACGACGCCGCCCGGCGCGACCTAACCATCTGGATGCACCCGGCGCGCGGCGCCGATTTTCCCGATTATAAGACCGAGACGAAATCGAAGTACGAGATCTGGTGGACCTTCGGCTGGCCCTATGAAACCAGCGCCGCGATGTCGCGCATTGTGTTTTCGGGCATGTTTGACCGGCATCCCAATCTCAGGATTGTCACGCACCACATGGGCGGCATGATTCCCTATTTCGAAGGCCGCGTCGGCTACGGCTGGGACGTGCTGGGATCGCGCACCTCCGACGAAGATTACGTCGCTCTCCGCAAATCGATGAAGAAGCGGCCCGTCGATTATTTCCGCAACTTCTATGCCGACACCGCGCTGTTCGGCGGCCAGGCGGCTACCAAAAACGGTCTCGATTTCTTCGGCGTCGATCACTCAGTGTTCGCTTCCGACGTGCCGTTTGAGCCCAAGCCCGGCCTCTACATTCGCGAAACCATCCGCTGCATTGAGGGCCTGGACATCAGCGCGGCCGACAGGCAAAAGATATACGAAGGCAACGCGCGGCGGCTGCTGAAACTCAACTAGGAGGATTTGTGCGACTATTCCATGTATTCCTCGTATTCCTTGTCTTCCTGGTATTCCCCGCGAGCTCCTGGGCTGCTTCTTGCGAAAGCCTCGCGTCGCTCGCTCTGCCCGGTACCACCATCACGATGGCCCAGCCCGTCGCGGCCGGTGAGTTCACGCCGCCCGGCAGAACCTTCGGCGGAGGTCCCGCACCCGTGGTGGCATTCAAGGATCTCCCCGCGTTTTGCCGCATTGCCGCGACATTGAAACCGACCGGGGATTCCGACATCAAGATGGAAGTCTGGCTGCCTGCGTCGGCGTGGAATGGAAAATATCAGGCGGTGGGTAATGGCGGATGGGCTGGAGTGATCAGCTACAGCGCGATGGCGGAAGCGCTGCACAATGGCTATGCCACCTCCTCCACCGATACCGGGCACGTGGGCGCCACCGGCAGTTTCGCGCTGGGCCATCCGGAGAAACTGGTGGACTTTGGCTATCGTGCCGTTCACGAAATGACCGTTAAAGCCAAGGCCGTTATCGATGCTTTCTACGGCACGGCGCCACGCATGTCCTACTGGAATGGATGTTCCACCGGCGGCAGGCAAGGCCTGAAGGAAGCGCAGAGGTTTCCCGGCGACTACGACGGCATCGTGGCGGGCGCGGCGGCCAATCCCAGGACGCATCTCTCTTCCTGGCAGATCTGGCTTGCGCAGGGCGTCCTGGATCAGCACAATTACATCCCGGCCAGCAAATACCCCATGATCCACAAAGCCGTGCTGGAGGCTTGCGATGCCGCCGACGGCGTGAAGGACGGGTTGATCGAAGATCCTACGCGCTGCCACTTCGATCCCAAGACCATCGAATGCAAGGCAGGCGATGAGCCCACTTGCCTGACCGCCGGACAAGTGGAAGCGGCGAAGAGAATGTACACCGCACCCAAGAATCCGCGCGGCAACCAGCCGGTTTACTTCAACGTTGAGCCTGGCAGCGAACTCGGCTGGAGTATGCTGGCGCGCGGTCCAGAGCCGTTCTCCGCGGCCACCGATCAATTCCGCTACGTCGTCTTTAAGAATCCTGGTTGGGACTGGCATACCTTCAATCTGGATAGCGACGTGGCGCTGGCCGACAAGATCGATGGCGGCACCATCAACGCAGACGATCCCAATATCCGCGCATTCCTGGCGCATGGCGGGAAGCTGCTCATGTATCACGGCTGGGCCGATCCCGGCGTTCCGCCGCTCGCCAGCGTCAACTATTACAAGACTGCCGTGGATACCTCAGGCGGCGAAGCCAGGACGTCGGATTCCATTCGTTTGTTTATGGTCCCTGGAATGGGCCATTGCGGAGGAGGAGAGGGGCCGAACAAGTTCGACATGATGAGCGCGATAACCAATTGGCGCGAGAACGGCCATGCGCCGGAGAGAATCGTCGCTTCGCGCGAAGGCAGAACGCGCCCGCTGTGCGCCTATCCACAAGTTGCGAAGTACAAGGGAAGCGGGAGCATCGACGACGCGGATAACTTCGTCTGCGCCGCGCCCGAATCCAAGTAGCTACGCCGCCGCCACCGAGATCGAATACACCGGCGGCAGGCTATCGGCCAGCGTCTCCCAGGTGTCCCCCGCGTCGCGGCTGTAGAACACGTGGCCGGAACTGGTGCCGACATAGACGCCCGCCGGGTCCCGATCGTCGGACGTCATCGCCTCGCGCAAAACCAAAAGATGCGCGTTGCGCTGCGGCAGGCCGCGCGACAGCAGCTTCCACGTCTTCCCGCCATCCCGGCTCCGCGCCACGCGAAACTTGCCCTCCGGATTGCAACGATATTCCGCCGAATCGATGGGCACCGTGAACATAGTCTGGGGCTCAGCCGCCGGCACCGCCAGCCCGAATCCGAAGCGCGAAGGCAGCCCGCGCGAGATATCGGTCCAGCGATCGCCGTGGAACTTGCCGCGATAAATGCCGCAATGGTTCTGCTGGTAGAGCGCCTCGGGATCGCGTGGATGCGCCAGCAGCTTATGGACGCACTGGCCCACCTCCGGCAGCTTGTTGGGTAGAAAATCCGCCCGCACACCGGCATTGTGGGGCGACCACGTGGCGCCGCCATCGGAGGTACGGAACGCCCCGGCGGCCGAAATGGCCACCACCATGCGCCCTTGTCCCAGGCACTGGATGGAATGCAGGCACAGGCCGCCCGCGCCCGGATTCCACTGAGCGCGCGTCGGATGATTGGTGAGCGACGGCACCTCTTCCCAGCTTTGGCCCCAATCGCCGCTGCGGAACAGCGCGCCCGGATCGGCGCCCGCGTACACCACGCCCGGTTCGTCGGCATGGCCGGCCCGGATGTGCCAGATGCGCTTCACGGACTGATCGGGAACGCACTTCAGATCCAGGCCCTTTTCGGAAAGCTTCCAGGTTTTTCCGCCGTTGGCGCTGGCGTGGATGTGCGGTCCGAACCAGGCGCTATTGACGGCCGCGTAGAGACGCTTGGGCTGGCGCGGATCCTGGGATAGGTGATTCACTTCCAGGCCGCGGAAATGCGGACCATCCACGGTCCAGGTTTTGCGGTTCTTGGTGGAAAATGCGAAGGCGCCCTTGCGGGTGCCGATCCAGACAGTTAGCATTTTTTGAGACGGATTTTCAATCCGTCGATGGGCACGGCCATGCGCCCATTTTAAGCCGAAACGAACTACTTCGCTTTCTTCTGCTTCTGTTGGCCGACGCGGATCTTGAAGTGCTGCAGTTTGGCTTCCTGGAAAGCTTTATGATCGTGGCGCGCCACCACATCGTTCAGATAGGCGTCCACACTGGCGTCCTTGGGCAGCACTGCCATCACAGTGAAGCTCTCATTGCAGTCGGGGCAGAAAGGGCGAAAACGTTTCACGTTGGGGATTGCCATACAGGTTTATTTTATCACGGTCCTTCAGCAGGCGAGAATAAGACATGTTCTCGCTCCCGGCGGGGCTCAGCAGCGCCAGGCAAGCCATCAAGACGGCCATCGCGGGTGTTATCTCGCTTTACGTCACCGCGCTCCTGCACCTGCCGGAGGGCTACTGGGCTGCCATCAGCGCGCTCATCGTGATGCAATCCAACGTCGGCGCTACGCTGAGCGCTTCACGCACGCGCCTGGCGGGAACGGCGGTGGGAGCCATCGTGGGCGGCGTTTTCCTCGCGATGTTCGGGATAAACATGCTGGCCTTCGCCTGCGCGGTTGCCTTCGCCTTCTTCGTGTGCGACGTGCTGCGTCTGGCGGAGAGCCAGCGGCTGGCTACTGTGACGGTGGCCATCATCATGTTGATCGCACACACCACTTCGGCCTGGGTTATCGCGCTCCATCGGTTTACCGAAGTGGCGCTCGGGATCGTGATCGCGCTGCTGGTGTCGTTGACGTTGTGGCCGAATCATGCGCGCCGCGGCGTCCGGCAGGGGCTGGCGGAAACGCTGCTGAAAGTATCCGCGTTGTATCGGGCTGTTATGCGCAGCTATCGCGGCCGGGAGTCGCCATCGTCGGACGAACTAGAGTTCGACGTTGCTGCCGCGATCCACAAGAACAGTGACTTGCTGCAGTACGCTCTTCAGGAATCCTTCGGGCCCATGAAAGAGCGGGAGTCCCTGGCCTTGCTGCACCAGCAAGTGGAGCGGATTTTTCATGCGGTCGAGACCTTGCAGTTCGCTGTTCGCGACAGCTCATCGGACACCTACCATCGAAACTTCGATGCCGCTCTGGAGGGATTGGAGACGGGCGTCTCCGCGGCGCTGGAATCGCTTTCGAGCAGCATTGCCGCCGGCAAACTCGATCCTGATTGGCCCCGACCTGTCCGCGATGATTGCCTCGCTCGACGAGCAGGCCGCCCAGTCGCGAAAGGCAGGCGCAACACAAACCCATCCGCTGGATGAAATTCTGCGATTCTATTCGCTCCTGCTGAGCTCCAGGAACCTGGTGGGGGAGCTTGAATTGATGCACGCATTCATTGCCCGGCGTCTCCCGGCGATCCGCCATCAATGAGTAATATAGATTCTAAAGCGATGAGTAACGATACTACTGGACTCCGCAGAGAGGACCGGGACGAAAAGTCCTCGCCAGTCCAGTTAGTGTGGAAAGACAAGACGGGAGTGGATCGCTACGTCAACGGCCGCAGCCTGGACATTTCCCCTTCCGGCATGCGAATCGAGATCTCTGAGGAGATCGAAACCCGCACCTATGTAACCATACTGTGCGCCGGATTGGCGGTGCAGGGCTCGGCGTCTGTTCGCAGTTGCACGCGCAGAGGCATGAAATTCATCGTTGGCCTGGAGTTCAGCGGGTTCGCGTGGAAACCTAAATCCAAGCAAGCCTGACCGTTCTTTGCAGCTCGCCAATCGAAACTTGCTATTCGCCTGATCCAGAAATCTGATTGCTATCCGGCTATCACCTGCGGTAACAATAGACCTTATGCCCTACCGCGTCGTATGGGCGGCGTTCCTTGCGCCTGCGTTGGCGCTCGCCCAGTCCATCCCTCCCGCAACCGAAACCCGCATCGCCAATCTGGAAGCAGCCGTCAAATCCGCGCAAAGCGCCGGCGACAACGCCTGGATGCTGGTGAGCGCGGCCCTGGTCCTGATGATGACCGGCCCCGGCCTGGCGCTGTTTTACGGCGGCCTGGTGCGGCGCAAGAATGTGCTCAGCACCATGATGTACAGCTTCATCCTGATGGCCGTCGTCACGGTCATCTGGGCCATCGTCGGATATAGCCTGGCATTCGGCGAAGGGCTGCCGTTCATCGGCGATTTGCGCTACGCCTTTCTGAACGGTGTGGGCGCGGCGCCGAATCCGGATTATGCCGCCACCATTCCGCAGCAGACCTACATGATCTATCAGCTCATGTTCGCCATCATCACGCCGGCGCTCATCTCCGGCGCGTTTGCCGAACGGATGAAATTCAGCGCCATGCTTCTGTTCACCGTGCTGTGGCTGTTTATCGTGTACTTTCCCCTGGCTCACATGGTCTGGGGCAAGGGCGGACTGCTCAACGCGTTCTCCGGCGGACGCATCCCGTGCTTCGATTTCGCCGGCGGCACGGTGGTGCATATCAGCTCAGGCGTTTCGGCGCTGGTGTGCGCTCTCTACCTGGGCAAGCGAGACGGCTACCGGTCCGAGCCGATGAAGCCGCACAACCTGGTGCTCAGCGTTATCGGCGCTTGTCTGCTATGGGTGGGATGGTTTGGATTCAACGCCGGCAGCGCCCTGGCTGCCTCTCCACTGGCCACCAGCGCGTTTGTCGCCACGCACTTCGCGACGGCCGCCGCGACGCTGGGATGGCTGTTTGTCGAGTGGATCCACAACGGAAAGCCCAGCGTGCTGGGCGGCATCTCGGGAGCGGTAGCGGGGCTGGTGGCCATCACTCCGGCGTCCGGATTCGTCCAGCCGTTTCCCGCGCTGCTCATCGGTTTCATCGCCGGCATGGTCTGTTTTTTCATGGTGACCGTAGTGAAGAGCAAATTCGGCTACGACGACACGCTGGATGCGTTCGGAGTGCACGGCATGGGTGGCACGGTGGGTGCCATCCTTACCGGCGTCTTTGCCACCATGGTGGTCAACGCCAATCTGCTGGACAGCTCGGGCAAGTCGCTTCCGCTGGGCTGGGTTGATGGCAGGCCCGGCCAGGTGCTCAACCAGCTGATTGGCGTGGCCATTTCCTGGGGGCTGGCGATTGTCGGAACGCTGGTGATTCTCAAGATCTGCGATGTCCTGATCGGGGTGCGGGTCTCCGCGGACCAGGAGCTGGAAGGCCTGGACGTCAGCATGCACGGCGAAGAAGGTTATAATCTCGAAACGTGACCCATGAAAAAAATTGAAGCCATTATCCAGCCGCACAAGCTCGAAGACGTTAAGGAAGCGCTCAAAGGGATCGGCATCGACGGCATGACCATCTCGGAAGTGCGCGGCCATGGCCGCCAAAAGGGCCACAAGGAAGTTTACCGGGGCATGGAATATCAGGTCGACTTGCTGCCCAAGGTCAAGCTCGAAATGGTGGTGTCCGACGAGCGCTCCGCGGAAGTCATCCAGACCGTGGTGCGCAGCGCGCGCACTGGAAAAATCGGCGACGGCAAGGTCTTCGTGTACGACGTCGCGGAAGCCATCCGCATCCGCAACGACGATCGCGGCGACGGCGCGCTGTAGCCCCAGCGCCGCCAGAGGCCCGATCGCCCGTAACATCTGTAACATCACTCACGTCTTGTAAAATGTTTGATACGCTTGACCGCGAGTATTGATATGCCTATGCTCCCGAGCGTACAGTGAAGACGGAATAATGGACCAGCGAAACGCAACACAACAGGCCACCGTGGATGTTCCCCCTACCCGGCGCGCTTTTTATATCGGATTTATCAACGGCGCAATGGGCTTGATCGGCTTGGCCATGGCCGTGCCCGCGGCCATTTACTTGCTTTTCCCGCCCAAGCTACGCAAGGAGGCGGAGTGGGTTGAGACGGCCGATCTTTCCAACATCCCTACCGGCACGCCCACCGAGATCGCCTTTAACCGTAAGCGCGTGGACGGATGGAAGGTCACCACCGAGAAAGCGACCGCCTGGGTGGTGAAGAAGCCCAACAACGACGTGGTGGCATTCTCGCCCATCTGCACGCACCTGGGCTGCGCCTACCATTGGGACGATGGCAGCCACACCTTCATCTGCCCCTGCCACACCTCCGTCTTTTCCATCGATGGACAGGTGCTGGGCGGTCCCGCCCCGCGCCCGCTGGATCGCTTCATGACCAGGATTGAGGCTGGGAAGCTGGATATCGGACCCGTGGAGCCTCACGCGTAGTCATGCGGACCGTTATCGACTGGCTGGAACACCGCACCGGCATTGAAACCGCGGTCAAGAACTTTCTGTACGAGGATATTCCCGCTTCCGCCGGATGGCACCAGATTATCGGCAGCATGGCGGTGTTTTTCTTCATCATTCAAGTTTTCACTGGCGCGCTGCTGGCCTTCAACTACGCTCCCACGCCGGGCGAAGCCTACAACAGCGTGAAGTACATCATGACGGAGCTCACCGGCGGCCCTTTGATCCGCGGCTTGCACCATTGGGGCGCCAGCATGATGCTGATCATCGTGGTGCTGCACATGATCCAGGTGTTCATCTATGGCGCTTACAAGAAGCCGCGCGAGGCCACCTGGATGGTGGGCGTCACTTTGCTGCTGATCACACTGGCCTTCGGGCTCACCGGCTACCTGCTGCCTTGGGACAATCGCGCCTATTTCGGCACGGTGGTAACCACCCACATCGCGTCCCAGGCGCCCATCCTGGGGCCGTATATTCTGCGACTGCTCGGCGCTCAGGGCGACAGCGTCGGCAATGTCACGTTCTCGCGATTCTATTCGCTCCATACCGTCCTGCTGCCCCCTTTGACCATCATCCTCATCGGAATTCACATTTATCTGGTCCGTAAGCATGGCGTGGCAGCCGCGGTGGGCGATACGGCGCCCAAGCGCAAGTTTTTCCCCGAGCAGGTATTCAAAGATACGGTCGGCGTGGCGGTGGCATTCATTATCTTGTTCGTGATGGCCGTGGTGGCTAAGGTACCACTCGAGCGCCTGGCCGATCCCACCGATACCGCCTACATCCCGCGTCCGGAATGGTATTTCCTGTTTCTGTTTCAGATGCTAAAATTTTTCAAAGGGCCACTGGAGATCGTCGGTAGCCAGGTGCTGCCGGGCATCGCGGTGCTCACGCTGTTTCTGGTTCCCTTCATCGACCGCGGGCCGATGATCCGTCTTGGCAAAAGAACCTTTGCGATCACATTTGTGCTTCTGGCGGCCATCGCCTGGACCGGACTCACCACCGCGGCCGTTGTAACTACACCACCGAACACGGAATCAGCCGATACCGAGACGCCCGCAACCCCGGAAGCCGGACCTTCCAGCGCTGTAACGGCCGCCCCTTGGCAGCAATTGAGTCCTCAGGAACTGGCCGGCCTCAGTTTCTTTAAGTCGGAGGGCTGCATCGGCTGTCATCCTGGCGCCGGACAGAAAGGCATCGGTCCCGATCTCATCCAGATGCCCAAAGAACATCGCAACGCCACTTGGATGGTTCCGCACTTTAAGAATCCTTCGCAGGTGGTGCCGGGCAGCGCGATGCCCCCCATCAGCCTGCCCACCGCCGATCTGAACGCTCTCACGCTCTTCGTTCTGACGCTCACGCCCCAAAACGAGGCCGCGCTGCTGGCCACGCCCGCCTTCGTGACGCAAGGCGCGGCGGTGTATCAGAAGAACCACTGCGACGCCTGCCACCAGATTCATGGCGTGGGCGCCAAGGTTGGTCCCGCGCTGGATGGCGTGGGCTTACGGCACGATCGCGCGTGGCTGGAGAAGCAT
Source organism: Bryobacterales bacterium (assembly GCA_963798295.1). GTDB lineage: Bacteria > Acidobacteriota > Terriglobia > Bryobacterales > Bryobacteraceae > Palsa-89. The sequence goes on along the minus strand of CAWCSV010000007.1, from coordinate 2,146,114 downwards.
TTCGCGGATCCGCCAGGGGTCGTCAAAGACAGCATCATGCCGCCCTATAAGTTTGCGCCCATGGATCTGGACGCGATATGTAAATACCTGCTGCAGTTGCCCGCCCGCGTATAACTTTAACTCATCTGGCCACAGATGAACGCAGATGAACACGGATAAGCATTTTGTTCCGGCCGATCTGTGTTTATCCGTGTTTATCTGTGGCTATTCATTCTTTCGCTTTGAAGGTGAAATACGTGACTTGCGTTCCCGGCTCCAGCATCACCTGATGCGGCGTCTTGGGCGGAATATGCAGGATATCGCCAGGCGACATCTTCTGCCGCATGCCGCCCTCGATGGAAGGCCCGCGCACCTCGCCGGCCGCCGTGGTCTTGGAACCCGGCATCGTCCCACCTACAACGATCGTGGCCGCTCCCGACACCACCACCATCACGTCCGCGTCGCTTTCGTGCAGTTCGGCCTGGCCCGATCCCTCACGATGAATCATCAGCGCGCGATCCGCGCCAAACTTGCCCAGGGTTTCGCTCGAAGTAATCGCGTCGTTTTTGTTCGAAAGCGGCTTGGTCATGCTCTTCAATTCCGCCGCGCTCCAATATTTGTATCCCGCCGGTACGGCGCCCATTAGCGGCAACAGCAACAGCAATCCGATCGATTTTTTCATCATCGCTCCTCTCACTTCACGAATTTTTGCACCCGCCAGTTCTTGATCTCGGCGACGTAGATGGAACCCGCGCTGTCCACCGCCACAACACGCCCTGTACCTGGCCATCCAGATTGAGCTTCCAATGCGATCGTTCACGCGCTTGTTGGTCCGATCCGCCACGTAGACGCGTCCTTGCTCATCCACTGCGACGTCGTGCACCAGATCGAACTCGCCGTCGCCGGCGCCTTTGTGGCCCCAGTGCGTAATGTACTCGCCGTCTCTGTTGATCCGGCCGACGCGCGAATTGACGTAACCGTCGGCGACGAAAATGCTGTCGTTGTTGCCGGCCGCTCCGCCCACGCCGCCGATCATCATCATCAGCCGCCCCGACGGTGTCCATTTCATCACCCGGTGCGCGTCCACGTCCACGGTCCAGACGTTGCCGTCGGCATCCAGGCGCAGACCGTGCGGAGTCTTCACCGGCACCTCGGCCAGGCCTGCGACATCTTGCCCGATTTATCGAATTCGATCACCGGATGCGGTCCCCGGTTGAAGACCCAAACATTATCGCTGCGGTCGACGTCGACGGCCGAGACTTCGCCGAAATTCCAGCCCCGGGTAGTCGCGCCCAATCCCCAGCCACGTGGTAGGGCAGCGGAGGCCCGCTTTGCAGCTCAGCCGCACCGAGCGCAACGGCCGCCATCGGCGCGAGCAGCAGCAGGAGATTTCGTTGGCGCACGCGCCCGAGATTATGCGAGATCCGGGCGAAAGTCAATGGCCGCCGAATAGGGTGCAGAATAGGGATTTTGTTTCAAGCCGATGACGTTTGATCCGCTCCAGAATGATCGCGCGGTCTTCGGGGTTTTGGCGCCAGGCGTCCCGCTGCTCGGAGAGGAGCCGTCAATCTCCAGGACAGCGAACTGAGGATTTCCGCGATTCGATTGTCCCGCTCGGCGATCTCGCTGCGAGCCGCCTTCAGTTTCCACTCTAGGTCATTCCAGTTCTTCGAAAGGATGGCCTCTTGACCCTCTCGATCCGCCATACTTTCCAGGCGGGCTGGAATAGACTGCCAGAACCGGTCGAGAGTTGCCGCGGTCTGCGTCCGTTCCCCCTGAAATACCTGCGCAATACGATTCCAATGTCCGTGCAGCGCCCGGCACGCGGCGCGCGCTTCCTCTGAAGGTGTCGTGCCTCCCAAGCGATCCATAAACCACTCCACGGCGGGCCATTGGCCAGCCGGAAGTTCATGAACTGTATCGAAGCGACGCAGTGCGGCGTACTTCCCCATCCAGATGTTAGACCTGCGGAAGGCCGGAACGCCGAACGCCACCGCGGTGGCGCAAAGATGAAAACTATCCCCCACCACTGCCTCGGCTCTGCCGATCAACTCAGCGATGAGTAGAGGGTGGGGCCATGCATCCAGGCGAACCACGCCCGGCAGATCCGCGATCGCCCCATCGTCGTCTCCCAGCACCGGGCCGATCGGCAGCGCCAGAAACCGGAAATTTTCGAATTGCCTGCGATTGGCTTTGACAAACTGCACGAAGGGCGCAAGGTGCCGAATGGATTGAACCGCAATGTAAGGCTTGTCCAATCCGCGGACCTCGCGGAGCCTGGTGAATTCAGTGGAAGGCCCGGCTTCCAGGTTCAGCAGTCGTGGCAACGCGAACGCCGTATCGGGAACCACCGCGATGGGGGCGCTGTCCAGCCCTTGAAGCACGGCTCGCGACCCCTCATCGCGCACCGCCACGTAGCCGCTGAAGGACAGCGCCGCGGCGACCAATGGCTTCGCCCAGTCCGGAATCCCGTCCATATGGGCGCCCGGCGCATTCCACACCAACGGGACGTTGTGCTGAAGGGCCAAGAGCGCTGGCGCCAGCCAATAGCCGGTTGGATGATGGATCTCCGGAGACGGGGGAACGTATCCAGGCGCTACCGTCTTGTCGAAACGAATCAGGAAGCCGCCTCCGATCAGCAGACCATCCAGGTCGTCGATCATCTGAGGCAATTCCGCGACGGAGGTTACTTCGTAGGGCCAGTCCGGCGGAGCTTTGGAATGATAGGAGAAACGGTGGAGGGTCACCTCGCCCAAGCGGTCCGACAGCTCCGCCTCCGCAATCAGCGGGAACAGGAGATCGCCATAGTTGGCAACGTCAAACGTGCCACATATGCCAAGCTTCCATCTTCGATCAGTCAAGCGGACTGACCCTTTTGTCGGCGCGAGGGCTCAGACATTTGCGGAAACAGTGAAACCACCAGCATCGCACACAAGAAGCCGAGATGCATCCGGAAATGCCGATGGGGCTTTCTCCGCTCCGCCCAACATGCGCCCCTAGCGCAGCGCCCGGATCGCCGGTTACAATCTCTAGTTGGTCGTAGGAGATTGATAACTCCGCTCATGAACATCTCCGTCAAAGGCCAGTACGCCTTGCACGCGATCTTCGACTTGTCCCTGCAAAAGCCCGGCGAGCCCATTAAAATCGCCGACATCGCCCGGCGCCAGCGCATACCGCAGAAGTTTCTGGAGCTGATTCTGGCCTCGCTCAAACAGGGCGGCTTCGTCGAGTCTCGCCGTGGCGCCGAAGGAGGCTACCTGCTGGCGCGCGCCCCGGACGCCATCACGGTGGGAGAAGTGATGCGCTATGTCGAAGGCGCCAAAAGCGGGAAAACCTTGCGTAAACAGAACGCCGCCGATCCCTTCGCCACAACCTGGCGCCGCGTGGATCAGGCTGTTTCCGACGTTATCGATCAAACCACGTTCGCCGAGTTGGTCCGGAACTGGCGCGATCAGCAGTCCAAGTACGTTCCAAATTGGGAGATTTGATGTTCTATCAGGACAATTCGCTGAGTATCGGCCGCACGCCTTTGGTGAAGTTGAACCGCATGGGGCAGGGAATTCAGGCCACAATACTGGCCAAGATCGAAGGACGAAACCCCGCCTATTCCGTCAAGGACCGCATTGGCGCTTCCATGATCTGGGATGCCGAGAAACGGGGCATGCTGGGGCCGGGCAAGGAATTGATTGAGCCCACCAGCGGCAACACCGGGATCGCACTGGCCTTTGTTGCCGCTGCGCGTGGGTATCCCATCACGCTGGTGATGCCGGAAACCATGTCAGTGGAACGCCAGAAGGTGCTGCGCGCGTTTGGCGCCAAGTTGATTCTCACCGAAGGCGCGGCGGGTATGCAGGGCTCCATTTCAAAGGCGGAGGAGGCCGTCGCTTCCGATCCTCAGCGCTATGTGCTGCTGCAGCAGTTTCAAAACCCAGCCAATCCGGAAATCCATGTCAAAACCACCGGCCCGGAGATTTGGAATGACACGGAAGGAGCCATCGACGCTTTGGTTTGCGGCGTTGGAACAGGGGGAACCATTACCGGAGTGTCACGTTTTATAACTTCGGTTCAGAGGAACAAGAAGGTGATTTCTATCGCTGTAGAACCCACCGGCAGTCCCGTGATCTCGCAGGCCTTGAAGGGCCAGCCACTACATCCCGGCCCTCACAAGATTCAGGGCATCGGGGCTGGATTCATCCCGGGCAACCTGGACTTGTCGGTTATTGATCGCGTCGAGCTGGTGACCAACGAAGAGTCCATGGAGATGGCTCGCCGTCTGGCCAGCGAAGAAGGGATTCTTTCCGGGATATCGAGCGGAGCCGCCGTGGCAGCCGCGTTGCGCGTCGCGGCGGAAGGGGAGATGAAGGGCAAGACGATTGTGGTGGTGTTGCCCGATTCGGGCGAGCGCTATCTCAGCACTCCGTTATTTGAAGGAATTTCCGGTGAGTAAAACCTTGGAGCGAGATAGAAGTGGCGGACGCTCTTGGGGTGATAGGGTGAAGCGTCCGCCGTCGTAACGGGGATTTGATTACATAACGCTTCCGCGAGTGGCGAAGTTACGACCAGCGACAGAATTTCTCCGCTTTTCCAGCCAGCCCTTTCGAGCCATGGCTGAGTTCGTAAACTATCGTAAACACACAGCGAAGAACGAGCAACGGATAGGTATTGATTTTTGCCTTGTCTTCGCCTATACTCGTAAGCGAAGAAAAGGAGAACAAAGAGTGCCATGTCCCTCCCCCGAACACTCTATTGCGGCCCCTCCGGATGGTCTTACCCACACTGGAATGGCATTGTTTATCCCAGGCTGAAGCCACGAGGCTTTCACGCACTGGAAGATCTGTCCCATTATTTCGATGCGGTGGAAATCAACACCAGCTTTTATCAGGCCATCCAACCCGAATTGGCAAGTCTCTGGGTCAGGAAGGTGGAGCACAACCCCAAGTTCCAGTTCACCGTTAAGCTGGGCCGCCGCTTCACGCATGAGCGCTCGCTTGCCCCGGCGGAGATCGCGCACTTCAAGGAGGGGCTGTGGCCCTTTCATCGCGCGCGTAAACTGGGCTGCGTGCTCATGCAATTCGCCTGGAGCTTTCGCTACACCGAAGAGAATCGTGCGTTCCTGATTGCGTTGCGGCGGGCTTTCCATGAGTTCCCTCTAGTGGCCGAGATGCGCCACGCGAGTTGGCTCCATGAAGAAGCGCTCGGCACATTGACTGACTATCGCGTCGGGTTCGCGAACATCGACCAGGCGCCCCATATCAAAGGCATGCCGCCTGCTTCCCTGCTTACATCACGAATCGGCTACGTGCGGCTGCACGGGCGCAATCCGCAGCACTGGGAGCGCGAGTTTGGACGGCCGGCGCGCGCCACGGCGGCGCATGATTACCTTTACTCGCCGAACGAGCTGAAGGAGTGGAAGAAGCGCATCGACGACATCCAGCAATACGCCGCCACCACTTTTGTCTTCGCTAATAATGATGCGGGCGGGAAGTCGGTGGTCAACGCGCTGCAGTTGTCACAAATGCTGGGCAACGATCGCCGTCTGGCGCCCGCGCAGCTTATCGAGCGGTTCCCCGAAGAGCTGGCCGATTTTCGCGCCGAGCGCCCCGTTCAAGACGCGCTATTCGCTGTTCCGCAACGCGCGGTGGCTTGATCGCCGAAGAGGCGCGATCTCTCTCCGCACGATTGGAACGAGACCTGCTTAAGGATCGCCATGGATTCTGCGCTGGCGATTCATCGCCTGCATTTCGCGTTCACCGTCACTTTCCACTATTTGTTTCCCCAGCTCACCATGGGGTTGGCGCTGCTGATTGTCATCCTGAAGACAGCCGCCCTTCGAACTGGTAATCCAAGATACAACGAAGCGGCCCGCTTCTGGGTGAGAATCTTCGCCATCAATTTCGCCATCGGGGTGGTCACCGGAATCCCCATGGAGTTCCAGTTTGGGACCAACTGGGCACGATTTTCCAAGGACGCCGGGGGTGTCATCGGACAGACTCTGGCGATGGAGGGCGTGTTCTCGTTCTTTCTGGAATCGACCTTCCTCGGCTTATTTGTTTTTGGCGAGAAGCAGCTGGGTCCGAAGATGCATTGGGTGACGGCGTTCCTGGTGTTCCTTGGCTCCTGGCTCTCGGGATTTTTCATTATCGCCACCGATGCGTGGATGCAGCACCCCACCGGCTACCAGATCGGGCCCAACGGCGTCATCCTGCTGGATAGCTTTTGGGGCCTGTTAGGCAACCCCTGGATTCTCTGGCAGTATCTGCACAACATGATCGCGGCCGTGGTCACTGCGAGCTTTGTCATGGCGTCCATCGGCGCCTACTACCAGCTGACGGGCAAGTTCGCCGATCACGCGCGCATCTTCCTGCGCACGGGCGTCATGGCCGGGACCATCGCCATGCTGGCCATGCTGTTTCCAACTGGTGACGGCCAGGGACGAATGGTAGCGCGGCTACAGCCCGTCACGCTGGCGGCCATGGAAGGCCTCTTTGATACCAGCGCGGGCGCGCCTATCGCGATTCTAGGCCAGCCCGACACCGAAAAAATGGAGCTGGACAACCCGCTGCTGGCGCCCAAGGCTCTCAGCTTCCTCACCTATCGCCGCTGGGAGGCTGAAGTGAAGGGCCTGAAAGCTTTTCCGCGCGACCTTTGGCCCGACAACATCCCGCTGCTCTATTACAGCTATCACATCATGGTCGGCATCGGAACGATGCTGATCGTCCTGATGCTGCTGTGCGCCTGGTCGCTTTGGCGCGGCCGATTATATGGCAGCAGGCCGCTGCTCTGGGCCTTGATGCTGGCCCTGCCGTTTCCCTATATCGCCACCACAGCCGGATGGATGACGGCTGAACTGGGCCGCCAGCCCTGGCTCATCTATGGCCTGATGCGCACCGCCGATGGTTTCTCTCCGCGGGTTTCGGCGGCCAACGGCCTGTTCACGCTGATGGGCTTCATGGGACTGTACATGCTGCTGGGAATCCTGTTCCTGTTTCTGGTGCTGCGCGAAATCGAGCAAGGCCCTCGCCCCGAGCCGGCTCCCATCCTGCTGCGCCGCCGCGCAAGAGGAGTGCGATGATCGCGACGGTTTGGTTTTGCCTAGTCGCCATCATGATCGCCGGGCTACGTGGTGCTGGACGGCTTCGATCTGGGCGCCGGCATCGTGCACCTGTTCGTCGCGCGCACGGACCGCGAACGCCGCCAGGTTCTGCGCTCCATTGGTCCGGTATGGGACGGCAATGAGGTCTGGCTGCTGGCCGGCGGGGGCACTTTGTATTTCGCTTTTCCCGCGCTCTACTCGGCGGCTTTCAGCGGCTTCTATCTGGCGCTGATGATGGTGCTGTGGCTGCTGATTCTGCGCGGCATCTCCATCGAATTGCGCAGCCATGTCGACAGTCCCCTCTGGAGGCCGTTTCTGGGACCTGGTCTTCGGCGGATCGAGCGCCTGCTGGCCCTGCTGTTTGGGGCCGCGCTGGGAAACGTCGTGCGCGGCGTGCCGCTCGATTCCCAGGGATTCTTCTTCCTTCCGCTGTGGACCAACTTCAAGCCCGGCAAAGACGCCGGCATCGTGGACTGGTACACGCTGCTGATCGGCGCGACGTCGTTCCTGGCGCTTACCGTACACGGCTGCTATTGGGTGGCATCCCGGACCGAAGGCGACTCTGCGACAACGGGCGCGCTCCTTGGGCGCGAAGACGTGGTGGCCGGTGCTGGCCTTCACCGCCGCCATCACGCTGGCGAGCTTTCGCCTCCAGCCGCACCTGGCGAACAATTCGCCGCGCATCCCTGGGGCTACGTGTTTCCCTTGCTCGCGCTAGCGGGGCTGGCCGGCATCCAGCTGTACGGTTCCCATCGCCGCGATCTGGGCGCGTTTCTTTCCTCCTGCCTCTACTTGACGGGAATGCTCACCAGCGCCGCGTTCGGAGTCTTCCCGTATGTTCTACCCTCCAATTTATCCGCCGATGCGGGCTTGACCGTTTTCAACGCCTCGGCGGCTTCGTACGGGTTGTACATCGGTCTGGCATGGTGGATACCGGGGATGCTCTTAGCGGTCCTCTATTCGATTTTCGCGTATCGGTGGCTTCGGCCTGCGTGGGAGGATGAAGAGCCATTGGGTGAAATGACACATTCGGGTTCAAACGCTCGACCCTAAGCTCAGTTCCACACCCACTACCACGCCGCGGGTAGCATCGGGAGGGTCGCCCTGAAAGATGACGTGCCGAACACCCGCATTCCAGATCTCCGACAGATTGTCGTGCTCTTTGTCCACCATCACAATCAGGCGGTCCCGTTCTCTTGCCAGGAACGGACAGGCTTGCAGATTGAGTGCATCCACAATGATGACTCCTCCCACCGTTACATCCGGCCGGGCGACCAGTTCAACCCGGCGGCTGGCGTCTTGCTCCAGCAGACGACGAATGGAGTCCGCGCACGCGGAATTCTGGATGGCCACTTGAACAGTTTTCATCCGCACTGAGGCGAATAACCTGCAATTGTTAAGCCATTGTGCGCCTGGCGGGACGAATTAATGCGCACCGATGCGCCGATAAACGCGCACAAAGGACGGCGCGGGAGACTGCGCGATCAATTGCATCCCCGAATCCAGTTCGGCGGCCACCTTAGCGACGCCCTCGGCCGAAGAGGATGCGTCGGCCACGACGATGGCATAATCGATTGAAATGGGAAGTTGGTGGCGGATTGCATCCAGGTTTGCGGTTTCATCCTGGCTCGGGTGTTCCAGGCTTAACAAATTGAACTGCTGCTCGTGATCGAGCGTCGAATTAAAAATAACCGGAAAATCCGTGGTGGGCGGTTGATAATCGGAAAGATCGATATATCTTCCGGTGGCCGCGCCGTAGGCATCCATATGAAATAGCGGATCGCGCCCGATCTGGAGGTATCCGTAGCGCTCGGGCACATCGGGAGTGGGAAAGCGCAAACGAATCACGTTCGATCCGGGCCGAATGGCTGCTAGAGTGGCCAGATAGTCTTCCACCGCCCGGCTATAAGCGGAAACGGTACGCGCGGTAGAAACCAAGTTGAACGTCAGGCACGCGGCCACGAAGATGGCAATAGGGGTCCGCAGAGGCTGCAGCCGCGCGACGGTCGCGACAAGCAAACCGCCCAGGATAAACACCACCCACACGAATCGAACCCTGACCTGGTTTCCTCCCAGGCCGCTGTCTGGCACGATCAAGTAGATCAGGAACTCGGCGAGGCCGGCCACGGCGATTCCACCCTTCGCCGTACGCCACTCCGCCGGACGCATTCCCAGCGCAGCGATGACCATCAGCCCCAAAACAGCGGGCCAAAGATACCACTGGCCCCCGGCAAATCCGCCAGTAGTGGCGAAAGCGTGCATGGGGAATTGGTACCAGGCGTCAAGCAAATTGAAGTGAAAGGCCAGGCCACTGGTTGCGCCGTGAGCATAGATGAGCCCCAGCAGAATCACGGGCGCGAGGGCGGCCAAGAGCGTGACCAACTGCCGCGGGACGTGGCGCCGATTGGAGTCATCGAACCCCAGCGCGGGCCGCACCAGGTGCAACCAGATCGCGAGAATAACCAGCGTGAGTCCCAGGATCGCGGCGGCCAGCAGGTGCACGAAAAACAAGATCGCAAGTCCCGCCCCGAGCGTGATCGCGGCGCGCACCGTCAATTTTCCATTCCGCCTGATATAAAAGCCAATTCCGAGCGGAACGAGCGCCATTCCCAGATAGAAATTGTAGAAACCTATCCACAGGAACCAGGTTTGAAGCAGAAAATTCGACAGAGGCGTAAACGGCATCCATCCCGGAGAGAGCGAGCGAATGGCATACGACAAGCTGAAGAACCCAACGCACAGCATCACGCCCATGGCCAGCGGCTCCACGCGCGATGCGCCGGCCAGCGCCGCGATCAAACCAAACAAAATGGTGCTGCCCCAGGTGGGGACCAGGTGCGGATTAATGGCGTAAAGCGAGGCATACGGTTGCTGGTGAAAGAGCACACCCTTCGCCGCCATCGCGGTGTAGAGATAGGAGGGGCCGTCCTGGGTAACTAAATGCGGGACGGTCCATGGGATCGCGATCTGCGCTGCCAGCAAACAGAAGGCCAGCACGGTGGGCAGTATTCTCCACGCGCTTCTCAGCAGGTCTCGCAATCCCGTCCCTTCGGATCATTATGGCAGGCTTGGACAGGAAGCTACGTTAGGAAGGCTCGGCGGGGTGAATGTCGGGCGGCGCCAGAACGTCGCTATCGCCGGCGGCCCACACATACAGCGTCGGCAACAGGTAGATCCCCAGGATCAGCGCTGCGATCAGCCCGCCTACAATCACAATGGCGAACGGGCGCTGCGAATCCGACCCAATCCCGCGCGAAAGCGCCGCCGGCAGCAGGCCGAAGCTGGCCACCAGCATGGTCATCATGATGGGACGCAGCCGGAGCACCGATCCATCCACGGCTGCGTCCCGGACGGTATGCCCGCGCGCGCGCAATTGATTGATGTACTCCAGCATGATCACGCCGGTTTGCACCGCCACGCCGAAGAGCGCGAGAAAACCGACGCCGGAGGAAACGCTGAAATGAGTCCCGGTGATCCACAGCGCCAGCAATCCGCCGATCGGCGCCATCGCTACATTACAGAGAATCAGCAAAACCCATTTGAACGACTTAAACATTGTGTACAGGATCATGCAGATCACGATAATGGTGAGCGGCAACACCAGCAGCAGCCGGCGCTGCGATCGCTTCTGGCTTTCATATTCGCCCGCCCAATCGATGTGGTAGCCTTCCGGCAGCTTCACCTGCTTGTCCACTTTGTCGATGGCTTCTTCCACCGTGCTTCCCAGATCGCGCACTGGCACGCTGTACTTGATGGCCACGTAGCGCGAGTTCCCCTCGCGATAGACTTCCGACGCGCCATCCAGAACCTTGATGGTGCACAACTGCGCCAGCGAAACCCGTTCCCCGGAAGGCGCCAGCAGCCGGATATTCTCGATGGCTTCTTTAGTGTTTCGATAGGGCGTCTGGTAGCGCACCACCAGGTCGTAGCGCTGCTCGCCCTCCAGAACCTGGCTGACGGCCTTCCCGCCAACCGCGGTTTCGATGGCATCCTGTACGTCGGCTACATTGAGCCCGTAGCGCGCGGCTTGATCGCGGTCCACGGTGAATTCCAGATTGGGCTGCCCGATCACGCGGAACAGACCAAGATCGGCGATGCCCGGAATCGATTTCATGACGCCGACGATCTGGTCGCCCTTCTGTTCCAGGGTTTTCAGGTCGTCGCCGTAGATCTTGATGGCCAGCTGCCCCTTCACTCCGCTCACCGCCTCTTCCATGTTGTCGGCGATGGGCTGCGAGAAATTCCACAGCGCACCGGGAATTTTCACCAGCACTTCATCCATGGACGCGATCAGAGCTTCTTTATTTTGGCGAAACACCGGCCGCCATTGCTCCTTGGGCTTCAGGTCGACGAAATACTCGGTGTTGAAGAATCCCGCGATGTCGGTGCCGTCGTCGGGACGCCCCACCTGAGAAACCACCTGCGTCACTTCGGGAAACGAAGCCAGAAGCAGGCGCGCTTGCTCCATCACGCGCGCCCCCTCGGTGGGTCCGGTGCTGGGCGCCAGCGTTCCGCGCACCCAAATGGCGCCTTCGTCCAGATGCGGCAGAAATTCCGATCCGATCACGCCGCTCCAGACCAAGAAAGCCGATGCTCCGAGCGCCGCCCCGGCCACCGCGAGCGTGACCCAACGAAACTGGATGGCTTTTTTCAGGCTGGCCCGGTATCCGTTGGTCATCGCGGTCATCAGCGGATTGCGCCATTCCTTCACGTTCTTGCCGAAGCTGAAACTCGAGATGACGGGCGCAATCAACATCGAAAAGATCAGCGATCCCAGCAGCGCAAACGCCACCGTCCACGCCATCGGTTTGAATAACCGTCCCTCCACGCGCTGCAGCGTGAAGATAGGCACGTAGGCGGTAATGATAATCGCGATGGAAAAGAACACCGGCCGCTGCACCTCGTGCGCCGCGCCGCGAATTCGTTCCAGAGTGGAGCCGGATTGATCCCGATGGGCCAGGTAGCGGATGATGTTTTCCACCATCACCACCGCGCCTTCCACCACCATCCCGAAATCCAGCGCGCCCAGTGACAGCAGGTTGGCGGGAATTCCGTTCAGGTTCAGGCAAATGGATGCGAACAGCAGCGAAAAGGGAATGGTCAGCGCCACGATGATGGCGCCGCGAATGTTTCCCAGGAAAATAAACAGGATCAAGGCCACCAGAATGATGCCTTCCGTCAGGTTGTGGAGCACCGTGTGAGTGGTGTAGTGAACCAGATTGCTGCGGTCGAGAAATGGAACGATCTTCACGCCTTTGGGGAGAATGTGATCGTTCAGCTCGTCCACTTTGGCGTGGATATCCACCAGAGTGGCGTCGGAATCCGCGCCTTTGCGCAGCAGAACAATGCCTTCGACAACATCGTCGTTGTCGCTCACTTTGCCGTCTTTCCTGCGCCAGGCCTTGCCGATCTGTCCCAAGCGAATCTTCGGACCCTCCGTCACCGTGGCGATGTCGCCGATGCGGATGGAGGCGCCGTTCTGCGCCTTCAGCATGGTCTTCTCAATGTCGGCCACGGTCTTCATCTGCCCGATGGCGCGCACATTGATCTGCTGCAGCCCCGCTTCCACGAAGCTTCCGCCCGCGTTCACATTATTCGCGGCCAGCTGCTGTTCCACCTGCGAGATGTTCAGCCCGTAGGAGACCAGCTTGTCGGGGTCCACGCGCACCTGATATTCGCGCGTGACGCCGCCGAAGCTCACCACGTCGACCACGTTGGGGACGGATTTGAACTGCTTCTCCAGCACCCAGTCTTCCAGGGTCTTCAGCTCCATCAGGTCGTATTTCGGATTGGAGCTCCGCAGCGTGTACCAGTAAATCTGGCCCACTGGGCTGTAATCGGTGCCGATCTGCGGCTGCAGATTTTCCGGCAGGTTGATCTGCGCCAGGCGTTCCAGCACCTTCTGCCGGTTCCAATCGTTGGCCGACTGATCGTCGAAGATCAGCATCACGCTCGAAAGACCAAAAACCGAAAACGACCGTAAATGTTCCAGGTGCGGGATGCCGTTCATCACGATTTCGATGGGCGTGGTGACTTGCTGCTCCACTTCCTCGGCCGCGCGCCCGGGCCATTGCGTGATGATCTGGACGTAGTTATTGGCCACGTCCGGATAGGCTTCCACCGGCAGATTGTGAAAGGAGATGGCGCCCCAGACCAGTAGCAGGATGGCGACCGCCAGGATGAGGACTCGATTGTCCAGGGCGAAATCGACGAGGCGGCGAATCATGCCGCTTGAAGCGCCAACAACAACATTGTTCTTGGCTCCAGCTTAACAGATTGGTCCGGATGTCCGGTTTAGTGCGCTTCTTCCAAGGTGCCCTCCGGCACGGGCAACACGTCGCCCTCGCGCGCCACCCAGGCGTACAGGGTGGGCAAGAGGAAAATGCTGAGCAGCAGTCCCGAGATCAAGCCGCCCACAATCACGATGGCGAAGGGCCGCTGCGAGTCGGACCCGATGGCGTGCGACAGCGCGGCTGGCAGCAAGCCTAATGTCGCCACCAGGCTGGTGACCAGGATGGGCCGCAGGCGCAGAACCGCCCCTTCCACCGCGGCCTCCTCGATGGAATGCCCGCGCGCGCGTCGTTGATTGATGTACTCCAGCATGATCACGCCGGTTTGCACCGAAACACCGAACAGCGCCAGAAATCCGATGCCCGACGAGACACTGAAGTGGGTGTGCGTCAGAAGCAGCGCCAGCATCCCGCCCAGCGGCGTCATCATCACGTTGACGATAATCAGCAGCGCCCATTTGATGGACTGAAACATGGTGTACAGGATGATGAAAATGACCAGTACCGTGAGAGGTACGATGATGGACAGGCGCGCGGCGGCGCGCTTCTCGCTTTCGTATTCGCCTTCCCAATTGATGTGATAGCCGCGCGGCATTTGAACCTGCCGGTTCACTTTGTCGATGGCTTCTTCCACGGTGCTTCCCAGATCGCGGCCGCGCACGCTGTACTTCACCGCCACGTAGCGCTGGTTGCCCTCCCGATAAATCTCGGAGCCTCCGTCCTTCATCTCGATCTTGCATAATTGCGCCAGCGATACCCGCTCGCCCGACGGCGAAAGCAGCCGGATATTCGCGATCGCTTCGCGCGTGTCGCGAAAGGGCGCCTGGTAGCGCGCCACCAGATCGTAACGCTGCTCGCCATCCAGGACTTGCGTCAGCGCGTTGCCGCCCACCGCGGTCTGGATCGCATCCTGCACGTCGGCGACGTTGATTTGATAGCGCGCCGCTTGCTGCCGGTCCACCTGCACGTTGAGGTTCGGCTGGCCCAACAGCCGGAACACGCCCAGATCTTCGACGCCGCGAACGGTGCGCATCACCTTCACCACCTGGTCTGCTTTGTCTTCGAGCGTCCGCAGATCGTCGCCGTAAATCTTGGTGGCCAGCTCGCCCTTGACGCCGCTGACCGCCTCCTCCATGTTGTCGGCGATGGGCTGCGAGAAATTCCAGATCGCGCCGGGAATGTTCTCAAGCGATGCGTTCATGGACGCAATCAGAGCTTCCTTGTTCTGATGAAAGACTGGCCGCCATTGCTCTTTTGGCTTCAAGTCCACGCAATATTCGGTGTTGAAGAAGCCCGTGGTGTCGGTGCCGTCGTCCGGACGTCCCACCTGGCTGGTCACCAGCGTGGCTTCCGGATAAGATGCCAGGATCACGCGCGCTGCATTCGCCACCTGCACCCCCTGGGTTTGACCCGTGCTGGGCGCCAGCGTTCCGCGCACCCACAGGGCGCCCTCATCCAGATGTGGCAGAAATTCGGAGCCGATGATCCCGCTGGTGGCGAGCGACGCCGTCGCGATCAGCGCCAGAGTAGCTACCGTAACCACGGCCCAGCGCTCGCGAATGGCCCAGCGCACGGCTTTGCGATACAACGCCGTCAGATGCCGCATGGCCGGATTGCGCCACTCCTTCGCGCCGCGGCGGAAAAAGAAGCTGGCCAACACCGGCGAAACCACAATCGAGAACAGAAGCGCTCCCAGCAGGGCGAACGCTACGGTCCACGCCATGGGCTTGAACAGCCGCCCTTCCACACGCTGTAGCGTGAAGATTGGGATGTAGGCCGTAATGATGATCGTGATGGCATAAAATACGGGCCGCTGCACCTCGTGGGCCGCCGCGCGGATTTGAGCCCCTACCGACAGGCGTTGGCCGTTTCCGGACTGGTCGGAGTGCAAATGCCGCACGATGTTTTCGATCATCACCACCGCGCCGTCCACCACCATGCCGAAATCCAGCGCGCCCAGGGATAACAAATTGGCGGGAATATGCCGCAAGCTGAGACAGATGGAGGCAAACAGCAACGCAAACGGGATGGTGATGGCTACGATCAGCGCCGCGCGCGCATTGCCGAGAAACAGAAACAGGATGATGATGACCAGGACGATGCCCTCGGTCAGATTGTGCAGCACGGTGTGCGTGGTGAACTCCACCAGCTCGCTGCGATCGATGAACGGAACGATCTTCACCCCCGATGGCAAAATAAAATCGTTCAGTTCATTCACTTTGGCGTGAATTCCCTTGAGCGCGCCGTCGGAATCCGCCCCTTTGCGCAGCAGCACGATGCCGGACACCACGTCTTCGTTGTCGGCAATCTTGCCGTCCTCGCGTCGAATCGCCCGGCCGAATTGCCCCAGCCGTGTCTTGGGGCCTTGCGCCACAGTCGCAATATCGCCGACACGGATCGGCGTGCCGTTCTGCGTCTTGATCACCGTATCGGCGATGTCATGCACGCTATTCACCAGGCCCACTTCGCGCACATCCACCTGCTGCAGGCCCGCCTCGATGAAGCTTCCTCCGGCGTTGGCGTTGTTGTTCGCCAGTTGTTGCTCCACCTGGGCGATGCTGAGCCCGTACGCGATCAGCTTGTCGGGGTCGATACGCACCTGATACTCGCGCGTGGGCCCGCCGAAGCTCGCGACATCCACCACATCCGGAACGGACTTGAAGTTTTTCTCCACCACCCAGTCTTCGAGCGACTTCAGCTCCATCACGTCGTACTTCGGATTCCTGCTCTGCAGCGTGAAGAAGTAGATCTGTCCCACCGGGCTCCAGTCGGTTCCCATTTGCGGCGTCACGCCCGCGGGCAAAGTGACCTGCGCCAGCCGTTCCAGCACGCGCTCGCGATTCCAGGCGTTCTCCGATCCATCCTCGAAGATCAGCTTCACGTCCGACAATCCGAACAGCGAAAACGACCGCAGATGGACGACGTCGGGAATGCCGTTCATCGCGATTTCGAGCGGAATGGTGACCTGCTGTTCGATCTGCTCGGCCGAGATGCCCGGCCATTGGGTGATCACGTCGACGTAGTTGTTGGCTACGTCGGGATAGGCTTCCACCGGAAGATTGTGGAACGAAATCGCGCCCCACGCCAGCAGCAGCAGCGCGATGGCCAGCACCACGAAACGGTTGTTCAGCGCGAAGTCGACTACTCTGCGAATCACTGGATTGTTCTACGGCGGCTTGCGGAACCGCATCCTCAACGTAGCGCCCGCGGGCGTGCGCGGTCCAGTATCGTTTGGCGGATTTGGGAACTATCTTCCGACGACGATTTAGTATCGTTCGATGTGAGTTACTGTTCGACGGTGGATTGAAGGACCAGCGCGTTCGATACCACCTGTTGGCCGGGCTGGATTCCCGAGACAATCTCCTGCAGACCGCCCGGCAACATGTCCCCGCTCACCACTTCGATGCGGCGGAACTGATGGTCTCCGGCCGGCGCGTACACCCAATCGCGATCGTGCAGGTGCAATATCGCGGTGGCCGGCACCGTGGCGCGCAATTGCTTTTCCAGGCCATGGAAGGTCGCGCTGACGAACATCCCGAACCGCAGCAGCCCGGAATTATCCACTTCCAGCCGCACTTTTTCGGTGCGGATGGTGGGATCCAGCGTGGGAGCGATGTTGGCGATGCGCGCCTTGAGAACCACGTTGGGGTAAGCCGCCAGATGAACGTCGGCGAATTCGCCCACGCGCACGAACGACATGTCGTTTTCGTACACATCGCAGATAATCCACACTTTCGACAAATCCGAGATGGTGAACAGATTGGGAGAATTGTCCAGCGTCTTCACACCCGCCGCCGCAGTCACCTGCTGATCGGTGATCACGCCCGAAACCGGAGCGTGAATTTCAACGATGGAGCTGGGATGATCCATATCGGCGCCCAGCACACGCAGATGTTCCTCCGCGGTTTCGGTGGTCACCCTGGCCTTGATGGCCGCGTCTTCGGCCACTTCCTCGTCTTTCTTCGCGATGGCGCCTTTTTCGAGCAGTTCCTTGGAACGGTCCAACTGTGCCTTGGCCAATGTTTCATCGGCTGCCGCCTGGCGGTAATCGGAGAAGGCCTGCGCGATATCCTGGCTCTGGATTTTCAGCAGCAACTGTCCTTTGGTCACCGTGTCGCCCAGGCGCGCATCGATTTCCACGATCCGACCGGAAGCCAGCGAAATCACCGGAATATTGCGCGACACATCCGCGCTCACCGTGCCGGTGGTTTTCAACTCCGGCGCGGCGTCATGTTGGCCCGCAGTCACGATGGGAAAGTGTTCGGGATCATCCACGCGGAACAGGCTGCCATCCGTTTCGTGAACCACCTCCACCGGAGGCGGCTCTCCCAGCTTGGGGTTGGCTTCCACCTTTTGGCCGCAGCTGGCGAGCATGAGGGCGGACAGGACCGCGGCGGCGGACATGGCGCCGATTTTCAAATTCTTCATGGAATAACCTCCTGCCCCACCGCCAGGTTCAATTGGGCGGCGGCGGTCAGGTAGGAACCTACCAGGTTCAAATAATTCAGTTCCGTGCTGCGATAATCCTGCTGCGCCTGCAGGAAATCGAGCAGCGACGCCCCGCCTCGCGTATAGGCGAACGAAACGGTATCGCGCACCTCGACAGCCTCTTTCAAGTAGGTTTCCTTGTACGGCTTCAGCAGCGTCAGGTTGCTCTCGATGGTGGCGTAGGAGGAGTCCACATCGCTAAAAACCTGCGCCGTGGCCGCATCTCTCAGCCGTTGATTGCGCGTGATGTCCTCCTGCGTTCGCAGCTTCTCGCCTTGATTGCGGTCGAAAATCCGCAAAGGGATACTGACGTTGATTCCGAAATAAAGCGGGATCGGCGGATTGCGCGCGAAATCGGCCCCAAAGGTGGGATCGGTGGAGCCGTTGGCGATCGCCAATCGGTGATCGGTCTCCGCTTTTTCCACGGCCTCCATAACCGCTTTCAAATCCGGCCGGGTGTCCAGCGCCAGACGGCGCAGATCCTCGCGCGGGCGAAGTTGCTCGGCGAAATCGAACGTTCCGCTGACGTCGAACTGCTCTACCGGCGTCCGGTCGTCCAGCAGGGTCAGTAACTGGATTTTGGCCGTTCGCAGATTCACAATCGCGGTCTGCACGTCGGTCTCATACTGCACCCGCTGCAGCTCCAGCCGCTCGAAATCCACCTTGGCGATGTCGCCGGCCTTCAACCGGTCGTTACTCACTTGCAGCAAGTGGTTGTAATAGTCCAGATTCTCGCGCGTCAAATTCAGGATCGCCTTCTGCTGCAAGGTCTGCACGAACGCGGTGCGCAGGCTGAACAACAACGTTCGCTCCTGATCGGCATATTGCGCCACGCTGATCTCGGTTTCCTTTTGAGCGCTCTCGCGCCGCAGTTCCCGTTTGTGCCGCCGCTCGTGCAGGTAGCTGATGGTGGCCGCTGGGAAGGCGTAGGCGAAGGGTGAGTACACGCCCGGTCCACCGCTCGGTGGAGACTGCGTGGAAAATGGATTGATCTGATCGACGGCGCCGGTAAGGTCCGGATTGGGGCGCAGATAGGCCGTGATTTCCTGGGCCCGCGATTCGTCAATGCCGATCTGCGCCGCCCGCAAGGTTGGATTGCTGGCTTGAAAATGGTCCCGAATCTGTTCCCAGGTGTAGCTGTGAACGGTTGAATTCCCACTCGCCGCGCTTTGCGGCTGCGCCCCTGCATTGAGTACCAGCGTCGCCATCAGCAATAACCATCCTGATTTTCTCTGGCTCATGAAACGAACATCGACCCGGAGCCGGGCGCGGATGAGCCGCACACGCGAATGGGCGATTCCAGCCAGACCGACGCTGGAGCCGGGCGCTGGCGTCGAATCTAGCTCTAAACTAAAGGTAGCTGCCTGTCTAGACACGAGTCCAGTATCGTTTGGTTACGTCGCGCGGCTATCTTTTGGTCAACGCCTAAGGTCTTTCTGCCATCCGGCGGCCCAAGGATTGCGAACCGTAACGATTCCATGACTAGAATATGACTAAGCCGGCGCGTATACTCATGCTATCTTTCTTTCTTCGTGGCGGCAAGAAATCCGTCCTCCTCAAGGCCGGACTCCTGATCGCTATCATCGCCTTCGCCGACTGGCGAGCCGACAAGGATGTAACCCTCGGCTTCCTGTATCTGTTCCCCATGCTGATGGTCGGCAGCGTTCTGAATCGCTGGCAGATCGCAAGCGTCGCGGCCCTCTGCACCTTCCTGGCCGAGATTTTCGATTCCTTCGACTTTCGTCCCAGCGCCGGCATCCCGCGCGATATTTTGATCTTCGCGGCCTTTTTGGGCATGGGACTGTTCGTTTACGAGGTGGTCCGCAGCCGCCAGGCCGCTCAGCGGCATTTGGATCAAATCGAAGCCGAAAGCGAGGCCCGCCGCGCGGCCGAAGAGCAGCTGAAAGTGTTGGTGGACAGCAGCCCGGTGGCTATCTTTACGGCGGATTCCGACGGCACGGTGTTACAAGCCAACGACGCCGCGCATCGCTTGTTCGCCGTATCGCCCGGATCGCTGCGAGGCCGGCCTATTCGCCAATATCTTCCCTCCCTGGTCAACGTCCCCTTGCCGGCTGCCAACTCGCCCTCCTTCCGCACCGTCATGCAATGCCGGGGGCGGCGTCAGGACGGGGAAGCCTTCCTGGCCGACATCTGGTTTTCCACTTACCGCACCAGCGTGGGATCGCGGCTGGCCGCCATGGTGGTGGACACCTCCGACGATCTGCGCAATCGCGAGGAATACAGCCTCCATCAGCTGCTGGCGGCTTCGCGCATTCTGGTGGGCGCGGTGTCGCACGAAGTCCGCAACGTGTGCGGGGCCATTGCGGTGGTCCACGAAAATCTGGCGCGCAACAACTCCTTCGGGCACAGCAAGGATTTTGAGGCGCTGGGCACCCTGATTGAAACCCTCGAAAAAATCGCCGCGCTGGAGCTCCGCCAGACCCCTTATCCGCCCGCCCGCGTGGACCTTCCCGCACTGCTTGACGAGTTGCGCATCGTCGTGGAGCCGGCCCTGCGCGAAGAGGGAATTGACGTATCCTGGGAAATCGAATCCGGCCTTCCGCAGGTTTGGGCCGACCGCCAAAGCTTGATGCAGGTGTTCCTCAATCTCACCAAGAACAGCGAGCAAGCCATGCAGGGCCGGCCTGTTCGCCAACTGCGGATCGTCGCGCGCACCGAAGGCCAGTGCGTCGCGGTTCGCATCCAGGACACCGGCGGCGGCGTTCGGTATCCGGAACGTCTGTTCCGTCCGTTTCAGCCGGGAGCGCAATCCACCGGCCTGGGCGTCTATCTCTCGCGAGCCTTGATGCGATCCTTCCGCGGCGATCTGCGCTATGAACCAAACTCCGGCCTGGGTAGCGATCAGGAAGGTTCCACCTTTGTGGTGGAGCTCTCTCCGGCCACGGCGGCCAATCTGGGGAATAATCTGAAAGAGACCTATGGACCAGGAAATCCGGATTCTGCTGGTGGACGATCACAGCCTGTTCCGGGACAGCCTCAGCCGGTTGTTGCAGACTGAACCCGGATTCCGCATGGTGGGCTCCTGCGCCACCATCGTGGAAGCACTCGCGATTATCGCCAGCGAAGCGCCTGACATCGTTCTTTTGGATTACGATCTGGGCGAAGAGCAGGGAACCACGGCGCTGGACGAGCTGCGCAAACGCGGATTCAAGGGTCACATTCTGATGGTCACGGCCGGCATGAGCGACGCCGCCACGGTGCGCGTGCTCGAAACCGGATCGGAAGGCATCTTCCTGAAGCACAGCTCTCCGGCCCAGCTGGTGGAAGCCATTCGACGGATGATCGCCGGCGAACCGTGGCTGGATCCCCGCGCCATGCGCTCCCTGATCGCCGGAGCCACCGGCAAGTCCGACGAGCAGCGCGGCTCCCAGAGCCTCACGGCGCGCGAGCGGAGCGTGCTGCAAGGCGTCTTTGAAGGATTTACGAACAAAGAAATCGCCGCTCAATTGCAGGTTTCCGAAGGTTCCATAAAAGCCGTAATGCAGCAATTGTTCGATAAAACCGGGGTGCGGACGCGCAGCCAGCTGGTCCGCATTGCACTCGAAAAACGTGCCGAGGACTGGCTGATCGGCGATTCCAATTCCTAGTGGGCTGTCCAGGAACAAGTAGCGCTACTTGTTCGCCGGCGACGGCCGCTCGGGAACTTTCGGGGCGGCGGTCGCGTATAATCTGCCGATATGCCATCTACCAGCGCTCTTGCCAGTGGAAACAGATCGAAAACGGGTCCCGGTCTGCGCATGAACGCTGCCGTTATCACAAGATACGGCCCTCCGGACGTCGTCCAAATCAGGCAGGTCGAAAGACCGGCTCCCAAGGACAACGAAGTCCTGGTGCGCGTTCGTGCGTCTACAGTTTCCGCGGCGGACTGGAGGATAAGAAAAGCTGATCCGTTTGTCGTCCGGTTGTTTGCGGGTTTGCTGCGGCCGACGAAAATCCAGATTGGTGGAATGGAGTTGGCCGGAACCGTTGAGTCGGTAGGCCAGGCCGTAACTCGATTCGCGGCGGGTGACGAAGTGTTCGGCGGCACGTTGTTCAAGTTAGGAACGCACGCTGAGTACGTGTGCGTGCCCGAGACCTTGTTGGCTATGAAGCCGGTGAATCTCCCGCTTGAGGAAGCCGCCGCGGTCTTCTTCGGGGGTATGACGGTGTTGGGTTTCCTCGCAAACGCGAAGATCCAGCCCGGCGACAGAGTGCTGGTCTATGGCGCATCCGGCAGCGTCGGCGTATTCGCGGTTCAAGTGGCGAAGCATTTCGGCGCGCGTGTCACCGCGGTCTGCAGCACGGCGAATCTGGACTTGGTGAAGTCGCTCGGTGCGGATGAGGTGGTGGACTACACCAAAGAAGATTTCTCGGGGGCCGGCAGGGTCTATGACATGATCTTTGACACAGTCGGCAAGAGCGGGTATTGGCGAAGCTTGAGATCTCTGAAGAGACGCGGTTACTACATTCTTGTGGCGGGTCTCGGACTGGATTGGTTTGTTGTTAACCTTCTGGCGAGTCAGCTAGGTGGGATGTGGGCTTCCCTAACGGGCGCCGCGAAGGTCGTCGGTACACCCAAACGCGGAGAAACTACTGAGAGGCTCTTATTCCTCAAAGAGCTGATTGAGGCTGGAAAACTCAAAACGGTGATCGAGCATCGGTATTCGCTGGATAAGATCGCCGAGGCCCACCGCCATGCGGAGGCGGGACACAAGAGGGGACACGTTCTAATAGTCGTCGAGTAGATTGACGATGTCTGCATTCACAACTGCGCGCTAAGGTGCTGGAACGGACCCGGCAAGCGCCACCGGATGGCTCCACGCATTGGTCGCTGCGCAAGATGGCGGCGGTCATGAAGCTGAGCAAGAATCTGATCGCGCGCATCTGGAAAGAGGCATATCTGAAACCGCACTGGCTGGAGCGCTACATGGCCTCCGCTGGACCGGCTCGACCGCCGTTTGCCGTTATCGCCACGGCGTCCGCCAGCCCCTTCGGTGGAAATATTCCGATGTCAGCAAAGGGATTCCCGCGTGGTAGCGATAACCCAGGGGCAGCCCACTATCCGCGAATTTTCCCGACTTCTCGGTTCTTTCCCTTAGATGGCCGCTATTAAAAATACTTAGAGAGAATTGTGTCGTAACTTCCCCGGTGAATAGGAGTCTTCCTTCCAAAGAAAGCGGTGGCCGTTGCCAAACCCAACCGATCATCCTGCTACAGCCGCTCTGGCCGAGTCTGCAGCGTCAGCGCCGGAACCGAACGCCGAACGGCGTAGTGAGGCGCGTTACCCCACCCACGATCCCGCCGAGCTGGAACTCCTGCCCCCACCCGGCGGAACAATCTACGGAACCGTACTGGACGTCTCGCGTTCCGGAATGCGCGTGGCCCTTCGCCAGCGCATCGATCGCGGCGCGCAGGTCAAAGTGAAGTTGCACGGCAATGTGATCTTTGGCGAGGTGCGCTATTGCCGCGCGGTTTCCGGCGGCTTCCAAGCCGGACTCCGCATCCAGGATGTGGTGCATCCTCCCGGCTATGTGCACCGGCACATTGCCGACGACCCGCTCTCGCTCTATACCGTCGGCAGGGGCCTTTCGGTGACCGAAGTGATCGAGATTCGCGAGCATCTGGGCCGCTGTGAAACTTGCCGCGGGCGGCTGGCCGCCAAGGAAGCGCTTCTGAACCCAGCGCGCAAAAAGAGACCCTATCTGCCTCAGCGCGCTTGTGACTAAGCGGAGCGCCGGAATCTTACCAGCATCCGGAACATCCACTGCCGGAAACCGTTCGGGGGTGGAATGCCGGCCAGACTCGCGATTCCCGGGTACGGCTTCATCCGCTCCCCAGGCACCTCGTACAGATTCAGCGACGTCTCCCGATGCAGCAGCTTGCCGCCATCCAGCCGGATGGGTGCGTCCACGGGCGCCACTACATAGCTGACGCCGAATCCATCGATCAGTTCGGCACGCTCGGGTTGTCCCTGATAGAAGCGGCTCGCCAGATCGCGCTGCGCCTGGTACGTCACGCTGAACAGGTCGTGACTGCCTACGCTCGGCATCGGGATGGCCGCCACCCAGGGCGCCATGGCTTCCGGCGCCAGCACCAGCCGGTCGCGTGGCAAATTCGCTTTCATCCAAGCCAGCATCGCGACCTCATCGTTGGGCGCGATAGCGGAAAGAAAGTCCGGATGCGCGGATTTGCCGTCCTGCCAAAGCTGTGTGTAGACCATCGCGAGCGTCAGTGCGGAAGCCACGGCCCAGCCTGCCAGCGCCAACCGCATCGCTCGCGGCCTTTCGGCGAAGAGCTTGGACATCAGCCGGTCGGATTGAGCTTTCCTGACCAGCAGGAAGCCCACCGCGTAGGCGTATCCATCGAAGGTGTGCATCACGCTCGATACGCCGGGGATCATCGGCAACACGGCCGCGCACAGGAACCAGCTCTGCAGGATTCGATCCTCGGGTGTCTCCACGCGAAAGCGCGCCAGCATCAGCCAGCAAATCAGAATGGCCGGAAGGCCGAAAACCATCAGCACCCAGGCGGGCGAGCCCATCTTCCAGTTCACCAGCTCGGCGACGTCGCGCACCCAGGGAAATCGTAAACTTTCGATCACATACGGAAGCATGCCTGCGCCGGCGGCGGCGAATATGCCCAGGCATTCCGTCTTTCGCGCCGCCTTCCACAAAGGCCACACCGAAGCGGCGGCGATGACGAAGATTTCGAAGGGGTGGAATAGACCGTCCAGAAACGCGCAGGCGAGCAGCCAATAGTAATTGCGGCGCTGTCCCGTGGTGATGAACCTTGCCAGGTTAACGAACGCAAACAGCGTTATCGCGGTACCGAACGTCAGCAGAACGGAGTTCGACAAGCCGCCGCGGAGTAGGCCATCGGCCGAGTCGTAGCCGTATTGGACGAGACCATATCCGAGCGCCAGTGGCACCGCGGACGCCAGGCGAAGCGCTTTGGCGGCGGTCCAACCCACCAACAACAGCGGCATCGCTCCCAGCACAGCCACCGCCGCGTACAGCATCGCCCGCCGCGTCTGCAGGAAGGTTTCGGCGGCCAGGATTAGCGCGTATGCAGCCAGCCAGTAGAGCAGCAATTGCAACCCGTAGTAGGAGGCCATCGTGGGCAACCCGGTGCGCGCTGCGATCGCGAACATCGGTTGGAAAAGCCCCGACTCGGTCTGCCACGGCGCATGCTCATCCGGCAGCAACCAATGCGTTTTCGACAACTCCATCCAGGTGAGATATTGCGGGACGTCCAGGTTGCGGATGTAGTACGCGGGCTGGTAGCCAGGCGGAGGCGCGACAATCCCCGCGATCACGCCGATATGATTCGCCAGGCACAGAACAGTGCCGAGCAGGATCGCTAATAGAATCCGGCGCATGTCCCCCTTATCTTTTGAATCGGCAGCTACTTGCCGAAACTTGTGGCGTATTATTTTGCGGGGGTGGCTTTCTCGAACCGATAGGTAACCGTCACGGTTGGCTCGAGATGAATTTGCAGGCCAGACGTATTCAGAGCAACGAAGGGCTGGGTGTAAAACACGCCCGTATTGTTCAGGAACACGTTATCGTATTTCCTGTCGAACGGCACGCGTACGGTTGCGTGGCCCGACGTCAGAACGTCCTGGATCCAGATGATGCAGTTATCGTAAGCGATTGCGGCCGGATCATCCGGGTAAGACATGAAGCGGCTTCCGTCGTTGAGCGAGGTGTTCAAGCCCCACCCGACCTCGGCGTACTGGCCAGCCTGAATCGTGCCATTTTTCGGCCACGCTACCAGGTCCCCGGCAACTTCGAGGATTCTCACCCGATATCCCGCCGGCGCGGTGATCTTGAGGCGCACTGGATCGGCCTGATGCAGGCCCCATCCTCCCGGCCGTTTGTCGGGAACACCCCTGATGTCGGCGGATATGTTCGAGGTGGATTGAAACGGACCCTGGGTCTGCGCGTTGGCGGCGCCGATGAAGACGGCAAAAGCGATCAGGAGGAGCGGCGTTCTCATGCTGCGGAAGTCGGTCTATGGACGTTGTCTATCGTACCGGGAAGCTCTTGTGAGTGCAAGAGATACAGGGACTTCAGCTGCGCATATCGGTGAGCGGTATTTCCACCTCGACATAGCTGCCCGGTGCTGCCTCGTTCACCGCCTCAGCGATGCGCCCCAGGTAAAGCCGCACGACGCGCCATGTTGAGTTACCGAGCACGACAATGCCTATTTTCCGTCCGGCCAAGTTTTGCTGGTATCGGATGCTTTTGTCGGTCGTGAGCATATGGTCGAACCCCTCCGCCTCTGCCAGTTTGAGAAGCTCGCCATTCGCCACCCTGTCCCACCCGCGTTCAATCGCCTGTGTGACCTCGTGACCTGCGAGCGATTCCGCAATCCCGACGGGGGTGCCGTGGTCAAAGAGAATGCGCATCACCCCGGCGCGGACCAGCCAGATGAGAATCAGCGAGAGGTGCTGCGCCAACACGCATCGATGGCGCATCAAGGCTGCGGGCGACAAACTCGAGAACGGCCTGGATCTGCTCCCGTGTTACCCGAAACTGCTCGACAATTTCCTCCATGCTCGAGCCCGCCTCGAGATTCTCAAAAACCGTGGCGACGGGCATCCGAGTGTCTTTGAACACCCATGCGCCACTACGTCTATCCGGCACGCTTTCCACGGCGGGACATTGGGACCAGTCGAGAGTTGCCATGTTCGTTCCCTCCTTCCATCGTAAGCCTTTGAGCAGTCGGGCGTTGGAGGGTTGAAAGATCCGCTCAGGGGCCTACAGAGCCCGGGCGGAAAGACCGAATAATCAAGGAGGAAGGCGGAATCGGTTGGCCATTGGAATCTTGGGCGGCGGCTTGGCGGGTCTCACCATTGCCGCGCACCTGGACGACGAGTGCGAGGTGCTGGAAAAGGAAAGCCGGGAGGGCGGCCACTGCCAGACCGTGCAGGAGCAGGGCTTCACCTACGACGCCGGCGGCCCGCACATCATCTTCTCGCGCAATCAGGAGACGGTGGATTACATGGTGTCGCTGCTGGGCGACAACGTCCATCGCGCGCGCCGCAACAACAAGATTTTCTACAAGGGCCGCTACGTCAAGTATCCTTTCGAAAACGGCCTCTTCGATCTCGATCCGCAGGATCGCTTCGAGTGCCTCTATCACTACATCCGGAACGATTATCCGCCGCCCCGCACCAATTTCAAGGAGTGGATCTACCACCATTTCGGCAAAGGCCTGGCAGAGAAATACTTGATCCCCTACAACGAGAAGATCTGGAACGTTCCCGCCGAAGAGCTCGGCCTGGAATGGGTGGAGGGGCGCGTGCCCAAGCCTCCCATCGAAGACGTGATCAAGGCTGCGGTGGGCGTCGAAACCGAAGGCTACACGCACCAGCTCTATTTTCATTACCCTTTCCGCGGCGGGATTGAATCGCTGCCGCGCGCCATGGCCGGCCGCGTTCACAACATCGTTTCTGATTTTACCGTCGAGCGCATCTGGCACGAGGCAGCTCGTTGGTGTGTTAGCAACGGGCTGTTCACCCGCCGCTATGACGCGCTGGTGTGCACTATCCCGATCCAGGAACTCGCGGCCGCGCTCGAAGGCACTCCGCCCGATATTCTCGCCGCGGTGAACGCGCTACGCTACAACTCGCTAGTGACCGTTTCCGTTGGCCTGGACTCCGCGCGGCTGCCCGATTACACCGCCATCTACGTTCCCGATCCCGGGGTTCGTTTTCATCGCCTGTCGTTTCCTGCCGCTTTCAGCCCGCACAACGCGCCGCCCGGACAATCCATCGTTCAGGCGGAGATCACCACCAACCCCGGCGACGGCACGCACGAGATGTCGGACGAAGATCTGCTCGCCGACGTGATAGGCGACATGGAAAAGATGGAACTGCTGCGCCGCTCCGAAGTCTGCTACACGCGCGTGCTCCGAACGAAATACGGCTACGTCGTACAGAACGACGATTGCCGCCGCTATCTGAAACAGGCCAAGGCTTACTTCGAACAGATCGGCATCCCGCTGTGCGGCCGCGTGGCCGAATTCGAATACATAAACATGGACGTTTGCATCGAGCGCGCGCGCAAAGTGGCGGATCGCTTGAATCGCAACGTGCCGGTCACCGTTCCTGCCTGCGAAGTTCCGGTATAAGCCCAGCATGAAACCGTCTCAGCGTCCCTATTTCGAAATCGCGAATCCGGAAATTCCGAATATTCTTGAGGGGCTTCCGCGCGGCCTGCGGGTGCTCGATGTGGGATGCGGCTCGGGAGTTCATGGGGCGGAGCTGCATAGATTGCAAGACCATCGCGTGGTGGGAGTCGATCTTTCGGAATCATCGATAGAAAAAGCTAAAACGCGCCTGGCCGAAGCCTACGTGGCCGATGTCACGCAGCCGGAACGCTATCCCTTCTGCGGCCTACAGGTTTTCGACGTGGTCCTGTTTTCCGACATGCTGGAACACTTGCCCGATCCGCTGGATGTGCTGAAGCGGCATTACCGGCTGCTGGCGCCGGGTGGCCGGGTGCTGATTTCGCTACCCAACGTCGCTATCTGGAATGTTCGCCTGGCGTTGCTCGCGGGCCGCTTCGAATATGGCGACACCGGCACGTTGGATCGCACGCATTTGCGCTTCTTCACGCGCCACAGCTTTCAGCGGTTTCTGAGCGACGCTGGCCTGGCGGTGAATCGCTATCGCATCACGCCGGGAATCCTGCGTCCGATGGTGCCGCTGATCAAGCGAATGTATGGCCAGGGATCGGAAACGGCTGCTCAAGGCGATTCTTCGTCCATCATGGACTCGGCGCCTTACCGTTTCTACATGCGATGGCTGTACCCTTTCGAGCGCTGGATCTGCGCGCTCTGGCCGGGCTTGCTGGCTTTCCAGTTCGTGACGTTAGCTCGGCCCGCGTCGATGCTCCCTGATGAGCCGCCCGTCGATCAGGTTCCCGAGGACTTGGCCGCGCTAGGGACTTTAGCTCCTAAGTGAGCGGCCACGCTGGGCGGCACTTCCACATCGTAGAGAACCGCCAATCCCATCTGATCGGTACGTTTTCCCAGGTATCGCATTTGGGCGCCGTCGTCGCGTAGTTGAGGAATCAGCCAGTCCATCTTGTTGTCAGCGTAGCCGTACAGCAAAAAATGCGGATGGGCGGCCAGGAACTCGCTGTAATCCTGTAAGTGCGCTCGCAGCGGAAACAGACGGTTCAGCGCGGGCAACCCTTTTTCAAACATATTGGAACCGGTGACGCGCACGGCAATTTTTTCATCGGTGAGAAACCACATCCGATTCGCCTGGCTGGCGGTTGCATAGTGGCTCATGGGGTAGAAAATTAAACCACTGGAAACGACCAATGGGAGCTCCGCATGCTGATCCAGGTGTACCTTTTCCGGAGCAGGCGCGAGCGCGTTGCTGATGGTCACTGCCATTCCGCCGGCCGCAAAGCACACGATGACCAGAACCACCGCCGATCCAACCATCTTGGACCTGGCCGTAAGCGTGGCGGCCGCCTGTGCAAACAGAACAGCGACCGCAATCACCGCCGGGATTCCATAGCGCACCATGAAGTAGCCGACCGTCATCTTCGATAACGCGATCGCCAGAAGCGGAACCAGCAGGAAGCCCGCCGCCAGAGCCACTTCTCCCGTTTTCCAAAGCGGCGCAAGCGGCGCGTCCACTTTGGGACGCCGGGCCGCGCCAAATGCAATGATCACCATTCCCGCCAAAACCGGCCACAGGGCCGGCGCGAATACTGTGTCGCTGAACTCCACCACCGAGCGCCAGCCTGGCTGGAAAACCTGATATTGAAAGTCATAGTGCTGGGTGGTGGCAAGCAACGGGAGATAAGTGATGCAGGCAGCCAGCGGCAACACAATGCACATCCACATCAGCCAATCGATTTTCCGTTGGGTGTAGTCCCGGACCAGTTGGGCTAACGCGAACGGTGTCAGTACCAAAACCGCAAAGCAATGGGTGAGCAGCGCGGCCGTTAATGAAAGGGCCAGTCCGGCCAAAGGGACGATCCTGCGGGGAGACTCCGCGGCGCGCTGCCAGCTTACCAGAGCCAAGCCGCAGAAGCCTAGCATGAGTCCGTAGGCTCGCGCCTCCGGGGCCCAGCGTATCGCACCCGTAACCAGCGGCAGCAGCATGGCGATGAAGCCATAACAGGCGCCCGCGCGATGCGCCACAAAGGCGTACAGGCAGCAGCACATTACCGCGAATCCGGCGATGGCGGGAGTGCGAAGCCCGAACTCGGTGGGTCCAAATACGGAGATGGCGGCGTGAGTTACAACGTAGAAAAGCGGCGGGTTTAAATCCGCGCCGTGCGTAAGCGCATCCCACATTGCCCGAAAGCCCGGAAGAGTGGCGACGTTGTAAGTGAACAATTCGTCATACCAGAAGGGCCGAAAGGCGCCGGGCAAAACCAAGCCAAGGTAGAAGACTCCAAACAGGACCAGCCAAATCCGCGGATTCGATTCAAACTCGTCGGCGAAATAGACCAGGAACTCTTTGCCGGACTTGGGTATGCTCATACTCCGCCACACCATCCATCGGGGGGAAGCGGCTGGCTCTTTAGCACCGACTCCAAAACTGCAAGCCTAAAGAATCATGCGAGTTATTCCGATTTGAGGCTATGCCAGTGCGGCTGCGATCCACCGAACTTTCGATCGTTGCGCCTGTATATAAATGCGGAGAGTGCGTCGCGGAATTACATCGCCAATTGGTTCTAGCGCTAGAACCGCTGGTGGATTCGTTCGAGATCATCCTGGTAAATGATGGGTGTCCCGCCGATTCGTGGGCGGCAGTGCGCGCCGTGGCTGCGATGGACACCAGGGTGAAGGCCATCAATCTGTCGCGTAATTTCGGACAGCATTACGCCATCGCAGCCGGCCTGCATCATTGCTCCGGCAAGTGGGTGGTTGTGATGGACTGCGATTTGCAGGATCGCCCTTCGGAGATCCCGAACCTCTACCGCAAGGCCCAAGAGGGATACGACATCGTCTATGCGCTGCGCAATAGCCGCCAGGACGGTTGGTTCAAACGGCTGTTGTCGCACGCGTTTTCGGCATTCTACAATCTGCTGAGCGACATCAAGATAAGACGGGGCAGTTGTAACTTCTCCATCGCTTCGCAGCAAGTGATCGAAGAATATTGCCGGCTGAAAGAGCTCAGCCGATCCTATCATCTGGTGCTGCGCTGGTTGGGTTTTCGCTCGGCGTATCTCAACGTAGAGCATAGCGGACGATTTGCCGGAACGAGCGCCTACACTCTCCGGCGCGGATTTCTGCTCGCGATTGAATCCATCACTTCGCAATCGAACAAGCCGCTACTTTTGTCGATTCGAGCCGGTTTTTTGATGTCAGCGTCCGCGCTCGCAGTAGGCGTCTGGTACATAGCACGCTACTTTATGCATGGCGTCGGGGTGGAAGGATGGACCAGCGTCATCGTTTCGCTTTATTTCATCGGTGGACTTGTGCTCGCGAACATGGGGGTATTGGGATTGTACATCGGGAAGGTCTACAACGAGGTTCGGGAGCGGCCGCTTTATGTCATTCGCGATCTCTTAAATTTCGATGAATCTCACAGCGACATTCCGGCTCTATCGAAGGCGCTTTCCGACGAGCCTGCTCGCCCCGCACATCACTTAACATCGCAAGACTCTTGACAGGGAAGCTATCAAGTCGTAGCCGTCCCAAATCAGGCCGAACTCCGCGGTCCTGCCAACCGGCATGATGCGATCGATGCCTGCCAGCCCATTGGCTAGCACCCATTCGCGAAGCTCCTCAGGGTGGAACCCGATATAAGACAAGGTCTGATATTTTCGTGTGACGATGTCTCGCAGCGCGTCCAGATTCTGGTCGTCATACTCGATGAAGCTTCCACCGGCGCATCGATATTGATCAAGATTCGGGTGAGTTTCTCGAGTTGGATGCGATCGATCAATAGATCGGGCATACCGTTGGCCCGTGCGCCCGGCAACTCTATGGCTCGCCGGCAGAGTGCCGTTAGTTTGTCCACCGCAATGATAGGCGCGATGGTGTAGCGAGCTTCCACAACGTCATGGACGGCGGACCAGAATCTCTGCTTGCGGTGTGAATCGTTTCCTTGGTTCCGATCCACACGATGAGATGCGGCGACGAGCACGCATTCTGATCGAAGAGATAAGCGTCGTTATAGAAATCTTGCGCGATCTTGATCAGATCACCTTGTCCGAGTGGCTTCGGCCTGGATGACGCAGATCGAGTAACGGTCGGCGAAAGTGATATCGTAGGCGCGGGTCGGGATGGGAATCCTTCTGATTTCTTGAATTGTATTGTCGCCTCCCCAAATGATGCGCACATCGCAGAGGCCCGAGAAATAGGCAGTGAGTTCATCATCTCGTTCGTACCGAATAAGAGCGATGTAGTCTTTGGAGTATTCGAAAGCTGTTCTTTGCGAGGATCGTTTGTATCGTGCGACAGATAATGCCGGTCTGCTCGAAAGGCCTGCTCGGCGCCCGCACGATGACGAGTCGCCCGCCAGAAGGCCGGATACCAACGAATAGGCGAAGTTAACAGGAACATTTGCCGGCGCAATGTGGAACGTAACCCCTCGACCGAGGCGACAACACGCTGCGCTTTGATAAGTCGCTTTCAGTCGTTCGATATTCGCCCTTCCGGCAGAAAAAGGCGAAGGTTATGATGTCAGGATAAGTTTTGGCCTCGTCGTCGGCTAAAAGTGTTTGGGAGAGGGCATTCAGGAATAGGCAAACCTCGTCCGAGAATGTCCTGAGCGCGGCCAGCGAAGGCATCGCATCGCAGGTCGATTCAGCCGAACAGAGGAATTCGACGTCATCTGCCATGAGCTGCATAGGTATTGCTGCACCCCCTGACTTCAGCGTTTCTTAGTCTTCCAGCGACCTGAAAGTACTTTCCGAGCCGTCCGCAGGGGCAGTCATCCTCGCCTAGCACCGCACCCTCGTCTTCAGTGAGGAGCGAGTGGCCCGGATACGACCCGGGGAGAATCGACAGCAATTGGATAATCCCCGTTTCGCCGATCCCGGCCACGCTGAAGTCTTTAGCGCGGCGCACGATCACGTCGGAGAAAATGCTCGTGTGTAAATGGCCGGCTTCGCACTCCATGTAGATCGACCCCGCCTGCTCCACCATCCCGTAGTAGTCGTAGACGCGCTCAACCCCACAGACATCGCGGAGAGATCTCTTGAAGTCGGCTGGCGAAACTGCCTCGTCCACTAGCTTTTTCCAACCACCTCCGTGCAGCAAGGTGCCATTGGAGAGGTCCGGTCGAAATCCGAGCTTCGAAAGCTCCTGGTAGAAATGCCGCCAAATGATGAAAGTAAATCCGAACACGAGGATTTCTTCTCCCTGGTGTTTCTCGAGAAAGGCGCTGATGGCTCCGCAGTCGATATTCATGTTTTCATCGAATACATAAATACGGTCATAGGAAAACATTCGAAAAGCCTAGTATGCCAGCGCCTCTTGCCGAAAGCATCGCGGGGTTCGTTAGCATGGCGGGCGAATCGAGGATCAGCATGGGAAGCCGCTTCGGCCCAACATAGGATGTGACAATGCGCGAGAGCGCCCGCGTCTGTTGGGCTGCCGTAGCTTTGTCGAGGAAGATCTTGGATACCTTCTGGCCGGATGTCCCGGACGACGTCATGGTCTTGATAATGTCGGCTCGATCTACGCTTACTAGTTCGTAGTCTTTGAACAAGCGAACGGGAATAAAGGGCAGGTCGTAATAGCTGCCGACTTCCGCCTCGTCAAATCGCATTGCCTCCAGGATGCGTCGATAGGACGGGCATTCACGGTAGTGGAACCGCGTCAGGTTGCAGAGCGTCTCAGACAGCAGAGCCTGCTTATCCGCCCTGTTCAGAGAGTAAGGAGGGATCGTGAAGTAGGTATCGTTATGCACAGCACAGCGTTTCCAGCTCGGCGTAAGGGTTTTCCCGGCGTTGTTCCTGGGGATGGTCTGAACCGCGCTCACGTGGAAAGCGGCCGGATTGAGTCCCGTTTTTTCCGAAATGAAGCACTTCACTGCCATCGCCTGATGCTCGTCGGTAACGAAGATTGCCATTTGGTCGTCGCTCCCTGCACAAGCGACACTGAGATCCGGAAAAGCTGCCCGAATCAGGCTTTCTGCCTCGTCAAGATTGACCCTATTACCGAAGATCTTGATGAATCGCTTCTTGCGGCCAACGATATAGTAATAACCATCCGCGTCGCGCGTCCCGAGGTCCCCAGTGGCCAGAGTGCGGCCGTTCTCGTTGCCCTTCATCAAGTCGTCAGCAGACCGGGCATATCCAAGCGCCACGTTTGGGCCGCTATAGACCAATTCCCCATGCTGTCGGGCTCCGTGACAATCTTCCCCTGTTCATCGACCAGTGAAAGTTCACCCCCCGGTATCGCAATGCCGATACTTCCGCATTTCTCGACGGACAGTTCATGCGGCAGATAAGAGATTCGGGCCGTCGCCTCAGCCTGGCCATACATAACGAAAAAGCGTCGGCCGCTGGCTTGTGCGAATCCCGCGAATTCGCGGTGAAGTTCTGGCGACAGCTTGCCGCCCGCCTGCGTCATGGTTCTAAGCGAAGGCAGCGTCATCCTGGAGAACCGCAGCCGCTTCAACATTTCATAGGTATAAGGCACACCGGCGAAAGACGTGACTTGCTGTTCTTTGAAAAAGCTCCAAAATTCCTTCTGCATCAGAGTCTTCGTCGTGAGCAGCAGCGTCCCGCCCACCGCCAGATGCGTATTGATGACGGATAGCCCGTAGGTGTACTCCATGGGAAGTGTCGTAATCGGCCGCTCTTGTTCCGTTATCTCGAGGTATTCGACGATCGAGGCGGTGTTGGCGTCCAGGTTTCGGTAACTGAGCCGAACCAGATTCGGACTGCCGGTTGATCCGGAAGTTGTCAGCAGAAGCGCCAAATCGTCGTGCAAGAGAGGCGCCGGCGTAAAAGGCACTTCCAGCAGCGCGGAGCCGTGCGCGTTCAGGACGACGGGAAAGTCCGAGCGCAGTTCCTCGGGCGCCCAAAGGTAGGAGGGCCGATACGTTTCGATGAGCCGGTCGAGCAGGGCCTGGTCCAGATCCTTGCTCAACAGCAGCGGGACAATTCGGTTCTGCAGGAAGGCGGTATAGCCGGCCACGGAACCCAGCGTATTTGAGCATAAACAGAAGACCAAGCGCCTGGGTGGAATGGCGCCCCGAATCACTTTCGCGAAGTGGCACAAATCCCAGTAGGTAATGCTGTCGCCGCTGTCGGAGATCGCGGCTAACCGTTCGGCATGGGAACTAAAGCTCCACACTGTACTTCCTCAGGATCTCTTTACCCTTTTCGAACGAGCTGAAGTCGATGATGTCTTCGGTATCCAGCAAGATGCCGAAGGTCTCCTCTAGCTTTGCCATAAGGCTCATATGCCCGATCGAATCCCACACTGGGATGCTTCGATAGCTGGAGGTAGGAAGAACTGCTGGATCGACGTCGAAAGTATCGACAAAGGCTTTCGCATACTTATCCAGGTTTGTCATCCTGATTGAACCTCTTGGTATTTTTCCCGGATGCTCTGGGCGATTTGGGGCGCCGTCAATCCGAACTGCTTGAGCAAGTGCGGATAATCGGCGGCATTCTTAAATTCGTCGGCGAGGCCGATGATCAGCTGCGGTGGTTTGATCCGGATCCGCCAGGAATTCCGCCACCGCGCCGCCTAGCCCGCCCTTCCTGCTATGCTCTTCCACCGTTACCAGCAGCTTGGAGGGGAGCGTATCGAGCAGCGCATTCTCATCCAACGGCTTGATGGTATGCATGTCGATCACCGCGCAAGAAATCCCCTGTTCGGCCAATTCTTTGGCGGCTTCGAGCGACGCGTGAACCATGGCCCCGGTAGCCACGATGGCAACGTCCCCGCCCTCCCGCAACCTAATCGCCTTGCCGATTTCAAACGAGTAGTCGCTCTTGTA
The DNA here is from genome assembly GCA_963798295.1 of Bryobacterales bacterium. Taxonomy (GTDB): domain Bacteria; phylum Acidobacteriota; class Terriglobia; order Bryobacterales; family Bryobacteraceae; genus Palsa-89. Next base: position 2,110,320 of record CAWCSV010000007.1, on the reverse strand, counting down.
AACAGGGTGGTTGGGCTGTCCGCCCGTTAGCCGCAAGTAGACGGGACCCTTGTGCTCGGTAGCCGCGATGGTTGCTTTAACGGTTTCTGTGCAGTCCGCCGGCGAAAGGATCGTGATGTTGGGGATGGCTCGCATAATCGCGATGTCTTCGACGCTGCAATGGGTGGCCCCCAGGCTGCCAACCGAGAGCCCCGCGGTTAGCCCCACGAGCTTAATTCCCAACTTCATATAGCCCATGTTCACTCGAACTTGATCGCAGCTCCGCGCGGATGCGAAAGTCGCGTAGGTGGTGGCGAAGACGTTCAACCCCTCCTTCGACATGCCTGCGGCGACGCCCACCAGGTTCTGTTCCGCGATGCCGATGTTATAGAAACGTTCTGGAAACTTGGCCCCAAACCTTTCGAGCCCGGAGAAATACATTTCATCCGCTGTTAGCATTGCAATGCTTTTGTCGATTTCGGGAAGTTCCAGTGCCGCGAAGCCGAAGGCGCCGTTAGACCCGAGCATAGACCACGTCCGGATATTCGCGGAAGTGTAGGCGATCATCGCGTCTCCACCGGTTCGGGGACGGATTGTTCGGCCATCGCCGCATCGAATTGGGCCTTTGTTAGCCGGCAGTGATGCCACGCGCGGTTGTTTTCCATAAAGGAGACGCCTTTGCCTTTAACGGTGCGGGCGATGATCGCGAGCGGCTTGTCATGCGAGGTCTGCAGGGCATTGAGCAGGGCCGGCAAGTCGTGCCCGTCGACATTGAGGGCTGTCCACCCGAAGCTCTCCCACTTGGCGGCGAGATCCCCCATATCCAATACTTCCGGCGTGCCGCCGTCGTACTGCAATCCATTCTGGTCCACGATGAGAGTCAGATTCGAGAGCTTGAAATGTGCCGCCGACATGGCCGCTTCCCAGATGGAGCCTTCGTTGAGCTCGCCATCGCCCACCAGGACGTAAACGCGAGAAGTCTCGTTTGCCCGGCTCCTGAGCGCAAGCGCGGTTCCAACGCCCAATGAGAGTCCCTGGCCCAGGCTACCGCTCGAGAATTCGATGCCCCGCTCCAAGTCCATGTGGGGATGGCCGGTCAGGAACGTGTCGTTGGATTTAAAAGTCGCCAGGGACTTCTGGTCGATGAAGCCGGCCAGACTTAGCGCCCCGTAGTAGGCCAGCGCGCCGTGTCCCTTGCTGAGGATGAAGCGATCGCGCAGTTCCCATCGCGGGTTTTGCACCTCATAGCGTAGGACGCCGAAATAGAGTGCGGCCATGATCTCGATCATCGAAAGACCACCACCCAGATGCGCACCAACCGGACCCGCCGCGAGCGACATTTCGAGCGCGTAGATACGCATTTGGCGGGCGGCCGTGAGACACCTGTGGGTAACCGATTCCGTAACCTCGCGCTCGGCCAGCAATTCGTCCCAACCCACCCCGCTCATATCGACCCTCCGTCCGCACACAAAACGTGACCGGTGACGAATGACGACATCTCCGACGCCAGGAACAGGGCAACATCAGCTATCTCTTTGGGCCGAGCCAGACGTTGCAACGAGGTATTGTCGAGCATGTTGCGGCGGGCATTCTCCTCCATCAGGTTGGCCATGTTCGTATCGGTCAATCCGGGTGCGATGGCATTCACACGAATTCCCGACGAGCCCAGTTCAGCCGCAAGTGTCTTGGTGGCAGCGATAAGAGCGGCCTTCGAGACGCCGTAGGCGATATTGCCTGGCTTAAGATCCAGGCCGGAAAGCGAAGCTAAGTTTATGATGCTTCCGCCTTTCGTCTTCTGCATCAGGCGAACAACCAACTGGGTCAATTCCAGCACAGAAAAGAAATTGACGTCGAAAACTTCGCGTATCGATTTCATGGAAGTCATCTGAAACAGCCCTCCATGCGCCACACCCGCGTTGTTCACCAGAACATCCACCGGTCCCGACGAACCAGCCAGTTGCTTTACGGCCGTTTTCATTGCCGGTCCGTCAACCGCATCGAAAAAGACCGGCCGGATGTCCACGCCGCAGCGCTCGGCAATAGCCGCCATGTCGGTTCGGAATTCCGGCGTCTCCTTTCTCGCATGCGCCCACACGCTGGCGCCATTCTGCGCGAAGACCTCCACGATGGCCCGTCCGATGCCGCGGCTTGCACCCGTGACGATTGCATTCTTGCCCTTCAGCAGCACGCCGCGATCAGCTCTTTCTTTTCGCTCGCGCTCGTGTGCCTCACGTAAACGTAGGTGATCTCCTCGAACCGGAATCCGAGGTCCACGTGCAAACGAACGGCGCTTTCGTTGTTGGTCGAAATATGTGTGGAAACCGCAGTCCCGCCTCGCGCGGCGATTGCGCACATCGCCTTGTAAGCGATGTTGAATCCCAGACCGGAATTCCTGTAGCTCTGGTACATCCCAGCAAGAAACGGATAGTAGACACCGCCGCCCAGATCCTTCATCGTGAAATACCCGATCGACTGGTCCTTATAAATCAGCTTGTACACTTCGGCGCCGCGCCCGATCTCATCCTGAATCCAGCCAATATAGCGGTTCGCTGCCTGGTCTCTCGTAAAATGCGAATCGAGAGCGACGCGGTCCGCTTCGTGCATTCCGTTTCTAATCTCGCCTCGTAGGACCTGCAGGTCACCTTCCTGCATCCGGGCATAGCTAACGCTATCGGCCAGCCTCTTCTCTATGCCTGACAGCTCCAGGTCAGCCACCTTACGGGTGATATGGATGCTGGCTTCGACAAAACAACATCCCATTTCTGAAACCAGGAACATGAGGGTCGAAACGCCAGCCGGTACCTTGACCACCAGGTAATCGGTCTCTATCCGCGCCAATGTCTCTTTGACTTCTGCCGCTCGGTCCGTCGCGTCGAGGGAAATCTCGACGCAGGTGACGCCCAGGTTGCGCTTTTCCCAGATCGCATCGATAATTTTCAACTGTTTACCTCCCTGGCAGCTGTTGTCAGAGGGCTGCGCGTTGAGAGAAGCCTATGAAGTTCCCAAAAACCGCCTAAAACCTAAATCGGTTCCAATCCAAAGAACCATTAGCAGTCATTGCTATAGCCCGCCTCTAAGGGGAAGGACGGATTATTCCGATTCCTCCTGATAGAGGTGCGTTTGAAGACGGGCGCTGACGAAGCCGAAGCCGGAACGCTGTCGCCAACCGAGGTCCAGGCCGAGCGCCCGGTAATTGGAAACGATGTCGCCAACCTTCTCAGTCACATAACTCAGCCGGCGCTGATTCCCTTCAATCGCTTCTGCAAGGTCGGAACCGAGTTCGCCTATATACAACAGGCGATTGATGCCATGCACGTCTCCGGCGACGGGCGCTTCACCGCGGCGTGCCACCAGGTCCTGGAGGGCAGCCTGGGGGTGCCGAAGGCGCTCCTGACCCCTTCCTGCACGCATGCCTTGGAGCTGGCGGCCCTGCTTCTCGACGTCCAGCCCGGCGACGAGGTGATTGTTCCCTCCTTTACCTTCGTCTCCACCGCGAACGCGTTTGTATTGCGCGGGGCGCGCCCGGTTTTCGCCGATATTCGGCCGGACACGCTCAACCTCGACGAGACGCTACTCGAACGGCTGATTACCCCTCGGACTCGCGCCATCGTGCCGGTTCACTATGCCGGCGTCGGATGCGAGATGGACGCGATTATGGAAATTGCCACGCGGCACAACATCGCGGTGGTCGAAGACAATGCGCATGGTCTGTACGGGCTTTATCGCAACAAGCCCCTGGGGACCTTTGGAGCCTGGCGACGCTGAGCTTCCATGAGACCAAGAACTTCACGTGCGGGGAAGGCGGGGCGCTGCTGATCAACGCGCCGCGGTATGTGGAGCGCGCCGAGATCGTTCGCGAAAAGGGCACCAATCGCAAACGATTCTTTCGGGGCGAGGTGGATCGCTACAGTTGGGTCGACGTCGGATCTAGCTACTCTACTCTCCGAAATCCTGGCGGCGGTTCTCTTACGCACAGTTGGAGGAGCGCCAGCGGATCCAGGCGAAAAGAAAACAAGTCTGGGAGTTCTACCAGAAGCATTTGGACGATTGGGCGGCCAAAAACGGGGTCGGACTTCCTCATGTACCTCCGCATTGCCAATCGGCCTACCACCTGTTCTATATCTTGCTACCCGACGGCGACCAAAGACAAAAACTGATCGACCATCTAAAGCAGCGGGAGATCTATAGTGTGTTCCACTACCAGCCGCTTCACCTTAGCGAAATGGGTCGCCGGTTCGGGGGGGCGCAGGGCGATTGCCCGGTGACCGAAAACGTCAGCGAACGGCTGCTTCGTTTGCCTTTCTACAACGGCCTGGACGAAGCGGATCTGACTCGCGTGGTGGATGGAATTCACAGTTTTCGTGGCTAGGCCCCCATACAGGTTGTCCGGATTTCACCGATAGAAGAGTGGAAAGTTGCTTATGAAAAGGATCCTGGTCAACGGCGCCGGCGGTTTCATCGGCGGTCATCTGGTAAGACGCTTGAAAAAGGAGGGTTACTGGGTTCGCGGCGTGGATATCAAACGCCACGAATTCGCCGAGCCTCCCTCCGACGAGTTCATCGTGGGGGACCTGCGGGAGCCGGATCTGGTTCGTCGCGCGGTGGAAGGAATCGATGAGGTGTACCAACTGGCGGCCGACATGGGGGGCGCCGGCTACATCTTCACCGGCGAGCACGACGCTGGTGTGATGCACAATTCCGCCACCATCAACCTGAACACGCTGGAGTTCGGGCGCAAGGCCGGCGTGAAGAAGTTCTTCTACTCCTCCTCGGCTTGCATGTACCCGGAATACAACCAGACCGATCCGGATAATCCCAAGTGTTCGGAAGACTCGGCATATCCTGCCGCGCCCGATTCCGAGTATGGCTGGGAGAAGCTGTTTAGCGAACGCCTGTATGGAGCCTACATGCGAAATCACGGCGTGCAGGTCCGCGTGGCCCGCTTCCATAACATCTTCGGCCCGGAAGGAACCTGGGACGGCGGGCGCGAGAAAGCGCCAGCCGCTTTGTGCCGCAAGGTGGCGGAAGCGCCCAATGGCGGCTCTATCGAAATCTGGGGCGACGGCCTGCAAACGCGCTCTTTCCTGTATATCGACGAGTGCCTGGAGGGCGTGCGGCGCCTGATGGATTCCGACTTCCCCGGTCCGGTCAACATCGGCTCGGAGGAAATGGTGACCATCAATCAGCTGGCCGAGATGATTATGGCCGTCGCGGGCAAGAAACTCAGCATCAAGCACATCACCGGACCGCTCGGCGTGCGAGGACGCAATTCCGATAACCGCCTGATTCAAAGCAAGCTGGGGTGGAAACCCACTTGCCCGCTTCGCTCGGGTCTCGAAAAGACTTATTCCTGGATCGCCACTCAAGTAGCCTCGATGGCGGCGCGATAGCCAGCGCTTTCAATCGCTTACGACATTCCGGCCACCAGCCACAGCCACCAGCACAGGCTAATGGCCAACAGCTCTCATTCCGGCCCTTATCGAAAACCACCATAAGTCCGAATAGCTAACAGGCACGATTGATGAGACAGCTGATCTCTGTCGCGATGATCACGATGAACGAGGAGCAGGCGGTCGCGCGAGTGATCGAAGACATCCGCGACGCACTGCACGGCCGGGATTACGAGATTGTCATCGTCGACAGCAGTCGCGACGCCACGCCTTCCATCGCCGCCGGGCAAGGCGCGCGTGTCCTACGCCAATTCCCGCCACAGGGCTACGGTCGCGCTATGGACCGGGTGCTGCACGAGTCCCAGGGCGAGGTTGTCGTTACTCTGGATTGCGACGGCACGTACCCGGCCGAGGAAATCCCGTTTCTGGCCGACATGGTTTTGTCCGGCCAATGCGATCTGGTGAATGCATCGCGCCTGGAGCGGCGTCCGGCCAGCATGCCGCTTGCAAACTACCTGGCCAACTGGCTCTTCGCCGTCACCGGCCGGTTGCTGGTGGGCGTCAAGAGCACCGATCTCCACTCCGGGATGCGCGCTTACAGCCGCCGCGTGATCCAGGAGGTCGAGTTTGACCCTAACGGTCCGGCCCTCCCCGTGGAACTGCTCCTGAAACCGGCGCTGCGCGGTTTCCGCCTCCATGAGGTCTTTATTCCCTATCATGAGCGCATCGGCGAGACTACGCTCCGGCGCTGGTCTTCCGCGGTTTGGACCTTCCGGCGCATCATTCGCCTGGCCTTCTCCCGTTTGTCCCGCCGCAAGCCACTGAACCGCGCGAGTCAGCAAGCGGCGGACCTCTAACGAAAAACACGACTTTAGCCGATTAAGCAGCAGGAGTTCGTGCGTTCGTGACCAGTCTCACCGGCCTCCCAGAAGCCATGAAGCAGCAGCCCGCGCCAGCGCCGTCCTCTGGCTTCGCGGCCGCGTTCATCGCCGAGTCCATTGCCATCCTGCAGCAGATCGACGTCCCAGCAGTTGAGCGCATGGCCGTGGCGCTGGCCCGTGTCCGGGAACTTGGTGGGCGGCTGTTCATCCTGGGTGTCGGCGGCTCGGCCGGCCACGCCGGTCACGCGGTCAACGATTTTCGCAAGCTGTGCGGCTTTGAAGCTTACGCGCCCACTGACAATGTTTCCGAACTTACCGCCAGGGCCAATGACGAAGGCTGGGACAGTTGTTTTGCCGGGTGGCTGAAAGGCTCGCGCATCGGTCCGCGCGACGGCGTGCTGGTCTTCTCGGTGGGCGGCGGGAGCCGTGAGAAGAACGTCTCGGTGAATATCGTGCGCGCGCTGGAAACGGCGTTGGAAGCGGGCGCGCACATCTTCGGAATTGTGGGATGCGTCTCCGAGCTCAATGGGGGCTTCACGCGTCAGATCGCCGAAGAGTGCATCCTGATTCCGCCGCTGGCGCCCGACCGCATCACGCCGCACACCGAAGGGCTGTGCGCGGTCCTCTGGCATTTGCTAGTCAGCCATCCGCTGTTGCAGCGGGCGGCTACGAAATGGGAGTCCGTCCGATGAGGAAACGATGAGCAAACGCTTCTTTCTTGCGGGCGGCGCCGGATTCATCGGCAGCCATTTCACGGACCGTTTGCTGTGCGACAAGAGCGTCGAAGCGGTCACCATTTACGACAATTTCTCGAGCGGGCGCGAGTGGCACTACGCGCATCACGAACAGGATCGCCGGCTGCGTGTGATCTGCGGCGACGTAAAGGATCTGGCTGCGCTGGAACGCAACATGGACGGGCACGACACCGTCATTCATCTGGCTTCCAATCCCGACATCGCGCGCGCCGCCGTGGAGCCCGACATCGATTTCCGCGAAGGGACATTCCTGACGCAGCAGATTGTAGAGGCCATGCGCCGCACCCGCACTCAGCGCCTGCTTTACGCCTCCGGCAGCGGCGTTTACGGCGATCTGAAAGATTACGAAGTGCAGGAGGATTTCGGTCCGCTGTTACCCGTCTCAACCTATGGTGCAAGCAAGCTGGCGGGCGAAGCGCTCATTGCGTCCTATTGCGCGATGTTCGATCTGCGCGCGTGCGCGTTCCGCTTCGGCAATGTAGTAGGCGCGCGTCAGACGCACGGCGTCGGTTTCGATTTCATTCGCCGCCTGCGCGTTCAGCCCGATCGCTTGCGGATCTTGGGCGACGGCCGCCAGAGCAAGTCCTACATTCATGTTGAAGATGTGGTCGAAGCCGTTCTGCTGGCGCACCGCGCATCATCGCAAGCCTTCCAGGTCTATAACGTCGCCACCGGCGATTACATTACCGTCACCGAAATCGCCAAGCTGGCAATCGAAGTGGCGGGGCTCGCGGAAGATCAAGTCCGCATGGAATACACCGGCGGGGATCGCGGCTGGAAAGGCGACGTTCCGGTGGTCCGCTTGAATACCGAGCGCATTCGAAAGCTGGGTTGGACCTGCAAGCGTAATACGCGCCAGGCCATCTGCGTGGCCTTGAACTCCATGCTGGCCGATTCACGGCTCGGAAGGCTCTAAGCGTGCGCCGCGCCGTGTTTCTGGATCGCGATGGCGTGGTGAATCGCGCCGTTCTCAAACAAGGCAAGCCCTATCCGCCCGCCACGGTTTCCGATCTGCGCCTGTTGCCCGGAGTTCGGGAAGCTTGCAAGAAATTGCGCGAAGCCCAATTCGCTTTGATCCTGATCACCAATCAGCCGGATATCGCGCGCGGGCTGGTGACAGCCGAGCAGGTGTCGGAAATGAACAGGCGTTTGCAGCGCTTCCTGCAACTGGACGGCGTGGGCGTCTGCCCGCACGATGACTCGGCGCGTTGCTCCTGCCGCAAGCCGCAGCCCGGGCTATTGCTCGAAGCGGCTCGCGTCTGGAATATCGATCTGGAATCGAGCTTCATCGTGGGCGATCGCTGGCGCGACATCGAAGCCGGCCATCGCGCCGGTTGCCACGCGATTTTCGTCGACTATGGCTACGCCGAACAGCGTCCGGATGGCCCGTTCGTAGGCGTACGCTCGCTGCGGGAAGCGTCGCAATGGATTCTGCGAACCACACGCCCCGGGATGGTGAAATATGGCTGATATCGCCTCCTTCCGCGTCAAGGTTTTCGCCGACGGCGCGGATCGCGCTTCCATCCTTGAATTAGCCGACAATCCCTGGATTCGAGGATTCACCACCAACCCCACGCTGATGCGCAAGGCCGGCGTCACCGATTATGAGTCGTTTGGCAGATCGCTGGTGGGCGCCATTCCGGAGCGTCCCTTTTCCTTCGAAGTCCTCTCCGACGATTTCGACCAGATGGAACAGCAGGCGCTCCAAATCGCCGCCTGGGGCGACAATGTTTATGTCAAAATCCCGATTACCGACACACGCGGCCGATCGTCCGCGGCGCTGATCAAACGGCTCACGCAGCAGCGGCGTCAAGGTAAATGTCACCGCTCTGATGACGTTGGATCAGGTGGACGCCGTTGTCCCTAGCCTGCGCCATGGACCACCAAGCTGCATTTCGATCTTCGCCGGGCGCATCGCCGACGCCGGTCACGATCCGCTTCCAATCCTGAGTGGCGCGCTCGCCCGCATCCGCGCGTTTCCGCAAATCGAGCTGATTTGGGCCAGCCCGCGCGAGCTGTTCAACATCGTGCAGGCCAATGCCATCGGCTGCCACATCATCACGGTCACGCACGATTTGCTGAAGAAGCTTCCGCTGCTGGGCCGCGATCTGACGGAGTACTCGCTCGATACCGTGAAAATGTTCGTGAATGACGCCCAGGCGGCGAACTTTACGTTAGATAAGCCGGCCGTGGTGCTGGAAACTTCGGCCGAAGTGCCGTTCTAAGCCGCTTCTTTTTCGAGCGCCAGCGCTCGCTCGCGCTGCCACTGCACCTTGCCCTGATATTCCTGGTAGAGCGTGGTGCATCCGGCCCACCAATAGCCCACCACAAACAGCAGCAGGAATGGAACCGCCAGGAAATTCCAGGTTTCAATCGCGTACCCGACCATGTAGGCGAAATATCCGCCCACGGCCAGTTCGGCGTAGGGCAACCATCCGCTGCGACGCCGGTAGCTGGCGTTCTGGATGATTACCTTGCGATCGCCCACCGCATATTTGGGCGTGCGCGCGAACGCCGACTTGATCCCCAGCAGCGCTTCGATCACCGCTTTGGTATTGATCAACGTGAGCGCGATCCCCGCGGCCATCAGGGCCGGCATCAGCACAATCGCGCGCTTCCAGTTGCGCCGGTCCAGCTCGCGCTGGGCCATCAGGTAAAACGCCCAGATGGAGCAGAAGGAGGCCACGATCAGCGGCAGATCGACGGTGAGCATCTGGAATACGCCCATATAAAAGCGCACTATCATCACCGGCAGCATCAGCGCCGACATGGCCAGCATCAGCGGGTAAGAGATGTTCGGAGTCAGATGGCAGAAGGCTTCCAGCTTTACGCGCCACGGTTCTTTGGAGCGTAGAATCCTGGGCAGCAGCTTGATGGCGACCTGCGTCAGCCCCTTGGCCCAGCGCGACTGCTGCACTTGGAATCCGTACGTGTCGACCGGCAGCTCCGAGGGGCAATCCACGGCCGGCAGATACACGAATCGCCAGCCCTTCAACTGCGCGCGATAGCTCAGGTCCGAGTCTTCCGTCAGCGTGTCATGCTGCCAGCCGCCCGCGTCCTGGATCATCTTGGCCCGCAAAACTCCGGCGGTTCCGTTGAAATTGAAAAACAGGCCGCTGCCGAAACGCGCACCGTGCTCGATGACGAAATGGCCATCCAGCAGCATGGCTTCCACTTCGGTGAGCAGGTTGAAATGCCGGTTCAGATAACTCCAGCGCGTCTGTACGACACCTATCCCTGGGTCGGTGAAGTGATGGACGGTGCGCGCCAGAAAATCGCGCGGCGGAATAAAGTCGGCGTCGAAGATGGCGATCAACTCGCCGGTGGCGCTCTTCATTCCTGCCTGCAAAGCGCCCGCTTTAAACCCGGCGCGATTGTCGCGATGCAGATATTCGATGGGTACTCCCGCGGCCTGGTATTCGCGAACCAAGGCTTCGGTGAACGGATGCGTGTCGTCGGTGGAATCGTCCAGCACCTGGATCTGCAGCAGTTCGCGCGGATAGTCCATCTGGATCGTTTCCTCGATCAGCCGCTCCACCACGTAGCGCTCGTTATACAGCGGAAGCTGGATGGTGACGCGCGGAAGCCGGGCCCAACGCTGGGGATCGGGCTTGGCGTCGCGCCGGTGCTTCAGATACTTCCGGATCATTTCGAAGCGGTGGCACCCGTAAAATGAAAGGACGATCAGGATGGCGAAATAAGGAATCAACAGCGCCCAATCGAAAAGCTCCAGGTGATGCACCCCATTGAAGGTGTCGTCAAACAGCGAGCGCATCAATTGGTCGGTGGTAGAAGTTGCTAATAATAGGGCTGGTGGAGTGATCGCTATAACCATACGGGTCCTGCAACGAACAATGCTCCAAACAACAACAAAGCTGCAACGAACAAGGACGCCAGGGACCTGCGGGCGTTAACACGGTACCTAAAGATTGTACCGTAAACGTCCTAAATGGTTTGTCCCTTATTGCTCATCGCCCGTTTTTTGTAACATGCCATACAAAACAATCATTTGGACGGTACTCGTCTGGGGCTACCCTGGGCTCCGCGCTCAGGATAGGCCGCAGTTCGTCTGGCAGGGCCCGGTGGGTGGCAGCGCAATCTTGTCGTTGCACGGCAAGAACCTGACGGCGCATTACGAAGGTGAGCCGGTAGAGGGGGGTGGGAAATTTCGTTTCTTAGACCCGTTGCCGGAAACCCAGCAAACAGTGCGCGTAGAGGTTCTGAAGGGCCGTGGCTATGTACATGTGATCGATCAGCCGAACATCGAAAATCACTACACGCTTTCGGTCGCTATCGATGACCGGCAGCCCGGCAGTTCGTTTTATTCGATCGCGCTGTATTGGGATACGTCGAGTAACGTGTTTGAGCGCGGAGGCGAGAAGACCGATCGTGTCACCTGGACGGGGCGCGTGGATGAGGGTGTAGTCATCAGCTGCCACAAGCAAAGTTGCATTTCAAGCGTGGATCACGGCGCGCCGGTGGCCGATGAGCGCTTCAAGTTTTCGCGGCCCATGCCCGAGCGCGACACCGATGTCCGGCTGGCGAATCCGGAAGGACGCGGCGAGATCCGTTTGATCGAGCAGCCGCGCCAGCGCAACAACTACACCGCTCGCGTTTCCATTCGCGATCCTTTGGCGGGAGCGGGCGAGTATTCCTTCACGCTGGTGTGGAATCGTGGCTCCAGTAAGACTGCGCCGATTCCCGATCCTACTGGCCGCGGCTTGCTGTGGAGCGGGAGAGTGGACGGCCGTGTGCGCGTCACAATCCAAGGCGGCGCGAGTTTTTCCGAAGCGCTGGAGGGCGCGCCCATTCGCGGAGAGCATGCGGAAATGCTGCGGCCGTTACCCGCGCACGCCGATCTCACGCCCATGATTCAGAAATTGCGCGGCCGAGGTGAGGTGTCGATGGTCGAATCGCCATCGGAGAAAAACAATTACAGGCTGGTTTTTGAGATTAACGATCCGCTGCCCGGCGCCGATGATTACGAGATCGAGCTGGATTGGTAGTATCGAGTTGGACTGGTAGTGTAGGTTGCCCAATGGAGCTTTATATCTTCGGACGTTTTCACGCCCAACCCGGCAACGAGGCGGCTGTCGCGGACGCCATCGCCGAGGTTCTTCCCCCCACCAGCCAGGAGCCGGGATGCGTGAGCATTCACGCGTTTCGCTCCACCCGCGACGCCCGGCTGTTCTACATTCACTCGCGCTGGATAGATGAAGAAGCATTCGAGGTTCACGTCACGCGCCCGCACACCATGCGCTTCATCGATCGGGTGGCGCCGCTGATCGATCATCCGTTGGATGTAGCGAGAACCCGGATGATCTAATCCCGAAACCCGCCGGTAAATACTATTGCTTTTCCTGAAACTTTGGAAGAAACTGAATAAACCTAATTCAGTATGCGATTATCGTCCTGCACAATCGTCCTATGTGCGTCCCTGGCGCAGGCGTTTCAGGCCACGCCACCGGATCTGGCAGCCCAGGCCCGTAGCGAACTTTATGCTGGACGAAGCGATTACGCGGCAACGCTTTATCAAAAACTGGTGGACCAGGACCCGACGCGCGGCGACGCGTACTACGGCTTGGTTCGCGCGCTGCTGAAGGCCCATAAGTCCCATGAGGCCTATGCCGCCGCCACGCAAGGTCTCGAAAAGGCGCCGCAGACTTCCGGGGCGCAGGTGGCGGCCGGCATGGCGGCGTACCGACGAGGCGAATTAGCGCAGGCCGAGCAATATTATCGGGCCGCATATAAGATCGATCCCAAAGATCCGGGCGCATTGGTGGGGATGGCTTCCCTTTTCTCCACCGCCTCGAAATTTAAGGCTGCGCGGGAGCTGCGCCTGGAAGCCTATCGGCTAGCTCCCGGCGATCCGGCGCTCATGACGGTTCACGCCAATTCATTGAAAGGAGCCGATCATATCGCGGCGTTGGAGAAAGTTCTGGCGATCTACGACTCGGAGAGCGACGAAGCGCGCGGGTTGCGGGCCCACATCGCGACTGATCGAGCGGTTGGAGATCGAAAGTTAAGCCGGTTGACCAGCCCCTACGAGAGTGCGCGCGTCAAGCTGGTGCCGCTGTGGGACAACCCCACCCATTTGCGCGGCATGGGCCTGCGGGTGCGCTTCAACGATCGAACCAACGTCACGCTCCTGCTGGACACCGGAGCGTCGGGCATTTCGCTTGCTCCGAATTTGGCGCAGAAAGCCGGCCTGGAGGTGCTGGGCCACGAAAGCCACGAAACCAAAGGCATCGGAGATGAACGCAGCCAGGATTCGCTCGAATATTTGACGCCCGTGGTGCAGATAGGCGACGTGACGTTTGAGAATTATCCGGTTGCGGTGTTCCGCTCAGCCAAGACGCAGGATTTCGATGGGTTGATTGGCGCCGATGTGTTCCAGCGCTTCCTGGTGGGGATCGACTTCGTCAAAACGGAACTGACGCTCGATCCTCTCCCCAAGGTTGCCCCCGCATCGAACGACGACCTCGAAGACGCCGACGACAACCCCGCGCCCGGATTTTATCGGGCCTTGCGGTTTGGAAATCACTTGACCCTTTTCACGTCCGTCAACGAAAAGCCCGCGAAGCTCTTTTTGATCGACTCCGGAGCATCCGTCAATCTGATCGACCAGGAGGTGGCGCGGGAAGCAGCGCCGGTACACAGTGACAGTCGAATCTCCCTCCAGGGCGTCCAGGGCAAGGTTGCCGATACCTCGCTGGCCGAACACGTTTCGCTGGCCTTTGCCGGATTGCGGCACGAAAATCCGGGTCTCATCGCTTTCAACTTCGACAAAATGAGCGACTCGGCGGGCGTCGGATTGGCGGGCATTCTCGGCATGCCGGTTCTCATCCATCTGAAGCTCACCATCGACTATCGCAATGGCACCGTGCGGATGGAGTACCGGAAGCCGTAATAAAGCCGGTCGCGAGCGCGCCGCGAAGCGAAACTGCGCGTTCGCGCAAACTAGCGATGCGAACCCCTCGCGCCGGGGGATAATGGCAGCATGCGGTTTGCCGGAATCCTGTTCATGGCTACGGTTGCGTTTGGCCAGTCCGGAGTTCCCCGATTCACCTCCGATGGCCTGCCGCATCGTCCGGATGGGCGGCCCGTGTTGTTCGCGCCGGGCATGATCGTCACGCTCTACGGCCAAGATCTCGGACCCGAGTTGCAGTGCCCGGGGCCTATTCCACGGAACGTGCCGTATCCGCTGGAGGCCTGCGGCGCGCGCGTACTGGTGGATGGCCGCGCGGCCCCGCTGTTGTTTGCCGGTTCCAGGCAGATTAATTTCAAGATTCCCGCCGACGCGCCGGAGGACGGCTCGGCGCCCCTTCAGGTCTGCGTGCGCGATACCTGTAGCGATCGCATGATGGTTCGCTTCAGCCTTCGCAAAGCTTTCCTTCACCTGTTGGGCCACGCCTACGTGCACATGCCCGTTTGGATCGACGTGGACCAGCCCGCGACTTACGACGTTCACTATCCCTATAGCGTTTTCCCCTTGGATTTCGGAGGCAATGAATTTCAGGTGTTCCACAACGGCGAGCCGCTGGCTCCTTTCCGGACAGCGATTGGAACCGGAAACAGCATCGTCGCGCCGCGTGATGCGCCGTGGGGACGGCTGCCGCTCCATTTGATTTATCGCTTCGACCAGCCGGGGGTTTATGCCGTGCGCTACATCGCGCGTCGCGACAAACATATTCAGTCGGACTGGACCGAAATCGTCGTCGAACCTTACTCCGATGCGCAGCGCGTGGCGTGGCTTCAAGAGCAATTGGTAAACGCGCGGACGGCGTCGGCGGCCGAGCTGGTCTCCGATATCATTCCATCGTTGCTCGCGTGGCCAGACGATCAGGCGCTGGCTGTGCTGCTCACTCTGATCGACAACCCCGACGGCCTCGTCCAGCAATACGCGCGGATGAGTCTTTCTCTTTTCGACGAAGCTGTTCAAAGACGCGTGATTCCGCCCAGTCGCTGGCAGGATCTCCACAGCGGAGCGTTCAGCAGACTTGGATAAGAAACTGGAAGGCGTGCCCGTCCGCAAGCGCGAGAGCACAGGCCGGCTGGCGTTTCTGGTAGCCGCGGGGATTTTGCTCAGCCGTCTCATTGGACTGGTGCGGCTGCGCGTGTTCTCGCATTATTTCGGGCTGCGCTCGGACTCAGCCGATGCTTTCAACGCCGCGTTTCGCATCCCGAACTTTCTGCAGAACCTGTTCGGCGAAGGCGTGCTCTCCGCCTCCTTTATCCCGGTGTACGCGCGATTGCTGGCCGAAGGCGAAGAAGAAGAGGCGGGCCGCGTGGCGGGTGCGGTGGGCGCGACTCTGGCACTGGCGGTCGCCGTTCTGTGCCTGATCGGCGTGCTGGCGACACCCTGGCTGATCGACATCATCGCGCCCGGCTTTTCCGGATCGAAGCGCGATCTAACCATCTCGTTGGTGCGCATCCTCTTCCCGGGCGCGGGGCTGCTGGTGTTTTCGGCCTGGTGTCTCGGAATCTTGAATAGCCATCGCAAGCTGTTCCTTTCCTACTCCGCGCCTGTGATGTGGAGCGCGGCCATGATCGCGACGCTGGTAATTTTCGGCGGGCGAACCACGCTATCGCAATTGGCCGTCACCCTGGCTTGGGGATCGGTGGTGGGCAGCGGGTTGCAGTTCGGCATCCAATTGCCGGTGGTGCTGCGGCTGGCGAAACATTTGCGTATGCGGCTGGATCTGGATTCCGGCCATGTGCGCGAAGTGATCCGGAATTTCGTGCCCGTCTTTATCAGCCGGGGCGTGGTGCAGATCAGCGCGTATATCGACGCCTTGCTCGCCAGCCTGCTTCCCACCGGCGCGGTGACGGGGCTGATCAACGCGCAGCTCATCTATGTGCTGCCCGTGAGTCTGTTTGGTATGTCGGTATCGGCCGCCGAACTGCCGGTGATGTCGAGCGCCACCGGAACCACCGAGGAAATCAAGGAGGCGCTACGCGGGCGCATCGATTCCGGTTTGCGGCACATCGCGTTCTTTATTGTGCCGTCGGCCGCGGCGTTTCTTGCGTTCGGCGATCTGATCGCGGGCGCGCTGCTGCAAACCGGCCGTTTCACTCACACCGATGCGCAGTATGTTTGGGGCATCCTCGCGGGATCTTCGGTGGGGTTACTTGCGTCCACCATGGGTCGCCTGTATTCGTCCGCCTATTACGCCTTACGCGATACGCGCACACCGTTGAAGTTCGCCGTTCTGCGCGTCGCGCTCACTACGGTTCTTGGATACATCTGCGCAAAGCCGTTGCCGCTATGGATCGGCATCGATCCGCGCTGGGGCGTGGCGGGATTGACCGCCTCGGCCGGTGTCGCAGGCTGGGTGGAGTTTGCGTTATTGCGGCGCGGAATGCATAACCGATTAGGCGCCGGCGTCTCCATCTCCGGCCTCATCGCCAAGCTCTGGCTGGCGGCGGCGTTGGCTGTGGCCGTAGGTAGCGCCGGAAGATTGCTGCCGTATGCCTCGCATCCCATTTATGGCGCGATGGCGACGCTAGGGCCGTTTGGCGTGGTCTATCTCGTGATCGGCGCAACGTTCGCGCCGGAAGGGCGAAGGCTGGTAATGCGCTTACTTCGTCATTGAGATTTCGAAGCCGATGCCGTCTTCCCGGATATCGAAGCTTCGAAAATTGGCCTGCGACAACATGTAGCGAAATTGTTCTTTGGTGTAAGCGCTCTTGAGCAGCATGGTCCGGAAGGTCAGCTTGGTCAGCATCCGGTTGATGGCTCCCAATCCCATGCCTTCCACTTCGCGATTGATCGATTCCATGGAAGCATCTTTGCGGAGATCGATGATCAGGCCGCGTCCGCCCGGTTTCAGCACGCGGCACATTTCCTGCAAGGCGCGAACGGGTTGGGCGAAATTCTTGAACGCCGCCCGGCACAGGAGAAAGTCGAAGGTACTGTCGGCGAAAGGCATCCTGGACGCGCTGCCCTGGCGGAAGTCCACGTGAACGCCCGCATCTTCGGCTTTCCCGCTCGCGATTTCCACGAAGGTATGGCTGATGTCGAGGCCAGTGATGACGTACTGGCCAAGTTTCGCCAGTTCGATGCAAAAGTAACCAGGGCCGGGCGCCACTTCCAGCACCACACTGCTACGCGGAAGCTGGGGCGCGAGCCGCTGCGCGAGTTTTGTGAACTCATCGTACGATCTGCCGGTGTTGGCCGTGTACCACTTCGCGACCATGCCTTCCATGCCGCGATCTTTATGAGGTTTGGGTAATGCAGGCGCCATGCGATAAGATACGCGCCATGCAGGCCGCTAGTTCAGTGAAAAGTCCGTGGTCTGAACGGATAAGAGACAGCGGCCATGAGCGTAAGCTGAAGTACGTAACCTATTTTGATCCGAAGGGCCGACCGCGCCATGCTGCGTCCCGTCCGCTGCATGCAAAAGGGGTGCGGGGCGGATTCGCTTGACAGAATTCTTACAGCAGGATATAAGTCATAAAGATTTTCATGCATTTGAAATGCATGCCTTCGAGCCGCTGGAGCCATTGCTCGCCGCTCGAGTAGTAGCTGCACATCGGGTCGCCGGGGCTCCATTGGCCGCGGCGAAAGCAAAGGGGACTATGAAACGGTTTTCGACCACGTCGCTCGTATCTCTAGCGCTGTGTTTAGCGTTTGGATTGGCATTATTTGCACAGGCGGTCTCCCAGATCTCGGGGACCGTGAAGGACTCCAGCGGATCGGCTATCCCTGGAGCTCAAGTTACCGTTACACAAACCGATACGGGCCTCACCCGCACGGCTGAAACCGACGCCGGCGGCGTTTATTCGCTGCCTAGCCTGCCCGTCGGGCCATACCGGATGGAAGTCAAGAAAGAGGGCTTCTCCACTTACGTTCAATCTGGCATCGTTTTGCAGGTAGAGACGGCGCCCACCATTGACCCGGTGATGAAAGTCGGCGCGATCTCGGAATCGGTACAAGTGGAAGCCGCCGCGGCCATGGTGGAGACCCACAGCACCGGTGTTGGCCAGGTGGTCAACTCGCAGGATGTGGTGGAGCTGCCCCTCAATGGACGCGAAATAACCCAGCTGATTGGGATCGCCGGAGCCGCAAACACTGTGCAGTACGGCTATGGACAGGCCCCCTCGGTAGGCAATCTGATCTCCAGCAAGAATTATCCCAACGAGGCGCTGGTCAGCGTGGCGGGAGGAATGCTTAATGGCACCACCTACTTGCTGGATGGCGGAACGCATAACGATGTGTTCAACAACCTGAACCTGCCGCTGCCTTTCCCCGACGCGATGCAGGAATTCAAAGTGGAAACCAGCGCTCTTCCGGCCGAATATGGACAGCACTCGGCGGGCGCGGTAAACGTAGTCAGCAAGTCCGGCAGCAACGAATTTCACGGCGACGCATTCGAGTTTGTCCGCAACGGGGATTTCAACGCGCGGGACTTCTTCGCGCCGGTTGGCGACAACCTGAAGCGCAACCAGTTCGGCGGCACCGTGGGCGGACCCATCAAGAAAAACAAGCTCTTCTTCTTTTTGGGCTACCAGGGCACATTGGTCCGTTCCGCGCCGGCCGCGACACCTGCCGTTGTTCCCACCGCCGCTGAGCTGAACGGCAACTTCCAGGCCTACGAATCGCAGTGTTTCAAAACTCCTCAGAACCTGAGTGCCCCTTACGTCAACAACATCCTGCCAGCATCGTTGATCAGCTCACAGGCTCAAGCCTTCGCGAGTCACTTCCCGCAAGGCCCGGGGGCATGCGGCAACGTCACGTTCCCTGAAATCGCCAATCAGGACGAGCACATGGGATTGGCGAAAGTCGACTATCAGATCAGCTCCAAGGAATCCTTCTTCGTGCGTTATTTTGGGACTCATAGCCTGACGCCCTCCAGCTATACCGGAACCGAGCTTTCGGTTCAGAATGCGGGCACCGACGATGAAGTGAACTCTGTGGTTCTCGGTCACACTTACGTATTTTCTCCGAACGCCCTCAATACTTTCCATGCCACCGTGGATCGCGATGGCATCACGAAGTTTCAGGTGCCCATTCCAACCCCCACCAGTATCGGCGTGCAGGACATGTACACCGCGCTGCCCAATTTTTCCAACATCAACATCACGGGCGATTTCATGAGCGCCGGCGGATTTGCCACGCCCGGCCTGGTGAACACCACCACGTACCAGTTCTCGGACGACTTCAGCCTCATCAAGGGCTCCCACCAGATGCAGTTCGGAGGCAACTTCATTCGTCCCATGCAGGCCACGACATTCTGCGTGTACTGTAACGGGCTGTTCACCTTCTCTGGTTCCGATACGGGGGTTGGGCAGGTTGTCAACGGCGTCAAATACAACGGTAATGCCATGGCCGACTTTGTCGCCGGCTTGCTGGATTCATTCACCGACGCCAACGTCTCGCACGATAACGAAAAGTGGGGCTATATCGGCCTGTATGCCCAAGACAATTGGAAGGTCAACTCCCGCCTGACGCTGAACTACGGCCTCCGCTGGGAGCCTTATCTTAACGGTCGCATCGTCAATAACAAGATCACGCATTTCGACATGGCGGATTTTCTGGCCAACATTCATTCCACCATCTACCCGAACGCGCCGGCGGGCACGCTGTTCCCAGGCGACCCGGGCTTCAAGACCGGCGGTCGCCCGAACCTCACCACCTGGAACAATTGGGCGCCGCGCGTGGGTGTGGCGTGGGATCCCACGGGCCATGGCAAAACGCTCATTCGAGCATCGTGGGGTATGTTCTACGATATGCCTCAGACCCTGTTCTACTACAACGCCTCGTCAGAACCGCTGTGGGGTGAATCCATCACGCTGGTTAATCCTCCAGGAGGGTTCGCGAATCCATGGCTGAATTATCCTGGTGGAAATCCGTACCCGACTACGCAGAACCCCAACACCACCTACCCGACCGCCGGATATTACGAGAGCGTTCCGTTGCACGTGAAAAACACCTACGTGGAGCAGTGGAACTTCACGCTCCAGCACCAGATGGGAACAAGCTGGCTCTTGAAAGCGAGCTACCTGGGCAGCGAAACGGCTCATCTTTGGACCGACCAGGAGCTGGACCCGGCCGTCTACGTTCCTGGAAATTGCGCGGCCGGTCAATACGGCCTTAAAGTAGCGGGACCGTGCTCCACCACAGCGACCACGCAAGCGCGGCGCTTGCTCACGCAATTGAATCCGAGCCAGGGACCCTATTATGGGACCACCGAATATCTCGATGACGGCGGCACCGCCAGCTACAACGCGCTGATCCTCTCGGCCGAACACCGGCTGTCGAGCCACTTTTCGTTACTGGGGAATTACACCTTTTCGCATTGCATCGGCGATCTGGTGACCACCGAACTTTCGGGGCCGGTTTACACCGATCCAGCCGACCGCCGCTTCGACCGCGGAAACTGCTCCTACGTCGACATGCATCACAATTTCAATCTCTCCGCCGTTCTGCAATCGCCGCATTACAACTCTCGGCCGCTCCAGTGGATCGCCGGAGATTGGCAACTCGCTCCCATCGTGGGACTTCATAGCGGCAGCTATTTTTCAGTGACCACCGGTGTGGATAACGCGCTGACGGGGATCGGCGCGCAGCGGCCCAATCAAATACTCCCGAACGTTTATTGCACCACCAAGACCATCAATTGCTGGATGAACGTGTCGGCCTTTGGGTCGCCAGCTCCCGGCACGCTGGGTGACCTGGGAATCAGCAACCTGGAGGGGCCGGGCTACTTCGATGTCGACGTTGCCTTATCGCGCCAGTTTCATGTCAAGGAAAAGCAATACGTGGAAATCCGCGCCGAATCGTTCAATATTCAAAACCGAGCCAATTTCCTGAACCCGGGCGCGGTGGGAATCGCCGGCGGGGCTTCGAATTCAGCTCTGAACAGCAGTACGTTCGGCAGGATCCAGGCCGACGTGCAGCCCCGCATCATGCAGTTCGCGGTGAAGTACAATTTTTGAGTAACGTATCGGCCCATCGCTTCGCCCCATAACTGTCACGAAACATTGGGTTTCGGTTGACCCAGACGTGTCCAGTGCGGTATATCTTACAGTGAGGGGGCGTGGTGCGTAAACCAGGTGGTTTTACGGCGCAACGGATAGTGCCAGTTGGCTCCACAGTGCCGGCTGGCGCCTTGGTGCTGGCTTGCGCCGGCCTGTTGCATGCACAGCTTTCGCATGCACAGCCTTCTTCCGTCTCTCCGCAACACGCGCTGGTGACTCAGTATTGCGTCACTTGCCATAACGAAAAGGCCAAGACTGGCGGATTGATGCTGGACAAGGCCGACATCGACCATGCGGCCGAGCATGCCGAGACCTGGGAGAAGGTGGTTCGCAAGCTGCGCGGGGGCATGATGCCGCCGCAAGGGATGCCCAGGCCCGAACAGGCCAAGCTCGATGGGCTGATTACCTGGCTTGAGGCCTCGCTGGACCAAGGCGCCGCGGCGCATCCTGAGCCGGGCCGGGCGCCGCTGCATCGGCTGAATCGCACCGAATACGCCAACGCCATCCGCGATCTGCTGGACCTGAAGGTGGACGTCACCGCTCTGCTTCCGGCCGACGACGAAAGCAACGGGTTCGACAACATCGCGGAAGTTTTGCGCGTTTCGCCCTCGCTGCTAGAAGCCTATCTGTCCGCTTCGCGCGAAGTGAGCAGCCTGGCGGTGGGCGATCCGAAGACCCCGGCGATCAGCGAAAGCGTGCAAGTGCCGCCGGACCTGGCGCAGAGCGAACACATCGAAGGTTTGCCTCTGGGCACGCGCGGCGGCATCCTGATCCATCACAATTTCCCGCTGGATGCCGACTACGAATTCAACGTCATCCTGCTGCGGAATATCGTCGGATATTTGACGGGGCTGGAGTTCCCCCATCAGCTGGAAGTGAGTATCGACGGCCAGCGTGTGTTTCTCGCGCCGGTGGGCGGCGAAGAAGACCTCAAGCTTGTCGATACCAACCTGGCGCTGGCGGGCGACACCTTGGACGCGCGGTTGAAAACCAAGGTACATGTGAAAGCCGGGCCGCACGACGTGGCTGTGTCGTTCCTACGGCGCGATTCGGCCGAATCGGATGAACCGCTGCAGCCGTTCACGCGCGACCTGGATCTGCAGAACATGAACGGCATCCCGCTGATCGATCACGTGCAGATTACCGGGCCGCTGAATGCCACCGGATCTGGCAATACGCCCAGCCGGCGGCGGATTTTCGTGTGTACGCCGGCCAGTTCCAAGGACGAAGTTCCGTGCGCTAAGCGGATTTTGGGGACCTTGGCGCGCCGCGCTTATCGCCGGCCGGTGACCGACGCCGATTTGGAAACGCTGCTCAGCTTTTACCAGGCCGGGAAGAATCGGGGCAATTTTGAATCCGGCATCGAGAATGCGCTGCGCTTGATTCTGGCCAGTCCTAAGTTCCTGTTCCGCTCCGAATCCGATCCGGCGGGCGTGGCTCCGGGCAGCGTCTACCATGTGAGCGATCTGGACCTGGCGTCGCGGCTGTCGTTCTTCTTGTGGAGCAGCATTCCCGACGACGAGCTGTTGAACGTGGCGGCGCAGGGGAAGTTGAAAGACCCGGCGGTGCTGGATCGCGAAGTGCGGCGCATGCTGGCCGATCCGAAAGCTGAAGCGCTGGTCAACAACTTCGCCGAGCAGTGGCTGTTCCTGCGCAATGTGCAGAGCGTGCTCCCCGATGAGAACACGTTCCCCAATTTCGACGACAATCTGCGGCAAGGCTTCAAGCAGGAAACCGAGCTGTTCTTTGACAGCATGATGAAGGAAGATCGCGATGTGATGGACCTGCTGACGGCCGACTACACCTTCGTCAATGAGCGGCTGGCCAAGCATTACGGGATCCCAAACGTATACGGCAGCCAGTTCCGCCGCGTGACGCTGACCGGCTTGAACGACAACGGCGCACGGCGTGGTTTGCTCGGACAGGGCAGCATCCTGAGCGTGACGTCGTATCCCACTCGCACCTCGCCGGTGCTGCGCGGCAAGTGGATCATGGAAAATCTCATGGGCTCGCCCCCTCCCGCGCCTCCGCCCAACGTGCCCGCGCTGAAGGATCAGGCGCAGGGCGGCAAGGTGCTTTCCATTCGCCAGTTGATGGAGGAGCATCGCAAGAACGCGCCGTGCTCCACCTGTCACAAGGTGATGGACCCACTTGGTTTCGCGCTCGAAAATTTCAATGGGGTGGGCGAATATAGGACGAAAGACGCATCGGGGCCCATCGACTCGTCAGGCCAGCTGGCGGATGGGACGAAAATCGATGGCGTGGTGGGCTTGCGCAACGCGCTGCTCAAGCACCCGGAATATTTCGTCGGGACCCTGACCGAGAAGATGCTCACCTATGCGCTGGGGCGTCCGCTGGAGTACTATGACATGCCAGTGGTACGCGGAATTGTACAAAGCGCAGGGCGCAACGACTATCGTTTCTCGTCCCTGATTATGGGGATCGTAAAAAGCGAGCCGTTTGAGATGCGCCGGGCTTTGGATATCGAGCCGGCGGGAGTAACCACTGCGGCGGTTGGACGGTCTGTAAAAGAGGGCAGATAAAATGTTCATCTCCAAAAAGCATCTTCCACGACGAACGTTCTTGCGCGGGATGGGCGTAACGCTGGCGTTACCTTTGCTGGACGCGATGCTTCCGGCGCAGACTCTGTTGAAGAAGACCGCGGCCGCGGGATCGCCCCGCATGGGATTTGTGTACGTCCCGCACGGCGCAATCATGGACCAATGGACGCCCGCCGCTGATGGAACTGCGTTCGAATTTTCGCGAATCTTGAAACCGCTGGAGCCGTTCCGGGATCGTCTGAATGTCGTCAGCGGATTGGGCAACCGTGCGGCCGACAGCACGGCGGTGCATTCACTCAGTCCGACCACGTGGCTAAGCGCCGTGCGCCCCAAGCCCACCCAGGGCGTGGATGCTTACGCCGGCATCACAGCCGATCAGATTGCGGCGCAGCATATCGGGCAGGACACGCCGCTGCCCTCCATCGAACTAGCCACCGAAGATCACTCGGCGCTACTCGGCGCCTGCGATCGCGACTACGGCTGCATCTACATGAACACACTGTCGTGGCGCACGCACACCACGCCGATGCCCATGGAGATTAATCCGCGCAAGGCTTTCGAGCGGATGTTCGGACAGGGCGGAACGGCGGCCGAACGCGCGTTGCGCACCCAGCAGGACCGCAGCATTCTGGATGAGATCACGGCCGAGGCAGGCGCTTTGAAGGTGAAACTGGGCCCGCGCGATCAAGCTACGGTGAGCGATTATCTGGACAGCGTGCGCGAGATTGAGCGCCGCATCCAGCGCGCCAATTTCGATTCCACCGCTTCGCTGGAGCTGCCGGTTGAGCCGGTGGGCATTCCGTACAATTTCGAAGAGCACATCAACATCATGTACGACATGTTGGTGCTGGCCTATCAAGCCAACATCACGCGCGTGTTCACGTACATGGTGGCGCGCGAAGAAAGCAACAAGACCTATCCGCAGGTGGGCGTGCATGACGGCCATCACGCCACGTCGCACCACCAGAACCTGCCGGAGAAGATCGAAAAACTGGTGAAGATCCAGAATTATCACGTGACGCTGTTCGCGCGGTTCCTTGGAAAGCTGAAGAGCACGCAGGATGGTGACGGCAACTTGCTGGACCATTCCATCCTTCTGTTCGGCAGCAACATGAGCAACAGCAATCTGCACAATCATTTCCCGCTGCCCAATCTGGTGGCCGGGGGCGCGTGCGGAAAACTGCAAGGCGGCCGGCACCTGCGCTACGACGATCACACGCCGATCGCGAATCTGCTGCTGACGCTGCTGGACAAGGGCGGAATGCCGATGGAGAACATCGGCGACAGCACTGGCGAGCTGATCAACATCTAAGCCATGCGCTTTTGCCTGATATTGGCGCTCGCCTCTGCTTCGTGGGCGGGCACCTTGGTCGACGCCGTCAAGGATGGCGACACCACAGCGGCTCTCGCGCTCCTGAAACAACACGCTGACGCAAACGCTGCGGAGGCCGACGGAACCACCGCGCTGCATTGGGCCGCGCGCCAGGACGATCGCGATATGGCGGACCGGCTCATCAAGGCCGGCGCGAATGTGAAGACGGCCAATCGTTATGGCGTAACGCCGCTCTACCTGGCCTGCGTGAACGGAAGCGCGCCCATGATCGCGAAGCTTCTGAATGCGGGCGCGGATGCCAACGCCGCCACCACGGAAGGCGAAACCGCGCTGATGACCGTGGCGCGGACCGGGAACGTGGAAGCCGCGAAAGTCTTGCTGGCGCACGGCGCCGACGTCAATTCCAAGGAACAATGGCGGCAGCAGACCCCGCTGATGTGGGCCGTGGCCGAGTCGCATCCCGAGATGGCGCAGGAGTTGATCGCGCGCGGCGCGGATGTGAACGCGCGCCAGGTGGAGTGGCATTGGGAGCGGCAGGTCACAAGTGAGCCGCGCGAGAAATGGATGCCGCTGGGTGGGCTGACGCCGCTGCTGTTCGCCGCCAGGCAAGGCTGCGTGGATTGCGCGCGAGTCTTGGTGAAGGCCGGCGCGGATCTCAACGCCACCGATCCTAACCAGATGACCCCCATGGTCATGGCCTTGATCAACGGGCATTACGATTTCGCGGCGTTCATGCTGGATCAGGGCGCCGATCCTAACCTCGCTGATGAGACCGGGCGTACGCCGCTCTACGCCGCCGTGGACGACCACACCATGCCGGAATCGAACCTTCCCGCGCCACGCGAATTCGACAACAAGCTCACCAGCCTGGATATCATCCAGATGCTGCTCGCTCATGGCGCGAATGTGAACGCGCAGTTGAAGAAACAGACGCCGTACCGCACCAAAGTGGATCGCGGCGCCGACACCATGCTCACCACCGGAACCACGCCGCTGTTGCGCGCCGCCAAAGCCGGCGACGCCCAGGTGATGCAGTTGCTGCTGGCCAAGGGCGCGGACGTGAAACTGGCCACCAGGTTCGGAGTTACGCCGGTGATGGCCGCGGCCGGCCTGGGCGCCAAGGAAGAAGACACCACCGGCCGCAGGAAAACCGAGGCTGAAGCCATCGCCTCGCTTAAGTTGTGCTTGGACGCCGGCGCCGATGTGAATGCGGCGACCACTACGGGCCGGAGCGCGGGCCAGACCGCGCTGCATGGCGCCGCACAAAAGGGCTGGGATCAAGTAGTGCAATTCCTCGCCGATCACGGGGCGAAACTCGACGCGATGGACAAGAATGGCCGGACGCCGCTGGACGCCGCTAATGGACTGCTCGGCAACGGCGGCTTCGATGGCACGCGGCGCGACGTTCACGAGAGCACCGTGGCGCTGCTGCGCAAGTTGATGGCGGTTCCCGAAGCCAAGGCCGCGCAATAAAGATTTCGTCATTCGGCCTGCCCGCCATTTCCGGACAACAGTGCACTTAGCCCAACCGTACCATGCGAGCCAACGGCCAATCACCTTCGCGCGCACAGCGGGCGAAGACTCCCAAAGTGCGTGCGCCGCAATTCTGGCCTGTGCTATGATCGATTGTGCCGACGAGAATACTGGGCGTCATACCAGCCCGGTTTGCCTCCTCCCGCTTTCCTGGAAAAGCCCTCGCCCCCATCGCCGGTAAGCCCATGCTTCAGCACGTCTGGGAGCGGGCCAGCCAGGCGCGCTATCTTTCCAAGCTGATTATCGCCACCGACGACGAGCGCATTCACAAGGCCGCGCGCGCATTCGGCGCACAGGTAACCATGACGCGCGCTGATCATCTCTCGGGAACCGACCGGGTGGCTGAGGCGGCCTCCTCCGACAACGCAGCCGTGATTGTGAACATCCAGGGTGACGAGCCCCTGATCGATCCTTCGGCGATTGATGCCGCGGCGCTGGCTTTGCTGGACGATTCCGATGTCCCCATGTCCACGCTCATGAAGGCCATCGAAGATCCACTCGAGATCGCCGACCCGAACGTCGTCAAAGTGGTGGTCAATCTGGCCGGCGACGCGATTTATTTTTCACGCAGTCCCATCCCTTTTGCCCGGGATGGGGGTGGTGTTCATTTCAAACATTTGGGGCTGTATGTGTACCGGCGCGATTTCCTGCTCGCCTACTCCGGGCTTCCGGTGGGTCCCCTCGAGCGGATGGAGCGTCTGGAACAATTGCGGGCGATCGAGAACGGTCATCGCGTCCGCGTGGTGGAAACCGAGTATGAATCGTTAGGGGTCGACACGCCGGAAGATCTGGAGCGCGTGTCGGCGCTGTTTGAACCGTCTCTAAAGATGCACCAGGGGAATGTCCATGGCTAAATACATATTCGTCACCGGCGGCGTGGTTTCATCGCTCGGAAAAGGCATTGCGGCGGCTTCCATCGGCTGCCTGCTCGAAAGCCGGGGATTGCGGGTGTCGTTGCAGAAGTTCGATCCCTACCTGAACGTCGATCCCGGCACCATGAGTCCTTTCCAGCACGGCGAAGTGTTCGTTACCGACGACGGGGCCGAAACGGATCTGGATCTGGGACACTACGAGCGCTTCACGCACGCCAAGCTCACGCAGAGCAATAATCTCACTTCGGGCAGAATCTACGAGCAGATTATCCATCGCGAGCGGCGCGGCGATTATCTCGGCAAAACAGTGCAGGTGATTCCGCACGTCACCAACGAAATCAAGGCGGCGGCGCGCAAAGTGGCGGCGGACGTGGACGTAGTGATCGTGGAAATCGGCGGTACGGTGGGCGACATCGAATCGCTGCCGTTTCTGGAAGCCATCCGCCAGCTGCGGCACGAGATGGGCCGCGACAATACGGCGTTCGTGCACGTGACGCTGGTTCCCTGGATCGCCGCCGCGCAGGAGCTGAAGACCAAGCCCACGCAGCACAGCGTGAAGGAACTGCGGGCGCTGGGTATTCAACCGGACATGCTGCTGTGCCGCTCCGAGCGCGCATTGCCTCACGACATGAAGGAAAAAATCGCGCTGTTCTGCGACGTGGACGTGGAGGCCGTGATCACCGCCAGCGACGTGCATTCGGTGTACGAAGTTCCGCTGGTGTTCGCCGAGCAGGGCGTGGACGAGATCCTTCTCCGTATCCTGCGCATGGAAGCCAAACAGCGCGATCTGAGCCGCTGGACCGGGATGCTGGAGCGCATGCAGAATCCGGAAGACCAGGTGGACATCGCACTCATCGGTAAATATGTGGAGTACGAAGATTCCTACAAGAGCCTGAAGGAAGCCTTGCTGCACGGCGCGCTGGCGCACCGGCTCAAAGTAAATATCCATTGGATCGAATCCGACAACATGCGCTGGCCGGATTGCGCGCCCGAGTTGGAACAATTCGACGGCATTCTGGTTCCGGGCGGATTCGGCAAGCGCGGCGTGGAAGGCATGATTTCAGCCATCCGCTACGCGCGCGAAAGCAAGGTGCCCTATTTTGGAATTTGCCTGGGGATGCAGACCATGGTGATCGAATTCGCGCGTCATGTCTGCGGGCTGGAGCATGCCAATTCCACCGAGTTCGATCCCGCGACGCCCGATCGCGTGATCTACAAGCTGCGTGAGTTGAAAGGCGTCGACGAACTGGGCGGCACCATGCGTTTGGGCGCCTATCCTTGCCTGCTCGGGGAAGGCAGCTTCGCGCGCCAGGCTTACGGAAAAGAGGAAATCAGCGAGCGCCACCGGCACCGTTACGAATTCAATCGCGAGTATGAGCAGATTCTGACGTCCGGCGGATTGCGCATCGCCGGCCAGACTCCGGACTCGGTGTACGTGGAAATTTGCGAGATTCCGGATCATCCCTGGTTTCTGGGCTGCCAATTCCATCCAGAATTCAAGTCCAAGCCGCTGGAGCCGCACCCCTTGTTCTCGGCGTTCATCGGGGCCTCGCACAAATATCGCAAGAGCCGCCCCAAGCCCGTGCAACGCGTGCGCTCCGAGCAGTTCACCCACGCCGATTGAGCACCCTTCCTGTTCTTGGGCGCGGCCGGCCGCTAGTGTTGCTTGCCGGTCCCTGTGTGATCGAGAGCCAGGAGCACGTGCATTTCCTCGCGGGCGAGATCCGCAAGATCGCCGGGCCGTCCTTCATTTTCAAAGCTTCCTTCGACAAGGCCAATCGCAGCAGCGTGGCGTCTTATCGCGGGCCGGGACCGCGGGATGGTTTGCGGATTCTCGCGGAATTGCGGCGCGAAGGCTACTCCGTTCTGACGGACATTCACGAAACGTCGCAAGCCGAAGCCGCGGCCCAGGCGGCGGATGTTTTGCAGATACCAGCTTTTCTATGCCGGCAGACAGACCTGCTGGTTGCGGCCGGGCGCACGGGCCGGACGGTGAATATCAAGAAGGGTCAATTTGTTTCGCCCTACGATATTCGCCATGCCGCGGACAAAGTGGCGTCCACGGGTAACAACAACATCATGCTGACGGAGCGCGGATCTTCCTTCGGCTATAACAACCTGGTGGTGGACATGCGCGGACTTCAGATCATGCGCGATTTTGGATGGCCGGTTATCTTCGACGCCACGCACAGCGTGCAGATCCCCGGGGGCCTGGGCAACGCGTCGGGAGGACAGCCCCAGTTTATTCCCACGCTCGCTCGCGCAGCCGTCGCGGCTGGCGTGGACGGCGTCTTCCTGGAGGTTCATGAGGAGCCTGAACGGGCTCTGTCCGATGGGCCCAATGCGTTGCGGCTGGACCGTCTGGCGGCGTTGTGGGAAAAACTCCAGGCCATCCATCGTGTGGCCGGCAGCGAGTGACTGGGTGCATTGGAGCTGGTAACTGCAAGTAATTGTAAGGCGCCGGAACTTATTGGTTACAATTGGGTAAACAAAGAGGAAGGAACTTCGCGATGCCGATCGCGAAACGCAAATGGACCGTTGAGTAGCCATCAAATCCTCCATCGTAGCGCCGGCCTTCTGCTGGCGCTGAGCGCCTCTGCCGTCGCGTTCGCCCAAGTGAACGTTCTGAACGTCAATTACGACACCCATCAAACCGGCGCCAATCTGCAGGAGACCAGCCTCTCGCCGCAGACCAACTGGAGTACGTTTGGGAAGGTTGGCACTTACCCGGTGGACGGCCAGGTTTACGCGCAGCCTTTGTATGTGACGGGCGTCGCCATCGGCGCAGCCACTTACAACGTTTTGTATGTCGCAACCATGCATAACAGTATCTATGCGTTTAATGCGGACACTCCGCAATCGGCGACGCCGCTTTGGCAGGTAAATTTCGGCCCGACGGTCCCTGCCGGTTTGTTCAACTTTACGGACATACTCCCAGAAATAGGGATACTGGGTACGCCCGCGATCGACCCCATAAAGCAGGTGCTGTATGTCGTTGCCGACACGCTTCCCTCTGGCGATCTTGGAAATCCGGTTTTTCAACTGCACGCGCTCTCGCTCGTGGATGGTCATGAGATGTTTGGCGGACCGGTGCAGATTACGGCCTCCGTGCCGGGCATGGGCGCGGGCAGCAACAACGGGACCATCGTCTTCGACGCTTTCTGGCAATTGCAAAGACCCGGATTAACTCTGGCCAACGGAATACTTTACGTCGCATTCGGATCGCACGCCGATGCAGGCAATTATCAGGGCTGGATCCTGGAATATAACGCCTCGACGCTGCAGCAGACGGCTGTTTTCAACAGTGCGCCCAACGGCCGGCAATCGGCGTTCTGGCATTCCGGGCGCGCTCCAGCCGTGGACGGCGATGGAGATGTGTTTGCCGTGACGGGAAACGGGGACTGGGACGGTTTAGCCAACTTTGGCGAGTCGTTACTTCATCTGTCCGGCGTGGATCTTTCGTTGCTCGATTGGTACACGCCGCAGGAATGGAGCACCCTGAACGTTCACGACGAGGATTTGGGGTCGGCGGGCGCGATCTTGATTCCGGGCATTAATTATCTGCTGACCGGCGGCAAGGCGGGAATGCTGTATCTGGTGAATTACGACTCGATGGGGCATCTGTCGGCCGACACCACCAGCACGGTGCAAGGAGTGCAGGTGAATTCGTGGGGTCTGTTTACCATGGCTTTATGGAACGGCCCTTCCAACGGTCCTATTTTGTACGAAGTCGAGCCGGGCGGGGCGCTGAAGGCCTTCCAGATCGTCAATAATCAGATTAATTCCGCGATCCTTTCTGAATATACGCCGACGAGTTCTTCTAACTATGCGGGGCTTTCTCTTTCAGCCAACGGAGCCAAGAACGGCATCGCGTGGCTGCTCACAGGGAACCCCAACGTGGACGGCGAACCGGCCACACTGCACGCGCTGGATGCTTCCAATCTCGCCACGGTGCTCTGGAGCAGCGACCTGGACAGTAGCCGCGATCAACCCGGCGGTTTCGTGAAATTCGCGGCGCCCACCGTGGCCAACGGACGCGTCTATGTGCCGACGCTTTCCAATGCGGTTGCGGTGTACGGAACTTTGTCCGCGACCCAGATCGCCGGCAGCGCGGTTATTTCATCGGTTGTAAATAGCGCGAGTTACTTGGAGGGGCCGATTTCTCCCGGTGAGTTAGTAACTATATTTGGCGCTAACCTGGGACCTCCTGCCCAGGCGCAGGCTCAATTGGTTAATGCCTCCGTGCCCAACACGCTGGAGAGCACGCAAGTAACCATCGGCGGACAGCCCTGTTCTATCTTGTACGCTTCGCCCACCCAAATGAATATCGTCGTTCCCTTCGGCGTTACGGACACGTCCGCGCAGCTTCAGGTGCTCTATCAGGGCAAGTCCACCGCATCTACGACACTCGCGGTTCAAGCCGCGTCTCCCGCGGTTTTCTCAGCGGACAGCACGGGCGGGGGCCAGGGAGCGATCCTCAATCAGGACGGCAGCGTGAATTCCCAATCCAATCCGGCTTCACACGGCTCCGTCGTGTCGCTCTTCGCCACCGGCGGTGGGATCACCACGCCGGCCAGCCAGGATGGTCTCATCACGGCTATCCAGGCGAACCCGGCACTGTATCCACAGCCCAATCTTCCCGTCTCGGTCACCATCCAAGGATTTCCCGCTCACGTCACCTACGCCGGAGCCGCGCCGAGTCTGGTGGCGGGAGTGCTGCAGATCAACATTGTGGTTCCCGATGGTGCATTGCAGGAACCCTACAATCAGGTGGTGGTCACGATTGGAGACTTCGTAAGCCCGTCCGCCGTGACGTTAGCGGTTCAATAAAAGGATTGTCTCCGGCCTTCGGCGCTCCCTCTTCCGCTCCCGCGCCTTCGTCCAATCACCTGCTATGATTTGAACCAATGAGCGAACGACCCCGCCATCAGCCGTTTGTCCCGCAGAGCACGCAAATGCGGGAGTTTACTCTGCGAGCCCTGCTTTTGGGGCTGGTCATGACGGTGATTCTGGGCGCGGCCAACGCCTATCTGGGCCTGCACGCGGGCATCACCATCGCCGCTACCTATCCGGCGGCGGTGATCGGAATGGCGGTGCTGCGGACCATGAACGGATCGGTGCTGGAAGAGAACATCGCTCGAACCGCCGGATCGATCGGCGAATCGGTGGCGGCCGGCGCGATTTTTACTCTGCCCGCATTCCTCATCTCGGGCGCGTGGCCATCCTTCAGCCGCAAAGACGCGTACTGGAAATCGACCGCGCTGATGGTGGTGGGCAGCATCCTCGGCGTCCTGTTCGTCTCGCTGGTGCGGCGCGTGATGGTGGAAGATCCCGAGCTGCCGTTTCCCGAATCGGTGGCCGCCTCGGAGATCCACAAGGCCGGGCGGCGCGGCGCCGACGCGGCGAAGTATCTTTTCTACAACCTAGGCCTGGGCGCGCTCATTCAGTTCCTGGCCGAAATTCAGCTTTTCGCCAACGACAAGGATTTCCTCGCTGCACGTCGGCCAGTTCGGAAAGAGCGTCGTGAAGTTGGGATCGCCGCAGCAGGCTTTGGGCGCCGGCGGCGTCACGCTCGCTTCGGGGCCCACCGTTAGCCCGGCCTACATCGGCGTCGGCTACATCATCGGACCGGAGCTGGCCTCGCTTGAATTTCGCGGGTGGCGTGCTGGCCTGGGGATTTCTGGTGCCGATGCTGATCTTTTTCCTGGGGCCGCAACTGCAAACCTTCCTGCCCGCCGGCGCGACGACGACGATTCCTGGATCGGCTTCATCAACGGCGTGTGGCGTTATATCGTGCGTCCCATCGCGGTGGGCGGCATGATGACCGGCGCGGCCTACACCTTGTTCCGCATGCGGAAAGGGCTTTTCGACGGCCTGAAGCGCGCCGTGTCCGATTTGAGCGCTAGCCGCCCAGCCGCAGGAAACCGGCGCACCGAGCAGTACATGAGTTCCAAGATCGTATTCGCCCTGATCGGCGTGATGTTTGTGTGCATGATCGCCCTATACATTTATCTGTCGCACCAAGTAATAGGCGGAGTGGTGGCAGCCGTCGTGATGCTGCTGATCGCATTTTTCTTCGCGGCCGTGTCGGGCTACCTGGTGGGCACCATCGGTTCCACCAACAATCCGGTCTCGGGCTTGACGCTGACTACACTGATTATCGCGGCGCTGCTGATGGTGTCGCTGGGAGTATCGGGCCCCGGCGGCGTGGCGGTGGTCTTGGGAGTGGCCGCGGTGGCGTGTGTTTCCTCGGCGGTGGCGGGCGAGCTGTTGCAGGATTTCAAGGTCGGCTATATTCTGGGCGGCACGCCACGCCGCATTCAAATGGCGGAGCTGATCGCGGTGGTGGTGGCCAGCGCCGCCATGTACTGGCCGCTCTATATTCTGCAAGCGGCGAACATCAAGGGCGGCGGCATCGGATTTGGCGATCCGAAGCTTTCAGCGCCGCAGGCCGGCTTGATGGCCACGCTTGCGCAAGGCATTGTGGGAGGCGATATGCCGTGGCCGCTGGTGGTGGTGGGCGTCATGTTCGGCGTCGTGATGGTCATGTGCCGGGTGAAAAGCCCCATGCTGGTGGCGGTGGGCATGTATCTTCCCATTAACACCACCTTCGCCATCTTCCTGGGCGGCATTTTTCGCTGGGTGACGGATTCCATGCGCAAACGCGGTGGGTTCAACGAAGCGCAGTCGGCGCGCGTGGAGAATGTCGGAATCCTGGTGGCTTCGGGCCTGATTGCCGGGGAAGCTTTGATGGGACTGGTGATTGCCACGTTCCGTTTCTTCGAATGGCCGCTGCCGAAGATTTTCCCGGAGCCCTCCTACATCGTCGGATCTCTAGTGATTCTGTTGCTCGGGACCTTGCTCGTAAGGCTGCCACTTTCGAAGGCGGGCAGTCCGGACGAGCCGGCGCCCCCCGCCGCCATGATGTAGTTACACTAGCCGCAACCCCTTTGGAAGGCGCTTCGTCTGAAGCTACAGGGAAGAAGGATCGGCCACCAGGGGCGGTCGTTGTGAGCGCGTCTGGTGGCTGTTTTCGTAATGGTTTTTCCCTGCGAGAATCGTAGTCGATCCTTTACCATTAGATATTGCCTCGCGTTAGTTCGTACACCGAATCCGGCAAGACCAGGTGGCCACAGCTCTATCTGGGCGTGGCGTTTACTACCCTTGCGACCCTGATCCTGGAACTATCGCTCACACGCATCTTCTCGGTGGTCTTTTATTACCACTTCGCGTTTCTGGCCATCTCGATCGCGCTGTTCGGGCTGGGCGCGGGCGGGTTGTTTTCCTATGTGGTGGCCGGCCGCGCTGGAAATATCTTCCACAAGCTGGGCGTTCTGGCGGTGGTGAACAGCCTGGCGGTGGTGGCTTCGCTGGTCTTCATTCTGACGCGCACCGGAGAGCTGGGTAACCTTACTCTGGCCGGAGTGTATTTCGCTAGCGCGCTGCCGTTCTTCTTCTCGGGCGCCGTGGTTTCCATCGCCGTGGCGGAAGCCATCCAGCGCGTGGATCGCGTCTACTTCTTCGATCTGCTGGGAGCCGCGGCTGGCTGCCTGGCGCTGGTTCCGTTTCTCAATTACTTTGGCGGTCCCAACACCGTGCTCGCGGTGTCGGTTCTGCTGGCTGTGTCGGCGGCCATCTGGTACAACCTGGCGGGCACCTTGCGTGGCCGGGCGGGCGCCGTCACCTTGGCGCTGGCGTTTGCGGCGCTGATGGCCTTCAACGGGAAGAGCCACCTGATCGACATTCGCTACGCTAAGGGCCATCGCATCGGACAGGAATCCTTCGTGCGATGGAATCCCATCTCGCGCATCGCGCTGGTCAATCCAAACAGCAGCGATCCCGAGATCGTCATCGACGCGGATGCGTCGACGGGCATTCCGAAATTCGACCTGGAGCATTTGACGGGGCAGGAGCGCGCGAACTTGTTGCATGAGGGGCCGGGCTTTCCCTACATGCTGCGGCCCGGCGCGAAAACTCTCGTCATCGGTCCCGGCGGCGGCTGGGACGTCGCGAGGTCTCTCACCGGCGGGAGCAAAGACGTAACGGCGGTTGAGATCAACCCCATCATCGCGCGCACCATCATGCGGCAGCGCTTTGCCGACTTGAGTCATCGCCTATATTTCCGTCCCGAAGTTCACCTGTTCGTCGAAGACGGGCGCAGTTTTGTGCGGCGCAGCGCGGAGAAGTATCAGGTGTTGCAGGCCACTTTGGTGGACACCTGGGCCTCCACCGCCGCCGGAGCGTTCGCGCTGTCGGAAAACAATCTGTACACTACCGACGCCTTCCGCGATTACCTGAATCATTTAACGGACGACGGCTTGATGGTCTTCACACGCTGGGGGTTCGAGCCCCCGCGCGAGAGCTTGCGGTTGCTTTCGCTCGCCATCGAATCCCTGCGCGAAATAGGCGAGAGCGAGGCCTGGAGACATGTCGTCGTGTTGCGCGATCGCGCGCAGAACGTGAACGCTTTTGGCGCGCTGGATACGGTGCTCATCTTCCGTAAGCCGCTTTCGCCGGTCGAAATCGCGGGCGTGCGATCGGCGTTGAACCAAACCAATCTGCGGGCGCTCTATATTCCCGGCGATGCGCCATCCAACGAGTTTGGAGAATTGCTGAAGAGCGCCGATCCCCGAGTGTTCTGGCAGAACTACCGTTATAACGTCACGCCAGTGGACGACGACCGGCCGTTCTTTTTTTACACCGTCCAGCCGCGTGACATTTTGAATTTCCTGAAGCAGGGCGGTTTGTCGGCGGATTACAAAATCAATCGTGCGCTGCCGCTGCTCTTTGAGGTGGTCGGTATCAGCGTGCTCGCCATCGTGCTGGTACTGGCGTTTCCACCGTTGTTGCTGGGCGAACGGTTGCCGGCCGACAAAGGCGTGCGCGGGTTTTTGTTGTATTTCGTATGCATTGGCGCCGGATATATTCTGATCCAGGTGGCGCTCATCCAGAAGTTTGTACTCTTTCTGGGTCATCCCACGTATGCATTAACGGTGATCGTTTTTTCCATGCTGATATCGAGCGGCCTGGGCAGTTACTACAGCCGCCGTTTGACTGGAGAATCGGACGACACCGGTCGGCTCAGTGCTGTCTTGATCGGCGTGGCAGTGGCCGTTTCCGCCCTGGCGTATCTCGCGGCGCCGGTGAGCGAATTTGGTGTGGGATGGCCGCTGCCGTTGAAGGCGCTGGTCACCGCGTGCATGATCGCGCCGGCCGGATTCCTGATGGGCATTCCGTTTCCCACCGGCCTAACGCGTTTAGAGAAACAATTCCCGCACGCGGTCCGTTGGGCGTGGGCCTTAAACGCGGCTGCCAGCGTTCTCGGATCGGCCGCGGCCATTTGTCTGGCCATTTATATCGGCCTGCGCGCCACCCTGCTCACCGGAGCATTGCTTTATTTGTGCGCGCTCTCGGTGGTGTGGCTCCGCACGCGCCCCGCGCCCGCGCCGGTTCTTGCGGAAGCAGAAGTTCGTTCATGAAGTTTGCAGGACTTTCACTCTTTTTTCTCATTCTCTCGGCGGCCTTTGCCGCGCCTTCGCTTGAGCCGCCCAAGCTCCGGCTGGATGGATCGGTTCAGCCATCCAGTTATGCCGTCGATCTCACCATTGTTCCGGATCGCGATACGTTCCGCGGCAGCATAGACATTCATGTGGAACTGCGCGCGCCGGCCGAAGTGATTTGGTTGAACGCAATCGGCCTTCAGATTCAAGACGCTGCATTTCACATGGATTCCGGCGATGCGGTAGTTGCGAAAACGGTCCCCGGCGGCGACCAGTTCCTGGGCTTCGCTTTCGATCGCCCGATCTCAGGCGCCGGCACTCTCCACGTCGCGTATCGAGGCAAGATCAGCCGCAACAGCAGCGCGGGCGTCTTTCAGCTGAAAGAAGATCGCGAGTGGTATGTTTACAGCCAATTCGAACCCACCGATGCCCGCCGCGCGTTTCCTTGCTTCGACGAACCAAACTTTAAGGTCCCGTGGCAGCTCACCCTGCATGTTCCTAAAGACGATCTGGCTTTCTCGAACACGCCCGTGCAATCGGAATCGGGTGAGCCCGATGGCATGAGGACCTTACGATTCAAGCAGTCGCCGCCCCTGCCCAGTTATCTGGTGGCGTTTGCGGTTGGCAAATTCGACGTCGTAGACGCCGGGCGCGTCGGCCCTACGCCCGTGCGTGTGATCGTTCCCAAGGGCAAGAGCGCGGAGGCGGCGTATGCAGCCACGGCGATTCCGCAACTGCTCCAGTTACTCGAGAACTATTTCGGCATTCCGTTTCCTTACGAGAAGCTGGATTCGGTGGTGATGCCGGTGAGCGACTTCGCGATGGAGAACGCTGGGCTGATCACTTACGCCGAGAGCACCCTGCTGGCCGATCCAGCGGCCGAAACCATCGACGACAAACGAGAGCTGGCGGGCACCTGCGCGCACGAAATGGCCCACCAGTGGTTTGGGGATCTGGTGACCACCGCGTGGTGGAACGACACCTGGCTGAACGAGGCGTTTGCCACCTGGCTGGAGCGCAAAATTCCCGGCGAGTGGCAGCCTGGATGGCATCTGGATGTCACGACCGTTAATGCGCGGGTGGGCGCCATGCGCGGCGATGAACTGGCTTCAGCGCGCGAGATTCGCCAGCCCATCCAGAACAACGACGATATCGC
Source organism: Bryobacterales bacterium (assembly GCA_963798295.1). Lineage (GTDB taxonomy): Bacteria > Acidobacteriota > Terriglobia > Bryobacterales > Bryobacteraceae > Palsa-89. Next base: position 2,072,377 of record CAWCSV010000007.1, on the reverse strand, counting down.
GAACGCCTTCGACGACATCACGTACGAGAAGGGCGCGGCGGTGATCGAGATGTTCGAGCACTGGATCGGGGAGGCAAAGTTTCGCGAAGGCGTCCAGCGCTATCTGAAGCAGCATGCCTGGGGCAATGCTACGACAGCCGATTTTGAAACGGCCATGAGCGCCGCGGCCGGAATGAATGTCGCGCCGGCTTTCAACAGCTTTCTGGACCAGGCAGGCGTGCCGGAAGTTTCGGTCGCGCTTAAGTGCGGCGCGCACCCGCGTCTTGAGGTTTCGCAGAAGCGCTCGCTGCCCATCGGATCGCAAGCCCGGCCGCAAACCTGGAAGATTCCGGTCTGCGTCGCGTTTGAAGCGGACGGTTCGGTGCATCGTCAATGCAATTTGTTGTCGGATCCGAAGGATGAGATCGCGTTGACCGGCGCTCAGACCTGTCCCGCCTGGCTTCTTCCCAACGACGGCGAAACCGGCTACTACCAAGTCGCGTATGAAGGCGATCTCTTGAAGAAAACCTTGTCCGATCATGGCAGCCATCTGACCGTTGCGGAGCGTGTGGGTGTTTTAGGCGACGTGGATTCGCTCGCCAGCGAAGGACAAGCGTCCACCGAAGTAGCGCTGGGGTTGGTGCCGGAGTTCAGCAAGGATCCGGACTGGCACGTGGTTCAGGCAGCCGCCAACATCGCCGCATTGCTGAGGGGCGAAAGCGTTCCAGCCAACCTGCGCGCAAAAGGCGCTCGGTTCATTCAGCGCGAATTCGGCGAAAAGGCGCGCGCGCTAGGGTGGACTGCGCCGCCTGGCGATAGCGACGACACGCGCTTGCTGCGCCAGAAGCTGGTTCCGTTCGTGGCCAGCACGGGCGAAGAAAATGAGCTCATCGATCAGGCCGAAAAGCTGGCGCGCGAGTGGCTGGAGACGCGACGGCAGGGTGGCGCAGGGAGCATCGCTCCCGAGATGCTGGAACCCGTGCTGCGAATCGCGGCTGAATTCGGCAACCGCGAACTTTTCAATTCGCTTCGAACCGCCGCCATTGAGGAGCGCGATCATCACAATCGCGAAGTATTGCTCGAGGCGCTGGGTTCGTTCCGCAATCCCGAACTGGCGCGGGCTGCGCTCGATCTGTTGCTCTCCAAGGATTTCGATCTGCGCGAATCCTTCTATCCTTTGCTGTTCGGCCCGCTTTCTTTTGTGGCTACGCGCGATGTACCTTTTGAATTCGTCAAACAGAACCTGGACGCTTTGTTGAAGCGGCTGCCGCGCGAGGTGGGCGAAGATTATGCCGCCATGCTGCCTTCGGTGGGCGGCAGTTTCTGCGATGCCCGGCATCGCGACGAATTGGATTCCTTCTTCGCCGACCGCGTGAAGGATTACAACGGCGGTCCCAGAACCTTGGCGCAGACTCTGGAAGGCATCGATCTGTGCATCGCTGCGCGCAGGAATTTGACGCCCGAGCTGACCGCGTTCCTGAACCAATATTAGGCCAAGCCTGCATTAAGCCAACGCCAGCGGCCGTATCGGCGCCCCCGTGCCCCCGCGAATCTTGAGCGGCGCCGCCACAAAAACAAACTCACGGATCCGGTCTCGCGCCAGATTCTCCAGATTCAACGCTTCGATAATGTGGATTCCGCTCTGCACCAGCAGATGAACGTGTACGGGCATGCTCGCAGCCGGCACCTTCTCGAACGCGATGGTGTCCGATCCCGCCGCGAACACTCCCCGCTTGCTTAACCAGCGGGCAGCGTCGATCTCGGGACCTGGCCCGGCCGCGGCATGCCTCGCCCGTGAATCTCCTTCTCCGCCGGTCACGTACTGCGCGAAGTTGGTGAAGTAGTGCGCCCATCCGGTGCGAAGCAGCACCACATCGCCCGGATCGATCTGGACCTACGCGGTTTCGAGCGCCGCGTCCAGATGATCCGGAGTGATCGAAAAATCGGTCGGCAGGGCTTCCAAGTTCATCTGCGCGGCGATGTCCAAGAGCACTCCGTGGCGCAGAATGGGCGCGATGGTATCCACGCCCAGCTCCGCAAAACCGCCTGAGTCGCTCTGCACAGCCTTCGCATCCACACCGCCATGTAATTTGCCATCGCAGGAAAAATGGCAGAGCGCGTCGATGTGCGTGCCCACATGGCCGCCCAGTGCGATAGATTCGGCCGAAGAACTGACGCCGCCCTCCAGCATCATGTCGCCATGCTTGCGCGTCAGCCCGAACACAAACGGCGGATGCGTGGGGAAGTGCGGCATGCCAGGGAAATAGGAATGCGCCAGATCATACAGCCGGTGTTCGCGAATCAGGTCGAGAAGATCGCTCAATTTCTTCGGCTCAAGTTGTTCGCTTAGCGGCGGCGGCCTTCGGCCTGCTTTCGCACCACGTGCCGCATGCGCGCCTTGGCCGGCGTTACCGGCGCATCTTTGGAAGCCCAGCGTCCCAGGCGATAGACGCGTTGATAGACGGCCGTGAGATTGGTGATCGTGATGGTAACCGTGCCGCTCGCATCGATGGAATACGCTTCCTCGATTTCGTGCGACCGCGCGACTGAAGAGTGCGCCACTTCCACCACCCCCGAGTCCTGGAGGCTGGGATCAAACGGAAATTGGATCGCGTCCCACAATGTGACGTCCCCGCAAGGCTGCCCTTGCTCGTCCAGGTGCGTGCATTCAAGATAACGAAAGTGTCCGATATTGTGAACGGGCTTGTAGCGGCGGCGAATTTCGAGCGCACGCTCACCGGGCCCCGGCAGCGCCACGCCCTTCTGAAACAGCGGATCGAAAACAATGCGGCGTCCGGCGTCGCCTTCGCGCCATACACCGAAGTAACGTGTGAACTTCTCACGCAAAACATAGCCGGCCTGGGCATCGGCCTGGATAGCGAGGCCAATCGCCGTCGCCGAGCGCGCATGCACCGAACGCCGCACGCGTTTGCCGAACCTCTCGCGCAGCACGCGGCTGACGATGGGCAGCTCGCTTCCTCCGCCGGTGACGTAAAGCGCCTCAATATCCGCGCCGCCCTGCGCTTCCAGCAGGTCTTCCACCACGTTCAGCGTTTCATCCACCAGCGGCCGGCACAGATCGTAGTAATCGGTCACGGGAACGCTTGTGGTGCCCCAGCCTTCGCGCACTGTGTCCAGATCGATCACAATGCGGCGAGAATTCGGATTGAGAGCTTCCTTGCGAGCGCGGCATTCTTCCAGCAGGCGGAAGTGTTCGGCCTGTGAGAGCCCATGCCGTTCATCGCTGCTGGTGGCCAATTCCGCCAGGATCTCGTCGAAATCGTCGCCGCCCAGCGTGGCGATGCCTTCCGACGCCAGCGGCCGGTGCGTCCGTTCGCCCACTTCCACCAGCGACGCATCGAAGGTTCCGCCGCCCAGATCGTAGACCAGAATCACGCCGTTGATTTTGGTTTTGTGGCCGAATTCGATGCTCGCTGCGGACGGCTCATTCAGCAGTCCCACCACTTCGCACCCGGCGGAGCGAAACGCCTCCACCGTCAGGAATCGCTGGTTGGTATTCGCGTTGGCAGGCACGCCAAGCATCACTTCCAGCTTCTCCTGCGGCAGCAGATCGCGCAGCGCGGTGGCCATTTCGCGCAGCACCTGGATCAGCGGCACCTGCTGATTGGCCAGCTCCAGGATGGTGTTGGGACCGGCGTCCTGCAACACGCGCTTCAGGGACCGGATGATGGTCCATTCCGGATCCTGCTGGCATGCCCAGGCCTCCCATCCGTACACGCGCTCGTTGCCGCGCACCGCCACCAGCGACGGAAACCATTCCACGTGCGCGCCATCCGGGCTCTCGAAGGAAAGCAGCGGATAATTTCCGCGATCCACCGCCGCGACGACGGTGCGTGTAGTTCCAAAATCAATTCCGAGTCTCACAAACGCGCCTTCATCCGCGATTGTAGCTCACTCATCGGCTCGCTGAGATACGAAAGTGTGTGGGAGACTGAGAGCTTGCGATGTTCGAAAATTTCCATGGCAATGCGAAAGTCGCGCAAACGCTCTTCGCGATGACGCAGCAGGAGCGCATCCCGCAAACCATTTTGCTGGATGGTCCCGAAGGCGTGGGCAAAGCCACGCTGGCCCGTCGATTCGCGGCGGCGATGGTGGGAGGCGCCGACAAGATCGAGCAGGACGACTTGAGCCTGGAAGCCAACGCCGAGGCCATTGCGGAGCGCGAAAAATGGCCCGCCGACAAGCGCAACGAGGATCCGCTCCTCTTTGCCACGCATCCTGACTTCCTGACCTTTCCGCCGGACGGCCCTCTGCGCCAGATCACCATCGAGCAGATGCGCGCCCTGAAGGAACGCGCGCAATTTAAGCCGCTGCACGGAGCGCGGCGTGTCTTCCTGATCGATCACATCGATCGCGCCAACGAACAAGCCGCCAATTCGCTGCTCAAGACCCTGGAAGAGCCACCCGAGCATTTGATCCTGTTGCTGGCCGCGGAGAATCCCTACGATCTGCTGCCTACCATCCGCTCGCGCGTCGTATCGTTCCATTTGTCGCCCTTGTCGAACGTGGAGATGCGGGCCTTTGTCGTGGAGCGCGGATTGTCCGATGCCGACCGTCGCATTGCGCTGGCGGCAGGCAGCCCCGGCCTGGCGGTTTCGATGGATCTGGATGTTTACGACGAACGCCGCGGCGCCATGCTGAAGCTGCTGGAAGTGGCGGCCGGCCGCGCGGGTTTCGTCGAATGGGCCAAGGTTTCCGAAGCCCTGGCGCCTCGCAAGACCGAGAAGCTGGACGCGCTGCTCAATATCCTGTATCTCCTGCTGGAGGACCTGTTGCTGCTATCGGAAGGCGCGGGCGAAATTCGCAATGCCGATATCCGCCGCGAGATGGAAGCGCTCGCCGGCCGGGTTTCTTTCCGCTGGATCCGCGCGGCTGTCCACCGAGCCGACGAGCTTTCCTCGCTGGTGCGGCGCAATATCCAAAAAAGCATCGCGCTGGATGCGCTGGTGGTGGAGTTGCGTGCCTTGACGCTGTAACGTCTAGCGCGCCGCTACGTCTTTTCGTGGATGGCGCGCCTGCCGGTACACTTCTTGCAGAGGCCGTGGCTATTGTGGTTCAATGATTTTAGCTGATCTTCTAGCAATCCCCCGAATGGCCCCGGCCGGTTTCTCTACGCGTTTTGGGCCTGACTGGATATCTCGAATTTGTGGAGCGTGCCGTGGAGTCCGGGAATCGTAAGCTCATACGTCCGTCTTTGAACGAAGTGAAAGACCAAATGAATCGACGTCCCCCCAATAATCACCAGAAGAAAGTTGCCCCACCGGATCAAACCAACGCAGAGAATTTCTACTACATGAAACAAATGCAGGCCAAGACGCCCATGGTGTTTGTGATGAAAGATGGGGAAACACTGGAAGGCGTGATTGAGTGGTACGACAAGACTTGCCTGAAGGTGAATCGCGACGGCCACCCGAATCTGCTGATCTTCAAGCCGAACATCAAGTACATGTACAAAGCGGGCAACGACTAGAGCGGCGACCTGCTGAACCGCGACCGTGAGGGAGCCTGTTACCGTTTTCGTAAAGCTTTGTCACGCATCGCCAGCCGCGCGGCCCGCCGATCCTCAGCCTCCGCGAAACGCCGCTTCTCTTCCTCCGTCTCTGGGATCACGGGCGCGATGGGAACGCGCTTTCCGCTTTTGTCGATCGCGACGAACGTCAGATACGCCGATGAAGTGTGCTTCCTTTGGCCGGTGAGCAGGTTCTCCACCTGCACGCGCACCCCCACTTCCATGGATGTTCGGAACACGCGATTGACGCTGGATTGCAGAATGATCAACTGGCCGATGTGAACCGGATGCAGGAAGCTCATCTGATCCACCGACGCTGTCACTACCGAACAGCGCGCGTGGCGCACGGCGGCCAGCGCCGCGGCCAGGTCCACCAGATGCATCACCTTGCCGCCCAGAACGTTCCCCAGCGTATTGGCATCGGTGGGCAGCGCGAATTCGGAATACTCGGAAACGGACTCGCGGACGAAACGTCCCGGCAGCTCTGAAACAAGGCGCTCTGGACTCACTGGGCGCTTCGTCTCCTCAAATAGGTTTCGAGGAAAACGTGGGCCTGGCGCTGCGAGATTTCATCGGTGAGGCTCGCGGCGTCGCCGTGCTCTCTGGGCCAGCATTCTTTTTCGAAGACGTATTGGATTTGGATCAGCTCGCCCGAATCCTTCACGACGTGAAAGCGAATTGCGTCGGCGGCGGAAGATGCGGGAAACTGTTCGCAACCGTGCCGTCCATAGCCCAAATTGCAGACTTCGCGCATGCGCTGTTCATCGGGCTGTAGAGTGCTTCCAGGAGCGCGGCACAAGCCCGAAAATGCGTCGCCTAGGGGTAAACGTGGCGGCACGCTCCAGGGGCTGGTTTCAAATCGCGCCTCAGGGTAAAAATACGGGCACGCCATTGCCCGGTATAGTAGCACGTAGATGTCTACAAATCGAATGGATGTTCTGAAAGCGATGGTGGCCCAGAATCCCGCGGATGCCTTCTCGCGATACGGCCTGGCCATGGAGTTGGTGAAGAGCGGGGAACTGGCGACCGCCGTCGCCGAATTCCGCGCCTTGCTGGAACATAATCCCAATTACGCGGCTGCGTATTTCCATGGCGGCCAAGTACTGGAGAAGATGGGCGATGTGGAGCAGGCGCGGGCGTTCTACGAAAAAGGCATCGAAGTGACCGCGCGCACCGGCGACGGGCATACGCGCAGAAGCGAACTCCAAGCCGCGCTGGATATGCTGCCGATTTAGCGTGGTAGCATGCGGATAGTGAAGAAACTTCTGGTCTTCGTCGCTATGCTTGCCGCCACTGCCGCCATTCCCGATCTCGCGCAGCTTCAGAAAATGATCGTGCGCTTCCAGCCCACCGAGCTTCGCGTGGACCTTTCCAAACTCTCGCCGGGCGACCGTCAGGCGCTCGGGAAGTTGATTGAAGCCTCGCGCATATTGAACGATATCTTCCTCACCCAGATGTGGAGCGGAAACCATGCGCTCTACGCCAAGCTGCGGCAAGACGCCACGCCACTAGGCAAGGCTCGCTCGGACTATTTCTGGCTGAACAAATCGCCCTGGTCCGAGATCGATGGTCACGACGCATTTCTCCCCGGCGTTCCGCCCAAGAAGCTGCCCGGCGCGAATTTCTATCCCGAGGACATGACGCGGGAGGAGTTTGAAATGTGGGTGAAGACGCTTTCGAAACCCGAGCGCGAGCAGGCCGAAGGTTTTTTCACCGTCATTCATCGCAATGCCAATCGAAAGCTGCACGCCGTGCCCTACAGCCAGGAGTATCGCGCGGATCTGGAGAAATCGGCGAAGTTGTTGGAAGAAGCGGCTGCGCTGACCGATAACGCGACGCTCAAGAAGTTTCTCGCCACGCGTGCCGCGGCCTTCCGCTCCAACGATTATTACGAGAGCGACATCGCTTGGATGGATCTGGATGCGCCGCTCGACATCACCATCGGCCCTTATGAAACGTACAACGACGACATCTTCGGCTACAAGGCTGCCTTCGAAGCTTACGTGAACGTGCGTGACGATGCCGAAACCGCCAAGCTGCGTTTCTTCGCCGATCATTTGCAGGAAGTGGAAAACAATCTGCCCATCGATCCGAAATATCGCAATCCGAAGCTTGGCGCCAGCTCGCCGATTCGCGTGGTGAACGAAGTCTTCGACGCAGGCGACGCCGCCCACGCCGTCCAGACCGCCGCTTACAATCTCCCCAACGACGAACGCGTGGTGACGCTCAAGGGTAGCAAGCGCGTGATGCTGAAGAATGTGCAGGAGGCCAAGTTTCATTCCACGCTGGAGCCGATCGCCAAGCGCGTGCTCTCGCCGGCCAGCCAGAAGGACTTGAGCTTCGATTCGTTTTTCACTCACATTCTGGCCCACGAGTTGAGCCACGGCATCGGGCCGCATCAGATCACCGTCGCCGGGCGCGCCACCACTCCGCGCCAAGAGATGAAAGAGCTGTATAGCGCCATCGAAGAAGCCAAGGCCGACGTCACCGGCCTCTACATGCTGCAACATCTTTACGACCGCAAGCTGATCGAAAGCAGCCCGGAGAAAGAGCGGCAGTTGTACACCACGTTTCTGGCGTCCACCTTCCGCACCCTGCGCTTTGGGTTAAACGACGCGCACGGGAAGGGCATGGCGATGCAGGTGAACTACATCACTGAAAAAGGCGGGTTTGTCGCGCGTCCGGATGGCGCCTTCGAAGTGAACTTCGCGAAGATCAAAGCCGCCGTTCGGGATTTGGATCACGACCTGCTGACTATCGAAGCCGAGGGCGATTACGCGCGCGCCAAGCACATGCTGGATCAATGGGGCGTCATCGGGCCGAGTCTGCAGAAAGCGCTGAAGAATCTGGATGGCATTCCGGTGGATATCCAGCCGGTGTTCGTGACGGCGAAGGAACTTGCGCCGTCAGCCCGCTAGCTTGGAAATATCGTTGTAGAGCACGAACGCGACGATCGCCATCAGAAACACAAATCCCAGCCGGAAAGCCGCTTCCTTGAAACGCAGGCTGAGATCCCGCCGCATGAACATCTCCAGCAGCAGCATGAAAATCGCCGCGCCATCCAACATCGGAATCGGCAGCAGATTGACGATCGCCAGATTCAAGCTCAGCCCGGCCATCAGTCCCAGGTAGGCGATGGCTCCCTCGCGCGCTTCCTCTCCCGACATCTGCACGATCCCAATAGGCCCTGCCACTGACTTCGGCGACATGCGCCGCTCGGCCACGCCGCGCAGGAACTGATAAATGAACGTTGCGCTCTTGGCGTTCTGGCGAACCGACTCGGTAAGCGCCTCCGGAAACGGCAGGCTGACGATCACAACTTTCGGCTGCAACTTCACGCCGATCAGCCATTCCTTGACGCCGCCATTTTCCGACATGGCCGGTGTCACGCGGGCGCTCATGATCTTTCCATTGCGCGAGAACTGAAGATCCACCGGCTTCCCGGCATTGGTATTGATGATGTCGTGAACCTTGGGCGTGGAGTGGATCGGCTGGCCGTCCACGCTCACCATAATGTCTCCAGGCTCAAGCCCCGCCTTGGCCGCGGGTGAACCCGCTACGGTGCTGTCCACTTCGATATCGCTCTGCTCGCCCCAGCCCGCGAAACCGGCGCCGGTCTTAGGATCCAGGGTTGGCGTTACGGTGACCAACTGGCTTACTCCATTGCGAACGATCCTGAGGCTGAGAGGATGTCCCGCGCTGGCCACTTCCTTTACGTAAATGTCTTCCCAGGTTGGATTGGAAGTGTCGCCAATTCGCATGATGCGGTCGCCTTCGTGCAAGCCGGCCTTGGCTGCCGCGCTGTCGGGCACGATGTAGCCGATCTCGGGCGATGGCGAAGAAGGAACCTTCGGGAACCGCACCATAAAGAGACCGGTGAGCACCCCCACAGCCAGAATCATGTTCATGGCTGGGCCCGCGAACAAAATGATCAAACGCTGCCACCGAGGCTTGGCCAGGAAGCTGCGCGGGTCGCTGGACTGCTCGTCGCCGGGCTGCTCGCCCACCATCTTGACGTAGCCGCCCAGCAGAATCGCCGAAAAGCGAAAATCGGTTTCGCCCTTCTTGAAGCCGAACAGGCGCGGGCCAAAACCAAAGCTGAACGTTTCCACTTTGACGTCGAAAAAGCGCGCCGCCCAATAATGGCCCAGCTCATGAATCAGGATCATGACGCCGATCATGACCAGCGCCCAAAAGATGTTCTGCAAAATGACGAAGCTCATGTATCAGGCCTCTACGGAATAATGCCGGCGCGCTTCGGACGCGCGTTTAACAATGTTACGCGCCGCGGTGCGCGATTGTTCATCTATTTCCAGTATCTCCCGGATGGAGACCGCTTCGCGATTCGGCACCCGCGCCAGCGTCTCCTCCAGCACTTCGGCGATGTGCGGGAAAGAGATTTGTCCGGCTAGAAAAGCTTCTACGGCAATTTCATCGGCCGCGTTCAACGTGCAGGTGGCGGATCCACCAGCCCGGAAGGCCTGATAGGCCAGCCGCAGCGCGGGGAATTTCTTGTAATCGGGCGCTGAAAAAGTCCAGCTGCGCGCGTCACTCCAGTCCAGGCGCGGCACCGGCGCCGGATCGCGATCCGGATAGGTCAATGCATATTGGATGGGCATGCGCATATCGGTGGCTGAGATTTGCGCGATCACGCTGCCGTCGGTGTACTCCACCATGGCGTGGACCGACGATTGGGGATGGATCACCACGTCCACTTCATCGGCAGAAAAACCGAACAGCCAGCAGGCTTCAATTACTTCGAAACCCTTGTTCATCAGCGTTGCCGAATCGATGGTGATGCGGCGGCCCATCTTCCAGGTGGGATGGTTCAGGGCATCCGTGGGTGTCACGTTGGCTAACTTATCGGCCGGCGTTTCGCGAAACGGGCCCCCGGAAGCTGTCAGGATGAGCCGCGCCACTTCGCTCCGCTGGCCGGCTCTCAGGCACTGATGCGCCCCGTTATGTTCACTATCCACTGGAATCAGCTCAGTTCCCGACTTTCGCGCGGCCTCGATCACCAGCTTCCCGCTGGCCACCAGGACCTCTTTATTGGCGAGTCCCAGCCTTTTTCCCGCGGAGATGGCTCGGTAGGTCGCCTCCAACCCCGCCACCCCGACAATGGCGGACATTACAAAGTCCACTTCGGAGGCTACAGCTGCCTCTACGCGAGCCTTGGCGCCCCAGGAAAGCTCCGGCCAGCTCTGCCGCGGAAGCCCCGCATCGGTCAACCCGCTGATTAGATTCTTGTGGGACTGTTCGGTTGCCGTAACCGCAAGGGCCGGTCTAAATCGCTCGATCTGCTGCACTAGCAGGTCGACGTTGGAGCCTGCTACCAGGGCGTGGACCTGATACTTTTCCGGATGCCGTCCAACCACGTCTAAAGTGCTGAGACCAATAGAGCCGGTGGACCCAAGGAGGGTGAGCGTCTTCAATCGCCCCATTATAGCGTTAAATCCGCTTGCTTACGCTCGCGGTTCTGACTCGGCACCGTGTAACATTTGTTACTTGTTTTGTTTTGGCAAGACCCAACCCTTTCGGGCGCCGGGGAGGATTGCTTCAGGGGTCTTTAATGAGGTTAGTTCTCGCTTTGGTGGGAGTTGCCTCCCCGGCTTAATTCCAATACTAGTATATGGTTTCTTGGAACGCAACAGTTTTTTGTATTTTTATTTTCCCTTGACCTCGACGCCTGCCCAATGTTCCATCACGCGGATGGTCGCACACAGATCGTCTTCCCCGTAACCCTCTGCAATTGCAGCCTGAAACATCTGTTCGGTCTGGCTGGTCAAGGGCATGGGGAGCCCCAGCTCCTGGGCCGAACCGAGCGCCAGTCCGATGTCCTTGTGCATCCACTTTGTGGAAAAGTTGGTGGTGAAGTCCCTTCTGAAAACGAAAGGGGCCTTGAAGGAGATCAATCCGGACTTCGCTGCGCTGTTATTAAGGATGTCCAGCATCAGGTCGGGCCCGATGCCTCCTTTGGTGCTCAGCACGAGACCTTCATTGAAGGCCTGCATCAGGTTCGCCAGGATCAGGTTCTGCGTCAGCTTGGCTTGCAGGCCCAGCCCCGGACCGCCGCAGTAGTAGAACTGCTTGCCCATCGCCTCCAGGTATGGCCTCGTTTTTTCAAAGACGCCCTGGTCGCCACCGATCATGAAGGTAAGGGTGGCGTTAGTCGCTCCCGGGGTAGACCCCGTGCAGGGCGCGTCCAGAAAGTGGATGCCCTTGGCGGCAAGCTTCTGACCGATGCCCCGGCTGGCGGTAGGTGAGATAGTGCTGGCATCCGCCGCAACGGTTCCCGCCTTCGCTCCTTCAATGACGCCGTTCGGCCCGGTGAAAATTTCCTCGGACATGGCCGTATCCCCAACGCAGGCGAAAACGAAGTCAGATTGTTCGGCAACCTGTTTAGGAGATGAGCAGACAATCGCCTTTTCCTCCGATGCCAGCTGTTTCGCTTTGCTCGCGGTGTGCGACCAGACAGCCACCTGGTGGCCGGCGCGCGCCAGATTCCGCGCCATCGGATAACCCATGAGACCCAATCCAAGAAATCCAAGCTTTGCCATACCCAAGCATGTTACCAAAGGGCCGGGCATGCACCCTCCGGGATTGGAGGTTCCGCTACCTGCTCGGCCGGACTCCCGGCGGAGGACCAAAGCCGATCACGCGCCAAGCCCGCATTACGTCCGGGCTTTCGACCAGACCGATCACACTCAGATAAGAGCCTGGCCGGAGGTCCCTCCGTGAGGCGTCAACCAGAAAAGTCGTCCGATTCCAGAATATGACCGCACCCTTCGTACCACTGGGGTTGCCATCCTTGTCTGTAAACTCAATCTCGACCCGGTCGCCCGAAACTTTTGTGATGTTCCCGTCCCAGCGGTCGAGATTCGCGTCGATATCCACGGCGGTCGCTTGGCCGGTGCGGTTCGATACGCGAAACCGGATACCGAGATCGTCGCCGAGGCGAAGCTGATGGACATCCACGTAATCGCCGCGCCAGATTTTGGTGGCTGCTGTAAGCAGGAAGGTTCGTGTGCCCTGGTCATTGCGCACTGTGATGGAGCCATCGCGCACGGCCACAAGCTTGCCCGCCGTCGCCTCGATCCGGCCCTGCCCAAGCGCCGCACCAATCAGGAAACTAACCATCAGAAGCCCGCGCATACGCATTGCGACGGGAAGGCCCGTTTTCTGGTTACTTGGAAGGTTGGCGCTGTGGTAGCGGTGGCGCGGACTTATTCGCTGGAATCGGCCGGCGTCAGGTCGCCTGGTTGGCCGGTGAGAATTTTCAGCACCAGAAGATCCGACGGATGGAAGCTGGCCACCGCAATGTGGTTCAAGTCTTCATCGCTTTGCGCGATGTGCTTGCGAATCAAGACGCGCAGCTGTTCCACCGATATGCCCAGCTCCTGAGCTGCCTCCGCCTCGGAGTATTGAGTCTTGTTTTGCTTGGTGAGGACGATACCTGCGTTCATGATCCTAATGCATTCTAATCGTGGGCCATGTACAGCCCAATCGGGCGGAGGACCTATATGCTTCCCTAGTATCCCTGACGGACTTTCGTACTAAGGGCGGACTTTTGTATCAGTTGGCCGAAATCAAACCGGTTTGGTGGATATGGGCCATGGGCGAGTACGGGGTTCGGCTTGCAAGTTCAATATTCCACATGGCATCGCCGTTGGCATGGTGAATGCATTAGTCAGGCGCGTTAGGAGGACAGGTCGATGAAAACGAAATTGCTCGCTCTTTTATTCGTGGTTGGAACCGCGGCCTTCGCGGCGCCGCGCGTCGCTGTTGGTGTTGGAATCGCAGTGGCCCCGGCTTACGGTTATTATCCCGCCGCGCCCGCCGTTTCTTACGTTGCGCCAGCGCCGGCTTATGTCGCGCCCGCGCCTGTTTATTGGGGACCGCGCGCTTACTATGGACCGCGTTGGGTTGGCCCACGTTATTACGGACCTCGCTACTACGGTCGCGGTTACGTCCGTGGTTGGAGGCGGTAACTACTCCGGCCTTCGACCTTGGAAGGCATTTTCGAGCAATGCCCGGATGCCTTCGCGCGTGATGGGACGCGGGTTGTAATAGGGATTCTGCACCGCGATGTCGGCGGCTCGGTCGAGATCGGCTGCTTTCAGGCCGAGCGCCGCTAGCGATGCCGGCGCGCCGAGCGAAGCCGCGAGATCGTACAGGCCTTGTGCCGCGGACTTCGCGCCCAGCGCTCGTGCAATGCGCGACATGGCCTCGGAAGCCGCCGGCGCGTTATAAGCCGTCGCATACGGCAACACCACCGTGTGCGTCTCGGCGTGCGGAAGGTTGAAACTTCCTCCCAGCGTGTGGCACAGCTTGTGATGGAGCGCCATGCCCACCGCGCCCAGCGACATGCCGCCCAGCCACGCACCATAGAGCGCGTTGGAACGAGCCTCCAGATTCGCGGGTTCTTGCACCACCAGCGGCAGCCCGGCTGCCAGCGCGCGAATGCCTTCTTCGGCGATCATCGAGATGATCGGATTGGCGTCCTTCGAATACAGCGCTTCCACGCAGTGCGCGATGGAGTTCATGCCGCTGGTGGCCGACAGCAGGGACGGCATGCTGACGGTGAGCGTCGGGTCATACAACACCGCCTTGGGAAGCACGCGTGGATCGCGGCCGGTCTTTTTCATCCCGCTTTCGGTGAGGCCCCAGATGGGCGTCATCTCCGATCCTGCGTAGGTGGTGGGAATCGACAGAATCGGAAGCGTCGACACCAGCGCGATGGCTTTCGCCAGTCCCGTGGTGGATCCTCCGCCCACAGCGACGCAGCAATCCGCGCCGAGAGCCTTGGCTTGTTCACGAGCTTGCTCGGCGATCTCGATAGGCACATGCATGACGGCTTTGTCGAACAATCCGACGGCGCGCGCTCCCAAACGATCCACCATCTGCTGCCCTTCTTTACGCTGCTCGGGCGTGGAGAGGACCAGCGCGCGATGAGCGCCCAGCCGGTCGATCTCTTCGGGCAGTTTATCCAAACAGCCGACGCCAAACACGACACGCGACGGCAGCATGTCGTAAGCAAAATGCAAGCATTAGGCCTGTCCGGCGTGAGCGCGCGCGGTGCGTTCGTTCAAATCGCGAAGCACGCGCAGTTCGGTTTCGGTGGGCGGCTCGGTGGTGGCCAGTTTCGGCGCAACCTTCAGAGGCCAGCCGGTGGATTCGATCACTTTCTCGACCGTCACGCCGGGATGCAGGCTGGTGAGCGTCAGCTCCTTCGTCGTCTCGTCCGGAGTCAGGATGCCGAGATCGGTGATCACGGCGGTGGGACCTTTGCCGGGCAGGTCCATCTTCGCTCCGGCTGTCGCCGCCGCTGAAATGGCCGCCGGAAGTGACGAAATCCAGCTTCTCCACGAACGCGCGCTTATTCTGGCGCAGCGTGATCAGCACTTCTTTGGACGACGCCGCGATTTCCGGCGCTCCGCCCGCGCCCGGCAGCCGCACCGGAAGGCTTGTGATAATCGCCGATCACCGTGGTATTGATGTTGGCGAAGCTGTCGATCTGCGCCGCGCCCAGGAATCCGAGATCGATGCGGCCGCCTTGCAGCCAGTAGGCGAAGATTTCCGGAATGGAAACCACGGCTTCGGCGGTTTCCGAAAGCTCGCCGTCGCCGATGGAGAGCGGCAGCACGGTAGGCTTGGCGCCGATGGAGCCCGATTCGTAAATCAACACCGTGTCCGGCGCATGCGTGAGGCGCGCGAGATTCGCCGCGGCGCTGGGCAGCCCGATGCCGACAAAACAAGACGCGCCGTTGCGCATCATGCGCGCCGCGGCGATGGTCATCATTTCATCGGCGCTGTGTATTTCGCGTCAGGCATGCGCGACCACCTGTTCCAGGCTGCGCTGAATTCGTCGAAATCCTTGGTTGACAGCACGTGCGCTCGCATCCAGGCCTGGAAAGTCTCGCGCTCGCGCGCAATGGCGTCCCAGGCTTTGTAGAACGCGTTGTTGCGCGGATAATAACCTTGCGCGTAGGAAGGAAACGCCCCGCCTTTCACTTCGCACACCGCGCCGACCACCCAGGAAGGCAGCACCACCGCGTTGGGAGGAGCGTCCAGCTCGTCGACGATTTCCTCCACCGTCACGATGGCGCGCTTGGCCGCCAGCACCGCTTCCTTCTGCACGCCCACCACGCCCCACATCAGCACGTTGCCTTGCGGTCCGCCTTCTGCGCGTGAATGATGGTCACGTCCGGGCGAATGGCGGGAATCGCCGCCAGGCTTCTCGCCGGTGAACGGGCATTCGATGAACTTGACGCGGGTTGTATTTCGGCAGGTCGGTGTCCCAGATAGCCGCGCAACACGCCGAACGGCAGATGCGAAGCTCCGGCCGCGTAAGCGGCCGCCATGCCGGCGTGAGCGTTCTCTTCGAGCTCCAGCGGAGCGGGCCAGCCGTTTCTCCACCGCGTCGCGCAACCGATGCAGCGAGCCGACGCCCGGATTGCCGCCCCAGGAAAACATCAGTTTCGACGCGCAGCCCGCGCCGATCAGCTGATCGTAAATCAGGTCCGGCGTCATACGGATCAGCGTGAGATTGCGCCGCCCCTGACGGATGATCTCGTGGCCGGCGGCGAAAGGAATCAGGTGGGTGAAGCCTTCCAGCGCCACCACGTCACCGTCGCGAACCATTTCCTGGATCGCTTGTTTGAGTGGAAGAATGTGAGCCAAACTGTGATTATGCCACGCCTGGGCCGTTGCGGGCTCCGCTTCGTATTCCTCGTCTTCCTTGTATTCCTCGTATTCCCTCTCTCGCTCACCATTCCACCGCCGACTACGACCTGACGCGTCCCGCTACCGCTACCGGCGTTGTCACTCGCTTCGAATGGACCAATCCGCATTCCCACATTTACTTGGACGCCAGCGCTCCGGACGGCACGGTGGAGCATTGGGTGATCGAACTCGACAGCCCGCGCGGGCTGGAGCGGCTGCGCTGGTCCAAGGATACTGTGAAGCCCGGCGACAAGGTGACGTGCTTCGGCGCGCGCGCGAAAGATGGCTCGCCCCGCATGCGCTGCACGAAAGTGAAGCCGGCGAATGGTACCGTTATGCAGTCGCTCTGAGAATCGGATAGCATGATTTGAAGGAATCTGTATGAGAACAACGTTGGCTCTGTCGGCGACCGTGGGATTGTTGCTCGCGGTGACGCCCCTCGCGGCGCATCATTCCTTCGCCGCGGAGTTCGACGGCGCCAAGGCCGTGGATCTGGTGGGCACGGTCACCAAAGTAGATTGGGTGAATCCCCACTCCTGGATCTACATCGACGTAAAGTCCGACGATGGCACGGTAGTGAATTGGGGCTTGGAAACCGGCCCTCCCAACGTGTTGTATCGCGGCGGCTGGCGTCGCGACACGGTGAAACCGGGCGACACCATCAGCGTACATGGATTTGTCGCCAAGGACGGATCGCATACCTTAGCCGCTCGCCAGATCACCACGCCGGACGGGCGAAAGTTGTTCGCGGGCTCGCCGGATAACGGTCCCAAACAGTGAGCGGCGCAGTGAGACGCATTTGCCTGATGGCCTCCGCGCTCTGCCTCGTGGCGGCATTGCATGCGCAAGATAGCTGGGACACCATCCCTAAGCCTGGCGATGCCGATCCCTTCCGGCCGGGCGAAAAAGCCGGTCCGATGCCGCGCGCTCGCGACGGCAAGCCCGATCTTTCCGGCATCTGGCAGGAGCGCAGCATGGGCGCATTCAACGTGGTGAAACACCGTGGCGATTATGGCTACCCCGGCGGCCCGGGCATCGCCGAAGTGGACAAGATTCCGTATCAGGATGGAGCGCTGAAGAAGCGCGACGAGCTGGCGAAGAATGGGTACAACGATCCCGTAGCGCATTGTCTGCTGCCCGGCGTTCCGCGCATCACTTATTCGCCCTACGCATTCGAAATTATGCAGACCCCAGGTAAGATCGAGGCGATCTACGAGTACGCGCACGCCTGGCGGATTTTTCATCTCGACCGAAGCACACACCTGGCTGGCGCCGAAACATTCGACGGCGATTCCATAGCGCATTGGGACGGCGACACGCTGGTTGTGGATGTGAAGGGTTTCAACGACCAGACCTGGCTCGACATGGCCGGCGATTTCCATAGCGATCAGCTGCACGTGACGGAGCGCTACACGCCCGTTGACGCCAACACCATCTGGTATGAGGCAACGCTCGAAGACCCCAAGATTTACACGCGTTCCTGGAAATTGCGTCTCCCGCTGCACCGTCAAGCGAAGAATTTCGAATTGATGGAGTACGCCTGCGACCCCTCAAGCGCCGCGGGGAAGCTGTCCGGCGGCACGCAATAGCGGTTTCATCGTCAGCCCCTGCGCGAAGATCGAGAAGGACACCACGGCGAAGCTGATGGCGACAATGGCATCGCGCTGAGGCAGTTCGGCCGGAAGCGCCAAAGCCAGGGCCAGCGCCAATGCCCCGCGCAGCCCGCCCCAAAACAGGAAATGCTGGTATCGCAGCGGTACTCGAGATTGCGCGGCCGAAAAAAGCGCGCAAGAAGGATAAACCGCTGCCGCGCGTCCCAGCGTCACCAGTAAAATCGCGATCAGTGCCGGAAGCCACACCGCGCGGAAATCCTGCATCGCCACGCGCATTCCGATGAGCAGGAAGATCAACGAATTCGCGACGAACGCGGCGTATTCCCAAAAGTCCTGCACCACCTCTTTGCCGCGGTCCGATATTCGTCCGCGCGAACCGAGATTGCCAAGCGTCAGACCCGCGGCCAGCGTGGCCAGGACGCCGGACATGTGAAATCGCTCGGCGATGAGAAATGAACCGTAGGCCGCCACGGTGGTGAGGGCAAGTTCCAGCAGATGGTCCTGGGTATTGCCGGCCAATAACAGCGCGGCTCCAGCGATGGCCACGCCGCACAGCAGGCCGCCTCCCGCCATTTTCAGCAGTTGTCCGGTGGCTTCGAGCGGGCTGGGAGAATGACCCTGGACCAGATCCAATACCATGGCGAACGCTACCGCAGCCGTCCCGTCGTTGAACAGGCTTTCGGCTTCGACTAGCAGCGGCAGGCGTCCGCGCGCGCCGGCTTCCTGAAAGGTCGCGATCACCGAAACCGGATCGGTGGCGGCGATCAACACGCCGAAGACGATCGCACTGATCCACTGCCAATGGGCCAAATAGTGCATTCCAACCATGGTGATGCCGGCGGAAAGAACGACGCCTAGCGTGGCCAGTACGACGATGACCCCCAGGTCCCGCCGCAGGTGACGCCAGTCAATATAGAAGGCCGCTTGAAAAATGAGCGGCGGCAATAACACTGTGAACAGCAGGTCCTTGGTGAGCGTGATGGCCGGCGAGAATCGCGAGAACGCCAGAACGATTCCGGCCGCCACCAGCCCGGCGCTGTAAGGCAGATCCAGCCGCTGCGTTAACATCGCCACCACCACGGCAATCAGCAGCAGGAAGGCGCCGTTTTGAACCGTCAATTCCATAGGCAGATATGAAACCGATACTATTGACCTTCGGAGACGCTTTGAAGGTAATCCCTAGTTTAGTCTGGTTGGCACTGTCGGCAACCGTCTTCGCACAGACGACGGCTCAGACTGCCGATGAGCCTATCCACGTCGACGTGGACGTAGTGAACGTTCTGTGCACCGTTTCGGACAAGCGCGGCGCGCTGGTGACGGATCTGCGCAAGGAAGATTTTGAGATTCGCGAGAATGGCCGCAAACAGCAGATCCGCTACTTCGCGCGCGACACCGATCTTCCGCTGACCGTGGCTCTGCTGATGGACGTGAGCGGCAGCGTGCGGGAAGCCCTGGCAGCCGAGCGCGAAGCGGCGGGCCGGTTCTTCGACGTGGTCCTGCGGCCCACCGATCATGCGCTGCTGCTGGGTTTCTCCAGCACGCTGGTGCTGTGGCAGGATTTTACGTCGTCCACCGCGCGGCTGCGAAACGCGCTCGCTCAGCTCCACGCCATCCCGTTCCGTGGTTTGCCGGCCGACGGGCAACTCATGCCCGGCACGCTGCTCTACGACGCGGTGTATCAAACGGCGATGGGAAAGCTGAAGGGTGTTCCCGGCCGCAAGATGATGCTGATTGTTTCCGACGGTCTGGACAACGGCAGCCGCATGCACCATGGAGGAGGCGCTGCAGGCGGTGCAGGAAACCAACACCATCGTCTATGGGATCTGTTACGACCAAAAGTTCTTCGGCTGCGACTTTCTGAAAAATTTGGCTGAACCCACCGGCGGCCGGATGTTCGACGCGGGCAAGAAGAGAAGATCGCTGGGCGAGATTTATCAGACCATCGAAGACGAGCTACGCAGCCAGTATGCCCTGGGCTATGTGCCGATGAATCAGGCGCACGACGGCAAGTTTCGCAAGCTGGCGGTGAAGGTGGCTTCGCCCGGCTTGCGAGTGTCGGCCAGGCGTGGTTATTACGCTCCGGCCACGCCGGACGGCGCAACGAAAAAGAAGAAGTAACGGCTATCGCACGCGGCTCTGCAGCGCCGACAGGGTTGCGTTGCCGGGGTAGATCCCCAGGCCGGCCGTAATGACGCTGCGCGCCTGATCGGCGTCGCCGCTCTGGCGGAAGCTGAGGCGATCTGCGCCAGCGTGACGGGAGAGGCTTTGAACGCGGCGATTCCGAGGCGCTTGTAGAGATCGGCGATGGGCGCGTATTTTCGCTGGCTAAAGTAGAGCTGCACCAGATCCTGGCCGGCGAAGGTATTGGCGGGGTTTTGATCCAGAGCCTGGCGGAAATATTCCGCGGCGGCAACGTCGTTCTTTTGCGAGATGGCTTCCAGCGCGCGCATGTAGGCCGCCACGCCCGGTCTTCCCAACGCCTGGCTATCGGCGGCGAAGTAAAGCGGCAGATCGCTCTTCTCCGGCGAGATTCGCAAGGGCATGTTGGCCGACGCGATCACCTCGTTGGAGCCGGCCTGGCGCAGGTTTACGATCAGGCGATAATCGCCGTTATCCAGGTCGTTCACGGCGATGGTCTTGGACTTCAGCAGCCTGCCGTCTTTGAATTCCGATTGCGGGATCTCTTCGGTGGAGGAGCGGCGGCCTTCTTTGTCCAGCAGATGTGTGACGATGTACTCCATCTGGTAATTGGCGGTCGCGCCCGGCGGCTGGTGCAGCTCGAAGAGCAGCCGCAGCGGATCGGGGTGATTGATCTCATGCCGCGCGGCGGGATGGAATTGCACGCCGAAGTATTCGAACGGCTGGAACGGATTGGGCCGCGCCACCCGATCCACCGAAGTGGTCACCAGAGGGCCCGAGAACGATGGCTGGCTGCCCGCGCCTACCTTCACATCCGTTTCGCCTTTGTAGGTTTGTTGCGCTTGCCGATTGTTGACTTCGACGACTAGCTTGTAGGCGCCCGGTTCGATGGGAATGCGGTTGGCGACCAGGAACGGCGCGAATTTCTTGTCATCCGTGGCGGCGCCCTCGTCGAAGGCGGCGAAAGCGCCATCTTCGGCGTTTTCCATTACGGTTTCACCGGATGCGGTGGTAAGCCGGTAGCCGATGCTCACCTTCAAGCTGGGAGCCATCGCGCTGGCCCAGCTTCGGATCGTCGATCAGGACGCCGTAATCCAGCCAGTATTTTCCCGTGGGGTCCGCCAGAACCAGCGAACTGATTTCGACGGGCCTGTCCTGATTCACCAGGAAAATAGAATTGACCTTGTCGTGCAGCGATCGCATCTCGCGCAGCTTGCGGACATTGGACAGGATTGTTGGCGAAGTTTTCAATCCTGGCGATGAGCATGTCGCTGGACATGTCGGGCTGATAGTTCACTGTGTCGACGGGCTCGCTCGGCAC
Source organism: Bryobacterales bacterium (assembly GCA_963798295.1). Classification (GTDB taxonomy): domain Bacteria; phylum Acidobacteriota; class Terriglobia; order Bryobacterales; family Bryobacteraceae; genus Palsa-89. The sequence continues at coordinate 2,051,073 of CAWCSV010000007.1, read as the reverse complement.
CAGCGACATGATGGCGTGCGCGACGTCGCCGCCCATGGGCTGAAGAAACTTGTAAACATCGCGGTTGGAATTGAACTGCGAGCCGCGCACCAGCTTCATCGGCCCATCCAGGAACGGACGGTAGAACTTGTAATCGCCGATGTCGCCGTTGATGTAGAACAACAGATAGAAGAACGCAGGCAGGGCGGGGGAGCTGGTATTGTTCTCGTAAAACCAGAGCTCCATCGGATAGATCTGGCTGTAGCCGACGAAGGGATGGCGCGAAGTAGGCTCGCCAAAAAGAATGTAGGCGCGCCCCATGTCGGTCATCCAGCCGGGTGTGGTGGATTCGTGACCGAAGTGCGATTGGCGTATTCGATGCGCGTGTAGTGCTCTTCCTTATAGGGATTGCTGTCGGAGCCGTGCTTGGGGTTGCGAATGGCCCAGAAGTTCTCCTGAATTTGTCGCGCTCGTCGTCGGTGGTGAGCGCCAGAAAGGCTTTGCGCTCCTCATCGGTGATGATGTACACCACGTCCTGGTTCAGCCACTTCTTGTATTGCGCGGGAAGATCGGGCTTTTTGGTGGCGGCGGACAGATGCAGAGAGAAGAATAGCGCCAGTACGGCGAAGGCAGTGCGATGCATGTTGCTAATTTCTATTTTCGTACAAAAGCAAAAGGGGAGGTCCCGGTGGAGACCTCCCCGATGAGGTGGTGCGAGTTTGATTTAGAACTCGAAGCGGGCTGCTAAGCGGGCGTTAGAACGGATTCTCATAAGGATCGGCGAACCTGCCGACGAGACCGGTTTCAGGAAATCCGGATTCGCCGTACCGGGGCCGCCAGCGACACTGTCACCCAACTGATTGACGCGGATCAACTTCTGCTCATTGAAGAATTGAACAGATCGGCGACGAACTTCAATCGCATTCGCTCGCCCAATTTGATGGTGTACTCCCCGTGCAGGTTGAATCGAAGGTCCAGGCGGTGCGGCCCAGAGCGCCGCGAGGCCCTCCTGGGCAAAGGAACGACGCCGCGGTCAAGGTGGTGGACAACGGCTGCGGGCCGCTCGCACTGGGGCAAACCGGGATCTCGCCCGCGTTCAGATAGGCGGGGTGATCCAGCAGATCGGTGATCGGCGTACCCGAGGTGGGAAGCCAACTGGCGCCCACGTTGAAATTCCGCCACATATAGTTACCGAACAGTTTGAATTGGTGCGTGCGATCGCGTTTCCAGAACGCCGGGGATATCCTGACCGGTCAGCCGGCCATCGGAGTTGGTGAAATCGAACATGGAGCTGATGTTGGGATCCTGCTGGCCGTTGTCGCTGCGGAACGAGCCCTGGTAGTTGCCGTACAGCTTTGGACAACACGTAGCTTCCGTAGAACTGAACGTTCGAGAAGCGCTTGCTGACGATGAACTCGCCAGACTTATAGATGCGGTACGGATTCGGGAAGCCGTCCGGGATGCCGTCGGAACCGTTCGGGTTCGTGGTTCCGTTGGCAAAGTCCGTGTAGCCCGATGAGGTGCAATTGCCCACCCCGGGGTTCGAGCACGCGGAACATGTTCTGAAAAATGTCCAAGCGGCTTGGAGGGGTTGCCGATGACGTAAATCTGCGGCACGCCGGCCAGAGCCTGGGTGACGTTGATTCCCGACATGTCCTCGATGATCCGGCGAAGATCGCGATAAACGAACCGGCCGGTGAAGGTCAGGTTGTGAGCGAATTCGTGCTCGTACCCGCCCGCGATTTCATCCTGGAACTGGGCGCCGGTTCCAGCGGCAACCGACTCCAGGTTGGCTGCTCCGCCCTGGAATGCGATATTGCCGCCGGAGATGTAGTTGCTGGGCGACAAATTCGGTTGCTGGCCCGGGCCGGGATCAGCGTAAAGCGCTCCCGTGATGCTGGTCTCATCGGACAATGAGCGGACCGCGATGTCCAAGGGAACTTTCTCAAAGAAGCGGCCCCAGCGTGGCGTAAATCTTGGTCTTGCGATCGTTGAACGGATCCATGATCAACCCGATGCGAGGCGCCCAGTTGTGAGTCAGATCGTAATGATCATTCACGCCTATCAGGCTTTGTTGCTCGAACCGAATACCGGGCTTGATAGTGAACCGGCCGAATGTCCAGGAGTCCTGGATGATAGCCCGCACTGATAACGCGTATCGGTGCGACGTTAGGGAGGCGAATAGTTGCCGCGCGCAAACACCAGGACGATGGGTGAAGCGGACCTTGGGGTTCCTTCGTGCTGTGCGAGTGAACTGCTGCGCCTGTGACGGTCTGTCCGGCTGCCGGGCCGAGTTCAGGCAGATTGGGAAGTTGGAAAGGTGCGCCCGTGTACCCGATAGATGTCGTTATACACATCGTCCTCAAACTGGTACCCGTAGGTGATGTTGTGGCCGCCCAACAAGCGGAAGATGTGGGTGCTGGAGACAGCCAACTGATTCACTTTCGACTACGCTGGCCTCATTGAAACCGATGCCGCCATAAGTGATCGGCCGCCAGTGCCTGTCCTGCACCGCGGTGTTGTCAGTAATCTCATACCCGTTCTGGAGCGGGCGTGTTGGTGAAGCTGTTGTAGAAATTGCTGTAGTTCACCGTCACCGCCCAGTTGGGGGTCAAGGTCCCGTTGTAGCGTCCGGTCCAGGTGCGAGTACCGTAGCTAAATTTGCTTTCCACGCTGGTATCGACCGGATTCGTCGTGACCGGGCGCGTTCAAAGGGAATCGTGCTGAGGGGGTTGTTGAACGTCATGGGTGAATGCGACGGATCGCCGAACACCGAGCCTTCGAATTGATGCTTGGTGCCGAGATTGTAGTCGATCTTGCCGGTGTAGTCGTGGTGGTGAGCTTGCGGTCGATCACGCCCAGGGCGTAGTTCGCATAGAACGGGTCGGCTTCTTTATATGTGCTGTTGATCAGTGGATTGATGCCGCCATACAAGAACAGCTTGTCCTTGAGGATGTAGCCGCCGATGTCCGCTGCCGTAGTCAAGGGATGACTGATGGACCAGATAATCGAACTTGCTAACGACCAGCGGATTGGGATTGTTGCGCGTGGCTTCGAATTGCTGGGGCTGGAAATAACCGAAGACGTCGCCATGAAACTGATTGGTGCCGCTCTTGGTGACCACGTTGACGATGCCGCCGAGCGCCTCTCCGTATTGCGCTTCAAAGCCGCCGGTTTGCACCTGGACTTCCTGGATAAAATCGAAATTGATACCGTTGCCCAGGGAGCCGTACACGCGGCTGTAAGTGCCAAAACCGCCAAAGCCAGGATCGGTGACGTTGGCGCCATTGATGACGTATTCGTTTTCAAGACCGGAAGCGCCATTGATGGAGGGATTCGAGGTGCCCGCGCCGTCGCTATCGGCACGCCCGGCGCCATCGCCATCACGGACGCAATATTTCGGCCGACGGGCACGTTCCTGTATAGACTTTCGTCGATGTTGGCGCCGATCGTGGTGGTGCTCATGTCGATAGCGGTGGTGTCCGCCGTGACATCCACGGATTGGGCGGCAGTGCCGACCTCCAGATTGATGTCGGCGGTCGTGGTCTGATTGATTCCCACCGTGCAGATTCCGCTGTGTCGCGGCAGAAAACCCTGCCTGGTTCACGGTTACGCTGTAGCCAGTTCCGGCGACGAGACTCGGAAAGGTGTACTCACCCGCAGCTGTTGGTAGTCGGTTTCGCGGTCGCCATACGGCGAAGCTAACTTAACCATGGCGCCCGGCACTACCGCGCCGCTGGCGTCACGAACCACACCGACGATCGATCCCTTGGTAATGTCCTGTGCTTGCAGACAAGCCAGCCCCAGAAGCGCCAGCAGCAAGATCCTATTCAAATATGTCATTTGTCTCTCCTCGTTTGGCGGCGCCCAGTTAGGCGCACACCTATTCTTTGATCAGCGGGCATCCCCGGTAATGGGAAGCCGCAAACGACAGGGTCAGCTCACGACCCGAAAAAGCAGACGTGGCGTTTCAAGAGCCCAACAAACCAACTAACAACCCAGGCCCAACAGACCTTATCCAACGTGTAAGCGGATTAGCTTGCATTCCCGTTACCACAAGCTAGTCCCCGCGTAACAAACTCGTTAATTATATACCATAACGATTGTGGTCGACTAGAGGCTTTCTAAAATGCTGTTTTCAGTAGAAATGAGGCGGGAAAACTTCCAAAAACTGGAGGGAGCACCACCTCTGAACAGTGCTTAAGGAGGGCGGACTAGTACCGGCGAGGTGTTAGTTCGTAGGATGCATTACAAATTGGAGAAAGAAACGGGCGACCCAGGGACAGATTGACGTCCCGGCCGCCCACATGGGGTCTAACTCAGCAGCGCCGGGTCAGAAGCGAATCACTCCCTTGATCTCCAGGAAGCGGGGCGAAGCCGCCCCACCGGGAACGAAAGCGCCGAGAATGCTGGTAGGAGGAGCTACTGCTGCGATGCTGCTACCGAACTGCGAGTTGGAGATGTCGTTCACAGGCTGGTCGAAATTCGTGTGATTGAAGGCGTTATAGGCCTGTGCGCCGAACGAGAAGGTAAGCCGCTCTTTGATGCGAATATCCTTCATGACAGAGATGTCGACGTCGAAGAAATGCGGCCCGTAGATGGAATTGCGCGCCATGGTTCCAAAACCTGTGGGAACACCGTTGGCGGCCGGAGCAAATTGCGAAGGACTGAGACAGGGCGAGTTCACTGCGCTGGTGCAGCTCTGCGGAACAGATCCCACGGGGGAGGCGAAAATAGCGCCATTGTAGTTGTATCCGAAGAGCGTTCCGTAGGCGCTGTTGTCGATAACACTGAACGGCAATCCGCTCCGCAGGAACCAGTTGCTCGAAAGCGTCCAGCCTCCAAACACGGAATTCGGGCCCCATTTGAATCCGCTGTGACGGAACATGTCGGTCAGCACCATGTTCGCACTAAAGTAATGCCGTATATCGTAATCCGAGTTCCCATAGTTGCCCCGGATGTTGAAGGGGTTCTGCGGTTCGGTGACGTTCGCGTCGGTTTGATAAGCGCCGAACGGCAGATTGGCGATACCTCCATTAGAGGCGTCGTCCAAAGAGTGGCTCCACGTATAGTTGATGTTGAAGGTGAGGCCCGCGGCAAGGCGGCGCTGGAAGCTTAGGGTGAGTCCGTTGTAGCTGGCCACTCCCGCCGGAAGGTACTGCTGAATCAGGCCGAACGCCGCATTGGGTGGCGCGGACGGTAAACCCACAAACCCGCTGGTGCAAACCGTGGGCGGGCAATAACCGTTCAGGCCGGCATCGTCGATGGGAAGGTGGACGCCATGCATGCCCGAGTAGTTGGCTGTGAACAACATGGTCCTCCCGATGGACTGCTCAATCTCGAAATTCCACTTATAGTACGTGGGTTGCAGGAAGGTGCTAGGGAAGGAAAAGAAGCTGGGCGCGGCAAATTGGGACACCGATTGGGTGATCGAATTGAAGCTTCCGCCGGATCGAAACTGAGAAAGCAGCGCTTGATTGGCTGCGGATGCGACGCTAAAGAGGCTCCCAGGAACTCCCGGAGCAATTGTACCGGAGGGGATGATGAACGTGTTCAGGTTAGGCGCATTGAACGCGGCTTCTTCCGCCAGGCTTCCGGGCAACTCGTCGGCGAAGATCCCCGCGCCGGTGCGGATCACGGTCTTGTCGTTGTGGAACGGCCTCCAGGCGATCCCGATCCTCGGCTCCCACACCACGGTCGAGGTATTGGGATAAGCAGTGTGCTGGCCTGAAGTGATCATCTGGTTATAGGGCGTGGACACGGCATTCGGATCGGCCGCGCCAGTGAAGGTGCCCGACAAGCGGGAGAAACAGTTGGAATCGCAAGTTGGATTGGCGTAATGCTCCAGGCGCAGGTTCAAGGAAACGGTCAGGCGATCGGTAACCTTCCAATCGTCGGCGACGTAGCCACCCAGCGTGTTGAATTTAATTCCTTCTTCGGGCGACGAGGGAAAGGCTTGCAATAGTGAGCTGCTGCTACCGCCTCCGGCATAGAAATCACCCAAGTTCGTAGTAATCTGGCCGTTGATGGGACCGGCCAGCGCATTGAAATCCAGATCGGTGACCGTCTGATGCAGCCAGCTGATGCCGACCCGGAAGGTGTGCTTTCCGACGATTTTCGAAAGGTCATCCGCCACCTGGTATTGGAAGACGCGCCGGCCCTGCGGGAAAAAGAAGTTTAGCCCCGACGCGGGCTGTCCCCAGGCGCCGACCGACTCGAATGGCGCGCCCGCAAAAGTGAGGTAGGTGGGCAAAGCCGCCAAAGCGCCGTTGGCGTCGGATGGTCCGAAGTAAGACGCATAGAAGAGCACCGAACCGCTGAATTGGTTCACTGTGTTCGGACCGAACACGTGAGTCTCGGAAACCTGGCCGGACATTTGCGGCTGGTTGCTCTGCTCGTTAAACGTGGGACCGAACGGGCTGGTAAAGCTGGGCTGGAATCCGTTGTCGCGGACCACGCGAATGTAGCCGCGGTCGGTATCGCTAAAGATGTGATCCACGCGCGCCGACCACAGATACTCTTTATTGGTATTGGGCGGAGTGGAGCGAAATTCGACGGCGCACGGAGCGCCGCTCGCGCCGCCCAGTGCCGCGGTACTGAAATTTCCACATCCTCCATTGCCGGTGGTTACGGGCGTTGCGCTCGCCACACCGGGTGCGCTGTTGTAGATCTTGAACACTTGCTGGTAGAACGGAATCTCCGCAGCGTTGCCGTCCGCGGTGAGATTCGCCAAAGTGTAGGCCTGGAATTGAGGACTGGGGACCAGATTGAGCGTGCTGGAGCCCGGCAGGAGATTCCTCAGGCCTTCGTAATCGGCGTCGAAGAAGGTTTTGTTCTTCACAATTGGACCGTGCGCATCCGCCGCCCACTGGTTGAAGTTATTGAAGGGGGTGGGTTCCCCAACGGTATTACTGAAAAACTGATTGGCATTCAACGCGCGGCCGTTCCAGTTGTAAACAGCGTCGCCATGAAACTCGTTGGTTCCAGACTTGGTGATATACGTCACCTGCGATCCGGCATATTGTCCGTATTGCGCCGAATATGCGTTGTTGATCACGTTGGCTTCGGCCACATCGTTCACGCCCAGCATCAGGTTCGACGCGCCGCTGTTGTTCACCCCAAAGAACGGGTCGTTGAAGTTCATGCCATTGACGCTGAACAGATTGGATATGCCCGGCATGCCGACGGCCGAAAAATTACCGTAGCCCGCTTGCGTGTTCATCACCACGCCGGGCGCGGTCTGAGCGATGTAAGTGAGATCGCCGCCGGGATTGGGCAGGTTCGCGATCATGCTGCTATCGAAGTTAGTGGCCACATCCGCGTTCTGGGTCTGCAGTGCTGACGCCGCCTCCACCACGTCCACGGTTTGTGAGGCGCCGGCCACCGCCAATTGAACGCTCACCGTGGTCGGCTGGCCCGCCGTCACAACGATGTTGGGGTGTTGCTGGGTTTGGAAGCCGCTGGCGCTTACCGAAACTCGATAAGGACCGGGTGTGACAAACGCGAATCGATAGCTGCCGTCGCCATTGGTGGTGGTCTTTTGCGACGCGGCGGTATCGACGTTAGTCAACGTTACATCGGCTCCTGGAATTGAGGCTCCGGTCGGGTCTGTGACGGTTCCAGTTACATCGCCTGAAGTAATAGATTGGGCGCTTAAAGCGACCGTTAATACACTGATTAACGCCAGGCCCACTAAGAGCATGAACAATCTTTGCGGCATCGCGCCCGTGAGTTGTTGAGTGGTGGTTTTAGCCATTTTTTAACTCCTTTTGTACGTAACCAGCACCGTCCTGGGCGCGGGGTCGTAGACCGCACAAAATATGCACTTCCCATACCAATCGCTCATGGGACGAAATGGAAATGTCTTTGTTGCATAGACTCGATTTATAAATCCGTAACGTTTTTATCGATACGTGTTTTTGTAGGCCGCGCCCGGCGCTTCCAGGAATCGGAAGCTTGGTTCATCTCACGATCACAGCTGGTCCTGCTTCCCCCGTTCGCGGCCGCCAACTCCTATAATTCGGAGAGGACACTTTTCGAAGGACTATGCGAAAGCGAGTGATGTTCGGATCGGCGCTGGTGCTGCTCAGTATCCTGGCATCGCTGGTAGTTTCGCAGGGTTCGTTTAACCTCGGCACGGTCGCGCCCGCGCCCTCTGACATCCAGCAGACCTATTTGTTTTGGGCCGTCTCCACGCTGATTTTCATACTCACCATTGGGCTTGGCTTCATGCTGTTCCGGACCGTGGTGAAGTTGTACATCGAGCGGCAAACTAACCGTCCGGGTTCGCACATCAAGTCCAAATTAATCGGCGGCGCGCTGGCGTTAAGCGTGTTGCCCATCTTTTTCCTGGTGCTGTGGAGCGTGTCGGTATTGAATCTGAATTTAGACAAGTGGTTCAGCCGTCCGGCCCAGACCATGAACATCGATCTGGTGCAGATCGCCAATGCGCTGAATCAGGAAGTGGGCGACAAACTTACAGCGCAGGCTCATTGGCTGGCCTCGCAACCGGCCCACAGCGCCGATTTCTACGAGCGCTTCTGCCAGGAGAACCAGATCGAGAAGGCCGAAATCGAGCTTCCTGGCGGTGGCCGAAGGATGTTGTGCTCGGTATCTTTCGATAGCCGGGCCGAGCTCTACAAAACCAGTATCCAGACCGATGAAGGCAAGCTGGTGCTTGCGGCGCGGATGCCGATTGAATTGGCCGCCAAGCAGCGCGAGATCAGCCAGGCAGTGGCCGATTATAATCGCTTGTCCATGGCCAAGAAGACGGTCCGCCGTTTGTACCTCCTGTTGCTGTCTTTGATCACGCTTTTCATTCTCTTCTTTGCCATCTGGATTGCGCGCTACATGGCCGGCCAGATCAGTACGCCAATTACGGCGCTGTTGCGGGCGGCCGAGCAGATCCGCAAAGGCAATTTGAGCTATCGCGTGCGCGTGGACGCCATCGACGAAATGGCCACGCTGGTGCGCGCGTTCAATGAAATGACGGAGGCGCTGGAAACCAACAGTAAGGAACTGGAAGCGCGGCGCCGGTTCACCGAAGCGATTCTCGAAAGCATTCCCACCGGCGTCATCTCGCTCACCTCCGACGGACGTATTCAACGCGTGAATCGCGCGCTGATGGGAATTTTTCCGGAGGAGCAGGTGGCGCGCGCGGCCCGTTTGAGCGATCTGTTCTCGCGCGAAGATACGGCCGAGATCCGTTACCTGATGAATCGCGCCCGCCGCACCGCGGTGGCCGGCACCCAGATAGAGTACAAAGCCGAGAGGCGGGTGCTGCAATTGTCCCTCACCGTGGCCGCGCTCGACGAGCAGCGCCGCTCCGGTTTCGTGTTGGTGGTGGAAGACACCAGCGAGTTGTTGCGAGCCCAGAAGGCCGCCGCCTGGCACGAGGTGGCACGTCGCGTGGCGCACGAGATCAAGAACCCTTTGACACCCATCGCGCTGTGCGCCGACCGCATCGCGCGGCAGCTGGGCCGTCCCGAGCAGACCGCCGACACGCGCCGCATTTTGCAGGAGTGCTCGGCCACCATCGCCCGCGAAGTGGAGAGCGTGCGCACGCTGGTGGACGAATTCTCCCAATTCACCCGCTTCCCGGCGGCGCAGCCCGTGGCCTCGGACTTGAATCAAATCGTCAACAACGCACTTTCGGTCTTCGACGGTCGCCTGGATGGAATTCGCGTGGACACGGATCTGGCCCTGGAGCTGTCTTTGGTACAGGTGGATCGCGAGCAGTTCAAGCGCGTAGTGGTGAACCTGGTGGACAACGCGGCTGAGGCGATGCAGGAGTCGTTGGTGAAGCGTCTGTATATCGGAACGCGCTCAACCGAAGCCGATTCGGTGGAGCTGGTGGTGGCCGACACCGGCTGCGGAGTCTCGCGCGAGGACAAAGAAAAGCTGTTCCTGCCGTATTTTTCCACCAAGGGGCGGGGAACGGGCCTCGGCCTGGCGATCGTCAATCGCATCCTGGCCGATCACGAAGCCACTATCCGGGTGGAAGACAACCTGCCGACCGGTGCTCGCTTCATCGTGGAGCTGCCCATTCAGGCTCGCGCTGAAATAGAGGCCAAGGCCGTGGAAGTGGCCTCCGCGGAGAGCCGTTCTTGAAGCCGGCGCGCATTCTGATTGTCGACGACGAACCGCTCATCCGCCAGTCGCTGGCCGGCGTTCTGGAAGACGAAGGCTATCAGACGCACGCCGTCGCCACCGGCGAAGAATGCTTCACCGAGATCGGGCGCGGCGCCTACGACTTGATCCTGCTGGACGTCTGGCTGCCGGGGATGGACGGATTGGAGACGCTGGCCCGTTTGCAGGAGATCGCGTTCGCCAGCCGGCCGGTGGTGGTGATCATCTCCGGCCACGGCACCATCGAAACCGCGGTGAAGGCCACCAAGCTGGGTGCATTCGATTTCTTGGAAAAACCCCTCACCATCGAAAAGGTCATGGTGGTGGTGAAGAACGCGCTGCAGCAACGCAAGCTGGAACTGGAAGTGGAGCGCTTCAAAGAAGAGGGGCGGCGCGAGCTTCAGATCATCGGCGAGAGCGTTCCCATGAAGGCGCTGCGCCAGCAACTGGCGCTGATGGCCGCCACTAACGGACGCGTGCTGATCTACGGCGAGAGCGGCACCGGCAAGGAATTGGTGGCGCACGCCATTCACAACAGCAGCGCTCGGGGCTCCGAGGCGTTCATCGAAGTGAACTGCGCGGCTATCCCTGAAGACCTGATCGAAAGCGAGCTTTTCGGGCATCGCAAGGGCAGTTTTCCTGGCGCCACCGAAGACAAGACGGGCAAACTACAGAAGGCCGACGGCGGGAGTCTGTTCCTGGACGAAGTGGGCGACATGAGTTTGAAGACCCAGGCCAAGGTTCTGCGGTCGTTGGAGGAGCAGCGCTTCGAACCGGTTGGCGCGGAGACTTCCATTCAGGTGGATGTTCGCGTGGTTGCGGCCACCAACAAGAACCTGGAGGAAGAGATCGAGCGCGGGAATTTTCGGGAGGATCTGTTCTATCGCCTCAACGTGATTCCGTTCTATGTTCCGCCGCTGCGCGAACGCATCGAAGACATCCCGCTGCTGGCCGAGCATTTCCTCAAAGAGTTCACCACCGCTTATGGACGCCGGCCCAAGGAGCTCACTCCCGAAGCGTATGAAGTGTTGAAAGAGCACCGCTGGCCGGGCAACGTGCGCGAGCTTCGCAATTTGATGGAGCGCATCGTCATCATGAGCCCGCAGGTGCGCATCGACGCGCGGCATATTCCGCTTATCCCCGGCAAACGCGCGGTCTTCGAACGGGCGGCGGATCGGCTGGGCAGCCTGCATGAAGTTCGCGCGGCGGCCGAGCGCGAATACATCCTTAAGACGCTAGACGAAACCAAGGGGAACGTCACCAAGACCGCTGAGTTGCTGGGGCTGGAGCGCAGCAATCTTTATCGCAAGATGAAGGCGCTGGGTATCGGCCCGAAGGAATGATTCGGAAACGAAAGCGCGCGGCGGCGCTGCAATGCCCGACCGCCCGGGAGCGTGATCCGGGCAATCGAACTCTGGGGATGCCACGCCGCCGAGAGCTGCATCCAGGATCGCCCCAATCCCTCCCAGCCGTCTATCGGGGAATTAGCGCGTCAGAGTAGCTGAAAGTTCACCTGCACGATGGCCTCTGTGATCACTGGCTTGCCGTTCAGAATGCCGGGCCGGAAACGCCAGCGCGACACGGCGTCGATGGCCTTTTCATCGAGGCCCAGGCCGAGGCTTTGGCGCACTCGCACGTTGCGCACGTTGCCGCTGGCGTCTACTACGATCGCCAGCACCACCACGCCCTGATGTTTGGCCTTGCGCGCCTCTTCGGAAAACTCCGGCTCGATCTTGTACAGCAACTGCGGGGGCGTCACTCCGCGCCCCCGGACCACGGCCAGGCCGGGCGGTCCCGACTCCGACTCGCCGATTCCCCCGCAGCATCCGTGATCGCCGAGGCCGTTATGGCCGTGCGTTCCGAGTGCCCCTTCGGCGAGATGGCTGTACGGATCGCCGATGTTCGAGCTGGTGCTGACCAGCGGAATGTCGAAGGCGATCGTGATAGGCAATGGGAGCGGAGGATGATCGCTTGAAGCCGGCGGAATAAAGGTGCGGCGCGCGGTGGGCGGAGGCGAGCCGTGCCTGGCTGGAAGCGGGGTTTGATTGCTCCCGCCTCCACGCGGCTCAGGCGCTTTCCGCGGGCGATAGAAAGTCAACGGCGTGGCGTGCAACGTTGCGGCGGGTTGGAGCGGCGCCCGCATGGATCGCGATGCCGCCAGCAACAGCAACGCGAGCAGGATGTGGAGCCCGAGCGAAAAGGTTTGCGATCCGCCGATAGGCATGCACTGGGCAGTGCAAATGAGTGACCAGTGAGTAAGTCGAAGTAAGTCAACATTGGGATGCGCGTGCGGCCGCCTCCCGAGATCCACACGTGTGCGAGTGGTTCACTGAGCCAGTTACTGGGAGCTCAACTGCCCCCGCGCGGCCGCTGTCGCGAGTTCATCGCAGCGATTGTTATCAGCGTGCGATGCGTGGCCCTTCGTCCAGGACCACGTAGTCTTGTGGCGCGAGTTTTGCTCATCCAACTCGTGCCACAGATCCTGATTGGCCACTGCCTTCTTGCCGCCGGTGCGCCAGCCGTTCATCTTCCATTTGTGAATCCAGTCCGTGATGCCGTGCTTCAGGTAGTTCGAATCGGTGACGATCTCCACCTCGCACGGTTCCTTCAACGCTCGCAGACCCTCCACCGCGGCCTGCAGTTCCATCCGATTGTTGGTGGTTTCGCGCTCCGATCCATAGATCTCCCGCGTTCTTGTCGCCATAGCGCAGAATACAGGCCCAGCCGCCCGGCCCGGGGTTGCCGATGCAGGCCCCGTCCGTGATTAATTGGACCTTTTTCAGGCCGGGCGCTCCAGCCAGTTCGCGCTCAAAGAACGCATCCACATGATCCAGGATCTGCATCGCGTCGGTGGTTTTGTAGATCTCGACGCGCAGTTTCGATCCGTTGCGCACGCCATGCGTGAAGTAAGTCGCGAACTGCTTCATCTTGCCCACTGTGTCCCGCTCATCCCGTTCGCATAACATGCCGTAGTAAGTGCGCATCAGATCGTAGCGTTGACGCTCGCTGGGCTGCTCGTAGCTTCCCGTCGCAAGATACTGCTGAATCTGCCGGAAGATCCACGGATTGGATGAAGCCGTCCGGCCGATCATCACCGCGTCGCAACCCGTCTCCCGCACCATCCGCACCGCGTCTTCCGGCGTCACGATATCGCCGTTGCCGATCACGGGGATGTGCCGCACAGCCGCCTTCACTTCCGCGATGCGGGACCAATCCGCCTTGCCGCTGTATCCCTGCTCGCGCGTGCGCGGATGCAGCGCCACGGCCTGCAATCCGCAATCTTCGGCCAGTTGAGCCATTTTTACGGCTACCAATTCCAGATCGTTCCAACCCGCGCGAAACTTCATGGTGAATGGAATCGAAATCGCGGCGCGTACCTTGCGCAGGATCTCCTCCACCAGCGGCAGATCGCGCAAAAGTCCTGAGCCGCCGTTGCACTTGACTACTTTATTCACCGGGCAGCCGAAGTTGATGTCGACGATATCGAATCCAAAATCCTGGCAGGCCTTGGCGGCGTCGGCCATCACCTGCGGATCGGAACCGAACAGTTGCGCCGATATGGGATGCTCTTCCGGCTCGAAATACAGATAGCGAAACGTGCGCGTCGGCTTCTTGCTTCGGAAGGAGTCGCCTTTGAGTGACGCCACCACGCCATGCGAACTGGTGAACTCGGTCATGATCAGGCCGCAGCCGCCCTGGTTGCGGATCAGCCGCCGGAAAACCGTGTCGGTGACGCCGGCCATGGGCGCCAACACCGTCGCGGGCGCGATGCGAGTGGTCCCGACCTGGAATTCGCTGGGAAAATCGGACATCCTAAGCTATTTTAACGGCTCCGGGTCCGAAACGTAAATCAGGCCTCTTGCGTTTAACGTAGTAAGCGCGGGACGCGAACATGAATTGGAAACTGGTGTCGGCTTTTGCGACGGGTGCCGTGCTGGCGTCGGGGATCGTGTATTTCGCGGTTAGGCCGGTCGACCTGGCCAAGCCGGATGCACCGAAACCACTGGCCGCGCCCTCAGTGCCTGCATCTTCACCAACGCCTCGGATCGCCGCCGCGTCGCCCGCTCCGGCCCCGGTGCCTGCGCACGTGAGCGAAGCCCCCGCCCGCGTGCGGTTCCCGGTTCGCGAGAAGCCATCGCCGATGCCGCCTCCCGTGCGGCGCAGGCAAGAGGCGGTGATCGCTCGCAACGACCCGCCGCCGCGAGCGCCGCCGCCACCGCCGCCGCCAATCGAACCAAAGCCAGAATCTCCGCCACCTCCGGCACCTGTAGCTGCGCCCGCGCCGTCTGAGAATGTGCCCGTCGAAAACGTCTCGCTTCCGGCGCCCGTTGTCGAAGTCCGCGTTCCACACACCGTGACGCTTGCGGCCGGCACATTGCTGCCGGTTCGCATCGGCGAGTCGCTTTCATCGGCACGCAATCAGCCGGGCGACACGTTCCTTGCCACGCTCACCCAGCCGCTGGTGATCGACGGGTGGGTCATCGCCGAGCGCGGGGCGCGCGTGGAGGGCCGGGTTGTGGACTCTGCCCAGGCCGGTCGCGTAAAGGGCGCGTCGCATTTGGGAATTTCCATCGTGCGACTGGCTACCGCAGACGGCCAGAACATCCGTATCCGCACCGAGCAATTCGTGAAGGACGCTGCGAGTTCAAACGGAACCGATGCGGCGAAGATCGGCGGAGGCGCGGCTATCGGCGCGATCATCGGAGCCATCGCGGGCGGGGGAAAAGGCGCGGCCATCGGAGCGGGCGCGGGTGGAGCGGTGGGCGCGGGCGATGTGCTGTTGACGCGCAGCAAAACCGCCGAGATTCCCGTGGAGACCCGCGTCAGTTTTAAGGTTCAAGACTCAGTCACGATCACCGAGCGCCTCGATTAGGCGCTTCCCTTGAACCCGATGTCTTCCTTCACCCGCTCCATCCAGTTGTACACAATCGGGCAGTAGCCCACGCGATCCAGAAACTCCCACATGCGGCTCGCAATCGATCCCGTGCCGCGCACCACGTGCGGGAAATTGACGCAATTGTGCGGGCGCGCTTCATACACGCTGCACAGGTTGCCTTCCAGAAATACGCAGCCCTTCTCGTTCTTCTTCAAGATCATCGCGCCTGAACTATCCAGCGCCGTGTATTGCTCGACGAACTCGCGCTCGCTCGCGCCTACAAACTTCGCCAGCTTTTCGACATCCTTCCCGGTAATCCCCACCTCGGTCACGCGGCAACAGTTCGCGCACGCGGTGCAATCGATCTCGGCTTCAATCTCCTCGCCAAAACGGCGCAGACGCCGGTCGGAATGCCGATGGCTCTTCAGATAAGCCCGAAAGCGCGCATTTTCGCCTCTTTGCTGCACTTCGAGACGGCGTATCTGGACGAGATCGGTAAGCATTTCCTAGAATCAATTATGGCCTCATCACACATCGCTTCGGGCGAAGAGTTTTACCGCATCCAAAAACTGCCGCCTTACGTGTTCGCCGTCATCAACGAAATGAAGGCCAAGGCGCGAGCCGCGCAAAAGGATGTGGTGGACCTCGGCATGGGCAATCCGGACGGCGCCACTCCGGAGCCCATCGTCAAGAAGCTGATCGAAGCGGCCCGCAATCCGCGCAATCATCGTTACTCTATGTCGCGCGGCATTCCCCGGCTGCGCGCCGAAATCGCCAAGCGCTATCGCACCAAGTACGACGTCGAACTGGATTCCGAAACCGAAGCCATCGTCACCATCGGCGCCAAGGACGCACTCGCCCACCTGCTGTTTGCGGTGATCGGCCCGGGCGACGCGGTGGTGTCTCCGAATCCTGCTTATCCCATCCATCAATACGGCGTCATCATGGCCGAGGGCCACGCCTGCATGCTTCCCATGCCGACGCCAGCCGAGTTTTTGAACCGCCTGGAACACTTATACAGCACCTCCTCGCGCAAGCCGAGGATGATTCTGATTTCGTTTCCACACAATCCCACCACGCATTGCGTCGATCTGCAATTCTTCCGCGACATCGTGGCGCTGGCCGCGCGCCACGGCACCATGATCGTGCATGATTTCGCGTATGCCGACTTGGGCTTCGACGGCTACGAGCCTCCCAGCATTTTGCAGGTGGAAGGCGCCAAGGAAATCGCGGTCGAGATTTACTCCATGTCGAAAAGCTTCAACATGGCGGGCTGGCGCGTAGGATTTTGTCTGGGGAACAAGAAAATGATCGGAGCGCTGGCGCGCATCAAAAGCTATCTCGATTACGGCGTCTTCCAGCCCATCCAGATCGCTTCCATCATCGCGCTGCGCGAGTGCGCCAAGGACACCGAGAAGATCCGCGGCATCTATCAGAAGCGGCGGGATGTGCTGCTCAGCGGTCTCGATCGCGCCGGGTGGGCCGTGGAACCACCGCGCGGGACGATGTTCGTCTGGGCGCCGATTCCCGAGAAACACCGCGCCAAGGGTTCGCTCGAATTTTCGAAGCTGCTCATGGAGAAGGCGCTGGTGGCCGTATCGCCCGGCATCGGATTCGGGCCGCTGGGCGAAGGCCACGTGCGTTTCGCGCTGATCGAGAATCAGCACCGCACCCGGCAGGCCACTAAGGCGATTCAGCAGTTCTTGAAGAAGTAACGCGCGCCGACGCGATGCGCGCATGCACCGCATACGTGCCCTGGTCAAAAAGCACCAGCAAAACGTCTCGTACCGGGCACTCTGCCTTTTGCAGCCGGTCGGCGATCGTGTCCAGCGCGATCGCGGCCGCTTCCTCCAGCGGATAGCCGTAGGCGCCTGTGCTGATGGCGGGAAAGCTGATGGTGCGGACCCCGTGCTTCTCGGCCAGGTCGAGACACGTGCGGTAACAATTCGCCAACCGCTCGGATTCGCCGTGCCTGCCGTCTCGATAGACCGGACCCACCGCGTGAAAAACGTGCTGTGCGGGAAGCGATCCGGCGCTGGTGGCCACGGCGCTGCCGCTGGGACATCCGCCGGCGTTGGCGCGAATTTCGTCCAGCTCGCGCATGATGGCCGGCCCGCCCGCGCGATGAATGGCGCCATCCACCCCGCCGCCGCCGTGCAGCCCTGCATTCGCCGCGTTGACAATCGCGTCCACGCGGATCTTGGTGATGTCGCCGATCACCAAGCGGAGCTTCTTCCCGTGAGGGAACTCCATCTCCATGGATTCATGGTACTGCCAACGTTATAGTGAAAGTTGAAACAATCCGATGCACTCGTGCTTTTTGACATCGACGGCACGCTGATCCGTCGCGCCGGGCCGCACCACCGCGAAGCATTGGTGGAGGCCATCCGGCGCACCGCGCATCTGGCAACCACTACCGAAGGCGTTCCGGTGGCGGGCATGCTGGATCGCGACATCCTGGCTACGATGATGCTGCGGGCGGGCATGCCGCGTAGGGAAATTCAACGAGTGATGCCCGAAGTGGTGGCCCGCGCGCAATCCATCTATGTTCGCCGCGTGCCGGATATTTCGAAAAAGGTCTGCCCCGGCGTTCGCAACCTGCTCCGGCGTTTGACCGCGCGTGGCGTGGTCATCGGACTCGTCACCGGCAATCTCTCGCGCATCGGCTGGCGCAAGATGGAACGCGCTGGGCTGCGGCGGTATTTCCGCTTCGGAGCTTTTGCGGAGCTTGCGCGCGACCGTGCCGGGCTGGTTCGCGTCGCCATCCGGCGCGCCCGCAGGGAGGGATGGATCGGCCGATCGAGCGCGATCTCGCTGATCGGCGATCATCCCAACGATGTGCTGGCCGCCCAGGCCAACGGCATTCGCGCCATCGCCGTCGGCACCGGCATCGTCCCGCTGGAAGAGTTGCAATCGCACTCGCCGCTGATCGCCATTCCCGATCTCAGAGCGCTCAAATTGGACCATCTTTTGTAACAGAATTTTTATGTCCGCATGGGACAATCGATAGGTGATTGCGCACACGGGGATAATCTTTGCATTGCTGCTACCGCTGAGTCTGGCGGCGCAATCTCCCGACGCGCCAACACCCTCACAAGGTGCGCCGGAGAATTGGAACCTGTATTATCAGGCCACCTCCATCGGCCAGCATCACGGAACGTTCGACTCTCCTTATGAGGGACTGCTGAGTCTTCAGAATCACCCCGAAAGCGACGTGTCGATCACCACGACGTTGTTCCTCGGCCTTCGGCTGGGCCAGGGAACGCAGCTTTACTTCGATCCCGAAATCGCGGGAGGCAGGGGATTCAGCGATGTGGACGGACTTGCGAATGCTTCCAATGGCGAGTTGCCGCGCGTCGCTTCCGCCACTCCCAAGCCCTATCTTGCGCGGCTGTACGTTTCTCACGACTTCGGTTTTGGCGACGCCATGGAACAGGTGGATAGCGACGAAAATCAATTGGCGGGCGAACGCCCTGTGACTCGCTACACCATCACGGCAGGCCGTTTTTCCGACAGCGATTTCTTCGACGACAACAACTATTCGCACGATCCGCGAACCCAGTTCATGGCGTGGGGCATGATGTACAACGGCGCCTGGGATTATCCGGCCGACACGCGCGGCTACACCTGGGGCCTGGTCAACGAGTTTCATACCAGGAACTGGTCCTTCAAATACGGCGTGGCCGCGGAGCCTCGCGTCGCCAATGGCGGAAGATTCGATCGCCGGCTTTTTGCCGATCAGGGCCAAACCTTCCAGGAAGAGCGCCGCTATTCGCTGGCCAGTCACCCGGGCGCCATCCGCTGGCTGCAATATCTGAATCGCACCCGATCCGGCAGCTACGTCGAAGCAGTTCGGCTGGCGCAGGAAACGGGGACCACGCCTGACGTGCAGGCCATCCGCCGCCCCGGGACGCTCAAGTACGGGACGGGCATCAGTTTCGATCAGCAGATCTCTTCCGACGTCGGCGTCTTCACGCGGCTCGGCTGGAACGACGGCAAAACCGAAGACTTCGCATTCACCGCCATCGATCGGCTGGCCGAAGGCGGCGTTTCGGTGAAGGGAACGCGCTGGCACAGAAAAGACGACGTGGTCGCGACGGCCTTCGCGGCTGCCGGAATTTCGGGTGCGCACGCGGTTTATCTCGCCGAAGGCGGATTGGACTTCTTGATCGGCGATGGCAGGCTGAACTACGCGCCGGAATATCTCTGGGAAAGTTACTACAGCGCGCACGTAATGCGCGGCCTCACCGCCACTTTCGACGCGCAGCATTACAACAATCCCGCCTACAATCACGACCGCGGGCCGGTTTGGGTGGAGTCTATCCGGTTGCACATCGAGTTTGGCGTCAAGCCGTTCACCGCGAAGTGAAGTACGCTGAGGAGATGGATTCAGCGCGTCAACTTCTTCGTCATTCCCTGGCCACACTGGCCTATCGCGCGGCCAAACCGCTACGCGGCGCGCCGGATAGTTTTTGCAAGTTCAAGGCATCCGCCGACGCGCGCACGCCCGTTGAGATTCTCGCGCACATGGGCGATCTGTTCGATTGGGCGCTCTCATCGGTGCGTGGCGAGGAACGCTGGCACAATGCGACGCCGCAACCCTGGAGTCAGGAAACGGATCGGTTCTTTGCCGCGCTCGCAGCATTCGATGCGTATCTGGCCACCGACAAGCCGCTGCATGCGACGACTGAGGCGCTGTTGCAAGGTCCCATAGCCGACGCGTTTACGCATGTGGGACAGATCGCACTGCTGAGGCGACTGGCCGCCGCGCCCGTGCGCCCGGAGAACTATTACGTCGCTCAGATCGCGGTGGGAACTGTCGGTGCGGACCAGCCCGCGCCGGTTCGTGAATTCTAGTTCGCCTGTTCGCGCTTGGCTTCCGCTTCCACGGCGCGCATGACGCGCAGCGTGTTTCCTCCGTAAATCTTTCGGATGTTTTCTTCCGAATAGCCTTTTTCAAGAAGCGCGCGCGTCAGGTTGGGGAACTTGGACACGTCTTCCAAACCGCGCGGCGTGCAGAACACTCCGTCGAAGTCGCTGCCGATTCCAACGGCATCGATTCCTCCGATTTTTACCGCGTGGTCGATATGCGCGACCACGTCCTCAAGCGTGGCAGGCGGCACTTTCTTGCGATATTCGGCGATGGTGGCGTCTTCCCCTGCCGCGCCCGGCAGCGTGCTGTCCTGCACGTTTTTCGCGGCCACCGCGGATTTTTCCGACAGGAATCCGCAGTTGAAATTGATCTGGATCACGCCGCCCTTCTTGGCCAGCGCCGCGATCATTTCGTCGGTCATATTGCGCGGCACGTTGCACAGCGCCCGGCAGGAGGAATGCGACGCGATGATCGGCGCACGGCTTTCACCGAGCGCGTCCCAAAACGTTTTGTCGGCGGTGTGCGAAATGTCGATCATCATGCCCAGCCGGTTCATCTCGCGCACCACCTGCTTGCCGAACGGCGTGAGGCCGTTGTGATGCGCCACGCCGGCTTTATCGATATCGCCCGACGAATCCGCCCAATTGTTGGTATTGGTGTGCGTCAGTGTCATGTAGCGGATGCCGAGGTCGAAGTAATCGCGCAGCAGGCCCAGGTTGTCTTCGATGGCATGCCCGCCTTCGATGCCCATGAGCGCCGCGATCTTGCCTTGCTTGTGGATGCGCTCGATGTCGTCGGCCGTAGTCGCGAGCGTAAAGTCGCCCGGGTATCTCTCTACGATGCCGTGCCTCACGGTATCGATCATTTCAAGCGTGCGGTGCGCCGAGCGGTTTCCCGTGACGTATTTGGAGTCGACATACACCGCGAAGAACTGCGCGCCCACGCCGCCAGCCTTCAGCGATGTGACGTTGGTGTGGCCGTCATTCTTGTTTTTGCCGATGTCATAACCGTCAACCGTGCGGCTGGTGATGTCGTTGTGCGTGTCGATCAGCAGCATGGAACGGTGGATGCGCTGGACCTCGGCGTCGGTTATCGAACGGGATTGCGCGAAGCTCACGCACAGCACGATAGCAAGAAGGCACAACGCTCGCATGCCTTGAATATAGCGCACAGCGCTGGATGGCGTTGCCATTTCCAGATGTATAATATACATCATGAGACGTACCCAACTATATCTCGATGATGACCTGTGGAAGGCGCTCCACATTCTCGCCCGACAATCTCATAGCACCGTGTCCGATCTCGTCCGCAAAGCTGCCCGCGAGAAGTATCTCGGGGACTCGGCCAGCCGCAAAGAGGCACTGCTTTCAGCCATCGGCTTGTGGAAGCATAGGACGGACCTTCCCGATACCGAAACCTATGTGCGCAGCCTGAGGAAAGGCGAACGGCTCAAGCGGTTCTCGAAATGAGTGAGGTCCTGGTCGATACCGACATCTTGATCGAGGTCCTTCGCGGGCGAAAGCCTGAAGTGATTCGAATGTGGTCGGATACGGTGAGCGAGGAAGGGGCCCTGTTTTATTCACCAGTTACGCTGGCCGAAATCCGACACGGCATGCGGGCAAATGAGAGGGAGTCCACCGACCGGGTATTGTCATCTATGGTAAGCGTGCCAATTGAGATCGAAATTGGTGCGCGCGCTGGTGACTATCTTCGCGCCTTTCACGCCAGTCACGCAATCGAAATTGCAGACGCTCTGATCGCCGCGACTGCATCGATCCATCAATTGGAGTTGTGGACTCAGAACCGCAAGCATTTTCCGATGAAGGACGTTCGATTCTTTTCGGCCAAAAAGATGAGCAACTAGCCCTCAGCGATAGACGGCCACTAATGGCTCTCGACTGGTTTGGTGCTCGGTGACGGAAGATCCAGTTCCTTTGGGGATGCCATATATCCTGCCGTGTATTCCGGTCCTTCTCCCTTTACCACAGTCACTACTTCGCCCATCATTCCGCCAACCTGAAGGGTCGCTTCCAACTTCTGTTCCTCGCTGCTTCGAACCGTGATCGTCTGCCGGAACGTCATGAATCCCGGCACGGCAATCGAGACCTGGGAGTCGCCGAGCGGCAAGCCATTTAGAATCGCCTCGCCGGACCCGTCGGTTGTAGCTTTGATCTCGGTCTTTTCGATCGTCACCGCGGCGTTTGGAACGGCCGCTCCAGTTATATCGGTCACGCGGATCCTGAGGCGGTTGGACTGAGCAAAGAGTGGCGAGATCGCCGTGAGCAGCGCTCCAACCAGAATCTCCCGCCGGGTGCGCATTGGCTCGGGCGCCGCTGCGGCAATCATGACGCACATATACCCGCCCGACTCGCTCCAAAGAGCGCCACGTTCTTCGCGCGAATACTCGTCCAGCGCGTGGACATTCTTCTTGCAGAGATCGCAATAGCGGATCCGACCTTCGCCCGCTAAATCCGACCATTTCTTCTGGCAAGGATTCAGAATCGCGAAATTCCCACCCATGCGGGAAGTATATACCAATAAAAAAGGCCGCCCCAACTGCCCGGGCGGCCTTTTTCCTCTGATTCTGGTTTATTATTTAATCCCCGAACGATCCCACCGCTTCCGCTTTATCCGCCACAGGCTCGGGCTTGGGTGCGGGCGCGATCATCTGCACCAGGTCGGCCGGAGCCGGCTTCTCTTTGAGTATTTGCTCGCGGTACAACTTCGCCATTCGCTCGTTTTCGGCCTGCTTCAGTTTCTCGTCGCGAGCGCGCTTCTTTTCCTCGCGCGCGGTCTTGGCGATGCCCAGATCGTCCAGATCGTGCTGCTTGGCGTGATTCACGTCTTCGGCGCGCAACACCAGCGAGTGGTCCTTGCTCGCCAGGTTCAAACTCTTGCCGCCCGCGATGATCTCATGCCGCCCGTGCTCTTCGTACCACTTGGTCAGTGTCGCGGTCATGTGCATCTTCTCGATGATGTTGCGCCAGCCCACGCCGGTGTTGTAAGCGCAGAACGAAATTTCGCCTTCCTGCGTCGCGTAGGGAATGATGCACTGCTCAGTGCGGCGGAAATCGTAGTTGAAAAGATCCTGGAACCACATGCCCGCCACGAACAGGAAGTTCCACCGGTCGTTACGGCGCTTGGTGATGTCTTCCATGGTGCGGTCGCCCGTTACCTTGCCATAGCCGCCCTTCTGGGCTTTCGGAGTCATGCCGAAGCACTTGTCGAACTTGGCGATCAGGTCGGTCAGTTTGAAATGCGTGGGCGATTTGAACGGGTTGTAATTATGCAGCAGCGCCAGGCTGACACCCATCACGTTCATCCAGCGGCTGCTCCGTGCGGCGTCGTTGATGCGCGCGATGTCCTTGGCCAACCGGTCGGCATTCAGGAACGCCGTCACCGGCACCGCTTCCTTGGTTTCCTTGTCGCACATCACGGCCATGCCGATACCGCAGTTGGGATGGCAGCCGCAGCTTAGTTGTCCCCAGTCCGCCGACGGACCGTGTACCAAATCCGCGAAGTCGGAGAACGTGCTCATGAACGAAATCGGGAACCAGTCGCGAACCGGCTCGCCCAGTCCGGTCTGATTCTTCACGTCGTGCGCCAGATGCGAAAGCGTGTAGCGCTGGGCCTGGCGGCGCTCGTCGGTGACGGCCTCATCGCGGCCGGTAAACGAAACCGGCTGGAAGCTCAGGAACGGGATCTTCTTCGGATTGTCGAGAGCGAAGCGTACCACGGCGCCCACCTGCTCGTTGTTGATGCCGTTGATGATGGTGATCACGGGCACGATGTCGACGCCCGCTTTCCACAGATTCTCGATGGCGCGCAGCTTTACGTCAAACAAATTGCCGACGGCGCGGTGCGAATTGGCCTCGTTTCCGATGCCGTCGAACTGCAGATACGCGTAGCGCAAGCCCGCTTCAGCGGCCTGTTTGCAAAATTCGGGGCTCTTCGCGAACTCGATCCCATTCGTCGCGGCCTGCACGCTGTTGTAGCCCACTTTGCGGCAGTAGCGAACGGCGTCCAGAAAGTACGGCGAAAGCGTCGGCTCACCGCCCGAAAACTGCACCGACATCTGCCGGCGCGGCTTAATCGAAATCGCATTGTCCAGCAGCGTCTGAATATCTTCCCAGCTCAGCTCATGCACGAAGCCAACTTGATTGGCGTCCATGAAACACGGATCGCACATCATGTTGCAGCGATTGGTTAAATCGATAGTGAGCACCGAGCCGCGGCCGTGTTTGATGGTGCTGGTTCCATGGTTGTGCAGGGTTTCATCGGCGTGCGCGCGGATATCGCGGCCGGGGAAAACATCTTCCAGGTGTTTGAAGAACGCCGGATCCATGGACATCAGGTCCTCGAAGCGGCCGTGCTTGGGGCACTCTTTCACCATCAGGATCTTGCCGTCGCGCTCGATGATGGTCGCCTTGATCTCGCCCACCTTCTCGTTGAGCAGGATCTCGTGCGGCAGCTTGCCGTCCACAATCTGCTGCCGGATCTCCGGGACGCAGCGCGGGCACAGCGAATCGGTCTCGCGCGGCCAACCCAGGGGCGGCTTCTGCTTCTCGTAGCTCTTCAGCAGCGGTTTGTCGGACCAGGCCGGCGTGAAGGACGGGTTCTGATTGATTTGGTTGAGTTTGTCAAAAACAACCCAGGCGGCGCCGGCCGCCATGGTGACTGCTTTTTCGACGTACTTGATGGGCTTGTGCATAGCGCTATTTGTGATCCGAGTATAAGGCTGCCTGCATTAAGGAGGCTACACCATTGCGTTAAACTGCCCGATTTGCCGCCCCGGTGGGGATATCTCTCATCGAACGGAGCTGTGGAAAAGCCGCCGTCCCATTGAAAATGAAAGGTTTAGTCCAGCTAGAACTACGTTTCGGACGGCGATCCGGGCCGGGAACCAATTGCGTCGCCTGGTGTCTGATACGTCATAGGAGAAGGTCGACCCAGTCTCGTGATCATGGCCCAGTTGGCGAGCCTGCTCGTCACGGGTTGGTTGGTCTGGTCGGCGGTGGTGTCCTTCCGCTTATCGCGTCAACCTGCCCGCGTCCTGATCGGCCATTCTTTCTGGGTGGAAGTGCTGGCCTTGCTCTGTTGCGGGACCATCATGGTCGCATTCGAATTGGCGAGCGGCCGCACTGTGGGATGGGAAGCGCTCCGTTCTCCGCTGCGGACCGCGCGAATCGCCGTCTGGCTGGCGCCCATCGCAATCCTGCTTGCCCGCTTGTCGCCGCTGGCACTGGTTGGCGCGATCGTGTTCCTGGTTGGCACAACGCGCATGTTGTATTCGGAGTGGGCGGAAGACGGAGCCGAATTTGCGGATGGTCTCGCGCCTTCGCATGCGCTGTGGCGCTCGCAGTTCAGGCCACGGTGGTGGCCGTGTGGATGGGAGCTCCTTTCTTAGCGGCGGCGTTACTTTGCCTCAGCGCCGCGTTGCTTACCCTGCTCTGCTTGGTCGCGAGTTCCAAGCGGGTCATGAAGCCGGCCGACTGGCGCGATTCGCTGTGGCGAACTGCGCTCACCCTGATTTTGGCGGTTGTCCTAACGGTGGCCGGACGGGTAATTTCCACGCGCGGATTCACCGGAAATTCCGCGTACCAAAACGAATCCGTCAGGCCGAACGAATTAGTCACCGCAGTCTACGAACCGCCGCCCGGGCCAACCGGCGGCATAGGAATCTCAGACAAGGGCTATCCGGGTGTGATCTTGTGGCCAAAAGTGAAAGCGACAGAGAACAAGCTGGTCGCGCCCGCGCCGTTATCTTTGTCGAACCCGCTCCAGCCAGTCCCTAGCACTCCGTCCACTCTGCCGTTTTCGGGACAGTACTGGATGTTCAGGGCTCCGCAACTCGCTCCGCCGCGCGGTTCTTATTTCCGCAGAGCGAGCCCTTTAGGTCTCTCCTTTTCAACTACCGACCAAGTGCCGCTGTCCATGAAGGCGCTTCAGAAGCTGGCCCATCCGCTCGATCTGCGATGCTGCCGCGAAATTCAGCTCACCATCTCCAACGCCGACCGCTATCCGGGCACCATCGCGCTGGAGCTTCTGTTGATCGACACCCACGCTCCTGGCCAGCCAGTTCAAAGCTTGGGAATCCGCGCAGTCCTATCGCGGCCGAGCTTAAAGCCGGTGGAATTGTCTTCGATGCCGACGACCGAGGTTCTCGATTTTCCCGTCCCTCAGAACTCCCGCATACGCCAGTTCGATGAGCTGCAGGTGCTGTTTTCATCGGGATCCCTTCCGCGTGGATCGAAGCGCCAGGATTTCGCTCGAGCGCTTTAGTCTCGTGCCGCCTTGATCGGCACGACGGTCAAGTCCGTAGACTTAAAATCACCGCCCGTAGCGAGCACCGGTTCACCACGCAGTGCGGCCAGAGCGTAGACCGCGCAGTCGCCGAAGTTGAGCTGAGCGCGATGACCCATGCCCTTGCCAAAGCGTCCAAATGCCGCAATCGCCGCTTTTGCTTGTGCTTCGTCGAACGGGATTACCCGGCAGCCCAGGTCCTCAACCAGGCTGTAAAGTGATTCAGCCGATTGCTCTCTCATGCGGGCACGCAAAACGATACCTGCCTCCAGAAGCGAGACCGAACACAACACCCGAGTTGCGGCGTTATCCATGATGGATCGCAAACCCGCCGCGGAGGGCTCCTCAAGCGCAATTGCGACCAACACGGATGTATCAATAACCAAGTGAACCAGAGTTAGCGGGGGATGCCAAATTCGTCGTATCCCAGAATTTCGTCATCCGTTCTGGTATCCAGCACCCGCAACGAGGCTATTTTCTTTTGGATGGCTTCCACCTTGTTCCAATCGATCGGACGCGCCGCCGGTTGAAGCTGTGCTTCAAGCGAACGGATCACCGCATCGGTCAGCGTGACACCCATCTTCTTGCTGACTTTTTCGGCCAAGCTATGCGCCGCGGGATTCTTGATGTACAGCGTGCGTGGTTTCCGCCGGTTCATGGCTTCATTATACGGCAATCCCAGGGTATATACCGTCTATAGAATATTCACCGCCCGCGCCGCCAGCAGCGCCACCGTCGCCAGCGATATCAGAGCCTGCACCATCATCATCAACTTGGCCCAGCGTGACAGTACCGGAACATCGGTAGGCGAAAAAGCAGTGCTGGTGTTGAACGCCAGGAACAGATAGTCCACGAACCCGGGCCGCCAATACTTGTCGCTGTCCCACGGCGTTATCATTTGCGGGAAAAGAAATGCGCCTTCATCATGCGCGTCGCGACGGTCGCGTGCGGTCGGTCCGCCAGCGTCCAATCGCCAATACCAAGAGGCAAACACGAGGATATTCGCCACCCACAGCGCCACTGCGGCTCGCAACAGTTCTTGCGGAGGATCCAGATGCCGCGGCAGGCGGATAATCAACAAACCGAGCGACCAAACCATGGACGCGGTCACGATGCTCAGCACAGTGTGGCTGAGGACGCGATTGAGCCTGTCTTTGCCGATCCGATGCGCCACTACCGTCGGGATGAGCAGCACGGTCACCACTACCAGTAGCAGCCATTCCTGGCCGAAGCGAAGCGGCGCCGGAATGACGAAATGCAGTCCGCCTGTCGCCAGCAGCGCCAGCAGGGACGGCCAGCGTGGCTCGGCGGTCCGTGGTTCTTGCGCTCCCGCAGTACTAGAACGAACCTTGAGCCCCGGCATATGGGACAATGTACCAATAGTCACCTCCCCATGAAGGTTGTGGTTCAGAGTTCGTCGTTGTTGTTTACGTTGCTCTCGATCATTCTGAACGTGCCGATCACGCGCGTTAAACGCACGGCGGACGAACGGGATGAGGCTCCGAGCGAGCCCAGCAGAGTAATCGGCTAGCTTCGCATTCGAAAAGAACAGCCATGGCCCTCTCGCCCCAGTTCATGTTTGTGCCCGCTAACGATCCGGCATTTCCGCACGATTCTCCCCGCTGCGTTTATTCCTTCGACATGGACGGCAATGTGCTCGACATCAACCAGGCCATGGCCGACATGCTGGGCTACGCGCGGGAAACGGCGGCGCGCATGAATCTGGGCCAGTTGCTGGAAGCGGAGTCCTGGAAGGATTCCCGCGAGCAGATTCTTGCGCAGTTGGGCGGTGGTGGCCCCCAATGGGTGAACCTTACAGCGATCGCGAGCGATGGGCGCCGTGTGCCGATGGCCGTTGTGAGGCGGTTATTGTTTGAACGCGGCCGCCCGGTGGCGATTCAGGACTCCGGGCGATTACTGGCCGATCGGCCCGACATCGCGGCGCTCGCGCTGGAAGATCCGAACAACAATAGAGGCGAGGCCGGCCGCTTCGCCGAACAACTGAAGCAATTGCACCGGCTGAGCACCACCAGCTACATCACTCTGGAACAGGCCCTTCAGGATCACCTGGAAACCGGCTGCCGGCTTTTCCATCTTCCGGTGGGCATGTTGCTTCAAGTGGAAGGCGACAACGGAGCGGTGCAGGCTTTGCACGGCCCCTCTGTGTTGGACCCCAGCGTCCCGATTCCCTTATGGCAGACCCGGGCTCACACTGTCACCAGCCGCCTGCGGACCGTGACGGCATCCGATCCGATGGTGGCGGGCAGTGCCGGCCCCCGAGCCGAATTTGGGACCTACATCGGAACACCGGTCTGGCTGGGTTCCGAGTTGTTTGCCACGCTCAGCTTCTCGGGACCTTTCGGCGGTTCGCCGCGAATATTTTCGCACTCCGACCGCGAACTGGTCGAACTGATGGCGCGCAGCATCGGGCGCGTGGTGCTGGAGCACCGAATCCAATCCGAGCGCGACCGGCTGCAGAGCCTGGAGAAAAACCGCAACCGCGTGCTCGAAATGGTGGCCGAGAACGAAAGCATCGCCACCATCCTGGAAGAAGTGGTGCATCTGGTGGAGGCGCAATGCCCTGGCGCCCTGTGCTCGTTGCTGCTGCTTCAGGACGAAATGCTCACCTGGGTGGCCGCACCGGGGTTCTCCCCCGAAGTGCTGCGGCTATTGAAACCGTTTCGGGTGCTGCGCGATACCGCCGGCCTGGCGGCGGCCGAAGTGGCGCGGGCCACGGTGTTTTGGGATGACATCCGCGACTGCCCTTTTTGGACCGAGCGCGGGCATCTGGCCGGACAGCTGGGGATTGAATCCTGCCGTTCCACCCCCATCTTGTCCGCCGATGGCATGCTGCTGGGAATGCTCGCCTTGCACTACAAAACCGGGCAGCAGCGCGACGACAGCGATGCCGAGTTGCTGCAAGCCGCAGGTCGTCTGGCCGCGCGGGCGCTGGAACAACGCGGGTTCACCGAGCGCCTGGAGTTCCAGGCCCGGCACGACTCGCTCACCGGCCTGCCCAACCGCTCCTACTTCATGGAGCTCCTGGAAGCGGCGCTGCGGGACGCTAGCGAGCGCTCCGGAAGCCTGGCGGTTCTGTTCATCGATCTCGACCGCTTCAAGCAGATTAACGATATCCTCGGCCACGCCATGGGCGACCGGTTGCTGAAGGAAGTGGGCCAGCGTCTGAAGCGCCTGCTCACCGAAGACGATCTGGCCGGGCGCATGGGCGGCGACGAGTTCACCATTGTGCTGACGCGCCAGCCCGACGAGCAAACCGCAATCCTGGCATCCAAGGAATTTCTCAACGCCTTTCGCGCGCCGCATCAGATTGAGGACAACGAGCTGTTTGTCACCGCCAGCATCGGCGTTTCCCTGTTTCCACGTCACGGCCAGTCCGTCGCCGAACTGCTGCGCAACGCGGATCTGGCGATGTATCACGCCAAGAATAGCGGCAAGAACGATGTCATCGTGTTCCGCGCCAAGGATCACACCGTCAGCCTGGAGCGCTTGCGCCTGGAAAACGCGCTGCGCCGCGCGCTGGAGCACCAGGAGTTTGAGCTGCTCTATCAGCCCGTGGTCAGCATGAACGGAAAGGTGGAGGGCCTGGAGGCGCTGCTCACCTGGCGGCATCCCATTTACGGAACCATCTCGCCCAAGCAATTTATTCCCATCGCCGAGGAAACCGGGCTCATCATCGATATCGGATCCTGGGTGATCCAGCGGGCTTGTCTCGAAGCCGCCAGCTGGCACAAAGCCGGGCACAGAGCGGCGAAGATTTCCGTCAATGTGTCGGCGCTGCAGTTTGAACGGCGCGACTTTTTGGAGACCGTGGCAGCCGCCCTGGCGTTGAGCAAGCTTCCTCCCGAACGGCTGGAGCTGGAGCTAACCGAAAGCTACATCATGAAGGATCTTCCGCAAGCCGCCGCACGCTTGACGCAGATCCGCAATCTGGGCGTCAGCATCGCGATCGACGATTTCGGCACAGGCTATTCGTCGTTAAGCTACCTGAACAAGCTGCCCGTGGACACGCTCAAGATCGACCAATCGTTCTTGCGCAACCTGCATGAGCCGGAAGGATCGCTGGCGGTGATCCAGAGCATCGTGCGCATGGCGCACAGCATGAACCTGAGCGTGGTGGCGGAAGGCGTGGAGACCCGCGCCGAGCTGGATCTGGTGCGCGTCCTGGGCTGCGACCGCGTGCAGGGGCATGTCTACGGACCTGCGCGCCGTCGCGAAGCCGTGGAAGCGCTGCTGGCCGGCAACGATCCGCTGCGGCCCGTCGAGCTATAGCGAAGTGGGCGGACGCCCCCGTCCTGCCCCGGAACCATCGAGACGGGTAAGTTTCATAACCAAGGTCCGGCGCCGCTGTAAGAATTCGGACCGCGTTCGCAACTAATAAAAACAGAAAACAGATCGGATGCAGAAAGAGGAGCAGCGGCAGGTCTTCGGCGGCTGGTTGAGGAACCATCAGGGGCTGTTCTTCAAGGTGGTGCGCGCGTATGCCTTCACGCCGCAGGACCGGGAGGATTTGTTCCAGGAGATCGCCACGCAGGTGTGGCGTTCCATCCCCGGCTTTCGCGGCGACGCAGCCGTCACGACCTGGATTTATCGCGTGGCGCTGAATGCTGCCATCGCGTGGACGCAAAAAGAGCGGAGACATCGCGCGGGGAAACAAGGACTGGATGGAGTGGAGCAGGCAATACTCCAAGCCTCGCCGGCCACGGATCGCGGGTTGAGTGGCTCTACGAGCAGATCCGGCAACTGAACGAGGTCGACCGGTCCCTGACGCTGCTCCTGCTGGACGGGTTCAGCTACAAGGAAATGGCGGCGATGCTCGGCTTACCGGGGCACATCTTACGGGCAAATCCAGAAAGGAGATCGGCGATTGGAGTTTGAGAACCTGCAAGCGATCTGGGATACACAGAACGACAAGCCTGTCTTCGCGATGCAGGATGCGCGGCTGCTGGTGGCGTTGTACCAGCAGCGCGAGCGCTCCAGGCGGCGGCTCTTCAAGTGGACATTCACTCCCTTGTACGGGGGGGCGCTGTTTATGTTGGCGGTCCTCGGGTGGGTGTTCGTCACTTTTCTTAATGTCGCCAGCTTGATGCGCAGATTCAAGGGCAGGTTCACGCACAACGGTTTCGGGATGTCCGCCTGGGACTACCTGGGGTTTGCGGTCGCGGCGGTCGCGTTACTGGCCCTTGTAGTGCCCATGTACTTAGAACGAAGGAAGCACGAACGAGCACAGGAGATTTTTGCTCCCTCGCTGCGGGAGGAATTGGATCGGGGGATTGCGCAACTCGACTTCTCAATGGGTTTGGACAGCACCCCTCGGGTGATGTGGATGCTCACCTTAGTGTCGATCGCAGTCGTGATGATCAGCTGGGAGGCGCAGCGCGCGGCCGGCAACCCGACGCCGTGGTGGTCGGTGCTCGGGGCCTTGGGGGTGTTCTTACCCGGTTGCTTGAGCTTCGCCGCCAGGAAAAAATCGATGGAACGGAGGCTGGCGCGCCGGCGAGCGCTGGAATCGATGCGCGCGGCACTGGACGAAGATACGATAGTCTTACCGCAGAAATAGAGAGGATACTTAACGAGATGCAACAAATATTGGGCAAAATCACGATCGGCCTGGCGCTCACCGCCATTGCAATCTTCGCCCAGACTAAGCCGGCGTTCGAAGTGGCCACCATCAAACCGGCCCCGCCGATGGACGTCGCCAAAATCGCAGCCGCACTGCAAGCCGGTGGGAAGATGCCCATCGGAGCAAATGTCGACCCCTCCGCGCGGAATACCGGTACCTCGATCTGAGGTCGCTGATGAGCCTCGCCTTCGGCGTGAAGCCCTACCAGATCACCGGACCTGACTGGATGACTACTACGCATTTCGACATCGTCGCCAAGATGCCCGAAGGATCGAAAAAAGAAGACGCGCCCAAAATGCTGCAAGCGCTTCTCGAAGAGCGGTTCAAGCTGACGACGCATCGCGCCAGTGCCGAACACCCGGTGCTGGCGCTGGTGGTCGGCAAGGGTGGGCCGAAGTTGAAGGCTTCGGCCGAGAAACCGGTAGCCATCGACGAGAGCGCGCCCCTGAAGCCAGGCGAGTTGAAAATGGATGGTTCCGACGGTCCCGTGCGCGTCAAGGTCGACATGACAACTGGAAGTTCGGTCATCGATATGGGACTGCAAGGCAAAATGTCCTACCGGCTGGACCCGGCCACGCGGACGCTTCACATCGATTTCAGCATGACGACGATGACCGGCTTTGCGGATATGATCACGCAGTTGTTTACGCAACTGGGTGGAACAGGAGGGAAGCAAGTTGTAGACATGACCGGAATCCAGGGCAACTACGATGCAACGGTCGATCTCTCGCTGGCGGATATCATCGCGATGGCCAGGGCCGCGGGCGTGAATATTCCGGGCGGCGCGCCTGCCGGCACACCAGGCGGAGCCGGGGGGCCGGGCAACGTACCGGTGGCTTCGGATCCCGTCGGGGGAGGCGCCTCCCTAACGGATGCGGTGCAATCGATGGGACTCAAGCTAGAGTCTCGCAAGGCGATGGTGGACCAGTTGATCGTCGACCACATTGAGAAGACACCGACCGAAAACTAGCCAGTCACGTCCGCTCCTGAATCACAGCCCATCCGGACGCGGTCCAACTTTGTCGGCTCCGCATGCAGCCTACGGTGCATAATGCGTGAAGACCAGATCGCTAGCGGTGGCCTTCTGGTGGCAAGGGAAGCAGCTTTTCATGGACGCCGGGGCAGCGGGTTTGCCATCGACGAACGTCGCGAACCCCCAGCCGCCCGTCGCGGCGTACTTCGTGGAGTCCTTCACCATAAACTGAATGTTCGTGGGGGCGCCTGGGACGAAAGATTGGGCTTGGCCGAAGACTTTGTTGTTTTCCGCCGACGGGGCGTGGGTGTAGTGCAGAGCGGCAATGATGGTGCCGTCCGGGTAGGGAAGCTTCCCTTCACGGTAGGCCTTGATCGCCACATCGTTGCCCAAAACGGCGCCGATACTGTTTAGGTTGCCTGCTTCGTGGGAGACAGAGATCAACTTCCAGTCCCGGTATCCGGGGGGAATCTTTGTTACGTAGGGCGGTGCGGCCGAGTCATCGGCGTGTAAAGACGCGGGCATTGTAAGCGCGACAATACCTGCCAGTATTCCAACGCCAACCAGCAGCACAGTGATCGCTTTCATCGTGGTTCCTCCTAAAATGAGACGACGCACGATGACGACCAGTGGCAAGCAATAATCAATGCTTGTAACCCAAGCGTCATTCGCACCGTATTGCGACGATGGGGTCCAGCCGGGTCGCTTTCAGCGCCGGTACGAGCATCGCCACCATTGCAATAGCGGCCACAAACACCGCGGCGCCGATAAGCGTAACCGGATCATGCGGAGTTATGCCGTAGAGGAGAGGCTGCAACTGGTGTGTCACATCGTTATTCGGTTCGCAAGGCCGTAATGGGGTCCACGCGTCCCGCGCGACGGGCCGGCAGGTAGTTGGCCAGAATGCCGATCGCCACCAGCGTGATTCCCGCCGCCGCGAAGACGGTCGCGTCGGTGGAGCGCACTTCGAACAGCAGCGCAGCCAGCAGATGGCCGGAAAGCGCCGCGCCGACCGCTCCCACCGCCAGCCCCGCCAGAATCGGAACCATGCCCTCGCGCAAAACCATTTGCACCAATTGGCCGCGCGTGGCTCCCAGCGCGGAGCGAATGCCGATTTCCTTTTCGCGGCGCACAATCGCATACGACGCTACGCCGTACACTCCGATACTCATCAGCAATAACGCCACCACGGCGAAGCACGCGAGCAACGACGCCGCGAAGCGGCGATCGCCGACGCCGACGCGCATCAGCTCGGTCATTTCTACGATCGGTGATACCGGCAAGTTGGGATCCACCGACTGAATTTCGCGCGGCACGGCACGGCTGAGCATGGCGCGGTCTCCCCTGCCGCGAACCAGCACGCCCATCAGCCTTCCAGGCGTCTGGTACCCACGCGTCTGGTACAAGCTGGTGTAAACGTGCGGAACATCCTTTTCATCCAAGCTGGCCAGCTTCACGTTGCCGACCACGCCCACCACCGTAAACCAAGGCGTCGGCTGCACGATGCCCCTGCGGATGGCGCTCACGGAACGAATCCGCTTTCCCAGGGGATCCTGCGCGCCCCAGAAATGGCGGGCCGCGGTCTCATCCACCAGCACGACCAAGGGTGATTGCGTGTCATCCCTATCCTGAATCACCCGTCCCCGAACCAGCGGCGCGCCGATGGTCCGAAAGAATTCGGGCGTCACGGATACGGGAACCGCTGTGGGAGCGTCGCCGCTTTCGGGAGCGCCTTCCACGCGGTATCCGTTTTGCTTGAGCGCGCCCTGCAAGGGAACCACGCTGGACAACGCCGCGTTCTCCACGCCCGGCACGGCGCGAAGGCGCCGCAACGTCTCACGAACGAGTGCGGTGCGCGTTTCGAGCTTGTCGTAAATGTCGGCCTTGGGATCATTGGGCACCGGCAACGAAACGCTTCCCGCGACCAAATGCTGCGAGTTGAACCCCGGATTCACTTGCAAAAGATTCCAGAACGTCCGTAGCAACACCCCCGCGCCGACCAAAAGCATCAACGACAACGCCACTTCCGCGCCAATGAGCACCTGGCGGACTTTGCTGTCGCGCCGCGATCCGGAACTGCCGCGCTCGCGCAATCCGGAAAGCGATGGTTCCACCTTTCCGGCTTGGAACGCCAG
Source organism: Bryobacterales bacterium (assembly GCA_963798295.1). Classification (GTDB taxonomy): domain Bacteria; phylum Acidobacteriota; class Terriglobia; order Bryobacterales; family Bryobacteraceae; genus Palsa-89. The sequence continues at coordinate 2,016,165 of CAWCSV010000007.1, read as the reverse complement.
CACCAGTCCGAAGAGTACGGTGGTGAGCAAGGAGAGCGTGAGAGAAAACGCCAGCACGCGCGCATCGACATGAATGTCGTTGAGGCGCGGAAGTTGCGACGGCAACATGGCGATCAGCGACTGCAAACCGAGCGTCGCGGCGCCGACGCCGGCGGCCGCCGCCATGATGCTCAACACCGCCGATTCGGTGAGCAGTTGCCGGACAATTCTCGCGCGGCTCGCGCCCAACGCCAGGCGTACGGCGATCTCCCGTTGCCGCGCGGACGCGCTGGCCAACAGAAGATTCGCTACATTTACGCAGGCGATCAACAGAATGAACGCCACCGCCAGCAAGAGCGAAATCAGCAGCGTCCGCGTGTTGCCGACCACGACTTCCTTCAACGGACTCACGGACAGCGTCCAGCCTGAGCCGGCCGGATAGTCGCTGCCATAGTCGCGGCGCAGCGAATCACTGAAGGTGGCCAGCTTGGCCTGGGCCTGGGCGAGCGTCATCCCCGGTTTCAACCGGCCGATGATGCCTGGCAAAAATCGCGCGCCACGCTGCGCCGGCGGAAACGGATCGCCGCGAAAGCCCGCGGTGACGTATATGTCCACCGCACCAGCGCCAGCCGATGAGGGATTCCGAAAGTCCGGCGGAAGTACGCCCACGATGGTGTACAGATCGGTATCGACCCGCATTTGATGGCCGAGGACGGAGCGTTCTCCTCCGAACTCGCGGCGCCACAGGCCATCGGTGATCACCACGGCACTGGCGAATCCTGGCGCGGTGTCGCCGGGGTCGAACAGGCGGCCGAGTTGCGGGCGCGCCCCGAGAATACTGAAATAATTGGGACTGACCACCCCACTCTCCAGTCGCTCGGGATGCTCACCACCGGTCACGTTGCCCGGCCCTTGATATACAACCGAGACCGCCGAGAAAACGCCGGCGCGATCCCGCAGGTCGTCCAACTCCGGAACGGAAAAGCCGATGCTCTGTGCGCCCAGCCCCCGCAGATCGGCGTGCAATACGACCAATTGCTCCGGATCATGAAACGGGAGCGGTCGCAAAAGGGCCGCGTTCACTAGACTGAAGATCGCGGTATTGGCGCCGATGCCCAGCGCGAGCGTGAGCAGCACGGTCGCAGTGATGCGCGGCGACTTCCACATGGTTCTGAACGCGAAACGAACGTCTTGCCAAAGATCCATGGGGCCTCCCAGGGCTATCCAATGGGTGGCAAGTTGGGTTCCTTCTTGGCTTGCGGCTAATCGATTGATTTAGAGGAGCGAGTTTTGTTGATGGACTCGGGTCAATGTCCACTACCGGGATGGCATGTTGCGGGACCGGACAGTGCCAGTGGGGCAGGCATCTCTGCCTCAGATCCTGGTTAAGACTCCCCGTTCTCGTAATAGCGAGCGAGTTCCTTGATTGCGGCGATGTCGCCAGCCCTAGCCTCGGGACCGCGCCAATATGCCGCCTCTTCCGCATTTCTGACTATCCCGTGGGGAACGATCGAGAAGGCCGGAACCTTATCGTTTGCAGCGCGGAACCAAGTCACTGCTTCCACATAATCCTCGACCACGCCCAAGCCTTCCCTATGGAGCAGGCCGATATTGTGCTTGGCGGAATTGTTGCCAGCCGCCGCCTTCCTGTACCAGCGCATCGCCTCGCCGTATTCCCGCTCTACACCTTCGCGCCGTACTTGTACAAGGAACCTAGACCGTCCATCGCATCCGTGTCGCCGGCCTCGGCCCTTGGCGATAGCACCGTATGGCTTCTGCGAAGTCCTTGCGGACCCCTTGCCCGTTCTCGTAAAGTGGCGAACTTGAATTCCGCGTTCGTCAGGGACGCTCGCCTTTCCGGTGGAAGCTGGCCGCTGTTTTGCGAATAACCAACCTGGGCAAGCGGCCAGAGAGCTGCCAGGAGGGCTGCGGATGTCAGCGGTTTGAGAAACACCTTCCCACCGTTTTCGATCAGTCCACGCCGAAGCAGTAGTAATGGAGTTGGTTTTGCGCCGCGTAGGGATCGCTTGCTTGGGCCATCGCAAGAAACGCGTACTCGCCAGGCACAAGCGGAGCCCGCCGCCCGATTCTAACAGACTGAGAACCGTAAGGGCCGAAGTTTAAAGTTTAAAGGGATACCGCGGGAATCGCCCATTCCCTTGCTTTTAGTGAACACTGAATATCCGGTAGTGTCCTTAGAATGGCAATAGCCACGGGGGAACGGGCCATGGAAGCCTCCTTGTTGGTTCTCGGAAGTTTACACCGCCAGCCGCCCAAGAGCAAAAGAAAGAATGAAGGAATGGTACTAAGGAGTTAAGATATTACGGTATTAAGTGACAATTGGAGCAGCCCGGCCAACCCGTGGAATTGCTCCGCCCAGCGAGCGTCCTGCGCCTGTGGATAGATTGTTTGCAGCACTTCGTAACAGCGGTTTTGCACCGACCACAGCACCAGGGGAAACGGCAGGGATCGCGCCGTGACCAGGTTGTCGCGGAAGTGAATCAGATGCGCCAGATTTTTGGGATCTTCGAAGAACCGCTCGGCGCCTTTTTCGAGATTGCGGCGCAGCACAATCTCCAGCCCCGCGTGATCCAGGTGAATTCCGGCGATGCGCATCTCTTCCAGCAGGCTCTGGATCACGTTCCGGTCCAGTTCGGGAGCGGCCAGTGCCTGGCGCAGCAGGCCATTCAAAGCCACTTCGGCCGCAGCCTTCAGCTCTCTCGGAATCGGAATGCCGCAGTCGCTCATAAAGCGCAACAATTGCGCCTCGTCTTCATAAATCTCGCGAGCCACGGTGAAAGAATGCTCCACGGTGGATTCCAGCACCTCCGTCAAAACCTTGCGCTGCTCGTCGCGAAATAGATTCTTCAGCGAATACGTGTTGGCCGGCGAAGCCCTGGTCCAGGCAATGAATGGTGGCCGCCAGGTCCGAGCGGCTGAAAGCGTCGCGCGTGGCTTTGCTCAGATCGCGATACGCCTCCTCCGATCCATACAACGCCACGCCGCCGTGCAAATTGTGATCGCCGAAGTGCAGCACGCCGAACATCAACATTTCGGAATCCTGCGTGATCTCCGAAGTGAAGCGGGCCTTGTCCGAACGCCAGCTGCATTTTGCCCGAGCGCTTCAAGCGGTAATCCTTGTTTTCCACCGAATAAGCGTAAATGCGGGTGTTGTCCGGGTAGCTCTCGAACAGAGAGCTCATGGCGTAGTGCGCGCCCAGCTTGAGCAGATCCACGCCGGCCGGCTTGACGAACTTGCGGTAAATAGCCGCGCCGTCACCGTGCTCGGCGATATTACTCTTGGCCTGCGCCAGCTTCTCCCGAAAACGCTGCTCGATGCCGGCGCCGAATAGTTCTTCGGCGAGTTGCACCACGCGCCCGGCGTATTGGATCACCTGCACCGTTTCGATGCCCGATAGCTCGTCGAAGAACCAGCCGCAGCTGGTGTACATGAGCATGGCATGCCGCTGCATCTCCAGCAGCTTCCAAATGTTCACGCGATCGCCGCTCTTCACCGCTTTGCGCCGGAAGTTGGCGGCGGCGAACCGTTCGCGGCTTTCGGGCGATCGGTCCAGGATCACGTGGATGTAGTTGTCGCGCGCGGCCCAGGGATCTCTGAAGAATCGCGCGGCCATCTTTTCATAGCAGGGCGCAATCTCATCCCGCAGCCAATCCAGCGCTTCGCGCAGCGGAGCGCGCCATTGCTGGTTCCATTCGCCGCGCCCGCCGGAGTTGCAGCCGCAGTTGGAGTTCCAGCGCCCCACGCCGTGCACGCAGCTCCAGGCGGTGTTCTCCAGGATCTCGACGTCGTGCGTCGGCGGGATGCTTCTCCAGAAACTCGCCGTAATTGGTGAGCTTCGCCAGCCCGCTGGACTCCACGTGTTCCAGCGCATAGGCCAGCGCCATGTCGCCGAACGCGTGGTGATGCCCGTAGGTTTCGCCGTCCGTAGCGATGTGGGCCAGTTGCGGACCCTCGCGCTGGTCCGACAATGCATCCAGCAGACGCGCCGCGCAAAGCGGCCGCCGTTGTTCAGCAAGCGTTCAAAAGCCACCGCCTGCGACACCGGCCCGTCGTAGAAAAACAGGTTGATGGACCGGCCGGAGGGCAGCTTCTGGCGATACGCACGCGCCGGGTCGATACGCTGGCCGCTGACGTCGACGCCGTCCATGGACTTGGCCTGCGACGGCGCCAGCAGGGTGAACTGGATGCCGTGTTGCGCCATCCGATCCAGCGTTTCCAGATCCACGGCCGTTTCGGGGAGCCACATGCCCTCCGGATCGCGGCCGAAGCGGAAGCGGAAATCCTCGATGCCCCAGATCACCTGCGTCAGCTTGTCGCGCGCGTTGGCGAGCGGCATGATCATGTGGTTGTAGCATTGCGCCAGCGCCGAGCCGTGCTGCGAGAAGCGCTGGGCGCTCACCCGGTCGGCGTCCAGGATCGCCTGGTAGGTCTCCGGAGACTTGTCCTTCATCCAGGACAGCAGCGTGGGCCCGAAGTTGAAGCTGATGCTCGCATAGTTGTTAACGATTTTGGCGATGCGGCCTTCGGTGTCCAGAATCCGCGCGGCGCTGTTGGGCGCATAGCATTCCGCCGTGATGCGCTCGTTCCAATCGTGGTAGGGCGTCGCGGAATCCTGTAGCTCGATCGCTTCCAGCCATGGATTCTCGCGCGGCGGCTGATAGAAGTGACCGTGAATGCAAAGATAACGATTTTCGTTCACGCGTGCGTGCTACCGGCTGGGCCTCACCACCACAGCGGTGCCGTAACACAGCACCTCGGTCACTCCTTGCATAATCTCGGTCGCGTCGTAGCGCACTCCCACCACGGCATTGGCGCCCAATTGAGCGGCGTGTTGCGCCATACGCTGGTAAGCCTGGGCGCGGGTCTCCTCGCACAGATTGGTGAACAGCGTGATGTCGCCGCCCACCATGGTCTGCAGGCTGGCGCCCAGGGTTCCGAAAATCGAACGGGACCGCACGATGATGCCGCGCACGATTCCGATGGTCCGCTCCACGCTATAGCCGTCTAGCGTGAACGCGGTGGTCACCATCGAATCGAGCACGGCTATTGAATCGTCGTCCATCGCGGTAAGGCTAGTATTTTAGCATTGCCGCGCCGGCATTAATGAAGCGAAAAAAACCTGGGGCGACGGCCCTAGTTTCGGGAGCGCTCGAGCTTGGCGACCCGATCTTCGATCATCACCAAGCGTTCGTCGAATTCGCGCACCGCCAACGAGGTGCCACGTGCGCGAACTTCAAAGGTTTGCGCCCAGTTGTGGAAGGAAGTTAGTAACTTGGTTTCTGTCGCCTCGATGCGTTCTTCAATGTGTGTTTGTAATCGATTCTCTACGGAATCAATCTGTGCCAGTAGGCGATTCTCGACGGAGTCAATGCGTATTTGCAATCGGCTCTCAACTGCACCAATCTGCGTTTGTAATGCAGTGAGCCGCCCGTCCAACGCGGTGAATGCTTTTTGTAATTCAGAATCCACAAGGCCAGCATAACACGCGCCCAGAAGTCGCTCCGCTCCGTCCGGAGATGATACTTTTCCGGCTATTCACCCTAGGCGAAATCCCGAGTCTGCCGATGAATCTAGGTAGGTGGAAGAAGGCAGTTGTACGGGTCGCCTGGCTTGAAGAGAATTTAATGGAGCGTATGTAACTGATTATGCAGCCTACAAACGTGGCAGCCGCGTCCAAAGAGTGGGGCCCCTCCAGCCCAGTGATATATTTGATAGTCGCGCGTTAGTTCCATGCCCTTTCAGATTCAACCGGTTAAGGAATTTCTTGTCCGCCCCGCTCTTCCATCGGCCATCGCTCGGATGAGCGATCTTGCCTATAACGTCCTGTGGAGTTGGGATCATACGGTGCGCTCGCTGTTCCGTCGTTTGGATGCGGCGTTGTGGAAGAACTGCGGCCACAACCCGGTTTTGATGCTGGGACGGGTGCCGCAAGCAACGCTGGAGCGTGCGGCCGCCGATTCCCGGTTCCTGGCGGCCTATCGCCGTGCGTGCGACCGTTTTTCCAGCTATCTGGAACGTCCCGAGCTCGCTGACGACCGGCTCATCGCCTATTTTTCGATGGAGTACGGATTGGTCGAGTGCATGCCCATCTATGGCGGCGGACTGGGCGTGCTTTCGGGCGACCACTTGAAGGCTGCCAGCGACGGAGCTGTCCCCCTGGTTGGGGTTGGTTTGCTATATCAAAAAGGCTACCTGCAGCAATCCCTCAATCCGGATGGCTGGCAGCAGGAGCGCAACCCGGTCAACGATTTCTACACGCTTCCGGTGCGGCCGGTCCGCGACGAAGACGGCAAAGATGTAATGGTCACGGTGAAGCTGCCCACCGGCCCGGTGTTCATCAAGATCTGGAACATCGACGTGGGCCGCGTGAAGCTCTACTTGCTCGATACCAACATTCCGGAAAACGAGCGCGCCGAGGACCGCGAAATCACGGCCCAGCTTTATGGCGGCGACAATCTCACGCGCATCCGGCAGGAGATCGTTCTCGGAATCGGAGGTTTGCGCGCGCTGGACCGGCTCAACCTGAAACCTACCGTCTGGCACATGAACGAAGGCCACTCGGCGTTTTTGGCCATCGAGCGCATACGCCGCTTTATCAAAGAGTACAAGCTCACTTTCCAGGAAGCGTTCGAGGCCTGCCGCGCCAACAGCGTTTTCACCACGCATACGCCCGTTCCGGCCGGCATCGATCTTTTCGATCCCGGGCTGCTCTACGAGTATTTCGGCGAATACTGCCTGGAGAGCGGCATCCCATTCGAGAAATTCCTGGCTCTGGGCCGCTCCCGTCCCGAGAATCAATACGAACCATTTTCGATGGCGGTGTCGGCTATTCAGACCTCGGCGTTCCGCAACGCGGTGAGCAGCCTGCATCGCCAGGTCTCGCAGGAAATGTGGCAGGAGCTGTGGCCCAAGCTGCCGGTGTGGGAGGTGCCGATCACGTCCGTCACCAACGGCGTCCATTTGCTCACCTGGCTGAATGGCGATCTGGCGCAGCTCTACGACCAGCACCTGCAACCGGACTGGCGCGATCGAAATTCAGACCCGCGCATCTGGGATCTGGTGGAGGACATTCCGCCGCAGGAGCTGTGGGAGGCGCACCGCCGCCGCAAGCGCTATCTGGTCTCCTTCGTGCGTGAGCGGGTGGTCGCCGCAGCCCTCGGTCGGAAGGCCCCCGCCGCCGAGCAGCGGCGTTTAGCCGAGGTGCTGGACCCCGATACTCTCACCATCGGTTTCGCGCGCCGATTTGCCACTTACAAGCGAGCCACTCTGTTGTTCCGCGACATCGAGCGGCTCAAGCGGCTGCTGACCAATCCCGAGCGGCCGGTCCAGATCGTGATCGCCGGCAAAGCCCATCCCCGCGACCTTCCTGGAAAAACCCTCATCCGCGAAATCGTACAGCTCTCGCGCGCGCCCGAGATCGCCAAGCATATCGTCTTCGTGGAGGATTACAGCATCGAAGTGGCGCGTGAGCTGGTGCAAGGCGTGGACCTGTGGCTCAACACCCCGCGCCGAGGCGAGGAAGCGTGCGGGACCAGCGGCATGAAAGCGGGCTTCAACGGCGTGCTCAACCTCAGCATTCTGGATGGCTGGTTTGACGAGGGCTATGAGATTTCTGGTGGCTGGGCCATCGGCGACCGTGAGCCTTATTCGGAAGATCAGGACGAGATTCACGCGCGGGCCATCTATTCCATACTCGAAAACGAAATTGTGCCCATGTATTATCAGGACCGCGAGGGCGGCGTGCCGGTAGAGTGGATGCGCCGGGTGAAGCGCTCTCTGATCCATCTCAGCCACCAGTTCAACGCCGGACGCATGGTGAGCGAGTATCTCTCGCAGCTTTATGAGCCGGCCCATCAGGCCTATCTGGAGGTGTCCCACGATTGCTTCCAGCCGGCCCGCGATCGAGCCGGTTGGAACCAGCGCGTTCATGAGGTATGGGACAAGGTAGAGTTTGTGGAGATCGGTCCGGGGCCGGATCTGTCCGTGCTGACGGGGCTGCCCATTCCGGTGCGGGCGGTGGTGAATCTGGCTGGGCTCTCGCCCCAGGATGTGCGAGTGGAGGCTGTGGTGGGCCGCATCGGCGTCCAGGGGAATCTCGAGGAAACCCAGGTGATGACCCTTCCGGCAGTAGAGCAGGCCGGCAACGAATATGTGTTCTTAAAAGAGTTCGTGCCGCATCAAACAGGCAGGCTGGGGTATTCTTTGCGAATTAGTCCGAATCACTACGACGATCCCCTCACCCGGCCCTGTAACTCGTTGCTGAAATGGAGTTCCGGTTGAGCCCGTTACCGAAAACCCTTAGTACCAAAAGACAAACCCGATGGGACCATTGTGAGATTTCAGTAGCTTCTGGCATGGATTCGTGGTACATAGTTATTTAGGCGCAAGCGGGACGATCGTTTTCCAGCTTTAAGCCGGTTCCCGCAGCCTTCCTCCGCATCGATCCTCAAGCTAACAAGCAATGGACCTGTGCCGAATACCTTCGCAGGGATTGTTGCGAGAGCGCGAGATCCCAGGAGTCAACTTCACACATGGACGACGACCGTAAGTACCGACAACGGGGCTATATGGATACCAACGGCGGTTCCCGGGACCGCCAGCTGACGGACCGCCCCAGGCCCAACGGCCCGCGGCCGCCCATCGACGTCACCGGCCCGCGGCTCCCCCGCCTGCTCCAAAACGTAGTGGCCGCCCGTTGTTTCAACTGTTCCACCGCCCTCGGCCCCGATATCGATTGGAAAGGGAAGTGTCCCAAGTGCGGCACGGCGTTGCACTGCTGCAAACAGTGCGCCCATTTTGAGCCTTCTACTCGCTTTCAATGCTTGAAACCGGTGCCGGTACGGATCGCGGTAAAGGATCAAGCCAACGAGTGCGATCTTTTTAAGCCTCGCGTCACCGTGGCCCGCGACGCCGCTCCCGCGAACCATACCTCGGCCGCCGCTCCCCAGCAGGTCCCTCGAACGCCCAACGACGCTCGCGCGGCCTTTGACAATCTATTCAAAAAGCCCGAGTAAGCCACTCCCTCACGGTCGTGGTTTCGTAACGCTCTTACGGAACCGCGCGCCAGCAGCACACCCCTGCTGAACCGCGCACGTCAGTAAGCGGCCCCCAAGAAGAAATCCAACGCCTTGCCGATATAATCCTTCAACTCCGCCCGCTTCACCACCGCGTCCAAAAACCCGTGTTGCAATAAAAATTCACTGGTTTGAAATCCGGCCGGGAGCTTTTGCCGGATGGTCTGTTCGATCACGCGGGGCCCCGCGAATCCGATCAGAGCGCCCGGTTCGGCGATGTTCAAATCGCCCAGCATGGCGAAACTGGCCGTGACGCCGCCCGTGGTGGGGTCGGTCAGAACGCTGATATAGGGAACCCCAGCCTGGTCCAGCCGCATCAGCGCGCCCGAGATCTTGGCCATCTGCATCAAGCTGACGGCGCCTTCCTGCATCCGCGCGCCGCCCGACGCCGACACGATAATCAGCGGAACTTTTTGCTCCATCGAGCGCTCGATGGCGCGTGTGATTACCTCGCCTACCACCGTCCCCATGCTGCCTCCGACAAACCTCAGCTCCATCGCGCAGATATGGACCCGCCGCCGATTCAGAGTGCCGGCCCCCGAAAGGATGGCGTCACGCAGCTCGGTGGCTTGCTGCGAAGCGGACAGACGATCCCGGTATTTCTTCGAATCGACGAAGTTCAGCGGATCGGTGGACACCAGGCGCCGGTCGAACTCTTCGAATTTGCCCTCGTCGAACAGCATCGCCAGACGCGCGCGCGCATCCAGCCGCTCGTGATGTCCGCATTTGGGGCAGACCTGTTGATTGTCCTCCAGCGCCTTGCGCCATACGATCTGGCCGCAATGCCCGCATTTGAGCCACAGCCCTTCGGTGCGGACGCGCTTCTCGCGTTCCTCGGGCGCCAGCGAAGGTTTAACTCGAGTGAACCAGGCCATTCGAACTTAGTATAGGGACTATCGCGGATTTGACTTCGGCTTGCTACTTCGGGTAAGGATGTCCCCGCAGCAGCGTGAAGGCGCGATAGATCTGCTCCGCCAGCACCACGCGCGCCAATTCGTGAGGCATGGTCAGCGCGGATAGCGAGAGCAGCAGGCCGCCGTTTTCCTTCCACTTTTCGGGCAAGCCGCTGGCGCCTCCAATCAGGAACACCAGATCGCGCGCCTCCTGCTCGGCTTGCGACACAAGCTTCGCGAAGCGCGGCGAATCCAGGGCCTTGCCGGAGGGATCGAGCAACACCTTGGTCGCGCTGGGATGCTTCACCCAAGGATCGAACCGCGCGGGATCGATCTCGCGCATTTCACAACGCGCGTAGCGGGTGGAGCGCAGGATGAACTCCTCGGCCATCCCATTGGCGTGCGCATCGCGCGGCTTGCCGACATAGTACAGCAGGATCTTCATCGAGGCGTCTTCTTCGGAGTCCCTGCATTTTAAGTTACTCTAGATGAGTATGGCTGGCGTCGCAGCCAAATTCGTTCCTAGAGAATTGCTGATCCACACGCCGGACGGGGCAACGCGTCCGCTGGTGCTGGAGCGTGAACGCTATACGCTCGGCCGTTCCAGCGCCAACGAGCTGTGCTACCCGGAAGATGCCGGACTTTCCCGCCAGCACCTGGCTCTGGAGAAGGACGGCGATAGCTGGACCGTTCGCGATTTAGGCAGCAAGAACGGCACCTTCGTCAACGGCATCCGGATTACCACCCCGCACGCGCTCGGCAAGAACGATCGCGTGACAGCCGGCCACATTGCGCTCGATTTCGGCGAGAACTCGCTGCCGCCGATGAGCGATCAGACCGTCATCTTCATCGAGGGCGTCACCCCCACCGCTTCGGTTTCCACCACCGTGGCCACCAGCCTCAAGGGCGTGCTGAGCCAGGAGGAGAAGATCGAGGGCGGTCCGCAAATGCGCGCGCTCATTCGCGCCGGCCGCGAGCTGGCGGGCAACATGCCGCTGGCGGAGCTGTTCAAGCTCATCATGAATCTTTCGGTGGAAGCGGTGGGCGCCACGCGCGGCGTGTTGATGACCATCGAAGGCAAGGAACTGGTGGTGCAGGCGGCCTTGGGCGAAGGATTCCGCATCAGCAACACGGTGCGCGACCGCGTCATCAAGGAAAAAACTTCGCTGTTGGTGCGCGACGCTCGTCTGGACGAAGCCTTCGCCGATCGCATGAGCATCGTGCAGCAGCAGATTCGCAGCATGCTGGCCGTTCCGCTGCAGACCGACGATCGCGTCATCGGGCTCATCTATCTGGACTCGCCGCATTTGATCAAGGAGTTCACCAAAGACGATCTCAGCCTGCTCACCGTCATGGCGAACGTCGCGGCCATCCGGATCGAGCACACGCGGCTGGCCGAAGTGGAAGCGGCCGAGCGCCTGCAAAGGAAAGAGCTGGATCAGGCCGCCGAGATCCAGCGCAGCCTTTTGCCGGTGCAGGCTCCCAACGTCGCCGGAGTGGATCTGGCCGGCTACAACGCGGCGTGCCGTACCGTGGGCGGCGACTATTACGATTTCTTGCCGTACCCCGACGGCCGCGTTGGCGTCCTGGTGGGCGATGTGGCGGGCAAGGGGATGCCGGCGGCGCTGCTGATGTCCAGCCTCCAGGCGCGGGTGCAGGTGCTGTTCGACGATCCCACCAATCTGGCGGCACTGGTCACGCGGCTCAATCGCATCATCTCGTCCAACTGCCCGTCCAACCGGTTCATTACATTTTTCATCGGGATACTGCAGCCGCAGACGGGGGAATTGGTCTATGTCAATGCCGGACACAATCCGCCCCTGGTCGCGCACGCCGATGGAACGGTGGAGAAGCTGGAAGGCACCGGACTGATCCTGGGGATTTTGCCGATGGCCACCTATCAGCAAGGGGTCTGCACGATGGGTCCGGGCGACGCGCTGCTGCTGTTCAGCGACGGCGTCACCGAACCCGTGCGTCCCAACTCCGACGAAGAATTCGGTGAAGATCGCCTGGCGCAAGTCCTGGCCGGGCTGCGCGACTTGCCCGCCGAAGCGATCATTACCTCCATCAACCAGCAGGTGGACGAGTTCACCGAAGGCTCCCCGCTCCCCGACGACCTCACGCTGGTGGTGGCGAAACGCGTGGCGAACTAACGCTCTCTCACGGTCGCGGTCCCGTTAACCGATCGGCCGCTGATTGGGCCGCGCCTTGGCCCAGCCAAAGGCGAGCAATAATAGAGCGCAAGAACGGATGAAACGGCGGCTCACAACCATCAGTTTACTCTGCGGTTTTCTTGCGCCAGCGTTGCTCGCCCAAACGGGCGGAACGGTGGAAGGCATTGTAGTGGATAGCGCGACCGGCGCTGGGATTTCCGGAGTCACCGTCTATTTCGGAACCGACCAAGGCGCTCATTACGAAACCACCACCGACGATTCGGGCGCGTTTCACATCGCCGGGATGCAGCCGGGCGAGTATGGGTCGCATTATGAAAAGGTTGGCTATTTGCCCTACTATTCGGGACAGGATCCATCCGCGGTCCCAACGCCCGTCACCTCCGGACAGAATCCGGTTCCGATTCGGATCCAGCTTTCCTCGCCTGGCGCGCTGAGCGGGCGGGTGCTGGATCCCGACAGAAAGCCTGCGCGGGCTCGGGTGGATCTCGACATCCTTAACAAGGAAGTTGTCACGGACCAACAAGGCAGGTTCAGCTTTACGGGAATCCCTCCGGGCGTGCATACGTTGTTAGCTACGCCGATCAAAACCGCCGCGCCACCGCCTCGGGCCGCGCGTGCGGAGCGGACGCAATTGGTCGCCACCTGGTTCCCTTCAGAAATCGACGTCGATCAGGCCCAGAAAATCGTCGTCACCTCCGGGGCCGCTGTATCGAACATCGAGATTCGCCTTCAGAGCACGCCGGTATATCGGGTTCTGGGCATCGCGTTGAGCGCCACGGGCAAGCCCCTGCCGGTGACGGTCATGATGTATTCCAGCCTGCGCGACACATTGACTGGCATGGTGCAAAAGGGTGATATCGCTTTCTTCCCGCTGGGAGTTCCCGCCCCGGCCCTTTCAAGCGAGGCAGTCCTCACTGCCAGATCCAGCGATGGCGCGTTCGAGTTTCCCGCGGTGCCAGCCGGGAATTGGCGATTTGTGGCTGCCGCCTTGAACGATGCGCAAAGCGCCGCCGGTCCTCCTTCTTTTGCCACCGCCTCGGTCTTCGTCGGGCACGACATCGACGATTTACAAATCCGGTTTGCCGCTCCGTTCCAATGGAAAGGTTCGGTAGAGTGGCTGAATTCATCGGAGGGCAACCGCGCCACTAAGGTCGCCGTGATGCTGGCCGCCGACGACTCTTGGTCCACCCTTGGAGGCAATCAACCCGACGGAACCATGCGTTTTGACCACATTGTCCCCGGACAATATCGCATCGTGCCGCCGCCGGGCGCGCCCGGCAACTACTATCTCTCGTCTCTGCTGGTGGGTGAGCAGGAGGTTTTGGGACAACCGGTTGACCTGTTTCCCGGATCTCCGCCGCTGCGCATTTTGTATAAGCCCAACGCTGGAACCGTGCGGGGAACTGTAGAGCACTGCGAGAAAGCGACCGTTGTACTGGTACCGGAGCAGGCTCTGACCGATCTCACTCAGGATTTTGGGCGATTCTCAGCGTGCGGATCCGGCGGCGAATTCTCCATCGCGAGCCTTCGGCCAGACGATTATTACGTCTGGGCTTTAGACACAGCGGATCCCAAAGCGTTCACCGATCCGAAACTGCTTCAGAAGTTGATTCCAAATGCGGTCCGGGTAACGGTACAGGAGGCCGGAACAGCGTCCGTCCATCTCAGCGTTACCCACGTACCAGTATCATAATGAGTAAGCGCCGCCTCGCGGGAGCCAAACCTTCCGCCCGATCGCGCGCATAATAGATATCGTGAACAAGATTCCGGTCCTTCTCCTCGCCGCCGTGTGCTCCCTCGGCGCCGCCGACATCGGCCCGCCCGCCGGCAGCCGGTTTCCCGCGTTCAACCTGCCGGATCAGGATGGAAAGCTTCACAGCCTGCGCAGTTTGCTGGGGCCGAAAGGAGCGGTGATTCTGTTTTATCAATCGGCCAGCGGATGCCCCTTTTGCAAAGTGCAGCTGGATGAGCTGGAGCGCCATCAAGCGGCGTTCCACAAACTGGGCGTTGGCGTCGCCGCGGTGAGCAACGACAGCACAGCCATTCTGAAGGACTACTCCGGCCACACGGCCATCCATTTCCCCCTGCTTTCTGACTCCACTTCAAAGACCGTTCAATCGCTGCACATCATGAACTCCGATGCGGCTCGCCCGGGCTGGTTCGTTCTGGACGGCAAAGGCGCGATTGTAGCCAAGTATTTCGAGGAAGATTCCAACCAGAGCTACACCTCCGCCGGCATTCTGCTGCACCACTTCGGATGGAATCCGCCGGAGCCAGGACGCAGGGTGGAAGCCAAGCAACTGGTCGCCACTCTAGGCGCGAGCAACTCCACCGTCGCGCCTGGCCAGCGCGTCGCATTGACCCTGGATATCGATCTTCAACCGGATCTTCACGTCTATGCGCCGGGCGTGGATAATTACATCCCCATCGAATGGAAGATGGACGATTCGGCGACCGCCCAGCCGCACGAGCCTGTTTTGCCTCACGCGGTCAAGCTGTATCTGAAAGCCATTAACGAGACCGTTCCCACTTACACCAATCATTTCCGTCTGACGCGCGATATTACAATTCCCTCCGAAGACAAGCTGAAAACCGCCGTGGATGGCGCCGGACATTTCGCCGTGGACGGCGTCTTGAATTACCAGGCCTGCGACGATCGCATGTGTTATTTCCCCCAGAAGGTGCGGCTGCAGTGGACTTTTGAATATGAGCCGCTCGATAAGCAACGCGCGCCGGTCCGTACCGAGCCGTGACCAGAGGGAGCGGTATTTCGAATCAGCCAGCGCCGCCTCCATCACAGACATTTTCTTGGGAAAAGACCTTAGACTAGAAGGCCCGGTACCCTACTAATCGAAATTAGTACTATGAGTCATTGGTCGGCCAACGCGCTCTTTGTTAGGGTAGGGAAGGAGAGCAAACTTAAATGAAAGTATCGATTATCGGAACGGGTTATGTGGGTCTGACTACCGGCGTTTGTCTTGGATATCTGGGACACAAAGTCACTTGCATCGATTCCGATCAGAAGAAAATTGGAATGCTGCAGAACGGCAAGACGCCGATCTATGAGCCCTTTCT
Source organism: Bryobacterales bacterium (assembly GCA_963798295.1). Classification (GTDB taxonomy): domain Bacteria; phylum Acidobacteriota; class Terriglobia; order Bryobacterales; family Bryobacteraceae; genus Palsa-89. The sequence goes on along the minus strand of CAWCSV010000007.1, from coordinate 2,000,948 downwards.
CACCGAACTGATGGCGGCGGCGCAACCGAACCTCCAGTTCTGTACCGATTACGCGGGCGCGGTGAAAGACGCCGACGTGGTATTCATCGCGGTGGGCACGCCTCCTTCCCCCGACGGCAGTCCCGACTTGAAGTATCTGCGCGCCGCGGCGCAGGGCATCGGTCAGCATTACCAGGGCGATTTTCTGGTAGTCGTGAACAAATCCACCGTGCCCATCGGTAGCGGAAATTGGGTCGGCTCTCTGGTGCGTGAGTCCTACGAACAGCACCATGGGCGCAAAGCCAACGGGCATTTTTCGGTGGCGTCCAATCCGGAGTTTCTGCGCGAGGGCACGGCGCTGCACGATAGCCTGTACGCTGATCGCGTGGTGGTCGGCTCGGACAACAGCCGCGCCCTGGAAGTTTTGTATTCTCTGTATCGTCCCATCCTGGATCAGACTTTCGCGCCGCCCACTTACTTGCCGCGTCCCGAAGGCACCGGCGCGGTGCCGCTGATTTCCACCGATCTCGCTTCGGCCGAGCTGATCAAATATGCCGCCAATGCGTTCCTGGCCACCAAGATCTCCTACATCAATGAAATCGGTCTGCTCGCCGAAAAGGTGGGCGCCGATATTTCGCAAGTGGCCAAAGGCATCGGACTGGACGCCCGCATCGGAACGCGCTTTTTGCAAGCCGGAATCGGCTGGGGCGGTTCGTGCTTCGGCAAGGACACCTCCGCTCTGGTAGCCACCGCGCGCGAGTACAACATCGGCATGCCGATCGTGGAAGCTGCGCGTGAAGTGAACAAGCGCCAGCGCGAGCGCGTAGTGGAGAAGCTGCTGGGCGAATTGAAAATTTTGAAAGGCCGCACCATCGGCCTGCTGGGTTTGGCCTTCAAACCCAACACCGACGATCTGCGCGAAGCTCCCGCCATCGATATCGCCCGCAAACTGGTGGAGCGCGGCTGCAAGGTTAAGGTGCACGATCCGGTGGCGATGAATAAATTCGAGCTCGATTATCCCGATTTGGCGGTGATCTGTTGCGAATCGCCCGAAGAGGTGGCCGACGACGTGGACGCGCTGGTGCTGGTTACCGAGTGGCAGGACTATCGCGAGCTGGACTGGGAAATGATGGCCAGCCGGATGCGTGTTCCGTTGATTCTGGACGGACGCAACGCTTTGGATCGAACCAGGCTGGAACGCTTCGGCTTCCGCTATCTCGGCATCGCCGGTTAATCTCAGTTACAGAGCCGCGACCAGAGGAAGCGGTTTCAAGCAATCAGTTGCGCGTTTCTTATTTCCTGCGGCCGTTTCTCGTGCCTGGTCAGGCGCGCCGGACGGCCCAGCAGGAAACCCTGCACCTCGTCGCAATGCAGGCGTCGCAAGATCTCCAGCTGCGCCGCGGTTTCCACGCCCTCCACAACCACCCGCTTGCCCAGGCTGTGGGCCAGTGAGATCATGCCTTGAATCAGCGGTACGGCGGCGTCATTATCGCCAATCTGCGCCACAAAACAGCGATCGATTTTGAGGATGTCGATGGGCAGCCGCGGGAGATAACCTAGTGAAGAATAGCCTGTGCCGAAGTCGTCCACCGAAATTCGGATGCCGCGTTCCCGCAGCCGGCCCATCTTTTGGATGGCGCTATCGATATCGCGCATGACGATGGACTCGGTCAGTTCCAGGTCCAGCAGATCGCCCGGCAGGTCCGTCTCGCGCAACACCTCCAGGACTTTGTCGACGAAGTCGGCGCGCGCGAACTGCAACGGGGAAACGTTGACCGCCACCCGTACTCCGGGCTTGCCATGGTCCTGCCACCAGCGGCATTGCCGGCAGGCCTCGCGCAGCACCCACTCGCCCAGCCGCACGATGAGTCCGGTTTCTTCGGCCACGGGAATAAACTGATTCGGAGGCACCAGGCCGAGTTGGGGATGCGGCCAGCGCGCCAGCGCCTCATAGGCGGTCTGCCGTTTGTCGGCCACCGCGAACAGCGGCTGGTAATCCAGGCGCAGTTCGTCGCGATCCAGCGCGCGCCGCAGGTCGCTTTCCATTTCCATGCGGGCTTGGAACGCCGCGCCTAAGGCCGGGGTGTAAAAGTGGATGCGATCCTTGCCGGCTTGCTTGGCCGCGTACATGGCGGCGTCGGCGTTACGCCGCAACGCGCTCACATCGGCGCCGTCCCGCGGATAGATGCTGATCCCCATGCTGGCTGTGATCACCAGTTCGTGATGGGCCGCATAGAAGGGCGCTTCGAGCGCCGTCCGCAGGCGTTCGGCCACCAGGAGGGCCACCCGATCCTCGGTGACACCGTTCACCACCACCATGAATTCGTCGCCGCCCATGCGGGCCAGCAGGTCTCCCTGGCGGACGCACGCCACCAGCCGCTCGGCCACCTGCTGCAGCAACGCGTCGCCCACCTCGTGCCCCAGCGTGTCGTTGACGAACTTGAATCCGTCCAGATCCACAAAGATGACCGCCGTCCCGGAGGCCTTCCGATCGGCGGCGGAGATGCTTTCGGCCAGGCCGTCGGCCAGCGACAAGCGGTTCGGCAAGCCGGTCAGATAGTCATGTCGAGCCCGGTGCGCCATTTCCCGTTCGGCCTGTATGCGGGCGCTGATGTCGCGGGCGATGATGGCCGATCCGGCCAGCTGGCCGTCGGGCTTGCGAATCGGCGAGACGCTGAGCAGAACCGGTATCTGGCTGCCATCGCTGCGGCGGAAGAGCGCTTCGTCCAGACGCGACGATTTTCCGTGATGTATGCGGGAGAGAATATCCCGCGCCATGTCTCCGCAGGAAAACAAAGAGGCGATGGACATGGTCTGCGCTTCGTCCGCCGTGTAGCCGAGCAGGCTTTGCGCCGCGTCGTTCCAAGTCGTGATCGTGCTCCAGATGTCGGTGGCGATAATGGCGTCCGCCGAGCATTGCACGATCGCCGCCAGTTGCGAGATGGCCTCCTCGGCCAGCTTGCTTTCGGTGATGTCATTGGCCAGTCCCACCCACTTATAAGGTTCGCCCGCGGCATTGCGAATGGCTTGCCCATGATTGGAAAAGTGATAGATTTTTCCATTCCGGCCGATGATCCGGTACTCGCCGCTGTAGCGCTCCCCGCTCCGGATGTAATGCCCGAATTCAGGAATCAACCGTTCCAGGTCTTCCGGGTGAAGCATGCTTTTCCAGGCTTCATAACTGCGCGGCGTGGGCCAGTCTCCCATGCGCTGATGGCTCGGCCCAAACACGTCCACTTCACCGGTGCTCAAGTCCCATTCGTAGATCATGTCGCTAGCGTTTTCGGCTGCGATGCGGAAGCGCTCCTCCGATGTCGCGCAGCGCATCCTCGGCGTGTTTGCGCTCGGTGATGTCTTCGACGAATGTAATGATCTTGCGCGGGCGCCCATTGCTCGCTGCGGACCGTGACGCTGGTCCGGACCCACGCCGTCCTCCGTCTTTCCGGATCAGTCGCCGCTCGTTGATGAAGCTGCCGATTTCGCCCGCCAGGATCCGTTGGAAAATGCCCAATCGCGAGGCCCGGTCGTCGGGATGAAGCGTGGCGGTGAAGTGCATCCCGCACATCTCCCGATCCTCGTACCCGCTCATGCGGCAGAACGCTTGGTTGGCGTAAACACATCGCGCCGCCGTCGATCGATGATGGCCATTCCAATGGCGGCATGAGCGAATGCAGAGCGAAAATGGCGATCGCATTCCGGCAACTCATTCTTGCTGGTTGACTGCTCCACGCCGGTACTTATCGGCAGCTAGCTCAAATGTTTGAACCGCTCCCAGACGAGTCGCCCTTCCAGGTACACGGCTTCCACCGACGGCGCCCCGAAAAAATACGCGATCTCGCGATAATCGCGGCAATCGTGAATCACGAAGTCGGCTCGTTTGCCGGGTTCGAGCGAGCCGATTTCGTGCCCGCGCCCCAGGCTATACGCGGCATTGATGGTGGCGGCCGTTATGGCTTCGGCCGGCGTCATCTTCATCTGCGTGCAGGCCAGCGACAGGATCATCGGCATGGAAGGGGTGGGCGAAGAGCCGGGATTGAAATCCGTGGCCAGCACCACGGCCAGGCCGGCATCGATCATCGCGCGCGCGTTCGGGATAACGCGTTCGACCCAAGCGCATAGACCGAGCCGGGAAGCAGCACCGGTTGCACGCCCGCCGCCTGGAGCGCCAGGATGCCGCGCGCGCTGGTGTGTTCCAGATGATCGGCTGTTGCCGCGCGTAGTTCAGCCGCCAGCGCCGCGCCGCCGGAGTCGGAAAGCTGGTCGGCATGCATGTCGCAATCCGAGCCCCAGCGCGCGGGCGGCGGATAAGATGCGGCGGCTTTCTTCGATGCGAAAAGATTCCCGGTTCGCAGAAGACGTCGCAATATTCGGCGAGCTTCTCGTGCGCCACGCGCGGGAGCATTTCGTGGATCACAAGATCGGCGTACTCCGATGCCCGGCCGCGATACTCGTCTGGGATTTCGTGCGCGCCGAGAAATGTCGGCACCGCGCGAATCGCATCCGAAGCGGCCGATCACCCGCAGCATCTTCAATTCATCTTCGAGCGTAAGCCCGTAGCCGGATTTGGCTTCAATGGTGGTGGTTCCGCCGCGTGGAACCAGCGATGCGTACCTTTGCGCGGCAGCCAGCAGTTGATCTTCGCTCGCCGCCCGGTTTGCGCGCACCGTGGATCGGATGCCGCCGCCCGCGCGCCGCGATCTCGGCATAGCTTGCGCCCTCGATGCGCTGCTCGAATTCGGCCGCGCGATTGCCCGCAAACACCGGATGCGTGTGCGCGTCCACGAATCCCGGCATGACCACGCGCCCTTGCCGGCATCGATGACCGTGTCTCCCGGACCAATCAGCCGATCGATTTCGGCGCGCGCGCCCACGTGCGAAATGCGGCCGTCTTCGATCAGCATCGCGCCATCGGCGATGATGCCGAGGTCGCGCATTGCACGCCCATGCGCGGACCGGCAGTGCCGGCCAGCGTCACCAGTTGCGCGCAATTCGTGACGGCAGTTCTCACGAAGCCGGATCCATCGGGATGCGGACGCCTTGCCGGTGCGCCACTTCGATGGCCTCCGGGTATCCGGCGTCGGCGTGGCGGATGACGCCCATTCCCGGATCGGTGGTGAGCACGCGTTCCAGGCGCCGTCCGCAGGCTTCGGTTCCATCCGCCACCACCACCATGCCCGCGTGCTGCGCATAGCCGATGCCCACGCCGCCGCCGTTGTGTATCGAAACCCAGGACGCGCCCGCCGCCGTGTTGAGCAGCGCGTTCAACAGCGGCCAATCGGCGATGGCGTCCGAGCCGTCGCGCATGGCCTCGGTCTCGCGATACGGCGATGCCACCGAACCGGCGTCCAGATGATCGCGGCCGATCACGATGGGCGCTTGCAATTTTCCCGCGCCGCACGTAATCGTTCATGCGCCAGGCCGAACTCGGCGCGCTCGCCGTAGCCCAGCCAGCAGATGCGCGCGGGCAATCCTTGAAACTGGATGCGTTCGCGCGCCAGGCGCATCCAGCGCTGCAGCGACCGCATTGTTGGGGAAAAGCTCGAGCGCCAGCTGGTCCGTCGCGTGAATGTCAGCGGGCGATCCCGACAGCGCCACCCAGCGGAAGGGTCCGCGCCCTTCGCAGAACAGCGGGCGAATGTATTCCGGCACGAAGCCGGGAATGTCGAAAGCGTTTTGGACGCCGGCGCGCTTGGCCTGGGTGCGGATGTTGTTGCCGTAATCGAACGTTACGGCGCCCATTTGTTTCAACGCCAGCATGGCTTCGACGTGCTGGCCCATCGCCGCGACCGAACGGCGCACGTATTCGTCCGGATTCGAGACGCGTAGCGCGAGCGCTTCGTCCAGCGTCATGCCGTTGGGGACATAGCCCTAGAGCGGGTCATGGGCGCTGGTCTGGTCGGTCAGAATATCGGGCACGATGCCGCGCCGCGCCAGTTCCGGGATGACGTCGGCGCAGTTGCCAACCAGTCCGACGGATAGCGCCGCCTTCGCGCCTGCGCGCTTCTTCAATCAGCGCGAGCGCCTCATCCAGATTCCGGGCCATCCGGTCGCAATAGCCGGTTTTCAGCCGCTTCTCGATGCGTGCCGGATCCACTTCGATGCCCAAGAAGCATGCGCCATTCAAGCGTGGCCGCCAGCGGCTGCGCGCCGCCCATGCCGCCCATGCCGCCGGAAACGATCAATCGCCCGCGCAGCGAGCCCTGGAAATGTTTGTCCGCGGCCGCGGCGAAGGTTTCAAATGTCCCTTGCACGATGCCCTGGCTGCCGATGTAAATCCACGAGCCCGCGGTCATCTGCCCGTACATGATCAGGCCCAGGCGCTCCAGCCGATGAAACTCGTCGTAGTTGGACCAATGGCCCACCAGGTTGGAGTTCGCCATCAGGACGCGCGGTGCATCGGGGTGCGTGCGGAACACGCCCACCGGTTTGCCGGATTGCACCAGCAGCGTCTCATCATTTTCCAGCTCGCGCAGGCATCGCACGATGGCATGGAACGAAGGCCAGTCTCGCGCCGCGCGCCCGGTGCCGCCGTAGACGATGAGTTCGTCTGGCTTCTCGGCTACTTCCGGATCGAGATTGTTCATGAGCATCCGCAGGGCGGCTTCCTGCTGCCAGCCTTTGCAGGAAATCGTGATGCCGCGTGGCGCATGGATCGCGGGAGGAGATTCGCTCATCTGTTATCAGTATCGTACGCGTTGGCCGATTTCCCTGAGACGATGTCGCCACGCGGTCCACTAATTCGCTGTGAAAGACCAAAGCTCGCTCATCGACACCAGCGCCCGGCAACGCGCCATCGACGCCGCGCTCAGCCAAATGGACAAACAGTTCGGAAAAGGTTCGGTGCTGCGCCTGGGCTCGCGCAACGTCCTGCCGGTAGCCGTGATATCGAGCGGATCCATTTCCGTGGACGCCGCGTTGGGCGTGGGAGGATTTCCCCGCGGACGGGTAGTCGAGATTTTCGGTCCGGAATCCTCCGGCAAGACCACCATGGCGCTGCAATTGATCGCGCAAGCGCAGAAGCTGGGGGGAGCGGCGGCGTTCATCGATGCCGAGCACGCGCTCGACGCCGGATATGCGCGCAAGCTGGGTGTCGACGTGGACAATCTTCTGGTCTCGCAGCCGGATTATGGCGAGCAGGCGCTCGAGATCGCGGGCGCTTTGATCGGCTCGGGAGGAGTGGACGTGGTGGTGGTGGATTCGGTGGCGGCGCTGGTGCCCAAGGCCGAGCTGGACGGCGAGATGGGCGACAGCCACATGGGGCTGCACGCGCGGCTGATGTCGCAGGCCCTGCGCAAGCTCACCGGAACCGTGGCGCGCACCAACACGCTGCTGGTCTTCATTAATCAGGTGCGCGAGAAGATCGGCGTGATGTTCGGGAATCCGGAAACCACCACCGGCGGCCGCGCGTTGAAGTTCTACTCTTCGGTGCGCGTGGAGGTGCGCCGCATGGCCGCCATCAAGGAAGGCGAGAAAGTTGTCGGAAACCGCACCAAGGTCAAGATCGTCAAGAACAAAGTAGCCGCGCCCTTTCGCGAAGCTGAAGTAGACATCTTATATGGCGTCGGCATCTCGCGCGAAGGCGATCTGTTGGATCTAGGCGTAACACAGGAGCTGGTGGAAAAGAGCGGCTCCTGGTACAGTTACTCGGGCGAGCGCATTGGACAGGGACGCGAAAACGCGCGCGCGTTTCTGGTGGAGAATGCTGCGCTGGCGGAACGTTTAGACGCTGATTTGCGCCGTATCCTGGCGTTAACGCCCACTGCTTTGCCGCTGCCTGTCGCGGCTGCCCAGTTGGATTTCACCAAGACCGCCCAGACTGCGTAATTCCGCGCTTGCTAAACTTGCGCTTAGCGTCAAAAGCCCATTCCATCGGCCTCGCAGACGTGGTACTCTCATAAAACTGAGGAAAAATGCGTATTCCAGGCATTCTTCTCTTTACATCCGGGTTGTCATCCCGTATGATTTGGTAGGAAAACAATTCAGCACGGTTATGTTTTAACGGCCGCGGCCGCAATTGGAAGAACCATACCCAACAAGCAGTGAGACATCACTGCAATGAGACACCATAGCAACGAGACAAGGAGAGAAGTACATGGCAGCAGCAGCTAAATTGACGCAGACGCAAGTGATCAAGGAACTCGCGGGCACCACCGGTACCACCACCAAGGTAGCCAAGCAGTTCGTCACCAGTTTTTCGGAATTGGCCGTTCGCGAAACCAAGAAGAACGGCGTGTTCGTGATTCCCGGCATCGGCCGCCTGGTGCGCGTGGACCGCAAGGCGCGCATGGGCAGGAATCCCGCGACGGGCGAGGCGATTAAGATCCCGGCTAAGAAAGTGGTGAAGTTCCGGGTCTCGAAAGCCGTAAAAGATGCGATTGTGCCGCCCAAAAAGAAGTAGGAGTTCGATCCCCAAAATACGAACCCCCGCGAGTCTTTCGCGGGGGTTTTACTTTTCAAAAGTCGATTCAGGTCCGCTCAGAGTGCGAGCAAATCCAGGAAGCCCTACGCCTGCTTCTTGTCGTCGTTCTTCTTTTCGTCGTCCTTCTTGTCGTCTTCGGTTTTCAGAGCGTTCTTGAAGTTCTTGATCCCTTCACCCAAACCTTTCGCCACCTCGGGAATCTTCTTTCCGCCAAAAAGCAGAACAGCGACTACCAAGATGACCACCAGTTCAGGGAAGCCAATGGATCTGAACATACGGCCTCCTTATATGGACACTGTCCAATTGTAGGGAGCTTGTTTCCTCGCAGTCAAGCCGAGGCCCCGCGCGAACGTGTACGATAGTGCTTCAGGATTCCTGGGACTCTTCGCGCTTGCGGACCTCATCGGCCCGCTCTTCGATCTGTTCCCGAAGCGACTTGGCGCGGCCGGGCGGCTCGCTGCGCTGGCCCGACTTCAGGCCCTCGATTTGCTCGCGCAGCCGCTTAGCTCGTTGCACCTGACCTTCCTTAGTGTGCTGGTCAGACATTGCTGCTCCTGGTAAAAGATGCGGCGGCTGCTGCGCCGCCGCACGCCGGCTCAATCGCCGTTTAGAGTTTACCAATAAATTCCCGCAACGACTTGGCGCGCGCGCCGCTGGATTCGGCGATCGATCCGCCCGCGTGCGCGGCTTTGGCCGCCAGCGGTTTCTTGGTGCGGTAATGCTCGGTCTTGCGAGCGTTGCGCACCAGCTCGTCGATGGTCTCGCGCAAGCTCCTGCCGTTGCGGTTCAGCTGGCCCAGATCGCGCACCTGCGCCTTCCCATTCGTAACGATGATCTGGTACCACTGGTTGTTCACCGGATTACCGAAGCTTACGTAACCGTTGTCCAGCACCGTGTGCGGTCCCTTGATGTTTCCGCGAAAGCTGTACAGCGTGCCGCTGGCGCCCGCGGGATCGTAGTAGTGGGGCGTGATGAAATCGGACAGCTGCTGGCCGTTCACGCCATAGGCGAACTGCGCGTCTTCGCAGGGATCGCACACTTCAACCAGGTAGGTTACGCGCTTCAGCTCGGCGATCTGCTTGGGCGCCTGCGGCGGCGGCGAGCCCGCGATGGTGCGATTGCCGAACGGATCGGCCAGCATCTCCAGCGTTTCGTGGCTCGCGGTGAGCTGCCACTGATTGTCGGCCTGCACCAGCGAGAAAGGTTGCCCGTTCTCGTCGGTGTGATAACCGGCCGCGCCGGGCTGATCGATATCGTCGCGAATGATCACCGGCCAATAATCGACGGGCACCTCTTCCAGGGCCGCAAACGCGCTCACCGACGCGCTGATCTGCCAAAGCGGTCCAAAATCGCGAGTCGCCTGCTTCTGCAACGCAGCAGCAACGGCCGACACGTCTGAAAATGTCACGGCGGGAGTATCCGACACCAACGCAATTTGATGCGGTAGGGTACTCATGATGGTCCTCCTCAAGTAGAAGGGAGATGGCTGGCCGCCTTGCGGCGCTAAGGGCGGGAAGCTCCGCGTAGAACGAACTCGGAGCCACTGGAATGGTAGCCCAAACCGATCGCGAATACAAGGGCCGACACGCGATGAAGTGCGACTAAACTAAGCGCCGCCCACCACCCCGCTGATCTGTTCCACAAGTCCCTTCAAAGTCTGCGATTGTGCATTGAGCTCGGCCACGGATGAGGCGCCTTGCTCCGCGCTTGCCGCGTTTCTTTGAGTCACTTGTTCGATCTGCAGGACAGCCTGGGTCACCTGCTCGACGCCGCGCGTCTGCTCCTGGCTGCTCCGATCCACTTCGTCAACCAGTGCCTTGATCTTCAGCGATTCCTGGCTGATGGTGCGAAACGCGGACGCCACCTGGTCCACCTTGCTCTGGCCCTGATGGGCTTTCGCGATGGAACCCTCAATCAACGCAGCGGTGTCCGCCGTGGCTTGAGCGCAGCGCCGCGCCAGCTTCCGAACCTCTTCGGCCACTACCGCAAAACCCATGCCGGATTCCCCGGCCCGGGCTGCTTCCACCGCGGCATTCAATGCCAGGATATTGGTCTGGAATGCGATTTCATCGATGACTTTGATGATTTTCGACACCTGGTCGCTTGCCATGCTCATCTCGCCGATGGCTCCGACCATCTGATCGAGCGATCCATTGACCTGTTCGAAGCTGGCTTGCGACTGCGCCATCAAGTTCGCGGCCAAGCCGGAACACTCGCTGTTTTTTCGCGCCATCGCGTTAATCTCCGCAGTCGACGCGGAAGTTTCCTGCAACGAAGCAGCCTGTTGGGAGGCGCCGCTGGCCAAATCCTGGGAGGCTGCGGCAATTTGCTTGGATGCCGCTGCGATCGCTTCGCTTTGGATCAGGAGTTGTCCCGACGCAGCTCTTAGAAAGCCGCTGGTGGAACGTATGACCCAAGTCGCGATCCCTCCCGACACCAGCAACGCCAGGATGGTCGCGGCCAGAGCCCACAGTCGCGCGCTTTTCAAAGAGTCGATCCGTTTCTGCAGTAGCGTGTTTAGTTCGGGCGCGCCGGTTCTCCATAGCCCGAAGCTGGCTAGTCGAGCACCGCTCGCGGTGGCGGCGAATTCAGATTGAGAGACCGGTATGTCTGGCTGATCGACGATCTTGTGCATCAGATCGAGCAATGTCGCACCTGCCTTGGCGTACTCCTGGGCAGCGGGCGGCAGATTGCGCTGCAAACTCTCACTGACGCCGTAGAAATTTTGGTCCTCGTTCAGCGCGGTTTGAATATCCCCCGCGATGCGATCCAGATCCGCTTCTTTCAGGAGTGCCGAAGCCGACGCCAGATCCATCCGTTTGGCTTCGGGGATCTTGCCGTTGCCGAGCGCGTCATCGCCTAGCATCTCTATGTTTGCGAGCCGCTCCTGCGTTTGTGGCAGAGCCACCAGCGTCGCGTCCATCAGATAGTAGCTATCGAGATCCGAATCGAGGATCAAGTTCGAGGTATCGCCGAGGTGCGCGATCATGGCACGGACATCGGTTACCAGGTGCGCATGCAACTTGTCCGAACTCTCCGGGGATTGACCGGCGATACCGTTGTTCAGGCTGTCCCACTCCTGCCGCAGAGTCTGCCAGCGGTAGTGCTCCCGCTTGCGCTTGGCCAGTCCCTCGGTGGTGAACTGCAATGCGGAACCCAGCCGCGCATCCACATTTTGCAGGCTCTGAATGTCCGCCTCGACCTTGGCCGCTATCGTTGATAATTGCCCTTCCAGATCCTTGTGCCCCGCCAGGTAACGGCGAGCCAGCAACTGATGCTCCGGGATGTGGTCCAGCAGTTCTTCCAGCGGCTGCTGATACTGATTGCCGTACTGCTCCAGCGTCGCGGTTCCAATGTCCTTGGAGAACCCTTGGGTAACGAAGTAGAGCGGAACCGCCACGGTGAGTAAGACCAGACAACCCACTCCTCCGATTCGTTGACTGAGGGTCATTCGACGTGGCTCCGATCTCGAGGCGCACATCCGATGAACGGCCCCTCAGGCAGCATATCGGGAAAACTTGAAGAGTTTTGAGAGAGTCAGGCTGTCCGTTTACTGGAAAGCGAAGTAGCCGAGATAACCGAGCCCGGTGCCGATCAGCGCGCCCGCCACCACGTCGCTCAGGAAATGCATGCCGAGCAGGATGCGCGACATCGCGATGCTGAGGGCGCAGAAAAGCAGTCCGATGGAGAGCGTCGGATAAAAAAGCGACAGCGGAATGGCGACCGCGAACGCGGTCATGGTATGGCCGGAGGGGAACGAGAACTGGTCCGGCGGAAGCAGCGTGGCCCAGCAGTGCGGCTCAATCTGGCAGGGCCGGCGGCGTCCGGTGAGGCGCTTCAAGCACAGGAACAGCAGGATACTCAGGACGGAGGAGATGCCGGCGGCGCCCACGGCTTCGAAGCGGCTTGGGCCACCCAGCGCCACAATCGCCAGCCCCATGGCGTACCACAGCCAGCCATCGCCACCGCGCGTGGCGCTCAGGACGTACAAGCGGACCCAGCGCGGCGCTTCCCAGTTGTTGGCGCGGCGCATCACGCTGTAATCGCCCTTGGTAATGAGACTGCGCACCATCCTACTTCAGAATATACTGCCGGCCTGGTTACATTCTGTTGAAGAAATGATTTCGGCTAAAACAATCTTGACTGAAAACGTAACTGTGACAAACTGTTCTTTGCCTGGTACTAAGCAAGAGCGCGTATTGGACTTCGTTTTTTTCGATGCCGGCGGGGGGCATCGTTCAGCCGCCAACGCGCTGAAAGCAGTGATCGAGGAGCAGGGGCGGCCCTGGGAAATCCGGCTGGTGAACCTGCAGGAGATCCTGGATCCGCTGGACATTTTCCGCAAGTACACCGGCATCCGGATGCAGGACGTGTACAACGTTCTGCTGCAAAAGGGCTGGACGCTGGGATCGGCGCAGATGACGGTGCTGATGCACGGTCTGATTCGCCTGTATCACGACGGGCAGGTGCGATTGCTGAAAGAATTCTGGAAGCAGGGCGAGCGCGATCTGGTAGTTTCGTTGATTCCGAATTTCAATCGGGCTTTGTATGAGAGCATGCGCGAAAGTCTGCCAGGCACGCCGCTGGTGACCATCTTGACGGATCTGGCCGATTTTCCTCCGCACTTCTGGATTGAACGTCAAGACCAATATTTGATTTGCGGAACCGAGAAGGCGGTGGAGCAGGCGCGCGAGCTGGGGCATCCTCCGGAACATATCTTCGCGACCTCGGGAATGATTTTGCGGCCGACGTTTTACCAAGCAGTGACGGCGGATCGCGCGGCGGGACGGAGCAGGCTGGGCCTGGCCCCGGAGCTGCCGACCGGGCTGGTGCTCTTTGGTGGGCAAGGATCGAGCGTGATGCCGGAGATCGCGAAGCGGGTGACGGCTCGCGCGCAGTTCATTTTCATTTGCGGGCGGAACAAGAAGCTGGCTCAGAAGCTGCGAGGGATGAACACAAAGTTCCCGAAGTACGTGGAAGAGTTCACCAGCGAGATCCCTTATTACATGCATCTTTCAGATTTCTTCGTGGGCAAGCCGGGGCCCGGCAGCATCAGCGAAGCGATCGCGATGCGGCTTCCGGTGGTGGTGGAGCGCAACGCCTGGACGCTGCCCCAAGAACGGTACAACGCCCAATGGATTCGCGAGAAGCAGGTGGGCGTGGTCTTGCAGTCCTTCCGTGAGATCGATGCCGGATTGCGCGAGTTGCTGGACGCTGCTAACTTCGCGCGGTTCCGAGCCAATGCCGCGGCCATCACGAACCGGGCCGTCTTTGAGATTCCGGAAATCTTGCAGACTTTGCTGCAGCCAGGAACGCGCTGAGCCCGATCAGTTCTCCAGCGAGGAACAGCGGCCAGTTGAACGGGTTCGGTAACCCGCCCGCGCTGGTGTTGCGAAAATCCCATACGAAAGCGACGATGATGACCACGGCGCCCGCCAACACTCCGACGGCATGCGGCAGCCTTCCGTGAATGCCGCCTGGTCGCAGAGCGATGAGGCCGCAGACGATCATGCTGAGCGCCACCAACGCGGGCGCCCACACCGGCCCGACCCACGGGAGCGGGATCAGAAACAAGATATCCCAGGTGCTGAGAGAGGCTGGCCAGTGGATCATCAGCTTCAGGAATGCGTAGAAGGCGATATCCCAAACCCCGAACACGATGGCGAAGGCCGCGAGCCAATCGTGCAGGTTGCGCGCGACAGCCAATGCGACGGCGCCCAGCATGACCATGGTGGCAGCTTCTCGCCCCAATTCGATGGCCAGACGGCGCGAATTCTCGGGACCGGCGTCGGCCAATTGTTGCTGCGTGATCAGCGGAAACAAATCGTCGGGATTGCGTTCCGGATGCAGACGCGCGCGGATCGGGTCGTAGAGCGCTCGCAGGTAGACCACCACGGCGGCTTCGACGTAGCCGAAGGAGATTCCGAACAAGAACAATGCTGCGATGGCGCGGCGCATAAACCTTAGTATGGACTCTCGGGCCAGGCATGCTTGGGATAGCGGCGGCTCAATTCACGCCGCACCTGCGGATAGAGGCGCTGCCAGAAACCGGCCAGGTCCGTGGTGGTCTGCACCGGGCGTTTGTTGGGCGCGAGCAGATGAACTACTAACGCGACCTTACCGTTGGCGATGCGAGGCGTCTCGCGAAGGCCAAAAAAATCTTGTAGCCGCGATGCGATCCAGGGAGGCTTGCCGGGTTCGTAATTCACTTTGGTTTGCCGGCCGTTGGACAGCCGGATGCGGGCGGGCGCGAATTCATTCAGCAATCGAGAACCGGAGCGCTGCTCGAGCGAGGAGAGGAATGAAGGCCCGGCGGCCTTGAGCTCCGCAAAGCTTTTCGATCCGGTGCAAAGCTCACGGAACGCCGCTTCGATATCCAGCTTGGGAAGCGACGCGTGTTCCGACGCGAAGGCGACTCGCGCTTGCAACTGAGCCAATTCTTCACGATCGACGAAGCGCTCGATTCCAGCTTCAAGCGCGCGATCGGCCAGCAGCGTCGCGGCCTGATCGGGGTCCGGCGTGCCGCTGCGGGTTTCCTCGATCACCAGATTCTCGTAGAGCAGCGCGCTTACGGCGTCCACGCGTTCGGCGGTCCGATTCCACTCAACCCCCGCGCGCTCCTTGACGCGATCGGGAAACAGATCCAACAGCCAAGCGGGTTCGATAGCGCAATACAGCCGGACCAAAGGCAGCGCGTGCTCGCTGCGATCTTCGATATCCAGAGCCACCAGAAAATCGACGCGCGCCTCGCAGGCCAGCTTCGCCGAACCTCCGGAAGCGAGCAGCAGTTGATTGTCTTTGCGCCGGCGCGCAACGCGATCGGGAAAAGCTGTCAGGACCGCGAGCGCCAGCGCATTGGGATCGTGCGCGTGCGGCTTGGATGGCTTGACGATGCGGCGGATCTGCTCGAAATGACGCTGGGTAACCGGATCCAGCTGTGAATCGATGAGCGTCATCAAATCGCAAGAAGGGGCGCGGGCGCCGGAACTGAGTGCCGCGGCAGCACGGCAACCTTCTTCGCCCGCGCCACGCTCAGAAGCGTCGATCACCAGCCGCGCCAAACGCGGATGCAGTGGATAGCGCGCCATGTGATATGCGCGATCGCCGGTGGCGCCCAGTTGTTCGAGCAAACCTTCGGCGCGTGTTACGGCCGGTTCGGGCGGCGCATCCAGCCAGTCCAAATCGAGCGGATTGCTTATTCCCATGGCGCGCAGTGTCAGGCACAGCTCCGACAATTCGCGGCGCAAGATCTCCGGCGGATCCTGGTCGGGGCGGCGGTGAAAGTCTTCGATGGTGTAGAGCCGGATGACGCGGCCCGGCGCGGTTCGCGCTGCACGCCCCGCGCGCTGCGTCGCCGATGCCTTGCTGATGCGCGACACTTCGAGCGTGGGCAATCCCGACCACGGTGAATCGCTCGCAATGCGCGCCAGTCCGCTGTCGATGACGGCCGTTACGCCCTCGATGGTGATGGAGCTTTCGGCGACGTTGGTGGAAAGGATCACCTTGCGTTGAGGGGCGGGGGAGACGGCGCGATCCTGTTCCGACGGCGACAGGTCGCCATAAAGAGGCAGGAGCAATAAATCATGCCGCAGTGCTAGCGGACGGCATTCGCGCTCGGCGCGCCGGATTTCGGCGGCGCCCGGGAGGAAGACCAGCACGTCGCCCGCTGGTGAGTCTGCGATCAAAGTCCCCAGCGCTGCAACTACTTGTTTTTCGAGCGGCAGCGCGGAATAGGGCAGATGCGTAATGGAAAGATCGAACAACCGGCCTTCGGACCGGAGAACCGGGCAAGCATCGAGAAAAGCGGCAATAGGCGCGGCGTGGAGCGTGGCCGACATCACCACGATCCGCAAATCCGGACGCCGGGTGCACTGCAAACGCCGTAGTAAAGCCAGAGCGAGATCGGTTTCCAGATGCCGCTCGTGAAACTCGTCCAATACGACGGCGTCGACGCCAGAGAGCAAGGGATCGGAAATCAGACGCCGCGTGAGAATGCCCTCGGTGAGGAACTTTAACCGCGTGCGCGCACTGGCGACTTCCTCGAAGCGCACCTGATAACCGACGCGCTCGCCCGGTTTTTCACCGAGTTCATAAGCGACGCGGCGGGCCGCCAATCGCGCGGCCAGACGGCGCGGTTCGAGCACCAGCACTTGGCCATGTAACATCTGGAGCAAAGCGGGTGGGACGCGCGTTGTTTTCCCCGCGCCGGGAGGAGCTTCGATGACCAGATTCGGAACGCGGCCGAGCGACTGGCGGATCGACGGCAACAAAACGTCGATGGGAAGCTGCGCGGGTTGTGGAGTCAATAGGACCGGCTATTTAGTGGTTGGCGGCGTGGTGGGCGCCGGCTTTTTGTCGGGATCGTCCACGTCGTACTTGATGTTCACGTCGCTCTTAAACTGTTTGTAGTCCTCGTATTTAACGGTCATCTTAATGCGCTGATCGTTGTCGCGGAAGTGCAGGGTGGCGTTGGCGATGGTGTAGGTGGGGAACCAATTTTTCCCGTCGATCTGCTCGCGATAGGTTTCGAACTTGGGATACTGATTGTCCGCGCTGCGTTTGGCGCCTTCACCGCGGCCGTAGCTTTTCACGATTTGCAGGTCGCGGTCGTCCACCCAGACGATGCCTTCGAAGTAGCGCTGGTTGGATTCCATCTTCTTGGGCTTGACGGCGAAGGTGTAGCAGGAAATTTCGTCCAGCTGCTCGCGGCCCAGGTAGCGGATGAAATACTTGGGCAGCTCGTCGGTGGTGAGCACGAAGGGCTGCACGTTGCGAAGATCCTGAATGTCGCCGGGATCGAGCGAGATGGCGGTGAGCGTGTTGGGCGGAGCGTAGGTGACTTTTTCGATGCGCGCGCCTTCGGGAGAGAAGATAATGTCGGTCACCTCTTCCCATTTACCTGTGACGCCCCCGCCGTCGTCGAGCGTCTCCACCTTCGCGGTTTGGCGATAGGTGTAGTTGCTCCTGGCCTTGGCGAACGCAGCCTCCTTAGCCGCGAACTTCTGGATGATGCCATCGACCTGGGAGGGGTCGGGATCGGTAAGGGTGGCGCTGAAAGCCACGCCCGTGAGGAGAGCAAAAGTAACAACGAAACGCATGTGGCCTCTTGTCTTTTAATATACCGCCGGAGCGGAGCGGCGCGGCACTCTTAGGACACCGCCGGGGTGGTTGGAGCGGCCGGTGCGTCGCATCAGGGGTAATTTTGTGCGCGCGCGTGACGATTTGTTTCGCGTTTTGGGACGACGGGCTACGATTGGGCTGAGTGGAGCGTGGACGGGACATCGAGGCCAGAATATCTCGAGGGAAGGGGCGCTGGGCGGAGCGGGCGAGGTAAGTGATTGGTGGCGGGAAGGAGAAAGAAATGGCCGGGCGGTGATCGGGGCCCGCATCAACGATTGCGGCCTGCCTTTAGTTCCGCCTCCATCAGATTCGCGAGAATGTCGTTAATGAGAGTCAGGTGGCCGCGGCCCTTCGATTTCAGCCACACGAGCACGCGTTCATCCAGACGCACGCTGACTGCCCTCTTGCGCGGTTTGACGTCGCGGAGTCGCACCATGGCTGCAAGCTGCCGATCGGTGAGACGCGGGACGCCTTCGAAATTGATCCTTGAGTCGTCCCCGCCCGCCTGTCGAGCGGCGATGCCTTGAAGGGTTTGATGCTCCCGTTTAGTCAATGGTCTGCTTTTGATATCTTCGGACTTCATGCTTTTCAGCCGCGCGGGCTGAGATGATGCGGACAACTTCTTCGCCATTGTGTTCCTCCCGGTAAACGTGAACCACAAGCAGCACGGCAACAATTCCTGATTTATTGCGAATCGCGCCGATTGCGTGCTAGCGCTGCTCTCCCGTTACTCGATCGATACGATCTGGAGCGACCAGGCAGGCCTTATCCTCGAGGTCCAGAGCAGCCAGCTCGAAGGTGACTCCGCCGTGGGCGTGCTGATTTTGGGAGATTCTTGGCCGGGTCCCATTCGTAGCGCACATCGTATATACGGACTGTATCACAAATGCGAAACCGCTGCGGGGAAGCGACCCCTGCCGCACATGTAGAAGCTGTTGGCTCCGGTAGTTCCGTCGCTTGGCGACTGTTGCGCTCATGTGGATCGACGGAGCCAAGCAAGTTTTCTCGTTCCTAATCCGCGCCGCACGCGACCCGCCGAAACATGACCTTTCTCCGAGTGGCGACAAGAGCCTGGGCACAAAGGAGGCGTTGGCGGTGCGCTTAAGGAAGCTCGCCATCGACGGCGAGAAGACGCTCCAGGGGTCGCAGAACTTGCGTACCAGCAGAGCTTCCAGGTGTAGTGCTTTCAGCGTTTGAGCACCGCCTTGACCGGACCGCCCGAACCTATCTCTCGTTCATCGGCGCGCCGGAGTCGGACCGCCTACCGTAGGGATACCGCGTGCCGAGAGCCATCGAGCTGGTATACCAAGCGCGCTACATCGGCGAGGTGCGGCACCGTGACGCGAGGAGTCCTGAGGCCGTGCCGAGGTCGAGATCCACCACGAGGAGGCCAGCTCCGGGGCGCGCGTTGGTGTAGGATGTCATCAGGTCGTCCAACCGGAGCAATCGCATGAATGTCCGCCACCTCGTGCCGTCCGTGAGCCGCCGGCTCCTGTCCATGGGATGCCTCATGTTGGCGGCCGGCCTGCAGCAGCCGGTTCACGCGTCAGGCGTAGACCTCTCGAAGTTCAGGCGCATCGAGCCGCAGTACATCGCGGCGCTGGGAGACCCCGGGGCCACCTCCGGCAACGGCGCGCAATCATGGGGCCTCTGGAGCCAGGACCCGGGCCCGCGCGGTTGCAAGCTGGACCACTACCCTCAATTGAAGGCGGCCGGCGGCGTGGCGCCGTCACAGTGGAAATTCGACGCTGCGGACTGGTGGCTGGAGGAACACGGCTTGATCATGGAGAAGCCGACCTTTCCGCTGCCTCCTGGGAAATACCTCGTCACGGGCGACCGCAAGGTGACGACCGTGCTGACAATTCAGCCCAAGGACAAGGACGGCAATCAGCGGTGGGAACTCGCCGACGGCGCGACCCTCTACGATGTCACCCATCTCGGATGCCGCTCCGCACGCTACACGCCGGCGACGGCTAACAACTCGTGCTCGCCCGCGAACGTTCGGACCACGGGTTTTCCGGTGAATCCAGGGGCGGCCATGCCCGTCGTGAACGGCTGCCGCAAGCAGGACTACGCGGTTCTCATCGTCGTTGGGCTGCCCGCCACTCACTGAGTGGCCGCACGCAGGGCGCGACCGCTCGCCACGTGACCACGCCGACACCCGAACGCTACTTCTCCACCGAGTGGCCGGAGCGCCTCTAGAACAGATTCATAGCGGAAGGATCAGACTATTGCTCCCGAGTAAACGCCGTAGTGTTTACTTGGGCGAAAAACGGCCGACGCGTCAATCTGCCCCACTGACGCGCGCCACAAGTTTCACGGAAGGGTCTAGTCGCTATGGCGTGGAATGGGGGCGGGTGGAAGCGTGCGGGGCTCTTGGCGGTGGCACAGAAGCGTATTACGCGACGGAGCATTACCGGAATCATCCCAGCGCTGGCCATAAGTCTGCTTCGAGAAGTGAGTGCGGCCGCACGGTCTATTATGAATGAGACTGCCAACGGAGGTTTGATGACTGGACTTAAGGAAACTGTGATAGCGATATTCGCCGGACTGCTGCTAGCGGGGGGCGCGCATGCTCAGGTGTCCCTGGACTCGGTGCGCATCGAGGCGAAAGACACCATCGCTCTGGCGAAGTTTTACCGGGAGGCGTTCGGCATGCAGGAGGTCAATCGGATCCAGAATCCGGGAGGCACCGAGGTTTTCGTGAACTTCGGCGCCACGGTGGAAGCCGCCAAGGCCAACCAGAATCCGCAGATGATACTTTTTCATCGCGATTCCGACGAAGTGAAGGACCCGACGACACATGTGATTTTTGCGGTGAAGGACATGAAGTCCGCCGTTGCCGCCGTCAAGGCCGCCGGTGGAACGATGACGGGTGAACCGCGACCGTTCGGCAAGAGCGGAATCGTCCTGGGCTTCGCGATCGATCCGGCGGGTAACCGCATTGAGCTGATTCAGCGGCCATAAGACGAATAAGTTCACGCGCGACGTGAAAAGGCGGCACGGTGTGATGCTGCTTTCCACGCCAGATCGGAACATCCTGCGCAATTCCCGGCCCTTTGAGAGCGGCCATTGATATGCAACGCTACGCAATATCACATGTCGCCCCGTCTTCCCCTCGCCGGCCTATTCATTTGCGCGCTCGCGGCCGCGCAGACTTTCTCTTTCGGCGTAGTGGGCGGCGCCAGCCTGACTCCGGATTTCAAAAGCTCTTTCACCTACGAACCACCCCCGGGGCCCGGCGTCCTGACCGATTACTCTGATTCGGAGCATTACATTGTCGGCGGAATGCTCGAATACCAGTTCTCGAAAGACTGGTCGATCGAGGTGGACGGGTTGTTTCATCCGCTGCGCTTTGAGTTCGGCATAGTCTTACCGAACGGAACATTGATGGGGCGGTTCTCCGTCGCCGGTGATGACCTGGGAATTTCCGGCGCTTGCCAAGTACCGGTTTCGTTGGAGGGCATGGAGGCCATTTCTCGAGGCCGGGCCTTCGTTCCGAACGGCGGGAAACTTGAACGGGGCGAATCCTTCACATTACGGAGTAGCGGCGGGAGCGGGCGCCGAGATTGGTCTGGGAAGATTCCGCATCGCGCCCGAGGTCCGCTATATCCGGTGGGCGGAGGACCACGGCTCCTTTGGCCCCTTCACTAGCTCGGATCAAGTGGAAGTGTTGACGTCCTTTAGTACCGGTGGATTTGAAGGCGGCCGTGCGTTCGGCCCGCGCATTTCGCTGGGCGTGGTGGCGGGCGCGACATTGAGTCCGGATTTTCGGAGTGTGACGTTGAGCCAGACCTTCGCTTTCACCGATTCGTTCTCTTCCAGTGCTGGAGGGTTTCTGCTGGGCCCGATGGTGGAGATCGCGATCGCGCGAGGGTTCTTTTTCGAAGGGGATGCGATTCACCAGCCGATGCGTTACAAGAACCGCGGTGGGTTCGACGGCAATATTTCGTCCGATACGCAAAGCTTCACCACGTGGAGTTTTCCATTGCTCGCCAAATATAAATTTTCGACGCGTGGAATGAAGCCGTTCATCGAGGCCGGGCCGGCGTTTCGTGACGCGCCCGAACCCAGAGGTTTGTCGCCGTATGGCGTCACCGCGGGGGCCGGGATCGAAATGCACTATTGGCGGCTGGCCATCGCCCCCTCGGTGCGCTATACGCATTGGGGCTCGTACGCGCCTCCTGTGGCGGGGGCACTTGCGCCATTTCAAAATCAGGTGGCGTTGCTGGCCGGATTTTCCTTCTAAAGGAGTTCTGCTGAAGGACAGCTACTTCTTCCTCTGCAAGGGAACGGCAAGCGTCCAACTGTACCCGTCCCGCTAGCCTGCCACTCCTGCCGCTCTGGAAAGTAACGGTGGATGTGCTGGTCCAGACGAGCCAGGCGCCGGTGGGCGAGGGTGCGTTCGGATTGGCGCCAGCCGCGCAAAGCTCGAGCGATGGACCGAAGTATTGGGCCGCGGCGGTGGGCAAGGCGGTGAGGTAGCGGCGGACATCATCAGGGGGACCGGCGTATTGATCGACGACGATTTTGGAGATCACCTCGGGCGCGACAAACTCCGCCAGGGAGCTCGCGGATTTGTCCCGATGATCCGGGTTCGGATTGACGCGAAGTTGGGGATGGAGCCAGTCTTGGGGATGCGCCGCGGAAGGCGGCACGACGACCACCACATCTGGCGTTTCCGCGAGGCAGGTGAAGGACAGGGCAAGACCAAAAAGAACGGTCCGCATTCAGCACCTCTGAGGCCAGTATAGCCGCGGGCCGGCGCGTTATCCTGAGAATCTGAATGCCTGGAAAGAGGGTCACTTTCGATACCGTTCGTGAACTGGGCCTGGCGCTTCCGGATGTGGAGGACAGCACCATGTACGGGAAGCTTGCGCTGAAGGTGCGTGGCAAGCTTCTGGCCTGCCTGGCCATTCACAAATCGGCGGAACCGGAATCGCTGGTTGTGCGAATCGATCTGGAACAGCGCGCCGGGCTTTTAGCGGAAGCGCCTGAGACGTATTATGTGACGGAGCATTACCGGAATTATCCAGCCGTGCTGGTGAGATTATCGCGAATCCCGATGGACCAACTGCGGGATCTGCTGGGCGCGTCGTGGCGCTTCGTGACATGCGAATCGAAAGAGCCGCGAGCACGCAAGAAGCGACGCTAGCCCAGGATCTGCTTGGCGATGGTCAGTTTCTGGATGTTGGTGGTGCCTTCGTAAATGCGGCCGATTTTGGCGTCGCGATAGAGCTTCTCCACCGGGTAGTCCTTGGTGAAACCGACGCCGCCGAAGATTTCGACGGCGCGCGAGGCGGTGTCCTCGGCCACCTGGGAAGCGAAGTACTTGGCCATGGCGGCTTCGGTGACGTAAGGGTGCCCCGCGTCGCGCAGACGAGCGGCGTTATAGACCAGCAAGCGCGCGGCCTCCACTTCGGTGGCCATTTGCGCCAGCTCGAACTGGACGCCCTGAAATTCGGCGATGGGTTTGCCGAACTGCTGGCGCTGCTTGGCGTAAGCGATGGCGTGATCCAGCGCGCCCTGAGCCAGCCCGGCCATCTGCGCGCCGATCGCGATGCGCCCTTCGTTCAACGTCTCGATGGCGATCTTGTAGCCTTTGCCGGGCTCGCCCAGCACGTTGGCCGCGGGCACGCGGCAATCATCCAGAATCAGCTCGCAGGTGGAGGAAGCGCGGATGCCGAGCTTGTCTTCCTTTTTGCCGACTTGAAATCCGGGGAAGTCACGCTCGACGAGAAAGCAAGTGATGCCACGATGGCCCGCTTCGGGATTGGAATTGGCGAAGACCAGGTAGAGACCGGCCTCGGCGGCGTTAGTGATCCAAAGCTTGCGGCCCGTGATGAAATACTCGTCGCCGCGTTTGACGGCGCGGGTGGCCAAGGCGAACGCATCGGAGCCGGAGCCGGCCTCCGATAATGCGAAGGAAGCCACCATCTGGGTTGCGAGCTTGGGCAGATAGCGCCGCTTTTGGTCGTCGACGCCCCAGCGGATGATCACGTTGTTGGCGATGGTGTTCTGGACGTCGACGATGACGGCTGCGGAGGGATCGACAGCGGCGAGGGCTTCGACGGCGAGCACAGCCTGAAAGAAACTGCCCCCCTGGCCGCCGAACTCTTCGGGGATTTCGATGCCCATCAGCCCGAGGGCGAACATCTCGCCGAGCAAGTCTTTGCGAAAGATGGCGGCGGCGTCCATTTCGCGGACGTAGGGGGCGATGCGTTCGCACGCGAAGCGCCGCACGGCGTCCTGAAACATCCGTTCTTCTTCGCTCAGGGCGGTTAAGGGAGGCGGAGGCAGGCTGGAGGTTTCGGCGACGTTCGGCATTGGGCTCCTAGGAAACTAGTCTACTCTGGCGGCCACGCCAAGGTGTATAATCGCCCCACTGGAGGCGCCTATGAAAACGGGGCTGCTTTTTGGGTTGCCGCTCGGGATTTTATTGCTGGCCGGAACGCTGCCGGCGTTTCAGGGCATGCCGAAATGCACGGTAGTAGATCCGGATACCGCCAAGACGGGCGACACGGTGAATGTGACGTGCGAGAACGTGACCAAAGCCAGCGTCGCCGATTTGTATCTCACCGACGGAAAAGACGACACAAAAGTTCCCATCATGGAACGCGCGGCGGACAAGATCAAGTTTCAAGTGCCGAAGATCAAACCGGGCCGTTACCACATCGCGTTTCTGACGGCGAATAAGGCGTCGATGATCGAGCTGCCGGTGGTGCTGACTGTGGAGTGATCAGGGCCCTGGCCGTCAGGCTTTGGCCATGACCAGCGAGGATACTTTCTTGGGCCGCAGCAGAAACCAGGCCACGCCCGCGTAGGCCAGTAGCGACAGAAGGTTCAAGCTGTTTATTCCGGACGCCATGGAGCAATACTCGAGAACACCGCCCGCCATCGCGCCGAACAGGTTGTAGCCGAGCGCTGGAGCGGCCTGTTCCACGTCGCGATAACAAGTGGCGAACAGCACGCCGGCGAAGAAGATGGGCAACGAGAGCAGCGCCAGGATCACGGCGAGATTCAGACCGGCCCAGGGCAACAGCATCACGCTGTTCAGCTTTACGACGTAATCGAGCAGGATGGATAGCGCGAGCGCGGCCAGCGTCCATTGACGATTCTGGAACCAGCCCCGCATCACGGCCAGGTTTGCCAGCAGGATCATCACCAGCACGGCGGCGATAACGAAGGTGTTGACGATCCAGGTTGCGCCCGCCAGCAGCGCGATTTTGGCCATCACCTTGGTTTCGAGCAGCATGAAGCCGGCGCCCAGCAGAAACATGGGCGCGTCGAAGGACGAGGCGCTCAACTGCGCGGCGCGCGTGACGATGATGTAACTGGCGCCCAGGATCAGAATCAGCATGTAGGCGTAGTTGAACGGGAAGCCGCGCTCGCGAAGATACAGGAACGGCCAGTCATCGGTGGTAGGCTCGATGGTTCCGTTGCCGACCAGAGCCTCGGCATTCTCCGCGCGGACGTAAGGATGAGTTAAGAGCTCCTCGCGATTCGCGCCGGGGCCCGCCAGCATCACCAGATTGTTGCGCTGCTCGCCGAGCGAGTAAACTACAACGGGTTTGGTCCCATTCGCTTTCCAGAGCGCATTGAACACCCGTTCCAGTTGCCAGGGCTTATAGAAATAGAAGGTGACCGCGAGAATTCCCTTTGGACCGAGATGCGAGAGCGCTTCGGAGAAGCTTTCCACGGTGTACACATAGTTGTCGATCCGCACGCTGGACATGGATGAAAAAACCGCGTGACTGTCCAGCGCGCCAAAGACGATCATGTCGTAGCCGCCGTTGCCCTTCTGGCGGAGGAATGTGCGGGCGTCGCCATTGACGATGTGGACCTTCGAAGATTGATAAGGATTTTCGGGATGGAACCTGCGGCCTACGTCGATGATGCCGGGGTCAATCTCCACCGCGTCGATTCGATCCACGCCGTTGCGGAGGGCGGCTGCTACGTCGTTACCCGCGCCCGCGCCTAATACGGCGATGTGGCGGAAGCGCGGTCCGAAAATGCGGTAGCTGACGTTGTAATAATCCAGAAGCTGCGAACGGACGTCGGAAGGAAGGGTCGCAAGATAAGCGGTGCTGAAATTATAAGCGCCGAGGATGGCGTCGTGATTGACTTCGACGTTGTATCCGAGCGGGTGCGGCACGCCATCGGCGCCATGCAGCGCGAGCGGCTTCAGATCGATGCGATAGTAGGGCGACCAGATGACATTGGACGGCGTCAACAGAATGGGCAGCGCAATGGCCGCGAAGGCCGGCGTCACATACAACAAGTTGCGAGGGAAGAAAGCCAGCAGCCCGACCGCCGCGATGGCCAACCAGACCGCGGGACCCAAGCGCGCCCAGCACAGGCCCGCATAGACCAGGATTCCCACCAGGCTAAAGGCGACATTGACGGTGTAGGCAGTGAGGGGCGGAAAGGCGTCCAGGCATTCGCCCAGCTTTTCGCATAAACAAGTGAAGAGCGCGACGGTAAGAAGAAAGATGCCGAGGATGAAGCCCGCGCCCTTCAGCATCTCGAACAGCGGATTGCTGAAGGCGAAGGTGCCGATCAAATACTGCTCGTAGGGGTCAATAAAGGTGATGTGCGTGTAGCCGCCACGCCAGGCGAAGGCGATCACCAGGGAGAGCGCCAGGAGGAGCAGCGGGGTGAAGCGGAAATAGTTACGCTTGCGGCGGGCGATCAGGCATCCGGCGCCGAATCCCAGGAAGGCGGCCAGCAGGGGAAAGTTCTTGAAGTAGGCGAAGATGCGTACTTCGGACGCGAGCCAGCGGATGACCACCAGCTCTATAAAGAGCGAGAGAAAGCTGATCAGGGCGAGGGCCCAATACTTGCGAATACACGCCGCCACGCTGATTTGATCGGCCTTGGGGAGGGAAAGCTTTAAGGTGGCGGGGGAGGTGACCGCTCCCTTCGGTCACGGCTCGGTGTCGACGGTCGAGTGGGATAAGGGCGTTACGGAATTGCGCGGGAAATGGTGATGTTGCGGTACTTCAAACCGCCGGAATGATCGCCCTGCAAATAGATGGGCCCGGGCTCGGCCTCGCGACTATCGATGGCGCCGCCGGTGATTCCAGGAATGGGCGTGTTATTGATGATGAGCACGCCATCGCGAACCACGGTGACGGTGCGGCCCACCAGCGTGACGTCGTAGCTTTCCCACTGGCCGGGGCGCGGATCGATGTGGGTGGAGGGCGGGATGAATCCGTAGATGGATCCCATGGCGTGGAAAGCATCATTCTTGGCCGGCGGCTCATACTCCACCTGCACTTCGTAACGGCCGCGCAGGTAGACGCCGCTATTGCCGCCGGGCGGGCAGTTGTACTCGATGTGCAGTTTGAAATCGCCGAATAGGCGGGTGGTGCGAATATTCGCGCCGGCCGAGGTGTTTTGAAGCTCGCCGTTGGCCGCAATCCAATGGCTCGCGGCTGGGTTGTCGGGCGTCCATCCGGAGAGATCACGGCCGTTGAAGAGCGGCTCAGGAACGCTCCAGGCGCGCGGCATCGTGTGATCGTCGAGCGCGGGCGCGGGAACTCCTGTGAGGCGACCATCGGGCGATTGCCCGGTCAACTGACCATGCTGGACGACGATGCGCCAGCTTCGCGAGGGCGGTTCCTCAAACGTAAGCACGGATCCTTCCACCTTCGGGTGGCGGACCGGGTGAACACTGCCACTGCGGCCAACTAATCTCACGGTGGGCTCGCCAGGGTCGCCCGAGAATTCCATCCAGGATGGGTAGGCGCCTTGGGAAGCCGTGATGGTCAAATCCCAGCGGCCCTGGAATGGCGATGGCGCATCGGCAATGCACAAAAGCAGTCCAGCTAACAGTGCAAGCGGAACGATGCTCGAAACGCGTCGCATGGACGGTTAGTCTATCGAAAATTAGCAGTGGACCAAAAGTTACGTTCACAGTTAAGATAAGAAAAATTGCTCATAATCCTGTTGGAACGCCGTCGCATTTCGCGCGGATCTGCCGATCTACAGTGCATGCGCGTCGGCCCGCATCCTCGTCTTGCTTTTGCGATCCTTTGGTTGGCAGCGCTGGCGGCCACGGTTCAAGCGCAGACGGACCGTTTGAGCGGTCAGATTGGTGGTGGCCGCACCGTCGCGCTCACCGGACACGCCCCTCGGCATGCGCCAGCGGAGGTGGACCAAGGGCGAGTGGCGGGAGCTTTTCGATTGCCGTCGATCACCCTTTATTTCAAGCCCTCGGTCAGCCAGCACGCCGCTCTGGAGCAGTTGCTCGGGGCCCAGCAGAATCCGGCATCGGCGGATTATCACAAGTGGCTAACTCCGGAACAATACGGGGACCGCTTCGGACTCAGTCCAAAGCGATGTGAGCCGGGTCGCGGTATGGCTGAAGTCGCAAGGCTTCGAGGTGCAGCGCGTGGCTCGCAGCCGCACCTGGATCCAATTCCGTGGAACGGCCCAAAAGGCGGAGAAGGCGTTTCATACGCAGATTCACCAATACCTGGCAAATGGCAAGCTGCATTACGCCAATTCCAGCGATCCGTCGATTCCGGCCGGACTCTCCGGAATCGTGCTTGGTTTGCGGGGGCTGAATAATTACCGGCTGCAGCCGCGCAACCGGCTGCGGAGCGCGGGCCCTCGGGATACGACGGGGCAAGGGCAACATCAGATGGCCCCCGATGATTTCGCGACGGTCTACGACGTCGCACCTTTGTATACCGATGGCATCGACGGCACGGGGCAAAACCTGGTGATTGTCGGGCAAACCGACATCGATGTTTCCGACATCGACGCGTTCCGCAAACAGTTCAGCTTGCCGCCCATCAATCTGCAGCAGATTCTAGTGGCTGGGCAAGCCGATCCCGGGATCAGTGAAACCGACTTGCCGGAGGCCGACCTGGATCTGGAATGGTCGGGCGCGGTGGCGCGCGGGGCGAACATCATTTTCGTGTATTCGGGCGACGTATTCACATCGGTGCAAGACGCGATCGATCAGTATTACGCGCCCGTCATCAGCATGAGCTACGGTTTGTGCGAAGGCGCGAATTTGATGGAGCTGCCTCTGGAGCGGCAAATGGCGCTACAAGCCAACTCGGAAGGCATCACGTGGGTGGCCGCGGCAGGTGACGATGGAGCGGCGTCGTGCGAGGACCAGAACGCCACCATCGCTGAGGATGGGCTGGCGGTGGACGCACCGGCCAGCGTCCCGGAGGTGACTTCGATGGGCGGCTCGGAGTTCAACGAAGGCATCGGGGCGTATTGGAGTAGCGACAATACCGCCACGCTGGGGCTCGGCGCTCTCATACATTCCGGAGAGGGTGTGGAACGATACCGCGTTTGGCAACGGGCTGGCGGCGGGTGGTGGCGGGGTGAGCGGGTATTATCCCGAGACCGGTGTGGCAAACCGGCCCGGGCGTCCCCAACGACGGTTTTCGCCATGTTCCGGATCTTTCCATCGCGGCGTCAGCCGATCACGATGGCTACTTTGTCTACACCGGCGGCGAGTTCCAGATTTACGGAGGCACGTCGATGGGGGCGCCCACTATGGCCGGGATGGTGGCGCTGCTCAATCAGTATCTGGCTTCCAGCGGCGCTCCGCAGCCTGGTTCGGGCAATATCAACCCGACGCTGTATCGGATGGCGCAGAGTACGCCGGGAGTTTTTCACGATATTACGACCGGCAATAACAGCGTGCCGTGCGTCGGCGGCTCGCCCAATTGCAGCACGGGCGTCTTCGGATACAACGCCGCTCCGGCGTACGACCAAGCCAGCGGCCTGGGTTCTCCCGACGCTTATAACTTGATCCACCAGTGGAGCAGCCAGGCGGCCACGGCATCGGCGGTGGTTCCTTCCATCGATCAGAATCCGGTCTTCGAACAAGCCAGCCGTAGCGGGGATCGCTGGACGTTCACCCTCACGCTTACCGAAGAAGCCGGCGTGGCAACCACGCTCACCGGCTTCACCATCAACGGACAGACTTTCGATGTGGCAACGGTTTTCGGCTCGACTCCGATCCCGGCGAACGGGTTTCTTACCTCCAGCGGCCTGGGGTTTGCCAGCCTGTCGGTTCCCACCAATGTAGTTTTTGGATTCAGCGGCGTGGATGGCGGCGGAAAGCAATGGTCCCAGCAACTCACGGTTCCGTTTGATGGACCGCAGGCCCAGCTGGTGATTGGCGGCGTCAGCAATGCCGCGTCGGGAATCCAGACCTACGCGCCCGGAATGCTGGTGAGCGTTTATGGATCGGCGCTGGGGGACTTTGTTCAATCGGCCGGCGTCACTCCGCTGCCGCAGTATCTGGCGGGTTTTGAGGCGTCGGTGAATGGCGTGACTACGCCGCTCTACTACGTTTCGCCCGACTCAGGTGAATCTTCAGATTCCGTACGAGACTCAACCCGGAACGGCCGCGCTGGTGGTTGGCAATCCGTATGTAAACTCGAACAACTACAACATCCAGATCGTCCCGGCGGCGCCTGGAATCTTTATGAGCAATGGATTCACGGCCGCTCCTTTTTCGAGCGCCGCGGCCGGAGACACTACCACGCTGTTCATTACCGGGGACGGGCTGGTGTCTCCATCGCTCGCAACTGGGTCGGCGCCCACTTTAGGGACGCCGCTGGCACGGCTGCCCAGGCCCCGGCTTCCGGTGACGCTCACGGTAGCGGGACAACCGGCGACCATCGACTTTATCGGCATCCCGATCGGCCTGGTTGGAGTGACGCAAATCAACTACCAGGTTCCCCTGAATACGCCGGCCGGCGTGCAGCAAGTGGTGGTGAAGGTGGGTGACGTGGCCAGCCCAGCGGCCAAGTTGACGGTGACGAATTAAGGCGCTTGCTCACGCGCGCGCGTTCTGTCAGGAAATGATTCCCTTACGCACCGCGTACAGGATCAGCTCCGGCACGCTGTGCAGATTCAGCTTTTGCAGAATATGGGTGCGATGCGTGTCCACTGTGTACAAGCTGAGATTCAGCGTATTGGCGACCTCTTTATTGGTTTTGCCCTCGGCGATCAGTTGCAGGATTTCCCGCTCGCGATCGGTGAGCAGGTCGTAGCTCGTAGTCGGCGTCCTTGCGGCCGAGCGCCTGGAAATAGTCTTCCTGCAGGATGCGGCTCACTTTGGGGCTGAAGAAGGAGCGGCCGTCCACCACCGCCTCGATGGCGGAGATTAGCTCGGCCTTCATGGCGTCCTTGAGCAGGTAGGCGCGCGCCCCGGCCTTGAGCGAGCGGATAATGTAGCTCTCGTCGTGATGCATGCTCAGGATCACGACGCCGATGTTGGGATGCTTTTCGACGATGCGCCGGGTAGCCTCGATACCGTTCATATTCGGCATGGCGATGTCCATCACCACCACGTCGGGGCGCTGATCCTGGGCCAGCTGCAGGATCTCCCGTCCATCGGCTGCTTCGCCCACCACGACGAAGCCGGGCTGGCGTTCCAGCAGCAGACGCATGCCGTCGCGCAGGATGTTGTGATCGTCAGCCAGCAGAATGCGAATCTGCGCCATCCGGCAAGCCTCCGTTCCACACTACTTCTGTCGCAAGATCGGGCTGCGGGAGCAAAACATCGGCGCTCTGGGACGTTTCGGGCGTGGTTGCGTCAAACAGCGCGGCCAGCGGCAAGGTCACGCGCAGCAGGGTTCCGCGTCCGGGCCGCGAATCGATTTGAAAGGCGCCTCCCAGGTGCCGCGCGCGCTCCTCGATACCAAGCAGCCCCAAACCGCGCACCCGCTCCGGATCGAATCCGCTGCCGTCGTCCTGCACGGTGACCAGAATCTCGCCGGCCTCCTGCCGCACGATCACCTGCACGGCGCTGGCCTGCGCGTGCTGGGCGCAATTGTTCAGCGCCTCCTGCACCACGCGGTAGACGCAGGTCTTGTGCTCCTCGGGCAGTTCGCCCGCCATTTCGCTCGACACCTGCACGCGCAGCCCGGTGCGCTTTCCGATCTCACGCGCCTGCCACTCCAGCGCCGGCAGAAGCCCGAAATCGTCCAGCATGGAAGGCCGCAGCAGCAGCGCCATGTTGCGGATCTCGTTCATGCCTTGGCCGGCAACGCGGCGGATGGAATCCAGATGCGCGCGCACCTCCGGGGCCGGATCGCAGATCCAAGCAGGTTTTCCGCTTCCATCAGGACCGCTGAGAACGCCTGGCCACTTCATCGTGCAATTCGCGCGATAAAGCGCGGCGCTCCTCCTCCTGGGCGCGCACCAGACGCGCGGAAAGCTCCTGCAAACTGGCTTGTGAATGGACGCTTTCGGCCAGACGGCGCTGTACCTCGCCTTCCAGCTTCAGAATGTGAAAAATGGTGAAAGCGGCCAGTGTGGCTCCGCCCAGCAGCGTAACCGCGACCATGGCGAGCAGCCCCAATTGCAGGCGTCCGAAAAGGTCACCCAGCTTGATGTCGCCACGCCGCAGCGCCTCTTCGTTTAAGGCCTCGATGCGGTCGGCGATCTGCAGCATCGATGTGCGGCGCGGAACCAGCTCCTGATAGAAGAACGCGTCGCGATATTTTCCGCGCTCCTGGCCGGTCCAGGCCAGAGTGCGATCCAGCACCTTCCAGTAAGCCTCAATCTGCGACCGCAAATCCTGGAAGGGCGCCGCTTCCTCGGGTTCGAGCGCGGAGGCATAGCTGTAGAGCGCGCTTTCGGAATCGCGCCGTAATCCCCCCAGCGTAGCCAACTTGGCCTGCACGCCGGACTGTTCGGGTGCGAGCAGGGAATCCCGCACAAAGGTGCCCGACAGATAAATATTCGATCGAATGCGCTCCAGCGTGCGGTTGCGCGCCAGGAACCGGGCTTGCAGGGTGGTGTCGTTATGGCGCAGGCTGCTCAGGAAGAGCAAGGCTCCGGCTTCGGCCGCCGCCATGATCAGCAGCAGTCCGCCAAATCCCGCTACCAGAACCACTCCGGGCCGCTGCCGCATCCGTTTCTCAGTGTAGCCGACGCCAGGGTGCGAGAACGTAGCTCTGCGGCGGGACGAAACCACATTCTTCTAAGGTAGAACCGGAAGCCCGATACGGAAATCGCGTCCATCCTGTATTAGGTATTTAGTACTGGGAGCTCGCTGAAATACAGTGCCAACGGGATTCTATTGCCTTGTTACCGATCGTTATTCTGTAAATACAAAAGCTTAGGAGGCTTTGGATGAAACTACGATTCTTGGCTTGCGCGGCGGTGGCTGCGCTCTCGTTGACTTTCGCCGGTTGCGCGAAAAAAGTGGCCGCGAAGGCGCCTCCCCGCCGACCGCGACGCCCATCGCCCCGGCGGTGGCGTCCAGACCAGCGCCGGCGCGAAACTATTCCCAGCCGTCGCGAGCCGCTTCCAGCACCCCGTCGCGTTTGCCGGACGCCGCCACGCGCGCCCGCATCCAGGATCTGCTGAACCGCATTCAGGACGCTTATTTCGACTACAACAAGCACACGCTGCGCCCGGACGCCGAAGCTGCGCTGAAAAAAGACGCGCAGACTCTGGCCGACATCATTAAACAATACCCGGACTTCAAGCTCACGGTAGAGGGATATGCCGACGAACGCGGATCGGATGAATATAACCTCGCTCTGGGCGATGCGCGCGCCAAGCAGACCAAGGAGTATCTATCCAACCTGGGCCTTCCAGGCAACCAGCTTGCCACCATCAGCTACGGCAAAGATAAACCGGTCTGCACCGAGCACGACGAAGATTGCTGGCAAAAGAATCGCCGCACGCATATTACTCAGGCGCAGGCGAATTAATAACGAAGAATTCAGAAGCCAGAACTCAGGAGCCAGAATTCAGAACGAGGATTCGGTTCTATTGTTTTGACAGCCGCGACAACACGCGTTCCATCGCCTGGTCATCGGGATTGGGCGCGTGCTGGCCGGCTTGAGACGCACACGCCTTCTGCTCCTGCTTCCACAGATCCTCGGCCAAGGTGAGATTCCTATCGGCTGCATCCTCCAGTTCACCGCGGTGCGGTTGGGTGGCGATTGCTTCCTGAGCTGGGTCTGCCGCCGCGCTGCCTGGCTGGCACTGGTCGAATCGCATGATCTCGACCTGCAGCAATTCCTTGCTGCGCTCATAACGGGCCGCCGCTCTTAATCCGCGCGCATTCGGATCCAGCGCCAGAACCCGCTGGCTCAATTCCAGATCTTCTCCACCGCGGGGGCCGATGGATTGCGCTGGAGCGCCTTCTGGAACGCATCGCGCGCCTCGGGATAGTTCTCCAATGCCAGCTCGGCCTGGCCGAGGCCGGCATAGGCTACGCCATCTTGATGGTCGCTCTGGACCAGGTTCCGAAAAACGTCCGCAGCCTCGCGGGGCGCACCCAGACTGAGCAGCAGCCCGCCTATCTTTTTCTTGGCCGCGCTATCGCGCGCCGCAGGCCCTAAGGCCGCCAGCAGTTCGGCGATGGCTTGGGTCCGTTGGCCGCTCTGGTCCAGAATCGAAACCAGTTCGAAACGCGCTTGCATCCGGGTTTGTTCCTGGCCGGCGGGCCAGGAGCCGTCGATCGCCCGGTGATACAACTTGACGGCATCGGCGGTTTTGGACTGCGCCGCCGCGATCCGGGCCTGGCCCAAACTGGCCAACGCGTTTTCCGGATCGCGCTTGAGCAGCGCGTTCAGATAGACGGAAGCCTCCGCAGGATGGTTGGCCTTAACCAACGCCAGACCCAATGCCAGCCGGTACTGCGTGTTGCCGGGGGCCGCGGATAGCGCATCGCGATACTGCTGCATGGCTTCCTCATCGCGATTCTGCTGCAGCAACTGGTTACCGGTCTTGTAGTATTCCTCGGCGCGCTCGGTGCGGGCGGAGCGATAATAGTAGTTGAGAAATCCGATCACCAGCAGCACTCCCAGGCCCGCGGCGATGACGCCGGGCACCAGTCTGCGGGAAACGCGAGTCTCTTCGATGGCTGCCTGCGCCGCTCCTTTCTCTCCCGCGACGCCGTAGGCCTGCAGGATGTCCTTGAGCGAGACCACGCCCTTGAGATCGCGAATATCGGCCCTTCCCACCACGGGAAGCACATTCAATTTGCTGTAGGCCATGCGGCGCAGCGCCACGTCGAGGGGATGGTCCATGTGTAGATGGGGAAAATTCTCCGACGTCAGCAGAGGATTCGGAACATCCACGGGCAGCAGTTCACCGAGCGGGCGGTCGCCGTGGGCCTCGGCCACTTCTTTCTCCACTTGCGCTAGGGTGATAGTGCCCGCCAGGCGTCCGCCATCCATCACTGGCCACGCATTGTGGTCGGCATCCAGGAAAGCGAGGGCGCTCCTCCACGCGGTCCGTTCTGGTAAGCACGCGCAGGGGCGCAGTGGCTGCATCGCGCACGATAAGCAGACCCTGCCGGTAGCGCAGGCCGGAAGGCAGATGCAATCCATCCTGATGCTGGAGCGCTTCGTAAATCGGCTCCCTCTGCAGACGATAGGAGATGTAGAAGCTGATCAGGTTCGCGATCATGAGCGGCACGATGATGGAATAGTCGCGCGTCATCTCGAAGATCATGATCACCGATGTCAGCGGCACGCGCACGATGCCGGCAAACAGCGCACCCATGCCCACCAGCGCGTAGGCGCCCACGCCGCCGGTGAAATCGGGAAGGAGCTGATGCGCCACCGTGCCCACCGCGCCGCCGAGCATCGCGCCGATAAACAGGCTGGGGCCGAAGATGCCGCCGGCGTTTCCGGTGCCGTAACAACTGGTGGTGGCCAGAAGCTTGAGCACCACCAGCAACGCCATCACTTCCAGCGTCATCTGTCCGTTTAAGGCTTCGCTGACGTGCCCGTAGCCCACCCCAGAACATCGGGCACGAACCATCCCATCAAGCCAACCGCCAGGCCTCCGGCGGCGGGCTGCATCCATTCGCTCCATTTCGGTAGCGCCAGGAAATATTTTCGGATGCCGAGCAGCAGTTTGACGAAGGCGACGGAAACGAAGCCGCCGGCGATCCCGAGCAGCGCATAGGTGACGAATTCGATCGGGCTGACCAGCTGATAGGAGGGGACGTGAAACAGCGGCTCATCGCCCAGCAGCAGGTGCAGCGTGACCCAGGACGTCGCCGAGCCAAGCACGATAGAGCCCAGCACCGGCGCGTGCAGATCGCCCATCACTTCTTCCAGCGTGAATAGCACCGCCGCGACGGGCGTGTTGAAAGCGGCCGCCAGCGCCGCCGCCGCGCCCACCGGAATCAGCTCGCGAATCCTGCTGGGGCCGAGACCCAAGCGGCGTCCCAGAACCGAGGCGATCCCAGCTCCCACTTGCACCGACGGGCCCTCGCGGCCGAGCGCGATACCGCTCGCCAACGACGCCGAGCAGCAGCCGAACTTGCCGAGCACCGTGCGGAGGCTGATAAAGCCGTCGCGCAAGAATAGCGCAGCCTTGGTTTGCGGGATGCCGCTGCCGCGGGCGTTGGCGAAGAAACGCGAGAGCAGATAGCCTGTGATGAGCGCGCCGCCGGTGGGGATCAGGACGCGCCGCCACGCCGCGCCTCCCGCCGGATACATGCGCGCGCCCAGGTCTTCGGTAACGTAGATGAAGGCCGCAACCACCAGGCCCACCAGCGCCCCGATGATGAGCGTGAGTAGCAGCAGGATTTTGTCTTCGTGCTGGAGGAGGGAATCGGTGTTGGTCCAATGCCCCAGGCGGCTGCGCCAGTTTTCAGCGGAAGGAAGAGGAACTGCGGTTGACGACACCCTTATAAGAATAACAACCCACTGCCGCGATTTGTCGATTGTTAATTGCGCAGCAGTTGGGGCACGCGCTCGAAGTGCCGATCGCGGGTGATCAGTTGGAGATCGTGTTCCAAGACCAACGATGCAATCCAAAGATCGTTGTCCGGGATCGGCGTCCCGGCGCGTTTGAGCTGCACAAACAGCCGCGCATACTGCTCCGCTGTTTCGCGCGCCGGAAACAGGATGCCTACCGTGGGCTTGGCCAGGAAGCTTCGAAGAAGCGTCTCATTGCGGTATTGCTGCGAGCCGCCGTAGAATCCCGCCTTGATTTCGGCCAGTACCACGAGCGGCAACCAGACTTCATCACATTCGCCTAGCCGGTCCGCCAACTCCGCATCGCCCTGAAACAGATCGGTGAGCCGGTTGGTGTCGAGCGCGACCCTCACCTCGTCACCTCACTAATCTCACCGATCTCACTTCCACTTGTCCCAATCGATCTGGCGTTGGGAAGCGATGATCTCGTCGAACGCGGGATCGGGAGTCCACTGGCCCACCAGGCCGGAAAAATCCGCTTTGCGGGAACGGCCAATCGTGGCGCGTGTCAGCTCCTCCACGACCACCTGATTCAGGC
Organism: Bryobacterales bacterium; assembly: GCA_963798295.1. Classification (GTDB taxonomy): domain Bacteria; phylum Acidobacteriota; class Terriglobia; order Bryobacterales; family Bryobacteraceae; genus Palsa-89. Next base: position 1,964,170 of record CAWCSV010000007.1, on the reverse strand, counting down.
TGATCTTGAGTTGCGCCGCCTTGGTCCGCAGTGCGCGATCCACTTCCGGCGGCACGCCACGGATGGTGTACTGTACCGGCTCTTGGCGAAGAGTGAGAGTCAACTTCATGCCTACATGATAGCAGGAGATGATGGCAATGTCAAAAGGCCTTATCCAACAGTTGTTTAGCGTCAGGAGCTGTTTCCAAGCGAGCAAGCTCTTCGACCAAATGATGGCGCTTTTCCGCCGACAAAAAGCCGCTGGCGTTGTCGTCAAACTTGGCGCGCAGCTCTTCCCGCGTCATTGGATTCTCAGCAGAGCCGCGATTGTATTCCTCCACTTCTTCAAATGCCCGGCCGTCCTTCAACACGATCCTGGCAGCGCCCTTGAAGCGGCCGGGGCCGGGATAATCCGGATCGATGCGATATTCGACGCGCCGCGCCAGCGCGAGGATCTCGGGATTCGACCGGCTCTGGGGGCCATAGGCGGACTTGCCGAGCGCCCCGTGGTAAAGCGCCTCGGCGATGCTGTACTGCAGGCTCACGCGTCCATGCGAGTCGGACGCCGGCGCAAACTTTTCTTCGGTGGGTTCGCACACGATGCCGACAATAAAAGCGGTGACGGGACACTCGATGCGCTCGATTTCGGAAGGACGAATCTGGCGCCTGGCGCGCAGTCGCAGCACGGCGTCGATGTAGGGATGAATGACGTGCGCGGCGGGGAAGGGCTTGAACGACGAATTGCGGCTCTCCCAATGCTCGCCAAGGCGATGGCTGATTCGCGAAAAATCCCGATGCGCGGCGGGATCCTGCACATGCGAAGCGAACAGTCCCCAGCGGCCTTCGAACACTTGCGCCGGACCGGTGACGCCCGACCGGGCCAGCAGCGCCGCCGTGATGCCGCTCTGCGCCGACCATCCAGGATGCAGGAACTTGGTTTGTGTTCCATCCACCCAGCATTCCAGTAATCCGGATGCGAAGCTGCCCGCGATGCCGGCCGCGCGCGCCAGCGCCTCTGAATCGAGCTTGAGCAGCTTGCCCGCCAGGTAAGCCGCTCCGAACGTCGCAAACAGTCCGGTGGGATGAAAACCGCGCTTGTGCAGTTCTCCCGACGATACGCTGCCGACGCGGCAGGAAATTTCGTTGCCGATGGCGATGGCGGTGATGAGATCGCGGCCTGACACCTGCGTGTACTCGGACAGTGCGAGCGCCGCGGCCACTGCCGGGCTGCTCATGTGAACGATCGACTCATTGTGCGTATCGTCGAATTCGAGCGCCTGCGAAAAAGCTCCATTGGCGAACGCGGCGGTGGTAACGCCTACGCGATCCTCGAATCCGAGGATGCGGCACGGCCCGCGTGTGGAGAGAGCGAGCGCGGCATCGCGAACCGAACGGCCGAAATCTGTTTCAGCGCCAGCCAGCGCTAATCCGATCACGTCCAACACGCGCAGCTTGGTTGTGGCGACGACGTCCGGGGGCAGATCGTCGAACGTGACGGCGGCAGCCCAGCGCGCGAGTTCGGTGGAGAGCGGGGTAGTCAACTGATGGACCATCCGCCGTCGATAGGTAGCGCTGCGCCGGTGATGTCCCGGCTCCCGGGGCCACACAGAAAAAGAATCAAGCCCGCGACGTCGTCGGCCGAGATAAAACGTCCGCCAGGTTGTTTGTTCGATAGAAATCGCCGCTCCGCTTCCTCGCGAGTCAAAGAATCGGATGCCATCATGCGTTCAATGCTTTGGACGTGCACCGGAGTCTCCGCGGTTCCAGGGCAGACCGCATTGCAGGTAATATCCTGATCGCGCGTTTCGAGCGCCACGGCTCGCGTCATGCCGATGAGAGCTGTCTTGGTGGTGACATAGCCGATGCGGTTGGTGGCGGCTTTCTGCCCGTAGATGGAAGAGACATTCACGATGCGTCCCCAATTGCGCCGCCGCATAGCGGGCAGCGCCAGACGGATGGTGTGAAAAGCGGCCGAAAGGTTCACCGCGATCGCGAGATCCCATTCGCCCACCGGAAATTGCTCCACGGGAGCCGCGTAGCGAACCACGGCGTTGTTCACCAGAACATCGATCATGCCGAATGTTTCCGCTATCACTCCGATCATCCGCTCAATCTCGAGCGGGTGAGCCAGGTTCGCGCAACTATACATGGAGCGGACGCCATGCTCCTTCTCGATCGCGGCGCGCAGGGCGTCGATCTCGCGCTCATCTCCCAAGCCATGGATCACGATGTTGCAGCCGGCGGCGGCGAATCGTTTGGCGGCGGCCAGGCCGAGCCCTTGCGTGGATCCAGTGACAAGCGCGCATTTCCCTTGGAGCACGGTGATGGTTCATTATAATGATTCTCTCCATATGAATATCCCCCTGGAACCCTTTGAAGTTTTCGCCATTCGCTACGGTCATCTGGGGAATCGGCATCCCGGACAAAGCTTCATTCTGGCCGATCCGCACGAGTATGGACCGGACCTGGATTACTTCGTCTGGGTGGCGCGCCGCAGCGACTGCATGTTCGTGATCGACACCGGATTCGCCGAAGAATCGGCCATACGCCGCAAGCGCGAGCATCTGCGCAGTCCCGTGGAAGCGCTGCGGCTGTTGCAGATTGATCCGGACAAAGTGACGGATGTGATCCTGACTCACCTGCACTACGATCATGCCGGAAATCTGGATCGTTTTCCCGCCGCGCGTTATCACGTGCAGGATCGCGAGGTGGCGTATGCCACGGGCCGCTGCATGTGCCACCATTTCCTGCGTGAAGCATACGATCTGGAAAATGCGCTGGAGATGGTGCGGAAAATTTATGCGGGGCGCGCTGTTTTTCACGACGGCGAGTCTGAAGTTGTGCCGGGCCTGACCTTGCATCGGGTGGGCGGGCATACGGCCGGCTTGCAAATCGTGCGTGTGTGGACTCAACGCGGCTGGATGGTTTTGGCGGCGGACGCCGCGCATCTGTACGCGAATTTCGAGCAAAACCGGGCCTTCCCGGTGGTGTATAGCGTGGCCGAGATGCTGGAGGGCTACAAGCTGCTTTATCGTTTGGCCGATTCGCCCGATCACATTGTGCCGGGGCACGATCCGCTGGTGATGAAATATTATCCGGCGCCACGCCCCGGAGTGGAGGGCATCGTGGTGCGGCTGGATGTTCCGCCGTCGCGCGCAAGCATCGCGTGATATCCTAACGGCTTTGATACAGGGAGAAACAGGAAATGGCTCAGCGGAGCGTCGGCTTTGTCGGCGTCGGAAGAATGGGCGGCCCTATGTGCCGCCGGTTGATAGAGGCGGGAAACAGCCTCACGATTTTTGACAAGAGCGACGCGGCGATGAAGCCGCTCGAGGCATTGGGCGCCAAGCGCGTGGATTCACCCGCTGCCGTGGCATCGGCGGCCGATATTGTTTTGGCCAGCCTGCCTACGCCACCCATCGTGCAGGCCGCGGCGCTGGGGCCGAACGGGATCATCGAAGGCAGCCGCGCGAAAATATTCATCGACGTCTCCACTACCGGCTCGACATACGCGAAACGCGTGGCCGAGGGTTTGAAAGCGAAAAACATCGTAGCGGTGGACGCGCCGGTCAGCGGCGGCGTGGCGGGCGCGGAGAAGGGAACGCTGGCCGTCATGGTGTCGTGCGACGACCAGACGTTCGCCACCATCAAGCCCGTGGTGGAAGTAATCGGTAAAGTTTTTCACGTCGGCAAGCAGCCCGGCCAGGGCCAGACCATGAAGCTGCTGAACAATCTTTTGTCGGCCACCGCCATGGCGATTTCATCGGAAGCGGTGGTGATGGGAACCAAAGCCGGACTCGATCCCAAGCAAATGATCGACGTCATCAACGCGGGCAGCGGCCGCAACACCGCGACCATGGACAAAATCCCGCGCTGCGTTCTGAATCGCAAGTTCGATTTCGGTTTCGCCATCGGGCTGCTCAACAAGGACGTGCGGCTGTGCATGGAAGAGGCCGAAGCGATGGGCGTTCCCATGGTGGTGGGCAGCGCGGTGCGGCAGATGCTTGCGATCGGCACGGCCAGCTATGGCGCCGACGCCGACATGACGGAATTGATCAAAGTGATGGAGGGCTGGGCGGGCGTGACCGTTCAGGCCAAATAAAGGAGAGCAAGTGGAAAAAGCGATGTTTGAGAAGGGCCTGAAAATTCGACGCGAGGTGCTGGGCGCCGAGTATGTGGACAAGGCGATCAGTACGGCCGACGATTTCAACCGGCCGTTGCAGGAACTGGTGACCACGTATTGCTGGGGCGAATGCTGGGGCCGTCCGGGGTTGGATCGCAAGACGCGCAGCATGCTGAACCTGGCGATGATCTCGGCGTTGAACCGGCCTCACGAAGTGAAGGCGCACGTCAAGGGCGCGATCAACAACGGCCTGACCAAGAACGACATCCAGGAAGTGTTCCTGCAAGTTGCTATTTATTGCGGCGTGCCGGCGGCGGTGGATAGTTTTCGGCTGGCGCGCGAAGTGTTTCAGGAGATGGGAATCTAGCAACGACGCGCATCCTGATCGTTGACTATGATCCGGAGTGGCCGGCGCTTTTTGAGCGTGAAGCCGATCGAATTCGCGGCGCGCTCGGCGATCGCGGGCTGCGGATAGAACACGCCGGATCGACTTCCGTTCCCGGACTCGCAGCCAAGCCCATCATCGACATTGTGCTGGTGGTGGCTAATACGGCGGATGAGCCCGCTTACGTGCCTGCTCTGGAATCGGCAGGCTATTGGCTCAAAATCCGGGAGCCGAATTGGTTTGAACATCGCATGCTGAAGGGGCAGGACACGGATGTGAACCTGCACGTGTTCCCGTCAGGCTGTGCGGAAGTCGATCGCATGCTGGCTTTTCGCGACTGGTTGCGCGGCAACGCTGCGGATCGCGAGCTTTACTTACGTTCCAAGCTAACCCTTGCGCAGCAGGAATGGGAGAATGTCCAAGCTTACGCGGACGCAAAGACCGCGGTTATCGGAGAAATTCTCGCGCGAGCCGGCCGCTGCTAATCGGTGCGCTGCGCCGCCTCTCGCCACAAGGCTTCCGGGCGGCTCAACCAAATCCACAACGCGGTGCCGAGCGTGGGAAACAGCGCGGCCGATACGAAAACCGCGCCGTACCAATTCAGATCGAAGCAGCGGCCCCAGACCGGCAGGATGAGCGCCAGGACGGCGGACCACGATCCCGATCCGATGCCGCCGACCAGCGCGGTCTGATCGCGCGGGTACAGATGTGAGCCGACGCGCAGGGAAAGCACCACGAAGCCGTCGGCGATGAAGGTGGCCCAGAAGAACAGAGCCAGGACTATCGGCCAGGAATCGATTCGCGTCACCAGCGCGGTTGGCAGCGCGAGTAAGGCGAGCATGCAAAACAGGCCGGTGGGGCGCTGGCCGCGCGTGACGAATTTGTCGGCGATCCAGCCCCAGAAAAAATAACCCACTTCCCATCCCAGCAGCGGAATCCAAAGTATTTTGCCGAGCTGCGCTTGCGAGAGATGGAACGCGCGATTCAGGTAGAGCGGGCTGAGATAGGAAACCAGGCCCAGCGCGACGGCGCCGAGTCCGAAGCTCGAGACTACGAGCCAAAGACGCCGCTCCAGGAAATTAGGCCACGCGACTTTGAGCGATGATCGCCGATGCTTGGCCAGATAGGGTGGCCGTCCAATGATGGACCACATCGCGAGCCAGCACGCGCCCATCGCGCCCGTAACCAGGAATGCCGAGCGCCAACCGAAACGCAGCGCGATCGGCGTCACTATCAGCGGAGTGATAATGGCGCCCAGCGACGCGCCGCTATATCCGATGGCGGTTCCGCGCGATTGACGATTGGGCGGCAGCGATTCGGCCGCTGCTTTGAGCGCCGCCGGAAACGCCGAGCCTTCGCCGAAGCCGAGCACGCTCCGCGCCACGGCAAATCCCCAAAATCCAGACATCCAGGCGTGCGCCGTGCTGGCGATGGCGCGCAGCGAGACTGCCGCGAACATCCCTTTGCGGAGACCGATGAAATCGAGAAACGAACCGAAGACCGGGTTCCCGATCATGTAGAAAATCGAGAACGCGGAGAGTGCGTTGGCGTAGGCTTGCGCGCTGAGGCCGGTGTCGCGCAGGATCATAGGCGAAAGAACCGCCAGCACCTGCCGGTCGACGTAAGACAGCAGGCTGGAGAGCATCATCGCTACGGAGGGAACCCACATGATCCAGCTTCGAACGGGAGACGCCGTCGCGCGGATGGATTCGGACGGGCTGACGCCGGTTTCGCTCACCACTGGAGTTTATCGTAATCGGGTATTGTAGACAGGGGGGAAGATGATTCGCCGCACTCTTTTGATCGCTGCTATCACCGTCGCCGGCTTGACGGCAGCCGATAAATCTTCCAGCGGCTGCGACCGCGCCTGTTTGCAAGGTTTCGTCGATTCCTACCTGGACGCGATGGCGAAGCACGATCCGTCCAAACTGCCGGTGGCCGCGAACGCGAAGTTCACCGAGAATGGCAGAGAGCTGAAATTAGGCGAAGGATTCTGGAAAACGGCGGGGGCGAGCAGGTATCGACTTTACGCCTTGGATCCCGTGGCTGGCGATGCGGCGGCGCAGGTAGTGGTGACGGAGAACGGAGACCTCGACACGTTTTTCGTTCGCCTGAAACTGAAGAACAAGAAAATTACCGAAGCGGAGACGCTGGTCTGCCGCAAGGGGCAAGCCGGATTTTTCGCGCCGGAGAAAATGACCACCGCGCCCGCCCTTTACGGCGAACTGTTGCCGGAATCCCAGAAAACCGCGCGCGCGCAGCTTATCAAACAGGCCAGTGCGTATTTCACCGCCGTGCAAAGTGAAGGAACCAAAGATTACAGGGCGGCGCCGCTGGCCCCCGATATGAACCGTTTCGAGAACGGTGTGCAGACCACCAACGTTCCGGTGATGGGAAATCCCGCGATGAGCGGCGCAGAGCAATTGGAGAAGGGGATTTTCAAAGGCCTGGTGATCGATCACCGCCGTTTTCCGGTGGTGGACACCGAACGCGGGGTGGTGGTGGGCATGATGTTGATGCACGCCAACATGAACGGGCAAATGGGCGGGATTCTGATTTCGGAAATGTTCAAGATCGCCGGTAACATGATCGAGCAAGTGCAGGCTGTAATGGTCAACGTTCCGAACGATTCCGACACCGGCTGGAAATGAGTCTCTCGCGCAGAATGGTGCGCGCCGCGCGCGGCTTGACGTTGGAACAACTGCCGCCGGAAGTGGTGGCGAAGGTCAAGATCGGATTGCTGGACATGCTTTCGTGCGCCTTTGAAGCGCGCGATCTACCGTGGGGATGCCAGGCCATCCGGATGGCGAGCGCCGCGAGCGGCAAAGCTACGGTAATCGGCACGCCGGTGCGCTCGTCGCCCTCCGAAGCGGCATTCGCAAACGCCACGCTGGGGCATGGGCTGGTGCGCGAGGATATGCACACCGGCGCGGTGAGCCACCTGGGCGTCGTCATTTTTCCAACGCTGCTGGCGCTTGCGCAGCAGCAATCAAAAGCGAGCGGCCGCGATTTCATCCTGGGCGCGGTGTGCGGCTACGAGATCGGCGCGGCAGTGGGACGGGCCATCATGGACCAGGAGATGGTGCGGCGTTTTCGTCCCACCGGGATCACGGGGCCGCTGGCGGGCGCCATCGCGGGAAGCCGATTGCTGTCGCTGGACGAAGACGCTACGGTCAGCGCGCTCGGCTTCGCGGCTAATGCGACGGGCGGGCTGAACGAATGGCCGTATTGCGGCGGCGACGAGATGTTCTTTCATCCTGGATTCGCGGCGCGCAACGCGGTGACCGCGGTGGAGCTGGCGTCGCTGGGCGCTCGTGCGTCGGAGAGTGCGTTGGATGGCCGCTCGGGACTTTTTGCGGGGCTGAACAAAACCGACTGCATCGCGCGCGTCGCGCCGTTTTCCGGCCAGCAGTTTGAGATCATGTCGGTCTATTACAAGCCCGCGCCGGCGTGCAATTATGCGCAGACGGCGTGCCAGGCCGCGCTCGATTTGGCATCGGACGATGGATTTCGCAGCGGCGATATCGAGTGGATTGTGGTGAAAGCATCTCAGGCGGCGGTTCAATATCCAGGCTGCGATTACGCCGGTCCGTTCAACCGCATCCTGCAAGCCAAGATGAGCATCCAGTATTGCGTGGCGGCGACGCTGGCGCGCGGCGCGATGGAGGAATCGAATTACCATTTGCTGGATGATCCTGAAATCAACCGGCTGGCGAGCATCACGAAGCTCGAAATCGATCCCGCGTTTACTGCCGCGATATCCGGGCGCGCAGGGAACGGAAGTGACTCTCGGATTTGGCCGGCGGGCGAATCATCCGAAGCAAGCTGGACGACGTGATTCCGGCCGCGCCGGAGCAGATTCGCGAGCGATTCCGAGCGGCCTGCGCCAACTGGCGCGTCATCGAAGAAATGGTCGATCAACTGGAGAACATGGAAGACGTGGGCATTTTGAGTGGAGGTTTGGGAGCGTGAAGAAGCATCAGATGTTGATTGGCGGGAAGTGGGTGGATCCCGCCTCGGGGGAATGGTTCGAGATCGGTGAATCCGTTCACCGCGAAACCGTGGGCGCTGGTTCCGCGCGGATCGAAGGCGGATGTGGAGCAAGCCATCGCGGCGGCGAAGTGCGCGTTTCACGGCGAATGGCGCAAGCTGACGGCGACGGCGCGCGGGGCGTTGCTGCACAAGCTGGGCGACCTGATCGCCGCCGAAGCTGGCCGGCTGGCTGAAATCGAATCGACAGACAACGGCAAGCTGATCGCCGAGATGCGCGGCCAGCTCAATTACATCCCGCAATGGTTTTACTATTACGGCGGATTGGCGGACAAGATCGAAGGCCGCGTGATTCCGATCGATAAGCCTGGCGTGTTCAACTTCACGCGCGAGGAACCGCTGGGAGTGGTCGCCGCCATCACGCCGTGGAACTCGCCGCTGCTGTTGGCCGCCTGGAAACTCGCGCCGGCGCTGGCCGCGGGCAACACGGTGGTGTGGAAGCCGTCGGAATTTTCTTCGGTATCGGCGTTCGCGTTTGGCGAGCTGTTCGAGAAGGCGGGCTTTCCGCCGGGCGTAGTCAACATCGTCACGGGTTTCGGCAACGAAGTGGGCGAGCCTTTGATCACGCATCAGGATGTCGCCAAAGTCGCGTTCACCGGCGGCGACAAAACCGGCGAGCATGTTTATGGGCTGGCGGCGCGCGGCATCAAGCACGTCACGCTGGAGCTGGGCGGGAAGTCGGCCAATATCGTTTTCGACGATGCCGATCTCGATCAGGCCGTGAAAGGCGTGGTCTCGGGAATCTTCGCCGCTACGGGACAGACCTGCATCGCGGGCTCGCGCGCGCTGATTCATCGGCCGATCCACGCGGAATTCGTGGAGCGGCTGCTGGATCTGGCGAAGACCGCGCGCATGGGCAACCCGCTGGATGCTTCCACGCAAGTTGGTCCCGTAACCACGCGCCCGCAATACGAAAAGATTCTGGACTACATCCGCATCGCCAAAGAAGAAGGCGCGGTTTGCCGGCTGGGCGGCGCTCCGGCCGAACGCGAGGAATGCGGATCGGGCTGGTTCGTCGAGCCGACGATTTTCACCGACGTGAACCCGAAGATGCGCATCGCGAACGAAGAAGTGTTCGGGCCGGTGCTGTCGGTGATTCCGTTTGACGACGAAGACGAAGCGGTTCGCATCGCCAACAACACGGTGTACGGACTGGCGGCGGGCGTTTGGACGCAGAGCATTCGGCGCGCGCTGATGATGTCGGAGCGTCTGGAAGCAGGCACGGTGTGGGTGAATACTTATCGCGCCGTGAGCTACATGTCGCCGTTCGGCGGCTACAAGCGATCCGGGATTGGGCGCGAGAGCGGCATCGACGCCATTCGCGATTATCTGCAAACCAAGAGCGTGTGGATTGACATCTCGGGCAACGCGCCGAATCCATTCGTGATGCGATAGCTGGAGCCTCATGGTAGACGACGCAACGGCTAAGTATATTGTCGAGAATCAAAGCTGCTTCGAAAATTTCAAGCAGGTGGCGGCGCAACTTGCGGGATTGCTGGTGCTGGCGGCCGCCGGTTCGAAGGAGGCATCGCCCGACCATCCGACGCTCGCGAGCGCGCGCGAGCTTTTTTGTGAAGCAGATCAATGCGCTACGCAGCGCGCAGCCCACCGAACGCGCGCGAAAACATCATGCACACGTGGCGAAGGCGGCGGCGATGATCGGCGCGGCGCTGAAAGAAATCGACGGCGGCGTTCAACGTCGATCGCATTCTGATTCCGTTGCGCGCGGGTTACTCCGAACTGGAACGAGCCGCCGACGCGCTCCCGGGCTTCGAAAAAATCTCTTACGAGCACGCGTGCTGCGGGCGAGGCCGCATCCAATGAGCGCGTATTCGCTGTGGGTGATGGAATTCGCCGCGGTCCCCAACTATCCGCAGAGCGGCTTGATCTACGGCATGCACAACCAGGGCACGCGCAAGCTGCCGTATTGCTACATCGTGATCAAGGGCCAGGGCCAGCTTGCGATGGTGGACGTCGGCTACAACCACAAAGCGCACGGCGAGGTGCTGGCCAATACGTTCGGCGTGCGGGGCTGGCGTCCGCCGCGCGAAGTGCTGGGCGAGATCGGTATCCGGCCCGAAGACATCAACAACATCTTCATCACGCATTGCCATTTCGATCACATGGGCAACATCGAGGATTTTCCGAACGCGAAGTTTTATATTCAAGAGCGCGAGCTATCGAAATGGGTGTGGACCATGTCGCTGGAGCGGCGGTTCCGCTGGCTGATGCTGGGCATCGATCCGGCGGACATCATGCGCGCGGTGGATCTGGCGCGGCAAGGGCGGCTGGTCGCGGTGGATGGCGATCGCGAAAACGTGCTGCCGGGCGTGGATCTGCACGCCGCTTTTGACACGCACACCTGGGGATCGATGTACGTGACGGTGCGCAACGATCTGGCGGCGAATTCGCAAAGCACTTGGGTTTTTTGCGGCGACCTGGCTTATGGATACGAGAATCTGCGCGGACACGATCCTAAAGATCCCGAGTACATTCCGGTGGGTCTCGCCACGGGCAGCCAATTTAATCTGGTGATGACGACCGAAGCGATGGTGAAGAGCGTGGGAGGCGACGTGCATCGCGTTATCCCGCCGCACGAAGAGCGGCTGAAGGATTTGTATCCGTCGCGCATCACCAAGGCCGGGCTGCGGATCACCGAACTGGCGCTGGCCGACGGCGAAAAAAGCCAGGTGAGTTAAACCGCATGCGGCCGCTTGCTGCCGGCGATCAACTCGGCCCGTACGAAATCCTTGCGCCGATTGGCGCGGGCGGCATGGGCGAAGTGTGGAAGGCCCGCGACACGCGCCTGAATCGGATCGTGGCGATCAAGCAGCTGAAGGGCCAGCACACGGCGCGTTTCGAGCAGGAAGCTCGCGCGATTGCCGCACTCAATCATCCGCACATTTGCCAGATCTATGACGTTGGGCCGGACTATCTGGTGATGGAATACGTGGATGGCGAGCCACTGCACGGGCCGCTTGAGGTGGACGAAGCGCTGAAGCTGGCTCTTCAAATCACCAGTGCGCTCGAGGAAGCGCATGCTCGCGGTATCCTGCATCGCGACCTGAAGCCGTCCAACATTGTGGTAACTCCCAAGGGCGCGGCCAAGCTGCTTGATTTCGGGCTGGCCAAGCTGATGACGAATTCCGACACCGACGCCACCCAGACCAGCGAAGGGACGGTGATGGGCACCGCGGCCTATATGTCGCCGGAACAAGCCGAGGGGAAGGCGCTCGACGAACGGTCGGATGTGTTCAGCTTTGGCGCCGTGCTGTACGAGATGCTCTCGGGAAGGCGCGCTTTTGGCGGAAGCTCCATGGCGCAAGTGCTGAGCGCCGTGCTCCGCGACCAGCCCCCGCCGTTCCAGGCGCCCGCCGAAATCCAGCGCATCGTCGGCAAATGCCTGGCCAAGCAGCCGGTGAAACGCTTTCAGAACATGGGTGAGCTCAGGGCGGCGTTGGAACAAATCTCCACCAAAACGTTGGATCGGAAGCGGCCGCGCGCGAAATGGCCGGCATGGGCAGCGCTCGCGATCCTGGCGGGATTGGCTGCGTATCTGGTTGCGCGTTCCGGGCTCTGGCGCCCCGCCTCTCGCGGTTCGGAGGCGGCAGTCAGTCCGCATGTCATCCGATCGATTGCCGTGCTTCCGCTCGACAATTACTCGGGCGACCCCAGCCAGGAGTATTTCGCCGACGGGATGACGGATGAAGTGACGGCGGACCTGGCCACCGTCAGCCAGCTTCGAGTGATCTCGCGCGGCTCTGTGATGCAGTTCAAAGGCGAACATCGGCCCTCGGCTCCTGAAATCGCCAAAACGCTGAACGTGGATGCGATCGTCGAAGGTTCCGTGTACCGGAGTAATGACAGAGTGCGCATAACCGCCGAGTTGATCGACGCTCGGGCGGACAAGCATCTGTGGGCCAAAAGCTTCGAGCGCAGCTCGCGCGACGTGCTGGCGCTTCAGGATGAACTGGCGTCGGCCATCGCGGGCGAGATCCATGTTCAATTGACTCCGGCCGAGCAGTCGCGGCTGGCCAGCGCGCCTAGTGTGAATCCGGAGGCGCACGACGCCTATTTGAAGGGGCGCTATTTCTTCAGCAGCCCGAGTGACGAGAACTTGAGGAAAGCGATCGCGCAATTCGAAGAGGCGGTCAAATTGAGTCCGGACTTCGCGCCTGCATACTCTGGACTGTCGGACGCCTACCTTTGGGCCGGTTACAACGAAGGAGTTCTTACGGCCGCTGAGGCGAAGCCCAAGGCAAAGGCTGCGGCTGAGAAGGCTATCCAACTGGACGATCATTCCGCCGAAGCGCACACCTCCCTGGCCGTGTTCAAGCTCTTCTATGAATACGATTGGGCCGGCAGTGAGAGCGAGTTTCGGCGTGCGTTCGCGCTCAATCCCAACTACGCCTTCGCTCACGATCAGTTCGGACTGGGGCTGGCGTTTCAAGGCCGGTTCGACGAAGGGATTGCCGAGGGCCGGCGCGCCGCTGAACTGGATCCGCTTTCCCCGCAAATTCCGATCGACGCTAGCTTCGGGGTTGCCTGGGAACGTAAGTATCAAGCGGCGAGGGACTTGGTGAAGAGGTCCGCGGATCTGGATCCCACCTTCTTCGACGCTCCTTGGATGTCGGGATGGATCGATATCCAGGAAGACAACATCCGCGCCGCGATTCCGAAAATGCAGAAGGCCGCAGCAATGGAGTCGCCTGCGTTCGTCACGGCCTGGCTCGGGTACGCGTACGGCGCTTCCGGCGATCGAGCGCAGGCCATGGCGCAGATGGAGGAACTCAAGAAAAGATCTTTGCGTGGGGTTGTCACGTCCTTCAATCTGGCGATTGTGTATCTCGGTCTGGGCGATCGTACACGAGCCTTGGATTACCTGGAGCGGGCTTACGCTGCCGATTCGCAATGGCTGGGGTGGCTCAAGAACGACCGGATCTTCAATCCGCTGCGGGCGGAGCCGCGCTTCGTGGCGATGCTGAAGAAGCTGAGATTCGAAAAGTAGCTAGCGCTTTTTCCGGCCGATTCCCAGCAGCGCTCCCTCGTCATCGCGCAGCAAACACGTCCCAATGTACTGCTTGCGCGACCGCGAAGCGGCCAGGTCGTGATAGACGAACGATCCCTTCACGAAGAAGTGGCACACCAGCGAGCGCCGTGAATATTGAAGATTTTTGCGCGCCGATCCGCCATGCAGTAAGTTCGCGTGCCATATCAGCGCGTCGCCTTTGCGCGCGTGGAAATAATGCGGTTCCAGATGATTGCGTGGCAATCAGTTCCTGAATGTAGGGCTCATATTTCTGGTGATACGGGCCGTAGCCTTCGCGCTTCAGATCGAACTCGCCCAGGCCGACATCCTTGCTGAACACATACGGCAATTTGTGGCTGCCAGGATAGTACACCAGCGGTCCGCAATCGGGATGAATGTCTTCAAACGCGATCCAGGCCGCCGACAAATAGCCGAGCGGATAGGTGGTCATGTGGATGGAATCGGAATGCACGCCCTGCTGCGAGCCTTTGTGCGACATGATGGTTTGCAGCGGCTTGGGCTCGCGTTCCATCAGCAAACGAATCCAGCGCAGCAACTCCGCGTGCTTCAAGATGCGGCAGAAGGCGGCCGATTTCTTGTGCGGCTGCAGGAATCGCCCGGGATAAGGATCGCCTTCTCCCGCCGGCTCCGGCTGCAATCGAATGCGGCCGCTCGCGATCGCCTTTTCATAAGCGCTCCAGACGGTGTCCAGCGTGGCGTCGTCGAACAACTTTGGGATGATGATATAGCCATGCTGAGACCAGCAGCGGCATTGCTCGGCCTCCGCTTCCGTCAACTCGCCGCGATTCAGTTTTTCGTCGATGCGGTCCAGCGCATCGGGACGGTCCAGCCAGGGATAGGGACCGGCGTACGGAAAGTGCTCGGCGCGAAAAGCCGGCACCGCGGAGAATTTCACCGTTTGTTCGGCGAAAAAACGGCCCTGCATGCAAGACCATCCTAGCGCAATACCGCTGTGATATATTCGCTTACAAGCGGAGGCGCGAGGATGGCGATGAAGCATTTGGCGGCGCTTTTGATCTCAGGGACGGCGGCCATGGCCGCGCCGGCGTTTTACACCGTGACGTTACTACAAAGACGTTCTGCCCATCATGCAGAAGAACTGCCAGAGCTGCCACCGGCCGGGCGAGATCGGTCCGTCGTCGTTCCTCACCTACCAAAGCACGCGCCCCTGGGCCAAAGCGATCCGGGAAGCGGTGCTGACCAAGAAAATGCCGCCGTGGTTCGCCGATCCGCGTTTCGGTCACTTCGCCAACGACCGCCGATTGACGGAAGCCGACATCAAGACACTGGTGGCCTGGGTGGACGCGGGCGCGCCGGAGGGCGATCCGAAAGACATGCCGCCGCCCATCGAATGGCGCGACGGCTGGAACATCAAGCCCGACGTCGTGATCGAAATGCCCAAGCCGTACAACGTGCCCGCGCGCGGCACCATCGAGTACACCTACTTCGTGGTTCCGAGCGGATTCACGAAAGACACCTGGGTGATCGACGCCGAGGTACGGCCGGGAAACCGAGCGGTGGTGCATCATGGCAGCGTTCATATTCGCCCGCCGGGATCGCAATGGCTGAAGGACGCCAAGGTCGGCGAGGGTTATGTGATTCCCAAACGCGCCGATGGCAGTGAAGCGCTGCCCGCGCCCGTGGATCCGAGCGTGAACGTCAGCAACGAATGGCTGCTCGGCTACGTGCCAGGCATCCAGCCGCAGAATTATTTCGATCTGGACCACAAAGCCGCCAAGCTGATTCCGGCCGGATCCGACATTGTGTTTGAAATGCACTACACCACCAACGGCAAGCCGGCGACGGATCAAACCAAGGTCGGGTTCGTGCTGGCCAAGGAACCGCCGAAGTATCGCCTGCTGACGGTGCCGGTGGCGGGCGCGGATTTCGCCATTCCTCCCGGCGACGCGAACTACGCGGGCCACACCGTGGCGCAATTCGATCAGCCGGTGACGCTGATTTATTCGCAGCCCCACATGCACCTTCGCGGCAAAGACATGGACATTCGCCTGGATTATCCGAATGGCGAGCGCGAAACGCTGGTCAGCGTTCCGCACTACGACTTCAGCTGGCAGACCATCTACTTCGAGCAAAAGCCCATCGAAGTTCCCAAGGGGACCAAGATCGAGCTGTTCGCGCACTGGGACAATTCGGCCAACAACAAGTACAATCCCGATCCGAAGGCGACTATTCGCTGGGGCGATCAAAGCTGGGACGAGATGCTGTTTGCCTGGGTGGGTGTGGTTGTGCCGCGCGATACGGATCCCGAAACAGTGATGGCGAAACCGGCCAATATCGCGGCCAAGACCACGCCGCGTTAGATCAATCGGCAGGCTTCATCGAATGTGAGGCGCGGAAGGCGCGGGAACAGTTTCGATGCGTCGCCATAGCCGAGATTGCAAAGGAAGTTCGATTTCACCTGGACGAACTCCGGCGGATTGCCCGCCGATGCGGAGAAAAATTCGGCGTCCACCTTGGCGTTGTCGAAGCCGGACATAGGACCGCAGTCCAAGCCAAGGGATCGAGCAGCCAGAATCAGGTACGCCCCCTGCAGAGTGCCATTGCGAAATGCCGTGGTTTCGGTAAACTCCGGCGACGTGGCGAGATTTTTGTGCAGCGCGGGATTGTGCGGAAACAGCTTCGGCGCCTGTTCGAAAAATCGAAGATCGTATCCGAGGATCGCGGTCACCGGCGCCTTCATGGTCTTCTCCACATTTCCGGGCATTAAGGCGGGCCGCAGCCTTTCCTTGGCTTCCTTGGTGCGCAAGAAGAGAACGCGCGCCGGGGAGATGTTGGCGCTGGTGGGTCCATACTTCATCAGATCGTACAACTCGCGCAACAGATGGTCGCTGACCGGCTTATCTAGCCAAACGTTATGAGTCCGGGCCTTACGAAAAAGAATATCCAGAGCGTCGTCACTAAGTGGAGTGATCATCTTATGGATTGTGGGAAATGTGATTTCTTACTTGCGGACGGCTACCATTTGGTCGCCGTCAATGTAGGCGATGTATACCGTGCCTTGCAGCGCCGCGTAACCCTTGGGCTTGGAACCCTTGATGGTTTCAAAAGGCCGCATGGTAGGTCCGTCCTCGCTCTTGCCGGCCATGGCGCGCACCGCCAGTTTCCTTCCGTCCACGGCCTCAGCCTGCGTCAGCCGGAAAGTTAACTTTTTTCCGCCGCCGATGCCGAGAAATTTTTTTCCGGTTTCGCCCGTCACAGCGCCAGTGACCGTGGCCCCCTTTGCGATGACGGTTTTGTCGCCGATTTTCAAACCCTCACTCACGGTGAAATGCAGGGTTTGGCCTTCGGGAGCATCGGCTGGAACATCCTGGGCCAGGTTGATGACGAACGGAAGAGCGTCGGCCACCATCACGGGCGTGGTTTGAATCACGGGCTTGGGCGGCGCCGGCTTGGGCGGTGGCGCGGGAGCGGGAGCGACAGCCACAGGCGCCGGAGCGGGAATGGGCGGCAGGATGGTGGCTGGCGCCGGAGGCGGCGTGCTCGCGGTCTTATCCGATTTTGGCTTGGGCGCGCGCTTGGGTTTGGCTGCTTTGGCGGCACCGCTGGTTTCAGCGGGCGGAGTTGTAGCAGGCGGGGCGGTCTCGACGGGCGGAGGTGTCGTGGGGAATGGTTCCGGCTTCGGCACGATGGGAGCCGCGGCGGGCGGAGGTGTTACCGTGGCCACCGTTTTGGGCGAGGACCGGTGACTTTTCAGCCAATACCAGCCACCTGCTCCGGCGCCCGCCACGAGGATCGCCCCGATCAATCCCAGAATGAGCACCACTACCTTGGGTGAGGTCCCAGCCGGTGGTCGCGCGGCCGCCGCGGGAGACTTGGACGGTTGCGCTCCGCCCGCGACCTTCACTGGAGGGGCCGGTGGTTTCGCAGGTGGCTTTTTGGCGGGTTCCGCTTTGCCGCTCTTGACCACAGCCGGTTTGGAGGGGCCATTCAAGGGCGGGGCAACGGCCGGCGCCGGCGATTCGACGGCCGGCTCGGAATCCGCCGCAACGGAGGCCACGGCGGCGGGGGTGGCGGGCTCCTCGCTGGGGATCGACGGGGTGAAGGGCTCGGCGACCAGCGGCATCTGACCGGTTGGAATGGGAGAAGCGAAATGACCCTCGGGATCGAGTTGCCGCTGCAGCGCCAGCAGCGCGGCTTCAATCTCCTTCATGGACTGCCAGCGCGCGGACGGATCTTTGGGCAGGCAGCGCAGAACAATTTGCTCCAGCAGGGGCGGGACATCGGGCGCCGCCTCATAAATCGGCTTGACGTCGTCGCGCAGGATGGCGGAGAGCGTGGAGATGCCGGAGCGTCCCTCGAACGCGCGCTTTCCGGTGAGCATCTCGTATAGCACCGAACCGAAGGAGAAAATATCGGAGCGCGCGTCCACGCGTTTGCCCTCGGCCTGCTCCGGCGACATGTAACTGACGGTGCCAATGATGGAGCCTTCGCGGGTGAGCGCGGTTTCCATGGTGCTCTGCTCGCCGGTTTGTCCGGACATGCCCGAATCCACCCATTTGGCGAGTCCGAAATCGAGAACCTTGATCAGGCCCGAGGTGGTGACCATGATGTTGGATGGCTTGAGGTCGCGATGAATGATGCCCGCGGCGTGGGCGGTGGTGAGGGCGCTTGCGATTTGTGCGGCGTATTGCAGCGCCTGGGGCGGCTGCAAGCCTCCGGCGGGGGTCAGGTCGCGCAGAGTTTTGCCGTTGATGTATTCCATCACGATGCACTGCATGTCGCCTTCCGTGACGATGTCGTACAACGTAATAATGTTGGGATGGTTCAAGGCCGAAGCGGCCTGCGCTTCCTGAAAGAAGCGACGCTTGCGCTCCGGATCGGTGGATAGGCCGGGAGAAAGAATCTTTACCGCAACCAGACGATTGAGGCGGCTATCTTGGGCCTTGTAGATCTCGCCCATTCCGCCGGCGCCAATTTTGTCGATGAGTTGGTAATGAAGGATCTTTTTGCCGACCATGGTGCGAGTGAGGCGCTCACGCGCATTATGACGCGAATGAGACAGCCAGCGCAATCAGGTCGAGGTACCAGGAGTTTGGCCGGAACGCCGACGACACGCGCCGCCGGCGTCCGGAGACAAAGCTTACTGAGGTTTCTCAGTGGTCTGCTTGGCCACCGTTTCCTTGCCTGCGGGATGGACCGCCGTCACCTTGGGACGCCAGAAAGTTGGATCTGCGTCCTCTTCTTCCTTCGGCAGGTAGCTCATTTCCGGGCTGACCGAGTAGAGCGTGGTCTCGATGGTCTGGAATATTTCGCCCTCGCTTTTGGTGAGCCCCTTCATAGTATCTGCGCCGAGTTGTTGTTCCAAAGCCTTATCCATCGCCGGCATGCCATCCAGCAGCTTCAGCGAATCCATCGGCATCAGGAACAAATAAACGCCGTTGGGAGCGCCGGCGATGACCTGATAGCACAGGATGGTCATCCCAACATTGGCCTTCTTATAGCCGCCCAGAAGCAACTTCGCGCCGTCCATGAACTTTTCGTTCTGGCCCAAGCGGACGCGATAATTGTCGATCATCACGTAGCGGAACTTCCCCACCGGAAGCGCATTGTCGGGCATGTAACTTAGATCCTTGCGAAAGACAGCGGTCATGCTGCGGGACTCGGAACGTAGCTCGCCATCACGCGCATTTATCATCTCAAGTTCGCTCTTCAAAGGCGCCTTCTCGCCGAGTTTGTCTGCCTCTTCGATGGCGGCGAAGGAAGGAAAGGCCTCCAGAAAGAGAACTTCATTGGGGCCCGACTCGGCGCTCAAACCCAGATAGTGGAAGGGAAATTTGTTCTTGCGATCGGTGTTGGCAAAATCCTGCTCCACCTTGCGATGGGCGGCTTCTTTGCCTTCCTTAATCGTCTCGCGGACGATCTGAAGGACAGCGGGCGGACCACTGTCCGGTGTGGATTGGGCGAAGGTTAATGGAACGCCGATGACGAACGCCATTGCGATTAACGTGATTTTCATTTTCTGCCTCCGTTACGGTTCGTTACAACTAGGGCCGCAGTATACACCCAAAGCACAAAATTACAGCCACTGAAATTCGATGCAAGCTGCCTTACACCCATAGGGTGCTGTCACTATCTACACTGGGTACGGATGCAGGTTCCCGATCCAACAGTCATCGAACGCGAGGGTTTCGATGCAACCGTCGAAGAAGTTCCGAACGCGGACGCGGTGTTCGTGGTTTGGGCGGGCGATCGGTCGGCGTATCTCGCCAAGACCAGTATGCTCAAGCGCCGATTGATGCGCATTTTCAAGGCGACGGATTCTCCCCGGCGGTCCTTGAATCTGCGCGAAGTGGCCACGCGCGTGGAGTATTGGCCGACGGGATCGCGCTTCGAATCGATGCTGTTGCATTATGCGCTGGCGCGGCGCTATTTCCCGGACGATTATCTGCGGATGATCAAATTGCGGATGCCGGCGTACGTGAAGCTGATCCTGGCAAATGAATTTCCGCGCACGCAGGTGAGCTCGCGCCTGAGCGCCAGCCGCGCCATTCATTATGGGCCGTTCCAATCGCGAGCGGCGGCCGAATTGTTTGAAGACCAGTTCCTGGACTTGTTCCAAATCCGCCGCTGCCAGGAGAACCTGGAGCCCAGCCCGCAACATCCAGGCTGCATCTACGGCGAGATGAACCGCTGCCTGCGACCGTGCCAGCAGGTGGTGAGCCGCGAGGAATATCAGAGCGAAGCGGCGCGCGTGGAGGAGTTTCTCACCGGCAACGGCGCGGCGTTGATCAGCGTGGCGACGGCGGCGCGCGATCGGCTGAGCGCGGAGATGGATTTCGAAGAGGCCGCGCGTCAGCATAAGCGTCTGGAGCGCATTCAATCGGTGTTGGCACTGCGAGGCGATCTGGTGTGCGATATCGACCGTCTGTATGGCGTCGCGATAACGCCCTGCCTTGGCGTGGACAGCGTGCTGCTGTGGTTCGTTTGCCAGGGCGCGTGGCAAGCGCCGGTGCGGTTTCCGTTGACGTCGTTTGTTTCACTCGATCACCGGCTGCGGGAATTGGTGGCGTCCATTCAGCCGGTGACGCCGCCGCTGGCGGAGAAGCAGGAGCATCTGGCTTTGCTCGCGCGCTGGCAGTATTCCAGTTGGAGCGATGGCGAGTGGATCGGGTTCCGGGCGTTGGATCAGGTGCCGTATAAGAAATTGGTGCGGGCGATATCGAGGGTTAGCCAGACGGCGAACAAAGAGCAACCGGCTCCCTAACGGTCGCGGCTAAGTAAGAATTCTTTGGCGACATCGCGCGCGGGGCGATGCTGGGCGTCCACGGCGTAATTCATGTTGCGCATCTCGGTGTCGGTGATTTTGCCCGAGAGCTCCGAGAGAATCGCGCGCAGGTTCGGATAGGTGGCCAGCGCCTGCTGGCGAACCACGATGCAGGCCTGGTAGGGCGGAAACACGCGCTTGTCGTCCTGAAGGACGGTAACATCCAGCTTGTTCAAGAGCCCGTCCGTGGTATTGCCGGCGGCCATGCTCACCTGCTTCTGTTCCAGCGCCTGATAGAGCAGGCCCAGGTCCATGCTCTTGGGCGCGGCATCCCATTTGATGGAATAGGCTCGATTCAACGCGCCGTAGGCGTCCGGGCGGATCAGAAATTCGTAGCCCGCTCCGAGCGTGAATCCCATGGGATCGGCCGCCGCATCGCTCAGCGTTTTCAAATGCCGCGCGCGGGCATCTTGGCCGCGAATGGTCATGGCGAAAGAATTATCGAAGCCCAAGGGGTCCATCCAATCCAGATGAAAGCCGCTGGAATATTCCGCGCGCACTTGTTCCAAAACGATTGCCGGATCGGTCACGCCGCTGCGCTTCAAAACGTTGGTAAATGCGGTGCCGGTGTATTCGGGATACATATCGATATCGCCCGCCAGCAGCGCCTGGTGCGCCAGCAGCGTTCCACCCAGATCCAGCTTGCGCTCCACTTCCTGATGCGTCCGCGCCTCGATGTGTTGCGCGATAATCTCGCCCAGGATCAGCTGCTCGGTGAAGTTCTTGGAGCCGACGACAATATGGTTCCGAGGGCCGCAGCCGGTGAGTAGCGCGGCAATTAAGACACAGAGAATCGTCGTTCGATCCAACTGAATCCTCCGTCGGAAAGCAGCGCGAGCAGGGCCGCCGGAATGGCGCCAGCCAGAATCTGCGTGGTGTCCACGGACGCAATGCCGCGGAAGATGAAGACCCCCAGTCCGCCGCCTCCGATAGCGGCCGCAATGGTAGCGGTCCCGATGGTGGTGACGGTGGCGATGCGAACGCCCGCGATGATGGTGGGCGCGGCCAACGGCAGCTCTACTTCCCAGAGCAATTGACGGCCGGTCATGCCCATCGCGATGGCCGATTCGCGGACGGCCCTGTCCACGCCGAGGATTCCCGCCAGGGTGTTGCGAAGAATGGGGAGCAATGCGTAAAGCACCAGCGCCAGGATAGCGGTTCGCTTGCCGATGCCGCCGATGAAGGGAATCGGGATCAGAAATCCAAAGAGCGCCAGGCTGGGGATAGTCTGCATCACGTTGGCGAAACCAAGCAAAGGAGTACGCAGCGACGCGCGGCGCGTGAGTAGAACGCCCGTGGGAAGCCCCAGGCCAACGGCGATGGCCATCGCGCTCAGCACCAGGACGAAATGCTCGCCCGTCAGCCGGGCGATCTCCTGCCACAGATAAGACGGCATCATAGTGTCGACAAGAAGGCGCGCGCCTCCGGGCCATCCGAATTGACGAAATCGGCCGAAGTTGTCAGAACTTCCAGTCTGCCACGATGCAGGAGCGCGATTTCGGTGCCCAGGCGCAGGGCTTCGCGCACGTCGTGCGTCACGAAGATGGATGTCTTCTGCAGGCGGTCGCGCAGCTCTAGGAATTGGTCCTGCAATTCGACGCGCGTGACCGGATCGAGAGCGCCGAAGGGTTCGTCGAAAAGCAGAAGCTTTGGCTCGGCGGCCAGCGCGCGCGCCACGCCCACCCGCTGACGCTGCCCGCCGGAAAGCTGGCGCGGATAACGATCGCGATATTGCGCCGGTTCCAGGCCCACCTGATGCAGCAATTCAGCCACGCGCGGGGCCACCCGCTCGGGCGTCCATCCTTTTAATCGCGGCACCAGGCCGACATTTTCGCCGATGGTGAAGTGCGGAAACAGCCCCACTTCCTGAATCACGTAACCGATGCTGCGGCGAAGTTGGATGAGATCCCAATCGGTGGTGGCGCGGTCTTCGACAAGCACCTTGCCGGAGGTGGGAAACAGCAGGCCGTTGACCATCTTCAGCGCCGTGGTTTTTCCCGAGCCGCTGCGGCCCAGCAGTACCAGCGTTCGGCCGGACTCGATGGCGAAGTTCAAATTGTCCAGGATAAGATTGCCGCCGATGCGATAGGAGACGTCGCGAAACTCGACCGCGGCCGTCAACGAACCATCCAAAGATTCTCGGCGAACGGCCAATCGCGATCGATCCACTGCGCTTCGCACCGCGAAACCGGTCTGCTCCGCCATCTGCGTCGAGCTCTGGAAGTTGGAACTTGTGCGACGATTCGGTCCAGATGGTTTCGCCCGCCCGGAAAGTGACCGTGAGATCGGCTTCGGCGATAAAGGCGGTCTGATGCAGGCGCGAGCGCAGGTGCATTTCGATGCGGCGCTGGTCTTCGTTCCAGCGCGCTTCATGCTCGAAGTCGCGCAATTGGAAATCGCCGCCCAGCTCGCGATTGATGCGCCCCAGCAGATTGAGATTGAACGCGCCGGTGACGCCGATGGGGTCGTCATAGGCCACCAGCATGCGGTCGCGGTCCTTTACCAGGTCCGCGCCGATGCAGCAGCATGTCGCCGGGCAGCAAGCGCGCGGCGCAGATCGCGCAGAAACTCCGAGCGCGCATCTGCGCTCGAAATTGCCGATGGTGCTGCCCAGGAACAGCACCAGGAACGATTCGACCGGGCCGCCGTTCAGCCGTGGCGCGCGCCATTCCATCCAGATAAGACTGCACCAGCGGATGCACCTCGGCGACATCCGACAAATCGCGCTCGCAGCGCGCCAAAGCGTCGGCCGAAACGTCGATGGGATAGTAGCGCAGGGTTTCGTCTCCCATATTCGGGCCGATGGCTTGCAGCAGATGCCGCGTCTTCTGGCCCACTCCGCTGCCCAGCTCGATCACCGCGACGGGCGAGGGAAGCAAGCTGGCGATTTCGCCGGCGTGACACCGCAACAGGCGCTCGTCGGCGCGCGTCAGGCCGTATTCGGGAAGATGCGTGATGGCTTCAAAAAGCGAGCTGCCCAACTCGTCATAAAGATACTTCGAGTGCAGCTCCTTCTGCGGCTTGCCAAGCCGCGCGCACGTCGGAGGCGAACTCGCGGAGCGGCGGCGTTCTCCTCGCCTTTAATCTTCGACCAGCCGAAAGCCTGCGTAGACATAAGGGTAGTTGGGACGGAACCAGTTGCGGAACGAGCGGCGCAGCATGCAGGCCGCGGTGACGGGCGACCCGCCTTTCATCACGTAATGCTCTTCGTCGAAGAAATTCTGCGAATATCCTGGATAGAACGGCATGGGCTGAAATCCGGGGAACGGGCCGAACTGCGTGGCGGTCCACTCCCAGCCGTTGCCCTACGAGTTGCGAAACTCCGAGGCGCTGTCGCCGGCCGGATTGGCGTCTACATCCATTGGATCCCAGTGGTGGAAATCGAAATTGCCAGCGAGTGCGCTCAGGCGCGGCATTGCCCCAGGGATAAGGACGCTCGGAGCCGTCGGGTGTTTCGTACGCCGCCCGATGAAATTGCGCTTCGGTGAGCAATCGCTTTCCGGCCCAGCGCGCGTAAGCGGCGCCTTCGGCGTGGGTGACGTACACCGGCGCGTTCAGAGGCAGCGGGATTTCGGAAAACATGCCTCGATAAAACCATTGGCCACCGCGCTCGGGTCCAGAAATGCGGAGCGCGGCGCCGTCTTGGACGAAATCGAGATACTGGCCGTTGTGATTTTGTACTTGCTGATCGCGAAAGCCGGAACATTTACCTGGTGCTCATCGAATTCGTTGTCCCAGCCGAATTCGCCGGCCTTCTGCCCCAGCGTGGCGTCGCCAGGCGGCGATTTCGATCATTGGATTCGCCAGGCGGCTGACGGAATGAACGATGGGCGCGCCGGCCGGGCGCCTTTTGATCGTAAGGCAGATTGTGCAGCAGGTACGCCAGCGTCTCGGCGTGCATCAGCCGATGTTCCAGCGCGACCTGAATGATCTGTTCGGGCGCCTGATCCAGTAACTCGTCGATACGCGCCGCGGACGCGCTGGTTGTAAGCCTGTATCTCCTTCGACGAGTGGCCAATCGGAGGGTTGATCCTGCGCCGCTTGGCCCACCGGCGGATCGATTCCGAATTCGAACAGCGTGTCGAATTGCGGATGAAACGAGGGGACGTCCAGCGTCTTGCGGCAGATCAGGTTCCAGTCGAACGCTTCCAGATGGCCCAGATAGAAGATCAGACGATGCCGCTCGGGGATGGGCCGCGAGTAGAGCGCTTCAGGTCTGAGCAGGCTGAAGATGGAATCGGTTCGTTGTCGCGCGGAATCCAGCCGTTCCTGGAGCGCACGACCTACGAGGGTTGCAGTCGACATGCTAGCCTCCGGCTACGCTATATCAGACTAGCATCCGTGCCGCCAAAAGGGGAGTTGAGGTAGTGTAAACTCGGTTACTGTTGAAAGCAGGGCACGGGCAGGTTACCCGTGCCTGGAGGTGAGTTTGCCGGTAAGTTTTGTTACTTGGTTCCGCCGGGCGCCAATTGGCCCGGCTGAGCGGTGCGGCTTGCGGCGTTCTGAGCGTTCTGAGCGGCCTGTGCGGCTCCTTGCGCGCCGAGCGCAGCTTGCGAGTCCCAAGTGGCCTGGTTGCGCTTGGTTCTCCAAACGCTATCGCCCCACCATGCATTCGTTGCAGCGACTGAAGCAGCGGCGGCGGCAGCGGGCGTGATGGGCGATCGCTTGGCCGCGATGGTCTCTTGCGCGTCCATGGCCCGGTAGGCGGGAACTCGAACTTCAGGGTTCCGGTAGCGCCGGCGGGGTCCGCATAATTGATGACCAGGGTCTGCTTGCGACGGCTGGCGATGGGCGACATAGCGGGGAACACATGGAAGACGCGCCGCACGTCCGCCTTGTTCGATGCTGGTGCTGGTGATCTCATCGTAGGGCAACTTGTACATCGAACCCTTATAGTTGAAGCGAAATTCCTTGGCATCCTCGAAACTGAATGTGCCATTGGAATTTACCGGGATGGACTTCACCGTTCCGCCGACGTATTGAACGCTGTCGGCGGCGGCGCTGAGCACGGCCGGTGGCACGGCTGCAAAGACTAGGGTGGAGATAAGGATCTGGCGAGTTGCGAACATGTAGATGCTACCTTCCTGATAAGTACTATCGGCCGCAACGCTCCAGGACTTTAGACTCGCCGCGACGGCCCGTCGACGCCGCCGCCACTACAATGGAGGCAACATGTCTGTCTACGACGAACGCCGGGAAGAGCTGGAGCAGCAAGAGTTTATGATGGGCGCCGAGCGCGGGCGGCTGTCCGTCACGCTTGATTTGCTCACCGACGCGCTGGTGCTGGTGGGCCAGCACGGCGTCTACTGCCAGAGCGCCCGGCAGCCCGGCAAGCCCGCCATGGACATCCAGATGATCTCGAAGTGCCTGACCGACGCCAAGGAGCTGGTGGCGGATGTGATGGGCGAGCTGAAGCGCAAGTCGGCGCCAAACGTGGACGGCGGTTAGTGCGGGCGCGTGGCGAAGTAGTAATAAGTCCAGACGAAAATCAAGCCGGCAATGCACAACCCGAGCATGAACAGCTTGCGGCCGGTGGAAGGCTGGTAGCCGGACGGTTTTTCGGAGGTGGCTGGTGGCTGGTGGCTGGTGGTTGGGTCGGAGGCCATGACTCGATTCAAGTATAGCGTCCGACCCTCCGGGTGCGATTTACATCCCCTGCAAAAACGGATTCCTGCGCCGCTCCCGCCCGATCGTCGTGTTCGCGCCGTGCCCTGGAATCACCACCACCGCGTCGTCCAGCGGCAACAGCTTGTCGTGAATGGATCGCAGAATCTGGCGCGAGTCGCCGCCCGGCAAATCGGTGCGGCCGATGCTGTCCAGGAACAGCGTGTCGCCCGCCACCAGCTTGTTCTCGGCTGGAATCCACAGGCTGATGCTGCCCTGGGTGTGGCCCGGCGTCTCCAGCACCTGGAACTCGGCCGCGCCCAGCTTCACGCTCTCGCCCTCGCGCGCGTCCACATCGATGCCGGTCTTGCGCGGGCGTGGGCACACCCAGCCATTGCGCCTGCATGTCGATGTCGATCGTACAGCTCCTGATCGCTTGAAATTCATGTAAACCGGGGCGCCGGTGAGCGGCCTTCAGCTTCTGCGCGCCGCCGATATGATCGATGTGCGCGTGCGTGACGATGATGGCCTTCACGCGCAGCTGATGCTTCTCGAGTATTGCCGTAATGCGTCCGATCTCATCGCCTGGATCGATGACGATCGCGTCGCCGCCGGACGTGTCTCCGAAGATGGAGCAATTGCACTGCAGCAGGCCGACCGGCAAAATTTCGTGAATCATGATCGTATACTCGAATTATGGACCCAGCGGTACGCGCGGTGCTCGCGGTGTGCATGCGATGGATCCACATCGCCTCCGTGGTCACGCTGATCGGCGGGTTCATCTATGCGCGCTTCGTGTTGGCTCCGGCGCTGGCTTCGCTTCCGGCGCCCGATCGGGAACTTGCCGGCTGCGGCGCGGTGAAGGCCTTCCGGCCGCTGATGTTCGTGGTGCTGATCGCCGCGCTTGGTTCCGGAATGTATAACTACGCAACCAAGGGCACCTATCCGCCCACTTATCACATGTGGATGGGAATCAAATTACTGCTGGTGCTGCATATCACGGCGTCGGCCATCCTTTATGCAGTGCGCGAGTCCGACCAAGCCAAACGCAATCGCACGGCGCTCGGGATCGCCATCTCGGGATTGATCGTGATCGGGATTGCCGATTACTTGCGGTTTCTTAAATGACAGGCTACGAAGCACTGCGCGATCGCGCGGCCTGGATGGATCTTTCCTCGCGCGGCAAGATCCAACTCACCGGCGAGGATCGCGCGCGGCTGCTGCACGCCATGAGCACCAATCACATCCAGCAACTCATGCCCGGCACTGGCTGCTACGCGTTTTTCTTGAACGACAAAGGCCGCGTGCTGTCCGACGCGAATGTATTGTGCCGCCCGGATTTCTTTTTGCTGGACGTGGAGCCGGAATCGCGCCAGCCGCTCTATCAACACCTGGACCGCTACATCATCGCCGACGATGTCACGCTGGAAGATGTGACGGACTTAACCGCGACCATCGCGATCGAAGGGCCGCAAGCGGCGCAGGTGATGGAACGCGCGGGCGCGCCGGTTCCCGAAGCGGAATATTCGAGCCTGGAGTGGGGCGACGCGTTGGTGGCGCGTCTCAACTCCACCGGGAGTGACGGGTTCTTTATCTTTACGCCCACGGCGCAAAAGGCCGCTCTGATCTCGCGTCTGGAAGGGTCCGGCGCCGAACCCGCCGACGCCCAAGCCGCGCGCGTGGTCCGGCTGGAACACGGCAAACCGCGCTACGGCGAAGACATCAGCGAGCGATTCCTGGCGCAGGAGGCGAACCAGCCCCAGGCGCTGCACTTCAGCAAAGGATGCTATTTAGGGCAGGAGATTGTGGAACGCGTTCGTTCCCGCGGTCAGATTCATCGCGTGCTGAAGCCGCTCACGCTGGAAGCCAAAGATCCGCCCGCGCCGGGCACCAAATTCGAGGACGCTTCCGAGATCACTTCGTCCGCCTACTCGCCCGCGCTCGGAAAAGTTGTCGCGCTGGCCTACGTGCGAACCTGAAGCGCGGTTCAGTTCCTGGTATTGAGCACTTTCGGAATAGATAAGTAACCGACGATGGTGTCCTTTTTCACGTCGTTGACCACCAGCTCATAAGGCTGCTTGGCTTTCGACGTCATGAACTGCAGCGGTTCGTTGATACCGCGATCTTTCTTCTCGGTGGTTTTGTCGTCGGCGGTGAGCTCGATGGTATAGCGGTTCTTCTTGGGGTCGGCGCGCTCCAATCGAACCATGACATCGCCCACTCTTTGCGGCTTTTTGGATTTCGTAATGGTGAATTGGACGTAGTTCCGGTCGCCAAGCGCTTGCAGGGCCGAAAGCTCTTTCTGATTCGTCGCAATGAGGACGCTGTGCCCGTCCAGTTCGCCGGTGGCGCGTTTCAGATCGGCCACGGTTTTTTCCAATTCCGATCGGGTGGAAGCCACGTCGCCCTTCACGGCGGTCACCTGCGTGCCCACTTCCGAGATTTTGCTATCCGCCGCGTCTCGCACTCTCGAGATGTCCGACGACAGCTCTTGTTTGGCCTGCGCCTGCGCGGATTCCAGAGCGGCGCGGGTTTCATCCACCTTCTTGAGCGCTTCGTCTTTGGCCTCTCCAGCAGCCGCGTTGGCTTGCCGGCGCGCGCGCTCCAATTGGTCGCGCAGTTGTTCCACCGTTCGCCGGTTGCTCTGCGTGCTTACGGAAGTGGATTCCTCCAATTTGTCGATGCGCGCCTGCGCGGTGTCGTTGGCCGCCGTCAGGTCTTTCTTCACCTTGTCCAATTGCATGTAGAGGTACACATTGGCGGCGATCAAAACTACCACGACGCCGAACAGAACTCCGACTTTCCAGCCCAATCCGCTGGATGGCTCGGGTGGGGGCGGCGGTGGCGCATAATACTGCGGCGGTGGTGCGTAATAAGCGTGCCCTCCCGGTGGAGGAGCTTGGGGAGGAGGCGCGGCAGGAGGCGCTGGAGGAGGCGAATAAGGTGGTTCGGAGCCTGATCCAGGGCTGGGATTGGGGAAAATGGACATGTCACCTCTGATCCGTAGAGTACCAGTTATATAACCTTTTGGATGGCTGGCGCGGGTGGCCGGTTTCAGCCGTCCTTGGGTCTCGGCCTGGGCGCCGCGAATTCCAGGAACGTTTGTTTCGGCATGCCCGGCTCAAAGCAACGCCGGCAGCGCGCTTCGTACATCCCACCGGCGCCGACCACAATAAGGTCGCTGGACTCCACCAGCCTTTGCGTATGCTTGGCGGGATTGCCGCAACGCATGCAGATGGCCAGCGTCTTGGTGATGGATTCGGCCAGGCTCAGCAAGTCCGGCATGGGTGCGAAGGGCCGCCCCATGTAGTCGGTATCCAACCCGGCGATCAGCACCTGTTTTCCGCTGTCGGCCAGGTGCGTCACCACCTCCACCAGGCCCGAGCCCAGGAAATTCGCTTCATCGATGCCCACCACTTCGGTACGCGAATCCAGGTTCGGAAGAATGTCGGCGGCGCTCCGGATGGTCTGCGATTTCATCCGCAGATCGTTGTGCGAGACAATTTCGTCGCTGGAATAGCGATTGTCGATCGCAGGTTTGAAAACCTGCACGCGTTTGCGGGCGATCATGGCGCGCCGCAGACGCCGCATCAGCTCCTCGCTCTTGCCTGAAAACATCGGACCGCAGATGGCTTCGATCCAGCCCAGATTTCCGGTGACAATATCCATTTAATCGAAGCCGCATCTTATCATGAGAGGGTGCCCGCAGCTGCGAATCTTCTCAATGAGCGCTGTATCGTGCCGGAGATGCTGGATCATGCGCCGGACGACGTGGCGCGCGCCAGCCTGCGGGATCTGGCGCGAGTCAATCGCTATCTGGGCGGTTATTACGTCTTGGGAAGGCTGTTCGATGAAGTGGCCAAGCCGCGCGATACGTTTTCCGTGCTGGACATCGGGGCGGCTTCGGGCGACATGGGCGCGGCCATCCGTCGCCGATATCCGCGCGCTCGGGTTACGTCGCTCGATTACAAACGCCTGCATCTGACGCAGGCGGCCGATCCCAAGCTGGTGGCCGACGCGTTCCATCTGCCTTTTCGCCCCGCCAGTTTCGATTTCGTGTTCAGTTCATTGTTTCTGCATCACTTCACGAATGACCAGATCGTGGAGCTGTTGCGCAGTTTCCGCGGGCTGGCCCGCCGCGCCGTGCTGGCCATCGACCTGGATCGCGGGCCGCTGGCCTATCACTTTCTCCCGAACACGCGCTGGTTATTCGGCTGGCACGACATCACCATCAGCGACGGCCAGATTTCGGTACGCGCGGCGCTGAAGAAAGACGAATTACGGACGCTGGCGATACGCGCGGGCTCAAAGGGGGCGCGTGTTCGCGTGCATCGGCCGTGGTCGCGATTGTCGCTGGTTGCGCCGGTTTAGCCACCAGGCCGACGGAAAATTGCGCCTGGCCCTGCTTACTGTGACCCATTCACCGGACTGCGCTTGACCGGTTTTCCGTAAACCTCTATCCAGGCGACGTCGGAGTAGCCGCCAGTGCCATGGCCGCTTCCGGGGCTCAGATCGGCAAAACCGACGGCGTCGACTTTGCTGAGATCTACCTTATCGAGCAGAGTTCCCTTTGTCCGCACGGTGGCTGGATCGAGTTTGAGCCACCGCACGTCGGACACATAGAATTCGCTCTCCAGATAGTCCAGCATATTCGCATCGACGTGGTTGCCTACCAACAAGGTCCCGTCGGCGAGCTTCAGAACGGGGCGAACCTCATGGAACCCGGACGTCTTGGTGTACCAGCGGATTTTCGCCTTGCCGGTGAGATCGACAAAGCTCTCCTTTTGACTTAGCGTGAGCGCGCAGGCGGTGGCGCAGAGCCCCGTCCAAATGTGCGGCACATTGCCTTCACTGGTGACGCCGAAATCTTCTTTGCCGGTGCCATACAGGGTCAATTGCAGATCGGGGTTCGTTACGAAGTCCTGCGTTACCGGCACATTTCCGGGAGCTTGTTTCCAGGTCTCCTTAAAGAAAAGTGGGGCAGGCTGCGGCGCTGGTCCCCTGGCGGGCCCGTGTTCCTCAGGTTGCTGAGCAAATGCACCTAGGGAGGCGCACAAGAGAAACCATGCAACCATCGTTTGCTTCATAGGAGCTCCCCTCCGGCTGTCACGCATTATACAGGAGGTTCATGGTGGACGTGAACGTCCTTAGACGCGCGTCCTTAGACGCGAGCGGGCGTTCCCATTAGCCGCCCGGGAATCCGAACATCAACCACGACTGATTGGCTACCCAATGCGGGTAAAGCTCGGTCATCTGGTTGAACAGCTCTTCGCCGGACGCCGTGGTCTGCTTGAGCCGATCGAAGTCCAGCAGATAGCGCTTAGTGTCCTGGATCGACGACGGTGAGTCGGGCGCACCGGGTTTCTTGTGACCGGCAACCACAATCGCCGGCTTCAGCGCCGCCAACCGGTCAAGCGCCGCAATCCAGTTCTTGCGGCTCTCGGGGGTGGTGTCGCCGACGTACATGTGGCACTGGTTGTACACCACGTCGCCAGCGACGACCAGGTCGATCGACGGAACGTACAGCGACGTCGAATCGGGACTATCGGTGCGGCCCTGCTGGATGATGCGCAATTCGTGGCCTTCGAGAGTGAACGTGTCGTTCTCGTAGGGCTGAGGGGGAACCAACTTGGTGGGTACTTGCCCAGGAAAGATCCGGCGGGCCAACTGCTCCACGGGTGGAGTGAACGACGATTGCATGGCGTTCACTGCGTTGGGCGTCGCAATCGCCCGGGCGCCCGGGAAACGGTCGAGCAAAATGCTCAGGCCGTAGAAGTGGTCGAAATGGGCATGCGTTATATAGATAGTTTCCAAGTTGCGGTTGTGCAGAGCGATCCAATCCGCCAGCGCCTGGGCCTCAGCCACTGTCCCCATTGCGTCCACCAGCACCGCGTCGTACTCGCCGAAGATTAAAGTCGACGTGATCGGGTCAAAGCCGAATGGTTCGCCCAAAGACTTTGGCCGCTCGCCGACCATGGTCTTTCCCGGCGCGGTAAAAACGTTGAAGCCGAGCGTGTTCGACGCGGTGGGGGTGGTCATGTGCGTGGTCTCCTTGAGTTCGCAGGGCCGGCGTTAACCGTACTTGAGGACGGTGCTCTGTCCGACCTCGATAATATAGCCGTCAGGATCGCGGATGTAGCAGCGAATCTCGCCGTACTTGGGTATTGGCTCCGTGATGAACTCGGCTCCTCGACTTTTCCACAACTTGTAGCAAGCTTGAATATCCGCAACGCGGAGATTCATAAAGCTGTTGATGTGATTCGGGTCGGGGACGCTGAGCGTTACCGCCGGTTTATCCGGGGTCGGGCCGCCACCGACGTTCAGAATCATCCAAATATTCGCTAGCTGAAGGTACCCAGGCGCGTTGCCGTCACCCAAGCTTAGAACTTGGGCGTCGAAGACCTTTTCGTAGTAGCGAGCCGATCGCTCGATGTCGGCGACGGTGAAAAACTGTGCGACGCTGATTCCGTCCCGCGGGGGCATCTCATAGCTCTTCTGTCCGATTTGTACGCCTTGTATTGACGAGTCCGATTCCGATCCATTCATGAGTTTCAGAAGCGCCTGAGCGGCCGATGTCGATGACGCAGGATTCTGGCCGGTAATAAGGCGGCCGTCAGTGATGGAAAAAGGCTGCCAGTTCGACACCTTCTCGAATATGGCGCCCAGCCGCAACAGCTCATCTTCCACCAGGAACGGCACAACCTTTGTGAGCTGCATCTCCTCTTCCTCGCCGTTGGTGAAACCACAGACGTGTTTTCCTTTCACCAGAGGAGCACCCTGGTAGGTGACGTGGCGAAGCACTCCGGGGGAATGGCACACCAATGCGATTGGCTTGCCGGAATTGTAGAAGGCCTCCAGAAGAGCGATCGACGTAGGGCTCTCCGCAAGATCCCACATCGGTCCGTGCCCACCGGGATAGAAGACGGTGTCGAAGTCTTCCGCCTTCATGTCCTCAAGTTTGACCGTGTTGGCGAGCGCCTTTTGCGCCAGCGCGTCCTTCTTGAACCGCGTCATGGCTGACGTTTGATTTTCAGGCAGATCGCTTTTCGGATCGAGCGGGGGCTGCCCGCCTTTCGGAGAGGCGAGCGTCAGCTCAACGCCAGCATCCCTGAATACGAAATAGGGGGCCGCGAATTCCTCAAGCCAGAACCCAGTCGGGCGGCCGGTGTTCCCGAGTTGGTTGTGCGATGTCAGGACCATCAGTATTTTCAAATTATTCTCCTATCTCTCGCTCGGCTGCGCGTTCAACGACTGCCCATACTCGCGGACGCAAGTGGCGCGCCACGGATGAAAATATAGAAACGAAAAGCCTGAAGTAGAGAGTGTCGCACACTATTGTCCGCGGGCCGACTCAGCAGGTCGACACGATCCGACTTTCCAATTCAGTCCCCGTGGGCCGCGCTACATCCCTGAACTGGAACCCGTGGGTTCGCAGTTCATCGGCGAGCCGCTTGTAGTAGAAAGGAAGTATGGGAAGAAATGCAGCCGTCGCGCTTTACGTGCTCGCGCTGGTGGCTGTCATCGTCGCCGTCGACGTCCTGTTCTTCAGGAACCGGTTCTGGCAGCGGCTGATGGCGAACGTCGGAATCGTCCTGGTTTTCGCGTCGTTCTACCTGAGATTCCTAAAACATCCGTGAGCGCAGCCGCCGAAGTGCGGCTCACCCGGCGCCGTTTTCCCACGGCAGACCTCCCGCGCGATCTAAACTTTCTCCATTCGAATCGAAACTTGTATAATCCACAGATGCCAGGAATACCCAGGAGCACAATTGCGCTTGGCTCGCTGTTGCTCATCTCGGCCTGCTTACATGGGGACAGGAAGTGCAATCTCCGCAACCTGATAAGTCGAAGCCGCCTGTCCAAATGGAGCAGCGCGGCGCACCCTTGGAATCGGCGGTGTCTTCTTCAAATCCGCGAATCGTGATCGGATGCGCGAATGGTATTCGAAGCATCTTGGCCTGGCTGACAAGGGCCAAGGCGTCATGCTTCCGTGGCGCGAACACGACGACCCGCAAAAGGAACACGTTACAGTCTGGACGGTTTTCCCCGCCTCCACCGACTACTTCGATCCGAGTCCCGCGCCGTTCATGGTCAACTACATCGTGGACGATCTGGATGCTTTGCTCGACCGCTTAAAACAAGAGGGAGTAAGGATCGACGCCAAACGACTGAATGAATCCTACGGCCGCTTTGCCTGGATCTATGACCTGGATGGGAATAAGATCGAGCTCTGGCAGCCGGTGTCCGCCAAGCCCTAAGGCCTGCCAATGCTGCGCGATGAGTGAAAGAGCACGGGTTGCTCGAGTTTTCGCGCTGGACGAAACAGCGCCGCATTTGAGGGGTCTAATGTTCAGGATGGTTCTATGAACATACTCAAAGGTCTTGCAATTGTCGGGCTTGCCGGCGGTTTCTTACTCGTGACAGCTCCCAAAATGGACGCCCAGGTCGCGGTGAATATTGGAGTCGCCCCGGACTGCCCTTACGGGTACTATGACGTTCCTCCCTACGCTTGCGCCCCTTACGGCTACTATGGCCCCGAATGGTTCACGGGTGGCATTTTCATTGGCGCTGGTCCGTGGTTCCATGGCGCTGCCGACTTCCGGGGCCACGTGAATAACCATTTCCATCCCGCGCACGGATACAAAGGTCCCATGCCGAAGGTTGGCGAGCGAGCTGCTCCGGAAAACCGCGTGGATAAGATGCCGCATTTCAAGGGAAATGAAATGCGCGACGGGCGCGGCCACGTAGCGAAACGCTAAGGCCGAACTTCAGTTTGTAATCGTGATGGTCGCAGGGGGGCTGGGGATTCCATCCACCGTCACCACGACGGGCTGCACGCCGGCTGGGACCCCGCTCGGAATTTGCACGTTGATCTGGGTGACGCCCACCAGCGCCCAGGGAATGCCGATGAAATCGATGGGCGCGTTCACTCCGCCGACGGTGACGGTTGTGAACTGGAGCGGTTTCGGAAGGTCGGCGAGCGGGGTGGATAGGGCGGGCGCGGCGCCATCGGAGATAGCCGGGGAGACGGCTCCCGCGCCCGTGATGTAGAACGCGATCTCCTGTCCAATCGTCGCGCTGGCAGTGGGAACCAGCGCGCCCGAGGCATTCGTGAAAATACCAGGCGCCGCCGCCGCTACGTTGAAGTTCTGCGTGGTCACTTGCCCGTTGTTGTTGACGCTCAACACCGCCGAGCTGCCTACGGTCGTCTCGTAGGGAATCTGCACGTTCAACTGGCTCGCCGAGACGTAATAGAGCGGCGCTGCGATTCCATTCACCAACACCGCGACGCCCGAGCTGGAAAGCGGCAGCGGTACGCTGGACGCACTGGCGGTGTTAGGAGCCAATGCGGACCCAAACACACTCAGGATCGATCCCGGCGCGAAGCTCGGCTTGAAGCTGCCTCCGTTGCTGACGCTGCTGATGGCCGGCTGCGCGGCGGAGCCCGATCCGGAAGCTGTCACGCTGAGCGCCACCGAGGCGCTGCTGGCGCTGTTGTAAGTGGCCGTGACGGTGCCGCTGCCCACTGGTAATTGCAGGCCATTGACCGCCAGAGTCGCGGTGGCGGTGCCCGCCGTTCCATTCAACACCGCAGTTCCTAGCGAAGTCTCCCCGATCGAAAACGAAATCGATCCGGACGGAGTGATCCCATTGGTGGAGGTGACGGTGGCCGTCAAATACACCACGTCGTTCGATGCCACTGTGCTCAGATTGCTCAGCAGCGTGACGTCGGCGTGCGGAGTGGGCGGCGTGGTGACGGCGCCGCCGTTCCATCCCATAACAAGTTTGTAGGCATCCACCGATCCCAGGCCCGTAGTTTGGTCATAACCGACGCCCGCATAATATCCCACCGGGCTGGCGCAGTTGGGATCTCTTCGCCCGCAAGAGACGGTGACGATGTTGTTGCCGGTGACGATGTCGTGAAAAATAGCCGGGTTCGATTGCGCCAGCGAATACAGCGTCGGGTTGATGTTTCCCACGCCGCCGGAGCCCAGGTGCTGATTGAGAAGCACGGTCAATCCGGCGAAGGATGGCGTGGGCACCGATGTGCCTCCGTAGAGTTGCAGGCTGCCGCCGGTGTAGACCAGATACGGGTCGTTATTGTCGGAGGCGTTGAGCGCTACATCCGGCACGTGGCGCGCGTTGTCGGCGGGAACTCCGGGGCCGGTTTGCCAGGAAGGCTTGGTGAACAGAACGCTGGCGCCGCCGCCGCTGGCCGACGGCTCTCCGTCTTCGGCGCTATCGTTCCAGGTGATCTCGGGAATGTAAGAGAGCGCCGACGCGCCGTTGGCGTTGTTGATGGGGTTCCAATAATGGCCGCTCCCTTCGACGAATTCGGTGCCGCCCACGCTGGTAACTTCCGGCACGCTACCTGGAAGGTCCACCGCGAGTCCCGGATTTTGCGAATCGTCGCAATCCGCCGCGCCGTCGTCGCCCGAAGCGGCGAACCAGGTGATTCCTTGCGCGTTGGCTTGCTGGCCCCACTGGACGAACGCATTGTATTCCGACGCGGACGTCTCCAACTCGCAGGAACCATAGCTCACGGTGACCACCGGCGCGAGGGCCTGGTCGATGGCATACTGCACCGACGTCATGACGTCGCTTGAATAGACGAAAATGACCGTGGCGTTCCGCGCCACGGCGCCGGCCCATTCCAGATCCAGGTCCGACTCGGCAAGATCGCCGGAACTCGGATCGTTCCCCGGGTTTCTCGAGCCCGGCACCAGCAGCATCTGCGGGTCGTTAGCGGGAAGATTGAACTGGCTGCGGAACTGCTCGATGTCGGAAAGATTGACCTCGATCTGGCCGGCCACTGCAATCTTTTGGCCGGTTCCGTTAATGCCCGCGGCGTACAAAGGGGCCACGTCGTAAATGGTGGCGAAATCGTCGGGCGCGATCTCGTGGTATCCCTGGCTGTCGGTATAGCGGGGTCGTGCTGCGCTGGTTTTGTTGGCGGGTGCCGGGCGTAACCGAGGCTTCATGCGGAAATCGTTCAGGCCGCGAATGCTTTTGATCACTGAACCAAAAGCGGCTGGGACCGACGGCGCGGAGGCATTTGCGAAATGTGTCTCGCCGCCCGACAGGTAGCTGTGAATCTCGGTTTGAAAGGCCGCTTCCACCTGCGCCGCGGTTCCGCTGGCGGAAATCCAATTTTTCCCGCGCGCCACAGAAACAACCTGCAAACCCTGTTCCTGGAGCCATTCGGTGATTTTGCCGATATCGGCATCGGATGCGCCGAAGCGCTCCCCGTATTCTTCCGGCGTGAGCCAATGGTGAAAATTCGGCGAGCCTGGAGTCTGCTGCTCGGGCAGCAATTTTTCGAGATCGGCTTGCTGGCTCGCGGACGGAGCCAGCACCAGCGTGATGTAGGGGATGGCAAGGGAGGGCGCCACGCGCCCCTGATCATTTCCCGCCAAGGCGGCAGCCAAGGCCTTGGGATGAACATTGCTCGACAGAACCGCGCGCTCGCGATTGTTCACCGCTTGTGTAATGCGGCTACTTTGCGCCGAGGCGCTGGCTGCACACAAGACCGCCACGACACACAGGGCGATCCAAGAATGAAAACAATTTCTGCGCATGAATTTCTCGTTAAGTTACAACGGACGCGGGTAGGAATTTCCGATGTTACGCCCCACGGGGCGCTTACCTTCCGACGTTTCCGTTGCTGCGGGCGTTTCGTGAGGCATTGAAATTCCTTGAATCCGTACCTCGCTTAACGAGAAATGCTTTATCTGGCAGAACTTACTGACCTACCGCCAGCCGGGTGGTCGAATCGCCGAGGTCGATGGCCTGGATGGTGTCCATGCCGCCCTGATTCGTGGTTTCCACTGTAGTATAGGGAAACTTTTTGTCGCGGGTTTGAACCTTCACCGGGACAGTGACGGACTTTGCATCCTGTTCGCCGGTGATAACCGCTTGCGAACCTTCCACTTTTACCTTGTACTCGCCGGGTTTCAACTCGTTAGCGCCCGCCTTGGTCGCGTGATCGAGCGTAATGTCATAGGTTTTGGCACTGGCGATGCCTAAACTCGCGAGAGTCAGGGCGCCAACGAATAGCAGCGATTTTACAGTCATTTGCGATCTCCTTACGTACCTTAAGACGAAACCGAGACCCCGAAGGTTAGTCCAAGAAGTGTAAGAGTGTGTGAAAGAAAAGAGGGTCCCGCTTGACATAGTAAGAGCTTCGTAGTAAGGTCTTCGTATGTCACGCCAGCCGCCCCGTCCCACCGACGCTGAACTGGAGATCCTCACGGTGCTGTGGAGCCGCGGCCCCAGCACCGTGCGCGACGTTCACGAGAGCCTGAACCGGCGCAAGCCTGCGCAATACAGCACGGTGTTGAAGTTCCTGCAGATCATGGCGGAGAAAGGGCTGGTGCGGCGGGACGAGAAGCAGCGCGCCCACATTTACGAGGCGGCGCAGCCTCGCGAGTGGACGCAACAGCGCCTAGCTGGCGATCTTTTGCAGAAGGCCTTCGGAGGCTCGGCCAAGAATCTGCTCATGGGTGCGCTTTCGGCTCGTAAAGCCTCCAGGCAGGAACTGGCCGAGCTGCGCAGAATGCTGGATGAATACGAAAAGGGGACCAAATGACGCATCTGGAAAGCTGGCTGAGACTCCGCTGGCGGCTGCCATCGGCTGGGCTCTGTTTCATTCGCTCTGGGAGGGCGCGGCGATCGCGTTACTGTTGGCCGCCATCCTGGCGATGACACGCACGGCACCAGCGCGTTACGTCGCGGCGTCGCTTGCGATGTGCGCGCACTGGTATCCTTTCGGCGTCACGCTGTTTCATCTCGTTCCTTGGCATCCATCCACAGGCGCCGTCAGAACGCCATAGCGGTGACTTGGAACGACTGGCGTGGAGCTGGGCGATATTCCAGGAGCGCCTCTTCGGCGCATTGAAGAGTTTCCTTCCCTGGCTGATTCCCTTCTGGATCGCCGGCGTGATCCTGCTTCTATTTCCGGCATCTGGCCCGCTGGGCTATGACGCGGCGTATGCGAAGGACCGGCGTCGTGCCGCGCGCCAGATTTCTGGCAGGAACGCTTGAGCGCGCTGGCGCGCCGCCTTCGGTATCGCCCGTCCGATCGCGTTGCTGGAATCCAGCCTGGCCGGAGTGCCGGTCGTGATCGGGCACCTGCGTCCGGTGATCCTCATGCCCGTGGGTTTGCTCGCCGGGCTGCCCGCCGGGCAAATCGAATTGATCCTGCTGCACGAATTGGCGCACATCCGCCGCTGCGACTATCTGGTCAACTTGCTGCAAACGTCGGTGGAGAATCTGTTGTTTTATCACCCGGTGGTGTGGTGGATCTCCGGCGTGATCCGCGCGGAACGCGAACACTGCTGCGACGACTGGCCGTGGCGTCGAGTGACGACGCGCACCAATACGCCGTAGGCTCTGGCCGCTTTGGAAAGAACCGCCGGGGCGGGGAAATGGAAGCCGCTCTGGCCGCGACAGGAGGAAATCTGGTGAAAAGAATTCGACGTTGCTGATTCCCACCGAAGGCTCCCAGCTCCGCTCTGACGCCTTTCGTTTGCTCTGGCATTCTGATCATCGCCGCCGCTGTTGGCCTGACGGCATGGCAAGCGCCTCAAAGCCAAGCCGCGCCGAAGGTTTCGCCTTTCACCAAGTGGATGGACGAAGACGTGGCGTATATCATCCTTCCGGAAGAGCGCGCCACTTTCCTGGGCTTAGAAACGGATGCCGAGCGCGTTCAGTTTATCGAACAATTCTGGAAGCGGCGCGATCCTACGCCCGATACGCCCGAGAATGAATTCAAAGAAGAACACTACCGGCGGATCGCATAGGCGAACCTGCGCTTTCCGACCGCGGAGGGCGAGGCGGGCTGGAAGACCGACCGGGGACGCACTTATATCTAGTTCGGGCCACCCGATGAAATCGACGATCATTCCAACGTCAATGCGTCGGCGGTTCCCTATATCGACTGGACCTACCGCTTTATCCAGAGCCGCGACATCAATGCCACGAACGTCAAGATCGAATTCGTCGATCCCGCGCGGACCCACGAATTCAGGATGACATCGGATCCGCATCCCCCGGCACAGTAAAAAGGCCGCTAGCGACTGGCGCTGGTAGCCGCGGTTATTGGCAGGAGCGCCTGGAACACATCGGAATCCGCTGCAATCACTTCGAGCGTTGCGTTGCCGGAAACCAGGCCGGCGGGGATGGTGAAGTTGATTTGATATAAGCCCGGCGAATCCCGGAGCGAGGCCGGAGAAGCCGAGCTGTGGCCTGCAAGTAATTGCCCGCCGTATCCAGCAGGAAGACCAGCGGCGTGGATGTCGTGATGCTCGGCGGATTGGCGGGCGCCGGCTTTCCGTCCGGCACCGGCGGACTCACCGCGCCCATCCCGGCGAGATACACGGCCACCGGTTCGCCGATCTGGGCCGGGCTGGACTTGCGAGATCACGCGAATAGTCGGGATGCAGCGCGGCCGCGTAGCCGATGCCGCCCACCGGATTGTTGGTGAAGACTCCAACCGCGGTCAATCCAGTGAACGCGGTGACGAGATTGGAAAGTCGCGCCGTTGTTGGCCACCTGAATCTGCGCCACCGAGTTGGGCTTCGTGGCGTAGGGAACGATCATTGATATCTGGGTCGGGCTCACATAGTAGATGGGCGCGGCAACCTGATTGATCAGCACCTGCACTCCGTTGAAGATGGTGGGAAAAGGCAAGCTGGCGGTGGCCGTGGTGGGCGCCAGCCCCGAGCCATACAACGTGAGAAATTCTCCCGGCGACACCTGCGCGGTAAAAGGCGCGGAGCTGGCCGCGTTCACCACGCCCACCGGGCTCAGATAGACGCCGGAACCGCTGAAAGCGGGCGCCTGAAACGCCACGTTGATGGAAAGGAACGGGCCGATGCCATATCCGATGCGAATGGTTCCATCCGCGCTGCTCACATAGTGCTGTGCAAAGGCGGTGTCGTCGGAGCTGCCGTCGCTGTTCAGCGTGTAGGAGTCGGAATAGGTGAAATCGCTCGATCCCCCGTAGGTCAGCAGCGCGCTCAAGCTCTGGTAGCGCATCGGCGATGCGGTACTCAATTTCTGGTGCCCGATAATCTTTCCGGCAAATGCCTGGAACGACCCGTAGTAGCTGTTAAATGGCGAATAACCGCTGTTGGTGGCGGCCGTTCGAGATCCAGGCCGGCCTGGTAATACAGGCCGTCGTAATTGGAAGGCGGGCTGGTGGCGGCGCGCACCCCGACGAACATGTCGAAGCCGGTGTAGGAACCGCCAAAGATGAAATTGCCGTCGGGCGAGATATACAGCAATTCCGTCGCCGGCCAGCATAGTGGAGCTGCTGCGCTTGCCTCCGAACTTGATTTGCCGCGGCGCCGTTGGTGAAAGAGTAGGTGACTCCGCTGAGGCTTTGGGTGCTGGACGTGGTGCCGGTATTGAGATACTCGGTGGCGTTCACGCTCCCGATGTTCCCTTGCCCGTCGGCGGTCATGGTGAAGAGCGCGTCGCCGGGGAACGTGGGGTCGATGTAGGCCACCGCGTAGGAGCCGCTGAGAGTCGAGTTGGTGGCTGGCGTGGAGCCGACCGGCGCGGCGATGAACAAATCGTTATAGCCCGCGGCATTGTCGGCGCTGCTTGCCGATGAAAACGCCTTGCGATACCAGTCCGGTGATCCGGTCGTTGGGGAATTGCTGATCCACAGCGGTGATGTAGCCTTCGCCGCTGGCGGAGATAGTGTAGGTGCCGGTAGTGGTGAAGGTCTGGCGGCGTGGAACTGACGGCGGTGTCGAGGACCGACCGGTAAACGCGTACAGTCCGTCGCCGCTGAAATAAAGGTTGCCCTGGATGTTGATGGTTTCGCCTAAGTCGTTGGTTTGGCCGGGCACATAATAGAAGAAAACCTGCCGCATGTAATAGGTGCCGTTGAGCATGCCGTCGCCGCTCGAATCGAAAGTGGACTGGGCGGAACACTGCCACGCACACGCGCCAACCAGAAGCGCAAGAAGAGTAATCTGATTTTTCATGAGTTCGTGAAGTACAACACCAAAAGGGAAAGTGGGACGCTGGGGATCTGTAAAAGTTTGTCTACAAACTTTCAGGATTCCCGATCCGCTACCATTTCACAGAAGAACCATTCTTACACAAGGACCATCCACCTGCGATGACGGCGCGAACGGGGGCAACCGGCAATCAAGAGGCGGCACGCGCGGTGGGACGCTGCTACGGCGCATTATTCTTTTCCCTCTTCGGCGGAGCCTGGTTCCTGCTCTCGGCCTACGCTTTTGGATTCCTGAACAGAACGGGAGCCGTCCTGATTGCCTTGGCGACGCTGTGTTCGCCATCTCGGCGCTTCGGCTGCAGCGGCGCGGCAAAGACGCCGGGGAAGACGCGTTTCCCCCGGAGCAGCGGCGAAGAGACGACCGTATGTTTGGAATCGTGAACGGGGTCATGTGGATTGCGATCTTTCTGACGTTCCAGATCTTTTCGCGATCGGGCCGCCCGGGCCTGGCGTTCCCGGTAGTGCTGCTGCTGGTGGGATTGCATTTCTTTCTCATGCCGCCACTG
Source organism: Bryobacterales bacterium (assembly GCA_963798295.1). GTDB lineage: Bacteria > Acidobacteriota > Terriglobia > Bryobacterales > Bryobacteraceae > Palsa-89. The sequence continues at coordinate 1,921,158 of CAWCSV010000007.1, read as the reverse complement.
TACCGCCATCGCGCCAATCTGGTTACCGGCGTCTGCCTGGTATTGTGGGCCATCGCGTGCCCGCTGCTGTTCTCCGGCGACCGGATGATAGGCTTTACGGCCGCCGGCGCGGGATTGACGCTGTGGGCATCCGCGGCCTGAGCGCTCAAGACCGCCCATGAATTGTTTCGGTCGAACGGGCTCTAGCAGCGCGAAATATTGTTACCTTCGCATCTTTGTTCACTTTAGCTTCAGGCTCCTGCCATAATATGTTCTTGATCCGACTCGGACTCCTTCTGTGCTGTGTGCTCTGCCTGGCCGCTTGCGATCGTCTTCCTGAAATTTATGCTCCGCCCGAGCAGCGCCATCCGCGTGGAGGGTTATAATCCCGGCCCCGAAGCCATGATGGTGGAGATGAGCGACCCGGACGCCGAGCCTGCACATCGTGAAAGACATTTATGGCCCCAGCGATCCTTCCTGGCGCTGGACCTCCCAGAATCCCACCGTGCAATTGCTGGTGCTCTCCACCGAAAATCTCAAGTTCGATACCGATTTTGCCATCTGGGACGACAGCTTCAAGACCACCGGACCCGTGGAGATCTCCGTACCTGGTGAATGGCAAGCTGCTGGATAAAGTCCGCTACACCACGCCCGGCGTCAAGCATTTTGAAAAGCCGGTTCCACCCGACTGGCTATCGGTGGATTCCGAGACCACCCTCGGGATGTCCGTCGACAAGCTCTACGTCGCGCCCCAACGACGGCGTCAAATTCGGCTTGATCCTGGTGCGCATCGGATTCAAACAATGAGGGCTGTCGCGATGGTTCCGGTGATTCCTGTTCTTTTGGGGCGCTCTTTCACCGTAGCAACCGCCTGGTCGCTCGGTATGCTGCTGTTCCGCAGGTTATCGCTGGTCTTGCACGCGTGGGAAGAGCGCCTGCTCGCGTTTGTGGCCGGGTCGGCTTGCCTGAGCGCGATCATGTTTATCCTGAGCGCCACGCGGCTGGTGCGCCGTGGAATTTTGCTGGCTCTGGGACTCGCGATCATCGGCTATGCCATCTATTCCGGAGCGTTCCGCTCGTCCGGGAAGCTGTTCCCGCCGCTCCCGCGATTGTGGCGCTGGGTCTTCGGAGTGGGCTTCGCCGCCTTCACTTACGTCGGATTTTTCAACGCCCTGGCGCCCGAGCACAGCTCGGACGGCATGGCTTATCACTTGGCGGAAGTTTTCAAATATCAGCACGCGCACGGATTCCCGCGCATCACCACCGACTTCTACTCCAACTTGTCGCAAGGTATCGAGCTGCTCTATCTGTTCGCGGTCGATTTCGGGCGCCACTCGGCCGCCAGCCTGGTTCACTTCACGTTCCTGGTGGCGCTGGTGTTTCTGATCCTGTCTTATGGCAAGCGAATCGGACGTCCCGAGGTTGGCGCGGCGGCGGCCATCTTCACCTACGCCAGCCCGATCGTGCTGCGTGGACGCCTCCATCGCTTATATCGACGTCGCGCTGGCGGCGGTGATCTTTTCGCTCTGTTCTATCTGCTGCAGATCTGGGACGAAAACCGCGATCCGAAGATGCTGGTGCCCATCGGCATGCTGGCCGGTTTCGGCTACGAAGTGAAATACACCGCGTTTGTGGCCGTGCCCTACGCCGTCGGCTTTGTGGCCTGGAAGCTGTGGCGCGAGCGCAAACCGGTGCTGCGGCCCGTGCTGGTGGTCTCGCTCATCGCGCTCGCTTGCATCCTGCCTGGATGGTGAAGGATTGGATCGAAGTGGCGAATCCGGTTTCGCCGCTCGCCAACCGCCTGTTCCCGAACCCGTACGTGCACATTTCGTTTGAAGACAGCTGGCGCAACGTATCTGAGCAACTACGATCTGCACCAGCCACTGGCAAATTCCGCTGCAAGTGACGGTCCAAGGCGATCATGCTGGAGGGTTTTCTCGGCCCGCTGTTTTTGCTGGCTCCGTTTGCTCTGCTGGCGCTGCGTTATCGGGAGGGACGTCAACTGCTGCTGGCGGCCGCGATTTTCGGATGCGACTTACTTCAGCAACATTGGAACGCGCTTTCTGATTCCCGTGGTGCCGTTCGTTTCGCTGGCGCTGGCGCTGGCGGTCGCCGAATGTTCCCTGGCTGCTGCTCACGCTGGTGGTCGCGCACTGCATCACCTGCTGGCCGGATGTCTATCAATTTTATTGCGCGCCGGACGCCTTTCGCATTGAAGACGTGCCGGTGAAGGCCGCGCTTCGCCTGCAGCCGAGGAAGCGTTATCTCAGCCAGGATCCCGACTACACGTCGTCCGCATGATCGGCGCCACCGTTCCTCCCAACGAGCCGGTCTTCGCCATCAGCCAGGGCGGGCAATCGTATCTGCCGCGCGAGCTGCTGGTCGGCTACGAAAGCGCGTCCAATGAAGTGCTGCAAGATATTTTGTGGACGCCGGTGGTCCGCGACTTCCAGCCCACGCGCATTCTCAAATTCGATTTTCCGCCGCGCGAGCTGCGCAAACTGCGAGTGGTTCAAACCGCCAGCCTGCCCGACAATCAATGGTCCATTGCCGAGTTGCGCATCTTCATAACGGCAAAACGGTCCGGCCGAATTGCCGCGCGATCCGGCCTGGCGGCTCACCGCGCATCCCAATCCCTGGGATGTCCAATTGGCTTTCGACAATAGTCCGGTCACGCGCTGGCGAAGCTGGCAACCGGCGGCGCCGGGCATGTATGTCGAAGTCGACTTCGGCCGGCTGCAAAGCGCCAGCGCGGTGGTGGTGGAGTCGTCCGACGATACCGGCGCAGCCAAGATGAAGCTGGAGGGCATGGGCGCCGACGGCGCCTGGGTCACGCTGTCCGATCATCCGGTTGAATCCAGGCAGCCCATACGCGCCAGCCTGCGCCTGGCGGCCACGGCGGAGCTGAAGGCGCGCGGCATCCATTACCTGCTGATCAAGCCCGACAATCCCGGCGCCAACGATTTGCGCCGCTATCCCGCTTTTTGGGGGCTGACGGTGGCGGGCGCGCTGGGCGACGCGCGGCTCTTCCACATCAAGTAGATGTTCACTCCTGGTAATGCCCGGATACTTTCTTGGCGTCGATGGCGGGCAATCCAGCACCACGGCGATCATTGGCGACGAAACCGGCCGCGTGTTGGGCGTTGGCCGCGGCGGACCGTGCAATCACGTCGGCGCATCGGAAGGCCGAGCCAAGTTCGTCGACGCCATTCAGTCTCCGTTGCACGCAGCTTGCGAACAAGCCGGATTGGAGTGCGCAGGACGTGCGCTTCAGCAGCGCCTGCCTGGGATTCAGCGGCGGTCCGGCGGACAAGGAATCGATCCTGCGCGAAATTCTGCCGAGCGACCGGACTGCTGGTCACCGACGATGCCCTCATCGCGCTGGCAGGCGCCACGGCAGGCGAACCCGGATTAGTGGTGATCGCAGGAACCGGCTCCATCGCCTTTGGGCCGCAATTCCTGTGGCCGTACCGCGCGGGCCGGCGGCTGGGGTTATCTTTTTGGAGACGAAGGCGGCGGTTTCTGGATCGCGCGCCAAGCCCTGCGCGCCGCCCTGCGCTGGGAGGAAGGCTGGGGCGTTCCCACGTCGCTGCGCGCCAGGCTGCTGGATGCCACCGGCGACGAGAAACATCAATGACTTGCTGCATCGCTGCTACACTGCCGAATTCCCGCGGCCGCGTGTCGCGAGTCTTTCCATCCTGGTGAACCACGCGGCGGAAATCGGCGACCCCGTGGCGCTCGAAATTCTGGATGACAGCCGCCCGCGAACTGGCCATATTGGCCGTCGCGGTGCGCGGACAATTGTTTGGGGCCGGGGAGCCGACGCTCGTCACTTACTCCGGCGGTGTATTCGGGAGCCGGATTCTGCTAGGCCGATTCCGCGATTGGATGGCATCCGAGGCGGGCGTCCGTGTGACGGCTCCGGTCTTTCGGTCGCCGGCCATCGGAGCATTGCTCGAAGCCTATCGCGGCGGCTGGGGCCGGATGCAGGCCCATCGTGGCTTTCTGAATTCAGCTCTCCGCGAAACGATTTTCCCTGACCCGCGAATCAGCCATTTTCCTGTACGGCGACTAGGGTGAGATTCCCTGAATCGTGCGTCTTGGGATCATCGATAAGGCGCGCGAGGGCGAACTGTCTCAATGGCTTGGGCTGTGGCAAGACGGAAAGCAGACGGAAAGTGATGGTCCGCCGAGTTCCACACTTTCCGAAACCCTGGTCGATGAGATTCCCATGACCAGCCGCGCCGCCGAATTAACCGAAAGACGCGGCGATGAAGCAATCCGCGCGCATTGTCTGCGCGTGGCAACCTGGTCGAGCGAACTGGCAGGCGCGATCGGCCTTTCCGAGTCCGATCGGAAATCTGGTGGAACAGGCCGCGATTGCCCATCATGTTCCCGAGATTCTGGTGGACGATCAGGCGCGCCGGCGCCTTCTGGCCGAGATGCATCTGGAAGCAGGCGGTGAGCAGCCCTTCGTCTCCGACGAAGTGCGAGCCGTTCTGGAGACGCTGTGGGGCCGGCGTCCGATCGCCGATCCCGCCATGGGGAAGATCGTGGCGGTGCTCGAAATCAGCGACGACTTCGATCAGTTCTTCGAATCGGAGCCGCTGTTTGACGCCGACTCGCCAGACCAATGCACGAACTCCTCCGTCGAGGCCATGATGACCTATTTGCAGGTCACCAGCCGGGCCGATGTCAGCCGGGTGATCGATCGGCTTGCCGGTGTTTCCCCGCGCCGCGCGGGAGGTGGTGCGGCAGGTTGCCGAATCCCGACGTGGGGCCGCGCGAAATGGAGGCGGTGGCGTCGCTCGATCCGGTGCTCGCCGGACGGCTGATTCAAACCGCGAACTCGGCCTATTACAGCCCGCGGCAGCCCATTGGAACGCATTTTCCAAGCCGTCTCCTATATCGGCACCGAGACCGCGCGGCGGGTGTTGCTGGCCGCCGCCATCCGCGGCAACTTCTCGTCCCCGCAGGCGCACCAGCTCTGGAACCACAGCCTGGATGTGGCGCAGACCGCCGAACTGGTCGCCATGCACTCCTCGGTCAAAATAGATCCTTCGCAGGCCTTTCTGGCAGGCTTGATTCACGATATCGGCCGTCTGGCCTTCGCCATCATGCCGGTGGCCTTCCAGGAGCGCTTCCAGCGCCTCACCGACGGCGGTTGTCCGCCGGTGGAAGTGGAAATGTGCCTTTCCGGGCGCTGCCACGGCGAAGTGGGCGCCGAAACTCTGGCGCAATGGAAGTTTCCCGCGGAAATCATCGAGGCCGTGCGCTGGCATCATCGTCCGGAGCGTTCCGAGCTGCCGCTGAGCTCGCTGCTCTATCTGGCCGAATTTGTGACGGAATCGCAGGAGGACCTTCCCTCCTACGTCCGCATGAATACCGCCACGCGCGTGGCGGGCATTTCGATGGAGTTGCTGGCGCGAGATCCGCCAGAAGAACGCGGGGTCGCTCGAAAGCTTGCGCTTCGCGGCTTGAGCTTTCTGCCGCGCTACGCTGGTTTGAGAAGATCGCTTGAGCACGCGCCCACCCATTCCCGAAACCGAGATCGGCTGGCTGCCGGACCTGATTTACACCGGCGGACAATTCCGATCCGGGCTCGCGATGTTCGCCGATGCCACGCGGCCGCATCACGCGATTTTCTTCCGCATCCAGCCGATCTTGCCCAATCGCCAGCGGCTGAGCGGGCGCGCGATTCTTCCGGGCCTGGTGAACGGCCATTCGCATGCCTTCCAGCGCGTGTTGCGCGGCCGACCGAGCACCGCACGCGCCACGGACACGATTCCTTTTGGACCTGGCGCGAAAGCATGTACCATGCCGCCAACCGGCTGTCGCCCGAGGGTCTTTATCATGCTTCGCGCATGGCGTTCCTGGAGATGCTGCTGGGCGGGATCACAACCGTCGGGAATTCCATTACGTGCATCATGCCCCCGACGGACGGGCTACGAGGATCCAAATGAGCTGGCGTGGCAAGTGATCCGCGCCGCGCGGGACCGCCGGCCTGCGCATCGCGCTCCTACGCACCGCCTACGTGCGTTCGGGATGGCGCAAGCCGCCTGATCCCGGGCAGGCCCGATTCTCACTCCGCGCGTGGAGGATTTCATTGCCGACACCGAAGCGCTGCGGGCCGCGATTAGCGTCCAGCAAGATGCCGAACACGTCTGGGTGGGCGTTGCGCCCCACAGTCTGCGAGCCGTGCCTCTCGATTACGTGCGTGAAGTGGCAGCTTATGCCCGCGCGCAGCAAATGCCGCTGCACATGCACGTCTCAGAACAACCCGCGGACGTGGAAGCTTGCCTGGCCGAATACAAGCCTGCGTCCCGTTGAACTGCTTGACCGGAACGGCCTGCTCGATTCCCGCTTCACGGCGGTGCACGCCATTCACGTCACTGGCGAAGAAATTTCGGCGCTCTCGCGCGCGCCGGCGCGATGGTTTGCGCCTGTCCCACCACCGAGCGCAATCTGGGCGATGGAACGGTGCCCGCCGACCAGTTTCTGAGCGCGGGCGTTCGCATCTCGCTAGGCTCCGACAGCAACGTGCAAATTAATCTGCTCGAAGATGCGCGGTCGCTCGAATATCATCTGCGGATGCTAAACTGGAGCGCGCAGTGCTGGCCGGCGAAGCAGCTCTTCTCCTGCGCCACGGAAGCGGGCGCTCGCAGTCTCGCGCGCCTGGGGGCAGTCTGGAGGTTGGCCGCCCGGCCGACTTCTTCACGATCGCGCTGGACGATCCGTCCATGGCCTGGGCGCGACCCGGAATCGCTGCTCAGTCAGATCGTTTTTTCCGCCGAACGAACCGCGGTGCGCGATGTCGCGGTGGGAGGCAAATTCGTCGTTCGCGACGGCCGGCATCCGCTGGCCGGAGAGATCGTCGCGCGAGTTCACCCGCGTGCAACGGGAGCTCTGGGCTAGCGGTCCTGGAACTAACTTCAGCCTGGAAATCCTTGGGGTCTGCAAATTGCCCTCGGGTCTGTAATAATTGTTAAGTGGCTGACGAGCGTAGCGCGTTGCACGATCTGATCCGGCGTGGCCGGCGCCGCCAAGCCTCGCATCTGCTGATCCACGCCGCGTCCTTCGCGGCCGTCGTCGGCATGGCGGGCGCGATCGTGCTGCTGATTGTCGGCGCGCAAATCCTCAACTGGTATTGGCTGGTCTTGCTGTTCGCCGGAAGCCTGGCAGCCAGCGCGTATCGCTCGCGCGCCAAGCTGCTTTCGGCCTATCAAGTGGCGCAATCCATCGATCGCCGGCTCGATTTCAAGGACGCGCTCTCCACCGCGTATTACTTCAGCCAGCATCCCGATCGCGCGGCGTCGCCCGAATTCGTCGCGCGAGCAGCGCCGAGCCGCGGAAGATGAGCGCGCTCGGCCGATATCGAGCGCGGCGTGCCGTTCCTGATGCCGCGAACCGCCTACGTCAATTTGGCTCTGGTGGCGGTTGCGTTCGGAATGTTCGGATTGCGCTACGGCATCCATCGCAGCCTGGATCTTGGCTCGCCGCTGGTTCACATCAACTTCGACGGTCTCTTCGGGACTTCGCCGCAAGTGGCCAGCGCCAAGCCTGGCCAGCGTCTTGCACCGACGGCCGTCGCGATCCAGGCGCCCCAAAGGATCCCTGGGACGCGAAGACCAGCGATCTCGATCCCGCCAATGACGCCGCGCTCCAATCGGTGGCGGATCCCGATCCGAACAACGCCGACACATCTCCGGACGGCTCCGCGAAAGCCGATGCCAAGAACACCCAGCAGCTGCCGCCGGGAAGCAATCCGCTGGACTCCGGCGAAAAAGGCGATCCCGCGCATCCGAGCGACGCGAACGCCAACCCATCGCCGGGGGCCGATTCGAAATCCGGCCAGCAGAACGGTTCGAAGGACGCAGAAGGACGCCAAGGACTCGAACCAATCCGGCAATTCCGGCGACAATTCCAGCCTGGGAAGCAAGCTGCGCGATGCGCTGTCCAATCTGCTGGCGAAGATGAAGCCGCAATCCAAGACAAGGCGGCGGGAAGCCGAACGATCTTCGCAATCGGCGAGCTCGCGTCCCTCGCAGCAAGGCGAGAAGCAGGAAGGCGATCCGAAATCCCGGGCCAGGAGCAGGCCGACGCCAGCGCCAATTCGCAATCGGAAGGCGACCAGCAGCAGGGCGGCACCCAGCAAGCCTCGCAGGGCAAGAGCGAAGGACGCAGCAACAATCAGCCGAATTCGCCCGACGGCAAGAGCGGCATCGGCAAGCAGGACGGCGACAAGGCCGCTCGCGAAGCCGCCGAATTGGCCGCCATGGGAAAGCTCAGCGAGATTATCGGCAAGCGCGCCGCCAACATCTCGGGCGAAGTGATGGTGGAAGTTTCCTCCGGGCAAGCAGCAGTTGAAGACCCAATATTCGCAGCAGAACGCCACGCACGTCGGAAGCGGGCGGGGAAATCAATCGCGATGAAGTTCCGCTGGCGTATCAGCAGTACGTGCAGCAGTATTTCGCGCAGGTGCGCAAGCTGCCGGCGGGGAAGAGCAAAGCCACGCCGGATGCAAAGCCTTCAGCGACGCCGGAACCGAAGACCAAGACGACGCCGTCGAGCCTGCCGTAAGCTGCAGCAGTCAGCCTTCTGTCGTAGAAGCTGCCCAGGCCTAAGTCCCACAACAAGCGGGTCGAGGCCTAACTTTGTAGGCGGCAATCGGATAGCGTCTTCTGGCTTATGACGGGTCGACCTCGTTATACACCTGAAGCCATACGTCTACAAAGCAGGCATACTCTGGTTCTTGGGCGCAGGAACCATACTGGCAAAGCCGCTTAGACCCTCAGCGAACTCGCCGCAATTGCCTCTCAAGTAGGAACATCATGCGGATAGCAGTACCATAATGCCTTCGAGGTAAGCCGACCTTAAGTCGGGCGGGTTGCCGTCCTGTATTCGGTTTCGCGCGCCTTCAGATTCGTTCTTGAGTCTCATCGACATTGCAGAAACGATTCGGTCCTTATCCCGGCTCAGAAATGCCCGATGCTGCTCGTCGGCGAAGCGAATTAGCTCGTCCGCTATTGCAGATCGCTTCGGTCCGGCGGATAAGAACATAAGCACCTTGTGACAACTGGAGCCAACGGACGACTCGTTTATTCCGCTCTGGTCGGCCGAGATCACGCTTATTGACGGCTGATCTACGGCCAATATATGCTTCGACAGTATCGCGACCGCCGAAGTGCCGTTTCGCTGCAATGAGCTCCTTCAGCAGTTCCCTCAGATTGCACAAGTTCCGACCTCGATGCCGTGCAATTATACGTGCGGCTGCTGTCGGCGTCAGCTGCATGACGGGGCTATTTGGTGCAGTTTGCTCACTTCCCGTCCTTGGTCTGCGCCACCGCCTGCGCCAGGTAATTCACCACTTGCGCTTCGTCGCGCGCCACTTCGTAATACGCGGCGCGTAGCAACTGGTCCTTGCGATTGATCAGCGTCTCGCGAATGTTCTGCTGCACGCGCGGATCGGTCAGCTCGCGCTGGCCGGCCGGCTCCTTGGAATAGATTTTGAAGATGCGATAGCCTTCGGCCGTTTTCACCACCGGCGTCACCTGGCCGGGCGGGCGCCATTTGAATCGCCGCGCGAATTTCCGTATTGGCTTTCTCGAGCGCCGATTCGGGCACGAATCCCAGATCTCCGCCGTTCGGCGCCGTAGTGGGATCTTCGGAAAAGTTCTGCGCCAGCGTCACGAAATCCTCGCCCTGTTTCAGCCGCGCCACCAGCATGTCCATCTTCTTGCGCGCCTGCTCGTCGTTCTGCGCCTTGTCGTTCTTCAGATTTCGCACGTTCGGGTCCGGCATCGGCGACACCAGGATCTGCGCCAGATGCACCTGCGGCTCCGGAAAATTGAAGCTGGTTTTATTGGCGTTGTAGAAATCGGTGACGTCTTTGTCGGAGATCGAAATGTGCGAGGTGATCTCTTTGTTGAACAGCTTGGTGATGCTCAGGTCGCGCTTGAGCTGCGCTTTCATGTCGTCCGACGGTCATTTTGCGCGCCTCCAGCTGCTTTTGAAATTCTTCCTGCGTGTAGGGCGCTTTCAGTTCCGCGAATCTCGACTCCACGTCCGCATCGGTGGCCATCAAGCCCAGCTTCTCGGCGCGCTGCAGCATGATCTCGTTGTCCACCAGCGTGCGCAGCACTTCCAGCTTCTGAATCTCCATCTGGTCGCTGCTGGGCTTTTCGCTGGACGACATGAACTGCGCCTGATACTGCTTGTCCAGGTCCGCATAGGTGATGATGCGGCCGTTTACGGTGGCGGCGACGTTGTCGGACACGGCGTGCTTGCATCCGCGACGCGCATACGACCAGCAGAATGCCGGAGAGGGCGGGGAAAATTACGGGACATTCGGTAGATGACTCCATTCTACAGTCTGCTACAATCGCGCGCATGAGGCGCGTATCGCTGCTCGAGCGCGGCGCTGGTGGTCTTGCCGCAGCTTGGCTGCCGCTCTGTTCGTCAGCGCGTCCCCCGCGAACGATTTCCGCTTCTCGATCCTGGGCGACCGCACCGGCGACGCGCAGCCCGGAGTCTACGAGCGGGTTTGGAGCGAACTGACCGCGCTGCATCCCGATTTCGTCATCAATGTCGGGGACACCATCCAAGGCGGCAACGACGCGACGGCGGCGTCCGAGTGGCGGGCGCTTCGCTCCGCTATGGGAGCGCTATCGCTATCCGATTTACTTCACGCCCGGCAATCACGACATCTGGTCGCCCGCTTCCCGCGCCATCTACGAACAACAAACCGGGCATCCGGCGTTTTATGGCTTCAACTATCAAAACGCGCACTTCACGGTGCTCGACAATAGCGAGGCCCCGGACCTGAGCCTAGAGCTGAGCGATCAACAGATGCAATTTCTGGCGCGCGATCTGGCCCAAAACCGCGATCGCGATCCCAAGTTCGTCTTCTTCCACAAACCCTTCTGGCTCATCCCGGTGAAGTTGCAAAGCAGCCACTTTCCCTTTCATCAACTGATCGTCAAATACGGCGTGCGCTTTGTGGTGAGCGGTCACGGACATCAGTACGTGCACGCCGTGCAGGATGGCGTCACCTATCTCGAAGCGCCCAGTTCGGGAGGCAAGCTGAAAGGCCAGGGCTTCGCGCAGGGCTGGTTTTACGGCCAGGTGCTGGTGACGGTGAAAGGTTCGAATGTGGACATGACGGTGAAGGAAGTCGGCCCGCCTTTGGGCCAAGGCCGCAGTTTCACGCCTCAACGACTAGCGCCTATTTCTTGATGGGCGCGGGCGGCGGAGGAGGCGGCGGCAGCGGCACGGCGTTGACGTATCCGCGCGTTCCATCCGGACGAATCGGCCCCGGGCCGAATCCCAAATGCTCGCGGTCCACGGCGTTTTCCGCGCATGAGTATTCCTCCAGCCGCTGGCCCGGCGAGCCCGCTTCCCAGGTGCGCGAATAGGTGAACGGCTTGGTGTAAAACTTCGGATCTTCGATGGTGGTGTCCACGTGGATGTGCTCCGCGTCGGGCCGCGTCCAGCGTTCGATCACGTGCAGCGCATCGCTATGCGGGCTGCCGTTTTCGTCGGCCCACACCTGCGTATCTTTGAACCCCGACCGAATCGATCACCAACGCATCGCCATCCCAATGGCCCACTTCGTCGCCGAAGAACGACGGATCGGGATCTTCCTCATGCTTGCGCCCGTCGGTGGGAATCAGCCGGTAATAGCTATAGAAGTAGAGAAATGCCACGTACTGCGGAGTTTGCAGAACCATGAACGGCAGGCCGCTCGCGTTGTGGCGCGGAATGCCCCCGAGAATGCAGAGCGCCTCGGGATCGACGGTGGCGGTGGTGTTGTGCTTCCAGGCCGCTTCGCCCGCCGGCGTGAGAGGCAGCTTCAGCCCGGGAAGATCCTTGGCGATATTGCCCACCGGCTTGGTGTCGCGCGTGCCCTTCCAATATCCATTCAGGTCCGGATGCCCATCGGCGGTGCGAGGCGCCTGAGCGTCCGCCGGCCAGCCAGGCCATTGTCAGAATCGCGCAAGCAGCCGCCAGGATTCGCATCTCGATGCTAGAGTATATGAAGTGATCGACCTTCGTCAATGAAACGGAGATCAGCCCATGAGAACCAAATTGGCAGGCTTCCTTGTGGTCACTGGCGGCAGCTGTGTTGCCCATCCAGGCGCACCACTCTTTCGCGGCCGAATACGACGCGAGCAAAGCGGTCCGCATCACCGGCGTGATCAGCAAAGTGGAATGGACCAATCCGCACTCCTATCTTTACATCGACGTGAAGGACGACCAGGGAAACTTCATCACCTGGACGTGCGAGGGCGGCGCGCCGAATGCTTTGTCGCGGCGCGGCTTCCGGCAAAACGACATCAAGCTGGGCGATACCGTCACCATCGATGGCTATGGCGCCAAGGACGGCTCGCATTTGATGGACGCGCGGCGCATCACGCTCACCGACGGCCGGAGCTTTTATAGCGGCTCGCCGGGCGACGGCGGTCCTGGCGATCCCGGAAAAGAGCAGTAGAACTGCTATGCCGCAAGCGCCCTTACGTGGCGCTGTTGCGAATATCGAATCAACGGTTCGTCCTTGGTGAGGAGCGTTGCGCCGGATACTCGGGCCGTGGCGACAAGCATGCGATCCGCCGGATCGCCATGCAACTCTCCGGGAAGATGGACGCTCTCGATCATGATCTCGGGCGTCAGCGGCGTTACGGCGATTCCGGATTTGCCCAAGGCTTGATCCACCCATGTCCGGATGTTCATCGGGGAGCGCTATGCGTCCGTGTTGTTCGAGCATCGCTACTTCCCAAATCGAAATCACCGAGATGCGGAGGTTACCTTCGGATTCCGCGCTCCGGATGGCCTCGAGCGCAGTTCGCGAGAGCTTTTGGGTTAGTCCCAACTGGGCCCACAACCAACAATGCGTGTCCAGCAGCAAAAGCTCACTCGGCATCCGCCGCCCATTCGACATCGATGGGCTTAACGATATCGCCGACTATTTCCATGGTGCCTTTCATGCTCCCGATGAAGCTTTCCGTGTGCTGATCTAAAGGGACCAGTTTGGCCACGGGCTTGCCATGCTTGGTAATGACAACTTGCATGCGCAGCCGCTGCACTTCATCGATTACTTTGAGGCATTTCGCCTTGAACTCGCCGGCTGGAATTTTTTCGCTCATAACTATGGTCATAATAGCATAGTCACAGATGCCCGTGGTTTTTCTCAGCTTGCTTTGTCTTGCAACAGCTCCCGGTGACGCGTTTCCCTTCCGGGGACGCTATGTTATGATCCGACTCAGTACTGCCCAGCATAGCCAGACTTGTGGCACGGCCCTCGAAGATCTTGAAAGCGTTGGAGTTTAGGCGCATTTGTCCAATCTAACTCGTATGAACCGGGGCTAGGACTAATATGATTACCCGGCGGCCCGTTAGTGTAGTGGCGCTAGCTCTGGCAGCGGTGTGCGCGGCCATGCCACAGACCAAGCCTGCGCTGGCGCCGAATATCACACTGGAACAGGCGGCATCGCGCACCGGCCCGGATCGCGTTCCCGCGTACGAAGGCAAGGAAGTGGTGGTGAGCGGCCAAGTTTCCACGCGGCCGATTTGGATCACCGACACTTATTACGTCGCCATCCAGGACCCCAATTTCTTTGGATTATTTCTTCGGCCGGAAATCCCGCAGCTGCCCGATCTGACGCCCGGCGATTGGATTGAAGCCCAAGGCACGATTTCCAGGCGGGCGGGCATGCCGATTCTCACACCGCGGACTCTGCGGCGTTTGCGCCACGCCGCCGCCCCGGCTCCCAAGCCGGTAACTGCGCTGGACGCGGCGTCCTTTCGCTACCTGGGAGTGCTGGTTACCCTCGAAAGCATTATCGCGAGCGAGGATCAGAACGGAGGCGGGGATCTGCTGGCGATCGGCCAGCGCAGTAACGACCTGAATGTTTTTTTGCCCCGGACGCGCCGGGACAGCGGCCCGAAACTGAGCGGCCTTCATCTTGGCGATCGCATCCGCGTCACCGGCGTCGCGAGTCAATATTGCACGCTGCCGCCTTACGATCGATACTTCCAGATTCTCATTTCGAGCCCAGCGGCGGTGGCCGTGATCGAGCGGGGTTGGGCCATTCAACCTCCAGTACTGCTCGCCTCGCTGATTCTCGCGGCGGCACTAGCATCCGTCTGGTGGTTCCGGGAGCGGCGCATGGCGGGGCTGCGCAAACAGATGCGGCTGCTCAATTCGTTGGGGGAACAGGTGATTGGCGCCACCTCCTCCACCGAGATCCTGCGGAGGCTGATGCTGAATCTTCCGGCCCTATCGGACGCCACGGGCGTCGGACTCTATATCCACAATCGCAGCACGAAAATGCTGGAAGGGGTCCATTCCAACCACGCCAGCGTAGAATCCATCGATCCGGAAGCTCCGGCCGGCTCCATGGAGTCGGGCATCGCGGCGTGTTTCCGCAATCATTTGATGATCGCCATTCCGGATGTCCGGCGCAGCGCGCACTTCCGCAAGGAAGACACGGTGATGGCGCCGCGCTCGGTCCTGCTGGCGCCGATGTTCGCGCAAAGTGAGCTGATGGGCGTGCTGGAGATTCACCACTCCGGCCGTTTCCACTATTTCAGCGAGGGTGAGCAGGCCGCCATGCAGCATCTGGCCAATCAAATCGCCACGGCGCTCAAACTGCAGGAACAGCATTCCATGCGGGAGCAGTTGTTCCGCAGCGAGAAGCTGGCGGCGGCCGGCCAGTTGATCTCCGACGTCGCCAACGAGCTGCAATCGCCTCTGCAATCCATCGCGACGCAGGCTACCGCCTTGCTCTCCCGGAACGGCGACGCGTACCACACGGAACTGGAGTCCATCACCACCGAGGCCAGCCGGGCTTCTGAGATCGTTGCGCGCCTGGTTTCCTTCGCCAATGTGGAGCAGGCGCAGGCCGAGCCGGTGGATCTGAACGCGATTCTTTCCGGGCTGCTGAAGTTTCGGGCTCCGGAGTGGAAGGCCAAGGGCGTTGAAATCAAATCCCAACTTGCGGTGAAACGCGCCATCGTGCTGGGCTCGCCCGGCCAGTTGGAACAAGTGCTGCTCAATCTGCTGGTGGACGCTGAAAAATCGGCCGCCGAGGCGCGCGACAAGGTGATCACGGTTTCCAGCAGCCTGCTGGCCAAGCGAGTTCTGGTGGAAATTTCCTATCCGCTCCGTTCGCCTGACACACGGGGCGACTCCAGCGATGGCGACCACACTGGATCAGGTGCGCTGGGGCTGGGTGTTTGCCGCGGCATCATTGAGAGCCATGGCGGCGACTTCCGCGTGGTCCGCACCTCGCCCGCCCAGGCGCGCTTTGATATCGAGCTGCCGGTGATTGAAGCGCGGCAGTCCGGCTCAGGTGCGTCCGAGCTCTCGGAGGCCATTCGCCAGCTTACCGTGCTGGTGGTGGAACCGGACAGCAAAGTGCAGCGCCAATTGGTGCAGATGCTCGGCAATCGCGGCGATCGCGTGGTTCCGGTATCCAGCGCCGAAGAGGGGCTCGATATCGTCGAACGGCTCAGGTTCGACATGGTGATCTGCGCGGTGCGGCTGCCTAGTCTGAACTGGGTGGCGTTTTGCGAGCGCGTGCGGCTGCGCGTGGGCGGTTTCGTCCTGCTTACCGATGCATTTAATAGCGATGTCGGCCGCGCTTTTCGCAACAGCGAAGGATTCGTCCTCAGCAAGCCGGTGGACGAGACGGACTTGCACCGCATTTGTCGCGCGGTGGAAGATCGCACCAGCCTGTTGATCCGGGAGTGAGTATGCGGTTTTCCGCGTCTTACGATCGGACCGCAAAAATCGTTTCCGGCCTGGTGTGCCTGGTCTTATTGGCCGCAGTGGTCGCCGTGCACAACCTGATCGCCGGCTGCCTGGCGCTCTTGGTGCTCGCGCTGTCGGTGGCGTACTCGCCGCGCGGTTACGTGATCGATGGCCGAACCATTCTGGTAAAGCGTCTGGGAGGAATGGCGCGTATTGAGTTGGATGATGTACGCGAGGCGCGAAAGGCGACGCGTGAGGACTTTTCCGGCTGCATCCGGCTATGGGGCAGCGGCGGGCTGTTCGGATACTACGGACTGTTTAGCACCTCGAAACTAGGTAAATCCACCTGGTACGTAACCAATCGAAGCAAGGCTGTGGTGCTGATCACGGCCGCGAAAACCGTGCTGCTCAGCCCCGACGATCCAGACGGATTCCTGGCAGCCATCGAAGCGGTAGCGCCCATCACGGCATCGCAAACCACGCGTTTCGTCGAAGCCCCCCCACCGCCCTCCCGCTCGTTAGGAAAATGGATTACCGCCGCAGCCTTGATCGGCGCCGGCGGCCTGTGGTTTTGGGTTCTGGCCTATTCGCCCGGCGTTCCGCGCTACACATTGACGCCGGAATCGCTCACTATCCACGACCGCTTCTATCCAGTGACCTTGCGCGAATCCGACGTCGCGGTGGATGAGATTCGGATCGTCGATCTGGCGCGAGACCCCGAGTGGCGGCCCACCACCCGTACCAATGGCTTCGCCGTGGCGCACTATCGCTCGGGCTGGTTCCGCGTGGCGAGCGGTGCGAAGGTGCGCTTGTACCAAGCCAATAGCCCGCGCGTAGTGCTGCTTCCTCCCAAAGGGGGCGGCGCGCCGGTGCTCTATCAAGCCGCGGACCCGGAGAAGTTCGTCAACGAAATTCGAGCGGTCTGGAGCTCTACCGCACGAGCCGACGCAAACGCGGGAAAATGGAATCACTATGCGTTGTAAGATCGCCCTGGCATTTCTGATCGCGGGTTGCCTGTCCGCCGCCGACAAATACAGCGGCCCGGTGCCCCCCAAGCCCGACATTCCCTACCTGCTGCACGCCTCCACGCTGGTTGAAACCGAAGTGGCCGATGCCCGGCAGGGCAAGAAGAACGACGATTTCATCATCTCCGGCGCGTCTTCTCCGGCGCGCACTCCGCTGGCTGAACCGATCTTCATCATCGATGCGCGGCAGATCCAGCCCGAAACGTTCGAGCTGTACCGGCTGGATGTGAAAGGCGGCAATCGCGAAGTTTCGTTGAGCGGCAACCGGCGGCGCGGCGGATCGCGAGCGCTGCATCTGGCCGTCAAGCCGCTGGGCGGCCATCTGTACCGGGTGGAAGCGGATGAAGCGCTGGACAACGGCGAGTACGCGCTGTCGCCGAGCAACGACAATCGCGCTTACTGTTTCGAGATCTATTGATCTTGAGGTCTACCGACCGCGTCCCTTATCTGGTGACGCAGTCCGCCGTCCCCTACGATGGCATCCGCCCCATCCCCGTTTCCATTTTGCTGCACGACGTGCGGAGCCTGTACAACGTGGGTGCGTTCTTCCGTTCGGCGGACGCGGCGGGTTGCGAGAAGCTGTATCTGTCCGGAATCACCGGACGGCCGCCCCACGCCGGAATCGCCAAGACCGCGCTGGGCGCTGAAGACAGCGTGCCGTGGGAGCATCACGCGGATCCGGCCGCGCTGCTGCTCGGTCTCCGCCAGCAAGGGCGCGAAATCGCCGCCGTCGAAACCAGCGTTCACGCCACCGACCTGTACGATTGGCAGCCCCGCTTCCCAGTGTGCGTCCTGTTCGGGCACGAAGTGGACGGCTTAGGCCAACCGCTGCTCGATTTGTGCGATACCTTCGTGCGCATTCCCATGCTCGGCCGCAAACATTCGCTCAATGTCGCCACCGCCGGCGGCGTGGTGATCTACGAGCTGCTGCGCAAATACCGGGTCATGTTGGACCTGGCAAGAAGGCCCTGAAGCGGCTCACTGCTCAATGGCGAGGCCGATCGGAGCCGGGTTTGGTTTTCTTTTTGGCGGCGGGCCGGGCGCTGGACGTGGCCACCGGTGGCGCGGGCGCCACCACCGGGATCGTCACGATGTTACTGGTGAAGACGTTCTGCGCGATGTACATCTGGGTTAGCGGATTGGTGGGCAGAGCGGGGTTGGTCTGCAACGCGACGGCATACACGCCTGGCATCATGCCCACGGCAAGTCCCGCGCTCAGCACATTGGCGGTGCTGCCGCCCACCTGCGCGTTATCCACATTAGTTACGGGAATGTTTAGCGCCGGACCTGGATAGATCTGGCCCGTGAAGCTGGCGGGTGTCAGGCCGTCGGGCAGCACGGTCGGCCCGATGCCCGTGGCGTAAATGGTGATCGTTTCGCCCGGAACCACGGGGTTGTCGGCGGTGACCAGCGAGCCGGCGATGTTCGCGCAGCAGGTTGCCGCAGTGCCGAGGGACGAGATGGTAATAGTGGAGTTCGCGCTAGCGCTGCCGGTAATCGCGATGCCGTTGCCGGCCGGCCCTCCCGCCTTGGCCGTCAGGATGATGCGATCGTACTCGCCCGCTACGGACGCCGTCACCTGCTCGTTGGAATTGGAATTAATCAAAGCGATCAGACCGTCACGCACCGTTTGCAGAGTATCGGTGGCTTGCACGGTGTAGTCGTAATTGTTACTGCCAATCCCGATGGTTGCGACATTGCCTGCGGCGATTGTTCCGTCCACATCCACTACAGCAATGGCATGACCATCGGTGTGGTAGGCAATGGCGACCCGGGGATCGGTTCCATTTTGGGCGAAGATGCCCGGATTCTCCTGCACAACGGGGACGCCGATGGCGTTGGTAACCGTAATGGAGCCGTCATTGTGAACGGTTCGCACAAACGCACTGACGCCATTGGAACCGGACACCTCGAAGGGAAGCTGCGTATTGATTTGTCCGGGCGATACGAACAGAATGGGCGAGCGGATGCCATCGAAGTACACCTCCACGCCAGCCAGGCTGGTGGGGTAGCCGCCAGAAGGCCCGGGAGTGGCGGTGGCATTGGTGTCGGCCAGGTTGTTTCCAAAGATGCTCACCAGAGTGCCCGGCGCCAGTTCAGCTGCGGCCGCGCCTCCCGCCAAGCTGGCCGATCCGGCCGTCGCCGCTTCGGTGGGTGTTCCGGAGCTGGTAGAAGCCGCAGTGCTGGCCGCGTATGCAATGCCATTCCCGTTGAGGCCGGGCTGACGCGCGATCAGGTTCACCACGAAAAGACTCCCCTCCACAATGTCGGCGGTCGCGATCACATTCGGATCCGGTGTAGTGTAGCCAGTCCCGTTGCCGTTAATGTCGTTGGCTAAAGCCTGCACGATGCTGGCCAAAGTGTCGTTTGTGACCACCGTGTAGGTATAGCAGATAAAGCCTCCTGTCGTGGATGGGCAGGTGCCGGTGGTGGCGTCCGGCGCGGTGATCGCGATCGTAACGGTGTCGCCGGCCGTAATGGTTCCCGTGACGCTCACCGTGCCGACGGCGTAGGTGTTCACACTGGCGGCATTAGTGATTCCATTGATGGCAATGCTGGGCGTACCGGGTGAGAACACCAGCACGCGAACGTCATAGGGATCCGATACATACAGGTTGGCGCCGTCCCATGCCAGCGCGTAAGGCGTGCGAGTGGTGTCGGCGGACGACTCCAAAATGTTGGCGTCCGGGCGGAACGTGTCCGTGCTGGTGGTGACCTGATCGCTGTACTGATCGGGCTGCCCCAGAAAAATATCGGCGGCCTGCCCGTTGCTGGTGGGAATGCTGTTGTAGACCAGCACGCGATCGTTTCCGCTATCGGCGATGAACAGACGCGTTCCGTCCGACAAGGCGTAGCGGGGGCTCTCCATGGTGAATCCGCAACGCGGGGGATAGAGCGGTGTGCCGGCGCTGTCACTTTGGGGCGAGGGGCAGATGGTCGGTGTGCAGCCGGAATACTCGGGGTAACCGTTGGCGTCCGTGGCGGTGGAAACACAGGTGGTGTTCCCGCCATCGTCGAGTTCGCTGGTCATGTCCTGCTGGCCCACCACGAGATCCGCGGCTTGCCCGTTCTGGGTGGGAATAGAATTCCAGATCAGCACACGGTGGTGGCCCAGGTCGGTCACGAAAAGATGCGTTCCATCGGAAGTTACCGCCACCGGCGCAAACAAGTTGCTGGCCGTGGGCTTCAGATCGCTGGTGGTGGCGGGCGGCGCGGTGGTGAAGTTTGGTTCGCCCAATACTAAATCGGCCGCCTGATTATTGGCCGTCGGGATGCTGTTCCATATCAATACCCGGCTGTTCTGCGTATCGGCGACGAAGAGCTGCGTGCCTTGCACCCAAACGCCTTGTGGGCCCCGCATAGACGAAGCGGAGAGCCCCAGCCCCCCGCTGGTGAAGCCCGCTTGCCCGAGCACGATGTCGGCCGGCTGATCGATGGTGGTGGGAATCGACTTCCAGATGAGAACCCGGTTGTTGTCGGTGTCGGACAGAACCAAAATCTTCCCGTCGGAAGCCACATAAGTCGGGTTGCGGAAGCCGCTCTGGGTGGTATAGGGATTGGTAGTCGTGGTGAAATCCGGCTGGCCCAGCACCAGACTCGCCTGCCCGACGCTGGGAGTGCCGACGCAGACCGGGCATCGTCCGCCCTGCGGAAGTTCGGCGGTGAGGTTGTAAATGAAATTGGAAGCGTTGGTAAAAACCAGGACGCGATTGTTATTCGGCAACAGCAGCCCGTGCAGATTGGAATCCACGACGAATAGCGTGTTGTTGGCGTACGCCAGTCCCTGCACGGCGCCGAGTTGAAAAGCCGAAGGGGCGCTCTGGCCTTCATTGGTGAACGTCGGCTGGCCGATGATTTCCCGGGCAGCTTGTCCGGTCAGAAAACCTACTGCTGGGGGCTGTGCGAATACGGTGGACAGGGACAGAAATAGAATGCTAAGAAGCTTCATGAGATTGAATTTAAGAAAGTACCGCCCCAGTATAACAATCACGGACGAATGGGGGCCTTGGCGGGTTTCAGTTTCTTGCCCCGCGTTCCAAAGGGCGCGGTCAAGTGGCCTCGGCCTTTACTTTTTCTCTTACATTGAACTCCAGCTTCCACCTTCGGCCGTCGCGCGCCACCGACCAGAGCTGCAACATTCCGGTCTCGGTAACCACGGTCTCTAACGTGACGGGGACAAACTCGCCCGCCTGTCCGGCGGCATCACCCACTTGGCCGGCCACGCCCAGAGTTACTTCCACCGGCGATAGCTCTTCGAGTTCCTCGCCCACCTCGTCCAGCATAACGCCCGCGGCGTCGTTCTTGCGCACGGCCGACTGAAAGAAGCGGAACTCCGCCGGCTCGCCAACAATCAAACCGAATTCGCGGCCGCGCAGATCGATGGAGCTGCCTTCTTCCATCCCGAACGGCGCCACGGTGAGCGCTTTTACTGGGGCGCGCAGGCCGGGCACGGCCGGCAAGGAGCTTTCGATACCGACATAGTAAGTGCGGGGCACTCCGCCATGAATCCGCACGCCGCTCCCCATGCGAGCCAATCCATAGTAGGCCGCGCCGCGAGCCACGGCATGCATCAAATCTTCACCCAGCAGCGACGCCGCGGGCGGCAGGCCCTCCTGCGAAAGCCAGCCGTTGAGCACCTCGAGAATGCGCTGGCGCACCGCCTGGGCGCGCAGCACGCCGCCGTTGAACAGCACGTGAGTGGGGGCAGCCAAGCCGCTGGGGCCACGGCGGACCGCGCCATGTTCCGATTGCGCCGCCTGTTGCCGGAGGAAACGAGCCAGATGACGCGTGATGGCCGCGTCGGCCGCGTAAGGCAGGCCGATCTCCGCCAAGCCCATCTTGCGGCGCTGCGGCATATCGTGACTGGACACGGCCGGCAGAAAGCCTTGCTCCAGGACATTCTCGACGTCTACGGCCGCAAGTTTGGTCTTAATCGTTCCCGCCACCAATCCGGTGCCACGCCCCAAGATCGTCACCGGCTCCTCGCGCTTCTTGTTATCGGTGGCGAGCAGCCGCTCCTTGGCCAGGCGGCACTGCTGCCACAGCGCATGCAATTGCATGGCCTCCAGTTTGGTTCCTTTAACGCTAAGTTGCTGCTCGATATGCCGCGCCAATGCGAGATCGATATTGTCGCCGCCCAGCAACAGGTGTTCGCCTACCGCCACGCGCTCGAGCGCTAGTTCGCCGGCCTGCTCGGTTACCGCGATCAACGTGAAGTCGGTGGTGCCCCCGCCGATGTCCACTACCAGAATCAAATCGCCCACCGCCACGCGTTCGCGCCAGTCGGGATGCCGTTCCAGCCAGGCATAAAACGCGGCTTGTGGTTCTTCGAGCAACAGCAGATTCTTGAAGCCGGCCTGTTCGGCGGCCTGCAGCGTGAGCTCGCGCGCCACCGCGTCAAAAGAGGCAGGCACCGTGACCAGCACTTGCTGTTCGACGAACGGCGCGTCCGCCATTTTCGAATCCCAGGCATCGCGGAGATGTTCCAGATAGCGGCGGGACGCCTCCACCGGGGAAACCTTGGCCACGCCTTCGGGCGCATGCAGCGGCAAAATGGGCGCGGTACGATCCACACCGGCATGCGATAGCCAGGATTTCGCCGACGCCACCAGCCGGCCTGCGACCTCCGCTCCCCGCTTCTGCGCCAGCGTTCCAACCACGAACTGAGGCGCGGCATCCCAGGGCAGCGCAGTGGACCCGGCGGGAAAATCGGATGGTCCCGGCAGGTACAGGAACGACGGCAGCAGCGGCTGGTCCCGCACTTCACCCGGATTCACTAACTGTGGGACTTCGAACAGCGCCACCGGAGCGGGCTCGCGCGGATCTGGACCGGCGGGCGCATAGGCCAGGGCGCAATTCGTTGTTCCCAGGTCGATGCCGATAACGTATTGGCTTGGCAAAACAGATGGGGGCCCCATTCGGTGGCCCGCGCACCTAGTGTAACCCGCAGCCGTGCCGATAGTGAGAAGAGATGGGATGTTACAATGCTATTTTTGCTAACGACCGACTCTTTCATTCATACTGCAGGCCGCTGGTTTTTGCAATCGGGTATCCAGGAAGCGAGCGGCGGGGTGGCGCGATTTTACCGATCGGATAAACGCCAGAACGCGCGTGTGTCTACTGAGATAACCGGCTACACCCTCAGCGCGTTGCTGTTCCTGCACCAGCGCACCGGAGATCCCGCCTACCTGGACGCCGGACTCCGCGCGGCGCGATTCCTGACGCGCAACGCCTGGGACCACCGGCTGGCCACGTTCCCCTTCGAGGAGTTGAATGGCGACGGAGGGTTTGCCTATTTCTTCGATTGCGGGATTATCGTGCGCGGTCTGCTGTTCGCCTGGCGTGTGACTGAAGATCCAGAGTTCCGTGACAGGGCTGTCCAGGCCGGACAGTCGATGCTGGCCGATTTTCCTGGGCGCGACGGCATTCATCCGATTTTGGCGCTGCCCGAGAAGCGGCCGGTCGTTTGGGAGCCGCGTTGGTCCACGAGGTCGGGCTGCTATCAGTTGAAGTCCGCGATGGCCTGGCGCGACCTCTATGAAATAACCGGTGACAGCGCGTTTCAGCGCGGTTACGAATCGGCGTTGCAGGCTGCGCTCGAAAACGATCGTGACTTTCTGCCCGGCGCGCCCGATCGGAATAGCGTCATGGATCGGCTGCATGCGTACTCGTATTTCTTGGAGGGCCTGCTGCCGGTGCTGGATCGGCCGGAGTGCGTAGCGGCCTTTCAGAACGGCCTGGATCGCGCCGCGCAATATCTGCGCGACATCGCGCCCCAGTTTGCGCGGTCCGACGTTTATGCGCAGGTGCTGCGGGCCCGGCTGATGGGCGAAGCGAGCGGCGCGGTTTCACTCGATCAGGCCGCGGCCGCGCATGAAGCCGAACAGGCGGCTAGTTTCCAAAGGGAGTCCGCGGACCCTCGCATCCGTGGCGGGTTCGTATTTGGCCGCAAACAGGATGACGACCTGCCGTTCGTCAACCCGGTCTCGACGGCGTTTTGCCTGCAAGCGCTGGCTCTGTGGGAGGACCGGAAGTCGGGGCGGCCGCTGCCCAAGCCTCACGCGCTGATCTGATCAGCCTAATTTAGTCCCGAAAATCGCGTAGTCCAGGCCCCCGAAGAACTGTTTGCGGAAACCCTCAGGCAGCTCCGCAATCGACGGAAGGCTTTCGATGGCGGGCGACAGCCGCTCGATCTGAATGCTGCCGAAACCGGCTTCCTCCAGGTAGAAGGTGGCCAGCGCGGGCGGAATGGGATGCCGGTGCGTGGGATCGATGTAGAAATGCGTGGCGAAAATCGCGAGGCACTCAGGATTGGGCGTTTCGATGGCCACGAGGCCGCCCGCGCGCAGTTTGGCGTGAACCAGGCCAATCATCTCGGGCAATCGTGGCGGAGGCAGATGCTCCACCACCTGACAGCAGACGGCGCCGCCCAGCGACGCATCCGGAAGATCGGCCAGGTAAGCGAAAAGGTCGGCTTTTCCGGCATCCAGGCCATTGGCTTGGCAGAGCGCGACGGAATCGTCGTTGGAATCGATACCTCGCGCCGCAATCCCCGCCTCGCGGAATACATGCAGCATTTCACCGCGTCCGCAGCCGAGGTCGAGCACAGGGGCATGTCC
Organism: Bryobacterales bacterium; assembly: GCA_963798295.1. GTDB lineage: Bacteria > Acidobacteriota > Terriglobia > Bryobacterales > Bryobacteraceae > Palsa-89. Next base: position 1,896,784 of record CAWCSV010000007.1, on the reverse strand, counting down.
GGCAAATCGCGCCGCGTACATGCTCTGGCGGGCGCGAATGTCGTCTTCCGATCCACGAAACCTCTCCGCGAACTTGAGCCAATCGATATTCGAGAAATCGGGTGGTGCGCTCTCGGTAACCCGCTCTACAGTGCGCACCAGCGTCGCCCTTTGTCGCACCAGCCGCAGCTCGGAATGGATGAGACTCTCGTATTCGGCGCGCGCGCGCACCACTTCATCCCAGAATCGCCGCTGGATCTCCTCGTTCTGGCGCTCCATGTCGCGGCGGTAATTCGCGTCCATTAAGGTAACGCGATGCTGGAAGGAGGCCTGCAGTTCCGAGACGCTGCGCAGGAACTGAATTTCGGTGTGCGCCAGCTTCTGCTCCCAACCGGTGTGCCACTCGGCCCAATGGTTGCGAATATCTTTCAGTTCGCGCGCCTCCTCGCCCAGGCTCGCAAGCTGTGAAAGCGACTGCTTACATTCATTCAGAGCCTCGATGGTGGCTTGCACGCTAGCCATCACGCCGCGATTGAATTCCACCTGCTCGCGGACGTGCCAATCGAGCGCGCGCGCCAGCATCCTTTTGGCGCTCTGAATGATGGAATTCTTGAGCCCGCCCGGCCGCGGGTTCACCGTGCCGATGCTGGCCACTTTGGCCTCGGCGGCATCGCGCGCGTGCAGCAGCGGCGTCAGATCCGGGAGTGGAATGTTGCCCGGCGCCATGCCGTTGGGATTGCGCGCCCGCACGCGTTGCCGGATTTCGGCGATCACCGCCGCCAGTTCTTCGCCTTTGGGATCATCCATGCTTACGGCTCGATTTTCTGTCCCAGCTCGCGGTGATTTTTGTAAATACGCCCCCGCGAGGCGTAAATTCGCCGGTAAGGGTCGCTTCTATCGGCCGGCACGCTTTTACGACATCGCGCAGGAACCGATTTACCACGTTCTCCTGGAAGATTCCCAGGTTGCGATAAGCGAGCATATACATCTTGAGCGATTTCAGCTCCAGGCACAACTTATCCGGTTTGTAGCGCAGCGTCAGCTCACCGTGATCCGGCAGGCCCGTCTTGGGACAAACCGAAGTGAACTCCGGCAGGACAATTTCGATCTGGTAGCCCGGATATTGGTTCGGCCAGGTCTCGATTTCGGGTAACGGCGCATGCACGCCGGCGGAGGCATGCTCATCGGTGTATTGCCGCTTCATTTCACAGGAATGAGGGTGCGCGACAACAGATCCAGGAACAGGCCGACGTCGGTGACGACGCCTATCGCCTGGCCAGTGCCGCGGTCGCTCACCTTGGTGGCGACGGCCGGATTAATGTCGATGCAGACGATCTTCACCCAGCTTGGCAGCATGTTTCCCACCGCGATGGAGTGCAGCATGGAGCCCAGACACAGCACCAGTCCAGCGCCCTTCAGATGCTCGGCATAAGCATCCTGGGCGCGATTCATGTCTGTGATGGTTTCAGGCAGCGGACCGTCGTCGCGCAGGCTGCCGGCCAGCACGAACGGCACGTTGTGTTTCACGCATTCATACATGATGCCGCTGCGCAACCGCCCGCTCTCCACCGCGCCGCGAATGCCGCCGCAATTGTAGATGGCGTTGATGGCGCGCATGTGATTTCGATGCCCGTGCTCTTCCTGTCGTCCGTCGCTCTGACGAATGCCGAGCGAGGTGCCAAGCAGCGCGGATTCGATGTCATGCACTCCCAGCGCGTTCCCACTCAGCAGAGCGGTGATGTAGCCTTCGCGAATCAAGCGCGACAGCGGCCCTGCGCCGCCGGTGTGAACCACAACCGGTCCCGCCACGGCCACGATTCCCAGTCCCGAGGCGCGCGCCTGCTCGATCAGCGCAGCTACCTGTTTTACGGCCGTCTCCACCTGCCGCTCGGACGAAATATCGTTGCTCATGAACGCGAACGCCAGCCGGTCGCGCTCTTTTGATTCGGGAACCACGCGGATGCCGCGCATCCCGGTGACGACTTGATCGCCCGCTTTGATATCACGCAGACGCCGGCAGGTAGCGTGATTTTCTGCGCCTGGTCCTGATGCACCACGATCAGCGCGTCCATGCGCTGGTTCTGAACCTCCACCCAGTGGCCGGCGTGACGCACGTAAGTTTTGTGGTTGGTGGTGGAATAAAAATCCTCGGGCGCGCAGCAATCGCGCTCTACCGTGAACAGCTCGGCGTCTCCGGACTCCACCATCGCGCAGCCCAGCCCGAGCAATTGCGAAAGGATCTTCTCCATGGACTCGGCGTCATCGGTGTCGATTTTCAGCCGCAGGTAGGACCCGTCGCTGTTGGTGCGCCCAATGCTGAACTGCTCCACCTCGAACCGGCCGCCGAATTCGACCACGGTGTCGAAGATCTGTTCCATGATGTGGGAGTCGATTAAGTGGCCCTGGGCTTCCACGCGCTCCTGCAGCGGTGGTGCACGGCTTTGGACTGCGTCTCCAGTTTGGTTTCCAAATTACAGGATACCTGTTATTGCAGGGGAAACTCGACTTTGAGGCCGGGAAAGCGGAGAAAGTCGCGGTCGTTGGTGCAAAGCGTGGCGCCGTGTTCGATGGCGAGGGCAGCCAGGTGAGCGTCCATGATCAGGGGGCCACGGGCCCGTGAGACGGGGAGCAAGTCTCTAAAAATGCGCCAATGCTGGTCGCCTGGAGTGACAAGGACGATATTGGTTCTAGTAAGCCACCCATCCACAATGTTGACAATCTCATCCATCTCGCGAGGCATTGCAAATAGCTTTGGCGTCGTCGCGATCCTGATAAAGCCAAGAATCGTTTCCCACGCCAGCCCGAACGTTTCATTGCCGGAAATTGCGCCTTCCAACCAAGTCACCGCCTGGTTGTGCTCACGCGCCCCTGCATTGTGCGCATAAAGCAGAAGGTTAACGTCTGGGAGGGTCACTTATAGTAGGGGCCCTCAATCTCCTCAATCAATTCCCAGGTCTTATCCAAGTTGTAGCCCGGCTTCAGCCCCATGTCCTTTGCTTGGACTTTAAAGGGCTCGGAGCCGTTGATTTTCTGCTGCGAAGCCAGTCCCAGCCGCAGCGTCTCATTCACAGTCTCTTTAAAGGATTTGCCGGATTTCTTCATCTCGGCTTCGAGCCTGGTACGAACGTCGTCGTCCAATGTGACGGTCTTCCTGGTGGGCACGCTTTTATCCTACCGCTCGGCCAGCCAGGCCAGAAAAAGGCCATCCGGGGCGACGTCTTCCCAATAGGAAATTGGACGGCTGGAGACCTTGGCGCAATGGCGCGCGAGCAACTTTTCGAGCTCCTTTCGATCAAACCATTTCTCCCATTCGGGGGTCTTCAGCCGGCCCCACTGCCGGGCGTTTTTATCGATGATCACGATGCGCCCGCCGGGGCGAACAACGCGGCACATTTCGCCAACGGCCGTCTCGATGTCGACGGCATGTTCGAGGGACTCCGTGGCGTAGGCGCAGTCGAAAACGCCATCTGCGAACGGCAGCGCGGTCATGGACCCGGCGCAGGCGCTAACGCCCGACGGCACGTGCCGCAGCATCGCCTCGGCCAGATCGAACCCGATGATCGATGCTCCTGGATTCCGCTCGGTTAGGACGCGCGCGAACCGGCCTTTGCCACACCCGACATCCAACACCCGCTTCCCGTTCAGGTCGCCGAAATATTCCAGGATCAGTTGGACGTGATAAATCCGCGGATCGATGGTGGATGGAAAATTTTCTTCGTCCGCCGCGGCCTCATTGAAATGCCGTACGATTTCCTGCAAGGGCACCGCTGATGCCTCCGGCTTCGCGAAGAGCCTTTTCAAGAGCATTTAACCGCGGCTCACTTTTAACCACGGCTCAGGAAAATCGGCAGCCCGGCTTTATTGGCGTAGTTGGGACGATAGCGCTCGGTGTTGTACATGGTGGCGACATCTACATGGCGCGGTCCGGATGCTGGGTCGGGAATGGGCGCCATTGCGTAGCGGCCGTCTACTAGAGCAGCCATGAGTCCGCTCTGGTTATCCAGCACCGCCTCCAGCGCCATGGTTCCGAACGTGTTCGCGACCAATTTGTCCACGAAGTCGGGCACGCCGCTTCGCAAATCGTAGGTCAGGTCGCTCACGATGGTCTCTTCCGATGTCCGGTGATGGATCTCTTCGGCCAACGCTTCGGCGACACTCTCCTTATGGCGATGGCCATAGGCGTCAGCCTCGCCATACTCGCGCACCTGATAGCCTTCCCACTCCGCGCCTTCCGACAGGATCACCAGACAATAATTGCTGGGATTGTGTTTCTTGTCGGTGATCAGCAGATCGATGAGCTTGTCGAGATTCACCTTAAACTCGGGGATGCAACAGCGGATGGAAGCCACGTAAGCGGTGTAGAGGGAGGTGAACCCCGCGTCACGGCCAAAAACGCGAAAAATGCCGATGCGCTCGTGCGATCCCACCGTGGTGCGCTGCCGCGCGATGGCATCGGTGGCGCGAGTAATGGCGGTGGAGAAGCCGATGCAATATTCGGTATTGCGGACGTCGTTATCCATGGTTTTGGGTACCGCGATCACCTTCACACCCATGGAATGCAGTTTGGCGGCGTAGCTCAGGGTGTCGTCGCCGCCGATGGCAATCAACGAGGTGAGTCCCAGCGCGTCGATATTCTTGAGCACCTGCGAGCTGATGTCATATACCGTAGACGTCTTCCCGCCCTTGGTCACTTCCTTCTTGGGGAAGTTTTGATTCTGCAGGAAGTCAGGAAGCTTGGATGCCGACATCTTGGAGGGATTGGTCCGGCTGCTGTGCAAAACGGTACCACCATAGCGGTCGATGGTGCGCGTGTTGTCGCGCGTCAAAGGCAGAATATAGCGCGTTCTGCTGGGCTCGTCGTCCAAGCGGACGTGCGTCAGCCCCTCCCACCCGCGCCGGATGCCAACTACCTCGCAGCAGTTCTCCGTGGCCCGGTAGGTTACTTCCTTGATGACTGAATTCAGGCCTGGAACATCGCCGCCGCCAGTCAAAATTCCAATACGCTGTGTCGCCATGGCCTATTTTACTCTAGGACCAAACGAAGCGATCCCGCCTCGGGCACCGGCGAGCCGAAGCGGGATCGCGAAACTGAAGATCGAGCTTACTTGATGGAACTTACTTAACGACGTCCGCCACCGTGGCCGCCACCACCGCGGGCTGCGCCACCACCGTGGAATCCGCCGCCACCGCCACGGAATCCGCCGCCACCGCGGGCTGCAGCGCCGCCACGGTATCCGCCGCCGTAATAGCCACGGCCGGCATACCCGCGGCCGCCATAGTAGCCTCCACCCCAACCGCCGCCCAAGTAGCCGCCGTAGACCCCACCATAATACGGATAACCGTAGTAGCCATAGCCATTCCCATAGGGATACGCGTATGGATAGGGATAACCGTAAGCATAGGGATAGGGATAACTGTAAGCGTAGGGCACGCCGATGCCAATGCCGAAACGAACTGCCGCGTTAGCCTGTGGCGTGCCGACAAACATCATCAAGCCCGCCAGCGCGATGATCGGGAGCCCCAATTTTTTTAATGTTTTCTTTAACATAACAAGCCTTCCTGGAGGGCTTACTCCCATTGCCCCTCCACTACATTGGATGCGGGACCGGGGTGAGGGTTGCATCCGCAAGAAATTTTGTCGTGGCGCTTGTATTTCGCCAATTGTTCGCCTATTATATCGAGAGCGGTTCATTCTCCCTACAAGGACACTCAATGAAAATCTCAGAAACCCTACTCCCTGAATTTGACCAAGAGATGGCTAACACGCGCAAAGTGCTAGCGCGGGTACCTGCTGCCAAATTTTCGTGGAAGCCGCACGCGAAGTCGTCCGAATTCGGCGCGCTGGCGGCTCACATCGCCAACATGCCCGATTGGGCCGGCCTGACGATGCAGACTGATTCTTTCGACTATGCTCCGCCCGGGGCGCCACCTTATGAGACGCCCAAGTTTTCGTCCACGGACGACTTGCTGGCAGCCTTCGACAAGAGCGTCGCGCAAGGGCGCTCGGCGATTGCGGCGGCTGACGACGCGCAGTTTCTCGCGCCGTGGACCTTAATGGCGGGTGGAAAAACAATGATGACCATGCCGAAGGTGGCCGTGATTCGCACGTTTGTGCTGAACCATACCATCCATCACCGCGCGCAGTTGGGCGTGTATCTGCGGTTGAACGATATTCCGGTGCCGGCGCTGTATGGTCCGACCGCGGACGAACAATAGCTACAGCACGTCGGCGAAACCGCGCTTCAGATGCCGGAAAAATAGTCCGCCGGCGACGAACGCGGTGATCGCGTAGGCGGCGATGATCGCCAGGTCGTGCAAGTTGGGAATGCGGTAGGAAAGCAGCCGGTCGCGATAGGCTTGCACCACGAACGCCAGTGGATTCAGATGCAAGGCGAATCGGAAGCGCTGCGGGATCTGCTGTTCGGTATAAAAGATGGGCATGGCCCAGAACCAGAAGACCAGGATCACGGTGAGCACCTGCGCCGCGTCGCGCAGGTACACTTGCAGGCTGGCCACGATCCAGCCGATTCCGATGGCGAACAGCCCAATCAACAACATGTAGAGCGGCAGCAGCATCATCCACATGCTGAAGTGGCCCTGGACGACGCCGATCCCGGTGATGAGCAGGGCCACCACCAGCAAGTGGCTGGCGAGCGAAGACAAGAAGATCGAAACCGGCACGATCTCGGCCGGGAAGACCGTCTTGGTGATCAGATTGGCGTTGTCGACCATCGAATTCGCCGAACGAGTTACGGTCTCCTGGAACAACCACCAAGGAAGGAATCCGCAGAACAGCCACAGCGCATAACTATTGGTCGGCTGGTTAGGCGGCACGTGCTGGCCCAGGCAAAGTTCAAAGACGAACACCCAGCTCACGAGTTGCACCAAAGGCAGGATCAGCCCCCACACCCAGCCGGCGGTGGATCCGATGAAGCGCTGCTCGAAATCGCGCCGGACCATTTGCAGCAGCAGCGTGCGCCGATGAATCAGGTTGTGCGCGAAATGGTGACCGGGGACTGTCATCGATTCTAAGCGTACTATGGGTGTTGAAGACGATGAAAGCTTGCGTTCTTCGCCACATCGCGCCGATTGAGAGCAACCCGCTCGAATACACAGACGTCCCCAAGCCCACGCCTTCCGGAACTCAGGTGCTGGTGCGGGTGAACGCGTGCGCCGTTTGCCGGACCGATCTGCACGTGATCGAGGGCGAACTCGAGCCGCGCAAGAGGCCGATTATCCCCGGCCATCAAGTGGTAGGCGTGATTGAAGCCGTGGGCGATCGCGCGAAACAGCACGATATCGGGACGCGCGTCGGCATCGCTTGGCTGCATTCCACCGACGGGACTTGCGAATACTGCCGCGCGAACAAAGAGAACCTCTGCAACCATCCGGCGTTCACCGGCTGGACCGTGGATGGCGGCTATGCCGAATACGCGCTAGGGGAAGAAAGCTTCGTCTATCCGATTCCAGAAGGCTTCGATGATTTGAAAGCCGCGCCGCTGTTGTGCGCGGGCATCATCGGGTTCCGCTCGTTGCGGCTTTCAGGCATTGCGCGCGGCGGACGGTTGGGCCTCTATGGATTCGGCGCGGCGGCCCATGTGGCCATCCAAGTGGCGCGGCACTGGGGCGCGGAAGTCTACGCCTGTACGCGCGACGAGCGGCATCAGAAACTCGCGCTGGAACTGGGCGCGGTGTGGGCCGGAGGCACCCTGGCTGAGCCACCCGTGAATCTGGACAGCGCGATCGTCTTCGCGCCCGCTGGCGAGATCGTGCCGGCGGCCTTGAAAGCGCTCAAGAAGGGCGGAACGCTGGCGCTGGGCGGGATTCACATGAGCGAAATTCCGCCGCTTGATTACGACTTGCTTTATGGGGAGCGAGTGGTGCGCAGCGTCGCCAACAACACGCGTCAGGACGGGCAGGATTTCCTGAAGGTGGCCGCGGAAATTCCCGTACACATCTCAACGGAGATTTTCCCGCTGGCAGAGGCGAACCGGGCGCTCAATGCGCTGAAGAACGATGCGATTCGCGGCGCGGCGGTTTTGAAAGTCCGCTAATTTGCCTTCAGGGCGACTTTCTGGCCGTAAAGCTTGCGATAAACTTCGGCGTTGCGCAACACGCTTTGCACGTAGGCGCGTGTTTCATTGAAGGGAATGCTTTCGACGAACTCAGCCGGCTCGCGATAATTCCCCGCCGCCATCCAGGTGGTGACGTGCGACTTGCCCGCGTTATAGGATGCCAGCGCAGCTTCCCACTTGCCCTGCAGTTCGTCGGAGAGCTCTTTCAGGTAAAAGGTGCCCAATTTCAGATTGGTGTCCGGCGTGAATAACATAGCCGTACGGAAACGCGATCCCGAGTTTGCGGCTGAGCTGGCGGCCGGTGGATGGCATCACCTGCGCCAAACCTCGAGCGTTGGCGCGTGAGACCGCTTTGGGATTGAACTCCGATTCCTGGCGAATCAGCGCGGCCATCAGGTACGGATCCAGCATCTGCGCGCGGCAATATTCTTCGAGCGACTTGCGATAAGGCAGCGGAAAGGCCAGCCGCCAGAACTTGTCGGGCGCGGAGTCGAGCGACATCGACAGATAACCCGGTGCGTAGTGCTTGATATAGCGAATGCCCTGGTCGGGAGCATCGCGCTGGGTCGCCAAATCGGCCAATTCGATCGCGATGACCTGCGGCTGGCCGTCGGCTTTTGCGCCGAAGCGAAGCTCGGCTTCCGCCAGATCGTCCAGGCCGGCAGTATCGAGAAGATGCGCTCGCGCGATGCGCTGCTGGTGAGCGGCGTGGGATCGAAACTTTCCCGAGCGTGGCGAGTTGCGATTTGAATCGTACTCAAGAACTGCGTGGTAGCGGGCGAAGCCGCCGCGCTGTCGAGGGATGGAGTTTCCAGACGCTCGCGCGCGAGAATCGCATAGTAGTAATTCGGATACGCGTTGCTCACCGCGTCATAATAGGCTCGCGCAGTGGCCCAGTCCGACTTCGACTCGGCGATTCGTCCCAGGTAGTAGAGCGCGGGACTGGCTTGATCGGAAGCCGCATAGCGCGTCAGATGCTCGCGCAGCATGCCTTCGGCTTGCGAGGAATCGCGCAGATAGGTGGACCAAGTGACCTTCCAGTGGCAGACCACCGATTGCGCATCCGCTGGAAACGATTCAAAGCAGGTCCGGTATAGAGGCTGGGCGGTATCCGGTTGGTCATGGGCCACGTAATAGTTGGCAACCGAGACCAGCGCTTCCAGCCGCCAGTGCGATTGCGGATAGGATTGCGCCAGCTTTTCGAGCGTGGCGTTCATCTCGTCCAGCCGGTTCAAGCGGCGCTGGCATTCCAGCACGTAGTAGAGCCGCTCGGCCTCCGCGTCGGGAGCTGTGGCCTGGAAGGAGCTCAGGTATTTGTACGCCGATTCGTTTCTCGCGATCCAGATAGGCGGCGGCGCCGATGCGCACACGCGCCAGGTCGTAATTCTCGCCGCTCAGGCGCGGCAGCAGCGCCGTCAGTTCCTTGCCGGCGCGTGTATAATCGCCGCCAGCTTCGAGCTTCAGGCCGCGCGCAAACAGAGCATCGGCGGAAATGCCGGGATAACGAGTGAGCGCCGCTTCGGCGTTCAAGCCCTCGCTCGAAAGCGGATACTCCACGTAGACCTTCTGATAATGCTGGGCGGCGGCGTCCGCGTTGTTCTGCGCCTCATAAGCGCGGGCCAGGAGCATTTCGGCGGCGGGAGCGGGCACATCTGCCATATGCTGCTGCACCAGCGTAACGGCGCTCGTGGGATTGCCGCCTTCGAGATACGATTCGGCCTGCAACAGAACCGCTTTGGTCACCAGTGGCGACGCGGGCGTCGATTGCCATACCGGCTGCAGCGCGGACTCGGTGTCGCTGAATTGTCGCAATCCGGACTCGGCAACCGCGCTCAAGTAGGCCACGTAATCGGCCAGCTCCGGCAAGCGCTTCCCGGCCGACTTTAAATGCGCGAGCGCGTCACCGAACTGGTGTTCATCGTCTTCGGTGGCGCCCAAGAGCAGCAGGGCCAATGCGCCGTTCTTATCAGCGCGATGCGTTTCGGCGTAACGAAGCACTGCCGCGCGCGTAGTGGCGGTCGGCGTTTTGCGATAGCGATCGGCGATAGCATCGAGCGACTGAGCCGATACCACCACGGCGCAAGCACACGCCAGAGCTGCCAATCGCCAAGAGCCGCCTGGCGGATTCTTAGACCATCGGACCGGGATAATCTCGACCCAAAACTTCAGCGTCATCGTTTGCCAGCGTTCTCACCAGCTCGAGATGGAGATAATCCACCATCGAGTCCGATGCATTCAAAAACTCACGGCGAAAAGCCTCGCGCGCGGAGTCGATCTCTACTTTAAGTGACGTATATAGATCGTGCGCGGCGCGTCCGTTCTTCACTTTTTCTGATTGATAAAGCCTAATCTGGGCCACCTGGACGCGGGCGCAGCGTTGGGCGCGTAGGTGAAGTTCCTTATCTTCGCGGCTAAGGGTAAACCATGAGAGGATCTCGGGTTTTTGTGCCGAAGGGCCGACTGGCAGGGCTATGGTAACCAGCCCGTCCACTGGAGCCACTTGCGGGGGCTTTGCGGAACGCTGGGCGTTTAGGACCGCGCCCGCCATCGCGACCAAAAGATCCAAGGCGTCCACATCCACATCGCCGGAGTCCGCGTACAGGATCGCGGGAACGTCGTGCCGCGTCACCACAGGGAAAAGATAGGCCTTGTTGGCTCCTGGATCCGGCGATTCGCCCAGGTATGCCGCGACGGGTTCCGACAGCTCGCTGCTGGTTCGCATGACAACCAGGGTGTCGCGAGTCTCGACGGCGGTGGCGAAGGCGGGCGCGGCATCCAGCGGTATGTCTTGGCGAAGATCGGCGTCGTCAAAGTTGCGGGTGGTTTCCAGATGCAGCCGGCGGTCGCGAATCAGAAACAGAGCCGCGCGTCCGCAGAAACCTCGCGTGGCGTCCACCAGAGCATTGCTCCACTGGCGCTCGTCCTCATAATGTCGCAGCCGGCGCGTGACCTGGTTCAGTTTCTGGATCAGTTCGCGGCGCGCAGTCTCGGCCGAGCGATTCGCTTCCTGCATCCGGGCTTCCAGCGCGTCCCGATGTTCTTCGTCCAGGCGGGCGGCCAATCCGGCGACGGTCTCTTCGAGCACGCGCTCCATGCGCTCGGGCCATTGCGCTTCCAGCACATCCCGGACGCGCTCGATATGCTGGCGCCAGGCGAGCGCCAACTGCTCCCGAACGATATCATTCGCATCGGCGAGCAGCTCACTGGTGGCTTCATTCATGGAAAACACGGACCACTACCATTGTATCGGAGGTGTTCACCCCGCCATAGCCGTTGGCTAGGAATAAGTGGTCGAAGTTCTACGCGCAATGTCAAGGACGTCGATGTGACGTCTCTCTGGATAGACATCGAAAAAGATCCTGTATGCTCCAACACGGCGGCGCCATGTCGATCGCTCGGACGTCAACCGAGTGATGTCGCCGCTGAAGGGGTTTTGCTGCATTTCTACCAACGCAGCCAGGAGTAGACGCCGGCTCTTAGCGGGAGCTCTTGCGAGCTGTTTTTCGGCCTGTTTTGCGATGCGTATGGTCCAGATCATGCATAAGTTCGGGGAGCGTTATGTATTCGCCGCGGCCGATTTCGGCGCGACCCTTGCGGATTGCCAATAAATCAGATTTCGTGGGTTTATAGCTACCGTAATGGCTCTCGAAGTATTGTCGCCAGGCTTCACGCAAAAGCTCAGACCGGGTGCGGTTCTCCTTCTTCTGAACTCTCTTCATCTGCTCCGCCATAGCGGCGGGCAAGGAGATCGTCAAGGTATCGGTGGCTCGCATGGTGGTTCCTCGCTCTTACTTTGTGTTACTTAATAACAACGGAGCTCTTTCATCTTATCAGCCAAATCGGGCCCCTGTTATCGCGCGGGCGCGGGTTCGGGATGCAGCGGCAGCAGCATGCCCGTCAGCCGTACTTGTTTGCGGCCGCTGGCCAGTTCCAGCACGATGTGGCCATCCGGCTGGCTGGCGCCTTGGCCCACCAGCGTATCGGCGCCCTGCACAACCTGAAGGTTCGACAGCAGCAGCCGGGGAATGCCGGCCGGGGCGCTGACGCGATAGGAACCGGAAACCTCGCGCATTTCGGCATCCGGCCCCAGCATAATTCCGCGCCCGTCAAAGGTGCCCTTGGATCGAAGATTCAGAAACAGCTCGGGGCCGATGCCGCTGGTTTGGAGCTCGCCGTCGATATCCAGCTGGCCGTTGCGATAGTCGAAGTTCTCGACGGCGCCGTTGAAGTCATAGGACGGCTCGCTCTTGGCCAGGTTCACGGTGATTTTCCCGCTGGCTCGCATGCTGTCCAAATGCCATTCCAGGTTGGACACGGTGATGGACGGGCCGTGCCAGAGGGCGTGCGCGCTGAAACCGCCGAGAGCTAAGTCGCCGTTGATCAGATCGGTCACTTGCAAGGTGACGTCCGCATTCCGCTCCTCCAGCCATTTGGGGAGGGGCTGTTCGCGACGGAATGCGCGGGCCAGAAAGCCTTGGCTGCGGCTCAAAGAGGGAAGCAGCATGCTCTCGATGTCGGCGAGCTGCAGTTCGGGAATGGTGAGGCGCAGACGCTGCGGATGTGTCAAACCGGAGTCTGGATCAAAATGATAATCGCCCTCGAACTTCACGGTGCCGACGCGTCCCCGCATGCGCGCGATTTGGATCCCGTCGTCGTTCATCTGAACGGTTGCCGAGGCGAGCCGAACGGGCAGCGCTAAACCGGGAATTTCCAGCATGGCATTTTGCAGATCGTATTGGCCAGACCACACGCCCGGATTGTCGGCGGTTTTTTCATACCCAACCCAGCCCTTCCAGGAACCTTGGCGAAGCTGCTCCATAAGCGGGATGGTGGCGGCATCCAGCAAGCGGGAGGTCCGACCGCCAATTTCGGTGTGGTGATGCGGAACCGGGAGTGGCTATTGTCGAGCGCGTACTCGCCCTCGATCTGCGCGGACTGGCCGTCCTCCATTTCCACGTCGGATGGAGCGAGCACAACGTTGCCGTCGGAGATTTGCAACTGCGCCGAGCCAAACTGCGCCGAACCGCCGTCCGGGAATTTCACCGCGGCGTTGGCCAGCGCCAACTGCCCTCCGATGCCCGATTGACTGGAATAGCCGATGCCACCCTGCACCATGCCTTCCACCTGCACGTCCTGTGGGAACGGCGCACCGAAATGCCGCGCGGTTTCGACCAGCGACGCGGCGGGCAGATCGTGGAATTGCAGATTGCCGAACCATTTTGGGGCGGACAGATAATCGTCTAAACGAAATTCCACCGAGACCGGATCGGGCTGCGCGGGCGTGGCGGCCAGGGTAGCGAGCTCCAGGTGATGGCCGCTCAAATTGAGAAGGCCGCGATAATTGAGCGTCCAGCCTTCGCCCGGCGCAGGCATCAGGTCCCAACGATGCACGTCGCTAATATTCAGGTCGCCGGTGATGTCGAGCCTGGAAAGCGGTCCATCGATCTTGGCATCGGCGAATACGTAACCGTGGATGCCGATGTCGCTGCCATGGACGAGACGCGTGAGTTCGGAAATTGCGGTTCGATCCAGGTGAACGCCCATGTTGAGCTGGCTCTCGCCGTTGGGGCCGGAATGGAGCAAGCCGCGCGCGGTTAGCTCGCCGAAGCTCTGCGACGCGCGGTCCGTGCGGGCCGGCGCACCGGAAAAACGAATCACCACTTCGCCGTTTTCGTTGGGATACACATCTACGTCTGCATCGCTGATGTAGAAGACAGACTTGGTGTCGCCAAATTTGAAATTGATGCGACCGCCGCGGATCTGAATGTCCGGCACCGCGCGGCGATGCGTGACACCGGGCTGGGCGTGCCGGTCCAGCAAGGGTTGAATGTTCCAAGGGCCCGGAGGGCATCTTGACAACGTTGACGCTGGGCGCATCGCCGCGCTCCCCAGCCGAGAGACGCAAACTGGAGAAAGCAAGATTGCCGGCGAATAAACTGCTCCAGCGGATACGCGCCTGCAGCGACTCGACGTGCGCGAACGGCTCGATGCCGGCGGCCGGATCGTCGTCGATTTGCACATCGTCAACGGTAAACCCGGGGCCGGTGAACAGATTCAAGTGCACCGCGCCCAGAGTGACGGGCCGGTTGAGCGCGGCTTCGAGCGCGGCCTGAATGCGCGGGCGAAAACGCTCGGCGCTCACCTTCGGCGCGGCCAAGCCGACCACAAGCACAGCGAGCAACGCAATGACCAGCCAACGCCACAGCCGTTTCATAAATGCCGCGCTAATAGCTCCGCGTACGCGGCTGGATCGTCGACGTCGGTGATTACTGCCCGGTCCGAAACTTCGATGTAGCTGGTAGCGGCGATATGGCGATGAATCACATCGCTGGCTTTGGCTTCAGGAGGGAGCGCCAGCAGCTCCGCGATCACCGGCTTGGCGATGCAGACCGGATGTCCGTGCTCGCCCAGATAGGTGGGTACGGTAACGGGAGCGCGCTCCGAGCGGAACCGGGCGGCCAATAGTTCGATGGTAGCGGCTTGGATGTGCGGGTGATCCACCGGCAGGAACATCGCGGCCTCGGCTTCCGGTGGAACCAGCGCTACTCCGCATTGCAGAGAACTGAGCATGCCCCGCTCGGGATCGGGATTCAGGGCGAAGAGCACCTCGCGGCCGCGCTCAATGCCGGATCGAATCGGATCGGCGTGCTCGCCGACGACTACGATGATGGGGTCGCAGACCGGGGAGAATACGCGGATCAATCGATCGAGAAAAGTTTCGTTCTGAAATCGAAGCAGCGCTTTGGGAGTGCCCATGCGGCGGGAAGCGCCGCCGGAGAGAATAATCCCGGCGATCCTCGAACTGGGCGTCACTTTAATACGGCCCGCGACGCTTCACTGGCGAAGATGGACTTGGCGGCGGTGCGCCATTCCGAATCCGGCGCGCGGCGTACGGCGATCATCTCGGCCACCACCGAGACGGCGATCTCTTCGGGAGTGATGGCGCCGATTTCCAGCCCCATAGGCGCGAAAACGCGCTCGAAGGCGGCGCGGGCGATGCCTTCCTTCTCCAATTCCTTCACTACGCCGATCACCTTGCGCTTGCTGCCGATCATGGCGATGTACTTGGCGTTGGTTTCCACCGCCCAGCGCAGCACCCGCATGTCGTCGCGATGGCCGCGCGTGACGATGATGATGTAGCTGGTGTCGCGAATGGGGAGCTTGGGGAAAACCTCTTCGTATTCCTCGGCGTAAACTTCGTCGGCTTCCGGAAAGCGCTCGCGATTCGCAAAGGCCTCGCGATTGTCCACCACCACCGACGCGAATCCGGCCAGTACCGCGACCTTGGAGATGCTTTTCGAAATATGGCCGGCGCCGAAAATGAAGACGCGGGGCTGGGGAACCACGGGCTCGACAAACACGCTGAGTTGCCCTCCGCAGATGAGGCCGTTGTCGTACGCGGCGTCCTGGCCGAGGCTGAAGTTCATCTGGCGCGGCCGCTCGGTTTCCATCACTTCGCGCGCGGCGTTCCAGACCTCGGCTTCGACGCACCCGCCACCCACGGTGCCGATCATGGAGCCGTCCTCGCGAACCAGTAATTTGGCGCTTTCGTAGCTGGGAATGGAACCGTTCACCTGGACGATGGTGGCGAGGGCGCACTTCTGGCCCAGCCGTCGCAGGCGCACCACCTCCTCGTAAATATCCATTCCATTGAATTATAGCGTGAGGGGGGTGGGAGTTGTGCAGAAGGAACGGCGCAGGCGCGGCGCACAGAGACGGGTTGGCCGTTTGTAGGTAACCGTTTCGCCTGCAACTTTTCACCTCGAAGAGTACTCCACTGTAGCGTAAGCACAGATACGGTACCGTATCGTTTCGTAGAAAGCCTGCTGGGCCGTATCGCGTAGCAACAGATACGGTACCGTATCGGCCAAGAACAACAAGGAGAAAACGAGCATGTATTTAGTCATGGGCATTACTGGAAAGGTTGGCGGCGCCACCGCGCGGCATCTCCTGAAGCGACGCAAACAGGTGCGAGCACTTGTGCGCAATCGCGAGAAAGCGGCGAAGTGGCGAGACCAAGGCGTGGAGTTGGTGGATGGAGACTGGAACGATGCGACAGCCATAGCGGCGGCGCTCAAAGGTGTTGAGGGCGCGTTTGTTATGTTGCCGGCTGTATGGGCACCCTCGCCTGATTACAGAGAAGCAAAGGGCGTGATTGCGAACTATGTCGAGGCGCTGACCAAGGTAGTGCCCCCGCGCGTGGTAGCACTCTCGTCGATGGGCGCGAATAGAACAAGCGGGCTGGGGATGATCACGGCCTTATCACTTTTGGAGCAAGGTTTTCGCAGCCTGCGATCTCCGGTCGCATTTGTGCGCGCAGGCGGTTTTTTCGAAAACTTTCTTTTCGGCTTACAGGCCGCCCAAGGCGGAACACTACCGGTCTTCTACAATCCTACAAACCGGAAATCGACAATGGTCGCGTCAGACGACATCGGCGCAGAGGTGGCGACGCTGCTGACCGGGCCGGCGTGGTCAGGGCATCGTGTTATCGAGCTGGGTTCGATGGTAAGCGCGGATGAAGTGGCCGGACAATTGGGTGAAGTCCTGAAACTCGACGTAAAAGCCTTCGCAGTCCCGCGTGCAGGGTGGGCGGAAGCGTTCGAGCAGTTCGGCATCCCGAAGGGGCACACTGGACCTGCCGAAGAAATGTATGAGAGCGTCAACGCCGGATGGATGGACCTCGGAATCACAGGTACGGAGCACGTAGCGGGTACGACGTCCGCACGCGATGTGTTTGCGGCTGCACAGAACGCCGTCAAGGCGAACCTCGTCAACGCGTAAGTCCGGGGCAAGCTGAATCAGCCCGGTTCGGAACTGCGGCGCTAACGTCAAGAAAGATCGACGGATCTGGGTGTACTTCGGAAGGTTATATCTAATTCACGATTCCGACGAAGGGAGGATCGCCAATCAGCAGCTCGGATACCCGCTCTATATCATCCCTGTGCTTGGCGTGACCCACATCCTTGGTGGCGTGGGCCTTCTGATTCCCAATGTGCCTCGATTGACTGAGTGGATTTATGCTGGTCTCAAGATCGATCTTTCACTCGCGTTCTATTCACACCTGAATGGCGCTGGCAGTACTTGGGATCCGATTCTCGTCATGGCGTTCGTCTTTGCTTCGTATGTATGCTTCGTATGTATTAAGACGCTGCATGCGCGCAAACAGGTGGTCGATATGAAGAACACGCTCGGCGGGCAGTTTTCACGGTCCGCCGGTTTGTCCTGGATCTAAGCGCAGTGATCAAAACCAAAATCTGGGTTTTAAGTGCAGCTCGACGGGCACGTCGTTGCGAAGAAGCGCCGTCGGGGGATGGTTGCTAGCCTGAAGCAATCCACATGCGCGAGAAGTCAGTATTTCGGATACTAACCGCCGCTCGCCTTCCGGCCCCCGCATGTAACTGAGAGGCTGTCAGGCTCCGGACTTCGTGCAACGGTCCGAAGGAAGCAACGGTAAATCCGCGTACCGCGGATGCCGGTGAGGTGAGGCGGCGGTGACAGAACGGAGGGTAGTGCCCTCGCCTTTTGTTACCTCTCTCAGTCTGTTCATTCAGTGCTGGCCAGTAATCGCGTCGCAAATGTTTTGTCGGCCGCAAGCGCCATGAGGAACATGCCGCCGTGCTCGCTAAACCACAGCGGACCCACCAACATCGATCCGCCCCAGCACCCACATACCACCTGGATGCCACGCATTTCCGCGGCGACGCCGAGGCCGAGAAAAGCCATCAGGATTGCGCCGCTAGACAGCACCACCCAGCGCAGCGGAAAGAGCAACAGGATCGCGATCGCCACCTCGGCCCACGGAATAACCACGGCCAGCGGACGCAGCAATACCGAGCTTTCGCTAATGCCGACCTTGAAATCGACCATCGAGGTCGCCAGCACATACCAGGGATTCGTCAGCTTCACCACTCCGCCATACAGAAACGTGAGGCTCAGGCCGATGCGCGACCATAGCACGATCCGGTTGATCAAGAGCTTATCGATACGGCCTGTGATCCTGGCGGCCGCGGTAAACAGAAGGCTGCCGGCAACCAAAGCCACAACAGACCATGCAATCCAGATTTCCAATACACTTCGCCACATGGAAACTACTCCCCCCGCTCGCGGCCACGCCGCACTGAAAACAGTTTTCGCCGCGAGGGTGAAGTGCAATTTTGCGCCCGCAAGGGAGTCCATAAGAACGTTAGAGTTGCAGGAAATGCCGTCGATTACTGTGGGATACGGCTCAGCTCCGGCCGCTTGGTCCCGCAGGTCACTCCAGCCAACGGCCAATCGGCCTAGGGTCGCGGCTCTCTGGTGGTAGAGGGAATCTCTCTCGACGTGATCTGGTACTTGAAGTTGTCCGGATCGAGGCAGTCCAGCCGGCCGTCGCTGGTTTCGGCCTGCGGATACATGAGGAAGGCGACCGGCGCCCCGGCCGATCTGGGCAACCTGACATCGTGCGCAAAGTTATACGCCATCCAATTCATTTCCCACGACCCGAATAGTCGCGCTCGCGCCTTTTTCACCTTCGGGTCGTCCAGTGGCCGGTTTCCGGGTGGCTCCTCGAGAACAACTTTTCGGACGTCGGCGGGATCGACAGGAACCCATCCGTAAGCACCGATGTACACTTCGGCGCGGCAGTGCTGGGCTTTCGTGATGTTTTCCGATGAGGCGCCGAGGCTCTTATATCCCAGGTCTGATTTAGCGATCCGGATGCCATACACGTCCCGCGCCGGAAGGCCCGCCGCACGGGCCAGGCCGACATAAAGCGCGTTCAGGTCCGCGCATTTCCCGCCCAGGTCTTGGGACTCCAGCATAAACCGGATGTCGCCGATGCCGCAGCCGCGTGTTTTCGGATCTCGAAACGTGTTATCGACGATCCACTCGTAGATGGCGCGCGCCTTTTCCAGGTCAGTCTTCGCGCCGCCCGTGATTTTGAGGGCTGCCGCTTTCACGATGCCGTCGGTCGGCAGAAGCTTGGTCGGCCGAAGAAAATGTTCCAACTCCGCGACGTTCGCTTTCGGCGCTTTGCCGGGCACGGAGAGGTCGACCGCATAGTTCTTGGTCGCGACTCGACTCGTGAGGGTGAGGACGGGCCGTACGCCGGCCGGAAACTCCGCTGCTATGATTCCGAGACTGTCAGCCCTGCCTTTGACGATCCTGGCAGTGCCTCCGTCGTCGCTGAAATTATGGGAGAGCGTCTTCTGGAAGGGCGTCTCGCGGATGAGCGCCATCGGCAGCCACACGCGCGTGTCCTCCGACGACTTCAGGATTTCGGCGCGTGTGATCACTTCGAACGTGCGCCAACTCGCAGAGTTTGCGTCCCCTGCCAGCAGACACTCCGTCTTGGAAAACGCGACGCCAGCGGACACAGCGCCCGCCGATCGCAGGAAATCTCGACGATTCACAGACTAATCCGTTCGACCATGGCTTCTAAGTTAACTCCCCAATATTCTACATGAGGCTCGCTTGCCTTTCCGAGCCCGCATGCTAGCATGAGAGGTTGTCAGGCTCCGGGCTTCGTGCAACGGATGGCTGTGAACCCCGCCAGGTCCGGAAGGAAGCAACGGTAACGGTTTAATCCGTGTGCCGCGGATCACCCGGGGTCTGGCATACCCCTTGGGGGTCGATACTCCGCTCAATTCTCCATGTACCAAGTCATCGCCAGGAAATACAGGCCGCAATCGTTTGCGGAGCTGATCGGCCAGGAGCACGTCCGCACCACCCTCGAAAACGCCATCGCGCAGCGGCGCATCGCGCACGGGTACATCTTCTCGGGCCAGCGCGGGACCGGTAAGACCACTGTCGCGCGCATTCTGGCGCGCTGCCTGAACTGCATCAACGGCCCGACCGCGACGCCCTGCGGGGTGTGCGCCAGCTGCCTGGAAATCGCGGGCGGAAATTCGCCGGACGTGATCGAGATCGACGCGGCGTCCAATCGCGGCATCAACGAAATGCGCGAGCTGCGCGAAAACGTGCGCTACCGGCCGGCGCGCGATCGCTACAAGGTTTTCATCGTCGACGAAGCGCATCAGATCACGAGCGAAGCCTTTAACGCGCTGCTGAAAACGCTGGAGGAGCCGCCCGAGTGGGCGGTGTTCATTCTGTGCACCACCGAAGTTCACAAAATCCCCACCACTATCGCGTCGCGCTGCCAGCAGTTCAGCTTCCGCTCGGTGGACTTCAACGAAGTGGTGAAGCGCATGGAAGAGATTTGCGCCAAGGAAGGGATCGCGACTAATCCCGAAGTGCTGAGCGTGCTGGCGCAGGCGGGCGAGGGCAGCGTACGCGATTCGCTGTCGGCGCTCGATCAGGCCATTGCCTGTTGCGGCACTACGCTGGACGCCGCGGAAGTGCGTGGCATGCTTGGGTTATTTTCGCTCGATTCGCTGGGCGAGGTGACGCGGGCGCTGACGGGCCAGGATTCCCGGCGCATGCTGGATTTAGTGCTGGAGCTGGAGCGCAACGGACGCAGCCTGCAGCACTTTTGCCGAGAGCTGGCGCGCCACTTCCGGAATCTTCTCGTAGCGAAGGTGGCGGGCGCGAATACCCGGTTGATCGCGGCGTCGGCCCACGAGCAGGAGCGGCTGGCCGAGGTGGCGAGCGGATTTTCCGAAGAAGACCTCACGCGCTATTTGCAGCTCACGCTGGATCTGTTCAAGGATCTGCAGTCTTCGCTGCAACCAAGGCTGCATTTGGAAATTGGCCTTTTGCGATTGGTGCAAGCGGGTAAGCTAGTACCGATCGAAGAGGCGCTGGCCGATCTCGGCGGCGGTTCGACTCCACCCCCCGCACGAAAGCCGTCCGTGCCACCAGCCACCAGCCACAAGCCACCAGCCACCGCCCCGGCCACCAGCCACCAGCCACCCGCTGCGCCGGGTCCCTGGCGCGACCGTCTGCACAGCGCGCTGCTCGAAGCGGGCATGCAGTTCACCGCCGACGCCGTTGAGCACTCCGCAGTCACGGAGTCGGGCGGCGAGCTGCAGTTCATCACGCCGGAGGAGTTCCGTCTGGCGATGAACGAAAAGGATATTCTGAAGGTCGTGCAGAAGATCGCCGGGCGGCCGATGCGCATCAAAACCACCTTTGGAGAGCCGGATCGCGCGGCGGCCGCGCCTCTCGCCAAACCCAAGGACGATGTATCGGAGCGCGCGCTGGGTCATCCGGAAGTGAAGCGGTTTCAGGAGCTGTTCCCGGACGCGCAAGTCCGCGTGGTGCGTAATCTAAAGGAATAAGGCAGGGCCTATGAAACTTCCCGGAAACATGCAGGCCATGATGCAGAAGGCCGAGCAGATGCAGAAGAAGATGCAGGAGGAGATCGCGCTGATTCGCGTGGACGCCTCGGCCGGCGGCGGCATGGTGACGGTGCACATGGACGGCAAGAAGAACGTGACCGCGGTGAAGATCGATCCCGAAGTGGCCGGCGACGTCGAGATGCTGCAGGACATGGTGATGGCGGCCTTCAACGAGGCGTCCAAGAAAGTGGACGAAGCGTCGCAGGAAAAGATGAGCGGGCTCCTGGGTGGTCTGGGACTGCCGCCGGGAATGTTCTAAGCGCGGGTTTCTAGGCTAACCTCTCGATGCCGGATTTCGCTGAACCGCTCGCGCGCCTGATCCAGGAATTCAAGCGCCTGCCTGGCATTGGACAAAAGTCGGCGCAACGGCTCGCGTTCCACGTGCTGCGCAACGAACGCGAAAGCGCCGAACGGCTGGCGCAGGCCCTGCTGGACGTAAAAGACAAGCTCGGGATCTGCGCGGTCTGCAACAACATCAGCGATGGCGAGCTCTGCAATTATTGCCGCGATCCGCATCGCGATCGTTCCGTGATTTGCGTGGTGGAGGAGCCGCACAACGTGCTGCCGATCGAGACCACCCGGCAATTCAACGGTCTCTATCACGTGCTGCACGGCGCGATTTCGCCGCTGCGCGGAATTGGCCCCGAACAGTTGCGCATCGCGAGTCTGGTCGAACGCATCCCAGCGGGCGAGGTGAAGGAACTGATCGTGGCGACGAATCCGACGGTGGAAGGCGAAGCGACGGCAGTATATCTATCACGGCTCATGAAGCCGCTGGGCGTGAAAGTCACGCGCATCGCGATGGGGATTCCGGTGGGGAGCGACCTGGAGTTCGCCGACGAAGTGACCATGGGCAAGTCGCTGGAAAACCGGCGCGAGATGTAGCCTATGATCGACGTCCGCCGCTTGACCGCCGCAGACGCACGCCAAAGCCTGGACGCGCTGGGTGAGGTTCTGGCGGATTGCGTGGCGGGAGGAGCTTCCGTCAGTTTCATGGCGCCATTCTCAAAAGCCGAAGCCTCGGCGTTCTTTGAAAAACTGCTGCCGGAGGTCCAGCGCGGCGACCGGATTTTGCTCGCGGCCTGGGACGATTCAAAGCTGGTTGGCACGGTTCAAATCATACTGGCGACGCCGCCCAATCAACCGCATCGTGCGGACGTCGCCAAGATGCTGGTTCACCGGTCGGCCCGGCGGCAGGGAATCGCCAATCGGCTCATGCTAGCCGTGGAAGAGCACGCGCGCGCGGCCGGCAAGACGCTGCTGGTTCTCGATACGGTCACAGGCGACGCCGCCGAGAGATTGTACGAACGCCTGGGCTGGAGTAAAGTCGGCGTGATTCCCAAGTACGCTCTTTATCCGGACGGGCGCTGGTGCGATACGACGATTTTCTTTAAGCAGCTATAAGACCATCAGCGCGCTGTGCTCGCCGAGACCAGTGACTGTGACCGCGCCGATCTTTACATCCAGCAGCTGATTGGCCGCGCGCGGGGCGGCGAGCTCCACCTTCAGGAAATTGTCCGATAGTGCGCCCTCACCCAGCGTCACCACCGAAAGCGTACGGCCGATCATCGTTCGGCGGAATTCCAGATTCTTTTTCGCGGCCAGTTCGCGCAGAATCCGGTTGCGATCGCGGCGCACTTCCATGGGAACCTGAGCGGTGCTTGCCGCTGCGGGCGTTCCGGGCCGCTCGGAATACGTGAAGACGTGGAGATAGGTGAACGGCAGGCTCTCGATGAACGCGCGCGTCTCTTCGAACTCGGCATCGGTTTCACCGGGAAAGCCGGTCATGACATCGGCGCCGATGGCGGCGTCCGGCATCCACGCGCGGACTTTTCGAACGCGGTCTTCGTAATGCCGCGGCCGATACTTGCGGTGCATGCGCCGCAGCACACGATCGGACCCCGATTGCAAAGGCGCGTGCACGTGCTTGGCGATGCGCTCTGACGTTGCGACCAGCTCCAGCAGATCGTCGCTCCAATCCATCGGCTCCACCGAACTCAGACGCAGCCGCTCCATTGGGGTCTCGTTCAACAGCCGGCGGATGAGATCGGCCAGCCGGACAGTACTCCCTGGCTCGCGCCCCCAGCGGCCCAGATTGATCCCGCTCAGCACCACCTCGCGATAGCGGGCGGCCAGATCGCGCACCTGGGTCACAACCTGATCGGCGGGAGCGCTGCGGCTGCGGCCACGCACGAACGGAATGATGCAGAACGAGCAGCGGTTATTGCAGCCGTCCTGAATCTTGAGGTTGGGGCGCGTGCGTTCGCCGGCGGCGTCCTCGACGGGAGCCGAGAGAAAATCGCGCTGTTCCAAGATGTCGCTGATGTGAATCTGTCCGTGATACGGCGTGGCCCTTTGCGCCATCGATTCCGCGACGATTTCCGGAATTCGAATCTTATGCGAGTTACCTACTACCCAGTAGACCCCAGGCAATAGGGCGAGCTCATCGGGCGCGCGCTGGGCGTAGCAGCCGGTAACCAGGATGCGCGCTTCAGGATTCTCGCGATGCACGCGATGAATGGACTTCCGCACGTCTTCGTCGGCGAAAGAAGTGACAGTGCAACTGTTTAGCACCACCAGTTGGGCTTCGGACGCGCTTGGGGCCGAATGAAAACCGGCCCCGTTCAGGCCCGTTTCGATGGCCGCGCCGTCGGCTTGGGAGGCACGGCATCCGAAATTTTGCACGTGGAAGCTCGGCACCATTCGATTCTACCAACCTGGAACGCGGCCCGATGGAATCGCGACGTTATAAAGAAAAGGGCTGGCAAGCCGATGGACGCTTGGAGAAGTGCGATATGGTGGACCGCGTTCTTTCGCAGGAAGAGATCGACGATGTATTTCGCAATCTGCGGGAGACGCCGGTTGATGAAGACCCCGCGCTACGCGCCGAGCCCTACGATTTTCGCCGTCCGGATCGCATCGCTAAAGACCAGCTTCGCGCCATTCACATGCTGCACGAGAATTTCGCGCGCAGCCTGGCCTCCAGCCTTTCGGCCTACTTGCGAGCCTACGTAGCCGTCAACCTGGTTTCGGTGGAGCAGCTCTCCTTTGTCGAATTTTCACAGGCGCTGCCCTCGCCCACCTGCCTGGTTTCGTTGGGCATGAAGCCCTACGAAGGAAACGCGGTGCTGGAGATGAATCCGGCGCTGGTATTTCCCATCTTTGAAATGCTGCTGGGTGGTGCGGCCAAATCCCTGACCAAGATCAACCGCGAAATCACCGAGATCGAGCAAAGCGTGCTGGACGGGCTGTTTCGCATCACGCTCAACGATCTGAAAACCGCCTGGCACGCGGTGACACCGCTGGAGTTCGAGATCGAGTCGCACGAGACCGAGCCGGGGCTGCTGCGGATCCTGGCGCCCAACGAGGCCGTGGTGGCGGTCAGCATGGAAGTTCGGATCGGCGAAAACGCGGGGATGATGAACATCGGCATCCCTTCGATTGTCGTCAAGATGTTGCGCAACAAATTCGACCAGCAATGGTCGGTGCGCAAAAGCCAGTCCACCGAGCAGGAACAGGCGCGCATTCTGCACTTGATCCGGACGTCGCGGCTGTCGCTGGACGGCCGACTGCGGGGACCCACCTTGACCGTCGGGGACCTGATGGATCTCAAGTCGGAGGATGTGCTGGCCTTGGATTTCAGCGTGGGGAGGCTGCTGGATCTCACCATCAACGGAGAGCACAAATTTGCCGGACGCATCGTTTCCGCCGGCAACAAGCGCGGGTTTCAGATCGAGGAAGCGGTCAAGCCGTAATCAGTTCTATGGGAATGGTCAAACATACTGAAACATAGCTGGCCACAGATAAACACCGATTAACGCCGATCCGCGTTCATCGGCGGCCAGTTGGCTAGAACTGAAAATAGACGAAGGGCACGGCGGTCTCGGTGAATCCGATTAACTCCACCGAAAGCAGCAGCAACGCGCACACCGCTCCGTAGGCCCAGGCCGGGCCGAGCGAGATCTCCTCAAACCAGTCCTTCTTCTCTTCCAGCAGCGCCAGCGCCAGCGTCATGAGCGCCAGCGCCGTCTCCCAGTAGGGAATCAGTTGCTTTCCGTACGGCACGAAGAACATCTGATGCAAAACGTACAGGCTGTCGTGAAAAGTGGTCGCGCGGAAGAAAACCCATCCAATCATCACCAGCCCGAAGGTGATGACGGCCTGGAGCGGATAGAACCAGGTCCAGTGCGCGGGCTCGGCGAGTCCCCGGTTCCCGGAATGAAGAGTTTTGCCACGAAACACGCGCTCCACGCTGAGCAACGCGCCGTGATAGCCGCCCCACACGACGAAGTTCCAGCTGGCGCCATGCCATAAGCCGCCCAGCAGCATGGTGAGCATCAAATTGCGGTAGGTTTCGAGCTTGCCATGGCGATTCCCGCCCAGAGGAATGTAGAGATAATCGCGCAGCCAGCGTGACAACGAGATGTGCCAACGATGCCAGAAGTCGGTGATGCTGGAGGCCAGATACGGACGCCGGAAATTCACCGGGAAATGAAAGCCGAGCAGCTTCGCCATCCCGATGGCCATGTCGGTGTAGCCCGAAAAATCGAAGTAGATCTGGATGCCGAACGCGATCACGGCCGACCATGCGGACACCGCTCCCGGATTCTTGGTGACGTCCCGGAAGTATGCGTTGGCGATCTGCGCGAACTGATCGGCCATCACCATTTTCTTGGCCAGCCCCAGAAACAGCAGCAGCAGCCCCCGCAACACGTCATCCGAAGAGGGCCGCTTCCAATGATAGAGGTCGCCGAAGAATTCACGCGCGCGCACGATGGGGCCGGCCACTAACTGCGGAAAGAAAGAAATGAACAGCGCGTAGTCAATGGGGTTGGTGATCGGTTCCTGCTCCCGGCGATAGACGTCGATCACGTAAGACATGCTCTGGAAAGTATGAAAGCTGATCCCCAGGGGCAGGATGATGCTGAGCGCGAAGGCGTCGGAAGGCTTGTGGAACAGGTGCGCGATGTTCGCGGCGAAGAAATTGTAGTACTTGAAGAAGCCCAGCAGGCCCAGGTTGGCCGTCAGACTGACGATCAGCGCGTTCTTGCGTGAGCGCGGCGATTCGGTCCGCGCAATCCAGCGCGCTGCTGTGTAATCGATCGCGGTAAGAGCGAGCAACAACAGGATGAACCTCGGAATGAAGCTCATGTAGAAAAAGTAGCTGGCGGCCAGAAGAATATATTTCCGCCAAGACCGCGGCGCGGCGTAAAACAGGATCAGGACGACGGCCAGAAATACGAAGAACTGCGCGGTGTTGAACAGCATGACTTACGATTTCGGCGGACCCAGGGCGCGGCGCACTTCGGCCGCAAGAAGCCGCGAAAACTGCTCCATTCCGGCCCGATTCAAATGCCATCCATCCCAAAACAGGTCGGGATGTTCCAGCTGGTTGAACGTGCGTTCGTCGAGCACGATCACGTTGGGCTGGGATGCGATCTGCCGGACGGCGCTGGCCAGTTTGGGCGGAACGTCGGGCGGGGAAACGGGTGCGCGGGGCACGCGCATGAAGATCAGCTTGGTATCCGAGCCGCGGTAGTGATCGACGATGCGGCCATACCAATAGCGCAAGTAGGCGGTTTCGCGGCCACGGTCGGGCGGCAGCGTCGGGAACAACTCGCGCTGCACCAGCTGGCGGTCGCTATCGGCAACGCCCGCCGGAAACCGGATGGTCTTATGCGGCCAGTCGATCTGCAATCCCGCGAGCGTCTTGTCCGAGCCGCCATAGTAGTAATACCAGCCTGCCGAATCGTGCGCGTAGTAGCGCGCCTTGACGATACGCGCGACGGGGTGATCCAGAAATTCCACAAAATCCCGCTTGTAAATGCTTCCTTTCAGGAGCATGCCACGCACGATTTCCCATTGCCGCTTCTTGCTCTGGTAAGTCCACGGAAATTCGAGCAGATCCCCAAGCTCCAGCCGCGCGATCAGATAGTGCAGGTCGGTCTCGCGCTCGGACTGGTAGTCGTAACTGTCGGGATCGTTGTAGTCGTCGCTGGGAATCACGATCGCGGCATAGTTGCGGGCGTTCGGGTCCACGGCGCGGAGCGCGTAATACCAGGCCCGCGGCGTGGTTCCACCGAGCCCGATGGTGGCGAACGTGTACCCGGTCCCCGGTTTGTCCTCATTCACCACGCGCGGCAGCAGCGACATGCGCGAGTGTCCCACCGCCAGCACCTGATTCCGGTTGGGCTTGGGCCGCCGGATTTCGTTGCGCAGCTGGATCTCCATAAAACCTGTGGTGGAGTCCGGCTCGATGATGGACGAATAAAGCCCAGTGTGGAACAGCAGGCCCTCCAACGCGGCGAAGAAGGCGATGGTGGCCAGAATGCGCGGCCAGACGCGGCGCGTGGAAACGGTCTCGACGGGCGTCAATTCGCCGCCGGCTGACTGCGTTGTCGGAGAGCTGGACAACAAGCCATTCAGTATAGCGATTCCGAATGGAAGAATCGCCGATACGCTAGCGCTTTACTGTGGAGTGCACTTCGTCCAGCGCCGCCGCCGGATGCCCGGAAGAATCTGCTCCCGTAATCAATCGCGCACCGCGGTTGAACGTGAGGTAAAGAAAACCCCACTGCACGAACACCAGCACGCGATTGGAAAACTCAACCAGATTCATCAAGTGGACGAACAGCCAGGTCAGCCACGCCAACAGGCCGGATAAGTGCAGCGGTCCGATCTCGGCCACCGCCGACGCCCGTCCGATCACCGCCACGCTGCCTTTATCGAAATAGTGGAAGGGCGGGGAAGGCTTACCGTCGAGCCGGCGTTGGTGAATGAGCTTGGCCACATACGCGCCCTCCTGTATCGCCACCGGCGACACTCCGGGCAAAATCTTTCCATCCTGCTCGACGTGCGCCAGATCGCCGATCACAAAAATCTCGGGATGCCCGGGCACGCTGCAGTCGGGATTCACCAGCACGTGGCCGCTGCGGTCGCGTGGCGCGTGGGCGCGCCGTTCCAGCACGTCGGCGAAGGATGACGGTTTTACGCCCGCTGCCCATACCACGGTCCGTGCGGGCAAGGTGCGCTCCATGCCGTCGGGCCCTTTTACCGTAACGCCTCTCTCATCCAGATGCGTGACAAATGTGCCGGTGCGGGGCGTCACCTTTAGCCGCCGGAGCGACGCCTCGGCCTTGGCGGACAAATCTTTCGGATAGGTGGGCAGCAGGCGGGCTGCGCCCTCGATCAAGAAGATGCGCGCCTCTTCCGGACGAATGGAACGAAAATCGTGGCGCAGCGTATCGTGGGCGATTTCGGCCAGCGCGCCGGCCAGCTCCACGCCGGTGGGGCCTCCACCCACAATCGCAAACGTCAGCCATTCGCGCTGCTTCTCGGGATCCGGTTCCCGCTCGGCCGCTTCGAAGGCGTAGAAAATCTTGTGACGGATCTCAGTGGCCTCCTCGATGGTTTTCAGGCTGGGCGCGTTTGGCCGCCAATCGTCGTGGCCGAAGTACGAATCGGTGGAACCAGTGGCGACAATCAGCGTGTCAAACTCAACCGTCTGGCCATCGTCCAGAATGACGCGATGGAAGTCAATATCCAGATCGACGGCCTCGCCCAGCAGCACGCGCGTGTTTTTCTGCCGCCGCAGCACGGATCGTAGCGGCGATGCGATCTCACCAGGTGACAACGAGCCCGTCGCCACTTGATAAAGCAGCGGCTGGAACAGGTGAAAATTGCGGCGGTCCAGCAGCGTAACTTGAACCGGCGCTTTCCTCAGGGCCTTCGCGGCGTACAGCCCCCCGAAGCCACCACCCAGGATCAAAACACGATGCCCAGTGTCCATAGCGCCCTCCTTCAAAGATATTGGATGCCAATACCCGTTGGACGGCTACAGACTTGCGATAGTCTGAAGATGGATGCCGGCGCGTCTGCTGCTCGTGTGTTGTTTCTCCGTTCTTTCGGCTCTTGCGCAGCCGCCTTGCGAGGGAACGCCCGCCTACTCTCCTTGTGAGATGCCGTTCGATTTATCGGCGGCCGATGTCTCGGCGCATCCGAACCCTTACGCCAGCGTCACGCTGCAAGTGGAATTTCGCTCGCCGCGTTTCAAGACCTATCTGATGCCTGCCTTTTGGGATGGCCGGGGGAAAAATCAGATGATCGTGCGCTTCACTCCCACCGAAGCGGGCCAGTGGATCTACCGGGTCACCAGCAATGTGGCCGCTTTCGACGGCAAGCAAGGCACATTCAACGCGGCGCCATCGGACGCGCCGGGCTTCGTCAACGTCGCCAACGTGCACCACTGGGCCACTGACAACAAGAAGGCGCATCTATGGATGGGCTTCATCTCTGATCGATTTAGTTTTGATTCAGGTTCTGAATTTGACCGCCAGCTGGACCAGGCCGCGCAAAACAAGTTCAATCATTTTCGTGGCTCCATTCTGGGCGGCGCCAAGGACAGCGGCCAGGTGTATCTTGGGCCCGATCGGCCCAATCCGGCCTATTTCGATGAACTCGACCGGCGCATTGGGGAGATTCACAAACGCGGAATCACTGCCGATCTGATGCTCGCGTCGGATCCCGATACCATCACCGCGCTTTTTCCCGACTGGCAATCGCGCGAGCGTTTCATCCGCTATGTAGTCGCGCGCTATGCCGCGTTCAACATCACCTGGCAGGGCCTGGCGGAATTTGAAGACTACGCCGATGGCCGCGCGCTGCTGAAGGAACTGGGTCTGGATCTCAAGAAGCTCGACCCTTACCAGCATCCGCGATCGTCCAACGCCAAAATAACCTCTTCGCCCCTGCTTCCGGACGGCTGGATGGATTATGTCATCGAAGGATCACAGGACGATGCCGTCGGTTCGGTGGAACATCAGTTCTATCCGGTTCCGTTCGTCGGAGTGACCGACGCACAGCATCTGTGGAACGCCACCATGGACGGCGAATATCCGGAGTTTCGCGGCGAAAACCCCAATGTCGCGAAATATTGGTTCGATTTCATGGCCGACACGCGGCATTGGGAACTGGAGCCGTATTTCGACGTCGACGGCGCGCGCGCGGTGGCGCTCGAAGACGTCGAATATGTGAACTACATCCAGCATCCCGGCTCGCCGGTCGAAGTCACGCTGGAAAAGCACGGCTATGACGTCGAGTGGTTGAATCCCGCCACCGGCGAATCGCTCGAACAGAAGAAGTACAGTGGCGAGCACTTCACCGGCGAGGCGCCGGATCAGAGCCATCCCTGGGTGCTATACATCGCGCGCGAGGGTCACAAGGAGGGAATGCTGAAGTCCTACAAGTTCGAATCGCGGCCCGTGCCGGTGCAGGAAGTGGAAACGGACCTGAAGAAGATTCCGTTCGAAATCGCGGCGCTGCCGGGCAATACGATTGAAGCGGGCAAGCCCGCGCAGTTCTCGGTAAAACTGACGCGCGAGACTCGCGCCACGCGCGCGATGATGTATCTGTGGAGCGCCGAAGTGGCCGCCGATGGGCGCGGCTTCCGCGTCATCGGGACGGGATCCAGCGGAATGTTCGTGGTTCCCGTGTCCATCGCCGCCAATTTCCCCGCCGTTCTCAGCATTCACCTGACGGCTTTGAATGCCAATGGCAAGGCGTATCAGACGGACCGCGTTTATCAACTGAACAAGTATTTGTGCTCCTTTCCATCTTGTGATCCTTTCCATTGACACCACCTCCGAATTCGGCAGCATCGCGCTTACCGAAGCCAACGTCGTGGTGGAGGAAGTGGCGCTGCACGCGCCGGAAGGCTTCGGCCACGTGCTGTTCGGGCATATCGAGCGCCTGCTCGAAAAAAACGGGACCACCGTGCATCAAATGGAATGTTTTGCGGCGGCGTCCGGCCCTGGTTCGTTCACCGGCGTGCGCGTGGGACTCACGGCCGCCAAAGGGCTGGCCGAGGCCACCGGCAAGCGCGTGGTCGCGGTCTCGAACTTGCGGGCGCTGGCTTTTTTCGGATCGGCGCCGTTGCGCGCCACAGTGATCGACGCGCGGCGCGGTGAGGTCTACGCGGCCGTCTATAACAGCCAATTCGAGCTCGTGATGCCGGAAGTGGTGATGAAACTGGATGCGTGGCTCCCCACGCTGCCTGCCAGGAATTGCGAATTGATCTCGTCCGTCGACACTCCCCGCGCGCTCGCCGCCGCCATTGGCCACATCGCCTGGGACGATTTCAACGCCGGCCGCTCCAGCGATCCCGCCGACATCGACGCCAATTACGTGCGCCGCTCCGACGCCGAGCTGTTCTGGAAGGAATGAGCTTCGGCATGCCATTCTGAAGAGAGATGGGTGTGCTCCTCAGTGTCTCCGCGTTAGGCAAGCGTTTTGGCGCGCGCGTTCTGTTCGAAAATCTTGCGCTCAGTCTTTCCGAAGGCGACCGCACTGGTCTGATCGGACCCAACGGCAGCGGCAAAACCACGCTGCTCGAAATCCTGGCGGGCAACGAAGCGCCCGATACCGGAACGCGCGCGCTGAGAAAGCAGACGCGCCTGGCGTACGTGCCGCAGGACTCGCTCTTCGCGCCCGCCGACACCGTCGGTTCGGTCCTGAGTGCCGCACTCGCGGACCTGCCGTTCGACGAAGAGGAAAAGCGCACTCGCCTGCAAGTGATGCTGGGCCGGGCCGAATTCAAGGACGCCGCTGCGCCTGCCGCTTCGCTCTCCGGCGGATGGAAAAAGCGGCTCGCCATCGCTGCCGCGCTGATTCCGTCGCCCGACGTGCTGCTGCTGGACGAGCCCACGAATCACCTGGACCTGGACGGCATCCTGTGGCTTGAAACCGCTATCGAGGCCGCGCGTGCTTCCCTGGTGGTGACGCACGATCGCTATTTCTTGGAGCGTGTGGCGACGCAAATGGTGGAGGTCAATCGCGTTTATCCGCAAGGCTCCTTCCAGGTGAGCGGCAATTACAGCGAGTTCCTGGAGAAGCGCGAGGATTTTCTGGAGGCCCAGGCCAAACAGCAGGACGCGCTGGCCACTAAGGTCCGTCGCGAAATCGAATGGCTGCGCCGTGGTCCGAAAGCCCGCACCGGAAAATCGCGCGCGCGAGTGGATTCCGCAGGACGCCTCATCGAAGAGCTCTCAGAGGCGAACGCCCGCAGCCGCACCGGCACGGCCAAAATCGATTTCACCGCGTCCGACCGCAAGACCAAACGCCTGATCGAAGCCGAAGGCGTCGGTAAAACTCTGGGCGGCCGAAAGCTGTTCGAGAATTTGAATCTGGTCCTTTCTCCCGGCGTGCGCATTGGACTGGTCGGCGCGAACGGCAGCGGCAAGACCACGCTGCTGAAACTTCTGGAAGGCTCGCTCCAGCCCGACCAGGGAATCATCCGGCGTGCGGACCAGTTGCGCATCGTCAGCTTCGCGCAGGACCGTGGCGCGCATTTGGATCCCGACGCCAGCCTGCGCCGCACTCTTTGTCCCGAGGGCGACATGGTGATCTATCGCGACCGGACCATCCATGTCGCGGGATGGGCCAAGCGCTTTCTGTTTCGCGACGACCAGCTGGATATGCCGGTCTCGCGGCTTTCCGGTGGCGAGCGCGCGCGCGTGATGATCGCGCGGCTCATGCTGACCACCGCCGACGTGCTGTTGCTGGATGAACCCACCAACGACCTGGATATCCCCACGCTCGAAGTGCTGGAAGACAGCCTGCTCGATTTTCCAGGCGCTTTGGTGCTGGTCAGTCACGACCGCTATATGCTGGACCGCGTCTCCACCATCGTGATTGGCCTGGATGGCGGCCCCAATGGCAGCGAAGCCGGTATCTTCGCCGATTATTCACAATGGGAGGCGTTTCGCAACGAGCCGGTCATTGAGAAGGCACCCATTAAGCAATCGCGCCAGGCCGCGTCTCCAGACGAGCCCAGGAAGAAGCTGTCGTACCTGCAGCAGCGCGAGTGGGACAGCATGGAAGCGAAGATCCTGGAAGCCGAGCAGGAGCTTGCCGCAAGCCAGCGCGATATGGAAACCTTCGCATCGGATGCGAACCGGGTGGCCGAGGCCTATGAAAAGATGCAGGCCGCGCAACGCCGCGTGGACGAACTCTACGCGCGC
Organism: Bryobacterales bacterium; assembly: GCA_963798295.1. Classification (GTDB taxonomy): domain Bacteria; phylum Acidobacteriota; class Terriglobia; order Bryobacterales; family Bryobacteraceae; genus Palsa-89. Next base: position 1,863,436 of record CAWCSV010000007.1, on the reverse strand, counting down.
TGGGCGGAACTGGAAGCTTCGGTGGTTAAATGAGCAGCCAAGTGAACCGCGGCCCGGCAAAATTCAAGAATCAGCGGATGCGGATTCCCCGCCACCGATCTGGCCTGCGGCACGAAAAGCGTACCGACGAAAAACGGATGACTGCCGAGCTCAATAGTCCGCACTTCGTCATTCTGATCCCAACCGGTAATCTCCAGCCCGTGCTTTTCCAATTGTTCCCGATACTCCGGATTCAGTCCAAAGTTGCAATAGAACTGTTCCATCGATCGAGTGGACCGGCACGCAAGCGCCGCCTTACTTCCCGGCTTCAGCGCGACCTCCATGGTCCTTCCAACTAGCGAACAACTCAAAGGCGTGATGAACAGGCAGGACGCATACGGGTCGCTCTCCGCGTGCGCGGCGTCGGTGAATCCCATCACGTTCCTGGCGTATTCGATGGCCAGATGTTGGAAGCCGCCGCACGTCCCGATGAAGGGAACGCCGTTCTCCCGCGCATATCGAATGCCGGCCAGCGCTCCTTCCATGCTTCGATACGGACTGCCCGGGCTGCCGAGCAGTCCTTGAAAGTTTTCCAACTCCTGCGGCCGATCGGTGGCTAGCCAGATCGTTTCGATCGGTTCGCCAAGTGCATCGGCCGCGTGCTGGATGCCGTTGGTCGTGGCAACGTGCGTGGGATTGTTGGCATTGTAATCGCCGATGATCCCGATTTTAATTGGACACATTCATCACCGGATTATTCGACTCCTGGCCCGCAATCGTAATCACCAATGGATACGAGCCCTTGTCAAGCTGCGGCACAACAAAGTTTGCCTGGTACAGCCCCACGGATCCCGGCGACAAGCCCATGTACTGGACCACCGCCTGGACTCCGCCCACCGTTACCGAGTTGTCTCCCGTCACCGGAGACTTTCCGCCGGGCGATGCCGCTCCGGTTGCCAGCGGACCCGAGGCCGTCACCGGCCCGCCGCCAGTGAAGTATGCTACCACCACGTCGTCCACGGCGGCCTGATCGGACGCCGAATTCAGGTTCCCGTCCGCGTTAATCACCACGGCATGATCGGTGCTATAGAAACCGATTCCCGGCGTCCCCGTGGCGGGCACGTACACCGCCGCGGCGTTGCTCACCGAAGTTCCGTTAGTCACAATTACGGATGCCACCGTATTTCCCTGAATGTCCAACGGCATTTGCGCATCGATTTGACCCGTGCTCACATAGAACAGCGGCGCCTTCTCTCCGTTGATCGTAAGCGTGGTGGTCAGCAATTTGGTGGGGAGTGGAACTGTCTGAGCCTGCGACTGGTCGGTGGCGAGATCCACCCCGAACAATGCGAATATACTGCCCGGTGGCGTCGCGTTGTAGGCGTAGCTGTCGACATTGGTGATGGATTGGGCCGGATTCAAGAATGCGGAATGCGCGGTGCCGGTCCTGACATATTGAGAACTGGCCGCAAGCAGGTCCAGGGTCTGGCCGAACGCGCCTTCGATAACGAAATTCAAGGTCGTCGAATTTCCGGAAGGATCTTTCAGCGTCGCCGAAGCCGAGCAGCCTGACACCGTGTAGTTCCCCGTCCCGGTATCGGAAACCGGCATCACACCACCCTGCGTGTCCGTGTACGAGGTGGTGACGTTGCCTTGCCCGTCGAACTGCAGAATCCCGGCCTCGTCTTGCGCCCCGTTTTGCGTACTCCCGGACTCTAAGAATCCACTCGCCAAATACGTGTACTCCCCCGACAAAGTAGGCGTCGCACAGGCCGGCGGCGCGACATTGTCGCCACTCGCCGCGTAGACGTAAATCCCATCCGACCCGGTTAAATCGAATTGCGCGCCGCTGCTCCAAACCACCAATGAAAATGTCGCCGTGCCGATTGTCGTCACGGTCAACGTGCCGGAACAGTTGCTCGGCAAAGTGTACGTTCCTTTGAATGTGAAAGACGAACCTTGAGCCACATTTGAGTTGTCGGTTCCTGTCAGGGTCACGTTGCCATTTCCGTCGAATGTCGCCGTCCCAATTCCCTGATACGATCCCGCGAAAATTCCCGCACCGGATATTGCTCTTCCGCTCACGCTGAGAGAGTAAGTGCCATTTAAACTGGACGTGCTACAGGTTCCCGCCGTCGGCTCTGCATACGCCGTGTGTCCTACACCAGTCATCAGAAAAGTCCCGGACCGCGCCAGGCTGGCGTAGAAATTGGTGTTGGTCGCAGCGACGCTATAGATGCTGAAGCTCATTGCATAAGTGTTCGAGCCGGCATCGGTCAGGGTCGCCGAGCCTGTGCAGTTAGACGATATGGAGTAGGAGCCTGTCAGAGTAGTCGTGCTGACCGTCCCCCCTCCGGTGGTGGTGGACCCAGTCACCGTCAGGTTGCCTTGCCCGTCGAACTGCAACAGCCCGGTGCCATCCTCAACGCCGCTCACCGCATTGGTGGTAAGCGCGAATCCCTCGGCGTTGAATGTGTAGACGCCGCTGAGCGTGCTCGCCGAACAACCCGCGGCCTGCGTGGACGACTGCGTGATCCCGTTTCCGGTGTAGGAATATGTGGCGTCGCTGCCCGCCATCTGAAAATCCTTGCCTTGGTTGAAAATCATCAGATTGAACGTCGCGCTGCCGCCGCTAGTGATGGTAATCGCCGTGACGCAGTTGGCTTCCACACTATAAGTCCCGGACCAATTGAGCGGCGCCGCCGCTATTGCCTGATTGGTGTTTTCGCTCAACGCGATCGTCACCACGCTCAGTCCGTCAAAGGTAGCCGTTCCATTGGCCTGCAGCACGCCCAGGAAGCTTCCCGATGCGTTCACCTCCCGTCCAGTAAGGGAGAGAGCGTAACTTCCATTTAGATTCGACGAATTACAGGTGTTGCCGCCGATCTGGGTTTGTGCCACCAGGGGTGCAGCCAGCAGCGCGGCCAGAAGTCCCGTGGACAGAAATGGGAGAGAGGTGGATGACAGCTTCACGGCTTGGTCCTCCAATAGAGTATTCTATCGTTACTCCGGAGCCAGCCGCCGCAAGCCTCTAGCGCCGCGGCTGCGCGTAGTAGCCCGTTCGCGTGGCCGCCTTGAGCCCGGGTTTGTCGAGCTTGATCTCGAGCGAATGATATTCGTCCGGACCATCGCCCTCCGCGCCCTCAAAGGTGAGGACATAAAATGTGTTCGCGTCCGAAACCACCGACGCTATCTCGGCCTCCACGTCGTTATTAGAAATGAGAACTCGCCCGCCGGTTTGCGTCGCGATCACCTGCAACGCGAGATTTCCGAACTGCACCTGCCCCGGTTTTTTCACGCCCTTCACGAATTCATTGTAGTACGAGGTCCGGAATCCTCCCTCATCCGCCGTGCCTAGCGGATCGACGCTATAAAGCGTGACGCGAGCCTTCCGCAGGCTGTCCGACAAAGCGACGATGTTGCCGAATAGTCTGCGCTGATCCTTGTCGCTCAATTGAATGCGCGGCCCGGTAAGGAGCGGCCAACCCGGGCTGATCCAGATGGCAAGCTTTCGCCCGGGCCGGGGCGCTTCGTAATCGGCCAGTTGCTGCAATGCACGGAGCGATAGCGTAACACGCTCATCGGCGCCGTAGACTCCTTGATCTCTGGTAATCGTGCGCAAACCCGCTTTGTTCTGATCCAACTGTGTGGCCAGGGTGTTCCCATCGTTCGTGGTTGCGCCGCCCATCTGGATTCCCGAGTCGGACAGAACTGCGAGCGTCACCGGCCGCGGCAGTTCTCCGCCATTGCTCCGCAGAAACTTTTCGATTTGCGCCCGCTCGAAAGACACGTTGGTAAACGTGGCGTTGACTTCATCCACCAGCAAAATCACCTCGACCGGCGCATCGGCCGTCGCGGCTCCGCCTTGCACAGCCTCAAACGACAGGAGTTTCTGCGGCTGCTTGTTGTCCAGAAGGGTGAAATCCTGTTGCATCAGGCCCGCCACCGGCTTTCCGGATTTATCGGTCACCTGCACGTCGAGCGTAATCTGGCGATTCGCGCCGGTTGGCTGTCCAAAGCAAAGTGGCCAAAAAAAGGCCAGATAAATCCATCGTACGGACCGGGTACGCATGACAATTCACCTCACCTCAAGTTTAGACCCGCAGGCTGGCAGCAGTCCTATAAGCTCGGCTGCGATTTCAGAGCCTGGCGCGCTCGTTTCGCCTGATTGGAGATACGCAGTGTCTCGGTGGGGATCTGCAGCGTCGAAAACATTTCGTGCGTCTCGGCGACGGCGCGGTCGACGACGGCGCAGAGATCCCGCAGCGAGAGGAGCACCGATTGGCCGGCGGGATTGAGCACGGTTTCCAAATGGACGGTGTCGATGGTAGCGCCGTTGCGATAGAGCGCGCGGGTCAGGCGATGGGCGTAGTTAGTGATGGAGTGGAGACTCCGATCAAGCGGCGTTCCGGGCGCCGAAGGCGCACCCATAGCCAGGCGTACCGCGGGAGGCATGTGCCATCGCTCGGCCACGCGCAGCCCGACTTCATCCCAGGGAAATTCGAGCACGCGCAAACAAGCGGCCCGCTCCGGAATGTTCTCCTCGTCCAGGATCATGATGATCCGCGAATGCTCCTCGGGATAATTGCAGGCCACCAATACCTCGCCAAGATTGCGGAACAGGCCGCAAATGTAAGCTTCCTCGGGATGCGGAAAGCCGATGGCGGCGCTCACTTCCCGGCTCTGTATGGCGGTGAGTACGGATGCCAGCACTAGCTCCCGCAGGCCCGGCGAGCGGTTTGCGAAGTGCTCGATATAGCGGACTGTGCTGGCCAAGCCGCGCACCTCCAACCATCCCAGTACCGTCACTGCATGAGCGATGCTCATAATCGGACGCCCCGAGTGGTTGTTGATGGCGGAGTTCGCCAGGCGCAACACATGCGAGGCGAGGCCAACGTCCTGGAGAATCACCTGGACTAATTTCGTGCAACTGCCCCCGTCCAGATCGAGTGTACGGACCAGGATCTCGTTGGCGTGATCGCAGAAAGGAGGCACGCCCTCACTGCGGCAAATGTGCTGGACAAGCAGCTCCAGCTTCTCTCGTTTGGTCAGCCGGCCGGCGGCGTCGAATTGGGTTTCGACTGAAATAGCTGCTCCTGTGGATCTCTTCGACCAGGCTGGGCGCAAATTGAGGTTGCGAAATTTCTTTCGGTCGAAGCTGCCATTGCGTGGCTTTGTACTAGCGGGTCCATCTCAAACCATACCCTTCCCCTTGCAGGGGTTGGAACCCGTCGAGCGAATCGCGATCCTACTACGCGTTTGCAATATACATTAATTTGATGGACAATACGCGCATAGCAGTCTCTCGTCAATGTTCTTCATCAGATACGAAGCTGGGGCTAATTCCTACTGCGAGACTTCGGTTGATCCACTCGGGAATTCACTGGATGCCATTTGTTCCAATAAAATCCAGTACATACGGGCCAAATCGACCGCACAAACACTGTTGGAACAGACCCCTCGCAGTTACCTTTACTAGTACTGTCCTGGCTTGTTTCCAATAAGTTTCCACTTTACACTGTTGACTCAATCAGTGGACTAACGGAGTCGCAGAACATGGAACAAGGATCTCAGGCATTCGTCACGGTTCCGGCAGCTGTCCCGGAATTCGAGCCGGCGTTCGCAGATCTGCAAGCGAACCTTAGCGCGTGGATTGGCGCCGCGCTCCAGGCGCCCTACCTTACAGCGGGACTCACGCGCCTTTGCCAGGAACTGGAGCGGGCGGTCGCGCGAGGACTCATCTCGCTTCCAGATCGCTTCCGCGCTGTCCAGCCATCCGGCTACGCGCGCCGTCTGGTGTTTGACGACCCGGCGACCGGAGCCTGCGTGCTGGCCATGGTGTGGGCGCCAGGACAGAGCACGCCACTGCACGATCATGCCGGATTGTGGGGCGTGGAGGCGGTGCTGGCCGGAGAGATTGAAAGCGTGCCGTTCAATCTATTCGCGCGGCAGAACGGACAGTATTACTTTCACCCGCGCCCGGCCGAACGTGTGGCCGCTGGCTCAACCAGCTGTGTGGTCCCACCCTGCGAGCATCACATCACGCGCAATGTATCCCAGGAAGTGGCCATCACGTTAAACATCTACGGCGGTGGAATGCCGGCCTGCAACATCTTTCTGCCCACCGGGCCCGGATCGTACGTGCGCCAGCGTCGCGCGCTGAGTTACAGCAACTGAGCGGCTCTGTGCATCCTCAAAACCATGTCTGAACCACGAAGCATTGCCATAATCGGAGGGGGTTGTAGCGGGGCGCTGGCCGCTCTGCACTTGTTGCGAGGCCCGCGCCCGGTACGGATTCACCTGGTGGAGCCCCGCACCATGGCCGGCCCGGGATTGGCCTATTCCACCGATTGCTCCCATCATCTTCTCAATGTACCCGCTCGCTGCATGAGCGTCTCGCCCGCCGCGCCACAGGACTTTCTCGAGTGGCTCCAAAACGAGAGCGGCACTCCGGTGGCCCCCGATGCGTTCCTTCCGCGTGCGGACTTCGGGCGTTACGTCGCGGACCGCTTGGAACAGGCACGGCGTCAGGCCCGGCCGCATAGCGTGTTGAAGCGGCATGCTACGGAGGCGCTGGAGATCGAGCGTGAGCGTGACCACGCAATCCTCTATCTGGCGGATGGCGGATCCCTGGAGGCTGACTTGGTCGTGCTGGCGCTCGGCAACGCTATGCCGAGGCGTCTGCCGTTTTTCCCGCGTGCGGGCGCCAATTCGATGTTTTATGAATCGGCCTGGCATCCTGGAGCTCTGGAAGTCGCGGATCCGAACTCGCTGGTAGCCCTGATCGGCTCCGGATTGACGGCCGTGGACGCGTACGTGGGGCTTCGCGCGAATGGGCATCGCGGAGTGGTGCACATGATTTCGCGCCGTGGCCTGCTCCCGCAGGCGCACCTGCCGATTAGCAGAAATCTCTCGGCCCTACCCTGGGAATCGGCCCCGCTTCGCCCATTGGTGCGCGAGCTGCGTAAACGCATCCGAACGGCCGAGGAGCAAGGCTCTAACTGGCGCGACGTGATCGCGAGTCTGCGCGGCGTGACCAACCAACTCTGGCTCGGCTTCAGCGCCGGGGACCGCGAGCGCTTTTATCGTCATGCCAAGGCTTACTGGGATGTGCATCGTCATCGCATGGCGCCTCAGGTGGCCGAGATCATCGACGATGCACGGCGGAGCGGATGCCTACGCGTGCATGCCGGGCGTGTCCAGCGGATCGCGGAAGGTCGGGAGAGGCTGACCATCGAAGTGATGCTGCGCTCGCAAAAAGCCGCCCAGATCGGCGCGCAGCGAGTGATCAACTGCACCGGCTCCGAGCAAGATTATCGCCGCGTGGATAGCCCGTTGCTGCGATCGTTGTTCGGAAAGGGCTGGCTGGATGTGAATCCGCCGGGCCTGGGAATTCGCACCGGGAACGATGGCGCGGTGCTGGATCGGCGGGGCGCGGTGGTGCCGTGGCTGTACGCGATGGGACCCATGAGAATCGGAGGGCTGCTCGAAACCACGGCGGTCCCTGAGATTCGCGAACAGGCAGCGGCTCTGGCTAAGACACTGCTCGCCCGCCCGTCTTCACTCCCAGCCAGGCCCCATGCCGTAAGGGATCTGGACCCCGATTGCTTCCACTTCCCGAATGTTGCCGTTGACGATCTTGAACACCTCCGCCATGGGCATGGTGACCGGTAGCCCCACGAAATAAGGCGCGGGACGCTTGGAGCCATCCTTCATGCTGATCTCGGTCAGCCCTTTGTGCTGGAACATATAGACGCCGAAGGTCAAGCCCTTTTCTTCATCAACTACCAGAACGCGGCGCGGCTTGATGGCCGTGATCACCTGAAAAACGCCCGAGTTCATGCCATCGGCGCAACGTTGCGTGCGACCCACGGGTGTGGTTGCGTCTGCGCCCGGCAGGGGCGGGCCAGCCGTCCGCATGCCATTCTCCAGGCGATTGCAGTTGTCGTCAAAGGGCGCGACGGCGCCGCTGGATTGCTCAATGGCGTCGAAGTACAGGTTGCTGATCTTGATCAGGTCCGCCCGAGGGCGGCGTTGCGCCGGAGTCAGCGTCTCAAGCAAAGCCGGACGCGGCGTGTACAGATTGGCCATGTTTCTCTCGTTCACGTTGCGCACCACCACCGCCTCTGCCTCCGTGATCTTGCGGTTGGCTACCTTGATGCGCAGCGCCAGAAGCGCGTTGCGTGGGGGCTGCCCGGGCGGCATGTGCTCCGTCACTACGCCGATGAAAGCAGCGGCGCTGCCCTCCGGATCGGCCAGAACGATTTTGTAGTCGGTCAGCCCGGCGGCGGTGAACCATAGTCCTTCGTTGAGCGGAAGACGCGCCGCGTTTTCGGTGTACTTGATGTTGCCCGCGACGGGCGCTCTCGAAGAGTCGTTGGCCACCATCGCATTCAAATATTGATCCAGGATGCCGGTCAAGCACGCGCGATCGCAGACGCTCCGCGCCGCTGCGACGGCGGTAAAAATTAAAAATGCAGCAATTGTTTTTCTCATCATCGTCTCCGATTCGGAACTTTGCCAATGCGCGGATCTCTGGCCACCACCAGCTCACAGGCGCGCAAGGCCGCCTCTTCGAAGTCCGGCGCGTCCATGGGCAGCACTTGCCAGCCAGTCATCTTCTTACCGACCACCTGAATCGATCGCATATTGGGGAACTCGCGGCGCAGACTTTGGTGGTGCTCTTCCGTGGTTGCCAGCCACACACCGTTATCCGCGGCGGTTTCACCCTGCCTGTTGCGCAATATCAGGACAATTTTATCTCCAACGTAAACCGCGAGGCTTCCAAACATCAAGCGCGTCTGGGGCGACACAGCCTCAAGCGCCTCCAGCACGAAGGCATGGGGGATAGTCTTGGCTCGCTTGACGGCGGGTAGCTTTTCGTCCGGCCTTACGGATCTCGCATTGCGTCGGCGTATCGCCATGGCCCCAGCATAGCCGGAGCCGCGCGTGAAGTTCAGGACAGTTCCGGGCGACGGCCGCCCTTCACTCTTCCAATTGTGCGATCTTGGCTGCTGTCGCTCTGCGGACTCCCGCCGTCTTAATCTGTTTGAATTTTTCGAAAGCAGCACTTCCACGGTCCTCGTCCGTTGGATCGTACAAGCCAGACAAGGCGGCGCGCCGATCAGTTTCTCCAGATGGAAGTTGCTGAACCGCTGCCACCAGTACTTGGCGCACTCGAAGTTCAACATGGCTGCCATTCTCAAACAACCACTTCCGGTCCTCATCGCCTAAGCCGCTGCCGTGTACGATCCGGGAACGAATATCGTAAAACCTCCTGATGAACCTGGCGATCGCCTCCGCCTGTGCCGGATCATCTGGTGCGATCAACGCAGCGGCCCGACGGGTTATGCGGCGCGTGTTGTAGTCCCTCTCGGGCACGAGAGTTGATTCTAGCGCTGTTGCGTAGTCCACGATTCGCTCTACGTCATCCCTTCCAGGGTTGAATAAGCGGAGGCGGGCTCTGCTGGAGAGCAGTATGCGGTACAGTCGTTTTGCCGGTCGAGGATGGCTTGGCCCCACCGGAGAGGAAGAAGCGTCTTGCAACCGCAAACCAATTAGAACTTCACGACCGACCTTCTCGAATGCCGTCGGCGAACGACTTCCATGACCGACATTTTTCTGGCGCAATCTCAAATCGCAAGGGAGAATAGTTGTTGAGGTCATTCATGGCTCGGTACGGGAGAGCAGGCCTGGTACCGTGTGGTCCATAGATGGCCAATTTGACGAATGCTATGTCCCCAACCTGGTAGAGCCGCAACAAAACTAAGAGGTCTTCGATGTCGGCCGGGATGCCGTCATAGGCATCACCGCTGGCACCGAGCGGCGCCTCAATATACGGTTTCTCTAAAATCCAATCGCCCAGCCCTACGTCCACGGATTCAAAAACTTCTCTAAGCTCCGTGAATCGAGGGCCAACAAGGCCAATTGTGAACTCGCCAAAGTCAAGGCTGGCTCCACTCGATCCGACGTTACGGACTAAGACAAACGCCTTGAACATTAAATGGGAGCCTCAAGCAAGCCCGTAGTGGGGGTTCGATCTTCATGCGAGATGCGGCTTCCTCGGCCATCAAAGAATATGTCTTAGATGTGAGATGATCCGCGCGATGAAACTGCTTTCAAGGTCGAAGGCATCAGGGGCAATCTTGCTGCAAAGCAGCTAGCGCTTCTTCAGCGCTTTCGCAGTGGCCGCTCCAATCGGTCTGTGAATTATCGCCGTTGATCCGCATGATTTGGCAGTAGCCTTTGAAGTTCGCAATTCGGGCGGTTGTCCCATCGGGCAGTCCCCCGACTCGGTATCCGATAACCCGGCCGCCTGCGTAAACCGAACCCTCGCGATCCCACATATCTTCGTGTAGCGTGACGCCGTACTGCATTAATCCCCCAACTGCAATTGTAGCGGACGCCGGAAAGCCTTGGCCCAATCGGCTCAGGAAAGTTCGGATAGTTCCTTGAACTCGCCGTTACTATCGCCCAGCTTTTCGGCTGGCACGCCAAGCTTATTCAGCAAGGTCAGGTGGAGGTTGGTGAGCGGCGTGTGTTCCGGATACACCAGATGACGGCCGCCCTTCAGCGTCCCACTGCCTCCGCCGACCAGAAATGTCGGAAGCGGGCCGTGCGTGTGCCGATCGCTGTTGCTGATGCCCGAGCCGAAAAGCAGGATCACATGATCCAGCAGCGAGCCATCGCCATCCGGCGTATTGCGCAGCTTTTCCAGATACTCGGCAAACAACCCGATGTGATAGCGCTGAATTTTGGCGCATTTGGCCATCTTCTCCGGGTTGCCCTGATGGTGGGTGAGCGGATGGTGCGGCTCCGGCACGCCGATCTGCGGATAGGGCCGGCCGGTCTGCTCGCGGCCGTACATGAATGTGGTCACCCGCGTCAGGTCGGACTGGTAGGCCAGCAGTTGCAGGTCATACAACAACCGGACCTGGTCCTCGAACTTCTCCGGGATGCCGGCGGGCCGGGCCACGTCGGGCAACTCTTTGGAACTCTGTTCTTCCGCCTTCTGAATTCGCCGCTCCACATCGCGGAGCGACGCCAGATAATCGTTCACCTTGCGATTGTCGGCAGCCCCGAGCTGGCGCTGCAGTTGATTCACGCGATCGCTCACCGAATCGAGCAGGCTCTTGTCCTCGCTGAGGCGCGCCGCGCGCACGCGAGGGTCGGTGCTGTCGCTTGAACCGAACATGCGCTCGAAAAGCACGCGCGGATTGTTTTCGGCCATCAGCGGCAAGCGTCGGCGTCAGCCAGGAAAGCGTGCTGCTATAGGCGCAGCTATAGCCCAGATCGCAGGAACCCAGCAGGCTGTTTTCGTCGGCGGTCATTTGCAGCGAGGAGAGCTGCGTGTCGCGCTCGAAGGCCTTCGCGGCGATCTGATCCATGGAGACGGCATTCTCGACGTTGCTGTCCGACTTCTTCACATGCACGCCGGTAAGATAGGAGCCGCAAGCGCGCGAATGGTCGCCGCCGCCGTCACCGTTCGCCTCCGCCGGATCGCAGAACAGGCCCGTGACGACGATCAATTTGTCCTTGAACGGCTCCAGTCCTTTTAACGTCGGCGAGAGCTCAAATGCAGAACCGACGCCCTTCGGCAGCCATTGATCGTAGATGACGCCGTTCGGATGATAGACCACGCCCAAGCGGCGCACAGGTTTGGTGGTAGCGGCGGGCGCGAAGGCGGGAATCATGGCGTCGAGCAAGGGCAGCGCGACGGCCGTACCTGCTGCCCGCAGCACGGTGCGGCGCGAGATGGCCTTCTTCGTCACGAACATAATTCTATTGTCCTCGATTCGCCGGCGCGATGGTCAGTTCGCTCCGGCCGGTTCTCATCTGACTGCTTCTCATCTGAAATGCCGCGCTCTTCACAATACCCAAAATAATCGACGACCAACGGTAGTCGCTCGGCCGCCGCGGAGCGGTCAATCGCGCGGACCGTGGGAGCGTCGTAATACTCCAGTCCGCGGCCCAGAGCGTAAGTCAGCAGTTTGTCGGTTACGGTTTTGACGAATTGCGTTTTCTGCGCCATCAGGGCCTGCGCGCAACTCTCGCGGCCCGTCCACCTTCGTGCCGTCCAGCAATACGCCGGACGCGTCGATGGCGTGGCCTGCGTCGGTTGTGCGCCACCGCCCGATGGCATCGAAATTTTCCAGGCTCAACCCCAGCGGGTCCATGCGCGCGTGGCAACTCGCGCAAACCGGATTGGCGCGGTGCATCTCCAGCATTTGCCGGACGGATAAGGGCTTGCCATCTTTGTTGCTCGATTCGAGCGAAGGAACATTGGGCGGAGGCGCGGGAGGCGGCGCGGAAAGGATATTTTCCAGCACCCATTTGCCCCGGATAGTCGGCGAAGTACGCGTGGTGTAAGAGGTGACGGCCAGCACGCTGGCCTTGCCCAGCAGCCCGAAGCGGTTCTCATCGGTGAGTATCACGCGCCGGAAGTGGCTGCCATAGACGCCGGAAATTCCATAATGGCGCGCCAACTGTTCGTTGAGAAAAGTCTCGTTCGACGTCAACAGGTCGGTGACGCTTGCGTTCTCTTTCAATTGAGCGTCGAGAAACAGCTCCGTCTCGGTGACGAACGCGGAACGCAGATTGTCGTCGAAAAACGGAAACTTTGTGCCGTCCGGATTGAGCAGCCAGACATTGCGAGTCTCGAGCCAGTCCGAGAAGAAATTCTCGACCAGCGAAGTGCGCGCGCGGGGATCGGCGAACATGCGCGAGACTTGTTGCTCCAGAACGGCCGGCTCATGCAATTTCCCGCGGATTGCCAGGTCGAGCAGCGTGTCGTCCGGAATGCTGCTCCACAAAAAGAACGACAATCGCGAAGCCAGCTCGACGTCGGAAATACGATACGACGCTGCCCGGAGCGGCGCCCGCGGGATCGGCCTCGATGCGGAACAGAAAATCGGGGCTCACCAGCACGCGCTCCAGCGCGGCGCGAATCCCGTCGTCGAAGCTTCCGGCCAGCGCGGGCGCGTTTGTAGAAGCTGAGCAGCGTCTGGACGTCGTCGTCGGTCGGCGGAACGGCGATAGGCACGCCGCGCCAGCCGTGACAGTATTTTCGTGGCGCAGGCTGTTTCGTCGGCGGCGCTGTCTCGCGCGGATGGCAGACGAAGAGCAGCTGGCGGCTGGGCGAATCGGCCGGCACTTGCGCCTCCATAAGGACCGCCGATCAACAACGCTGCGATGGCGATCGGCGATGTGGCATTGTCGGATGCGCGGCTGAAAAGCGGAAGGCGATCCGGACCCGGGCCCTCCGGCTCCACATCGTCGGTCTTGAGCATGGTCGCCATTACCTGGTGCAGGCCGGCCTTCACCGGCACGCGCACCTGCAGCGCCTCGTCGCCGTCGATAGATAAAGCGTCTTCGACGGCGATTTTCCTCCGCCCAGCGTGGTTTGCCAAACGCGCTTGCCGTCCACGCGGATTTCGAATTGCGTCGGCACGTTCAGGCCGCGGATTTCGCTGTCCCAGGCCCGCTGCAGACGAAGCTTAAAAACATATTCGCCGTCCACCGGAAAATAGTGGCGTGCCGCGACGCCGCCTTTGGATCCCAGCGGAAAGTCTTCGCCCAAGCGGTCCACTCTGGCGAAGATACGTCTGGTCGTTCGCGTTGTCCTTCAATGCGCCATAGCGCACGAACGCCGGCGGGATGCTCGAATCGCCCACCGCCCGGCGCGCGATGGCCGCCGCCGCCGATACGTATCGATCGAGCAATGCCGGTTGCATCGAAAGCGCCTCGGCGTTGTTCTCGAACCCGAACGCCTGTTCATCCGGCGGCAGCATCGCCTGCGGATCCACGTCCACCGCGATCAGATCGCGCACCGCGTTGGCGTATTCGGCGCGATTGAGACGATGCAAGCTGGCCGGATGGCCCGGGTTCACGTGAGCCGCGGCGGCGCGGTCGATTTCCGATTCCAGCCAAGCGGCCACCTTGTCGTAGGTGGCGTTATCCGGGCGCGGAAGCTTCGGCGGCGGCATCGCACGGCTGCGCAGCTTCACGATCACCTTTTCCCAGGTCTCTTGCGAGTTGTAAGGATTGTCGGCGTCGGCTCGATCCAGCGCCAGGCCCGCCGGTCTTCAGCTTCTCGTTGTGACAAGAGACGCAGTACTTGTTCACCAGTTCGCGAGCGGGATTATCGGTAGCTGCATTTGCCGCCACAGCGGAAATCGCGAAGCAAGCCAGGCCGAGGTAGCGGAGCTTTGTCATGGTACCGGTCATTGCTCCGCCCTGCACTTATTCTGCGCCTCGCAGGGATGCCCTAACTTAGGATCGGCGCCATGCTTTACCAGCAGCTCCGCGCCTTCCTTGTTATAAAGGACGCCGCCCAGCCGGTCGCCGTCGCCGTGCGCCGCAAGATAAGGTGTTACGCCCGCCTTGCTGACCGCATTCACGTTGACGCCCAGATCGATCAATTGCGCCAGCAGCTTATTCCACCCGCGATAGCCCGGGCCAAACAAAGCGTTCTCACCAAACGTGGTCTCGCCCTTCGGGTCGACGCCGAGATCCAACAGCAGCTTTACCGTCTCCATCGCCTGGGCCTCTGTGACGGTGTCCTCTCCGATGGAATGGTTCAGACCCGCCGCCGCCATAATGGCCGACGCATTCGGTGGCGGTGAGGATTTTGGGATCGGCGCCGGCGTCCAGCAGAATGTGCATCATCTCGATGTCGTTGGCCGAGGCGGCGAGAAGGAAAGGCGTCGCTCCGGTGGCGTCCAGGTATCCGCCCGCGAACTGCGGCTGCGGTTTCGTCATGCGCGCGTTCACATTGGCGCCGTGGGCCAGCAGGGCTTTCACCAGCCGCAGCTTGGCCTGGCGATCCGGAATGCCGGACATGGGGTCGTCAAAACCGTACACCGGATTCGCGGTGAAGCTCTCCCACTGGCTGGACGCCCAATGCAGGGGTGTAAAGCCCGCCGCGATGTTGTTGGGATCGCCGCCATGATCCAGCAGCCACAGCGCGAGATCCACCTGGCCTCGCACCACCGCCACCAGCAGCGGAGTGTAGCCGAGCGCGCCCTGGCTCTTGGCAATCCCGAGAAAAGACGATAACGCGGTTTGTTCCGCCCTCGGCGTGGGTCAGGAAGTTGACGTCCACTCCGGCGGCCAGCAACAACTTTACGCTTTCCAGGTCGCCCACGCGCGCCGCAAAGTGAATCGCGGTGAATCCCTGCTTGGTATTGGCTTTCAGATCCGCATGCGCGTCGATGAGCGCCTTCACCACATCGGGGTGACGCTCCGCCGCGGCCCACATCAACGCCGTCTGATTCTGCGTCGGCTCTTTCGCATTCACCGCCGCGCCGTACTCGATCAGCATACGAACCGCGTCCGCGCTGCCGGTCTTCGCGCAAGTCATCAGCGGAGTTTCGCCGGTGGCGACGGCCGTGTTCGGATTGGCGCCCGATTTCAGGAGCGACCGCACCAACGCGGAATTTCCGTTGGTGCAGGCTTCCGATAGCGGCGTCATTCGGAAGTCGTTTGCGGCGTTCGCGTCCGCACCGGCGCCGAGCAGCAGATTCGCCGTATCCAAATCGTTCCAATGCGCCAGCCAAAGCAGCGCCGTCGAGCCGTCGCTGGACCGGGCATTGACGTCAACCTTTTGAGCCAGGAGCGCGCGAACGGCCTTTTGGTCTTGGTTTCTGGCAGCCTCCACCAGTCGCGAATCGCTGGGGTCGGCGGCTTGCGACAGCCCGGCCGACATGAGCAGCGCCAACGCCAGCGGTGTTAGCCTGCAGCGCCTGTTGCCAATATGACCAAAGCCGTTGCGACGCATAGTGTTACGCCGCCATTATATTAGATTTCGGAGCCCTCCAGCGACTAACCCTGTGCCTGCGCTATAATGAAGACTACTGGAAGTTGATCCGCAACCCCCTCTCCCTTCGTCGGTAGTCGGCTCGTCGATTCTCCCTCCGCAAAAACCCAATAAATGAAAAGTTTCTCTGAACTCCCCCTTTCCGCTCCCCTTCGGAGCAATCTGGCGAAGCATGGCTTCGTCGAACCCACGCCCGTCCAGGCTCTTGCAATTGAGCCCGCATTAGCCGGGCGCGACCTGGTAGCAACGGCGCAAACCGGCACCGGTAAAACCCTCGCGTTTGTCCTGCCGATGCTCCAATTGATCGGCCAGCTACCCAAACAGCCTGCGTGCTCCGGCCCGCGCGCCATCGTCCTGAGCCCCACCCGCGAGCTCGCCATGCAGATCCACGATACGTTCGCCAAAATGGCGGCCGGCACCGGCATTCGCGCCTCTATCGCTGTCGGCGGCCTGAGTGAGAATGCGCAATTAAGGTCCATTCGCAACGGCGCGCAGGTGCTAATCGCGACTCCCGGAAGACTATCCGATTTCATGGGACGCAACCTGGTGGATCTCCGTCAGGTCCGCATCCTGGTTCTGGATGAGGCCGATCGCATGCTCGACATGGGCTTTCTGCCCACCGTCAAGAAGATCATCGCCGCCACCCCGTCCGATCGCCAGACGTTGCTCTTTTCGGCGACCATCCAAAGCTCGGTCCGGCACCTGGTACAGAACCACGTTCGCGACGCCGTTCGCGTCGAAGTTGGCGATACCTCCAAGCCGATCGAAAAGATCGAACTGCACCTGTATGAAGTAGAGCAGGATCGCAAGCTCGGCCTGCTGCAAGCGATGCTCGGTCGCGAGCAAGGCTCCTTCCTCGTTTTCGCCCGCACCAAGCATGGCGCCGACAAGCTGGCGAAGAAGCTCGCGCGCGACGGCCTGAAAGCCACTGCTATCCACGGCAATCGAAGCCAGAGCCAGCGCACGCAGGCTTTGCGCGGTTTTCAGGATGGCGAGTACCGGATTTTGGTGGCCACCGACGTCGCCTCACGCGGGATTCACGTGGAAGGCATCGCGCATGTGGTGAACTACGATCTTCCGCAGGTTCCCGAAGACTTCATTCACCGCGTTGGCCGCACGGGCCGCGCCGGGGCCACAGGGACGGCTTCCACCTTCGCCACCCGATCGGAGCGTTCGCAGATCTCGCAGATCGAGCGGACGCTGGACGCCAAACTGATAAGGTGCCAGGTCCCGGCGGACGTTTCGGTCGAGAAGACCGGCGACAAGCACGTTGCGCCGGTGATCGTGATCCCCAGGCATGGCCAGGTGAGATCGTTCGCGCCGCGCGGCAGGGGCCGAAGAGTGCGTCGCGCCGTGTAGCAGATGTTTACCGAGCCGCGACCGTGAGGGAGTCGGTCCCTACAGGCTAGGTTTGTGGGCCAGCTCTCGAGTCAGCCAGGCGAGATAGCGCTCCGAACCGTCGACTATCGGAAGGGCGATCACCTCCGGCACTTCATAGGAGTGTAGCCGCTCGATCTCCTCCCGTAATTCTTCCAGCAACGCGCGGCTGGTCTTGATGGCCAGCAGCGTCTCCTCTTCGTCCTCGATGGCGTCCTTCCCGACTTCGTCTTTCCAGCGATACACGCTGCGAATTCCAGGGATGATGTTGACGCAAGCCGCCAGCCGTTTTTCCACCAACGCGCGCGCCAGCCGTTGCGCCTCTTCCGCAGAAGAGCAGGTGCTGAGCACTACAATCTTGTCGGTCATAGTTTGGGAGCCCTAAAGTTTTTTCGCTCTTCCTCTGGATCTTTTCGCAAAAGAGGATTATAAACAAATGTAAGGACTCATACCGGATTCAAATGAGTATTTCAGTTCGTCGTGCTGTCATTCTAGTTGTCTTTGCAGTGATCGGCGCTTACGGGTTGGCGGAACTTCGCGGCCCGCAAGGTCTTCCGGCTCTCAGGGAAAAGTGGAACGAGATTCGCCAACTGGAGGAAGACAACGCAAGTCTCCAGCGGGAAAATGACTACCGGCGGGACCGCATCAAGCGGCTGGAGACCAATCCGTCCGAGCAGGAACTGGAGATCCGCAAGAAGCTGAAGCTTTTGCGGCCGGGCGAAACGTCGTTCATTCTTCCCCCCGTCGATTCAAAATAGTCGATTCAGAATCGCGCGTGGTGGTCCAATGGGCCGCGGCCTGCGCCCATTCCGGGATTGTTGCGAATCGCCTCCGTGATGTAACGCTTGGCCTGCCCGATGGCCGCTCGCAGCTCGCAGCCGGAAGCGAGCGATGCCGTGATGGCCGCTGAGAACGTGCAGCCGGTGCCGTGGGTGTGGCGGGTTTCGATGCGGGGCGAGCTGAACTCGGTCCATTCGCCGCGATGGAACAGGATATCGATCGCGTCGCCCTCTAGGTGCCCGCCTTTGACCAGCACTGCTTGCGGCCCCATCGATGCGAGTTGCCGCGCGGCCTTTCGCATGCCGGCAACATCGTGAACGTCATCGCCGGTCAACAGCGACGCCTCCTGCAGATTGGGCGTCAGTAAAAAAGCATTTGGCAATAGAAATGTCTTTAGCGCTTCAATGCCATCCGGAGCCAGCAGCGGGGCTCCGTTCTTGCTCGCGATGACGGGATCCACAATCAGCGGGAAGGAACAATCCCGCGTGAGCGCGGCGACGGCTTCGATAATCGCCCGGTTGCCCAACGCGCCGGTTTTGGCGGCTGCCGGGGGAATGTCGGCAAGCACGGCCCGAATTTGATCCGCCACCAACGCGGGATCCAGGCATTCCACCCGCTGCACACCTTGGGTGTTTTGCACCGTGATCAACGTGATGACGGCTTCGCCATAAACGCCGAACTGATGAAATGTTTTGAGGTCGGCTTGAATGCCAGCGCCGCCGCTCGGATCGGCCCCGGCGATAGTAAGCGCCACCGGCCTCTTAATTGGGGACATCCAATCCCAGTTGCGCCAGCAAGTTCCGGTAAGCGGGTTCCTGATGCAGGCTCACCAGCAACGGCGAGACGGGCAGGGTCGCCATGTAGGGCTCGCGTTTGTGAAATGAAGCGTCGAGATAATCCAGCGCGTCCCGCTTGCGTCCCAGCATCGCCGACGTTTCGGCCACGCGGAAGGCGGGATAGCGGCCTTCCCCGCTGAACTTCTTCTGCGCCTGCAGCAGACGATCCAGCATGTCTGGCCATCCGCCCGCGGCGAAGCCCTTTTCGGCTTCTGAAACCACCGTGAGTTCCACTGGATCGCGCGCGGATTCGGCCGCCTTCCGCGACTCCGACAAAAAGTTCTGACAGTCCCTCGATACGAAATAGATGTAAGCAAGATACAGGTGGGCGGAGCGGAAGGTGGGTTCGGCGGCTTCTACCTGGCGCAATTGTTCCACGGCCTGTTCGCGCTTGCCTTGATAGAAAAGCAGGAAGCCTTGATCGGACAGTATGGATCGCGATGCCGGCTGCAGTTCCCGCGCGCGCTCCATTTCGTCCGAAGCCTCCGCAAAGCGGCCCATCGACATCAGCGCGGTGGCGTACCACTGACGGGCTTCGGCATAGTTAGGATTCAACTCCACGGCGCGCTTGAATTCACGCTCGCCGCCCTTCAGATCGAGCGTTCCGTAGAACAAATCAAAGCCGAGCGAGCCGTGCGCCTCCGCGAGCGAATCGTCCAACTCGACGGCCTTGCGGGCAGCCGCCAGAGCGCGTGGCCAAGCCTCGCTGTCGGGCATGGCGGAGAACTCGCGCAGCAATCCGTAACAGTCCGCCAGCCCAACATAGGCCTTCGCATAACCGGAGTCGGCCACGATGGACTGCGTAAAGTAGTCCACGGCCTTTTGCAGGTCTTCGGGCGTCCGCTTGTTCCAGTAGTAGCGGCCCTTCAGGTACAGTTCCGCGGCCGGGGACTGAGCGGCGCTGGGCCGGACAGGTTGCGTCTTGGCCCATACTTTGCCGATGGCCTCGCGCCACTGGTTCCAGGAAACAGCCAGTACAAACAAGGCGCCTGCCAGCAGCGCCGCCGCGACAATCCAGCCCATCTTCGTGGTTTGAAGGGAACTGGTTTGACGAGCCCTGGGTGGCCAGGCCTGAGCTTCAGCGGAGAAAACCGGCAGGTAGGAGCCTTTCGGAAGGTCGATCCGGACGGAATCGGATTTGCCGGCGGTTTCGTAATACTCGTGTAACTTGAAGCGAAGCAGGCGAGCCTGGACGCGGACCACCGGGTCGACGCGCGGATCAAAATCGGCGCCACGGCCGAACACCTCGACGCCGATCTCGGTTTCCTTGGGCGCGTCGGTGCGCCCCGCGATGCGCAGCTCAACCACGTAGCGGAGAAAATGGGCGAGGCGCGGAGATCGGACGAAGGCGGGAGTGGCAAGGATGCGAGCGAGCGCTGCGTTTACTTCTTTGAAGTCCTGCATGGCTCAGGGGCTGAAAGTACTGAAAAGAAAAGCCAGCCCCGCGTATACTACCGTAAAACCCTGGCTGTTTTCGTTAAAGAGCTTCATTATAGCCTACGGCTCCCGCAATCCGGAGGCGAGAGCGAAGCCACCAAGTGTCTTCAGAATGGCCCCGGGGTAGGTCAGTCCGTTTGGTCTTACACGTCGTTGTTAAGGCAAGATGCCGGCGAGCCGCTGCACGGTTTCAAAGGTATCCGCTTCGTTCGCGGTTTTGTCGGTGCGGTAGCGCTTCACTCGGGCGAAACGCAACGCCAGGCCGCTTGTGTAGCGCGGGCTGACCTGGATTTCGTTGAAGGCGATCTCGGCCACCAGCTCCGGCTTTATATATACCGTGTAGCTGTCGCGGCCGATTTCCAGACGCAAAAACTCCTGCGTTTGCCAAGCCAGCATTTCGTCGGTGAGGCCCTTGAACGTTTTGCCGAGCATGGCGAATCCGCCTTTCTGGGTGTCGCGCGCACCCAGGTGCAGGTTGCTGAGCCAGCCTTGGCGCCTTCCGTTTCCCCACTCCGCCGCAAGGATGACAAGATCCAATGTGTGGGCGCGCTTCACTTTCACCCAGCTTTGGCCGCGCGCACCGGCGGCGTATTTCGCGTCAATCGCTTTCGCCATGATGCCTTCATGACCGCGCGCTAATGCCTGTTCCAGAAATTCGTTCGCGGCATGGGCGTCGTTGGTCACGCTGTGCGGGATCAGATGCTCGCGTGAAAGCTCGGAAAGCGCGGCGAAGCGGCGGGACTGGGGCTCGTCAAGAAGCGGAGAGCCGTCCAGATAGAGCAGGTCGAACCAGAATGGCGTCATGGGCAGTTCCTGGCGCATGCGCTCCACATCCAGCTTGCGTCCGAAACGCCGCATGGTGATTTGAAAGGGCTGCGGACGGCCGTCGGGCTGAAGGCTGATCACCTCGCCATCCAGGATCAGATTGTTGGCGGGAAGCGCGCGGGTGAATTCGACCACTTCGGGGACAGCGCTCGTCACATCCTTCAGGCTACGCGAGTAGACGACGACGTCGTCGCCGGACTTATGCACTTGGACGCGCGCGCCGTCCATCTTGTATTCGAGCGCCGCTTCGCCGACGCAAGCCAGCGCTTCGGGAACGTCCTCGGCCGACTGCGCGAGCATGGGCTGGATGGGCCGGAACAATTGGATATCGTATTGTTCCAGGCCGACTTCGCCTCGTTCGAGCGCTGCGCGGGCCACGCGCGCGATATCGCCGGCCATCATCGCGGCGCGGCGCACCCGATCCGGCGCAAGACCCGAGGCTTTGGCGACAGCTTCCACCATCACTCCTTCCAGCGCACCCTGGCGCAGTTCGCCCATCACCAGGCCGCCGAGAAATTGCTGTTCGGCTTCAGTGGCTTGCGTGAACAGATCCTGCAAAAGCTCCATACGCCTGCGCTGGGAGCCGCCGCCGCTGGTCTGGTGATGTTTTGAAGAATGCGGTCGAGGTCCAGGATTTCGATCGTCGGACTTGCGGCCGGTGAATGGCGGGCGTCGCGTAGCGCGGCATAACCGACGCCGATGCGCCCCTGGCGAGTCTGGCCCGAGAGATACACAACCACGATCTCGATTTCGTCCCCGTGGAGCTGGCGGAGGAGCTGGGCGAGCAGATCGATTTTCTCGAGTCTCTTGGCGGTATCGGCGACGCGGCGTGAGGTCTCCACCACGCTCGACAGCAGCATGCTTGCAGCATAGCAATCGAGGAAGACTTAGTTACCGATAGCGATCTGTTGCGGCGTGGTGCTCGTACCCATCGAATTGATGATCTGGGCGGTGACGAATCCGATCTCGGCCGTGTTTCCGGTTACCGGAAATGTCGCGAGCATCTGGAACGCGCCGCCAGCCTGCGAAGTGCTGAAATATTGCTGGAAAGTACTTGTGGCATTGACGTCGATCGCGCCCTGCGGCAGCGCTTTGCCGGTAAGGTCATAAAAGGTGAACGCCAGTTGCGATGCCGAGTGTGTGTTGTCGAAGGTGGAGAACGCGACGTTGAGCGCACTGGGAAGGCGCACGGCCGTAACTGCGTCGGTCAAGTTGATGAGGGCGGGTGGGATGGTCAGCGAAGTTTGCTGGGGGGCGCTGTTCTCCAGCGTCAGCGTGAAGCTTATGGTACCGGCCGTGGTTCCCGTTTGGAACGCCATGCTGGATTCGCCGCCAATGCTGGCCGTGGTAGCGCCGATCGCGATGGTCACGGTAGCCTGGCGCTGCGGTCCGGAGAGAAATTGGATCGCCGGGTCGTCGGTAACGCCCGCGACGCCGGACTGGAATGCCATGGTCAGGGTGCCCGTGCCGTTGATTTGCGACGCGGACGCGAGCGGAATCGAAATGCTGTCCTGCTGCGCGCTCGTCCCCAGGTCCGAGGCGAAAACCAGCGATGCGCTGGGGAGCGGCGGATCCAGACCTTGTCCGGCGAGAGTGAACGTGCGCCCGTCCACTGTGAGCGTCCCCTGATAGGGCGTGCCCGATTGTGGGGTGAATGAAACTTGAAACGGGACCGATTGTCCGGAACCGATTTGTACGGGAAAGGACTGGCCGGTTGGACCGCTGAAGCCGGCTCCCGATACGGTGACGGAGTTGACCGTGACGCTCGCGCTGTAGGAATTGGAGAGGACGAAACCTTGGATTTGAGTCTGCTTGATAACAACGGAACCGAAGCTGACGGTTGCTCCGAAAAGCAGCGGAGCGGTGCTGCCGGAAAGGCTTAGGGCGGCGGTGGGTGGAGCGTTGCCGGTAAGTAAAATGTCGATGGTGTTCACCCTGAGCGTGGCCGAGTAAGATCCCCAGGCAGTAGGTGCGAAGTCCACGCAAAAGGCGGATTCAAGACCGGGTGGAACGTACGGCGCGGGAGCGCATTGGATGTTGAAGACGCCATCGCCCGAGAGCGAGACGGAGAGCGTGGTATCCGTGCTCGCGCTGTTCTGAACGCGGAATTGGGTTTCAACGGTGTCACCGGGCGCCGCTGAGCCAACATCAAGCGACGATCCAACCGCCGTCAGGTTCCCTCCGTTCAATACGAATACCTGAAGTTGAGCCAGGGCCGCCAGCGGAGCCAGCGCGGCGAACACGAGTGCGCGCAGGATCATTGTTTTAATCCGGGAGCCGGTAAAAGCTTTCGCGACCGGGCGTGGTACGGATTGCGAAACGCGCGCTGCCCCGCAGATCGGTTAGCTGCACCCACTCCCGATTCATTTCCTGCAATGAAAAACGCAGAGGCAGCGATGCCGCGATGTGGACCTCGGAGGCGTCGGTTCTGCGGATGGTGATCCCGCTTGCCGCGTCATAGACGATATCGCCCGAGGGAAGCACCAGCAACGGAGCATGCACGCCCATAAGCGCGGTTTGCGACGAGCGGCTGAGTTTCCACACGACGTCTTTCCGTTGGACCACAAGGGCGGCTTCCTCAGTTGCCGGAAGTGCGATGGCAAGCACGATGTCCTCGATCGCGTCGTTACTAACAGACACCGGGACAAAACTGCTGCCGCGCCACTCCACCAGCGCTTTGGACGCCGCAATATACGCGAGCGCTGTGACGCCGTCGGGAGAAAATGCGAAGAGCGCCGGGCCTGGCGCGGTGTCCATGGTCGCGAGCAGTTTCCCACGGGCGTCAAACGCGGACAGAGATGAATCGGTTTTCAGCAGTCCGAACGTTCCATCGAACGCTTCGGATACGATCTTCCCCCCGACAGCCGGGCCGAGAATAAAGTTGCCGGCTAATCCAAACGCTGGTCGCAGGGAGCGCGGGCCGTCTTGCACAAAACCGACCTGCGGAGGCGCCATCGCCGGTTGCGTCCAAGCGGCCGCCGGCGCCAGCAGACAAGCCGTGATCCAGTTTTTCGTCATTAGGGATGGCTCACGATAACGCTCGGCGATCCAATGCTGATCCCGGCCACAGCTGGATTGGGGGAACTGGACGAATTTCCGGAACGCAGCAGCGCATAAGCGCCTCCCGCCGCGGCACCGGCCGCAATCGCCGCCACCCAGAGCCAGGGGTGCCCTTTGTGGGAAGCCTTGAACACGCCTTCGCCGCCGGCTGCGGGCGCGACAGCATCGTTCAAGTACTGCGTGCTGACGATGCCCGCGCGCGCCTGGTCCTTTACGGCGCTGATGCGGATTTCGAGCGTTCCCGGCGTCTTGTTCCACTGCATGCCCCAGACCGAGGCGCGGCCGTCGGGACCGGTGGTGACCAGTTCGGTGCGCGAGCCGGAGTTGAACGTGCCGCTCGCCCCTTGATCGGGAAGACGAAAAGTAACGGACGCCATGTCCACCGGCCGCCCGGCTTCGTCGCTGACCAGGACGCTGAGGCCGCGCGTAGCCCGCGTGCCGGTGCGATAGGTGACGCCTTCGCCTTCCACCACCCTGAGTTGCAAGATGGTCGCGGCGTGCGCCGAGAGAGCGAACGCAAGGCCGCAGAAGAAAGCAGCGCACCGGGATTTTGAAGCTTGGAATAGCACGCCATATACGTGCGAGGGGTTGTAAGTTTTTCTCAGAAAAACGAATGCCCACGACTGTCTAGCGCGATGTGACGGCCCGCAACGCCAGATTTAGGGCGATCATCAGCACCGACATTCCGGGCAGCACCAGCAAAGCCTTCTTGAGCCGCGCCGGATCGCCCGCGGCGATGGATCCAATCACGCGCGAGCTTACCGCCAGCCCAATCCAACCCGATGTGATTCCGATCCCGATCGCGGTTCCCGTCATGCGTGGAAAGAGGTCGCCGATCAGTGCGACAGTGGTTGGAAAGACCGGCGCCATGGACGCACCCGCCAGAAAGGTGATAACCCATGCGACGGTTGGGTTCTTGGTCTGCAGCATCGCCAAGGTCGTGATCGCCATCAGAATGGAAGCCGCCAGCGTGACGTTGAGTCCCGATACCGAGATCAGGACCTCGGATGCGGCCAGGCGTCCGAACAGAAGCCCCAGCGCGAATCCGAACGAGAGCACGTTGAGCGCGCGAACCTGCGGCACTCCTTGCGCGATTAAATGCTGCACCATCCAGTTCCAGACGCCCACTTCGCAAGCCACATACAGGAACAACAGCAGCGCGCAGAGCCAGAGAACCGGCCGCCCCAGAACGCTTCCGATTTCGGAGAACACGAAGCTTTGAGCGCTGGTGGGCGGCGGGATGGGAGCCAGCAGGTTCACCGCCAGGCTCACCACGGCCAGCCCGGCGATGAGATGACAAAGGCGCGTGGAGTTCTTGCCCAGCAGGTTGGCGGATACGAACGGAGTGGCGAAGCCGCCCAGGCCGAAGAAAATATTCAGGAGGTTCAGCGCGGTGCCGCGATGGGCCGGCGTAACGTCGCTGCCCAATGCGTTGGCGGCGGTAACGATGATGCCTCCGCCCGTGCCCAGCAAAAACAGATGCGAAGCGGTGGAGCGGAATCCGGTGGAGCGGGGCAGAAGCGCGACTGCCAGCGCGCTCAGAGTCAGGCCCAGAACCAGACCAACCTTCTTGCCTTCATAATCGATGAGTGGGCCCACGCCGATGGAGGCCAGGATCAGGCCCAGCGCCTGGCAAAACGCAATGGCGCCGTTTTGTTTCGGAGTTAAATGGAACCGGGCGGAGAGATCGGGCAGGATGGTGCCCAGCATCGCGGCGGTCATGCCATAGACAAAGATCGCGAGCACAGCGGCAAGGATCAGCATCAGCACTCAGGTATAACAGATGTTCGGCATCGCGGCGCGGCTGCGCGCGGTGGGGCCGCAGCCATGTGCGGTAGAATGAAGCGTTCGGGCCGTGGCGCAGCCTGGCTAGCGCGCCTGCTTGGGGTGCAGGAGGTCCCGAGTTCAAATCTCGGCGGCCCGACCAAACAACCCCTCTTCGGACTCTCGCTATGGCGTCGTCAGGCCGAGCCGGCAAATTATAGAGGTCCGGGCGCTGGACGGATTAACCGCTCAGCGCCGGGTTCTCGAATTATCCTTTTGACTTACCAGCCTGAAAGTTTCAGGGAAGCGCCGGATTAAGCCCGGCGATCATGGCCTGTTGGTGGCTGCCGTTCGCCGTGCTCGGAAAGGCGTAGTAAAAAATCCCGTTTTGCCATGTGCAGCCGGTCCAGTCCCCGAGATACTCGCTATTGGGTTCGGTCTCGACGGTAGTACTGCTGCTCGCTGTCGAGAGTTGGTAAGGCATACTCCAGTTCGTGCCGCCGTCTGTGGAAAACATCCCGTACGCATCATAGAGCGTGTCGGGCTTGCCCTTGGGTGAATTCCGCGTGTCCAGCCAAGCCACTCCGAGGATGCTGGAACTGGGCGATGCGCTGGCAATACATGGCTCGAACTGATCGCCGGTAGCAGTGGGATCGGTGGTAACGCTGTCGGCGGCAAGGCTATCAAGAGGAGCGACAGTGGTCCATGAACCGCCCGCATCGGTACCGGATGCCAGGTAGATAGCAATCTGCTTGTTGGCGGTGACGTAGTTAGGATAGACTGCGTTGAATTGTGGGCCGGAAGTGCTGGCTAGTTGTGGAAAGTAGTACATCCTGACGCAAGTGTGAGGAAGCGCCCGGTCAATCGGCAGAGTACTTGTGCAAGTCGCCGCAGCGGGCTGCGTGATATCGATTAAGCCGTGGGTTGGAGTTGCCCAGGTATTACCCCCGTCAGTGGAGGAGGACGAAAACACCTTGGGAGTCTTCCCGTCATTGTTTTGGATCCAGGTAACGAAAACTGTGCCGTCCTCGCCCACGGTCACCCGCGGATAAGTGGCCAACGTCGGACTCGTCTGCAGCGCGGAAACCAGCGTGGTGGCCCATGTCGATCCCGAGTTGCAAGAATGGGCGACCGTCACCGCCGAAGTGACTGCATTGTTAGACAACTTCCGCCCCAATTCCCATCCAGTCACATACAGGCAATTCGAGCTGTCGATGGCGATGCCTGGGAAGTCGTAATCGTAGAAGTCGATTGTTTTCGGATTCGTGTACGTGAGGGTCGGAAAAAAATTTCCCCAGGTGGAGCTGGTTTTTAGCAGTTCTTGCAGAAACACCCCCTCGGTAGTGGTGGTGTTGCCGGTTTGTCCAGCGAACAGATTGTCGTGGCTGTCGTAAACGGCGATCGGGTCCAGACTTGGGCCGACGTCAGTACCGCTGGGCGGTTGGCACCCGCCCATCCATGTCGAGCCCTGGTCGGTGGAGATAAAGACGCCGGTCTCGCTGGTGCTGGTGCAGTAAGACATACCCTCAAAGTAATTGGCTACTAAGGCAAGATTCTTTGTCGAATTAGCCACCAGAGTAAATCCCGCTACCGTTGAGGTTGTGTCGGTACTAATCGGGACGTTAGCAGTAACGCAGGGCTGCCCAGGAGAAGCAGGAGTACAAGTCAATTTAGCTTGGGCGGAGGGAGTGACAAGGGCCGCCATCCCGAAGAGCAGCACGAGCAACGTGGTCTTGTTCATGATTTTTGAGAACGTCGCTTGAAATTTTGCACAGAGCGTGCAAGAGCGACGTTGCAAAATTATCGCACAAGATTTTCTCGTCGTGACCAAAAAATTTTCAAGTCGCCGGCATTGTGGTGTCCAATACATTTTTTTTGAGCTCTGCGCGACGTTCGCGCGTTCCGCAGCCCACTAATGTCAGACTACTGTCGGACTCAGTTCAATGCCGTACATTCTCGCGCCGGCGGCTTGCCTCTCTTCACTCAACCGCGTACCGTGGAATTTGGACGCCTCGAAATGTGAGGAACACTCCGCTCCGTTTTGGCTGTGGCCCAATCTCCTGAGTCTGGATGCGCCTCTGGTGGCGGTGCTCTGGCAGAGTTTCCTCGCCTATCGGTTCTCGATTCCCTTGCCGCCGGCTGCGCCACTGGTGCTGGGTCTCACGGTGTGGGCCGTCTATTTGCTGGACCGCCTGCTGGATGCTCGAAGGCCTGCATCTGTTGACGAACCCGCGCGTCATCGTTTTTATCGCCGTCATTCCAGGCTCATGTTGGCGCTGCTCGTCCTGGTGGCCGCCGCCGACGCGGCCTTCGCTGTCTCTCGATTGCGCCCGGTGATCTTACTCGATGGATTAATTCCGCTCGCGGGCGTGCTGGTCTATTTGGCGGTGTTCCACATCTGGAATCCCTCGTCGAAAATTCCCAAGGAGGTGGCGGCTGCAATTCTGTTCACAGCCGGAACTTTTCTCACGGCTTGGACCACTCCGCGCCGCGGCACCCTGGCCTGGGCCGCAGTGGCGTTTTTTCTGCTGTGTTTGGCGAATATGGTGGCCATTGAAGCTTGGGAGTGGCGCGAAAACTCGGCACAAATCCGTTTGCACCCCATCACGCACTGGCTGGCGCGAACTTACTTATGCTGGGTTACGCTGGCCGTGATCACGTGCGTTCTAGAGGCCGCCATTACTGGACACAGCGAATGGTACACGTCGATCGCCGTCAGCGCCGGTGCGTGCGGGCTGCTGTTCTGGTTTGGCCGGCGCGTTCCGCTCGAAGCGCGGCGGGCATTGGTGGACGGAGTACTGCTGAGCCCGCTGTTCTTTTTGATCGTGCGATGAACGCCGGCCCCATCGCCGGCATCTACCGCTGGCTGGAGTATGGCGCTTTTGGACTAGCCCTGGAACGCGCCCGCTTCGATTTCCTTTCCCACGCCGCGGGCGCGCGTCGCGTACTGATCTTGGGCGAGGGCGACGGCCGGTTTTTGGCGGGATTATTAAAATGCAATCCCCACGCGAGCGTCGCCGTCATCGATACCAGCACGCGCATGATCCAACTCGCTCGTGAGCGAGTGCCATCGGCGGATGTGTCCCGGGTGCATTTCTATCCAATCGACGCGGCGGCTCAGCCGTTGCCCGAAGGCCCGTTCGATCTTGCGGTCAGTCATTTTTTTCTGGACATCCTGGATGGTCCTGCGGCCGAGGCCGTGATCCTGGCAGTGAGCGCGCGGCTGACGCCGGAAGCCTCCTGGCTGATCGCCGAATTTCAAGAACCCGCCCGCGGACTTCGACGCCTGCATGCCCGTTTGTGGTTGCGAGGCATGTACGGTTTCTTCGCGCTGGCCACGGGACTGCGCACCCGGCGGCTGCCACCCTATCGCGAGCTGCTGGCCGGCTCCGGTTTCATCGAAATCGAGCGCCGCGAGCGCAGGTTCGGCCTGATCCGCTCGCAGGTATGGCGTAAGCAGTGATGAGAAGCGCTATTTCCACACGAAGCGCGCCAGCTCGCGATCCTTGCGCACCCGGTCCACCGGGAACACCTGATTGTGCATCACCACGTAAACGCCCGGCGGCAGCACGCGCGCCGCGAGCAGGCTCTCGGTCAGATTCTGCAATCCGTCGCTCGCCTCGAAGCCCAGCGGCGTCATCGCGCCGGTCAGCACGATCGGATAACGCAGTTCGGGCAAATTCTTTTGGAGCAGCAGCCCGGTTTCGACCATCGTGTCGGTGCCATGCGTGATGACGATGGGCGCGGCGGCCGTGCGCCAGCTTTTCCCGCACCGTTGCGAGCACGCTTTCGCGATCGGCATCCGTCATCTCCAGGCTGTCCTTGTTCATCAGATGCGTCACCGCGATCTCGGCGTCCGGCAGACGCAGCATGCGGAAATAGCGGTCGATCTTGCTATCCAGGTTCTGCACGTTGCCGGTCTGCTCGGAGTAAACCTTCTCGATGGTCCCGCCGGTGGCGATGACGTAGATCGCTGCATTATCTAAACGGCCTGCCGCATGAGCTGCTTCAGAGAAATCCGATGTTCCAGGATCAGGCTTCCGCACTTCGCGCGGCGACAGCTTTCGAATGCGTTCCACATCGCGGCGTTTGGCCAGCATGCGGGGAAGCAGCGGCAGCGCCTGCCAATCGCCCTTCACAACGCGAGCGCGGCCTGCAACTTTCCGCGCAGCCCCGGGATACTTGCCCACTTCACCTTGGCCCGTCACGGCGGCCCAGACTCCAGCGCCCAAGCGCAGCGCATAGTAGAACGCCGTTCAGCCACAGCAGGCTCCACGGAAACAGTTTCGCCGCCAGCAATACGCGATTGCGTTCGATCAGCTCCAGACGCCGCGAAGATCGCAGCCCCAACGTCGCGCCGCGATGATGCCGCACCACCGCGCCGGGAATGTACAGGCATTTCCATCCGGCGATTCTGCGCGCGCAGCCCCAACTCGGCGTCGTCGGCATACGCGAAAAAATCTTCGTCGAACCCTCCGATTTCGTCCAGCATCGCGCGCCGGTACATGGCCGCGCATCCATCCGGCCACAGGATCTCCTCCACGCGATCGTATTGGCCTTCATCCAACTCGCCGCTGCCGCGTCCGCGATTCTGGCCGTCGGGATAAATCAAATGGCCCGCTTTGTCGATCCGCCGCGGATCTTCGTACACCAAAATTTTCGAAGCGGCCATGCCCACATCCGGACGCCCGTCGAACGCGCTCGCCAACTTTTCCAGCCAATCCGGCTCCGCTTCGGCATCGTTATTGAGGAGCGCGACGAACTCGCTGTCGGACGCCGCGAAGCCTTGGTTGTTCGCTGCGCAAAATCCGCGGTTGTCGGGATTCCGGATCAGGTTCACTTGGAACTTGGTACTTTTTCCGTACTCCTGTTAGTACCATTTCGGGCGAGCCGTCGTCCGATCCGTTATCCACAACCACCACTTCAAACGGCTGGTTCAAATTTTGCTTTGTAAGTGATTGCAAGCACGATCTCAAAAGATCGCAGTCGATTCCAGGTGACCATCACTACCGAAATGGCCCCTAAGTGGTATTCTTCCCTTCAACTGTAGTATTATAACCGTAAGCTAGCAGGCAACTTGTATGCTTTCTGTAGGTGAGACACTTAGACGTGCGCGCCTGGAACAGGGCCTCGACCTGTGTACGGTCGCAGCGCAGACAAAAATCAACGCAAAATATTTGGAAGCGATCGAGTCCGATGATCGCAAGAGACTGCCGAGCGGCTTTTTCTACAAAAGCTTTGTCGACCAGTACGCCAAGTCTTTATCGTTGGACACGCAAGAGATCGATGCCGAAGTCGATCGCGTGTTAAGCGCAGACGCCCCTCTGCCATTGCCCGGTTTCGAAAGCGTCGTGGCGCGAAATGTTGCGCCGATCACGTTCACGCACCGCTTTCACACACGACGTTCGTATCACCTCGGCTGCCAGCTTGGTGCTAGTGCTGGCCGGTTGCTCGGGAGTCTATGCGCTGGTGGCACGATGCGCAGGTCCGTGCAAGGCCACGTCCAGGCATGGATCGAACAACGTGCGCGCGCTGGCGAAACATAAAACCGCGCAGTTGCGAGCGTTCAAGCCGACAAGCCGGTTCGTAAGCGTGTTCCGAAGCGTTGCAGCTCCGCATACCGCGCTGCCTGTTTCGCTGGCATCGAACACCAGAGCCGAGCAGGCCGACGAAAGCGTCGCTCGCATCGGAAGCAGCGTCGTCCGACTACAAAGTGATGCTGGATCTGATGGCGCATGAAGCCACCTGGCTGTCGGTGTCTTCCGATGGCAAGCCGGTGTTTTCCGGCATTCTGCAAGCCAATCAGACCAAGACCGTGGGCGGCAAACAGTTCGCGAAGATGCGGGTGGGCAACGCCGCCGGCCTTGAAGTGCGCTTGAATGGAAAGCTGCTCGGGCCGCTGGGAGCGCGCGGGCAAGTATTGATCGTGCTGTTCACGCCCGACAATTTCCAGATTGTCTCTCCGCCCAAAGAGAGCGACTGAACCAGCAGCCGGCTTTACTTCGCTTGCCCCATCTTCTCGGCCTCGGCTTGCGCCTGGGTGCGCATCATCCGCTTGCGTTGACGCTCGATGCGCAATAGCTGCTGGCGGCGGCGATGCTTGATCGAGTCGTCCACCTTGCGCCAGAACTTGCGGAAGTATTGAATGGCGGAGGCGATGCCGAAGATCACCACGCCCCACATCCACAGCATCGCGAATCCGCTCAGCGCCTGCCAGCGGATGCTCAACAGCACCATGGAAATGGCGGTCACCTGCGTGATCATCTTGGTCTTGCCCAGGTCGCTGGCCTGGATGGTGTAGCCTTCCGCGGCGGCGATGCTGCGCAGCCCGGATACGGCGAACTCGCGGCCGATGATCAGCACCACCATCCAGGCCGGCACGCGCCGGATCTGCACCAGCGAAATCAGCGCGGCCGAGATCAGCAGTTTGTCGGCGATCGGATCCAGCAGCGTTCCCGACCGTGGTGATCTGCTTCCAGCGCCGCGCCAGATAGCCATCCAGAAGATCGGTGGCGGCGGCGATCAGGAAAATGGCGAGCGCCAGGAACTCGTTGGTCACCAGCACCGCGCCGCGCCACTCAATGCGCAGATCCTGCTCCACCAGCACCGCGACCAGAAATGGCACGAAAAAGATGCGGAGAATGGTCAGCGCATTGGGCAGATTCATGTCAGGGCCGCGTCTATTTGGATCTGGATTCCTGATGACAAGAATATCACTCGGCAAGGTAGCGCGAGAGGCGCCGCTTCACGGACTCCGGGACCTCCGCCTCCACTTCACAGAACGTCGCCGCGATACTGGCTGGAGAGCACTTTGGCGCGCTCGTGGAGTAAGTGAATGAGCGAGCCTTCGCCCGCCGGAATGCGGAACCGCTGGCGCGACACCGGGTCCAGCGGCAGAGCGTTGTCGATGGCCTGGAGCAATTCGCTGAAATCCAGCGCCGGTGCGCGCCGACACGGGGATGGCTTCGGTGCGCGCGCTGGCTCTTCACTTCGCCCAGTATGCGCTGCGCCAGATTTTCGGTATCGCCGGCTGCCGCGTCGATGCAATCCAGTCGATGATCCATTTTGTTGAGCACCAGAATCTGCCGCGTCTGATCGGCGCCGATCTCGGCCAGCACTTCGAAGACGTGCGCGGTATGCTGGGGCGCGCTGGGCGAGGACGCGTCCACCACGTGCAGCAGCAACGCCGCCTCGGTCACCTCTTCCAGCGTGGCGCGGAACGCCTTCACCAGCGTGGTGGGAAGATTGCGAATGAATCCCACGGTATCGCTCGCCAGCACTTTGCGGTGCGACGGCAGCGTCAAGTGACGCACGGTGGGATCGAGCGTTGCGAACATGCGCGCGTCGGCCAGTCACCTCGGCGCCGGTCAGCCGGTTGAACAGCGTGGATTTTCCGGCGTTGGTGTACCCCACCAGCGCGATAGTGGCCAGCGGAACCGATTGCCGCTGGCGGCGCTGCGTGCCTCGTCCGCCCCGCACGCTTTCCAGTTGATCGTTGAGTTTCTTGATGCGGCGATAGATGCCCCGGCGGTCCGTTTCCAGTTGCGTTTCACCGGGACCGCGCGTGCCGATGCCGCCGCCCAGCCGCGACATCTCCGACGCCCCTTCCCGCCAGGCGCGGCAGCAAATAATTCAACTGCGCCAGCTCCACTTGCAGTTGTCCTTCGCGCGTGCGGGCGCGGCGGGCGAAAATATCCAGGATCAACTGCGTGCGGTCCAGAATCTTGCAGTCCAGCGCGCGCTCCAGATTGCGAAGCTGCGTGGGGGTCAGCTCGGCGTCGAACAGCACCATGTCGGCCTCGTGGAGGTCCACCAGGCGGCGCAGTTCGTCCAGCTTGCCGGAGCCGATAAGCGTGGCCGAATCGGGCGCCTGGCGGGATTGCACGATGGTCTCTTCCACGTGCGCGCCGGCGGTGTCGGCCAGCGCTTTCATCTCTTCGAGCGATTCTTCGGCGCCGTGGGTATCCAGATCGGCGCTTGTGACGGCGAGCGGGATTTCAGATCCAGCCCGACCAGAATCGCGCGCTCGTTGCTTGTCATTGGCAAGCGGGGCTTATTACCGCCAAGCGGATCGTTAGTCCTCGACAGGTTCAGCAGGAGCGGGGTGGACGGCCGTGGCGTTTCCCGCCGATCCGGAGGCTGCCGGTGGAATGCCCGCCCGCCGACGCATGGAACGGCTTCGAGACCACCACCGTGGAGATGGCGTGCTTAAAAATGAGCTGCTCCTGATTGTTGGTCTCGAGCACCACCGAATACTTGTCGAAACTCTTGATGCGGCCGGAAAGCTTCACGCCGCTCATCAAATAGATGGTCAGGAAGGTCTTATCCTTGCGCGCATTGTTGAGAAAAGCTTCCTGGATGTTTTGCGCCAGCTTTTCCATGGGCGTCCTTTGGCCGGTTTTGGGCTCGTTTTCGTGAATGGTAATCCCTCCCACCGCGAAATGGGTGGCTCTAAATTCATGATAGCGCAATCACATCAGAACACCGACCGGCGCGGCTCCCCGGTCTTGGACGGCAATAAAAACCGGGGTTCGGCGTCAGCCTTGCCTTCGATGCGCGAACACACGTGTTCTCCCACCGCCGGGCCATGCTTGAATCCGTGGCCAGAGCCGCCTCCTACCAGCCAGACATTTTCGAATTCGGGATGCCGGTCGATCAGGAAATCTCCGGTGGATGTATTTTCGTACTGGCAGACACGCGATTCCACCAGCGGCGCCCCAGCCAGTGCGGGAAAACGCTCGGCTAGAAAGGCGCGCGCAGCGTCCGTGTCGCGAACCACGCGATCGCCGGAATCGGGATCGAACTCGGGACCATGCCGGTCGAAAGCTAGCTTGAATCCGCGAGTCTCCAGCTCGGGAAGAGTATAAGCGCTGTGCTCATCGGTAATGTCGACCCACACTGGCATCCGCGGCGGAGCGAAGCTCGGATCGCCGGCGGGAGTTCCGAAGAAAAAGACCTCCTGGCGTGTGACTCGAATGCGGCCGCCCAACAGTTCCGGAAATATTTTGGGCAACCAGGGCCCGCACGCGTATACGATCACGTCCGCTTGAGGTTGTGCCATCACCATCTCCTGTCGATACTCCACACCTTCGCGAACGGCCTCGTCCACCACTGCCTGGACCGCGCGCCGCGCCAGCAACACGCCCGACTCGGGCTCAAGAAGGCCGGTGCGCTCCTCGCGAAAGCGCAGTTGCGGAAACGATCGCGCAAGATCCAGCGGTGTCAGGACCTGAAAAGGAACGCCGCAGTTCTCGTAGGCAGTCTGCGAAGCGGCTGCTCGAACGTCGCTGGGGCGGGGCGTCGCGAGCACGCCCGTTTTTTGAAACAGCTCGAGCCTCCCGACTTGATCGAAAACTTTGAGCCACATTTCGCGCGATCGCATGGCCCAACGGGTATAGATCTCATCCGCTCCGTAGCCGCAGCGCAGAATGCGCGATTCTCCGCCGGAACTGGACCGGCTGTTGCCCGCGCCATAAGCGTCCAGCAGAGTAACGCTGCGGCCGGTGCGGCGCAGATGCAACGCGGTCCACGCTCCGAACACGCCCGCGCCAATGACCACCGCGTCGAAGCTCATCCGGCAACGGCGCGCAGGCTTTCCAGAACGGACCTGGGGATGTTCAGGTTTCCGTTGAAGCCGGTGCCAAGCGAGATGTTCGGCTTCACATCGCCGTGAAAGTCCGATCCGCCGGAAACCGCCAGATTGTATTTCTGCGCGATGCCGGCGTAGCGTTCCATGTCCGCCGGACGATGATCGGAATGAAACACCTCGATGCCGCGCAATCCTTCATCGCGCAATTCGCCGACAAAGTTTTCCTCGGCTGCTGGATCGCGGAAGGCCAGACGGATGGGATGCGCCAGGACGGGCAGCCCGCCGGCTTGGTTCACGCGTTGGATGGCCTCCGGCACATAAGGCGCGAAGCGCTCCACATAGGTTGGCGCCGTTTCGCCCAGATAGCGCCGGAACGCCTCGTCGAAACTCTTCACATAACCCTTGTCGATCAGGATGCGGGCAAAATGCGGCCGGCCCGTCAAGGTTCGTCCCATGCGTTCCACCTCGGCTAAGTCGATATCCACGCCTTGTTGGCGCAGGCTCGCGATCAGGCGCTGGTTGCGATCCCGGCGTCCGGCGATCAACTCGCCCAGCCACTCGCGAAAGTCCGCGGGAGGGGACTGGTGGAAAAAGTACGCCAGCAGATGAACCGTCCGCAGTTTCGATCCGTGCACGCGCGTGCTCAACTCAATTCCGCAAACCAGATCCAGTCCGCGCGACCGGGCCACTGGCAGGGCTTGATCGTAACCGGCGAAGGTATCGTGATCCGATATGGCGAGCGCCTCGACGCCGCGCTCCACCGCCAGGTCCACCAGCTGGTGGGGAGTGAGGGTTCCGTCCGATTCATTGGTGTGACTGTGCAGGTCGATCACAGCGCTAGCTTTCTCAGCCGCAGCGCATTCGCGATCACGGACACGGAGCTAAAAGTCATCGCGGCGCTGGCGATGACCGGACTAAGCAGCAACCCAAAAAAAGGATAGAGAACGCCGGCGGCCAGTGGAACGCCGATGACATTGTAGACGAAGGCAAAGAATAAATTCTGCCGGATATTCCGCATGGTAGCTGTGCTAAGCGCGCGGGCGCGAACGATCCCCCGCAGATCTCCCTTCACCAGTGTAATGGCCGCGCTCTCCATCGCAACATCGGTTCCCGAACCCATGGCGATTCCCACGTCGGCACGCGCCAGCGCAGGTGCGTCGTTGATGCCGTCGCCGGCCATAGCGACCACGCGGCCCTGCGCCTGGAGTTTCGCCACCGCCTCCGCTTTCGCCGCGGGCAGCACATCGGCATGGACTTCATCGATACCCAGCTCACGCGCCACCGCTTCCGCTGCCGAGCGATTGTCGCCGGTGAGCATCACGATGCGCAGGCCCGCGCGATGCAAACTTTCGATGGCTTCCTGAGCCGACGGTTTCACAGGATCCGCCAGGGCTAGCGTCCCCGCGGACTGGCCGTCGATCGTGACGTGTACTCTGGTTTGGCCGGAATTGTTCGGATCGTCCCCAGGAGTCGATGGCTTGCCGACGAACACCTGACGGCCATCCACAATCGCGCTGACACCTTGACCGGGCACCGATGCAAAATGCTCGGCATTCGACAGGACCAGCTTGCGATCCAGCGCGCCCGCGACGATGGCCGCGGCCAGCGGATGCTCGCTCAGCTTTTCGACACTGGCGGCCAGGCGCAAAACTTCATCACCGGGCGTCGACACTAACTTCGGCTTGCCTTCCGTCAGCGTGCCGGTCTTATCCACCACCAGCGTGTCCACTTTCTCCAGGGCTTCCAGCGCCTCGGCATTGCGGATGAGGACGCCGGATGTCGCACCTCGGCCTGTTCCCACCATGATCGACATCGGCGTAGCCAGCCCCAGCGCGCACGGGCAAGCAATGATCAAAACCGCAACCGCGTTCACCAGCGCATAAGCCAGCCTGGGCTGCGGGCCGATGAGCGCCCAAATGACGAACGTGACGATGGCAACCGCAATCACGGTGGGCACGAACACCGCGGAAACGCGATCCGCCAGCCGCTGGATGGGTGCCCGCGAGCGTTGCGCCTCGCTCACCATCTTGACGATTCGCGCCAGCATCGTGTCCGCGCCTACGTGCTCGGCTCGCAGGACAAACGCGCCCGTGCCGTTCACGGTTCCTCCGGTGGCTTTGGCGCCCGGCACTTTTTCAACCGGAACAGGTTCGCCGGTGATCATCGCTTCATCCACGAAGCTCGACCCCTCCACGACTACGCCGTCCACCGGAACTCGTTCGCCCGGCCGGACTCGCAGCAGGTTGCCTGGATGCACTTGGTCGAGCGGTAGGTCCTCTTCGGTTCCGTCGGCCTGGATGCGCCGCGCGGTTTCCGGCGCCAGCTTGAGCAGGGCCTTGATCGCGCTGCTGGTCTGGCTGCGGGCGCGCAACTCCAACACCTGGCCGAGCAGCACCAGGCAGACGATCACGGCCGCGGGCTCAAAGTACAACGCAAGTTCGCCGCTGTGATGACGCAGCGAATCGGGAAAAATACCCGGTGCGACGGTCGCAATCAAGCTGTATAAATAAGCCGTGCCCGCACCCGCGCCGATCAGCGTGAACATGTTCAGGCTGCGATGCACGATGGACGCCCAGGCGCGTTCGAAGATCGGCCAGCCGGCCCACAGCACCACCGGACTCGACAGCGCCACTTCGAGCCATGGCCAGTGAAAGCCCGCGAACATCAGACTGAGCAATACGGCCGACGGCGCCACGCTCAGCCAGAACCTCCGCAGCATGTCCTTGTATTCGGGATTCACTTCGTCCGCCGAATCCCGCGTGAAACTCACCGGCTCCAGCGCCATGCCGCATTTGGGACACGATCCTGGTCCGATTTGCCGAACTTCCGGATGCATCGGACAGGTGTACTCGACGCCCGTAACTTCCGGTCGCATAGGTTCAGGTGACGCTTGCGGATGCAGGTACTTTTCTGGGTTAGCCTGAAACTTCGCCGCGCAGCCGCTGGAGCAGAAGTAGTAATGCTGGGCTTGGTAGACCACCGAGCCCGCGGCCCGTTGTGGATCCACCAGTCATGCCGCACACGGGATCGCGCACTCCGGCAGATTGTTGAAGAATGGGAAGCATCGCTGCTACCAGAGTAACCGGCTGCGCGTGCCGGTAAACGGATGGCGAGTAACTAATTGTCGCCCGGCGTCTTCTCCGCGTGATCCACCACCAGCACCTCCACCGGGGCCTTGCGGGATTCCAGCTTGAGTCCGAGTTTCTCCACCGCACTGTAAAGAGAATCGAGCGAAGCAGCGTCGGCCAGCTGAACTGCCCGGGGCCGAACAGCGACGCCGGCCCCGATGGCCGAACGGATCAGCATGGCGCGGAAATCGTCGTGCGAGAGCTCCAGCACGAAGTCATAGTTCCCTTTCAGGTCCGTCATATTAACGACCGGCCGATCCGAGAACCGCGCCAGCACGTCCGCCATCGCTGCGGCCGACAGTTTGTGACCCTCCAGGCGATCGTCGGCAAACGTGAAATAGGAGCCGTTGCCATAGTTGATGGTTACGCCGCTGGCTTGGCCGCTGGCAGCAACGTTAACGCCGTCTTGAGATCCACTGCTTTGGTTCTGTGGGCCGGAATTCACCGGCGACTCCTGCAAGTTTGGGCCACCTTTGCCAACCACCAATTCATACACCGGCAGTTCCCTGCTCTCACGATGAATTTTCATCTGGAACCTGTCCTCCAGCAAGGTCTGCAACATTTCAGGAATTTCTTTTTCTGCCGCGCCCGCCGGAAGCTTCGCGGCGATATCGAAGCGTTCCGATGCCATCCAATCCGGTCCGGAAATCTGGTAGCGCTTTACACGGTATGCAATTCCGATGAGGTTGTCCATGGAAAGAGAAGCAGCGCTGACCTGGGACCCATCAATATGCAGTCCCACGCGTACCCGCTCGATCCCAGCCGAGGCCGATGGCTTGATGGAAGCCACTTCGAATTCCGGCCGGGCCGCCGGAGTTTGGCCGAGCAGCGCGACAGAGGCTAGCACACCCAGAAAATATCGCCGCATGGAGATCCTTCCGCTACAACCGGTCTGGTCGAACCGGCACGCGTTCATACCGCCGGTGCAAGCTCTCAAACTGACGCTGGCGCAGTCCCGCGCGATGCAGCAGGTATCTTGCGAGCAAACGTAGAATGGACAGCCCATACACCGAGCTCTGTACGAAGGATGCCGAAGAGGCTTCCGGGAAATAACGGGCCGGTACCGGGACCTCGCGGATGCGCATCCCGGAATGCACAAATTGCGCGACGATTTCCTGATCGAACAGAAAATTGTCGGAATTTGTTTCCAGGTTAACCGCCTCCAACGCCTGTCGCCGGTAAGCCCGATAGCCGGTGTGATATTCACTGAGGTGCAGGCCAAAAACCGAATTTTCGAGAAACGTCAGGAAACGATTGGAGACATATTTCCACCACGGCATGCCCTGACGCATGGGGTTGCCTTGCATCAGCCGCGATCCCAGCACCACATCCGCCTCATCGCGTTCGATCGGTTCAATCACCTTGGGCAACAACTTAGGATCGTACTGATAATCGGGGTGAACCATGACGATGATTTCGGCGCCGGCTTTCAGAGCTTCGCGATAACAGGTCTTCTGGTTCGCTCCATAACCGTAATTGCGGTTGTGAACGAAAAGCTCCAGGCCCAGCTCGCGCGCGATTTTGACGGTATCGTCCGAACTCCCGTCGTCCACCAGGATCACTTGATCCACCAAGGCCGGTGGAAGATCCGCGTAGGTGATACGCAATGTCTTGGCGGCGTTATAGGCAGGCATCACCACCACGATTTTTTGATCGCGCGACATGGGAAACTCGAGGGAGAGCTTTTCCTAGTGTAGGCTAATTTCGGTCCTCGTATGCCGTTAGAACCTCGCGCCTTCTTGTTTGATGCTTACGGAACATTGTTCGATGTGCATTCAGTGGTGATGCGTTCCGGCGCTGGCATTCCCGGCGATCTGGCAGCTCTCTCTTTGCTGTGGCGGCAGAAACAGCTCGAGTTCACCTGGCTGCGCGCTCTCATGGATCGTTATCAGGATTTCTGGCGCATCACGGAAGCCGCGCTCCGCACCGCTTTGGCCCAGCTTCAAGTATCAGCGAGCGAAGCTCAGATTCGCCAGTTACTCGACGCGTATCTTGCTCCCCCCGTCTTCCCGGACGCGAAGCCAGCGCTGGACGCACTGCACGATTCTCCTCGCGGTATTCTCTCCAACGGCACGCGAGGGATGCTGGAAGCCGCGGTTCGAAATAGTGGCATGGAGTCGTATTTTTCCTGCATCCTTTCCGTGGATCAAGTGAAAACCTACAAGCCTTCTCCGAAGGTTTATCAACTCGGACCGGACCACCTGCAACTGCGGCCCGAGGAAATTCTCTTTGTGTCCTCCAATGCATGGGACGCCGCGGGGGCAAAGGCCTTCGGATATTGTGTTTGCTGGTGCAATCGATCGGAACGTGTAATGGATCAACTGGGTTTTGAGCCCGACATAGTGGTGTCGAGTCTGGACCAGATTGGCAGTCGGCTCTAGGCCGTCCGCTACAATGAAGTTGCTCACCTTCCCCATGATTCAAACGTTATTTGGCGCTGTAGAACAAGAACCCAACCTGCTCGAACGCCTGAAGGCCGGCATCCAGAAAACCCGTTCGGG
Source organism: Bryobacterales bacterium (assembly GCA_963798295.1). Classification (GTDB taxonomy): domain Bacteria; phylum Acidobacteriota; class Terriglobia; order Bryobacterales; family Bryobacteraceae; genus Palsa-89. Next base: position 1,822,343 of record CAWCSV010000007.1, on the reverse strand, counting down.
CCTGATGGATCGGCTGGAGGACGCTGTCGCTGGCCGCAAGGAAATCGACGCCGAACTCCTTGATGAGCTAGAGTACGCCTTGATCACTGCCGACATCGGCGTGAACACCGTGAGCGAAGTTCTGGAAAGCATCCGGCAACGCGCCGATCGCAAACAACTGGCCGACGCGGGCGAAATCAAACAGCTCATCGCGCGGCATCTCTTAGAAGTCCTGGAAGCGGCCGAGAGGCCCGTTCCCCACGTGGCCGAACCGCCCGCCGTGGTGTTCGTGGTGGGCGTGAATGGCGCGGGCAAAACCACTACCATCGGAAAACTGGCCAGCCGCTATAAGTCCGAGGGCCGCGGCGTGCTGTTGTGCGCGGCCGACACCTTCCGCGCGGCCGCCATCGAGCAATTGCAGGTGTGGGGCGCGCGCACGTCCACCGACGTGATCAAGCAATCGCCCGGCGCCGATCCGAGCGCCGTGGTTTTCGACGCGCTGCAAGCGGCCAAGGCGCGCAAAGTGGATTACGTGATCGTAGATACCGCTGGACGCCTGCACACCAAGACCAATCTGATGGCGGAGCTGGAAAAAATGCGCCGCACGGCCGCGAAAGTGATTCCTTCCGCGCCGCATGAAGTGCTGCTGGTGCTGGATGCCACCACCGGGCAGAATGGACTGGAGCAGGCTCGCAAATTCACCGAGTCGAGCGGGGTCACCGGCCTGGTCCTCACCAAATTGGATGGAACGGCGAAGGGCGGCGTGGTGGTGGCGATAGCGCGCGAGTTGAATCTGCCCATTCGTTACGTCGGTGTCGGCGAGCAGGCCAGCGACCTGTTACCGTTCGAGCCCGACAAATTCATCGCGTCGCTTTTTGCGTAGTCACTTTTTGCCTAAATCATGCGAAGCCCACTCATGGATGAAGCGCTGGAGCTGGCCCGCCAGGGTCTGGGACGCACCAGCCCCAACCCCGTGGTGGGCGCCGTTCTGGTGAAGGACGGCCAGATCGTGGGTCGCGGGTTTCATACCTACGCGCAAGCCAAACACGCGGAGGTGATCGCGCTGGAGGAAGCCGGAGCGCAATCGCGCGGCGCCACGCTCTACATCACACTCGAACCTTGTTCGCATCACGGACGCACCCCACCCTGCGCCGATGCGTTGGTCGAGGCCGGTATCGAGCGAGTGATCGCCGCCATGGAAGATCCCAATCCGCAAGTGGCCGGGAAGGGCTTTCGCCGCCTGCACCAAGCCGGCATCGACGTCGAAATCGCATCGGAATACAGCGACGAAGCAGCGCGGCTGAATGAAGCTTTCATCTATTCCATGAAGACCGGCCTTCCGCTGGTTACCCTGAAAGCGGCGGTCACACTGGACGGCAAGATTGCGGCGCCGGAGGACAACAGCGGCTGGATCACCAGCGATCGCGCCCGCGCGCACGTGCAGGAAATCCGCCACCAGGCCGACGCCATCCTCACCGGCATCGGCACGGTGCTGGCCGACGACTGCCTGCTTACCGATCGCACCGGCCTGGAGCGCAGCCGCCCGCTGCTCCGCATCGTGGCCGATTCCACGCTACGCATTCCCCTCCACTCCCGCATGGTGGCCAGCGCTAACGGCGATGTCGCGGTGATCACCACTTCAGCCGCATCGGAGGAACGCCGCCGTGCGCTCGAATATCGCGGAGTGCGCGTGCTGGTGTTCGATGGCCCGGGCGGGCGCACCGATCTCACCAAGATCCCGGCCTGGCTGGCGGGCGAACAATACCGCTCTCTGATGATTGAATCGGGTAGCAAGCTGAACTGGGCCGCGCTCGAATCCGGCATGGTCGACAAGATTTTCTTCTATTACGCGCCCAAGATATTGGGCGGCCTGCAATCGCTCCCGGTGGCGGGCGGGACCGGCCGTTTGCGACGCACCGACGCCATCCAGTTCGATCGCGTCCGGCTGCATTCCATCCCGCCCGACGAATTCGCAGTCGAAGCGCATGTGGTGAAGTAAGTGTTCACCGGCATCATCGAGGAAGTGGGAACTGTCGCGGTCGCGGGCCGACGCATGCGAATCCAATGCCGCCTGGTCCTGGCAGATATAAAGGAAGGCGCCAGCATCGCGGTCAATGGCGTCTGTCTGACGGCCGTCGATATCCAGCCCGACGGCTTCTGGTGCGACCTTTCGCCTGAGACCCTGTCGCGCACCAACCTAGGCGCGCTACGCGAAGGTTCGCTCGTGAATCTGGAGCGCCCCGCCGCTGTCGGCGACCGGTTGAGCGGCCACATCGTACAAGGCCACGTGGATGGCAGGGCCGAGTTTCTCGCGCTGGACCCGCTGCCCGACGGCAATTGGTGGCTCATGGTTCGCATACCGGCCGGTCTGGATCGTTACCTGATCGCCAAAGGATCCATCACCCTCGACGGCGTCAGCCTAACGATCGCTTCTCTCGATGCCGCGGTCGCTGGAATCGCCGTCATCCCGCATACCTACGAGCAAACCATCCTCAAAAGCTATGGACCGGGAACGGCTATCAACGTGGAAGTGGACCTGATCGGCAAGTATGTGGAAAAGCTAATGATTCCGCGGTAGAATTTGGAATCCGAATGTGAGCGTGCCGCGTCTTACAATCGGGAGAATTCTGTCAGAGGAGTTTCTATGCGCTCGCTGCAAATCGCACTCATCTCGCTGGTGTTTGCCGGCGTTACTTGTTTCGCCCCCGCTGCTTTCGCCCAACGGGGCGGTGGCCACGGAGGCGGCGGCGGAGGCCATGCCGTCGGCGGTGGTGGTTTTCACGGTGGTTCCGTGGGCGGCGGGTTTCGTGGAAGCGCCGTGGGCGGAGGGGTTCGTGGCGGAGCGGTAGGCGGGTATCGGGGTGGTTACGCCGGCGCATATCGTGGTGGAGACTACGGCTATCGCGGCGGCTATGGTTATGGACGCGGGTATTGGGGCGGCGTCGGATTTGGGTTTGGATTCGGCTATCCCTACTACGGCGGCTATTACGGCTACCCGTACGCCTACGCGTATCCTTATTACGGCGGCTACTATTCAGACCCCTACTACTATTCCGATCCCTATGCGTATGGTCCGGATCCCTCTTACAGCGCTCCGCAATACGGGCCGCCGCCGCAGTATGGGCAGCAACCCTATGGACCTCCGCCGAATCAACAGCAAGGTTATCCGCCACAACAGCAAAACGGCTATCCGCCGCCTCCGCCGCAGAATGGCGTTCAACGGAATCCCGCGCCCGGGCCGAGTCCTTCTGGACCTTCCCCGCAGGCCAATAACTACCAATCCGACGGCCAGTGGCATCGCTTTGGCAATTCCTATTCTCAGTAAAGGGCCGGTGAGCTACCGTTCGTAAAAACTCAAGCAATTGTCGCCTTGCTTGATCTCGCGATAGCGCCGCAAAGTTCCGTAGGATTCCTGTGGTTGGAAATGTGCGGAGTGCTGCATGATCGCGAGCGGCGTCCCGGATCGATCGAGCGCGTTCATGGAAGCTTCGTACTCCTTGGACAGGTCATAAGGCGGATCCAGGAACGCGATGTCGGCGGCCGCGCGCTCCAGCACGGTCGCCGCTTTCCCGGTGAAAACTTCGGCGCGGCTCTCGATCCCCAGCGCCGACAGGTTTTCGCGAATCACTTCCACCGCCGGGCGATTCTTCTCGATGAAGATGGCACGGCGGGCGCCTCGGCTGAGCGCTTCAATGCCGACCGCCCCCGTGCCCGCGTAAACATCCACAAAAACGCAATCGGCGATCCGTGCGGCAAGCACGTTGAAAAGCGTCTCGCGCAGGCGGTCCGGCGTCGGGCGAGTAGTTGAGCCGGGCAAGCTCCTTAAACGCCGGCTGCGGAATTCTCCGCCAATCACTCTCATCCCACTTGGACCAAGCCGTAACGCCGTTGCCAGTGTTCGCGAATATAGGTGACTGCGTGGCGTAACTCCTCTTGCGAAGGTGGAGTCGCGATGAAAGCCTGCGCCTCGCTCCGGGCCAGTTCCAGCACATCCTTGTCCCGGATGATGTTGGCGATGCGCAACGCCGGAAGCCCCGATTGCTTGGTTCCGAAGAATTCTCCGGGGCCGCGCAGCTTCAAATCCATCTCGGCGATGTAGAAGCCGTCGGTGGATTCCACCATGGTGCGGATGCGCTCGCGCGCGGCATCGCCGAGTTTGCCCGTTACCAGGATGCAGTAGCTTTGTTCCGCGCCCCGTCCCACGCGTCCGCGAAGCTGGTGCAATTGCGCCAAGCCGAAGCGCTCGGCTTGCTCGATCACCATCAAGGTGGCGTTGGGCACATCCACGCCGACTTCGATGACGGTGGTCGATACCAGGATCTTCACTTCGCCGCGGCGAAACTGCTCCATAACAGATTCTTTTTCGTCAGACTTTAGTTTGCCGTGCAACAGACCTACGCGAATGTCCGGAAAAACCTTTTGCGAAAGATGCTGAAACATCTGCTGCGCCGCCTTCATGGCCTCCGATTCTTCGATCACCGGATAAACGACGTACGCCTGCCGCCCTTTGCCGATTTCCCGTTTCATGAAGCTGTACACGCTTTCTACGCGATCGTCGGTGACATGACTGGTCTCAATGGGCCGGCGGCCGGGCGGCATCTCGTCGATGATGGAAATGTCGAGATCGCCATAAATGGTCAGCGCCAACGTGCGCGGGATGGGAGTGGCGGTCATCACCAGAACGTCGGGATGCTTGGATTTCGACACCAGGCGCAGGCGCTGCATCACGCCAAAGCGGTGCTGCTCATCGACGATGGCCAGGCCAAGGTTCTTCCACTCGACGTCCTCTTCAATAAGCGCGTGAGTTCCAATGCCGACGTGCGCCAGCCCTTCCGCCATCAGTTTCTTGAGCTGGGATTTTTCGCGCTGCGTCGAAGAGCCGGTAAGCAGAACCGGAACGTACCCCATTTTGTGAAACAGATTCCTGAAATAGAAGTAATGCTGGGTGGCGAGAATTTCGGTGGGCGCCAGCACGGCAGCCTGATAACCGTTCTCGATGGCGATCACGGCGGCCTCGGCCGCAACCAGGGTCTTGCCGCTGCCGACGTCGCCTTGCAGCAAACGGCTCATGGGATGCGCCGACTGCATATCCTGCGCGATCTCGCCCAGTACGCGTTTCTGCGCGCCCGTGGGCTTGAACGGCAGCATGGCTTTGATCTTCTCGCGCACCCGATCGTTCAATTCGAATGAAATGCCCGGTTGTAATCTCGCTTTAGAACGCTTGAGCGACAAGCCGCACTCCAGCCAGAAAAACTCCTCGAAGATCAGGCGCCAGTGCGCGGGTGTGCGATAGGCGTTGAGCATGCGGAGATCGGCGTCCGGATCGGGGAAGTGGAGCGCACGGATAGCGGTCCACAGATCCAGAAGTTTCAGGCGCTCGCGCAATGTCGCCGGAAGGTGATCCTGGAGCGGCTCAATGGATTCCAGAATGCGATGCATCAGGGACCGCAGCGCGCGCGTCGTCACCTTACCGGCCCCTTCATACACCGCCACGATGCGTCCGGTGTGGAGCGCGGCGTCGCCCTCGGAATCGTCGGCGGTCAGGATTTCGAACTCCGGATGCATGATCAGCAGGTCGCCGGTGTAGCTATCCAGCTCCACCTTGCCGTACAGCGACACGCGCGCGCCGGGCAAAAAGCGATCCACCAGATAGCCGCCGTGAAACCATTTGGCGAGTAGCCGCTCCTTCGACGAATCCTTGAAAATGGCTTCGAACAATCCGAGGTTGCGCCGGCGAAATCCACGCAGGTGAGCCGATTGGACCTCCGCGATCACGGTGGCCATCTCGCCGGGCGCAAGCTGCGCGATGGTCTTCACATTGCTGCGGTCCTCGTAACGGAAAGGGGCGTAGGAGAGCAGATCCTCGACGGTCACCAGGCCTTTGGTTTCGAGCATCTCGGCGCGCGCCGGTCCCACGCCTTTGACGTACTTGAGCGGAGTGGATGTATCCAAACGGGGAACTTTTTGCGGCTGCAAGTGCCAGTGTACAATGCCGCCCGGAAATTTCGCGCGAAATTAAGCGGAGCCGCTACGCTGCCCAGGCTTGCCATCCTGAGCCGGCTCAACTTCCTTCTCCTCCGTTACGAAAATGTAGTAAGGGTCCATGGTGCTGCCGGCCATCGCGCTGTTACGTTCCGATTCAGTGTCGAACCATTTCTCACTCGCTACCGTGTTGGATGGCTTGTGAACGATCTTAAGGCCGTACTGTTTGCTAGCCATGTTGGGCCTCCGATGCCACCCTGAGCGTAACGCCGGGTCCGCTCCTGCGTCAAACGCATGGGTCTGGGTCCGATATTCTAAAGATGGACATTCCCATGAGCAAACTGGCTGAAAAACACTGCGTGCCGTGCCGGGGAGGCGTGCCGCCGCTGCAGGGCGCCGACCTGCTTCCTTTCACCGAGCAACTGCCGGATTGGAAGATCATCGAAGAGCATCACATCGCAAAGAGTTTTCTGTTTCCCGATTTTAAGGCCGGTCTCGACTTCGTGAACCGCGTGGGCGCCGTGGCGGAAGCCGAAGGGCACCATCCGGATTTGTGCCTGGCTTGGGGCAAAGTGGACGTGCAGATCTACACGCACAAAATCCGCGGGCTTACCGAGAGCGATTTCGTGATGGCCGCCAAAATCGACCAGGTATATTCTGCGGGTCTTCGCTAACTATTTCTGATCGGCTTCAGGAAGCTGCCCGGCATTGTCACCGGGGCCAGGGCGGCGGCGCTGCAGCTCTTGCCACTGTTGCTCGCTCAGAACCAAGCGCAGCTTCAAGGCTCAACTGCGTCAGCGTTCGCGTGAGATCGCTGCGCGCGTCCACCAGCCGCTCGATGGCTTCGTTGGTTTTCGCCGGATCCACGGGATTGCGATCGAACTGCTCCGCGAGAGCCTGCTCGGCCTGGTTCACCGCGGCGCGGACGTTCATCAAATGCGGCCGGTATTGCTGGACGGTGGCGCGGATCTGCTGGCGCTGCGCGGGCGAAAGGTTAAGATCGCGCGCGATTGCCGGACGGCTCCACCAGGCATATGGTTCGCTGCTCTGCTCCATGGCGGAGAGGTCGGAGAACAGTTGCTCGTCCGAGATGGTGGGGGAGACTGCGATCGCGGCCTTGTGCCGAAGCTCCAGCGTCAGGCCGCCCGCCAGAATCAGGAGCGTCATCGCGAGCGAGAGCGACCAGCGCAGGGGAATCCAGGTGGGCTGCGGTTGGCCGAGCCGCCCATAGATGCCGCGCCGCTGCGCCGCAAGGAACTCGTCCGAGACCTCCGGCTCCGGCAGGTTACGCGTTCGCTCCCGCAACCATTTCTCGAAATCACTGTCTTCTGTGTTTTTCATCTTCTTCCCGATCGCGAAAGTACAGATCGCGGAGCTCCTCCCGAAGCTTTTCCGTGGCGCGAAACAGATGCACTTTCACCGTCCCAACATCCAGGTTCAGAATCTCGGCTATGTCAGCCAGGCTCCGGTCTTCATAATGCCTGAGCGTAAACGCGGCACGCTGCCGCAGGCTTAGCCGTCCCATCGCGCTTGCGAGCCGTTGAGCGATCTGGCGCGCGAAGATCTGGTACTCGGCATTCGGAGCGGTAGCCGCGGCCAGATTCAATATGGCCGATTCGTCCTCGGCCTTGGGGCGTTTTCGCCAGAATTGCCAGCGTCGCGAGCGGAGGCGGTCCAGACAAGTGTTCACCGCAATCCGGGTAAGCCATTTTCCAGGATCGCTAAGGCCTTCGATTCCTGGCGCTTCAGTGCCTGCCACGCCTTGAGGAAGGTGTCCTGCGTGGCGGAGTCAGCCTGTTCCTCGTCCTGTAGCATGCGGCGGCAGAGCAGGAAAACACGCCTCTGTTCGGAAGCCATCCAGGCTCCGAATTGGGCGTCCACCTCACGAGTGTCGGCGAGCACACCGAGATTGGCCTCCAGGCTATCCGCCATCGCGCCCATCATATCGTCTGGACGGAGCTCAGACGATTCGGTTGACAAGAAATGGCAGGGAGATTAGCCGGCTTGGCCGTTGTTCAGGGCCGCGGCAAGTTGGGCGGTGTTTCCGCTGGCGGCAGCTTGTTCCAGCAGCCGCGACACGGCCGCTTTGCTGTCTTCGGAGAGGGACTTGGTGCTGAAAATGGAACAGCCTTTGGCGATATGCTGCAGGTCCGCCTTGTCTTCTTCCACCAGCATCTCGTGCTCTACCCAGCTGGACAGGGGGATATTGCGGAAGTACAGACGCTCCTGCAGCACCATGGACTTCTGGCGGGACTCAACTGATTTGTTTTCACGGAAGTAGTGGCGCTCTTCGACGCGGAAATCCTGCATGAACTCGTCCAGTGCCCGCCTGCGCGCTTCCTGTTCGGTGGCCTTGACGCGCTCCTCCATGGTGTTCTTTTGGGTGCGAACCTCAGCCCGCACTTCCGCTAAGACCTCACGTTCCTTGGAGACAGCTACTTCCATGCGCGCCTGCATAATGTAGAAGGACAATAGTGCAGACCCGGCGGCGATGAACACCGGCAGGAGAATCCACAGTAATGCGTCAATCTGCATACCGCTTTTATATCGGCAGTGGGCCGGGGAAACCTTAGGTACTGGCTTTCTTAAGAGTTTTACCTTACAGAATCGCGCTTTGCGACCCGTCGATCTTGGTGCCTGAGATCAACGCCGCGAACAGCGGAATGCGGAACGTGAACAGCGCCTTCAGGATCGCTTTGAGCCTGAAGAGAACGCCCGTCATGAAGCCGTAGTGCTTGCCGAAAAATACCGCCGCGCCGTGAACGCGATCGGCCGCCAGGATGGTGCGGGCGGATTCGGCATAAGGCGAACTTGGGGTGTAGAGCGCGGTCACTTGCGGCAGAGCCAGCGTCTTTCGCGAGACCCGGCGGATTTGATAGCACAGCTCCGCGTCGGACCAGGAATCGCCGTAGCGTTCGTCAAGGTAATTCAGCCCCTTGACGAAGAACTTCCGCACCAGGAAAGCCTGAAAAGTGGCGTACTCCACCGGGACCACTTCGGCCGCCTTATCCACCGTGACGGGCGTCAGATCCAGGCCGGTGGCGGGGGTGGGGAGGCGGAAAAACTGTTCGGCAGGCTCGGTTTCTGTGTCGATCAGGAGCGGGCAAACCGCCACGGTTTCCGAATCCGATTCCAGGCGCGCTACCAGCGACGGAATAGTGGTGGGCAGCACCTCCACTTCAGGCGTCATGAAGAGCAGATATTCGCCGGCCGAGGTGCGAGTGCCGATATTGAGCGCCTTGGTGCGGCCGAAGTAGCGCGGCAGCCGCAGCATGGTGACGTTGGAAAACTCGGAATCCAGCTGCGCGCTTTCATCGTGCGAGCCGCAGTCCACCACCAGGATTTCGATGGAGGCCCGGTCGTTGGATCCTTCGAGTGCGGCCAGGCAGCGGCGCAGGGCCGGCGCGCTGTCATACGAAAACACCAGGGCCGTCACTTTGATGGCCGGAGGGAGATCGATCTCCTGAAGCTGCGGCTCCGGCTCGGCTGCCATGATCGGGGCAGCTTTGTGGGCTTCTACTTTTCGTTTGCTGGCGACGGGCATGGGTAATTAGAAGAAAAGGCGCTCCATCTCACTTCGACGTTGTCATCAGGCAGTCGGTGGCCAGTAAAGCCACCCGGATGGGTGGAGATTTCAGGGGAATCGAAAAGGCGACCGGCTCGCTGCCGGTGGCCAGCCAATAAACCTGGCTTTTGTTGCGAGTCTGAACTTCCACCGGCACGTAGGCGCTAAAGGCTTCGTCGACGTCGCGCTGCACCAGGCTGCCGGAAAGTTTTGCTCCGCGCCAGGAATAGGACAGCTTCACGGCGGGCACCCCGGTGCCATAAACCCAATTTTCGAAGAAAATCTTCAGATCGGGATCGGGCGATTTCGGCGCGTACCGGCTGGCCAGCTCGCGAAATTCTTCGGTGCTGATGGAATGGTGGTGGCTGGAAATCTCCTGCAGCAACGCGAGAAACTTTTCGTCACCCAGCCGGCGTCGCAGCATATGGACGATCCACGTGCCTTTCTCATACGTGACGGTGTGCCAGGCATTGGGGGCCAGCGAGGATTCCAGGCGGTAGCCCCAAACGATCGGCCCGGCCGACTCGATGGTCCGGCCCTGCTCCGTTTTGCCCAGCAGATGCGTGCGGTAGTCCTCCAGGACTTCATTCAGAGCCTTGACACCTTTCTTGCGCTCCAGCAGTAGCAGAGCCGAATAATTGGCCAGAGATTCGATCAGCCAGTCGTCGTGATAACTAGCCGGCACCACCAGATTGCCCCACCATTGGTGCGCCACTTCGTGCGTTTCCAGGAGCTCGGAATAGAACGTCTCCGCGGAGCGTTCCCGAAGGCGCGCCGGGAGCTGGCCGGGATTGACATAGGCCAGCGTGGAAAGGTAAACCAAGCCCGGAAAACCCTGTCCGAAGCCGCCGGGAATGGGTGTGACGGCCAGATTGTGGATGGGAATCGGGCCGAATTCCTGCGTCATGAAATCGAGCGTGTCCACCAGGTTCTTAGTCAGTTCGTCAAAACGCCAGGCGGGATCGGGTGGGCCAGGCGAGGAGGGCGGTGGAACAGGATCTACGGCCTTGGGCCTTCTCCGCGGAAATCCCGGGTCCGTAACGGGCGTCTCCGGGAAAATGGCTCTGGGCGGTGTCAGCGCGCTTTCAAACTGGCGATTGGCGTACAACTGAATGCGGTAGCCATTGTGTTCTCGAACGATCGACTGGAAGTTGCCGAGATTGAAGCCCGCGAACCGGATGGGCGTGTCCGTCTTCAAGTGCGTGATGCGCCAGTCGCCTTCCACGCGTTCTTCGAGCGGCGTTCCGGTGGCGGCCACCGTAAGGCCCTTCGGATAGCGGAAGGTCAGCTCGTAATTGGCCAGGCCGGCTCCGGTTCGCGGATACCAGGTTCCACGCGCGCCGACGTAATACACCTGATTGCCGGCATCGCCAATCACAGCGCCCTCGTGATGGATTTCCACTTCATGCGGCACGGCGGGATCCAGCGCGCTATCGCAAATCAGCAGGAATTGGCGGTCGTCATTGGCCTGGATCAGATCGGAACGCAGCGACGCCCGGTCGAAAACTTCCGCCGGACGTCCGTCCACGCTCGCCGCCGTGACACGCATGTTCGGGGACAGACTGAAGGGAATGGTGGAGCGCGGCTGCCCTTTTTCCAACGTGAGCGTCCCGCGCGTGACGGCTTGCATGGTCAGGTCGGGCTGGATGGCGGCTTCGATGCGGATGTTGTCGAATGTGGAATGGATGGTGCGCGGCGCCGCCCCGTTGCGGAATGAGCGTGCCTGAAAGGACGTCCAGGTGTCGAAATACGTTCGATTGTCGCGGTAGCCGAGCTTCCCCACCAGGATCTGGTCCAGCGCCGTCGGATCGTACACCAGGTCGAAGTTGTCGAGTTGATCGCCCGAGACCGCCATATAAAAGATGCCGCGGTCGCGCTGGCCGGTCAGCACGTCGTAGACCACCCGCGTTTCAAAACTGGAGACCAGGTTGTTTAAGACCGATGTCCAGCGTTCGGCGATCAGGCCGCCCATTTCCAGGCTTTTCCTGGAGTCCGGATTGTTCTGGAGCTTGACGAGCAGATCGTCGCCGGTACTGTCGGTGAAGATGAAGACTGCGGATTTGAAATGCTCGTCTAGATTGGGCGACTTGGTGAAGGTGGCAAGCGAGGCGCGCTCGCTGCGCGTGGGCGGCAGCAGCACCACATCGGCGTCGCCGGCTTCGGCGTTGGCCACGAAGACCGCGCCAAGATGGGAGCCCCGGACTGGTTTCGTGAAAACCAGATATCCCGAAGCCAGGTAGACCTTCAAATCCTCTTTGTTGAAGTTCAGATCCAGGACCCGATAGCACTCGGCGGGGTCCAGCGCTACGTGCTGGATTTCATCGCCGAGGTCCGCTGCCGTGAAGGCCAGCGCGGGAGATAGGCTCGCAAGCAGAGTCAGAGCCGGAAGGAAACGGAACACCTTATCAGTTTAGCGGCAACGTGCCACATCTGTGGCGCGAACGGTCGTGTTTGCGGTGTCGAGGACCCTTCTCGACGCGCTAGTTGTTGACTTGCACGCTCACTACGCGGCCATTGTCCAGGCGAATGGTTCCCAACTGCTCGCCTTTGGCCCAATACTGGCAGATTTCCAGCAGGTGTCCGTCGTCGTCGGGAATGCTGACCTTGGATTCGGGCGCGCCCAACAAGGCGCGCATTTCGGTGGCGCTGGCGCCCACCCGGATGTTGGCGACATCCTGAACGGTGGGTTCCTTGAAGACAGGCTCGGAAAGTACGACAGGCGCGATGGGCGCTACTTCCACCGGCTGGGCTTGTACGGGAGCTTCACGGTGTCGAGCTGTCCGGCGAGCAACGGCGCCTTTGATCACACCGCCGCCGCCTCCCGCCGCCACTTCACCACCGCCGCCTCCGCCCGAAGGTGCGATCGCAATGGTGGCCGCCGGCACTACCGTGTCGGGCTTGGCCGCCGGAGCGGGCTTAGCCGCCGCCGGTTTTGTGGTCTTTGGGGTAACGGCCGTTGAGGCGGTCTTATCCACGTCGCCAAACACTTTTCCAAGCGCCGTTCCGAGCGGCTTGCCCGCCGCGGTGCCGATAGTGGCGCCGGCGGCCGCGGCAGCGTGTTCCGTCAAACTCTGGCCGGGCAGGCTGGCGGTTACAACAAAACTTCCGAGCAACGCAGTGAGCGCAAGCGAACGCATGGGATCTTCCACCTCTCTCTACCATGCTAAGAGGACGCCGCGCCGTCTACCAGCCTGAAAAAGCCTTAGTTCTTGCTGAGAAAAGGTACCGGATTGGCAGGTGTTGGAGTAAGCTCAAGCAATAAGCATGATTTTGAAACAGTACTATCTGGGATGCCTTGCCCATGCTTCCTATTTGGTGGGAGACGAGGCCAGCGGGACCGCCATCATCGTCGACCCACAGCGCGATATTCAGCAGTACTTGGCCGACGCCGACAAGCTGGGCCTCCAGATCCGCCACGTCTTTCTTACCCACTTCCACGCCGACTTTGTCGCTGGCCATCTGGAACTGCGCGATCGTTGCGGCGCAATCATCCATCTCGGCTCGCGCGCCCAGGCGGAATACAAGTTCGTCGCGATGAAGAATGGCGATACGCTCGATTTTCCCGGCCTGCGGTTACAGGTTCTCGAGACGCCCGGCCACACCATCGAATCGATCTCGATTCTGGTGTTTGATCTTCAAAAGGACGAGGAGAACCCGCACGCCGTCCTCACCGGCGATACGCTGTTCATCGGCGACGTCGGCCGCCCGGATCTGCGCGCGTCGTTAGGCTGGAGCGCGAACGACCTAGGCGCTTATCTCTACGATTCGCTGCACAACAAATTGCTGGCTCTTCCCGACGAAACGCTGGTTTACCCGGCACACGGCGCGGGCTCGCTGTGCGGGAAGAAGCTTTCCTCCGACACGGTCTCATCCCTGGGAGATCAACGCCGATTGAATTACGCGCTGCAGCCCATGTCGAAAGAGGAATTTATTCGCCTGGTCACGGCCGATCAACCCGACGCCCCCGCGTACTTCACCTACGACGCGATTCTCAACACCCGCGAGCGTGCCACCCTGGACCACACTCTCGAACAGGTTCACCGTGCCATCCAACTGGATGAAGTGCTGCAGATGGGAGACACGGGCGCGCAGGTGCTGGATGTCCGCGATGCCGCCGAGTACGCCAAGGGGCATCTGGCCGGCAGCATTAATATTGGGCTGGGCGGCCAGTACGCCACCTGGGCGGGCACGGTGCTGGATCGCGCCAAGCCCATCGTGATCGTTGCCGAGCCGGGACGAGAGCAGGAAGCTGCGCTGCGCCTGGGCCGCATCGGTTTCGATCACGTCAAAGGCTACCTGGATGGAGGCATGTCGGCGCTGGCCGAGCGGCCCGACCTGGTGTGGCCCACTGAGCGCGTCACCGCGCCGATGGTGGCCGAGGAGTTGGCCGGCGCCGATCCGCCGCTGTTGCTGGATATCCGCAATCCGCGCGAGTTTGCGGCGAAACATATCGAAGGCGGCGTGAACGTTCCACTCAACCATCTGCAGGAGCGCATCGGCGAAATCCCGCGCGATCGCCGCATCGCCGTGCATTGCGCGGGCGGCTACCGCTCGTCCATCGCCGCCAGCATCCTGCATCAATATGGGATCACCAACCTGATCGAGATGGCAGGCGGGCTGGCCGCCTGGGACGCCGCGAAGCTGCCGGTGGTTTCGGAAGGCTAGGTTCTCTTTGATCTCGATGGCACTCTCTTGAGATGGACGAGCTTGGAGCGCGAAGAGTTGAGGAGGCCGGATGCAGATCGTGGACTTGGCCCGCCAGGGCGAGAACGTTCAGGAGGCAGCAGCCAGATTGTTGGTGGATAACTTCGAAGCGCCTTGCGGTTGGCCCGATTTGGCCTCGGCTCTTCAGGAAGTGGCTCGGGTCAGCGCGGAAGGCTTCGCGCGCGCGATGCTGGACGGTGGCATCACGGTCGGCTGGGTGGGGGGATTACCGCAGTATAGGGGGTGCGTGTGGGAACTTCATCCGCTGGTGGTGCATCGCGAATATCGATACTGCGGCATTGGGCGTGAACTAACGCGGTGTTTCGAGTCGGAGGCGTCGTGTCGCGGCGGATTAACGGCCACGCTCGGCACCGACGACGTTTCCGGTATAACCTCTCTGTCCGGCGTCGACCTATACGCCGACATCTCTCGTCATCTTAAGGAAATTCGCGATCTGGGCCATCATCATCCGTTTTTGTTTTGCCGAAAACTGGGGTATGCGGTGACGGGCGTGTTGCCGGATGCGAATGGGATCGGGCGGCCGGACATTTTCATGTCAAAAAGGCTCGCCGGATAAGTTCACACGAGAAATCGATCCAGCGCCGCTTGGCTCCATTCGATGATCTCGGCCCAGCGCTTGGATGCATCGTCCACGAACGTGAAGTGCTCAAGTGCCGACCCACTGCATCCAGGCCAACCGAGGGCCACCAGCCACCGAGTACGCTTCCATTGCCACGCGCGTGAACCCGACACCGAATGACGGAAGGTACTTGAAATCTTCCAGGCGATGCGCCATCGCAGTGCTGTCGAAGTGGAAGACGCCAACCAGTGCGCCGGTCGCCGCATCCACCACCATATTGTGCATTTGGATGTCACCCAGCGCGATCACCGGGTCGTCGGGCAGCGCCGCGAACCAGCCCCGCAGCCGAGTGACTGCGGTCCTGAGATCCCGAAGCGGAGCGCTGTGGGCGAGCTGGCGGTCGATCTCGTCGAGAATTGTGAGATACGAAGTGCTCGGAAGCCCCAAGCTGCGCGCTTCCTGGAGGGGTGCTCGACGCAGGGCCGCAATCTCAGCGCCCAAATCACAAGCCAGCCTGCGGCCAGCTTCGGTGAGCGGGGAGTTTTCCTGGTAACGCGCGGCTGAAGGGACGCGCACGGACTCACCGAATACCAAGCCCTCGATGGCATATCCGCTAATCCCAGGAAGCTTCGAGCGAACCTGCAGGCGCGCGACTCATCCACTCCGATCACCGTCGGTACGCGACATCCGGCGGCCCCGAGTGTCCCGATCAACTCCCCTTCGCGCCGCAAGCGGTCCCATCCCTCGTCGTCTGCCGCGATCCAGGCGATTCGGTCGCCGGGGCCATCGATCATCCAGCGCCATGCCCGCCAGGTTGGTGCGACTCGTGCGGCACTCCCGAGTTCGAGAGGATGCGCCACCATCCGCACGACCTCCTCCGGCAGCGAGCGTGGCATTAACCGGATGGTACCTTGACCTTCGCCCTATTGACATTCTGGTAGAATTGTCTACAATGTAGATATTGTGGCGGAATTGCTGGGTGCCTTCGAGCAGGCGGTCCTTCTGACAGTCTGGAAGCTCCGGAAGGAAGCATACGGGCGCGCGGTTCTTCGGGGCGTTCAGTCTTCTCTAGTCCGTGAGGTCGCCGCTGGCGCGGTTTACGCGACACTGGATCGCCTTGAGCAAAAGAACCTGATTGACTCACGCGTGGAGGCGGGAACGGAAGTACGTGCCGGACGGCCGCGGCGCTATTATCGCCTCACAGCGGCTGGTATTAAGGCCTTGAATGAATCCAAGGCTGCTCTGGAGCAGGTCTGGCGGGGCGCGAAGTGGCCCCTGGAGTCCAAAGTATGACTCCGAAATCACCTCCGAGATGGTTAGAGAAGCTGCTGATACTTTGCCTTTCCCCGCGCGATCGAGAAACGATTTCCGGAGATTTGCTGGAGGAGTATCGCGAAGAGCAAGTTGGGCATCGGGGTTCCCTGCGAGCAAACCTCTGGTACATGCGTCAATCGATCAGCTTTTTGATTGCTCGCAGTTTTGGCGCACCTCCGATCCAAGCAGCTTTGGCGTGGCTGTCGGTCTTTACCGTGGCCTGCGGAATTTGGCTCGCCGCGATGGAGCAGGTTCTGAAGCACGCCGGCTATGCGGGAAGGATGGGAATTGCGGCATCCATCGCGATCCAGGGCCTGGCGACGTTGGTCTTCGTAGTGCTTAGCCGTCGCACCATTTTGGGCGCGTTTGTGTTCGTTGGCGCTGTTGCCGTGGGGCTGTTGGGAATATCGGCCATCAGGCGGATTCTCGAAGTCTGGCATTTTGAAGGATTCGTGATGCTGATCGGCTCCGCGCTGGTAGCGCAGAGCCTGTTGACAATCGGGGTTGTGCTTCGCGCACGCAGTGAAAAGACTCTGTGACTATCTTCGATTTGGTCTTCTTGCTCGCCTTGCTGACGTCAGCAGTGACGCTGGTTCTTGCTGTAATCGCGGCTATCCGCGGGAAGCTCGCCCAGTTGCTCAGGATTCTTCGGGTGTGGGGCGTCGGCGCCTTCCTATATTGCGCCTGCGGGCTGGCGGTTGCATTTTTTGCGCCTCAACGCGTCATCGCGATCGGCGATCCCTGGTGCTTCGACGATTGGTGTCTGACAGTGCAGGGAGTGAAATCGGCGCCGGTGGACGGAGCGGTCTCCTATCGCGCTGACCTGCGCATTTCGAGCGAGGCGCGCCGCATATCGCAACGGGCGCTCGGCGCTTGGATCTATCTCATCGACGACGCAGGTCGTCGCTACGCTCCCGCTCCCGATCCGTCCGTTCTTCCGCTGGACGCGCGTCTCGGGCCGGGGGAATCCGTCACCACCTCGCGGACGTTCAAAGTCCCCGCGGGGGTCGCCCATCTGGGTCTGATAACCGGGCACGGCGGACCTTACTGTGGATGGGGTGTCCTGATCATCGGCAGCGGCGGTTGTCTCTTGAACAAGCCCGCCATGATCCGGATTCAGTGACACAAGCCAGATATAATGGCTCACGCAGGAGATTCCGCCGATGAATCGCAAAGCAGTCGTGCTCGCCATCGCTTTGCTGGGCTCAGGACGCGTCACTCTCACCGGCCAACAACCGGCCACGCCCACTGTCTTTACCGCCGCCCAGGCCGAGGCCGGCCGCACGATTTACGAAAACAGCTGCGGGAAATGCCATACCTACACCTTGCTCGGACGTAAAGGAGAAGACGGCGAACATCCACCCGTCGCGTCGCTCTCCGCTCCCTATCAGAAGTTCATCGGGAATCCCAATCACGTGCCGCCTCTGGCCGGCAAAGTCTTCCTCAGCCGTTGGGGGCAAAAAACCGCGGGCGAGCTCATAGACCGGTTTCGAGTCACCGCCCTCGACCCATTCTTCCAGTTTCAGGGCATGGATGACGACGCTGTGGTGAACATCACAGCGTACGTCCTCCAGGTGAACGGGGCAAAGCCGGGAAATCAGCCTTTGACCAAAACGACCGCCGCCGTGGTCAATTCGATCGTTGAGTAAGTAAAGGACGGGACGGCGCGCCGCGTGATGCACCGGCGGGATGGTGGCGCGGAAAATCTGTTAAGCTCGTCTCCATGCGCGGTCGGATCGGTTTCGCCTGGGCGCTCGCTGCGAACGTGATCCTCGCGTTCTTGCTGGTTTCGGCCTGCCAGTCCGGCTATCAAACAGGCACGTCGGCCGGCATGTCCTCGCCGTTAACCCCCGCGGCCTTCATCGAATCTTCGCTTGCCGCACAACTCCCGCAATTGCAGTTTGATGGGCATGGCCCCGCTCTGCACGCTCTCCGTTCTCCGCTCGCGCTGGCGGCCGTTGGCGTGAACGGCCATGCGCGGCAGTATGCGGGCACCGGTCCGCTAAACTACGGCCCGCTCCATCGACGGCCTCCGCCCAGTTTCTCCTAAACAATCCCACAATTCTCAGCATAGGTTCGGCAAATGCCGTGGCATGCGCCGGCTATTTAGAACATTTTTGTTTATTGGAGAAACTTATATGGACGTCAGCGATTCGTCCCGCATCAGGAACCTGCTGCAAAGCCGGGCGCTGCTCGAATGGTGCACTGTCGAAGAAGGTCCTTACGCCGCTGAGGCCGACGCCCTGGCGCGGCACGGAGGCATCCTGCCCTATAACCAGAAACTGCTTCCCACACGCGCGGCGGCGGACGGTCAACGCGCCTGGTATTTGGTGGACAGGCTGCCCGTCATTCGCGGCTCCGATCTGCGTGACGCGCGCGTATCGTCCGGCAACATGGATCAGCCAGTGACCACTTTCACACTGAGCCAGGATGCGGCCAGGCGCTTCGAGCGATACACGCAATCGCATATCGGCCAGCGTTCCGCGATCGTGCTTGACCAGGAAATTCTCAGCGTGCCGGTGATCGAAGATGTCATCCGCGACTCCGGCCAGATTCGCGGCGCCCGCACTCTGGAAGAAGCCCAGGATCTGGCGGTCAACCTGCGCGCCGGCGCTCTGCCTGCGGCCATCGAAGTGGCGCAGGAACAAATGGTGGAGGCTTCGCTGGGCGCCGATTCCATCCGCCATGGGCTGGGAGCAGCCGCGGCCGGGCTCACCGCGGTGGTCGCCACCATGCTGCTTTATTATCGCTGGGCCGGCGTGAACGCAACGCTCGCCCTGGTGTTGAACGGCGTGCTGTTGATTGCCGCGCTGGCCTGCTTCGGAGCGGTCCTGACACTGCCCGGAATCGCCGGCGCGGTTCTTACCATCGGCATGGCGGTGGATAGCAATGTGCTGATCTTCGAGCGAATTCGCGAGGAGCTGCGAGCGGGTAAGCCGGCCGGTGCGGCGCTGGCCGCCGGATTCTCCAAGGCTTTCGCTACGCTGTTGGACACGCACGTGACTACCGTAGTCTCCTGCGCCTTCCTGTTCTTCTTCGGAACTCCCGCGGTTCAGGGCTTCGCCGCTACTCTGGTGCTGGGACTCATCACCAACCTGTTCACCTCCGTGTTCGTGTCCAGAATCGCTTTCGATTGGGAACTGGCGCGCGAACGGCCAGGCGCCGGTTTGAGTATCGGGTTGGCTCACTAGAATCTGAAGTGGGCCTTTACAAACGCCCCGGTGTGTACCCGAAGGTGCTCTTGAAGGCTGCGATGAACTCGCTCACGCTGGAATAACCGCTGTCCAGAGCGGCGTCGGTGACGGACTTGCCCTCGGCCAGCGACCGGATCGAGTCCAGCAGCCGCGCCTTCTGGCGCCACATGCCAAAGCTCATACCTGTTTCGTCGCGGAAGCGCCGCTCCAGCGTCCGGCGCGCCACGCCATGCTGTTGGGCGAGCTCATCCACGCTTATGCCGCCCACGCTTGCGCCGTTCACATTCGCGAGAACCTGCTGGGCCAGGGCCAGCGCTCGCGGGTCGCTGGGCATGGGCAACGCGAGTTGTGGGTCGGTGGCCGCCGCCATCGCCGCTTGAATCTCGTCTTCCAGCAGGCCGATCATCCGGGCATCATGCGCGACTCTGTAGTCCAGGCCCATGCGGTCCACCGTTCGCAGGATCAATTCACGCAGCAGCGGCGCGACTTCCATCACTCGGCACTCGTTGCACTCGAAACTGGTGAGCGGCGGCGAAAGGAACAGCGTCCGCATTTCCACCATGCCCCACATTCGAATCGCGTACACGCTGCGAGCTGGGATGAAAACGGCGCGTCCGGTGGGAATCATCCAGGAAGATCGGGCCGTCGCGACCGTCATCGCTCCCGAACTGGCGAAGAGCAGCTGGTGCCAGGGATGCTGATGAGGCTCGATGCGATAGCCGATCGAGTAGTTCGAAGCCAGCGATCGAACCGCCAGGAACGGCTCCTGCGCCCCAGTGAGCTTGGCGATGGGCTTGGCTAGATGGCAGGGCCCGACATTAATTGTCAATGTATCGCAAGCGCGGAGCCGCAATCCTACCTTAATATGCCGCTATGCCTAACTATATTGCGCGGTTCGCAATCAATGCCGACGACGTACCACGCGCGGGCTGGACCGGCGTTCGCTGCGGATCGGCCAGCGATTCCAAGCCGGCCAGGCGGTGATCCAACTCACCGAGGTGCGCGTTCCATGCGGTACCTTGAGCGTGTACGGCGCTGGAATCCAAGCCGCGATTTATGATGCCCGCGCACAGACCTATGATCCGGCGTCACCGGTTTGGGGCATGAGCGGACTCTACGCCTCGGTTGCCGAACCTGGCGTCGTGAAGCGCGGCGGGAAATGGTGTTGAGTGAAGCGCCCCAGGCGGAGGAAGTATTGTACTCGGTCTGCGCGCAGGTGATCGTCTTCAAGCTGGCAGGATGCGAGGGCGATGCCTTCTGCCACATCAACGCCTACTCGCGTCACGTAAACCTGGGCTTCTATCGGGGCGCGCAATTGTCTGATCCGCAGCGCGTGCTCAAGGGGACGGGGAAGAAGTTTCGTCATATCCGGTTCGATTCCCCTGATGACCTGGAGCGCGGATATTTGCGAACCTACGTCCGCGCGGCCATCGAGCACGCCCAGACACCGACGAAGCCTACACGAAGGAAGAAGTGACGCTGCCACGTGCTAAGCCGGCGGTGGTTTCGACAGCCTGGCTGCGGCCAGAGACGCCACTTGTTCCTGGCTGAGCCAGAACAGGTCCAGCACGTAGGCGGCGACAACCACGTCGCCAATGAACGTCGCAAGCCATCCCGGCGGCAACAGTTGATCCACTGCCCAGATCACAAATGTGGCGGCCAGAAGCAGCCGCTTGAGCAACGTTCCGCGTGGCGGTAGCGCGCGCCACTGCAGGATGGCGTAGCCGATCCCCGCTAGCGCTAAAGGAATCGAGCTAAGACCCGCATGCAATCTGCCGGAGACAACGGGCACATTGGACAGCAGCAGGATTCCAGCAAAAGCTATCGCGGCGGTCATTAAACCTCGAATGCCCACTCGGGCCAGCGTCGTCATTGCATCGGCCTCCGCTCTTCACAGGGCAGGGGTCGATCATCCAACGGAAAAGCGTCCGTCTCGCCGTGCGCCCGCATGACCGTATGCTAAAACATCGCGGGCCGTCCCGCTGGCAATTTTCGGACCTCGTGCATGCTTGCGAAGGTCGTTGCATGGCGTCTGCGATCTGCTAGAATCCGGGTGCCCTTCAAACTGGAGCGAAAACGTATGCACAAGACACCGATCGCGTGCGCGCGGGCCGTCCTGGCGGTTCTGGCGCTCCTTGCATCGGTGTCCGCGCAGCCGCAGGGTAGCTCCCTCACTGGCACGATTTCCGATCCAAATGGCGCGGCGGTGGCCGAAGCGCCCATTCAGGTCAAGAACAAAACCACGGGCGCGGTGGCCAGGACGACTAGCAAAGCCGACGGCAGCTATACACTCGCGGGCCTGGCTGAGGGGACCTACGCGTTCTCCATCGTGATGCCGTGTTGCGCGTACAATCGGATTCTTCGCGACGTCAACCTGGAGACAGGCAAACCAGTACAACTGAACATTCGGCTCACCGAGACGGTTAACGGAACCACGCTTGGCGACGATCCAAACCGGCTCGCCAACGTGATGCGGAAGCGCGCGAAAATTCCGTCCCAACCCGTGCCGCGCACCTCTGCTGGAAAGCCCGACTTATCGGGTGTCTGGGTCGAAATCGACGATCCGTATCCTGAAACGCCCCAGGTATTACCCTGGGCTGCCGCGCGCATCAAGGAAGCCGCGGAGAATAACGGCAAAGATGCTCCTCATAACCACTGCCTTCCGGGTCCTCCGCCCGTGCCTGGCAGCTCGGCGCCCTTTATCGCCAAGTTTGTTCAAACTGCTTCGCTCCTTGTGATCCTGTTCGAAGATACCCCGGGCTTTCGGCAGGTTTTCCTTGATGGCCGCCGGCATCCCTCAAATTGGGATCCAACCTGGATGGGGCATTCCATCGGCAAGTGGGACGGAGACGCGCTGGTGGTGGACACCGTCGGGTTCAACGACCGGAGCCTGCTGGGCGGCTTGGGCGAAGGCCCGGTGCCGCAAACGGAGATGCTGCACATGAGCGAGCGCTACCGGCGCGTGGATTACGGGCACATGGAGCTAGCCGTAACCTTCGAAGACCCAGGCGCGTTTGTGAAGCCGTTTCACATGAACGTGAAGCTCGACCTCACTCCGCAGGAGGAGATCATGGAGTACGTCTGCGAGAACAACAAGCCGGAACACCTGGTGGGCAAGTAGAATCCGCTAAGACCCCTCAGCCGGCGGCCGCGGACCGGTCGGCATCGGGAGCGTTCAGGTGGTGCTTCTTGAGCTTGTAGCGCAGCCGGTCGCGGCTGATGCGCAGCATACGAGCCGCCTGGGTCTGATTGCCGCGCGCTTGCTCCAGCGCTTGCAAGATGAGCATGCGCTCCTGTCCTTCCAGTGCGTCGGCCCGGGGTTGCACGTATTCCTTTGGACCTGGCTCGGCCTGCAAGTTGGAGGGAAGGTCTTCCACATCGATCATGTCGCTGGCGGTCATCATGGCGGCGTGCCCCAGCGCGTTCTCCAGCTCTCGCACATTTCCCGGCCACCAATGTTGCGACAGCCGGACTTGCGCGCGAGGCGTCAGTCCACGTATCTCTTTGCGGAATTGCACAGCGAACCGGGCTACGAAATGCCGCTCCAGAAACGGCAGGTCTTCCATGCAGTCCGCCAGGCGCGGCGTCTGAATCTCCACCATGGACAAGCGGTAGTAAAGATCCTCGCGAAAACGCTTCGCCGCGATTGCCGCGCGCAGGTCATGATTGGTCGCGGCCAGCACCCGCACGTCCACCTTACGGGAATTGAGCGCTCCCACCCGCTGCACCTCCTGGTTCTGCAGTACGCGCAGGAGCTTGGCTTGCGTGGAGAGCGGCATATCGCCGATCTCGTCCAGAAAGAGCGTGCCTCTGTGGGCGTGCTCGAACAATCCGGGCTTATCTTCGGTGGCGCCCGTGAAGGAGCCTTTCACGTGACCGAACAACTCGCTTTCAAACAGCGTCTCCACTACGGCCGAGCAATTAAGGACTACATAGCGGCCCGAAGCCATGGGACTGAGCCGGTGGATCGCGCGGGCAACCAACTCCTTTCCCGTTCCAGTCTCTCCACTGATTAAAAGCGTTCGATAGTGCGGAGCCACCCGCCGGATCAGCGAGAACATGTCCAACATTTTCAAGCTGCCGCCCACGATCTCGTCGAAGTCCGAATTCGTTCGCCGATCATCGTCTTCCCTCTGCAGCGCGCGTTTCCGCTTCCGGGTTTCCTCGACCAAGCTGCCCACGCGCTCCCGCAGCGCCGCAATCGATACCGGCTTGTCCCAGTAATCGCTGGCCCCTTGGCGCATTGCTTCGACGGCCGTTTTGGTGGAGCCGTGCGCCGTCATCAGGATCACGGAGGTGGTGGGCTCAACCTCCCTGATCCGCTTCAAGACTTCGATGCCGCTCATTTGTGGCATCACCAAATCGGTAAGTACAATCTCGGGACGGCGGTTGTAAAAGACGTTCAGGCCAGCTTCGGGAGTGGCAGCTACCAGAATCTCAATGCCAAGCGTAGCCAGGGCAACGGAGAGCAATTCCAGGCTGTCTGTGCTGTCATCAATGATGAGCAGCGAAACCGCGGATTTTACGCCGCCTGGCATTGGCACCTCCGATCAAAGTCCCAGGGCATTTTGCGTCACGGCGGGCGCAAGATTATCGCGAAACAACTAGGTTAGCAGGGCGACGGGGAGGATAGGGAATCAGGGGCGCGCGAAAATTTCGATCCACTGGCCGCGCCGGCTCCAGCGTCGCACCGGAACCAGGCCGAAATGCTGGCGGACCTCGGCCGGCGTCATTTCGCGCTCATATTCGTAAAAGCGGCTCAGGAAGCGGCGAACAGGCATCCATTGCAAAACGCCCCAGCGCGGCTCCCAGGTGCGCGAATACAAAACCAGCACGTCCACGGATTGCGGGTTGAGTGCCAGAAGGGTCGAGACATGAAGGTCGGAGGTTTCAGCCGCGGACATCGCGTGATCCACGTAGCCGAATGCGGGATCGCGCAGTGCTTGCGTGAGCGGCCACGCCGTGTAAATGGTTTTGCCGGGGTAGGTCCTTTCCAGGAACTGAGCAGCGGACCGGTGCAGATCCACGAAATCCGCCATGGCGAGATTGTTTTCGTAGGGAAACGGAAAAGGCGGATTGATGAACAGGCCGGCAACCAGCCCGGCGCCGAGCGCTGCTACGCCCACGTAGCGCCAGCGCGGATGAAGGATTCCGAATGCCGCGCCCATCGCGATGTAAACGAGCGGCATCACCGGCAGCAGGTAGCGTTCCAGTGTCGCGCCACCCAACAGGCTGACCAGCAGCAGATGCGCGGCGACGAAGGCCCAGGTAATCTTCCACCCGCGGGTAGCATAAACGCTGGATCGCTTCCAGGCGAAAAGGATCGCGAGCGAGCCCACCCAACGGAAATCGTCGATAAAGAGATAAAAAAAACGACGCAGGATCGCCACCAAAACGCGGACCGGATTCAGCGCGTAAAGGGTGTTGTATTGAGTGAAACCGGGATCGCCGAAGATATGTCCGGTCGCCTGCCAGAGCGCCAGGAACCAGATGGCGAGCGCGGCGAAGGGCGCCAGATAGTATGCGGAATATTTGGAGCGCGCCGGATCGCGATAAAGCGCCACGATGAAGATGAGCGGCAGCAGCGCGCCCGTTTCCTTGGAGAGGACCAGCGCGGTGCAGGCCACCGCAGCAGCGGCATGGCGATCGGTCAGGAACAGCCATAGGCCGAGCAGGGTGAAGAGCATGGCCGGCATGTCGAGCTGCGCCATCATGGATTGCGTGTAGAACAGCGGGTCCAGCAGCAAGAACAAGCTGGCGAGAAGGGACGCGGCGCGAGCGCGCGAGAGTTCCAGCCCCAACAAGTAAGTAAAGATGACCGCCGCGGCGGCCAGCGCCAGCATCGCCACACGCGTTGCCGCAATGGAATAACCGGCTATCCGCCACACCAGCGCCAGATACGCCATCACGCCGGGTGGATGTGCGTTGGGCACCGCGGAGTGCGGTATCCACGCTCCGAGATGCAGAATGTCGAGCGCCGAGGGTACGAACTGGCCCATTTCGTCCCAGAAATAAGGCAGCCCGAAATACGGAAGATGCGCGGCGAACACCAGCAGCGCGAACGCCGCCAGAAGCGGGAATGTGCTGAAGCGGATGGCCCGCATCACATTGGCTTACCAGCGCTCAGTTGATGGCGCCAGGCGCGCCGGGCTTACCGGGGTGCGGCTCCAGCTTGATTTCGCCGAACGTGGCCTCGTATTGCGAAATGTTCTGCGTCAGCACGTTCAGCAAGGCTTTGGCCTGCTGCGGGCTCAGATAGACGCCCTGGAAGTTGTTGATAGTCACGGCGTCGGGCGCGGTCTGGTTCACGGTGCCGAACATCAGGAAAAAATCCCACAGATTCACGCGGATCTGGACGCTGTTGGCGTAGTTTTCGCGATACTCAGACGTATTGTTCAACTGAAACTTCGGCGCTGGCTGGGAGGGCGTCATAGACACAACTATAGTGACACGGCAGCCTTGGTGCATGTGTCATTCACCGGTCCACAGCGGGCAATTGGAAGTTTTTTGCATGCAAGACTGACCCGGTGGTAACATGGTGCCATATCAGATTGGCCCAGGAGGATTTCAGCCGTGCAAAGTACAGAAAGCAAGTCTAAAACCAGCGCTTCGGAAGTCTCCCAGACTGGTCGCACGCTGCTCAACCTTCGTGGAATGTTATTGCGGGGCGATTTTCAGCCTGGAGAGCGGCTTTCCGAGCTTCCGTTAGTGGCGCGTCTTGGTGTTTCGCGCACCCCCATTCGTCTGGCTTTGGACCGGCTGGCGCATGAGGGCTTGCTGGAGGCATCGCCCACCGGTGGGTTCGTGGTGCGTGCGTTTACCATTGAAGACGTCTGGGACGCCATCGAAACGCGCGGAGTGCTGGAGGGCGCCGCCGCCCGTTTTGCCGCCGAACGCCTGGAACGGGACAGCGAGCTGGATCAATTACGCGAATATCGCGACGAAATGGACGCGATGATTCGCAACGACGACGATCCCGACACCTTCGCCGAGCCCGACATCGATTCATTCGCCCGCTATCTGGATCTCAACGAAGCATTTCACTCCGAGATCGTGACGCTGGCCAAGAGCTCCATGCTGCGGCGAGCATTGGATCGCGTGAACTCGGTGCCGTTTGCTTCGCCCAGCGCGCTGGTATACGCCCGCGCGAAGCTTCCCCGCGCGCCCCAGATGTTTGCGATCTCGCATGAGCATCATCGCTCCATCGTCGAGGCCATTGAACAGCGGCAGGGCACCCGCGCCGAAGCTCTGGCGCGCGAGCATTCCCGCATGACGCGGCGCAACGTTGAATTTGCGCTTTCCGATACCAGCATCCTGAGCGGGGTGCCGGGCGCATCGCTGATTCGAATACCAGCCGCAGTATAATCGATACGGCCACTCCCTCGTGGTTCAGAACCGCGCGCGTAAGCAAGCGGGTATAACTATGGACAAACTCGTCAACCTGGCGATGCAGTCGGACGTCGCCGTCATCACCATCGACAATCCGCCCGTAAACGCGCTCAGCCCCGGGGTTCCCGAAGGGCTGGTTGCGGCTTTGGACGCCGCGGAGAAGAATCCGTTGGCCCGCGCCATCGTCATCATTGGCGGCGGAAGAACGTTTATCGCCGGCGCCGACATCAAGGAACTGGAGCTCGCGGCCGCGGGGCGGGGAAGCGGTCCGCCAAAATTTCACGACATCCTCGCGCGCATCGAAGATTCCAGCAAGCCCGTCATCATGGCCATTCACGGAACCGCGCTGGGCGGCGGCAACGAGGTCGCTATGGCCGGGCACTATCGCGTGGCGGTCCCCGATGCGCAGATCGGCCAGCCCGAAGTGAATCTCGGAATCATTCCGGGCGCCGAGGGCACGCAGCGCTTGCCGCGCCTGGTGGGCGTCGCCGCGGCCGTGGATCTATGCGTTTCCGGTAAGCCGATCCGCGCGCCGGAGGCCTTGAAGCTGGGTTTGATCGATCGCGTGATCGAAGGCGATCTCCTCACCGGCGCGGTGGCGTTTGCTCAGGAAATCGTCGAGAAAGGCGGCGGTCTGCGCAAGACGCGCGAGCTCTCTGACAAGTTGGGCTCGGAGTTCGTGGACGCCTCCATTTTCGTGGCCGGCCGCGATCAGGCCCGCAAGACGCGCCGCAACATGCTGGCGCCGCTCAAAGTGGTGGACGCCATTGAAGCGGCCGTCAACTTGCCGTTCGACGAAGGCTGCAAGCGCGAGCGCGAGATCTTCGAGGAATGCATCGCCTCCGAGCAAGCCCGCGCGCTGATCCACGCATTTTTCGCCGAACGCGCCGTTTCGAAGATCCCCGACATTCCCAAGGACACACCGGTCTACAACATTCGGAAGGTGGCGATCATCGGCGCCGGGACCATGGGCGGCGGAATTGCGATGGCGTGCGCCAACGCTGGGATTCCAGTGCTGTTGAAAGACGTCGAACAACCGGCGCTTTTCCGCGGTATGGAAACGATCCGCAAGAACTACGAGAACTCGGTCAAAAAGGGCAGGTTTTCGGTGCAGGTGATGGCCGATCGGATGGCGTTGATTCATGCGCAGCTCGCCTACGACGGATTCGAGGACGCGGACCTGATCATTGAAGCCGCCGTCGAAAACATGGAGCTGAAGAAGCGCATTTTCGGCGAGATCGATAAGATCGCCAAGCCCAATTGCGTGCTGGCGTCCAATACTTCAACGCTGGATATCGATGAGATTGCTTCGGCGACATCGCGGCCGGGCATGGTGATCGGGCTTCATTTCTTCAGTCCGGCGAACGTCATGCGCCTGGTGGAGATCGTGCGCGGCAAGGCGACTAAGAAAGAGGTGGTGGCGACGGCGCTCGCGATCGCAAAGAAGCTGAGCAAGGTCGGCGTGGTGGTGGGCAACTGCCGGGGCTTCGTGGGCAATCGGATGATGCTGCCCTACATGCGCGAAGCGCAGTTCCTGGTGGAAGAAGGCGCGACGCCCGAACAGGTGGACCGCGCCCTCACCAATTTCGGCATGGCCATGGGCATTTTCGCCGTCGACGATATGGGCGGAATCGACGTGCAGTGGCACGTTCTGCAGGAGTCGAAGCACTTGGACAAGCCCGGCGCGCGGAGGCCTTTGGTCCTGGACAAGCTGTTCCACATGGGACGCCTGGGACAGAAGACCGGCGCGGGCTGGTATCGCTACGACGAAAATCGCAAGCCGATTCCGGATTCCGAAGTTCACGCACTCATCGAGAAGACCGCGCGCGAAGGTGGCATCGAGCGCCGGCACATTACCGACGACGAGATCATCGAGCGCTGCATCTACATCATGATCAATGAAGGCGCCAAGATCCTGGAAGAAGGCTATGCGCTGCGCGCCGCCGACATCGACGTGATCTATCTCACCGGCTACGGCTTTCCCGCTTATCGGGGCGGTCCCATGTGGTACGCCGACACGGTGGGGTTGAAGAAGATTCGCGATCGCATCGCTGAATTTCATCGGCAGCACGGCGAATTCTGGGAACTCGCGCCGCTGCTCAATAAGCTGGCCGATCAGGGCGAAACATTCGCGTCGTGGGATAAAAAGCAGGATTCGGCCCACGATCGAACCTTGGCCGCGGTATAGATGACTTCGGTTCAACCCGGCAAGAAATATCTCTCCGCTCCGGTCCGCCGCGTGGACTTCCCGCCCGCGGGCGTTGAAACCTGGAATACTTCGGACGGCGGTCTGGTGGTTCGTCCCAAACATCCGCTGGGATCGTATCCCGATAAGCTTACCGAACGCCTGGATCATTGGGCCGCGCACGCGCCGGACCGCGTATTTCTGGCCGAGCGAGAAGCGAACGGGCAGTGGCGCAAGGCGACGTACGCGCAGATCCGCGCATCGGCTCGCAACGTGGCGCAGGCGCTACTCACCCGGACATTGTCGGCCGAACGGCCCATTGCGATTCTGTCCGGCAACGATATCGAACACGCCGCGCTGGGGCTGGGGGCGATGATCGCAGGTATCCCCTTTGCACCCATTTCGCCGGCCTATTCGCTGGTTTCGTCTGATTTCGGCAAGCTGCGCCTGATCTTCGACATCCTGACGCCGGGACTAGTTTTTGTTTCATCCGGCGCGCCGTTCCGCAAAGCGCTGCAGGCGGTTCTGCCGCGCGATGCCGAGCTGGTTATCAGCGGCGACCCCGGCGGCCTGCGCGCGACGTCGTTCTCCGTTCTCGAGAGCGCCACCGCAACCAGCGCGGTCGATCGGGCGCACGCGGCCGTCGGCCCCGACACCATCGCGAAGTTTCTTTTCACCTCGGGATCCACCGGTACGCCCAAGGGCGTCATCAACACGCAGCGCATGCTGTGCAGCAATCAGGAAATCGTGCGCACCATGCTGCCCTTCGTGGTGGACGATCCTCCGGTTTTGTGCGACTGGCTGCCCTGGAACCACACCTTCGCCGGCAACCACGATTTCGGACTGGTGCTGTACAACGGCGGATCGTATTACATCGACGACGGCCGTCCCGCGGCGGGCGCAATCGAAGCCACCATTCGCAATTTGGACGATGTCCAGCCCAATATCTTTCTGAATGTGCCGCGCGGTTTTGAGATGGTTCTGCCGTTTCTGCGCGATCGGCGCGAATTCCGCGATCGCTTCTTCCAGAAGCTGCGCCTCATGTATTATGCGGGCGCGGGCCTTTCGCAGCCGGTTTGGGACGAGCTGCAGGAGTTGGCGGTGGAATCCTGCGGCGAGCGCATCTTGATGTACACGGGTCTGGGCTCAACCGAAACCGGTCCCGCGGCGATGTTTCCTTATTGGGAGGAAGATCGCGCCGGACACGTAGGCTTGCCTGCGCCAGGCGTCGAGCTTGAAGCTACTGAAGGCGGGCGAAAAAACCGAAGCGCGGCTGCGCGGCCCCAGCATCACTCCGGGCTATTGGCGCCAGCCGGAGCTGACGCGCGCCGTGTTCGATGACGACGGCTTCTATTGCCTGGGCGACGCGCTGCTTTTTGTAGATCCGAAGGACGCGGGCAAAGGCTTCATCTTCGATGGGCGCATCGCGGAAGATTTTAAGCTTGCCACCGGCACCTGGGTCAGCGTCGGCCCGCTGCGCGCCAAGTTTCTCGGTCATTGCGCGCCCTATTTGCGCGATGTGGTGTTCGCCGGGCACGACGGCGATTACGTGGCGGCGCTGATTTTTCCGAATGTGGAAGCGTGCCGCGCTTTAGTGGTGGGCGGTTCGGACTCAGAAGTGGTGCGCAGCGAACGCGTGCGCGCGAAATTCACCAAACTGCTGCAGGAGCTGGCGAAGACCGGCACCGGCAGCTCGACCCGCGTGCTGCGCGCGCTGCTGATGGAAGAGCCGCCGTCCATCGACAAGCACGAAGTCACCGATAAAGGGTCGTTCAATCAGCGCGCGGTGCTCAATAATCGCGCGGCGTTAATCGACGAGTTGTATGCGCCCGAACCCTCCCCGCGAGTGATCGTAATCTAACAACATGAAAATCGACAATCTCATCGCCATCGACACCCACGTGCACATTGAGCCGGACCCGACCGGCAACGCCGCCGAGGAAGCGGCTCGCAAGTATTTCGGCAATACCGGCGTCAGCTACGGCCGCAAGGAGCTCGCCGAATATTATCGATCGCGCAAGATTGGTTGCGTGGTCTTTTCTGTGGATGAGCGCTTGACGGGACGTCCCCAGGTCCCTAACGACGAAGTAGCCGCCTTCGCCGCCGAGAACAACGATATCGTGATGGCGTTCGCGAGCGTCGATCCGATGCGCGGCCCGGAGGCGGTGCAAGAAGCGCGGCGCCTGATCGCCACGGGCGGGTTTCGCGGATTTAAGCTCCATTGCCCGCTGCATGCAGTTCCATGCCAACGACAAGCGCGCTTATGCGTTTCTACGAAGTGCTGGCCGAAGCGAAAATGCCTGTGATTTTTCACACCGGGCACAGCGGCATCGGTACCGGAATGCCGGGCGGTGGCGGAGTTCGGCTGAAATACGGCAACCCCATGGACATCGACGATGTCGCCGTCGATTTTCCCGACATGCCCATCATCATGGCGCACCCTTCGTTCCCCTGGCAGGACGAAGCGATTTCCGTGTGCCTGCACAAGCCGCAGGTCTACATCGATCTATCCGGATGGTCGCCCAAGTATTTTTCGCCTATTCTCATTCAATACGCGAATACGCTGCTCAAGAAGAAAATGCTGTTCGGCTCCGATTATCCGCTCATCACGCCGGATCGCTGGATGACCGATTTCGCCGCCATCGCGATTCGCGACGAGGTGCGGCCGCTCATCTTGAAGGAAAACGCCGCCCGCTTGTTCTCGCTGAGCTAGTTCGCTGAGTTAGTTTACTGGTGAACGCTGACCGTCTGATCGCCTGCCACGTACGCCACGTATACTGTGCCGCTGGCCGCCACCAGATCCTTATCTTTGGCCGCGCCCTTGGGCGTCAGGAACGGTCGCGTCGCCACGCCATCTTCGCGCGCCGCGGGCGTCGCGCGCACCGCGATTTTACCGTCGTCCACCGATTGCGACGGAAGTCAGCTGGAACCTTACCTTGCTGCGCTCGCCGAAGAAGTTTCGCTTTCCACCCAGCGCCGCCACAGCGCCCGTAACGATGGCGCCCTTGGCAATCACCACCATCCCGTCCGCTGTCAGACCATCCAGAACGCGGAAGCGCAGCGGTTGCCCCACTTCGGTATCGGTACGAACATCGTCGATCAAAGCGATCCGGAACGGCATTGCGTCGCTCAATTTCACCGACACAACCGCCGTCTGCGCGGGAGCATGCGGAGCGGGGGCAGTGGCAACCGGCGCGGCGGGATTCGCGGCCACCTGAGGCGGGACGGACGGCTTTAACTTCGGCACCGGAGGCGCGATTAAAACAGGCGACGGCTCAGGCGTTTTCGATTTGCCTCCCAGCGGAACTATCGGAGTGGGCGGTGGAGGTGCAGCGGTAGGCGAGATCGTGTCAGCGGAGTTCGTGGCCGCATCGGGCTGGATAGCAGGCGTGGCCGGAGCGGGCGACGGAGCGGGCGTCGAAGCCGGTGGGATCGCGGCTGCCGCGGGCGCCGACTGTTTAGGAGCCGGTTTTGTTCGATGGGTTTGCCACCACGCACCGGCCAGCGCGATAACCAGCACAGCGGCGCTGGCCGTCGCGAATAACAGCCGCGGCTTTGTTTGGTTCCCTGTTGCTGAAGCCGTTTTCGCGGAAGACGCCACAGCCGGCTGCGCTGAGACAGCCGCCACGGGTTGCGCCGGCGACGCTGCCGGAGCTTGCAAGGCGCCAGAATTCAACTGCGCTCGCAGCTTGGTGAGAGCCGCCGCCACTTTGGACATGTGCTGCCAGCGGTCCACCGGATTCTTCCGCAGACATTTCGCGATCAGCTCCTCTACCTCGGCGGGCGTCTCCGGCGCCAGTTCGCGAATGGGTTTTACTTCGTCGCGCAGCACCGCCGAGAGCGTAGAGATCCCCGAGTCGCCATCGAAGGCGCGCTTGCCGGTGATCATCTCGTAAAGCACCGCGCCAAACGAGAAGATGTCCGAGCGCGCGTCCACCTTCAGTCCCTCGGCCTGCTCGGGCGACATGTAATTCACCGTGCCCATGATGGATCCTTCCACCGTGAGCGGCGATGCCGTCAGGGTCACATCCGGGTTCTGACCGGGTACGGCTGCCGGCGCGCGCATGCTGGCTCCGGAATCCATCAATTTCGCCAAGCCGAAGTCCAGAACCTTCACCAGTCCTGAACTGGTGACCATTACGTTGGCGGGCTTCAGGTCGCGATGGATAATTCCAGCGGCATGCGCCGCGGCCAGCGCGTTCGCGATTTGTGCCCCGATCTGCAGCGCTTGCGCCACGGGAAGCCGGCCCTCCGCGATCAGCTCGTGCAAGGTCCTGCCCGAAACATGCTCCATCACCATGTACTGCGTGTCGCCTTCCGGCAAAATATCGTGGATGGTGATGATGTTGGGGTGGTTCAGCGCGCTGGCGGCTTGCGCCTCCTGAATGAATCGGCGACGCCGTTCCGGATCGCGCGTCCTGCCCGGTTTCAAGACCTTCACCGCGACAATCCGGTTCAGGCGGGAATCCCGGGCCTTGTAGATTTCGCCCATGCCGCCCGCGCCCAGCCTTTCCAGCAACACGTAGTGGGAAACGGTCTGGCCGACAATGGATTCCATGAGTGGCTAGATGCGGAGTCTCTTCAAGTCGCCGTGAGGGCCTGCGCGCATTATCACTCGAAAATGAGACCGCGTGCAACGGGCGGACCGGATGGCTTGTACTGGACGCCTGATACTTATATCGCACGCTTTGTACCGGTACAGGCTGCAAATTCTTCTGCATTCCCCGGCCGGTCCAGCTTAGATCTACTTCGATTTCAATAACATCCTGAGTGGTAACGAAGCTGCATAGATTCCTGGCGAGACCGACTCGGCCGGGGCTAGAAGCGGTCGCATTGAAAGGAGAACGCAATGCTTTATTATGCTTTGGTCTTTCTGCTGATCGCGATTCTGGCGGCGGTATTTGGGTTCGGGGGAGTCGCAGTGGTGTCGGCGGGAATCGCCAAGATTCTATTCTTCGTCTTTATCGTGCTGTTCCTGGTGTCATTGATCACTCACATGTCGCGGCGCGTTTAACGTCCGCGCCGGAAGGAGCTTTCTGCCGGTAAGCGCGGGGCTCCTTCAATTTTCCTGCCACGTCAACTGAAGAACGTCAATCTCCAAACATCCGTCAGCATCATTCCCAAAGCCAGAATCAGAAATCCGTAAGTCACCCTTGTTCGAATCGTGTGTGCCATGGTACCGCTGACAGTGCAATTCAATCGCCGCGCTTATTGAAAGCGTACGTACCGGATCGCGCTCGGCTGTTCGCTGCCACCACGCCGCAGAATCAGACCCCTGCCATCGGCCTCGAACCAGATTTCCGCCAGGAAATATCGTCCGGCGTCCCGCTCAAATACCAGCCTCGGGCCCTGGCCGTGCGCCTTGCCGAATTTGCTCTTCGCCGCCATGCAAGTCAGGCCCCCGTTCGCAATCTCTTCGTTTTGGACGCAGATAGCTCTCCCTGCATCGGCCTGCTTCACCGCATAGGTGCCGGGCGGAAGCGTCTGATCTTCCATCTGGAACGCAAAGGGAACTTCAGCCACGCCGGTCTTCGGCAGTTGCTCTATTACGACAGCGCTGGCGACGGGAAGGCCCACGGCGACGATCAGGCGGAAAACGCTTCGTTCTATCACAGGGAAACCGGCGCGATGAGGGCACGTGAGCGGCCATCCTCGCCGTCCATGTTCCAGGCCGGGAAGATTGTACGATAGGTAATTAAACAGAGCGTGTTACAGCCGTCCGGGCTCGGGAGGCGGCTCGACACGCGCTGCGAGTCCGAATCGATAGGTTTCCGCCGTGAACCTTTTGGTTAAGCGTTGGCACGGCGCTGAGGAAAACTTGCCGAAATCGACTACCGTTGTGGAGCCCAGGCTGCTAGGGGTGCGAGGTCCCTTCAAGGGCCACCTGATCCCGCTGCCGGAGGGCGAATATTGTGTCGGCCGACAGTCCACCAACGATCTGCAGCTCGAAGACAACGCGGTTTCGCGCCGGCATTGCCTTTTCATCCGGTCGGGCGATGGTTGCACGCTCAAGGATCTGGACAGCCGCAATGGAACCTTCGTCACCGGGACTCCCGTCACCGAGCAGCAACTGTCGGCGGGCGATGAGATTCGTATCGGTGGCTCGGTGTTTTGCTACCTGACGGACCCTAGCGGCAGCCTCGGCGCTGAGAAACAGCCGACGTCCAGCACCCGCGAGCTGCGCTTCGAAGAATCGCTCTACCTTTCTTCGGACGACCATACCATCCTGCCGCCCTCGGCCCGCGCCATGCACGATCTGCGGACGCTGCTGCGCGTCAGTACCATGCTGCATTCCTTTCGCGGCTTGCACGATACCACCTCGGCTCCGGCAGCGGAAACTCTTCGCGGCCATCTCACGTCGCTACTGTTGGATCTGATTCCGGCCTCTCGCGCCAGCATCTTCATTCCCGGAGCGGCTGTCGCCGGCGACTCAACTCCCAATCCCCCCGTCTTGGAACGCGTTCTGAGCGAGCGCGTGGTGGTTTGGCAGGATGGCGCCGATGATAACGGTCCGTCCTCGCTGGCGGCTCCGCTCATTGTCCGCGACGAAGTGGCGGCCGTGGTGTATCTGGAATCGGAGGACGGGGAGTGCCGGTTCGACGAAGGGCATCTGCAATTGCTCACAGCCGTCGCGGGCATGGCGGCCGTGGCCTGGGAAAATGCCACCATTCTGGGCTGGCTGCAGGAAGAGAACGAACGCCTGCAATCGGAATTGAAGATCGAGCATGGCATGGTGGGGGTGAGCGAGAAGCTGCACGAGTTGCAGCGCCAGATTGCCAAAGTGGCGCCTTCGAATTCGAACGTGCTTATCCTGGGTGAAAGCGGAACCGGCAAGGAGTTGATCGCCCGCGCGCTGCATCGCAACAGCCTGCGCGCCGCTGGCCCGTTCGTGGCCATCAACTGCGCGGCATTAACCGAGACCCTGCTTGAAAGCGAGCTGTTCGGGCACGAGCGCGGCGCATTCACCGGCGCCACCACGCAGAAAAAGGGCAAGCTGGAAGTGGCCGAGGGCGGCACGGTGTTCCTGGACGAAATCGGCGACCTTTCGCCGCTGCTGCAAGCCAAGCTGCTGCGCGTTCTGCAGGAGCGCGAAATGGAGCGCGTGGGCGGCACCAAGACCATTCGGTTGAATATCCGAGTGCTGGCCGCCACCAATCGCGAACTGGAACAGGCCGTGCAGAAAGGCGATTTCCGCCGGGATCTTTTTTATCGCTTGAACGTCGTCTCGCTCACCGCGCCCGCGCTGCGCGATCGTCCGGAAGACACCTTGCCCTTGGCCGAGCACTTCGCCAAGAAATACGCTGCCGAGTGCGGACGCAAGATTGTCGGCCTGGCCCCGGAAGCGCGCGCCTACCTGCAAAGCTACTCCTGGCCCGGCAATGTGCGCGAACTGGAGAACGCCATCGAGCGCGCCGTGGTCCTGGGCTCGGCCGACCTGCTGCTGGCCGAAGATCTGCCCGAGCACATCCGTGAATCGCGCCCGGCCGCCGTCTCGGCCAGCATGTACGAAGAAGCCGTGGAAGCGGCCAAGCGCCAGGTGGTGCTGCAGGCTTTCGACCAGGTGAATCACGATCACGAGCAAGCCGCGAAGATCCTGGGGCTGCATCCCAACTACCTGCACAAGCTGATCCGGACCATGAACCTGAAGCCGGCGCTGAAGCGCGGAAAGCGCTCGTAACGGAACCACGACCGTGAGGGAGTGGCGTCCTTCTCTTGCACTGATACGAATTACGATATATCATAATTGATAGCATGGCCAGAAAGCCCGCCGCCGGCCCGTCCTCCGATCCGGAAACGCTCATCTTGTCCAGCTTGGCGGGCGGCCCCAAACACGGCTACGCTATCAAGCTCGATATCGCCGTATTCGCCGGCGCTGAACTCGGCCCCGGCACACTTTATTCCGCTATAGCGCGCTTGGTCGACAACGGCTGGATTCAGCCCTGCGGCGGACGCGGCCGGCGACGGCCTTATCGTCTGACTTCTTCCGGCCTGGAACATCTGCAAACGCAGTTGGAAAAAATGCAGCAGGTCGCGAGGTTAGGTTTGAGGAGGCTGCGCACCATATGACGTTTAAGCTTCGCCTGGTCCGCAGCCTGTTGCGCCTCTATCCATCGCGTTGGCGCAACGAATATGGCGAAGAGCTGGAGGCCCTGCTACGCTCCGAGCCGCTCACTGCACGAGTCATCGTTGACGTTCTTCTCAGCGCCGCGCGCCAACATCTGCGATACGACGAACCCTGGAAGATCGGCGGATTGCTCCTGCTGATCTGGTCGCTGTTTTGGATCGCGTGGAACTCGCTTGCTCCGCTCTCGCCTCCCGCCTATTTGTTGTTCACTCGTACCGAGGCCTGCATTCTGCCGCTGACCTATCTTGCCATCGGATATTGGACAGACAAGCGAGGCGGCGGTGTCTGGCGCAGCCCATTCGCAGCGGTGAAGGCGGCCTGGATGGGTTTCCTGCCGGAGCTGACGCTGCTCGCACTCAATGCCATGGGAATCCTTCCTCAGATTCTCATCGACATCGACGGCCACCCTCATCCTCACCGCGCCGGCATAGCGCTGCTTCACACGCGGGGTCCGGCAAGCGGCGTCCTGTGGGGCGTGTCGTCTGAAATGATCTGGATACCAATTATGCTTGCGATCGTGGCGAACTGTTGCGGGTTATGCGGCGCTCTGGCGGAACGCGCCGTCTTGAAACTCAGCGCCCGGTCTTAACCCAACAATTCCAGCGCTTCTTTCACCACCCGATCCGCGCTCACCCCCGTCATGCAGCGATGATCGATGGGACATTCCCGCAATAAGCACGGGCTGCAATCCACCGGCTGGCGAACCACGCGCGCGTTCAATCCCGTGGGTCCCGTTGTCGCATCGTCGGTGGCGCCAAAAATTGCGACCGTCGGCACGCCCAGCGCAGAGGCAATGTGCATGGCGCCCGAATCGTTGGTCAGGAACAGTTCGCAGCCGGCCGCCAGGTCGATGAATTGCGCCAGCGTCGTTTGCCCGGCAAAGTTAGTAACCTGATGGCCGTCGAGCAGCCGGGCCACTTGATCGCACAAATTGCGCTCGCTCTTCGATCCAAACAGCGCGATGGACGCCCCCCGTTCCGTCGCCAGCGCGCCCGCGGCTTCGGCAAATCGCTCCGGTAACCAGCGTTTCGCCGTCCCATAGGCCGCCCCGGGGCTGACTCCGATCATTCGTTTGCCGTTCGATCCATCCGCGCGCTGGAGCCGGATGGCTTCGCTCGCGGGCAACGCGTCGATCAATCCCGCCCGCCGCAGCAGTTCTAAGTAATAGAAGCGCTCGTGCCGGGGGATCTCGCCCGGCTTGGGGACATCCACGGCGCGGGTCAGCAGCAGCTGCCGGCCGTCCCGTTTGTACCCGATCCGGACCGGGATCCTGGCCAGCCAGGCGATCCAGGCGGCTTCGAAGGCGTTTTGCAGCAGGATGGCGCAGTCAAACCGCGGGGCGCGCAACTGGTGGCCGATCCGCCACGGCGATTGGCCGCTATAAAGGATAATCTCGTCGATGCACGATTCCCGCCCGTACAGATCCGCCACCCAGGGCTTCGCCAGGACCGATATACGGGCTGTGGAAAACCGCTCGCGAATGGCCCGCAACGCCGGCAGCGACATCACGGCATCCCCAACCCAGTTGGTGGCGCGGATTAAAATGTTCGTAAAGTCCAAAGCGTCGTTACCGGTACTCGCTTAGGATTTTACCGTAGCTGGCCCGCCGCGCACGTTACTAAGCCGTTTTAGGAGTAAGGCCGCATACAGAACTCGCCCGAATCGGCTAAACTCACGTGCGCGTACCCTGGATACCCTCAAAAGAGTCGGGACAACCACTCATGGGTACTATAGGAAAAACGAACCTCAGGCCCAATAATTACCTTTACCTAGTACGAAGGGGTGGGGACGATTCATGGATCTCGTTACTGAAAACCGGCCCGAGAGCTGTTCCGCCTTAGGGCTCGATTGCGGCACTTGCATCCAGCGCTGCGCTTCAACTACGGCTGTGATCTGCCCGGACCTCCAGCCCGCCGGCGTCCACCGCATCTTTTTCGAGCTCTACTCCTCGCCCGGCTGCCATCCCATGGCGCACGCGTTTATGCGGGCCTATGACGACGCCTCCACGCCGTCCAAGCCGATGGTGGTGGCTGCTCGTGCCGGCGCGGCCGCTGCCGCGTAAGCGGCTTCGTTTTACGGACCACCTTCGGCCAATCCCCAATCCCCAGTCCCCAAGCCCCAACAAGCTAGAATAGGCTACGTATGCTGGTTGAGATCGACGGCGTAACGCTGCATCTGGCTCATCCCGACGAACTCACCGTTACCTGGGTGGGCCAGGAAGAAGTGATGCGCCAATTGCTGGCGGCCTGGCTGGTGGTGGATTCCGCCGACGTTCCCATGAATCCGCGCCTGCTGGGCAAGCCGGGCGTGGGCAAGACTACGCTCGCCTACGCCGCCGCCAAGCGCCTGAATCGCGAAGTTTACATCATGCAGGCCACGGTAGACACGCGTCCCGAAGACCTGCTGGTTACGCCGGTCATCGAAGGCGAATCCCGGCTGCGTTATGTCGCCTCTCCGTTAGTCACGGCGATGCTGCGCGGCGGCGTGGTGATTCTGGACGAAGGAAACCGCATGAGTGAGAAGAGCTGGGCCTCGCTCGCTCCGCTGCTCGACAATCGCCGTTATGTGGAATCCATCGTCACCGGGATTAAGATCAAGGCGCATCCGCTGTTCCGCCTGGTGGCCACCATGAATGACGACGCGTCCACGTTCGATCTGCCCGAGTACATTCATTCGCGCCTCCAGCCCCAGCTCACCATCGATTTTCCGGAGCGCCACGAAGAGTATGCGATTTTGAAGGAAAACGTGCCTTTCGGCGAAGAGCATATTCTGAATTACGTCACCGAGTTCCTGCAGCAGGCCCACTCGGCCGACGAACGCTACACGGTGCGCGACGGCATCAACATCGCGCGCTTTGTGATGAAACTGAAAAGCCTGGAGGACGGCCTCACGTTGTCCAGCCAAAGCGACGAGCGTTTTCTGATGCGCACGGCCATCCTCGAAACGCTCGGGGACGAGGCGCTGCGGTATGTCCCCCGACCCTAATTCCGGCGGCACAAATCCCCTCGATCCCAGGCTCCCCGATCGGCCGCTGGAAGATCCCGCCAGCTTGAGTCGTGGCAATTTCACGTATTTTCCCGTAATTCCGGGCCGGCTCGAGTTCGCCATGGAAGTAAGGCGCGCCATTTTGCGCGATCATCCGGGCATTGTCGCCGTCGAACTGCCGGGGTCGCTCGAAGACGTTTACCTGCAAACGCTGGCGCGATTGCCTGAGATGACTGTAATCCTTTATCCGGATCCGAAGGACGAGGAACGCGCCATCTACGTGCCCGTGGAGCCGTGCGATCCGTTCACCGAAGCGGTGCGTACCGCGCTCGAGATCGACGCCGAGGTGATTTTCATCGAACCGGATTCGGGCGACCGGCCGCATCTTCCCGATGTCTATCCCGATCCCTATTCGATCCACTACATCGGCCTGAACAAATACATCGATGCGTATCGTGTTTATCCGCAGCCTCGAAGTGAAGAGACCGCGGCGCACGCGGCAGGCATGGCCTGGAAGCTGCAAGGCTGCGATCCGTTGGCGCGGGTGTTCGTGGTTGTCTCGCTGAACCTGCTGGACCCGGTGCTGGACGCCATGGAAGCGCCGCAGGATGCGCCCCGCCAGACCACCCTGCCCGATATCCGGCTGCTGAATCCGCATCCCGATTGCCTGGCCGAAATCACCATTGAATATCCGTATCTGCAGGATCGCTACGAATTGTTTCGGACCCAGATGACGCCCGAGTGGTCGGTGGATCGGCCCAAGGTCCAGTTCGATTTGTTGCGCGAGGCCGAGAAGGAATACGTCAAGAATACCGGCGACAAGATCGAATACTGGCAGCGCCGCATGATGGCCCGCTTCACGCGCAACCTGGCATCCATCAGCGCCGATTTGATGGCCGGCATTTTCGATCTGACGGTGGCCGCGCGTTCGGTGGTGGACGACAATTACGCCTACGAAGTGTGGCACATGGCCAATCGCTATCCCGCGCAAAAACCGGGCAGCGATCTGATGGAGACCGTGAATCTCTCGGGCCAGGAAATTTGGTTCAATACCAAGAAGCTGCGGCTGCGGCGTCGGCTTCCGCGCCCCAAGCAGCGCCTGGTGCCGCGCGGGCTGAAGGAACGCAAGAAGGAAAAATTCGAAGGTGAGTGGGCGCGTCAAACCGACGGAACGGCCATCTGCTCGTATCCGCCCGAAGATCTGGTCATTGAAGATTACGGCCGGTTCCTGAAGCGCAAGGCGAAAAGCATGCTGTCGGAGGAGCGCTCGCGGACCGAGCCGTTTACAACGTCGATTCTGGACGGCATCGATCTGCGGGAGACTATCCGCAATTGGCACGAAGCGAAGATTTATGTGCGGCAGCTGGATCGCATCGCGGGCGAAGTGGGCGCTACGGTGGTCATCTTTGACGAAGATCCGGAAGATCGTTATCAATACCTGACAACCTGGCTGGGCGAGCACCAGAACGAATCCGACATGGCGTTTTATTCCACCCATCCATTCCAGCATTTGGTGGGGCCGGGCATCGGCCGCGCCGAGTACGGCGGATTTCTGATGACGCTGCCGCCGCGTCGCATGCTGGATGTTTGGACCGATCCTGATTACGAATTCGCGCAAACCAAGCCGGAACGTTTGTTGATGGCCGCTCTCGATTATTCCAAGCAGCGCTTCGTGGTGTATGTCGCTTCCAAGCCCCCGCGATCCATTTTTCGCTCCATCGCCGCGCATCTGAACCGCCGCATCGTTTATGTTCCCATCGGCGCGCTCAATCCCACGCGCTTGAAAAAGCTGCGCGTGGTTCACGTGCTCGACAGTTACGAGCGGCGCGATGAGGCGAAAGACTATATCTGGTGAAATGCCAGTATCGCGTCGAGCAGCCCGTCCAGCGTAAATTGCTTGGCCTCGGCGTCCACCGTAAGGCCGTGCGCGCAAATGGTGGATGAAGTCGCGGGACCGATGGACGCGATACGCACGCCGGTGAGCGCCTCGCGTCCGGTAATCGCGAGGAGATTCTTCACGGTGGAAGAACTGGTGAAAGTGATCCAGCCCGGCTTTTTGTCAGCGGAGAAAATCTCCTTGGCGCGGGCCGGAGCGCTCGGCGGAACAACATTTCGATAGGTTTCCACAACGTCTACCTGCGCGCCCAACTTTGCCAGCTCAACCGGGATCACATCGCGGGCAACGGCTGCGCGCGGCAACAGCACTTTCTTGCCGGCCAGATTCTCTGAGGCGAATGCCTTCACCAGACTTTCGGCGATGTATTCCTCCGGCATCAAATCCACTTTAAGATGCAATTCTTCGATTGCTTGTCGCGTAGCCGGTCCGATGGCGCAGATGCGGGCCTTGAGCGATCGCAAATCGCGGCGCGATTGATCCAGGCGATCCAGGAAGAATCGCACGCCATTCACGCTAGTGAAAATCAGCCAATCGTAGGCGGCCAGGTTTTCGATAGCGCGATCGAGCGGAGCGGGATCTGCCGGCGGCTCGAGCGCGATCACCGGCAATTCGATAGCGTCGGCGCCCAAGGCTCGGAGGCGATCCGACAATTCGGCGGCTTGATCCGCGGCGCGCGTCACCACGATCTTTTGTCCGAACAAAGGCAGCTTCTCGAACCAATCGATCTTTTCGCGCAGCGCGACCACTTCGCCGACGATCACCGTCGCGGGCGGTTTCAGGCCGGCTTGCTCGATGCTATCGGCGATCGTAGCCAACGTCCCCATTACGGTTTCCTGATCCGGACGCGTCCCCCATCGCACCGCCACGGCCGGCGTTTCGCTGGAGCGCCCATGCCGCATGATCTCCGCCGCGATTTCCCGAATCGAGAAAATGCCCATGAAAATCACCAGCGTTTCGGTCTGCCCGATCTTGCTCCAATCGATGCCATGCACGTCGTGGCCGGTCACGAACGTCAGAACCTTGTTGTGCGCGCGATGCGTGAGCGGAATGCC
This sequence comes from Bryobacterales bacterium, assembly GCA_963798295.1. Taxonomy (GTDB): domain Bacteria; phylum Acidobacteriota; class Terriglobia; order Bryobacterales; family Bryobacteraceae; genus Palsa-89. The sequence goes on along the minus strand of CAWCSV010000007.1, from coordinate 1,779,392 downwards.
GCTGTAGGCCGCGATTCCCAGCGGGGACGTCACGCCCGGCACCACTTCGTACGGAACACCCGCTTCGGCCAGCGCCTCCAGTTCCTCGCCGCCGCGTCCGAAGATGAACGGGTCGCCACCCTTTAGGCGCACCACGTTGAGTCCGCGGCGCGCGCGATCGATCAGCATGGCGCAAATCTCTTCTTGCGGAAATGCGTGCACCGATTTCTTCTTGCCGACATAAATTCGCTCGCAGTTCTTAGGCGCGAGATCGAGCAAGTGCTCGTTGGCGAGGTTGTCGTAAAGGATGGAATCGGCGATCGCGAGCAGCTTGCGGCCCTTCCAGGTGATGAGGCCGGGGTCGCCAGGCCCTGCTCCGACGAGATAAACTTTGTTCCGCTCCCTCACGGCCGCGGCTCGTATACCGCGTCGAGAATTTCCTTTGCGCCGGCCGCGAAAAGTTGCTCGGCCAAAGCGCGGCCAACTCCCACGGGATCGCCAATCGGGCCGTGTTTTCCCTGCCGGATGACCTGTGTCCCATCGGGCGAAACAACGACGCCGATAATGATCAGCGTTTGGCCATCCACGTATGCGTGCGATCCCATTGGCGCCTGACATCCACCGCCGAGAGCCGCCAGCACCGCTCGCTCCGCGGTCACCCGGACGCGGGACTCGGCATGTTCCAACCGCCGTGCGATTTGAAAAGCATGGCCATTATCGTCTCGGGTCTCCACCGCCAGTGCGCCTTGTCCCACGGCGGGACACATAACCCCGGGATTGAAAACCTCAGTGATCCGATTTTGCCAACCCAAGCGATGCAATCCGGCCGAGGCCAGCACGATCGCGTCGTAGCGGCCTTCATCCAATTTGCGCAAGCGCGTGTCGACGTTGCCGCGAATGTCCTCGACCTTCAAATCGGGACGCGCGGCCCGAAGCTGCGCGGAGCGGCGCAAGGAGCCAGTACCGACGCGCGCGCCGTGAGAGAGATCTTCCAGGGCCCGGCCAACCAGCGCATCGCGCGGATCTTCACGCTCCGGAATCGCGGCCAGAGTCAAACCGGCAGGCAAATCGGTCGGCATGTCTTTCAGGCTGTGCACCGCGAGGTCGATCGCGCCCGCGAGCAGCGCTTCTTCGATTTCCTTGGTGAAAAGCCCCTTCGAACCAACTTGAGATAGCGCGACGTCCGTGATCTTATCGCCCGTGGTCTTGATGATCTCGATACCGCACTGTTCGCCCAACTTTTCCAGTCGAGCCTGTATCCAGTGCGCTTGCCAGAGGGCGAGCTGGGAACCTCGCGACCCAATCTTCAACATGTCAATCTAAACGGAACACCTTTCGCACGGCGCTGATGATGTAGTGTCCATCGGGCTGCGAAGCTTGTTTGCGAATTTCCGAGATTGGCCCGTGCGCGATCTTGTTCATCATGCTTTTGGTGAACGCCTCAATGGCCAGTTCCTGCTCCGGAGTCAGTGTCCCCAGTTTGGCTCGCCAGCGCGCGATTTCGCCCGCACGCAGCCGCTCCAGCTCCTCTTGCAGCTTGACGATGGTGGGCGCAACTTCGCGGGCTTTCAAACGCGCCACCATGCGCTCTACTTCCTCGTGAATGATGGCCTCGGCCTCTTCGGCCGAATCCTGGCGGCCCCGCAGATTGGTCTCGATCACTTTCTGCAGGTCGTCGATGTCATACAGGAAAACGTTGTCCAGCTCGTTGACCGTGGGCTCGATGTTGCGCGGCACCGCGATGTCGATCAGGAACATCGGCTTGTTGCGGCGCGCCTCCAGCACCTTCTTCATGTCGTCGCGCACGATGATGTAGTGCGGTGCGCCGCTGGACGCGATGACGATGTCCACTTCGGGCAGAACGGAGAGGAAACGCGTGTAGTCCACCAGCTTGCCATCGAACAACTCCACCATTTCAAGCGCGCGCTCGTGCGTACGATTGGTGACCAGGATCTGTCCCGCGCCGCTGCGCCGCAAGTGCCGGGCCGCCAGCTCGCTCATCTTGCCCGCGCCGACGATCATCACTTTCTTGCCCGTCAGCGAGCCGAAAATCTCACGCGCCAGCTCCACCGCCGCATAGCTAATGGAGACCGCGTTCGCTCCGATGTCGGTCTCGGATCTCACGCGCTTGGCCACGCTGAAAGCGCGGGTGAGCAGCGCGTCCATGAATCCGCTCACCGCGCCATGTTCCTTGGCAAGCGAATACGCCGACTTGAGTTGGCCCAGAATCTGCGGCTCGCCGATCACCATCGAGTCCAAGCTGGCGGCCACGCGAAATAAATGGCGAATAGCGTCGCTGTCTTCGAAGCGATACAGATACGGCGTCACCCATTCGCGCTGCACTTGCCTGGTATCGGCCAGGAACTCGTCGACGGCCACACCCGAATTTCCGTTTTCCTCGCAGGTGAGCGCCACTTCTACGCGATTGCAGGTGGAAAGGATCATGCCCTCGCAGAAGCCAGGCCGCCCTTTGAGAGAAATCAAGGCTTGCGACAGCGCGTTGTCATCAAACGCCAGGCGCTCACGCACCTCCACCGGTGCGCTCTTGTGATTCACGCCAGTGATGGAGAATTTCATTTGGCGATCAGGTTCCGAAGTCCAACGTGCGCGGCCCAGGTGAGTCCGGAACAGCACAGCACGGCCACGGCCATCAGGGCGGCCTTGCGGCCTCTCCATCCGGCGGTCTGGCGGAGGAAGACCATGGTGAGATAAAAGCCCCACGTGATGAAAGCCAGCGCGATGCGCGGATCGCGAATCCAGGCCGTGCCCGCGTCGATGAAGGCCCAGGTGCTGCCCGCGATCACGCCCAGCGTGATGAACACGAAGCCGAAGCTCATGGCGTTGGTTATCAGGTTGTCCAGCGTAGCCAGCGGAGGCAGGCGCTTGAATAATTGCGCGACGAACTCGGGCAGATCGAGCGGCTTTTTGCGTTTGAGCTGGCGCTCTTGGATCAGATAGAAGACGGACGCGACGGCCGTGAGCAGCAATGACGCGTAGCCCAGCAGCACCATCATCACGTGTACCAGCAGCAGCGCGCGCACGTTGGTGCTGGGCAGGGAACCGAGCGGCGTTTCCATCGCGCCCACTTGCGTGAGCACGAAGACCAGCGGGAAAATGCACACGCTGAGGCTGGCGGCGTCGTAGCGCCAATAGACGAAGAGAAACAGCACGGCGATCAGGAACGCGCACACGGTGGCCGATTCAAAGAACGTATCGACCGGCAAATGGCCCAGCGAGACCGTCATTTCCACGATCGCGACAAAATGCAGCACCGCGGCGACCAGAAACGCGAAAAGCGCCGGTTTTAGAAAGCCCTCGCGCCGGCGCAGCAGCACCGCCATGACGTGCAGGAGCCCAACCCCGTACAGCGCCGTGGCCATACGGAGCCAGAAAACGGCCATTTCGTGCATCTAAGTCAAGTATAGCGGGGCGGCGAAGAACGAGTCTTAATGGGCGGGTCCTCGCGGGGAGGTTCCATTTCGTGATTTCTCTCCCCCACCGATCTCATAGAGCCGCGTGAGCCATTTGTCCCTGTCTTTCTTGTCACTCCTCAGTTGGCCCAAAAGCTCTTCTTGCTCTTGGTCAGAATACTCGTTCGGGATGGCAACTAGCCCCCCGGCCGCGGTCTGTGCAATGAGGCACGTTTGATCGACGTCGATGTCTCCGTCGGGTCCCCAAAGTCGGCAACGCTTGTTCACGAACGATAGTCTTGCGATGTCAGCGAGTGTCCCTATAGACTGGAACTCGCTTCCCGGCGTCGCTTGACGTTCTGCGGTTTGACGGACGAGGGGGACTGATGATGCTGTTCTGTCCTGCTTCGCAGCTATACAAATCCCGACCACACCGAATAGAGCGCCCACGAAGCCCAGGCCAATACCTATTGCACCTAGCCAAGTCGCAACGCGTACGACAAGCTGTGGATGCTGCACGCACGCGCATAGCCTACCAGGCAGAGAGTTTGCAGGCGTGATCTCCAATTGATAGTCGGTCTTGGTTTCGAGCGGCGGCCCGGGCTTCCCTAGTTTAGCCCGATACCAATGGTTAACCACCAGCGCGGACGTCTCGTCGTCACTCCTGATCTTGCATCTCCGTTCCCTGTCATTGTTATAGCGTGTCAAGAAATTCTTTTCGAGCTGCAGTGCCTCGCAGAAAATGCTTTTTGCGCCGTTGCTTCTTCGCGCGATTTTCACGATGCCCCGCGCCGGAAGGCCTTCCTGCTGAAGCCACACGAAGCCTTCTGCGATATCCTCGTGGAGGGCCGCGAAGAGCCGGAAGGATTTTACCGGAATTTGCTTCTTCGCCATGATGTAATTCACCTACTTTATCGCCTTTATAGGTCTCCGCGCCAATGACGTCCGAGCAGGCGCCGGCCATAGGATTCCGTTAAACTAAAGGAAATGGCAAAGGTTGTTGTCGATCCAAAGAGCTTGCCGGACCGCGCCGTTCCGATCCCTGGCGCGAAGCCTCCGGTGTTTTCACTTCCTTACCAAGATACCGGCAATCCGGAAGAGGCCGACGAATTTCGCAAGCTGCTTCGCGACATTCGGCGGCAAGCTACAGCCCGATCGAAGTAAGAGTTCTCGTTGAATGAGAGTTCTCCTGCTTGACACAAATGTGGTGTCCATTCTGTTCAAGCCGGATCATCCTCTGTACACTAAGTGTTTCGGGATTGTCGCCGGGAGTCAGTGGTTCATATCATTCATGACCCGTGCGGAGCTTTTTCTTTGGCCGCGTTTGAACCAGTGGGGAGCCAACCGGCGTGAGAAATTGATAGGCCACATCGATCTCTGCACCACGCTGCTTCCCGATGAGAATACATTTAGGATCTGGGCGGACGTCATGGCCGAGAGCCAGGGCGCGGGCCGTCCAGTGACACCTTCTGACGCGTGGGTAGCGGCTGCAGCCAGGCAGTGGGATCTCGCGTTAGTCACCGCCGATTTTCGCGACTTCGAACATCTAGATGGCCTGACCCTGATACCAATTTCGCTATAGCGTGCAAGAGAAGAGCGGCGTTGCGAGCCAGAGCGCCGCCGGGCGTATACTGACTAAGGAACGGCACGTATGCGCCTGAAGCGCGCGTGCCTGAGCTTCGAGAATCGTGGAACGCGCTCTGCTGGTCGCCAGGCTTCTCCTGTCCGCCGTATTCTTTCTCGCGGGCATCGCGAAACTCGCCGACCGCAAGGGCGCGAGCAAGGCTCTCCACGATTTCGGGCTGCCCGCCGCCCTCGCACACCCGCTGAGCTGGTTGCTTTCGATCGCCGAGATCGCCGTCGCTGTCGCGCTGGTTCCCGTCGCCCTGGCCTGGTATGGAGCTTGGGCGGCGCTGGCTCTGCTCGCCATCTTTGGGATTGGAATCGGCATCGCGTTGGCCCGTGGCCGCAAGCCGGATTGCCATTGCTTCGGTCAACTGCATTCGGCTCCCGTCGGCCGTTCAACTTTCATCCGCAATGGCATACTCGCCGGAGTCGCTGCGTGGCTTGTCTCCAGGGGACCATTGCGAGCCGGACCACCTCTCTGGCAGCATCTCGCCTCCGCCGGTGACGACGAGCGCAGGTTCTTTCTTATCGCCGCATGTGCAATGTGCTTCCTGATTTTTCGCGCACTGCGCCGGAAGGATCCCGAGCAAGAGGCCGACAGCACGGCCGTCGATGGGGAAGATTCAGCCCAAGCGGAGACTGACATCCCGGCTGCAGAACGGCAACTGGATCCCGAACTGCAAAAAATCCTTGAGACCGGTACCGGATGGCCCATCGGGACTCCGGCTCCCGACTTCACGCTGACCGACATAACAGGTCAACAATGTTCTTTGCAGTCTCTTCGAGACAAAGGCAGGACCATTTGCCTTATCTTCTCCAGCCCTTTTTGCGAACCCTGCCGCGCCTTGTGGCCTTCCATCACCCGCTGGGCGCGTGACCACGATCAGGCGTTGAACCTCATCGTCATTAGCCGAGGCTCCGCCGCGGAAAATCTTGCGAAGCAGAACGATTTCGAGCTCTCCCGAGTGCTGGTGCAACCGGGGTTCGAACTCTCGGAAGCTTATGGCGTCTCGGCCACGCCCGCGGCGGTCCTGGTCGGCGCCGATGGACTCATCCAGAGCCAACTCGCGGTGGGCAGAGACGACATCCGCCAATTGATAGATGCTTCGGTGCAGGCCTCGCCGCGAGCTACATCTTCGATTTGATGACGTCCACCAGTTCCTGCACCGCGGCGGCGCTCTTCTGCAGCGCGGCCTGTTCGCCGGCTTCGAGCTTGATCTCGAAAATCTTCTCGATGCCCTTCGAGCCTAGCTTCACCGGCACGCCCACGTACAAGCCTTTGATCCCGTATTCGCCTTCCAGGTACGCCGCGCACGGCAGCACCTTCTTCTTGTCTTTGAGAATCGACTCCACCATTTCGACCGCCGCGGCCGACGGCGCATAGTAGGCGCTGCCGGTCTTCAGATATTTCACGATCTCGGCGCCGCCATCGCGGGCGCGCTGCACCAGCCGGTCGATGGTCGCCTGATCCATCAGCTCGCTGAGCGGAATACCCGACACATTGGTCAGGCGCGCGATCGGGACCATGGTGTCGCCGTGCCCGCCCAGCACTAGCGCGGTGACGTTGGTTACCGAAACGTTCAGTTCGTCGGCGATGAACGTCCGGAAGCGCGCCGTGTCCAGAACGCCGGCCATGCCGATGACGCGATGCTTCGGAAATTTGGAAACCTGGAATGCGGTCCAGCACATCGCGTCCAAAGGATTGGTCACCAGAATCAGAATCGCGTTGGGTGAAGCTTTGACCACCTGTTCGGTGGCCGACTTTACTACTTCGTAATTGGCGATCAACAGATCGTCCCGGCTCATGCCCGGCTTGCGTGGAAATCCAGCCGTGATTACGACGATGTCGGAGTTCGCGGTAGGCCCATAATCATTGGCTCCGGTGATACTGACGTCATAGCCTTCCACCGGCCCCGATTCCAGCAGGTCCAGTCCCTTGCCTTGCGGAACGCCTTCCACTACGTCCACCAGCACCACGTCCGCCAATTCCTTGCCGGCGATGCGCAGCGCGCAATTCGCGCCAACGTTCCCGGCTCCCACTACGGTGACTTTTTTTCGCATGAATTCTCAAGGTAGGATACACGTGTGGTTCTGTCAAGCGCCGCGCGCCGCGCGGGAGGAGCCCGGAAGGAAAATGATGAGCCAATATTTTGAAGACTTCGCGCTCGACAGCGTGAGTACGTCGCGCACCCGGACCGTCACCGAGACCGACATCGTCAACTTTGCCGGAATCTCGGGCGATTTTGTGGAACTGCACATGAGCGAGACGTATGCCGCGCAGGGACCTTTCGGCCGGCGGATCGCGCACGGCACGCTGGTGTTCAGCATCGCGGTGGGGCTGGGCGTTCAGATGAACCAGGTACAAGATACCGTGATTGCGTTTTATGGCGTGGATCGGTTGCGGTTCACGCTGCCCGTGTTCATCGGCGATACCATTCACGTGGTGAAGAAAGTGGTTTCGAAAGAAGCGAGGGAACCGGGGCGTGGACTGGTGACGTTCGAGACCTCCGTTTTCAATCAGAACGACGAACTGGTATTGATTTATTCCGACAAGGTCCTGTTGCGGACACACTCCTGATGATGCGCGTGTCTACTGGTGCGCCTTCAGCGGGATCAGGCTGGCTTGCAAACGGCGCATTCCGGCCAGCCAGCGATCGTAGTCGCCGGCTTTGCGGCGCATGTATTCCAGCACCTGCGGATGCGGCGCAATCAGGAATTGTTCGGCCTCCAGCCCTTGAATAACAGCCTCCGCCACCTGTTCGGGCTCGATCGCATCGTCCAGCAGGAACGTTCCGCCGCCGAATTCGGCCCGTTCCAGCATACGGGTCTTCACTCCCAGCGGGCACAGCGCCGATACTTTGATCCCTTGATCGCCATAAGTAATGCTCAGCCATTCGGCTAGTCCCAGCGCGGCGTGTTTGCTAACGGTGTAGGGCGCGGAGCCGGGCATGATGAGCAATCCCGCGGCCGAAACGGTTTGCAATAAATACCCTTCGTGGCGGGCCAGCATGCCCGGCAGAACCGCGCGCGCGGCATAAACATGGCTCATGACATTTACTTCCCAGGAGCGCAGCCAGTCGCGATCCGGAGCGCAGCAATCGCCTTCCACTCCCACGCCAGCGTTAGAACAGAACAGATCGATCCGCCGGTGCCGTTTGAGCACTTCATCCACCAGCATCTGGATGTCGGATTCGCTGGAGACGTCGGCGTTGATGTCCCACCCGCCGATTTCGGCCGCCACTCGCCGCGCCGCTTCGCGTTCGATGTCGGCCACTATCACTGCTTTCGCGCCCTCAGCCGCAAACCTCCGGCACAAGGCGCGTCCGATGCCATTGGCGCCGCCGGTGACGACCACGATTTTGTCTCTAAGATTCATGAGAAGCCTCTCACATCTTAGACTCTCAGAAACGGGTACGTGTGTCAGTCCTCGATAAAGCTCCGCAGCCTTCCAAGTGCCTCGTCCCATTGCCTTGAAATCAAATCAAGATAGTGGCGTGCATCTTGTAAACGGCGTTGTTCCAGCTGCCACAGGCGTTCTCGACCGTGCCATTTGCCATGCACCAGGCCCGCTTGTTCCATGACGCGCAAGTGCTTGGTGATGGCTTGACGGGTGATTTTGGATCCGGTGGTGAGCCGCACGATCGACATCGGTTCGCGGCCGCGAAGCCGGAATACCAGCCGCAGGCGAGTTTCGTCGCCCAGCGCGGCAAACAGCAGCGCGGAGTCCTTCGCCTGGAACGCGCTCGAACTACGGCGCTTGGACAAGGTAATCCCCTACCAGCTTCACCACCATGCCCCAACCTTGCTCGTTCGCATGGAAAGCTTGGGCACGGCGCGCAAGCGGGATTTGGTCAAAACCCGATTCGGTGACGGTGAGCATGACGCCATCGGGCGTTTGCTCCAGAGCGAATACGATCAATGTGGTGGGTTCGCTCGAATAGTCGACGCCGGGTTCGACGGCATGCGGATGCCAGCGAAAGGAGATCAGCCGCTCGGGTTCCATCTGCTCGATGGTGATCTCGATTTTCTTGCCTTCATACTGCTTCTGCGCGGCGGCGACTTCAGCGTTCACCTTGGTGGGCACGATCACACCGCGCATGGTTGCGCCCGGCGTAAACGCTCCTTCCAGTTTCATGCCGAACCATGTTCCAAACTCCTTGGAATCCGATATTGCGCGCCAAACCCGCGCCAGTGGCGCTTTGAGAAGGATCTTTTTCTCGATGCGGTCCGTGCTCATGTGCAACCTCCAGGTTGCATGTTAACAGGGGTTGGAACCGAATGCAACCGATCGGTTGCCTATCATTGGTTGGTTATCTACGGCGGCCTTCGCGGCGCAACCCCTCGTGCACCAGCATCTTCAGAAGCGTCTGGTAGCCGATCCCTTTGCGGCCGGCGATCTCGCGGGCCTTAGCGAGATCGAGTGCGGGCAAACGGAGCGCGATTTGCACGCTGCCGGCACGGTTCAAGTTAGCGACCAGTGGCGATCCTTTCTGCTTCCTGACAGTGCCGTCGGCGGACCGCTGTTTGAGAAACGCCCGTCCGTTGGCGCTCGCCCACCACTTTGCTTCCTCATCTTCGCTCTTGAACTTCGGAACTGTTGCCATCTGTTTATTCTCCTCGCGCTCGCCGCTCCAGATAATCCCGCTTTTGTCCGGCATCCAGGTCGTAAGCCGTAATCACTCGAATCTTGCTCTCGCGCTCCGTCAGAACAATAGCCATTAGACGGCCACGATCCGTTTCAGCGTAGTACACATAGCGGGACTCGCCGTCGGCATCTTGCTCATAAGTCAGGATCGGATCGTGAGACAGAGCCTGCTCCACTTCGTTCACCTTGATCCGGTGCGCCCGAATCTTGTTGAGGTTGTTCTGATCCCAATCGAACACGACTACCTTCATTGTATATGCAATGCATGACGAATAGCCGAGGCACAAAAAAAGCGCGGAGGCATGTCTGAAACGCCCCCGCGCCCTGTCGTCTACTACCTGGCCCGCTCGCGGCTCTTCGGCTTGCCCGCTCTTCGGCTTTGCCGCCTTATGCCGCGTAGTTGATGGGCCGGGTCTTGCAGGTGTCCATCCGCTCGGCCAGTTGTGGAATCGCAGTCCTTAAGACGTCCTCCACCCGGCTGGCGAAGATGAACTCCATCTCTTTGCGAACTTCCTCGGGAAGATCGCGCAGATCTTTCTGGTTCGCCTTGGGCATGATCACGGTATGGATTCCAGCCCGCCGCGCGGCCAGCACTTTCTCTTTGATGCCGCCGATGGGCAGCACCAGTCCGGTCAGCGTAATCTCGCCGGTCATCGCAACATCGCTGCGAGCCGGCAGTTTGGTATAAAGCGAGGTCAGAGCCGTAGCCATTGTGACGCCAGCCGACGGTCCGTCTTTCGGGATCGCGCCCGCCGGAACGTGCACATGCACCCCGGAGGTCTTAAACAGCGACGGCTCGATGTCGAAATCCGGCGCGTGCGACCAGATGTAGCTCTGGGCCGCCTTCACCGATTCCTGCATCACTTCACCGAGCTGTCCGGTCAGGGTCAAACCCTTGCCGTCCGGCAACAGCGTCCCTTCGATGTACAACACATCGCCGCCCGTTTCGGTCCATGCCAAACCCGTGGCGACTCCGGCCGGCAGATCGCGCCGCGCTTCTTCCTGATTGAACGGTTCAGGACCGAGCATCTCTTCCAGTTCAGGCAGCGTAACGGTGAATGCTCCGCCCGCCCCTTCAGGAAATTTCCCTTCGGCAAACTTCAGCGCGACTTTCCGAGTAACTCCGCCGATGGCCCGCTCCAGCCTTCTCAAGCCTGCTTCGCGCGTGTAGCCCGAGATGATCTTCCGCACCGTCTGGTCCGGAAGGACGCACTGCTCCACCGTCAGCCCGGTTTCCTTGAGCTGTTTCGGAACCAGATAGCGCTTGGCGATTTCGAGCTTCTCTTCTTCGCTATAGCCGGCCAGCCGCAGGATCTCCATACGATCCAGCAACGGACGCGGGATGGTATCCAGTGCATTGGCCGTCGTCACGAACAGCACCTTTGACAAATCAAACGGCAAGTCGAGATAGTTGTCGCGGAACGATTTGTTCTGTTCCGGATCCAGGATCTCGAGCAAAGCGTGCGCCGGATCGCCACGGAAATCGTGACCCAGCTTGTCCACTTCGTCCAGCATCAGCACCGGATTGTTGGCGCCCGCGCGCCGCATGGCTTGAATCACCCGGCCCGGCAATGCGCCGATATAGGTTCGGCGATGGCCGCGCAGTTCGGCTTCGTCATGCAAGCCACCCAGGCTCATACGCTCGAACTTGCGGTTCAAGGCACGCGCGATGGATTGGCCGAGCGAAGTTTTACCCACTCCAGGAGGGCCGACGAAGCACAGGATCGGCGCCTTGGCGTTCGGATTCAGCTTCAGCACGCCGAGATGTTCCAGGATGCGTTCCTTCACATCTTTCAATCCAAAGTGATCCTCATCCAGCACTTGGCGAGCGCGCGCGATGTCGAGCGAATCTTCGGTGCGCTTGGTCCACGGCAGCTCGAGTACGTAGTCCAGATAGGTCCGGATCACGTTATAATCCGGCGCGCCCGGAGGCAGCTTTTCCAACCGATCCAGCTCGCGCTTGGCTTCCTTCAGGATGTCTTCCGGCAGTCCGGCCTTCTCCAGGCGCTCGCGCAACTGCACCGCTTCGGCCTGTTCGCCGGACTTTTCACCGAGTTCTTGTTGGATTGCTCTCATCTGCTGGCGCAGCAAATAATCGTGCTGCTCCTTGCTCATTTCGGTGCGAGCTTCGGAATTGATCTTGTTGCGCAGCTCCAGCACCTGCACTTCATGCATCAGGTAGCGATGCATCATGCGCAAAGCTTCGGCTCGCGAGGGCGCTTCGAGCAGGGACTGGCATTTCTCGGCGTCCAGGCTGAACATGGCCGCCAGGACGAAGGTGAGCCGCAGGGGATCCTCATTGGAAGCCAGCAGACCGCGCAATTCTTGCGGAGTGTTGGGCTGCGCCAGTGTCAAAGCTTCGCCTGCCAGTTCGGCCAGAGCGCCCTGTAGCGCCTCAATCTCCGGACCCTTGTCGTCTGGTAAAGCCAACGGAGTGGCGCGGCCCTTCAGGAAGGGCTCTGAGGCATCCAGCTTCAGCAAAGTCACGCGCTCCATCCCCAGAACCATGAGTTCCAGATGACCTTCGGCGGTGCGATTCATCTTGCGGATCACCGCCTTGGTGCCGATGGCGTAGAGGTCGTCCTTGGACGGCAGATCCACGTCGGCATCGCGCTGCGTAAACACCAGAATTTCTTTGGACTCGGTGGCAAGCGCCGCCTCCACCGCCGCGATGGACGACGCGCGCCCAGCCGACAGCGGCATCAGCAGATAAGGGAACAGTACCGCGCTTTTGAGCGGCAATACCGGCAGTGTGTAGACAACAGGTTGTTCAGACATTTTCGTTTCCTTCCGGAATCATCCTCACCATCAACAATCCTTCGCGCGCCGCAATGCTCACCCGGGCGTTTTCCAGGTTCGCCGGCATCAGCAGTGAGCGTTCGAAGCGGTTGTAGGAGATTTCCATGGAGTAGTGACTGCAGCCCTCTTCCTGGAACGAGTCGCGACGGACACCGCTAATCACCAGTCGCCGTCCACGGATGGTTACCGCGATGTCGGCGATCTGGACACCGGCCAAATCGAATTTCACCAACCACCCGTCCTTGGTCCGGTACACGTCCGCCGAGGGCTGCCAGGGCTGCGGGCGTTCTGCCAGGAAGGTTGGCCAAGTCTTGGTTTGCTTGCTCATATCCGCAATCGTTCCTGAATGTTGGATGCGTTCAGAGACAAAAAGAAGCAGGTTTCTCACTCAAGAAACCTGCCTCCAATAGACTCAACTATGTGCCGCACGCACTCCTGCGTGCGGATTCGACTACTTGTTTGGAACTACAACAAAAGAAGTGCCTTGCCCACGTTTTACGAGCAGCAACGTGGAGTCGCGGGAAGCAGCGGCACGAACTGCGATATTGAATTCACCCACAGTCGCCACCGGCTTGCGATCCACTTGAACGATGATGTCACCCTGCTGGAGTCCGGCAGCCGAAGCGGCCGAATCCGGATCGACATCGGTGATTACCACGCCTTGCGTGCCTTCGGGAACCTGCAACTGCTGCCGAAGGTCGCTCGTAAGAGCCTGAACGGACAGCCCTTTCAGCGCCCCTTTCTCGCCGCCGCCCGGCAGATTGCCCTGGCCCTCACCCTTGTTCTCCGCTTCCAGGTTGAACTCGCTGAGCGTGACCGGCATATCCATCGCCTGGCCGTTGCGTTCCACCTTGAGATGGACCGTGGTGCCCGGCGCAAAGTCCGCCACCGCGAGACGGAATCCATTCACGTCGTCTACGGGATTGTTGTTGAGCGCGGTGATGACGTCGCCCACCTTCAGGCCAGCCTTCTGGGCCGGGCTGTTGGGTTCCACTTGCGCGATTGCCACTCCATGGGCGTTCGGCATGCCGAAGGCTTTGGCCATTTCAGGCGTCAGCTCCTGCGGCAGGATGCCCATGTAGCCGCGTGTGACCTTGCCCTTCTTCATGATCTGGTCCATGATGTTGCGGGCCAGATTGGCGGGAATCGCAAAGCCGATGCCCTGGTTGCCGCCGGTCTCACCGGACAAAATGGCGGTATTGATGCCCACCAGGTCTCCACGCGTGTCGATAAGCGCGCCGCCGGAGTTGCCGCGGTTGATGGCGGCGTCAGTTTGGATGAAATCTTCAAACCGCTCGATGCCCAATCCGGCGCGGCCCTTGGCGCTGATGATGCCCATGGTCACGGTCTGGCCCAAGCCGAACGGCTCGCCGATTGCGAGAACCACGTCGCCCACTTCGGCGCGGGTGGAATTGGCGAACGGCAGCGTGGTCAGGCCAGTTTTGTTGATCTTCAGAACGGCCACGTCGGTGTACTTGTCGGTTCCGATGATTTTGGCCGGATATTCTTCTTTGTCGGCGAAGGACACTTTCACGTCCGTTGCGCCGTCCACCACGTGGTTATTGGTCAGGATGTAGCCATCCGGGCTGACTACAACTCCGGAACCCAGACTGGTTGCCCGCTCCGACCTAGGCTGCTCCTGCTGCGGCACGCGGCCGCCGAAGAACTGCCGGAAGAAAGGATCGTTGAAGAGGCCCTGGCCGCCTTCCGAACCCTGATCCTTCACAACTTTGGACGAAGAGATGTTCACCACCGCCGGCATGGCGCGCTTCACAATGGGAGCGAATGTGGTGATGGGACCCGTCTCGGCTACCCGAGAAGTGTCCGCAAAAGCTCGAATGCGATTGGGGCTGCTGATGGTGATGACGAGCGCACCCACCAGCATGGCAATGACGGCAAACAGGGCCGCCGTGGATTTAGTGATATGACCTTTCATTGTGTCAGGCTTCCTTTTTCCTTTTAGGCTTCCGCTTTTTCTTTAAACTTGTTCCAGAGCCGCTTCACGCTCGCGGCTCCCGGCTTTCGATGTAAAACTCAAGTGACCGGCTGGGTCGAGATCCACCACTACGTGATAGCCATCTCTTACCTCGCCTCCGAGAATCCGGCGCGCCAATGGCGTTTCAATTTCGCGCTGGATAGCCCGTTTCAACGGCCGGGCGCCGTAGCTTGGATCGTAGCCGGAGCGGACCAGATGTCCGCGGGCCCGATCCGTCAATTCCAATTCGATATGACGATCAGCCAGCCGCTTGCGCAGGCTGCCCAACTGAATCTCTACAATCTGCTTCAGGTGCTCTTCGCTCAAAGCGTGGAACACGATAATCTCATCCACGCGGTTCAGGAACTCGGGGCGGAAATGATCGCGCAACTCGCCCAGCACCGTCTCCTTCATGCGTTCGAACCCCGCACCGGCGAAAGTCCCCCTATATTCCAGGATGCGCGGGCTGCCGATATTGGATGTCATGATTACGATGGTGTTCTTGAAGTCCACAGTGCGGCCTTGGCCATCAGTGAGGCGTCCGTCGTCCAGGATCTGCAGCAACACGTTGAATACGTCCGAATGCGCCTTCTCGATTTCGTCGAAAAGGACTACACAATATGGACGACGCCGGACCGATTCCGTTAGCTGTCCCCCCTCCTCGTAACCTACGTAACCCGGGGGCGCTCCCACCAGCCGGGCCACCGTATGTTTCTCTTGATACTCGGACATGTCGATCCGGATCATGGCCTTCTCGTCGTCGAATAAATACTCGGCCAAGGCCCGCGCCAACTCGGTTTTGCCGACGCCGGTAGGCCCAAGAAAGATGAAACTTCCGATGGGGCGGTTGGGGTCCTTCAGGCCGGACCGGGCACGCATCACGGCCTCGGCAACCGCCTGCACCGCTTCGTCCTGTCCGATCACGCGCTCGTGCAGCTCGTCTTCCAGGTGCAGGAGCTTCTGCATCTCGCCTTCCAGAAGCTTGGATACCGGCACTCCGGTCCAGCGGCTGACCACCTGCGCGATGTCTTCTTCGTCCACTTCTTCTTTGAGCAGACGCTTACCGGACTGCTTCTCGGCCAGCCGCGATTCCTCGGTCCGAAGCTTGCCTTCCAGTTCGGTCAGCTTGCCGTACTTCAGTTGCGCGGCGCGATTCAAGTCGTATTGCCGCTCCGCCTTCTCGATCTCCACCTTGGTCTGTTCGATCTGCTGGCGCAACTCACGCAGCTTTTGCACGCCCTCTTTTTCGGCCTGCCACTGTGCCTTCAGCGCGTCGGATTCCGATTTCAGATCGGCGATCTCTTTTTCGATCTTCTTCAATCGGTCCTTGGAAGCGGTGTCCGACTCTTTCTTCAGCGCCTCGCGTTCGATCTCCAGCTGCATGATACGGCGCAGGATTTCGTCCAGATCGGCCGGCATGGAATCGATCTCGGTGCGCAGCTTGGCGGCTGCTTCATCAACAAGATCGATGGCTTTATCGGGCAGGAAACGGTCGCTGATATAGCGGTTCGAAAGAATGGCGGCGGCCACCAGAGCGGAGTCCTTGATGCGAACGCCGTGGTGGGTTTCGTAGCGCTCCCTGAGGCCGCGCAGGATGGAGATGGTGTCTTCCACGCTCGGCTGGTCGACAAAAACGGTCTGGAAACGGCGTTCCAGGGCTGCGTCCTTTTCGATGTACTTGCGATATTCGTCCAGCGTGGTTGCGCCGATGCAATGCAACTCGCCGCGCGCCAGCATGGGCTTGAGCAAATTGCCCGCGTCCATGGCGCCTTCGGCTTTGCCCGCGCCCACCACGGTGTGCAACTCGTCGATGAAGAGCACGATCTGGCCCTCGGCGGTCTGGACTTCCTTGAGCACAGCTTTCAATCGCTCCTCGAACTCGCCCCGGAACTTCGCGCCAGCGATCAGCGCGCCCATATCGAGCGCCACCACACGCTTGTCCTTCAAACCTTCTGGAACGTCGCCGCGCACGATGCGCTGGGCGAGTCCCTCCACGATGGCTGTTTTGCCCACGCCTGGCTCGCCGATGAGCACCGGATTGTTCTTGGTGCGGCGCGAAAGCACCTGAATCACGCGGCGGATCTCTTCATCGCGGCCGATCACCGGGTCCAGCTTGCCTTGTGAAGCCAGCTGCGTCAGATCGCGGCCGTATTTTTCCAGCGCCTCGTAAGTCGTTTCCGGATTCTGGGTGGTCACGCGCTGGCTGCCCCGGACCTCTTGCAGCGCCCGCATCAGGCGTTCGCGCGTAATGCCGAACTCGCGGAACAGTTTTCCTGTAGCCCCGATGTCCTCGGTGGCGGCGAGAAGCACGTGCTCCACCGATACGTAGTCGTCCTTGAGCCGCTTGGCCTCATCTTCGGCCTGCGTGAGCAGCTTGGTGATGCGCTGGGTGACGTAGACCTGATCGGGCCCGCCCGTCGACCCCGACACCTTGGGCAGCCGGTCCACTTCCTGCTGGAAGCGCGTCCGGAGAGCGTCCACCCGGATGTCGGCTTTATTGAGGATGGAAGGGGCCAGACCGCCTTCCTGGTCCAGCAACGCGAGCATCAGGTGCTCGGTATCGATCTGCTGGTTGCCGTGCTGAACGGCGATAGATTGGGCCGCTCGGACGGCCTCTTGGAGTTTTTCTGTGAAACGGTTGAAGTCCATGGGGTGACTCTTCCCTCGATAACAATCTTAGTGTCTTGTTGTCAACTAACATAAGCATATCACCATGATAGTATGGTTCGCAACCACATTAAGTCTTTTGTAATTAACGATCTGAAACGCCATCGGTTCGCATATCTCGCGCAGGTAGCAGCGGAGGGCACCTTAACGCGAGTCCCTCCTGGCAGTTCGACGGGCAGAGAGAACGCGCATCAGTTGTATTTTAGCTCCGCAGAAGCCGGCGTCGTACTTGGCTAAAGGCTAAGGGGGGCCGGGTGTGCGGGTACCGCACGTGCGGCCAGCGCATCTGGGATCGCGCCGCGCCCCTTCACCCACCAGTGTCGACGAGCAGTACGAGCGGTACGAAAGTACGGACGTTTCCACGGGAAAGCAGAAACCGCCTCTTGTTGGAAGGACCTTTCCAGCCTACTAATAATTAGATACCGGAATTCGCTCTTTCCAAAAGTCTGAGCAACAGGGGCTACGCCGACCCAGCCCGCAACAATCGCCGGAGAAAATTCTTTGGCGCAATCAGAACTTGGCTTCCGAGGAGAACTGAGGATATATCGAAATGACTCTGAAACACTTTGCTGGATTGAACTTGAACAAGCGGTTTCTTCTAATCGCAGCATTCGCCGTGGCGATTGTTGCCGCCATCTCTGCGATTCCGGAAATGCCACGGATAGTGGCGCCCACGCACGCACAATCGTTCGCGCCTTTGAATGGCATGTACGCAGTGCAAGCGAGCGGCACTGCTTATTTCTATACGAGCACCAATGGCTCGACGGAGGTGCTTCATTACACGATGGGGGGAACGGCAAGCTTCGCAAACACCACCAACATCGGCGTGAATCTTACGCTCAACCTCGGGGGTGAGGACGACAATTCCACTCAGGGCGAATATGATGAACTAATTTGTTACCTCACTGAACCCGGCGATCTCTTTTACACTGCGAACTCGGGCAGCAAGCCGGCGATGCTGACCGTCACCTATCATAACGGTGACCAATGTGGGAACCCCGCCGGTGTCCCCGCCAGCGGTATTGGGCCGGGGAATGGGGGGGTGAGCGAGTTGGGCAAATGGATCCCCTTCAACTTCTATCCCAGCAGCCCGCAGGGGGGTGTAATCATAAGCAACTACACTTACTTAACCACTGGCGGCACCACGATTGCCACCTACCCGAAGGGCTGGATCGATAGTGGATCGTACGGTACGGGTAGCCACGTTGCGTATGGTTTTTCCGTCACCGGTCAGATGACACTCATAGCGCCCCAGGAATGACGAACCGCCCGCCGAACCATGTTTCAGGGTACTTGCCGGTGCGCCCTCACGGTTCTAGCTTACGGGGAGTTTAATGAGATCTGCGAAAATGAACCCATCCCGTCCCACGATTTCGCCGGCATTGACGGCCAGTGGTTTCCGGAAACCGGGACCGTCGTAAACGAACGAATGGAATTCTCCATTTTCCCCGCACGGGTCGATTTCCGGAGGCAGGTCAGCCAGGAATTGCGCATCGAAATCCCGTCCCGCAAATTCGACGGGCAACACCTTTGGATCGATGCAGGTGATTTTCGCGCGGAGCCCCCCAGCGATCATGGTCCGGGCCAGTTCGGCCGTCGGGATCTGCCAGACCGGGAAGATCGGTTTCAGGCCGGTTCCAGCCAGTTGCTTCTCGCGATAAGCGCGAATGTCGGCCAGGAAGAGATCGCCGAACGCCATGGCTTCCACACCCGCGCCCACCGCTCGGGCGCACAAGTCGCTCATGCGCGCTTCATATTCTTCGTTCGAACAGGGCCAGGGCAGGGGAACGGTCCACAGCGGCACGCCCAGCGATTCGGCTTGCAGCTCCAGCAACTCGCGACGGACGGCGTGCATGGCCACGCGATCGAACTGTTCGTTGAGCGTAGTGACCAGCGCTACCACTTCGATGTTGGGATCCTGCCTGAGGAGATGCAGCGACCAGGCGCTGTCTTTGCCGCTGGACCAACTTACTGCAACTCGGGAAAGCGCAACCTGCACTCGGGCTCTATGCCGCGGCGGTTAGCCGTTCGCTGGTGGCAACCGTGCGGCTGAGCCAGGCGTAGAGGCCGAACAGAACGGCGGTATAAAGGACATCGCTGGCCAGCGTCCAGCCGAAGAACGGGATCGCGGACACGTAGCAGCTCGCCAGGCCCGCGGCGGTATGGGGAAAGCCCGGGAACCACAGCCAGCTCCCGAAGTTGGTGATCAGGAAAAACTGGATGCTGTTCAATACCGTGACGGCGGCGATGCGGGAAATGCTCTCGGTGTTGCGCAGCCGCCGGCCCAGCCACACGGCGATCAGGAAGCTCAGATAGGTGAAAAGCGAATATCTGGTATACGGGTGGAAGCCGTAAAGCGGCGACAGAATAGGATCCGTGATGGCCATCAACGCCAGCGGGACCAGATACGCTTGCCAGCCCGGCAATCGGGCGCCCGAGAACAAGCTGGTAGCGCCGACGGGCGCGAAGTTGGGCGGGTGCGGCAGCAGGCGCGCGACGGCACCCAATACGGTGAGCGAAAGAGCGGCGGGTCGCCAGTTGGCCTTGGTCATCAACCTCGATTATAGACCTTTCTTCGACATCAGCCGCTTGCGCAGCACCACGAATCCGATCAAGCCCGAGCCGATCAGCAAGTACGTGCCTGCTTCCGGCGCCGCCGTCAGGTCCGACGCGCCGAAACTGAAGTTGTCCAGCAACTCATTGGATGCGCTGTTATACGTCGTGCCCGCCAGGGTGAGCTGGAGCGAGGAAATCGGCGTGTCCGACGTGATTCCCCAGAAAGCCAGCGTGGGTTGGGTAAAAGTCGGGACGGTGTACTGGTTGCCAGCCACCGTTATCGTGTAGCTCAACGCCTGTGGACTCGTAGTAAAAAGGTCCAGGCCGAGCGAGGTAATATTCGCGGGAAGCACAATGTTGACGTAGGGGAGAGGCGAACCGGCATTCAGCCGGCTCAGGGTCTGTAACAGCGCATCGCCGGTGCCCCAGTCGTACCAGGAGAAGGCGCTGGTGTCCACCACTTGGACATCGGACGCGCCAGTATAGCTGTAGCCGATGAACTCCACGCCATCCGAGGTTACGCCGGTCGCGCTGTAGTAGTCGCTCGAGCTCCCGGACGGCGCCAGACCCTCGAACGTCACGGTCTGGTATCCCGCTGACGTGGCGGCGGTCCAGGCGGACAGGCTGCTGTAAGTAGTGATGGTGGTTGAATACGCGGGCACGAGGCCGATGGAAAGGGAAAGGATCGAAAAACAAAATCGCAGTCGCATGTTCACCCCGATTGAAAACTTGAAACTGCTAAGTGTGCGGGGCGGCGCGTTGCTCTCGTAATTTGATGTTGGCCGCTGTAGGCTATTTCTTAAGCGATGCACTCACCTTCGCGGCATATTCCTTCGCCTTAGCCAGGATGGGAGCGGAGTCGAGCGTGAGCGAACGGCCCTCCCGCACGATCGGCTTACCATCCACGGCGACATCTTCGACGTCCGAGCCCTTCAGTGCGTACACAATCTGCGAATAGACGTGGTACAGCGGCACCGCATGCGGGCGATCCAACCGCAGAGTGATCAAGTCGGCGTGTTTGCCGGTTTCAAGCGACCCGATCTGCTTTTCAAGCCCCGCGGCGCGAGCGCCCAGTATCGTCGCCATGGCGACGGCCTGCTCAGCCGGGATCACGGTGGGGTCGCCGGTGGCGACCTTTTGCAAATCGGCCGCCAGGTTCATTTCTTCCATCAGATCGAAATCGTTGTTGCTGCCCGCCGGCCCGTCGGTACCCAAGCCGACCGGAATACCGAGCCCGAGCAGCTTCACCACCGGCGCCACGCCGCTGGCCAGTTTCATATTGCTGGAAGGACAATGCGCGATTCCGGTTCCATGCGCCTTCAGGATTTTCGCGTCGGAGGCATCCAGCCAGACGCCGTGCGCCACGATAGTCCAGCCATTCAGAACGCCCAGCGATTCCACCAGCCGCGTGGGGCTCATGTGACGGGTGCGCAGCGCGTCGTCATTTTCGGTTTTGGTTTCGGAAAGGTGCATCACCAGCGGCGCCTTGTATTTGTTTGCCAGCTGGCGCGCCGCTTTCAGATCCACGTCGTCGTTGGTATAGATGGCGTGCGGCGCCACGGCCGGGATGATGGTGGGATCGTCGTGATATTGCTGGAGGAACTTTTCGGTGAACCGCAGCATGTCTTTGGGCGTCGCGGCGTCGGGCGATTTGAAACGGATCATGGTTTCGCCCAGGATTCCGCGCATCCCCGCTTCCTTGGTGGCTTGCGCCGCTCGGTCCTCGAAGTAATACATGTCGACGAAAGTGGTGGTGCCGGAGAGCATCATCTCCAGGCACGCCAGGCGCGTGCCCCACAGCACGAAGTCTCCCGTCACGTTCTTGGCTTCGGCGGGGAAGATGAATTTGTTGAGCCAGTCCTGCAGTTTCATGTCGTCGGCGATGCCGCGGAACAGCGACATGGCGGCGTGGGTGTGCGTGTTGATCAAGCCGGGCATCAAGATCGCGTCCGGCCGGTTGATATGCTGGCGAGCCTGGAACCGCTTCTCGATGTCGGCGCGCTTGCCGACGCCGATGATGAGCCGGCCTCGAATGGCGACCGCGCCGTCGTCAATCAGGTCGCGCTGCGCGTTCATGGTGACCACATAGCGGGCGGTATAGATGGAATCCGCCGGCTCTCCGAATGCTAACGCGCTGAAGAGCAGCACGGACGCCGCCGCTATTCCTCTTGCTGAACCACGACCGTGAGGGAGCCGGTTCTTAAATAAACGAAGCATCAAAAGGCCTCGGAAAAAGTTCTTTCAATCGGAGCGTTTCGCTCTTGCCATGCAGGTTCGTCAACGTCACCTCTATATCCCCGCAAAACTCCCACAGGATCTGCCGGCACGCGCCGCAGGGCGGGGTGAGAACGTCGGTATCGGCCGCCACCGCGATGCGCTGAAATTTCTTGGCGCCTTCTGAGATCGCCTTCCACACCGCCACGCGTTCCGCGCACACCGTCAGACCATACGTCGCATTCTCCACGTTGCAGCCGGTGAATACACGCCCGTCGGCGCTTTCCAGCGCCGCGCCCACTTGAAAGTGCGAGAAGGGGGCGTGAGCGTTGGTTCGTGCCGCGATGGCCGCGTCGTTGAGTGTCATAGTTTCGGCAAAAGCGCTTTCAAGAACCGGATCAAGGTATCGCGCACCCGGTAGCCGGTCTCCATCACTTCTTTATGATCCAACTTCTGCGGCAGAATGCCGGCCGCCATGTTCGTCACGCACGAGATCGCGAGCACTTGCATCCCCAGGTAATTCGCCACGATCACCTCGGGCACCGTCGACATCCCCACCAGATCCGCGCCGATGGTGCGCAGATAGCGGATCTCGGCGGGCGTTTCGTAGCTGGGGCCGGTGAGCGCGGCGTAAACGCCTTCGTCCAGCGGAATCTTGAGTTCGTGCGCCACCTGGCGCGCCTTAGTTCGATACGCCGTCGAATACGCTTCCGTCATATCCGGAAAGCGCGGGCCCTCGGAATCGTCATTGGGGCCGATGAGCGGATGCGAGCCTTGTAAATTGATGTGATCGGAAATCAGCACCAGCGCGCCCTGGCGATAAGCACGATTGACGCCGCCGGCGGCGTTGGTAAAAACAACGGAGCGCACTCCCAATCGATGCATCACCCGTACGCCCATGGTCACCTGCGCCGGCGTGTAGCCTTCGTATAAATGCGCGCGGCCGGCCATCACCGCGATGTCCAGCTTGCCCGTCTCTCCTTTGAGTTGGCCAAAGACCAGCTTCCCCGAATGCCCCGTCGCCGTGGATACGGGCCAGCCCGGAATCTGGGCGTAGGGGATGGAGATCGGGTCGGACAATTCATCGGCAAATGCACCCAGGCCGCTGCCGAGCACTACCGCGACGCGCGGCTCCCGCACCGTCACGTCACGGATGTAGGCCACCGCTTCGTGCATTACAAGAGCATGCCCGCGATGCAGGCCGACATAAAATTTGCCATGGTCCCGGCCGCCACGGCTTTCAGGCCCAGGCGCGCCAGGTCGGATTTGCGACCCGGCGCCAGCGCTCCGATTCCGCCGATCTGGATCGCGATAGAGCTCAAATTCGCAAAACCGCACAGAGCGTAAGTCGCGATGGTGAACGAGTGCGGATTCAGGTTCGGCTTCATTGGCCCCAGCTCTTGAAACGCGACGAATTCGTTCAGCACCAGTCGGGTTCCCAGCAGGTTCCCGACAGTGCGGCAGTCGTGAAAGTCGATGCCCAGCAGCCACGCGATCGGGGAGAACAAAATACCCAGAATCTGTTCCAGCGACGTGTGGAAATAGCTGAGCGCTCCATTGACCATGGCGATCAGAGCCAGAAAAGCGATCAGCATCGCGGCGATGTTCAGCGCCAGATGCAATCCGTCGCCCGCGCCGCGCGCCGCCGCGTCGATGATGTTCACACCGGGCTTTTCCACCGTCACCGTCACCCGCCCCGCAGTCACCGGCTTGCCAACCTCCGGCACCAGGATCTTGGCCAGCATAATGGTGGCGGGCGCGGTCATGATCACCGCCGTCAGCAGGTGCCGGATCTCCACGTGCGCCATTAAGACATACGCGGCCATGGTCGCTCCGGAGACGTGGGCCATGCCGCTGACCATGATGGTGAACAGCTCGGATTCGGTGAGCCCTTCTAGGAACGGGCGGATGGTGATGGGCGCTTCGGTCTGTCCCATGAAGATGCTGGCGGCCACGTTGGTGGATTCCGCGCCGCTGGCTCCCATCACGCGCTGCATGACAACCGCCATGGCGTTCACCAGCACCTGCATGACGCCCAGGTAATAAAGGATCGCGAACAGGCTGCAGATGAAGATAATGATCGGCAGGACCTGGAAGGCGAAAATGGCGGGCTGGCCGCCGCCCAGCTGATCGCCGAAAACGAATTTGCTGCCCGCCTGCGAGTAACCGATGATCGCGTTCACCTTGTCGCTGAGAACTTCAAAGACACGAGCCGCGGGAGTTCGCAGCACGATGAAGGCGAACGTGAGTTGCAGACCCACGCCCCAGAAGATCAGCGACGGCCGAATGGCGCGTTTGTGTGTGGAGAAGAGGAAGCAGACCAGCAGAATCGCGAGGATTCCCAGAATGCCAGTGAACCGCTCCATTAGTGCTTTACACCGGCTCCCTTACGGTCGCGGTTCAGTAGCGCTGTGATTTTGCATGATCGTCGATGCCGAGCCGTGACCGTGAGGGAGCGGTACATCGTACTTTTCACACAGACTCGTGAGTGTGTCCTGAGTTGCAGGTTCATTGAAGAACCCGCCATGTGGTGCGGTCGCCCCCGACCGCTGGCGACGCCCGCGTCGGCTTCTGTTTCTCGTGCGGGGGTTGAGCCGGACCGGGGGGCCAGCGCGGACGCGGGCGTCCGCCCCAACACGATATGTCTGCGAATTTTCTCACTCGGGACACTAGCTTACAACTTCAAGGATCAGTTCCCGCTCCTCGGGAGGTTGCGCGGAAATGCGGAAAGCGTCTTCGATCTCTTCCGACGCTTCGTCGACGTGTTCGTCGCGCGTGTAGTAGACGCGGCAGAGTACGGCCCCGGCTTCCACCTTCTGGCCCACTTTAACTTCCAGGATCACACCCACCGCTGGATCGATATCGTCCTCTTTGGTGTTGCGGCCCGCGCCGATGCGGGAGGACGCCAGGCCAATGTCCTCGGCTGCGATGGCGCTCACGTAACCGGCGCGAGGCGAAGCAATCTCGCGCACGCCCGTGGCGTTGGGCAGAAGCTCGAAACGGTCCAGAACCTGGGAGTTGCCACCCTGCGCTTCGATGACGTCTTTGAACTTGCGGTAACCGGAGCCGTCCAGCAGCTTTTGTTGCGCCACTTCGCGCGCTTCGTCCAGCGTGGCGACAATCTTGGCGAGGAAGATCATGCGTGCCGCCAGCTCCAGCGCTAGCCGGGTGAGATCGGTGGGGCCTGCGTTTTGCAATGTCTGGGAAACTTCCATCACTTCCAGCGCGTTGCCCACCGCGTAGCCCAAAGGCTGATTCATATCGGTGATCAGGGCCTGCACGCGCTTGTCGGCGCGCCGTCCGATACCCACCATCATTTGAGCCAGGCGCCGTGCGTCCACCTGCTTCTTCATGAATGCGCCGTTGCCCACCTTCACGTCCAGCACCAGGGCGTCTACGCCCTCGGCCAATTTCTTCGACATGATGGACGTGGCGATCAGCGGAATGGATTCCACCGTCGCGGTGGCATCCCGCAACGCGTAGAGTTTGCCGTCGGCCGGCGCGATCTCCGCGGTCTGCCCGATAAACGCCAGGCCGTGCGCGGCCAGTTGGGCTTTGAATTCGTCGATCGTCAGATCGGTGCGGAAACCGGGAATCGATTCCAGCTTGTCCAGCGTGCCGCCGGTATGGCCCAGGCCGCGGCCCGACATCATCGGGACCACCACGCCCGCGGCAGCCGCCAGGGGCGCAGCAATCAAACTGGTTTTATCTCCCACGCCGCCGGTAGAGTGTTTGTCTACCTTGATGCCGGGAATGGAACTGAGATCTACGGTCTCGCCGGAGCGTACCATGCACTCCGTCGCCGCGCTCACCTCCCGGTCCGTCATTCCGGAATAGAAAACTGCCATGAGGAAGGCGGACATCTGATAATCCGGAATTTCATTCCGGCTGTAGCCTTCCACGAGCGCGGCAATCTCCTCTGGCGATAATTCTTCACCATCTCGTTTTCGGTGGATCAAATCGACAGTTCGCATTATAAGTTCTTCAGCGTACCATCTTATGTATTTGAAAGTAAAGGACTGTGTGACCACTCCTCAGGGGACTTGACAGGAACCGTAACAAGGGAGCACGATATAATCCTCGAAAAGTGCGTCCAGGTCCATGATGTGACCTTCGTTTTAGCTCCAAGGAGAAGCGCCGCGATGGCAAAGTTTTGCGCGAACGGACATCAGATGGAAGACAGCTGGGAGGTTTGCCCGTTCTGCCAGAGGACAGGATTTCCATCCGGCCCCCCATCGATGATGGTGAAAACGCGCCTGGAGACGGATCCGCGCGAGGCGTCCGGGTCGGTGACCACCCGCCGTGGCGTAGTGTTGGCGGACAAGCGAAAAGCGCCCGTGGTGGGCTGGTTCGTGGCTTTGACCGGCCAGCAGAAAGGCGAGGATTTCCGCATTCGCGAAGGACCCAACATCATTGGATCGGCGCCCGACGCCGATGTCATACTGCGCGACGAAGCCATCTCCGGGAAGCACGCCAGTTTGAGGTTTAAGGATCAAAAATTCACGATCACAGACCTGGATTCCACCAATGGAACTTTTCTCAACGACCGTCCCGATCCTATCGCCCGCGAGGAACTGAAGGATAACGACACCATTCGGGTGGGCGAAGTGACGCTGAAATTCAAAAGCCTTTGAACCCGGCCCGATCGGGCGATAATGATCGGGCGATAATGAAGCGTGATGGGGGCGCGTATTTTGTTCCCGCTTCTTTTGGCTACGGTTCCTTTCGCACGCTTGACGCCCGAAGCCACGCGAGCATTCGATCGCTACATACAACAGGCGGAAGGCAGGATGAACTCCGATCCTGTCGTCGATCCCAAACTGCGGGATGGAAAAACGCATATTGAGGCGGTAGACGCGGCCCGAAATCTCCATCCGCCCGGCGCCATGATCCAGGATTGGGTGGGAAGCATGTTCATGCCCGGCGCGACGCTTCCTCAGGTGCGGAGCGTGCTCCAGGATTATGCCAATTACAAAAACTACTATCGGCCCAAAGTGATCGAATCTCGCGAGATCTCCCACCGCACTAATCCACCTCAAGGCGATCAATACGACGTGCTGTTGCGTCTTTATGAAAAGCACATTCTCACCATCGTTCTGAACAGCACTTATCGCATCCGTTATGAAAGCCCGGATCCGAACCGTTTGATCGTGACGTCGCGCTCCACCCATGTCGGCGAGGTAAAGGATCCCGGCAAGTCTTACACCGAAGAAGTGGCGCTGGGCGACGACTCAGGCTTTCTGTGGCGGCTGAATTCTTATTGGCGTTTTGTAGCCGCCGACGGCGGGGTCTACGCGCGCTGCGAAGCGATCTCGCTTTCGCGCGATGTTCCCCCTGGCCTCGGCTGGATGCTCAAGGGATTTCTGGAGAGCTTTCCCAAGGAGTCGATGATGAACACGCTGTTAGGCACCAGGGCCGCGGTTCAAAAGTTAACGGCTCAGGTGGGGCAACAGGACGCCTTCCAGCACGCGCTCGTCCGGCAGCGGCTTGCCGAACGACTGAACCAGCGGGACCACGCCGCCCCAGACCGGCAGCGCATAGTCTTCTTCATCGTCGATGGGAGGGCCGGTGCGGATTTTCGCGGAGACCTCTTCCAGCGGTAGCGCTAGAACGCTGGTGGCTTTCAACTCGGAGTCGATGGGCTGCTTGGCCGCTTCCCAGCGCCCCGCGATGACGTGGTTGGTGAAGCATCGCAGCGCTTCGCGTTTTTCGTCCAGATCGGTGACCAGCCGCGCCTTGCCCAGCGCCACCACCGAGCGATAGTTGATGGAAGTGTGAAAGGCCGAGCGTGCTAGAACCAGTCCGTCCACCAGGGTCACGGTCAGGCACACGTCCACCTCTTTGCTTTTCATCAAGCGGCTGGCGGGCGATCCATGGATGTAGATCTGCTCGCCCGAGCGAGCATAAGCGGTGGGGATGACGAACGGCCGGCCGTCCATCACGAATCCGACGTGGCATACGAAGCCTTCGTCGAGGATGGCGTGCACCTGTTCTTTGTCGTAGACGCCGCGCATGGATCTGCGCCGCACCTGGGTTCGTTCGGTGGGTGAGTACTGGTCCATTATGTTCGACTGTAGCGAAGAATCTGGTTGGTCGAAAGATCCAGTTTTGATAATCTGGAGCAGTCCACTTCTATGCGTACCGCCCTAGTGCTTGAGCGCGCATCCGACGCGCCGCTGCATCGCCAGATTTACGATCAGTGGCGGCAAGGAATCCTGACCGGCCGCTTCCGCCGCGCCGAACGAGTCCCCTCCACGCGCGAACTCTCGGCGGCGCTTGAAGTTTCGCGCAGCACGGTCACGCAGGCTTATGACCAACTGATCGCGGAAGGATATCTGGAGACGTCGCATGGGTCGGGAACATTCGTCTGCCGCGAACTCCCCGACGAACTGCTACGGCCCAACCTCAAGCAAGTTCCGCGAGCCCAGGCCGCTCCGGCCCTGCGCTTCTCCCGCTATGGCGCCGGCCTGACCGACGACTTCTCCTATCCGTCCGCTCCCGCCGGTTTCATTCGCTTCACGCAGTGGCGTCCCGACCTGGCGTTGTTTCCGCTTCCCATCTGGCGCAAGCTGATGATGCGGCGGCTGCGATCGACCGCGCCGGATTTGTTCGATTACGCCGATCAATCGGCCGGTTACGGCCCGCTGCGCGAGGAGATTGCGGCTTATGTTTCGCGATCGCGCGCCGTGCGCTGTACTCCCGAGCAAGTGGTCATCGTGAACGGCTCGGCGCAGGGCATCGATCTTTGCGT
Source organism: Bryobacterales bacterium (assembly GCA_963798295.1). Taxonomy (GTDB): domain Bacteria; phylum Acidobacteriota; class Terriglobia; order Bryobacterales; family Bryobacteraceae; genus Palsa-89. The sequence continues at coordinate 1,750,770 of CAWCSV010000007.1, read as the reverse complement.
GCGGCTGCTGCTCGAACCCGGCGACCAGGTGGCGATCGAGAATCCGGGATATCATGGCGCGCACCGCATCTTCGCCGGTTACGGCGCGCGGCTTCAGCCGGCGCGGATCGACGACAGCGGAATAGTGATCGGCGATCTGGGGAAGAAATCGCGGCTGGTGTATGTAACGCCCTCGCACCAGTTTCCGACCGGCGTGGCGATGTCGCTGGCGCGGCGGCTGGAGTTGATCGAATGGTCCCGCCAGCACAACGCGGTGCTGATCGAAGACGATTACGACAGCGAATATCGCTACAGCGGTCCTCCTTTGCCGTCGCTGCAGGGTCTGGCCACCGGCGTGGCGGTGATTTACATTGGAACATTCTCAAAAGTAATGTTTCCGTCGTTGCGGATCGGATATGTCATCGCTCCGCCCGATCTGGCAGTCCGGCTGCGGCGCGCCAAATGGCTGGCAGACCGGCACACCCCGGTTCCCGAGCAGGCGGCATTAGCCGATTTTATTTCCGAAGGCCACCTGGAGCGCCACATTCGCCGCATGCGCCGCATTTACGGGCAACGCCGAAGCGCCCTGGTGGAATCGCTTGAGCGATATTTCGGCGACCGCGTCCACATACGCGGCGACGCAGCCGGCATGCACTTGCTGGTTCGATTCCGGGACGCCCGAGTCGCGGAAAAAGCCGTCGCGGCGAAAGTCCAGCTCATCACTTCAGCCGCTTACTACTTGACGGAACCTCCCCAGGGCGAATTCATTCTGGGTTTTTCCTCCATCGGAGAGCGGAGCATCCACGAAGGAATCCGAAGGCTGGCCGAAGTCATTCAATAACCGGCATGGCGTGCCGGTACTCGCGGCGAAACACTTCGCCGAACACTTCCAGCATGCCGGGATGCACCGTGCCGTTATCGGCCAGCAAATGCGGACCCCGTAAGCGCGCATCTCCGCCGTGCATGTCCGAGCATTTGCCGCCCGCTTCAGTTACCAGCAAGGTGCCGGCGGCCATATCCCAGGGATTGAGTCCGAACTCCCAAAAAGCATCCAGCCTTCCGCATGCGACGTAGGCCAGATCCAGCGCCGCGGCCCCTGCGCGCCGCACGCCGTGCGTGATCATCGCGAGCTGATAATAGAAATGCACGTTGACGTTCTGATGCCGTTTGAGGCTGGGAAAGCCGGTGGCCACCAGCGCCTCTTCGATGCGCGGGACGCGCGATACGTGAATCGGCTGGCCATTCAACTGCGATCCCGATCCGCGCTCGCAGGCGAACATTTCATCGCGCTCGGGATCGAAAATAACGCCCGCCACAATCTCGCCGGCCTTTTCCAGCGCCAGCGTGACGTTGTACATCGGGAAGCCGTGCGCGAAATTGGTGGTGCCGTCCAGCGGATCGACGTACCAGCAATATTCCGCCGATTCGCCCGCGTGCCCTCCGCTTTCTTCGGCCACCACCGAGTGCGTCGGGAAATGCTGGCGCAGCCGCTCGATGACCAGCCGTTCGGAGGCACGATCGGCCTCCGTCACCAGGTCGAATTCGCCTTTCAACTCGAAACCGATATGACGTTCGAAATAGCCGTGCAGCAGCGCTCCGGCCTCGCGGGCGATTTCCTGGCTAATCTCCAAATAGGAAGGCATCACTAACTAAGAAGGCTCCGGTTTGCGAACGGAATGGGCGACAGCGGGCGGGGGTGTCAGGCTTCGGGCTCTTCGTACAGGTATTTAATGTCGTGCTTGTACAGAAACAGGTTGGGAGCGCCACTGCGCGTGACGCGGATAAAGTTCGAATCGTAGAACTCGATTACGCCCGATACCTCTTCATTGCTGCTCAGGCGAATGCGCACCGGAATGGCTTTATCGATCAGGTAGCGAAGGTACTTCACTTCCTCGAAGGTCTGCTCCGGAGCCTTCGTTTTCGCTTTGCTCAAGCCTTCCTCCGAGTCACTACTTAAATCCCGATCGACCCTCATTGGCATCCCCATAATATCCGGTGCGCGTGCTGACCCGCAAACCGCGATTGGATGAAGCGCCGGGTGAAGCACCCTGCACCGTGACCTTCAGAGTATGGAAGCGATCCAGGCTGGGCGGGACGTCCTTGGGATAAAAACCGATCAGGTATTGCGTCCGCAACTCGCGCAGGATATCGTCGAACGCGCGATCCAGCTGCGCGCCCAGGCTGGGAGTGAAAACGCGTCCGCCGGTGCCCGCGGCAAGCGTGGTGAGCGCGTTTTCGCCGCCCACGTTGCGACCCGCGTCGTTGGTGATGGGCACCACCAGCACCGGATACAGGATGGTGTCGGCCAGCTGCGCAGCTTCCAGCGCCTGGCGATAGTTCACGGTGCTGGTAGTGTCGCCCCCATCGGTGACCAGCACCATCACATGCCGGCCATTCCGGTATTCGAGCTCGTGCGACGCCAGGAAGATGGCGTCATAGAGCGACGTGCCGCCTTCGGACTTGAGCTGCTTCAGCATCTGATCCACACGCGCGAAACGCCGGGTATAGCCGCCGTGCAGCGTCACATCGCTGTTGAAGCTGTAGAGCGCCACGGTGTCGTCGGGGTTGCCTTCGGTCAACAACACCCGCAAGAATCGGCTCACGGAATCGAGTTCGTAGTGCATCTCGATTCCCGTGGACGCGCTGGTGTCCACCAGCATGGCAACAGACAACGGCTGCTCGGTTTCGCGATCGAAAACAGCGATGTCCTGCTTCACGCCGTTGTCGTAGACCGTGAAATCGGCTTTGTTGAGCGAGCCGATCAGTTGCCCGGCCGCGTCTTTCACCGTCACCAGCATGCGCACCAGGCGGACGTTGACCCGAATGGTGGCGTCGGGACCCTGGGATTGCGCGGGCACGCCCAGGCAGACTGCGGCGAAGAAATAAAAAGCGGCCGGGCGGATCATTTTTGCCGGAGAGTCACTTCTTCTCGGAGAGTCACTTCTTGAGGACGGACTCGTCCCATTCCCCTTCCACCCAAACTTCCCCATCGGCGAAGTGTTCCTTCTTCCAGATGGGCACGGTGCGCTTCAGCCGGTTGATGCCTTCCAGCGCCGCTTCAAACGCGGGCTTACGATGCGGCGCGGTGACCACGATGGCCACGCTGGCTTCGCCAATTTCCAGGCGGCCCAGGCGATGCACCATGGCGATGCGCCCGATGGCGAACGTTTCCAGGATCTCGCGCCCGATCTCGGCCATGGTCTTCACGGCCATCGGCTCATAGCATTCGTAATCCAGAAATTTCGTGGCGCGGCCCTTGGTGTTGTTTCTCACCACGCCCTCGAAATCCACCACGGCGCCGTCTTCGCCGCGCAGCAACTGGCGGGCGATGGCGCGCGTGTCGATGGGTTCGCGAGTGAGAGCGAAGAAACAGCCGGTTGCGTCGTCGCAGATCTGGTGCGTATAGCGGCCAGCCGCATCGGAGGAGCCTCCGCTGACCGGGGGAAGGAACGCGATTTCGTCGCCTTCGTGAAGGGCGGCTGACCGATCGCAGAACTCCTGATTGCACGCCAGCACGATGCTCGATTCCAAGTCTGTGAGGCGCGGAAAACGGCCCGCGTAGCGCGCGAAAACGGACTCCAGGCGCGAGCCGTCGGCCACTTCGATATGCTCTTCCGAACGCCCGACAATGTCCTTCAACATGCCGAAAAAAAGCACCTTTACGCGCACGATTGTCATAGTAACAGACGGTCCGCGACGGCTCCGGTTTCAGCGGGGTTGGAGAGATATGCCGCAGCGACGAAATATTCGATTTCGAAAAACGAAGCCAAGCGCGCTCGCTGGTACCGACCTATTGCGGCGGCAACTATTTTCGGCTGACTAAGTCATAATTGATTCAAATGTCGACCGAGCAATCCCCAGCAAACGCTGACAACCTCGAACCTTTCGCCGCTGGCACTATCGGCGCGGCGGAGCGTATCATTTGCTTCAGCGTGTGCTTCAGCGTATCGGGAACGCGGCCTGGGCGAAGCCTGTCTGGCCGAGGTGCATGAAAGGAGTTCGAAAATTTCGTTATGAAGCATAAAAGGGCGCTTGCGATTTTGGGCTTGGTCTGCTGGAGTTGTTTTGGTCAGGAAGCAGCCTCAGATCCCTGGGCTGCCGGCGAGTTGTTGCAGCCGGCCGAGCTTGCGCGGGCGATTCAATCGGGCAGGGCTCCCGTCATCTTGTCGGTGGCGTTTCCGGTCTTGTATAAGGGCAAGCACATTGTGCATGCCATCAACGCCGGTCCGACCTCCAAGCCGGAGGGCATTGAAGCGCTGAAAACCGCCGTCGCAAAGCTGCCGAAAGACGCCGATCTCGTCATTTACTGCGGCTGCTGCCCGATGGTGAAGTGTCCAAACATTCGGCCCGCGTATCGCACGCTGAAGGAGCTCGGATTCACGCACGTACGGGTAGTGAGCTTGCCGACCAACTTGCACACCGACTGGGTGGGCAAAGATTATCCTTCCGAAGGCACCGGGACCTCGAATTAGGCGCCGACTCCGCCGAACGCATTCCGCCGAATGTGAGCCCAGCGAGGGATCGGCGATGCGGCCGGAGCGATATACTTCCTGGGAGCCTGGAACAGTCATGACGGCGGAAAAAACGACGATGGCCTTTGGCTGGCGCGTCTACGGCTTGGGCGTGATGGCGGTGGGCATGGCCTGCCTGGCATTTGGAGAATTCGACCCGGGGCAGCCGGTGCCCGAACACTTTCCCGGTCGCATAGCCCTTGCCTATGCCGCTGGTGCGTTCATGGTGATCGCGGCCGCGGCCGTGGAGTGGCGCCGAATCACGGCCTGGGGCGCCGCCGCGCTGACCACCTACTACGTGCTCCTGGTCGTCATCCTGATGAACGGCCGCCTGCTGCTCACCGATTACGCCGTATTCGTCACCTACGAAGGCATCGCCATACAGCTCGCGATCGCCACGGGCGGGCTGATCGTCTACGCCAACACCGCAAGGATCGATGCCACACTGGCTGCGCGTCTGACGCGGCTGGGCCGACGGGTGTTTGGGGTTTGTGCGCTGGTGTTCGGCGCAGCGCATTTCGTCTATATGAACCTGACGGCTCCGCTGGTTCCCAAATGGCTCCCGCCTACGCAAGAGTTCTGGGGTTATGCGACCGGCGTTTGCTTTGTGGCGGCGGGCGTTGCCATCCTGACCGGCGTGCAGGCGCGCCTGGCCGCAATCCTGCTTACCGCCATGCTCGCGTCGTTCGCCCTCTTGGTGCACGAGCGGATGCTTCTAGCCGATCACTCGATCCACTACAACTGGACCGAGAGCGCCGAGAATCTCGCCGTGCTGGGCGCCGCCTGGGTGGTGGCGGATTCGCTGGCGTCAAAATGAGGAGATGACTTTATGAAGACGATCCGATTGTGTGTCCTGCTGCTTGCCGCACTTCCGCTGGTCCCGCAGGAAAAAAGCCCGCTTCCACCAGACATCAACCCGGTGACACTCTCGCGGCTTCCCCCGGTCACGCCGGCAGACCTGGACGAAGACGGGAAGCGTCTTCTGGCCGCGCGGACCAACTACACGCCAGGGCCGGGACCGGGCCACGTCTCGATCTACAGCCCCAGGGACATCGATCTGGGTATTCCCAGTGGCGCGAAGAGCCCGGTAGGTCCGCGATATTTTCAGCTCGCGGTGCTGATCATCGCAAGAGAGATCGACCAACAGTACGAATGGACCGCGCACGAACTTGCCGGGCGGAGGCAGGGCCTGGAGCAAACGGTCATCGATGTCGTGAAGTACAACCGCGACGTGGCGTCCCTATCCGACAAGGACGCGACGCTCATCACTTTCGGGCGCACGCTGTTTCGCGAACACCGGGTGAGCAGCGACCTTTGGGGGAAGATGGTGAGCCAGTTCGGGCGACAGCGCACGGTTCAACTGATGATGATCATGGGCGAATACTTCAAGGCAGGCTTCATGATGAATGCCGTGGATCAGCACCTTCCGCCAGGGCGCGAACCATTGCTGCCGGCACTCAACAAGTAAGCCGGCTATTGCGCCGTCAGCTTATCGAAATACGATTGGAAGAACGCAAGATGCGCGTCGCTAGGTGACTGCGCGCCCTCTGGCGGATCGCCCAACACCATCACGCTCTGGCTGTTGCCGTCGTAGACGGGCCACTTACTCAGCCCTTTCCCGTTCGGGTCGGCGCTTCTTGCGAAGTTTACCCAATAAGATGACATCTCGTCCGCCACCTTTTGGTCGCTATCCGTCCAGGGACGGCTCGTATCCAGATGGCCGAATGCGTAGAGGATCTCAGACACGTGCGTGGCGCTGCCGTGGGGCCCCGGCGCAAACGGCCCTCGTGCGTTCGGCAACCGCGGAGGCTGCTCGGTGAAATAATATACGAACGTTTTCGACTTGCCGGGTTTGGACGCCAGCCGCGCCCAGTTGCGCATCACGAACGCCATCTCGTCGCGCCCGGAATAGAACGCCGATTCGCGCGCCTGTTCGTCGGAGTCCGCCGGGTACAGCTTCAGGAACGCATCCGCCAGGTCGCCGTAACGCTTGCGCGACTGCTCCACAAAGGCCGCCGCCGATTTCGGATTGCCCCCGAAAGACTCGTCGCGGTTCGATCCCACCAGCACCGGAACGTCGATCTGCTTGCCGGCCGCAAAGACCTTGCCGGGATTCTCCCGAATCAGGTATCCGTCCACGATGGGACCCGTTCCGCGCCCAGCCTTCTGAATCGCTTCAGCCGGCAGCGCACGCAACTCCGCGAGCGACTTCGCACCCACCGCGTCAGCCAGCTTCTCGCCTTGTTGCTCGGCATCCGCCAGCATGCTCAAGGGAGCGATCCGGGCTGTGGACCAGGCGCTGCTCTCGCCGATGGCGCGCTCGAACAAGCCCTTGGCGGAGGAAATGGCCATCAGGTTCGCCACCATGCCGGCGCCGGCCGATTCGCCGAAAATGGTCACGTGTTTCGGATCGCCGCCAAATCGCGCGATGTTGCGCTGCACCCACTGCAGCGCCGCGATGGAGTCCATCACGCCGAAGTTCGCCGCTGCGCGCCGGTCCGATTCCTTGGTCAGCTCCGGGTGGGAGAAGAAACCGAACGCGCCCAGCCGGTAGTTGATGGTCACAACCACCGCGCCCTTCTTCGCCAGCGCCTCGCCATCGTACATGGGTTGCGAGCCCGAGCCGCTGGTGTAACCGCCGCCGTAGATCCACAGCATAACGGGGAGCTTCTGGCCGGCCGTCTTCGCGCCGGTCCAGACGTTGAGGTACAGGCAGTCCTCACTCATTTTCTGGCCGCCACCCTGCATGCACACCGGGCCGAACTCGTCGGCCTTGCGGGTTCCGTCCCAGTGCGCGGCCGGCTTGGGCGCGCGCCAGCGTAGATCGCCGACTGGCGGCGCAGCATAAGGAACACCCTTGAATACGCGCACGTCCGGGCTGACGGTGGTGGTCCCGGAGATCGTGCCGGTATCGAGCTTCACCGGATCGTCGATGGCTGCGCTGGCTGTGGCGATGGCGAATAAAGTGGTTGCGAAAAGGGCTGTTCGGTTCATGGTTTTCCTCCGCGTGGAAGCAGTATATCTGAATCTCGGACGCGAAGGGCGGGAGCGAATTGCTTTACCTTCGTGCTATAGTCCCCCCATGACACTGCGAACAGGTGTTTATGTGGTTCCGGTGAACCGATGGTACATTGAACGCACCGTCTGGTTGATCGCCGGAATCGTTCTGTTGGCAAGCACCGCGATGGCATTGTTGATGCATCCGCTGTGGATCTTGGGAGTCACCGCCACGGGGCTCGTTTCCATAAGTGTGGCCTTGACCGGCTTCTGCCCGGTGGGCAATGTGTTGCGCTTATTTGGCTTCACTCCGATGCTCGGGTCCAAAACGCCCACGCGCTGGAACCTCTACTTCATGCAGACCGACAAATGGTATCTGGAGCGGCGCATTTATCTGGCGGTGGGATTCAACATTTCTGTCGCGTCCATCCTGATCCTGACCTGCAGCGCCTGGGTGAGTCTGTTCACCCTCTTCGTGGGCGGCGCGATGGTGTGGTTCGCCGTCACCGGATTCTGCGTGATGGCCAACGCGCTTTACTGGCTGGGCGCCGAGCCGCGCCTGACGCCGGAGAGCATGCCGTCCGGCCGCTGCGAGGAATGCGGCCTGTCCGGAGTTTGCGTCGGCGGGCACAAGCTGCCGCGGGCGGAAGTGGGCCGGGTTCTTATCGAGCTGCGCTAGTGGTTGTGGCTGAATTTGCGCGAAACGAAACTGAACACGCTACTTGATCCAATAGATCAGGTCAATCCTCTCGCAGTCTGCTGGCTTCAGCACGGCGTGCGCCTTTCCGCTGCCGACGGAAAGGTCGTGGGCGCTGTATTGGTGAACCATGTGGAGAGGTCCGCGACCGTGCGGTTCGGAATATTGGACGGTAATCTCAGGGACCTTATAGCCAATATCAATGTCTCCAGTGGGCCTGACCTCGACGGTGCAAACATACCGATTCACCGTCCATTGGGACTTCCATCGATATTCAAATTGGGTATCGTGAAAATCTTTTGCTCTGTGGTATGGGACCGTACCGTTTCTTAGCAGCGGGATGTAGCTCCAGGCTGAGAAACCAAGCAGGCGGGCGGAGGATGAGGCGTTCGCGCCTTCTCCGTTGGAGGCCGGTTTAGCTGGAGTATCGGCCGCAGCAACCAGAGCGATGGCTAAGGTCGCGAATGTGAGGTTGGCGAGAAGGCGCAGCAGCATCCCAATTGACGTTAGTGGTTGTGGCTGAACTTGCGCTTCAGGTCCGGGTAGAATTCTTTCAGCACGTTGAACAGCGAGTCGTACCCGATCTCGACGCTCATGCGCGTGAACACTCCGCTGACGTTGCGCTCGTCGCGCGGATAGTACGTCATGGACACGGCGCCGGAGGCGATGTTCCCCAGAAACTCGGAGGAGTTGAAGCGGGTTGTGCCTGAATCGCTGCGCGCGATCAGGATGCGCGAAAGTGCATAGGCGGTCCGTTTCAACGCGCCGCCGTGTCCTAACCGGTAGTAGCGCGGATCCTCATGCATGATTGTGGGGAACAGCCCAGTCACGAACAATTCGTTGGTGAAGCCGTCGGTAAAATCGGCGCCATAGCGCTTGGCGTAGCCCAGCGCGCCTTGCCCATAGCCGGCCTTGTCATTGCTCAATTGCTCGATGCCGGAGGTGATGCTGGTAAATACGAAAGTGAAGGGATCGAAGTAATGCTGCACCAGCGCGAACTTCTCGCCGGGGCTGATGGGGCTAAACGGTTGCTCCGGATCGTTAATCGTTTTGTAATTCGGGAGCACCTTGAACATGCGATGATCGTCGGCGGCGTTGTCCACAGCCGAAGAGGAAGGCGTCACAGGCGAAGGGACCACGGGAGAAGGGGCCAGGGCCGTGGGCGTGGGATTCAGGTCCTGGCAGGGAGCGCTTCCGGGCAAGCCGCACAGCAGCGCCCCACATAGGAACACATAGAATTTCAGAATTTGTCTCCGGTTCGTTTTATTCTACTTGATTTGTTGTTGCTCTGTATTCGACGGCGGCGCTTCGGCCCCAGTTTCGGGCAGGCGCTCGATTCTGACGCGTGCGATGCGATTGTGATCCATGGATAAAATGGCGAACTTGCGCCTTCCGTACTCCACCGCATCGCCCGGCTTCGGGATATAGCCCAGTTGAAACAGCAGGAAACCGGCCAGCGTTTCAAAGCCGGCGTCGCCCGGCAACTCCAGGCCGTATTGGGTGTCCAGATCGCGGATGGTGATCGTGCCGTCCACTTCCAGGCTGGACGCTTCGGTGGCGGGTCGGGGACGCTTCACGTCATGCTCGTCGCCGATTTCGCCGAAGATCTGCTCCAACGCGTCTTCCAGCGTGACCAGGCCCGCGATGGTGCCGAACTCATCCACCACGATCGCCATGTGGATGTGGGTCTCGCGAAACTCGTCGATCAGGTCGTTCAGCGACTTGGTTTCGGGCACCACCAGCGGCTTGCGCAGCACGCGCGAGAGATGAAACGGAGGCAGCGGACGCCGCTTGGAGTTGGCCATGCGCCGCTCCTCCCAAATCCGCATCATGTCCTTGTAATGCACGTAGCCGATGATGTGTTCTGGGCTGGGATCGTACACTGGGAGCCGCGAATATTCGTTCTCGCGCATGCGGCGCAGCACCTGATCCAGGCTGGCGTCCACCGAAATGGAGACAATGTCGTTGCGCGGCACCATGATTTCGCGGGCGTAATAATTCGGAAAGCTCCAGCAGCGCCTGAATGGCGTCTTCTTCGAAGCGATGCAGATGGCCTTCGCGGCGGCTGGAACTGACGATAAACTTCAGTTCTTCGGCCGAATGTCCGCCTCCGCCGTGTGGCTGCCCTGCAACCCGATCCAGCGGGAAACGGCCGCAGCCGACGCTTCGGCGAAATAGACGAACGGCGCGGAGACCCGATAGAAAACCAACAGCGCCGGCGCTACCAGGATCGCCATGCGGTCGGCTTTCTCAATCGCCAGATTCTTCGGGACCACCTCGCCGAAAACGATATGCGCATAACTGATGATCAGGAAGGCGATGCCAAAGCTCACGACGTGCCAGGCAGGGCGCCCAAGCCGGGGCACGATCAGCGAATGAAAAGCCGACAGCAGCAGCTCGTAGACGGTATTCTCGCCGGCCCATCCGAGGCCAAGGCTCGCCAAGGTCACGCCGGCCTGGGTGACGGAGAGCAGCCGCGCTGGATCCGCCAGCAGATTTAGAGCGGCCTGCGCGCCCACCTGTCCCTCGTCGGCCAGCGTGCGCAAACGGCTTTTGCGGACTGAAACCAGCGCGACTTCCGCGGCGGCGAAGAAGCCGTTGAGCAGCAGCACGGCGACGAGAATCACGAAACGATAGGCCATGCGGCGCGTTCTATGCGGACGCCGAAACAGCGAGACGCTAGAATCGTCCACAGTGCGTCTCATCCCAATCGACTTTGGAAGAGCCGTGAAGTTCATCAACTTGAGCATAGCGGTTTTGCTGGTGCTCCTTCTCGGCGTCATTTACTGGACAGCTTATCGACCCCTGTCGAAGACCTCCGGCGAGATCTTGGCGCCGATATCCGCCCGGGCGACCGTTGCGCGGGACGCCCTGGGGGTTCCTCACATCACAGCCGGTCAAACCGGAAGACGCTATTTTCCTGCAAGGCTACGTGACGGCACAGGATCGGCTTGTGGCAGATGGATGTGCTGCGGCGTCTGGCGGCCGGCGAGTTGTCGGAAGTGCTGGGCGCGTCCACGCTGGAACTGGATCGCGAAGCGCGTCGCTTGCGCATGCGGCGCATTGCGGAGGATCATGCGCGGACGCTGGCGCCCGCCGATCGGGCGGTATTCGCGGCCTACGCACGCGGCGTGAATTACTTCATCGAAACGCATCGCAAGGCGCTGCCGCTCGAATTTACGCTGCTGCGTTACGATCCGCGCCCCTGGAGCATTGTGGACAGTCTGTTGTGCGGGTTGCAGATGTATCGCACCCTGACCGTGACGTGGCGCGAGCAATTGCGCAAGATGGCGATGCTGGATGGAGGCGATCGAGCCAAAGTGACGCTTCTCTATCCGGCGCGCGCGGGGGGCGAGTTCCAGCCGGGATCGAACGCCTGGGTGGTGTCGGGCAAGCTGAGCGCGAGCGGCAAGCCGATTCTGGCGAATGATCCGCATCTGGAATGGTCCATCCCGGCGGCGTGGTATCAGGTGCATCTGGAAGCGCCCGGCCTGGACGTGATTGGCGTATCGCTGCCGGGGCTTCCGGGCGTGATCGTCGGCCACAACCAGCGGATTGCCTGGGGCGTCACGAACCTCGGGTTCGACGTGGAAGACTTATATATCGAAAAGATTAATCCGCAGACCGGTCAATATCTCTTTCGTGGCCAAGTGGAGCAGGCCGCGCTCGGAATCCGAGTGGATTCGCGTGAAGGGCGCGCGGCCGGTGCAGTTCGGGCAATGGGTGACGCGGCACGGTCCGGTGGCCTTCAGCGAGAACGGCCGTTACCTGGCGCTGCGCTGGGCGGCGGCGGAACCCAACGGGTTCGCGTTTCCTTTTCTGGATCTGGATCGCGCGCGCAATTGGAAGGAGTTCACCGCCGCGCTGGCGCGCTATCCCGGCCCCGGTCAGAATTTCGTCTATGCCGACGTGGACGGAAATATCGGGTATCAGGCGGCGGGCATGCTTCCCATTCGCAAGAATTTCGACGGCGACGTGCCGGTGGACGGCGTTCGCGGCGATAACGAATGGGAGGGTTTCATTCCGTTCGACCAGCTGCCGGCGTTTTTTAATCCAGCGCGCGGATGGATCGTGACCGCCAATCAGAATCCGTTTCCGGAGAACTATCCTTACCGCGTGAGCGGCGATTTTGGCGCGCCGTATCGTTCGCGCGAGATTCGGGACCGGCTGATCGCGCGTAGTGGCTGGAAGCCGGAAGAAATGCTGGCTGTGGAGAAAGATGTGTACTCCGGGTTCTCCAGTTACCTTGCGGCGCAGATTGTGGCGGCGTACGATCGCAAGAAGCCGAACAAGCCGGAATTGGCGGACGCCGTGAAGTTGCTTCGCTCCTGGAACGGGCAGATGGAGAAGCGGACGCCGGCTCCGCTGCTGGTGACGCTGTTCTACGATCAATTACGCAACGCGGCGGTGCGCGCGGCCTGGCCCGCCGCGGCGGACACCGATATCTACGGGCCCTATATGGCGCCCGTGGCCATCCAGAAAATTATCGAATCGGGAGGGCGCGGCTTCTTTCGAGATCCGGACGGCGCGCTGCTTCAGGCGCTGGCAGCGGCCATCGAAGAAGGCAGGCGAACGCAGGGCAGCGATCTGTCGAAGTGGGATTACGGCCGCTACAATCTGCTCTCAATCAAGCATCCGGTCGGAAGCCGGGTGCCGGTGTTTGGAAACTACTTCAACATCGGGCCGGTGGAAATGAGCGGGTCTTCCACCACCATCAAGCAGACTTCGCTGCTGCTGGGGCCGTCCATGCGATTCATCGCGGATTTGGCGCATTGGGACGGGTCGTTCAACAACATCGATATTGGCGAGTCCGGGCAGATTCTTTCGCGGCATTACAAGGACCAGTGGGACGCCTATTATGTGGGCCGAAGTTTCCGGATGCAGTTCGAGAAGCTGGAAGCGAAGAGCACGTTGATCGTCCAGCCTACGCGATAGTCGGCTCGGGGATCTGCTGCTTTGCCCGGGCCTTTTTGCGATGCATTTTTTCGAGAATCGCGGCCATGTAAGTATAGAAGACCGGCGTTAAGTACAGAGTGACTAACTGCGAGAAGAGCAGCCCGCCCACCACCACCAATCCCAGCGGCTGCCGCGCTTCGCCGCCCGCGCCGTAACCCAAAGCGATGGGCACCGCGCCCAGCAGGGCCGCCATGGTGGTCATCATGATGGGACGGAAGCGAATCAGGCAGCCTTCATAGATAGCCTTGGTGGGCGTGAAACCCTGGTTGCGTTCGGCGTCGAGAGCGAAATCAATCTGCATGATCGCGTTCTTCTCCACGATACCGATCAGCATGATCAGCCCCACAAACGCGTAGATATTCAGATCCATGTGGAACAGATACAGCGTGATCAGCGCGCCGAAACCGGCCGACGGGAGTCCCGACAAAATGGTGAGCGGGTGGATGTAGCTTTCGTACAAAATGCCGAGCACAATGTACACCACCAGGATCGCCACGATCAGCAAAACCCACAGATTGCCGAGCGAGCTTTCGAACGCTTTGGCCGCGCCTTGAAAATCGGTGGTGATGCCGGAGGTCAAGGCTTGCCCGGCCAGATCCTGCACCTTGGAGACGACGCTTCCCAGTGACGCGCCGGGTTTCAGATTGAACGAAACGGTGACGGCGTTGAGCTGCCCATAGTGGTTGATGGTCTGCGGGCCGGTGTCCTGATGCAGCTTGGCCAATGTGTCGAGCGGGATCAGCGGGCCATTTGTCGATTTGAAATACAGCAGCGACAGCGCGTGTGGATCGGCCTGGTATTGCGGCTTGAGTTCCAGCAGCACCTTGTACTCGTTGATGGCCGCGTAAATGGTGGAGACCCAGCGCGGGCCGTAAGCGTCGTAGAACGCATTCTCGATGGCGTCGGCGTTCACTTGCAGGGCCGCTGCTTTGTCGCGGTCGATGGTCACGTTCACTTGCGGAGCCAGGATCGCCAGGTCGCTGGTTACGTCCTCCACTTCGGGCAGCTTCTCGATCGCGTGCTGCAGCTTGGTGGCGCCGGCGTACAACTCGTCTTTGTCGGGCGACTGCATCGAGAATTGATACAGGCTCTTGGTCACCTGGCCGCCGATCCGGATGGTCGGGGGATTTTGCAGATAGACCCGCATGCCGGGAAAGTTGGAAAGCTGCGGGCGCAGATCAGCGATGATGTCGTTCACCAGCAGCTTGCGCTCCGAGCGCGGCTTCAGGTGCACCACTAACTCGCCGTAGTTCGGCCCACCCAACGTTGAAGCGGAGGTGCCGCCCACGGTGGACATCAGGGCTTCGACGTCGGGATTGGTGCGAAACACTTCGGCCACGCGCTTCTGATAATCCACCATCTGATAGTAGGAAGTGCCCTGCGCCGCTTCAGTGACGGCGTACACCTGGTCGGTGTCCTGGTCGGGAATGAAACCCTTGGGAATCTTTACGAACATCACGACCGTGCCTACCAGGACCAGCAGCGATGCCACCATGGTGAGGGCGCGATGCCGCAGCACAATTTGGAGCGTGGAGTCGTAGACGCGCAGCAGGGCTTCGAAGAATCGCTCGGTGGTGCGGTAGAACCAGGATCGCTTCTGCTCCTCGGGCGAACGCAGGAAGCGCGAGCATAGCATGGGCGTCAGGGTCACCGACACGATGCCGGAAATCAGGATGGCGACGCAAATGGTGACCGAGAATTCGCGGAACAAACGCCCCAGGATTCCGCCCAGAAACAGCACGGGAATGAATACAGCCGCGAGCGACAGCGTCATGGAAACGATGGTGAAGCCGATCTCTTTCGATCCCGCCAGCGCCGCGTACAACGGCTTTTCGCCCATTTCCATGTGACGGAAAATGTTTTCCAGCATCACGATGGCGTCGTCGACCACGAACCCGACGGAGAGAATCAGCGCCATCATGGACAGATTGTCCAGGCTGTAATGCAGCAGGTACATGATGGCGAAAGTGCCGATGATCGAAAACGGGAGCGCCAGCGCGGGGATCACGGTGGCCGAGACGTTGCGCAGGAACAGGAAGATCACCATCACCACCAGGCCCAGCGTGAGCAGCATGGTGAACTGCACGTCTTTATACGATTCGCGGATCGTGTCGGACCGGTCGTACAGAATGTCCATCTTCACCGACGCGGGAATCTCGGCGCGGAAGGTGGGAAGCAGATTCTTCACCGCATTGGTAACGGCGATGGTGTTGGTCCCCGGCTGGCGCTGAACGCCCAGAATAATGGAACGCTGGACGCCCTGTTTGGTGTAGAACCAGGAAGCGGTCTTATCGTCTTCAACGCTGTCGATGACGTTGCCGAGCTGCTCCAGACGCACGGGCGATCCGTTGCGATAGGCGACGATCAGGGGCTTGTATTGCGCGGCGCTCATCAACTGACCAGTGGCTTGCAGCGTGAAGGCGCGCTGCGGCCCGATGATGCTACCGGTGGGCAGATTGACGTTCCAGCTTGAGAGCGCGGTCTGCACTTCATTGATGCCGATCTGGCGCGAGGCGAGCAGGTGCGGATCCAGTTGCGCATGCACCGCGTATTTCTGCGCGCCCAGCACTTGCACCTGCGCGACGCCACTGACCATGGAGATGCGCTGCGCGATGCGCGTTTCGGCGTATTCGTCGAGCGTCCACAGCGGCAAGGTTTGGGAAGTGATGGCGAGATACAGAATGGGCTGATCGGCCGGGTTCACTTTGGTGAAGGTGGGCGGGGTCGGCATGCCCGCCGGCAGCAAACGCGCGGCCTGCGTGATGGCGGACTGCACGTCCACCGCGGCGCCATCCAGGCTCTTGTTGAGCACGAATTCGAGCGTCACTTGCGTCGAACCGAGCGAATTGGTGGACGTCATCGAGTCCAGGCCCGAGATGTTCGAGAACTGATTTTCGAGCGGCGTGGCTACTGCCGACGCCATGGTGTCGGGGCTTGCGCCGGGAAGGCTCGCGGTGACCAGCAGCGTGGGAAAGTCGACGTTCGGCAGATCGCTGACCGGCAGCGATCGATACGCCACCAGGCCGAAGAGCGCAATGGCGGCCATCATGAGGCTGGTGGCGATGGGACGCCGAATGAATGTTTCAGAGAAATTCATTTATGGTGTGTATGTGGCAGGCACTGGTATCAATTTAGTCGGCGCCAACTCGCGCTCCTTCGGGAAATTCAGCGGCTTGGAATTTTCGCCGGCGCCACCATTCCAGCACCGCCGCCATGTAGGTGTAGACCACCGGCGTCAAATACAGAGTGATCAATTGCGAAAACAGCAGCCCGCCCAGCACGGCCAATCCCAGGGGACGGCGCGATTCGCCGCCCGCGCCGTAACCCAACGCCACCGGAACCGCGCCCAGCATGGCGGCCATAGTGGTCATCATGATGGGCCGGAAACGGATGAGGCAGCCCTCGTAAATCGCTTCGAGTGGCGTTTTGCCTTCCTTGCGCTCTGCTTCAAGCGCGAAATCGATCTGCATGATGGCGTTCTTTTTCACGATGCCGATGAGCATCATCAAGCCGACAAACGAATAGAGGTTGAGATCGACGTGAAAGACCATCAAGGTAAGCAGCGCGCCCACGCCGGCCGATGGCAGGCCCGAGAGAATGGTCAGCGGATGAATGTAGCTTTCATAAAGCACGCCGAGCACGATGTAGACCACCAGCACGGCGATGATCAGCAGCAGCGTCAGATTCTTGAGCGAGCTTTGAAAGGCCTGCGCGGTGCCCTCGAAACTGGCGGTCATGGTGGCCGGCAGTACGCGGCGCGCGGTCTCTTGCACCATGTTGACGGCGTCTCCCAGCGCCACGCCAGGCTTGGCGTTGAACGACACCGTGACCGAAGGGAACTGCCCCGAGTGATTGATGCTTTGCGCGCTGGCGCTTTCCTTTAACGAAGCGAAATTGTTGAGCGGCACCAGTTGGCCGCTGGAGGCTTTGAAGTAAAGCTTGGACAGATAATCGGAGAACTCCTGGTATTTCGGCGCAACTTCCAGCAGCACTTTGTATTGGTTGGTGGGCGCATAGATGGTCGACGACCAGCGCGGGCCAAAGGCGCTGTACAGCGCCGATTCAATTTGATTGGCATCCAGCCCGAGCGCGGCCGTGCGATCCCGATCGATGTTCAGATTCACTTGCGGATTCTTCACCTGTAAATCCGTGGTGACGTCGATCAAGCCCGGCAGCTTGGCGATTTCGCTCTGCAAGCGCTGCGCTTGTTTGTAGAGCTCGTCGGTATCGGGACCCTGCAGCGTGAAATCGTAAGCGGATTTGGTCTGATGGCCCCCGAAGCGCAAGCTTGGCGGCGCTACGAGAAAGACGCGCACGCCAGGAAAATGCGACAGCTTGGGACGTAACTCGGCGATCACCTGGGTCAGCGACAAGGCCCGCATTTTACGCGGCTTCAATTGCGTCCAGAAGCGCGGCGTGTTGGTGGTGTCGGCCTGCGCCATGAACGAATCGATGTTCGGATCGTGGCGCATGATGGTGGAAACTTGCTGTACGTAGTCCACCATTTTGTAATAGGATGTGCCCTGCGCCGCTTCCAGCGTCACCATCATGGAATCGTTGTCTTCGTCCGGGATGAAACCTTTAGAAACCGCGCCGAACAGATAGATGGTGGCGCCGATCAAAGCGAAGAACACGGCGGCCATCACGTAGTGGTGTCTCAGCACCACGCGCAGGCTGCGCTTGTAGCCATTCAACGTAAAGTTGAAGAAACGTTCCATGGTTCGGTTGAACCAGGACTGCCGCTGCTGGCGCGGATCTTTCAAAAACCGGCTGCACAGCATGGGCGTTAACGTGATGGACACCAGGCCGGAGATGAAAATCGCGGTGCAAAGAGTAACCGCAAATTCCTTGAACAATCGCCCGATAATGCCGCCCAGGAACAGCACCGGAATGAATACCGCGCCGAGCGAAATGGTCATCGACACGATGGTGAACCCGATCTCGCGCGAACCGCGCAACGCGGCCTGGAACGCCGATTCGCCCTTTTCCATGTGCCGGACGATATTCTCCAGCATCACAATGGCGTCGTCCACCACGAAGCCGATGCACAGGATCAGAGCCATCATCGAGATGTTGTCCAGGCTGTAATTGAGCAGGTACATCACGGCGAAGGTGCCTAGGATGGAGAAAGGCAGCGCCATGCTGGGGATCAGAGTAGCCGAGGCATTGCGCAGGAACAGGAAGATCACCGCGATCACCAGGCCCAACGTGATCGCCATGGTGAACTGGATGTCGTGAAACGCTTGCCGGATGTTGTTGGAACGATCGCCGCGCACCTTCAGCGTCACCGATGGAGGCAGATGGGCTTGCAGCGACGGCAGCACCCGCTTGATCTCGTCGCAAATTTTGATGGTGTTGCTGCCGGCTTGGCGCATGATGCCGAGCTGGACTGCGCGTTCCGCGCCTTTGGACGTGTTGGCCCAGGATGCGTTCTTGTCGTTTTCGATGCTGTCGATCACGTTGGCCACTTCGTCCAACCGGATGGGCGCGCCGTTGCGCCAGGCCACCACCAGCGGCCGGTAGTCTTCGGCGTGCATGAGCTGGCCATTGGCCTGGATGTTATACGCGGTGTGCGCTCCGTACAGCGTGCCAACGGGGGTGTTGACGTTCCATCCGTTCAACGCGCTGTCGATTTCATTCAGCCCGAGCTGCTTGGCGTTGAGCTTGTCCGGATCCACCTGCACCCGCACCGCATATTTCGCGCTGCCCCACACCTGCACCTGCGCGACGCCCGACACCATCGACAAGCGCTGGGCCACCAGGGTCTCGGCGTATTCGTCGATCTCCCACAGCGGACGCGTTGCGCTGGTAAGCGCCAGATACATGATGGGTTGGTCGGCCGGATTGGCCTTCTTGAACGAAGGCGGGGCGGGCAATCCGGGAGGCAGCAGCGGCGTCGCTTCGGAAATGGCGGTCTGAACGTCCACGGCCGCGCCATCGATATCGCGATCCAGATCGAACGTCAAACTGATTTGCGTGTTGCCGGTGGAGCTCGTCGAGGTCATCGTATCCAGCCCGGCGATGGAGGTGAATTGGCGTTCGAGCGGCGTCGCAACGGCAGACGCCATCGTCGTGGGATCGGCGCCCGGCAGGCTGGCCTGAACTTGAATAGTGGGAAAATCGACGCTCGGCAGATCGCTCACCGCCAGGCCGCGATAAGCCACTATGCCGAACAAGGCGATCCCCGCCATCAGCAAGCTGGTGGCGATGGGACGGCGAATGAAGACCTCTGAGATATTCAAGCGCGTCGCTCCCTAGCTGGTTTTGTTGGGTGGCGCGCCACCGGCGGCGGGCGCTTCCCGGCTCTCTTGCACTTGCACGTGGCTACCGGGAGTTAGTCGGAGCTGGCCCTCGGTGACCACGGTCTCACCCGGCTGCAGACCCCGATCAATCACCAATTCCTGATCCACGCGAGTGCCAGTGACCACCGGGCGCATCTCTACCGTGCGATCCTGCTTCACCACGTACACGAACTGGCCGTCCTGCCCGGTCTGCACGGCTTGATTGGGAACCACGATGGCATGGGGCCGCGTGGTCAAGCCCCAATGTGACGCGCACGAATTCGCCGGGCCATAGACGATTGGCCGCATTCTGAAAAGTACCCTTGAGTTTGATAGTGCCGGTGGTGGCGTCGACGGAATTGTCGATGAAAGTCAGGACTCCGGATTCCTGATTGGTGGCGTCGGCCTGGGGCGCGGCTTGCACCTTCAGTTCACCTTGCCCCATGTAGCGCTTGATGTCGCCCAATTGCGCTTCGGGCACCGAAAACGTCACGTAGATGGGCTGGACTTCCGTGATGGTCATCAGGTCGCTGGTATTAGCCGCCACCACGTTGCCCTGCTTCACGGCGATGCTGCCGGTGCGGCCGTCAATGGGCGAATGAATCGTGGTGTAGCTCATCTGCACGGCTGCGGTTTCCACGGCCGCCTTCGACGCCACGATCTGGGCGCGGGCGCTTTCGATGGCGGCTTTGTCGGCCAGCACGGTTTGCGAAAGAGCGTCGGCGCTGGAACGCATCTGGTCGGCTTGCTCGCGCGAAACCACGCCCTGATCGAACAATCCGCTGATAGCGTTTGGCCTGATCCTGCGCGTACTTTTCGTTGGCGATGTCGCGCGCCAGATTCGCTTGCGCCTGGCTGAGCGCCGCGGTATCGCGCGCCAGGTTGGCTTGCGCCTGGCTGAGCTGCGGCTTCGAACGGCCGGGCGTCGATGGTGAAGAGCAGATCGCCCTTCTTCACGGAGTCGCCTTCGTGGAACGAGACCTTGGTCAGCTCGCCGCCCACCTGCGCCTTCACCGTGATGGTGGAGTACGCTTCCACGTTTCCGATGACATCCACGTTGATGGGAACATCGCGCTGCGAGACCGTGGCGACCACCACCGGAACCGGTCCGCCGTCGCCGGGCCGGCCGCGGCCTCCGGGACCTCCCGCCTTCGCGCTCGAATTGTTGCAGCCGCCGAGGGCCAGCAAGAGGGCGAACGTCAGGGTTGCGACAGCGAGCGTGCACGAAATGTTTTGGCAATGTTCATGGAAATTGCCGCTTCCCGTGCGGGCGCCTGCACACAAGATGACGAAAGGGCGTCCTCCAGGCCCGAAAGGTTACCGGGCAAACATAATTATCTATAAGTATAGCTTGATGTTACGAGCGACGACGAACTAAGCGATGCGGTCGAGCGTGGCGAGAAGGTCGGAGACCACTTTTTCGGAATGCAGGGCGCGGCGTCGTGCAATTTCGTACAGGTCCCGGAGGCGCTCCCAATTTGAATGGGAAAGGGTCGACTTGTCCTGGCCGATATAGGGCGCGAGAACTCCTTCGATCGTTCTGCCGGAATGGTCCAGGATCTGGAAGCTGTAGCCTCCATATACTTCAGATCCTTGTTTGCTAATCGTGACGACAAATTTATCCACCCGTGCGAGATACGTGTTAAGGTTGGCGGTCTCCTGCCACTCAACTTTATCCCTTGCAGTTACCTCAGCGAGTTTCGCAACCAGCTTATCGATCTGAACGGGAAAGTTCATGTCTCCGCCCTCTCAATGGCTTTTCGCGCTCTCTCCAGTTCATCGATTTGGCCTGAAAGGAAGCGGTTAATTCTCACGATATCCAATTGCACTTGATCCTGATCGATGCGAGCCGTCTCTATATCTTCAACTATAACTACGCAGAAGGCCAACGGCCGTTATGATTGACCCACGCTGTGCCTCCGGCACTCCCCGCGCCTCTTCGCATCGAACAAGACTGAGACGCGCCCTTTCATACCGGTCAAGCAATATTGGCCAAAGAACGTCCCCAAGATCAAGCCGCTGAAGTTCAATTATATCTTCCAAAGTAAGCCGTGCAGCCGTGAGCTCGCTGGTGACATCCAGCGAGAATATCCGGTCCCTCGCCCCCTTCGCCGCATCCCGCGCCTGCTCCGCGGCGGTCCTGGCCTGAGCTGCCAACCTGATGGCGAACCAAAAACCAACTATGCTCACGGCGAGCCCAACGATGCTCGCAATGTCGCCCCAATGTTTGGCGAAGAAATCCAAGGCTTTGGGTGCAGTATATCAGGATAATTTAATTCATTATCGCGTTAAGTAGCCTATGATCGCGAGCGCAACTACTTACTCCGTCCGGGCTTTGCTATCGATGAGCGCCTGGATGCCGGCCACGAACGCTTCCACTTTTTGGGCTCCCTGGTCGGCGTGCTTGCGATTGCGGACCGATACGGTGCCATCCTGCGCCTCACGATCGCCGACCACCAACATATAGGGCACCTTCTGCAGCTGGGCTTCGCGGATCTTGAGGTTCACTTTTTCTTTGCGGTCGTCCAGTTCCACGCGCAGTCCGGCGGCCTTTAGCTGATCGAACACCTTCTGCGCATAGTCGCCATGGCGGTCGGTGATGGGCATCACGATAGCCTGCACCGGCGCCAGCCACACCGGAAACGCGCCCGCGTAGTGCTCGATCAGAATACCGAAAAAGCGCTCGATGGATCCGTAGAGCGCGCGATGCACCATCAGGGGCTGATGCTTCTTGCCGTCCTCTGCCACGTACTCCAGATCGAAGCGCCGGGGCAAGGTGAAATCGAATTGGACCGTGGAAAGCTGCCATAGCCGCCCGATGGCATCCACCAGTTTGACGTCGATCTTGGGACCATAGAACGCGGCTTCGTCCGGCATCACCTTCACCTTCATGTTCAGCCGTTCGGTGGCGCGCCTCAGCGCGTTTTCAGCCAGCTGCCATTGCTCGGGCGCACCGTCGTACTTGCCGCTGGCGCCGCCGTCCCAAGTGGACAACTCCGCCTCGTAATCGTCGAAGCCAAAAGTGTTCAGAGTGTCGATGGCGAACTGCAGGCAGCTCACCACTTCATCTTCGATCTGCTCGGGAGTGCAGAAGATATGCGCGTCGTCCTGGGTGAATCCGCGCACGCGCATTAGGCCGTGCATCACGCCCGATCGCTCATAGCGATACACCGTGCCCAGTTCGCCCAGGCGAACAGGGAGATCGCGATAGCTGTGCAGCTTGTCTTTGTAGATCAGAATATGGCCCGGGCAGTTCATAGGCTTGAGCTGATACTCGGCGTCGTCCAGCTCCATGGGCTTGAACATGTTGTCGCTATAAAAATTGGCGTGCCCGGAAATCTTCCATAGGTCGCGCCGCATCACGTGCGGGGTGTAGACCAGCGAGTAGCCGCGCGCCAGGTACTGGTCGCGCATCCAGTCTTCGATGATCTTCCGGATGCGCCCGCCCTTGGGGTGCCAGAAAATCAAGCCGGGGCCCGCGAGCTCCTGGATGCTGAACAGGTCCAGCTCCTGGCCCAGTTTGCGATGATCGCGTTTCTTGGCTTCTTCCAGGCGCTGCAGATAGGCGTCCTGGTCCTTCTTGCTGAAGAAGGCCGTGCCGTAAATGCGCTGCAGCCGCGGGTTGTGTTCGTCGCCCTTCCAATAGGCGCCGGCCACGGACAGCAGTTTGAAGGCTTTCAGCCTGGACGTAGACGGCACATGCGGCCCGCGGCAAAAGTCGATGAAATGCGGACCCAGCGTGTACTCGGAAAAGATCTCGCCCGCGCGCTCTTCAATCAGTTCGTGCTTCATCCAATCGTCGGCGTACTTTTTCAAGCCGACGTCCTTGGGCGTCATGACGCGCTCGAACGCCAGGTTCTTGGCCTGCAACTCCTGCATGCGAGCCTCGATTTTTTCCAGATCTTCGGGCGTGAATGGCGTCTCGCGCTGAAAGTCATAGTAGAAACCGGTATCGGTGGGCGGGCCGATGCCCAGCTTGGTTTCGGGAAACAACTCAAGCACCGCGGCCGCCAGCAAATGCGCGGTGGAGTGCCGGTAGACCGTCAGCGCCTCCGGATTCTTGGACGTCAGAATCTCGAGCTGGGTATTGTTCTCAAACGGACGCGTTAAGTCCCAGAGCTGTCCATCGACGCGCGCGACCACCGCGTCATCAGCCAATCGTGGGCCGATGGATTTCGCGATATCCAGCGGACTGGTCCCTTCAGGGACGCTCTTCTGGCTGCCATCGGGCAAAGTAACGATAATGCTCTCGCTCATGTAAGTCTCAGGTTATCAGGAGGCGCTGCTGTCCGGGCAAATCCCGCTAACAGGAAACAATAGGTGCTGCACGTGATGTAACCATTGCGAGGTGGATCGTGCACGCGGCTACAATTGAAAGTTCTGATTTGCCGGTTTCCAGACGGCTGAGTGAGGTCAATTCCGCCGGCGTGTCCTGGGGCGCGGTGATTAGCGGCGCGTTTGTAGCGGCGGCCCTATCGCTGATCATGCTGGCGCTGGGCGCGGGCTTTGGATTGTCGGCTGTCTCGCCCTGGTCAAATGTAGGCGCCTCTGCTGAAGCGATTGGCGTCGCGGCCATCGCGTGGCTCATCCTTACCGAAGTGGTGGCGTCGGCGATGCGGGGATATCTCGCGGGGCGCTTGCGAACCCGCAGGAGTTCCATTCACAACGACGAAGTCCATTTTCGCCACACGGCCAATGGATTTCTGGTCTGGGCCGTGGCCGTCGTGGTCACTGTGGCCTTCCTTGCCGCGGGCGCAGCGTCGATGGTGGGAGCGCCGGACGAAGCCGCCGTGGCGCAGGGCAATCCGGCGGAAGCGTACTTTGTAGATCGCTTGTTCCGGTCAGATCATCCGGTGACGTCGGATAACGATCCGTTTGTGCGTTCCGAAGCCGCGCGGATCTTCGACTACGCGGCGCTTCAGGGCCAAAATTCGGCCCAAGATACGAATTACCTGGCGCAATTGGTCGCGGCCAGAACGGGACTTGCTGTGAGCGATGCCCAAAAGCGCGTATCGGACACGCTGGCTGCCGCCCGGCAGGCTGAGGACGACGCACGGAAGGCCACGGCGCATCTTCTGTTGTGGATCTTTATAGCTCTGTTGCTGGGCGCATTTTGCGCCAGCTACTCCGCTACCATCGGCGGCCTGCAGCGTGACCATGTGCGGGCCATCTAGGGAGGAAAACATATGCGATCCATTCTGCTTTATTTGTTGGGCGTGCCGATTCCCATCATTCTGATCATTGCGCTCTTCACGCATCACTTTTAAAGAACCGCCTCCGGCCCGGGTGGATTCTTTCAAGCAACGCCGTATACTTGGAAAAAGCATTTCCACGACGGAGGCCATCTTGACCTTCTGGAACGAACTTAAAGTTCGCTATTCGCTCGCTCACGCGCACCAAGGGCCTCACCGTAACCGTGATCGTCACGCTGGCCCTTGGCATCGGCGCCAATGCCGCGATTTTCACCCTGGTGCGCGGGCGTGCTGCTACGGCCGCTGGTCAACCGCGACGAGGACAAGCCTGATCTACATCCGCCAGAGCGCGCACGGCATCGGCGTTGACGATATCGCATTCTCGGTGCCCGAGATCCAGGATCTGCGATCGCGCGTCAAAACTCTCAGCTCGTTCGGCGATTTCTCCACCATCGGCTTCACCATGGTCGGCCTGGGAGAGCCGCGCGAAGTGCGCGCCGGAGTGGTGGGCGGATCGTACTTCGACGTCATGGGGCTGCGTCCCGTGCTGGGCCGTCTGCTCGACATGCGAGACGACGGCCCAGCGCGGCCGGCGCGATGGTGCTGACCTATCGTTTCTGGACCAGCGAGCTGAAGAGCGATCCGTCCGTGCTTGGAAAAACCGTCCGGCTTGGCACGCGCTCGGCCACCATCGTGGGCGTGCTGGAGCCCTCGGTGCCCTATCCGGCCGAGACCGAAATCATCGCCAACATCGTCACCAGCCCGCATCATCTGTCGGCGACCATGGTCACGGGCCGCGTTCATCGCATGACGGAGTTGTTCGGCCGTCTGGCGCCTGGCGCCACGCTGGAGCAGGCGCGCGCCGAGCTGGGCACCGTGCACGCCGCCATTGTCAAGGAACATCCCGAAGCCTATTCGCCCAAAGCCGACTTCCGCATCGAGCGCGGTTCGGCTTGCGCGACCAGATCACGTCGCGCGCCAGGACCGTGCTGCTGGGTGCTGCTCGCGGCCTCGATGCTGGTCTTCGTCATCGCGTGTTCGAACGTGGCGAACCTGATTCTCGCGCGGACCGTGCGTCGTGAAGGCGAGCTGTGCCATTCGCGCGGCGCTGGGCGCGAGCACGGGCGCGCTGCGGCGGACGCTGCTGGCTGAGAGCCTACTGTTGTGCGTGCGCGGGTGCGGCGCTGGGTGTGCTAAGCGCGCGGCCGATGGTGGCGATTCTCGCTCGTTACGCATCGCGCTTCTCGGTTCGCGCTCTGGATCTCACGGTAGATTCCAGCATGCTCTGGATGGGCGCGGGCTTGGCGTCGATCGCGGCGGTGCTGCTGGCCTTTGTCCCGCGCCTGCCGTTAGCCGACGCATCGCATGGATTCAACCTCGCGAGCGGCAGCGTGCGAGTCACCGGAAGCGCCAGCCGGCGGCAGCGCGTCTTCGTGGTGACGCAGATCGCCGCGTGCTTTGTGCTGCTGGCCGGCGCCAGCATGCTGCTCAAGACGCTGCTTGCACTTGCAGGCAGCGCAAACCGGCTTCGACACGCATCATGTGCTTGCCATCAATGTGCCCGTGATGTCGTACGGAAAAACGCCCGAGCAAATCGTCAACTTCTACAAGGAAACCATCCGGCGCGTCACCGAACTGCCGGGTGTGGATCGCGTCGCCGTGGGCACCGTTGTCCCGTGGCGCGACGCGGGCAACTTCGGTCCTGGGTTCGCAGTTCTCCACCGACGGCCATGTCAAAGGTCCGGGCGAAGAAGATCCGAACGGCGCAATTTCGCACGGTGTCGCCCGGATTTTTCGCCGCGCTAGGCGTCCCCTTGATCGCCGGACGCGATTTCGACGCTCGCGATCGCGAGAAAGGCGAGTCGGTGGTCATCGTGAGCCAGAGCGTGGCGCAGCGCATGTTCCCGAACCAGGACGCCGTCAACCATCATCTGATGTGGACCGATCCGGTGATGAAATTCATCGACGTCAGCCCGGCGCCGCGGCGCATCATCGGCGTGGTGGCCGACATGGATGATGAGCATGTAATGCCGGGGCCGGCGCTCACCGTGTATCATCCGTTGGACCAAGACGTACAGTTGTTCGGCGGCCGTCTGTTCATTCACGCTCACTCGCAATCCGTATGCGCTGGTGTCGCCGATCACCCGCATCATCCGCGAAATGTCAGCCGATCAGATGGTAGAAAAAGCCGCGACGCTCGAAGACGTGCGCGCGGAGGTGCTCACGCCTGATCGGCTGAATACGCTGGTGTTCGGCGTCTTCGCGGCGGTGGCGCTGCTCATCGCGGTAGTGGGCGTGGCGGGCGTCCTGGCATTTTCGGTGAGCGGGCGAACGCGCGAATTCGGCATCCGGCTGGCCGTTGGATCGCAGCCGCGGAATCTGGTGATGGGCGTGATCGCGCGAAGGCGCGTGGATGGCGGCGATCGGCATTGTGGCCGGCGCGGTTTGTGGATTCGCGCTGGCGCGCCTGGCGAGCAGCTATTTCGAGGAAGTGCGCATGCCGGGCGCTCTGCCGATTATCGCTTCGGCCTGGTACTGCTGGCCGCCGCTGTTGTCGCGTCCATTCTGCCGGCGGCTCGCGCCGCGCGCGTCGATGTCATGCAAGCGCTGCGCTCGGATTAACCCGGGTCACCTTGGTGACGGGTGCTACTATTGAAAAAGAATGCCTGCCACCACCGAAGCAGGGGTGTTCGACGAGTCCGGGTTGCTGGCAAAGGCTCGCGAGGGTGACGTCGCGGCCTTCAATGAGCTGGTAAACCGGTATTCGCGTAAGATCTACCGCCTGGCCAAACACATTACGCAGAACGATTCCGACGCCGAGGACGTGCTGCAAGAGACTTTCATGAAGGCGTTCGAGCACTTAGGCGACTTCCAGGGGCAATCTAAGTTTTATACCTGGATTGTTCGCATCGCCGTCAACGAATCGCTGATGAAGCTGCGGAAGCGGAAGTCCGACCGGACCGTTCCGCTGGATGAGCCGCTCGATACCGGCGAGGATACGGTTGTTCGTGAAATCGCCGTTTGGGACGACAATCCAGAGCAACAGTACTCCCGGGAAGAACTGGCTAAGATACTGGATGAAGCCGTGGAAAGCCTAAAACCTGCTTTCCGAACCGTTTTCGTACTGCGAGACATCGAAGAACTAAGCACCGAAGAAACCGCCCAGGCGCTGGGTATTTCGGTGCCGGCGGTGAAAAGCCGCCTGTTACGCGCGCGTCTGCAGCTGCGTGAGAAGCTGACGCGTTTCTTCCGACGGAAAGGGGACGACGTTTTTGCTTACCTGTAAAGAGTTTTTGCAGGAGCTCACCGACTATCTGGATTCAACCGTGGACGCGGAACTGCGCCGCAAGCTGGAGGCGCATATCAACGAGTGCCCCAACTGTTTTGTGATTCTCGACACCACCCAGAAGACCATCAAGGTGTACAAGGGAATGCAGCCGCAGGAAATCCCGCAAGAGGTCCACGTCGCGATTGATGAAAGCCGTGGAGCGCAAAATGGCGGCCGCTAAGATAGCCGCGGTCCCCAAGCCCGGCGCACGCGCTTAAGCGCTTTCGGCGCGTGACCAGCGGACGCGACAACTGGATCGCGCCGGCGTCGAAGCCCTGCCCCACCAGTGCGTCCCGCACCTGCTCCACTTGGCTGGAATAGGCCGGGAATTCCACCAGCACTTGCGCCGGCCGATGATAAAGCTGGGGATTCACGGGGAAATCGAGCGAAGCCAAAGCTTCCAACAAATCTTCCAGGAGTTTTGGTTCCGTGGCGATACCGAGGGAGATGAGTTCGCCTTCCCGCCCAAAAAGGGCGGCTTCGGGAGGTAGAGACGCCGTCATTTCATGATCCTCTCCGGCGACCCGGCCACAAAATAAAAATCCCCTGGGCGAGTGCCACAGGGGGTTTAGTTTCGTGAAGACCGACTCACCTTTAGCACTTTTTAGCGTGGTTGCAATTAGCCAGCCCCATCTTGCGATGGAACCTAAATCAATCCACGTTGCACCTTAAGAATAGCATCCGAGCCTGGTAAATTCAAGTGGGAACTCGCAGGCGGGGCATAATTCATAGACAATCATGGATTTACGAGAAATTTTGGGCCGTCGGGTTAGCCAGGACGAGCTTCGGCGGAAGTACCGGCCGGAGAATGTGGGGTTGCTCTTTATAGGCGAAGCCCCGCCTGCCTCCGGAAAGTTTTTCTATCAACAGGACTCAGGACTGTATCGAGCGATCCGGGAGGCTTTTCGTGCCATCCGGCCATCCATAACCGACGAGAACTTCCTGTCCGTATTTCAAGAATCGGGTTGCTATCTGATCGACTTGTGCCCGCGCCCCGTGGACCACTTGGATGCCCGAACGCGCCGGGCCGCCTGCGTGGCCAGTGAAGCGTCGCTGTGCAAGGCGATCGTCAGCCTTCAGGCCAGGGCGATTGTAACGCTGCTCCGATCGATCCGAGGCAATGTGGCGCGCGCAGTTTCCTGCGCGGGTTGGCAGGGTCCGCTGCTGAATCTTCCGTATCCTGGACGATGGCGGCGGCACCGGGAAATTTTTCTAGACGCGCTCGTGCCGCAACTGAAGGTTATTGCGCTGGAAGCTCGTCGGAAAGCTGCTCGAAGCGCTTGCGCTGGTCAGGCGTAAGGATCTGGACGATGCGGTTGCGTCCGGTGGCGCGGACGTCCTCAATCTGCGCTTCCAGGTCTTCGTGATATTTCACGAAATCGTCGAGAATCGTTTTCAGCCGGGCAGACTGATCGGGGGTTAGATTGAGCTCTCGTTTGAGCCGGTCGTAGGAGAACTCAGCTTTGTCGCCCCGCCAGTAAACGGCGCCGCGATGCAGCTGTTCGTGCAACCCCGCGCGCATGCCGATAGCGCCCGCCATCGCGCCGGTGAGAAACACCAGGACCAACGTCGTCAGGATGCGCGGATTCTGCCAGCCCGGCTGGTCCGAAGCGAGCATGGCCCTACTGCCGGTAGCTGGCAAGATCCACCAACACGGCGTCGCGCTGCTGTTGCTGCCGCGGGCCGTCCTGATCGATACTGGCCTGAGCGGTCTGCGGCGTGTCCGTTAGAACCACCGCCGGAGTGGAACTGAATTCCGGACCGCTCGGCTCCGACGTCACCAGATACGCTCCCAGCAGCGTAACCAGTGCGGCCGAAGCCAGGGCCAGGCGGAATCCGAACTTGCGTTCCAGAAATACCGACCAGATGGATGCCGGCTGCGCCTCAATACGCTCCATCACCCGGGCATAGAAGCCGGCGCGCGGTTCAAGGTCCGTAGGGCTGCGCAGCGAGCGCAACAGTTCCGATTGCGATTGGAGCGCCTGCAAATCGCTGGCGCATTCGGCGCACTCTCCCAAGTGCGAGCGAATCTCCGCGGGAAGTTCCGCTCCCCTCAGATAATCCTCAAGGTTCTGCCTGATTTCTTGATGCATGACTTCTTCCCTCAAAAAGACCGCTAACTCAGACTCTTACGGATCGATTCGTCCGTTTCACTGTCAATAACGTTCCAACTGTTTTATCACACTTCCACAAGTGCTACCGCTATCAAGCCAGCGATTGCGCGCCGCGGGTTAAACGTTGCGCCACCTTCAACAGCTTCTGGCGAGCCCGAAACAATTTCACCTTAATTGTATTTTCGTTCATCCCGGTCATCCGCGACAACTCTTCCACCGAATGGCCTTCCACTTCCTTGAGCAGCAGCAGACTCCGGTCCTCCTCCGACAGCTTGGCCAGCAGCTTCACAACCAGGTCTTTGCGCGCCAGCTGCGTATCCACGCCGGGAGCCTGCCCGCGAGCCGATTCGCTGTTCTGCATCCGCTGCGCGTCTTCTTCAGAGAAATCGCTCTCGTAAACCAGCTTGCGCACCCGCTTCTTGCGCAGGTAGTCGTAGCATTCGTTGACCGTGATTTTGTAGATCCAGGTCAGCAGCGAGCTGCGAAAATCGAAGCTTTGAATGGAGAAGTAGATCTTGGCGAACACCTGCTGGGCGATATCCTCGGCGTCGTTATGGTTGCGGAGAATGCCATAAATAATAGAGAAAACCTTGGCCTGATAGCGCTCCACGATCTCGCGAAAGGCCATCTCATCCCTGGCTTGCACGCGCCTGACCAGGACCGCTTCTTCAGAATTCCGGTGATCCACTCGGTTTTTGGCCTGGACCTTGGAGTCCGATGCCGGGCGAGCCCGGACACCGGCGGCAGGTAAGGGAAGTGTAGCAGCAAGACCGCTCATACATCCTGCCAGACGTATGCCAACCGCTTGCGGTTGCAGTCAGTTGGGGATAAATGGCCGGCTTGCATCCTAGAGGCGAGTTTAGCATCCAACTCGCTAGTAACTGACGTGTTGCGATACGCAGGCGTTCAGGCGATAATGGCTGTAGAGAGTTCACTCAACAGGAGATCTTAAGCATGGTTCAACTTACCGAGACGGCCGTCAGCAAAGTGAAGGAGATTCTAGGATCGCAGGATCCCAAGCCGGCAGGGCTCCGCATCGCGGTGGTGGGTGGTGGCTGCTCGGGATTCAGCTATTCCATGGCTTTTGAGAACACCCCGAACATGCTGGACAAGACCTATAAATTCGACGATTTACAGGTGTTCATCGATCAGGCCAGCCTGTTGTATCTGGACGGCGCCGAAGTGGACTACGTCGAAACCATGGAAGGCTCGGGATTTAAGTTCAACAACCCCAATGTGAAAAGCACCTGCGGATGCGGCAGCTCGTTCAGCGCCTAAACACCCAGGAAATCGAACGAATCGGGCGTCGTGAGGCTGTGCCTCCGGCGCCTTTGTCGTATATATGAACCTCGCCGGTCTCCTCACCGAGCAGCCCAACCCCGCCTCCAGCCACATCGATACTGTGCCCACCGCCGAGGTGCTGGCCATCATCAACCGGGAGGATGAAAAAGTGGCGTCGGCGGTGGCGGGCGAGATTCCGCGCATTGCGCAGGCCGTGGATCGGATCGTGGAGCTGGTGCGAGCGGGCGGACGGCTGTTCTATCTTGGCGCCGGTACCAGCGGGCGGTTGGGCGTTCTGGACGCGGCCGAATGTCCGCCCACGTTTCAGGCGCCGCCGGAATTGGTGCAGGGCGTCATAGCTGGGGGGGAAGCGGCGTTGGCTCGGGCTACCGAGGCTTCCGAGGACGATCCAGAAGCCGGACGGCGCGATCTTGCCGGGCATGGGTTCACGGGAAAAGACGCGCTGGTGGGAATCGCCGCCAGCGGGCGCACTCCTTACGTGCTGGGCGCCATCGAAGCCGCCAACCGGCTGGGTGCGCTGACCATCGGGATCAGTTGCACGCCCGATTCGCCGCTGGCCTATTCCGCGCGCATTGCGATCACGCCGCTGGTGGGTCCGGAAGTGATCGCGGGATCTACGCGGCTGAAGGCCGGCACCGCCACCAAGCTGGTATTGAACATGCTCAGTACCGCTGTCATGATCCGGCTGGGATATGTTTTCGGCAACTTGATGGTGAACGTGCAGCCGCGCAACAAAAAGCTGCGCGACCGCGCCACGCGGATCATCGCCTCAAGCGCCGCACTGAGTTACGAGCGCGCCGGCGAGTTGCTGCGGGAGGCGGGCGAGAACGTGGCGGTGGCCATTGTGATGGCGCGCCTGTCGCTGGATCGTGGTTCGGCTCAGCAGCGGCTGGCGGCCGCGGGCGGGCGAATTTCCGAGGCACTCAAAAGTTAATTAATTCTCGAAAGCTAATTAATTATGGACAAGTTCCGGATTCATGGCGGCGTGCCGCTGGAAGGCGAGATCGCGATCAGCGGTTCGAAAAACGCCGCGCTGCCCGCATTGGCGGCCTGTCTATTGACCAGCGAGCCGGTGAAGCTGCGGCGCATCCCGCCGGTGCGGGACATCGGGACCATGCAGCAACTTCTGCAACATACCGGCGCGGAGGTGGACGTTGACGGCGGAGACGTCACTGTTCGGGCCAGCGATCTGGTCCGTCCCGAAGCCCCTTACGAAGTGGTGAAGACCATGCGCGCTTCCAGTTTGGTGCTCGGACCGCTGGTGGCCCGCACCGGCCGTGCGCGCGTCTCCATGCCGGGTGGATGCGCCATCGGCGCGCGGCCTATCAATCTGCATGTGGCGGCGCTGGAACAGCTGGGCGCGGAGATTCATCATTCGCATGGATACGTGGAGGCGCGGGCGCCTCAAGGGTTGAAGGGCGCCGCGGTGCATTTCGATCGCATCACCGTCACCGGCACCGAGGATGTTCTGATGGCAGCCGTTTTGGCAGAGGGCGAAACTGTGATCAGCAATGCCGCGCGCGAACCGGAAGTGCAGGACCTGGCGTTGCTGTTAAACAAAATGGGCGCCTGCGTGGAAGGCGCGGGCACTTCCACCATCGCGGTCAAGGGTGTTTCCCGTCTGCATGGGACTGAGCACGCCATTATTCCGGATCGCATCGAAGCCGGCACGTTTCTGATTGCCGGCGCCATCACGCGCGGAGATCTGGTGGTGTCCGGTTTCATTCCCGAACACGTGGACGCGCTGGCGCTGAAGATGCGGCAGGCCGGCGTGGATGTGACGGACGCGGGCCGTGGCGCGCTGCGGGTGCGGGCCTCTAGGCGGCTGCGCGCCGCCGACATCACAACCGAAGAATACCCGGGATTCGCCACCGATCTGCAGGCCCAATACATGGCGCTGATGACGCTGGCCGGGGGGATCTCGTTTATCAGCGAGACGATCTTTGAAAATCGCTTCATGCATACCCAGGAGCTGGCGCGGATGGGAGCGAATATTCGCGTGGAGGGCCGGCAGGCCATTGTGGCGGGCGTGGCGGAGCTGACCGGAGCCCAGGTGATCGCTTCCGATCTCAGGGCCAGCGCATCGCTAGTGCTGGCCGGCCTGGTGGCCCGCGGAGAAACGGTGGTGGACCGGGTGTATCATATCGACCGGGGCTATGAACGGATCGAAGAAAAATTGGCGCGCGTGGGCGCGCGGATCGAAAGGGTGGCCCTTTGAAGTGGAGTGAATATGAGCGCACCTAAACATCACAACGCGGGCTTTTTGGCGCTGGTGAACGCGGCCAAGAGCAAAATTCGAGAAATAGATATCGCGGAGTACCAGCGCCTGCGCGCCTCAAGCGAACCGCACGTCCTGATCGACACTCGCGAGAACGACGAATGGGATGCGGGACACGCGGCCGGCGCGGTTCACTTGGGGAAGGGAATTATCGAGCGCGATATCGAAGCGCGAGTGTCCGACAAGGACGCCAAGCTGATTCTGTATTGCGGCGGAGGATACCGCTCGGCTCTGGCCGCCGATGCGCTGCGCCAGATGGGTTATCGCAACGCGATTTCCCTCGATGGCGGATGGCGCGCTTACCAGGCATCCGGGCTACCGCTGGAGAAATAGTCAAGCTTCAACGGTGGAACAGGACCGCCGACGTTGACAGGTAAAGCATCGCACCCAGGGCGCCGAGTTCCAGAAACTTCACCAGTCTTTGGAACACGGTGTTCATGAATTCAAAGCGCAGCATCAAACCCAGGCCGAACGCGACGCAAGTAAGCCAGAACGGAACCACGCCGTCCACGGTTCCCATGTAGATGAGAAAGATCACGTAAAAGATGATGGGGATGTTACTGTCGAACCAGTTTTTCAGGCGGGTGTACATCACGAACACGCCGAGCGCGATGATCAAAATGGCGGTCACCGAAGAGGCGGCGGAAAAATTCATGGCTTAATAAGTGAACCCGGCTGGAGTGAACCAGCCGGGTTCAAACGCTGAGGAGTTTAGAAGGCGAAGCTGACGCCCGCCGACACCACGATGTCCTGCAGCCAACCGCTGACGCTGGACCCGGAAGTGGGCGCGATCAGCGTGCTGGGGAAGGGAGTCAGGTAATCATGCACTTCAAGCCGCAGCAGGGTGGATTTGGCGATGTTGAATTTCACGCCCGCTCCTACTGAAACCAGAGGTCGCATGTCGCGCACGTCGCTAAACACCGCGATGTCGGAGAGCGGTTGGTAAACCTGCTCGGTCCCCGTGCCGGAATACCATTTCACTCCGCCGCCCGCTGCGACGAAGGGCCGCACCACCGATTCGGACGAGGTGAAGTTATACGTGAAGTCGTAGTGGATGGCGTTGCTTTGGCTGGCGAACGTAGTGCTGGTGCCGTCTGAGGAAAGCTTCAGATCGCCATTCTCGTGATCGTAGCGCAGCTCCCCGCCGAATAACCCGCTGCCGATGGTATTGTCCAGCCAGGCGCTCAGGGCCAAACCGGGGTTGCGTGTTGCGCTGGCGTTGCCCGCCGGACTGTCGATGGTTTCCGACGTCAGGAAGCTGCCGCCGGCGCCAAAGCCGACTTCCCACTTTTGGGCGAATGCCGCCGGAGTCGCCACGGCAGTCGCCAAAGACATTAGCAATAGAACATTTTTCATTTTGTCTCTCTTATTCCTCTCATTTAGGATTTTTGGTTAATCCACCACTCGCTCGGGAATGGTGGTTGAAACCGCTCCCTGGGTAATCACGAGGGGGACAGACATTCCCTCTGGGACATCAAAGGGCACCGAGACGTTGATCTGATCCACGCCGACCATGTCAGGCGCGAGGCCGGAGAAAAGAACCGGCAAGGTCATCCCACCGAGCGTGACAGTGGGTTGAACGTTGGAAACCGCCGGCGGAATAGGACCGGGCTGGCCGGTGGGTACCGACGGAGTGGTTGGGCCGAGCCCGGTGAGGTAAATCACCAGGTCGGTATTCGACTTGCGGTGAATGGGATGGGACGGCGTCACCAGCTCGTTGTCGTCGTTGCGCACCACCGTGGGTACGTTGGTGTTCGGGCCAACCGAGGCCAGAAACACGCTGGGCGCATTGGGCTCAATCACCAGGTTATAGTTGTTGCTCTGGCCGCCCGGCGTGCGCAAAATCAGGGTTACATCGCCGATCTCCTGGTAAGGCATCTGCGCGTTCACCTGCGTGGACGAGACATAGAGCATGGGCACCGGCAGGCCGTTGACGCTGAGACAGCTATTGGCCAGCGCGGTCGGCAAGGGGATTTCGGACGACGCCATATTCACCGGGCTCAACTGCGTGCCATACACCGAGATCAGACCGCCCGGCGCAACGTCGGCCCCTCCGTCGCCCGCGTTCACTACGGACGTGATGTGGGGCGGCGCGACCGCGGCATCGAAGGTCCACGGCAGGATGGTGACGCCGGAAACCGTCAGGTTCGCTATCGCGGTCTGGTTCGCCAGCGGCGCGACGGTGCGTGTGAAGGGCGAAGCGACGTTTCCGAGCAGCGGAGCTTCCACCATGGCGGTGGCATTGCTGACCGAACCGGTTGGATTGTTCATGTCGATGCGCTGGATGACGCCGGGGGCGGTGCTTTGACCGTTGCCGGAGGAGGAAGTGGTGGTGGTGCTCGTCGTCGAGGTGGTCGCGCCGCTCGCGGCCGGAGCCGGCGCATTGGTGCGGAAGCCGGTCTCATTCACGAAGGCGAATCCGGAAGGCGTACCCGTTCCGGTCTCAAATTGCATGACCGGGACCAGCGAAGAGTTCAGCAGATTGTTGCCGACCACGTATTGATTGAAGGCCGACGCGGCGTAAGGGCCAGCCAAAGATGTGAAGTCCTTGCGGGATGCGAACGAATTCGAACTGGAGTCGTACAGATACACCGTTCCGTCGGCTTGGGCGATCAGGATCGAAGAGCCGTTCTGCGAGGCAGCCAGTACGGTGTTGGCGTTGGTAGTGTTGGTGAACACGCCCAGAGTCGGCAATTCAATTCCGGAGCGCGACGGAATATCCAGCTGTAAGAGGTGGAACGTGCCGTCGTAATAGCCGCCCTGCGCCAGCGTAGCGTTCGCCGAAGAGGCGATGGAAAGGGCGATGAAGCCCGACGGCAGAACAATCGGCGTGTCGGGTTGCAGCGTATCCAGATCGAAGACGTTCACCAGCTGCGATCCCTGATTACCCACCAGCAGATACTGCTGGTCGAAAGAAATCGCCATGGTGGTGGGCTGGTTGCCGGTGGGGAGCGTGGCGAGCAGGGAATAGTTGCTCCCGTCGTAGACCAGCACTTCGTTCTTGTCGCTGCGGACGACGAAGAACTGATTGCGCACCGGGTCGGCGACGATGTCCGTCAGGGTGCCCGGCACATCGATGAAGCTGCCCACCTGGTTGGGGGCGGCGTCATTCACCAGCACTCGCACGCTGGGTATGACATTGATGGCCGCGCCGGATTGGATCGAGAGGGTAGCCGCCACGGTTCCCGTCTGGTTGAGGAATGCCGAGGGATCCACCGAAACCGTCACCACGGCCGGCGTTACTCCGCCGGAGGGAGAGACGCTGACTCCATTCGGTATCGGAGCTGATGTGAAAACGGAGTGTTGTTGCCACCCGGATCGACGATGGTGAGCTGCTGGGAGGAGACGCCCTGATTGCAGAAGCTTCCGCGGAACACCAGATCCTCCGCCTTGGCCGTGACCTGCGGTTGCTGGGCCAGGCTGCCCACCGGGAGCACGGTGACGCCGCTTTCGGAAACCGAATAGAGCGTATTGGAGTCGCTCGAGAGCACGCTTTTGCCGGTGAGGTTCTCGGGCAATTGCAGACGCTCCTGGAGCGTGAGGTTGCTGGAGGTGACCACTTGGAGCGTGGGCGCTTCGCCGGTTACCACCGGAATTTGGGCGTAGAGTAAACCGCGGCTATCGTCAAACGCGGTGCTTCCCACGCTGAACTGATTGGTATGTTGCGGGAAGTAGTTGACGAAGCCCTCCGCGCCCAGCATTACCCATCCGGCCATGACCAGCGACCCGTCGTGATTCAGGCTCACCACGCGGGGCCCGAGAATTCCCGAGCTGGTTACGATACCGCCCGGATAGATGGCCTTGGCGTTGACGTCGTAGCGGAAGGTGACGGTGCTGGTGGAGCCGCCTAATCCATAGACCTGCAGTCCGTCGGCGGAGGCGGCCACCGAGGCGGCGGTGATATCGGCGGGGAAGTTGGCGGGCGCCACCGGCAGGGTATTGGCCACCACGTTGGCCAGCGTATCGAGTTCTTGCGTGGTGCCGGTCGTCGGATCGAAGAGCAGGAAGTCGCGTGGTGGTGACCACCAGCGCGATGCCGTCGGCCCCGAAGGCCACGCCGAGCGGCGCATTGCCGAGCGAAAAAGTCTGAGTGCCCTGGTTGGTCATATCGATCACCGTCAGCGAATTGGACGGAGAGCCCGGGGCTGCCGCGTTCCCGAAGTTGGTTGCCACCAGAAAGCGGCCATCCGGCGACAAAGCGATGGAACTGGGCTGTGCGGCCGTGTTGATCGAAGTCTGGATGGTGTTCGTGGCGAGCGACATCACATCGATTCGGTTCGCGGTGAAGTTAGCGATGTAGAGCACTCCCCGCGTCTCATCCAGCGCCAGATCGGAGGCCGCGCCCCCGATGGACACCACTGTCCCGAAAGTTCCGCCCCAGGCCGCCGCCGCGAGCGAAGCGGCCAACACGGTCTTCCACCAATATGACTTCAGCATAGCGATATACTCCAAAAAACGTTTAAATTTTCAGATCTTCACACTTCATTACGCTCTGCAACTACAGAGATCCTGCGCACGGCCCGCCCCGCGCCTGGTTTCGCGACTAACCGGGGAAACCTGTTTCTGGCGCAACTTCGCGCCGCAAATCCGTGGCGCGCCAGGGAGCCTTGCGCCCTGACGCCCCGCCGGATGCGCCCGTTCCCGATCACTCCGCGTTGATCCTTACTCGGCGCTCCACTACTCAGCGCTCTTCTTGCGCCGCAGAACGATCAGCCCCAGAAACAGGACCGCGAGCACCGCGCAAACGATGCGAATCATCGAGCTATCCATCATCGCTTTTTCTCCTTTCCCGCGAAATGACTCCGCTACTACTGTTCCTCATCACGTGCTCATGCACCTCAGTCGTCTACATGTTGTTCATCATGGGGAGCAGCTCCCGCATGATTTTCATGACAATCGGGCCCCACCGTGACCACGAACAAAGACGGCAAAATACAAAAAAAAATCGGAAACACCAGTTTTACGCCCAGCTTGGCGGCCTTCTCTTCGGCGATCTGCCGCGCCTGGACGCGCATATAGTCGGAGTGGGCGCGCAGACTCTGGGCCACGCCGGTGCCGAAACGGTCGGCCTGAATCAGCACCGCGACCAGCTTCTTGAGATCCTCTACCGCGGTACGGTCGGCCAAATTCCGCAACGCCTCGGCGCGCCGCTTGCCGGCCTTCAGCTCCAGGTTCACGATGGCCAGTTCCTCGCTGATCTCCGGATGCGCGTGCTCCAGTTCCTTGGCCACCTGCATGATGGCCTGATCCAGCCCCAGGCCGGACTCGACGCACACCACCATCAGGTCGAGCGAATTGGCCAGCCCGCGCTGGATCTGTTTCTGACGCCGCTTGGCGGCCATGCGCACGTATTCGTTGGGGCCGAAGAATCCGGCCGCCACCGCCACCAGAATCGCCATCGACTTTGTTGCTCTGCTGCGCCGACGAATTGAAGACCGCCACCGTCATCAACACCGGCAGCAAAACCGCGAAAATGGCCTTGGCGCCATACAGAACCTTGAGCGCGTTGGGATTGCGGTAGCCGGCGCGAATCAGGCGGCGCTGCATCACCGTCACGTCTTTGGGCGAGGCCGGCACCAGATTGCCCAGCCGCTTCACCAGGTCGTGGAACAGCAGGCTGGGATGAACCGGCGCGGCGTCGTGCGCGCTCATGCCGGTGCCGGCCACGCGCTCGATGGCCTCCTTGGGCTTGACGTACATCTTCACGCCGGCAAAGGAAAGTCCCGCCGCGAACAACAGGAAAATCACGAAGCTGAATAAGAATGCCATGGCATTATACCTCGATGTTCGTGATCTTCTTCATGATCAGGTATCCGGTGATCTGCAAAGACGACCGCGCCGCCCAGCATGATATTGCCGACGTCGTCGAGGAAGAAGAACCTGACGTAGTCCGGATTGGTGTAGAACATGAGCACCGCGACGCCGATCGGAATGCAACTAAGAGCGATCCCGGTCATGCGCCCATGCGCGCTGATGGCCCGGATGCGGCCCCGCAATTTGAAGCGCTCCCGGATCACGTAGGCCAGCTTGTCCAGGATCTCGGCCAGGTTGCCGCCGGTGCGCTTTTGCAGCAGCACCGCGGAAACGAAGAAGTGCACGTCCAGCGAGGGAACGCGCTTGGCCAGTTTCTGCAGCGCCACGTCCAGCGGCAAGCCCAGGTTGTGTTCTTCGAAGGTGCGCCGGAATTCACCCGCCAAGCGGTTCCTGAAACTCGCGGTGAATCATTTCGAGCGACACCGAGAAAGCGTGCCCGGCGCGCATGGAGCGCGACACGAACTCCAGGCTGTCGGGAAACAGCTCTTCAAATCGGCGCATGCGCGCCTTGCGCTTGCGGATCACATAAAGCACCGGCAGCGCGCCCGCCAGCGAGCGCCGGCAGGTAGGAAAAGCGCTGGAACTGGTCGGGAAGCAAAACCCAGCCCAGCGCCCAGACCGCCACCACCGCGACCAGGCAGGTGTTCACCAGCCGTTGCGTGCTCCACTTCATCCCCGCCTGCTCGATGCATCTCCTGCAGCTTGCTCTGCAGCTGGAAGCGCCGCAGGAACTTGGTGGCGAGCAGAACGTTCTTTTCCTCGGCATGGATGAGCGAACCGCCGGCGCCAGCGCGCCTTGGCCGCCTTGGTCTTGCTGGTGCCGATCAAGCGGCTCTTGAGCTTGTCCAGGTCCGAGTGGCGGAACGCGTTCGAGCAGATCCACCAGATGACCAGGGCGCAAGCCCATACCGCGATGGCGATCATTAAGAACATGCCGTCAAACCTCCACCACCTCGTCAAACAGGTCGGCGCGCAGCCGGATGCCGGCCGCCAGCAGCTTTTCGTAGAACTTGGGCCGGATGCCGGTGGCGGCGAAGCGTCCCACCACGCGGCCGTCCGGATTCAGGCCGCGCTTTTCGAAAACGAAGATGTCCTGCAGCGTGATCACGTCGCCTTCCATGCCCGTGACCTCGGTGAGATTGATCACCCGGCGCGAACCGTCGCTCATGCGCGAAGCCTGCACCAGCAGGTGCACGGCGCTGGCGATCTGCTGCCGGACCGAAACCAGCTGCATGTTGGCGCTGGCGAGCGACACCATCACCTCCAGGCGCGAAATCGCGTCGCGCGGGCTGTTGGCGTGGACCGTGGTGAGCGATCCGTCGTGACCGGTGTTCATGGCCTGCAGCATGTCCAGCGCTTCCTCGCCGCGGACTTCGCCCACCACGATGCGGTCCGGGCGCATACGCAGGCTGTTGACCAGCAGTTCGCGCTGCCGGACCGCGCCGTTGCCCTTCCAGGTTCGGAGGCCGCGTTTCCAGGCGCGCCACGTGCGGCTGCTTCAACTGCAATTCGGCCGCGTCTTCAATGGTGACGATGCGCTCCTTGGGCGAAATGAACGCCGAAAGAGCGTTCAGCAGAGTGGTCTTACCGGCGCCGGTTCCGCCCGCGATGATGATGTTCATGCTTGGCCTTGACGGCCGCTTCGAGCAGCTCCATCATGCCGGGCGTCATGGCGCGCCGGTCCACCAGGTCGGGCGGCATCAGCTTGTCGGTCGAGAAACGGCGGATCGACAACAGCGGCCCGTCCACCGCCAGCGGCGGAATGATGGCGTTGACGCGCGAGCCGTCGCTCAAGCGCGCGTCCACCATGGGATTGGATTCGTCCACGCGCCGCCCGACCTGCGAAACGATCTTGTCGATGATGCGCAGCAGGTGCTGGGCGTCGCGGAAGGTGACGGTGGTCAATTCGAGCAGGCCCTTGCGCTCGATGTAGACCTGCTTGTGAGTGTTGACCAGAATGTCGGAGATGCTGGGATCCTGCAACAGCGGCTCGAGCGGCCCGAGGCCGAAAACCTCGTCCAGGACCTCGTCGCAGATCTGCTGCTTTTCGAGCGAACTGAGCAGCGTCGGCTCCGAATCGATCAGCGAAATCAGCGCCTGGCGCACTTCGCTGCGCACCCGCTGGTTGTCGATGGTGGCCAGCGCCTCCAGATTGATCTTGTCCACCAGCTTGCGATGCAGCGTGAACTTCAGCTCCTGATATTCCGGCTTCAGCGCACCCTTGGACTTGCCGCCGTTTTTCAGCAGCCGCTGCTCCCAGCTGATTTGGGGCGTCGATTTGGTATCGAGATTAGGAAACATAAATCGTCACTGCAAACCCTTCACACAGCCGCACTACACCGGCGA
Source organism: Bryobacterales bacterium (assembly GCA_963798295.1). Classification (GTDB taxonomy): domain Bacteria; phylum Acidobacteriota; class Terriglobia; order Bryobacterales; family Bryobacteraceae; genus Palsa-89. The sequence continues at coordinate 1,708,975 of CAWCSV010000007.1, read as the reverse complement.
AGCCGCCACTCGCAAGTCCGGAATCGCCGCGCGTTTGCGATCCTGGCCTCCGCCGCCCGACAGGCGGCTGGCCAGGTTCTCGACCGCCTTGCCGAGTTCGGAATGTCCATCCACCGGCTGGCCCAGCGTCACCGCGCGGTGCAGCGAGAAATAGTCGTTCGGAATCCGCGCGTCGATCGCGCAGTTAAACAACCGCTCGATGTCGGATCCGGCGATCTCATCGCGCCGGTCGATGCGGTTCATCACGATCTGAAAACGTTCCTTGGGGAAGCCCAAATGATCCAGGAGATTGACGGCCTTGCGCGCCAGGTGCAGGCTCGGCAACTCGGGCGTCGAGACCAGATACGCGCGGTCGGATTCGGAGATGGTCATCAGGCTCAGCCGTTGAAAAACCACCGGCAGGTCGATCACCACCCACTCGTAGTTCATGCGGGCGTATTCCATCACCGCGTGCAGCCGCGCGGCGTCGATCGGCCCGGCGTAGGGGGTTTCGGGCGCCGGCAGAATATCCACGCCGTCCGCCAGCGCGACACAGGAAGCCCAGCCGCCCTCCTGCAGCCGCTCGGCCATCTGCAAGGCGTCCAGCAGAGACTTGGTGTTGGTGAGCTTCAGGTAAAAGCCGATCATGCCCCCCATCAGGTCGAAGTCGGCGAGCAAAACTCGTTGCGAAGTGGTGCGGCGCAGCGCGAAGGCGGCTTGAGCGGCGAGCGTGGATGCGCCCGAGCCGGGCTTGGCGCTGGAGAAGGCCACGATCGAGCCTGGCTCGGCTTGTTCCGCCGGCCCGGGCTGCAGCAGACGGTGCAGCCGGGCCACGGCGTCGTTTTGCGTTTGAACGTCGAAAGGCGCGTACAGAAACTCGCTCGCTCCGCTCCGCAAGGAGCGCAGAATCGCGTCCGAATCGTTCCGCACATGCAGCCCCACCACGTGCGCCCGCAGGTTGAGCGAGGACACGCAGCGAATCAACTCGCAGGCCTGATCGAGGTCGCTGGCCAGATCGAGCAGGATCACGTCCGGCTTGGTCTGGCGCACCCGAATTTCCAGCGTCTGGAGCGAGGGATAGGACTTGAACTCCGACAGAATCTGGAAGGAGCGGGTGCGCTCGAGAGCGGTCGCAAGCTGGCCGGCGAGCTCGCGATCGGGAATGATCGCAAGCGCCGTCAAAACTGGTCCCCGGCTCATCATCGCGCGCTCCTGGCGTTTCTCATCCGCGGCGCTCCTACTTGGCCTTTCTTTAGTCGGGAATGCGTCGCTCGAACCCGGCGTCACCGGCACCAGGAAGGGTCGCGGCATCGGGAGGACCGGGTTTGGCGTCGCCCGGCTGCAGCGGCATCGTGATTTCGGGCGTGACCATGACGACCAGCTCGGTGTCGCTCTTGCGATCGAATTCTGGATCTTGAACAGATTCCCTAGGATCGGCAGGCTCGACAAGACCGGAATCTTGGAGATCGTTTCGGTCACCTGGTTGTCGATCAGACCGGCGATCACGAAGCTCTGGCCTTCGCCCAGCTCGATGTTGGTTTCCATCTTGCGCGACGAAAGCGCGGGGATGGTGAAGCCGTTGAACGACAGCGCGTTGCTGTAATCGAGCGCGGAAACTTCCGGCTTGACGTGCAGGCGAATGTTGTTGTGGCCGGTGATGTTGGGGGTGAAGGTCAGCCGGACGCCGAATTCTCGAAACTGAATAGTGACGGCGCCGGAATTCGCTCCCCCTTGCAGGACCGGGATCGGAAATTCGCCGCCCACCAGGAAGCTGGCTTCTTTGCCGTCGGTGGTCATCAGGGTCGGCTCGTCCAGGGTCTGCAGCAGATTGTGTTGTTCCAGGGCTTGGATGAAGGCCCCCAGGTTCAGATCCGGGCCGGAACGCGAAAATATTCAGGGCGTTGGAAATGGTGAAGGTGGAACTGGCTGCGCCCCCGCCCCGATCTGAAGCTGGGTAGGCGTGGGAGCCGGAACTGGCCGGTGCGTGACTGCGCCGATGGTGTTGGTGGCGCCGGTGGAAATCAGGTTGACCGCGAACTGGTTGGATGCCGAACGGTCCAGTTCGGCGAACTTGATGCGCAACAGAATCTGCTTCTCCGCCGGCCCCTCGGCGACCTGCAGGTTGTTCACCACCGGTTTTCGCGAAGGGCGTGGCCAGCGCGGTGGCCCGGTCGGCAATATCTTTGTTCGCTACCCGCCCGGTGAGCGAAAGCGAATCGCGCGAGGATTGAACGTGGATGTCCTCGGCGGGGAAGGTCTCCTTGAGCAGCTGGCGCAGCGGCTCCAGGTTCTGCTCCACGGTGATGTTATAGAAGTTGCGCTGGCCGGCCTTGCTCCAAACCACCAGCGTGACCGTTCCGAAAGACTTTGCCATGGACCAGAACTTCGCGCCCGGTAACCGGCGACGCGTCCACGATGTCCGGCGTTGCTGGTGGAAATCCGCGCGATGTCCGCCGGATAGTCGATGACGATGCTCTTTCCGATCGTCAGGCGAATCTCTTCCGGGCCCCCTTGCGCGAACAGCCAACTGGCCGCGCCCAGAGCCAGCAGCCCAGACAGGATGTACAGCCGTTTCATTCTTCGCATGGTTTACTTTCCCCCGCCTCCACCGACTCCCACCACTTCCACGCTCTTCTGCGTTCCGCGAATCACCACGATCTGATCGGGTGGCGGAGGAGGCGGCGGAGGGGCCGCGGCCACCACCACCGGCCGGGCGCGCGGCCGCGGCGGAGCGCTGTTGTTCGGCGGTCTTCTTTTGCGACGGCGCGCTCGCCGTACAACTCCGCGATGTCGTGCCCGGGCGTTTTTTCGATGGTCTGATCGCTGCCGTTTCTCAAGACCAATTGAATGCGCGCATCGGCGCTCGCCAGCGTGAGCGTCTCGGCTTGCTCCGGCGTCCCGAGCAAAGTGACGGTCTGGGCCGGCATGGCCTGGCCGCGCGCATCCGGCTGCATCACGGTTCCGGCCGAGAGCACCAGCAGGTTTTGCAGCTGCACCGGCGTAGCGGTGACCGAGCTCATCGGAGTTGGGAGGATGCCCGGTGACCAATACGTCGACCCGCATGCCCGGCAGCACAAAACCGGCGATGCCGGTGACGTCGTTCACCCGCAGCGTCACCGCGCGCATCCCGACCGGAATCACCGGCGCCAGTCCGATTCCGCTGCCGCGCGCCGCCAGCCGTCCTTCGAGCACCGGCTCGTCCATCAGAATGTTGCTGATCAGCGGACGATCGATCACTTCCTCGGGCTTGGCGAACGCGCCTTTCGGGAAGGCCGCCGATGGGATCTTGCCGAGCTTGATGTCGGCCGGCTTCACCGTCGTCCCCACCGAGAGTGGCCTGGCAGCCAGGACGATGTCCTTCAAATCGGTTGCCTCGGCGCCTTCTTGGGGCCGCCGGCGCGAGCCGTCATCTGATAGAACACGCTTGATATCACCAGCGCGAACAGCAGACTCACGCCCAATACCGTCAGAAATCTACGATCCATATCCCTCTCTCCCGCCTTCGACCGCTAAATCTCGGACTGCCGCGCCATACTCGCTGCTGTGGCTTTCTCACGTGGCCGTTCACGATCGTGGCTTTTCCCGTCGTGGCTTTCTCACGTCTGCTCCAGCTTGTCTACGTTGCTCCCACCAGGCTCAACCAGACTCCGGCGGCGATGGCCGGAGCGTAGGGGATGCTGTCCGCTTTCCGGCCCGACGCTGGCTTCGCTGCCGGATTTCCCGCGCGTCCAACGAAGTCTCGAATCAGGCCCGCGCGCGATGACGGCCAGCGCCATCACGCCGCCACATCCGGCCGTCCACAAAGCAGCTTCAAACAGCCGCTTGGCTCCCAGCAGCGCGCCGAAGCCCGCCATCAACTTCACGTCTCCTCCGCCCATGCCGCCCAGCAGATAAAAAATCAGGAACACGCCCGCGCCCGCCAGAGTGCCGAGCAACGCCGAGCCTGCGCCGCGCCAGCCATGCTGCACGGTTTGCAAAACCAAACCGCTCGCCAAGGCCGAGCCGGGAATCCAATTGGAGATCTGGCGGCGCCGCAGATCGTCGACACAGGCCGCGATCCCGATTCCGCCCGCCAGCAGGGCCTGGGCCGTCACCGGCCGTCCCCTTTGCCGAACTGTTTGCCCGTGCGGCGCCACGTTCCCGATCTATTTCCCCGATGCCGCTGGCAGGCTGCCGTCCGACGCCTGAGCGATCCGGTTGGGAGAACTCTTCCCGAAGCGGTCCGCTCGAAACAGCAGCGGCGCCAGAAACCCGGCCTGCAGAGCAAATTCCGCCAGCGCCTTACCCGAAGGCAGCCGCCAGCTTCCCGAATCCAGCCACTCCACAGGCATCTGAGGCATGCTCAGCTTCGCCACGACACTTGCCTCCAACGCCCCCGGGTTCCGCCGCACACTCCGCGTGGCTGAACCTGACGGGTTCTGATTGCTTCTCATGCCGGTCGGCTCTCCCTGCCTTATAACTTCGGCCAACTGGGAGGTTTTCATTAGCCCGAACACTAGGTTTTCTTTAGTACGGACGATGCCCGGTTGGGGGGTCGAACTACCTAATTCCTCGGGGTTTGCCGACTTAGCCGCTGGAACAGTATGACCTTGGTATCGTCTTGGACTACGCGCCAGCGACGGGTCCATCTTCAGCATCGACGCCAGCGGCCAATCCACCGGCAGCAGAGCCACGTTGAAGCCATTTCGGTCCATGATCGCTCTGCCAGTCCGAAGCCCCCTGCAGTAGGTGGAGATACTCCTGGCCGAGCTTCTCTCCGTAGAAATCACTACGACCATCCACATAGACCTTCTGCCGCGGATAAAAACTGTAGATGATGTAGTCGCCCCATTGGTCCGGGGTCAGCAAACGGCCCGAGGCGATCAGGTCGGCGTGCTGGTGGACCATCGCGGTCGGAAACATGCTCGCTCGGGAAAGTCGCGCGGCCACTTGAACGGCGCGTCCGAGCGCCACCAAAGCACAGGATGAATACGGCCGGCCAGACGCTGGTGCGGCGAAAGCCCGGCGCCAGATCCGCCCCCAACTGGTACAGAATTCGCAAGGCCGAGGACTTCTTCAGCCCCGCCACCGCAGCCCGCCACCACTCGCTGATCTCGCAAGCAATGAGCGGCGCGGCGACCGCGGCATAGAGCGGAGCATGCCGCACGCTGATGAGCGACGAGTGGGCCAGGAACAGCACCCACAGCGCTTCGGCGAACATCCGCCGGCGGAGCAGGAAGCCGCTGGTGATCAAACCGGCCAGCAGCAACAGCTTCATATTGGAGCTGGCCTTCGGAGCGAAAGGTGGGCGCCTGAAACTCCTGCACCATGTTCTTGATCCAATCGGCGCGCAGGTATTCGGAGATATGCACATGCAACTGGACCCCGTAGGGATTGGCCAGCGACGCAAGCGAGCATCCCGCCAACAGCGCGGAGTAGCGCCGGATCTGCGGCCAGGCGCCTGCTTTGCTTGACGGCCGAGCGCCATTTCGATCGCGTAGGCCAGCCACCAGCAGTCCCAGGCACGCCAGAAAAATGACGAATCCGCCATGCAGGTTGGTCCACACCGCAGTCACCGGAATGAGCGCCCAAAGCCAGCGCGTGTTTTCGCGCCGGTCCGCTTCCACCAGCCACAAGCAGACCGGCAGCAGGAGCAGCGTGAACAGATGCGGGCGCGCCAGGAAGTGCATGGAGGAAGCGCCCACGGCCAGCAGCGTGGTGAGCGCGGCCACCAACGCGTTGGCGCCGCGCCACAGCGTGTAGCGCAGAACCACGGTGGCAAACAGCGCGATCATCACAGCCGCCACCAGCACGATCGCCTTCAGCCCGGCCATCTGGAATGACACCGCATAGGTCACGTCGGTCAGCCATTCCCAGGCGAACCAGGGCGCGCCGGGTCGCGAGAACGAGAACAAATCCTGAGTCGGTACGCGATGATGTTCCAGAATGTACTGGCCGGTGCGAATGTGCCATCCCGTGTCGCCGTCGCCCAGCAGCGCGATCCAGCCGCTCGCGCCCCACACGAACAGCCAGAGAATGAGCGCGATAAAGAAGCAGTCGGAAAGCGATGGCTTGAAAATGCGTGCGAGCACTCGCCCCACTGCTCCGCTAGACCTGCCCGTGCTGAGCCGGCGCAGGCGTCGATTCCAAAGACTCGGCGCGCGATGGTGGCGGAGGACTGTGTGGAGGTTGCCAAAGACACTGCTCGCTCGGGACCCGAGGTCCCTTGCGAAGTTGATCGACCCCAGCGCCCACTTGCATTAGCGCTGCTACCGGCCAGCCACATTGGCTACGCTCAACGCCTTATACAGCCATCCCGTCCTTCCTGACGATAAGTACTCAGGAGAGCCCCATGAGCACCAGTGCGATCACACCGGCCTTTCCCAACCCATCGGGATGCCGGCCCGCGCGGCACGAATTGGATCATTTCCCGGCGCGACGATCTGCTCTGGTTCATCGGGCCCGCCGCCATCAGCTACCTGGCCTTGGGTTTGATGGCCGCCGGGTTTCCGATCACTCCCATTTACCTCACCTGGTTCCTGGCCGTGGATGGGCCGCATGTAATGGGCACCGTCACCCGCACTTATATGGATAAGCGGGAGCGAAAACGGCTGGGATGGTTCCTATGGATTATCGTTCCGTTCTGCGTCATCGGTCCCCGTGATGGTATGGGCCGGCCAAGCGTCGCTCTTCTATCTCTTCGCGGTGTGCTGGCAGCACTACCACATCGCGAAACAGCACATGGGTTTCATGATGTTGTGGAAGGCCAAGAACAAGGAGCGGGATCCCTCTGGATCTGAAGCTGGACCGCTGGTTCATGCTGTCATCCACGGTTCTTCCACTCGCGCTGTTCGTCATCAAAACCAGACTGATGGCTTGGCCAGGCCGTGCAATTCCTGGGATGGGCGGCCACCGCGGCCTATGCCATTTTCGCCTTGATCTACGTGGGACGCCAGGTGCAAAAGTTCCGCGCCGGCCTGCCCTTGAATGCGCCCAAGCTGATGCTGCTGGCGGTGCTGGTGCCGCTGCAATGGATCGCGTTTCTGTATGCCGCCAGTTTTGGCGCCGACGGAATCCTGCGGGCCGGAATTACGCTCGGACTATTTCACTCATTTCAATATCATCGTCTGATGTGGTTCCATAACAAGAACCGCTATTCAGTCGCCGCAAGCGCAAGGAACAATACGGGCTGGCGGCTTTCTTCGCCAAAAGCCTGGGTAATTACGTCATTATTGCGCTGGGGCTGCATTTCGCCCTGAACGTCCTGCCGCAAGCTTACTTCCCCGCCGTTCAGTGGCTGCAGGCCGCCATCTGGGGCATGCCCGTTCACGCACTACATGCTCGATTCCAAGATCTGGCGGGTGCGCGGCGACAAGGAATTAGCCGCGGCTTTGCGGATATGAATCGGCCAGCCAGGCTCTAACGGCCGGCCGCGTCGCTGGCCGGAACTTCCACGCCCACCAGCTCGCGGCCATGCACAGCCAACGCCAGGCGATCCTTCAGTCCCGTCTTTTCGAAGATGTGCATCAGGTGCACCTTCACGGTGCCCGGCGCGTGATGTGCAGATTCTCCGCGATTTGTTTGTTGCGAAGCCCCGGCAAATCAAGCGCACCACTTCCTTCTCTCGCGGTGTCAGGCGCGAAGCATCCTTGCGCTGCAGGAAGTCGGCAACCTGCTCGGATTCCTGCATCCAGATTTGCCCGGCCCCCACTTCCCTCAGACACTCGATGAGCGTAGCGGTAGGCAGAGTTTTCTTGACGATGCCGCGCGCGCCCATTTGCAGCGCGCGGAATGCATCCATCTCCGGCAGGTCCACCACCCACAGCACCGGATGAGCGGGCCCAGCAGCCTTCAGATGGCCGAGCAGCCGCAGCGCCGCCGTCAGTCCCGTGCTTCCGTCGATCAAGCACAATGTTGGGATGGATGCGCTGGATGGCGTCCAGCGCGTCGGCCGGCCGTGGACACCGCACCCGCAAAGACCAGATCGGCGGTCTCGGCGAGCACCTTCTGCAGGCCCTCGATCACGATCGGCTGCGACTCACATACAAAAATAGAAATACTACTCAATATGCCCTCGCAGCTATCCTGATCGGCGGTAGAGTACCTGCAAGATAGGTACTAAGGTAATTCCGTGGATATGGGCTACGAAGCGGTACTAAGGTGGTAACGTTCACGCTAACGTAACTTGCTCGCAGATTCCAGCGTGTTATGATCGCACTAGATGACCGCACGCGCGCGTTCACCTTGTGGCTCTGCTGATCGTGGCGCTGATCTTTGGCGCCGCGCAGTGCGTGGCATCGTGCGCCGCCGACAGCTGCACCGCTGCTGCCGCCATGCCATCAGCATTCACGCCGGCCACGTGACAGCGGCGGCGTGTACCACGATTTGCTGCTTCCCGATGCACATGCATCGTCGTGAGCGCATCGCAATCGGGTTTGCTGCGCCTGTCATCGTTGAAGCGCGCTATTCGTTCGTTGTTGCCGAGATCTTCGCGTCGCCAGCTTTTTCGCCACCCGTCCTCGTTCCTCCTAACATCCTGAGACTCTAATCTCCGTTCAGCTCCACGCAGATTAACGCTGATCTGTGCGCTATCGGTGTTGTCGCGGAAAGAGTGTCATGTTTCGAGTAGTCGTCCTATTTTCTTGACTCAATGTTTCGATTTTCGCTCAATGGCATGAATATGGTGGACATGAATCCCGCCAGCATGGATCTGATGAATCTCGCCTCGGGCACGTCCGTCAATCCGGACTCCTGGCCGATGCCCATGATCATGACCCATTTCGGATCCTGGAACACCATGTTCATGGGCGACGCGTTTCTGGTGGACACGCAGCAATCGGGGCCGCGCGGAGGCGACAAGCTCTATTCAACCAACTGGTTCATGGCCTCGGCGGAGCATCGCGCCGGTGAGAGAGGGCGCGTTCCAGGTGGATCTGATGCTGAGCCTGGAGCCGGCCACCATCACCGATCGCCGCTATCCGCTGCTGTTCCAAACCGGCGAAACGGCTTTCGGCAAGCCCATCGTGGACGGACAGCATCCGCACAATTTCATCATGGGCCTCGGCTTCCACTATGTGCGGGAGCTGAGCGCGAACACCAGGCTCGAGCTCTATTTCGCTCCGGTGGGCGATCCGGCGCTCGGGCCGGTGGCTTATCCGCATCGCGCATCCGCCGAGGAGTTGCCGGAAGCGCCCACTCTCGCATCACTGGCAGGATTCCACGCACATCTCAGACGATGTGGTCACGGTCGGGCTGGCGTACAAGAAAGTGAAACTCGAAGCCAGCGGCTTCCATGGCGCCGAGCCCGGCGAGAATCGCTGGATCATTCAGCAGGGCGCGATCGATTCCTGGTCGGCGCGATTGTGGTTTTTCCCGGCGAAGAACTGGGCGGCGCAGGTTTCGGTGGGAAGGCTCACGCATCCGGAGGCACTGGAGCCGGGCGATCAGGTGCGCAGCACGGCGTCGCTCGAATACACGAAACCGATGCCGGGCGGAAGCTGGGCGTCGAGTCTGATCTGGGGACGCAATCACGAGACGGCCACGGGCCGCAACCTGAATTCGTACCTGGCGGAATCGGTGCTGCCGATTAGGCGCAAGAATTTTGTGACCGGCCGCGTCGAGCTGGTGGATAAAGACGAGCTGTTCGACGACCAGCCGGAGATCGAACAAAATCTGGACATTTTGTACGGAAGCACCTTCCGCATCGGCGCGTACACCATCGGCTACACGCGCGACGTCGATCTGTTCCGGCATGTCGAGACCGGCATCGGCGCGAACTTCACCGCCTATTCGCTGCCCGACGCGATCAAGCCGTATTATGGCGACCGGCCCGTCGGCGGCAATGTCTTCGTCCGGTTCCGGCTGCGGCCGAGCGAGAAATAATAGATCCATGAACATTGTCGAACCCAAATGACAATATCGCCCGGCGCGCGCTACTGCTCGCCATGGCGTCCGGCCTTGATGACTGTCGCGCGTCGCCTTCGCGCACGGCGGCATGGAGCACGTGCGCGGCACCGTGGCCAAAGTTTCCGATCAATCCGTCACTGTGACCACCGCGGCCGGCAAAACCGTGGAAGTGCTGCTCGACGCCGCAGACCACTTACGCGCGAGCGGACAAGCCGATTCAGAAGACCGATCTCAAAGTCGGCGATCACGTGGTGATCCACGCGGCGGAGAAGGGAACTACGCTCACCGCGCACACCGTGGCGGTCGGGGTGTCCGCTTCGAAGAAACCTTGACGCCGGGCAAAATTCTTCGGTATCTCCTTGACCGGCTTGGTACAATTAATTTCGATGCATGGGGCGTTACTTGCCATCCACGTTCTCGGATTTACCGCCACTCACCATCACCGCGGCCATTGACATCGTCATTGTCGCGATCCTCATTTATCAGTTTCTGTTGATCATCCGCGGACGCCGCGCGGTGCACGTTCTGCTCGGGCCTGTGCGTGCTCGGCCTGATTTATGCGCGTCGCGGTGTGGGCCAAGCTGGAGCTGCTGCACACCATTCTGGCGACCCTTGCGCCCTATACGCCCATCGCGCTGATCGTCATGTTCCAAGCCGAACTGCGGCGGGCGCTGGCGCGGCTGGGCCGCCGGCCGTTCCTGGGCATCAGCCAGCTGGAGCGGCGCGAGCTGAGCCAGGAAGTGGTGCTGGCGGTGGGCCGCTTATCGCAGACCAAAGTGGGCGCTCTGATCGTCATCGAGCGCAAGATCGGTCTTGCGAACCTTCATCGAAAGCGGCGTGAGCCTGGATGCCCTGGTCTCGCGCGATCTGCTGTGCTCCATTTTTCATCCCGGCGGCACGCTGCACGACGGCGCGGTGATCATCCAGGGCGACCGGATTTCCGCCGCGGCCTGCTTCCTGCCGCTGACCACCAATCCTCTGTTGATCACCGAACTCGGCACGCGGCATCGCGCGGCGCTCGGAATCAGCGAAGAGTCGGACTGCATCGCGATCGTGGTGCTCGGAAGAGACCGGCAAGGTTTCGGTGGCGGCCTTCGGAGAAATCGAGCTGGATGTTCCGCTGGAACGCGTGGAGCATTTGCTCTCCGAGCGGCTGGACCGCGACGAGAAGCGCAGCCGGGCGTCCGGAGACGCGGCGCCGCGGCGGCCGCGTGCATCAGTCCACTCTGGACCGCCTGGATCGCACTGAGCATGCCGGAGCATCCGATGATCCAGCTCTTCACGCGCAACCTGGGCTGGAAGCTTCTTTCGCTGCTCATCGCGATCGGCTTGTGGATGGCGGTGGCGCGCGAACCGGAAGTGGCCACGTCGCTCTCGGTTCCGGTGGACTTCAAGAATATGCGGGACGATCTGGACATCAGCGGCAACCTGCCGGATCGCGTGCGGCTGGAAGTCCGCGGTCCATCGGGCCGCCTGACGCGCGACAATCTGTCGACGGTGGCCGTGGTGCTGGACCTGTCCGACGCCCAGCCCGGCGAGCGCACCTACAGCATCCGCGGCCGCAATCTCAATCTGCCTTCGGGAGTGGTGTTCTATCGCGCGGTTCCTTCGCAACTCACGCTGCATTTTGACCAGCTCATCTTAAAGAAGAACCCGTCCAGCCGTCTTACGTGAACAAGCCCGCCGGGCTATCGCATCGCGAGCCAGCAGTTCAGTCCGGCCGAAGGTCCGCATTCGGGGCTCCCAGGATCGCGTGCAAGCCATCAATCAAGTCAAAACCGATCCCATGGACTTGAGCGGCGTCACCGGCGAGAAAATCTTTCACACGCATTTGAATATCGGCGATCCGCAGGTAAGGCTGGTGGAGGCGCCGACCGATATTACGGTGCGAGGTGAAGCTGGAAAAGATCGCGAACGGGGGCGCCCGCTAGTGGCGCGCGCGCTGTTTGGAACCGACGGAATTCGCGGAGTGGCGGGCCAGCCGCCGCTCGATCCGAAGACCGCGCAGGCGGTGGGCGCGGCGTTGGGCCGCTGGGTCGATCGAATCCAGCAGCGCAGACATCGCGACAGGTCGTCATTGGAATGGACACGCGCGAATCCGGCCCGTGGCTGGCCGCGGAAGTGGCGGCGGGACTGGCGCGGCATCAGGTGAAGGTGGAGTTCGCGGGCGTCACCACCACGCCGGGCGTCGCTTACCTCGCCAAGAACGGGCCATTCGCCGCCGGAGTGATGATTTCGGCCTCGCACAATCCGTATCAGGATAACGGCATCAAGCTGATCGGTCACGCCGGCTATAAGCTGCCCGACGAGCAGGAAGAGTTGCTGGAGAAAGAAATCTTCTCGCTGCTCGATCAAGGCGCCTACTCGCCGCCGGCGCCGCTCGCGGTGAACGCGGGTCTGGACCGCGCCTACATGGATCACCTGGCCGCGACGCTCCCGGAGGGCTGGACGGATTGAAGATCGTGGCCGACTGCGCGAACGGTTCGGCGTCCGTGCTTGCGCCCGAACTTTTCGAACGCCTGGGCGCGCGCGTGCATTCGCATCCATTGCTCGCCCGACGGCCGCAACATCAATCTGAACTGCGGCTCGCTGCATCTGGAAGTTTTGCAGGCGGCGATGCTGGAGCAAAAGGCGGACGTGGGCGTCGCGTTTGATGGCGATGCCGATCGCGCTCTGTTCGTGGCGCGCTCCGGCAAGATCATCGATGGCGATGCGGTGCTGTTCCTCACGGGCCGATACTTGAATGACGCGGCCAGCTCACCGTCGACGGGCATCCGCCGCTGGTGGTCGCCACGGTGATGTCCAACCTGGGCCTGGAACGGGCGCTCTGCGCGCACGGGATCGGCATGATCCGAACGCCGGTGGGCGACAAGTACGTGCTGGAAGAAATGCTGCGGCGCGGCGCGGTGCTGGGAGGCGAGCAATCCGGCCACATCATCTTTCATCGCTACGCCACCACCGGAGATGGCATGCTGACGGCGTTGCGAGTGTTCGAAGTGATGCGTCGAGTCGGGCGCCGGCCTCGACGAATTAACCCAAGAGATTCAAGTTTATCCGCAGCGTCTGGTCAACGTTCGCATCAAGGAGCGAAAGCCCCTGGAGGATCTGCCCGGTGTGGCGGCCGAGATCCGCGCGGCCGAGGATTCCTTCGGCGATTCGGGCCGCGTGCTGGTCCGATTTTCCGGCACCGAGCCGCTGGCGCGGGTGATGGTGGAAGGCCCGGAACTGGATCGCGTGGAAGCCTTTGCCAACCGCATCGCCGTCACGGATTCGGGCCGAACTGGGCACCGACGATAGTACTCAAAATGGTACTTAAGTTTTCCATTACATTCCTGAAGCTAAAGTGGCTAAGATTAAGCACCTAGCTTGCTGCCCGTGAAAAAATCTCGCTTTGACCAGTGCACCTCTGTTATCATTGCCGAAGGAGCGTTTCTGCTCAGTTTGGGAATCGGTTTCCTTAAATTGATCCGACAGTCAATTGTCTAGGGGTCCGTCTCGGTTTATGCGTTGGTGTGCAAGCTCCGGCGGTCTAAAAGCCGTCATTGGAGAAGCCTAAAGACGCTCGGAGGGCTCCGCCCTGTTGAGTTACGGGGTCAAGGACGGGAGCCGGTTCCGCTGGTAAGCTGCGCTCCTCTTTTCTTTCCAGCCTTCAATCTGATGAACATTTTATTTATTGGCGACATCTTTGCGTCGCCCGGCCGCGTTCTTGTCGCGCGATATCTGCAGGAGATCATCGGCGAGGAAAAGATCCAGCTCGCCATCGCCAACGCCGAGAACTCGGCGGGCGGTTTCGGCATCACGCCGCTGATCGCCGAGGAGCTGTTCTCGATGGGAGTGGATGTCCTCACCTCCGGCAATCACATCTGGGACAAGAAAGAGATCTTCGATTATCTGCCGCGCACGCCGCGCCTGCTGCGCCCGGCCAATTATCCGGCCGATCTGCCGGGAAGCGGCCTGCTGGTGACCAAAGCGCGCAACGGCGTTCCGGTGGCCGTGATCGATTTGCAGGGCCGCGTGCATCTGCCCGCCATCGACGATCCGTTTCGGATGGCGGACGAGATTCTGAAATCGCTGGATCCCGGCGGTCAAAGTGCGGTTCGTCGATTTTCACGCCGAAGTTGACCAGCGAGAAGATGGCGATGGGCTGGTATCTGGACGGCCGCGTGTCGGCGATGATCGGCACGCACACGCACATTCCGACCGCCGATGAACGCATCCTGCCGGGCGGCACCGCGTATCAAACCGATGTCGGCATGACGGGGCCGTACGATTCGGTGATCGGATCGGAGAAAAATCTTGCGATCCGCCGTTTTCTGACCGGCATGCCGATCCGGCTGGACAACGCCAAGTCGGGCGCCGAGCTGCACGCGGTCATTGTTACCGTGGATCCGGACACCGGGCGCGCCACCGGGATCCGCCGTTACACGCGCAAAGGTTGACGCTCCCGTTAAGTGACCTTGTCCACGAACGTGAATCACGTCATCAGGAAGCTTAGCCCCGGCTCTGCGCAAGATGGTGGAGGCTCGCGCCGCATGTATGTCAAAGAGAACCACCGAAAATATCGCGCGTTCAACCGGCTGAACGCCGAGGATCAGTCGGCCTATTGGAATTGGCGGCATGAGCACTCCGACGCGGTGCTGAAGATCGATATCCATTAGCCTTCTGCCCACCTCTTGGGCTAACCTGCGCCTTCCCGGTTTCAGGCCATGTCATCAGGAAGGCGATGGGTGGTGGAATTGGACGGGAACTATTTTGGCGTAGCTTCGAAAGTCGGCGTCCGCGGTGAAGATTTGCCATCCGCGCGCGACGGCCACAGCACAGATCAGGAAATCGACTCCCGATCCAGTAATGCCTCTGCGGCGGCATTCATTGTTCCAGTGCGCTGCTTGTTCGTAATCCCCGGTGGTCAGAGCTTCATCCGGGAAGGCTCGCAATCGATCGCGCAGCTTTCGAACTGCGCAGACTCTCGAATGCCAGAGAGCAGTTCCTGACGAATCGGTCCTATGAACCGAGCGCGGCCGTCCTGAATAAGTTCGCGAAGCGATAGCACGCGTTCGTTCTCGATTCCTTTAGGCGGCCTCCTTGCCGTCTCAGTGCGAGAGACCAAACGCCGGTGTCGACAAGTACTTGCACCTAGCGCTTCCTCTTGCGCTCCGCTTTGTAGTCGTATTTCGGATCGAAATCGACGGTGCCAAAGAAAGCCAGAATCTCCAACCGCTTGCGGTGAGCGATGTACTCCGCCAAAGCGGTTGTTACCGCTTCCTTCTTGGTCTTGTGATGTCCGATGCGGCGCGCTTCTTCAATCAGGTTGTCGTCGATGGCAAGATTGGTGGGCACAGTTACACATCCCAATGTGTGGACTATAGTGTAACACGGTCGGGGAAGACTGCCGCAGTTTACGGGGCCGCGCTTAACAGCTTCTTTTTCGCCTGCTTCTTGGCCTTGCGCGGCAATCGCTTCTTGTCCTTCTTGACCAGCTTTGCAATCTTCTTCTTGGGCGGCGTCGCCGGGTGCGCGATGCCGGTTTTCACCGCCACCGTGCCGATCGCCGTTCCAATCGCCTTGGCGGCCTTTTGCAGCAGCTCCTCGCCGCCGGCCGCCTCCTCCTTCTTGGGCGCCTTGGCTTTTTGTTCCTTCGCTGGTTTTTCTTCTTGAGGTTCAGCTTTCTTTTTGGTTGCCATCGCTACCAAGCATACGACAATCGGTCGCCGTGAAGATAGTAGTAGACAATCTACAGGCATTGTAGTAGAGTGTCTACAGCACTATGACGGCCCCCGAGCCTTACAAGAACCGCATCGAGCTTTTGCAGGGGACTCTAGACATGCTGATCCTCACCACGCTGCAGTGGGGGCCGCGGCACGGTCACGGAATCGGCCAGTCGATTCGGGCCGGCTCGGGCGAACTTCTGCAAGTGGAAACCGGCTCACTGTATCCGGCCCTGCATCGCCTGGAAAAGCAGGGCTGGCTGGCTTCGGAATGGAAGGTTTCGGACAAAAATCAAAGAGCCAAATACTATCGCCTGACTGCGGCGGGAAAAAAGCAATTGCTGGCCGAGGAATCCAAATGGAGGCTGCTGGTGAGAGCCATCACGGGCGTGATGAAGCCAGCGCAGTGACACCGCGATGTTTTACCACCGTCTCAAGTTTGTCATCGGCCGTTTGATTCGACGCCGGCAAGCCGAGCGCGACATGGACGATGAGATCCGGGCGCATCTTGACATCGACCGCGCGGATCGCGAGGAGAGCGGCGAGGCTCCACAGGAGGCCGAACAAAACGCCCGCCGGGCGCTTGGCAACGAGCTCGCCATCAAGGAAGTCACTCGCGAGATGTGGGGCTGGATCACGCTCGAAAAAATCTGGCATGACTTGACCTACGCGGTCCGGCAACTGAGACGTAGCCCCGGTTTTGCGGCGGTTGCGATCCTTTCTTTAGCATTGGGAATTGGCGCGAACAGCGCGATTTTCTCCATCTTGAATGCGCTGCTCTTGAAATCCCTGCCGGTGGCCGCGCCGGACCAGTTGTTCGTCCTGTACCAGCAGTCGCGCGCGACCGTCCCGCAACGGTTTTCGTATCCAATGTTCCTGCGGCTGCGAGACACTCGCTCAGGCGCGCTCGGAATGGCGGCGATGAGCCGAATCACGCGCGCTCAAACGACGCTTGAAGGCGGAGGGCGATCGGAGGTGGCGCCGATTCAGCTGGTATCCGGCGAATTTTTCCCGACGCTCGGCTTGTCGCCAGCGCTGGGGCGGCTGCTGACTCCCAGCGACAACCAGACCATCGGCGGGCACCCGGTCGCCGTCATCAGCTATGGGTTTTGGCAGCGCGGCTTCGCTGGATCTTCCGACGCAGTGGGCCGGACCATTCGATTGAACGGAGCTCCCTTCACCATCATCGGCGTGGCGCCTAAAGGCTTCCGGGGAGTGTGGATCGACTCGCCCACCGACGTCTGGATTCCGCTGATGATGCAGGCGGATGTTCATTACGCCCAAAATTTCAGCAGCCAGGACAACGCCGATCCGGAAAAGCCGTGGGTCCCGCAAGAGTTCGTCGAGTGGCTGGACGTGATTGTACGCGCCAGGCCCGCGCCCCCGGTTCGCGACGCGCTGAATGCAGTCTTCGAGCATTCACTCGATACTCTGTCGAAAAACTTTGATGCATCCCGGCGCCGCTACTATTTGGAACAAAGCCTGGCCCTCCAGCCCTTCGCACGAGGGGCCTCCAACGCGCGGCAACGGTTCACGTCTCCGCTGGTCGCCATGATGGCCATGGTGGCGCTGGTGCTTTTGATCGCGTGCGCCAACACAGCGAATCTGCTGATGGCACGGGCGGAAGGCCGACGGCGCGAGATCGCGGTACGGCTATCCATCGGCGCCGGCCGCGGGCGTTTGATCCAGCAATTGCTCACCGAAAGTTTGCTGCTCGTCAGCGTGGCGGCCGGGCTCGGCTTGCTGCTCGCTCAATGGGCGAGCGACCGGCTGGTGCGCATGGCGTTCGGCGTCGCGGATGTGGAGGGCGCTCCGTTATGGACGGACGGGCACGTGCTGGCGTTCACCCTTGCGCTTTCGATTGCGACAGGTTTGCTGTTTGGCCTGGCCCCTGCGTTTCGCGCCACTAAGATGGAACTGGGCGCAGCGATGAAAGCGGCGTCGCAGGGCGGGCGGGGACGTTTCCGCTTCAGCGCCGCAAAACTTCTGGTGGCCGCCCAAGTGGCTCTTTCGCTGGTGGTCGTATTTGGCGCGGCGTTGTTCGCCCGCAGTCTTCGCAATCTGGCGGAAGTGGAACTCGGATTCGATCGCGAACATGTTTTGACGGTGTAGATGGATCCTCGCTCGGCCGGTTATGACAACACGCAACTGCCTGCCTTGTACCAGCGGTTGGTGGAACGCGTGCAGGCCATTCCCGGCGTGCGCTCGGCCGCCGTCTCCATGTGCGCCCTGGCAGTGGAGTGCCGATCCATCGACGACGGCATCAAGATTTCCGGCTATCAGCCCGCGCCTGACGAGGAGCTCAGGATTCAATTCAGCTTCGTCGGGCCGAATTATTTTTCGACCGTGGGAATGCGGCTGTTAAATGGCCGCGACTTTTCTCCTGACGACAGCGGCAACGGGGTCGCGATCGTCAATCAGGCCATGGTGCGGCGGTACTTCGCGAATCGCAATCCGCTCGGCCAGCGATTCGGCATGCACCTGGAATCGGAAATCGTCGGCGTCGTCGCCGACGCGCGCGTGAATCGGGTCCGCGAGGAGGCCGTTCCCATGGCGTACTATCCACTTCGTGAGAATCTGGTTTATGCGGAAAGCCTGGAAGTTCGCGCCGCCGGCGACCCGAACTCGATCGCGGCCGATGTTCGCAAAGCGCTCAATCGCGTTGCGCCCGATCTCCCCATCGAGCGCATTACTCCGCTGGCGTTGCAAGTGGACCGCAGCTTGAATCCAGAGCGCATGGGCAGGGTCGTAACCACCGCGTTTGGAATATTGGCTTTGGGCCTGGCCTGCTTCGGACTCTACGGTGTAATGTCCTATGCTGTTTCCCGGCGGACATCGGAGATCGGAGTGCGCATGGCGCTCGGCGCGCGGCCGGTAAGCGTGCTGTGGACCGTTCTGCGAGAGGCGCTGGCGCTGATCGCGCTTGGCCTGGCTATCGGACTGCCAGTGGTCATCTTCGCGTCCCGTTCCATCCGGGCGCTGCTGTACGGACTCCAGCCGGACGATCCTGCGACGCTGGTGGCCACCATGTTCATCCTGACCGGCGTTGCCGCGTTTGCATCGCTATGGCCGGCATGGCGAGCTTCCCGAGTGAATCCGGTGGCGGCCCTCCGGCATGAGTAACAACTAAGGGCGAATTCCTGTGATGTTGGTCTTGATCCGATAAAGCCCGGTGCGCGCCGTCACGTAAAGAGTCTTGCCGTCCGCGTCGCCCCACGCGCAGTTGGCCGGGACTTCGGGAAATGCGATCATGCCCAGCAATTTGGCCTGCGGTGAAATCACCAGAATGCCTCCCGGCCCGGTGGCCCACACGTTCCCGGCGCTGTCTACCTTCATGCCATCGGGCACGCCCGCTCCCGTCTCTTTGTCCGCGTTATAGAAGATGCGGCCATTGCCCATAGTTCCGTCCGGTTTCACGTCGTACACGCTCCATGTTTTGCCTGCTGAATTGGCGACGTAAAACTTCTTTTCGTCGGGAGAGAAAGCCAGGCCGTTGGGCAGCGCCAGATCTTTCACCACAGGCTCAATCTTTCCGCCGGTAGTGATGCGGAAGACGCCGTTGAAAGCCATTTCGCGCGCGGGATTCTTCGCGGCATCTTGCAAACTCTGTCCTGGATTCAGCAGGCCGAAGGGCGGATCGGTGAAGTAGATATCGCCGTTCTTTTTGACCACCACATCGTTGGGGCTGTTCAATCGCTTGCCGTCGTACCGGTCGGCCAGCACCGTCAGCATCCCGTCCTGGCTGATGCGCGATACGCGCCGGTTGCCATGTTCGCAGGCGATGATGCGGCCCAGTTTGTCGAGCGTGAGTCCGTTGGTTCCCACCTGTTTGCCGGCCGGATATTCGCCGGTGAAGATGTGATCGCGGAAAACCATCGCTCCCCCGGACTGCGACCATTGCATGATCAGGTTGCCGGGAATGTCGCTGAAAAACAAAATGCCGTTCTTGCGATACCAGACCGGCCCTTCCACGAACTGGAAGCCGCCGGCGACTTTCTCGATCTTCGCGTCGGGCGAGACCAGCTTATCCAGGCCGGGATCGATGCGGCGCGCGCCTGGCTGGGTGGCGGGTTGGGCGAAAACCGCAGAGGCGGACAGCGCGAACGAAGCGAGTGCGAGCGTTCTCATGCTGCCAATTCTACATGCCGACGCCACGCCGCGCCCGCAAGCTTCGGCTCAAATATCTCTGGGTGCAGGATCTCGGCCAGGATCTGGAGCGAATCCACTAAGCGCGGCCCGGGACGATTGAAGTATTGATTGCCATCGGCCAAATAAACCTGGCTCGATTTCACGGCGCGCAACTTCCGCCATTCCGGCCGTTCGGTAAGCCAGTACATCTCCGCGCACGTGCGATCGAGATCGAAGCCGCACGGCATGCTGATGATGACATCCGGGTCGGCATCGGCGAGCTGCTGCCACGTCATCCATGGCGAATGCGCGCCCGCTTCACCGAACAGATTCACCGCGCCCGCCATCTCCACCAGTTCGGGAACCCAGTTGCCAGCGGCCATCAACGGCTCGTGCCATTCGATACAGGCGACGCGCGGACGGCGGCTAGACGCCAGAGCG
The DNA here is from genome assembly GCA_963798295.1 of Bryobacterales bacterium. Taxonomy (GTDB): domain Bacteria; phylum Acidobacteriota; class Terriglobia; order Bryobacterales; family Bryobacteraceae; genus Palsa-89. The sequence continues at coordinate 1,688,837 of CAWCSV010000007.1, read as the reverse complement.
CGCTCGGAGATGCGCCGCATCTTGCCCTGAAGCTCACGCGACCACTTTCTCGCCGCGTTCCGGCACGCCGCAGGAGTCCGCGACGCGCCGGATATCTCTCCAAACATCGGCCAGCGCGTTCGGCTCCAGCGCCACCAGTTTGGGACGGCTGGTCACCCAACCGGTCAGCGCGCGCTCCACGTCCTCCAGGCTGACGGCGCACACGCGGCACTGCGTTTGAGTGATAACATGAGTGGGCTGCAACGCGTCCAGCACTTCGCGCGAAACTTCGTACACTGACAGCGCATCGGCCACCCGCTGCTTCACGCGCTGGTCGATTTCAGCGCTCGATCCATCGGTAGGAAAAGCCGGCGAGGTGCAAATCGGCAGAGCCAGGATCTCCGCCGGGAAATCGCATTCGTGCGAGCGGCCCACCTGATACCGGCTCAGTCCCAGGGAAGAAACAATCTCGCTGGCGCTGGCGATCAGCGACACGATCCGAAACGAGCTTTCGGTACGGAGCATGCTTCTACTTTAAAATATGCGCTTCTTCATTCCACTAGCGATTCTGGCTTCGATAGCTTATGGAGCGGACTTTACGACCTACATTGGCGACCAGAATCAGTACCAGGTTGCCGCGGTGGCCGCGGACTCGGCCGGGAACAGTTACGTGACGGGGAGCCGCGTGATCGAATCGGCGCCGGCGTTATCCAGCGACGATGTCTTCGTGACCGAGCTCGATCCGAACGGCAACATCGTCTTCACCACTACTTTTGGCGGCAAGGGCAGCGATATCGGCAACTCCATCGCGGTGGATCAGGCGGGCAACATCTGGGTGGGCGGGTCAACTTCGTCGGAGAATTTTCCGCTGCGCGATGCCTTGCAAACAGCGCAGGGATCCGGCAACCCCGGCGGCACCGGATTCCTGGTGAAGCTGGCGTCCGACGGGACGGTGATTTATTCCTCGTATTTCGGCGGCCTTCTGGGAAGCAGCAGCGTGAATGGCGTCGCGACAGATCAAAGCGGCAACGTATATGTGACGGGCGCGACCGATTCCACCGATTTTCCGACCACTGCCGGTCTGCCCGCCGGTAAGGTGAACGGCGAACGAAATCACGCCTTTCTCCGGCGCGTTCATCACCAAGCTGGATGCCACCGGCCAACACGTCCTCTATTCCGCTGTAATTCTCGGCAGCGCGGTGGACTGCGCCGGCGGGAGCAGTTGCTTCCTTTCGGCGCGCAATACTTCGGGCGTCGCGATTGCCCTGGATGCGGCGGGCGACGCCTTTATTGCCGGCAACACCAACACCACCGATCTGCCGGTGACGACCGGAATTTCTTTTGGCTATGGAGCGTTCGCCGCCGAGATCAATGCCGCTGGAAACCAACTGGCCTATTTGACCTACTTGGGTCCCGCATCCGGAACGCTCGACCCTCTAGGGCCTTCTCAACACAATCACCGCGAGCGCCATCGCAGCCGACGCCGCAGGCAATGCCTATCTGACCGGTTCCACGGACGATCCCCAGTTTCCCGCCACGGCAGGCGCATACCAGAACACACTGAACGCCAATCCCGATTTCGAGCCGACGCCTTCCGACGCATTTGCGATCAAGCTGAATCCGGCAGGTGCGCGTTCATGGGCGACGTATCTGGGCGGGCCGGGAAACGATGGCGCCAATTCGATCAGCCTGGACAGTTCCGACAATGTCTGGCTGGTCGGGAACAATGACGCGGGTTTTCCGAGCGGTCGGCCCGGCGTCGCCGCTGCGGCCGGCGACTTTCTGGTCGAACTCAGCGCCGACGGCTCCGAGCTTTTCTACGCCGCGGAGTTTCCGGCCGGCACGGCGGGACAAAGCGTCAGCCGTCGATCAGAACGGCGTGATCCATGACGCGGGCTGAAACCGGACTGGTTTCAACCATCACTCCGGCGCAGCCGTTCGCCTCGCATGTCTTGGGCATCGTGAACGCGGCGGCCGGTCAACTCTCGGGCCGCATATCGCCGGGCGAAGTGATCTCGATCTTTGGCTTCGGCCTGGGGCCAGCCACTCCGGTGATCAGCCGCTACGCCGAGCAATGGTCTGTTTCCGACGTCGCTCGGCGGAGTTCAGGTCCTGGTCAACGGCTCCGCTGATTCCGCTGCTTTACGTCTCGGCTTCGCAGATCAATGCGGAGATTCCCGCGCCACTGAACGGCATGGACGAGCGCCGTGATCCAGGTGATCAACGATTCGGCGACTGCTTCCCGATTTCCGCGTTTCGGTGGATGCCTCCATCTTCGGCATTTTCCGGAACGCCGATGGTTCCAGTCGCAGCCGATCAATCAGGACGGCACTCTCAATTCGCAGGCGAATCCAGCCAAAGCCGGAAGCATCGTCAGTATCTGGGCCACGGGTTTCGGCGAAACTCGGCGCCGCTTCCGCTCGACGGCGCCGTCGCAACGGGTGCGAACAACTGGTGCACCTACTGCTACGTCACCTTAGTGGCTAACGGACCCGAACGCGTCGCAGTACGCCGGAGCAGCGCCCGGCCTGATCGATGGGATCATGCAGATCAATTTCATGGTCCCGGCGCCAATTGGGCGACAATCCGAGGTCAGCTCTTCTTCGAGTTCAATTTGGGCGGAGGCGGGTTTCGTTTGGGTGGCAGCAGTGACAAGAATTTGCCGTCGTGGCGGAAACTTGTCATGCTTTTGATGTTGGCTGATCCGGCGGAGGGATGTGAAAACTCAAGGAGCCGGTCGGGAGGGAGTTCAGTAGGGGTTCTAAAGAAGTTTCTTGGTTTGGAGAGTACGAAGGGGAGTTTACTGAGGAACGACCTCTGCTCCTTGAGCTTGATTTGTTTTCACGCGCAGGACAGATAGCACGCGCCTAGCCAAAACCGGAAAGTACTTATTTCCGAGTCGTCGGGGCCCGGAAGGGCTAGAAAAAATTACCCGGTTGGAACGTGCGCAGTGCAAATACGGTACGTTTGCGCATGAAACTAACCAGTTTGGAAAGCGTCACAATCCGTAACGTTTCGGTAATTTACAAATCAAGGCGTCGGACGCTGGAAGCGATGACAGACGTTGGACTTTGCCTGTCCGTGCATCGTCAATGGATACGTGATTCGCTTCGAGCGTGTTGCCGAGCGTCTGGTCCAACGCCACGCGCGCATTGCTGAAATCAACCAGCGCGGCAATCTCGGCCGACTGCGCGGCCACCAGATCCCGCTGCTGCTGGACCACATTGAACGGCGTGGATGCTCCGCCGGCCAGCTTCTTTTGTTCGGCATCCAACAATTGCTGCTGCAGAATCCGGGTTTGGACAGCGGCGCGGTAACGGCCGCGAGCCTGCCGCATGGCCACCAGGTAATTGGAAACGTCCACCGCCACCTGGTTGAGATCCTTGCTTAACTGGATTTGCGACTGGCGAAGCTGCAACTGGTCGATAGCGTAGTCGGCCTGCGCCTGATCGTTCCGCAGCGGCGTCTGGAAATAAGCCGCGGCGCGATTGGTGGGGAAATTTCGCCGCAACACCTGGCCCGAGCGCAGTGCCGATTCCGCCGTCGAAATAAGGATTGGCGGTTTGGACGCCGAAGCTGCTCACCACGGTTTTGGGCTGGCCCGCCAAACCGGCGGCGCTTTCCGTCGCGATGCCCACCAGCAAAGGCAGGATTCCGTTGCGCGTCCCCAGAGCCGAAATTTCGCTGCTGGTAATGCCAAGCCGTTCCGCCGCCAGATCGCTGCGATTGGCGAGAGCTGTTCTGCAGCAGGTCCTTGAGGGGCGGAGTCTCGTCGGTTTCCGGCACCGCGATCCGATCGAGCGGAACAATTTGCACTGAGGCGAGCACCGGGTCCGCAATGCCTCGGCGGCTCAAGAGGTTCTTTAGTTGGAGCTCCTGCTGGCGAAGATTGGTTTGGGAATTCACCAGGTCGTATTCGGCGGTGGCGAGCTGCGATTCCGCGGTGGTGACGTCCAGACGAGCGAGGGTCCCGGCGCGTTCCTGGATCTGGCTGTTCGTCATAAAACTTCTGCGCCACTTCCACCGCGTTGGATTTCGCTTTGATATCTTCGTATCCGGCGGACAATCGCATAGTAAAGGTTGAGCACCTGATTGACGGTATTGCTCACCTGAGTCTTGAAGTTCAGCGCGGAAGCTTTCACATTCAATTGGCTTACTCGAATGGTGCGGGCGTTCACCGCGACTCCGAAGCCACGCAGCAGGTTCTGCTGGAACGTGAAAGTGAGGCTGGGCGCGGACGATGGATTCAAAACGTCGGTGGGCGCGTTCTCGTTCAGATAGCTATCCCGATAACTCACCGTAACGTTGCCGCCGATTAGAAACCCCTGCTGATAGCTGAAAGCGACGAGTTCCGGGTGTTGGAAACCAGCACCGGCAGGACGCTTTGCACGGTGTCGGCTTGAGGCGCGGTCTGATGGCTGAACACCGTGTTCTCCTGGATGATGGGGTCCAGCGTTTGGGCGATCGGGCCGATTTGGGCGATGGTCGCATTGGTGGCGGAGGTGCCGTTGCCTCCATTGCCTCCCGTGCTCACGCCCGCGGCCGCCTGGCTTCCCACCACCCCTTGACCATTGGCCACGTTACCGGCCTGAGGCGGCGCTGCTCGGCACTCCGGGCAATGCGCCGCCGGCCCGGGAGCGCTCCAGTTGCCACTCGGCCAGGATCGGATTGTAGCGCGCCACTTCGATGTCGATATTGTTTTCGAGCGCGAGTGCGATAGCGTCCTGCACGGTCAGGTAAAGCATGCCGGCCCGAATCAAGTTGGCCAGGCGCCCGGAATTTTGCAGGCGGACGGGCGGGACTTGTGGCGGCAGATACGGCCGCACGGCGACGAAGGCCGATGGGCGCACCGGTTCGACGGTTGGTTCCTGAGCGGCGAGTAAAGCGATGCGCAGCACACGCCATGCAGAGTCAGGATCTTCGTCAGGGCGCACGACGGTCATGGATGCACGTCCGTGGGCAGCGTGGCCGGAAGCTGCGAGGGCCGGGAAATGGTCCCGGCTAAAGCTTCATCAAAGGTGATGTTGTTGGCTTCCAGCGTCCGGCCCAAAGCCTGGTCCAGTCCAATGCGCGCGTGGCTATAGTTGGCCAACGCCTGTACCTCCGCGCTTTCGGCGCTGGCGACGTTTTGCTCATCCAGCACCACCTGATAAGCGGTGGACGCTCCCAGCGCCAATCTCTTTTGGTCCGCATCCAGCGTCTGCTTGCTGCAGGGCGCTGGCCTTGACGGCGGCGGCATATCGCGCGCGCGCCTGTTGCAGTCCGATCACCGCGTTCTGCACGTCCACGCGCACCTGATTGATGTTCTGCTGCAGGCCCAGTTCGCTCTGCCGCAGCTCCAGTTCACTGGTCATGTAGTCGGATTGCGCGGCGCGATTGCGCAGCGGAATGTTCAGCGCGATGCCCGCGGAATAGTTGGGATAATTGCGGCGGAACATCTCGCCCAGCAGATTGCCATAGCCGCCGGCCAGATAAGCCACGCCCGGCGTTTGCTCGCCCACCGCGAGTGATGCGGTCCCGTCAGCCCGTTGTTGGTCAGCTCCGCGAAAGCCTGCAAGGTGGGTTTCAAGGCGTTCTTGATTCCCACCAGGTTCAACTTGTCGCTATCGATATTCAGGCGGCTCTGCGCGATCTCAGACCGGTTGGCGAGGGCTTGCTCCACCAATTGCATCCACCGGCGGGGTCTCGTCTCTGGCTGGAATGGTGATGGTGTCGAGCGGAATGACGTGCGCGTCGATCAGCGTGCTGTTGGCGATTCCGTTGCGGCTGATGGCGTTCTTCAGAACCGTTTCCTGCTGCAGCAGATTGGTCTGTGACACCAGCAAATCCTGCTGGCTGACGTAGACCTGAGCCTCGGCGCGCGTGACTTCGATGGGCGCCAGCGTGCCTGCCTCCGCCTGTTTCCGGTTGTTGTCCAGGAGCTGCTCGGCGGCCGCCAATTCGCGCTGCCGGGCGCGCGACGTCCTCCCAGAACTCCACCAGGTCCCAATACAAGTTCAGAACCGCCGACACCGTGGTGGCCACCTGCTGCCTGAATTGCAGATTGGTGACCTTGATGTTGTTCTTCTGCACGCGGATGTTGCGGCCGTTCACCGCCGATCCGAAACCGTACAACAGATTCTGCGTTACTTGCAGATCCAGATAACCCGAGGTGTAGGGATCGATGCTGAAAAGCGCGCTGTTTACGTTGGTGTACTGGTTGTAGTAAGTGAACTGGGCGGTCATGCCGAAGTCCCAGGCCTGGTTGTACATCGCTTGAAAGGTGCGGGTCTGCTGGATCAGGGCGGTGGTTCCCGTCAGGATGGTGTTGCTTTGCGGGCTGGTGGTATGGGCGGCGCTTCCAATGAGAGTAAGAGTGGGATCGAAGGAAGAGATGGGCGGGCCCAATTGCGTCACGATGCCTCCGCCGGAGCTGACGCCCTGGCCGGCCGCGCCCACCGCGCCGATGTTGGTGACGGTGACTCCCGTCAGGCTGACGCTGGAAGGTCCGGCAGCCACGCCGACGCCGACGCTGCGCAACGCGCCGCCGGCCCGCGCGCGCCGCAACACCTCCTGAGCTAACAGCGGGCCGTAGCGCTGGACTTCGATGTCCAGATTATTTTCAACCGCCAGCGCCACGGCGTCTTGAGCCGACAAATAGAGGTTGCCGGCGTGCATCAGAGATTCCAGCCGCAGCGTATTCGTCAGGTTTGCGGGTGGAACCGGCCGCGCTCGAAAGGGGCGCGTAAGCCGGAGCAACGGCCCCTGCGCCGGGTCGATCCTGACCGCGTTCTCAGCCCGCGGCGCAGAAGCCGCCAGCAGCAGCAAGACAGACCATCGTAAACGCCAAAAGTGCATCCTGAAGATACCTCCAAATCTCGACTAGGAAATCACCGCCCTCGCGAGAGTCACGACGCACCCCGAGTTTCAATGAGCGCACCGGGGCTTAAGTTATTGATAATGAAAACAGAACCAAGTGATTTCCGTTTTCACGATGTTAGCATGTTAAGAGTTGGCGAGTGCTGAGTGACGGTAGTTACACCTTAAGCGCACCCGCATGCGGCGAATCAAGATCCTGGTTTCCTACGACGGAACCGAATATCACGGCTGGCAGGTGCAGCCGGGATTGCCGACCATCCAGGGCGCGCTGGAACAGGTGATTGCGGAGATCGAGGGCCGGCCGGTGCAGGTGGCCGGATCCGGCCGCACCGACGCGGGCGTGCATGCCGCTGGCGCAGGTGGCGGCGTTTTCGATCGAGAATCCGATTCCGGTGGACAACCTGCGGCGCGCCATGAACCGGCTGCTGCCGCGCGACATTCGCGTGCTCGAGGTGGAAGAAGCCGCGCTCGATTTTCATCCGCGCTTCCAAGCCAAACGCAAGACCTACGAATATCGCATTTTTCGCGGCGAGATCTGTTCGCCGTTTGAGCGGCGCTATGTTTGCCATCATCCCTATCCGCTGCGATGTCGAAGACATGATCGCGCTGGCGCCGCTGCTCGAAGGCGAGCACGATTTCACGGCGTTCGCGGCGTCGGACGATCGCGATGAACTGGAGACTGTCGAAAGTGCGGACCATCTTTTGCTCGCGGCTGGCGCTGGAAGGCGAGCGGCTGATTTATCGCGTCACCGGCAGCGGATTTCTGAAGCACATGGTGCGGAACATTGTGGGCGTGCTGCTGGAAGTGGGGAAGGGAAATGTGGATCGCGCGGGATTGCTGGCGCGCCTGGAACCGGGCTGCGAGATTCCTCCGGGGCCAACGGCGCCCGCGCGGGGTTTGTTTTTGGTTTCGGTGGAGTATTAGTCAGACCGAAGGATCGCTTCGACAGGCCCACGTGAACGGCGTGCCGGAACGTGTCGCAAAATCGTTGACAAGCGTGTAGTTCGATGTTACGCTTTTAACTCTCGCCGTCACCGTTTTGTAATTCGCGTCAACGTTGCGCGTTTCGTCCAAGTCGGACACACACCCAGTTGTCATCGTTTGCCACGGAGTTGGGCGTCGCTTGTGCACTGGCGATTCCGGCTCTTTCCGTGGAAGACACGCAGCGAACGATATCGGCGTAGACGTTCTCCACTTTTGTCGGTGAAGGATCGCGAAACTTACGCGCCTCGCCCTCGGACAGCGCTCGTCCAGGGTTCGTACGCGGACGTGAACTCGCGTCTGCCTTGAATGATCGAAGAGTTGACTTAAGTTTTTCTAATCGGGCGCTGGTGCGCCCATAAGGAGAGGATTCACTCATGCTTAGACGACGTGTCCGCGGCGAACGCACGTTCAATGCGAGACGATGCGCCCCCGTTTTGCTATTAATGCTGGGGCTGCTTGCGCTGGCCCCCCCGTCATGGGCCCAAATCACTCTTGGTCCGGTTACGATTGGCGCGGGCCTGCAGACGGGCTTTGACCATATCGATACGATCGGCGGGGGCGGGACTGACGACCAGTTTGCTCTCGACCATGCCCGTATTTACATCAACGGCTCCGCCACCGAGAACATTAAATTCATGTTCAACACGGACTACGACAGTGTCACCAACAAGATCGAGGTGTTGGACGCGGTGGCGCAGTTTGATTTCGGTTCCGCCTTCCACCTCTGGGCTGGCCGCTTCCTGGAACCGAGCGATCGCGCGAATCTCTATGGGCCCTTCTACTCGCACGAGTGGTTAACCTACACAGACGGCGTCCAGGACGGATACCCCTTCATCTATCAGGGCCGCGACAACGGCGTCATGTATTGGGGCGACTTCTTCAAGCAGAGAATGAAAGTCTCGGTTGGGGCGTTCGACGGTAAGTCCGCGACCGGAAACGGACAGGTTCTGGGCGCCGCCCGCGTGCAGTTCGATTTCTGGGATAAGGAGGACGGCTACTACCTGAACGGAACTTACTACGGCGATAAGAACCTGCTTGCCATCGGCGGCGCGACGCAGTATCAAGATGGCCGCACCGCCACCACCGTTGATTTTCTGATGGAAAAGAAACTGCCCAACGGCGGCGTCATATCGATCGAGAGCGAGATCGCGGACTACAACCGGCTGGGCGGGTACAACGCGTCCTATTCCCACAGCCAGGGCGAGTACGCGACTCTGAGCTACCTCTTTCCAAAGGTGGTCCCGATTGGCAGGTTGCATGGCAAGTTCGAACTCCTGGGCAAGTATGCCAAAGCAGACTTCACCCACGGGTCGGGCGTGAATTACGACCAGAAGACCACGGAAATAAACTTCAACTACGTCATCAAGCAGTTCAATGCGCGTGTGATGTCGTTCTATGAGCAGCAGGATTTCAACAGCGTGAAGATCGACAACTGGCAGGCCGGAGTTGGCCTGCAGATCCAGATTTGACGGACTATTCGTGAACCCAGAATGAAGGAGTCAATTTTATGAAATGTAACGCAATGTTTGCGACCGTCGCGCTGATGGCCGGCGGGTTTGCACTTTCCAATGTCGCGCTAGCTCAGGACACCATCAAGGTAGGCGTGCTGCATTCGCTTTCGGGCACTATGGCCATTAGCGAAACGACCTTGAAGGATACCATCCTGATGATGATTGACGCCCAGAACAAGAAGGGCGGACTGCTGGGCAAGAAGCTTCAGGCGGTGGTGGTGGATCCGGCGTCGGACTGGCCGCTGTTTGCCGAGAAGGCGGCCCAGTTGCTGGAAAAGGACAAAGTCGCGGTAGTGTTCGGATGCTGGACGTCGGTTTCCAGAAAATCGGTGCTGCCGGTGTTCGAAAAGGACGACGGCCTGCTGTTCTACCCGGTTCAATACGAAGGCGAGGAATCGTCGAAGAACGTTATCTACACGGGCGCCGCGCCCAACCAGCAGGCCATCCCCGCGGTGGATTACCTGATGAAGGAAGTGGGCGTAAAGCGCTGGGTGCTGGAAGGGACGGATTACGTCTATCCACGCACCACCAACAAAATTCTGGAGGCCTACCTGAAGTTGAAAGGCGTGAAGCCCGAAGACATTTCCATCAACTACACACCGTTCGGTTACTCGGATTGGCAGACCCGCGTGGCCGCCATCAAGAAGTTCGGCTCGACCGGCGTAAAGACGGCGGTTGTTTCCACCATCAACGGCGACGCGAACGTGCCGTTCTACAAGGAGCTTGGCAACCAAAAGATTTCGGCTGAAGATATTCCGGTGGTCGCATTCTCGGTGGGCGAGGAAGAGCTATCGGGCGTCGACACCAAACCATTGGTGGGCGAGCTGGCGGCCTGGAATTACTTTGAAAGCATCAACACGCCGGCCAACAAAGCGTTCATCGCGCAGTGGCACGCTTTCATCAAGAACCCCAAGCGCACCACGAACGACCCGATGGAGGCCCACTACATTGGTTTCAATCTGTGGGTGAAGGCGGTGCAGAAGGCTGGCACCACCGACCCGGAGAAAGTAATCGCGGCGCTGCCCGGTCTCGAGACGCCGAACCTCACTGGCGGCATCGCCAAGGTTTTGCCGAATCATCACATCACCAAACCCGTCTATATCGGCGAGGTAAAGGCGGACGGTCAGTTTAACGTAGTTTGGAAATCGACGGGCGAGGTGCCAGGCGATGCCTGGTCCGACTATTTGCCCGGCAGCAAGGACATCGAAGCGGATTGGGTGAAGCTGAAGTGCGGGAACTATAATACAGTCACTAAGAAGTGTTCGGGACAGAATTACAAGTGATCAGACGCCTCCCCTCGGGCGGCCAGTGGCTGTGTCTGCCGCTGCTCGCCCTGTGGGGCGTAGTGCCGGTACACGCCCAACCCGCAAAGGACGCGAGTTTTTTGTCGACCCTGGGCGAGCTGCGCGAGGCATCCTATTCCGACAAGGCCAAAATTGCCGAACGGTTAAGCCAGACCGGTCATCCCAGCGTCCGCGCGGTCCTCACCGCTCTGCTCGAAGATCGGCTGTATTTCCGAAACAGCGATCAAAAGATCTTCATCGTAAAGGCGGCCGACGCGGATCCCCTCAATTTAATCGATCCGCTGACGCTCAAGGACGCCGGATCCGCCTCTGCCGATAGCATGTCGCAGATTGGCACCAACAACGCTTTACGAAGCGCCTTGAGGTCCACAGTGGCGCATTTTTCGTTGTCGAGTCCGGACGTGGCGGTGCGCTTGGACGCAGTGCGAGAGATGTCGCGGACGCTGGACAGCGAGAGCGTTGCCCTGCTGCGCCAGCGACTCGCCGTGGAAACGAATTCCGGCGTCAAGAAAGAAATTGCAACGGCCCTGGCGCTGGCGACGTTGGACGGCTCTGACACTGCGGCGCGTCTCCAGGCCATCGCCACGCTGAAACAAAGCGTCAGCCAGGATGTGCGCAACCGGCTGGCGCTCCTGCTCGACAGATCCGGAGACGGCAGCTTCACCGAACCCAACGAACAGTTGCGCCAGGCCGCGGCCGCCGCGGTGAAAACCATCGACCGCTGGCGCAACTTCTATTCGGCTTTCCAGACCTTGTTTTTTGGGCTGAGCCTCGGTTCGGTGCTGGTTCTGATCGCCATCGGACTGGCCATCACGTTTGGCGTCATGGGGGTCATTAACATGGCTCATGGCGAGTTGATGATGCTCGGAGCCTACACCACCTACGCCGTCCAGCAGGCCATGCCCGGGCACATCGGGGCCTCGATCCTGGTGGCGATTCCCGCCGCGTTTTTCGTGGCGGGGCTGGCGGGCGTCGTGATGGAGCGCGCGGTGATCCAGTTTCTATACGGAAGGCCGCTGGAGACCCTGCTCGCGACCTTCGGTGTGAGCCTGATTTTGCAACAATCGGTCCGCTCGGTCTTTTCGGCGCTGAACCGATCGGTGTTGACGCCGGATTGGATGAGCGGCTCGCTGCGGTTGAACGATGCACTCTCGATTACTTACAACCGGCTCTACATCGTGATCTTCACGCTCATCGTCTTCTTCCTTCTCTTGATGGTGTTGAAGCGCACCCGAATCGGTCTTTATATTCGCGCGGTCTCTCAAAATCGACCCATGGCGAAGGCCATGGGCATCCGCACCGAGTGGGTGGACGCCATGACGTTCGGTCTTGGATCGGGCATCGCCGGCGTGGCGGGCGTCGCGTTGAGCCAGTTGACCAACGTCGGTCCGGATCTGGGCCAGTCCTACATCATCGATTCATTCCTGGTGGTTGTTTTTGGCGGCGTCGGCAATCTTTGGGGTTCGCTCATCGGCGGCATGTCGATGGGGATCGTCAATAATCTTCTGGAGCCCTATGCCGGGGCTGTTCTGGCAAAAATTTTCGTGCTCGTCGCGCTCATTCTCTTTATCCAGGTCCGGCCGCGGGGACTGTTCCCTCCCAAGGGGCGCGCGGCGGAGGATAAGTAGAGGTGTTTCGTCTGTGGAACGCGCGCCAAGGCCGCGACCGGGGAGGCGTGTGGTTTCTGGCGGTTCTCGCCCTGGTAGCCATCGCGGTGCCCGTCCTGAATCAACTTGTGCCTGCGTCCTCCGCGGCGCATGTTTCGGCCTTCGGAATCACTCTGATCGGCAAATACCTGTGTTACGGCATGCTGGCGCTGGCGGTGGACCTGATCTGGGGGTACTGCGGCATCCTAAGCCTGGGACACGCGGCTTTTTTTTCACTGGGCGGTTACGCCATGGGAATGTATCTGATGCGAGAGATCGGCCCCCGTGGCGTTTACGGCAATCCCATTTTGCCCGACTTCATGGTGTTTCTGAACTATAAGTCTCTTCCGTGGTTTTGGTACGGCTTCAACCATTTTCCATTCGCGTTCCTGATGGTTGTGCTGGCGCCGGGTTTCCTGGCCCTGGTGTTCGGGTGGTTTGCATTCCGGTCGCGCGTCACCGGCGTATATTTTTCGATCATCACCCAGGCGCTCACCTATGCCTTGATGCTGGCGTTCTTCCGCAACAATATGGGGTTCGGTGGCAATAACGGATTTACCGATTTCAAGGACATCCTGGGTTTCGACTTGCATTCGGACAGCACGCACGTGGTATTGCTGGTGGTGACCGCCGCCGCGCTGGCCTCCAGCTACGTGGCTTGCCGCGCGATTGTCGACTCGCGCGCCGGGCGCGTGATCCGCGCGATCCGCGACGCCGAGAGCCGGACCCGGTTTCTCGGCTATCCCGTCGAATCGTATAAGCTGTGGCTCTTCGTATTTTCAGCCGTTATTGCCGGAGTCGCGGGCGCCCTGTATGTGCCGCAGATCGGCATCATCAACCCCAGCGAGTTTTCGCCCATCAATTCGATCGAAGCCGTTATTTGGGTAGCAGTGGGAGGGCGCGGTACGCTCTACGGCGCCGTGGCAGGCGCGGTGCTGGTTAACTATGCGAAAACTTATCTCACGGGCGCGTTCCCTGAAATATGGCTTTACGCGCTGGGTGCGTTGTTCGTGCTGGTGACGCTGTTTTTGCCGCGCGGGATTATTGGTCTTGTATCGCGGAGTAAAGAGAAACCCGATCCTAAACCCGTCGAGTAGAAATGAGCGTTCGCGACAAAAGGCTTACTCTGGAAAACTTGACCGTCAGCTTCGACGGCTTCAAGGCGCTCAACCAGCTCACGCTGTATGTCGACCCCGGCGAGTTGCTTTGCATCATCGGGCCCAACGGCGCCGGCAAGACCACCATGATGGACGTCATCACGGGGAAAACACGTCCGGATTCCGGCAATGCGCAGTTTGGCGGCGACGTCAATCTGCTGGAGTTGTCCGAGGCGGAAATCGTGGAAGCGGGAATCGGGCGGAAGTTTCAGAAACCGACCGTGTTCGAGCAGTTGACGGTGTTTGAAAACCTGGAACTGGCGTTGGCGGGAGTCAGGTCGTTCCTGCAAACGCTGCGAGCCCGTATTACGGCTGCGCAAAACGAGAGAATCAAAGAGGTCCTGGACATTATCGGCCTGGCACGGTTGCGCGATGCGCCGGGACGAATCCTTGCGCACGGCCAGAAGCAGTGGCTCGAAATCGGCATGCTGTTAATGCAGAACCCGGAGCTGCTGTTAGTCGACGAGCCGGTAGCCGGCATGACGCCGCAGGAAATTGAGCGCACGTCCGAACTCCTGCAATCGCTGGCGGGCGAGCATTCGGTGGTGGTTGTCGAGCACGATATGGCTTTCGTTCGATCCATTGCCCGGCGCGTCGTGGTATTGCACGAAGGTCGCGTCATCGCGGAAGGTAACATGGACAAGGTGCAGCAGGATCCTCGCGTCATCGAGGTCTATCTGGGTGTGTGAAGTGGAGTATTGAGCGTGCTGACCATTAAAGCCCTCAACCAGTTCTACGGCGGCAGCCACACGTTATGGGACGTCGACCTGGATGTCCCGGCCGGATCGCGCATGTGCGTGATGGGCCGTAACGGCATGGGCAAGACCACGCTCCTGAAATGCATCATGGGGCTGCAGCCGGTGAGCTCCGGCGGCATCACGTACGCCGGGAGAGATTTGCTTGATCACTACGCCGAAGAGCGGGCCAAGCTCGGTATCGGTTACGTGCCACAGGGGCGCGAAATTTTTTCGCAATTGACCGTGGAGGAAAATCTGAGTGTGGGCCTGGCCTTGCGCAAAAGCAGTCCCCGCACCATTCCAAGCCGTATCTTCGACCTGTTTCCGGTGCTGAAGCAGATGATGAACCGGCGTGGCGGCGACCTTTCGGGGGGCCAGCAACAGCAGCTCGCCATCGGCCGAGCCCTGGTGCTGGAACCGAAGCTGCTGATTCTGGACGAACCGACGGAGGGGATTCAACCGAATATTGTCCACGAAATCGGCGACATCATCTTAAGGCTGAATAAAGAAGAAGGTCTCACCGTGCTGCTGGTGGAGCAGAAGTTGCCCTTCGCGCGTCGCGTGGCGAGCGAGTTTTGCATTCTCGACAAGGGGCGTCGTGTAGCGGCCGGTTCAATTGGCGAACTGACGGACGAAATCGTGCGCGAGCATCTGAGCGTCTGACACCGCGATGAACGCTTGCTAGAATTAGATGTTCAATGCCACAGATTCGAGTATTGGCGGGTCTGATTCTGGTCGCCATTGCCGCTGTGCTGGCCTCTGCGGACTCTTTCCAGGTGGCTTCGCAACTCCAGCCCGACCCCTTCGGCGTTGAATCTGCCCGGCAGCGTTTTGCCGACGCGGCCACTCGTCTGATGCCCGCGGGCGAGGTCGGTTATATCAGCGATCTGCCCGTGTCCGGCCAAGCTGGCATGACTGCGTATCTGGCCGCGCAATACGCCCTGGCTCCCACCCGCATTGCCTCCGTGGAGCGCATCCGCCCGCAACAAGCGGTGGGGAATTTTGCACGGCCTACCGATTACGCGAAAGCCGGCGCCCAAGCTGGATACGATTTGGTTACCGACTTGGGAAACGGTGTAGTGTTATACGCGAAGGCGAAGTAATGCTGGTTGGACTGTTGCTGTTCGCGCCCGCCATCTTGATTGGATGGCTGGTGGTTCGCATGCTTGGAGCGCCGATGCAGCGATTGGGCTGGACCGGTGTCCTGTTCGATATCTCCATGGGCGCCGCGGTGGGAGTTGGCCTCGTTTCCATTGTGTTTTTCGCTTTGCTGTGGGCCGGAATAACCGGGCGCGCCGTGTGGCTGTGCGCGGAAGCGGTTCTGGCCGCGGGTTGCATCGGGCTGGCGGTTCGGCGGCACGCTCTGAAATGGAATCCCCGGCCGGCGGCGGCTGGTTCGCCATGGATCTGGTTGTTGCGAGCGGCGGCGGTTTTAGTGGTCTTGTTTTTCACCATGGACGCGGCGAAGTCGATTGCAGCGGATCCGAACGGCGGATGGGACGCGTTCACCATCTGGAACCTGAAGGCCAAATACCTGGCTGGCGGCTCAGGCTCCTGGCGCAGCGCAATGTTGCCGGTGATAGGTTCACGAGACGCGCTGGCGGGCGCCAGTCATCCCGGATATCCGCTTCTGCTTCCGTCCGCGGTAGCCAGCGCATGGACCGTGCAGGGAGAAACCGCAAGCGCGACACCGGCTGCATTGAGTCTGCTTTTCACCTTTGCGGCGGCCGGGATTCTGTGCGGGGCAGTGGCGGCGTTGCGAGGCGAGGCGGCTGGCCTGTTGAGCTTACTTGTGCTGCTGGCGAGCGAGGGATTCGCGGCGCAGGCGGGAGCGCAGGACGCCGACGTCCCGATCGCCATGTTTCTACTGGCAACGCTGGCGTGGATAGCGCTATCGGGCGATCGCGAATGGTCCGGCGGAATGCTTTTGCTGGCCGGGCTATGCTGTGGATTTGCGACGTGGACCAAGAACGAGGGATTGCCATTCTCGATCCTGACTTTGGCTACAGTCGCATGGAGGGGAGGGAAGCGCGCCGCAGGCTGGATAACGTTGGGCGCCCTGCCAGCCTTCGCACTACTAGCGGCGTTCAAGCTCCTGCTGGTCCACGATGCGGAAGCGGTGTTCCCAAAAACACTCGCCGAGGCGATTGCCAAGACTACCGACCTGTCGCGCTGGCTGCAGATCGTGGAGTCGTTTATTCAGAGCACTTGGCAGATGGGTACGCCCTGGGCGCACCCGGTGCTGCTGGTTGCAATTTTAGCCGCCACGCTCGGGTTGGCGCCGCGAGATCGCTGGAGGCGCCAAATATGGCTCGCGATTCCAGTATTCGGCTTACTGGGGGCGGACTTCCTGGTCTACCTGACAACAGCGGCGGATCTGACCTGGCATTTGAGCACATCGAACGTGCGTCTTTTGGTGCAGGTGTGGCCGGCGCTGCTGTTCCTGGCGTTTCTGGTGATCGCGCCGCCCGCGCTTCCCTCGACTGGCTCGTTAGAAATACAGCGGCCCGTCCGAGGCAAATCCGGAAGGAAACGAAGCAAAGGATCCAAGGTTTTGCAGGCCAAGTAAGTTGATTAGCGCGGCGAGCTGGAGCGCGTTCACCTTCGTGTGAACGCTCTTGCGCACCCGCGGTCGTAGGTTTGCGCCGGCGCGAGGCCTCGAATGCACTTGAGCAGCATTTCCGACGTAAATGGCTTCGCAAGAGCCACGTTGGCGCCCAGAAGTTTCGCGTCTAGCAGGGCATCGGCATTTGCGCCCGACATGGCGATGATCTTGAGCGCGGCCTGGGTCTTCCGCAGGGCGCGAATGATCCCCAGCCCTTCCTCATTGGGCATGGAGATATCGGTGATCATCAGGTCGAAGGTCTGCCGCGCGGCCAGTCGCTTGGCTTCCAGGCCATCCTGTGCGGTGAATACGCGGTGGCCGCAACCTTCCAGGACTTCCATGAGCCAATCGCGCATGCCGGCTTCATCGTCCACCACCAGAATTCGGAGAGTGGATGGCTGCGTGGCCAGCAGCGCACGGATCTTCTCGCACAGCCCTTGCGGGGTCCAGGGTTTTTGGATAAAGTCTGCAGCCGAGGGTAAGCCTTGGTTTTCACCTCGCGCATGGCCTGACATGAAGAGCACTTTGATCTCTGGCCGGAGCGCACGAATTCGGGCAGCGATCTCAACGCCGCCTATTTCCGGAAGCCTAAGGTCGGTCAATAATAATTGAATTTGTCCCAGATATTCGCCGGCGACACGAAATGCTTCGGCGCCATCGGGGGCCGCCAGGACCTTGTATCCGGCGGAGGTTAGGACTTCCTGGGCCAGGTCGCGAAGACCGGACTGGTCTTCGACAATCAAGATCGTAATTTCACCAGACCTTGTTGCCGGAAGCATGCCTATGAGACTTATCGTCCCTGGCGCGGAATGCTTGAACTGGCTAGCTGTGGTCCAGGACCTCCCGGACCTTCTTGGCGAGGGAATTCGGCGAGAACGGCTTTTGCAGGAAGTTCGTGTTGGCCTGCAGGACGCCGTGCCGCACCACCGCATCGTCGGTGTAGCCGCTCATAAACAGCACCTTCAGCTCGGGATGTTGGGCCAACAGAGTCTCGGACAACTTACGGCCGCCCATTTGCGGCATCACCACGTCGGTCACCAGGAGTTGGATGGCTTGCCGGCAGGTCTCCATGAGCTGGAGCGCGGCCAGGCCCTCGGGCGCCGTGGGTACGGTATAGCCGCATTCCTCTAAAACGGAAGTGGCAAATTCGCGAACGCTCTCTTCGTCTTCCACCAGCAGAATAGTCTCGGACCCTCGAGCGGGAAGCTCCGGCGCGTTGGCAGGTAAGGCCGCTACCGGTTGTTGAACCGCCGGCAGATAAATCCGGAACGCGGTTCCCACGCCGTTTTCGCTGTAAACCTCGATGCTTCCGCCACTCTGTTTGACGATTCCGTGTACCACAGCCAAGCCCAGCCCGGTTCCCTGGCCGACTCCTTTAGTGGTGAAGAAGGGCTCAAAGATGCGAGCTTTCACTTCCGGAGTGATCCCGCAGCCGGTATCGCTGATGGCCACCATGACGTAGCGCCCGGCCCGGGCTTCCGGATGCGATGTCACGTAGGACTCATCGAGTTCGATATTGCTGGTTTCGATGGTGAGCTTCCCGCCTTGGGGCATGGCATCGCGTGCGTTTACGGCCAGATTCATGATCACTTGCTCAATCTGGCCGGCATCCACTTTCACCGGACTGATGGCCTTGCCAAGAACGATCGTAAATTGCACGTCTTCGCCGATCAGCCGGCGCAACATCTTTTCGATATCGGTTACGATGACGTTCAGATCGAGAACTTTCGGCTCCAGAAGCTGCTGGCGGCTGAAGGCCAGGAGCTGCCGCGTCAAAGCAGCCGCGCGTTCTCCGGCGCGGTGGATCTGGTCCGCCATTTTTTTCTTTGGATCATCGGGCACGAGCTGGGTTAATAACAAGTCGCTGTACCCGGAAATCACGGTCAACAGATTGTTGAAGTCGTGCGCCACCCCGCCTGCCAGCTGACCGAACGCCTCCATTTTCTGCGACTGGTGAAGCTGCGCCTCCAGCCGCTTTCGATCGGAAATATCGCGTACGATGCCTACGAAATAACGCTGGTTATCGAGCTGGAACTCGGTGACGGCGAGTTCGAGCGGAAACGTCGAGCCGTCCCGCCGCAAGCCCTGGACTTCTCTGCCGGCTTCTCCGCCGTGCAAGGCAGGCACCAGCATCTTGACGTTTTGTCCGATGACTTCATACCCCGAGCGGCCGAAAAGCGACTCCCCGGCCCGGTTGATCATCGAGATGGCGCCTTGCTCGTCGATGCTGATGATGCCATCCAGAGTATGCAGGACCGACTGCAGTAATTCGTCGTTGCGCCGTTTGGCAGTCAGATCACGCGTGATCTTGGCAAACCCTCGTACCTTGCGGTTTTCGTCGTACAGCGCCGCCAGCGTGCCGTTCACCCAGAACCGTGAGCCGTTCTTGCGGATGCGCCAGCCTTCAATATCAAGTTTGCCTTCCGCCTCCGCCTGTTTCAGCTCCTGCGCGGGTTTGCCGTCGGCAATCAGCTCCGGAGTGAACAGGCAGGAATAATGCCGGCCGACGATCTCGTCCGCCGTGTAGCCATCGATCCGTTCCGCTCCGCGGTTCCATGTCAGGATGATGCCATCGGGGTCGAGCATCAAAATGGCATAATCGCTGACGCCGTCCACCAGCAGGTGGAAGCGGTCTTCAGAAACACGCAGGGCCTCCTGCATCTTCTTGCGATCGGTGATGTCTCGAGTTACTTTTACAAATCCGATGGGCTCGGGGCCGTGGTTGTAAAGTGGGGTGATGGTGACGATGGCCCAAAACAGCGATCCATCCTTGCGGACCCGCAAGCCCTCTTCCTCGAAGAACCCGTCCGTGGCTGCGATGCGCAACTCCCGCTGTGGTTTGCCGTTGGCAACGTCCGAAGGCGCGTAGAATCGCGAGAAATGCTGGCCGACGATCTCTTCGGCCTTGTACCCTTTGATTCGCGCGGCGCCGGGGTTCCAACTGACCACGATGCCGGCTGGATCGAGCATGATAATAGCATGGCTCTTCACGCCTTCCAGGATGATGCGGCTTTGTTCCTCGGAGGCATGCAGCTTTTGGTTGCTCTGCGCCAGCGCCGTCGCGCGTTCCAGGACGCGCGCCTCAAGCTGATCGTTCAGCTCGCGCAGCCCCATTTCCGCCAGCTTACGCGCCGTGATATCGCGATTTGTTTCGATTACGTAGGCGCGTCCCGGCTCCCGGACCAGCACCATGCGGGTGTCCACGATAATCGTCTCGCCGTCCCGGCCGGTGTGTCGCAATTCCCCTTCCCACTGGCCTTCCCGCTCCAGGATTTGAAGGAAGCTTGCCACGCCGCCCGGAGCATTGGTTTGCAGCAGATGATGGCTGATCCGCCCGATTGCTTGCTCGCGGGGGAAACCATAGAGCCGTTCGGCGCCCCGGTTCCAGAATGAGATGGGCCCGTTCCATTCCCACACATGCGCGGCGTCGTAAGTTTGATCGATGAGGGCGGCGTGATGCCCGGCGGACTCGGCGATGGATTCGGCCCGTCGGCGGGCGGCGTGCAGAGCCCCGGCCAGCAGCGAGATCCCAAGACCGGTGAAGATGAACAGGGCCAATGCAACCTGCTGATCGAAACCGGCCAGTTGAAAACTTCCACGCGGCGGCAGCAGAAAGAAGTCGGCTCCGAGAGTGCCCAGGGCGACGGCCAAGAGGGCCGGCCGGAATCCGCCGTACCAGGCGGTTGCCACCACGGCCAAAAGGAGGGTCGGGAAAGGGATCTGTTGGCCCAGCAGAGGGTCGAGCAGGAGCCGAGCTCCAATGGCGAGAGCGACACTGCCGCAGGCACACGCGTAGCGGGAAACGACGGTGCCCAAGCGTTGAGACATATTCCTTCTGCACCGAGCGTCGAAATGCTCCCACTGGAACTCTTCGGCCAGAATCCAAAGACGATACAATTTGATTTGGCGTGAAAATCACCGTATCCAAGGAGAACTACCTCAAGGCCATTGCGGAGGCCGAGAGCGAAGGCGAGCCTGTCATTCCCGCCACGCTGGCGCGCTGGCTGAATGTGTCGGCGCCGGCGGTGACCATGGCCATCAAGCGCCTGAAGCGCGATGCGCTGATCCGGGCCGGGCGCGATGGCACCATTTCACTCACCTCGGCCGGCCGCGATATCGCCAACCGGCTGCTCAACCGGCACCATCTGATCGAGCGCATGCTGACCGAGATTTTCGGCATGGAGTGGTACAAGGTCCATGACGAAGCCGAGCAGTTGGAGCACGCCGTTTCAGCCGACTTTGAGCGGCGATTGCTCGAGAAGCTTGGCACCGGCGAAGCGTGCCCGCACGGCAATCGCGTGGAGGGCGACACGCCGCAGGATCGGCGGGATCGCGGTCTGCGCCCGCTGGATGAAGCGCCGGCCGAGTCCGATTCCATCGTGGTGAGCGTCTTCGAGCGCGACCGGCGTCTGCTCGAATATCTGCACGGCCTGGGGATTCATCCCGGCGCCGTAGTCCGCATGATGGCGTCCAATTACGACGACACGCTGACGCTTGCGTATCGCGGGCAAGCCGGTGCAGTTGGGGAAAGCCGCCGCAGCCAAGGTCTGGATTGAAGTTTCGCGGGTGGTTAGCGAGCCAAAACCGGCGAAGGCAGGTTCTGGAAGTACTCGATCGTTTCCTTGAGCCCGTCTTCCAGGCTGACCTTGCGGCTCCCAACCCAGCGTTCTTTTTGGCCTTGGCGATGTTGGGCTGGCGCCGCTTGGGATCGTCTTGCGGGAGCGGCTTGAATTCGAGCTGCGCGCTGGTTCCGGTGAGCCGGCGAATGCGCTCGGCGAATTCGAGAATGGTCAGCTCCTGCGGATTGCCCAGATTCACCGGATAGCGTTCGTCGGAAAGCGTCAGGCGATAGAGGCCATCCACCAGATCGCGCACGTAGCAGAAGCTGCGCGTCTGCGTGCCGTCGCCGAACACCGTCATCGGCTCGCCGTGCAGAGCCTGATCGATGAAGGCGGGCACCACGCGGCCGTCTTTCAACTGCATGCGCGGGCCGTAGGTATTAAAGATGCGCGCGATGGTGGTGCGGACGCCGTGGACGCGGTGGTAGGCCATCGTCAGAGCTTCGGCGTAGCGCTTGCTTTCGTCGTAGCAGGAACGCACGCCCACCGGATTCACGTTGCCCCAATAGGTCTCCACTTGCGGATGCACCAACGGATCGCCATAGCATTCCGACGTGGAGGTGACCATGAACCGCGCCTGATGCCGCCGCGCGATCTCCAGCATGTTGCGCGTTCCCGTGGAACCGACATCCAGCGTCTCGATGGGATGCTCGAAATAATCCTTGGGGCTGGCGAGCGACGCCAGGTGCAGCACGCCGTCCACCGGCGCCTTCCGGTTCAAAGGGCTGGCAAACGTCCCATTGCCGGAACTCAAACGCCGGGTTGCCTTTCAAGTGCTCCAGATTGCGAGCATCGCCAGTCATGAAGTTGTCGTAGCCGACCACCTGATGCCCTTCGGCGATCAGACGGTCACACAGGTGCGAGCCGATGAAACCCGCGGCCCCGGACATGATGAATCGCAAACGTTTCGCCCCCAATTCATCTATCGTAGCCTAGAGGCGCGGCCTTTATAGAAGGTTGAGAGAAAAAGGCAGTCCGGCCACAGATGAACGCCGATGAACGCCGATGAACGCCGATGAACGCGGATAAGACTTTCCTAAGTTATCTGTGTTGATCCGTGTTTATCTGTGGCCAATTGGTTTTCGCTACACTCGCAGTTGGTGCCCCAACTCACCTGGCCGGAGTCGGCCGCTGTTCCTCGTCCTGCTGGCAGCTTCCATTTTTGGTTTTTGGTGGCGATTTCGAAGAGTCTGGCGCATCGTCCGGCAGTCCAAGAAGGACGCCGATTTTCACCTCCAGCCAGTGGCGCGCCGCGTCGCCGATTTCATCTGGGAAGTGATGCTGCAAGGGAAAGTGATTTCCCAGCGCCCGCTGCCTGGCATCGCGCACGCGCTGGTGTTCTGGGGATTTTGCGTTTTCGCGCTGATCACCGTCAACCATTTCGCCGAAGGCCTGCGCCTCGGGTTTTTGGATCGGCGCGGAATGTTCGGGCCTTTCTATTTCGACTTCGCGGCCGTCTTCGCCATCGCGAGTGGCCGTTTCGATCGCGGGGCTGGCCTTCCGTCGATTCGTCATCCGGCCCAAATGGCTGGGGCCGTTGTCGCCCGAATCCGGCATCATCGCGCTGCTGATCTTTCTTGCTGATGGTCACCTATCTCGCGACGTTCGTTCCGGGCTGGGAATCCAGCCGCCTGCTGTGGTGGGCGCACACGCTGACCATCCTGATCTTCCTGCCGCTGATCCCGCACACCAAGCATCTGCACCTGGTCCTGAGTCCCGTGACGGTCTTCTTGAAGCGCGACACCTTCAGCAAGATTCCGCCGCTCGCGGGCGATGAAGATTTCGGGCTGGATACCGGCAAGGACATCACCGAACTGATCTCGCTGCAGGCCTTCACGTGCGTGGAGTGCGGACGCTGCTCCGAGCATTGCCCGGCCACCAACACCGGAAAAATCCTGAACCCCAAGGAAATCGCGCTGGGCGTGCGCGGATATCTGAACGAGTTTGGCCCGGCGAGCGAAGAGCCGCTGCTGGGAGCGCATTTGTCCCAGGAAGCGGTTTTCCAATGCACCACCTGCGGATCCTGCGAATTTCAATGCCCGGTGGGAGTGCAGCATCTGCCGATGATCATCGGCCTGCGGCGCGGCGCGGTGAACACCGGCAAATGGGAAGACGATTACGGCACCAAGCTGTTCCTGAATCTGGAACGCAACGGCAACGCGCTGGGATTTTCGTCCAGCGAGCGCGACAAATTCATCCAGAAGCAGGAGCTGCCCATCTTCGACGGCACGCAGGAATATTGCCTGTGGCTGGGCTGCATGGGCGCCTACGATCCGCAGGGCAGGGAAATCATCGCGTCGCTGGTGCGGGTGTTTCGCGGATTGAACGCGAGCTTCGGCGTGCTGCGCAAGGAAAAATGCACGGGCGATCCGGCGCGGCGCTTGGGCAACGATCTGGCGTTCGGACAACTGGCCGAAACCAATCTGGAGACGCTGCGGCAGAACAAGGTGAAGAAGATCGTTTCCATCTGCCCGCATTGCGTGCGAACCATCGGCACGGATTGGAAGGAATATGGGCCAGGCGCCCCGCCCATCGAGCATCACAGCGAATTTCTGGCGCGGCATTTGGACCAGTTGCCCGAGCGAACGGGCGCGGGCGAAAAGATCGTGTATCACGATCCGTGCTATCTGGGCCGTTACCGCAACGTGTACGATGAGCCGCGCGATGTGGTCGGCGAGGTTCGGAACGCTGACCGATCCGCCGCGCTCGCGCGAACGATCGTTCTGTTGCGGCGCGGGCGGAGGGCTGGCGTTTCTGGGCGAAGAGAAAGGCAAGCGCATCAGCGTGGAGCGCGCCGAGGAGTTGGTGGCCACCGGCGCAAGCGTGGTGGCCGCGGCCTGCCCGTTCTGCAACACCATGTTTCGCGATGCGCTGGCGGGCGTTTCCGCGACGCCGCCCAAGCTGCTGGATATCGCGCAGATCGCGGCGGCGTCCTTCGCCACAAAAGAATCTGAGAAGTGATTCGGCGAGTGGTACAATCGAAAAGTTGGCGCAGTGAAGTGCGAGCCAGTTTCCTCCCGAATCGGGCGCGTAGCTCAACTGGCAGAGCAACTGACTCTTAATCAGTAGGTTGTAGGTTCGATTCCTACCGCGCTCACCAAATCCCAGATGTCCCTCTGGAATTTCCGTCTATCATTGAAGAGCATCTATGGCCCGTGCCATCGACGGACCATCGTGAATGCGGGCTTCGATCATGCCTTCTCCCACATTCCGCCTGTTAGCCGGTCTGACCATAACGCTGCTGGCAGTCGGAGTTTATTCCGGCTACACGATTGTTCAGCTGCGCAGCCTGCGCGAGTTGCAGACGCGAACTATAGACCGCAACCGCACCGATACGTTGCTGCTGCTGCGCATTCAAAATGGCCTGAATGCTCTGGCCCTGACCATGCGCGACATGGTGGATTCCGACGAGCCCTATCCTCTTACCGCCTGGCAACCTCAATTCCGGCGCATTCGCTCCGATCTGGAAGACGCGCTGTCTCGCGAGGAGAAGTTTTCCCCGCTGGACCAGTCGCCAGACCAGCGCCGTTACATGACTGAATCGTTCCGCCAGTTCTGGGATGCACTCGACAGGATTTTCGATCTCGCCCGCGTTGGCCAGCAGGACGAAGCGCGCACCAGGATTCGAATGTCTCTGCAGGCGCGGCAGGCGGCTTTGAGCACGGCTGTCTCGCGCTTGCTGATCGCGAACAATGAAAGCGAACAAACCGCGTCGGCGCGCACGCAGGAAATTTATGCCGGCGTCGAGCGGAATGTCTACGTTTTTCTGGCCGCCATGCTGGTGGTGATTGTGCTCACCAGCCTGTATCTGGTCCAATACAATCGCCGTTTGTTCAAACAGGTGGCGGCGCTGTCGGAGAAGCGCAGCGAATTGGCGCAACAGCTCATCTCGATGCAGGAAAATACATTCCGCTCGATATCGCTGGAGCTGCACGACGATTTCGGCCAGATTCTTACCGCCATTGGCGCCATGTTGCAGCGCGCGGATCGGAATCCCGCCGATCTGC
This sequence comes from Bryobacterales bacterium, assembly GCA_963798295.1. Classification (GTDB taxonomy): domain Bacteria; phylum Acidobacteriota; class Terriglobia; order Bryobacterales; family Bryobacteraceae; genus Palsa-89. Next base: position 1,663,429 of record CAWCSV010000007.1, on the reverse strand, counting down.
TTGAAGTTCGAGAGATTGTGCAGACCACACTCGAAAAGGTGCGTTCGTTGTCGCATGCCCTGCATCCGGTGGTGCTCGATGAGGCGGGCCTCGAAAGCGCGCTGGACGTTTATTTGCCAGCGTTCGAGAAGCAGACCGGAATTGAAGTAGGGTATGAGAAGACGGGCGAGGGCAAGGAGCTGGACCGGGAGCTTTCCATCCATCTGTATCGCGTCATGCAGGAAGCGTTGAACAACGTCGCCAGGCATTCCAATTCGAAGAGCGCGGCGGTGCGGCTGCGCTTTTCGCCGGCGGCTGTGGTGCTCGAGGTGCAAGACCAAGGCATCGGATTTCAGGAGCGGGTGACGCAGGGGCTGGGGCTGATTTCCATGCGCGAGCGAGCCGAATTGGTGAATGGCACCATCGAGTTCGCCAATGGCGAGAAAGGTGGAGTGTTGGTTCGCGTCACCGTGCCTTTGGCGTCGCAGGTGTCGCATGCCTGAACCTGGTCTAATCCGAGATTTCGGTGCTGCTGGTGGACGATCATAGTCTGGTGCGCAAAGGTTTCCGGCGCATGCTGGAGGACGCGCCCGGCATTCGCGTGGTGGGCGAGGCCAGCGACGGACATGAGGCCGTGGAAGCGGTTGGCGCCCTGAGGCCGCAGGTGGTGGTGATGGATTTTGCGCTGCCCAGCATGAACGGCGCGGTGGCCACGCGCCGCATTCGCGAGTTGTACCCGGAAACCGCGGTGCTGATTCTCAGCATGCACGCCGAGCCGACCTACGTCCGCACCTGCCTGGAAGCGGGCGCGCGCGGCTATCTGCTGAAGAATGCCATGGACCTGGAATTGGTGGCGGCGGTCCGCAAAGTGGCCGCGGGCGAGCAGGTGCTGGATCCACGGCTGGGCAAGCTGGCCGACGCGAGCCGGATGCACCGCCCAAACTCTCGACGCGCGAACTCGAGGTTCTGCAGTTGATCGTGCATGGGAAATCCAACAAGGAGATCGCCATCGTGCTGAAGCTCAGCGTCAATACCGTGTCCGTGCATCGCGCCAATATTATGCAGACGCTCGGGATTCACAACACGGCCGAGCTGGTGGTTTACGCGATTCGCAACGGGCTGGTGAGCATCGCGTGACCCGCCGGACTTTTGTTCTGGGGAGCGTTCCGCTCATCGGGACTGCGTCTGTTGCGCCGGATCCCGGTTTCCGCTTGGCCGACGTCACCGCTCAGGCCGGCATCGACTTCCATCACAACAGCGGCGCTTTCGGAGCCAAGTATCTCCCCGAAACCCTGGGCCCGGGCTGCGCGTTTCTCGATTACGATGGCGATGGCTGGCTGGATATTCTGCTGGTGAACGGCGCTGGACTGGCCCGGGACACAAGCGCGCAGCGATCCACGCTGCAGCCTTTACCGCAACAATCGCAACGGCACCTTCACCGATGTCACCGAGCGCGCCGGGCTGGCGGTGGAAATGTACGGCATGGGCGTGGCTGTTGCGGATTACAACAACGATGGCTTTCCCGACATCCTCATCACCGCCGTCGGCCAGAATCGCCTGTTTCAGAACACCGGCCAGGGCACGTTCCTCGATGTGACCGAAAAGTCCGGCCTGGGCGGCAGAAGCGGCTTCAGCACTTCCGCGCTCTGGTTCGATTACGACCGCGATGGTCTGCTCGATCTGTTCGTCTGCAATTACGTGCAGTGGTCGCCCGAGCACGATGTTTTCTGCAGCGTGGATGGCAAGAACAAATCCTACTGCACGCCGGAGGCGTATCGCGGGTCCACCTGCTGGCTGTTCCGCAATCGCGGCAACGGCACGTTTGAAGACGTGACGGCGAAGAGCGGAATCTTCGATACCACGTCGAAGTCGCTGGGCGTGGCCATGCTCGATTACGATCACGATGGCTGGCCGGACCTGTTTGTCGCCAACGACACCCAGCCGAACAAGCTCTACCGCAATCAGCGCGACGGGACTTTCGAAGACGTGGCGGTATCGCGCCGGAGTCGCTTTCAGCGAGGACGGCAAAGCGCGCGCCGGCATGGGCGTGGATGCGGCCGATTTCGACAACTCCGGCGTGGCCGGCATCGCCATCACCAACTTCGACGACGAGATGATCGCGCTCTACCGCCCGCAAGGCCGAGGCGCTTATCAGGACGCCGCGATCAAGGCCGGAGTGGGGCAGGCATCGCGCAAGCGCCTCGGCTTCGGATGCGCGTTCCTGGATGTCAATCTGGATGGCCATCTCGATCTGGCGGCGGTGAACGGCCACATCGATGAGACGGTTCGCAACATCGCCGGTAATCATGGTTACGCGCAGCCGCCGCATCTGTTCCTGAATGACGGCAAAGGCGGTTTTCACGATGTCGCGGCGCAGGTGGGCGCCGGCTTCGCCGCACCCAAAGTGGCGCGCGGACTGGCCTATGGCGATTTCGATCGCGATGGCGACCTGGACCTGCTCCTCACCACCAATCAGGGGCCCGCATATCTGTATCGCAACGATCTGACGTCGGGCAATCGATCCCTGCGCTTTCGCCTGCAGGGAACCAAATCGAATCGCGATGGCATCGGCGCGATGGTTCGGGTCACGACGCCGGACGGGACGCAATCGCGCATGGTGAAGACGGGGTCGAGCTACCTGTCGCAATCGGAGCTCGCGGTGACGTTCGGCCTCGGGAAGCGCGACAAGGCGGACCGCGTGGTGATCGAGTGGCCCAGCGGCCAGGTGCAGGAGTTCAGGAACTTGAGCGCCGGCGAATATCATTGCACGGAAGGAAAGAACCCGGTCCAGAGACTCGCGCTGAGTTCTCCGCAATAATATGTTTCTACTATTGTTGCCGCCTGCCTGCGGCCATAGACTAGATGATCGTAGGGATTCACGAATGAAAACCAGGAGTCTTGAGTTCTGGATCGCCGTACTGTTTCTCGTGCTGCTGGTGAACACGGGCTACGTTGCGGCGTTCTCCTCAGCCACGATCTTCTACATGACGAACGTGCTGGGGCATGTCGTCCTGGGAGCGGTTCTCACCATCGCTCTGCTGTTCGTCCTGCGAAAGAGCGGGCTGCTCCGGGGTGCGCCGGCGGCTATTGGATTTCTGCTGCTCGCGTTCGTCTTTGGCGCCATTCTGACCTACGCCGGCAACGTTCGCGACAACGCGTGGATACTCTGGACCCATATCGCGGCGGCGGCGCTGGGAGTGGCGGCGCTGATTCCGTTCGTTTGGAAAAAAGCATCGCACGAAGGCGGCGGATGGGTTCAAGTTCAAAAAGGGCTTCGAAGCCGCGGTGATCGTGCTCGTCGCGCTGCCCATCGCTGGGCATGGTTACAAGAGACTTTTCCCCGATCCTCATAATCGCATCGTGAATCCCGGCCAGTCGCTCCGCTCGCGATGGAAGGCGAAGGCGGCGGACCGAAATCGCCGTTCTTCCCCGCTTCGGCCCAAACCAATGTCGGCGGCATCATTCCGTCGAACTTTTTCATGGATTCGGAAACCTGCGGAGAATGCCACAAGAAGATTTACGACGAATGGAACGGCGTCGTCCCATCATTTCGCCTCTTTCAACAATCAGTTCTACCGGAAAGCCATCGAATACATGCAGGACACGCAGGGGTCGCCGCAAGGCAGCAAGTGGTGCGCCGGCTGTCATGACCATGCGGTGTTCTTCAATGGGCGTTTCGACAAGCCGATCGAGCCACAGATCGATACGGCGGAGGCTCACGCCGGCCTGGCGTGCACCAGTTGCCATGCCATCGTCCGCGTGGACAGCACCATGGGCAATAACGGATTCACCATCGAGTACCCCGCCGTTGCATCAGTTGATGACCAGCAAGAACAAGGCGATCCGCAGCCTGGTCGACTTCATGACCTATCTGAATCCGGAGCCGCACCGCGAGACCTTTATGAAGCCGTTCATGACGACAGCAATCGTCCGAGTTCTGCTCGACGTGCCACAAAGTTCACCTCGATATTCCGGTCAACAACTATCGCTGGTTCCGCGGCTTTAACGATTACGACAACTGGCAGGCTTCGGGATTTGGCGAAGGCGCTCGCTCGTTCTACTATCCGCCCAAAGGCCAGAACTGCGCGGATTGCCACATGCCGCTGGAAGCCTTCAAAAGAACCAGGCAATCAGGGCGGCCAGATCCATTCGCACCGGTTCCCGGCGGCGAATACTTCAGTCGCCAACGCGAACAAAGACGCCGAGCAGCTGGCGATCGAGCAAAAGTTTCTCACGTCCGGGTTCATCTCGGTGGATATCTTCGCCGCATCGCCGGTGGAGAATGCCGGCAAAACGGAGATGATCCGCCGCGCCGCCACCGGTCCGAAGCTGAATTCGGGATCGCGCCGTGGGAGAAGAAGCCGAGCAGCAAGGCGATACGTTCATCCGCGAAGTGGGCAACGTCGCGGCCCCACTCGATCAGGCGCAGCCGAAGTTCCAGCCGGGGTCGACGGCTCGTGTGGACGTAGTGGTCAGAACGCGCAAGATCGGGCACTTTTTCCCGGGCGGCACGCTGGATTCTTTCGATATCTGGCTGGAGCTGCAGGCCACCGACGCCACTGGCAAAGTGATCTTCTGGAGCGGGCAAGTGGAAGACGGCGGCAAGGGCCCGGTGGAACCCGGGGCGCATTTTTATAAGGCGTATCAGCTTGACGCCGACGGCAACCAGATCGACAAGCGCAATGCCTGGCAGGCGCGCAGCGTGCTTTATGTGCATGCCATCGCGCCCGGCGCGGCCGACACGGTCCACTACCTGCTGAAGATTCCGAAAGACGCGAAGGGGCCGATTCATCTGACGGCGAAACTGAATCATCGCAAGTTCTCCTGGTATTACACCCAGTTCGCTTATGCCGGGAAAACCCAAGCCGGGTGAAGAATCCAAGATCGATCTCGACTCACAATGCCGCTCGAATACAGCTTCGATAAAGCCAATATTCCGGCCAATGTTTCGGGCGAAGTGAAGGGCGAAGTTCCGGTGACGCCGATCACCGTTCTGGCGAAGGCCGAATCCAGCATCGATCTGACGAACAATGCAGCCGAAACCAAGTGGCGGCAGGTAACCAACCCGAAGACTCGCGAGCGCTGGAACGATTGGGGCATCGGGCTGCTGCTGCAGGGCGACGTTAAGGGCGCCGAATATGCTTTCACGAAAGTCACCGAGGCCGAACCGGGCTACGCCGACGGATGGTTGAACGTGGCGCGGGCGCTGATTCAGGAAGGCGAAACCGAACGCGCCAAGCCGTTTATCCAGAAATCGCTGGCCGTGAATCCGAATCTGGGCCGGACCTACTACTTCCGCGCGCTGATCGAGAAGGCGGATGGCGATTACGATGGCGCATTGAAGGATCTCGCGATCGTGGATGCCAAATATCCGCGGGATCGCGTGGTCTGGAACCAGGTGGCGCGGCTTCAGTTTCTCAAACGGAATTATGAGGAGTCCATCGAAGCTCTGAAGAAGGTAGCGGCAATCGATCCGGAGGATCTGCAGATGCACTACACCGCGATGCTGGCCTACCGCGGCATTGGCGACACCGCGTCCGCCGAACGGGAGCAGAAGCTCTTCCAGCGTTTCAAAGCCGACGAATCCTCGCAGTCCATCACCGCCAAGCCGCGCATGGTCAGTCCGGAGGACAATAATGAACGACAAGCCATTCACGACCATGAGAGCATCGATCTGAAAGGCCTGCGGACCAGCGCTTTCACCGGGGTTGGGAAATGAGCCGGGAAGTGAGCCGGGGACTTCTAGCTTCGGCTGTTGCGGCGATTGTGGCAGCCCTGGCAATTAGCGCCGCGTCCACTTCGGCGACATTGCCGGCGAATAAAGTAATATTTACCGATGTCACGGCTCAAGCCGGCATCAAGTTCGTTCATAATGCCGGGAAGTCGGGCAAGAAATATCTTCCCGAGACCATGGGCTCCGGCGCCGCATTTTTCGATGCCGATGGCGACGGCTGGATCGATATTCTGCTGGTGAATGGCAAGGACTGGACTCCGCGCGGCCGGCACACCACCGCGGCTCTTTACCGCAACAATCACAACGGAACGTTCACCGATATTACGCGGGGCAGCGGCCTGGATGTGGAAATGTACGGCATCGGCGTGGCCGTAGCCGACTATGATAACGATGGACGCGACGACGTCTATATCACCGCTCTGGAAGGCGACCGCCTCTTTCACAACGAGGGCGACGGCAAATTCAAAGACGTCACCGCGGCATCCGGAATCAGGAACGCCAGCTTCGGCACCAGCGCCGCGTGGCTGGATTACGATCGCGACGGCAAGCTGGACCTGTTTGTCGCCAACTATGTTCAATGGACGCAAAAAGGCGATCTGTGGTGCTCGCTGGACGGCAACGTGAAGTCCTACTGCACGCCCGAATCGTACAAAGGAACTTCGAGCAAGCTGTTTCACAACCTCGGCGGCGGCCGCTTCGAAGATGTAACCAATAAGGCCGGGCTGGGCGATCCAACCAGCAAGTCTCTGGGCGTGACGGTGATCGATTTCGATAATGACGGGTGGCCCGATATCTTCGTCTCCAACGATACGCAGCCGAACAAGCTTTACCACAACAACAGAAATGGCACGTTCAGCGATCAGGGCATGTCGGCCGGAGTGGCTTACGGCGAAGATGGCGTGGCGCGAGGGGCCATGGGAGTGGACTGGTCCGATTACGATCGTACCGGCCGCGCGGACCTCCTGGTCGGCAACTTTTCGAACCAGATGCTGGGCTTGTATCACAACGAAGGGCAACGGCTTGTTTGTGGACGAAGCTCCCAAGTCGACCGTGGGACGCGAAAGCCTGCTGTCGCTGAGTTTCGGCGTTTTTTTCTTCGATTACGATTTGGACGGCTACCCCGACATCCTCACGGCTAACGGGCATATTGAGGAAGAGATCGGGCGCGTGCAGCCGAAGATCAAATACCAGGAGCCGCCGCTGCTGTTTCGCAATCTTGGTTCGAAGAAATTCGAAAACGTGTCCAACGCGGTGGGCGCGGACTTCACCAAACCGCTGGTGGGGCGCGGCGCGATTTACGGCGACTTCGATCATGACGGCGATCTGGACGTTTTGCTCACTTCCAACAACGGACCCGCGCGCCTTTACCGCAACGATGGCGGAAACAAGAACAAGTGGATTTCAATCCGCACCGTCGGGACGAAATCGAATCGAGATGGAATCGGCGCTTCCGTCGCCATCGCCTTTGCTTCCGGCAAACAATGGAATGTGGTGCGGAGTGGTTCCAGCTATGCATCCGAGAGCGATCGCGCACTGGTCTTCGGTCTAGGTCAGGACCCTGTCGTTACTTCGATCGAAGTCACTTGGCCCAGCGGCACCAAGCAGAAGTTTGCCAACGTTGCCGCGAATCAATTCATCACCATTGACGAAACTCGCGGCATTCTGAAGTAACCACGCCGCAGTCGCCCCTACCGCTGCCGACGTCCGCGTCGGCTCTCACCGCTGGTACCAGTACAAAATTCTCTGAGATAGCAGAAAGCGCCCCTTGTTGGCGAAACGAGTTGACCGTAGTAATTGGTAACAACGTTAAAGTTCGCTCATACCGATGAGCGGACAGTTTTGAGCACACTGGGCAACGCCGGTCTAGCCAGCCGGCCATAACCGCCAGGGGCATACCCCTGGCACTAAAAACTTCCGAGGAGAACCATGTTTAAAACCTTATCACTGGCGGCAGCTTTCATAGGCTGCACAGCCATCCTATCCGCGCAAGCGATCGATCCGGATACCTTCAAAGTGAATTACTATACGGACCCCGCCACTTGCGACAGTACCATCCGCATAACCGACGCAGGAACTACCGCAGCTAGCGGCGGGGACTTGTGCGCCGATATTTTTGTGTTCGACCCGTACCAGGAGCTGTCAGAGTGCTGCAGTTGCCTTCTGACTCCTGACGGCCTCCGTACTTTGAGCTTGAAGACCAACCTTCTCGGTGATCCGTTGACCGGAGTGATACCGACGAGCGGCGTCATTAAGATCATCTCGGCTGCCCCCACCGGCGGCCGTTGCCCTTTGCCAACGAAGCCGGTCCCTGCTGCCGGCGTTCGAGCCTGGGGGACGCACGTTCAGCATAGTGATGTCATAACCGAGACGGCTTTTGTCGACGCCGGCCTGAGCGCCGCTGAATTGAACCGGCTGGGGTCAGAGTGCCACGCTATCCAGTTGGTCGGCAGCGGTAGGGGCGTATGCACTTGCGGTTCGGGCGACTAAGTTAGAAACAAGATCGTCCGGGAACACCCACCGTGGGTGTTCCTCCCCGCGGCGCGTTTGGTTGGGTTGGCAGGGTACCATCCTACCGCCCAACCTGAACGCGCTGGGCAATCTCTCCGGCCAATCCCGTCCCCCCAGTCCTCCTATCCCCGCGCGCATCGATGTACAAGCTTAGGTACTGGCAGTACAAAAGCTGGCTAACTCCCTGAGAAAGCAGAAGCCGCCCCTTGCAGGCGAGACCGTTTGAGCTTAGTAATTGTAAATACAGTAATTCCGCTTATACCGATGAGCGGTCATTTTGAGCAAACTGGGCCACGCCGGTCTAGCCAGCCGGCCATAACCGCCAAGGGCACCTTGGCACCAAGTCTTCCGAGGAAAACCATGTTTAAAACGTTGTCCCTGGCGGCAGCTTTTATAGGCTGCACCGCTATCCTATCCGCGCAAGCAGTACCTGCCGACGCAGATACCTTCAAAGTGAATTACTTCACGACCGGTCCCTACGACAATACCATCCGAATAACCGACCCTGGAACTACCGCAGCTAACGGCGGGGACGTGTGCGCCGACATTTATGTATTCGAATCGAATCAGGAGCTGGCAGAGTGCTGCAGTTGCGCTCTGACTCCTGACGGACTCCGTACTTTGAGCTTAGAGGTGGACCTCCTCCGTAATACGTTGACCGGGGATTCCCCGTCGAACGGCGTTATTAAGATCCTCTCGGCCGCCCCCACCGCTGGAGCTTGCCCCCTGCCAACCAAGCCGGTCCCGGCTGCTAGTGTTCGCGCGTGGGCGACTCACACTCAAAACGGGGGCGCCGTTACCGAGGCCGATTTTCTCGACGCCGGCCTGAGCGCCGCTGAATTGAACCGGCTGGGGTCAGAGTGCCACGCTATCCAGTTGGTCGGCAGCGGTAGGGGCGTATGCACGTGCGGTTCGGGCGACTAAGTTAGAAAGAAGATCATCCGGGAACACCCACCGTGGGTGTTCCTCCCCGCGGCGCGTTTGGTTGGGTTGGCAGGGTACCATCCTACCGCCCAACCTGAACGCGCTGGGCAATCTCTCCGGCCAATCCCGTCCCCCCAGTCCTCCTATCCCCGCGCGCATCGATGTACAAGCTTGGTACTGGCAGTACAAAAGCTGGCTAAATCCCTGAGAAAGCAGAAACCGCCTCTTGTAAGCGAGACCCTTTGAGCTTAGTAATTATAAATACAGTAAATTCCGCTCATACTGGTGGGCGGTAATTTTGAGCACTTTGGGCCACGCCGGTCTAGCCAGCCGGCAAGAACCGCCAAGGGCATCCTTTGGCACTCAAAACTTCCGAGGAGAACTATGTTTAAAACGTTGTCACTGGCGGCAGCTTTCATAGGCTGCACCGCTATCCTATCCGCACAAGCAGTAATTGCCGATGCGGACACCTATAAAGTGAATTACTACACGAACTCCAGTACCTGCGCCTACCATCCGAATAACCGACCCTGGAACTACCGCAGCTAACGGCGGGGACGTGTGCGCGGACATTTTTGTGTTCGATCCGAGCCAGGAGCTAGTAGAGTGCTGCAGTTGCAGTCTGACTCCTGACGGCCTCCGTACGCTGAGCTTAAAGACCGATCTTCTCGGTAATACGTTGACCGGATTAATACCGTCGAGCGGCGTCATTAAGATCCTCTCGGCCGCCCCAACCGCGGGAGCCTGCCCTACGCCAACCAAGCCGGTCCCCGGCTGCCAGCATTCGCGCATGGGCGACTCACACTCAAAACTCGGGCCAGCTTACCGAGTCCGATTTTCTCGACGCTGGCCTCAGCGCCGCTGAATTGAGCCGGCTGGGATCGGAGTGCTCCGCTATCCAGGAAGTCGGCAGCGGGCATGGCGTGTGCTCGTGCGGTTCGGGCGACTAAGTTAGCAAGCAAGCAGTACGTCCAGAAACATCCCACTGCGGATTTGGTTTTCCTCCAGGGGGGCGCGTTGGATTGGGTTGGCAGGGTACCATCCTACCGCCCAACCTGAACGCGCTGGGCAATCTCTCCGGCCAATCCCGTCCCCCCAGTCCTCCTATCCCCGCGCGCATCGATGTACAAGCTTGGTACTGGCAGTACAAAAGCTGGCTAAATCCCTGAGAAAGCAGAAACCGCCTCTTGTAAGCGAGATCCTTTGAGCTTAGTAATTATAAATACAGTAAATTCCGCTCATACTGGTGGGCGGTAATTTTGAGCACTTTGGGCCACGCCGGTCTAGCCAGCCGGCAAGAACCGCCAAGGGCATCCTTTGGCACTCAAAACTTCCGAGGAGAACTATGTTTAAAACGTTGTCACTGGCGGCAGCTTTCATAGGCTGCACCGCTATCCTATCCGCACAAGCAGTAATTGCCGATGCGGACACCTATAAAGTGAATTACTACACGAACTCCACTCCCTGCGACACTACCATCCGGATGACCGACCCCGGAACTACCGCAGCTAACGGCGGGGACGTGTGCGCGGACATTTTTGTGTTCGATCCGAGCCAGGAGCTAGTAGAGTGCTGCAGTTGCAGTCTGACTCCTGACGGCCTCCGTACGCTGAGCTTAAAGACCGATCTTCTCAATAATACGTTGACCGAAGTAACACCACCGAGCGGCGTTGTTAAGATCCTCTCGGCCGCCCTCACTGCCGGCGGTTGCCCTACGCCAACCAAGCCGGTCCCGGCTGCTAGCATTCGCGCGTGGGGGACTCACGTTCAAAACTCGGGCGCCCTTACCGAGTCCGATTTTCTCGACGCTGGCCTCAGCGCCGCTGAATTGAGCCGGCTGGGATCGGAGTGCTCCGCTATCCAGGAAGTCGGCAGCGGGCATGGCGTGTGCTCGTGCGGTTCGGGCGACTAAGTTAGCAAGCAAGCAGTACGTCCAGAAACATCCCACTGCGGATTTGGTTTTCCTCCAGGGGGGCGCGTTGGATTGGGTTGGCAAGGATTTCCCTGCACCAGCCCAACCTCAACGCGCTTGGGCATCGCCGGGCCGCGCGACGCTCGTCACTGGCCCAACTGCTCCCGCCACTCGCAGTCCGCCCGCCCGTTTGCTCCATCCGTCCGCCGCAGTAAACCACCACCCAGCCGGAATTATCGATGTCGTCCAGTGCTGCCAGATTGATCATCAGCGCTCAAGCACAATCGGGCTTCAGAAACGGTAATTGGCTTCAAGGAATGCCAGGTGGCCGTTTGCCCCATTCGGATAAACCGACCGGATAACCGATTTGCCCAGAGCATAGCCGTAATACGGCGAGATGGAGAAGTGGGAGTTCAAGGTCACATCCACATTGACATCGTACAAGTTGGCTAGGCTGGTGGACCCGTTGCCTGCGCGGCCCTGGTATCCAAAAGTCCAGGGTTGAAAAACTCCGCCCCCGGTGTACCACAGATCGGCCCCGCTGACCAGCCGCAGAGAATGAGCTTCGGTGTGGATGCTGAACCGCGGGTGGGGATGGAGCGTGAGGATTCCGAACCGGTCCACGTTGTTCTCCATGTCGAAAAAAGGAAAGCGCGCGTAGGCGCGCGTGGTGGGCATGAGCTGAAAGAACGTTCCGTGTATATCGTCCTTGGGGTTCTTATCGCCCGATCCATAGTAATATCCGCCTTGAATCCACGGCGTAAGGCGGCGCAGTATTTTCGGCTGAAAGCCCGCTTCCAGGTCAAACATGCCGGCGCGTTGTTGCTGAATGCCCCAATCCCCAAACTGGAACGCACCCTCGCCCATGACATCGAAAACACCCGCGGCCGTCTTCAAGGCGTTGACATAATGCCCGCCCAGAGTCCAGATGCGAAGGTCGGCCTGATCCGCGGCCCGGACCGCGAGTGGACGGTTGTCCGTTTTGATCACGGAACGGAAATCGTCGTAGTAAATGCCGAAGAGCCGGAATTCACCCGTTGTTGAGGCCGTGTGTAATTGCCGGGTCATGGCTCCGTATCCGAACGCGACGTCGTTCCAGCCCCAGCCATCTACCTGAAAGACCCCCCGCGTAGGAACCGCGCCCACCAGCGTGTAGTTCACTGACGGATTGTCGTAGGCGTAATGGAAGCCGTCGAAAGCGCGCAGGACGTCGGTAAACGCAAAGGTTCCGATCAGGCGTTGCTGGATCCGTTCGCGCTTGATTGCCGCGACCGTTGGATCCATGGACTTGACTTCCGCGCCGTCAAAAAATTCAAACCGGCCCAGCTGCAGCGTGGCGCCCGCGGCTCCAAAGACGTGATGAAAGCGCACGAAAAGCTGTTTTGGAAATAGGAACGCCGCATTCCGCTCCTTGTCGTTCGCTACATAGTAGCTGGCGCCCAGGCCGAGTTGACCCTGCGCTCCGGGAGCGACGGCGTTGGTAGGCAGGTTCAGCAATACGGGAATTTCGATCTCGAACATCCAATCGAGGGACTCGATATTCTGGCCGATTCCCAGTCGAATGGTGGCGTCGTCCAGAGTGTAGTTGGGATTGCCGGAGTTAGGGGCGAACCAGCCCCAGTTCTCGACGCGGTCGCGAACACTGCCCGTAAAGGTTACTGGGCCGAGTTCTATGGGATCGAACGGCTGCTGTGCCGTCAACGATGGCGCGATGGCAAGGGCCGCAACAAGCGCCGTCCACCACAGCTGATTTCGCATCGACCCATCATGAACTCACGTGCGGAGATCGTCCATAGTAGTTTTGTATTAGTTGCGCAATCACGAAATGCCTGTTCGGGTCTTACTGGCTTGTCGCCGGAACGGAAGCCACAGCAGCCAGAATAGAGCCAGCGCCACTGCTTCCCCGCCCAACAAATAGACCGGCCAGGGGCCAAGAACATCCAACAGAGACGCGCCGGCCGGTTTTTGGCGCAGGTACATATAGTTGGTTTTGAAGATCGCGTCGAAGAGCCCCACCGCGGCGGCGTACAGATTCAGGATTCCAAAAACCCTCCACACGGAACCGGGACGAGGCCTCGCCAGTCCGCCCCACAGCAGCGTCAACACGGTGACGACCGTCAGTCCGTGCCCCACGAAAAAAGCCATGATCGGATAGGACCAGAACGGCATCCAAAGATCCGGTGTCAGCAGCGCCATGCCGGTTCCGGCAATGGCCGTGTAGTAAACGATGTCAAACAACCAGGGCCGCAGGCTGAAAGCCGCGACCACCGTCACCCACAGGGTCACGTCGCACAGATCCAGCGCCAGGCCGTTTGGGAAGTGAAAGCCCTGAAAGCGGAGCACGTAGCCGTACCAGATCATTTCGTTCACGGTGAGCAACGCGGCCAGGCTGTAGCGAATCAGTCGCGCCGCGCGGCTGCTGCGCCGGCAATAAAACGCGAGCCCGGCCGCCAGCAGGGGAATCAAAATCAGAATCAGAAGATGCGCCGGGCCGAAAAGCTTGAGATCGGATTTCACGAATCCAGCATTTTAGCGCGGCACTTAGTGCTCGCTGCCGCTTAGTTCCGCCCGAATCATGGAATCCACTTGATTCCAAACCTTCGGGTCGGATTCAATCTCGATGTGAGGCTTCATAAAGATCCGCGCATACCATGGATAACCGTCACACGGGATCGAATGCGCGCTGTAGTCGAATTGAAAATTCCCCAGGATGCGGGTATGCAGAGGATCAATGGCGACAATGCGCCGCTGCCCGTGCAACAGGCCGTTAAGCTGATAGAAATTGACGGCTCGCGCCACGTTGGCTGGAATAAACCGGTCGTCGCCGCCCTTGGAGACGCTATCCACTTGAATGGTCAGCAGCACCGGAACGCCGCTCTTCTCCAGCGTGCGGGCTATGCTGACTGCCTCCGACGCGCCCCAACTGTGACCATACAAAATGATGCGCGCCTTGCGTTTTTCTTCCGCCGACAGCGCGCCATCATGGTTCGTATCGAGCGAACTTAGAATCTTTCCGTAGGCTTTCCGCCCCAGATGGTTTGCAAACACATTGACGTCGACGCCAGCGGGATAATCATGGCGCAAGCGGGCGGCAAGCTGGACTTCCTGATGAACGGAATTATTGTGCCGGACGAATCCCCCGACGAATCCGATCACGATGGCATCGGAGTGGGCCGGCTCGCTGGCTGCAAGCTGCATCCAAGAGAGCGAACAAAGAACAAGAAGAGCGGAAAAACAATGCAACATAAATCCCTGCTAGGAGTCTAGCATCACCGTTGAGCGTCACATCGGGGACGGCCCGATAACAGCGTTGGAAACTCGGCCGGGCGTCTGCGCGTCGAATAAGTGGGTGGGAGCCGTGTGGAATTGGCTTCAGATATTCATCGCGCTTTTGTTCATTCAGGCCGGATCGGCGCGCGCCAGCGTCACCTTATTGCTGGAGGAACCGTTTGGCACGTTCGGCGGCATGAATCCCACCGGCCACGCCGCAATCTACCTGAACCGTGTCTGCGCGGCCACCCCGATTGAGCTCCGGCGCTGCCGGCCAGACGAACAGGGAGTGGTGATCAGCCGCTATCATCGCGTTTCCGGATACGATTGGATCGCGATTCCCCTGCTGCCCTATCTCTACTCTGTCGATCGCCCGGATCAGGTTCCCCTGACGCCCAGTGCGGTAGAAGTAGCGGCGCTGCGAAACGCCTACCGGCGAACCAGTCTTGCCGATCTTGTGCCGGACGCCGAGGACGGCAGCCCGCCCCCGGGAGACTGGGTCCAACTGGTCGGCGCGGCCTATGAGCGCAACATTTATGCCTTCGGCATTGAAACCTCCGCGGAGCAGGACGATGACTTTATTCGAACCTTCAACTCCCGCGTTAACCAGGATCGCTTTAATATTTTGTTTCACAACTGCGCTGACTTTGTCCGCGAGGCCGTCGACTTTTATTATCCGCACGCCATCCATCGCAGCTTGATCGCCGACGTAGGCATCATGACCCCCAAGCAGGCTGCCAAGAGCCTGCTCCGTTACAGCCAGCGTCATCGCGATCTGCAGTTTTCCAGTTTCGTCATCCCGCAGGTTCCCGGCAGCATTCCTCGCAGTAGGCCGGTTCGCGGAGTACTCGAGTCCCTGGTCAAGTCGAAGAGGTATGCCGTACCGCTGGTGTCCCTGGCCGTACTGCATCCGGCTATCGGCGGCGGCTTGGCTGTGGCCTGGCTGGACGACTCCCGTTTCAATCCCCGCCGGCTGGAAGACCGGGAGGCCTCCCCCTCGCAGCCCTCCGCGATTGCAGCCGAGTTAGAAGCGAACGGGGAATAAGAGTCACGAAGCAATCCGCAAGAACCTGCAAAAAACCCCACTCAGTTGCATCCAACCTTTGTGGAGGATGTATGCGTCGTGATTGTTTGTCGAAAAAAACGAAGCCCCCGCGTCTGGCCATGGAAGGCGAGGAATTGGTTGCGCACCGGTTTCGGAGCGCGATGGTCCGAATGGTTTCGCACGCTGACTACTGCCGCTGGAGGACGGTCGCCGGGGCCCCCGGCGCCAAAAGCATCTTTCGGAAGTTCCTTACGAGTTTTCTCCGATTCATCGCTCCGGGGCTAGTCTCCAGCCAGCCCGGGCCGGTAGTCGCGTTTCCATCCGAGGCGCTATTGCGAGTTTACGGCATCGCTCCGAAGTTACAAGGGCTCTATCATCTCAGCGCCATGGAGGACGCCATCTCTATCGAGGTCACGCCCTGGCTGGGGCGCCGCACGGATGCCTTATGTTTTGGCAACGGTGTCATTCTCCCGCTGGAATCGCTGGATGAGGGACAAAGAGTCAGGGTCCTGTATAGTACGTGGACGCAAAGCCTGGAGCCGATTTCAGTACCTTTGCAGCTTGAGATGTAACGGCTGTAGCCGAAACCCCGGCGCTGGAAGCGAATCTAATATCCAGAGGACCTGGGGGCGAGCCGCAATCGCGGATTTGCCATCTCATCACCAATGCGGCTTGCATCTTTAGCAGGGCTTCTTCTGGCAACGCTTCCCCTGGCGTTGGCTCGAGGCGCGCAACCCCGCGCCGTGCTGGACAATCCTTCGTTCGATCATTTCTACAATCTGGAATACGATCAGGCTTTGGCCGGATTTGTGGCGGCCGCGTCGAAAGATCCCAATTCGCCCGATATTCAAAATCACATCGCGCAAACCATTCTGTACCGCGAAATGTTTCGAGCGGGAATGCTCCAAACCCAGATGCTGGGCACCTCAAACTCATTTTTGAAGACGCCGAAACTCCAGATGAGCCCGGCCGATCAGCAGCAATTCAGCGCCGCCATCCAGCGCGCCATGGAACGGGAGCAGGCCCGCCTGGATGAAAACCCAAACGACACTGCCGCCCTATACGCCCTGGGGGTGAGCCACAGCTTGCTTGGACAATACGATTTCGTGGTGCGGAAAGCCTATCTGGATGCGCTGCACGATATCACTCGCGCACGCAAGTGCCATGCCCGCCTGACGCGGCTCGACCCGGATTGGGTGGACGCGGAGTTGACGCAAGGAGTATACGACTACGCGATCGGGAGCCTGCGTCTAGGTTGGAAGGTGCTTGGATACCTGGGCGGATTGGAAGGTAATCGAGCGCGCGGCATCGCCGCCATCAACCGTGTCGCTAGCGAAGGCAACCTGAACCGCATTGACGCGACCATTGTGCTCGCGACCATCTATCGGCGCGAACACCGGTCGGCCGATGCGATTTGCGTCCTGAAGCCGCTGATCCCGCTGCTTCCTCGCAACTATCTTCTGCGATTGGAACTCGCCGGAATGTACGCGGATCTGGGCGACCGGAGCGCGGCGCTGGAAGCTGTGGATCAGGTGGAGCAGTTGTGGCGCGCGCACGCCCCCGGGTACGCAACACTGAACGTGGACCTGTTGCGCAAAGTGCGCGAACGCATCCTCACGACCATCGCAAGCAATGGCGCTTCGCTTCGCGGGTGACATCGGGAGAGCGTTCTGCCGGGCACGGCGGTTCAGCAACAGGTCTGAACCGCGACTGTGAAGGAGCGGAGATTCAAAGCTACTTCTGGCGTTCGTAATTGTAATCGCCGGACACATGACCCTCTATGAGGTGGGTTCGCCATGCCGTGTTCATCCCGGATGAACCGGTACGTCAGCCCGGTGCCGGAAAAACTGGTTTCCGACTGCGGAAAAACACGCTGCTTCGGCCCTCCGTTGACGCTGAGGAACAGTGCACCGTCGGAGAAACTAACCTCAATCGTGCGGGCGCCCTGGATATACGGCCCCTTGTAGACGCCCACATATTTCGCCATGATTTCGGGAGCGACTTTCACCGCCGACTTCTCGTCATCGGTGAGCTTGCCGACCCAGTGCTCTTGTCCGCTATCTTCGTTTTCATTGCAGACCGTTTCGAGCAACTCCGTGTCGGGAGCCAAATGCGCTCGAACTGGCACGGTCCAAGCCTTGGAGTAAGCTCCGGGATCTTGGAACGTTACGGTTATTTCCAGGTGGCCGAAATCGGTGCGCCGGTAACGCTCCGTCATGCGCAGCGCCTCGGTATGGGGATAGCCGTCGAGAAGCCATGTCCGGTCATTGAATCCCGCACTCTGCACCACCAGCGTATCGCCGTCCCAGTGGCCTACCGCGTATCCCATCCAGCTCGGGTTGGGATTGGTTTCCAAAGCGCGGCCATCCATGAAGATCTGACGGTAAGTGAGATCTTCGTTCAGGACGACAATCATCGTTGGAGTCTGGACGAACCTCTTCATGCCTCCTCCGCCGGTGCTGTAGCCCGGACCCTCCGGCAGACAGTGGTAGCGCGGGTTGTCCCGGGAGAAGCTCTCAGCGCGCTGCCGGACCAACGCTTGCGCCCAAGGCTGAATGTCGGCGGGCTTAAGATCCCCAGTATTGCGGACCGCGATATTGCCGACCGCCGTATCAAGGGGAATGGCCCACAGACCCGTCAAGTCGGGCTTGCCATCAGGCGTGCGGGGCGCGGCGGCCGCAAGGTTCGGCTTGCCATCGGCGGTCCGCGGAATCCCCGGCGTAGGGTAGTGGAGCCACTGAGCGCCTAGTGAAGCCGGAAGCAGCAGCAGGGCTGCCACAATCGCGATTCTTTTCATGAGTGTTTCTCCTGCTCGCTTGCGCAGAATTATACAGCATCGGAGGGTGCGCCGCCGGGCCCTGCCGCCTTGTAGTACAGCCGGTACAAAAGCACGGTCGGTTCCGGTGAAAAGCAGAAAGCGCCTCTTGTTGTAAAGACCTTTCCAGCGTACTAATAACTAGATACGTTAATTCGCTCATTGCGATGGGCGATTGTTGGCATTTTTGGGCAAACTGGGCCACGCCGGTCTAGCCAACCGGCCAGAACCGCCAAGGAGCATTCTTTGGCATGCTTCCGAGGAGAAATTATGTTCAGGACGCTCACCTTCGTGGCGGCCTTTGCCGGCTGCGCCGCGATTCTTTCCGCGCAAGCGATTGACCCCGACAGTTACAAAGTGACCTACTTTTCGAACGCGCACACTGCCGACGCGCCCGACGCAACGGTCCAGGTAACGAACGCTGGGACCAACGGTACGGAGGACATCTGCCCCTATTTTTTCGTGTTCGATCAAAACCAGGAAATGTCCGAGTGCTGCGCTTGCGAGCTGAGTGCCAATTCACTGACAACTTTCAGTGTCAATGCTAATCTCACGTCAAATCCGCTGACCGGCGTGGTCCTTAACCGAGGGACCATCAAGATCCTCACTTTCTCATGCACTACCGGGCAGCTCAATCCCGGGGTGCGCGCGTGGGCGACTCATATCCAAAACAATTTCGCAATTACCGAAAGTGATTTTCAGGACGCAGGTTTGAGTGCCAAGGAGTTGACCCGCTTGCTAAATGATTGCGACGCAATCTTGGAGGTCGGCAGCGGACACGGCTTTTGCTACTGCCCCACTACGCCGAGCTAGCCAACCGGCAATAACTTGCCGACGGCGGATTCGTTGGCGTATATAAAACGCTTCCGAGGAGAATTATTTTGTTTAAGACGCTAACTCTGGTGGCAGCTTTCGCAGGCTGTGCCACTGTCCTGTCCGCTCAAGCGATAGATCCGGACACCTTTAAGGTGAACTATGTGTCGCACGCCCAGAGTGGCACTCCCGATGGTACGGTTCGCATAACGAACGTGGGGACCACTGCTGTGGGGGACATCTGCGCTGACATTTATCTGTTCGACCAGAACCAGGAACTCAGCGAATGCTGCAGTTGCCTGGAGACTCCGGACGGCCTGAGAACTTTAAGTGTGAACTTTGATCTCACCTTAAATCCAGTGACGGGGAAGTTCCTGAGTCAGGCGACGATTAAGATCGTCTCTGCCAAAACCAGCGGTGGCGACGCCTGCCCTCTTCCCACGAACCCAATCCCCGTCGCTGGGATTCGCGCTTGGGCGACCCATATCCAAGTCGGCGAAAGCGGCCCCGTCCTAACCGAGACGGAGTTTCTTGACTCCGGCCTCAGTGCTGCGGAATTGGCCCGTCTCGGCCAGCAGTGTAAAGCGATTCAGATTGTCGGTAGCGGAAAGGGCGTTTGCACTTGCGGTACCGGCGACTGAGGTTGCCCGATTTAATGAACTGCCTCAGGCGTCGGAACAAAGGTTCTGGCACAGCCATTTCGCTGAAGTTCGGTCGATGGGCGACTGACATCCAGGCGGGTGACGTTACGACGGAGACGCCATTCTCGGATAGCGGCCTGAGCGCGGCAGAGCTGACCCGGCTGGGCAGGGAGTGCTCCGCAATTCAACTGGTTGGCAGCGGCTCTGGCGTTTGTGACTGCGGTCACGACGGGCACCTATAATACATACCATTCGGAGCCAAACCCTAATGAGTGGTGCGCCCGGAGTGATTCGAACACCCGACCTTCTGGTTCGTAGCCAGACGCTCTATCCAACTGAGCTACGGGCGCGCGATGTCCATTATAGCAAGCGCTGCTTCTCTACGATCTTTCCTTCGCTGTCCAGGCGCAATTTCTGATCGCGCCACAACACCGTGTGCCCGAACAGGCCCGCCGCCCATACCGCCACGCCCGCCAGATCGCGCAGCGGGATGGCATACCAATATTTCCAGACGTCCGCGCTGCCCAGCAAAGCCCCTCCGCAGATCACCGCCATGGCGAGGCGGATGCCCAGCAGCGCCGGCGCCAGCCACCAAAGTCCGAACAGCGCCGCGATCAGCGCCCACAGGCTGGCGTACGTGATCGGCAAGCCTGCATATCCCGCGCCGCCCGACAATCGAATGGTTCTCGCCCAGCGCACCTGATGCCGCCACGCCCCCAGCCAGGATCCCGATGAGAGCCGCGTGCTGACGACAACTTCGGAAATCACGTTGCGCAGTCCCAGCGCATGCAATTTGTGGCCGAGCTGGTAATCGTCGCCAATGTATTCGGCTATAGCCTGAAATCCACCGATGCGTTCGAGATCGGCTCTCCGGAAAGCCATGGTCGAACCCAACCCGAAATCCGACACGCCAAATAACCGAGCCACCAGCGTGCTGGGCGCGAAATCGGTCGCGATGGCGAGCGCTTCGAAACGGCTGGGCCAGTCGTGCGCTTCGGCTCGATACAAACACGTCACAAGTCCCACAGCCGGGTCGGAAAGAGGCGCGGTGACATCGCGGAGGTAATCCTCGGGCACGCTGATATCGCTGTCGTTGACAATCAGAATCGGGTGCCGCGCTTCACGCGCGAGATCGATCAACGATCCCACTTTCAGGTTGGGCGCGGGCGTGGCGCACAAAACCAGCCTAATGGGCAGGGCGGGGAACTCGCGCATCAAACGCTCGATGTCCTCGCGCGCTGGATCGTCCGCGCGGCGAATGCCGAACAGGATTTCGAACTCCGGATATTGCTGGATCGCGTGCGTACGAATCGCCTCGTAGAAGCCCGCGTCCTTGCCGTGGACCGGCTTCAAAATCGACACCGGCAGCGATTGGCTGTTGGTCTTTGGGGGTTGGCTGCGATGGCTCAGCGTCGCGATGATCGCCAACAGCTGGTACAGCCCTGCAGCGACGGCAATTACGATGATCGCGACGGTCACATCGCCAGCAGCGCCACTCCGCAAGCCACCGACAGCGCGCCCGCCCAGCGCAGTGCGGTCACCTTTTCGCGAAGCACCAGCCGCGCCAGCACCGTCTCCAGCACCACGCTCGCGGCCGTCACCGGCACGGCGAAGCTCAAATCGGCCACCGACAGCAGTTTCATGAATGCGAAGAAAGAGATCGCCATGAAGAAAACAGCCACTACCAACGGTCCGCGTTGAGCCAGACCGCGTAACATCCCGGCCAGCCGTCCGGGGCGCAAATCTTCAGCCGCGACGACGTGCCGCTTCATCTCGAAGGCTTGCAGCAGGTCGGCCAAAACGGTGGAGCCGACAATGATCGCCACCATTACCCACTTCATCGCGCCCGCTCCTGTTTGGTGGTATTGGCAGCGGTGAGTCCAACGAAAATGATGCCGGCCACGATGAATGCGGTCCCCAGCCAGCGTTGCCAAGTCACTTGCTCGCCGAAAAATACCTTGCCCAGCACCGCGTTCAACACATAACCAATCGACGTAACTGGCAGCACGTAGCTTAAATCCGCCCAGCCCAGCAGAGTCATGCGCGACAGCAGCCACAAAATGAGTAACGTGGTTCCGAGCAGCACCCAAGGCGAGAAGATCAGCCGGATGTATGCCAGCGGCGAGAGACCCAGATCGACAGCCTGGTGTTTCATGCCCCAGGCCATCGCAAAGTTGCCCAGGACGTTG
The DNA here is from genome assembly GCA_963798295.1 of Bryobacterales bacterium. GTDB lineage: Bacteria > Acidobacteriota > Terriglobia > Bryobacterales > Bryobacteraceae > Palsa-89. The sequence continues at coordinate 1,641,599 of CAWCSV010000007.1, read as the reverse complement.
GTGCTCACGACGAAAACGGTGAGGAGCTTGGTTTTGGAGTCGACTCGCCGGAGTTGTACTTCTTCCACCGCGGCTTGGCCAACAGCCATTTACGACGCGCTTCCCTCGGCTCCTCGCAGCGCCGCAGAGGATTCCTTCTGTTCCTTGATGAACTTCTTGCGCCCTTTGCTCACGAACAGATATTCGCGCGCTTCTTTGTACAGCCGCGGAAGGTCGTTGTTGCGAACCGCGCTGCTCACCACGCGCCACACCGCTTTGGGACGGAAATAGTATTCCGAATAGAAGCGTTCCACCCATTCCACCAGCTCGCCCCGATTGAATCCGGGATAAACAGCATTGGGAAGCTGGTGGCCGCCGGTGTCGGTCATGCCTTCGATGCTCACCAGGCCGTTGGCTTTGGCGTGTTCGTAAAATTCAGTTCCCGGAAAGGCATGGCCCAGGGAAACCTGGATGGTCTCGACATCCAGTTTCTTGGCGAACTCGATGGTCTTGCGCAGAGTCTCGCGCGTTTCGCCCGGCAACCCCACAATGAAGTCGCCATGAATCGTAAGCCCCAGCTTGTGGCAGTTCTCGGTGAAGCGCTGCGCCATGTCGATGGTGGCGCCCTTCTTGATGTTTTTCAGAATCTGTTCGTCGCCCGATTCATAACCTACGATCAGCAGGCGGCAGCCCGCGTCTTTCATGGCCTTCAGCGTCTCGTAGTCGGTGGTGACCCGCGACGTGCAGCTCCACGTGAAATTGAGCGGCCCCAGCTTGTTCGATAGCTCGATAGCGCGCGCTTTGCGGTAGTTGAAGGTGTCGTCGTCGAAGAAAATCTCTTTGAGCCCGGGGAAATTCTCAAGCGTGTACTTGCACTCCGCAGCCACATCGTCCGACGATCGCAGGCGCCAGCGATGCCCGGAGTGGGTCTGCGGCCACAGGCAGAAGGTGCACATGGCCGGACAGCCTCGCGTGGTGTAGAACGAAATGAAGGGATTCAGTAGAAACGGAACGTTGTAGCGCTTGAAGTCCAGATCGCGCTTGTAGACTTTGGTCACCCACGGCAGCTCATCCAGATTCTCGATCACGCCGCCTTCGGGATTGTGCACCACATCGCCGTCTTTCCAATAGCTCACGCCCGGAAGTTCAGCCAGCGGCGTGCCCTTGGCGTACTGCACGATTTGATGATCGAACTCGCGGCGCACCACGAAGTCGATAGCCTTGGATGCTCGCAGCGATTTTTCCGGCTCAATGGTGACCGGCGGTCCGACGAAACCCACTTTCATCTTCGGGTTCACGTCCTTCATCATCTCCGCGATGCGCACATCTACGTCGAAGCCGGGGCTGGAAGTGAACAGCACCAGCAGCTCGAAGTCGTTCGCCATCGCGACCGTCTGCTCAATGCTGTACTTGTGCGGCGGACCGTCCACCAGTTTGCTGTCTTCCAGCATGCCTGCCGGATACGCCAGCCACACCGGATACCAGTAGGACTCGATTTCGCGTGAAGCCGGCCAGCGCGAACCTGCGCCGCCATCGAAGCCCTCAAAGGAGGGAGGATTCAGAAATAGCGTTCTCATGAGCCCTTTCAGTCTACGCTTGCGGCCCGGAAGGCGCGCTTTCCTAAGCTTAGCGGTCTCGGTCTGCTAAGAACAACAAACAACAACCCTTGAGCAGATTATTGTGCCTAAGATGCCAGTTTATCAGGTTGAACGAACTTGCACTATTGCTGCTCGGCTGCGCCCGCATCTGCCACTGCTTCGGCATCGTCCACGCCGGCTTGGGCGGTATCTTTCGAGAAGGTCAGATAGTTGATATTCAGCTCCACGGGGCCGAAAAAGCGCGTTTCCACGCGGCTTTCGGTGCGCTGGGGGACGGAAACGCCGTTCTGCAATTCATACTCGCGGACGAACTGCATCTTCTTCAACATAAACGACGGCGACTTCACAAACGACCCCTCTTCCCGAACCGGCATGTAAGTCTCTGAATCCAGCCACAATTCGCCTTTGAACAGGCCAATCTTCTTCTCGCGTGGCTTTAGTTGCAACACGTAAACTTCGCGGCCATTCCAATCATAAGTGCCTTTGTATTTGAACTTGTAATTGGCGGGCGTAATGGAGACGTCGGATGTGGGCTTGGCGCTCTCCACTTCGGCCTTCAAATAATTAGCGATAACTTCCGTTTTCACGACACTATCACCGCTGAAGCCCAAGGCATGATAGGTGATCTTGCCCAGCTTCGATATGTTCCGCAACGCGTGCAACTTACCCTGCTTCTTGAACTTGGGAACTGCGGCGTCGATGTCCACTTCCTCGGTTCCGCCGCGCAACGCGCTTTGTTGCGCCTGGGTGGCTTCCAGGTAGCGGCTCACCATCTGGTCTTCGGGCACGGGCGGTGTTTTCGGCTCGCAGAAGGCGACGGAACAACTAATGGTTGCAGCGAGAACAACCGTAAAAAATGGCTTCAAAATGCTCCTCTGAACTCCTGAAGTAGTACAGCTAGCACTAGTAAGACGTATTAGCTTAATGTACCAGTTACGATTCCTTAACACAACTCCCCCTCCTGAACACTTAGATGCACTCGGCAGCGCCCTGGTGCTTCTAAAGAGTTAATGAATCGTGACGTTTACATGCTCAAAACTGGATAGGCTGCTGGAGCGTGAAGTTGAGACGCGTTTCGGACGGGATTCTGACCTGCTGGCCCTTGGTCAGGATCTCAGCGCCGCCTCCGACGGCCGCTCCCGAAGCCGCTCCGATGGCCGCGCCTCGTCCGCCGCCGGCCAAAGCGCCAATAATAGCCCCCAGCGCTGTAGTGCCACCCACGACTTTGGCCGTGCGCGCGCCACGCGAGTTGCTGGCCTTGGTTACATCGGCCGAGGTGGTGTCAATGGTCTGGCCGTTGATTGTGACGTCGGTCAGCGCCAGAGTGAGGATGGTTTTGCCTTCGAATTTGCCGGATTCCTTGTCTTCCACCAGCTTCACCTGCGCATCGGCGCCGCGCGGGATCACCACTTGTCCGTTCACCAGGACCGGTTCGTCCACGCTGGCGCGAAAAGTCTGCCCCAGCCGGGCGGCTTTGGAATCGACGCCTTCAATCATGCGGACCGTAATGGCGGTTCCGGCCGGAATCTGGACTCCCACCACGGGTGGCGGAGGAGGCGGCGGTTGCTGCGCGAATCCCTGGTCTCGCCGCGGATCGGGATAGCGGTTTGCATCGGGCGGTGGCACGGGCGCGGGCGGCGGGCCTCCGCTGAACTCCAGGTCTCCGACGTCTTCGACGTCGAAGGTATCCACATGGTCGCCAATCGCCATGCGGATATGACGGGCGTCACCGCCCAGATATTGGCCGTTGATCACTCTGCCGTTACGAAGGGTGAGAGTGTCGGCGGCACAGAGGCTTATTAGTAGTGCGCCAAGCGTAATCAGACGAAGCAACATAGTTCCTCAGCCACCAATATAGACAACATCATTCGGACGCGCAATGCGCGCCACCCTTCAACGGAGCGCTGCCAGCAGCGTGCCCGTTTGCCGCAGCAGATCCAGCCTAGCGTTCTCAACGGCATGCTGCGCGTCATAGAACGCGATCCACTTCTCTTGTTCGGCCAGACGCGCGTTATCCACCTGCTGCTGGGTGGCGCGCCCTTCGCCGAGCTGCGCCAGGAGCAGGGAAACCTGATCGCGGGTGTAATCTAGATCCAGCCGCGCCACCTCTTGCGCGGACGTCGCCTTCTGCAATTCCTGATAGCTTTTCTGGGTATCCAACTGGACGCGGTTGCGTATTTGCCCCATCTGTGTGCGCAGCTCAAGGATGTCGGTTTGCGCCTGCGCCGCCAGACCCTTGGCGGACGATCCAGTCAGCAGCGGGATTTGAATAGAGACGCCGAGTTCGCCATTGTTGCGCTGGAAGCGGGTGAAGAAGTTCTGATAATCGGTCTTCGCGAACAGCGCATATTGAGCCACCAGATCCACCACCGGCAGGCGGGCCGCCTGCGCCTCCTTGATTTCGAAACCCTTGGCCTGGAGTTGCGACTCGATCTTGCGAATGTCCTTGTTGTTTTGGAGCGCCAGCTCCATCGCGGCCTGTTCGCTCGCCGGCACTTCGAACGCTGCGCGCTCCTCTTGCACTGGTTGAACGCGGTCCGCCGCCGGATAACCCAGCACCACCGCGAGCGAGGCCTCCGAATAATCCAGATCGCCGTTCAGAGCGGAGAAGCGCTGGCTGGCGCGCGCCAGGTCTACCGCCACGCGCTTATTTTCGATGGGGAGCTGGCGGCCTTCCTGCACCTGCAGACCGATGGCGCTGCTCACTCGTTCCAGGCTTTCTACTTCCAATTGCAGCGATTGCTTGCCGCGGTCCATCTGCTGTGCATCCAGAAACAGCGTGGCTGTTTGATACGCCACTTGATCGCTCTTGGATTGCGTGTCGACCTCCGCGCCCCGCGCCGTCTCCCGCACCCGCGCCAGCTCGTAAGTCTTCGGCCGGTTGAAGAGCGCCATGTCGGTACGGGCCTGAATAATGGATGGCGCCGCGCCTTCGATGCTGGTGGGATAGCCCCAGACTTTCGCCAGCCCGCTGCCGGCGTAGAGCTTGGGCACGAAGGGATCCTTGGCGATGCGAATGGCGGCGTCCGCCTTTTGCTGGTCCAGCCGCGACAGTACCAGATCGGGATTTTCTTTGAGCGCCAGTTCCACCGCTTGCCGCAGCGTGAGGGGATGCACCTCCGCGAAGGCCGCGGCCGCGCTAACACAAAGGAGCACAATATGTTTCAGCACCTTCTTAGGTTATATGCAACAGTTAGCAGCGTCCAGGAGTCAAACGGGCGGAGGTGTGGGGATGCGCGCAATCTTATCGCGACGGATGTTAGCCACCAAGGCTGTACTGTTATTTGCTCTCACGGGCACGGGCTGGATGATGCAGGCGCAGAATTTCGACCGGGCGCGCGATCTGGTGACGCGCGTTCAGGACGATCTGCAAAGGGCGGAGGATTTCACACGCAACAATCAGAAGGAGCGCGTGCGCTATGAGAACGTGCAGCATCATCTCTCGGAGTTCGACCGCGACCTGCGCCACGATCACTTCGACAAAGGCAAGCTGGATTCGGCCATTGACAATTTGAAGGACGTGGTGAAAAACAACACGCTGGAGGGTCACGATCGCGACGCATTGGCGGCGGATCTGAGCGATCTTCGCACTCTGCGCGATATCCGTTAGCTGAGCCGCGACTCAAGGAAGCGGTCGCCATTCAGTATTTTCAGATAAAATAGCGGCAATCCGGTTTTCTTAGGAGATTGCCATGAAAAAACTGATGGCGTGCCTGATCGCGCTGGCGCTCTCGCCCGGAGCGCTCTTGTTCGCCCAGAGTATCGCCGGCACCTGGCAGGGATCGCTCGCAGTCCCTCAGGCGCCCGGCGGACAACTCCGGGTTGTCATCAAAATCTCGACCACCGACGCCGACACCCTGAAAGCCGTGATGTACAGCATCGACCAGGGCGGCGCTCCGATGAATGCCACTTCCTTCTCACTGCAAGGTTCCACCGTGAAGATGGCGGTGGCGGGGATCGGCGGCACGTACGAGGGCAAACTCAGCTCGGATGCGAGTACTATCACAGGAACCTGGACACAAGGGCCGCAACCATTGACCCTAAATCTCAAGCGCGCCACCAACGAAACCGCGTGGACCATTCCAACTCCTCCGCCTCCGCCCAAGCCGATGCCGGCCGACGCCAATCCGGTGTTTGAAGTGGCCACTATCAAGCCCAGCAGGCCCGATGCGCCGGGCAAATCGTTTCTTGTCAGAGGCCGCGAAGTTACCACGAGAAACACGACGCTGAGCGATATCATTTCGATGGCCTACGATTTGCAGCCGCGCCAGGTGACAGGCGGACCGGCCTGGCTCGAAACCGAGAAATACGATGTGCAGGCCAAGCCCGATGTCGAGGGCCAGCCCAGCGTCAAGCAGTTGAAGGTGATGTTTCAGAAGCTGCTGGCGGATCGCTTCAAGCTCGCCTTTCATCGCGATAAGAAAGAGCTCTCCGTGTATGCGCTGGTGATTACCAAGACCGGATCGAAGCTGAAGCAGAGCGATGCCGATCCAAACGGCTTGCCTGGTTTGTTCTTTCGCGGGCTGGGCGCGTTGTCGGTCAGGAACGCGACTCTCATGGACTTCACCGGCTTGATGCAGGGATCGGTGCTCGATCGTCCGGTGGTGGATCAGACCGGTCTGGCGGGAAAGTACGACTTCACGCTGAACTGGACGCCCGATGAAACTCAGTTCGGCGGCCGCGGTGGCCAAGTCCCGGCTGCGGCGGCCAACAGCACCGCCGATGCACCGCCCGATTTGTACACTGCCATCCAACAGCAGCTCGGGCTGAAGTTGGAACCCACCAAGGCGCCGGTGGAAGTGCTGGTGATTGACCATGTCGAAAAGCCTTCCGAAAACTAAATGAGAGCGCTCCCGGCCTGGCTTATTCTCGCGAGCGCCACGCTCGCGCACGCTCAGACCATGAATATGGACGAGATCAGCCAGGCGCTGGGCGTGCACTGCGATTATTGTCATTCCGCGCCGCGCGGCAGCGGCGCGCCAGAACCGAAGAAGGACATCGCGCGCGCGATGATGGCGATGACGCGCGATCTCAACGCCAAGGTTCAGGACGCGACCGGCAAGCCCGCGAGCGAAACCGCCCAGGTGGGATGCGTCACCTGCCATCGCGGCGTCGCGATTCCGCAGCCACTCGCGGCGATCATCCTCCGTACGATTGTGGAAAAAGGCGGTGCGGCGGCCGTTAAGCAGTATCGCGACTTACGCCAGCAGTATTACAGCCGGGGCGCTTATGACTTCAGCGAGGAAGCGCTGCTTCAGATGATCCAGCGTGTGGTGCAGGGCAGGCCGGACGATGCCATTGCGTTGTTGCGAATGAATCTGGAATTCAATCCCCAATCCGCCAAGACCTATGCGCTGCTTGGTTTCGCTTACACACGCAAATTGGACGACCCTTCGGCCATCACGAATCTGCAGAAGTCACTCGAGCTTGATCCCACCAATGCCGTGGTGCGCGGTCAATTGGAGCAGCTGCAGGAATACCGCCGTCGAAGACAGCAGCAGCAATAAGCCCGAAAGTTTTCCACAGCCGTCTGGCTTAGCGCGGATCGGTATCAGCCAGGCTGTTCAATTTGATGGATCGGCGCGCGTGCGTCAGAACTTCCGAGTTCAAGGAAACGCGCGCGGCCGCGGCTTGCGGTGCGGGAACAGCCAAAGCCCTTAAAAAGGACTGGAGGAGGGCGGGACGATAGAGATAAAACCTGCACCGGCAGTGGAAGCAGCGCTCAGCAACAAAGCCGAACTTTTGTAAGATTGTGTCTTTGAACGTCCATTGCGTCGACGGACGGAAAGCGGGCGATCCACAGCGGGAGCATCGGTATACGACTTTGATCGTCATCGATAGTGCCTACACTGCCATCAACTTCCTACCACTATCTCAGCTTCTACCTGAGGGCTTCGTACCAAACTACCATACCACGGATCGGTACCGGTCCTGATAGTACTAAAACCCTTATCTAGCCAAACGGCCAGTCTTGGAGGTCTAATGGTAGACGGAGCCTCCCACCGGAAGTAACAACGTGTCACAGCAAGGATTCGATCCCCTGGTTTTAGAGTGGTTCCGTACCCGGTTTGGCAGCCCAACCGAACCGCAGATGCTGGGATGGCCCGAGATTCGATCCGGGCGCGATGTGCTGATCTCGGCTCCCACCGGGTCCGGTAAAACGCTGGCCGCTTTCCTCAATTGCATTGACCGCCTGGTACGTGCGGCTCGTGCCGGAGAACTCTCCGATCAAACTGAAGTTGTTTACGTCTCTCCGCTCAAAGCTTTGAGCAACGATATTCACAAAAACCTTGAAGTCCCCCTGGCCGAAATTGCTGAGCTTGCCGCTCGCCGGGGTGTCGCTCTTTCTCCGATTCGGACGGCGGTTCGCACAGGTGACACGCCAGCGGCCGAACGCCAGCAGATGGGCAAGCACCCGCCGCACATCTTAGTCACCACTCCTGAGTCGCTTTACATTTTGCTAACAGCGGAAAAGTCGCGCGAGATGCTGCGTACCACGCGTACCGTGATCGTCGACGAGATTCACGCGGTGGCCGACGACAAGCGCGGCTCGCACCTGGCGCTATCGCTGGCGCGGTTGGACGCTCTGGCTGACACCAGGCCCCAGCGCATCGGGCTCTCGGCGACGGTGAAGCCCATCGAGCAGGTGGCGGAGTTTCTGTCACCCGACCAATCGAATAAGGTTCGAATCGTCAACATCGGCCATCGGCGGGAAATGGAACTGGCGGTGGAAGTGCCGCGCGACGAGCTGGGTCCGGTGGCGAGCAACGAAATGTGGGCCGAGATTTACGATCGGCTCGCCGAGTTGATTCTTACTCATCGCACCACACTGGTTTTCGTCAACACGCGACGCCTGTCGGAGCGCGTGACGCACGCGTTAGCCGAGCGTCTGGGTGAGAACATCGTGCTGCCGCATCACGGCAGCCTGTCGCGCGCTCTGCGACTCAATGCCGAGGCGCGACTGAAGAGCGGCGAACTGCGGGCAGTGGTAGCCACGGCGTCGCTCGAGTTGGGGATCGATATCGGCTCGGTGGATCTGGTGTGCCAGATCGGTTCGCCTCGGTCTATCGCGGTCGGACTACAGCGCGTGGGCCGGTCGGGACATTGGGTGGGCGCGATGCCGAAGGGCCGTTTCTTCGCCACCACGCGCGATGAGCTGATCGAATGCGCCGCGTTGGTTCGATCCATTCGTTGCGGACAACTCGACCGGTTGGAAATCCCCAAAGCGCCGCTCGATATTCTGGCCCAGCAGATCGTGGCCGAAACCGCTGCACGCGATTGGCAGGAGGAAGATCTTTATCGGCTGGTCCGAAGCGCCTATCCTTATCGCGATCTGGATCGCGGGCATTTTGACGCCATCATCGAAATGCTTTCCGATGGCATTACCACGCAGCGCGGCCGCAGTGGCGCGTATGTGCATCGCGATCGTGTGAACGGACGTCTGCGTGGACGCCGGGGAGCGCGGCTGGCGGCCATCACTTCCGGAGGCGCCATCCCCGACACCGCCAACTATTCGGTGGTCGCCGAGCCGGATGGCAAGGTGGTGGGGACCGTCGACGAGGATTTCGCGGTGGAGAGCCTGGCCGGCGATGTCTTCCTGCTCGGCACCAGTTCGTGGCGCATCAAGCGCGTGGAGCCGGGCCGCGTGCGCGTGGAGGATGCCCGTGGCGCACCACCGTCGGTTCCTTTTTGGAATGGCGAAGCGCCGGGCCGCACGTTCGAGCTGTCGGAAGCGGTGGGCGGCGTGAGGGAAGAGATCGTCACCCGTAAGGATTGCGCTGTGCAATTCCTGATCGAAGACTGCGGCCTGGACGAAGCCGGCGGCAAGCAGGCCGTCGCGTATGTGCTGGCGGGCGTGGCTTCGCTGAATGCATTGCCGACACAGAAGACCGTAGTCGCCGAGCGCTTCTTCGATGAAGGCGGCGGGATGCAGCTGGTGATACACGCACCCTTCGGATCGCGCATCAATCGGGCCTGGGGACTGGCGCTGCGCAAGCGCTTCTGCCGGTCGTTCAATTTCGAGTTGCAAGCCGCGGCCACCGACAACGGAATCAATATCTCTTTGACCGAACAGCACGCCTTCCCGCTCGAATTGGTGTTCGAGTTCCTGAAGCCGCAGACCGTGGCGGACGTGCTTACGCAAGCCATGCTGGACGCGCCGATGTTTACCGCCCGCTGGCGCTGGAATGCGTCGCGTGCGTTGGCCATTCCGCGCTTTCGCGGCGGCCGGAAAGTTCCACCGCCCATCCAGCGCATGCGCGCCGAGGATCTGCTGGCGTCCGTGTTTCCCGATCAGGTGGCGTGCGCGGAGAATCTCACCGGCGAGATTCGCATCCCCGATCATCCGCTGGTGGAAGAGACCATCGACAATTGCCTGCACGAAGCCATGGATCTGGACGGCCTGACGCGAATCCTGGAAGACATGGAATCGGGAGCCATCCGCAAGGTGGCCATCGACAATGCCGAGCCGTCGCCCTTTTCGCACGAGATTCTGAATGCGAACCCGTACGCCTATCTGGACGACGCGCCTTTGGAAGAACGCCGCGCGCGAGCCGTCCAGTTGCGTCGCACGCTGCGCACCGATGCCTCCGGCGGGGCGGGCATTCTGGATCCCGCCGCGATCGCAACCGTGGCCGCCGAATCGTGGCCCGATGTGCGAGACGCCGATGAATTGCACGACGCGCTGCTGAGTTTGATTACGCTGCCACCGGAGGGTGTATGGGGTGACGAATGGCGCGAGTTCTTTATGCAGCTGACAGCCACGGGCCGCGCCAGCGTGGTGGAGCGAAACGGCAAACGCTTTTGGGTGGCGACGGAACGGCTGCATTTGGCGGATCAAGTCTTGCCGACCGTGCGGGGCTGGATGGAATCGCTCGGACCCATCACGGCAGCGTCATTGGCCGCCACGCTCGCGTTCCGGCTGGATGAGATCGAAGCCGCGTTGCTCAAGTTGGAATCGGAGGGTCAGGTGATGCGCGGCCGCTTCTCCCCCGATCTGGCCGAGGGCGAAACGGAGTGGTGCAACCGGCGCGTCCTGGCGCGGATTCATCGCCTGACGCTGGGCCAGCTTCGGCGCGAGATCGAGCCGGTTACGGCCGCACAATTCCAGCGCTTTTTGTTTCAATGGCAGCACCTCAATCCGCGCAGCCGCTTGCACGGTGTGGATGGCACCCTGCAAATCGTCAAGCAATTGCAGGGCTATGAAATCTCGGCCGCGGCCTGGGAAGCCGAAGTGCTGGCGCGCCGCATTGCTCGCTATGAGCCGGAGTTTCTGGATCAGCTGTGTCTCTCGGGCGAAGTGATGTGGGCGCGTTTGTCTCCGCATCCCGCTTTTGAAGCCGCCGAACCACGCCGCGTAAGGCCCACGCGCACCGCCCCTATCGCTATTTTTTTGCGCGAGAGCGCGGACTGGCTGGCGCCCTTCGATCCCGACGCGAAGGCGCCCACGCTTTCCCATGCTGCCCGCGAAGTGCTGGCGCAGATCTCGCAGCGCGGGGCGTCGTTCTTCGCCGATTTGGTCCGCGCCACCGGACGCTTGGCCAGCGAAGTGGAGGATGGACTTTGGGAATTAGTGGCGGCGGGCCTGGTGACCGCCGACGGCTTTGAAAATCTGCGATCGCTGGTGGATCCCAAGCGCCGGCGCGGGGAAGGGCGAGGACGGTTTTCCCGTCCAAGGCACGCCGCCGGACGTTGGGCGTTGATTCGTCATTTGGGAAGCTCGGTTGCGAATGAAGTGCGCGCTCTCGCATTCTCCGATCAGTTGCTGGCGCGTTGGGGCGTGCTGTTTCGCGATCTACTGGCCCGCGAGAGTCTGGCTCCTCCCTGGCGCGATCTGCTGGCGGTGCTGCGCCGCAAGGAGGCGCAAGGCGAGATCCGCGGCGGCCGCTTCGTTTCCGGATTCAGCGGCGAACAGTTCGCGCGCCCTGAAGCGCTGGACCTGCTGCGGGCCATTCGCCGCTCGCCCACCGAATCGGAAGAGCAGTTTGAAGTGGCCAACGCCGATCCATTGAACTTGGCCGGCATCATTCTGCCGGGTCCGCGGGTGAGCACGTTATCGCGAACGCTACTGAGCCATGACCGTGAGGGAGTGGTGTCGGGCGTCACAGTGGCGTCAGCGGATCCACATCGATAACCAACGCGGTGGTGGGGCGGGCGCCCTCGCCTGCGCCGGACCCCTGGTCCGGCCCTGGGTCAACCGACGGAAGAGAAGCCGACGAGGGCGTCGGCCGCGGTCACTGCGCCGAGCAGCCAGGGGACCGCCCTACTTTGCACCTGGAGACTAATGTCACAGCAATGTCAGCGGATCCACATCGATAACCAACGCGGTGGCGGGCCATTTCTGCTCTCGCGCGAAACGCTGCAAATCGCGCAGAGTCGCGTTTAAGATCCGGCGATCGGCCGCCTTCAACAAAAGCTGATACCGGAATTCGCTCTTCAACTTCGGCACGGGCGCCTCGGCCGGTCCCAGCACCTTGATTCCTTCGGGCGCCGGATCGAGCATTCGGCCCATCTCCGCGCTCATCGCGAGCGCGTCTTCCTGCTTCTGGCTGCGCACCAGCACATTGGCCAGCGCGCCGAACGGCGGATAGCGCATCAGCTTGCGGAACTGAATTTCCTTTGCGTAGAACCCCTCGTAATTCTGCTCCGAAGCCAGCCGGACGGCATAGTGCTCGGGATTGATGGTCTGGATCAATACGATGCCGGGCAGGTTGCCGCGCCCGGCGCGTCCCGCGGCCTGCGTCAGGAGCTGAAACGTTCGCTCGGCAGCGCGGAAATCCGGTAGACCTAGACCGATGTCGGCCGACACGATGCCCACCAGCGTGACGTTGGGAATGTCGTGCCCCTTGGCGATCATCTGGGTGCCCACCAAAATGTCGAAATCGCCGTCACGAAATCCATGCAGGATGGTCTCGAAATGCCGCTTGCCGCTCACTGTATCGCGATCCATGCGCGCGATCCGCGCCTGGGGGAAATCGCGATGCAGCTCTTCCTCGACTTTCTCCGAACCGGTACCGATGAAATTCAAATACTCGCTGCCACATTTGGGACAAACCGACGGCACCTTCTGCGCGTAGTCGCAGTAGTGGCACAGCATGCGGCGGTCGCGGCGATGATAGGTCAGCGTGACGGAGCAATTCACGCACTCCAGCCGCTCGCCGCAGGCGCGGCAGGCGACGAAGCTCGAAAAACCGCGCCGGTTGAGCAGCAGCATGGTTTGCTCGCCGTTCTCGTCAGGCGCTCGTCGATGGTCTCCACCAATCGCCGCGAAAAGGTCGCCTGCTTGCGCGTCTCCAGAAACTCCTGCCGCATGTCGATCACTTCGACGTCCGGCATCGGCCGCTGCTCGATTCGCTCCGGCAGCTTGATGAGCGTGTACTTTCCGCGCTCGGCGTTGTAGCGGCTCTCCAGACTCGGCGTGGCCGATCCCAGCACTACCACGGCTCCGGCTTCGCGCGCGCGCACGATGGCGACATCGCGGCCGTTGTAGCGCGGCGTTTCCTGCTGCTTGTAGCTGTCGTCGTGCTCTTCATCGATCACTACCAGCCCCAGGTTTTGCACCGGCGCGAACACGCCCGAGCGCGTGCCCACCACCACGGTAGCAACGCCGTTTCGGATCCGGCGCCATTGCTCGGCGCGCTCGGCGTCGTGAAAAGCGGAGTGGAGAATGGCGACGCGGTCGCCGAAGCGATGCAGGAACTGGCCGGCCACGGCGGGCGTCAGGCCGATCTCCGGCACCAGCATCAGCGCGCTGCGGCCCAGCGCGATGGTGGCGTCGATCGATTTCAGATACACCTCGGTTTTGCCTGAGCCGGTGACGCCTTCGAGCAGGAAGGTGTGAAACTCACTGCCGCGCAGCTTCGCTTCGATTTGCTGGTACGCTTCGAGCTGGTGCGGATTGAGCGTCCGGGGTGGAACATCGCTGGTGAAGACCCCGGTGGGCGCTTCCGGTTCTAGTCGGATCAAATTTCGTCGCGCCAGCGAACGCGCGGCCTGGCTTGCGCCCTTGACTGTTGCCTCCAACTGTTCCAGGTTGTGTGTGCCGGGGTGCAACTCCAGGAAGGCGTGCAACTCGCGCTCGCGCTTGGTCAGCTTGAGACCCTCTGCGGCAGAAGCGAGAAAGGACGCACGCAGCCGGGTGGCGGACGCACGAAGCGGGTCGCGCTGCGCTTCCAAATCCTCCATCGCGACGAAGCCTTTTTTCTCGAGCGATCGGATGACATTCAGCGCGTTCGGCAGTTTCTTTTGCAGATACAAAACCGAGAGGGGCCGCGCTTCGAGCAGTCTCAGGATTTGAAGTGTCGGATCTTCGTCGTCCGCGCCCAGCAGCAGTTGCCGCGCCGTATCGCGCCCAGCGTCGGTGAGCGAATAGACCTTGGTCCTGCGAACTTCGCCACTCAGCGGCGTCATGCTGCGGAGCACTTCGCCCAGAGGGGCGCAATAGTACTGCGCGATCCAACGGCCCAGCGAGAGCAATTCGGTGTCGAGGACCGGCTCCTCGTCGATCAGCCGCAAGGCCTCCTTAACAGAGCCTGATCCCTCGGGGCCTTCGGGCCGCAGCGCCAGTACCATTCCCGTGAGCTTCCTTGGTCCAAACGGGACAAGAAGCCGGCAGCCGGGCTGCACGCGTGGTTGCATCGTTTCGGGCAAGCGGTAGGTGAAGGCCTGATCCAGCGGCACTGGCAGGCTAACGTCGCAATACATCATGAAGGTGAGTACAGGAAGCCGAATTGTAGCGCGGAAGCCAGGTACCTTCGGTACCTTCTTGACTTCAGCCCACAAATCTTGCTTTACAAGCGCCAACAAATCTTGCAGAATTGTTCTTATCTGCTGGCGTGTTCGAGCCCGCCGAGGCCCCTTTGTAACGGGCTCTTACCGGTTGGCGTCAATATAAGTGGAAAGTATGCGACCTGGTTGTCGATAAGGAGATTAGGTCGTCACCATGGATATTGTTGGAGACCGAAAGTTCGTTGAAGTACCTGGGGAGAAAACCCACGAACTCCCCCCGCTCCTGGTTCGCACCAGCCCCAACGTCAGACGTCTGGATCGCGTGGTTGGCATGGCCAACAACCTGATCGAGAGCGAAGACATGATGGCGCCGCCCGCCTTTGACGGAGCGGTCACGGACTTCGAAGTGGATCGCCGCAAGATGGATCTGGCCATCAACTTGGCCGATCAATACCTGCGCTTCGTCACCCAGTGGCAGTGGGGCGACAGCATTCTGGAATGGATCCGGCAGTGCGAGATCACCTTTGGCGCGCGCCTGGAATTGCGCAACCTGCTGCGGCCCGATGTCTGGCCACACGCCGGACGCTCCAGCTTCGTGATGCTGCTCGAAGACAAGGCCATCCCGAGCGAAGGCGTCGAGTTTGAGAAAGCCGTCGGGATGCGGCTCACCTTCCGCCAGCCGCCGCCCATTTCCTGCTTCTCCAACCAGTTTCTGTTCTATCTGAACTCGACCGTGGCAACCAGCGCCTTCGACACGTGGTCGCACCTTAGTCCCGCGCCGCTTTCTTGTCTGCCGCCGGAGCGCTTCAGCTTCGACATTATCGATATGTCGTAACCGCTTCCTGTGGTCGCGGCTCGGAAGCGTCCCGTTCAGAATCCGTTGATGGCCCGTGGCCGCCGCGCCAGCAAATCGATCTGTTCCGGCGCCTCCGGTTCGACGCCATTCGAAACACCGAGTTCCCGCATCCTCCGCAAGGAAGGTACGAGACGCGAATCCCAAGAGCCAACCGAACTGTTATAGGCTGCAACGGTCTTTTCTAAGAGCCTTCCTGTCGCAGAATAATGCTCCTGCACGGATTGGACGCGCTCATACATCTCGGAGGCCACGTGTCGAATCTCTTCGGCGTTTTCGGCGAGCTGTTCCTGATTCCATCCGTAAGCGATCCCCTTCAGCACTGAGATCAGCGTCACCGGCGTCGCGATCACCACTTTCTTCGCCAGCGCCTCTTCGATCAGCTCCGGTCGGCACTCCAGCGCGGCGCTGAAGAAATGGTCGCCAGGCAGAAACAAAACCACTAATTCCGGCGCGGGTTGAAACTGGCTCCAATATTGTTTGCTGGCCAGTTGCCGGACATGTTCGGAGACTTGCTGGCCGTGCCGTTGCAGCGCGGCGCGTCGTGTCGCCTCATCCCGCGCTCCCGCGGCGTCCAGATAGGCAGTGAGCGGAACCTTGGCGTCCACCACCAGCGATCGGCCGCCCGGAAGCCGCACGATCATATCGGGGCGAATGCGCATGCCATCGCCTTCGCGCGTCTCCTGTTCGGAAAAATCGCAGTTCGGGACCATGCCGGCCAATTCCGCCACGCGCCGCAGTGTCACTTCGCCCCAGCGGCCACGAGCCTGCGGCGATCGCAACGCGGTGGAAAGCGTCGACGTCTCGCGCGCCAGCGTTTGCACCTGCTCGCCCAGGCTGCCATAGGCCTTCTCGCGCGCACGCTCTAGTTCGCGAACCTGCGCCTCCAGCCTTCCCAACGACGCGGCCAGTGGCTGAACGATGCCTCCGATAGCGCCTTCCATCGCGGTCTGTTTTTGCGCTAAGTCGCCCGACATTTCAACGCGCGTGGTTTCGAGCGTGGTGCGCGCGGCATCCAGAAACGCGCCTTGATTGGATCGCAGCGCGGCATCGGCCAGCGCCTGAAACGTTTCCTGCATTTTCGTTGCACCGGACTCGGCGAACTGCCTGGCCGCTTCCAGCCGCGCGAGCTTGGCGCGCATCCAGAGACCCACCAGCAAGCCGCCAGCGAACAAGCCGACCATAAACATGAACCACGTCATCACGCCAACCAGGATAGATCATTTTGAGGCGGAAATGTTTGGATGCCTAATAAACCCAGGCGATCCAGGCCGCGCCCACCAGCAGCGTGATCACAGCCAGCGGCGCTCCCAAGCGAAAATATTCCCAGAAGCCGATCCGCACTTTGTCGCGAGCCTGCTGGATCACGATCAGGTTCGCCACCGATCCCACGACGGTCAGATTTCCGGCCAGCGTCGACGCCATTGCCAGCACCAGCCAGGCCCGCGACGGATCGTGAATCTGTCCGATGAACGGCTTGAATACCAGCACGGCCGGCACATTGCTCAGCAGATTCGATAGCAGCGCGGTGATTCCAGCTCAGCAGGAATACGTTGTCCAGGTGCAACCGTCCGGTCAGCGCCGCCAGCTGGGTTTCGAGCGACGTTTTCTCCACACCCGCGATGACGATGAACAGGCCCGCGAACATCACCAGCAGCGGCCAATCGATCCGCTCATAAACTTGATCGGGATGCACGCGCCGCGTGATCAGCAGTATGGCGCCGGCCACGATGGCCACCTTCGGCACGGGCCATCCCACGAAAAACATCACGATCATGGCCAGTGCTATGGCCAGCGATTTCCACATCAAGCCGCGATCGACGTGCACCTCGCGTTTTGCCACCGCCACCGCTCCCGGCGCTCGAAACTCGCCGCGATAGCTCAAGTACACGGCCGCCACTGCCAGAACCAGGCCGATCAACGCTACCGGCCCCAGCGTGGCGATGAAGTGCCGATAGGGAATCCCGGAAAAACTTCCGATCATCATGTTTTGCGGATTTCCCGTGATGGTGGCCACGCTTCCGATGTTGGCCGCCATGGCCACGGCCAGCAGGTAGGGCACCGGATTGGAGCGCAGCGCCTCGGCGATTTCGAGCGTCAGCGGCGTGAGCACCAAGCACATGGTGTCGTTGACGAAGAACGCCGAGAAGACGCCGGACACGGCAACGATCGCGATCAGCAAAAGCAGCCGGCTGTGCGCGCGCTCCACCACGCGCTCGGCGATCAACGCGAAGAAACCCGACAGTTGCAGGTTCGCCACCACGATCATCATCCCGAACAGCAGGATGATGGTGTCGAAATTGATGGCGCGATAAGCTTCGTCGAGCGACAGCGCGTTGACGCCCACCATGAAGCTGGCCCCGATGATGGCCGCGCCGGTGCGATCGATGCGTAGCCCGGGCAGCCGCCCGATGGCGAGCGCCAGGTACGTAATCGCGAAGATGAGGATCGCGGGCAAAGCTACGCGGGCACCTCAGGCACCCACCTCAGGCACCCATCTCAGGCACCCACCTCAGGCACCCACCTCAGGCACCCAGGCGGTTGTACCAGTTGAAAATCACTTCGCTGAAGAAGCCCACGCCCAACGCGGCTACGCCTAGAAAACTGCCGAACGGCAATTCATACGTGGAAGCGTCCTTGCCGGTGAACCAGGTGTAACCGAGGCCGATGATCACGCCCAGCAGAGAGCCCACCAGCAGAGCCAGCAGCGCGCCTTGAATGCCCAGAAACGCCCCGATCATCGCGCCCATTTTCACGTCGCCCAAGCCCAGCCCCTCGCGGTGGCGGACCTTCTCATAGAGCGCGCGCACCACCCACAATGCGCCGGAGCAAATGGCCGCGGCCAGCACCGAATCGCACACCGAGACCAGCCACTGATTTTTGGCGGCGAAGAACATCAGCAGCAGGATTCCTCCGCTCACCGGCACGAACGCCGCAAAGATTACGCCCGCCGCCGTGCCCCCCAGCGTAAATTCATCGGGCAGAATGCGCTCTTCCAGATCGGAAAATACCAGCGCGATCATGATGGCGGCGAAAACCGCGAACTTCGCCGCCGCCAGCGTGGTTCCAAGAAACCAGAATGCGCAAAAGAACAGGATGCCGGTGAGCAATTCCACCACCGCATAGCGCGCCGGGATGCGATGCCCGCAGCGGCGGCAGCGCCCGCCCAGGATGGCGTAACTCACCAACGGAATATTATCGAACCAGGCGATGGGCTGATTGCACTCCGGGCAAAAGGAACGCGGCCTCACCACCGACAAATCGCGCGGCATGCGGTAAATACAAACATTCAGAAAACTGCCAATGAGTAGGCCGAATAGGGCGGCCAACAGGGCTTCAATCAAGCGCGGGTCCTCTCGAAAAGGCGATTGGGATCTATCATCTTGCCAAGCATCACTATCTTCGCGGGCTCATGTTCTTCGCTTTGGCATACTTCAAGAAATTGTACAGCGCCGCCATGTTCGCAATGGCCAGACCCTCCATGCCGTCCAAAAATCCGCGCTGGAGAACGAAGGTTTTGAAGAAAGTCCAAGCCGGATTCACCGCCAGTTCCGTCCAGCCCACGGGAGTCTTTTGGTCCACCAGTTGTTCGGCTGCTAGCGTGGTGTAGCGGTCCATGGTCTTCAGATGCTCGGAAAGCGAGCTGCAAGTGAAATGAAGGATGTTCGATTTCAGATGGCCGACGTTGCCACCCACCACCACCGACTCATGCACGTAGTCGCCCACCCACTGCGCTTTGCGGCGGTCGAAGAGACGAACTTTTCGATCCGGATACCAGCCCGAGTGCAGAATCCAGCGGCCCAGGTACTGCGCCAGCCGCGGCATGGTGTAGGCGTCGAACTCGGGGCCGTTTTTCTTGATCTGCCAGATCTCGCCTTCCAGCGCTTCGCTCAGCGCTTCGTCTGCGTCCAGCGACAGAATCCAATCGTGCTGGCATTGGCTGGAGGCGTAATTCTTCTGTCCCGCGTAGCCGCGCCAGTTGCTTTCGATCACCCGCGCCCCCAGTTTGGTGGCCAGTTCCACTGTGCGATCCGTCGATCCGCTGTCCACCACCACCACTTCGTCGCAGCAGCGCAGGCTTTCCAGCGCCCGCGAAACGTTGCGCTCTTCATTGTAGGTGATGATCGCAGCCGAAATTTTCATTCAGGGGGCTGATGCTAGTGTAGCGTGGGCGCTGATGCAAACTGTTAGCGAACGGCAGCACAGTGCATCGGGATGACAGTCAGGTTCCCGAAGTCAAAATAGGCTTCGGGCGGGCAGCCTCGGTCCCACACGTGATGTCTCCAGACGTCCGGTTCGTCTAAACCGACGTAGGCCCAATGCGAATGCCTGATGGTGTATAGCAGCCAAATCCGGCCCGAGAACCCTCGTGGAATCTTGGAATCGAGATCCTGAAGCACCGCTTGCTTGGTCGACGCGCTAGGCCACACGCCCTTCCCGCGCGCGCAGCACGGATATCCCGTTTCGCCGTAGATGACAGGCGGCGCTTGCCAACCATACATGCTTGCGTATAACTCGAAGCCCTCCTTACAGCACGCGTGTACCAATACGATATCTCCGGGCGTCACGCGCTGTTGAAGGAAGCGAACCGCGCCGGCAAAATCCTCAACGGGTTGGTCGAGCGGTCCGATGAACTGACCTGCGATCCCCTGGGAAACGATCAGCAATGTCAATCCCCAAGCGGTGATCTGCAATGCTCGTCTGTACGTCGGGAGTCGCCGGGTCAGGTCATCTGCAACCATCATGACGAGCAGAAAGAAACAGGGAAGCAGGAACAGAAGAGTGCGCCGACTTGCCGGATACCATCCCAGCGCGCTACTGGCGCCTAGCAACAAGCACGGGAGGAAGCACAAAATCCGGGTCCAATCCCGCCAGCCGGCTGTCCCTCGAATGAGCGCTAAGACGGCGGGAACCACGGCGCCGATACAGAACAACAGCGCCACTGCCAAAGTTGCCACGACGCGGTTGTTCACAGTGGCAGCCCAGAATGCATACAGCTCGGGCGCGACATTGGGGCGAATGAAGAACCAGTATGTCGCCAGAAAACTTCCGCAGGTCACAGTCGCGAGGAGCGCGATTCGTTTGCCGCGTTCCGGCGCGCGTGCTCCGCACACCGCCAGGAACACACCCGGAAAAAGGAACGCCGAAGCGTAAGCGAGCGGTGGGGAAATGGCGACGGCCGCGAGCAACCATAGATATTCGCGGCGGCCCGGCTGTTTCAGGTAGCAGATGGTGGCCAGCAGGAGAATGGTGGTGGCGGCCAGCTCCTCACTGTAAGGCTTCAGAGTGTGGGAGTACTCAATGGCGGCCGGGTCGAATGCGATTAACGCAGATGCCAACACCGCGAAAGACGGGATGAAAATCTGCCGGCCCGCAGCCAGCATCGCAGCGATCGCCAAAAGGGAAAACAACAACGGAACGATTCGAAACGAAGTGTTCGAGAGGCCAAACGTCCGAATGGTGACTCTGGAGAGCAGCAGAAACAGCGGCGGGTTCGACTGCAGCCAGGCGGGGTAGACAAACATCCCGGAGAGCGTCGGAGCATTTACGGAATTGGCCACCCACGCCTCGTCCAGCCACAGGCTCCGCCCGATTCCATTGAGTCCGGCGGCGAGCGCGGCGAGAATCAAAATCGCGGCGGCGATGCGCGCAGCTGTGACCCGGAGGAATACCATCCGACTTCATAGCTTACACGCGTATGAACGAATGCCGGCGGGGGAGGTGTTGAGAACCAGGAGCGCAAACGATACGAGGCGCTCGGCGACGCGGCGCTCTACGTAGGGGTCGAATGCTCCTGGTTATCGAAGGGTGAGACTCTCGTCGGCAGAACCTGTTTCAACTATTTTCGGCGCTACCTTCCCACCATATGGTCCCGATCCCGCTCATTCTCCGTACAAACATATTCCAGGACTTCTTCGGTGGGCGCCAGGTCGGAGACCGACTTCTGCACCCACGGTTTCGCGTAGGCGGCGGGATCGTCAATGGTGATCTCGATGTCCAAGTGCCCCAGGTCCCTGCGCCGATAGCGTTCCGTCATGTGCAAGTTTTCCGTATGAGGGTGGGCCTGCAGGTCGAGCCACGATCTGTCATTGAAGCCCACCGTGTCCACTACCAGCGTGTCGCCATCCCAATGTCCCACCGAGTGCCCCACCCACGTTGGATTCACGTCCGGCGGGTGGCGCCTCCCATCGAGAAATACCTGGCGCGGCAGCTCGCCTTCGATCACGAACACCAGCAGCGTGGGCGTCTGCACCAGCTTCCAGATCTGGATCGAGTTTGCGATCTGACCGAGGGGCCAGCAATGGGTTTGCGGAAAATCCTTCAGATTATTTTCCCCGCGCTCCTTCACCAGCGCCGCGGCCCACGGCTTCATTTCCGGTTGTCCTGGGTCGACGATTCTTCGCGGATACCACGTCCCGGAGAGATCGGGCTTGCCGTCCGGCATGCGAGGCGCGGGCCCCTCCGGAGTCTTGTGCGGAGTATCGAAGCCTATAAACAGGTCGCGGCCGTCGCCCAGAGTGTTCAGTTGTTGGTCCTGGAAATGCAAATCCAATGTCAGTTGCTGGCCGGCCTGGACCTGGACGTTGTTCCGCACGAAGGGCACGAATCCGGAATTGTTGCTGAACAGGTCATAACTCCCAGCCGCCAACGGCCCAAGTGTGAAGGCACCCGTTGTGGAAGTAGTCGCCTTGTAAATCGATTTCGTTTGGGAGTTGGTGGCTTGAATGACCGCGTTTCCTACAGGATCTCCACTCAAATCCACCACCTTGCCGGCGATGGAACCAGTGGTCTGTGCAAGCAGACTGGAAGCGACAGCGAAGAAGCAACCGAGTACACGATGGGACATGTGGTTCGCACCTCTTTCCTTGGGATTGGCTATCGACAATGATCCTGCGCGGTTGGCTGGAGAAGCAAGGTGACCAGTAGTGTCCTGGGGTGCGTTGCTGGGCTACTGTGGCTCTTTCGGCTTCCATCTATCAATAGTGATCCCGCATTCTATAGCCAGATCGAGCAACTGATCAGCAGCTTTAGCCGTAGCGTTTAAATGATCGTTGTCGGCGGGATTTTGGTACTCTGGCAATCCCACGATACACCCATGCGAATCATCATCGCGAAGTAGCGGGCATCCCAGTGCGGCCATTCGTTCGATTGAGAGCCGCGCCACGCCTCGACCTCGCGCTATGGTCTGTTTGGCTTCTTCATGGGACGATGCGACGGATAATCCATCCGTGTCGTTCGGCCCGCGCCGAAACGCAGAATTTGTTAGCTTGCCATTATCAAACCAGCTTGGTTTTAGTGCGCGAAAAGCATACTCTCCCCAAGGAATGGCAAACTCCTCACCGCATTTGGCGGATCAGTGCGTTTAGACGAGTAGCTACATCCTCGGCAGTTGGGCTTTGGATCGACTGATAAGGATAAAGCGGCTGCGACAGATTGCCGAATTGAAGCATGCTTGGCCTGTTCGGAAAGCAGGCTAATCTTACGATATCGTTATCGCGCCTCCACGTTACATTGACCTCTCCGTAGAACGTAGCGACCGTCCCCTCTGGCATAGAGCCGTCCATCAGAGTGTCGGCGTCGCGGACAAGGGTGGAGAGTTGGTCGATCACGGCCTCGGACGGCTGAGGTTCATCATCGTACTCCCGCCCTCTCAGCTGTCCGATTCTACTGACTAACTTTGCCCCCTCACTTTTCCCGATGGTAGTATAAAACCATTCCGCCCAATCAGGGAGAGAGTCCGCCAACGAAGATATTCCATAGGCGTAAATGGAGCTACGGGGCGTTGTCGGTGCCGCGTAGGCTTGGTTAGCTCCTATCGTTGCGGTGTTGTACGCGTTTAGGCCACCCAGTAGGTGCTCGGTGACGATAAATGTATCGTCGCCTAGCACGATTTCACCAGGCCCCCTCCATTTCCGATTCGGAAAATAGGTCTCTAGCGAGCCACCGGCCAACATCCCGCGCTCCTCCAAGGGGGCACGAGAACGGCGCTGAGGTCCACCTTCCGTCAGCGCGGAATGACCATGCGTGCTACTTGGAAATTTTCGACCCCTCGCGGGCATTGCTCTCCTTGATCAACTCCAGGGCCATATTGACCTTGTTCACTAACATCACGAACGTAGCTGGGCTCATGGCGACGCGCTGAATCACGGAAAATTTCACGGTAGGCTGGACGGCTCCAGGATTCTCTTGCTCCTTCTGAACCATCAAGGCCATGTCTTTGGGATCGATGATTCCGATGTCCAGAAAGATGTCGGTATTTAGTGTCTGAATTTCGAAATGGTTGGCAAACAGCGGTTCGACATCGGGAGTGTTCACATCGTGACCCACAATTACAGGGTCAACCGCGTAGGTTATGCCGCCCTCGGGGGGCTGTTTCTTCCCTTGCTGTTTCACGATCTCCTCGTTCGCCATTGGAAGCGAAGGAAGCCATTGTACAGCATCTCTTCGTCTGGCGCCAAGAAGATTATAGCACGCCAATCATAACAGAATCAATAACTTGGATAAAGTTATGTTTAGGCAAGCAATTCCGCAATGTTCCACACGTGATCGGTGATCCGCCCTTCCATCGCTGGCGTCACGCGCAACGTGCCACGCAAAAGGCAGAAGTTGTAACAGGACAAATGTAGCGCGATGGCCCTCTTATGATTCTCGGGCGTCTTGCTGAGCGCATTCGTCAGCCGCGTTAGGCGTCGGACCTGCATCCGAATGGTCAGGTTCTCGCGCTCAGCGTGGCTATTGCAAATCTTCGTAGGAACGGGATCGCCCCTCCTGAGTACCGTCACGCTTCCACCATGCCCGGGAGGATAGCGGATTTCATATGTCTGAGGCATGGGGTGAGGTAAGGCTAGAGTTTGACAACCCGCCCCAAATGTGTAATTATTCATTAGAGTGAATAAACATTCAATCCCCGGTCTCAAGGAACTCTCCATGGCCACCTCGTCCGCCGGAACGCTCAAATCCCTCAAGCGAATGCCCGCGCCCAAGGCGCTTCCAAGAATCGCCGCGAGCGACTTAACGCGTGACCTGGATATCTCCCAAGATGAGCTACTTGCGCTCCTGGATCTGACGCAACAGTTGAAGTCCCATCCCAGCCGTTTCGCCAAGGCTCTGGCGGGCCGCTACATCACTTTGCTGTTTGAAAAGCCGTCGCTGCGGACGCGCTTCACCTTTGAGCTGGCCGCCAAGCAACTGGGTGGCGACGCCGTCCTCAGCGTGGGGCCCATCGGCGATCGCGAGCCGTTGAAGGATGTCGCGCGCAACCTGGACCGCTGGACCAACGGCATTGTGGCCCGCACTTTTTCGCAGGCGACCATCGATGATCTGGCTCACTGGTCCAGCGTGCCGGTGATCAACGCGCTCAGCGATCGTTTCCATCCCTGTCAGGCGCTGGCCGATGTCTTCACGCTGCAGGAACGGTTCGGCGACGTGCGCGGGCTGAAGCTGGCCTTCGTCGGCGACGGCAACAATGTCGCGCATTCGCTGATGCTTTCGGCGCTGCGGCTAGGTATGAACTTTTCGCTCGCCACGCCAGTAGGCTATGAACCCGATGCTGAGATCGTGGCGCAGGCGGGAGCGCTGGCGGCGGTGGCGGGCGGACAACTGGTGATCACCAACAACGCCGTCGAAGCAGTGGAAGGCGCGCAGGCGGTCTACACCGACGTATGGGCCAGCATGGGTCAAGAGCACGAGAAGGAAAAACGGCTGGCGGATTTCGCTCCTTACCAGGTGAACACGGCGCTGTTCGGGCACGCCGCTCCCCAGGCTATTTTCCTGCACTGCCTGCCGGCCAAGCGGGGCGAAGAGGTGCATGACGACGTCATCGAATCCGCGCAATCGGCGGTCTTCGATCAGGCCGAAAACCGGCTGCACGTCCAAAAAGCCCTGCTATTGATGCTTCTTGGCTAATCCCCAATCCCCAATGACCAAACCCAAGAAAGTGGCTCTGGCCTATTCCGGCGGCCTGGACACATCCATTATCATTCCCTGGCTCAAGGAGAATTATCAATGCGAAGTTGTCGCGGTGTGCGGCGATATCGGCCAGGGCGAGGATGAACTAAAGGGCCTGGAAGAGAAGGCGCTCAAGACCGGCGCGTCGGAAGTCCACGTGGCCGACATGCGCGAGGAGTTCGTCACCGAATATTTGTGGCGCATGGTGCGCGCGGGCGGCGTGTACGAGCACAAATATTTGCTGGGCACTTCTATCGCCCGACCCCTGCTTGCAAAAAGACAGGTGGAAGTGGCGCTCCAAACCGGATGCGATGGCCTGGCGCACGGCTGCACGGGCAAGGGAAACGATCAGGTTCGATTTGAGTTGACCTATAAGGCGCTCGCGCCGCAGCTCGCGGTCATCGCGCCGTGGCGCGAGTGGGATATCGTCTCGCGCGAGGACGCCATCGAGTACGCGGCGAAACACCACGTTCCGATCTCGCAGACCACCACGAAAATCTACAGCCGCGATCGCAACATCTGGCACATTTCGCACGAAGGCGGCGTGCTGGAAGATCCGGCCAACGCCGCCCCCGACGACATCTGGATGCTGACACGCAGTCCGAAGGACGCGCCGGATAAGCCGGTGGAAGTGACCATCGGTTTTGAGAAGGGCCGGCCGGTATCGGTGAACGGCCAGCGTGGATCGGCGGTCAGTTTGCTTGAAACGCTGAACAAGATCGGCGGCGAGCATGGCATCGGCCGCATCGATCTGGTGGAGAACCGGTTCGTCGGCATGAAGTCGCGCGGCTGCTATGAAACGCCCGGCGGCACGCTGATCCTGTACGCGCATCGGGAGCTGGAGTCGCTCACGCTCGACAAGAACACGCTGCACTACAAGCAGAAGCTGGCGCTGGATTACGCCGAGATGGTTTACAACGGCCTGTGGTTCGTGCCGCTGCGCGAGGCGCTGGACGCGTTTTTCGAAAAGACCAGCGAGACCACCAGCGGCGAAGTGACGCTGCGGCTCTACAAAGGCAACATCGAACCAGTGAGCCGCAAGTCGCCCTTTTCGCTCTATTCGCTCAATATCGCGAGCTTCACCATGGGCGCCGAGTACAACCAGAAAGACGCGCTGGGTTTCATCAACCTGATCGGATTGCCGATCAAGGTGCGCGCGCAGGCCGCCGCCGCGGCCAAGCACTCGTAGGTCACCTGTG
Organism: Bryobacterales bacterium; assembly: GCA_963798295.1. Taxonomy (GTDB): domain Bacteria; phylum Acidobacteriota; class Terriglobia; order Bryobacterales; family Bryobacteraceae; genus Palsa-89. The sequence goes on along the minus strand of CAWCSV010000007.1, from coordinate 1,615,296 downwards.
GCCGAAATGAAACTCTGGGGCGGGCGATTCGCCACCGGACCATCGGAAGTCTTCGAGCGCTTCTCCGGCTCGCTTCATTTCGACCAAAAACTTCTCGACGCCGATTGCCGCGGATCGCAAGCGTTCGCGCGGGCGCTGGAGCGGGCCGGAATCCTGACCGCCGAAGAGCGCGATCGACTGCTACAGGCTTTTGACAGCATTCGAAACGAGTCGCATCGATCCCAAGTTTTTGGAAGGCGCCGCCGACGAAGACGTCCACACTTTCGTCATCCGCAAGTTGAAAGACAAAGTCGGCCCGCTCGCCGACAAGATCCATACCGGCCGCAGCCGCAATGAACAGGTGTCGCTGGACGTCCGGCTCTGGCTGCGCGAACAGATCGATGTCGATCTGGAACTGCTGCTGAACCTGATGGACGCGCTGGTGGCCATGGCGCGAAAATATCCGCACGCCATCGTGCCCGGCTACACGCATCTGCGGCGGGCGCAAGCGGTGCCGTGGGCGCATTATCTGCTGGCCTATTTTGAAATGTTCGCGCGCGATCATGAGCGGCTCATCCAGACCCGCGCTCGCGTGGACGTCATGCCGCTCGGATCGGGCGCGCTGGCCGGAAGCGGTTTTCCTTTCGATCGCGACCAAATCGCGCGGGATTTGGGTTTCGCGGCCATCACGCGCAACAGCATGGACGTTTCGGCCGACCGGGATTTCGCCCTGGATTATCTCTACACCGCTTCGGCCGCCATGCTGCACCTGAGCCGCCTGGCCGAGGACTGGATTCTGTACTCGAGCGAAGAGTTCGGCTGGCTGGAACTGGGCGACGGCGTCACCAGCGGGTCCAGCCTGATGCCCCAGAAAAAGAATCCGGATTCGCTCGAGCTGATTCGCGGCAAAAGCGGACGCGTGTTCGGCGATTTTGCGTCTCTGTTCACCACCATGAAGGGTCTTCCGATGACCTACAATCGCGACATGCAGGAGGACAAAGAGCCGCTGTTCGATGCGGCGGGTCACCTTTCTGGCGCTCTCGAGATGATGGCGACCGTGATCGAAACCACCGATCTTCGCGCAAGCGCGCCGCTGGAAGCGGTGAAGAAGAGCTGGGTGGTGGCCACCGATCTGGCGGAAGCGCTGGCGCGCGCCGGAACGCCCTTTCATCGCGCGCACCAGATTGTGGGCAAACTGGTGCTGGAGAGCATCCAACAAGGCAAACATCCGGCCGATTGGACCGCCGACCAGCTCACCGCTTTCGCCCCCGAATTCACTCCGGAGATGACGCGCTTGTTCGATCCGGCGGAGGGAATGAAGAGCCGCGAGCTTCCTGGCGGCGCGGGTCCGGCCGCAGTCGCCAAGGCTCTGGACGAAGCCGAGGCGCGCTTGCGTAACTGGAAACAACGTAACTGGAGACAACCCGGGCGGTCATGAATAAAGCTTTTCGCCAGGGTCAGATTCTGAAGCTGATTCGCGCCAAACGAATCCCAACGCAAGACGACCTGGCGCGCGAACTGAAAAATACCTATGGGATCGAAACCACGCAGGTGACGCTGTCGCGCGACATCCGCGACCTGGGATTGGTGAAGACGCCGGAAGGATACCGGCAGCTGGAGGCGGCGCCGCAAGGGCCCGACGTGGAAAGCGCGGCCGGCGAGCTTTTGCAGGACGCCCGGGTAGCGCAGAATCTCATCGTTTTGCGCACTTCGCCCGGCAACGCCAACGCATTGGCCGTGGCTCTCGACAAAGCAGACTGGCCGGAGATTGTCGGCACCATCGCGGGCGACGACACCATTCTGGTGGTGACACCGGATTCCAGCGCCGCCGCAAAGCTGCGGGCCAAGCTGCTGGGCTACGTCCAGTCCGAGTAGCTTGCTGTGCTTCGCGCCGTCACCTGGCGCTAAACAGCAGCCAGACCGCGACGCCGATAGCCGCGGGCACCAGGAATTCGGCCCATTCCTGCCCCAGTCGAGCCCAGGGGATGGCCTTTCGTTCGGAGCGCCCTGTGTCCTCGCGCAGCGGCGTGGACAGCTTGGATCGCAGATTGGACGGCAGGCCGCGAATGGCCCGCACGATCTCTTCCTTGCCTTTGCGATCTGCGATCAGGATGGTGGCCGAGTTGATGCCGTTGGTGGACTGCTCCAGCTTCTTGCGCAACGAAGGGGGAACGTCCGCCACCGACCGGTAGACTTCCGTCTTGTCTCCGACGGAAATAAAAATCGTCGAACTCTTCAACGTGACGCGGGACATACTGCGTTCCTTCTCTGGACGTTTCCTAACCAGGCTCAGGAAGAGACTACCTCGGGCAGCTTCGACCGCTCTGCTCCGGGAATCTCGTTCCCCGCATGTTCCAATATAACCTGAATGAACCCCAGCGCGGCTTTGGACAGCGCTTTATCTTTGCGGTAAATCAAACCCACCTTGCGAATCAGCGGTTCCGGACCGAGCGAAACGGCCGAAAGCTTTCCAGCGGCGATCTCTTCGTGGCAATTGGAGGCAGCCAGGAACGAACAGCCCAGCCCCGCCATCACGAAGCGTTTGATCATCTCGGTGGAGTCCAGTTCCATGGAAATATGCAGCTGGTCTTCCACCGGTTCCAGCCACGAATTCAAGCGCGCGCGCGTGGTCCCGGACTTGGGCAGCAGCAGCGGCTGGTCCATCAGGTCGCGGGCCGTCACGTAACGCTTGCCGGCCAGAGGATGCCGGCCGGGCAACAGCAGAATAATCTCATCGGAATGGATGCGCGCCACTTGCAGCTTTTTTTCCTGCACCGGCAGCTGCGTGATCCCGAAATCGGCCAGATTCTCCAGCACCGCTTCCACCACGCGCGAGCCGTAGGCGCGATCCACGGAAAGCTGGACGTTGGGAAACTTCTTAATGAACTCGGAAAACACCGACGGCAGCACGTAGATGCAGGTGGCTTCGTTGGCCGCGATCACCAGCTCGCCGCGCGGCACGCGGTCCAGCTCGTTGATGGTATCCTGCGCGCGCCGCCGCAGATCCAGGATCTGTTCGGCGTATTCGGCGAAGATCTTGCCCGCGATGGTCAGCGAAATCTTGGTGCCCAGCCGCTCGAACAGCGTGGTATTCAGTTCCTGCTCCAGCTGGCGGACTTGCGCGCTGATGGCCGGCTGCGTCCGGTAACACGTCTGCGCCGCTTTAGAGAAGCTCTTCAAGCGGACAATTTCAAGGAACGTGTGGAGCTGATCCAAGTCCATGGCGCGCTCGACCGGCACGGCCGGTCCCTTTGGGGGAGTGAATTAATTGTATCAGGACGTGACAAGTTGAGTTGTAATGCCGGAGACCCGGGCGGCGTCGAATCAACAGCGGTGATACAAGACATTCCGTAAGTGACTGATCTTGAAGGAGGAAAAAATGAAAGTGGCCAGTTTACGAAAAGTTTCCTGGCAAGACGGGCAGGAGTCCGCGCTGCGTTTGCTGGATCAGGCGCGGGAAACGGGCGAAGATCTCTGGTACCAGCTGAATCGGAACGTCCGGAGGCATCCCTGGAAGGCTGTAGCCGTGGCGCTAGCAGCGGGCGCTCTGGTGGGATGCGTGATTGCTCAAAGCGGCAGAAGATAACAGGAGGCTCAGGGCGCGGCGAGCAGCTGGCGAACCGCTTTTTCGATGTCGGGTCCCATGGGACCGGCGGCGACGATGCGGTGAGAAGCGTCCAGAACGAGGACCTTGCCCGCTCTGGGATCGATGTTGTAATGCGCGGCCAGGCCATCGCGGTCGGGTACCTGGGGCCAGTTGGGGCTGACATCGTCAAGCGAGCTCTTAATGCGGTTGGGATTTGGATCCATGCTGATGCCTACAGCAGCCAAGCCGCTGCGATGGAATTCATCGTATAACCGCATGGACGACAACACCTGCTGTTCGGCGTGACCGCCGGTTGGAGACCAGAAGGTAACCAGCGTGGCGCGGCCTTTGAATGCGGAGAGGTTCACCGGCTTTCCATTCGAATCCCGTCCGGAGAAGTCCGCGAACTGGGTAGAGACCAGGGGATCTTTCGGTTTATCCGGCTCGTTTCCGGTCGCTTTCTGTGCCGCAGCCTTCGCAGCCGCCGCTTGTTCTAGCGCGAGCCTGGCAGCAGCCTCGGCAGCAGCCACCGAGGCGCCCCGGCGTTGACGTTCAAATTCCCGGATGGCCGGCAGGGCGTTGCCGAGAACATATCCGGTCAGGTTTTCTCCTGGACGCATGACTGTGATCTTGTAGCACGGTTGGTCCCATCCGGCCACTGCCAAAAGAACGTTTATTCGATCTCCTGAGACAACCGTGGCGAGCTGGTCGTCATCCGAACCGCACCCCGAGCGCAGCGGCTCACCGGTCGCCGCGTGAAGGGACGCCACTTGTAGAAAAATCAAAACCAGCAGGGTTCGCATCGGGTTATTGACTCAGGCGCAAGACTTGGCTGGCCATCTGAGCAAAAAGGCTGGTGAGTGCAGTCCTATCGGCGGTTACCAGGTATTGGCCGGTCTCCTGCGTGGTTTGGTAGACCGGATTGTTGTAAGGGGTGAAGCTAGTGTCATAGGGTAATGCCGTAATTTGTTTTGCGTTGGCGACAATCGCCAGGAATTCGCGGTCGACGGCGTCGGTGGCGTTGCCTACCAGGTAGATGGTGTTAATGACGGTCCGATATTTCACGTTAGTAGCTGTGGTTTCCGCATCCGATCGGATACGATACGCTTCCGACATGGCGCCGTTCATGGACGCGGCGACGACGGTGTTGGGTTGATCCGGCCGCAACTGGCCCGAATAGGCGCCACTGGTGAAGAAGTTGGAGCCAGATCCCACGCCCCCGGTGCCCCCGTTACCCACCCAGGTTCCCCCCTCGTTGCGGTATTGCGGCGAGAAGGTGAAACTGCTGCTACCGGTCCAGTTCATCTGGAACAGCCAGTTTCTTCGGGTGTCGTACCCGCCCACGATAGTTCCGTACGCAGAAGAGCCCGTGGCGGCCGGACAACTGGTCGAAGAACCGCAGGCATTCCATAGGTCGTTGCCATAGATGTCATACTGCGGGATATAGGCGATGTACTGTCGAATGTTCCCGGTGCTTCCACCCGGGTTGCACCCGCTGTAACTGGCACTGTCGCTATCGGTGGGGTCGAACAGGCCTTCCGTTGTTCCACCCCAGGAACTCTGATCTCCCCACTGCACCAGGGTTCCGTGCAGCGTGCCGGTACACCCGCTGACCACCGGCATGTTGACACAGATGGCCTCTTCATTCACCGATGCGCTGGCGCTGGTCAGCGCGATGTTGGGATCGGTCGGACCAGTGTCGGAGCAATTGTTGGTATGCCCATACGTCGATCCCGACTGGGCGGGAGGCGCCGGGGAGCTTAGCGCCGGACCCCAACGACTGTCCGCCGAGGTGCGCGCCGGGAAATTGGCTGAGACTCCATTAGGCGATCCATCGGTGAACAACACGATGGTGTTCAACGCCAGTGGAAGACCGGCGGCCTGGATCTGCTGGTAAGCCAATTCGAGCGCCGAAATGGTGTTGGTGTTGTTGGTGCAGCCGATGGCGACGATGTCGCTGTTCACCGAGGAGCGAGCTGCATTGTAGGCGTCCTTCAGGTGCGCGGTGTAATCGAAAGTGATCAAGCCCACCTGGTCGTAGGGACTGAGCAGCGTAATGAAATTCTCAGCGGCGGTCTTCATGGCCTCGCACGGGCTGCCGGCTCCCGAACCCATGGAACTGGATTGATCCAGCACCAGCATCAGCACCAGTCCGCGCCGGGTAGCGGTTCCGGTGGCGGCCACGGTGATGCTGCGCACGTTGAAGATGTTCATGAAGTAGGTGGGCGCCGTGACGCTGGCCGTGACCTTGATGTCCAGGATGCCGTCGGGATTGCCGTTGCTGTCGGTTTCCTCGGTAAGGGTGGGCGTTACGGTGGGCGTCCCGGTGGTATTAAAGTAATTGTTGGGGAAATTCGCGGTGAAGAACTGGTTCGCCGTACCCTCGGCGGCGGTTTGCGCCGCTCCAATCGTGTTCGCGAGATTTACCGAGCGGCCCGCCGCCAGTGCGGCCGCGTCCACGGCGGCGCTCAGCCGCGCCTTGATCATGAAAATGGTGCCGACGTCCACCGCCAGCCCTACGCAACCAATGACGAAGAAGAGCATCGTGGCGTAGAATATGATCGCCATTCCGCGCTCACGCGATCGTCTCCCCGATCTGCCCATATGAGTGGTCATGTTTCGGCCTCCTGATGGTCCGCGCTCGAACGAACGGTGCTTAAGAAATGCTGCGTGCATAGATGACTGGGTTGCTCATTACCGAGAAGAAATTGAGATAGGTGACATCGGCGTACATCTCCGAGATGAGGGCGAAGATGCTGGAGCCGAGCGTCATGCCCGTGACGGTGGGAAAAGTGGCCACTCGATAATTGGAATTGGATGCGATATTCGACGCCGTGACGGTTCCGTTCGATTGCACGGCTGCGCCCGGGTTCCCCAGCGTACTGGTCCACCTGGTTCCATTTCCAATCACCACGCGGTATTCAAACACGTAACTGCCGAAGTTAGGGCAATTACCGCTATCCCAGTAGGGCGAGCTGGAGTAGGGCGTTAATCCGGTTCCGGTGGCGGAACACTCGGTGGGACCTACGTTGACGACTTTCGACAGGATCACCACGGCGGACCCGTTGGGGTTAGGATCGTCCAGTGCATCTAGGTTCATGCCCAGGCCCTGCGCCGCCCGCACGATAATCCGCTGATTGTTGGTAGCCGACAAATCCAGGCCCGATTCGGCGTCGGTGTATGCGCGCACCAGCAACACCACGGCATCGCGCGTTACGTTGGACACCTGAATCGCCTTGGTGAGCGCCATGCCGATGGTGAAGGCTCCGGCGAACATGGGCACCAGAAACGTCATCACCAGGGCGAACTCCAGGATGGTGTTACCGGCCTCTGCTTTTCTCACTGGAGATTTTTTCATAGGTTTACTTCGCATGATGGTCCGCTTAGGGATTGGGAGGTGTGGTGGTGCCAATGGCCAAGCCGCCCAGCACGTCCACCGATCTGGCGCCCAGGGTCACTCCACTGCCCGCCGAGAATCCCGGCATGGGCACCAGCCAGTTCCAGGGATAGCCCGCAACTACGACTTCCACCACATTACCGGGCTGATTCGCATAAGTGACAACGTTACCGTTGGAAAGCGTCTGCGGCAGCATGCAGGTGGAAGCCGTACAGACCGACGTGGAACAACTGCCGTTGTTGCAGGCCTCCACCGGGTTGGCCAGATCGTTTGTCGTGTAGTAGTTCACCGTGATATAGCTGCTGGCAAGACCGGCCGGCAATCCGACCGCATTGTATTGCACTACGCTGGCGACACAAGCGGCCTGGGAGGTAGAGCACGAGGTCCCGTTGAAACTGGAGCCATACGTGATGGCAAAGCGCGTTCCCTCCCGCGTGGCCGTGGTCAGCGTGGACTGTACAAAGATGGCCAACGATACATCCACGATGCCCAGGAAGAAGGCCAGCATGGGCAGGAAAATGAGAGCGCCTTCCAGAATCGCATTGCCGCGCTGCCGGGCCCGCTTCCGCGCGCGCGACGAATCCTCACACGACACAGCTGCGCGCTCACTTACGGAAGTTATTGATACGTCGCGGGTTGATCTCATAGTTCCCAAGTACAACAGTGGCGTCGAGCGGGATTCGTCGCTCTACTTCTACTTTGATAACTATGGACGAGATCGGAAATTAGGCGAAACTACTACAGGGCATCGGAAAGATGCTTAGTACGCGCTTGTAAGTACTGGACCGAAGCGTGCCCAGCTAATCGCGGGGCAGCGCGCCCGATACGAATAAAGTGGTCCACTGCGGCGCATGACCGCGCCCGCCCGGGCTGGGACGCATGATATGGAACGCCACCGGGTCGCCGGGCTTTAGCGTGCCCTGGATTCTCTTGACATCGTCCACGCTGGTCACCGGCTGCCGGTTGATGGACAGAATGACGTCCTTTTCCATGAGGCCGATGTCTTCGGCGAAGGAGTCCGCGTCCACGCTCTGGACCAATAGGCCGCCTTTGGCATCCAGCTCCATGGAGCCGCGCTCGCTGTCGGTGAGGGCGTGCAGCTTGATGCCGAACTTGTACTGGCGAGACTCGTCGGGCTTGGCGCGGTCGGTTCCTCGGCCTGCGGCTCGCGCAGCTCGGCAAATTCCGGACGGTCCTTAAACACCTCGGCGCGGTCGAGCACGGTGAGATTGAAATCCATGTGCTTGCCGTCGCGATCGACAGTGACATTGATGGTGGAATTGACCGGAGTCTCGGAAACGCGCGAGACCAGATCCTCGCCATTCTTAACCGGCTTTCCGCCCATGGCGATGATGATGTCGTCCGCTTTCAGGCCGGCCTTGTCGGCGGGTCCGCCCTTCTGGACTTTGCTGATCAATACGCCAGAGCTGGTGCCTAGGGCCTTGAACAGCTCCGGCTTGTCGTCCGCCTTGGACCATTCGATTCCAATGGACCCGCGCGTCACCTTGCCGGTCCGAATAATGTCGTTGTAAACGCGCGCCACCATGTTGATGGGCAGCGCGAAACCGATGCCCTGGTAGCCGCCGCTCTGCGTGGCGATCATGGTGTTGACGCCGATCACTTCGCCGCGAATATTGAGCAGCGGGCCGCCGCTGTTGCCTGGATTGATGGCGGCGTCGGTTTGAATGAAGCGCTGGAGCTGAAGCGCGCCGCCGATGTCGCGGCCGAGAGCGCTCACGATGCCGGCCGTAACCGAAGCTTCCAGGCCGAACGGCGACCCGATGGCAACCGCCCAGTCGCCTACCTGCACGGCATCGGAGTTGCCGATATTCACGGGCGTCAGCGGGCTTCTGGGATCGATCTTAATCACCGCCAGATCGGTTTCCGGATCGATGCCCACCACGCGGGCGCGATATTCGGTGCTGTCGTCGCCATGCAGCTTCACTTTGATGTGATCCACTTTGGCGATCACGTGGTGGTTGGTGATGATGTAGCCGTTCTTGTCGACCACGAAGCCGGTTCCGGATTGCTCCTGTTTGAAGGCTCGCTGCGGGAGCATCGCTGCCCGAAGGGCCCATTGCGGAAGAATTTCTTGAACAGGTCCAGTCCGTCGTCGTTGCCGTTGCCGCCGCCGTCGCCCTGCTCTTCGATCGCCTTGCGCGTGCGGATTCTCGGCCACCTTAGGTGTATAGTCCGCGGTGATGTAAACCACCGACGGCTCCAGCTTCTTGGCCAGCTTGGTGAACTCGTTGCCGAGCTGCACCGCGTTCGGCACCACCAGCGGCGAAGCGTCCGGGCGCGGCGCGCCTGCCCGCGCGCGGCATGCACACCGGTGTTGACGAGCGTGCCGATGACGATCCCGATCGACAGCGTGACGAGCAGGAGACTCAAAGACAGCAGTTTCTGCTGCCGCATCACCTTATACCACCGCATGGCCTTGGTTCGCCTTTCTTAGCTCAGGTTGAGAGAACCCTTGTACTCACTATATCCGAATCGGCAGAAAGCGTGCGAGTACTTAAGACAAAGGATGTGGCCGGAACCGGATGGGTTTCAGCTCAACGATCAAAATGCCCGCCAGGATCATGGCCGCTCCCAAGCCGGCGCGCCGCGAGAGCACCTCGCCCAGCAGCAGAAACGACGTGATCCACGCAAACACCGGCTCCATCGCGAAGATCAGCGCGGTGCGTGTGGCGCTGGCCCAGCGTTGCGCCCAGGTTTGGACCGAGAAGGCCAATGCCGTGGCGAAAAGGCTGGTGACCACCAGCGCGACGATCAACGGCAGGGTCCACTGGATGCGCGCCGGCTCCGTCCACCAGAATGTCGCTACGCCGAGGGCGGCGCCAGTGGCAATTTGCGTCACCATGAAGACGCCCGCATTCACCTGGCGCGCAAATCGTCCCGTAACCAGAATGTGAAAAGCAAAAGCGACCGCGCAGCAGGCAACGAGAATATCGCCGCCTCCAATCTGAAAACGGCCGGCGGGGATGGTCATCAGGGCCATGCCTGCAAAGGCCACCACGACCCCCAACAACTCGACCAACTGCGGCGCCCGGCGATACACCAGGCTGCTGAGCACCGCCACCATGGGCGTGGTGAATCCGGTGAGAAAAGCCGCTTTCGAAGCGCCGGTGTAGCGCAGCCCGACGGTTTGGAGCACATAGCCGCTAAAAAGGCACAGCCCGGCCAGCACGCCGCCTCGGACGCTCACGGCGAGATTGGCTGCGCGGAAATCCTTGCGGAAAATCAGAGCCAGAACGGAAGCCGCGGCGGCGAATCGAATGGTGAGGAAGAGCAGCGTGGAGGAGTCCGCCAGCGCGCGCTTCACCAGGACGAAAGTCGCGCCCCAGATCAGCGTGATGGCCACCAGGCTGCCGTCCACTTTCCAGCCGGCGGGAGGCCGCGCGTTCATTCTCTGTCCAGATCGCGAAGCAGCAGGCCGAGCGTCAGCAGAATCCGTTTGAGCCCCAGTTCGCGGCCCTCGGGATGGAACCATTCCTGTGGCGTGTGCGCGCCTCCGCCGTGCCCACCCGCGCCAATGGAGATGGCCGAGAGGCCCATGGAGAGCGGGATGTTGGCGTCGGTGGAAGCGCAGTCCAGATGCGAACGAATACCCAAGTGCGAATCCACGGCGCGCACCGCCTGGAGAATGTAGGCGTCGTCGCGCAACCGGCCGCCGGGCCGCGATCCGATTTCCTTGACCTTGGCCGCCACCTTGGCGCCGGTCGCGCGCTCGTTTTCCACTTCCAGCGCCCCTTCCACGGCCGCAGTCAGCAGCGCCGCGATTTCATCCAGCCTGGCTGGACTCTCGGAGCGAATATCCACCTTGGTGCGCGCGTAGGTGGGGATGGAGTTGATGCTGGATCCGCCTTCGATGATTCCGAAGTTGTACGACGACCTGGGACTGCCGTTGGTGGGCAAGCGCTGTTCGGTGAAGCTGGTGATGGCGCGCGCCAGAGCGTGCACCGGATTGGCGAAGCCGTAGTCGCTCCAGCTATGCCCGCCCGGCCCGCTGATGGTGACATCGAAGCGCCGGCTGGCCAAAGCCTGCGAGGTGACATGATCGATGTTGGGGCCGTCCAGAATCAGGAACGATTGAATGCGTCCGCCGGTGCTGGATTGGCGGCACAGATAGCGCATGCCGCTCAAGTTGCCCTCGCCCTCCTCGCCCACGTTGGCGATGAACACCAGGTTGCGGAAATCGTCCAGGATATCGGGGAAGGATTGAATGGCACGCGCGATTGCGAGCAGCGCGGCCAGCCCCGCCCCGTTATCGGCAACGCCCGGCCCATGCAATCGCCCGTCGGGCGCGACATAGACCTCTTCGTCTTTGCGGGGCGCCAGCACGGTGTCCAGATGCGCTGTGAGCGCGACGTAGGGGCCGGTGCGATTTTCCTGCAGGTGCGCAATGACGTTGCCGCCGCGATCGATGCGGGCCACGCAACCGAGCGCGCGAAACTGTGCCAGCATCCACTCGGCGCGGCGCTGTTCGAAGAACGTGGAAGCAGGCACCCGGCACAGCTGCAGATGCTGTTCATTGATCCATTGTTTTTGCCGGACGAACCATTGCAGCGCAGCGCGCAGAGGCGTCGCTTCGGCCAAATCCCGCGCCACTTTCGACAGCGGCGGGTCCGATGGAAGGGCAACGGTTTTGATGGAGGCTGCCAAATGCCAGTTTAGCAGGGGTAACTTTGACGCATAATCTCTTAAGGAGGATTTTGTTCATGAAACGCTTCTGCAACGCCTGCTGGATCGCAATGGCTACGGTTTCTTTTCTCGCCGCCGCCGACGCAACTTACCTGGGTAAATGGAAATTGAACCCCGCCAAGAGCCAACTCACCGGCGAGACGGTGAGCATCGAAAAAAGTCCCTCCGGCGGCATGCGCTACGCTTCCGCTGAAACGGCCTATGACTTCAAATTGGATGGGAAGGAATATCCCACGCCCGGCGGCAGCATGGCGGCCTGGAAAGAGGCGAGTCCCGATACCTGGGACGTCACGATAAAAACCAACGGCCAGTTGGTGGCGAATATCCAACTGACCGCGAAGGGAGACACTTTGACTAGCATGGCCCACCGTCCCAAGGCCGGCGGCGGAATGCTCATGGATACCTCCACGCTGAAGCGCGTATCCGGAGGGCCGGGAATTCTGGGGAAATGGAAAAGCACCGAAGTGAAACAGTCGACTTCCGCGCTGGAGATCGCTTCCGACGGGCCGGACAGCTTGACGCTCACGTTTCCCGAATTCGGCCTCGCCTGCATGGCCAAGTTCGACGGAAAGGATTACCCCGTGACCGGCGCCCAGGCTGCTCCGAAAGATAAGTTCTCGTTTAAGAAAACCGGCGCCAACTCATTCAAGATGACTGAGAAGATCGACGGCAAGGCGGTCTACGTGGATAACTTCACCGTCTCGGCGGATGGGAAAACGCTCACCGACGACGGCACTCCCATCAGCAGGAAGGAGCCGACCAAGGCGGTTTATGACCGCCAGTAGCCGGCTCCGTCCAGCGAGCGTCACTTACAGTCGTTGTGCAGGATTCCGGACGAAACCGGATTCGCGATGCAGGGAATGGCGCTCAAATATTCCCAGATGGCCTGGAGGTCGCCGTCGGTCATGTGCGAAAACGTCGGCCACGGCATCACCTGAAGCAGGTTGCCGTCCGCCGTGTTGCCAGGGCTGGTGGGAATGCAATTGGGCGTGGCGCCGCCTTCAATCGCCGTTATTTGTCCTGCCGTGCAGGTCGGATGTATGTGATCGAAATCGGTGCCGTTTCGGATGATCTGCATGAACTGAGCCAGCGTGTGGCCCCCTTCGGGCAGCCCGGTCTTGTCGGGTGTCAAATTGCGCGCGATGATATTGGGCCCCTGGTACCCCATGGGTCCGGTTGGCGTTCCTACCGGGCCGAAGTTCGAGCCTCCATTCAGGTAGGTTTTCGGATTGACGATCGCGGTCTGGTTGAAGAAAGGATTTCTTCCCGCGAGGTAATCCAAGTTGGGAGGCGCGCCGCCGGTGTGGCAGCCGTTACAATCGCCCACGGCGTTGACCAGATAGCTGCCCAATCCAACCTGGTTGATATCTTTCCCGGTGAGATTAAGTGGAACGGGCGCGATTGCCAGGCCCTGCAGAACTCGGGGGCCCTGAGGCGTGGACTGCGCGTTCAACGCGGAAGTTCCCGCAAAAATCACAACTCCGATGGCAAATGCCGCGGCCATCTTGACGAAATGTACAAATCTCATTCCTTGATCTCCTTTTTCAAGTTAATAGATGCTTCGGTCTCGGCAACCGAAATGGTAGGCGAAAAAACTTGCCTTAGCATCTCACCTTTTGAGAGCAAAGGAGCGGCAAATTATTTTTTAGGGTCCTGTGAGTAACGGGTGCCGTCAGAATACGAGCGCCGCTGCAAACGGGTTACTGCGCGGGTTTGCTCTCGGCCTGAGAGCCTGCAAAAACGCTGCGGCCGTCGGCCAGCGTTACCTTCTTCGCATTCGCCATCTTGGAGCCGTCTTTGGCTGAATAGCCGTCCACGGTGACCTGGTCGCCGATCTTGAGCGAATCGTGCCGCCAGCCCAGGCGTTGCAGAATGAGCGGAGGTCCAAGCTCGATGTTCCAGTTGGTGACGTTGCCCTGGTCGTCCTTGACGTCGACATAGAAACGGGCGTGCGGATTGGTCCATTCCACTTTCGTCACCGCGCCGGTGATTTGAACCGGCTTGTCGGAATCGAACTCGGCCGCGAAGGAGTGGTGCGCCAGCGCCGGCCAGGCCGCGGCGATAACCCCTAGTAAGAAGATTGAAATTTGGGATGCGGTTTTCATGTCGTCCCCTATTTAGAGCTCACGTGCTCGGTGTACTGATTGTTCTCGCAGACCACTTCATGAACTTCCTCGTCGGGCGCGAGAACATTGATCGTTTTGAACTTCGCGGGAGTTTTGAAAGTCCCCGGATCGTCGTATGTGGTTTCAATCTCCAGGTGTCCCAGGTCTGGGCGGCGCAAGCGCTGTGTCTCATGCAACTTCTCAGTATGCGGCACCAGGAAGAAAAGCCATGATTTGTCGTTAAAACCGACGGTATCGATCACCAGCGTGTCTCCATCCCATGTGCCGATGGAGTGCCCGTTCCAGGTAGGTTCGAGATCGCTCGGATGCGCACGTCCATCCAGGAAGACCTGGCGCGCAGCCACAACGTCCTCTACCAACTCGACCAAAACGCTGTGTGACTGAATGTACTTGAACGGCACAACGTTGTTGATGATCTCCCCCGATGGCAGACACCGCGATGAAGGTATATCGCGGCCCTGGTTCAGCAGCCTCTCCCGGACAAGCGCCTCCGCCCCAGGCAGCAGGTCAACCGGCGGCGAAGCAATCAAAGTGATTGCATCGGAGACACGCATCATCCACACGCCGGAGAAATCGGGTTTTCCATCCGGCATTCTAGGCGCCCGCCCAGCCGGAGGCGGAGGACGCTTCGAGGTGAGCGCTAAAAACGCCCCTGCTTCTCCAAGCGTGCTCTGAAGTGCGTCCGCGGCAATCTGGATGTCAAGGCGCTGGGGCTGGCCCGCCGCTATTTCGATGCCATTCCTGACAAACGGACGAAACAGCAGCGAAAGAACGGAAACCTGATAGGCGCCGGGCGGCAGTTGCGAGAACGTGTACTCGCCTTTGGGAGAGCTGATCGCTTTGTAATAAGTTCCGGTCGCAACGTTCTTCGCCTCAACGGTCATGCCGGGCACTGGGGCATGCGCAGGACTCAAGAGCGTGCCGCTAAGTGAGCCCGCTCCGCTTTGACCAAAGGCCGCAACAGCAAACAATGCCGCAAACAGTAGCGCTAACAGTGGACGCATACCGATCTCCGAGTTTCTACCAAGTCTACCGAAAATTCAACGCTCCAACGCGTCGCCGAGCATTAGAAGGAGATTGTCCTCAAACGGCCGGGCGACTATTTGCAGGCCAATGGGCAGTCCGTCAGACGACACGCCGCAGGGAATCGCCAGGGCAGGGAATCCGAGCACGTTAATGCCGCGAGCGAAGCGAGTGGTGAGAATTCGCGTGTCATATTTTGCGCCATCGAGTGCGATCTCGGTTTGCCCGAAGCGCGGCGCGGTGATCGGCGTCGCGGGTGTGAAGAGACAATCGATGGTGCGAAACAGCGCATGACACTCGCCGAGGATGCGCTTGCGCTGCCGTTGCGCATTCACATAGTCCATAGCCGGAATCAGTGAGCCTTGGTCCAGCAGCGCCAGAACGTCGGCTCCGAAATCGTCGCGCCGGTGGAAATTGCTCTGGTGTACCGCCGCGGCTTCGGATAGCAGAATCACCAGACCCGCCGTGTTCAGCGCTTCGATATCGGGAACGCGAATCGGGAGCACGCGAGCGCCCAGGTTTTCGGCTCGGGTGGCCGCTTCGCGTACCGCCGCCTTCACCTCCGGCATCACGGTCTCGAAGTAAAAGTTCTCCGGCAATCCAATTCGGATCTCGCGAAATGACGCAGGCGCTGGTTTGCGCCGCGCGGGCTCTGCCATCGCGTCCAGCGCCAATCGCAAATCGCCTACTGTGCGCGCTATCGGCCCCACATGATCCAGGCTCAAGCCGAGGGGCTGGACCCCCGTTCGGTCAACAAGACTATAAGTAGGTTTCAAGCCAACCACACCGCAGAACGACGCGGGTACGCGAATGGATCCGCCGGTGTCGGTGCCGGTGGCAAGGAATGCCATTTCCGTGGCGACCGCCACTGCCGACCCACCGCTCGATCCGCCCGGCGAATGGTCCGGATTGCGCGGATTGCGGATAGTCCCGAAATGCGGATTGTCGGACGTGATCCCGTACGCCAGTTCGTGCAGCCCAGCTTTTCCCACCATCACCGCGCCGGCGTCAGCCAGCTTTTCCACGACTGCTGCATCGCGATCCGGCACGAAATCGGCGAAGATTTTCGAACCCGATGTGGTGCGGACGCCCCGGGTCCACATCAGATCTTTGTGGGCGATCGGAATTCCATGCAGCGGTCCTCGATCCGCGCCTTGGGCGAGCTCGCGATCCAGTTCCTGAGCGTGAGCCAGAGCCGAATCGCCCGTTACAGTGATGAACGCGTTGAGAGCGGGATTCAGCTTCGCGATCTGGTCCAGGCACTGCTGGGTCAGCTCTACCGAAGAAACGCTGCGGGATCGCAGCGCTTGCCCCGCCCGCGCGATGGTCACTCAGCGCCCTCGGGCTGGAACGCCAGAGCGGAATCGGCATCGGGCGCAAGACGCTGGGTCTCACGGCGCAGAGCATTCAAAAACTGATCTACCCTGGCCTGGGCGCGATCCAGGTCGTGGGCGGGGATATCGGGTTTCACCCTCTAAGCGTACGACGTGTTTAGTTATCCAGCACCAGCGCCCAGCATGCGATCGCGCTGGAGATGGTTGTCCAGTAGCCGAACTTTTCGTAAATCTGGCCGGCTTTGGCGCGAACCTGCTTGGGCGTCAGACCCTGGGTGTTCATTTGCGGATCGGACGCGTTGCGCACCGCCGTCCAGGCGGGGGCCGAAGAGCCGAGGTCCTTGATCACCAGCCCCAACACCGCGTCTCCCATTTCCACCGTCACGCCCAGACTCTGCAAGCCGAACGTGTTGTCGGTATCGTCATAGGCGAAAAAGTCCGTGGTCACCACGTCATCGATCTTCACGCCCGCCGCGGGCTTGGAAAAAATCTGGGGCGGACGCTTGGCCGCCGGAAGATGCGCGGCATTAGCGGCGAACAATCGCTGCGCTTCTGGCAGCGACGTGGTCTTGAGCTTGGTGCATGGATAGACGCTGTTATGAAAGGGCTGCGACTTGAAGGACTTGGTGCAGTCAAAGCGCACGGCTTGCGCAACGGCTACATCGCCCAGTTCCACCGCGCTGCCGATTCCGCCCGCGGTTCCGGTGGTGATCACCAGCTTCGGTTTCACTTCCTGGATCAGTTGCGCCCACAGCTTGGCAATCGGCATCTTGGGGCCGTCCTGGCTGAAGTGCAGCTCGGATTTGAAACACAGGGCGCGTTTTCCGCCGATCGTGGTGGGGAAGTAACTGCCGAGCCGCTTGCTCTCGAGCGCCGGCGCGCCGGAACGAATCAGCGGCACATATTCGGTCTGGAAGTTGTGCGTGTAGTCGTACCACGCAGTTTGGCTGGGATAGCCGGGCGTTAAAGTGTCGGCCAGGCACTTGCCCTCTTCTTCGGTCCAGGTGACGATCAGATAATCGTGCTGGCTCAAAGCGGCCGCTGGACTGGGCGCGGGTGCGATGGGCGCGGGCGTGGGCGCCTGGTGAGCCGGCCATGGGATGGGCGACCTGGCAATCGCCCGCATGACCTCCGGCGGAGGCAGCGTATGAGCCGAATACGTTTCCGGCCGGTCTGAATCGAACGTCAAAATGTGTTTGGCGAACTCCCGATCCGAGGCGTTTTCCAAGGAAATACGGGTCCGCTGCTGTTTGGCTTGGCTGGCTGGCATGTATTTGCTCCTCCTCTTCTCCGGCGGCTCTGAATGCGTCAGGTAACTCCCGGGAGTTCCCTGCTATTAGCGAAGTGTTAGCGGACAATCCATGGACATTTACTCGCCAGGATGTCCAAAAATAAAAACTGTACTGAAGATACTTCACCAATTCATCATGGGAGTCAAGCAAAAAAGTGCCGCGGACCAGCGCAGCGCCACGCCTTCGCGCCTCCTTTGCGCGAGTGGGAAGGGGTGGCCGCCTAAAGCCCCAGTGGGGGAGGGGCTGCCCTTCCAGAATGAGAGGGATGACGGCCATCGCGGGGGGCCCTAAGCTTCCCGGCTCAGAGTGCCGATATCTTAACCGGCGAATGCCTTATGTCAGAAGTGTCTGAAAGACGCAGGAAGCCACGCCAGAAGCCTGGACGCGCTGGAGAAACGGTTTGGGTAAAGCTGCTGAATGTGCCCGGAACCACCTCCGAAGTCCGGGCTAAAGTCTTAGACACC
The DNA here is from genome assembly GCA_963798295.1 of Bryobacterales bacterium. Taxonomy (GTDB): domain Bacteria; phylum Acidobacteriota; class Terriglobia; order Bryobacterales; family Bryobacteraceae; genus Palsa-89. Next base: position 1,597,391 of record CAWCSV010000007.1, on the reverse strand, counting down.
AGCGAACTGGGGCTGGGGGTGGAGACCGATTGCCGGCTGGAACCTAACGCGGTCCTAACGGTTGAAGGGCATATCGGCATCAACGGGTCGAATGGTACGCTGCGCGCCCGGGTGGTGAACTGTAAGGCGTTCCACGACGTTTACCGCGCCGGTCTCAACTTCGAGAATGGGAACGGGTCTGGCGCGGCTGCCTCCGGCGAGGCGCTTCCGGACTATTATGAGCTGCTGCAAATCAGCCCCAATGCCGATCCGGACATGATCCATCGCGTGTACCGCATGCTGGCCCAGCGTTATCACCCTGACAATACCGATACCGGAGACGAGAAAGCCTTCCGCGCCATCACCGATGCATACAAGGTCCTGAGCGATCCGGAGAAGCGCGCCGGCTACGACGTCAACCTGCATGCCTACCGGCAGGTCCGCTGGCGGATTTTCGACCAGCGTCAGGCGGCCATCGGCAAAGTGGCGGAAAAGTCCAAGCGCAAGGGCATCATTGACTTGCTCTACACCAAGCGCTGCAATGAACCCGAAAAGCCCACCTTAAACCTGCACGAGCTGGAAGACCTGCTGGGGTGTCCGCGCGAGCACCTCGAATTCAGCCTCTGGTACCTCAAGGAAAATGGTTTGGTGGCGCGCCAGGACAACGGACGTTTCACGGTCACTGCCAAAGGCGTAGATTGGGCGGAGCAGGAAGAAGCGGCCGCGCTATTACGCACCGATCGCCTGCTCACCGAAGCGCGCCCCGTCGATCAGAACGCGTTCTAACGCCAACTTTCGCCTGGCGCGAGGGTGGATATCGCCGGACGGCACGGTACAATGACACTAATGGTTGCGGCACCGGCAGCGCTTTCCAAGTTGAACGAATTGGAGGTGTCGCTCAACTCCACCATCCGCGGAAAACCCGAAGTGGTGCGGCTTTCGATGGTGTGCCTGCTGGCGCGCGGCCACCTGCTGATTGAGGACGTGCCGGGAGTGGGCAAAACCACGCTGGCCCAAGCCATGGCGCGATCCGTGCATTGCAGCTTTCACCGCTTGCAGTTTACCAGCGACATGCTTCCCAGCGATGTGCTGGGAGTGACCATTTATAACGCGCACAGCCAGGAATTTCAGTTCAAACCGGGACCGGTTTTCACGAATTTCCTTCTGGCCGACGAGATCAACCGCGCCACGCCGAAGACTCAATCGGCGCTACTGGAAGCCATGAACGAGGTGCAGGTCACCATTGAGGGCCGTTCGCACGCGCTGGAGCAGCCTTTCATGGTGGTGGCCACGCAGAACCCAGTGGAACATCACGGCACCTATCCGTTGCCCGAGAGCCAGCTGGATCGTTTCCTGATGCGCATTCGCATCGGCTACCCCGAGCGCGATGCGGAACGGGAAATCGTCAGGGGACCGGATGGCGCTCATGTCGAGGGCGTGGGACCGGTGCTGTCCTCGGCCGAGCTGCTGCGCTTGCAGGAGCAGGCTGCTCAGGTGACGGTGGACGACAGTCTGGTGGACTACATGCTCGCCATCGTCGAAAAAACGCGCAGCCATGAATCGCTGTCGCTGGGCGTCAGCCCGCGCGGGTCGCAAGCGCTGTATCGCGCGGCGCAGGCTCTGGCGTTGGTGGAAGGCCGCGACTACGTCATTCCGGACGACATCAAGCGCCTGGTGGTGCCGGTGTTCGCGCACCGCGTGGCCATCAATGCGCGCACGTCGCTTTCCCAGCGCAGCACCGAGCTGAGCGAGCGGACGCTGCAGGAGATCCTGACGCTGGTCGAGGTCCCGTTGTAGCGCACGCACGCTTGCGTGCGAATGAAACCTCATGAAAACCGCAATCATCGGCCTGCCCATGGTAGGTAAAACATCGCTGTTCACCATCCTGACGGGCGTGCATGAAGCCACGCGCGTCGGGCTGATGGAAGCGCGCGTCGGCATCACCAAGGTGCCGGATGCCCGGCTGGACGCGCTGGCGAAAATCTTCGAGCCGCCCAAAATCACGCATGCCACCGTGGAGTATCTCGACTTTCCCGCCATCTCCAAGGAAGCCCTGCGCGACCCCAGCTACCTGGCCAGCATGCGCGTGGCGGACGCGCTGGCGCATGTCCTGCGCCTTTTTCCGAGCGACACCGTGCCGCACGAGAAAGGCTCGGTGGATCCGGTGCGCGATCTGGAAGACGTGGAGACCGAGCTGATCCTGAGCGACCTGGTGGTGGTGGAAAAGCGCATGGAGCGCCTGGACAAAGATCGCAAGAAGATCAAGAGCGCGGAGCTGGATCGCGAGTTCGCGCTGCTGGAGCGCTGCAAAGCCACGCTGGAGCAAAACGTCGCGCTGCGCACTCTGGAGCTGACGCCGGACGAAGAAAAGCTGATTCGCGGATTCCAGTTCCTCTCCCAGAAGCCGATGCTGTTCGTCCTGAACATCGGCGAGGAAGACGCCGGCGCGCCTGCATGAAATCGAAGAAGAGTATCGCAAGGGGCCGCTGGCGGGGCGAACCAACACCGCCGTCACCGCCATCTGCGGCAAGATTGAAGCCGAGTTGGCCGAGCTTTCCGCCGAAGAAGCCCGCGAATATCTGGCCAGTTACGGACTGAAAGATTCGGCGCTCGATCGGCTGATCTCGGCCACCTACGCGCTGCTGGGACTGATGTCGTTTCTCACGGCCGGCGAAACCGAAGTCCGCGCCTGGACCATCCCCATGCACAGCCCGGCGCAAAAGGCGGCCGGCGCCATTCACAGCGATTTCGAGAAAAAGTTCATTCGCGCCGAAGTGGTGAACTGGCAGGCGCTGATCGATCACGGCGGCTACCCGGGCGTGCGCGAGAAAGGCCTGCTGCGCCTGGAAGGCAAAGAGTACATCGTCAAGGACGGCGACGTGCTTGTGATCCGGCACGGTTAGGCGTTCTTGCGGTTTCCGGCGCATAGTGCGGCCGTTGCGACCATACCAGCGCGATGGCCGCGGCGATGCAGACAGCCCCACGCGAACCAATCGCCGTGGTTGGTGTAAAACGTGGTGCCGCTGCGAAATGCGAAATGCATGTGCTCCACCAGTTCCTGATAAGGCGGCAGCCGCTCGTCGATGCGGCCGGCAGGATCGATGACCGCCGTGATGCCGTCGTTGGTGGAGCGGATCAGCCAGCGGCTGTTTTCCACCGCGCGCATGCGCGCGATCTCCAGGTGCTGCTCGCGCGCCGCGCTGTGGCCGAAATAGCCGTCGTTGGAAATATTCACCAGCAGGTTCGCGCCGCCCTTGACGAACTGGCGCACTTCATCGGGAAATACGGACTCGTAGCAGATGAAAACGCCCAGCCGATGGGTCTCCATTGGAAAAACAACGATCCGATTGCCGGGAGCGAAATCGCTGATCTCCTGCGTGATGCGATTCACGAAGCCGAAAAGTTCGGGGACGTATTCGCCGAACGGAACCAGGTTGATCTTGTCGTAGCGATCCACCAGCGATCCGTCGGGCCGCAGCAGCACGGCCGAATTGAGCGGCGCGCCTTCCGGCGTTTCAGCCACCGTGCCGAAGAGAAAATAGGCGCGATCCTGTTGCGCCAGCTGCATCGCTTCCCGATGAAACGTGGGATCGCGATAGAAGTAAAGCGGGCCGGGACTCTCCGGCCAAATGACGAGCTGCTCCGATCCGCGCAGGGAGGCGTCGAGAGACTCCTTGATCAGATGGTCGCGTTCGGCGCCCGCCGACGCATCGGTCCATGGCTCCTCGGCCGGTATGTTGGGCTGCACCACCAGCGCGGTCTCGGCCGGCGTCTCGCGCGGTGGCAAATCGGGCAGCAGCAGCAGCGCGGGCACGATGGCCAGCCAGTACAGATTCTTGCGCTCGCGCCGCAGAATCAAGAACGCCACCACCGCCGCCGTCAGGGCGAAGAGAAACGAGATGCCGTAGACGCCCACGAATGGCGCCACGCGCAGCGGCAAGGGCATATCGATTCCCGCGTTGCCCAGCGCCAGCCAGGCGAAGCCGAACGTGCCGTGGGTTCGCTCGATGCCGGTCCACAGCGCGGCGATGGCGGGAATCGCATAGCGGGTTCCGAGCAATACCGCCGCCAGCAAACTGAACAACGCCAGATGCAGCGCCTTCAACACGCAAAAGAGCGCGAAGGTTCCCCAGCCGCCCCAGTGACCCATGCCGCCGTGGACTTCGAGCACGAACTGGATCCAATAACAGATGGCGAACCAATAGACCATTCCGGTGAACTCGCCCAGCAGAAATCGCACTAGAGGGCGCGGTTCGCGCGCAAGTGCGATCAGCAGCGGCGTCAGCGCGAGCGGAGCCAGCCACGGCAAGCCGAAGCCCGGAAAGATCAGATTGGGATAGAGCAGAACAAGCAGCATTGCCGAGAGCAATGCCAGCGCGAAATGAAATTGCGTGGAGTTGCGGATCGAAAAGCTCAATACTTCCGCATGATCGGATTCTTGAAACCCGCCGCTTCCAGTCCGGTGCGGGTTTGAGCCTGGGTGGGCGCATCCGGCAGCGGCCCAACCAAAACGCGGAAAATGCCGTCCTTGGGCGCGGGCGCGAGCACCACCTGAATCCTTTCTTGCCGAGCGCTTCGGCGATGATCTCGGCATCCGGCCGCGAGGTGGCCACTACCTGCCAATACTCGCCGCTGGCCGGCTCGCCTGCCGCGGCGGCATGAACGGGGGGACGCGCTTGCGGTGGCGCAGGCGAAGGCTTCGGCTTTGGTTCCGGGGCGCGGGCCGCTTCAGGCTTGGCGGGCGCCGGCGAGGGCGGCGCTTGGGCCGGCTTGGTAACTTCCGGCGGAGTGGTATCGGTGTTGGTGGCGGCCACGGAATCGGCAGGCGGCGTGGTTGCTTGATCGGCTGGCAGGTCCGACGTAGAGCCGTCTGGCGCATCGGCGTCGCGGTCTGGCTTGGGCTTTTCGTTGCGGGCCGTCTCCGTCGCGGGCGACGAGTTGCGGCCCACGATGTAGCCCATGGAGAAGAACACCCCGAGCAAGATCACGACAATCAGAAACACGCTGATCAACTGGCGGTTTCCGAGTACTAACTCAAACTCTCCGTCGTCGTTCTTCGGCAAAATGTTCTAGCCTTCCTCTTTCTTCCCGGCGAACTTATCCAACACCCTTCCTATTGATGAGAATATATCGATGGGCAGCGGGAAGACAACCGTCGTGTTCTTGTCCGAGCCGATCTCGACCAACGTCTGCAGGTAGCGTAGTGTAAGAGCGGCGGGCTGGCGCTGGATCAACTCGGCTGCCATGGCGAGTTTTTCGGCCGCCATGTACTCGCCCTCCGCATGAATGATCTTGGCGCGCCGGTCGCGCTCGGCCTCGGCTTGCCGGCCAATGGCCCGGATCATTTGCTCCGGCAGATCCACCTGCTTCACTTCCACCACGGTGACCTTTACGCCCCAGGGTCCGGTATGCGCATCCAGAACCGATTGGAGGCGTAGATTCAGTTTCTCGCGCTGGCTGAGCAACTCGTCCAGCTCCACTTCGCCTAGCGCGCTGCGCAGCGTGGTTTGCGACACTTGCGATGTCGCGTACAGAAAATTGGAAACCTCCAGCACGGCCTTGGTCGGATCCAGCACGCGGAAATAGACCACCGCGTTCACCTTCACCGTGACGTTGTCGCGCGTGATAACGTCCTGCGGTGGTACTTCCATGGCTTCAATTCGCAGCGAGATGCGCACGATGCGATCGATGGGAGCGAAGACCAGAATGACGCCTGGGCCCTTGGGTTGCGGCAGCACGCGGCCCAGACGGAAGATCACGCCGCGCTCGTACTCGGCCAGAATCTTGATGGACGAGAGTAAATAGATCACGACGATCAGGAGCGGAATCACGAGAGTCAGGTCAGGCATAAAGGCTTTCCCGGAGCCATTTCACTATACACCGGGCTCCGGCTGTGTGCCTGTCGCGCTCCCGCAGAAAGCGGCCGCTCCCTCACGGTCGCGGTTCAGAAGCGCGCTCGTTCTTCCGAACCGGGCGCGTGAGCGAGCGGAACAGTTTCTGGAAGCGAGCAGCCTACCGCTCGGAGCGCGACAGACGAAGGTGATGCAGGAACTGTTCGTCCGCCGCGGTGGCCGGAGGTATCTGGATGCCGACGTGAAACTCGTTGGCTCGAATAGAGGTACAGTTCCGAACGATGCCGACCACGGATGCCCCCTCGATGCGAATCTCCACTTCGCTCCCAATAGCCAGGCGGAAAGGAACCGATACGCGCAAGCCCCCTGGCGACACATCCAACACGCGGATAATGGCGACGCCGGCTTGTTCGGATCGAAGCAGCGTGGGGTAATTGGTGCCCTGGCGAGGCTCGGCTCGTCTTTCGCGAACTTTCTTTCCGTTCTGAGAAGTTGCCGGAGCAATAGCCGGCGCCGCGGCCTGGGAGGCAGGCTGGCTGAATTCGCGCGGGAGTTCGGAACCCGCGCGAACGCTTTCAAACACCGCATTGAAGGAAAACGTGCTGCCGCGTCCCGGCTCGCTCGAAACGTCGATTTTGCCGCCCATCAGTTCCACCAGCTTCTTGGATATGGAGAGGCCCAAGCCGGTTCCCTCGGTTGTCCCGCCGATCGGGCTGAAGGGCTGAAAGATACGGTCGCGAACTTGGTCGGCGAGCCCGACGCCGGTATCTTTTACTTCAAAGCGCAGGGTGGTTCTTCCTTCGGTGCCGGCCACTTCTTCGGCGCGCAAACAGATCTCGCCGCGTTCGGTATGGCGGACGGCGTTGCTCATCAAGTTGACGAGAACCTGGCGCAGGCGTTCGGGGTCGCCCTTTGCCGCCGCGGGCAAGGCTTTTCCCGGCGGGGTCTTCAGCTTCAGGCCCTTGCGCTCAGCCGGCCCCTTGAAAACTTCCACCACTTCTGTCACGATTTTGGCCGGCTCAAATTCGATGGATTGAAGCGCCAGCCCGCCCGACTCCATCTTGGCGTAGTCGGCCACCTGGCCGGCCACCGTGGACAGCGATTCCGCCAGTTCCAGCGCGGTTTGGGCGCGATCGCGTTGTTGACCGGTCAGCTCGGTTTGCAGCAGTTCCCCGGTCCCGCCCACGATGGCCTGGAGCGGCGTCCGCATCAGGTTTCCGATATGCGCCAGAAATTGGTTTTTGGCTTCCGATTCCGAGCGAGTAGCGGCCAGCGCTGTAACCACCTCTTCGTTGATGGTTCGCAGTTCCTGCTGTAACTCTCTTTGCACAGCGGCATCGATGCGAAACTTGCGGACCAGAAAGACCACACCGAATGCCAACAGGCACGCGCCGCCAACCAAGGCCTTGAGGTACGTATTCAACCTCTCGATGCTATTGCCGGTGGTGGAGAGTTGAAGGCGAACCGAGCGCTCGGCCTTGGATAGCTCGGAGCGAGCTGCTAGCCCGTCCTGGTGGAATGCGGCGGCCGATTGGGCCTTCGACATCCCGTCGACAATCGAATCCACTCGCCCGAGCGTTTCATGAACCTGCGGCGCCTGCGCGGAGGCGGTGAAGGCGCGATTCAGCTGGTCACGATAATTGGAATAGATTTGCCGCCAGGCTGGTGCGGAAGCTACGGGGCTGATGCCATCCCGCCGCGGAAGCGGAATGTTCTCCAGATCGGCCAGGGCGGAAGAAAGCCCGTCCAGCGCGTCGTGAAGGGCGCTGTATCCATCGGAAGCACTTCTTTGTTGCTCGTCGGCGAAAACGACGAGCAGCGCGGGAGTGATGGTCAGGAACTGACCCATCAGCAACAACAGGCTAGGCAGCCAAAGTTTTTCCGAGCGCCGTCCTCTTTGTGCAGCTTTCGAGTTCGCCATCGCTCCCAAGCCATGCCGTCCTCAATGCGCGGACGGCCGGTCCTCCCCTCAATTCACACTTTCCCCATGGATCTCCCGAGAATCTATCGACTGCTGGCACTAAATTCTTCATAACGATATTGGGCTAGCACAACGTGATCAGGGGCGGGACTTGGGCGGAGATAGTACTACTTTTCGACGACGAAATTGCCGACGTACAGCGCGTCCACGCCTGAAGAATAGAAGCTGCGGACGGCATCGCGCGGCGTACACACCAGCGGATCGCCGAAGAGATTGAAGCTGGTGTTGTAGAGCACGGGCAGTCCAGTGGCTTTTCCGGCGGCGTGCAGCAGCTTGTGAAATAGCGGGTTGTCCTGCTGCCGCACCAGATGAACGCGCACCGCGTCGCGGTGGAGTCCGTCTTGGTCAAGCACGGCCGCTTCGAGCGTTTTGCGATAGGGGGCGCGTACCCTGCCGACGGTAGCCAGATAGCGCGCGTTGGGACCAGCCTCGAAATATTCCGGCGCCATCTCTTCCGGTACCGAGGCGGCGAACTTGCGGAACGATTCACGATGCTTGATATATATGTTCAGATTTTCTGTGGAATACGGATTCAAAGGAGACGCCAGGATGCTGCGGTTGCCGAGGGCGCGCGGGCCAAACTCCATGCGGCCCTGCATCCAGGCGATGATCTTTTCGTTGTTCAGATCGCGTACTGCGCGGTCCAGAAGTTCTTCCATCGTCATCAGATAGTGGAAGCGTAATTTGCAGTTTTCAAGCACCCGCTTCACTTGTTCGGCAGTGTAGCTCGGCCCCAGGCAAAGATCGTGCAGCGAGGCGCGCTTCTTCTGGCCAAACACGTTGTTCCAGGCGTAAAACACGGCGCCCAGCGCGGTTCCGGCGTTGCCGGCCGCGGGTTGCACGAACACTTTCTTCGATTCCTCGAGCGCGCTGATCAGCAGTGCGTTCATTCCCAGGCCGCCCGCTACGCACAGGTTTTCCGCGGGGCCGGCCATGCGCAGCACCACGTTTTCGATGGCATGTTGCAGTCCAGCGGCCAGCGGCGCGCGTAACGCCTCTGGGATTTCGGCTCCGTCCTCGATGCCCACGCCCGAGTAAAATTTCGCGCTGAAGCCGCCCTGGCTCAAACGGTCCGAATCGAAGAAGCTGCGATTGATGCAGGGCCAATCGCTCGATCCCAGCATTTCTTCAAACAGTGGCAGAAACCGCTCGCCCGAATCGGCGGTGGAGAGCCACTGGACTTTGTGCTCATCCGCACCCGCTTCGAACCCCAACAGCTCCGTTACGCGGCTGTACAAATCGCCGAGTGAATCGGGATAATACAGATCCTTGTCCAGATGCAGCTGATTGCCTGAGGCACGCCAGCGCGCGGCCGAACGAAAATCGCCGTCGCGATCCAGAGTCAATACCGTCGCTTCGTCAAATGGAGATGGATAATACGCCGATGCCGCGTGCGCCGCGTGATGCTCCACCATGAGCATCTGAGCATTGGGAAACTGCGCGCGTAAAGTAAGATGAATCTGCTGCGCGAAGGGGCGCACCAGCGCGACGCATTTCACATCGGCGGGGGTGAGCTGAGCCACTTCCAGGGCGCTCGAAATGGCGGCCTGCGGCAGCGTTCCCGCGGTGGTCTGGCGAGCCACCTTGCGTTCTTCCACCGCCGCCACCAACTCGCCATCTTTGAGTACCGCGCAGGCCGCCTCCTTATTCAGGCCGCCCAATCCGAGAATGGTCATTGCGGCTTCTTTTCCGATTTCTTTTCGATTTTGGCCCAAGTATCGCGCAGCGCGACCGTCCGATTGAAAACCAGCTTGTCCTGCGTGGCGTCGGAATCGACGGAGAAATAGCCCAGGCGTTCGAACTGATAACCCGTGCCGGGCTTCGCTCCGCGCAGGCTTGGCTCCAGCTTCGCGCCGCTGACCACTTCCAGCGAGTTCGGATTCAGATTGGCCGTGAAATCCTGGCCTTCTTCCACCTGGTTGGGATCCTCGCGCGTGAACAACGTGTCGTACAGGCGAACCTCGGCATCGATGGCGTGTTCGGCCGACACCCAGTGAATGGTCGATTTCACTTTTCGGCCATCCGGCGCGTTGCCTCCGCGCGTAGCGGGATCGTAAGTGCAGTGAATCTCGGTCACCTGGCCGCTGGCGTCTTTCACCACTCCGGTACACGTGACGAAGTAGCCGTAGCGCAGGCGCACTTCGCGGCCGGGCGCGAGCCGGAAATACTGTTTGGGTGGATCCTCCCGAAAATCGTCCTGCTCGATATAGAGCACGCGCGAAAACGGCACGGTGCGGCTGCCCATCTCCGCGTCTTCCGGATTGTTGACCGCGTCCATCTGCTCAGTTTGTCCTTCCGGATAGTTGTCGATTACCAATCGCAGCGGGCGCAACACCGCCATCACGCGCGCCGCGCGCTTGTTCAAATCTTCGCGCAGGTAATATTCGAGTAATCCCAGCTCGGTGGTGCCGTTGGTCTTCGACACACCCACGCGCTTGCAGAAATTCCGGATGGCTTCCGGCGTATAACCGCGGCGGCGGAGGCCCGAAATGGTCGGCATGCGAGGATCGTCCCAGCCGCTCACCAGCTTGTTCTGCACCAGCGCCAGTAGCTTACGTTTACTGAGTAGCGTGTAGGTGATATTCAGCCGGTCGAATTCGATCTGTTGCGGATGATAGATGCCGAGCTGTTCGACGTACCAATCGTAGAGCGGGCGGTGATCCTCAAACTCCAGCGTGCAAATGGAGTGCGTGATTCCTTCGATGGAATCCGATTCCCCGTGCGCGAAATCGTACATGGGATAAATGCACCACTGGTTGCCGGTGCGATGATGCTCGGCGTGCAGGATGCGATACATGATGGGATCGCGCAGGTTCAGGTTCGCTGACGCCATGTCGATCTTGGCGCGCAAGGTGCGCGTGCCATCGGGAAATTCTCCGGCCTTCATGCGGGCGAACAGATCCAGGTTTTCTTCTACCGTTCGGTCGCGATACGGGCTGTTCTGGCCAGGGTCGGTCAGCGTTCCGCGCTGCTGGCGAACCTGGTCCGGCGTCAGATCGTCGACGTACGCCTTGCCGGATTTGATCAGCTGCACGGCCCACTCGTAGAGCTGGCCGAAATAGTCGGAGGCGTAGAACAGCCGGTTTTCCCAATCGCCGCCCAGCCAGTGCACGTCCTGGATGATGGAATCCACGTACTCGGTTTCCTCTTTCGAGGGATTGGTGTCGTCAAAACGCAGATTGCATTTGCCGGCGAATTCCAGCGCCAATCCGAAGTTGAGGGTGATCGACTTGGCGTGACCAATGTGCAAGTAGCCGTTGGGCTCCGGCGGAAAGCGCGTATGCACGCGCCCCCCGTATTTGTTGGTCTTCAAGTCGTCCAGGATGATCTCCCGGATGAAATTGGAAGGCCCGCCTTCCGCCCCGGCCGGGACTTCGTTGGTCAATGGGTTCATGATTTCTTTCATTACTGAAGTAGTTCGACCGCGCGGCCGATCCTAGTCAGCGTCGTCTCGCGCCCTAGCACTTCCAGTGTTTCAAATAACGGCGGTGCATTCTTGCGCCCGCACACCGCGACGCGAATGGGTTGGAACATCTGCCCGGCTTTGATTTTGAGGGCCTCGGCTCCTCCGCGCAAGGCCACTTCCATACCCGCGTGGCTGAAGCTGGCTTGCGCAAGGATGTCGCGCGCAGCGAGCAACACCGTGAGGGCCAAAGCCCGGTCGCCCTTTTGCGGGATCAGTTCACTAGGATCGTAAGGCGGGAGTTCGTCAACAAAGAAAAAATCCGCCATGGTCACTACGTCCCGCAGGGTTTTGACACGCTCTTGCAGCAGCGGCGCGATGCGCAGAATCTTCGCCGGATCGGCCCGCAATCCGGCGTCGCACGCAAAGGGCAGCATCTTGGCCGCCAGCTCTTCGACTGGCAAAGTTCGGATCAGCTCGGCGTTCAGCCACAGCGCCTTCGGATCGATGGGATCTTCGTCGGTGAAGTTCACCACCGCGTTGTGGCGATGAATACCCTCGAACGAAAAGGCGTCCATCAATTGCTGGCGCGTCAACTGCTCCCGATCGTCTTTGGGCGACCATCCAAGCAGGCACAGAAAATTGATATAGGCATGCGGAAGAAAGCCCGCGTCGCGATAGGTGAGCACGCTCACCACCGGCCCATGCTTACGCTTCGACAGTTTCGAACCGTCGGGCGCAATCAGGAGCGGAAGGTGAGCGAACTGCGGCGGCTTGGCGCCCAGAGCCTCGAAAATCAGCACGTGCTTGAAGGTGTTGGTGAGATGATCCTGTCCGCGCACGATGTGGCTGATGCGCAGGTCCAAGTCGTCAGCACAGGACGCCATGTGGTAGGTGGGAATGCCGTTGCTGCGCAGCAGGGCGAAATCTTCGATGTCGGCGGTGAGCTTGGATTGCTCGCCATAGACGGCATCCTGAAACTCGACCGCGTGCGACGTCTCGCGAGGCACGCGAAAACGCAGCACAAAGGGCTCGCCCGCATCGGCCCGCCGCTGGCTTTCCTCGGGCGATAGCTCGCGCATACCAGGATTAAAAAGCCAAGCCGCGCCGGCGTGATCCTTCTCTTCCGGGGACGCGGGCACAAAATCGCGATATGCCAGGCCCTTTTCAAAAATCGCCCAAGCCATCCTGCGATGCAGCTCACCGCGCTCGGACTGATAGTATTGCTCGTCCCAATCCAGCTCCAGCCACTTCAGGCCATCGAAAATGGAATCGAGCGACGCCTGCGTGTTGCGATCGGCATCGGTGTCGTCGATGCGCAGAATCATCGTGCCGTTGTTGCGGCGCGCGTACAGCCAGTTGAAAATGAACGTTCGGGCGCTTCCAATGTGGAGATAGCCCGTCGGCGACGGGGCGAAACGAACACGCAGCATGAAATTTCAGGATACAGGAGCGACGCCCGAACTCTCCACTCGTTGATAAAGCTGCACGAACTGCGCGATGGAAAGCTGCTCGGCGCGCTCGGCCGTTTCCGGAATCGCTGTCAACAGCGCGCGATCGTATGCGCCCGACAAATTGTTGCGAATCGTTTTGCGCTTGTGGCGGAACGAGAGGCCTACAAAATCGAGGAACGCGCCGCGACCCAGGGTGGGGAAATCGGGCGGGGACTTTGGGGTCAATCGCACCACCGCGGAGTCCACTTTGGGCGGCGGGCGGAATGCGGCGGCGGGTACGGTGAAGAGCAATTCGGGCGAGCTGAGCAGCTGGGTCTGGACGGTCAGGTAGCCGTAATCCCGCGATCCGGGCTGCGCCGACAGCCGCTCGGCGACTTCCTTTTGCACCAGAAACACCGCGCGACGGAGTTGTTCGCCCAGCGCCAGGGTTTTCTGCAGAATCGGTGACGTGATGTAATACGGCAAATTCCCCGTCACCGTCACCGTCCCCCACTGCGCCAGGTCGGCCTTCAGAACGTCCGTCTCCACCAGAGTGAGCCTGGTCTCATCGCGAAATTCGGCGCGCAGGTATTGCACCAGTACCGGATCGATCTCGATGGCAATCACTCGATCGGCCCGTGCCAGCAGGTGCGACGTCAATGCGCCGCGCCCGGGTCCGATTTCGATGACGGCCGCGCCTTTCTCTAGACAAGCGGCGGCGGCGATTCGTTCCAGAATCGACTGCCGCACCAGAAAATGTTGCCCCAGCCTGCGTCCCAAGCGACTATTTTGGCACGGATGTTGCTAAGCTTAGATCCATGAAAAAAGCGCTCGGATTTTTGTTGATGTCGACACTGTTGTCGTTGCCTGGTCTGGCGCAGGAAAAGGGCGGCGCTCGGGGAGGTGGAGTTAAGGGCGTTGGCGGCGGCCACATTCCCGCGCGCGGCCCCGCGCCGGCTCGCGCTCCTAAAGCGAATGCCCCAGCTCCGGCCGAACATCCTACTTTTTCCGATCAGAAGGGTCATCCCGAAGCGCCGCACGTACACGCGAAAGGCGACAAATGGATCGGCCACGATAGCGGGCCGAACGATCCGCGCTACCACCTGGATCATCCTTTCGAGCACGGGCACTTTACCGGTGGCATCGGCAAGGGGCATACGTGGAGGCTGGCTGGTGGCGGTCCCAGCCGTTTCTGGTTTGGCGGATTCTACTTCAGCGTTGCACCGGTGGATATCGGCTACTGCGGCGATTGGCTGTGGAACAGCGACGACATCGTAATCTATGACGATCCCGATCACGTAGGCTGGTACCTGGCGTACAACGTACGGCTTGGCACTTACGTTCACGTGGAATATCTGGGCATCAGCTAGGCGGCCGCTTCCTCACGGTCGCGGTTCAGTAACGGAGCAGTTCGGTAGCGCGCTGCACGACTGCGTCCACGTGCACCCGCGCGGCATCGATGTGCGGAAAATCGGTGTTGCTTTCATTGAACAGGAGCGCCAGATCCGTGCCGCCCAGAATCACGGCCTCCACGCCATCGCGCTCGATCAGCTTATGCGCTAATCGGGACAATCCTTCGCGTTGAGCCGGCAGTCCGGCGCCCGCGTCCACGATTTCGAAATACGTCTTGTGAATGTAGTCCGCCTCGTCGGGATGCGGCGTGATTACTTGCACCTGGTCTAATTGTCCAAAGAGCCGCGACTCTACGGCGTAACGGGTGCCGAACAATGCGACACGGCGGAGCTGGCGTGCGTCGATTTCGCGTTTCAATTCGTCGATCAGGTTCACGATCGGAAGCGGTGAAAGCTGGATTAGCTCGGCGATCGCGATATGAGGCGCTACCGCTGGGACGACGGCAAAATCCGCGCCCGCGGCTTGCAAGCAGCGGATCAAACTTGCTAGATAGGATGCCAGCCCGGCTTTGTCGCCGGCCTCCACCGCGCCCCGCACGCGATCCATGTGGGCGTGAACCATAACCAGGTTCATGGAGATTCCGCGCGCCGCGTGGGCTTTCGCGAGCCCCCGATAGTAGTGCACCGCCGCGCCGACACCAAGTCCGCCGATCAGTCCGATACAGCGTCCCAGGGGCATGCATGCCTACTCTAGCAACACCGCCAGTTCGACTTCACGGGTGGCGGCAAAGTTTTCTCTTGACATGAGCGGCGTTTAGTACTAATAAATTAGTATGAGACGTCGAAGCACTACCCTGACCGGACAGGAGCTCGAGATCATGAAGGTGGTCTGGGAGCGGGACAGCGTGACCGTTCGCGATGTGTACGAAGCGCTGCTGGAGCATCGCAAGGTGGCCTACACCACCGTCATGACCATGCTGAAGATCCTGGAGCAGAAGAAATATCTCAAGAAAACGCAGTTGGACCGAGCTTATGTGTACCGGCCCGCCCAGCCCAAAGGGAAGGTGATCGGCGCCATGGTGAAGGAGTTCGTCAACCGCGTTTTCAACGGGTCGGCCGAGCCTTTGCTGGTCCACCTGGTGCAGGAGCACAATCTTTCTCGCGAAGACCTGGACGAAATCGCGAAACTGCGGAGGAAGCCATGAACGCTGGACTTCTCTGGGACAACGTAGTGGCTTACAGCTTCCAGATCGGCTTGCTGGTGGCGTTGGCGGCCTGCCTACCGGCGGCGTTGCGACTGCGGATGCCGCGAGCCCGGCTGTTTTACTGGCAGTTGCTGCTGGCGGCATGCCTGGTGCTGCCGCTCATCCGGCCGCTGCGGCACTCGGTGGCGACGGATAAAGTGGACGCCACCACCACGGTTTTGACCATGCTCGCGCCTACGAGTCCGGTCTCCGCGATTCACTTATCGCGCGCCGAGTGGCTGTTGTTGCTGCTGGCCGCCGGCGCCTTCGCGCGGCTGGTCTGGCTGGGAGTGGGGATGTGGCGTCTGGCTCGCTACCGCCGCCATTCGCATCCGCTCGAACCCGTACCGGCTTGGGTCGCCGAGGCCGATCTGCGAATCTCCGATGAAATCTCCAGCCCCGTGACGTTCGGCTGGCGGAATCCGTTGGTGCTGCTACCGCCTCAATTCCCCGATCTCGACGCCCCCAAGCAGGACGCCATACTTTGTCACGAAATACTGCACGTCCGCCGGCACGACTGGCTCTTCACGGTGGTCGAAGAACTGCTGCGCGCCTTCTTCTGGTTTCATCCCGCCATCTGGTGGCTGTTGGGCGAGATCCAGTTGACGCGCGAGCAGGCCGTAGACCGTGAGGTGATCGAGATGACCCAGGCCAGCGATGAATACGTGGACGCCCTGCTGGCCATGGCCGGCGCGCATCCGCGGCTGGACCTGGCGCCCGCGCCGCTGTTCCTGCGCAAGCGCCATTTGAAGCAACGCGTAGTTTCGATTTTGAAGGAGGTTCGCATGTCGAAGACGAGATGGTCCAAGACGAAATGGATGACCGCGCTCGCGGTCTCAACTGGAATGCTGGCCGCGGCTTGCTGGTTTGTCACCGGCGCTTTTCCGCTGGCCGCCGAACCTCAGATGGTGGCCGATGCTCCCGGGGTCTCTGTGGATTTGAATGGAGCTCAACTCATTCATCGCTCTGCGGTGTCGTATCCGCGTGAGGCCATCCAGAAGGGCATTCAGGGAACAGTGGTGGTGCAGGCGAAGCTGAGCGTCAACGGCGAAGTGACCGACGCCACCATTCTCAGCGGACCCGACGAACTGCGCAAGCCGGCCATTCAATCGGTACTCGACTGGCACTTCATGAACGCCGCGGGAGGCACGCGCCAAGTCTCCATTGCCTTTGAACTGCCGAAGGAACCGGTGAAAATCGTCGCCGGTAGCGTTCCATCGGCGGCGCCGGCTCCCGCAGCCGCCGCTCCCATGACTTTGCGCCGGATCGACACCATGGGTCTCTCCGATGAGGCGCGCTCGGAGCTGCTGAACCGTCTGCCGGTGCGCGAAGGCGACACCATAAACGACGGCCAGGCGTCCAAGGTTCGCGATGCCGTGAAGGAGTTCGACAGCCACCTGAACGTCTCCTTAAAGCTTAATTCCAACGGTGAGGCGAGCATCATGATCTCGTCGCCGGGCGCCAACCTGATGCCCGCCATGACGGCCGTTGCGCCGCCCGGATCCATCCGGGTTGGGGGCAACGCCCAGCAGGCCAACTTGGTCTCCAAGATCACTCCGGTCTATCCGCCTCTGGCCAAAGCAGCCCAAATCCAGGGCACGGTCTCGCTGAATGCTTTAATAGGCAAGGACGGCCATATCGAGAACCTGTCGGTGATCAATGGCCATCCACTACTGATTCAAGCGACCCTTGATGCCGTCAAGAATTGGATATACAAACCTACGCTGCTGAACGGAAATCCCGTCGAGGTGGTCACCCAGATTGACGTGAACTATACATTGTCCCAGTAGTGCGGGCCGCTATCGGATGATAAACTCTCGTGGGGGTGCGGGATGAGAACTGCCTGGATATTGCCGTGCGGATTGGCGGTCTTTAGCATGCTGGCAGGCGCGCAGGAACGTGTCGACAAGTCTCTCGCGGCGCGCGTGCAGCGGCTGGAAGATCAGGAAGAGATTCGGATGCTGCTGGTGGATTACGGACGGTCGCTCGATGCGCGCGATTTCGTGAAATATTCCAGCCTGTTCGCCAAAGACGGCGAATGGACGGGCGGTTTCGGGACGGCCAAAGGGCCGGCGGCCATTAAGGCCATGATGGACAAAGAGATCGGATCAACGCCGGCGCCGCGGCCGAACTCGACTTATCATCTGCTGACCAATTTCGCGATTGAGGTACATGGCGACACCGGAACCGTATGGTCGCGCTGGGCGTTTGTGGTGACCACCAAGGAGAACACGCCTTCGATTCTGTACGGTGGCCATTACAACGATATGGTGGTGCGCGAAGACGGCCACTGGAAATTTAAAAGGCGGGTGGCTTCCAACGATATTCCGCACTTGGAGAACCCGGCGTCATCTAAGTAACGAGCGGCAAGTAGCTTGCGGACCTAGGCGAACACGTCGAACAGAGAGTTCGGCGTCGTCGTTGTGGCCGGGGTAGGCGCGAACAGCGTCTGCATTTCCTGGGTCTGCATATTGCCCTGGTATGCCGCCAATTGATCGGCGAGTGACGATCCGGGGTCGAGCGAGGATCCCGACGCCGGTGAAGTTGCGCTGGATCCTACCGATGCCAACGCCGAAAAGAGAGAGTCGGTGGGCGAAGTGGATGTGTTGGTGATCCCGAAAAGCGCGTCGGTGGCTTGCAATTGCAGCGCCTGATCGGAGATTTCGACGATATCGCTGGCGGGGGCGTTTTCAAGCGCCGATTGGACGGCCGGCGAAGACAGAGTCGAGAGCAGAGGCGAGTTCTCATTGGTGAGCGTCTGGAGCAGGTCCGATAGACCGTTGTTGGTTGAAGCGACGGATCCCATAAATGCCTTCCTTATTGATATCGGCACGGACCGCGAATGCTTTAACCTCGTGACAATTCGTTACTTTAGCCCCCAAGTACTTCAGTAATAGTCCGTCCCCAATCCTTCCGCCCATTCCGCCCTTCGCCGTGCTCCTCCACTCTATGTATTGGTCGGTGAAAATCCGCCTATTTCCGTGCCGCCCTAGGAGCGATTTTGAACGGAGGAGCAATATGAGATTATCGAGACTTGGCTTATTTTCGGGCCTTCTGGGCCTCCTATGCGCACTGCCGGTGGTCGCGGCCAGCAACGCAGACGGAATTCCGAGCGTCTGTGACGCCGTGCCGGGCAATCTGGTGGCAAATTGTGGATTTGAAACCGGCGATTACACGGACTGGGTGACCACTTCGGCGTCGGTGGGGAGTGACTTCGGACTCATCAAATACAATGTCAATTCCGGGACATTCGCCGCCAGGTTTGGCGCTCTGGACGGACAGAACGACTACATCGATCAGCATCTGCCAACTATCGTGGGTCACTCCTACAAGGTGAGTTTCTATGTTGACGCCAGCCGTCTGAATCTGGGCGGCGAGTTTGTAGCCAATTGGGATGGAACGAACATCTTGACGATCATCGGTCAGCGAGGCGGTGGTTTCCAGCTGTACTCTTTCACATTGACGGCCACCTCCAATAACACCGACCTTCAATTCGGCGGCTATAGCGAACCGGCATTCTATTACCTGGATGATGTAATGGTCACCGATACCGTGGCACAGGCGGCCAATCTGCGCGCCTGGGGCGATAATTCGGTTGGCGAACTGGGCAACAATACCAATTCCAACAGCAGCGTGCCGGTCCCGGTGAGCGGAATCGCGGGCGTGGTAGCAATCGCAGGCGGCTTCGATCATAACCTGGCTCTGGCCAGCGCCGGAACGGTGTGGGCGTGGGGCGACAATCAGTACGGCGAACTCGGTAACGGAACCAATGCCAACAGCAGCGTTCCGGTTTGGGTGAGCGGCTTCACCGGCGCCATTGCGGTCGCCACGGGAGCGAATCATAGCCTGGCATTAACCAGCGACGGGACCGTATGGGCGTGGGGCGCTAATGCAACCGGCGCGCTGGGCAACGGGGGCAACGGGAATCTGAACGCGCCAGTCCAGGTGAGCGGCTTATCCAGTGTGGTCGCCATCGCGGGAGGAGGTTACCCGCAAAGCGCCAGCGACAGCAGCCTGGCGCTGAAGAGCGACGGGACGGTGTGGGCCTGGGGCGATAACCAATTTGGCGAACTCGGCAACGGCAGCACTTCCAACAGTAATGTTCCGGTGCAGGTAAGCGGCCTGAGCGGCGTGGTGGCGATTGCGGGCGGCGCTTATCATAGCCTGGCGCTCACCAGCGACGGAACGGTGTGGGCCTGGGGCGATAATCAATACGGCCAGCTGGGCAATGGCACCAACGCCAACAGCAACGTGCCGGTGCAGGTGACCGGACTGACGGGCGTCATAGCGGTCCAGGGCGGGTTCTATTACAGCCTGGCGCTGAAAAGCGATGGAACGGTTTGGGCCTGGGGCTACAACGGCGACGGCGAGCTCGGCAACGGCACTCTGGCCAACAGCAACGTGCCGGTCCAGGTGGAAGGGCTAGCGTATATGGTCGCTATTGCCGCCGGCGGAAATACCGGCCTGGCATTGAGCAACAACGGAACGGTTTGGGCCTGGGGCGCCAACGAACACGGTGAGATCGGCGACGGAAGCCAGGCCAGCAGCAACGAGCCGGCGCGCGTGAACGGGCTAACCGGCGCAGTGGCCATTGCGGGAGGTTCGTATCACAACCTGGCCGCGCTGGGCGGAGGCGTTCCGACGCTCAACGTCAGCCACGCCAGCCTGAGCTTCACCAGCGATGAGCAGCAGACCGTCACGGTAACCAACGGCGGTGTCGGGCCGCTGCGGATCGGCAGCATCAGCGTGATCGGCGCTAACTCGGGCGATTTCGGAATTTCTGGATCCTGTTCCAACTCTTCGCTGGCTCCGGCGGCGAGCTGCACGCTGACAGTGGCCTTCGGCGCCACTGCGCAAGGTAGCCGCACCGCCGCCATCCTGATTGTGGCGAATGCCCCCGGTTCGCCCATGCTGATTCCAATGAGCGGCATGGGGGCGGTGCAAGCCTCCTCCGCGGCGCCTTCTATCAGCAAGGTGATGAGCGCCTCGGCGTTCGGCGGATTCTCGGCCGTCGCGCCCGGTTCCTGGGTCGAGATCTACGGATCCAACCTGGCCTCTACAACGCGCGGATGGGACGCCAACGACTTTGTCGGAAACAACGCGCCCACGTCGCTGGAAGGCGTGCAAGTGACCATCGGGAACGAGAAAGCTTTCGTCGCTTACGTATCGCCAAACCAGGTGAACGTACAGTTGCCGTCCGATATCGCCATTGGCAGTCCGCTGCAGATCCAGGTCACCAATGCCGGCGTGACCAGCGCCCCCATTAGCGTCGCGGTGAACGCTACCGAGCCCGGCCCGCTCGCGCCGGCGAATTTCCAAGTCGGCGGCAATCAGTACGTTGTCGCCATATTGCCGGACGGGAGCTACGCGATGCCCACCGGGGCAGTCCCGGGCGTTAATTCGCGGCCCGCGCAGCCCGGAGAGATCGTCACGATGTACGGGATTGGTTTCGGTTCGGTCACTCCGTCGTTCCCGGCAGGGCAGATCGTAACGCAGAAGAATCAACTCACGCTGCCCTTACAGATCATGTTCGGCGACACGCAGTCAGACTTGCAATACTACGGACTGGCGCCGGACCTGGTGGGTGTGTACCAGTTCAACGCGATGGTTCCCAGCGTGCCGGATAGCGATCTGGTGCCGCTCAGCTTCAACCTTGGGAAGTCGGCCGGAACGCAGCAGCTTTATATCGCTGTGCACCAGTAAGAGCGGTCGATCTTACTCCGGCAAGGAATCGTCCCCGCCCAGATCGTTGGTGCGGTTTTCGAATTTCGTGAATTCCTTCAGGAACACCAGATTCACGCGGCCGGTGGGGCCGTTGCGCTGTTTGGCGAGCAGCAACTCGGCCATGCCCGCGCAGGTCTTCGCGGTCGGGCTTGTAAACTTCTTCGCGGAAGATGAACGACACCAGATCGGCGTCCTGTTCGATGGATCCCGATTCGCGCAGATCGCTCAATTGCGGCCGATGATCGCCGGGGCGCGTTTCCGGCGCGCGGCTCAACTGCGAGAGCACCAGCATGGGCACCTTCAATTCCTTGGCCAGCAGCTTCAGCCCGCGCGAAATGGTGCTGATTTCCTGGTTGCGATTTTCGAAGCGCCCGCGCCCGCTCATCAATTGCAGATAGTCGACCACCACCAGCGACAGGCCGTGCTCGCTCTTCAGCGGCGGAGTTTGGCGTGAATGTCCATGAGATGCGTGCCGGAGGTGTCGTCGATGAACAGCGGCGCCTGCACCAGATCGGACGCGGTGCGCGCCAACCGCCGCCGCTCGTCCTGATTCAAATAGCCGGCGCGGAACTTCTGCTGATCCACGCGCGCGCCCGCGCAAATCATGCGCGTGAGCAGCGATTCGCGCGACATTTCGAGCGAGAACACCGCCACGGTCTGCTTCTTTTCCGGGAACATCGCCACGTGCTGCGCGATGTTCAGCGCCAGCGCCGTCTTGCCCATGGACGGCCGCGCGGCCAGAATCACCAGTTCGCCTTCGTGCAGGCCGCCGGTCATTTCATCCAGCTTCAGGAAGCCGGTGCTCAGGCCCTTGATGCGCTTGCTGGGATCGAGAAACGCGTTGATGCCGCCCTCGAACTCGTCCAGAATCTGCTTGGGATTCACCAGCGCGTCGGCGGCGCGCGTGTCGCCCAGCTTGAGCAGGCTCTCTTCGGCGCTGGCCAGGATCTGGTCGGGCTCTTCCTCGCCGATGATGCAGCGGTCGATCAGATTGCGCGACGTAAAGATGATGCGCCGCAGGATGGCCTTGTCTTTGACGATGCCGACGTAGCTTTCGAGATTCGCGAGCGTGGGCAGGCCTTCGTCGAGCGAGACCAGATAGGTGATGCCGTCCACCGATTCGAGCTGGTTCTGCTTCATCAGCTCGTTGGCGACGGTGACGCGATCGATACGGTCGCCGCGCTCGTACAGCTCGCCCATGCGGAGGAAGATGCGGCGGTGCTTCTCCAGGCTGAAGTCGTCGGCTTCGAGCGCGCCGGCTACCTGGATGTAGAGCGCGTCGTCCATGCAGGATGGCGCCCAGGACGAAGCGTTCGGCGTCCAGATTGGCGGGGAGTCCACGTTCGAGCGCGATGTCAGGGGAAGCTGCTGCCATAAGCCAACCGTTCTACATTAGAGGCGTGCCCGGCTAAGCCAAGTCATTTATTTGCGCCGTGTCCTGAGCCAGATAGACTGTGGATCATTCGGTGGAAAAGGCCGAGCCAGCTCTTGCATACAAGTGGTTCAGTGACACTGAGTTGGATGGGATATTCGAGGGACCGCACAGGTTTTCCACAGCCAAACAAATCCGACTCTGATTGTTTTATAGCATGAACAACGGGCGCGCACGCAAGGTCGAGACCTGCCGCCAAATCGTGTAGACTTGGCGACCAGGAGGTGTTCATGAAACGTTTATCGACCGGAATCGGGCTAACCATTCTGCTTGTTCGTGCCGGCCGTTGCCGGTGCGCAGATTCTGGTTGCCGGAGAAGGTCCGGTCGTGTACGGGCACCACCATCTGAACACCACGAACATGGACGCACAGAAGAAGTTCTATGCCGACACGCTGGGCGGCAGCGTGGCCAAGATCGGTTCCGGTGACCGGCAGCAGGAGATCATCAAGTTCCCGAATGTTCTGATCTTTTTCCGTCCGATGCAGGCGCCGACGGGCGGCTCGATCGGCACGACGGTTAACCACATCGGCTTTTCCGTTCCCGATCTCAAGCCGGTGGTGGCGAAGATCAAGGCGAACGGCTTCAAAATGATCACCGCCGATTCGGTCGCCGCGAACGTGAAGGTGACCGACGACATCGCGGCCGCCAGTCCGACGACGAACATCGCGTTTGTGCTCGGTCCGGAGGATGTCAAAGTAGAGCTCGTCGAAGTCAAATCGCAGAAGGCCCCGATTCAGCTTCATCACATCCACTTCTTCGGGCAGATGAACACCGAGATGCAGGCCTGGTACGCAAAGACGTTCGGCGCGACGATGCTTCCGGCCAATCCGGGGTCCGCGTTCGTGCAGGATCAACTGCCCGGCGTGTTCCTGAACTTCTCGCCGTCGCCGACGCCGACCGTCGGCACCACCGGCCGAGCGATCGATCACATCGGCTTCGAGATCAAAGACCTGGAGGCGTTCACGAAGAAGCTCGAAGCCCAGGGCATCAAACTGGATCGTCCCTACACCAAGGTGCCCGCAGCTTGGCATCGCGATCGCGTTCATCAAAGATCCCTGGGGAACGAATATCGAAATGACGGAAGGACTCGCCGAGTCATCAAATGAGAACAGCGCATTCTCGCTCTAGCGGCGCTGCTGTCATGCGCAGCGCCGCCTGCTTTCGCACAACTCGTCAGTCATCCGGACGCGCCGGTCCGCATCGGCCACTATCACCTCAACGTCACGAGCGTCGAAGCCCATAAGAAGTTTTGGGCCGACACGCTCGGCGGCAGAGCAATGAAGTTCGGCGACATCGATGTAATTGAGTTTCCCGACGCGTTCATCTTCCTGCGCGTGCAGAAGCCGACCGGCCCGACCCGCGGCACCGCCTTCGATCACATCGGCTTCGCAGTGCCAAACGTGCCGGCGATGGCGACTAAGCTGGCAGCCGCGGGATATCAGGAAACCACCGGGCGGGAGCCGAAGCCGGGTGAGCCGCCACCAGCGGCATCGGGCACGTCGGCAGTGTATGGACGCTTTGCGTATTTTCTCGGCCCTGACGGGGCGAAAATCGAGCTCGTTACCAGCGCTGACAAAAGACGCGCCGCCTATCGTGGCGCATCATATCCACTTCATCAACAAGCAGTACGTCGAGATGCAGCAGTGGTACATGAAGGCGTTCGATGCGACTTTGCGTCCGGGACAAACCGACTTCTTCATTGGCGCCGACCTGCCGGGCGTCGGATACAGCCTCAACTTCTTCCGCTGGGAAGGCGACCAGTCCATCACTCACGTCCCCACCGCCGGCCGCGTTGTAGATCACGTGGGATTTGAAGTGAAGAACCTGGAGGCGTTCTCGAAGGCGCTCGAAGCGAAGGGCATCAAGGCCATTCGGCCTTACAACAAAAGAGACCCAGCCATGAACAACATCGCCACTGCGACGATCGTCGACCCTTGGGGAGTCTCAATCGAGCTGACCGAGGGCCTGGACAAGATCAACTGACTTCTTCGCGGAAGTGAGCGACCCCGTGGCAGCTTTCAAAGCCGCTCGAAAACCATGTGGAGTCCGTCGCGCACTGCTTGGGCCGCCGCGCCGCTGAGACTGCCGATATTCTCTGTAAGCTCCGATTTATCCACCGTCAGGATCTGGGAAACATTCACCACGCTGGCCTTCGGCAGATTAGCCTCGCCCTTTTTCAGCAGCACATTGCCTGGCGCCTTCGCCCTGCTCAGATTCGACGTAATCAGGCACACGGCGCTGGTCGCAATCGCGCTCCGGTTGAATACGTCGTTCTGCACCACCACGCAGGGGTGACGCAGGGCGGGGGCTGAACCGGGCGCAGATCCGAAATCAAGCCAATACACTTGCCCCTGACGAATGTCGCTCACCAGGGCTCCTTCATCGTTCGACGGACTTTGGTCTTGATCCCTTTGAGCAGGCGTTTTTCCGTCGACTGCGCCTCGCCCGCATAAACTTCATTCAGCAGAACCAGCATCTGCTCCCGCCGATGCCGTTGCAGGAAATCAACGACAGCTAAAGCAAACAGCCGGCTACGGCTCAGCCCCATCCGGCGCGCGGTCTCATCGGCTTCCCGTAGTATTTCATCCTCAATCGAAATTGCGGTCTTCATGGTACTACTATGAATTATACCGTATTTCCTACCTAAGGTATTACCGTGCGCCCCAAAACGCCGCTGTTGCCGACGCCCGATCCTGCCGATAGGTGATAGATATGCCACGCCTTCGCGCCCTGCTCGCCTTCCCGCTCTTCCTCGCGCCGGTGATCGTGAGCGCCCAGGCGCCCGCCCCGTCCGACGCCACACCGTGGCGATTCGCCGATCCCGATGCCAAGGCGCTGATCGGAGTGGATTGGGCGCGCATCCGGCAGTCGCAGGCGGGCACGATGATTCGCGAAAAATGGCTCGCCACGGGCGGCGCGGCGGGCTTGCCGGGAATGCAACTACTTGACGATGTGGATCGCATTTTGATCTCGTCGCCGGGCCGGAATTCGTCCGACGATTCGGCGGAGGCGCCGATCCTGATCGCCATCCAAGGACACTTCGATGCGGCCAAGGTGCACCAGGTCTTCGCGCGTCTTGGCGCCAAGCCACAATCCTACAATTCCTTCCAGGTCTACCGGCCGCAGGGGCGCACCGCGCAGGGCGAGGCGAAGAACACAGCCTGGGTTTTGTTCGACGCCGGGACCATTCTGTATGGAGACGCGCGCAGTGTCTTCGCCGCGCTGGACCGCAATCAATTTGCGGCAAGTTCGCCCGCGTCCGGGCCGCTGTTCACGCGCGCCAGTGAATTGAACGCGGGCTATGATTTCTGGGTGATCATGGACGCTGCCGAACTGGTCTCGAACGATCAGGTGGCGGCTTTGTTCCGGGGCGGCGAATGGGCCGCGGAGGCGCAGGGTTTCGAAGCGGGGGTGAATCTGCGCACTGGTCTGGCCGCGGACATCACCGTGCGTTTTTCGTCGGAGGCGGCGGCCAAGCGCATCACCGCGGAGTTGACGCGCGTCATCGGGATGGTCGCGAAGGACAAAAGCCGCGGCGCGCAAATGCAGGAGATCGCCAGGAAGCTGAAGTTCAACCTGGATGGCTCGGCCGCCAAGATCGCCCTGCGGCTCAGCGAGCAGGAGCTGGAGAAGAGCACCGAGGCTTATGCCGCATCGCAGAAAGCGGCCGCGCAGGCGGCCGTGGCGACCGCCGATCCCACGCTCGGGCTACCTTCCGTGCCCACCTCGTCCCCAGCGGCTTCCAATTCAGCCCAGGCCAAACCAGCCCCAGCCAAGCCCGCAGTGATTCGCATCGAGGGCCTGGACGAAGGCACGCGCGAGATTCCCTTTCCAGATCCGCAGCGCTGAGCCTAAGTGAGCTGGTAGCCGTCGCGCGCGATGGGCACGCACAGTGTTTCCGACGCGTGGCCGTGTAGCGCAAAAATCTGCCGCACCAGGTCACAGACTTGTTCGGAGCCGCGTTCGTAGAACACCAGAATGGACGGGCCGGCGCCGCTGAGCGCGCAACCGAGCAATCCCGGAGCGCGCAGCTTGACCATTTCTTCCAGACCGGGCACCAGCGCGTAGCGATAGGGTTGGTGCATGCGGTCTTCGAGCGCCGCCGGGAAGGCGCTGGTGGTGCCGGTGGCGAGGGCGGCAATCAGCAATGCGCTGCGCTGCACGTTGAAAACGGCGTCGCTTTTGGAATAATCGGCGGGCAGTACGTTACGAGATTCCGAAGTGGGCAACACGAAGTCGGGAACCACCACGGCCACGCCGTAGCTGGGCGGCAGCTCGACCCGTACCGCCCGCACCGCTCCTCCCACATCGGTGGCGCTGGCGACAATGGAGCCCAGCACGCACGCCGCGACATTATCGGGATGCCCTTCCAGCCGGGCGGCTTCGTCCAGAATCCGATGCCGCTTCCAGTGCAGGCCAAGCAAATGATCGGCGATGACCACGCCCGCTGTAAGCGCCGCGGCGCTGGAACCGAGGCCCTTACCGAGCGGAATATCGTTGTCGATCTCGAGCGCGATGGGCGGCAGCGTGTCGCCGACGTCGGAACCAACCGCCTGCGCCGTGCGCCAGATCAGATTGTCGTCGCCGGTGGAAATCCGCTCGGCATCGCGGCCACTGACCCGAATCTCAAGGCTCCGAGCCGGCTGAAAGCGGCACGTCAGATAGACCCCGAGCGCTAAACCAAGGCAGTCAAATCCGGGACCGAGATTGGCGCTGGAAGCTGGAACGCGGATCTGCATTCGCGAGTGGTCTACAGCCTTACCACGGAGCCCTTTCGGCAAGAATCGTAGATGGCTGTCACCACTTCCAGCGCCCGGTATCCGTCGGCGCCCGAGGAGAGCGGTTTGCGGCCAGTGCGAATGGCTTCGCCAAAGTCGATGAACTGCCGCTCGAAGGGAGCCAGCGCGGTAGCCATGGGATCGGTGGCGGCGGTTGCGTAGTCATAAGAGACAGGCGCGGGGTCGCCCACGTCGTTCTCCACCTGCCATGCGGTCAGCTTGTCGCCGGTGATAATCGCGGTGCCCTTGGTGCCGTGGATCTCGATGCGCTCAGTGTGGCCGGGCCAGAACGCGGTGGAGGCTTGAATCACGCCGGTGGCGCCGGACGAATATTTCAGGACGGCCGAAAGCACGTCTTCGGATTCAATGCTATGGCGCGCCGCCAATTGCCAGTAGCCAAAAAGTTCCTGAACCCCACCCATCAGCCACAGCAGCACGTCTACTTGATGGATGGCTTGAATGATCAGCGCGCCGCCACCCTCGGTTTTCCAGCTTCCTTTATTGGCGCGCGAATAATACGCGGGTGAGCGATACCATTTCACGTACGCGTCGGCTTGCAGGATCTTGCCCAAGCGGCCGTCGCACAAGGCGCGCTGCAGAAACTGCGTGGAATCGTCGAAGCGATGCTGGCTTACCACGCCCAGTTGGATGCCTGCGCCGTAAGCGATTTCGATCATGCGGCGAGCGGTGTCCACATTGGTCGCCATGGGCTTTTGGACCTGGATGTGCTTCTTCGCTTCGGCGCAGCATTGTACCGGCTCCAGGCGGAATTCGGGGAAGGTGCACACGTCAACGTAGTCGACTTGGGGATGCCGGCACAGCTCCTCGAAGGTGGGGACGAACTCGCATCCGTAGCGTTCGGCGAAGGCGCGGGCGCTGTCGGGGTGAAAGTCGGTGCAAGCTACCACTTCGTAGCCGATGTTGGCGTATGCGCGCGCGTGTTTATGGGAGATGGCGCCAGTGCCGATGATGCCGACCCGCATGCTAGCTATTGTGACATGGCCGCGCGTGGGATTCGGCTGGGAAGGTGTAAAGCTATGTTATCTTGATAAAGTCGCGAGAGCAGTTGCCTTCCTCGCAGCGCTTCCGGGCCGGTAGCTCAGTTGGTAGAGCATCGCACTTTTAATGCGGTGGTCGCGGGTTCGAGCCCCGCC
This sequence comes from Bryobacterales bacterium, assembly GCA_963798295.1. Taxonomy (GTDB): domain Bacteria; phylum Acidobacteriota; class Terriglobia; order Bryobacterales; family Bryobacteraceae; genus Palsa-89. The sequence continues at coordinate 1,569,058 of CAWCSV010000007.1, read as the reverse complement.
CGGCTCACCATGTAAATCCATCGCCCGCGGAGAATGCCTGGCGCGGGCTCGTAATCCGCGATTTGCTCCCCAGTATCGCTTTCAAATGGTGACGCGCCGCGACTGCGGCGCGCCATGGCTGCAAGGCCAATTCGGCAACTGCATAATGTTGGAGGCTTTAGACCTCCGTTCTTTCGCACCCGCAAATGCCCTTTCCGCTGCCAACTTCGCCAATTGCATCGCATTCCGACGTCAGAGCACTCAACTCCGCCGCGCTGAGTCCGGCATCCTGAAAGTCCGACTGTGTTAAACCGCCCCCTGGTTGGACCTGAGTTGCCCAGCCGCGAATCCCAGGCTTTGGTTTCGGCGCCGCAAAATTGGGGCACACGCCTCCCGTGGTCGCGGAGGAAAGGACCTTGACGGTAGCAAAAACTAGCGGTTGGCCAGTTAAGGTAGTGGTGAGTAGGACTGACGTTGGGATAATGTGCAGACCGTCTGGAGTCACTTTGCAACTGCAGCATGCGGCCAGCTCCTGGTTGGGGTCGAAAATGTAGATGTCCGCGCAGAGGTCTTGATGTGCTGTAGTGCCGGCATTGGTCAAGTAGACGAAACCACCTGGGGGGAACGCCGTGATGTAATTCACCTTAAAGGTGTCCGGATCAATGGCTTGAGCGGACAAAATGGTAGCACAGCCCAGGAAGGCCGCCACGAGAGTTAGATTCCTAAGCATAGTTTTCTCCTCGGAAGCGATTTGTTGCGCCAAAGAATTACCTCTGGCGGTCATTGCCGGTTGGCTAGACCGGCGTGGTCCTTATTGGCTCAAAAACTGTCTCGCTAATTGCCCGTCGTAAGAACGCTTTTCGCGCGTATATTCATTGGTAAACCCGAAAGGGTTTTCCAACAAGAGGCCGTTTCTGCTTTCTCATGGAGACAACAGTGCTTTTGTACCGCCCGTACTGCCCTGCGTATAGGATCCGGTTGGTGTACGGCGTGTGGCGGCAAGGATTGCCGGCGGTGGCGCCTCTTCTACAGGGACAGGGTCGAGTGGTGGTTGCGGGTTCGAGCCCCGCCCGGCTCACCAAGTAAATCCATCGGTGTGGATCAATCAGTCGCTCGGAGCTCGCAATCTGCAATTCGCACTCAAATATCGCTATGAAACGGTGACGCGCTGCGACTTCGGCGCGTCATCGTTGCAAAGCCAATTCGGCAACGGCCTATGTTCGACGTTTTAGGACGCGCCGGTGATGCTTGCGCAGCTGCAAATGCCCTTTCCGCTGCCAACTTCGCCAATTGCATTGCATTCCGACGTCAGAGCGCCCAATTCCGCCGCGCTGAGTCCGGCATCCTGAAAGTCCGACTGTGTTAAGCCGCCGGCTGGTTGGCCCTGAGTGGCCCAGCCGCGAATCCCAGGCTTTGGTTTCGGCGTCGTAAAATTGGGGCACACGCCTCCCGTGGTCGCGGAGGAAAGGACCTTGACGGTAGCAAAAACAAGCGGTACCCCTGTCAGCGTAGTCTCGAGTAGGATTGACGATGGCAGAGCGTGCAGACCGTCTGGAGTCACTTTGCAACTGCAGCATGCGGCCAGCTCCTGGTTGGGGTCGAAAATGTAGATGTCCGCGCAGAGGTCTTGATGTGCTGTAGTGCCGGCATTGGTCAAGTAGACGAAACCAGCTGGGGCGAATGCCGTGATGTAATTCACCTTGAAGGTGTCCGGATCAATGGCTTGAGCGGACAGGATGGTAGCACAGCCCAGGAAGGCCGCCACGAGAGTCAGATTCCTAAGCATAGTTTTCTCCTCGGAAGCGATTTGTTGCGCCAAAGAATTACCTCTGGCGGTCATTGCCGGTTGGCTAGACCGGCGTGGTCCTTATTGGCTCAAAAACTGTCTCGCTAATTGCCCGTCGTAAGAACGCTTTTCGCGCGTATATTCATTGGTAAACCCGAAAGGGTTTTCCAACAAGAGGCCGTTTCTGCTTTCTCATGGAGACAACAGTGCTTTTGTACCGCCCGTACTGCCCTGCGTATAGGATCCGGTTGGTGTACGGCGTGTGGCGGCAAGGATTGCCGGCGGTGGCGCCTCTTCTACAGGGACAGGGTCGAGTGGTGCACCGACGCATCATAATCCGTCCGTGCATCGACTCCGTTCTTCGTCGGTTCCGACAGGCGCGGACATAGACCCGAGCCCCGCCCGGCTCACCAAGTTTTCAATGGCGAGCAGCGGCCCTGGCGCTTCTCGCGGGAGTCCAAACCTAGAAGCGACAAATGTCCCGTAGGAGTGGCACCCGAAACTCCCCGCAAACGGCGTTCGCTATCATTCCACGCTGAACGCGAGCAGGACGTTGCCGGGTGTGCCGCGAAGCGTGCCGGGGTAACCAGAGGTAGCGAAGACCATACCGCCCGCGATCACCGGACCGGCACAACCGAACGAGCCTCCTTTGGCAGCCACGTGGTTGATCGTGTCAAAATCCCGCACGGCATTGAATGACCAGATCACCTTTCCCTCCGCGTCCACGGCGCGCAGGATCCCATCCCATCCGCCGGTGAAGACGGCTCCCGGGATCGCGCTAGCCGGACCCGCCTGCCCGCGGCGGTCCGCGTTGATGGCCGCGTTCCAATCCACCCGGCCGGTTTGGATGTCCAGCGCCTTCAGTCCGCCGGCGGGCTGCTGCAGCGGATAGTACACGCGAGCGCCATCTGCCGCGCCTCCCCAGACCACTAACCCAGAGGCAGAAGGCGCCTGAGTTTCCCACAATTGGGTCCGCCACAGGAGCTTGCCTTCCTTGTCCGGATCCAGCGCGATGGCCACACCGCCTTTCCCCGCGGCCAACAGGATGTCCTTGCCTTTGACGGTTTGCGAGAATGGCGGACGAACCGCCGAAGTCGTAGTCCGGCCCCAGCTTCTCGGCGCAATTGGAGTCGGCGCCGTTGGTCGCCTGGCAACGGGCCATGAAAGCGTCACCCGCGAACTCCTGGTGATGCCACATCATCTTGCCGTCTTCCATCCGAAGGGCCAGGATGGAATCGCTGGTGGTCGCCGCGATCCGTCCGAAGCTGTTGCCCGTTCCGACGTAGATCAGGCCGCGCTTGGCATCCACCGTGGGCGTGTTCCACACAGAAGCGCCCGCAGGCCCCCAACGTTGCTTCCCATTCGCGTTTTCGCCGAGCGGGCGCAGCGGCTCCGCGATACTTTGCGTAACCCACAGCACCTTGCCCGTGTTGGCGTCGAGCGCTGCCACGGCCCCGCGGGACTTGCAGCACTCATAGTCGAGATTCGCCCCGACCAGCGTCTCGGTGCCGGACATCGGCACATAAAGCCGTCCGTCATGATAGGCAGCCGTAGCGCTCAGGTTATTCAGTCCGGTGCGCACCTGCGTTTTCCAGAGCAGTTTGCCGTCATGCGCATCGAGAGCGTAAGCAGTAGTAGAGCGGGTGACGAAGAAGATCGCGTAGCGGGTTCCGGGATACCCGGAGATCGGTGCGGCGATGGGAGCGAACCGGCCAAACATATCGGCCTGGTAAGCCCAGTAAAGGCAGCCCGTCTTGGCGTCCAGCGAATAGACGACGCCGTTGTCATTTCCCACGAAGACTCTGCCGAACGCCACCGAAGGCTGCGAATACATGCTCATGCCGCCGGGAAGTCCAAAGGCCCACTTGAGCTTCAGCTTGGGTACATCGGTTGCCGTGAGACCGGCGGCGTCTTTCGTTTGAAAGCGGGCGTTGCCCGCTCCTCCCCAGCCCGACCAAACGGGCGAAGCGTCCAGATTGGCAAGATCGGGATTCGCCGGGCAAGCGTTCATCAGTTCCTTCAGAACGCCCTCCGTTACTCCGGTCGGCGGCTGCGCGAGCTGCGCGCCGCAAAAAGCAGGTAAAGGAGGCCAGCGCGGTGGCGAGCAAGATCAGGTGTCTCATTCGATTTGTCCTTGGAGTATTGTAGTGCAGCGGGTCCCAGACGGCCTGCCTGCTTCTTAAGATTTGTGAAATTTCGTCGCAACTCTCTTGACAGATTCGCTTATTCCACTATGATAGAAATATGGAAGCGTCACGATTCAAGGCTGCGGTCGAGACTGACCGGACGGCCGCCTATGCGGATATGTTCGCCGCGCTGGGGGCGGAGCCGCGCCTTCGGATTTTAAGGGTCCTGCTGGCAGCGCATCCGGAAGGGATGGTGGTGGGAGAGATTCAAGGCGAGCTGGGGATTGCCGCGTCCACGCTATCGCATCATTTGGAAAAGCTAAAGAATGAGGACCTCATCACGGTGCGCCGTGAGAGCACGTTTCTGCGATACAGCGCTAACACCACGGCCCTGGAAGAGCTGCTCGGTTTCCTCTACGCCGAGTGCTGCACCCGCAATAAGGCCATCAAACCGGCCAAAATTACCCAGCTTTGCAAGTAGGAGGACAAACGCTGGAGCGGAAGCGGGCCGCTTACCCGGGAGGCTGTCAGCGCAACGCGCGAGGTCAGAATCTCGGCGGCGAGCACTAAGGTGGTTGGCCCTTGGCCAGTCGAAAGCCCGGCTGTCCTGGACGGGGCGACTTTGTCGAAAAATACCATATGGAATTGAAAGAAACAGTGCGAGAGAAATACGGAGAGGCGGCTCTGCGCGTCACAACGGGTGGAAGCTCCTGCTGCGGATCGGCCCCCAGTTTACTCGGTTGTGTCGATCCGATCACGTCGAATCTCTATGAGTTGAGCCAGACCAACCAGATTCCCGAAGAAGCGGTACTAGCCTCTCTGGGCTGCGGGAATCCGACCGCGTTGGCGGAGTTGAAGCCCGGCGAAACCGTTCTCGATCTCGGCTCCGGAGGCGGCATTGACGTTTTGCTTTCCGCCCGCCGCGTCGGTCCAACGGGAAAAGCCTACGGTCTGGACATGACGGATGAGATGCTGGCTCTCGCCCGTGGTAACCAGCACAAAGCCGCGGTGGAGAATGTGGAATTTCTGAAAGGTGAAATCGAGCACATTCCGTTGCCTGATAACAGCGTAGATGTCGTCATCAGCAACTGCGTGATCAACCTCTCGACCGACAAAGACAGTGTGATGCGCGAGGCGTTCCGGGTACTGAAACCAGGCGGCCGGTTCGCTGTTTCCGATGTCGTCACCATGGGCGAGGTGCCCGCGGACGTCCGCGAAAACATGCTGTTGTGGGTCGGCTGTATCGCTGGAGCACTTCAGGATTATGAGTACGTCGCAAAGCTTGCCAAGGCGGGCTTCGAGGCCATCGACATTGAGCCCACGCGAATCTATAGCGTCGAGGATGCGCGCAGGTTTTTGAGCGGCCAGGGAGTGGATGTGAATGGACTCGCCCCGCAGATACAAGGCAAGTTCATGAGCGCTTTCATTCGCGCCACCAAACCCGCGCGCTGCTGTTCGCCTGGTTGCTGTTCGTGATCGCCGCGGAAGGAAGTCACCTTTAGGAAACCCGTGGCAGAAACACTGACGGTACAGCCAGCGCAATCGGGCGGGGGTCTCAGCACTTTCGAGCGTTACCTGTCTTTATGGGTGGTGCTCTGCATGGCCGCGGGCATTGGGTTAGGCAAGCTCTTGCCCGCAGCCGTGGCGGGCGTGCGAAGCGTTGAGTTCGCCAAGGGAAGCCAGATTAATGCTCCCATTGCGGTGCTGATCTGGCTGATGATTACCCCGATGATGATGAAGGTTGATTTCTCGTCGGTGCGAAATGTGGGACGGCGTCCGGCGGGGTTGCTGGTGACGCTCTTCATCAATTGGGTAATCAAGCCTTTCTCCATGGCGCTGCTGGCTTGGGCGTTCTTCCGCATCATCTTTGCCGGCCTCATCACATCGGCCGAAGCAGACCAGTACATTGCCGGCTGCATAATACTCGCTGCCGCGCCCTGCACCGCGATGGTGTTTGTATGGAGTCATTTAACCCAAGGAGACGCGGCGTACACCCTGGTTCAAGTGTCCGTCAACGACCTCATCATGCTGGTGCTGTTCGTACCGATTGTACAGTTCCTGGTGCATGGAGCTTCCACCCTCACCGTGCCATTCACTGTGCTGCTAACGTCTGTCATCCTCTTTATCGTGGTTCCGCTCCTGGCGGGTACGCTGCTGCGAGCCTTCCTGGTGCACCGTCACGGGCGCACGTGGTTTGAAACGGTGCTGCTCCCGAAATTCGCGCCTGTCACGATCGCGGCGCTGCTTGGAACACTTGTGCTCATCTTCGCGTTTCAAGCGGATAACATCACTGGCCGCTTTTTCAATGTGTTGCTAATTGCGGTGCCTATCACGCTGCAGGTGTATCTCAATGCAAGCCTCGCCTACGGCTTAATGAAATGGCTTAAGGTGGAGCACTCCGTCGCAGCTCCCGGCGCGCTCATTGGCGCGTCTAACTTTTTCGAGCTGGCCGTGGCGACGGCCATTGCGTTGTTCGGACCAGGATCGGGGGCGGCGCTCGCGACGGTCGTCGGCGTCCTGGTCGAAGTGCCGGTGATGCTCTCGGTGTGTGCCGCCTGCAACCGCACGCGACATTGGTTCCCTACTTCTGTGGATGTGCGGTAGCGATGGAAAAGAAGAGACTTCTCATTCTTTGCACTGGAAACTCAGCCAGGAGCCAAATGGCGGAAGGCCTATTGCGTCACGATGCGGGAGAACGTTTCGAGGTGTACAGCGCCGGAACCAGCCCGAGCCACGTTCGTTCCGAAGCGATCACAGTGATGGGTGAGTTGGGCATCGACATTTCCGGCCATCGATCCAAGAGCGTGGACGAATTCGCCGGTCAGCATTTCGATTACCTCCTCACGGTATGCGATCGCGCAAAAGAGAGCTGCCCGATCTTTCCCGGCAAAACGGTCGCCATCCATCACAGTTTTGAGGACCCGGCCATTGTGCGGGGTTCAGAAGAAGAGCGACTCGCACTTTTCCGTCGCATCCGTGATGAGATGAGGCACTATCTCCGGGGGTTTCCCCGGAACTAGCTTTACCAGTGTCTTTCTGTCTGCGTGCACATGTAGCGGGGCAACCGGTTGAGCGAATCTGCAATTTTAGCTTGGGCTAATTTTAACAACTCTGCTGGGTCCGGCTGGCCCGGAACTTCCGCGTCTATTAGATGCTCGGGCCGGAACTATGCGAGTTCTAGGCGATGGAACACGGGGACTTTCGCAAAATCCAGCAGGAATACAAATACGGCCGCCGCCACGAGAGTTCCTCCCACGACGAATATGGACAAAGGACTCATGCCGATTCCGCGGGTGACCAACGTCGACACGATCAAAATGTCGCAGACCGTCGACACGACAACCCAGATACTTGGGCGGGAATCCCATAGCCGCCTGCGCTCGCGGATGGAGTAGAGCGTGGCCTCACTGCCGAACACCAGCGCGACCAGGGACAGCGTTCTCAGCGCTTCGATTCCGAAACCCATCCGAAATTTCCCAACAGCCAGTACAGCGATACAAAAGAGCAGAAGACAGCCCCCTATGATGGCGCTTGCGATTGTCAGTTTGCCGATTCGCCAGCTATTGGGCATAGGGGACGGCCGGACGTTGTCCGTGGTCAACGACATGGCCAGAAAGTCGCCGGTGATCATGAGGATGACCATTAGAAGTGGGGTCAGGATGGCGCGGCCAGTCATGAACAGCCCGGCCACCAGAAAGAGCACCTGCACGAGTTTTTTGATCAGCGAGTTCAGCGTGTAGGTTAGAATGCGCTGGAATGTCACGCGCCCTTCTCTTACCGAGGCAACGATACCGCTCAGTCCAGGCTTCGTCAGCACGATGCCGGCCGCCGACTTGGCCACATCGGTCGCGGTGGATACCGCAATTCCCATTTGTGCCTGCCGCAGCGCCGGTGCGTCGTTGGCGCCGTCACCACACATACCAACAATGTGGCCGCTCTTCTGGAACGCCTTGACGAGTCTGTACTTTCCCTCCGGAAAAATGCCGGCGAAAACTGCAAAATCCTCGGGACGAACATTGGGAGGTATTGGCCCGGGTGGACAGACCTTTCCATAAAGACCTACCGCGTGAGCGACAATGGCAGCCGTTGCAGGAGCATCGCCGGTCACCATGACCGCTCGCACTCCCAGCGTGTTGAGCTCTGCTATCAAGGCGGCGGAATCTGGCCGGGGCGGATCGCTGAGAGCAATGACTCCAGCAAGCTTCAGGGCGGTCGGCGGACCAATCGCGACAGCAAGAACGCGGAAACCCTTCGCTTCAAATTCGTTCACCGTCGTTAGAGCTTCGGGCCCCGATTGGACCAATCTCGCAACGGTAGCGAATGCGCCTTTTACGGCCCGAACGGGGGAGCCGCCGGAATCCGTAGCAATCGCCTCGGACATTTTTGTTGCAGGATCGAATGGAACGAACTTGATAAGTTTCGGCAGATCGGTGGCAGCTTTCTTTGCGGCGGCGAGGCGAACGGCGCCATCCACGGGATCTTGCCCGCCGTCCGAACTCGCGAGGGCCGCGATTCCCAATACGTGCGATTCGTCGAAGCCGGGCATGGCATGGACGACGGTTACATTCAGTTCGTTTTCGGTCAGTGTGCCAGTCTTATCCGAGCACAGGACGTCGATGCTCGCCGCTTCATCCACGGCGGAGAGCCTGGTTGGAAGAACGCCCAGCTTGGCCAAAGCCTTTGCACCGAGCGCGGCCGCAAGAGTAAACGTTGCCGGTAGCGCCACGGGAATGGATGCCAGAACTGCCGTCAATATTAAGGGGATGATCTCGTTCCCCGGCATCTTGAGCGCGTAGGCATAACCCACCAGCATCACGATGATGGTGCCATTCAGCATCGCAAGATTGCGTACCACGCGCAGAACGGCCTTCTGCTGGGAACTTTCGACGTGCGCGGTGCGAACCAGTTCCGCGGTACGTCCAAACTTTGTACGCCCGCCTGTCGCCGTGACTTCCGCGACCGCTTCGCCGCGACGTACCAGCGCTCCGGCATAGGTTTGGAATCCGGCGCCAGCTTCGATCGGAACGGATTCGCCGGTGAGCATGGATTGATCCAGCAGCACCGATCCCTCGGCTACCCGCACGTCGGCGGCAACCACAGCGCCGAGAGATAGCTTCACAACATCGCCGGGCACCAGTCCGGTAGCTCGGACGGTCTTCCAAGTACCATCCCGACGGGCCGACGCATTCAACGCGAGCCTTGATTTCAACGCGGCGAGAGTCGCCTGAGCACGGCCTTCCTGGAAGAATCCGAGCGCAGCATTGAAGACCAGCAGAGCCAAAATGATCGCGCCCTCAACGTACTTACCGAGAACAATCTCGAGCACAATCGCGGCCTCGAGCATCCAAGGAACCGGCGCCCAAAATTTGGCAAGAGCCCTGCGTAACGGATGCAGGGCCGTGTCGGGCATTGCGTTTGGACCAAACTTCTCCAGGCGGCTTCGCGCTTCATCGCTGGTGAGGCCGGTCGGAAGCGGGACATCCTTGGGGGAGGAAGACGCCATAGTGCTTGCGATCGCGCTATTGCTTAAAGCGGTTGGACAAATAATTTAGAATCGCTTCACGATCCTCGGGTTTGATTTGGGCGCCCCAACCGGTCATCTTGTTCATCTCGCGATCCCACTGCGCGCCGGTCAGGCGTTGTTGCTGCATCATGTGCTCATCATGGCAACCAAAACACGCAGCTTTGTAGGCATCTGGATAAGGGATGGCCGCTTCGTTGACATCGATCGATGGCTGGTGCGCAGAGATCGTAACTGCGACTGGCTGGGCCACGTTCCACAGGTAGCCGGAGGGATTCCATTCCTGAGCGAGCGGTTGAGTCTGACCGGCCATATTCGTCGCGCGCGAGATCAGGGTGTATTTGCCTTCGGCAGGTTTCCAATCATGTTGCCAAATGCGCCAACCGTACTTGGTCTGCTGGCCGGTTAGCTTGGCCTGTTTCCAGCTCTGGCCGCCATCGGTGGACACCTCCACCTTGCTCACCGGCGACGTGTTGGACCATGCCGTACCTTGCACGCGCATCGGCCCTGGCTTGGCCCAACCAGCGGGCACTGCGATCACTGATTTCACGTTGAGATCGGTGACTGGCACCATCTCCGACGGGTCCACGGCGGTGCCTGGAGGTACCGGGTGCGTCGGATGCCGATAAGCCGACTTCATCCAGAAGCCTTCAAATTCATGATCCAGCACCTCGATGTGCTGCAGCCATTTCACCCACGAGTCGCTGGCCCAGCCAGGCGCGATTACGCGCAACGGGAATCCGTGCTGGACCGGTAAAGGCTGGCCGTTCATCTCGTACGCCAGCAAAGTATCGGGATGGAGCGCCTTGGCAGTCGTGATCGTGCGCTGAAAATCGGGCATCTTTCCCAGGGGGACGTCGGCGCCATCAAACAACATCTCTGTGGCGGAAGCCTTGATGCCGGTCTTTTGCAAGAGGTCCCGAAGCCGCACCCCGGCCCATCGCCCATTGCCGACGGAGCCGAAGGCCCACTGCGCTCCTGGCACGTGCGGCGAGTAAAACTTTCTTCCATTACCGGCACACTCCAAAACGCCGACCAGTTCCACGCGCGGAAGCTTTTTCAGATCGTCCATCGTCAGCGACATCGGCCGTTCGACTACGCCATCGATCTTCAGGCTCCACTCGTTCAGGTTTACTTTGGGTGTGTAGGTGTGGCAGCGGACAAAGAATCGATCGATGGGCGTGATCCACTCGGTGAAGCCGTCCAGCGGCATCTCGAGATCCTCCGGCCGGGGTGACCGAACGATCATCCGCGATTGATCGGCCTGGTCGGCGCCTCGCAGAACATGCGAAAGCACGGCTGCCGTTGCGCCAGTGAACAACCTACGTCGGCTTATGATCATTGTATTTACTCGCCTCCCACGTGTACGTAGCCACGAAGCTGCAGATTCACCAGCGTGGTCAGGGCCCACAGATCGACCTCGATCTCCGGCATCACAGTCTTCGGATCGATCTTGCGCGCCAGCACAGCTTGGCCGCAGACTCGAAAGTCGACCCCCGCCTTCTTCATGCTCTGGATCAAGGCAACATTTGGATTGTCGTGGCCCTGATTGCGAGCCTTGAAAGTTTCGTTGTTCAAAACTACCTCGGTCCCGCCGCGATGGAACACTACCGCGATCTTGCGGTGATCGGCCGGCACTCCATACTTGGCGAGAGTATTGACATATCGAACAACGCCAGTGAGCCCAGGATTAACGTCATCAATCTTTGAAGCTGCCGTAGCGATGTCGAACACAACCTTGTAGACCATGTTCGGGTCGGGCAGTTCTTTCGCGCCGGGCAAATCCTTGGCAACCTCGCCGCCTGGGATTGGCAAAGTTTGATCGGTTTGCGCAAAAGCGGAGCCAGAGAGTCCTATCAAGGCGGCTAGCACGGCCGCACTGCCGAAGATCGGTGTCTTCACGATGACCTCCATCAACACGAACCTATTGTACAAACCTGACCGTCGGCGCGACGCAGTTTAACGCCGCCGAGGCGTATTACGAGAACACATGAAGATTCGATTGTTGGGTGCGTTGTCTCTGTTTTCCATGGTCACTTCCGCCGCTCCCGCCGTGCGCAGCGACATGCTGGACTGTGACGGTCCTTAGCTCCAAGGGCCTATGGGTTCTTAGAATTGAACCGGTAACCGACATCGAGTTGGAGAAGGAATATCTGCATCACCTCTCTACAACCCCTAGGCTTTTCTCGCATTGAAGCGCGGGGGCGTTATCGAACCGCGAAGGGCGGCGGCCAACTCGTCGGGCCGCTCGGATCCCACCACCAATTTCTCGCCCCCGGTAAGTGTCACGCGTACGCCCCGGCTGCCACTGGCGACGTAAGCCTTGCCGTCGCGAGTAGAACGGAATCCGTAACCGCCGTAGTCGCGCGCGATGTCATGGGTGATCGTCTCCACCGACTGGATGCGATCCAGCGGCACGCGCCGCAAGCGCCACAGGCCGCGCATTCTGATGATCAGCTCACCCTGGCGAACCTCAGTGACCAATCGAACGGTGATCAGGCGAAAATAGATCAGCCAAAGAAACACGGTCCAGCCAATCACATCTCCGTTGGACATGGGATGCTTGCCCCAGGGATGGCCCAAGAGTACTTGCCAGATCAAGAGGCCGAGCATGAAGCAGGGCGGACTGGCAAGCGCGACAGCGATGCGGCGCAGCGGGAAACGCTGGACCTCGCGGAAAACGGGCCGTCTATCGGAGGAGGCCAATGGTGAATTGGAGCGCCGCGAACTGAATTTGATAGTCGTACTTGGCGTTGAGGTTTTCAATCTCCGCGGAAGTCACGTTCAACTGCGCCTGGGTGAGTTCAACGATGGACGCCAAGCTTAAATCATAGCGTCCCTGGGCGAGTTGCAGTGCGAGCGATGCTTGCCGCAGGAATTGCGCTGTGACATCGATTCTCTGATAGGCATCCGTGGCGCTAGCCCAAGCCACGCGAACATCGCGGCTGATCCGTTCCTGTTCATCACGGAGCTTCTGATCCGATTCCAAAGCGCGTTGATAGGCGGCTTCGCGGCGCGCGGAAAACAGATGGCCGTTGAAGATGGGAATACTGGCGTTGACCCCGACGGCCTCGTATTCGGGAGGAATCGGCGACGTACGTGGGGTATTGATGTAGGGAATGTAGCCGGCGGTTGCAATGCCGCTGACGGTAGGCCGCGACAGGTCTCGTTCAGCGTCGAAGAATTTGTAGGCGGACTCGCGCACGGCGCGCAGCGATGCAAGTTCGGGACGATTATCGATGGCTTGGGCCACCAAAGACGCGGCGGTGGCTGGAGGCGCTTGAGGCAGGGGTTCGTCGGTGAGCTGATAATTGGCCGGCTGGTCCGACCCAATGGCGCGGCCCAGTTCGGCGAGCGCTCCGGTGACGCTGTCTTGCGCGCGCAATAGCAGAAGTTTCGCCTCCGATACGTTGACGTCGGCGAAACTGACATCCACCTGGGATCGAAGTTTGTTGCGGGCCAGCTCGGTGATCTGATCGTCCAGCACCTGGCGGGCGCTGACGGTTTGCTCGGCGACTTTCACCGTAGCTTGTGCGCGGAGCACATCGAAATAGGCGCGGTTGACATCCAGCAGCACGGTGTAGCGGGTGGCCGTCGAGTTCTGCGCCGCCGCCTGGGCCTGAAATCGCGAGCTGGCGACCAAGCTGGGTGTTCGGCCGGAATCGGTGATCAACTGCTGGATGATTACGCCTTGACCCTCGCGATCGAACAGGCGCGACGCCGACAGATCTCCGGCCCCGATTCTCGAAAGATCGTTGCCTTGCGATCCGGTCAGATCCCCGGTGATGTTCGGATAGTAAGCCGAGCGATTGATCACGATCTGCTGATTGGCGAAGTTCACCTCGTTTTGCGCGGCCTGAATCTGCGGATGGTTCATGACGGCCATCGCTTCGGCCTGTTGCAGCGTCAGCATGGGCGGCGTCTGCGCGAACATTGCCAGTGGCAATGCCAGGGAACCTGCAATAAAGAGAGCCTTTCGGTTAAGCCGGATTTGGCGAAGGCTGGGGAACATTTCTTTGCTTCCTTCCATAAACCAGAAGATAGGCGGCGGGACGATGAATATGGTGAGCAACACCGAAGTGGTCAGGCCGCCGATGATGGCGCGCGCCATGGGCGTGTACTGTTCGCCGCCCTCGCCCAGCTTCATCGCCATCGGGATCATTCCGATGATGGTTGCGAGCGACGTCATCAGAATGGGCCGCAGGCGCACGCGGCAGGCGGTGACTACCGCGTCCTGTACCGACAAGCCCTGCTCTTCCAGCTTGTGCGCGAAATCGACGATCAGAATGCTGTTGGAGTCCGCGATGCCGATCAGCATGAGCACGCCCATCAGCGACATCACGTTCAGCGTGGTATGCGTCAGCGGCAAAATAATGAGCACGCCGACGAATCCCATCGGAATCGCCAGCATGATCAGGAACGGATCGATGAACGATCTGAACTGGGCGATCAGGATCAGAAACAGAAGGATGAAGGAAATGCCGAATCCGATGGCGAAGCTCTTGAAGGATGCATTCATGCCTTCCACCATTCCTCGCAGGTTGACGCGGATGTTCGACGGGAGATTCGCGTCTCGCGAATGGTCCGCTGAATCGCGCTGGTCAACTTAGCCAGATCCTCGCCCGAGGGCGTGACGTAAATATCGACGATCGCGCTGGATCTGGTAGTGATCGATCTCGGTTGGGGATTGGAGGTGCTCCAGTTTCACCACCGAATCGAGCGTGGTCGGTTCCTTCAGATTCGGCGCCCGCAAGGGAATCTGCTTCAGATCGACCAGGTTTTGGATGGCGGCCTTGCCATGCTCGGCGTACTGCACGGTCAGAAAGTAGTCGTTGCCGGTTTGGTAATCCACCCAGTAGTTCGGCGCGATCATCGTATTGGAATTCAGCGCGGTGATCACGTTGTTCGACGATGTCCTTTTGCGAAAGACCCAATTCGCCGGCGTGCACGCGATCGACGTTCAGACGAATGGCCGGGTAGTTCATGTCCTGCGGAATGTAGATCTCGCCCACGCCGGGAAGTTTTCGGATCTGTGCGTGCCAGATCCTGGGCGACGTCGTAAGTAGCGCCCAGATCGCGCGTGTTCACCTGCACGTCGATCGGCGCCGGCATGCCCGGAATTGAGTATGGCGTCCACCATCGAGCCGCTCTGGAAGAACGCGCGCACATCCGGGAACTCGGCGGCCATCGCAGCTCTTCACTCGGTCCATGTACACCAGGCTGCTGACGCTGTGACCCTCGTTCAGGGCAACCTGGATGGTGGCGGTGTACTCACCGGCGTTGGTGGTGTAAAGCGAAGAAAAATCGTTCACCACTCCGATGTTCGAAACGATCATCTTCAGGTCTGTGGCGGGCACCACGTGCCGGATCAGATCTTCGATTCTTGGCGACGTACTGGTCCGTGACCTCGATGCGGGTTCCGGTGGGGACTTTGATATTGAGCGTGAACTGGCCGGCGTCGGTCTGCGGGAAGAAAGCCCGGCCGAGGAACGGATAGATCGCAAGACTGGCAACGAAGATTCCGAGCAGCAACGCCAGCGTCAGCGCCGGCCGCCTCAGCGCGCGGCGCACCGAGCGCTCATAGAAATCGAGCAACCGTTGAACATGCCGTTGAACCATGCGTTGAAGCGACCGCCCAGCGATCGATTCTCTCGGCCGCCGTGACGAACCGTGCTCGTGCATGAACACCCTTTAGGAACTTGGAGCAGAACAGCGGGATCACCGTCATGGCCACCACGAACGAAGCCAGCAACGACAGGCAAAAGGCCAGGGCCAGCGCAGAGAAGAGAAACTTACTCACGCCGAACAGCAGCGTGACCGGAAAGAAATCCACCACGTCCACCAGCGTCGCGGCCAGCACCGCGAGATTCACTTCCGCCCCGCCTTCCGCCGCGGCAACTGCCGGCGACGAGCCCATTTCCAGATGGCGGTAGATGTTTTCGAGCGAGATGACGGAGTTGTCGATGACGCGCGAGAACGCCAGCGCCAGGCCGCCCAGGATCATGGTGTTGACGGTGCTGCCCAGCATGTAAAGAACCACGAAAGTTGCCAGCGCGGAGATCGGGATGGAAAGCAGCACCGCGAAAGTGGCCCGCATGCTGCCGAGGAAAATCAGGATCATGAGGCTGGTGAGCACCAGTCCGATCACGCCTTCATGCAGAACCGTGCTCAGGCCTCCTTGACGAAAACGGACTGATCGAAGACAATGCTGGTCTTCAGCTGCCTGGGAAGATCGAACAAGTGCGCGGTGAGATTGCGGACGTCGTCCACCACCTGCACGGTGTTGGTGTCGCCGCCCTGCTTCATGATGGGAATGTAGGCGGACTTCTGGCCGTCGATGCGGACGATGTTGTACTGCAGCTGGCTGGCGTCCTTGGCCTCGCCGACATCGCCCACCGAAACCCACCGCGTGCCCACGGTTTTGACGGGAACCTCGTCCAGATCCTTCACCTGGTTCACCAGGCTGTTGGAGTAGACGTAGTAGTCGCTGCGGGCCGACTCTTGACGTCGCCGGCGGGAAGATCAGGTTGCTGTCATTGACGGCGTCCACAACGTCCATCACGCTCAAGTTGCCGCGACAGCAGCTTGTACGGATCGACGTAGACCATCGCCTGGCGGTACTTGCCGCCGAACACACCGGGAATCTCCGCGCCCTTCACCACCGCGATCTGATTGCGGATCTGGAACTGCGCCAGATCGTGAAGCTGAGTTTCGTTGAGACCCTCGCCCTTCACCGTCACCAGGCACACTGGAAGACTGGACGCATCGAATTTCAGGACGACCGGCGGAAGCGTGCCGGGCGGCAAGCGCTTCAAGTCGGCCAGCGCGAGATTGGACAGCTGCGTCACGTCGGCGTCGGCGTTGGTTCCCGGCTGGAAGAATACCTTGATCATGCTGACGCCCAGCAGCGAGCGCGATTCCATGTGATCGATGCCGCTGGCGAGGGTGAAGAACCGCTCCAGCGGATTGGTGATGTCCGTTTCGATATCCTCGGGAGGCATGCCGGAATAAAACGTCGCGACCACCACCTCCGGCAAATTGATCACCGGGAACAGATCCACCGGCATCCGGGCCAGGCTGGTGACGCCGATAACCGCCAGTACCAGGCAGATGACGATGATGAAGTACGGATTGCGGATGGAGAAGCGTGGCATCAGTGATCAGGCTTCGATGGGCAAGTGCATTCTCGCGATAGACCAGCAAGTAAGCGGCCGGCACGATGAAGACGGTCAACAGAACCGAGAACCGTAAGGCCGCCGATGATGGCGCGCGCCAGCGGCGCATACTGTTCGCTTCCGGTGCCCAGCTTCAGCGCCATGGGCACCATGCCGATGATGGTGGCGAGCGAGGTCATCAGAATGGGCCGCAGACGAACGCGGCAGGACGTGATGACGGCGTCCTCCACCGACCTGCCCTGTTCTTCCAGACGATGCGCGAATTCCACGATCAGGATGCTGTTGGAGGCCGCAATTCCGACCAGCATCAGATGCCCATCAGCGACATTACGTTCAGGGTCGTGTGAGTGAGCGGCAGCATGACCAGCACGCCGATGAATCCCATGGGAATCGCCAGCATGATGAGAAACGGATCCTTGAAGGAACGGAACTGCGCCACCAGAATCAGGAACAGCAGCACCACGGACAACGACAGGCCGATGGCGAAGCTGGTGAAAGAATCGTTCATCTGCTCTGCACCATGCCGCGCAGATTGATGCGGATGTTGCCGGGGAATTTCTGGGCCGCAAGCAGCTTGCTTGATGCTGCGCCGAGACTTTGCCCAGATCCTCGCCGGCAGGCGTGACATATACGTCGGCGACGCGCTGAATCTGGTAATGATCGATTTCCGTGGGCGACTGCATGAAATCGATGCTGGCCACGTTGCCGAGCGTCGTGGTCGGCCGTTCGTCGCCAGCCATGAAAGCTAGCCGGCGTTACTGGGTTCGCGCCATCCGTCCGGCGCCGCGCAACGGAATTTGCTGTCAGGTCGACGAAGTTGTGAATGGCCGGCTTGCCGCTCTCGTAATACTGGACGGTCAAGAAAGTAGTCGTTGCCGGTCTGGTGATCCACCCAATAGTTGGGCGCGATCATGGTGTTCGAATTCAGCGCCGTGATGACGTTGTCCACGATCTCCTTTTGGGTAAGCCCAGCTCGGCGGCGTGCACGCGATCCATTTTCAGCCGGACCGCCGGATAGTTCATGTCCTGCGGGACATAGACCTCGCCGATGCCCGGATAGCTTGCGGATGCGCGCGGCCAGAGTCCTCGGCGACGTTGTAGGTGCGATCCAGGTCGCGGCTGCTGACCTGGACGTCGATGGGCGCGGGCGCGCCCATGTTCAGGATCGCGTCGACCATCGAGCCGCTGGAAAAGAAAGTGCGCAGATCCGGGATATTGCGGCGGCGATCTGCGCGGCGCACGCGGTCCATATATTCGAAGCTGCTCAACCGTGTGTGGACTCGTTCGAGCTCCACTTGGATGGTGGCGGTGTAAGGGCCGGCGTTGGTGGTGTACAGCGCGGAGAAATCCGGCACGATGCCGATGTTGGAAACGATCATCTTGAAATCGGCGGGATCGATCTACGTGCCGGACCAAGTCCTCCACTTTTGGCGACGTAGTCTCGGTGACTCTCAATGCGCGTGCCGGTCGGGACCTTCAGGTTGATCGTGAACTGGCCGGCGTCGGTGCGGGGAAAGAACGCCACGCCGAGCAGCGGATAGATCGCCAGGCTAGCGACAAACAATCCCGACAGAGCCAGCAATGCGTCGAGACCGGACAACGCGAGCGCGCCGCGGACCGCAGCGCTCATAGAGGTCCAGCAAACGCTGGAAGCCGCGATTGAACCAGCGCATTGAAGCCGCCCAGCTTGATGCAGCGGCTCTCCTGCGGCGTGATGAACGCGCTTGAGGAAGCGCGCGCAGAACAGCGGAATCACCGTCATCGCGACGAAGTACGACGCGAACAGCGAAATCACCACGGCCAGAGCCAGCGCCGAAAATAGAAACTTGCTGACGCCGTACAAGAAAGTCACCGGGAAGAACACCACCACGGTGGCGAGCGTCGCGGCCAGCACGGCCAGGCTCACTTCGGACTCCGCCCTGTTCGGCGGCCACTTCAGGCGACGCGCCCATTTCCAGATGCCGGTAAATATTCTCGAGCGAGATCACCGAATTATCGATGACGCGCGAAAAGGCCAGCGCCAGGCCGCCCAGGATCATGGTGTTGATGGTGCTGCCCATCATGATACAGAACCACGAAGGTGGCAACAGCGGAAAGCGGGATGGACAGAAACACCGCCGACGGTGGCGCGCAGACTTCCCAGGAAAATCAGAATCATCAGACTGGTGAGCGCCAGGCCGATCATGCCTTCATGCAGCAGCGTTGAATGGCTTCTTTGACGAACGCCGACTGATCGAACACCACATTGGCCTCCAACTGTTTGGGGATATCGAACAGCTTCGCCGATCATGTCGCGAATGCCGTTGACCACCTGCGATGGTATTGGTGTCGCCGCCCTGCTTCATGATCGGCAGGTAGACCGAGCGCTGGCCGTCCACGCGCACGATGTTGTATTGGATCTGGTTGGCGTCCTTCGGCCTCGCCGATATCGCCGACGGAAACCCAGCGCTGTCCGACGGTCTTGAATGGGGACGGAGTTCAGTTCGCTCGACCTTCTTCACCAGACTGTTCGAATAGACGTAGTAATCGAACGGCCCCATCTTTGACGTCGCCCGCCGGAAGAATCAGATTGCTGTTGTTCACCGCGTTGACAACGTCCATCGGGCTCAACTGGCGCGAAAGCAGCTTCATACGGATCGACGTAGACCATGACCTGGCGGTACTCGCCTCCGAAGGGCGGCGGGATCTCCGCGCCCTGCACCACCGCGATCTGATTGCGGATCGTGAATTGCCCGATGTCGTGAAGCTGCGTCTGGTTGAGCCCTTCGCCTTTCAACGTCACCAGGCACACCGGCAGGCTGGAGGCGTCGAACTTCAGGACCACCGGCGGCAGAGTGCCCGGCGGCAGGCGTTTCAGATCGGCCAGGGCGAGATTCGAGAGTTCCGTAACATCGGCGTCCGCGTTCGTGCCCGGCTGAAAGTATACCTTGATCATGCTGACGCCCAGCATGGATCGCGATTCCATGTGGTCGATGCCGCTGGCCAGCGTGAAGAATCGCTCGAGCGGATTGGTGATGTCGGTTTCGATGTCTTCCGGCGGCATGCCGGAGTAAAACGTCGCCACCACCACTTCCGGCAAGTTGATGGTGGGGAAGAGATCCACGGGCATACGCACCAGGCTGGTGACGCCGATCACCATCAGCGCCAGGCAGATGACGACGATGAAGTACGGATTGCGGATGGAAAAGCGGGACATGGCCGCCTTACTTCGATTCTTCCTGGCCCTGGTATTGCACCAGCGTAGATCACCTTGGGCTGGACTTCTTGGCCGGCTTTTAGGCCGCTACGGTCGCTGACGACCACCATTTCGCCTTCCTGCAATCCGGAAATTACTTCGGCGTCGGTTGCGGTCTGAATTCCGAGTACTACGGGACGAACCTCGATCTTGTTGGAGGGCGTCGACCACATACACGCTGGTCTGGTCGTTCCCCTGGTTCACGGCCTGAAGCGGCACCGCGAGTGCGCTTTGCTTTATGCTCCAAGGTGATGGTGGCTTCCGCGTACAGACCCGGAAGCAACACGCGGCCTTGGATTTGCGACGTCCACTTCCGTGTGCATGGTGCGCGTGTCTTCGCGAACATCCACCGAGAAGCGGGCCACTTTGCCGGGAAAGGTTCGGCTTAGCGACGGGACGTTGACGCTCACTGGATCGCCCAGGTGGATGAATTTAACGTAGGACTCCGGCACGGGAATCACCAGCCGGAACTTGTCGTCCTGGGAGAGCCGGACCAGCGGCATGCGCTTGCGTGCTGGAACTGGTACCCGCTTGCATCAGCGTGCCGAGATTAGCGAAGCGCTGCGTCACCACGCCCGGCGAACGGCGCCGTGATTTTGGAGTAATCGAACAGCGCCTGGTCATGTTCCCGCTTGGCTTCGGCGGCTGCGAGCACGCTTTCGGCGGACTGCAGATTCGATTTCGCCGCTTCCACCTGCGCCGACGAGGCGAGAGCCTTGGCCTCGGAATCGTCCACTTCCTGCTGCGCGACCAGGCCGGGCTTCGATTGCGCGACGCTGTTCAGCCTGTCGAACTGCAGCTGAAGCACTTTCTGCTGGGCCTGCACGCGGTTCAATTCGTCCTGAGCGTGCGGAATTTGGGCGGCAGCATTCTTGACGGCGGCGTCGTCCTCTTTCACTTGCAATTGCAATTCGGGAATTTCCAGAGTCGCCAGCACCTGGTCCTTCTGCACGCGGTCTCCATAGTCGACGTTCAGGTCCTTTACGAAGCCCGATTCTTTGGCGTATACGTCGATCTCCTGGAAAGGAACCAGCTCCGAGGAAAGGGTCAAAGTCCGTCCGAGATCTTTCTTGCCGATCTTTACGACGCCCACGGATACATCCGTGGAATTCGGATTCAACCCCGGCCCGCCGGCATCTTTGGCCTGGACCTTCTCGGAGTCGCCACAGGAGGTCAAAATTCCGATTGCTGCCGCGATCACGCCGAACAACAAAAACACCCGCGTATTTGACCTCATAGACTTATTTAGCGCCCCGCCAGGGCAAATCGCAACTGACATTCATATTTCGAATCCGCTCCGACAACTCCTGCAGCGAAAAGCGCGGAGAGCGGCAGAACTGAATCAGTTCGTGCTCCTGCTGCTTGATCTTGGAAGCCTCCAGGGAAACCTCTGCCGCGATCGACAGCGGGATGTTCACCACTCCGTGGCGATCCCCATGCAGCAAATCGCCCGACGAAATCTTCAAACTGCCGATCTCCACTGGCTCGCCAAAATCCACGATGTGGGCGTAGGCATGGGACACGGAGGTATGGTTGGCGTACATTTGAAACCCCATTGCCTCCACGGCCGGCAAATCACGAACCGCACCGTTGGTGACGCAGCCCACGCAATTGAGAGCGACGCCGATGGCAGCATGAATCTCGCCCACGAATGCTCCCAGACCCGGATTATGGTCGGCGTCCTGCAACACCAGCACCCGCGGCTCAGGTAGCGAGGCCACATAGTTCCACCAATCCATCCGGTCGTAGTAACAACGGTGGCTCATCGGCGGGGACGCGGCTCGGATTCGCGCCGTGGCTGCGTAACCGACCATGGGCGGGAGTTTCGGAAACCGGCAGCGCGCCACGCCTGAGAGGAATCCCTCGTTCCGCAGCCGCACGTTAAGCCGCTCGATGGCATTCGAAATCGTGCAGCTGTCGAAAGTCCTCAGTTTTTCCAGATCCACGGAAGGCATATCGGTTGGTTGGGTCATTTCAGGTAGACGCGACAATAGCCAGACAAGGCACAAATTTGGTCGGGAGTTTCAAGAATCCTTTACCTCCATAACATTACGACGCCTTGGATGCCTAACCATATACCAGCCGGATGGTATTTTTCGACAAAAACGCAGGTAGATTGCTCCGCTGGAGGGTGACCTCGGTTAGGATGAAGGCAATCGTATGGCGAGAGCCTCGAGGAGCAGGATCGTCAGATCGTGTGTTTTTTCGCTCGCGCTTTGCGATGGCGGTCGGGTTCGGCGGGCTCCTGGCGATCATGGCTCTGGCCGGAATCGATGCGTTGAACGTTCTCCACCAATTCCGCCGGAAGCGACGACCAAATCAGGCGTCGTTATCTTTCGCAAAACCATGTGCTAAACGACATCCGGTCCGATGTTTACGTTTCGGGCACCTACGTCCGCGATTACCTGCTCGAGCCTGACGCCCTGAGAGCCGATTCCTATCGAGCCAGTCTTGAAGAGGTGCGACAGCACATGGAGACCTCTCTTGAGTCCTACGGCCACGAAGTCGCGCCAACAGAAGCCCGGCACTACTCGGCCTTGCGGACAGAGCTCATGGACTATTGGGGAATATTGGCTCCGATCTTTCAGTGGAACCCAGCGGAAAGGCGTAGCTCTGGGTACGCTTTTCTTCGCGATGAGGTTTTCCCAAGGCGGCAGAACATGCTGGAGCTGGCTGGTCGCATCGACGCCCTTAACGAACAGCAATTGGACGCCGGCAATGGGCAGGTGGTCGCTTTGTTGCTGAGTTTCCAGACCCGATTGCTGCTGACCCTACTGGCAGCGCTAGCGCTGGGATTGGGTTTGGCTCTGTTCACAATGCGAAAGATTTTGAACCTCGAAGAACAGGCCCGACTCCAATATCTGGATGTGGCCGGAGCTCGTACACAGCTCAAGGAACTGTCGGCTCGCCTGGTTCAGGCGCAGGAAACCGAGCGGCGGTCTCTATCGCGGGAATTGCATGACGAAGTCGGCCAGGCGCTGTCTGCCGTTCTCATCGAACTACGCAATCTTTCGGCGGGGCTTGCGGTACGGTCCGAAGAACAATTGCGCCGCCATGTCGAAACGATCAAAGGCCTGGTGGAAAGCACCGTCCGCGTGGTTCGCAATATGGCGCTTTTGTTGCGGCCATCGATGTTGGACGATCTTGGATTGGTTCCAGCCTTGAAATGGCAAGCCCGGGAATCCTCCAAGCGCACGTCGATGGATGTGACCATCGCGGCGGAACTCGATTCCGATGAGTTGCCAGACGACTACAAGACTTGCATCTATCGCGTGGTCCAGGAAGCGCTGCACAACTGTGCACGGCATTCGCATGCGACCAAAATCCGTATCCGCGTGCGGACAGGAGCCCGATCGCCTGCTACTAACGATTCAGGATGATGGGCAAGGTTTTGACGTTCAGGAAACGAAGGGAATGGGGCTGCTCGGGATACGGGAGCGTGTTACCCGTCTCGGTGGAAAATACAAAATTCACTCGCAGCCGGAACGCGGAACGATACTGTCCGTGGAATTGCCCTTCACCAGGGAACTGCCCTTGCATGGCGAGAACGGAAGCGCCGCCCTCCATGAAACAAATTCGCATCCTGTTGGCTGACGATCACACCGTGATGCGTCGAGGCCTGCGGCTTCTGCTGGAGAGTCATCCCGAATTCGGCGTGGTCGCCGAGGCGTCGGACGGACGGCAGGCTGTGGAACAAGCGGAAGCAACCGAGCCGGATGTTGCCGTTCTCGATATCGCCATGCCCAACTTAAGCGGAATCGAAGCCGCCCAGCGTATTAATGAAGCTCTGCCTAACACCGCGATCGTGATTCTCAGTATGCACTCAGACGAAGGCTACGTACTCAGAGCGCTGAAGGCTGGAGCGAAAGGCTACCTCTTGAAGGATTCCGCGGAGGGAGACCTCATCGACGCGATTCAATCCGTGTACGAAGGCAAGACCTTCTTCAGTCCGGAGATCACCAAGATGCTGATGGAAGATTACGTGCGCGAAATCCGGACGCGCGGCGCCGAAGACAGCTACGACCTTTTGACGTCTCGAGAAAGAGAGATCCTTCAGCTGCTCGTCGAGTTGAAGTCCAATAAAGAGATTGCGCAGGTGCTCAACCTCAGCCTGTATACGATTGAAACCCATCGCAGAAACTTACACGAAAAACTGAATCTGCACAGCCTTCCCGAACTCATTCTCTATGCCGTTCGAAAAGGTGTGACCTCGTAGTTCTATCGGCTTTCCGGTTTCCGTGCGTTCATGGTTCTTCCGGAAGGGTAATGGCAAATTCCTTTTAGCCACAGCAGTTCGTCGAGCCTATCTTCCCCCAGGGCCAGGTGGTTTATCTTCGGCGCGGACCACAACAACAGTGAATTTCGCTACCAGAGCCGAAATCGCGCCGAGGGCGGCCAAGACGGGAGCCAGGACCGCGCTCACCGCGGCTACCGTGACGGGAATCTCAACAAACGTGTTGCCGTGTTCGTCGCGGACGATGATCCGGCGGACGTTTCCTTCGTGGATTAGGGATTTGACCTTATCCACCAGATCCCGTCCCAGCACCTGCACTTCTTCGACAAAGTCTTGTAATGCCATAGGCCCCTATTTTACTTGTGTGAACGGCTCGCGCTAGATCGCCCGGGCTTCGAACTCGCGCACTTCGTCATCCTTAACGGTGTAGCGCACTTCGATCGGACTACAGCACACTTCGCAATCTTCTATATAGGTTTGCCGTTTCACCGAGGTGTCCAGCACCATCG
This sequence comes from Bryobacterales bacterium, assembly GCA_963798295.1. Lineage (GTDB taxonomy): Bacteria > Acidobacteriota > Terriglobia > Bryobacterales > Bryobacteraceae > Palsa-89. Next base: position 1,544,493 of record CAWCSV010000007.1, on the reverse strand, counting down.
ATATCCGTTCCGAGCAGTAGGGGCACGCGAAGAAGTACTCCACTCCGCCCAGCATATCGAATGAGATCGCAGCGCTGGAGAACTGAGGCTCCGCGTAGTATGATCTCTGGCTGGAGCTCATTCATGCGAAAAATTGCGTTGATGCTTGTGATGCTCGCGCTGGGCATCGGAATTGGATTGATGATCTCGGGCAGGCTGCAATCGATCGAAGCGCGGTCGAAGCCCGGCGCCGGATTTGCCGCGGTTCCGGGAAGCCTGGGTTCAGAGGACCTTACGGGTCCCTACGACGTGGTCAAAAACTGGCCGCAGGACATCAGCACTCTGCCCGGAAATGAAAAGTGGACCTACGGCGCGGGTGAAAATGTCTTTGCGGAGAGCCCTAATCGCATTTACATGCTCTTTCGCGGCGAGCTGCCGAAGATGTCGGCGCCGAAGGCTGCGCTGTTGCCTCAGCTCGGGCCCAGCCTCACTTTTCCGGTGGCTGGGTTTTGGCGCGATGCCACGGTCGCCTCTCTGCCCGGGACGGGCGGTACAGATAACGATGTGAGCGAATGGCTGACGGCTTGGGAGGGGAAGGCGCCAGACCTCGGGATCAAGGGTCCGCCCTATCGCCAGCTTGGAGTGGACGCGAAGTGGGAAAACTGCGTGGTGGTGGTGGATGGCAATGGCAAAATCATCGAAACCTGGAAGCAGTGGGACAAGTTGTTCCGGCGCCCGCACTCCATCTACATCAGCCCCTATGATCCGGAAAAGAACGTCTGGATCGTCGACGACAACATGCAGGTGATCTACAAATTCACCCATGACGGCAGCAAGCTGCTACAGACCATCGGTACGCCGGGAGTGGCGGGGGCCGACGCTACCCACTTCAACCGCCCGACTTACATCGATTGGCTACCTGACGGGACTTTCTTCGTATCGGATGGCTACACCGGAACACGCGTGGCGAAGTTCGACAAAAACGGGAAGTTCCTCATGGATTGGGGCAAGCTGGGTGGGCCTCCGCGCGGTCCCATCGACACTCGTCCGGGGTATTTCAGCAACGTGCATGGGATCGCTGTGGACCCGGCCACCCATCACGTTTTTGTGAACGATCGCAACAACCATCGCGTCCAGGTGTTCGACGAAAACGGCAAGTATCTATACGAATGGAAGATTGACGCCGACCCGTCGAGCCTCCATCTGCTCTATATCGGATCGGGCAAAACCGTTTGGACTTTCGATCGCACTACGAACAAGATGGTCGAGTGGGATTTACAAGGACATCTGCTGTACTCCTGGGGCAGCATGGGCAATTTCGCTGGAGGGCTCTGGGGCGTGCACGGAATCAGTGTGGATCAGGAAGGGAATCTGTACGTTGCCGAAGTGGACGCGGGGCGAGTTCAGAAGTTCCATCCGAAGGCTGGGGCCAATCCGGAATTCATGGTTGCCAAGCCCGTCACTCCAGTCTGGAAGTGAGCCACGAGTCGTACGAGGAGGGCGCCTTGGATGTAAGACGCCCCGCTCTGCGGCCTTAGCGCCAGTGCCCTTCCACCAGCACCCATCCACCCTGCCGGTGGACCCAGCGATGCGCAACCCAGCGTGCGTGCGGATGCGGCGGCCGTTCCCATCTTCCGGGAACCCAAACATACGCAGATCCGGTCCATCGGTGATAACCGGCGATCCAGACGAATCCGGGACCCGGCGCTACCACTCGCCTCTCAATCACCGGATGCGGCGGCGCCACTCGAATCACCACCTCCTGGCCGAACGCGCCGAGAGTCAAGAAACTTGCGAAAACAACTCCGATCAAACTCTTCTTTAACATCGAGGATCAGTTCTCCTTTCCTGCAAACCCAGAGGGCGCTGCTTAGACATCGTTCGGACAGCAGAAAAACTTCAATTTAGTATCCGTACGGCACAGCGCAACCCGGATAGTATTGCCACACGCCGTTAGCATCATAGAATCCGGCGGGATTGCAGACCGGCGCGGCATATCCATAAGGCGCGGCATATCCGTAAGGGTAAACGCCGACGCCGAATCCAAAGCCGGGTCCATAATATCCGCCACCGCCGTAGTAGCCGCGACCGCCGTAATACGCACGGCCTCCGCCGTTGAACCCGCGAGCGGGAGCTGAGTACGCGCGACCACCGCCGTTGAATCCACGAGCAGGCGCGGAGAACGAGCGAGCACCGCCGTTAAAGTTTCCACGGCTCGGTGCGGCAAAGGAGTGCCCTCCGCCAGATCCTCCGTGTCCGCCTCCAAAGCCTCCTGCGTGTCCGCCTCCGTGACTGGCCGCGAGCGCCGCTACCGGACTCACCGCCAGCGCAACCACAAGAGCGGCCGGAGCCAGTACCTTACCAACCAGGTTCAAAAATCCTTTTTTCATGGCGACCTCCAACGCCCTTCCAAAAGGCATTCCGATGGCCAGTGCTAAGCGCTTGAAAGCGTTGAACAGTCGAGAATACCGGCGCGTTGAAAAGCACCACAACGGTCGGATGGAACCACCAATGGGCGAATTGGATGGCGATCAGGGCTTTGCGTAGTCGCGCAGGAATTGAACCAGCAGGGCGCTCACCTGTTCTGGCTGCTCCTGCTGGACCCAATGTCCCGCGCCGTCAAGAAGATGGAATCCCACCATGCGCGTGCAGGCGCTAGTGTGCATTTTGTTGAGCGCGCCCGGAGTTTGATAGACGCCCCAATCGCTCTTCCCCGCAATGAACTGAGCGGGCACGTCGATGGTTCGTCCCGAGAAGGTTTGCATCTCCGCGATACTTTTGGGATCGGAGCCCCGCCGCACGCGATAGCCCTGCAGCGCGCCGGTGAAACCAGTCCTGCCGTATTCGGCCGCGTACACATCCACCTCGGCTTCGGTCAGCCATTTGCAATTCGCAATGTAATCGGCGGGCGGCATGAACGGCGCAACGGTGGCCGCCATGCCCTTGTCCTTCTCCATCACGTAGTAAGTCGGAATTTGCGCCATCTCCTCGGCGGTGCGCGCCTTCAGAGGATGGGGATGGTTCCCCTTGTAGTCGGCGCTCTTGTAGAAGTAGTAGGCGCGGAAGAAGGCATGCAGCCCTTGCGGCGCGTGAAGCATGTCATCATTGGCGCCGCGGGTGCGCTGGTAGTTCTGATAGTATTTGCGCGGCGGGTTGAGCTTCGCGAGCTCGGCATCCAGCTCGTCATCGGTGACTGATGGGCGCGCCGGCAGGGAGGGAGCGCCTTCAAATGGTGAGCTCATGATGGTGACGGAACGGAAAATATCGGGGCGGATCAGCGCGGACCAGGCGGCCACCGGCGCGCCGGCGTCGTGCCCCACCACCATCGCTACCGAGCGGTGGCCCAGCGCGTAGACCAACCCCATGGCGTCTCGCGTCATGTTGAGAATGCGGAATTGAACTGGATCGGCGTCGAAGGAATCGTCCCAGCCGATGGTGCGGCCGTAGCCGCGCTGATCGGGGGCGATCACGTGATAGCCGGCAGCCGCCAGCGACGGCATCACCTTGCGCCAGCTGTAGGCGAGCTCCGGAAAACCGTGCAGCAGCAGGACCGCCGGCTGGTCCGGCGTTTCGTAGCCCGCCTCTAAAATGTGCACGGTCATGCCGTTCACGTTTGGGATGTGGCGAGAGCGGATACCGGCGGGGAGCGTGCCGTTGCCGTACGGTGGTTGCGTCGAAAAATCGGTGCGGACGATGGCGGCGCGTCCGGCAATTGCGCCGAAGCCCGCGGCCGTCGACAAGAATGTGCGCCGCGAAAGGTTAGTGAGCACGAATGTGTCCTCATAATCGCTAAGAGCGCGGTCTGTGTCAATGTCTGGTGCGTTGCGCCGGTGCGCTGCGTCTTCCATTGGGATAAAATCGATCAGCCTCATGCCCACACGTGCAGCGCTCGCGTTGTTATTCGCGTTGAAGCTCTTGGCGGCCGAAACACCGGCAGCGGAGCCGCTCTTCCAGGCGATTCAGAAGTCTGATGGCTCGGCGGTGAAGCGTCTGCTCAAGCCATGGTCTGGATGCAAATGCGCGAGACGCCGACGACACGCCCGCGCTGATGGCCGCGGTGCTTGTACGCGGACGCAGGTTGCGTCAAGCTTCTGCTCGATCGCGGCGCCGATCCCAACGCGACCGACAAAGCAGGGCGCGACGGCTCTGATGTGGGCCGTTCCCGATATCGCCAAGGTCAAGTTGCTGGTGGCATCCGGGGCGGACGTGAATGCGTCATCCAAGAACCTCGGGCGTACACCCCTTCTGATCGCAGCCAGCTATCCCGGATCGGTGGCTGTGTTGCAGCTGCTGTTGGATCATGGCGCTAATATCCATGCCAAGGATCGCAGGGGAATGCACGCGCTGGGTAGGGCGGCGTGTCCGCTGATGTGGACGTGGTGCGTTTCCTGGTGGAGCATGGCTGCGATCCCAATGAGCCCGGATACGGCACAACGTGCGCTACGCCCGCCATTATCGGCCGACGCTGGAGTATTTGCTGTCTAAGGGCGCGAACGTGGAGAAGGACGCGCTGGCGATGTCGGCTCACTGGCAGGATCCAAAGCTGATTGAAGCGTGGATCGAACGGGGCGCCGACGTGAATGCCCGGGCGGGCCCGTACAATCGGACGGCGCTGATGACCGCGACCGCTTCCGAACAATCGGGGGCCGCCATCGTCAAGCTGCTGCTCGAAAAAGGCGCGGACCCGAACGCCGAAGATACCGACGGCGAACGCCCGCTGGATTGGGCGCTATATCGCGCCGACCGCGACAAGATCGCCGCGCTCGAACAGTTTGGAGCTACTCGCGGCCACGGACCGCGCCAGAAGATGTATCCAAGCCCGGAAGCAGGAGGGATTGCGGACGCTCGAATTTCGGTGGAGCGAGCTGTGAATTTGCTGCTGCCCACCGCGCCCGGTGGGTTACCAGAAACGCGGCTGCATCAGTTGTCACAGCCAGGCGCTGGTTGCGATGGCGGCGGCGGAGGCGCGAAAAAAGGGAATTGCTATCAATGAGGAAATGGCGCAGACCAATCTGAAGCAGATCGAAGCCTACATAAAAGTGTCGCGGAACTGGCGATGCAGGGCGACCAGCCGGGCGGAAACATCATCGCCATCGGGTACGTGATGATGGCTCTCGCGGCCGAACAGCATCCCTTCGATAAGATCACCGCGGAGCTGACCCACGCCGCGGCTGCCCTGCAATTGCCGGACGGCTCCTGGACTCCCAACGGTGTTTCCCGCCCACCGATGGAAGACACTCTGGTGACGGCTACCGCGATGGGCGCGCGTGCCCTGACGCTCTATCCCGTCGCGGGCGGCAAGCATCAGATAGAAGAGAAAGTCCGGCGAGCGCAACACTGGCTCTTGGCCGTGGATGCGCACTCGGCGGAAGATCGCGCGATGAAGCTAATGGGTCTGGTGTGGACGAAAGCTCCCCGGTCCGACGTGGAAGCGGCAGTCCGGCAAATTCTCGGCCAGCAGGGAACCGCGGCGGATGGCCGCAGCGTGATGGAATGGAACCGGACGCGTACGCGACCGGAATCTCTCTGTACGCGCTGCACACCGCTGGTATCGCACCCACGAACGGCGCATACCTCAAAGGCGTTCGATTCCTGCAGCAGAATCAATATCAGGACGGCTCCTGGCTGGTGAGAACCCGGTCGTATCCCACGCAACCTTATTTTGAAAGCGGCTATCCGTTCGGGAACAATCAATTCATTTCGGCGGGCGCGGCGAGTTGGAGCGTGCTGGCGATCGCTTATACGCTTCCAGACTTGAAGCCAGCGTCGCGATAAGCTCAGTCAGCGGATTCGGCGGCGCTCGCAGGGCTTTTGTCCTTCTCCCTCAATTTGAAAATCTCGTCGATCAGGAAAAGATCCGTCAACAGAGCGCGGAGATGAATGGAAGCATTCAGATTGTCGATCAGTTGGGAGCTGATGGCGGGCTGAGCCAGCACCAGCCGCACGGCCGCCAGCGAATCGCGAGCGTCGCGCGCGATCACCTCGCGAAACGCCAGGTACGGTTCGGCGGTTGGAACAGCGTCTTCCAGGCCCTGCATCGCACGCGCGGCGCGGCTCAGAAAATCGCGAATCGCCCCGTCGCCCTGCCCGGACACACCTTGGCCCGCGTAGGCCAGCATGTACTCATAGCATTCTTCGATGACGCTGCAGCTTTCCGAGAGTCGATTGCTCACTTCGTGACGGCCCAACGGTCGGGATCGTGGTGCTCCAGATAGTGCTCACGGCTGATGGTGCCGAACACCATGGACTTAGTGATGGCGAACTTCTCGGGCCGCAGCGCGAAATAGATGTGCGCCATAATGAGCGCGATCAGCCCTACGCCCGCCAGTCCATGTAGTACGTACATCAAGCCCCAGGTCATGTCGCTGAACAGATATGGATTCCTGGTGAAGAACGGAGTGCGCACGCGCTTCATCATGAACACGCCTGTCAAGATGACCGAGAGTCCAGCCAGCACGATGATGGCATGATACATCTTGTTTTCCATCGGATACTTTGCGAATTTGCGCGGAGCGGGCGCCGATTTACCGGTGGCGCGCAGCCAACGTCTTTTGCCGTCTTCGATATCGATCCGATCCGGCCAAATAGACCAGAAGTCCAGCCAAAACGACGCATGGATGATGTGATAAACGATGGACACGGTCAGCACCAATCCGGCGATCCAGTGATAGGTCACCCAGGGGAATTGGTACCCCACCTTCGGCAGAAACGCGGTGATCAAAAGCGCAAACATCGCCAGCGCCATGATCCAGTGGAACAGGCGAGCAGCCATGCTGTGGCGGGCCACTTTCTCGGGAGTTTTCGCCACCAACTCCGCGGGCAGCGATTCCACGTGCGCTTCCTTCCGCGCGATGAATCCCACGTAAATGGCGTGAATAATCAGAAACGCCAGACCGGCGATGGCCGCCACCCAGATCAGATAGAACGCGATGTGAATAGGGACGGTCTGCCCCACCGGATTTGTCGCGGTCTCGATGATGCCGGCTCTTATGTCCATTGGGCCTCCTCGACGCCGCTGATGGCGCGCTTCACCAGATTGCGCATGAGAGGAATTTTGTAGCCGTTATAGCGCAGCGGCTGCGCACCGGCGATGGCCAGCTTTCCTCCCATCTCACCCGTGGCGGCGTTGCGCGGCTGGCCGCGAACTGCGTCTTCCACCGCGCGGAGTCTAAGGGGGTGTGCCGCGGCGGCGTTCACCACAATGCGGATGCGCTCGATGTTGCCGCCGGTGACCACCATGGCGGAGGCGACGTTCATCAGAGGGAAATCCCAAACCTGGCGGTCGCGGACCTTTTCGAAGTAGAATTGCGCGCCGGCCCAGGTGGCGGGGATGCGAATCGCGGTGAGCAGATCGCCGGGTTTCAATACCGTCATGCGGGTGATGTCGATGGAAGGCCCGATGAAATAATCTTCGGCATCCACCACGCGCTCGCCACTCGTATTGCGAATTACCATCTGCGCTTCCAGTGCGATCAACGCAGGCGCGCTGTCGGACGGGTTGACGGCCACGCAACGGTCGGCGCCTAAAATAGCGTGCTCGCGGTTGATGGCGGTGGGCGTATCGGCGAAGCAAATGTTGCCGCCCGCGCGATAGCATTTCCATCCGCCGCGGTAATACCAGCAGCGCGCGTCCTGGGAAATATTGCCGCCGAGGGTGCCCTGATTGCGGATCTGCGGCGAGGCAGCCGCCTCCGCGCCGGTGGATAAGATACTGTATTTCGCGCGAACCACCGGATGCCTGACCACTTCGGTGAGCGTGGTGGTGGCGCCGATTTCGAGACCTCCGTTTACTTCGCGAATACCGCGTAGTTCGCTCACCTGGCTCAGATCGATCACCACCTTGGGGCGCTTGATGCGATCCTTCAACCAGTCGAAGGTGTCAAGGCCGCCCGCCATCACCCAGGCGTCTCTTCCTTCATTGCTGAGGCCGTGTTCCTGGAGCAGACGCAATGTGTCGTCCACCGTGGCCGGCTGAAAGAGCTCGAAGGCCGGCATGATATCGCGTATGATCGCCATGTTCGTCTCCTCCTATATGTGGGCCGTGAGGCCCTCTTCCATCGGCCGGCCTGCTTCGAGTGAGGCCAGGATTGTATCCGCCAGCACCGGAGCGCGGCGGAATACGTCGTCTCCCAGGGCGTCGGAAAGCGCATTCAGAATCGCCATGCATCCCGCGCCGACGGGAGGCTCACCAATTCCACGCGCCCCGATGGGCGTCTCAGGGTCCGGAATGCCCACCGCCTGCCACGCCATGTTTTCGGGCGCATCCAGAATGGTAGGAGGCTTGGTGTGGTGGAACCGCTTGGCCACCGGAAGGCCGTAATGCTGATCGTAGACCCACTTCTGTCCGATGGCATGCCCGATGCCGAGCATGGAGCGGCCCAGCACCTGTCCGCCCAACGCGCGCGGGTGAATCACAGTGCCTACGTCGGCGACAGCGAGGTAATCCAGGATCCGATACTTGCCGGTTTCCAGGTCCACTTCCACTTCCGCAAAACCGGCGACATAGGAATGCGTCTGGCCATCGCGCGGCATGGTGTCGCGTGCCACGGCGAGCAAGCCTTGACCGGCCAGCCCCTTCGCGGAGGCCACGGTAAATTTGTTGATGCCTTTGGGAAGCTCGTGACCGTCGTAGATGCCGCCCAGTTCAATCGCGCGCTTGGCCGCTTGCGCCAATGTCATGCTCGCGCCGCCGCCTTTGCGAAAGACGCGCTCGCCCGCGACCTCATAATCTTCCGGCTTGCCGCCATGATCCTTCGCCGCGATCTGCTGCAGTTTGTCCTTGGCATCCAGCGCCGCCACGTAGGCCGCGCGCGTCATGGCATGCGTGGTCTGGCTGCCTCCGGATGGACAGGTCCACGGGAGATTGCGCCCGGTGTGGCCCCAGGTGATTTCGCATTTCTCCCACGGTACGCCCAATACTTCCGCGGTCACGCGATGGCAATCGCTGACCGATTCGGTGCCCAGATTGCCGATGCCGGATTGAATGTACAGTTTTCCGTCCGGCTTGATGACAAACAATCCGTCGAATCCCACCGAGCCGCCGACGAAGCAACTGGTGGCCACTCCGATGCCCCGCGCTTTGGTCCCACTGCGCTTGGGCTTCGCTTTTCGCTCGTCCCAACGGAAGGCTTCGTGGCCTTTGTCGAGCGCTTCCTTGATAAACGCGCTGGTGACGTAGAGCCGCTTGCCGTTTGCTAACGGTGGCCCAATAGACGCTTTGCCTTCCGGCATGTTGATGCGGTGCAGAGCCACCTGATCGATACCGAGCTTCCTCGAAGCCTTGGACAGGATCGGCTCCATGAGCACGATTCCTTGGAATCCGCCCGGCTGGCTTTGGGAAACGCGCGGCGGAGTATTGGTCAATACCGAAAGACCGCGCCAGCGCATGGCTGGAGGCTGGTACATGAGCGAGACCATGCGTCCGGACTGATTAGCGTCGCCCTGCGGATCGTAAGGGCCGCTGTCGCAAATGACGAACATGTCGATGGCGGTGATGCGGCCGTCCTTCGCAAATCCAACTTTGAGCCGGCCGTGAATCGCCGGGCGCGCGCGGCCGATGTAATGCTCTTCTTCGCGGCTGATGCGCATCATCACCGGAGCGCCGGTCTTCTTCGAAAGCAGCGCGGGAATGATGGCCGAAATCGCACTGGTAATTTTGCTGCCGAAACCGCCGCCGGTATACTCGCTGATCACCACCACGTCGCTCGGCTGGATATGCAGCCAGCGAGCTACGGCGGGGACGGTTTGCGAGGTGCTTTGCGTCGAACAATGGAGGTAGACCTTGCCGTTTTGCCAGTACGCCATGGCGGTACGCGTTTCCAGCGTCTGGTGGCTGGTGTTGGGCGTCACGAAAGTTTCGTCCAGAACCAGGTGCGCATTCTTGAGACCGGCTTCCCAGTCGCCAAAGGACCAATGATCGGTTTCCTTGCCCAAAGGGAGTTGGCCGTCTTTGGCATCCGCGAAATCGGCTTCAGTCCACTTGAGCTCTTGCACTTGAGGAGCGGGCGGAGGCGGTGGTGGCTGGCCCTTGGCGGTAGGCGGGGGGGCCGGACGCACCCAAACGTTGCCTTCCACACGCGCATTGGGAGCGCCGGGACGCAGTGTCACCAGCGGGTCCACCACATGCGGCAAGCGCTCGTAGTCAATCTTGATTCTCTCGATGGCCTCGGCGCAGGTGTATTCGTCCACCGCGCAGACGGCCAGAATCGGCTCGCCCTGATAAACCGGATCGTTGGTGAGCCCGCGCTCGCCCAGCTTGTTGGCTGGGATCACCTGGCCCAGATCCGTCATGGCGTCGGCGGGAGCCGGCAAATCATCCACCGTGAGGATCGCTTTCACGCCGGGCATGGCCAGCGCTTCCGACGTATCGATGCTGCGGATGTGGGCGTGCGGCACCGGGCTGAGCAGCAGCTTGGCGAACAGCATGCCCTCGGCGCGATAATCCTCGGCGTACTTGGCGCGGCCGGTGACCTTGGCGATCAGGTCCGGCGTGGTGTAGTTCTGGCCGATGAGCTTATAGTTTGGATTTTTGGGCGGCGTATTGGTCGACATGCTAGCTCACCTTTCTCTGATTCTCGGCGCCCTTCATCATTGCCGTAAGAATCTTGTCGTAATCCTGGCAGCGGCACAGATTGCCGGAAATCCCATGGGCCAGCTCGGCGCGCGTCGGATTGGGGTTCACTTTCAGGAACCCGACCGTCGCCATGATGAAGCCGGACATGCAGAAGGCGCACTGGAAACCTTGTTCGTCGACGACACCCTGCTGGACGGGATGAAGCGTGCCGTCGGCGCTGGCCAGCCCCTCGATGGTGGTGATCTGCTTGCCGCGCGCGGTGTGCGTCAGGATGGAACAAGAGTAATGCGGAACATCGTCGATCAACACCGTGCAGGCGCCACATTCCGAGCGGTCGCACCCCAGCTTGGTGCCTGTGAGCCCCAGCTTGTAGCGCAGCGTAGTCGCCAACGTCTCCTGCTTCATCACGTCCACGCGGCGTTGCTGGCCGTTGACGTTCAGCGTTACCAACCGCTCGACCGATCCCGCGGCCGCCTGATCGGCATGCACCAGCGTGCTGCGGAACAAATAGGCGGACGAGGATACCGCGCCCGCCGCGATGACTCCTTTGATCAAATCCCGGCGGGAGACAGCGCGGGGTGTCTCCTCAACGTTACGTTTGTCTGGCATAAAAGTCACCTCAAATCGGCATTCCGTGCAGAGTGCGGACCTTGTAAGACCGAAAAAATTATACACCTACCGCAGACCGTTACAAGGGGCTTGTTAGCGGGACTGCTGAACTTCCCCGACCACCGCTTCTTGGACAGCGATGTACCAATCGACCCCCTCAGAGTCGATGACCAGGTGATACAAGCGCGGGTCGTCGGTAACATACGCGATTCCGTGCCCGTCGCCCTGGTGCCGTACGGCGTCCAGAATCGGCCGCCCGCTCACGGCGCTATGGACGACCATGTGGAAACTTCCGACGCCCGGCGATGCCGCGCCCTTGGTCTCCCACTTAATACGCCACTGCGTACTGTCGATGTCGAAGGATTCGGTTTGCATGTCTCCGCGACCTGAAAAGGTAGCGATGGGCCGCCATCCAACCTGGGGTGAATGGGCGGACCGGCATCCCACGGCCGCGAAAAGCAACATGCAAACAACGATGTTGCTGAACCGCCATGCGTGAGCATGCGGACGCATTAGATCTTGCCCCAGGATGTAATCCGCTTCGGAGTGATTCGGATGATCGGTGCGTCATCAGCCAGCATTGCTCGGTCATACTGCAGGTATTTGGCTCTTAACTTGCGAATCGCTCCGGCACGCTCTTGATGCGCCGACTTCGGAATCAGCTTCGCTTTTCCACGAATTAAGATATACCAGAGCTGCGTCCAGTCCTCTTCGTATTCGTCGATCAGGAGCGCCACGCTGGGTACGGCCTGAATGTTTCGCACTCGCGTGAGCCGTTCACCTGCAACCCGCTTCGGTTTTTGGTCCACCGCAGTGTAGAAAAACTTGCCGTCATAAGCAAAACAGACCGGCACGATATGTGGCCGGCTCTTGGCGTCCAACGTCGCCAGCCTGGCAAGTCTGGCATGCTTTAGCCTTTTCTGAACCGCGGCGGAAATCGCTTGCCGTTTCGCGCTCACGTCACGAGTGGTTTGTAATTGTCGAGCACGCGCATAATCTCGTCGCGAGTCAGATCGGGAATCGGCAGAACCGCTCGCTGGATACCAAGTTCACGATATTCGGCCAGAGCCGCCTGGTCGGCCGGCGCCGCGAATACACTGATCGAAAGCGTGGAGAAGTCCCGCCCAGCCGCCGATGCCGCTTGACGTAACCGCGCAACCGCTTCCTTCGCGTTGAAGCCCGGTCTGGCGATGGGCAACCAGCCATCGCAAAATTCCACCACGCGCTTCAATGTATGGTCGCTATCGCCGCCGAGAAGTATCGGAGGGTGGGGACGTTGCGCTGGCTTAGGGTAAGACCAGACGGGATCGAAGTTCACCATTTCTCCGTGAAATGCCGCCTCTTCCTGCGTCCATAGAGCCTTCATGGCCAGGATGCGTTCGCGCATCAGCTTGAAGCGCGTTTCGTAGCGCGCTCCGTGATTTTCCATCTCATCGACATTCCAGCCGCCGCCAATACCGAAAAGGAAGCGGCCGTTGGACAACCGATCCAGACTGGCCACGCACTTCGCCGTCACGATGGGGTCGCGCTGGGGTATAAGGCAGATGCCGGTGCCGAGCAGGATTTTGGTTGTTACCGCGGCGGCAAACGACAGCGCAACAAACGGGTCGTGCGTATGAGAGTATGCTTTGGGCAGTTCTCCGCCGCCGGGATAGGGAGTGCGGCGCGACGTTGGAATGTGCGTGTGCTCCGGCAGGAGCAACGAATCGAAGCCGCGCTCTTCAACCGCGCGTGCCAGCTCGCGGATGTCGATACCGTAATCAGTTGGAAAATAGAAAACGCCAACGCGCATTGTCAGTTCACCTGTCACATGATCGCACGTTACTTACGGGAGACCGTACACAATAACGCGCGCGGTGGTCTTCGTAACGGCCCAGTTGCGTGGGCTCATGCCGGCAGCCACGGCTACACGCTGGTGCCCATCGGTCTGATAGGAAATCACACCGCCGCCCAAGGGCGCGCCGGTGGCGTCACGCCAAAGCACTGTGCCGGCAGCAGCGTCCAGAGCCAGTACATCGCCGTTCAGATCCCCGGTAAAGACCACGCCGCCCGCAGTGGGCGTGACGGCCGCCACCATCGGCGTGGGCGATTTGTACTTCCAGCGCACGCGTCCCGTATCGGCGTCGATTGCGGTGAGCCAGCCGCCCCACATTTCCTTGGGATCCATGCGGCCGAAGGGATGTTGAGGATCCGCGCCGGGCCAGATGGAGCCGCGCTTGCCGGTGATGGTGGCAGCGTCGGCAAGCTTCACGGCTGTACACCAATCCACGGTGTTGACCAGGAGTAAATTCAACGTGGGATGAAATGCCGGGCCGTTCCATTCGGTGCCGCCTTGCGTTCCCGGGCAAAAATGCGTTTCCGCATTTGTGTTTAATCGCGTCTTGACGTTGGCGCGCGTGGTGACCGGCGTAGAGTAAAGGATTTTGAGCGGGGCCTGCGAGTCCGCGTTTCCAGATCCCACGCCCGAACGATCGATGCCGTAGAGCAATCCATCCTTGCCGGACGCGGCGGCGATCTGGCGTCCGCCGCTGGTACGAATCAGCACGGGCGGAGACGTCATGTCCCAATCGTGGAAATCCTTTTTGACGGGCTGAACGTAGCGCAGCAGTTTTCCCGTTTTGGCGTCCAGCGCGATGACGGATGAGGTGTAAAGATTGTCGCCGGGATGCAGCGCGATCAGAAAATCGGGCGCCACATTACCGGTGGAAATCCATAGCACGCCCGCGTCGGGATCCAGGCTGTAACTGGTCCAGGTGGCGCCGCCGGTGGCAGGGTTGCGGTCGCTCAACTTCTTCCAGGTGGCGCGCGCGGGGCCGGAATCAGGCACCACATCAAAGCGCCAGATTTGGTGGCCATCAGTCGCATTGAAGGCGTAGATGCGTCCTGTGACTCCAAAATTATCGCCGCCCGCATTACCGGCGAAGACCATTCCGTTCCACGCCAGCGGCGCCATCGGAACAGAATCCCCATTGTCCGGATCACCCAGTTCCGCTTCCCACGCAGGTCGGCCCGTGGCGGCATCCAGCGCGGAAAGCTTCGCGCCGACGCCTCGAAACAACTTGCCGTCCAGGTAGGCGGCTCCGCGGCTGACGCCGAGCCCGCCCTTTGCGCCGGGCTGGCTGTGCTTCCATTTCAAGGCGCAGCTGGATGCATCCACGGCGTAGGTAGCGTCGTAGGTAGTGAAGTAAAGCACTCCCTGAACCATCAGAAGGCCGCTTTGGAAGTTGGTAGTTTCACCCGTGTCATAGGTGCAGGCGGGGCGCAGCGTTTTCACGTTGGCGGGAGTGATCTCGCTCAGGGGCGAGAAACGAGTTGCGCCGAAGTCGCCGTTGTAGGAAGGCCATTCGACGGACTGCGAGAGCCCCGCTTGAGCCAGGAGCCCCAGAGAAACAACAATCAAATACAGTCTTGCCGGCAAATTCAGTTTTGCCTCGAAATACGGTCTTATTGGACGCATGCGTTTCACAGGATTGATTCTCTGTCAACGCTGGCAGTAAGGCAAGTCCGGCGCCCTTCTGCGCCAATCGGCGCCGTTTCGGTTGTCACCGCCCATACCCTGTGATAACGTCGAGTTCGGACAAATACCTTGAAAGCGAGGGCGCGAACGATGGCCCGCAATACGTACGTTTCTTGTTTCCTCGTCCCTGCTCTGGCCGCATTGGCCGGCTGTTCCAGCGCGCCCCCCAAGCAAGCCGCGGCGCCGCCAGACAAGATCCAGGGGAAGGCTCAGGTGGTTCTCACCGAAACGACTCAGTTAGACGCCTCTATGAACGCAGACGGGCCTTCCGTCTACTTGATCGATGGCCTGAATCGCTATCGCCTCTTCCTCAACAAGCCCTTTCAGGTTGACGCCGGCAAGGAGTATATCGCCGAGGGCGTCTATGCGCAAAAGGCCATTGATGCGATGGGCGATCCCGATGGGGGCAAAAATGGCTATCCGCTGGGATCAAGCTGCGACAGTGTCGTGAGAACAGCCTGGCCTGGGCTTTCCTTTGATATGAACGATTCATACTCCACCAGTTTGTGCGCCAAGGTGAAACGTTTCCCTGCCAGGCCCGTGTTCATGGTGACCCAGATCAAGCCCGTTACCGATTCTGCGAAACAGAAGCAGGATACGGCGGCTGAGAAGGAAGAAGCCCCGACGATCTCCGTTCCGGCGGACAAACAACGCACGCTGCTGGTGGCGGGTCCCAGCGTCCTGCCCGCGCCCCTTTGGGAACCTACGGGCGGTACGGCTCACTGCAAGGTCATTATCGACGAGCAAGGCAAGATTGCGGAGCTCGACAGCGGCGCGGAACTCTGCGAGAGCGTGCCGTGGTCTCAGTTCCAATATCAGCCAACCGTGAAAGGCGGACACCCGGCCAGAGTGGATACCGAAGTGGAAGTGCGCTTCGATCCGAAAAAGTAACAATCAACCGGAGGCTCGCGCGATTTCCTAATTCTTCGTAACGCTCAACCCTGTAACGAGAACTTCGGTGTTGTGTGCGAACCGGATCCCATAAATGCCGTCCGTGGATTTCAGCTTGCCGGCGGTAACCAGCGCGGCCTTGTCGTAACCCGCCACGACGGTGCCATTGATCGCGCACTCCACGCGGTCGCCCTTCACTGACATTGCGATCTCCTGAGTCACGGGTTCGCCGCGGCCCGCCGCCTTGTGCACCGCGGAGCTTTCCTCGCCTCCTCCGTTCATCTGAAAAGCTGCGGGACCGAATCCGCGCACGATGAAATTACCATTGCCGTACGCCGCGCAGTAGATGTAGCTTTGCTGCGCGGTCCCCATGTCGTTGCCGGCGATGGCAATGCCGTACGGATGAGGATGGCTATTGAGGTTCATGTATTTCGGCTCTTGGAAGGTGGCCTTCACCGTATAGTTGCCGGTCGCCTTGTTCGCGGGATTCCAGTAGGTGACGGCGGGACCAGTGACCACGCGCATCGCGGCGCCCTCCTGCGCCAGCTTCGCGTCATTCAGCGTCTGGCCAGACCGCTCCTCCCTGGCATCGATCTTCCCGGTCCAGCCTGGAACCGAAACTCCTCCGCCCGCAATGGATCGGGAAGCCTCGGATTGATCCTGCGCTTTGGTCATAGCCGGAATGAGCATGACGATCGCGACCGAGAACGTGAAAACGTGAATGAGACGCATCGGGTGTCCTTTCGTAAATTCGGTTATCCCCACACATTGTAATGTCAGCCCTTTCGCGACTGCTCGAATGCGTTGCGCAGAAGCGCCGCAAAGCGGAATTTGCCATGCATGAATTTGGCGTACGGAAGCGACGCAAACAGGGCCAGCACGACGCCTAAGTGGATCACCAAGAGCCAACTCATGGCCGCGGTCTCGCGCAGGGCCAAGAGTAGCAGTCCGGTTAGGCTGGCCAGCAGCAGCAACACGATGAAGCTGTCGCCGAAATCGCGCGGGTTCAGGTCGTCGAGCGCGGGGTCACGCCTCCTCTTCAGCCAAAACAGGCCGGCCGGACCAACCAGTAATCCAAGCCCTCCCAGCGTGCCGAGAACCACCGGAGCGCTGAAGTATGGGTAGGGCGCGCGCCAGCCCAGCCCGTAATGATAGAACGCCGCCACACACGTGGATGCGAAGCAGAGCAGGAAACCGTAGAAGGTGGCGTGGTGGAACCAGCGGCGCGCTTCGGACAAGCGCTCGCGCGGGTACGGGCATCCGGCGCCGTGGCCGTCCAGGTTGGTGAGGCGTAGCGTGTCGCTGAGTGCAGCGAGTAACGGAGCCGCTGCAATGGGCACGCCGATCGCCTCACGCCAGAATCGCAAGAAGGCAACCAGCATCGCGACCGCCGCGAGAACAAACCCCAGCCCCAGCGATACGGCCATCGCGCGATGCGGAATCACCGCGTAGAAATTGGCGCCGGTGCCAGCGAACCTTCCGAACACGGCAACCAGGGCGGCCATCACCGCGAGCGCGATCGCGATCAGCGCGGAGATCGCCAGCGTGCTGTTGCGGCGCGCAAGTGAGAAGCTTTGGGGAAACGCGGATTGAGCGTAGGTTTCAACGCGGATTTCCGCGAGTACCTTCGGCAAGTTCAGCGCGTATTCATGCGGAGGCGTATAGGGGCATGCGTAGTAACACTCGCCGCAGTTGTGGCACAAATTTGCGAGGTAGTTCACGTCGGCTGTCGAAATAACAGAGCGGCGCTCCAGCGCGGGGAACACGGCGCAGAAGCCCTCACAATACCGGCAGGCGTTGCACAAACGCAGCATGCGTTCGCCTTCCCGTACTAATGGGCTATTGGATTGACACGGACCGCTCCTTGACCGGCGATGCGCCCGAACACCGTACCGATAGTCATTCCGATCCCTGCCAGGTATCCCTGGCCCAAAATGTTCCCGGCCATGATTTCTCCGGCGGCGAAGACATTGGCCGCGGGCTTTCCGTCTCTAAGGATCACCTGACCATCGCGATTTACTTTGAGTCCGAGATAGGTGAAGGTAATGCCCGGCCGCAGCGGGTAACCAAAGAACGGCGGCGTATCTAACTTCAGCGCCCAGTGCGTTTTGTCCGGACTGAGACCGCGCGTATGGCAGTTGTCGAGACGGGTGTGATCGAAGGACCCCTCCACCACGCTCCGGTTGAATTGTTCCACGGTGACACCCAGCGCGTCCCTGGGAATCTTCAGTAAATCCGCAAGTTCGTGGATCGTTGGAGCTTCCAGGGCGGGGAACGCCGAAGGCATCACCAGGCCGGCGGTCTTCGAATCGACGATCGAATACGCGATCTGATCGGGCTGCTGAGCGATCAACCGCCCCCAGATCGCATAGCGTTTCGGCCACAGGTCTTCGCCTTCGTCATAGAAGCGCTGGCCGCATTGATTGACGACGATGCCGAGCGGCAGCGTGTCCAGACGCGTGACAATCCCGCCATCGAACTTGGGCGCACGTGCATCCACCGCGATGGCGTGGCACTGCGATGGATCGCCCACTTGGTCCGCGCCTTGGTCCAGAAGCAGACGCAGCACCTTACCCCGGTTGTAGGGAGTTCCGCGAATGATGAAATTCTTCGCGGCGTCGCCCCAGGTCTTCGCTCAGCCATTCGATATTGGCTTCAAAGCCGCCCGAGGCCGCCACGAACGCCTTTGCGCGAATCTCGACGGGCGATCCGTCAACGTTGATGGTGGCGCTTTCGAATCGTCCGCCGTTCATGCGCAGCGCCGTCACCTCAGCGTTGTAGAGCACACGGACGCCGAGTTTCTCCGCGATCGCGTAGTACGTGTTCACCAGCGCCTTGCCGCCGCCCAGGAAGAAGGCGTTGGTCCGGCCCAGCTGCAGCGTCCCGGCCAGCGACGGCTGGAATCGCACGCCGTGTTGGGTCATCCACGCGAAGCACTCAGGCGACGAGCGAATCGCCAGCCGTGCTAGTTCCTCGTCGGTCTGGCCTGCAGTGACTTCCAGCAGATCCTTGAAGTATTCTTTTTCGGTGTAGGCGTCCGTCAACACGCTGGTGGGCGATGCGTGCATCGAGCGGAAGTTGCGCGCGTGCCGGCTATTGCCTGCGCGCATATGTGGAGGAGCGCACTCCGCCACCGCCACCGTCGCGCCTTGCTCGCGAGCGCTCAGAGCGGCGCACATCGCGGCGTTGCCCCCGCCCGCGACCAGCACGTCGTAAACCGGAAACTGCTCGCTCACCGGGCGTCGGCTCCCGGCGCCGAGTAGCGGCCCAATAGCAACAGCGACACCAATCCAAGCAGAGCAGTGAAGGACAGCCAGACACCGGGGATGGCTGCATTTCCGGTCGACCGGATCAAGTAGGTGGAAATCGCCGGAGTGAATCCGCCGAAGAGCGCCGTGGCCAGGCTGAACGAGAGCGACCAGCCCGAGGTGCGTACAGCAGCGGGCATTACCTCGGTCAGATACACCACCATGCCTCCACTGTAGCTTCCGAACAGGAATGAGAACCACAATTCCACCGCCAACAAGCGGGGCACCGAGGGTGCGCTGACCATCCAGGCAAGCGACGGGTAAGCAGTTACCAGCGCCAGCGCCGCGATGGTGAATAGCAACGGCCGCCGCCCGATGCGGTCCGACAACGCGCCCATCACAGGCACCCAAATGAAGTTTGAAATTCCAACGCACAGCGTGACCATCAAGCTGCTGGTCGAGGCCAGGTGGAGCACGCGGCTTCCGTAAGTCGGAGTGTACGCCGTGATCATGTAGAACGACACCGTGGTTAGCGTTGACAGCATGGTTCCCAGCAGCACGATGTACCAGTTGGCGAAGAGGGTCTTGATGATTTCGGACGCCGCGGGTCTGTCTTTGCGGGCCAGGAAAACATCAGTCTCGGTGAGCGAGCGCCGCAGGATCAACAGAAGTGGAATGATGGCGCAGCCGGCCCACAGCGGTACCCGCCAGCCCCATCGGAACATTTGGCTCTGCGACAGATTCATGGTCAACACCAGACCGAACAGAGCGGCCAGGATCACCGCAACCTGCTGGCTTCCGGATTGCCACGCGGTGAAAAACCCTTTGTGCCCGGGCGTGGCGATTTCAGCGAGATACACCGATGCTCCTCCGATCTCCACGCCCGCCGACAGACCCTGGAGCAAACGTCCCGCCACTACCAACAGCGGCGCCAGGATTCCGATGGACGCAAACGATGGAGTGCAGGCGATAGACAGGGTTCCTGCGGCCATCAGCGCGAGTGTCAGGAGCAGCCCAGCGCGGCGGCCGTGATGATCGATATAAGCGCCCAGTAACACGGCGCCCAGAGGACGCATCAGGAATCCCGCGCCGAAGGTCATGAAGGTCAGCATTAACGAAGCGAATTCATGGCCCGTGGGGAAGAAGGCGCGGGCGATGTAAGTGGCGTAGTAACCGAATACTTGAAAATCGTAGGCTTCGAGAAAGTTGCCACTGGCCACGCGCAGGATGGGCCGGAACTTGGTGGGCATGCCTATCGGGCTGAATTGCGATCCGAAACAATTCTGAGCGCTTCGTTGTAGCGTGGTTGCCGCACGTTTTGTAACAGCCGTTCCCAATGTACCCTGCCGTAGATGATCTTCACCTCTTTATCCGACAGGTCGATTTCCCGCGCCCAGATGCGCCGCTGATAGTCCCTGAATTCAGGCACGGGTTTGCTCCAATCGATCGGCTTGCCCGTCCAACCCTGGAAGAGGAAAGCCAGGGTGTAGAACAAGTGGGCGATCTGCTGCATGAGATGGAATCGGGCTTGCTGGTACTCGTCGGGCGCCGCTCCGAAATATTCCCGAAGATAAAACATTTCCTCTTCGTCATTGGTGACTACCTGATTCGCAACCACCGCCAGGTCGGCATACCGATCGTTCAGGAAAGCAGCTTCAAAGTCCACCAGCCATACGCGTCGCCCGTCGAAAAGGATATTGTCCGGCTTGAATAAGTCGTTGTGACTCGACACCATCTCCGCATCGTCATGCGGGTAGACCGCGGCCAATTCTCCGTACCGGGCGAAGAACTCCTCGTCGTCGGCTTTCGGCAATATGTTCGCAGCCCGAAACTGCTGGAGAAATCCGTCCAAGGTGGGCCCTTTGTTGAGCAGGAACGTGCATGAGGTGTTGAAGGGGGCTCTCACAAACGGCGGTAGCGCATGCAGCCTCCGCAGCACAGCGGGTAACCGGATCAGCGCCTCCGAAAACGGAAGGGGTTCTACCTCTACAAAATCGGTGATGGAAATATTGTCTTCGATGCTGGTGTACCAGACGCGTGGCGAAAGGCCTGCTTCAGCGGCGGCTTTCGTGCAGGCATAGTGGCGCGCAGGATCGCTGGCGCGCGTGCTGATTTTCAACAGGAATGGAAATCCCCGCACGATGATCCGAAAGACCAGCGACGCGGCGAGGTCCTTGATCATGCGAATGTCTTCGGCCTCGGTTACTCCGAAAGCCTCGCGCAGGCCGCGAGTCACTCCCGCGTTCTTTTCTTGCGGAATCATGAAGTCCTCAAGCGAAAGATTTCCAGTTCTTGACCAGATGATCGGCCGTACGCCAAGCCAATGCCTGCGCGGTTAGCGTTGGATTGCGCGCTCCGCTAGTACCCATCACGGAGGCGCCGAGAATTCCCATATTCGGAATTTCGTGTGAAAAGCCCCAGCGATCCACCACGTTCGTTTCCGGATCGTCGCCCATGCGCGTTCCCCCATAAGCGTGAGTGGTAAGCGCCGGCACGCCCGGGTCGCCGGCCTCCACCGCTATGGCCCCCGCCTCGCGAAACCAGTGCTCCATTTTCTGGTCGGCGTAACGAACCGCATTCACCTCGTTTGGTTTGGGCCCGCCGGTGGTGATCCTGCACACCGGGTCGCCGAGCGGGTCCCGCACCTCGGGATCCAGGTCCAGGTAGCAAGTCTCATAAGGGAATGTGGACGTCTGCAGATAAGTATTCGCTACCCTGGCGGCATTGTCATGAACGAACCTCTTCCATGCCGCGCCCCATCTGGGAGCCTTGCCATAGCCAGGCATCTCCGCGCCTTCGATGGGGTGGCGCTCGGTTCGCACGTGCAGGCTGGTTCCGCCGATGAAGTTGAGGCCGGTGTGATCGTAAGCGTCGTCGGCAAAATCGTCCACGGTAACTCCCTGGGCCGGCAGCCCGTACCAAATGTTCACATCGAAAGGAAACAGCGCCGTTACCGCCGTTTGATAATGCGCGAAGAAGTGCCGTCCTACCTGGCCGTGACCGTTTCCCAGACCTTTCGGATGAGCGCTGGATTGAGAAAGTAGCAGCAGGCGCGTGTTCTCGTAGGTATAGCCCGCAAGCAAGACCACCTTCGCAGGCTGGAAAAACTCCTGCCGGTTCCGGATGTAGCTTACGCCGGTAACGCGCCCGTTGGCATCCGTTGCGATTCGTGTCACATGCGCGAGATCGAAGATGCTGAGGTTCTTGGTCTTCAGCGCCGCGGGAATCGTAGTGACGGCGGTGGAGCACTTCGCGTTGACGTGACATCCGCCAGTGGCGCAAAAGCCGTGGTAGGCGCACCCAGGGCGTTCATGATAAGCCTGCGTGTTGATGGCCGCGGGCGGATGGAAGGGATGCCAGCCCAGGCGTCTGGCTGCATCGGACATGTGATCGATGAACTCGGTACTTCGCAAAGGAGGCATGGGATATTCGCGCTGGCGAGGGCCCTCAAAAATGTTGCCCCGCGGATCGATCTTGCCTCCTATGTTGCCGGCTTTGCCTGAGACGCCCACCTCCCATTCGATCGTGTCGTAGTATGGCTCCAATTCGTCGTAAGTGATCGGCCAGTCTTGCAGGGTGGATCCTTGGGGAATCGAACCAGGGCCGTATCGCCGGATGGATTCCGAGTGCGTCCTGAAGTCCCACGGCTTCAAGCGCCAGCTCTGCGCCCAGTAGTGGATCGACGTACCGCCCACGGCATTCATCATGGGATGCTGCGCCGCCGCCCGCCGGGCTTTTTCGTTGGGATTCGCGCGGGCCGTGGGGATTTCCCGCTGAGCTTTGTCAACCGAAGTTACCAAACGTCGAACGTTGTTGTGGATCTCGTCGGCCCGGTAGTCGCGGGGGCCCATCCAGGTTCCGGCTTCAATGCCGGCTATCTTTAGCCCAGCCCGCGCCAAGGGAAGAACTGCGACGCCGCCCACCGCGCCCAGCCCTATCACTGCCACATCGACGGATTTTAGCCGGATAGCCATCGGTTCGGTTAGCCGATTCTATCCCATCGGGCAGCGCCTCAGCCCCGCGAAGGAGCATTGCCACTCTGCTAATGTTGTGGGTTATTATTCATGACGGTCATCCCCAGCGGCGCAGCGCTCGGAGCTGAAATTCAGAACGTCGAACTGAAGAACCTGAGCGATCGGGACTTCAACGACATACACTATGCGTGGCTAGATCACCTTGTCATTCGGTTCCGTGGCCAGCAACTGGCGCTGGAAGACCTGATCGCAATCAGCCGCCGCTTCGGTGAGCTCGATTGGGCTCCGGTGCAGGAGACCGGACGCCGCTTCGTCGAAGGCCATCCGGAAATCTACGTAGTCTCCAACGTGATTGAAAACGGAGTGCCCATCGGCAGCCTGGGCGCTGGCGAGGCGGTCTGGCACACCGACATGTCTTACCTCGAGAATCCGCCCAAGGCCAGCATGCTGTACGCGCTCGAAATTCCTCCCGCCGGCGGCGATACGCACTTCTGCAACATGTATCGCGCCTATGAGTCCCTGCCGGGTACGCTGAAGCAGCGCGTTTCCGGTCTCGCTCTCAAACACGACGCAACTTACAATAGCGGCGGCTATGTGCGTCAAGGGCTGGCTGCGACGGATGATCCTCTGTCATCTTCCGGTGTGGTTCATCCGCTAGTCGCCACGCATCCGGAGACCGGGCGTCGCGCGCTGTACCTCGGCCGCCGGCGCAATGCTTACATCGCCGGGCTTCCGCTCGCCCAGTCCGAATCGCTGCTCGACGAACTGTGGTCGTATGCGACGCGCGATGACATCGCCTGGAGCAATCAGTGGCAACCCGGCGACGTGGTCTTATGGGATAACCGTTGCACCATGCATCGGCGGGACGCATTCGATCCCAATTCGCGCCGGATCCTGTACCGCACGCAAATCAAAAGTGCGCCGAGCAAGACGGTGTGAATAAGCCCAGTGCCCCGCGAGTTGTTCTCGCACTGCTTTGCCTTCTGTACTTGATCTTGTTCGTGAACCGCGTGGACATCGCAACGGCTGCGCCCCTCATCAAAGCGGATCTCAGGCTAAGCAATACGCAGCTTGGACTGGTATTTTCGGCCTTCGCCATTCCCTACGCTCTGTTTCAACTGATCGGTGGCTGGATCGGTGACAAGTTCGGACCGCGTCTGACATTGTCCGCGTGCTGCGCAATGGTCGGTGTCTCCACCATGCTCAC
Organism: Bryobacterales bacterium; assembly: GCA_963798295.1. Lineage (GTDB taxonomy): Bacteria > Acidobacteriota > Terriglobia > Bryobacterales > Bryobacteraceae > Palsa-89. Next base: position 1,520,495 of record CAWCSV010000007.1, on the reverse strand, counting down.
GGGCGCGGCGGGCGGACTCGCGTCGCTCTTCGCCTTGCGTCTGGCGCTGGGTTTCGCGCAGGGTGCTGCCTTTCCCACCGCCACACGAGCGATGTCCATTTGGATCCCCATTCGGGACTGGGGTTTCGCACAGGGGCTCACGCATGCGTTTGGCCGAATCGGTAATGCAGCGACACCTCCGCTGATGGCCGCGCTGCTTCTGTTCGCGACATGGAGACGCTCTTTCGTCATCGTTGGATTGGCCAGCCTTGTCTGGCTTCTGGCTTGGGCCTGGTATTTTCGCAACGCCCCGGGTGAGCATCCTGGCATCACTCCAGCGGACCTGGCAGCGCTACCTGAGCCCGGCGGCCGCGACCGCAAGTTGATTCCGTGGCTGCGGCTCGCGCGACGCATCCTGCCGGTGACCATGGTCGACTTCTGCTACGGTTGGACGCTGTGGTTGTTCTTGAGTTGGATACCCGCGTTTTTCTTCGAGAACTACCATCTCAATCTCCAGTCCTCCGCGATGTTCTCCGCCGGCGTGCTTTGCGCGGGCGTCCTAGGCGATGCAGCGGGCGGTATTGCTACCGATCGCCTGCTTCGCCTGACCGGCAGTTTAGTGGTGGCGCGCGGCACCGTGATTGTCACGGGATTCCTGGGCGCGCTCATCTTCTTGTGTCCCGTGGTGCTGTTTCACAGCCTGGCGACATCTACGGCGTGTCTCTCGTTGGCTTTCTTTTTCGCCGAGCTGATCGTTGCGCCCATCTGGGCCATCCCCATGGATATTGCTCCCCGTTATGCGGGCACCGCCAGCGGCATGATGAACTTTGGCTTTGGTCTGGCGGGCCTGGTATCGCCGTCCAGTTTTGGTTATCTGGTGGACCGCACCGGCAGTTGGGTTTTCCCGTTCATCTGCTCCATGCTGTTGCTGCTGGTTGGAGCGATCCTGGCTGCACGACTGCGGCCCGACCAGCCGTTTCTTGACGACAGTTCCAGCGGAATTGGCGTAACATAACTCAGATACCAGTCGGAATAAGGAGGACCACGATGCGTCTTCAGATCTCCTGCGCCTTGCTGCTCGGCCTCATGGAAATCGCCGGCGCCCAGACCTCTTCCAACCCGGCCCCCGCGAAGCAGGCACCCGATCCCCACAGCCTGGTTTTGGTAGGCGATCGTTTCAATCCACTCAAGTACGACCAGATGACACCCGAGCAGAAGACCATGATCGATCATCTGCTGGCCGGGGAACGTCAGGGCGCGCGTGGACCGTTCAACGTCCTGCTGCGCAGTCCTGAGGTGGGCGATCTGGCCCAGCAATTCGGCGGCTCCATGCGTTTCCATACGGCTCTGCCTAAAGACGTGTCCGAGACGATCATCATCATGACCGGCCGCTTCTGGATGGCGCAGTACGAGTGGACGGCACATAAGGCCGCGGCGCTGAGAAACGGCGTGAACCCTGCCATTGTGGATGACATCGCCAGCGGGAAGCGTCCTGCCGGGATGTCGCCGCAGATGGAGGTGGCCTACAATTTCATCGACCAGCTACTCACCACGCACCAGGTGACTGACGCCGCGTTCCAAGCTGCTAAGGAGACATATGGCGAGAAGGGCGTGGTCGACATGCTGGGTTTGAGCGGCTGGTATTGCCTGGTTTCGATGGTCCTCGATGTGGACCGTTATCCTTTGGCCCCTGGTACGCAGCCCGAACTCAAGCCGCTCGAAAATCCGCTTCCGCTAATAGGGATGGGCTTCGCGACCCCGGTTCCGGGTAGAACGTCCCCCGCATCCGCTCAGTCGACGGTCAACGGTAAGGCGTTCACCTTGCGTGGCGACCGCTTCTCGCCCCTCACCTACGCACAAATGACTCCCGAGCAAAAGACCATGACCGATCACGCGTTGGCTGGGCGTGGTCCGGTGGGGATGTTCAACATCGCGGTTCGCAGCCCTGAAGCCGGCGATCTGCTGTTCACCATGGGGGATCGGGTTCGTTTCCACATGTCGGTTCCCGACAAGCTTAAGGAAATGACGATCATCCTTACCGCCCGCTACTGGGGCGCCCAGTTCGAATGGCTCGCTCACCGCCGAGCCGCCGTCGAGGCCGGGCTAAGCGAGGACAAAGTGAAAGCCATCGCCGAGGGAAGGCGTCCTGTGGGCATGTCGGCCGATGAAGAGGCCGTCTACAATTTCATTACGGAGCTGTTCAAAACCAAACAGGTGAGCGACAGCACCTTTGCCGCCGTGCAGAATGCAGTTGGCGAGCGCGGCATCGTGGACCTGCTGGCCAGCGCCGGTTTTTATCAGATCGTTTCAATGTTCATGAATGCCGACCGCTTGCCGATGGCAAATGCCGAACAGAAACCCGAGCTGAAATATCTCGCCACGCCGCTCCCCTGATGGAGACGGGAGTTAGTTGGCACTTTGCACCGAGACATTCACGGCGACGCTTGTTTGCCCAGCTACGGAAACTGTCAGCGGAACGCTGTTGCCTATGCCTGCGTCGGACGGCACCGTTACCTCGATCTGGTAGATTCCCGGATAACCGGGCGACAGTCCTGCGAACGTAACCGGCACATTCTCCCCGCCCAGCGACACAGACACCGGATTCGCTGTAGTCACCGGCGTCGCCGGCGGGGGGGCGCCAGGACTGAGCGGCTGGCTGATGGCGCCCAAACCTGTGCAATAGATTACCAGATTGCTACCGGGTATCAATGGAGTGGCAGGTGCGGCCGAAGCTGGTGGCGTACCCGCGGTCAACAAGCTCCACAAATTCTGCGCGACGCCCGCGTTGCTGGCGCCGATCTGGAGAATCGCAGGTTGAGCGGCAGCGACAGAAACGGCTACAGGTCCCGATATCGCGCCACCCCGGCTCACAATGAGCTCATATTGTGCATTGGGCGTAAGATCGTACGGCACGATGGCCAGGATGGTTCCGCTGTTGGAGTAAAGCAATGGCAAAAAGTCTCCCGCGTACAGCACCTCAGTACCCGCCAGATTCGGGCTGAGCGGCAACTGGGTGGAGGAAACGGGGGCTGCGGCGAAATACTGGCCGGAAATCGTAATCAGATCTCCGGGAGCGATGACGGCCGCGCCCGTTGCCGACGCTCCGCTCGCTACTCCGCCGGAGTTGATGGATGGGACGTTCGCGTTCGATGCCAGCTTGCCCGCGAATTGCGCCGACCCATGCAGCGCCGGCGTCGCGATGTCGGCGTTGGTGGTGATCACGATTTGGTTCGCTCTCAAGTTGTGACCCAGCCAGATCGCTTGCCACAGCCCGTTGTTGAGGGACACCAGCGAAAGCCGCGGATCGCCATTGGAGAAATCCGCAGAGACGCTGCCGCTAGTCATCGGATTTCCGCAGTCGTCCACCACTTGCACTTCGATCGGTAGCGGCCAACTCGCCGGGATAACGAAGCCTTCCGTGAGTGAAGTGAATACGGGATAAAGTCCGGAAGGCGTGCAGCTGGCGGCAACCGCGTGCCGCGACGGAGACGATGAGGCGGTTGGAGGAGCCGAAGGAACAACCACGAACAGCACGTTTACGGTGAGCGCGGTTCCGCCGGCCTGCAGAGCGATTAACCCTCGATAGACGCCAGGGGTGAGAAACCCCGCGTGGGGCTGGACCGTGATGGTCTGCGAAGCCCCCGCGGGAACGCTTCCGTTGTCCGGCGCGACAGCTAGCCAGTCGCCTCCGGTGGTGGTAACTTTCAGCGCCAAGGCCGCATTGGTGGCATTCAAATTCGTGACTTGGAATGTTTGCGAACTCGGATCATCCCCTCCGGCAGGAGCTGTGAAGATGAGGCCGGAAGGCGCGACGGTGGCTCCCGCGGGTTGCTCGGATGCAAGCACGTTCAAGACGACCTCGAACTGTTGTGGCGAGTTTACAGTGCCCGCCGACGACACGACCACAAGTCCGTAGTACACGCCAGGAGCCAGCCCCGCCGGATTCGCGGCTACAGTGACAGAGCCGAAGCTAGTCGGCGATGAATTGCCGCCGGCCGCCGAGATGGACAGCCAGTTGCCGCCCGAAAGCGTGGTGGCTAGCGTAGTCCAGCTAAACGCAATCGTCCCGGTGTCGAGAACCTCGAACGTTTGGGGCGGCGTCACTCCTCCTCCCGCGTTCGCCGTGAAGGTGAATCCGCCTTGTGAAAGGGCCATTTTCTGCACGCCCGGCGAGACCGTGATCGTGATCGGGATGGTCACGTATTGCAGATTCGTGCCGAGAATCAGCAAGGAGGCCGAGGTCGTCCCCAGCGGAAGCTTGGATGGATCGGCCATGATGCTCAAGACCGCGGGAGAATTCGGCTGCGTCGTGCCCTGCTGGACGGAGGAAACCAGACCAGCGCTGGCGGCGCCCTGGAAGACCACGAAAAACTGAATCTGCCCGCTCCCTGAATTCAAGACGCGTAGCGGCTGGCTCTGCGGCGCGGCGCCGCTGGTCAAAGAAAATGCCAGCGCAGTCAAGTCGGTGGTGAGCTTCGGATCGCTCGCCGAATCGACACGGAAGGTAACGTGAACCGTGGCTAAAGGCGAGGTCAGCCCCGGCGATCCCAGGCTCACCGTGCCCTGGTAGGTTCCTGGCGCCAGGCCCGTGGGATTAGCTGAAACCGAGATGCTCCCGGGCGCATAAGCCGTCCCCGAGGGAACCTGCAGCCAAGCGCTATCGGAGCTGGCGGCCACTTCCAGTCCAGAGAGGCTACTGGAAAGAGCGATGGCCTGCGGGTCCGTGGTCACGCCGCCACTGGTTCCCAGGAAAGACAAGCCGGCGGGAGTGGCCGTCAAAGTGGGAGTGGCGGTGAGAACCTCTCGAACCCGATTGTTGTTGAAATCCGAGATATACAGATTACCGCTGGAATCCACCGCCAGGCCTTGTGCGTCGCCGAAAGTTGCTTCTATCGCCGGGCCGCCATCGCCTCCGAAACCGAGCTGCCCGTTTCCGGCGGCTATCGATATGATTCCCTCTGGCGAGATTCGGCGCACCGTGGTGCCGCCGGATTCAATCAGGAAGATGTTGCCGGCCGAATCGGCCGTGACGACGAACGGAAGACTCACGCCGGCCGCGATGGCCGGTCCCCCGTTGCCGGTTGAGGCGTGGGCGCCAGTCCCTGCGATGGTTGTGATGTTGCCGTCGGGTGTGACCATGCGCAGACGGTTGTTCCCAACATCGGCGATCATGAGATCGCCTTTCGGATCCAACGCGATGCTTTCCGGGAAAAGCAGCATGGCCTGGTTGGCCGGGCCTCCGTCGCCGGAATAGCCGCCTTGGCCCGTCCCCGCAAAGGTCGTAATGGTCCCGTCCATCGCAACTTTCCGCACCCGGTTGTCTCCCGGATCGGCGATATATAAGTTGCCGCTTGGATCCAGCGCAAGCCCAAAAGGTTCAACCAACGATGAATCGGTGGCCGGGATGTTGTCGCCTCCGAACTGATAGACGCCAACTTGGCCGGCGTACAGGTTCAAGTTGCCGTCGGGCGTGATGATGTAGACGACGCCGAAGCTATCGTCGGAAATATAGATGTTCCCTTTCGCATCCGCGACCGCTTGTCTCGGGGTTGCAAGCAAACTATCCGTCGCTGGTCCACCGAAAACACCCTGGTAGCCCTGTCCATAACCTTGGATTCCCGATCCGGCGATGGTCTGGATGGTTCCATCCGAATTGATGCGCTTTACCGAATAGTCTCCGGTATCGGCAATCAGGAGACGGCCGGATGGGTCGAACGAAAGAAAATTGGGCGCCAATAACGACGCGTTGGCCGCAGGCGTGCCGTCTGGCGTAGGTTCGAACTGTCCGTCGCCGGCCACGCTGTGTATGTTTCCATCCGCGGTGACCTCTCGTATACGGAAGTTCCCGATATCTTCGATGTACAGATTTCCATCCCCGCCGATCGCCACGCCCTCCGGGAATCGGAATGCTGCTTGCAACGCCGGACCGCCGTCCCCGGAGAAACCGAAAACCGGACTCCCCGCGACGGTGCTTACCAGGCCGGCCGAGATTTTTCGAACCACCCCATTGTTGACATCCGCGACATACAAATTGCCACTGGCATCCACAGCGATACCGTAGGGGGTGCTGAACTGCGCCGATAATGCTGGACCATCCACGTAGCCGTAGTCGCCCGAGCCGGCCACCGTGGTGATGATGCCATTCGGCGCGATTTTGCGGATCTGATTGGTGATGTCCTCCGCGACGTAAAGATTGCCGGCGCTATCCTCCGCCAACCCGCCCAGTGAGAGCCCAAGGGATGCTTGCGTGGCTTGGCCGTTGTCGCCGCTGTCTGGGCCGGAGGCGGGCTGGCCGTTTCCAGCGTAAGTGGAAATGGTTCCGTTCGGGGTGATGCGGCGAACGACGGAATTAACCGGGTCCGTAAAGTACAAGTTGCCCGCTATGTCAATCGTCATCTTGCCGTCGAACTCGATTTGCGCCTGAGTGGCGGGCCCTCCATCGCCCATGTACCCCTCCACGCCCGTGCCAGCATAAGTGGAAATGACGCCGTCCGGAGTCACCAGGCGAATACGAAAATTGAGGGAATCGTAAATGTAGAGATTGCCCGCTTTGTCCATGACGGCGTCGGTGGGAAGTCTCAGGGACGCGCTGCGGGCTGGGCCGCCCTCCCCGGAAAAGCCGATAATGCCATTGCCTGCTAGGACTGTGAGAGTGCTGTCCGAGTTCAACCTGCTGACCACGTCATTCCCGGTGTCGGCGAAGATGATGTTGCCGTTGCGATCCGTCTGGATCTGCTGAAAGCCGGAGAGAGCGGCGTTTAGAGCCGGTCGCCCATCGCCGCTAAAGATATGCGCTGCTCCCGCATAGGTAGTGATGATGCTGTCCGGAGTCAGATCGGCAGACCAGCCGCTGCCGCACATCAGAAAAATCTGCGCTGTGATGAGGATCGCAGGAAGCTTATTCATGCACGGCGTTTACGTTCGCGTGAACCATGGTATACCGAATCAGCCACGCCTCGCCATGGCGCAGGCACGCAACCTCCACCGATAGTACACGCGGTACAAAAGCATTGTTGTTTCTGTAAGAAAGCAGAAACCGCCTCTTGTTGGAAAGGCTTTTCCGGTTTAGTAATGAGTATGACACTTTGAAGTCGCTCCTTCGGTGAGCGATTGGTGAACAGTCCTTTTTGAGCAAAATGGGCTACGCCGGTCCAGCCAACCGGCACGAACCGCCAGGGGGGTCCTGGCAAGAACAAATGCTTCCGAGGGGAACTATGTTAAAGATGTTGTCAGTAGCGGCCGCGCTGCTTGGATCAGCCGCAATTCTGTCCGCCCAAGCCATTGACCCGGACACCTTTAAGGTGAATTACTTCGTCAATGCAAATGAAGCCGGTTACCCCGACGCGACGGTCCAGGCGACCAACGCCGGGACTGATCCGGTGGGACAGAAAGCCCAGCCCCTCTCCGCCGATATCTACGTATTCCAGAATGACGTAGAAATGGCCGAATGCTGCTGTTGCACCATAACTCCGGACGGCTTGCTCACTCTCAGTGTGAACGCAAATCTCACAGCCAATCCCCTGACCGGCGTGATCCTCCACAGCGGCATCATCAAGATTGTCTCCTCCAAGACCTGCCAGCCCACGGCGCCGCAGCCGGATGCCGGGATTCACGCCTGGGGCACACATATCCAAAGTGTTCCGGCGATAACGGAGACGGACTTTATCGACAGCGGCCTGAGCGCAGCGGAGCTGGCCAGGTTGGGATCGCAATGCTCGGCCATTCAACTGGTCGGCAGTGGAAAGGGCGTCTGCACATGCCCCGCATCATTGCCCTAGAATGAGTTTCCGCGTGGCCCCGTGATGGGCCCGGTTAATTTTGAACGGTGAGTATCAGGCCTAACGGGGACGTCGCGCCGCCGACGCTCACTTGCACCGCGTAGTCGCCGTCCGCCAGCGGACTTGGGATCTGGATGTCGACTTGGTATAAGCCCACAGCGCCGGGCGTCAGCGTCGCGCCGGACACCGTTACGGGAGCGTTGTTTAGCGTGACCGTCGGCGGAGTCGGCGTGCTATCGGTTTGATTCACTGGAACCAGGGAGCCCACGGGCGCGGCGGGAGTGGTGGGCCCCAATCCGGTGCCCCATAGAATAATCGTTTCTCCGGGTTTCGCTGGAATCGTGGTGAGGCCCGAAAACGTTCCGGCCTTCGCCGCAACGCTAAAATCCAGATGCGTTGCCACCACCTGGTTTCCTGGCCACGCAAAGAAGGCCGGGCTGAATTCGCCGGACGTGACCGTGAACGCGGCACTCGTGACCGTCCCGTTCGTTACCTTCACCGCGACCGGTCCCGGACTGACGGTCGGAGCGATCAGATTGATCTGTCCTGAACTGATGTAAGCGATGTAAGCCGGCTGGCCGCCGATCGACACGCTCACTCCATCCAGAATGGTTGGCAGCGCCCCGTTGACGATGGAGTTGTTCCAGTTGTCGGTGGTCGAAGCCAGGCTGCTCCCGTAAATCGTGACCCATGAGTTCGGGGCGATGCCGGGCAGCAGGCTGGCGCCGTTCACGACGCTCGCGATGGTTGGCTGGCCGGGGACCGCATTTCCCGGAAAAGTCACGCTTCCATTCGCAGTCGCGGAGTAGGAAACCGCGATGCCGGCAATCAAGGTCACAACATTATTGATGAGCGGCGGATTGTCCGTCGTATAGCCGATCGATACCGTGGCGGGCGTTCCGCTGAAAGCCAGGTTGTAAGTGCCGTTGAGGAGGCGGCCCCGGGAGAGCTGGACGTGATGCTTCCCACAAACATCAGACTCGGAAAAGGACTGCAGGAAGTGTACGTCCGGTCCACTGAGATGGTGTAACTGGCCAGCGTCATCGAACTAATATCCACGCTGCCTGGAGTGGGAATGGGCGATCCCGGCTGGACCAGAAAGATCGTCGACGTAAGAGTGTTGGCTTGCGGATTATAAATCAGCCGTTCCCTTATCTCCAGTGCTCCCGAAGCCAGGCTGGCCAGGATGGTTGCGGGGATGCTTGAGTCGTACGTCGTCTCGGTATCAGAAGGCATGACGGTCCGCTCAATAGTGAACGATACAACGTTAGGCGGGGCGATAGCGCAACTTGTGGGACCAAACGACGGCTGAGCCTGCAAAGCGATTGGGCCGCATCCGATCGCAAAACAGATAAAACACAGGTGTCCCCAACGGCGCTTTCTCATTGCGATCCCCCCTTCCCTTCGATTGCCCCGGTCAGAACTGGATCTTCAGCATCAATTGAATCTCCCGCGGCGTTTCATTGAGAGGACTCACCGCTGGAAAACCGCTGGGATCCCCTAACCGGCCAAACGACGCCTGCCCAAAAGTGCTCGTGTCCCCCAGAAACGGGTCTGGATTATTCAGGTTCGCGTGATTCAGGAAATTAAACGCGTCCGCTCGAAGCGTCAGCCTGCCTGACTCTCCGAACCATGGTATACCGAATGAGCGCGCCAGAGAAAGGTCGATGCTATAGAGACCGGGGCCAATCAGCGAGTTGCGGCCGAGTGTACCTACGCTATCCGAAACCGTGGCGAAAGCGGCCTGATTCAGTATTTGCTCGCCGCCTGGGACTCGAACCGGAGACGACAAGACAGGATTCGGATTGATGAGATCCGGACGCGGATTGATCACCACGCCGTTACCTGGGATCACCGGACTGGTGTCGTCGATCACCGTATAGGGCAGGCCGGACCGGAAAGCCGCCAGACCCGACACGATCCAATCGCGGAATAACACTCGCGCCTTGGACCCCTGCAGCGCCGAAGGAAGATTCCAGTAGGAGAACACAACCAGGTTGTGCCGCTGATCGTAATCGGAATTCCCCCGGTCGCCGTTCGGATCGAATTGCTGCGTGAAAGCCGCTTTTGCGGTTCCGGAGCCTGACGAGATATTCGTGAAGCTGAGATCAAAGAAATCGCCAGTCAGTGGATCGCTCTGATTGTCGATATAGTGACTCCAGGTGTAGGAGCCCTGAAGATATCCGCGGCTCCAGCGATAGCGCGCCACCACGGTGAGCGCGTTGTAGTCCGAAAAGCCCTGGTTGGCCCGATAATTGATGTCCGGGAGGTTCGGGTTGACGCGATTACCGTCCGCGGTTGTGAATTCCCGATTGATGATGTCCGTGGTGATGAGGTTTCTCCCGTAGGTGCCCAGCCCATTCACCTCAATCGTGAAATCGTTCGTCACGCGGTGCTGGATGCCGGCAAAATAGCTGGACGAACGGCCGTTTAGCAGATTAGGCGCCACCAGCGTCACGTTGGGGAAGGAATAGAAGCTCGGCGGCGAAGTTTGCGCCAGCCCCGGAAGCACGCTTGCAATGGGGCTCAGGTAGTTGACGCTCCCTGTGAGGGCGAACTGCGACAGCACGTAATCGTTGCTTCGCAGATCCTGCCACAGGTTATCGAAGGGTCGGTCATAGAACGTTCCGAACCCGCCACGCAACAGCGTGCGCCCGGTGCCGAACAAATCGTAGGATGCTCCGGCGCGAACGGCAATGTCACGGTTATCGGCGCCGAAGAGCTTCTCGTCGCCGCCGGTGGGGGTTACCAAGGTGGCGCTGGCCAGTTGCTGGTTCATGCTGGCGCCGCTGCCCAACTCCAGCAATGCGTCTTTATTCGGGCCCACGTTGCTGGGCGCGCCAAAATTCTCGTAGCGCAGGCCATAATTGACCGTCAGCCGGGGCGTGAGGCGGAAGGTGTCCTGAGCAAAAACAAAATACTGGTTGTAGGTGTATTCGCGATCGTAGCTCGGCTGGATGGCCGTGCCCGCCGGACTATCGCGCTCGATGGTGGTGGTCAGGCTGCTGGGCAGGTTCAGCGCCAACTGGAACACTCCGTCGAAAGTGTACTCTCCGTCCTGTCCGGCGGTGAGGTACCCGCTCAGGTTTCGGAAAAGAACGCCGGCACCCACGGTGATCAGGTGACGCCCGCGCGAAAGGATCACGTTATCCAGAAGCTCGGTTGTCTTGCTGTGATTTTTGTAGCTGTAAAATTGCGAGCTTCCCGGCAGCGTGATAGTGGAAATCGGGAAATAGTTGGAAGGTGCCTCGGCGAGCAGGGAGGGAACTTCCGGATGAGGGCGATTGAAGTGCAAGTCGTCGTCAGTGCGGCTGAGACGGAATTCATTAGTGAGGCTGGTCGAAAAAGTGTGGATGTAGCTGCCGCCGATGGCCCAGGTATCTTGAATCAACGGCGTGATGAAATCCTTGTAGGGATTCCAGATGAAGTCGGGCTCGGACATATCGACGAAGATGCCGCGCGCCACGATACGGTCGCGTCCGCTGGGCGTGGTGTAATCCAGGCGCTCGATTCCGAGTGACCGGTCGATGGCCACCGGCGGCGCTACCGTCAGCGTCGCCAGCGGACTGGCCCCATCGGCAACCGCCGGCGCCGGGTACATGCTGAGCAGCTTGCCGAGCGGCGTGTTTTGCTGGGGAAACGTGGACAAGAAAGTCGTGGAAGGAAGCAGAAAGGTGGCGGGCCCTTGGAAGCTGCGGCTGCGAAGCTGCTCAAACGCGCTGGAGAAGAACAGCCGGTTCTTCAGCACCGGTCCGCCTACGAAATATCCCGGCTGAATCTGCTTGTCGGGCGTGCGAGGCGTCCCCGCCAGGTTCTGTTGAAAGGTGTTGGCGTTCAAAACGTCATTTTCCAGATAGAAGTAAACGATTCCGTGAAACGCATCGCCGCCGGATCGCGTGATCGCGTTCGCCACGTACCCCGCGGTTCGGCCGTATTCGGCCGAGAAGTTGTTGGTGGAAACGCGGTACTCCTGAATGGCTTCGGGCGCGATGGGAGTGAGCGGCCCGGTGGTGAGGTAATTGTTGTTCTCCACGCCGTCCAGCATGAAATTGGATGAAGTAGGACGCGTTCCGTTAATGGAGAGCCCCAGCCCGCGCGCGGTGCCGGCGTCTGAAGTCACACCCGGCTGGGTCACCAGCATGGTGTAGACGTCCCGTCCCTCCAGCGGAAGCTGGTCAAGCTCGGTGCGGTCGATCACTTCCGATATCGTCGACTCGAGCGCCTCGCTGCGGCCCTTCTGCGCTTCGAACGATCCGGTTTTCGTGCTGTCCACGTCAGGCCCATAGAAGGTGACGATCGTCTTCGACCCCGGCAGGAAAACGCTGTTATATTGTCCGGCTTCCCAAACATCGTTCAAGGGCCGAAGCCGGAAGTCGAGATCGATGCGCGCCGCAACCGTGAGTTCCAGGTCTTGCACCTCTTGCGCCTGGAATCCATCGGCCGTGACGCGGACTTGGTAAAGGCCGGGCGAAAGCAAGGGCAACAGGTAGTAACCCGAAGCGTCGCTCTCGGCGCCGCCCGCCATGTTGGTCAACGAACTCGCGAAAACGATTCGTGCGTCTGGGATGGGCGCACCAGTGACGGAGTTCACCAGCCTGCCCGATATGAGGCCCTGCGTAGTCTGCGCGTTGACCGCAGCGCTCCCCAGGATCAGGCCGACCAGCAGGCTGAAACGCAATGGAAGCTTAGCTTGTCTCATACCCAGGGCCTGATACCCCAACGCCTCATACCCAGTTGGATCGACTGTCCGAAGCTCATCCTTTATCGCGGTGACGTGAGCAGTTTAACATGTCGGATCTTTTCTGACCGCATTGGCGGATAATGATGGCATGCCGCCCCGGCCGCGTTCGATAATTTTCGCGTGCCTACTGTGTACGGCCGCTTCCGCGCAGTGGATCAACTACCCCACGCGTGGAATCCCGCGCACCGCCAACGGCAAGCCCAACCTCTCCGCTCCCGCTCCCAAGACCGCGGACGGGAAGCCCGATCTCTCCGGTATGTGGGAGCAGTTGGATGCGCGCGGCGCCGCCTATTATCTGAAGGGCATCGACATTCCGTGGCAACCTTGGGCCAAGGCGCTGTTCGATCGGAACACGGCTACCAATTTGATTGATAACCCGGAGTCGCGTTGTCTGCCGCGCGGCGTCCCGAAAGCGGATGCGTTCGACCTGCACAAAATCGTCCAGACTCCTGATCTGATCGTAATTCTCTACGAATATCAGACCACTTATCGCCAGATCTTCCTGGACGGTCGCGCTCTGCCGAAAGATCCCAATCCGGCCTGGGCGGGTTATTCCACCGGACATTGGGAGGGCGACACGCTGGTGGTGGAATCGAGCGGCTTCAACGGCAAGGCCTGGCTCTCCGGATTCGGCAATCCGACAACGGATGCCATGCATCTGACCGAACGCATGCGCCGTCGCGATTTCGGGCGCATGGACATTCAGCTCACCATCGACGATCCGAAAGCATACACCAGGCCGTGGACGGCCGAGCTGCATCCCCAGCTGATCCCCGATACCGAGCTTATGGAGTTTGTCTGTAACGAGAATGAACGAGACTTACGTCATCTGACCGCGAAGTAAGGTCGCCAACCCGGCGCCTACCGCCGGCGACGGATTCCGCGCGACTTTCACAAACCGGATTGCACTCGCCCCGGCACCACCGCCTGGTAGTTCACTACTTCTTCGGCAGTGTCCAGATCGGATACCACATCGCGGAGCGTGCTAACGATCACCGCCGGCTGGAACGATTCCCGGTACAGCCGCTGGGCCGCCGCGCCCAATTCGTGCGCCTTTTCCGGATTCGCCATGAGCAGCTCCAGCGTCTTGCGGATCGATTGCGGAGAAGACTCAGAGATTAGCAGCGTTTTGCTATCCAACAACAACCGGTCTGTTCCTGGACCGGACGTCGTAACCACCGGTATGCCGGATGCCAGCGCCCCGATGAGTGTGCCTCGCGCCGCCGATGCGCCCTCCGGATAAACCTGCAGCAGCGCGTCGCAGCTACGCATGTGCCGCGCGACTTCAGAGACGTGCAAATGTCCGGTGCAGCGGATTCGATCGGCAGCCTGCGGGTATTGCTTGGCGAGCGACTGACGAAATGCTTCTCCCGGCCCCAGCAGAGCCACGCCGATTCTTGGATTCCCCAGCACCGCTCCCAGCACCGGCGTTAGATGCTCGCGAAGCTCCGAGCCGAAGTTCGAGAAAATGCCGACGTTGAACAGTCCGTCCTGGTTCTCCGTCTTGGCGGGCGTCGCGTCGTTGGATTGATAACTTTCCGATGGCACATTGCTGCAGATTCGCAACATGCTGATCGGCGTCCGGGCGTTCCCCAGGCTTTGGAGCAACGTCATATAGGGTTCCGTCGAAGTGAAAGAATGCCGGACCGAACGCAGGATAGCCCAGGCCATCAACCGGTGCACAATTGGAAGCACCAGATGCCTGGGGCGGCGGCAGCCTCGGAAAGGGAAGGCCACTTCATGGAACATAACGCAGACATTATGTTTCCGCTGCAGGCAGATCCACAAACAGAAGGCCAGGTTCATGCTCTTCCAGCCGTACATGTGCGGCACATATTGAACTAAGATGTTGCGCGGTCCGGAGTAGGATCCCAAGCCTCGATCAAGTTCCCGCAGCCAGCGCCGGCCAAATCCACCAGGTAAGGCGTGGACCTGAGCTGTCTCCGGCAACAAAAGATCAGGATTGGTGGAGGGCGCGTTGGTGCCGGGGCGCCAAACATGCACCCGATCTCCGCCTTTCACCAATTCTTGAGACACTTGGAAGCTATAATCGCCGACGCCGCCCAACTGAGGCGGGTATTCTCCGGTAATGATATGCCACTCCACTTAAGGTCCTCCTCCGAACCGTCGGAAGTTCGACGCTGCTGTTGGCTAAAAGATTCTAGCCGAAAGATAGCCAGCTGAAAAGATCGTAACAATAACTCATGTACAGTCGCTAGATCTTTAGTCCCTTTAGGCCAACTAAGAGTACTAGTAGTTCCGTCCGGGAGGAGTGAGAGAATTGCTCAAGAGTTACATGATATCGAATCGACAAAGGACTGAAATCCAAAATCTTAAATTGCACCGATCGACAGGGTACTACTTCGCGAACAGGCCGTGTAAAAGTTTTCAAGCTTTGTTTTTTCCGATCGCGCCGCCACATGTCGGAGCGCCGCAAGAGCAGGGAAATGTCCGGACATCGTTATCGAAGTTATAGTTCACCGTCAGTTCCTCGCCGGGCCGGATGACGCGCAGGCTGATATAAAGGACATGGCCTTTCATGATGCGGCTTACTAAATTGGGATTGCAGCTATGGTTGATGATCTCCGCGCCGCTGCCGCCGACTGAGCCATCCAGCGTCCAGTAGGGGTCCACGGCAAATAGATAGGTGTAATCACCGTCGCCGCGAATCTTGGCTTGCTTACGGTTCAGTCGCACCCCGGTATACTCAATCACCTTACGATTAGCCGGTATACGCTCTCCAGCGAATACTCCATAGCGATGAATCCTGGAGCGTCGGATAAGAAGCTTGAAACAAGTGAACTTCTCAGTGATTCTTGGAGCGTTAACGAGCTCGGTTCCCATGGATGATCCATTCTAGCGAACTGCGGCTGAAATCCTAAAGACGCCGGGCCCATCGCCTTAGACTCTATTGTTTTCTCCAGAATGAGTCGATGAATAAGGTGTCCAACCTAGGGCCCTGAACAGAGGGGGACCATAATAGGAGGCGCTCGATGACCACTACCAACTGTGCAACCAATATGGCTCTGCCAGCCTCGCAGCGTGAAGACTCCCAGGACGAGGTGCAGCCTGGTTTGAACAGCGGGCTGACCAGCGGGCCTTCGAAGTCTCTCAAAGGCTTGCTGCTGTGGTTTGCCGTCACTGTAACGGTCGGGCTCAGTCTCGCCAGCTGGTACGTCGGCGTTCGGATCGTGGCCGCCGACGAAGTTTCGACACCCGCTGTGTCGGTGCGATCTGCAGCTCCGGTGCCATCTGCAACTGTGACGCCAGCTCCGGCTCCAGTGCCGCTTCCCGCTCCAGTGCAAGCTACGGCCACGTTGCGGCCCGCGCAACCCATGGGGCAACCCACTGTGCGTGGAGCTTCCATGGCGGAAGCATTTTGGTACACGGTGCCGCCGGCTCATCTTTATTTGGAAGCGGCCGGGATCGGGCCGCGGCAGGACGCAGGCTTTGTCAGGTCGCTCCAAGCCAAAGGATTTCACGCCCAGGTTCAGGACGGTGAGAGAACGGACAACGCGCGCATTCTGATCGGTCCCTTCTCCACGCACGCCGAGATGGAACAGGCACAGCGCAAGCTGCAATCGGCTGGTGTCTTGGCGGTTGAGATGGCGCGCTGATCGGCGCCAGGTGCTGGCATTGGTGGCTGGGATAAGAGCGATTTGCTATCCTTCAATTTTGGCGGGTCGGTCAGTCGGAAAAGCGCTCCTACCGCCGGGCGCGGCGCCGCGCAAAGTAGGGGACATCCAGCGAGCACTGCAATGCAACAACAGCCGCCAATGTCCCTAAAAATACGCGTTCGCACCGCCCGTCCTCCGGTTGCGCGCGGCTACCGCATTCGCCCCACTTCCTTCATTCTTTCGATTGTCTTTCACGTAGTGGTGGTGACCGGGTTGCTCGTGCTGCCGCAAGTGCAATCCGAAGATCAGGCGCGCGACAAACCTATCTACGACGAGCTGATCAAACCCGACGAAAAGAAGATCATCTGGTATAACCCTCCCCAGAAGAAGCTGCCGGATGTTTCGGCGCAGGAGAGAATCGGAACGTTCCCCACGCCGCGTGCGCCGCAGAAATCGGCCCTCGCGATCATCGCCACGGCGCCCAAGCCGAAATCGGTGAAACAGTTCATCTGGCAGCCGGTGCCCAAAGTGGAGATCCATCAGGATCTGCCCGCGCCCAATCTGATCGCGCGGGCCGCCATGTCCATCCCCGCGCCGCCTCCGCCTCCCGAACCCAAACCGAAGATCGAGAAACCCGACACCCAAGGCGCGAAATCTCCGCAGCCTAATATTTCGCCCCCCACGCCCAACGGCGACGTGAATAAAGCGGCGCAGGCCAACACGCAGCCCATCGAGATTCCCAAGCCGCGCAAGGCTTTCGTTCCGCCGCCTCCCAGCCAGCGCGCGGCGCACCTGGTGATTCCAGTGCAAACGGCATGTGCCGCTGCCCGACGCGAATATCGCCGGTTCGGCCACGGCGCGAGCGGCTTTGCCGGATGGCATTGGCGCGCCCTCGTTCTCCAAGGGCGCGCCTCCGCCTCCCAGCGCTCCTCCCGGTCCCGCCAATCAGGCCGGCAACGGCAAAGTGGACATCGCGGTGGTGGGTTTGCATCCCACCGACAAGGGGCAGGTGCCCGACGGATCGCGGCCGGGCCAGTTCGCTCAAGCGCCAACGGTTGGTGAGATCGCCACCGGTGAGGTGAAGGGCGGCATAGGCGTGCCGAACCTCATGATCCATGACGAGCGCAAGCCGTTAGCGCCGCCGCACGTCGACGCTCCGCGAAAAATCGTGCTCTACTCCGATCGTCTGCGCAGCCTGCCGGTCTCCACGCTGTCGGTTCCGCTGCATCCAGCTTCGCGCACCATTCCGCCGAACATCGAAGCAAGATTTCGCGGACGCAACGTTTACACCATGGTGATTCCGATTGAGAATCTGCCGGAGTACACCACGGACTGGATTATCTGGTTCGCGGAGCACGATTCTAAACCGGGGGCCGGCGACGTGCTGAACGTGCGCGCGCCCATCCCCTTGCGCAAGTTCGAATCGGTGGAACCGGTGCCGCCCGGCGCGAGGAGGGAACTGCGCGTTCAACTGGCGGGCGTGATCACCAAAGAGGGAAAGCTGGAGGTGAGCAACTTACTCCGCAATCTCACTCCCGCTTACGAAAACGCCGTGCTCCGAGATATCGAATCGTGGGAGTTCAAACCTTCCACGCGTGACGGAGCGCCGGTGGATATCGACGTGGTTCTCGAGATCCCCTTCAGCCTTCCGCCCCAGGTTGCGCAAAGCGCCGCACCCTAGAACCCTGATTCGCCAAGTGGGGCGGGTCCCCAGGTCCGCGGCCCCACGCCAAAAATAAAAAGGCAGGCATCCAGCCATCGGACGCCTGCCTTTTTTCACTCTCAAGGAGAGTACTACAAGTTCACACTCGCGCGGCCCGCCGCTTCCGATACACCGAACCGGCGAAGCCAAGCAACCCCGCCAGCAGCAAGCCATAGAAACGCGGCTCGGGAACCGTCGAAGTCTTCGACGTAATGGCGTTCAGAAGAAGATAATCGCAGTCAGCCTGAATGGCGATGAATTCATACGGGTCCGCGGCGCTGGTGGACGTGGTAACGGAAAATTGCGAAACCGTCGCCTTGCCGTCCAGCACGCTGGCCGCTGAACCATTGTTGGTGTTTGGACCGGGAGGAGTACAAGTCTGATTGACGCCGACACTAGTACAAAGCTCCGTCAAAGAAGAATAGATGTTGGCGGGAACGGCGCTGGAGCTTGAGGTGCCGGTGTAGACATTAAACGAGTCCTCCGTGGCGCCCTCTTGCATCAGAAAGTTCAGCACGGTACCCGAGCTGATGGGGTCGGGACCAGTCTGGCTCACCTCGATCAAAAGCGTGTAATCTTCAAACCCCTCGTCTTGAATCCCCTTTTGGGTGACGTAAGGAGAGCCGGATTCGCCGTTCTCTCCGTTAATGTACGGGCCGATACCGCTAGCGATGTTGCCGTCATCGCCCTTCCCAACCTCGAACAGGCCATCCAGGACCAACCCGTTCGAAGGATTTACTTTTCCGGTCGCGCCGTTTATTTCCTCGGGGAAGATCGTGATCGTTTCACCGTTCTGCGTGAATGATACGCCATTGCTGTTTGAACCGCATTGCGCGATCGTGTTAAAAATCCAGTCCGTCGTGCCGGCCGGGCCGCTGGTGACTGGACACACTGGAACGGCAAAGGCGGCCACGCTCATCGCGCAACCCACCCCAAGAACCGCAAACGCTCGAATCATTGTTCACTCCTCCTAGTCAAACAATCGATGGTCACACGTGACAATCTGGACTGAGCATAGTGGATCAGCGTATAGAAATATATAGAGATGCATGACAGTGGCGGTACCAAATGCATTTTGAACCGTCTAGTACCCGCTCACCCAAGTGACACATTCTAGGGGATGGGGAAAACGCGCGCTCAGCTAGTCAAGTTTTGATTCGCCAAACGGATCCACGACGTTAGTTCAACTTGCTGATCAGATTGGTGGCTCCGGTTTCGACATCCTTGGGCGGCCTCAACTGAAGAGTTTTCGTCAGGACCGCTTTGGCTCTTGTACGATCACCCATCTGAAAATAGGTCATACCCAGGTGGTAGGTGAACATGGGTTCACGGGGAGAATCATGCACCAGTTTCTCAAAGATCTGAACGGCTTCATCGTTCTTGCCCTTTTTCAGATAAACGAACCCCAGCGTGTCCTCGAAGTAGGGCTGTGCTCCTCCGTTCACCGCCTGCTGGGCCAGCTTTAAAGCTTGATCCAAATTGTCGCCGGTTTCAGCCAGGAGGTATGCCAGGTTGTTCATGGCCGCTTTATTGGTGGGTTGTTGATCCAGCGCTTTCTTCGCCACGGCCTTGGCTTCCTTCTGCTGGTTGTCCATCTCGAGCAGGGAAGATAGCATGGAGTTTGCCCGGGCATCCCGCGGATCGAGCGCCGCCGCTTTGCGCAGCGCCTCGATGGCATGCGGATAGTCTCCACGCAGACGGAAGACGCCCGCCAACTCGAGTTGCGGGTCGATGGAATTGGGTGTCTTCGCGGCTAAGCGTTTGAGGTCGTCAACACATTCGTCAAACTTGCCGATGCGCAACGCGGTGATGGCCGTCAGATAAAGCACCTGCGGGGCATCGTGGGAGCGCGCTAACTCTTGCTTCAGCCTCGCCAGAGCCTGCTCCGGACGGTCCTCGGCTACATCGATATCCACCAGCCCTTCGATGGCTCTCAACTCAGCGGGATTGGAGGCCAGGATTTTGTTGAAGGCAGCCTCGGCGACACCAAATCGCTTCCGCGCCATATCCACCCGGGCCAGCTCGATGCGCGCGTCCACGGATTTCGGGTCCTGGCGGACCAGACTGTCCAACACGGTAGCGGCCTGTTCCAAACTGCCTTGCCGCACCAGTGACCTTGCCTGCAGCAACTGCGCGCGAACATTCCCGCGATCGATTTCTAAGGCCGATTGCGCATACTGGGTCGCTTGGGCGAAATCCCCCAGGCGAAATGAAACCTCGGCCATCGAAAGGAGCGGATCGATAGAGCCCGGACTGCGTTTCAGAACTTCCTGAAAGTGCGTGCGCGCGCCGGCCAGATCCCCGCTTTGGAGCAGCGCGGTGGCGAGCGCGAATCGGTAGGGGACATTGTCGGGATTCTTGTCCACCAGATCCCGGAGTTGCTGGATACCTTCTCGAGACTGATCGGGGTTGCCGGTCCCAAGCAACAGGCCGGCCCGCAGCGCCCGTGCGTCCTTATCGCCCGGATTCTGGGCCAGAATCTCATTCAGCGCGCGCAGCGCGTCCGGCTTCCTGTCGTCGGAAACCAGAGTTCTTGCGATGCGTTTCTGATACGTCGTCTTGTCCTTCGGTTGAGCGCCCAGTCCCGCGTTGTATTGATCGAGCGCGCTGCTCCAGTCCTGAATTGCTGTGTAGAAATCGCCGGCCTTGAGATGTACCTGGGGATCCCGTCCCGGATTGGCCAGAAACATCTGCATGGCTTTGTCCATTTCCGGCTGGTTGTGGACCACCGCGTAGTAGCGCGCCAACTCCAGGACATAATCCCCCTGTCCAGGATTGCCGCTGACTTTCCGGACCAGGATGTTCCCGGCATCCGCCAGCCGATGGGTGGAACTGTACAGCCGGAACAGTGCGTCGTAAACATTGGCCGCGGCCGGATGGCTTGCGATGAATGCCAATCCAGCCTTCTCGGCCTCGGCCGGCTGGTTGTTGCGAAACAGCGCATCCATCAAGCTGAGGAGCATCTTTTCATCCTGTGGATTCATTTGAATCGCGCGGCGAAATAGCTCGACGGCTTCCTCCGGCCGCCTCTCCAGCATGGCCAGATATCCTTTGATCCGCAATCCGTGCATCGAATTGGGGTCGCGCTTCAGCCATTCGTCGCTGTACTGGACCAGCAGGTCGTACACAAACTTCGGATGCCGGGCATCGCCGATGTAAGCGCCTAATAGCAAATTCGTCAGATCGGTTTTGGCCGCCTGATTGTCGGGCATCAGCCGCACCGCCTGCTCCAAATCCTGGAGAGCCTGGGCGACTTTGTTCTCTTTGAGTTCGGCCAAGCCGGCCCGGTAGTATCCTTCTCCGAAAGTTGGATCCTTCTGCACCGCCTTGCGATAGTTCAAATTTGCTTCGGCAAACTTTCCCTGGTTGAACAGGGCATTGCCTTTCTCGACATAACTCTTCGCGCCGCGGCAGCCGGCCAGGACAACGGCAAGAAAGAAGGAGAGCGAAACGATGATGGCTAAGCGACCCGATGGGCGTTTGGAAGTCATCGTATCCGTCAGTTTACACAACGAGGAAGATGCGATTCCAGTGTTACGGTAATGAGCGTACCAATGTCTGGCAACGATCATTGTCGCAATCCCGGATCCCGCGCCGGCAAGTCTCTGCAAATGCAAACCCCGAGGAAGAAGGTACTGGTACGTTGCCCCCTGAGGTCATGACCACCGTCTCATTGTCCATCTCCTCGACGGGCCTTAAGCTGAAACTGCGATGAAAAGCAAGTCGTGCCTCGGTGCCAGATCGGGATCAGGTGACGCCTTGTGCGTAAGCTCTGTTGCGGACCTAACGTACTAGTACGCGCTAAATCGAAAAGTTCTTGGTTTTAAGTGTCTTCGGGTGTGAAATAGGATGGAAGACTAAGGTGAGCGAGTTCGATCTGCCGGGACGGCTCGCAAATGTTCAGGAGGAAGCCGCCGGCGTTTCCACCTTGTGGCAGTGCCAGTTTCTTAGGAGAATACTTTGTTTCTCATTTTCACGCTAGGTGCTCTCTCGGTGGTCCTAGCCTTGATTCTCACTCCCCTGGTCCGAGACTACCTGGGCAAATGGGGATTCCTGGATCATCCCGACGGAGTTCGCAAGAAGCACGCAACTCCTGTCCCGAGAGTGGGCGGCATTGCGATCGTTCTTTCTTACATTGTTACATTCGCGATCGCTCTCGCCCTTCCATTCACCTACACCGCTACTCTGCATCACTCGCTTCCCGAAATTCTTCCGCTCACCATCGTCGGATCGGTAGTGTTCCTGACCGGCGTGCTGGACGACTTGATCGGACTGGCCGCCTGGCAAAAGCTGATCGGAATCTTAGGCGCCAGCATTCTGGCGTACTTCGCCGGCATCCACGTGGACGTTCACCTGTTGCGCGGGCTGCCGCAGTGGCCGTGGCTTGGGTTCGCGATCACCGTGCTGTGGCTGGTGGGTTGCACGAACGCTTTTAATCTGATCGATGGGATGGACGGCTTAGCCGCTGGCGTCGGGTTCGTCGCGGCTGTCACCATGCTGGTGGCCGCGCTCACGCAGAGCAACCTTCCCTTGGCGC
Source organism: Bryobacterales bacterium (assembly GCA_963798295.1). Lineage (GTDB taxonomy): Bacteria > Acidobacteriota > Terriglobia > Bryobacterales > Bryobacteraceae > Palsa-89. The sequence continues at coordinate 1,498,141 of CAWCSV010000007.1, read as the reverse complement.
TGGCGACCATGCCGCTGGCCGGATGCCTTCTCGGATTCTTACGGTACAACTTCAACGGCGCTTCGGTCTTCCTGGGCGATAGCGGAAGCCTGCTGATCGGTTTCATGCTGGGATGCTACGGCGCGCTGTGGAGCGAAAAATCAGTCACACTCGTAGCCCTCACCGTGCCGCTGCTGGCCGTTTCCATTCCGCTGATCGACGTGGCGCTCTCTATTCTGCGCCGCTTCCTGCGGAACAAGCCGATCTTCCAGGCCGACCGCGGCCACATCCACCATCGCCTTCTCGATCTGGGCCTGAGCCCCAAGAAGGCGGTCCTGACCATGTACGGAATCTGCGCCGTGGTGGCGGCCTTGTCGTTGATCGCAAGCGCGCTGCACAATCAGTTCAGCGGTTTGATTGTCCTGGCATTCGGCGGCGCGGTTTGGATCGGCATTCGCCAACTGGACTATACCGAGTTCGCCTCGGCCAGCCGCATGTTCCTGGGTGGTAAATTCCGCCGGATCATCGATGTCGAAGCCCGCATGGCCGATTTTGAATGTTCTCTTTCCAAGGCCGTTACGCTCGAAGAATGCTGGTCCCAGGTCCGCAAGGGCAGTTCCGAGTTTGGTTTTCACGAAGTGCGCATGAGCTTGAATGGCCGCGTGTTTGAAGAAACCAGTGAGGCCGGCCGCGCGAAGCCGCGCTGGCAGCTGCGCATCCCGCTTTCCAATGCGCAATACGTGAACTTCTCCCGCGATTTCGATTCCAACATGAATCCGCTGGTGTTGAGCGCCTTCGTTGAAGCAGTGCAGCGCGGCCTGGAATCCCGCAGCACGGATCCGGCCACCGGCGTGATCCGCATGCCCGCGGCTTCAGCCGGACGCTACTACACCACGGCTGCGTCTGCGGTAACCGGCGAGTTGGAACGCGTCGCGCACTAATTCTGAACCGCGCCCTTCTGAACCGCGCGTGATCTCCTACGGTCGCACCTTTACAAACCCGCACAGCGCCGCTTCCACCGCTTCGCAGATCATGTGATACGTCACCGTGTGAACTTCCTGGATGCGCGCCGTCACCGATAGCGGCACCGCCAGCAGCACATCGGCGTGTTCGGCCATCGCGCCGCCGCCTTGCCCGGTCAGTGCCAGCGTCGATGCGCCCCGTTCGCGCGCGGCCTTCAGCGCGGCCACCACGTTCTTCGAGTTCCCGCTGGTGGAAATCCCCCACACCACGTCGCCCGGTTTCGCCAGCGCCTCCACTTGCCGCGAGAACACCGATTCGTAACCGTAATCGTTGCTCCAGGCGGTGAGAATGGCCGGATCCGCGTTGAGAGCGATGGCCGGCAGCGCCTGCCGTTCCTTCACGAAGCGGCCCACCAGTTCGGCGCAAATGTGCATGGCGTCGGCGGCCGATCCGCCGTTGCCGCAAACCAGCAGCTTGTTTCCGGCCGATAGCCGTTCGACAAGCAGATCCACGGCTTCGGAAATCTGCGCGGGATAAGGCGTGGAGCAAATGGATTGTAAGCTGCGTGCGGCGTTTTCAAAAGCTGCGATCGCAGCGGCGGCCTTCATGGAATCGATGCCTCGTCGCTATACTAGCAAGGAGGCGAGAGTGGGGAGAGAATGCCCAAGGTACTGGTCACTGGTTCCTGCGGACTGATTGGCTCGGAAGTTTCCAGGTTCTTCGCGCGCCAGGGATTCCAGATCCACGGAATCGACGACAACCATCGCGCGGTTTTCTTCGGACCCGAAGGCGACACCAGTTGGGTGCTCGAACGCCTGCAGCGCGAGATCCCCGGCTACCGTCACGCCGCGCTCGACATTCGGGATCGCGAGGGAGTGCTGGCGCTGCTGGAAGAAGTGCGGCCCGACTTGATCATCCACACCGCCGCCCAGCCCTCGCACGATCGCGCGGCCGCCATTCCGTTTCTCGATTTCGAGGTGAACGCGCTGGGAACGCTGAATCTGCTCGAAGCGGCCCGGCGATCCTGTCCCGAATCGCCGTTCATCCACATGTCGACCAACAAGGTCTATGGCGACCGGCCCAATGCGATCGCTCTGCGCGAACTGGACACGCGCTTGGACTACGACGATCCGGCTTTTGAGGACGGCATCCCCGAAGATTTTTCGATCGATCAGAGCAAGCACTCGCTCTTCGGCGCGTCCAAAACGGCCGGCGACATCATGGTGCAGGAATATGGCCGCTATTTCAACATGCCCACCTGCTGCCTGCGCGGCGGCTGCCTCACCGGACCCAATCATTCCGGCGTCGAATTGCACGGCTTCCTGAGCTATCTGATCAAGTGCAACGTCGAAGGCCGCGAATACAAGATTTACGGCTACAAAGGCAAGCAGGTCCGCGACAACATCCACTCGGAGGACGTGGCGCGTTTCATGTTCGAATTCTGGAAGGCGCCGCGCGTTGCCGAGGTCTACAATCTGGGCGGCGGCAAAGGGCAATGCCTGCTCCATTCTGGAGGCTTTTCAAATGGCCGAACAGATCACCGGACGTCCCATGACCTATCGCTATGTGGACGAGAACCGGATCGGCGATCACATCTGCTACTACAGCGATCTGCGCAAGATGAGAGCGCACTATCCGGCGTGGGACATCCGCAAGAAGCCTGCCGAATATTTTCGAGGAGATCGCCGCCAGTTGGATGGAGCGGCGCGTCGCGCATGACAACCCTGGCATGACAACCCCGGCATGAAACTCCTGATCACCGGCATCTGCGGCTTTGTGGGAAGCTCGCTGGCCCAAGGCCTGCTGGAACGCCGCGAAGGGATCTCGATGTACGGCATCGACAATCTCATGCGCCCCGGTTCGGAGTTGAATCGCGCGCGGCTGCGCGAGCTGGGCGTGACCTTAGTGCACGGCGACATCCGCTGCCGCAGCGATTTCGAATCGCTGCCCGCTGTGGACTGGGTGATCGACGCCGCCGCCAATCCCAGCGTGCTCGCGGGCATTCAGACCGGCTTCAGCAGCCGCCAATTGATTGAGCATAATCTGGGCAGCGTGGTGAATGTGCTGGAATACTGCAAGTCGCATAAAGCGGGCCTGATGCTGCTGAGCACCAGCCGCGTGTATTCCATCCCGGCGCTGACGTCGCTTGCCGCTCAAAGCCGATGGCGACGCGTTTTGTCTGGATGACACCGCGCCGATTGCCCACGGGTGTTTCCGGCCGGGGCATCGGCGTGGACTTCTCCACGCGCGCGCCCATTTCGCTGTACGGCAGCACCAAGCTGGCCGCCGAGGCGCTGGCGCTGGAATATGGCGAGGCGTTCGATTTTCCGGTTTGGATCAACCGCTGCGGCGTGCTGGCCGGGGCGGGGCAGTTCGGGACGCCGGATCAAGGCGTGTTTTCGTACTGGATTCACGCCCACGCGCGCCGCCGGCCGCTGCGCTACATCGGATTCGATGGCACGGGCAAACAGACTCGCGACGTGTTTCATCCGCGCGATCTCACCGTTCTCGCCGATGCTCAGATGAGCTGCGGGCGTTCGAATGGCCAGCGCATCTATTGCGCCGGCGGCGGCCCGTCGAACGCGATTTCGCTCGCGCAGTTGACCGCCTGGTGCGATCGGCGCTTCGGCCAACATGCTCCCGGCGCGGATACCCGTCCGCGGCCCTACGACATTCCCTGGGTGGTGATGGATTCAAGCGACGCGGAGCGCGATTTTGGCTGGCGCATCGAATTCCCGCTCGAAAATATTCTGGAAGAGATCGCGCAACACGCCGAGCGCAATCCCGACTGGCTGGAAAGAAGCGCCCCATGAAGCAGCCGCCAGCCCGGAGCCGCAGGAGCCAATCCGCCTGCTCTCGGTCGTGATTCCGGCGCGCGATGAAGAAGGCCGCATGGGCGCCACTGTCGAGCATCTTTATGTGGAGCTGCGGCTGCACCTCATCGAGCACGAAATCGTGGTGGTGGACGACGGCAGCACGGACGGCACCTGGGCGACGCTGCAGCAAGCCTTGCACCGCGTGCCCACGCTTGCGCCCGGTTCAGAATACCGGCGAGCACGGCTTCGGCCGGGCGGTGAGCTTGGACTGGACCAGGCCAGGGGCGACGCGATGGTGGTGATGATGGCCGACGAATCGGACGACTGCCGCGACGTGGTCCGCTATTGGGAGGTGTTGAACGAAGGCTGGGACGCGGTGTTCGGTTCGCGCTTTGTGCGCGGCGGCGGAGTGGTCGATTATCCCCAGCCACAAGCTGATTTTGAATCGGCTGGCGAACCTGTTCCTGCGGATCATTTTCCACGTCCCGCTGAACGATTTCACTAATGCCTTCAAGGCGTACCGCCGAAAGGTGATCGAGGGCTGCCGGCCATTTCTGTCTCCGCATTTCAACCTGACCATCGAGATCCCGCTCAAGACCATTGTGCGCGGTTACTCCTGGACCGTGATACCGATCACCTGGCGGAACCGGCGCTCGGGCGTGTCCAAGCTCAAGATCCGGGAGATGGGCAGCCGGTACCTGTTTATCGCGCTGTATTGCTGGCTGGAGAAATACTTCTCGCGCGGAGACTATGTCAGGAAGGGCGCCGCTGAAGAACCGACCCGTGACCGTGAGGGAGCGGTCCCCACTTCTGCTACCGAGCCGCGACCGTGAGTCCTTCCTAGGACCGAGGAAGCGGTTCTTTAAAATGGAGTTTCTATGCGAATCATCGTAACCGGAGGCGCGGGATTCATCGGCTCCTGCTTTGTGCGGCTGGCTCTCGAGGATGCCGCGATCGAAATCGCGAACGTCGACAAGCTCACCTACGCCGGCAATCTGGAGAATCTCATTTCCGTTGCCACCAACCCGCGCTACCAATTCTTCAAGACCGATCTGTGCGATCTGGAAGCGCTACGCCGCGTCTTCGCTGAGGTGAAGCCGGACGCGGTGGTGCATTTCGCCGCCGAGTCCCACGTGGACCGCAGCATTTTTGCGCCGCAGCCGGTATTTGAAACCAATCTGCGCGGCACCTTCAATCTGCTTGAGACCATGCGGGCGCAGCGCGTGGCGCGCTTCATCCACATTTCCACCGATGAAGTGTACGGCAGTCTGGAAGCTCCGCTCGAAGCCGACGAGCAGTTTCCCCTGCAACCCAGCAGTCCGTATTCGGCGGGCAAGGCCGGCTCCGATCTGCTCGCTTTGAGCTATCACACCACCTACAAACTTCCCGTGATCGTGACGCGGGCCTCCAACAACTACGGTCCCTATCAGTTTCCCGAGAAGCTGATCCCGCTCATGATCACGCACGCCTTCGACAACCGGCCGCTTCCGGTCTATGGCGACGGAATGCAGATTCGTGACTGGCTGTACGTGGAAGATCATTGCCGCGCCATTCTCACGCTGCTGGAGAAGGGCCGCGACGGGGAGATTTACAACATCGGCGGCAATCGATCGCTTCCGAACAAAACCGTCGTGGAACAGATTCTGGCCATCACCGGCAAGCCGTCCAGCCTGATCGAATACGTGACGGACCGGCCGGGCCACGATCGCCGCTATGCGCTTTCGAGCGAGAAGCTGAAGCGCGAAACCGGCTGGAAGCCGCGCATGGACTTCGAGCCTGGCTTAAAAGCGACGGTGGATTGGTATCGCTCCAATCCGGAATGGATCGCGCATGTGCGGCAGCGGCGAATATCAGTCGTATCACGACAAGAACTACGCGAATCGCAACGCCGAATTGCGGGAAATATCCGCTAGGTAGTTCAGTTAAAAGCACTTGTGCGAGGTATACTAAACATAAATGCCAGCTGACGTTGCCGCGCATTGCGAGGTGTGTAGATGAAGGGTGAGGTGTGTGGATGAAGGGCGTCGTTCTGGCGGGCGGCACCGGCAGCCGCATGTTCCCGCTCACCAAGATCACCAACAAGCACCTGCTGCCGATTTACGACAAGCCCATGATTTACTACCCCATCCAGACGCTGGTGGATGCGGGCATCAGGGAAATCCTGGTGGTGACCGGCGGGCGGAATTCGGGCGATTTTCTGCGCCTGCTGGCCAACGGCAAGGAATTCGGCCTGAAGCATCTGGACTACACCTATCAGGAAGGCGAAGGCGGAATCGCGGACGCCCTGGGCCTGGCCGAACATTTCGCCGACGGCGGACGCATTTGCGTCATCCTGGGCGACAACATCATCGAGCGCAGTATCCGGCACATGGCGGAAGACTTCGAGCGGCAGAAAAGCGGCGCCAAGATCCTGCTCAAAGAGGTCCACGACGCCGAGCGCTTCGGCGTGGCGGAGGTTCGCGACGGCCACATTGTGGGGATCGAGGAAAAACCCGCAAGCAGCCCAAGTCGAATTTCGCCGTGACCGGCATCTATATGTACGATGAGACGGTGTTCGACAAAGTGCGCGGCGTTGGTGCCTTCCCGCCGCGGCGAGCTGGAGATCACCGACGTCAACAATGCTTACATTCGCGAAGGCACCATGACCTACGCGCATCTGGAAGGCTGGTGGACCGACGCCGGAACGTTCGATTCGCTGCTGCGCGCCGGGAACCTGGTGGCGGAAACGCGGCGTGGTGGCGCAGCGGGAGCCACAGCTCATGAGCCCGCGCGAACAGCCGGTTCCAGGCATGCTGCGTTTAGAAACTCCCACCTGCGAGAAGGGCATCGGTAACGTCATCCTCACGCCGGACTCGAAAGATCTGATCGCGGGCGTGAGGATCGAACCTTATCCGGTGTATCCGGACGATCGCGGCTATTTTCTGGAGATCGCGCGCTTGGGGCAGGGCTTGCCAGCGGGTTTCCCTCAAAGAGACCACGCAGATTTCGGCCGCGCTTAGTTATCCCGGTACTATTAAAGCCTTTCATTTTCATCGACGCCAGACCGATTGTTGGGTGCCGCTGGAGGGCATGTTGCAAGTGGCGCTGGTGGATATGCGCGCCGAATCGCAGACCTTCGGCGTTCGCAACACCCTCTACATCGGCGCGCTCCGGAGGTGGCAATTGCTGGTTCCACCCGGCGTCGCGCATGGGTACAAGGTGATTGGAACCAATCCCGCTATGCTGGTCTATCTGACCGATCGTTTCTACGATCCCAAAGATGAAGGCCGCATCCCGTACGACAATTCTCAGATTCAATACGATTGGGAGCTGCAGCACAAGTAGGCTGCGCGCCGCGGCGTCTCACAATTTCAGGTTCGTAAGTTCAAATACGGCGGCTTCCGAAGTGTCGTCGGGCGCCTGCGCGTCGTCGATGGAAAACAATGGCTTGGGGAAGTTGAACGGCGGCAGATAAAGATTGATGGGCCGGTAAGAGCCGGTGAAACGAATCTCTTCGTTTCGCTCGGTCTGCGGCTGGTTGGTGATCATCAAGTACTGGGACCCGCTGTTCTTGAAGTTGCGCAGCACGTGCAAACCGTCCTCCAGAGTCAGGTGAATCAGCAGGTGCCGGCACAGGATCAAATCGGCGCGAGGCGGAATGCTCTTGGCCAGATCGGCGGCCTCGAATGAAATATTGTCCGTGGCCCATCGCTCTTTGTTCCTGGCGATCACCTGGGGAACGATGTCGAACCCCCAATAGGAAGTGAGATGGCGGCCCAGCTCGATGGTGGAGAGCCAGTAAAAGTCCCCGCAAGGCGCATCCACCATGCTGTGGACCCCCAGGCGCTGGATGGTATCGAGAAGACCAGTCCTGATTTTTTCGGTCGCCGCGAGCCCCGAGCCGGATCCGGATCGAGACTCGGCATCGCCCCACAGATTATCTTGATAGATCTTCTCGAATACGGATTGCTTTCGCATGCGGCGATACATCGCTCGCATGGACCGATACAGCTCGGTTGGGGATAGCGCCATGCTCTTAACGTAGCGCAGTGCGGGGTGGCTAAGCCCCGCGCTGTTTGCGCTGCTGGAAGCCTTCCACCAGGCCGCTTACGATCTGTCTGCCTCGCTCCAAAGCGTCTGCATAAGCCAAGCGGCGCTCGGCGCGCGTATAGGCTCTCCCCAGCCGGTAATAGCGTTCGAGCGACAGCCCCACCACCCGCGTGCCCGCATAGGCGATGGCGGCTTTGGGGACCAGGCCGCCGCCCCACGGGATCTTGCCCACTAGCTCGCGCGCCAGCGCCCGCCATCCGAACGCGCCCAAAATAATGGATGCGATCTCGCCGCGCTGTTCGTGATAGCCCAGGTCGCGGTCATTGGCGGCCGCCAGCAGGAATGCGAGCCGGATCTGGTTGGCGGTAAGAAACGCGGTGTCTGAGGCGAATTCGCCCACCGCCCAGGGCAGGGAAATGAAAGGAACAATATCCGGCAGCGCGGTGGCCAGCGAGAAGAGCGCGTTCTCCTTGGCGATCTTCTTCACCATGCGGTCGGAAACCTCCTGGCGAAAAGGAAGAACGTGCAGGGCGAGTGGAACGGCCAGATCGCGGCGGCGGTGCAGGATCTGGTGGACCGTGGCGCCGGGCGCCGCCGGATCGAATCCGTATACATCCGCTTCCCCGCTATCCAGATCGTGCGACGGATCGAAGTAAATCTCCAGGTCGCCTTTCACGCGCGGGCCGGCGCCTTCCGATCCTCGAAAAACGATGCGGCGAACCTGCGCTCGTTTGGCGGCGGAAAGCTCGGGAGGGATCAGGTATTCTTCCATCTCGCGATATTGCCGTTCGCTCTCGGCGTACAGCAACAGGCGCAGTGGGCGATCGGTGTGCTTGCGAATATCTTCCGGATCCAGATTGCGGATCGCGTCCTTGACGTGCTGGAACACTTGGATGGACATAACCGGCTCAGTAGCGGCGGTCAGCAGCGGTGCATCACTTTCAGCTCCTCCCGCCACTTTAATCCTACTCCTACGCGTTCGACTGGAATCCGGGGCGAAAAGTAACGCAGCACCGTTTCGTTGGAAGGATGAACGTCGAGCGCGGGCGCCACCAGGAGCAATCGAGGCGGCTCGCTCAGCAACTCGCGGCCGGGGAAATAGCCATTGGCCCGAAATTCGCGGCGTTCCAGGTGCCACTGGACGCGCATCCAGTAATCCAGCGCCTGCAACGGCAGATGAACGTCCTCGGAAGCTTTCAACTCGATAACGGCCAGCCGTCCGCGGTCATCGACGGCCAGCAAGTCGAGCACGCCCCTGTCCGCGGCAGCGAACGCGGGGACCTGGCCATAGATGGGCGAGGGAAGGAGGCTGGCATCCAGCTCCTGGATGTGACTCCTTACTTGCAGCTCCAGCACGCTTCCGGTTTTCAGGTCCCGCGCATGGCGACGAACAGCGGGTCCGTGCGTCCGGTTGCAATGTGGGTCCAGGTGCGTATCCAGATTTCCGTAATCGCGAAGATCCACTCGGTCTTCAAGACCATCCTCGTCATGGACGAAGGCGCAATATTGCGCGGCCGCCGGATCGAGAAACAGCAAGCGCAGGCAGGTAGTCTTGGCCCGGGCGGCCGGAAGATAAAGGACTAGGCCCTGTATCGCCAGCGACGGCTCACGCCGGCGCAAATAATCCAGCCAGATCAGACCGAAGGTGAGAACACCCTCGGGACGGCAGGCATCCGTTGCGGCGCCGATGGCCGCCCAGGCCGAAGAGCCTTGCCGTACCAAAGCCCGCGGATAAGCGGGAGAAAGAGTGTGCTCCAGATCGGCCTCGGTGGTCAGCTCCGCTAGCTTCGAGGCTGGGAACTGGCGGCGCAGAAATCGCCGGAATTGCTCGCGGAATTCGAGGCGCGAGCTTTTGAGCGGCAGGCGATCGCGCACGGCTTTCTGGCGATCGATCAGCTCTAACGTGCCTTGCAGCTTCCCGAAGCGGGCCACTTTCAGCACCAATTTCCCGCGCGATTCGCGCTCAATGGCGGTGACGCGCCGCGCCAGGCTTCGCCGTAGGTCCCAAGCCTGGAGCTGGGTGCACCCGGCGCACACTTCGACGGCGAAATTTTCCGCTGTGATGGCCAGCAGCTCTTCGCCGGGCTCCGACAACACAGGATCGTCGCTCGAATCCAGAAATCGCTGGATGGCCTGCACAATTTCAGTCACTTATGTATTGATCGACCGCACTTCTCTGAGTCGCTAGTACTATAACCGACAAAAAGGGTGATCCGAATGTGCGATCGCTTACTGAATCGCGGGGCTGAACCCGGTGATTCCGTCGACGTATCCGGAGTAGCTGGCCAAAGAATTCAGGAGACAGAATTCAGAATGGGTGTCGAGCAGTCGCTTCCGCCATTCTGGATTCTGACTTCTGGATTCTGTGTTTTGGATTCTTCCGTCTTCTTCTGCGCTAACCTGGAAGCGCCCTGCTAAAAGACAAACTAGACCAGGTGGAATCCCGCATCGAAGCAGCAGCGGCGCGAGCCGGACGCCGGCGTTCCGATATCCTGCTGGTGGCCGTGACCAAGAAATTCCCGGCCGCCACGGTTCGCGACGCCTATGCGCTCGGCCTGCGCGATTTCGGCGAAAACTACGTGCAAGAGTTCGAGACCAAACGCACCGAACTCGCCGATTGCGCCGGCGCACGCTATCACTTCATCGGGCATTTGCAGTCCAACAAATCGAAAAAAGCGGCTGAGATTTTCGACGTCATCCACACCATAGATTCGGCTAAAATCGCGCGGCGCCTGGAGCGGGGACGCGGCTGAGGCTGGCATCGAAGTATTAATTGAAGTAAAATTGTCCACCGAGCCCGCTAAAGCAGGTGTCGCACCCGGCGAGGTGCCGGCGCTGGCCCAGGCGATTCGAGAGTGCCCGCATTTGCGGCTGTTGGGGTTGATGACCATGCCTCCCTGGTCCGATGACGCGGAACCATCGCGGCCGTACTTCGCGCGCTTGCGCGAATTGGCCGGCCAAAACGGATTGGAACATTTGTCCATGGGGATGTCGCACGACCTTGAAGTGGCTATTGAGGAGGGCGCGACGATGGTGCGCGTGGGAACGGCGCTATTCGGTCCGCGCAAAGGAAAAGTTGACGGTCGGATTCTTCTCGCCTCTTCCGCCGGCGCGCTCGGGCGTGGCCGATTATTCAGCCGTCCTGCTGCGCGCGCTCGCGCCGCTCGGTCCGGTGAAAGTGGACGCGCGCGACGCCGATGTTCCGCTCTATCATTTGGGCAATAACCGTCTGCACGGCGAAATCTACGGCCATGCGCTCAGGGCGCCGGGCGTGGCGGTGCTGCACGACGCGGTGCTGCATCATTTTTTCCTGGGCGCTGGGAATGAGCGGGAATACGTCGCCGAGTTCATCTATAACTACGGCCATTGGAGCGAGGACTTGGCGCGCGAATTGTGGCGGCGTCGCTCACGTTCGGCCGCCGATCCGGAATACTTCCGCTATCCGATGATCAAGCGCGTGGTGGAGCGGTCACACGCCGTGATTGTGCACAACCCGCGCGCCGCGGCGCTGGTTCACGAACATGTGCGGGGCGCCACGGTGCACGAAATCCCGCATCTGTTCGTTCTGCCCGACGATCTTCCGGCGCCTGCGGAAGTCATTCGGTGGCGCGCCGCGCTGGGCATAAAGCCGCACACTTTCCTGCTGGGCGTTTTCGGCCATCTGCGCGAATCCAAGCGGCTGCTGGCGCTGCTGCGGGCTTTTCACCGCGCGCGCCGCTCGGACGACCTGATGCTGCTGGTGGCGGGCGATTTCGTCTCCTCCGATCTTGCCCGCTCAGTCGAACCCATGCTGCGCGACGATGCCGGTATCTTGCGGATCGGCTATCTGGACGAGCGCGAATTCTGGCTGTGCGCCTCGGCGGTGGATGCCTGCATCAACCTGCGCTATCCCATGGCGGGCGAAACGTCGGGGATCGCGATTCGCCTGATGGGCTTCGGCAAAACGGTGCTGCTGAGCGCGGGCGACGAGACTTCGCGCTTTCCCGAATCGGCCTGCGTGCGGGTGGATCCCGGGCATGGCGGAAGAAGAAATGCTGGCCGAATACCTGGTGTGGCTGGCGCGCTGCCCCGACGATGCCCGCGCCATCGGCCAGCGCGCCCCGAACATATCCGCGAGCACCACGCCCCCGAGCGCGTGGCCGGGCTTTACTGGCGAGCCCTGACGGACTGCTACCATAAGAATAAATCAGCCGTTGTATCGGAGCCGCGCGCGTAAGCCAGCGGTTTCGCTTAGGCGCGGAAAGTATATTGTGGGGAAATTCGCCGCCGTTTTCTTAGTGTGCTTAGGGCTTTTGCGGGCCACGTCTCCCGTCCCCTACGCCAAGCTGCTCCACGTCCATGTCGCGATGCGCGACAACGTGCGGCTGGACACCAACGTATTTCACCCCGCCGCCGGCGGCCGGTTTCCCACCGTTCTGTTGCGCACCCCTTATGGCAAAGGCGCCGACCTTCCGGCCGGCTACCAGTCCTTTATCAATCACGGCTATGCGGTGGTGCTGCAGGATGTGCGCGGGCGCTATGGTTCGGGCGGCGTGTTTGACGTGCTGAACCAGGAAGGACCGGACGGCTACGACACGCTGAACTGGATCGCGGCGCAGCCCTGGTCGGACGGCAAAGTGGGCATGATCGGCGGGTCGTACCTGGGGATCGCGCAGTGGCGCGTGGCTCTGCTGGATAATCCGCATCTCAAGGCGATTTTTCCGGTGGTTTCGGGATCGGACGATTATCTGGACCGTTATTATTCGCCCGGCGGGGCCTTGAAGCTGGGACATCGGCTGCTCTGGATGTCGCAGAACCTCACCACGCCCGGGACGGCGAAGCCGAAGTTTACCGATTACGTCTATCACCTACCGCTGCGCACCGTGGATCGCTCCGCCACGCGGCGGATGCAGGGCTTTTACCAGGTGATTTTGAATCATCCCACCTATGACTCTTTTTGGAAAAACTTGAGCGTTCGCGACAACATCGATCGCGTGCATGTGCCGGTGTTCGCGGTGGGCGGCTGGTACGACAATTTCGCCGAGAGCGATTTGGAAGCTTTCGCCGCGCTGCACAAACTGTATGGGCGGCTGGACGACAAGCATCGCATCATGATCGGCCCCTGGGCGCACAATATGTCCACGCCATTTCAGGGCGTCAGCTACGGAGACGATTCGTCGTCGCCCATCCGTAGCTATCAGATCGAGTGGTTCGATCATTGGCTCAAGGGGACTCCTGAGGACGCTCTGCGATTTTCGCCCGAAAAGTGGCACGCGGTTCGCGCGGAGGTGGACGAAGCGCCGGTGCATATCTTCGTGATGGGCGTGAATCGCTGGCGCGACGAGCCGGATTGGCCGCTGGCGCGGGCGCGAGCCACGGCTCTGTATCTCGAAAGCGAGCACGCGGCCAACAGTTTGTCGGGCGATGGCGTCCTGCAATGGAAGCCGGAGCGGACCAAGTCGCAAGATGCAATTGCCGATTCGTTTACCTACGACCCGCGCAATCCCGTGCCCACGCACGGCGGCGCAGTGTGCTGCGATCCTAAGATTTTTCCGTGGGGGCCCATCGATCAGCGGCCCGTCGAAAAGCGCAAAGACGTGCTGGTTTACACCAGCGCTCCGATGAGGCAGGATCTGGAAGTGACTGGCCCCATTCGCGTAGTGCTGTACGCGTCGACGTCGGCTCTTGATACCGATTTCACCGCCAAGCTTGTGGATGTGTTTCCGAATGGCGAAGCGCGCAATCTGACCGACGGCATCCTGCGGCTGCGCTATCGCGGCGGGTTGGACAAAACCGAGTTGGCCGAACCGGGCAAGGTCTATCCGCTGCTGATCGACGCCGGCGTGACGAGCAACGTATTTCTGGCCGGCCATTCCATTCGCATAGAAATTTCGAGCAGCAATTTCCCGCGCTTCGATCGCAATCCCAACACCGGGCGCGCGCTGGCGGATGAAACCGCGCTCAAGAAAGCGCAGCAGACCATCTATCATTCGCGCCAATATCCGTCGCACTTGCTGCTGCCGGTGATCCCGGCGTCGGCGGATCGGGAGGCGCGGCGGCTGACGCCCGAATTGACTTCGGCCAGCGCGGCGCGCTATGGTGCGAAGAGAAGCTCAGAATTGTCAGCGAAGCCCGTCAGCCCGTCGGCGCGGTAGCCAAGTGGTAAGGCAGAGGTCTGCAAAACCTTTATTCGGCGGTTCGATCCCGCCCCGCGCCTCCAACAAATTAGTTTATTTTGTTATTACTTAGACCTTCCCGGCGCTTCCCGTTCGATCCCTCGAATTCCTGGTTTTCAGCGGTCTCGACCGGACCAAAACCGGACCAAACCTTCGCTTCGGAAATGTTCTTAACGTCGAACAACTCCATCTCGCGGTCTTGTGATTCCTGCCGGACGTGGACATACTTCATGACGCTCCGGAGATCCGCGTGACCTGGGATGGCCGTTCAATCTCTATCTAGCAGACGTTCGGGATTATCAGCGGATGTCGGCGTCATTGGATGGCATGGAAGCGGCTGCAGCAGTCCTGAAAAAGCACGGCATCAATTCACGGATCGAGAGCATGGCGGACTGAATCATGACCCAAAGAGACGTTTCCGATTCGATCAAGCGCGCTACGGTTGCTGTGATACAGCGCCCAGCCACTCCAACACCGCAACGTCCTTTCAAGATCATCGGGAGCGGCTTCTGCGTTCATTCCGCAGGGGTCGTCTTGACCTGCGACCACGTATTTCAGACCTTCCTGAAAGATCGGCACCATAAGAGCATACTCGAAAGAGTCGGCGAAGGCGTGCATGTGCCGACGCCGATTTCAATCTTCAGCGGCCTCTTCGGTGGCGGCGCAGAGGGCTCCAAGGTTTGTATGCACGAGGTGGTTCCTACTGAAGTCGGGAGGGTCAACGATTGCGACATCGCGACTATAAAGCTGAGGGAGCATCCGGCATTTACAGACGGCTTTCCGATATTAGAACTGGCCGAGTATACCGATCTTCACGAAATGATGGATGTCGCTACGTGCGGCTATCCCTTTGGCGATTTTCTTTGGAATCAGGTCGGATCGGTCACAAGTTCATTTACCAAGGGCACCATGAGCGCCATCCTTCCGGCTCAAGGGATCGCTCGGGAGCATCTCACGGGATTCCAGCTCAACCTGCTTTCGGCGCCCGGCAACAGCGGCGGCCCAATTTTCTGCCCAGCGACCGCAATGGTATTCGGTGTCTTGCAGGGAGGTCCGACCGATCCCAAGGGCAATCCCATCCTCGGATTAACGACTGCCGAGCCAGTGTACCCGGCGTTTGACCAAGGGTTAGTCGAAAAACTGCTTTCTCACGCGACCTACTAGGCCAAGCGGTGGCTTGTGATACACGAGCGCGGTTCGATTCCTGCCCCGAACGCCTGCACGGCTTGAGCCCGACAGCACGACAGACTTCTTAGCATTTTGGAGTTCGTAAGAAGTCTCAGTGCAGGTTTCGCCCTCTGCGAAGCGATGTATCAAGGGCGGAGCGGCTCTGTTCCCTCACCGAGAATCGAGAGGTAGCTGTCATAAACGAAGAGGCGGCTTCGCTGTCTACCAGTAATTTCTTTCAGTATTCCGAGCCGTTCCAGATGTTCCACCGAGTTTGAAACCGTGGGAAATGACATTCCTGTTTTCTCTGCCGCTGAGGCGATTGCCAGTATCGGACTCGTTTGAGCGTGTTGAAACACGCGAAGCACGGATGCTGCTGGTCGGCCTAAGCCTTCAATCTTTCGGCGATCCGCATCGATTAAAGCCAACATCCGACGCGCGGAATTTACCGTTTGGTCCGACGTCTCCTTCACCGCCGTCAAGAAGAATTCGAGCCACGTTTCCCAGTCGCCTTTCGATCGCACTGCGGTCAGAAGTTCGTAGTATGTCTCCCTGTGTGTCTTCAGATAAAGGCTCAGGTACAGAATCGGCTCGCGAAGCGCGCCACTTGCGCACAGCATGAAGGTGATGAGAAGCCGGCCCAGACGCCCGTTGCCGTCGAGAAATGGATGGACGGTTTCGAACTGGACGTGCGCCAGTCCTGCCTTGATCAGCAGCGGAATATCGCGCCGTTCCTCGTGGAGAAAGATTTCGAGTTGACCCATACACTCCATGACGCGGTCTGCCGGCGGCGGAACAAACGCGGCGTTTCCTGGGCGCGTACCTCCGATCCAATTCTGGCTTCGGCGAAATTCGCCGGGCTCTTTGTTACTCCCCCTGCCCTCCGAGAGAAGAACCCCGTGGATCTCACGAATGAGTCTGAGCGAAAGTGGAAACCCTTCGCGCAGTCTGCGCATACCATGGTTTAGCGCAGCGACGTAGTTGGATACATCTTGGACATCCTGGATTGGAACTCCCGGCGCTTCACTGTTCTCGAACAGAAGAAGATCCGAAAGGCAGGACTGGGTCCCCTCGATCTGCGACGACAGCAGTGCTTCCTTACGCACATAGGCGTACAGAAACAGCGAGAGGTCGGGCAGCACGGATGTGAAGCCATCCAACCGTCCTAGCGCCTGATTCGCCTGTTCGAGGAGTAGCTGAAGCTGTCCCATCCCAACCGCGGGAACAGGCGGAAGGGGTGGCGGGACATAAGATCGGACGGTTTCGCCACCGATTGTGGAGACGATATACGTTCCAAGTCTTTGATTTGGCGAATCTTCCACTGGAATTCAGCGATCCCTTAATTAGGGCCGCCGTTATTAAAGAATAGCACCGATTCGTTTAATACAAGTCCTCGCACCTTGTCCGCCCTTCATGTCTCCGTGGCATCAGAGGCGTTTAGACAGAATCGTGGACACCACCGGACAGCCAGACAAAGAGCGTCCGTCAAAGCATCAACCTTTCTTTAGCAAGCGCTAGACGCCGCCGCACAGTGCATACGCCGCAGATGCCATAGCTTACACTCAAACTACATGCTCAACCGGGGCTATGCCTACACCACAATCATCAGCACCAAATACCATGGACAAACCTTGCTCTCCCACTTGGCAAGCCTTTACACCCACTCAACCCCGCAAGTCTGGCAACAAAAACTAAACAACGGCGAAGTCACCCTCAACGGTGTCACCGCCACCGGAAGCGAATCGGTCACTTTGGGCCAAACCCTTGTCTGGAACCGTCCACCCTGGATCGAACCAGACTCCCCTCAGCACATCGACGTGCTATTTGAAGACCCCCATCTGTTGGCCGTAAACAAACCCAGCGGGCTCCCCACCCTCCCCGGCGGCGGCTTCATGGAAAACACCCTCCTGCGCTGCGTACAAAGGCGAACCCCCAACGCAAACGCGGTCCACCGGTTGGGCCGAGCCACTACCGGCATCGTCCTCTTCGCAAAAACACCGCAGGCGGCCTCTAATCTATCCGCAAACTGGAACACACCCAAAATTCAAAAAATCTACCGGGCGCTGGCTCAAAACATTGCACAGCACGACGCCTACGAAATCCTCACACCCATCGGCCTCGTACCGCACCCGCTCATCGGTTCCGTGTGGGCCGCCAACCCAAGTGGCAAACCGTCAAAGTCATTGGCAAAGGTGATCTCACGCAGCATTGAATACGCTAGCGCCGGCACCACAACATTTGAGGTAAGCCTGAATTCGGGCCGCCCTCATCAAATCAGAATCCATCTGGCATCCATCGGCCATCCCCTGGTAGGCGATCCTCTTTACGGCTTAACCGGCCAGCCTCTTCAAATTCTCCCCGGCCTCCCCGGCGATGGAGGATATTTCCTGCACGCCCAATATCTGAAATTCCAACACCCCATCACCGGAGAACAAATCAATCTCGAGGCAGCTTTGCCGTCTGGATTCCCCACTGGATTTGCGCCGGAAGGACAACGAGATGAGAAAAGGGTTTACGAGAAAACCGAAACCGGACGAGCCCGCGACGCCAGGCAAGAACTATATAACTCCGGCCGGGCTCGAGCGTCTCCAAGATGAGCTCCGGTTTCTGCTCACCAGGGAACGCCCGGCCGTGACGGCGGTGGTGGCGTGGGCAGCCAGTAACGGCGACCGGAGTGAAAACGCCGACTATCAGTACGCCAAGCGGCGGCTGCGGCAGATCGATGGGCGGATTCGCTTTCTCAGGAAGCGGATCGAAGCTGCGGAAGTGGTGGACCCGGATACTCCGAGAACCGGGCAAGCGGCCACGAGAGCATTCTTCGGCGCGACCGTGCGCTATGCCAACGCCGCGGGAGTGGAGCGAGTGGTGAGCATCGTGGGCACCGACGAGGTTGATCTCGACCGTAACCACATCAGTTGGGTGTCGCCCCTGGGGCGCGCCTTGCTGAAGTCGGCGGCAGGCGACAACGTTGTACTCCAAGCGCCGGGCGGTACAGAATACCTGGATGTGCTGGAAGTGCGTTACGAGCGCATTGCAGTGGAACCGTTCCGTGAGCCGCCTGGATCCGAGTCCTCTTCAAAGGGGCCCTCTCGCCGGCCCATTCCAACTGACGAAGATTGACGAGGCGGCACACGAAAATTCCACGTCACGAGCAAGGATCTCAGGCACGACGGGTGGTGAGCTCGCGCCAGTTGAGGGCCAGGTCGACGACAAGCAGGGAAGCGAGCGTGAAAGCGATGACGCCGACGGCGGCGAGGGTGTCGCCAAGATGGCTCCAGTAGCGGGGCCAGAGATTCAGCACGCGGCTGGAAACGAAGGTAAACGTGACCGCATAGGATCGAGCCATCCATTGGCGATGCTGGACGATTTGGCGGTTACGCGCGGTTATGAAGGCGGCGGTGGTGCAGACGATCCAGGCGGCGGCCTGCATGGAGGTTCCTGGCAAGCCAGGACGGCCGGCGGCGAGGGCGATCCCGCTCAAGGCACCGATGAAGACCGAGATGACGTAGATGCGGCCAAGTACGCGATGAAATTTCAGGTGACGCTGGCGGAAACGCGACGAGAACTGCACTGGGCCTGCTAGGAGCGCGATGAGGCCGCAGAGTGTATGGGGGATGAGGAGCCCGCGGTCGGCGATCACTTGCAGGCGGTACGCGTGGTACATCGGGTAATCGGTGACCAGAAGAACTTCTGAAGTGATGAAGACAAAGAGCACAGTGAGACCGAGGGAGATCCAGAGAACGGTCTTGAATCTGGAACGGTCGGAACTGGGAGTGACCAGGGTGGAAGATGCCATTATTCGTCTCTTAGATGGGCTGTTGGCGTCGGCTCCTTCAACGCGCTCCTTTATCGATGCGGTCCATCTCGCGCATGTACAGTTCGTTGTCCGGAAAGCGCCCGTGCAATTCCCCAAGGAGTTCGCGTGCACGGACGGGATTGTTATCGCGCAACGCCGCCACCGCCAGCAGCAGCTTTGCAAATGGCTCCAGGTAATGCCCGTGAAGCGCTGTCTCGCGAATCTCTTCGAGGCCCCTCTCGCGATCGACGTTCGAGCCCGTCACTCGCAGGAGAACACGCAGAGGCGCCGGCTTCAGACTTAACAGATAGTTCTCCATACCCGGACCAAAGTACGCGTCGCCAGCCTCAGCCTTCGCCTGCAACAGTCTCTCGGAAAAGACGCGTGCCTCCTTTGTGTAGCTCAACGCGGCCAAGGACTGCTTTTCGATCAGAGCCGCATTATCGGCGCGCAAGCCCAAGGTCAGAGACTTGACGAATAGCGCATTGGAATCGGCGCCGGATCTTTGCAATGCGGCATCCGCCAGACGCTCCGCCTGGGCGATCTCCTGAACGAACAGTGCGTTCCTGGCCGGATCGGGCCGCAACTTTGCGCGGTCTTTGAAGCGGGAGTCGTCGACAAATAATTCAGATTCGAGAGCGCCCAATCGGGCCAGCTCGGAAAATAAGTAGGCCGCGGCGTTGGATGCCGGGCCAAGTGAATCGTCCGGGTGGCTCTGTTTCCAGGCGGCAAAGACACGGTGTGCCTCGTCGAATTGGAGGTCGTACATCTTGAGCCAACCGGCGTAGAGCTCGCTCTCCTGAGGTGCGGTCGCCGCCGACGATGAGCCCGCAAGAGCAAGTACGAAGGCGCAGGAAACGAAGAGACAGAATGAATCCGGCAGATTTGCGCATGGAGACGCGGCTAGCACTATTTGACGTCCTTTTACTGGGACAGGTTCCCCCGAGGAAGGAATAAGCTCCGAAGATGAACATCTCGTCATTCTGGCGTTTTTCAGGAGTCATTTTCTGGAGATATAAACAAATACTTGATGCTACCCTTGACGCGAATTCTGCTGCTCACGGCCCTCGCCTCCGCTCCCTTCGGGCTTCTGTATGCGCAGGGCAGTTATGAGATTCAGGTGTACGGCTCCGAGCTGGTTTCGCCCGGCGCCACTATGTTCGAGCTTCACAGCAACTTTACCTTCGAGGGCAGCAAGACCGTCGTCGACGGCCAATATCCCACCGAACACCAGTTGCACGAAACGCTCGAAATCACTCACGGTTTCAGCGACTGGTTCGAACTTGGCTTTTACGTCTTCACCAGCGCGGATTCGCGGGTTGGCTGGCAATGGGTCGGCGATCATATCCGGCCGCGCGTCGCCGTTCCGGAATCGTGGAAGTGGCCGGTGGGAGTCAGTTTGTCGACGGAGATCGGTTACCAACGCGCCGTGTACTCGCCGGACACGTGGACGATCGAGATCCGGCCGATTGTGGACAAGACCATCGGCAGGCTGTATCTGTGTTTCAACCCGACCATCGACCGCTCGTTTCACGGACCGTCGGTTCCACAAGGCGTGACATTCTCTCCCAACGTTAAGGTTGGCTATGATGTCACGAAGGTTGTCAATGCGGGCTTCGAATACTATGGCGCGCTCGGCCCGATCACCGGCTTCGACCCGCTGCAGCAACAACAGCAACAGATCTTCGCCGTCACCGATCTGAACTTCAGCCCCAAATGGGAATTCAACTTTGGAGTGGGCGTGGGGTTAACCGGCGGCACGGATCACTTGCTGGTGAAGATGATTCTCGGGCGACGGGTCACAACGAAGTAGAGCGTACATCGCGTGAACAGATAGTGTTCTGATTCAGGCGTGGGCCAAGGCCGGGGAAAGAGGGGTCGTTGAAGGAACGGCGAGCGGGAGGGTGATGGTTAGCCGGGCGCCGCCCTCGCTACCGTTCGACGCCTTAACAGACCCGCCATGAACGCGCACGACAGCTTCGATGAACGCCAGACCCAAGCCGTGTCCGGTCGAGTTTCGCCCCTTCACACGACGCTCAAAGATTTGCGAGAGGACCTCCGATTCGAAGCCCGGCCCGTCATCTTCCACGACGAGCAAAGCGGAGTCTTCCGAGCTGCTGAGACAAATTGTGACGGTGCATGCGGCCGGCAGATGCTTCAATTCATTGTCGAAAAGGTTGGCGATCATGCGATGGAGGAGAGCGGCGTCCGCGGAGACTTCAAGCCACCCCGCACTGCATAGGTTCACACGCAGCCCCTTTTCCGACATGGACGGTTCGTACAGATCGACCATGACCCTCAGAAGATCGTCCAGGTCGACCGCCACGCGATTCAGCCGGAGCGCATTTGCTTTAGCTTCGGCAACGTCCAGGGACTTATCCAGAAACTCCGTAAGACGATCCATGTCCTCAATGGCCGATACAATGGATTCCGATTCCTCCTCTCGTGCGCCTGCGGTCAGTGACATCTCCAGCTTGGCGCGTACCGCTGTCAGCGGGCTCCGAAGATCGTGCGCAAGAGACCCGGTGATGGTATGCAACTGATGAACCGATCTTTCGATGCGATCCAGCATCCGGTTCAGTGTAATTGCCAACTGCGAGACTTCATCATTTCTTCCCGTGGTAGGAACTCTGCTGCTCAAGTCAGCCTCACCTATCCTTGAAGCAGCTTCCGTGATGTTTTGAATGTGGCGCAGCACTCGCCGGGTACTGTAAAAGACGATCGCGGAACCGATCAGCACGATCAGCATCCATAGAAGAACGAAGCGAAGACGTAACTTTCCCAGCACTCGCAGTTGATCTCGTTCGGACAGGCCAAGGTAAGTTTGTCCTCCGTTGTTCATCCTGACGCAGACCACCCGAAACGGCGCATCAAAACCGGTTATGCGCACGCTCGTCGGCGTATCTGGGACAATCCTGCTGTTCTTGACCGCAGCAAGATGGGCATTTACATCGCCTGCTCCCACCCACAAAGCCACCGAGCCATCGGCGGCGGTTTGAAGAAAGAACACAGAATCGTTCAGCCCCACATTGGCTCCCCGCTTGTGTGGCACCTCTCTCATCGCCAGTTCGGCAACCTCTCCGACAACTCGTCTGTTGAGCCACCCTTTTGGCGTTCGGGTCGCTACATCGTTCAGAGTTACGGCCTCTCCCGCCAGCCAGGCATCGGTCCTCCGCTGGATATCCCCAGCGACGAACTGATGAAGGAATATGAATACGACCATGGTGCCGCAGGCGAACGCCAGCGTGGCCCACATCGAGATGCGCCAAGCGGCGCTCCGCATGATCGGTTTAGCGGTCATTGAGAACATAGCCCACTCCTCGCAGCGTTCGAATGAGGGGTCGGCGCCCATCCGTGTCTACCTTCCCACGAAGACGGTAGATGTGTACATCCACGACGTTAGTATCCGGCTGGATTCGCATACCCCAGACTTCATCCAGGATCATGGAGCGTGTGACAACGCGACCTGCATTTCGGCACAAATATTCCAGAAGAACGAATTCCTGAGGCGTCAAATTCAGGATCTCGCCGCTTCGGGAAGCTTCACGCCTTAGCAGATCGAGTTCGAGGTCGAGCACTCGCAGGCGAGTCGCTTCGGCCACCGAAGAGCTGTTTCGCTTCACCAGATTGCGTAACCTTGCAAGCAATTCGGCAAGCGCGAAAGGCTTGGTCAGGTAATCGTCGCCCCCCTGTTCGAGCCCTCGCACACGGTCATCCACCGAACGCCTGGCCGAAAGGATGAGCACCGGGGCGCGCAACCCAAGCTGTCGCAGCCGCAGGATCAGGCTGAGGCCGTCTTCGTCAGGCAGGCCGAGATCGACCACCAGGACATCATGCGTGCTCTCGATGGTCATACGCTCGGCGGTCCGGGCGTCCCCCGCTGCTTCAACCTGGTATCCGGCTTCAGTCAACGAACGCTGGAGGAAGCTTTGAATTTCGACTTCATCCTCCACGAGCAGAACCCGCATGTCTTGATGTTAATCTATTCGTGCCGGGTTCTCTCTGGAATCGGCACCAGTGACTGTTCGATTCGCGGATTCGCCGCCCCACTCGGTGAGGCAGCGTTCCGGTTAGTGACTGTCGCCGTCCTGATCGACGTCGCCAGACGTCTGGGTCTGCGCCTTCGGACTCAGCTGAACCGAGTCCTTCGGGTCGGAAGATGTAGCTGGTTGTGGCTTCGATTGCGCCGTATTCTGCGGGGCAACGGCCTCTGATACTGCCGATGTGGAAGAAACTGGATTGATCATATGCGGTCTTCACTCCTGCTTTCTGTATCGGCCCGTTCTGCGCGAAAGTTCGCGTTGATGAACATATCGTCATCCAGCGGTTCTTCAGGGGTCATCTTCCCTCGATATAAACGTAACGATGAGTCCTCATCGGGGTTCGAGTGTGGCCCAAATGAACGAATCGTCATTAACGAAAGACCGTCGCCTGCCGTCTCCCTATACATCTGAATCCTTGCATCCCGACCAACGTGACACCGAAGACCGCCATTTCTGACCAGAACGGCCGGTCGCGGAACGGGCACCTCCGTCTTTGCTGGCGGAAGAGAGATCCCACTGTCGTTCTGCGGATGAGTGGCGTCGACATGGCATCCTCAAGGAATTCTGGCCATATCTAGAACGGGAATTTTCAAGCAAACACAAATAGAAACAGGCAATGGGTAATTTTAAATTCAATATTGGCATCATCGGTGGTGGAATTGGCGGCGTAGCCGCGGCCGTCGCGCTTCGCCGCGCAGGCATTGATGCAACGGTCTACGAAAGAGCGAAAGAACTTCGCGAGGTGGGCGCGGGCATGATGCTTTGGCCCAACGCCACGCGTGTGCTGAAGGAACTGGGGTTGCTCGAACGCGTGGTGGCGTTGAGCGGCCCGAACCACCGTTTCCTCGTTCGGTCCAGTACAGGCTCGATCCTGATGAACATCGGCCTGGGCCATTTCGACGTACCCGCCTTGTGCACACGCCGGTCAGATCTGCTGGACGCACTGATCTCCGCGCTGCCGGCGGACCGTGTTCGCCTCGGCCACGATTTCACACATTTGGAGCGCCAATCGTCAAGTGTAGGAATTCAGTTCTCTAATGGTGTTTCTGTGGAGCATGACTTCTTGATCGGCGCCGATGGTATTCGCTCCCGCATCCGTTCTCAAACGCTGGGAGTTCACGAAACCATCTATCGCGGTTACACTGTTTGGCGAGGGCTGGCACGTCTTAGCGGCTCTGTTCCGGACGGTTCGAATAGCGAAACCTGGGGCCGGGGAAAGCGCTTCGGTATTCTCCACACCGGCGCGGACCGGTTTACCTGGTATGCTGCAGCGAATACCGATCCAGATCACGTCGACTCGACCGAAGGGCGTCAGCGCGAGCTTCTGCGGATGTTTGCAGGATGGCACGAACCGGTCGAAAGCCTGATTGCCGCCACCGAAGAAGGCGCCATCCTCAAAAATGGCGCGTACGACCTTCCGCCCCTGAAACGTTGGGGACACGGGAGAGTGATGTTACTCGGGGACGCCGCTCATCCCTGCACGCCGAACCTCGGACTGGGCGGCTGCATGGCGCTTGAAGACGCGCTGGTTCTCGCAAAATCGTTTTGCAAAGAGGCGACTCCCGAGTTGGCTCTGATCCGCTATGAGTCGCTGCGCCGCCGCCGAACTCGCCATGTACAGCAGCGCTCCCTTCTCATGGGGCATATCGGACAGTGGGAGAACCTGCTCATCGCGGCCGGGCGCCACGTGATGACAGGCATGCTTCCGGCCAAAATCTTTGAACGGAATTTGAGGAAGATTTATTCATATGCGGCTTAGTACTCTGGCTCTCTGCACGGCGATTGTGGCGGCAACGCCGCTCGTGGCACAAGAAAGAGCCATCGACACCCAGCGCAGCACCATTACCATTCACGTTGGCAAATCCGGGCTGTTGTCTGCTGCCGCCCATGACCATATCATCATCGCGCCAATATCCTCCGGCACCATCCTGGAGTCTGGGACCCCGCACATCGAATTCCGAGTTGAAACCGCGAAGATGACGGTGCAGCCTGACCCCAAAATCGATGCGAAAGACCAGGCAACCATCCAGACACATATGGAGGAGATGACACTGGAGACGAAGACGTTTCCCGAGATAACCTTCCGCTCTTCACACGTCCAAAAACTGGCCAACGGCCAATGGAAGGTCGATGGTGATCTCTCTTTACACGGTGTCACCAAAGCGGTCAGCCTGACCGTGAAACAGGTCGGCGAGCCGTACACGACACACACTGTTCTCAAACAAACTGATTTTGGGATCGCGCCCCTCAGCATCGGTGGCGGAATGATTAAGGTCAAGAACGAAGTGGAGATCGACTTTCAAATCTTCGCGCGCCAATGAAGACTGTTTTGCTTTTCATCGGGCTCTCCGCATCATCCGTGCTAACTGCACAAGTGATGCCCCCGGATTCTGACGGCAACCAACCCACGCCCGCGCCACAACCTGTTCCGCCCTACCAGCGGCCCGTATCACTCGGACGGATCATTCCAAATATCGTAGACGACCAATCCAAAATCTGGCTCTTTCCGGCGAAACTCAACAAGAAGAGAACTTGGATTCCCGTCGCCGCTATCCTGGGAACTACCGCGGCCCTCATCGCGCTCGATCCTCATGACGCCCCCTATTTCCGGAAGACGTCGACGTTCGCCGGTTTCAACAGCGTCTTCACCGGCAATGCCACCGCCATCGGCACGGCCATCGTCCCGGTGTCCCTTTACACAAGCGGTCTGATCTCGAAAGACAGCAAAATGAAAGGGACCGCGCTGCTGGCGGGAGAGGCCGTGGCAGATTCCGAGATTCTGACCTTTGTCCTGAAGGATGCCTTCAACCGCGCCCGGCCCGCTTCCATACAGCCCACGGGAAATTTTTCGGACACGTGGTTCGAGAGCCGTGGGTCTTTCATCAACAGCAGAGGCGGTATGCCTTCCGGCCACACCATCGCGGCTTTCTCCGTAGCGACGATCGTGGCGCGGCGCTATGGCAATCATAAGTGGGTTCCATACGTAAGTTACGGGGTGGCCGCATTGATCGGTTTCTCACGGCTCACACTGTCGGCGCACTTTGTCTCCGATGTGTTTGTCGGCGGAGCGCTGGGCTATTCGGTCAGTCGATTTGCCGTTTTACAGCAGTAACGCAAGAGAGAGCGAAGAACATGGATACGAGGTCGGCAGTCAAACGCAGGGTGGTCGTCACCGGGATAGGCGCAGTGAGCCCGAACGGGATTGGACGAGAAGCCTTCTGGAACGCCACAAGGCGGGGACAAAGCGGGGTACGCCGCATCTCGAGGTTCGACCCTTCGAGTCACAAGGTTCAGATCGCCGGCGAAGTGACGGATTTCGATGAATCCGTTTTTGTGGCGCCTAAGGAACGGCAGCATGTGTCGCGCGCCGTCCCCCTCGCCGTCGCGGCATCTCACGAGGCGGTAACGGACGCTGGGATCGAGCCGAAGCGAATGTCCCGGGAGCAGCTCAGGACAATTGGAGTACTCATCGGGTCGGGCGGTGGCTCGCAGGAATTTACTGAGGAACAGTATCGGCTTTATTACAGCGGGCTCGAGAAGCAATGCAGCGTGTACGCTGTCCCTACTGGGACCATCGGCACTCTGGCGAGTGAGGTTTCCATGCGGTTTGGGTTTCGCGGGCCGAGCCACATCATCTCGACAGGATGCACATCCTCGACCGACGCGCTGGGCAATGCTTTTCATAACATCCAGTGGGGCATCTCGCCGTGGATGCTGGCTGGCGGAGTAGACGCGCCCATCGCGCCCTTGATTGTTCGCGGCTTCACGTTGATGCGTATCCTGACGTCTCATTGGAATCAGGAGCCGATGCGAGGATCGCGGCCCTTCTCGAGAGACCGCAGTGGATTCGTGCTGGGCGAGGGCGCCTGGTTCTTTGTCCTGGAAGAGATGGAACACGCACGGGCACGCGGTGCGAAGATTTATGGCGAAATCGTCGGATACGCTTCAACTTGCGAGGCATATCATCGGGTGCGCCTGGAGGAGTGCGGCGAAGAGCCCGCGCATACGATGACTCTGGCGATGGACGAAGCAGGAATCGGACCGGGGCAGATTGGGTACATCAACTACCACGGGACAGCCACGGATTTGAACGACCGGATCGAGACCCGGGCCACGCGTCTTGCATTCAAGAGGCATGCATTCCGGGTACCAGGGTCTGCGCTGAAAAGTCTGATCGGACATCCGCAAGGCGCTTGTGGAGCCGCAGGAGTGGCGGCAACGTTGCTCGCGATGAGAGACGGCGTCGCTCCTCCGACGATCAACCTCGACGATCCGGACCCCGAATGCGATCTGGACTACATCCCGGACGAAGCCAGGCGAATCGACTGCGAGTACGCGCTGGCGAATTGCATTGCCTTCGGAAGTAAGAATTCGGCGCTGGTTTTGCGAAAGATTTGAGGTTGGCGTCCGGCCAGTAGCGATGCGCCTAATGCTTTCGCGATATTTTCCGCAATACATCCGGCCAAAACTCCTTGAGGATGTCGGCCGCCACGGCAGCGCCCAGCTGGACGCCAAGCGCATCAGCGGAGATGGATGCATCCCGGTGATGGGCGTAATACAAGCTGGAAATCGCGACGGTGCTGGTAGTCCCCAGTACTCGGGAATAGTTGAACGCCGTCCCCCCTCCATCCGTTTGCGTCCAGAATACCCGGCTGGTGGCGTACCCTAAACGGGAGCCTGCGGACCCGGTACTTTTTCGAAAGTATCTTGGATCCTGATGAAGCAAGCTTGGGTAGAGGCCCTCCGTCATGAAATCGCCGATGACATGGTTTCCGTACGCCGCAGCGAAATAACGGCCGTATCCAGATACCTCTTGCCCGAAAACGCGATTCGAGTTCAGCAACTGCGCGACGCCTCCAGCGGCTGCGGCAACCACAATCCCACCAGGGTCCAAAGCGTCCTCGCTCGCGATCTTGAATTTCTCTTTTGAGCTGATCGGCACATAGGGAGAAAGACTCGGTGAAGTACCGTAATTTGGAAAGACTCCGAAGATGTGCTTCGTCGGTGGATCGGGAGCCGAAGGGGGCGGATTGGTTTGACCTTCGAGACGGGCAATACAAGCCGTAGAGAAGACCACGGCGACGTACACAGCGCTGCGGAGCCGGCGCTTGATACCAAGCACCGAGGTCACATATCGGGCATCGTTCAAGGGAACTCTCAAGCTGGACCGTGAGACTAAACCAGAAGCTAACAATAGCGAACGTAACGATCGATGGGTGTTGGTCGCGGAGCCGGAGGTTGCCATCCAAACACCCGCCTGTATTATAGGCGCGTTAGGCTGAAGAATTCCTGAAGGACACCGGTTTTGTCGCCGGCTGGCTGGCAAGCGAACAGGCTTGTTTCGGCATTGGGTTTAGGCTATGCTGCACACAAATCTCTTAAAGGGAGAACAAAGTGAACTTTTCCCCACGTCATGTGCTTATCCCAAGCGCTTTTGCACTTGCTTATGCAACCCTGGCCTTCGCTCATATCAGGATCGCTCCCACCGAATCTGCGCCAGGCGCTCGCGAAAAGTACACCATGCGCGTCCCGAATGAGAAGCAGGTAAACACGATTCGGGTGGAAGGCGAATTTCCCGCCGGACTTCAGATTTACGACTTCGAATTCAAACCGGGTTGGAAGATTGATTTCAAGAAGGACGACAACGGAAAAATCGTGGGCGCGACTTGGACCGGGAAGGTCCAGCCCTACGAATTTGTCGAATTCGGCATGCTGGGCATTAACCCTAAAGAAGAAACAAACCTGGTCTGGAAATTCGTGCAATATTACGAGGACGGAACGAAGGAAGAGTTCACCGGGCCGGTGGGATCATTTCGACCCTCACCAGTCACAGTTCTCAAGAAGCCCGGAGCGACTGCCACGGGATCGAAGTAATCGTATCCGGCGGTCAAATTGCGAGCCCTAATGTTACCCGTATGGACGACCGACAATTCGGGAGCTGGAAGTTTGGTTCTGGAATCGGTGCAACTCGCTCCGGGTGACCCGCCACTCGTACGGTCGGCCAGATCTCGGTACGCGTTTCTGGCAACCCGCTGGAAGGTCACTTGTCCGCAGAAGGCTTCAACTGCCTCGCGAATCCGCCGTACCTCTGCGATAAATCACCTAACGGCTCGAGGGTTGCGAAGGGTGATACGTTCTCGACAGCCTTGGTTATTTCGTAACCACGAGAATTGAAAACGAATCGGCCACCATCTTTCCTCCGTACCCAGCCACTCCCGCCCTCGGCGGCCCGGTTGGAGGTAGAAAGTCCGCAGCGATCAGCAGGATCCGGTTTGTTTTGCTGTCCCACACCATCTGTTTGGCACTGTCCTTCGTTTGTACGGTCTGCTCCTTGGCGAAGCTGGTGGGACTCGTTTCCTTAATAATGGTAAGCGTCCCATCGATCTGCGCGCTGTAAGCTTCATTCGTTTCCGGGTTGAAAACGGCGGAATCAGCGGTGGATCCAATGGGCAGAGCATCCAGGATCTTTCCATCGGTGGCACTAAGGATCGCCATCATCTGCGGCGCCCGGCAACCCGCGAACAGAATCTCGTTCTTAACGTCGATCGCCAGTCCGGAACACCGTCCACCTTTAGGCGCCACGCCATACCGCGCGGCGACAGTGAGGGCCTTCGCGTCAATGACGGCGATGTCGTTCTTGTCTCTGACATCGACGTAAACGCGCCCTTTCCGATCCGTGGCGGCCTGCTCTGGCTCGCCGCCTAGATCAATCGTGCCCAGAACAGAGCCACTCACTGCGTCGATCACGGTTGAATTCGGAGTGATATGGCTGAAGATAAAGACACGTTCGGTAAATGGATCGAACAGAATGGCATCCGGGCGGCCTTGGACGTCAATGGTCTTGATCGTCTTCAGGGTCTTGGCATCCCACATCACGACGGGTTGACTGCTTGCGAACCCGTGCCCGGATTTCGAGTCGACGACGACGCCGTTCGCTGCCGCGTCGGGGATTTCGCCCGCCGGCTCCAGCGTGTCCAGATCAAAAACGGTGATCCGACCGGGGTCCTTGCGTGGAATGTACAACCGGCGGCCCTCGACGTCGGCGAAGGCGGTATCGAACCTACCTTCGCCACCGATTTTTACCACTTTGGAAACTTTGTACGGCCCGTCTGCCAAAGCCCGTTGAGGCAGTCCGGCAGCCAGGAAGATCAGAACACAGGCTCCCCATGGCGGGCAAGATTTTCGCATCGTGTCCCCTCCGTGCATATTCTACTAAGCCTCGATGACGAAAACGGGGGCAAGCTAACCGGCCCGGGCGGTCGAGGGCGGTTATGCTGTTGAGGAGCTCTTTGGCTTATGATAGCTTGTCGAATTCTGGCGAAGCTGGTAGCTGACGGTGCCGCCAAGCGCTCGCAAGAGTAAAGGGAGAGCTTATGAAGCGGGTTCTGTTAGTAGGATACGATCCAGAGACTGTGGATTTTTCTGACCCTGCTTTGCCACCGGGTATGACCGTTGAGAAGATTCATGCCGGCATCGCGGTTGCGCTGAAGCAGTTCGCTGAACGCGGATGGGAGGGCGAGGTTGGTTTCATCCGGCCTGATGAAACCGCTGGGCCGACAGTGGAGCGTCAGTTAGCTTCGAAGAGCTACGATTGTGTGGTAATCGGAGCCGGCGTACGCCTGCCGTTCGGGAGGATCGAATTATTCGAAGCTGTCATCAACGCTGTTCATAAGGCTGCTCCAGGCGCGGCGATTGCCTTCAATACAACGCCCCTTGACAGCGCCGATGCTGCCGCCCGATGGTTGGTGGCTGGAAGACGGGAAGTGGATAGATCTTGAGTGACGCGCATTCTGTAAACGAATTGAAGAATGGCCGACTACTAGAAGGAGACCTACGTGACACGAGAGGCGTTCGACCTCCATGTCAATCCCGCCGACGAGACCATCCGTCTCGGGCCGCTTGCGGTACGCTTCCTGCTCACAGGGGACAACTCGAGTGGCAGCATTGCGGCCTTTGAGCTGATTGTCCCGGCCGCGCAGCGCCTGGTAGCTCCAGCCCATAGCCATGACCACTACGAGGAGACTATCTATGGTATCGAGGGAGTGTTGACCTGGACTGTGGACGGAAAACAAATTGACGTCGGACCGGGGCAAGCACTGTGCATTCCACGCGGTGCCATTCACAGGTTCGATAACAACGGAAACCAGGACGCGAAGGCGCTCAGTGTGATCACGCCAGGTGCGATCGGTCCGCAGTACTTCCGCGAGGCCGCCGAGGTGATCAACGCAGCGGCCGGCGGGCCGCCGGACCGAGCAAAGATGGCGGAGATCCTGCGCCGCCACGGTCTTACGCCGGCGCCCCCTTCGGCCCAGATGTAGAGCCTACCTGTGAACGGACCAATAGACGGCCCCTTTTTGGCGTGACTCGCTGGTCCCTAATGAAACCTCCTGAAACCGCTCGGCGGTCATCGCGTCGGCCAGCTAGACCGGACCAAGACCGGACTAGATTGCGCTTCCAAAGAGTAACTTAATTGATGAAACGAGACTTGTCTCGCAAGAATGATGGTCTGCAAAACCTTTATTCGGCGGTTCGATCCCGCCCCGCGCCTCCAACCCGTCCTAACCGATTACCGATTCCAAAACGTTAACATCGCATGCTGTAGAATGCTTGCTGGCGAGCGAGCACGCTCCCAAAGGAGAACATCGATGAAACGGCATTCTTGGATCGGTTTCCTGGCGATGATCGCGCTGCTTGTCCTGCCCGGAGTAAAAGGCCGCGCGCAGCAGTCCGCTGGTCCGCAAGGCGCCGCACGAATACCCACCGCGCCGCCGCCCATCATCTGGCCCTCGCCGCCGCTTCCCGATGGTCCCATCGTTCTGGATACCGGCATCCAGCATCAGATCCGGCTCATCGTCACCAAAGGACTCAATCAGCCCTGGAGCATGGCCTTTCTGCCCGATGGCGGCATTCTGATTACCGAGCGGCCGGGACGTTTGCGCATCGTCCGCAATGGAGTGCTGGATCCGAATCCGATCGCCGGGCTGCCGCAGATCCAAGCGCGCGGTCTGAGCGGTCTGATGGACCTCGCGCTCCATCCGCGCTTCAGTGAAAACAAGCTGGTCTACTTCACCTATCACAAACCGGCCGGCAACACCGCAGGCGCCAATACCGGAAGGCCCAATAACGCCGGGATTATCACACTGGCTCGCGGGCGCTGGGATGGCGCCGCGCTGGCCGACGTCCACGACCTTTTTTCCGCGATTCAGGGCGCCAACGCATCGCGGATTATTTTTGGCAAAGACGGAATGCTGTATATGACCGTCGGCATCGGTGACCCGCCGGCCGCGGCGCGCGCGCAGGATCCGAACGACCTGGCAGGCAAGGTGCTGCGGCTGCGCGACGATGGAACCGTGCCGCCCGACAATCCCTTCGTCGGACGCCCCGGCTATCGGCCGGAGATCTACACCATGGGCCATCGCAATGCATTGGGGCTGGCCGTGCAGCCGGACACTGGCGCCATCTGGGAATGCGAAGACGGACCCAACGGCGGCGACGAGATCAACATTCTGCAGCCGGGCAAGAATTACGGATGGCCGGTGGTGAACAACGGCCGGTTTTATCTGGGACCGCGCGTGTCGGAAGTTCCGTGGCGCGAAGGCATGGAGCCGCCGCTGGTCTACTGGGTGCCGGCGATCGCCGTTTCAGGCTTGACCTTTTACACCGGCGACAAGTTCCCGAACTGGAAGAACAATGTCTTCGTGGGCGGGATGCGGCAGGGCGAAGTTCCGCGATCGGGCCATCTGGAACGGATCGATTTCAACGACAAGTGGGAGGAGCTGCACCGCGAATCGATGCTTCGCGAGCTGCAGAATCGCATTCGGGACGTGCGCCAGGGTCCGGATGGATTCTTGTACCTATTGACCGCTGAAAACGACGGCGCGCTGATGCGGATGGAACCTGCGCCCGCGTCCCCGAAGACCAGCAGCCGGTAATACGCGTGAGGGCTGAGGTTACTTCTTTCCCAACGCCGGCTTGGAACTCACCAGGTGCTGGATGTCCAGGTTATTTTCAGTGCAGGAGTACTCGATCAGCTCGGGTAGCGCCGGATTCAGTTTCAACGGGGTGAATACGCGCGACAGAGTCCAGGGCTTCGCGTACATTTTCGGATCGTCCACGGTGTACTCGTATTCGATGGTGTCCGCGGTGCGGCGGAAACGCTCCGTTACGTGCAGCTCGTCGCTGTGCTGATGGCCCGCGGTGTCCAGCCAGGTCCACGGCGGACCCTTGAGATTCGTCGTGTCCACCACTATCGTGTCGCCTTCCCAATGGCCGGTTGAATCGCCCATGAACGCCGGCTCCATGTTGGTTGGATGCGGGCGTCCGTTCAGCGGAATGGAGCGGAACATGTGCATGTATTCAAACAGTATCTCCAGGTATGCCGGGGTTTGAATGAACTGCGCGGGGTAAGGCGATTGCATGATGCGCGGAACGCCCGGAAACCAGCAGTTCGACGTTGGATCGTCCTTGGCGTCGTGATTGATGTAGGCGGCTTTGCCGGCGGGCGTGTAGGGCACAGCGTCTTCCTTGCCCAGCGCCATATTGGGTGTGTATTGCAGATTGAAGAAGCCGGTAAAGTCGGGTTTGCCGTCGGAAGTTCGCGGGATCGGCTTCGATTCGACATTGGCGCTAGTCTGCGCTCCAGCGCCGGGCGGAAGCACGAACACAGCGATTCCGAGCGCCGCAATCACCAAGCAAAGCCACCATCGATTCTTCATTCCACCCTCCTACCGGCAGTGATGCGCCGTGTTCGATCCTGATTGTATCAATCTCCCAAATCCGTACTGGAACTTCGCGCCGGCAAAGTCTGGGTCCGCCGGTACCATTGGGCTGCATCGCCGGTACTTGCTCGGGTTGCGCCGCTGCTAAGCCGGTTTATACTCCAATTTAGCGTTTCCATATACCAAAAAATCCAGCAAATGAAGGCACGAATATAGCTATGCGTAATTTATTCATCGCGGCCATTCTTATCGCGGCTGCTGGAGCGCCGGCGTCCCTGGCCGCTCCGGTCACCTACGGAATCAACTTCACGGCCACCGAAGGAATGGCCCCCGAAGCGGGGTCTTTCACCTACGATGCCGCCACGGAATTGTTCTCAAACTTTACAGTCAACTGGGGCGGGGAAATTTTTGATCTCACCGCCAGCGCCAACGCTCCCTCCATCGTCGGGACTGTTGCGTGCGTGCATGGTCTTAGCGGCGCGGCCGCCACGTTTACGCTTCTCAACGGCAAGTGCGGGGCCAATACCTGGGGACTTCCAGCAACCGCCCCGCTCGACTCGGGCGACACGCTCGGTTTCGGCGCCATTGGAGCAACGGCGACATCGAATCTCACGATTCAGGCATTTAATGGCAATGCGGAATCCCAGTGGGGAAATACAGGCGGCTTCGCCATTACCGCCAATCCGCAAATCGGGATCTTCCATCCCACCGGCAACATGTCTGTCCAGCGCGAACAGCACACGGCGACCTTGCTCGCCAACGGCAAAGTGTTGGTGACGGGGGGAGAAAACACGTCCGGCTCACTGGCAAGCGCGGAGCTCTATAACCCGACAAAGGGATCCTTCAGTTCTACCGGCTCCATGGCCAAGCAGCGCTACGCTCACACGGCGACGCTGCTGCTGGACGGCAAAGTTCTGATCGCCGGCGGTTTCAATTCCACGGGTGCGCTGGCGGGCGCGGAGCTATATGATCCAGCCACGGGGAAGTTCAGCGCCACCGGTTTGATGACCATGGCGCGATACTCTCACACCGCCACACTGCTGCCGGATGGCAAGGTGTTGATCGCTGGCGGGTACGATTCCACCGCCGCTCTGGCCAGCGCGGAACTGTACGATCCGAAGACGGGAGCTTTCACGGCCACCGGCTCTATGACCACAGCCAGGGCCGTGCAAACCGCGACGCTATTGGACGATGGCGTGGTCTTGATCGCCGGTGGATACGCGTCCCCCACTCCTTCGTTGTCACCGGATATTCTGCAGAGCGCGGAGCTGTATCACCCCAAGACAGGCGTGTTCTCAACCCTCAACTTGGTGGCGCCGCGCGCGGGTCACACGGCCACGCTACTCCACGACGGACTGGTGTTGCTCACGGGCGGAATGGGGTACGGTGTTCCCGACAAGAGCCTGCCTACAGTGATGATTCTGGCGAGCGCGGAGTTGTATGGTCCGAAAACCGGAAGCCCTACCGGCTCCATGAATCGCCCGCGGGTGAATCACACCGCGACGCTGTTGCCGGATGGCAGGGTCCTGCTTGCGGGTGGGACCACCAACGACACCCAAATAAGCGCGCAATTGTACTTGCCGAAATTCGGGACCTTCAGCGACACCGGCGACATGACCGCTTCGCGGCAGTTTCACACCGCGACGTTGTTGCCCAATGGCAAGGTTCTGATCGTAGGCGGCACGGACAAATCCCACGCTCTGAAAAGCGCAGAGCTTTTTGAGGCTTCCAACGGCGAGGCGTATTAGCGCGAGCTCACAATCGCGTCACAAAACTCAAATCCATTCGATCTGTTTCTTCATCGCCAAAAAATCGCGCGCGAGCGTCCCAACTCGTCGCAGCGTGTCATATCATAGAAGAAAGATTTCATGGAGGCGCCCGCCAAGGTAGAGTGTCCGAAATGTCATCACAGTAATGCGCCAGGAACTTCCCGCTGCGCCATCTGCGAAAGCGCGCTGGAAGATCTCGACGCGACAGTGATGAACGACGCCACGATGGTGACCAACGCCGCCGTGGGCACCAATTGGTCGCGCGACACCAAGGCTCGCGACGATTTTGACCTTCCTACCGCTGCCGCGTTGGCCGAAGGCAGCGTAATCGCCGAACGCTACGAGATCCTGAAGATGCTGGGCCAGGGCGGAATGGGCGCGGTCTACAAAGCGAAAGATCGCGAACTGGATCGCATGGTGGCGCTCAAAGTGATTCGCCCGGAGCTGGCCGGCCACGCCAGCATCCTGCAGCGCTTCAAGCAGGAACTGCTGCTGGCGCGCAAGATCACGCATCGCAACATCATTCGGATTTACGACTTAGGGGTCGCCGAAGGGTTGCGGTTCATCACCATGGAGTTTGTCGAGGGCCAGGATCTCTCGTCGCTGCTGGAAGAACGCCACAAATACCCTCCCGAAGAGGCCGTTACGATCCTGCGCCAGGTTTGCGCCGCGCTCGAAGCCGCGCACGCCGAAGGCGTGGTGCATCGCGATCTAAAACCGCAGAACATCATGATGGGCGCCGGCGGCCGCGTGTGCGTCATGGATTTCGGACTGGCGCGATCCATGGAAGGTCATGGCATGACGCAGGCCGGCGCGGTGATGGGAACGCCCGCCTATATGTCGCCGGAGCAGGCCAAAGGGATGCCGGTGGATCAGCGATCGGACTTGTACACGCTGGGCATCATCGCCTACGTGCTGCTGACCGGCGAGATCCCGTTCAAAGCCGACTCCGCGCTGGCCAGCATGTTGCTGCGCACCCAAGGCCCTCCGACGCCCTCCATTCAACTTGATCCGAGCATTCCCCAGAAGCTGAGCGACGTGGTGCAAAAGTCGCTGGCGGTGGATCCCCAGGACCGCTATCAGAGCGCCGCCGAATTCGCCAAGGACCTGGAGGACTGGCAGGAGGGAACGCTGGCCAAGGCCATTGTCACGCCGCGCGTGGCGATGATGGCGGAATCCAACACCAAAAAGTGGATCGCGCTTGCGGTGCTGTGCGCCGCCGTGCTGGTCGCGGCTGGATACGGTGTGGAGCGCTGGCTGAACAGACCGCAAGCTCCCTTGTCGCCAATGACGGTGATGATCGCCGATTTCAATAACCACACCGGAGACCCGGTCTTCAGCGGAACCTTGGAATCGACGCTCAAGCTGGCTTTAGAAAGCGCCTCCTTCATCAACGCGTACGATCGCACCCGAATGCGCGATCTGGGCGTGAAGGCCGTCGCGGGTGCGCTCGACGATTCCAAAGCGCAGCAGATCGCCGCCAGCCAGGGCTTGAACGTCGTGGTTTCCGGCGCACTCGACAGCCGGGGCACGGGCTATCAGCTGACGCTGCGCGCCATTCAGGCGGTCACCGGAAAAGTGCTCGCCAACGATGAGGAGAGCGCATCCGGGAAAGATCAGGTCCTGTTTGCGGTGACCAAGGCCGCTGTCGCTATCCGCAAGGCCTTGGGCGATCGGACCTCGGAATCCGAGCAGCGCTTCTCCATGGAGACACTCAGCGCCGGATCGCTCGAGGCCGTGCATGAATATGCCGCCGGAATGGACGACTTGTCCGGCAAGAACGACGAAGCCATGAAGCATTTCTCGCAGGCTGTTGATCTGGACATGAACTTCGGTCTGGCCTACGCGGGCCTGGCCAGCGCCTCGCACAATCTGGGGCGGCAGCAGGACGCCGAGAAGTATATTAAAGACGCGATCACCCACATCGACCACATGACGGAGCGTGAACGATTCCGCACCCGCGCCTATCTTTACCTGCTGATCAGCGATCCGCAGAAATGCGTGGAGGAATACGACGCGCTGCTGGCGAAGTATTCATCCGATCCGGGCGCCTACAACAATATGGCGGTTTGTTCCACACAGTTGCGGAACATGCCTAAAGCGATAGAAGAAGTGCGGCGGGCCATGTCTATCCTGCCCAAGCGGGTCATTTATCACGTCAATCTGTCGTTCTATTCCGCCTATGGCGGCGATTTCCCGACAGCGGCCAAAGAGGCCTCCACGGTGCTGCAACAGACTTCAACTTATCCTTCTGGATTTGAGGCTCAAGCCTTTGCCAGACTTGGTCAGGACGATTTGGCGGGAGCCGCCGACGCCTATAAGAAACTGGAGAAAATCAGTCCTTCCGATGCCGCCATCGGATTTGGCGATCTGGCTGCCTATGAGGGCCGGTTTAACGACGCCGTGGAGCTGCTCAAGAAGGGCGCCGATGCCGATATCGCAGCCAAGAATCCCGATGCCGCCGCCGATAAGCTCGCTCTGCTGGCCTATGTCCAGCTGCTGCGCCAGAAAAACGCCCAGGCCATCGAAGCGGCCAATAGCGCGCTCGATCTGAACAAGCTAGTGAAAACCCGGTTCGTAGCCGCGCGCACGTTTGTCGCCGCTGGGGAAACGGCCAAAGCACAGGAACTGGCGATGGGGCTCGGCTCCGAGCTGCAAGTGGAACCGCAAGCCTACGCCAAGCTGATCCAAGGCGAAATCGCTTTGAATAACAAGGACGCCCGCGGAGCCGTGAAACTGTTTACGGATGCGAACAATCTTTTGGACACCTGGATCGGCCGCTTCGATCTGGGCCGCGCCTACCTGGAACTGGGCGCTTTCCCTGAGGCGGATTCTGAATTCGACCGTTGTCTGAAACGTCGTGGCGAGGCTTTGGCCCTGTTCCTGGATGAAGTTCCCACGTACGCCTACTTCCCCCCCGTCTATTACTACCAGGGGCGCGCGCGCGAAGGAATGAAGAGCGCGGGCTTCGCCGAGTCCTACCGAAAATACTTGAGCATCCGCGGCAAAGCCGCCGAGGATCCATTACTGGCCGAAGTTCGACGCCTTGCCGCCCGATGAATTGGTCGGCGAGACGCCCCTGTCCGTCGCCAACTCCGGTACTGAATTGGATTTACTTGACCGGTCTGTAACGATATCTATCTTGACCCCACTCAGTAGCGTAGGCGATACTGGCAACACAGCCAAAGAAAGTAGTTTGGCGCTGCCGAGCGAGCAGGTATCGTGTCCAACTGCGTTTGGAACATTGGTGGATTCGTGTCCTTGGACATCGTTACCGCATCGGAGGACTGAAGTATGCGTAGAGTCGAGATGAAGAGCCGCGTCTTAGTCTGGTTCCTGAAGCAGGCTGCGCTCTTTTCTCTAGGACTTTTAACGCTGTTCGCTCCGTTGGCCCAAGCCGCCGACGCACTAAGCTACACCAAAAATTACTTCGTCACCGGAGACTACGTCGTGGGCGGCGTTGGTGTCTGGGATTTAGGCACCAACGGTAGCACCATAAGCGGCACACTCAAGATTTCGGGCGTACCTACGGGCGCCGACATCGTTGCGGCGTTTCTGTATTGGCAGACGGCGGAGACAACTTCCACTCCGGCTGCGGGGAACGCCACGTTCGACGGCACCGCCATTGTGGGCGATCCGCGCGGCAGCCCTACCAACGCGGCCTGCAGTTCGGCCGGGCAGGGCACTTATGCCCGGGTGTACCGCGCCGACGTTCTTCGCGTATTACTGGCGACCAACGGCGCTACCGTGGTGAATGGCAACCACACGGTTCAACTTCCGGACGGGGGCAAAACGGTCAATGAGCAGACCGTCTTTCCGCTGACCGCGGGCGCCAGCCTGGTGGTGGTCTATCGGGTTCTGACGCCTGGGACTCCACTCAAAGCAGTGGTGATCTACGACGGCGCCTATACCATGAGTGGCTCGGCTCACCCCATGACGCAGACCATCGGCGGTTTTTATCAGGCCGCGCGAACTCCGTCCGCGAAAATGACCCAGATCGTGGGCGGCGGCCAGGCGGGTTTCACCGAACAGCTCACGGCGAACGGAACGCTGCTCGGCACCAACGCCTTCGTCGGTTCGCTGGGGACTCGCTGGGATGAGCCGACTGCTACCTTCAGCCTCGCCGCGAATGCTTCGTCTTTTGCGACCGAAGTCACCACTACTAAGAGCAATGTTTGTTTAACCTGGGCCGCCATCGTGAGCAGCATGTTCGTCCAGGACACCGATGGCGACGGACTCTTGGACATCTGGGAGACGTCCGGTCTACATCTCAATCCAGGGACCAGTAGTCAACCGGCCACCTTCGGCACCTGCGCTCAATATATTGGCGACGGCTACCCGTGCGTGAATTTGCCGGCCATGGGCGCCAGCCCCACTGTCAAGGACATCTTCCTCGAAATCGACTGGGAACAGGGCACCAACCCTTCTGCGCATGTCCACATGCCGAAATTTCCCGCGTTGAGCTTGATCGCTGCCGGGTTCGCCGGGCATGGGATCAATATCCATTTCGACGTAGGGAACAATTACCAGACCGCCGGAGCAAAGGGTGCGTTGCCCAGTTACATCGTTCCCAAGGCGTATGCCGAAGGCGGGCAAGTGATCAACGAATCAGAACTTGTTTGTCCCAATCCAGCCGCGATGTGGAACAACTGCGCCTTCTCGCCGAACCTCGGCTATCCAGTACAGGGCTGGAAAGACGGATTCAACGCCGTCAAGAACGGATTCAAAGCACTGAACATCCCGGCGTATTTCGATAACAGCCGCAAGGATACTTTTCACTACGTGCTTTTCGCCCATGCCATCGGGATTCCGGATCCCGCCACTCAAAAGAGTTGCGGTTACGGCACGTCGCCCAATACTTGCGTACCCAGCAGCAACTCGGGCGCCGCCGACTTGCCGGGCGGCGACATCATGATCACGTTTGGCTTGTGGACCGGCGACGATCCCGCGAGTTGCGACCCCACCGGCATCAATACCGCAAATGCGTGCATCAACATGACCGGCACAGTGGACGAGCAGGCCGGGACGCTGATGCATGAGCTGGGCCATAATCTGGGCCTGAAGCACGCTGGATTGTATCCGACGCCCAATTGCGAGCCGAACTACCAGAGCGTCATGAATTATGTCTACCAATCTTACTTATTGCAGGACTTCGGCGGTCAGCTGCACGCAGACTATTCCAACGGAAACCTGCCGGGGTTGAACGAGAATTCGTTGTACGAGACCAGTGCGTTTCCGAACGTTACGTTGCCTTATGAGGTTGCCTATTACGGCCCCCCTGGCGCGGGTCTCGGGTCCGCGAATTCGCATTGCGATGGCACTCCCCTGCAAGGTGATTCGGAAGTGCGTTTGTTGAGCCCAACCCAAACTACACTCGATTGGAACAATAACGGAAAGATTGATACCGGTCTCCGACCCGGTCAGGACATTAATTTCAACGGCACCATAGGAAGTCCCCTGTATGACTCGGTGCAGGCTCTCACCAGCGGCACGCCGACACAATGGATGGTGGATTCCAACGACTGGGCGAATCTTAATTTCGCTCAGATTGGGGCCAGGGTGAACGTGGGCGGTCTGTCGGTGGCCGTGGGACAAACCGAGCTTGGTTCAAGTGACCCCATTCTGGCCGAACTGGGGCAAACAGAGCTGGGCCAAACGGAGCTCGGACAAACCGAGCTGGGCCAGACCGAGCTGGGACAAACCGAGCTGGGGCAAACCGAATTGGGCGGCGAGCAAACCTACCAACAGGCGAGCTCTTCACTTGTGGCGACCTCCAGCACCCAACCGCTGGCGGTGAACCTCACCATCAACTGTGCCGGCAATCCCGGTAACACCGTTGGTTACTATTATGAAGAGTGCACAACTTCTTCAGGCACAGTTTATGCTTGTAACAATTCAGCAGGCTGTACTACTTCCTCCGATTGGTCACAGGCGTTAGCGTTAAGCGCCAACCTCTTAACCTGGGGCGGTCCTCCCATCGGTCAAATCCGGCAGTACACGATTTGGCGCTCATTAGGGAACAGCGCGCCGATCATTGTCGGCTATGTCAACAGCCCAAACAATAACGCGCCGCCGCCGACGGTTTACGCGGACATCGTGAATCAGACTTCGAGTCCCGGCCCCGATCCAACCGGCAGCGACCCCACCAAGACGTACTACAACACCGCCTACATCTATTTCATAACGGCGACGGATATCACCCCGACCACCAGCGCGGATTCGAACACAGCTACGGGGACGGTGGATCATCTGTTTATCAGCGCCAATAATGTGCCAGCCGCGAACGGTTCGCCGCTCTACTACGGCTCTGCGATTCCCAACCTCACAAGCGCGTACACCACCGCGGGCACAACGCCGCCCGGCGTGGTTGTTCCCACCATTACTTGTTCGGCCACGCCGACGCCGGTTTACAACGCAGGCCCATACACCATCAGTTGCCTTCCTCCGACGCCGCCTCCTGGCGTGACGTACAACTCCGGCACTTTGACCATCACGCCGAAGCCGCTGACTGCTTCCATCATTGGCAATCCAACCAAGCCGACCAAGCAGTACGATGGCGGCACCAACTCCACGCTGACTTCGACCAACTTCTCCATCTCCGGCCTGGTGAGCCCCGATAACTTTACCGTGACGCAGACGGCGGGCACTTATAACAGTGCCAACGTGACGACGGCGACTACAGTCACCGCCGGCCTGTCCCCGGGCAACTTCACGCCGCTTGGCGCCACCCTGGCGGCCAACTACACGTTCCCCACCAGCGCGAGCGGCGCCGCCAGCATCACCCCGGTGACGCTGACTGCCTCCATCGTCGGCAATCCCACCAAGCCAACCAAACCGTACGATGGAACCACTGCATCCACATTGACGTCGACGAACTTCTCCCTCACTCCCTTGGTGGGCAGCGAGAGCTTCACCGTGACGCAGACGGCCGGAACTTACAACAGCAAGAACGTAACGTCGGCGACAACGGTGACCGCCAGTCTCGCTGCCGGCAACTTCACGCCGGTTGGTGGGACCCTCGCCAGCAACTACGTGTTGCCCACCACCGCCAGCGGTCCGGCGTGCATCACCGCTGTGACGCTCACCGCTTCCATCGTTGGCAATCCGAACGCTCCGACTAAGCCGTACGATGGCACCCTGACGTCCGTGCTGACTTCGACGAACTTCTCCATCGCCCATCTTGTGGGCAGCGAAAGCTTCACCGTGACGCAGACGGCGGGCACCTATAACAGCGCCAACGTGGCGGGAGCGAATTTAGTGACAGCCAGCCTGTCCCCGGGCAACTTCACGCCGCTCGGCTCCACCCTGGCGAGCAACTACGTGTTGCCCACCACCGCGAGCGGCGCCGCCAGCATCACCGCTGTGACTCTGACCGCTTCCATCATCGGCAATCCGACCAAGCCGACCAAGCCGTACGATGGCACCACCGCATCCAAGCTGACGTCGACGAACTTCGCCCTCACTCCCCTGGTGGGCGCTGAGAGCTTCACCGTGACGCAGACGGTGGGCACTTACAACAGCAAGAACGTAACGATGGCGACAACGGTGACCGCCAGTCTCGCTGCCGGCAACTTCACGCCGGTTGGCTCGACCCTTGCGAGCAACTACGTGTTGCCCACCACCGCCAGCGGTCCTGCGTGTATCACCGCTGTGACGCTGACTGCGTCCATCGTTGGCAATCCAACCAAGCCGACCAAACCGTACGATGGCACCACCGCATCCACGCTGACGTCGACGAACTTCTCTCTCGCTCCCCTGGTGGGCAGCGAG
The DNA here is from genome assembly GCA_963798295.1 of Bryobacterales bacterium. Taxonomy (GTDB): domain Bacteria; phylum Acidobacteriota; class Terriglobia; order Bryobacterales; family Bryobacteraceae; genus Palsa-89. The sequence continues at coordinate 1,454,936 of CAWCSV010000007.1, read as the reverse complement.
AGCTTCACCGTGACGCAGACGGCGGGCACTTATAACAGTCCGAACGTGGCGACCGCGACGACAGTGACCGCCAGCCTCGCTGCGGGCAACTTCACACCGCTCGGCACGACCCTGGCCAGCAACTACGTGTTGCCCACCACCGCCAGCGGTCCCGCGTGCATCACCCCCGTGACGCTTACCGCTTCCATCATTGGCAATCCGACCAAGCCGTATGACGGCGGCACCACCGCCACGCTGATTCCGGCGAATTTCTCCATCGCACACCTGGTTGGCACCGAGAGCTTCACGGTGACGCAGACGGCGGGCACATATAACAGCCAGAACGTGGGGATCGCGACGACGGTGATTGCAAGTCTCGCGCCCAGCAACTTCACGCCGGTCGGCGCGACCCTGGCCACCAACTATGTGTTGCCCACCACCGCCAGTGGCCCAGGCAGCATCACCGCGGTGACGCTGACCGCTTCCATCGTCGGCAATCCGACCAAGCCGATCAAACCGTACGATGGCACTCTCACGTCCGCGCTGACTTCGACGAACTTTTCGATCGCCCATCTGGTGGGCAGCGAGAGCTTCACCGTGACGCAGACGGCGGGCACTTATAACAGTCCGAACGTAACGACCGCGACGACAGTGACTGCCAGCCTCGCCGCAGGCAACTTCACGGCGGGTGCAGGGACCGTGGCGACCAACTATGTATTGCCAACTACCGCCAGCGGCCCGGCGTGCATCACCCCCGTGACGCTGACCGCCTCCATCATTGGCACTCCGACCAAGCCGTATGACGGTGGCACCGTCGCCACGCTGATTCCGGCGAACTTCTCCATCACACACCTGATAGGAACCGAGAGTTTCACTGTGACGCAGACAGTGGGTACTTATAACAGCCCGAACGTAGCGACGGCGACTACAGTAACTGCCAGCCTCGTGTCGGGCAACTTCACGCCGGTCGGCGCGACCCTGGCGAGCAACTACGTGTTGCCCACCACCGCCAGTGGCTCAGGAAGCATTACGAAGGTAGCCTCTGTAACCATCGTCACCTGTCCAGCGGGCCCATACACCTACACCGGCTTGGCGCAGACGCCCTGCTCGGCCACTGTGACGGGCGCGGGGTCGTTAAGCCTGGCGCCTACTCCGAGCTACAGCAACAACATCAATGCGGGCACAGCTACGGCTAGCTACGCGTACGCCGACGATGGCAATCACACCGGCAGCAGCAGCATGGCGAACTTCACCATTGGTCCGGCACCCTCGGTAACCACGGTGAACTGCCCATCGAGCACCGTCTATACTGGCTCGGCGCAGACGCCCTGTTCGGCCACCGTGACGGGCGCGGGCGGCTTGAGCCTCACGCCTACGCCGAGCTACAGCAATAACATAAGTGCGGGCACAGCTACGGCTAACTATACGTACGCCGGCGATACCAATCACACCGGGAGCATGGGCTCGGCGAACTTTACTATTCTGCAGGCCACCCCGACGGTTACAGACGGCGGGCCTACGCCCAGCTCTCCCGACTACGGCCAGCCCGTCACGTTGACAGTCACGGTTGCGCCGCCTGCATCCGGCGAAGTGCCCACGGGCACGGTGACGTTTTCCTTCATCCTGAACTCGATCACGAACTACATCTGCTCAGACGGGACCATCTCGACCAGTCTCCCCGCGTGCACCGTCCAGCTAACGTATAACGGCACTAACTACATCGCCAGCGTGAGTCCCGGCAAACTGCCGACGGGTGCGGAAAACGTGATGGCGGCGTATTCGGGCGACACAAATTTCCAACCCGAGACGGCCACTCCCTTATCGGTGACGGTCACCCAGGCGAGTTCTGGCGTCACCCTGACGAGTTCGACCAATTCGTCGACTTATGGCAGCGCCGTGAACCTGACGGTGGCGGTGACAGACGCGACGGGAGGCAGCATCGGAGTGCCCACTGGGACAGTGACGCTGGCGTTCATGCTTGACCCGACCGTTCCAGGTGGTCAGATGTACTACATCTGCGCGGACGGAAGTGTCGTTACGACGGCCTGCATGGATCCGGTCACACTCGCTCCGGATCCAATGAACCCAATTGGGGCGACGGTAACCGTGCAGAACATTGCGCTGCCGGCTGGGCTTGCGACGTTCGCGGGCGCCAACCCCCCCACGCCTTACTCCTACCCGATCAACGCCACTTATTCCGGCGACACCAACTTCGCGGCCAGCGCGATTGGCTTATCGCAAACGGTGAATCAGGCAACGCCGACGGTGACGGTGAACGGCAATACTTGCTCCTATAACGGCACGGCCTGCGCGGGCAGTGGAACGGCGACTGGAGTTCTCACGCCGGCCGATAACCTCACGCCGGTGGTGCTGACCTACACAGGCACCGGTAGCACCACGTATGGGCCGAGTACAACTGCTCCCACCAACGCGGGCACTTACTCGGCGACGGCTAATTTTGCGGGCAACGCCAACTACGCCTCAGCCAGTTCCCCGAATCCCCCGGCGACGATCACGATCAATCCGGCGCCTGTGACAGCGACGGCGGGCAGCTATAGCGGCACCTATGATGGAGGGATGCACTCGCCGTCTGGCTGCGTGGTGACGCCGATCGCACCAAATACCTTTACCGGCAGCGTGTCGTGCACGAACAACCCCTCCTCGGTTGGGAACGCGGGTTCGGGACAGGTGGCCCCCGTGCCTGCGGTTGGCGGCGACAGCGTCAACAACTATGCCATCACGCTCGCGAGCGGTGCCTGGAGCATCGGCCAGGCGACCGCGAACATCACCGTCACACCCTACACCGTCACCTACGATGGCAACCCGCATACTGCAACTGGAACAGCTACAGGCTTGGGCGCACCCCCCGTCAACCTAAGCGCCGACCTGACCCTGAGCACCACGCATACCAGCCCCGGCACCTATAGCATCGATTCCTGGTCCTTTACCGATCCCGCCGGCAACTACGCTCCCGTCGGCCCCACCACGATCACGGACACCATCATCGGGTTCACCCCCACCACCGGCGGCCTGAACACCGCGCGGGAGAATGCGACTGCGACTCTGCTGAGCGACGGCACAGTTCTTATTGCGGGCGGTCAGGACTCCAACGGCAACTCGTTGGGTAGCGCGGAGCTTTACAACCCGAACACGGGTTTGTTCAGCGTCACCGGCCCAATGATGGCCGCGCGCTACGTCCACACAGCTACGCTGCTGCCCAATGGCGAGGTCTTGATCACGGGCGGAGTGAACTCCTCTGGCACTCTGCAAAGCGCGGAGCTTTACAACCCATCGATGGGGACCTTCAGCTACACCACCAGCTCAATGACCGCCGCGCGGGAGAATCAGACAGCAACTCTGCTACAAAACGGCTCCGTCTTGATCGCGGGCGGAAATGATGGCAACGTCCTCCTGGCGAGCGCGGAGCTATACGACCCGAGCACGGGCTCGTTCACCGTCACCGGCCCAATGGGCACCGCGCGCTACGTTCCAACGGCGGCGCTGCTGCCCAATGGCCAGGTCTTGGTCGCGGGCGGAATCACCACCCCGAACCCCACCTATGTGGCGAGCGCGGAAGTTTACGACCCAACGTTGGGGACCTTCAGCTACACCACCGGCTCAATGAGCAGCAAACGGGGCTATTTCACGGCGACGGCCTTGCAGAATGGCCAGGTCTTGGTCGCGGGCGGATACAACGGCTCCGCCCAGGTGACGACCGCGGAGCTTTACGACCCAACGGCTAAGACTTTCAGCCTCACCACCGGCTCAATGACCAACGTGCAGGGCGGCCCAGCGACGCTACTGGGCGATGGCCAAGTCTTGATCGCGGGCGGATACAACGGCTCCTCCTACCTGACGACCTCGGAGCTTTACAACCCAACGACGAAGATGTTCAGCGTCACCGGCCCGATGATCACCGCCCGTAACGGTCCGGCGGCGACGCTGCTGGCGAATGGTCAAGTCTTGGTCGTGGGCGGAGCCAACAGCTCCGGCGTACTGGCGAGCGCGGAGCTCTACGCGCCTCCCAACTGACTAGCCCGGCAATCGGTCGCGCAAAACACTGGTAATAGCCTTTCTAGGACGTACACAACCTGCATAACGATTAGGCTAAAACGCCAAGTCTTTATCGCAATCTTGTAGTATAATTTTTTCCTCAACTCAATATTATTGCTGGGACTTGCACCGAGGAGCAGGTTAGGATCCGTGCGACCCCTACGAGCAGGCAGGGAGGACAGAAATCAGGCCGTCGCAGTACAAAATAGTCGTTTTCGCGCCGTTGCTTCTGTTTGGTTCGCCCGTTTTCGCGCAGACTCTGACGCCCAGCCCCCTGGCGTTCGGCAATCAGACTCTGAACACCAGCGCTTCGAAGACCGCTACGTTCAAAAATACGCTGACCAAAGCGGTTTCGATCGCCAGCATCACTATTGTCGGCACCAACCAGGCCGATTTTGCCCTCGGCGGAGGTTGCCAGCCTACTCCGTTTACGTTAGCCGCTGGAAAGACCTGCAGCATAACCGTCACCTTTACGCCTTCCAAACTGGCCAGCGAGACGGCCACTCTCACCGTAAGTGTCACGGGAGCGGGAAGCGGGCTCGCTGCGGCGCTCACCGGTACGGGAACAAGTCCGGTTACTCTTGCGCCCGCCACCCTGGCGTTTGGAAATCAGGCCGAGGGGACCCACAGCGCTACACAGACTGCAACCCTGACCAATCTCCAGGCGAAAGCCCTCACCATCAGCAGTATTGCCGTCAGCGGCCCTTTCTCGCAGAGCGGAGGGACGTGCCCGCTCCAGCCAAGCACCCTGGCCGCCAGTACCAGTTGCACCGTCATCCTCGCGTTTTCGCCCACTGCAGTGACAGCCCAAAGCGGCACATTAACCATCACCGATAACTCTGCCTCCAGTCCTCACACGGCCAGCCTGACCGGTACGGGCACCACGCCGGTCACGGTTTCGCCCACCAGCGTGAATTCTGGAACCGTGGCGATAGGAAATACCAGCGCCGCCACGACAGTCACGTTGAAGAATCAGGAAAATATAGCTCTCAAGTTTACCTCCATTGCCGCCAGTGGACCTTTCGCCTTGACGGCCAACACTTGCGGCACGAGCATCGCCGCGGGCGGCAGCTGTACCGTAGGCGTGACTTTCGCTCCTGTGGCTCTGGGAGCCGCCACAGGCGCCTTGAACTTTACCGATAATGCCGCAAACAGTCCCCAAGCGGTCAGTCTGGCCGGTACCGGCTCAGCGCCACTTACACTGTCGGCCAGCAGTCTGGTCTTTACCAGCACCACGCTCGGCGTAAGCGCCGTCCAAACCCTAACTTTAACCAATGGGCTGAGCGCGGCTATGACTTTTGGTGCGATCGCCGCCACCGGAGATTTCGCCGTGTCCAGCAACACATGCGGTTCCAAGGTCGCCGCCGGAGCGCAGTGCAAAGTGGGAATAACAATTACGCCCACGGTTGTGGGCGCGCGCTCAGGCACACTCACCATCAACTACGGCGCATTCGGAAGTCCGGCTAAAGTCGCCCTCAGCGGCACAGGCAACGCCACCGGTCTGACATCGATTACGGTAACGCCTCTCAAGACCACCATCCCGCTCGGAACCACCCAGCAGTACGCCGCCAACGGCAAATTTAGCAGCGGTAGCACGGTGAACGTTACCGCGTCGGTGACCTGGACCTCTTCCGCAGTCGCAGTGGCTAGCATCAATGCAGCCGGGCTGGCCAGCAGCGCGGGCCAAGGCTCTACGACAGTCAAAGCAACTTTGGGTTCCATTAACGGCAATACCACGCTAACCGTGTCCGCGCCCGCGCTGGTTTCCCTGGCCCTAACGCCCTTAGCTTCGTCGATTTCATTGGGAACCACGCAGCAATTGACGGCTACGGGTACGTATACCGATGGAAGCACCCAAAATCTGACCGGCTCGGTCAAGTGGAGTTCATCGGCCACTGCTTTTGCGACTATCAACTCCACGGGTCTGGCGTCGGCCGCCGGGATAGGCACCACCACCATCCAGGCCGCATCCGGTTCCATCAACGTCTCCACCACATTGGCGGTGACGGCCGGCTTTACGCTGACCGGCAACCTGAACGCGCCGCGCTTCGCCCCTACCGCGACGATGCTGAACAACGGTCTGGTTCTGATCGCGGGCGGCGTCGGTTCCAACGGGAACAGCCTGGCCAGCGCGGAGCTGTACAATCCAGTCAGCGGCGTCTCCACACCCACCGGCAGCCTGAACGCAGCGCGGGCATGGCATACCGCCACGCTGCTCAACAACGGAACGGTGCTGATCGCTGGAGGTTGTTCGGGCTGCCCGCCTGGCTCAAACGGAACCAGTCTGGCAAATGCTGAGATTTACAATCCGGCCAGCGGCGTGTTCACAGCCACCGGGAACATGACCAGTGCCCGCGAGTATCACACGGCCACGCTGCTGAACAACGGCCTGGTTCTGATGGCGGGAGGTCTGGCGTCCGGCGCTTCGCTCAACACCGCCGAAGTGTATAACCCGGCAGAGGGGACCTTCACGGCCACTGGGAGTCTGAATAACGCACGCTATTGGCAGGCAGCCACGCTACTAAAGGACGGCACTGTGCTCGTCACGGGCGGCCAGATGGACAGCCAAACGCTGGCGTCCCCGGCGGCCGAGATTTACAACACATCCATGGGCGTCTTCACGCTCACCGCCAACACGATGAACGCCGCTCGTTCCCAGCATACGGCGACTCTGCTCAACGGCGGGCAAGTTCTGATTGCGGGCGGCAACGGGTCGGCCGGTCCAGTGGCCGCGGCGGAATTGTACGATCCGGTTGCCGGGACTTTCACCGTCACTGGCAGTCTGTTCACGCCGCGCTACGGGCAGCCGGCGACGCTGATGAACAACGGAAGAGTTCTGCTAGCGGGAGGCCTGGACGTGAATGGCAACAGCCTGGCCAGTGCGGAGCTATTCGATTCCACCAAAGGCGGGTTTATTTCAACCGGCGGCCTGCACGCGACGCGTTTTGGAAATACTTCGCTGTTGCTCAGTAACGGTATGATCTTCAATGCGGGCGGAATCACGATGACCGCCGGCAACTTCAGCGGCGTAACTTATAACGCTAGCGCGGAGCAGTATCAGCCGGCTGCGTTCGCACCGCCAGGCTTGGTGTCGATTGCGGTAACTCCGGCCATCCCGGCCCTCCCTCAGGGTGACACACAGCCCTTCGTGGCCACCGGTACATTCAGCGACAGCAGCACGCAGACGTTAGCCGGCGTGATCTGGAGTTCTTCGAAAACCACCGTCGCGGCAGTTTCCAACGATGTCACCAATCCCGGCGCAGCCTACGCGACGGCCACCGGTTCGGCGACGATCAGCGCGTGCGCCGGTACATTGTGCGGCTCGGCGGCGTTGACGGTGGGTCCGCCGGCTTTGGTTTCCATCGTGGTGACTCCGGCTTCCGGATCGGTAGCCGCGGGGAGCCCGCTGCAGTTTACGGCGATGGGAACGTACACCGATGGAAGCACGCAGAACCTCACTGCCTCGGCCACCTGGAGTTCTTCCATGCCGAATGTGGCCACCATCAACAGCGCCGGCTTGGCCACCAGTTTGATCGCGGGCGGAACAACCATCCAAGCGGCTTCTGGTTCCGTGGAAGGCTCGACGTCTCTAACGGTGAACCCGCCGGCATTGGTTTCCATCGCCGTAACACCCGCCGCGCCGTCCATCGCGCTGGGACTGTCGCAGCAGTTCGCGGCCACCGGCACTTACACCGACGGCAGCACGCAGAATCTGACTGCGTCCGTCACATGGGCTTCCGCGGCCAAGGCCGTAGCGACTATCAGCAGCGCCGGGCTGGCCGCCAGCGTGAAGCAGGGCAGCGCCACGATCACGGCGTCCCTAAGCGGCGTGCAAGGCACTGCCAACCTCGGCGTAACGGCGCCGGTGATCACCTCGATATCGGTTACACCCGCCGCGCCGTCCATCGCGTCGGGACTGTCGCAGCAGTTCACGGCAACCGGCTCCTTCACCGACGGAAGCAAGAAGAACGTGACAAGCTCCGCCGTCTGGACTTCTTCCGTGACCGCTATAGCGAGCATTAATAATGCCGGACTGGCCACCAGCCTTACTCCGGGCGGGACAACAATCCAAGCGGCCATTGGCTCCATCTATGGCTCTTCCAGCCTGACCGTCACCCCCCCCACCCTGGTTTCTATTGCGATAACGCCTGCCACTCCCTCGATTCCCATGGGAATGACTCAGCAATTTACGGCGACCGGCACTTACACCGACAGCAGCACGCAGGATATGACCACTTCGGTCACCTGGAACTCGTCTCTTACCGGTGTGGCGAGCGTCAACACAACCGGTCTGGCTTCGGCGGCCGGGATCGGATCCACCAGCATTCAGGCGGCATCCGGCGCCGTGAATTCCTCCACCACCCTGACGGTGACGGCGGGGTTTGTCGTAACGGGCAGCCTGAACATTCCGCGTTTCGCGCACACCGCGACGATGCTGAACAATGGTCTGATTCTCATTGCGGGCGGCATTGGATCCGATGGCAACAGCTTGGCCAGCGCGGAGCTTTACAACCCCATCACCGCGGTTTCCACCCCCACCGGAAACCTGAACACGCCCCGAGCTTCGCACACTGCTACGCTGCTGGACAACGGAACGGTGCTGATCGCCGGAGGTTGTTCGGGCTGCCCGCCTGGGGCCAATGGAACCAGTCTGGCCGATGCGGAAATCTACGATCCGGCCACCGGGATGTTCACCCCCACCGGGAGCATGACCACGCCTCGCGAGTATCACACGGCCACGCTTCTGAATAATGGCCTGGTTCTCATCACGGGTGGTTTGGCCTCTGGCGCCTCGCTCAATAGCGCCGAAGTGTATAGCCCAGCGGCCGGGACATTTACGGCCACCGGGAGTCTGAACAACGCTCGCTACTGGCAGGCCGCCACGCTGCTGAACGATGGCACTGTGCTGATAACGGGCGGCCAGATGGACGGGCAGACTTGGGCGCCTCCGGCTGCCGAGATTTACAACGCTTCGACGGGCGTCTTCACGCTCACCGCCAACAATATGATCTCGGCTCGTTCGCAGCATACTGCGACGCTGCTGAACGGCGGAATGGTTCTGCTTGCGGGCGGCAACGGAGCCGCCGGTCCAATCGGCGCCGCGGAATTGTACGATCCGGTGGCCGGGACGTTCACCGTCACCGGCAGCCTGATCACGCCGCGCTACGCACAGCCCGCGACGCTGATGAGCAACGGAATCGTATTGCTGGCCGGAGGGCTGGACGGCAATGCTAACAGCTTGGACAGCGCTGAATTATTCGATCCCACACAAGGGATGTTTCTCTCCACTGGCGGCCTGAACACCGCGCGTTTTGGAAATACTTCGCTGCTGCTCGGCAATGGCACGGTGCTCAGTGCTGGGGGAATCACGGTGACGGCGGGCGACTTCAGCAACGTCACCTATGCCGCTAACGCGGAGCAGTACCAGCCGGCCACGTTAGCTCCGCCCGGGCTGGTCTCGATTGCGCTGAGTCCGGCCAACCCGACGCTTCCTGTAGGGATCACACAGAACTTCGTTGCCACCGGGACCTTCAGCGACACCAGTACACAGACTTTGGCTGGAGTCATTTGGAGCTCCACCAACAACGCGGCGGCGTCCGTCGGGGACGATTCCACCAACATGGGCACAGCCTACGCCGTGGCCACCGGTTCGACCACCATCAGCGCCTGCGCGGGTTCTCTGTGCGGTTCGACGACTGTGGCCGTGAACCCGCCAATTTTGGTTTCCATCGCGGTCAATCCAAATTCCGGATCGATTCCCGCGGGTACGCCGCAGCAGTTTACGGCTATGGGCACTTACAGCGATGGAAGCACGCAGGACTTGACGGCCTCATCCATCTGGAGTTCGTCCACGACGACGGTGGCTACCATCAACAATTCCGCTCTCGCCACCAGCTTCATCACGGGCACAACAACCATTCAAGCCGCAGTGGGTTCCATTCAAGGCTCCACGCTGCTGACGGTCACCGCGCCGGTACTGGTTTCAATCGCCGTAACCCCTCCCACGCCTTCCGTCGCGTTAGGGTTGTCGCAACAGTTCACGGCTACGGGCACCTACACGGATGGCAGTACGCAGGATCTGACTTCTTCCGTCACGTGGGGCTCTTCCATGCCGAATGTGGCCACCATCAGCGGCGCGGGGATGGCCTCCAGCGTCAATCAGGGCAGCACCTCGATCGCGGCCTCCCTGGGCGCGGTGCAAGCTGGCACTTCGTTCAATGTAACGGCCGCCGCGCTTACCGCCATCAACGTGGCGCCCGCGGCTCCTTCCGTCGCGCTGGGATTGACGCAGCCGTTCACCGCCACAGGAATTTACACCGACGGCAGCACGCAGAACCTGACCGGCTCCGTCACCTGGACCTCATCGCTCGCAAGCGTGGCCACCATCAGCGCCGCCGGATTGGCCAGCAGCGCGGGCCAGGGTGGCACCACGATCCAAGCGGTTCTGGGACCCATCCAAGGGTCCACCTCGTTGACGATCACAGGGCCTGCCCTGGTCTCCATCGCGGCCACACCCGCGAATCCCATCATGCCAACCGGAACCACCCAGCAATTCATCGCCACCGGGACCTACACCGACAACAGCACCCAGGATGTGACTAGCTCAGCCACCTGGAGTTCATCGGCCATGGACATCGCGACGGTGGACAACGCGGGAATGGTGACCGGTTTGACGGCCGGCCCCACGACCATCAGCGCCGCGATGGGATCCATCTCCGGCTCGGTCAGCCTGAACGTGTTTGCCGGGGCTAACTTCTATGTCGCTCTCAATGGTAATGATCAGTGGAGCGGCACGCTGCCTGCGCCGAACGCCGACAACAGCGATGGACCCTTTGCGTCCCTGGCCATGGCTCAAAGCGCCCTGCGAACCCTCCTGAGCGCCAATCCCGCTCTACCGCTGTCAATCATGGTGAGGAACGGGACTTACTATCTTCCAGCAAGTACGACCAATCCCGGCCGGCTTATTTTTAATTCCACCGATTCAGGAACCGCCTCGATGCAAGTGACCTGGCAAAATTATCCAGGCGAGACCCCGGTTATAAGTGGAGGAATTCCACTTAGTAACAGCTGGACTAACATGTCCGGTAACTTGTGGCAAATCCAGTTACCGTCCAACACGCAGCCCTTCGAGTATCTGTTCTACAACGGCCAACGCCGTCTACGCGCCCGTGTCGCCGGACCGAACGGGGTCGGCTATTACATGAATAGCGGCTCCTGCATGTCAACCGCCACCGGCCAGCCCGTCGAGCTGTCGTTGTGCAACCTGGGCACGTTCCTGCGTGTCGCCGCCGAAATCGCTCCTACAGGTCCGGATGCCACGTGTCCCAGTGTGACCAGCCTGGATGGAACCCAGTCCAAGTGCCTGGATCGCTTCGGATACAATCCAAACGATCCGATAGCCCAATGGATCAACCTGAACGCGGCAAATAGTAACTGCAACGGCGGTCCCAGTCCCTACCCCGCTGGCGACATCGAAGTAACTCTGTTTGACGGATGGACAGTGGACGTTATGCGGGCAAGCTGTGTGGACACGACGCGGCACATTATTTATTTCACCGCCGCGACCAAAAGCAACGCCAGCGAATACAACTATTTTGGACCCACGCTCGGCCATCGCTACGTCGTAGAAAACGCCTTGGACGCCTTTCAGGCCGCCCAGTCCGCCGGTCAGACCGGCATCTGGTTCCTGGATCGCACCACCTCCCCCTGGACCTTGAATTACGTGGCCAACAATGGTGAGAACCCCAACAGCGACAACGTGGTCATCGCTCAACTGGCGCCCGCCACTTCCATCGGCGGCAGCCTCTTCTCGGCTACCAATCTCAGCTACGTTACGTTCCAGGGAATCACGTTTGAGGTCGACAATTACGTACCGCCGGCCGGCGGCTTCAACAATGACGAAAATGGCGAAGGAACATTGCCGGCCGCCATCGATTGCGAGAGCTGCCAGAACGTGACGTTTGATACCGTGGTGGTCCGTCACACCTCAGCAACGGGCCTTCAGATCGCCTCGACATCCGGCAATTCAGGCCCGCCGGCCTCCAACGATGTGATCCAGAATTCAGCTTTCTATGACGTCGGCGCCGCCGGTATCCATATCGGACACCATCCGCTGGGAGGGGATCGGGCCGCCAACGTCGTTCAACTCCTCACCGTACAAAACAATCTGGTGCAGGGCTACTCGCGCGTGTTCCCGAATGGAGAGGGCATAGCCCAGGGAAATGGTCACGATGTGACGTACCTTCACAATGACATCACCGACGGCTATCACGCGGGCATTTCCATCTGCATGTTGGGCTGTCCGTCAGTAGGCTTCGCCGCCAGTGGCATGAACATTACCACGCAGTACAATCACATCTGGAATGTGATGCAGGGCATTACTTCCGACGGAGGGACGCTGTACTACAACATCGGCGGCGGCGGCGGAAGTGGGGCGGGCGATAAGATTTTGAATAACCTGCTGCACGACGTTACGGATTCGTCGATTATCGACGCCGGCGTCAAAGGTTCCGGCTACGGCGGCCATGGCATTTACCTGGACAATCAATCGGCCGGCGTGGATGTTGAAAATAACGTGGTCTACCGGGTTGCGGACTCCACGGCCTTCATGAACGAAGGGCCGGCCGCGGGACAAACCGCCAACACGTTCCGCAACAATATTTTCGCCTACGGCCGCGTGAGCATGTTCGAGCAACAGACGCCGTGGCCCCACGGCTGCAACGTCGCCCCCACGCCCCAGGTGAATCTCGCCAATAACATATTCTATTTCGATCTCAACGATTCAGCCGGTTTCTACGTAACCAACGGCTGCGCGGATTCCTGCGGGCTGCCCTTCAATCAGTTTCAGAACTTCCAGGGAAATCTGTATTGGAGAACGGACGGACAGTTTTCCACTTATGGCGAGGCCTTCCACGTCCTCACCAGACCTCCCTCGGGGACCAGCGCCAGCACCTGCCAGGCGCCCGCCAATCCGAGTGCGGCGTGGACTTTCCTGAATTTCTCGCAATGGCAAACTGGCCACCCGATGGTGAACGGAAGCCCGCTGGCCATGACGGAAGATGCGGGTGGAACCGCGACCGTGAATCCCGGGTTCGGCAATACCGGGCTGCCGTCCGACTACCAACTCTCAGTGGCGCCTATCGCCGGCTTCAGCTTCTACAACACCAACGACACCATTCAGAATGCCGGGCGCAATAATCCGCTGATCAGCGTACCGAGCGTGCTGGAAACCTTCCCGACTTACTCATTCACCCAGTACTGACTCAGTGCGTGCCACTCGCGTCTGGAATCTTGCCGCTTAGTTCCTTGGCGGAGGGGATCTGCGATGCATCCCAGCCGCCGCCCAGCGCCTTGATCAAGTTGACGCCTGCCACCATTTGTTGTGCCCGAAAGCTTACCACCGCCTGTTCGTCGTTCAACAAAGCGGTTTGCGCCGCGATGACATTCAGGTAGGGATCGAGCCCGGCCTTATAACGAACTTCGGCTTCCTGAAGATTTCTGCCGGCTGAATCGATCGCTTCGTTTTGCTGGTCGATCACCTGCGCCAGGATCCTCAAGGCCGCGAGATTATCTTCCACCTGTTGGAACGCGGTCAGCACGGTTTGCCGGTAATTAGCGACGGTTTGGTCGTAGTTCGCCTGATATTGCTGAACCGTGGCGCGGCGCAGACCGGCGTCGAAAAGCGTCTGTGCCAGACCAGGTCCCGCGGACCAAATCCGGCTGGGCCATTGCAGCCATTTCGCAAACGAGACGCTTTCGAGTCCGGCCGAAGCGCTCAGCGTGATGGTCGGGAAAAAGGCCGTCCTAGCGATGCCGATCTGCGCATTGGCTTGGGCCACCGACCGTTCCGCGGCCGCGACGTCGGGGCGGCGTTCCAACAGTTCCGAAGGAACGCCAACGGGAATAGGCGGTGGACTGGTGAAGGCAATTTTCGCGGGAATGGAGAACGTCGACGCGGGTTGCCCGGTAAGCACTGCGATGGCGTGTTCATATTGGGAGCGAAGAACGCCCAGATTCGTATCCTGCGCTTGGGCGGCTTTCCATTGCGACTCGGCCTGTGATACCGCTTCGTCGTTGCCCAGCCCGGCGCGGTACACGTCGACCGTTAACTCCAGCGCTTCCTGGTACGCGCCGACGGTGGAATCGAGAACCTGCTTCATTGCATCCTGAGCGCGAAGCTCGTAGTAATCGGTCGCGAGATCGGATTGCGCCGACAGCCGAACATTTTCTAAATCGGCGCCGGCGGATTGGGCGGCAAAGGTGTTCGATTCGACGGTCTTGCGAACGCGGCCCCAAAGGTCGGGCGCCCAAGAGGCTTCGAGCGGCAGGGCGAAGCTGTTGTAATTTATCCCGACACTTTGGCCGAAGGCCGTGGATAAGCGCGAGTTCGTTATACCGGGATTGGCGGTCAGCGTGGGGAAATATTGCGAGCGCGCTTCCCGGATCATGGCTCGCGCGGCTTGCACACTGGCCGCCGCCGCCGCAATATTCTGGTTTGAAATGTTGAGCTTTTCTTCCAGCTGGCTCAATTGAGGATCCTGGAAGCTGTCCCACCACTTCCCGCGCGCCGCCTGATCACTTGGTGCAGCAGGCTTCCAATCGCCCTGCACTACGTTGGCTGCGCCGAGCTCCTTATACGCCGGAACGGCGGGCGTGGCGGGTCTGATGTACTTCGGTCCCACGCTGCATCCCGCTAACAGCAATGCGACTGCCACCAGCGCAACTTTTGCAGATTCTCTGGCCATGGTTATTCACCGATATATACGTCCACCAACAAGCCTGGATACAGATTCAGATTGCTGGGCTTCTCCACCCTGAAAATGATCGGCAATACCCTCACATCCACGCGCTCCTGCCTCTGATCGGACAGCTCGATTTTTGGAGACACGACGGGCTGCATCCGGACGAACTCGAGCGGGAGTTTGACATTCGATCCGCGGACCGACATCTGCGCCTTCATCTTGGACGCGGCGGGAAGCCGCGGTACCAGAATCTCGTCGACATAACAACGCACGTTCAGGTACGCGTAGGAGCTTCCCAGCACCAGCACGGGGTCCATGCCCTGGGTGTAAGAGTCGTAAGCGCCTTGTCCCGAGACATAGCTCCCAACGGTCGGGTTAATTGCCAGTACGATTCCATCTTTGGGCGCACGCAGCGTGTATTTAGAGAGCAGCGCACTCGCGGACAAATAGGACTTGTAGAGGGCGTTGTAGGTTCTTTCCTGATTGTTGATGTCGTAAATCCAGGCGCCCGCTTTGGTCAGGTCGCGTTGTTTGCGCGCCACTTCCAGGTTGGCTTTTGCGGTTGCCACCGCATTGGCGGCGCTATCCAATGCGTCTTTACTAATCGACTTCGGATTCACGTCGTATGCGGTGGCTTGCTTGTCCCATTCGTCCTGGGCCGTTTTCAACGCGCTCTGCGCGGCCACCACCTGGGCTTCGTTGACGTCCAAGGTTTCTTTTCTCGGCTGAGCCTTCAATTCCGCCAAAAGCGTGAAAGCAGCCTCTGCCTGCGATTGGAGTTGTAACGTGGTGGCCCTCTGGATGGAGTCATCGATTACCAGCAGAGCCGTCCCTTTTTTGACCTCCTGGCCTTCAGTCACCGGGATGCGTGCCACGGTGCCGGACACCTCGGGGTAGACATTGATGTTCTCGCCGCTCGGTTGCTCGCTTTCCACCATGCCTTCGGCGTAGATGCCGTTGGGATAAGGATTTGTGGCGGGATGAAAGGCCGGCGGCAGCGGAGGCTGGACGATGGCCGACATATACGCAACCACACATCCGCCCAGCAGGCCTATGAATGAAAGTATGAATAATAGCTTTCTCATTCGGTGCCTCCCTTCTCAAATCCAGTGAGCCGGCCGTCCTCCATTTTCAAAATGCGCGTGGCGAATTCATTGATCCTGGCGTCGTGCGTGACGATCAGGATGCAGCGCTTGTCATTCAGAATATTGTTCTTCACAAATTTGACGACGGCATGGCCGGTATCGCCATCCAGTGAGGCTGTAGGCTCGTCCATAATCAGGATGTCGGGTTGTCCCGCGATGGCCCGGGCGATCGCGACGCGCTGCTGTTCGCCTCCGCTTAGCTTCACCGGCGGAAGATCGGCGCGCCCTTTCAAACCGACGATCTCCAGGTATTTCTTGGCCTGCGCGATCGACTGTTCCCAATCCTGCCGTTTCAGAATCAGTGGAACGGCCACGTTCTCGGCGGTGGTGAGGCGGGGAAAGAGGTGATAGTCCTGAAACACGAATCCGATCTTGTGCAGGCGGAAGTCGGCAAGCTTATCGTTGCCGAGATTCCAGATGTCCGCGCCTTCCACGGAAACGCTGCCGGAATCCGGCCTGAGAATGCCTGAAAGCACGCTCAATAGCGTCGTCTTCCCGCTGCCGGAGGGTCCCACGATGTAGAGCATTTCGCCGAAATAGGCCTCCAGGCTCACCTCTCTGAGGGCCTCCGTTTTAGCCTCGCCTTGTCCGAACCACTTGACGATCCCCGAGGCTTTGATCGCTATTTCAGCCATATGGTTAACCTCGGAAAATATCGAACGGCTCAATCCGCAATACCTTGCGGATCCCGAAATAACTCGAAACCCCCGCGATGATCACAACCATCACGAAGGCGATTCCTACATTCCAAAAAGTGATCACCGAGGCATAATCCGGCAACCTCATCTTCGCCAGCGTGATCAAAAGCGCGCATAATCCAATTCCCAAACCGTAGCCAGTGAGCGCGGTGAAACTGGCCTGAAACAGAATCATGAAGATCAGTTCGCGGCTTCTTGCGCCCATCGCTTTCAGAGCCCCGAATTTCTCCAGGTTCTCGAGCACAAACGTGTAGAAGGTCTGGCCCGAAATGGAGAGGCCGACCACGAAGCTCATGATCGTCATGATCAGGATGTTCATCCCGACGCCGGTCTGGTATTTGTAAAACGCCGAGATCCGGGCGACGAAATCATCCTTCGTCAATGCCAGGTAGCCCAGCGCCTGCACCTGGCGCTTGATGTTGGGCACGTCTGCTGGACTCTTGGGTTCGACCAGAACGTAGGAGATTGTGAAGCGCGGGTTCGGTATGTATTGAAGCGCCCTTTCGTAGGTTGTGTAGAGCGTCGGAACGCCAAACAGGCCGGCGCTGGCCACCGCGGCGATACCCACAATGACCCCGCGGTGTTCGTTCAGCTCGAATTCCGAGCCGACGTGAGGGTTACCCAGTTTGGGAAACTCGGGATCCTTGACCACGATGAAAGCGTTCTCGCCGTAGACGTCTTCGATCTTTCCCTGGATCAGTTGCGGCCTGCCGAACAGGCTGGTGTCGTCGAGCCCCACTACATTCACCGCCTGATAGGTGCCGTCGGCCAGCTTCACCAGAGCGCCTCCGGTGTAGATGGGCACCGCATAGTTAACGCCCTGGATGCTTCGCGCCGCATCCAGGACGTAATCCGGCATGCCGATCGTGTTCGCGACCGTTTGAACCGCTGGATCCATGATCCACATCGATGCGTCCAGGTTGAACACCGTCGCCGATGCGCGCTTGAGAACTCCCGCGAACATCGACATCATTTGGACCATCAAGAAAACGGCGAAGCTGATACCCACCAGCAACGCCGTAAACTTCGCCTTGTCGTTGACCAGCAACTTATACGCGAGTTTGAGAATTCCATTCACGGCCGCTCCTCGCCATGAGAGCTCTCCGATGGAGAGGTCGCTGCTGGAACCCAAACCTTGTCCGGAACCATCACTTCGATGTCGCTGTTGCTGCTCTTGACAGTTACTTGCTCCAGCTCGCCGTCGCCGTGAGCGGGAGTGGCAAGAAATTCCACCAGGTATTGATTGGCAAGATGATCCGCCATATCGGCCAGGAAGGGAGCCAGGGACGGCAGCGGCCCAAAGCCCAGGAAGTAGGCTTCGCCGCCGGTTTCATCCGCCACGTGCGCCAGTTGAACCTGTCCGGCATAGATTTTTGAAGAATCGCTCGCAAGATAATCGGCGCTCGGATGATAGATCGCATAGACGGTGACGCCCGCGCGTTGCGCCGCCTCCAGCGCCTCTTCGGCGGAGGGGTCTGGGCAGGGAATTCGAACCCGCCGGGTCGAGCCCATTGGAGATCATAAGCACCGCGCGACGCGCTCCGCTCTTCGGCCAGCCTCGAATCAATTCCGCCAGCGCGCTAAACGGACTTGCAGGCTTGCTGCCGGCGGGTGTGCTGAGAGCCTCAACCGCGCGTCGATGATCGGCTGTCAGGCTCTGGGCGATTTGCAGCTTTCCGTTCTGGATGTAAGCGGTCCCGATCCTTGTAGTGGATGGCAGAGAGGCGATGAAGCGGCTCAGCTCTTCAAATTTGGACCCTGGTTCGCAATTGGAGCATTGATCCACCAGCAAAAACATTTCCAGCGCCGCGCGATTGCCGCGCAGCGGGGTCACATTGGTGACGGGCAGCGGATCATAATGCTGAGTGATAGCGAGGTCGTCTCGTGTAAGCGTGGGCGGTACCTCGCCATAGTGGTGACCTATAGTCACCACAACCTGCGCCGGCGTACCGATGGGAGTCGTGCTCTGAGCCCAGCTCGCGAGCGGGCATGCGAGTGCGAGTAATGCAAGCTTTCGAATATTTGTCATATGTTCCCTCATATGGTCCTCTGTGTCTTACCTAGCCCTTCACCTTCCAAGGGACATGCGTCTTCTAAAGGGCATGCCCCGGGCCAAAGGCGCGACCTTGCAAGCTGTTGAGGTCAGGCAGCTTCTTCAGAGAGGAAAATTCGATCTGCGCCATATCACGCAGGGGCCGCGCTTATTGGGATGTTGCGGGCGTCTGGGAGGCTGCGTCGGCAAGCCCCCTGGCATCGCCCCGCCATTCGTGGGAACATCATGTTTGAAGCCTTAGAAGGAGTTCACACATGCTTCGACCGATCGAGGCTGTTCTTGTCGCTGCCGCCGCGATGGCGTTCCTTCCCTGTCAAGCCAGCGCCCAGACCGCCGGACCAGCTGCCTGGCAAAACGACCTCAGGCCCATCGCTCCCGCCGACTGGAATTACGATTTAGCCGCTCATTTGCTGGAGCGCGCCGGATTCGGCGGCACACCGGACGAGATCCAGGCGCTTGCAAAACTGACGCCCGCGCAGGCCGTCGCCCGGCTGGTTCGCTTCCAAGGTACGGACGCGAGCCAATTGCCGCCCTTCGATCCCTCCGGAATCCACGATCCCGGCCTGGAGCCTTTCCCTCCCAGCCGCCCCGCCGTCACCGACGAAGCCAAGAAGAACGGCGAGGCGCTCGGCATCAAAGTGAAGCCGGAGGGCAGCCGCCGGTTGCAGCCCGTGGTGAACGAATTTTTCTACTGGCTGCGCGCCAGCGCGCTTGAAACCAACCGCGTGGCCTATTGGTGGGCGAATCGCATGCTCAACAGCCCGCAGCCGCTGCGCGAGAACATGGCGCTCTTTTGGCACGGCCACTTCGCGGTGAACGAAGCCAAGGTGCGCGACTATCGCAAGCTGCTGGATCAGTTGGAGCTATTCCAGAAACAGGGCCTGGGTAATTTCCGAGACTTGATGGTGGCGGTGGCGCAGGATCCCGCCATGCTCACCTTCCTGGACGCGGGCGTCAACGTGAAGGGCGCCGCCAATGAAAATTTCGCGCGCGAAATCATGGAAATGTTCACCATGGGCGTGGGCCACTACACGGAAAAGGATATTCGCGAAGCCGCGCGCGCTTTCACCGGATGGAATTACGTCGACCTGAAATTCGTGGTGAACAAGGACCAGCACGACGACGGCGAAAAGACGTTTCTCGGCAAAACCGGCCGGTTCGATGGCGTCAACGTGATCGACATCATCCTGCAGCAGCCCGCCACGGCCGATTTCATCGCCGGCAAAATCTATCGTTACTTTGTGCGTGAGGATCTTTCGCCCGAGCTGCAAAAGCAATTGGGTTCCGTGCTGCGCGATCACGATTATCAGATCGCGCCGCTCATGGAAACGATCTTCCTGTCGCGCGATTTTTACAGCCCCGCTTCGGTAGGCACGCAGATCAAAAGTCCCGTGCGGCTGGCCGTTTCCACCTATCGTAAACTCGGGCTCAGGAGTGTTCCCGGCGTACCCGATTTCAACGTGGCCACGGGCGCGCTGGGCCAGCGGCTCTTCGCTCCGCCCACTGTGGCGGGCTGGGCCGGCGGTACCAGTTGGATCACGCCCGGTCTTCTGCTGGAGCGCGCTAATTTCGGCCGCGACGTTCTGTTCCCCGACATCAACTTCCTGCCGCCCGACCGCTTCACCGGGGATCCCGAGGTGCGGCGCGTGGCCGACCGCATCCGGCACGGCATGGATATCAGCTCGGCCACCAAGCCGGATGGCAAGAGCGGCGACCTGGCGGAATCCAACATGGCGGCCGATCGCGATGAGGATTTCAACACGCGCTACGGCAGTTTTCGCGGCTGGCAGATGGCCATCGAACGGGTGAAGCCGATACCGCGCGACACCGCGCAATTGCAGCTGTCGCGCATGGTGCTGGATCAGCATTTGAAGGACACCACGCAAGTGGTGGATTATATGATCCACCGCTTCATGCGCGTTCCGCCGGGCGCGGAGGCGCGCCAGAAGATGATCGACTTCCTGAATAAGGAACTGGGCACCACCGACGTTTCCGCCGCACAAACTTACATGGAAGACCCGTTGCGGTTGGTGCTGCACCTGATCATGAGCCAGCCGGAGTATCAGTTGGGTTGATCGACCGGGTTGATACGACAAGGAGACAAGGGATGAAAAATCGTTTTTCGTTTTCCGCAGCCAGCCGGCGCGATTTGATGCGCCTGGGCATGTACGGGATCGGAGTGAGCGCGGCCGCTCTTCCCATGCCTCTGTTCGCGCAGGCGGCAGCGGCGCTCTCCGGGCACGCCAAGTCGAGCGGCAAGATTCTGGTGGTTCTGGAACTGTCGGGCGGCAACGACGGGCTGAACACGCTGGTCCCTTATGGCGACGACGCGTATTATCATCACCGGCCGAACATCGGAATCCCGCGCAAAGAAGTGCGGCCTATCGACGATCATTTCGGATTCAGCCACGGCATGGCCGGCTTCGAACGCTTGTACAAGAGCGGCAAGCTGGCTATCGTGCATGGCTGCGGATACGAGAACCCCTCGTTCTCGCATTTCACGTCGATGGCATACTGGCACACCGCCGCGCCCAATAGCGGCGAGCAATATGGCTGGGTGGGCCGCTTGGCCGACGAGATGGCGCCCGAAGCGCCACCCAATTTCATCGTGAACATCGATACGCGGCAATCGCTCGCGGTGCGCAGCCGGCGGCACGTGCCGGTGGTTTTCGACGATCCCAATAAGTTTTCGCAAGAGTGTTCTTTGACGAACGCGAAGCATTGAAGCCGGCAGCGAATGTACAGCCGGTGGCCAATCCATCGCGGCAATTTCTGTTGAACACCGCTCAGAGCGCGAGACAAGCTTCGGCGCTGGTGCGCGAGGCGTGGTCGAAATATCATTCTCCTGTGGATTACGGAATCGTCGGACTGGATCTGCCCAAGGTGGCGGCATTAATCGATGCGGGCATGCCGACGCGCCTTTATTACACGGCTTATCGCAACAACGCTTTCGACACGCACGTTTTTCAGAACGACACGCACAAACGCCTGCTGACATACGCTTCCGATGCTGTTGCGGCGTTCCTGCAGGATCTGGAACGCATCGGCCGCGCCGACGATGTGGTGGTCATGGTGTTCTCGGAATTCGGCCGGCGTGTGCCTGAAAACGTCAATCTCGGAACCGACCATGGCGCGGCGAACCTCATGTTTGTCGCGGGCAAACCGGTGAAGGGCGGGCAATACGGGACCATCCCCAGCCTCTCCAAACTGGACCCCGGCGACAACTTGATTTACACCACGGATTTCCGGCGCGTCTACGCGACCATGATCGCAGGGTGGTTGGGATTGAAGGACACGCACGAATTGCTCAACGGCGAGTTCGAGCCGTTCGACATGTTCCAGCGCGCTTAAGCTTTCAGCAGCTCCAACAGCGCCGTTGATACCGCTTCCGGGTTTTCTCGCGGCAGAAAATGCCCGGCGCCTGGAATGACGCGGCGCGCTACCAGGGCAGGGAAGACGGCGCGTTCAGCGGGCGTGATATCGGGCGCGGGGCGCGCCAGCACATCGGTTACGCCGTACAACAATATCGACGGCGCGGCGATCTTGGGACGTTTCGCCAACTCGCGCTCGGTCTCCTGAAAGCGCGGATCGCCCGGCGCGTTGCCATTGCGGTGCCGATAGGAATGAATCACCACGTCGACGAAATCGGGATTATCGAACGAAGGCGCGGTGCGATTATATTCTTCGTCGCTGAAGTGCCAGCCCGGCGACCAAGTCTGCCATAACAGCTTGCACAGGCTGCGGCGATTGGCTGCCAGTCCCGCTCGTCCGCGCTCGGTATTGAAGTACCACTGATACCAAAACTCGCGTTCCACTTCGGGTGGCGCGGGACGTGGCGGCGCGAAAACATCCTGTATGGTATAGCCGCCGAGGAGCGCCATGGCTCGCACGCGCTCGGGATGCAAGGCCGCTGCGATGGCCGCCGCGCGTCCGCCCCAATCGTATCCGGAAAGCGCCATTTGCTTGATCCCCAGAGCATCGGCGAAATCGATGACATCCTGTCCGATGGCCGCCTGCTCCGCCATGCGAGGCGCGGACGCATCGCGAAAGCGCGTGGGTCCATAGCCTCGTAAATAGGGCACCAGCACGCGATATCCCGCGCTCGCAAGCGGCGGCGCAACGCGATCGAAGGCGTGAGCATCGTCGGGAAAGCCGTGCAGCAGGACGATCGGAAAACCGTTCGCTGGGCCGCTGTCTTCATAAGCGATATCGAGAACCGGCGTTTGAATCGATCGATTGGTTGATTGCGCTTGAGCCATAGTCGCAACGCCCGCAGTGGCGGCCTGGATGAAGGTTCTGCGCGTCATCTTTCCATCGGCTGCAAATAGAAACTGTCGGGGTCTCGCACGATGATAACGTGCTGGCCTTGGGGAAGCACAACCGGTTCGCCGCCCGTTGTGATGGCCGCGAAGCCCGCGCCCTTCAACGATTCTGTCAGCGCCTCGATGTTTTTCACGAACAAGCGCAGCATGCCGCAGCCGGGCTCCGGAAACGCCCGTGTGCGCGGCGCTGCCTTTCGCCTTGACGAACTCGATAGGCGCTCGGTCTCCGGCCAGGCCCACACGGGCGTAGAGCGCGCGTGCCTTGCCGACATCGCTGACGCCGACGCGCAGAGCCGCTCCCGGATTTTGGCTCTGCTCCACTTCCACTGGAAATCCATCCGGATCGTGCAAGGAGTTCCGATTCGCGCCGCTGCGGCGCAATATCAGCGTGACCGCACCTGGACCCTCCAGCGGCTCGCCCTTAGGTTTGCGCGCTTCGCCCCACTGCACCAATTCAATCCCCATCTCCGATCCAGGAATCTTCAGCACCGCGGCGCGAAACTGCTTGCCCTGGCACGCCATACAGATTCGCCACCGCCGGATTGTCGGTGAATTTATGCTCGCCTGCTGGGACCGCTCAATTCCAAGCCAAGCCTGTCGTGATAGAACGTGAGCGATTGATCCAGGTCCGAGACGATGTGCAGAAAAGGCCCGACGCCCACAACGGAACCCTCCGTCTGCGCCGTAAGCAACGCGGCGCCGAGCCCAAGTAAAATTGCACAGCGCTGAATCACGCGCCGGCGGCCTTGCCGTAAGCTTTCACCGCCTGCTGCATGCCCGGCATTCCCGCCGCAAGATCCTGCGGATTCATCGCCGGACGAACCGTAACTTTGGCATTAAAGCCAGAAACCAAGGTTCCGCCACTGCCGGAAGTTCCGAGGAATTCTTCATGTCGAAGAACACCCATCCCGTACGTTCTCCGCCATCTTCAGTGAAATAGGCGGCTTCGGGTTTCAATCTCCGCGAGTATTTTCTGGATGGTGTGCCGAGCGTGCCGTTGGCACGGCGGCATTTCCCGCTTCGACAGGAATGGTTGCCTTGAGTAGCATGCGCATGGATCACCCCTCCTTTGGGGCTCCTCAAAATCATACACCTCAGGTGCGGGGAATGAATCGCAGCGCCGATTCGTTGATGCAGTAGCGCAAATTAGTGGGCGCGGGTCCGTCGTTAAACACGTGGCCCAGGTGCGCATCGCAACGCGCGCAATGCACTTCGGTGCGCTTGACGAGAAGGCTGAAGTCCGATCGCGTGCGGACGTTCTCTTCGGCGATGGGTGCCCAAAAGCTGGGCCATCCGGTGCCGGAATCGAACTTGGTGTCGGAACTGAAGACGGCCGTGTCGCAGCAGATGCAGCGAAAAAGCCCGTTCTGGTGCAGCTGATATAACGTCCCGCTGAAAGCCGTGTCGGTTCCCTGCTGGCGCGTCACATAATATTGCTCGGCGCTCAACTGCTTGTGCCACTCGGCGCTGGAACGGGCGACTTTCTTGACGCGCGCCGGGCCCAGTTTCTGTCCGCGGTCGTCAAATTCAACGATGGTGAGTTCTGCATTGGAATCACTCGCCGAAACACTATCATCGGAGCCGCGACTTCTGCGCATCGCCAGCACCGCGATGCCGGCCAACGCGAACGGCGCAACCAGCAGCGCCCGACGCCGCGTGAACTCTCCTGTGAGCGTTTCAAACACTAAACCCATTGTCTCACTACGCCAAATGGTACTCTCTTGTCGTGACGCAGGATCCCGGCATCTACGTTGAAATCCTGATCCGCGCGCCTGCCGACGAAATCTGGCGCTATACGCAGACCCCGCAATTGCACCAGCGTTGGGACTTGCGTTTCACCGCCATCGATTACCTTCCGAAACACTCCGACGACGAACCGCAGCGATTCCGCTATTCCACCCGCATTGGATTTGGTCTGAAGATCGAGGGCCATGGCGAGAGTACGGGAACGCGCGAGGATGCCACCGGACTGCGTACCTCCGCGCTCAAGTTCTGGTCCTCCGATCCAAAATCGTTAATCGAACACGGCTCGGGATACTGGAAATACATACCCGTCGCGGGCGGTGTTCGATTCTTAACCTGGTACGATTACCGGACCCGCTTCGGTCCACCGGGCCGGCTAATCGATCGGCTTTTTTTTCGACCGCTGATCGGCTGGGCCACGGCCTGGAGTTTCGACCGGCTGCGGCTGTGGATGGAGCGCGACGTGCCTCCCGGAACCAGCACGCGGGTGGCCGCGATCCATGCAATGACGCGATTGGGAATCGCCTTCACCTGGCTGTGGCAGGGTCTGATGCCGAAGCTGCTGTTTCCAAGCTTGGACGAACGGGTCATGATGGAGGCGACTGGCCTGCCGGTGACGCTTGTGCCGGTGGCACTCAACTCCGGCGTGATCCTTCTCTCGGTCATTGGATATTTGTCGGCGGCCGAATTGCCCTCGGCATCGCTCTGCCTCAGACGCCCTGCCAAAGTGGCGATATGACGTCCATTTACGAGCGTGCGCTCGGCTCCGACTTCTCCCGGCTCCATCCGGAAATACAGCGCCGCTTCGGTTTCTCGAGCCTCGACCGCATCGCGGCCGTAGGGACCGGCGTCATGGAAGAGATTTGGCACGGCGCGTTTTATACGCTGCCATTCCTGTACGTCGGATCGTGGAGACGCATTATGTTTCCCGAGAGCGGGCGCGACATCCCCTTTCAGATCGAGAACTACAGCTACCTTGATTCCCTGGGACGCGAGACCGTCACCTGGATCCGAACTTTTCATACCCGGCGTCCCCGGCGCTTTGATGCCTACATGATCTATAGCCAGCAACGACGCTGCCTTGTCGACTACCTCGGCACGCATCAACATCTCGCCGTGGATATCGATCTGAGCGTTGATTCCAACGGAGGGCTGCGTCTGCGATCCGGCGCACAGCGCTTCTACGAAGGGCTGGTCGGATTTTCATTCCCCGTGCTGTTCTCAGGCATCGCCGATGTCTGCGAATGGTACGACGACAGCAACCAGTGCTTTCGGATCGAAGTAGTTGTAAGAAACAGCGTTTGGGGGCGGCTTTTTGGTTACCGGGGACATTTCCAGGTGGAATGGCGGAACGTGCAGAGAGGCGTTCCGCCCTCGGTCCTTCCAATGCGGACCGAGCCGCGGGAATGAGACGGCTATCCTTCCGCCGTCTTCGGCTGGTTCAATATTTCCCGCACTTTCTCCAGAAACTGCGGCCCGGTGAAAGGCTGGGGGAAGATGTTCACTCGTTCCAGCTCGGCCCGATATTGCAGCCGGTCGTCATCCAGCAGGCCTGCTACCATCAGAATCTGCATCTGCGGGCAGCGCGACTGCAGATACTTGGCCGCCTGGTGGCCGGTAATCGTCTCCACGTAAGGGGAGATGATCAGCAGGTCGGGTTTGCACTCGGTGATGCGGTCCACGGCCGTTCCCAGATCTCCGGTGGCCATCACTAAGTAGCCCGCTCTTTCCAGCAGCTCCTGCAGTACTAAACGTACCAACGGCTCGGAAATAAGCAGCAGAAGCGTCGATTCCATGGGTGATTTAGCGCTCTGGTACTCGTCAGGCATGAATGACCTATGTTCCAGTGTAGCCAGAGACCAAGAGCATGGTAAGATCCCGTAGGTATTTGGACGCGTCTGCGTGTTATTGCCTGGGTACTGCTATCCACCTAGTGCGTATGCGCAGCAAGTGCGGCGATGAATCGGCGCAGTGGCTATTTCCCTACGCTCGACGGCTGGCGCGCGCTGGCGGTTTTCTCCGTCGTGCTGTGTCACGACTATCTGTACACGCTCGGCCCGCTCAACACCGGCTGGTTTGTTCAACACGGTGGTTTCGGCGTTCGAGTATTTTTTCGGCATTAGCGGCCTCCTGATCTGTTCGCGCTTACTCGAAGAAGAGCAAGCTCACCAGCGCATCAGTCTGAAAGAATTCTATATCCGCCGTGCTTTCCGCATCCTGCCGCCTGCGTTGGGTTACCTGATCGTCATCGCAGCCATCGGCGCGATCCACGTCATCCCCGTTTCACCCAGGGAGTGGATTGCGGCCTTGCTGTTCTACCGGAATTACGGATTTTTGGCAGGGGCCGGGCCGGACAACTCCTGGTACACAGTCCACTTCTGGTCGTTGGCGCTGGAAGAGCACTTCTACCTGATCCTTCCTGCTGTTTTGGTGTTCGTTTCCAAGTCGTGGCGAGTGCGAGCCTTGCTTCTGATCGCGGTGGCCGTTATCGGCTGGAGAATCCATATACAAATGACGCGGCCGAATGTGGACTGGCCACAGCATACCGATACCAGTCTGGATGCTTTACTCATTCCAGCGATTCTCGCCATTCTGTTAACCCGCCTTCGATGGCGCGCCCTGCTCGGCAAGATCTCAAGGTTCTGGTTCCTCCCCGCGGCCCTGGTGATTTGGCTGGTGACGTCGGGACGATTTCAATTGCTAAGTCCGATTGCAGAGGCCGTTTTAATACCCATCATGCTTCTGGGCACGGTGCTGCATCCCGGCGGCATTTTTTCGAGGATTCTGGAGCTTCGGCCTCTGCGCTGGATAGGCAGGATCTCCTACAGCCTTTACCTGTGGCAGGAACTTTTATTCAGCGGACATCAGCACCCCTCCTACCACTTCCTGGGACCGTTAACGGATTTTCCGTGGCGGTGGCTGGCGTTGCTGGCATGCGCGGCGGCCAGCTACTACTGTTTGGAAAAACCATTGATGAGGCTCGGACACAAGCTCGCGCCGCCTGACACGCCCGGCCGGCCCGATGCCGATCCGCACGCCACCGAACCGGAGACCGCACTTCCCACACCCAGGGCTCCGCAAAGTGAGACGACAGCCCTTCAAGATGATGCATGCAAGCGGCTTGCCTAGCCGCCCTCCCCCTTGCATGCAAGACCATTTTCTGACATTATTTATATACATCGTCCCGGTGGCGATGGGAGGGTTAGGTTGTTCGGGAAAGACATTGTTTGTCTTGCAACTTTGGTTGTACTCTCCACCTGCATGCAGGCCGCTCCCCCTCCCCAAGCTTCCCCCAACGCCCCGTCCGTTACCGCTGAACGCGCTCTTGTCGACAAGTATTGCGTGGTCTGCCACAGCGATAAGCTGAAGACCGGCGGGCTCTCGCTGCAGTCGGCGGACATGACGAATATTCCCGCCGGCGCCGAAACCTGGGAGAAAGTCATCCACAAACTGAGTCTGGGCGCGATGCCGCCGCAGGGGATGCCTCGCCCCGATCAAAACAGCGTCAATAGCCTGGTGGCGTGGCTGGAGACTTCCATCGATCGCGCGGCGCAAGCCAATCCCAACCCCGGGCGCGCCACGCTGCACCGCTTGAACCGCACCGAGTACGCCAATGCCGTGCGCGACCTGCTGGCCCTGGAAGTCGACCCTGCGCCGCTGCTCCCGGCCGACGATGAAAGCTACGGCTTCGACGACATCGCGGACGTGCTGCGGACGTCGCCCTCTCTGCTGGAGCGCTACATGTCGGCGTCGTGGAACCTGAGCCGGCTGGCGGTGGGCGATCCTGGCCTGGGAGCCGACACGGCCACTTATCGCGCCAAGCCCGACCTATCGCAGAACGGCCACATGGAAGGCCTGCCGCTGGGAACGCGCGGCGGATTGGCCATTCGTCACTATTTCCCGCTGGATGGCGAGTACGTCATTCGGGTGCGGCTGTGGAGAGCCACCGCCGACGTGATCAAGGGCCTGGAGGAGCTGCATCAGGTGGAAATCAGCATTGACGGGCAACGCGTCAAGCTGGCCACCATCGGCGGCAAGGACGAACAGGATCTCAGCTATAGCAACTCCGGAAAGTCGGCCGAGGAGATCGATAACCGGCTCACCGTTCACGTTCCGGTGAAGGCCGGCATGCGAACCGTGGTGGCCACTTTCATGGCCGAGGGCGAGTCGCAGGACGACAACATCCTGCAGCCCTTCGAACGCGCCAATCTGGATCCGCTGGATTTCCGCGGCTTGCCGGCCGTGGACCGCGTCAGCATCACCGGCCCGCTCAAATCCACCGGCCCCGGCGACACCGCCAGCCGCAAACTGATTTTCACTTGCCGTCCCACCAACCGCGCCGACGAAGTGCCCTGCGCACGGAAGATTATCGGCACGCTGGCACGCCGCGCTTATCGCCGGCCGGTGAACGACAACGATCTGGAGTCGCTGTTGAGCTTCTACCAAAAAGGTCGCAACGAGGGAGGTACGTTCGATTCCGGGATTGAAGCCGCCATCCAGCTGATCCTGGCCAGCCCGGAGTTTTTGTTCCGTTTCGAGCCGGATCCACCGGCTCTGGCGGCCGGCGCGCCTTATCGCATCAGCGATCTGGAACTGGCTTCGCGGCTCTCGTTCTTTTTGTGGAGCACCGTCCCGGACGACCAGTTATTGAACCTGGCGTCGCTCGGCAAACTGCACGAGCCGGCGGTTCTAGAAGCCCAGGTGAAGCGCATGCTGGCCGATCCGAAGTCGAAGGCCCTGGTGGACAACTTCGCCGACCAGTGGCTCTACCTGCGCAACCTCAAGAACATCAATCCGGATTTTGAAACCTTCCCGGACTTCGACGACAACCTGCGCCAGGCCATGAAGCAGGAGACCGATCTGTTCTTTGGCGACATCATCCGCGAAGACCATAGCCTGATGGACCTTCTCGACGCCAATTACACCTTCATCAACGAGCGGCTGGCGCGGCACTATGGCATCCCGAACATCTATGGAACCGACTTCCGCCGCGTTACTCTGACGGACGACCGGCGTCGCGGGCTGCTGGGCCAAGCCAGTATCTTGACCATCACGTCCTACGCCACGCGCACATCGCCGGTGCAGCGCGGCAAGTGGATCCTGACCAATCTGATCGGCATGCCGCCCGATCCGCCGCCGCCCAACGTTCCGGCTTTGAAGGAGCATTCCGACGCCGCTCATCCCACCTCACTGCGCCAGCGCATGGAACAGCATCGCAAGAATGAACCTTGCGCCAGTTGCCACAAGCTGATGGACCCCATCGGATTTTCGCTCGAAAACTTCGATGCCGTGGGCCAGTGGAGAACCAGCGACGAGGGCGCGAAAATCGATCCGGCGGGTGTCATGTTCAATGGCGCGAAAATCGACGGGCCGGTGGCGCTGCGGCAGATCCTGATGGCGAAGCCGGATATCTTCGCCAGTGTGTTTACCGAAAAGTTGATGACCTACGCGCTGGGCCGCGGAGTGCAGTATTACGATATGCCGGCCGTGCGGGCCATCGTCCGCGATGCCGGCCAGCGCGATTACCGGCTGTCGTCCATCGTATTGGGAATTGTGAAAAGCGTTCCGTTCCAGATGAAGGTGAAGGCCAGCGAGGGCCAGAGCCCCGGCGCGTCGGCCAGCCTTCGGCAGTAATCATTCTTATTGGAAGTTTGAAGGAGATTGGAGCATGATCATCACAAAGAAGCATCTTCCCCGCCGCACTTTTCTGCGCGGCATGGGTGTCACCCTGGCTCTGCCGTTTCTCGATGCGATGGCCCCGGCGCAAACCCTGCTTTCCAAAACCGCCGCGAATCCTCGCATCCGCTTGGGCTATTGCTACATCCCGCACGGCGCCGTGATGAGCAACTGGACTCCCGTGGCCGAGGGGGCTAACTTCGAGCTTTCGCGTACCTTGATGCCGCTGGCGCAGCATCGCGACCAGGTGGTGGTGGTCAGCAACCTGGCGCATAAGCTGGCTGGCCCGCTGGGCCCGGGCGACAGCGGTGGCGACCACGGCCGTTCTCCCTCCGTCTTCCTGAACGGCGTCCATCCCAAGCGCACCGAAGGTGAGGACGTTCGCGCCGGCACCACGGTGGATCAGATTGCCGCCCAGCACATCGGCCAGGACTCGCCGCTGCCCTCACTCGAACTGGCCACCGAAGATATGACCGGTTTGATCGGCGCCTGCGACGTCGGCTTCAGTTGCACCTACACCAACACCATCTCCTGGCGCACGCCCACCACGCCGCTCCCCATGGAGATTAACCCGCGCGTGGTGTTCGATCGACTGTTTGGCGACGGCTCCAACGCCACCGAGCGCTTGCAGCGCATCCAGCGCGAGCGCAGCATCCTGGACGCCGTGACATCGGAAGTGAGCAAGCTGCAGCGCGGCCTGGGTCCCAACGATCGCAACCGCGTCGCCGAATATCTGGATAACGTGCGCGAGATCGAGCGCCGCATCCAGCTCACCGAAGCCAAGAACAGCCAGAGCATCAAGGTGCCAACCACGCCCATCGGCATTCCGGACGATCACGTGGTGCATTCGAAAATGATGTTCGATTTGATGGCGCTGGCTTTCCAGGCCGATATCACCCGCGTCTCCACGTTCATGATGGCGCGCGAGGTGAGTTACCGCACCTTCCCGCAGATCGGCGTGCCCGATCCGTTCCACGCCACCTCGCATCACCAGGACAATCCCGTGAAGCTGGAGAAGCTGACCAAGATCAACACCTATCACGTCAGCTTGATCGCCTACTTCATGGACAAGCTGAAATCCATTCCGGATGGCGACGGGACCTTGCTGGATCATTCCCTGGTTCTGTTCGGCAGCTCGATGTCGAACAGCAACATGCACAATCACTCGCCACTTCCCGTGTTTGTGGCTGGCGGAGCTTGCGGAAAACTAAAGGGCGGCCGGCACGTGAAGTATCCCGAGGACACGCCCATGGCGAACCTGCTGGCCACCACGCTGGTGAAAGCCGGCTTGACCGAGGACCATATTGGCGACAGCACCGGCGTATTGTCGGAAGTCTAAGGAGACGAACATGCGCATCGAACGCCTGATCCCTTGCACGCTTGCGGTCCTGTTATCGGTAGCCGCCCTTGCCGCAACTAATGGCAACACCGCGTTGGTGGACGCCGTCAAGAATCAAGACGCCGAAGCTGTTCGGACGCTGCTCAAGCAGCATGTGGATGTAAACGCTCCGGAAGCCGATGGCACCACCGCGCTCGATTGGGCCGCACATTGGGGCGACCTGGCCACCGTGGACGCTTTGCTGAAGGCAGGCGCCAACGCCACCGCACTCAATCGTTATGGCGCCACGGCGCTCTCGGAAGCGGTACGTGCGGGCGGCGAAGACCTGGTGAACCGGCTGCTGCAAGCGGGCGCCGACCCCAACACGCTGGTCACCGCGCAGGCTGAAACGGTGCTCATGAAGGCCGCTCGCGACGGCAATCTGGGAGCGGTGAAGGCGCTGGTGGAGCATGGCGCCGAAGTGAATGTGAAGGAAAACTTTCGGGGGCAAACCGCGGTGATGTGGGCTGCGGCGGAGGGCCATGCCGGCATCGTCAGCCTTCTCGCCGCGCACGGAGCGGATCTGAATCTGCGCTCTTACGATCGCGATCCCACCTTGCCGAAGATGGAAGCCGGCACTCCCAATGCGCCCATCGCGCGCGGCGGCCTTACCGCGCTGCTCTTCGCAGCCCGTCAAGGCGAAACAGACGCCGTGAAGGCGCTGCTGGATGCCAAGGCTGACATCAACGCCGTGGATTCGGACGGTAATAATGCGCTGACCCTGGCCATTCTGAATACGCACTATGACCTGACCCAGATGCTGATCGACCGCGGCGCCGATGTCAACATCGCGGCCAAGAATGGACGCACGGCTCTTTATAGCGCGGTCGAAATGCACGACGTGGATTGGTCTCCGCGTCCGGCTCACAAGGAAATCGACAAGACCACCAGCATGGATATCATTCGCGCGCTGGTGGATCACAAAGCGAATGTGAACGCCCAGCTCACCGCTCCCGCGCCCATCGAGAAGCACGCGCAGGACATGGGCGATAAGACCCTGGGCGCCGGCACCACGCCCTTTAAGCGCGCCGCCCGTAGCGCCGATGTCGCGCTGATGCATTACCTGCTGGACAAGGGCGCGGATCCGAAGCTGGTGGGCAAAGATAATCAGACCGCGCTCATGGTGGCCGCGGGAGTCGCATGGAACGATCATATTCGCGGAACCGAAGCCGAGGCGCTGGAAGCGGTGAAGCTGTGCGCATCGCTCGGCCTGGATATCAATGCCGCCACCGATAAAGGCGAAACGGCGCTGCACGGAGCCGCCCAGCGGGGCGCGGACGCTATCACGAAATTCCTGGTGGAAAAGGGCGCCAACGTCAACGCCCGCAACAAGCGCGGATTCACGCCGCTTGATCTCGCCATGGGCAAGGGCGGCTACAACGGCGCGCCCGGCCCGGTGCATGAAGCCAGCGCCGCCATCCTCAAACAAGCGGGCGGCGAAAACGGCCAGGAGATCAAAGAGACCGCCAAGGCCGAGTAACGCCCGCGGCCTTCCCCGCGCATCACCGGCGGTGCGGAAAAATGGTCTGCAGCGTGTCGATGATGTACTGCGTCAGCCCGTGCGGAAAGTTTTCGAAATTGTTCAGGACGCGAGTCACGCCGCCTGCTTGCCGCGCTAGCGAGATGGTCTCCAGTTCCACATAACAGCCGTTGTCGGACTGCTGCACCCGTAAATAGAAGTTGAAGCGCCACAAATAGCCCGCGGCTTCCCCAGCCGGCCGGTCCTGATCCAGTTTCTTCTGGTTCTTGGGATGCTCGGCCTCGCCAATGCGAGTGGAATGCGAGGCGAAGGTCCAATGCGTCGGATCGATCAGCGTGTATTTGCCAGTCTGGTCTACGTTCAACACCACTGTGCTGAATTGCTTCCTGTAGAAGCGAAAAAAGAAATCGTATCGATCGCCTTCGTGCTTGTTCACCTTGGAATCGACGATCTGCTGTTTGAAGAAATCCTTGTAGCCCGCCAGGTTCATCAGCAGGCCGCGCACGCGGTCGATATCGGCGCCCTCCAGGTAAACCACGCCCAGCCAGTGCTGTAACTCGCCATCCGGGATTTCGATCTCAGCGCCATGATCCAGTGTCTGGAGCGGCATGACGATGCTCTGTCCCAGCCAGACCAGCGATTTTTCCTTGGAATGGTGATCCAGCCACAGGAAATTTTCGAAGCCCTGATTCTTGGCGAAGCCCTCTTCGGTAAGCTTCACGTAATGGTCGAAAGCGGCGCCGGTCTCAGGCTTCAATTCGGCCGCATGCAGGAACGAGGAAACAAAAAACAACAGAGGCAGGCAACGAACACGGATCACTCTTCCAATATAAGCGCGTCCTGCGGACTAAGTTCGCATTCTTCGGAATCTTTGCGATGCAGTTCGAAGCGCTCCGCACCCCGGATAGCCGAAGTTTATGCCTGGCTGTAAGTTTCCCTTTCGATCCAGCGACTATTCACAGTAGAGGCCAAAACAGACCGCAAGTGGATCGCCTACGGCAAGACGCGCTTTATGAGCAGGCCAACGCCCAGTGCGGGGTCGTCCTGCGGCGCCTTGCCCGAGGCTACGAGGCCGACCCGGAACGCCGGCGCGACCTGTTGCAGGAGATGCACCTTGAACTTTGGCGCAGCCTTCGTCTATTCGACAGCCGTTGTTCGTTGCGAACCTGGGTCTATCGCGTTGCGAACAACGTTGGTGCGTCCCACATCGTGCGGCAACGGCGCGCGGCGGCCCGGCTTCTGGACCTGGAAACGTTGGATGTCGAACCCGCTCAACTGGACGGCGAGGAGCGGGCAGCCAACTGCTATTCCGCGGGCAAGCTTCTTGAATTGATTCACCGGCTGAAGCCGCTCGATCGCGAGATTATTTTACTTTACCTGGAGGGTGAGGCGGCCGAACTGATCGCCGACGTGGCTGGTCTCTCAGCCTCGAACGTGGCCACCAAGATTCACCGCATCAAGAGGCTGCTCAGCCGCCAGTTCCTGGAAGGAGCAACACATGCGCCAAAGTGAGGATTCGCCCACGCATGGAACGCCTGAGCGCGCGTGGAAATCGATATCAGAGGAGGAACCTGGAATGGAAATGATGATGACAAGCGATCAGTTATGCGCCCTGGCACGCGGGCGCGAAAGGGAGAACGTATGGGCCCGACGAGTAGCGCTCGTGACGTGCGTCTGTTTCGCCGCGTGGTTCGCCTATAATCTGATCACCATTGCGCAGCCTTGGATTCGACTCGGCCAAGCCTGGATGGTGGGCCTGATGTGCTGCTTCCTTTGGGGAACAATCCGGGGCGGGCCTAGACGCATCCGCGCGAGTGAGCCGTGCGCACGCTTCCTTCAACGCGAATACGACGGTAGCCGCAACACTCTGCTGCAAGTCCGGCGGGCGATATTGTTGGTTCTTCCGGCGCTCGCCGCGTTCTGGTGGGGTGGCTATCAGGCCGCCAGAGCCAAGACTTTCCACCTCGATCCATCTTCCTGGCGGTTTCACTTCTTGAATAGCCCTTGGCTGTATGTGCTGTATGCGGCGGTTCTACTCGTCTTGCTCTTGGGCTGGCTCGCACTCGGTAAGGCCGCGGAAAAAGCGAGCCGAGAACTGGAAAGCCTGCGCTGTGGGACGGGGGATCACGGGGGTGAATTCGCCTCCTAAGTCACCGGCACCCTGGGGGTGGGACCGAGCGGTTCTCGATGTCCGGCGGTCCCATCGACACGCCGATCTGCGAGAGCCACGGTGGAAGCGAAGATGGGTCAAGTTTAGCCCGTCGGACGGCTTTCGGATTGCTTGTGATAGAGGGCGGACCATAGCGGATACGAACAGCCGATCAGGAGGGCCCATATCACCGTCTCCAGGGAGGCTCGGCCATGGTGCAGCCAGCCGCCATATTCGAATACCGCCAGGGGCAAATAGAGCAACGTGCCGGTAATGAAGCCGGGTGAATAAGTGCGGCTTTTGTAACTGGCCCAAAGGTGCCAGCAGGCGTTGGAAAACAGAATAGCGGAAAATATGAGCAACAAGAGCACACCGATTGGAGTGCGACCGGCCAGGGCGGCTTCGAGCAAAGTGGTCCAAAGGCCCACGTTGATGATGACCAGAAAGCGCCGATTCACGCTCTTGGCATTCCCACGATATTCCCGGTACCAACCTTCGAATCCGCCGGGCCATGCGAACTCCTCAAAAATGTGAAGGGACGCAGCCGTCAAAGGGGCCCATAGAAGCCAGTCGATTCGAGCGGGCATAGTTCAGGATACGCCGCCGCCTGTTTCACAGAAGTTCAGTCTTTCGGAGGGTTACGCTTGACGCCGGCGCGAAAACCCGATCCCATTTTTCGCCTTGCAAAGAACGCGAAATAGGTTGAACGAAGAGGTGGCCCAGAGGATGGCGCCCACTCCGAGACCCACCGAGACGATGAGCGGGTTACCGTGAAACAGAATCCATGCGAGAACACACCAAAGCGTGATGCCGACACCAGTCACGTAATAAATCGAAACTCCAAAGACCTTCGCGAGACCGAAAAAATGCAAGCCGACTACAAAGCCAATCCAATCGGGCAAGGCATCGAGCCGCTGTGTCTTTTGTGCAGCCAAAACCACACCGATAACCCCGGCAGCCTCCAGGATCGAAACGATCAGAAACCCGCTCATGCGGGACTGGCCGGGAGAGGAATGCTTGTTCTGAAGGGACCTGTGCCCGTTCACAATACAATAGGCGCAACACACCAATAGAAGACTCGCCCCGAGAACAAATGCCGCCAAAACGGGCACCGCAAAGGCGCGGGCTGCAACCAGCCCCCATGCTATCCAAACTCCTCCGGCTACTGAGCCAACCAGGGCACGCCGTCCTATATCCAGCATCTCGCGCGGGATGTCGGAAGGATCATCCAATTGTCTCAGTCTCCCTGTCCTGATGATGAGGCGACTTTCATTTTACTATCTAAGGAGCACCGGGTTTTGGTTAATATAGATGCATTCGGAGGTTTCCATGCCCATCCGCGCTCGCGCCGTTGTGATAGCCGTTCTGCTTTCGGCGACGCTTTTCGCGCAGGCGCGGGCCCGCCGGGCCCGGATGCTTCAGCAACTGGTGGAACCGCCGGCGCCCTCCGATCCGCTGGAATTGGTCACCGGCAATGCCCAACCGGTTGCGGATGTCAGCCAGCGCGCCGATATCATCAATCTGCTGGAAGACGCGCACCAGCATTCCAACGTGCGGGCGCAGCCTTACGATCTGAAAACCACTTTCACCGTTTCGGGATCTTTGTCCAGCGGCGTGTGGCAAGAGGAAGACGCTTCCCCGGCCAAGAAGGTTTATCGCTGGAGCGCGCAGGGCCCCGGCTATTCTGCCGTGAATATGAACGTCAACCGCGTTTTCTATAGCAGCCAGCCGTCGCAGGCGCTGCCTTTGCGGCTGATGCAGTTTCGCCAGGGGATTTTTTATAACCAACCAGTGGTCGGGCCGCGCGCCACTCTCCGCACCGCCAACGCGAGCCTGAACGGCGTGGATCTAACGTGCGCGCTGATCGCTCACAATGCCAACGCCCCGGCTGGAACCGGCGGCCGCCAGTGGGAAGAAGAGGAGTATTGCATCGACCCGAAGTCCAGCACCATTGTCACCTATTCGCCGGTGCCGGGATCCTACCTGGTTTACGATTATTCCAAAGCCATCCAGTTTCACGGCAAACTAATTCCTAACGGTTTCACCATCACCCAAGCCGGCCAGACGATTATCGAAGCGCAGACCGAAAGCGTTACGGAGCCATCCAATAAACCCGACGCGTTTCAGACCGCGGGTCTGAACCAGATCGGAGTGGGCGCCGTGATGACGTCCGCCTGGCGCTCGCGCATGATGCTGCCGCTGCCTGACGCCGGGCAAAGCGGCACGGCCCAAATTATCGTGCTGCATGGAATGCAAGCGCCAGACGGCCAGCTCTCCGATCTGGAACTGCTCGCTTCCTCTGACCCATCGCTCACTCCATCGGCGCTCGCGTTCGCAGCCAAATGGGAGGGCGGCTTGATGGGCCAGGACGCCGAAACCAACGGCGCGACGCCGCAGTCGCATGAAATTGTGCTGACCATCGAGTACTTCAACCCCAAGCTGCCTGCGACGGCATCCCAATAATCTTCACCCGGCGTGCTCCAGAGCTTTGTGCTGGCTGGTGCTGGCGCCGTCCGTGCTTCGCAGTTCGCTGAAAACCATCGTCGACAAGACTGTGATTCCGCCCAGAACGAAGAACGCATCGTGGATGCCGTGGATCATTTCCGGCGGGCTGGTATGAAAGCGATCGGGAATAAAGAGCGCGGTGAGTAGCGACGCGATGGCCACTCCAAAGCTGATCGACATCTGCTGCATGGTGCTGGCGATGGAGCTTGCGCCACTGGCCTGCTCGCCCGGCACGTCAGAATAGACCAGCGTGTTCATGCTGGTGTATTGCAGCGAGCTGAAAAATCCATAGCAGAACGCCAGCGCCACGATGAACCAAACCGAAGTGCCGACCCCGATCATTGCGAAAAGGCAAATCAGCACGCCGAGAATCAGGGTGTTGGAAATGAGCACGCCGCGATAGCCCAAGCGCGCGATGATCCCCGGCATGGTCATCTTCAGGCTCATGGCGGCGATGGCCTGCGGCATGATGAGCAGTCCGGATTGTATCGGCGTGAACCCCAGGCCAACCTGATAGAGCAGCGGGAGGATGAAAGGGATTCCGCCCAGGCCCAGGCGCGTGAAGAAACTGCCGCTCACCGCAGCGCGGAAGGTGCGGAGGCGAAAAAGGCTCAATGACAACAATGGAAATGCGGTCTTCGACGCGTGCAGCCCATAGGCGGCCAGCAGGGCGATGGAAATGGCCAGCAGTCCCAGAACTTCGCGCACGCTGAGCGAATGCTCGCCGAATACTTCCAGCACATAAGACAGCAGCGCGATTCCCGATCCAAAGAGAATAAGCCCCACCAGATCCAGCGGGTTCCATCGTTCGCGATAGTCCGGCAGATGCAGGTATACCAGGCACAATCCGACGATGCCGATGGGAAGATTCAGGAAGAAGATCACGCGCCAATGAAAATATCCGACGATCAGGCCGCCGGCGATTGGTCCCAGCATCGGACCCACCAGCCCCGGAATGGCGACGAAGCTCATGGCGCGAATCAGTTCGGACTTGGCGAAAGTGCGCACCAGCGTGAGCCGCCCCACCGGCACCATCATGGCTCCGCCGCAGCCTTGCAGAACCCGGTCGGCCACCAGCACATGAATATTGTTCGAGATGCCGCACAGCAGCGATCCCAAGGTGAAAATGCCAATGGCGGACGCGAACACGCGCCGCGTTCCAAATCGATCGGCCATCCAGCCGCTGATCGGAATGAACACCGCCAGGCTGAGCGTGTAGCTGGATAGTACCGACTTCATGCTCAACGGGGCCACTTTGAGCGCGGCCGCGATGGTGGGCACCGCGGTGTTCAAAATAGTGGTGTCGAGCGACTCCATGAAGAATGCGACCGCGACCAGCCA
Organism: Bryobacterales bacterium; assembly: GCA_963798295.1. GTDB lineage: Bacteria > Acidobacteriota > Terriglobia > Bryobacterales > Bryobacteraceae > Palsa-89. The sequence continues at coordinate 1,415,672 of CAWCSV010000007.1, read as the reverse complement.
CGGCAACAATCGCTTGGCGGAGCTACTCACTTCCACAGAGTTCACGGTAGCAGACGTGAGCTGATTACTTCAGAATTGAGTATCCGGCGTAGAAAACATTGTTGTCCACTCCTGGATTCACCGGGGTGGTGAAGCCGTTGGAGATGTGGAGAAACTTATAGCCCAGGCTGATGGCGTGCCGCTGGCCCGTTTTGATGCGGACGCCTCCGCCAAAATCAATCAGGAAATTTAAGCCAGTAGCGCCCGGCACATTGATGGGTATCGGCTCAGACGAAGCGATGATTCCTTCGTTGGTTTCGACGAACGGATACACTCGATGGCCGCGGGCAAAATCCGCCGTGAACCCCAGCGGCGTCACCGCGAATCCATAAACCGCGTGGCTCGGTTCAAAGAGAACCGCCGCCGGCATCAACTCACCCGAATACGAAATCGAAACGCTGGGCCAAATCCAGCAGCGGTAGCTATAGCCGAATCCCGCTACAACGAAGCGCCGGTCGGTGGTAGTGCCGATTAACGTCGCCGCAACCGGAGAGTAACCTGTAAAGAACTCAAAGTCGTGCCGCGTGTCCGGCGGCGTCGAATCCGTGGAGCAAAATCCGGCCCAGGCCGGGACAGCCGGGAAGATAAGTGAAAACAGAAGAAGAAGCCGCATCGCTTTCTTCATCATGCAACGAAAAACCAGCGGTCACGTCTAACGCAAAAGCTGAGAATGTACCGCCACGCCCTCGTTTTCACGTTCCCCGCCACGCTGCTGTGGGCCTCTATTGCCGCGGCGCAATCCTCCACCGTCAACGTGCAGGTGATTGATCAAATCAACGCCTCGGCTGGGATCAATGGACGCCTGCAGGTTGCCATGTCGACCAATCTTCAACTGGTGGATTACAGCGCGCAGTTCTTCAATCAAACGCCCGCCGCGCTTCCGGCCCTGAACGCGCTCCAGCCGCAACATACACGAGTACAAATGGTTCCGGCTATGGACCCGCTTACCGGCCCGGGCCTGTGGGATTTCTCGCAGCTCAACGCGTTTCTGCCGCCCGTTCAAAGCTCCGGCGACCACAGCCCCGAGTTTCAAATCGCCGGCGCGCCCTCGTACATGAACGATTCCAATGGCAATCTGCTGCCCGCCAGTTATCCCGACTTCGCCGCCATGAGCGCCAACCTGGTTCGCTATTACAATACCGGCGGTTTCGATGCGGGCGGCGCTCATTATCAGAGTCCAAGCCCGTATCCGATCACTTGGTGGGGCATCTTCAACGAGCCAAATGGCGCCGGTCTGACGCCGCAGGATTACACCAATCTGTACAACACCATGGTGCCGGCCATGGCTCAGGCCGACCCCTCCATCAAGTTCGCAGCCGTCGAGCTGTCCGATTGGGTGCCCGACGCGGAAAGCTTTCTTCCCACGTTCGTCTCTGGCGTGACGGCTCCGATGAATGCGCTGGCCACGCATTTTTACTCCACTTGCAACCAGCAAACTCTGGACGACACCATCTTTCCCACAGTGCCCAATTTCGCAAACGAGGTCAGCTATATCATCTCGGAGCTGGCGACGCAGCCGAGCCTGGCGTCGGTTCCAGTCTGGGTTACGGAGAACAACGTCAACGCGGATTACGCAACCAGCGCCGGCCTCAGCAATTGCAACGGCACTCCCTTCGTTCTGGATCCGCGCGGCACCAGTCCGTTCTTCGCGGCCTGGAGGTCGCTGGTGTTTGAACTGCTCGGGCAGGCCGGCGCGCAAGCGCTCTATCATTGGGAGTTTTCTTCCAACGCCCAATTTGGCGAGACCGATTCCTCCGCCAACCCGACGCTCAGTTATTGGGTCGATTATTATCTTTCGCATTGGCTGCCGTCGCCGCCAGGTCAAGACATACTCGAAACCAATGCATCCGGTTGTTGCCTTTGGATCGATCACAACGGCGGTTTTCACGGCTTGGATACCCATACGCTGGCGCTGCGCAATCCGGATGGGTCGGTGGTGATTCTCATGTCCAATCACGCGGTCCAAAAGATATTCACGGACAACAACGGCAAGGGAGTGTCGCGCACCTTCGCGCTCGATCTGTCTGCGCTCGGTACATTTACCTCCGCCACACTCGTCACTCTCGACGCCGCCACCCCATTGACTGGTCCCGCGCTACAGTCGCTCACGCCCGCCCCGCAGATGCAGGTGACCATTCCAGGTTATGGAGCGGCGCTGTTGCGCCTGGCCAATGCAACGCCCAGCCTGACCGCCGCCGGCGTAGTCAACGGCGCGACGTTTCAAGCCGGCCCAGTGGCTCCGGGCGAGATCGTGTCGCTGTTCGGATCGGGACTGGGTCCGCCCACGCCCGCGCTGCTTACTCTCACCAATCCGCGTTTAGTTGCGAACTCGCTCGAAAGCGTGCGCGCGTTTTTCGACGGCATGCCCGCGCCGGTGCTCTATGCGTCTTCACGGCAGGTGAACGTGGTGGTTCCTTATGCGGTAGCGGGAAAATCGACGACGCAGCTTCAGTTGGAATACTTAGGCGCGCTGTCCAATCCGGCTGCGTTGCAGGTTGCCGCCACTGCGCCAGGCGTCTTCAGCGTCACAGGATCGGGACAGGGTCCCGGTGCGATTTTGAATGCTCGCGATGAAAGCTTGAACTCAGCTTTGAATCCGGCCGCGCGAGGCGATTGGGTGAGCATCTTCGCTACCGGCGGCGGAGTGACCACTCCCGCCAGCGTGGATGGATTCCTCGCCTCCGCGCCGCTGCCCGCGCCCAACGCGGAAGTCTCGGTCACCATGGGCGGCCTTCCGTGCCAGCTCAACTATCAGGGAGCCGCGCCGGGCCTGGTCTCGGGCGTTCTACAAATCAACGCGCAGGTGCCGCCGGGGCTAACGCCCGGGCCTGCGGTGCCGGTCCAAGTTCGCATCGGCCCTGTGACCTCGACAGACGCAGTCACCGTAGCTATCCGGTAACTGCGACCGTGAAACAGATCGCCATCCTCGCCGCTCTATCAAGTATGAGCACCGAAGCTGTCATCGCAATGATGGGTCCCCAGGAAGAGGAGCAGATTTGCGCCATCGAGGGCTGCGGCCGCTCGGCCGTTTATCACGTGGTGAAACTTGCCGCCGACGCTTCCGAGCAGGAGAAATTCTTCTGCCAGGACCACGGCGTCGAATACGCGATGCGCGGCCATCTGGCGATTTCGCATAGCATCTAGCGTCTGGATCGGGAATTGCCCGCGCGATTACCGGCTCGACAGTGGCGCGCTGATGGCTTCCAAAGGCTGGCGCTCCGCCGCCACGCCGTGCGTCCACTCGATCACGGCCGAGCCCACCATCAGCGCCGCCGCTACCATATAACCCGCAAACAACACCGCGCGCGATCCGGTTTGGATCAGCACGCCGAATAACGCCGGTGCGCCCACGCCGCCGATCAGCGTTCCGCAGGCATAGAAAACGGCGATGGCCAGCGCGCGGATCTCGAGCGGAAATACCTCGCTCACGGTCAGGTAGGCCGAGCTAGCCGCCGCGGAAGCGATGAAAAAGATGATGCTCCACGCCAGGGCCTGCGCGTAGAGCGAGAGCCAGCCCTTCAGGAACAGCCAGCTTGCGATCGCGAGCAAAACGCCCGACAACGAATAGGTGATCGCGATCATCTTCTTGCGCCCCAGCGTGTCAAACAGCCTGCCGATGAGCAGCGGCCCCAGAAAATTCCCGATCGACAGCGGCAGCAGCCAGTAGCCCACGGATTCCGCCGGGACGTTATAGTAGCGCAGCAATACCAGGCCGTAGGTGAACATTACGGCGTTATAAAAGAAGGCCTGCGAAACCATGAGCGAGAACCCGAGTATGGAGCGGTCGCGATATTGCCGCGTCATCGCGTCCCAAATCGCGCGCCAGGGCGTGTGATCCTGCACCTGCAAACGAATCACGCCTTCGGGCTGGGGCAATTCACGGCCCGGCGCAACCTGCCGTTCGATCTCGCTCACCACTCGTTCCGCTTCGCCTTTTTGCGCATGGATCAGAAGCCAGCGCGGGCTCTCCGGCACGTAGCGCCGCATCAGCAGAACACCCAGGCCCAGCACCGCGCCGATTCCAAACGCGAAGCGCCAACTCACGGTGGGCGGCACGGACTTCATGTGCAGCAGAACCACCGACCCCAGCGATCCCAGAAAGGCTCCCACCCAAAATGTGGAATTGATCACCAGGTCCACGTGGCCCCGCACGCGAGCCGGGATGAGTTCGTCCACGGCTGAATTGATGGCCGCATACTCGCCGCCGATTCCCGCGCCCGTCAAGCTTCGGAACAGGCAAAACGTCCAGAAATTCCAGGAGAAGGCGGTCGCTGCCGTGGCTAGCAGATAGAGTGCCAGCGTGAGGAAGAACAGCCGCTTGCGGCCAAATCGATCGGTGGCGTATCCGAAGACCAGAGCGCCGATCACCGCGCCCGCCAGATACACTGTGGCCGTGATCCCGATATCGGAATCAGTGAGATGCAGCGTTCTCGGATCTTTGAGAATGCCCACCAAAGCGCCGCCCAGCGTGGTCTCCAGGCCATCCAGCAGCCAGGTGATCCCGAGCGCGATCACGATACTCCAATGCCATGCGCTCCAGGGAAGCCGGTCCAGCCGCGCCGGTACGTCGCTCACAACGATAGAGGATTGTTGCTCGACGGGCACACTTCTTAGAGGCGGGGCCGGCTCTATCCGTTTCGGATGCCCGCGTCGCGCAAGGCCAGCCGGGCAGCGTTATATCCGCACATGCCATGCACACCCGCCCCCGGAGGCGTGGAGGCGGAGCAGAGATACACGTTCTTAAGCGGCGTGCGGTAAAGGCTCCGGGTTGGCCGGAAGATGAGTTGCCTGATGTTCTGAAGTCCGCCCGCAATATCCCCACCCACCAGGTTCGCGTTGTGCTTCTCTAGTTCAGCGGGCGTGAAGGTGTGACGCCGTAGAATAATGTCGCCGAAGCCGGGCGCGAAGCGCTCCACCTGAGCTTCGATGCGCGACATCATGTCCACCTGGCTCCCGTTCGGAACATGGCAATAAGCCCAGGCCGTCTGATTCCCTTGCGGCGCGCGGCTGGGGTCGAACCGGCTGGGTTGCGCGAAGAGAACGAACGGCCGCTCGCTAATTCTTCCATCCGCTGCGTTCTGCCCCGAGGCTTCGATCTCCTCCAGCGATCCTCCCAGATGAATCGTGCCGGCCTGCGCGCACTCGCGCGCTTTCCACGGAACGGGTTCTCGCAGCGCCCAATCGATCTTGAACACTCCCGGCCCGTAACGGTAACGCTCCAGGCGGCTCCGATACGTCCCGGCCAGCCCCGCTCCAGCGATTGCCAGAAACTGCCTGGGCGTGACGTCGCACAGGATCGGCGCGTCGTCCCGCGCGATATCGCCCAGCGCAGAAACGCGCTCATTGGTCCGGATCGTTCCACCCAATGAGATAAAGTACCGTCCCAGCGCGTCCGCGATACGCTGGGAGCCCCCGCGTGGAATAGGCCAGCCCACGGCATGAGCAGCGCTTGCCAGTATCCAGCCGAACGCCGCCGATCCGGGCGCATTGAGCGGCAGCACCGAGTGCGCCGCAAGCCCCGCGAACAGCGCCCGCGCCGCCGCAGTTCGAAACAATCGCCGGGCCGCCATCGCCGCAGGCTGCCAGGCTTGCCATCCGAAGCGCGCCAGCAACAACGGATGGTGCGGAACATGGAAAACGGGCTGCAAGATTTCAGCGGCTAACTGGCGCCATCTATCCACCAGCGGACCGACGACCGCGCCATAAGCGCCCCCATCCGTTGCGCCCAGCGCCGCGCAAGTCTCCGCAACGGACAGGCGCAGCACCGCCGCCGACCCATCGTCGAAAGGATGCGCCAGCGGGATAGGCGGCTGGATCCAATCCAGTCCATGTTCGGCCAACGGAAAGCCGGCGAACGCGGGCGAACTGAGCGCCAGCGGATGAACGGCGGAACAAACGTCGTGCACAAAGCCCGGCAACGTCAATGCCTCCGACCGCATGCCGCCGCCGATCGAGCTTTCCGCTTCAAAGACTGTAGTGTGGAATCCGGCTTTCGCTAAAAGGATGGCGGCCGTCAGACCATTCGGTCCGGCGCCGATCACGAAAGCGTCGCGCTGCTTCAACCCTTACGGCAGAGACATGAAGCTTTGGGGCAATCTCTGCTCGATTTTCTCCCGATCGACACCCTTCGCCAACAGCCATTGCCAGATCGCGCAGCTGGATTGGATCCAAGCGCGTAGTTGGGACTCGGAAGCGATCTGCCAGGGTGTGTCGCTCTGAATTTGCGTCGCCTTCGCCATGGGAACAATACGAAACGTTACGTTATCCCGATCCGGCTCCAACCGCACCTGCATCGCCGAACATCCGCCCAGGCGAACCAGCAGGATTCCTTCCCGCTCCGCCACTTCATTCGTCACTTCTTGTTTGAGAGGGATCTCGAAGGAAATGGGAGGGTTCTGGCGTTGAGGCCGAAAGCTCTGGAAGAGTCCGAAGCCGAGCGTCCTAGCAAGCTGATGCGGCATCGCCCTGATTCCTCCTTCCAACTGCCTCGAAGTTGGTAGACAGTTTTCCGCGCTCTTCCGTTACGACAATTTGCAATGCACGCTTTGATTTTTTCGGCTCGTTAACGAGCGAGGTCAGAGCGCTTCAAAGTTTGCCTTCCCGCCACGATCATTCCCAGCAGCGCGAATCCAATGAGTCCCACCATGGAGGGCTCCGGCGCCGCCGTGGTCGTAGCCTTGAAGCTGAGATTTTGAGCTCCGCTGATCGTCAGCGTGCCAAGCGAAGTGCCTAGCGCCCCGCCATCGTAATATGCCGTTGACGAAGTGATTGGCCCGATCGCCGAGCCCAAATTATAAGTGCCCGCCGCGGCATTCTGGAATACGATGAATGCGTTTAGGGCCGTGTTGCTGAAGCCAATAAGATCGTAGGGGCCAATGTCGCCCACCTCCACGCCGCCGGTGAACGATCCGTTCGACGAGCCGATGCTGATCGTATTGGACGACGCCACATTTTGGAAAGGATTGCTGGTGCTTCCGTTGCCCGTAATATTGGCGGTGTTGCTTAGAAAAGTGAAAACAAAATTGACATTCGTCAACTTGGTCGAACCAAGGTAGCCCGACAGTTGTCCGCTTTCCGTGTATTGAATGGTTGACGCCGCAACAGAAAAGGAACACGCCAAGCTCAGGCACAATCCTGCAAATAGCTTACCCATCACTAGCCTCCTCCAGAGTTAGTCGCACGCTTTAGCCAAGCGGTACTGGCTTTCGCGTACCTCGGAAGTATGGGCCAATTAACCCTATCTTTCGATCCCCCAAACTGCCCGCTTTAGTGCTATTACGTATTGGTACTTCTGGAAGGTGGCTAGCCCACCTGGTGGGGTGCGGCGACCAAGAGGCCGTCGACGGCGGGTGACTCCGCTGCCGCCAGCGCTTCCCGGCCCAGGATGCGGCGATGCATGCGCCCTACAAGATAAATGCAAACCGCCATCACCGCCGGGCACACCGCCAGCACCGCGAAAATGTAGCGCACCGGAAGAGTGGTGGACAGGATGATCCCGCCCAAAATCGGCCCTGCCACCGACCCGATCTTCGCCATCGAAGTGGCCCATCCCGCTCCGTTGGCGCGGTACGCGCTGGGATAAAAGATCCCGCAGATGCTGTGCATTCCGAAGTGGCCGCCGATGAGGAATCCGCCGGTAATCGCGCTCAGCGCCAGAAATTCGATGTGCCCCATCCCGACGAAGCTGGCGACAACCAGCAGGATCGCGGTCATGACGGGCATAACGGTAATCGCGATCGCGCCGCGCTTGTCGGTGAAACGCATCAGCAATAACCCGCCCACCGCGCCCATGGCCGAATAGAGCGATGCCGCCGTCGCTGCTTCCTTGCGGCTGTATTTGAGCGCCTCAAACACAACCGGCGTCCAGTTGACGATGAAAAATACCGCCAGCGAGCTCACGATGTATGCGGCCCAAATCAACGGAGTGATCCAGCGCAGCTCGCCGCGGAACAGGAGCGATGGCTTGAAATCTCGGTGGGGGTAAAGTAAGGTGTTGCGCTGGCTTTCATCGCTGACTACAAAAGTCGCCCCGGCGGGAATCAACTGATCCGGAGCGATGCGCCGGATGATGGGCCCGATGCGATCCGCGCCCAGTCCCTTGCTCGCCAGGAAGCGGATGGATTCCGGCAGAATCGCAAACAAAATGCCCGCGCAGAACAGCGAAAACGCGCCGCCGAACACGAACACCGATTTCCAGCCGAACTTCGGAATCAACCAGATCGCGATAGGCCCGCCCAGCGCCGTGCCCAGCGAATAGCCCATCATGATCACCGTCACAATGGTCGCGCGGTAGCGCTTCGGCGCATACTCGATATTCAGCGCCCAGGCCAGCGGAAGCATCCCGCCCAGCGGCAGCCCGTCGATGAAGCGCAGTGACACCAGCGACCCATAACTGTTCGCCAGCGCGAAGCACATGGTCAGGATTCCAAACAGCGCCGTCGCGAAAACCACCACCGGCCGCCGTCCGATGCGATCGCCCAGGTAGCCCAGCGCGAATCCGCCCACCATGGTGCCGAACAGCCCCATGCTGAAAATGTTGCCGAGCTGGAGCTTGGTCAGATGGTACTGCGAGCCGAAATAGGGCGCGGCGAAGCTGATGAGATTGCTGTCCAATCCGTCGAAGAACGTAATGATCCACGAGACCAGCACCAGTCCGATCAGGAAGCGGCCCAGCTTCTGGCGCTCGATGATCTGGGAAACGTCGACCCGGGAAACATCGAGAGTGTTCTGATCGCTCAACCGTACTACGATATCAAACGCCGCTGATTGGTCTGAATGACTGGTCTGAAACGTCCTTCCCCCACAATCATCTAATCAGTAGGTTGGTTCACAAGGAGGTTATCGTGGACTATCGTGGACGTGAATCCGCGGCGCCGGAAGCCGAATCGAATGGCCGGTCTTTCTCCGCTGTAATCAAGGACATCGGCTCCGGCATTCGGGAAATGGTCCGCTCGGAGATCAAGTTGGCAAAGATGGAGGTCGCCGACAGCGCCCGCCAGTTGCGATCCTCTTCCATTTTGCTGGCCAGCGGCGCTCTTCTAGGCATTTTTGCGATGGGATTTCTTTTGCTTGCCGCCCTGTTCGGGCTGGAAATCGTCTTGCCGGCTTGGCTGGCGGCATTGATTCTCGGTGCCCTCTTATTCATCGGCGCCGCGATCGGAATCAGCCGCGGCCGCCAACACCTTAAGGCTATCCATGGCCCGCAAAAGACCATCCAGAGCGTGAAAGAGGATTTCGAATGGATGAAAGAACAAGTCCGCTCATAAGTGAGCTTTTCGAAGAGCGGCAGCGGCTGGGCGACAACCTGGCCGCACTCGAGCGCAAAGTAAGGGAATCGACCACGTGGCGGGGCTATTTCGTCCGCAAGCCGTGGACCATGCTAGCGCTCGCGCTGGGCGGAGGTATTCTGCTGTCGTCGCTGATTATTTCGAAATCCCGCTGAACCTGTGCCTGGGTCCTGTGCGGTAAAATCGCAATAGGCTTCCATGCGCAGGTCTCTTGAAATCGTCCTCTTGGCCGGCATCTTCTCCGGTGCCTTCTTCTTTAGCGCCGCCACCGGCGTCGCCCGCCCCGAGTACTCCCGGCGGACGCAAAAGGAATGCAACTTCTGCCATCCGCCGGACTCCTGGAACTTAAACGTCGCCGGTAAATACTTTCGCGATCATCACTACTCGCTGCAAGGCTACACGCCGCCGAAGACGGACGGTAAACAAGGCAAGAACTAGACTTTCATTCCTCGTATTCCTGCGCGCGAACGCGACGCCATTTCTTCCCGGGGCCGTGCGCGCGGCTCTCGGCCCTAGCTATATGCCGTTGACGACATAATGCCTCCTGTGGCATAATCACTTGGCGTGGAAGGTCGAATTCTCCAACGAATTCGGCGATTGGTGGAGTCAACTTTCCGCCGCTGAGCAGGAGAGCGTGGATTTCACCGTGAGCTTGCTACAAGAACTGGGGCCAACTTTGAGAATGCCTCATTCCTCCGGAGTCGAGGTGTCCCGCCACACGCATATGCGCGAGCTGCGAATCCAGCACGAAGGAAAACCTTACCGCGTCCTTTACGCTTTCGATCCGCGCCGCGTGGCCTTCCTCCTTCTCGGCGGCGACAAGACTGGGAACGACCGCTGGTATACGGAGTGGGTGCCCGGCGTGGACGCCATCTATGATGCGCATCTGCGAGAGCTGGAACGGGGAGACGATTGATGGCGCGGAATTTCAGAGAGCTTCAGGAAAAGATGGATCCGATTGCGCGAACCGATAACCGCCGCCGTGTGCGCGACGAATTGCGACGCATGGCGCTCGACGAACTGCGGAGCGCCAAACAGCTCACTCAAGCGGACATGGCGGAAATCCTCGACGTGCCGCAGAGTTCCATTTCGCGGATCGAGCGTCGCGCTGATATGTACCTCAGTACCCTGCGCAATTACATTCACGCCATGGGCGGCGCGCTCCAGATCCAGGCGGTGTTCCCGGACGGAGGAGCAGTTATCATTGATCGTCTCGGGGAGTATGGAGACATGGAATATGTTGTGCAGGCGCGCGCGGAAGGCAGCAGCACATACCGCTTACATGCGCTGCCTTTGACTCAAGGAGCGCCACTTTCGACCAAGCCCATGAAGGCGCAGGCGTTCAGGAAGGCCCTAAGCGCCCTGCACATTCCTGAATCTCGTATCGCAGCGATCCAAAAGATTCTGGAACAGGGCGCCCCTGCCGAAATCGGATTCGCACGACAACGGTTTGCTGCATCGGATTTAGTGGAAGCGGGTTTTGAGCCCTATCAGTGACATTCGATCGCGTGCAGTAACCCTGTACCTCTCAGCAATTTTGCCCAGCCGCGATCTCGGGTGCGGTTCCTCTCGCGATATTCTGAACCCGAATGTCTCACGTACGCCTATTCCAGTCGCGTTGCGCACTTCGCCATCAATTCGCCAATTTCGCGGAAAAAACATCGTCACCGCGCACAAAAAACACCCTGATGCGTCATCTCCCTTGGAATGAACGCTTTCAAAGCGATTTTGGGACCAAAGCTGCTCATTCCTTGTCTTCCTCGTCTTCCGGAGCGCGGACGCGCGCCATTCCTTCCCTCCGCCGCCGCGCGCGACGCGCGGCGACGAAACGCGTCATCATAGTCGATGAGAAAGGAATGATCCTTTCTCCGGAGTACTTGATGCAGGCCAACACTCTCACCGAACCCGCTCAACCCCCAACCGAAGCCCCTTTGTCGGAAAACGAGCTGCGGAAAATCGATGCCTACTGGCGCGCCGCCAACTACCTGTCCGTCGGACAAATTTATCTTTTCGACAACCCGCTGCTCACTGAGCCGCTGAGCTTGCAGCACATCAAGCCGCGGCTATTGGGCCACTGGGGCACCACGCCCGGCCTCAACTTCGTTTACGCGCACTGCAATCGCATCATCAAGAAGTACGATCTCGACATGATCTACATCTGCGGCCCGGGGCATGGCGGTCCGGGCATGGTGGCCAACACCTACCTGGAGGGAACCTACTCCGAGTTTTTCCCCAACATCACGCAGGACGCGGCGGGGATGAAGCGCCTGTTCAAGCAGTTTTCGTTTCCGGGCGGCATTCCCAGTCACGCGGCGCCCGAAACTCCCGGCTCTATCAATGAAGGCGGCGAGCTTGGCTACTCCCTGGTGCATGCCTATGGAGCGGTGTTCGACAATCCCAGTCTGATCGCTTGCTGCGTCATCGGCGATGGCGAAGCCGAAACCGGGGCTCTCGCCACCAGCTGGCACTCCAACAAATTCCTGAATCCGGCGCGCGACGGCGCGGTGCTGCCCGTTCTTCATCTGAATGGCTACAAGATCGCCGGCCCCACCGTGCTCGCGCGTATTTCGCGCAGCGAATTGACGGACTTGTTGCAAGGCTACGGCTATCATCCTTACTACGTCTCCGGCCACGAGCCCGGCCCCATGCACCAGACCATGGCGGCGACGCTCGATTCCATCGTCGAAGAAATCCAGGCCATTCAGAAGCGCGCGCGGGATCACGGTTTTTCCGAGCGTCCGCTGTGGCCCATGATCGTTCTCGAATCGCCCAAAGGCTGGACCGGGCCCAAAGTCGTCGACGGCGTGCAAGTGGAAGGCACCTTCCGCGCTCATCAGGTCCCGCTCGCCGAACTCGCCACCAAACCGGACCATCTTCGAATGCTCGAAGAATGGATGAAAAGCTATCGGCCGCGGGAACTGTTCGATCACAACGGCGCGCTTATTCCCGAACTGGCCGCAATGGCGCCCAAGGGCACGCGCCGCATGGGCGCCAACCCGCACTCCAACGGCGGCTTGCTGCTGCGTGACCTGCATCTGCCCGATTTCCGCTCCTACGCCGTCCAGGTTCCCAAACCGGGCAGGGAAATTGCGGAAGCGACGCGCGTGCTGGGCGAAATGCTGCGCGACATCCTCAAGCTGAATGATCCGTTCCACAATTTCCGCGTTTTCGGTCCGGACGAAACCGCATCCAACCGCTTGAACGCGGTTTTCGAAGTAACAAACCGTGAGTCCACCGCCAGGATTCTTCCGACCGACGACCACGTCGCACCCGACGGCCGCGTGATGGAGGTGCTAAGCGAGCACATGTGCCAAGGCTGGCTGGAAGGATATCTGCTCACCGGACGCCACGGCTTTTTCTCCTGCTATGAGGCCTTCATCCACATCGTGGACTCGATGTTCAACCAGCATGCCAAGTGGCTGAAGGTTTGCCACACCATCCCCTGGCGCCGGCCCATCGCCTCGCTCAACTACCTGCTCACATCGCATGTCTGGCGGCAGGATCACAACGGGTTCAGCCATCAGGACCCGGGCTTCATCGATCACGTAGTCAACAAGAAAGCCGATGTGGTGCGCGTCTATCTTCCTCCCGACGCCAACTGCCTGCTGTCGGTGGCCGATCATTGCTTGCGCAGCCGAAATTACGTAAACGTGATCGTGGCAGGAAAGCAACCAGCCCTGCAGTGGCTCGATATGGACGCCGCCATCAAGCATTGCACGGCGGGTATCGGCATTTGGGATTGGGCCAGCAACGATCAAGGCGCGGAGCCGGATGTCGTAATGGCCTGCTGCGGCGACGTTCCAACGCTCGAAACCATGGCGGCCGTGGATTTGTTGCGCAAGCTGGTGCCGGATCTCAAAATTCGCGTGGTCAACGTCGTCGACTTGATGACCCTGCAGCCTTCGAGCGAACATCCCCACGGACTGTGCGATCGCGATTTCGACGCCATCTTCACCGCCGACAAGCCCATCGTGTTCGCCTTCCACGGTTATCCCTGGCTGATTCATCGCCTCACCTATCGGCGCACCAATCATGACAACCTTCACGTGCGCGGTTACAAAGAGGAAGGCACTACCACCACGCCCTTCGATATGACCGTGCTGAACGACCTGGATCGTTTCCATTTGGCGGGCGATGCCATCGATCGCGTTCCCCGGCTGCGCAGCATCGCCGGCTATCCCAAGCAGTTCTTGAGAGACCGTCTCATCGAACACAAGCTCTACGTCTCGCGCTGCGGAGACGACATGCCGGAGATCAGCAACTGGAGATGGCCCGGCAAATGAAGGTCCTGGTCCTGAACGGCGGTTCCAGCAGTTTCAAATGCTGGTTTCAGGACTTTCCGGACGGCCCGCGGTGGACCGCTCATACCGAATGGAAGGCACCGCAGAAGGGCGAAGAGCTGCTCGCCCCTCTTCTTCAAACTCTCTGGCAGGGCGAGAAGAAGGCCATCGATTCTCCCGCTGAAATCGATGTAGTGGGCCATCGCATCGTTCACGGCGGGCCCAAGTATCGCGAGAGCGTTGTGGTTACTCCGGAGGTTCGCGCCGGCATCGCGGCGCAAGCCGAATTCGCGCCCGTTCACAATCGCCTCCAGCTTGCGGCCATCGAAACGGTGGATCGCGTCATTGGTTCCCATGTCCCGCAGGTGGCGGTCTTCGATACCGGATTCCATGCCACGCTCCAGCCCGCCGCCTACGTTTATCCGGGTCCCTATGAGTGGCTCGAACAAGGTATACGGCGCTACGGATTTCACGGCATCAGCGTGCAATATTCAACGCGCCGCGCTGCCGAACTGTTGCACGTTCCTCCCAACTCGTCGCGGCTCATCGTCTGCCATCTCGGCAATGGCGCCTCGGTAACGGCGGTAGCCAATGGTAAAAGCGTGGACACCAGCATGGGATTCACGCCGCTGGAAGGCATCATGATGGGCACGCGCTCTGGTTCCGTCGATCCGAGTATCTTGGTCTATTTGTCGCGGCGCGGAAAAACGGCCGACGAACTGGATAACATCCTCAACAAGCAGTCCGGACTGCTCGGCGTTTCGGGCCTTTCGGGCGACATGCGCGAGATTCTAGAAGCCGTCCAGAAAGGAAATGAACGGGCGCGTCTGGCGTACCAGATCTACGCGCATCGATTAACGCGCGAAATTGGTTCGATGTTGGCCGTGCTGGGCGGAGCGGACGCCATCGTGTTCACCGGCGGCATCGGCGAAAACTGCGCCCCGTTGCGCCAGGACGTCTGTGCCCAGCTTACATTTAGCGGTCTGAAGTTGGACGTCTCCAAAAATGTCCGGCCAGAGCTGGATCAAAACATCGCCGCGCCGGATTCCTCCATCCAGGTTCTGGTCATTCGCGCCGACGAAGACTGGGAAATTGCTCGTGAATGTCTGCGCCTCCAGGCACCACAGCCGGCTCGTGCGTGATGCCGGCCCGGCTCTTCGGCAACCGCAGCCAAAATACCGCGCCGCCGATGTCCCCATTCGGAGCGTCGTCCACCCAGATGTCGCCTCCATGATCGAGCAAAGTCTGGCGCGACAATGCGAGCCCCAGGCCCAGGCCGTTCTTCTTGCCGGCCGTGGCGAAAGGCTGAAACAAGCGGCCTCGCAGCGACGCGCTGATACCCGGCCCGGAGTCCTCCACGCGAATCACGATATTCTCGCTGTCCACTTCGGCCTGAATCGAGATGCCGCCGCTCGAGCGCATAGCCTCAATCGCATTCTCGAAAAGATTGGCGAACACGCGCTCCATGCGCGCGCGTTCCATGGGACAGCCCAGATCGTCCGGCACCTTTAAGTCCAGCGCGATTGCTCCGGAATCGGCGGACGGCGCAACGGTGTTCCAGGCCGCCCCAATCACTTCGCGCAAGCTGCATAATTCGCTGCCACTGGACGTGCCGCGGACCACGTCCAGCAACTCTTGCAGCATGTCCTGAATGCCACGCGAAGCGCGGTAAATGTTGCGGGCCAGGCGGCGCGTCATTTCCTCCGGGAGGTCGCTATCCATCATCATCTCGGCGCCCGCGTAAATGGCCGCCAGCGGGTTGCGTAGGTCGTGCACGATCGACGTCGAAAGTTGCCCGATGGTGGAGATGCGCTCCCGGCGGATCAGCTCCTGCCGCGCCTGCCGGATGGACTCGCACATGCTTTGGAAGGTATTCGCCAGCCTTCCCAGTTCGTCCTGGCCTGCGACATTGAACTCGTAATCGTAATTCTGCTTCGCAATTTCAGCGGCCGCGCGATCCAGCTCCGCCACCGGCTGCATGATTTTTCGCGCCACCAGGTAGGTGGTCAGCAGCGCGGCCACCAGCGCCAGTAGCCACAATGCGACAATTTCGCGGCGCAATTCAGCCAGCCGCTGCCGCGCGCCGGCCAGCGATCGCAGAATATAAAGCTGGCCCATCTGGCCCCCCTGGATGTCGCGTAGCGGCGTGGGAACCGCCAGGTAGCCGGGAATCTCGGTCGAATTTCGCAGCAAGCGCGGGGCGATGGAAGCCAGGATCCGCGGCGCGAGCGTGGACGTCACCAGGCGATTGCCCGCCACGAAGGCGTATTCGCTGCCCCCGGTGGAGTTCTTGAGCGTGTTCGCCACGCCCGCGTCCACCCGGTAGCCGGCCACCAGCGCGTTCAACAGCGCCGGCCCCGCCGGGGATTGTACATAAACCGGCGTCACCACCACCTGGAACAATTCATCGCCTTTTTGTACAAAGCCGGAAGCCTGTCCGGGAAACTGCGCGCGCGCCGCCCGGACCATGGGCAGATCGTCGTTGGGAGCGAAGGAAGCGGGCTGCCCCAGGCTGGCCACCACGCGCCCCTGCCCGTCCGCCACCAGGAAGAAGGCGTCTTCCTTGGAAAGTCTGCGCCACAGCTCATCGGCGGTGTCGCGGATGGTGGCTGCATCCCCGGTCCCAAACGCGGCCCGCACATCCGACATGCTGCTCAGAATTTCGCTGATCGCGCCCAGCCGGTCGGCACGCGCTTTCCACAGCGATTCATAGGCCTGAAAGCTGGCTTTGGCTTCGTCCTCCACATTGGCATAACTGGCCGAAACCACCTCGCGTTAACCAGCCAGCCGGTGATGGCGAACGCCAGCGTCATCACCAGGGAAGTGGGAATCAGGATTTTCCACAACAGCGATAGTCGCGAAAATCTCATGGCCTGGTTCCCGTAGAGCTCCCAGGATAATTCCCAGAATCGGCCGCCGGCGGATAATCTTTCCCAAACTTGTTCTTGTGCGGCAATTCCAGATAGCCGCTTTCGGATACCTCAATGGGCGTCAATTCCATCGGACCCGCTCCCACATCGACGCTTCGCGTCAGAGAAACCAAAGTCTGCTCCGCGGCGCGTTCGTGAAACACGTGCATGCGATAAGAGCCTGAAGGAACATTAGGGATTTCGAACGCACCATCTCGGGCGGAGGTGGCGAAGTACGGCGATTTCAGCACCACGATCACCGCGCTCATAGCAGGATGGATATTGCAAAAGACCCGCACCACGCCCTCGCGACGGAAAGCGAGCGACCTGGTGGTGCCGGGCGGGTACAAACCAATATCGAAGATCTGGCCGTTGTAATTGGAAAACGCGTTATGGAAAATCGGATCGAAGTTGGGGAAGTCCACCACCGTACCCACCGCAATCGCGAGCACGTGAGGAAGGAAGGTCTTGTTCTTCTGCACCATCTGCGCTCGCCCCACGCTGGCCGGAACCACGGGAATCCCTAAGGTGGGCTCCAGCCACACCACGACGCCTGAATAATCGGTGTGCTTTCGCCCCTTTGGGTCATGCGACGAAACGAGTTGGACACGGCCGCTGACGGTGGCGGCCGCAGACACTGCAACCAGGGCCAGCGCGAGCGCGTGCAGGTTTAAAACAAATATCGCAACACCCAAATCATAATGGTCGTTCAAACGATTTCCCATGCCCCAGGTACGTGGTCCGCACCTGCCCACCCTCCAAGCTCACTATCACATTGGGAGCGATGCGGTACATGAAGTTGCTGAAATAGCCCTGATTCTTGGCGATGTATCCATACTCGAGGTCCGCATTGCGATCGTCCTGCTGCCCGCCATACAGGTCCCATGCCAGGCGCGCTGTGATGGGCACGCGGATCTGCGCCCAGCCTCCGGTGCTGTGGACCGCGCTGACGTAGCCGCCGTAGCTTGCCACGACGAACCCTTGCGGCAGCGCGCCCAGCGTTCCCACGTTCTGGCCGTGAAAAAACATTCCCGAGAACTCCAGTCTTGGAAATGGGCCGCACAAACCAATCGGCGGAATAGATCTCCGACGGAACCAGCGTTTCGATAACGCGATTCTGGTTGAAATGATAACCGCCGGCGATTTCCACGCGCTCGGTATCGCCCCAGCGGTGCCACCATTCCAGGCGTCCTTCCGCGCCCGGCCGCGAATATTCCTGCTGTGATGGCGGTCGTCGTGTACTGGTTCGGATTGGAAGGATAATCCAGGGAGCTGGTGACAACACGCCGGCCTGCGCGCGCAACCCGGTGTTTTCGTTCCATGAGAAGCGCTGCTCCACGCGGACTTGCGGCTGCCAGAGCCACAAGTTTCCGGCGCCGGTAAGCGGCGAATAACCCACCTGCGCCAGCGAATCCGGATCCCGCGGCGAAATGATGGGCTTGTCCTGTCCGAGCATTACGCTGGTATTTTTCCAATCGATATCGATGGCCGCCGTGCGCAGGCGCAGCAGGTGATCCAGCGAGACGGTGCTGCCGCCGAAGAAATCCATGTAAACCGATCCACTGATTTTTCCGCCCCAGAAAAGTCTGCGGCCCGTTGAACAGCAGCCCCAGCGTGCTTTGCCGGAGCGTGCCATCGCCGGTCATCTCTCCAGGCGTCGCCGATGCCATCAGTGGATTCTCCGCGTCGCCGTTGAAGCGGCCGTTCACCGAAGCGTTGAAAAGAGCCATGCCGGTGATCCGGATAGGGAATTTCTGCGACGATTCCACTTTAGTTTGAGCCAGCTCGTCGATGCGGTTCTCGTCCACCGCCTGGCGCTCGCCGGCCGTTTGGGCGGGCGCGGCGTGTTTCCGGGACGCGGCGTTCGCAGTCCAGACACTTCCTGCCGCAAGGCCCGCACTTCTTCGAGTAACGCCTGGTTGTCTTTTTCCAGCCGGTCCAGACGGTCTGAGGATCTGCATCCACTTGCGGCGCAGTCTGCCCATAGGCCGCCGCGCTCATTGCCAGCCTTACAGACCCCATGGAACCGTCCATCGAAATTTAGTCGAATTGCGTTTCATTTCCGAGAAGCTGCTCCAGTTTCTCCCGCACCAACGCGGGTGAATAGGGTTTGGCGAAGACCGCATTGACGCCGCGCTGGCGCAAGCGATCGGAAACATGCGGGTCGGTTGAGCCGGTGATGACAACAATGGGCAGGCGGGCGTGCTGTCGGTTGGCGCGCACCCGGTCGATCAATTCGAAGCCGTCCATGCCGGGCATGTGTAAGTCGGTAACCAGCGCGCGTATGTCTTCCTGCGCTTCCAACAACTCCCAGGCCCGCTCGGCGCTGGGCGCCAGCAATATCCTCAGGCCGCGGATGGAGCTGAAAATGATTTCGAGCGTGGACGCGCACGTTTCGGCGTCTTCGACAATCAGCACCGCTCCCGAACGAACACCGTTCCTTCACGGCAAAAACCGGTATCCCACACCATGCACGGTCAGAAAATGGCGGGGCGAGTTCGCATCGGGTTCCAGCTTTTGGCGTAGCCGCACCACGTGCGCATCCACCGTGCGCGTGTTGGGGAACGATTCGTAGCCCCACACCGAATTCAGAATCATGTCGCGGGTCAACGGCCGGTCCGGATTCTGAAGGAAATACGTGAGCAGATTATACTCCGCAGGCGTCATTTTCAGCGGATCGCCGCGCTTGGACACCACGCGCCGCTCGAAATCCACCGCGATGGCGCCGAACTTCGCCACCTTCCGCGCGTCGGGCGACGTCCTTCGAGCACGGCCCGAATGCGCGCCAGCAGTTCCCGCGCGCCGAAGGGTTTGACGATGTAATCGTCGGCGCCAATTTCGAGGAGCAATACTTTGTCCACCTCCTCGCCGATGGCGCTCAATACGATGATGGGAGTTTTTAGATTCGCCGCGCGCACCTGTTTGCAAATCTCGGCGCCATTCATGCCCGGCAGCCGCAGATCCACCAGCATCAAATCCGGCTTCAGAGCCAGCGCGCGCTCGAAACCGGCCGTTCCATCGGCTACCAGAATCGGCGAGAAGCCCTCCTGTTCGAGCATGATTCCGATGGTGTCGCGCAGGCTTTCATCGTCGTCGATGACAAGAATCGTCGTCATGGCTGGAAAGGCTCTCTTAAATCCTATCGCGACCGCGCCCGCATGATTGCATGCAATCGCCCATAAATCGCTGGTTTTTACCAAACGTTTACAACTCGGCTACGACTCGCGCCCAGCCCGGCGCTGAAGATTGAGAATCATGGGTTGAGCGCACAGGACTTCGTTCCGTTGTGCGCGGTAGGAAAGAGGAACCAGTGTGGACGTCTCGGGAGAAACGGTGCGCCTGCGCACGATCGGGCCATTTACCCTCAGAGAAAATCTATATGCTGGCGGCTTGGTGCTGCCTAAGCACTCCCATCCGCAGGCCTACATTTCTTTTCTCATCGAGGGGTCGTTTCGCGAGCGCTATGCCACCCGTTCCATCCAATGCCGCATGGGGATGGTTCGCTTCCTTCCGGCGGGCGAGATTCACGAGAACGAGATCCAGACGCGCTCGCGATGCCTGCACGTCAGCATCGATCCATCCAGCCTGCAGCAACTGCGCCAGCAGCCCGCCGTTCCGCGCAAGCCGGCGGAAATAACTGGACTCACCACCACCTGGCTGGCCCACCGGCTGTACGCCGAGTTTTTGCGCCATGACAGCGCGTCCGCGATGGCAATCGAAGGACTGGTGCTCGAGATTCTGGCTGAAATTGCCCGATCGGAAGAAGCCGATATCTCGTTGCTCGCACCGCATTGGCTGAAGCAGGCCACCGAAATTGTGGAGTCGCGATTCCTGGAACGGCTGAGCTTGACCGAGATCGCGTCGGAGGTGGGCGTGCACTACGTGCATCTGTCCCGTCAATTTCACAAATACAACCGCTGCACTATTGGCGATCTGATCCGGCGGCGCAGGGTTCAGCACGCGTCGCATCTGTTGGCGCGTTCGAATACTTCTTTGGCCGAAATCGCGCTGGTGTGCGGCTTTTCGGATCAAAGCCACTTATCGTTTCTCTTCAAGCGTTATATGGGATTGAGCCCTTCGAAATTTCGCAGCCTGGCGGGACTGGGTTCGGCGGCCAATGGCTCCCCTGAACTGGCCGGCGTCTCGGGCAAATGACCGGAAACCGCTCCCTCACGGTCACGGCTCGGCATCGACCATCGTGGAATGACAGCGTTCCTGAGCCGCGACCAAAGGAAGCGGTCAATGGACTGCTTTTCACACCGACTCGTAAGTAAGCGGCGGATCTAAACCAGCCGGCTTTGTATTTTCATCCCGCGCGTCAAGGTTCGATGCACCGGGCATTTGTCGGCGATTTCCAACAGCCTGGTCCGCTGCTCCTCACTCAGGTCACCGATCAGCTCAATGTCGCGGTCGATGCGGTCCAGCATCACGTCTTTGGTATCGCAATCGGCGCAATCGTTCGCGTGGAGTTTGGAATGACGCAGCCGTACCATAACGCTCGCCAGCGGCCATTTCTTGCGTCGCGCGTACATGCCGAGCGTCATGGAAGTGCAGGCGCCCAGGGCGGCCGCCAGCAGATCATACGGCGATGGGCCGGTATTCTCGCCGCCCGCGTCTTTGGGTTCGTCGGAGAAAAAGCGATGCGGCCCCATCGTGATTTCCTGCGCGAATCCCGCCGCGCTCCCGCGCACCACCACATCGGACGCCATTTCTGGAGCAGACTCGGACATCAATTCGGGAGCTCGCCGGCCGCGACTTCGTCCACGTAGCACCACACCCAGCGTTCACCCGGCTCTATGGACCGCATCAGCGGATGGTGCGAGGAGTGAAAATGCTTCGTGGCGTGCTTGTTTTTCGATGAATCGCAGCATCCCACATTGCCGCACTCCAGGCACATGCGCAGGTGCACCCAGGAATCGCCCATCTTGACGCATTCTTCACACACGTGCTTGGTGGGCTCAGTAACCTTAATTTGATTCAGGTGTGTGCACTGTTTTGCCATGTCTGGCTCCTTTCGAGCGCCGCTCGATCCCAATGAGCGAGATTCGCTCCGGCGTCATAGGTAGTTTGCAAGAACTCCATCAGTTCGGATTCGGGGGAGCCGGCAGCGCGGATGTCATCGTACATCAGAAGGAATTCGCCGATTCCTTGGTGATAAAAGGCGGCCTTTGGAACGAACGTGTAAGTCTTAAATCCGGCCGGCTCAGGCGTGGTGTAGGAATAGAAGGCCGGCCCTTTGATGTCGCCTCCACCAGGCCAAAATCCAGCGCTGCTCACTTCGTGCGAATAAGCCTCCTGCATCATCGGGTCGGGCCGCGGCGGGGCAAGCCGCCCGGAGAAGCGAGTGACCGCGAGGTCGAAGCTGCCCCAAAAGAAATGCACCGGGCTGCATTTCCCGATGAAACGAGCGCGGAAGTCTTTCAGAACCTTGTCCACTGAAATCAGAAGACGCCGGAAGCGGTCCACCGATTCGCGATCGTAAGATTTGTGCGTGCGATCTTCGGCGAAAGGAATGGGATTCGCCACCTCATCGGGACGGGCGTGAATCTTTACGTCGATGTGGAGCGCTGCTAGAGTGCTCATGACGTCGGCATAGAAGTCGGCCACGGTGCGCGGCGCCAGATCCACGGCTCTGACTTCGCCTTCGCTAGTACGCATGGCCAGTTGGTGGGCAATGAAATCGAATTCCATTTCGAAGATTCCGCGCGGATACGGAATCGCCGACGTGGTGAGCCCGCGCGCGCTGACGTAAAGCGTCGCGTTCCAATAATGATTGATCAGTGGGGTCAGGGTCATCCGGATCTTGCCGACGATCTGGGTCCACATGTGCAGCGTGTCGTAGGTGTCTTGCCAGGCGGCCAGGGGAAGTTCCGGCCAGGCGTCGAGGTTGGGGTTCATTGCGGGCCTCGTCCCATTCTACGCACCGTTGCGCTGATAAGTTAGAAGGAACGCATGCGAACCCAAGTTGGTATCGTCGGGGCTGGACCGGCCGGCCTGATGCTTTCTCATTTGCTGCACCTCATGGGCATCGAGTCGGTGGTTCTGGAGTGCCGCAGCCGCGCATACATCGAGAATCGGGTGCGAGCGGGCGTGCTGGAACAAGGCACCGTGGATCTGATGATTGAGACCGGTTTGGGCGAGCGCCTGCGCCGGGAGGGTCTGCGCCACGATGGCGTCTGGTTCAGCTTCGGCGGACGCCGTCACCGGATCGATCTATCCGAGCTGACCGGCGGGCGCGCCATCACGGTCTACGCGCAGCAGGAAGTGGTGAAGGATCTGGTGCAGGCGCGGCTGGCCGCCGGAGGGCAGATTGTGTTTGAGGTGGCAAATCTTTCAGTGCACGATCTGGATTCGCCGCTTCCCAAGATTCGATACCACAAAGATGATGCCGAGCAGGAACTAACCTGCGATTTCATCGCCGGCTGCGACGGCTTTCACGGTGTTTGCCGCCCGTCGACGCCCGAGGGCGCCATCGCCATCTATGAGCGCGTATATCCGTTCGCTTGGTTGGGTATTCTGGCCGAAGCGGCGCCCACGTCCGAGGAGCTGGTCTACACCTACAATCCGCGGGGATTCACGCTGTTCAGCATGCGATCGCCGCGCATCACGCGGCTCTATCTGCAATGCGCGCCCGACGAGGATCTCGCGCAATGGCCCGATGATCGCGTGTGGGAAGAGCTGTGCGCGCGCATGCGAACCGATGATGGCTGGTCGCCCGCGGTAGGTCCCGTGATTCAGAAGGGCGTCACCGGGATGCGCAGCTTCGTGATTGAGCCGATGCAGTATGGGCGGCTTTTTCTGGCGGGAGACGCCGCGCACATCGTGCCGCCTACCGGCGCGAAAGGGTTGAACCTTGCGATCTCCGACGTTCTGGTGCTCTCGCGCGCGCTGGAGGCCTTTTATAAATCCAGAGGCCGCGATCTTCTCGATGAATATTCCGCGAAGTGCCTGCGCCGCATCTGGAAAGTGCAACGGTTCTCGTGGTGGATGACGTCCATGCTGCATCTGTTCCCGGGACACGACGGCTTCGACCATCGCCGCCAGATCGCGGAGTTGGATTACGTCACTAGCTCGCACGCCGCGATGACGTCGCTGGCGGAGAATTACGTCGGGCTTCCAATGGATTAAGCCGTATAATCAGGTAAGGCTGTTATGTCGTCTCGCTTGTTCTGCACCGCGCTATTCTGTTTCTCCACGCTGCTGTTCGGCTCTGCCGACAAGACGCTTCCGGTCAATGAAACTTCCGATGAGCTGCTCGACATCTCCGTTTCGGCGCCGCTGGACAAAGACCAGATCAAGCAGGAGCTGGGATCGGACCTGGGCGATGGCATGGTGGTGATCCGGCTGACCGCGCGCCCGCTGAGCGACAAGCCGGTTCACCTTAGCCTGGACGATTTTCTGATGGTGTCGTCCAAGGACGGCCAGCGCTCCCAGCCGTTTGCGCCTGGCCAATTGGCGGGATCGGACAGCTTGGCCGTCACGCAGAATGGCATGCGCAAGAGCGGGCTGGGCGATCATCGGCCGCGGCCCAGCCTGGGAATCGGCGGTCTCGGCGGCATCGGAGTCGGCGGCGGGACTGCGGCTCCGCCCCCCGATACTAAGATGGAGGAATCGCGGGCGGATAAAGACAATCCTCTGCTCGCGGCTCTGAACGCGAAGGTCCTGCCTGAGAAGGAGATCAAGGACCCTACTTCGGGACTGCTGATCTTTCAAATTGTCGGGAAGGTGAAGCCCAAGGACCTGGAGCTACACTACAAAGGTCCCGCGGGCAAGATGGCCTTGCGCTGGCCGGAAAAATAAGACCGCCAAAAGTAAGAAAGGCAGAGCTGGCGCGAGACGCACGCGATGGATGGCGAGGCCCTGGCCATTTGAAGGAACTTGCCGTCGCCCTGGTGTATTCTGTATCTTGATCGGGTCACGGTTACCAGGGAGAGGAATTGTATAACGCGAAGATAACGGCGCTCGGCTGCTACACGCCGCCGGGATTGTTGACGAATCAGGACTTGGAAAAGATGGTGGACACCAATAACGATTGGATTGTCCAGCGGGTTGGCATTCTGCAGCGACACATAGCGCCGCCGGAGATGGCCACGTCCGACATGGCGGTGGAGGCAGCCAAAGTCGCGCTGGAGCAGCGCGGGATTTCCGCCGCCGAGGTGGACGCCATCTTGGTGTGCACCGTCACGCCCGACATGCTGTTTCCCTCCACCGCCTGCCTGGTGCAAGACCGGCTGGGTGCGAAACACGCCTGGGGATTCGATCTGGTGGCCGCCTGCTCGGGATTTATCTTCGGACTGACCACGGCCGCGCACCTGGTGTCCACGGGATCGCATAAAAAAGTGCTGGTGATCGGCTCCGATACGATGTCGCGCATCATCGACTATACCGATCGCTCGACGTGCATCTTGTTTGGCGACGGCGCCGGAGCCATGCTGGTGGAGCCCACCGAACCCGGCGAAACCGGGTTCATCGATTTCCTCAATCAGATCGACGGCTCGGGCGGCGATTATTTGAAGCAGCCCGCCGGAGGCAGCCGCAGACCCGCCAGCGCGCAGACCGTGGCCGAGCGCCAGCATTATGTAAAGCAGGACGGGCAGCAGGTTTTCAAGTACGCGGTTCGCAAGATGGAAGAATGCTCGCGCGATCTGCTGGAGCGCAACCATCTGACGGTGGACGATGTGGCCGTGATGATTCCCCATCAGGCCAACCGGCGCATTATCACGGCTGCGGCCGAACGCCTGGGAATCAATTGCGATCGGGTGGTGATCAACATCGATCAGTATGGGAACACCACGGGCGCGACCATTCCCCTGGCCACTCGCGACGCTTTGCTGCGCCGCAAGCTGAACAAGGGCGATCTGGTGCTGTTCGTCGCGGTGGGCGCGGGTTACACGGTGGGCGCGAACTTGTGGCGCTGGCAAATGTAGCCGCATGGAATCACGAAAAGTGGTGGTGTTCGGATGCCGGGGTCAGCTTGGCGTCGAAGTGGTGCAGGTCTTCCAGGAACGCGGGTACCGAGTAACCGGGTTCGAGCGCTCGCAGGTGGACATCGGCGACAGCGCACAGGTGGAGCGGGCTTTTGCCCAAGAGGATCCCGCCATCGTAGTGAATGCGGCCGCCTACAATCAGGTGGACGTCGCCGAGCGGGAACCGGCGCCCGCGATGATCGCAAACGGCTTGGCCGTCCGCAATCTGGCGATGTGCTGCCGGCAGTACGACGCCCGCTTCGTGCATTTTTCCACCGACTATGTGTTCGACGGCGCGGCGGGGCGAGCCTATACCGAAGAGGACGCCACGCATCCCCTGGGAGCGTACGCGGTGTCCAAGCTGGCCGGCGAATTGTACGCGCAGGCTTATCTGGATCGTCCGTTGATCATTCGCACCTGCGGCGTCTTTGGTCCGGGCGGACTCCAGACGGCCCGCGGTAATTTCGTGGAAGTGATGCTGCGGCTGGCGGCCAACCGTCAGCCGATTCGCGTGCTGGACGATCATCTGGCGTCGCCCACCTATGCGCCCCTGCTGGCGGCGCGTTCGGCCGATCTGGTGGATCGCGGGCTGACCGGGCTGTTCCATATCGGCGGCGGACAAGCCATCTCGTGGTTCGACTATGCCAGCATGATTTTTCGAATCGCGGGAGTGTATCCGGAATTGAAAGCCACCAATGAGCGCGAATTCCGCACCGCCGCGCGACGTCCCAAGTACTCCGCTCTCTCGAACGCGAAGATGGAGCGCTGCGGCCTGGAACCTTTTCCACCCTTGGAAACCGCTGTGCGGATGTACCTCGAAGCGCGCGCGCGTGCGACCGTCAATCCAGGAGCTTGAATGTACGCACGCGGGCGGCGCGGGCTTGGCAGACCCCGTGCAATCCTCCCGACATGGCTCATTCCTGTCAGTTCCTATGCTCTGAACTTGTAACAGTGACCTATGAAGAGCAGCCCGGCGAGATCCACCAAATGACAGCGAATCTGGAAGAGATCTCATCGACCTGCGCGGTGGTGTTGCTGGAGGAGAAGCCCAGATTGGGCTCAGCTATCTCTCTGTCCGTGAAGGGTCGCGATCTGTTCGGCGTGATCAAGGCCCGGCTCTACGATGCGGCTTTGGGTTGGTTTGTCGTCATCGCTTTGGACGCGGCTTCATTGTGGAACCGCGATTGGTTTTCGCCGAAGCATCTGCTTGATATCTGCGAATGCTCCCTGGAACGAGCTACGCGCACTAAGGTCCGTGCCTTAGAAAACACGAGGAATACTGAGGAAAATGTGCCGGTAAGTTTTATCCCGTCCGAGGCCTAGAAAACATAGGCCACAGATAAACGCGGATAAACACAGATGCCGGAAAATGTTCTTATCGGTGTTGATCGGCGTTCATCTGCGGCCTGGTCAGCCGTTACTGCGGGGGCGGCGGCGCCTTGATGTGGCCTTCGTAGAAATCCTTGTTGTTCTCTTCGCAGGAGTATTCCATGATTTCCCAATCGGGCCGGAGCGTGAAGATGCGTTTGTTGGTCCAGGGCTTGGTGAAGGTCTTGGGATCGTCGATGGTCACTTCGTAGGCGATGTGTTGGGCATCGGTGCGGGTGAAGCGCTCCATCACATGCAGGGCGTCGCTGTGGGGATGGCCGATGGTATCCAAGCGGGTGCGGCCGTTGAAGTTGACGGTATCCACCACGAAAGTGTCGCCCTCCCAGTGCCCCACTGAATCGCCGAACCAGGTGGGCCTGGCGTCCTTCACATGAGCCTTCCCGATCGGGATGACGTGAAACCAGGTGTTCTGCTCATACAGCAGCGCGACGTATTTGGGGCTCTGCATGATCTGAATCGGGTCGGGCGAATTCATGGAACGCATCAGGCCGAAAGGCAGGCAGCTCCCGGTGTAATCGCCATTGGCGGGGTCGTAGCTCTTCCAAGCCTTCATGCCCGCGTCCGTGAACGGTAGGTCGGGCGAGCCTATTTGGGTTTGGTTTCGATTAGACTTCGACATGTCCGGGACATAGGGGCGCTCCCAGAGGCCGCTGAGATCCGGCTTGCCATCGGGCGTGCGGGGTATTGGACCGGCAGCGGCCTTTGCGCCTACCTCGGCTGCACCGCCGGCTTGAGCGAAGAGGGCGGCGGGGACCAGCGCCGCGATGGCGAGTGCAATGGTGAGAGAAAGAATACGCACGGGGGATCTCCTGTTTGAATGCCGCTTCCTCACGGTCGCGGTTCAGTAACGCTCCGGTTCAGTAACGCTCGGTCGCGGTGGCGGTTACTGCGTGGGGGCCTTGGGGCCGCCGTCTTCGGCCGATCCTGCGAACACGCTCTTGCCACTCGGCAGCTTCACCGACCGCGCGTTGCAGGTATTGGTGCCGTCCTTGGAGCGAACGCCGTCAATGGTCACCTGGTCGCCCACCTTGAGCGAGTCCTTGGTCCAACCATTGCGGGTCAGCGTATTGGGCGGCGCGCCCTCGCACTGCCAACGGGCGACCGTGCCGCTGTCGTCCTTGACATCCAGATACATCCATATGTGCGGATTCATCCATTCGAGTTTGGTCACCGTGCCCTGAAGCGAGACTTTTTTCGACGCGTCGAATTCAGCCGCGAAGGAGTGGTGCGCCGCTAGGGGCAGAGAGGTAATCAAGAGCCCTACCCCGGCGACAATAATAGCTAGTGAGGATCGCATAGCAAGACCCCGGCCAGCTACTGCTTAGCGTCCGGCTTGGCCTCAGTGTCGGCTGCCGATCCGGCGAATACCTTGCGGCCGTCGGCTAGGGTGACTTTGCGCGCGTTGGCGAGCTTGGAGCCGTCCTTAGCCAGCGACCCTTCCACTGTGACCACTTCGCCGGGGTTGAGCGAATGCCGGGTCCAACCCAGACGCATCAGAGCGTTGGGACTGCCCAACTCGAGCTCCCAGTTGGTGACGGTGCCGGAATCGTCCTTCACGTCGATGTAGAATCGCGCGTGCGGGTTCATCCACTCTACCTTGGTGACGGTTCCAGTGAGCTTGACCGGTTTAGCGGCGTCATACTCAGCGGTGAAGGAATGGTGCGCCATCATGGGCGCGGCGGTGGCGAGCAATCCAAGGCCGGCCACGAGTACATAGAACCTAGCTCTCATCGTTACACCTCTCGAATGATTATAGTGCGATTACCTGGTCGGCTCGCCATCGGCCGTCGATCCCGCAAATGCTTTTGTACTATCGTATCGCGCCGCCAGCCTAGGGATCAACAGCGCAGTTCGACTGGCGAGTTCAAGTCCGCTATATGTAAATGACTGATATACCACTGGGGAAGTTATCACGCCAGCGCAAATTTTGTCAAGAATCTGGGTGGTCGCGAGGGAGGCCGGGGTCCAGCCGCACTAGAGCAGCTTGTGAATGGCTCGCTCCAGGGCCGCCATGTCGGTGGCGCCGACAAAGGACCGGACCTTGTGGCCGGCGCGATCATAAAGGAAGAGAGCGGGCAGAGCGCCGTTCCACTTGGGATCGATGGCGCTGATGAAATGATCGTCGTCGTCGGCTTGCTTGACGTAGGCCGGGCCGTCCACGCGATACATCTGGATGAACTTTTCGGCCGCGGCCTTATGCTCCCGGTCGTCGGCTGAGATGGTCACCAGCTCCAGGCCTTGAGAGCGCAGTTTGTCCTTGAGCACGGCCAATTGCGGCAATTCGGCGCGGCAGGGAGCGCACCAGGTGGCCCAGAAATCGTACAAGACCACTTTGCCTTTGTGCGAATCGACCAGCTTTTGGAAGCCCGCTTCATCGATTGGTACCAACGGTACGAGCGGACCGGTAGCTAGAAGAGGCAAGGAGAACAGGAAGGCGAGGGCGCGTTTCATCGCTATTCCTATTTTAGGACGTTTGCCGCCTGCATTCGATAGCGCACGCGGAAGCGATCCCTTACTTTACTTTTTCAGCTTGAGATTGATGATGGCGGTCTTTTTACTGTTGAACACGCTCAGGGTCTTCCAGGAGGTGCTGACGCCGTCGTGATCGGCTTTCAGCTGATACTCAACGTCGGTACCAAGGCCTGCAAAGTGATAGCTGCCATCGTTCTGTGTGATGAACGATCGGATCTGCAGCGTCTTGGTGTTCTTCAATTGGACGACAGCGTCGGCCACCGGCTGGTTGGCTTCATTGGTGACCACGCCTTCCACGGCGCGTGTGGTGGTGTCGTCGTTCTTTTGAGCCGAAACGGCGGCACAGAATAAAGCGACGGCAATGACAACGGCGATGGTCTTCACCACTTATTTCGACTCTGGTTCCAATTGGAAAGTTACTTCGACACGTTCCTGATCCTGGACGCTGACGCTCTTGCGCTGGGCCTGGCGTCCCTTGGCAGTCACAACCACGGTGTAACTCGCGGGGCCGGGAGGAACGTGGAAGATGAATTCGCCGCGAGCGTCGGAAACGGCTTGCATCGGCTTGGTGTTGGCGGGAGGTGGGTCGGCGGCGAGGGTGACGTCCGCGTCGGAAAGCGCGTAGCCGTGATCGTCGAAAACGCTGCCGCTGACCACGGCGTAGGCATCCAGGGCAGGCTTCTTTTTTGCGGCCGAGGCCGGCGGAGGAGCCGTGAGCGGAAGAAAAACCGCTAAGACCAGCGCCGGCAAAGCGCGCAGGACTAAGCCGCTAGTGCCAATCCTCTTCCTCGGCTTCCTCTTCCTCTTCATCGTCGTCCTCGTCCTCGTCGTAATCGAAGTCTTCCTCTTCTTCCTCGTCCTCGTCTTCGTCCTCTTCGGTTTCCAACTCCAAGGGATCCAAGCCGGTGACGCTGAGATCGGCGCCGCACTCATCGCAGGTCAGCGTGTCACCCTCATCCAGTTCATCTTCGTCCACATCGATCACTGCGTCGCAGTTTGGACAGTTGACCATCTCGATTCCTCCCGGGCCCAATTTTTTTATACAAGAATCGGCGGCGGATTGCTTACGGCGTTCGCGCTCGCTTCGTATCACTCGTCATCGATCGGAACGAACCACTGACACCGTTTTACCATGCAAGGGGCGGGGAGGCGGGGATTATCGGATATCGAGCCCGCGGAAACTCTAGCGACCCACTCTATGTGCCGTATCGCCGCGCGACTCAAAGCGCTCGAACTAGGCGTCGATCCTGTCCAATCTCGCCATAACACCTTTGAAAAGCAAGTGATCCACGATAATGCCGGCCACGATCGAAAGGGTCAGGAACGGAACACCGACCCACATGTAGATCTGAAGATTAAGTCACCGGTGTGTTGAGTGTAGCGCGACTTAGCTCATCTTCTTTTGCTGGATGGTCCGCATTTCGTCGATAATGCGCTCGAAGATGCGCTTCAGCGCGTCCGGCGTCATAGGGCCGGGATTGTGACTGGTGACATTCTCGAAGACCTGATCTTCGCGTTTGGGCTCGTAGATGGGCAGCGCGAACTGCCGCTTGATGCGGCCGATTTCGTGGACGATTTCGGTCCGCTCATTGAGCAACTGGACGATCTTGAGGTCCACAGCGTCGATTTGCCGCCTGCAATCCGAGAGCTTTTCCATGCTCCTGTTCGGGCTCATTTGCTCTTCGATAGTAAACCACTGGCAAGCTCGCGGGCCAGAGCCTCCACCTTGGCGGCCAGTTGGGGGCTGGCGGCGTTTTCCTCGATCACGCGTTCAAAGGCGCTGCCTACCACCACGCCGTCGGCGATGGCGCCGATGGCGCGCACATGGTCGGCTGTAGAGATGCCGAATCCGACGGCCAATGGCAGCCCGGTGACAGCCCGCATGGCGGAAACCAGCGGCGCGACGCTATCGGAAACACTGGCGCGTTCGCCTGTGACTCCGGTTCGGGACACCAGATAAACGAAGCCGGTGGAATACTTAGCCACCAGTTCCATGCGCCGACGGCTACTGGTGGGCGCGGCCAGAAAGACGGTGTCGAGGCCCGCATTCCGCATCACGTGAATGTACGGCTCGGCCTCTTCGACGCTCAGGTCCGTCAACAGGCACCCATCGATGCCGCTGGCTGCCGCGACGCGCGCGAGCGGTTCCAGGCCATAGCGCAGCACCGGATTGATGTATGTGAACAACAGGAGCGGAATTTCGGATCGTTTGCGGACTTGGGCCGCGATGTTAAGAACCGTGGTCAGCTTCGTTCCGGCTTGCAAAGCGCGTTCGCTGCCACGCTGGATGACGGGGCCATCGGCGATGGGGTCGGAGAAGGGAACGCCCAATTCGATCAGATCCGCGCCGCCGCGCTCCAGGGCCGCAACGATTTCGGGCGTAGCAGAAGGCGACGGATCGCCTGCGGTGATGTAGGCGATGAGGGCGGGCCGCTTTTCCGCCCGCAGTCTATCAAAGAGCCGGGTGATTCTGGTCTGGATCATCCAGTTCCTTGAGGTTCTCGCGATAAATATCGGTATCTTTGTCGCCGCGGCCAGAGAGATTGATCACGAACAGCTCGCCTTTAGCCGCAGGTGCGCGGCGCAGCGCTTCGGCGACGGCATGGGCGGATTCGAGCGCCGGAATAATTCCTTCGATGCGCGCCAGCGTCTGCGCGGCGTCCAGCGCCTGGGCATCGGTGACGGAGCAGTATTCAGCGCGCTTTTGATCGTGTAGCAGGGCGTGTTCGGGGCCGACCAGCGCGTAATCCAGGCCAGCCGATATCGAGTGCGTCAAGGCCACCTGGCCATCGGCGTCCTGCAGCAGATAACTGTGCGCGCCGTGAAGAACCCCGGGGGATCCGCCGGAAAAGCGAGCGGCATGCGTGCCCAATTCCGAGCCTCTTCCGCCTGCTTCGACGCCAATTAGGCGCACGCCCCGGTCCGCCACAAACGCGTGGAACATGCCGATGGCGTTGCTGCCCCCGCCCACGCACGCGAAGATCGAATCCGGCAGGCGGCTCTCGCGCTCCAGAATCTGACGACGGGTTTCGTCGCCGATGACGCGGTGAAAATCGCGGACCATCATGGGATAGGGATGCGCGCCCAGCGCCGAGCCCAGCAGGTAATGGGTGGAATGAACGTTGGTCACCCAATCGCGCATGGCTTCGCTAATGGCGTCCTTCAAAGTCCGGCTGCCAGCCGAAACGCCGACCACTTTCGCGCCGAGCAATCGCATACGAAAAACGTTGAGGCGCTGCCGCCGCATGTCCTCTTCGCCCATGTAGACGATGCATTCCAGTCCAAAAAGAGCGCAGACCGTGGCGGTTGCGACGCCGTGTTGGCCGGCGCCCGTTTCCGCGATGATGCGCTTCTTGCCCATGCGACGCGCCAGCAGGGCTTGCCCCAGGCAGTTGTTGATCTTGTGCGCGCCGGTGTGCAGCAGATCCTCGCGCTTGATGTAGATCCGCGCGCCGCCGTGCATTTCACTCAATCGCTTGGCGTGATAGAGCGGCGTGGGGCGGCCGGCATAATTGGCGAGCAGATCCTTTAATTCGGATTGGAAGGCCGGATCGAGACGCGCTTCCAGATACGCTTGCTCCAGCTCCTCGAGCGGCGCCATGAGGACTTCGGGAACATAGCGGCCGCCGTAAGGTCCGAAATGGCCCGCGGCATCGGGCGTGATCTCAACTGTTGAGGGCGGCATGTATAAACTTTCGCATTTTGTCGTGATCCTTGAGGCCGGGGGCTCGTTCGATTCGGGAGCAGGCGTCGACGCCCCAGGGCCGGGCTTGCTCGATGGCGAGCCGGACGTTGCTGGCGTCGAGGCCGCCGGCGATGATGATCTTGTGGGCAAGATGCGGAGCCTGCGTCCAGTCCCAGGTCTCGCCAGAGCCCCCGAAAATCCCGTAAACGGGTGAGTCGATTAGCACGGCGTCCACAGTCTCATCCAGCGGCATGGCGAGCGGGCTGGCTGCCGAGAGAGCGCGCCAGAGGCGAACGCCGCGGGCTTCCGAGCTGCCATGAAGCTGGGCGACATCGAGTCCGGCGTCGAGGACGATCTTGGCTATGGTTTCGGGGGTCTCGTTCACGAACACGCCAACCTTCCAGATGTTAGCCGGAAGCTTCTCGCCGATCATAGCCGCGCCGGTATGTGAAATGTAGCGAGGGCTTTCGCGATAGAAATTGAATCCAATGGCTGAGGCGCCGGCTTCGACCGCGGCCAGCGCATCCTCACAGTTGGTGATGCCGCAGATCTTCACCATCATGACAGCAGAGCCTTCAGGGCGCCCGCCGGGTCGCCGGATTTCATGAGATGTTCGCCCACCAGGAACGCCTGATAGCCGGAAGCGCGAAGTTGGCGGACTTCCGCGGAAGAATGGATTCCGCTTTCGGCCACGCGAACCACGCCGTCGGGGATTTTTTCGGCCAAACGGAGCGAGGTTTCAAGTGATACTTCAAAGGTGTGCAGGTTTCGATTATTGACGCCGATGACGCGCGCGCCGGACGCGATGGCCGGCTTTAGCTCCTCTTCATCGTGCACTTCCACCAGCGCCGCCATGCGGTAACGTTCAGCCAATTCGCGGAAATCGCGCATCTGGCGCTCGGAAAGAATAGCGCCGATCAGCAGGATGGCGTCAGCGCCATGAGCGGCAGCCTCATGAACATGATACGGGTCAATTGTGAAGTCTTTCCTTAATGCCGGAAGCTGCACCGCGCCACGCGCAGATTCCAGATCCGACAAACTGCCTTGAAAATGTTTTTCGTCCGTCAGGACCGAAAGCGCAGCCGCGCCGCCCTGTTCATACAGTCGCGCGATGGCTGCTGGATCGAATTCGGCGGCTAAAATGCCCCTGCTGGGTGACGCCTTTTTGATTTCGGCAATGATGGCGGGCTGGCTGGTGGTTAAGGCGGACAGGAAGTCGCGCCGCTGCGAAATGGAACGCTCCGCGCGTTGCTCCACATCGGGCTCACGAACTTCCAGTTCGAGCTTCTTCTGCTCGACAATGGTAGCCAGGATGTCCGGGAGTGCTTTCACCATGGGCGGGAAACTTCAATTGTAGCGCGCGCCGCCCGGACGCCGCCGTGGCTAGTCCTTGGTCTTCTCTTTTACCTTATCGGCTTCCTTTTCGGTGCCGCTGGCGGCCTTGTGGACGCCCTTCTTTGTGCCTTTCTTGACACCTTTTGCGGCGTGTTTGGCGGCATGACCGGTGTCCTTGCCGGCCTGCTTCACGTCTTCACCCGATTTCTTGAGATCCTGCTTGGCGCTCTCCTGTCCCCATGCGGCGCAAGTCGCCAGGCTGCCTATCATCAGTGCAATGAATGTCTTCTTAACTAATGTCTTCTTCACGATTGTTCATCCTCCACTTCGGTACGTTTAAGATTGCTTTCGAAGGTTAGACGCCGCGAAGACAGTTTTTCCGTCGGTAGAGGATATTAAATTGCTACAATGAAAGCAGATCGAATGTTCCTACCGGCCACATCCCGCCCCAGCTTGTTCGGTTCCGACTAGTTTCCTTCTCCGCAGCCTGTCACCCACCAAGTAGCTGTTCCAAGAAGGAGACTATAATGCCTACCAAAGAGATGGTCCGTATGGACCTGCCCCACATTTTGACGACGCTGCCCGGCCCACGCGCCACCGAGCTGATCGAGCGCGATACCCAGGTTTTGTCGCCGTCCTACACGCGCTGTTATCCGCTGGTTGCGGCGCGCGGGGAAGGCGCGATGATCGAAGACGTCGACGGGAACCGCTTTCTCGATTTCAACGCCGGGATCGCGGTGGCTTCCACCGGTCATTGTCATCCCAAAGTGGTGGCGGCGATCGAAGAGCAATCGAAGCGCCTGATCCACATGTCGGGCACGGATTTCTATTACGAAAACATGGTGCAATTGGCCGAGAAGCTGGGTGCGATCGCACCGGGCGGCGGTCCACATCGCGTGTATTTCGGGAACTCGGGAACGGAAGCCACCGAAGCCGCGATGAAACTCGCGCGCTATCACACCGGCCGGGACAAATTCATCGCGTTCACCGGAGCGTTTCACGGGCGGACGCTGGGCGCACTGTCGCTCACGGGAAGCAAGGTAGTGCAGCGCAAGGGCTTTGGACCGCTGGTTCCGGGTGTTTTTCACGCGCAGTTTCCCGATCCCTATCGCCGTCCAGAAGGCGTCAGCGCGGATGAGCACGCACGGAATTGTGTGCGCTTCATTGAGGACGAGCTGTTCCGGACCCTTGTTCCGGCCGAGGAAGTGGCGGCGATTGTCGTGGAGCCCATCCAGGGCGAGGGGGGATATCTGGTTCCACCGAAAGTCTTCCTGGAAGAGCTGCGGCGGCTGGCGGACCGGCATGGCATCCTGCTGATCTTCGACGAAGTGCAGTGCGGCATGGGACGCACCGGGAAGATGTGGGCGTCTGAGCACTTTGGCGTCACGCCCGATATTTTCACCACGGCCAAAGGCATCGCGAGCGGGATGCCGCTGAGCGCGATGATTGCGCGCTCCGAGATCATGAACTGGCCGCCGGGCGCGCACGCGTCCACGTTTGGGGGGAATCCGGTGGCGGTAGCCGCGGCGCTCGCGACCATCCAGCTGCTGGAGGGTGAATTGATCGCCAACGCCGCGCGGATCGGCGGCCAAATTCTGGAACGGATGCACGATTGGCCAAAGCGGTTCCCGCATGTGGGCGATGTTCGGGGCTTGGGGCTGATGATCGGCTTCGAGCTGGTGTGCGATCAGCAGAGCAAGGAGCGCGCGCCGGAGTTGCGCGATCGCATCCAAAATGCGGCTTTCGAGCGCGGCCTTTTAGTGCTGGGCGCCGGGCGAAACACCATCCGGCTGTGCCCGCCGCTGGTGATCACGCGCGATCAAGCGGATTTCGCGATCGATACACTGGAAGAATGCCTAAAACAGGTGGCCTAGCTGCCACCCGGATTCTCGACGTCGGGTGCGGCATCAACAAATATCCCGGCTCCATCGGGGTGGATCGCAACGCCAACACCCGCGCCGACGTGCTGTGCGATCTGGATCGTTTTCCGTACCCGTTTCGCGACGGCTCCTTCGGCGAGCTGCGCGCCATTCACGTGATCGAGCACGTATCGGACGTGATTCGGGCCATGGAGGAGTTTCATCGCGTGCTGCTTCCCGGCGGGCGCCTGTTCATCGCGACCCCGCACTACACCGACTTCAGCTCGTTTTGCGATCCCACGCATCGCTGGCACCTGAACAGCTTCTCGTTCCGCTATTTCGGCGAGAATCACGGCGGGTTCGGCTACTATAGCGCCGCCCGGTTTCGCCAAGTGCGGGTGCACGTCAGGCTGTTGGCGTTGTGGCGCTGGCTGGGATTTGAGTTTCTGGTGAATCATTTCCCGCGTTACCGCAAATTTTGGGAGTACTATCTGTGCTACGTGGTGCGCGGGAAGGTGATGGAGTTCGAGTTCGAAGCCATGAAGTAGGGCTGACTCCTCAGCCCCGTTCTTCAAGGTGCTTCAACCGCGCGTCGATCACTTGCTCGACACGATAAAGCTCGGAGCGCCAGAGATCGCGCATCTCGTCGAAGCGCCGATCAACGTCGTTGAAACGTGCATCCATGTGGCCACGTAGGTCGGTTAACCGTGAATTATTGATCAGGATGCCCACCAGGACTGCGAGCATGTTCGGCACAGCGGCCAAGGCGATGGTAAGGATCTGGCTGTTGTCCATCTGCAACCTCTATATTAATCCATAGCTCTGGCTGACGTCCCGCGTTGACGGGAGGCCGGGGAGTACTATCTCGGCTACGCCCTGCCCGGGTACTAACTCAAATGTATTGTCGCTAAAACCAACGAGTTCTCCGTATATAATAATCCAGTTGCCTCTTTATCGTTACTTTTGGAGCGGGATCAGGAACCAAATCGGCACTATTTGTGTGCTGTTCTCTATGCCGGCCTTACTTGGGGCGCAGCCGGACCGGATCGCTGGACCCATTAGCGGAGCGAGGATGGCGGCGCTGAACGGAAACGTCAGCCCCAAGGCACAGCCTCAGTTCGACCAGGGGCCGGCGGACGCTGCGCTGAGACTCGACCTCACCTTGGCGTTCAAGCTTACCGAGCAACAGCAGGCCGCCTTAGATCAATTACTCAATGAGCAGCAAGACCGCTCTTCACCGAATTATCGCCGCTGGCTCACACCGGAGCAATACGCGGCTCGATTCGGCCTTAGCGCGGCCGATATCGCCAAAACGCGCGGATGGTTGGAAGAGCAAGGTTTCAACGTCGGATACGTGGCGCGGGGTAGAAACTGGATCTCTTTCAGCGGCACAGCTGGACAAATAAGACAGGTATTTCAAACTGAGATCCATCGCTATGCAAGGGACGGAGAGATGCATTTTTCCAACGCCAGTGAGCCTTTGTTGCCGGCGGCGTTGGAGCCGGTCGCACTGGGTCTGGTCGGCTTGGACGACTTTGGTCCGAAACCAGGCACGCAGGCGCGACCGATTTCCCTCCATCCGCAATTTTCCGCCGATGGAATCAATTTCCTGGTTCCCGACGACCTGGCTACGATTTACGACATCACGCCGATGTATCAGGCCGGGATCGACGGCACAGGGACAACTATCGGGATCGTGGGGGCGAGCGAGATTGATCCGGCCGATATCGCCAGTTTTCAAGCCGCTTTTGGATTACCGCCCAATGTCCCCAAGGTCATGCTATCGCTGGGCGCGGCCAGCCCGGGAAAAACGTCGGCAGAGACGGAAGCCGACCTGGACATCGAATGGGCCGGCGCTGTGGCGCGGAATGCACAGATCATTTATGTCTATGCCTCGAATGTGATCAATGCGGCCACGTACGCGATCAGTGAGAACATCGCTCCCGTGATCAGCTTGAGCTTCGGCGGGTGCGAGGTCGTCCAGTCGCCGGCGTTTGTTAATACGGTAAAGGCGGTCGCCGATCAGGGAAATGCCCAAGGCGTGACGTGGCTGGCGGCATCCGGCGACTCGGGCGCGGCGGGCTGCGATGGCGCATTCAGCAACCCAAACGCGGAGCGAGGTTTCGGCGTCTCATTTCCAGCCAGCATGCCGGAAGTGACTGCGGTAGGCGGCGCCGAATTCAACGAAGGGACCGGAAATTACTGGAGCGCCAACAACTCCGCCAGCGAAGCGTCGGCGCTGTCCTACATACCGGAAACGGCCTGGAACGAATCGGGAGTTGGCGGTTTGGCGGCTAGCGGCGGCGGCTATAGCGTCCTCTATGCGCAACCAAGCTGGCAGGCCGGACCGGGCCTTCCGGTTGCCACGGGTCGCGCTCTACCCGACATTTCGGCTAGCGCGGCGGCGCACGATGGATACGTGATTTTCTCGGAAGGCCAACCGCTGCTGGTCTACGGAACGTCCGCGCCCACCCCTTTTTTTGCCGGAGTGATCGCGCTGTTGAATCAAAAGGAAGGCTCCGGCGGCGTGGGGAACATCAATTCGAATCTCTATCGCCTGGCTCAAACCAACATGTTTCATGACATCACCACGGGAGACAATGTGGTTCCGTGTCTGGCGTCTACGCGGGAATGCGGCAGCGGCTCATTCGGCTACTCGGCCGGTCCCGGATACGATCCGGTGACCGGGTTGGGCTCAGTGGACGTTGCCAATCTTGTCACCGGATGGAATGCCGCAACGCCCGCGTCGGCCATCGTTCCGGCGTGTACTCCCAATCCGGTTCCTGGGCAGCCGCCCGATGCGCAAGGCAACGGCTGGTTCTACACCATCAGCCTCACCGAGACGGCTGGCGTGGCGACCCAGCTTACTGGGTTCAGTCTCAACGGCGCCGACCAGAGATCGCAAATCGTGAATGACTTCGGCGGCGCTACCGTACCGGCGCACGGTACGATTTCGGCGAATCTGACGGCTACCAGCCAGGCCGCGCCCGCCACCTTCGTCTTCAACTTCACCGGCATGGATGCCGGAGGACGTCAGTGGACGCAACAATTGTCCGTGCCTTTCAACGGAGGGCAGTCCGCCACGCAGTCTCCCACCATTGCATCGGTGGTGAACGCCGCCAGTTACCAATCCGGAATTTCGCCGGGTGCGCTGGCAAGTTTGTTTGGCAAGAATCTTTCGCAGGTGACAGGGATTGAATCGCCTGGAGGCGCGCAGTCGTACAAAGGCGTGTCTGTTACGGTAAACGGACGGCTGGCGCCGCTGTTTGCGGTTTCCAACGTGAATGGCCAGGAGCAAATCAACTTTCAGGTGCCGACGGATCTTCCTTCGTCCGATACGTCCGAAATGGTCCAGGTGAATAATAACGGCTCGATTGGCGCGCTGAGCTCGGCGCTTCATCCGATTCAGCCCGGAGTTTTCGCATATGTTCCGGCGGGGAGTTCGACACCCTATGCGGTCCTTGTGAAGAAGGACGGCTCCGTTGTGGGACCGTCGAATCCGGCAGCGCGCGGAACGACGGTGGTGATGTATGCGACCGGTTTAGGAGCGATGTCGCCGGCCCTCGCGACAGGGCAGCCCGGTCCGATTCCATTGGCCTATACGACGAACGAAGTGGTGGTGGCTATCAACAGCCAGAACGCGGAGGTGCTGTTCAGCGGCGCCGCTCCCGGTTTCATCGGGTTAGAGCAAGTGAACTTCACGATCCCTACACTGGCGCGAGTTGGTTCGTCGGACGCGTTGAGCGTCACCGTTAACGGAGTTGCCGGCCCAAACATCCCGATTGCCGTTCAATGACGTGTGGGATCAGCCGCGCTCTTCGAGGTGCTTGAGGCGGGCATCGATGACTTGCTCGACTCGATAGAGCTCGGACCGCCAGAGGTCGCGCATTTCGTCGAAACGGCGATCGACGTCGTTGAAACGCGTGTCCATGTGGCCGCGCAATTCTCTGATGTTTGCGTTAGTGTCACCGACTCTCGCATTGGTGTCACTCAATCTGGAGTTATTGATGAGGATGCCCACCAGAACGGCGAGCATAGTCGGCGCGGCGGCCAAAGCGATCGTAAGGATCTGGCTATTGTCCATCTGCAATCTCTATTCTAAGCCATTGCCTTCGGCTAAACCTGGTCTGGAAAGACCTGAGATCCAGGTGTCCGTAACGGCACTCTCTCCACAGCTTCTAATGCTGGGCTATCTTTACGCCTTCGCCGACCTCCTGCGGCGCTACGGCCGCAAGCAGCGCATGCCCGCGGATCACGCGCTGGGGCGGCGCGGCGAAGATATCGCGCATCGGTTCCTACAGCGGGCCGGCTTCGTTATCGTGGAGCGCAACTATCGCATGGCGTCGGGCGCGGGAGAAGTGGACCTGGTGGGCTGGGAAGGCGACAGGTTGGTGTTTATCGAGGTGAAATCGCGCAAGACCGACGAATATGGCGCGCCGGACCGGGCCATCGGACCGAACAAACAGGCCAGTTTGATACGCGCCGCCCGGGAGTACGCGCGGCATGCGGAAGTGGCGTGGGAGCGTGTCCGATTTGACGTGGTGAACGTGGTGTTTGCCAGGCCGCCGGCGGTGACGCACTTTCGGGACGTTTTAGCTTTGCGCAGCCGCCAGTAATCGAGGGCCGGTCCAATAACCAGGCGAGCTGTTCAGGAGAAGGCGGGCGGCCCGTTCAGGCTTTGCGGTTTCGAACAGACAAGTGCGAGAATCTGCCCGACCCTCTACGCGCACAACGGACGCGCTCTGGCTCACCCGGTAGGCCATTTTCGCGCCATGGTGCAGTTGGAGAGAGTCGAGGGGCCAATCGGAATCGGCCACCATCCGAATCCCACCCTCAGCGGTGATGAGAATGGTCATGTCCGTGGGAGTTTGGCCGGATTGGACAGCGCTTTCGGCAGCGTCCAGAATCTGCATCGCGTTGTCCAGGAATCGGCTCACAATTCCTTATCGCGGCGGGCGGGCTGGGTTTGAAACTATTTCGGGCCTTAGTACCATTCCTTCATTCTGAATTCTGTCTTCTGACTTCTGAATTCTGTCTACTATAGAGACATGCGCATCCTGCTCTTTAGCGGCAAAGGAGGCGTGGGCAAGACCAGCATTGCCGCAGCCACCGGTTTGCAACTTTCGCGGCTCGGTTATCGCACGCTGGTGATGAGCGTCGATCCGGCCCACAGCCTGGCCGACGCCTTCGATCTTGAAAGCAACCTGTTCCAGGCCAAAGCCAACGATCCACTGGCGATTGACGACCATCTGTTCATCCAAGAGGTCAACATTCAGAAAGAGATCAAGCGGCATTGGCGCGAGATTTCCACCTACGTGGTTTCGGTGCTGCGCACCACAGGCATCAGCGACGTGGAAGCCGAAGAGCTGGCCATCCTGCCGGGCATGGAGGAGCTGAGCGCGATGATGTACGTGAATCAATACCGGCGTGAGGGGCGCTATCAGGTGATCGTGCTGGATTGCGCTCCCACAGCCGAGTCCATGCGGTTCGTCAGCATGCCGACCACGCTCGAATGGTACATGAAGCACGTGTTCCCATTCCAGCGGGGAATCCTTAAGGCGGTGCGGCCGGTGGCGAACCGGATTTCGCCGGTGGAGCTTCCGCCCGACAGCTACTTCGGCAACATCCAGGAACTGTTCGGACGATTGGAAGGTATCGCGGATCTGCTGGAAAATCCCAAGATCACCAGCGTCCGGCTAGTCACCAATCCCGAAAAGATGGTGCTGCGCGAGACCCAGCGCGCGTTCGTGTATTTTTCGCTGCATGGCTTGACGGTGGACGGCATCATCGTCAATCGCGTGCTCCCGGAAGCGGTGACCGACACCTGGTTCGATCAGTGGCGGGCGTCGCAAGCCAAGATTTTGGACGAAATTGAAGAATATTTCGACCCAGTGGCCATGAAGCGCGTGCCGTTGTTCACCCACGAGGTGCTGGGGCGCGATCGTCTGATCGAGTTGGCCAACGTTCTGTACGGCGCCGACGAAGATCCGGCGAAAGTGGTGCGAACCGAGGCGCCCTATACCTTTGAAAAGATCAACTCGCACTATGAAGTTCGGCTGCGGCTGCCGTTTGCCGCCAAGGGCGAGATCGGCTTGTTTAAGAAGGGCGATGAGCTGGTAGTGGAGATTGGAACTCTGCGGCGTCACATCGGGCTGCCTACGTCCATGGCCGGACTTACTCCCACACGGGCTTCGTTAGAGAATAAAATGTTAACAGTGGAGATGAAGGAGGCGTAATGGAAGATCAACAAGCGGGGGCACATCAACATCAGCATGGCGGCTGCTTTTTTTGCGACATCGCTGCGCCGCAGATTGAGGCGTTCCTGGATCACGTCTGGCCGCCAAATACTCGCGAGCATTTTCGCAACGCCCGCATCGAGATGTTGAAGGGAATGCGCAGCATGCTAGACGCGCGCATCGACCATCTGGCGAAGCACGCGGCGAAGGGCACCAAGGTGACGGTCGAGTAACTTAGCGTTGGGTCATCGTTGACTCAGGCCGCCATCTACCGCGAGTACCTGGCCCGTCACGAAATTCGACGCGTTGATGAAGTAGAGCACCGCATCGGCGATTTCCTCGGGCGTCCCGGAGCGCTGTGCAGGCGTGGCCGCGATCAAATCCTGCG
The DNA here is from genome assembly GCA_963798295.1 of Bryobacterales bacterium. Lineage (GTDB taxonomy): Bacteria > Acidobacteriota > Terriglobia > Bryobacterales > Bryobacteraceae > Palsa-89. Next base: position 1,372,827 of record CAWCSV010000007.1, on the reverse strand, counting down.
CGCGAGGATCTTCGCTCGATGCTAAAATCACGCCTGGCGCGACGGAATTCACGGTAATCTCCGGAGCAAATGCCTTCGCCAGTGCGCGCGTCAGCATAATAACTCCGGCCTTGGACGCGCAGTAATGCGCGTACATCTCCCAGGGCCGGATGCCACCCAGCGAACTCATGTTGACGATGCGCCCAGAGCCGGTCTTCTTCATCAGCAAGGCTGCCTGCTGGCAGCAGAAGAACGTGGCCTTCAGATTCACGTTGTGGATGAAGTCCCAGTCGGCTTCGGTGAGTTGGAGTGGATCGACGCGGCGAAAACGCGCGGCGTTATTCACGAGGCCGTAGAGCCCGCCGAGCTGCTCATCCACTTCGCGAAACATGCGCCGGATGTCGTCGACTCTTTCGAGATTGGCTTGGAAGAGCGGCGCCGATCCACATTCTTCGGCTGTGGCCCTGGCGTCTTTCTCGGACGAACCATAGTGGATGGCGACGCGATAGCCGGCTTGATGCAGGCGCAGCGCGATCGAGCGTCCGATACGCTTGGCCGCGCCTGTGATGAGTACAACAGGTTTTTGATCCATTTAAACCACCGGGTCGCCGTGCACTTCAATCTCTTCGGGCTCCACGCCTTCGCGCGCCGGCTCGGGCAATCGGCCGGTCCAGTTCGCCCACAGCCAGAAGAACGCGGTACTGGAGCTGAGCAATCCTGAAACAACGCCGATGGTGCGCGGGCTCCAGCTTTCAGACGCGACTCCGGCGCCCGCCATCGAGAGCATCATCGTGGACCACTGCATCGTTTCCATGGTCGCAAACACGCGGCCGCGAAATTCGTCGGAGACGTGCCGCAGCAGTTGCGACATGTTGAGCACGGAGCTGACCGCGACCGCCGAGCGCGAGATCCCCAGGAACAGCAAGGCCATCTGAAAACTGCGCATCTGGCTGAAGATGACGTAGGAGCCGCCGTGAATTACGTAACAGATGCTGATGGTGCGTTTGTAGGCGTCGAACGAAATCCGTTTGCCCAGCCAGTGCGCGAACGTGCCGCCCACCAGCAAGCCCACGCCGGCCGCGGCCCAGAGATAGCCGATGCCCGCGGGTCCACGATTGAAAACCAACTCGCCAAAAAGGCTGAACAGGATCTGCGCCGCTCCGCCGCCTGAAGCCCATCCAATCCCAACCAACGCGAGTCCTAAGATGAGCGGCGATGCCCGCATGTAGCGCAGTCCTTCGGTGTATTCGTGCCAGGGGCGGACCACTTTGTCTTCGGTCAGTGCCGATCGTTCCGCGCGGAAGTTGCCCCGTTCCACCCGCAGCCGCGAAATGCAGGCGGCCGAAAACAGGAATGAAAGGGCATTGAACGTGAAGGCCCACTTATAGCCGAACTGCACGACGCTGGTGCCGCCCAGGAACGCCCCAATGGTCAGCGTCATCCATTGCGTGGTCTGGGTGAGTGAATTGGCGGTGTGCAGCTCTTGTTTATTCGCGATGGTGGGCAGAATCGCTGAGCGCCCGCTGGTGAAGAAGGGCGAAGCGAACATCAGAAGCGCGCTGAGCAAATAGAGCAGCCAGGTGTCGGAGCGCGGGATGGCAAGAATGAATCCGATGGCCACCACGGCGCGAATCAGGTCGCTCGCGATCATGATGCGCTTGCGGTCCAGCCGGTCAAGCACCACGCCGGCCACGGGCCCCGCCATCACCGCGGGAATGGCGCGCGAGAGCATGATGCCGGTGACCACCAGACCGGAACGTGTGTTGGCGAGCGCCAGGGCGAAGACGGCGACGTTGTTGAAATGATCGCCGATTTCGCTCACCACTTGGCCGGACCAAGTGAAGCGATAGTTCCGGTTCCTCTTCAGAAGCTCGACGAACTCGGCCATCTAGGAAACGGATTCCTGACGGATCGTGATGGAGTCGAGAAATGCGCGGTCGAGCTCGTACCCGAAGCCGGGCGAGTCGCGTACCTGAATGGTTCCTTGCGGGGTGATTTCCACCGGCGGTTGGATGATGTCGCGCGACCAGTAACGCCTGCTGGCCGAAACGTCGCCCGGAAGCGTGAAATTCGGAAGCGTGGAGAGCGCGATATTGTGCGCCCGGCCGATGCCAGACTCCAGCATGCCGCCGCACCACACGGGAATGCCTGCGGCTTGCGCCACATCGTGTACGCGCCTGGCTTCGGCGAAGCCGCCCACCCGGCCCAGCTTGATGTTGATGATGCGCCCGGCGTCCATCGCGATGGCCTGCTCGGCTTGATGCGCCGATCGGATGCATTCATCGAGACAAATGCGAGTGTTGAGCTGACCCTGCAATTTCGCGTGATCGATGATTTCGTCGTGCCCGAGAGGCTGCTCAATCATCATGAGGTTGAATTCGTCCAGGCATTTCAAACGCGCGGCGTCGGCCAGCGTGTAAGCCGAGTTGGCGTCGGCCATTAGCAGGATCGTGGGGAATCGCTGGCGCACTTCCCGCACCACGTCGACGTCCCAGCCGGGCTTGATCTTCATCTTGATGCGCTGGTAGCCGGACGCGAGCTCGGTTTCGATCTTTTGCAGAAGCTGCGGGACGGAATCCTGGATGCCGATCGACACGCCGCAGGGTATTTCAAGTCGCGCACCGCCGCCAATATGCTGGTGCAACGGTTTTCCAAGCATGCGCGCTTCCAGATCCCACACCGCCACTTCCAATCCGCCACGTGCCATCAGGTGGCCGCGGATGTGCGTGCTGCGCGCCCCAACGTCGGCCGCAGTCGCGAAATCGTGACGGAGCACGCGCGGGCCGGCATAATCGCGCAGAATGAGCCAGGCCGATTCGGTCCACTCTTCGTTGTAAAACGGGTTTTCGCCGCAAGTGACCTCGCCCCAGCCCGAAAGGCCTTCGCTCTGCACTTCCACCAGGACGATCCGGCGCTCGGTGGTCCGGCCGAAGCTGGTTTCAAAGAAGTGCACCAGCGGCATCCGGATTTCACGCAACGTAATTCGATCTAAGCGGATTCCCATGGTCCTAATAAGTAAGTGCCGAATTGATCGGATTTCTCAAAACCAATGACGGCCAGCCCGCGATCGAACGCGGCGCGGAACTCTTCACTCGCGCGCTGCTGTATTTCTCTGGCGCATGCCGGCTCAGTGGAGCGAATGGTAGCAATGTTGGACTGAATCGCAATGCGAGATTCGATGGCGCCTCGCTCCAAGGGCAGGCCTCCCAGAATAGCCTGGACGCGCGGACTTCGGATCCACCATTCGGCGATGCAGCGATCGGTGGGCAGGCCGCCGTGTAGAGGGCTGCTGGTAGTCCCGTATTGATTGGGGACGTAGCGTCGAACGATGGCGCCCAGACGCTCCATATTGAAAAACGCGTTCTTAAGTTCGAGCGGATCGAAAGTCCACTCGACGAGATCGATGCCGCTCGAGAGCGCGTCGTCGCGTTGCGCCAATTTGAGCGAGCGGCCTACACCCGAGTTGCGGTAATCCCGCAACACGCCAAGCATGTGACTGTGCAGATATGTTTTTCCACCTGGTTTGAGGCCTGGAATCGCGAGGCAGAAACCAATCATCTGCGAACCGTCAAAGGCCCCGAAGACTTGCCCGCCAATCTTGGTGGCGACCACGAAAAACCGCAGAGGGATCAGGTCGACGTCCTCAAATCCCCAGATCTCGCGCTGCAGGCTGACGGCGGACTTCAGATCCTCACGGTCGGTGAGCGGACGGATGTCGATCATTTTTCGACTTGGACTTCGCTCGCCTTGGCCGCTTGCCACAGCGCTTCCATTTGCGCGAGCGTCGCGCCGGGCAAGCTGGCATGCTCCTCCACGTAGGCGAATCGCTTGCGAAATTTCGAGTTGGTTTTGCGCAGCGCCTGCTCGGGGTCAACGCGAAGCTTACGGGCCAGGTTCACCAGGACGAAGAGCAGATCGCCGATCTCGCCTTCCAACTCGGCAGGCGTGCCGCTCTCGCGCGCCTCCGCCAATTCACGCAGCTCTTCATCCAGTTTGTCGAGGACTTGCCCGGGATTTTCCCAATCGAAGCCGACAGCGGCCGCCTTGGAGCTGATTTGCTGGGCTTCGACCAAAGCGGGGAGTTGGCGCGGCACCGAATCCAGACGGCCTTGCCGCGGCTTGCCCTGGTCCGTCTTCTCTTTGGCTTTCTTCTCGTCCGCCTTAATTTCGTCCCAGCGGCGCTTGACGTCGTCGGAGGTTTTGGCCGAGCCATCGCTAAAAACGTGAGGATGGCGGCGGATCAGCTTTTCGGAAATGGCGTCGAGCGAATCGTCGATGCCGAATTTGCCTTCCTCGGACGCCATCTCCGCGAAGAAGACGGCCTGGAGCATCAGGTCGCCCAGTTCTTCGGCCAGACCAGGCCAGTCGCGCTGATCGATGGCATCCAGGACCTCGTAGGTCTCTTCCAGCAGATAAGGCTTGATGGTGTCGAAGTTTTGCTCGCGATCCCAGGGGCAGCCGCCGGGAGCGCGCAGACGAGCCATGATGGCCACTAAGCGCTCGAAACGTTCCCCGGTTGTGCGTGGATGTTGTGGCATTGCTTCGGGGGGAAGTTTCAGTTTAGCAAGATGCCGCTTGCCGACGCACAAAGGCCGACGCACAAAGGCCGACGCACAAAGAAAGACCGGCTCTCGAGCTGGAGAGCCGGTGTTGAGAAAAGAAAGCGACTAGTGGCTGGTGGCTAGTGAAGCGCCACCGCGACCGCTCCTTTCGGGACGGGCTTGAACACGGACATTACCTGCGCGGTTTCGCCCGGCCATTCCACGGCCGAGAGATACGGCATGCCATCGCGCTTTTCAAAGACCAGCCTGGTGGCGGCCGCGCCGGGGCTGGCATCCGAGAAAGTGGAGAGCAGTGCGATCGATTTGCCGGACGATGCGTGCAGCAGAATCACGCCGGAAAAACCGCCCATGTCCACGGTATAATCGCCGGCCGGCATCATCGCTCCGCCGGCCGCGAAGTCGAATGGAACATTCGCCCTGGTGATTGGCGACTGCGCCTGCGCGGCGACCGCCAGCGCGGCCAAAGTGCCCGCCCATACAGCAAAACGCAAAGATAGTTTCATGTTGTAGACTCCTTTCAGGTCTTGAACCGTGATGTTGGTGGCCTGAGCGCCGTGACTCGCATAACAGCGAACGCACACACAGATCGGCGTCAGGAAAACTTCACCGAGGAATGAAAGATGTCTTCGAGGACTGCTACGAGAACCCCACGAGCAAGCCTGCGCCCACGGGGCAATGCTTACAGTTCGAGAGTAAACGAAAAGGGCGGGGCGGTCCAATCAAAATTTTGAATGCCTGTAATATGGGTCTTTCACCCTAGTAAAATGAGGGGAGGATGAGCGACCAGGAATATCCACTTCCCCCGGCAACCCTTGAATTCTTGATCCTTTCGCTGAAGGCGCAGACCGAGATGCATCTGGGCATGTATCACTTTGGCGAGGAGAAAGACCGGCCGGAGCCCGATTTTCGCATCGCGCGCCACAGCATCGATCTGCTGGCCATGCTGCAGGAGAAAACGCGCGGCAACGTAACCATGGAAGAGCAGCGCCTGGTGGAGAACGCGCTCACCGAGCTGCGTTTCCGATTTGTCCAGGCCATGGAGAACAAGGAAAAGACGCCGCCTGCGGAAGTCGACTCGAAAAAGGAAGAGCAGGCCAGCTCTTAAATGGCTTCCGATTCCATCCGCATTACGGTGCTCGGCTCGGGCACCAGCGTGGGAGTGCCGATGATCGGCTGCCGCTGCGCGGTGTGCCATTCCGACGACCCGCGCGATCATCGTCTGAGGCCTTCCATTCATGTGAAATATGGCGACCGGGGTGTTTTGATCGATACCACGCCCGATTTTCGCTACCAGGCCTTGCGATCCCAGATCGAACGTGTGGACGCGATTTTGTTTACGCATTCGCACGCCGATCACGTGATGGGCCTGGACGACGTGCGGCCGTTCAATTACCGCCAAGGCGGCGTGATTCCTATTTATGGCGCGGCGGACACAATCGAGGCGCTGCGGCGGACGTTCCGCTATATCTTCGATGAAGGCGACACGGAGTCCTCGCGCCCGCGCCTGGCGACCCACGTTTTCGAGGGGACGCCGATCGATCTTTTCGGGCTGGCGTTCACCCCCATCCGGCTCAAGCACGGCCGCGGCACGGTGTACGGATTTCGCTTCGGCGGCGCGGCGTATTTGACGGATCATAGCGATATTCCCGAAGAGTCCATGGAGATGCTGAGCGGTCTGGACGTTTTGTTCCTGGATGCGCTGCGGCACAAGCCGCACCCCACGCACTCGACGGTGGAGCGGTCGCTTGAGTCGGTGGCGAAACTTGCGCCCCGGCGGGCGTTCTTCACCCACATCTGCCACGATCTGGGGCATGCCTGCACGGAGGAGCGTTTGCCGCCGCATGTGCGCCTGGCGTACGACGGGCTGGAAATCGAAGTTGGAAAGAACGCATGATTTATCGGACCCTGGCCGAAACACCAGACGATTTCGGTCCGTGCGCCATCACCATCGGCAATTTCGACGGGGTGCATCGCGGTCATCGGCAAATCTTGCGAAACGTGGTCGCGGCGGCGCGCGAAGAAGGTTGGAAAGCGGCCGTGCTTACGTTCGATCCTCATCCGGCGAAACTGGTTGCGCCCGCGACGGCGCCGCGTTTGCTGACGACGCTGGAGCAACGCACGCGAATGATTCTGGAGCAGGGCATCGATGAGATCCTGATTCTGCCGTTCACACCGCAGATCGCCGCGCTGGGGCCCGAGGATTTCGTGCGCGAGATTCTGGTGGACAAACTCAAGGCGCGGGCTGTGCTGGTGGGCGAGAACTTTCATTTCGGCAAACGCGCGGCCGGCGATGCGCAAATGCTTGCGGAGCTGGGCGACCGGTTCAGCTTCGAGACCGAAATCGTCGAGCCGGTGGTGTGGCGCAAGCGCGTGATATCGAGCAGCGAAATTCGAAGGGCGATTGAGGTGGGGGAAGTGTCGTCGGCGTGCCGGATGCTGGGCCGGCCTTATGCGCTTGCGGGTATTGTGGTCGCGGGGGAAGGCAGGGGGGCGAAGCAGACCGTCCCCACTTTGAATCTGGATACGACGGCCGAGGTGGTGCCGAAGAACGGCGTCTATGTGACGCGAACACGCGAATTGGGAAGCTCGCGGGAATGGCCGTCCATCACCAATGTCGGCAATCGGCCCACCTTTGACGGCCGTACTCGGACCATTGAGACGTATTTATTGTCACGGCTCGAAGGCGTTGCGCCCGACAAGATATCCGTGGAGTTTCTGCGCCGGGTTCGTGACGAGCGCAAGTTTGACACGGCGGAAGCGCTGAAGGCGCAAATTCTGCGCGATGTGAATCGCGCGCAGGCGTATTTCCGGCGGCTGGGTTAAGCGTCTAGCGCAAATCAGGCTCCGGCGCGTTGAGCGTTGAATGCGCGAGAATCTAGGGATGGAGGAGGAAGCATGAGTTTATCGGAAGGCAAAGTGCGCCATATGAAGGCGCTCTCTAACCAACACGGCGTGATCGCGGCTGCCGCCATGGATCAACGAGGCAGCTTGAAGAAATCTATCGCGTCGGCCAAGGGCGTTCCCGCCGAGCAGGTAACGTCGGAAATGATGAGCGAGTTCAAGATCGCGGTATCGAAGGTTTTGACGCCGCACGCGAGCGCGATCCTGCTCGATCCCGAATATGGCCTTCCCGCCGCGAAGGCGCGCTCCTCCAACGCTGGACTGCTGCTGGCGTACGAAGAGAGCGGCTACGATAACACCAAGCCGGGCCGGCTGCCGGACTTGCTGCCGCACGTCTCCGCCAGGCGCATCGCCGATTGGGGCGCCAACGCCGTGAAGATCCTGATTTACTATTCGCCCTTTGACGACGCGCAGGTGAACGACATCAAGCACGCGTTCATCGAGCGTATCGGGGCCGAGTGTGAAACCGTGCAGGTGCCCTTTTTCCTGGAGTTCGTGGGCTACGACCCCAAGGGCGGCGACGAAAAAGGTCTGGAGTTCGCCAAGCTGAAGCCGCAGGTGGTGATGGGGGCCATGCAGGAATTTTCGAAACCACAGTACAACGTGGACGTGTTGAAGGTGGAAGTGCCGATCAACGCGAATTACGTGGAGGGCAGCAGCGTGTACAAAGGCCAGAAGGCGTATTCCCGCGCCGAAGCGCTGGATCTGTTCCGCAAAGCGGCCAGCATAGCAAAAAAGCCGTTCATCTATTTGAGCGCGGGCGTGGGCAACGCGCAATTCGTCGAAGAGCTGAGCATGGCGGCCGAGGCGGGCACCGATTATTCGGGTGTTTTGTGCGGGCGCGCGACGTGGAAGGAGGGCATCCCGATCTACGGCAAGCAAGGCGTGAAGGCGCTGGAGGACTGGCTCTCCACAGAAGGCGTGAAGAACATTGAAGCGGTGAACGCGGCCATCAAACCCGCGAAACCGTGGTGGGCTAAGGCGGGCGTGGCAGCCGTGGCGTAACGGTGGCGGGAATTAGATATTAGCTAGTGGCCTTTGGCGGAAGCGGCATCTCAACGAAGTCGTAGCTTCCCGCGATTGCCGCGTCCACTTTGGCTGCGATCGTGTCCGCGTATTTCTGCACAATGGGCCAGATATTGGAGCCAATCACAACTAGCGCCAGCTTTCGTCCCGTCAGATTTTGCTGATACCGGATGTTCTGGTCCGCCGTGATGATCACGTCGAATCCGGCAGCCTCAGCAGCGTTGAGGAGGTCGCCGTTCTCAAGCTGGGGGTGCCACTTCAGATCCACGACGGTGTGAACCTCGTGCTTCAGTAAGAAGCGCCGCACACCGACCGGAACATTCTTGTCAAACAGGATGCGCAACGCGGTGAGCCTTGGCGTAAGCCAAGATAGCCTCAACGGAGTCTTGCGGAACTTCAAACTGTTCCGCGATGTCGGAGACGCCTACGCCGTAGTCGAAGTTATCGATGATTACACTGACAGGCAATCGCGTGCCACGTAGGACGGGAGCGCCGCCCTGCACGCCCGGCTTGACTTCGACTAACGGGCATTCCGACCAGTCGATATTTGTTTGCGTATTCATGGCAACCGCTTGGACGCTGCTTCTCTATTATCGCTTAACATCCGGGTCGGCTAGCTTTCTGCTGATATATCAAGCGACTGAAATGGGTCGTTCTGATGCAGCTGACAAGTCCACGCCTTCCCAGCGCGCCACCACCGCCGACGCCATGCAGTTGCCGAGCAGATTCACCGATGTCCGCGCCATGTCCATCAGCGCGTCGGCGCCCAGCAGCAGCGCGACGCCTGAGAGCGGAAGGCCGAAGGTCGCGAGAGTGCCCGCCAGGATCACGAGTGACGCGCGCGGCACCGCGGCCACGCCCTTGCTCGTAAGCATCAGCGTCAACATCATCAGGAGCTGCTGACTAAGCGCCATGTGTATCCCCGCGGCTTGCGCCACGAACAGCGATGCCATGGAAAGATACAGCGTGCTCCCGTCCAGATTGAAGCTGTAGCCGGTCGGCAACACAAACGCGACAATATGCCCGGGGACGCCCATGAGCTCCATGTTTTCGAGCGCCACCGGTAGTGCGGCTTCGCTGGATGCCGTCGAAAACGCCAGAATGAACGGCTCGCGAACCGCACGGATGAAAGCCCGCAGCGGAATGCGCGCGATAATCGCCACCGCGCCCAGCACCACGAAGACGAAGATCAGAAGCGTTCCGTACAACGTCAGGATCAACTTCCCGAGGCCCAATAGGACGCTCAGTCCCTTGCTGCCGATAGTGCCTGCCATGGCTGCGCCCACGCCGATGGGCGCCAGGTACATCACATATTTGGTGTAGCGGAACATCACCTCGGAGAGCGATTTGCAGAACGACACCACAGGCGCCGCCTTCGATCCGATGGCCGCGCACGCCGCGCCAAACAAAAACGAAAACACCACGATTTGCAACACATCGCCTTTGGCCATGGCATCGATCACGCTGGCTGGAAAGGTGTGCTCTAGTGTGCCCGATAGCGACGGACCGGCCTGCGATAAGCCCGTTTCCGCGGCGGAACGTTCCAGTGTCATCCCTTCGCCTGGCCGCACCAGGTTGACCGCGCCCAATCCCAGCACCAGCGCGATGGTGGTGAGCACTTCGAAATAGACGATGGCTTTGATTCCGATGCGGCCCATCGTTTTGACGCTGCCGGTGCCCGCGATGCCGTAGACCAGAGTGCCGAAGATCAGCGGCGCGATGATGGATTTGATCAGACGAAGAAATACGTTGGCGATGGACGCCATCCACGCCGCTTTGCCGGCGTTCGGAAAAGCCGCGCCCACCGCGACTCCCGCCAGCATGGCAATGAAGATCCAGGTTGTCAGGGAGGGCTTTTTCACTCGCCTCTATCTTTCGCCCCACTTGAGTTTCTGCCGCAGCACGTCGAAGAAAAACATCTGCGGCGGCCGGATCAAGTGGACTTGGTATTTGGAACTCCGGCACACCACGCGATCGTTTTCGATCAGCGGCTCGCCCACCTGGCCGTCCACGGTTAGATACGATTCCTTGCGCGGCGCCTTGCAGACGATTTCGATGACGCTGGTATCGGGAACCAGCACCGGCCGATTCGTGAGCATGTGAGGACAGACGGGCGTGATGCAAAGTGCCGCGACGGCCGGAAATAAAATCGGTCCGCCGGCCGAAAGCGAGTAGGCGGTGGAGCCGGTAGGCGTCGCTACGATAAGGCCGTCCGCTTTGAAGGTGCTGACATACTGGCCATCCACGTAAGTCTCCAGATCGATCATCCGCGCGATTTGCGTCTTGCCGATCACGATGTCGTTCAACGCTTCGTAGGACGCCACCGTTTTGCCGTCGCGGACCACCTCGCCATGCAACATGCGGCGCGAAACCACCCGCTGTTCGCCGCATAGAGCGCATTCCAACTCGGGATAAAGCTGGTCGAGAGTGATGGCGGTGAGGAAGCCCAAGCCGCCCAGATTCACGGGCAGGATCGGGATCTCACGTCCAGCAACCGCGCGGGCCGCGGCCAGCAGCGTGCCGTCGCCGCCCAACACGATCACCAGCTGCGCGCCTTCGGGAACCTGTTCGCGCGGGAGCCCATCGCGGCTTCCGAGATAGCGCGCGGATTCATGGTCCAGACGTGTTTCCGCGCCGCGCTCCTTCCACCATGCCACCAGGTCCGCCACGATGGTGGACGCGTGCGGAATGCCGGGCTTCGAGATGATGCCGACTACCTTAATGTCTGGCATGTAAGAGAAACTCCCGGTTGCCTTCCGCGCCCAGGATCGGGGAAGGAATGATGTGCGCGTGAAATCCCAGTCGCGCGACGGCCGTTTCCACGCGCTGGCACGCCTGATGGTGCAATGCAGGATCGCGAATAATTCCTCCCTTGCCGACCTGGTCCCGGTCCAGCTCGAATTGCGGTTTTACCAGGATAACCATTTCGGCGTTGGGGGCGAGCAAGCCGGCCAGCGCCGGTAAGATCATTGTGATGGAGATGAAACTGACATCGCAAACGGCTAGGGCGATCGGCTCCGGCACTTGATCGCGAGTCAGGTAGCGCGCGTTCACCTGTTCCTGGACGATAACGCGCGGGTCGTTTCGCAGTTTCCAGTCGAGCTGGCCGGTGCCCACGTCGATGGCGTAGACAAGCGCCGCGCCGCGCTGCAGCAGGCAGTCGGTAAACCCGCCAGTGGAGGAGCCGATGTCGAGGCATACCTTGCCCGTGGGATCGATCGCGAAGTGATCGAGCGCGGCCTCCAGTTTCAATCCGCCGCGGCCCACGTAGCGGGGCTGCGCGAGAAGTTCGATTTGCGCGCCAGCGTCGATGTTGGAGCCGGCCTTATCGACCTTCTGGCCGTTGACGAGCACCTGACCGGCGAGAATCAGAGCCCGAGCTTTCTCGCGTGATTCAGCCAGGCCGCGCTCCACCACTAGAACGTCCAGCCGGTTCCGGTCAGGCACGGCGGTACACGATGAAATTGGCCAGTTCGCGCAGGCGCTCGGCACGTTCGTCGAAAGGGCGCAAAGCGAGATGGGCGGCCAGCCTTTCCTCTTCGGCCATCTCGCGCGAGCGCCCCAGCCCATAGACCGAGGGAAACGTGATCTTTTGCTGCTGTGCGTCCTTGCCCGCGGTTTTTCCGAGCGCTTCCGAGGACTGTTCCACATCCAGAACGTCATCTACGATTTGAAACGCCAGTCCGACGTGTTCGCCGAAGCACGACAAAGCGCTCAGTTGATCCTCGTCCGCGCCCGCATAGATGGCGCCCATGCGCAGGCTGGCGCGCAGCAATGCGCCGGTCTTGGCGCGATGGATGGCTTCCAGCAGAGCCGCGTCCGGATGTTTGCCTTCGCCTTCCAGATCGCACACCTGGCCGCCGATCATGCCGCGCACCGTGCCCGCGGCCGTGGACAGCTCCGCGATCAGCGAGACTTTCTGGCCATCCGCGCAGTCCATTTGCGCCAGTACCTGAAAGGCGAGCGTGAGCAGCGCGTCCCCGGCCAGAATCGCGATAGCGTCGCCAAAAACCTTGTGGCAGGTGGGGACGCCGCGCCGCAAATCGTCGTTATCGAGCGCGGGCAGATCGTCATGGATCAACGAATAGGTGTGAATCAATTCCAGCGTGCAGGCGCACGATTCAATGCCCACCGGCAAATCCGAAACCGCTTCCGCGGCAGCCATGCACAAAATGGGACGGATGCGCTTGCCACCCGCGAACAGGCTATAGCGCATCGCTTTGTGGATGGATTCGGGCAGCGTGGATTCGGGAGGCACCCAGCGCTCTAGCGCACTGTCGACACGGGTTTGTTGCCGCGCCACGTAATCGGCTAGCGTCATGCTTTGTTTTTCATGCCTTGGCGTTCATGCCTTGGCTTTCATGCTTTCTCTGGACCGAATGGCTCCGCCTGAACTTTGTCGCCTTTGCGGATCAGCATCTCGATGCGCGTCTCAGCCTCTTCCAATTGCTTGCGGCAACTCTCGCTCAACTGCATTCCTTTTTCAAACAGCTCCAGCGCGCGCTCCAGCGGCAATTCGCCGCTTTCCATCTCCTTGACGATCAGTTCGAGTTGCTGGAGTCCAGTTTCGAAGCTGGCGGCAGGCTTCTCTTCGGGCATTGTTTCATTCTAGCCCGCTCCCTCACGGTTGCGGCTCAGTCAAGACTCGCGCCACATCACCGTGGAGCGGCTGATTTCGGAGAGCGACCGCGCGCCGCACTGCTTCATGGTCAGCTCGAATTCGCCGCGCAGGATATCGATCACCTTCTCCACGCCGGGTTGTCCAAAGGCTGACAATCCCCAGATGTACGGCCGGCCGATGCCTACCGCCTTTGCGCCGAAGGCCAGCGCCTTGTAGGCATCGGTACCCCGACGGATGCCGCCGTCTACCATCACAGGAACGCGGCCCGCGACGCCGTCCACCACCTCGGGCAGGCACTCGATGGTCCCGCGATACGTTTCAGTGGCGCGTCCGCCGTGATTGGAAACCAGGATGCCATCCACGCCGTGCTCCACGCACAGGCGCGCATCCTCGCGGGTCTCGATGCCTTTCAGCACCAGCTTCATTTTCGTGATTTTCTTCAAACGGTCTACCTGCGCCCAGGTGAAGGACGGGGAATTGATGCTGACGCCCTTCATGTCGATTCCGTCGAACATGGGCCGCGCATTGATGGCGCCGAAAGGCTCGCCGTGACAACTGGCGCACTCCCGGTCGTCGATGCGGCGGTAACGTGAGGCCATCTCGGTGTTGCGGCCGGCCAGCAGATCGATGGTCCACGCCAGCACCGGGCAACCGGCGTCTTCGGCTCGCTTGACCACTTTCTCCGTCAAGCTCCAGTTGGACACGGCGTAGAGCTGATACCAGACGGGTCCGCCACGCGCCTTGATCACGTCTTCCACGCTGTGTGAAGTCACAGTAGACAAAATCTGCAAAGCCTTTTTGGATTGCGCGGCGCGAGCCACGCCGATCTCGCCATCGGCATGGAACATGCCTTGCGCACCCACGGGACAAAGGAAGATGGGGCTGTCCCACACAGTTCCAAACAGCTCCACGCGCGTGTCGATCCTGCTCACGTCTATCAGCTTGCGCGGCCGCAGTTGAATGCGCTTGTAAGCTTCGTGATTCGTGTCGCGCGTGATGTTGTCGTCCACGCCCGAAGCCATATAGCCCCAGTGCGCCGCCGGCAACGCTTTGCGGGCAGCCGCTTCGAAGTCCATCACGTCCAGCGCGTCTTTGGGACTGGCGAGCACTTCATCCAAAGTGTGCGTTTGCCAGGCCCGGGCGGGCAGGGAAGCAAACAGCGGACTGGCCGCGAGAAACTTGAGAAAGTTGCGCCGGTTCCGATACCGCTCTTGCGTGGACGATGAAGACTTCGCGATCATGACTGCTCATTTTAGTACTTTCCGTGTAACCATAGGGTACGGGCGAAGGTCCCATATACAATGCGGCGCGGCGGGGACTCCAAGTGGAGGATGATTGAAGTTTTGTTTTAAACATACTCAACGCGCATTTGTCGCGGCCATCTTTATCGTTTCTTCTTTTTCGGTCACCTTAGTACTTGCTCAGGATACTCAAACGCCGCCGGCTTCCGCACAACCGGCGGCCTCACCAGCGATGTCCTCACCAGCAACGTCGGGGCAGCCGGGCTTCGACGAGCCGGTGGACGAACGGATTTTTGGGGTCATCCCGAGTTATCTGACGGTGGAGGATCCACAGCGGAGAGTGGCGCCGCTCACCGTAAAACAAAAATTCATATTGTTCGCTAAGGAGACTTCGGATCCCTTCACCATCGCCTCGTCGGCTGCCGGAGCTGCCCTCTCGCAAATTGACAACGACAATCCGAAGTACGGAAACGGCGCCGGTCCCTATGCGCAACGCTTCGGTGCGGCGGTGGCCGATGTGACGACGCAGAATTTTTTTCAGGATGCGGTGCTGGCATCGCTGCTGCACGAAGATCCGCGCTATTTCCGAAGGGGCCCGGAGTTCGGTGTTTGGAACCGCGTGGGCTACGCTTTGAGCCGCATTGTGGTGACGCGAACCGATAAGGGCACCCAGAGGTTCAATTTTTCGGGGATCTTTGGAATGGGCCTGGGGATCGGGCTTTCGAACGCTTACTATCCTGACAGTAGCGTCACCGGCGAAGAAGTGGCCACGCGTTTTGGAACCAGCCTGTTGGCGTCCGCGCTCGGCAACCTTTTGCCGGAATTCTGGCCGGATGTTCATCAGAAGTTCTTTCATCGCAAACCACGCACGCCCAGTCCCAGTGCGCCGCCTCCGCCGCCCGGAGGCTAGAATAGGTCCTATGGCCGTTCCGCCAATCCCACCGCCGATTGCGCAGCTTGGACGCCGGCCGTTTTCCTTCTATCCCGCGATCCTCAACGCCGGACAAAACGAATGGATCTATCGCAGCGCGACATGGTCCGAAGTGCTGGTGCGCAACACCAAGACCAATGAAGAAGTCTCGGTGCCGCGGCGCTACGTAGGCGAGATATCGCGGGTGGATGCCCCGGTGATGATCGTGGGTCTGCTGGCGGAGCTGGAGTGCCGGGCTGGCGTCGTATGGCCGGTGGAGCGGCGCGTGATCGAGATGCCGCGCGCCGTGAATGATTCTCCCAGGCCTCGCATGGCTCAATCGGCGGCGGTGCGCGCTCCCGTCGTGGGCATTCGATTGGAAAGCGAACGCACTTCGCGCGTCGGAAGAGTGGTGGTGGGCGGCGTCGCGCTGGGCGTGGCCGGGTGCGTCTTGGCCATCAGCCTGTTTCGCGGCGGCGTGATCGCCACGCGGGCCTTCTACGCTCCCTTCAGCCAGGCGGACTTGCCCTTTACACCGGAGGATGATTACTCCACACTGGTGCGCGCGCTGGGGCCTCCGGCGGAAGAGCGCTGGCGTTCCGGCACATCTGGCGCTGATTTGGAACAGTACCAGCTGCTGGCTTATCCGCAGCGCAAGATGTATGTGATTTTGATGGGCCCCGATCGCACTTCCGCGCACTACATCGGAGCGATGGACTGGAGCTGGCATCCTGCGCACGCGGTGGATATAGCCGGTTACGGCTCCAGCTACGGCTTCCTAAGACGGTTGCCGAAGTTCTGACTTCGTGCTGTTGATACAATCCTCACCATGAAGAAGATCGCGGGGCGCATCGTGTGGGCCCTGATTTCGCTGGTTGCGGCGTTTTTTCTGGCGGCCATTGCCGTCGATCGCGGCGAGCCCGTGAACAGCTTCTGGATTGTTCTGGCAGCCGCCTGCACTTATCTGGTGGGCTTTCGATTCTATGCCCGGTTCATCGCCGCCAAGGTGATGGCGCTGGACGATCAGCGCGCCACCCCCGCCGAACGCTTGCGCGACGGGCACGATTATGAGCCCACCAATAAGTGGATACTCTTCGGTCATCACTTTGCCGCCATCGCTGGGCCGGGTCCCCTGGTGGGTCCAACGCTAGCGGCGCAGTTCGGTTATCTGCCGAGCGTGTATTGGATCATCATCGGTGCGGTGCTGGGCGGCGCGGTACAGGATTTCGTAATTTTGTTTTGCTCCATGCGGCGCGACGGCAAGACGCTGGGCCAGATGGCGCGCGACGAAATCGGAAAGACGGGCGGATTCACGGCGCTGTTGACGGTGCTGTTCATCATGATCATCCTGCTGGCGGTGATCGCGCTGGTAGTGGTGAACGCATTGAAAGGCAGCCCGTGGGGAACATTCACTATCGCGGCCACCATGCCGATCGCGCTTTTCATGGGCCTTTATCTGCGCTACTGGCGTCCGGGCAAGGTGCTGGAATGCTCCATCGTCGGGTTCGTGCTGGTGATCGCGAGCATTTTCGGCGGCCAGGCGGTGGCGGCATCGCCTGTGCTTGCGCCCTGGTTCACGTGGTCGGCCACGTCGCTCGCTATCGCGGTGATGGTTTACGGATTTCTTTCGAGCGTGCTGCCGGTATGGCTGTTCCTCGCGCCGCGCGACTATTTGAGCACCTTCATCAAACTGGGCGTGGTGGCGATGCTGGCGGTGGGAATCCTGGTGGTGCATCCCACGCTTGCGCTGCCCGCGTTCACGCGTTTCGTGGACGGAACAGGGCCAATCTTCGCCGGCAAAGTATTTCCGTTCGTCTTCATCACCATCGCGTGCGGCGCCGTATCGGGATTTCATTCGCTGATCTCGTCGGGCACCACGCCCAAAATGATCGCGCGCGAGTGGAACGCCTGGCCGGTGGGCTACGGATCCATGCTGCTGGAAGGCTTCGTCGCGATCATGGCTCTGATCGCCGCGTGCTCGTTACAGCCTGGCGTTTTCTTCGCTGTGAATTCGCCGCCGGGCGTGGTAGGTGCGAGTCCGGCCGCCGCGGTTGCGACGATTTCGAACTGGGGCTATCCGGTGTCGGTGGCCGACATGAACACGTTGGCGGCCGACGCGGGCGAGAAGACGCTTTTTTATCGGACGGGCGGCGCGCCATCGCTCGCGCTGGGCATGGCGCACATCTTTTCGTCGACTGGCGGCGGACGCGCGATCCTTGGATTCTGGTATCACTTCGCGATCATGTTCGAAGCTCTGTTCATCCTGACCATCATCGCGGCGGGTACACGCGTGGGACGGTTTATGCTTTCGGACCTGCTGGGCAACGCCGTTCCCGCGCTCAAGCGTCCCAACTGGATGCCGGGCATGTTCGCCACCAGCGCGCTGGTGGTGCTGGCCTGGGGCTATTTTCTCTATCAAGGCGTGCGCGATCCGCTGGGCGGAATCAATTCGCTATGGCCGTTATTTGGAATCGCCAATCAATTGCTGGCCGCGGTGGCCCTATGCGTCGGCACTACCATCTTCATCAAGATGCATCGCGCGCGCTATATGTGGATTACCGCGCTGCCCCTCGCGTGGCTGGTGGCGGTGACGTTCACCGCCGGGTATCAAAAGATTTTCTCCGATCAGCCGCGCGTCGGATTTTTGTCGGAAGCGAGCCATTTGCAAAGCGCCATCGACGCGGGAACCATCGCCGCCGGCAAGCTCGGCGAAGCGCAAGCCACGATTTTCAACGATCGGCTGGATGCCGCGGTGTGCGGCATGTTTCTGATCATGGTGGCGCTCATCCTGATCGATTCCGCGCGGGTGTGGTTCCGCATTCTGAGCGGCACGCGTCAGGTGACGGTGGATGAAGCGCCGTTTGTGCTATCGCGATTGCAGACGGAGGAGCTATGAAGGCGTTCCTGCGTGGATTGCTGGCGCTGCTGCGCGAGATCGCGGATGAAAATGCCTACGCGCGGCATTTGCGGGCGCATCGCCGCGAGCATTCGGCTGAGGAATGGCGTCGGTTTTCAGACGAACGGCTGGCGCGCAAGTTCGCGCAAAGCAAGTGCTGCTAGTTCAACCGCCAGTTTGGCTGCGCGGATCCAGCAATTCGTTGAGTCGATCCTCGGAGATTCCGCTCGATCTCGCGCGCCACTTCGCGCACCGTGCGGCCAGTGCGGTACGCCTCCTTGGCGATCGCCGCGGCTTTCTCATAGCCGATCACCGGCGCAAGCACCGTACACATGGCGAGGGATTGCTCGACGAAACCCGCTGCGCGTTCCCTGTTCGCTTGCAAGCCTTCGATGGCGCGGCGGCTGAAGTTGCGCGAGACCGGCCGCCAGCAGTCCGATGGATTCGAGCAGATCGTACGCCATCACCGGCATCATCACGTTCAGCTCGAAATTGCCCGCGGCGCAGCACCAGGTGATGGTCGCGTCGTAGCCGATCACTTGCGCGCAGGCCATCAGCAGGCTTTCGGCGATCACAGGATTCACTTTGCCGGGCATGATGCTCGATCCGGGCTGCGTCTCGGGCAGCTTCAGCTCGCCCAATCCGCTGCGCGGCCCCGACGCCAGCCAGCGGATATCGTTCGCGATCTTGGTGAGCGCGACGGCGTACGTTTTCAGCGCGCCGCTCATGAAACTGACGGCGTCCTTGGCGGCCTGCGCCTCAAAATGATTGGACGCTTCGCGGAAGGGAAGGCCGGTGCGCTTCGTCATCTCAGCGATAACGGCGGGCGCGAAGCCAGGGACTGCATTCAATCCGGTGCCCACCGCCGTCCCGCCCAACGGCAGCTCATACAGGCCATCCAGCGCAGCTTTGATCCGTTCCAAAGCATTTCTCCACTTGCGCGGCGTAACCGCGGAATCTCCTGTCCGAGCGTCATCGGAACGGCGTCCTGCAAGATGCGTGCGGCCGATTTTGACGATATCCGTGAACTCGGCGGATTTCTTGCGCAGCGCCGCCAGCCAGTTCCGCCATCGCTGGCAGCAGTTCCTCAGTCGCAAGCATCGCGGCTGAAACATGAATGGCCGACGGGATGACGTCGTTGCTGGATTGCCCGCGATTCACGTGATCGTTGGGGTGCGCGCCGGCCAGGTGTCCGATCACCTCGTTGGCGTTCATGTTGGTGGACGTGCCGCTGCCAGTCTGGAAAATGTCGACAACGAACTGATCGTCGTGGTCGCCTGCGGCCACGGCGTCGGCGGCCTTCTGCGATGGACGCCGCAAGCTCCGGCGGCAGTTCGCCGAGTTGCGCGTTGACCTGTGCGGCAGCGCTCTTGATCAAGCCCGAGCGCGCGAATAAACGGTCGCGGAAAGCGCAATCCGCTGATGGGGAAATTCTCAACAGCCCGCTGCGTCTGCGCGCCGTACAGCGCGTCGGCAGGGACGCGCATTTCGCCCATCGTGTCGTCGTTCGACGCGGTAGTTCATGTGCATCTACGGATTGGCTTTCGGCCGGCCATTGGTGTCGAACACTTCCACCGTGCCGTACTTATCCAGCACCGGTTTGAGCTTGGCCGCATCGCCCACGGCGACTATCTGGAGATCGTCCGGCACGATGTATTTGCGCGCCACGCGCTGCACTTGTTCGGCGGTGATGGCCACGATCTTGGCCGGATAGGTGTCCCAGTAATCGGCCGGAAGATTGTAGACCTTGAGCGCGATCGCGTAATCCAAAAGCTCGCTTGGCCGCTCCAGCGTCAGCGCGAAGCTGGCGATGATAGAATGCTTGTTTTCTTCAAGTTCCTTTTCAGGAACGGCTGCGTCGCGAATGCGATTGATCTCGTTCATGAACTCGGTCATCGCGCCGCCGGTAGCGTCGGTTCGCATGCTGGCTTGCGCCAACCAGGGGCCGGCATAGCGCCGCGCCACCAGCCCGCTATAGGCGCCGTACGTGTAACCGTGTACTTCGCGCAGATTCATGAACAAGCGGGACGATGCTCCGCCGCCGACGATGCGATCCATCACCACCATCGGAATGTAATCGGGATCCAGGCGGCTGATGGCGATGTTGCCCAGCTCGACATCGGTCTGCACGGAGCCCGGCCGGTCCACCAGGAAAATCCTGCGGCCGCTGGCGGGTTTGGTGGGGGTGGGCAGCGCAGCCTTGCCCGCTCCCGCCTTCCAGGCCGGGATCTCGGAAAACAGTTTTGTCACTTCGGCGGGCGTGATGTCGCCCGCAACGCCGAGAATGGTGTTCTCCGGCAGGTATCGCGTGGCGTGCCACTCGGCCAGCATGGCCGGCGTGATTTTGTCGAGCGCCTGTAGCGTAGGCGATGTGACCGCGGCGGGATGATCGCCATACACCGCGCGATTGAATCGCTCCTGCATCAGGAAGCCAGCTGTCCCGCGCTGCTGCTGCAACTGAACTTTCATGCGCTGCTTCAGCTTGTTCAGTTCGCTCTCCGGAAACGATGGATGCAACAGGATATCGGACGCGAGTGGAATCCACTGAGCTGGCGTTATCGCTCAAGCCGGACGCGGTGAAGGTGGCGGTCTCCGATCCCCATGGCGCCTGCGCCCCGATCATAGCGCCCAGTTCGTCGCTTTGTTCGGCGATCTGCTTGCTCGATCGCGTGGCAGTGCCTTCCTTCAGCATGGTGGCTGTGATATTGGCGAGGCCGGGAACGTCCGCGGGATCGTTCAACGCGCCCGCGCCCAAAATGCTGAGCCGCGCGGTGACCAGCGGCAGCCGATGATCCTCCAGAACCAGAATCGTCAGGCCGTTGGGAAGCTTGATTTCGACCGGCTTCGGAATCTTGACGCGAAGAATCTCGTTGGATACCGGCGCTTTGTTCTTGCGCTCCACTTTGCTCAACGGAATGGCCTTGGAGCCTGGATCCTGCGGGACCTGGCCGAATGACAAAGCGAAAGTCGCGATCAGGGCCAGGGGCCATCGCACGGGATTGCGGAAGTTGAATGACATGAGAGGTTCCTAGTTGTCCGCCTTCGCGGTCTCCGGCTTGGGTTTGGGCAGCGTGGTTACGACGGTACGATTGGCTTCGGTCAGATAGGCTTTGGCCGCGCGCTGGATGTCGTCTTTGCCGACGCTCTGGATCTTATCGAAGCGCGTGTTGATCAGGTTCGGATCGCCGTAGATGGACGCCATCTCGCCGATGATATAGGCGCGATACAACGTGCTTTGCAACTCCTGCGCGGTGCCTCGCCGCTCCATCATGTGCACCTTCTGCAATTCCCAATCGGCCACTGGTTCAGATTTCACGCGATCGAGTTCCGCCTCCACCGCCTTTTCCACTTCCTTGAGGTCTTTGCCCGGCCGCGTGAGCACCACGACGTTGAACGTAGATGGTCCTTTGTGCTCTTCGATGTAGCAAAAGACGTTCACAGCCAGTTCCTTGTCTTTCACCAGTGTCTGATACAGGCGTGACGATTGACCCTCGCCGAGAGCGGTGGACAAAACGTCCAGGGCGTAGTCGTCCGGCGTGTTGCCGGGAGGAATCTTGAACGCGATGTCCAGGCGCGGAACCTGCGCGAAGGGATCTTCGATGGTTTTGCGCCGTTCGGCGGTTTGCTTGGGCTCGGCCAGGTCGGGCTTTGGGGGCGGGGGCTGCGAAGGGATCTCGCCGAAATATTTCTTGATCTTGGCCAGTGCTTCCGTCGGTTCGAAGTCGCCTACCAGCGTGAGCACCGCGTTGTTCGGCGCATAGTAGATGCGGAAAAACTCCTGAACATCTTTGATGGTTGCGGCATTCAAGTCCTGCATGGAGCCGATCACCGAATGCTTGTTGGCGAAGTTATCGTAGATCAGGCCTTGTAAAACTTCCGAAGTTTCGCCGTACGGCTGGTTATCCAGGCTCTGACGGCGCTCTTCCTGCACGGCATTGCGCTGGTTGTCCAGATTGGCCTGATTCACGGCGAGCGAACGCATGCGGTCGGCCTCCAGAAACAGCCCGAGATCGAGCTGATTGGACGCGAAGGATTCAAAATAGTTGGTGCGATCCTCCGTGGTGCTGCCGTTCATGTCGCCGCCATTGTTGTCCACCAGGATCATGTGCTCGCCTTTACCCACGTTTTCCGAGCCCTGGTACATCATGTGCTCGAACAGGTGCGCGAACCCGGTGCGCCCTGGATGTTCGTTGTGCGAGCCGACGTCGTAGGTGATGGAGATGCCGTAGGTGGGCGCGGAATGATCCACCGACATGACGACGCGGAGGCCGTTCGGCAGCTTGTACTGTTCAATCGGAATTCGCAGGGGCTTGGGCGCGGTCTGAGCGTAAAGCAAAAGAGAGGTTGCAAGAAGCCCGGCGGTTACGGCGATGCGCATATGTGAACCTATTTTACCCACACCCTTTCAGACGCACCAGAACGCCAATTGTTAAGCTAATCCTAAGAATGCATTTTTCGGCATTACAGCCGCCGCACCGGCTTTTGTTCACTCCCGGGCCAACCATGGTGGAACCAGGCGTGTATGAAGCGCTCCGCAAACCGCTGGTGGGGCCTATGGACCCTTATTTTATGGGTGTTCTGGATGAGGTTCGGGAAATGCTCCGGTCCGCTTTTGGAACGCGGAACCCGCTTACTTTGGCCGTTTCTGGCACGGGTTCGGCGGGCATGGAGACAGCCATCGCGAATTTCGTCGAGCCAAACTCGAAGCTGGTTGTGCTGGATGGAGGATACTTCGCCAGCCGTTTGGCCGAGATGGGCCGGCGTCACGGCGCGCGCGTCGCGACGTTTGAAAAACCCTGGGGCGAAGTTTTCGGCTACGACGAAGTGGCGGAATTTGTGCGGCGCGAGAAGCCGGCGGTGGTTGCGTTTGTGCATGCCGAGACGTCCACCGGCGCGTTACAGGACCCGCGGCCCATCGTCAAAGCCGCGCGCGAAGTGGATGCGCTGACCATCGTCGACACGGTGACGTCGCTCGGCGCGCTGCCGGTTTCGGTGGACGAGATGGGCATCGACATCGCCTGTAGCTGCTCCCAGAAAGGCCTGAGCTGTCCGCCGGGCCTGGCGCCCATCACCGTCTCGCCGCGCGCGGCGCAGCGCTTGAACACGCGCCTGACGCCCGTCTCCGCCTGGTATCTCGATTTGCGGCTGCTCAAGGAATATTTTGACTGCCGCGAATACCATCACACTGCGTCGGCCACGCTGTACTATGCGCTGCACGAGGGGCTGCGCTTGATCCATGAGGAGGGCCTGGAGAATCGTTTCGCGCGGCACCTGCGGGCGCATCACGCCATGGTCGCCGGATTGGGGCGCTTGGGATTGCGGATGCACGTGAGCGAAGGCTGGCGGATTCCGCACGTGAATACGCCGCAAGTGCCGGAGGGTGTGGACGTGGCCAGGGTGCGCCAGCACCTGCTGGAGAAGAACGGAATTGAGATCGCGGTGGGCCGTGGGCCGCTGGCCGGCAAGATTTTCCGGATCGGAGTGATGGGGCCGATGGCGAATCAGGACTGCGTCGAGATGTTTTTGGGCAAATTCAGCGAAGCGCTGAAGGCGGCGGCATGAGCGGAACGCGCGTCGCGGTTACATTCGGGAATGAAGCCAGGCTCGGTCCTTACCTGGTTGCGCTGGAGGAGTTCGGGATTCGATCCACGCGAAACCCACGGTCGCTGGCCGGTCTGGACGGCTTGGTGCTGACGGGCGGCAGCGATATCAATCCGAAGCAGTACGGACAGAACAATTCCGGCAGCAGCGAAGTGGACGATGCCAGGGACAAGCTGGAAATGGATCTGTTGCAAGAGGCGCTGGCCGCGGATCTCCCGGTCCTCGGAATTTGCCGGGGATTGCAACTTTTCAATGTGGCGTTCGGTGGCTCGCTGATCCAACATTTGCCTTCTTCCGACGTGCATCGCCAATCGGCTCGGAACGCGGAGGCCGGGAAACATCCGGGAGCGCATCAAATTCTTGTCAAGCCGAATACGCGCTTGGCCGAGATTATCGGCGCCGGCGAGCACGAAGTAAATTCGCGGCATCATCAAGCTGTGGATCGTCGCGGGGAAGGGCTGATCGTGTCGGCGACGGCGGGCGATGGCGTCATCGAAGCGATGGAGAAACCGGATGCGGCCTTTGTGGTTGCTGTCCAATGGCACCCGGAAGATCGGATTTTGGTGAGCGCGGCGGATCGGAAATTGTTTGAAGCCTTCGCGGCGGCACTCACCCGTTCGCCGGCCGGACATCGCGCAGCACCGCTGCCCAGTTCGTGAATCCGCGGTCTTGGCCGTACAGGTCTTCCTCCACCGAAAACGCGGCGTCAATGGAACCCGCCGAGAATTCAGGTGCGCGCTCGGCGAAGTTCCACGCCTTGGGAAACAGGCTGCGTCCGTTTTGCCGCAGATGCAAGCGCAGGTGTTTCTCCTTCATCACCATGGGCGCTGTAGCTACGTCCACGCCCAGGATCGCCAGCACCGGCGCGGGGTTTCCGAATCCGAACGGCGCCATCGCCAGCAATTCCTGAATGGCTGGGCCGGTGGTGAGATCTCGCAAACTCACCGTCGCATCGATCGCCAGTTGTGGCTGGAAATCCGCGGGCGTGAGGCGTGCCGAGGCATAGGTGTTCAAACGCCGGCGAAACTCGGGAACCAATTCCGCCGCCAGACTCACTCCCGCCGCCTGACGATGCCCGCCGAAGCGAGTAAACAGATCGGGCATGGATTCCAGCGCATCCAGCAAATGAAACGGCGCGATGCTGCGGCCCGAGCCTTGCGCCTGGCCATCCTCCTCGCTCAGCACGAACACCGGCCGGTAGAAGCGCTCCACTAAGCGGCTGGCCACGATCCCCACCACGCCGCGATGCCAGTTGACGCCGGAAAACACCAGCACCGTTTGATCGACGGTGACCGGCGCGGCGGCGCATTCCTCCAGAACCAGGCGCACAATCTCAGCTTCGGTATCGCGCCGCTCCTGATTGAGCGAATGCAGCTGAGTTGCCAGGCGGCGGGCGTGTTCCACGTCGTCGGTCAGGAACATGCGAATCACATTCTGGGCATCGTCCATGCGGCCGGCGGCATTGATGCGCGGCGCAATCTGAAAGGCCACCTGGCGCGCGCTGGGGGCGCGGCCGTTCATCAATCCGGAAAGCTCCAGGATGGCGCGCAGCCCCGGGTTCTTGGAGTGATGCAAACCATCCAGGCCATGCTTGACGATCACGCGGTTCTCGCCCACCAGCGGCACTACGTCGGCCACCGTGGCGATGGCGACCAGCTTCAGGAACGACTTCAGCACGCGCTCCAGTTTCTCGGCCGGCCACTCGAGAGTGGCCAGCAGCGCGTGCACCAGTTTGAAAGCCACGCCAGCGCCGCACAGGTTCTTGTCGGGATACGGGCAGTCGCGACGATTGGGATTCAATACCGCGAGCGCAGGTGGAAGCTCGGCATCGGGCAGGTGATGATCGGTGATGATCACGTCCATGCCGCGCTCGCGCGCGTCCCTGACCACTTCGGCGGCGCGAATGCCGGTGTCCACGCTGATGATGAGCGCGATGCCCATCGCGGCGGCGCGCTCTATCACGTCGGAGCGCATGCCGTAACCATCCTTCAAACGATGCGGAACATGAAAGCTGGCTTCGCCACCCGCCATCTCGATGGCTTTCTTCAGAATGACAACCGAGACGGTTCCGTCCACGTCATAATCGCCGTAGATCAGGATCTTCTGTTTGGCCTGGATGGCGGCTTTCAGGCGGGTGACGGCCTGCTGCATTCCAGTGAGCAGCAGCGGATCGTGCAGGTGCGCGAAGTCGGGCGTCAGGAAGCGGCGGGCGGCATCGGGATCGGAGAAGCCACGGCTAGCCAGGACGCTTGCGGTGAGGGGTTGGATACGGAGGTCGGAAGCCAGCGCGAGGGTGGCGTGAGAGTCGATCTCCGGGATCAGCCAGCGGGATCCCATCGCTCAGTTTCGCGAAAAATAGCCGCCGATCGGCGAATCGTCGGTGTCGTCGGGATCGGGAACCAGAAGCTGAATGTCGTCCAGCATGTCGGCGAATTCGTCGAACCACTCGGTGCGGAGGTCAAACAGGAAGACGCGTCCGGCGTGATCGAAAGACAGCTCGATGGCGCAAACCGAGCCTTCATGGGTGCGCAGGTCGTTCAGCCGCTGCTCGAAGTGGCGCGAGTCCGGGGAAGGCAACTCGCAAGCATGCAGCTTTTCCACGGCCTCGTCAATCTGCTCGGAGAAAAACTCGCGCTGATGATACACGATCAGTTTCGCGCCGGCGGCGCGAGCGGATTGCACGAACAGCCGGTAGTCGGGATACTGCTCGCAATCCCAATAGACAGCGGGTGTGGATTCCGGCGGCCGGGAGTAGCCGTAGAACACGGCCAGCCCCGCTTCTTCGAGGTAGAGTTCAATTTCGGGCTTCAGGATATCGAGATTAGGTTTCATCGGCGCAGGGCACGTTATCGAACCCTACACGGTATCACACGGCGCGCGAACGTCCCAGCCTCCTGTAAACGCGCAGGCGAATGTGCGGCCGCCGGCGTTCCCCACGAGACGGATGCAAGCGCGCCCGCGGCTCCCCTCTGTCGCGTTCCAGCAACGCGCGAATGCCGGAACCGACGCTGGAAAGAAAATCGGGCAACGTGGGTGGCTTGGCGATAAAGGAGTCGGCGCCCAGTTGCAGCGACAGCGCCTGATCGTTCCTGGAGAGCGATGAAGTGAGAATCAGCACCGGGACCTGGTCCAGTTCTTTCAGGCTTCGCACCCGCTTCAGAATTTCGAAGCCTGTCACTTTGGGAAGGTTCAGGTCGATGATGATGATGTCGGGCAAGGGCGCCTGACCCATTTGGGGCAGCGCGCGGATAGCTTCCTCGCCGTCCTGGCAACGCTCGATCCGCGCCGCGATGCCTTGCGCGCGTAGCGCTTCTTCCACCAGAAACACATCCGGATCGTTGTCTTCGACGATGAATACGTGTACGGGATCGCCTGGACTTGCCATCACGCGAGCGCGGCGCAAAGCTACCGTGCAAGCCGATCATAACATGACCTACCGATTGCGTTCGCGGGATGCTACTTCCATTCCGGAAACGGATTGACGCGGCCGCGGCGCGAATCGCGGATCAGATCCGGCACGCGACGCCGGCGCGACATCAGCTTTTCGAGCAGCGTCTGTAGGGCGCTGGCATCCTCGGCCAACCAAACGGCCGGGATCTGTTTCTGGGCCACATCGACGATCTCTTCCGGAAAATGCACCACGCGATCCAGCCAGGGCTGAAAATCGTCCCAGCCGCGCGTCTTTTGATACACACTGGGCCGAAAGTAGAGCCCCTGGAGCGGCGAATCGGGGAAGGTCCAATGCGGGCCGTCGAACACATAGCCGTGATCCACCATGGATGCGACAAATCCAGTGCGAGGTTCGGGGTCGCTGGCGTTCGGCCGCTGGCGCAATCGCGCCCGGAAGAAAATGCTCTGCCGGGCGTCGGCGTTGCCGATCCACTTGTCGAACGCCAGGACGCCTAGAAACTCGGCCGCGTTGACCACCTTGTCCAACAATACGTCGGGCAAAAAGTCGTAGACCATGATCTTGCCGGGATCGCCTGGGTAACGCGATCCGAAGTGCCAGCCCGGTTCCACCGGCTGACGGCGGGAGCCCAGCTGGATGTGGATCTGCGGATTGGATTCCAGTAGGGCGGACGTGAGATTGACGATGACGGTCTCGGGCGTGGAGATTTCGAGGTAATTCAGGAAAACGGACGCGATCCATTCATTGATCAGCACGCGGCGATGCTGCGGATTATTCCGAAATTTGACCACGTAGCAGTGGCCGTCGTCGCATTCCAGCAGATGCGCCTGCGCCCCGCCGCGCATCTTGCGGATCAGGCGTGTGGCTTGAACCAGCATCGGAAGAGCAAAGGATCATTTTATGGTGGTGGAAGCCGCCGCGCACGCCGCAGACCGACTACACTAGAATTTTGCCGCACCATTCCAACTAAGGATGAATGACCGATGCCTGAAGAAAGTTCCAACGCTACTCCCGCGCCGCGCAACACCGACGAGGTAGCGCTCGAGATGATGAAATTCGTAGCCGTGACCACGGGCTATGGCAAGGGAGGCAGCGCGGCGGGCTTTGCCGGCAAAGGATCCAAGACGCCCGAAGAGTATGCCGAGGCGCTTTTGAACCTGTTCGAACGCTGCCGGACGGTGATCAACAAAGAGAAAGCTTGAGGCTGGGAATCGGCCGCCGCGGACCCAGGAATATCAACCCGGGCGGCCGCTACTGAGAATCTACTTTTTCTTCTTGCCCGACTTCTTGCCGGCCTTCTTGCCCGTTTTCTTGGAGGCCGACTTCTTCGCCGCCTTCTTGGCGGGAGCTTTCTTGGCGGCTTTCTTCTTGCTCGGGGCCTTCTTGGCGGCCTTGGCCGCGATCTTCTTTACAGCGGCTTTCTTCACGGTCTTCTTGGCAGCCGCTTTCTTGGCCGGAGCCTTTTTCGCGACAGGCTTCGTCACAACTGGCTTGGCCGCGACGGGTTTGGCCGGGGCCTTGGCGGTGGCTTTCTTCACGGGTTTCTTTTGCGGCGGCGCCTCACCGGCCGGGGATAGGGGAGCCGGGACGGGGTGGGGGGTGGTATGAACCGGCTCGGACACCGGCCTGGTCAAGTCGTCGTCGTCTTCATCCTCCGGACCATATTCGCCGACTTCGGTGGTTACATCGATTTGTTCCTCTTCGTATCCGAAATCGTCGTCGTCGTCCGCGGCGAAGCGCATGCTATCAAGCATTATTCGTGCCTCCTGTTGGGCTAACCACTCCCTAGAATAACTCGTTTTCTTCGGAAGGCAAGACCCAACTACGCACTTTTTCCCGAGAGGAAACGGCGATCTTTCGCGAGCGATTGCGAGCCGGTTAGTTGGCCGTGGCGCGGTGCTTGGATGCCAGGCTTGCGGTGTGGTAGGCAGCGGCGCGAACCCGCCGCGCGGGCGTATTCAGGGGCGTTCGTCGTGAGGCCAGAGTCTTGCGCGAGAGCCTGCCGCGAGCGCTCGAAGCGCTGGCACGCGAAAGCCGGGACGAAGACGGAATCACCAGCAGGTCCCCGGCTACCGGGGTGTTCGTTCCGGGAGCGTTCAGGCCGTTGCGCTGGTTCGCCAAGGTCAGCGCGGCCACCGGAGTGGAATAACGGTGCGCGATTTCCGCCAGCGTCTCGCCCGTCACCACCCGGTGGATCCGCCAGTCCGCGCGGTGACTGGCCGGCACCATGTCCAGAGCCAACATGACAGCCGCCAGCGATCCCTTGGGGATTCGCAACTGGTATCCGGCGGGCGCAGCCGATTTGAGCAAGGCCGGGTTGAGATCCTGGAGCTCCGAAACCGGACGATCCGCGGCGTCGGCTACCAGAGCCAAACTGGTAGGAGTGTCCACGTCCATGGTCTCGTACTCCACCGGCCGGTCGGTTTCCAGGTTCTCCAGATCGTAATCCTTGGGGTTCTTGGCCATGATGGTGAGAGCCACAATCACCGGGACGTAATTGGCGGTCTCATGCGGCAGGACGTTCAAGCGCCGTAATTCCCAGAAATCCGCATAGCCGGTCCGCTCCACGGCGCGCTGCACGCAGCCTGGGCCGCAGTTATAGGCGGCCATCGCCAGATACCAGTCGCCGAACATGGCATACAGATCGTGCAGATGCTTGGCAGCCGCGCGCGTGGCCTTCTCGGGATCCAACCGGTCGTCGGTGCCCGGACCTTGCATCAGCCCATACTGCCGGCCCCGGAACTGCACGAACTGCCACATTCCCACCGCCTGCTTATTGGAGCGCGCGCGGGGCAGGAAGCCCGACTCCACCTGGGCCAGATAGATCAACTCCTGCGGCACGCCCTCGTCGTCCAGAATGCGCTGCACTAAAGGACGATAGCGTCCCGAACGGCGCAGGCCATCCACCAGCACCTTGCGGCCGCGCTCGGTGGAGAAGTAATGCACGTAGCTCAGAACGGCGTCGTTTTCCTGCAGGGGGAGTTGGGAGACGGTGGCTTCGATTTCTTCCTTCACCTTGGGACGCAAGTTGGGATCGGTGGGGAAGGTCATATCGAGGATGCTGTCGATGGGAGATTTATCGTAAACCACCTCAGGCTGGTCACTAGCCGCCGCCCCTAGTCCCTCCAGGTCGTAATGATAAATGGTGTCGGCGATCTGGTCGAGTTCGCTGTCCAGGCGTGGCCGGTCCGGTAGATTGTCGGGAGCTAACAGCAGCACATCCAGAGCGGCATCGAATTCGCGTCTGGCGCCCGCGGCGTCATCCAGTTGATAAAACCGCTTGCCCGCTTCCAGATGCTCGCGCGCCTTAGCCACCAGGCTGTCCACTTGCGCCTTCTGGGACGCGGAGGCTAAAGCCCGTTGGACTAAATCGGGAGAGTCGCTGGAGTAGAGGCTGGTAGCGAATTGCGGCGGGGCTTCAAAAGTCGGTTCAATCGGGGCCGGAGTGGACGGGAGGAAAGAAAGTTTGAAGGATGGCTGCTTGGTGGCGCAACTGCTTGTTAGCAGCGCGAGTAGGATGGTAAATCCGGCGATGCAGGCCGGCGAGCGGTGACTGGGGGTCATCAATATCCGTATTCTCGTAACGCTCTATTAAAAGTCAGATCTTGAATCTATAATAGCCCAGCGTCTGGGGTCAAGCCGTTTCTTCGATCCTGCAACAGTAAGACATCTAACATTTTAGCACTAATTGAGTCTACCTTTTCCTGATCGGGCGGGTACAGCCAATACTGTAGTGGAAAATGGCGGGAGTGATGTGACTGCCCGCGTGGGCGACCAGGGTCTTAAGGTTGCGCGCTTTGGGTTGTGACTTTTAGGGTCACGACGCCGGCTGGTGCGCTACGATTCTACTGAATGGCTTTCATCGCGGTATCGGGTGAGCCGGGCTGCCGGCCTGAGGAGTTGGCGCGCATGGCCGCGCACCGCTTGCAATGCGAGTTAGTCACCGAGCCGGACCTGGAGCGGATGATTGCGTCCCAATTCAGCCCCGGCGGCCAGCCGGTCCCGGACCGTGCCTGGGGTCCTCT
This sequence comes from Bryobacterales bacterium, assembly GCA_963798295.1. Taxonomy (GTDB): domain Bacteria; phylum Acidobacteriota; class Terriglobia; order Bryobacterales; family Bryobacteraceae; genus Palsa-89. The sequence continues at coordinate 1,341,656 of CAWCSV010000007.1, read as the reverse complement.
GGCGGCCTCGATTCTGACCAGTTTCGCAATGGAACATCCCAACGTCCTGATCTGCTGCCCGGGCGCTGAGATGCTGGCGCGCGACCTGCCGGGGGTGTTCCGCTTGCACATCGTGGCGCCGGAGCGGGTCCGTCTGGACCATGTCGAGGCGGATTGCAGGCTGGGCCGCGCGGCGGCGAAAGCGCATTTGCGAAGGCTGGCGGCTGCTCAATCCGAGACCCGCAAACGCCGTTTCGGCCAGAAGATCAGCCCGGCGACCAGCTTTGACCTGGTGGTGAACGCGCGCTCCATCGGCATTGCCGAGATGGTGGACCTTCTGATAGCAGCGGTGAAATCGCAGGGCTTGCTGGAGGCCGGTCCGCTGCAGGCGCAAGCCGCGGCTAAGGTGCAGTTTCAAGTGCGGCTGCAACTGGCGCGATATGGCATTGTGCCGCCGGATCGGGTTCGGGTGGAGCGCAAGGCGTTTGGACACCCGAGCGAGGAGGTGTTCGCCAACCTGCTCGACTTCTACCGCATCGCGTGGAACTATGAACCGCGCAGCTTTCCGCTGCAGTGGGATAAGGACGGCAAGGTATCGGAGGCTTTCACGCCGGACTTTTACCTGCCGGAATTCGACCTGTACGTGGAGCTGACCACCATGAAGCAGGCCAACGTGACCAAGAAAAACCGCAAGATCCGGCGGCTGCGCGCCATTTATCCGCACGTGAACATCCAGGTGTTTTATCAGAAAGACGTGCAGGACCTGGTGATGAAATACCGGTTGCCCGAGGACATCGCCCGATGAGTTCGAGTACCCAAGGAGTCTGAGTAAAAGAGGATGACCCCGCCGGCGATCGAACGCATTCTCTTCACCGAAGAGGAGATCCAGCGCAGAATCGAACAGGTGGCGCGGGAGATCTCGGCCGCCTATGCCGGCTGCGAATTGAAGCTGGTGGGAGTGCTGAAAGGCTCGGTGTTTTTCCTGACGGCGCTGGCGCGGGAATTGACCGTGCCGGTTACGGTGGATTTCCTGGGCATCTCAAGCTTTGCCCACGCCCAGGCGGCGCCGGGGATGGTGCGTATCTCCAAGGACTTGGACGAAAGCATCGAAGGCCAGGATATTCTTTTGGTGGAAGACATCATCGATACCGGATTCACCACCCGCTATCTGCTGCAGCACCTGTCGGGGCGCGCTCCCAAATCCCTGGCGGTGTGCACTCTACTCGATCGGACGCCGCGCCGGATCGTGCAAATTCCCTTGGACTACCGCTGTTTTGAGATTCCCGACCGGTTCGTAGTGGGATTCGGATTGGACTACCGGCAGCTGTACCGGAATCTGAAGTACGTCGCCGTGTTGAATCCGGAGCCTCCAGCCCCCGGCCAATAAATTCCAACTTTCGCCCTGCGGTCCGATGAGACCAGAGTGGGCCGTGTTCTGCGTCTGGCGATTTGTCTAAGTTGGGGTGCGCTCGTGCAGGCGCAGGATGTTCCAGCCACCACTCCGCTGGACAATGCGCCCGACAATCCGCCCGGCGCGACTAAGCCCGAGGCGGTGTTGTTCGACGAACTTCCGGTAGTGGAGGCGGCTTCCTTACACACCCAAAGCCTGCTGGAGGCTCCGGCCAGCGTGACGGTGATCACCGACGAGGACATCCGGCGGCGGGGTTATCGAACGCTGGACGAGGCGCTGGCCGACGTGCGGGGCTTCTATATCAGCAGCGACAGGGCTTACGACTATGTCGGCATCCGGGGCTTCGACATTCCCGGAGACGAGAATACGCGCTTGCTGGTTTTGGTGGATGGCCACCCGATGACGGAGAACATCTATGGGTCGGCGGGACTGCTGGCGCAGGATTTTGGAGTGGACCTGGATTTGATCCAGCGTATCGAGATCATCCGCGGCCCTTCCTCGGCGCTGTATGGCAGCAACGGGATGTTCGCGACCATCAATATCGTCACCAAGTCGCCGGCCGAGGACCGGCCGCTCCGCGCCAGCGTGGAAACGGGCAACTACGGTGAGCGCAAACTGGAGCTCTCCACTTCGCGGTACCTGGGAAACGGGGTTAATTTGCTGCTCTCGGGGTCGGTGTTCAACGACATCGGGCCGTCCCTGTATTTCCCGCAATTCGATACACCGGGGATGAATTTTGGGCGGGCCGTGGGGATGGACGGGGAGCGGGGCTATCACGCGTTCGCCAATCTGATCTGGCGCAACTGGAGTTTTGTGGCGGAGGTGGGCGATCGGCTGCAGATTGTTCCCACCGCGTGGTATGACACGGTGTTTAATGACGCCGGCAATTGGGTGCAGGACGAGCGTGGGTTTGTGGAGGCGGCTTACCAGCGCGATCTTCCCGGAGACCGTCAGTTTCGGTGGAGAACCTACTACGATTTTTACCGATCTGAAAATCGCTTCGATTTCGCCACCAATAATCCCCTGGCCCTGGCCTTCGATCCGAGCGTGGCCGGCGACTACGCGCTAGATGGGCGGAACGGCGGTGACGGCGATTGGGTGGGCAGCCAGGTTACTTACCGGTTTCGCGTGCCGCATCTAGGCTTCTTGACTTTGGGCGGCGAGGGCACCTGGGACCTGCGCGCCGACCAGTTCACCGAAGAAGTATGGCCTACGCCGCAAAATCTGCTGTCGGTCAACCGCCCGGACCGCAAGGCGGGCGCTTTCTTCCAGCAGGAGGTGGAGCTATCGCGGCGCTGGAAGCTTTACCTGGGCGGGCGTCTGGATGTCTCGCGCTATCACGGCGCCTCGTTTTCCCCGCGCGTTGGCCTGATCTATCAGCCTTCCGCCACCGTGGCCTGGAAGCTGCTCTATGGGAATGCGTTTCGCAATCCCAGCCCGTTTGAAGAGTTCTACCAGGACGGTGTCTCCCAGATTGAAAACCTGGCTTTGAAACGGGAACATTTCGAGACCTGGGAAGCCACCTATGAGCGGCAAATCGCGAAGCGGTTCAGTATATTGGGGGACGCTTATTACTACAACCTGGATCACTGGATCATCGCGGTACCGCTGGCCGACGGGCTCACCCAGTTTCAGAACACCTCCTCGATCTCCGCGGCCGGTTTCGAAGCGGAAGCGACGGCGCAGATCACGCCGCGCTTGCGGGCGGACGCCAGCTTCGCCGTCCAGAGCCTGTTGAAGCATCCCTATGACTCGGGAGTGGATTCGCCGGCCCGCGTCGGCAAGTTTTTGTTAGACGCGCCACTGTTTCGGGACCGCTTTTCGGCCAGCGCGGCGCTCCAGTATATGAGCGCGCGCACAACGCTGGCGGCGGATTCGGTACGAGCCGTGTATCTGATGAACCTGGCAGTGGCCAGCCGGGGGCTCCTGCCGGCCGGCTTTGAGTTGCAGATGGGGATCAGGAATCTGCTGAATTGGCGCTATTCCGATCCGGCGGAAACGCTGCAGACCATCGACACGATTCCCCAGGACGGCCGTAATTTCTTCATGCGGATTTCGTGGGCCCGTTCTGGAGACGTCAAAGCATCGGCGCGGCCCTAACCCTATGCGCGCTGCCGGGCTCGCCGCCATCCTGACCTTCGCGCTGGCCGCTGCCGCCGCCGGGCCGCACGGCGAACAGCCCCTGGTAGCGCTGGTCACCAGCTCCAATGTCACCCCCTTCGATGAAGCCGCGGAGGGAGTGCGGAGCGCTTTGGGTTCCGGTATCCGGCTGATGACCGTGAATCTGTCCGAGTCCGATGTGGCCGGCCAATTGAATGGCAAGGACATTCGGCTGGTGGTGGCGGTGGGCAACAATGCGCTGGACGCGGCGGCGCGGCTGCCGGGCACGCCGGTGATCGCGACCATGATACTGCGGCAGGATCTGGCGTCGTTCGCGGGGCGGCCTCCGGTGGGCGCGGTGGTGCTGGATGTATCCATCGGCGACGTGCTGGCTGGCCTGGCGCGCGTATTCCCAGGCAAAACGCGCGTGGGGATGGTCCGCAGGATGGACGCCGGGGATCCGTCCGACTCCGCACTGGTGGCGCAAGCCAAAGCGGCCGGCATCCTGCTGACGGTGGTGGATTGCCCGCGTCCGGAGCGGCTGCTGGCGTCGTTTCTGGCCTTGAAGGATCGCGTGGACCTGGTCTGGTGTCCACCCGACGGGACGCTCTACAACGGGACCACGGTGAAGCCGCTCATCTTGGCATCGCTCGAAAACCAGCTTCCGGTGGCGGGCTTCTCGGCGAACTTCGTCAGGGCCGGCGCGGCGGCCGGAATCTATCCCGATTATCGCGAACTGGGGGTGCAGACCGGCGATATGGCGCGGCGCTTTCTGGCCGGCGGGGATGGTTCGGTGGAAAGCCCGCGAAAAACGCGGGTCGCCTTGAACCAGCGCGTGGCGCGGCTGTTGGGATTGCGCGGGATGGAGAAGAATAGCGCGGCCGCGGGAATCCTGGTGATCGAATGAAGCACCCGTCTTCCCGCCGGCAAAGCCTGTTGGTGCAGGCATCCATCTCCGACGTCATTCTGATGCTGGGCGCCGCTGTGGTGATTACCATTCTGGGTCTGTGGAGCCGGAACACCCAGCTGCGACAGCAATTGGAATTGCGCGCCCGGACGTCGGCCCAGTTCCTGGCCAGCCAGGCGGAATATGGATTACTGGTGGACGACCGCGACGAGCTGCAACGGATCGCCAATGCGGCGCTGGCCAATGAGGACGTGCTATACGTGACGATCGCCGATGAAGCCGGGCGCGCGTTGGTGACGGCCGGCGAGCCGGTGAGCAGCCAACCCGTATCCGGCGTAGGGCGGACCTGCAGCGCTCTGATGGATCAGCTGGCTGGCTTGCACCCGCGCGTGGAGGTGACGCTGTGCGTCGCCGCGCCCGCCGCCAAGGGACTGTCGGACTGGGACACGGCCAGCAGCGCTCCGCGGCGCCTAGGAGCGGTGCGATTGGCGCTGTCGGGGGAGAAGCAAAGGGCCTTGTTTCTGCGCACTGCTCGCGGGGTATTGCTGGTGACCGTGGTGTTATTGGCGATGGTGTTGGCGCTGCAATACGCCCGGTTGCGGCGCTTGCTGCTGCCGCTGACGGGACTGATCGAGTTCGCCCAAAAGGTGGCGCACGGCGACCTTACGCAGCGCGCACCGCCCGGAACGTGGAGCGAGGTGGACGATCTTACCGCGGCGTTCAACGAAATGGTGTCGCAGGTGGAAGCGCAGCGGGGCCAACTGTTGGGCCTGGTGGATCAAGCCCAGGAGGCCAGCCGGCTGAAGAGCCAGTTCGTGGCCAACATGAGCCACGAGATCCGCACCCCGATGAACGGCATCATCGGGATGACGGAGCTGACTCTGGATACGCCGCTCAATCCGGTGCAGCGGGAATATCTGGGCGCCGTCATGGAATCGGCGCGTTCGCTGCTGGCGGTGATCAACGATGTTCTCGATTTCTCGAAAATCGAAGCTGGAAAGCTGCAACTGGAGCAGGTGGAGTTCGACCTGGAAGAACTGCTGGTGCAGACCGTACGCGGGACGGCGGTGCGGGCGCATCAGAAAAATATTGAGCTGGTATGCGATATCCAGCCGGGCGTGGCCACGCGCGTAGTGGGAGATCCGAATCGGCTGCGGCAGGTTCTGGTGAATCTGGTCGGAAACGCGATCAAGTTCACGGCGCAGGGTGAAGTGCTGCTGGAAGTGAGCGCGAACCGCGGCCATTCCGGGCAACAGGAGTTGCATTTCCTGGTTGCGGACACGGGAATCGGAATTCCCGCCGACAAAATCCGGTCCATTTTCGACGCCTTCACGCAGGCTGACGGCTCCATGACGCGCAAGTATGGCGGTACTGGACTCGGCCTGGCGATCACTTCGCGGCTGACGCATCTGATGGATGGAAAAATGTGGGTGGAAAGCGAGGAGGGGAAGGGCAGCCGGTTCCATTTCACCGCGCGCTTCGCCACCGCGGCCAGAGAGCTTACGGAACGGACTCCTGCTTGATCCCGCTACATGGCGCGCGCGTCCTGATGGTGGACGACAGCGACACCAGCCGGCGCGTGGTGGGAGCCATGCTGGCGGCCGAAGGAATGAAGGTAGAGATGGCGGCGTCGGGTGAAACCGCCTTGGCGTTGTTTGAGGAAGCCGCGCAGCGCGGAGCGCCGTTCCAACTGCTGGTGCTGGACGCGCAAATGCCCGGCATGGACGGCTTCACGGTGGCGGAGAAAATTCGCGCCGACCCGGCCATGCGCACGCCGGTGCTGATGCTGCTCGGCTCGGCCGACCTGCGCGGCGAGATCCCGCGCTGCCGCCAGTTCGGAGCCGAATGCCACGTCACCAAGCCGGTGTCCCGAATCGCGCTGCGAGAAGCCATGCTGCGCGCGCTGGGGGTGGGTTCGACGCCGGCCGATTTACCCTGCAGCGAAACGTCGAAAAGCGTTCCGAAATTTTCGATCCTGCTGGCCGAGGACAACCCCATCAACCAAAAAGTGGCGACTCGTCTACTTCAGAAGCGGGGGCATCGCGTGACCATGGTCGAGAACGGCCGCCAGGCGGTGGACGCGCTGGAGAAGGAGCGTTTCGATCTGATTCTCATGGACGTGCAGATGCCGGAGATGGATGGATGGGCCGCTACCGAAGAGATCCGCAGACGGGAAGGATCGAGCGGTGGCCATATTCCAATTTTGGCGCTCACCGCGCACGCGCTCAAAGATCACGAGGAACAGTGCTATCGTTCCGGCATGGACGGATTTGTCACCAAGCCGTTCCAGCCCGAGCAGCTCTATGAGGCGGTGGAGGCCGCGGTGGGAACCAGGGTGGGGGTCGGGGATTAGGGATTGGGGATTGGCTGTTCGAGAGCTCCGAATACTCGCTGGCCGGCGAGGAAGGTTTCGAGGATTGTGATTTGGCCGGTGGTAGCGTCGAAGCGGAAGCGGACCAGATCGGCGCGGTCGCCGGGATTGAGTCCACGCTGGCGAGCGGGGATGCGGCCCACGCGGGCGGGATTTCGAGTAGCCAATGTTATAGCCTCAGGCAAGCTGACGCGCGCGGTTCGCATGACGTTCGCGATCGCCTGGTCCATTCGCAACGCGGAACCGGCCAGGCGCGTTTGTCCGGAAAGGCGCACGCTTCCATCGGCTTGCAACTCGACGTCGACTTCACCGAGCCGATAACGCCCGGGAGGGCATCCGGCGGGCATCACCGCATCGGTCACCAGCAGCGACCGCTCCAGGCCCTTGGCGCGCAACGCGACATTCAGGAACGAAGCGGGCAGGTGAAATCCGTCCACGATGAAGCTGGCGGCCAGGCGATCGTCAGCCAGTTGCTCCCAAATATAATTCGCATTCTTAGGCAGGATGGCGTCGGCGCCATTGCCGAGATGCGTGGATAACGTCGCGCCGGCGCTCACTGCGTCGGCAATCTGGGAGGACGATGCGCAGGTGTGGCCGATGCTCGCAACGACGCCCTTCTCGACGATCTTTTCGATGAAGCGCGGGGCTTCCGGCCATTCGGGCGATAGCGTTACCAAACGGATATTGCCGCAGGCGGCTTCCTGGAAGCGGAGGAACTCGGTGAGGTCGGGCGGGCGGACCCAGCGGGCCGGATGCGCGCCGCGAGGCCCGTCGTGCGGAGAGATGTAGGGCCCCTCGAGATGGAAAGCTTCCATCGCTGGACCTTCCGCCAGACAGTCCTTCGCATTGGCGAGATTCCGCAATGCCGCGGTCATGTTCTCAGGCGATCCAGTGATGACGGTGGGAAACAATCGCGTCACGCCACAAGCGAACTGGGCACGCAGGGAGTGTGCGATCTGTTCAGGGCTGGATGCCGGCGAGTTGTAGTCGACACCGGCGAAGCCGTTCACTTGCAGATCGATAAAGCCGGGAGAGATGAAAACCCCGTCTTCCAGAGGGCGAATCAGGTGATCGACGATGGTAATGGCGCGATCGAACGAGACTTCGAGCGACGCGCCGCTCAAAACATCCACGCCTCTAAGGTTCATAGCTCTGACATTTCCACCGGTCACCGATTTATACACAAGTTTCCCACAGGTACCAGATCGCTAAGTGCAAGATTCATCGAGCGGAAAAAGCTGAGGAAAACGGCCGGAATGCCGCGAAATAAAGCTGGCGCGAATGGCAAACCCCTGTTAAAACAGAATGCATGATCCCTTGCGAGTGCGGTTCCGGCGGTTGATCTCGGGGGAGGTGGCCGTCGGAATCGCACTTGCGGATCGTCCTTCCGCTAAGTCCGAGGTTTTTCCGGAGAAGCTTGATAGCCCGTGGCTCAAACAGTCACGGGCTCGTTTTTTGTGATGCGCGTGAGCCAGCCGAAGCGATCGGGCGCGTCGCCATTGACGATGTCGAAGAACGCTTTTTGAAGTTTCTCAGCTACCGGACCGCGCGACCCTTTGCCGACCTTGATACGATCCACCGAGCGAATGGGCGTAATCTCTGCGGCCGTTCCGGAGAAAAACACTTCGTCGGCGATATAAAGCATCTCGCGCGGGATGAGTGTTTCGACCAAGGGGATACCGAGCGATTCGGCCAGCTGCATCACCGAGTCGCGCGTGATGCCGGGCAGGACTGAGGCCCCGAGCGGCGGCGTGAGTATCTTGCCATCGCGCACCACGAACACGTTTTCCCCGGAGCCTTCGCTCACATAACCCGTCGTATCAAGCGCGATGCCTTCGGCGTAACCGTTCAGATGCGCTTCCATGCGGATGAGCTGGGAGTTCATGTAATTCGCCCCGGCCTTGGCGAGCGCGGGCAGCGTATTGGGCGCGATCCGGGTCCAACTGGACACGCAGACGTCGACGCCCTTCGGCGAGCGCTTCTTCGCCCAGATATTTTCCCCATTCCCAGCAGGCGATGTAGGTTTCCACGGGATTCGCGAAAGGCAGAACGCCGACGTCGCCATAGCCGCGCAGCACCAGGGGCCGGAAATAGCAGGAGTCGAGCTTATTGACGCGCACCAGCTCACTCATGGCGTCGGCCATCTCGTCGATGGTGTGCTTCACTTCGATACGATAGATTTTGGCGGAATCGAGCAAACGGCGGATGTGTTCGCGCACCCGGAAAATGGCCGGCCCAGAAGGGGTGGCGTAACAGCGGATGCCTTCAAACACGGAGCTGCCGTAGCTGGTGACGTGGGCAAGGACGTGGATTTTGGCATCGTTCCAATCGATCAGGCGGCCGTTATGCCAAATCTTCTCCGTGGGCTTTAACATGCCTAATTATAGCGTTAGAAGGCGGTTTGGCACACTGGGCGGCGCGATTTCGGCGGCGTTGCTGCTGGTGTGGCCGGCGGTCGGGGAATTGCAGCAACTGCGGCCGGGATTCAACCTGTTCTCGGTCCAGCAGGATATTGAGCTGGGCCGGGATGCGGCGCGGGAAGTGCAAAAGCAAACGATCGCGGTGCACAACCGGGAGCTGGACGCTTATCTGACTCTGCTGCTGCGGAAGCTCGAAAAATCGGTCTACGCGCGGACCTTGAATCGGGATGGCTCGCGCGGCGAATTGTTCCCGTTCGACATTCACGCGGTTTACGACAAGAAGATCAACGCGTTCTCGCTGCCGGGTGGTCCGCTGTTTATCAACACCGGAGCGATCCAGGCAGCGGACAATGAGGCGCAGCTGGCCGGAGTGATGGCGCATGAAATGTCGCACGTGGTGCTGCGGCACATGACCAATCAAGCGACCAAGCGCGAGCTGGTGGCCTTGCCGGCGGTGCTGGCGGGCGCGGTGGCGGGCCACAGCTTGTTGGGACAACTGGCGACGCTGGGGATCGTGTTCACGGCGAATTCGGCGCTGCTGAAGTTCTCGCGGACCGACGAGGCGGAGGCCGATTATAACGGCGCGGAGATGATGGCGGACGCCGGATACAATCCCATCGAGATGGCGCGGTTCTTTGAAAAGCTGGAAGAGAAGGCGGGACGCGCGGGGGCCATCGAGCAGTTTTTGTCGGATCATCCGAATCCGGGAAATCGGATCGCGGCAATCAGCGATGAGGTGCGGGACATGCCTCGGCGGGACTATGTGGACGATGAGACCGGGCAGTTCGTGCACATTCGGGATGTGGTTCGGAAGATGGCTACGCCCTCGGGCGCCGAACGGTCGGGCACGGCGTCAGCGCCAATCGATCAGCCCAGCAAAGAACGGGCGACGTTCGAAGGACGATCGTTTGCGCTGCGGTATCCGGATAATTGGCAGGTGCAGCGCGGCGATAAACCCGATGCGGTGACCATCGGGCCACGCGGCGGCGTGCTTCCCGAGGCGGTGGGTTATGGGCTGCAGACGAACTATTTCGCGGGTGATCCCGACGCTTTGATTCGTAGACTGAAGCAGGCTAATCCAGATATGCGGCTGGCTGGGGCGCCGCGGAGCATTGAGGTTGATGGACAGCCGGGGTTGCTCAATACTCTCAATTCGAGGTCGCCATACGGTGGCGGAGAAGTGGATGTGCTGGTGACGGTGATGCGTCGGCAAGGGCTGTTCTATATCGTGTTCATTGCGCCGAAGGGGGAGTTTGAGAAGGCGCAGCCGGTGTTTGAGGATGTGCTGAAGTCGGTAAGGTTCCAATGAGCCAACGACGTTCTTGACCTCTTTGCATCCTGCTCACCACATTTAGGTCCGAGACGTCGGTCTCCCCTTCACGTTCTCGACGAGTTGGATGACTACCTGATTGACATTTTCGTAGAAGGCGCGAGTGTCGTTGGGTATGATTTGCTCCGTATCGTTCATATTGACTTCCGTGCTTCGTCTTATGCGCTTTCTCCAAACATGCCGATGTAGATGCGGTCTGAGGGGACGTATCCGCCCACCGACACTGATTCAATGACGTGATTGCCGAACACTCGCTTTATTTCCTTCCACGCCACGTTGATGGCTACAAGCTGAGCATCTAGATCCGCAGGTGTAGCGGGGTGTTCTCTCCGCTGATACCGTTGAATGAACGACGCCTTGGCAGTCTCCCGGTCACCATCAAACCACCAAATATCCACGCCAAATGACTTGAGTTGTTCGACGGTGTTTAAGGCGCTAGGCGGAAACCCCCAATCAATCACTACACGCCGTTCCATTTCGAACAATCTCTCAATTTCAGACCGTAGGTTTCGTGGGAAGGCGAAGTCCCAACTGCAATGGCAGAAGTCCTTCTCGCGTGATAGCCAATCGCAGTAGTGCGTTTTTCCGGACGCCGGAATGCCGCTCACTAGAGTAAGTCGAGACCGATGGCCATAGCTCTCGTGCTGGCGAGGTACATCCGTTGGTGCTTCATCTCGGATTTGCACTCAGATAGGCGTTAAGAAACTTTTCCACCAAGTCTTGGAACGCTGCTCGAATTGTTCGGCTCATGTTGGTGCGTGGAACCATGCCGATTTCTTCAACCGACCAAGTTGGGGCGATGGCGGAAGCAGCATTTGAGTGGACGGTGACAGGTTGTTCTAAAGAGACCAGGCAGTTGTAAGCATACAGATCGTCTGCTTTCACAACGTTGACGCTTACATATAAATAGATTAGCGCAGAATCTATCACCTTAACGCCGGCTTTTCGTAGGCTTAGTTCCACATCCGTCTGGATTTTATCGACCGTCAATCCGTCTTCAGTTTCGCCTGGGCGAAGGTTCTCCACAACGACTGAAATGCCGTTGATGCCACGTAAGGTAGCTTTGGTGGTGGGATCGTCGCTTCCCAAAAGCGGTTTCCCAGGCATCAAGAAGAGCATCATCAAGAAGGCAAACGTACCGCATAGACGGGCGCTTCGCAATGCAGTCAAATGGTTCATGCTCGACCCTCTCTATGAACAAGAAATTCCCTATATTAGATCGAGCAATGTAGGTGTGGACTTTAGGGCTTGTGAAGATGGACCGCATGCTGTTGGAACAGGTGTGAGACGCCGGGATCGCGTTGAGCTTACCCCCATGCCTGTTAGTCTGGTTTGGCGCGAACTGGAGATTGTTTTGAGTCAGCGATCTGAATGGGCGGTGCTCTTCACCCTCGAGCCCCACCCAACTTACGAAGCTTCTCAAAGGTTCCTGGACAACATAGAGAGGTGCCGCAGAGAGAGGTGCCGCAGAGTTTTTGGGCAACGAAAGGCGTACGACCTCAGCAACGAATCGGAGATTGCCGCCACGAGCAAGAGCGTACACCAGGAAGAATGTAGGCGCTCGCGAGGCATGGTGCAGAACGCTCAGAGAGGAAGCTGAGATGGCATTGATATGAAGTTGTGCGTCGTGGCTCGCGTCTCCAAATCGGGAAAGGTGACGACCGGCGTCCGTTAGCGAGGTAGTTCGGGGAAGAGTTCCTGCAACGAGACCGCGAGTTGGCCCGCCATGAGGGTGCCGCCGCGTTCCACGCGTTCGGGTTCGCTTCCGGCGTGATATTGCCAGACGGTCTGCTTTTCGGGATCGATGACCCAGCAGAAGGGGACGCCCGAGGCGTGGTACTCTTTGCATTTTGCAAGTGTGGCTCGCAGGCGGTCTCCTGGGGAAAGAATCTCGACGCAGAGGAGGACCGGTTCGGTGGGGTAGCGACCTTGCAGCACAGGCGCGGCGATCACGTCGGGCATTCCGTGCTTGCCGCCACGGAAAGGGATTCTCACCTCATGAACGGCCTTGATGCCTTGCTGGCAGAGAAGTGTGACCAGCTTGGATTGAGCACGTGAGTGAGGTATGGTCGGCACCAGACTGGGCGAAGCCCGTCTATTAATTGCCCTCGGCTCAGCGGCTCGCCGGAACCGACTCTCGAAATACGCACGGGTGGCCGTACGGGGCTGATTACAAGGAGGAGCGTGTATCGCGTTTTGCCAGTCTCTTGTTGTCTCAACTATCACGATGGACGGATAATGTTTGATAGGAGAGAGATGGCGATTGCACCGAGTGAGGAAAGAAACGATGTTCGGCTGGCGCCGGCGTACTCGCTGGCCGAAGCGGCGCACTACCTGCGCATGCCTGAGGAAACTTTGCGCAGTTGGGTGGCGGGGAGGTTGTACCCCGTTGCTGGACAGTCGAAGCGTTCCCGGCCTCTGATTCATCTGGACGATCCGAGGAGGCAGTATTTGTCCTTCATCAACCTTGTGGAGGCGCACGTTCTGGCAGCCGTCCGACGCCGTTACGGCGTGAAGCTGCCGAAGGTCCGCAAGGCCCTCGATTATCTGCGGCTCCAATTTCGGATTGAACGGCCCCTGATCGATCAGACTTTTCAAACGAATGGTTTGGATTTGTTCGTGGAACGCTACGGTGAGCTGATCAACGTGTCGCGGGAAGGCCAACGTGCAATGAAGGAAATCATTGGCGTGTATCTCAAGCGAATTGAACGGGACGCTAAGGGTCTACCGACAAGACTTTTTCCTTTCACCCGGGAAACCCAGGCGGAGGCGTTTCCTGCTTCCGATCCTCGGGTAGTGGTCATGAATCCGGGGGTCTCGTTCGGCCGTCCCGTAATTGCTGGCACCGGCATACCTGTTTCATCCGTCTACGAGCGATACAAGGCCGGCGATTCCGTCGCGGACCTTGCCCAGGACTTCCGAGTGGAGATCTGTGCGATCGAAGAAGCAATCCGCTGCGAAGCCGCCTGATGGCACCATATTCTTCCTCGATAGGTCGCTTGGCGTAGATCCAATCCGAACCGAACTTATCAACGCTGGCATGGTCGTCGAGATTCACGACGATCATTTCGCTCGCGATGAAGAGGACCAGGTCTGGCTTAAAAGCGCGGGAGAGAAGGGCTGGGTTGTGCTCACAAAGGATCAGAAATTGAGATATCGTCCTCTGGAGTTCACGGCTCTTCGGGCCAGTAAGGCCAGAGTGTTCGTCCTGACCGCCGGCAATCTTCGTGGCGTCGAAATCGGAGCCGTTTTCTTGGGAGCGCTACCGCAGATGTGCAAGGTTCTCAATAGCCGTCCAGGGCCTTTCTTGGCTCGCGTTTCAAAATCGGGAAAAGTGACGACCGCATGACTGGCGTCGGATGCTTTTAACGAGGCAGTTCGGGGAACAGCTCTTGCAATGAGACCGCGAGTTGTCCCGCTATGAGGGTGGCGCCACGTTCGACGCGCTCGGGTTCGCTTCCGGCGTGATACTGCCAGCCGGTCTGCTTTTCGGGATCGATGACCCAGCAAAAGGGGACGCCCCAGGCGTGGTACTGCTCGCACTTGGCGGGCATGGCTCCCGGCCGATCTTCAGGAGAAAGGATCTCGACGCAGAGGAGCACGGGTTCGGTGGGATAAGGATGCTGGATCTTTGGGGCGGCGATGACGTCAGGGATGAGATATTTTGTCGGCGAAAGGCGGCAATGGACCTCGCCAAGCGCTTCGACACCTTGCCGGCTGAGCAGGACCTGTAACCTGTATTGAGCCAACGCGTGAATCATTATCGGCATTGCCTTGGGGTGCAAGACGCCGTCGACGTATTCGCAATACGGCTTCTCGGTGCGGCGGAGGTACTCTTCGACGGAGACTTGTGCCGTGGCGCTCATAAGTCCATTGTGCCCCAAACCGTGACCCGTGCGAAGATAGTACTAAGTGGCGGTAAAAGTCCAGGTACCCAAGAAACCCTCCGCGGCCCGTTTTGCGTTGGGCCCGGTTGGCAAGATCTTCCTTGTTCTGCTGGTGCTGGCGTTCACCACCGGTCTTGCGGTGTTCACGTACTATTACGTGAAGTACTCACGGCTGATCGAGGCGAAGCTGGCGGCCGGTCCGTTTGCGAACACTTCGATGTTGTTTGCCGCGCCGCGCACGGTGGATGTGGGCGACATTGCCGATCCGCAAGAGATCGCGAGCGACTTGCGCCGCAGCGGATACACCGAATCGCAGAGCAACCGCATGGGCTACTTTACGCTGAAGCCCGAGGAGATCGACGTGTATCCCGGGCCCGATTCGTACTTCAAGCGGGACGAGGGCGTCATCAAGTTCGCCGCAGGCAAGGTGACGCAGATCATTTCGCTGGCCGACAACACGGACCGGACCGAATACACGCTGGAGCCGGAGCTGATCTCGAATCTGTTTGACAAGAATCGCGAGAAGCGGCGGCTGGTGAAGTACGAGGACATTCCGCCGGTGCTGGTGCACGCGGTGGTTTCCGCCGAGGACAAGCGATTTTTCCAGCATTCCGGATTTGACCCGATACGGATCGTGAAGTCGGCCTACGTGGACGTCAAGAAGGGCCACAATGCGCAGGGAGCTTCCACGCTCAGCATGCAACTGGCGGGCATGCTGCTGTTGAACCGCAGTGACCGTTCCTGGAGACGCAAGATTCCCGAGGTGCTGATCACCATGCACCTGGAGCAGAAGCTTAAGAAGGAACAGATTTTCGAGTACTACGTGAACCAGGTGCCGCTGGGACAGCGCGGCAGTTTCGGGATCCGGGGGTTCGGCGAGGCGGCGCAGGCTTATTTCGGGAAAGATATTTCGCAGTTGAAGCTGCCGGAGGCGGCTACACTAGCCGGGTTGATTCAGCAGCCTAGTTACATCAATCCTTTTCGCTGGCCGGAGCGGGCGCGTCAGCGGCGCAACGTGGTGTTGAAGCTGATGCGGGAGAACAATTACATCAGCGATGCGGATTATCAGAGCGCGATTGCAGCGCCGATGGAACTGGCCAGGCAAAACATGGAATCCACCGAGGCGCCTTATTTTGTGGACCTGGTGAACGATTCTCTGCTCGAAAAGTTTCCGGACTACAACTTCCAATCCAACACCTATCACGTCTACACCACTCTCGATCCGAACCTGCAGCACGACGCGGCGGAAGCGGTGCGGATCGGGATGGAAGAGGCGGACAAGCGGATCAAAGGGCGGAAGAAAAAGGATCCCAATTATCCCGATCCGCAATGCGCTTTGATTGCGCTGGATCCACAGACGGGCGAAGTACGGGCGCTGATTGGCGGCAGGAATTATGGGACCAGCCAATTGAACCGCATCCTGGCCAAGCGGCAGCCGGGATCGTCATTCAAGCCGTTTGTCTACGCCGCGGCGCTGAACACGGCGCTGGCCAACAACGGGCAAGTATTTACGCCGGCCAGCATGATCATGGACGAGCCGACCACGTTTTACTTCGACGGGAAGCCTTACGAGCCGAGCAATTTCGAGCACAAATTCTACGGCAACGTGGGATTGCAGGATGCGCTGGCGCATTCGTTGAACGTGGCCACGGTGAAACTGGCCGAAGCAACCGGCTACGACGCGGTGGTGGACCTGGCGCGGCGCGCGGGCATGAACGTGGAGATCCATCCCACGCCGGCGGTGGCGCTGGGGGCCTATGAAGTGACGCCGCTCGAGATTGCGGGCGCTTACACCATTTACGCCAATCACGGCGTTTACTCCAAAGCCGTACTTTGTTTCCGATATCGCGACGGATCATGGGGCGATCATGTTCGACAATAAGCCGGAACATCGCGATGTGCTGGATCCTCGGGTGGCGTTCCTGATGGATCAAATGCTGGAGGAAGTGGTGCGCAGCGGAACGGGCGCGGGGGTGTGGGCGCGGGGCATCAATTTTCCGATCGCGGGAAAGACCGGAACGTCGCACGACGGCTGGTTCGCTGGATTTACATCGAAGCTGATCTGCCTGGTGTGGGTGGGATTCGACGATAACCGCGAGCTGAACCTGGAAGGCGCGCATTCGGCGCTGCCGGTTTGGGCTGAGTTTATGCGGCGCGCGCACGAGCATCGGGAATATCGGAATGTGAGCGAGTTCGAAGCGCCGGCCGGAGTGGTTGGGGTGCAGATCGATCCGGCTTCGGGGCAGCTTGCGACCGCCGCCTGTCCCAAGGTTCGAACCGAATATTTTATCGATGGAACGCAGCCCGTGGAGCTGTGCCAATTGCACGGGGGCGGAGGAACGCGTGTGGCGGGCTGGGAGACGGGACAACCGGCGCGAGGCACGGATCAAGTGTTATCCGCGAATCCTTCCGGAGCGCCGCCGCAGCAACGCGCCGCGCAAACCCCTCCTCCGCAGCCTGAATCCGGGGCGGAGCCTCAACCCCAGCCGAAGCATAAGGGATTTTTGGACCGCCTTCGGGGTATATTCAAGTAATTCGTCATCTCAAAAAACCGGGCAAGAAGTGATAATGTAGGAGCTATAGCTCCTGAAGCGGGATCGTCAGAGCCTTCCGAAAAAGCATGATCCGGGGAGGTGGAGTATGGTTTCCAAGTTTTTGTTATCCGCAATTGGCTTGTTGGTGGTGCAGGCGATTGCCACAGCCGGGCAGGCGGCCGAGTCCACGCCGCCCCCAGCGGTTTCCTCAACTCATCCGACACCGGCCTGAAGCCGCCGGCCGCGCCGAAGCCCGCCGTAACGCTGACGCCGGAGATGCGCGGCGACATTTTCATGGCGGAAAAGAGATTCCGGGAAGCCGCGGAGATGTACCAGCAGCACTCCAAGGGTTCGGCCGTGATGCTGAACAAGACCGGCATCGCGTATCATCAGATGCTGCAATTGAACCTGGCGGAAAAATACTACCGGCTGGCGCTGCGCGTGGATTCCAAATACGCCGAAGCGGTGAATAATCTTGGAACCATCTACTACGCCAGGAAAAGCTACCGGCGCGCGATGAATCAGTACAAGAAGGCGCTGCGCATGAATCCAGAATCGGCTTCGGTATGGAGCAATCTAGCTTTGGGCTATTTTTCCCGCAAAGACGAGGTTCGCGCGCAGGAAGCTTTGCAGACGGCGCTCAAGCTGAATCCGGACGTGTTTGAGAATCGCAGCACGCAGGGCGTCCTGCTGCAAGAGCGAAGCGTGGAGGAACGCGGCAAGTTCCACTTCTATCTGGCGCAGACCTACGCCAAGGCGGGCCGGAACGAGCTAGCGCTGCAATATATCCGCAAGGCGCTGGAAGAGGGTTTCAAAGAGCGCAAGAAGTTTGAGCAGGATCCCGCGTTTGCGGAGATGAAAGACCTTCCGGAGTTCAAAGAACTGATGGCGAGCGAGCCGCGTGTTTTGTAAGCGAACGAGAGCTCCGTTCTTCTCCACATTCTTTTTCCTGCTCATCATTATCGCGGTGGGGTGCGCGCGGCCGCAGAACGACGGAGTGGAACGTCTGGCAGTAATGCCGATCGAGAATCTGAGTTCCGACGCGGACTTGAATTGCCTGAACCGCGCAGCGGCGGCAGTGGTGGCGTACGACCTGGCAGGCGCGAAAAACATTTTCGCGAGACAGGTGCAGTCGCTCTCCGACGCGCAGTCGATGCGAGCGTCGCGAGTGCTGGAAGGATATTTCTTCGAACGAAACGGCCGCATTGGGATTCGCGCGACGCTGGAGGATCTGGGAAAAACCAGGACGGTGGAAAGTTTTGAGATCGATGGAGAGGCTTCGGCGGGCTTTCTGCCGCTGGCGAATGAACTGGCGCGGCGGGTGAGTCCGGAGGCCCGGGTCTTTGGAACCCGCGACGAAAAGGCCTTCAGGTTTTACGGCGAAGCGCTGGCAGCCAGGGATTCGCAAGAGGCGACGAAGAATTTAGAAGCGGCCACGCAGGACGATCCCGGATTCGCGGCCGGATATCTAGATGAAGCGAAGCTGCTGACAGAAACCGGGGATCGGGCCAGGGCGCGGCAGGTGGTGCAGACGGCGGAGCGCGTGGCGCGGCTGGATACGATTGATCGGGCGAATCTGGAATATGTGGCCGCGACGGCGAGCGGAGATTTGGCCGAAAGAGCGACGGCGTTGGAGAAGTTGAGCGCGGCGACTCCGGCGGACGCGAATCATGTCAAGGAGCTCGGTGAAATGCGATTCGCGCGGCGCGAGTTTTCACAGGCGGCAATGGAATATCGGGCGGCGACGCATCTGGATCCGGATGAAGCGCAAAACTGGAACGAACTGGGCTATGCGCTGGCATGGTCCAAGGACTTGAGCGGCGCACGGGGGGCGCTGGCGCAGTATCAAAAGCTGGCGCCCGGGGATACGAACGCGCTGGACTCGCAAGGCGAGGTCAGTTATATGCTCGGCGACTTCAAGGCTGCCGACGGATATTTTGAGCAGGCGGCGGCGAAGAATCCCGCGGAATTTCTGAAGGCGGCCGAGGCCAAGCTCATGATGGGGGATCGGCAGGGCGCGGACGGACTTTTTGCGAGGCATTGGGGGCCAAACACGCGCGGGCGGAACGACGGCGCCAATTATCAGATGGCGCAATGGGAATATTTGACGGGCCGGCGGAAAGCGGCTATGGATCGGATGGAGAAGTTGGCTCCGGGGTTGGAGGGCGATTTGCGGTCCCTGGCATTCAGCCAGCGCGCGATCTGGACGCTAGAGGCAGGTGACAACAAGAGCGCGGCGGAACTTGCGAATGAGGCTGCGACGAGCGCGCAAAGCCCACAGGTGCGGGGCTTGAGCGCGGTGTGCCGCTACCTCGCGTCCGGAACGACGGCGAGCTCCGGTTCCAAGATGGCCGACTCCTTGGCGCTGCTATTTGCAAAGAAATATCGGGAGGCGCTGCCTTTGTTGCAAGCGATTTATGCCGAGACGAATCCATCGGCGGATGGACAGGCGAGAACGCTGCTGGCGTGGGCGTATGTGGAGACGGGCGCGATGGATCAAGCGGCCACGCTGATCGACCCCTATCCTCTGCCGCTGTCATCGGGCGAGCCGCTGTTTGCCTCGCTCATTTTCCCGAGGTATTTGCTTCTGCGAAGCATGGTGCTGGAGCACCAGGGCAAGAAGGATGAAGCCAAGAAGAGCCAGGAACTGTATGCGAAATACGCGGGGACTACGAAGTGACGATCTTGTGATCCCAGGGCTTATCGGCATCGCCTTCGTCGCGGTGTTCCACGCGGTCGTAAAGATGGAGATCGGACGTGGTGCCGAGGCTTTCGTTGTAAAGACTCGGCAGGCCGAGGCCTTCCTTTAGATCCTCTTCGAACGCGTGGAGCGCTTTCAGATGCGTGGCGAGGGCGGGCGCGGTCCTTCCGCTGGGACTTTTCCAGAACATTTGATACCCGCGATTCACCAAAGCTCCGATTTCATCGCCGAGCACTAACCCGGCTTTGTTTACGTGCGGGTGCTGGCCAGGGCGGTCCTCAATGATGGCGCCGATTCCGTCGCGCAGGATTTGCGCTTTGCCCGGTCCGGCGGGGCTGGTGCTGAAGCCCAGCTTTCGCAGGCCGTCCAGGCGTTCGGTGAAGGTGAGCTCTTGAGGTTTTTCGCGGCGAAAGAACATGCACTCACTATCATGGCAGATGCGCCCGCCCCACAGCTAAATGCGATATCATCGCCGCTTGGACATGCCATCAAGCGACTTGGATGTGGTGATCGTCGGAGCGGGTTTCGCGGGTCTGTACATGCTGCATCGGCTGCGCGGGCTCGGCTTCACGGCGCGGGTGTATGAGGCAGCGAGCGGTTTAGGAGGCACCTGGTATTGGAACCGGTATCCAGGCGCGCGATGCGACGTGGAGAGCCTGGAGTATTCGTACTCGTTCTCCAAGGAACTGGAGCAGGAATGGCAGTGGACCGAGCGTTACGCCACGCAGCCGGAGATTTTGCGGTACCTCGATCATGTGGCCGAACGTTTCGATCTGAAGCGAGACATTCAATTGAATACACGGGTGAATGCCGCGATCTTCGACGAAAGCGAGAACTGCTGGAGCATTGAGACCGATCGGGGAGACCGGGCGCGGGCGCGGTTCTGTGTGATGGCGACGGGCTGCTTGTCGGCCGCGAAGATCCCGGATTTTAAGGGTCGCGATACGTTTCAGGGCAAGATGTATCACACCGGTCACTGGCCGCACGAAGGCGTGGATTTCACGGGTCAACGGGTGGCCGTGATCGGGACAGGCTCGTCGGGGATTCAATCGATCCCAATGATCGCCGAGCAGGCGGCGCACCTGTTCGTGTTTCAGAGGACGCCCAATTTCAGCGTGCCGGCGAACAATGCGCCGTTGACGCCCGAGACGCTGGAGGATTGGCAAGTGAACAGCTCCGAATACCGGAATCAGGCACGAGCGGTGCCTTTCGGCATGCTGTTTGAACAAGGCGATAAATCGGCGTTGGAGGTCTCGCCAGAGGGTCGGCAGCGCGAGTACGAGAGACGGTGGAGGCGCGGAGGGGTTTGCCTGCTGGGAGCGTTTACCGACCTGATTGTCAGCAAAGAAGCGAACGATACCGCGGCCGAGTTCGTACACTCCAAAATCCGCGAGATTGTGCGCGATCCGGCGGTGGCGGAGAAACTTCTGCCGAGAGATCATCCCTTCGCGACGAAGCGGCTGTGCGTGGATACGGGCTATTATGCGACGTTCAATCGCGAGAATGTAACGCTCATCGATGTACGAGACACGCCGATTGAAGAGATTACTCCCGCGGGACTGCGGACCTCGGATGCGGAGTACGAAGTGGACAGCATTGTGTTCGCCACCGGGTTCGACGCGATGACAGGCGCGCTGTGCAACATCGAAATTCGCGGACGGGGCGGCGTCACGCTGAAGGAGAAGTGGGGGGAAGGGACGCGCACCTATCTGGGCATCATGATCGCTGGCTTTCCGAATCTATTCACCATCACGGGGCCGGGGAGCCCGTCGGTACTCTCGAATATGGCTGTGTCGATTGAGCAACACGTGGATTGGATAGCGCGCTGTCTGGCGGATTTGCGCGAACAGGAGATCGGGAGCATCGAGGCCACCAAGAGCGCGGAGGACGATTGGGTGGGGCACGTCAACGAGCTGGGAAACGCGACGCTGTTTCCCAGGGCCAACTCGTGGTACATGGGGGCGAATATTCCCGGGAAACCGCGCGTGTTTATGCCGTACATCGGTGGGGTGGGGGCGTATCGGCAGAAGTGCGACGAGGTTGCGGCGAAGGGGTATGAGGGGTTCGCGCTGACGGCGGCGGGGTTGCCACTTGCTGCGCGCGGTTCTGTTTAGTGCAGGTGCTTGCCCAGAAAGTCGGCGGCGGCGTGATAGGCCTGGAGCCAGCGTTTTTCCGTCAGGAATCCGTGGATTTCATCCGGAAAGATAAGCTCCTGAAATTCGACATTTTGTTTGCGAAGGGCTTCGACCAGCGCGACGGTTTGGTGGAACGGCACATTGCGATCGTCATCGCCGTGGATGAGCAGGACGGGCGAGCGCCAGGTGCTGACCGATGCGAGGGGCGAGGACTCGAAGGCCAGGCGGGCGGCAGCGGCATCCAGCGTAATGCCGTCCGAAGCGATCTCGGCGGACCAATCGTGAACGCCGTGAAAATCGACGCCGGTGGCGAATAAATTGGAGGCGCGAGCTAGGCCGAGCGCGGTGAGATAACCACCATAGGAACCGCCCCACAGTCCGATGCGCTTGGGATCCACATCGGGACGGCTTTGCAGATACAGACCAGCGCCCAAGACGTCGTTGAATTCGCTTGCGCCGGTGGCGCCGTAGTTGAGGGCTTCGCGAAAATCGAGCCCGTAGCCAATGCCGCTGCGATAGTTCACCGCGAGCACGATGTATCCGAGACTAGCGAGATACTGATTCATCGCGTAAGCGTTGTTGTAGTAGTCCATGTAATGCCAGCCGAGCAGCATCTGACGGCGGGAGCCACCGTGCAAAAAGATGAGAGCCGGATGTTGCTGCGTGGAGCCGGAACCGGGAGGAAGAAAAAGCTGGCCGTGTATACGCAGGCCATCGGATGAAGAGAAGGTGACAGGCTGCGGAGTGACGAGGGACGAAGCGGGGAAGTCGGCCGGGATAGAGTAAGGAGCGAGGTCGCGCGGATCGCCGGCGCCGGTCTTCATCGACGCGCGCGCGGGATTCTGAGCGTCCGAGCGCAACATCGCAACCGCGCCGTCGCTGGTTTCAAGCGGGGACCACTCGATGCCCGCACCGGAAGTAAGCGGTGTGAGGTTTTCGCCGAGCACGGTGACGCGCCACAGGTGACGGCGATCGGCGTCGTGTTCGTTGGAAGAAAACAGAACGGCGCGGCGGTCGGCGGAGAGTGAAGCATTTTCGATCTCGAATTCTCCGGGATCGTTCAACGGCTGGGGCACATCGCCATGCGTGGAGATGGAGTACAGATGCAGCCAGCCGGTGCGCTCCCACGGGAAAACGATGCGGTCGCCCGCGCCCCAAAACAATTGCGTGTCGGCGTCCATGGCGTGGAAGACGCTGCCCGGGCCATCGGAGGCGTGCCAGAGCTCGTGGCCATTTCCGGATGCGGCATTTCCGGATTCGACAGGGGCGATGCGGATGGACCAGGGAGGGGACGCTGCGCGGCGAGCGCCAACTGCAAGCGTGGAGGCGGGGATGCGGATGAAGGCGATCTGCTTGCCGTCGGGAGACCAGACGGGCTCGGAATCGCGGTCCACGCTGGGATCGAGATACGCGATGGACTGCGCGGCGACGCTGTAGACGGCGATGAAGGAGTGATCGCCGCGCGTGGAGACAAAGGCGAGTTTGGAGCCATCGGGAGACCAGCGGAGTTGACTGGCTGCTCCTTTGGCGTGGATTAGCTGGGACGGCTTAGCGTTTTCGTCGATAGCGATCGACCAGATTTCGGCTTTGCGGAGGAAGACGAGACGGTCGCCGGAAGGAGATACGGCAGGATCGCTGCCTTCCGTTATTTTGCGCGGTGCGCCGCCGAGCGGAGCGATCCAGATGGCTTGTTCGACGCCCTGGGGAAGACTGGCGGGGTTGGGATTTTCACCCCCGTTTTCAAAATCGCCACCGCGGACAAACAGAACGGAGCGGCCGTCGGGGGTCCAGGTGAGTTGGGCGATCTCCTGGCCATCGTCGTCGCGATAGCTGGTGAGCCGGCGGCCGGAATAAGCCGGGGCTTCGGCGATCCAGACGTTGCGTGCGCCATGTTCGTTGAGCACCCAGGCGATGGCTCCGCCTTTGGGCGCGACGGTGAGATCGGACGGGAACGGAGCGCTCATCACTTGTTCGAGCGAGAAGCGCGCGGAGGAGGCCGCGAACGCGGGGGAACAGGCCAAAATAAAGATGAGTAAATGGCGGACGCGCATAGCTAATTGTTATACACTGAGACCCATATTTGGAGGCCGGACTTCCATGTTGAGTTACTCACGGGGCCACGATGCTCCGCTTATCGAAGCTAGTATCTGGGAGGTATTTGAGAGAACCGCTGCTCGATTTCCGGACCGAGATGCGCTGGTGGCGCGGCATCAAGGGGCGAGGCTAACGTTTTCGGAGTTAGCGGCGGCGGTGGAACGAACGGCGCGGGGACTGGCGGGGTTGGGGCTTGGGGAACGCGATCGGATCGGGGTGTGGTCGACCAACTGCGTCGAATGGGTGCAGTTACATCTGGCATGCGCGCGGATTGGCGCGGTGCTAGTGAACGTGAATCCGGCCTACCGGCCGTTCGATCTCGCGTTTGTGTTGCGTAAATCGAAGATGAAGGCGCTGTTTCTTTGGGAGAAAGACAAACGGTCCGATTATCGGGCGATTGTGGAGGAAGCGATCGCAGGGCAGACACTGGCATTGGAGCATATCGTCTATTTCGGGACGGAAGGTTGGAAAAAAATGCTGTCGGAGGGGCGAGATATTCCAGCGCGGCGAATATCGCCCGATGAACCGACTAACATCCAATACACTTCGGGAACCACCGGATCGCCGAAGGGCGTGCTCCTAACTCATCGAAATATCCTAAACAATGCGGCCATTGTTGCGGAGTGCCTGAGGATCAGCGAGAAGGACCGGATCATGGTGCCCGTGCCGTTGTACCACTGTTTCGGGTGTGTGATCGGCACATTAGTTTCGGTGGTGAGCGGGGCGGCGATGATCCTGCCGAGCGCGACTTTCGACGCATTAGCGACGCTCCAGGCGATCCACGAAGAACGCGCGACCGCGATCTATGGAGTGCCGACCATGTTCATCGCCGAGTTGGAGCACCCGGCTTTTCACACTTTCGACTTGGGTTCGCTGCGAACGGGAATTATGGCCGGTGCGCCGTGTCCAGTGGAAATCATGAAACGCGTGGTGAAGGAGATGCACTGCGAGGGCATGACGGTTGGATACGGGCAGACCGAAAGCTCGCCAGTAATCACGATGTCGGCGTCGGACGACGATTTGCAGCGGCGTGTGGCTACAGTGGGGCATGCGTGCGCGAATACGGAGGTCAAGATTGTCTCGGCGAGCGGCGAAACGGCTCCGGTGGGCGAGCAAGGCGAGCTGTGCACGCGCGGCTATCTGGTGATGAAGGGCTACGATGAGGAGCTGGAGGCGACGCGGCGCGCCATTGATGAGGATGGCTGGCTGCACACCGGAGATCTGGCGACGATGGACATCCACGAGTATTTTCGAATCACAGGGCGCGCGAAAGACATGATCATCCGGGGGGGTGAAAACGTGTATCCGCGAGAAATCGAAGAGTTCCTGCACACGCATCCGAAAGTGGCGGAAGTGCAGGTAGTAGGGCTTCCCGATGCGAGACTGGGGGAGACGGTGGCAGCGTGGATCCGGCTGAAGGAACCGGCGGTGGAAGAAGAGATCCGCGAGTTCTGCCACGGACGGATCGCGCACTTCAAGGTGCCACAATATATCCGCTTTGTGGATGCGTTTCCGATGACGGTGACGGGGAAAGTTCAAAAGTTTCGGATCCGCGAGATCGAGATTCAGGATCGTGGACTGGAAGACGCGGCTCGGATTCAGACGGCGTAAGTGGAGCCGGTTTTGGAAGGTGACAAAAGACGCTTAGGAATCGGCGGTGCGTTTTCAGGCGCTTAGGAAGTAAGTCGCGCCGAGCAGAAACCCGATTGATAGAGTTGGTGCAGGAGAGAGTTGCTTGCGGGCGCTTCCGGAAACGGAGGCGCCCTCTTTTTGGAAGCCAGATGGCAGCACGAGCATGCGAACGAAAGAGCCGCGCAAGAGCCGCGGAGCGGCGGAAAGGCCCGCAGGCGACGAATCAGCAAGTTGCTCATTGAACATTGAAAAGCGGCTGGATCTGAAGAACAGTAAGGTGACGCTGGCGGATTTCATCCGGCTGACCCAGCTTGAACGCGAGTTGGAGGAAGAGGAGCAGCCGAGGGAGATCATCGTCACGTGGAAAGATCCAGCGGAAAAACGCTGCGGATTGAAATAGACTATGTGCCCCTCCCTTCGCAGAGTAAGTTTCATGCATCGACGGCGAGGTTTAAGGGGTTTTCGGGGCCGATCGGCTCGGGGAAGAGCCAGGCGCTGTGCCAGGAGGCGATCCGGCTCAGTTACCTGAATCCGGGCCGGCAGGGCCTAATTGGCGCACCGACTTACCCCATGTTGCGGGACGCAACACTAACAAGCTTCCTCGAAGTACTGAATAGTAACCGGATCCGGCATGAGTTGAATAAGTCGGAATCAGTGCTGTTGATGAAGGACACCGGATCGCGGATCTATTTTCGCGCGGTGGACGACTTCGAACGGTTGCGCGGGACGAACCTGGCGTGGTTTGGGCTGGATGAGCTGACTTACACGGCGGAAGAAGCGTGGCTGCGGCTGGAAGGACGGTTGCGCGATCCGCAGGCATCGCGCCTGTGCGGATTTGCGGTATGGACGCCGAAGGGATTTGATTGGGTGTACCGGAGGTTTGTCCGGAATCTCGATAGCGGGATACGACGTGGTGGTGGCCAAGCCGTTCGAGAACAGCCACGTGCTGGACAAGATCCCTGATTTCTATGAACGGCTGCGAGGAAGCTACGATCCGAAGTTTTTTGAGCAGGAAGCGCTGGGCGAGTATCTGAACGTCCAGGCCGGCGTGGTTTATCAGGGGTTCCAACGCGAACGGAATATCAGGAAAGTGGAGATCGACGGAGCTCTGCCGTTGTTTTGGGCGTTGGACTTCAACGTGGACCCGATGAGTTCGATCGTGGCGCAGAAGAGCGGCGAAGAGATTCGGGTGCTGGATGAAGTGGTGCTTAGCCGGGCCAGCACATTGCAAGCGTGCGAGGAGTTTCACGCGCGGTATCCGAATCATCAGGCGGGCATTGTGATTTATGGAGACGCGTCCGGGCAGAGGCTGCAGACAGCGGGAACGACGGACTACCAGAATCATCAAGGAGTACTTTCGACGGACGGCGTACCGGAATTTGAAGTTTCGCGTGCCGGCGAGCAATCCGAGCGTGCGGGAGCGGGTCGCTCTGGTGAACGCGAAGTTGTTTTCGGCCGGCGAAGAGGTGCGGTTGTTGATCCATCCACGCTGCACGGGGCTGGTCGACGGACTTCGAAGAAGTGACGTTCAAGCCGGACACAAGCGTGATCGATAAAGAGCGGGATTCCAAGAGGACGCACTTGTCGGATGCGCTGGGTTACCTGGTCTGGCAGGAGTGCCGGCCGCACGCAGTGTTCGGCGAGCAGGGCCGGAGGCTGATTTAGACGGCGAAAGAATACCTGATGAACATTGGCAACGTTGGTCCGGACATCACGCACGAGCATCCCGAGTACGCCGCGAAGACGAGCGATGTGGAGGCAGTATCGCGATCTGTACGCCGGGGGCGCGCAGTTCATCGCGCAGTGCCGATCAATATCTGGTCCGGCGGCAGAAGGAGCCCGGAGATGTCTATATGGAACGGCTGAGCCGGAGCTTTTACGAGAACTACGTCGGATCGATCGTGGATTGGTATACGGCGACGCTTTTCCGCAGGGAGCCGGTCCTGCACTTTGAAGGGAACAGCGAGCGGTCCAAGAAGTTCTTCGGCGTGTTCGCGGAAGACTGCGATCTGAAGGGTACGAACCTCTCGGAGTTTTTCCGGCGGCAATTTGTGGAGGCGCTGGTTTGCGGAAAGAGCTATGTACTGATTGACTTTCCGCGGCTGAACGAACCAGTGGGCAACGCGGGCAGAGGAAGATGAGCGGGGTGCGTCGCGCGCGTACTTAGTGAGTTACGCGGCGGATGAACTGATCAATTGGAGTTATGACGATTACGGGCAATATCAATGGGTGGTGCTGCGAACGCAGAGTCTGCGCAAGGACAAGCTGGAAGATGCGGCGTGGTGGAAGCAAACGCGCTGGGTTTACTACGACAAGGAGAAGTACCGGATCTACGAACAAGTGGAAGAAGGCAGCACGGCAGGGGCGCGTGGAAGTTGTGGCCGAAGGACGGCATGGGCTGGCGAAGCAGTTGCGGGTGCCGCTGGTGGAGTTGCGAGTATCCGACGGGCTGTGGCTATTGAACAAAGCGGCGTCGCTGCAACTGGAGCACTTCAATAAGTCGAACGCTTTGGGATGGGCGCTGACGATGGGATTGTTCGCGATGCCGGTGATTTACTCGGAGCGCGATTGGGACCAGGTGATGGGCGAGTCGTACTACATTCAACTTGGTCCGCAAGACCGGTTCGGATGGACGGAGCCGCAGGGGAACGTCTACCAGATTGCGGCCGACAATCTGACGAGATTGCAGGAAGAAATTTACCGGGTGTGCTATGTGAGCCACGCCGGCGGGGCGCTGTCGGGAAATGCGACGCAATCGGGCGTCAGCAAGCAGCGCGATTATGCGATCACGCAAGAAGTGCTGCGCGCGTATGGGGACGCAGTGAAGGATTCGATGAAGCGGGTGCTGCGGGCGGTGGAGGCGGCGCGAGAGGACGGACTGAGCATCGATGTGTCGGGGATGGACGAATTCGACATCGGCGATTTTGGGACGGAGCTAGAGGACGCTCAGCGGCTTGTTGAGCTTGGGCATCGACTCGCCGACGTTGAAGAAGCAAGTTTTCAAGAAGCTGGCGTTTCAATTCCTGTGCGACGTCCGGCAAGAGGTGAAGGACCGGATCGGGCGCGAAATCGATCAAGAACAGCCATGAATGGCTGTTGTGACAAGTGTTCCGGGGAGGCATATGGAAGAGGCAAAGACGGATGGGACCGGAATTGCGTTCTCTGATACGCGGCGTGATCGAGGAGTTTGTCCATGCCGAGCAGGTGAAAGCGGAGCCGGCGTACAAGGCGGAATTGCTGGATGAACGCAAGCGGCGCGAGGACCTAGAGAAGCGGGTGAACGACCTGGTTCAAGAGAACGCTCGCAGCCGGCAAATGGCGGAAGAGGCGGAGCGGAGCTCGTCGATTCGCGCGGAGCTACAGCGGCTGGGTGTAGCGAAAGTGGATCTGGCGTATCGCGCGGTGAGAGACGACGTGCATCGGCGAGACGATGGGCAGCTGATCGCGCGGAGCGGGTCCGGGGGAAGTTGCTCTGCGCGACTATCTGAAGCAATTCGTGCAGGAGAATCCCGAGTTGCTGCCGGCGCGCATTACCGGCGGATCGGGGATGGGATCGGGGCCGAAGGCTGCCTCGAATACAGGCGCGACTCGATCTGGACAAGATTCGACCGGGCATGAGTCCGGAAGAACTGGAGAAGGTGCGCCAAGAGGTCTCGAGAGTGGCGAGTCAAGCACTGCGAGGCATGTGAAGAGGCGCCCGGGAGGCGGTCGAAGGAACACGTTGCCCGGTGTAGGTTCGAAAGAACAAAACGAGGTGAACAGTTAATGGGAACAATTACATCAGCAAATGTAGCAAACGCGATCGTGAAGCTGGTCGCAGTGGACGCCTTGCCGGCGCTGGTGAGCAACCTGGTGATGGGCAACTTAGTCAATCGCGACTATGAACCTACGCTGGCTAATGCGGGAGATACGGTGAATGTGCCGATTCCTCCGACTCTGGTGGCGAACAACATCGCGGAGGGCGGGACGGTTCAGACGCAGAATCCGAACTTAGGGAACGCGCAGATTGTGCTGAACACGCACGCAGAAGCGACGTTTCAGATTCCCGATATCACGAAGGTGCTGGCGGTGCCGGACCTTCTGAAGCTGTACATGCAACCGGCCGTGGTGGCGATCGCGGAACGAATCGAGTCGGACATTTTGAACCTGTACTCGCAGTTCAGCTCGAATACGGCGGTGGGCACGGCGGGGGTCGCGCTTACGGAAGCAGTGGTTGACCAGGCGGAGACGGCGCTGTTTCAAGCGAAGGTTCCGTCGGTGTGCGAGTAAGTACCTGGTGGTGGATCCAGTGAGTTACTCGGCAATGAGACAGATTCCGCGCTTCAGTGAATACTATTCGGCCGGCGACGCGGGCTTGCGCGCGCTGGTGGACGGCGCGGTGGGCAAGATCAAGGACTTCTTCGTGTTCCGATCGCAGCTGGTGCAGAAGACGGGCAGCGGGCCGGTGAACACCCACAATCTGGCGTTCGCCAGGGACGCGATTGGGCTGGTGATTCGCAGGCTTCCACAGCCACTGCCGGGCACGGGCGCGATCGCGGAATACGCGGAGATGGGCAACTTTGGAATTCGCGTGGTGATGAGCTATCAGCCGAACACGCTGGGGCAGCAATTCACGGTGGATGTGCTGTACGGAACGGCGGTTCTTCGAAACTCGTTCGGCAGTGCAGGTTAACAGCTAAGCGCCAGACAGGGAGGCGCGAACGCGGGCGGGCGCGAGGAAGCGTCTGTCCGCGAGCAGGAAGGGAGCGGGATGGATCTACGTGTGTTTTTTCAAAAGTTGCGGAAGATTGAGCAGGAGATCGCGGAGCCCGCATGTAGTCGTGGTGAGCCACGAAACGCCGGATGGAGGGCGCGCGGGGCAACTGGCCGAAGTTTCGAGAAGCAATGCAGCGCGGCTGATTCTAGAGGGACATGCTCACCTGGCGACGGCGGAGGAATCGGCCGAGTTTCGAGCCGCGGCGCGAAAGGCGCTGGAAGAAGCGCAACAGCGACTGATGGCGGACAAGGTTCAGGTGAACGTGATCTCGGACGCGGATCTGCGCGCACTGAAGAGCGCGTCGCGAGCGGAAAAGCGGTAGGAGCGATCACAGCAACCATGGCCTTATTTAGCGATGGCCCCATCAGCGACGCGGCGGATCTTCAACGATACGAAAACGCGATCCTGAATGTTGCGAGCGCGGAGAGCATCGACTTAGGCGCGAAGATTCATGCTGGCGCAGCAGGATCTGGCGAACGAGCTGCTGTTGTTTCTGTTTCGGCGGTCGTCCCTGGGCGACTATTCGCTGGGCGGCTCCGACGTTCGCAGGGACTTGACGGATGTTGTGGTGACCGGAGCCGATGCGGCAGTGGCACGTTCACAGGACGCTTTCGCTAATTTATCGTGACGCATACAACAACCAACTCAATGACCGGTATCAGGGTAAGTGGGCGGAGTATGAGCAACTGGCAAAGGCGAGTGCGCAGACTTACTTTCAGATCGGAGTCGGATTAGTGGCCGATCCGGTTCCGACAGGCCGCGTGCTCCCGCGCTATCGAGCGTGCCAGGGACGGCGGCCGGTGGAATGTTCTACGTGGCGGTGACCTGGGTGAACGCGACCGGGCAAGAAGGCGCTCCGAGCGATTTCGCTCAATTAGGTACCTCCGACGGGCAGCAGCTTGTGGTGACGGTCAGCGGCCCGCCACAAAACGTGACGGGTTGGAACGCGTATGTGGGAACGTCGCCAAGCTACATTGACTCTGCAGAACCAGAGTCCCTTGGGAACCAGCAGCAGTTGGACGATGACTTCGGGGCTCGAATGCCGGGCGCGGCGCTGCCGACCGGGCCAGCAGCCGACGTGGTTCGTTGTGGATCATCGCGTGATCGAAAGAGGCTGAGTCATGCTGCAAATCGCGGGATCGAGCACGCAGAAAGTGCTGGGCGTGCTGGCCGCCGGTGGCGGATTGCCGGCGGCCGTGGAAGCTTTGGTGGTACAGCAGGGAATGACGCTGCCGGCGATTACGCCGCAGCAGATCATCGCGCAGAACGTGACGCCGGATATATCGGAGCAGAGCACGACTCAATAACTATCCGCTGGTTTATGTTTATTGCAACAAAGTGGTCAACGAACTGCGGGAGAAGTTTCGGACTTTTTCCGGCGAAGCCCAGATGGTTGTGGAGGCGCGGGTTTCGCAGGATCGGCTGGATCAGATAGAGACCAACTTACAAGCTTATGTCGACGCCATCACGCAGGTGTTGGACAACAGCCGGGGCGACTGGGGAGACGGCGTGTTCTTTGCCGGCGAATACGAGGTCACGTTTGGCGGAGTGAAGCACGGCGGACGGAACTTTCTGCAAATCGCGAAGGTCGCATTTGTTCTGGAGATCAGCGCGGACTAGCGGGCGCGTAATTCAAGAGTTCCTATGTCCTATATTCTTTCCAATGACAATCGGTTCTATGTGGCTCTGGAACAAAGCTACGGCGTGGCCGCGGCGATCAGCGCGAGTAATCGAATTCCCGCGGTGAAGTTGACGACGAAGCAACAGAACGCAAAGGTTCAGCGCGCGGACAAGACAGGGTCGCGAACTTTCGCCGGGAATCCAAGCGGGCTGCGGATACAGACCAGTTTCGGGTTGAAGACATACATGGCGAACTGGGCGGATCCGATCGGTCGTGCCGCCGCTACGGGCCGCTGTTTCAGGCATGTCTGGGCGGAGCCGCCGGCACAATCGGCGGGAGGGACGGTGGCAAGTACGAGCGGCTCATCGACTCTGGCATTTACAGCGCCGCATGGGCTGGCGCCGGGTGGCGCAGTAACCAGCGGCGGAGAAATTCGGTTTGTCACGGTGGTGGTGAACGCCAACACGGTTCAACTCAATGCACCTTTTTCCGTTACTCCGGCTGACGAACTCGCAAACCGGGCCGACGGCGATGTATCAGACGGCCGAGAGTCTTCCGAGCCTTACGCTGTACGACTACTGGAGCCCTTCGACGGCGGTGCAGCGCGTGCTCGGCGGGATGGCGGTGGATACGCTCTCGATCAAGGTCAACGGCGATTTCCACGAGTTTGATTTCAGCGGGCAGGCGCAGGACCTAGTGGACACCGCCAGTTTTCGAGAGCGGCGAATTCGGGTTGTCGACTTTTCCGGCGGAGCCCACCGTGGCGCCGATTAATTACTCGATCATTCCGGGAAATCTGGGGCAAGTTTGGCTGGGCAGCTCGCCCACGCGTTTTTACACCTTGACCAATGCCGATGTAACGTTCACGAACAATCTGGATCTGCGAGCGAGTGAATATCGGCGCCATATTGCCGCAGCGCGATTGCGCCGGGACAGCGGACGGTGTCGATCAACTTCAGCCTTTACGAAATGGACGATACGGCGACGGCGGCTCTCTATCAGGCGGCGCGGCAAAGATCGCCCATCAGCGTGATGATGCAACTGGGCCAGCAGCAGGGCGAGTTATTCGGCATCTACATGCAGAGCGTGGTGCCGGAGGTGCCGGCTTTTGACGATTCCGACAAGCGGCTGCAGTGGCAATTTCAAAGCTGCCGGGCGCAAGGAAGCGTGAATGATGAGATTTATGTCGCGTTTGGGTAAAGAACGAAGCGATGACGGACGCAGCCAGGGAGCGGCCGTCTCCGAAATGGCGCCTGTGCACTACGACAGCGTGGTTTCGATCGACTCCAAGGCCGCGCCGGGAGTGAGGTTCGCGATCCACCGCATCTCGTTCGGGCGGCGCATGGAGCTGAGCAGGCGAGTTCGCGAGACTCAGCCGAAAGGCGGAGTTTCTGGAGGCGGGCACGGAGCTGCACGAGAAGATTGAAGCCAACATCCTGGCGCAGGAAATCGACGCGATGTACCTACAGTGGGGACTGGTGAGCATCGAGGGATTGATCATCGATGGCGAGCCTGCCACCGCAGCGCAGTTGCTGGAAAAGGGCCCGGAAGACCTGGCGCGCGAGATAGTGAGCGCGATCAAGGAGCAGTGCGGGTTGAGCGAGGCGGAAAGAAAAAACTGATTGTCGCATTCCATTTTCAACTTGGAAACAAGGCCGCGTGGAAGTGCGACGTCTGCAGAAAGAGCGGTCTGGAGAGAAAGCGGCGATGCGGCTGGCTGGCAAGCATGAGGCCGATGCGATCTCGCCGATCGTTTGGGCGCGGGGAAGAGTATCGCTCGCGACCTGTCCGACGTCGTACATCACATCGGAGAGCATCGCGCTGCTGGAGGAGTTCCATGCCTGGAAGCTGTGTGGCGCGGGCGAGCGTTTACGACTTGCCTGCGCGGCTGGTGGAGGCGATCTTTGTCTTGGAGAACGAACTGAGGGCGGAAAGCAACGATGGCCAGAAGTAAGTGGGAAGATCTTCTGCCGGCGAGCAGCGCCGGAAGCGCGTCGCGAAGCGACTTACTCGGGCAACTGGCCGCTTCCACGGGCAGCGGTACGGGAGGCGGGGCGAGCGGTTCGATCGGGAGCGCTTTCAGCAAGGCAGCAGCTCCGATGTTACGGAGCAGTTGACTTCTCTGACGACGCAAATCACCAGTCTTACCTCGATTCAGCAATCGCAGATCAGCGCACTGCAGGATAATACGCAGGCGGTCACGCAGAACACTACATCGAAGACGAGCGGCGGATCTTCGGTTGGCAGCACGGTTGAGAGCGCCGCATCGAGCTTTCTGGGTGGAGGGCTGAGCAGCTTGTCGCCGTTGCTCGGCGGACTTCTGAGTCTGTTCGGAGGGGGCGGCCAGACGCTTGCGGCGCCATCTCCGTTTATGTTGCCGGCGCCGGTGCAATCGCAAGCGGGACTGACGGCGAGCGCGCCCGGGCAAGTAGCGCCGGTCAGTTATGGAGAAACGGGCCAGCCGCGCGCACAATCAGCGAGCGCATCGCCGCAGGTGACTATTCAAGTGAACGCGATGGACAGCCAATCGTTCCTGGATCACAGCGATGACATAGCGAATGCGGTGAAACAGGCAATTTTGAACTCCAGTTCGTTGAACGACGTAATTTCGAGCCTGTAGATATGAGCACATTTCCGACATTGAAGACCGGGGCTGTGATGCAGTACCCGGCTCAACGCGGTGTTGGCAGTTTTCGACGACGGCGTTGCAATTCGTGGATGGGTCCGAACAGCGTTTCCGCAATTACCAAGCGCCGCTGCATCGGTGGGTGATCCAACTTAGCCTGCTGGATCAAAGCGAATTGCAGGAATTCCAGGAATTCTTTCGCGGCATAGCAGGGCCGGCGGAGAACTTCGCTTTCACGGATCCCTGGGATGGCACGAACTATCCAAGCTGCAGCCTGGCGAGCGATAGCATGAGCGGCCGTGCTGGCGGGCGAATGGAATGGCGAGACTCGCTGACCGTGATGGAGAACGGAAGCTGACATGCTTTATTATCCGCAGCTCACGACTGGGGCCGTGTCACAGTTTCCGGTAGCACGCGGTACCAATATGCGAACGGTTGTCCAATCAACTTGCCGAGCGGCTTCACGATCCGAATGGCCGACACCGGCTGCGCAGAAGGTGCAGTGGCAGCTATGCGATATTCAGCATCTCACCGACGGCGAACGATCTTCCATTGAGAGTCTGTTCGAAGCCTCCGAAGGTCAACTGAACACGTTCACTTTCTTAGATCCCACCAGACAATTTATTGATGTGGAGCGAGGACTGGACGCAGACGGTGTGGACGGCCGATCCGTTACTGCAGGTGAGCGGTGGAGTGGCGGACCCGCTGGGAGGCAGCGACGCGATGCAACTTACGAACACCGCGCAAACGACGCAACAGATTATTCAGAACACCAGCGGGCCAAGTTCGTTTGTGTACTGCTACAGCGTGTACGTCCGGAGCGCCGCGCCAGCGACGATTCAACTGGTTGTGACGGCGACCGGACAGACCTTCTGACGCCGGTCACCACCGGCGCAGCGTGGACCGAGTGAATAGCTTCGGGCAGCCTTTCGGTTCAGCAAGACGGAATTGGCTTCGGAGTGCAATTGCCGGCAGGCGTGCAAGTGGACGTGTTCGGCGCTCAAGTGGAAGCGCAGCCAGGAGCGGGACTGTATAAGAAGACGATCGACCTGGGCGGCGTCTATTCAAGCACGCGATTTTCTTCCGACTTACTTTTCGTTACCGCGACCGCGCCTAATCAGAACTCCTGTCAGATCGACTTGATCAGCAATTTGATATTGAACTCGACAGCGGACTCGGAAAACGTATAGCAGAATGACGACGATCAACGTTCTGAAAGAGCTGGAAGTTCCCGGCACGCCGCTGTTTCTGTTCGATTGCACGCTGCCGACCGGCGATGTTCAGCACTGGAGCACTCACAACGTCACGGTAAACGGCCAGCAGTACTCTGAGCCGCGTGCTCAAGCACAATATCTTCGATCTGAACTCCAGTCCGGAAGCCGCGACGGATGGCGTCTCGACAGTCTCCATCACACTTGCCAACGCGGACTCGTTTCTTTCCTCGATTGAACGCAACATTGGATGGAAAGGATCGGGACTGGCGGTCACTTTTCTGTTCTTCGACTTGACGAACCAGGTGGTGGCGTCGGACAGCCAGGTGGTATTCCGTGGAATCGCAAACCCGCCGGATCAATCCACCGAATCGACGCTTGCGTCTGAGTTTCACGAACACGCTGAACTTACAGCGCGTATTCTTGCCCGAAGTCCGCATTCAAAAGCTGTGCCCGTGGAACTTTCCGAGCACCGCGGCGCAGCGGCAGGAAGCGGTGAGCGGCGGAACGCAAGGGGCCTTTTCGCCCTTCTATCGATGCGGATATTCACCGGATCAAACCGGCGGCGTGGGGAACATGAATGCGGAGCGCCCCTTACACCTCCTGCGACTATTCGCGCGCGCAATGCCAACAGCGAGGCATGTTCGACACCGACAATCAGAGCAATGTAA
Organism: Bryobacterales bacterium; assembly: GCA_963798295.1. Taxonomy (GTDB): domain Bacteria; phylum Acidobacteriota; class Terriglobia; order Bryobacterales; family Bryobacteraceae; genus Palsa-89. The sequence goes on along the minus strand of CAWCSV010000007.1, from coordinate 1,305,270 downwards.
CGCGCAGGTTTGGCGGCATTGAATTCGTTCCGGCTTCGATCATGGTGCGTAGCTATGGCTCGAAAACATCGCAATTATCCACGCCACTGCCGAATCAAGCGCTCTATAACGATTTTGTGCCGCTGATTTACGGGACCGGATGGTATCAGCCGCCGATTGTGCTTGCGAGGAACGACGGAAATCTCACGCACTTCGAAGTATTGCTGGGAATGGGGCAGATCACGAGTGTCATTACGGTAATCGTGAACAACACCCAGATCCCGGTGGGAGTGAGCGGGACCAATATGACGGCGACGGGTTGGTACAACGTCATCAGTTACGGCACCAGGAACGGCAGCTTCAATCCGGACTTCAGCAATTCCGTCAGGACAGCCGTTAGGCGATCCATACGGCAGCATGGCATTTATGTCGCTGGTGGTGCCCAACTCGATTTCCAATGGGAACTCCTTCCCCGATGTCGATGTTCTGATTCAAGGCCTTCAACTTGCGCAATATGATTCCAGCGGCAACTACCTGAGCAATGTGTTCACCAACAATCCAGCGTGGGTGATGCTGGACGCACTGCTGCGCAGTGGTTGGAGCGGCCTGCAACTGGACCTTGCAACCTTTTCGGCCGTCGCGCAGAGATGCAATGCGCTGGTCCCCACGGTGGATGTCAACGGGAACAGCACCACGATTCCTCGTTATCAATGCAACCTTCTGTTGACGGAGCAGCCGAAGCGCCGGTGATATCGTTCGCGGCATTCGGAACGCGTCGGCGATGTATCTCAGCTTTGATTCCAACGGCCTGATTCAGCTAAATGCGGAAGATACGCTGGCGAACCAGCAGCCAACGCAGCCAGCGAGCAGCAATAGCACCGAAGCGCTAAACGGCGGATGGCCGGCCTATGAATTCGGCGACAATGCATTTTCAGGTATCGTGCGTAACGCAAACGGCGCGCCATCGCTCACGGTAACTTCGCAGAGCATAGCCAATAGTCCGAACCAATATACGGTTGAATTTCAAGACGAGTTCAATGATTACCAGCAAGACAGCCTTTCGTTAGTGGATATCGATGATTTCCTGTTAACCGGCCAGGATGTTACCGACGACGCTAACGGCGCTGGGACTGCCGAATTTCGATCAGGCAAACCGAGCGGCGGCGCTTCAGTTATATAAGTCGGTGAACGGCAACACCTATGTCCAGTTTGAGACCAGCGTGAAAGGCGTGGGATTAAGGCCCGGCGACATCATTACGCTGACTTATGCGCAGGGAAGGCTTCAGCCGGCAGCCATTTCGGATTACGAAGCTGTCTCCGGGAGTCAATTTCATTACGGCCGTCATCACGGCGCAGATCCATGACGACGCTTGGTACACGATTGTCAACTCGGATGCGGCGGGCCCGGGGCGTCAAGCTGCGTTTTGAGGTCGGACTTCCCAGGCCGCTGGTGGGCAGCGTGCTGGATAGCAATGGAGTGGAGCAGTTTGGAATCTCGGAAACCTCGACAGAGAGCACGGATGGCAGCGTCACCGAGAAGTCTTTCGGTCTCTTTTGTCGGCGCCGGCAAAGCCGTCGGCAAGCGCCGCGGGCATTCCGCTGATGGGGCTGAACCCTCAGGTGAGTAATAGCGGTGGAACGTTGGCAGGCGGGCAAGCGCTGTATTACGGGATCAGCGCGGTGGATGCGAACGGGGCCGAGGGCGGGCTTTCATTTATCGCAATAGCGAATGTCCCGGCGGGGGCTAACACGAATCAAGTTACTCTTGTAAGTCTCAGTTTTTCGTCGGCTGCAGTTTCTTTCAATGTTTATCGCGGTCCAAATCCGACGCAAATATTGCGGATCGCAAGCGGCGTTGCGATCGCCACTCAGTTTGTCGACTCGGGACTAACTGCATCGTTGCAGGGTCCGCCGGACCCCAATTACGATCACGCGAACTTCTATTGGCGCTTGGAGCTGCAACCTCCGGAAGCAGTGAATATAACCTCGGCGACGACGGTTGGCAACAGCACGCTGAACATGGTGGTGAACCTGTACAACGGCGCCACTGTGCGAATCAACGACAGGGACGGGAGCCGGGCAGGAGCAAACCATAGCCTCCAACACGGCGACTACCCTTACCATTACGACGCCATGGAGCGTCCAGCCGGATACTACGAGTTTCTTCCTGATCGCCGACTCGGCCTGGCAGTTTGGAGCTTCCAGCAATGCGTCGCCGGTTTCCTTTGCCGTGCCGAATCGCGAAGGAGTGACCATTCATGTTTCCGGCCGCGCCGCCAACGTCGTCGGACGAAGAATGCGCGTATGAATTGTCGCCCCTTACGCGATGGACGATCCAGGGCGCTAGCGGCACAGCTCTCGACACCGATGTTCCAGGACAGCCCAGTCTTCGGCTTCTACGCGATCGGAGCGGGCAGCATTGAGGTGCTAGGAATTGCTTTTACCGATTTGACCAATACGCGATCCATCAGCGCCGGCACCTTGACGCTGGCTTATTGGGATGAGTTGCAGGGCCCTTCGACGATCTTGCTCAGTGCCGCGATGGGCGCGACCGATACTTCGTTTACCGTGGCGACGGCGGTGTCGGCGTCCAGCGGCGACCTGGTGCAGATCGATGCGGAGGTCATGGTGGTCCAACAGAACCGTGACGAACAGCACAACGGTGCCCGTCACGCGCGCCTCTCACGGAACCACCGCCGCGGCACACACGGTTTCAACGGGCGTCTACCTTCTTGCGGAGAAGATCTTCATCTTGCCGTTCGCGCAGGATTTCTTTGGAAGCCCGGCCAGCGGGAGCTATGCATTTCCGATCACGATTCCCGACGTCCGGATTGCAGCGGCCGAGCTGTTTATGACTAACTCGCGAGGGAACAGCAGCGTGGCCGCCGAATCGTTTACGAGCACGACGGACTTGGGTCTTCGAAGTCTTTTGGGCGGGCAACTGACAATCCAAGTGGAGGGTCCGCTGGCCATTCAGACCAACGCGGCGCCTCCGCTTCTGGTGGAGACGTCGTGTTCGGTGCGGGACGTTTACGCTGTGGTGCAGGACGCGCCCTCCACGGAGCGCCGATCATCATGCAAGTGACCCAGAACGGGAATGTTTATTGCGAGCTCACAATCGCCGCTCTGGCGCCACGGTATCGAATGTTGTGGATGGCTTTGCGCTCGGGCCGTTGCAGGCTCAGGCCATCATCGGCCTGAACATTACGTCGGTGGTGCAAACGGCCAACACGCAGCCGGGCAGCGATCTGACCGTGACGATTCGACTGTAGAGAATCTGAAACATGCCCGAGACTTTGCAAAAACTGCAGCCCGACCGGGATCTGCAATGCTATTTCTTCGAGCCGTCGGCTGTGGCCGCACTGAGTTCAACCAGCGCGACCGGATTTACGGTATCAGGAACCTGGCGGCAGCAGTTTGATTGGGCGGTGATCGAGTGGAATCGCGACAATGTGTTTGAACATCCTGCGTTTCGCTACCTTGCCCGATGGCGATCTCAGCGGATTGACTCTGAGTTACCAGGAGACACGGGAAAACTGCATTCCGCTGGATTCCGATTTGTATCCGACGGTCGATTGGCCCACTCTTCGAGTCTGGGCTAACAACGGAAGCGGCGAACAAATCTACCAGATCCCGCTGGCCAGTTATGCGACTGCCGTCGCAGGAAGCTATCAATCCGCGACCGTGCAGTTCACGCTGGGCGGAACGGTTACCGCCGGCGACTATGTCGGGCATCGCATTTCTGTCGGAGCATTATCCGTATCTAATGAACTCGCGGCGACACGCTGGCATTCGCGATTCAAAATATCGTTGCAGGGGATCAATGCCTTTTCGGCAACGATGTCAGCGTCCTGGCCGGGAACAGGCACGACGATTACGATTACCTACCTTGGCACGGGCCTTCCGACCAACAGCACTACCGGGGCGAACGGGAATCGTAATCGGGGTCGTATACCTATGTTTCGGGCAGCCAGACGGAAGCTGTGGGACGCGCCTTCGAGACAGTTTTCGGGTGGAACGTCGCCATCTCAGTGGCAAATCACTTTGCCGTTCGCGTCGCTGACGGATCCGGTGCTGCGGCGATCGGTTCCGGCCACTGCGATCCGGAAACTGCGATGGACTTATGCGGCGGCTCTGCAGGCCGGCGCCTTTGTTCGCAGCGAATTTCAAGTGGTGGTATCGAACTGGACGGTTACCGGCACGGGCAGGGCTACTCGATTGCCGGTCCGGGCAGCCAGCGCATCGAAGACGATTCGAATCAAGCTGCAGTATACGCGGGTACGTGGACCAGCCAGGGCGGAAACTATTCCGGCGGCACGATTCATTCCACGAGCGTGCCTGGATCGAGTGTTAGTTGCACTTACACGTCCGCCCAAGACCACTCTCTTTACTTAGGAACCAGGCTCCTGGCCACCGGTACGCTGATTTCCATTGTCGTCGACGCGCGGAAGCCCTTTTACGCGTGAACTTGAATGTTCCCGGCGAAGACGTTCTGATTCGAACTCTGCTGGGCCAGCTCGCTGCCGGAACGCATACCGTGACGGTAACGCACGACGGCGTCACGGGAACTTACTTCTATTTTGACTTTCTTGAGATCGCCATCCCGTCGACGACGCTGCCCACGGAGACGAGTGAGCTGAAGCTTGCGGCGGCTACGGACTGGGATACGAACCACTCCCTGGCGCTGGCGCCGGAGCGCACGGCCTGGATGATTTATTCTCTCGGCTTCCAGGCTCGCGTGAATCACTATGTAGGCGCGCTGTGGTTTTATGAGCTGAACTGCGTCGGGCCAGCAATACGCGTCCGCCACGGTCACGTTCTCCGGATCGCCGGATCCGAATCTGACCACTCAGATCATTCTCGGCACGTCTGGTCAACCGTCTTCGACGGACACCACGATTGAGCATTTGAATCTGATCGGCGACACCACGGAAACACTGGCGACCGCCTTCGCGCTCTTGCTGAATGGCGGCTATACGGCGGTCTGGGCGCAAGCCAGCGGCAGCCAGCTCACCATCTATTCGCGCGCCATGGGCACGGCTGGCAACGCGATCACCATCGCGACCAGCGCGAACACCACGGACCTGACGATCACGATCTCCGGGACTATTCGATCCGCAACTGGTCGATCCGCAGTGATTACTTTCGGCGGCGGCGTGGATGGCAACTGGTACACCGATCTGGAGGCGACGCCCCGGCTGAACCGCGCGGTGCGCGACTGGAGCCAGAGTTACTTTCACGCGCTCAACGGCTATGGATTCGATGTCACCGCGTCGTTCAGCATGGAACTTGGCAACGGCGATCCATCGACGGCCGCCGGCATCGCGCAACGTTATCCCGACGGAACCGCGGTCGTCGTCAGCACTCCCTCGCTGCAAACCAACTTCTCGCCCACCAGCGCTGCTTTTTGGCAACAGGTGTATCTGGACATGGCGACTGTCATGAACTGCCGCGGGGCTGACGCCGTATCTGCAATTCGGCGAAGTGCAGTGGTGGTACTTTCCCGACGACGGTTCCGGGAATGCCGTTCTACGACGCCTACACCACCAGCACATTTCAAGCGCAGTATGGCCGCGCGATGACGGTGATCACGAGCAACACCGTGGACCCCACAACAATTCCGCAGGAGGCTGCTTTCCTGCCGGGTTGATCGGCAGCTTCACCGCGCAAATCCGCGCTTTCGTTCGCGCCACCTATCCGAGTTGCCGCTTTGAAGTGCTGTATCCTCCCGACGTGAACGATTTCCCGCTCACCAAGGTCATCAATTATCCAACCACCGACTGGACGCCCGCGAATCTGACTTGCCTGAAGACGGAAAGCTTCACTTACACCTACGATCGCAACTTAGACATGAGTTTCGCATCCATGAATTCGGTGAACAGCCTCGGATTCACGCCTCCGCAGCGGAGTCATCTGGTGGGCGTCAGCGATCCGATCCACCGCGTGGCTCAAGGAAGTGACGGCTGGCCGAAGGACTAGGGTTCGAATCCGTCGTGCTGTTCGCGTTGGACCAAATGTGCCTGATTGGCTACCCACTACCTCTGTCGCGCGGTATGCGCCGCAGCACGCAGCTGGGCTAAGCGCGAGCGGCGCGCGGCGCGTTCGCGGTACAGTGAATGTCGGTCGTGATTTCCGTCCAAAATGTCTCCAAGGTCTACCATCTCTACCAGCATCCCTTCGACCGTGTCCTGGGCGCGTTAGCCCTTTCCAGGAAGACAAAAAGCCGAGTTCTGGGCGCTGCGGAATATCAACTTGCGCGTCGAAAAGGGCGAAGTATTCGCGCTCCTTGGACCGAACGGATCGGGAAAAAGCACTCTGCTGCAAATCATCAGCGGCATCCTGCAGCCCACCAGCGGCCGGGTACTCTGCTCCGGTCGCGTCGCGGCGCTGCTGGAACTAGGCGCCGGCTTCAATCCCGAATTCAGCGGGCGCGAAAATGTTTATCTGAATGGCGAGATTCTGGGACTGTCGCGCAAAGAATTGGACGAGGCCTTTCCGCGCATCGAAGCTTTCGCCGAAATCGGCCAATTCATCGATCGGCCGGTGAAAGAATATTCCAGCGGCATGTATGTCCGCCTGGCATTTTCCACCGCGATTCACGTCGACCCCGAGGTCCTGATTGTCGATGAGGCGCTGGCAGTCGGCGACGCGATTTTCGCCAGCCGGTGCGTGCAAAAGTTCGAAGAGCTTCGAAGAAAGAACGTCACCGTGCTGCTGGTGTCGCACGATCTTGGCTTGATCAAGCGCCTGGCGGATCGCGCTGCCTTCATGCTGGATGGCAGAATCGTGATGCAAGGCGCTCCCAAGGACGCAGTGAATCATTATGTCGGCTTCGTGCTCGATCGCGAACGAGCTAGCAAGGAACGCAGCGCCGGGTTGCTGGATGAATCTGTCGCCACCAAAAGTAGCTTTCGCCACGGAGACGGCGCCAGCCGCGTCACGGACGTGCACATTCTCGACTCGGCGCGGGCGAAGTCTGCCACGCTTTCCGGCCCGGGGAATCCATTGTGCTTCGCATCCGCGCGCTGTTTCAAAAACTGGTTGCGAATCCGGTGGTCGGCATTCTCATTCGCAATCGCATCGGCATGGATATTTTCGGAACCAACACGCGCCTGGAAGACGCCGCCCTGGGAGATTTCGAAAGCGGTGATGAAATCAAGATCGAATTTGAACTGGATTGCCTGCTCAGCCGTCAAGAATACACGGTGACCGTCGCCGTGCAATATTGGAATGGCCTCAGTCAGGATTGGCTGGACGACGTGCTCGATTTCCGCGTCGAAGACACCAAGGACGTGGCGGGTGTGTTGAACTTGAATACCCGCGTGCGCCACCAAAAGATTGTGTCCGCTCCTCATCGCGAGGAGAGCGGCGTTAGCCTGTGAGTTTTCGCATGCACATCGACGAAATTCAATCCGCGCTTCGAGAAGAACATTTAGATGGTTGGTTGTTCTTTGACCATCATCAGCGAGATCCTCTCGCCTACCGGATTCTGAAGCTGGATCCCAAACGCGTGGCTACGCGCCGCTGGTATTACTTTATTCCCGCGCACGGCGATCCGATGGGGCTGGTTCACGCCATCGAATCCGGCGTTCTGGCCGGCCTGCCCGGGGAGATGCGGAAATACTCCAGTTGGACCGCACAGGTTGAAGGCGTGCGCCGCTTGCTCAGCGGAAGCCGCAAGATCGCGATGCAATATTCGCCGAACTGCGCTATTCCGTATGTGTCGCTGGTGGATGGGGGCACGTTGGAACTTGTCCGCGGCGCGGGAGTTGAAGTCGCCAGCTCCGCGAACCTGGTCCAACTCTTCGAAGCCCGCTGGACGGCCGAACAACTGGAGATGCATCTGGAGGCCGGACGCCGTGTGGATCGCATTCGCGCCGACGCATTTCGGAAGATCGCCGCCGATCTCGCGGCGAAACAAACGGTCACGGAATGGGACATCAATCGCTTCATTCGCGCCGGCTTCGAAAGCTGCGGCTTGATCACCGATCATGGCCCTATCGTCGCGGTGAATTCCAACATGTCGGATCCGCATTATGAACCGGAGGCGCAACACAACCGCGAGATTCGCCTGGGCGATGCGGTGCTCATCGACATGTGGGCCAAGCTCGACCGGCCATCCGCCGTGTACTACGACATCACCTGGACCGGCTTTTGCGGCATTACGCCGCCTTCCGCTTTCCAAAATATCTTCGAACGTCGTGCGCGAGGCGCGCGATCGCGCCATCCAGCGCGTCCAGTCCGCCATCGCGCGGCGTGAGCTGATTCACGGTTTCGATGTGGATGACGCCGCTCGGGGATATATTAAGGACCAGGGATTCGGCGAATTCTTCATCCACCGAACCGGCCACTCAATCGGCGAGGAAGTGCACGGTACGGGCGCCAACATGGACAATCTCGAAACCCACGACGACCGTCGAATTATCGACGGTACCTGCTTCTCGGTTGAGCCGGGCGTGTATTTGCCCGAATTCGGGATTCGTTCAGAAGTAAACGTTCACGTGGGCGCTAGCGAAGCGCGAGTTACTGGCGAAGTCCAGGAAAAGCTCGTTACTATCCAATGACGAGAATGAGAATCGTACGTTGGCTGTGCCCATACTGGCCTCCCTGGGCCAAACCTAGCCTTATCAGTGTGTTTCCGGCTCTTAGACATCGCGCCAATCGACCCGATAGGAAATTTCGATTGGACCGAACTTCTTTGCTCGCATACGCTGAATTATGGCAACCGTTCACATTATGGAGCCCGTGAGTTCACATGTAGCTTTGCTACATCGCATTAGCAACATCGTGAGCTCGGAGCTGTCGTTAGACGAAATGCTCGGAGAGATCGTCGGACTTACGGTTCAGGTGACTGACTGCGACGCTTGTCTGGTCTACCTTCTGGATCGCGATACCGACGAAGTGGTTTTGCGCGCCTCGCAATTGCCTCACGCGGCCGCGCTGAATAATTTGCGCATGAAAGTCGGCGAGGGCGTCACTGGATGGGTGGCGGAGCACAAGTCTGTGGTCGCGCTATCGAACAAGGCAGCGGCGGACGCGCGTTTCAAACGCTTTCAAACCCTGGTGGAAGATACTTACGAAGCATTCCTTTCGGTGCCTCTGGTTAGTGGCGGCGATGTCATCGGCGTCATTAACGTGCATCACCGGCAGACCCACAATCACAATGGTGAGGAAATTTCTTTGCTGACGTTTGTCGGCGAGCAGATGGGCGGCGCGATCGCCAAGTCCAGCCTGTCGGAAACCAACGCGCGCCTCATGGAAGAGACGCTGGAGATGAAGCGCCAGCTGGAAACACGCAAGTTGGTGGAGCGCGCCAAAGGCATCCTGCAGCAGCGGCACGCCCTCACGGAGGAAGAGGCGTATCTGCGGCTTCGCAATGAGAGCCGGCGTCTGCGCCGTCCCATGAAGGAACTGGCTGAGGCGATCATTTTGGCCGAGGACTTGAGCCGCAAGGCCGAGTCACCGAACTAGGTCAAGGCCGTTAATATTTTGCGCATGCGGGCGTGGGCTAGCACCACGTCCGGATCGCGCTGTAGCGCTTCAAAATACCGTTTCGCGAATCCCGTGCCGGTTTCGTTGGGCGCCAGTAGTTCCCAAGCCTGAGTGATGATTTTTTCCGCGTCGATAATTGGCGGTGGCTCTGCGGCTTTTACCGGCTCGTCCATCGAATCCACCGTCTCATCAATGAACACTACGAATTCCGAAAGCTCGTGCAGCCACGCGAACCAAGGGTCGTAGAGCACCAGTTTCAAAAACTCGCCGCTGGATGCGATGCGCGCGATGTCGCGCTCGTAAGTGGCGCGCTCGGAGTCGAGAAGCGTCTTGTGCAGACTCAGCAATCCGTTGCGCAGATCGGTGAGCCGCTGTTTGGTGCCGTCGGGTGACGGTTGGTTGGAGGACATGACGCCCTGGTGTTATAGTACCTGACGCCCCAGCGCTTGCAGCGTGTAAGACCTGGAAGGCGGCTAGAATAGGAACGTGCGTCCAGAGCCTTCACTCCAGCTCGCCACCGGTCATCTCGATCAGGTGCGCCAAGAAATCGGTAAAGTCATTGTCGGACAGCAACACGTGGTGGATGGTGTGCTGATCTGCCTGTTGGCGGGCGGGCACGTGCTGCTGGAAGGCGTGCCGGGACTGGGCAAGACCACGCTGCTGCGAACGCTTGGACGCGTGCTGCATCTCAAGTATTCGCGCATTCAATTCACGCCCGATCTGATGCCCGCCGACATCGTGGGCAGCATGATCATCGAGAGCGACGACCATGGCGCCAAGGCCTTGCGCTTCCAGCCCGGCCCCATTTTCGCCAATCTGGTTCTGGCCGATGAAATCAACCGCGCCACGCCCAAGACGCAGTCCGCGTTGCTGGAAGCCATGCAGGAACGCACCGTCACCAGCGGAACTACCACGCACGAACTTGAGTTGCCGTTTCTGGTGATGGCCACGCAGAATCCCATCGAGATGGAGGGCACCTATCCGCTCCCCGAAGCCCAGCTTGATCGCTTCCTCATGAAGATTCTGGTGACCTATCCTTCGCGCGCGGATTTGAACCGCATTGTTGAACGCACCATTCATCGCGATGAAACTACGCTCGAACAAGTTGTCGACCGCGACGCCATTCTCCAGTTGCGCGCGGCTTGCCGCGAGGTTCTGATCGCTCCGCACGTACAGGATTTTTCGATTGACCTGGTGATGGCCACTCAGCCCGGAACGTCCAGCGCCCACCCGCTCGCCAACAAGTACATTCGCTATGGCAGCTCGCCGCGCGGCGCCCAGGCCCTGGTGGAGTGCGGGCGCGTGCTGGCTCTGATGCGCGGCCGGTTGAATGTGAGCGCCGACGACGTTCGCGAGATCGCGCCGGATGTGCTGCGTCATCGCATCATCCTGAATTTCGACGCGCATGCCGACGGCCAGACGCCCGAAACGATTCTCAGCAGCATCATCGAAAGTGTCACCTCAGCGGCCGTCAAGTGAAAAGCTCCCAGTGAAAACCGAACCACTCATCGACAGCGCGTTCCTGGAGAAGCTCGAGCGCCTGGCCATCCGCTGGCAAAAATCTTTTCCCGGCCTGGTGGGCGGCCACAATATCTCGCACTTTGCCGGCCCCGGCCAGGAGTTCCTGGATCATCGGCAGTTCCATCACGGCGACGATCTGCGGGCCGTCAACTGGCGCGCCTACCTGAGGCTGGAAAAGCTGTTTCTGAAAATGTTCCAAGTGGAGCCGCGCATTCCGGTGCGCATACTGCTGGATTGCAGCAACTCCATGACCACCGGCGCCGTCTCTAAGTTTGACTATGCGCGCAAGCTCGCGGCTGCCTTGTGCTATGTGGGTCTGGTGCGGCTGGACACCATCTGCATCCAACCTTTCGGTCAGGAGATGGGCGATTCGTTTCTGTGCGGCGGCGGCCGGCACCGCTTCATTCCAGCCGTGAAGTTTCTGGAGCAGCTCAGGCCGTCCGGGCGTACCGGCTATTTCAAGATCGCGCGCGATTTCATCTCCAGCTATCCGCAGCGTGGGCTGCTGATCATTATTTCCGATTTCTTGGACGACGCCGGGTGCGAGCGCCCTTTGCAATACTTGGCCGACTTCGGTCACGAGTTGATCCTGGTTCAGGTCTGGGCCGACGAGGATCGCGAGCCCGGCTGGGATGGATTGCTGGACCTGACGGATGCCGAAACGGGCGAGACGCTGGAAATCGGTTTCGACGGCGCGGCGCGCGCCAACTACACGCAAGCGTTCGACGCTTACGCGCGCGACATCCAGCGAGTGGGTCTGCGCAACAGCGGACGGTATGTAGGTCTAAGCACAACCACTACAATCGAAGAGGCTGTGTTTGGCCCCCTGGCGCGGGCCGGCGGGCTCGAGTAAGTCACCATGTTTTTCCTCAACCTGTCTCTTCCCGAGTTCTTGGCGATTCTAGGATCGCTCTCGGGCGTGATGGTGGCTCTCTACCTGCTGGACCGCCTGCGCAAACGCCATACCGTTGCGACGCTGCGCTTCTTCGCGGCCGCCGAGAAACCTCCGGTACTCAAGCACCGGCGCAAATTGCAACAACCTTGGTCTTTGCTGCTGCAGTTACTAAGCCTGCTGCTCCTGCTTTTGGCCATTGCGCAGCTTCGCCTGGGCTCTCCGGCGCGCTACTCGCGCGATCACGTCCTGATCATCGATAGCTCCGCGTGGATGGCTGCGCGCGGCGGCGGCAATGTACGGCTCATCGATCGGGCGCGCGCGGCGGCGGACACCTATGTGAACGCTCTTCCGCCGGCGGACCGCGTCATGGTGGTGCGCGCCGACGTGCTGGCCACTCCCGCGCTGCTGTTTGAAACGGATCGGAAGAAGATTCACCTGGCCATCGACCAGACTCAACCCGGCGTCGCGCCCCTGAATCTCGAGCAAGCTCTGGATTTCGCCGCGCAGGCGCAGAGGGTGCAAGCCCAACGGCCCGGTGAAATCGTATTCGTCGGAGCAGGCCGCGTTCCGAGCGGTCAGGCAGCGCGTCTGAATGCGCCCGCGAATTTCCGCTTGATCGCGGTTGACGGGCCTGCGGAGCACGTTGGATTGCGCAAGGTCAGCGTGCATCGAGCGATGGACGATCCCGACGTCTGGGAGGTTTTCGTCGCCGCGAAGAATTACGGTGCGATGGCGCGTTCGGTTCCGATGACCGTCGCGTTCGGTGGATCGCCGGTGGCAACGCACCGTTTCGACCTCAAGCCGGCCGCCGAGGACGACATGAGCTTTCGCTTCAAAACGCGCGCCGCCGGGTGGTTGGAAGCGCGTCTGGCCACACAGGACGCGTTTCGTCAGGACAGCCGCGCGATCCTTGAGTTGCCGCGTCGCGGCGTTCTGCCGGTTATCGTTTATTCCGCCGAGCCGGATTTGCTTCGGCCCATCTTCACCGCGATTCCAGGCGTGCAGGCCAGCTTTCTTCCCGTTTCGAGTTACAAACCCGATGCCGGTGGAGGAATCGTCCTGCTGGATCATTTTGCTCCGCCTTCGCCGCCCGCCGGCCAGAGCATTTGGCTGGAGCCGCCGGCTGCGGCATCGCCCGTGCCAGTGGAAAGCACGCAACCAAACGTGAAGTTGAATCAGTGGCAGGCGGACCATCCCTTGGCGGCCGGTTTGCGTGCGAGAGAAATAGAGCTTGCCAGCGCTGAAATCTTTCGCCCCGCGTCCGGCGACATCGTGGTTGCGCGCTCGGACGCTGGGCCGGTGATTGTCGCGCGCTCGGAATCTCCCAAAATGGTGGTGCTGGGCTTTCATCCCGTGCGATCGGGCATGAGATACCAACTCACCACGCCGCTACTGTTCGCGAATATCGTCCGCTGGATGGCGCCTGATGCGTTTCGCACCTGGGAACTGACGGCGGGCACAGTGGGCACTGTCGATGTCGACCTGGAATCTGAGATCGATCCTAATTCCATTCGTGTTCAGACCGAAGAAGGAAGGCCGCTGCCTTTCACCGTGCAAGGCAAGGCGCTGCGCTTTTTCACTGGGGCTCCCGGAGTGGTGCGAGTGCTCACGGGCGATCGCGAGCTGGTTTATTCGCTCACTCTGCCGCAGCCCGGCGACACGGTCTGGAAGCCTTCTAATGTGAAACTCGGCCTGCCTGGTAGGGCGCCTCTTGGTCCGACTTCTCGCGATCTTTGGCATTGGCTGGCGCTGGCGGGCGCGGCTGGCTTACTGGCGGATTGGATTTTGTTTGGTCGCGCCGATCGCCGCATGCGCGCGTCACAAGGTTCGACGCCTGGCCAATTTTGGAGGAAAGCGTCGTGACGTTCGAGCGAACCTGGGTGCTGATCTTTCTGCTCCTGCCGCTCGGCTGGATGTTCTTCGAGTGGCGGCGAACCCGGCGCAGCGCCGCGCTCGTTTTGAAGACCCTCGCCTTCTTCGCCATCGTGCTGGCGCTGGCTGAGCCTACGCTCACCGTTCCCCAAACAAAAGTGGCGGTCGCCGTTTTGGTGGATACTTCCTCTAGCGTTTCGCCACAGGACCTGGCCCGCGCTTCGGAATTCGCCGCGGCGCTGGATAAAGCGCGCGGGCGCCACTGGGTGCGTGTCCTGCCGTTTGCCCGATCGGTCCGCGATCTCGCGTCTGGTGAGCAGCGTGGCTTCCACCTTGAACCCACGGCTGGCGAAGCCGGGCGCGCTACCGATCTAGAATCCGGCATCGAAGAAGCCATTAGTTCGCTTCCCGCGGACCTGGTGCCAAGAATCGTGCTCGTCTCGGACGGCAAAGAGAACGCCGGCAGCATTACTCGCGCGGCCTGGCAGGCGCGGCGGCTGGGCATTCCGATCGACACCGTCGCGCTGGCAGGCCGGCCTCAGCCTACGTTGCGGCTCGAATCGGTAACTGTGCCGACCGTGGCGTTCACCGGCGAGCAATTCCCCGTGGATCTGAGCATCGCCTCACCGGCCGCTGTATCAGGCTCCGTGCAAATCAGCGCCGAAGGAAAAGTGCTCGGATCGAATTCGGTGAAGCTCGAGAAGGGCGACAATCAGGTTCGCGTTCACGCCAGTCTCACGGCCGCGGGCGCATTGAGCCTAGCTGGGGTGATCCAAGCTAATGGACTGGGCGAAATTCGCTTCGATCGCGCCGTTACGTTGCGCCGGCCGAAAGTGCTCTTTATCTCGCAGGATCCCGCCGGGACCGAAGCCCATTTGCTTCAGGCACTCACCGCGGCTCAATTCGATGTCGAACGCACCGCCGATCCCGCACATGGCGCGCTTGCCGACTACCAACTGGTGGTCTTGAACAACCTGGACATGGAATCGTTGGCGACCGCGCGCAAGGATGAAATCGAGAAATTCGTCCAGCAAGGCGGCGGACTTCTAGTGATTGCGGGTGAACGCAACATCTACGCCGAAAACAAAAAAGTGGAAGATGCTCTGGACCGCACTCTGCCCGCCAAACTCGCTCCGCCTCGATCGCCCGAAGGAACGGCTGTGGTCTTGATCATCGACAAATCGTCGTCCATGGAGGGCAAGAAAATCGAACTGGCGCGCCAGGCCGCCATCGGCGTGGTGGATAATCTTCGCCCCATCGACTTAGTCGGCGTACTCATCTTCGATAACTCCTTCCAATGGGACGTGCCCATTCGCCGCGCCGAAGACAAGGTCCTGATCAAGCGCCTGATTTCGGGAATCATCCCGGATGGCGGCACGCAAATCGCGCCCGCTCTGACGGAAGCTTATCGCAAAGTGCTGCCCGCGCACGCTACCTTCAAGCACATTGTGCTGCTGACCGACGGTATTTCCGAAGAAGGCGACAGTCTGGATCTTTCCAAGGAAGCGGCGGCGCAGCACGTGACCATCTCCACCGTGGGACTGGGCCAGGACGTGAACCGCGCGTACCTAGAGAAGGTTGCTGCGGTTGCGAACGGGAAATCCTATTTCCTGAACGAACCCGCGGGACTGGAGCAGATCGTACTTAAGGACGTGATGGAGCACACCGGCTCTACGGCGGTGGAAAAACCGTTGCACCCGTTTGTCGCGAAAAACACGGAGATTCTGGATGGCGTGGCGATCGACACGGCGCCCGCGCTCAAAGGGTATGTGCGATTCATCAGCAAGCCGACCGCGGAAACAATCTTGAAAGTGGACGAGGAAGACCCGCTGCTGGTGCGTTGGCAGTACGGATTGGGGCGCGCCGACGTCTTTACCTCCGATGCAAAGAGCCGCTGGGCCGCCGATTGGGTAACGTGGAAGGGTTTCGACAAGCTGTGGACCAACACGTTTCGCGATCTGTTGCCGCACGCGGAAAACGGCGAAGCCAAGGCCGAATATGACAGCGCCAGCGGCGATCTGGTGGTCACTTATCATCTCGGCGCCGACGCCGAAGATCCCGCCAAGCTGCCCGAAATTTTCGTGTTGGGTCCCAATGGCTTCCGTCATCCGGTGCCCATCACCAAGCTCGGCGCGAAGTCCTATCGCGGAACCATTCATATCGGCGATCTGCAAGGGCTGTTCCGAATACGGCCGCTGGATGAATCGCGCGCGTTTCCGGAGGTCGGTTATTATCAGCCCGAGCAGGAGCTGCTCGACTACGGATCGAATGAGTTTTTGCTGCGCTCGGTGGCGCAGTTCACCGGGGGCCGTTTCAATCCCGCGCCCAAGCAGGTCTTCGATTCTGGCGGACGATCGCAATCCTCTACGTTAAGGCTGTGGCCGATGCTGTTGGGACTTGCGATTGCCCTGAACCTGGCCGAACTGCTTATGCGGAAAGCTCGACAACAGTCTCTAAGTGGAATGTTTGGGGGAAAAGATCGACCAGCGTGATGTTGGCGATGCGGTAGCGCTCGGCGATCAGAGCTTGTAAGTCGCGCGCCAGGGTCGCCGGATCGCACGAAACGATATTCAGGCGCGGCGATCGAATCCGAGCTAATTCCTTGACGACATGTTTGCCGAGCCCCGCGCGCGGCGGATCGGCCAGAATGAAATCAGGAGTTTCCTGGAGGCTCGCCAGGTAGTCTTCCACATTGGCGTTGACGGCTTCTCCGGTGAAATTATGCTGCAAGTCCCGAAAGCCGCTGCCGCTCGATTCGACGGCCGTCACTCTGGGAAATGTTTTGGCCAGCTTTACGGCAAGCAGGCCCACGCCGGCATACAGATCCACTGCCCATGCGCCTTGGGTATTGCCAACGGCACAATCTACTAAACGATCGACCAGGAAGCGGTTCACTTGAAAGAACGAATTGCGGCTGACCTGGAATCCGCCGTACTCAATCGGTGTCGTCACGCCCAGCGACGCCAGCGCATTGAGCGCTTGCCGTGGAACGCGGTCCACGACATTGACCTGCAGTTCTGTTTCATTGGTAAAAAGCTCAACCGCCGTGTTGATGCCCCCCAGCGGAAGATCGTGAAGCTTGCCGATCACCTCGTTCAGCTTGGGCGAAGCAATGGGACAATGATCGATGGCACAGAGATTTCGCGAACCTTGTTCGAAGTAGCCAATCTTTCCATCCTGAACGTGTAACTGCAAGCGATTACGGTATTGCCACGGCTCGCCTGAGACAATTCCGATTTCGCCTGCATCTTCGATCTTACCCACGCGCCGCAAGACCTCGCGCAGAATTTCGCGCTTCTGCTCCAGTTGGAATGGATAATCGAGATGTTGATACTGGCAGCCGCCGCAGCGCTGGAAATACGGGCATCCGGGCGTAACGCGGGAACTGGATGGCTGATCCACTTCGATCAAGCGTCCGCGCCACAGATCGTTCTTCGCGCGCTCGGTTTCCGCGCGCACCACTTCACCCGGCAGCACGAACGGCGTGAGGACCACCTTGCCTTCCTGACGCGCCAGTCCTTCGCCGCCGTAGACCAGCTTTTCGATCGTGAGTGTTTCTTGAATAGGCAAGCGAAAGGGTACCATGAATGTTCAACATGAAAGCACGCGTCTTCTCCGGCGTCCAGCCGACCGGCAATCTGCATATTGGAAACTATCTTGGTGCGCTGAAGAACTGGGTCGAGATCCAGGGCAATTACGAGAGTATCTTCGGCATCGTTGATCTGCACGCCATCACGGTGTATCAGGAGCCGGCTGAGCTGCGCGCCAAGATTCTGGAGACAGCGGGGCTGTTTCTGGCCGCCGGAATCGATCCGAAGCAATCCACCATCATGGTGCAGTCTTCGGTTCCTGAGCACGCCGAGCTGGCCTGGATGCTGACCTGCGTGACGCCGGTGGGCTGGCTGGAGCGGATGACGCAGTACAAGGCGAAGTCGCAGGCGCAAGAGACGATTGGCGACGGGCTGTTGCAATATCCGGTATTGATGACGGCCGATATCCTGGTCTATCAAGCGGCGATCGTGCCGGTGGGTGACGATCAGGCGCAGCATCTGGAGCTGGCGCGCGACATCGCGCAGCGCTTCAATTCGCTGTACGGTGAAACATTCGTGATGCCGGCGACGAGTCTGCCATTGGTGGGCGCGCGCGTGATGGGGCTGGACGATCCGGAGAAGAAGATGAGCAAGTCGGCTGCGGGGTCGGGACACGCGGTGGGGCTACTCGATCCCATCGATCAGGTTCGCAAGAAGATCATGCGAGCTACAACGGATTCGCTGCCCGCGGTGGATTTCGAATCCGCCGGACCGGGCGTTCAAAACCTGCTGGGTATCTTTCAAGCCTTCAGCGGATGGCCCGCTGACAAGATGCGCGCGCACTTCAGTGGTATGCGCTATGGCGATCTGAAGAAGCAAGTAGCGGAAATGGTGATTGCGAATCTGGAGCCGCTGCAAAAGCGCTATGCAGAGATTATGGATGAGCCGGGTTATCTTACAGGGGTGCTGAAGGAAGGCGCGGAGCGAGTTTTGCCGATCGCCAAATCCACCGTTCAACTGGTGAAGGAGAAGATGGGGCTCTATTAGTGAAAATCGTGTGACGGCACGGCTTCTTCAGCAACGTGCAGCGGCTCGCAATGCGCGGCTCGCACGGTGTAGACATTGTCGACGTTCTGCATCTCGCCATCGATCACTAAATACGAATTGTTGAGGATGGTCTTGCGCTCGCGATCGAAAACGTCGGGCATTACGACGGCATTGGAAACGCCGGTTTCGTCTTCGATGCTCAGGAACAGCAATCCTTTGGCGGTTCCGGGCCGCTGGCGGCAGATGATGCATCCAGCGATGCGAACCGGCCGGCCATTGCGCACGAATTTCATTTGAGACGCGGGCGTGACACCGAGCGCGTTCATCTTCGCGCGATGAAAAGCCATGGGGTGCTTGCCGATGGTGAGGTGGGTGCGGCGGAAGTCGGAGTTGAGACGCTCACTGGCATTCATGGGCGCGAGCGGCCAGGGATTGGGGATTAGGGATTGGGGGTTGGCAAAAAGTGGGCCGGTGGGGCGGATGGCGAGTTCGGAATCCCAGAGCGCGGCGCGGCGATGCGTGGGCGATGCGGTGATGAAATTGAGCGCGCCAATTTCGCTCAGCTTGCGCAGTTCGTCTTTGCGAAGTTCGGGGACGCGGTCCACTAAATCCTGAATGCTTGCGAAGGGCGCTTGTGCGCGAGCGGCCAGGATGGCACGCGCGGCCTGTTCGTGCAGTCCTTTGACGTAATTGAATCCCAGGCGAACGCGCCGCTCTCCGTTTTCTTCCTCAATGGTGCAAAGCCAATCCGAGCGCGTCACATCGATGGGATTGAAGTGCTGGCCGTGGCGCTGCGCGTCCTTCACCAATGTGGCGGGCGCATAGAAGCCCATGGGCTGATTGTTCAGGATCGCGGCGGTGAAAGCGGCCAGGTAACGGCACTTCAGATACGCGCTGGCATAAGCGATCAAAGCGAAACTGGCGGCGTGCGATTCGGGAAAACCGTACAGCGCGAACGCGGTGATGGATTGCACGATGGCATCCTGCTGCTTGCCGGTGATGTTGTTGCGCGTCATGCCCTCGCGCAGCCGGGTCTCGATATCGCGCATGCGCTTTTCGGATCGTTTGAATCCCATGGCGCGGCGCAGCTCTTCGGCTTCACCACCGGAAAATCCGGCCACGATCATCGCCATGCGAAGCAACTGCTCCTGAAACAGCGGCACCCCCAGCGTGCGGCGCAGCACCGGTTCGAGCGAGGGATGCAGGCACTCGGCTGATTCGCGGCCTTGCCGCCGACGCAAAAACGGGTTCAACATCTGGCCGACGATCGGGCCGGGACGGATGATGGCAACTTGCACCACAATGTCGTAGAAGCGCTCCGGCCGCAGGCGCGGCAGGCACGACATCTGCGCGCGGCTTTCCACCTGGAACATGCCGATGGTGTCGGCGTTTTGGAGCGCTTGATACACCAGCGGGTCGTCTTGCGGCAGATGCGCCAGGTCCACTTCTTCGCGATACGCGGTGCGGATGAGCTGAATGGAATCTTCGAGCACGGCCATCATACCGAGGCCCAGCAGGTCCACTTTGATGAGCCCC
The DNA here is from genome assembly GCA_963798295.1 of Bryobacterales bacterium. Lineage (GTDB taxonomy): Bacteria > Acidobacteriota > Terriglobia > Bryobacterales > Bryobacteraceae > Palsa-89. Next base: position 1,285,398 of record CAWCSV010000007.1, on the reverse strand, counting down.
AGGTCGGCGCAATCTTCTTTGTCCCACTGGATCACCACGCGGCCAGGCATGGTGGCGGGTTCCAGCGGAACAATGGAATCGAGCTGGCCTTCGCAAATCACCATGCCACCGGAATGCTGGCCCAGATGGCGCGGCAGATCCTGGATGGTCATGTAAAGATCCAGGAACTTCGCGATCAGCGGATTCTTCGCGGGCGCGAAGCCGGCTTCGCTGAATTGGCGCTCGGCGGTCTCCTTTGGATCAGTCCAGCCCCATGAAGGCACTAGAGCCGAGATGCGCGCCAGATCGGCTTCAGGGAAACCGAGCACCTTGCCGATGTCGCGCACGGCCGACCGTCCGCGATACGTGATGACATTGGCGGTCATGGCTGCGCCGAGTTTGCCGTAGCGTTCGTAGACATACTGGATGGCGCGCTCGCGCTGATCGCCACTGGGAAGATCAAGATCGATGTCGGGCCATTCGCCGCGCTCTTCGGAGAGAAAGCGCTCGAAGAGCAGCTCCATTTCTACCGGATCGATGGCCGTGATGCCGAGCGCATAGCAGACCGCGCTGTTGGCGGCCGATCCACGGCCTTGCACCAGAATGTTCTGGCGACGGCAGAAGTCGACGACGTCCCAGACGATCAGAAAATAGCCAGGCAGGCCAAGCTTTTCGATGAGCGCGAGCTCGCGATCGATCTGATGGCGGGCGCGGCGGCGCAGATCGGCGGATTTGGAATGATAGCGATTCATCGCGCCTTCCTCCACGCGTTTGCGCAGGAATGAATCCATGGTTTCTCCGGGCGGAGTGGGATAACGCGGGAATTGATAGCCAAGATCGGCCAGCGTGAATTGCAGGCGATCGGAAAGCGCGCGAGTATTGGCGATGGCCTCAGGCAGGTCGGCAAAGAGGCGCGACATTTCCTGCGCGCTTTTCAGATGCCGCTCGGAGTTGATGGAGAGCAGGCGGCCGGCTTCGTGGATGGTAGTTTTATGACGGACGCAAGTGAGTACGTCGAGCGCTTCGCGCGATTCGGGCGTGGCGTGGCTCACGCCGTTGGTGGCCACCAGCGGGAGGCAATGATACCGCGCGAAGTCCATTAGAGCTTGGTTGAGCGCTTCCTCGGCGCGATTGAAATGGCGCTGGATTTCGACGAAGACGTTTTTGTGGCCGAATGTTTCAAGAAGCCGCGGGTCGGGGCGAGAGGCCAGGCAGACCAGGCCGCTCGAAAACTCGGCGAATTCTTCCGGAGACGCCGCGCCTTCTCCTTTGGGCGCACGCATTTTCATGCGGGTGATCAAGCGGCACAGGTTTTGATAGCCGGCGCGATTCTCCGCCAGCAGCGGATAACGGTGACCATCGGTGCAGGTGATTTCCGCGCCGATGTGCGCGCGAAGTCCAGCTTTTTTCGCGGCCATGTGGAAGCGGGCGGCGCCGGAGATGTTGTCGCGGTCGAGGATGGCGAGGGCAGGGAAGTCGAGTGCGGCGGCGCGGGCGACCAATTCTTCAGGCGCCGAGGAGCCTTCGAGAAAGCTGAAAGCGCTTCTCGAGCGTAGCTCAACGTAAGGGATTAGGGATTGGGGGTTGGGGGTTGGCTTAGTCATACGACCCTTCGATGAACCAGTGGGGATTGGAGTAAATACGGTACAGAGATCCACTGGAGAGCGCGATGTCCCACTCGTCACGATTCCAGATTGTGGATGTCCACCAATCGCCCGAGGTCCGCCATGGTCCGGCGGCGTTGAGCACTTTTCCGTGAATGCCCGCGGCTGTGATGCGGATGGGGCGGTTGTCGACGAGCGAGACAGTGGCGGGAAGGGGAGGGCGGAAGAAGCGAAAACCTTGGGGATTGGCTGTTGGGGATTGGGTGTTGGCAAGTTGCGGTTGTGCGTTAACGAGGCGGTAAGGGTGGGGATGATGTGTGTTGATGAGTTCGGGGATGCCGGCGTTGTTTTCGCCGACGATGCCTCGGATGCGGGCAAGCGTCAGCTCCAGTTTGTCGGGCGCAGGCGTGACGGGAAGAAAGATACCGGTTTGCACCGTGCGCGGATGCACCGGCTTGAGCGAGAGCGAGAGAGCGATGGTGGGCGCAGTTGGCGGGTGTGCTTCCAGATCCATTTGCAGCAGCTTCAAGAGCGACTTGCTCTCGCGCATGGGGACGGGGAGGCGCAGAGTGCGGACGTGTTCGGGATTGTCTTCCAGCTCCAGACGAAGGACCACTTCGTTGGCCGCCATGGCGTTCGATAGCAGGCGCGCGCATTGATCGTTGAGCAGGCGGGCGATCAGAAACAGCAGCGGCTCCAGCAGGCTGACCGGATGATCCAGTTCGATGCGGTCTTCGTAAGTGGTTTCCGGCTGGAAGATTTTGAGCGGCCGATGGATGGCGCCGCGCGCCAGTTGCTGCAGATAAACGCCGTGCGGCCCGAAGCGTTCGGCCAGGCCATTTTCGGGCAATTGGGCCAGTTGATCGAGCGTGTCGATGCCCCAGCTTTCCAACACCTGCGCCATTTCTTCGGTGAGCGGGAGCGCGGAGATAGCGAGATGGTTGAGATGGAGCGCGGCATTGGTGGATACTGTGACGCCCGCGTAATTACGCGCGGCCAGGATGGCGGCGTCCGCGGTTGCCGCGATGGCAATATTCACATCGTCACCGGCACGTTGCGCGATGGCGTTGGCGATTTGGCGCGGGGAGCCGTGCATGCGCTGCAAACCATCGATGCGGAAGACGACGGTATCGGGCGCGGTCTGTTCGAAGGACGGCGAGAATGCGGCGGCGATTTCAGGCAGGTTGGCGGAAGGGCCGTGAATGCACGCGAACATCATGCCAGCGCCTTGGCCTTAAATTGTGCGGCGGTTGCACGCACCGGTTTTCGCGAGGCCGCTTCCAATTCCACTTCGCGCAGGAGCGAGAAGCCGGGCGCGCCGGTCCAGACGGTTTTCTTGCGCTCCAGGTGGAGCATCAGCGACGCGCAGGATCGGGCGATGGGCTCTTTTTCCGCGAGCGCGAGAATGGTGGGCGTGTTTTCGATGGCGCGGCGGAAGCGATACCAATAGGAGATCGGGATGCTGTTCCAGATGCGCGCGGGAACCTGGCAGAGATCGAGCACGATGACGCCGAATCCGCCGGCGTGGAGCAGGTAATCGGCGGCCTTGAGCGCGTGCCCGGCGTTGTGGCCGCAACGAATCCAGACGAGTTGCGAGAGAGCTACGCCGGACGCGGCGGCCGATACGGGATCGAACGAATCGCCGGTATCGACGTAAGCGCAAATTTCAAGCCGCGCGGTGGCTGCGGCCAGCAGGGCATGGACCAGTGTGGTGCGGCCTGAACTTTCTGGGCCCAGAATTTCTGAGATGGCGCCGCGCGGGAAGCCGTCCAGCAAGGCATCGAGAGACGCGATGCCGGTGGGCAGGCATTCCCGGATTTTTGCGTTCGGGCGCAGTCCGAGAGTGGTGACGCGAGCGGCGTTTGGGTTCATGCAAATTCGCCTTTTCTTCGCCACTCATATTGTGGTCGGAACAGGCGAAGTTGTCAAGAGTACTTGCGCGCGTAGCCGCGCGGAGGGATTGGCTGTTGGTGATTTGGGATTGGCCCAAGCGTAGCATTGGGAACAATCGACCACTTCTTGTTTTCGCTGCAAAGAATTGAGAGCGGACGAATTTTGAACCGGGGTTGGACGTGATCGACTTGCGAAACTCTGATGATTTCGCTAGCCAATGTCAGCGTCAACACCATGAGGCACAGCAACCTCGTGCATAACGCCCGCCAGGTCGCCGGAATCGCCCAATCACGTGTGGGGCGGCATTGCGAATTGCCAAAGGCTGCCCAACGCGCCTCCCTTAGCGTAGAATAAATGCAAAGCCTGTCTGATAACTATTGATCCGCAACTCCACGTGCCTGTTTTTCTTGAGAAAGTTATCCTTCCCGTACTGGTCACCGCTGGTGCGGCTATCCTTATAGTGAATCCAATGAAATTTGACTGGGAATCGCGCATCTCGTTATTCGTCGGCCTTCTGGCCATCGGATATTTTGTCTCCCATCAATTGCACTTACGCAACGAAGCAATTCGAACAGGCACCGCTCCTTCCGTGTCGGTCACGAATGCGGTTCCCAAGCCGACTCATATCTCCGGCGCCGCGTCTACGATTGGTGATGGTAGCCCTGCCAATACGGGAGACGGGAACACCTTCACACATAACGGCGATATAGAAATAGAGACAGCCAAACCAAAACAGAAGTGATAGCATGGCGAAGAAGATACTCGCGCTGATAACCGTCTCTGCCTCGCTCTGGGCACAGCAATCCAGCGGGCCAGCGGCCACCAAGGGATCGTGCAGCCCAGCTAATACAGGAAATAGCAACACATTCAACTTCACGTGCTCTGGTCTTACAGCGGCGCAACAGAAGCTTCTAGAAAGCGTTCCTGCGCTACTGAACAAACTGCTCAATTCCCAAACAGATAACACAACCGAAATTTTATCCCGCCTTGATGCGTGTGTCGCTGGAGTTAATCAAGTAAAGGAACAACAAACCGCATGGCGGCTTCCGGTTGCCCAACAAGAGAAATTGGAGGGTCTCTTATCTGGCCATCACGCAGATGCGTCCGTCCATGTGATCCCACAAGACAGAAATGCCTCACTATTTGGCAGCGATATCCTCGCAGCGTTGAAAGACTACAGCACGGCACCAGAGCAAAGCAGGTTCGTGAGCGATTTTACGCTTAACCCTCAGATCGAAGGTATTGTAGTTGTCGTCAGCCATCGAGATTTCCCAGAGGCGACATTTCTTCAGCAGGTATTACACGATGCGCTTGGCATTGACATTCAAGGATATATTGACACCAAGGGCACACTCGTCAAGAACGACTCCATAATCATTGCTGTGGGCGCAAAGCCATCATCCTACAAGTGACCCCGGAATCCCAGGCTCAACGGATAGCGAAGCGAACTCACCCCCATGGCGCTCGCCCTCCCAAAATGAGATGATCTCAGCAAGGCCGTGAATCGGCCGTTTGAGGATAGGAGGACCCTGATGCGTCTTCGATTCCACGCATGTCTTCTGCTGGCAGCGGCTGCGGTCGCTTGGGGCGCCGGACCAGCCGCCAAGGACGCGGGCAAATCGCCCAAGAGTTGGACTCTCCCGCGCACGCCCGACGGGCAGCCCGACTTACAGGGCTACTGGAGCAACGGCACCTACATTCCGCTGGAACGGCCCGCGGCGCTGGGCACCAAAGAGTTTTATACCGAAGCCGAAGCGCTGGCTTTAGAGAAAAAGAGAGTGGAGCAAGACCATTCCCAGGCCGCTAACGACATTCACTACGACAACGTGATCTGGCAAGGCGACCGCTACGCCAAAGGCGCGCCGAGCTTGCGAACGTCCATCGTTTTCGATCCGCCGGATGGCCGTCTTCCTCCCTTGTCGGCTGAAGGCCAGGCACGCGCGAAAGAAATGGCGGCGCGGGAGCGCGATCGCGAGGCGTCTATCAGCGCGGAAAGCCGGAGCTTGGGCGAGCGCTGCATCACCTGGGGCGCGGACGGGCCGCCTATGCTCGGTTCCACCTACAACGCCAATTTCCAGATCGTGCAGAGCGCCGGCTCGATTGTGATTCTTACCGAGATGATCCACTCCGCCCGCACCATTTATATGGACGGACGGCCGCACGTGGCCGCGAACATCCAGGAATTGGCGGGCGACTCGCGCGGCCACTGGGACGGCGACACGCTGGTTGTCGACACCACCAATTTCAGCGACAAAACCAACTTCCGCGGCCCGCCCGCGACCGCGCGGCAGGATATTTTCTCCAGCCCGCAACTGCACGTCGTGGAGCGATTCACGCGCACGAGTGACGACACCATCGTTTACCGTTTCACTGTGGAGGATCCAGGCACCTGGACCAAGCCCTGGTCGGGCGAGATGGTGGTGCGCAAGACCAAAGGCCCGATCTTTGAGTACGCCTGCCACGAAGGCAACTATGGACTGGTCGACATTCTGGAAGGCGCCCGGCGAGCCGAGGCGAAGGCGAAGAAGTCGAATTAACTGCGAAGACATGCCGGCCGGGAGGAAGGCGCTGCTTCATCGAGACATCTGGTTTCTGATCGCGCTGGCGGCGATTCCGGCCGTGGTATCCGCTCAGTGGCTCAACTATCCCACTGCGGGCATTCCCCGAACCGCGGACGGCAAGCCGAACCTCTCCGCGCCCGCGCCTCGCGCAGCCGATGGACGGCCCAACCTCTCCGGGCTGTGGCAGACCAATAGCGCTCCGCCGGAGGTCTTGGCACGCCTGATTCCCGGAGCCACGAATGGGGCGGGCGAAGAACCCTTGTCGCAGTATTTCATCAATATATTCGCGGATTTCAAGCCTGAGGAGACGCCCTTTCGGCCCGCTGCCGCGGCGTTATTCCGGCAACGCGCGCAAAAATTCAGCGAGGAATCGCCGCTTCCGCACTGCCTTCCGGAAGGCATGCCGCTGGTGGAAATGGCGCCGGCTCCTTACAAGATCATCCAAACGCCTGGAATGACCTTGATGCTGTACGAAAGAGACACAACCTATCGCCAGGTGTTTACCGACGGCCGAAAGTTGCCCGACGATCCGCAGCCGTCGTGGCTCGGATATTCGGTGGGCAAATGGGAGGGCGATTCACTGGTGGTGCAGAGCACCGGGTTTAACGACCGGGGATGGTTGGATGCGCGCGGCCATACGCACAGCGAAGCGCTGCACTTGACGGAGCGATTTCAACGCCTTGATTTCGGCCATATGGAAGTGCAGCTCACCATCGACGATCCGGAAACATACACCCGGCCATTCAGCGTGACGCTAAAGCAGCGCCTGATGCCGGACACCGATCTGCTGGAAGCCTTTTGCTCCGAAAACGAGAAGGACTCATCGCACCTGGTCGGCAAATAGCGCCGGCGGCCAGCATTCTTCATCGCGGTAGACTTAACTGAATCTGATATGCCCCTCTCCGCTGGCGAAAGGCTGGGCCCGTACGAAATCCTTGCGCCTATTGGCGCTGGAGGCATGGGCGAGGTTTACAAAGCCATCGACATTCGCCTGGGACGCACCGTCGCCATCGAAACCCTTTATGTCGAACACGGCGACCGGTTCGAGCGCGAGTCCCGATCGATCGCCGCGCTGAATCATCCCAACATTTGCCAACTCTACGATGTTGGCCCGAATTATCTGGTGATGGAATTCATTGAGGGAACGCAGTTGAATGGCCCGCTCCCGCTCGATCGGGCCTGCCGCTACGCCGTCGAGATTGCCAATGCGCTTTCGGCCGCGCACGCCAAGGGCATCACGCACCGCGATCTGAAGCCCGCCAATATTCTGGTGACGGCCTCGGGAATTAAGCTGCTCGATTTCGGACTCGCACTTTTGAGCCGGGACGGCGAGGGCAGTTCACGAACGGCGGAAGCCACCGCGACAGTGGGCCTCACCCAGGCGGGCATGGTCTTAGGCACCGCCGCCTACATGTCTCCCGAGCAAGCCGAAGCCAAGCCTGTGGATGCGCGCTCGGATATTTTCTCTTTCGGTGTTTTACGAAATGCTGAGCGGGCGGCGCGCATCCACCGGCGATTCGGCCATCGCTGTCATGGCCGCCATCCTGCACAAGGAGCCCGAACCGTTCGACGCCACACCGGCGCTCAAAACCATCCTCACGCGATGCCTGCGAAAATCGCCCGCCGATCGTTTTCAGTCCATGACGCAGGTGAAGGAGGCGCTGCTGGCCGCCAGCGGCGTGAGTTCGCCGGCCAACGTAGTTTCAAGCGCTCCCCAGCCGCCGCCCATCCCTTCCATTGCCCTTTTGCCCTCCATTGCCGTTTTGCCGTTCGCCAACATGAGCCGCGACGCCGATGACGAATACTTTTCCGACGGTCTGGCGGAAGAGATCATCAACCTGCTCGCGCACGTTTCCGCATTGAAGGTGATTGCGCGCACGTCGGCCTTCGCGTTCAAAGGCAGGAATGAGGACATCCGCAAGATCGCCGAGACGCTGGGCGTGAACAACGTGCTGGAAGGCAGCGTCCGCCGCGCCGGCAACCGCCTGCGCATCACCGCGCAGTTGATTCACGCCGTCGATGGGAGCCATCTGTGGTCCGAGCGCTACGATCGCGAGATGACCGATGTGTTCGCCATCCAGGATGAGATCGCGCAAGCCATCACCGCCGCGCTCAAGTTGACGCTATCCATTTCCGCGGTCGAGCAACGCTACCAACCGAACCTTCCCGCGTACGAGGCCTTTCTGAAGGCGCAGCATCAGTTTGGGAAGCTTATGCCGGAGTCGATAGCACGCAGCAAGGAATACTATGAGCAGGCGATCGCACTGGACCCGAAATTTGCCCTGGCTCACATCGGGCTCGGCCATTATTTCCTGCTCTTGGCCGCCGGGGGCTTGATGCCCGCCATTGAAGCCATGCCGTTGATGCGCGCCAGCGCGCAGAGGGCTTTGGAAATCGATTCCATGCTGCCGGAAGCGCATGCCATGCTTGGCGTCGTGGCCGGAGTTTACGACTACGATTGGAAGGAGACTGAGAGGTTGTTCGGTTTGGCAATGGCTCGCGACCCCGTCCCGCCCTTGGTTCATTCGTGGTACGGGTGGTTCTTCCTTCTGATGCTCGGCCGCGTGGACAACGCCGTCGAAGAAATGGAACAGTCACTCCGGGAAGACCCACTCAACGTGATCTCTCGTGTGGTCCTGGCGCAGGTCCTTTCGGCAGCGGGCAGATACGAGGACGCGTGCACCGAGTGCCGCCGGATCCTCGAAATCGACGAAAACAACCCGAGTGGTTACGGGATATTGGCCGCGAATCTTTTGTTCAGAGGAAAGGATAGCGACGTTCTGCCCCTAGCCGAGAAGGTGTATTCGCTGTGGCCCGGGACCGTACTGTACATTCCAGTTTTCGCGGCGGCCCTGCGGCGGTCCGGAGATTCAATTCGGGCGAAAGAAGTGCTTCAGCCTCTGCGGAACGCGCCCGAGGCTTACGGGACCCCGCGAGCGCTGGCAGTTTTCCATATATTCTTCGGAGAATTCGACCAAACGGCGCAGTGTCTGGAAAAATCGATCGAGCAGCGCGACCCCTATGCGCCCTATTGGTTCGCCTGGCTGCGGTCATTCGGATCGAGCGCCGGATCGAGCGCCGGATCGAGCGCCGGATCGAGCGCCGGATCGAGCGCCGGATCGCACGTGCCTAAGCTGGCGAAAATGATGAGCCTGCCTGCGAGCGTTTCCTGAGCGCCTCCTGGCTTCGTGTGATAGACTCGGCGTCGTTTAGGAGGCGCCCATGAGACGTTCCGCATTTCTTCTCTCCATGGTCTTGGCAGCTCTGCCCGCGCTGGCGGCTTCCATCCAGACCGCGAAACCCGAACAGACCGGCTTTTCTTCGGAACGCCTGGCGCGCATCCACGAGATGGTTCAGCGCCATATGGACGCGCACGACATCTCGGGCGCGGTGACGCTGGTCGCTCGCAACGGCAAGGTGGTTCATCTGGAAGCGCACGGCCTGGCGGACATCGAGGCCAAGAAGCCCATGTCCAAAGACTCGCTGTTCTGGATCATGTCGATGACCAAGCCGGTGGTGGGCACCGCAACCCTAATGATGATGGAAGAAGGCAAGCTGCGGCTAACGGATCCCGTGTCGAGGTTCATCCCGGAATTCAAAGGCCTGAAAGTGGCGGTGATGCAGGATCCGCCGCCTGGGGTGCGCCCACCCGCTCCCGGCACGCCACCCTTGTTTTACACCGTTCCCGCGACACGCGAGATTACCATTCAGGACCTGCTCACGCACGTTTCGGGTCTCAACAGCAGCGGACCGGCAAGCACCGCGGAAGTGGCGAAGATTGCGCTCAAAGCCGGCGAAAGCAACGCCGACTATATCCCGCGGCTGGGCGCGACCCCACTCGATTTTCAGCCGGGCACCAGGTGGCAGTACAGTCCGACCGCGGCATTCGACACGCTGGTGCGGGTGGTAGAAATTGCATCCGGGGAACCGTTCGACCGCTTTGCCCGCGAGCGCATCTTCGATCCGCTGGGCATGAAGGACACGGGCTTCCGTCCGTCGCCGGAACAGCTCTCTCGGATCGCGACGCAGTATCGCGGAGCCGATGGCGCGCTTACCAAGGTTGACAACAAGTTGATTTTCTTGAACAGCCCAACCTATTTGTCGGGCGGCGGGGGACTGGAGAGCAGCGCCGAGGATTACCTGCAGTTCGCCCAGATGCTTGCCAATCGCGGCGAACTGAACGGCAGGCGTTTGCTCGGGTCGAACACGGTGGGGCTGATGTCGTCGGTGTTCGTGCCGGACACGCTGCCGGGCCGCGCGAAAGGCCGGGGATTCGGATTGAGCGTGCAGGTGATCACCGACCGCGTCGCGGCGAACACGCCCATCTCCAACGGGAGCTTCGGCTGGGACGGAGCATTCGGGACGCACTTTTGGGTGGATCCGAAAGAGAAGATCGTGGGGCTCTTCATGGTGCAGGCTGCTGGCCCGAATCGGCAAATGAACCCCGATTTTGAGAATGCGGTGATGCAAGCTCTGATCGATCCGACGAGCGAGCACAACTGACACACTCATTTTCGCGCTAGACGGATCTCTGGCTATGGCTTGGTCGTCGCGCGCAGGTAAGCGAGAATCGCATCCAGCTCGGCGTCGTTATAGCCCGAGATCACCGAAGCGTGCCGCCAAGCGCTGCCATCGGTGAGCTTCACCGCGCCCGGTTCGGTGTTGCGCTCCACCGGCGGAACAGACGTCAGGTCGTAGAACAGCGTGCCCTGCTTGGTGTCCCTTAGCAACAGGACCGGCATCGATTCGCCATCCAGGACGCCGGTTTTGACGTCCGGAGTGGCCAACGACTTGAGCGCGGCGACGGATGCCGGCACGTTTGCGATGGACGCAGCCACCGAGATGCCGAACCGGCCGACCTGATGGCACGTGGAGCAGCGTCCAAAGCTGCGCGTGGCTTCGTTGAATAGCTTTGCGCCGCGAGCGGCCTCGCCCGTGAGTGCGGGTGCGGACGACACGACGGCTTCCCCGAGATCGGGATTCGAAATGCCGTTGAGCGTGGCGACATACGCCACCACCGCTGCTAGATCCGCTTTCGACAAGGTGGCGCTGAACGACGACATGCCCGTACCCGGCACGCCACTCGTGACCACGCCATTGATGTAAGCCTGACTGAATCCGCGCCCGGCCAAGCGGGGTGCGCCGCTCGCCGCGCCTCTGGGGCCGTGACAATATCCAGTGGCGCAGGTTTTGGCGAACACCTGTTCACCGTGCTGGACTACATCCTGCGCGACGGCGCAGAGCGTAACAGCAAACATCATAGCGACGATCTTCATCGCGAACTCTCCGGCAGCGCAAACACTACCAGCGTCGAACCCAGGCGCCAATCTTGATCCGGAAACAAAGCTTGAACCGCGCCTCCCACAACCGTAGTGTGCCAACCCGTGGAGGTTGCGATGTACTGGCGGCCGTTGACGGAATAACTGACCGACGCTCCGCGATGGCCCGCGCCGGTTTGATAACTCCACAGCCTGTTCCCGCTCTTGGCGTCAAGGGCGAAAAATTCGCCTTCCGGATTTCCGGTGAAAACCAAGTCACCCGCCGTCGCCAGCATGGAAGCCAGCAGTACATATTTGTAGGGAACGCTCCAGACGCGCTTGCCCGTCACCGGATCCCAGGCGTCGATATGGCTGTAAGTGGAGCGTCCGGGCGGCAATTTAACCGGAAAATCGCCATTCATATAATTCTGTCCTTCGTCCGGCGCATTATTGTTGGGCGTAACGTCGCTGCATATTTCATTCGCGGGTATGTAAAGCAAGCCGGTGCGCGGGGAATACGCCATGGAGTTCCAGCTTTTTGAGCCGGCCGCGCTGGGGCAGATCCAGGTTGTTTTGCCGAGCGCGGGTTCATTGCGACCCACCAGTTTGCCGTCTTCGGTGATGCCGGTGACCCAGGTTCGCACTTCAGGAACGGAGAAGACGCCGAGCAGCTCGCCAGTGGTGCGATCGAGAACGGACGTCATGCCGCTCTTGTTCATGTGGACCAGCGCCTGCCGCATCCGGCCGCGAATGTTCAGATCCATCAGGAGTACTTCGTAGGCGGAATCGTAGTCCCACAAATCATCGTGGACTTCCTGATGATGCCAGCGCAGCTTGCCGGTGTCGGGGTCCAGCGCGACCACGCTGGCGGTGTAAAGATTCGCGTCCTTACTCTTGTCGAGGCCCGGCACCACGCGATCGGCATCGTAGAAATCGGCCGCGGCGTTGCCGGTTCCCCAGTAAACCAGATTGAGCGCGGGATCGTAGGAACCCGTGAGCCAAGGTGAGCCGCCACCGAATCTCCAGCTATCGCCTTTCCACGTATCGTGCCCTTTTTCGCCGGGGCCGGGAATCACATACCAGCGCCAGGCCAGACGCCCGGTCTTGGTGGAAAACGCGGTGAGATAGCCGCGATGCGCTCCATCGCCGTTGGTGCCGCCCACGATCACCTTGTCCTTCACCACCAGTGGCGCGGCGTCGATGTTGCAGCCGCACTGCTGCGCATCGTCGACGTTGACACGCCACAGCATGCGTCCGGTTTTTTGATCTAGTGCGACAACATAGTTATCCTTGGTGCCGAAGAAAACCTTGCCGTCGCCGATATCCAGGCCGCGATTTCCGGTAAAGCCGGGGACGCTGCGGCCAGGCTCGGGATAGTTATAATTCCAGATCTCGCGACCGGTCGCCGCATCCAGCGCGAAGACGTGCGCCCGCGCGGTAATCAGGTACATCACGCCGTCCTGCACGATGGGCGTGGCTTGCAGGTTTTCCGCGTAATCGCCGGTCTGAAACAGCCAGACGGCCGCCAGGTTCTTGACGTTGTCCCGGTTGATCTGATCGAGGGCGCTGTAGCGCCACGAGTAGTCCGTGCCGCCGTAATGCGGCCAATCGGCGCGGGTGGATGCGGCGTCCTGAGCCAGCGCGGAAGAAACGGTGAAAGCGGTGGAGAGCACGATCAGCGAAAATCGCATGGTGATTATCATATGTGAATTGGTGGATCGATAGTATGTTGCCGTCCGCTGAGCTAGAATCGTTGAAACTATGAATATCCAGTGGAGTCCGCGGTACATCTTGCTCGCCTTCGCCGCGCTGCTGCCTGCCATGGCGCAGACCAACACTCCGTTCGTCTACGGGGTGGTCAACTCGGCCAGTTACGGCAGTTCCATTGCCCAGGGTTCGCTGTTCGTGGTGTTTGGGGAGAATCTCGGCCCGCCAAATCTGCTGCTGGCAGCTTCGCTCCCTCTGGGTATGCAACTCGGCGGAACCATCATCACCGTCACGTCCGGTTCCACGGTGTTGACTTGCCCCATGATTTACTCGATGGCGGGCCAGGCGGCAGCGATTATGCCGTCGAACACGCCGCTTGGCACAGCCATGGTGTCCGTCAGCTACAACCAAACGATGTCGCCATTCGGGGCAGGGGTAACGGTAGTTCCCACCTCAGCGGGGCTCTATTCGGTGAGCAGCTCGGGAGTGGGGCCCGGCTCCGTCACCACGCCGAATGGCGTTCCGAATACCTTCGGCGCACCCGCCAAGAACGGCGATATTGTGATCGCGTGGGGCACCGGCCTGGGGCCAGTCCCTGGGCCTGACGCCAGCCTGCCTTCCGCTTTTCCGAGTTTTTCGGGCGTTGAAGTATTCGTGGGCACGCAGGCTGCGAAGGTGGTTTATGCCGGCCGCTCGGGATGCTGCGTGGGCGAGGATCAGATCTCGTTTCAAGTGCCGGACGGAGTGGCGGGCTGTTACGTTCCGGTGGCGATACGCACCGGCGGAAGCTTTAGCAACTTCGTCTCGATGGCGGTGTCGAGCGACGGCGGGCCTTGTTCGGATACCGTTCCCACGGTCTCTGTCACTGCGATGAATCAAGCCGCGGCCGGGCAGTCCATCAAAGTGGCGCTCCTATCGGTGGGGCCGATTGCGATTCTGCGGGGCTTGGGTTTCGACGAAAAGCAATATCTGGCCGACCGACTCTCCAAGCTTTTGCACGCCAAGGTTTCGAGAGAAGATGTCGCCAAGCTACTCGCGGCGGGCCAGACGCACGATCGACGAGCTTATAACCGGGCTTTGAACCACGCCATGGCAAAGTACGCGAAAGCCTGGAAGGCGCTGGATCCGGCCGGAAAGGCAGCTGTCAGCGCGGCAGTAAATCTGAGCCAGGAAGGCGCTTACGCGGTCTTCGCGCAACTCACCACGCCGGCCGCAGTGGCCGCGGCGGCCAGCGGACTCTTTCCGTCACAAGGAACATGCACGGTGCTGACGACGCTGACGATATCCGGGCAACGGACGGGCGCTGGACTCGACGCGGGGCCTTCACTGGGTCTTTCCGGGCAGGCTGGGGCATGGACCATGAGCAAGACGCGCCTGGGCCAATATCAGGTGATGTTCGGAAGCTCCCCAACCGGTCCGAATGTTGCACCGGGCACGTACAACTTCACGGGCATCGGCGGACCAGATGTGCCGAGTTTTGCCGTCAACCTGAGCGTCGGACCGAGCCTGGTGTGGATCAACAAGGCGGGCATTTCCACGGTGGATCGCAGCCAGCCACTGACGGTGAGCTGGGCGGGCGGCACAACTCCGGGGTATGTCTACATCGGAGGTTACGTTGAGACGAAGACTGGGCCGTTCGCAGCTGTCGTTTGCGCCGAGGACAACGCCAAAGGCTCCTTCACCATCCCGAGTTTCATTCTGTCGGCGTTACCCGCGGCGGCTAACGGGGGCGTGATATTTATCGCTCCTCATCCGTTGTCGCACCCGGTGAGCATCCCCAATGTGGACCTCAGCTATTTCATCGACGGCAGCAGCGATTCCGAATCGGTGGTGTATCAGTAACGTGAATTGGCGGACGGCACTCGCGGGCTTACTCCAGCTTCATCTTGCGCAGCAGTGCGTGATAGCGCGGCTCGTTGTGCAGGCGGTCCAGACCAGGATCTAATTTCATGTACGTCATATTGGGCGAGCGGTGTTCGTAGTCTTTCTCCAAGGCCGACAGTGCTCGATCCCTGTCGTTGAGCGCCAGGTAGGCTAGTACCTACTTGCGTAAATTGGAGTACTTAGAGGCGGGGCGCGAGGGAAACACAACCGCCTTTTTCCATTCAAACGGGGCCGCCTTCTGGTTATAGACAGCGACGAAGTCGTCGATCGCCTGTCGGAGCTGACGCGCGGAGGTGAAACTAGCACCCCGCAAAGCTTGTCGGCTTAAGATGCTGAACCAGCACTCCACCTGATTCAACCAGGATGAATAGGTGGGGATGAAGTGGAAGTGAACTTGGGCATGGCGCTTCAGCCAGCGGTCTTCTTTTGGCTTGTGCGTGTTTAGGTTATCCAACACCACGTGGATTTCGCGTTCGGGATGGGCGGCGACAATCTCGTTCATAAAATCCAGGAACTCGCGTCTGCGCCGCCGTTGGTAGTGCGCAGTCCTCACCAGCCCGGTGGTCACTTCCAAGGCCGCGAATAGGGTCGTTGTCCCGTGCCGCGTGTAGCAGTGGTTGAATCCGTTAACGGCTTTGCCATCCGGCAGACGCAGATAACCCTGGGCTCGCTCCAGAGCCTGAATCGAAGGCTTCTCATCCACGGCGAGGACCAGCGCGTTCTCCGGCGGATTCAAATACAGGCCCACCACATCGGCAGCTTTGGGGCCGAACTCCGGGTCCGTGCTGATACACCAACTGCGCCGTCGCTGCAGGCAAATATCGTGCCGCCGGAGAATCCGCCAAACCTGGTCCTTACCGATGCCTGGCAGGGCTTCGGCTATCCGGGCACCATTCCATTGCGAGTATCCTTTCGGCGGAGCTTGGTCCAGTAGTTCCAGAACGCGTCTCTCAGTGGTTTGGTCGTATTTTGCAGGCTTGCCTGAGCGCGGCGAATCCCCGAGTCCCGCCAGCCGATCTTTACCGAAGCGCTGCCTCCACTTGGACACCCTTGCGGTCCGGGTCTTCAGTTCGGATGCGATCTGCTCGTTGGTGCGACCTTCGTTGGCCAGCAAGATGATTCGCGCTCGTTCCACCACGCGCTGTTCACTCTTCCCGCGACGCGCCCATTCCTTCAGCTTGCTGGCCTCTTCTTCCGTGAGACGCACCACCGCAGTTTGACGGCGCATGCTTCAAGCGTACTCTAGTACGCTAACTATTGCAAGTAAATACTAGGGCGAGATAATAGGCCGGAACGTAGCCCCCGTGCTTCGAGCGTTCGTCGAGTTCGTTCAGAATCTTTTGGGCCGCGGCACGATTACCATCGGCGGCGTAAGCCGCAGCGAGCGTCTCGGTGATCCAGTCCAGCGGTCCCACCTGCCTCCCTTTTTCCAGCGCCGCGACCGCATCCTTAGTGTGCCCTTGCGCCAGATAGACCAGCCCTAAGGCCCAGTAGGTGGGCGGGTAGTCCGGCTCTTGATCCTTAGCTTTCTGCAAGAGGTCCGTGGCTTCCCCATAACGCCGCAATAGATAGTAGCTCTGGGCCAGAACCACGGCTGCTTCAACTGACAGCGGATCGAGTTCCAAGGATTTACGGCCCTCGGTTATTCCCTTTGCCGGATCGTCCGTAGAGACGAGAAGCCAGCCGTAAAACTCGTGTGCAAAAGCGTTCTTCGGATTGAGCTGGATGGCTCGCTCGAACTCTCGCTTGGCCGCGGCCCAGTCGTAGTCATACTGAAGATAGACGCTCGCCAGGTCAGCATGCGCCTCCGGAAGGGAGGCGTCAAGGTCGATGGCCTTCAAGGCCGCTTCTTTCGCTTTCGGCATGACCTCCGCCGGCGGCATCAGCGCATCGTCGGCGACCTGGTACGCGTACGACATGCCTTCGTAGGCGCGCGCGTAGTTAGGGTCTGCCGCGACTGCTTGCCTCAGATAATCCATGCCTTTTTCAAATCCGGCCGACGTGAATTGGCCCGCGAAGTACTTGCCCTTCAAATACAACTGATACGCTTCGGGATTCGCTGTGCCCTGTCTCGATGCGAGCTTCTGCATCTGCTCCCCACTGAGTTTCAGACGGAGCATCCCAGAGATGCGCGATGTGATGTCTTGTTGGACGGCGAGAATGTCGGACATCGGCCGATCGTACTGTTCGCCCCAGAGTTCGCTGCCATCCCGGGCGTCCACTAGTTCCGCGCTGACGGAAAGTTGTCCCGCATGCTCGACGATGCGACCGGTGACAACGGCGCGCACCCCCAATTGCCGAGCGGCCTCTCTGGCATCCATCTCCTTGCCTTTGTAGCGAAACACCGCGTTACGCGACATTACCTTGAGGCTCGGCACCTGGACCAAGTTATCGATCAGGCTTTCCGTAATGCCGTCGCTTAACCAATCCGCGTCGGCTCCGCCGCCGGCGTTGACGAACGGCAGCACCGCAAGCGAATCGATATTGCGGCTAGCACTGTTTCGCCAGAGATAGAATCCGACAGCAGCCAAAATCACTAGCAATGCGCCGATTCCGGCCGCAACGGGCCAACGCCGGGCGCGCACCGGTGGAGGGAGGGGGCCTTGCTGACCGCTGGAACTCGACAAGCTCCGCAAAGCGAACGCCAAGTCGTGCGCCGAATGAAACCGTTGCGCGGGGTTCTTCGCCAGGCAGCGTTCAATCACTCGATCCAGATCCGGCGAGCTGGAATGGCCGGAATCCGCGACCGCGGGAGGTTCGTCCTTGAGTATCGCGGCCATGGTATCGGTGGCCGATTTTCCGCTGAAGGCCCGGCGCCCCGTCACCATCTCATACAACACGCAACCGAGAGAGAAAATGTCGCTGGCGGCCTCGACCTTGTCCCCGCGCACCTGCTCGGGAGACATGTAGCCGATGGTCCCCATCACGGCTGGGCTGGCTTCCGTCAATGTAGCGGTATCTTCACTGTGTGATGGCGCGATCCTCATCTGCGCCAGGCCGAAGTCCAGGATCTTCACCCGGCCATCGGAGGTCAGGAAAATGTTTGCCGGTTTGATGTCCTGATGGACGATTCCCTTGGAATATGCGGCCGCCAGGCCCTCCGCCATGGCGGATCCCAATTCGGCGACTTTGCGCCACGCCAGCGGCCCACGGCTAAGGCGCTCGCGCAGAGTCTCGCCCTCTAGCAGCTCCGTGACCGCGTACTGAACTTCCTGCTCGGAGCCGACATCGTACAGCACCAAAATATTGGGATGCGCCAAGGCCGCGACCGCCATGGCTTCGCGTTGGAATCTCGCCAGCGCGTCAGGGTCCTTCGCCAGGTGCTCGGGGAGAACCTTGATCGCCACCTCACGGTTTAAGCGGGTATCGCGGGCCCGATAGACTTCACCCATCCCGCCCGCGCCGATGGGCGCGAGAATTTCGTAGGGGCCGAGTTTGGTCCCAGCCGGCAAGGGCATTGTGTTTGAACGATTCTATCCTACTCTGGGCTCGCCAACCCTTGCTCTGGGCTCGCCAACCCCTGCGCCCTGATGTATAACTTACTGGTATGTCCTATGGCCGCCGTTCGTTTCTGATGACCGCGCTGGGGGGCGCAGCTCTCGTCCCAAGCCTGGCGCAACAGCAAAGGATCACGGGTGTTCCGACGCAGCGTAATTGGTCGGGCGATCAGTTGGTGCAGTATCCCGACCCTGACGTGGTCGCGCTGGACAAAAGCTTCAGTCGCTACATAGTCGGCAATACCGTGATCCAGCGCCTTTTCACCGGCACGCTGTGGGCCGAGGGCGTGGCGTGGAACGGCGTGGGCCGCTACCTGGTGTGGAGCGATATTCCGAATAATCGCCAGATGCGCTGGATTGAAGAGGACGGCCGCGTGACGGTGTTTCGTTCTCCGTCCGGTTTCAGCAACGGCAATACGTTCGATTTCGAAGGGCGCCAGCTTTCGTGCGAGCACGGCAACCGGCGAGTGGCGCGCTATGAGCCGAACGGCACGGTGACGGTGATCGCCGACAAGTTCCAAGGCAAGCGGCTGAACTCGCCCAACGATATCGTGGTGCATCCCGATGGCGGCATCTGGTTCACCGATCCGATCTACGGTATTCGCGGCTATTACGAGGGCTTCAAGGGTGAATCGGAAACCAAGGAGGCCGTGTATCGCGTGGATGGGAACACGGGGCAAATGGACAAGGTGACCGACGAGCTGAATGAACCGAACGGCATCTGCTTTTCGCCGGATTACAAGAAGGTCTACATCTGCGATACGGGCACGGGCCGCGAGGTTCGGGTTTATGATCTCGATGGGAAGACGCTGCGCAACAGCAAGCGGTTCGTGCAACTGGAAGTCCCGGGCGGTGGCGGACCGGCCGCGGCGGACGGCATTCGCTGCGACATCGATGGCAACGTGTGGGCGGGAGCGCGTCCGGGAGTGCAGGTGATTGCGCCGAGCGGCGAACCGATCGGGATGATCCGGCTGCCGGAGAATTGCGCGAACATTTGTTTCGGTGGGACGCGGCGCAATCGGCTGTTTATGGCGGCCAGCCAGTCGTTATATGCGGTGTATGTGGATACGGTAGGGGCGCATATCGCGTAGGCGACGCTGATCTCTTCTGCTGACCTAGGCGCAACGAACGCCCCGGCGCAACCGCTCGCTGGAAGCAGCCGACTCACGCCTGGGAAGCGTACATGGTGCGAGACGCGGGTAGTGGAGTGCGATAATCGGGAGGGCATAAGCTGCAAATGTCATATAAGCTAGACTGTTAATTACGGCAATTATTTACTTGACTGACCGAGCTTTCTGGGGCATACTTGAGTCATGGCAAGCGCACCCAAGACTCTTCAGGAAGCAGTCCTCTACTTTGCCGATTACGAGAACTGCAAGAACTTCCTCGTATCGCTTCGATGGGCGGATGGCACGGTGCGTTGTCCGCAGTGCGGTTCCGAGAAAGTCACCTATCTTCAAAACGCTCGCCTCTGGAAGTGCTACGGCGATCATGAGCGGACCAAGTTCTCACTGAAGACCGGGACCATCATGGAAGACTCTCCCATCAGCGTTGATAAATGGCTCACCGCAATGTGGCTGATCGTCAATTGCAAGAACGGCATCAGCAGCTGCGAAATTGCAAAAGACATAGGCATTACTCAGAAGTCCGCTTGGTTCTTAGATCACCGCATCCGCATGGCGCTGCACAGCGGATCGTTCGAGAAACTTTCGGGGCAGGTCGAAGTGGATGAGACTTTCATCGGCGGCAAGGCGCGGAACATGCACGTTGAGAAACGGCAACGTCGGATCACTGGGACCGGCTCCAAGGACAAGGTTCCCGTGATGGGCATTTTGGAGCGCGGCGGAAATGTGCGGACCAAGGTTGTTCCGAATCGAAAGAAACAAGCCCTTCAGTCCGAAGTTCGCAAGCATGTGGAGGCTGGCTCCGCGCTGTACAGCGACGCCCTCCTTTCCTACGAAGGGCTGTCCAGCGACTATGCCCATCAAGTGATCGATCATGCCGTGGCCTACGTGGATGGCGAAGTACACACCAACGGTCTGGAAAACTTCTGGAGCCTGCTTAAGCGTTCCATCAGCGGTACCTACGTTTCAGTTGAGCCATACCACCTGTTCCGCTACGTAGATGAGCAAGCATGGCGCTACAACAACCGGAAGGACATGAACGACTACGACCGCTTCAAGCTGGCTGCTTCGCAGATCGTCGGTAAGCGCGTCACCTGGGATCAACTGACCGGAAAAGGTCTGGACCTACAAACGCGATTGCCTAACTGAGAAGGAAGCGAAGCGGCAGAAACGCGGGAAAAACAAGAAATTCAATTAAGGTAGAGCAATCCCCAACTTTGCAAGCTCGCTCTTGTGTTCATGAACTGCGGTCGCCAGACGGTTACGTTCGTTCAGCAATTCACCGATTCTAGACACACCCACACCGGTTTTTTCTAAAAAGCCAAGAAGGTCACGATAATCCCCACCAGCTCCCGTGCCCTTTAGCTTTGCGCCGAGCATTTCAAGCCGATCACCAATGTCCTTTATTGTTCTGTCGATCATGCTGTAAGCGACTTCAGCTTCCTGCTTCTGTTTCAGCAGCCGACCGATTATTTCATTTTGTTCTGCTTCGCTCACAAGATATCTCCAGGTCGCCTCGTTGGGCTGCATCACAGACGCGTTCATAAAACATCCAGCGCTTTCTTGTCGGTGGCCATATATTGCAGGGTAATCGTGCCAAGATTCGGCGCTGATGCCTTCTGATCCAACTTCAGGGTGATCGAGGTAGACGGAAAGGTCCAGAGGACCGTTTTCACTGGATCGCCATATTCTCTCTTCGTTTCTTCGTTTATCGGAGATCCGTACTTTTGGATCAGGAGGGTCCTCAGGGTATCGAAATCATGAAATCCGGCGGTCGCCGGATCGCTAGGAAGCCCAAAAGACAGCCATAGGCGAACTTGAGTAACCCGCTCAGATCCGTGTTTCGCTCCGGCAGAAGCCTTCATGCTGATATCTCCGACCTTGACCGGATCTAGCGTTACGTTGGTCCAGTATTCATTTGTTTCAGCTTGGGATTGGGCATTGTAAGCGGCGCGGACGTCAGCAATCGTCATGCTCCATTTGATCTTGCCCCAGCCGTCAACGTCTTTTGGCTTCTCTTGCCCGGCGGCGACCCCAGCAAACGCGAGCCCAATCGCCACGCATAGTTGAAGTGTGCCGGTCACGTTTCCTTCCTGATTCGTTTCTTTTTCGGTTTCGACTTCTTGAAGGGGTTCGGAACAGCGCTCTTCGGGACCGATAGAACCGTCTTAACGGCATTCCGGAAACGTTCGAACGCCTCCGGTCCCTCGATCATATCTGCCGTGCCACTCTTCATGTCTCTATCATTGCATGGAATGTCATTCCGAAAAATCAGCGCCTGCGAGCCGCTGCATAAACTGTCGAACGCAGTTGTAAACCTGCATCGCTTCATCTGGAGTGTACTTCTTAACGATATGCATGGTGGGGTTGCGCCAGGCGATTTTGACGGCGTGAAGATCTCCAGCAAGTTCCTTGTAAAGGGGCTGGCGTGCTTTTTCGGCGGCTGTCTTCGATTTCCAGTCCCCCTCGACAGCGATCGCGATTTGCTTAAGATACGATTCCCAACTGGGGGCGTACGCGATGCCAAGCTCTTTTGCTAGCACTTTAAGACCAGCTTCCATTACTCGCATCAGATGGAAGACCACCGCCGTGCTTCTTTCGAGAGCAAGACAATTGCCAGCCTCTCGCACATCATCTATGGCGCTGGAAAACTGATCGAACACTTTTTGCCCAAAAGGAGGGGTGGAAGGCTCATAATACATCGCGCTTCCCACTGGGATCTGCACATATGTCCTCTCATTCAGTTCGTCCCATATTCGCTGCTGAGTTTCTTCCAGGGCCTTGAGCATTTTCGGTAGAGTCCGAAGTTCATCGGATTCTGCCAGTCTCTTTAGGTGAACCGCTGAAAACTTCAGTTCTAGCTCTTGGCACTGCTTCAAGAGCATTCCCAGGGACGCGCCAACGGCTCCTAGCGTCCTGCTGGATGGACTCGTGTGTCCGGATCTTATCTCCATCATTGCCTGCCCCAAGGTTCCGAAGGCAGCAACAAAATTATGTGCGTAGAAACGGAGCATATCCAATAGGCTCACCGGCCCGTTTGGATTCTCTTGATAGAGGCGCACCGGTAGCGGCTCCTGGTTGAAAGCGGACATTGTCACCCCGGCGCACTCCTGCTAGTCTGGAGTTGCGCGGTTTGCTTATTGTGCTACGAACACTTAAAAGCAGCCGGACTCTCTAGCCAGAAACATCCAGAGGCCGATTTGTTCGGCCTCTTCGCATTTCTAGCCTACCATGTTTGGTCAGCCAAGTAATTAATTGCCTTAATTACAGCGGTCATCTATGGGGAAAACGCAAAGTATTGCAGCGCGAGACGATGAAAAAGGTCTGCAACGGCCGAGGGCGTCAAAACCGAAGAAGAAAGCCATCTCCATCAAGGAACCTGCGGAGGAGCTTGACGCAGAAGAAGAGATCGAGGACCTTGATGACGCTGAAGAAGTCATTCCTTTCACTTACAGCATTACGGCGTATGGCGCGGACTATCCTGTGGACTCCCTCGTCAAACGTATTGCTGCGCAGGACATCATCGTTCCAGTTTTCAACTGGAAGAAGCCGAAGGAGACCCAAATACTGGGTTTTCAGCGTGATTACATTTGGCCCCGGTCAAAGGCTGATCGTTTCATTGAGTCGCTCTTGCTGGGTTTGCCCGTTCCGGGCATCTTTCTTGTTAAGGAGCCG
Source organism: Bryobacterales bacterium (assembly GCA_963798295.1). Classification (GTDB taxonomy): domain Bacteria; phylum Acidobacteriota; class Terriglobia; order Bryobacterales; family Bryobacteraceae; genus Palsa-89. The sequence continues at coordinate 1,262,216 of CAWCSV010000007.1, read as the reverse complement.
TCGGGCCTATTGTTGGTGCTCGACGGACACCAGCGATTGCACACGCTGAATTCCTTTTATGACGGCGTCATAGATGGAGAGGAATACCGACTGGCGAGCGTCCAAGAGCGATTTGAGGGGTGCCGCTACAAGGACCTGGACACAGAAGACCGGCGACGATTGGATGACGCTATAATTCACGCGACCGTCATTCGTCAGGACCAGCCTACCGAGGATCAAAGCAGCATATACGTGATCTTCGAACGACTGAATACAGGCGGGGTCAACCTTCAACCCCAAGAGATCCGAGTCGCTCTGTACCATGGCGATTTTGTCTCCGTCCTGAAGAGTCTCAACGAAAACCCGAATTGGCGAAAGCTGTATGGTGCGCGTTCCAAACGGCTGAAAGATATGGAGTTGATTCTGCGGTTTTTCGCGTTCCTATTTTATGCCGAGAAATACCAGAGTCCGATGAAGGGCTTCCTAAATCGGTACATGGCTACAAACCGCAATCTGCAGAAACAGTCGGAGGAGAAGCTGCGACTCCTGTTCGAGCGAACGGTCAAGGTAATCGCCGATAGCATTGGCCCCAAAGCATTTAGGCCTCGACGGGCCGTAAACGCTGCTGTAGTAGACTCACTGATGATCGGAATAGCAAGGAGGATCATCAATAATCCGGCTCCAATCAAGAACTTTCCGGAGCTGAAGCGTCGGTTTGAGAGACTTCTCAAAGATCCAACCTATGTGTCTGCAGTTGAGACGGGTACTTCACAGGAAGCGAATGTCGCTGCGCGATTAACGAAGGCGGAGACTACCTTTGCGCACATGACATGATGGGACGTCCGGAAGTATCACGTCTGAAGAACCGTCTCGATGCGACGTTCGATCGCGGGAAATCCCTCCTTGATATCGAGACTCAGGCGGACTTTGCCCGCTATCTCTGCGTCCTTGTTTCGGGATATTTGGAAAAGTCCGTGGCCGAGCTTGTTCTGGAACACGCTCGGCGCTCCGGAGGCCCTACTCTTCAGCGCTACGTAGAAAGCAGGACCCGCCGATTTGCAAATGCAAACTGTCAAAGACTGAAGGAACTGCTCGGGAGTTTTAACCCGGACTGGAGCGCGCGACTTGAGCTCGTACTCGTTGATCAATTCAAGGATGCCGTTGACAGCTTGGTGGCCTTGCGTCATGCAATTGCACATGGTGAATCCGCCGGTATCACATTCCGTCGAGTAGCAGATTACTACGCCAGCGTCCAATTAGTTGTCGACGAAATTGCGGATCTTTGCGTGCCGGAGTGACGAGGACCGCGCCAACCCGACTGCAATTCGGAATTGTTTTTCGCATTCCTTTCTGAGCCACGTGACAGCAACCTTAGAATATGCGCTCGGATTCCGAGCTCCTGTCTGTTCACGAGGAGTCCGCTTTCCCCAAACCGCTATCGCAGACAAAACCACGCTGATGGGTTGTCTCCTTTGCCAGAGGCACGTAGCGGGCTTCGTCACCGGAAACCGCATCATATATACTTTCTCCCAGCAAGGAGGATGGTCCGTATGGAGCTCTGGAAAATCCCGCTGATTGCGTTGAGCGTTTTTCCAGTGGCGTGCCTGCCGGGCGCGCAGCCTCCCACCTCGCCGCGTGTGAGCCACAAGGTGGAGGCCCAGTATTCGGAGGGAGCGCGTAGGGCCCGGCTGGAAGGAACGGTGGTGTTGCGGATCATCGTCGGAGCGGATGGAACGCCGCGCGACCTCCGCGTCATAAAGGGCCTGGGGCTGGGTTTGGACGAGAATGCGATAGCGGCTGTCAGTAAGTGGCGATTCACGCCCGGCACGAAGGGTGGCGAGGCGGTCGAGGTCCAGGCGCAGATCGAGGTGAATTTCCGTTTGCCTGACGACCCGAACGTGGGATGGCGTGTCACGCGAATCGATTTCCACCTTCCAACCGATTTCAGGCGGCCCGTCGTCTCTAAAACCGCCGCTCCTCAATCCAGCGAGTATGCGGTGAGCGCGAACGCCACGGCGACGTTCGATATCGATGAAAAAGGCGTGCCCGCTAATATTCACGTCGACAAATCGTCCGACGACGAGTGGGCTCGGGCCGTCACCGAGGCGCTCAAGACCTGGAAGTTCACGCCGGCGATCGAAAATGGCGGTCCGGTTTCCGTTTCCTGCAGCATGGATTTTGTTCGAGGAGCGTATCTGCCATGAAACGCTGGATATTGTTGTGTATTGCGCTGGTGCTGTTGTTGGGCCCGCTGCGCACCCGATCCGTGGTTCACGCCGCAGCAGTGATGGCGCCGCGCTTCGAAGTGGATCCCTATTGGCCCAAGCCGCTGCCCAATCATTGGATTCTGGGCCAAAGCATCGGTGTTTCCTCCGATGCGAACAACAACGTCTGGATCATTCATCGTGTCGGATCGCTGGAAGCGGGCGAGCAGCACGCCACCACCAATCCGCCCATCTCGCAATGCTGCGCGCCCGCGCCTCCGGTGCTGGAGTTCGATCAGGAAGGCAACCTGATCGGGCACTGGGGCGGACCGGGCGCGGGTTACGATTGGCCGGAATCGGCGCATGGGATCACGGTCGATTACAAAGGCAACGTGTGGCTGGGTGGCAACGGCCGAGGGCCGCAGAGCGGGCGCGGGGCGATCAATGGCCAGGATGAAGAATCGAAAGCCGGCGACAAAGTGGACAGCTTTCGCGATAATCAGATTCTCAAGTTCACGCAAGACGGGAAATTCCTGCTGCAGATCGGCAAGCCGGGACACAGCAAGGGCAGCAACGATGTCGAAAACGTGCGCCTGGCGGCGAAGACCTTCGTCGATCCGAAGACCAACGAGCTGTACGTCGCCGATGGGTACGGCAATCATCGCGTGATCGTGTTCGATGCCGACACCGGCAAGTACAAGCGGCATTGGGGCGCGTACGGCAATAAGCCCAGCGACGCGGACCTGGGTCCCTATAAGCCGGATGCGCCGCCCGCGCAGCAATTTCGCAATCCGGTGCACTGCGCCATGCTCGCGAACGACAATCTGCTGTATGTTTGCGACCGGGTGAACGACCGCATTCAGGTGTTCCATCCCGATGGCACGTTCGTCAAGGAAGCGTTCATCGAGAAGCAGACGCTGGGTTCGGGATCGGTGTGGGATATCGCCTTTTCGCGCGATCCCGAGCAGAAGTTCATGTATGTCGCGGATGGCGAAAACGACCGGGTTCATATCGTGGACCGCGCCACGCTCGAAGTTCTGACCACGTTCGGCGAAGGCGGACGCCAGCCCGGCGAATTTTACGGTGTGCACAGCATCGCTACCGATCTGAAGGGCAACATCTACACCACCGAGACATATCGGGGGCAGCGCGTGCAGCGCTTCGTCTATAAGGGTCTGGCGCCGGTGACCAGCAAGGACCAGCGCGTGTTGTGGCCCAAACATTAAGGAGAACGAGCATGCGAATTGATTGGAAGCTTCTGTTCCTGGCTGGTTGCGCCACTGCGCTTCTGGCGCAAGATGCTCACCCCAGTTGCAACAAATGCTCGGGCACCTATATCACGAGCGGCGAGATCCAGGCGTACCTGCAGCGATCGCCGAAGGACGCGGTGGTTACCGATCAACAGGTGCGGGCCGTCGACGTTGGCAAAAGCCACGTGGATATTGGCGTGGTCTACCGCAATAAGACGGTGGGCGGCGCGGTGGCCGAGCACGATCTGGTGAGCGAGGTGTATCACATCATCGATGGCTCAGCGACGCTGGTGCTTGGCTCCGATATCACGGATTTGAAACGGCGCCCGGCCGACGATCGCGCGGTGCGGCTGCTGAATGGGCCAGGGGGCAATGGCGCGACCATCCGCAACGGGGCGAGGTATGAGCTGAAGCCGGGCGACGTGGTGATCATCCCGGCGGGCGTGGGGCACCAGTTCACCAAGATCGACGATCACATCTCGTACTTGATGGTGCGCGTGGACCCCGACAAAGTAACACCGCTGAAGGACGAAGCCGCATCCAAGGCGGACCTGGCCGGCGGCGCGCCGACGCGATAGCGGATCGTCTCACGTGGCGCTGGGATCGATCAGGCTTAGCTTGGGAAAGAGCTTTCGATAAAACCCGCGGTCGCGAGAGAGCAATCGGGAGGCTTGCTGCTGTGCGTGGGCGCCGATCAGAAAGTCGGCTAATATACGCGCCCGCTGCCCGCCTTGTTTGCGGTACACACGCCACACGCGGCTAGCCAGGAAATGCGCTTCGCTGCTCAGAGCTTCCACGCGGATCTCGTTGTGCCGAAGAAAGCGGTCGCATTCGCCCTGAGTGTTGAAGTGGATGCAAAGTTCCGCGTAAACCAAGTCGCAGATGACCAGTGACCCCTCGGACGCCGAACTCTCCAACGCATGAACAGAGGCACCAAAGAAATCTTCGTTTGGCAAAAGAATGTCGAGCAGGATGTTGGTATCGATGGCCGTGATCATCGGCCGCGCACGTCGTCGATGAAGCCATCCACCGACGAATACCCCAAGTCGCGGAAGCTTGCGTTACAGCGGCCTTTCCACTTTCGCAGATCGAGCTTCTTGGGGGCCTTCTTCAGGACGATCGAACCACCGATGACGCGAAATTCGACATCGCTGTCGGGGCCCAGGCCGAATCGATCACGGATCTCCTTGGGAATGGTGACCTGGCCGCGCTCGCCGACTTTCATACTTTCAAGTATGATTGATAAATCATACTGAGGCAAGGCTGACGGCATGCGGCAACGGGTACGCAACGTAATGCGTCAAACTGTTTGTAACCTTGACACTCGTCCGTCACATGAATTATTCTTAGCCTTCGCTCTGAGACTAGAGATACTACTCTAGTTGGTATTCTCCGGCCTACGGCCCGCCCGCGTCTATGTAGAATCTTTCGGGCCGTGCCGATTCAATATAAGGAGATTCATGCCACATCAGCCTTACTTTGTGGTCGTACTGGCGCATTCGTTACATGGCCGGTTGCGGCGTATCCACGTTCCCCACAAAGTGATCTACGCTGGTTTCGTTTTTTCGGTACTGTCATTCGTGGTGATGTTGGCTTTTCTTTCCAGCTACTTGCGGATGAGTTGGAAAGTAGCACATTACAATTCGCTGCGTCAGCAAGTCGACTCGCTGCGGACTAAGTACCAGGAGTTGCAGCGCGTCACGAATCAGAAGAATGAACAGTTAGCGACACTTGAGAACTTCGCAGGGGAGGTATCGGTTGCTTACGGACTTAAGGGTAAGCCTGGCACTTCGGGTGACGTTGTGAACACGGCCAACCTTAACCCCACCTTCCGTGAATCCCTTAGCCAGTACAACTTCCTCCAGACCTCGACGATTTCAGCTCTCTATCACAACTATCCTCGGCAATACCAGCTTCACGTGCGGCCCAGTTTGTGGCCCGTGGAGGGTCGGCTGATGAGCCCCTTCGGCGGAAGGACAGACCCCTTTTCGGGTGAGGGCGCCATTCATACCGGCGTGGATCTGGAAGCGCCGATGGGCACTTCGGTGCGCGCCGCCGCCGATGGCATCGTGGTGCACGCCGATTGGGAGAGCGGCTACGGACGGCTGATCATTATCGATCACGGCAACGGCGTTCAGACTTATTACGGCCATTTGTCGAGCTTCGTTGTGGTGCCGGGCCAGGAAGTACGGCGAGGCGATGTGATCGCACGCTCGGGCGCCAGCGGCCGCGTAACATCACCGCATCTGCATTATGAAGTACGGCTGGGCGGAACGCCGGTGAATCCGTATCCGTACATGGCGAAGTCGGCTGCGGCAGGTACGGCGCACGACCAAAAAGACCTCCCGTTCGACTAAACAGCCTGGCTTACGCTGCAGTTAGCAAGATTGGTTCGCCCGTGGTGACCACCAACGTGTGCTCGTAGTGCGCCGAGAGGCTGCCATCGGCGGTGCGAATGGTCCAGCGGTCTGGTTGGAGCGCGCTCTGGCCGTTCCCGGCGGAAATGATCGGCTCAATGGTGATGACGAGTCCTGCGGTGAGGCGATCGCGAAGACGGGGTTCGTAGTAGTTGGGGACGCTGGGCGGTTCGTGAATGGTTCGTCCCACTCCGTGACCGCAAAGATCGCGCATGACCCGGAAGCCGCAACGGTTGGTTTCACGCTCAACGGCGCGGCCAATCTCATGCACTCGATTGCCTGCCCGAGCGGATTGCAATCCCCGATAGAAGGCCCGCTGGGCGCACCGGGCCAGCACAGCGGCGGAATCGCTGACAGTGCCGGCTAGAACCGTGACTGCCGCGTCGGCATAGAAGCCGTCTTTTTCAGCGACCAAATCAAGCTTCACAAGATCGCCGGACTGAATCACACGCTCGCCAGGCAGTCCATGAATGGCTTCGTCGTTGACACTAATGCAGAGCGCGGACGGAAACCCGTACACTTTTGGCGGCGCCGATTCGGCCCCGTTCCGATCCAATACGCCGGCGCCGATCTGGTCCAGCTCTCCGGTGGTGATGCCGGGGCGGACCGCAGCAGCAGCCTGGTCGAGCGCCTGGCGCACAATCCTTCCGACGACACGCAGTTTCTCAAACTCCGCTTGAGACCGGATGGACATCTCGATCGATTATAGCGGCCTCTTGTTGCGGATGGTTCGCCGGCGTATACTCACCATGTCGCTCGGAGAAGGGAGGCCTCCAATGGCCGAGAATGAAAATATCGAATTAGCGAGAAAACAGATTGACGCCTTGAACACGCGCGATCTCGATCAGTATGTGAGCAGAGTCGACGAATCTTACGTCGGTCAATCGGAGACCGCGCCCGGACCCGTTCGCGGCCCCGAAGGCGCTCGGGGAAACATCGGAATGTTGTTGAACGCCTTCCCCGACCTGCGGGTCGAAATTCAAGACATCCTAGCGAGCGGCGACAGGGTGGTAGTTCGCATGCGCGCCACCGGCACGCATAAGGGCAACTTTGCCGGAATCGCTCCCACCAACAAGAGCTTCACGCTGGAGGCCTGCAACGTTATTGAAATCCAAAACGGCAAGGTGATTCGGACCAGGCTTTACGCAGACAACCTCACCCTGTTCCAACAATTGGGGGTGGTGTCTTTGCCGCGCGCGGCGAGCGCCGGATGATCAGCGGAGCGCGCTTTGCCAGTTCAGCAACACGGTAACAGGCGAGCCAGCCACGTCGTCGAGCGCGGTGTTGATCAGGAAGCGCAGGCCATCGCGCGAAACATCCCAGCGCCACGACGATGTGATCGCTCCGCCCGGTCCGCCTAACACCGGCGCGCGGAAGAGCGCCTTGGGAATCCCGAGCTGAACTGTTCCACCGGGTGTGTTCACATCCACCGCCATCAGGTTTTCATTGGGCGTGAAATAGAACAGCTCCTTGCCATCGTGCGACCAGCGCGGCTGCGTCCCTCCACCGCTGGAGACCGGCCATTTGCCGCCGGACGCCACGGGAAATGGCTGCACGTAAACCTCCCTGACCCCCGATTCGGTGGAGGTATAAGCCACCCAATGCCCGTCCGGAGAGAATTGCGCCTGACCCTTGCCGAAGGGTGTGACAAGGTAAGGCGTGGGTTTCCGATCGCCCATCATGGGAAGCACCCACAAGTCGGATTGCTTGTCCTTACGCTTGACGTACAGCAGGAAGCGGCCATCGCGCGACCAATCCATGGGCGCCGTGATGTTGTCGGAATGCAGCAGCAGTTCGCCCTGGCCGGCGCCGTTGGCGGGTTTGAGATAGAGATCGGGCGATTGGCCACCGTTGGGAGAGTAGACAATCTGGCGGCCGTCGGGCGACCAGGTGGCGGAGCCCTCCTCCGCCTTCGAAGGAGAGGCGTGTATTGGTGCCGCGCGCCACGTCCAGCATCCACACGGCCCAGGTCTGTAAATCGTCCGTTCGACCTTCGCCAACCTGAGTGCCATCCGGCGAGAGCGACAGTTCGTCGCGCGCCGCGGGAGTGCCCAAGTGGCCCAAGATTTTTCCCGCGCGGTCGTACCAGGTCAATTGCCTATTGTTGCCTCCGGTGACGGCATAAGCGAGCAGGCCGGTATTGGAAGCCGAAAACAAACCGCCATAAAGATTGGCGCTCACCTGGTCGGCCAACTGAACGGCGCGACCGGTCAACTCCATGCTCCGCTCATCGAAAGGTTGGGACATCAGCGCCGTCCCGCGCAGAAAGAACAAGTAGCCTCCAGCAGGAGATGTAACAAAGCCGACTCCGGCCGGCGTGTCGAGCACTCGTTTTGTTCCTTGCCCGGCGGGTTTGGCGTCCAGGGAGCCGGAGTACAAGCCGCCCTGGTTCAACATGACCCGGTAATACAAAAAGTGTTTCCGTCCGGCAGGAGAAGGGGCCTGCCTTGCCCCACTTCGCCACGTTGGTTGTCTAGCGCGGTGATTGCGGTGGCCGATCCTCCGGAGGCGGAAACACGATTGATGACGCCACCACTCCCGAAAAGAATCACGTCGTCGACTCCCCAGGAAATTCCCGTCGCGGGATTGTTAACCGGAGCCAAGGTCTGGGGCGTCCCGCCGGAGATTTCGATCTTCTTGAGGCCGTTATCCGCGAAGAAAGCGATGGATTGGCTGTCGGGCGACCAGGCCGGATCCAGAGTCGCGTTTTCGGTGCCCGGCAACTCGCGCGCGTCGAGCGAATCCATCATGCGGAGCCACAAAACGCTGCGTCCGTCCGCGCCGCGGACATTGAAAACCATTTGCGGCCGTCGGGGGAAACGGCGAAAGCATTGAGCGTGGCTCTTGGCGGGCAGCGCCACTTCAAACCGCATGGGCGCCAGCGCGGGCGGCTTCTCCCGAAAATGCACGAAGCCCAGAGCGCCGGTGCTCAGCAGAAAGAGCGCCGCAATCGCGGGCCACAGCCACTTGGCTTTCTGGCGGAAGGCTGCACCGGCTTGGGGCGGCGCGCTAGCAATTGACGATGCAGCGCCGTCCAGCAGTCTCCAGACATCGCCGATGTCGCGCAGCCGTTTTCGGGGATCCTTTTGCAGGCATTCCGAGAGCAGCCGCTGGACGCTGGACGGCGCGTCGCTCAAATCGGGCTCGTCGCGAATCACTTTGGCCAGCATCTCGCCCGCGTCCTCGCCGCCGAACAGGCGGTTGCCGGTGATCAGCTCATGCAGCACGACGCCGAACGCGAAAATATCGGCGCGCTTGTCGGTGGCCTTGCCGCGCGCCTGCTCGGGCGCCATGTAGGAAGCGGTGCCCAGGATCATGCCGGCTTCGGTCATGCCGATGGTGAAGGTGGGCGAGCGCTCGCCGCTGCCGCTGGTGGTGGCCGCCACCTTGGCGAGTCCGAAATCGAGCACCTTCACCGCTGCCATCGGGCTTGATCTTGATATTGGCGGGCTTCAGGTCGCGATGCGTGATGCCTCTTTCGTGCGCCGCTTCCAGCGCTTCGGCGATCTGGCGCGCGATGCGGAGAGCTTCGTCCAGCGGCATCGGGCCTTTGGGCGATTCGCCCTCGATATACTCCATCACCAGATAATTCGGGCCGACGTCGTACAGCGTGCAAATGTTGGGATGATTCAGCGCCGCCACCGCCCGCGCCTCATGCTCGAAGCGCTCGGTGAACCGTTCGTTGGAGATCTTGATCGCGACGATGCGATCCAGGCGCGTGTCCGACGCCTTGTAGACCTCGCCCATCCCGCCCGCGCCGATGGGCTCGAGGATTTCATAGGGTCCGAGGTGGTCACCGGGGGAGAGAGGCATGCTCTCGTCAGTTTAACTGAGCAGGCGCGTGCCTGCGTCGCAACTGAACTTTGCTGGGCTGTTCCGCGAGTCCCAAGATCCGAATCAGCGGAGGGAGGGTCAGTCCCTGGAATACCAGCGTGACCACAATGACGGAGAAGGTCAAAAACACAATCAGGTCCCGATGTGGAAAAGGGCTGCCATCGGCGAGGGTCTGCGGCAGAGACATGGCGGCCGCCAGCGCGATCACTCCGCGCATTCCCGTCCAGCCGATCACAAAGATCTGGCGTGGGTCCGGTCCGCGGCTCGTTCTGGCGGAGCAGCGCGAGTACGAATGAAGTAGGATACATAAGCGCCCGGAAACGTCCAGAAGAGGCGAAGCAGAGATCAGGAACATGCTGAACAGAGCGCCGTACAAAATCAGCCGCCGGTATGTCAGTTCGCTCACTCCCGCCAGCACGGAGGGGAGCTGCAGGCCGATTAAGACGAACACAAACCCGTTCAATATGAAAGTGAGCGAGTCCCAAACGGCTTGCGCCTGGAAGCCGTACGCCAGGAGAAAGGAATACGCGAACTTTTGTGGCCGAGATAAAGCCCCGCCGCCACTACTGCGAGCACGCCTGATGCGTGAATCGCCTCGGCGCCCAGATACGCGGCGTATGGAACCAGAATACTGATCGCTATCTCGATCGGCCCGTCGTCAATTCGATGTTCAAACCATTCCACGATGCACGCCAGGATCAGGCCGCTGGCGATGCCGGCGAGGGTGAGATACAGAAGGCGCAACGAGCCGGAGCCAAGGGTCGGGCTCTTGCCCGTCGACCACCATCGCCACCGCGAATTCAAGCGCCAGCAATCCGGTTGCATCATTGAGCAGGCTCTCGCCTTCCAGCAAGTCGACGATGCGCTTCGGCAATCCGACACGCTTGGCGATGGACGTTGCGGCAATCGCATCCGTGGTAGCTACGGCGGCGCCCAGAACGAATCCGATGCGCCAATCAAATCCGGGAAACAACCAAGGGCCCGCCATGCGCGACACACAGTACGGTGAAGCCCACCAAGCCGAACGCCAGCATCGACAATGCTTACCAGGTTGTGGGAGAAATCCCTCCACGACGTAACCCAGGCCGCCGCGTACAGTAGCGGCGGCAGCACCACAAGGAAGATGAGGTCGGGGTCCAGTGTGATTTTCGGGATTCCCGGTACGAAACCGAGCAGCAGGCCGGCGATGACCAGAACGATCGGATAAGGCGTCTGAAGCCTGCGCGCCAGGGCCGCGAAAGCCGCGACGAAAAGCAACAGAAGCAGCAAAATCAATTGCGCGCCATGAATGCCGGAAGCTTCCATGCGGTCTCCTCCGTTTCGCGGCGTTTACGCTATCGCGCTGAATGCCTGGTGGCCGCTGACGTGTTTGGGATGAGCTTTGTCCCTGCGCCAACTCGATCCCAAGCCGCCGCATCTTAGCGATCAAAGTGGTCCGAGCGATTCCCAAGCGGGCCGCGGCTCCGTGCCGTCCTCCCACCACCCACTTGGTCTCCTCCAGAGCTTGCAGAACATGGTCCCGCGTGGCGTCCTCAAGAGTCTTGCTGTTCTTGGCCGGAAGGCTGGTGTTCTGGCGCCGCAACGGCGTGAGAGGCGGCTTGAAATACGGAACCCGGCGAAACGATCACGCCGCGCTCGATGAAGTTCTGGAACTCGCGGATGTTGCCTGGCCAATCGTAAGCCACCATGGCTTCCATCGTTTCCGACGGGATCTCTTCCACGACCTTGTTCATGCGCTCCGCGTACCTGGCGACGAAGTGCCGCGACCAGCGCCGGAATATCCTCGCGGCGGTCGCGTAACGGAGGCAGGGAAATCGGGAACACGCCGAGCCGATAGTATAGGTCGGCGCGAAATTCCTTGTTTTCGACCATCTGCAACAGGTCGCGATTGGTCGCCGCCACCAGACGTACGTTCACCCGAATGCTGCGCGTGCTGCCTAAACGTTCGAACTCCTGCTCCTGGAGTACGCGCAGCAACTTTACCTGCAGATCCAGCGCGAGATCGCCGATCTCATCCAGGAACAGCGTCCCGCCGTTGGCCATTTCGAAGCGGCCGATCCGCTGCGTCAGCGCTCCGGTGAAAGCGCCGCGCTCATGGCCGAACAGCTCGCTTTCGATCAAGCCGGCGGGAATCGCGGCACAATTCAATTTGACGAGCGGAGCATTGCGTCGCGGGCTCAAGTTGTGAATCGCCTGCGCAACCAGCTCCTTGCCGGTTCCGGTTTCGCCCTGAATCAGAACGGTGGAATCGGTGGGCGCTACGACGGCGATCTGCTCCATTACCGATTTCAGAAGCGGGCTGGTTCCGATGATTCCATGCGGAGCGGCTTCCTGCTCGCGCTCCTTCGCTGAAGGTCTTCCACATCATGTCTGCTCGCTCCTTCTCGAGTCCTTTCTCGAACGTAATCTTTCAAGCTGTCCTATCCGATAGATCGTCTTTCGGTAGGATGCGAATTGGACTATCCTCTCGTTGAGTAAGAGATGGTCATGCGACTTACTCTGTCAGTAAGCCGCGCGACGCGGCTCAGTAGTTCGATTGCCGATTGAATCGCCTTGAACAAAGGTTCCCGGCGAACGGGCTTACTCAAGAAGTCTATCGCTCCGCCCTTCAGCGCCCGCTGGCGCGAGGCCTCATCCGCGTGGGCAGTGATAAAGATGATCGGAATGCCGCGCCGCTGCGATATTCAAATGGTTCTGAAGCTCGAAGCCGCTCATCCCGGGCAAATTGACGTCCAGGATCAGACAGGCGGTGTCATTCAAGCGCTCGGAAGCCAGAAATTCCTCCGCCGAAGCGAAAGCCTCCACATGGAATCGAACCGATCGCATCAGGCTCTTCAGCGCCTCGCGGATCGACGCATCGTCATCCACGATCGAGATGCGGCGGGAGCTTGGTACGCTTCGCTGTCACCGCGCTCGCGCATTCTGCTCCACAATCTTCATCTGGCTTCATGATAAGCGGTCTGCCGGCGCGGATTCCATCCTACGTTAGTAGGAGACGGCTACTTGGCTTTGGGCCGCTGAAGGGTTTAGTCTTTCCGACATCCTGACCAGGTCAGCCAGGGATTCCGCACCCATCTTTTCCATCACTCGCCCGCGGTGGGTCTTGACGGTCAACTCGCTGGTGCCCAGCTCGGCGCCGATCTGCTTATTGAGCAATCCGGAGGCAACCAGCTTCAGCACTTCCTTCTCACGGGGCGTCAGAGAGTCGTAACGGGAGCGGAGCTCCGCCATCTGCGCGCGCTCGTTCCACGCCACGCGATCCTTCGCAATCGCCTCCTGGATTGCATCCAGCAGTTCCTGGCCGCGGAACGGCTTGGTGAGGAACTCAACCGCCCCCGCCTTCATGGCGCGCACGGTCATGGGGACATCCGCATGGCCGGTAATGAAAATGATGGGGATCTGGACGTTGGCCGCCGCCAGGTCGCGCTGCAATTCAAGCCCGCTCACGTCCGGCAGCCGCACATCCAGCACCAGGCAGGCCGGCGCCTCCGGGCGCTTGCCGCCGAGAAACTCGCGCGTCGATCCGAAGGTCTCCACCCGCAGTCCAACCGACGCGATGAGCCTCTTAACGGCGTCGCGGACCGACGCATCGTCGTCGACCACAAATACGATCGGATCGGAGTCCTTCATGACGGGATTTCACGGTCCGACGGCAGCGTGAATTGAAACGTCGCGCCGTAGTCGCTGTTGTTGCTGGCCCACAACCGGCCGCCGTGAGCCTCGATGATGGAATGGCTGATGGACAAGCCCATTCCCATCCCTTGGGCCTTGGTGGTGAAGAATGCGTCGAAAATCCGCCTCTCATCTTTCGGGGCGATGCCGACGCCGGAATCCCGCACGGCAACGAGCACCTCATCGGCGTTCTGCAGCTCGCGAACGTATCACGAGGCGGCGCGGCCGGTCGGCAACGTCGCTCATCGCTTCGATGCCATTCAGGATCAGATTCACGATCACTTGTTGCAACTGGACCCGGTCGCCCATGGTGGCGGGAAGATCGGCGGCCAGTTCGGTCTCGAGCGCAACGTGGTTTCGCAACGCCGCTCCTTCGATGAGAACGCCCACCTCGCGAATCAGATCGTTGACCTGCACGCTGCGTTCTCTCCGGCGTGGCCTTGGTGAACATGGCGCGAATGTGCCGGACTACGTCGCTGGCGCGTGTTCCTTGTTGAGCGATGCAGTCCACGGCCGCGCGCGCCTCTTCCAGATTGGGCGGTTCGCTGGAAAGCCACATCATGCAGGCGTCGGCGTTGGTGACCACGGCGGCGAGCGGCTGATTTACTTCGTGGGAGATGGATGCCGCCAGCGCGCCCATCGCGCTCATGCGGGTCACGCGGGCGAGCTCGGCCTGCGCTTCGTAATAGGCGTCTTCCGCGCGCTTGCGCTCGGCCATTTCCGCCACCAACTGCTCATTGGTGTGCTTCAGTTCGGCGGTCCGTTCCTCTACTCGCAGTTGCAGTTCATCGCGCGCGTAGCGGAGCTCGGCCTCCGCTTGTTTTCGCCACGAACTGAACCAGCCCACGATCGACTGCGGATGCCGCAAACTCAATGAATACGGGCAAGGACTCTCGATCCATCGCAAAGGAATGGACGGGCGGCGTGAAGAAATACGCAACCGCCAGTGCGCTGAGAACCACCGCGAGCCCGCCAGGCCACTTTCCGGCAAACCAGGCACTTGCCACGACGGCGATGTAAAAGAACAGAAATCCAGCGGTCGAAACAACGCTTTGTAAAAGCAACGTCAGGCCCAAAGCGGCCGCCACCAGCGCCACCGCCAGTCCACAGCGAACGATCGCGGATGCCGAGTTGCGGCCGCCGGGAATGCTTTCCATGCCAATCACGGATTCTCTTATTGAAGCTGGATGACCTTGGTATGAGGTTACCTCGATCCGAGTGGCGAGCGCTGCTGGCGGATTTCACGCAGTCTGGCGCTCCAATAGGGAACGGACCGACCTTAATGCGGCGACGCCATCGCCGTTGTGCGCCGAATACGCGATGTACCCGTCCGGACGAACCAGCTTTATGCCACTCGTTCTGGATGGTCGAAGTTCCACGATATCGTTGAAAGATCCGCAAAGCTGTTTTGCGGCTTCCGTGGTGGACGCTTCTTTGTCCTGGTCGATGGTCAGCAGGAAGCGGCTGCTGATGCCCTTGCCTCCGCGCAGGGAATCGTCGAAATACCGTTTTCCGGGGCCTTCCACGAGCGGGCTGCCGCCGTAAGAAACGCCGAGTTCGGAAAGTCGCTGCACGAAAGCGTGTTGGAACGGCGACAGATGCGACACCATCGGGATGACGGTGTCGCGCAGAGCTTGCGCGAACTTGTTCGGAGTGCCCATTACTTTGGTCAGGAAGTCGGTGGTCTGGATCACGTCCTTGATGATGGGAAGGCGTTCGATTCCGTAACTGTCGAGCAATTGCTCGCTGCCGTGGCCGCGCAAAGAGAGATCCAATTTCCAGACTAAATTCCAGATATCATGCAGGCCTGTATTCATTCCTTGCCCTCCAAACGGGCTGTGAATGTGAGCTGCATCTCCGGCAATGAAAATCCGTCCGACGCGCAACCGTGTTGCATGCCGGTGATGAATGCGAAAATAGCTGCTCCAGTGAAGCGCGCGGGCTTCGATTCCAGCCGGCGCGCGTTGTGCAATGATCTGCCGCACCAGGTCCAACGACGGAGCGTCGCCTTCTGGATGGTCAATGGTCGCGACGATGCGCCGGCGGGTGGCGCTCATCGGAAAGATGGCGATCGGTCCGAATTCACTGGGACACAACTGCAATTCGTACGCGGGAAAAACATCGTTGGTTTCGATGTCGGCCAGCATGAACGGGAGGTCATAATCGCCTCCTTCCAGCGGCACGTTCAATCCCTGCCTGACTTGGCTGTGGGCACCGTCGCAGCCAACAACAGAAGACGCTCTTAACGTTTGTAGTTCGCCCTTGCGGTTCACGGTGACAGTTACACCGTCACCCTGCTGCTCCGCGGAAACAAATGCCGTGTCGTACTCGACGTTTCCGCCTTTACGCCGCAACTCTTGCAGGAGCAGGCTCTCGGTTACATTTTGCGGAACCATCGCCACGAATGCATACGGACTGTCTTCGGGTGTGAATCGCATGTGAGCGAGTGGGCGCTGATGTGTCACTATGGCGACCGAGGTGACACGATTGGCCTTTTCAAGAAAGGGCGTGACGATTCCCGCCATGTCGAAAATCTCCAGCGTCCGGGGGAAAATCGCCAGCGCTTTGGAATGTTCCGATTGTGATGAACGCGCCTCGACAATGCGGTAGCGCAGGCCCCGGCGAGCGCATTCATTGGCCAGAAACAGGCCCACCGGTCCAGCGCCTGCGATCAAAATATCCGTGTCGTTCGCAATGTTTGCCATAACTCGATTCTTCTCCTAGTGATTTGGAGTTAGTCGACATGAGGAAGTTTCAGCAGTATTGATATAACGTGTGACTCGGGTCACTTTCCAATCACGCGAATCGAGGAGCAAAAGAAATCTTGTTTTGCGGAGAAGCGTCCAACAGAGCAGAAGAGGTAACCAATGAAACAAACATTTATTCCGAGTATCATCGTTTCAAGCCTATTCTGCTGCGGGTTAATGGCAGCCCCGCAAGCCCCAGCTCAGCCCTATCAAAGCCCCTACAGCGCGACTCAAAGCCCCTACAGCGCAAGCAGCGCCCGAGACTTTCGGGACACTCAACGGATGTTCGACGGCGTGCGGAGCGACCTGGATCAGGCCGAGGGCAACCTGCCTGCTTATACTGGGAGCCGCGATCAGTTTGATCGCGTACGTGGCGAATTGAGCGACCTTCAGCACCACTGGGACGAAAGCACCTATGAGCCGCGTCAAGCGGACGACGTCATTGGGGCGCTAGACCGCGCATTGGATAGTCCCGATCTAATGCCTCGGGATCGCAGCAGGCTGACGCAAGATCTGCGTTTCTTGCGCGACTTCCGCGACAGTCATGAGTAAGTGATGCCTGGGGCGGTCGGCTACCGAGTTGGCCGCCTCATCTTATCGCAGGAGCGTCTGCTCGATAAACGCCAGCGCGCGCGGATCGCCCGACTGGCCCAGCCAGAAGAAGGCCTGTTTGCGGACTTGCGGGTTCCGCTGGTTGCGCGCGACCTCGATCAGCTTCGGAACCGCCTGGTCCTTGGGAAGCTGCGAAAGCGCGAAAACCGCTTTCTTCTTCACCTCTGTATCGGGGTCGTTCTCGATGGCGTCGATAATGGTTGTCGCGGCGCGGGTCTCCCGCTTTCTGCGCCAGCCAGAAAAGCGCCTGGGAACGCACATGCGGCGATGAATCGTTATTTGCGGCGTGGATGATGGGGTCGAGCGCATCCGGTTGCTTGCTGATCGAAAGCGCAAAAACAACCTTGGCGCGAATCTGCTCGCTCGCGTCGGTGGCCAGGATGTTTTTCAGGGCCGCGACGCCGCGCGCTCCGCGATTGGCCCCCAACCAGAAGATCGCTTTCTCGCGGATGCTTTGCGCGGCTGCCGGGCGCGCCAGTTCCTCCAGAATGTCGTCGGCCTGGGCGTCTTCGTGCATTGAGATGGCGAGCATCGCGGCCTCGGCGGTGTGTTCGGCGCCATTCGCCGAGACGAGCGTCTGCAGGTACGCGAGACTTGTTTTCGCTGGTACATCGGTCATCCAAACGAATGGAAGTCCGCCGGCGTCCAAAGGGCAGTCGGTCGAATAGATCTCGATTTTCTCCACTTTGTTGCTCTCGACGCGAAAAAGAACAGCGGCAGCGGCTGAACCTTCCAGATGCACCGGGGTTGCCAACGACGATGTGCGTGAGCCGGTGTCCGGGTACCCATCCTCCAGCCGCCAGCCGCACAGCGAGCGGTCGCTCCGGATGGTTCTGATGGCATAGCCGAACCAAGTCGCGGATGTGGCTCGAATCTGCGCGGCGAGATCGCCTGAATAGGGGCGGGTCTCCAACTGGGCGTTGGTTACAATCGGCCGGGCGTCCTGAGCCCATGCGACGGCGGAAATCGCAAGAAAGAACGTCAGCGTTTTCATTTCAGAATCTCCAGCATGTAGTCCGTACTCTCTTTGGAGTGAACCAGGGCGAGCTTGCTGATGATCTCCTTCTTCATCTGGGGATCGCGCTCGTTGCGCGCCAGGTCCACCAGAGCCTTGCCATTCTGCTGAATGAATAGGGCATTCAGTACCGCGTCGCGGATGGCGTGGTCCTGGTCGGAACGATAGATCGAGACCAGAACGTCACCGCGGCCGTTGTCGCCCATCATTCCCAGCGACTTGATGGCGGCGATACGCAGACGCGGATCCTTCTCCGAACGGGCGACCTCGACCAGATGGGCCGAGTTCCCGCCGACGAACATGGCTTTCAGGATCTCTACCTTCACTTCGATCGGAGCTCTCGCTCTGATAGAGCTGCCAGAGTTCGTCCTGGCCGCCGCTGATGCCCAGTTCATGAATCGCCTCTTTGCGCAAATCCGGGTCCTTCTCAGTCTTCGCGGAATTGAGAAGAAATTCGCGCGAACCCGATATCATGAAGGCCTGCAGGATGGCGCGCTTGGCCTCCTTATCCGTCGAAGAGGCGTAGATGGAAGCCAACTCGCGGCGCGCGTCTTCGCTGCCCAGCATTCCCATATTTCGGATGGCCGCTCGCTGGAGATCGGGGTTAGAGGCCCCCCGGGCGATCTCGCTCAGAATCTTTCGCGCCTCAGGCGACCCGCTTTGGGTGAGAACGAAGAACGCTCTATCTTTGAGTTTCGGCGAGCTATTGCTCTTGGAGAAGCTTCTCCAGAATGGGCAGGGCCTGCGTGGGGTCGGACTGCATCAGGCTGTTGATGGCGATGAGTTTGAGACTCTCGTCCGATTCGGCGGCGGGACTGACCGGAGCGCCAGCGCGAGCGTGAATCTCCACTTCTAGCGCCTGGGCATCGTTCAACCAGTGGCTGGACGGGTATTGCTGGCGCAATGCGGCCAGCGGTGGCCAGAGCGGCATCGCGCTGTCCCGCACGGTTTTGCGCATAGGCCTTCCAATAAAGCGCCCCATCGGCCGCGGCTCCCTTGCGCGCGGCTGAATCGGTGAATGCAGCAATGGCATCCTCCCAGCGGCCGGCGTCCAGCGCGCTGCGGCCGCGCTGATAGTCTCGATCCTCGCCGGCGCCCCGCTGCGCCTGAAAATTGAAATGCGTGAGCGAGTCGAAATCCTGTGCGGGCAAGGCGGCGGCCAGAGCGGCCATAATGAATATGCTGCGGATCATAATTGCTTTCCTTTGTGATGAATATTCGAGCTGATAATACGCACTTTGAACAAAAGGCTCTGGCTCTCGATGCGCCTCTGCAAGGATTCCAAGTCAGAGGCGGAGATCTCGGAAGGGCTGTGCGCGATGTCGAGCAAAGCGCGCTCCAGTTCGTCCAGCACGGCGGCATGCGACGCGTCGCCGGTGCGCGTGGCGGTCTGGCGGAGCAAACGGTTCTCGACGAGAAGGTCCCGGGCGCTGGAACGCTCGTCATCGAAATCGGTAGAACCCGGCGAGGCGTTCTCCAGTTCAGCCAGGAGAATTTCCGACCGGTCAAGATGATTGCCCAGCGTGAGGAGCAAAATCCTCTGGCGTGCCTGCGGCGCAATTCCGGCGACGATTGTTTGCGTCGAATGCTGTTGTGTGAACCGGCCCGCCAGGAACGCGATAGCCAATAGGGCAGCCAGCACAGGAACAGCGGTCCACCAGCGCAGCCAGACACGGCGCGGTTTATCGAGCGGCAAGCGCGGAAGCAGACGATTCCAAACCTCGGCGCCATAAGCAGGCCCGCGTTCGGGAACGGTCTCGGCAAGCAGCTCGTCCAGCAGCGACTTCAAGTGCTGGAACGCCGAGTGGCATTGCGGGCACTCATTGAGGTGACGGCGCGATTCAGGCTCTTCCTCGCGGTAATAAGCTTGGGTCAGTTCTTCGTCGCTCAGGTGATTCATTTCGCGTTTCCCCAGGCCGGTTCCAGCGCGCAGCGGAGTTTTTGCACGGCGCGAAAGACGCTGTGCTTGGCGGCGCCGTTCCGGATGCCCAATACTTTGGCGATTTCCTCAATATTGCAGCCTTCGTAATGGCGGAGCAGAAACGCGGTGCGCTCCGCTTCGCTCAGTTGTTCCAGTGCGCGATCCAGCATTTCGGCAAGCTGTTTGCTGCGAGTGGCGCGCTCGGGGGAAGGGTAAAGCGATTCGGCATTTTCCAGCCCAGGCTGCTGTTCTCCGCGAACGCGCCGCGCGCGAAGCAGGTCCAAAGAGCAATTGGCGGCGATACGGTAGATCCAGGTTGCAAACGAGGCGCGTCCGTCAAAGCGATGCAGTTGTTTAAAAGCGCGAAGGAACGTCTCCTGCACCATGTCCTCGGCGTCCTGCTCGTTGCCAGTCATACGAAAGGCGAGACGGAACACCGCGCGGCTATGCCGTTCCACGAGGACACGAAAGGCGAGTTGATTCCCTTTGCGTGCCTCTTCGGCAGCCGCTTGATCGGTCCAATCCATCCC
This sequence comes from Bryobacterales bacterium, assembly GCA_963798295.1. Lineage (GTDB taxonomy): Bacteria > Acidobacteriota > Terriglobia > Bryobacterales > Bryobacteraceae > Palsa-89. Next base: position 1,242,035 of record CAWCSV010000007.1, on the reverse strand, counting down.
GGCTGCTCCTTAGACTAATCTCGCGGCGCGCGGTTAGCCCAGCGGGGCCGGAATAGAGAAAATTGTGGCTGGTACCGCGGATCGACCCGCAGCGGCCTATTCGTCCGAGAGCTTGAATGCGATCAATTCGGCCGGAAATCCTGGGCCGGCGATCGCTAAGGCAATGTATTGCTTTCCACCGAGCATATAGGTCATCGGCGTGCCCGTTTGACCCGCTGGAAGCGGAACGGCGCCCACTTCCTTCCCGGTAGCCTTATCGTACGCGCGCAGCATTACAGACGACTTGCCGGCGTTTCGTTCGCCGCAAATGACCAGGGTCTTGGTTACCAATACGCCGAAAACTCCAGGCCGTCCCGTGCGAGGAATGTTGAGACCTTTGAGCGCGGGATTGTCGCGGATGTTGTCCGGAGTGTCGCCATTCGCGATCTGCCACAAGATCTCGCCCTTGTTCAAATCGATGGCGCTGATGCTTCCGTAGGGCGGTTTCGCCAGTGGCAAGCCTTCGACCGTCAGGCCGGGACCGGCGCCTTCCGCGCCTCTTCCAGTTCCGGTTCTGGGCGCGGCGCTTCCCGACATATACGCCATATCGGTTCGCTTCGGATCGCCAGGTATCAGCCCGATAGCGCCCATGGTTCGCTGCGATGGGATGTAGGCGATGTGGGTCTCAGGATCGTAGGAACCGCCGGCCCAATTGGTGCCGCCGCCCGCCGTGGCCATGGCCAGAGTCGCGTAGGGACCTTCCGGTTTACTCACTACGCCGGGCGTGAAGACCGGACCCAGGTGATACTTCGAAACCAACTTGACCGCTTCAGCTCGCAACTCCGGAGTGAAATCGATCAGATCGTCGATCGACGCGCCTTGCCGGTCATACGCCGGAGGCTTGGTGGGGAACGGTTGCGTGGGACTGGTCTTTTCACCGGGTACGGTGGACTGTTCGACGGGCCGTTCCACGATCGGCCAGATTGGTTTGCCGGTCATGCGATCGAAGACGTACAGGAAAGCTTGCTTGGTGGGCTGCGCCACGGCCTTAACGGTCTGGCCGTTGACGGTGATGTCCACCAGCATCGGCGCGCACGGAATATCCATGTCCCAGATTCCGTGATGAACCAATTGGTAGTGCCACTTCCGCTGTCCGGTTTTCAGATCGACGGCCAGCACGGTTTCCCCGAACAAATTATTTCCCGGACGATGGCCGCCATAAAAGTCGCCGGTGGGCAATTCCACCGGGATGAACGCCATGCCCAGGTCTTCATCCACGCTGATCTGTCCCCACACGCCGGCGTTGCCGGTGTAGGACGCCGAATCTTTTTCCCAGGTGTCGTAGCCGAATTCATTCGATCGCGGGATGGTGTGAAAGATCCAGAGCCGCTTGCCGGTGCGCGCATCGAATCCGCGAACGAAGCCTTTTACGTTGGTCTTGCTTTTCGGGACGCCGCCGGGCCGATGTGCCGCTCCTACGATTACGGTATCGCCGGCCACCACAGGGGTCGCGTGCAAACCGACTTCACCTGTCACCAGGTCGATTTCCTGATCGTCGTCCATCTTGAGATCGACGATGCCGTTCTGGCCGAAGGTGGGAACCACATTACCGGTCTTGGCATTCAGTGCGATGAGCCGGTAGCCTGGCGTTACGTACAAGATTCGCTCGTCATGGCCGTCGGTCCAATAAGCCAGGCCGCGGCCCGATAACTGGCGCGGAGCGGCCGTGCCACGCGCGCCCTCGTGTTCGCCATGAACCCATAGCAGCTCACCTGTGGCGGCATCGATTGCCACCACGGCCCGGCGCGTACCAGCCGTGGAATAGATCACGCCGTTCGCCATCAGCGGCGTGCCTTCGAAATTGAATTCGGGACGCGGGCCGAGATTGTCCGTCTTGAATCGCCATGCCACCTGGAGCTTGCTGAAATTGCCCGCGTTGATCTGGTCCAGCGCCGAATAGTGGGTGTTCCCGAGGTCTCCGCCGTAGGTTCGCCACTCTCCATTCTTCGCTCCGGACTGCGCGCTGACAGACAGCGTGCACGAAAGAGCGCAGATGGCCGCGACCAAATTAGACGATATCGGTTGCATGCTTTTCTCCTTGCCGTGAACGGAATAGCCCGTAAGATTATATCCGGACTTCACACCCGAAATCAGGGGAGACGATTATGACACGATCCAACTTCATTTCGGCAACGGTGTCAGCGCAGGCTTAACGCCCGCTGCGAGCGGTGACCGGGCGGTATTCATGACCATCGAGAGATAGGTGTAGTAGCCCTCGAGGCTCGCCGCTTCGACGATGCCCGCTTCGCCGAATTTCGCCAGCATCCGAGCGTAGGTGGCGTCGCTGACGCTTTGGTTGTGCAATAGCTCGGTGCAGAAATCGTAGATTGTCTCTTCGTCTTCGGCCATGTGTTCCGGACGCCGTCCCTCGGCAACGGCTGCAAGAATCGCAGGGCTGAGACCGGCCTTTTGCGCCAGGGGCGAGTGCGCGTTCCATTCAAAATTATTGGTCCACTGCCGCGCCGCGATCATGATGGACAACTCCGTCAGCTTCGGGCCGAGAGCGCTGTTGTTGAGATTGTGCAGCCTCAATTGGAGCGAGGGAACCACAAGATCGGGCACCCGCAGCAGCACGGACCAGGGAGGGCCAGCCAGGTCCTGTTTGCGAAGATGTCTATAGTCCTGGATCGCCTTCTTCTGCGCCTCCGTCAACTTCTCCGAAGGGATAACGGGCATCCGATCTTGTGCGCTTAAGTGCACAACCTGGAGAGCGCCGAACGCCAGAAGCGCTGGGATGAGTCTAGTCATGGTCACGCCTTTCCTGATGGTCAATTCTATACCGGGTTCGGCGAACGGCTGAATGAAGTAACATCAACCTCATGAAGTGCTATCGCTGGATCGCCTTTACTGGAGGCATCGGCGTCGCGGCCGCCCTGGTGCTTTATGCGGCTAAAACCGACGGCATGAACGTGATCACCGGGTCAAAGGCGTTCACCAATACTGCTTCACTCAGTCCAGGTTTGACCCGCAAGATTACAGCGCAGGATCTTCCGCAACCTCAGCCTCCGGGCGCGGGTAGATCATTCCTGATGATGGTGGGCGCTGGTTTCGGAGGGCGCGGCAAGCGGCCTGAGAACGCCATCCCGAAGGCTCCGGCCGGCTTCAAGGTCAACCTCTTTGTCGCGAGCGGCCTTTCGATCCCGAGGCAAATGCGAAGGGCTCCGAACGGCGACATCTTCCTGGCAGATACCGGCGCCGGAATGGTTCGAATCTTCCGCGGCGTCACAGCCGATGGCAAGCCGCGCGACTCTTCGGAGTACGCCAGTCTCCCGGGCGCGTTCGGCATTAATTTTTATCCGCCGGGACCGAATCCGCAGTGGGTCTACGTCACCAACACCAGCACGCTGGTGCGATACGCCTATACGAACGGCGATCTCAAGGCCACCGGAGGGCCTGAGATGCTGATCACGGACCTTCCTTCGGGTGGACACTCCACCCGCGACATTGTTTTTTCCAAAGACGGCAAGAGCCTTTTCCTGGCAGTTGGATCGGCGTCCAATAACAGCGACAATAAAGCGGAATTTCATCGCGCCAACATCCTGGAGTACACGCCCGAAGGCAAGTTCGTCGTCATCTATGCGTCGGGCATTCGAAATCCCGTGGGCCTGGCGATCGATCCGGAAACGGGCGAGCTTTGGACCTCTGTCAACGAGCGCGACAATTTAGGCGACAACCTGGTGCCCGATTATGTGACGCATATCGCGCGCGGCGGCTTCTACGGCTGGCCGTGGTTCTACATCGGCGGCCATCAGGATCCGGCTCACGCGGGCGAACACGCCGAATTGAAGGACAAGGTGATGGCGCCCGACGTCCTGATTCAGGCCCACAGCGCTTCGCTCGGCATGACTTTCTACGACGGCAAGATGTTTCCAGCCGAGTATTCGGGCGATGCGTTTGCAGCGGAGCACGGGTCGTGGAATCACTCGCAAGGTTCAGGCCGCGAAGTGATCCGCATCCCGATTGAGAACGGGCGAGCCACGGGCGTCTATCAGGACTTCCTCACTGGATTCACCACTGATGGAAAGCCTTGGGGCAGGCCCGTCGGAGTGGCGGTCGCGGAAGACGGCTCCTTGCTGGTATCGGACGACGGCGCCCGGGTGATCTGGCGCGTGAGCTTACTCTCTCAGCGCGTACACCAATAGCGAATTTCCGCCCGAGACAGCGATGTATTGCCGCCCGTTGACCGCGTAGGATATCGGTCCGGAAGTCACCGCGCCGCCGACGTTGGCCTTCCACAGCAACTCGCCCGTGCGTCCATCCAGCGCATAAAAGTATCCTTCGCGGCCACCTGAAAAAAGAAGATCCGAAGCCGTAGTGAGGATGCCGGCATCGGTGACATCCAGCATCTTGAACTCCCATTTCTGTTCGCCGGTCTTGGGATCGATGGCGCGCACCGCGCCGTAGCCTTCTTCTTCTTTGCGCTGATTGACGGCCGCGCCCTGTATGCCTACCACGGACCTCGGCGACGTGCCCACATATCGCCGACCCTCGCTGTACTCGGTGGGAACCTTCACGAAGATCGACGAATATTTGTCCCAAGTGGGAATGTAGAACAGGCCGGTGCGCGGGCTGAAGGATGGCGAGTACCAATTCGTTGCGCCCTGCACGCCGGGAAAGACTCGCTGGCCGGCCACAGTGGGCTCGATTCCGTTCACTCGCATCGGACGGCCGGCTTCGTCTAACCCTTTCGCCCAATTCACAGTGCTAAACGGCTTGCCAGTGAGGAACTGCCCGGTGGTGCGATCCAGCACGTAATAAAACCCGTTGCGATTGGCCCACAGCATCACTTTGCGCTGCTCGCCTTTCCACTCCATGTCCGCGAGGACGGGGACTTGCACCGAATCGTAATCCAGCGTGTCGTGCGGGGTGAACTGGAAATACCATTTCAACTTTCCGGTATCGGGATCCAGCGCGACCACGCAATCGCTGTAAAGGTTATCGCCATCGCGCTCGTCGCCGTTCCAATCCGGTCCCGGATTCCCGATGCCCCAATACGTGAGGTTCAGCGCCGGATCATACGAGCCGGTCACCCACACCGACGCGCCGCCGTGCTGCCACGAATCGCCCTTCCAGGTTTCATTACCCGGCTCGCCTTTGCCGGGGATGGTGTAAAAGCGCCAGGCCTCTTTGCCGGTCTTCACGTCGTAGGCGGCGATGAAGCCTCGAATGCCATACTCGCCACCCGCAGTGCCGACGATCACCTTGTCCTTGACGATCAGCGGCGCGTGCGTCAGCGCGTAGCCCGCGCCCGCCTTTGCCACTGCGACGTTCCAGATGGGCTTGCCGCTTTTGGCGTCGAGCGCGATCAGGTGCGCGTCGATGGTGCCCATGAACAGCGTGTCGCCTAGAATCGCGAGGCCGCGATTCACCTGTCCGCAGCACGGACGCGCCGCCCGCGCCGGCACGTAAGGATAAGTCCAGAAAACGCGGCCAGTCACCGCATCCAGAGCAACTACGCTATTCGGCGCTTGCACGGTGTAGAGGATGCCATCCACCACCAGCGGCGTGGCTTCGAATTTTTCGAGCGAGCGCGCCTGGAACTGCCACCGCAATTCCAGGTTCCTAACGTTGTCGGGCTTGATCTGATCGAGCGTGGTGTAGCGCTGGCTCATGGTTGAGCCGGAGTAAGTCAGCCAGTTTTGCGGCTCATTGCCGGCGGCCAGAATCCGGTCGAAGGATACTTGCGCCCACAAAACGCCGTTGAGACATCCGGCCAGTGAAAGGATGGACAGCGCGCGTTGCGTCATAAACTCAGAATCCCTTCAGCGAAGCCAGGTAAGTGACCAGATCGTCTCGCTCCGCTTTCGTCAGCTTGTCCCGATAGGATGGCATGGGCGACTCGCTCAAAAATCGAGCCTCGCGCAGATCCGTGCGCTGGATCGAAAGCAGCCGCTCCTTGGTGTCCAGGAGCTGGATCGAGAACGTGTCTTCGTTCAGCAACCGTCCGGTGAGCGTTTCGCCGCTCTTGGTGGTCACGCGATAGTAGCGATTTTGTGGCAGCACTTCGGCGTTCGGGTCCAGTATCGAAAGCTCGATCTCCGCCACGCGCCGCAGCGCGCCGATGTCGCTCAAATCCGGTCCGACACGTGAACCGACTCCATACACGCGATGGCAGCCCGCGCAACCGCCTTTGCCTTGGAAGATCGCCTTGCCGCGCGCCGCGTCTCCGTTAGGCGCGGGAGTCCGGCCGCTAGTGGCTACCGTGCGTAGATACTCAAGAATGGTTCCCGCTTGAAAATCGGTGAGCTTATTGGGCGGCATCGCCGTTCCGGGAACCCCGTCCTGCATGATCCGGATCACTTCGTCTTCGGTCGACCCTCGGCGGAACTTGCCGTGCCCGAGATCCACGCCGTCCACCAGGTCGCCTTCCGGCCCATGACAAACGACGCAGTTGTCGCGGAACAGCTTTCCGCCATCCTCGACATCGGCAGGGGTGTAGCTGTGTTGCGCGAATAGCGGAATCGCTATCCACGACGCCGTTCCCAGGATACATAGCAGCCATGTTCGAGACATAAGAATTGCCCGCTCTTGAATTACCGGCGGTCATCATATCAAAATTTGATATACTCGCTGGTCGCTGGTCGGTATTCATTTGGAAAGGAGTGCTGACACTTGCGAGCAAGGACCTTCCATTTCTCCATCGCGATGGCCGGCGCGCTGTTGTTGGCCGCATTTCCGGTGTTCGCTCATCATTCGTTTACGGCCGAGTTCGACGTCGAGAAACCCGTCACGTTCACCGGCACGGTTACGGGGCTTGATTATTACAATCCGCACGTGCAGGTTTATCTGGACGTCACCGCAGAGGATGGCAAGGTGGAGAAATGGCATCTGGAAAGCGGGCCGCCCAATCAGTGGCAGCGCGGGGGATTGCGCAAGGCCATGCTCGCTCCTGGGACCATGGTCAAGATCCGGGCTTATCGGGCCAAGGATGGCACCCAAAATTTTGCTTTTTTGCGCGACCTCACATTCTTGAGCGGGCCGCAGAACGGCACGCATTTCGAGCTTTGGATCGGCGGCTTGGATGAGCAGGGCCGGCCGATTTATCCGGGGCGGCAATGAGTATGCGTTTTCAGGTGATGCTGGGAATTGTGTTTGGGGCTGTGTGTGCCGCGCAGCAACCGCCGCAAGCCGCGAATCCACCGGCGAACAAACCAACGCCTCATGCCGAGGACGGGCATCCCGATTTGTCCGGGCGTTGGGGTGGCCAAGGCGGCTTCTTTGCGTTCAAGGATCAGGAGGGCACGCACATCTACCTGCCTTCACGCGAAGCACCCAAGGACAAAGACCCGGACGGAAAATTGCGCCGCTATTATCTGCAAGTGGACGGCGACAAGCAGCGAGCCGCAAATCCCAACAAGCCGCCTTATAAGCCTGAGTTGCTGGCCAAGGTCAGGCAGTTGGATCGCGACGAGAACAAACTGGATCCGATCGTGCAGTGCCATCCACCGGGCGTGCCGCGCATGGGTCCACCGGCTCGAATCGTGCAAAGCAGAGGCTGGATCGTTTTCCTTTACGCGACCGAGCCTGGCAATTTCGCGCGGCTGATCCCAACGGATGGGCGGCCGCATCGAACGGATCTGGACACTTCTTACAATGGCGATTCCGTCGGCCATTGGGAGGGAAACACGCTGGTGGTGGACGACACCGGATTCAACGACGATACCTGGCTCGGCAGCGACGGCTGGTTTCATTCGGAAGCCATGCACGTGGTGGAGCGCTTCATGCGTGATGGCGATACGTTGAGCTACGAAGTGACGGTGGAAGATCCGGAAGTGTTTACCAAACCGTGGGTACGCGGTCCGCGCCTGTTGCGGCTCAATACGAATCCGAATGACGAGATCTCCGACGCGCCGTATTGCCACGCGGTGGATGCGGATCACATCGTCAATCACGATCACTTTTGATATGCAGCGAATCCTGGTGGTTCTGTTCCTTGCCTTGGGCGCACTTAACGCACAGGATTGGGCCAAGGCGCGCCTGGAGAAATCGCCGCGTCATCGCGACCGTGTAATGGTCAAGCATGACGGGCGCGATATTGCGACCCTGATCGTCTATCCGGAAGCGAAAGACAAGAAGCCGGTGGTCCTGCTGATTCACGACACTGCCGGTGTCACCGAGTGGTTCCAGAGCTTCGCCGATCAAGTCGCGGCGATGGGCTATGTTGTCGTTGCGCCGGATCTTTTGTCGGGCGCGGCGTTACCCGCCGAAAAACAGGTTACTGGAGACCTCAACGCGGTAGCCGATTATGGTGTCAAGCTGCCGGCTTCCAATGGAACACTATTCGTCGCCGGTATCGGGTGGGGAGGAACGCAGAGCTTCCGTTTCGCCGCGGACCGCGCGGACGTAGCTGCGGCCTTGGTCTTCGGCGGCATCGCGCCGGACAAAGATTCCATCGCACGCATCAAGGGAACCATCTTCGGGTTTTATGCGGCGAACGATGCATCGACGAAGGCCACGGTGGCTCCCGCACAGGCCGCAGCGAAGGCCGCGGGCGTGGTTTTTGAGGCCGTAACGTACGATGGCCTTGGCCCGGGATTCATGCAATCGGGTGATGCTCCGGATGCAAAGCAGGCCGACAAATTGGCTCGAGGCTACGCGTTGGAACGAATGAAGAGCGTGCTCGATATGGTTTCGTTGCGCGGCTATTAGACCTTGGTCGCCTGGTCCCGTAATGTGCTTTCCAATTGCGCCATCATTTTCCCACCAGATGCTCGGCGTCGACATTGAACTCGTTGCAGACGTACTCGTGAATCTCCCAGTTCGTCAGCAGCGTGTAAGTGCGGGTGAACGTGTGCGGCTTGGTGAACGCCTTGGGGTCGTCTAAAGTAATATCGACGCTCAGGTGGCCCAGATCCGGGCGCTGGTAGCGCTCGACGACATGCAGTTGATCGCTGTGCGGCAGTCCTTGTCCGTTGAGCCACGTCTTGTCGTTAAGACCAACGGTATCCACCACCAGCGTGTCGCCGTCCCACTTCGCCACTGAATCGCCCATCCATAGAGGGTCCAGATCTTTTGGATGGCCGCGCCCATCCAGGAAAAACTGGCGATAGCTATGAACATTCCCTTCGTCGAGCATGACCACGAGTTGCGGCGTTTGCACCAGCTTCATCGGAAACGGAGAAATTCGCGGCACGCCCGCGGGCAGGCAGTGGCCCTCCGGATCGTCCTTGCTCAAGTTCGCACGGCGCTCTTTGTACAGCGCATCGGCCCACGGCTGCAACGAAGGCTGTCCCATAGCGAAGAAATTGTCGGGATTCCAGACGCCTGACAAGTCGGGCTTGCCGTCGGGCACCTTGGGCGCGGGTCCTTGAGGCGCGGCGCCCTTGCGTTGGGTAGCACTTCCGGGTCCAACCGGACCGAGCTTTCCAGTCTGATCCTGCGCATGGCCCAGTGTAACCATCGAGATCGCTGCGACGACAAAACCTAGAGATTTCGTTTTAAACATCAGGATGCGCGGGCGCTACTTGGACGGTTCCACGGTGTCCGCCGAGGAGCCCGCAAATACCTTGCGGCCATCGGCCAGAGTGATCAATTTTGAGTTGGCGTGAATGGAACCATCCGCCAGCGGCTTGCCATCCTTCGCCAGGAAGCCATCTACGGTCACCTCGTCGCCGGCCTTTAGCGAATTCCTGGTCCATCCGCCGCGCATGAGCGCATTGGGACTTAGCGATTCGAAGGCGTACGTGACCACCTTTCCGCTCTCGTCCTTCACATCCACCCAAACGTAGGCGTGCGGATTCACCCAAACGACTTTTTGAACGACGCCATGGACCGTGATGGTCTTCTTGGAGTCATACTCGGCCGCAAAGGAGTGGTGCGCCATCAGAGGGAGGGAAACGGAAAGCAGGCCCGCGCCAATCGCGGTGATCGCGGCGAATTTCAATGGATTAAAACCTCCAAGTGATGAGCGGTCGCGTATTTTGACGCGAAACGGTATCGTATCGTGCCGGGAATCGGCAGTCAAACCGCGGCCTTCCCCTCCCCAAACAGATCCTAACCGAGTAAAGTAGTGCGGAGGAGGTTGCCCATGAATTCGCGGATTCCCATTGCGGTTGCGTTCTTCGCACTGACCCTGACCGCGGCGGCCCAAAGGGTGCCACGCTTTGAACCCGATCCTTACTGGCCGAAGCAACTGCCGAACAATTGGATGCTAGGCCAGGTGGGCGGGATTTACGTCGATTCGCACGATCACATCTGGGTGACCAGCCGCCCGCGCACTCTCGATAACAACGATAAGTACGGCGCGCTTGATCCGCCCCAGGCAGATTGCTGCATTCCGTCGCCGCCTATTCTCGAGTTCGATACCGCGGGCAACCTAATGCAATCGTGGGGCGGTCCATCGGCCGAATACGAATGGCCGGACAACGAGCACGGCATGTTCGTCGACTACAAAGATAACGTCTGGATCGGGGGCAACGGGCCGAAGGACACCAACATTTTGAAGTTCTCGCAATCCGGGAAGTTTCTTCTCCAGATTGGGCATCACGGAAAAACCGGCGGTAGCAACGACACCGAAAACCTGAATCGCCCCGCTGGGATCTATGTGTATCCCAAAACCAACGAGGTTTTCGTGGCGGATGGCTATGGCAACCGGCGAGTCATCGTCTTCGACGCGGACACCGGAGCTTACAAGCGCCACTGGGGCGCTTACGGCAACAAGCCCGATGACAGCGTTCCACCCACGCGCACCTTCGACGGACCGGGGCCCCAGCAGTTCAATACGGTTCATGGCATCCGCATATCGAACGACGGGCTGGTCTACGTCGGTGATCGCGTCAATAACCGGATTCAGGTGTTCACGCCGGAAGGTAAATTTGTTAAAGAGGGGTTCATCGAGCGCAAAACATCTACGCCGGAGGGGACGGCGTTCGATGTCGCGTTTTCACCCGACAAGGGGCAACAGTTTCTCTACGTTTCGGATGGCAGCAACAAGAAAGTGCAGATCCTGAATCGAAACACGCTAGAAGTGGTTGGCTTCTTTGGCGGGCACGGTGGACATGGAACCGGGCAGTTCTATCATCTGCACAGTATCGCCACCGATTCGAAAGGCAACGTCTATGTGGGCGAGTCCTTCGGGGAGCGGGTTCTGCGATGGAATGTAAAAAGCCGCTGACGATGCTATTTTTCCTTCGCGATCGGTTCCATCCCTACCGTTCGGATCGTCGCCGCCGCTTTCGAATTCGTCAACGACTTGATGAACTTGCTGGCGGCTGCGCGATTCTTGGTTGAGCTGGCGATCCCGGCCGACAAAACAATTTGCCGCTGAAATTCGGGCGGCAAGGGACCGGCCAGTTGCACACCGGAGGCTGGCAAAATCTCACTGATCAGCGCAAAGTCGACATCGACCTTCCCGTCGGCGAGGTTCTTCATGGATTGCGCCGCGCCTTCTTGGAAGATGGTCTTGCCCTTGACGGCGTCGCTCACGCCAAGATGATCCAGCATGTTGAGGATGGCCGGCGTCCCCGCGCCCACCGCAACGTACCCAACGGATTTTGCCGCCAGTAGTGTTTGCTTGATCGCCTGGGCATTACTGACGTCAGGCTTCGGTAGTCCCGCGCGAACCGCGATGCCAACGCCGCTGCTCGCCAGATCCAGCTTAGTGCCGGACGCGATTTTGCCATCCTTGATCAAGCCCTCGATGATCTGCGGCGTCAGCACCGCGAGATCGAACGGCTCGCCACTCTCAATCGTCTTTTTGAGATTGGCGGACGCCCCAAATTGGATATTGGCCGTTCGCCCGCTGGCGTGCTCGGCGGCAGGCAATAGCTTCTCCATCGCGGCCTTGAAACCGTTGGAGCAGACGATGCGGATTTGGGTATCCTGCGCCGGCGCGGTCTGAGAGAACAGCAAGGCGAGCAAGGCTGCGCCGATAGGTGCGTTCCTCATACGGCTGCACCTTGTCGCGATCCGGATCGCATGAATTCCGCGGCGTCTTTGATGGCCTGCCGGCCGCCGGCGATTACTCCGCGCATGGAAACGAAGCCGTGAATCATGCCGGGATAGCGCGTCACGGTGACCGGCACTCCGGCTTCTTCCAGACGCCGCGCGTAGGCTTCGCCTTCGTCGCGCAGAGGATCGAATTCGGCTGTAATCACGAGTGCGGGCGGAAGGCCGCCGAGGTTGGGAGCGAGCAGTGGCGAGACTTCTGGATGGCGCTTGTGATCGGCCGACGCCAGGTAATGGCCGGTGAACCATTCCATGCCGGCGCGCGTGAGGAAGTAGGCTTCGCCAAACTCGCGATGCGATCCGGTTTCGAATGAGCTGGTGTCCGTCACCGGATAGATCAAGAGTTGCATCGCCAGAGCGGGACCGCCGGCATCGCGACAGCGCATCGCGACCACAGTGGCGAGGTTGCCACCCGCGCTATCGCCGCCCACGGCGATGCGGCGCGCATCGATGCCCAGGCGCTCGGCGTTGGCTGCCACCCACACGGTGGCCGCGTGCGCATCGTCCACTGCCGCCGGAAACTTGTTTTCGGGGGCGAGCCGGTAATCCACCGCGATCACCACGGCGCCGGATTCCTTGGCAAGAGCGCGGCACACTGCATCGTGCGAATCGAGATTGCCAAACACGAAGCCGCCGCCGTGAAAGTACACCAGCGCAGGAGGGATGCCGCCGCGTTCGCTTGAGTAAATTCGCAACGGAATGTCGCCGCCCGGCCCTGGAATGGAAAGATCCTCCACGCGATCCAGTGCCTCGGGCTGGCCGCCCAACAGTTTCATCGGCTCCAGACGGGCGTTGCGCGCTTCGATCGGGTCTTGGGTTTCAAGCGGCGGCGCGCCCTGTGCGTCCATCATTTCCAGGAGCGCCCGCACTTCGGGGTGCAGGCGTTCACTTCGCGCTACGGTTTGGGGCATGGAAAATTCCTCCGAATCATGATACATCGAGGGCGGCTTGGACACTTTGAGCACGCACGAACCGTATAAAATCGGCCAGTTCGTGCAACGAAACGATTCCTCCTGCGGGATGATGCGTCGCGAGCCGGCGCGACTCGTCAGGATCGTTCATCATCAGAATCGCGTTGACGCCGACGCTCTCGGCAACCTTCAATCCCTCGGCGGTGTCGGTGAGAAACATGGTGCGATGCGGACGGAGAGATGCGGCGTCGATCGCACGAGCCAGCGGCGCGGCCTTGATTCCAGCGGCATTATCGCGATTCCAGATGCCGTCGAAAGGTTCGGGAGCGCATCTCGTGAGGAAACGGGTGATCGCGGCCTCGGACAAAGACGATGCGATGAACCGCTTGATCCCCATGGCTTTCAACTCAGCCAGCGCCGGGAGCACGTCGTCGTAAATGGTCGCGCCGTCGACCGCTTGCAGTTCCAGGTGTTCCAGCGCTTGGCGCCCCGAGGCTTCCATCAAGTTGAGTAGGTGCCAGTAAGCGCGACTGCCCGAGTTACTCGTCGGTCTTCTTCCAGATAATCGAGCGGCAATTTGAAGGAACGGCTCAGCAGGAAATTCGGCCAAACATCCGACGGGCTCGAACAGCACGCCCTCAATTGTTTCCATTGAGCTTCGCCAGACCGGAGGCCAGCAGCCCCTTGGCCATGTCGATCTTGGTCGAGTTGTACTTGAGAGGTGCGGCGTTGGCAAGCGCAATCGCCATCGCCCGATCGCCTAAGTCTGCGTTGAGGGTCTTGCCCTTGAGAAAATTCTCGACCGCGCGTTCGCGCAGGGGTCTCCCCGCGATCCCGCCAAAGACGACTCTTGCAGTCTTCGATGGTGTTGTCGCGAACATCCAGCCTCAAGGCCAGCGACGCCATCGCGAAGTCCCAGACGCCGCGTGGGCGAAGCTTCTCAAACGATGCCCGCAGGTTCGGCTTGGGCGGAGGCAGAATCACTTCGGTAAGGATTTCGTTGTAGCGAACCACGTGCGATTGGATTCTCCCATCCACGAGAAGATCCCCGGGCACAAGTTGCTCGACCGTCAACTCCCTGGGACCGGCCGCCGTAGCCAGTTTCACCGAGGCATCGAAGGGGATCAACGCGACGGCTGCATCACCTGGATAAACGGCGTAGCACAGCCGCCCGCCCATCGCCGAATGATAGTAGCTGTTGTCGCCGATGGCGCCGTAGCATAAATGCCCGCCATTCCTCCAGCAATCGTAGCCGCCGCGCAAGTACTGGCACCAGACCTCCTGCAACAGGTCGCCCCCGATTGTGGACGCGTTACGAAGCTCTGGCGACGAGATCATGTTGACGGCGTCCACTAGCATGGGATATCGCGTCTGTAACAGCCTTGACTCGGCGATCTCCGAGAGTTTCGTCGCCGCGCCAATCTGCACGCGTCCCTGCGCATCTTCTTTGATGTAGCGCAGATTCTGGATGGTCTTTATATCCACCAGGTAGCTGGGCGCTTGTTTCAACCGATTCTTGAGGCGTATTAAGAGGTCCGTCCCACCGGCGTACACTCCGGCTTCGGTTCCGTGGGATGACAGGATTTGTACGGCTTCGTCTACGGTCTTCGGGCGATAGATGGAGATCTGTTTCATACGCGCCTCGCTTTGGCCGTCAGCCCGGCCATGATCTTTTCGCGCGTGATGGGATGCTCGCGAATCCTGACGCCGCACGCATTGTAAATGGCGTTTGAGATCGCACCGGGTACCGCGCCAATGCTAGTCTCGCTGAAGCTCTTGATGCCATAGAACCAGCGCGGCTCCAGGCTGTCGATGTAGACCTGAGTCTGTTGCGGAACGTCCATGATGGTCGGCAGCCGATACGACAAATAGCCGACGCTATAGTGCCGCGTTCCAGGAAATTCGCGATCCCAGGGAATCGCATCGGTGGCAACTTGAGTGCTCTCGACCAACGATCCCACCATGTCCGCCTCGGCGACCAGCGGATTGATGACGAGGCCGGTGTCATGCACGTAGGTGGCGCGGACAAAGCGCCAGTGGCCGGTCCAGGTATCCACTTCCACTTCCGCGAAACAGGCTCCGACGCCTTTGTTCGATCCTCCTCTTTCGCCGCCGGAAACGCCGCGCCCAGTTTGGCGGATCACGCCGTTGTTGGCTTTCGACCAGGGCGGCAAAAGTGGTGCTCTTCGATGGATCATTCTTCGCCGAAATGACTCCGTCGCGAATCTGAAGTGCGTCCGCGTTGACTTGCAAGGGCTGCGGCTGCGCGCGCCAGTAGATCCTTACGCAGTTTGTCGGCGGCGCTGGCGATCGCCGCGCCTTGCAAAGTAATGGTTCTGCCGCCGAACCATTCATCGCTGGAAGGCGCAATATCGGAATCGCCCCAAATCATGCGAATTTTGTCGCGCGTAGTGAACCCGAGCATCTCCGCGGTGAGATGTGCCAGCGCGGTGCCGGCGTTCGATCCGCTGTCGGGAAGCGCGACCTTCATGGTCACGTAGCCATCGGCGCCCACCTCCAACTCCGTGCTGAAAACATTCGCACCCGGCGCAGCGGCCAGGCGCGCGAAGGCTTCCTCGCCTTCGTGATAACCCATCAGGCCGCCATGATGCTGCGACATCCCGATGCCAAATCCGCGCTTGAATCTTCCGGGCGCGCCACCCGCCACCGGATTTCTCTTGTCCCATCCGAACGCTTTGCGTCCTTCCTCAAGAACTTCTGCCGAAGCAAACGATTGGTACGGATGCCGCGTGTCGGCGGCGTCAGCCTGGTAATATGCTTCAGGCGGAACTCCACTGGATCCATGCCCACCGCGTCGGCCATCTCGTCCATCATGTTTTCCCAGGACCATTTCGTTTCCTGCTGGATGTGGCTGCGCGAGGGGCCGGGGCGCGGCGCATTCGTCCGGTACGCGCACCATAACGATCGCCAATGCGGAACGTGCGCGGTGTAGAGTTCCAATTGATTAAAGGCGTTGCCGGGGCCGTCGGCGTGGACGCCGAACTCGAGCTCGCCCACGCTCACGTAGACCTCGTGATAGATGGCCGTGATGCGCCCGTCTTTCTTCGCGCCGACTTTGAATTTCGTGATGGTCTCCGGCTTAATCACCAGTTGCGCGAGTTCCTGGTCTTTGGGCAGCATCACTTTCACCGGCCGTCCGGTCACTTTCGCCAGGTGCGCAATCAAAGGATAAAATCGCTCGGCTGCCAATCTTGCGGATCCGAAGGTAGAACCATTCCATTTGTTGATGAAGCGGATCTTCGTTGGATCCATGCCGAGCGCGTTGGCCAGGTTCGCTCGCGGCGGATAGATTCCCTGGCCCATGCCCCAAAATGTCAGCCGGTCGCCATCCCACTTGGCGACGCTTCCGCTGGGTTGGATGGGGAACGACACGGCGCCGGCAAAGTGGTAGCTGAATTCCTTGATCACATCGGCTTCGGCGAATCCTTTTTCGATGTCGCCTTGTTCGGCCGCCCAGGTTGCGTTGGGGAATTTTGCGGGCGAATCGCGATGCCGCAAGAGATTTCCTTTTCCTGCGCGCAGGTCGGCGCCATCGGGAGACATCGTGTCTTTAAGCGTCGATGCGAAGGGCAGAACTTCGTACTCTACGTGGATCGCGGCGGCCGCGTCCTCGGCGAGATCTTCCGTCTCGGCTGCAACGATGGCCACTGCTTCGCCTTGCAGATTGAGCTCTTGGGGAAGCGCGTCAGGCATGGCTCTCAATCCGGCCGGGACCCGAGCCCTTCGGCTTCGGAGCGTTCTGGTACGTGAGAATTGCGGCGACGCCCGGCATCTTCTCCGCCGCGCTGGTGTCGATCGCCTTGATGCGGGCGTGGGGATGCGGGCACGTGAGAAACTTCACATAAAGAAGGTCCGGAAACCAGACTCGGGACGCGTATTGCGCTTTGCCGGTGAACCTGGGGATGGAAACTTCAGGAAGCGCCGGCAGCGGCTTCCCGAGCACGTGGAGATTCTCGGGAGGATAGCCCTGCCATTTCTTCGTTACGGTCTTTTGCGCGCCTTCCAGCACTTCATCGCCGGGCAGGTGTCCGCCGCTGGTGGAATAATCGCGGACCATTGGCAGCTTGACTTGAACGATGGATGCCGGCGCGGCTTCGATCGCGATCCTTTCGCCGCGCATCACTGCCGCCGAATCCATGCACGGTTCGAATGATGGCCGGATAGGCGGCGCATCGGCAAATATGACCGGCCAGCGCGTTCTTGACATCGTCGGCGGAGGGATTCGGATTTTTATCGATCAGCGCTTTCGCCGTAACCACCCATCCCGCTGTGCAGAATCCACAATCGGCTGCGACATGGGTGTGGCCGATCCGCTGCAAGGGATGTAAATTCCTTTCATTGCCCACGCCTTCGATAGTGAGAATCTTTTTGCCCGAAGCCTCGGTCGCGAGTGTATGGCAGGAATAGATCGGGATCCCGTCCACGAGCACGCTGCACGCGCCACAACTTGCCCGATTGCAGCTGCGGTTCGTTCCCGTGAGGCCCGCCTTGATGGCGATCACTTCCCACAACGTGGTGCGCGCTTCGTATTCCGCGACGTGCAACTTGCCGTTGATAAGGAACGATCCCTTTTCTTTTGTCATCGGCGCTAGAGAAGCCGGCGCGGCGGTTGCGACGAAAATCGATTCCCCTCCTACCGCGGTCAGCACCACGCCCGATCCTGCGGCCTTGAGGAAATTCCTGCGCGAGTAACTCATTTCGACCCTCCTTCACGCGGAAACACATTCGGCCGGTACTGTTTGTGACAATTGGTGCAGGACGCGTCCAGCGATTCGGTGATGGCCGCCAAGGCAGGGAAGTCTTTCGCTTGCGCCGCCCTATATCCGGCAGCTCCGACGTCCGCGAGCGCTCGGGCGTCTTTGGCCCAGTCGCCCTCTTTGGGCGCGCGCCCAGGGAGGGTGAGCAGGTTTCCGGATTCGGCCAGCGTCAGCGCGCTCCGCCGAACCACGGCCCACTCCGCGTCCTGTTTCGGTGAGCCTCGATTCACGAAGAGCAGAATGTCGTTGGATGCCGGGTGAATAAGGTCCAGCATGAGTTGTTTCATGGTGGCGGTCTGCGCCCCAAGAGTCGCGCCGGCTAGGACGAACAAGGCGAGCCATAGAGGCTTCATAAAAATTCGCTCGCTTCAGTCTATCGCTTGGAGCGGGCGCCTGGGCCGATGCCGCGGGTCACAACGGGTGGGCGTACAGGAACGGGCGGTGTTTGCTGCTTCTCCAAAAGTAAACCAGGATGATCAGGCTCGCGATGGCCGCGTAGGCGCACCACAGCGAGGTGAATGCGTACCGCTTGAACTCCATTACGGCCAGGAGAATCGTTAGGTTTGCCGCGCCGAAGATCACCATGGCCCTGACCTTCGAAAAAAACAAGGAGCCGCAGGTCGCAATCACATACAGCACCGCAACCGCGGTATTGTTAGTCGCCTGATTGATATACACGATGCTGTCGCCCCTGACGGACACTTGCAACGGGTACGCAGTCAAGGCCCACAAGATGTAAAGCGTGGTGGCTCCGCCGAGCACGAGGAACGGCAGCATGCGTCTGCGGCTCTTCCCGTCGGGCTCAAACAACAGCACACTGAGCGGCAGCAGGAAGGGGAGCAGCCCCTGCGCGTAGAGCATGTACGCGGCAGCCATGTCGTGCGTCACAGTTGGCGAAAGAGTCCCATCCAATCCCAGCCAGACGAATCCTTCAATGAACTGATGAACGGCGAATAGCGTGGGCAGTGCCGCGAAAAGTAGCTCGCGCCTGTGCTTCACCTTCGTCAACGTTACCACTCCGATACCTGCCAGAGCTCCGCTGCCGACAAAGTTTGCTGCTGCCGAAAAACACACGACTGGTCTTCTCCTTTGCGGCCCTTATGACCGCGCTCGACGCCCGCTAGCCGCTCTTGACCAACTCCAAGAACGCTTTCGCTGCGTGGCTCAAACTGCGCTTGGCCGGATGCACCAGCCGAATCTTGCGGTCGACAACAAGCTCCTTCACCTTAATCTCGCGGAGCGCGTCCTGCGCCACGTCCTGCTCCACACACATGTGCGGGAGGAACGCAACGCCCTCGTTGCGCTGAACCAACAGCCGAATCGTCTCTACCGTCGGCATCTCGACATCCATGTTGAGTTGCACCTTGTGACGCTGAAACTCCTTGAGCACCACGTCGCGATAGGGCGAAAGAACATTGTGCGCGATAAATGTCTCCATGCCCAATTCATTAATCGAAACGCGTCCACGTGTCGCGAAGCGATGCTGGGGGAAACCACAAACGCCAGATGGTCGGTGTAAATCACCATTGAGAGCAGCCGCTCGTCGTCCGGATCGTAGCTGATCACGCCCAGTTCCAAATCGCCGTCGATCAGCTGCGATGGAATCTTGCTCGATAGCGATCGGCGCACCTGTACCTTCACCTTCGGATAGAGCCGGCGATAGCGCTCGATGTGTCCCAGCAAATACAAAGAGGTCGATTCATTGGCCCCCACCACCAGCCGGCCTGCCGAATTATCGCGCAATTCCGCCAGCGCATTGTCCAGATCGGCCGACAAGTTCTCGAAGCGCCGCGCGTAATCGTAGACGATGCGGCCTGCATCGGTGAGCAGCAGTTCCTTGCCCGAGCGGTCGATCAGCTTCTCTTGCAAATCCGATTCCAGCTTCTGGATGGCCAGCGAGATCGCGGGCTGCGTTCGAAGCATCTTCTCGGCGGCGCGGGAAAAGCTTTTCTCGGACGCCACAGCGACAAAGACCTTCAGTGGGTAGAGTTCCATAAGCAGTCTTTATGCTATGATCATAGCTTATTCTGGTCGCTAGAATTATAAATTTGCCAAATCCATGCATCCCCGCCATAATCACCTATAGAAGCGCAAAGGGTGCGGCGCGCACCATAAGACGGGCTAGGAACTTTCCCGCGCCGCGCTCCGTTTTGCGCGAGTTCGTCAGTGGCAGGAGGACACATGGCCAATCGAGTCTATATCTTCGACACCACCCTCCGGGATGGTGAACAATCGCCGGGCTGCAGCATGACCGTACCCGAGAAGCTGCAACTGGCGCGCAAGCTGGTGGAATTGGGCGTCGATATCCTCGAAGCCGGGTTCCCGATTGCCTCCGAGGGAGACTTTGAGGCGGTGGACGCGGTGAGCCGTGAGTTCTCCTGGGTTCAAGTGGCGGCCCTTGCGCGCGCCAATCGATTGGATGTCGAGCGCGCGGCGGCATCGCTGGAACACGCTCGCCGGCCGAGAATTCATACGTTTCTGGCGACGAGTGAAATTCATCTCAAGTACAAGTTGAAAAAATCACAGCAGCAAATTCTTGATGAAGCAGTTTCCGCCGTCGAACTGGCGCGCAACTATACCGATGACGTGGAGTTTTCAGCCGAAGACGCCACGCGCACGGACTGGGATTATCTGGAGGAGGTTTCGCGCGCTGTGGTAGCGGCCGGAGCGCGTACCGTGAACTTGCCAGACACGGTCGGGTTTTCGGTACCGGAGGAATATGGCGCGCTGATCGGACGCATGGTGCGGGCGCTGGGCGATAGCGCGATTGTGAGCGTGCATTGTCACGACGATCTGGGACTCGCGGTAGCGAATTCGATCGCGGCGGTGCAAAACGGCGCGCGACAAGTCGAGTGCACCATCAACGGAATTGGCGAACGAGCGGGCAACGCGGCGCTGGAAGAGATCGTGATGGCGTTCAAGACGCGCCCGGACAAGTTGCCATTCGAAACCAAAATCGTCACGGAACATATTTATTCGGCCAGCCAACTGCTCACCCGAACCATTACGTTTGGCCCGCAACCCAATAAAGCAATTGTGGGTGAAAATGCTTTTGCGCACGAAGCGGGTATCCATCAGGACGGATACTTAAAGGAACGCACGACCTACGAGATCATGGACCCGCACAGCGTGGGAGTGCCGGAAAGCAAGCTGGTGCTGGGCAAGCACAGCGGCCGGCACGCGCTGAACAAACGCGCCGAGGATCTCGGATTCCAGATCTCGAAAGACGAACTGGACGCGCTGTACCATCGCTTCACCGCGCTGGCGGACCGCAAGAAGGGCGTGCGGAACGACGAGATCGTCGCGCTGCTCCACGCCGTGACGGGCGAGAAGGCAGTGGCCGCGAGCGACTAACCAGAGAATGCAACTCAACATATTGATACTCCCCGGTGACGGTATCGGCACCGAGGTGACGCGCGAAGCAGTGAAGGTGCTGCAGAGGGTCGCGAAGAAATTCCATCATCAACCGGTACTGAGCGAAGGCCTGCTGGGCGGAATCGCGATTCATAAGACGGGTGGTCCGCTGCCGCAGGAGACCATCGATCTGGCGCTGAAAGCCGACGCCACTCTTATGGGCGCGGTGGGTTTACCCGAGTTCGATAACGTGGCTCCCGATAAACGCCCCGAAAGGGGTCTGCTCGGGATTCGCAAGGTGCTGGGCGTGTATGCGAACCTACGGCCGGTGCGATCGTATAAGGCGCTGCTCGATTCGTCACCGCTTAAGAACTCGTTGGTGGACGGCACCGACATGATCATCGTGCGTGAGTTGACCGGCGGAATTTATTATGGGACGCCGCGCGGGATCTTCGGCACCGGCGCGGAGGAGCATGCGGTGAACACGCTGTCCTATACGCGGCCAGAGATTGAGCGCGTGTCGCGCATGGCGTTTCACTTGGCGCGGAACCGGCGAAAGAAGGTCACCAGCGTCGACAAGTCGAACGTGATCGAAACATCGCAGCTCTGGCGCAAGGTAATTATTGAAGTGGCGGACGAGTTTCCCGACGTCGCGCTGGAACATTTGCTGGTGGATACGGCCGCGATGCAGTTGGTTCTGAACCCGCGGCGCTTCGACGTGCTGGTTACGGAAAATATGTTCGGCGATATCCTCAGTGATGAGGGAGCGGTGCTGGCTGGTTCCATCGGCATGTTGCCCTCGGCTTCCATTGGCGAAAAAAAGCCATCTGGTGCGTGGGTCGGGCTCTACGAACCGGTACACGGTTCCGCGCCAGACATCGCGGGACAAAGCAAGGCGAATCCGTTTGGCGCGATCGGATCTGTGGCCGCGATGCTCGAGTACAGCTTCGGGCTAAAGGAAGAAGCGGCCGCGGTGAATCACGCGTTGGAATCCGTGCTCAACTCGGGCCGGGTGACGGCGGATTTGAAGCCTGCGGGCAAGCCGGCCACGACCTCTGAAGTAGGAGACGCAGTAGCGGAAGCAATATGACAGCATCCACAAAACCCCGTACCATCATCGAAAAGATCTGGGACAACCACGTAGTCGCGGAGCGGCCGGACGCTCCATCGCTGCTTTACATCGATTTGCACCTGGTGCACGAAGTGACGTCGCCGCAAGCCTTCGATGGATTGCGCGCGCGCGGATTGAAGGTGCGGCGGCCGGATCTGACCATCGCGACCACGGACCACAGCACGCCAACCACGCCGCGCGGGTTTCCGATCGTGGACAAGATCGCCGCCACGCAGGTTGAGAAGCTGATCCAGAATTGCAAAGACTTTGGCATCCATTGTTATCCGCTGGGAAGCGACAAACAGGGGATCGTGCATGTGATTGGGCCCGAGCTGGGATTGACTCAGCCGGGCATGACGGTGGTGTGCGGCGACAGCCATACCGCGACGCACGGGGCGCTCGGCGCGCTGGCCATCGGCATCGGCACTAGCGAAGTAGAACATGTGCTGGCGACGCAGTGCCTCCTTTTGAAGAGATCGAAAACCTACCAGGTGCGCGTGGACGGCGCGCTGAAGCCCGGTGTTTCGGCCAAGGATATTATTTTGGCGCTGATCGCGCGGATCGGCATCGGCGGAGGCACGGCTTCGATTTTTGAATATTGCGGATCGGCCATCCGATCGCTCTCGATGGAAGAGCGCATGACGGTGTGCAACATGTCGATCGAGGGCGGCGCGCGCGCGGGTCTGGTAGCGCCGGACGACACGACCTATCAATATGTGGCTGGGCGGCAGTATGCTTCGAAAGGCGCGGCGTGGGATCAGGCGGTGGCGCGATGGAAGCAATTGCCCACCGATGACGGCGCGAAGTACGACAAGAGCATCACTATCGATGCGGCTTCGCTCGAGCCGATGATCACGTTCGGCACGAATCCAGGCATGGGCATTCCGATACGAGGCGCGGTGCCTAATCCGAGCGACATCACAGATCCGCTGGAGCGCGATTCACTTGCCCAGGCGCTGCGCTACATGGATCTGCCGGCGGGCAAACCGTTGTTGGGGCATCCCGTAAACGTGGTGTTCATCGGAAGCTGCACCAATTCGCGAATTTCCGATCTGCGTACCGCGGCCAGCGTGCTCAAGGGACGTAAGGTGCATCCAGGAGTGCGTGTGCTGGTGGTGCCGGGATCGCAACAAGTGAAGGAGCAGGCGCAGGCTGAGGGCCTGGATCAGATTTTCCGCGACGCGGGCGCGGACTGGCGCGAAGCGGGATGTTCCATGTGTATCGCGATGAATGGCGATCAATTGGAGCCGGGCCAATACAGCGTCTCCACCAGCAATCGCAACTTCGAGGGACGGCAGGGCAAAGGCGGGCGGACGTTTCTGGCGAGTCCGATGACGGCCGCAGCGTCGGCCATCGCTGGAAAGGTAAGCGATGTGAGGGAGCTTCTCTAATGGAAAAATTCACGCCGTTTGAAAGCCGCATGGTGCTGATCGCACGCGATAACATCGACACCGATCAGATCATCCCGGCGCGATTCTTGAAGACCATTTCGAAAGTCGGCCTGGGCGATCAGCTTTTCTGCGACTGGCGCTACGACGCGGATGGAAAACCCAAGCCGGATTTCGTATTGAATAAGCCGGAGTCCAAGTCCTGTCAGGTTTTGCTCGCCGGCGACAACTTCGGCTGCGGCAGCTCACGCGAGCACGCGCCCTGGGCGTTGACACAATATGGATTCCGCGCGGTGATCAGCACGTCCTTCGCAGATATCTTCAAAGGCAATGCGCTGAAGAATTCGCTGCTGCCGATCGTGGTGCCGTCGGATGCCCACGCGGAGTTGATTAAGAACTCGGATGCGCCCGTAAAAGTGGATCTGGCGTCGCAGACGCTGACGCTTGGGAGCGGCCGAAAAGTGGAATTTCCGGTGGATAGCTTTGCCAAGCATTGTTTGCTGGAAGGCATCGACGAGCTGGGCTACATCCAGCACCAGGAGCCGGCCATCGCGGCGTTCGAAGCGGCGCACCCGGCGGGGATTGATACCAGGGCGTAGGGGATGCGGACCGGCTCCCTTACGGTCGCGGTTCAGTGCATCGCCGTCTTCGCCTGTCCTCTCATGGCTCAGCAATTTCACATCGATCACGTGACAGTGGCGGGTAGGAATGTGCAGGCGATGATCGAAACGCTTGGCAGCGTCGCGGGAATCACAGCCGAGTACGGCGGCCCGCACAGCAATCACGCCACCGAAATGGCGCTGGCGAGTTTTCCGGATGGTTCGTACTTGGAACTGATCGCGATTCAGCCCAAAGCCGATCCGGCGGCGCTGGCCGCGCACTATTGGCACAAGTTCATGGAATCCGACGCTGGACCGTGCGCCTGGGCCATCCGGCCTGCGGATTTCTCCGGGGAAGTCGAGAGACTACGCAAGGCCGGAGTGTCCGTGACAGACCCACGTAGGGCGGCCCGTAAGCGGCCCGACGGCCTCGAGCTCGATTGGGAGACTGCCCAGGTTGGTCCCACGAACGGCGGATTCTTTCCGTTCATGATTCACGATTTCACGCCGCGTGACAATCGCGCCTTCCCGAGCGGCAGGCCAGCCGCCACGGAGTGGAGCGGGGTCGTAAAAGTGGTGATTGGTGTTCGCGATCTCGACGCTGCCATTGCGCGATATCGCACCGCCTATGGATTATCCGCTCCCCAACGGCAGGACGACGTCGCGTTCGGCGTCAAGCTCGGGTGGTTTTCAGGAACGCCAGTAGTGCTGGCTGCGCCGGTCAATGCCAGCTCGTGGCTTAACGCTCGCCTTGAGCGTTATGGCGAAGCGCCATGCGCCTTTATTCTTGGTAGCAAGCGCGTCCCTGGGAAGAATTCTTCCAACTGGTTTGGCCACAGGGTTTCTTGGGCCGATGCGGAACGGCTCGGTTGGCATCTCGGCTTCGAACATCAGTGAGCACGCGGTGGCTGAAAGTGCCACACTGGAAGCATGGCGCGCGGATGGGAAAGCAAATCCGTCGAATCCCAGATCGAGTCCGCGGAAGAGCGGGCGGCGTTGGCTAAATCGCCCAAGCTCACTCCCGAAGAAGCCGATCGTAAGGGTCAGCGGGAAAGTTTGCAGCTTTCGCGTACACGCGTACTGCATGACATCGAGACATCCAAGAATCCACGTTATCGCGCGACGCTCGAGGCTGCGCTGAAGCACCTGGATGAAAAGATCGCGACGCTGTCCGATTCTTTGCCACCTTTTTGAAGGTGAATACGTCTTAATCTTGTAGCATGACCATTCGTCGCCATCTGCGGAGCGCAATCCTGGCCTTGTTCGCTGCGTCGCTTGTTGTCGTTCAGTTGAACGCGGGGACCACGCCCGAGCATTCGACGCCGGTGGTTGTAGGGGCGCATCACGCGGCGGCCAGTCAGGTCGCGGTCCGGCGGCAGAACACTAAACGACTAGTGTCGACGCTGCCTGTGTCTGCGGGCTACCACCTCGATCTGCGCCCGATGGGAGAGGTTGCTGCGCTCGCATCGCGGGCTGTTCCGATCCCTCCTGCTGGCGTGCAGTCCGCTCGTGCCCCGCCCGTTTCCTAGGTAAGCCTTCTCTGTCTTGAGTTGCGGATGACGCGCGGATTCGTGCGCCTAAACCATTACATTCATAAAGGACTAGAAATGTTTCAAACATTGAAGATGTTTCCCAGGGATGGCGTTGTACAACGCTGCATCAAGATTCTTTTTCGCTGGGGCATGGGAGCGATGATCGCCGCTCTCGGGTTCCAAACTATTTACGCGCTTCTTGTTATGGAGTGGGAGTGACATGAGGAATGCCACGACTGGGTCAGGAGGGGCCATGTCCCGATTACATTGCAGCGTGCTCAGCGCTGAACTGGCCCATTTACGCCGCGACATCGACGGGCTGGCCGCTCGATTCAGCAGTGAATACGGCGGAAGCAACGAGGCGGTGCAGCGCGCCGAGCAATTGGCGGCGGCTATACAACGCCTGGAGTGGGCGCTGGCGCGGCAGCAACTTTCTAACGCACGTAGGCCGGCAGGCCCTGCAGTTCCGACTCTTCCACCTTAACCCAGCCGCCTTCGAACGCCTGCACCACGCTGCCTTCCAGGAACCAGCTCTTGGGTGCATGGCCGCCCCACAGCGCCTGCCGGCGAGGATCGTGCAAATTCCAGCGGATCGGTTCGAAATCCGGATCGACGCTCAGGTAGTCGGACGTATAAAGCTCGATGCGGTGTCCATCGGGATCGCGCAGGTATAAGAAATAGGCGTTGGTGATGCCGTGGCGGCCGGGACCGCGCTCAATGCGGTCTGTTTCAAAGGCGCCCGCCAAAATATCGCAAAGTTGCGAAATGCGAGCGCCATCGGGCAGCCAATAGGCGAAATGATGCAGGCGCGGACCGGCGCCGTTGGTGGTGGCGAGATCGTGAGCGTGACCCTTGCGCTGCATCCAGGTGGCCCAGATGCGGCCGTCGTCGTCTTCGGTGGATTCGGTTAGACGAAAATCTAAATGTTTCTGATACCACTCGGAAAGCTGCTTCACCTGCGGCGATAAAACATTGATGTGATCGATGCGCTGGATGCCGGGGCCGCGGTGAAGATGAAAGCGTTGCAGCAACCAGGGGTGTTTCACCGATTCGTAGTAAAAGGCGATAGGAAATCCGAAGGGGTCCTGCATGCGTAGGATGCGCGGGCGGTCGCGCTCCTTTTCCCAGCGATGCGGCAATCCTTCGGCTTGGGCGATGGCTGCGATCTCGTCCAACGCCGTTTCCGAGCCCGCTTTGTAAGCCAGCTGTTTGACTCCAGGCTCGGCCCCCAGCTCTAATTTCAAGCTCCATTCGCGATCTTCGACGCCGCGCAAATAAAGGGCGCGATCGTCCTCATGTAGGATGTTGAAGCCGAGGAGATCGACATAGAAGTGGCGCGACGCGGTTAAATCGGCAACCGACAATACCACGTGGCCAACGCGAATGACGCGGGGAAATACGGACATTGATCAACCTTTTCCAGTCATCCTTTTCCAAATCTGGGAATGGCGTGCGATCCGAGCGGAACGGCGATATGTTTGAGCTCGGTGTAAAACTCGAAGGAGTGCTCGCCGCCCTCGCGATGCGTGCCGCTGAACTTTACGCCACCGAAGGGCGTTGGAAGATGGCGCACGTTGTGGCTGTTGATCCAGGTCATGCCGGCCTCAAGCGCCAGCGCCATGCGGTGGGCGCGTTCCACATCGCTGGTCCAGACATAGGAAGCCAGTCCGTATTTCACGTCGTTGGCTTTGGCCAGCGCGTCGGCTTCGTTTTTAAAAGGAATAGCGGTCAGGACTGGTCCGAAGATCTCTTCCTGCGCGATGCGCATATGATTGTCGCCGGTGAACAGGGCAGGGGAGACATAGTTGCCTTCCGATCCCACGCGTTCGCCGCCCACCAACAGCTTCGCGCCTTCCTTTTTGCCGACGTCGATGTAGCCGAGCACGCGATCGCGATGTTCGGGATGGATGAGCGGGCCCACTTCGGTGTCGGGATCGAGCGGGCTGCCCACCTTGACGCGCGCGGCGCGAGCGGCCAACGCTTGAGTGAATTCCTCAAAGATGGATTCTTCGATCAGCGCGCGTGAATTCGCCGTGCAACGCTCGCCGTTATAGCTGTAGATCTGAAACACGGTGGCGTCGAGAGCGCGGTCGAGATTGGCGTCGGCGAAAATAACGGCAGGCGATTTGCCGCCCAGCTCGAGCGAGAGGCGCTTCAGTTGATCGGCCGCAGCCTTCATCACGATGGAGCCGGTGGTGGTTTCGCCGGTGAGCGTGATGAGCGGAACCAGCGGATGCGTTACCAGCGGCGCGCCTGCTTCCTCGCCAAAGCCCTGCACGACGTTGAAGACGCCGGGCGGCAGATCGGCCTCTTCGAAGATCTGCGCGAGCTTCCAGGCCGTGAGCGGGGACCACTCGGCGGGCTTCAAGATCACGGTGTTGCCAGTGGCCAGCGCCGGCGCGATGCGCCATGTGGAAAGCATCATGGGCGCGTTCCACGGCGTGATGATGCCGCACGCACCAACGGGCACGCGCAGGCTGTAATTGAGCCATTCGCCATCCACCGGATAGGTGCGGCCGTCCATGGCCTTTTCGGCGTATTCGGCGTAGAAGCTGAAGTTTTCCGCGGTGCGGGCGATTTGCGCGCGAACGATCTTGAGCGCTTGCCCGGCGTCTAGGCATTCGATAGTGGCCAGCTCGTCGCCATGCTTTTCGATCAGGCCTGCGATCTTGAGCAGATATTTCTTACGATCCTTGGCTTTGCCATGTCCCCATTTGTGAAACGCCGCGTGTGCCGCTTTCGCCGCGCGATCGATATCTTCGGCGTGACCGCGCCAGGCGCGAGCCAGCACGCGGTTGGTGGAAGGATCCAGCGTTTCGAAAGTTTCGCCGCGCGCGCCTTCGCTCCATTGACCGTTGATATAGTGCTCAACCGTAGTGCGAGTGAGTTTGGAGCGGACTTGAACGATAAACTCCGGGCTGATACCGGCTGCGGGAGAGACAGTGGTCATGGCTCAGTTCTCCGTCGGAGATTTCTCGAAATGCTCGATCACGATGAAGGGGAGTGGCGCTTTGCGCGATTCCAGTTTTAAGCCCAATTGCTGAATGGAGACGAAAATGGTGGAGCCCGTCGGATCGGAGGCTTCCGCCGGGCCCTGGCCGCCGTTGCCGCCAGCAGCTCCGGGCATTGCAAGGCCGATGGTCCTTGCGACGTTCTTAAGATCGTCCATTGAGAGGTCCAGAGCTACCTGATAGTTTCCCTTCAGCTCGGTCATGTCGATCACCGGCCGGCCAACAAAACTGGTTGCGGTTTCGGCTAGCGTCGCCATGCTCATCTTGGCGGCTTCCAAATGCATCCTGCCATCGGCCATGGTCATATGCACCTCGCCCGTGGACCCGCTTTTGACGGTCACGCCGCCGCCCGCTTTGTCACCGCTGATGCGAAGCTGGTTGGATCCCTGACCAATTACCATTTCGCCCTTTTTCGGCGTTTCAGGAGTGTCGGGCGAAACTTCCGGGGCTGGCGGATCGGGCTCTGATTCCTTCAATTTCGGCCCGCCCTTTGCAACCACCAGCGCATAGATGGATTGATCCTTGGTCTCGCGATGGACCACCAGCTTGAACCGTTCCGCCAGCAGCGCCTGTAGCATTTGCGGGACTTGTTTTTCCGTGGTTCCAGCCGGCATCGTCGCCTGGATGTTGAAGCGCTTCGCCTCCAGCGGAGTGCCAAGCGAATCCGCGCCTGTGATCTGGTAATCTTTCACCTCATAAGCGGTGCGAATCAAGTCCCTCAAAGAAAAGGCTCCGATATCGCAGATTGCGCCGTCCACCTTCATTCCGACGTGGACCTTTCCTTGCCGGATGGCGACCGGGTCTAGCGGTCCAGCTGGTTTGATGGATGCGACTTCGAACGCCAGTGGAGGCGGCGGAGGCGTCTGAGCGAACGTGGCCGCTGTAAATAGCGCAGTCAAGGTGCATGTTGGCAAATACTTCATACGCTCACTCCTGGAGCAACGATCTTTGTTGACTAATGCGATTGGCGCGGTCGCGGGCGAAACGCTCGACACCTTTGAAGATCGATTCTTTGTCCAGGTGCGCTTCGGCGATGACGTCGGGCTCCAACCCGCCGGTGAGCCATTGATTGTCCCAATCGGAGGTCAGTGAGTAAGCGTCGGTCAAAGGGCCTGCGTCGCGCAAGGGCCAAACTCGTCGTGTGCCGGTGGACACCACCATGAGATCGTAGCGGGCTTCCGGAGGAAGAACGGAGTTGCGGTAAGCCTCGGGCTGGCGATCGAATAATTCCTCGCTGATGGCTGCAACCACCTTGACGTTGATTCCAGCCTGCTCCAGGCGAGGCAGAATGCTCACCAGATTCACGGTGGAACTGGAGCCTTGGGTGACGATGTAGCCGTGCTTCGGTTTACCGGGCGTGAAGTCGCGAATCACGTAAAAGCCTTTGGCGGCGGCCTTCAGATCAGTGTTGGCGAACTTGGCGCGGTCGGCGACGGGAAAATCGGGACGCGCCACTTCGATGGAAATAATTCCGACCTTGGGATCGCGCGCTGCGATTTCGGCGGCGGCGAAGTAACCGGCCGCGACGTCGTTGTAATCCCAGAAATTCAGATGAATGGTGTGGCCGCGCGGGAACAGCTTCCACACTTGCGTCGCGAAGATGCCGAAGTGCGTACGGCCGTCGGCGGCGGTCTCGGGTCCCGAATGTCCCGCCAGAATGTGCAGCACACCCATGCGGAATTTGCTGTCCTGATTCTGCTGGCTCCAAACGCGCGCGGGAGTGTACATTAGCGGAGTAAACGCCCCGTAAGTGCCGCTAAGCGCCCAGACGCCCGAAAACTTCTCGGGATCGACGCTGGCGCTTTGGCTCACCAGGCCAATCGCGGTGGAAACATTGCCGGCCTCCTGAATCGCGGCTTTGATGCGGGTGCCGAGCGGATTGGTCTCCGGGTCATAGTGGCCCCACAGGCTGCCGTGCTCCACATTGATAGATTCCGACAGATCGGCCGCCAGCGTGATGAAGCGGCTGTCGGTGACGAAGTTCATCCACTTGATGATTTCCGAGATGCCCCGGCGCGTGCCGGCAATTTCGCCGGCCTTGCGGAAAAGCGTTATGCCGACTTCTTTCTGGAAGCCCGATATACGATTCTTGACGGTGACTTTCTGGGGTTCCACCGGCAAATTGGCGACACGAAGACGATCGTCCAGGAACGGATCGTGCTTCAGGTCGAAATGCAGCTTGGCTTCATCCTTCACCGTGTCGCCAATTCCCACCAGCCGATCGGCCAACCAATCGCCTAGTCCATTGCGTTCCAGCACCGACATCGCAATATCGATATTGGCTTTGAACTGGATCAGACGCTCGCGCGGATCGCTAACCGCTCCTTGCCGGATGCCCACGAACTCCACGCCATATTGCTCCTCAAATGTTTTGGCGAGATCGATGAAATACTCCGAGTTCATCTTGAGCGCGTAGGGATGGCTGGGATAGCCGACCACCTGATCGCAATGCCCGGCTATTTTTCCGTGAGACACACAGGGCCAATAGCCCTTGATGGTTTTCCCGAGGACCACCATGGGGCGGCGGTCTTCGGGGTCCCAATCCTCCATGGTCTTGAGCGACGCCACCACCTGGTCATAATCGTTGCCGTCGGCGAGCGTGAAAACGTTCCAGCCGTAGGAAGTCCACTGATCCACTAAGCGGTAGTGGTCGTATTTGGAGGCGATGACGCCGCCCAACAGCGAGTCGTCGATGCCGGCGTTGTTATCGGAGAACATGACGCGCAGACGCTTGCCCACCTGCAAGGCCAGCGCCTGGGTCTTCAACTCCTGAGCGTGGCCTTCGGTCATGGCGAATTCGCCTTCGAAAGCGATGACTTTGGGACCGGACATAGACGCCCCCACCATGTCCCAAAACGCAGCTTTGCCCGCCGCGGTGGCGATTCCGATGCCGGAGGGTCCGCCATTCACGTCATTCGTGAGGTCCGTGCTTTCGGCGTGGCCGGCCAGCGCGCGAATGCCGCGTCCCTTAGCTTCGGCGAAGAGCGGATGATCGGCTAAACCATTTTCTTGCAGGATTGTGGCCATCGCGCCCGCGCCCCGCCGGAATCCCAGCGCGTCGATGCCCAGCATCGCTACGTGAGGGTCGACATAGTAACGCTGGTCGCCGGTGGCTTTGTATTTGCGTGCCAGCGCTTCGCCCATGATCATCCAAAGCGCGTAGCAGGTGGGGATAGTGTGGCCGCCGGCCAGCATAAACTTGTCGCCGTAGGGATGTTTGGGACGCCGATAATCGTAACGCAGTCCGCCGAAGTCGGGACCGGCGAGATGCACGGCGACGTTGTAGGGCGTGTACGCCAACGGTCCGCCGAAATGCCCAGTCTGCGCGTAGTTGCCGAGCAGGACCAGGGTCATGCAGGTCATGAAGCCGACGTCTTCCAAGCGCTCGCGGTCGTAGGGCAGGCTTAGCGGTTCAACGGGTGAGAGTAGAGTTTGTGCACTTACGGCCACGGTTTATGCCTCCTGGTACGGTCAGGGCGAAATTACAATAATGGCAGATTCCGGGGATTGGAAGGAAAATGCTATGCGGCCGTTTACTCGTCGCGCAGGGCGGTCAACGGATCCAAGCGCGCGGAGCGGCGCGCCGGAAGATAGCAGGCCAGCATGGCGACGCTGGCCAGGAGCAGCGGCGGACCAAACAGCAGCAGGGGATTGCTGGTTCCCTGGGCGAAAAGCTGATTGAGCTGGAAGACAAGGACGAGAGCACGCGGGTAATCAAGAACGCGGCGACAAATCCAATGGCCGATCCGACGGTTACCATCACCGCTCCTTCCTTCATCACCAGCTGCAATACCTGGTGTCCACGCGCGCCCAGCGCCATGCGGATGCCAATCTCCTTGCGCCGCCGAGCGACTGCATAGGCCGTTACGCCCGCCAATCCGATGCATGCCAGAATCAATCCAAACACTCCGATACCGCCGTACAAACCTTTGGCCACGAGAACGATGGTATTGAACTGGTCCAGGCGTTCATTCATGCTGCCGACATTGAAAACCGTGAGATTGGGATCGAGAGACGCGATTGCGCTGGTTACGTCCGCGACAGTGTCTGCTCCTTGGCCACGTACAACGGCGGTGATGCTTAGCGTCGCGCCCGGAAATTTTGCCGAGAGAGGAACAAAGACGGTGGGAACCACCTTGGCCACCATGAAGCTGGGTTTGAGATCGCGGGCCACGCCGATGACGGTGTAGCCGTGCACGTCGTCGTGCAGAGCTCGGCCCACGGGACCATCCTGGCCGAAAAATGCGCGTGCGGCCGCTTCATTGAGCACGACAGGAAGCGCGGCGGCGTTGTTCCGATCATCGAGTTCGCTGAATTCACGGCCGCGGATCAATGGCACGCCCAGAGTAGCGAAATACTTGCGGCCGATGCGCAGCCGAGTGGCGTCCCTCAGTGTGTCGCCGCGCGGGCCGGGCGCGGAAAAATGCGCATTCGGCGCGACGGCGGTCAGTTCGCTAAACGGCGCTGCGTCGGCCAGGGTGACGGCGCGGACCGCGGGCAGTTTCGATAAGCGGTCCGGTAGCTTCTGGTACAGCGCTGCGATTTGCTCCTGCGAGTAACCGTCGTGTGTGGGGTCCAGCTCAAAGAGCGTCAGATTCGAAGTATCGAAGCCTGGATCGATGGGCGCCGCTTTTCCGAACCGAACACGATATAGCCAGTGATGAGCAACAAAGTGAGCGAACCCGCCACTTGATACACCACCAGCAGATTGCGCAGCCCGAATCGCCGGTAGCCGCGAAGTGGAGTCAGCGCGCCTTGCTTGAGTGTGGCGGCTACGTCGGTGCGCGTATAGTGGCCAGCGCCGGCGCGAGCCCGAATCCGACGCCCGTGATCAGGGAGATTGCGAGCGTGAATAGCAGCACGAGCATGTTCGGATGCGTGCCGATATCCGGTGTCGAACTGACGAATTTCGAAGCGGCCTGAGGTTGCATGAGCCAATAGGCGAGCCCGGATCCGGCAATGCCGCCGGTGAGCGAAAGGATCAGGCTTTCGGTTAGGAGCTGCCGTACCAGATGAAAACGTCCGGCGCCCACTGACAGGCGAATCGCGATCTCTTGCCGGCGCTGGCTGCTCCGCGCGAGCAGAAGATTCGCGAGATTGGTGCAGGCTAGCGAAAGCACCAGGCCTAGCAGGACGGCAAGGAAGGTGAGAATGACTGCGGTTTGCGCCGCTGGCATCGGGGCCAGGGTGTCGACTGACAGAAGATGGACATGGCGCTGATTGTGAGGCTTCTTGGCGCCCGCTGTTGCGTCGTCCAGGCGCTCGGTGACGACGTCGAGTGCCGCTTCCATTTCCGACGATTTCACGCCATGCGGCAGACGGATCACCACCTGGCACGCATCCGGCTTCGCATGGTCCGCAAGCTCAGGTGCAATGGAGGCGCCGGAATTGAAGGGGACGAACACGTCCGAGGGGAACATCGGCCATATGCCGAGAAAGTCCTCGGGCGCGACGCCCAGGATGGTGGCTGGGTGGCCGTTGACTCGTAGCGTTCGCCCGATAACTTGAGGATCCGAATTCAGATGGGACCTCCAGAAGCGCTCGCTGAGCACCACCCCGGGCGTCGTCTCCGAGCGTTCGGTATCGGCACCGAAGAAGCGGCCCCGCAGCGGTTGCATTCCTAAGACGGAAAAATATTCGGGAGAAACCAGGACGCCAAATATGCGCTCGGATTTGGTCCCGTCACGAGCGATGCTAACTGGTACAGGACTGAAAGCCGCAGCCATTACGCCGCGTTGCTCGCGATAACTCTCAAAGTAAGTGTAGGGCACGGGCGTGTCCAAGCCTTTGAGCGCGGCGGTGTCGCTCGCGCCTGCCAGCGGATGAAACATGGTCGCGGTGAACGCATTGAAGAAGAAACTGCACACGCCGATGCCGAGCATGAGGAAGACGATCCCGACTGCGGTAAATCCCGGCGATTTGGCGAGCATGCGGAGGGCGAATCTGGAGTCGCCGCGCAGTTCGGCGAGATATTCGGCGGGTAGGCGCAGCGCGATGTCGGTTAGCAAGCGCGCCAGTCCCAAAATGCCATGCCGTCGCCAGATTTCGGGAGCCGCATCCGCACCCATGCGTTCTAAATCCTCACCGTAAAGCATCTGGAACTCGTGTGGGTAGGCGCGGGCCAGGGCGCGATAGAGCCGCAAGCAAAGCTGCACGCGCGCGTTCATTCGTAAGCCACCTCGCGTCGTTTGGCTTGTCTGCGCTTGGCGCGCAACACGCTGACCAGTTCTTCTAGACGTTGACTCTCAAGTTCGAGAACGCGGCGGCCCAGGCGCGTCAGCTTGTAATAGCGACGGCGGGCGTCGTCGAGTTCAGCCGCCGGACGCTCGTCGGATTCCTCAATAAGTCCCGCGTCGATGAGTTTCGCGAGCGTGCCGTAGAGCGTGGCGGGCCAGAGATGGACCTTGCCGTCGGTTCGATCCAGCACCTCCTGCATAATGCCGTAGCCATGCTGCCCGTCGGCGGCAAGTGAAAGCAGGATGTGAAACCAATTGGTCTTGAGCGGAAGAAACGCCTCGGGATCTTCTCTCGGCATGCACTCATATATATATCATCTGATATATAGAGTCAAGAGCTATTCGGGCAAAATCGCCGGGGGCTCCGGCAAGAGGAACGTCAGTCCCAGCGCGAGCGCGTAGACGCCGATTCCGACCAAGGTCGCCGCGTGTGTCAACCGCGATGCCGGCGAGCTTCCAGGCATCAGCGCGGCCAGGTGCGTGGTCGCTAGCGCCGCAGACGTGCCGAGCATTCGGCCGCCAACATTGGCCGCGAATCCTTCGCCCGTCCCGCGCAAGTGCACAGGATAGACGCGTGGCAGATAGTTTCCCCAAAAAGTGAGCTGCGCCACCGTGGTGAATCCGGCGAAGAAGATGCCGATACGAAACATCTCCAGGCTGTGCGTCGCCATGTAGAGGAACACGATGGGGACGATGACGATGCCGGGGATCAGGAATATGCGTAGCAGGCGACGCCGGCTGATAATGATCAGAGCCAGCGCGGCCAGCACAATGCGACCGGCCAATCCGCCGATCTCCTGTGTGCCTTGGACGCTCGATATCGCTTGCCCGCGAGCGGCCGGCGCCAGTTGCGCAACTTCCCGCAGCCCCGGTGTGATTTGCGGCGATTGCTGGATGGTGCCGAACGCGGCGCCATAAGCGCAAGCGAACAGCAGCGCGGTGACGATGGTGACGCGGCGAAATTCAGGGCTGAACAATTCGCGCATGCTGGGGCGCTTCAAGGTTCCTTCCAGGCGCTGGTGTTCCCATTGCGGCGATTCGGGCAGGAACGGCCGGATGATGGCGAGAGGAATGGCGGGCACCACCCCGGCGATCAATGCGTAGCGCCACGCGGAGTGGCTGCCGTAAATGGCGGGCATCGCCAGCCCCCAACGATTGGCGACGTAGAATGCACCGGCGGTGAGCACGCCACCGAGCGATGCACAAGCCTGCGTGTAGCCGAGCACGGCCTCGCGCGTCTGGGGATCGGGAAAGATTTCCGCCAGCCACGCCACCGCGGCAACAAATTCCACGCAAGTTCCGGCGAACGAAAGCGTGCGGAAGAGGAGCAGCGATTCCACGCTTCCCGCGATGCCGGAAGCGGTGGCGGAAAACGCGTAGACCAGAATGCTGTAAGTGAGAATGCGGCGGCGTCCGAACCGATCGGCCAGATAGCCGCCCCACAAACCGCAGAAACCGCCGACGAGTGGTGGGATCCAGAACAGATATCCGGCCCAATCGCGGTACTCGGGCGTGCCGGGCGTCAGATGCCCAAGTTCGGTGAGCGCGGGTTGAAGGATGAGCGGGCCCACCAGCACCACGTAAATGTCGAAGAGGAAACCCATCGCAGCGACCGCGCAGATGGTCCACTTGATGCTGGCGGACATAAGCCGCCAGCGTAGCAGGTGCCGGTGGCATTCGCCAACGCTGGATTGGGGATTGCGGGCCTGGCACAGTTCGCTATGATGAGCAGCGGAGGATCCTATGCGCATTGCTTGGTTGGCGCTTGCGGTGGTTCAGTTGCTGTCGGCTGCGACCGTGCAATTGGATTCCGGAATGATTTCCGGAATCGATGGAGCAGGTGTGCGTGTGTACAAGGGCATCCCCTATGCCGCGCCGCCGGTTGGCAACTTGCGCTGGCGTGAGCCGCGGCCTGCCATTCACTGGGATGGCGTGCGGAAGGCCGATGACTTCGGCGCCATCTGTACACAACCAGCGTTCCGCAGAGCCAGTCCATCGGTGAAGCCGCCGAACATGAGTGAAGACTGCCTGTTCCTCAACGTCTGGACCGCGGCCACTTCGGCCAGCGATCGCCGGCCAGTGATGGTCTGGATTCATCCGGGCGGCTATCAAACCGGCTCGGGAGGGACACCCGGGTTCGATGGAGAAGCGCTGGCCAAGAAGGGCGTGGTGCTGGTCACCATCAACTATCGTCTGGGCGTGTTTGGATTCTTCTCGCATCCTGCGTTGACCAAGGAATCCGAGCATCACGCCTCGGGCAACTACGCGCTCATGGATCAAGCCGCCGCGCTGCGCTGGGTGCAGAAGAATATCGCGGGATTTGGAGGCGATCCGCAACGCGTGACGGTCTTCGGCGATTCGGCGGGATCGTCGAGTATTGCGAATCTCATGGGGTCGCCTCAGGCCAAAGGGCTGTTCCAGCGCGCCGTCGGAGAGAGCGGTGCGTGGATGGGGCTTTCGCTCGCCCCCACGAGAACGCTGGCCGAAGCGGAGCAAGCCGGCTTGAAAATCGCTGACGCGTTGCACGCGCCGACCTTGGATGAGCTGCGCGCCACATCGGCCGAAGATTTGCTCAAAGCCGGCCGGGCGGGCGGACCGGTGATCGACGGATGGTTTCTTCCGGAAGACGTTGGAACCATTTTCGCCGAGCACAAACAGAACGATGTGCCCCTGCTAGCCGGGTCTAACAAAGACGAGGGAACGTTTTTTCTGCAGCCCACCACGGCCGTGAAATTCATCGATCGCTCGCGGGCGCGCTACGGCGATCAGGCGGACGCGTTTTTGAAACTCTATCCGGCGACTTCGGACGAGGAAGCGAACGCATCGCAGCTTGCCGCCTTTCGCGACGAGCTGGCTTTTGTCATGCGGGTGTGGGCGCGCGCCCAAACCAAAACCGGCCATTCGAAGGCGTTTCTGTATTACTTCACACACGATCCTCCGCCGCCGGCCGGCGCAACTTCTCGCGGCGGTTTCGGCTCCGGCGCCACGCACGGGGCGGAGGCTCAGTATGTTTTTCAAAATCTTCTGCCGCCGCGCGCCTGGACCGATCTGGATCATCAGGTCTCCGACATGCTCTCGTCGTATTGGGTGAACTTCGCCGCCAATGGAGATCCCAACGGCAAGAACCTGGCGAAATGGCCCGCCTTCGGGGATCTCAAAAGCAATGACGATCGCAAGAGCGACCGTCCGATGGCGCTGGGCGATCAGGCCCAAATTGGGTCGGCGCCCAATCGGGCGCAGCTCGCGTTTTTCGAATCGGTGTATGAGAAGGAGCGGGGCGGAGAGCGCTGAGCTCGCCGCCGCCGCCGTACTCCCTCCCGCTTGACGCGCTTTGCAAAAAGTGTGTAGTGTATTAAGAAACTAGTACACTTAAAGCGATGCTCTTTCGCCTGAACCCGGCTTCCGGAATCCCGCTGTATGTCCAGCTCATGGAGCAAGTCAAGCACGCGCTTGAAACGGACGCGCTGCGGCCGGGTGACCAACTCCCGGCGATCCGTAAAGTCGCGGAGGACCTGGTGATGAACCCGAACACAGTAGCGAGGGCGTATCGCGAGTTGGAGCATGAGGGCGTCATCGAGCTGAAGCACGGTTCCGGAGCCTACATCAGCAAAACGGCCGCGGGCCGGGCCAAGATCACGCGGAAGGCTCAGACGGTGGTGCAGTCGGCGATTGAACGGTTATCGTCATCGGGTTTAACGGAGGAAGAGATTCGCCGGCTGGTGGAGAACGAGTTAGCGCAGCTGCGCGCGGAGAAACAAAAGTCATGAGCGAATTTGTCATCGAAACCAGCGATCTTCGCAAGTCTTTCCACGATAATCCGGCATTGAGCGGCCTCGACCTGCGAGTTCCGGAGGGGAGCATTTTCGGATTTCTTGGCCGAAACGGCGCCGGGAAGACCACCACCATGAAGATCCTGATGCGTCTACTGAGGCCCGATTCGGGGCAAGCGCGCGTTCTTGGCCTCGCGGCTGACGACTCCGCCAGTTCGCTCGAAATCCGCCGGCGCGCCGGCTTCGTCACAGAGGACAAGGAACTCTACCCGTACATGACCGTCGAGCAGATCGTCCGGTTCACGCGGTCTTTCTTCCCGAAATGGCGCGGCGACCTGGAACAGAGGTATATCAAAATGTTCGGGCTGCCGCCGGAGCGCAAGGTCGCCGATCTTTCGAAAGGCATGCGCTCGAAGCTCATGTTGCTGCTGGTAATGTCGCGCGGCGCCGAACTGCTTATTCTGGACGAACCCACCGAAGGCCTGGACCCGGCCGCCTTGGAGGATGTGCTGCGCGAACTGGTGGCCCTGACGGCCTCAGAGGGGATCACGATTTTCTTCTCTTCCCATCAACTGGCCGAGGTGGAACAGATTGCGGACCAGATCTGCATCATTGACCGAGGCGCCGCGATTGTGGCGGGCGCGCTGGACGATTTGAAGGTCCAGTATCAGCGCCTGCATGTGGTCTTCGAAAGGGAATTGCGGGAGCCCATCCGGTGGGCCCCGGGGGCGCAGTCGATTCGTCAGGAAGGACGAACGGTTTCGATTCTGGCCAGCCGGAACGTAGACGCTCTGGTGGAACAGGCTCGGTCCGTTCCGGGAACATCCGTCGAACTGTTCCCCGTAACGCTGCGGGAAATCTTCCTGGAACACGTGAGGAACAACTAGATGCTTTGGTATAAGAATTGGCTCGAGACCAGATTTCGATTGATTATGCCGGCGGCTACGTTCGCGTTGATCGTGGTTGAGCTTTATTCCCGGGGCGTGCCTCCGGCCGTCCAAGTAACCACCATGCTGCTTATGCTGCGCTTTTTTTCAGCGCTCGCCGCGGTGTTCTTGGCGGGAGCGGGTGTCAGAACACAGGGCGGGCGCTGGATGAGTAAGGTTGCTCCCGGTTCCATGTTCTATACCCTTTCGCTTCCGGTCAGCCGGTGGCGATTGCTTGCGGTGCGAGCATCGCTGGGAATGATCGAGACGACGGTTGTGACTGTGGCGATGTGCTGCCTGGTGTGGGCGATGTTTCCGATTTTCAAGACTCAGGCCACGCTGGGTGACGCCGCGCTATCAGGATTGATTATTTCGATTGGGGTGGCGGGTTTTTACTCGATATCCGTGGTGGCCTCCGCCTTTCTAGGCGACATCTGGCAGACCTGGGCGAGTGGGCTCGTGATTGCTGCCCTGGCCTGGATTTGGAGCGCGGGACGGCTGCCTGTGTCTTGGGATGTTTATCGCACGCCGGTTTCCGCGTCGCCGCTTTTTTCCTCCGCCCATGTCATGCCCTGGCACGCGATGGGCATTTCACTGGTTGTGGCCGCAGTTCTGCTGGCGGTGGCGTGGAGAGTCATAGAGTCTCGCGAGTATTAGGCCCGAGTATTAAAGGAAAGATTCGTGACGCCATTCGGTCCCATGACGCCGCAGCATCCCAAGAAGAAACTTCCGGAACAGCTCCGCAGTGTATCGCCGCTGCTCAAAGAGCTGGTCCGGCCACGGCTGGCCCGGCTGGCGGGAGGATTGGCGCTGGTGTTGATCGGTCGCGCGGCCGCACTGGTGTTGCCGGCGTCGACAAAGTACCTGGTGGACGATGTGATCGTCCAGCGCCACTATCAGCTCTTGGTTCCATTGATTCTTGGAATCCTGGCGTCCGCCATCGTTCAGGCGGCATGCACTTATGGCGTAACTTGGGTGGTATCCAGGGAGGGCCACCGGCTGGTCGCGCAATTGCGCCGCAAGGTTCAGGCCCACGTGGGGCGGCTTCCGGTCAGTTATTTCGATTCGAACAAAGCGGGAGCGCTGGCCTCACGAATTATCGGCGACGTTGAGGGAACGCGGCACCTGATGGGCTACAGCCTGGTTGAGTTCGTGGGCGGCATCGCCACCGCGCTGCTTTCCTTGGTTTTTCTGCTCAAGGTCAGCGTGGTTCTTACCGCAGCCGTGCTGCTGGGACTGGTTTTGTTCAGCTTGGTCTCGAAGAAAGGCTTTCAACGCCTGCGGCCGGTTTTTCGCGAGAGCGCGATTGCACAGGCGGAGGTGAGCGGAAGGCTCATCGAATCGCTGGGCGGAATTCGAGTGGTGAAGGGGTACAACGCGGAGGCCAGCGAAGCGCGTGCGTTCGCAAACGGTGTGGACAAGATGCTGGGAATCGCGTTGCGTACCTCGCGAGCGGCAGCGCTGATGGGGATGTCCTCAAGCCTGGTCTTGGCGTGCATTAGCGCCGGGGTAATGTTCCTGGCGGCGCGCCAGATTTACTCGGGAAGTCTCACCCTGGGCGGCTTCATGTCCTTCATGGCGTTCATGACTTTTCTGATGGGTCCCATGTTCCAGCTTCAAGGCTTGGGCCCGCAACTTCTGGAAGCATTGGCCGGTCTGGATCGCACGCAGGACTTGCTCGGCGAAAAACCCGAGGATGAGAATCCCCGGCGGATGGAGAGGCTGGACCAGCTTCAGGGCCGAGTGTCCTTCGAGCATGTGAGCTTTGCCTATCAACCCGGCAAGCCGGTTTTGCACGATCTGAGTTTCGAGGCGCGGCCGGGCACGGTCACGGCTTTCGTGGGTTCGTCCGGATCCGGTAAATCAACCATCATCGGGCTGGTGGCCGCCTTTCACGACGCCTCGGATGGCGTGATTCGCGTAGACGGCATCGATCTTTCCACGGTGCGGCTGGACTCCTACCGTTCGCGGCTGGGCGTGGTGCTGCAAGACACGTTTCTGTTCGATGGAACGATTCGCGAAAACGTGGCGTTCGCGCGGCCTGCTGCGAGCGAGGAGGAGATCCTGAGCGCCTGCCGGATCGCGCACGTGCACGAGTTCGCCGAGCGGCTTCCGCAGAAATACGACACGCTGGTTGGCGAGCGCGGCGTCAAGCTCTCCGGAGGGCAGCGGCAGCGGGTATCGATCGCGCGCGCCCTTCTAGCGGACCCTCGCATTCTGATCCTGGACGAGGCAACATCGAGCCTT
The DNA here is from genome assembly GCA_963798295.1 of Bryobacterales bacterium. GTDB lineage: Bacteria > Acidobacteriota > Terriglobia > Bryobacterales > Bryobacteraceae > Palsa-89. The sequence goes on along the minus strand of CAWCSV010000007.1, from coordinate 1,200,187 downwards.
GATTCGGAGTCCGAAGCCGCGATCCAGGAAGGATTGGCGTACCTAATGGAAGGGCGCACTACTTTTGTCATCGCTCACCGGCTTTCCACTGTTCACCGCGCTGACCAGATTCTGGTTGTCGAGGGAGGCAGGATCGTGGAGCGCGGCAGTCACGAATCGCTCTACGCGGCGGGCGGGCGTTACGACGATCTATCGACGCGTCAGCAGACCGGACGCGGTTTCTTCTTTACCGCGGAGCCCGCCGCGTCGCAGGAATCGGCTACTATGGGCCAGGAGTTGGTATGACCCGATTCTGTCTGCTGTTGGCGATTGGCTTTTTGCTTGCGTCCAGCGTCTTCGCGCAGCGTTACACCAGCCCTCCGGTCAACACGTCCGCTGTGATTGCCGGCGACCACATCACCATCGACTATTACGCGCCATCGGCGCACGGCCGCAAGATCATGGGCAACCTGGTGCCCTACGATGAGGTGTGGTGCACGGGCGCGAACTGGGCCACCAAGATCACCACCGAAGCGGACCTCGACATCAACGGCCTGAAAGTTCCCAAAGGCAGTTACAGCATCTGGACACTGCCCAACGAGAAACAATGGATGCTCATTGTCAACAAACAGACCGGCCAGTTCCACCTGAATTACGATGAGAGCCAGGACTTCGCGCGCGTGAAGATGAATCTCAAGTCCACGCCCGCGCCGGTGGAAACGTTCAAGATCGAGCTGCAGTCCACCGCAGGCAACAAAGGAACTCTCTCGCTGCTCTGGGAAAACACCGATGCGTGGGTGCCTATCACGGTTCTGCGCTGAGCGCTAACCGTTACTCGGCGCGTAGGCGTTCTGGGACATGTTCTCCGCCATCACCTGCTTGCCATAAACGCGCAGCATGCGACGTGCGATGGACAGATCCTTTTCGAATTGCTCCTTCTCGGCGGCGAGGAGTTGCTCGGCGGTTCGAAAGTCGATGCCCGCTGATAGATCGTGCGCGCTCAACAGATCGCTGACGTAAGTCGCGAGCCAATGTTCCGAGCGCATGAGCGACTGCAGCCGCGCTAGCGTTTTTTCTTCGTCCAGTACTTGGTTAGCCACAAAAACCCTCCGATGGTGGTGGTGATTACTAAAAACATCAAAATACTACGAAGCCCGCTAGTCGCTTGCTCCGGTCGGCAACGCGAGTACGGCTTCTTCTTTCCCAGTCAAGATGCTTCGAACGTGTCGGCGCCGACCGTTTGAGCCGAAACATCGAAACAACGCAGTTCCCGCACGAAATTTTCGATGCTTCCTTGCATCTCCCTGGCGGCTTGCGCCAGCTGATGGTTTTCGCCCAGCTGGTTTCTCAGAACGCGGGGCACATCGGCGGTCTCAAACATCAACTCGGTTGCCTTGCGCGTCAATTCGTTGAGTTCTCTGGTATCGATATACATTGCATGGCCTCACTGCGAGACGGGCTGGTCCTGATAGGGGCCTACGTCTCGAATCTCAGGAAAAAGTTGGGGATAAGTGCGATACATTCTGCGGGCGATCAAAAAATCTCTGAGGAAGTCATCCTTCCGTTGTTGCAGCAAACGTTCCGCGACTTCGAATGTGATCCCGCCCGACGCTCGAAGTTGCGAGATAAGATCTTGTACGAACATGGGCAGCCAATGTTCGGACTCCAGTCCAGTCTGCGAAGCAAAAGATGCCATGGCTTGCGCCCCCGTAGGCACGTGTTCCGGCGCATGGTTGGACGCCGGGTTTATCGGCTGCGTCTCGGTCCGCAGCGCGTCCTGCAATTCCGACAAGCCGACAGCAGGCAGGGTGGTTTCCGTAGCTGAAATGCGGACTTCTCGCAGCATATTCTCGATTCTCGAAGCCGCTGCATTGGCCAGTTCGGCTAAGCGGTGTTCCGTTCCCAGGCGCGCAGCGATGGAAGCGGCAAGTTCCGACGCGCGCGACCGAGCCTCGGAAAGCGTGCGGATCAGATGCTCGAAGTCCGCCTCAGGGATGTACAAGTCTGAAGTCTAATCGGTTTCTTCCTGTTACTTCAACTGTGACGCGGTCTAGTACGCCCAGGCTCCCATCCTCGCGCGAGTTTCGCTGTCACAATCAATTCACCTACGTGACGCTGCGTGTGCTCCGCCAAATGGACCACCAATCCAATGACCGTGGTTGGCAATTGCTTTCGACCCACGCCGCGCGCCTCTTCAAGTCCGGCTGGATCGAGCGCACAAATCACTTGCTCCGACCTGTGAAAAGATTGACTTACATCATCGAGCAACGTCGAACGGCCTCGATCGGAGTCCATCTCATGCCGGATCGATTCCAGTTGTTCCGATGTGAGCTGCTGGCCGGCGATGTAAGCAGTCAGACGCTCCACGCTGCCCGCGATGTGGCGGAGATGAAATCCTACTGGCGCGAGACCATGCGGGCGCGACCACATTTCGTCATCTGTCAAACCCTCGGTCCAGCGCGCGATGTCTTCACGGGCCTGCGCGAAGGCGTACAAGGTGGGCGCCACCAGCGAATGGACGGCGGGCAGCGGACCTCGCAGCCACGGTTCCACGTCATGCGAGGATCCAGCTTCGATCGAAGATTCCACTGCGTTATCCAGCATGGTTATGTACGCGTGGTACGCCCAGCCGATCTACCGTATCGCCCTCGAAATCGAATTCGATCAACACCGCCGGCTCGTCGCCCACCACCCAACCCTCGTGCCCCGGTTCCACCTGAACGAACTTCGGAGCTTTGTATTCCACGACACAGCCGTCCGCGAAACGCACATTGATCTGGCCGCGCGCCATAAAGCCCACGTGCGCGTGCATGCAGTATTTACTGCCCATCAGCTCGCTCAAATGCTTGGCCCAATGAAATCCCGGCGGATAAATCAAGCGCTTCACCCGCGCCGCGCCGGTTCTTGCGACATCCACCTGGACGCCGCCGATCTCGCGGTGCTCGTCTGCTTCCACTGGCCCTAAGAGCGGATCGGTAATAGTCATCTTTGTATCCTCCTGACTTAGGTTAACCCTTCCCGCCGCACCGCTTCTGAAACCATATCCTCCAAATACACCTGCATCTTGTGGAGGGCCTTAGCGCGATGGCTGACCTCCATCTTTTTGTCGAGCGGCGCTTCTCCGAATGTGCAATCGAAGGGTGCGTAAAAGAACAACGGATCGTATCCGAATCCGTTGACGCCACGAGGCGCTTCGAGCAACCGGCCTTCTACTTCGCTACGAAAAGTGCCGACCAGACGTCCCGCTCGGGCCAGCGCCACCACGCAAACGAACCGCGCTGTGCGATCGGCTGCGCCGCGCATCCGTTCCAGAAGCAATTGATTGTTCGCAGCGTCGCTGGAGCCGGGGCCGGCGAATCGCGCGGAGTACACACCTGGCGCGCCTCCCAGCGCGTCTACTTCCAGCCCCGAGTCGTCGACAAACAAATATCCGTCACAGTATTTCGAATAATAAAGCGCCTTCTGAATCGCGTTTTCTTCGAACGTTACGCCTGTCTCCTCGCAAGGACCGATTAAATCCAAGCCCGGCAGCGGCTCCATTTGGATCCGATCCCGCAGCGCCCTTTGAAACTCTCTTTGTTTGCCCGGGTTGGTGGTTGCACAGTACAGCTTCAACTCTCGAGTGCCGCCTTCTGGATGTCGAACAGCTCTGCGATGCCACGCCGCGCCAGCCCCAACATTTGCTCCAATTGCGCGTCATCAAATGGCGTCTTTTCGGCGGTGGCCTGCAGTTCAACAAAACGGCCGGAGCCGGTCATCACGACGTTCATATCCACTTCGGCCGAGGAGTCCTCTTCGTAGCAGAGATCGAGCAGAGGCTCGCCCTTCAAGATGCCAACGCTGGTGGCCGCCACGGGCTGCGTGACGGGAATGCTCTTCAGCGTTCCATACTTCACCAGTCTCTGGAGGGCTTGCACCAGGGCCACGTAAGCGCCGGTGATGGCGGCGGTGCGCGTGCCGCCATCGGCTTGAAGCACGTCGCAGTCCACGATTAAGGTGCGATCTCCTAACGCCGCCGTATCGACCACCGATCGCAAGGATCGCCCGATCAGGCGTTGAATCTCGAGCGTTCGTCCCGACTGGCGGCCCTTGGAAACCTCGCGTGGAGTTCGCGTCGCGGTGGCGCGCGGCAACATGGAATATTCAGCCGTCACCCAGCCACGCCCGCTGCCCCGCAGAAATTGCGGCACACTTTCTTCCACCGAGGCGGCACACAGCACGCGCGTGTGCCCCACCTCGATCAATGCGGAGCCTTCCGCCGTCATGAGGTAATTGGTCAGGATCCGGACCGGACGCATCTGTTCGGCTGCGCGATGGTCGCTTCTCATGGGATATCGATTCTCATTTGGTGTTGGATTGCAGGGAAAAATAGAACAGCAGGCACATGACAGCGATCCCTACTGCCACGAGAACCAGGCACGGGATGGCGGCCCGTGCCGACTTTACCTTTTCCGATTTCTTCTTACTGCTGCCGGCGGACTTGAACTTGGCCATGAAACTTCAGTGTAGATCGCTTCCGTTTAGATCAGGCGGCCGATCTTGACCGCCAGTTCGGCGGAATAGTGCACCAGCGGCGTTCCAGCGGGAGACGGGAGGGCACTTCGCTCGAAGAGAGTTTGCCGCAGATCTATGATCTTCGCATGTGCGAGCGGCCAAGGCGCATGCTCGATCTGGGCGTACCGAAGCTGGCCGCGCGCCGCCGCATAGAGGCGATAGCGCGCCGTAAGGAAACGATCGCGCTCAGCGAGATCGCTCGGCAGATACGGTTCTCCGGGTTCGACAACGATGTCGGTCATCGCGCCGGAAGCATGCGGCCAATGACGGACGCTGCGGTAGTGAATCGCGCCATTGTTTGCCGTCACCGACATCCTCGCCCAGAAGTAAGGCAGGTGGTAACCAATCCTCGCGCCAAGGACCGCAACCAGGCGCGAGGCCTCCAGGGAGAAGAACCATACGGCGCGGCTGCCGTCGGGTCCAATAACGTACGTCCGCAGATTTGTTTCGGGGAAATACCGGATGCCAGGCGTATCGTAGATTTCAAATGGGACTAAGCCGATCCAGGCAGCGCCATCGAAAGTATCGAGATCGAGTCCCGCTGGAATCAAGCGGCGGATCCGGTCGGGATCGTAAGACCAATGCAGGAATGTGAGCCGCCGCCAGGTTTGTTTCAAGCAGGCTTGCCGTATCCACCGCCGCCGGGCGTTTCGATGCGCAGCACGTCCCCAGGTTTCACTTCGAAGCGCGCTTTGCCGGGAATGGAAATCGTGCGTGCGCCGCGCACCACTGAGTTTCTTCCGCGCGCACCGGGCTTGCCCCCAAACAGGCCGTAGGGTCCGCGCTCGCGACGATCCGACAAGATAGTCACGTCCGCCCGCGTCAAAAATTCGAACTCCCGAACGATTCCATCGCCGCCGCGATGCTTCCCGCGCCCGCCCGAGCCTGAGCGAATGCGATAGCTCGCAATACGCAACGGATAGAGATGTTCGAACGCTTCCACCGGCGTGTTCCAGCTATTGGTCATATGGGTGTGCGTGGCGCTGGCGCCATCTGACACCGCAGACGCGCCCATACCGCCTGCGATGGTCTCGTAATAGGCGAAGGCGCGTCCGCGCGCGCGATCCCATCCGCCAAAGGTCAGGTTATTCATAGTTCCCGAGCTTGCGGCCGGAATCAGCTCAGGTGCGGCTTTCGCCAACGCGGCCAGAATCACGTCGGTGATGCGCTGCGACGTTTCCACATTCCCCGCAGCCATCGCAGACGGAGGCTGGGCACTAACCACCAACCCGCTGGGCGCGATAACTTCCAGGGGGCGCATCACGCCCGCGGTGTAGGGAATGTCCTCGCGTACCAGGCAGCGAAACACGTACGTAGTTGCAGAAACCGCTACCGCATAATTAGCGTTCACCGAACCTTCAACTTGTGGATCGGAGCCGGTGAAGTCGACGGTGGCACGGTCGGCGTGAATGGTGACCGTCGCCGCGATCTTCACCGGCCGGTCCGTAATACCATCGCTATCCAGGTAATCTTCGGCGCGATAAGTTCCCGTCGGCAGCCGCCGGATCGCCGAGCGCATCATGCGCTCGCTGTAGTCTTTGAGCGCGGCCATGTTGCGGCGTACAGTTGGAAGACCGTACTTCGCCGTTAATTCCTGCAGGCGCTGGTTGCCGCGTTTGATCGCCATGCACTGCGCTAGGAGATCACCCTCGCGTTCTACGGGAGTTCGCACATTGGCCAGGATCAAATCCAGCAGCTCACGATCCATGCGGCCGCCGCGCACCAACAACACCGGCGGAATACGAATTCCCTCCTGATAGATCTCGCGCGCCAGTGGCATCGATCCTGGGCTCATACCACCAACATCGGAATGATGCGCGCGATTCGCCACGTAAAACGCGGGCCGCCGAGTTCCTTTCAAGAACACGCCCGAAACCGCGGTGATGTCGGGCAGATGCGTGCCGCCGCGGAAAGGATCGTTCAGAATCGCAACGTCACTAGGCCTAAGATCGAAGGCGCGCGTGGCCTGCTGCACGGAAAGCGGCATCGCTCCCAGATGCACAGGCATGTGATCGCCCATTGCCACGGTTTCGCCCTCGGCATCGTATACGGCGCACGAATAGTCGCGGCGCTCCTTGATATTCGCCGAAAAAGAAGTTTTGCGCAGCACCGCGCCCATCTCCTCGGCAATGGAGACCAGCAAGTGCCGGAACAGCTCCAATTCAATGGGATCGGTTTTCATTCCTTGCAACTCGCGATATTCACCAGAAAACTGGCCACCTTTTGCCAACGATTGTTTTCGGACTTTTCGATGACGTAGCTGTGCAATGCGGAGTCAGTTCGCACCCGCCAGCCGGACGCGGCGTGTGGCGTCGCTCTGGCCGCCCCAGTTTGAAGGTTCCAGGTGTTGCCCCCGTCTCTCGTTTCGTAAACCTCGTGCATGCCATTGTCCAGTGTTGCGTCGACGAATGCGATTCCGTGCGTCGCGGTATCGAAATTGAAGCTCTCCACCGCGGAGACGCGCGTCTCTTCAAAAATCGGCTGTTCCTTCCAGCTTTTGCCGCCGTCGGCGGTGATCAGGAAGAAGGGGTCGCGAGGAGCGCCTTGCAGGTTTGCGCCGGAGATCCAGCCGTTTTGAGCATCGACGAACTGAATCTGATCGAGACCCGATGAGTGCAGGCGCGGATGCGGCTCGGTCCACGAGTTTCCGTTATCTTCGGACGCAAGCAGAATGGAGTACAAAGTCGCCATGGACGTGTGAAGATTGCCAGTGACGAAGATCTTGCTCCCCACGGCCTCCACGTTCGAAAGTTCCAGATAAACCGGGCATGGATCTTCTTCCGAACAACCGAGTCCCGCGGCTTGCGTGTCGGCCGCCAGGCATTCGTACACTACTCGCATCGGTTTGCCGCCGTTTACTAGCGGCGTCTGCGCGCTGGACGAAAGCGCAAGGGCCAGCAGCAAAGCGGCGTGCCGGTCAAACATCGAATTCAATGCCTTGCGCCAGCGGCAGGTCCTGCGACCAGTTGATAGTCACGGTTTGACGCCGCATGTATGCTTTCCACGCATCGCTGCCGGACTCGCGTCCGCCGCCGGTGTCCTTTTCGCCGCCGAATGCGCCGCCGATCTCCGCGCCGCTGGTGCCGACGTTGATATTCGCAATTCCACAGTCGCTGCCGCGGGCGCTCAGGAAGGTTTCGGCCGCGATCAGATTGGTGGTGAACATGGCCGACGAAAGCCCTTGGGGGACGGCGTTATGCCACTGGATGGCCTGCTCTAGCGTATCGAACTCGATCAGGTAGAGAATGGGCGCGAAGACCTCTTCCTGCATGACAGGCATGTCCGCGCGCGCTTTGACGAGCGCCGGTTTCACGTAACAGCCGCCCAGTTCTTCGCCGCCGTAGATCACCTCGCCGCCTTCGGATTGAATTCGCGTCAGAGCCGAGCGCATCGCCTCTACGGCCTGCCGGTCAATGAGAGGGCCCATCAGCGTGTTCCCTTCCATCGGATCCCCGATGCGAATGTGAGCGTAGGCGGCTTGCAGTTTGCGCGTCATCTCCTGCGCGATTCCGCGTTGCAGAAAGAGCCGCCGGATGCTGGTGCAGCGCTGGCCCGCGGTGCCCACCGCGCCAAACAACACCGCGCGCAGCGTCAGATCCAGATTGGCGTCGTTCATCACGATCAGGCCGTTGTTGCCGCCCAGTTCCAAGAGCGTTCGTCCCAAACGCCGCGCGACGGTTTCGGCGACAATGCGGCCCATGCGGGTGGAACCGGTCGCGCTGAGCAATGGAATCCGCCGATCCTCAACCAGGCGCTTGCCGATGCTTGCATCCTCTCCGATGATGAGTTGGAAGACGCCGCGCCAGCCATGGCGATCCAGCACGCGGTCGCAGATGTTCTGCACCGCGACGGCAGTCAGCGGCGTCTTGAGCGACGGCTTCCAAATCACGCAGTCCCCGCAGACGGCGGCGATCAAAGCATTCCAGGACCACACGGCCACCGGGAAATTGAACGCCGAGATGACGCCGACCACGCCCAGCGGCTGCCACTGCTCATACATGCGGTGATCGGCTCGTTCGGTGGCGATGGTCAGCCCGTAGAGCTGGCGCGAGAGTCCCACCGCGAAGTCCGCGATGTCGATCATCTCCTGCACTTCGCCTTTGCCTTCGGCCAGGATTTTGCCCGTTTCGAGCGTGACCAGCATGCCGAGATCGTTTTTGAAACGGCGCAGTTCGTCGCCGATCTCGCGTACGATTTCGCCACGTTTGGGGGCGGGAAACATGCGCCAGCGCTGGAACACGTCGACGCTTCGCGCCACCGTTCCGTCATACTCTTCGACGGACGCCAGGCGCACTCGTCCCAGTTCACTTCCGTTAGCGGGATTGCTAGAGGCAATTGCAGAATCGTTGCCTTCGTACGATTCGATGCCGAGCCGTTCTAGTGCGCCAGCCATCCGAATCCCTTCGTCCCGGTCGCGAATCTGCGTCCGGCGCTGCGAACCACAGATTCAATGCGAGCGACGGCCTCGCGCTGGAACTCAGGATCGAGCCACGCCGCAAAGCCATGCCTGGCGCTGATCGCAAACGCCTGCTCACGCGTCGTCGCGCCACGCGGCTTCACCGATCGGACATGCAACGGATCGCCAATGATGTTCTGGTCCGTCGCTTCGATCGCCATGCCCGCCAGCTTCTCTAGATCGCACGGCAGCAGCGGCGCAAGCGTCGCAAAGGTGGTGATTCCGGCTGCCCGCAATTGGCGTATCGCTCTCAGGCGGCGATCGATGGTCGCGCAGTGCGGCTCATACAGCTTGCGCACTTCTTCTCGATTGGTTGTGATCGAAAAGCTGACCCGCAGCGTGGTACGCGAAGACAACTCGACCAGCCCCGGTAGATCGCGCACGATCATCGGACCGCGCGTCTGAAGCACGAACGCCTTGGGCGGCCGCGACAACAGTTCGTCCAAGATGCGCGGCATCATCAACTCGGTCTCTTCGGCGGGCTGATAAGGGTCCACCAGGGGCGAACAGTAAATCACCTGATCCGGACGCAACTCGCGCCTCAGCAATTCCGGGGCATTCTCCTTGAATGTCGTGAACTGCCCCCAATGCCGCCAATCTTCCGGCTTGAGCCCGCCATAGATTCGCATGGTGGGAACGTAGCAATAGCTGCATCCGAAGGTGCAGTTCCGCGCCGGACTCAAAGAATGTGTGAAGCCCGACTCCGCAATGAAACCGGTGGTTTTGCTCAGTATGCTCGCGGCGCGCGCTTCTAACACTTCGAACGGCATGGGAGGCTCAGTGAGGCGCTTCCAGGAGTTTCCGCCGCAACATATCCAGTGCGATGTTAGTGGAGAATGCACGCACGCGTTCCCGATCGGCCGGCCACTGGATGCGCCGCACTTCGGTGCCATCAGGCGACGCCAAGCCGATAAACACCAGCCCAACCTTCTCGCCATCCGGGCCCGCATAACCGGTTATGGACAACGCATAATCCGATCCGGTGCCGTGACGCGCGCCCTCCGCCATGGCCTTCGCGACGGGCTCGCTGACCGCACTGTGCTCCGCGATCAGTTCGGCCGGCACACCCAGCAGTTGGATCTTCATCTGATCCGAATACGTAATGAACCCGCCGCGAAAGTAATCCGACGCCGATGGAACGGCCGTAATTCTTCCACCCAGCAGCCCGCTGGTGGCACTCTCGGCCACACTCAGCGACGCATGCCACACGCGCAGCAGATCGCCGATCACTTTTTCGAGCGAATCGCCGTTGCACGAATAGACTCGATCGCCCAGCAACGGCTCGATCTCGGCGCTGGCCTGGGCCACCAATGTTTCGGCCTCTTGTGCCGTCCCGCAGCGCGCCCGCAGATGCACGTGAATCTCGCCCGACACCGCCAGAATGGTGGTCGCCAGATTCGCGTAACTCTTATACACGGGCGAAATCAACTGATCCAGGTCGGATTCTCCCATTCCAACCACGCGCAGCCAGCGAGTCCGGATCACCTGCGGTGGCAGAAATTTCTCCAGCCGCGGCAGGCATTGAGTTTCGAACATCGGCTTCATTTCCATGGGCGGCCCAGGCAGCAACATGAAGACCACGCCATCGTTCGAGATCCATTGTCCCGGCGCAGTGCCACGATCGTTGGGTAACACCTCCGCACCCTCGATCACATACGCCTGGCGACGATTGATCTCCGCCATCTTGCGGCCAAAGTAGCGCAGCCGGGTTTCGATGCGATCGCAAATCTCCTGCTCGAAAACCAGCGCGCGCCCCAGTGCGCTGGCCACGGCTTCGCGCGTCAGATCGTCCTCGGTAGGTCCCAGGCCACCGGTGAGCACTACAATGTTCGATCGCGCAGCCGCGCCCAGGATGCTATCGGTAAGCCGCTCGCGCTCGTCGCCCACCACGGTCTTGCGCACCACCTCCACGCCCAAGGCATTGAGCTGATCGGTGAGATACAGCGAATTGGTGTCGAGCCTTTGCGGCGTCAACAACTCCGAGCCGACGGCGATGATCTCCGCGTCGGGCATTAGGAAGGAAGGGGTCTGCCGGCGATGCCAACATCCACGCGGTACAGCGCATTGTTGGTGCACACCGCAATCGCGCGGGAGGGCGTGAAGGCCAGGCCTACGATTCCAGGACCTGAGAGAAATAATTCCGGATTCCGATCCTGATCGAAGCGCACCACGCCGCGCCGGCCGCCGAGCGATGCCGCCACATACAAGCGTCCTTCGGCATCGAACGCCAGACCCTGCGGGCGGCCCACGCCGCGATAATACGTCTCCACTTCACCGGCCGGAGAAATGCGATTCACCGAATCGAAGCTCGACGTGGTGGGTCCCGTGACGTACAAATAGCCGTCGTTCCCAAAGGCGAAATGATAGGCCGCGATGGAAGGCTCCAGTGTGGCGAAAACATAGATTTGGCGCGATCGGCTGATCTTGAACACCGTACCGCTGCGATCGCCCACGTACAGATTCTCGTCCGGATCGAACGCGATGCCGGTAGCGACACCCATCCCTTCCACGTAGACCGACACGTTACCGGCCGAGCTGGCCTGATAGATGATGCCATCGTAGCGGCTGGAAATGTACAGTATGCCGGACTTGTCGAACGCCAGGCCCGTGGCGTTCATGATTTCGCTCGCGAACGGCTTCGCGTTGTAGTTCAGATCAATCTTGTACACCGACACGGGCGTCTTCTGCCCGCGTGAACCGCTGAACGTGACATAGATGTTGCCGAAGGAATCCACCGCGGGGTTGCCGACTGGATAAAGATTCTCGGCGATCTGGATGCCGATGTCGCAATTCCAAGCCTGGCTGGCGTGGCCGCCGTTCGCCACCACCAGTTCGCCCGCCGAAGCTCCTTCCGGCACACGCACGATCACGCAGGTATCGGAACCGATCACGATAGGCGCTTCCATCTCTCCGATGGTGACGCGCGGACGTTCGGACTTCGCCAGGCCCGCGCCGCGGATCTGAAACTCGCCACCCGGAATGGCCGCTTCCGGGGTGACGGTAGAAATCTGCGGACGGCCATTCGAATCTTTCTTAGAAGGCATATGAAAACTTAGAAGACATATGTAAAGAGATGCAAACGATCTAATACGAATATAGCAAGCGCGCCGTAAAGGCCCGCCATCACGTCGTCGGCGACGATGCCCCATCCGCCCGGCAAACTTTCGAGCTGGCGTGCGGGCGCAGGCTTCCACACATCGAGCAGCCGGAAGAGCGCGAACGCGACAATCCAGCTTTTCCAGTTCCAGGTGGCGAGGCCCGCCAGTGTGATCCACTGGCCGATCACTTCGTCCACCACCACGATCCGCGGATCCGTTGTGTTCGTCTCCCTCGCCACCACGCTGGCCGACCAGATGCCGGGAGCGAGAAGAATCGCCGTCAGGAGCAGCAGCGTTCCGCGGCCGTATCCGCCATAGAAAAGCGCGATAGCGATCACAAGCCCAGCCAGTGAACCAGCAGTCCCAGGCGCTACGGGCGCGTAGCCGCAGCCGAACCACGTTGCGATCAGGAAAGCGCCGCGACTCCGCCCAGGCATCTATTCCTGCGCTTCGCTCTCAGGATCGTCAGGCTGAATAGGCGTCGACACGACGTACTTCTCGCTGGCCCAATTGCCGAGATCGATAATCTTGCAGCGTTCGCTACAGAAGGGGAAGAACGGGTCGTCGGGAGAGACGGCTTTCTTGCAAATCGGACACTTCATCTTGCTGCAGCGAGGATGGGGAAAGCGTTGGCCGCCGCAACCGGCAGCGGTTCTTCGGTGGCTTCGTCCAGCGCGCCGATCAGATCGTAATCGTGCGCTTCGGTAATTCGCATGCGACGGATCTCCCCACGCCGGGGCGCTGCGCCCGCGAAATCGTTGACGTAGCAGAACCCGTCGATCTCGGGGGCCTGCGTGGACATGCGCGCCTGCCATAGGAGATCGGTGTCGGCCGACGGCCCCTCAATGAGCACATCCACTTCGCGGTCGACCATCTTCCGGTTGCGCTGTTTCGAAACGCGCCGCTGCAGCGCCATCAACTTCTGTTTGCGATTGTGAATGGTGCGTCCATCCACTTTGGCGTCCAGATGAAAACTCGCGCTCGAGTCTTCATCCGAGTACGAGAAGACGCCTAGCCGGTCCAGCTGAGCGATCTTAACGAATTCGCACAGCGTCTCGAAATCCGCCTCGGTTTCGCCGGGGAAGCCCACGATCATGCTGGTTCGTATCGCGACGCCCGGAATCGTCGCGCGAATGCGCTCCAGGAGCTTCAGGAAAAAATCGCCATGCGATCCGCGCTTCATACGCTTCAGCACGTTCGAGCTGGCATGCTGCAGCGGCATGTCGATGTATTTCACCAAAGCTGCGTGTTCGGCGATGGTGTCGAGCAGCTTCTGCGTGATCCGGTTGGGATAGCAATAGAGGAACCTGATCCACTTTTCGCGAGCGGTCTCGATCTGCGCCAGCCGCGCCATCAAATTTGCAAGCCCATCTTTGATTCCCAGGTCCTCGCCATACGAGGTGGTGTCCTGGCCGATCAGATTAATCTCGCGAACTCCGCTGGCGAACAGTCGCGTGGCTTCGGCGATCACCGATTCAAATCGCCGGCTGCGAAACTTGCCGCGATATTGGGGAATCACGCAGAAGGAACACGGATGATCGCAGCCTTCGGCGATCTTGATGTAAGCGAAGTGGTTGGCCGTAGCCAGCACACGCGGCGTCAGGTCGTGATAGAGATAAGGCTCCAGCGGTTTGGCCTCCGGCTCGAAGCCTTCGCATAGCGCGACGATCTTCGCGAGCTCGTTGGTGCCCACCAGCGCGTCCACTTCCGGAAGCTGATCGCGAATCTGATCGCGATAGCGTTCTACCAGGCATCCCGCGACGATGAGCTTGCGCGCCCGGCCGGATTTCTTGTATTCTGCCATCTCCAGGATCGTGTCGATAGATTCCTGCTTGGCTGGATCGATGAAACTGCAGGTGTTCACCACCAGGACTTCCGCGTCGCCGGGTTCCGGCGTCAACTCGTGCCCCCGCTCGGCCAACTGGCCCATCATGACCTCCGTATCCACGAGGTTCTTGGGGCATCCGAGACTTACAAAGCCAATTTTCACGGGTGAGGGTGCGGAGGACGTCCGTCACCTCTTAGGATAGCAGGCGCCTTGGGTCATTGAAGGGCGAGTTGAAGGGATTTTGGAGCCTAACAGTGACGCAAAACTGGCGGCTGACTTTTCTCTACGACAAAGAGTCGGCCGCTGTTGGCGATATTGACCTGATTGACTACCATTAGGAGTTCCGGCGAATGCCTATGAAAACCCGCCTCACCCGGGCGATCTGATAAGGACCGAAATCATCGAGGCGCTTGGCCTAAACGTCTCGAAGGCGGCGGAGATTTTGAAAGTGCGCCGCGCCACGCTCTCCGATCTTCTTCATGCTAAGACGTTACTTACACCCGCGATGGCGCTGCGCATTGAAAAAGCGTTTGGCCCCGAGATGGACCATCTGCTTCGCATGCAGCTTGCATACGATGTGGCACAGACCCGGCTCAATTCCAGAAGCATTGGCGTCAAGCGCTACGTTCCAGCCTAAGCACATGCGGCGGCCATGCGCGCTGGCGTGCGCGCAACTATTTCACTTCCGCCGGCGTCGACGTCGCCGGACCCATCCCCACAATTTCAAGCGTCACTTCCTCGTCCTTCGCTCCGTCGTAGTGGATCTGCTTTCCGTAGTGCGTGACAAAACTTCCGGCGGGGATTGGGGTGGTGCTGTCGGGATCGTACTTGGTGCCGGTGCCGACCCACCAGGTGCCCTTGATCACATAAATGTAACGATCGTTGGGATGAAAGTGGGGATGGCTCATGTGATGCGGAGTCCATCTCGTCAGCACAATATAGAGGCCGGGTTTGGACGGATCGCCGGCCACTACGGCTTGTAAGGCGCCGCCGGGGTTCCCAACCCAGTTGATCTTGTCGGGCAACGTGTAGGCCAGCACTTTGGGGTCGGGCTGGGAGGCTTTGACGGAAAAAATACCCGCCAGCACGGTTACGGCGGCGATGACGGGCAGGGCGCGAGAGGCAATGGATTGGCTGTGCATGCTGGTCATCTTATCGCGATTCTCGCTCACGAAATGTCAAGATCAAATGATTTGATAGTATGGCCGCATGGCAACCCCCGAAGTTCGTCGCCTGCGCTTCGAAGCGCCCACGGGCGAATTTAATCTGAGCCGGCTGGAGCGCGTGATCTATGGGCCGGGCAAGATCGCGGCGCTGAAAGACGAGATGGAGCGGCGCGGGCTGAAGCGTGCCGTGGTGGTGACAACCGACGTGGTTGCGGCGCTGCCGATATTAAAGGAGGTAACCGGCGCGCTGGGGCCGCTTTGCGCATCCGTGTTTCAGGGAATCATCCAGCATGTCCCGCGCGGCACGGTGAATGAGCTCGAGAAAGAAATAGAGCGCGTGGATGCGGACAGCTTGGTGAGCCTGGGCGGCGGCAGCCCTATCGATTCGACTAAAGTGGCGATGTATGGTTTGCTCGACAAGCGCGAGCTAGTGCATATCGCGGTGCCCACCACGCTTTCGGCGGCCGAATACACGCACGCTGGCGGCGTGACGGACGAGAGCACGCGCGTCAAGAGCGGGGTGTACGATCCGCGCGTTTTACCGCGCACGGTGATTAACGATCCGGCGCTGACTCTGTCCACCCCCGACTGGCTATGGGTATCCACTGGGATTCGCGCTCTGGATCACGCTATCGAGTGCGCCTATGCGATCCGGCATCATCCCATCAGCGATGCGCTGGCGGCGAAATCGATCTCCCTGTTTGTGAAGCATTTGAAAGCCTCCATCAGCACTCAGGGCGATGAACAGCTGGCGCATCGCGGCCATTGCCAGTTCGCGGCGTGGTATTCGATCTACGGCGCGATGAACACGCGCTTCGGCTTGTCGCACCTGCTGGGACATCAGATCGGGCCTCGCTGGAATGTGCCGCACGGCATCACGTCATGCATCACGCTGCCGCATGCCATGCGATTCATGGCGCAGATCGCGGCCGAACGATTCGGTCCGGTGGCGGAAGGCTACGGCATCCCATTCGACGCTTCCAATCCCAAGCCGGCCGCGCTCCAATGCGCCGACCGCACCGCCGAGTTCATCGCCCAGTTCGATGTGCCGCGAACGCTGCACGATGCGGGCGTGCCGCGCGATGAAATCGGTTCCATTGTCGCGCCCATCACGCGCGAGCTGCAGCACAATGGCGTGGTGGACCGTCCGATGACCGAGCAGGAAGTGCTGGGGTTGCTGGAAGCTGCCTACTAAGAGCGGTCGGCCCATCGTCGTTGGCGCGGGCGCGATCCTGCTTGCGATCGCGGGTTGCAAGCTACTTGTGCACTTATATGCTGGCCGGCACTACGGCTACTTCGTCGACGAGCTTTATTATCTTGCCTGCAGCCGGCATCTGGATTGGGGATATGTCGATCAGCCGCCGCTGATCGCGCTGGTCACCTGGCTGTGGCGATCCCTATTGGGGCAGTCGCTCGCAGCCATTCGTTTATTGCCCGCCCTCGCTGGAGTCGCCGAAGTGGTACTCACCGCGCTGATCGCTCGCGAATTGGGCGGCCAGCGTTTCGCGCAAGCACTGGCGGCGCTGGCGGCCTTGATCGCGCCGGGAATTTTGGGCGCCGACGGGCTTTTGACCATGAACGCGTTCGAGCCGCTCTTTTGGATGGGCTGCGCGTACCTGCTGATTCGCCTGATCAAAACTCAAGACACAAAATTGTGGATCTGGTTCGGCGTCCTGGCGGGATTCGGACTGGAAAACAAATACTCGATGCTGATCTTCGGCTCGGGGTTGGTGCTGGGACTGCTATTGACTCCCGAACGGCGCTTACTGGCGAACCGCTGGCTGTGGGTGGGCGGAGCGATCGCGTTTCTCATCTTCCTGCCCAATCTGATTTGGAACGTTCAGCATCATTTTCCCTTCCTGGAGCTGCAAGCCAATATCCGCGCCAACGGCAGAGACATTCCGCTCGGCCCAGTCGCGTTTTTCGTTCAAGAGATCCTGCTGATGCATCCCCTCACGTTGCCCATCTGGTTGGGCGGGCTTTGGTTCTACTTTTTCAGCCGCGCCGGAAAGCCTTTCCGTGCGAACGGATGGGCCTGGATCTTCACCGCCGCGGTGATCGTCACGCTAAGCCCGCGCGTCTACTATCTTTTCCCTGCGTTCCCGGTGCTGTTCGCGGCCGGAGGCGTGCTCTGGGAGCAGTTGCTGGCGCGACCAAAGCTGGCATGGATCAAACTTGCATATCCCGCCTTGATGCTCCTCGGCGCCGCCGTACTTGCGCCGCTCGCGATTCCGGTGCTTCCGCCTGAAACATACATCCGGTATTCCACGGCCATCGGACTGCAACAGCCCCGCATCGAGAACCACGAACTCGGGCCGCTTCCGCAAATTTTCGGCGATCAATTCGGATGGGAGGAGATGGCAGCGACCGTGGCGCGGGTCTACAACAGCTTGCCGCCGGACGTTCGCGCGCGCACCGCCATCTTCGCGCAAACTTACGGGCAGGCGGGCGCTGTCGATCTGTTCGGTCCTAAGTATGGCTTGCCTCCGGCCATCAGCGCCCACCAAAGCTATTTTTTGTGGGGACCTCGGGACTACACGGGCGAAAGCATGGTCGTGATGGACGATCGCAAGGAGCGCCTCCAGGAGCTGTTCGCCAGCGTGCAATACGCCGGGCACGTGGAGCATCCCTATTCGATGCCCTATAACCACTTCGATGTTTACTATTGTCAGGGGATGCATCCGCCGCTCGCTGCGCTCTGGCCGCAGTTGAAACGCTGGAACTGAACCACGACCGTGAGGGAGTGGAATCAACCCTCCAGGTTGCCGGCAATCAGCGCTGCTCGGAAACCGACTTCTCCGCCAGATCACCCACAATCGGCAGCTTGTACATCTCGTCGTGCGACGTTTTGATGATCATGAAGATCCAGGCGCCGAAGATCACGACCTTCATGAGTCCGGGAAAGAAATTGTGGAACGGCGGGCCCCAGAATGCGAACCCAAACATGGGCCCCAGCACCCAATCCACCAGCAGCCAGGCCACGAACAAATAGAGCCCCTGGAAGGCGTGGAACCGCACTCGGCCGTCGGCCCGAAAGCGCGCCGAGGCCAGCACCACGATGGAGACGATCCAGCCCAGAATCGGGATATAGCACAGCAGGGAGGCGGTGCGTGGGCTGATGCCGTGCATGGCGTCCACAAACGGCGCGGCGGTGGTGGGCTGGCGGGCGCCGCACACGCCGCAGTACGCATCCTGGTTCCCAACGGACTTTCCGCATTGGCAGCAGTAGGGCATCGTGCGTTCTAACCATTATTACGTTACGATTTCGCGGCATGTTCCGGCAATGTGGCGTGTCGCTGACGCCCAGTCCGCTGCGTACCTATGTGATACGATTGCGGCAAATGCGAATCCCTGGCCCGCGCTCGGCCTTCTTTGCGCTGCTGCTATCGGTCCTGCTGGCGCCGTACGCGCTCGCCCGGCCCCTTGAAATCTTCTTCATTGACGTGGAGGGCGGGCAGTCCACCTTGATTGTCAGCCCATCGGGACAATCCCTGCTGATCGACACAGGCTGGCGGGGTTTTGAAGGGCGCGACGCGGATCGGATCGCCGCAGCCGCCAAGGCGGCCAAGATCAAGCAGATCGATTACCTGCTCATCACGCATTACCATCGCGACCACGTGGGCGGCGTGCCGCAGCTAGCCGACCGCATGAAGATCGTGAATTTCCTGGATCATGGGCCGAACACCGAAGATTCCAAGGTGACCAAGGAAGATTACAGCGACTACGTGAAGGCTGTCCAGCGTGGCGAGCACAGAGTATTGAAGCCGGGTGATACCGTGCCCATCAAAGGCCTTTCCGTGAAAGTGCTGACAGCCAACGGTGACCATATTCAAACTCCGCTCGCAGGCGCGGGACAACCGAATTCCTACTGCGCCACCACGCCCAAGCGCGATCCCGACCCTACCGAGAACGCCCGCTCCACCGGCGTGCTGGTGACGTTTGAGAACTTCCGGTTCTTGGATCTGGGCGATCTGACCTGGAATAAAGAGCTGGAGCTGATGTGCCCCAACAATCCCATTGGAACCGTGGACGTGCTCCTGGTGTCGCATCACGGGTTGAACCAATCGAATTCACCCGCGCTGGTGGATGCGGTCCATCCACGGGTTGCCATCATGAACAACGGCGCGCGCAAGGGAGCCAGTCCAGATGCCTGGCAGATCGTGAAGGATTCGCCGGGCCTGGAAGACCTGTGGCAGCTGCACTACGCGGTAGCCGGCGCCAAAGAACACAATGTGCCGGATTCGTTCATTGCCAATATCGATGAGCAATGCACCGGGCAATACCTCAAGCTGACGGCCGAAGGAAACGGATCGTTCACGGTCTGGAACCAACGCAATAAGTTTGAGAAGGTTTACAAAACGAGCGGAAAGTAGAAGCGCGGGCCGATTTCGCGCAACTTGTTGGAACCGCAAAACGTCCCTCCCTTGACCGATTCTCGCTAAGGGCCTAGAATGATAAGCAGATCGATTCTCGTCTGGCGGTGAATTGTATGAAATTAAAGCACTTCTCAGCGTTGTCCGGTTTAGCGGCGATGGGTTTGGCCAGCGTTTATCTGCTCGCTGCGCCGCAAGCCGCACAGCAGACTCAGACGCAGGCCGCATCCCCAGCCGACAAAGCCAGTTCGGACAAAGACGACAAGAAAACGACAGCCTCCGACCGCGAGACGGTGGCCAAGCCGATGAGCGCGAAACAAAAGAAAAGGCAGGAAGACAAGCTCCGCAAGGAGCTCGAAACGCCGTATAGGAAATGGCTGAATGAGGACGTCGCCTACATCATCACCGACGAGGAACGCAAGGCCTTCAAGAGACTGAGCACCGACGACGAGCGCGAAAACTTCATCGAACAGTTCTGGCTGCGCCGGGACCCCACGCCCGATACCGAAGAGAACGAGTTCAAAGAAGAGCATTACCGGCGTATCGCGTACGCCAACGACCGTTTTGCTTCCGGCATTCCCGGCTGGAAGACGGACCGCGGCCGCATTTATATCGTGTACGGCCCTCCCGACGAAATCGACGATCATTCGTCTGGTGGAACTTATGACCGTCCCATTGAAGAGGGCGGCGGAACCACGTCCACCTTCCCGTTCGTGGACTGGACCTATCGCTACATCGAGGGCGTTGGCAGCAACATCAAGATCGAGTTTGTAGACCCCTCCATGTCGGGCGAATTCCGCATGACGATGGACCCTTCGGAAAAGGACGCTTTGACCTACGTGCCGGGCGCGGGCCTGACGTTGTATGAGCAATTGGGTCTGGCGGATCAGTCGCAGCGCTTCACCCGTACCGACGGCACTACGCTCGGCACCGGTAACCAGCCTCTGCCCGAGAGTATGAATCAGTTCACCCGGCTGCAGCAGTTCGCGAATTTGCAAAAGGCGCCGGAGGTGAAATTCAAGGATCTGCAAGCCGTGGTCAGTTCCAGCATCCGCTACAACAATCTGCCGTTCAAGGCGCGTGCGGATTACATCCGAATCACCGATTCCACCATCCTGACCACGGTGACCATCGAGTTCCAGCGCCGCGACCTGCAGTTCCAGCAGAAGGACAACATCTCAAAAGCCACGGTGAACATTTTCGGACGCATCACCTCCATTACAGGCCGCGTCGTCAATACCTTTGAAGATCCCGTTACCGTCGAGGTGCCGTCCGATCTGCTGCAAAAAGCGCTGGAAGGGGCATCCATTTATCAGAAGGAGATTCCGCTGGCGCCGGGCATGTATCGGCTGAACATCGTCTGCAAGGACATCACCGGCGGAAACATGACCACCTATCCGATGGCGCTGAACGTGCCCCATTTTGATGACGAGAAACTGGCGTCGAGCAGCCTGATCCTGGCGGATCTTATTGAGACGATTCCGACCAATAGCATTGGAACCGGCCAGTTCGTCATCGGCGATACCAAGGTAAGGCCCCGGCTGACCGATACGTTCGAGCGCGCCGAGAAGCTTGGAATCTACACCCAGTTTTACAACTTCTCGCCCGACGAAAAGACCAACAAACCCAATGGATCCATCGAATACGACATCACCAAGAGCGGGTCGAAGGATCCGGTATTGCATTACACCGAGGAAGTGAGTACCATCCCCGGCGCTTCGCTTCAAAAGGTCACGGTAGAAAAGCTTTTGCCCCTGAAAACTCTGGAACCTGGGCAATACACCTTAAAGATGACGGTGACGGACAAGAACAACAATCAGGTGTTAACCCCAAGCGCCATTTTTACGGTAAAGTAGGTCATAGGTGAGCGGGGTGGTATTTCCGTTCCCTGAAGCCTGTACGGAATGATGACGGGTCAGCCTAAACTCGCTGCCGGCTTAGTTGCTGCGTTGATCTTGTCAGCGCCGATGGCATTGCCGGCAACCGATGTCCCGGTCTCGGGAAGTATTGCGGGCGTAGTACGAAACTCCAGCGGCGTCCCGCAAATGGGCGCTACCGTTTTCCTCTTCAATCGCTCCGAAAAACTTCTGGGCCGGGTACTGACGAACGAGCGTGGCCTGTTCGGGTTCGGCCTCCTGACTCCCGATCTTTATTCGGTGCGCGTGTCTTTGGCTAGCTTTGTGCCGGCCTTAAAGCAGAAGATCGCGGTGCAGCCGGGCATGCAGAGTCTGCTGTATGTAGACTTGGCAAGCGTCCTGAGTTCCATTGAACTGGTGTACGCCAAGCCCGGCGACGGCGCTTTAATGAGTGACGACTGGAAGTGGACACTGAAGGAATCCGCCGCGACGCGTCCGGTTTTGCGATTGTTCGACAGCGTTTCCGATCCCCAGCAGCGCCAATCTGCCTCGGGTAGCGTTTTCTCCGACACCCGCGGTGTGCTAAACCTTTCGGCCGGCGATCCAGGATCCATCGGCGGGATGTCGTCACAGGCCGACCTGGGAACCGCCTTCGCGGTGGCCACGTCATTGTTCGGCCATAATGAGCTGCAGTTGAGCGGCAATGTCGGCTTCAGTGCGCATGCGGGATTGCCCACGGCCGGCTTTCGCACCAGTTTCAGCCGCGACGGGCTGGGACCGGTAGTCGCTGTGACCGTCCAACAGATCTATCTGCCGGTGCGCGGCAGTCTGGCCAGCCTGACGGGGCAACCGGATGCCGGTCCTGCATTGCGAACGATGTCCATCTCGATGCACGATAGCATGGCGTTGAGCGACGATCTGCGGCTAGATTATGGCAGCTCGCTCGATTCGGTGACCTATATGGATCATGTGAACTCGTTGAGCGAGTTTGCGCGTCTGACATACGATTTGGGCGCCGGGGGGCAGCTAAAAGTTGCGTACAGCGCGGGCGCACCCCCCATTCCACTAGCCATGCAGCCTTGTGACGCCGAGGGACGCATTCCGGGCGACACAGAAGCTTTAGCGCAGGATCTAGCGGCCCTGTCGGTGTTGCCGCGCCTGTCCTTGCTGGACGGGCATTCGGCCATCCAGCGCTCCCAGAACGGCGAGATCGGCTATGAAAAGCGCATTCGCGACACCACCTTCAATCTGAGCGGCTATCACGAGAAGGTGAGCAACGACGCCATGACCGTGGTGGCGCCTAACGGAGCGTTCGCGCCCGGCGATCTGTTGCCGGATATGTCCTCTCAGAACAGCGTCTTCGATGCGGGCAGCTATCAACGAAATGGATTTGCGGCGTCGGTATCGCAGGCGCTGGGCGATCGGGTGCAGATCGGTTCTTCCTTCGGTAGCGGCGGCGCACTGGCCCCGGCCGACCAGGATGTGACAGCGAATTCGGCTGAGGCGTTGCGTTCCCGGCTTCAGGTCACTCAGCGTTTTTGGGCTTCGGCCAGGGCGTCGGCCAAGCTGCCGGTTACCGGCACCATCATCACCGGCAGTTACCAGTGGATGGACTACAACAACACAATCATGCCGGATCACTTCTATCTGACGCAGGGCCCTTACACCGAGCCCGGTTTGAACGTTCGCGTGCGACAGCCCATACCGTCGGTGCTCGGAATGCCGGGGCGCCTGGAAGCGACGGCCGAGCTGCAAAACGGCTTGGCGCAGGGCTATCTGCCGGTCACTGAGGGTGGCCAGCATGTGACGCTGGTGCAATCGCCACGCGCGTTGCGCGGCGGGCTGAGCTTCATTTTCTAAAGCCAGACTTAGCCACAGATTAACGCAGATGAACGCCGATAAAACAATTTTGGCGATAATGTAGTACTGACGGAACGTCCTAGGCTTGGCATGGAAACTCCACAGCCGCCAACGGGCCATGACATACGCAACTAGCCTCAGGCCAGAAAGCACAGGGATTTCCAGTTGGGTCTGGGTTTCCCGACCTTGCTTGCGTCGCGCTTGCCGGCTTCTGGAAGCCATCGATAGGAGTGGTACTATCCATGATCGTGCGAAGGTCTGACGGCGGAAATGCCACGGCCTTAACCTACCTTCAACTTAAGACCGCTCGGGCGGAACATCACCTCAATGAAATTGAGTCCGAACTGAGCAAGGTGTTTAACGCCATCACGCGACAAGATTATGCTACGAAATTCGTTCACGTTATCCGCGTGCAAAGTAAGGGTATCCCCGTCGAGGTGCCGCTCTTGATCGGAGAATTCGTCTATTCTCTGCGGTCTGGTTTGGATCAGCTTGCGTGGGGCCTGGCGCGACTCCACACAAGGTGTCCTCAGAGGTCTACATCCTTCCCTATCCGCGACGATTCCACGAAGGGTCTGGGAGATCCTGTCAAGGATATTCTTCCCGCCGCTGTTGTCGTGATCGAGTCCCTTCAGCCATACCATCGAGGAGATGCATTCAAGCAACACCCCTTGTGGATACTCAATCGCCTTTCTACCATCGATAAACACCGGGTATTCGCCGTCACTTCCACTGAACTGCGCGGCAAGGTCACGCATACCGACATAGAGGAGTTTTCTGACTTTCAGTTTCGACATCTCGACTACGGCGCTGAAATCCGTGTGGCTCTCTCACACAGGAACAAAGTTCAATTCGTGTCGGAGCCTTTTGAACTTGTACTCGGTGAGCCAGTTCCTACTTGCTACGGTATTTTTGAAGCTAGGATCAAAACGCTCAGAACCATACACGATTTCGTCAGAGACGAAGTGATTCCACGGTTCGCGGGCTTCTTTAGCTAATGCGCAGAGCTCAACGTCCATGGCGGTCGTAGCCACTTGTTCCTGGTTTGTCTGTCATGGTGTAGCCTCTCGAATAGTTTCGCGGTCAGTCAGGTATGCAATCGCCAGCAATTCTGCCTATCTGTGTTGATCCGTGTTCATCTGTGGCCGATTGTTTTGTTACCCAATCCCGATGCTCACATTGAGCAATAGATCGTTCACCGCTTTGTCGAAGGGCGCGGTGGACGCCAGCTCGTAAAGCTTGCCGCCCTCCTCGATATCTCCGGCCAGCCGTTCATCCAACGTCTTGAACTGATGCTCGAAAGCCGCGGCCAGATCGCGCAGCGCGCGATGAAAATCGTGGGAAGCGGCGAAATAGCAGGCCAGTTGATAGTGGATTTCTGACGCCAAAGGCGATGCGGGCATGGCGAGGCGTCGCGCTCGCTCCAGATAGAAGCGGGACCGGGCCGGGTCCCAGGAGGCGTAGATGCGTCCGAAGCCAAGGTACAACCCGCCCAGCGCGGCACATGTCGCCGAGCCGGCCTTGGAACCCGCAGCCACTTCGAGGTAGGCCGCCACGTTTTCATCCTGCACCAGCTCCAGCCGGGCTTGTTCGCTCAACGGCACGTCGCTCGAAACCAGGTTTTGCCAGGAGCTCAGGCGCGCGGTCATTTCTGCTACCTGGGTCTGCCAGCCCGCCATTTGCGGATCGGGCACGGGCTGCTCAGGCGGAGTCTCGGGTGTCAGCGCTGTCGTCATCTGGTGCAAACGCTGCTCGGTTTCTTCCTGCAGCTCGCGAAGGTCGCCCATGGCCAGGCCGATCTGATCCTGGATGTGGCGGATGGTCTGGTCGGCCTGGCGGGCAAAACTAGTAGCGCTGAAATAAGACGACGCGACGAAAACAATGGCGTACAAACCGGAGGTGCCAAGCAGAATCAGGATCAGCAGCTCCATATCGCCCACGCGCTTGGTGAGCACGTCCATGCGGTCTTCCAGCAGGCGGGCCCGAGCGTCGGCGCTGATGCCGGATTCGTTCGGAACCAGATAAACCCATTGGCGGTAGTTCCACAGCTCCCAAGCCGCCATCAGCAGGACTCCGGCCGATGCCGCCAGCAGCAGACCCAGCACAATTTTGCGAAGAACCGCCATTTTTACAGCTACAGTTTACAGCCGCGCGGGGTCCATCCAGGCAGTAAAGGAGTACTAGGAAGTCACGCCCTGACCTTCGTGGAACCAAAGAGAAGGCGACACGAACCGGGAGAGACTACTTGCGCGCTCCCCGCTGCGGCTTCTTCAGCCTGGACTGCCGGAGCTTGGGTTTCTTTCGCTTGGGCTTGCTGATAATGAAGGTCCCGCTTCCGTGGGCCTCGGCCGAATACAGTTTCTCGTCTACCATAAAGGTTCATTGTCGCATGAAACGCTGGATTTCACTCTTTTTCGTCCTGGCGCTGGCCGCGCGGGCGCCCTCGCAGGCGCTGTTCGCCGATATCGGGCACATCAAGGAAGGATTGTCGGCCATTACGGGCCTGCCTTTTAAGCGCGACGTTCCCTACGCGCTGATCACCAAGGACCAGTTGCATCGCTACCTGGAGCAGCGTCTCCACGAGACCATGAAGCCGGAAGATGTGCGCGCCGAGGAGCTGACGCTCAAGATGCTCGGCCTGGTGCCCGCCGATTTCGACCTACGCAAGAACACGCTGGATCTGCTCACCGAGCAGGCCGCCGCCTTTTACGACTACAACCGGAAGAAGCTCTTCGTGCTGGAAGGATCGGGCGGCGGCGACGAGGAGCGAGTCGCGCTGGTTCACGAATTAGCGCACGCGCTGGCCGACCAGCATTTTCACCTCGCGAAATACATCCATGAAGGCATGCGAAGCGACGACGGCGCCACGGCGCGTCAGGCAGTAATGGAGGGGCAGGCCACGTGGTTGATGGCCGCTTATGTGGAGCGCGAAGGCGGCGGGAAGGCGGAGGTTCCCAAGTCCGTTCTGGAGTTGATGAAGAAGAGTATTGAAGGTTCGGCCGCGCAGCAGTATCCGGTTTTTTCGCAAGCGCCCCTGTACATCCGCCAGGAGCTGGTGTTTCCTTACGCCGAAGGGCTGTCTTTTCAGGATGCCGTGTTTCAGAGGTTGGGGCGCGAAGCGTTCTCGGAAGTTTTTCTTCACCCGCCGGCCAATAGCGGGCAGATCCTGCATCCGGAGCGGTACTTCGAACAAGGCGAGGGACGTGGCGCAGTGGCGACTCCCGATGCTCCACGGCTGCCCCAGCCGCATGAGTTCCGCAAGCTGGCCGATGGCACGCTGGGGGAGCTGGATTTCCGCGTCTTGCTCTCGCAATACACCAGTGCGGCGGAAGGCGAGGCGTTGGCTGCGCACTTAACCGGTGGTTCTTACGAATTGTTCGAGCAGAAGCGCGAAAAGTTCCCGCTACTCGGCGTGGCGTCGCGCTGGGATTCGCCGGAATCCGCGCGAAACTATTTCGAACAATATCGTCGAGTGATGCAAGGCAAGTGGAAAAAGCTGGAGATCGCGAGCGAAACTCTGAATCGGGTGGAAGGCCACGGCGATTCCGGCTATTTCCGCGTGTGGATTGACGGTGCAATCGTCAATCAGATCGAGGGATGGAATATGCCTATTCCACCCGCATCGCCGTGATCGCGTCCACACGCAGCGCGCGCAGCGATGGCGCCAGGCTGCCTGCCAGTGTCATCAGAAAACACAACGCGGCGGCGCTCAGGAAAGTGACGGCGTCTCCTGGAGTGACGCCCGCCAGCAGCGCCTGCATCGCACGTCCCGCCACGTAGGCCAGCGCAACTCCCAAAACGACGCCGGCCGCGGCCAGCAGCAGGCTGTCCCTCAGCACGATGCTCAGGATGTTGTGCGGCTGCGCCCCCAGCGCGATCCGTACCGCGATTTCGGGCGAGCGAGTGGATACCGTGAACGACAGCAGTCCATGGATGCCCAAGCCGGCCAGCAGGAACGCGAGCGCGGCAAAGATGCCGATGATCCGCACTTGGGCCACGCGTGGCGCGGTGTCTTCCTGCACGATCTCAGACAGCATATGAATATCGGAGATGGGCTGCTCGGGGTCGGCGTCATGGATGAACCGGCGGACCGCGGGCAATAGCAGCCGGGGATCTCCGGAGGAGCGGATCACCAGGTTCTTGGGATCGTAAAACGTCATCCAGCCATCCGGGATCTGCTGGTATGGAAGATAGACCTGGGGTTCGCTGTTCTTCTCCAGGCCGCGCACCCGTATATCGCCCACCACGCCGACAATGGTGCGGTCGAAAAATGCGAACTTGAAATGCCGTCCCAACGCGCTTTGGCCGGGCCAATAACGGCGCGCGAAGGATTCGCTGACCACCGCCACATACGGTCTGTTGGTCGTGTCGGAATCGTTGACGCTTCGTCCGGCGCGCAGCGGTATCGCCAAGGTGGAGAAGAAATCGGACGTGATGTAGCGCAAGCTGGCCGCATTGCCTTCGGAACGATCCAGCGTTTTCGCGCCCATCTCCACGGGCCAGATTCCGCCGCCCATCTTCATGGGGAGAAAAGTGATGTAGGCCGCGCTTGATACACCCGGCAGCGCGCGAACTTGCGGCAGCACGCGCTGGTAGAAGGCTGCGCGTTTTGCGACGGCCTGATATTTCGGTATCGGAAGCGCGGTCTGCAACGTCAAAACTCCCTCGCCGCGGAAGCCTGGATCCACGGACTCGACTCGCAGCAGCGCTCGCAGCAAAAGCCCCGACGAGATCAACAGAACCACCGACAACGTAACCTCGGCGAGAATGAGTGTGGACCGGAGCCCGGCTTTTCGCCCGCCTCCCGAACGCGCTCCCTCGCGCAAACCGTTAAGGTGGCCTCGGCCGGCTCGCAACGCGGGCACGGTTCCGAATCCGATTCCAGTCAGCGCGGTGAGGATCGCGGCGAATCCCAAAACGCGCAGGTCGATGGAAGGGAGCCCGGACATGGGCAGGTCAGGAACCAGCTTGGTCAGCAAAGGCAGAGCCGCCGCGGCCAGCGCGATGCCAAGGAGGCCGCCCAGCATCGAGAGGACCATGCTCTCGGTTACCAGCTGCCGGATGAGCCGCTCACGGCCCGCGCCCAGGGCTGTCCTCACGGCCAGCTCCTTTTGCCGAGCCAAAGCGCGCGCCAGCAAGAGATTCGCAAGATTGCTGCAAGCGATCAGCAAGACGCAGAGCGCCGCGCCCGCCAGCGCCGCAATCAGCAGACGCCGCTGCTCGGAAATCTCATCGCGCATGCGCTCCACCAGGACGCCGGTGTTTCCCAGGTCTTTGGGATACCGGGTTCGCAACTGCGCCGCGATAACGTCCATCTCGGCCCTGGCCTGCGCGAGCGAAACACCCGGCCGGAGCCGGCCGACGCCCTGCAGAAAATTGTTATTGCGATCCGCGTATGTGTTCGCGTCAAACTGATAGGGAAACCAAAGCTCTACTTCCTGGTTTGGAAAGCGAAATTGCGGCGGCATGATGCCGATCACCACGTAGGGCATCCCATCCAAATCCACCTTCCGTCCCAACACTCCAGCGTCACCGCCGAGGGCTCGTTGCCACGCGCCGTAGCTCAGCACGGCCGTGCGAGTGGCGCCCTCCCGGTCGTCGGCGGGAGCGATGCTTCGTCCCAGCAGAGGCGGCACGCCCAAAATCGCAAACAGATTTCCAGTGATACTGGCGCCTTTGATCCGCTCCGGAGCGCCCTGCCCGATGAGGTTGACCTCCTGGGTGGTCACGGCGCCCAGGTCTTGGAAAACAGTGTTCATGCCCTTCCAATCGCGATAGTTGAGGGGCGAAAGTTCCATGTGCCGGTAACCGGGCAGCGTCTCCCACAGCGATACCAGACGATCGGGCGAGGGAAAGGGAAGCGGGCGAATGAGGACGTAGTCGGTCACCGAAAACACAGCCGTGTTCGCGCCGATGCCCAGCGCCAGCACCAGGATCGCGATGGCGGTGAATCCCGGCGCGCGGGCTAACGTTCGCGCCGTGTAGCGCAGGTCCTGGCGAAAAATGTCCCAGTGCACCTGGGGCGCGTTGCACAAGACTTCGCGAATGGCCGCAAGTACGGACGTTTCATGCCGGGCCACAACGGCGCACATTTCTTCGCCATATTCGGCGCGGAAGGAAGCCGGATAAAGATGCAGCAGAGCCCGATAGAATCGCATTGGACCCGATCCTCACGCTTTCTCGGGGGCCAGCCCCATGCCGCGCGCCCACTTGACCATTTTGGCCATGCGAGCCGCCTCGGCTCTCGCGACCGCCATTCCAAGCGGTGTAATGCGGTAATAACGGCGGCGTTCGTCGTCCAGCTCCGGCGCTGGACGTTCCTGTGTTTCGATAACCAGCCCTTGATCCAGCATGCGCTGGATGGACCGGTACAGCGTCCCGGCGCTAAGCTTGAGTTCGCCGCCGGTGCGGGTTGCTACGTCCTGAATAATGCCGTAGCCGTGGCGATCCTCCTCGGCCACCGCCATCAGAATGTGGAACGTGGCGGCGGGCAAAGGCAGAAACGAATCGGGCTGAGGGGATTTCTGGGCCGGGGTTTTCTGGGTCACGCCCCTAGTATATCCACTGTGGCTATATTGTCAATGGCTACATTGGACCCGCCGCGCTACTTAGCCGGCGCAACCGGATCACCCGGCTTCGCGGGGAAGCGCCATTGGCCCGGATCGGGCGGCGGCTTGAACTCGTCGGTGCTGAACACGCGCATTTCCTGGCCGGGCCCCGCGACTTTCAGCACCAGCGCTACCTGATACTTGGGTCCTTGAAAATAGGACACCCGCATGCGGTGCAGGCCGCCCGCCAGTTCCGCCGCGCCTGTCTTCTCCAGCGGCGCATGGATGCCATCGTTATCGACGATGACCTGATCGTCGATGTAAAGCTTGGCGCCGTCGTCGGAGAGCAGAGAGAAACTGTACATGCCGGGTTCGGCAATCCAAAACTTCCCGCTGTAATCGATCGCGAACCATTCGTTTCGTTTGGTGACCCCCGGAAACCCTTGCCGGAAGTCCTGTGGCGGCAGGTTGAGGGAAGAGGTGTAGATGGGAGGGCCGGCCGGCTTCAGTTTTTCAAAATCGGGAAGCTCGGTTCGGTTGTGGTGGATGTGGTAGACCAGGCCGCGCAGACCAGATGGAATCACCACCGTGGTGCCGAAGATCGCGGTTGGCTGATCCTGCGCCGTGCCCAGGGATGCGAAGATGAACAGGGCAATGTGAGCGCGACGCATCGTCAAACCGGGACGCTCGCCACTGTCGGGGCGGGGAACAGCTTCCCGAACCAGAAGGCGTGCGGCGACGCTCCATGCGTCCGATAGTGCTCCAGGCGCTGGTGTGCCTCCTCAAGACTTGGGAGACGCCCTTCCGGTATCCACCACAGAACATAGTGCGCCTGGCTCGGCTTCTCGAACCAGTCGGCGCGCTTGAGATAGTAGTCCAGGTGCCCGGAGCGATAAACAAACTGTTTCAGAGTTTCGGGACTTTCCCAGACCGTCAGGTTCACCAGAGCAAACGGGTCGTCCGACCAGGGATGGTGAACGTCGGTGGCATTACCAGACTCGGATTGCAAGCGCCACACGAAGCCGGGCGATTGTTCGGCCGAGGCGTTGATATGGTCTAGGCCGTCCACAAATTCCTTGATTTGGGGATGGTCTAAAGGATGCAAGAGACGTGCGATGTTCAACTGGGCCAAGTGGAAGGCCATGAGTTTATGGTACCGGAGACCTATCGCCTCCAAAAGCGCCCTTGCCGGAAGCTCGTCGCCTTATTGCGATATAATCGGGGCGTAAACCAATAAAGGAGTTCTCGGATGCGCTTGGCCTGTGCAGCCTTCTTGCTATTCGCTGGGATGGGATTAAACGCGGCGACGCCGAAAGCGGATGCCCCCAAAACGGAAGCCCCCCCGGTGCTTCGGAAATCGCCGGAATTTGTCATCAAGTTCGTGGATGGCCATCAAATGCTGCTGAGCAGCCTGAAGGGCAAGGTGGTGGCGCTATTGATGGTCCACACCACGTGCCCGCACTGCCAGCACACCTCGCAGGTTTTCACCCAGCTTTATAAGGAATACGGGCCGCGCGGGTTTCAGCCCGTGGACGCAGCGTTCAACACCATGGCCAACATGTACGTCGCCGATTTCGTGAAGAACTTCAATATCGGCTATCCGGTGGGCTACAGCACGCCGGAAGAGGTGATGGCGTATTTGGGTTTCAGTGTGATGGAGCGTTATACGGTGCCCCAGATCGTTTGGATCGATCGCCAGGGGAACATCCGGTCGCAGACCACGGCGCCGGGCGACGAGCAGCAGCTTTATACCGAAGGTTATTGGCGCAACATGATTGAGACCCTGCTGAAGGAACCAGCCACGCCGACGCACCACACTACCGCGGCGAAGACGCACCACGTCGCATCGAATTAGCATTTTCCGAGCGCCCGTAGCTCAGTCTGGATAGAGCGTTTGCCTCCGGAGCAAAAGGTCGTAAGTTCGAATCTTACCGGGCGTACCAACTTTCAATTACTTACAGCGATAGACTTCCGTAAACAAGCCGCCTGACCGTCTGCCCAGGCGCGATTCTGTCCACGTACGGTCCATGTTTTCGGGGGTGGCTGGCGGAACTGATGAGCGTCCAGCCGCAGTGGGTGACGACGGTTGAATTATGGTGAGCCGCGGGAGAGGCGGGGGAAGTTTGGCGCGTCCCTCGTGTGAGTGGTTACTCCGCGCGGCTCATAATGGTATCTCGGATCGCCTAGCGCGCTGCCCTCCGTCTACGCTTCGGCGAGAGCGCCACCCGCACCACCCGGTGTTTACGACTAACGGATTTTGCCAAACTCCGCGGCAAGACCGGCCGCGGCGCCGCAATGCGCTTGCCGCAACCGAGACTCGTGCAAACCACGCTATTGGCACTTTCGCGATAACAGTGGGGGCAGACCGTCTTCAACAACGCCATGACATCCTTGCTCCGTGACTGGAATCATGCCACTGTTCGCGCAAACAGGGAATACGTGGAAGCCCAAAAACGTACTGTCGCGACAGACGTCTTGTACTGCCAGTTCCATAGCGCGCCTGGGCCAACAAGCTGGGACTTTGGGCGATTTACGGAGTTCCGCCCAGTCGCGTATCGCCCTCTAATCGCGTATCGCGCTCCATTCACGTATCACCTCTATGACGCGCTCCGCCGCGGCGGTAGAAAGCGTTGGATACAGAGGCAGGGAGAGGAACTCTTCGGCACATCGCTCGGCATTCGGGAACTGTCCGCGAGTAAACCCATCTTCTGCGAAAACTCGGAGCAGGTGCAACGGTATCCGGTAGTGAACACCGGTTTGAATTCCCCGGCACTTGAGGAATTTTGCTAATTCGTCTCGTCTCTTTACTCGAACCGAGTAAGCGTAATAGGCATGCCTGGCATCCCCTTCGGGCGACGGTGTTGTCACGCCGCAACGGGAGAGTTCGCTGGTATAGAGCTCGGCAATCCTGCGCCTGGCGCACACGTACGATTCGATGTGGCGTAGCTTGATGCGCAGCAGGGCGCTTTGAATCTCATCCAGGCGGTAATTAAAGCCGGGCAACTCGACATCGATTCCATCTTCGCTGCCGTAGCTTCGGAGTTGCCGGGCTTTGGCTGCCGCCGACGCCGAATGCGTGAGTAAGGCTCCGCCTTGGCCGACACTACCTAGAACCTTGGTAGGGTAGAAGCTGAACGCCGCCATGTCGCCAAGGCTGCCGGCATGTTGATTCTTATAAAGGGCCCCGTGTGCGTGCGCGGCATCTTCGATCAAAACCAAGCGATGCCGGGCGCAAATCGCGCGCAGCGGATCCATATCGCATGGACGGCCATGTAGATGCACGGCGATGATGGCCCGCGTGCGCTCGGTGATCGAGTTCTCAACCTGGTCTGGGTCCATATTCCAGGTTTTCGGATCGACGTCAACCAGCCGCAATGTCGCGCCCACGTGTTTAACCACCAGGCCAGTTGCGGCGAACGTCAACGGGGTGGTGATGACTTCCGTGCCGGGCGTTACGCCTGCCACCAGAAGCGCAAGATGCAAAGCGCTTGTGCCGCAATTTACTCCCACGGCATGCGGAACACCGAAGCTCTTCGCAAGCTCACACTCAAACGCGCCTAATTCATCGCCCAAAACGTAGCGGCCGCTCCGTAGGACCCGGCAGATCGCCGTAGATACTTCTGTCTCCAGAGCCGCATGCTCTCGTGCGAGATCCACGATGGGAATGTCTGGGTTAACGGAATTGGAATGCTGTTGACCCATGCTTATCGCCTCAGGCGCTCAGCGAGCTTCATGGCCACAAACTCGGCGAAACCCGATACGGTTAAGGGTTCCCTTCGGCCGTAGCCATGGGCCCGGTAAGCGTTCAAAATGGCCTTGTATTTGTTTCGGAGCGGCCCCCGAATGTCCGCCGGGAGTGGGGGAATTGCCAACCTGCTGAAGGAACGTACTTCCCGAAGCCGATCCATGGCGAGCGGTGCGAAGCGTCGAGCCAGATCAAAAAACGTTGGCCAATCCATGGCGCTCGTGCCTACCATCGCCACGTCTGCTTGCCATGGCAAATCGCCGTCGCGCTGACCAGCGAGGATGTCCAACAGGGTCGCTTCGGGCGTTGTAATCTGGACAGTTTGGCGGTTCCACTCGATGCGGTCGATCAGGGAAAGTATCGCCCTCTCGCACTCCAACGCGTCTTCGGGCGGCACTACCACCAGCCGCCAGATCAGATTCAATCGCAAGTTTTCCCGACGAAAGCTCACGCGGACGCTGCGGGCCAACACTCGGTCTAATGGCATGTCTCCCAACCGCTCCCAGCCGGCGTCAAGCAATACCTTGGCCGCCTGGCCGACCTTCGCGCGCGGGACCAGGAACGTCAAGTGCGGAATCACGCGAATGGCCGGCGGTTTGGTTTGCAACGACCACGCCAGCGGTCCGGCAATCACAGGCTGGGCGTCGGCTTGCGTCAACTGCGAGTCCACCTCCATCGCCTTGTGCAGACGGAGCTGGTTCTGACTCCAAACCCTGCGAACAATACCTTGCAAAATCCCCGCTGCGGGATCGTTGTCCAGCCACTCGGGGAACGCTGGAATCAGCGCTGGCAGCAACTGCTGGCTGACGTAGGACAGCGTGTTCACGTCGATTGAGGCTCGCCACCGCTCCCAGGCTTGCCGCGCTTGCGGCTCCGGCAAAAACAGCGCTTTCAGCAGATAGTCCATCGGTATCGGACGAGATCTCCCCTTGCATCTTGCAACACGCTCTTGTGCGGCGAAAGAGTGCGGCGCTCAAAATTAGTACCGGTACCCCAATTCCTGAGAAATAGTACGAAATGGCGTTCTAAAGTGTTCATGCTGGCGCGGTTCGCAGTTGCAAGTGATCGATATAAGGCTAGAATTTCTAAGATGATGGAATTGACGAGCGGAGCCATCCAGTTCGCTAATCCGTCCGAACTCTCGCTTTTGCGGGCAGCTTTGCTGGAGGGGCCGGCCGCCGCCGAAGCTGCGACAAGTTGGCGATCACAGCTTCGGGATGGGCAAGCCAAACCTGGATTTCCCGGGCTGGAGTCGGCCTACAGGCGGCTGCTTCCGCTGGTCTACTGGAACGTCAAGACATGCGTTTCGCCGCAATTACGAGACGAGCTCAGGCTGGTTCATCACGAATACTGGGCCGAGAATCTACGGCGCTTCCAGCGCTTGCAGGAATTGTTGCCGTGGTTTGAGGCAATCGGCGTTCCTACGCTGGTCCTCAAAGGCATGGCCCTATCGGTTCTGCACTACCGCAACATGGCGCTTCGCCCCATGTCCGACATCGACATTCTGGTGCCGGAGGACCGGGCTCCCGAAGTCGTAACGAGGCTGCAGCGTGACGGATGGACTTCAGTCTATTACCCTCCCAGTGCGTCCAAGGGCCGATACCTCTATCGCCACCGCCACGCCATCCCCCTGACGCATCCGCATTACGGAGATCTGGACCTCCACTGGCACGCGCTTTGCGACGCGACATTCCGAGGCGCCGATCGGTGTTTCTGGAGCGACAGCGTTCCGCTTGCCGTGAACACGATCCAGACTCGAGCGCTCAATCCAACCGATCAGCTCATCCATGCTTGCGTCCACGGCTTTCGGGCCAGCCGTCTGCCTCCGCTTCGCTGGATCGCCGATGCGATGATCATACTCCGGACAAGCCCAATGGATTGGACCCGGCTGGTGAACCTAGCCCGGGAGTTGCACGTCACCCTGCCGCTCGGCGCCTCTTTGTCATTCCTGCGTACGACATTTCCAGCCCCGATACCCAACCAGGTTGTCGAAGAACTTCAGGCGGTGGCGGTGGATCGCGCTGAGCGGCGCTATTATGTGACGTTGCACCATGCCCTGAACTGGCGCAGGTTGCTGGTGTATTATATCGAACACTATCGGCGCGCTAACCGGCATCGCAATCGCATCTTCGGTATTTTGTCCTTGCCCCGCCAACTGCAGTTGTACTACAGCTCCCTCACTTGAAAAATCTGGGAACTCTCGCGTTCTCCAGGCTAGGGCAGCGGATTCGTCAGAGGAGCGGAACTTGGTGACCGCCGATGCAGCGCCGCATGGCGTGCGAAAGCCCAGCCGGGATGTGCGGACGGTAATCGATCCGTCGGACGCTACGCTCTTCCGGAAAATCGCTGAGTATCGCCACTACCACACACTCTTCTTCTTTCTGGCCATGCGAGACGTCACGTTGCGATACCGGCAAACCGCGCTGGGCGTTTTCTGGGCCGTCCTGCAGCCTCTGCTTCCCATGGCGATTTTCACGGTCGTGTTCGCGCGCACGCTCCGGCCGTCCACCGGCGGAATTCCTTATTGGCTATTCGTTCTGACTGGTATGGCTCCGTGGTCTTTTTTCGCCGCCGCTATCAATGCGTCGAGCACCGCGTTTGCGACCAACCACGGGCTCTTGAACAAAGTCTATTTTCCTCGAGCCATCCTGCCCACCGCCGCCGTGGCCGCATGTGTCCTCGATCTCGTGGTGTCGGGAATCCCTTACTGTTGCTGGCGCCTTGGTGGGGCTTTCGGCCCAACGCCGCTTGGCTGTTGTTACCGGTGGTTGCCTTGATCGCCACTGGACTCACGATGTCAGTCGGGTTGGCGCTGGCATCGTTGATGGCGCTTTACCGCGACTTCAAATATATCGTGCCATTCCTGGTGCAACTCTGGATGTTTTCCACTCCAATCATGTATCCCGTTAGTCTGCTCCCCAAACGGGTCAGGGGGATCATCGGCCTCAATCCGATGGCGGGCGTGGTGGAGGCTATGCGGTCTTGCCTGTTCGGTTCGCCCCCTGACGGGAAGCTTCTCCTTTTGTCGGGGCTTTCGATCGTAGCGATAGGCTGCGCCGCGGCATTCATTTTTCATTGCCTGGAAGCGGACTTGGCGGAGCGCGTATGAAAACCATTTCCGTGCGCGGTCTCAGCAAAGTGTTTCAACTTAGATCGCATAGGGGCCGGTATCGAACCGTCTATGAAGCGCTTTCGCTGCGCCGGACGAAAAAAGAGGTCCGAAGCAGCACCAGCTTTCTGGCCCTGGACGACGTCGGTTTCGATGCGGAGCCAGGCGCTGTGATCGGCATCCTGGGGCGCAATGGCGCCGGCAAATCGACCCTGCTCAAGATCCTGGCCAGAATATTGCGGCCCACGCGAGGCCGCGTCGAATTGCGCGGGCGGGTGGGAAGCCTGCTGGAGGTCGGCTCGGGTTTTCACGCCGAGCTCACAGGCCGCGAAAATATCTTTCTCAATGGAGCGATCCTGGGAATGCAGCATCGCGAAATTGTCCGAAAGCTGGATGAAATCGTAGACTTCGCCGGCGTGGGACAGCACTTGGACCAGCCCGTGAAGACGTATTCGAGCGGCATGCATATGCGTCTGGCCTTCTCGGTGGCTGCCCACATTGAGCCCGAGATTCTGCTGGTGGACGAAGTCCTGGCGGTGGGTGATGCGGAATTTCAGAAGAAATGCATGCAGCGAATCGAGCAAGTGGGCAAACATGGGCAAACGGTGTTATTCGTTTCCCACAATATCCAAGCGGTGCTGCGGCTCTGCAACCGGGCCTTGCTGCTCGATCAAGGCAGATTGGTGGAAGCCGGGCCAGTGCATGAAGTGGCCGCGTCCTACTCCAGAATCCCAGACGCGAATCGGGGGGAGCGTATTTATCCGGAAGCCCTCATCGCCCCGGGCAGCAGCGCTGTCAGACTCCGCAGCGTCCGTGTTCGTTCGCACGCGGGACTGACGTTGACCACCGTGGATCTGGGTCGGCAGTTGGGACTTGAGATGGAGTTCGAGGTTCGAGAGAGCTCTCTGATTCTCTTCCCGGTACTGGGCGTGAGGAATGAGTGGGGAACCGAGGTGCTCTGGGCCACCGACAGCGATACCGAATGGCATGGACGCATCAGGCCGCCTGGCAACTACCGTGTGATCGCCTGGATTCCTCCGAATTTTCTCGCCGCCGGCGCCATGAGCGTCACCGCCGGAGTCTATTCGTTCGTGCCGCGGGTGGAGCATTTTCTGGAGGTTGGCGCGGTAAATTTTCAAGCCGTCGACACTTTGGGCCCCGGGACCGCGCGAGGCGACTTCACAGGTCATATCGCGGCCGCGACACGGCCAAAGCTGGAATGGACCGTGGAGTACGACGGGACGCGCCACCAGCAAAGCCGGTCCGCCTCGCAATATGGTTGAACCATTCGATAGGACCCAGTCCATTGTTCTGGTTTGCGAAGTAAACCTTGGATGGGGGCATCTGACGCGGATGCTGATCCTCGCGTCGGCGATGTCCCGGCGTTTCCGTGTCGTACTGGTGGTCATCGCCACGGATTCCCTGCAAATCGAAACTCCAGCCGGCGTGGAACTGCATGTGTTGCAGCGCCCCGCTGCTCCCACTCTGAGCCGGCTCCAGCCTCTTGGCTCGAAGATGCTTCGGATCGTCGCCGAGGCGCGCCCCGTGGCGGTGATTATTGAGTATTTTCCCTTCGGCCGGCACGCATCCCTTCCCTTTCTTCTTCCCTTTCTGAAAGGCCTCCGATCGGTGTGCCCGGAGAATATGAAAATCCTTTCGAGCGTTCGTGATATTCAGGACCGCAAGCTCGAAGCGCTTCGGGCCGAATCGCTAGTGTGGTTAGCCAACCAGTATTTTGATGGCGTTCTGATCCATTCCGATTCTCGTGTGACACGGCTTGAGGACACTTTTCCTGCTGCGTCCGGCATTCGAATTCCGGTATATTACACCAATTACGTCAGCCGTCACCAGCGGAACAGCATCGTGTCGGGCGAGAGGCCCAAAACGATTCTGGTGTCCGTGGGTGGTGGCCGGGGAGGGGAAGCGGTGCTGCGATGCGCCGTAGGCGCCGCTAAAGCGGGTCTACTGCGCGGCTGCCGGCTGCGAATCTTCGGGGGTAGATTTTTGCTTGAGCGCGACTGGAACGAGCTGGTGTCCAATTGCGCCGAAGCCGGCGATTCCGTCGAACTGCTGCGCTGGGTTCCCGATCTGTTCAATGAGTTGCGATACGCAGGAGTTTCCGTGTCTCGCTGCGGGTACAACACGGCCCAGGATGTGCTTGCCTCCGGCGTACCAGCGCTGGTCATTCCGATTGCCACACCGCATCAAGACGAGCAGATGCAGCGGGCCAGGATGTTGTCCCGCACAGGCCTGGTACGAATGCTGATCGAAGAGCAGATGACGACAGAGTCGCTGGCGTCGGAGATTCTGCGGACGTTCGATTTCCGGCCCGAACCCCTGGCCGCCAGACTCGACGGCGCCCAGCGGACCTGCGATATCGTCAGCGAGTTGTCGGCGGGGCGATCACTGTCTGTCGCCGCGGCGGCGGTCCAGTTCCCTCAAGAGGCCTAAGTTTGGTTTCAGGACTTGAGAGGGGGATTCTGTCGCGGCGTACAGCGTAACACTCTCGATCGAGCGCCCTGTCAGTCCCTTTTCTTCCATCCCCTGAAGCCACCTGAAATGGTCCGTTGGCATGAGCCCATGCTCCCGAAATGCACTTTTCCGGATTAACGCTCCGCGCAGAGGGCTCAGTGAGTCGCCGTTCGTCCCGGCTCGGCCTCGGACCCACGCCGCTTCGGAATCGAGCTCGCAGGCGTTCACCAAAGCATCCAGAGCGCCCGGCGCAAACCGATCGCCGGGCTCGATGAGCATCAGCAACTCCGCGAACGACTCCCGAATGCCGCGGTTCCAACCCTGGGCATTCGCGAACGCATTTTCGAATACAAAAAAACGCACGTTCCCGGGAAGTTTGCAAACCTCATCCTTCAGTGCACAAGCCGGACCGCTGGCTATCACAATCAACTCGGTTCGGGGATAGCTTTGCGCTTCGATGTCAGCGGCAAGCATCCTCAGCTCCGCACGGTCTTCCTGGTGAAAGTGAACGATGAGGGAGACAAAGGGCCGTCGCTCCCCGCCTGGACGGGGCGTAGCGGAGTCGACCGGAGCGCCCAACGCTTGCCGAATCGCAGTGGGGATGCGCGCCCGATCCGCTCCCAGGTAAATCGCCGCCCGTGGAACCTCGTGCGAGACGCGATTCAGAAATTCGACGGTCTGGTTTCCGGCGTGCGGCAGATGCGCGAGAGTTTCCCAGGCCAGCGCGCGTTCGATTTCGTGCGGCTCGGCCGGTCCTAGCGTGGTCTCTGGTACACGGGAAATCCAAGGCCGGAGCGCCAGCTTAAGGAGCAGGCTTTCCCGTAACTGTTCGCGGAATCCATCTTCGAGAAACAGCACCATTTTGCCGAAGCCCGGCTGAGGAACCGCGCGGCAGCGCTTCGCGAGATCGGGAAACAGACTCAAAGTGTGCGGGTCCAGCTTAGCTGTGGTGTACAACCGATACACGCGCGGCTCCGGATCCAGCGCCACGGCCAGATAATCGTCCGCTATGAACTCCATTCCAGCTAGCAGACAGGCCACCGAGGTTGAGGATTTGCCCGATCCAGATCGGCCTGGTATCAGAACACCGCGTCCGCCGCATCCCACTGCCGCCGCGTGCACCAATTGGCGGCCGTTCATCTCCATCCACCAATGCAGAATACCGCGCAGCGGTGAGGACAAAACCCAGGCCGGCAGATGTTTAACCGTCGGCACGCAGAAGACCGCCTGGCGCGACTCTCGATCCATCACGTTCACCGAACCTTCACCCCAGCGGTAGCCGGAGCGGTATCGGGAGCTGTCGAAGCCCCAGATGTTGCCCCGCTCGGTGAAGTCTTTCCAGGGCCGCGGTGGGGGCGGGAGCCGAATCCCAGTGCTCTCGGAATCCCATAAGCAGATCTCGCATTGAGGTTCGAATCCCGTGCTAGACACGGGATACGCCAGTCCCGGCACGATCGCGGGAATCAGCGAGTCACCCGCGAATCGGAGCCGAACCGAAGTTCCCGCCAACCGGAAATCGCGAACGATTTCCCCGGTCCGTGCGGCCGCCGCCTGAAACCCTTCCTGGACTTGCTCGAAAAACTGTGCTTGTTCCTGTTCTGTCGCGCTTGACATGCTGTAGCCCTTCACGCTTTCGGCGGCGCGGCCGGCGATAGCCAGGAGACTAGTTTGTGGACCACATCATCCGATCGACTGCAGCGTATTCCCTCGCGCAGATTCGCGATGGCCCCAGCCGGATTGCCTGCCTCCAGTTGCTGCCGCGCCAGCTCGAACGCGAAGAGAGCGTAGTGCTCGCCGGCCCGGCGCGACAACGCTTCCACTTTTGCGGCGGGCAGATAACTCCTCGCGATCTCGATCACCGCGCGCGTATGCGCGATCTGCTCGCCGGACGCCTTCACCCGGGAGCCT
Source organism: Bryobacterales bacterium (assembly GCA_963798295.1). Classification (GTDB taxonomy): domain Bacteria; phylum Acidobacteriota; class Terriglobia; order Bryobacterales; family Bryobacteraceae; genus Palsa-89. The sequence goes on along the minus strand of CAWCSV010000007.1, from coordinate 1,159,235 downwards.
TCCGATTGGGCGCTTCGACGGAAAAACGCCAGCGGCCTGGGTTCGTACCATACCGGATAGTGGACGGCGATGCGCTGCCACATTTCCCAATCGAGCGCAGACCTGGCTTGCGGACAATATCCGCCCAGCCGTTCGTAGGCCTCGCGCCGGACCACAATAGACGGCGTCTGCAAACGGCAGGAGCATCCGATGCGGTCTAACCAGCACTCGATGATGCCGGGCGTCTCGCGTTCCAGCACGGACCGGCTAACGCTTCGCCCCTCTTCATCGACGTGGGTATGGCGGCAGAAGGCCGCTCCGATTTCGGGAGCCCGCACAGTGCCTTCATAAAGGGCCTGGTAGAAGCCCGGCGCCACCCAATCGTCATCGTGTAGAATGTGGACCCAAACCCCGCGCGCCCGCCGCACGCAAATGTTGAATATCTCCGGTTGCCCGGCGCGGACCGGATGCCGGTAAAATCCAATCCGGTCTCCCGTGATCGATCGGACCATAGCTTCGATTTCTGTTTGACGCTCGTCGTCCGGGCCATCGCTCACCAGCTCGATCTGCATTTCGTCCCGCCCGGGCGCCTGTGCCAGCACGCTCCGCAACGCCTGTTCTAGAAACCTGGTCCGGCGGTAAACGGTCAGCATCACGGACCAGAGGGGCCGCTCTTCCGCAGACACCTGGTCAATTTTGGGAAACACCACTTTGGGAAACAGCCTGTCTTCCGGCTTCACCGACTGCGCCGGATCGTCCAGCGACTCCTTGATATCCACCATCAGACACCGATGATTTTGACCGTGGGTGCGAAGAACCGGCTCAAACCAAACTGCGCCGAAGTTGGCCCCATTGAAAGAAAGGTCGGATTGCCAGACGTAAACGTCGGGTTGATTCAGGAGGTATTCGAGGCTGCCGTCCGTCGAACCCTTGTCCACCGCCAGAAATGTTCCGATACCTTTCTGGCGATAATGCTCAAGAAAATAGGGCAGGCGAGGAAAGTCGTTTTTTACGACTGTGCAGCAGAGGATTTCAGCTGGCCGCGGGCTGAAGTGTCTTGCATCCTTGCGGACAAGCCCGTAGTGACGAAATACCGCATCGGGTCCTTCCTGCGTGAGCATCACATTCGCAAACTGTTTGTGGAGCCGGGCATCGTTGGGATGATGATCCAGCGCGCCGCGATAGATTTCGAGTGCCTCGTCCAGCCGCAGTTGGGACTGCATGAGAGCGCCCAGCAGAATGGCCGCCTCCAGATGGCCGGGATCCAGAGCCAGCGCCGCGCGGTAGCCTGCAATCGCGGCCGCAAGCGTACCCTTGCTATGCCAAGCCCTGGCCAGCGTGTACGCTGCTTGAGCCGCTGGCATGGACGAATCCCAATTCATAAGCGACAGTCCATTATGAGAGTCCAGACTGGCCGCTGCATCTTCGTGTTCCCGGTAGAACGCACAGTACTTTCGGACTATTAGTAAGGTTATTGACGGGTTGCGGTGTGGATTACATAATAGCGGGCATGTCCGACGCGTGCTATCGCATCAATTCGCCCGCGGTCATCTACGAACGTTTCGACGATGAATTGGTTGCAATTCATTTGGATAAGGGCACTTACCACAGCATGGCCGGCTCGGCGACCGATGCGTTCGTGCTGCTGTCGGAAGAGGCCACGGCGGACGAGCTGGCAGGCGCGCTGGCGGCCAAATACGCGGCAACACCCGAAGAGATCGAGACGGCGCTGGCGCCGTTCCTGGAACAACTTCAAGCCGAACAATTGATCGCACCGGTGGAAGCCCGTAAGCTGCAGCGTCCCGTGCGAGTGGCCGGAGCTGAGACCGGGTTGCCGTTCGCCGCCGCCGAGCCTGCAGGCCTTTAGGGATCTGGAAGGCCTCCTTCTGCTGGACCCGATTCACGAGATCGGTGACGAGGGTTGGCCGCCGCAGTCGGGATGACTGGCGACATGAAGGCGGTTTTCCATGCTGGTGAGCCCGGAAAAAAGTCCCACGACAGTTCCGATGAACTTCGACCCGCGTGACGCAGCCATGCCTAACATCGTGGCGTTGATGCGGTTCCCGGGACCCGACTATTTCGAAGTGCTGGAATGGCTGCACGAAGATCTAAGACCGGAAAGCTATGTGGAAATCGGCGTCTTCAAGGACATTCCTTGAGGCTGGCGAGGCCTCCGACTATCGCGCTCGGTATCGACCCCTTCCCCGAGATGGACCATCGCTGGAGGACGCCGACGCAGGTTCTGCCCATGACCAGCACGGAGTTTTTCTCGAAGCACTCGCTGGCGGAATTCTTTGGGACCAACTCGTTTTCACTCGCGTTTATCGACGGTTTGCACCAATTCGAACAAGCCATCGACGACATTTTCAATCTGGAGGTTTACGCGCATCCCACGTCAGTCATTGCCCTTCACGACACGATACCCCTGGATGAACACACCTCGGCGCGGGAACGCCACACAACGTTTCACACTGGGGATGTTTGGAAGGTACTCCCGTTTCTGAAGCAATACCGGCCCGGCCTGGAGGTCACTACTGTTCGGACAGGTCCGTCGGGATTGACCCTGATCCGGGGTCTTAATGCATCCGGGGCGCGATCCAAAGCAGCGGTCGAGGGGATCCGGCGGTTCCAGGATCTGACCTGGGAATATTATAAGCAGCACCGTCATGAGTTTCTGGAAACGATACCGAACGAGCGAGATGCGGTAGTGAGTTGGCTTTGTAACAGAGGTTTATGATCAGCATTACGATTCCGGCCTATAACGGCGCAGAGTTTCTCGATTCGGCCCTGGCGTCGATTGAGGCCCAGAATTTCGACGACAAAGAAGTATTGCTGGTGGACGATGGATCGCCGGTCGAGCTGAAGCCGCCGGCATTCGTACGGTACTTTCGCCAACCGCACCAAGGAGTCGTCGGCAGCATGCAATCGAGGCATCCGCGAGTCGCGCGGCGAGTTTCTGGCCTTCCTCGACATCGACGACATGTGGTATCCGGGCAATCTTTCGCGGCTTCACGCGGCTCTCCTAGCGCAATCCGGAGGCCGGCATCGCGCAGGGGCGCATGCGGCAGCTCTGCGGCGATCGGATCAGCGGAGCTTATCGGATGCCGTACATACAAAGCTGCCTGTTCCGCCGCGAAGTATTTGAGATCTGCGGCGGACTTGATGAAACCATGACTCTCGGAGAAGACCACGATTTGATGTACCGCTGCTGGGAGAACGATATCGTCAAAATTAACGTCGACGAGGTATCGTTCATTTATCGCCGTCACTCCACGAACGTCTCGCGCGGGAAAAATCTGCAGTCGCATCTTTATGGTGATGAAGCGGCGCGTGGATCGAATTCAATTGGGACTGGTGGACCCGTCTCAGAAGCGGCGCTTCGATTTTCGAGAATATATCGGCCACACCGAAGGGGCCAGCCAGTGGACAGCTTGGTCAGCGTCGTAATCCCGGCCCATAACAGCCAGCGGTATATCGTTGCGACGCTCGACAGCATTCTGGCGCAAAGGCACCGGCCGCTTGAAATCCTGGTGGTTGACGACGGCTCAACCGATTCCACCGCGCAGATCGTGCGCGAATACGCTCCCGAAGTCCGGCTGATCGAACAGGACCAGCGCGGGCATCCGGCGGCGCGGAATACGGGAATTCGCGCCGCGACGGGTGAGTATCTGGCCTTCCTGGATCACGACGACCTGTGGAGTCCGGACAAGCTGGAACGCCAGATGGCCTGCTTCGATCGCAATCCCGGCGCTCGATTTAGTCTTCGGGCATATCCAGAATTTTTTCACTCCGGAAATGCCGCCCGAGGAGCGCGAGCGACTGGCCGTCCCGCTTCAGCCCCTGCCGGGATTGTTGCAGGGCGCCATGCTGGCGCGACGCCGGTCGTTCGATCGCGTCGGGCTCTTTTCCGAAGAGCGCAGCATCGGTGATTTTCTCGATTGGTACGGCCGTGCGACGATGTTGCAAATGAACATCGAGATGCTGCCGGAAACGGTTGCCTACCGGCGCATCCATGCCAACAACTATCAGCGCACGCATAAACATCACGGAGCGCGAATATCTTCGCGCCGTGAAGGATCTGCTGGATCGGCGCCGGGGAATATTGGGTTAGCCTGTTTACCATGCCGCTCCCTTTGTCCACACAGACGCCGTCGCCAGGAGGAACCTCGTGGCGGTGGTAATGTTCGCGATGAATGGACAGGGCCTGGGCCATCTGATCCGCAGCACCATCGTTGAGCCGTGCGCTCGCATCCGTGGGCGAGCGGCCGGTGATCTTTTCGGGAGGAGAATATCAGTCCCCGGGATTGACGCAGTTTCCAGTCCGGCTAGTGCCCTCGCTATGGGGCGCGACGGACGAAGTTCGAAAGCGGGTAGCCTCCGAACTGCACTCGCTGGCAGTCATTTCGTTGCCGGCCGTGGTGGTGGAAGACACCCACCCGGCTCCCATTCAACTCCCGCCTGGCATTCGCCGCGTGCTGCTGGTTCGTCCCACGTCTTTCGAATACCTGGTCCGCTTGAACGAACGGTATAGCGCGGTGTATTCGGCCTACTTGCTGTGCGATTCGCCGGATTCACCCACCTGGCCTTACGACGAAGCCCAGACGCGGCAGTTGGCGGGTTGGAAGAAGTGGCACGTCATCGGTCCCGTCTACCGCACGCCGGCCGAGGATGAGATCCGCCAAGTGCGGGCGCGCTACAATCTCGTCCGGCGATCAGGAAGTGTGCGTCTTCAGCATGGGCGGCGGCGGCGTCCATCCAACGACCCGCAGGGGCAGGACTTTGTTCGTTTCCTGAGGCGTCGCTCTGCAAGTGGCGGACGTCGTGCAGCACCGCGGATCGCGAGTACGCGCTGCTCTTCGTCAAGGGACCCTATTTTCCGCCGCGAATCCCCATCCCTTCGCAATTCGAGGTTGTTGCCGGACGAGGACCAGATGCCGGCGCTGCTGAAGATTGCCAAAGCAGCGGTGATCCGGGCTGGCTTCAATACCACCTGGGAGTGCATCGCTGCCGGGACGCCTTTCATGCCGCTGATTGGCACCACCTACGCGGAGCCTGTGACCGAGCGCGTGAACCGCCTGTCGTCCTTTGGGCTGGTCCCGCCGAATATAGAGAGCCTCTGGTTCGATGACAACGTGGCGCGCGGAGTATCGCCGCATCGCCAAGCAGGATTGCCGCTACGCACTCCGGGGTGCCCGAACCACGGGAACTTCGCCGATTGATTCTCGATCGGCCGAGGACCGCGTTCGGCGCCCAGGCCGAAGCCACGCGCGATCCGCCGGAGCAGCGCGAAACGTCGCAATCCCGTTGGTGATTCGCATCGACGATGTGGTGTGCAAGGAACCAGCGCTTTGCTGGCTGCTCGATCTGCTGGCCGCGCGGGGTCTGCGCGCTTCGCTGGAGGTGGTTCCCTATCTTGCTGGAGTTCGACGAGGCGTTCCTGGACCGCTTTGATCCGTCCGGGTACGCTGTTTGAGGTTTCTCAACACGGGTACGCGCATGTTCCGCGCACTTCCGATAGCGGCCTGCGCTGTGAATTTTCTCTCGAATGCGCCGCGCCCACGGCAGAAGAATCCATCCAGATCGCGCGGGGTAAGCGGCAAATAGAGAAGGCATTCCCGAAGCGGTTCACCGGCGGATTTTCGCCGCCTTTTGATGCTCTTCCGCCATGGTTGCCTGAGACGTGGCACGCGCTGGGCGGCACTTTCGTGTCGATGCCTGCAAACCAACTCCGTGCCCGGCGCGCCCCTGCCAGTGAGACGGGCAGGAGTGGACGTATGGAATTGGACCGCGGATCGCGCATTCAGCCGCGCACGCGTGATGCACAAGCTGGCGCTGCAGCTCGCCGCAGACGGACACGCGGGCATCGTGCTGCACCCGCGATGCCTGCGCAGCCGGCCGGATAAAATGCGTCTCCTGAGTCTCCTGAACGCCTTGGAGGAGAGCGTCTCGACGGTATCCTTGCGGGACCTCGCGCTTGGAAAAATCCAGCCTGCAGCCGCGGACTCGCAAGTCTGGAGTCCGTTCGGTCAGAAGCTTTTGCGGGGGTCCCGTGAGTCCGATGAGCGATAAGAGGGATCCTATGACGCCGCCACGTCCGCCGCTAAGGTCGGTGCGGCATTGGAGTCACTTGCTTCGTACCCATGGCGCGGCACAGCTCCCCTCCCGTGATTTGGGCGGTCGAGACGGGATAGTGGCGTCGCTGAAGAACCGGGCAAAAATTGTCCATGACCGCCGGGACCTGGACGGCGCGATGGCCTTGTACGAAGAAGCCGAGCGGCTCTACCGCGAACTCGGCGACAAGGAAGGCGCGCTCGCATCGCTGCGCGATCAGGCCCACGTTCTGCGGGATGGGGGAGACCTGGACGGCGTCTTGGCTCTGCTTGCGCTGCTCCTCTTCGCGGTTGTCGCGGAGGCCCAGAACTTGAAGTTCGTGCCGTTCTCCAAGAGTGGAATTTACCGCTTAGGGGAAAAAGCCGGCTGGGCGGTATTCCCGGCGCAGGGCGAAGACGCGCCCGCCACGAAATATGTTTACGAGATCAAGAAGAACAACCTCGATACCATCCAAACCGGCACGCTCGATTTCACCTCCGGCCGCGCCACCATCGAAGCCACGCTCGAAGAGCCGGCCACGCTGTATGTGACGGTGAACGCGGAAGGCGCAACGCCCGCATCGGCGGTCCATCTGGGCGCGGTAATCGAGCCAACACAATTGAAGCCGTCTGTGCCTCGGCCCGCCGATTTCGACACCTTCTGGGATGCGAAACTCCAAAGCCTCAGCCTGGTGCCCATGTATCCGGTTCTTACGCCGGTATCTGCCAAGGATGGTGTGGAGCTATCCACCGTCCAGCTGGATGGCTGGAACTCGCAGGTGCATGGCTACCTCGCAAAACCGGTCAAGCCGGGCAGATTGCCGGCGCTGGTGATCTTTCCATACGCCGGTGTCTATGCTCTTCGGCCCCAAACGGTCACGGCCCGCGCCGCCCAGGGCTGGCTGGCTTTTTACGTCAGTGCGCACGATCTGCCACCCGATCTGCCATCCAATCAGGCCGCCAATGTCAGCCGCCGTTATCAGGCAATCGGCAACACCAACCGCGAGACATCGTACTTCCTGGGTATGTATCTCCGCAATGCGCGCGCGGTGGATTACATTGCGAGCCGCCCCGATTGGGATGGCAAGACTCTCGTTGTGATGGGGACGTGCATGGGCGGCCAGCAAGCCCTGGCCACTGCCGGCCTGCGTCGCCAGGTGAGCGCGGTGATCGTCAACAAACCTTCGGGCGCCGATTCCAACGGCGAACTCCACGGCCGCAAGCCGGGCTATCCCGACTGGCCTTCCGGCGATGCCAGCGTAATGGCGGCGGCGCTCTATTTCGACACCGTCAATTTCGCGTCGCGAATCAACGCGCCGGTGCTGGCGGGTGTTGGCCTGATCGATACCACCGCTCCGCCGGACGGGATTTGGATCGCCCTCAATCAGATCCCAGGCCCTAAGGAAGTGGTGATCATGGAATCGGATCATCTGAATTACACGCCGGAAAAACAGGGTGTCTTTGATTCCCGCGTCGAGCAAGTGCTCGACATTCTTCGCCGGGGCGGCGCATTCCCGGCGGATCAATAGCCCGCCGCGGCTTGCTCCAAGATTCTGGCCACACGCATCCCCATTTCGCCGTCCGTCAGCGGCTGCGCTCCGGTTTCGATGCACGTGAGAAAATGCCGCACGGCGGTTCCTAGTGGTTCGGCGAACTGCCCATTGTGCGGCTGCGGGCTTACGTCATAACCGTAAATCTGTAGCTTCCGCTCGCTTTCCAAATCGTCCCACAGCAGCATTCGCTTCGCCCCAGCCAGCATCACGCGGCGGATTTTCACCGGGGCCAGCCAACTCGCGTGAACGTGGGCATGAAAGCCCGAGGGATATTCGACGCAAAGGTGAGCCACTTCCGGCTGTTTTCCCAAATGAGCCGCGCGGTGTACCCGCGAACGCACCGGTTGCTCCTTCAACAAGTAATCCAGTATCGCCAGATCGTGCGACGCCAGGTCCCACAGCACGTCCACGTCATTTTGGAAGCGGCCCAGATTGGCGCGAACCGAATCGTAGTAGTACAGCGAACCGAGCTCGCCTGAATCGATCAGCTCGCGAATCTTGCGCACTGGCTCCGAATAAACGAAGGTATAGTCCACCATCAGGACGCGCCCGCGCTTTCGTGCCTCGTCCTGGAGCTGGCTGGCCGCAACGAAGCTGCACCCCATCGGCTTCTCGATCCATACGTGTTTCCCAGCCTCGAGCGCCGCCATCGCCAGAGGAAAATGAGCCGCGGGCGGAGTGGCGATCGCGATAGCGTCCAGCGTTGGATCCCCAATCAACGCCTCCACTTCAGTCACGGTTCGCACGCTGGGATAAAGGCTTCCGGCCTCGGCCACTCGGGCGGGGTTGTAGTCGCAAATGCCCCCCAGAATCGAAGAAGGAACGGTCTGGAAATTCCGAGCGAGATTACGGCCCCAATAGCCGAACCCGATCAAGCCGGTGCGAAGCATTCATTCATCTATCGGCTGACCAGCGCGAAAAGACGCTATGGGACCAGCGCCTTCCAGATGGGCTGAACCCAGGCGTGACGGGCCATATCCCAGACGATGAAGTTGGAATCGAATTGCCAGTAGGTCCACGCCCATCCCAGGTCTTCGGCCGTACGGGCCACGAACGAGGTGTAGCGGACGCGCGAATCCATGTCGCCCCGATCGTAAGCGCCGAATTCACCCAGCAGGATGGGGCGCTGGGCCTTCTGCGACCATTGCTGGACGCCGCCAAAATCCTCTTGGATGCGGCGCTTGTCCTGGTCGGTCCCCCACTTCACACCCCAAAGACCGGCCGTCGGGGGATGCCATTTCGCGCCCTGATGGGTGAATTCCATGGGGAGGTAGTAGTGAACCGTGACGATGATATTGCGGTCGTCGGCCGGTAGCTGGAGGTTGTCGAGATAGTGGTAGTAAATTCCGTTCTCCGAGGCCGGACCGATCACGACATTGCGCCGCGGATTGGTCCTGCGGACCATCGCCAGCACATCTTTCAGCAGCTGGTTCCAGGCTTCGGGCGTGATCTGGGAGTTCGGCTCATTGAGAAGCTCGAAGACCACGCTGTTGGGCGCATCCTTATAATGCTCCGCTACTTGCTGCCAGAAGGCCAGAAGCTTGCGCCTGCAGCCGTCCGGGTCGGCTCCGCACGCGCGAAAGTCGTGTTCGTCCAGGATTACCTGAAGATGGTTGGCAAGAGCGTTCTTGACCGCCCAATCGAGGGTCCGGAACCACGTCGCGCTGAGTCGATCGGCGCCATCCATGTGCTGGAAAGCGTGGAGGTTGATACGGACGCTCTGGAATCCGCCGTCATGAATCGCTCGAAAATGGCGCTGGCGGAAGCGCGCTTTTCGAAAATCCGTCCAGATCGGATCGTATCCGAGAATGTTGACTCCCCGTCCCATTTTCGCGATCTGATCGAAAGGGTCCAGGGGCTCAAAAGGAACGGAAATAAGGGGCTCGGGCCGGGTTCCTAGTCCCGCCGCGCTAAGAGCCGCGCGCGAAAAGCGCCGGAACGCTTCGCCTGCTTCCTTGATCATTCCGATTCCGAAGCATTATGATACCTCGGGGTTGGGGGCTGCTCACTTCAGGAACAGGGCAGCCCTCCCAAACTAAGCAGCGATCAGAACACCAGCTTCAGACTGAACTGGGTCTGACGGGCCACATCGGGCAGGCCGCCGCTTCCTACCTGTGAAGTGATCGAAGCGCCCGAGGGGGCGAAGCAAGCTTGGGCGGCGGGTGTGCTGCCGTTGTTATAGAAAACTGTGGGCCCGCAGTTCGTACCCGGATTGATGATTGTCCCGTCTGGGACCGAGAAGTTGGGATGGTTGAAGATGTTAAAGAGCTCGGCCTTGAAGGTGAGGATCACCCGTTCGGTGATTCTCGTGTTCTTGGTTAAGCCGATATCGGTCTCCGCATATCCGGGCCCTCGCAGCACGTTCCTACCAAGATTTCCGGCCGAGCCGTACGTCGAGGCTACGAAGCAGTTTAGGTTGATCCACTGATTTGCGCTCTGGTTCGCGTAGACATTGTTGTTACAGCCGGGTGCGTTGGGCACGTAGGTCGGGCGCTCGTTGTCGAAGGTGTTCCCGGTGTCCATCTGGTCGCCTTCGCCAAGGGAGAAATCCACGCCGGTGTGCCAGGATGTAACTCCGCTCAACTGCCAGCCTTCCTTGAAGCGGTTGCCCTTGAAGGGCAACATGTAAACGGCGTTGAAGGAGATGTTGTGGCGCAGATCGAAGCTGCAATCGCCTTTGTCCGCATTAAAGTCGTAAGGATTGGTGATGGCTGAGGAGGTATTGTTGAAGCCCAGGCCGCCATACGTGTACGCGCTGTCGATGCAGTGCGAATAGGTGTAAGAGAACTGGTAGACCAGATTCGCGGACGCTCTGTGCGTGAGTCCGACTTGCAGCGCGTTGTAAGAAGAGTAGCTGAAAGGCGCGGTCATGTCTTGGGAGCCCAAGGCAGGAACGGGCCGCGGGTTCTGGGAACAAGCATTTGGGCCCGGGTGGGTGCGTTGAGGGCGCACGGGGCGCCATTGTTGGTCGCCAAGTAGTCCACACCGTTGATCACCGTGGCTTCGGGCGCATTGAAATCGTTGAACGCCAGCAGGTGAACGCCGCGGGTTCCCTGATAGCCGACCGTGAACAGGTTGTGCCAGGGCAGTTCACGCTGGATGCTGAGAGTGTATTCCAGCGAATACGGAGTGGTGTTGGTTCCGTAATACGTACCGGTTGTCTGACTATAGGACGGAATCCCGCCGCCGACAAAGGGGTACGGCCAGCCTTGGGAGAAGATCTGGATCTGGGTGTCATACGGAGGGCTCGACACGTAGGCGGACGAGAAAGTGTAGGTTGTATAAGGATCGTGGAAAATCCCGAAGCCGGCGCGCACGGAAGTCTTGTGGTCGCCGAAGACGTCCCACGCCAAGCCGATGCGCGGGTCCAAGTTCCGGTTGGAGGGATTGTTGGCGTAAGCGTGCGGGACGCTCACGAAATTCGGCTGGAAGGGCGGCCCCACCACGTTGGAGAAAAGATCGTGGACCTCGATCGGATTGGTTTCCCAGTCGTAGCGCAGACCGATGTTGATGGTCAGATTCTTCGAAACTTTCCAGTCGTCCTGAATATAGGGCTGGACAACATCGTAACGCTCGGCGCGATAGCTGTTGGTGCCGCCGTTGGGCGCGCCCTCAAACAGGAATGGTTGGCCTGCCAGGAAGCTCGCATCGCCGCCGGTGAATATGTAGAATCCGTTCCAGAAGACCTGGACGTAAGGATCGAGCTGCTGGCGCTGGAACATGCCGCCGATTTTTATGGTGTGGGATCCCTTGACCCAGGTCAGGTCATCCTTTTCGGTGAACTTGTTCTGAAGATAGCGGAAGGGGTTCACGAAACCTGCCCCGAGCGCGGTAAGGTTCGGAACGGCCACATAAGCGTCCTCTCGCGCGGGAGTAAAGATTTGCAGCGCCGCGTGTTCGGCCGGCTGAACTTCCGACGTCCAGGGCCGCGAGTAAGATGCGGTGAACTGGTTGATCAAAGTAGGCGAAAAGACGTGACGTTCCCCCATCGTAAAGAACTGGTTATGGGTAGTGTCATCGAGAGGCCAAAGACCGAGGCCGGCATTCGTGGTGCGGGTGCCGAAATCGGCCTCGTAGCGTGCGAAGAACGCGTCTTTGTCGGAAATATTCCAATCGATGCGGGCCACGCCGAAATCCTCGGGGGTTGTTTGCGGACCTACAAAGTTATAGATGCCGACGCCTTCTTGGGCATTAAACACTCCTCCGTTGGGAGCCGGGTAGAGGGCCAGCATCGCGGCAGAAGCCGGGTTTTCCACACACTTCGGGGCTACGCAGTTGAGGGCGACGAAGTTAGGTTCCGGCACGTAATTGACGTAGGTGGTTTCCAGCAACTGCCGAATTCCCTCGTAGTTGGCGAAGAAAAATACCTTGTTCTTCTTGATCGGGCCGCCAATGGTGCCGCCGTACTGGTTTCTGCGGAACTCAGGCACGGAAGGCGCCGTCGAAAAAGCCGCGGCTATCCAGGGCGCTGTTGCGGAAGAACTCATAGATCGAGCCGTGAAATTCGTTGGTGCCCGATTTGGTCACGCCGACGATGGCGCCGCCGTTGCCCGAATACTCCGCACTGTAAGTGCCGGTCAGCGTCTGAAACTCCGCAATGGCGTCGATACCGAGCGTAGTGCCGGTTACGTCGCCGCCGGCGTTGCGCTGCCACCAGTTCAGCATGTCTTCGCCGTCCAGCATATTGGCGTATCCTTCTGGACGCGTTCCGGAAATCGAATACGCATTGGCGACCGAAGTCAGCGCGCTCGATCCGCCCTGCGGATAACTCAGAACGCCGGGCGCGAGCAGAATCAGCTGTTCCCAATCGCGGCCGTTCAGCGGCAGCTCGCGCATCTGGGTCTGATTGACCAACGAGGAGACCGCGGCGGTGGTGGTCTCCACCTGAGCCGCTTCGGCGTTCACGCTCACCGTTTCACTCGCCTGTCCGACCACCATCTGGAAGTCCAGCACCGGAGCGCTGCCGACGGTGAGGACCAAGCCGGTGCGAGCCAGGTTCTGGAATCCGGTCTTGGACACGGTGAGGTCGTAAGGACCGATGGGCAGGTCCAGCAACGCATAGCGGCCCTGTTCATCGGTGCTGGCCGTTTGAGTGGCCGACGTGGCCGTATTCTTGATGGTGACGGTCGCCCCGGGCACCGCGGCGTTGGAGGCGTCCGTTACGCGTCCGGATATGGACGCAGTGGCGGCCTGTCCGAAAACATTTGTGGGAATTACGGCGGCTGCAAAAAACAAAACACACTGCTAAGAAGCAGAACTGCACGGTTCCGAAAACCTCTCATTTTCGTTCCTCTTTTGAACTGACCCTTGAAGTCTGAACTACGCTAAATGAAACATACACTGGTTCGACCGGAGTTGACCAGATTGATGCGATGATATTCGGGATCAGTTGGAATGATGATGCGTGCAGGTGTCACGCAAAGTAACTTTGGCGCGCGGTCTCCGAATGGAGAGCGTGTGATTCGCTCGTCGAAAACTAACCCATCCGCGGTGCTGACTGTGTTCCACAGTTTTTGCGAGGCCAGCTTCGCGCCGTCGGCCAACGCGCGCAGATTCAGCCGGCAAAACTCGGGATGAACCGGACCGAATCCTGCGAGTGTTCCGAACCCGCTTTCGGTGCACACGATAACGCCCAAACTTCCCCTTCACGCTCATCGCGGGGACGACATTGAGTTTGCTGCATTTTGCCGCCGGGCTGGCGGGTCAACCGGGAAATCGGATGTCCTGGATCACTTGCCGTGATAATGCCCCAAAACCCCATGGATCGCGTAAGAATAAGTTAAGAAGGTGCGTCCTGAGTATGGCAGTGAACAAAACAACTTTTGCGGGCCTCGCCCTGATGATTGGACTTGTTGTCCCCGTCGTTCCGGTTTTAGCCCACCACTCCTTCGCTGCCGAATTTGATGGGACCAAACAGATCACACTAAACGGCGTCGTAACCAAGGTGGATTGGGTGAATCCGCACGCGTATATCTATGTGGATGTCAAAGGGGACGACGGTACGGTGGTCAATTGGGCCATCGAAACCGGAGCGCCCAACGCGCTGTACCGGCAAGGCTGGCGGAAGGACGATCTGAAAGCAGGGGATAGGGTGACGCTGGAGGCCTTCCTGGCAAAGGATGGATCGCATACCGCTGCTGCGCGCAGCGTAAAGTTGCCCGACGGAAGAAAGGTCTTCGCCGGCACGCCCAATAGCACGCCGGATCAGAAGTAGAGGCCGGCCGTTGAGAACATCCACGCTCGCAAACGTTCTATGTCTGGCCGCTGGGCTTTGCGGTCTTCCGCAATTAGCTCTGGCGCAATTCGGCGACTTCTCGCCCCGAGAAGAAAAACCGGCGCCTTTCAAACGCACGTCGGACCACAAGCCCGACCTCACCGGCCTGTGGCTGGCCGCTACACTCGCGCCGTTCGACGTGGAAGATCACGAGGCGGTCTACGGCATCCCAGCTGGAAAAGGGGTCGTCGTAGATCCGCCCAACCACAAAATTCCTTACCAGGCCTGGGCTCTGGCCAAGAAAGCCGAACTGTTCAAGGACGCGTCCAACGATCCTCAAGCCCACTGTCATTTGCCCGGTGTGCCGCGCGCGGTCTATACGCCGTTTCCCTGGGAGGTGATCCAGAAGCCCGGCGAGGTAGTGTTTCTGTACGAATATCCTCATGCCATTCGTATCATTCACACCGATGGATCCCACCAGCACCCCACAGGTCGCGACGTTCTGAACACCTGGATGGGCGATTCAGTGGGCCATTGGGAAGGCGACACTTTGGTGGTGGATGTGAACGGCTTCAACGATCAGACTTGGCTGGATATGGCCGCCAATTTTCACAGCGACCAACTCCACGTGGTCGAGCGCTATACCATGATCAACCCGAATACCATTCAGTACGAAGCCACTCTTGACGATCCCAAGGTCTACACCCGGCCTTGGACCATGAAATTCCAGATCCGCCGGCAAAAACAGGGAACCGACATCATGGAGTTCGAGTGTAATGAGGGCGAGCGGGATCTTCAGCATTACGTGAAGTGAAGAAGCGTTCCTGGATGGCTTCTCAAGTACTGGAACTGGCTCTGATCACGCTGTAGACGCGGGGTGCGGGCCGGAAAATCAGTGGTGAGTAAAGCACGATGCGCCACAGGTTCGGCTTCGGGACGCCGGCCTCGGCGCACAAGCTTTGCAGGCGTTCAATGGATAGCTTATCCCCATTTTTCCTTATTATTTGGCAAACAATCCGCTCGGCATCGCTAATTAAGTTGGCTGCGGTGAGCTGCGTAACGCGTTCCACCTGGCCATTCGTCACACGACAAAACGGCGACTGCTCGCAAAACTTCAGCAACAGGCGACGACTGACGATTGCTCTTTGCTTCGCCGGCAGCCGGCCTATGGCTCGATAAAGATCCGAAAGAGCCACCGGGCTGGCATAACACATGACCTTTTTCAGGCACCGGACCATGGGATTGCGGGGCGCCGACGCGAGCCAGAACGTTTCTTCGGCGGCATCCAGCCAGCGAATATCCCGGCGTGTGTTCAGCACTTGCCTTATCAGCAGACGGTCGTTACGACGCCTGTACCTCTTAGGAATGGTGGCGCACAGCGCGGAAACATGCTGAATTCCCCAGCGCGAGTTCGATCGCAGGGCAGCTTGAAGGATGGACCGGACCACGCCGGCGCCGGCGACAACAAACAATTTCCCGCCGCTTGCCTCCAGCGTAAATTCCGGCGCGCGCCCGAATACTTGAGCCGTCTTCAACAGGGCTTGCATGGCAAATCGATGCCTGGTGAATCGTCGGACGAGCAGTTCGGCTTCGATATCCTCGGCGGCCCGGTTGGACATGCGCGTCACCAACGCCAGGGTCTCATCTAGCGTGGAACTGACTTTGACGCTCCGAAGCTGCTCGATCGCCTGGTCAAAGATTTGTCGCGCTCTTTCGCGCGTGATCCCCAACTCTTCCCCCGCGTCTTTCAGGCAGCATCCCCGCCGGCCATCCCATCCCAGGACCAGCCCCACCAGGCGGCAATCCCGTTCGCTGCGGACTTTGGACGCCAACAGACACGTGAGTTCATCTTCGAGCGGCGTCCGTCGCAGGGTCGCGGGCACGCCTCATGTTAGGGGCGCTTGGGAGGCGCGTCAATGGATGTGCGCGTATAGTAGCGTTCACAACTTTTGATACCGGCGGCCCAAAAAGCCTCGCATCACGAAACATGATAGGAACCATTCGGACCACTTCTGTCGACCGCCTGGCGCTGGCGGGCGCGGTATCCTGGAAATAGCCCACCCATTTCATGAAGCACAGCGAACATCGCATACTGACCACGCACGTCGGAAGTCTTGTGCGGCCCAAAGAACTCCGTGATCTCGCCCCACCGGGCGAAGAGCCCAAGGACCTGGCGCGGTACAACACGGTGCTTTGCCAGCAGACCTTGGAAGTGGTACGCAAGCAGGCCGAGGTGGGAATCGACATCGTCAGCGACGGCGAATATGGAAAGCAAAGCTGGTCGAACTACATTCTGAAGCGCATCACCGGCTTCGAAATCCGCCCTGACCAGTTGCGTCCGGTGGTCTGGCTGGGCCGGGATCGGGAGCGGTTCGCCGACGCCATCTTTCAGGACTTTCCGCGTCTTGCGGCTGGGACCATTACGGAGGCGTGCGTCGGACCGATCCGTTATGCCGATCACGTCGCCATCGATCGCGCGCTAACCAATTTCAAAGGGGCTTTGAAGCAGGTCAAGGTTGAAGAAGCTTTCTTTACAGCGGTGGCGCCGGCCAGCACGGCCTACGACGGCGTCAACGAATATTATCCGGACGAGCACGATTACGTATACGCCATCGCCGACGCGCTACGCGAAGAGTATCGCGCCATTTACGACGCGGGCGTGCTTCTTCAGGTGGACGATGCGGTGCTGGCCAATATGTACGATCACCTGGTTCAGCAGAGTCCCGCCAAATATCGCGAATGGGCCAATCTGCGCGTTGAAGCGCTGAACCACGCGTTGGAAGGAATCCCGGAAGACCGCATTCGGTATCACGTCTGTTTCGGCAGCTGGCACGTTCCCCACGTCGCCGATGCGCCGCTCGAAGACATCGTGGATCTGATTCTCAAGGTGCGGGCCGGCGCCTATTCCATTGAAGCCGCTAACGTGCGGCATGAACATGAATGGCGGATCTGGGAGAACAAGAAGCTCCCGGCTGGCAAGATTCTCATTCCAGGCGTAATCACGCACCATACCGTCACGGTGGAGCATCCCCAGTTGGTTGCCGACCGCATCGTGCGCTACGCGGGTTTAGTGGGCCGCGAGAACGTGATCGCCGGCAGCGATTGCGGATTTGCGCAATCCGATGCCATCCAGCGCGTCCATCCGAGCGTGATGTGGGCAAAATTCGAGAGCCTGGTGGAAGGCGCGCGCCTGGCCTCCCAGAAGTTGTGGTGATTGAATTATGGATGATGTACTTCGCCGGCTGCCGCTCTTGTTCGTGGTCTGCGGAGGCTTGGCGCAATTCGCTGTTGCTTTCGAAAGTCCCATTGCCGACGCGGCGATGAACGGCGATCGGTCGGCCATTCGATCGCTGTTGCAGAAAAAAGCCGATGTCAACGCCCCGCAAACCGATGGCGCCACGGCCATCGAATGGGCGGCTTACCGCGACGATCTTAAACTTGCCGATCTGCTGATCGCGGCCGGAGCCAACCCGAAAATTCCCAATCGGGAAGGCGCCACGGCCATGCAACTGGCTTCGCTGCATGGAAGCGCCGCCATGATCGAAAAGCTCCTCAACGCCGGGGCGGAGGTGAATGAGCGCGGATTGAACGGTGAGACGCCACTGATGTTCGCGGCCCGGAATGGCAATCTCGAAGCCCTGAATCTGCTGCTCAAGCGCGGCGCCGACGTGAACGCCAAGGAGTCCCTGCGCGGAACAACCGCCCTGATGTGGGCCGTGGAACAAAAGCATACCGATGCCGTAAAGCTGCTGATCGACCATGGCGCCAATGTGAGTGTTGCGTCCAATCCGGATTCCAAAGGCGGCACGGCCTACCTGGCGCCTACCGTCGAGCAGCGGGCGGAGCAGGAGCAGTTCTTCCGCCAGCGGAAAGCCGTGGCGACGAAAGCGGCTAAGGATCCGGCCAAGGACCAGGCGGCTTCCGATGCTGCCGCGGCGGCCGCTGCGTTCGGCGTCGTCAAAAATACCAAGGGCGGGGGATTGACGCCACTGGTGTTGGCGGCCCGCGAAGACTGTATCGAGTGCGCGCGGATGCTGGTTACTGCTCACGCCGGCGTGAACCAGACCACTCGATACGGATGGACCCCGTTGCTCACCGCCGTTCAAAATAAGCATTACCAGCTCGCGGCGTATCTGTTGGATCATGGCGCCGACCCGAACATCGCAAACAACGGCGGCTGGACGCCGCTTTACATCGCCGTCGACAATCGCAACATCGAAGGCGGCGACTATCCGGTGCGCCAGCCCGACATGGATCATCTGGATTTCATCAAGCTGCTGCTGAGCAACGGCGCCAATGTCAATGCGCGCATCTGCGGCGTGGATTCACACTCCCAAAAGATGCAAAGGCGACAGCACCGAAACGCGAACCATTTTCACCATGCAGTGGCTGTATGAAGACGGCGCCACGCCGTTCCTGCGCGCCGCGCAGTCCGGTGATGTGACCGTGATGAAGCTGCTGCTCGCAGCACGGCGCGAATCCCAAGATTGCCACCGCGAACGGCGACACGGCCTTGATGGTGGCGGCCGGCATCGGATGGGTGGACGGCGTGACGTTTGAATGGTCCGAAGCCGAGAATCTGGAAGCCGTCAAGATGTGCCTGGATCTCGGCATCGATCCAAACATCGCCGACGGCGACGGGCGAACGGCGCTGCATGGCGCGGCCCACAAAGGACGTAACGACGTGGTTCGCCTTCTTGTCGATCATGGCGCCAAGCTGGACGCGCGCGATAAGGGCAGCCGCGATACCTTCACCGGCGCGCTGGAAGGCCACACCTGGATGCCGATCGATTATTCGCGTGGCCTGGTTCGAGTGGGCGTCCAATCCGCCATCGCTCATCCCGAAACAGAGGCGCTCTTGAAGATGCTTATGGAAGAGCGCGGAATCCCTGTTCCGCCGCCCACCAACGCTTCCATTTGCATCACCGACGTTTGCAAAGGGCCGGGTTCTGGGGCTCAATAAGGGCGCCGCCGCCGCATCCTACTTGGTGGCCTGAGCGCAGAACTTGACCATATAGTCCATTCGCAGGTAGTCGCCGATGGGCATCATGAACAACTCCTTGCGCCGCGTGTCCAGGCCCGTGGGATCGTCCACTGCGTAAAGCACGGGCTTGCCGTTTTCGCACTTGGTCCGCGTCCCCCAGCGTTGGGGTTTGCCTAAACCCATTTGGACCCGGTCGTAAAGATACGCATAATCGGTCATGGATGCATTGCCGTCCTTGGCAGCTTTCTCCATGGCGGGAAGAAGCCGTTGTTGGATCTCCGCTGTCTGATGCTGCACCAGCAGCCAGAAGTCGTGCGCTGCATCCTTTCCCGCCAGGGAATTGGTCACCCAACCATACTGATCGAAGATGCGGAGCACCTCGGGGCGATTCTTCGCATCTGCCGCTTCCATCCGAGCTAGATTGAACGCTGAGCGAACGTCCTGGTCCTCTGTGACCATGCCGCGCAGCTGCTGCCGCAAGGCACGGATTTCCGGCGGATAGTTTTGCTCGGGAAGGCTGGTGGCCAGCGTTACCTTGCTGCCGTCGGGACTGCGATCCAGGCGCCAGGGGTGCATCCCGGCTATCTGTATTGCCAGCGTGGCCCGGTCATGGTCCTCCATGGTCATTACAAACTGGGCGTCATCGATGGTCAGTTCCAGCCGTCCTCCGTTGAATGCCGCTTTCTGGATCGGAAGCTGCGCTTGGCCTGGGCCGATACGGGTGACATCGCCGTCCTGGTTGATGGTCAGCGGCTTGGGTTCCGTCAATGATCCCGTGATGCGTCCTTCTTCCACCTGGATCGCGAGTTTCATTACGGCTTGGCCCCCGGAGTTGAAAACCCAGGTGCCGGCGAAATCGGAGGCTTGCTGGGCCACGCACGCGCTCGCCGCGCCCAGCAGCAGGATCAGATGGATCGGTCTCAAGGTCACCGCCCGTAAGAATCACGCACATTGTAGCGCGCGTCAGGCGTGCACGCGCTCTATCTTCACCCTCCTTGATCGGTGCTATCACCAGAAAGTACGCCAATGCATGCGTTAGGCTCCATCGGCTGCACCTTTCGCCTTCGACCGGGACCAGGCTCGGAACCTCTTCTAGCGCCGAAACCCTTGATACTGGACGCTGTTTGACACCGCCGGGTTCCAGACGATAGACTGTTCGCGTGCATGCAATAAAGTTGCGTAATGCATGCAGTGTACAGGTCCGATGAAGCGGCGGAACATGACGAATATCGATCTTCGACTTCTCACCATAGTCAACGAACTCAATAAGACACGCAGTGTCTCACAAGCCGCCGAAAACCTGGAATTAAGCCAGTCGGCCGTCAGCATGAGTCTTGCCAGGCTACGGAAGCATTTCAAAGATCCGCTCTTCGTCCGGACCCCGGACGGCATGGAGCCTACGCCGCAGATGAGCGAACTGATCGAGCTGCTGGAGAAGGCGGAGGGCTTGCTGGAGACGGCGCTGGTGCATCGCATTACCTTTAATCCCGCCACCTCGGAGCGCTCGTTCCGCCTGGGGGCTACCGATATCACCCGCGTCACCATACTGCCGGCCCTCATGAAGCGCTTGCACGCGACGGCTCGCGGCGTTGGCGTTGAGCTGCAGGATATATCGGAAGAGACTCCCCGGCTGCTGCACGCCGGGCGGCTCGATTTAGCTGTCGGGTACCTGCCCTCTACGGGCTCGGGATTTTGCCAGCAGAGGCTGTTTAAGGACCGGTTCGTTTGCGCCGTGCGCGCCAATCATTCCCGCATCGAGAACAGCGTGAGTCTGGAGCAGTTCGAGAGCGAACCCCACGTGGTGCTCACCATGCCCGGCAGCGGGATTGAAGTGGTGGAGAAGGCGCTGGAGGCCAATCGGATCCACCGCAAGGTGCGGGTGCGCCTGCCAGGGTGCTTCGGGATATCCAGCATGATCACCGGCGCCGATTGCCTGGCCATTGTGCCCGAACAACTCGGCAAGCTGATCGCCAGCGCCGGACGTATCAAGCTTCTGCCCCTGCCCTTCGCCCTGCCGCCCTATTATGTGACGCAACATTGGCATGAGCGCTATGCACACGACCCAGCCAGCAAGTGGCTTCGCTCCGTCATCGCGGAGTTGTTTAGGGAAAAAGGCCTGCCCTCCGGCGATACCGACCCGGGCCTTGATTCGCGGGAGTAGAGGCGAAATCATGGGGAATGATATGTTGAGTCAACCGGACATTATCGACTTGAATCGCCGTAGGGAATATTCTTGCAGTTCGGCCATGGCATCGTTCCGCTACGGGATTATTAACGGGAGAAATTAGAGTGGGTAACGAATCTTTGCAGGACCTGCTGCAGGCCGCGGGGAATCCGGCGGATATGCTCCGCAATTCAAAAGTGGGAGCGTACATCTATCCGGTGGTTCCCCCTGAGTTCACCAACTGGCGCGATGAGCAACGTGCCTGGCGGGAGACCTGTGTTCTTTTCGATCAGTCTCACCACATGGTGGAGCAATATGTGGAGGGGCCCGACGCGTTCAAGCTGCTTTCGCATCTCGCGTTCAACAGTTTCGCCAACTTTCCCACCAGCCGTGCCAAGCAGTTCGTCCCGTGCAGCTACGACGGCTACGTGATTGGCGACGGCATCCTGTTTCGCCCCGAGGAGCATAAGTTCACTTTCGTCGGGCGCGCTCCCACCGCCAATTGGATTCAATTTCACGCCCAGACGGGCGGATACGATGTCACCACCGAGAAAGACGATCGATCGCCCTCTCGTCCCAGCGGGAAACCGGTGATTCGCAGGCATTACCGTTATCAAATTCAAGGGCCCAAGGCCCAGCAGGTGATCGACAAACTAAACGGCGGGCCGCCGCCGGAAATCAAGTTCTTCAACGTAGGAGTTATCAATATCGCGGGACGCAAGGTGGCGGCTTTGCGGCATGGCATGGCGGGCGCACCCGGGTTGGAGGTCTGGGGACCGTATGCGGAAGGCGAGGAGATTCGGGCCGCGATTCTCGAGGCCGGCAAGGATTTTGGCATCGCGCAAGTGGGAGCGAGAGCTTACTCCACCAATGCGCTCGAATCGGGATGGATTCCATCCCCTCTTCCGGCCGTTTATACGGGTGAAAAGATGAAGCCTTACCGCCAGTGGCTGCCCGCCACCAGCTACGAAGGCAAGGGCGGCTCCATCGGGGGAAGTTTCTACTCCAATAACATTGAAGACTACTACGTCACGCCGCACGAACTGGGCTACGGGTCATTTGTAAAATTCGACCACGACTTCATCGGGAGCGATGCGCTGAAGAAGATCGCCGGCCAACCGCATCGCAGGAAGGTGACGCTGGCCTGGAATGAGTCCGATTTCGGCCAGGCGTTAGCCTCTATGCTGGGTCGCAACAACTGCAAATATATCGACTTGCCGAACCCGAACTATACGTCGGCCACCTACGACAAGGTGGTGGACGGCGGAAAGCTAGTCGGCCTGTCGATGTTCAGCGGCTACAGTTTCAATGAGCGGACCATGTTGTCGCTTGCGATCGTCGACCCCGACATTGAGATCGGGCACGAGGTCACGCTGGTGTGGGGCGAAGAGGGCGGAGGGTCCGGGAAAACCACGGTGGAGCGCCACAAACAAACCAAGCTCCGGGCGGTGGTCAGTCCTGCTCCTTACTCGGAAGTGGTTCGCACCACTTATGCCGAAGGTTGGCGGAGCGCTCAGAAAGTATAGTTGAAATCTCCCAAGAAGTTTGAACAAACGGCAGACCACAATGTCGAGAATGTCCGAGCAACGTTGGAAGCGGCTGCAGCGCGAATTCCAGCAAGCCGTCCGGGTTGAGTACCCCAATCCAGGACGAAAAGGTTGCCCCGGCACGGAGGCTCTGCGAGACTTGGCGGCACGCATGGTGCTGCGCGAGGATCTGCAAGGCGATCCCCGCTGGAAGCACGCCATTCAATGCGGGCCATGCTTCGAGGAGTACATTGTTTTGCGAGACGCCTGCGTTATGGGTTCGCCGGCCGGTTCCTAAGCCCGTTTTTGGCGCTAATTCACCAAGCCGTGGCACTTCTTGTACTTCTTGCCGCTGCCGCAGGAGCACAGATCGTTGCGGCCGGGTTTGGCCGGCGCGATCACGGTTTCCGATTCCTCTTCTTCGGCTTCGTCGGGGAAGAACACCGGGCTCTTGCCGTGCATCATCAGCCGCTGGTCCAGCGCGATGCGGACCAGATCCTCTTCGTCTTCGCGGAATCCGCCGGTGGCTTCCTCCACTTTCGCCATCAGCGCGCGCACCCGGCCCGAGGAGGTCTCACCGGGGATGGACAGCGCATACGCGAACAGCGCATCGGTGCGAAATTCTTCGTCGTCGAAAAACTCCACCAGGCGCGGAGCTTCCCCCGGTAGATTCAGATATCCCACGCCCCAGATGGCTTGCCGTTTGATTTCCGGATCGGCGTCGTCCAAATGCTTGGGCGGATAAGCCGCGAAGCGTTTGTCGAAGGATCGCGCCATGGCCTTCAGCGCTTTGGCCCTGCCCCGCGGCTCCTGATACAGGTCCAAAATCGCCTGATAAACCGCGGCGTTGTCGGATTGTTCGGCAAGCCCGATCGCCGCGCCGGATCGTTCTTCAACCACCGCCTTGGGATCGGCCAAGACTTTAAGCATGGCTTGGAGCAAGTCCGGTTCATCACCGATCTCCCCCAGCGCCTCCCAGCAAGCTCCGCGCACCGCAGGCTCGGGATCCGTCTTGGCAAGTTGGATTAAACGCGCGCGCGCATCATCGGATAACTCCGCGCCCTGGTAGCTGAGCGCGACGTCGGCTCTGAGCGCGGCCGATCCGTGTTCCAACATGGCCAGGCGATCTTCGTCTTCAAGCGCGCCGAAGTCGGTCGACGCTTCTTCTGGATAGAGCGCCCAGATGTCGAATACTTCCTCTGGTTCGGGCGAGTTTTCGCTGGGCGTGGAGAGACCCTCGATGACCGCTTGAAGGGGCGCGCGCGACCGCGGATCGTCCGTCGGAATTTTGGCCAGCGCGGCTTCCAGCGCCGGAACGGCCGCCGGATCGCCGTACATCTCCAGGCACAACGCGGCGTCTTGTGGATCGTTCTCCAGGCGTTGGGAAAGCGCGTCCAGCACGCGCGGGTCGCGCACCCGTAGCGCCGCTAGAACGAACGGCACGTCGCCCGCGTCGTGTCCATCCAGTTCACCGAGCAATTCGAGCAGCGGCTCCACGGCCGGCTCGCCCAACTCCACGATGCTCTCCACCAGATCGTCCGGGACGTCGCTGGTATTGTCGCGGATCACCCGCATGAAAAAGGGCAGGGCCGCGGGCGTGTGCAGCGTGCGAAAAAGATCGATCAGCAGCGGATCCAGATCCATCAGATCGTCGGCGTGATCTTGCGCCGCAAAGCGCAGGATCCCGGGAAGCGAATTCTCGGGAAAATCGAGAATGGCGTGCAACAGCCGCTGATCCACCGGAATGTAACCGTGCCCGGCGGCCTCTAGCAGCTGGTAAGCCGGAATGCCTTCGTAGCGTCCCGGCTCCAGGATTAGTTCAGGGTAGGGCAGGAAACTACTCTTCTTCTTTGACCACGTGAACGGTGATTTCGGCCGTAACTTCGCGATGCAGGCGAAGCGGAACCTTGAACTCACCCAAGGTCTTGATCGGCTCTTCCAGCACGATCTTGCGGCGCTCGATGCTGTAACCCTGCTTTTCGAGAGCTTCCGCGATGTCCTTGGATGTCACCGAACCAAAGAGCTGATCGTTCTCACCGGCTTTTTGCGAAATGGTGATCGCAACAGAACCCAGCATTTTGCCCAGATCCTTGGCTTCGCCTTCCACCTTGGCTTCACGCCGCAAATGGGCTTGCCGCTCCTGCTCCACGATCTTTTTGTTGGCTTCGGTGGCCTGCACGGCCATCTTGTTGGGCAGCAGAAAATTACGCGCGTAGCCGGGCGCCACCTTCACCAGTTGCCCGCGCGTCCCCAGCTTGTCGATATCTTCTCTTAAGATCACATTCATGATAATGGTCCCCTAGATCGCGGTGGCGAACGGAATCAGCGCGATGTTGCGCGCCTGTTTGATGGCTTCCGCCAGGCGTTTCTGGTGCGGCGTGCAGACGCCGGAGATGCGGCGCGGCACAATTTTCCCGCGTTCCGAAATGAAGGACGAAAGCATTCGCACGTCTTTGTAGTTGATGTCGTCGATCTTTTCCACGCAGAACCGGCATACTTTCTTGCGCCGGAAATATTGCTTTTTGGTGGCCAGCGCTTTGTCGCCGCCGGTGGGCCGCATGGACCCGCTGATAGGACGTCCGCCTCGTTGTTCGGCCATGTTATTCTCCCGCCTTTTCCACTGGAGCCCCGATTGCCACAGGAGCTACCGGCGCGCCGGGCATGGGCGCGCCCGGTCTTGGTCCAGCCGGCTCGGCGGCGCCCGCCATGGCGTGTTCCAGCGGCACACTGGGTGCGACCGGTGGCGCGGGTTTGCGCGCGGCGCGCTTTTCCCGATCCTTCTTGCGTTTTTCGATCTTCTTCAATTTTTCGTCGATGCGCACGTTCTGGAACTTCATCACCAGATCCGACACGCGCAAGCGCCGCTCAACTTCCAGCACCGTTTCGGGCTTGGTGGTGAACTGCAGCAACACGTAGAAACCTTCGCTGCGCTTTTGCACGCGATAGGCCAGCTTGCGTATGCCCCACTTGTCGGATTTATCGACGTTGCCGCCTTGTGAGGCGATGTAGGTAGTCAGTTGTTCGATCAGACGATCGATCTCTTCTTCCGGCGCATCTGGCCGGAGTATAAACAGCTCTTCGTAGATCCTCATTCTTCCTCGTTTAAGCCTGGGGCGCGACGATTATATTTCGCCATGGACTTTTCGACGCCTTCAGCGATGATGGACTCCACTGCCTGCGACGCATAATCCAGCAGCTCATCCAACTCTTGTTTGTGCGCCCGCTTCAGCTTCGCGAGCACAATTTGAGCGCCGTCTTTCTCGCGACGGCCCCCATGAACACCCAGGCGAACCCGGGGGAAATCCTTCGTCCCTACGCACCGGATCACCGAATCCACGCCGCGATGGCCGGCGGCCGACCCATTAGGCCGGATGCGCACCGACTGCCAGGGCAGGTCCAGTTCGTCATAAACCAGAATCAGCTCCCCCGGCGCAATCGCATTCTTCACCAGCAAACCCTGCACCGACTCGCCGCTCAGATTCATGAACGTCTGCGGCTTGGCGAGCAGCACGGTCTTACCCGACACCATCCCATGTCCTATGGCCGCTCTGCAATCCTCGCGGTTCATCCTGATGCCGCTTCGTTCAGCAAGCCTATCGATAACGAGGAACCCTAGATTGTGAGCAGTAGATTCGTATTCCTTTCCGGGATTTCCGAGACCCACAACCAGCTTGCTGAACTCGCTCATGGGAATTCAAGGAATACCAGGTATACAAGGAATTCAGAGCGGACCGGCATAGGAATACCAGATTCCTCGTATTCCTAGTGTTCCTTGGATTCCCAAATCCCCAATTCCTCGTATTCCCAACTCCCCTACTTCTTCTTCCCCTTCTCGCCCTTCTCGGACTCTGCTTCGTCCTCTTCCTTCTTACCCTTCTTGATCACTTCCGGTTCAGCCGGCGTAGCGGCCACAGCGCCTTCCTCAGCCGGCGTCTCCACCACTTCGGCCTTGAGCGTCACTACGTGTGCCACCACCTGCTCCGGCCCACTCACCAGCTTCACCGATCCGCCCAGCGGAATCTCGCTGGCGCGCAGGTTCTGGCCGATCATCAATTCGGTCACGTCCACCGTATAGGAGTCCGGAATCTCATCGGGGAGACACTCGATTTCAATCTCGCGCGTGATCACTTCCAGCAACCCGCCCTGCAGCTTCACGCCCTTGGGCTCGCCGGTGGTGTGAACGCGCACTTTCACCGCGATGCGTTTCGTCAAATCGATGCGCTTCAGATCCACATGCAGCAAATTCTCTTTCACCGGATCGCTTTGCCAGTCGACAATCATGGCCGGCGTATCTTCCCCGCCTTGCACCGAGAGATTGAAGATGGTGTTGTGTCCGGTATTGCTGTGCAGAATCCTGTGGATCTCCTTCGGACTCACCGACACCGCCACGGCTTTTCCGCCGGAACCATACAACACCGCGGGCGCCAGGCCCCTCACACGCAGACGGCGCGCTTCGTTCTTGCCCCGCGATTCCCGCGGCTCAGCGCTTACTGTAATTTCTTTTCTCATCGTTTTCCTAATCCGGCAGACCGGTCCCGCTGTGTTGCCAGGCGGCGGCCTGTGGTTTCTTCTAAATAAATAGGGTGCTTACCGAACCATCCTCGTGAATGGATTGGATGGCGCGGGCCAGCAGTGGCGCCACCGAAAGGGTCTTGATGCGGGTGCACCGCATGGCGTCCTCGCGTAAGGGAATCGAATTGGTAACCACCACTTCCTGCAAACAGGACTCCTGGATCCGTTCCACGGCCGATCCGGACAACACGGCATGCGTGGCGCAAGCGGTCACCGTCAGCGCGCCCTGCTTCAGCAGCGCTTCGGCGGCCTTCACCAGCGTGCCGGCCGTATCGATCAGATCGTCCACAATCAAACAATGCTGCCCTTCCACGTCGCCGATAATGTGCATCACTTCGGCCACGTTCACCTCGGTGCGGCGCTTATCGATGATCGCCAGCGGCGCGTTCATATGCTTGGCGAACGCACGCGCCCGCTCCACACCTCCGGCGTCCGGCGAAACCACGGTCATGTCCCTGCGTCCGATGGACTCGAAATATTCGAGCATCACCGGCGCGGCGAAAAGGTGATCCACGGGAACGTCGAAGAACCCCTGAATCTGAGCCGCGTGCAGGTCCAAAGTAAGCACACGATCCGCACCGGCCCTCTGAATCAGGTTGGCGATCAACCGGGCGGAAATGGGCATTCGCGGCTTGTCTTTGCGATCCTGCCGCGCATACCCATAATAGGGTAACACTGCCGTGATGCGCTCCGCAGAAGCGCGCTTCAGGGCGTCGATCATGAGCAGCAGTTCCATCAGGTGCCGGTCCACCGGAGTGCAAGTGGGCTGCACCGCGAAAACGTCGGCGCCGCGCACGTTTTCAAGAATCTGCAGGCGGATTTCCCCATCCGAGAAAGGCTCCACCTCCGCCGAACCCAATGGGCAACCCAGGGAGGCGCAGATCTTGCCCGCGAGCGAGGGGTTGGCGTTGCCTGTGAAGATCTTGAGTTGCTCGAATCTCATCGTGCGTACCGGTCTTGGGGCGGCCATGTTTTGTTTTCCGGGAACATTGCTAATTGCCGCCACCAAAGAGCGCGATAGCGGCCACGGCTCACCGTGGTAAATGGATAAACCTGGTTGCCAGGGAACTCCTTCCGGAACCGCCCGGCGGCCCGGTCCCTCAACTCGCGACTCGGGAACAGTCCAAAAACGGCGGACCCGCTCCCCGTCATCATAGCCCGCCAAGCTCCCGATTGCAGCAGCTTTCCCTTC
The DNA here is from genome assembly GCA_963798295.1 of Bryobacterales bacterium. Lineage (GTDB taxonomy): Bacteria > Acidobacteriota > Terriglobia > Bryobacterales > Bryobacteraceae > Palsa-89. The sequence continues at coordinate 1,130,962 of CAWCSV010000007.1, read as the reverse complement.
ATCGATTTTAGTTGAGGATGTTGGCGAAACACAACCATTTCAAAGTCGTTTGTCCACCCTGCAACTGGATCCGGCGCCGTAGCACTGGCATTCCAGGCAACCGCTTGGAACTTGTTGATCATATCAGGTGAAGCCTCCAGAAGCACTTTACGATTGAGCGCCGCATATGCCGGGCCGGTGGAAGAATGAATTTCGGGGGCGATTAGCACTCCCAGCCTCGGCGGAACATCAGGCAACGGATAAAGTTCGGTGCCGCGCCCCAGGCCGGCGGCTGTTCCCCCGACAAGAAAAAAAGGGACGTCGCTGCCCACTTCGGCCGCCAGTTCCATCAACTTTTCGAGCGGCAGCTTCTTTTTCAAAAGCACTGGCAGCGCCAGCAGCATCGCGGCAGCGTTGCTCGATCCCCCACCCAGTCCGCCGCCCAGAGGAATTCGCTTGCGCAGGGCTATTTGCAATTGGCCTTTGGCCCGGCAGGCGCGCATCACAAGATCCGCTGCTTTGACAATGAGATTGCCTGGAATATCGATGTTAGACTTTAACTCGATATTCGTCCGCCCGCGAGCGTATTTCACATCGATCGTATCGGCCAGCGAGATGGTTTGAAAGATGCTGCGAAGCTCATGGAATCCATCCGGACGTTTGTGGAGCACCCGCAAATCCAGGTTAATCTTGGCCAGGGAACGGAGCCGAACAAGGTCGGGCATCAGTAATGAATCAGCGAAAAGACATCATAGCCTTCGAGCTTTTTGCTTCCATTCAGGAAGTCGAGCTCCAGGATGAAACCCAGACCGGCCACTTTCCCGTGCAGCGTCTCGACAAGACGCGCGACCGCCGCGGCGGTTCCACCCGTCGCCAGCACATCGTCGATGATCAGCACGTTTTGGCCGGGCGAGATCGCATCGCGATGGATTTCGAGAACGTCGGTGCCGTATTCGAGCGCGTATTCGATGCGTTCCCGCTCGGCCGGCAGCTTCTTTTCCTTACGGACCGGGATGAACCCGTATCCCAGCGCGTAGGCCACTGCCGGCGCAATGATGAATCCGCGCGCTTCGATGCCCAGCACCAAATCGATGGGAGTGGAGCGATAATGCTCCGCTAGCGAATCGATTACGCCCTTGAACCCGGCGGGGTGCTTGAGCAGCGTGGTGATGTCGTAGAAATTAATGCCGGGCTTCGGGAAATCGGGGACTTCCCGTATTAGCGCTTTCAGTTGGTCCATTTAGGGAATCCGTATTGTAACATCGGGCCTCGCATGCCCTCATGAAAAAATTCCCGGCCGCCCCGCCTCGCCCAAAACGATTTCTCCTGTGAAATGTTTCAGAAGCAAATGGAACCTTGAGTGCAAGAGCAAGGCGCGGAAAGGGTCTTATGAAATCACTTGCCACTTCGCTCGTGTTCCTTGCCGCCGGCGCTTTTTGCGGATGCTCCACGGCTTCCAAGTCACCCGACGTCACCAGCACCATTCGGAAAGCGCTCAGCGTTCCCAACCTGAAGGACGTTTCGGTGAGCCAGGATCGCGATAAAGGCGTGATCACGCTGACGGGCCATGTGGTGGCGGATGCCGATAAGTCGCAGGCGGAATCGATCGCCAAGTCCATCGCCGCGGGCCAGGTGGTTTCCGATGAAATCTCCGTCCTCCCGCCCGGGAGCGAGAAGGAAGCCAAGGCCATCGATTCCGACCTGGACAAGGGCATCGACAAAAATGTGGATGCGGCGCTGATTCAGAACGGGCTCGCGAAAAACGTAAAGCACAGCGTGAAAAACGGAGTCGTCACTCTCGACGGCGTGGTCAATAGTCCCGACAGCCGCGCGCAGGCGCAGACCGTCGCGTCATCCGTGCCCTACGTGCGGCAAGTAGTGAATGAACTGCAGGTGAAAGATCAAAAGGCCACATCCTCGAACTGACGAAAGCGCCGATCCATGCAACTCAGGGAGCGGTAAACTGTCGCTAATGCCACTGCTCGATTCCGCTCCCATCATGGCGTTCAGCGCGACTTCGGACGCCGAGCGCGCCAAGGCGTTTTATCGCGACCAGCTTGGACTTCGCCTTGTGAGCGAAGACAGTTTCGCGCTGGTGTTTGACGCCGCGGAAACCATGCTGCGCGTTCAAAGAGTGAAGGAAGTTCGCATGGCCCAATACACGGCCCTGGGATGGCGAGTGCCGGACATCGCGGCAAAGGTGGAGGAGCTGGAGAAAGCGGGCGTGAAGTTCGAGCGCTACGGGCTGCCCGATCAGGACGAAAAAGGCATTTGGACCGCGCCCGGCGGAGCGGCTAAAGTTGCGTGGTTCAAAGACCCCGACGGGAATATTTTGAGCTTGACGCAGTTCTAGTCGATCAGCCCATTCCGGACCGCGAAACGCACCAATTCGCCCGACGAGTGTAGATTCAGCTTCTCCATAATCTTCCCGCGATGCGCGTCCACGGTGTAAACACTCAGGTTCAACTTGCCCGCGATTTCCTTGTTGGTCTGCCCCTCGGCGATCATCTGTAGCACCTCGCGCTCGCGGCTGGTGAGCAGATCCAGCGGATCGGTGACGTGCTTGCGGTAATCGCTCAACACCGCCTCGGAAACACCGGGGCTCAAGTAGCCCTCGCCTTTCGCCACCGCCCGCACGGCGTTCACCAGATCGCTGTCGATGGAGTCCTTCAGCAAATATCCGCGTGCGCCCGCGCGCAGAATCTCGCGCACGTAAACCGAATCCTTGTGCATGCTCAGCGCGAGAACGCGCGTTCGCGGTGCCGAAGCCACCAGCCGGCGTGTGGCTTCAATTCCGTTTAGTTCGGGCATGGCCACATCCATCACCACCACGTCGGGGTGTAACTCCTCGGCCAACTCCACCGCTTCACGTCCATTGCCCGCCTCGCCCACGATCTGCATGTCGGGCTGCGTTTCCAAAATCAGGCGGAAGCCTTTCCGCACCATAGCGTGATCGTCGGCCAGCAAAATCCGCAGCATGCTCAAGCTTTAGTATCGGCGACCGGCGCCCACAGATCGACCGCCACGCCGTCCTTGGAGTTGATTTGGAGCTCGGCTCCGACGCTTTGCGCCCGCGCCCGCATGCCGACCAATCCCAATCCGGACGCGCCGTTGCCCTGAAAACCATGGCCGTTGTCTTTCACCCGCAGATGCACGCGGTCGCCATTGCGGGCGATCTCGATCTGCACGCGCGTGGCTCCGGAATGGCGCGCGACGTTGGTGAGCGCCTCCTGCACAATCCGAAACAGGTGCGTCTCGGTTTCATCGGCGAGCCGTTCGTGGTAGCTGGATTGATAATCCACCTCGATGCCCGTGCGTTGCCCGAACCGTTCGGCCAGCCATCGGATTCCCGCGTCCAGCCCGAAGTCGTCGAGAATGGTCGGCCGCAACAGGTGCGAAAGTTCGCGGACATTCTGAATCGCCTCGTCGATCAGTTGCCGGCAGTCGTTCAGGCGCGCCGGGTCGGGCGGAGTGGCGGGATCGAGCGCCGTGACGTTGGCTTTGATCGCGGTGAGCGATTGCCCCAGTTCATCATGCAGCTCGTGCGAGAAGCGCCGCGCTGCGGTCTCCTGATTCTCCAGCATGTGCCAGGTGACGCGCGCCAGTTCGGCCGATTGCTGTTCCATGCGTCGAAAGAGCTGCGTGGTGATGCGCACGGTAAAGATCGCGCAGACCAGCGCAAGCAGCAGGCATCCGCCCAGCAGCCCCAGCGATTCCTTCACCAACTGCGCCGAGCGCTGATCCATGCGCGATTGCGCAGCCAGCGTGCGGGTGTAGTTATTCGCGATCATCTTGCCGACGATGGCGGTCACTTCTTCGTGGTGGCGCAGCAAATCGCGTGAAGTATAAGTGGGGACGTTCTTGCGCACCAGCAGGTGGCGCGCTTCGCTCGAAAAGCCTTTCACAGCGGTGCTGAGCTGGGCCCACAATTCGGCTTGCGGCGTCCCGGCGGCTTCGCTGACGATCCGCTCGACGGCCTCATCGGCGTCATCCAATTGCCCCAGCAGCCGCTCGCGCTCGGAAAGCTCGGTGCCGCGCGCTAGCTTATTGAAAGCCGCGTTTAGGGTGTCCTGCTCGCGCTGCAGCTCGTCAATTAACTGCGTTTCGATCAGGGCGTTGCGAACGATGTCGGCCGAATTTTCCTGGATGAGCTGCGCGCTCTTGAGTCCAATGGAGCCGGCCGCGATGACCAGCGCGATCACGGCCGAGAAGCCGATAACGAGAACGCGCAGGATCTTGCGATAAGTGACTGGATCGGAATGCACGCCATCTCTAGCATCGCTCAGTCGCGACAGGCTTTGAATCGCCCCGCCAGGCTATTTTCACACCCAAATTGTGCCTCAGAGGCGGCCGATGCCATACGCTTGGACCGGGCTTTTCGCATCGCTTCCCATAACGGCATATCATCGACAGTGGCGCCGCATCGAGCGTCGGCCGTCAGTCATCGGTCCGTCGATCCGCCCAAGGGGGAGGTTTCATGCGACTTGTTTCGCGTCTCGTTTCCGCCATCCTGATTCTCGCCGCTTTGGGGATCGCGGCTTCACAGGAAGGTCCGAAGGTCAAGAAATTCCTGACCAAACCGCTGGTGATCGAAGACCAGGGCAGCTTCTTCGTCGGTGGCGTACCTAAAGTCACCAACTACGCCACGCCGCCAGCCGCCAATCAAGAGCCCGCGCCCGATCAGATCACGATCGGCCAGATGTACGTGCAGTTCGAGATTCCGCTCAACAAGAAGCGCAACATGCCGCCGGTAATCATGGTGCACGGGTCAAGTCATACCGCGGCATGTCTCGAGTCGACGCCGGACGGCCGTGAGGGCTGGTATCCCTACTTCGTGCGCAAGGGCATTTCCACTTACCTGGTGGATCAGGCCGGGCGCGGACGTTCAGGGTTCGACGAGTCCGTCATCAACGCGGTCGCGGCGATGATCAAGAGCGGCGACGTCGAACGTGCACAGCGCACTCTTCCCACGATTGCCCGGATCACCGACAATGGCGCCTGGACCCGCTGGTTCGGCTTCCTGATGCCGCCCGGTTCCACTATTCTCAATGGCAAGCTCATCCGTCACGGAGATCCCGGAGTTCCTTCGTCCGATGCATCGCACGCCGGCTATTTTCCGGCCTACCCGCTGGCGGCCGTGGATGAGCAAGAAGCCGCGCGCGCCGGCGCCATCGCGGAAGCGCCCGCCGGTCCCAATAATTATTACGCGCTTGAATACTACAAGCAGTTGGTCCCCAATGCAGAGGCGACGCTTCCGGGCTCAACCTGCGCCACCTGCGATCCCAAGGAGATCGCCCCCGCCAATACCTGGACGCCGCAAGATCTGGCGCTGTTGGTGGAGAAGCTCGGAGGAGCTATCGTCGCCACGCACTCGCAATCGGGAATCATGGGGCATCACATGGCGCGCATTCTGAAGGAGCGCGGGCATCTGGATCTGCTGAAGGGTTTGATCACCATCGAAGGTTCGTGCTCATTCCCCAACAGCGGACTCACCGCCGAGGATTTCGACAATATTCCTTATCTGGCCTTGAAGGGCGATTACACGCCCACCAGCGAAGTTTGTCAGACCTCGGTGGACCAGATCAACGCGCGGCGCGCCGGCGGCCACGGAACGGCCAAGGCGGATTACCTCAAGCTGGGCGAAATGGGGCCGGCGTTCCAGGGCACCACTCACATGATGATGCTGGGCACCAATAATCTCGAAGTCGCCGACGTGATCCTGAATTGGGCGGATGCGAACATCGGCCCGAAGAACGGAAACACCAGGCGCAAGAAGTAATTCGGGACGCTGCGGCTACCCGTTGAGCCCCAGCGCCACCAATTCATCGGACGGCGTTTCTTCGAACTGCGTCTGGGTCCGGTCTGCGTGTCGCGCTGGCATTGGTGAACCTGCGCGCCGCGAGCGCGGCGACGACCAGAATAACGGCCACGCAAACGTAGTCACTGTGTTGGCCATGGCGCGCTGTTCCAGTCCGACGGCCCCCTGAATGACGAAGACCAGCGGGATGATGCCGAACCAGAACACCAGGTGCGCCTTCGATTTTCCCGGCAGGTAGGAACAGGTGAAAGGAATTTTGCGAAAGTCCCGCAGCGAGAGGTCCGCCAGAACGCTGCCGGCCAGTCCGAGCAACAGCAGGTGCTGCGCCGCCGGCGTCCAGGGCCAGAACCACAGCAGTAACGCCGAAGGCCGCCAGAACCGGTACGCATCGCGAGCGTCAGCAATGCGCTCCGGACTGCGGCCAGACAGGCTGGCGCCTTCAGGTGGCGGAATCACGCGAAACAGCCAGTTGGCGCGCAGGTCCAGCGGCATGAGAAAACACCGTTCGGGTTGCCTAGCCAGAAAGCGCATAACATTACCACGCTCGCGAACAGCATGCGGAGACTTCAGCCGCGCGGCCAGATCCGTCCAGCTTAGATGCATCACCTGCCTGGCTCCTTCCACTGACAAAGCGGAGATTGCGAATCCGCCGCCCAGATAGAATGCCAGGATGGTGCGATGCGGACGGCTGCGCAGCCAGAGTACGGATGACGAACTGCGTCAGCGCCGTCTCTGGTTAAATTTCCGAATCGTGGCAGCCAGATCCCGCCACGCGAGCCCGGTACGATATCGGGTTCTTCCACGATCTTGCGCAAGGTCCGGAGATAAGAAAGCAGCGAACGCGCTCCGCCGGCCACCAGGATCGCGATCGCCAGGCTGACCACGGCCCGGAGCGCTAGCGGCGACATCATCGCGTGCCCCTCGGACCGGGAAGATGCCGCTCTGCTCGTTGAGCCAGCCCCAGGAACCAGTACGGGGGCATCCACGCGAGCATCCGCTGATTTTCCGGCGCTGCGAGGGACTTCTGGGGTGTCCAGGGACGGTTGCCAAAACAGGTACGCCCGAGGAACAATACGAACAGCGCCGATTTGAAGCACGGCGAGACGCGCAGATACCACCGTCGCGGCAATTGTGCGGCCACTGCCTGGACGCCCAAAACCGCGCAGTAGATGAAACGTCCCCGCTGCCACCAGCGTTATCCAGAAGGCCGCGATGAAGCGCAGGGTCCCACTGAATCCGGAGCCGGCGGGCGCCAGCGCCATCGGCCATGCAAAGCCGGCCAGGCAGTTCCACATCGCGACGGTGAGACCCAATGCGGATGCCGCCGCTGCGATCTTTGAGCCGCAAACAGTGTGCGCACCCGAATCGGGAGCGGAGCCAGCACCAGCACATCGCGGCGATCCAGAAACGTGGAGTCCCAATTGAGCAGTGCGAACACTCCCAGCACCAGCATGTCGAGCGAGATCACGATGCGTTCGGCGCCCCACACCGCTGCGGGCCAATCCAGATTCCCGCACCGCAGCCTCCGATCGGCATCGACACATATGCGGAAAGCAGGCTTCCGAAGATCAGCAGCGACGCAAACTGGCCGAACATCGTGCTGGCGTCCCCGCGGGCGGAGGCGGACAACAATTCCACGTCCATTAAGCGGAAAAGGAACTGTCGATATAGCACGCGGAATTGCAGCTTGGTATGCATGGCGGGTCAGGCTCGTATCAGGTCGGCTATTTCGCGCGAGATCGCGGCGGTGTCCTGCTCCACGGCCAGTTGGGAGAAAATCTCTTCCAGAGTAGGCAGGTGCATCAGGGCCCGCAGCCCTTCGATGGAATCGTCGGCCACCACTTTTCCACGATGCAAAATCACTACGTGCGACGAGATCCGCTCCACTGTCTCCAGTTCGTGTGAGCTGAAGAGCACCACTTTGCCGCGTGCGGCCAGCTCCTGGATCAGGCTGCGCAACACCAGCGAAGTGGCGACATCCAGCCCTGAGAATGGTTCGTCCAAAAGGATCAGGTCGGGATTGTGTAGCAGCGCTGCCGAAAGCAGCACCTTCTGCCGCATGCCCTTGGAATACGACGATATCGGCGCGTGCCGGTCGCCATGCAAGGAGAGCAATCTCAGCAGCCCGTCGATGCGGTCCGCCGTTGGCTTCGGCGGAAGATCGCGCAGCTGGCCTACCATCGTGAGGAACTCCAGACCGCTCAAGTGCGAATAGAGATGCGGCTCTTCGGGCACATAGCCCATCCGCCGTTTAAAGGCGAGCAGATTGTCGCGGATGGACCGGCCGTCGAAGAGAATCTCGCCGTTCGTGCTTTCGATGAGCCCGGTGATCATTTTCATGGTGGTGGATTTGCCGGACCCGTTCGGCCCCAGGTATCCGGTGATCTCGCCGGGGCGAGCTTGGAAGCTAACGTTGTCCACGGCGGGGATGCCGCTGAATCGTTTCGTCACGTTGCGCAGTTCCAGCATGGTGTTTTTACTCCTGCCGTAAAGTAGCTATCGGATCGATGCTTGCCGATCGTCGCGCGGGCAAATAACACGCGATCGCCGCGAGCGCAATCAAGAATGACGGAATACCTATGGTGAGAGCAGCGTTCGAGGCCACCGGCAGGATCTCGTCGGCCACCGGGGCGGCCACCGCGCCCAGAACGCGAACCAGCCCCGTCGCGCAGGCATATCCGATCGTCGCTCCGATCGCAACCATCGCTGCGCTTTCGCCCATCACCAGGCGCAGCACTTGCGATTTTTGCGCGCCCAACGCCATCCGGATCCCGATTTCGGCGCTTCTGCGCTGCACGGTCTGTGCCGTAACGCCGGCCAGGCCGACGCACGCCAGAACCAGTCCGAACAGTCCGATCGGCGAAAAGAAAGTGGCGATCCTGGAACCTATGCGGTCCCATTCGGCCAGGGCCTCGCGCATGGTCTTCGGGTGGAACAGCGTCAATCGCGCGTCGATGGCCGCCAATCCCCGGCGCAGCTCGCCGATGCCAATGGGCGTGCGGGTACGGATAACCACGATGGTCTCTCGCGTCGCTGGGCGCTCCAGGTCTTTCGCAATCAGCGGCGCAAACACGATGGGCATGGGCCGCCCCATGAGCATCGCTCGGGGCGCATAGCGTACCACAGCGGCCACTTGAAACCTTCGGTCACCCTGCCGAACGAGCCCGCCCAGCGGATCTCGATCTCCGAACAGTTCTGTCGCGGCCGTTTGATTGATGGCGACGGGTAGAATCTGGCCGGGACCCGCTAGCAAGTCCCGATCTGGAAAGTCCGTTCCGCGAAGTACCGGCGCACCGAGCGTGGTGAAGAAACGCGGCCCGACGTTTTGCACCACCACGTTTCGCACCAGCAGCGCCCGCGTGTTCCCCGATGGCGTCGAAACCGTCGTATCCGGATAGGTGTTGTCCAGCGGCGGCCGGTCCGCCAGGCTAACGCTTTCCACGCCGCTCATTTGCGCCAGCCGTTCGGGAAGGCGCCTGAGCACGTCGGCGGATTCGTTGGCACTCAAACCGTCGCGCATCGGATCGATGGAGAAGAAGGAAACCGGTCCCGGGTCGAACCCAGGATCCGTTTTCGAGCCGTATTGAGCCCCGACGATGAAGAAACCCATCATCAGCACTAAAATCATGGCTGCGGCCACCTGCGAGACCACAAACAGGTTGCGCAGGCCCAGCCTCCGGTAACGTTCCAGACGGGCGCTCAAATTGGCCTTCATCGCTTGCATGAGATCCAGACGTGTGATCGCAAGTGCAGGCAGCAGCCCGAAGCCGGCCGCTACAACTGCGGAGAGTGCGAAAGTAAAGAGCGCGGCCTTGAGATCCGGACCCGACGTCATGCTCTCGGCCAGCGGATCCGAATTCGTCTGAATTCTCCGCAGGAGGCCAAGGATCGCGTAGGCGGCGGCAAAACCAGCGATCCCGCCCCCGGCCGCTAAAATGGCGGTTTCGGTGAGCAGTTGGCGGATGATACGAAGACGGTCCGCGCCGATGGAAAGCCGAATCGCGAATTCCCGCCCTCGCGCGACGCCTCGAGCCAGCACCAGCCCGCCCAGATTGGCGCACATCAGCCCGACAATCACCGAAATCTGCACGCCGTAGAAAATGACGAACAGCGCGCGTCCTTCTTTCGGGAGGGGCAGCAGGGTGTCGGCGGACATCAGGCGCATCGGTGTGCCTTTTTTCTCGCGCTGATTCGTGATCGCCTGTGTCAGCGTATCCAGCCGCGCTTCAGCTTGGACGATGGTAACGCCGGGACGCAATCTGAGCAGGACGCCAAACGCGGGTTGCGTCGTGCGATGCAAAACGTTGTCCTGCAGCTCGGGCGCTATCCCCGCATCCGCCGTGGCGGCGATGAAGATCTCCGGTAGAGTAAAGGCGAGGCCGGCTCCGACGAAACCGGGTCTGCTCTACGCCCATGATCGGCACGGCGCGCCCGTTCACGCGTAGCGTCCGGCCAATCACATTGGGATCAGCGTTCAAGCGCGTTCGCCAAAACCGCTCTGTTATAACTGCGGTTGGTGACGCGCCAAGCTGCTCGCGTTGTGGATCGAAGACCCTGCCGAGCATCGGCTGCACCCGCAAAGTGGAGAAGTAATCCGGTGACACCAGCGCGCCATTGATCCGGTCCGGCGACACGCCTCCAGATTGGTTGAACGCGATGGCCAGCGGAACGGGAGCGATAAAGGCTGTCGCAGTCCATGCGTCTTTAGCTTGATCGCGATAACTCTCGAACCAGGGATAAGGGACGGGCGTTTGCAGCATGGCGAGTTGATCAGGCTCGGGAACGCCTGGAAGGGGACGCAGCAGAATTTCGTACACCACCGAAAACATGACACTGCAAAGGCCGATGCCCAACCCCAGCGTCGCGATGGTGGTCAACGCAAAACCGGGACTCTTGCGCATCCCGCGAGCGGCATAGCGGGCGTCCTGGAAGAGCGAACCGATCCCCGGCAACCGCCGCTGTTCCCAGACATTCTCTTTGGCCGCGGTGACGCTTCCAAACTTGATACCGGCCAGCCGTTGGGCCTCGGCCTCACTTATTCCTTGCCGAAGGTAGTCGGCCTTGGCGAGCTCCAGGTGGCTCGCGATTTCATCGTCGATATCCCGATCGGCCCTCAGACGGAGCGGCAGTCCTGTGAGCCGGCAGAACCATTCGCGAAGGGTCATCGCTTGCCTCCTTCCGATGGCGCCAGGACGCGACCGATCACCGCCGTCAGCCGGTGCCAGTAGGAAGTCTCCGACGCCAGCCGCTTGCGTCCCGCGCGCGTGAGGGAGTAATACTTCGCGCGGCGGTTGTTGTCGGACGTACCCCATTCGGCGGCAATCCATCCGCGCTGCTGCAGGCGCACCAGGGAGGCGTAGATGGTCCCCTGGTTCAACAGCACTTCGTCGCCGCTGCTTTGCTCGATGCGCCGCGCAATCCCGTAACCGTGCAGCGGACCCATCGCGGCCAGCGTCTGCAGCACCAGGAGGTCCAGCGTTCCTTGCAAGAGATCCAGTTTCGCGCTCTGTGGCATGCGCACATGAGCCTATCACAACTCGTGTGCGATTGCCACAGGACGGCCAAACCCGGAGGCAGGCTGCTACAGTGTGGCCATGTCCACTCCCGATCCCCGTTATCCAGTGGGGCCGTTTGAATTCGGTCTTCCGGGGGCCGCGCAGGACCGCGCCGTCTTTCTGGCGCAGGTGGCCGAAGCGCCCGCTAAAATGCGTGCCGCGGTGGCGAACCTTTCAGACAGCCAACTCGACACGCCTTACCGGCCGGGCGGCTGGACCGTGCGGCAAGTGGTCCACCATCTCCCCGACTCGCACCGCAATTGGTACGTGCCCGCCAAGCTTGCATTAACCGAAGCCGAACCAACCATCCAGCCCTTTGGAGAGAATCTATAGGCCGAACTTCCGGATGGCCGCACCGGCTCCATCGAGTTGTCGCTGCGAATATTGCAAGGCATCCACGCGCGCGCCGTGCTTTTCTTTGAGTCGCTCTCCCCCTCCGATTGGACGCGAAAGTGTTCCCATCCCGAGCGCGGCGTCCTGACCATCGAAGATATTCTTCCGGCGTTGGGTTGGCATTTACGCCATCACACCGCGCACATCACCGAACTGTGGATGCGGATGGAGTGGAAGTGAAGGGAAGCTTAGCGCGCGGTGGGAACCAGCGACTGCACGGGCGTTCGTTCGGAAGCCAAATCGCGCGACGTCTCCTCCAGCGCGATGGTCAGCTTTTGCGCCACGGTTCTCAAATTGCCACCGCGCGCGATGTTGTCGTGATCGGCCGACGGTACATCTTGGATTCGCAGATCGGAAAGGATCTTGCCCCAGCCCAGCTTGGGGTCGGCCCTGAACAATTCCTCACGCTCTTCCGCTCGAAACAGATACACCCGGCCCGGGTACGGCTTGGCGCGATAACAGTCGGCCGCCAGATGATGCCGCGGATAATGTCGGTTCCGATTCGCGGCGCCTCCGCTCCCACCGTTTTCGAAACTTTGTGCATCACGCCGATAATAGCGCGAGCCCAACCGATCCCACATCTGACGAAGGCCGCTAGCGATCCGCGCAACAACTTGTTCGCCAGATAGCGATAGCGCCGCAAGCGGTCCTGCCAGCATTCCAAGCCTTGCAGCCCGGCACATAATCCGTGTCGACCAACGCCACTAGCGCGGGTTGCACGCCCCTTTTGCGGAGTTGCTGAGCCATCTCCACGGCCACCAGACCGCCGAAGGAATAACCCAGCAGGCAGAATGGCTGCCGCTCGCCGTTTTGTTCCAGTTGCTCGATGTAGCCGGCTGCCAGTCTTTCGATGGTGGTAACGCGGTCCAGCAGACTGAACGGCTGCAATCCATACACCGGCTGCTGCGGCCCAAGCTCCAATGCCATGTGGCGATAGAGAATCACCTCGCCGTTCACGGGACCAATGCAAAAAATCGGGGGCTTGCCGCCATGAGGCTGAATGGGGACGATCGGCGAAGCGGCCTGCACTCCGGAATCGCGAATAACTCCCGCCAGCGTTCGCACCGTGGGAGCGTAAAACAAAGTCGCCAGCGGCAGATCAAGATCGAAACAGAACTTGATCTCGGCAAAAAGCCGCAGAGCCAATACCGACGTTCCGCCCAGATCGAAATAGTTCTCGGTGACTCCGATGGGATGAACCGATAACAGCTCCTGCCACACCGCCGTCAGGCGTGCCTCGATCTGATCTTGCGCGGGGACGAATTCTCGCGGCGCGGCTGTCGCTGAGATTTTGGTCAGCTCGGCCTTCTGCTCCAGCGGCTTCGCGCCCTCCTGTGCGGCGGACAAAGGCGCCTGTGAGACGGACGGGGCGGGGTCGGAAACCAGCTCTTGCAACAGCGTTTGAAAATCCCGCTGCCAACGCTGGATCGTGGAGCGGTCAAAAAGATCGGCGCTGTAGACGAAGCGCCCGGCCATACCTTTCGGATGCTCGGCGAACTCGACGAAGAGGTCGAAACCGGAGGCGCCGCTGTCGACTTCCATGTCGGTGAGGTCCCAGTCTTGCGGAAAAGCTCCGAAGGGCGCCCGGATCGAGAACAGAATTTGAAACAGCGGATGCCGGCCGGCGTCCGGGCGCGGCGCAAGTTCGCGCACGATATCGTCGAATGGAACGTCGCTGTGCGCCAGCGCGCCCAACACATCGCCCTTGACGCGTCCCAGAAATTCCCGGAAGGAAAGCTCGGCTTCAATCGGACTGCGGAACACAACCGTGTTCACAAAGGATCCGATCAAAGGCTCAAACTCCGGCCGGGTGCGCGTATTGGTCTTGCCGCCTACGACGATTTCGTTTTGTCCCGAATAGCGGTAGAGCAAAACCTGGAACACGGCCAGGAGAATCATATACGGCGTTGCGCCTTCGCTTCGACTCAGTTGCTGGAGTGCCTCCATCAATTGCGCCGGGATCAGGCAGATCTCCATTTCACTGCGCCAGGTGGGCTGGGCGGGACGCGGTCGGTCGGCCGGAAGCTCGATCGGCCGCAAATCCCCGGCCAGATTCTTTCGCCAGTATTCCATTTGCGCGGCGTCACTGCCGTTGGCGCTCGCGCGCTGCTTCCAGGCCGCGTAATCGCTATATTGGAAAGCGAGCTCGGGAAGTGGAGACGGCAGGCCATCAAAATACGCACGGTACAGCGCGGCAAGCTCGCCGATTAACACATGCTCGATGGACATGCAATCGAACGCCAGCCGGTGAACCGTCAGATAAACCCGGTGGTAATCGGGGGCCCAGCGCACCAGGTGCGCGCGAAACAGCGGCGCTTGGCCGACATCGAACGGACGGCGAGCATCCTCGGTACCGATTCGCTGGGACTCCGCTTCGCGCTGGTCGGCAGCCAGGTGGCTCAGATCGGTGAGCGGCAACGACACGCGAACATGCGCATCCACGTGCTGCACCACCTGGCCGTCAATCTCGAGAAATGCGGATCGCCAAATCTCGTGACGCCGTGCGATTTCGTTGAAACAGAGCTCCAGGATCGCGGGATCCAGCGGTCCTCGTTTGTGAATGGTGAACGATTCGTTATTGATGGGCGCCGCGCCCGACATCCGGTCGCGAAACCACAGCTGCTCCAGATCCGGGGAAAGCGGAGCTTCCCCGCCAAGCGGCAGTGGAACCAGACGCTCCGGCGCACCACTGGAAGCCGGCATTTGGCCGCGCCGCAGTTTTTCGAGCAACTGCCGCCGGGCTTCCGAAATGGTGTCGGTGGTGGCCATCCGTTATTGCGCTTCGAACCTCACGGGCAGGCTGCTGAGTCCGCGCAACCCGAAATTCTCGCGCCAGAAGAAGTCCTCCGAAGCCAGCTTCAAATTCTTCAAGCGCCGCAGCAGCGTGCCGAAAGCGATCTGCCCTTCAATGCGGGCCAGAGGAGCGCCGAAACAGAAATGCGCGGCCCAGCCAAACGCCAGATGCCCCTTGTCCCCACGGGTCACGTCCAGCAGGTCCGGATTGGGGAAGCGCTCCGGATCGCGATTTCCCGCCGCCAGAACCGCAACCACGGACTGGCCGCGCCGGATCAGCTTGCCGCCCAGCACGAAGTCCTCCGGCGCCACGCGAGCGGTGTGCTGGATGGGGCTCTCAAAGCGCAGCAGCTCCTCCACCGCCGAAGGAATGAGCGAAGGATCGTCCAGCAGCAGTCGCATCTGCTCGGGGTGCCGCAGTAGTGTCAACAATCCGCTGCTGATCAGGTTGGTGGAAGTCTCCTGTCCGCCGATCATCGTCAGGATAGAATTGGCGATAATTTCTTCCTCCGTCAGACGGTTTCCATCCACTTGCGCTTGCACCAGCGAGTTCACCAGGCCTTCGTGCGGATCGGTCTCTTGCTGGCGAATGGCGGCGCGGAAATAGTCGGTCATTTCCCGGACGCTGTTGCCGACGCGCGCCACGCGGTCCGGCTGGTGCTGAAAATTTCCCAGGATCTCCGCGAAGTCGATGGACCACTGCTTTAGCTTCTCGTGGTCGCTCACCGGAACGCCCAGCATCTCCGCGGTGACAATGGCGGGCATGGGCGCGGCCAGGTCGGCTACGATGTCGGCCTTTCCCTTGCCGATGAAACGGTCGATCAGGCTGTCCGCGATTTCCTGGATATGTTCGCGCAGAACCGCCACGCGCGCTGGGGTGAAGGCCGCTGCGCACAGCGTTCGCAAACGGGTGTGGGCCGGCGGATCGCGGAACAGCATTTGCCGGGACATCACCTCGATGATCGGTTTCAGCCCACCCAGTCCCATGCCTTCCAGTTGCTCGGGAGTGAGCGTGCGGTCGGCCGAGAATCGGCTGAGTACGGTTACGATGTCCGCATAGCGCGTCACCGCCCAGGCGTGCAGAAACGGATCCCAATGCACGGGATCGGCTTCGCGCATCTCCCGATAGAAGCGGTACGGGGATGCCATGACGTCGGGTTCGGTGAGCTGACACAAACTGATATCAGCGTTCATGGAATCCCTCCCGAAATTTAGCTGGCCAGGTAGCGAGCGACTTCTTGATCACTCATCGAGTTTAACTTTTCGATGAGCTGGCGATCCACCTCGGCGGCCAGGCGCGCCACCGTCTTGGCCTCGAACAGGTGCCGGAGGCTGAGTTGGATGCCGAAACGCTCGTGCACCCGGATGGCGACCTGAGTGGCCAGCAGGGAGTGGAATCCGAGAAGGAAAAAGTTGTCGTCCGCGCCCACACGATCCACTTCCAGCAGGCCGGACAGGATTTCGACCAGGCTCTCTTCGGTGGGCGTGCTGGGCGCTCGATAGCCGGTGTCCTCGATGCGATTGCCTGGAGCCGGTTCGGGAAGAGCGCCGCGATCCAGTTTGCCGTTGGAGGTGAACGGCAGAGCCGAAATTTGAATGAAGGTGGACGGCACCATGTAGTGCGGCAGGCTGCTGGACAGAAACTCGCGTAAACTGGACGCCGACGGCGTGGTGCTTCCGCGCGGGACCACATAGGCCACTAGAGTCTTGGAGCCGGTCTGTTTATCACCCGTGTGGCTGCGCGCCACCACCGCGCTGGCGGCAACGGCGGCATGGCGGTTCAACACGCACACGATCTCGTCCGGTTCGATGCGGTAACCATTCACCTGGACCTGGGAGTCCACACGTCCGCGGAACGCAATCTGTCCGTCCGGAAGAAAGCAGCCGATATCGCCGGTGCGATACATCCGCGAACCGGGATTCAAGGTGTCCGGCAGGAAGCGCTCTTTGGTGCCCGTGGGATTGTTGCGATATCCGCGAGCGACCCCTGCGCCGCAAATGTAGATCTCGCCGGCCTGGCCCTGCGCGACGGGACGGCCCTGTTCGTCGAGAATGCGGACTTGCGTGTGTGCGATCGGCTTGCCGATGGAGGGCGGCAATTCCGAAGATCCACCCGGCGGAATCGTGCCGGACGTCGCCACTACCGTACACTCGGTAGGACCATAGTTGTTCACTACGGTGAAGGGAAGCCCCTGCGATGGATAGCGATGCAGCGCTTCACCGCCGGTCAGCAAATAGCGCAGCGCGGTATCCGTCGGCCAGGATTGTCCCAGCATGGATTCGGCGAATATGGTGGGAACGAATGCCACCGTTATGCGTTCTTTGACCAGCCATTCGCGCAGCAGCGGCGCGGAAGTGCGGGTGTCTTCATCGGCCAGCACCAGCGTGGCCCGAGCTGTCAGGGTGGGCCAGATCTCCCAAGCGGCGGCGTCGAAACCCACTCCGGCCAGTTGGCTGGCGCGATCGCCGGCCGTAACTCCGAAAGTATTCCGATGCCAGAAAATCAGGTTCAAAAGATTGCCGTGGGTCACTTCCACGCCCTTCGGCTGTCCGGTGGATCCCGAGGTGTAGATTACATACGCCAGGTCGTTGCGCGTTATCGCAATAGGCTCGCGTAAAGGAGTGCAGCGTTCAATGGTGCTCGCGGCTGTGCCCAGATCGACGGTGTGGGTGTGATCGCCCACGGCGAGTTTCGCCATTGCGCCGCGCGAGATAACGAGCGGGGCGTTCGCGTCGTCCAGGATGGTGCGCAAACGGGCCGCCGGCCAACTGGGATCGAGAGGCAAATACGCTGCGCCCGATAACATCACCGCCAGCGCCGACACGATGAAATCGAAGGAGCGCTCCAGACACAAACCTACCGGTACGTCCGGTTCGGCGCCGAGCGCCATGAGATAGCTGGCCAACCGAGTGGACTTGGCCATGAGTTGGTCGAACGTCATGGTCTCCGCGCCGGCCGAAAGAGCGATCGCTTGGGGAAAGGATTTCGCCGCCTGCATTACAAGGTCTGCCACACAGACTCGCCGTCTGTCGTTTTCCGCTCGAATGGGCCGCGCAACAGCTCCCACGGTAGACATGTAATCGCTCACGGTCGTTATCGGCTGAGGTGAGATGGCCATAGCAAGCCCAGTATGCTCGCGCACCGGAGCGAATTGAATAAACCTTCAGTACTGCGACCGCCGCCGGAGGTTACCCAATTTTAGTACTGGAAAGCGGGCCAGAAACCTTTTCTTCGGCCGTGTGATTTGCCCGAGGCACGCTCACACGAACATGCTGCAATTCCGAACGACGACACTCGAGTCTTCGATGCACAACCGAAAAAGGCCACACTGCGACGGAAAAAGCTCCTCAAACTTCTCCCTTTTTGATCTCTGACCGCAATAATCTTAACATCGATTCTCACTACTTGAGGACGCAATTTTAGAAGTGAGGACTTAGTACTACTAGTAGTGGAAACCGCGCCAGTATTGCACTGTGAGGTCTACAACAAACTCCCCGCGAGACAAGTGCTAGCTGAGAAAATCCGCGCTCATCATGTGAACCAATTCCTGAAATATTGGCGCTGGAATGCTTGATTCAGACGTACATGCGCACGAATTCCGCTTGCTCCGGGCGCCTGCATGAGAAGTACGATCTAACGCTCCCTTCGGTCACGGCTCGGCAGCGGCGCTTCGACAAATCATGGCCTTACTGAGCCGCGACCAAAGGCAGCGGTCAATGCTAGAACGACGTCGTGACCATGAGATCCACGTTCGACGCCTCGTTCGCCTTCACTTCAACGCTCGCTGCTTTGTTGATCAGCGTCGGCAAGCTTGACAAGAAGCTTGAGACATTCATGTCTGGTTGACTGAAGGCAAACGCGTAATACGTTGTGGGATGCAGATTGCGAATTTCGAAGTGACCGCCTTCGGTGCATTGCGCGTAGCGAACCGCCGCAACGTCTCCGCGCTGGAGCAAGGGATCCTGGGGAACCACCACCACGGTTGCGGTACCACAGTCTTCCACCGTGCCACGAATGGCGCCCCCGTCGGCTCGATAGAAGACTTTTAGCGTCGGCGAGTCCGCGCTCAATTCCACCATCCGGCCCATGATCTCCTGATCGCCCAAGGTGATCGAAGCCGGATAGTATCCTTGAGGCGTGAGCGCGTTCACCAGATAGCGTCCCGGGTACACGCCTTCCACCCAGGAATTGCCGCTTTTGGTGCGACTCACCGGGACCGGAACATCGCGACCGCCGCCCATCTCAGGCCGAACTATAACGTCCCCCTGAATCTTGGTCGTGGAGTCCGATGTCGTGAGAAAGAATTCGATAGGCACATTGAATGGCGCGCTCAGCCGCAGCTCCACATCCGACGCATCACGGCCGGTGATGGTCACGCCCGCCTTGGCGCGCAAAACCACGTCGTCCTTTCGCGCCGCCGATAATCGCCAGTCGCCATCGTAGACATTGTCAAACGCAAAGCTGCCGTCCTTACCGGACACCGACGTTCGGATGGAAGGCGGTTCGGTATCGTCGGCCCGGGTCAGGCTTATGGCGAGCGAAGGCGCGGGATCGCCAGTGCTCTCGCGCACCACGCCGCGAATGCTGTAAGCATTCACGGCCCGCAGCTTCACATCCTGATCCGAAAGCTCCAAGCCGGGACGCAGCATGATTTTCTGCGCCTCGCCGGATTGGTCACGCCCGGGAACCAGGTCTTTGCCCAGGCGTAGCGCTGGTCGGCAACCGCAGCTGGCGGTGTCAAGTTTGTCCGGCGCGCGAGCGCTCAGAAGATAGGCGCCTGGAGGCGGCTCGAACGAGATAGCCGCCGCTCCGCATCGGTGGTTTCCTCCGGCCGTTGCTCCGGTTGGCTTGAAGGAGCCAAACATCCGGCGCCCGCCACCGGCCGGTTGTCCGCATCCAGCACGCGCCCCGACAAGCGTCCCCGCGGAGTGAGGGTGAGTTTCAATTGGACCGGATCCAGCCCGCCTACCACGGAAAGGCTGCCGCGCCGTCTTCGTCCCGCACCGTGAGAAATCCATTCTTGAAGGCCAGCGCGGTGTAGCTTCCATCCACCACGCCGTCGATGCGAAACGCGCCCTGTGCGTCGGAAGTGGTCTGGTACGGGGGCCTTCCGGCGTTCTCGATTTGCACTGAAGCGCCGGCGATGGCTGCGCCGGTCACAGAATCCACTACCGTGCCCTCGATAGCTTGCGCGGAGAGCGCGAAGCTGAACAGCAAAATCGCGCCTAAGAGCCTCATACCACAATTACATCCTGCTTTGCGCGCTCTTCAAGCGCCAAAACGAAAGTACCAACAAAAGAAAGTACGCTCGCTCCATGGACGCCTTTCGCTTTCGGACTTTAATTGGGTCATGGCACGATGCAATGAATGCAACAGCGTTATGCCAGGACCGATTCCGAGTGCTACATCTGCGGAGTGCCGGTAGCCGGGCCGAAGAAACGCCTTTTTTGGCCGCAAGAAGAAGGAACCAAAAGCCCGCTCCGCCCGTGACGCCGCTGAGCAATTTGCTGTTTATGGCTTCGCTGGTACTGACGTTCGGTTTCGTTTCTTCCCGGCGAGAAAATGTCGCTCGGGTTGAGCGCCTCGCTTTCCGCGGCATTCTGTTCGTCGGCGAGAATCTTCTCGGACCGCCTGCCATCAAGCAACAGCTAGCGCTGCGCCCAGTAACGGTCCCGCGCCTGGACAACTAGATCCTTGCGTTTCACCGTCAATTGCAGCGTGCGAAATTCCGAGATGCGAACCGGCTGGTCGGAAACAAATCCCAAGTTATATTGGCTGCGTAGCTCCTGCTCGATGATCCCGTAGATCTGGCCGATGCCTGCTTTTTCGACACCTCGAAAAAGCTGCCGCCGGTCTCCTTGGCCAGCCGCTGCATGTAGGCTTTGCCGCTCGGGTCCCCGCCACCTCCGTAAAACGTCGCGTCCGCAGAAGAGGATGGAATAGATCATGTGTGTCGGCGCGCTGCGCGGCTTCAATCGCGGATGTCAGCGTCTCGTCGCTGCCGTTGTCCCCGCCGTCCGAAAGATGATCATCGCCTTGCGATTGCGCTGGCTCGCTCATGATCTCCCGCGACGCTTTCACCACCGCGTCAAACAGCAGCGTTCCCCCGCCGCGTTGCGCTTGCAATTCGTTCTTGCTGGGCGTGTCGACGTAGGGCAGCGATTCTTCCAGGTCGCGCCGCGACGATGTCGGCTGCTGGCGCATCATCACCGCCATGTCGAATTGCGTGACGAAGACCTTGTCTTTGCCTTCGCGCAATACCTGATCCACGAACTGAAAGCTCGCGCTGCGCTCGCTTTCGAGCACCTCGCGCCTGGCTCATGCTGGTGTCCACCAGCAGTCCGATGGTCAGCGGCAAGTCCGACTCGCGGGAGAAATAGCGAATCTCCTGGGGCCGCTTGTTTTCGGCGAGGGCAAAATCGTCCTTGGTCAGATCATTGACCAATTGGCCCGACTTGGTCCGCACCGTCGCCAGAACGTTGACCACCTTGACCTCGGTGGAAAAAGTGGGCTGGTCCGGATTCTGCGTTTGCGCGCTAGGCGTCTGTGCGGAAACCGTAAGCAGCGAGACCGAAAGCGATGGTAAGCTGACGCCCGAACGAATACATCTTCAACTGAATTATCTCACGTTTGATACCTGCCCTTTGCCCACGTTGGTACTTTCCTTCGCTCAGTACCTCAGTAGTACTAACCCCCTGAAGTACAGGTGTTCCATCGACGTCACCTAGGGTTAGGGCCTTAAATAGATGCATGAGCAGATGCATATATTGCCACGCCATAGTCACCAGGGACGAAGACCAATGCTATATCTGCGGCGACAGCGTGCCGAAGCAGCTTAAGGCGCAAGTGAAGTCCCGTCCGGTGTCGGGCTGGACCAACGTGGTCTTCTTCGCTTCGCTCGCCTTTACCGCTTACTGTTTCTTCGCCGAGCACAAGCTCTCGTTGCCGATGACGCTCATGATCTCTTCCATGCTGCTGCTCATCAGAATCTTCGCCGAAAGATTCGCCAACAAAAACCTGGACTAACTCCAGCGCGGTACAATGCGTGTTCCGAGTCCCTAATGAACACACGTTTCCGCGCCGAACAGGTCGGCAGTCTGCTGCGTCCCCCGAATTGCTGGCGGCGCGATCCGCGCTGGCCGCTGGACAAATCACTTTCGATCAGCTTCGCGCCACCGAAGACCAGGCCATTTTGGCGGCTTTGGAAAAACAGCGCGCCATCGGGCTGGACGTCCTCTCGGATGGTGAGATGCGCCGTGGCTCCTGGCTCACCGACATGGCGGATGCCGTCCAGGGATTTGTTCCCGCTAAGGTGACGCTGGAGTGGAAGGGTCCAGGAGGCGGCCTGGAAGGCAGCACCGCGCAAGCGGCTGGAGCCAAGCTGCACAAGGTCCGCAAGCTCACCGGCCATGAGCTTCCGTTGTTGAAGCAAGCGGCTCGGGGTGCATATAAGATCACACTGCCCGCGCCATCCAACTTTGTCCTGGCCAGCTACAAGCCCGGCGTGACGGATGCCTTCTACCCCGCGCATGCTGACCTGTTGCGGGACCTGGTGACCATTGTGCGCGATGAAGTGCGCTGGCTGGTGTCGGAAGGCGCACGCTACATTCAGTTCGACGCGCCCTATTATTCGCACTACCTGGACCCCGTCCAACGCGATCGATTGCGGGCGGCCGGGTTCGATCCCGATGAAGAGCTGGCGCGTGGAATCGCGGGCGACAGCGCGGCCCTGCAGGAGGTCCCGCGCGGCAAGGTGACAGTGGCGCTGCACATTTGCCGAGGAAACAGCCGCAGCCGCTGGTATACCGAGGGCGGCTACGACGCAATCGCCGAGAAAGTCTTCGGATTGCTGGATGTGGACGCGTTCCTGCTGGAATACGATTCCCAGCGCGCCGGGGGCTTTGAGCCGCTACGCCTGGTGCCGCGCAATAAAGCCGTGGTGCTGGGCCTGGTCACCACCAAGGAGCCGAAGCTGGAATCGCAGGACGAACTGCGGCGTCGCATCGATGAAGCGGCCCGTTATGTTCCGCTCGAAAATCTGGCGCTGAGCCCGCAGTGCGGTTTCGCCTCGGTTGCGGCGGGAAATCTGATATCGATGGACGATCAGTGGCGGAAATTGGAACTCGTGGTGGAGACGGCGCGCAAGGTCTGGGGATAATTTATTCGTCCCGGAGCGCCGTCATTGGATCGATGCGCACGGCGCGGCGGGCTGGTCCCCATGAGGCGAAGAGCACAATCGCGGCGAGAAGAACGGAAGTAGCCGCGAATGTTGTGGCATCGAGCGCGGTGACGCCGTACAGCATCGAGCGGATGTAGCGTGTCAGAGCCCACGCGCCTGCCAGCCCTCCGACGATTGCCAGCACAACCAGCACGCTGGTTTCCCCCAGCACCATACTGAGGACGTCAGCCGGGCGCGCGCCCATCGCCATGCGAATCCCGATCTCGCGAGTGCGGCGCGCAACCAGGTACGACATGGTTCCGTAAACTCCGGCGGCGGCCAGCAGAATCGCGATACCAGCGAAGCTTCCGAGCAGGATGAGTTGGAAGCGCTCCGGCGCGAGCGCGGCATCGCGGCGTTGATCCATGCTCTTGACGTCGGAGATGGGCTGATCGCGATCCACGGCATGAACTTGTTGCTCGATCGCGTGAATGGCCGAATCCGGCGCGCCAGACGTCCGCACCAGGAGTCCGCCGCGAAACAGCCGAACGCCCGAGCAGACACAACGATAGATCATGGCTGGCGGGTCCGCGCCCAGCGCCGTGCTACGGATATCGCTCACCACGCCGACGATGGTCCACGTGTTGGGTTTTTCGTCGGAGCCCATGGTGAGTTGGCGGCCCAGCGGTTCTTCGCCTGGAAAAATCCGGCGGACGAAGGCTTCATTGACCATCACCGCTTCGCGGACCAAAAAGTCGGGCGCCGCGCCGGCCTGGACTCCAACGAAATCGTGCGCATCGAAAAGACGGCCGCGATTGAGCCGGATTCCCAACGTTTGGAAGAACTCCGGACTCACCAGGGTGTTGCTGATCATCGGTCGATCGCGCATGGGCGACAGCGGACGGCCAATCACTTGAATCGCGCCGGCATTGGGAAGGCCGATCGGACTGAGCGGGATGTCGCTCGAAAACGCCCCCAAGCGGACCATGGGTAGGTGGCGCACGCGATCCAGGATTTCGGTGTAGAACGAGTTGTTGTTACGATCCAGAGAGAGGCCGATTTGGTTGACTCGAAAAGTGAGCAGATGATCGGGCCGGAAACCAAGTTCGGTGTGGGCCAGATGCAGGAAACTGCGGGTGAGCAGTCCTGCGCCGATCAACAGAACAAGGGAAACTCCCAGCTCCGCCACCACCAGGATCTTGCGCGTGCGAGCAGCGGCGCGGCCCGCGCTATGCGTGAGGCCAGCGGACTTCAGCGCGTCCTGAATCCGGATTCCCGCCGCGGAGAGCGCGGGTACCACACCGAACAGCACGCTGGTGGCGACCATCAGCGTCATGGTGAATGCCAGCACCCGCCAATCCATCGTGATGGCCGGATAGCGCACCAGGATAGCTGGCTTCGAGGCGTTTAATAAGCGGACGGCAAGCCACGCCAGCCCAAGCCCCAACGCGGCGCCCGGTATCGTGAGCACCAGGCTTTCGGTCAGCATCTGCCGAATGATCCGGCCGGCTGCGTCCAGACCCAAGCGCCATGCGCACGGCCATCTCGCGATAGCGGCTTCCCGCGCGTGCCAACAGCAAATTGGCGATGTTGGCGCACGCGATCAGCAGCACCAGCAAGACCGCGCCGCTAAGTACCAGAATTGCCGGCCGCAATGGGCCGGTAAGATGCTCCTGCAACGAAGAAGCGCTCAGGGTCAGATCCTGCCGAAAGCCGCTTTTGCGCAGTTTCTCGGGATACGCCGCGCGGATCGCGAAAGCCAGACGTTTCATTTCCGTCGCGGCTTCCACCGGCGTCACCCCAGGCTTGCGCCGCCCCAGCATCGAAACAATCAAGATCGGCTTATTCGGAGCGAGGGGAAAGCTTTGGGTGGCTTTATCGAGCGGAAGGCTTGGCAGCCAAAGATTCGCCCCGCGAGGAAAGTCGAAGCCCTGCGGCATCACACCCACGATAGTGCGCGGGAGGCGATCGAGCGCGATCGTTTTGCCGAGAATGTGAGGATCGGCGCCCAAACGATTTCGCCAGAACTCATAACTCAAAACGGCGACGGGCGACGCTTTCGGCCCCTCTTCGTCAGGCGAGAGATAGCGTCCCAGCAAAGGTTGCACGCCCATCAGACGGAAGAAGGACGGCGACGCGGTGGCGACATCCAGCCGTTCCGGCCTTTCGATCCCGGTCCAATTGAAAGTCGCTGGATCGCAGGTTCCGACCTCCTCGAAAATCCGGTTTTGATCGCGCAGCAGGAAGTAATCGGGCGCGGCGCCGATCTCCTCTTGCGCGGGCCCGGTGCGTGCGCCGATCCAATCGATGCGGTCGGAGTCGGGGTAGGGAAGCGGGCGGATGAGAATGGAATTGGCTACGCTGAACACCGTGGTATTGGCGCCGATGCAGACCGCCAGCGTTAAGGTCGCGGCCAGAGCCAGAAACGGATCGCGGCGCAGGTTGCGAAAGGCGTAACGGCAATCTTCAAAGAAATCCTCAATCACGCGCATCCTTCTCGCATCCCGGCACTCATCTTTGCGTTGAGTGGCCCCGCCGAACTGCCGCATCGCCGCGGCGCGAGCTTCGTCCGGAGTCATTCCGGCCGCGATGTTCTGCTCCACTTGATGCTCCAAGTGAAAGCGCAGCTCGTCTTCCAGATCGCGGTCTATCGCGGCGCGCTGGAACAGCGATCGAAAGCGAAGCCGAAGTATGCGGAGCCATCGCATAACAAGTGCTTCAATCTTTCACGATGGCCGAAATTGCCGTGGAAAGCCGTTCCCAACTGGTCGTCTCGCGTTCCAACTGGCGGCGGCCAGCGCGCGTCAGGGAGTAATATTTGGCCCGGCGATTGTTGTCGCTTTCGCCCCATTCGGCCTGAATCCAGGCCTGCTGTTCCAGGCGGTGCAGGGCCGGATAAAGCGAGCCCTGCTGCACTTGCAGAACGTTGTCGGACAATTGCTGGATGCGCTGCGCGATGGCCCAGCCGTGCATCGGCTCCAGTGCCAGCGTCTTGAGGATGAGAAGGTCCAGCGTGCCTTGAACCAGATCGGTTGGCTTGCTCATGTAGATTACCGACAACAGATTACACCTACTGTTGTAGATAATCAAGGGGAGAGTAGAATTGAATCAGGCCCCGGCGGCCTTCAGACATTCGGCGATTTCTTTTTCCGAAATCGCGCCTTCGCGGATCACCTTCCAATATGGTTCGGTGATGTCGACAGTGGTCGCTCCGAAGCCAGCCAGAGGTCCGGCATCCAGCACCAGATCCACGGAGCCGTCCATGACGCCGAACACGTCGATCCCGCTGCGGCATGTCGGCTGACCCGAAATATTGGCGCTGGTGGCGACCAAAGGCTGATCCAGCCAGTCTAGCAGCGCCTGGGCCACGCGCGAGCGCGACTGCCGGATTGCCAGCCGTCCGGTATTGCCGGTTACCTTGAGCGGCACTTTCGCCGACGAGGGAACGATCATGGTCAGCGGCCCGGGCCAGAAGTGACGCGCCAAAACATAGAAGCGGCTGGAAAGATCTTTGGCCAGTTCCTCTGCCATGAAGGTGCCGTTAATTAGCATCGGCAGGGAGCGATGGATCTCGCGACCCTTGGCGGCGAACACACGGCCCACGGCATGGAGGTTCAGCGGATCGGCCACCAGCACGTACAGCGCCTCGGTGGGAATCGCGACGATATCGCCCCGCCGAAGGTGCGCCGCAGCGCGCTCAATCGCCTCCGGCAGCGGATGGTCTTGATCGATTTGTATCAGGTCGGTCGCCAATGCTTATTCTCGTGAACCGCTCACGCGAAGGAACTCCCTCCAGATAGAATGGCCGGCGCTCAAGAGGGGGAAAACACGCATCACCGGGGAACGAACAAAGGTTACAGGGTTAGTGTACCGCATCAGGCTGCGAGCGCGAGTGCGGTGAGATCCCTCGTCTACTTCTGAATTCTGTCTTCTGGATTCTGCCTTCTTGTTACTGCGCTTCCTCGATCACCCCGTTGAGACCCCGCGCCAGATGCAGGTCAGCCCAATGGAACTCGGTTCGGAGCATCTTGGCGATCTCATCCTTCGATTTCTTCGCGCGATTCATTTCGCGAACGCGCGCCACCAGCCGGATGGTGCTCTCGCGGTAGGCCGCCATCTCCTGCTTGGTGGCAATGGGCCCGTGGCCCGGAACCACGGTGTCGAAATCGAGCTGGAGCGCGGAGCGCAAGGTGCTGGGCCATTCCACCGCGCTGCCGCCGCCTGAATAATCGATCAGCTCCGGCACGTCGTCGCCCTTGGTGTAGATGTCGCCCGCCGCCAAAACCCGATCGGCCGGAAACAAAACCACGAGGTCGCCATTGGTGTGCGCGCGGCCATAATGATACAGCGCCACGTTCTTGCCGCCCAAGAAGATATGCGCATGATGTTCGATCACGATGTCGGGAAGTCCGGGCTGATTGGCCACCACCATCTGCTCGCGAGCTTCCTGGGACGCGACCACCTTCGCGTCCATGGCCTGCATCTTCACATTGCCGCCGCTATGGTCGCCGTGGTGATGCGTGTTGATGACGTACTTCACCGGCTTATTGGTGATCTTCTTCAGTTCGGCCATGATGCCGTCGTGATCGATCTCAAACTTGTCGTCCACCAGGAGCACGCCGTCGTTGGTGACCAGGACCGTTGTGTTGCCCGGCACGAAGTCGTTGTGGATCACGTACAGGTCGTCTTTCAGCTTGATGGTGTTCAGCTTCGACGGCTGATTTCCGAACTGCGTGTAGGCGGTGAACAGCGCTCCCAAACCCAAAACGGATGCCGACAGTCGTACCACGGTGCTCTTGCGCATGGGGGAAAGTATATCAACTTCGCTGCGACATATCAGGATCGCTGCAGCAGGGGACGCAACTGGCGAAGCGATGCGAGCTTTTCCAGATTCATTGCACTCTGGATCAGCTTGTCGCAGCGGTCGGCTCCGAGAACGGGCGCCATCAGATCGCGCGCCTTGGCGGTTACTTCTTCGCGCGGCATGGGATTTTCGGCGGTGCCGCGCACTGCTTTCACGGTCTGGGTGAGGCGCGTGCCGTCGGTGAGCGTCACTTCCACAATGGCCTCGCGAGCGGGCAGGTGACGCTCCAGCTCGGCATCGGGAACAAGCTGAACTTTGGCGCGTTGTTTGAGAACGGCCGCATCCTGCATGCGCGGCTTATCGTGCGCGGCCTTGAAGCTGGCGGTCTTATCGAGCAGCATGACCGCGATCATGTGCTGCATACAAATGTCCGGCATCTCGCGATTGCTCACCAGTGCGGCTTCGCTGCTGGCGACGCGAACGGTGATCGATTGGACCTGATCGGGTTCGAAGGGCCGGCGTTTGCGAATGAGCTCCAGCGCATCAAGCGGAGCTTGGATCGGCGAGCCGACGGTCCACTTCTTGATGTTGGTGCGCGTGATTTCGTAACGCTCGCCGAGTTGGTCCACTAACTTCGAGGCATCAGCCTGCGGCGCGTAGTCGGCCAAGAAATTATCCTGGCCGGAGAGAACGTCGTCGACGCCGGTGGCGCCGGCCTGTACCAATAGCGCGGCCGTGACGCCGTTGCGCGCGGGCATTCCGGCGAACAGGAACGCCTTTTCGATGTGATCCGTATCGCGCTGCCAGGTTTTGATTCCCGAAGCCTGCTGTGATGCATAGTCGATCAACCAGCGCATCTGCTGCTGGTTCAAACCCGCGGCGCAACCGGCTGCGGCTGCCGATCCGAAGGTGCCAGCCAGTGCGTGCGTGCTGATGTGGGTAACGGTTTG
Organism: Bryobacterales bacterium; assembly: GCA_963798295.1. Taxonomy (GTDB): domain Bacteria; phylum Acidobacteriota; class Terriglobia; order Bryobacterales; family Bryobacteraceae; genus Palsa-89. The sequence continues at coordinate 1,102,511 of CAWCSV010000007.1, read as the reverse complement.
GAAAGCGCCCACGCCCACCGTCATGGTGACCCGCGTTCCTACGTCGTAGCCCAGCGCGACGGCGCGCAGGAATCGCGCTCCATCGATATTGAATTGTTCGCCCGTCGCGAGAGCCGCCGGGACTATCGAAGCGCCGGGATGCGACTCCGAGGGCGCATGCGAATCGTCCGTTTCATCGGAATGTGCCAGCATGGCGTTGGAGAACGCGGCTTCGATTGGGCCGCAAACCACGTCGGACGCGGCCACGGTCGCCACTTTTTCCGCCGAATGCGCACGCGCGAATTTGATCGCGAACCTCCCGGGCGCGAGTTCGGAGCCGGAGACCATGGCGGCGAAAGTGTCCAGGATATGGCGTTTGGTATGTTCAAGCGCTTCTTCAGGCAGCGGATGGCTGCCCGCTTCGCTCATATAGGCGCTGAGTTTGCTCATCGTTGGACTGAGCGGCGCGCCAGCTGCAGCCAGCGGAACAGCGGCTGCGGCGAGGACGAAAGATCGCCGGGTTAGATCACTTGATTTCATTTCGAAAAACCACTCCGCCTTTCATGACGAATTTCACGCGCTGCATTTCGGTGATATCGGCCAGCGGATCGCCCGCGACCGCCACCAGGTCAGCGTATTTGCCCGCTTCCACGCTGCCCACGCGCTTGCCCAATTCAAAGTTGAGGCTCTCGGCGGCGGCGCTGGTGGCCATCTGCAGAGCCTGCGCGGGTGTCATGCCCCATTTCACGTAGTAAGCGAATTGGAACGCCTGGACGCCGTGGCCGATGGTGTACGCGCCGCTTCCGAACACCTCTTTGACGCCCGCCGCCACCAGCCGCTTGAAGCTCATTTCGGTTAGACGAAAACGGGTGGTGCGGCCGCCGCTGGCCTTAAGGTCGCGCGCTTCCATGTCGCCGATCAGATCCCAAAGCGTCTGCATCACCGGGCGCTGGGTGCCGTCCCACAGGGGCCTTTTGAACAAGCGGAGGGTCTCGTCGTCCAGACCTTCGGCGCCGGTGACGCCGACAATAACGTGCATCGGCATGTCCACGCCCGCTTCCAGGCAGTTGCGCAGACCTTCGCCGCCGTAAGCGTGACAAGCCACGCGCAGGCCGCGGCGATGCGCTTCGTCGACGATGGCCTGATTTTCTTCCAGCGTCAACGACGGAACGTTGATCATTTTTCCATCGGGCGTGAATGCGCCCGCGCCCGCGGGATCTGGATAACCGCCGCCTTCGTAATCCTCGGTCTCATAGACTTTGATCCAATCCACGCCATAGTGCGAATGCTCGCGAACGGCGGCTCGAGCCAGCCAGGGCGAATTGACGTCGCCCGAGAGCTGAAAGGCATTGGGTCCGCCGGTTTGGCCGAACGGAGTAACCACCGATGGCGGCGGATAGTAAGTGGCGGCGCGCGGGTTCAATTGCGGTCCGGCTACTTGCAGACGCGGGCCGGGGACTTGCCCTTTGTTGATGGCGTCGCGCAATTCAACGGTCGCGTAGGTGTAGGGCGAGCCCATGTCCTGCAAAGTGGTGAAGCCGGCGTTCAGATCCTTGAGCGCGTAATTCAAGCCGGAAAACGCGGCGCGCGCGTCGTTAGGCTGCTGGTCCTGCATCAGGTGCACGTGACGATCGATCAGGCCGGGCAGGACGGTGGCGCGGCTCAGATCGATGACTTCAGCGCCCGGAGGAATGGAAACGCGATCAGCAGGCCCGACTGCGGCGATGCGATCGCCTTTAATAACGACGACCTGGTCCTTGAGCATCGCCCCGGATTTGGAGTCGAACAGACGCCCCGCTCGAACGGCGAAACCTTGCGGGGGCGCCGAATGCATCTGAAGCTGAGATGGATCGAACGGGCCGGCTTCCGGGCGCGTGCTTTGGGCCTGGATGCCGGCGGAGAGGAGCAGCAGCAGGAGAGAAAAACGGATTCTCATGGCGCCTTCTGGGGCAGATGCCAGTATACCTGCAAGCTTGCGCGCTCGGCTCTGAAGCTGCGTAATCTCAGTGGTGCAGCAGTTCAGGATGACGGTGCCAGTGCACCCACGCGAACATTTTTCTAGATGTCGACGGCCGAGACTTTTGATCCAGCAGCGAAAGGAACAGGAACAGATAAGGGATCATCGAGACCGCAAGCATCAGCAGAAAAAGCAGCAACATATGTGTTGCGGTGATACCGGGGATACCATGGTCCAGAGCCGTGGTTTTGAATTCGACAATTGAGAGCACGGTTTGCGCCTCCTTTTCCGCGATAAGATCCGCACTCTTAAAGCCAAATAGAGTACCGTGCCGGCCTGGGAAACTGCGGGCTACTTTATGGCCGATGGGGAAAGCGGCTCAGCTGTGCTGCGCGAAGAGACTCAGTTCTACTTTGGCGATCCGGTCAGAGTGTCCAAGAGTTTCTTGTACCGCTCGTCATAAGCATTCAAGACATCGGCGTTGGGACAGTCTGGGACTTCGCCCAGGATATGCGGTGGCATGTTACGGTCCTTGAAGACCGGCCATTCGGGAAGATTTGCGCCATTCGGATCCCCCGTCTTGGCAAAATTCACCCAATAGGATGAAATCGTATCGGCCAGAGCGCGGTCCGGTGCAGACGCCGCGGCTAGCCGTGGTGAACTCAGATCCGGGATGCTGCGTGGCGCGCTGAGCGTTTCGAATACATACGGGATCTCGGCGGCGTGCGTCGCTTTCAGATTGCGGACGCCGGGCTCCACCGGCGGCTCGTGCGTGAAGAAGTACCAATAGGCGTGCTTGCCGATGGCCGTCTGTCGTTCGGCGAACAGCCGCATGGACCACATCAGCGTGTCGCGGAACGCAACGTTCCCGCCCATCGCCAGATGCTCGTCCTTATTGGAGCCGACGATCACATCAACAGGATTCTGCCGGCCTTGCGCGTAGGTGATGGATTCGTCTTCGGGAATGATCCAGCCGTCGATAATCATGCCGGACCCGCGCAGGGTCTTCACCACTTCCTCGGTGGATCGTGCGCGCAGCTCCGCCAGCGGCGGGAAATTCGCGGGCGGCTCTGCAGCCTTGGCTTGAGCCCCCGGAGGGCCTCCGCGGAATCGTTGAGGATGCTCGGCCCGCGCCAGCGGAGTCATGGGCGCTAAACCCAGCCCCATCCACTGCCCACTCTCCGCGATGGCGCGATGGAAAAGGCCCTTCACCACAGGCGATCCCACCAACCCGCCGACCATGGCTGCGCCGGCGGACTGGCCGAAAATCGTCACGTTGTTCGGGTCGCCCCCGAACGCGCCGATGTTGCTCTGCACCCAACGCAGCGCGGCAATGGTGTCCATCAGAGCCTGGTTGCCGGATGCGTTGTGCCCGGACTCCTGGGTCAGCTCCGGATGCGAGAAGAATCCGAACGCCCCGAGCCGGTAGTTAAAGGTGACCAGCACTACGCCCTTGTGCGCCAGCGCCTCGCCGTCGTTGTGCGGGCTGGATCCGGCGCCCTCGGTGTACGCGCCGCCGTAAATCCATAGCATCACGGGTAGGTGGGCGTTCGAACGCTTGGCGTCGGTCCAGACGTTCAGGTACAGGCAGTCCTCACTCATCTTCGGAGAATCGGGAAGATCGACGGCCACGTTGTTGGGAACCCGCTTGGGCTGCGAAGGCTGCACGCAGACGTTGCCGAACGTGTCTGCCTTACGAACGCCTTGCCAGTGCGCCACGGGCTGCGGCTCTTTCCAGCGCAGATTGCCTACCGGAGGCGCCGCGAACGGGATACCTTTGAAGGCGCGCACGCCGGAACTGAGCGTGACGCCCGAGATCTTCCCGTCTTTGGTCTTGACGGGATCCGATATCGCGGCCGAGGTTATCGCGGGGAAAACGACGGCCAGCGCCACGAAAATGCCTAGCGTGGCTCGGATTTTCATCAATGCTGTTCCTTCTGCGCGGCTGCCTTGGCAGCCTCCTGGGCACGCTCTGCGCGCGAAGTGCTGATCCAGTGAGGAATCATAGTGTTGTCTTCGGTGCACGCGTACTCCAGAATCTTGAAGCTGTTGTCAAGCTTCAGAGGGAAGCGCGCGGTCCAGGAACGCGTGAGCACCACCGGATCCTCAACCGTGATGGTGTAGATCAGAAAATCCTTGTTCAGGCGCGTGAAACTCTCCGTCAGCTTCATCTGATCGCTGGTGGGGAAACGGTTCCCGGGAGGCGAGCCCATCACGCCCGTATTGGTGGCGGAGGCGCCAGGCTTGAAGTTGGTGGTTACCACCACCAGCGTGTTTCCCTCCCAATGTCCATTGGAAACGCCCAGCCATTCCTTAATGTCCGGCGACACAGGCGGTGCGTTCAGCTTTATGACGCGCGCCTCGTGAATCATTTCCATGCGAAGGACCACGTAACCGGGCGACTGGACGATTTGCAGCCCATTGTTATAACGGAAGGGGAACATGGATGCGGGCAGTCCGCGCGTGATGCAGCGGTCCCAGCTATCGAAGTCGGTATAGGAATCGAACGCCAGTTTCTCGCCCGGAAGCGCCCAACTGCTTTTCATCAGGGCCGAGAGCCGCTTGCCTTCGGGCGTCATTTCAGGCAGCTTGCCGTCGGGCGGGTCCATGATTAACGACGTCTGGCGCTGTGGGGTGAAGTTGTCCATCACGCCATCGCGGAAAATCCGGGCGGCTTCGCCATTCTTGATGTCATCCTTGACGCGGTCGGGCGCCTTGGCCGCCCTCTCCTGGAGAGCGTCAAATTCCGTGGCTGTCAGAAAAGCCTTATGCGGATCGCAGGGCGGGGCGTTGGCCGGCCGTGGTCCGAATCCGCCAGCGCAGCGCTGAAACATTACGGTGCCGACGTAGGAGATGGGCCAGATTCCCTGGAGATCGGGATCGCCCCACGGCGTTTTGGGCTGCACCCAGCCGGGCGGAGTGGCGATGAAAAAGTTGCCCTCATTGGGCGTCGGTCCTGGCTTCACGGGAGGCAATTGGGCGTTGGCGATCGCACCCGAGGCGAAGAGCGCGAGAGCGCCGCCAATCAATATTCGGGTAGTGGAAAATTGGATTACAAACATTGGAATCGTCTCCTTAGCTACTTCGCGTCGGGCGGAGGGCCTTCCGGTCCCGATGAACCCAGGAAAATCTTCTTGCCGCCCGGGAACGTGATGTCGCGCCCGTTGGCGCGGTGCGATCCGTCCTTGGCCTGGAATCCTTCAAAAATGACCTCCGTTCCAACGGGAATGGAGCTCTTGGTAAAACCATGGCGGATGAGCGCATTGGGCGAACCGCCTTCGATCATCCATTCCGTCGTGGTCCCATCCGGGTTCTTCACGGCGACATGAAACCAGGAGTGGGGATTGACCATTTCAATCTTCACAACGGTGCCTTGCAACTTAACGGGCTTGTTTACGTCGAACTCGGCGGCGAAAGCGTGATGCGCGGCTAGCGGGAGCGAAAAAAACAGCACTCCCAGCGCGGCGGACATAATACCGATTGTCGTTCTCATAGCACCTCTGATTATATTGCGCGTATTGGTTCCGTGCAGGGGCGCCGGGACCGGCTCCCTGACGGCATGATCATCGATTCCGAACCGTGACCGTGAGGGAGCGGCATCATTTGGGTTTTCAGTAATTCATCATTGCTTCCAACGCTCCCTGCGCCGGTTCAGCCCAGGGAAGGCTCTTGGCCCGAGCGTTTCATAAGGGAGGGATGCGACAATATGTCCCGAGGGAATCGGTTCGCGTGGGCCCGCGTGGAGTTTCAGTCACGCGGTCGAATCAACAGAGAAACGAGATAGTCTTGTGAGATTTTTCCTGTGCGAATCTCCTGCCAAATCACGAATGCTCGATTCGCGGCAAGCATCTCCTTGAGTGCTTGCGTAAGGGTCCATGCATCCTTAACGTTGTAGTCGGCCTCGTGGCGCTGCTCCTGTAGCTGAACGAATAGACCTGCAAAGGATCTCAATTTATCGACGATAACCGGATCTTCTCCAGCGTACGGCATCTTACTGGCGTCGGTGGTCTTCTTGGATACTCTCTTCATCACGCCGTGGTCGAACATCCTTGCCAGGCCGGGCCGAGAAATGTCGTTGCTCCAGTTTAAGCACGCCTCGAAGATCAACAAATGGAACAGGGCGTAGTAGGCCGACGATACCGATGAGGATTCCGGCGAAGCCGAACGCTGATTCCGGAGGGAAGCCGAACGGCATTCCGGGATGATCCCGAACACCCTCGGAGCGAAGCGACGCTGGCATCTCGATTGTGCGGGAAGTGTTCGGCTTCGTCAAGGAAAACTTATCCGGAGCGTAGCGAAGGAAGAGCGCCGCTAGCGAGGAAAGGGGTCCGGGGAAAGGACGGCACGTCCTGTCCCCGCATCAGCACACAGCAACCCGAAGCGCGATGAGCGCTTCGGCATGATCTGAACATTGGTACTGGAGATGCTCGGGCATTTGATTCAAGCTACGCTTACCCTCCGTCTTACAGAGAGGTAGGTTGCTCTGCACCAATCACCTGTAGCCGCGACTACTTCCCGACGTTTCCAGTGAGCTAGAGCGCGGGTGCGATAAAGCCACGGTTCCTTTGGGTGCAGTTGGAGCGCCCACTGAAGCTGTCGGAGGGCCGCGTCGACCTGCTTGCATTGGAGGTACACTTCGCCGAGGTTGGCGTGTGCTTCCATAAAACTCGGATTTATCTCTGCGGCTCGCCTGAAGGCGTTTAGGGCACTATCGAGCTCATTGGATTCTCGATGTACCATTCCGATTACCACGTAGGGTTCCTCGTAATCGGGATCGATGGCCAATGCCCTCTCTGCGGCGAGAACAGCATCAGGGTAATGATGCAGGTGGAAATGGAACAGGCTGATGTTATACCAACCAATGGCGAAATCAGGTTTTAGTTCCAATGCACGAGAATACGCTTCGATAGCCTCTGAATATCTCTTCAATCTCCCACAGTTGTAGCCAATGCTAACGAACAGCGTTATCTCCTGAGGGTTAAGTTCCGCGCCGCGTTTGAAGGCGTCTATGGCCTTCGAGTACTGTCGTGAGTTCACATAATCGACACCAAGATTGCAGTGAGCCTGCCAATCTTCTGGGTCGAGACGGATGGCTCGCTTGTAGGCTCTTATTGCGGCTTTCCACCGCCGGAGTTCGCCGTATGCAACTCCTAAATTATAGAAGGTCTCAGAGCGATTGGGGTTTAGCCGCGCGGCTTGAAGATATTCGTTTACAGCCCCAGCGAACTTGCGTTGCGATGCGAGCGCGATTCCCTGTTCATGGTATTCAGCGGCAGACCGACTTGGCGCGGTGATTTTGCCCACGACGGTTGACATTTTATCGTGTTGCAACGCAAGGGATGAAAACATGCGTAGCGCGTGGACACTTGTGCGCTAAGCCTTTCCTCGACTTTTGCGCATGGAATCGCCTCTCATCTCGATACGGTGAGCGTTGTGAACCAGCCGGTCTAAGATGCCATCGGCTAGCGTCGGATCGCCGACCTGTTCATGCCAGCGTGAGACTGGCAGTTGTGAAGTCAAGATCGTTGAGCGCACCTGGTAGCGGTCCTCGCAGATCTCCCAGAAGTCGCGCCGCTCGGATTCCGATAGCGGAGCCATTACCCAGTCATCGATCACAAGCACGTCGATGCGGCTAAGGCGGGCCAACAAACTGCGCAGGCTGCCATCGGCGCGCGCCATTGCGAGATCCCGGAATAGCGTTTGGGCACGAGTGTACAGTGCCGAGTAACCATCGCGGCACGCCTTCTGTGCCAGAGCACAAGCTACGAAGCTTTTTCCTACGCCAGTTGGCCCTAGAACGAAAATGTTCTCGTGCGTGCCCACCCAGGCTGATTCTTGCGTCAACGCACGGATCATACTCTTATCCAGGCCACGGGCCGTGCGGTAGTCGATGTCTTCTACGCAAGCGTTCACGCGAAGCTTGGCATTTTTCATTCGTCGCCCGAGCGCCTGATTCTCTCGCCAATTCCATTGTTGATCCACCAACAGGCCGAACCGCTCCGAGAAACTGAGCTCGCGAGCTGCTGGATCTTGCTCCTGTGTTTTCAATGCCTCGACCATGCCCACGAGACGCATCGCCGCCAGCTTTTCAATCATCGGTTGTTTGAGCATCGCCATGGTCCTCAGTCGAAGTATTCCGCGCCGCGGATGTTGTCATGTGGAAGCGGTGGCGATGAGGGCGGCGGTTCAACGACGGGCAACGCGTCGAGCGAGTTTTTCAGAATCGACTTCACGCTCTGATAGCGGCAGGCCCCTGTCACGAGTGCTCGTTCGGCGGCGGCTTCCATGCGGGCCACTGAGTACTGGCCGGCCAGCCGGATGATCCCCAGGCACGAGCGGTAGCCCATCTCGGGATGCGGCTTATCCGCGAGAATGCGTTCAAACAGTCGGGCCGTGTACGGGCCGATGGACTGCGCCCAATGCACCATGCGCGACGGCGTCCATTCTAGATGCGCCTGGTGGGACCGTGGGCGGTGTTCGGCAATGGTAACCGTATGCCCATGACCACGCGCACGCGAATGAGAAGCCACGCGCTGACCTTTATAGAAAAGCTCGATGGTCGTCGGTGTCGAACGCACTTCCACCAGCTCGTGCACCAGGTTGTAGGGAACGCTGTAGTAGTTCGTGTCGAAGGCGATGTGGTAATCGATGTTCACACGGGCGCGGCACCACTGGCTGAGATCAAAAGGCTCGGCGGGAAGAGGGTTCAATGCCGGTTTATCCACCGCCATGAACTGCGATGCGCGTGAACCCTCGCGCTTGCGAAACGGCCGCTGATTGATGCGGTCGCGCAGCTCACGGATGGCCTGGTTCAGTTCCTCGATTGAGAAGAACTTGCGGTGACGCAGTGCAGCGATGATCCAACGTTCGGCCAATAGCACCCCTGACTCGGCTTTGGCCTTGTCCCGTGGTTTGTACGGTCGTGCTGGAACAACGCCCACACCGTAGTGCATGGCCATCTCCTGGTAGGTCGGATTCAGATCGGGATCGTAGCGGCAGGCTTTCGTTACTCCAGTCTTCGCGTTATCCGGGACCACGAGCCTGGGCGTCCCGTGGAAGAACTCAAACGCCCGCACATGGGCGCCGATCCAACTTGCCAACTGCTCATCCGGCGTTACCTCGGCATAAGTGTACGAGCTGGCTCCGAGCACTGCGACGAATAAATGCGCTCGCTGCATCGGTCCGCCACGAGCGTCGTAAATCGGAATGGTATCGCCGGCCCAATCGACGAACAGCTTCTCTCCAGCCTTGTGCTCCTGGCGCAGCACGACATCCTGTTTGCGGCGCCAGCGCTGATACAGCTCGCAGAAGCGGGAGTAGCGATAGCCGTCCGGGTTCGCCTGTCGGTATTCCTCCCACAGCAACTGCTGAGTCACATGTGCATGCTGCTGCCGTTGCCGATGAAGGTCGGCAAAGTCGGGCATCGGTAATACGGTGGGGCGAACTCGCGGCGGACCGCCAAATAGGGCAGCCTCAAGCCGATCTTCATCCCAATCCTCGCCAAGCGGCCAAGTGACGCCGGCCGCTTCGGCTCGTTGCAGATACTCGTGAGCGGTTCCCAGGCCAATCGAGCAACTGCGGGCGATCGCTCGCAGCCCCAAGCCCAGTTCAAATCTCAATCGAAGAACTTCTTTGATCTTGCGCACGGACAGTCTCCTGGCTGGCAAGCGATCTCCCTTTCTTGGGGAGGCTGCTTGCCATTGTGATGTCCAGCGCCGCTGGCCTGTGGAAATTATTCCGGGATCAAGCCGAACGCTGTTCCGGGATCGGCCTGAAACTGTTCGGCTTCATCGCGGAATCGGTGTTCACCTTCATCCCGGAATCCTGTTCGGGTTCACCCTGGAATAGCGTTCGGAATCATCCCGGAATCGCGTTCACCTTCGCCCGGATTCCTCAACCGAACGGCGAAGGTCTGCTTGCGTAGGATTGTTAGGGTTCTTGTGAACTAATTCTTTAGCTTGTTGCAAAAGTTCATCATGGTAGGCCACGTACTATGACCAGTCCGGATCGTTTCGCATTCTTTGTTCCGAGAAGCTGCGGAAACTGAAATACGGTGTTAAACCCCAGTTCTCGACGGGGCGAATCGAATCGAATAGGGTGGACGCCACGCGCCCGGTAACATCCGCTAAGCGGTCCTCGCGGCTGGCTGCGTCAGTAAGCACGATGCGGAAGAATATCGCCGGGTCATCTGTTGAATCAGAGCCTATCGAATAGGCAACATGCACCACCTCCTGCGGATTCAAGCTCTGAATGGCGGCTTTGACGCTCTGCGCGAGCTGAGCCTGGTTAACGAATCCGGCTGGAACGTACACGAAGTCATTATCTCGCGTCCAGCGGGGGCCCGTCGTCCGGGATTAATCACCTAGCGTTTACGAATCGCGGAAGTGCGACGGTCAACTTGACGTGGATCGCCCGACCCGCGAATGTGCGCCGAGGCTGCAGGCTAGAGTAAACGGCAGGCCGCAAACCGTCGTCAATGGCCCGCGCCGCTCTGGCCCACAATTTTCAGAAACTCATCGTTGCTTCCGACGCGCCCGTGAATAGGCACGTGCCGCGCCACGTCCAGCTTCTGCTTCCGCATATTCTGATAGAGCGTCCGCATGCCGGCCGTGGGCGTAGGCAGCGGCGCGCCCTGCGCCGGCGGCGAGTAGAGATCGGCATTGATCAGGATCTTTTCTTTTGGCAAATAAACCATCAGCATATCGGCGCTGTGGTTGCCCTGCGCGTAGGACTGATCTTCCAACTCATAGGCCATATCCTGCACGTGAAAGATTTCCAAAATGCGCTCGCCATCCGTGACGGCGTATCGGTCAGCGCCGCCGCCTGGGCCTCCCAGTTGGCTCGAAACCGTCTCAATCGGAGCGGGGCGACGGCTGATCATATACATCGGGCTATAGAGAGACAAGCGGTCCGGCTGCAATTCGCGATGCGCCGGGTAAAACATGATGTCCAGATAATATTGCTTGTTGGATTCGTGCGTGATCACGGTGGTGCCCTGGGAAAGATAGGTTCGAAGGCCGCCGGAATGATCGAAATGATGGTGCGTATTGACGACATATTTGATCGGCTTATTCGGGACCAATCGATTTACTTCCTCGATAACGGCCAGCGACCGGGCTTCGTTCTGCGGCGCCTCCACCACCGCGACGAAGTCCTTGAATTCAACCAGCACGCTGTTGTGAGTGCCTCCGCCCAGCAGCCATAGGCCGTCGGCGAGTTTCTGGCTCTCCACCTTCACCGGCGCCAGGGTCGCGGTGCGCACCACATCGGGGACCGGCATGGTCGCTACCGGCACGTTGGGTTGCACGTCGGTCACGTTGTACTCGTAGTAGTTGTGCGCGGGATTCAATCTCGGATCGCCCTGGTGCACATGCAGCAGCGTGGGGAACTGGACGCCGCCGAAATTCTTGTATTTCGTATAGCGCATCTCGTAATCCATGTCGCCGTAAACGGGGTTGGGAAACCAGGTATCGGTGAGCTCCACCAGATTTTGGTCGTTAATGGTCCCGTTCACCCGGTACTTCCCGATGGTGAAGGATACGATGGTCACTTTGCGCCCATACTGCGAGAGGCCGGCGTCCGACGCACCCACGATCGGCAGCGTAATAGCGGTTGCGTCGTGAGACGCCAGCGCCGCCTTGAGAAAACCATGAGGCGTAATGGCGAGCTCCAGCTGCCGGAGGTCGGCGTACGACACGCCGTCCAGATACAGGCCGGTGAGCGGCGCCGCTTGGTCGCCTTGCATGTCCCAAGCGAAGTTGCCGCTGAGAATGGACGTGACATGCTGCTCCGGCATCGGCGGCCGGCCGAGAAGCGGATACTTGCCCTGCCTGCGCGTGTAATCCTCGCGCCACCACTGGGCATCGAAGTCGATGGCGCGCGTGTAGTCGGCCACTTCGTAGCGCGGCCAATCTTCGGCGAGCCCGTAGGTCTGGCCGATGCGAGAAGACCAACCACTGCCCGAATATCGGATCGTCTTCAGATTCACGCCTCCCATGGCTTTGAGCGAGGCCTCTAAGACAGAGCGGACATCCGATACCGTCTGGGCTGATGCTGTTATTGCCATCAGGGCGAGAAGAGTTGCAAAAACAGGGAGGGTGCGCTTCATGTGGTTCTCCTGTGTGATCCGTTACGTGATTCTAGCTCAGGAGCGAACAAATTAGGTTTAGGCGACGAGCGCGAGACCGGTGTTGTACGCTGCCTCGAAGTTCGCAAGGCCGTTGCTTCCGCCATTTACCAGACGGCGGGCTTCGGACAAATTATTTTCGGCGAGGGCGGCGCGGATCTTCTCCTCGTGAAGCTTCAGGAAGCTGGCCAGCAGGCGCGCGGCGATGGCGGGATCGCCCGCCAGGTCCGGCTCCCCGATTAGCGCCTGGCCCATTCCGATAGCCTCGCCATGACACGCGTAATTGGCGCGGCCGGTCAGCTGGATGAAGCCACGGCCCCGGAAGCGCTCACCGTCCGGCGGGCCGAGATTGCCGAGATCGGAGCGCGCATCGTACAAATCAAAGGGATGGCCGCCGGGCGAAGTATTGTAGTGGCTAGAGCCCTCGCTCACGGGCCGAAACGACGCGGCCTCGGCCCGAATGGTGGCCAGCGCCATCAGGATCATGGATTTGTCGCCTAGCTGCGGCGGAATCAGGGCATTCAGCACCAAGGGAAGATTCGATTCGATATTGACGCGAGGCGCGTCTGGAAGCATCCGCGTCGCCATTTCAACCGTAATGCCGGGGATCAGCGACAGGACGCTCATGCGCGCCCTCAGTGTAAGTCCGCGAGTGGCGCGTACCCGCGATCTGAGCGTCGCATCGTCCCGCTGGAAGCCTATAAACAAAAAATCAAGGTATGTGACCGAACCAAATCCGGATCGCCCGCGTATAAGTTTCCATGAGATCCCTGCGGCACGTGTTCCGGCGATTCGGGCGGGCTCCCCTGTTTACCGCCATCGCGCTAATCACTCTGGCGCTCGGCATCGGGGCCAATACCGCGATTTTTAGCGTCGTCTATGGAGTTCTGATCAAGCCTTTGCCCTACCCGCAATCCCAGCAACTGGTGGGAGTGTGGCACGTGGCGCCGGGAGTAGCCGGAATCGCGGGCGACATCAATTGTTCACCCACCATGTACTTCACTTATCGCGAGCAGAACCGGACGTTTCAAGATTTCGGATTGTGGTCCAACGGCGGAGCAACAGTAACCGGTTTGGGCCAGCCCGAACAGGTGCAGGCGCTGAATGTCACGTATGGCACGCTGCAGGCCCTGGGCGTACAGCCGGTGGCCGGACGCTGGTTCTCGCAGGCGGACGATACGCCGGGCGCACCCGACACCGTGATGCTGACCTACGGCTACTGGCAGCGGCACTTCGGGGGAAGCACTTCGGCGGTGGGGAAGAGCCTGACGGTGGATTCCAAACCGTTCACCGTCATCGGAGTGATGCCGCAAAGCTTCCGTTTCCTGACCTCGCGGGCCGATCTGATCTTCCCGGAGCAATTCGATCGCAACAAGGTCTTCCTGGGCAATTTCAGTTATCAAGGGATCGCGCGGCTTAAGCCAGGAGTCACGCAGCAACAAGCCAGCACCGACGTAGCGCGCATGATCGCCATCTGGGTGAAGGCCTGGCCTCCGGCGCCGGGGTTCAGCCGAGCGCTGTTTGAAAACGCGCACTTCGCGCCCAAGATTCAGCCGCTGAAGCAGGATGTGGTGGGGGACATCGGCACAACGCTGTGGGTGCTGATGGGGACCATCGGGCTGGTGCTGTTGATCGCCTGCGCCAATGTCGCGAATCTGCTGCTGGTGCGCGCCGAAAGCCGGCAACAGGAACTGGCCATCCGGGCGGCGCTGGGCGCGGGTTGGAGTCGAATCGCGCGCGAGATGTTGCTCGAAAGCGTCATGCTGGGAGTCTTGGGCGGAACATTGGGCCTGGCGCTGGCCTACGCGGCGCTGCGCGTGTTGGTGGCCAAGGGCCCGCAGACGCTGCCGCGGCTGGCAGAAATCGGAATCGATCCGGTGGTGCTCGCCTTTACGCTGGGGGTGTCCTTGCTGGCGGGGCTGCTTTTCGGTTTGATCCCCGCGCTGAAGTACGCCGGTCCGCAGGTAGCTCTGACCCTGCGCGGCGGCGGTCGAACCATGAGCCATGGCAGGGAACGGCACCGTGCGCGGAACACGCTGGTGGTGGTGCAAGTGGGACTGGCGCTGGTGTTGCTGATCGGCTCCGGCCTCATGATTCGAACCTTCCAGGCTTTGCGCAGCGTCCAGCCCGGATTCAGCCATGCCGAACAAGTGCAGCTGCTGCGCATCTCGATCCCGGATACCGAGGTGAAAGATCCCGTGCGCGTGATGCGCATGCAGAACGACATGCTGGACAAGCTGGCGGCGATTCCGGGCGTGGTCTCGGCGGCGTACACCAGCAACGCTCCGCTCGAAGGTGTGAACAATCAGAACGATCTGTTGTTCGCGCGAGACAAGACCTACACGCCGGGCCAGATTCCGCCCATCCGTGGATTCCGCTACGTCACGCCGGGCTTATTCAAAGTGGATGGCACGCCCTTCATCGCCGGGCGCGATTTCAGCTGGGCCGATCTTTATGAGAAGCGCCATGTAGCCATCGTTTCCGAGAATCTGGCGCGCGAGATGTGGGGCTCGCCGGCGGCCGCGATTGGCAAACAGGTTCGCAGTGGGCTCAACGACGCGTGGCGGGAGATCGTGGGAGTGGTGGCGGACGTCTATGACCGCGGCGTGGATCAGAAGGCCCCGGCGCTTGCGTACTGGCCCGCCCTGATTGACAACTTCGAGCTGGAACAACTGCATGCGACGCGCTTTGGCGTGTTCGCCATCCGAACTAATCGCGCAGGAACGGAAGGCTTGATCGGCGCGGCTCGGCAAGCCATCTGGTCTGTGGACGCCAACGCGCCCGTGTTTCTGGTGCGGACGCTCAAGACCGTGTACGACGCATCCATGGCGCGGACCTCGTTCACCCTGGTGCTGCTCGGAATCGCGGGCGTGATGGCGCTGGTGCTGGGCGTGGTGGGAATTTACGGCGTGATCGCTTACGCGGTGACGCAGCGGACGCGTGAAATCGGCATCCGCATGGCGCTGGGCGCGCAGCCTGGCGGTCTGCGGGGCATGTTCGTGCGCCAAGGAATGCTGCTGGCGTCCATCGGCGCGTTCCTGGGATTGGTTGCGGCGGCCGGGCTCACGCGTCTGATGTCGTCACTGCTCTTCAAAACCGCGGCGCTCGATCCGGCCACGTACCTCCTGGTCTCCGTGTTGTTGATCCTGGCGGCGGCGCTCGCCAGTTACGTTCCGGCACGCCGCGCGACGGCCGTGGATCCGGTGCAAGCGCTCCGCACCGAATGACCCTGCCGAACGGCGCGTAGCGCGGCGCAGCCTAGGTATACAATGGCTGGCGGAGCGTTATGGCAAAAACTTGGATTGCAATCGCGGCGTTGGGAATCTCGCTGGCCGGCACGCTGGCGGCGCAAAACAAAAGTGGAGCGTGCGATCGGGCGTGTCTCGAGGGAGTGGTGGATCAGTATCTCGATGCGATGACCGCGCACGATCCCAAGCTTGTGCCGCTGGCGAAGAACGTCAAGTTCACCGAAAACGGGCAAAAGCTGGTGATCCCCGACGGGCTGTGGAACTCCATGGTGGGCAAAGGGACCTATCGTTTGTTCGTGGACGATCCGCAGGCGCAATCCGTCGCCTTCATCGGCACCATTAAAGAAGAGGGGCGGACGCCCGGTGAGCCCATCGCGGGCGTGATCGCGCTGCGGCTGAAGCTGGAGCACCGGCAGATCGCCGAAGCCGAGACGTTCGTGGTCCGAAATCCGCAAACAGCCGAGCGGCTGGACAAACTCGCCACCCCGAATCCTCTCTTCCTGGAAGCGGTGCCGGAAGCGCAGCGCATGTCGCGCGCGGATCTGGTCAAAACCGCCAACATGTATTTTTCCGGAATGCAACAAAACGACGGCAAGGGCGTCTACCCTTTTACCGACGATTGCAACCGGCTTGAAAATGGAATGCAGACCACCAATGCGCCTCTCAAGGAAGGCCAAACCAAGCCCGATCCCACCACGGCGACCAATTACTCGGCTTCCTGGAGTTGCAAGGAACAGTTTCAATCCGGCCTGCTCCATTTTGTCACCCGCATTCGCGACCGCCGTTACGTGGCGGTGGATCAGGAGCGTGGCCTGGTGTTCAGCTTCGCCTTTTTCGACCATTCCGCCGGAAAGACGCGACACTTCGAAACGCCTAACGGCCGGGCCGTGGTAGCGGGGCCCACGCAGCCGTGGACCTGGGAGATTGCCGAAATGTTCAAAGTGGAGAACGGCAAGCTCCGGCAGATTGAGGCGGTGCTGGACCGCTCGCCTTACGGGATGACATCGGGATGGAGCAGTTGGGACGAAGGAATGACGGACCGGCCGAGGGACGTGGCCCTGGGCAGCAAGTGAGCGAGCTGGGCGAGTTCCAGATTCTGCTCATCGACGATCATCCCAGCGACGCCAAATTGTTCGAGCACGCGATGGAGCAAGCCGCCACGCGCGCACGGTTGTACTGGGTGTCCAGCGCCGAGGAGGGCCTGGAGTTCTTGAAGCGGGTGGGACGCTTCGCGGGCGTCGCGCGGCCCAAGCTGGTGGTGACCGATTTGAACATGCCCGGAATGGACGGGTTCGAGTTTTTGATCGAGACGCGGAAGAATCCAGCGCTGGCCACGCTTCCCATTGTGATTTTCAGCAGTTCCCGATCGCCACGGGATGTACTGCGGAGTTACCAACTGGGCGCGAATTCGTTCATCACCAAGCCGATGTCGCTGGAGACGTTTGTGGCCACCATCGCGACGCTGGTGCGGTATTGGCTGGATATCGTGACGTCGCCGGATCAGCAAATGGTGGATTAGCCGGCATGAGATTGGCCCTCTATCGCCATTGGATGCTTCGGCTGGTAGAGCCCCACCTCGCCTCCGCCCGGAAGGCGAATCTTGGTGATGGAACCCCAGCGCTCTTTATGCACCTTGGAACACGCCACGCCCTTTTTGTTTAGCGCGGCGATTTCGGCGTCCAGATCGGCGCACATGAAATAGAGCTCGTGCCGGTCATTCTCGCCGGGATGCACTGCGGCTTCTCCCGGAGGCAAACGAAAGATCAGCCATCCGTGGCCCGCGTCCACGGACGGGAATCCAAGCACGTCGCGCAAGAAGTTGCGATCGGCGTCGGCGTCCTTGCTGTACACGATGATATGCGCGCCAAAGATCATGCTGAGATGGCCTCCAGTTCAAGGTTACTCGTTCGCGGACCGAGCAGTCCGATGGCGAGCATGACGATCAGCATGCTCCCCGCGATCAGTGTGAATACGCCGGGAACGCCGAAGCGGTTCAGAACAAATCCGATCACAAATGAGCTGAAGACCACTGAGATGCGGCTCCAGGAATAAACGAAGCCGACGGCGCGGGCGCGGATGCGCGTGGGATAAAGCTCGGCCTGATAGGCGTGGCTGGAGAACGACAGGATATTGTTCGCCAGCGTGAGCAGCGCGCCGAACAAAATGAGTAGCGCGGCGGCGGTCATTTGTGCGAACAGCAGGCCGGAGACTGCGATGGCGAAGGCGGCCAGCACGATTTGCCACTTGCGCTCCAGTTGGTCGGCGATGGAGGCTGCGAGCAGCGGTCCAAAGGGCGCAGCGATGGCGATGATGAAGGTGTAGCGCAGGCTGCTGGTGATGGCGATACCGCGCGCGATCAGCAACGTCGGCACCCAGTTGGAGAAGCCATAGAATCCGACGGTCTGGAATAGGTGAAACACGATCAGCATGACGCTGCGAGTGCGGTAAGGCGGGCGCCACATTTCGGAGAAGCTGGGGCGTTGAGACGTGAGACTAGCATTCTTGGCGCGCTGCGCGATCCAGCGCGGGCTTTCAGGAAGGCGTAGCCGGATCCACCAGACCAGGACGGCGCCGGTCGCGCCCAGCAGCACCACCCAGCGCCAGCCGTCCAGCCCGAGGGGAGCGCGCGGAACCAGCAGCCAGGCGAATAACGCGACCACGGGCACGGCACAGAATTGGATGGTCTGATTGATGGCGAAGGCGCGTCCGCGCAGGTGGGCAGGCACCAGTTCGGCCAGATAAGTATCGATGGTCACCAGTTCGACGCCGACGCCGATACCGGAGACGAAGCGCCACAGGTTAAGCCCGAAGGCGTGGTGCTGGAACGCCATGATGACGCTGGCAACCGTGTACCAAAGCAGCGAATAAGTGAAGATGCTGCGGCGGCCAAAACGGTCGGCTGCGAAACTGACCAGCGCGGTTCCGACGAATAGCCCGGAGAACATGGCGGCCACAAAGCCGGCGATGCCGCCGGTCGAAAGGATCCCGGAGCGCACCAATCCGGGCGCGATGTACCCGGCGAAAAAGATGTCGTAGAACTCGAAGAAGCCGCCGAGCGAGATCAGAGCGACGCGCGGCCAGACGCTGGTTGACACAGTTAAGAGGTTACCGCGTGCAGGTACAATTGAGGCCGGGACACCCATGAAATTCGCGCCGCCGCTTTTGCTTGCGCTGGTGCTGGCGATGACCGGCCTGGGCCAGCGCGCCCGATTTCAAGAGCAGGAAGAAGACGGTCCACGGCCCGCGTTTCCATCCGAAGCCGAGTTTCATTTCGTGCGCGTGGAGTACACGGACTTGCCCGAATATCACCGCTTCTTCGGATATGCTTCGCGCGGGGCGCGCGCGGAAGGCTGGTGGGTGGTGGATTGGCCGGATGCGGACGATCATTTTTCCCAAGGCGTGCAGCGGTTGACGCGCATCGCGACCGGAGATCCGCGCCACATGCGCTTTACCGACGACCGTTTGTTCGATTATCCGTGGGTGTATGCGACGCAGACCGGCTGGTGGAATCTGAGCGACGCCGAAACAGCACGACTGCGCGAGTATTTGCTGCGCGGAGGCTTTTTGGTGGTGGACGATTTCTGG
Source organism: Bryobacterales bacterium (assembly GCA_963798295.1). GTDB lineage: Bacteria > Acidobacteriota > Terriglobia > Bryobacterales > Bryobacteraceae > Palsa-89. The sequence continues at coordinate 1,083,616 of CAWCSV010000007.1, read as the reverse complement.
GGCGAGGATCAGTGGCAGGTGTTTCGCCAGACCATGGCGCGCGTGCTGCCAGGGCACGCCATTCCCGATCTGGCCGAAACAGATTCCGTCATGCATGTTCTGTACGATATCCAGGACAAGGACCGTACCTTTATTCCCGGGACGCGGCACTTGCGGCGAGGGCCGGGCGGCACCGTGCGCGTGTACCAGCCGGAGGGCTCCATGCCCGCGTGGCGCGCGATGTATGACGACCGGGGCCACATGGTGGTGGCTGTGAATTTCGACACCGACGTGGGCGACGCGTGGGAATACGCGGACTCGCCCATTTATCCGGAGCAAATGACGGCGCTGGCGTATCGCTACGGCATCAATTATCTGATTTACTCCATGACGCACTGACCGCCCAGGTCGAGAACGCGCTGGCGCAGAGATTCGGCATCCACATGTCCGGTGATGGGCTCGCCGATATGTACTGTTACCTTGTGCCGTAGCGTCAGCCGGGAGGAAAATACTGTGCCGCCTTTCAGACTAAGCGCGTGACCCCACAGGCCGTCCAGGTAGACGGGAATGATCGGGATGGACTCCAGTCCCCGCGAGATTACCTCGACGCCGCGCTCGAACGGCTCCACGTGCGAGGTACGCGTGATTCCGCCTTCCGGGAAGACGCCGACCAGCATGCCCTTTTCGAGTTCCGCCCGAGCTTTGCGCAGCGCGCGTAGTGACTCCTTGGGCGAGTTCGTGGAAATGGGGATGGCATAGAACAACCGGCTAAACGGATTCAGCCACTTGTTCTCATACAGCGGCTGCCACATCAGGAAGCGAATGAAACGTGGCGTGGCGCAGCCGATCAGGATGGCGTCGGCGTAGGAGACGTGATTGGAAACGATGAGCGCGCCGCCCTGTTTCGGTATGTTCTCCCCGCCAACGATACGGATTTTGAAAAGCAGGTTGGCCAGGCACCAAACCAGGAAGCGAGCGGATCGAAGCACTACACCGATGATATTTCAGGAGCTGAAGAGCAATTAAGATTCACTCGGTTCCGGCTTGAACAAAAACGTCAGCACCATGCGGCTTTGCACCGTCTTCTCGCCCTCGCGCGCGGGACGAAAGCGCGACTGGCGGGCGGCACGCAGGGCCTCCGTCACAAGTAGATCCGCATTCTCGCCGTGGGTCGATGCAACGCGCGCGGCCGTCACTGCGCCATCCTCATCGATGGTCACCAACACGTCCACTCGCACTTCCGTCTGGATTTGGGATTTCACGGCGTACGGAATTGCGAGCGGGATAACGGGACCGGTGAAAGGCTCCGCCGATCGCGCCGCAATCGATTGCATGACGGGCTGGAGGGTTGGTCTGCGGGCGGCTGACGGCACCGGCAGAACGGGCGCCGACGGCGGCTTGGGCTTCACCAGCGGCAGTATTTCCACGGTGGCGAATCGCACCCACTGGCGCTGCATTTCCGGAAATGCCAGACCGAACAAGATGGCGCCGGTGGCCGCTATCGTTACGCCGAGCACGGACCATCCACGCGGTTCCTGCGCTGCGCCGCGCACGGGCCTGGGCAACGGCGGCGGTTCGGGCGCAACCGGCGCGGTCGCTGGAAGCAATGGAGGAAATTGCCGTGGAGCTTGTGCCCAGAAAGTTTCCATGGCTGACAAAAGCTTTTGAAATCGCTCTTCGGCAGCCTCGGGATTGCCGCTGATCTGTTGCACTTTTCGCGTCTGCTCGGCCACTTCGCCTTCCAGCAGACCGATGCGTCGCGACAGGTTGGATTCCAGCTCGCGCACCACTTTCGATGGATCGGCCGCCAGCGCCTCACGTTCCCGCCGTACCTCTTCGCGGTGATCCTTGAACAGACGGCGTCCCGCCACGCTGCCGTGCATTACCGCCGGAAGCTGCGTCGGAGGAAACTGCTCGCCAGCGGCCTCTGCCAGCAGCCGGATCTCTTCGCCGAAGCGCAGGGCGTCGCGCTTGGAAAGGCAGCGCCATTCACCGGGCTCGTCGTCCTGGTCGGATTGGTACAGTCCGAATCCAACCAGTTCGTCTTCGTTCAGAAATTCGGCGATGCGCGTGAACTGCGCGATGGTGGCGCGGCGCAGCGACGTAGCGCCGGCAAATGCCGCGCCGAAAGCCTGCGCCTGCTCGGCGGAAACCGGGCCGCCATATTCGGCGGTGAAGTTCAGCGATTCGGTATCGAAATCCGATGCCAGCCATTCGCCGCGCTCGGCTTCGATGTGCACGTCTTCGGCCAGCAGGTAAAAGAATTTGTGCGTCTCTTCCACCACGCTGGCCATTTTGTGGAGAGGCACTCCGGCCATGCGCCGGTTCAATTCCACGCGAACTCGCAGGCGCGTCATCACTTCACCTCCTCAAGGAGCGGGGGAGCGCTGAAGGCCTTCAGGATTCGGTCCAGCGCCACTCGCAGATTGTGCCAGGCTTCCAAACAGTCCGGCGTCATTTGCACGATGCGATCGCAGTAACGCGCGGCGGCATGATGATCCTGGCGCTCCAGCGCAACCGTGGCCAGGCCCTGCAACGCAGCCGGCGATTGCGGCGAAAGCTTCAGCAGGCGCTGCGCATATTCGCGAACGCGATCCAGATCGCCGGTCTCGACATGCAGGGCGATCAAGTTGGACAAGGTCTCGGAAGAATCGGGATCGCTGGCGAGCAGGGTCTCGTAAGCGCTTGCCGCCTCACCGAAGCGATGCAGTAGTTGCAGCGCGACCGCTCTGCCAAACAGCGCCGGACCTTGGAACGCATCGGAACAATGCTGGAATGCGGCGAGCGCATCATCCAGGCGATTCAGGTAGAGCAGGCTGGCGCCGAGTCCGATGCGAGCAGCGTCACGGGCGGGATCCAGCTGCAATGCCCGTTTGAAGGCCTGACACGACGCATCCCAACGATCCGAACGCTGCAGGCAGAGAGCCAGATTGTAGTGCGCGTCGGCGTTGCCGGGTTCCGATTGGACCACGGCGAAGTAACTCAGAGCCGCGTCGTGGAAACGTTCCAACGCGAACTCGATCTCGCCGCGAACGGTGTAGAGATAAGGATCGTATTCAGCAGGATTCGAAAGCGCGCGAAGCGCCTCTTCCAAATGTCCGGAGGATCGCAGCGCCAATGCTGCATCGATGTGAGCTTGCACGCCGGGCTGGAGAGAGATCTCGATGACGTTGGCGGGTGTTGTCATGAGCGTGGCTCACTTTCGACTGGAGCGAAATTTCCGTCATCGGTCCGAATCATTTTGGGGACCGTCATTTCCCAGCCCGCGTTGGGGTTGCGATTCGGACGCGCAGCGGCGAGCGGCATGGGCGCAACGGGCACCAGAGCGAGAACGGGAGCGGGAGCCTCCACTTTGGGTCGCGGACCAGCCGCCTCAATCGGATCGAGCTGAGCGAAGAGGGTGACCCACGTGACGGCGAAATGGAAGTCGCGCGGTTGTTCGAGTGCTGGCCCGGCGCTCAAATCGATTGAGTCCAGATTATCGTTACGGGCTGTTAGCGACCTCAATGCACCTGGCATGGCTAGAGCAACTTAAGCATCGTCGCTTAGCTCAGGGGAATTTAGAGTACTAAGTACCAAAAGTTCGGGGGTTCTAGTCGTGGCTAGTGGGCGGACGCCCACGTCCGCGCCGGACCCCCTGGTCCGGCAACACAAGCCGACGCGGGCGTCGGCAGCGGTCGGGCGCGACCGCCCACGGGTGCGCATGATAAAATCGGTTTTCTTCCAGCATGGACGCCATAAAGCCCAATACGCGCGAGACTTCCGACATCGAATACGAGCCTTACCGCGAAGAAACGCAGCTCGCGCGCTACATCAACAATTATCCGCGTAGCTTCACGCGCAATCCATCGCAGCCTTTAATCGAGCGGCCGCTGACGTTGTCGGAGCTGACTGGGCCGGTACGTCTGGAACAGCGGTTGGACCTGAGCGGGGAAGATATGGCACACCTGACGCCGGCCGCTCCGCGAGCCATCGGCCAATACATCGAAGTGACCGGGCGCGTGGTGGATGAAGACGGCGCGCCGCTGGCCGGATCGATGATCGAGATCTGGCAGGCCAATTCGGCGGGCAAATATGTTCATGAAATGGACCGGCATGAAGCGCCCATCGATCCGAATTTCACCGGCCTGGGCCGCTTCGTCACCGACGCTGAGGGACGCTACCAATTTCGCACCGTCAAGCCGGGCGCTTATCCGGTGACCGAATCGGACTGGTGGTGGCGTCCGCCGCATATTCACTTTTCCATTTTTGGACCGAGCTGGATGAACCGTTTCATCACGCAGATTTTTTTCCCCGGCGAGCCGCTGAACGAGACCGATCTGCTGCTCAACGCGGTGCAGGACCCCGAGGCGCGCGACCGGCTGATCTTTGAGACCTCGCCCACCATAGTTGGCGCGGTGAATTTTCTGATCTTCCGGCGCGACTTCGTGCTGCGCGGCAGGCATCGAACGCCCGCACTGGATTAACCGAATGAACCGCGCCAGTCTTCCCACTTCGCCCTACTGCACCATCGGCCCTTTCTTTCCGGGCGAGTTTGTCACCGGCTGCGAAGACCTGACCAGCTTTGAAGGAAAACGCGCGCAGGGGCAGCACATTCTGCTAACGGGCCGCGTGTTGGAGGAAGGGAACCGGCCAATTCTAAACTCCATCATCGAGATCTGGCAGCCGGACGCCAACGGCGTCTTTCGCCATCCGCTGGATCCCCGCCACGCCCATGCCGATCCGGGTTTCTTCGGCTGGGGCCGCGCGCGCACCAACAAAGAAGGCCACTACGCTTTTCGCACCGTACTTCCGGGTCCAGCAGCTAACGGTTACCGAGAAGGGCAGCCGCGCTGCCCGCACATCAATCTGATGGTTCTCGCCATTGGGCTTACTCGCCGCTTGGTCACAACGGTGTTTTTTGCGGAAACTCCGGAGTGCGTTCATGATCCTGTGCTCGATTGTGTGGCGGACCCCCTGGCCCGGGAGCGGATGTTTGTCCGGCGTGAGAAAGCAGGGAACGGAGCCGGGGAGGTTCCCGTCTACCGTTTCGATATTGTTACCCGAGGCCCGTCGGAAACGCCTTTCTTTGTGGATTGAGTCGCTCACCGTCGCGTAACAGTTACGGCAACATCTGCATCTATAGGTAAGCAAGGGCGCATGGGTACAGTGAAGCTTTCGCAGGGAGGAATGCATTGAGCGAGAAACATCCCAGTCCAGCGAAGATTGTGGTGGTGGAAGATAATTCCGCCGACGTCTTTCTTCTGCGTCACGCTTTGGACCAGCACAACGAAGAATATGTTCTGGAGATTCTTCGCGACGGCGAAGAGGCTATCGATTTCGTCAATCGGCGGCGTTCTGCGGGTCCCAAGGAAGAACCGTGCGTGATTGTCCTGGACCTGCATCTTCCCAAACACGATGGAACGGCGGTTCTGAAGGTGATCCGGCAGGAGCCCGCGTTGGCGCTGGTGCATGTGGTGGCGCTGACCACATTGGCGAGTCCCAAGGACGAACAGGAGGTTCGCGATCTGGGTGTGCGGTTGTACCGGGCCAAGCCTACTTTAGTGGAAGAATGGATCAACCTGGCGGGCGAGATTCTAGAGATTTGCCACGAGCAGAGCCGGGCGGCACTGGTTTAAGTAGCTACGGCAGCCACCACTGCAGCGAGTCGGATGCGGCGGTGAAATACTCCTCCCTGTTGCTTGCTGGATCGGCCTTGGTCCAGTTGCCTGCGGGTTTGTAGTTCGGATCGTGATACACCCACAACTGCCCGCGATCGGCGTGTACCAAAATGGGCGCGCTCGCAATGCAATCGTAATTGTTGTTGTCGATGGTGAACGTGAGATGCTTGCCGTCCACCACTCCCACTTGTACGAACGCGCGCTGATCCACGGCCTCGGTGGAGAAGAAATAACCGCCGTGTCCCGGCAGGAAGAACATGGCGTACCGCCCGGCCACGTCGGCGCCGGCGCCCGAAGGCGACGCTTGCTTCGCTCCGATGAATACCTTAAGATCGGCGAACCGAATTTTCGCCGAGGCCGCTGTCGTGCCGCCGCCCGCCGCTCCCGGTTCACTCATCAGGACTTGCACCGTATCGGTCAGCGTCTGCCCCAGCCCCGGATCCGTCGGGATTGGGATGGGGAACCCATCGCCCGAACTGAGGATGGGCGATTGAAGCGTGGCAGAAAGCGTGGGTGTGGGCTTGCCGCCGTCGGCATTAGGGAACCGGGCCGCGAAGGCTTCGGTGGCGGGTTTGGCGGTAACCTTGAATTTCTGTCCGTCGGGGGTCCGCGCCACTCCCAGTTCATAGGCAAAGACCGCCAGATTGTTTTCGTCCCGAAAGATCCTATAGAAGCTGTCACCGGACGCGGCCTCAAGACTAGTCTTCAGGGCTACGGGAGTACCATTATTGGATTGCGTTGTGACCGACACCTGGATGCCGTTGCTCAGAGCCACGCGGGCCGAGACCTGCGGGAAGCAAGATACGGCCGCTAGCAACAGTAGTACGAAAACCCGCATTGGACTAGTCGGTCCCGTCCATTCCGAGGGCTTGGCGGACCGCTTGAATGGGCATATCCTTCCAATGGCGGCTCAGGTTGTCGATGCTCATGAAGGATCGCGACTCCATCCGATCGATATACAGCCGCCCGTGCAGATGATCGATCTCATGCTGCAGAATGCGCGCATACCAGCCTTGCGCTTCCACTCGCCGCGGCTGGCCGCGCTCATCCCAATATTCGACGGTGACTTGCCGCGAACGTTTCACCAGCGCGCTGAAGCCGGCCAGGCTCAGGCAGCCTTCGAAAAATTCGATCTCTTCCGGGGAGTGCTGAACAATATGCGGGTTGATGAGTACTTGAAAAGGAACCGCTTGGCGCTCGCGTTCGGCCAGACGGTCGGACGGTATGTCCTTGGAATATTCGGGGCGGTCTTCAATGACAGCCAGTTGGAGCGGCAAACCAACTTGCGGAGCAGCCAGGCCGACGCCCGGAGCGTCGCGCATGGTTTCGTGCATCCAAACGATGAGCTGCTGGGTCTCCGGCAGCGTGACTTCTTCCTGCGATAAAGGTCGGGCACGTTGTCGTAGAACGGGCTCGCCGACCTGGACGATCTTCAGCCGCACGCTTTGATTCTAGCGGCGATGAAGTTTCGCCTGCTGACTTAGGCGCCAGGAGCGGTATTGGTGGTGCTGGTGGCCATCATGGTAACCACCGTCGAAAGCACGTTTTGGATGCTGGTGGCGATCTGCGGCAAGGTGAAGCCGGAAGCGGCGGCCAGAAATCCCGCCATGAGGGCGTATTCCATGAGGTCTTGCCCATGGTTATCTTTCCAGATCTTCAGTTTCAAGCTAGTCTCTATGATTTTGGTCATTTAGCTTTTCCTCCTCAGCACGAATTCATTCTCGCAGCGGGGCCTGAACCGTCAAAGGCCCGAATGTACCGATTTTATTGAGCTAGTAGGACTAGGCGCGAAAGCATACCGAAGTTTGCTGGAAGCTGGTACTGAGGTATGATCCGGGGAGAAGAAGAACCTGGGAATACTGGGAATACAAAGGGATACAAGGAATTACGAGGCAATGAGGGCAGACGACGTCATCATCGCCCAGGCTGAGAGTGCGGCTGAGCTCGGGGCGGTTCGCGATTTGTGGAGGGAGTACTGGGAATCGTTTAGTTTGCCATTGGAGTTTCAAGGATTCGGTGAGGAGCTGCAGAGTTTGCCGGGCGTGTATGGCCTAGCAGGCGGGGCACTGCTGCTGGCGCTCTACGAAGACGAGCCGGCCGGAACCATCGCGCTGCGGCGTCTGAATCGGGCGTCCGGAGAGGTAAAACGGCTGTATTTGCGTCCGAAACATCGGGGATACGGGCTGGGCCGACGGCTTTTGGAAGTCGTTATGGAGCGTGCGGAAATGATCGGATACGATTGTTTATATGCAGATACGCTTCCTGTCATGATGGAAGCCTTGAAGTTGTACCAGCGAGCGGGATTTGAGCAGATTGAGCCTTACTCCCAGAATCCAACCCCCGGCGCGATCTACTTGAAACGAAGGTTGAAGACTTCGCCTTAATCCGCCGATCTTCTTACCGTGGGACTGTATCTTGACTCCCGTCTGGAGTTTCTTCGCGCGAGCCAGAACCCGGACGGCGGTTGGGGCTACTTTCCCGGCAAAGGGTCCTGGCTGGAACCAACAACGTACGCGATGCTGGCTCTGCACGGCACGGGATCGGATCCCGCATTGGATCGGGCATGGCGACTGGTGCATTCCTGGCAGCGCCCGGACGGCAGCTTCCAGCCGAGCGGCGAAGTGAAGGACGGAACCTGGGTAACGGCGCTTGCCGTCACGTTGGCCTGCGTTCGCGGCACTGACGACGCGGGCGTTCACAGCGCGATGGATTGGCTGCTGCGCGTGGTGGGCGCCGAGCACAACATGTGGACGCGCACTGGATCGTTCCTGCATCTGATCAAAGCCAGGTTGGATGTTTCGCACGAAGGGTGGCCGTGGCGCGAAGGCAATGCGACGTGGATTGAGCCTACGGTCCACACGCTGGTGGCATTGAAGAAGGTTGCCGGGCATTATCGCGCGTCGGAAGTGAACACGCGCGTTCGGGATGGCGAGGACCTGATCCTGAGCCGCCGCTGCACCGATGGCGGCTGGAACTACGGCACTCCGAACATGCTGTATGTCGATCTGCCTTCCTACCCAGAGACCACGGCGCTGGCGCTGTTAGGGCTGGACGGGCGCGGTGAGCGCGAGTATCCGGGCGCGATCGATGTGGCGAAGAAGTTTTATGCCGAGACCAAATCTTCGCTCGGCAAAGCATGGCTCCAGATCGCGCTGCGATGTCATGGCAAGGACGTAACGACACCTGTGGAAAGCCCATTCGCGTCGCGCGACGTGTTGCTCGGGTCACTCGAAGCGCTCGGGCATCCCGAGGGGAATTATCGATTGTTCCGCGCGGGAGGGCGAGCATGACACGGCGCAAATTCGCAATGCTTTCGGGCGCGGCGGCCATCGGAGCCTACGGCGGTATCCAGGCGCAGAAGTTGAAGAAGCCTCCCAAGCTGGCCGACGGTCCGGCAGGCAAATCGGCTGTGACGATTATCCGGGCGCGCTCGTATTCTGACGACCTGGCCAGCCGGATGCTGGAAGGCGTTAAGCAGTGCGGCCTGGACGTGCGTGGCAAACGCATCCTGCTGAAGCCTAACCTCGTCGAATTTGACGCGGCCACGGTGATCAACACCAATGCCGCCGTGATCGCCGCGGCTGTAGAAGTGTTTCAGCAGCTAGGCGCGGCGGAGGTGAAGATCGGGGAAGGTCCGGGGCATCGGCGCGATACGCTCGACATGGCGGATGACGCACGCTATCGTGCCACCATACCAAAGTTCGAAAACATCTTCACCGATCTGAATCGCGACGATGTGTCTTCCATCGGAAGCTTCGCCGGCGAGCAGCAGTTCTATTTCCCGAACACCGTGCTGGGCGCCGATTTGATTGTGTCGCTGGCCAAGATGAAGACGCATCATTGGGCGGGCGCGACCTTATCCATGAAGAACTTCTTCGGCGTGGTGCCGGGGTCGGTGTACGGGTGGCCGAAGAACAAGCTGCACTTCATCGGGATTCCCGAATCGATTGTGGCGCTGAATCGCCAGTTCGGCCAGAAAGCATTCGCCATCGTGGACGGCGTGGTGGGGATGGAAGGCAACGGGCCGATCCAGGGCACACCCAAGCCGGTGGGCGTGCTGGTGATGGGCAGCGATCTGGTGGCGGTGGATTCCACCTGCTGCCGCGTCATGGGCATCGATCCTGAAAAGGTAAGCTACCTGCGCATGGCGGCGGAGCTGGGCCACGTGCATCCGGAGCGCATCGAACAGCGCGGCGAGACCATCGCATCGGTTCGCACCAATTTCGAGCTCACAGACGATTTTAAAGATCTCCGGCTGGTGTGATGCCCACTCGCGCGTTGGCGGCGGTTGAATCCGCATTCGTGCGCCTGGCTGGGCGGAAAACGCTCGCAATCGTCGTGGCAGGATTGCTGCCGTTGCTGGCTCGCGCTCTGCTGCTCCCGATCCTCCCGATTCCAAAGCCCGCCATTCAAGACGAATTCAGCTACCTGCTCGCCAGCGACACGTTCGCCTCCGGCCGATTGGCGAATCCGACGCCCGCGCTGGCGGAACATTTCGAGACGCCGCAGGAGCTGGTCCGGCCGACGTACGCGTCGAAATATCCGCCGCTTTCGGGCCTGGCGATGGCAGCCGCACAGAAGCTCACAGGCCAACCGTGGATCGGGGTGTGGCTAAGCATGGGCGTGCTGTGCGGGGCGCTGTGCTGGGCGCTGCAGGGCTGGCTGCCGCCGGTATGGGCGCTGGCCGGGAGCTTGATCGCGGCGCTGCACATCGGCATCGTGAGTTATTGGACCGAGGGCTATTGGGGCGGGGCATGGACGGCGGTGGGAGGCGCGCTGTTGATCGGCGCCATTCCGCGATTAACGCTCCGGCCGAAAATCGGGCCGGCCTTGGCTTTCGCATCGGGATTGGCGATTCTTGCGAACACGCGTCCGTTTGAAGGGCTGGTCTTCGCGGCGGTCTGCGCGGGATGGCTGGTGGTTGAATGGATTCGCGCGAAGGTGGACATCTCTGCGCTGTTCCGCGGCGCGGTGCTACCGATGGCGCTGCTGCTAATTCCGGTGGGCGCGTGGATGGCCTACTACAACTTTCGAGTGACGGGGAGCGCGCTCGAGCTGCCCTACGCGATGCACGATCGCCAATATGCGCTGATCGAGCCGCTGCTGTTCAAGACGCACATGCATCCCGCGCCGGTGTATAGCAACGCGTTCCTGCGCGACTTTTGGCAGGCGGATCGCGATGCCAAGCTGGGTGCGCACGGGCAGATTGTGGAGGGGCACGTTTGGGATATTTTGATCCTGCTGCAATTCCTGGTGGGGTGGCCGCTGGCGGCGTGCATGCTCCTTGTCGCGGTTCCGTTGTGGCGCGACCCGAGAGCGAAGAAAGCGCTGTTGCTGGCGGCCCTGACGTACCTGGGTCCGGCGCTCGATACGCGCCTGCTGCCGCATTATGCCGCCGCCGAAGCGGTGCTGGTCTATCTGATCGCGGCTTGTTCGCTGCGCGCGTTGCGTCATGCCTGGCCGGGTGTGGAAGGCGCCTATCTGATGTGGGGCGCGCTGCTGGTTTTCGCGCTTCCCTCGGCTTTGGGACTGCTGACGCCGGAGAACCGCTGCGTGGTGGGAGCCACTGCCTTTCAGAATGCCTATCACGCGAAGATCGAAGAGCAACTCGAGAAACAGCCGGGCGAGCACCTGGCGCTGGTGCGCTATGGGCCGGCGACCATGGCCGCGGTGAACGCGCACCGGAACTACCAGGAGCTGGTTTACAACCACGCCGATATCGACGGGTCGAAAGTGATCTGGGCGCGGTCGCTCGGCGCGGAGAAAGACGCGGAGCTGCTGCGCCATTATCCGAATCGCGAGGTGTGGATCGTGGAAGAGAACGGCGGAGTGACGGTGAGCCGCTACTCGTTCGGTTCCAGCACGTCAAATGCCCGCTTAGGCGTGGGGATCACGCCCACCTGGTGATAGTTCGCCGCGAGATAATTTTCCAAGCCATGGAAGCGTAAGCGAGCGGGGTTGCTGGCCGGCCAGATATCGAGCAGTTCTTGTTCGCCGAAATCAAAGTAGAGCACCCGGGCGGGCGGACTCTTGCGCAATTCCGCCAGGGCCACGGCTTCATCCTGATCGCTCATCATCGCAGGCTGCAGGTAGGAATAGCGCGTCGGGTTGTGGCTTAAGGTGAAGAAACTCGCGATGGGCAGATAAGGGAACACGAACAGACTGGAACCGGGCGGGATTTGGCGCTCCAGATCGCGCACGAAATCCAGGTCTTCGGGCAATGCCCGGACTACTCCGATATTGGTCTCAAGCGATGTTTCGCGCGAATGCTGCGCGATGGCGTTGAAGGCGAACACCGCGAGCAACAGGGTGCCCAGCGCGACCATCGCGACGCGCAGCTTCGGCCATGGGATGGACGCAGCCAGGATCGCCGTGAGCACATAAAACAACGGTGCGGCGTACGTCAGATGCGGGAGATCCATGCGCGGGAACGTCGAGATGGCGAGCGCAATGCCGCCCGCGAATAGCAGCCTGAGCAACGGCGTTTTGCGCCACCACGGAAAGCAGAGGACCGCGAGCGGAGGCAGCAGGATGGGGACGATGATGCCAAGGACAACCAGCGCTCGAACGGGTATTTCGTACGGCGTGGCGCCGTGGAAGAACTGCGAGTAGCCTCGGCCGAACAAGGTTCCGTAGGGCAGGTAATTCGCGCCCGCATAATGGGAGCCGTTCCACAGAAGTTGCGCGAACATCGGCAGTAGCCCGCCCTGGATAGCGAGAACCGCGGCGCAGCAAATGGTGATTACGGCGCAGCCAGCGAGAAACGGCGCAAGCTTGTCCCGATCTTCTATCCACAACCAGATCGCGATCGCCAGGCCAACCAGCGCGACCGGCGGCGTGGTCCAGGCAGCGAAGGCCGCGCAACATCCGGCGGCCAAAACGGCCCAGCGGCGAGGCTGAGAAGCGCAAATCGTGATCGCGAGCGTCGACAGCGCCGCACTATCCCAGCGATGAGACGGGATCGCGATGCCGTTGCTCGCGGTTTCCAGGATCACGAGCAGAGCCGCGGTCCAGGCTGCGAGCACCACGCTGACCTGTCGAGAAACCAGCCAGAAGACGCAGGCGGCCAGAGTCGCAAGATCCAGGATCAGGATGGCGCGCGAGGCGGCCAGGGTCATCCCGAATACGCGCAAGGCCAGCGCCTGGAGCCAGAACGTGGCCGGTCCCATGACGATGAAGAAATCGCGATAAGGGACTTGCCCGGCCAGGATCCGGCGCGACGCGTCGACGTAAATGCCTTCGTCGAAGGTGAGCGAGAAACGGCGGGCGACCATCCACCACAGCCAGAGGCCAGCCAGGACGAATACGGCGGCCGCGCCTATAAGGGGAGTGCCCCGGGAGTCCGATTGCATCCATATGGAAGATCGGCGGAAAGGGGGTGTCCCGCGATAGCTCGCCGTGGGGGCGTTGGTTCGGGCCGATGCCGGGACGGCGGGAAGCGCATGCCATGGCGTGGCTGGCGCTTGGGATCGGCGTGATTCTATGCGGCGTTTCGGTGCTGCTGGGCTTTGCTGGCCGCACCTTTCTGGGACGGCCGCTGGGCGGCGATTTCGTCGAGTTTTACACCATCGGGAAGATCCTGAACACTGCCGCGCCGGCCCGGATCTACGATCTTCGGCTGGCCGTGGGGCTGCAGCACGCCACGCTTCCCGACCATGCCGGACACGCAGATGCTGGTGTTCGGGCAGGCGCCCTTCATCGCATCGCTGTTCCGGCCCTTCGCGCTGCTGCCGTACGCTTGGGCGTATGTGGCGTGGCTGGGGTTTTCGGCGGGCCTTTTATCGCCGGCGCTGGCTCTTTTGTTTCGCACGCTGGGCCTGAACGCGGAAGATCGCAAGACCGGCTTTCTGCTGGCGCTGTCCTGCGACGCCGTTTCTGTTCGAAACCTGGATCGGCGGACAAATGTCGGTGGTGGTCTTCTCCATTTGGGCGCTGTTCTTCTGGTGTCTCGAAAATGACCGGCGAGTTCTGGCTGGTTTCGTTCTGGCGCTGTGCCTGTTCAAGCCGACGCTGGTGGCGCTTCCGGCGCTGATGCTGCTGGTGGGCCGGCGCTGGCGGGTGGTGGGCGGTTTTGGCCGCGGGCGCGCTCGCGATGGCGGTGCTTTCCGTTGCGACGGTGGGGCTGGAAGGTTGCCGGGCCTGGCTAGGGACGTTGGCGATGAACGGGACACGTGACGGCGCAAGCCGGCGAGGCCTGGCATCAGGCCAAATACGTCGGACATCCTCGCCTTTAGCCATTTGCTATTGCCGAATTGGCCGATGGCGGCGCGTCTAATCGCTCGCTATTTTAGTCGCGGTCGTCGCGGTGGGCTGGCTGGGACTGGGCGTGGTGGCGATCCGGCACGAACAGGATGGACCGGCTGCTTTGGGCGGCGACGCTGTGCTTCACGCTGGTGGTCAATCCGTATGCGCCGATCTACGACTCGATTCTGGTGGTCGCGGCGTCGCGCTGGTGGCATCGGCGGCAAATGCCTGCGGCTTGGCTTCTGGCGCTGTACATGATTCCGTGGGTAACTCAATCATTCGCTGAGTTCTTGCACCTCCAATTGATGACGCTGGTGGTGGCGGGTTTTGGGGTCTGGGCGCTGCGGCAAAAAAGGCTGTCGAAATACCCGAAGAACTAATGTGAGCCATTCTAAACCCAGGCAGGAAGAAAGTACTATGCCAGCCCAACTACAACGCCCGGTCGACGGGGCGATTTCAGGTCCGTTCTAGGGGCTTACCCTGATTTAACGTACCGGATTGGGGTGATACCTTACCAATAGCGAAGGACGAATCCATCGCAAGGGAGAGGAGAGACAATGACACGGATCAATAATTTTGTTTTGAAATTGAAGGTGTGGAAGGATACTCGAGGTCAGGACCTGATCGAGTACGCGTTGATGGCTGGTTTCGTCGCGGTTGCCGCAGGCGCGATTATGCCGGGCGTTTCTTCCAGCATCAGCACCATCTTCAGCAAGGTTTCCAGCGTGATGTCCGCGGCTGCCAGCTAAAGCTCAAACTTTTGGCGGGTAGGCGAGGAGATCACCCTCTGTCTCGCCTATCCTCCACAAACTAATCACTCGCTATTCAACCCCGCTGCGATCGGACTAATGCGCCAGCGCGCTGGCCGGATTCTCCTCGGACGCGAATCCGGTGAAATTGCCCACGCTCGATCCGCCTCTATTTCCTCCGCCGGTCCCACGATTTCCAGTGTCGAATTCTCGACGATTTTGTCCTTGAGATTCTCGCTTAACCTCAGAAATCCCAGTTCCATCGAATTCTTGATCCAGCCGTAGGTCACTTCCGCAGGATCCACGCGTCCAACCACCGTCGAAATCCGCTCCAGGCATTCCCGGTCGCTCGGAAAGTGAATCGGCGTGCGGATCTCGGTGGGAGTGTTCGCGGTAAGCGAATTGATCAGCGTGGCGTCCCAGTCGATCTTGGCGAGCAGCCGGTCGTGAACCACGTCCGCCATGCCGACGCCCATCGCGTTGCCGTAGGTGTGCGCGCTCAGATCGCGAATGAAAATGCGCTCCATGCGCGGTTCGCCGGGCCAGGGATTGGATTCGCCGTGGACGCTGCGGTTGACCACCTTGCTATCCATGCCGGAGCCGCTGATGTTCTTGCCGATTTCGTCCACGATCAGCACGTCGAGCGGCAAAGGGAAGGCGGCCCATCCAGGCGCGGACTTCGAGCCAGCAGCTCTTCCTCGGTGCGCTCCATCTCGTCGGCGGGCACCGCGACGAGCGGCCGGTGTTGTGATTGGCGTCTTCCAGAATGCGCCAGGCCGCCCAGAATCTTGCCCGACGCCAGCACCTGGCGGCCCACGGTGCGGATCACGTGCTCCAGGCCCAGCTTGTAGGCGTAGGTGTGATAGCGCTGCGCGCCGGCGAACTTGCCGAGGCCGATGGCGGTCATCTTGAACAGCCCGCTTTCGAGCTTGCCCGAGAAATCGGTGTGCCACTTGACGCGGCCGATCAGCATGACGCCGTCGCTGTCACAGGCGTTGCGGTCCATGAATGTTTCGATGCCCTCGGGCGTGCGGCCGGTGGAAACCACATCCAGCGAGCTGACCACCGGGCACCCCATGGTGGCTTCGTGAATGCCGAAATGCGCCAGCACATCGGCCTGACCTTCGGCGGTTGCGCCGCCGTGGCTGCCCATGGCCGGGAAGATAAACGGCCGGCAGCCTTGCGATTTCCAGTAGTCCACTGCCGCGCGCGTGATGGTGGCGATATTGGCGATGCCCCGGCTGCCGACGCCGATGGCGATGCGGGCGCCGGGTGGCACCCGCGATGCGAATTGGCGCTCGCCGAGTTGGCGCAAAACTTCGCCGCGAACGTCGGGGAGGGAGCGATCGGGGAAATGCTGGCGCACGGGAAGCATGCGGGGCAGGGGCATGTTTTCAGGATACCCTCTTGCGCTTGGGCGCTTTGGCCGCGAACTGGTGTTCATGCTTTTCCATCCACACCCGGGGTCCGTGAAAGGCGACGCCTTCCGATTCGAGCCGGATGCGCTGTTCCAGGCCGTTTTCGCCAGGCAGCGAGATCTTTCCCTTGGCTCCTACCACGCGATGCCAGGGCAATCCGCGGGCGCCCCGAAGCGCCCAAACCACCTGGCGAGCGCAACCGGGAAAGCCCGCCGCACGCGCGACGTCGCCATAGGTGGAGACTTTACCGCGCGGGATTTTCCGAATGGTGTCGCGAATGATTTCAAGCACGGTGCTCTACTGCGACCGATACCAGGCCAGTGTGCGCCGCAGGCCTTCTTCGAGCGAATATTGCGGCTGATGGCCCAGATCGCGGCAGGCGGCGGTGGTGTCGGCCTCCGAATCGCGGACATCGCCCTCACGCGGCGCTGCGTAGTGGGGCGCGAGCACGATCCCTTCGATCTTTTGCAGCAGCTCCCAAACGTAGTTGAGCGAATATCGATGGCCGTTTCCCGCGTTGTACATCCTGCCAGCCACGCCGGGCGCCGCGGCTGCTTTCAAGCACAATGCGACGACATCATCCACGTAGGTAAAGTCGCGCGTCTGTTCGCCGTCGCCGAAGATGGTGGGCGAGCGGCGCTCGATCAACGCTTTCATAAACAGCGACAGCACGCCCGAATAAGGGCTGGATGGATCCTGGCGCTCGCCATAGACATTGAAGAAGCGCAGCGAGACGGTTTCGAGGCCGAAGCAGGAATGAAATACGCTGGCGTAATACTCGCCCATGAGTTTTTGCACAGCGTAGGGAGACTTGGGCCGCGGCGCCATGGTCTCTACTTTGGGCAGCACATCGGTGTCGCCATACGCGGATGAGGACGCGGCGTACACCACGCGCTGAACTTTGGCATCGGCGCACGCGCGAAACACGTTGAACGTTCCATCGATATTCATTTCATGCGAAGGGATGGGGTCCTGGATGGAACGCGGGACGGAAGGAATGGCGGCCAAATGAAATACAACGTCGGCGCCGCGAATGGCGGACGAAACGGCGGTGGCATCGCGTATGTCCGATTGGTCCCATTCGATAAGCGAGCGCACTTCCGCCAGGTTCTCCGCACGGCCGGTGAGCAGATTGTCGAGGACGCACACCCGGCAATTTTCGCGGGCGAGCAGGGAACGTACCAATGCCGAGCCGATAAAACCAGCGCCGCCGGTCACAACGTAGCGTGTCATCTTGTTGGCCGTCAATCGGTGCGCTTGGTGGCTACGGCCACCACCGATAGTCCGGGCCAGGGAAAAATTCCATCCAGATGACGCCAGATCCAGACTGTTTTGTCGAAAATCTTCAGCATGAATTTGTTGATGCGGTTCATATGCAGCACCTTGCCGTAGAACCACCAGCCCGGCGTGCCGATTTTGTTCAGTTGCCGCATGTGCTGGACAGCGAATCCATTTTGTTCGAACAACGCGCGCAATTGGGCCGTGGAAAACCGGTGGCGGTGTCCAAGCGCCTTATCCAGCGTTCCAAACAGCGACTGGCTTTGGGGCGCGAGAACAATCAGCGATCCGCCCGGTTTCAAAACGCTGGCTGCCGCCTGGATCACTACGGCCGGATCCTCCACGTATTCCAAAACATTGACACACAGAACTGTATCGAAGGGGCCGCCGGCCCGTTCATAGTCGGAGGGACATTCCGGATCGAGCTGCATCACCTCCACGTTGGGTGTTCGCAGGAATCGATTGCGGAGCGCGTGCAGATACAGCGGGTCCTTTTCGGCGACCACATATTGCAGTCGGCGGCCCATCATTTGACCGGCCAGGTTGCCGATGCCGGAGCCCAGCTCCAGCACGGTATCGCCCAGGCTGGGCCGCAGAACCCGGGCCAGCCAGCTCAAATATTGCGGCGTACCGGTGAGGTTGTTGAGAAAGGCGCGCCCGTAGGGCTCGACATACAGATCGTCGATCAGCCAGAAGCGCAGAATCACGCCCAGCGCCTTCACGCCGTCCTTCCAGCCGATCTTCTTGCCTTCTTCATAGGTGCGCCCGTGATAGCTGATGGGGACTTCGTAAATGCGCAGCCGGCGCTTGGCCGCTTTCATGGTGATCTCGGGCTCGAAACCAAAACGGTCGGACCGAATGGGAATGCTCTTCAACAGATCCGTGCGAAAGACTTTGTAGCAGGTCTCCATGTCGGTAAGGTTCAGGTTGCAGAACATGTTCGACAGCAGCGTCAAAGTCTTGTTGATCATCGAATGCCAGAACGGCAGGATGCGGGTCTGTTCGCGGACCAGATAGCGGGAGCCGAAGACGGCGTCGGCGTGGCCGGTGAGCAGAGGACGAAGTAGCGTGGGATATTCAGACGGATCGTATTCCAGATCGGCGTCCTGCACCAGGCAAAAATCGCCTTGCGCTTCTCGAATCGCGGTGCGGACGGCCGCGCCTTTGCCCTCGTTCTTCTTTTTGCGGATCAGCCGGATGGAAGGCTCTTGAGCAGCCAGCCGGTCCAGGATTTCCGATGTGCCATCAGTGGAGCAATCGTCGACGATGATCAGTTCGCGCTCCAGATTCTCCGGCAGCGGAGCGTTCAAAACCTGAGCAAGGCTTCGCTCCACCATGGTGCGTTCGTTATAAACAGGGATCAGGATAGAGAGACGCAACTTCCTTAGTATAAGCGCGGGCCTAGTATAAGCGCGGGGCGTGCTAACGCGATGTTCCGACTAACGGCGGCGTCCGTGCAGATTGGGGCGATGATAAGGCTGCGGAAGCTTCTCTCCACGGATCCAGCGATCAAGCCGGCGCCATAAGGCCACAAACCAAGTCCACATGGCTGACTCCTTTGGCGACAAAAATACCAGAAATGGGCGTCGGAGTCAGGCGGGGGTACCTAGGTGCGCGGCCCAGTCTGTTACTGAGCCGCGAACCGTCAAGGAACAGTGCTAGCGTTTCACTGTTTCTCTGTGCTGCTCCTGCTGCGCCGTGTCGGACTGGGCGCGGGCCCACTCGTCGGCTTGCTTCTGTGCTTCATCCCTGGAGATGCCGTAGCGTTCCTGGATGCGTCCGACCAACTGGTCTTTTTTTCCGGCCACCTGGTCCCAGTCGCTATCGGTGAGCTTGCCCCATTGTTCGCGGGCCTTGCCCTTTACCTGTTTCCAGTTGCCTTCGATTCTGTCCCAATTCATAATTGCTTTGAGCTCCTTCGCTCCGAGGGAGAAGCACGCCGTTGGCCAGTTGGCGGTGGGCTCAAAGGGCTGATTCCAGGGGCGTCACGTGGAGATAACGACAGAAAAACTTACCAGCAGCGTCTCACCTGTAAGTCCTCACCTAGAAATATTGCCTGGGGCGTGATACCAGTAGAGATTGGCTCCTAAACCATTAGCCCCCACCTTTGAAACTGACATGCCCGGCGTAGAGCGCTACGCGCGCGGCAAAGTCCGCGACGTCTATGCCGCCGGCGAATACCTGGTAATTGTCGCGACGGATCGCTTGTCGGCTTTCGACTACGTGCTGCCGACGCCGATCCGCGACAAAGGCCGGGTGCTCACCGCGATGACGCTGTTCTGGCTCGAGCAGCTGCGCGACATTGTCCCGAACCATTTCGTCTCGGCGGATATTTCCGATTATCCGCGCGAGTTCCACCAGTATCGGGATCAACTGGAAGGCCGGTCGATGCTGGTGCATCGCGCCCGGATGGTGGAAGTGGAATGCGTGGCCCGAGGTTATGTTTCGGGATCCGGGTGGAAGGACTATCAGCGCGAGGGGCGCATTTGCGGGATTCCGCTGCCAGCGGGATTGCTGGAAAGCGGGCAGCTTCCCGAGCCCATCTTCACCCCCGCGTCGAAGGCGCAGTCCGGACACGACGAGAACATTTCGTTCGAAACCGTGGCGCAGCAGATCGGCGAGCCTTTGGCGGCGAAGCTGCGCGATCTGACGCTCGCCATCTACCAACGCGCCGCCGAGTATGCCGGGACGCGCGGGATCATTATCGCCGACACCAAATTCGAATTTGGCTTCGCGGGTGATCAGCTGGTGCTGGCCGACGAGGTGTTGACGCCAGATTCGTCGCGCTTCTGGCCG
This sequence comes from Bryobacterales bacterium, assembly GCA_963798295.1. Lineage (GTDB taxonomy): Bacteria > Acidobacteriota > Terriglobia > Bryobacterales > Bryobacteraceae > Palsa-89. Next base: position 1,063,492 of record CAWCSV010000007.1, on the reverse strand, counting down.
CGCGCCAGCTATCAGCCGGGCGGGCCGCAACCGTCCTTCGACAAACAGTACGTACGGGACTATCTGGAATCCATTCACTGGGACAAGGGTCCGCCTGCGCCCGCCCTGCCGCCTGAAGTGATGGAACGGACCAGCGAAAAATATCGCGAGGCGTATCGCGTGCTGACGGGGAAGTCGCTTTGAAACCGGGGAAGTCATTGTGAATTGGATCGACCTGGTCCTGATCCTGGTGATCGCCAGCTCCGTGCTGGCCGGACTGGCGGCCGGATTCGCGCGCGTGGGCGTGGGGTTCGCCGCGATGATCGTAGGGATGTTCTGCGGCTTCTGGTTTTACGGTGTAGTGGCGGCCTACGTGTTGGATTACGTGAATTCGCGCGCCATCGCGAATCTGATCGGATTCTTCGTCATCCTGGCGGGGGTTCTGATCGTGGGCGCTATCATCGGCCGCATCCTGGCGAAGTTTTTCAAATGGGTAGGATTGTCGTGGCTGGACCGTCTGCTGGGCGGCGCATTCGGAATTGTGCGGGGCTTCGTGATCGCTGCGGCGATGGTGACGGTTCTGCTGGCGTTCTCGCCGTCGCCGCCCCCGGCCTCGGTGGTGGATTCCCAGTTGCTGCCTTACGTGATTGGTGTTTCCGATGTGCTGGCGGCACTGACGCCGCGCGAGATCAAGGATCAGTTTTACGCCACCAAGGACAGAGTGCAGGCAGTTTGGTCGGCGCACAACACGCGCAAGCCGGGGGAGCTCCGGCACGAATGAACCTGGTGATTTTCGATCTGGATGGAACGCTCATCGATTCCAAACTGGACCTGGTGCATTCGGTGAACGCGGCCCGCGCGCTGATGAACCTGGGGCCGATTTCTGACGAACTGGTTTCCTCTTACGTTGGCAACGGCGCGCCGGTTTTGATGCGCCGCGCGTTGGGGCCGGAAGCGAGCCATGAGGACGTGGTGCGGGCGCTGGAATATTTCCTGACTTATTATCGCGCCCACATGCTGGATAACACGCGGCTCTATCCGGGCGTGCGGGAGGCGCTGGATCGCCTGCTGGCGGGCGGAGCGAAGATGGCGGTGCTCACCAATAAACCAGTGCGGTTCAGCCGCTCGCTGGTGCAGGGGCTGGGGCTCGCGGAACATTTTTTTCAAGTTTACGGAGGCAATAGCTTCGAGCAGAAGAAGCCCGATCCAATCGGGATCGAAACGCTGCTGGGTGAGAGCGGCGCAACGCGCGAACGCACCATCATGGTGGGAGATAGCGGGGTGGACGTGCGGACGGCTCGCAATGCCCGCGTGACGGCTTGCGGCGTATCGTATGGGTTTCAGCCGGAGACTTTTGTCGATGATCCGCCGGATCTGATGGTGGACAATATGATGGAGCTGGCGGAGTACGTAATCAGCCGCGACTAAACTCGGCGAGCTTTTGAAGCTTGCTCCACGCTACGCCGGAATCGATGGATTGGGCGGCGAGTTGCATTGCTTCGAGCGGATTGTCGGCTATTCCAGCTACCAACAACGCGGCCGCACTGTTTACCAGCACGATGTCGCGCTGAGCGCCCTTTTCACCTTTCAAAACCGCCGTCGCTATTTCGGAATTGCGCGCGCGATCGCCACCGCGCAGCTCTGCTTCATCCAGTGCGGCCGGTGCGACGCCGAAGTCGGCGGGCGTCCAGTGGAAAGAACGCACCTGGCTGCCGATGATCTCGAAAACCTGCGTGATTCCGGTGGTGGTGACCTCGTCCAGGCCATCGCCATGCACCACGAACGCGCGATCCGGCGAAAGACCCGTCAGCGCCTGGGCCATCAGTTCGGCGGCGTGGGCGGAGGGTGCGCCGATCAGTTGCCGCGTGGCTCTGGCGGGATTGGTCAGAGGACCAAGAAGGTTGAACACGGTGCGCATCTTCAGCTCCGCGCGCGCGGCCTGCGCGTGTTTCATGGCCGGATGAAGCAAGGGAGCGAAGAGGAAACCGATTCCGATTTCGCGGATGGCTTGCGCCACTCGCTCGGGCGGCTGCGACACATTCACGCCCAAATGTTCCAGAACATCGGCGCTGCCGCACTGCGTGGAAAACGATCGATTGCCGTGCTTGGCCACACGCGCGCCGGCGCCTGCCACCACGAATGCGGCCACGGTGGAAATATTGAACGTAGCCCCCGCGCCGCCGCCGGTGCCGCAGGTATCGAGCAGAGGCTCGGGATGAACGCATGGATCGATGCGAACGGTCTTCTCGCGCATGGCCCGCGCAAAGCCGAGCAATTCCTCGGGCGTCTCGCCTTTCATGTGCAGGCCCGTCAGGAACGCCGCGATCTGCGCCGTGGTGGCCGATCCGTTCAAAATAACAAGCATGGCCTGGTGCGCTTCTTCGGCCGGCAGATCAACGCCCGAGGCGATCTTGTGGAGAAACGGCAAAAGCATGGGAGACTTTGGATTCACGTTACCATGAACACAAGGAATGGATTGATGAAGCTTGCCGCATTGGCGATGGTGTTCACGATCTCGGCGATTTACGCACAGGAACGTCCGCGCTCCGCGCCTGGCGCGCCTCGTGAGGGTGCAACGGAACCGCCTGCGGCGCCCGTCCCGCCACCCGTTGAGAAGACTTCGAAGACCAGTCATTCAATACAGATCAACGGCAAGACCATTTCTTACACAGCTACCGCTGGAACGCTGGTCCTGAAGAAAGACGACAAGCCGTGGGCCAGCATGTTCTACGTGGCCTATACCCGCGACGGCGCGCAGGACGCCGCGCATCGGCCCATCACTTTCGCCTACAACGGAGGCCCCGGATCTTCGTCGGTGTGGCTGCACCTGGGCGCGTTGGGGCCGAAGCGCGTGGAGATGGGCCCGGAAGGCGAACAGCCCAAGCCGCCGTATCGTCTGATCGACAACGACGACACCGCGCTCGAATTTACCGACCTGGTGTTCATCGATCCGGTGACCACCGGATTCAGCCGTGCGGCGCCGGGCGAAAAAGAGAACCAGTTTCACGGTTTCGACGGCGATCTGGAATCCATGGCCGAGTTCATCCGGCTCTATCTGACGCGCTTCGAGCGCTGGGGATCGCCGAAATTCCTGGCGGGTGAAAGCTACGGCACCACGCGATCCGCCGCGCTTTCTCAGTACCTGATCGACAACCACGGGATCTATTTGAACGGCATCACGCTGATTTCCACCGTGCTCAACTTCGAGACCATCTCGTTCGGACGCGGTAACGATCTTCCGTACGCTTTGTTTCTGCCGACGTACACCGCCGCCGCCTGGTATCACAAGAAGCTGCCCAAGGATCTGCAGGCGGATTTGGAGAAAGCGATTGGTGAAGCGCGGCGCTTCGCGGGCAACGAATACAGCGTGGCGTTGATGAAAGGCGACAAACTGACGACGCCCGAGCGGACCAGCGTGGTGCACGAAATGGCCCGCCTGACAGGGCTTTCCGAGCATTTCATCGAAGAGTGCAATCTGCGCGTCTCCGAGCCGCGCTTTACCAAGGAACTGCTGCGCGACCAGCAAAAGACGGTGGGGCGTTACGATAGCCGCCTGGAAGGCGAGGACATCGATGCGGCGGGCGACCGGCCGGAGTACGATCCCAGCTATGCCTCCGTGCAAGGCGTCTTCACCGCCATGTTTAACGACTACGTGCGCGTCGACCTGAAGTATGACAGCGACGTGCCCTATCAGGTGCTCACCGATAAAGTACAGCCCTGGAGTTACGAGCGCTTCCAAAACCGCTACGTGAACGTGGCCGAGATGTTGCGCCAGGCGATGACCGTCAACCCCAGCCTGCGGGTATTAATCGCCAACGGCTACTACGATCTGGCGACGCCGTTTTTCGCGACGGAATACACGGTGAATCACATCGGGCTGGACCAGGCGCTGAGCAATCACATCGGCTTGACGTATTGCGATGCCGGGCACATGCTCTATACCAAGAAGAGCTGTTTGGACGGGCTGCACGGAGCGATGGCGGACTTCTATCAGAAGGCGCTGCCTACCCATTGACCGCTTCCTTTGGTCGCGGCTCAGTAACGCGTCGATACCGAAGCGGTTTTCACTGTCACATAATGTAACCGGGGCCGAAACGGTTTATCGCCGCGTGAGTCCTACGTGATAGCGCCCATTGCGGCATTGACTGATGCAGCCAGCGAAGAGCGGTTTGGTACGGACATTGGGTAACGGGGGCATCTTTGTCGGCGGCAGCGTGATGAGCGAGCGTATGCGCTGCTTCGACTGGTCCCGCACCGCATTGGGTCCATCGGAAACCTGGCCGCAATCACTCAAGACCACCGTTTCCACTTGTCTCGACTCGCGCTTCGCCATCGTCGTTTGGTGGGGCAAGGAACTGGTCACCTTTTACAACGACGGCTACATGAAAATTGTCGGCGCCAAGCACCCGCACGCGCTGGGAATGCGGGCCGAAGACCTGTGGCCCGAGATCTGGCATATCATCGGCCCGATGCTGGAAGGCGTAATGGAGCGCGGGGAAGCCACCTGGTCTGAGAATCTGCTGCTGGAACTGGAGCGCAGCGGGTATCCGGAGGAGTGCTACTTCACGTTTTCCTACAGCCCGATTCGCGATGAATCCGGCGGCGTGGGCGGCGTATTCACGCCGGTGCAGGAGACCACCAGCCAGGTGATCGGAGAACGCCGTTTACGCACGCTGCGCGATTTGGCGGATGGAGCGTGGGTCGCGAACGCGCGCAGCAGTGACGAGGTCTGCAGGCTTGCAGGCGAGACCCTGGCGATGAATCTTCACGATATTCCCTTCGCCGCGTTCTATCTTTTTTCCGAGAACGGCAGGGAAGCTCGATTGGCGGGAACATCCGGCGTGGAGCCTGGTACTCCGCTGCTTCCGGAAGTCGTGAGAATGGACCAATCCGCTGCAGAGTGGCCTTTCGCCCGCGCACTCCACGGTTTGGAGCCGGAAGTGATCCCGCTTGGTCCGAATCTTGAGAAAGTGCCGTGTGGGGCGTGGCCGACGCCTCCTCGAGCGGTGCTTACCATACCGATTACTCCGGCGGGGCAGCGCCTTGGTTTTGCTCTGTTGGCCATCAGTCCCCGGCGGCAGTTGGACCAAGAATATCGCGGGTTTCTATCGTTGGTGGGAGGCCACGTGACCACCGCGATCGCCGAAGCGCGTGCTTTTGAAGAAGAGCGGCGGCGCGCGGCTGCGCTGGCCGAAATCGATCGCGCTAAGACCGTCTTCTTTTCCAACGTAAGCCATGAATTTCGAACGCCCCTGACCCTGATGCTCGGGCCGCTGGAAGAGATGCTCGCCAGGCGTGGCGCGGTGCCCGGGGATTTCGCCGAGCTACTTTCCGTTACGCATCGCAATGGTCTGCGGCTGCAAAAGCTGGTGAACAGCCTGCTCGATTTTTCGCGGATCGAAGCGGGACGCGTGCAAGCCCGCTATGCGCCGACCGATTTGGCAGCGTTGACGGCGGAACTTGCCTCGACGTTTCGAGCCGCAGTGGAAAGGGCCGGGCTTCAGTTGATTGTAGACTGCCCGCCGCTTCCGAAGCCGGTCTGTGTGGACCCGGAGATGTGGGAGAAGGTGGTATTGAATCTTCTCTCGAACGCCTTCAAGTTTACCTTCGAAGGCCAGATCGCGGTGCGATTGTCGGCGCAGGAGGAACGAGTGGGGCTATCGATCGCCGACACCGGCGCCGGCATTCCGGAACACGAGCTGCCCCACCTGTTCGAACGCTTTCACCGCGTGGAGGGTGCGCAAGGACGAACGCAGGAGGGCACCGGCATCGGCTTGGCGTTGGTGGCCGAGTTGATCAAGCTGCATGGCGGAACCGTGGAGGCCAGTAGCGTCCTGGGGCGGGGAAGCACTTTCACGGTGTCGATTCCCTTTGGAACCTCCGGCCAGGGTACGCAGCAAGAACTGAGCCGGTTGCCCGTCCAGGCCGAATATTACGTGGACGAGGCGGCGCGTTGGGCGCTTAAAGACCCGTTTATTCCCGCGACCACCACGCGCTCCGGCAGCAAAGTGCTGGTGGTGGACGACAACGCCGACATGCGCGAATACGTGGTGCGACTATTGTCCGAACGGTATGAAGTGGAGACAGTCGCGGACGGTGCGCAGGCTCTGGCGCGCGTGCTGGATCATCCACCGGACCTGGTGCTCAGCGACGTGATGATGCCGGGGCTGGACGGATTCGGGCTGCTGGAAGCGTTGCGCGAAAACCCGGACACCCGCACCCTGCCTGTGATTCTGCTCTCGGCGCGAGCGGGCGAGGAAGCGCGGGTGGAGGGCTTAGACGCGGGCGCCAGCGACTATCTGGTGAAACCGTTCACGGCGCGCGAGCTTTCGGCGCGGGTGGGCGCGCACCTGGAGATGGCGCGCATCCGTAAGGAAGCTGCCCAGAGGGAGGAAGACCTTCGCGTCGAAGCGGAGGCGGCGCGGGACCGGGTGGTGGGAGTTTTGGAAAGCATCCAGGACGGTTTCTTCGCCCTAGACAGCGATTGGCGATTCACCTACGTGAATGCGGCGGGTGAGCGCACTTTGGGCGCCAGTCGACAGGAACTGCTCGGCCGGAGCCTGTGGGAACGCTACCCGGAGACGGTCGGCACGCAGGTGGAAGACGAATACCAGCGTGCCGTACGGGATCGCGTGCCGGTGGAATTCGAGAATTTCTACCCGCCCTGGCAGCGCTGGTTCGCCATCAAGGCTTATCCCACCGGGCAGGGCGGGCTCTCGGTTTATTTCGAGGACATCACCGCGCAGAAGCAGGCCGGGGAAGCGTTGCGGGAAAGCCAAGACCGGCTGCGCGCTATGTACGACGGCACGTACGAATATATTGGCCTGTTGTCGCCGGACGGAACGTTACTGGAGGCCAACCGCGCATCGCTCGAGTTCGCCGGGAACACGCGTGAGGATGTGGTGGGACGCCCCTTCTGGGACACGCCATGGTTTACGGGCACGCCGGGAGCGCCGGAGTTGATCAAAGAGAGCGTGGCACGCGCGGCGCAGGGCGAGTTTGTTCGTTTCGAAGCGACGGTCCGCCGGCCGTCGGGTGAATCGCCCACTTTCGACATTTCCTTGCATCCCATACGGAACCAGTCGGGCGAGGTGGTGCTGATCGTGCCCGAAGGACGCGACATTACCGATCGAAAACGGGCGGAAGAAGAGGTAACGCACTCCAACGAGCAACTGACGCGGGTGAACCGCGAGTTGGAGGAATTCGCGTATGTCGCGAGCCACGACTTGCAGGAGCCGCTGCGCATTGTGAACATCTACACGCAGCTCATTCTGCAAGATATGAGCGCCGACAAGGCGACATTGGCCCAGTTTGCCGATTTCATACAGAACGGCGTGAAGCGCATGGATGCGCTCATTCACGATCTGCTGACGTTTTCGCGCGCCGTTCACAGCGACGAGCTGCCGGTGGGGACAGCGGATCTGGGGGAGTCGCTCAACGAGGCCTTGTCGGTGCTGAAGAACCGTATCGAGGAGAGTGGGGCCCGCATCACGGCCGGACCGCTTCCCACGGTGCGCGGAGATGCGTCGCAGATGGCGCACGTGTTTCAAAATCTGTTGTCGAACGCGATGAAATATCGCAAAAAAGACGCCACGCCGAGGATTCGGATCTCGGCCCGGCGAGAGCAAGGGGCTTGGATTGTGTCGGTGCAGGACAACGGCATCGGCTTTGAGCCCCAGTATGGCGAGCGCATTTTCGGCTTGTTCAAGCGGCTGCACAAAGAGGAATACCCAGGGACCGGATTAGGCCTGGCGATTTGCAAGCGCATTGTCGAGCGATACGGCGGCCGGATCTGGGCTGAAGGAAAACCCGGCGTGGGAGCGACCTTTTATTTCTCGCTCCCATCCCCCGAAAGTCAATAACGCCGCGCCGAGCTAAGCCAGCGCGCCCTTATACAATGCAGTGAGTTTGCCCCAGGCGCGGTCGGCCTCGGCTTTATCGTAAGTGGGCGTGCCATCCCGCTGCTTGGGCATATCGGGCACGCACCAACCGTGGAAACAGGTGGAGTACACTTCGATCTCCGCCGGATTGCCGGCGGCGATGAACGCTTCCTTGAGCTTGTCCTTGGCGGCCGGTTGTGTCTTGTCGTCGCTCATCGCGATACCGAAATACATCTTGGCCTTGATCTTTGGCGCAAGCAGATGCGGACTATTGGGCTTGTCGGTCACCAAGCCGCCGCCGTGGAACGATCCGCCGGCGCCTACGCGATCCGGCACCGTTGCAGCGGTCCTGACGACCAACGGGCCGCCCATGCAGTAACCTTGGGTGCCGATCTTTTTCTTCTTGTTGACCTGTTTCTGAGCGTCGAGGAAGGCGATGTACGCGACGGCATCCTTCTCGGCGTTGCCATCCGCGCTCACCGATTCCATCAACGGCTGGATCTTGCCCCGTTCCTTGCCAAAATCAATTGTCGAGGCGTCCGTCCAAAACGGAGCTTTGCCCATACGATAAAAAGGATTCGGCACCAGAACGGAATATCCCTGCGCCGCAATCCGCTTGCCTATTTCGCGCATGGAGGGCCGCAAACCGAATGCGTCGGTCCAGATCAGAACGCCGGGGTGGGAACCCTTGGCCGGATGAATGAAGGCGGCATCGCAAGTGCCATCGGGGGTTTTGATTTCGACGTCGGTTTCAACAAGGGACGCGGCCGAGGCCGAACCTGCGACAGCGAAACCCGCCGCCACCGATGTGATAAATTCTCGACGCGGAAGTCCGCTCGACGATTCATTGTCTTTTTGATTTTTAGGATCGTGTGCCATTGGCTTTCTCCTTAAGTAAACATCGCGCACAACGCAGCGGGCCGCGGTGGTTTTCTGTACCCGGTGGGCGCGTCCCGCACTGTGCGCTCCATGTGACAGTGTATCTCCAATTCCACTACTTGGCGCGGCCCTTGAATCCCTGGGCCAGCATTTGAATTTTGTAAACGGTCATGGCGGTGTTCCGCACGCCCTCGGGAGTCTTGATCTCCTGCCCGTTCGCATCCAGAGCGCCGATACACGCGGCGTAAAGCATCTTCTTGCCGGGGCCTGAGAACGCGACGCTGATGACAGTGCGGGGCGCCGGTATCGAGCCCAGTTGCTTTCCATCGGGACTGAGAATCTGGATGAGGCCGTGCGCTGTGTCCGTGTCGTAGATGCGGCCTTGGGAATCGATGGCCATGCCGTCGCCGTTTCCGCCGCCTTCCAGCTTGCCGAACTCGCGCTGGTTCTTGACGTCGCCGCCGGGCTGAATATCGTAGGCCATGATCACCGGCCCATTGGTGACATAAAGCGTCTTTTCATCCGGGCTGAGATTGATGCCGTTGCTGCGTATCTTTTCGCCGATGGAGATCACCTCGCCGCCCGGCTTGATATAGAACACACCGCTGCCGGTGTTGGTGGTGAAGTAAACGCCGCCCTTCTTATCGGCGATCAGATCGTTGACGCGGCCCAGCCCCATGCCCCTATACATGTTCGCGAGAATCTTGCGTTCGGGCGTGAGCGCGGCGACGCCAGTAGGCTCGGTGCAATCGGCGGGCTTGCCGCCCATGTGGCCGCCGGGATCGGTGCAGGTTCGTTCGTCGACGATGATCGTGCCCTTGGGTCCGATGGTGACGGCGCCCGGGCCGTGGCCGGTCGAAAGGTAGACCGAGAACTTGTCGTTCTTGTCGAGGAAATTGACGTGATTGGTCTGCTCCTGCGCGAACAGCAGACCGTCTTTGAAGCCCACGATGCCGTCGGCGTTCGAATCGCCTTGCCAGACCAGTTTCCATTTCGCATCGGCGGCGATGATGCCGGCAATCGGCGTGATGGCGACGTTTTTGGCCGGAGGAGGCTGCGGGAAAGTCCTGGGCTGCGCGAGCAGCGGACCGATGGAAAGAGCGGACAGAATAAGCAAATGCGTCGTCGAGGACATGATGTTGTTATACAACGCCGGAGCTTGCTGTGCGCAAGAGCGGCGGAGGTTTAATTGCCGTACTGAGGTTGGGAGAGCAGCGCGACAACCGGCGCGTACTTCGGAGTGCTTGAGAACTTCAGGGACGCGTTGTCGATCAGGGCGTCGGCTTGACCGCGGATTTGGAAGCCAAGCTCAATGTCGTTCGCGTCGGCGTCCACTACGCCTTTGATCTCATAGCTGGCCCACGTTTCAGACGTGACCGGAACGTGCTCGAAGAAAGTGGTAGCCACTGGATCGGTAGATCCCGCGCGCGATCCCAGGGTGTGCACGCGCACCAGCATGTACACGATCGAAGGAGCAGCCACTTCGGCTCGAAGGTTGGCGCGGAATACGAAAGTCTTTCCAAGGTATCGCTGGGCGTCGATTCCTTCCGCGAGAAAGCAGGGTGATGGGAAGGGATTGGAGGCCTTTAGCTTGGCGCACTGCGCGCCGGATTTGCAGTTGCCATAATTCGACCCGTTTGCATGGGCTGAGACGGTTTCCGCGTCGCAGCTAGGACGTGCGATTTGATTGAATTGATTCCAGCGATGCCACCCCAACGGCCACTCGCCTAATTTGCCTTGAGCGAAGTCGCCGTTTTCCAATTCGCCGGCCAGGAACAATGTCCCACCGGGAACGTTCGCCGCTGCCGGGACTACAGGCAGCTTGGCATGCGCACAAGACTGAACGAATGCCGTACTGATAACGAGGCCAGCAAATAAGAAATACGAGCCTTGTTTCATGACGGGATATTAGCATCATCGCGTGCGGGTGTCGACGGGGGAACGGGTCCCTCGGGCCGTGGAAATCGCCTTCTCGATCCCCTCGCGTGTACTGCTCACGTTCCTCGATCCCGCAAGATACGTCAAGGCAGCGATGGTCTGTCCGGGCGACGCGTTCGCATCGCGGAGAACTTTGTCGGTTGCTGCGGCTCGCAGGAATCCAAGCGTCACCTGTTCGGCGATCTGACCGGTGGCGAAGGTGGTGACTCCACCATCCAAGATGGTCGGAGCGAAAAAGGGGTGGGCTACACCGATACGGCTAGCCTCGGTATAAAGGATTTCCCCCACCAGCTGCATGCGCTGCGGAGAGAACGTCTTTGAATCCCCAAGCCCGATGATGAGCAATTTCCTGGCGCCAAAACTGCCTTTGGGCGGGGAGATCAGGAGCGTTTCTCCGAACTCGCCGCCGAACAACTCCGGTTTGCGAATCTGATCGAGCAGCCCCTTCAGCTTTTCATTCGTTTCCACCAGCGAGCCATGCAATGTATTCACAGGGGACGAACGAAATAGGCAGATGACTTGAAGATCCGTTTTGGTCTCCGCCGGACCCTGCGCCAGTATCTGGATGGGAATGGGCGAGTTGGCGATATCGATCGCGACGGGCTGGGAGTTCACCAGAGTGGTGAAGGATGCTGACATTAAGACCATTTTTCTGAACATGCCGTATAATGTAACAAGCTGGCCCGAAGTGCATTCCGCCTCCGAAGTAAATCATGTTTACAGAAACTTATGTTCGATAACTTATCCGACAAGCTGCAGCGGGTGTTCAAGAACCTGCGCGGCGAAGGAAAATTGACGGCCGAGAATATGGATGCCGCGTTGCGCGAGATTCGCGTGGCGCTGCTCGAAGCCGACGTCCATTTCCGCGTGGTGAAGCAGTTTATCGAAGCCATCAAGGAAAAAGCGCAGGGCGAAGAAGTGCTGGCCGCGCTTTCACCGGCCCAGCAGGTGGTGAAGATCGTTCGCGATGAGTTGATCAAGACGCTGGGCAGCCATCAATCGAAGCTGCGGATGGCGAATGAACCACCCACCGTGATGATGATCGTCGGGCTGCAGGGATCGGGCAAGACCACTACGACGGGCAAGCTGGCGCGCTGGCTATCGAAGAACGGGCACAATCCGATCATGGTTTCGGTCGACGTCTACCGCCCGGCGGCGCGGCAGCAGCTGAGCGTGATCGCGCGCGAAATCAAGCTGCCCATTTACGATGGCACGGCGGAGGAGACCAAGCCGCTGGAGCTGGCGAAATCGGCGCTGAAGGAAGCGCGGCAATCCGGCCGCGACGTGGTGCTAGTGGATACCGCGGGACGGCTGCATATCGACGATCAATTAATGGCCGAGCTGCAGCAGTTGAAAGACGAATTCAATCCCACGGAAGTCCTGTTCGTGGCCGATGCGATGACCGGGCAGGACGCGGTGAAATCGGCGGACGAGTTTCACAAACGCCTGGGCATCACCGGCGTCATGCTCACCAAAATGGACGGCGATGCGCGCGGCGGCGCGGCGCTTTCCATTCGCGCCATCACCAATCAGCCGCTGAAGTTCGTGGGCGTGGGCGAAAAATTCGACGCGCTGGAGCCGTTCCATCCCGATCGCGTGGCGCAGCGGATTCTGGGCATGGGCGACGTGCTGTCGCTGATCGACAAGGTGCAGGAAAACATCGATCAGAAGGACGCCGAGGAGATGCAGCGCAAGCTTATCGACAATGAGTTTACGCTGGCGGATTTTCGCGACCAGTTGCGGCAGATCCGCAAACTGGGGCCGCTGGAATCGCTGCTGGGCATGATGCCGCAGATGGGGCCCATGAAAGATTTGAAAAACATGAAGGTGGACGAGAACGAGATTACGCGAGTGGTGGCGATTATCGACTCGATGACCGCCCGCGAGCGCGCCAATCACATGATCATCAACGGGACGCGCCGGCGGAGGATCGCCAAGGGCAGCGGCACCAGCGTCCAGGAAGTAAACGCCCTGCTCAAGCAATATGCGCAGGCCCGCAAGATGATGAAAAGCCTCACCGGCGGAGGGTTCCTGGGCAAGCGGCTGGGCAAACTCAAGCTACCGATGATGCAGTAGGAGAAAGCTGCTACAGTAGAAAAAGCATGTTAATGATTCGAATGGCGCGTTTTGGCGCCAAGAAAAAGCCGTCGTACCGCGTGGTGGTGATCGACAAGGAGCGCGCCCGCAACAGCCGCTCGGTGGAAGTGGTGGGTCTGTACAATCCGGTCAGTCAGCCGCAGGTGGTTAAACTGGACCACGAGCGGATCGCGTATTGGATGAAGAACGGCGCGCAGCCGTCCGACACAGTGACCCGGTTGCTGAAGAAGAATCCGGCGCCGGCGTCCGAGCCCGCTTCGGTTTAGCGGAACAACCGCAGCGCCCAACTAAAGGTCGCTACAGCCGTAGCAAACACCAGCACCACAATCGCCAACTGCAGGCGCGTGAGGCCGAACGCCGGACGAGCACCCGTGGCTTCCACCGCGATCTCAGGCGATTCGCTAACAGACGCGTTGGCCATGACGTTTTCCCCGGGCGGATTGCGCTCGCGATGCAGCATGTGGAGCTGCGCGATGGCCCATCCCAGGAACGCGAAGTAGAGGACGGCGAAATAAATGCGCAGGCGCAGCAGCTCGGGATCGCGGAAGATGACCTTGTAGATCAGCGCCGCCAGGCCGGTTTCGGCAAGGATGGCCACATAGAGGAAATACTCGAAGGCCGTGCTCGGTCTTTTGGGCTGTGGGTCCACCTGCTCTGAATCGTCTTTTTCGAGCGCGGCTAGGATAGGGAAAACACCCGAATTAAGCTATCGGCCCGCAGCCTTATGTTTCGGCGCGGCGGGCGCCGCTTTACGATTGGAGCGGAACATTTTCTGCAATTGTTGATTTACCGCGTCGGTTGAAAACCATCGTGGATCGAAGCTGCCGCCGATCCAATCCAGCAGTTCCTCATGCCGCTCGTGGTCTGGCTCCAGAATCGCTTCCAGGAAGTCATAGAAGCCCGGGATTCCGCCGCAATCTTCAGGGGGGCCCTTAAATTCGCCGTCGGTACACAGGGGAACGGCAAGCCCAGGTTCCGCCGTGAGCACCTTCTCCAGCGTTATCCCGTGCTCCCAGCTATCGCCGAAATCGTAGAGGTACCGCATTTTGGCGCGCGGCTTATCCAGCACTTGGTAGAGCCGCACGGTCTTTTCGTTAATGCCGGCCATCCCGCCCATCGAGCGATGTTCCGGATCGGGAACGCCAAATGTGTAGCGGCCCATGCGGAACTCATGCAGATGGGAGTTCTGCCATCCCATCGCAGCCTGCAAGACGCGGTGCAAATGCGCCAGAGTGATGTCGGGGGGCACCAGGAGACGACGCCAGATGGGAGGGCGCGTGTCAAGCAGGGTCACCTTGATCTGATAGATTTCCTGTGAGCCTTCCATGTGGATACGGTACACCAAAGCGGCGCATGTGGCTACCTCTGACTCACGGATCCGCTTGATGCATTTCGGCCGAACGCCTTCTCCAGCGTCACTACCAGTTCCAGAACCGGATTGCCCGAGCGCTGGTAAGCCTCCAATACCTTCCCGTGCCGCGCGAAATCGGTCTCGGCGCGCAGCAGCACGGTATGCGGCTCCTCGAACCATTCGGGCGGACTTTGCTGATAGAGGTCGGAATTGCTGACGAAATCCACGTAGTCGGCCAGGATCTTGTCGCTCTGCGGGCCGGTGACCAAATCCAGCAGAGAAGTGTAGACCAGGCACTTCTCGTGATAGAAGACGGCGTCGGATTCGGCTGAATCCTGGGTCCAGTCCGCGATCAGATTGAGATAATTGGAAAGCTGCCGTTGCCAGTCCACCGTCGCCGTCGCGTTCAACGTTTCGCGCAGCTTCTTGCCGCCTTCCAGCAATTGTTTGGAGGTGGCGGATTGCCAATATTTTTCCAGTTTTGGCGCACTCTGGCAGTCGTGGCTTTTCTGCCGCAGCTTCTCGGCAAAGGCTTCCACGCCGGTCAAGGACATTTGCATAAGCGCAGCCGACGAAGACCGGTCATCGGCTTGTAGATTTTCCACGAAGCTGGCCAGCCTGGTCCACAGGATCTGGCGTTGCGGTTCGGTTACCGTGGCGCTCTGAATAACGGTGGAGAGGGGAGCGATCTGCAAAGGGGAAGAGGCCTGGCCCAGATACTCCAGCAGGAAATTGAAGTGTTCTTCCTTGGCTTTTTCGCGGGGCGTGAAGGCGCCGTTGGCTACCGCGCTCACAGCCAAATAGAACTCCGACGGCTGGTAGACCAGAGCGTCATCGCAAGTAAGCGGCGCAAGCGCCGGCTTCACGATCTGCGCGAAAAGATTGCGGGCCTTGGCGGGATCGAGAGGAAGCATGTCACGCACCGCCCGGCTCTGGAGCGATAGCACGTCGAGTTCGAGTCCATAGGCCTGGCTCAGCGATCCCGATTCGGTGTCTGCGGTGGCGCCCTTCACAGCTTCCATTCGCATGGCGAATTTCGCGGAAACGGCCAACTGAAATGCCTGCCCCACTAAGTCGCGGCGAGCTTTCCGATCGGCTAATTTGCCCGACTCCACCATGCGCAACAGGGCGTCGGCAGTGAACTCGGGCGGCGCGGCGGAGGCGAGGTCGGAAATGGATTGAAAGGGCTGCGGAAGTTTTGCGGGTTCGGCGGCAGAAATAACCTGCCCAAAGAGAACCTGCATGACGAGGGCGGGGAGCAGCAACAGGGCTGTGAAACGCATAATTCAAAAATTCACGATGGCCGCGAACGAAGAGGGATCCAGACTGGCGCCTCCCACCAGCGCGCCGTCAATCTCCTCTTCGGCCATCAAGCCTCGGACGTTGTCGGGCTTCACGCTGCCGCCGTAGAGAATGCGGCAGGCATCGGCCGCCTCGGGTCCAAATTGGTCGCGAAGTTCCAGGCGGATGAAGGCGTGCGCATCGGCGGCAATCTCGGGAGTGGCCACTCTTCCGGTTCCGATGGCCCAACAAGGTTCGTAGGCGATGACGATGCCACGGAACTGTTCCGGCGTCAGCCGTCCCACGCAGTCCCGCAGTTGGCGTTCCAGCACTTCATGAGTCTTGTCCCCTTCGCGCTCGTGCAGTCGTTCGCCGACGCAGTAAATGGGCGTAAGTCCGGCCTCGAGCGCGGCGCCAATCTTTTTGAACGCGGTCTCTTCGGTCTCGCCGAAATATTCCCGGCGCTCGCTATGCGCGACGATCACCCATTGGCATCCGGTGGCGCGCAGCATGGGGGCGGAAATTTCGCCAGTGAAAGCGCCTTCTTTCGCCCAATGCAGATTTTGGCCGCCGAGCTGGATGCGCGTTTCTTCCGTGGCATCAGCCGCCACTTGCAGGTTCACGAAGGGCGGGCAGACCACAATTTCAGCGTGCGTGGAACCCTCCACTAGCGGACGAAACTTCTCGAAAAACTCGACGGTTTCCGAGGGCGTCTTGTTCATCTTCCAATTGCCGGCCATGATGGGGCGTCGCATGAAGTTTAGGATAGCGACTGGAGGAAGCTTGTTCCCTGGCCAATTGTTGCGCCGAAGTTTTCAGCCACCGTCTGGCCGACATCGGAGAGCGTGGAGCGCACGCCCAGGTCGACGGCTTGCAGCTTGCGTGGCCGGTAGACCAAGAGCGGAACGTACTCGCGGCTATGGTCGGTGGATGGCGTTGTCGGGTCGCACCCGTGGTCCGCGGTGAGGATCAGCAGATCTCGCGCCGACAGCTTTTGGTACAGCGCGGGCAGCCAGGCGTCGAATTCCTCCAGCGCCCGGGCATATCCTTCCACGTCGTTACGATGGCCGTAGAGCTGATCGAAATCCACCAGGTTCACAAACAGAAGCCCGGCGTTCAGTTCGTCGAGCGCCCCCAGCGTCTTGGCCATGCCGTCGGTATTGTTCTTCGTTTTCTCGTATTCGCCGATGCCGCGTCCCAGGAACACGTCGAAGATTTTTCCGATGCTGAAGACCTCTACTTTGCGATCTTGCAATTGATCCAGCAGCATGCCGCGCGGCGGCGGGACTGCGTAGTCCTTGCGATTAGGAGTGCGCGTGAAGAAGCCGGGCTGGCCGGTAAATGGCCGTGCGATTACGCGTCCAACTTCCAGCGGTCCGCGCAACATCTCGCGCGCGGTCTCACAAATCTTATAGAGCTCCCAAAGCGGAATTACCTCTTCGTGCGCAGCCACTTGAAACACGCTGTCGGCCGAAGTGTAGACGATCGGCTTGCCGGTGCGCATGTGTTCCTCGCCGAGCTGCTGGATGATCTCGGTGCCGGAAGCGGCGCAATTGCCCAGCGTGCCGCGCCCGATGCGGGTCTCAAATTCGTACATCAGACCGGGCGGAAAACCGTGCGGGAAGAGCGGGAAAGGCTTCGCCAAATGGATGCCGACCATCTCCCAGTGGCCGGTGGTGGTGTCTTTGCCCGGCGAGGCGAGCGCGCACCTTCCGAATGCGGCAGTGGGCCGCCCGGCGGGTGCGATGTGATCCAGCTTCTTGAGATTGCCCAGGCCAAGCTGCGCCAGGTTCGGCAAGCACAGCCGGCGAGCGCGCGCGATGTGTCCCAGCGTATCGCTGCCCGCGTCTCCATAAGCGGCGGCATCCGGCATTTCACCTGCGCCGACGCTGTCCAGCACGATCCATGTCACACGAGGAAACGGCGCCGTCATTGTCGGATGATGGGATGGATGATGGGATGGCTTATGGGCGCAGACGCGCCTTCCCTGCCGAGAGCCTGATTCACACGATCGGTCAGCATGTCGACGAACCGGTCCGGAAGATATCCCACCATGCGAGTGAAAACGTCGCCCTTCTTGCCCAGGATGATGGTGGTGGGGATGGAAGAGACCTGCAGCAGACTCTGCAAGCCATCCTCGAAATAAACTTTCTGGCTCCACTTGATCTGCGTGAGAAACGGCTTTACCAGGCTGTGATCCTCGTCCGCGTCGATGGCCAGGAACACCACGTCGCCGGTGTCCTGGAACTTGGCTTTCACCTGTTCGTAGAGCGGATGCTGCTGACGGCAGGGCGCGCACCAGGTGGCCCAGAAGTCCAGCACCACCACCTTGCCCAGCAATGAGGACAGGTGAAGTTTGTCGCCCGCCAGGCCCGAGAGCGCGAACTGCATGGGATCCTTGAGCTGCGAGTTGGGATCTAATTCGCGCAACGCGGCGCGGCGGCTGGCGAGTTCGGAGGAGGTGGTGTCGTAAGCCTTCAGCATCAGATCGCCCAGTCCCGCTTCCGAGCCGTGCAGCTTGCGATACAGCTCGCCCATCTGCGCGCGATCGCCGGCTCCATCCACATCGGCCGAATGCAGGCCGCCGATGGCGAAGGCATCCGCGAAATGACGGAGCGCGTCTTGATCCCGGCCCGCCGCTTTGAGCCAACGCCCGGCTTCCCGAGCGGCCTCCACGCTGGGAAAAACCTGGTAGCTGGACTCGGCCAGCTGGATGGCGTCGTTGTTGTGGCCGAGCAGGCCATGGGCGCGCGCCTGGAGCAGGAGCGCGCGGGCGCGGCCGCGGTCGAAGTCTTCTTTGCGCTTCACTTCATCCGGCCCGCCGCCGGGTTCGAACTTATCGTTCTGGTACGAGGCTTGGATCAGATCCGCCAAATGACGCGCGTGATCCAGGGCCCGTTGCGCGCCGGTCTGGTCGCCTTGATGCAACAGAGCGGTGGTCAAATGTTCCAGCACCTGCAGGTTGTCGGGATCGCGCGACAGCACTTTCTCGCCATACACCATCAGCAGGGGCTCGTTGTTGGCTTCGATGGCGGTCTTTACCAGGACGCCCTCCAACTCCACCCGTCGCGGCGAATTGGGGTACTGCTTCAGATGATTCTCGATGGCGAGGGTGAACTCGGTGGAGCTGTTGCCAGCTTCGGATAGCGCCCTTTGCAGGCTCGCTTGCTCCTCCTGGGACATATTTTGGGCGGCGAGGAACGCGCCGCAGGCGACGAAGAGACCAACCCGCCACACCCATCCCGTCACTGCGTTTTCTCCGTCGGCGGTTTGCGGATTGCCTCGGCAATCGCAGCGGCGCGCTCGCGCGAGATATGCAAATAGCTTTCGTTCTTGGCGATGCGGTCCAGCAAGGGAAGAAACTGTTGGGGGTCCACCAGGCGGCTGTGCTCCCAGGTGACCTGCAATTGAAGCAGCACGTCGTTGACGCCCAATTTTTCGAAATGCGCGGTGCGATCCAGATTCGCGAAGTGCTGCTCGGTTTCGGTGATGCGCTCGAAAAGATCCAGCAGGGCCTGCGCGTTGGGGTCCTGGGAATAGTTGAACTGGATTTCGTGGCGCTCTTCGCCATCCTCGAAGCGGAATGTTTTCAGACCCAGGTTTGCGATCTTCAGCCCCGATTCCACCGGACGCTGGAAGCGGCCCAATTTTTCGGCGAGATCGAACATTTGATCGCAGTAGGCGCGATCCAACTGGATCTTGATGGGGTTGTCGTCCTCTCTGGCTTCCTGATAAATTGCCTGGCCATCGCGCTCCACTGTGATGGCAACATATTCCGGCGTGCTGCCCTGGAAATATTTCGAATAGAACAGCCGGGGAGCGGCGGACAGCGTCATCGAGAACAATAAAGCGCCGGCGAGGGTTCTCATCTGACAGCTCGTATGCGCAGTTCGGTGGAAGTACGGGTGGCATGGCAAATAGCTACGGCGATGGCGTCGCAGGCGTCTTCGGATTCGATGCGAGTCTCCAGCGCCAGCAACGAATGCACCATCAGCTTCACCTGCTGCTTTTCGGCGCGGCCATAACCCACCACGCTGGTTTTGATTTCGAGCGGCGAATATTCGCCTACCGATAGTCCGGCCTCCGCCATGGTGAGGAGCACCACGCCGCGGGCGTGCGACAATTTCAGCGCAGTCTTGACGTTCTGAGCGTAGAAAACTTCTTCCACCGCCGCCGATTCGGGCGTATGCGCTTGAATCACTTCGCGCAGGCCTCGCGCGATGGCCAGCAGGCGAACTTCAAGCGGCTGTCGCGGGCTGGTGTGAATGGATCCGGCCGCAATCATGTGGTGCGCGCGGCCATCGCTTTCGATCAGGCCGTAGCCGGTGCGCTCGGTGCCGCAGTCAATGCCCAGAATGCGCATGTGCCCCCGGCTCCTAAGCCAGGGCTTCCAGCTCCTTTTCGTCGATGTCGAAGTTGGAATAAACATTCTGCACGTCGTCATGTTCCTCCAGCGCATCGCTCAACCGCAGCATGGCCGCCGCATTCTTGCCTTCCAGCTTGGTCAGGTTCTTGGGGATCATTGCGATTTCATCCGACGCCGTGGTGATCCCGGCCTTCTGGATGGCCTCGAGCACCGCGTCGTGCGCTTCGGGCGCGGAGATCACTTCCCAATCCTCGCCGTTGTCGCGCATATCCTCGGCGCCCGCCTCCAGCACCAGGTTCATGAGCTGATCCTCGCCGGCTTTTTCCTTTTCGACGATGATCTGGCCCTTGCGTTCGAACATCCACGAGACGCTGCCCTGTTCGCCCAGATTGCCGCCGTTCTTGGAGAACATGTGGCGGATTTCGCTGACGGTGCGGTTACGATTGTCGGTGGCCACCATCACCAGAACCGCGGCGCCGCCGGGACCATAGCCTTCAAACGTGATTTCGTCGATCTGGCCGCCCTCCAGCTCGCCCGTGCCGCGCATGATGGCGCGCTTGATGTTGTCGGCGGGCATGCTGGCGGCCTTGGCGTCGGTCACGGCCTTGCGCAGGCGTGGGTTCATATCCGGGTCGCCCCCACCGCTGCGAGCGGCGATCATGATCTCTTTGATAATGCGGGTAAACGCCTTACCGCGCTTGGCATCGGTGGCGGCCTTCTTATGCTTGATGGTCGCCCATTTGGAATGTCCTGACATGGTTAATTCCTTTGGCTCGCGCGTTTGCTTCCGAGGTAGCTGGGGAGCCTAACACATTAGAATATCATGCGAGGGCCTACCGCCCCGGCAAGGGAGACCGAGTCCGAATTTCGAGCGCAAGCCGCAATCGGGGAGGTTACAGTGGACTTAGAACAGCATAGAATCGAGAATGCGGCCATTTTTGAAAGACTACTGGCCGCTCGAGAATTTCCTTTCGACGACAAGCTGCCGTCATGCCTGCCCATACAACATGGACTCTACGTAATAAAGCGGCAGGAGGGATCAGACCACCACGAGTACCTGCACGCCGGTCGCTCCATAAAGGCGGCTACAGGTTTGCGCAGCCGGATCTGGGATCAGCACTTCTGGGGTGGAGGCAAGGGAGCCGAAGGCGACCTAGTCGACAAAGTGGTGAAGAAGCAGTACGTGCAGTTGGGCATTCCGCAAGGCAGCACTACCAATCAGCCATACAGACGCGTCGCGCAAGACTGGATTAGCCAGAATTGCGTAGTGCAGTGGCTTGTCCTTGAGGACGCCGAGCTACGATGCTGGGCAGAGCATTACGTGCTTGCTATCCTGCGACCGATCTGGGGCCGATGATTTTCAAGGTAGCCCAACCCGCCCGCGCCCGCCGGCAACCGGAACGGCTTGCTTAGCCCATGAAGACCAACGCCACGCGCATTCTGGACGATCTGGGCGTTCCGTACACGCTGCGCGAATACGATGTCGATCCCGACGATCTTAGCGCCGAAACCGTTGCGGCGAAGATCGGACTTCCCGCCGAGCAGGCATTCAAGACATTGGTGGCGCGCGGCGATCGCGGTGGCGTTTATCTCGCCATCGTTCCGGGCAATATGGAACTGGATACGAAAGCGCTGGCGCGATTCACGGGAGACCGGAAAGTGGAACTGGCTCCGTTGCGCGAAGTGCAGCAACTCACCGGCTACATCCGCGGTGGCGTAACGGCGCTGGGAGGCAAGCGCGAATATCCGGTCTACGCCGACGAAACCATCCAGCTGTTCGACGTCGTCTCGGTTTCCGCCGGAGTGCGAGGCACGCAGATCTTAATCGCACCGTGCGATTACCTGCGTGTCACTCACGCCGCCGTGGTGGCCATCGCGAGAGAGAAACCGAGAAGTTCCTAACGCCGCGATAGTTGGCCAAGTCACCATCAAAAAGTCAGGCAAGATTTTTCTCGAATTCGCTTGACGCGTACCGGACTTTGGGAGTACAAAAAGGTTTCCCCCATTTGTTGAATGGTTATCGCTCACTCGGTCTGGGGTGGCCTGTGAGCGTTCGAAAGGGAATGCCAAAAACGATGTCGGCTGCCGCCGTTGCTCTTGCTCCAACTCCCGGGTACACCGAAGTTCCTTCTTACAGCGAGGCTCTTGCTTACACCGAGGCTCTTGCTTCGAGAGAAGCGTCCGTTGCGATCGCCTCTCCTGAAGAACGATTGCACGAATTGGTTCACGAACTGCGCCAGCCGCTCAGTTCCATCGAGGCCATCGCGTACTATCTGGAGATGACGTTGCCGGCGGGACAATTCGAGGCCCGGCAGTATATGGCGCAGGTGCAGCGTCTGGTGGCCGATACCAACACGCTTCTGCAGCGCTCGGTGGGCGTGACGCGCAAGGGTTGCGCCAGAGCGGGCAGCGCCGGGTAGTCAGCCGTTGCCGGGATCGGGCTTTCGCTCTAATCCTCTATCCAGTTTCTCTTCCAGCCGCTTTACTTCCTCGCGCGTCTTTGTTAGTTCTTCGCGGAGCGTGGTTACTTCTTCGCGGAGCGTGGGCAAGCGCGCCAGATTGGCCAGCTGCTCCAGATGTTCCTTTAACGGACGCGCGGGCGTTCCCCACACTACTTGTCCCTTGCGTACAATCTTGGACGTAAGAATCCCGCAACCAGATCCGAGCACCGCTTCCGATTCGATGCGAGCTTTATCTCCGATGCCAACTTGTCCGCCGATCACGGCATAGTCTTCGACGATCACGCCGCCCGAGAGCCCGGTTTGCGCCGCGATGACGACGTGCCGCCCGATGCTGCAGTTATGGCCGATATGGACCAGGTTGTCGAGCTTGACGCCGTCGCCGATGCGCGTGACGCCCAGGGCCGCGCGATCCACGCACGAGTTCGCCCCGATCTCCACATCGTCGCCGATCTCAACGCGTCCAATCTGCGGGAACTTCTGGTAGCCGTTGGGGCCGCGCACGAATCCGAAACCGTCGGCCCCGAGGACGCAGCCGGAATGCAGCACGGCGCGATCGCCGATGGAGACATGGTCATAGATGGTGATGCGAGCATGCAGCAGGCCATCCGCACCGATGCGCACACCCGCGCCGATGGCGCAACCCGCTCCAACGGACGTGCGCTCGCCAATGCGCGCACCGGAGCCAATGCTTGAAAAAGCTCCGATGGCCGCCGTGGGAGCGATCTCGGCGTCGGGAGCGATGACAGCGGTGGGATGAATGCCGGGAGTGACGGCGGGCTTCGAATAAAGAAGTCCGATCACGGCGGCAAAGCTGGCGCGCGGGTCGGCTACGCGGATGAGCGTTCGGCCGGGCGGAAATTCGTCGGCGACCAGCAGGCAGCCGGCGCGCGATTGACTGGCCTGGGCCGCGGCCTTGCGATTGCCAACGAAAGCGATCTCCCCGTCCCCGGCGGATTCGAGCGTCGCCGCGCCCGCGATATCCAGATCGCCGGTTCCTTCGTATGTCGTGTGCAAATGCCGCGCGATATCTTCAACACGCATTACCCCTGCCACCTCAGCCTGTATGATACAAACTTATGCCAGTTGATCCCTCCGCATCGGTGGCTTCCACCGCGCGCGTTCATCCGGAAGCGCGGATTGGGCCGCAGGTGAAGATCGGTGAGTTTGCCATCGTTGAAGAAGACGTTCAAATCGGAGCGCACTGCCGCATCGAACCTTATGTTTACTTGAAACGCTGGACCACGCTGGGCGAAGGCAACGAGATTTCCTCCGGCACGGTGCTCGGAACCGATCCGTTGGATAAGAGCTTCACCGGCCAGCGGAGTTACTTGCGCATCGGCAACGGCAACATCATCCGCGAACACTACACCATTTCGCGCGGCACGCAGCCGGAAAGCGCGACCGAAATCGGCGATGGAAATTACATCATGACCTCCGGGCACATTGCTCACAACTGCAGGATCGGCAACGATACCGTAATCGCGAGTTGCGCGCTGGTGGCTGGCCACGTGGATGTGGAAGATCAGGCGTTCATTTCGGGAGGCGTAGTGATTCATCAATATTCAAAGATCGGGAAGCTGGCGATGATCGGCGGTAACTCGCGCGTGAATCTGGATGTGCCGCCGTTCTTTCTTTACACCGATTTCAACGCGCGGCCGAATGGGCTGAATGTAGTCGGCCTGAAACGGGCCGGACTGTCGGCCGATGAGATCGCGGCGCTGAAGGCCGCGTACAAAATCCTGTATCGATCGGGGCTGAAGCTGAAAGACGCGCTGGCGCGAATTGCGTCCGAGTGCGATACGGAGCACACCCGGCATCTGGTGAAATTTATCGAGAGCAGCGAGCGCGGCATTTGCCGAGAATGAAATCGGACCCTGTCGCAGCGCTGTTGAAGAGCACGCGAGCGGGCCTGAAGGCCGCGGCGGATCCGAAGTTTGAAGCGGGGCTGCGCTGGTTCTTCAAAGAGCCCGTGAATCCCTACGGCGTCCGGTCGCCACAACTCCAGGAACTCGCGCGGCTCGCTTACGGGCAAGTGAAGCAATGGCCAGTTGCCCAGCGCGATCGGTTCGTTACCGAGTTGTGGAAGAGCGGCATGCTGGAGGAAGGCGTGCTGGTGGCGCATATCTACCGGCGCTTCGGGAAATCCTGCGACGAGCGCGAATTTCGAATGTTCGAGCAGTGGCTGGATCGCTATGTACGGAACTGGTCGCATTGCGATGGCGTTTCCGCCTGGTTGATTGCAGCTTCAATCGCGAACAGGCCGGGTTTAGCGGACAGGCTGGCCCGCTGGACGAAGTCCAAGAATCGATGGAAACGGCGATCGGCCGCTGTGTCGCTGATCCAGGAAGCCAAGCGGGGCACGAATACCGAAACAATCTTTCACATTTGCGGTTTATTGCTGGAAGACTCCGACGACATGGTGCGGAAGGGCGTCGGGTGGCTGCTCAAGGAAACGTATCCGCAAAGGCCGCGCGAGGTTCTGGACTTTCTGGATCCCTGGCGAACGCGGGCTCCGCGACTGGTGCTGCGGATCGCCGCGGAGAAGATGACGCCGCGAGATAAGGTCTGGTTGATGGGGAAAAAGATAAAAGTTGGTTGATGAAGCGCTAACTTTCCACGAATCGGCGGCGTGCTGCGTCTTCCCTTGAAGACAACCGATGCAAGCTAACGCTTCCGCAGCCGGACGGCGAATTCCGGCCCTTGCTTTGACGGGCTGGTTCGCTATGCCGTGCCTGCCAGCCACGCCGCAGTTCGACGTCGTCTCCATCAAGCCCGCCGCGCCCGGAACGCCCAGCGGAGGGGCATACCTGCTTTTCCCGGGAGGAAGATTTGTCGGCAAGAATCTTCCCGTCAAGAGGCTCATCATTGAAGCGTATGAGATGAGCGATCTTCAAATAACCGGCGGTCCCGGTTGGATCGATTCGGAGTGCTACGACATCGAGGCGAAGGCCGACGGACTGACTAAAGTTGATGAGCTGAGGAAACTGACGCAGGCTTTGCTGTCGGATCGTTTCAAACTCGTGGTCCACCGCGCCATGAAGACCCTTCCCATTTATGCGCTGGTTGTCGGAAAGAAGGGATCGAAAATCCACGTGAGCGAAAATCCCGATCCTCACAAACCACGCTTCGTATCGGGAGCGCGAATCGCGGGCGACTTCCCCATGGATGATTTTGCCAAAGTGCTCCAGCCGCTGCTGGGACGTTCGGTGGTGAATCGAACGGGACTCCAGGGCGTGTACGACCTGAAACTGGAGTGGACGCCCGGCGTGGGACAGGGGCCGCCCGTTCCAGGCGTCAACGCCCAGCCGCCGGCGGATCCCAATGGACCATCGCTCTTCACCGCGATCCAGGAACAGCTCGGCCTCCGGCTAGCGTCCAAGAAGGGACCGGTGGAAATCCTGGTGATCGATCGAGCGGGGAAGCCCTCCGAGAATTAGAGACTGATTTCCAGCCGGCGGACGCCTTGCGGCTCCAGAGTCTCTATCATTTCTCCGGCCGTCTTTCCCGTCAGCGGATGCCGGAAATCGGGAGCGATTTCAGCCAGCGGCTCCAACACAAAACGCCGCTGCGCGATGCGCGGATGCGGCACTTCCAGCTCAGGCGAAGCGATCACGCTGCGGCCGTAGAACAAAATATCGATGTCGATATTGCGCGGCCCCTTGGCAGTCACGCGGCGACGGCCCATGTCCTGCTCGATCTGGTGAACGCGCGAAAGCAATTGCATCGGGAACAAGTTGGTTTCCGCTTCGAGCACGGCATTCAAGAACGCGGGCTGATCCAGCAGTTCTTGCGGCGCGGTTTCATATACCGAAGACCGGCGCGTGACGCACAGATCGTTTAACTCCAGACGTCGCACCGCCTCGCGCAGATTGGCTTCTCGATTGCCCATGTTCGATCCCAGCGCCAAGAACACGGTTTTCAAAACAAATCGCTCTGCATCCCGCGTGCGCGGCGGCGCGGGATCTTGAAGTATTCGAACGCGCGATCCGTGCCCACGCGTCCGCGCGGCGTCCGATCGATAAAGCCGAGCTGCATCAGATACGGTTCATAGACTTCCTCGATGGTGTCCGCTTCTTCGTCAATCGAGGCCGCGATAGTATTGACGCCCACCGGGCCCCCCGCGTATTTCTCGAGCAGCGTAAGCATGATCTTCTGATCGATTTCGTCCAGCCCGAAGCGATCCACCTCCAGCAGGTCGAGCGCGCTGGTGGCCGCACGCAGGTCGATGTGGCCTTCGGCGCGCACTTGCGCGTAATCGCGAACCCGCCGCAGCAGCCGATTGGCGATGCGCGGCGTGCCCCGGCTGCGTCGCGCGATTTCCTGCGCGCCATCCAGATCCACGATAACCCCGAGCAGCTTGGCGGAGCGCTGCACGATGGCCGTCAGCTCGGCGGGCCCGTACAGATTCAGCCGCAGCACTAGCCCGAAGCGGCCACGCAAGGGCGCGCTCACCAGGCCTTGCCGCGTGGTGGCGCCGATGGCCGTGAAGTGCGGGATAGAGATGGAGTGCGTGCGCGCGCCCGGCCCGGTGCCGATCAAAATGTCCATGCGAAAATCTTCCAGAGCCGCGTAGAGGATTTCTTCGACGTCCGGAAGCAGGCGATGGATTTCGTCGATGAAGAAAACCTGGCGCGGGCGGATGTTGGTCAACACGCCCGTCAGGTCCAGCTTCTTTTGGAGAATCGGCCCAGAGGTCTGCTCGAAATCGACGCCCAACTCGCCGGCGATTATCGTCGCCAGCGTGGTTTTGCCCAAGCCGGGTGGTCCGTAAAGTAATACGTGATCTAGCGCCTCTTCGCGCCGTTTGGCGGCCTCGATGGCGATGGAAAGATTCTCCTTGAGGTTTCCCTGGCCGGTGAAATCGTCCAATCGCGTGGGACGCAGGGCGGCTTCGAATTGGCGCTCGCCTTCCAGCGGCGCGGGCGATGCGATGCCTTTCTCGCGCATGCTAGCGCACCAGCTCCAGAGCTTTGCGGAACATGGGTTCGAAGGCCGCGGCCGGCTGAGCGGCTTGAGCTTTGCGCACGGCGGCCTCGGCCGAAGCGCGATTGCAACCCAGATTGAGCAAGGCCGAGAGCACGTCCTGTTCGAGTGCGCTGAGCGCGGGCTCAGCCCTGACGGAAACACCGGCCGGCGTAGCTCCGCCTCCCAAGCCCTCCATCTTGTCCTTCAATTCCAAGACCATTCGTTCCGCCGTCTTTTTGCCGACGCCGGGGATGCGCACCAATTGCTCTACTTGTCCCCCGCGAATGGCATCGACGATCGCGGACGTTGCAAGCCCCGACAGTACCTTGATGGCGAGCGAAGGGCCGATGCCGCTCACCGAGATCAGCTTTTCGAACAGCGCCTTCTCTTCCGCGGTCAGAAAGCCGAACAGCGCCAGCGCGTCCTCGCGAACATGGGTATGAATGCGCAGGGCGATGTCGGCGCCGGTCTCGGGAAGAGCCGAAAACGTCGAAATGGGAATCACCACATCGTAGCCCACGCCGGCCGTGTCGACGATGACTTGATTGGGATGTTTTTCGAGCAGCTTGCCGCGCAGGAAGGCGATCATCTTTTTGACTTACATTATGCGGTATCACCGGCCGACGTCACGTGCGCCGCCGCCGCAGCCGTCTTCGGCAGCGTGAACAAGAAACGCGCGCCTTTGTCCGGCTCGGATTCCACCCAGATGGTTCCGCCGTGCCGTTCCACGATCTTCTTGCATGTCGCCAGGCCGATGCCGGTTCCCGGATATTCGTCGCCGTGCAGGCGTTTGAAGATGCCGAAAATCTGGGCCTGATATTCCGGCCGAATCCCGATGCCGTTATCCTCCACCGAAAAGATCCATTCGTGCGCTTGCTCCAGCGCGCTCACCGCGATGCGCGGAGGCTGTTCCGACCGGTATTTCAGGGCATTGCCGATCAAGTTCTCGAAAACCTGCGTCAGGTAGAGCCGATTGGCCATGACAACCGGGAGCGCGCTGACGGAAACCTCGGCGTGGGTTTCTGAGATGGCGCTTTGCAGGTTGGTAATCGCCTCTCTGACCACCCGTTCCACCGGCACGGGTTCCAGCGTGGCATCGCCCACTTCGCCCGCGCGAGAATACTCCAGCAGCGCTTCCACCAGGGCATGCATTCGCTGCGCGCCTGACACCGCCACATCGAAAAGCTGCCCAGCCTCATCATTGAGCACTTTGCCCGAATAACGGCTGCGGATGAGTTGCAGATAGTTGGCTTACCGTCCGCAACGGCTCCTTCAAATCGTGGGACGCGGCGTAGGAGAATTGCTGCAGATCCTGATTGGTTCGCCGCAATGCCTGGTTGAGCTGGCGCAACTGCTCTTCCGATTGCCGGCGTCCGGTTACGTCGCGGAAAACCAAAACCACGCCGATCACACGACCCTGAGGGTTACGGATGGGTGCGGCGCTGTCGTCAATGGGCCGCTCCGCGCCGTCGCGGGAAATAAGCATCGTGTGGTTCGCCAGGCCGACAATGACGCCCTGGCGCAAGGCCTTCTCGCCCGGATTATCCACCGGCAGACGCGTTTCCTCATTCACCAGGTTCAACACGTCTGGAAGCGGTTGTCCCTGCGCCTGCTCCTGGGTCCAGCCCGTCAGAGCCTCGGCCACTCCGTTCATGAAAGTTACTTTTCCGGCTTCGTCGGTAGCCACCACGGCGTCGCCGATGCTGGTCAAAGTGGTATGCAACAAGTCCCGGCTGGCGGTGGTGCGGCCGTTGGCGGCCTCCAAATCCACGATCAACTGATCGCGCTCGGCGGTGGCGCGCCCGATATCGAAGGTCGCCAACAGAAGGAACACAAATAAAATCCCGGCGCCAAAAGCCGTCGTCAGCCGAGTGGTGGACCCTTCTTGCTGCCGCTCTCGAATACTTTGCAGCAGCCCATTGTAGACCTCATCCCGCAGATCCATGCCGATCTTGCGAATGTCGTCCATGCTGTGCTTGCCGCGGTTGGTTTCCACCACGGCGAGCGCGGCTTGGAATCCCTGGTTCCGGCGCAGGTCCACGGTTTCTTTCAACTCGTCCACCTTCTCCACGATCAGGTTACTGAGCGTCGCAACGCGAGGACGTAGCGCGGCTTCCTGGGCCGCGGATGCGCGCAGACCGGTCAGTTCGGTGGGAAGAGCGGCGATCGCCGCATTGTATGCGTCCAGATATTCGGCATCGCCGGTCAACACGAACCCACGCTGGCCGCTCTCGGCGTCCCGGATGGAAGACATGGTGTCCTCCACCTGTTGTAGCAGTTGGCGGCTGTGCTGGACCTGCGGCGCGCTGCGCTCGAAAGCCGTCCAATCCCGATAGGAGAGATACCCGACCGCTAGACAGGATCAGTAAAGCTCCGGCAAGATACCACCTGTCGGGTCTTCGAATTCGCCGCAAACTTCACTCCGGGGAGCTTCGTCGAAAAGCTCCAGGTTTACATCCAGGTCCTAAGAGCAGCGTAGCAGATATGGCCGCCCGTACCGGCGTACAGTAAACTCATGGCTCGCCGCCGCTTCTTCGTGGATGCCGTCCAATCGGGGCGAGCGCGCATCACCGGGCCGGACGCCCATCATCTGACGCGAGTTTTGCGCGTGGAGCCAGGCCAGCAGTTCGAGATTTCCGACAATCAAGCGGTTTATCTGGCGGAAGTGGAGAGCGCGCGCAAGGATCTGGTGTCTTTTGCCGTTCGCGAGAAAGTACCGTCGGCCCTGCCCTGTGGTCGAGACAACGGTCCTCGCTTCCTTGATCCGCTTTGAGCGCTTCGAGTGGATGCTGGAAAAAGCCACCGAACTGGGCGTCGCGCGAATTGTGCCGGTGCGGACCGAGCGCAGCGAAAAAGGTCTGGAGCAGGGCGCGGCAAAGCGCTTGGCGCGATGGAACCGGATTGTGCGCGAGGCGAGTGAACAATCGCGGCGCGCCCGGCTGCCCGAAATCGCCCCACCGACCGGCTTAACCGAGGCGCTCCAAATGGAAGCGGCCTATCGCTACGTTCTAGAAGAAGGCGAAGCGGTGGCACTGCTTGCGGCTCTTCCCGTGCATCGTCAATCCGGCGATCGCGTAACGCTGCTGGTGGGCCCGGAAGGCGGCTGGACGGACCGCGAGCGCGAGCAGATCGCACACTCCCAGTGGCGTCCGGTCTCGCTCGGTCCCCAGATCCTGCGCGCCGAGACCGCGGCCATCGCAGCGCTGGCGATCGTTAACGCGGCGTGGGACGCCGCGGCTTCTAGCGTTCGCTAGCTCCCCCTTTATTCTTTCCGCGGCTCACCTTCTTTCCGTAGCGTAGCTTCTCTCCCTCGCGTACCTTTCGATCCGTTCCGCGAAAGCCCAACCGAGGCTTGTTCTGAAAGCCGAAAATCTTCAAATTCCGGCCGGTTTGGTCACGGTATCTGGTTAGCATGTGGCCGCCGGACTCATCGGCAGAAAGAAGATTACAAATGAAAAACTTCGCACTTGCAATCGCTGTCCTGGCCGCTGCGGTGGTGTCCGCTGGGCCCGCTGTCCACCACAAAAACCCAATCGATTCGAGCAAGCGGACGGCCCCTTCGACCATCCAGTCCGACATGCCGGCTCCCTCCTGTCCGCCGCAATGCGCATTGCCGACGCCCACCCCGATTCCTGAGTAACTTACAAAGCGCTTCGTGAAGTTCCACGCGGTGCTGCGCTATACTGGCGGCACGGCGTGGAACTGTTTTTCTACATCGAGCGGGCGCTTTGGATCGCGTCGGTTTGTGCCGAGGCGCTGGTGGTGGTGCGCTTCTTCCACGAGGGGCTGGTCCGGCGATATCCGCTTTTTGTATCTTTCCTGGTGGCGGACGCTCTGTGCATCATTCCGACCCTAGTGGTAAACATCAAGAGCCGGGAATATGCGGAGGTTTTCCGCGTCTGCACATTGATCATGACGTTCTTTCGTCTGGGCTTCGCCGCCGAGCTTTTTGAGCGGATCTGCGAGCACTTTCCGGGCATCGGATGGTTCCGGGCCGGCATGGCGGCGGTTCTGGTGGTTCTGGCGGCGCTGGTGGCCGTCACAGTCCGTCCCAGCCTGGTGAACCAGTGGGCCTTTCCACAGACCATTATGTTGGTGATCCTGCGATACCAGAGCGAGATTTTCGCCGCCGCGTTCACCCTGACCTGGGTTTTCCTGCGTTACGTCCTGAGCATCCGCCTGCACTTCCGGCCGAATGTTTTGATCCACTGGAGCATTGCGACGGTCTTCTTCGCCGCCAGTGGCGTGGGCTATCTGGCCATACTGTTATCGCGTGGAGGGGACGCGGTGTTTCCGATCAACAGCGCAATGCTGGCCGTTCACATCGGCTGCTTTGCCGCCTGGTACCGGCTCATGCGGAGCTCGGGCGAGGAACCGCCTTCCTTTCGGCGGCTTTCCCCCGATCAAATCCAAGCCGTGAAGGAGTATAACCGCACGCTGCTGGAAACGGTCAGATCGCTGCCGGCTGAAATTTCGGCGCGGCAAGAATAAAATCGAGACATTCCTTCACGTCGCGCGCCGCCACGCTGATTCCGGTGGCATGTCTCCAACCGAGCCATCGCAAATAAAGCAGCGACGATTCCGAAATAGCCGTGTGCGCGAGCAAAGTCGGGAAGCTCCAATGCTCCTGGGACGCCATGGCCAGAGCGCCGAGTCTGCGGCCGGTGCGAATTTCGCGCGCCAGATCGTCCAGGTAACGAAAGTAACAACGCCGGTGTTCCTGCCGAAGTCTATGGGCCGCTTTCCGAAATCCTTGTGCGATCAGGAAGGAATCATCGTCCTGGGCCAGCAACCGATACATGGGCGCATAGCGTTGGCGAATGGAAGTTCCTTCTTCTTCGGGCGGCAGCAGGAGGGGCAGGTCCGGGCCTAAGCGCGCGGATTCCACCGCGAGCAGGCGGATGAATCCGTTGTTGATCTGCGAATCCCGCTCCGAATGAACCGTCGAAATTAAGCTAAAACGGAGCATGATTTGAGAAATATACCTGGGTTCCGTTTCCGTTGTCAAGCGCCAATTGTTTCATTTGGCGCGGGAGTATTCTTGCCGACACGTTGGATGAGTACTCGCACCCGCAATGGAAAGCGGCCTATTACACCGGGACTATAGCGGCGCTTACAGGCTTCGATCCCACCGGGATCAACATGAATAACGGCCCCTTTTTCCAGTGGGCGGCGCGGTTCACATTCTTAATGCGAATCACTGCCATATCACCGGACGCCTGGTTCAGCACCAGCGCATATTGATCGTCCGGCGTAATTGAAATATACGCAGGCCCGGTGCCAACCGGGGTTACCGCCAAAACTTTGCTGGTTTCAATGTCCAGAATGCTGACGTCGGCGGAATTGGGATTCGCCACGAACAGATATCCGGGCGAGGCGGAGGCGGCCATCGCGCCGGGGCTGTGTCCGGCCAAGACCGTTTGACCGATTTGCGGGGTGTAGTAGGGGTAGACCACCACCACCGCGTCCATGCCTTCTCCGGTGACAAAGACTTGGCCGCCGTCGGCGTTGAAGCATAAATGATCCGGGCGCACGGCCAGCGGCAGATTGACGATCAGCCGGCGGCTGGGCACGTCAAAGATGGATAACATGCGCTGGCTTACATTGGCCGCGATCAGCTGCCGCGAGTCGGAGCGCGCGCGAGCGGCGTCGTGCAAAGGCTGGAACCTGACCAGTCCGATCTCGCCGCTGGTGCGTAGAGGATCGAATCTGCTCCTGGCGGCGACATCGACGAAAGTGAGGGAACATCCAGCGGCGGAGCTGATGGCGATGGTTCCGCCGTCGGGAGAGATATCGAAATCGGCCGGATCGTCCGATAGTTGGAGTGTCCAGGTTACCTGCAAGGGATTCAGCGTGAGGCGTACCAATTGTCTTGGTCTTCGGCACAGCACGTAAAGCGCATCGCCCTCCGGCGCCAGGCGCATTTCAAGCGCCACCGCGGCCACTTGCAGACGGCGGGAGAAGGTAAGCTGGTCCGCTCGGATCTCGTGCACCGAACCGTTTTCCGGAGTGAGCGCATAGACGCGCGGATGGCGCGGGCTGGCCAGCACGGCCGTCGGCGACCCATCCACACGGATGTGCCGCGCCACCGCGAACACTTCCAGATCCACCACCGCGATGGCATTGCCGTCCTGGTTTGCGACAAAAGCATAGCCCGGGAAGCCGGTAGCTTTCTCGGGACCACAGCTGGTGAGTCGTCCCAGGTCGCCTGTGATGCCGGCGCCCAAGCCAGCCAACGCGAATGTGCGCCGGGTCACCATTGCACTTTGATTCTGCCACACAGATCGCACTGTTCGTTCAGCTTCGAGTTTTTAGTGAAAAAATTGAAGCCAGAAGATTGAGTATGATACGCTTCTGTAGGACCGTCGAGCGCTTCCCTTTTACACCTCAAAACTGGAATATGCGTGTACCGCGGCCTCTAGGGTGAAGGAACCGGAAAAAGTCTCTCCATGAACGTCCGCTCGCTGTTTAGCCTATTTTCTTCGGATCTTGCCATCGATCTGGGAACCGCCAATACCCTGGTTTACGCAAAGGGTAAAGGGATCGTGGTGAATGAACCTTCCATTGTCGCCATCAACAAAACCAACGGGGAAGTTGAGGCGGTGGGTAAGGAAGCCAAAGACATGCTTGGCCGCACGCCCGGAAATATCGTGGCCATTCGTCCCATGAAGGATGGCGTCATCGCCGACTTCAAAGTCACCGAGCGCATGCTCAGTTACTTCATCCTGAAAGCGCACGGCCGCAAAGTGCTGGTGCATCCGCGTATTGTGATCGGGGTTCCGAGCGAAATCACCCAGGTGGAAAAACGGGCCGTGATCGATTCGGCTTATCGCGCCAAGGCCAGCGAAGTTCACCTGGTGGAGCAGGCCATGGTGGCGGCCATCGGCGCGGGGCTTCCGGTGACGGAGCCCTCCGGCAACATGGTGGTGGATATCGGCGGAGGCACCACCGACGTCGCCGTCATTTCTTTGTCCGGCATCGTCTACTCGCGTTCGGTGCGGGTGGCCGGCAACGCCATGGACGAAGCCATCATGCAGTATCTCAAGCGCAAGTACAACCTGCTGGTGGGCGAGCGAACCGGCGAGGCGATCAAGATTCAGATCGGTTCGGCCTATCCCTTGGACAAGCCTCTGACGATGGAAATAAAGGGCAGGAACCTGATCGAAGGCGTGCCAAAGACGCTGACCATCGACGATAGCGAGATCCGTGAGGCGCTGTCGGAGTGCGTAGCCACCATCATGAATGCCATCCGCGTGGCTTTGGAGCGGACTCCTCCCGAACTGAGCGCCGACATCAGCGACCGCGGAATTGTTTTGACCGGCGGCGGCGCAATGTTGAAGAATCTAGATAAACGGATTCGTGAAGAGACAG
Organism: Bryobacterales bacterium; assembly: GCA_963798295.1. Taxonomy (GTDB): domain Bacteria; phylum Acidobacteriota; class Terriglobia; order Bryobacterales; family Bryobacteraceae; genus Palsa-89. The sequence continues at coordinate 1,028,923 of CAWCSV010000007.1, read as the reverse complement.
GATTGCCGGTTTCGATCGCCGAGGACCCCTTGGCGAGCGTGGTTTTAGGCACCGGTAAGATGTTGACGGACTTTAAATTGCTTCGAAGAGTGGCAATTGAGTAAACGACTGGCGATGGAATAAAGGCGCCCGGTGGCCCCGGCGACGTGAGCTAACGTAATGTAACTTATGGACTTCTTTCTTAGCCGCTATCGCCATCTCACGGTTTTGCTGGTCGTGATTACGGCGCAGTTGCTGCTGATTGCCTATCAGGTTAAAACCAATAACGATATTCCGTTGATTCGGGTTTGGGCGGTCACCGCCATCACTCCCGTGGAACAGAGCCTGGAGTTTGTGCGCCGCTACACCTGGGGGTTCGTCGAAGACTACTTTGTCCTGCTCGGCGTACGTAGTCGAAACGAAAAGCTGCTGCGCGAAAACGGCCAACTGAAGATCGAGAACAACTACCTGAAGTCCGAGCTCTCGACGGCGGATCGGGCCCGCGCACTGAGCGTATTCCAGGCCCGCTCGCCATCCAAAACCGTTGCGGCCCGCGTCATCGGGAACGGCACGGGGGCCAACTCCCGGGTCGTGTTTGTGGACCGCGGGTCGACTAGCGGTGTCGAAAGCGGCATGGCCGTGGTCACACCCGACGGCATCGTCGGCAAAGTGGTGGACGCCTATCCCACCGCATCGCTGGTCATGGAAATTATCGATCCCACGTTTGCGGCGGGCGTGGTCTCGCAAAAAAACCGGGTGCATGGGACGCTCAAGGGGCAAGGCCACGCCGAGTGCCTGGTGGACTATGTCCAGAACGAGGAACACGTCGACATCGGCGAATGGTTCTATACTTCCGGCGACGATCGCATTTTTCCCAAAGGCTTTCCCGTGGGACAGGTGACGGCGGCGCCCAATGGCAAAACATTCAAGGAAATCTACGTTTCGCCCAGCGGGATGCAGGGCGGAGTGGAAGAAGTGCTGATCGTGTTGCAGGGGGTGCATCAGGAGGTGCCGGGCGCTGAAATTGCTTCTCCGGCCTATAATCTCTTGCCACCACCCACCGAGGCCACTCAGACCCCCGAAGGTGGTTCCGAGCCAGGGGCGCTGTTTACCGACGCGGACCGGCTGCGAGCCATCTATAAGGACGTCGGGATCGAGCAGAAGCATACCTATGGCGAAGGTGCGCCCGGAACCAAGCCGCCTGATTTCACTAAGATCCCGTCACTTCATGGCGTGCCGCCACCCGCTGCGCCCGCGCCAGGCGCCCCCCCAGCCCAGTCGTCCGCGGCACCTAAGCCTCCGTCCGCGGTTCCGTCGACCACCAAACCTAAGCCTCAAGCTCCCGTAACAGCCATTCCGGGCACACCCGCGCCGGCCAGCAGGCCATCTGGCACTCAATGATCAAGTACCCCGAGCAATGACCGAGTACACCGAGCAGATGACCGAGCGACTGTTGAGCGACGCCCCACGCAAGGACTCCTCCGATCGTTTTCGCATCGTCTGGCTGGTGGTGATTCCTTTGGTCGCGGTGCTGTCCCAGGTTTACGTGCCGCGTTTCGTGCCGTTTCTCGCGTATCTGGAGCTGCCGTTGCTCATTACCGTGCATTTCGCGCTCACCACCGGCGGTCCCATCGGCGCGCTCACGTACGGAATGTTCATCGGACTGGTGCAGGATTCGCTGTCGCATCAGCCCATCGGCATGTATGGAATCGTGAAGACGCTGGTCGGATATTTCGCGGCGTCGGTGAGCATGCGGTTCGACGTGCAGAACCCGGTGGTGACCTTCATTCTGGCTTTCTTCTTTTACTTTTTCCATCAGTTTTTCTATTGGGTTTTGTCGCGCGCCCTGCTGGGCGAGACGTTGGGCTTCGATGCGCAGCAGACCCTTATTTTTGGGCTATTGAACGCCGCCGTGGCCCTGCCGTTATTCCGGGTATTGGATAAACTGAAAGTAACCAGCTAAAGCAGATATTGTGAAACTTCCTATCGTCCGCGACGCCGACACCGCCAATACGCTGATGCGCGACGATCCGAAGTTCGCGTCGCAGAAGATCGCTTTTTTCCAGTATTCTGCCATCGCGGTTTTTTTGTTTCTCATCACTGGTTTCTGGGACTTGCAGATCCGCAACCCGGCGATGTATCAGGAGCGCGCGCTCGAAAACAGCGTCAAGTCGATTCCCGTGCTCGCGCCGCGTGGCAAGATTCTGGACCGCGACGGACGCGTGATTGTCGACAACCACTCATCGTTCAGCTTGTATCTGTCGCGCGAAAACCTGAAGACGGAGCACCTGCGATCCATCGCGGAGGGCTTGAATCTGGACTACGACAGTCTGGTGGCGCGCGTGCACCGTTTCCAATCCCGTGGCGCCCCGCAATACGAGCCGATCCCGATTAAGGAAGAGCTCACGCCGGGTGAGTTGGCCTTCGTCGACTCGCATAAAGACGCCAGCACCTTTCCGGAGCTCGAAGTGGTGCGTGTGCAACACCGCCTCTACCCGCGCGACGGTTTGGCGGCGCATGTCATCGGCTACGTCGGTGAAATCAGCGAATCCGAATTGGACTCGCCGGAGTTGGCCCGTTTCCACCAGGGCGACATCATCGGCAAAGACGGCATCGAGCGCCAATACAACGATCAACTGATGGGCGTGGACGGCCAAAAACGTGTCGAAGTGGACAGTTTCGGCAACGAACGCCACGTTTTAGACGACAAGGAAGCCGTTCCCGGAAAAAACTTGCAGCTTACCATCGACCTGGATCTGCAGGCTGTGGCTGAGCTGACGCTGGAAAACCGCAAAGGCGCGGTGGTTGCGCTGGACCCGCGCAACGGCGAAGTGCTGGCAATGGTCAGCCGCCCGGCTTTCGATCCGAATCTGTTCGCCGGCCGCATCCGATCTAAGGATTGGAAGGTTCTGTTGGACAATCCCGACCATCCGCTTTTGAATCGCGCAGTGCAAGCGCAGCAGGCGCCGGGATCGACGTTCAAGCCCATCATGGCATTGGCTGGTTTGGAAAGCGGCGCCATCGACGACAATTTCCGCGTGAATTGCCCGGGGGGCGCCACCTTCTACGGCCGATTTTTCAAATGCTGGGGTAAGCACGGGACGGTGGGGCTGCACGAAGGCCTGGTGCATTCCTGCGATACGTTCTTCTATAACGTGGGCAACCGGCTAGGCATCGATCGCATTGCGCAGTACGCCGAAATGGTCGGCTACGGCCACAAAACCGGCATCGATCTTCCGCACGAAGCCGAAGGGCTGGTGCCTTCCAGCAAGTGGAAGATCCGCAACTTCCGCGAGCGCTGGTATCCGAGTGAAACCATTTCAGTTGCCATCGGCCAGGGAGCCACCACGGTGACGCCGTTGCAAATGGCGTCCGCCATTGGTGGAATGGCCATCGGCGGCGTCTGGCATCAGCCTCACCTGGTGAAAGACGCGGTGCATTTGATGCCCGTGCGCCGCGCCGAGATAAATCTTGAGAACATCGGAAAAGTTGTGAGCGGAATGTTCGGCGTGGTGAACGAAGGGGGCACGGGGGTGCGCGCCCACCTGGCCGGCGTTGCCGTATGCGGCAAGACCGGAACCGCGCAGCTGGCGTCTAACGACTTATTGAAAGGGACCTCGTACGGAGCAACCCACAAGGACAACGCCTGGTTTGTCGGCTTCGCGCCCTGCGACAGCCCGGAGATCGTGGTGGCCGCGCTGTTCGAGAATGGCGAGCACGGCCAGCTTGCGGCTCCCATCGTGCGCGATGTGCTGAAGGCTTACTTCGACAAGAAGGCGCGTCTGGCCCAGCCGCAACCCCAGATCGCCCGCGTGCCTACCGGCCTGCTCCAATCTCCGCCTCCGGTGGCCGCAACCGCGGCTCGCCAGATCAGCGCGTCGGTGAATCCTTAATATGCCGGCCCACCGCTCGCTTCGCGACTTCGACTGGCTGATGCTGATCCTGGTGTGCGCCATCTGCGGGCTGGGAGTGCTGCAGATTTACAGCGCCACGCGCGACACGCACTTTACAGAGGCCTGGTGGAAGCAGGGAATATGGATACTAGCCGGCTTCCTGGCCCTGTGGGTGGGAATGCTGATCGACTATCACACTCTGCTGGGGCAAGTGGCCGTCCTTTATTGCCTCTCGGTAGCTACCTTGATCGCCACTTTCGCCGTCGGAAACACAGCCTTCGGCTCCAGGCGTTGGATCGGCACGCCCAGCTACCATATTCAGCCCTCGGAATTCGTTAAACTGGTGGTAGTCCTCTTAGTGGCTCGATATTTGTCGGACTTGAAGGGCGAGCAGTTGGAACTGCGCGATCTCCTCAAGCTGGCCGGCCTGGTTGCTTTGCCGATGGTCCTGATCATGATTCAACCGGATCTCGGGACGGCGTTGACGTTTATTCCGATCCTGGCCATCGGAGTTTTTTTGGCCGGGTTTCGTTGGCAGTATGCCGTGGCGATTCTGGTGATTGTCGCGGTGATAGCGCCGATCGGCTATTGGCTGGTGTTGAAAGATTATCAGCGGCAGAGAGTTGTGAGCTTTCTGGATCCAAGTCAGGACCCGAAGGGATCGGGCTATCAGGTGATCCAGTCGAAAATCGCGGTGGGAGCCGGCGCGCTGTGGGGGCGCGGCGTCACCAAGGGTACCCAAACCCAGGGGCGCTTCTTGCCGGTGCCGCAGAAGGATTTTATCTTTTCGGCTTTTGCCGAAGAGCACGGTTTCGTGGGCGTCATTGTGGCGCTGGGGCTGTATTTTTTGTTGCTGATGCAGATTGTTCAGAACGCGCAGACCGCGTCGGACAAAGCCGGGATGTACGTCTGCATGGGCGTGGCGGCATTGTTGTTGTTTCATGTGTTGGTGAATGTCGGAATGGTGGTGGGACGGATGCCGGTCACGGGTATTCCGCTGCCGCTGATGAGTTCCGGCGGATCGAATATCGTAGCGATGTTTTTGATGCTGGGGCTCGTGAACAACGTCCGGCTCCGGCGATTTGTAAACTGAGAGCGCACAGCGCGGGACGCGCTCGCTAGGGAGTGAAGAATATCGCGGCCCGCTGCGATTAACAAATTGAGTGGCCGAGCGACGGCCGGCTTATAAGAAGATTGAGGGTAAGCGAGTTCGATTCCATCGGCTTCCGGTCCGCGTCCGGATTTCTTGATCCAAGACCGGCGGTGGGGTTGAGCGCTTCTCCATGGTGTTTGAGATTCGATTCTCCGCCAGGGGAGGCTGAAAGATTTTGAGTCCGTGCGCGCCGGGTAAACGGTCCTTAGGGATCACCCGTGGCCGCGGGCGATAGTGCACACCTCGAGCTTCTTCGGGCTCCGTTCTCGCCATGAGATGCAGGAGCATTCATGAGCAAAGAATTGGTGATAGCGGCGAATCGCCACGAAACCAAAGTGGCGATTCTCGAAGACGACCAACTGGTCGAAGTGGTTTTCCAGCGGGCCAACGAGTATTCCCTGGCCGGCAGCATTCATAAGGGGCGCGTCACGCGCGTTTTGCCGGGCATGCAGTCGGCTTTCGTCGACCTGGGCCTGGAGCGTGACACCTTCCTGTATGTCTCCGATTTCGCCGACGAAGCAGGGGAGGATTTCGATCGCGTATCGGTGACGCGCGAAGGCGGACGCGGCGATCGCGGGAATCGTCCGCCCGTGGAGAAGCCCCTCGCACCGGAGCCGGCTTCAGAAGGCGTCGAAGCGGTGGAGGGTGCGGCTCCCGCAGCCGCTGCCGGATTGGCCGAGGCCGATTCTACCGCGCCCAGTCAAACCGAACGCAGTGAACGTCCGGATCGGGGTCCGGACCGGGGCGAACGTCCGGATCGGGGTCCGGATCGGGGCGACCGGGGCCGGCGTTCCCGCCGCCGTCGTGGCCGTGGCCGTGGATTCCCGGATTCGAAATACGCCTCCTCCGACGCTTCGCGCCCCTCGCGTTTCCCCGAAGCAGCGCCCGCGGCCGAGCCAAACTCTGCGCCCGCTCGTCCAGCCGCGGACCCCGAAACACGTCCAAGCGTGACCACTGCGACGGGCAGCGGCGCCGGCGCGACCGATTTCTCGGTTCTCCCCGGCGAATCGCTCGCAAAATACACACGCTCCAACATCCAGCCGCTGGATGAGGCTGAAGAAGATGAGATTCGCGACCTGCAGGAGACCACCGTGGCGCCCCAGGCCGAGGCGTTGGCCGAGATCGCCGAGGAAGCTGTCGAAGAGCCGGACGATGCGCCGGTAGCCGCGGACACAGCCGAAGATAACGAGACGGAAGTCCCCGAAGCTTTTGTCGAAGAGTCCGCAGTGGAAGTGGACGCCTCCGAGGTGGAAGGCGAGAGCGAATCGGAAGCCGAGCCGGCTGAATTGGAAGCCGGATCGCAAGCCGACGGCCCCGGCGAAGAATCCCGCCAATCCGATGTCGCGCCGCTGCTATCGGCCCAGGTCCGTGAGCAAGGCGGCCGGTTCCCGCATCGCATGCCGCGCCGCATGCGCCGCAAGATGCGCGGGGCAGGGCCGGGAGAATCCAGGCCGGGAGAATCTAAGACAGACGACGAGCGCCGCACGGACGCGACCGCGGCAGCCGAACCAGGTGAAACGCCCGCTCCCCGAACCGAGCAGCGCACCTACACTCGCCCCGAGAAAGCGCCCCTGCCTTCCATCACCGAGCTGTTGAAGGAAGGCCAGGAGATTATCGTTCAGATCGCCAAGGAGCCGCTGGGGCAGAAGGGCGCGCGCATCACCTCGCACATTGCGCTGCCGGGCCGCTACGTGGTCTACATGCCAACCTTGGAGCACATCGGCGTCTCGCGCAAGATCGCGAGCGACGAAGAGCGCCTGCGCCTGAAGCGCATTTTACAGACGCATCACGCCGGAATTCCCGGGCGGCTTCATCGTCCGCACGGCGGGCGAAGGCAAAAGCGAGGAAGATCTCGCCGCCGACATGAACTTCCTCTACAACCTCTGGCTGGACATCCGCCAGAAAGCCGAGAAGAAGCCCGCGCCGCTGCTGCTGCATCACGATCTCGATATCGTGCAGCGCATTCTGCGCGATCAGTTCACCGACGATTTCAAAGCCATCTGGGTGGACAACGAAGAGCTGTATGAAAGCGTCCTGAGCTTCGTGCAGCGCTTCCAGCCCGCCTGGTGGCGCGCGTCAAGCTGTACACGCGCCCGGAGCCGATTTTCGACGCTTTCAGCATCACCGCCGAGTTCGAGAAGGCGCTGCGTCCGAAGGTGTGGCTGAAGTCCGGCGGCTACATCGTGATCAACCAGACCGAAGCGCTGGTGGCCATCGACGTCAACACCGGCAAGTACGTGGGCAAGTCCAATCGCCTGGAAGACACCATCGTCAAAACCAACACCGAAGCGGTGAAGGAGATCGTGCGGCAGATCCGGCTGCGCGATCTGGGCGGCATCATCGTGGTGGACTTCATCGATATGGACGAGCGCAAGAATCGCCAGAAGGTGATGCAGGCGCTCGAAGACGCCATGCGCGCCGATCGCGCGCCGTACAAGATTCTGCAGTTCAACGATTTTGGTCTGGTGGCCATCACGCGCAAGCGCGTCAAGCAGAGTCTGGAGCGGGCGCTGTGCATGCCTTGCCCGCACTGCGAAGGCGCGGGTTATGTCAAGAGCGTGCAGACCATCGTCAGCGAGATTCTGCAGGAGGCGGGCAAAATCGCCGGCGCCATCGAAGGCAAGGACGTGCTGCTGCGGGTGCATCCCGACGTCGCGAAATTCCTCAAGTCGAACCAGAACAAACATCTGGAAGAGCTGGAGGAAATCCTGCGCCGCCCTGTACTGGTGAAGGCCGACCCGCTGCTGCATCACGAGAAGTTCGATCTGGGATAAATCCCGCGAGCCAACTGAACCGCGACCGTGGGGAAGCGTTAAGATTGAAAGACGGAGGATCTCCTATGAGCGCTTCGTTTGCGCATCCTGAAGTATTAGTGACTACCGATTGGGTGGCGTCGCACGCCAAAGACGCCAACGTTCGCGTGGTGGAAGTGGACGTGGACACCAAGGCCTACGACGAAAGTCACGTACCGGGCGCCATCGGGTGGGCCTGGAACACGCAGCTTTGCGATACCGTGATTCGCGACATCGCGCCGAAAGCTGAATTTGAGGATTTACTCACCCAGTCGGGCATTGGTAACGACACCACCGTCATTCTATATGGCGACAACAATAACTGGTTCGCCGCCTGGGCTTTTTGGCAGATGAAGATTTACGGCCACAAGGACGTTCGCATCATGGATGGCGGGCGCAAAAAATGGCTGGCGGAACAACGCGATCTGGATACGGCGGCCACCAAGGCCGCGCCCAGCGCTAAGCCCTATAAGGCCGGCCAGCCCGATTATTCGCTGCGCGCCTTCCTGCCGCAGGTGCAGCAGGCGCAGAAATCCGGGAGCGCGGTGATGATCGACGTGCGCAGTCCGCAGGAATTCACCGGGGAGATTCTCGCGCCCCCCGGGCTGCCGGAAACCTGCCAGCGCGGCGGTCACATTCCCGGCGCCCGCAGCGTGCCCTGGGGCAAAGCCTGCAATGACGATGGAACTTTCAAATCGGCGGACGAGTTGGCAAAGCTCTACGGCGCCGAGGGCGTTGTTGCATCCAAGCCGGCGATCGCTTATTGCCGCATTGGCGAGCGCAGCAGTCATACCTGGTTCGTGCTGAAGTATCTGCTGGGCGTCAACAACGTCATCAACTACGACGGCTCCTGGACCGAGTGGGGCAACCTGGTGGGCGCCCCGGTGGAAAAGGGCGCGGCCAAGTCGGCAGGGCAAGCGTGAAGGCGGAGCATTTCAGCGAACGCAAAGTCGACGTGGACGGCTGGCAGGTGAATCTTACCACCTACAAGCTGGGCGAGAAGTGGCACACCAAGGCCGACAATGTTTCGCCCGGTGCGGCGCTGGCTCGAATTGTCGCCGACACGCGCGAGGACGCCGAATCCCGTGCTTTGGCGAGGGCTAAAGAGCTGCTCTCGCGCACCAAACGCAACACGGTTTAATACGCATCGCATGTTAGACTGAAGGTCGCGGGCGATTGCGCCCACGCTCACCAGTAGACCCCGGAGAGATGGCCGAGTGGTTGAAGGCGCACGCTTGGAAAGCGTGTATAGGGGAAACTCTATCGAGGGTTCGAATCCCTCTCTCTCCGCCATAATATCAATGTCCGGCCCGGAGGCGGTGGTGAGAAGAGTCAAGGGAACCGCGCGCCATGGACGTGGACGTTAGTCTGAGAGCAGGGGACCTGGGATTGGGGATCAGCGGACCAGCGCTCGGCGTTTAGCTACTAAAGCTCGCTCAGCCGAGCCAGTTCGCGCAGGATTTCAGGCTGCTCTTTCAGCTCCGCCAGTGGCCGGAGTTGCTCTTCGATATAATGCCAATCGAGTCTGCCGCGATTCCGGATCGCGACTCCCTCCACGTCCCGGATATCGCCTGGACGAGAGGCGAAAAGCTTCATTACGATCAAGTCTTCGGCCGAGCAAGTTCGAAGTTCAATACCGTCGAAGTCGAAGGGGGAAGATCACTCAATCACTTTCTCCTCAAATGGAAGCGCGCCGAGAGAAACATCGATGCCTGTCCCTTCCGGAGAATCGAGCAACAGAACACGCCTCGAAATGGCGAACGCTCCCGCGTCGGGAACACGGGCCCCATAATGCGCAAGCAAGGTATCGATGACCTGATCCTCGCCGCCAAATCCTGTCAGGACATTAAGATCCACATCACTTGTGACGCGTGGCCGGCCCCAACGATTCACCGCGGTGCCGTCGATGATGCACGAGCGCCATCCCTGAAGTCGGGAAACTGTTTTGCTATTTTGAACAGCTTGTTCATCGCCGGAGCTTGGCGAACCACTCTTGCATTTCCACAAGCCCCGAGGTTGGCTCCGGGCGAGCATTGCGGACGGCATAGTTGAACGCGTCTTCCAGCACGGCGAGTTCTTCCTGGACATCGATCTTTTCGATCTCTTTTCGCAGAAGCGCCTCAATCTCGGGCCCGGCAAGCTTCCAGGTCTCCACCCAGCGGCGCATCGCCTCGCGTTCGTCCATAGTTAATTATCGGCCTAGAGGATCGTTGAGCATTTTCTAATCCAAGGATGAGCCTGAAGGGGTGAAGTTCAGGCGCGCGTTCTGCTGGGCTCCTTTCTTGGTTTTTTCGGGTTTGTTTTCTGGTTCGAAATAGAAAATCGCCGGCGCGGTGGGAATGTGGGAATCGCGCAGCGATTTGCAAGGGCTGGGGGAAACGAAGGGAAACCTGGGTTTGGTTTTCCTCGTTTTCCACGCGCCCTTCATTTCCACGGCGCTCCTCGGTTTCATGCGCTCTTACGCTCCTAGCGGAAGGCGAGAAAGAGCTTGCGTTTGGCCGCTTGCATATCGCTCGCCGATTCGGTGTCGCTGTGCGCTTGGGCCATCTGGTCCAAGGCCGGAATGCTCAGGGATGGTTTCAAGTAGCTGGGTTGATCCGGAGCACCCGGCGACAGTTCGCGCAACACTTCCCACGGCGTGGCGTAGCGCCGGTATACGAACTTTTCTTTGCCGCGCGGATCGATGATCCGTTCTGGCTGTCCGCACGGGCGATGAAAGTTCAGATAGGGATTGAAGCTGCGTTGGTAGAACCGGTTGAGGTCCTCGGCGTGTACCGCGGCAATGTAGCCGTAGCCCATGTGCTTGCGGATTACCGCTCCGTTTTTCGATTCCACCAAGCCGTTGTCGTTGCTCCTTCGGGCCCTCGACTTGGTTTGCTCGATCAGCAGATCTCGCAACAGACCAGAGACCATATCGTTGATGAACTCCGAGCCGTTGTCGGAGTGAAAGCCCCGGATGGGGAACGGAAACTGGCCAAGAATCGCTTGTAAAACCGGCATTAGATGCGTTTGCGTGAGCGCCGATACAGCTCCCACCACTTGCCATTGCGTCACCTCGTCGACGGCATTGATGTGATACACCCCCTTGATTCCATCCCGATCTCCTTGGTGCACCGTGTCCACCCGCAGATAGCCCGGCTTGCCTCCCGGTTGGGGCCGCCGCCGCTCGCCGATGGCCACCTGCACCGGCCGTGTGGGGGTGTAGCTCAGCCAGCACTCGCGGTAGTGCCGCCGCCGGCGCAAGTTGTAAATGTGGGCCACCGAGATCGTCGCCAGCCGCTCGTACGCAGCGTGCTTGTACTGCTCACACTCGCGCACCAGAATCCTCTTCGTGGCTGGGCCGGAGAGCGTTTCGTGCGCTTCGTCCACCTTCGCCAGTAGTTCGATGTCGGCCCGCGTGAAGCGGCTCGGAAAGCGACGGCGTCGAGCGCTGGACTCCTTCACCTCGCTGTGTTTCAGATAACGTCCCACCAGCCGCGTGGTCTGCGCCCGGCTTCGCCCGGTCATCTTCGCCACAAAGCGCCGCAATACCCCCCGCACCTTCTTGCCTTGCTCGCCGTAACGTTGCCGCCGCAAGGTTCGCGTGATCCACTCATACACCTCCCGCCGCCGTTTTCCGTGGAACTCAACTTCTTGGCTTGCCTCCAAAAACGCCTCGATCTGCCCCAGGCTTAGTTTCTCGCCATCCTGCATGCTGATGATCAATCCCTAGCATGCGCTCCCCTCCTTCAGGCTCATTCTGTGTTAGAAATCGATCCCCCTTCAGGCTCATCCTGTATTAGACAAGACTCGTTGTAGACAAACCTGATTTCGGTTTGGTACCGTAGGGGTAGCGCTTAAACGCCATACATTTTAAATCTCAGTGGGAGGCAGGGGTCTTTAAGAAGTCGGCCGCTGCCGTCTGCACCAATGAGGGAGCATGTCGAAACACGGTAAGAAGTTTGAAGCTGCGTCCAAACAAGTAGAGCAACGCCCCTACAGCCTCAACGACGCGGTTCCGCTGGTCCAGAAGGTCAAGTTCACCAAATTCGACGAAACGGTGGAGTTGCACATGCGCCTGGGCGTCGACCCGAAACACGCTGATCAGATGGTGCGTGGAACGGTGGTCCTGCCCAACGGCCTGGGCAAATCGAAAAAGGTCCTGGTGATCGCCTCGGGCGACAAGCTGCGTGAAGCCGAAGCGGCCGGGGCCGACTTGTTCGGCGGCGAAGAGATGGTCGCCAAAATCCAGGGCGAAAGCTGGACCGATTTTGACGCGGTCATCGCCACGCCGGACATGATGCGCTCCGTCGGACGCCTGGGCAAGGTGCTCGGCCCGCGCGGCCTGATGCCCAATCCCAAGACAGGTACCGTCACCACCGACATCGCCAACGCGGTGAGGGAAGTGAAGGCCGGCAAAGTGGAGTTTCGCGTAGACAAAACCGGCGTCATCCACGTCCCGTGCGGCAAGGTGAGTTTTGAAACCGGCAAGCTGCTCGAGAATGTCGACAGCCTGATCCAGGCGGTGATCAAAGCCAAGCCCGCGGCTGCCAAGGGCAAGTACGTCAAGAGCGTGACTCTCTGCTCCACCATGGGCCCGGGCGTTCATCTGGACGTCACGTCGTTCAACGCCAAGCAGATCTGACGGCGGGTAACTGAAGGAAAGACCATGAAGAAAAAGTCGGACAAAGAAAAAGATCTCGAAGCGCTGAAGAAAGATTTCGAGAAGGCGCAGAACATCTTCGTCACCAGCTTTGAAAAGCTGACCGTGCAGCAGGATTTCGAGCTGCGCAAGACCATTCGGGGCGCGGGCGGCAACTACAAAGTGGTCAAGAACAATCTGGCCGAAAAGGCCTCGGAAGGCACGCCGGCCGAGGACATCATGAGCAAGCTGGTGGGCATGACGTCGATGGCCTACACCAGTAAGGATCCGGTGGCGCTGGCTAAGGCGCTGACCACCTACGCGAAGGCCAATCCCACGTTCACCTTCAAGGCGGGGATGGTGGAGGGCCGCGCCATCGACGTGAAGTCGATTCAAGAGCTGGCCTCGCTGCCTTCGCGCGAACGAGATTTTGGCGAAAGTTCTTTTCCTGATTCAGGCATCGGCGCAGCGGTTGGTCACTACGCTCGGCGGCGTGGGGCGCAACCTTGCGGTGGTTGTCGATCAGGCGGTCAAGGAAAACAAGTTCTCACAATAAAGCAGACATAAGGGAGTAGAGGAAAGAAGATCATGGCGGACATCAACGCGATTGCGGAACAGATTCAAGGGCTGACGCTGCTGGAAGCATCGCAGCTCGTCAAATTGCTGGAAGAAAAGCTGGGCGTTTCGGCTGCGGCGGCTACCGTGGCGGCGGCTCCGGCCGGCGGTGGTGGAGCGGCGGCTGCACCGGCGGCCGAAGAGAAGACCGAGTTCAACGTGATCCTGACCGCGGCCGGCGCGAACAAGATCAACGTCATCAAAGCGGTTCGTGAAGTCACCAACCTGGGGCTCAAGGAAGCCAAGGATCTGGTGGACGGCGCGCCCAAGCCGATCAAAGAGGGCGTCAACAAGGACGAAGCCGAGACCATCCGGAAAAAGTTCACCGACGCCGGCGCTACGGTGGAAGTGAAGTAGCTGCCAACCCGCAGCTTGCACTGTAACTTATTGGGATTGCCAGGAGTTCGTGGCCAGCCGCTGGCTCCCGGCCTCCCACAGCTTTTGCCTGAGCCAGGACCGATTTGACGAATGTTAGATCGGTCTGCTAAAGTTATATTGTTACTGGCCGGAGACCGACCCGGATTCTTGCTCTTGTGAACCAAACATCCTGTGGATTTGGTGTGCCTTCTCTTGAGAGGGGCACAGGGCTTTGCCATGCTCATTTTTGCCACGCCTTTTTCTGCGTGCCGGCGTGTATGGCCACGGTCTTCTGACGCTGGTCGTCTAGTGTCCCGCTGTTCGATCTTCCCCTACCGCCTTTGGCTCCCCATCCGGGCCGAGGCGTCCTTGAACCGAGCAGGGAAGGCGGCAGCGGCTTTTTGTTCTTCGAATGAGTGGTCGCAAGACCATCGGCCGTAGGAGTAAAAATGGAAAATCTGGCTAACGTCGCAACGCGCGAGCGAATGGATTTCTCACGCATCAAGACTTCCATCCCGATCCCCAATCTGATTGAAGTTCAGAAGAAATCATACGAGCGGTTTCTGCAGATGGACCTGCTTCCCGGCGAACGGGAAGACACCGGCCTGCAGAGCGTGTTCAACTCGGTGTTTCCGATTTCCGACTTCCGCGGGCTTAAGCCAGCTGGAGTTCGTCGATTACGCCATCGGAAACTGGGAGTGCAAGTGCGGCAACCTGAAGGGGCTGCATCACCTGCGTTCCACCTGCCGCAATCCGAGCTGCGGCGCCACCATCAAAACCGATCCGTTCCATGTCGGCGACGTGCTGTGCCACCGCTGCGGAACGTTCAACAAGAATATCGTCACCTTCTGCAACCGCTGCGGCGATCCGGTGGGCCTGCAGTTGAAATACGACGTGGCCGAGTGCGAAGAGCGCGGCATGACCTACGCCGCCCCGCTCAAGGTCACCATCCGCCTGACGGTTTACGACAAGGACGCCGAAACCGGCGTCAAAACCGTCCGCGACATCAAGGAGCAAGAGGTCTTCTTCGGCGAAATCCCGCTGATGACCGACAACGGCACCTTCATCATCAACGGCACCGAGCGCGTCATCGTTTCGCAGTTGCACCGCTCGCCCGGCGTGTTCTTCGAGCGCGTTCCGGCGCAGGGCTATTTCCTGGGCAAGATCATTCCCTATCGCGGAAGCTGGGTCGAGTTCGAATACGACAACAAGAATCTGCTGTACGTCCGTATCGACCGCAAACGCAAATTCTACGGCACCGTTTTCCTGCGCGCGCTGGGACTCAAGACCGACGCCGAGATCCTGAAGGCCTTCTACAACGTCAGCGAAATCGTCATCAAGGACAAGAAGCTGTTCTGGAAGGTCTCCGACAGCCTGGTCGGCCTGAAGCTTTCCAAAGCCATCGGCACCAAGAACGAAACCATCGTTCCGCAAGGCCGCAAGATCACCAAGTCGCTCTACGAGGCGATTCTCAAGGCCAAGATCGAACAAGTGGAAGTGGATCGCACCGATCTGCAGGGCGCCTACATCGCGGCCGACGTGATCGACATGTCCACCGGCGAAGTGCTGGTGGAAGCCAACCAGGAGCTCACCAACGTCGATAAGGTGATGGACAACGGCATCACGTCGTTCGAGGTGTTCTTCCCCGAGCGCGACGACGTGGGCAACGTGGTTTCGGTCACGCTGCGAAAAGATCCGGTGAAGAGCCAGAACGACGCGCTGCTCGAAATCTACCGCAAGCTGCGTCCCGGCGATCCGCCCACGCTCGATACCGCCACGCAACTGTTCCAGGGCATGTTCTTCGACCCGCGCAAGTACGACTTTTCGCGCGTGGGCCGCATGAAGTTCAACATCAAGCTGTACGACAAGATCGACGCAGCGCCGCTCGACAAGCGCACGCTCGATCAGAAGGACTTCATCGACACCATCAAGTACCTGCTGAAGCTGCGCCGCGGCATCGGCGCCGTCGACGACATCGATCATCTGGGCAATCGCCGCGTTCGCGCGGTGGGCGAGCTGCTCGAAAACCAGTTCCGCATCGGCTTGGTGCGCATGGAGCGCGCCATTAAAGAAAAGATGTCGGTGTACCAGGAAATGTCGACGGCCATGCCGCACGACCTGGTGAACGCCAAGCCCGTGATGGCCGCCATCCGCGAGTTCTTCGGCTCCAGCCAGCTCTCGCAGTTCATGGATCAGACCAATCCGCTGTCGGAGATCACGCACAAGCGCCGTCTTTCGGCTCTTGGACCAGGCGGTCTGTCCCGCGAGCGCGCCGGATTCGAAGTCCGCGACGTGCATCCCACGCATTACGGCCGTATCTGCCCCATCGAGACGCCGGAAGGTCCGAATATCGGACTGATTTCGTCGCTTTCGTGCTTCGCCCGCATCAACGAGTATGGGTTCATCGAGAGCCCGTATCGCCGGGTGCTGAAGGGCACGGTGATCGATGAAATCCGGATTCTGAATCCGGGCGACTCGTCCTATAAAGTCGGCGACGTGATGACGCGCTCCGAAGTGGACAAAGCCAATCGCGATCTGGGCGCGAAGAAGCAGCCCATCGAATTCGAAGCCCATTGCGACTACCTGTCGGCGTGGGAAGAAGACAAATACCTGATCGCGCAGGCCAACGTTCAGCTGGACGAAAAGGGCCACATCGTTCCCGAGCTCGTCAACGCCCGGCAGGCCGGCAACTTCGTGCTGAAGCATAAGGACGAAGTGGAGTACATGGACGTCAGTCCCAAGCAGTTGGTCTCGGTGGCCGCCAGTCTGATTCCGTTCCTCGAAAACGACGACGCCAACCGCGCCCTGATGGGATCGAACATGCAACGCCAGGCCGTGCCGCTGTTGCGCGCCGAAACGCCGTACGTCGGCACCGGCATGGAGAACGTCACCGCTCGCGATTCGGGCGCCGTGGTCATCTGCAAACGCTCCGGCGTCGTGGATTCGGTGGATTCCGAACGCATCATCGTTCGCGTGGAAGGCGGCGGGGCGCACGAAGGCCAGCTTTCGCGCGAAGTGGGCGCCGATATTTATCAGCTCACCAAGTTCAAGCGCTCCAACCAGAACACCTGCATCAGCCAGAAGCCCATCGTGGCCCAGGGCCAGCGGGTGAAGAAGGGCGATGTGCTGGCCGACGGTCCTTGCACCGACATGGGCGAACTGGCTCTAGGACGCAATGTCCTGGTGGCGTTCATGCCCTGGCGCGGCTACAACTTCGAAGACGCCATCGTGGTGTCCGAGAAGCTGGTCAAGGAAGACTACTACACTTCCATCCACATCGAAGAGTTCGAAATCGAAGCTCGGGATACCAAACTGGGGCCCGAGGAAATCACGCGCGACATTCCGAACATCGCCGAAGCGTTCCTGCGCAATCTGGACGAAAGCGGCATCATTCGCATCGGCGCCACGGTGAAGCCGGGCGACATCCTGGTGGGCAAAGTGACGCCCAAGGGCGAAACCCAGCTCACGCCCGAAGAAAAACTGCTGCGCGCCATCTTCGGCGAAAAGGCCGGCGACGTGAAGGATGCGTCGCTCTACTGCCCGCCGGGCATCGAAGGAACCGTGGTCGATTGCAAGGTCTTCTCCCGCAAGGGCGCGGATCTGGACGAGCGTTCCAAGGCCATTCTCGAATGGCAGATCGAGCGGCTGCACCGCAACCTAGAAGACGAAAAGCGCATTTTGAACGACGAGCGCGCCAAGCGCCTCACCGATCTGCTGGAAGGCAAGGAAGTCGCTGGCCGACCTGCACGACGAAAAGACCAACAAGAAGCTGGTGTCCAAGGGACTGCATCTCACGCGCGACGTAATCGAAAAACTGCGCGCGCGCGATTTGAAGCGCGTCAAGTTCGCCAACAAAGACGTTCGCCTCAACGAGCAGATCGACGAAATCGAGGAGATGACCTCGCGCCAGATCGCGGTGCTCGAAAAAATCACCGAAGAGAAAATCGCCAAGCTGCGCAAGGGCGACGAACTGCCTCCCGGCGTCATCAAGCTGGTGAAGTGCTACATCGCCATGAAGCGCAAGCTTTCGGTGGGCGACAAGATGGCCGGCCGGCACGGCAACAAGGGCGTGATCGCGCGCATCGTTCCTGAAGAGGACATGCCGTATCTGCCCGATGGCACTCCGGTGGAAATCGTCTTGAATCCGCTGGGCGTTCCTTCCCGTATGAACGTCGGCCAGATTCTGGAAACGCACCTGGGCTGGGCGGCGCACGCTTTAGGTCTGCATTTCGCAACGCCCGTATTTGACGGCGCAACCGAAAAAGATATCAAGGCGCAACTGAAGCAGGCCGACCTGCCGAGTTCCGGCAAGGTCCAGCTTTGGGACGGCCTTTCCGGCCTCGCATTCGAACAACCCGTGACCGTGGGCTACATCTACATGCTCAAGCTCTCGCACCTGGTGGACGACAAGATCCACGCCCGGTCCATCGGTCCTTATTCACTCATCACGCAACAGCCGCTGGGCGGCAAGGCCCAGTTTGGCGGACAGCGCTTCGGAGAAATGGAAGTGTGGGCGCTCGAAGCATACGGCGCCGCCTACGTTCTGCAGGAATTGCTGACGGCCAAGTCCGACGACGTGTACGGACGCGCCAAGATTTACGAAGCGATCGTCAAGGGAGAAGCGGCCGCCGAACCCGGCGTGCCGGAATCATTCAACGTCCTGATCCGCGAATTGCAGTCGCTATGTCTGGACGTGGAGTTGATGAAGAAGCCGCGGGAGATCCTGGATACGGCGCTCGCGGCCGACTAAATTGGCCACGGATAAACGCAGATGAACGCCGATCCTGAATTATCTGTGTGAATCGGTGTTCATCTGTGGCTATGAAGTGTTTTTATAGGAGATTACATGTATCGATCCTCTCCGTACGACAGAGCAAATTTGATCGCCGACTTCGATTCCATCCGGATCAGTCTCGCCTCTCCGGAAAAGATCCGAAGCTGGTCGCATGGGGAAGTCACCAAGCCGGAAACCATCAATTACCGGACCTTCAAGCCGGAGCGCGACGGGCTGTTTTGCGCCCGCATCTTCGGCCCCATCGCCGACTGGGAGTGCTTGTGCGGAAAGTACAAGCGGATGAAGCATCGCGGCGTCATCTGCGACAAGTGCGGCGTCGAAGTAACGCTGTCGCGCGTACGGCGCGAGCGCCTGGGCCACATCGAACTGGCCAGCCCCTGCTCGCATGTCTGGTTCTTCAAGGGCCTGCCCAGCCGCATCGGCTACCTGCTCGACATCACGCTGCGCGAGCTGGAGCGCGTGCTCTATTTTGAAGCTTTCGTGATCGTCGATCCCGGCGAAGTGGCCGACCTTTCGCGCGGCGAAGTGATCACCGACGAGCGCAAGCGCGCAGCTCGATCAGGAATTCCCCGGAAAGTTCGTCGCCATGATGGGCGCCGAGGGAATCAAGGAACTGCTCAAGAAGGTCGACGTCGAAGCGCTCAGCCTCGAAATTCGCGAGCGCATGAAGACCGAAGTTTCGCAGCAGAAGAAGCTGAAGTACGCCAAGCGCCTGCGCGTGGTGGAAAGCTTCCGCAAGTCCGGCAACAAGCCCGAGTGGATGATCCTGGACGTGATCCCGGTGATCCCTCCCGAGCTTCGTCCGCTGGTCCCACTGGATGGCGGCCGTTTCGCCACTTCCGATTTGAACGACCTGTACCGCCGCGTGATCAACCGCAACAACCGGCTGAAGAAGCTGATTGAGCTGCACGCGCCCGACGTTATCGTTCGCAATGAAAAGCGCATGCTGCAGGAAGCCGTCGACGCGTTGTTCGACAACGGCCGCCGCGGCCGCGTTCTGCGTGGCGCCAACAATCGCCCGCTCAAGTCGCTCTCCGATACGCTCAAGGGCAAGCAGGGCCGCTTCCGCCAGAACCTGCTCGGCAAGCGCGTGGATTATTCCGGCCGCTCCGTCATCGTGGTTGGCCCCGAGCTGAAGCTCCATCAGTGCGGCCTTCCGAAGAAGATGGCGCTCGAGCTGTTCAAGCCGTTCATCTATCATCGGCTGGAACAGCGCGGCCATTGCACCACCATTAAGCAAGCCAAAGAACTGGTCGAGCAGCAGGACCCGGTGGTTTGGGACATTCTCGAAGAAGTCATCAAGGATCACCCCATTCTGCTGAACCGCGCGCCCACGCTGCACCGCCTCGGCATCCAGGCTTTCGAGCCCGTGCTTGTCGAAGGCAAGGCCATCAAGCTGCACCCGCTCACTTGCACCGCCTTCAACGCCGATTTCGATGGCGACCAGATGGCCGTCCACATTCCGCTGTCGCCTGAAGCGCAGATCGAAGCTTCCACGCTGATGCTGGCGTCCAACAATATCCTGTCGCCCGCGCATGGCGCGCCCATCGCGGTGCCGACGCAGGACATGGTTCTGGGCCTGTATTATCTGACCAAAGCGCGTCCCGGCACCAAGGGCGAAGGCCGCACCTTCGCATCCAGCGACGACGTGCTCATCGCGCTCGAAATGGGCGAAGTGGAAACGCTGTCGCCCATCAAGCTGCGCCACACCGGCCGCGTGATCGATCTGATCAAGGCGTTCGACAATCAGAACGTCCTGCACACCGAGCCGATCGAGTTCAACAAGCAGTACATGGACACCACGGTCGGCCGCGTCATCTTGAACGACGTGCTGCCGGACCAGATGCCCTTCATCAATGGCCTGCTCAAGAAGAAGGGCCTCAGCCAACTGGTGCAGTATTGCTACCTGAAGTACGGGCTGCAGATCACCGTCCAGATGCTGGATGAAGTGAAGAAGCTCGGCTTCCTCTATGCCACGCGCGCCGGCATTTCCATCGGCATCGACGACATGGTGGTGCCGGAAGAGAAGCCCAAGCTGGTGAAGGACGCCGAAAAGGCCGTCATCGAAGTCCAGCAGCAGTATCAGGAAGGCGCCATCACGCAGGGCGAGCGCTACAACAAGATCATCGAAATTTGGTCCAAGGTCACCGAACGCGTGGCCGAGGAAATGTTCAAATCCATGGAGGAAGACGACCGCACCGGCCGCTACCTGAATCCGATTTACATCATGGCCGATTCCGGCGCCCGCGGATCGAAACAGCAGATCCGCCAGCTCTCCGGCATGCGCGGCTTGATGGCCAAGCCCTCCGGCGAAATCATCGAGCAGCCCATCACCGCCAACTTCCGCGAAGGCCTGGACGTGTTGCAGTACTTCATCTCCACGCACGGCGCGCGCAAAGGCTTGGCGGATACGGCTCTCAAAACGGCCGACTCCGGCTACCTCACCCGCCGCCTGTGCGACGTGGCGCAGGACGTCATCATCACCGAAACCGATTGCGGCACCAGCGACGGCATTTACGTCGAGCCCATCATCGAATCGGGCGAAATCATCGAGCCGTTGCGCGACCGTATCGTCGGCCGCGTGGCGCTCGAAGACCAGTTCGATTATGAAGGCAACCTGATCGTCGGGCTCAACAAGGAAATCACCGAAGACCTGGCGGGCGCGATCCAGGCCGCCGGTATCGAGCGCGTGAAGATCCGCTCGGTGCTGACCTGCGAATCGAAGCGCGGCGTTTGCCAGCTCTGCTACGGCCGCAACCTGGCCACCGGCCGAATGGTGGAGCGCGGCGAAGCGGTGGGTATCATCTCGGCGCAGTCCATCGGCGAGCCGGGAACGCAGCTCACCATGCGTACCTTCCACGTCGGCGGAACGGCCACCGGATCGAGCGAGCAATCCAAGCAGGATGCCAACTCGGACGGTTTCGTCAAATTCCTCGGCGTCACCACGGTGCGCAACGCCAAGGGCGAGCTGATTGCGATGAACCGCAACGGCATCCTCGCGATTATCGACGATAAGGGCCGCGAGAAGGAACGCTACCCGGTTGTGTACGGCGCCAAGGTGCTGTTTGAAGACGGCGCCAAGGTGAAGAACAACGACATCCTGCTCGAATGGGATCCGTACACCTTCTCGATCCTCACCGAAGTCAGCGGCAAGGTTCATTTCAAGGACCTGACGGAAGGCACCACGCTGCAAGAGCAGGTGGACGAAATCACCGGCATGTCGCAGTGGGTGGTTACCGATTCGATCGATGAAAAGCGCATCCCCACCGTCATCATGCGGCCCGAAGGCGGCTCCCGGTCGGATGAAAAACGCTACCTCATGCCCACCCACGCTCACCTGATGGTGACCGATGGCGAAGAGGCTCACGCGGGCGACGTGATCGCGAAGATCCCCCGCGCCACCACCAAGACCAAGGACATCACCGGCGGTCTGCCGCGCGTGGTGGAGCTGTTCGAGGCCCGCAAGCCTCGCGAGACGGCCATCATCGCGGAGATCAACGGCATCGTGCGCTACGGCGAAGTGGCCAAGGGCATGCGCAAGATCAGCATCACCGCCGACGACGGCGAGCAGAAGGATTACAACATTCCGCGCGGCGTGCACATCAACGTGCAGGAGGGCGAGCGGGTGAAGGCGGGCGATCCTTTGATGGACGGTCCGCGCAATCCGCACGACATCCTGGCCGTGCTCGGCGAAAAAGAACTGCAGAAGTACCTGGTGAACGAAATCCAGGAAGTGTACCGTCTGCAGGGCGTCAACATCAACGACAAGCACCTGGAAGTCATCTCGCGGCAGATGATGCGCTGGGTGAAGGTGGACGACATCGGCGACACCGAGTTCCTCCCTGAGGAAGTGGTGGACAAGTTCAAGTTCCGCGAAGAGAACTGCGCGCGTTGTGGATGCGGGCGGCCGTCCGGCCACCGGAAAGCCGGTGCTGCTGGGTATCACCAAGGCGTCGCTCTCCACCGATTCGTTCATCTCGGCCGCGTCCTTCCAGGAAACCACGCGCGTGCTCACCGAAGCCGCCATCAACGGCAAGGTGGATTACCTCCGCGGCCTGAAGGAAAACGTGATCATGGGCCGGCTTGATTCCAGCCGGCACCGGCATGGAATACTATCGCGGCGTCAAGATCGCGGGCGAAGACGTGGTGGAGGAAGAGCCCATCGCGGAAGAAGTTTCGCTCGCCGGCGACCTGGGCGGTTACGAAGACGAAGCCCGCACCATCTACGCGGGCGGCCTGACCGAAGAGCCGGGCGAAGAGACGGCGCTGGCCGAATAATCGCAGCAAACTGTAAAATCCAAGGCGGGCCTTTCGAGGTCCGCCTTTTTATTGTAGGCCCCGTGTCGCGTCGCCGAACACCTCGCGTCGAGCAGCAACGCACCTCTTTTGGTAGCGGATCGGGCTCGGATCGGCTGCATATCGGGCGCTTAGCGGGGCGCCTAGGCGTAGACTTCTTGTCGACCAAAGACTCCAGCGGTCGCGTTACACTGATGCCGTGCCCAGAAGAATCACCATCACACTCGATCCCAAAGTCCTGCTCTGGGCGCGCAGAAGAGCCGCGGACGAAGGGACCTCGCTCTCAAAGCTGATCGGCCGGTTACTCGAAAAAGAAGGGGCTGACGCCTATTGGCGCGCCTACGAAGAGTGGAAGCGCCTCCCCGACGACCTAGGTGGCTCGGATCGATGCTCCCAGCGCTTCACCCGGGACGAAGCGCATGAACGGCCGCTGATTTCGACGTCATCATCGCCGGCGGCGGCGTCATCGGCGCGTCCATCGCCTGGCGTCTGGCCCGCAATCATCGTCCGCGTCCTGCTGCTGGATGCCGCCGCCAAAATCGGCTCCGAAGCCAGTTCCGCGGCGGCCGGCATGCTCGCGCCCGGCGGCGAATTCGACCAGCCCTCGCCCCTGCTCGATTTCGCCATCGGCAGCCTCGGCGAATACGACGATTTCGTCGACGCGCTCCAAGCCGACAGCGGCCTTCCGATCGAATTCCGCCACACCAGCGCGGTCCAGATCGCTCTCACCACCGCCGAGCTCGAATCGCTCTCCGAGCGCGCCGCCTCGCAACGGGCCGCCGGCATTCCCTCCACGGTTCTTACTCGCGACGAACTCCGCGCGCTTGTTCCTCTAGTCCGCCCCGACGCGATTGGCGCCATCCACTACACCGAACGAAGCCATCGTCGATCCTGCCGCTCTGATGACCGCCCTCCGCGCCGCCTGCCTCGCGCGCGGCGTGGTCATCCAGGAAGATTCGCGCGTCACTTCGATCTCGGCCACGCCACCGGCGTCCGCGTCGTGTCTCGCCGATCGATGCCGTCGACGTCGCTCTTCGCCGTCCTCGCCGCCGGCGCCTGGAGCGGCGGCATCGCACGTCAGCCATCGATAACCAGCCCTACGCGCTGCCGCGCTCTTTTCCGATGAAAGGCCACCTGCTCGGCTATCGCCTCCCCGCCGGATCGCTCGCCGCCACCGTCCGCCACGATCACACCTATGTTCTCCAGCGCTCCGACGGATTCACCATCGCCGGCTCCTCCACCGAAGACGCCGGATATCGACCGCACAATCGATCCCCAAATTGTTTCGGACATCGCCGCGCGCGCCGGCGCCCTGGTTCCGGCCCTGGCGGCGCTCCAACCCGAATCCGTTGGATCGGCTTCCGCCCCGCCGACCGGACGATGCCGCCGCCCCGCACATCGGACGCGTTGATTCCAGCCGCCTCTGGCTCGCCTACGGCCATTACCGCAACGGCATCCTGCTCGCGCCCGCCACCTGCGATCGAGTCTGCCAGGAAATCGGCGCGGCGCTAGAATAACAGCCGGGGATGTCTCCATCGACTCGGCTTGCGCTGCGCCTGCTGGTTTCGCTGGCGGGCGTGGCTATTGTTACGTTCACCGCGTATTCGCGTAATTCCGCACAATCCCACCACGGTTGGTTTCGCTTATTTGCTGCTGGTGTTGCTGATCGCCAGCACCTGGGGCCTGGCCGAAGCCACGCTTGCTTCCGTCGCCGCCACGCTCGCCTTCAATTTCTTCTTTCTGCCGCCCATCGGAAAGTTCACCATCGCCGATCCGCAGAACTGGGTCGCGCTC
The DNA here is from genome assembly GCA_963798295.1 of Bryobacterales bacterium. Classification (GTDB taxonomy): domain Bacteria; phylum Acidobacteriota; class Terriglobia; order Bryobacterales; family Bryobacteraceae; genus Palsa-89. The sequence goes on along the minus strand of CAWCSV010000007.1, from coordinate 1,004,628 downwards.
TTCAGCTTTCTCGCCACCGCGCTCATCACCAGCCGGCTCTCGGCGCGCGTGAAGAAGCAGGCCCTGGACGCGGTGGATCGCCAGCGCGACATCGAGCGCCTGTACACCTTCAGCCGCGCCATCCTGCTCATCGATCCCGTGGAGCCGGTCGCCAAACAGCTTGCGCGCAAGCTGGCGGAAGTTTTCGGACTGCGCGCCGCCGTGCTCTATGACCGGCGCACCGGCGAGATCCACCGCGCCGGCCCTTCGGACTTCGACGGCATGGAGGATCAGTTGCGCGACGCCGCCTCCCAGGGCACATCCTTCTTCGATCCCGAGCACCAGCGCGTGATCACCGCGGTCCGCCTGGGTTCGGAACCCATCGCCAGTTTTGCCATCCAAGGCGCGTTCATGCAAGACTCGGTTTTGCAGGGCATCAGTAATCTCATCGCCATCGGACTGGAGCGCGCCCGCGCGCAGGACCTGGCCCATCAAGTGGAGGCCGCGCGCCGCAGCGAGCAGCTTCGCACCACGCTCATCGACGCCATGGCGCACGAATTCAAGACGCCGCTCACTTCCATCCGCGCCGCCACCACGTCGCTGTTGTCGTCGCCCGATCAGCCCATCGAGAGCCGCACCGAACTGCTCGAAGTGGCCGACGAGGAGGCGCGGCACCTGCAGGCGCTGATTGACGACGCGGTGGACATGGCGCGCCTGGAGTCCGACCACATCCAAGTGCGGCGCGAGCTGACCGACCCCAAGGAACTCATGGAGGACGTGCTGGCATCGCTTCACACCCAGATCGACAACCGGCCCGTGGAGATTCACTCCGAGGGATCGCTGCCTCAGCTCCCGCTCGATCGCCGGCTGCTGAAGCTGGCCCTCAAGCAGGTGCTCGACAACGCCCTCAAGTATTCCCCGCCGCGCTCTCCCGTCACGGTGCGCGTGTCCAACGGCTGCATCGGCATCGCCATCAACTTCGAAATCACCGATCGGGGGCAGGGAATTCCGGAACAGGAACAGGGCCGTCTGTTTGAGCGCTTTTATCGCAGCCCGTCGGTCAAGAATCAAGTCCCCGGCTTCGGCCTTGGCCTCGCCATCGCGAACAACATCGTGCAGGCGCATCACGGCGAGCTCACCGTAAACAGCCGTCCCGGAGAAACCACTTTTCGAGTGACGCTGCCGCTGCAGCGCGACGTCAACTCGGGACGGAAAAGGACGCGCGGCCATGAGCGCCGGACGCATCCTGGTGGTGGACGACGAGCCCCAAATCCGCCGCATCATGCGCACCACTCTCACCGGCGCCGGATACGAAGTGGACGACGCCAAAACCGGCGAAGAGGCGCTCGAAAAGCTGCGCGATTATCATCCCGACCTGGTCCTGCTCGACATGAACATGCCCGGCATGGGCGGCCTGGCTGCCTGCCGCGAGATCCGCGCGGGCACCGGCGTGGGAATCATCATGCTCACCGTGCGCAACACCGAGGCCGACAAAGTGCAGGCTCTGGATGCGGGCGCCGACGACTTCGTCAACAAGCCCTTCAGCACGCCCGAGCTGCTGGCCCGCATCCGCGCGGCGCTGCGACGGGTTCCAGCTTCTCCCCAATCCTCGCCCGCTCGCATTCGCGTCGGCAAGCTGGTGATCGATTTCGCCGGCCGCACCGCCTTCAACGGCGTGCGCACCAGCCATCTCACGCCCAAGGAGCTCGATCTGGTCCGTTATCTCACCAGCCACGCCAATGAAGCCGTGGCCCACCGCGAACTGCTGCAGGCGGTCTGGGGTCCCGACTACGGCGATCAGGTGGATTACCTCCGCGTCTTCATCCGCAATCTGCGAAAGAAGATCGAATCCGATCCCGACCACCCCGAATTGGTCACCACCGAGCCTTGGGTCGGCTATCGCTTCAACGGCACGCCCGAACCTGCCTAGATTTCTTTATTTCTTCTTAACGCTTTTTCTATTACTTCTTTACGCCTTCCGGCTTAACATCGGGGTGAAATCGGGGGTGAATTCAAATGACGCCGCTTTATGCCGGGGATCAACTCGACGATTATCACTTAGACACCCTGGTTGCCTCCAGCGGCATGGCGACTCTGTTTCGCGCCACCGACCTGCGCGACGGCTCCGCCGCGGCCATCAAGGTGCCTCATCCGCAAGCCGAATGCGACCCCATTTTCCACGAGCGCTTCCGGCGCGAAATCGAAATCGGCGCGCGGCTGCAGCATCCCGGCATCCGCAAGATTCTGCCACCGGCGGATCAAAGCCGCCTCTACATGGCCATGGAATGGCTGGATGGCCGGCTGCTTGCGACAGGTCCTCGCCGACGAAGGCCGATTCTCCATTCAGCGCACCGTATCGCATCGCGATCGAGATCCTGGATGCGCTGGATTACATGCACGGCCACGGCGTTGTGCATCGCGATCTGAAACCAGAGAACATCATGCTCGACCGTGATGACCGCATCAAGATCATCGATTTCGGAATCGCCGCCTCCGCGGGCTCCCGCCGCCTGACCTTCGGTAAGCTTTCGCAGGTGATGGGAAGCCCCGATTACATCTCGCCCGAACAAGTGAAGAACAAGCGCGGCGACGCCCGTAGCGACCTGTACGCTGTCGGCGTGATCCTCTACGAAATGCTCACCGGTGAAACGCCCTTCCACGGCGCGAACCCCTTGGCCGTAATGAATGCGCGCCTGGTTACGCCGCCGCGCCCGCCCAGTGAAATCAATCCTGAAATCCCGCCCCCATTGGACCGGATTGTCCTGCGTGCACTGGAGCGCGATCCCAACCATCGCTACGCCAGCGCCCAGGAGTTCGCCCAGGATCTTGCGATCCCGGACCAGGTTGCGGTGACCGAGAGCTCGACGCTCGGGGATTTACGGCAACAGCCTCCGACCCCGCGCCGCTCGTTGCTGTCCTACCTGATGATCGCTCTGATCCCAGCCGTACTGCTGGGGCTTCTCTTCTACGTCGCGCGCGCCCACTGATTTGGGCGTCTATATAGAACATTGATATAGTATAAGCATATGAAGTCGCTGTTGGTGCAGCTCGATGAACCCACCTATCGCGCGCTCAACCGGATCGCCCCGGCTGCCAAACGTCAGAGAGCCGAGTTTGTGCGGTCGGCCATCCGCAAAGCGATTCGAGAAACCGAAGAGGAACGCACCCGCCGTGCCTACGCCGCGCAGCCCGATTCGGAATCCGCAGCCGACGATTGGTCTTCCGCTGGGGAGTGGAAAACGTGAAACAGTATGAGTTGTGGTGGGCGTCTCTGCCCGAGCCAGCGGGCCGTCGCCCGGTTCTGCTGTTAAGCCGGAACGACGCGTACTCCTATCTAACCAAGTTCGTGGCGATCGAGATTACAACCACCATTCGCCGCATCGCTGTTGAAGTCTTGCTGGGCCGAGCGGAAGGGCTTCCCACCAAGTGCGTGGCCAACTGCGACAACATACGTACCGTGGCTCGCTCGGTCTTGACCAAGCGAATCGGGCAACTGTCTCCGCGACGCCATGGCGAGATAAAGCGAGCCTTGGGACACGCACTCGGTTGGGATGAACTGATCGACGCCGCTTGAGTTGGTGTGCCGGACTTGGATGCGGTGGACGGCTTGTCTTCGGCGGTCGCGTTACAGCAGCAGCGCGGCTGGCCCACCAGGCCAATCCACAATCACTGCCGATGCAGCAACCTGCTCCGCACCAGATGCTTGATGTCGGGTTTAAATTCGTTCCACAGATTGCCCTCGGCGAACCCTAGGAGATTGGCCGCCGAGAGATTCCACACTCCCAGGCGGCTCAGGTTTTGCTGCGTTGGGTTTTCCTGCCCGGGTCGGCTGGCGTTGATAATCTCCGCGCTGCCCACCGCAGCCACGATATTGGCAAACGCGATGTCGTTGCCGCGAGGCGTTTCCAGAATGAGAGTGCTCCGGAATGCGTGCCCCGCGCGCTTCCAAACGTTTTGGCTCAGAGACGGTTTATATCGCAGGTCTTCGTGCAGCGCGGCGGCCGCACCGCTTTGGATTCCGTACGTCACCAGCCTCCGGGTGAAGGAGGAAACCAGATGGTTGGTGTAGTTGTCGGCGCCTTGGCCCCACACGTGATCGGGGCTGATGATGAGCAGAGCCGCTGACGAAACCAGAGTGGCGGCGTAGGGCTGCACCTCAGTTACTGTTTTGTCCGTGAAAAGCGTCAGACGCTCGCGAAAGCCAAACGAGGCCGCGGGTTCCGTAGAGATCCCCAGCGGACTCGAGTACGAACGCTCGAGATTTTCAAACATCCGCTCCTGATCGTTATTCTGGAAGGTGATCTTGTGATACAGGAACTCGCCCAGATGGGCTAGCCGGCTTTCCGAGGTTTGGGCCCCGTGACCATCGAAGTGGACCCAGGCCTGCAACGGTTCACCGGTCACTTTGAGAAAAATGACGTGCATTGAGGGAGATCTGTTCTCGCGGCAGCTTTGGATAGACGCGGCGTGAGCGTGCGCCAACCGGAACACCAGCGGATCTTGCGACCACCTCACCGGATCGTTCAGACAATCCTGCAGCAGCTCTTCGCCGCCGCTGATCACTTCCACGTTCTTCGGTTTCTCAGCGCCGAACGCGAGCGGGGGCAGATCGCCCTTGCTCAAGCGATATTCTACGTTGGACTTGATGGTGTGCTGTTCCAGCTGCTGCGCGCTGCCAGCCAGGCTGGACAGCACGGCCAGGGAAACCGCCGCGGAGCGCCACATAAGCTTTCAAAGAGCGCCTCAAGTATAGTGGACAACCTGGCTGCTGTCTACAGAAATGTCACTGCGATGTTCACCGTCGCTTATTTCAGCAGGTGCGCGAAGAAAGAGGCTGGGTTGCCGCCATCGGCCAGGTAGTCGATGAAATCCTGCCGGTGGGGTTCCCAGTCCGGCCACTTTTCAGCGGTCCCCAAGGCTTGCCAGAAGTTGCTGTCGATAGCCAGGTGCAGGATCAAAATTTCGTTGGTGTTTGCGATCTCCGGCGGGTTGACGCTCCAACCGGACTCGGCGGCGCGCCGCATCGCTTTCCGCAACGGATTTTCGGATTCGTCAAAGGCCATCTTGACGTCGCCCATCGCTGAGCCACCACCCACGAAAACATATTAGCGCACTTGTGTTTGCGATGGCGAGTGCCAGGGAGCGGTTTGCGGCCCGGCCGATCAGGATTCGCCGTTCACCAGTTTGGCTTGGCGAAGGATGGAGAGATGATCCAAGCGCGTGGGAACAACCTGCGGGGTTCCCGAGAGGATTCCCAATTGAAATTCAGATACCCGGACGCAGCAGCAGTTCTTCACCAACCCAGCCACCTTAATGCCGCCCAGCTGAACTTCCACAGCCGTGTTGATGGGAATGGGAGCGACAGAAGCCACGCGCAGGCCAATGGCGGAAATGTCCAGAACCCTTACGGCCGCGATGTCTCCAACACTCCGGAGCACCGAGTATTCGTTGATCGAGTATCTTGGCTCCGCCCGTCTTTCCGTCCGCGTTCGCTGTTCGATGCGAGACATCTTTAGTTAAAGTGTCTACCCGATCCCCCTGTACGGCAATGGTAAGTTCGTACTTTCTGTGCACCACCTTTGGTTCTAGGAATTCCAGCCAACCAATCCCCAACCCCCAATCCCCAACCCCAATCCCCAGCTACCGTCTGTTATGATGCCCTTCGGATCGTCCCCGCCCGGATCGTCCACGACGATGATGCCAACCGCGCCTGAAGCTCGTCCCATAACTGCCGACGCCACGCCGACGCCGCCTACGCGCCAATCCCTCCGTCCCACCCGCGCCCGCCATGTGGTGCTCGCCATGACCGTCGCGGTCTACATGATCACCTACATGGACCGCACCATCATCGCGTCGGCCATGCCCTTGATCCGGAAAGAATTCGGTTTCTCGCTCATCACCGTCGGCTGGATACTGGCCAGCTTTCGCTGGGGCTTCACGCTGTTCCAACTCCCGGGCGCCTGGTTTGGCGACAAAATCGGTCCGCGCCGCGCGCTTGCGATTATCGTCACCTGGTGGAGTATCTTCACCTCCCTCACCACTTTCGCCTGGAACGCGGCATCCATGGTCACCATCCGCTTCATTTTCGGAATCGGCGAATCTGGCGCATTCCCCATCGCTACGCGTTCACTCTCGCGCTGGATGCTTCCGGCCGAACGCGGCTTTGCGCAAGGCATTACGCACGCCGGCTCGCGCTTGGGCGCCGCGGTCACTCCGCCGATTGTGGTCTGGATGATTCTCCGCTACGGATGGCGCATGCCTTTCCTCACCTTCGCGGTGATGGGCCTGGTTTGGTCCATCGTTTGGTTCTTCTACTACCGCGACTCGCCCGAACAGCATCGCGGCGTCAACGCGGCCGAGCTCGATCTCATCCATTCAGCCACCGGCGGTCCGCGCCAGCAGATCGGCGTGCGCGTCCCCTGGCGTCGCATTCTTTCCAGCCGCACGGTATGGCAACTGGCACTGATGTATTTCTGCTATCAGTACGCGCTCGCCGTTTACCTGGACTGGTTTCCCACTTACTTGAACACGCATCGCGGCTTCAACCTCAAGCAGATGGGCTTCTACGCGAGCTTGCCCTTGCTTGCGGGCACCCTCGGCGACCTTGCGGGCGGCTGGCTTTCCGATCTGTTTCTGCGCAAAACTGGCAACGTTACCCGCGCGCGCCGCGTGGTTGGCATCGCCGGTTTTGTCATCGCGGCCATCGGCATTCTTCCCGCAACCCTCACTCACGATCCCAGGCTTTGCGTCGCCTTCAGTTGCCTCGCCTTCGGCGGCCTGGAACTGACGGTCGGCGTTTCTTGGGCCATCCCGCTCGATATTGGCGGCGATTTCGCAGGCTGCACTGCCTCCGTTATGAATATGTGCGGCAACATCGGCGGAGCCATCTCGCCCGCGCTGCTGGCCTACCTGGTGAAAGGCTTCGGCTGGGACGTTCCCTTTTTCGTCACCTCCGCGCTGTGCGTTTTCGGCGCGCTGGTTTACGCCAAAATCGATGCGAGCAAGCGGATCTTCGCTTGAGCGCGACGATCGTTCCTGTCCTCGTCGTCCTTTTTCTCGCGACTTTCATCCGATCCGCGCTTGGATTCGGCGAAGCGCTGGTGGCCGTGCCTCTCCTCGCTTTGGTAATGCCGGTGCAAGTGGTCGCCCCGCTGGCCGTGCTGGTTTCCATCACCGTGGCTACCATCGTCCTGATTCAGGACTGGCGCAAAGTCCACCTGCGTAGCGCGGGCTGGCTGATTGCTTCCACTCTGTTCGGGATTCCACTGGGCCTTTTGCTTCTCAAGACCGTCCCTGAATCCGTTGTCAAAACGATTCTCGGCGTGTTCATCATCGCCTTCGCGCTCTATTCGTTGGCCGGCAGGAAGCCACAGCTCCACAACGACCGGCTGGCGCCTCTGTTCGGTTTCACCGCCGGCATTCTGGGGGGCGCTTATGGCATGAACGGGCCGCCTCTGGTGGTCTATGGCCTTCTGCGCCGATGGACGCCGGTGCAGTTCCGCGCGACGCTGCAAGGATATTTCCTGGTTGCGAGCATGGTCGGGATGGCCGGTTATGCAGTCACAGGTCTCTGGACTCGGACGGTCAGCCGCTATTTTCTGCTCGCGCTGCCGCTAGCGTTGCTCGCCACCGTTCTTGGCCGCGCCGCCCATCGCCGGCTCAGCAGCGCGCGCTTCCTGATCGCGGTAAATATAGGTTTGGCGTTCATCGGCGCGCTCCTGCTCAAGCAGGCCTTGCATGCTTAGTATTTGCCAATGGATTTATCAGACGCACTTGAGCGTCGCGATTCGCGAATCCATCTGGGTGTATCCGATTCTCAATGTTCTGCATTGCGTCGGAATTCTGCTGGTTGCCGGGACCATTGTCGTGGTGGACTTGAGGCTGCTCGGCTTCGGAATGCGTCGCATGCCGGTATCGGGCGTGGTCGCGCAAGTCTTGCCCTGGACTCTTGGCGGTTTCGGCTTCATGGCGGTTACCGGATCGCTTCTCGCCTGGTCCGAGCCGGTGCGGCTTTATCACAGCATGTTTTTCCGCTGGAAGCTTCTGTTCCTGGCGCTGGCCGGCCTGAACGCCCTGCTCTTTCACTACGGCATCTATCGCGGTGTGGGTGGCTGGGACTCGGATTCGCTTACGCCGGCTCGGGCCCGTATGGCCGGCATCATTTCGATCGCATGTTGGATCTGCGTGATCGCGGCCGGACGCGCCGTGGGTTATGAGAAGACATGAAGCCGCACAGCTTAACCTACAACTTTCCGTTCTGCCAGGCGTTCGAATGGCTGGAACGAACTCCAGTCGGCGAGCTTATGCGCGGGCAGATCATTTTCCCGATTTTCGAGAGCATTCACTTGATCGGCCTCGCGCTTTTCGTGGGTACGCTGCTGCTCACCGACCTGGGTCTGCTGGGCGTTGCCATGCGCCGCCAGCCTATTCATGAAGTAGCCGCCGCGCTGGCGCCCTGGACCTGGTGTGGTTTCGCGTTACTGATGCTCACCGGACCGCTCATGTTCACCGCGCAAGCCGCGAAGTGGCACGACAATCCGGTGTTTTGGATCAAGATGCTGCTCTTGATCGTGGCCACCGTTTTTCAGCTCTCGGTCCGCCGTGCCATTGCTTCCCCGGAACTCGACAAAGCGAAGCTGATCGGCGCAACTTCGCTCGTACTCTGGATCAGCACAGGACTTTTATCCAAGATGATGGAATTTGTCTGATGTGACTGCTTAGCGATCCAGGCCGAATTTCGGTTGATGGGCGTTGCCCTCAATCTTGATCTTCAGGAACGTCCCTGCGCCATTCTTGGCGAAGAATGGATCGGCCGGTTTGAGCAGCCAGCGCTTCCAGCCTGTCATGGTCTGCGATATCTTGGCGTCCAGCTTCAGCGCGCCGTGAAAGTCGAGCGTGTCATTATCCAGATTGTAGTTTCCCGTCACCGAAACTGCGGCGCCGGGCACTTCAAACGCCAGCGTTCGAAAGGTCATCACCTGATTCTCCAGATGGAACGAACCCTGCATCTTCGAAATCACTTCGTCGATCTCCTGATTCTGAGGCTGCCCTTGGCCGCGCCGGCTCAATTGATCGATCTGGTCCTGAATCGTGGTCTTGAGGAATTTGGCGTCATGCACGTCGAAGGTGCCGTCCAGCACCAGTTTTTCTTTCACCGTCGCGTTTAGCGGAGGAAGATTGATGGTCGACTTCATGGTCATCAGGCCTTCCAGGAATGGCGGTCCCTTCATAGCCAAGGTCAGCAGGTCGCGCATCTGGCCATTCGGCATGGTAACGTCCAGGTTGATGCTGCGCTTGGAATACTCTTCGTTCTTGATCACCGCGCCGGCGGTAGTGAAGTTGGTGTGGCCCAGCGTTGCCCGCACAGGCTGCAGCACGGTATTACCGTTGGTCCCGTCAACCAGTGCTTCAAAGTTGGTGGAAAGGGGCAGAGGATTGCCCACCATCTTCAATTGGAAGTTCGGCACATACGCGTTGCCCTTCACATTGACCGAATCGAGCGTGCCGTCAAACTGCCCTCTAGAAGACAGCGTGCCTGCGATTCCCTTAAAGATTCCGAGGTCGGCGTTGTCGAAAGTATAGTCGCCGTGCATCGGCGTGTCGCCGGGCGTGGATGCGTTCCAGGGCCCGAAGGCGCCGGTGCTTCTGATGGTGCCGGGAGGCTTCGGAATGGTGAGGTCCGCGTCGTAGCGCGCCGCCGAGTTGGAGCCTATCGCCTGCAAATGCAGGCGCGCAATGTTAAACTGCAGCGGTTTCCTGGCGGGGTCCTTCGGCAGCAACACCAGCTTGACGTCCCTGATCAGGACGTTTTGGAAGGAGACTTCAGCCCCAGAGTTTTCTTTGCCTCCTATGTCTCCGCGCTCGTCTTTGGGTGGAATGTTAATCTCCATGCCGTCGATGCTGACGAAGTTGACGGATTTCTTCGGGGCAACCAATACCTCCAGGTCCACGGTGAAGAACAGCTTCTTGATGGCAAACAATGGCGGCCTGCTTCGGTCGCCGCCGAATCGCATGGAAACGTCCTGGCCCTCTACCGCTACGATCGCACCGCGGCCATGCCGCAACAGAATCTGGATGGTCGACATCTTGGGCCGGTTGATGTGCAGCTCTCCAATCGCAACCTCGCTATGAAAACGGTCCTGCATGTATTGGATCGCTTGCGCCCGCAGAGCGGGTTCAAAACGCTTCGCGATCGCCGCCGAAGCCAGATAGGCGCCCGCCACCGCCAGCACGATAAAGAGAGCTATTCCAGCCAGAATGTACTTTGTGCGTTTGGTCACCAGTTAGTTGATCGTTATAAAGCGAGATTGTTTCGCTTACTGCACAAACTCCGCGTGAAGGATGAAATCGAGCTTCGGAAAGCGCTGGACCAGGTATTCGTTGGCCTCGCCCTCTACGCGACTGGGGTCGATATATTTGCCCTCCGGACGCATCTCGCCATAGCCCGCATAGAACTTGTCTACCACGTCCATGCCCTGGATCACTTTGGCGAAAGGCACGAATCCCTGATCGTCCAGCGCTTTGTTGTCGGCCAGATTGATGAAGATTTCGGTGGTGCGGGTGCCTAGGCCTGACATGGCGTAGGCCAGCGTGCCGCGCAGGTTCTTCTGTTGCGGAGGATCGTCGGCGATGAAATATTCGCGCCATTTCCCGTGAACGTCGAAATTGCGATGAACGCCGAATTGCGCGATGAATCCCGGCACTACGCGGAAGAATCGGCCCTGATCGAAATATTTCATGCGAAGCAGCTCATCGAAGCGATCCACGCCGTGCGGGGCCCAGGCGCGGTGCGCTTCCACGACAAAATCGCCCGCTGATGTTTGAAACTTGACGCGGAAGACGTCGGGTACGACCACCGCCTTGGGTGCCTCCTTATGGCAGGCCGTCAGAAGCAAGGCTGTTATGAAAATGGTCGCAATTCGCATCCCCAATTAGGGTACACTGGCCAGCAGCCCTTTAAGGTTATCCATGCAAAGTAAAGTAGTGGTGATCACCGGCGGGACCTCCGGAATCGGCCAAGTTGCGGCGGAGAGACTGGCCGCCATGGGCGCGCGAATTGTCCTGGTGGCGCGCAGCCAGAGCCGCGGCGAAGCCACGCTGGCGAAGCTTCGCGAGATTGCTCCCAAAGAAAATCACAACGTTCATTATGGCGATGTTTCGCGCTTGGCCGACTTGAACCGCCTGGCTGCGGAAATCAAGGCGGCCGAGCCGCGCATCGATGTGCTGATCAATAACGCGGGTGCGGCTTTTAGCGAACGCAAGGTCACCGAGGACGGACTTGAAGTGACCTTCGCGACCAATCACATGTCGTACTTCGTTCTGACGCACGGGTTGCGCGAGGCGCTGTTGGCGGCCGGCGCCGCGAGAGTGGTGAACACATCATCGCATGCGCATTATCGCGCCAAAGTTGATTTCGACGATTTGCAAATGAAAACCAACTTTAAGGGTTTCCGTGCCTACAGCATTTCGAAGCTGCTCAATATACTGTTCACCCGGCGGTTGGCTGCAACCGGGATTTTGACCAACAGTCTGCACCCCGGATTCGTGAACACGCGTATCGGCGAGGATGGTAAGGGATTTGGCGCCGCGGCATTCCGCTTCATGAAACATTTTGCCATCTCGCCCGAAAAGGGTGCGGAGACGATTGTCTATCTGGCATCCTCAGCCGATGTGGCCAAAACGAGCGGGCTTTACTTCTATAAGTGCAAAGCCGTGGAGCCTTCCAAGCTGGCGCAGGATGACGCGGTTGCCGAGCGTCTTTGGACGGAAACCGCCAGGCTGGCTCACTTGGAAACCAGTCCCTGAATGGCTTCCAGCTCCTTGCCGGCTTCGGCCAGCTTGCCTTGCGACACCAGGTCGCGATAGCGCTGCAGATGCTGGCGGATCTCGGCAATGCGCGCGTCCGGTTGCCCCGGTGTGGGAGCGGCGGTCGTTGTCGTTGCCGGCTGCGTTGTCGAGGTGGTTTGTTCAGGCGCAGGCGGCAACTTTTCGCCCGCCAATTGCGCCAGCGCTTCCGGATAGGTGTCGGAGTAAACCAGATTGTTGCCCATCGCGAGCGCGACTTTCTTCAACTGCGGCATTTTGGCCTGCGATGCCTGGATGTAAATGGGCTCAACGTACAAGAAGGTGTGTTCGATGGGCAGCACCAGCATCTGGCCGCGCAGCACTTGCGAGCCTTGCTGATTCCACAGCGTCAGGTCTTTGGAAATGTTTTGATCCTGATTGATGCGCGCCTCCACCTGCATGGGGCCGAGAATGATCTCCTGCTTGGAGAGAAGCAAAACCACTTTCTCGCCCAAATGTTCTCCATCGCAACGCGCCATCATCAGGCCGATCAGGTTGTCGCGGTTGCGCGGCGTGAAGGGCGTCAACAGCAGGAACTCGGGCTTGGTTTCACCGGGCAGCGTAGCCACTACGTAAGTGGGCGCCAGAGGACCGGGCGTGCCGCCTTGCTCGTTGGTGAACTTCGCGGTATCCCAGGCGTCGGATTTGTTGTAAAACGTGTCGGGATCGCGCATGTGGAACAGCCGGTAGATGTCGGCCTGCACGCGAAAAATCAATTCCGGATAGCGGACGTGACGGCGCAGATCGGCGGGCATGGCCGAGGAAGGCTCGAACAAATCGGGAAATAGATTCCGATAGGCCTGAAGCAGCGGGTCGTCGGGATCGAAGACGTAGAAATGCACCGTTCCATCGTAGGCATCGATGGTGGCCTTCACGGAATTGCGGATGTAGTTGAACTCGCCGATCCCTTCCATCCCGACTTTGGCCGAATAGGGATGAACGTCGGAAGTCATGTAGCCATCGACGATCCAAACCAGGCGGCCCGCATCGGTGAGCACCAGGTACGGATCGGGATCCCAGTTCAAGAAATCGGCCATGGCGCTCAGGCGCGCGGTGACGTTGCGGCGAATCATCATGCGGCTGTCCTGAGTCAGGTAGCCGGTGAGCAGAATGTTGATGTCCTCGCGCGAGACCGCAGCGGCGGCGCGCATGAGCAGCGACGAAATCGGGAAACCGCCTTTTCCTTGGTAGTGAGTTTCGACGTTACGATCGCCGGAAGGATAATCGAACTCGGCCTGCGCGGTGTCGACAAAGACCGGGTCTTGCACGTTTTCGCCGTAATACAATTCGGGGCGCGTGAGCTTCAGGCCGGGTTCGCTGATGACCGGCGGCGCATCCTTGATAATCAACTCCGGCAGGCCGTTGGGCGAAACGCGGTTGGCCTCGGCCATCACGATGCCGTAGCCGTGGGTGTAGATGAAGTGCGGGTTGATCCAGCGCGTTCCCGCTTCGCCGAGCTGCGTGAGGTCCAACTCGCGAGGCGAGAGCATCATCTGGCGCAACTGGCCGTTGATGGTGTAGCGGTCGACGTCGGTATCGGTATAGATGTAGGGCCGGTAGGGCTGGAGCTGGGTGATGGCGTCGTGAAAGGCGTGCCAGTCCCAGAGTCGAACATTGTCGAGCAAAGGCTGATGCTGTTTGAAGTCGACCGGCTCGTCCGGCTTGGCGGCGAAGTCTATTTCGCTGGTGCGCTGGTCGATTCCGAATGCCGAGCGCGTGGCCTCGATATGCTTTTGAATGTATGGCCGCTCGATGGAAATCTCGTTGGGCTTCACATACGCGGCGCCAACGATGGGCGGAATCGCGGTACGCAACACGATGGCGCCGACCACAGCGATCAGTGCCGAGCGCCAGCGGCTGGCGAGCAGCAACCCGGCAGAGATGACGCACCCGGCGATTTCCACCCACTGCAACGGCAGCACGATGTTCTGATCCACATAATCGATGCCGACCATGAAGCTGCCGTGTTCTTCGAGCAGCAAGCCGTAGCGCGCCAGGAAAAATCGAGCCGCCATGGAGAGCAGGAATACGGCGCCCAATCCGCGCAGGAAGCTGCTGTTGAGCGCGCCGGCCAGGCCCAGGTGGGTGATGTTGATTTCCTGAACGTTCTTCCAGTCGCCAACGCGACCGGTGAGTTCCCAAGCTCGTTCGGCAGATCCAATAAATCAGTGCGCCCAGGACGACGATGGCGAGCAACAAACCCAAGAGGTCGGAATAGAACGGAATCTTGAACAGGTAGAAGGAAAGCGGATTGCCGAAGACGGGATCGTGCCAGGCCGTGGCTGCGCCGCCTAAATCGCGGCCGCCGAAGTAGCGAACCACGGTCCAGGTGTCGAGCGTGGAGAGCGCCACGATCAACGCAAGCAGGGCGATGCCAAGGGTGGTGAGTTTGGCGTAGAGCGGGTGCTCGCGCAGGCGGACGTGAGCCTTCTTGAGCGCGAGCGAATGGGCGATCCAGAAGACGATGAATGCGACGATGGTGGCGCCGGTGGCGGGAATCACGCTATAGGCGAGGATGCTGAACCAGGTATGCAACTGGCCCATTTCTTTCCACCATTGGTAGTCGATGGTCCAGGAACACAGCCAGCGCAGCACTACGAACAGAACGATGGCGACGATGGCGTACCAAAGGCAGCCGCCGCGAGTCTGGCGGCCGGGAATCTGGCGATGACGGAAAGAAGGGTCCAAGGCTTTAGTAACTGTATCCTTATCGCAGAGCCGCCCGGTGCTACGGATAAGACGCTCCCTCACTGTCGCGGTTCAGAGAGAGGCGCTGGCTGCACGGGCGGGCGGCGGCATGTAGAACCGGACATGTTCGATGTGGCGAGATTCGTTGAGGCGCATCAGGCGCTCGGCGAACGCTTCCACTTGGTCTTTTGAAAAAACGAACCCATGATCGGAGGGCTGCCAAGGAACACCTTTGTGTTTGTGCAGTTCGAGAAGGGCGGCGGCATCCTTGAGGGCACGCTCTTGCTCGTGACGGCGCTCCGATTGTATTTCTCGGAGCTGGTTCAAGACTTTTTGGAACTGGCGGGAGAGCCGCTGAGAGTGCAGGCCGAGGGTGGCGAGGGCGCGGTGGGCGTCGACGATGTCAGAGATCTGGGAGGGTTGGGGTTTTGGCGAGAGAGAGCTCGGCTTCGAGGAAAGGAATGCGGTTCAGGCGCCAGGCGGTGTCGGCGAGTTCCTGGGTGAGCTGGGATTCGGTGGGGGTGGCGGGTTGGTATTCGTCGTAGAACCCGCGGCAGTGGAGCTGGTAGGCGGCTGGGTCCTCGGTAGCGAGGACGGGGGATTGGCTGGTGGCCGGCACTCCTTTCCTCCGCTCTTGTATCTCTGCTCCCGGGAACTCCCCATCGGGATCTGTCGGTTTGGGGAGGCCGTGGGTGAGGGCGTTCTGTGAAGAGCGCTGTTTGCCGGCGGCGCTGCGGGGGCCGGTGGAGAGCGCCGCATTCGCGCGGTTCGCGCGAGTGCGCCGCTCCGGGTTTGGGGGTTGGCTGGTGGGGATTGGCTGTTGGGGATTGGCGATTGGCGTGGGGATTGGATTTGTCATGGGGCACCTCAGGTGAGTTCTAGCATGGGCGGGAGGGATTTCACGCGCGAGGGAGCTGGATTCTATTGACTGGGAGGGGAAAATTGATGGGGGCGTGGCGTGAACGTTGAGGCTCGGTTGCGCGGGAATGACTTTTGGGACGTGCGAGCCCCTGACTTCAGCTCTCCCGCATTCGTCTCAAAACCTACCGTTTGCGAGACGACGACTTTCTATTTAGAGACGAGAGTCCCGTTCTTCTCAATCCATTCGCTGAACTGGGCGAGTCCTACCGAGAAAAACTTCTGCCCACCCTTCGGCTTCCAAAGAATGCTGTTGGGCTTTATCCTGAGGGTGCCAATTTTCTTTCCACTGACCCGCTCAAGGATTTCATGGTCATGAGACTCCGCGTCAGAAAACATGTTCAGCGCTTTTGGCATACCCAACGATAGTACAAAAAACCAACCCAACCCACGACCCACCCATTTCGAGACATGGGGCTTATCCGAGCAGCAAAATTGACTATCCTTCATCATCGTGGAACCGCGTTCTGCGGGGTATATATATACATGGTTGAACACATAATGCCGGGTACCGGAATGGATCACGAATCGCCACAAGCACAGGAATGGCTGAGCTTTTTCGACGAACAAGTGAGCCCCTTCTATCGCGCGGATTTGAAGCTGCCCGGAAACGAAGCGTCGCGGGCCGCAATCTTCTTCCTGGGCGGGTATGGCTTCGAGCGTGCGGGAAGGAGCTCTAGCTACGCGCCCGCAGCGGTCGACGCGCTCGAAAAGAATGCACCTGAATTCGACCGGAGCCGGAGTCCTGAGGTTGAGGAAAAAATATGGATCGATTTCAGTACGGCGTTGAAAGAAGCAGGCGTTCCGCCCAATGAGAGACGCTGTCCACTTCTTTCGGGCGATCACTCCCTTGTCTGCCAACTCCGCGAAAAAGGGAAGAGCAACATCCTCTCGTACGCTCAGGAGTGCGTAAGGCAAGGCAAAATCGACGAAGCGTTCCATTTCCTTACCTCCATCCGGGGAATCGGACCAAAGATTGCTTCCTACTTCCTCCGCGACGCGAAGGAACTCTTGCCAGACGGCGGAGTCAGCGTTCAGATTGACAGCAGCATAAGATGGCAGCTCCAGCCCATTGATATATGGGTGAAACGCACAATCGAGCTTATCGCGGGAAGAAGGATGGAGAACGACCGCGAGGCGGCGCAGTTCATTGTCGACAAGTCCGCAAACCCAGAGAGGGTCAACATGGGGATCTGGTACTTTTCGTCGCTTGTCTGCGGAAGCCAATATCGGCACAGCTCGTGCCTGCGCAAGAACCCCGACGACGCCAAGAGGGAATTGGAGAAGTTTATCCGCAGAACGACGTTGCAATATGACAACTTTCAAAAGGCTGCTTCTTCGCGGCACTTTCTCAAAACTTACCGTTTGTGAGACGGTGAACGTGTGTTACTTCTTGCGGGTGAAGGCGCCACAGTCCACCGCTTGAAAGGTGCCGGGAAGGGCGCTGTCGACCGCGGCGATAATCGACAGCAGGTGGTTCTTGAGGATGTGCCAGTCGATGGACGACAGCACCACTATTGCGACGCTCCGCCCGGTAAGGTTCTGCTCGTAAGAGATGGTCTGGTCGCCGGTGACGAGGACCTCGAAGCCCTCATGCTCGGCTGTTTTCAAAAGCTCGCCGTTCTTCAACCCCGCCCAGCCCTTGTACCTAACCGTGAAAACATCGTGCTCGCCCAGGTTGTTCCGCAAGAGATGCGGAAGATTTTCATCGAGCAACACTTTCACGGGAACGACTGTCCGCGTTGGGCATGAGCAAATTCAATGAGGCGTTGAATTTGCGGAATGGAGAGCCCCGGATAGTTTTCGTGAATCAGGTCTAGAGACTCGCCGGCATCGTAGCTGTTGACGATCGCGTCAGGCAGAATGCGTGTGCCGCGCACGATGGGCCGTCCCGAAACCTTGCCGGGAATTTGCTCGATCAGTTCGCAAGCCATCCAGTCGATGTCCGCATGTGTGTCTAACTTTGCCATGTAGCCACCCTGCTTTTATCGTAGCCTTTTGCCACGTGTCGGCGCGTGACGCAAAGAGTCTGCGTGAAAACTCGAAAAACCGCTCCCTCACGGTCACGGCTCAGTCGCGTTGTGAATTGACGGGTACTCCGAGGGCGACGTGGTCAGCGCTCCAGGCCACTTTTCCGCCGACGATCGTAGCCACGGGGCCGCCGCGAAACGCATAGCCATCAAAGGGAGAATTACGGCTCTTGGAGAAGGAGCGGTTGACGTCGTAGGTCCAGGAGCGTTCGGTATCGAAGAGCGTGATGTCGGCAGGAGCGCCGATGGCGAGTCGTCCGCGTTTGAGATCGAGCACGCGATCGGGACCGGTGGTGAACAGCTCGATCATGCGCATGAGCGTGATCTTTCCGGAATGCACCAGACGTTGCAGAGTAATGCCGATGGCGGTTTCCAGTCCAAGAATGCCAAACGGGCATTGCTCGAATTCCTGCATCTTCTCGCTGCCGGGGTGCGGAGCGTGATCGGTGGCGATGGCGTCGATGGCGCCGGAAACGATGCCCTGGGTGATGGCCGCGACGTCGCACTCCGAGCGCAGCGGCGGCTTCATCTTGTAATTGCTGTCATAGGGCGGCATGTCCCGATCGCGCAGCGCGAAATGATGCGGTGTGGCTTCACTGGTCACGGGCAGGCCGCGCGCCTTGGCGAACGCCAGCATTTCCACCGAGTGGCGCGAAGAAATGTGCGCGACGTGAAATCGCGCGCCGGTGAGCTCGGCCAGCAGAATATCGCGCGCGACCATGACGTCTTCGGAAGCCGCGGGGATGCCGCGCAGTCCAAGGCGCACGCTTTGGATGCCTTCGTTCATGTCGCCGCCGGCACTGAGGTGCAAGTCCTCGCAATGATCGATCACGGGAAGGCCGAAGGAGCGCGCGGTTTCCATGGCGCGTCGCATCACACGCGCGTTCATGACGGGACGGCCGTCGTCGGAGATGGCCACGATGCCCGCTTGCTTCATCAGGCCGATGGCGGCTAGCTCTTCGCCGTTGCTTCCCTTGGTGATGGCGCCGATGGGAAATACGTTGACGACAGCGTGGCGCTCGGCGCGCTCGATGATGTAACTGGTGACGGTGGCGTTGTCGTTGGCCGGTTTGGTGTTAGGCATGCAGCAGATGGACGTGAATCCACCGGCGGCGGCGGCGCGCGAGCCGCTCTCGATGGTCTCGGCGTGTTCGAAACCGGGCTCGCGCAGATGAACGTGCATGTCGATGAAGCCGGGGGCGACGATGAGGCCGGAAGCATCGAGTTCGGTTGCGCCGGCGCCGTCGAGATTCTGCCCGATAGCGGCAATGCGGCCGTCTTCGATGGCGACGTCGCGTGTGGCATCCAGACCGCTGGCCGGGTCCATCACGCGGCCATTACGAATGATCAGTTTCGGCATCAATTTCCAAGAATACGTTCCAGCACCGCCATGCGGACCGCAATTCCATTTTCCACCTGATTCAAGATGACGGAGCGCTGCGAGTCGGCCACTTCGGAGGAAATTTCGCGGCCGCGATTGATGGGGCCAGGATGCATGACGATGGCGTCCGGCTTGGCCAGGCTCATGTGCTCCAGCCGCAGGCCGTAAAACTGGAAATATTCGTTGGCCGAGAATGCGGCTTCGTGCTGGCGTTCCAGCTGCACGCGCAGCATCATGATAACGTCGGCGTCGCGAATGGCGTCTTCCATTTTGTGCGTCAGGCTGATGCCGGGCGCAAGCTGCTCCAGTTCAGGCGGCAACAGCGACGCGGGTCCGCATAAGACAATCTGCGCGCCGAATTTCGAAAGCAGATACATGTTGGAGCGGGCCACGCGGCTGTGTGCGATGTCGCCGATAATGGCGACGCGCAAGCCTTCCAGAGTGGGGCGGCGGTCCAGGATGGTGCGCGCGTCAAGAAGCGCTTGCGTGGGATGCTCGTGGGTGCCGTCCCCGGCGTTGATGATGGGAGTGGGAAGGTAGCGGGCCAGAAAATGGGGCGCGCCGGATGCGGAGTGGCGCATCACGATGGCGTCGGGATGCATGGCGCCCAGCGTGTTGAGCGTGTCGACG
Source organism: Bryobacterales bacterium (assembly GCA_963798295.1). Taxonomy (GTDB): domain Bacteria; phylum Acidobacteriota; class Terriglobia; order Bryobacterales; family Bryobacteraceae; genus Palsa-89. Next base: position 985,158 of record CAWCSV010000007.1, on the reverse strand, counting down.
AGCGATTCGCCTTTGGAGACGCTGGAAGCGGAGGCGGTGATGGAAATGGCGTCGGCGCCGAGACGCTTGGCCGCGATTTCGAAGCTGGTGCGCGTCCGCGTGGAAGCTTCGAAGAACAAATTCACGATCATGCGGCCGCGAAGCTGGTCGGATTTCTTGGAATCGGTCTGGCGCGGCTGAAAACGCTTGGCCCGGTCGAGGATGCCTTCGATCTCGACTCGATCCAGCGATTCAATTCCCAACAGTCCGCCCGGCATTTTGTTCGTTCTCTCTACAACGTCGCGCACAACGCAGCGGGCCGCGATTGTTTTCTCCACCCTTCGAGCGCATCCCGCGCTGTGCGCTTCTAGTCTTTTTCCACTAACAGCACCTTGTCGTTCTGGTCGATTTCCTGGAGCTTCACTTCAATGATCTGGTTGGCGCTGGTCTGGACCATGCGGCCGACGTAACGGGCCTCTATAGGGAGCTCGCGCCAGCCGCGATCGATCAAGACCAGCAGTTGCACGCGCGACGGCCGTCCCTGATCGAACAGGGCGTCCAGGGCGGCGCGGACGGTTCGGCCGGTGTAGAGCACGTCATCCACCAGGATGATGTCCTTGCCGGTGACCGGGAAATTGATTTCGGTCGCGTTGTGCACCGGCTTTTCGGATACCGTGGAAAGATCGTCGCGGTATAAATTAATGTCGAGAAAACCAACCGGGACGGGGAGGTTCTCCAGGTTCTTGATCTTGTCGGCGAGACGGAGCGCGAGAGGCACGCCCCGGCGGCGGATACCGATGAAGGCCAGGCGGTGCAGATCCTCGGTTTTTTCCAGGATCTCGTGCGCCAGCCGAACCAGAGTGCGGTCGATTTCGGAGGCGCTCATCAACTGTGCTTTTTCGTGTGTCGTTACCATGGGCGTGGCGTAAATTGACCTAGCCAAGATGATTGATCTGGCTTAGACGAGCGTAGCATGTCCGCGTGCGTCAGAAATGTTTGAGCCGGTCGCGAATGCGCTTGGCCAGCCGGTCGATATCGTCGGTTTTCTTGAGCGAGCCAACAGAGAGGACATTGTAATCGGTCTTCTCAAAATCCGCCTTGAGTTCGTCGGCTAACTTGGAAAGCGCTCGGGCGTCTTCGAGATTTTTCTGATAATCGGCCTTCAGAATTTCCTCACGCTGGAGTTTGCCATTCGGCAGGCGAACTTCGTCGGGTACTACGGGAGGAAGCGGGCGCTCGACGGGAGGGCCTTGTTGCGCCGTGGAGGCGAGCGCGAGAGAGAGAAGAAGCACGATTCGACAGATCATAGATGCGCCTCTTTCTCCATCATAGGCCAACGCATTTGAGGCTGATCTATCATCTAGGAATGCCAACAATTGAGCATTTTGCGCCCGGGGAGTTTTGCTGGGTCGAGGTGGCAGCTTCGGATCAAACTGCGGCGAAGAGCTTTTATGGCGCGCTCTTCGGATGGACAGCCAAGGACGTTCCCATTGGCGAGAACGATTTCTATAGTTTGATGGAGCTTCAGGGCCGGGTTGCGGCGGGCGCATACAGCATGCGCCAGGATGAGCGTGCTGCAGGACTGCCGTCGCACTGGAAGTTGTATGTCGCGGTGGCGAACGCGGAAGAGGCTGTCAAGAAATCGGCGCAGCTGGGCGGCAAGGTGATCGATGCGCCATTCAAAATAGGAGACCGAGGCACAGCGGCCGTGATACAAGATCCGACGGGCGCCGTTTTGTTCCTGTGGCAGGGAGACAAACGCCCAGGGATCGGTGTGACCGGGGAGCCGGGCGCGTTTTGCTGGGCTGATTTGAACACGCCCGATCAGCAACGCGCTAAAACATTTTACGAAGGATTGTTCGGATGGAAGCTGGAGCCGGGGCAGGGGAAGGAATCCGGTTACCTGCACATCGTGAACGGCGAGAATTATATCGGCGGCGTTCCGCAGGCTGAGCCGGGCAGCGCGCATCATCCACCGCACTGGCTGGTCTATTTTGCGGTGGCTGATGTGGATAAAACATTTCAGGTTGCCACAGAAATGAACGCCAGTAGCTTGCTCGGTCCAGTGGATTTCGAGGGCGTGGGGCGGGTGGCAATTGTGGCGGATCCGCAGGGGGCGGTGTTTGCGCTGTTTCGGGAGGCGCAGCGTTCGTGAGCGGATCCAGCGTAGGACAAGTGCGCGCGAGATGGGGCTTGGCGCAGAGGGATCGACAGCGGCCGAGCTCGCGTGAAGGAGTTAGAAAATCCGCTGTGTGCGGACTACCTTGGTGTGGCTCTGCAACGTGGATGACATGAAAATGGCGGCCAAAAGCGGGAACATTTGCGATGATTTCGGCGTCGTAGCTCCTAAGCGCAGGTTTGAAGGAGATCGCACATGAATAAGATGTGGTGGCTGGGCGTGTTGGCGCTGGCGGGAAGCGCTCTGTACGCGCAAGATATTTCGGGAAACTGGCAGGGAACGCTGCACGCGGGTCCGCAAGATCTGCGGCTGATTGTTGAAATCGCAAAGGCGGACGGCGGCGGCTGGAAGGCCAGCCTGTTCAGTATCGACCAGACCACCAACGCGATTCCGGTGAGTTCCGTGACGCTGGTGGGATCGAATCTTGTGTTGACGGTGGATGCGGTGCGAGGCACGTACGAAGGGAAACTCACCGCCGATGGCGCGTCTATCGCGGGAACGTGGACGCAGGGCGTGCCCTTGCCGCTGGAGCTGCGCCGCGCTACCAAAGAAACGGCGTGGGACAAAGATCCAACGCCGCACAAGATCCAGTTCGTGTCCGTCGAGCCGGACGTCAAGCTGGAGGTGCTGGATTGGGAGGCTCCGGGCGCCCCGTGGTTCTATTGACGGGCCTGGGAGACAACGCGCATCGATTCGACAAATTCGCGCTGAAGCTGACCGGCACATACCACGTGTACGGAATCACCAGGCGTGGATTTGGCGCATCCAGTTCTCCTGTGCCGACAGCATTGAATTACACTGCCGATCGCCTGGGTGACGACGTGCTGGCGGTGATGGATGCGCTGAAGATCGACAAGCCGGTACTGGTGGGGCACTCTATTGGCGGCGAGGAGTTGAGTTCGGTGGGATCGCGGCATCCCGAGAAAGTGGCGGGGCTGATTTATCTGGATGCGGGTTATTCGTACGCATTTTATGACCGCGCCAAGGGAGACTTGAATATCGACTTGGTTGAGCTGCAAAGGAAGCTGGCGCAGTTCGAGCCCGGAAAGATGCCGCCGGATCCCAAGCCGTTGATCCAGGAGTTGCTGGAAACCAGTCTCCCGGGATTCGAGAAGGATCTACGGGAGTTGCAAAAAAATCTGCCATCGACGCCGGCGTCCACAGCGCCCCCGCAGCCGCCGCCCGCGATACCCGCGTCGACGCAGGCGATCATGACGGGCATGCAGAAGTACACGGAGATCCACGTGCCCATTCTCGCGATCTACGCGGTTCCGCACGCCGCGGATCCGGCGACCAGCAAAGACCCGGCTGCGCTGGCGGCCTTTGATGCTCGCGATGAGGCCACCACAGGGGCGCAAGCGAAGGCCTTCGAGAGCGCGATGCCTTCGGCGCACGTGGTTCGCCTGGTGCACGCCAATCATTACGTCTTCCTGTCGAATGAGGCGGACGTGCTGCGCGAGATGAACGCGTTCATCGCCGGGTTGCACCCATAAATCCGCGCGATTGTGAGTGGTGGCCGCGATCCCGGATAATAGCGCTATATGCAGGCGGTGAACGTCGGGATTGTCGGACTGGGAAACGTGGGATCGGGAACGCTTGCGATTCTCACTGAAAACGCCGAGCAGATTGCGCTGAAGCTGGGGTTTCCCTTGCGCGTGAAGGCGCTGTGCAGCCGGTCCATTGACGTGAATAGGACCACGCAGGCGGCCGACGCGATCTTTCGCACTGCGGACTGGCGCGAAGTGGTGGCGCATCCGGAAGTGGATATTGTCGCCGAGCTGGTGGGCGGGACCACGGTGGCGCGCGAGATCATCGACGGCGCCATCGCGCACAAAAAGTCGGTGGTCACAGCCAATAAGGAACTGATGGCGCTGTGCGGCTCCGAAATTTGGGATCGCGCTATCGCGGCGGGCATCAATCTTGCGATGGAAGCGAGCGTGGCGGGCGGGATCCCCATTCACACGGTGCTGCGTGAAGGCATTTCGGGCGACCGGGTGACGACGCTGTACGGAATTCTGAACGGCACCAGCAACTACATCCTCACCGAAATCGAGAAGCACGGATCGTCTTTTGACGATGTGCTGAAAGACGCGCAGCGGCTGGGCTACGCCGAGGCGGATCCGAGCGCCGACGTGGATGGCTTCGATGCGCGATCGAAGCTGGCGATCCTGGCGGCGCTGGCGTTCGGCGAGAAGATCACGCCTTCCGATATTTACACCGAAGGCATCCGCCGCATCCTGCCGCTCGACTTTGAATACGCGCACAAGCTGGGCCATACCATCCGGCTGATTTGCGGGGCGCATCAAACGTCTTCGGGCTTGATTCTATCGGTGCGGCCGGCGCTGATTCCGCAATCGACTATTCTGGCCGGCGTGCAAGGGGCGTACAATGCGGTTTGGGTGCGTGGCAAATATGGCGAAGATACGTTCTATTATGGACGCGGCGCGGGCGCGGCGCCGACGGGCGTGGCGGTGGTGAGCGACCTGATGCGAGTGGCGCGCGAAATTCGTTGCGGCAGTCCGGAACGCGTTTCGCCCTTTGCGCACGAGCGGCTGGGCGAATACAAGCCGATCCCGGTGACGCTGCAGCACTCGGCCTACTATCTGCGATTCCGTGTAGTGGACCGGCCGGGGATCATCGCGAGCCTGGCTGGCGTACTGGCAGGAAAACAGATCAGCCTGGAGGCTGTTTTGCAGTTGCCGAGCGATAACCGCCGCGACCTTCCTTTTGTGATCACCGTGGAACCAACGTCCGAGCAATCGATTCGAGAGGCGCTGGCCGAGATGTCCGCGCACGACTTTTTGGTGGAAGCGCCATTCGCGATGCCCATGGAGAAATCGTTATGAGAACACTTGTCTGCTTCAATGTTCTGGGCGCCCTGCTATACGGCACGGCCATCGCGCAGGTGGCTACACAAGCCAACGAAGGCTATAAGACGCACGAGGGGCGCGAGAACGTCGCCAAAGGATTGAGCGATCCGGCGCGCGAGGAACGGCAGAAACCGCGTGACATCGTGGACGCGCTGGACCTGAAGCCTGGCGGAACGGTGGCGGACGTGGGCACCGGCGTGGGTTTTATGCTGCCTTACTTGAGCCACGGGGTGGGCGACACGGGCCACGTGATCGGCGAAGATATCCAGACCGATTTTCTGGACCAGGCCAAGATGAAGGCGCAGCTCAGCCGCTTGAACAATGTGCAGTTCGTGCTGGGAACCGATCGCGATCCGAAGCTCCCGGCCGACACGCTGGAGGCGGCGCTGGTGCTGGATGTGTATCATCATTTCGATTATCCGGAAGCGATGCTGGAACATATTCGCGATAGCTTGTTGTCGGACGGAAAGCTGGTGATCGTGGAGTATTTCAAGCGGCCGGGAGCGATGCCGGGCTCGGATCCGAACCGCGCGGTGCAGCACATCCGCCTGGATCAGGACGATCTGGTCAAGGAAGTGGAAGCCAACGGATTCCGGCTGGTTTCGGTGCGCGATCTGGTGCCGAAGAGCCAGTATATTGCGGTTTTTGTGAAGAAATAGCGGCCTGTGCTAGGCGCTTGTGCCCACGAGGACGCGCGTTTGCCGGTCCCCAAGAGAGCTTGCCGACCCCGCGCAGATTTCCTGTAAAAATGATCTCCATCTCCTCGAGACTGGATCTTCGCACGCAGGAAGCCGTGAAAGAATTAGAGGGCCCCAATGAACGCGGAGCGAAAACATTGTAGTTGTCCGAGTTCCTGGGGAGTTCGCCTGCCGTAACTGATTGTTTCGCCTCTTCCAATCTCTTATTGATCCGATCCGTCATCTCGGACAAGTGCCTGGGCGAAGGCATGCTTAGCGCGGAATACTCGCGGGAAGTCGGCAAGGGTAGAACAATCTACCCTACGCCGTTTACCGGTCTATCCAAACTTCAGCGCGTAGTCGCCCAGAATTACTTCATCGCGATCACGTGCTCCACGAACTGATCGACGGCGATCTCGGTGCCCTGGCAAAAGCCCGATGCTTTGTTTTTCTCGAGGTCCGCTTCGTCCCGGTGCAGCGCCGTGAAGACGTAGCGAGTGCCGGTTCCCACGGTCTCCATCGTAATGATGGCGGTGATCGGAATGTCGTCAAAGACAGCCGGACGATAGCCAGGAAACAACATGGAGGTCCAGACAAGTCGCTCCATCGGAACAACGTCCAGGAAACAGCCGAGATTGGGAGACTCCTGGCCGTCTCCGATTACGATGTCGATGCTGAAGATGCCGCCCGGTCGCACGTCCATTTCGGTTCGCGACCACACGCCCCCAGGGCTTGGGCATGTACCACTCCTTGAGATGCTCCGGTTTCGTCAACGCTTCCCAGACAAGCCGCGTGGGAGCGTCGATGAACCGTTCGATCACGAAGTCAAGTTTCGGATTGATCGTGAATTGCTTGCTCATGAGTCTGATTCCTTCTCCTTGAGTTGTTTGACGTATTGGTCGAACCGGTCCAGCCGAGCTTCCCACGACTGACGACGCGCGATCAGCCAGTCTTCAACGACCTTGAACCGTTCGGGTGCGATCTCATAGGTCCGCACTCGCCCGCGCTTTTTCGACCTCACCAGCCGGCTCCGTTCGAGGAGCGAGAGGTGCTGCACGAACGACGGGAGCTGCATGTCGAAAGATGCCGACAGTTCGGTGACGGTGGCTGGTCCCACAGACAATCGCTCCAGGACTTTCCGCCGGGTCGAGTTGGACAAGGCGTGAAAAACTTCGTCAGCAGCAGCTGCTCGAACCATCTCCGAAACCATCGAAATGCTAGGTCGATCTGATCCGATTCTACAGCGGCGCAATACTTTTGTAAATACCTAAGTATGTGTTATTTTGGAAGCGGCTTCGCTGACCAGTAGTTCCTTTTCCTGGGGATCCAAGGCCCCCAATCAGCTGCATTGGACCGTTTAACTCGCGGGAAGTCGGCAAGGGTAGAACAATCTACCCTGCGCCGTCGGGGAGGAGCAATTTTGGACGGGCGGAGTTATCTGTGAGCTTTCGGCAGGCGTGCACAGATCAGAGGTACCTCTTTGTTATCCAGTAGTGCCAGTCTTCGATCGCCTGGCGACGATCACACGAGACGAGTTGTTATATCAGACCACCGATGAGACACCGGATGCGTCATCGTCCGAATGCCCACGCCACCATCAGTGGGAACTCGTCTCGCCAGAATGCGCCACCGTGCGACCCGGCTCGCTCATTCATGACGACATCCGCATCTGCATCGCGCAGCGCGTCCGCCCACCTCCTTGCGTTCGCAAGGAAGAACGGCTCCTGTGTGCCAGCGACAAGGTATGTGCGCGGAAGCGGACTCGGAATAATGCCAGGCGGCTTGTAACCGCCGCCAGGCGAGGCACACAAGACCGCACCGAAGACATGTGGATGTCGAAGCCCAAGAGCGAGGGCCAGCTCTCCAGCCGCCGAGACGCCGAACACGGCAGTACATTCAGCGGGGAGCGCCACGCCAAACCTTGACTCCGTCCATCGGCGAACGTCCCCGGCGAAGAACTTCTCGTGTGCCGCGAACCGCTCCGGATCAAAGCCCGGTGAATACTCATGGAGCCGCATCGTCTCATCGGTCAGCCCATGTACTCCGACGATCATTGTGGACGGTACATCGGCCTTCTCCAGCAACCGACCCCACTTCGAGATTCCCTGTCCGTCACCGGCGAAGACGATTGCTTCGGGCGGGTGCGGTGGCACGTACACCGTGACCCGCCTTCCACCGTCGTACTCGAACATCTCGGTGACAAACTCTCCCGAGAATGCGCCGGCGGGTTTGGGGGGCGCTCCGTCGGACTCACTTAGCTGGCGGTTGACGGGATTGCGCTCTTCCTTCTTCATGGCCTTGCCTTATTTTAGAACCTTGGAACTCCACCATATTGATTGTGAATCGCCTGGAAGTGGTCTGTGCCCGGCTTACGTAGTCGGCCGTACGGCCCAGAGGATGGTTGCGGCCATCTTGAATCAGCATAAGGCAGCGGTAGCGAGTTCTGTTGCAGTAGGTCCACGGCAAAGACCGAAGCGGTTTTGCCGATAACCCCTGCTTGGTCAGCGAGTGTTTACGTAACGAAGCCGCTGGCGCGGCGGACGCTTCGCATGGATGAAGTCAGAGGCAATGAGCTGACAGGAGCAGTATTGTACGGGTCACAAGGAGGTTCTTGTGACCCGATTACGCAAAGTCATGCTGGAGGAACTCCAGCGACGTAACTTCTCTTCCGCCACTATACGCGGTTACCTTGGCGCTGTCGAACGCTTTTCTCGCTACTTCGGTAAGCCGCCAGATCAGTTGGGCCCGGATCACATCCGACAGTATCAGGCCCACCTGCTACACGAGCGAAAGCTGGCCGTCGGTACGGTCGTAAATCAGGTTGCGGCTATGCGTTTTTTCCTTCGACGCGTCCTGAAGCGGCGATTTGCGCCCGACTCCATACCCTATCCCAAGTACTCGCGCCAGCGGACGCCACGTGTGCTGAGCCCCGACGAGGTAGCCCGCCTGATCGAGGCAGCCGGGAATCTACAGGCACGCACCATCCTCATGGCGCTGTACTCGACCGGTATGCGGCGCAGTGAACTGGCCTGCCTGCGCGTGGAGGACATCGATAGCGAACGCATGGTCATCCACATTCGCAAAGGTAAGGGCGGCAAGGATCGAGATGTGCCGATGTGTCCGAAGTTGCTGGAAACTCTGCGTGAGTATTGGCGATGGAAGAAACCCCGGACGTGGCTCTTCCCAGGTGAACCCCGCGGCACGAGCGAGCACCTGACCGACAAGTCCGTTTGGTACGCCTGCGCCCGCTGAGGCCGCGGACATGCGACTACGGGCTCGGTCCAACACGTTCCAGACGGCCTTGAAGCGGGGTTCGGCGCGGGCGGGATCAACGATCCCGATCAACGCCCATGGAGCACAGGTCCGGATCGGAGATGGATAAACTGCAAGGAAGGAAGGATGCCGGGAGAGTGAACGGGGGATGCCGCGAGGGATAGTTCGGGAACGGACGTGGTGGCTAGCTGAGGCGACTGGAGTGCGCCGCAAACGGCGAATTCCAATCTCGGTGAGTCTCCCCTAGAGGCGTCACATTGCCGTAAGGGGTGTCTTCCGGGTAGCCGTGCCACAGGTCATCTTCGATGAAGGGAACCGGAGTGAACTTGGAAAAAGCGCAGATGGTACGCAGCACCGGGCTTGGTAAAAACGGTGCTGTTGTAGCGTGAAGAGAAACGCGGCCGCACCCGACAGTATCGCGCTAAGGATAATACTCCGCGGGTGACGGCGGACCATCGGCCGAATATTCAAGGATGCCGGTATGGTCTAGTATCGATCTTCTGCCAGAGGGCTCGCTATGTGATGGTGGATTCGATGCTGGGGCGGGTACCGTGGTGGCAGTTGGCGGCTGGGCGGAGTAACTCGCTTAAAGTTGTTCATGCAAACTGCCTCCTGGATTGTTTGCTCCCCCATTCGCGCTACGTATCGCTTCCGGTACCTTGGCTTGCCATTGTCGTTCTGTAGCCTGAGCGAGCTCTTTGAGGCGATTCGATCAGCTCCGACAATCGTCGAATATCCCCGCTGAGCCGTTCGATCCCATCGTTTAAATCCTGAATCTGACGCTGGCCGCCACTGCTCATTGCGCCGCCACACAACGAAGCACGCGCGTAATCGGACACACTGCGCGCGCCCTCGGCCTCCGATTTGCTCCGAAGCTTTTCAAATTCCGCCTCGGAGACGCGAAAACTGACCATGCGTGTCATGCGCCTAAAACTCATATCAATGCCTTCGTGAACGCATTCACCGGCCGGTACACGCCCGCCTTCAGCCGCTAGGCGCTGCGACCCTGCCGTGAAACGAGTGTCTGCGAATCCCCTGATGCCGGTCCCCTTCTGCGCGGACCGTCTGAGCTTTCCTGGTCCTCCATTGGACGTATCCACGACCGCTCAATACTTACTCCTACCGCACGCTGCAAGAGAGTGATGTTTACGATCAGCTGATGCTTATCCCTGACTTCCGCGACAAGCCCCTGCACGTTGCAAAGAGGACCCTCTTGTATGATTACGCGCTGTCCCACGTTCAGAAAAGGCCAGGGCTTCAACAGCAATCCCGAGCGCACCACCGTTTGCAGCGAGTTCATTTCACTTTCATCGACGGGTTGCGGCTTCTTCCCCATGCCAACAAAACTCAAGACGCCTGGAATTTTGAGGATGGGAAGTTTGTCGTTCGACTCGCAGCGGCAAAATACATAGTTCGGAAAGAGGAGCAGTTCGACTTTCTGCATCCGATCCGACCATCGACGCGCGCAGGTATGCAGCGGCAAAAAGGCATCGTAGCCTCCGTCCGCAAGATTGCGGGCAACCGTCTTTTCATAACGCCCTCTTACCGTGAGCGCGAACCAGTGTCCGCCGCCGACATACTCGCGCGGCGACTGGATGGTGTTATCGAAAGTAATCGTGGACATGGCTGCCGCTTACTCAATCCCCGGCCCCGGCATAATTCTCGGGGGACTTAGACCACGAGAAAAATGAGCGTGGCCGGAAGCTTATCTTTCACCATCGCTGTCGGTGCTGGAGCGCCAGGCGCTGTCGGTCACCGCACCCTTGAGACTTGCGGAAAAGACCGTATCGAACGGCTGCAAAAGCAAATCTGGACAGAGCTACCGCTGACTCAGTCCCATCCTGTGTTGGTCATTTCCTCGATGCCAGCAAATATCGAGGAAAATAAGTATGCCGCGAGGGGAAAACGTTTGTCAACCATAAATACCTCGTTAAACGCGTGCGTTCACTTCGGTTTTCTGTGCTATGCAGCGTGCTCACGCAGTACCCACAGAAGCATCTGAGCGCAATTTCATGTAAGGCTTTTAGGTACTACGCGCGTTGCGAGTTTGTCGCGCCGCGTCCTCTCTTACTCGTGACAAGCCCGCGAATGATGCGGCGTCTGGCGCCCGTTGCACGCTTCGGCTGCTCGTTGAAATATATCGCCTTCTTTCGAGGTGGCTTTGACGGTGTACCACGAGTACCGGTACCTGATTCACGCGGCGCTCTGAGCACCAACGTCGATCTCACCTCGAATCCCGTTAACGGCGTAATCTCCACAGCGGGGTGATTAAAATTATCTCTTCCATACCGACTGCCACAGGTAGCAACCCGGCAAAACCATCCCCGGCTGCTGGCATTCGGACATGGGCAACTCACATCCAAACCGCATCTGAGACCGAGACAGATTGTTTGGACAGCACCCTGAGCACGCCGGAACTTAGCAGGCTGAGTAAAGAGTGCAGCGCAATTGGTCTCGTTGGGAGTGGACGGGGTGCTTGCTCGTGTGGTACTGGGCATCGAGCCGATACCCTTACCGCGAGGCAAAGGCCCTGCTTTCTACATCCTGACTTGTAACTCGCCCATGTGCTCTGCAGGCACTGGACATCGAACTCTTCGTTTACCAACCGCTAGGGACCGCAAACAAGCGGCGCGCCCGAAGCTTGTAACGACCTCGGAAGCATCTGCGTTGCCTTTTATGTGGTCGGAGGAACGTCGCTCGCGTGATAAATTGAACTTCGCACAAAGATCGGGTCGGCCATTCCTTCCTTACGTGGTTCTGTCTGGATACGCGGCTTTCCGCAGCGCCCTGGAGTCACTTACGGGGCCCGCTCTCGCCGTCGCGCTCGCTTTGCTGATCTTCGGGTTCTACTCGGGCTTCGTCTACTTCACGCCGGTAACCGGCGACCTGATTGCTGACTGCTCGATAGTACAGCGCAACGCGGTGGTGATTCGGCCCCCAGTCGATGAGCAAGGACATATTGCAGTGGCTTTCGACCGGACGTTCCTGCTCGCGTTAGGCGGAGAACTTATTTCACCGGCCAGCATTCCTCGCATTTTTCTGAGCCATTTTTCTGAGCCCTGTCACCGCCCGCAAGTAAGTTGCTATGCTAGAAAGCCGGTTATCGAGAGCAAAGCTCAATTCGAGGAGGCAAATTATGGCTAAAGTAATCGTCACAGCATACGTACAGGACCCAGTGAAGTGGGAACGAGGTTTCCTTACGCATGGTGACCTGTTCCGGAGCATGAAAGTTCGCGATGCGATGCATTACGCGATTAACGGGAATGAAATTACTGTCTTTACAGATGTTGAGAGTCTGGAGACCTTCCAGCGGGTCATGGAGTCGCAGGCTACCGCGGACGCCATGGCCCATGACGGCATCAAACGCGAAACCGTGAAGATCATTGTCCTAAACAAGGAGATGAAGCTCTCGACCGGGGCGGCATCCGGCACATAACTCTTGAGCCTGGCCAGCCGGCGGCGAGTACTTCTGGTATGAGGAATGGTTAGAGCTGTCACCGTTTCCAACCCAACGCGTAATCTCTGTAAAATCTGCCGACGTCCGATGAGACGGATACTGTTTAAATCATTGATTTGAAGAGAGCGCGGGCCGTGGAATTGCTCATGCTCACAATTTACGAGGAGTAAACCATGCCTGCAACGACGACAAGAAACGATAGCTTCAAAGATCAAACCGCAATCGGAAACAAGATGAACAACCCCCCGATCGTGTCTCAACAGGAGTGGGAGGCTGCGCGCCAGCAGCTCCTCGTGCAGGAAAAGGCCGTGACCCGCTCCCGTGACGCGCTGGCCGCAGCACGCCGGCGGATGCCTTGGCTGGCGGTGGACAAGAAGTACGAGTTCGACGGACCCAAGGGTAAGGTAAGCCTGCTCGATTTGTTCGAGGGCCGCCGTCAGTTGATCGTCTATCGCGCCTTCTTCGAACCCGGGGTGTTCGGCTGGCCCGAGCACGCCTGCCGCGGCTGCTCACTGGGCGCCGATCAGGTCGCCCATCTGGCTCATTTGAACGCCCGCGACACCACCCTCGCCTACGCGTCGCGCGCGCCGCAGGCGGATATCGCGCGCGTGAAGGCGCGGATGGGCTGGGAAATGCCTTGGTACACCATGACCGACAGCTTCGACAAGGATTTTGGCGTCGATGAATGGCACGGCCACAACGTTTTCTTCCGCGACGGGCAGCGGGTGTTCCGCACGTACTTCATCAACAATCGCGGCGACGAGGCGATGGGAACCACCTGGAGCTACCTCGATGTCACGCCGCTCGGCCGTCAGGAGACTTGGGAGGATTCGCCAGAGGGTTACCCCCAGACGCCGCCGTACAAGTGGTGGAACTGGCACGATAACTACAACGCGGAGGCCTCGCCTGACCAGAAGTGGATCGACATAATAACCGACCCTCAAGAAGCTGCCCGAAAGCGCGAGGTAGAGGAGAAAGCATGACCGAGGTTAGCATGGGAAAGAACGATGAAAGACCCCATGAAAGATGAACTTGCAGCGCCCCAAAATCGTCGATCGGAGCACTTTCCAGGCGGAGCTTGAAGCATTGCGAGTGCGAGAGAAGGCACACACCCCGCCGCGCGCCGGAGGCTGCCGATGGTCGAGGTGCCTGCCGACAGCCGCTCATTGGCGAGCGACTCGACGCGAAACCGCGAATTTGGAAACAGTAGTTGACAAGGAACAAACTTCTGAATGCGCCGTAATCTGGAAGCCGGCGGACGGGGGTAGAGGCCGTGTGCCACCATTGCGAGGCGCTGCCCACCGATTGGGTCGGGCGAGCGTCCGCGCTTCTCAATTTGATTGCTATCGTTTTGCTGGTGACGGCGGGGGCGCGAGGGTGAAGTGGCCGTTGACGATGGGATTGCGTTCCTCACCCTCGCAATCTTCGTACACCATGCGGTGGATGGTCTGGACCCTCTCGTAGGTGCGGGCCAAATGCCAGGGCTTCGTGAAATTAACCGGATCGATGACTGTCATTTCGTCCCGCAGATGGTTCGTATCGATCATGCGGAGCCGCTCGATGAAGTGCGTCTCGGGGCTCAGGTAAGTGATCAGCTGCATTTCCTCGATCCCGCCGAAGGCCACGACGGGCGTGCCGCCCAGATGCAGAAAATCAACCGCAGGGTCAAGGGCAATGGTGTCGATGACGAGCGTCTGCCCTTCCCAATGGCCAATCGAGTCGCCCCAGCGCGTTCGCCACAGATCGTCCTTGCCGGGATGCGCGCGCCCATCGGTGTAAACGTGACGAATCTCGCGGCTGGAGAAGATCAGGGCGGTCTCCTTCGGCGTGGGCAAAACCTCGAACATGAGGGGCGAGTCGAGCATCACCGCCGGATATCCAAAGGTGCAGGCGCGCACGGCGCCGCCCGGATTTGCTCCGCGCCGCACAGCCGCCATTTCCTTCCGTTCCGCCGTGACTATCTTGTCGATTTTTGCCTGTACTGCCGGCTTGTTCGGCGGCGACCATTGCATCTCTTTGAGCACCTGATCGAGCGACTCGTAGAAGCCTCCGTCTGGACTTGGCGTTGCGCCAACCTGCTGCCACTGGCCGCTCCAATCCGGCAATATCGGCTCTGACGACGCGCCCAGCGCCGCGATGGACTCCGTGAGGAGCACGATCACGAGCCCGGCGGCTAGCGCGTACCTGCGCAGATTCACTTGCGACCTTCCGATGGTGGTGGCTGGCCGAGCAGCGGTCCGTTCGGTCCCGTTCCCGAGAGGTACTCGCCGCCTTTGGCATTGCCGTGTAAGGGATGGATGTTCAAGCTGACTTTATCACCCGGCTTCAGCGTTCCCGGCCGCCAGCCATCCCGCGCCAGATGCTCGGGGCTGGTCATCTCAATACTCCACTCTTCTTCGTTCCCTTGGTCATTTTTCACCAGCAACTCGATGAACACGTGGGGATTAGTCCAGCGAAAATCTTTAATCGCGCCACGCAGTGTCACCGTCTTTGACTGATCGAACATGGTGAACGAATGGTGGGCAAGCGTCGGTCCGCTTATGGCAATCAGGCCTGCCAGGATGGCGGCAACGGAGATGAGTGTAGAATTGAGGGCTCTGTTCACTGGTTCCTTGGGGCGGTCCGGAAATTACGTATTCGATCTCTAGAGCTTGCTTTTATCACATGCGGGTGTGCCATGCAAATCCAAAAGCAAGTGTGTAGTCAGCATGTGATGTGTTCGGTCTAGTTAGCACGTGACGTGCCCGCCTTAGAAACGAGAGGTGGCCAATGCCGTAAGCTGAAGCACGATTAAGAAGCCGCTCTCGTGACACGCACACGCAGAGTTTAGGGCGCACCCAGGCAGTTGCCCTTTCGATCTCCGCCAACTTGTTCGAAGGTGCAAGAAGCCTGCTTGTTGTTGGTGTACTGGTTTGGCTTTATATCCGTGATTTTTACCTTATACTTCTCGGCCTTTTTGGCATTAGGCACCATGACGAAGATCGAGCCGATCTTTGCCTCGCCGTAAGGACCAGTGTATTGATTGTCTTGTTCAGACTCGATCGTGATCTGATATTCCTTTCCGACTTCGGCGTCCTGCGCCAGCGCCGGCAAAACCGTAGTTAAAACAGCCATCCAGGCTGTAAGTGCGAATCGCTTGGACATAAGGAACCTCCCGCTTTAATTAAGCCGAATGTCTTTCTTGAAAATGAAAACGTGCTGTGTGGGAATCATGTCGACAACTCTATCCAGCCTGAAACCAAAGCCTGAAACTTCTCTCAGGATATCTGTCGCGCTCATTTTGTGGGCCGGAGACACGCGGGAGTTCGGATCCTCAGCTTTATATTCGACGAGCAGCATCCGCGCGTCCGGTTTCATCGCTGCGTAGATGTGATGCATCATCTCCGCGGGATGAGAAAATTCATGGTACGAAATGATGATCAGAACCGCGTCGACCGCGTTTGCGGGAAGCTTGGGATCATCGGCAGATCCAAGGATCGGAACGATATTTTCCAAACCGGATTTCTGAGCCATCCGTCGCAGCCCATCGATCATTTCCTGCTGGACATCCACCGCAAAAACCTTCCCCGTCGCTCCCACGTGCTGGGCAGCGCGGAGCGAAAAGAAGCCTGGTCCTGCGCCGATATCCGCGACCGTGTCCCCTTTTTTGATTCCGAGAACCTCTAGGAGTTCCTCGGGTTTTTCGGTTTCGACGCGCTCAGGCCGGTAGAACCACCACGCCTGTTGTGGATTCGCCAGCTCGACCTGACGTCCGTTCTGCAAAGGAACCGGCTGCGCCGCGCCAGGCAGCCAGAAACAGGCCAAAAGTAGAGGGAAGAGCCAGCTTTTGCGAGTCGACGTCATACGGCGCTGCGGTCCTAACGAGCCCCTGTCCGAAAGACATTTATCCTAACACAGCACCGCACGGCTTCAGGCCATCGGCTACGGCCATAAAATGCTCAGGCGACGCGCGTTTGGCGTGCCTAGCAGTGGCAGTGGTTCCAAGGAAGGCTAAGATCGCAGTATAATGTAGTGACATCGACCAGAACTCGCTGAAATCAGGTGAGTTAAAAACGGAGAGGTGGCTGAGTGGTCGAAAGCAGCGGTTTGCTAAACCGTCGTAGGCCTTTAAAGTCTACCGGGGGTTCGAATCCCCCCCTCTCCGCCAGAAGCTTTCTCGGCGAGAAGGCATTCAATCGCGTATTGGACCAGTTCGCGCGAGCTGCGCAGCGAGAGCTTCTCCTTCAGACGGGCCTGATGCGTCTCGATGGTTTTTACGCTTAAATGCAGTTCCTCGGCTATTTCACGCGTGGATTGGCCTTCGCCCATGCGGCGGAAGACTTCCAGTTCGCGGTCCGATAGGCCGTCCAGAGGCGAGCGCACGTGGCTGTCGTGAACGCCGGCCAGGTGACGAAGCATCCGATTGGCGATCTGGTCGCTCACGTAGATTTCGCGGCTCAGGATGCGCCGGATGGCGACCAGCACTTTATCGGTAGCCTCCTGCTTCATGATGTAGCCGTTGGCGCCCGCGCGCAGCGCCCGCTCAGCGTAGGTGGTCTCGCCATGCATCGAAAGAATGAGCACCGGCATCTGTGGATCCTTGACGCGGATCATTTTTAAGAGCTCCAAACCGTCGCGGCCGGGCAGCGAGATATCGACGATGGCCAGGTCGGGCCGGAGGTTTTCGATGGCTTCGAGCGCGGCGTTGGATTCCTCGGCATCGGCGCAGACCGTCAGATCGGGCTCGCGATTGATGAGCAGCGCCATGCCCTCGCGCACAATAGGATGGTCGTCCACCAGCAGGATTTTGCGCTTGGCCGCGATGCAGGGCATGGGAATCGACATAGATTCAGTCCTCTTGTTTAGTCTTCACCGGACAGGGGAAAATGGCAGGTCACGATGGTCCCTTCACTGCTTGACGCGATTCCGAGCGCCCCGCCCACCATCCTGGCGCGGTGCTTCATAATATCCAGGCCCATGCCGGAATGCTCTCGCGGTTCGGGTGCGATGCCACAGCCGGTGTCGCGCACGATGAGTACGCCCTCCGCCCCGCGGTTGCGAAGATCGATGTCGATGTGCCGCGCCTTGCCATGCTTGATGGCGTTGCTCACCGCTTCCTGGGCGATGTGATAGAGATGGCTGGCTACCGTTGCATCGCGGATCAGGAGCGGCTGGTTCGAAGTGAAGCGGCAAGAAACGCCGAACACTTCCTCCACTTCGTGAGCCATCTGCTCCAGGCTGGACATCAAGCCATTGGGCTTGGCGAGGCCCGGCATCAAACCGCGCGACAATTCGCGAGCTTTGTGAATGGCTTCGTTCACCAAGCGCACGATTTTGGAGGCCTCGGCAGCTTCGGACGCGCCTTTTTCGGCCAACCGCTGCTCTTGAACCTTGCTCATGAAGGCGATGCCGGTGAGCAACTGCCCCAGCCCGTCGTGAAGGTCCTGTCCGATGCGGCGCTGCTCCCTGCCGCTGACCTCCATGACCGCCGTTTCCAGACGCTTGCGAACGGTGACGTCGGTGCCGGCGGCGATGAAATACTGGGGCTTCCCATTGTCTGCGCGAAGCACCGTCAGGGACCACGAGATCAGACGCCGCGCGCCGCCGCGGCCCTCCCAGGCGACCTCGAAATCGTGCACCGGGCGGCCGTCCTGCACTTCCTGCAGCGCGTTGCGAAAACGTTCGGCCTGGTCCGGGAGGGTCATCAGATCCCAGATGAAGCGGCTGCGGACGTCGGCGAAGGAATAGCCGGTGGTTTCCTCGCACACGCGGTTGAATCGCACGATGCGCATGCTGGGATCGAGGACCACAACCAGGGTGCCGACGGAATCCAGAATCGCGGAGGCGACGTTGCGTTCTTCCTGCAGCGCTTCTTCGGTGCGCTTCAGCTCCGTGATATCGAATGCGATGCCGTGGATGAACCAGGGGCGGCCGTCCTCATGCAGCATGACCTTGGCCTCGCATTGAAACCAAACCACGTGGCCGTCGCGAGCGATGACGCGATAGCAGGAGCGGATGGCCTTGCCGGTGAGGAACACCTCGGCTGCCTCCACGGCCCAGCGGTCCTTGTCATCGGGATGGATTTGCTGGTACCAGCGGATGGGGTCCTCCAGCCATTCGTCTCGCGAGAAGCCCAGGGTCACTTCAATGTGAGGGCTGATGTAGGCTTGCCCGATGCATTGATCGAGATCGGCGGTGAAGACCACAGCGGGGATTTGCTCCACGAGCGCGCGATATCTGGTTTCGACATCGGGCGTGGCTTCGGCCGAAGGAAGCGGGGAGCGGCGCTGGGACGGATAGCGGTCGATGGAAATCCCGCGAGAGAGCTCGGCGAGCACAGCCTCAGCCTGGTGCAGAACCAGCTTTTCCGCGTCGAGTTCGGCTTGAGGATCGCGTGCGGAGTGAGCGTCGAGCGTCGGAAGGAAAAGATTCCGCATGGAGCCTTTACTAGATGTTAGAGTCGCGCCCGGCGAAACCGTTTCTCGCCGAACGAGTCTAACGAAACGGAATTAACCAATATGCTCAAAGTCTTGAAATACGCAACGATGCTCGCGCTGGTGGCAGGGGTCATCGTGAATCTACCCGATATCAAGCGCTACATCAAGATCAGCTCGATGTAAACGCGCTACGCTGGCCGTGCGGTGGGCGCCGGCATGCTGAGAAAAGCCCGCATTGCGTGCCAGAATAACTGCCGGTTGAGTCCGGAAACAACGGAGTGCGCCGTGCCCGGCAAGATTACGAATTGGCGGTCTCCGTTGGGAAGTTGCTTAAAGAAATTGAGCAGATCTTCGACTGTCGCGATTCCATCGTACTCGCCACGGATGAGCAAAACGGGCGCCAGCACCCGAGCCGGGTCGACCACCGGCAGGTGCGCGGTCATATCCAGATAAGTACCTGTCGGCACCTGGTCGCCAAACTTCAGCTCCTGATCGGCTACGAATTCGGCCAGCGCCGGATCGGACGTGCCGGATTTATCGCGAGTAAATATGCTGTGGATCATGGCGCGATCCCGCAGCCTGCGATTATGAGTGCGGTAGTAGTCGAGCTGTTTGGCTCGTTCCGTTAGGGTGGGCGATCCCTCGCCTTTGTAAGTGAAGGCGGCCAGCACCAGGCGATCGATCCTATCCGGCCGCGCCATGGCGTACGCGCCCGCCCGGAGACCTCCGGAAGACTCTCCGAAGATATGAATCTTGGAGCGGCCGGTTTCGCGCGCCACCACTTCGACGCCGGCTTTCAGATCCTCGACGCCGCTGGCGATGTCGGAATTACTATCGGTGCGGCTGGAGCGTCCATAGTTTTCGTGGTCCATGGTCCAGACGTCGAAGCCGAATTCGGCGAAGGTGTTCATCACTGAGTATTCGCCGTGCCCGGGAACGGTGAGATCGAAACTAGGCCGCGATGAGACCGAGGAGCCATGCACCAGGAACAGGACCGGGAGCGGCGATTGCCCAGGCTTCGGCGTGCCGGCGCGCTTGCGGAACATGTAAAGCGAGACATCGCCCTTCTTGGCCCAATAGTCGCCGCTCCAGATTTTTGCGGAAGGCTCGGCGCGGGCAGCGGAAGAAGATCGGGCAATGAGACCAGCGCCTAATCCGATGCCGGCGCGCGTGACGACGCTGCGGCGCGAAAGAGACTCGTTTCGGAGGGCCATATAGCCAAATCTAATCCCAGTACACGAACGCCATCGCGTTTCCGGTTCCCGCTTCCGACCGGTAGCAGGGAACGTAGTCCACCAGATGGTAGCGGAGCTTCGTCTGGTTCATCGCCGAAATCACCGGATACCAGTTCTTGATCTCCGCCGTACCGACTTTGAAGAGACTCTCCGGGATGGCCTCGAGCGCGGCTTCATCGCCGTCCTGCATGGCGGCGAGAATCTTGCGGTCCAGTTCTTCGTCGATCACGAAATGCGTCAATCCGCCGGACGCCATCACCGCGACGCGCCCAAACCCGTCGAAGCTCTTGATCGCGCGGTGCAGCGCGCGGCCCAGATCCAGGCATCGGCGGTTCTTCGGCACGTTATGCGGAAAGTGAACGTTCAGAATGATGGGGACGCTGGGCGGAGGCGTGTCACCCAGAATCGAATGATAGAGAAAGCCGTAAGCGTGCGGAATGCCCCCGCGCGGCGCCGCTTTGGGCGTCGAGTCCGATTGCGCGAGATCGAAGTTCTCGGCGGCGAGAGAATCCAGGATGTGATCGGCCAGCGCCGTCGCCCCGGGATAAGTGGCGCCTTCCAGCGGTGAATTTCCCGGCTCGGCGATGTTGATCCCCGGCGGATTGTCCTTGGGCAGATGCTGCAGGTTCTTGATCTCCGCGCCGCGATACACGGTGATGGCCGGCGTGAGACCCTCATCGAAAAACTCCCGCTGATCGTTTCCGACGATGACGACGGCTTCCGGAGCGGCTTCCTTGAATTTCTGAGTGAGCACTTCCATGGCCCGGTGACACTGCGCAAACCGCTCGCGCCTGGACTCCACCGTCACTTCGGCGGCGAATCCGGGCGCCCGCTCCCGCAACAGCGTTTCATAGTCGTAAGTCTTTCCGCGATAACCAGTGATTCTTGTTTTCGCGATCGGCCTGCGCTCGAAGATCCCATTGCTCGGGAGGGGTGGAGAGCAGCGGACCGTGCGACGATCCGATGCCCAGAACGATTTCTGCCATAGGGTCCAGTCTACTTGAAAGCCGTCTACTTAAATTCCAACTTGGCTTTGCTGTCTTCTTCCGCCTTGACTCCAGGGCCGAACAGTTGCTCGAAAAAATGTTCCTTCACCAGGCGTTCGACGACGCTGTTGTCGATCACCTTGCGGAAATCGTAAGCCTTCATCTGCGCCGCGATTCGCGCATCCGCCTGATGATCGACGATGTATTGGACGGCGGGCGCCAGCACGTAAGGCACGCGCTCATAGGTGTTGGCCTTGCGGTCATGATCGTAGATTCGTTCGATGTCGGCCGCGGGCTGCGTGTCGTACACGCCATACGCCTTCATCGCCATGGCCTTGTCGTCGTAGTAACGCTTGATGGCCTCGGCCTGCGCTTTGATCATCAATTCGGGCAGCTTTGGATTGGCCGCGATCTCGCTCTTCTTGAATACGTAAGCCAGCGGAGCGTAGAGGTCCGCGTTATCGGCGAGATTCGCGATCTCCTTGAAGCCCTGCGGCTCGAGCTTGAAATAGGCGGGCGGCGGAACCATGGTGGCGTCGATGCGGCCGCTCACCAGAGCCGCGACGCGCCCGTTTCCGTCCGTTCCCAGAGGGATCCACTCGACATCGCGCGGGCCGATCCCGTACTTTCCGAGAATGGCCAGCGCGAAGCTGTAGGGCGGGTCGCCGAGCTGGCTGACGCCGAATTTCTTGCCCTTCAGATCGCGAACGCTCTTGACGTCGTTGCGCGTCATCATCGCGAACAAGGCCGCGGTTCAGCGGGGCTGCCCATGATCACGAGCGACCCATCCCGCATGGCGGCCTGCATGGCCTGGTCCATCGGGTAATTGGTCATCTGCGCTTCCCCGCTCACCAGCATCGCGATGCCCGCGGGATGCACCGCGAACACCAGCTTCGCGTCGAGCCCGTACTTCTGGTAGTAGCCGCCTTCCTTCGCCAGAAAGATCGGCCAGTTCGCGGGAGCCTTGGCCGGGTAATTGATGGTGATGCTGCGCAGCTGGGCGAATGCGGGCAGAGCCGAAAGTAGAGCGGCGCAGAGTAAAGCCTTCATGACTGCCTCACACGTCGAGCTTGAACAGTTTCTTGGCGTTGTCTTCGAAGATCAGCTTCTTGTCGGCGGCGCTGAGCCAGTCGAAGGCCTCGATCAAATAGCGGGTCTCATCCAGCCATTTTCCGGTGCGCGGATCCTTGACCGTTCCGACGCCCGGCCGCTCCGTACCAAACAAGCATCGATCCGCGCCCACCGTCTTGATCACCAGCGCGAGCGAATCGCTCGAATACAACACCGTGTCGTAGTACAGATTCCGCATTCGCTCGGAGAAGCGGGTAGCGCCGGGAACACGCAGCGAACCGGCTTCAAACCGGGCCCAGTGGAGGGGAATCGCGCCGCCGCCATGCGACAGGAGAATCTTCAGCGTAGGGAAATCCTTGAACACGTTCGAATTCAACAACGACACGACGGCGATGCTTTCCTCGTTGATGAAATGCAGCGAATAAGGCAGCCGGTCTGAGCGGCAGCCCGCGGAGTGGACATGGCCCACGACATCCAGCTCGACCAGCTTTTCGTAGAGCGGATACCAGTAGCGATCGCCCAGCGGCGGAGTCTGAATGCCGCTGGCCTCGCCGGGGTCGGGATTGATCAGGCAGCCCACGAAGCCGAGTTGCTTGACGCATCGCTCCAGCTCCGGAATGCAATTGCCGGGACTGACGCCGGGGCTCTGCGGCAACCCGCAGACGCCGCGGAACACTTTCGGGTAGAGCTTGGTTTGCCGCCCGATGATGTTGTTGGTCTCTTCCATGAACCAGTTCACGAGCTTGGGATGCTCGCTGTGCATCATCTGGTAAGGACGGGGCGAGACGAGTTGCATGTCGGTGCCCACTTCCTTGAGTTGATCCAGATGAGACGATCCGCCGAAGACCGGCTGGTTCAAGGCGTGCTTGATGTCTTCGTCGGTGGCGCCGGCGCTGCCGCGGCCGTGCGCCCCGCGGTGGGATATCAATCCGGCCTTGTATACGTAAAGCTTGTCCGGCGCGGTCACGTGTCCGTGGGCGTCGATGATCATATTTGTTTTGGTCTCATGAGCGGGATTCGATTATATCCACCTCAGGAAGGAAACCGCAAAGGCGAATGGCTGGTGCTTAGTTCGCGGCTTCGTTCGTGGGGAAACACGCTGCAAGGTCTCGCCGCGTTGCTCGGCTCAATGCGCTAAAGGGGAATACAACGGTGCCACCGCCGAACAAATTGCCGACCGTTAAGCTCTGAGTTGGCAAAGGCACTTTCAGCACTGTCGCGCCTGGCCCACCCTTTCCATTGCCTTGTGCGCGGCCTCCTTCCACTTTGTGTTGGATTGCGTCAGCGCTATCGACCGCCACCGACATCATCTGTCCTTCCGAGGGTGCGGCATTGGCCCATGCCACTTTGATTTCGCCCTCGCGTGTGCCCAAGCGGCAACTGACCATCAGGCGGTAGGAGTCGGTAACGCCCTCATATTTCACCGACGGCTTCTCTCGCACTATCGAGGTGATCAGTGTCCGGTCTTGAGCGCTGGCGCCCGTGTTCTCCCATTTGAGGTTCCAATCGTAGGCTCCCTTGGACTGGACGGCGAGAGCGCGGGAGAACATCACCTGAGTCTCTTCATCCGGCACGCCTTGACCGGCAGCCCCCATCGCGGATGACTTCATCATTCTTGAGACTTCAGCGGCATTCGCGGCCGATACGTCTTTCGGTGTGTGCCCGTTCGTGATCTTGCTCAACAACATGGCGGCGAGGGTAGGATCGGGTTGCGTGGCATCGAAATGTTGCACCGATAGCCCTCCGTACATGAGCGCGTCGCTGTGGCAACCGCCGCAGTATTTCTGCACCAGGGCGGTCTCCTTGGCAGACGGCATTAAATCCGCAGCCTGCCCAAACCCAGACGAACAGAGGCCCGCTGCGGCAAAGAGAAGGCAACACCGATTCTTCATCTGCTTACGATTCATTTTCAAGGTTCCTCTGTTAATCGAAAGTCTACCAGAGACCGGTGATCCCGGGTTCCTCTTGTGATGGCCTTGACGTAGGCCAAGAATCGATACTACGCTTGCACGGAAGGGGGGCTGAAAATGCCCAAGTATTTGTTGCAGGCTTCCTACACCAAGGAAGGAATTCAAGGCCTGGTTGGAGACTCCGCGTCGGGCCGGCGCGCCGATGTACAAGCGGCGGTGAAGGCGGTGGGTGGAAAGGTGGAAACGTTTTACTACGCCTTCGGCGCCGACGATGTCATTATCATTCTGGACCTTCCCGACAATGTCACGGCTGCGGCAGTGGGTTTAACGACTGGAGGAACTGGCGCGGTGAAAGTTCGAACGACACCTCTGCTGACGGTGGAGGAGGTGGACAAGGCACTCGAGGTTAGAATGCGGTACCGTGCGCCGGGGCAGTAAACGCGGTGCGGCTGCCCCTACAATAGCTGTATGGGCAACGAACTCGCACCCAAAGGCGATCCTGCCCCGCGTCTGGTGCGCCGGAATTACATGGCATTTCCGCGGGAGCTGCGTGAGGCGATTCCCGATCTGCATGCCGGGCGCGCGCTGGAGCTTGATTCCATAAATGGTCAATCGTCCAATTCGCTTCTACTCGGGCCACTTGTTCAATTGAAACTGCTGGTCAAAGAAACGGGAAAGCTGAGTGGCCAGTTCGTTGTCCGAATGGATCTTCAACCGGATGCTGCCCGCAAACTTGCCGCCGAACTCAACAAATTGGCGGATGTCGCTGACCGGTCGCAGCCCGCTCCCAATTGATCGCGCAGCGCGGCCGATCAGGCGTCCGGCCACACCTTGCGCGCGGTTTGCACCACCAGTTCCAGCTTGCGCCACTGCTGGTCTTCGGTCAGCAGATTGCCCTCCTCGTTGCTCGCGAATCCGCACTGCGGGCTGAGCGCGAGCTGATCCACGGGCACGTATTTGCTCGCTTCCTCGATGCGGCGCAGCAATTGATCCGCGGTCTCCATCTCGGGAAGCTTGGTGCTCACCAGGCCCAACACCACCGTCTTTCCGCGCGGCACGAAGCGTAGCGGCTCGAAAGTGCCCGCGCGCTCGGACTCGTATTCCAGCAGAAACGCATCCACGTTGAGCTGGTTGAACAGCTTCTCGGCGATGGGATCGTAGCCGCCCTCGGCATACCACTGGCTGCGGTTGTTGCCGCGGCACAAGTGAATGGCCACCAGCGCGCCGTTGTCTTCGCGTCAGCGCGAGCGCCTTCAATGCACGCATTGTCCACGCGGATGGCTTCGTCCAGCGCCTGCTCCGGATCCACGCCCATCTCGTCCCGCACGTAGCGCCGCCACTTGGGATCGATGTAGTAGCTATAGCGCGGCGCGTCGATCTGGATGTAGTGGACGCCCTCGCTCGCCAAGGCCTGCATCTCGGCTTTGAAGATGGGCACGATGTCCCACAGGAATTCCGAGTAGCTGCCGTAGGCCCGATCGCTCAGCCCCTTCTTGTACGCGATCGCCGGGAACTGGTTGGGCGTGGGCAGAGTCATCTTGATATCGCCGGGGACTGTGCTGCTTGAGGAACGCGACCTCGTGCGCGGTGAGCCGCTTCTTCTGGCGGATCTTCGCGACCACCACTCCGGGCAGCCGGTTCTTCAGGCCCGGGCGATCGCGTCGCTGCCTTCGATCTTCCAATCGCGCGCGATGTCTTCGGCGTTGTCGAGACCATCCACGGAATCGTTGAAGTCGCTCATGAACCCGTGGCGGCGAAACTCGCCGTCGGTGAAAATCCGGAACCCGAGATCCTTCTGGCGCTGGAGCACGCGCTGGATATGACGGTCTTCGATCTCCTTCAGTTGTTCAGGAGCGATGGAGGGATTCTTGCGCGCCTCCAACAGTTCGGGCGGGCGCAGAAGGCTGCCGACGTGGTCGGCGCGGTATTTGAAGGACATGGATGACTGAACCTACTTCAGCGCCGGATCGACAACGCCCATGGCCGCGAGAAATGCTTCGCGGACTTCTGGCGGCTGGCCCTGCTGAAAAGGGTAGCCCTCAGTCAATTGCCGCCCGTGAATCGGGTGCTTCGACGAGCTCTTCGCGAGTCATTCCCTCGGTGAGAATCTTCCGCTCGGCCACCGGCAGGGCGACGCACTGGTTGACCTCGGGATCGCGGATGACGGCCTTTGGGATCCTCGCCCTTGGCCACGGCTTCCAGATCGCTCAGGAAACGCTTGCGCAGCATCAGGACGCCGCGGTCGCTGGTCCCCAGGTGCTCCTGGGTCCGATCCGCGATGGTTCCCTGGCCCACCCATGCGACGAAGTCCTGATTCATGACGTGGCTCGATATCAAGCGGCCGGCCGCATCGGTAACCGGGCCGTGCCACGCCGGGATGCTGCTCCTGGACGTAGGCTTCACTCTCTTTGGGCACCCGGCTGAATGCCCAGGTGACGCTCAGCGTATGCTCGTCGTCCACCGGAACGCGCCACTCGAAATGATCGCCGGTGAACAGCGCATTCGGCCACAGGCAGACACGGCCCACGGTCCACATCGGATCGGACTCGCTCATGCCCTCGCGGATGCGCCGGTAGACGAAACCGTAATCGAACTCCTCGAACTCCAGCTTCAGATGCCGCGGCGAGTACGGACCCAGTTTCTCATCCAAGCGGACGCTCCAATTCATGTGCATCCATTCGAAGTGCAGCGGATCGATCGAATTCTCCTGGCATTGAAGCCAGTTGCAGGGAAGGTCGGCGAAGACGATCTGCACGAAACCGTTCTTCCAGGTGAAGGGCTCCCAGTTGGGGACCAGCGGAGCGGGCTGGGGTCCCAGGTAGGCCCAGATCAGGCCGGCCCTGGTCTCAACCGGATAGGCCTTGATGCGAACCTTGTCCTTGAAGCGCGCCTCGGGCGCGGCGACGTCCTCGTAAGGTTGCTCGGTGCAACGGCCGTCCTGGTCGAACAGCCAGCCATGATAGTTGCAGCGCAGCCCGCACTGTTCCACGAAGCCGTAGGATGTGTCGGCGCGGCGATGCGGGCACTGGCGGTCCACCAGCCCGAACGTGCCGCTCAGATCCTTGTAAAGCGTCAGATCCTCGCCCAGCAGCCGGACCGGCTTGATGGTACTTGTCTTCGAACTCGCGTCACCGCGGCTATCGGCATCCAATAGCGGCGCAACAGCTGGCCCATCGGGGTGCCGGGGCCGACTGCGGTGAGAAGCTGGTTCTTAGAACTGTCGAGCATTTCGTAGAGAGCCTTTGTAACCTTTCCACAGAAATTCATCGTAAGCTATAATGGCTCGTGTTTGTTCGGCACAAGGAGTAGGCGCCTGAAATTCCGAATCTGGTTTAGTTTTCTGCTGGCCGCGCTGTTCGCGATGAACGCAGTCGGCGCAGCAGAAGATCACCATCAATTATCCGAACCGCAGCGGGGCCAACTGGCCGCTGTTCCTGGCCAAGGACGGCGGCTATTACCAGAAGTATGGGCTGGATGTGACGCTGACTTTTGGCGTGATGCCGGCCGGAATCGCGATGCTGGTGAGCGGCGAGGCGCAGATGGTGAATTCGTCGCTGGACCAATTGATGCAGGCGGCCTCGAAGGACGGCTCGCTGGTGCTGATCGGCAGCTCGCTCAATCGCGGCGCGTTCGCGCTGATGGCCGCCAAGAACATCGGCAGCATCAAGGACCTGAAAGGCAAGCGCATCGCCGTCTCGCAGGTGGGCGACGCTCCGTACGGCTACCTGATTGCCCTGCTGGCGAAATCCGGATTGTCGGCGCGCGACGTGCAATGGATCCCCGTCGGCACGGATGTAAACGGACGCGCCGCCGCTCTAGTCAGCGGCCGCGCGGAGGCCACGCTGCTCACCGCGCCCGCGTACTTCAAGCTGGAAGAGCAGGGTTTCAAGACGCTGGCGAATCTCGCCGATCATGCCGGATATCTTCGCATCGACGGCGTACATGATGAAGAAGAGCGCGATTGCGGCCGATCCCGAGCTGCCCGAAAAGCTGATTCAGGCGCAGGCCGAAGGCATCAAGCGCTTCTACGAAGATAAGGCGTTCGCGGTGCAGACGTTCCTGCAGTACGACAAGGCGGCGCAAGCGGACGAAGTGGCGCGCGTGTACGATCTGTACGCCAAGCCGCAGGCCTTCGAGCGGGTTCCGTTCGTGCTGGCGGCGGCGGTCAAATCGGTGCTGGACCAGCAGTCCGACCCGCAGATCGCGGCGCAGATGAAGGCCTACGACTTCCACAAAGTCATCGACAATAGTTACGTGGAACGGCTGGTGAAGGATGGTTCTTCGAGAAGACGTTCGGAGCGGCAATCAAGACCGAGGAGGACCGCAAAGCCAAAGCGGCCTTTCGGTAAGCACGTGCGCATGGTGAAGCTGGAAGTCGGCCACGTCTCGAAGCGATACTGGCTCGAACGCGAGGGCACGGAGGCGCCCGCGCTGATCGATGTATCGTTGTCGGTCGCCGACGGCGAGTTCATGGCCATCGTGGGACCCAGCGGCTGCGGCAAAACCTCGCTGCTGAACATCATCGCCGGACTTCTGCCGTATGACGAAGGCTCGGTGTCGATTGATGGACGCAAAATCCAGGGGCCGGGAATCGACCGCGCCGTGGTGTTCCAGCATTCCAGTCTGCTGCCCTGGCGGACCATCGCGGGCAACGTCCGCTACGGGATGGAATTGCAGCGGCGCTTCGATAAAGCCACCATGGCGGAGCGCACCGAATACTTCATCAAGCTGGTGGGACTGAGCGGCTTCGAGCGGCACTATCCGTCGGAGCTTTCGGGCGGCATGCAGCAGCGCGTGAACCTGGCCCGGGCGCTGGCGGCCGATCCGGCGGTGTTGCTGATGGATGAGCCGTTCGCGGCGCTGGACGCGCAGACGCGCGAGTTCATGCAGGCCGAGCTGCTGAAGATCTGGGCCAAGGCCCGCAAGACCGTGTTGTTCATCACGCACCAGATCAACGAAGCCATCTACCTGGCGGATCGAGTGGCC
The DNA here is from genome assembly GCA_963798295.1 of Bryobacterales bacterium. Taxonomy (GTDB): domain Bacteria; phylum Acidobacteriota; class Terriglobia; order Bryobacterales; family Bryobacteraceae; genus Palsa-89. The sequence continues at coordinate 956,119 of CAWCSV010000007.1, read as the reverse complement.
GTGATGAGCTCCCGGCCCGGCCGCGTGAAGGATGTGTTCCAGGTTCCCTTCGGACGTCCGCGCACGCTGCACCTGAAGCGGGAGCCGCGGTTCCTGGAGCTGGAAGACACCATCTGGCAGTTGATCGAAGAGGAGGCCAAGGGCGTGGACGCCGCTGCGTGGCGCCGGATTAATCGCGATGAAACCGAAACAAAGTTTCTTTCAACGGCACGAGGCCTTGATCCTGGGCGGCATCGGCGGTGGCGCTGACCATTGCGGTGTGGCAGGCGCTGTGGTCGGCGGGAAAAATTTCGCCGCTGTTCTTAAGCGGACCGTCGGCCATCGCCAAACAGTTCGTCTTCGGGTTGCGCCACGGGACGCTGCTGAGCGACATGGCGTATAGCGGAACCAATTTCGCCGTCGGATTCGCGCTGGCGCTGGTGGCGGGAGTGGTGTTGGGCGTGATCATCGGCTGGTACCGCAGGGTCCGGCTGATCTGCGATCCGTTCATGAACGCGCTGTACGCGACGCCGCGCATCGCCATGGTGCCCATGATCATCATCTGGTTCGGCGTGGGCATGGGGTCGAAAATTTTTATCGTATTCATCACGGCGTTCTTTGCGATTCTGGTGAACACCGTGGCTGGAGTGAGAAACATCGACCGGGACCTGCTGCGCGCGGCGCGCGCCTATTGCGCTTCGGACTGGCAGATTTTCACCACGCTGGCGCTGCCCGGATCGGTGCCGTTCATCTTGACCGGCGTACGCCAGGGAGTGGCGCTGGGATTGATCGGCGTGGTGGTGGGCGAGATGTTCGGCGGAAGCCGCGGAATCGGCTTCATGGTGGCGTACGGAGGACAAACGTTCGCCACCGACACGCTGTTCGTGGGCGTGCTGATCGTGGCGTTCGCGGGAATCGTGCTGACCTGGCTGGCCGAGCGCCTGGAACGGCGCTTCTCGCGCTGGAGGCCGGAGCGATAGCCAGATAATGGACGAATTGATAGCGCGACTGAGCCGGCTGGACTCCTGCGCGGTTTCCGACGCCCTGGACAAATTGGGATTGAACGGCGCGGTCACGGGGATTCGCCGCTTGTCCTCGGAACGAAGGATCGCGGGACGTGTTCTGACGGTGACGCTGGGACGGGCCGAAGGTCGCACGAATACGCGCCATCTGTGCACCGCCGCGATTGAAGCAGCCTCGCCCGGCGACATCATCGTAGTGGAGCAACATACGGGCCTGGACGCCGCGTCGTGGGGCGGGAATCTCTCGATCGGCGCGCAGATGCGGGGCGTGGCGGGGGTGATTGTGGATGGACCGGTGCGCGACATCGACGACAGCCGCAAACTGGATTTTCCGGTGTTCGCGCGAGACCACACCGCGCGCACGGCCCGCGGGCGCATCGTGGAAGTGGCCACCGACGAGCCCATCGACGTGGGCGGCGTGACGGTTTCGCCTGGCGACTATGCGGTGGCGGATGGAAGCGCGGCGGTGTTCGTCGCGCAGACCGAGATCGAACGGGTGCTGGAGGCGGCCGAGGCCATCGTCGCGCGCGAAGAGGCCATCGCCCAGGCGCTGCGCGAAGGCCATCCGATCGGCCAGGTGATGGGCGCGAACTACGAGCACATGCTGAAGAAGTGAACGACATGAACAACGACGAAAATATTCTCCGGGCGTCCAAGCTGGATACCACGGCGCTGAGCGACGCGATGGACCGGTTGGGGATCGGCGGGCAGTGTCTGGGAATCAAGCCGCTCCATCCGAGCTTCCGCCTGACTGGCCGCGCGTTCACCATTCTCTACGGACCTGCCGGAATGCCGCCGGGCACGGTGGGCGATTACATCGACGACGTGGAGCCAGGAGGCGTGGTGGTGCTGGACAACGGCGGGCGCGAGAACGCCACGGTCTGGGGCGACATTCTGACCATGGTGGCGCACACGCGCGGGGTGGCCGGAACGGTGATCGACGGAGCCTGCCGGGACGTGGCGCTGTCGCTGGAACTGGGCTATCCGATCTTCAGCCGCAGTTACTCCATGCGCACCGGCAAGGATCGGGTGCAGGTGGAGGCGATGGGCGGAACGGTGAATATCGGCGACGCGCGGGTGGAGGCGGGCGACATTCTGCGCGGCGACGCCGATGGGATTGTGGCGCTTCCGCGCGCCCACGAGAACGCGATTCTTGCCGCGGCCGAGGAGATCGACGCGGTGGAGGAGCGGATTCGTCGCGCGGTGCAAGGTGGCCTGAGTCTGCGCGAGGCTCGGGCGCAGCACGGCTATCACAAGCTGCAAACCAGGGCCCGGTAGACCCGGCCGCAGCACCAAGAGCAAACACCCTTGCCGCTGCCAACAATCTTGATCTCGTTGCACTGCGCGCCCAGCCTGGACAGCTCCGCCGCGCTGAGCCGGTAATCGAGGAAGCTGGTCTCGGTAACGAAAGTGGTAAGGCCGTTGTATTGATCGTGAGTGATCCAGGCGTGAATGCCGGGCTCCGGCGTCGGCGCGGTCGGAAGGGGATATCCGCTGCTGCCGCACGATCCGCTGGAAGACGCGATCTTCACCGTGCCTTCACCGAAGGTGAAACCGGTCAGGGGGTTGCCCGTCAGGTTTATTAGCGGCAAAGTGAGCAGACCGTCCGGAGTCACCGCGCAGGTGCGGCACTCGTTGAGCTCCTGTTGGGGGGCAAAGACGTAAATATCGGCGCACAGGGTCTTATGCGCGGTCGTGCCCGCGTTTGTGATGTAGACCGTGTTGTTGGTGTTGCTCGAATAATCAATCTCGCTGCTGGTAGCGGCCATTGCTCGCTAATGGCCGATATCCCGTCTATACAAGAGTGGAGCAAGTGACAATTAGGAAACAGAGGCCGTTTCTGCTTTTTGCAGCACAAACGATTGCTTTCGTACCTCTCGTACTAACTTGCTCCGTCGATGAAACTAAGAATGGCGGGGCGGCCTGCCTTCGGATTTGCTACGGGCCACAAGCAGTCTCATGGCTTCAGAATAGATGGGCCCTCTCAGCACTCGTGCTGCGCACGATGCCGGGACAGCTCTGCACGCTTTTTCCGCGATCTCGCGCGGCAGTTCACAAGCTGCGGACCAGGGCTCGGTAGCGTTTCTGGATTACCTTACGGCGCTGCATATAGCTGTTTATTCCGTCACTTACAACCCTGGCAATGTGGTTGGCCATCGCGAAATAAGCAGTGGTCATTCGTCGGTCATCTGATTGGGCGCTATCTTTTGATAAGCAATTCTGCTCATGAACTTATCTAAAGGTAGTTCGCTCGAAGTCAAAAGAGGCCAAAAGACTAACGAACAGAGGAGTAAACTATTCCTACCCGATAGCACTGGGCTTGCACTTTTCGGAGCTTCCAGTGTGCTCCGTGACGGGGGCAACACGATCCCCCCGTCACGTCAAAATGGCTGCTGGTTTACAGCGGCCCAGCGCAAGGACGCGGCGACAAACTATCTCGTGTTCCCCGGCGAGTCTTTGGAGCTGCCGTTCCAGCCCGACTCCCAAAGTGCGTGCTAATCTGAAACTGTCGAGTGGCCTTTGAGAAGTTGGCATAGTTGGGAACAGCCGCAAGCGATTCAATGTAAACCATAAGCCACCCTAGCTCAGCTGGTAGAGCGGCTGATTCGTAATCAGCAGGTCGCCGGTTCGATCCCGGCGGGTGGCTCCATTCCAAATCTATAGATCCAAAGAAGTTAATCGGATCTTCGAGTGCGTCGGCTTGAGCACCTTTGGGCCAAATGTGTGCCAATAGTGTGCCAAACTCGGGCAACCCGGTCTGAACTACCCTGGAGACGAACGGCAAGCGTATCGTCGGACTCGTCGTGGTGATAAACTGAGTGGCGATTTCCAACGGCTCGTAAGGTAGAGATTATTGGGGCTCCAATGGCCTGCCCGTGGAGGTCGATGTTCGCGCGCCAGGTCATTCTTTTGTCATGGGGAACGTTTACCGACAAGACTCACAGAGCTTACACGAGTTGCTTGGGAGAGCAAGTGCAGACACGGGGGCGACCGTCCTTATTCCTGACCTACAGCGGCCATACGTGTGGACGCCGAACCAGGTCACCCTCCTAATCGATTCGCTGATTCGTGGTTGGCCATTTGGCACGCTCCTCTTGTGGAAGGTCAACCATCACGAGTTAGAAGGCATTCCGTTTCGTCCGTTCTGGACCGTCGTGAACCGCACCGCCGACGCGAACGGAGCGCAGGTGACTCAAATGAATCCGCCGGCTTCGTACCATATGGTCCTCGACGGCCAGCAACGCGTCCAAAGCCTCCTCCTCGCTCTTGGTGGCGATGACTGGGGATTCACCCTCGAAGACCGGGAATGGAATGAAGAAATCAAGGAGCGCCGACCTCGTGGCCGACAGGCAAAGTACCGTCATTGGTCAAAGGCTAGCTTGTGCTTCGACCTTCAAACCTTCAAGACGGAATACGAGAAGCAACACTGCAACCTCCTCTCGGTTGACTTCCGCACCGTACTAGCATGGGCCATTACCGACCCTCAGAACGGGCAATCAGCCTACCCCAAGCCAGAGAACTATGAAGACCCACTCCCAAAGGCATATGGGGCGGCAAATCACCAACGGTACGTGCGCCTCAGCCGTCTCTGGAGGGAAGCCCAGACCAACCCCGGCCTCAAGGAAGCTCAGTTCCGCACGCTGATCAAGCCACTCCTCATTCAACAAATGCTTGATGAGGAACTGATACACGGATTGCTCCAGCCGCTCGGCGAGCTCATGACGACGCTGCGCGATGTGAAACTCTCGGATGTCACGTTCCTGGAACTCCAACCTTACGACGAGCAAACCTGGACTCGAGACTCGTACAACGACGCCATCGTCAGCATCTTCACGCGACTCAATACCGCGGGACGAACACTCACCCGAGAGGAAATCACGCTGGCCTGGCTCAAAGTTGGCTGGGACACGCAGCACACCGAGGGGAAAACCGCCGGAGAATGCTTCAATGGCCTTGCAAAAGAACTCGCTGACCAGGGCCTCAACCTCGAAACAGACGAGCTCGTCAGCGCGGCATCATTCCTCTGGGCCGTCGCACACAACGACGGGAGATTACTGGCGAACAGTGACCTGCTCAAGGGCAGCGTCATCCGTCCAATGGCGTCAGTGCTGAGCAACCAATGGCAACCCATCACCGCTACCTTCGAGCTCGGAGCAAAACACCTCAATGAGCGAACAATCGAGTACGGGAGCCGGGGACAAGTCGCGTCACTCTACGCGCTTGCCGTGGTCTGGGCGTGGATATACATCGCGGAAAGCTGGAAAAGAGACCACCGTCTTGGTGAACTCGCCCGTGACCATTTTGAGAAGCAATGTAGCGACACCATCGACAAATACATCGACCAGTGGCTGATGTGCTCACAGTGGGCTGGGACCTGGTCAGGGTCATCAATTACCAGCATCGAAGTATACTCCAAAGCCCTCAGCGACGCTCACAAGAACATCAAGGCCGTCGACGACGCCGACAATGCGCACCAAGCCTGGGAGGACTGCTTCGCTAAGCTCGTCGACGGCCTCTCTGCGGGCGCGATCAACTACATCAACACGATCACGGCACCAAGCAGAGAGCGCGTTGCTACTTATCGGAGCGTGCTTTGGGTGTGGCACCGGCTCGACCAAGAGCGGTGGGGTACATCACAAGTACAACTCCGCGTTGGTAAGAGCAAACCAGCCATTGAGGTAGACCATATCGTCAGTTACGCGCTCTGGAAACAGAAGCTGGCAAACACTGAAAACGAGGGTGACGATGAGGCGATTGCACTCGTCAATCGCCTCGGGAATTGCGCACTGCTTGAGAAGAACTTCAACATTTCCAAGAGCGACAAAGGCCTCAAGTCCTTCCTCGCCCAGATACATGAGGTGATTCAAAAGAAGATTCGGATTGATGCATGGTGTGCCGCTCTCGAAATTCCACAACCAATGCTCGACCCCAGCCAGGCCGCCACCATGGACGTCATGGAGGCCATCGAGAACCGCGATAAGGAAATCAGGAGCGACCTCATCGAGTTCGTCCGCGGCACGCGCGTTCGCGTCGACGTTCAGACACCTGGCCCCGCGAAGCAGAGTGCGTCCGTCACCACGCCGCAGGAGCCCACGGCGGGGCCTCCAGCTCCGCCGAGTCCGGATGCGGTCGATCAAATCACGACAACGCCGGCGCGCTCGGGAGCCGACGTTTCCGGGTTGCGCGCAGCCTACGTGGAGGACGCTGCATTACACGTCATCGTTGACCACTTTGCAAGTAGGCAGTACAACCAGAACGTCACCGAACTCGACGCACTCCGCGATAAGCTGGAGCGCAGCGGCACGCCAGTCGATAAGTCAGAGCTAATTCGCGCATTGCGCCGTATGGACGCGCTCGGCGTCGGACGATTCCTCGTCGGGAGGCGAGGACAGGCGACGCGCTTCGAGTGGCATGAAAAGTCCTTAACAGTACGCAAGCTCGCTACCGACTAGAGATGTCCACCGAGGCCAAGTCGGCAATGTGCCACTTTCAGGGCCTGTCATTTGTCAGCTTGCAGCCAGTGCTTCACTTCCGGAGATGCCGGCTGAACGCCCAGGTCTTCCGTGACAGTTCGTAACACAGCGCGTACTCGTTCTTCACCTTTGAGAGTACCAGCCTCGGCTAGGTAGGATCGAGCCAATCGCGGATTTCCGAAGAGTGCCGGGCATTTCTGCAGAGCCCAGTTCCAATACTCGGGCACCAGCCGGCAAATCGTGAAATAGAACAACGTTTTCGAGAACGTTGATCTCAGCCACATCAGCACGGACATTTGAAGTTGAACCGCGTCTTTCGGCGCCGCCTGCAGCATGGCTGCGAGGTAGTAGACCACCCCCAAATGTGCGTCTGAGCCGATTAAGTCCGCTCCTTGCTGATATACGCTTCTCCACTCTGCTTCAGGCACGGCTACCTTGGCCATTGCGTCGGCCGCCGGCGTCCACCAAGGCGACGCGCCACGCTGTTCAGCAGCCCGGCACACCTCCACGACATCGCTCGCAAGTCTCGCTGATGCCTCTGGATTCTTGAGCCGCCGACGTGCGAGCTCAATCGCGACTGCAACAAGATTTCGCCGCCCAGACTGCTCCCTAAACCGGGCTGCCCTCTCCTCCGCGTCCGACGGATCCGCCGCCGATCCGCCGGATGTTTGTCAGCTCCATTAACAGTATGGTACCGAAGGAGTGTGATAACGTCCCTTCATAACACTTTATGAGCGTCTTGAATTTGAACCCCGATCCGCACCTCAGACCAGCTCCCGAGCAAGGAGCGGCTGACTATGGGTTGGCGATTGCCAAAGTAGCGGGCTTAGCGTTCCCCCTTGTTGGGTCAGGCGTTGCCTTGTTCGATCTGCTGACGGCCCCAATTCGTGGGAGACGCATCGATAACTGGTATGAGGATGTTCGTATCCATCTGAACGACCTGCATCAGAAGGTGCACGGCATGACGCCCGAGGGGCTGGCTCAGAATGAAGCGTTCTTTTCGGCCTTAGTTCAAGCGAGTCTTGCTGCGTTGAAAACACATCAGACGGAGAAATTGACGGCCCTTCGAAATACCGTCCTCAATTCGGCCATCGGTCAAGCCCCGACAGAAGACAAGCAACTGCTGTTTCTGAACTTTGTCGATAGATTTGGTCCATTGCATCTGCGGCTATTGAAGTTTGCGGAGAATACCGAACCTTACATTGGCAAGTGGCATACCCACAATCTTCCTGCGGTTCATCTTATGGTCTATCGAGCCATTCCAGAGCTCGATGGTGAACTTCCGCTCCTCAATGCCATCTTGGGCGAACTGAATAGTTTCGAACTGATCGCAGTCAAAAGCGGCGTACAGCAGATACCAACGTTTTCAAGGTGGATCACGAATTTTGGCGCGGAGTTTCTGCGCTTCATCGAAGAGCCAGACATTAATTCCACATTCGAGCAGATTTCATGAGCAGCGACATCATTATCTCCCCTGTCCCCATGCTGCCCGCGTTTTTGCGCTGACAACCACGGAGCTGTCAGGGACCTGTTCAGAAACCTGTTCAACTTCCGCCGGGATGCCATACGGAGGCGTCGCAGGTTGCATGTCGAAGACTGAGTTGTCAGCTATTTACGGTCCGGGGATTGTTTCGTAATCAGCAGGTCGCCGGTTCGATCCCGGCGGGTGGCTCCAGGATAGAAATGCATGCCTGCTTGCGTCTAACGCACTTTTGTAATTCGCGGCGCCTGACGGAAACTAGAACCAAGTTGTCGGTAGCATTGACGATCTGATCGACGGCCAGGATCGAAACAATTTCAGCAGCCACTGATCCATCAATCTTCGCCAACCGCCGCCGAACTTCCTCCAGACCCGGGGCAGGTCACGGTTCAGCGTCCGGTAGCTCTCTTTTGACGGTTTCGATGTACCCCACGGCTAAGCTAGATCGGCCTGGCGCAGGCGCCATCTTGAGACGCTCACCAGTGCCTGCTCATGCTCCTTCAAATCCAACGGCTGTAGCGGTAGCAGTACCCCATTCTTCTAGACGGTGTCGACTCGAATCGGCATGCCCTATGGTAAGCCGAAAATTCACGCCCGTAGAATTGGTGACTCTTCTCCGCCGGCCCGATAAGACGCCGCCGCTCACGAGGCACGCGCCGCCGTGACTGGGAAAGTACAGAGTACGCAACGGGCGTTGGTGTGCCGGGATGGGCTGCGCTACGCAGGGTTCACGCGAAAGACAGTCGCTGTCGAAACCGCGGGTACCTTCCATTGGGGATATTTTCTCCCCTTTGCCTGGAGCACTCCTGCTTTTTCAGCCGGATCGTTGACCATTGACAAGGTACGGTCAAACACTTGGTCTCCTATCTTCAGGCGCACGTGGGGATCACGGACTATATTTTCAACCCACTGTCTGCCGCGATAGGAAGTCACATACAAATTGCCGTTATATACGGCGCACCAAATCGTCACCGAGTGAGGCAGCAGAAACGCGGTCTGGGTCTGAATCTTGATCTGCGGAATCTTGTCCGTGAACGACCAGTCGGCAACTGGGGTGGTGACGGGTTCTCCCTTTATCCAAAGCCCTGGCATTCTGCACGTCAAAGATCTATCGGTGGGTGGGCAGCCCTTCGGTTCGAAACCAGTGACGCTCAGTAAGAGCAGAACCGCGAGCAAGACAATTACTGTTGACCCAACAATCTTTACCAGTTTTTTCATACTGGGCTCCTAAATGATGTACCCGGGATTTTCCTACCAGATGATTCTACACCCAAACCAAGCGCGTTTCGGCTGCGCGACGCGGGTCGTCGCCACGACGGAAACACGCGGAGACGGTCGAGTGTACAATGACTCAGTGCCGAAAGCCAAAACGCGGCTTTCCTGTTAGGAGCCCAAGATGAGGACGCTAGGGAAAATTGTAGGCGCAATCGTGGTCTGTTTGGTTTTGGCGTTGGTAGTGCTGCGCATCACTGGATTCAATCCCATCGGGGATACGCCCGGTCGCGGGAATTACCCCGGCTTATGGCTCAGCGGAACCGTTGTAACCACGCCGGTCACCGACTGGTCGTTCGTGTCCCAATACAAGACAGACAAACTGCAGACGCGAACCTGGTACATGATTCCTCATTCGGTGACAACCGCCTACATCCTTCACAACGGTCAGCTGTATATCACGTCGATGTTTGGGGCGGGAGTGCCTTTTCCGCAGGGCAAGAGCTGGGTTACGAATGTAATGCGTGATCCGCATGTCCGCCTGAAGTTCGGAAATAATTTATACGATTGTAAGCTGTCCCATGTCACCGATCCGGATGAAAGAGCGGCCGTGCTGGAACAGCGAGCAAAACAGAACCCCCAACTTCTCGCCTCAAACACCGGCAACGGCCCCGTGCTGCATTTATTTCACGTGTTGCCTGAGTGAACCTAACCCCTTGTTACGGGAATGGCCCGGCACGCGTCCGCGACATATTGCTGGAGTCAATCCATGAAGATCGTCATCACAGGCGCCAACAGCGCTTCCGGCCGAGCGATCCTGCGATGTGCGGCCGAAGCCGGAGTGGCGCCAAATGCCCTGGTCGCCGCAGTCCGCTCCGAGCGCGCCGCAGACGAGATTCGCCCCCTGCTCGGCGAGGGAAGCAGCCTGGCCAAAATTTCCTACGACGACCCCAGCAGACTGGATGCGGCGCTTCGAGGAGCTTCCGCGATCATTCACTTGCCAGGTATTCTGGTGGAGCGGCCGGGTTCGACATATGAACAGGCGAATGTCGCGCCGGCGCGTAGCGTCGTGGAAGCCGCGAAGCGCTCTGCGGTGGACAAGTTCGTCCTGATAAGCGCCACGGGAGCCGATGAGAACTCTCCCAACGGCTACTATCGCAGCAAGGGACAGGCGGAAGCTCTGGTGCGTGCTTCCGGCCTGAGCTACACGATTCTGCGCGTTCCGCTCCTACTAGGGCCTGCAACCGAAGGCGCGGCAGCGCTGGCGCGGAATACCCGCGGCCCCAGAGCCATGCTGATCGGCGGCGGCCGCAATTTTCAACAGCCTCTCTATGTGGACGACTTGGCGCGCGCTGCCCTTGCTGCCTCCAAATCTTCAGTCGCGAGCAATCGCACGTTGGACCTGGTTGGCCCGGTGTCGCTGCCGGACCGGGAACTCGTGGAGCGAGCGGCTGGGTTGCTCGGCCGCCGGGTGCGGGTGACCTCGGTTCCGAAAGGACTGCTTTCGTTTATATTGGCCATTCGCGGGCGTGTCTTCTTTCAGCGCCTTTTCGGCCCCGGGTTTTCGCCAGACGTGGTGGAAGTGATCACGGCCAATACGCGTCTGGACCCGCGGCCCGCGGCAAGCGAATTGGGAATCCAGTTGACCGGCATCGATGAGATGATCAAGAAGAGTTTAGGGTAGGAGCAAAAATGAACCAGGCCAGCCAGGCCGCTACATCGGCGCACGACTCTAGCGCGAAAAAAGCCAAGCCTTGGCAGCGGCTTTTGCCGCTACTGATTACGCTCGCTTGCTTCGCCTATCTCTATAACCGCCTCAGCCACGCCGCTTCGGCCGAAGGCACGGGGCTGCTCACTTACCTGGCCAAAAGCTTCGAACATGTGAACTGGCTGTATTGGCTGGCGCTCATGATTCCGTACTGCTGCCTTTATGTAATATTCGACAGCCTGGTGGTCTGGAGCGTGATCAACTGGTTCAACGCCAAGATAACCTACGCCGATATCTTGCCCATTCGCGCCAGCGCCTACATTCTCTCGCTGGTGAACGAGCAGGTCAGCAAAGGCGCCATTGCGGTCTATCTGAACCGTCGAGACGGAGTGCCCGGCTGGGAGGTCGGCTCCAGCATGCTGCTCGTCATGTTCTGCGAGATTTACAGCCTGATCCTGTGGGCTACCGTGGGCGTGCTGTTGCGCTGGAATAGTTTCCAGCCAGCCTTCCACCTCATTCCATGGATCGCCTTGGGCGCCGCCGTGTTCTTCATGCTTTTCCATTTGTTCTTTAGCGGAAGAATCGCCCCCCGCATAGCACTGCGCGACCGCCCCATCTTCCGGGCGTTCCGGCTGGCGAAAGTGTGGCAGTACGGGGTGGTCATCGCGTTGCGCGCGCCGCCAGTACTGGCTGGTGTGGTCGTCTACACTCTGGCGCTGAGACTCTTCGGAGGCTCCATCGGTTTTGGAGAGATGCTGGGCATTTTGCCGGTGATATTCTTCGGAGCGGCAGCGCCCGGACCGATGCACTCGGTCGCGATTCTCTTTTGGGTTTTGCTCTTTCCGGATAAGCCGGGCCAGATGACCGCCTTCGGCTTCGTCATGCACAATTTCTTCCTCGTTTTTAACGCCGCTGTGGGCCTGCTATTTCTCCGGCGGGCCACCCGGGAGCTGTTCGGGTAAGGCGGCGCCGCGGCTCAGCATCAACCGTTGGACCATCGAAACCAGTGTGCTCAGCACTAGCAACCAAACCAAGATTGTCAGCAAGGGCTGCAAAAACGTAAGACCCATTCGGATGAGGATATCCATGCAGGTCGGAACGAAGTAAAGCATGCCGTTGTACCGGCCCAGCTTGCTCCCGCGGAGCTTGGTGTGCCTAAGCTTTGTCTGCCAATATCTCCAGTAGGAATCGATCACGTACTGGCCAAAGGCCGCCGTGATCAGGACCGGCAAGATCCACGGAAATGCGCCGCGCAGGGCTCCGGCAAACAACCCGGAAGTGACGAATAGAAAATCGGTGGTGTGATCGAACGTTCCGCTCCAGGCGGTGACCGTACCTCGCCGGCGCGCGATGGGACCATCCAGAAGATCCGTGATCAGCGCCACCACCCACGCCAGGAGAGCGAAAATCGCGGAGTGCCGGTCTCCTTGCGCCATGAAAAACGCAAACGGAAACACCAGAAGCAGGCGAACGGCGGTCAGCGCATTAGCCACGTGATAGGGATAATTCACGCGTGTATAGCGTCGAAGTCAAGAGCCCCTAACAAATCAGCTTCGGGCCAAGTTAGTTTTTCCTCGTCCTTTGATCCATACCACCTGTCAGCATCAAAACGGCATCTATTTGCCCTGATCTGGCATCCTCGCCCCTTCAGGAAGGCGAAGAATCTCTCGGCAGCGCGGCCGGTCTCCAATACCGGGACCAGTGCCGCATGGACCAGATGTGACGTCCGGACGAAAACGATCATTCCCCAAGGAGTGTTGTCGTCACATCGGCATACAAACACGAAGCGGTCGCTCAGGGTACCACGAACATCGCCCGGCGGATTTAGTAGCGGCCGCACCATGTTTGCGAATTCTGCAAAGTGACTACGTGCATTTGCGGCGATGTCTGCTTTTTCTAGTCCCTGATTATTTTGAAAGAATTTTCCGAGAATGTCCCACCCCATGACGCGCCCGCCAGCTGAAAGCGGGTAGCTATACCCGAGCATCTCGAACATCGTCAGGTACGCTGCCTTGAGCACCGAGACCAGCGCGGGGACTCGAATGTCCTTTTCAATTGCGATCTGCCAGCCTCTTCCATTTGACGACATCGCGTCGTCGGGATGGATTTTGAGGCCAAGCCGGACCTGCCCTGAAGGGGCATTGACGACGGCTTCAGTAAAGTGCGAGGGCACGCGTCCGCGTGCCACGAAGTGCTCTATATCTTGACCGCCGATACGTATCTTGGGCTGAAGTTTCTGCGAAAGGCGTGAGTCTGCAAGAACGATGTCGGTCAGGGGCTTTTCGCGGTACTGAATGTTAACGAAGTCGCCCTCGAATGCGTAGCCGTAGAAGTTATCCACGTCTTCTCGCTGGACAGTCCACTTCCGGGCCGAATCCGCGAAAGAACCATTGACGATATGTGCTCGGCAAAGGGCCACTTGTTCGTCCCGAAATAAGATCGGACAATAGAAATGCGAAAACGGAGTGCCAGAGCGGGCCTGGAAGTCCGAACGCAGGCCTTCGAGCCGGCGTTGAAAGTCGGGGTCCGCTGGTGTCATCTGACCATAATTATACAGCCACCGTTCCATGGCCTTTCGGAATGTTACTGCAGTTTTTTTCGCCCCTTCCGAGACGCCGCTCTGGGCTGGTGCTTACTTGGACGTATCGTCGGCGACTCGGAGAAACCCGCACGAACACTAGGAACGCGAAGTCGGCTTGTCATCGCCTCTCCGACTGGGCAGGAGACCTCGAACTCAATGTTCCGAGTCGTGCGACAGGCCAGTTCGAAACTTTCCAAACTGACCCACTACCACCGTACATGCCTTAGGTTAGAATTGGCATGGGCGTCACAATGGCCGAAATAGCGATCCCCTACCGCGCGGAAACTGCTCTTGAGCGTGGGATCGAGGGACGCGGCCTGGCGCGCGAAGACGCGCTCTCCTTAATGGGGGAAGGCCCTCTCGCGGCGTTGCTCGCGACTGCGGCGTCTGTCCGGGATCGATTTAAGGGCCATTCGGTCAGTTATTCCAGGAAGGTCTTTATTCCGCTGACCCACCTGTGCCGCGACTATTGCGGCTACTGCACGTTCCGCACCGACCCCCAACCCGGCATGCAAGCCTATATGCTGCCGGACGAAGTTCTCGCCGTTGCTGAAGCCGGCCGCAAAGCGGGATGCAAAGAGGCTTTGTTCAGTCTAGGCGACCAACCTGAGCGAGTCTTCCCGGAGGCCAAAGAGTTTCTCAAGAAGCTGGGCTTTGAGCGAACGCTCGATTATCTGGCGGCGATGAGTGAACTGGTCCTTGAGAAGACCGGGCTCTTACCGCACTCCAATCCGGGCGTGATGGGCGCCGATGATCTTCGCCGCCTGCGCGAGACCAACGTCAGCGTGGGGTTGATGCTGGAAAGCGCCAGCAAGCGGCTGCTCCGCGTGGGTGAAGCACACTGGAAGGCGCCGGATAAAGTGCCGTCTCTTCGCATTCGAACCATTGAGAGCGCGGGAAAGTTATCGATGGCCTTCACTACCGGCATTCTGATCGGTATCGGCGAGACGCCGGAAGAACGCGTGGATGCACTTCTCGCGATTCACTCCGCCAACCAGAAGTATGGCCATATCCAAGAAGTGATCGTGCAGCCATTCCGCGCCAAGCCGGATATACGAATGGCTCAGGCGCCGGAGCCTTCGACCGAGGCGTTAGAGCGCACCATTGCGGTCGCCCGATTGATTCTCGGCGGCGAGATGAATATTCAGTCTCCGCCCAATTTGCTCGCGGACGACTATCCCGATTTGCTGCAGGCCGGCATCAACGATTGGGGCGGAATTTCTCCGGTTACCAAGGACTTCATTAATCCAGAAGCCGCATGGCCGCAAATCTCTTCACTGGCTGCGAGATCCGCCGGGGCGGGATTCGTGCTGCGCGAGCGTCTGGCGATTTATCCGGAATTCTGTTCGAGGCCGGAATTCGTGAGCGCCCGCCTCCAACCGCACCTGCGGAAACTCCAGTCCGAAGACGGCTATGCCCGAGAAGGAGCCCGAGAAGGAGAATGAAACATGCTGACGCCGGTAAGTCTAAAATGGCGTGATCTTCCGCTGGACCGAGTTCTTGGAGCAGCCAGTCCAAAAGTCGCGGAGCCCCTAGAGAAGGTGCTTGCCGGGGTGGATCTAGGACTGGAAGAGGGCCTGACCTTGGCAACGGTGGAAGACGACGACCTCCTGGCGCTCGTCAGGGTTGCCGACGAGATCCGACGGCGTGTGGTCGGGGATCGCATCACCTACGTGGTGAACCGAAATTTGAACTTCACCAACGTGTGCATTGTGGGCTGCGCCTTTTGCGGATTTGGTCGAGGGCCGGACGCGCCCGACGCTTATTTTCACTCTAACGATACGCTCGTGGCGAAATGTCTGGAAGCGGTCGAACTCGGCGCCACCGAAGTCTGCATCCAAGGCGGCCTGCCGAAAGATCTCGACGGCTTCTACTACGTCCAGCTTCTTCGCGCCATCAAAGCACGGTTGCCCAAGCTTCACATCCACGCCTATTCGCCCATGGAGATCACTTACGGCGTTGAGAAAACTCGCCTGCCGCTGCGCGAGTACCTGGTGATGTTGAAAGAAGCCGGCTTGAATAGCATTCCGGGAACGGCAGCCGAAATTCTCGACGATGAAGTCCGCAAATCCTTGAGTCCCAACAAGCTGAAGGTGCGGCAGTGGATCGAAATCATTCGGACGGCGCATAGCCTCGGCATCCCCACCACATCCACGATGATGTACGGCCACACCGAAACTCCGGAACATTGGGTGCGCCACCTGCTTTTGCTGCGTGACATTCAGAAGGACACCGGCGGGTTCACCGAGTTTGTCCCGCTGGGATTCATCCATTCGCAAACCAAGCTTTTCCGGAGCGGGCGCGCCCGCTCGGGCCATTCGATCCAGGAGGATCTAATTGTTCATGCGCTCTCGCGCGTTCTGCTCAACGGCTACATCCGCAATATCCAAGTCTCTTGGGTGAAGCTCGGGTTCCAGGATTCGCTGGCCTGTCTGGAAGCGGGAGCAAACGATTTCGGCGGCACTTTGATGGAAGAGAGCATTTCCAAATCGGCTGGAGCGAATTTCGGAGAGTACGTTTCGCCTGGAGAATTCCGCGCCATGATCCGAACTATCGGGCGCATTCCAGCGGAGCGCGCCACATCCTATCAAATTCGCAAAGTCTTCGAACAACCGGACGTCGAGGAACGCCTGCCGCTAGAGCACATGCCAATATTTGACGCCGGCGCGAACCATGCACCGATTCCCACAACGGGCTACTGATCGCTGAACTCTGGACTACAATGCGAGGATGAAAGTACGCGAGTCTCTTTGAGGTCTATGTCGTGGCACTCTGCCATGGCCGTCCCTTCCGGGCAATCTCATTTCGGCGCCCTTTCTGCTGAACTTATGTCGTTGGTCTAGCGAGCTAACCGACGATCGCTCTTATCGAGCTTCGACTCTGGAAATATCGATATCGACCGTCACCGGTCGGCCCGACGGCGGTTGGCGTGCACCCGTCGCAAACCGAAATCGGCGCTCCTACTTGCCGACCATCAGGATGGTGAAGGAGCCCGGTATGGGAGGTGCAAATCCGCCCCGCCCTCCGCCTGGCGGAGGCGGGGGTGCCGGGCCACGCTCCTGGCTCATAGTCAGGATGTGATTTGTGTGGCTGTCGAGCGTGAGCGTCCGAGCGCCATTCATCGTGTCAAGATTCTGCTCAACCTCGAAACTCGTCGGGCTCTTCTCTTTGACAACCGTCAATGTGCCGTTGCCTTGCGTGCTGAAAGCTTCCATTGTCGCCGGATTGAACACCGCGCCATCAGAGCCGCCGGCGAGCGGGAGGTTTGCCAGAATCTTTCCGTCCACCGCGCTCAGAATCACCATCATGGGCTGGGCCGGCTGGGCAGGAGGATTGCCCGAGACCGCACATGCCGCGAACAGGACACGGTTCCCCACGTCGAGTGCCAGACCGTTGCACCGGCCTTTGTCGCCCAGCGGATAGTGAGCGACCGCTTTCATCGTTTTGACATCAACGGCTGTAACACTGCCCTGCGCGTCCTGCATGACGACGTAGAGCATCCCCTGCCCGTCGCCCACTGCCTGCTCGGGCACGCCGCTCAGATCGATCGTACCGAGGACAGTGCCGTCTTTGGCGTCGATCACTGTTGCGTCCTTGGTTGGGTGACTGAAGACGTAAACCCTTTCATTGAACGGATCGAAATAGATACCATCTGGCCGCGCTGCACCCGCGTCAATGGTCTTGATGAGCATCATCGTCTTCGTGTCGAACATGGAGATGGGTTTGCTGCTGGTGAAACCATGACCGGATTTCGGGTCGACCGCTGTGCCCTGGCCGCCGACGCCCGCAATCTCGCCGACCAGTTGGAGCGTGTCGAGATTGTAGATCGACAACCGCGTCTGATCGGCCGGGGCCGCGTTGGGCGCTCCCCGGCGCGGGATATACAGACGCCGGCCGGCGGCATCAGCATATATATAGTCCCAACCGCCTTCTCCTCCGACCCTTGCCGACTTGAGCACCTTGTAGGGGCCTGCTTGTTGGGCAAGGGCGGCTACCGTGAACGCCGTCATTGCTACGGCAAGAGCGGAGCAGAGTCGTCGCATTCGAGTTTCTCCCCGAACGAGTATACTCCGGATAAATCTCCTCGACATTCTCCGAACCTGTTTTCCGGCCAACTTCCGGATACCGGATCCACTCGGAATCCAGGGCCGCCAATCATCGATTACATTGAAAACGCGCCCACTCCGACCCGAATCCACCGTGCGATATACTCAATGACCGCTGGAGGTTTGTGTGAGAACTGAACGAATGGTGTGGTGGGTGATCGGGGCGGCCGCCCTCGTGGCTGGCACATTGCCGGCGCAGGTGCCGCCGGACATTGCGACGAAGCTGATTGCCATCGGACGGGGAGTGTGCGTTCCGGAAACCGCGGAACTCTATGCGCCGTTGCAGCCCAAACCTCCCTACGCGGGTGTGAAGTTTGCACGCGACGTCTCGTTCGGGCCGGACGCCAAGAATGTCCTCGACGTGGCCGAGCCGGAAACAGGCGGCGGATCGCGGCCCGTGCTGATCTATCTTTCCGGTGGGGCCGGCAATAAGCAACAGGGTGGTCCGAACGGCGCGGCTTTCTACGACAACATCATGGTCTGGGCGGTGAAGAACGGCATGGTTGGAGTGAACATGCAGCGCCGTAACGGCGGGGCGTGGGACGATCCAGCGAAAGACGTGAGTCTCGTAGTGCAGTGGGTGAACAAAAACATCGCACAGCACAAAGGGAATCCGAAGCGGGTTTTCGCCTGGTCACAATCCGCCGGGAACGTTCCTCTCAGCACCTATGTCGCCCACTCCGAGTTTTGGGGAACCGAGGGCATTGGTCTCAAGGCGGTGATCTTCATGTCGCCGCCAGCCTTCGACATTCTCCCGATAACACCGCCGCCGGTGCAGGGCGCGGCATTCACCCCCTGCGGCTCCCCGAATGGGGGCCCTCCCGCTGCTCCGGCAGCCGGACGCGGAGGCGGGCCGGGCGGTCGCGGTTTAGGCGCGGGACGTGGGACGCCCCCGGATCCCGCCACGCAACTGGCCCGTTCGAATCTGCCCGGACTGACGGGTTCGAAGATACCTTTCATGATCTCGGTCGCAGAACTCGATCCCCCCAACATCATCGCGTTCGCCGAGACGCTGCGTGATGAGCTGAAGAAAGCGAACCGCAACGTGACCTACGTGGTCTATAAGGACCACAGCCACATCTCCGAGGTGATGTCGCCCGATACGGCCGACAAAAGCGTCACAGGGCAGATCCTCAAGTGGATGAAGAGCGTCAAGTAGTCATCGCTGGAAAACGCTGGCGCTTGGGCGATAAGTCAGCGTGAAATATTCTGTGCTGTTCTCCGAAGTCCGGTCTTGGGCCCGCGTAAAACGGCAGAATCTCATCCGTGCTCATGCAAATGTCTGCAGGCGCTCAAGCAGCAGCGTGGATATCTACAATGGGGGACGTGATGACGACTTGGTGCACGGGGTGCGCGAATTCGAGATGCATGCCGCGGCCTAGATAATGGTTCATAATCATGGAACCACCCCACGTGGAACCGTGGATTCGCACTTCAACCGGACTAGGGCAGAACTCTGGGTGGCCTGAGATTAGTACCTGGCCCCACTCTTTATGGACGATGGTGTAGATGTGGTTCTTAGTCTGCACCTCGAGAACGGTTCCCGGTGGCACGTCATATAAGTTGACACCGCCTTCGATCTCCGACTGCACCACGTTGCGGTTGATCGCGTCACTGAAGTTCCGGTGCGGAAAGGATGGCTTTTCGGTGTCCACAAGGGCTCTCATATGAAGATGATATGCCACCGGGCGTCAAAGGCTGTGGTTAGGATTCGGCGTACTCAACGGCTGGCTTTGAAATGTGGCCAACCCTATACGGCGCAGCCTGGGCCGTTTCGCCGCCCGCAAGGATCAAAACCAGGAAGCGCTTGCCGTCGGCGGTGACGTCACTCAAGGTCGCGAGCGCCGGAAGCTTAAGACCGGTTTCGCGATTGCAGCTTTGATCGCCGGGCTGGTGGCGACTTCGACCACCTTCATTGTCTCGTCGGTGGCCGTATAGAACGAGTCTTTACCGCGCCAGAAGGCGTTCATTCCGAGCGCAGTGACTGCGCCGTTGTTGGGGACCAAATGCAGTCCCGCGCGGGGGATTTGCAAAACCGAAATACACATGGATAGCTGGCAGAAGGACGCGGGTCCCAGCGGCGAATTGCGGAAGTGGTTTTCACACGACCCGGCGAAATGGGCCGACTTTCAACGCAAGTATTTTGCAGAACTTGAAAAACGGCCAGAGGCTTGGGAGCCCATCCTGCAAGCTGCCAAACGCAGCGCTTTGACGTTGCTCTACAGTTCGCACGACACGGAACATAACAACGCGGCGACGCTGAAGCGCTTCCTGGAAGCCAAGCTGGCGCCCGGTTCTCGTTAATGTGACTGGACGCCCGCGTCTAATCCTGTTCACCGAGCGTTTGGACGTACGATTTGCCGTACGGATAGAGATCCTTGCGCCCTTGCTGCCAGGCCGCTCGGAGTTCGGGCGCGGTGATGTCCCAGTCAGGCCGGCATTTTCTGGTAACGGCACGCATGTCCTGGCGAAGATCCTCGAGCGTAGGCCGGCCGAAGAACCAATAGCCGTTGTAGATCCTATAAATCACAAGACCCGGCTCCAGGACAATCACGTGAGGAATCATGGGATTGTTGGCAGGATCCGTATATTCGGCGATGTCGAGATCCTTTTGCACGATGCGTCCCGCGTCGGAGAGGAAGGGCCAGTGCGCGCCAACTCCGCTGCGATATTCATTCGTCAGGGTGATATTGTCCGTGCTGATGGTGACCAGCCGGCAATAAGCCACCTCAAGCTCACGATGGAGTTCCACAAGCCCCTCCGCTTGACGGCGGTCCTTGGGACAGAAACCTCCGCGGCTGAGGACCAGAACCATGGGATGCGGCCCTTGCAGTTCGGAGAGCTTGCGGTGTTTCGCTGTGTGGTCGGATAGTTCATAGTCGGGGAAGATAGCCCCGGGAACAATGTCGGATCGCATAGACAAACCTTTCTCCTCGAAATGATGACAACCCTCAACGTAAAGACCCGACAAAGTCTCGGACCAAGGCCGCGATCTCATCCGCAGCCGTGTCCAATGCGAAATGCCCCCCGTCGAGGACATGGACCTCGGCGTTCGGCACGTCGCGGCGATAGGCTTCGGGCTCTGAGGGGTTGAACGAGAGCTCGTACTTGCCCCACAGCACCAGCAGCCGCGGTTGCCTCTCGCGCATCCAGGCCTGCCACTTCGGATAGGCGTCGACGTTGGTTCGATAGTCGTAGAACAGATCGCTTTGGATTTCAGCCTGCCCCGGCTGGTTCAGGAACGCGAACTCGTCGGTCCACAGATCGGGGTTGTGGCGATCCACATTCGGATCGTTTCCGACGTGGCGGGTGCGGGTGGCCGCCAGCGAGAGGAGATTGGCGCGGAGCGTGCTTTCGTTGGCAGCTCGATCGGCCCAAAAAGCGCGTCTGGGTTTCCAATTCGCCCCCAGGCCCTCGTTGTGCGCCACGGCGTCCTGAACGATAAGAGCGTCGATCCGCTCCGGATGCGCCAATGCCATGCGAAAGCCCACCGGGCCGCCGTAATCCTGCATGTAAAGCGTGAAGCGCTGGAGCCCTAGCGCCTCGCTGAAATGATTCATGACGCCGGCGTAGCGATCGAACGTATACGCGAATGTCTTCGGGTCCGGCCAGTCACTGTGGCCGAAGCCCGGGTAGTCGGGCGCCACCAGGTGGAAACGACCGGAAAGCCGGGTGAGGAGCGGCTCGAACATGCGCGACGAAGAAGGCAGGCCGTGCAGCAAGAGGATGGTTGGGGCATCCTTCTGGCCAGCTTCGCGATAAAAAATGGAGAGTCCGTCTACCTTCAACGTGCGATAAAGCACCGGCTGCGACATAACAATGGCCTCGGCTCAGATCATGATAACGAAACGTCACTGGTTGTCGTAAAGGCCGGCGCTGTGTCGCCTGGTGGCCAGCGTGTCGCACAGTTCCGCCAGTTTATTCGAGACGCTAGCTTGTGCCTCGCTTAGGCTTCTTGTCGAGCTGCCCTAACCCACTGAGGACACAATCAGCAATTCGCTCCATCTTGCCGAGCAGCTTTTGGAGGGTTGCTTGCCATATTCACGACGAGGACTGGGGAACTGGTAGCCATGAACAAACACATATTTGTGAGCGCAGCGATTCTGGCCGGGCTGGTGCAGATGGCGCAGGCGAACCCGGTGTCGCGGCGGGCCATCATCACTGGGGGCGGGGGACACGGAAGATGCACGATCGAAGTGAGCGTCGATCATGCGGCGGAAGTGGAAGTCGCAGGCGACTTGGGTCTCTTAACGACCATCGCGGGGCAGCCAGCCGATTGGCGGCGATTCCAGTGCAACGCACCGCTGCCGCCCAACCCGGTGGACTTCCACTTCATTCCGATCGCCGGCAGAGGAACCGTGCGGCTGGCGCAAGATCCTGGCCGGACCGGCGGCAGAGCCGTCATACGCATCAACGATCCTCAGGGAGGCCGCGGAGGCTACACGTTCGACCTTCAGTGGCGGAGTGGAGGCGGCGGCTGGGCGCCTGGGCCGCAAATTACGCCACCGGGTCACGGGCCTGCTCCCGGTCCGGGAGGATTTCCGATGGCGAGAGTAATTCGAGTCTGCCAGGATTCCGTGACCGAGCGGCTCAACCGGGATGGCTACTCCTACGTCGCCTTTGAACGCGCGGCGCCGGTGGACAATCCTGGCCGCAACGATTGGGTTACTGGCACGGCAAGGGGAAAACGAAGATACGGAACCACGTGGTTTTCTTTCTCGTGCTCGGTCGACTTCAGCTCCGGAAAAGTTCACTGGGTGGACGTACGCCGGCGCTAGGGAAGATAGGTGTATTTCAAACTTTCAAAGACTCAAGAGGAGATCAAAATGATCAAGTACATTTTTGCGCTTGCAGTGCTGACAACGGGAATGGCCTTCGCCAAGAACGATTCGGCGACGGTGAATATCAACAAAGAGGTTCGCCACGAACTGACCATGCTGCCTTATCTGGATGTGTTCGACAACCTGGCGTACCGGGTGGATGGAAACGTGGTTACTCTCGCGGGTCAGGTGACTCGCCCGACGTTGAAGTCCGATGCCGAAAAGGTGGTGAAAGGCATCGACGGAGTGGATAGAGTAGATAACCAGATCGAGGTGCTGCCGCTGTCGGGCCATGACGATCGCTTGCGGCGCTCGCTCTACCGCGCGATCTACGGGTTCGCTCCGCTAAACCGCTATGCGCTGCCGGTGATCAAACCGATCCGCATTATCGTGAAGAACGGCAACGTCACGCTGGAGGGCGTGGTCGACAACCCTGCGGACAAAAGTGTGGTGAATATTCGAGCCAATGGCGTGCATGGAGTATTCTCGGTGACCAACAATCTTCGGGTTGAGGATTGAAAGACAAAAGGGGCAGCGCGGGCGGGCTAACTTGTATACTGGCGAGAACGGCCACCAATTCAAAACCGCTGCCCCCATCCTGGATCATCGGGATGGGTTTCCTGACCTTCGGTCTGATCGCGGGCTTTGTCGTCACGGCGCTGCCTTTTCTGCTCAGCAAGGCCGGCGTTACGGTGGATCGCATCGCAAGCGTAAGCGCAATCGCGATGTCACCCACCTTTTGGGCTTTTCTGGCGACGCCCGTGGTCGATGTTGGCTTTACCCGCCGTACGTATGCATTCGCCTTCGCGATCGCTTCCGCCGCCAGCTTAGGGACTGCTTTGTGGTTGTTCTCTCCGGGGAGGCTATGGTTATTCACCGCGCTGGTGTTGGTTGCGGAATTTGCCATTGTGCTTCAGAGCGCCGCGGTGAACGGGTGGATGTCGGAATTCGTACCGGATGCGGAACGTGGAAGAGTGGGCGGCTGGATGAACGCGGCCAATCTGGGCGGCGGCGCTTTGGGAGCAATGGCCGTCATGTTGTCGGCGGAGCGCTTGCAGTACCGGACCTTGGGGATGATGATCGCCTGCGCGGTGCTAGCGTCCACATTATTTCTACTGCGTTATCCGCAACCAGCCGATCCTCAACTCGGCCTGCGCCAGATTCTGGGCGGCACATTTCGCAGCGTGCTGGAAACCTCGCGGCAGCCCCAGGTCCTGACCGGATTTCTTCTTTTCCTCGCGCCGGTGAGTTGTGTAGCGGCTATCAATTTGTTCGCGGGCTTGGGGAAAGAATTTCATGCGAGCTCGCAGTGGGTGGTCTGGACCACCGGCGCCGGAGCCGCAGCTACCAGCGCCATCGGTTCTGTCTTGGGCGGCTACATTGCAGATCGCGTGGATCGCGGTCTGCTCTACATAGCCGGTGGCACCGTTGCGGGTTTGTGCGCTCTATGGATGGCCGCGGCTCCCCATACGCAGACCACATTCACCGTTGGTGTGCTGGCCTACAACGGCGTGGCGGGCTTGTCTTACGCGGCATTTTCTGCACTGGGTCTGCAATTAGTTGGAATCCGAAATCCGACCGCCGCCACGCAGCTGGCGCTCTTCGCCGCGGCCACCAACGGCGCCATCGTCTACATGACTTGGGCGGACGGCCAGGGATTCCGCTTGTTCGGCATCCGGGGTCTGTTGCTGGTGGACGGTCTAGCCGCCATTACCGCGGCCATCCCCTTGCTTCTGTTCCTGCGATGGCGTGCGATGAAAATCATGGCCGAGCTGGACGCTCTGCCGGAAGAGGCCTGACCAGCGGTGCCGTCGGGCGGGGCATCTCAGCTTTACTGAGGCGGCATGTGAAAGCGGCCAAACCACGCAGCTTTGCCGATGACGTGACCGTCCATGGCTTTCAGCAAATCTTCGCGCGTGGTAGAAGCCGGCAAATCGAGCTTGGTGTCGAGAGCATAAAACTCGAAAACGTAGTGATGGATTGGTCCAGGGCCGGCGCCCGGTCCGAAGTAGCCGGGAGTCCCGCGCCGCGCCGCGATGCCGGGGCCATTGCGCGTCCCATCGGGCAGATCGCCGCTGCCGATCCCTTCGGGCAGGCCCTTGGCCGTGCCTGGAATATTGAAGGCCGACCAGTGCAGCGTGTCCTCCGCCGTTTTGTTGGTGGAGTTTTCGACGTCGTGGAAAATTACGGCATAGGTTTGTAGCGTGTCGGGGGCCGGGATCGAGTTCGGTCCCAGGTTCCAGTGGAATTCGAAGGCCGGGGACTTGTTGTCACCGCGCCCGGAATATTTCATGGGAACCTCTCCGCCGTCGGGCCACGCAGTGCTGGTGACGGAAAGCACGGGGCGCGGCGGACCTCCGGGTCCCTTGGGTTGCGCCAGCAGGAATGCGGCAGGCGACAAAAAGACGACTGCGGAAAGCAGTCCTCGTGATATGTTCATGAGCTGATTCTCCTATTTCGGTTAACACCGAGATCAGAAAAAGGGTACCGCATTGCTGCGCGGGACGCTCTGCCCGGGGAAGCTGAGCAGCGGTTAATTCTTCTGCTGTTTCGCCGCTTCGACGATAGCGTTCAGCGTGGCGTCTTTCGATTCCGGCGCGGAGCTCTTGAACGTCCGGATATAAGCGTAAATGTCCTTGGCCTTTTTGTCAGACAAAGTATCCGCGCTGAAGTTCGGCATGGACGTGGTAGGCGTCACAGGCGCGACGTTGACGCGCCCGCGCAGGAACGTGACGAATTCCTGCTCGGTGGCAAGATGTCCCCAGCGTCCCACGAAAGGACGCGCGCCGGTTTCGCCGTTGTAGCCGTGGCAGGCGTAGCAGCCGTAGGTGTAGAACAGGGCCTTGCCGGTTGTCGCATTGCCCGTAATGGGACTGGTGGGCGCGGGTTTGCTGGGCGCGTCGCGCTGTTGAGCACGCACGGCCGGCAGCATGCCGAGGAACGCCAACAGAATTGAATACTTCATGCCGGTTTCCTCATCGCGGCTGCGTGATCACGTCGATCATATAAGGCTCGCCGCGTTTTACGGAAGCCACGCCGCGTCGCAAGGCCGCCTGCAATTTCGTGGGATCGGAAATCGGTCCTTCGCCGGCCATGCCGTAAGTGGAGGCCATCTTGGCATAGTCGATGTTGGGATCGCGCAGCGTGTTGCCGATAATGGCGCGTTCCGGACCGCGCCCGCGAACGCCCGCCATGTATTCGACGAACATGTACTCCTGGTGCCATGCGCGATTGTTGTGCATCACCGTGAGCATCGGCAGCTTGTGATGCGCGGCCGTCCATAAAACGCCTGGAGCATAGTTGAGATCGCCGTCCGTTTGCACATTGACGACGATTCGATTGCGCGCTTTAGCTGCCAGCGCCGCGCCCACTGAGGCCGGCGCGCCGTAGCCCATACCGCCCGCTCCTTGACCGCCGAGGTAACTATACGGCTTGTTGTGATCCCAAAATTGCGCGTTGTGGCCGCCGGAAAACGCGCTGGGAGAAGCCAGGCACCAGTCTTCGTGCATGATGAGCGGCCAAAGCTCGGCATAGATGCGCGCGGTGCTGATAGGGCTGCCGTTCCATCCTGCCTTGGCTCGCTCCACCGCCTGCTCGAGGGCTGCCACGTGAGCGTCGTGATTGGCCTGCGCGTGCTTGGCCGCGCGTTCCTGAATCCGCGTTTTTTGCTGGGGTGTCAACTGGCGTTTCACTTCATCGATAAGGAGGGGGAGACTTGCTTCGGCATCGGCTTCGATGGGCATCGCCGCCTTGATCGCGGCGCCCCGCCCGAAATTACTCGGTGTTTTCACACCGCCATAATCGATGTGAGTGACATCGCGCTCGGCGGCCACTTTCGCCAGTCCCGGTCCGTTGATTGCCACCTGCGCACCGCCCGTCTCAAGGCCCAACGTGTAGTCGTAATTCGTGTCGGCGCCCGGTCCGCAAAGCGGATGACGTTGCGGGAAACTCATGGGGCCCTGCGTGGCGGCGGTGCTGGTGCATGCGCCCACCAGTTCAGCCAGTTCCACGGCGCGCTTCACGCCCTCCGGCGTTCGCAAACGTCCCACTGCGATCCTCGGATTTTGCGCCTCCACTAACGCCTTCGCGATTTCTCGTGCGGTGGTCGCGTCGACGGAGGGGAACTGCGGCGGCTTATACGCCGGAATCCTGGTATTTGGCGAATTTTCCTTTTGAATCTCGGAACTCAGCACCACCAGCGTGGGTCCCATCGGCGGCGTATTCGCTTCGTTGTACGCGCGCTGGATGGCCACCAGAGCCTCGTCCACCGTCTTCGGCTCCGCGTCCCATTTCGTATAGCTCCGAACCATCCCCGCCATATCGTGCGCGGTGTGCGCCGGAATGAAATCCACGTCATTGCCAGCGAACATCAGCACCGGCACGCGATCGTAATAAGCCTGGTAAATCGACATCGCGGCGTGCTGGATCCCGATGGTTCCGTGCAGCACCGCGAGCATCGGCTTGCCTTCCGCCTTGGCGTAGCCGTGCGCCATCGTTACGGCCGACTCTTCGTGCAGCGCGGTAATCCACTCCGGCATTACATTCGGCGGATGGCCGTAATTGATGACGGATTCCTGGAAACCTTCGAAACTGGAACCTGGATTGGCGGCCGCAAACTCGATGCCGAGGTCGCGCAACGTCTGGACCATGAGATCGGAGCCGGGGCGTGTGATGGTGCGCACTTCCACCGGCGGCCGAATATTGCCGGCTTCGCGGAATAATTGCGCCTCCGTTGGGGCCGGTGCGCCTGCGGGCGTGGCACCCTTCTTAGAATTTGAAGCGGGAGCCTGAGCCTCTGCGAGAGGCGTTGAAGTGACCAGCGCCGCGGCTCCGGCCGCTCCCGCCGCCGCGTTCTTCAGAAACCCGCGTCTGCCAACTCCATTCTTCGATTTCGCCATGTTATCCGCGCCTTTCGGTCATCATCATATCAGCCGCCAGCCTCCGGCGACCAGCCACCCGCAACCACTTGCTCAGTTCAGATCGGGCGTCTGCAGCAGCGGATTGAACCAGGCGCGGTCGCGAACATGGGTGCGTGACTTGATGCGCCAGCCCATGGCCGTTTTCACGTAAACGTCTTCGTAGCCGCCATGCCGCTCGATGCTGCCGGGCCCCTTGATGCCCATCTGGAGAAGATAGATGCGGCCGGTGGCGCCCTCGGGCGACGGCGTGATCAAGTGGTTGGTCATGATGTGGCTCCAACCGGTCCAGATCAGCGGCGTTTTACAGCCACGCGATCCGCCTCCGATCAATGTCGCCAGCGCCTCGCGTCCTTTCGCCAGCACGCGTCCGCCTTGCTTAAAGCCTTCGTCGGAATTTTTGTCGATGAAGACGCCGTCGGGTGTGAAGACGTCGGCATAGTCGTAGCCGTTGTTGGAGCAGGTATCGATGCCGTAGGCGTAGCGGTTGGTGAGCTGAATGATCTGGTCGTAGTCGAGCGCGGTAAGCGAGGGCTCCTTGGCCGCGACTACCGCAGGCTGCCGATCGATCCACATCGTCACCCAGGTGCCAAGGCAAGCGCCCAAGGCGATGCCCGTCAGGAATTTCCATTTTGTCATTTGCCCATCCTCGAAAACAGTATATGTGGAGATTAGTTTTCGGTGGGCGTTTTGTCGACCTTGTCGATGACCAGAACGTCCAGCTTCGCCTTGGCTGCCACCAATCGCAACCCGAGTTGCTGTTGGACTGCGGTGGCGAGATCCGGTCCCATATCGGCGGCGTTATCTGCTGGAGCTGGTGCGCCGGGGCCCGGCGGAGGCAGACCGAGGCTCTGCGGATCGATTCTGAAGTCGAGGCTGAAATCGTATTGTCCAGTGAGGCCGGTCTTGTCCAGCACTGGATGGCGGAGCATGTTTCCCAACCTCGCGGTCAATGCGGATAGCGTCTGCGCCCTGGCTACGCTATGCGCTTGCCCAGTGAACATGAACGTCGTCACGTAGCCGGGTCCGCCGAGCTCGCCCGTTTTGTCATTGAACTTTGGCGGACCTGAATCGAGCTGCGCAGCCGGGTCCACGCTGGTCTCCTTCAGCTTGGAGCCGCCCTTGGCGATCACCAGCTCCTCCACTTGAAATTCCTTGGACTCATGATGCAGGGCCAGGTGGAATCGTTCGGCGAGCAGGTTCTGCCACATCGCAGCGAGCTGCTCTTTGGTCGAGCCTGGCGGGACCTTGGCAAGGATGTCGTATCTTTCGGAATCGAGCCAGGCGGGCCCAGTGGGGATCTGGTATTCCTTTACATCGTAGGCTGCCATGAGCAGGGCTCTCAAATTGGCGTAGGTCCAAGTGATCTGCGATGGGTCCGGCGTTCCGGGACCGCCGCGCGGCGGACCAAAATACGCGCGCCCATTGGGCGGAATGGGCGGCGACAGCTTGACGGACGCTACTTCAAACGCCGCGCCTGGGGCGGATTGCCCGAACGCCGAGCGCGCACGCCGAAAATCCACGACGCCGATAGTTGAACAAGCGAATCAGTGATCCGTCCTGTCATCTCGCTATGAGTATAATTGTCGGCGGACTGGAGGCGTCATGTCGTCTGTTCTGAAGTTCCTGCTGATAGTGCCGTGGGGGCGATGCTGTGCGGCAGCGCGAGCGCGCAAGGGTTGGTGACGCAACGCACTTTGTCGCTGGGGATGGCCAAGACCATCGCGGAAGCGACCATCGGCGAGTGCAAGGCGAAAGGCTTTAATACTTCGGCGGTGGTAGTGGATCGTGCCGGCCAGGTACTGGTGATGCTGCGCGATGAATCAGGCCACCGCCAGCACGGCCGAGATGGCGCGGCGCAAGGCTTTTACGGCGCGGGTGTTCCGCAGCACCACGCTCGAATTTCAGAAGCGCACCAGCGATCCGGCGTACGCCGCGCAACGCGACGTGGCCGATATCCTGGCGCTGGGCGGCGGCGTGCCAATCATGTTGGGCAACGAGATTATCGGTGGCGTGGGTAGCTCGGGGTCCAGCCAGGACCAGGACGATGCCTGCGCCAAAGCCGGAGTCGCGAAAGTCGCGGACCTGCTGAAGTAGGTATAGAATCTCTGCATGCGCCTTTCCTTCGCACTCTGTGCGGCCGTGTCGGCCGTCGCTCTGACACTGGCTTCAAACGCGAGCGCTTCCGTCGGGCCCATCCCTCTTAACTGCGATCGGGCTTGTCTGGAAGGCGTGATGAATCAATACCTCGCGGCCTTGGCCGCGCACGATCCCAAGCGCGCTGCCGCTCTCGGCCGACGTGCGGTATAGCGAAAATGACCAGACGATGGATTTGGGCGATGGCTTCTGGAAAACGGTAGAGGGCATCGGCAATTACAAGCACATCTTCGCCGATCCCGGGAGCTGGCCAAGTGGGTTTCATGGGCACCATGCACGAAGCCGGAACGCCGCTGCTGATGAGCGTGCGCCTGCGCATCCAACTGGGCCGCATCACCGAAATCGAAAGCATGTACTTCCGCCAGGGCGGCGGCGGACCGGCCAACATCGCGGCGCTGGACGCAGCCCGGATACAAGCCCGAAGACATGTGGTTCAAATCGATTCCGCCGGCCCAGCGTCTGTCGCGCCCGGAGATGATTTCGATCGCCGACGCGTATTTCAGCGGCCTGGAGAAGAACGACGGCAAGGGCGTGAACGGCACCGGAACATATCCTTTCACAAATGATTGCGATCGTATTGAAAACGGATCGCATACCACTAATGTTCCGCGGCCTCCCAATGAGCCCAAGGACGCCATCAATGGCTTCGCGCTGGATTGCATGTCGCAGTTCAAGCTGGGCTACTACTTTGTGGTTCAAGCCATTCACGAACGGCGATATCCGCTGGTGGATGCCGAGCGCGGCGTGGTTTGGGCGCAACGTGGTGTTCGATCAGGGCACGGTGAACTCGGGCGTTCTCTCCGACGGCCGGCCCTACACGTTCCGGGGCTTCAACCGTCCATCCAGTATTCTGGTGACAGAAGCGTTTCTGATCGAAAACGGGAAAATCCGCCGCGTCGAGATGATCGGTCCGGCGGCGTTCTATCATTTGCGCTCGCCTTGGGGTGGGCTATCCGGGAAATAGAACATGCATGCCTCTGATCCTCTATGTCGGTTCCTGATGCTGTTCGCTTCCGCCTGGACTGCGCCGAAAACGCCCGATGGCCAGCCTGACTTCCAGGGCACCTGGACCAACGCGACCATCACGCCGTTCGAGCGCCCGGACGAACTAGCGAACAAAGCGGTGCTCAGTCCGAAGAGGCCGCGGAAGCCGAAAAACGCGCGGCCGAGAATCGGGTGGATCGGCCTCCCAAGCCCGGCGACGTCGGCAACTACAACCAGGTTTGGTTCGACTCGGGCACCAAGGTTCTTTCCACGCACCAAACTTCGCTGGTGGTGGATCCGCCGCGATGGCCGCGTTCCCGTCACTCCGGCGGCCGAAGCGAAGCGCGATTATAACGCCGCGCACAACTGCCGATTCGTACGAGTACATGAGCGTCTGGGACCGCTGCATCACGCGCGGCGTGCCCGCCGGCATGTTTCCCGCCGGCTACAACAACGCCTATCAGATTGTGCAGACTCCCGGCTACGTCGTGATTCTCTACGAAATGATTCACGAGACGCGCATCATTCCCCTGGATGGCCGTCCGCATGTCTCCGCCGAATATCCGCCTGTGGAACGGCGACTCGCGCGGACACTGGGAAGGCAACACGCTGGTGGTGGACACCACCAACTACAACAACAAAGGCTCCATCGGCACCAGCGCCGCCACCAATCGGATCAAGGGCATTCCGCAGAGCGAGGCTTTGCATGTAGTGGAGCGCTTCACGCGCGTAAGTCCCAGACACCATCAGCTACGAAGTCACTATCGACGATCCACCCATGTATAGCCGGCCTTGGAAGGCGGCATTTCCGCTCACGCGCGACGAAAAGTATCGGATCTACGAGTACGCCTGCCACGAAGGGCAATCACGCCGTCGAGAATATACTCGGCGGCGGCCGGGCGCAACGACAAAGCCGCAAGGAGAAGCGAAGTGATGATGCCGCGTTTGGCGCTGTTAGGCGCCATCCTCTATCAATTGGGCGCTGCGCAAGCGACCCACCCCATCGACGACGCAGCTCTGAAGAACGCCGGGACGAACCGGCGAAGAATGGATCAGCTACAACGTCAACTGGTCCGAACAGCGCTATAGCCCGCTGGACCAAATCAACGCGAGCAACGTCAGCCGGCTGGGCCTGGCGTGGTACGTCGATATTCCGGCCGCGCCGGGCCGTCCGCAGACGCATCAGGAAGGAACGCCGCTGGTGCATGACGGCGTGCTGTATAGCATCGCGCCGTGGAGCGTCGTTTATGCGGTGGACGCGCGCACGCGGCAAAGAGCTGTGGCGCTCGGACCCCGAAGTGAATCAGGAAGTCTGGCAATCGCGCATCTGCTGCGGCGTGGTGAATCGCGGCATCGCGCTCTATAAGGACATGGTGATCGCGCCGGTGGTGGACGGCCGGATGCGCGCGCTGGACGCGAAGACCGGCCGGCCTATCTGGGAGACGCGCGTGACGCCCGCCAACATGTCGTACACGTTCACCATGGCGCCGCGCGTGATCAAGGGTGGCAAGGTGATCATCGGAGCGTCCGGCGGCGAGTACGCGGTGCGCGGTATGTTCGCGGCTCTCGATGTGGCCACCGGCAAGATTGCCTGGAAGTTTTATACCGTGCCCGGCGATCCGTCGAAACCCTTCGAGCAGCCCGAGCTGGCCGAAGCCGCCAAGACCTGGAGCGGCGAGTGGTGGAAGATCGGCGGTGGCGGGCCGGTGTGGAACGGCATGGCCTACGATCCGGATGCCGACATCGTGTATGTCGGAACGGGGCAGCCGGGGCCATGGTCCGATCAGGCGCGCGGCAAAGGCGACAATCTGTTCACCGATTGCATCCTGGCGGTGCGCGGCGCCACCGGCAAATTGGTTTGGTATTACCAGGAAGTCCCCGGCGACAATTGGGACTTCGATGCCATCGCCGATCTCATGCTGGCCGACTTGCCGATCAACGGCAAGACGCGCAAAGTGATCATGCAGGCGCCCAAGGATGGATTCTTCTACGTGCTCGATCGTCTGACGGGCGAGCTGCTCTCGGCCGAGCCTTGGGTGACGGTGAATTGGGCGTCCGGTGTGAATTTGAAAACCGGCCGGCCGGTGATCAATCCGGAGGCCAACTACAAGAACGATTCTGTGGCCGTGATGCCGGGTCCTGTTGGCGGGCACGTCTGGCCGCCGTGGTCCTACAATCCGACAACCGGTCTGGTCTACATTCCGAGCCTCATCGGCCAGGCGTTTCAGTTTCGCGGCGGATCCCAAGTTTGTTCCGAGCTCACCCGACCTGGGTGAGAAGGGCAAGGGGCAATACAACATGGGGATTTCGTTCGCGATTCCACGTCCCGCGAATGCCGAGGCTCATGCCGATACAGCGCGCCGCCGCCGACAAATACAAGAGCGATAAACCGGATACAGCGTTTACTCCTCCCACTCCCGATCCGGCCCTCCCGAAGATTGGTCCGGAAGGGCAGGGCAACATTCTGGTGGCCTGGGATCCGATCGCCGGAAAAGAGCGCTGGCGCGGTCTGGCGGCTGGACAAACTCAGGGCGGCACTCTGTCGGCCGGTAATCTGGTGTTCGTGAGTCTGGATAAGCGCCTGGTCGCTTATCGCGCCGATAATGGCGACAAGCTGCTCGACATTACGACGGGCCTTTCCACGATGAGCTCCGCCGATGACTTTCATGATCGATGGCAAGCAGTACGTCGCGGTAGCGGGCGGTCCCGGGAATGCGCCGCAGCCTTCCTTCGGTGAGGAGCCGGTGGAGACCAAGGTCAAACTACCGCCCTCGCGATTGCTGGTGTATGCGCTGGATGGAAAAGCCGCGCTGCCGAAGGATCTTGCGGCGCCGGCCCCTACCGCAAAATAAGTTTCGGGCCGGTGAGTTTCTGCACTTCATCGAAAGTGACGCCAGGCGCGAGCTCTTCGAGGACCAAACCCTCGGGAGTGACGCGAATCACCGCGAGCTCGGTGATGATGGTGTCCACCACGCGCAGGCCGGTGAGGGGCAGAGTACACTTCTCGACAATTTTGGGCGCGCCGGTTTTGGTGGCGTGTTCCATGGCGACGATCACGCGGCGAGCGCTGGCCACCAGGTCCATGGCGCCACCCATGCCCTTCACCATTTTTCCCGGGATCATCCAGTTGGCGAGGTTGCCTTCGCGATCCACTTCCATGGCGCCCAGGATGCTGAGATTGATGTGGCCGCCGCGAATCATGGCGAACGATTCGGCGCTCGAGAAGTAGGCGCTGCCCGGCAATTCGGTCACGGTCTCCTTGCCCGCGTTGATGAGGTCGCAATCCTCCTGGCCAGCCAGCGGATAAGGACCCACGCCGAGCATTCCGTTTTCCGATTGCAGAATCACTTCGATGCCGGGCGGGACGTAGTTCGCCACCATGGTGGGAATTCCGATGCCGAGGTTGACGTAGTAGCCGTCGCGGAGTTCCTGCGCCACGCGGCGCGCGATGCGTTCACGCGGGTCCATTGGTTGTCAAAGTCAAGCCCGCCTTAAGGTTCGGCGTTCGATTTTCTTGTCGTATTTTTCGCCTTGCACGATTCGTTGTACGTAAACGCCGGGCGTTCGGACGTGATCGGGATCGATGACGCCGGGGTCCACCAATTCCTCGACTTCGGCGATGGTGATGTTCGCGGCGGCGGCCATCATCGGATTGAAATTTTGGGCGGTCTTGCGATAGACAAGATTGCCCAGCCGGTCGCCGCGCCAGGCTTTGACCAGCGCGAAATCGGCTGTCAGCGCGCGTTCCAGCAGGTAAGCGCGGCCATCGAATTCGCGGACCTCTTTGCCGTCAGCCACCACGGTTCCCACGCCGGCCGGAGTATAGAACGCCGGAATGCCCGCGCCGCCGGCACGAATTCGCTCTGCGAGCGTACCTTGCGGGATCAACGTGAGTTTGAGTTTTCCGGCCAGCACCAGCGATTCGAGCAGCTTGTTCTCGCCCGCGTAGCTGCCGAGGTGCGAATCGATCATGCCTGCTTCCAGCATCACGCCGGAGCCGACGCCATCCACGCCGAGGTTGTTGCTGATGGTGTGCAGTCCCGTGACGCCTTTGCGCACCAGCGCGCGAATCAGGTTCTCTGGCATGCCGGCCAGGCCGAAGCCGCCCAGCATGATAGTTGCGCTGTCGGGAATGTCAGCGATAGCGGCGTCGCTACTAGGGAAGACTTTATTCACGTCCGGCTCCCTGACGGTCGCGGTTCGGTTGAGAGAATAGTTGCAGTATGGAAGAAGTGTGTCGCGACTGTCAACATTGTGGAGTTAGCATGAATCTTGTGATCAGAGCAACGTACCTGTCATTAGTGCTGGCGACTCTGGCCTGGGCGCAAAGTGCCGCCACAGATGCCGACGATTATCGCGGCGGCTGGAGAACGAACCAGGGCGAGGCGCACACCTACGAGTTCTCGATCCGTGGCGATCGGGTTCGGGGGATTTACTGCACCTATTGCGCGGATGCGACCACGCTGGCGTTCGTCGATGGCACCTTCGGAGCCGGCGGCCTCAGCTTCGTTGTCACACATGTGAATCCGGACGGCAGCACCGCGTATCAGGATAAAGCCACCGCTAGGTTCGAGCACGGAAATCTGATCGTGACGGGAACCAACGGCGCTTCGGGCGGCGGCAAGTTCGAGCGCAACTTGATCAAAGACCCCAGGGGGCCGGATCCGCTGCCGATCATTGTTTCCAGGCTCCCCAAGGCTCCTCCGGTTCCCGCGGTGGCGATCAACCAACAAGGCATCGGCGCTCCGGCGCCGCGCTACATTCAACCGGGACCCTGGAAATCGGCGTTGACTGAGAATGACGTGATCGGAGTCTGGCTGGGCTTTGGCGTAGGGGCACCCAAGCAGTATTTCATTATTCGCAAGGTTGGCAGCAAGCTGCGCGGGATGGTGTGCGGCACTTGCGATAATCCTTACACCATGGCGGCGCTGGACGACTTCGAGATCCAGGGCGACACGCTGAAATTCAACATCCTTCACGAAGATTGGGGCGATGGCGAGCTGCCTACGTTCTACAAGCACGTCACCGCTCACGTAGGATGGAATGAAATGCGCTGCACCACCAGCGTGGACCATCAGCCGCCGCGTCCGGCTCGGCCGATGCCGCCCGGTTTTGTACCCGGCTTTTCGCTCACCGGGCCGATTGCTATCCAGGCCACGGCCGGAAATCGCTGGCCGGAATGGCCGCCGCCGAACACTTCGTTGCCACATTGAGCCTGCTACCGGACCGCGCGGCAATGTGTCGCCGGAGTGTCGCTAATGATATGCTGTTTGGCGGATCTGTATGAAATCCTCACTTTCTCTCTTCTTTGCGGCCGCTTGTGCCGCGGTTTTTCTTAGTGCGATTCCCGCCGCCGGCCAGACCGCCGCCGCGCGTATTCCCCGCATGTCCGACGGCAAGCCAAATTTATCGGGTCTTTGGCAGGCCATGGGAACCGCGGACTGGGATATCGAAGCCCACAGCGCCGCGGCTGGCCCGTTCTATCAACTCGGGCGCGATCGGCGCCATTCCTCCGGGGCAGGGCATTGTGGAAGGCGGCGAGATCCCCTATAAGCCGGCGGCGCTCGAACAGAAGAAAAAAAACTTCGCGAACCGCATGAAGGACGACCCCGAAGTGAAGTGCTACATGCCGGGCGTGCCGCGCGCGGCGTATCTGCCGTATCCGTTCCAGATCATTCAATCGCAGAAGGACATTTTGTTCGCCTATGAATACGCCACCACGAACCGGCTGATCAATATGGGCAAGCCGAAGGAAGCCGCCACCGACACCTGGATGGGCACTTCGAACGGGCATTGGGAAAAGGACACGCTGGTGGTGGATGTGACCGGATTCAATGGCAACGCCTGGTTCGATCGCGCCGGCGATTTCGCCAGCGACAGCTTGCACGTGGTGGAGCGCTATTCGCTGCTGGACGCCAATACCATGAACTACGAGGCCACCATCGAAGATCCGGCGACGTTCACGCAGCCCTGGAAGATCAACCTGATTCTGTACCGGCATCGCGAGAAAGACGCGCGGCTGCTGGAGTTTAAGTGCGTGGAGTTTACCGAGCAGTTGCTGTATGGCGACCTGGTCCGAAAGCCGAGTAAGTAAGGGTAACCTGGGGAGCGACGAAATCGCCCAATAAAGAAGGAGATTTCCATGAATCAGCGAATTTTCCTGTGGCTGATGCGCCGGAGCTATGATCGCGGCGGCTATGACCGTGGGCCCTGTAGCGGCTCAGACGTCCTCGGTGGCGGCCAAGCCGGATGCCAAGGCCACGGTCAAGTCCGACGCGTCGAATGCCAGTTCCAAACGGCAAGATCCGACGCCGCGAGTTCCAAGACGCCGTGGGGCGATCCGGATCTTCAGGGAACCTGGACCAGCGACGACACCTGGGGCGTGCCCTTCGAGCGGCCGAAGAATTTCGGAACGCGAGCCACGCTGACCGAGGACGAGCTGAAGGATCGCCAGAAGAGCGTGCAGCAATCCGAGGAGTTCGTGGACACCGGCGGCGCCAATGCTCATTCGCCCGGCCGTGGCCGAGTTGCAGGCGAAAGAAAAGGGCGAAGCCGCGCCCGCGCCTCCGCCGGGACGCTTCGGCCGCGGAGTGGATGCCGCGCCGGTTCCGGGACACTGGGGCGAGTTCGCGCGCCGACCCTCGCATCAGACTTCGCAGATTGTGGATCCGCCCGATGGCCGGCTTCCTCGCTTGACGCCCGAGGCGCAGGCCAAGCTGGACGCCAAGAACGAAAGTGCGGCGCGAACCGATTCCGGCATCCTATACGAACTGGAGCGACTATGACCGCTGCATCACGCGCGGCGTGGCCGGGTCCATTCTTCCCGTGATCTACGGCAACGGTCTGGAGATCGTGCAGACGCCGGGATACGTGGCGATTCGCTATGAAATGGTGCATGATGTTCGCATCATTCCGACCGATGGCCGTCCGCACCTGAGTTCCAACATTCGCTCTTATATGGGCGACGCGGTGGGCCATTGGGAAGGCAAGACGCTGGTGGTGGAGACCACCAATCTTCTGGGCGACACGCTGGCGGCCGGCGTAAATGGCGATGGCGGCGCTCCCTATAGCGAGGACATGAAGCTGACCGAGCGGTTCACGCGCGTGGGCCCGAACACCATCAACTATTCGCTCACCGTGAACGATCCCAAGACCTACACCGCCCCTTGGACGGCCGCGTTTCCGATCACGCAGGAGCCGGGCTACAAGCTTTTCGAGTACGCTTGCCACGAAGGCAACATGGCCATGCACAATATGCTGAGCGCGGCGCGGATGGAAGACAAGAAAGCCGCGGCCGGCGACGCCGGAAAGAAGTAAGTAACAGAATCAGGAGACGAATTGAATCATGAGAAACAAGCTTTTGGATTGCGGCCGCGGGGCTCGGGTTGCTGCTCGGCGCGGCGCCGGTGTGGGCGCATCATGCGTTCGCGGCGGAGTTCGATGTGAACAAGCCGCTGGTGTTGAAGGGCACCGTCACCAAGATGGAGTGGATCAATCCGCACGCCTGGATTCACCTGGACGTGAAGAATCCGGACGGCACGGTGACCAGCTGGATGATCGAGGCGGGTGCGCCCAACGGCCTGCTGCGCCGCGGGTTCAACAAGAGCTCGCTGCCGCCGGGAACCGAGATCGTGGTGGAAGGCTGGCAGGCCAAGGATGAATCCAATCGCGCCAATGGCAGCAACATCACTTATCCGGACGGCAGGAAGCTGTTCATCGGATCGCAGGGAACGGGAGCGCCGGGGGACAAAGGTGGGGATAAGGGCGACGACAAGGGCGATAAGTAGGATTTCGGAAGGAATACAAGGAAGACA
Source organism: Bryobacterales bacterium (assembly GCA_963798295.1). Taxonomy (GTDB): domain Bacteria; phylum Acidobacteriota; class Terriglobia; order Bryobacterales; family Bryobacteraceae; genus Palsa-89. Next base: position 917,866 of record CAWCSV010000007.1, on the reverse strand, counting down.
AGGAATACCAGGAATCCACGGCCCGAATGCGCGCATGGTTCATGGATTCCTACGACGGTGTTGAGAACTTGCGGTTGGGCGAAACGCCCGATCCCGAGCCTGGTCCCGATCAAGTTTTGCTTCGCGTGCGATTTGCGGCGCTGAATCCAGCGGACGCATTTCTGGCGCAGGCGATGTATCCCGCCAAACCGCTTTGCCCGCACATTCTGGGACGCGACGGCGTGGGCGAAGTGATGGCCGTCGGCCCCGGCGTTTCGAACGTCAAGACCGGCGACACGGTCGGCATCCTGCGCTGCGATTGTCGGCGTGGAGAAGTGGGGGACGCTGGCCGAGAAGGTGGTGGTTTCCGCTGCCAGCGTCGCGCCGCCGCCCGCGGGTTGGTCATTAGAACAGACGGCCGGGCGCTCCGCTGGTTTACTTGACGGCGTGGCAGGCGCTGACGCAATGGAGCGATCCTCCTGCGCCGCCTCCAGCGGGATCGGTACTGCTGGTGACCGGCGCTTCCGGAGGCGTGGGAACGGCGTCGGTACAGCTCGGCAAGTCGATGGGCCTGACGGTGGTGGCGTTATCGCGCAGCGCCGAAAAAGGCGCGAAATTGCGAGCGCTGGGCGCCGACTTCGTGTTCAACCCGGCCGACCCGAACCTGCGCAAAGCCGCCATGGCTGCGATCGCGCCCAAGAAAGTGGACATCGTGGTGGACAGCGTGGGCGGCGCGCTGTTCAATCAAGTGCTCGCGATGCTGGGATACGGCGGGCGCATCAGCGTGGTGGGCAGGAGCGGCGGCGAGGTGCCGAGCTTCAATACCGCGGCGCTCTTCTTCAAGCGCAATCGGATCGGCGGAGTTGCGGTGTCCGACTTCACGGCCGAGCAGGCGCAGGCGGCGTGGAAAGAGATCACGGCCAGGCTGAATGCCATCGGGCAGAAGCCGGTGGTGGACCACGTGTTCGCGTTTGAAGACGTGAAGCAGGCCTTCGCGCGGCTGGCCGAGGGGCCGATGGGCAAGGTGCTGGTGCGGGTGGCGGGTTAGGACATGGCCTGGACTGAAGGCGGGTGATATGCCCTGCACTGGCTGACCTGTTTGGACTAAGTCACTGAACTCGAGTATTTAATCCTCAATGAGATTCAATCATTTATGAAGTTTTCGAGAGGCTAAAACGAAATACCCGATAAATGATATGATCTGGGCTTCCGGGAAAGAGAAGCCTTTTTGTCGAGGTTCTGGTCTCGAATCCTTGAGAGGAATACGCCGCGTGTAGAAAGCTGGATCGCTGACCAGCTCGAGTACTTACTGCAAATCGCGTCGGTCGCGATTGCATACGCGGCCTTTGCCTTTCTTCGTAATCATTGGGATAGCGGGCTGGGTGGTGGATGTCTTGGAGACGATGGACCGGATCGCGATTGTCTTGGTTTTCGGTCGATTCCTCTTTAGCGTCGTCAGGCGTGCCTTTGCGCCAAAGGAGCAGTAAGACGTGTCTGCCGTCAATTATCGCAACTACGTCTACCGTGACAACAGGCGACGATTGCGGGATGATCGGTTCAGCCTGATAATCTCGCTCGCGTCTGCGTTCTTAATGCTCGCGCTCGGCAAACCAGAGCGCACGGCAGCGATCGTGGGTCTCACAATGCTGGGCGTCTGCATGTTCTGCTTCACCTTACGGTACTGTATGAACGCACCCCAAATCGCCGCTCGCCGGGCACGAGACTATTCCGGGAGATACGCTATCTTGTACCGCCCCGTCACCCGCCGACTCGCCTGGCTCAGTGCGGCGGCTCTTGGCCTGCTAGCAATGTTCCCTCCGCGCGAGGTCGAGGCAGCCGTTGTGGACCGGCGGCTCTTGAAACTCACGCGCTACCCTATATTGTCGCCGGAGGGCGCCAAGCAAGTTACAAATATCCTCGACGCCGTGGCAGGCCAAAGGCCAGTCGTAAGGTTGTCCGAGGAGACAAGGGTTCGCGTTCGGGATACAGTCAAGGCTTCGGCCCAGCGAAGCCCCTACCCGCCGTTTGCAGATGCAGCAGACGCCTTCGTGAAGTATGTCCGGGAAGTCGAGCCCCCTGTCCCGCCTGCTGTCCAGGCGATTAGGCAAGCTTCCACTGAGTTCACGGCGACGTTCCATGTCCTGCCGTCAGGTAAGATCTCCGTTGATCGCTCTGAGGCGGAGAGGGCGATAATGGCACTTACGCGAGCGATCGAGTCGTCTGGAAGTGATACAGACCTTCGTGGTGTCGCGCTTGCCTCGCGCGCATCGCTTTACATTTTTGTTGACGAGCCGGACAAAGCTCTTGAGGACATAGAGGCGAGCGAGAAGCTGGGGTATTCCGACCTCTCAGACATAGTTAGGGTGGAATCGTTCGCACTCTACGGACGTGCGATTCGGGATCATAACCAGAACGATTTGAAAAGAGCGATCGATCTGCTGACCCTTGCGATACAGCTTCCTCTTCCTAGGTCAGTCGTCTACGGCGAAGTGACATACCATGCTGGTTTGTATGGGCAGAGGGGAACGGCTCTCGTCAACCTGGGTCAATATGCAAAAGCTATCGAGGATTTTCGCAAAGTTCTTGATCTGCTGAAGGAAAACCCTGTGCCGAATGAATTCACGGTCGGGCTGGCCTTTGCGGAGATTATACTATGTCACCTTCGCCTTGGGGACGCCTCTGCAGCGCTGCAAGTTGCCGATGAGTGGGAGCAAGCCACTCACGACAAAACAGCCGTTAAGGTCCGTGAGCTAATCCGATCCGATCCTCAAGAAGCATTGAGAGTAGTGGAAGGTATTACGCAAGCCAGTTGACCCCCTATCCTCCTTGCGGCGTATAGCGGGAGCGTATACGATCAATTGGTCGCCGCGTGGGCGAGAAGGAGAAACGAATGCCACGATTGAAAAGTACTGCGTTGATAGCTGCGGCAGCGTGCGGAATTCTGAGCGCGGGCACGGCCGATGCTCCTGGACCGGCCATTGGAGTGCGAGCGATCATTCATTCGGTCGCCGATCTGGACAAGACCGTGGCGTTTTATCGCGACGGGCTGGGGATTCAGCCGGTGGGGCCGGGCGGCAAGCCTGTCGCGGCGCTGCCTGCGCCTCGGGCGTTGGATGAAGATCTGTCGAAGTTTACCGACACGCATGGAGCGAAGTTCCGTAACGCGTCGTTCAAGATTCCGGGCGCTGGGTTCGAGTTGGAGCTCACCGAGTTCACCGGTACGCCTCGCAAACAGGCGATCCCGCACATGCAGGATCCGGGCGCGGCCACTCTGGTGCTGACCGTGCGCGATGTGGACGCGGCGCTGGAGGGCGTGAAGAAGAACGGCGGCTCGGTGCTGAGCATCGGTGGTGCGCCGATGAAGATTGGCCCAGAAACGAGCAAGAACCGTTCGGTATTCGTGCGAGATCCCGACGGATTCATGCTGGAGCTAGCCGCCGTACCGCCGTCAACGAACTCCAACCCTCCCGCGGAGGGCAACATTTTAGGCGGGCGCATCGGCGTGACGATCAAAGACACCGATCAGAGCATGAAGTTCTATCACGACGTGCTGGGATTTGAGACGAAGCCGGGGGCGCCGGCTTTTGCCACCGATGCGACCATCGCGTCGTTGATCGATGCCAAGGGAGCGCACTGGCGCATTAGTTCGGCCAAAGTGCCGGGATCGCCGGTCGAATTCGAAATGCTCGAATTCAAAAATGTCGCGCGCAAACCGTTCTCGCTGCGAGTACCGGACCCGGGATCGCCGGCTGTTTCGATTCACGTGAAAGACGTTGAAAGCGCGATGAAAGCTGTGGCGGCGGGCGGCGGATCGATAGTCACGCGCGGCGGCGAGCCGGTGAAATTGGGTCCGGCCAGGGGCGTTTTCGTGCGCGATCCGAACGGATTGCTGATCGAGCTGATTCCTTAACTAAAGAGCGCAGGAATTAGGGCTTGGATTCGAGAGATCTACAGGCTCGCGACCAGTCAACGCACGAAACTTCGCCTCCATTTCATCCCAGGTGAGCGGGTTCTCGGGATCGCCTTTGGGATAGCGGATGAACTTCTCGAAGCGCTGGCCGTTGTCCAGTTCGATAGCGACGCGCGCCGGCCACTCCCGCGGAAACGTCTCCTCGATGCGCGGGTCCTTAACCAGCACTACTTTACTCATCAGTTCGCGGATCTTGGGCGAGCGCGCTTTTTCGACGGTGAATTGTTCCAGGCCCGCCGCGCCATCGATAGCCGCGACGGCCGCGCCGAAGGGCATCGAAAACTGCGCGTCGACGACCGATTCGGGATTGTATTTGGTGGCCTGCGGCTCGGCGACGATTCCCCAGCCGGCTTCGAGCACCGCGACCTCGATGCGGTGAATCCGACTGGGATCGAGATTGTGCTCGCGCATAATGGCAAGGACGGCATCGATCGGGCCCTGCATATATCGGCAGCAGGCGTGTGGCTTGACGGCAGTGTGCAGGATTTCGAAGGATTCGCCCAGGGCGATGGTGAGCCGGTCTGGAATAGGGTTGCGTGAGTAGCCGTGCAGAAAGCCGTCGCGACCTTCCAAGATACGCAGCGGGCCGGTGAAACCTTCGGCCGCAAGCAGCGCCGCCTGAATGCCGTTCTGGGCCGCGAGTCCGGGATGGATTCGCTTCGTCCACGCGCCGTCGGCGAGAAATTCCATCGAACCCGCCGCCATGCTTCCCGCAATGCCAACCGCCGCGAGCGTTTGATCCACGGTCAGGCCCAGGAGCTTCGCCGATGTGATAGCCGCGCCGAAAACGCCGCAGGTTGGCGTCATGTGAAAACCGAGGGCGTAATGTTCGGCGGGCTGCACCGCCATGGCGATGCGCGCGGCGGCTTCGTATCCGGCGACTACCGCGGCAAAAAACGCATCGGACGAAGTGTCGGGCATGGTCTCCGCCAGGGCGAGCGCGGCCGAATACATGGTGGCGCCCAGATGGATGGACCCGCCGCTATGCGTGTCGTCCTGTTCGATGCCGTGCGCGGAAGCGCCGTTAGCCATGGCTGCGAGCCCGGGAATGGTGCGGATCCGGGTGCCGATGATAGTGGCGCATCCGTTGGCGCCGATGCGTTGAATGACGCGTTGCACTGCCGCGGACGATTCTTCACGCGAACCGCGAATCGCGCAGGCCAGATAGTCGAGCAGAAAATAGCGCGCGCGATCCATAACCTCGGCCGGCAAGCCGGCAGCGTTCAGCGGGTGAAGGAATTCGACTAAATCGCGTGTATATTGCTTCACTCCGAGCCTTTCTTGGGAGTCAGAAATCGACGGCGCAGTACGATGACGCGCTGCTTGCTCTGGTTGAAGCCGCGCGTTTCAATGGCGACGATGCCGCGGTCGGGCTTGCTCTGCTGATTCGCGCTTCTCCAGCACTTCTGACTCAGCATACAGCGAATCACCGGGGAACATGGGTCGCTCGAAGACCACGCTCTCGTAACCGAGATTGGCGATGGTTTTGCCGCTGGTGTCGGAGACACTCATGCCGACGGTCAGACTGAAGACCAAGGTGTCGAGGACAGGCCGGCGTCCCAGTGGCTGCGAGCGCGCGTAATGCTCGTCGATGAACAATGGATTCTGATTCATGGAGAGCAGCGCGAACAGTGTGTTGTCGTATTCGGTAATGGTGCGGCCAGGCCAGTGCTTGTAGACCGCGCCGACCTCGAATTCCTCGTAAAAACGCCCGAATTCCATCTACCCGTCCACCTTGTATTTCTTGAGGAGGTTGCGCGCGATGATCAGCCGCTGCAATTCGTTGGTGCCGCCGCCGATGACAACCAGCGGCGCGTCCCGATAGTAGCGTTCCACCGGGAAATCCTTGGAATAGCCATTAGCGCCCATGATTCGCATGGCTTCGAACGACACCTCGGCGGCCGTTTCGGTGGCGAACAGCTTGGCCATGCCGGCTTCCAAATCACAACGTTCCCCGCGGTCGCGCTTCTCGCAGGCCGAGTAAATCAGCAGCCGTGAGGCTTCGATGTGCGTGGCCATGTCGGCCAGCTTGTTCTGGATGGTCTGGTATTCAGCGATGGGTTTGCCGAAGGTAGTGCGGCGCTGCGCGTAGCGGATGGCTTCTTCAAAAGCCGCGCGAGCAATGCCAAGACCACGGGCAGCCACGTTTAAGCGCTCGGCCTCCAGCCCAGTCATCACCTGCTTGAACCCGTGGCCCTCCTGGCCGCCGATGAGATTCTCGGCAGGCACGGGAAAATCGGAGAAATGCAGCTCGCAGGTTTCGACGCCTTTGTAACCGAGCTTTTCGATATCGCGGCTGACATGCATGCCGGGTGCGCCCTTCTCGATGACAAAGGCGCTCATACCGCGATGCGGCGGTTGCGTGGTTGGATCTGTCTTGGCCAGCAGCAGGAAGGTATTGCCATGGCGCGCATTCGTGATCCACATCTTAGAGCCGTTGACACGATAAATGGCCTCATCGCGCGTGGCCGTAGTGCTGATGTTTTGCAGATCCGTGCCGGCGTTCGCTTCGGTGAGACAAATGCCTCCGCGCTTTTCGCCGGCGGCCATGCCGGGCAGGAAGCGGCGTTTCTGTTCTTCGTTGCCGAAGCGCGCCACCACATCGCACATCACGGAGTTGCTTCCGATCACGCCCGCGAGGCCGAGCCAGCCGCGCGAGATCTCTTCGAAGATCATGGCGAACGTGGTGCTGTCGACGCCCGCGCCGCCGTACTCTTCCGGGATGTTGAGCCCGAAAAGTCCCATCTGCTTCATCTGGTCAACTAAAGCGTGCGGATATTCGTCGCGATGCTCCATGGCGGAGGCCACCGGGACCACTTCGTTGTCGACAAACTGCCGGACGGTGCGGAGGATGAGCTGCTGCTCCTCGTTGAGCGCTTTCACGCGTGGACTCCTGGGCCTATCAATTTATCGATGTCGTCTTCGCTATAGCCGGCTTCGCGCAGGATCGCGCGGCCATGTTGTCCGGCACTGGGCGGAGGCCCTTGAGGAGTGGGCGGAGTGAGCGAAAGGCCGATCGGCAATCGCGGCAGAGCGACGGGCTGTTCACCGGTGAGAGCGATCTGAGTAAAAAGATGAAGAGCCGCGGCCTGAGGATCGTTCAAAACCTGACCGGGGCTTTGGATGGGATCGTTCGCGATGTCATGTTCATTGAGCAGAGCTACCCAATGCGAAGTCGGCTGAGTGCGCAGCACGCCGGCGATCAGACTTTCGAGCTCGTCGACGTTGGCCACGCGATCCTTGTTTACGAGAAATCGGGGATCGGAAGCCCACGCTGCATGGCCGAGCGCCGCGCATAAACGATGAAACTGGCGATCGCTCGAAATGCCGATCATGATCTGCCCGTCGCCGGTGGGGAGCGAGCCGTAGGGAGCAAACGCTTTGTGCCGCGCCCCTTGCGGCTGTGGATCCACTCCTGCGAACTGTCGGTACGCGAGATGGTAGGCCATGAACATGATTCCAGTTTGAAAGAGCGACGCATCCACGCGCTGGCCTTTTCCCGAGCGCTGGCGCTCCAGCAACGCAGCCAGAATGCCGAGCGCCATCCAGGTACCGGTGGTCACATCTAGGATAGAAACGCCGGTGCGCATGGGCTGGCCTTGGCCCGTGCCCGTGACGCTCATGATGCCGGTGCGCGCTTGCAGAACAGCGTCGTAACCGGGCTTGGTGTAGTCGGGCCCGCTGGGGCCATAAGCAGAAAGCGAGGCATAGATAATATCGGGCTTGCGGGCTCGAATAGCAGGCTCATCCAGACCCAGCTCGGCAGTTTTACCACCGCGAAAGTTCTCGAGAAAGACGTCGCATGTGGATGCCAGACGCAGCACCGCGTCGCGTCCTTCGGGCTTGGCAAGGTCCAATGCGATGGATCGCTTGCCGCGATTGAGCGCCACAAAGTAAGCACCCCATTCGCCGCGATGCGGGCCCATGGCGCGTCCATCATCGCCGCCGCCCGTGCGTTCCACCTTGATGATGTCGGCGCCCAGGTCCGACAGAATCATGCTGGCGGTGGGGCCGGCGACGATGGTGCTCAAGTCCAGGACGCGGATGCCTTGAAGTACGGGAGCCAAGAAAACGAAGATAGCACTATCCGGGCCCGGAGCCGTCAGGCAATCGGCGACGCCACATTCGATCCGCCATTATGACCGCGACGGCCCAAACCAATATCAGGGGAAGCAATGCGGCGGAGGCAGGCAACAGGAACGGAAAGGAATTCATGGAGGCGTGAAACAACACCGGGCTTAGCAATGATCCGCGCGACCGGTTGTACAACCACGTAATCAAGATCGAGGCCAGAAACAGAGCGGGGCCGCGCAGTTGCAGAATTGTGAGCAAGCTCCAACCGCCGGGGCGCGTGAAATCGAGCGGCAGGTGCCAAACAGCCCAGGGCAACCAGACTAGCGTGGTCGCCATTAACGGCGAGAAGCGGAACTGCAAACGCGGCAATAGAAAGCCGCGCCATCCGGGCTCCTCAAGGACAGCTGTAAAAAACAGCTCGTGGAGGAAGTTCACGGCGATGAGAACGGCTAATGCGCGGCCGGGAACTCGGGGAAGCGGATTGGTGAGGGGAAGCCCCGCCAGGCGTCCCAAAACGACTGAGAGCAGCAGCAAGGCCGGAAGCGACAGAAGGCTGATGAGGCACCAGCGCCAATCCGGCGGCGCTACCAGTGTTCGGAGCAGCGCACGCTCGCCGGAATCGCGCGAGAATGCGCCGGAGACGATCCATGCGGAAATCGCGGAGGGAATGAGCAGCCATGGGTTGAATCGCAGCGCGGCGTTGGGACCGGCGCCGGTTCCGACATTCAGGACGACGATCAGCCAGCAAAGCGCCGTCAGCACTACGAACGCGAACGCCCGCGCCGGGTTCGTACGCCGAGTATGAGTGGACGCAGACAGCCACATCGCCGCGAGAGCGGGCCCACCGCCGAGATTAAGGAAGACGGAGTTGCCCTTGTGCAGAATGACCGGAATCCAGAGAGGCCAGGAGAGCGCGAAGGCGAGGCCCAGGTACTGCCAAATGGCCGCGTCACTTTTCACTGCAGCTGCATCGCGCATTTTGCTTAGCGGCCGGCGCCGGTGAGGCCACTGACGTAGTAGAAGACTCGATAGAAGAGCAGGAACCACAAGGACGAACTCAGCACGGAAACGACCGGAATACTGACGAATGTCTGGATGAGCCGAGATGGTGCGGGTCCTTTGAGCACTTCCGCGATTACGCAAAACCACACCCGAATGAAGCCCCAGACGCCTTCGCGAGCCCAGGCTTCCGTGAGCTGCGCCCGGAAAACCTCGCGCATCTCCGATCCGTAGCGGCGCTGAAGGTCGGCAGGGTACACAAGCGTAAGTGCGTCGTATAGCCGAACACTAGCGTCGATTGCTTTGCTCATGTTGCCGAGCTCCTTGCCGACGGCGCTAGTTTCAATTTGTGCGCCGTGTCCAGAAGTGAGCGCATTCGGGCAAGCTCTGCCTGGAGCAGCGTCTCGCCCGCGCCCGTCAGGCGATAATAGCGACGTCGCGTGTCCTGTTCGTTGGAAGAAAAAATCTCTTCGATGAGATCGAGATCCACCAGGCGCTGAATAGTGGTGTACAGCGTACCGGGCCCCATCCGGAACTGAGCGTCTGAAAGCGAGACCACCTGTTGCATGATGGCGTAGCCGTGCTTCTCGCCATCAGCTAACGCGAACAGCACGAAGAAGACCGCCGGCGTGAGCGGCAGCAGCTTGCGCTGCTGGTGCGAAAGCGCCTGCTTTTTCGATCCCATGGCTTCGGGCGCAACCTATCAGTTACAGATATATCGCATACTGATATAGGGTGTCAATACCAAATTCTATTCGGATCGGAGGGCCTGACTAGGATCTATTGTGGCGGCTCGGCGCGCCATCCGCCAGGCGAACCGCGAATCGTGAAACACGCATTCGATCCACTGCCGGGAAAGCATGTTGCCGGAATACCGATTTCTCGAGCGCGGCTCAGTTTTGATATCGTGGGCAGCGGTGATTGCTCGAATTCTGTTGCCATTTCTGGCTGCTTCCCTGCTGGCCCAGCAGCCTGGCGTCGCCCAGGGCGGTGCGGACTGGCCTAGCTATGGGCTCACGTCGGGGGAGACGCGCTACAGTCCGCTGGATCAAGTCAATGCCGGAAATGTACAGCGATTAGCGCTGGCGTGGTGGTACGACCTGGGCGCGGGTGGCGGCGGCCAGGAAGCGACCCCCCTGGTGTGGAACGGGACCATCTACGGCATCACAAACTGGAGTGTGGTATTTGCGGCGGATGCCCGCACGGGGAAAGAGCGCTGGCGCTGGGATCCGGCAGTGAATCAGGCAGCCGTAAGGCCCGCCATCTGTTGCGGCGTGGTGAACCGCGGCATCGCCATTTATCAAAACATGATCATCGCTCCTATTATCGACGGCCGTCTGGAAGCACTGGACGCTGAAAGCGGCAAGCCGGTATGGGAGTCGCGCGTGGCGTATTCGCAAGACGAGTACACCATCACGATGGCGCCTCGCATCGCCAATGGAAAGGTAATCGTAGGCATCAGCGGCGGCGATCATCCCAAGCGCGGATTCTTCGATGCCTATGACGCGATGACCGGCCATCGGCTGTGGCGCTTCTACACGATTCCAGGCGATCCCACCAAGCCATTCGAAAATTCAGCCATGCGCAAAGCGTCGGAGACTTGGGATCCCCAGGCGTGGAAACTGGGTGGCGGCGGCGCGGTGTGGGATGGCATCGCATACGATCCGCAGACGGATTTGGTTTATGCGGGAACCGGCAACGCCGAACCGTGGCCGGAGGAGTTTCGCGGATCGAAAGGCAAGGATGGCTTGTATGCCTGCTCCATCCTCGCGGTGCAAGCCTCGACCGGCGAACTGAAGTGGCACTATCAACTGGTTCCGGATGACACCTGGGATTTCGATAGCGTGCAGCAGATGATGTTGACCGATCTCACCATCAACGGACGGCGGCGCAAAGTGATTATGCAAGCCAGCAAGAACGGCTTCTTCTATGTGCTGGATCGCGTCACCGGCGAGTTCATCTCCGCTCAGCCGTACGCCAAGGTGAACTGGGCGAAGGGCATCGATCCCAAGACGGGGCGGCCCATGGTAAACCCCGAGGCACGCTACGCGCGCGAGCCCGTAACGATTTTTCCTTCGGCGGGCGGCGCGCACAACTGGTCGCCCATGTCGTTTAATCCAGCCACCGGCCTGGTGTACATTTCCGGGAACACGGCCAGCAGTTGGACGTTTGCCAGTGTGGACAAGTTCGAACCCAAAACGGACAGGACATCGAACAACGGTCTGGTGCGTCCCATGCCGACGCCGCGCGAGAACAACATTCCTGTAATTGGCCCGGAGCCTCTGGGAGGAACAGGAAGCAGGGGCGCATTGATCGCGTGGGATCCAGTTGCGCAGAAGTTTCGATGGCGGACGCCGGGCGGAGGCGGGATCGGCGGAGGAACGTTGAGCACGGCCGGGAATCTTGTGTTTCAAGTGATCAACGATGGGCGGCTGATGGCCTACAGCGCCGACAAGGGCGAGAAGCTGCTTGAAATCCAGACCGGGCTCAAGAGCGGGATGGGTCCGCCGATCACTTATCAACTGGATGGCAAGCAATATGTGGCGTTGATGGGCGGGATTGGCGCAGTGATCGGCAACGCCGGGCCGCAGAATACCGCAACCACGATTACACCGAAGCTGCTGGTATATATGCTGGACGGCACGGCCACGCTGCCTGCCGCGCCCAAGTAAGGCGGGGGCCTCAGTCCTTTTTCATGAACAGCTCGATGCCCGCGTAAATCGTCCGGCCGCGATTTACAAAAATGGAGTCGCCGGGAACGTCTTTCCAATCCGGAAGCCATACCGCGGTATTGGCGATATTCTCGGCGTGGGCCACCAGCGCCAAACCCTTACCGGAGCCGGCATGGATGTGCTTGGAAACATCCAGCCGAAAGTTCGCGCTGAGCAATGAGTAGGCGCCCGGTTTCGGATTGAGAGCAGCGGAATACCCGGTGATGGGCCCTTCGAAAATATCGAAGAGCGAAAAGGTGAGGCCTTTCGACGATGCATAACTGAGGCCGGCCTTGGCGCCGAAGTCGGGAATGGGCGTGATGCTTCCGCCTTCGTTTCCACTGATATTGAACTGATAAGACGCCGAGCCCGAGAGGAAGAAGCTCCTTTTGAAATAGTACTTGCCATCCGCTTCCACGCCGTTGAAGGTTGTTCTTCCGAGGTTCATGTAGGTTCCCGTGGTGGTGACGTTGGACTGGACGATGTCGTCGGTCTGCACGCTGTGAAAATAGTCGATGCCGGCTTGAAAACGATTTCCCTGATAACTCAATTCCACGTCGGTGGTGGCCACTTTTTCGGGAACCAGATTGGGGTTACCGATCAGGCTGGGGCCGCCGATGGCGGGCGGCGGGATGTAGTTCAACAGGGTCTCGTTCAAGCTGGGAGCGCGGAAGGCCTGGCTATAGAGAGCTTTTGCGCTCCAGCGCGAGGACGGGGTCCAGATCAAGCCGCCGCGCGGAACCGCGTCGAGGCTGATATTCCCGATCTTGTTGGCCTGGAATCCGCCAATCAGTTTGATGGTGTCGGTGAGTTCATGATCGGCCTGGGCATAGAAGGCGCCTCCAGGCCGGCTGCCATTGGAGATCACCTCCGCCGGACTGGTGCCGTAGAAATCCTCGCGTCCCTCAATGTAGTCGTAGAGGGCGCCGAACGTGATCTGGTCGCGCGCGCCCAGGCGTACCACGTTGCTCCACTCGGCCAGCGCCTCGTAGGAGTCTCGGGTAATAAAAGGAATCCCGCTTGCCGCGTTGAGCGTGGTGCGGGTGTAAGTAAGGTTGAAATTCATGTCCCAACGATTGCTGGCTTTCAAGTGATATCCCAGGTCGGCAAAGCCGCGTCTCCAGCGGGCAATTCCGACAGCGCCTTCTAAATATGCCGTGGTCCAATCGGTGAAGGAAGACATCACCGTAAGGTTCTTGTAGTCCGCCTCCAGATAGGCGCCCTTGCCGCGGTCCGGAATAGTTGCGTTTTGGAAGCCGAAGTAGGTGGTTGAGACCGGCGTGAGCCAATCCGGGTATTGATGAAATTGCCCGGATCCCACCACGCTCAAATCGCCATGCTTGATGAAAACGTTTCCCGATGTCGCGGCCGCGCCCGCGGGACCGCCCTCGCCGCTCATCACCAGTTCATTCACCTCGGCTTTTTGCGTGATCAGATTCACGACCGCGGAAAAAGCGTCCGAACCGTACAGCACCGAACCTGGGCCTTTGATGACCTCAATCCGCTCCAGGATGCTTACCGGAAAGGTCTCCAGCAGATCGCTGACGATGCCGCCTTCCAGTATTTCGCGCGTAGGACGGCCGTTAATGAGAAAGAGAATGTGTCCTCCGTTGATCTGAGTCTGGTCGCCGCGAGCCGCCACCAGGCTGCGATCGGTAAACGACGCCGTGCTACCCGTCAGGCCGGGGACTCGTTCCAGAATCTCGCGCAGAGTCATTCCGCCAAAGCGCCGCAACTCATCGCGGGTGACCACCGACATGACGCCGGGAGCGTCGGAAAGCTTTTCGGAGAACTTCGAAGCGGTGATGACTTTGGTATTCATCAGGGACTGAAGATCCAGGTTGGAAAGGTCGCTCGAAGGAGAGCCGTTGCTCTGTCCGGCGGGCGGCGGATCGTCCGCAAATACGGGAATTACCGCCAGACTGGCGCCCCACACAACCGTCCATAACCAGCGCGACAAATGCATTGCAAATCGCCTTTCATGCTCCATGCCGGGTCTTATCGACCAGAGCTGGAACAATGAGAGCGCAGCCCACCTCTCGTGGTACATTTGAGCTTTCGCCCAAGTCGCTCGAAGCCGCATGTCCGTACAGATCCTATTGCAAGGTAAGCTGCTGGGTGTCGAGGAGTTCCTGCCATCCGGGCAGCCCGCTGAATCCCTCCTTACCGGCCGCTTGCGTTGGGTCAGCTTGCTGAGCGAGATTCTGCCGCGGGCGCTCATCGCCGAGTTGGGATTGTCGAAAATGTTGCTAGGCTCCAGCGGCGGCGAGCAATTTCTGGTGGTGCTTCCCGAAGAAGTGCGGCCGCGAGTGGAGGAGTTTCTGGCAGCGGCGCGGACGGGCATTCGCGCGCTGAGCCAAAATCGGTTGGAATTGATTTGGGCCATCACCGAAAATCTGGGCGATTGGACGGTGGTCCGCAAGCGTTTGAACGACGAGTTCCAGCGCAAGCAAGGAACGCCGCTGGCGGCCACCGGCCTGGGGCCGTCCCAGACTCCGGCGCCGGAACCCGATCCGGCTTATTTCGAAAATCTGGGTCACATACTGCGCGATGCCACCAGCGTAGGCTGGTCGCCCGAATCGCCAGCCACTATTGTTACCAATGGCGGGAAGCACTCCTGGACCATCGGAACTTCATCCGATGCCGTGCCGCTGGCCCGCCACACTGCACTTACCGACGATGGCCGCGAAACCGCCACCGCTCCGGTTCTGGCTTCCCGCGCCGAGGGCCTGGCCATCTGGAGCGTCCTGCGCGGCGATGTGGATAGCTTCGGCATCCGGATGCGGCGGCTGCAAAGCATCGAAGAGTACGTGCAGCTTTCCGTGCTTTACAAGCAGTTTTTCGCGGGCGAAGTGGAGGTGCTCTGTTCGCTGCCGGAATTTTGGCGCAAAGTGAATTTGCTGCACACCGGAGGCGACGATTTCGCCATCGTGGGCGCCTGGGACGCGCTGATCGGGTTCGCGCGCGAATTGCAGCGGCTGTTTCAGCGCTTCACCGAAGAGCACCTCACGGAATTTCCAGGGCCAGAAGGCAAGACCATCACCATGGCGCTGGCGCTGGCGCCGGAACTGGACACTCCGCTCGGTTCAGTTTACGGCCGATCGCGTGACCGGTTGGATATCGCGAAGTCGGCGGACAAAGACTGCTTCTATCTGCTGGGCCGGACGCTGGAGTGGAAACAGCTCTCCGACGCCGCGGAATTGAAGGACGAGCTTACCGCGATGGTGCGCGAATTCGGCGTGTCGCCGCAATACATTCGCGACCTGTGCGGCATTTATCGCGAGACCCGCCGCGCGCCCGGCGCCAAACGCGTGGAGCGTCCGTGGCGCTTTCATCGGCGTCTGCTTCGTATCTTATTTGTTCCACGGCCGGGCGGCTCGCGCGCACGCGATTTTCAAAAGGCGCGCGCCAGTCTGATCGCCGACCTGGTGGGCAAGAATCCCGCCAACATCAAGTTGCGCCCGTCGGGCCGCGTAGCGCTAGAATGGGCCAGACTGTCCACCGAAGGCAGGGCGGACAATTAACGTACAATACCAACGTAGAATATAGGGGTTTGGATGGCTGATACAGAGCAGACAGAGCAAGAAGTACGCACTCCGGAGAGCGCCGCGGCCCCGCCAGCAGAGCGCCAGGAAGGCCCGGCCGCGCGGCCTGAAGGTCAAGCTGCGCAAGCGCCTGCGGTGGAGCGTCCGGAACGCAAGCCCGCGCCGCAAGGCGATCGTCCACAGGGCGGCCGTGGCCCACGCGAAGGCACTCCGCAAGGACCACGCCGCGAAGGCGGAGGGCCGCCCAATCGTGAAGGCCGGAGTGGTCCGCATGGCGGCCGCGAGGGGGGCCGGGGCGAACGTGGCGATCGAGGGGACGACCGGAGGGGCGGCGATCGTGGCCGCTTTGAGGGGCCGCCCGAAATCGATATTGAGAAATTGATCTCCGATCCGTTGTATCTGGACAATCAGGCGCACGGCGTGGTGAGCCGCATGCGCGACATGGACTCCGGCACCAAGAGCCAATTGCGCCGTCTTTACAATGCCGTTCGCCGCGCCGTCCGCGCGCCGGAGAACGAACGGCAGCAGCAATTCGTCATGTTGCGGGCGCGTCTGGCTTACACCATCGCGCGTCACTCCTTGCGGAGCCTCGATTCGCTGGAAAAACTGCTGCTGCAGGTAACGCGCAAGAATGACGCCCGCGGCTACGAGCGCTTTCGCGATCTGTTCGAAGCGATCGTCGCCTATAACGAATAAAGAACGAGAATCCAGGAACCCGCCGACATGAGTTCGCATACCGCGCAAACGGAATTGAAGCTGATTGGAAAATTGATTGTGGAAGGCGATATCGCCTGCCAGACCGGGCTGCACATCGGGGCAGGGAAGGGATCGCTCGAAATCGGCGGCGCCGATAATCCGGTGGTCAAAGACGCTTTCGGATTGCCGTACATCCCTGGCAGCTCGCTGCGCGGCAAGCTGCGCTCGCTGCTGGAGCAGTCCTCCGGCCTGGCGGTGCCGTCCGAGCTGGTCTATCTTTCCAAGCGCAAGGGCCAGGAAGTTCGCATCCATCAGAGCGAGCGTCCCGACGACGAAATTTGCCTGCTGTTCGGGCGCAATCCGGGGCGCATGGAGCGCGTCTCGGGTGATTCGGTTGAATCCAGCGCCGCCACGCCCGCGCGTCTTACGGTCTACGATGCGCCGCTGATCGCCGAAAGCATCACGCCGCAGATGCGCGAGAACATGGACGACGAACTGACGGAAGTGAAGAGCGAGAACGCCATCGACCGCATCACGTCGCAGGCCAATCCGCGGACGCTGGAACGCGTTCCGGCCGGCGCGCGCTTCCATTTCCGCATCGTGCTGGACGTGCTTGTGTCCTGAAGATCGCGAGCTGTTGCCGCGACTTGTGGAAGGCCTGCGGCTGCTGGAAGACGACAGCCTGGGCGGCGGCGGATCGCGCGGCAACGGACGCGTGGCGCTTTCCAGTCTGAAGCTGACCTGGCGCGGGCGCGGTTTCTATGCCTCCGGCGCGGCCGAACAGGAATTGCTGGCGGGCGCCGACCTGGCGGGCGTGCAGTCGCTGGTCAACGCGCCCGATTTCGCGGAAAAACTCGCCGAGTAGGAATGTCCCCGGTTGCTTCCAATCTGAGCTATGCGGTTCGATTTCGTCCCGTGGGTCCGTGGCGCTTCGGCCCGGATTCCGGCGCGCGCGATCGCGTGGACCTGATCTATCACAGCGACGCGCTTTTCTCGGCGGTTTGCTCCGCCATGTCGCAGCTTGGGTTGTCTGGAGGACTGGCTGCAGGCCACGCGGCCTCGGCCGACTGCTCCGGCGGTGCGGTTCAGTTCGTTGTTTCCGTTTCTTGGCGATACGCTGCTGGTGGTGCCGCCGCGAAGCCTTTGGCCGCCGCCGGAGTCGGCCAAGATTCGCTACAAAGGCGCGCACTTTGTTCCGCTGTCGGTGATGGAATCGCTGCTGGCCGACAAAGCTATCGATGAAGATCGCTGGGCGGTGGATGGCGAGAGCGAGTGCCTGATCCTGGCGAACCAGGGCCGCGGACCCTTTCGCGTCGCGCTGCGGTCCAGCGCCGGCGTGGACCGCTTGCAGAACGCCGCCGTCGAGGCTCATTCCACGGCGTGCCTGGAATTCCGCGCGCGGGCGGGCTGTGGACCATCGTGCAGTTCGCCGACGAGGCTGCCGCATCGCGATGGGAGGCGCCGGTGCGAAGCGCACTGCTGCTGCTGGCCGATTCCGGATTCGGAGGAGAGCGCTCGCGCGGTTGGGGACGCTCGGAAACGCCCGAGTGGCAGCTGTGGACGCCGCCGCAAACTCGCCGCGACAGAACAAGCGCACTGGCTGTTGTCGCTCTATACGCCGGCTGAAAGCGATGCCGTGGATTGGAAGCGCGGCAACTATTCCACGGTTTCGCGAAGCGGTCGCATCGAAAGCAGCGCGCGTTGGGGTGAGCCGAAGCAAGCCACCACGATGATCGCCGAAGGGTCGGTGCTGCTGGCATCCAGCGAACTGCGCGGCGCGGCCAGCAATGTCGCGCCCGGAGGGCTTTCCGCATCCGGTTTATCGCGCCGGATTCGCGGTCACCATTCCGATTCCCTGGCGGGTGGCGGCATGAATTATCGTTTGACCTGCCTGACGCCCACGCTGGTCGGCGACGGCCAGAGGCTTTCCCCCATCGACTACATGGTGTGGAAAGATCATGTCAACGTTCTCGATCAGTGGCGCATCTTTCGTCTGCTCGCCAAAGGTCCGCGTCTGGAAAGTTATCTCACGCAACTGAAGAGAGCCGACAAGCTCGACTTCGCCTCCTGGGGCGGTTTCGCGCAGAACTATGCCGGCCGCCGCATTCCGTTCGAACATCCCAGTTCGACGCAATATCTGGGAACGAACGCACGCGGAACATTTGTTTATTCCGACGTTCAGCACTGGGCCGAGTGGGCCGTATCTTCCGGGCACGGCGATCAAGGGCGCTTTTCGCACGGGCGTGGTACATGGACGCCTGACCGAGCGCCTGGTTACCGAACTGGCAGCGCGCATCGAATCCGAAGGCAGAATGCCGCGGCGTCCCGCGATCGCCGTCGAGGAATCTGCGCTGGGAGCTTCCGGCGCCGACCCGTTGCGCGTGGTCTCGGCGTTCGATTCAAAAACGGTTCCGGCCAGCACATTCAAGATTTTTCTGCTCCGCACCTCTACGCTCGAATCGCGCGGAGCGGGCAAGTTCGAAGTGGCCTGGAAACAGACGCCGCGAGGCAGCGTGAAGCGTGCCGAAGACTCGACGCCGGTATTCGCCGAGATGGCCGCGCCGGGCAGCCGTGTTCGAAGGCGAGTGGCATCACAACGCCTTTCTCTCGCAGCCTGAAATTGGCAAGGCGCTGCGCCGCCGCGCGCCGATCAATGCCGGCGCGATGTTTGAGCTGGTGAACGCCTATACGGAGCAATTGCTGCGCATCCAGAAACAGTACGCCGAGTGGACCGGCCTGGCTCTGCTGAAATCGACCGTCGAGCAGCTGGAGGCGCGTCTCATCGCGGTTCGAGAAGCCAAGCGCGGCTGCATCCTGCCGCTGGGCTGGGGCGCGGGCTTTCTTTCCAAGGTGGCAATTTTGAACACCCAGGACGAGACCTACCGCGGCATCCTGCGCCAGGTGGGGCTTTACGCGCGGGCCATTCAATCCGGCCTCCCATTTCCCAAGACGCGGCGCATCGTGTTCCTGGGCAACCAGCCGGCCAGCTTCCCGGGGTTCGTGCATTTGGAAGTGGCAGGCTAGGGATCCGGGCCTGCACTGAGCCGCGCCGTGCGCACGAGCAAGTAGTACGTTTAAACTTACCGATCCAACACATGCTGGTCTGCCCGGTCCGCAATTGCCGCATGCCGCTGACACGCAGCGAGCGTCAGCTGCTTTGCGAACGCGGCCATTCCTTCGACGTCGCGCGCAGCGGATATGTCAACCTGCTGCAGCCGCAGGATCGGCGATCGCGTCAACCGGGCGACACCGCGGCGGCCATAGCAGGGCGGCGACGCTTGCACGATCGAGGCGTAACGGAGCCATTGCTACCAGGCATTGCTGAGATTCTGACTCCCTCGGCCAGCGATGTGGTTCTGGATGCCGGCTGCGGCGATGGTTTCTACCTCGGCACTTTGGCGCGCCAGACGGGATTCAGCGGTCACGGAGTTGACATCTCCGTCGGCGCCATCGAAGCCGCGGCCCGCCGTTACCCGGAGTGCGAGTGGATCGTGGCCAATGCGGACCGGTTCGTGCCCTACGCCGACCGTTCCTTCTCCATCGTCATGTCGATCACGGCAAGGATGAACCCGGGCGAGTTCCGGCGGGTGCTGCGCGACGATGGACGGCTGCTGATCGCCGTTCCAGCGCCGGACGATCTGGCTGAGCTTCGCGGGGCCGGCCACGATCGAACGGCTCGAACCATCGGGGCGTTTGCGCATGATTTCACGCTCGCCGAGCGCCGCCGCGTCACCACCACGGCCAATCTGGACGCCGTCGCGGTTCACGACGTTCTGCTGTCCATCTATCGGCCCATGCGATCGCAGCCGGCCGAAGCGATGCGCGTCACATTCAGTTTGGATCTGCTGCTGTTTCGCAGCCTTTGACTTGCTCCACTAGATACTCTTCTGGTAAACTACCGCCATGGTCAGAGCTAAGGGCAAGGACGACCGGGGCGAAATGATGCAGGGCACCCTCGACATGCTTATTTTACGGACCGTGATGCTGGCTCCGGCGCATGGCCATACCATTGCGCACGCCATCGAGCATACTTCAGAAGACGTTCTTCAGGTGGAGCATGGTTCGTTGTACCCGGCGCTGCACCGGCTGGAGGAGCGCGCCCTGATCGCTTCCTTTTGGGGAACATCGGAAAACAACCGCAAGGCGAAGTATTACCGCATTACGCCAGCCGGCCGCAAACATTTGGCCAGGGAGCGCAGCCGTTGGGATCAAATCGTCGGCGCCATCGCGCGAGTGCTTGGCCCTGCCACGGAGTAAGTGATGAATTGGCTTCGATATTTTAGACGCTCGCGCCGAGATGACGACTTCGCGCTCGAAATCGAGGCTCACCTGCAGCATGAAATCGACGAGAACATCGCGCGCGGCATGAATCCGCGGGAGGCCGTGTTTGCGGCGCGGCGCAAGTTCGGCAACATCACTCTTGCCAAGGAGAATACTCGGAGCAGGCACACCATCGGCTTCCTGGAAACGCTGGCGCAGGATCTTCGCTATGCCCTCCGCTTGTTTCGGCTTGAGCCGGGGTTCTTCACGGTCGCGATTCTTTGCCTGGCGCTGGGCATCGGCGCCAACACGGCAATCTTCCACCTTCTGGACGCAGTACGCTTGCGTACCTTGCCGGTGGCGAAGCCTGAGGAACTGGTCGAGGTCAAGATCGGCGAGAACGAACATTGCTGCATGGGCAACTTCAGCAGCCGCCGAGCTAATTTCACTTATGCTCTTTGGGATGAGTTCCGATCGCGCCAACAGGCCTTCTCCAGCGTATTTGCCTGGGCTGACCATCGCTTCAACACAGCGCCTGGCGGCGAGGTGAAATACGCCGAGGGACTTTACGTCAGCGGCGATTTCTTCAAGACGCTGGGCGTCGTTCCGGTGGTGGGGCGCCTGCTCTCGGACCAGGATGACCGCGCTGGTTGTGGCTCACCCGGCGCGGTGCTCGGTCATTCCTATTGGCAGAGCGAATACGGCGGCGATCCTGCGGCGGTCGGCCGCAAGATCCTGCTGGATGGAAAGCCGTTCGAGATCGTCGGCGTCTCGCAAGCCGGTTTCTATGGCGTCGAAGTGGGCCGCTCCTTTGATGTCGCCATTCCGGTTTGTGCGGAACCGCTCATCAACGGGGAAAGCGCGCACACACCAAAGCGCCATCACTGGTGGCTCGCGGTTATCGGACGGCTGAAGCCCGGTTGGACGCTCACTCAGGCGCTGGCGAATGTACAAGCGATTTCTCCCGGTATTTTCGAAGCTACTCTTCCCCCCACCTACCCGCCAGAGAACGTGAAGTATTATCTCGCTTATAAGCTTACTGCCGCTCCGGCTGGATCGGGCGTCTCCGATTTGCGCAGGCGCTTCGAGGATCCGCTTCTGATCCTGCTGGGAATTGCCAGCCTCGTATTGGTTATCGCCTGCGCCAATCTCGCCAACCTGATGCTGGCGCGCGCCAGCGCTCGCGAGCGGGAGCTGGCCGTCCGGCTGGCGATCGGCGCATCGCGCCCGCGCCTCATTCGACAGATGCTGGCCGAGAGCTTGCTACTGGCTGCGGCCGGCGCCGCGTGTGGCGCGGTACTCGCGCAATCCCTTAGCAGCTATCTGGTTCGCTTTCTCAGCACAAACGACGACCCCCTCTATGTGGACCTTGGCACGGACTGGAGAATCTTCGGATTTACCGCCGCCTTGGCCATTCTCACGTGTCTGCTGTTCGGCTTGATGCCCGCCATTCGCGCCACACGCGCCGACCCCGGCACGCTGATGAAATCAAGCGCCCGAGGGCTCACCGTCAATCGCGAGCGGTTCGGCGCGCGGCGCGTGCTTGTGGTCGCGCAAGTCGCCCTGTCGTTGACCTTGCTGGTCGGTTCGCTATTATTCGTTCGGAGCCTGCGCAAGTTGCTCACCCTCGATCTTGGCTTCCAGCAGAGGGGCGTCTTGGTCACGGAGGTCAATTTCCAGTCTTTCAATTACCCGCCAGCACGTTGGCCCGAGGTCGAGAGTGAAGTCCTGCGCCGCATTCGCCTCCTGCCGGGCGTCGAGCAGGCTGGCTCGGCGTCGGTTGTACCTCTGGCCGGCGATTATTGGAATGACAGCTTCCACTTCGTCGGCGAGAATCCCGCGGGCAAATTCATTTCCAACTTCAACGGTGTGAGTCCCGGCTATTTCCGTACACTAGGCACTCCGCTGGTCGCCGGCCGGGACTTTAACGAGCACGACACCGCGAGTTCCCAAAGGGTCGCGATCGTCGATCAGTCTTTCGTCGATAAATTCCTGAATGGCGCCAATCCCATCGGCCGGCGCATTCGCATCGATGCGGGGCCCGGCGAGCCCGAAGTGATTTATGAAGTGGTCGGAGTAACGAAAAATGCGAAATACATTCGGTTAAGCGATCCGTTCACCCCCACCGTATTCGCCGCAGGCAATCAGATGCCATATCACGTGGCAGGTACGTTGATTTTGAGCCGGTCGCAACTCGCACTTCCCGCGCAAATCACCGCCATCAAGCGCGAAATGGCCGCCATCAACCCAGCCATGGCTCTCAACTTCTACACGCTCCAATCCGTGATTTCCGATTCCCTATTGCGCGAACGCCTGATGGCGACGCTATCCGGATTCTTGGGATTCCTGGCGGCGCTGCTTGCATCGATCGGGCTCTACGGTGTGATGGCGTATATCGTGGCGAGGCGGCGCAACGAAATCGGCATTCGCATGGCGCTGGGCGCCGATCGTGCGAGCGTCCTGCAACTTATCGGTAGCGAATGCGGGAAACTACTGCTAGCGGGTCTGCTCCTGGGCATTGGTTTTTCGCTATTCGCATCTCACGCGGTCACCAAGCTTCTTTATGGTTTGAGCCCCAACGACCCCTTGACCATCTTTCTGTCGGTGCTGCTTCTGGTATTGGTGGCGTTGCCTGCCAGCCTCATCCCTGCGATTCGAGCGTCGCGCCTGGATCCCATGACCGCCCTGCGCGAAGAGTAGGCGCTTTCTTCCGTCGGCCCGTCCCTACGGCTCATCCGGTTTTTCGACCGTTCATCCGAGTATCGCTTGGAATCCGCCGCTTCCCGCCTATTCTGGATTCGCAAGGAGTTCCCAATGAAACTACAAAAAACAACCATCGCAGCCGCGATCATTCTCACGGCCGGCGTCCTGCTCAGCCAGGACCGGTTTGATTTCAAGGTCCGCAACTACTTTTTCGCCGGTCTGGCGGGCGACGCCGCGTCGCTCCAAAAGGGCATGACGATCTGCGAGGACATTCTCGCGAGCGACCCCAGGCAGCCTGAGGCCTTGGTGTGGCACGGCCTGGGACTGGTCAGCCAAGCGCGTGAAGCTTTGCAGAAAGGCGATCAGCAAACCGGCGGCCCGCTTTGGCAGCGCGGTCTGGACGAAATGGATCAGGCGGCGGCCATCGCCCCTAACGATCTCGGCGTCCGGATTGTTCGCGGCGCAGTGCTCTTGACAGCCTCTCAATATTTGCCCGAAGAGGCTGCCCACCCTTTGATCGAAAAGGGGCTGAGCGACTACGATAAGGCGTACTCCGTCCAAGGTCCCGATCTCAGCCATCTCGGAACGCACAAGAGCGGCGAGCTGATGATCGGCATGGCCGATGCTTACGCCCGGCTGGGCCAGCCAGATAAGGCGCAGCCCTGGTTCGAGCGTATTCAAAAGGAGCTGCCTGGTACCCCCTACGCGACTTCCGCGGCCACCTGGCTGCAAAGCAAGACGCTCGCGCCTCGCCAGGCCGGTTGCCTGAGCTGCCACACGGGCTCGACAGACCAGAGCAAGTAAGATGAAAGGATCGGCCGAATCATGAGCACGCCAACGTATCGGACCAGTGTTCTGAAAGTCGTGATGTGGGATTCGGCCTTTGCGCTCATTCCCACCATCCTGCTTTTTACAATGGATCCGAAGGCAACTTGGTCTCAGTTGCTCATAGAGTTCCGATTCTCTTGGATCTATTCCAACTGCATCGGAGGCATTGCGTTCCTTTGCGTTCCGAGGATCTGGATCGCAACTTGCGAGCGTCCACAATGGTTTCGCTGGACCTCGCGTGTGGCTACGATGTTTGCCGCCTGCGTGGTGGGCGCGTTGATCGCCGGTTTGATCTTTGTCGCCTTGCGCTGGCAGCCCATAAACACTTACTGGCCGCAATTTCTGGGCTCACTCGAGTTCGCCGCTCTTTTGACCATCGGCGCGGGGCTCACCATCGGCATCTACAGCACGCTGCGCGAACGCCTGGATGAAACTACTCTGCAACTCCGCACCAAGGAGTTGGAGCGAGAGCGTGCGCTGAAGCTGGCTACGGAAGCACAGCTGGCTTCGCTCGAATCGCGGATTCATCCGCATTTCCTGTTCAACACCCTCAATTCGATCTCTTCGCTAATTCCCGAGGACCCGGCGCGCGCCGAACGCCTGGTGGAACAGATGGCCGCGCTGCTGCGCTTCTCGCTGGATGCCAACCAGTCTGGTTTGGTGCCGCTCGCCAGCGAGCTCAAGATCGTCGCCGATTATCTCGAAATTGAGCGCGCCCGTTTTGGCGACCGGCTGCGCTATCGAATCGACGTTCCCGCCGATTTGAGCGAATCGCGCATCCCGCCGCTGTCGCTCCAGACGCTGGTGGAGAACAGCGTCAAGTACGCCATCGCACCGGATCGCACGGGCGGCGAGATTCGCATCACCGGCGCTCGATCCGATGGCGCCTTCCGCGTCGAAGTCTCGGATCCCGGCCCGGCGTTCCAGCTTGAATCGGTTCCCGCAGGCCACGGGCTGGATAATCTCAAAGGTCGATTGTCGACGCTGTTCGGAGACCGCGCCGCGCTCCTTTTGCGGCGTGCGGGTGGCCGCAACAACCTGATCCTGTCGCTTCCTCAAGCTGACGCTTCCTAAACAACCGATGGCCATGCGGGCATTCCTGGTGGACGACGAAGCGCTCGCGCTTAAGCGCCTGCAGCGAATGCTGGCCGCAACCAAGCGGGTGCAAGTGGTCGGATCGAGCACCGATCCGGTGGACGCCGTGGATGCCATCCTGGAGGCCAAGCCCGACATCCTGTTCCTGGATATCGAAATGCCCGGTATGACCGGTTTTGAGATGCTGGCCCATCTAAAGCCACAGCCCTGGGTGGTGTTCACCACGGCCTACGATCGTTACGCGCTGGACGCTTTTGGGGTCAACTCGGTGGATTACCTGCTCAAGCCGATTGAGGCGGCGCACCTGGATCGCGCTCTTAACAAGATCGAGCGTCTGCGCGGAAGCACCGCTCCGGAATTGACCGAGCTGATCGAACGCTTGACTGCGCGCGACTATCCGCGGCGCATTGCCTCCAAAGTGGGTGAAAAAATCGACTTTGTCGATCTCGACCAAGTTACTCACTTCTTCGCGGCGGACAAACTCACTTACGCGGCTACGCCTACTAAGAACTACACCGTGGACTATACGATTCAGGAGCTGGAGCAGAAGCTCGACCCCGGCCGATTTGTGCGCGTGCATCGCGCCACGCTGGTCAACGTTGGGCACGTGCAGGAACTGCACTCCTGGTTCGCCGGCGGAATGATGGTTCGGCTGAAAGACGCGAAACATACCGAGTTGAAGGTATCGCGCGATCGCGTGCGGGTTCTAAAAGAGCGGCTCGGAATCTGAGCTGCAACCGGACCGGGCCGGTGCGTTACCCTAGTAGTTCATGCAGTCCACCGCCAGTCCGGTTCAAGCCGACACGCCGAAACATACGGCTGAGAAACTGGTTTTCTCCATCCTGCTCGCGGCCGCCTTCTGCCACTTCTTGAACGACATGGTTCAATCGCTGATCCCGGCGATTTATCCCATCCTCAAGAAGTCCTTCCATCTCGATTTCTCTCAGATCGGGATGATCACCCTGACCTACCAGATCACGGCGTCCCTTCTGCAACCGCTCATCGGGCACTTCAACGACCGCCATCCGCGGCCTTATTCACTCGCCATCGGCATGGGCTTCACGCTGGTGGGTTTAGTGGCGCTTTCGCGCGTGTCCACCTATCCCATGCTGCTGGGCGGCGCGGCGCTGGTGGGCGTCGGCTCGGCCGTGTTTCACCCCGAGTCCTCTCGCGTGGTGCGGATGGTTTCGGGCGGTCAGCATGGCTTCGCACAGGCATTTTTTCAAGTAGGCGGCAACGCGGGATCATCGTTAGGCCCGCTTCTGGCGGCGTTCATCGTTCTGCCTAACGGGCAGAGTAGCCTGGCATGGTTTTCCGCGGTCGCGCTGCTCGGGATTATTGTGCTGGCCCGAGTGGGTTCGTGGTCCAAGAAGAATCGTCCCCCCGTGAAGAGATCTCGCTTCGCGAAGACCGAATATCATCCCGAGTTGACTCCGCGCAAGGTCTACTTATCGCTGGCCGTCCTGATCGCTCTGATGTTTTCGAAATTCTTTTATTTGTCGAGCCTGAACAGTTACTACACATTTTTTCTGATCAGTAAGTTCCATCTTTCGGTACGCAACGCTCAGGTCCACTTATTCATGTTCGCGGGGGCCATCGCTGCGGGCACCATCATTGGCGGACCTATCGGCGATCGTATCGGCCGCAAATACGTCATCTGGTGTTCCATTCTGGGCGTGCTGCCGTTCACCTTGATGTTGCCCTATGCGAACCTGTTCTGGACCAGCATCCTCAGTGTGGTCATTGGCGTGATTCTCGCGTCGGCCTTCTCCGCCATTTTGGTTTACGCTCAGGAATTGATGCCGGGAAAGATCGGAATGGTCTCGGGCATGTTCTTCGGACTGGCTTTTGGCATGGCGGGCGTGGGCGCGGCGCTGCTCGGCAATCTGGCGGATCACACCAGCATTGCCTTTGTCTACAAGGTCTGTTCGTTCCTGCCAGCTATCGGCTTGCTCACCGGATTTTTGCCGAATCTGGAGACGAGGCGGCAACGGACAATGAGTCCGGCGCCTGCGTCCACTTAGTAACTACTGCCCGGCCACCTCGCTGCGCCGTTCCATCAACAGCACATCGCGCCAGCGGCCGTTCATTTGCCCTAAGCGCTCACGGTTGCCAACGATGCGGAATCCAGCGTCCTGATGCAGTAAGAAGCTCGCGACGTTTTCAGGGAACATGCCGGCCTGTAACGTCCAAATGCCCTCGGCCTCCGAATCGGCGATCAGTCGCTCCAGGAGCGCCCGTCCCACCCCGCGTCGGCGCGCACTCTCCGCGACGTAAACGCTGACCTCAGCCACGCCCGCGTAAACGCATCGACTGGAAACTGGACTCAGGGCAGCCCATCCCAACACATCGCCGCCATCGGAACGCGCTACGATTCTCGCCGCCGCTAAGTGACCCGCATGCCATTCATCCCACTCCGGCGCGGACTGTTCGAAAGTTGCATTCCCGGTGGCGATGCCTTCCAGGTAAATGGCGAGCACCGCCGGCCAATCCTCGGGACGCATCGGCTCAATGGATAACACTGGCTGCACGCATCCATTGTATCTGGATCATCTCTTGGAGCGCGATCGCACCCGCGCCACTAGGTACCAGACGATCAGGACATTGATCACTGCGACAGCCAGCTTCAGGGTGGTGAAATGCCGCGCAAGTTCGTAGATCTCGAGCGGGATGAACAAGCCGGTTGTGATGATGGTGAAGTATTCCGCCCAATGCTTGCGCAGCAGCAGGCCGCAACCTTCGGTGAGGAACAGACCGGCGTAGATGAACGTCCCGATGCTCAATTCCCTCAACTGCTTCGGCGTCACACGAAAAATGCTCACTAGAACGCGGTGCATGTAACGATTGTCGGGATCCACGCGCAGCACCTGCGCCCAGTGCAGGACCGCACTCGAAAGGTCTTTGTGAAGAAACCGGATTGCGCCGATGCCGACCGCGATCAGCAGCAGCGCCTTGACCAGTTTGAACAGCCCGATCAGAAACAGAACGACGGAGAAAGGTTCTCTCGATGAGTGCGTCTTCGATGCCTTGCGAGGTAGGGTCGCGCGCGCCACAAGCTATTTTCGCACGCGCTTTTTCGGCGTTTTGGCGTTCTTCTCGCGGCGCAGCTTCCATGCAGCTTGCAGCGCGCCGGCCAGCATATCCTTGTTGACTTTGGCCAGCCGGACATGCGTGGCTCCGTTTTTTCCCCATCCACCGGCCACCGGCAAAAACACCTCGGGCGCCTCCGCGACGAAATCCGCCTGCAGTTCCGGAGTAAGCATCAGGTTGCCGAAGCCTTTGCTCTGCGACGCGAGCGTGGCGAATATTCTGCCTCCGACGCGAAAATCGGCCGAGCCCATGTGCGATCCTTCCTCCGCGCCAGGCAGGCTCAGCGCCAGGCGTCGAAAGTCCGCTACAGTCATGGCAGCGAGTATCCCACATGTCACGGTATGGCTTGGCGGTACGGTCTACCGTCGTCGGCTGGATCGCTTTGTTCGCAATCACGGCGTTGATCGAACGGCCGATCGCTCGACACGCCGCATTTCTCGGGCCGGCGTGGGCCCCGACCGTGCGATTGGCCCTCGAATGTCTCGGGCTCTGCGCCATTGGCTGGTTAATCGGGCCCTGGGGTTACCTTGGTGTCTGGATCTTCGCTGCGAGCATTTGCGTACGAAGCTTCGGCCTCGCTCCCGGTCTCGATGTCCCGTGGTTATTCCGGTTGCTGCTCGATACCCTCCGCAATGTGCGTTATCTGGAATCGTTTCTCTCCTCGTTCGCCACCCATGTGTTCCTGTTCGGCAGCCTGTTCATCGGAGTTAGGTTGAGCCCCGGGCATAAGCGAGTCATGTTGCATATAAAATGAATGGCTGTGCATCGCCTGGTTTTGCTTGCCGCTGTTTTCCCACCGCTCGTCTGGTGTCAGAAGACCACCACGCCGGGCGAGTTCATCGTCGACCCGCCCACTCTGGTGTCGCTCGGTTTTGCTTGGAACATCGCGGGCGACGACAATCGCAACGCGCGCGTCGACGTCAGCTATCGCAAGAAAGGCGACCGGCAATGGCGTGACGGCCTACCGATGCTGCGCCTGCAGCACGAGCGGGTGTCCGGTGGCGCGCCGCGGGATGGCGCGCGAGCCTTTTACAGTTACGTCGCTCCGAACATGTTTGCCGGTAGCCTGCTTAGTCTGGAGCCCGGGACCGAATACGAATGCCGTTTCGTTCTTTCCGATCCTGACGGCGTCAAAGGCAAAGCGCTGAGGACCGTGATTGCCCGCACGCGCCAGGAACCTCAACCTGCCACGGGCGGACATGTCTATCACGTCTACCCTTTCGGCTACAAGGGAACCAAGCAGGAGCCGGCATTCACCGGATTGCTGGCCGCGTACTACATGGGTTCGGATCAGTCCGATCATTCCAATGCACTGCCTCCGCGCGTTCAGCCGGGCGACATCATCCTGGTTCATGCCGGAGTCTATAAAGACAGCCGGTTCACTTACGGCGGGTTCGACCGAACCGTTCCCGCTTACGGCACGCCCTTCGACGGCACTTACTATCTGACTCAAAGCGGCACCGCCGACAAACCGATCGTCATCAAAGGCGCGGGGGATGGCGAAGTAGTCTTCGATGGAGACGGCTGCCAGAATTTGTTCAACTTGATGGCCGGGAATTACAATTACTTCGAAGGCATCACCGTTCGCAACACCAACGTCGCATTTCTGCTGGGGATCAAGAATATCGCCGGCGCTAGCGGCTTCACGTTGAAGCATTCGCGGCTGGAAAATATCGGCCGCGGTATCCAGGACGATTGGTCGGGCTCCAAGAATTTCTATATCGCGGACAACGTGTTCATTGGCCGCCACGATCCCAGCAAGCTGCAGAGTTGGACCGAGGCGCAAATCTGGTCTAAATTCCCCGGCTATCCGACGCTGATCACGTCCGAGTATGCGGTGAAGGTTTATGGCCAGGGCCACGTGGTCGCTTACAACTACGCCGCCAATTGGCACGACGGCATCGACATCGCAACTTACGGAGATCCCGACGGAACGCCCAACCCGATCCCCGATCGCCTGCCCGTTTCGATCGATTTCTACAACAACGATTTTTCCAACATGGCCGACAACTGCATTGAAGCCGACGGCGGCGCGCGCAACATCCGCGTGTTTGAAAATCGGTGCTTCAACTCAGCCCAGGGCGCTTTCAGCGCGCAGCCCATCTTCGGTGGCCCGGTGTACTTCTATCGCAACCTGGTTTACGATGCCATCACCGGGGGCCCGCTGAAGTTCATCGACACCCCCGCGGGCGTCTTGGTGTATCAGAACACGTTCATCGGACAGGGCCGTCTGATGCGTCCAGCGTCGAACGTACATTTCCTGAACAATTTGTTCCTGGGAGACGGCTATCTGGATCCTGTGTTCCATGTGAGCACTTATACCAACTATTCGACGTCGGATTACAACGGCTTTCGCCCGAATCCCGGCGTCAATAATGCATTCGAGTGGGATTCACCGGCATTCGAAGTTGCGGCCGATTACGAACATGATCCGGTAACTCGCCATTTCAATTCGCTGGAAGCATATCGGCAACTGACGCACCAGGAACAGCACAGCGTTCTCATCGATTACGACGTTTTCGTGAAAGTCCACGCTCCCGACAAATCCGACCCGCAACATCTCTACAAACCCGAGGATTTCGATTTCCGGCTGAAGCCTGTCTCGCGCGCCGTGGATGCGGGTACTCCGCTTCCTTCCATCACCGACGATTTCACTGGCCGCGCGCCGGATCTCGGGGCCTATGAATTAGACCGGCCCCTGCCGCACTACGGGCCGCGCCCATGAATCCCATTCGTCGGCGCCCATTCGCCGAAAGAACTCCTTGGGCGGAACGTCGGCAACGGGCATCGGATGGCGCCTCTGGCGTTTTAGTTCATCCAACATCCGATCACACACCCCGACCACCGCATTAAACAAGAGCACTGGCAGGATCGCCAGCTTGTACCCCATGCTCTGCGCGTCATCGATGGCGATCTCCGGCGTTTTCCCGCGCCACACCATGTTGAGCATGCACGGACCGCCTACTAATCGCGGCACCCCCTGTACTTCCTCTAACGATTCCGGCGCCTCCACAAACGCCATATCCGCGCCCGCATCCAGCGATGCATTCGCACGCCGGATGGCTTCTTCAAATCCCATTACGGCGCGGGCATCCGTTCGGGCGATGATCAGGAAATCGGGATCACGTTTGGCCGCCGCGGCCGCGCGAATCTTCGCGATGTACTCCTCCAGTGGGATGATCGTCTTGTTTTCCAAATGCCCGCATTTCTTTGGGAAACTCTGATCCTCGATGTGAATCCCTGCCACTCCGCGTTGCTCATACTCGCGCACCGTGCGCACCACGTTCAGCTCGTTGCCGTATCCGGTGTCGGCGTCCGCGATCACCGGGACTCGCACCGCCGCCGCGATTCGCCCCGCATTATCCGCCATCTCCGACATCGTCAGCAGGCCGTAGTCGGGATAACCCAGCGAAGCCGCGGTCCCGGCGCCGGTCATGTAGACCGCCCTGAATCCCGCCTGATCGATCATGCGCGCGGTAATGCAGTCGTATGCGCCCGGCGCAACGATCATGCCGTCACGGCGCAGCAGTTCCTGAAATTCGCCAGCCTTGCTCATCTCCATATTGTCGCGCCGTATCGAGATGGAGTGCGATAAAGTGACCACAGTGATCACACGGGCATTAGCGGTCGCGATTTTGCCAGCAGTGCTGTTCGCCCAATGGCCGGCCTACAAGGCGCCATCCACGCCACGCCTGCCGGATGGAAAAGTGAATCTGGACGCGCCCGCGCCCAAGGCCGCCGACGGCCATCCCGATCTTTCCGGAATCTGGGGCCCGGGTATTGTGCCTGGAGGTCCGCAGTTCGCTTCGGGAAGCACAATCTCCACCGGCGCGCCCCGCGGCCCTCGGCCGTTCCAAAATCTCACGTCGTTATTTCCCGATGGCCTGCCGTTCCAGCCTGGGGCCGCCGCGCTTCGGGCGCAACGTCTGGCCGAGCACAGCAAGGACCATCCGGACGCCCATTGTCTGCCTCTCAATCCCATCCAGCTGCACAGCCATCCGCAAGCTCGCAAGATCATCCAGACGCCAGGGCTGATTGTGATTCTGTATGAAGCCAACGACGGCATCCGGCAGATCTTCCTGGACGGCCGGCCGTTGCCGGACAACGATCCGGATCCCTGGTGGTACGGCTACTCGATCGGCAAGTGGGATGGCGACACGCTGGTGGTCCAGACCATCGGCTTTCAGGATGCCGGCTGGATCGACGAGGAAGGAACGCCCATCAGCGACCAGGCCCGCTTGACCGAGCGATTCCGACGCTTGAACTACGGGACGCTCGAGATCGAGATCACGGTGGACGATCCGAAAACCTTTACCCGGCCGTGGAGTTTCAAGCTGGACCAGCGCCTGATGCCCGATACGGAATTGATCGAATTTGTTTGTTTAGAAAACAACACCAGCGTGAAACACCTGGTGGGGAAGTAAGACGCGATTACTTCCGCAAGTCTTTCCCCGCTGCCTTCTTCTCCGCCAAGCGAGCCCCCGCCAGCATGTCCTCCATGGCGTAGTTTCCCTCGTGGCAGGCGTACTCATAAGTTGGCCCGGGCGTCCTGGACATGGTGAGCTCGCCAGTGAAAGGTCTCACGTAAACCGTGGGGTCGTCGACGGTGAACTGATAGAGAATCGTATCAGGATCGGTGCGCGTGAAGCGTTCGGTCAAATGATAATTCTCATCGGTCATGCCGCTATACAGAAATCCGAACCGGTTCTTGCCGTTGAAATTGGTGGTGTCCACCACCAGCGTGTTGTCCTCCCAATGGCCGCGCGAGTCTCCCAGCCACTGGCGAATGGAAGCATCCAAATGAGGACGACGTCCGTCCAAGGGATCCGGCGCACGTCGTGCACCATTTCAATGAAAATCACCACGTAACCGGGAACTTGCACGATGCGATAGTTGTTGTTGTACGCGTAAGGCAGCATCGGCGGTCCGGCCGTGGGGAACGCGATGCATCGCTCCGCTAAACCGATGTCCTCGGGTCCCTCGGGCGGCTTGCGCTGGCGCTCCGCCCAAGCGCGGTTGGCATCCTGAGCTTGTAGCGTCAAGGCTGGAACCCGCCCATCGGGCGGATCGATGATGATGGAAGTGCGTCGCGTCTTCACCACCTTGGAGCCCCAGTCGTACCAGCGGTTATTGTAGGCGCTCAGCAGATCCTGGTCGGCGGATGCGCCTCTGTGATCGGAATTTCTGGCAGCAGCGGTTTGTTTCTCGAATTGCGCCGCCTCCTGCTCGGTGAAGAACGCTTTCCCGGCGAGTTCCGCGGGGCGCTCGAAAGGCGTGACGGTGCCGTTGGTCCAGATGCCTTCCAGATCAGGCTGGCCGTCCGGAGTGCGCGGGGGCGACCAGTTGGTTTTGGGAGCGGATGGCGACTGGCCGGCGACATGCGCCGACGCCAGAGACAAGATCGTAAGAACAGCCAGAAAACCAAAGAGTCGATGCGCCATAGAGTGCCTCCCAAGCCATGACGGCCTCCCAAGCCATGACGGCCTCCCAATACGATACAGTAGCTCGAATAGGAGGCGTCCATGCGCCGTATCATCGCTTGTCTCACGTTTTTCGCCGCCGGCATCGGAGTAGGAGCTTTTCTGATGCAGCCCGGCCACGCTCAAACCGCTCCGGTTTCCGGTTTGCGCCTTAACCACGTCGGAATCTTTGTGAAGGATTTCGATGAGTCCATGCGATTTTACACGCAGACCATGGGCTTTCGCGAAGCGTTCACGATTAAGAACCCAGAGGGCAAGCCCGTCCTGGCTTATCTTCAAATCACGCGCGATACTTTTCTGGAGCTGGCTCCGGCCACGGCCGAGCGTCCCGTCGGTTTGAGCCACATCGGGCTTTGGCCGGAGGATATGGGCGCTACCGTGGCCGCTCTGCGCGGGCGCGGCGTCACCGTTGCCGATCCTCGAACCGGTTCGACAAAAACCAGCATCACCAACGTCACCGATCCTAATGGTGTGCGGCTGGAGCTGGTCGATTTTCTTCCCGGATCGCTGCCCAAGAAAGCGATCGATGATTGGAAACAATAAAGCGGACTGGAAACAATAAAGTGGATTGGAAGCAATAATGGAAGAGTGACTTCGACGGCAATCCTGGCTGGAGCCCTTGCCCTAGGGGTCGTCTCGGCCTTCGCGGAACTCAACGACCGATTGTCCCCGGCGCTCGATCACCCCGCTATCGAATACTTCAACTATTTGAAGCATCCGCCTCAAGACGCAGTTGCCGGCCTGAAGACCCAAATTGAGCAGGGCAAAATCCAGCTCAAGTTCGACGGCGAGAAAGGCTACCTTCCGGCCTTGCTGCGGGCCTTGAACGTGCCCATTGAATCGCAGATGGCGGTGTTTTCGAAGACCAGTTTGCAGCAGGCTCGCATTGAGCCCGCCAATCCGCGCACTATCTTCTTCAACGACTCGGTCGCCGTGGCTTGGGTGCGCGGCGGATTCATCGAAATGGCCGCGCAAGATCCCGAACAAGGCGTGAACTTCTACACGCTGGAACAACAAACGGCGCCGCAGCCCAATGTTGTCCACCGCGACGATTGCCTGAGCTGCCATCGATCCGACAACAGCCTGGGCGTTCCCGGCATGGTTCTGCGCAGTCTCTACACGCTGCCGGATGGCCGTCTGAAGCTCATTCTCGGTGGATTCATCACCGATCATCGCAGCCCTTTCGAAGAACGCTGGGGCGGCTGGTATGTCACGGGCACAATGGCGCACGGCCGTCACATGGGAAACGCGATGCTAGGCGATCCGGACCATCCCGAATCCATGATTAGCGATCAGACGCTGCATGTCGCGTCTCTGGAGAACAAGTTCGACACCAACGGCTATCTTTCCCCGCACAGCGACATCGTCGCGCTTCTGGTCTTCGATCATCAGATGCACATGATGAACCTGATTACGCGCGTGGGCTGGGAGGTGCGCTGCGCCTTATACGACAAGACATCCAGCCGTGCGCTGGCCGGGTTGCTGCGGGAATCGGCAAATGAACTCGTGGATTACCTGCTCTTTGTCGATGAAGCCCCGCTCCCCGGCCCGGTGCGTGGCACGTCCGGTTTCGCCGGGCAGTTCGCCTCTCGGGGGCCACGCGACAGCCGCGGCCGGTCTTTGCGCCAAATAGATCTGCAAACGCGCCTGCTGCGCTATCCCTGCAGCTATATGATCTACAGCCAGGCTTTCGACCGTCTGCCCGAGCAGGCCAGGAGCGCAATCTATCAACGCATGTGGCAAATCCTTTCTGGTGGGGAGAAGGGAAGCCGCTATACCCGTCTTTCGCTCGCCGACCGCCAGGCCATCGTCGAAATCCTGCGCGAGACCAAGCCCGGCCTGCCGAAGTATTTCGAGCAAGTCATAAGGTAAAGATCGCTGGAACCGATGTCCCTCGCCGCCGGACGCGCCTGGCGTATGCGCGTGACGCGTCTTAACCTTGGCGGGTTTGATCTGGAGCGCCCACTGTTGCCATCTCTGGCCTACGTACTTCGCTTTCGGCGATAAGATCGGCAATCAACTCCATGAGTTCCTCTACGCGTCCCTCGCCAAACAGGCGGGCGGGCCGGACTTCTTTGCGCAGCGCGGCAAGCTCGGAGTAAACTTCGCCTAGTATTTTGATTAGATCCGAACGGAATTGAGATAGCCGCAATTCTTCTTGTCGCGTCATGACGCGGAACGGGTCAACGCCCGCTGCCTAACCAATTGCGCCACATCCGCACTAAGCCATCCGGCGTACGGCACTACCCCACGCGTTCGGCTGCCATCTGGCCTCGCACGTTCGGCACTAATGCTAGTTTGATCTGAATAATCATACTCCCTAATCCGGCGGGATGGTAGCGAATTCGCATTGCGACGCGCGCGTTTTTTCAGTAACAGGGATTGCTGTTTGGGCCATAAACGTCCAGTTCGCCGCGAGTATTGGTAGCGTCCGTGGGATCCATGGAGCCTATGAAAACCCGCCCATTCGCCACCGTTGGCGCTGCGAACTTGGTTGCGTTTCCAGCCCCATCTCGACCCGGGCATTGGCTGCTGTTCCATAACATGGGAATGGTGGCGGGCGCCTGGACGTGCTCGGCATCCAAGGCATACAGCACGCCCGGCTTCGGAGGCCCATCCGGGTTGGAGTAGCTGGGCCACCCGTGTGCATTGATCACCCACACGATCCCCGTACCCGTTTTATCGCCATCCGAAGAGATTACCGGAGACGGACCGTAAGTAAAACTGGCGGCTGAACTGGCGGTTGCGGTTTGACACACCGGAGCGGGGTTGCACGCCGTGCTGCTGATCTTGTACTTCTGCAAAGGTGCATTATTGGCCACCGCGTACAGCTCTTGGTTCCAGAAAGCGGCCGTGCCGTAGAACTGATGCGTCGTCGCCGCAACAGTCTCATGATTCAAGTCGGGTCCCGCCGCTCCCGGACATAGCGCCCCGGCTGGACCGGCGTAGCGGCCCGGATTGGCCCGATCCATTACGTAGATGTTCCCGTCCTTGCCGTTCGCGAGTGCAAAATAGAGCACGCTCGATCCGGCTCCGTTGGGGATCAGCATGACGCCGCCCGATCCAAGGTCCCGGTCGCCGATGTCGTCGCAATATTGCTTGTAGGGAGTGAAATAGTTGCTTACACTCAGCGCGGTAGTCAACTTCACGAAGCTGTCGCCGTAGTCCGATCCGCCGCTTTCGGCGTCGAAAGTTCCGTCACCGGTGGAGAGGTAGATGTACGGGTGTCCTCCAGCCTGATCGACCCCAGCCGCCAGGCCCGCGCCACTCATCCAGATGCCTCCTCCTTGGCCATTCGGAGTTGTGGACCAAGCCAGGGGCGTGGCCGCAAGATTTTGTGCATCGAAACTGAACACCCAGCCATTCGGCACGCTCTGGCCAATGACTCCCGAATTGTCCATCTCCGAGAAGGCGACATAAAGCGCGCCGTCGCCGTTGGCCTTCACTTGCGGTAATAGAAGCAGGCCCGCCCTTTGCAGGTGGTTTTTGGAAGAAAACTGGCTCGCCCCCCTGGTGACCGAAGGAATGGCGGCCGGCCCCTTGAACTTCTCGGCGCCCGTCGCGATATCCAGAGCGTGCAAGTGGTGCGTAAAGCAGGAGCCGCCGGCAGGACAGCCCTTGGCAGTCGATTCCGTCCAGGTCACCACATACATGGTGTGGGTTGTGGCGTCGATCACCGGAGTTCCGAGTATGCCTGCGATTGGCGCAAACGTCGCGCAGTTAGCATTGCCAACATCGGTGCACTTTACCGCTTTCTCTCCGGATTTCAGCAGCGAGATCTGTTTGATCACCGCGCAGTCCGGGCTGTCTCCGTCGATGAAATAGAGAGTGTCATTCATGGTCGCGACGTACACGACGTGGATATAGCCCGGAACCCCTCCCGTGACTACCAGAGGCTGAGCGTAGATTTGTCCATCGAGCGCGCCGGGCTCCGTCGAACATATCTTGCCGAATTTGCTTTTCGTAACTGTCGCCTGGGTGAGGGTGATTTCGGTCGAGTTCAGTCCATCTCGCCAGGTGTTGTTGCGCGAGGTAAGCACATTGGATTGGCCCTGCAACAAACTGGCGCTCACCAGCAATGGAAGGATGGAAAGATAGAGTTTGAATGACATGGCGTGGGCGCTGAGGATGAGAGGAATCTAGCAGATTATGCGTTTCAAAACAATCGGCCATTCGCGCACTAAGTCACAGACCCGCAAGCGCTTCCGAATTGCTGCGCAAACGCTGAAGCGTAAGATTTTGGGCGCGTGTGGCGCCCTGGATGGAGAAGCAACCTACCGTAATTGAGTAAGATCCGGCTGCCGGCCTTGTCATGATCGGGTCTACTTTGGCCCGCCTCGCAGGCGAGAAAACTACTGGTACTTCCTCGTTGAACGCGGTATCTCGGTTTTCGCTGCCGCGTTCAGGATAGAATCACAAAAAGGTTCCTCATGAAACGATCGAACTCGAAGTGCTTGGCGCTGCTTTGCGCGGCAATCGTCATCGCTACGTTCGCAACGCGGCCCCTCCGTGCCGAACTGCTGGAGAAGAGCAGGAAGGTGGCCGGCGTCACCGTGCTGTACAAGGTGGTGCTTCCCAACGGCTATGATCCGGCGAAGGCTTATCCCGCGATTCTGGCCTTCGGCGGAGGTCCGCAAACTATGAACATGGTGGATAGCGTCCTCAACCGAAACTTCCGTGCGGAGGCTGAAAAACGGGGCTACATCGTGGTGGCTCCAGCGGCGCCGGACGATGAGTTGTTCTTCGAGAGCGGTGACCGCGTTTTCCCGGAGTTTCTCAAGATGATCCTGGCGGATTACAAAATCCAAGACAACAAGTTTCATATCGCCGGACCATCCAACGGCGGAATCGCCGCCTTCCACGTCG
Source organism: Bryobacterales bacterium (assembly GCA_963798295.1). Taxonomy (GTDB): domain Bacteria; phylum Acidobacteriota; class Terriglobia; order Bryobacterales; family Bryobacteraceae; genus Palsa-89. The sequence continues at coordinate 879,570 of CAWCSV010000007.1, read as the reverse complement.
CGGCCGCGAATCCTCAGTACTTTTTGTCCGTTACCGCCTTCCCTGGATATATGTGGGAACCCAGCCTGGCCAAGCTTCAGGCGATTTCAAAGATGTGCGTCTTCATGTATGTCGGCGAGAATGACCAATACATGTGGCACCCGGAGATGATGAAGGAAGCCGAAGTGTTGCGCTCCATGGGGACCGTCGCCCGCTATACCGTCGAGAAGGGCCAGCCGCATCGGATGGAGACGCTGGCGGGCGCCAACGCCGGGCGTTTGTTCGACGGATTTGAGGAAACTAAGAAGGGCTGCAGTAAGTAATCCAAACGGCCGTCCCCAACTGCTACAACGGTAGGAGCCATGGTTTCGCTCGACGGCTCCCGCCTCACCTTCCATGAGTTCCGCTGCGTTGCCCAGCTTGATGAGGCGGCGCAGATCGATCCTGTCGCCATTCCCGGCATGCTTCGCTCGCGCGCGGTGGTTGAAAAGCTGGCGTCTGGCGACGACCCGGTCTATGCCGTCAACACCGGCGTCGGATTGCTGGCCGACGTTCGCGTCCCGCCCGAACGAGCTGGAGCAGCTGCAGCGCAACGTGATCCGCTCGCACGCCTGCGGAGTGGGCCCGCCGCTCGCTCGCGACGAAGTCCGCGGCATGATGCTGATCCGCGCCAACGTGCTTGCCAAAGGTTTTTCCGGCATCCGTCCGATGGTCGCGGAGCGCCTGTGCGATTTGCTGAATCGCGGCGTCACGCCCGTGGTTCCTTCGCAAGGCAGCGTCGGCGCCAGTGGCGATCTCGCGCCGCTGGCCCACATCGCGCTGGTGCTCATCGGCGAAGGCGAAGCGGAGTTCGATGGCGCCCGGCTCCCTGGCGCCGAAGCCCTGCGCCGCGCCGATATCCAGCCCATCGTGCTGGCTTCCAAGGAAGGCATTTCGCTGGTCAACGGCACGCAAGCCATGCTCTCCGTCGGTGGGCTGCAGCTCCTGGAAGCCGAAACGCTGGCCGAATCGGCCGACCTGATTTGCGCCATGACCATCGACGGTCTGCGCGGCACTCCGCGCGCCTTCGATCCGCGCATCCATGCGACGCGCCCGTTCCCCGGCCAGATCCAGAGCGCTGCCAATCTCGCGCGGTCTCTGGAAGGCAGCGAGATCCGGCAATCGCACATCACCTGCCGCCGTGTTCAGGATGCCTATTCGCTGCGCTGCGCGCCGCAAGTGCATGGCGCCGTGCGTGACGCTCTTCTAACTGCGCGCCGCGTGTTCGAAATTGAGCTAAATTCCGTCACCGACAATCCGCTTGTCATCGACGACGAAATTTTCTCCGGCGGCAATTTCCACGGCGAGCCGCTGGCGCTGCAATTGGACGCCATGGCCGTCGCGCTCACGGTGCTTTCGGGCATCTCCGAGCGCCGCATCGATCGGCTGGTGAATCCTTCGCTCAACGAAGAGCTGCCGCCGTTCCTCGCCAATCACGCCGGCCTAGAATCCGGGTTCATGATGCTGCAGGTCACCGCCGCCGCGCTGGTGGCCGAAAACCGCGTCCTCGCGCATCCGGCTTCCACCGGCTCCATCACCACCAGCGGCAATAAAGAAGACTTCGTCAGCATGGGGATGACATCGGCGATGAAGCTGAAGCAAGTGGTCCGCAATACGCGCCATGTTTTAGCCATCGAGCTGTTGACCGCCGCTCGCGCGCTCGATTGCCTGCGCCCGCTTTCGTCCAGCGCCGATCATTGAACAGGTGCGGGCGTCGCTCGTGAAAATCAGCGCACCTTGGACCGCCGATCGTCCGCTCACCGCCGATATCGAAAATGCCGGCGCCTGGATCGCTCAGCGGCGCGCTCAATCCGAAATGAACACGTTAAAGCTTGTCACCGTCCGATACCCCATCGCTTCATACAACGAAAATCCCGACGAGGTGGCTTGCAGCACCGTCCGCGACACGCCCGCGCGTTTGCCGCGCGTGTTCCACCACCTGGCGCATGATGGCTTCAGCGAAACCCAGCCGCCGATGTTGCGGCAGCGTTGCCACCGAGTACAGTCCGATGACGTCGCCGGTGATCACGGCGGCCGCGGTGGTCACTGCCCGGCCGTTGGAATACCCCACGTAGCCCTGAAATGTTCCCTTCCACGCCCGCTCGGCGCCGTACACCGACATGCTCACCGAATGCGGAATTTCAAACGCGGTGGACATCACTTCGGAGAACGCGGCGCGGGTCGATTCGTCGGCTACCGGCCGCACGTCCAGCGACGGCAGGCTGCGCGTGGCGGGCGTCAGGCGCTCGGTGTACATCCCCGGCGCTTCGGTCAGATGGCGAAGCCCATGGCGCTTGAAGACGCGCGGCGCTTCCCGGCGCAGTGGCTGCTCCAGAAAGTCCTGGCACAACCAATAGGTCCAGCGCAGGCTGCGAGCGTCGAAATGTTCGGCCGATACATCAATCAGGTGGCCCAACTCCTGAGCGTCGCCTTCGATGGGCCGGGCCTGCAGATGCCGCGTTGAACGCCGCGTAGTTCAGTCCGCAAAAGATCAAGGATACGCCTGGCAGATCCCGGATTTCGGCGTCGGCGCGCGCCTGCCCGAAGAATCGCAGGGCTTCCAGCAGGTTTTCAGCCACCGAGCGTACTTCTTCTTCGGGCACTTGGCGATTAGAGCAGAGTTCGAAGCTCTTCGTCAACGTGAGCGCCCTCTGGGTCGGCGCCCGCTGTCACAATCTCAACGCTGTGGCGGGAAAATGACACCGGTCCAGAAAAGTCTCCTAACCTGTTTTCAGCGTTTTCCCGGAGTTACTCAGGGCTAACTCAGGTTTCTCACCCCTGGCCCCTCGATTGCATACCTAGGCAATGGTACCGGACAAACCGGTCCAATGGAGCCCATTTTCAAATGCTGACGGCACTGATCTTCGGCACGGACCGCGAAACCACTTCCCAACTGCAGCAACTGTGCTCGCTGACGCAAGATGTCTGTGTTTTTCGCACCCTGGAGCGTTATCCTCAGGCCCACGAAAGCATGCGCTTGCTGAATTCTTTCGCGCCGCAACTGGTGTTTTTGGGCGCCGACGATGAAGCCGCCGCGCACGCCGTGGAGCACGATATCCGCAGCATTCATCCTTCCACCGCCATTTTAGGCGTATCCTCTCGTTGCAAGCGCGCCGACATTTTCGAGACCGCTTTCGGCGGATTTTCGGTATGTCCCATTCCTTGCTCCCCGGACGAATTTCGTGGAGCCATCTTTCAGGCGCTGGAATCGGGCAGCGGCAAGAAGAACGCCCCGGTGTTTGCGTTCCAGCCCGCCAAAGCCGGCAGCGGCGCCACCACTACGGCACTGTTTGTAGCGCATATCCTCGCCACGCTGGCCGACAAAAAGGTCCTGATGCTGGAATGCGATCTGCATGCGGGCCCCATCTCCATGCTGTACAACCTTCAGCCCCACCTATTCGATCATGGACGCGCTCGAAGACTCGCACCGGCTCAACGATGAGACCTGGAATGAAATGGTCACGCACGCGGGCGGCATCGACGTACTCTCCTCCGTCAGCCGCCTGGGTGTGCGGCAGGTGTCGCCCTGGGGTTATCAACGGCTGTTGTCGTTTGTCCGCAGCCGTTACGACGTGATCATCGGCGATTTGCCTGAGGTGATCAACGATGCCACCGAAGTGGTTGCGCGCGCCGCGCAGGCTATTTTTATCGTCACCGCGCCATCCTCGCCTTCGCTGTATCTGGCCTCGCGCCGCCGCTATGATTTGGAAGCGCGCGGCGTGGCAGGCGCCAAAGTAAAATACATCGTCAATCGCAAGTCTTTCGACCGCGCCCTCCCGCGCGAAGCCGGCTGGGCCATCGATGCCGAGAAGATTGCAGCCATCCCGGTGGACCCTAGTTTGGTCGATGCTTCCGAGTTCCGAGTGGACTTGGCCGATGCCGCCACCCTGGCCGAATGCACCAAGGTCGCCGAATTTTGCTGCGGCCGGACGTTGCTTCCCAAGCGTTCCGGCTTCCGCCGCTTCTGGCTCGAGGGCTGGCTGCGTGGTTCCTCGCGCTCCCCCGAACTCTACTCGACAGCCGCGCGCTAACGTATCAGGAAATTGCTTTATGAACGTCAACGCACTCAGCTATTTCTTACCCACCAACAGCACGGCGAACAACGCCAATTCAACCTCCTCTGTCCAGCAGCAAGCTGATGTGCTCGGTCTTTCCCCTAACGATCAGTTTCTGGCCCAACTGCAGCAGGTGCAAAGCCCGCAGCAGTTCCAGGCGATGATTTCGCAGATGACCGGTCAACCCCAGCAGGCAGATACGCCGGCTACTTCCGGCACGCCCACTGCCGCCACGCCCACTTCCAGCCACCATTGTTCGGGCGGCCATCACGCTTCAAAATCATCCCAATCAAGCGCGGCCGATGCCTTTCAAGCCGCCAGCACTACGGATTCGCAAAATCAGAGCTTGCTCGCCAGTATCTTTGGTTCGGCTAATCCGTCGCAAAGCGTAGCGTTATAAAGTGGTGCGAACGGGGAGGGTCGAACTCCCATTCCCTTGCGGGAGCCAGATCCTAAGTCTGGTGCGTCTGCCAATTCCGCCACGTTCGCACGGCTTGAGACGGCGTCAGAACCAGGATAGCAACCGAACCGCCGATCAGGCCAGAAGGCCAGCCAGTTCCTCGATTCTCGATCCGCGCGTCATGCGCGGCGATGGATCTCCGCACGGGCAGACTTCGTAGTCGAGTGGAAATCCCTCGCAGCCCGACAGCACGTGCAGGCCGGCGTGCGCGTCACACTCGGTGGCCAGCAGCCGGTGCTTGGAATTGAGATATTGTTCGAAGACCGGAACGCCAAAAGCTTTCCAAAAACAGTCGCGATCTTGCGGGGAAACGGCCGGGCCACCGGCATAAGTGAAAACCACCAGCGCCTGCTCGAAAGCCCAGGTGTCGCGCGCCATCCTGCGCAGTAACTCCAGCGGACCAGCGATAGCCTCCGGATGGAATCTCCTGGCCCGCTCGCTCCAGCCCTCGGGAAAAACGCGCACCAGGGCACTCTCGCGAAAGCCGCGCGCCAGTATCGCCGTACGCACCGTGGGATCGGTGGGATGGACGAAGGAGGCGCCCAGGGGGCGGCGAATTCTGACGATCATGGTAATCAACAAGGTGTCGCGAAGCGCTACTTCGTCTCAGGAGAGCAAGCGGACCAAATTGTCGTGAAAAACCAGGCGCGCGACGTCCTCCGTGACGCCAATCTCGTACAAAGCCTTGGATTGCGTCTCAAACACGGCCGAGTTCCACCCGCGGGGGAAGAAGGATGAGTCAGTCCCGAACAGCAGGCGTTGCGGTCCGGCCACGTCCAGCGCGCGCCGGAACACGTTCCGGAGATCCAGATGCGCCTCTTCGTAGCGCATCCAGCTATTGCTGCTCGAAGTATCCAGGTATACATTGGGGCATAGATCGCACAGCATAAGGGCCTCGCGGAGGTATCCCGCGCCGAAGTGGGGCACTATGAATTTAAGCTGCGAAAAGCGAAGCGCCACGGCATGCAAGATCGATCGGGTTGGAGTACTTCATGTCGAACGGCGACGGGAGTCCCAGCGCTTTGCGAACCCCTACGCTCAGCACACCGCAGTGAACGAAGGCGACGGAACGCGGGCGCGCGGCCAGCAGTTCCAGCAACGCAGCCACGCGATCGTCCTGGATCGAATAGCGATGCATGGCGGGAAAAAAGCACAGCGTCTGGATCTGCCCGCTCGCGAGCGCCGCTTCCACTTGCGGTAGCGCGGCCGGCGCCGCCGGGTTCACCATCATGTATCCGTAGAATCGCTCGGGATGCTGGCGAACGGCGGCGATTACCGATTCGCCATCGCCCGGAACGCTCGCAATCAGCGCTGCCTTTTCGATTCCGCGCCGGGCCAGCTCATGCGCCCAGGCATCGGCCAGCTGCCGGGGATCTTCGTGCGGCAGCTGCCAGTTGAGCAGCGGCCCCAGTTGATCCACAGGCACGCCTTTCTGCTCGGCGAGTGTTGCGAAAAAGCGGTGGGAGAAAAAGTGAACGTGCGCGTCGGCGATGGGCAGCTGGCCCCACGGAGTGTCGATCACGAAGCCGTTTCACCCGCGCCGGCCGCGGAAACTGGAAAGTGGGTGATGCCGGCTGCCAGCGCCACCTGGGTGAGTCCGGCGACGTTGTTCACGCCGAGTTTTTTCATCATCGTTTTGCGATAGCTGCGGACGGTTTGCAAGCCGAGATCCAGCATGACCGCGATCTCTTTGCTGGTTTTGCCCTCGGCCACCAGCCGCAGCACCTGCAGTTCACGCGGCGACAGATCGTCCAGAGCGGACGCGGCGGGCTTGGATTCCAGGTCGCCTCGTTGAATACGATTCAGCAGGCGGTCGGAAACTTGCGGGCTCAGATACGAGCCGCCCTTGGCCACGGCACGCAGCGCGTCGAGAAGATCGCCGTCGGACGCTTTCTTGAGCACGAAGGCGCGGGCGCCGGAACGGATGGCGCTCACCACCGAATGCTCGTCGTCGTACATCGAAAGGATGATGATCTTCACCTCGGGATAATGACGGAGAATTTCGGTGGTGGTTTCAATTCCATTCAGGCCGGGCAGGCCGATATCCATCAAAATAATATCGGGCCGCCGCTTCTTGCAGATCTGCACGGCTTCGGTGCCGCTCTCGGCTTCTCCCTGCACGGCGAACTCATCGCTATGGCGCAGAATGGCCTTGATCCCATCCCGCATAATCTTGTGATCGTCCACCAGGAGCACTTGAAACGGCATGATCTTGGCTAACTCCCGCCTTCGAGCGTCGCGGCCGGCAATGGAAAGCTGGCGCGCAGTACACTGCCTTTGCCGGGGACGCGCTCGGTTCTGAGCGTCACGTGATTCTTGGAAGCATAGTAGTCCATCAGCAATTGTCCCAAAGGCGGGGAGTCTGCGTCGCCCAACGGCGCGTTGTCGGAAATCTCAAGAACGTACTCGCGCTGCGCGCGTTTCACGTGGACATCGATCAACGAGCAGCCGGGTGTCGCCTTGGCCAGATCCAGCGCGCACTCGGTGATTTTGTAAAAGGCTTTCGCGAGAATGGTGGGCACGCGAAGAGTGGAGTCGAAGTGCAACCGCACGGTTCCGGCGAAACCGGCCCGGACCTTTCCGATCAAACGATCCAGCGCGAATTGCAGCCCGGCTCTTTCGACGATCGACGGGTTCAGCTCATTGGTGATGTCGCGCAGCTGTTCGATGGCCTGTTCCAGCAACTCTTGAATCTCGGTGGCGCGGCCATCCACGCCCGGCGCCTGAGCGCGGAAATCCATGCGCATGGCGTCCAGTTGCAATCCCACGGCGCTTAGAACCTGGCTTACGTCGTCATGCAGTAGACGCGAGACGCGCGACAGTACGGCTTCGTGTTCGTTCAATGCGGCAAAAAGCATTTGTGCCAGAGCGGGTTGAGACGCACTTGCCAAGCTTTTATCCTTCGTAGGACGCTTATCGCTCATGATGCATGATTTGAGACGCAAACGCAACCGGATTGATTTGTTTTACCAGGAGCTATCGGCGTTTGGAGTCGATTCAAAGAGGTTACTCAAGCGTTACGGGAAGGGAAAACCGCTGCTCAATCTGCGTTGCCGCACCGCGAGCATTCGTAAACAGAATGGCATTCCATCCTAAGGCCTCGGCGCCGCGGACATTGGAAGGCCGGTCGTCGAGAAACAGAACCTCGGACGGTTGGACCTTTAGTTCGTCGAGGCAATCGTGGTAAATCTTGGGCGCAGGCTTGCACACGCCGACGTCGCAGGAGAAAACGCGGGCGTCAAAGGCGGGCAGCCAGGAGCAGCCGAGCACATAGTCCCGGACAGGCACGGGCATGTTGGAGAGCAGGGCAGTTCGCAGGCCGGCGTCGCGCAGCTCGCGCGCCCATTGCGGCATAACCGGCGCCGGATGGGACCAGCTGCGGCTGTCGATCTTGGTGAGCGCAGCAATTTGGTCAGGAGTGAGACTACGATCCTGCGTCAGGGTGTTCCAGTAGGCGGTGGGGTCCAGCGCGCCCGCGTCGTATTCAATGCGGGACCGCCAATACAGATCGGTGAATGCTGGAAGCGGCAACTCGAGAATGCCCGCCATGGCCTGCGTGTCGGCAGCAGGCTGGGACTGGCAGAGCACATTGCCGTAATCGAAGATGACGACCGATGGAGAGACACGCACCTTCCCATGGTAGCTTTGCCTCGGCGTTAGATTCGCGAGCCGCTACTTTCCGTCGACTGAAAACGCCAACAGCACGTTCCCCGGCGTGCCGCCGTACTGGCCATAGCCGGAGTTCACAAAGACCATGCCATTGACTACGGCTGGCCCGGCGACATCCAGCGACCCTCCGTGCGCCGTTTTGCCATTCACTGTCTCAAAATCGTGCGCGGTATCCACATCCCACAAAACTCCGCCGGTCGACGCCGAATACGCCCGAAGATGCCCATCGACAGAGCCCGAGAAAACCACGCCGGGAATCGCAGTCACGGCGGCCGATTGCGCCGGCGAACATGCCGTCTTCCCCTCCGCACACGGCACTCCCTTAGCGCTCCACACGATCTTGCCGGTTTTGAGATCCAAGGCGTGCAGCCCTCCGCCCTTTTTGGGATCCAAAGTGAGCTTGTAGCCCTGCGGCGATTTCGGATCTGCCACGACGCCAAGTCCGGCGTCGGCGATCGCCACATAGACTTTCTGCCCGTCCGAAGCCGATCCCCACTGGCTACCGCCCAGCGCGCTGCCTTCACCCGCGCGTGTCTGCCACAGGATTTTGCCTTTTTGATCGGGATCGATGGCATGCACCATGCCCGACTTTTGCCCGATCACCAACGCTCGTTTTCCATCACCCAAGCTGACCAAAATCGGCGGCTGTCCAAAATCAAAATCCGGGCCTTTCGCCTCCGGACAATTTGCCGCCTGAGGGCTCCCGCAGGCCGTGTTGAAGGCATCGTTCGCGGTCAATTGGCTGGACCACAGCAGCTCGCCGGTCTTGAGCTGCATGGCAAGGATCGCGTCGCTGGTCGCACTCGGCGGATCCGAATAGTTGTCTCCCGTGGCAACGTACAACACGCCCAGCTGCTCGTCAATGGTCGGAGTGGACCAGACGCCGGCGCCCGAAGGCCCCATTTGCTGAGTCCCCGCCGAATTCTTGTGCGTGGGCTTTGCGGCTTCAGGAATAGTGAAGCTCTGCCAAATCTTCTTGCCCGTACCGGCATCCAGCGCGACAACACTACCGCGAAACGTGCAACATCCATATTTCGGTTCCGGACCCATCACCTCTTCGAACGAGCTGAAGGGTTGGTAGATCACTCCCTTGTAGTAGCGCGGCGTTGCGGTAGCCATGGTCGCAAAATGATCCACCGGCCGAACCTTCCAGATCAGCTCGCCGGTTTGCGCGTTGAGCGCATAAATATTAGCGCCCGTGTCCCCAAAGAAAACCGCCGGCGCTCCGTTTGCCTCGCCGAACGTCATGCCCGATCGGACCCCGGCCGTGCCCGCTTGATATCCCCAGCGTGTACAGCCACTATCGGCATCGAGTGAATACACGGCCCCCGTCGACGTCGCGATAAACACTCGACCTCCCACAACCGCCGGCTGCGATCGCGCGGTGGTGACGTCGCCCAGGTTGAAGGCCCATTTGAGCTTGAGTTTGCCGACGTCGGACGCGCTCAGCCCAGCCGCAGCCGCGTCCTCGAACCGCGAATTCGTCACGCTGGTGCTCCAGCCGTTCCATTGCGGCGAGTTCACGGCTGGGTGAAAAGCCGGCTCGCCTTTGCAGGTAGGCGTAAAGGAGGGAGCTGCGGCTTTCGATCCACCCGTCGGCGCAATGTAGCCGATCAGCGAAAAAAGCTCCGGAGTCGAAAGCCCCTCCGCGCGGCTCTTCATCACGCCATTGGTCAGGGCGATATAGATCGCTTCGCCGCTCATGGCTTTGATGGTTGCGAGCGAAGGAACGCGCGCGGCCGGCATATCGTGGCACTGAGCGCAACGTTCCTTGTAAATCGCGGCGCCGTCCTGCGCGGACAATACCGGCATCATGAGAACCAACAGATACACGTATCGCATGCTATTTCCTTTCCTGTTACCGAAGACCTGTCTAGATGAAATCCCTTTTTCTCGACTGAAGAAGAAACGTCAACACCAAAACCAGCACTACACCCGCGAGTTCCGCGCCCAGCAGCGTCAATACCACCGGTCTCCACACGGGCACCGGACCACTCAGGTCATGGTTGATCTGCGGAACCCGACTGATCAGGTAATACGCGATGCCATAGGATGAATTGCAGATGATCAGCGCTGCCTGGTACCATCCTTCGGATTCCCCGACCATCGCCACTCCGGCAATCAAAGAGAATCCGAATAAGGTAAGTCCCGCCAGCATGAGGAGCATCGGGATGAATCCGCGCGGAATGCCGATGGTTACTATCAACGAAAGCGCGGCCGCCACGAGCGTCAGCCAGGGAACCAGGTACATTCCGAAAGTGGAGACAACCTTGCTCCAGGTATATTGCATGGGCGAGACCGGCAGACTCATGAGAAAAGGCAGATTCTGCTTTTTTCTTTCGTTGACGATATTGGACATCGGCAGCATGCATCCCAGCAGAATGAGCGCCAGGAAGAACCACACCGCGCCCAGAACCACGGGAACCTCTTGTTTGATCTGAACCAGCGCCAGCGCGACAGCCCCGCCTGCAATGTAAAGGATGATTTGCATCCTATGCAGCCGCCAGTCTTTCAAAATCAAATGCCTGACCACGGAATGCGTCATGCCTCTACCTCCTCGCGACTGTGTTCCACGTTGGCAACGAAAATCTCCTCGAGCGTCATGGTCTCGATGCGCTGCACTCGCGCGCCGGTGCTTTCATACGCACTCGCAAGATCCGGACCGAACGCGTTCGCAGTCGCCACCGCGAGCCGGCCTTCCTGCCGCACGCCGATGATTCCAGGCAAAGCGGGCAGCTCGATTCCCAACGGGACCTCTAAACGCAATCGCCGCCACCTGTCGAGATACATTTCTTTGTCCATCGAGTCGATGATCCGGCCTCGATCTATAAACGTAATCTGATCCGAAATTTGTTCCACGTCCTGCGTATTGTGCGATGAAAACAGGATGCTGCGGCCTTCGTCCTTCATCACACCCGTTAGTTCGCGCAGGATTTCGTGCCGCGCCACTGGATCGAGACCTGTGGTGGGCTCGTCCAAAACCAGCAGCTTAGGCTTCCGCGCCAGCACCAGCAGCAGCGTCGCTTTCACGCGCTGGCCGTGCGATATTCCTTTGATCTTCTGCTCCGCGCGCAGTCCGAAACGCTTGAGCAGCAGCTGCGCGTACGCGGCGTCCCAACTCGGAAATATCGACTCGATGAATTGCATGTGCCAGCCTAGCGTCATCGACTCGTACAGCCGCATGTCTTCCGATGCGAAGCCGATGTCCCACTTGGCCGCCACCTGCTCGGCTGGCATGCAATGGCCCAACACCCGCACGTCGCCCGAATCCTGATGAACCAGGCCCATCAGAATACGAATGGTGGTGGACTTGCCCGCGCCATTCGGCCCAATCAGACCCATGATCTGTCCCTCGGGGACCTTCAGATCGATAGAATCGAGCGAAAAGAAGCGATATTTCTTGCAGACGCCCGTCAAGTCGATAGCAAGATCATTCATATAGTTTCCTTTTCCGAGATGCGGTCGCCGGCTTCACGCAGCCGATGTTCCAGCTCTTTAGGCCGGATGCCCAACTGCGCCGCAATGCGCGTGGCCTGTTCCAGATGCTGCTGCAATTCCTGCTCGCGCAGCCGCGCCCCCAGGCCCGGGGTGGAGGCCACGTGCGATCCCTTCCCTTGCTGCGTCACGATCACACCCTCGCGCTCCAGCTCCAGGTAGGCCCGCTTGACGGTGATAACGCTAACTTGCAGGTCCACCGCCAATTGGCGGATGGACGGGATCGCCTGGCCTTCCCTCCAATCGCCCACAGCAATGCGCTGCTTGATTTGCTCCATGATTTGCAGGTACATAGGGCGCTTGTCGGATTGGGAAATGGCGAAGGCGCCGTTCATTGGAGTATGTCCACTTAGTATACTCAGTATACACAGAGATACGGGAGTGTCAAGCAGATACTGGGGCACAAGGAACATCCCAAATGTACTGGCCGTTCCGTGGATACTGGTCGAAAACGGCATTCAGATGCCGATTTTGATGCGTTTTCGGTAACATAACCTACCTTATAATCCAGTTTTACTCGAGGAGGGGGAGACCACTTTCAGAGGAGAAACCGGCTTGAAATCTGCCTGTCGAAAACTATTGCTCGTTTGGCTGGTCATCCTGCCATTGCGGGCGCAGATTACCAATTTCAAACATATCGTTCTTATCGTCCAGGAAAACCGCACTCCCGACAATCTGTTCTATGGGTTGTGCAGTCCGCCCTATGGCAAAGCCTCCAGCTGCACCACCACGGCCTCGGCGACGCAATACAACATTAAGATCAAGAACTGGCTCGACAAAACCTCCCCCACCGGAGTGACGCAGCCGTTTGCCGCCTCTCTCTCGGTCAAATATGGCATCGGTCATACCTATACCAGTTTTGTGAACATGTGCGATGCGCCTGCCGGGTCTACTGTCTGCGCCATGGACGGCGCCTCAGGAGTGGGTTGCACTGGAACGTGTCCGAAGAGCCCGGCGTTTGCCTACGCGGACAATTCAACTGGCCTGATCAATCCGTATCTGGATATGGCCACGCAGTACGGGTGGGCGAACTTCATGTTCCAGACCAACCAGGGGGCCAGTTTTCCGGCTCACCAGTTTCTTTTCGGCGGCACTTCGGCGCCGAGCGCGACCGACGATGCACACGGCATCTTCGCTTCGGAAAACAACGATCTTTCGAATACCTGGAATGGCTGTCTGGCGCCGGCCAACGATTGGGTCCAATTAATCACTCCGCAAGGCGAGGTGAAGGGCAACCACATCTATCCCTGCTTCGAACATCAAGCCCTGTCCGACGTCCTTAGCGGGCACACCTGGCGCTATTACGCCCCGGGCGGCGAAAATGGAAGCCTCTGGGTGGCGCCCAACGCCATCGAGCATATCTGCCAAACTACGGGGCCGGACGGCGTTTGCGCCGGTCCGGAATATACGGCCAATGTCGATTCCCGGAAGGCCGGCGTGTTGCAAGACATCGCAGCCTGCGAACTCAGAAACGTGTCGTGGGTCGTCCCTAGCGGCGAGAACTCCGACCACTCCACCGCGGCGGGGAACGATAGTGGCGGACCGTCTTGGGTGTCGTCCATCGTGAATGCCATCGGCAACAGCGCCAAGTGCGACGATGGTGAAGGGTATTGGAAGAACACCGCCATACTGGTTACCTGGGACGATTGGGGCGGTTGGTACGACCACGTGGCGCCCACCATTCTGCCGGGCGTTCAAGGCGACTACCAGTATGGTTTCCGGGTCCCGTTTATTTTCATTTCCGCCTACACGCCGCAGCGATACATCAATAACAACCGCCTCGATTTCGGGAGTATACTCCGCTTCATTGAACACAACTTCGGAATCAAGGAGGGTGCTCTGGAATTCGCCGATGCCCGCGCGACCACCGACCTGAATGCTTTTTACAAGCTCAATACCGCGCCTCGTTCGTTCAAGACCATCGCAGCGCCCAAGACGGCTGAGTTCTTTCTCAACGATACTCGTGCGCCTTCCCCTCCGGACGACGATGACGAACCGGCGCCAGAGCTGCAGCAGAGATCGAAGTAGAGTGCCGGCCTGCTTCCGTCCTTAGGAAGAGGCCCCGTGCCCGGCGCACTGCAGTACTCCGAGGTACTTGCTCCACGGACCTACGGCGTCGCGGTATTGGTGCGCCATCACCCTCGATATTTGATGCAAATGAGTTAAGTCGTGAGCCGCCCAGGCTGCCAGCAATTGGGACAGGGTCACGACACCGAGAGCCGGATGCCGTCCACGCCGTTCCAGATCCTGCGATCCCAGATTTAACGCGCGTAATTGCTCCAGGTTTTCCGAACGCAAGCGCGCAAAGTCATCCAATAATTCTCCCAGCGACTTACCTCGGCTCGCGCGCTCTTGCGCCCACCGATCCAACGGCTCAAAAGCCTTGGTCTCGCCAAATTGCAGGATGATGCCGGCGCGCGGCATCCAGTCGACGCGATCGGTGTGAATCAGATGGCCGACGACATCGAACGCACTCCAGGTCTTGTCCCCTTCATTGCGGATGGTCCACATTTCCGGCAGATCGCGGAGCAGGGCATGGAGAACGGCGGGAGTGCGAGTGAGCAACGCCAGGGTGTGTGCAATGCTATGTTCCATGATTCTCAATTCTAGACGGCCTCGGTTCGTCCGCGAACTGCTGGGAGTTGAATTGCCGATTATTCAAGCGCCCATGGCCGGCGTTCAGGGCAGCGCACTGGCGATTGCGGTATCGAACGCCGGTGGCCTGGGCTCGCTTCCGTGCGCCATGCTGAGCGGGGAGCAGATGCGCAAAGAGCTGTCGGCAATCAAGGCGGGAACCAGCAAGCCATTTAACGTAAACTTCTTTTGCCATTCACCGCCCGAACCCGACGCCGCTCGTGAAGCAGCCTGGCGCGCTGCGCTCTCCAAGTACTACGAAGAGTTTGGAATTGACCCAGCTCAAATCGCCGCAGGACCGGGCCGCGCGCCATTTAACGCCGAAACCGCGGACTTGCTGGAGCAGTTCAAGCCCGCCGTAGTGAGCTTTCATTTTGGACTTCCCGAACCCTCTCTGATGGCGCGCGTGAAGGCTTGGGGTTCCACGATACTGGCTTCCGCAACGACGGTGGATGAAGCGCAGTGGCTGGAGGCGCATAGCGTGGACGCTGTGATCGCGCAGGGTTCAGAGGCGGGCGGACATCGAGGTATGTTTTTGTCAAATGACGTCGCGACGCAGGTGGGGACTTTCGCGCTACTGCCGCAAATCGTGAACGCGGTGAAGTTGCCGGTGATCGCCGCGGGTGGCATCGCGGACTCGAACGGCGTAGCGGCAGCGTTGTCGCTGGGCGCGTCGGCGGTGCAGATCGGGACATCTTATTTGATTTGCCCGGAAGCGACCACCAGCCTGGTCCATCGGGCGGCGCTGAAGAGCGAGGGCGCGCGCCACACCGTGCTCACGCGTCTCTATTCCGGCCGTCCGGCCAGAGGGATTGTGAATCGTCTGATACGGGAGCTTGGCCCTATGAACGAAATCGCGTCCGCGTTTCCCTTGGCCGCCTCGGCGATCGCCCCTCTGCGCGCTCGCGCCGAAAGTTTGGGCGATGGCGGTTTCTCGCCGCTGTGGTGCGGCCAGAATGCCACCGGATGCGCGGAGCTGCCGGCTGCGCAATTGACCCGGGCGTTGGCGGGCGTTTCTTAGAGGGAGCATATATACTGCTACTTTCCGGGAGGTCAAAATGCGAATCCAGATCATTGCATTGACTGCTGGGTTGACCATGGTGTTGACTGCCGGAGCGATCGCTTCTGCCCAAACCAACGACGCGATTTATGAAGGCGCTCGTTTGATCGTCGGCGATGCGAGCGCACCCATCGAGAGCGGAGCATTCGTGGTCCGGAATGGACGCATCACCGCGATCGGCCGGAAGGGTTCCATCAAAGCGCCCGTGGGCGTCGCGCGCGTCGACCTGACGGGGAAGACCGTCATGCCGGCGATGAACAACATTCACGTCCATATCGGATACGAAGGATATGTGAGCTGGAGCGTTGAGAACCACACGCCGGAGAATGTGCTGGACCATCTGGAGCGCGAGGCGTTTTACGGCGTCGGCACTGCCCTGTCGATGGGCGAGCAGCCGACCGATTTCGCGATCCAATTCCAGCAAGACCAGCTTGCCGGGAAATTCCCTCCCGCCGCCCGCTTCTTTTTCGCGGCCGGACTGGCGCCGCCCGGAGGTGGTCCGGATTCGCTTTTGATCCAGGGCACTGGTCCCTTGCACGCGGTGTATGAAGTCTCCACTCCCCAGGAGGCCGCCACGGCGGTACGGAAAATCGCGGCGAAGAAAGTGAAGGTGGTCAAGTTTTGGGTGGACAATCGAGACAACGCGCGCGGGAGCAGGAAAAAAATGCCGCCGGAGGTCTACACGGCGCTGATTGAGGAGGCGCATAAGCACGGTATGCTGGTGCATGCTCATGCCACGAACCTTCAGGATCAGAAGGGCGTGGTGAAGGCCGGCGTCGACGTGCTGGTTCACACGCTGATGGCCGAAAAGGTAGACGACGAGTTCCTCGCGATCCTCAGGGCGAAGCAGCCGTACTGGACGCCGGTAATGGGCCTGGGCGATCGGTCCGAGCTTTGCGACGGCGACAAGGGTTTCATCGAACAGTCGTTGCCGGACAGCGTGATCGCCGATATCAAGGCGGGGAAGACCTGGCTGCCTTCACCGCCCTGCGCGGCGCCGGAAAGCGCGCAGTTTACGCGGCGCGAAGAGAACCTCCGCTACAATTTCCCGAAGTACATCGCAGCCGGCGCGCGTATCGTGCTCGGAACGGATGCCGGAGTGTCCGCCAAATATTCCTACGGCTTCGCCGAGCACCACGAGATCGGAATGTACGTCAGGCTGGGGCTGACGCCGGGGGAGGCGATCGTCGCTTCCACATCGCGGCCCACCGAGGTGCTCCGAATCAAGGACACGGGGCTGCTCGCCAAGGGTAAACGAGCAGATTTTATCGTGCTGAACGCGAATCCGCTGGATAATATCCGCAATACGCGGGAGATCGACAGTGTCTATCTGGATGGCGTCAAGATCGATCGAGAGTCGCTCCAAGCGAAGTTTAAGCAGGCAGTGGTGGATCGAGACGCAACCAAAGCCAAATTTCAGAAGGACTACGTTCCGCACCCGCCTTCCTCGCGAAGACTGATCGATTGAGCCCCGCCTGCCCGCTCGTTACCGAGCCGCGACCGTGAGGGAGTCGGTGTTAGTGTTTTGCGAGGAAATTCAAAACAGTCCGGTTGAAAACTTCCGGCTGCTCCCAATAGCTGGAGTGTCCCGCCTCAGGAACGATAGAAACCTCGGAGCCTTTGATACGCGCCGCAAAGAACTTGAGCAGCGGAGGGGGCGCGTAGAGGTCGGCGTCGCCAGTCAGCAGAAGCGTGGGCGCCTGGATAGTTTCAAGCATCGCGAAAGTCATGCGATTTCGCATGGGCTGCGCCGGCATGGGAGGCCCCGGCGGGCGGCTTATCTTTTCCAGCTCCACCCAACGCTCGGTGCCCGCGGCATTGCCAGCACGATAAGAGGGACCCAATTCGCGAAATTCCGGCGGCAGCGTCGCGAATTGCGGAGGACGAATGCGCTTCCCTAGCTCGAGGAAGTCGGCATCCTGCACGCCGCCGATGGAGTTTGCGACCACCAGGCTGCGCACGCGCTGCGGATACGACAATGTGAAATCGAGCGCGACGAACCCTCCGGCGGCTGTGGCAACCACGTGGACTCGATCTAGCTTTAACTGATCGAGCAAGGCGAGCATATCATCGGCGGCGGTACCAGCTTGCGCTCCCGAATCGACCTCTGTCCGGCCCCAACCGCGCCGGTCGAAGGCAATCACGCGATAGCCGGCCGCAACGAATGCAGGAAACTGGTAGTCCCAGACGCGGCTGCTTCCGGTGGCCGCGTGCAACAAGATCACCGGCACTCCGCTGCCGCCAGTATCGCGGTAGAAAATCCGCGCCCCCGGGACGGTGACGTAGGCCTCGTGAATGTTCAATTCCCCAAAACCAAGTCCAAGCGCCGCCCAGGCTATCAACGTCCAACGAGCTACTCGGGATCGCGTGTGTCCCGGCATCTACTTTTGCTTGGGCGGATCCGGATCGTTCTGCGCTTCCGGCGCCGACGAGCCAAGCAGCAGCTTGCGGCCGTCCGGGTAGGTCAGATTGCGCCCGTTCGCGCGCTTCACCGAATGGTCGCGCGATTGATAGCCGTCCACCACGATCTCGGTCCCCACCGGCAAGCTGTCGCGCGTGACGCCATGGCGCAGAAGCGAGTTGGGACTTCCGCCCTCAATCATCCAGACTTCTTTGGACCCGTCCGGCTTGGTGATTTCCACGTGAATCCAGGCATGCGGATTAACCCATTCCACCTTTACGACTTTGCCTTTCAGCAGAATGGGCCGATCCGGATCGAATTCGCCTCCGAACGCATGATGCGCCGCAAGCGGCATGGCCGCCGCCAAACACAACGCTGTGGCGATAACAAGAACGACAGGTTTGGTTCGCATCGTTGTCATTTTTTAGCTTTCTCGGCCGCTTCCGCTTCCCGCGCCCGCGCGCCACGCAAGATATCTTCGAGCGCGTAGTTAGCCTCGTGACAGGCGTATTCATAGATGGGCTCGTTGGTCGCGGGCCACGCGTATTCTCCGGTCCAAGGCCGGTCCCAGGTAGCGGGATCCTCCACCGTAAAACGATAGAGCAGCGTTTTGGCGTCGATGCGCGAGAAGCGCTCGACAACGTGCAGATTATCGGTGGATCCGCGGAACCGGGTTTGATCGTTGAAATTTGTCGTGTCCACCACCAGCGTGTCGCCTTCCCAGTGGCCGACCGAATCTCCCATCCATTTGCGAATGGCTTTTGGAAGATGCTGCGCGTTCATGCGAACTATGCGCGCATCGTGAACCATCTCGGTTAGGATCATCACCGAATCCGGAGTCTGCACAATCTGGTGCAGGTTGTTGTAAAAGTAATCCGGCAGAGCGGGCGGTCCCGATGTGGAACCAAATCCGAGCAGGCAGCGCTCACCCAACGGGCGCCGTTCCGGATCGTCGTAAGAGCCGGGCGGCTCAAGTCCAGGATCTCTGCGTTCCGTTGCATCCGACGTTGGCCTGGCCAGCAAAGCAAGCATCCGCTTGCGCGCCGCGGGTATCATGATGGGCACGCGGCCGTCGGGCGGATCAACCACGATGGAGCTTCGAATTTGGCCATCCACCACGGTGTATCTTGAGCCGGGATCCAGCCAGAAAACGTTATAGCCACCCACATTCCCAGCGGGGCCCGTGGATCCGTCGCCACCCTTGGGCGGCGCCGGGCGATCGCCTTTGATGGCTGCATTGCCTTTGTCACGCTGCGTCGCAGTGGCCTTCTCGAGTTTGGCCGCTTCCTCGGGAGTGAGCACGAGCTTGGTTCCAGCCGGCCTTTCGAGTGGCGTGAGCGTGGCAAGGTCATACGTTCCCTGCAGGTCCGGATGGCCGTCCGGCAATCGCGCCAGTTGCTCGGCGGGCGCGAAGGCGATCGTGATCGCCAGCACCCCAAAAAGCAGGACGAATCGATTCCACATCATCGTGCCTCCCGGCCACTATTTGGCGAGCGGCTTCTTGCGCCACTGGCCATACATTAACTCTTCCACAAACTCAGGACACTTAAAATCCAGAAGCTGCGCGTTCTTTTCCAGCCTGCGATAGAGCGGCATGCTCATCTTCCAGGGGCGCGTGAACACCTGGGGATCATCGATAGTGGCCTCGTAGGAAATGACATCCGGGCTGGTGTGCGTGTAGCGCTCCGTCACATGCAGCGCTTCGCTATGGTAATTGCCGGCGCGATCGAACCAGGTGTCATCGTTCAGGCCTTTCACGTCCACCACCAGCGTGGCGCCCTCCCAGTGGCCGACCGATTGTCCCATCCACGAGTCGACCGGAGGCGGCCCGGGGTCCTTGAGAAAGATATTGCGGACCGCTCCGGCATATTCGTAAACAATCGCAATGGCGCTTGCGCTCTGCAGAATCTGAAACGGATAAGGCATGTAAGTGGCGCGAGGAACACCCGGCAGATAGCACTTGATTTCAGGGTCCAAGGTCAGCCAGTTCTCGCGGTTCTGATTTCTCTCGGCCAGAGCCTCGGGCTTGTACGGAAGCTCGCCGCCTTCCACCACGC
Organism: Bryobacterales bacterium; assembly: GCA_963798295.1. GTDB lineage: Bacteria > Acidobacteriota > Terriglobia > Bryobacterales > Bryobacteraceae > Palsa-89. The sequence goes on along the minus strand of CAWCSV010000007.1, from coordinate 859,721 downwards.
TCAGCCCGGGAGGCACGGAGCCAACGGCGCCCAGCGCGAGCACAGGTACGGCAGGCACTGGACCGTAGGGGCCGGGACGAAGCGCCAGCGCTGCTCGCGCCACGTGCGCCTCAATATCGTAATTGGCTTCATTGAGGGCTTGCCAGATACCGTTCAGATCGGGTTTGCTAGTGCGGGCCGCGCGATGGGCCGTCGTCTGCGCGAAGAGGGGCAGCGCGATCAACGCGACCGTCGCGGCCATCATCTTGATGGCTAACATAATCCAATGAAGCCGCGGCCTTACCTGGCCGGACCCGCTTCCAGCATGCTCAGCACCGGGCCGATCTTGCCGCGCGGCTGCAGGCTCACACCGGAAGGCCTCAGGATCTTGGCGATGTCCGCGTCGCGATCGACCACGAAGCCCAGGAATCCGCCCTGCATCTCATCCCAATTCTGCAAACCCCAGTGCACTTCCTTTTGGGGATCCGGGTTGAACTTGTTATTCGCGGAGTTATCGAAATGCGCGATCGTGACGATGCGAGTGCCCTTGGGAACCGCGATAGGATCGGCCAGGTCGTAACCCAGCTGCCAGTCGAAATTCCATTTGCCTTTGAACACCGTTTCGGATTGGCCGGAAGGATAGATCAGGCGCAGCTCATAGTCTTTGCCGCGCAGATGCATATGCGGCTGAATGTAAACCAGCTTCGCGTCCATGCCCACCGTGGCTTCCGCCACAACTTCGGCATTGTTGTCGCCCGGAGGAATCACCAGATTGGGCGCCGAAGGCGTACCAGGCGTCAGATAGTATCGCTTGCGCGGCGGTTCCTTGGCGAACACCAGGCCAACCTTGGAGCGATCCGTTGTGGCCGTCCCGTAGGCTGTGTAGTGCAATTCGAAAACAAAATCCGATCCCTTGGGCACCAGTTTCGCCGACTCGCCGAAGTCGAAGCTCTGCGGGCCCAGGCCCGGGTTGAACTTGCCTAGAATATCGTTGCCGTCCACCTGATCGTTCTTGCCCGTCTCGCGGCCTTCGGTGGCCTTGCCCGGCATCGCATCCGCCATCCATTTCGATCCCGGCGGCAGCACCCACAGCTTTCCGTGATGCACCACTTTGGGATTGCCCGCACGCATTTCCGCCGCCGTCACCCAAAGATCCTGGGTGATGTTGCCCTTCACGCGAATGTACTGATAATTGATGGTCCCGGTGGCCGGAATGTGGAACTCTTCCGGCATCTCGATGACCATGTCGGGCTTGATCTGCCAGCCGCTGGAAAACTGCCGCGGCTCGGGTTTGTCTTTGGCGTCGCCCTCTGGCGCGCCGTTGTCGGCCCACGCGGTGAGGATCGCGATCTCTTCCGGCCGCAGGCGGCGATCGTTGGCGAAGTGGCCATACCGCGGATCGGCGAACCACGGCGGCATGGTCTGGGTGAGCACGGCGACCTTCAGCGCTTTGGCCCAGGGACGCGCTTCGGCATAAGTCATCAGGGACATTGGAGCCACTTCGCCGGGGCGATGGCACTCCTGGCAATTCTTCTGGAGCACGGGAAGAACGTCCTTGTTGAAGGTGACGGAGTTGGACGCGGCTAACGCCGACATCCCGAGTAAACATCCGGCGAGCGAAGTCCTCAGCATCGTCATGGTGCAGCCTCCTGATTTACACCGGGCAGTTGAAATCATTCTACAACGATCGAGGCAGAGAACACCCGGCTCCCGGCGACGGCCCATTCATCTCTCATTGCTTCATCTCGTTGGCTACAGTAGCATTGGAGTCCGGGAGTTTTGAGATGCCACGGGGGAGATTGGTCGGCTTAATCGCGTTACTCTCCATTGCAGCGCACGCGCAATGGGTGAACTTTCCCACGCCGGGAACGCCCCGCACAGCCGATGGCAAACCCAATCTCGCCGCGCCGACGCCGCGCGCACCCGGCGGCAAACCGGATCTTTCCGGCGTCTGGATGCACGAAACCACCACCGTCGCCGAAGTCAGGCGCCTGTTCGGCAAGCTCTTCGATTCCGAGATCACACTCGCGCCGCCTGGAATGGAAATTGGCACCCAACACAAATACGCGTTCGATATTCTGCTGGACTACAAGCCCGAAGACGCAATGCTGCGCCCCCAAGCTGTGGAAATCCTGCGGCGCGCCGCGGCGGAACGTAACCCCGCCAATGTTTGCACGGGAGTGATGGGCATTCCGCTGGCCGGTCTGCTCTCTGAGCCGATTAAGATTGTGCAAGCGCCGCGGCTGACACTGATCCTGTACGAAGTCCAGAACCTGCGCCGCCAAATTTACACCGATGGGCGCGCGCTTCCCAAGGAAGTGAATCTCCCGGCTTACATGGGCTATTCGGTGGGACGTTGGGAGCACGACACTTTCGTGGTGGAGAGCGCGGGATTCAACGACAAAACCAGCCTGGATGCAGGTGGGCATCCGCATAGCGAAGCGCTGCATATCACCGAACGCTTCCGCCGCCGCGACTTCGGGCACCTGGATGTCGAAATGACATTCGACGATCCCCAGATGTACACCAAGCCATTTACGATTACGATTCCGCACTATCTGATGGCCGATGCCGACATTTTTGAAGACTTCTGCGACAACGAAAAAGATCGCACTCATCTGGGGAAATGAATTTGAGGAGAGCGGAGATGGCAACATTACGAAAAGGCGGCCGGCTTTTGCTGGCTGCTGCGTGGCTGGTTATCGGATTCTCGATGGTGGGAACGTCGCACGCGCAATCCCCTTCGTTCAGCATCACTCTCACCGGACAATCGATGATCCGGTCGGATATCCGCGCGCATGCGCCCTCTGCTGTGCCAGTGATCAAGTCCCTGTTGAAGGGCGACGTGATGTTTACAAATTTCGAAGCGACCATCGTCGACGAAAGAAAAGGGCAATCGCACCTGAATGGCAGGTTCCTCTCTCCGCCTGAAGCGCTGGATGCACTGCAATCATTCGGCTTCAACCTGGTGTCGCTCTCCAACAACCATGCGTTCGATCTCAAACTCCCAGGCATTCAAAACACGCTGGAGGAGGCGAAGCGCTTGAACCTGGCGCACGCCGGGACCGGGAATAACATCGAAGAAGCTGTGGCGCCGGGATACCTGCACACGGCCAAAGGCACGGTTGCCCTGGTGGCGATGGCGTCCGGCCTGATTGATGAGGGAGGGTCCGCTACGGCAACCCGGCCGGGCGTGAACGAGCTTCGCGTGGAAGGCAACCGGCCGAACGTGGAGGACTCGCAACGTATCTTGGGAAGCATTCGAAACGCCCACAAGCGAGCCGATCTCGTCATCGTGTATGAGCACAATCACGTATTCGACAAGCCCTTCAGGACGATCATGCTCGAAGAGCTGCCCGAACGCTTGGCGCCGCCCGATTGGCTCAAGAAATGGACGCACGCCGAAGTGGACGCGGGCGCGGACATCATCGTGATGCACGGCGCGCCGCTTTTGCACGGCGTCGAGATTTATCGCGGCCGGCCGATCTTCTACGATCTGGGGAATTTCATTTTTCAGGCGCCGCCTATCGATATATTGCTGGACGAGCCCATTAACTGGGAAAGCGTGGTCGCCTACGTCGAGTTCCAGGGAAAGAATCTACGATCCGTTCAGTTCCGGCCGGTGGCGCAGAACAAGCTCGGCCAGGGTCAAGCCGACACTCAGGATGAGCACACCAACAATCTCTTTCTCCAGACGCGCGGCCTGCCAACGCCGGCTACAGGCGAGCAAGCGCACTATATCCTGCAGCGGCTGGCCGATTTGTCACGGCCTTTCGGAACCACAGTGGTGGTGAGAGGCGATAGCGCGGAGATTCAACTGAAGGGAAATTAGCGCGCGATTACGTGCCGCGTTCCCGATTCGATCGTGATATTCTTCACGGGTATCCTAGACACCCTAAGAGAGGAGTTTCTCAATGTCCCTGTCGAAAAGAGCGTTTGCGGAATTTATCGGGACCTTCTGGCTGGTCTTCGGTGGATGCGGGAGCGCGGTGCTGGCTGCGGCTTTCCCTGGGCTCGGGATCGGCTTTGCGGGAGTCGCCCTGGCGTTCGGCCTCACGGTGCTGACCATGGCTTTTGCGATCGGTCACATTTCGGGATGCCACTTGAATCCTGCGGTGTCGGTGGGCTTGGTTGTGGGCAAGCGATTTCCGCTATCGGAACTTCCGGCCTACGTCGTCGCGCAAGTACTGGGCGGCATCGCCGGATCGGCCGTGTTGTACGTGATCGCGATGGGCAAAGCGGGCTTCGATCTGGCTGGCGGATTTGCCTCCAACGGCTACGGCGCGCATTCTCCCGGCGGCTACAGCCTGGCCGCGTGCCTGACGGCCGAAGTGGTGCTGACGTTCATGTTCCTGATGATCATTCTGGGAGCCACCGATTCGCGGGCGCCCAAGGGATTCGCGCCGATTGCGATCGGCCTGGGGTTGACGCTCATTCACCTCATCGGGATTCCCGTGACAAACCTGTCGGTGAATCCGGCGCGCAGCACGGGTCCGGCGGTGTTCGTGGGCGGATGGGCGCTGCAGCAGTTGTGGCTGTTCTGGGTAGCGCCGATCGTCGGCGCTGCGATCGCGGGCGTGGTGTATTCGGTCTTCGCTACGGAGCCTGAGCCGACACTGCGCGAAAAAATGGCGGCCGCGTAGGGCCCCACATCCGGCAGCGCGCCGCAGCTTGGCCCGTACAATAGTTGGAACAGTGTCGACTACGGAAAAGGCTCCCCGACAGACGGAACGCCTTCGCGAATTGTGGCCCGATGTCTGGGAGCTTCTCCGGCCGCAGCGTAAAGTGCTGGCCATCGGTTTCGTGCTGATGGTGATTGGCCGCGTCTGCGGTCTGCTGCTGCCGGCTTCCGCCAAATACCTGATTGACGATGTCATCGGCAAGCATCGTTTAGCGCTGTTGCTTCCCCTGGCGTTGGCGGTTCTGTGCGCGACCATCATTCAAGGAGCTGCAACCTACACCATCACGCAGCTGGTTTCGAAAGCCGCGCGACATCTCATCGCGGATCTGCGAGTGAAGGTGCAGGCCCACATCGGGCGTCTACCCATCGCTTACTTCGACGCCAACCAGACCGGGACGCTGGTGGCGCGCATCATGACCGACGTGCAGGATATTCGCAACCTGGTGGGCGTCGGCTTGATCGAATTGGCGGGAGGAGTCTTGACCGCTGTTCTCGCGCTCGGTATTCTACTGCGCATTAGCCCGTTGCTGAGCGGCATTGCGCTAGGGATCGTCCTCGGATTCGGGCTGACGGTACGCAAGGGCTTCGCTATTCTCCAGCCGGTTTTTCTCGAAAGCAGCCGAATCAACGCGTGGGTGACGGGAAGGCTCAGCGAGTCGCTGGCTGGAGTGCGGGTGGTGAAGGGCTATCGCGCTGAAGCGCGCGAGGCAGCGCTTTTCGAAGCGGGCTTGTCGCGTTTGCTCGAAAATGCTCTGAAGAGCCTGACCGCCACTTCGGCAATGAGCCTGGCCGCTGTGGTTCTGATGGGTGGTGCGGGGGGTGCGATCACCTACGTAGGAGTGCGCCAAGTCAGCGCTGGCATCATGACACTGGGCGATTTCCTGGCCTTCTGGGCGATGCTGGCCTTCTTCATCGCGCCGATGTTCCAGATCGTGCGCGCGGGCACGGATCTCAGCGCAGCCGCGGCTGGATTGAAACGCACGCGAGAGGTGTTGCGTGAGCGGCCGGAGGATCAAGATCCGCGACGCGTCGTCTCGCTGGGAGCCATTGCGGGCGGAGTGGTCTTCGATCGAGTGAATTTCGCCTATGACCGCGGACCGGAAGTGCTGCACGAGATTTCGTTCCGCTCCGAACCAGGAACGGTGACGGCGCTGGTCGGCCCTTCGGGAGCAGGCAAGTCCACCATCATCGCTTTGATCGCCGCCTTTTACGGACCGGGATCGGGGAGCATCCTGGTGGACGGAGTCGACCTTTCCACCGTGCGCCTGGACGCTTATCGAACGCAACTCGGCGTGGTTCTTCAAGAAACATTTCTGTTCGATGGAAGCATCCGGGACAACGTCGCCTTCGCTCGCCCGGATGCCTCCGAGGAGCAAATTCGAGAGGCCTGCCGCATCGCCGGTGTGGATTGGTTCGTCGACGGTTTTCAAACGGCGGAAGACGCCATCGTGGGTGAACGAGGCGTAAAGCTGTCTGGCGGCCAACGCCAGCGAGTCTCCATCGCGCGTGCGATCCTGGCCAATCCGCGCATCTTGATTCTCGACGAGGCTACTTCCAACCTGGACTCCGAATCCGAGGAGATGATCCAGGAAGGCTTGCGGTACTTGATGCACGGGCGTACGACGTTCGTCATCGCGCACCGGCTCTCGACCATCAAGCGCGCCGACCAGATTCTGGTGCTGGACTCGGGCCGCATTGTGGAGCGCGGCACGCATGCCGAATTGTACGACGCACGAGGCCGTTACTACGAGCTATACACCAAACAGCACTCGCTTCAGGCAAGCGCGGCGGCCGTTCGGTAATCGGGTTCCGTAATCAATGTCCGAGGGCGGCAGCCCCGATCCCCATGAGAGGCCAATAAAGCGGCACCAGCACCAGCAGTTGGAGGGAGTCCACAATACTCATGCAAAGGCCCAGGCGGAACAGATCCTTCGGTTGGAAGTAGCCGTAGGAGTAGCCGCCAATCAGCACCGCGGACTGATAAACGAATATCTTTCCGCCGGCAGCAAAGGTCCAGATCATACCCAGCGCCAGCGGATTCAGCGCGTGAGCGTGAGCGAAGTTCATCAGCACCGGCATCGACATTCCCAGCATGGCTACGTCGCTGCCCAGAAAAACGTGAGAAACGAAGCCAGTCCAGTACAAGACGAAGGTCGCCAGATGTGGCCGAAGCAGCAGCGGGCCGGCCGCCGAAAACAGGGTCTTGGCGAAAGTGTCCAGGGTCTTGGTTGCCTTCAGCACTTCGCCCAGGCCGATCGCAGACGCCACGAAAAAAAAAGGAGCAGGAACTTCAATTTCAGGTCGCCGAACTCCAGTACCCCCGTCACAGGAAGCAGCGCCAGCAGCGCAATGCCGAGGCAGATCATCGACGGAGGCAGATGGTGCAGGAAGTCCGTCATCCACAGTACCGACGCGGCAACGATGAGAAACAGCGATTTCTTTTCGCTGGGAGTCCACCGTCCTATCCTTCGCCGCTCCTCGCGAAGGAAGGAAACGCCGCCGGTTAGCGCTGCCTTTTCGGGAGGAAACAGCCAAAGTGTGACCCGCCAGGCCGCCAGAATGATAACGATGTCGGAGGGCAGGAAGGCGAAAAGCCAACGGCTCCACAGTACTTGCACGGAGCCGAGTGTTTCGATCAACCCGCGCGCGGTAATTGCGGCGGTGCCGGCGATGATAGTTTTGTCGAACACTCCGGACGTATAAGTGAGAATCAAAATCATTCCACGGCCTATGTTGCTGCCCGGAGCAAGCCCTAAGGCCTGGATGAACCCGAGTGCCACCGGCGCTAGGATCACCACTCGCGCCAGGCCGTTGGGGATCAGAAACGTCAGCAGGAAATCGGCGAGAATCACCGCCAGGAGAATGCGTGAATACGTGGTTCCGATTCGCAGCATCACGGCGTAAGCGAGCCGGCGCGCCAGGCCCGACTTGGCGCCCATGATTCCGAAGAGCATGGCCCCCAGCGCGAACCACGCGGAGTCATTGGCGAAGCCGCTGAAAGCCACGTCAAACCGCACCACTCCCAGCGCCCAAAACAGGTAGCATCCGATGAGGCCCGTCAATCCATGGTCCAGCGCTTCGGTGATCCAACCCAGGATCATGAACGCGCAGATGGCTATGGCGTGGCGCGATCTAGGATCGAGAGAGAAGGGGGCAAACCAAAGAGCTATAGGGACAATTGTTACGACGATCGCCGAGAAGCGCTTTCTCGAATTGGTATGTCCGGTGCGCGTTTCCGGGGTGATTGCGATCGGCGCCCGCCGCGCCGCTGTGCCCGAATCGCTCACGAACCTGCGCTCATTTTGGCCACGCGAACAGGTAAGTCGGGGCGCACGCTCATCAAGACTTGCTCCAACGCGTCCGCCAGCGCCGGCGCATTGCCTTCGGCCAGCATGGAGACGTGATCGCCTGGCACGCGGCGCGTTTCAAAGCCGCTCCTCGCGAAATCCTGCCAGCCCAAGCGTCGATCGTTCAGCACGGTTGCGTCAACGGGGACGTCGTCCCCAAGAAAATGAACAATCGGGGCGTGAAAACTCTGAGGTGTATATTCCCGCATCACCACCGAGTTCCAGGCCTCGGTGCGTGGAGCGTCCGGTACGCGGGCCGACGCGATCGCGCGGTTGGCTTTGGCAAACCATCTGCGAGTCACGATTTTCCAAAGAGCGCGCACATGGGTCCCGATTTCGTGCATCGTGATGGATGGCTTGCCCTGCACCCACGCGCGAAAGATCCCGTACGCGCGCCGCGTATAGCTTTTCCATTGGCGAACGATTTTCGGATAGCCTGGCGTGGGTGTGTCGAATAGCGCCAGCAGCGCCACGTCTTCGCCTTCCTCGAGCAACAGCCGGGCCGTCTCAAACGCCAGCACACCGCCGTAACAATAACCGCCAATCAGATAAGGACCCTGCTTGCGAAGAGCGCGGATGGAACCTGCGGCTTGACGGGCGATTTCGTGCGCGCGCAACAGCCGGCCATCCTGGGCCGCCGGCGGCGGCGAGACCACGAAGAAGGGCTGATCGGGGCCAAGTTCGCGCGACAAATGCCGGAACTGGTAGGGATTGATCCGGCTGTTGGAAAAACAAAAAAAGGGAACGCGGCTGCCGTGCTTTTGCAGCAATAGAATCCGATTGGCGGAGTCTTCCTGCCCCCTCCGGGCCGCGGACTGCGCCATAATGCCCGCCAATGCGGCGACCGTTGGACGATCGTAGAAATCGGAGCCGTCCAGTGGACGGGCCGCGGGATCGAGGAGTTTTTCGGCTTGCGCCAGCATCAGCGCGGCGGACAGCGAATCGCCGCCGAGGTCGAAGAAAGAATCGTTGATTCCGATCTGTTCCACTCCTAATATCCGCCGCCAAAGGGCGATGAGCTGAGCCTCCATCGCCGAGGGCGTCCGCTGTGCATCGATTGACTTGGGGCGGAGCAGCGATCCTGGTGTGCCTAGCTCTCTGAATTGATCGGCAAGTGCACTGCGTTTGAGCTTTCCGAGAGTGGTTCTGGGAATGCTTTCGACGAACACAATTCGTCTGGGGACCTTATAGGCGGATAGCTGCCGAGCGGCGAACTGACGCACATCCAGTTCGGAAGCGGGGGCGTCCGGTCGCAACACCACGGCCGCGGCCACGTCTTCGCCCAGTGACCGGTGCGGGATCGCGAAGGTAGCTGCCTCGGCGATAGCGGGATGCCTGGCCAGCACCTGGTCTACTTCTTGCGGGAGGATTTTCTTGCCGCCCCGGTTAATCATTTCCTTGCGGCGGCCAACAATAAAAAGGAAGCCATCGCGATCCAGGCGCCCCAGGTCGCCAGTTCGAAACCAACCGTTGTGAAAGGCTGCCTGGTTTGCTTCCGGATTATCCAGGTACCCGGACATTACCGTGGGTCCGCGCAGCAAGACTTCACCCTGGGCATCGGGAGGCAGGAGATTGCCGGATTCATCCATGATGGCGATCTCCACTCCAAAACTCCGTCCAACCGCGCCGGGTTTGCGGGCGGATGGCGTACTTCGAATCGCACTTGCAACTTCGGTGAGGCCGTAGCCATTGAGAACCGGCACGTTCAACAGTTGCTCCAGCGCCAGGAGCACTTCCGGGTCTGGCGTCGCGGCTGCTGAACGTATAAAGCGCAGGGGGAGGCGTTTGAAGATTTCAGGATTCTCGCGCGCTAACGTCAGAATGATGCGGTTGATGGTGGGGCTGACAGAAAACCATGTTGGAAGAAAACGTTCCACCCACGAACAGAACTTATCCGCCTCAAAGGCCGGAGCGCAAAAGACAGACCCGCCCACGGTCAACTGTGTCAGGGCTTCGCCCATGCCATGACTGAGGCTAAGCGGCATACAGCTCAGATACCGGTCGGCCGCCGTCAACTGAAGAGCTTGAATGTTGTATTTCGCGGCGGTCTGGAGCGCTGCCCGGCTGCGTGGAACCAGCTTCGGAGCGTCCGTGGTAGCCGACGTCATCAGGATCAGGGCAGCGTCGGTCTGCCTGCCGCGGTCGACGCCGGAAGGATCTTCGATGTCGCCCAGCTCGAAAATTCCGGCCGGGGCATCCGGCGAACACCGAACGTGGATGACGCGCATGCCCAATTCGCGCGCGACGTCACCAGCCGCAGAGCCTACGCCGTCTTCCAAGAGCAGCGTAGAGGCCCGGATCCGTTCCAGCTTGATGCGGCACTCGTCTTTGGTGAGATCCAAATCCAAGGGAGCGCAGGCCGACCGTAAACTAATGGCCAAGGCCGCTGTTAGAAAGTCGGGCCCGTTCCGGAGCGCCAAAGCAGCCACGCTGTCGGCATGTACACCAGCCTGGTCAAGAGCTGCTCTGGTAGCCGACAAGTGAACCCAAAGCTCGGCATAGTTAAGCGGGTCGCGCCCGGGCGCCGCCAGAGCCCTGGCCAAAGGAGCTTCCATCGCCCTTTGTTGCAGGCCAAGATAATCGACAGTGCTCGCGGGATGGGCAGCCGGCACGCCTCGCTAATCTCCCTCCTGAGCGATAGACGAATCGACTCAGGTTCGTTTGTCTCGGACTTCTGGTTAGCATCGATTGTACTCGAATCGCTTTGCGGACGGTCGATTCGCGCGAGTGTCTAGTGAACCAGCTTGTCCAAACGCCAGCCATCGTCGGTTGGGCGAAACAGGAAAGTGACCAGGCTATCCTCCTGGAATTTACCCTTGTTCACGGCCATGAGGGGTAGCGGATCGGGAAAACAGGCGTGCTGAATCTTTACGCCGGCCTTAGCGATGATTAGCTTTGTGCCGCTTTCCGAACCATCTTTAATGGCCGACACCTGATCGATTTGCAGCGGGAATGGGCCCCGGACCTGCGCGTACGGCTGGTGATAGCCGGATTCGATCGCGATGTCGTCGCTGAACCCCAGGGTCTTCGCTTCCGGACTTAAACGCGCCGTGGAGCGTTCCGGTGAATACTGAACCGGACTGTCCCATAACTCGGCCTGCACACCGCAGTCGAATTGTTTCTGAGAGATCGTGACCTGCTCACTATCCAAGGAAACAGGATTGGCCTCAAGAATTCCTTTGGCCTTGTCTCCATCCAGATCCTTGTTGTCGCCGCAACCGGCAAGAGCGATGAGCGCGGCAAAGATGGCCGCAAATCCGAGTCGCATGACTTTATCACCTTACCGCATCGCTCAGTCGATCGAGAGGCGTGGGTTGAACTATGGTGGACCACGCGAACCCTATCAAGAGCATCGCGGCATAAAGGTAAGGCAGGTAAGAGTACGGAGCGGCCGGTACAGGATAAAGGTTGCCCAGCAACGCGGCTCCCATCGCGAGAATCGCCAATACGGAAATAGCGATGGCCCGTGGAGTCAAGCGGCGTTGCGAGCGCAGGAACAGCGGCGCCGCCGCGCGAGACCAGAATATAAGCGGTAACAAATCCAAAAGTTGCGAGCGTTCCGATCAAGCCGTAAATATCGAACAGGTTCATTCCTCGCAGCGTCATAATCGCGGCCGGCAGAACGCGGCAATGCAACTCAACAACACGGCGCGATGCGGAGTCTGGTTCTCCTCATGCGCTTCGCCCAGAGTGGAATGCAGCGCGCCATGCCGTCCCATCAGAAAGAGCACGCGGGCGGCGGCGGTGATGCAAGCCAGGAAGCACGAAAAGAAGGTGACCTCCGCTCCCAGATCGGTCAGCGTGCCCACCAGCGGCGGAAGCCCAATTTGCCGCGTGAGTACGTGCAAAGGCGCCAGGCTTTGTCCCAGAGGTTGTTTCTCGCCATGGAACGCCAGCACCTCCGAGTAAGCGCAGAGAAAGAAGAATACGCCCGCCAGGATCGCGCTCCATTTGACCGCGCGAGGGATGCTGGTCAAAGGATCTCTGGCCTCCGAGCCAAGCGAGGTCGCGCTCTCGAATCCAACGGAGCTGAAGATCGCGAGCACCAGCCCAAGGCGAAGCTGCACGGGCGTGACACCTTCCAGTGTCAGTTGCCCCCAGTCGATTTGCCATCCATGTTTGACGATCACACCGATCGCGATAAACGAAATCAGGGCCACCGATGCGGCCTGCAGCCAAAGCATGAGCCGCGTTGAGATTTGGATGTCGCGATAGGCTAAGAAGCACGCGATGGCTGTCACCAGCGTGGTCAAAAAGAGCGCGAAAATCTGCACGCCGAAGGTATCGCGGAGTATCACGTTGCCATAATTGGTGACTCCTGCGCTCACCGACGCGGCGGTTCCAATGTAGGCAATCAGCAACGCCCAGCCGGCCAGAACGCCCCAGCGGCGATGCATATGATCCGTAATGTAGGTGTAGAGCGAACCGGGCGAGGCCGAGATCCTGGCGAACTGATTGATGTTGAGCGCCACCAGCAGAACGGCCACGGTGGAAATCAGAAATGCGACGGCGGCGCCTTGTCCTGCCAGTGCGAATACCAGCGGCACCGTCATCACGGGAGCGCCCGTGGGTGCGATAAGAGCTACCGATTGAGCCAAAGTCTCGCTCGGCGAAAGTGAGCCGGACTTCAGCCCATAAGATGCGTTTGTTGGAGACTCTGGCGCGGCCGGCGCGGCCGGATTTACCAACCTTGCCGAAGTATTGCCAAGTTCCATCCGCTTATACTAGCATCGGGTTTAAGTGAACTGCCCCGGCTTGGATCACCCATGGCCCTACCAACCGACATAACGCGCGAGACTCCGGAGCAAGAAGCTCCGCATGCCAAACACCCTCTCGATCCTTTGTACGCGGCCGAATTGGAGGACGCGGTTCGAATCCTGGCGCATGGCAAAGACCTTGGCGACGATGTTCGGATCGCTTCCATCAATCTGATAGAACCCGCGAAGAGCTTGGTTGAGAACTACAAACCAGGCGCAGCGTTCGAGCGGAAGGCGCTGGCCGTCCTTCTGGATCGAAGCAAACGCGCGGCGTATGAAGCGGTGGTGGATCTTATCGGCAAGTCGGTCACGTCGATGGCACAGCTTCCGCCCGGCATCCAGCCTTCGGTGATGCTGGATGAGTTCGGGGAGTGCGAAGAAGCGGTGCGGCGCTCGCCGCTGTTCCAGGCCGCGTTGAAGAAGCGCGGCGTGACGAACGCCGATCTGGTGATGGTGGATCCTTGGTCGGCGGGCCAATACGGAAGCGAATCGCCCGAAGAGCAGGGGCTAAGGAGATTGCGGGCGCTGTGCTTTGTTCGATCCGAGCCGAAAGACAACGGCTACGCGCGGCCCATCGACAGCATGGTGATCGTCGTGGATCTCTACAAGATGGAAGTGGTCCGCATCGAGGAATATCCGATTGTCCCGCTACCTCCGGAGCCCGGCAATTGGGCGCGCGAGTACATTCCCAACGTCCGGACGGATCTCAAGCCGGTCGACATCATTCAGCCGGAAGGCCCCAGTTTCGCCGTAGATGGCAACCAGGTGGAGTGGCAGAAATGGAAGTTCCGCGTGGGATTCACATCGCGCGAAGGCTTGGTGCTGCACACCATCAGCTACAACGACGGCGGCGTGGAACGGCCCATCTTATATCGCGCGTCGATTTGCGAAATGGTGGTTCCGTATGGCGATCCGGGCGAGCAGTATTATCGCAAGAATGCCTTTGATATTGGCGAATACGGCCTCGGGATGCTGGCCAATTCGCTGGCGCTCGGTTGCGATTGCCTGGGCGTGATTCATTACTTCGACTTCCCCTTAGTAGACAGCCGCGGTAAGGTGACGCCGCTCAAGAACGCCGTCTGTCTGCATGAGGAAGATTTCGGCATTCTGTGGAAGCATACCGACTGGCGCACCGGGCAATCGGAAGTGCGCAGGTCGCGGCGTCTTTCGGTTTCCTTCATCGCCACCGTCGGAAACTACGAGTATGGATTCTATTGGTATTTCTACCAGGATGGATCCATTCAGTGCGAGATCAAGCTGACCGGGATCATGAATACAACCGCGCTGGCGCCCGGCACGAAATCGCTCTACGGGATGGAAGTGGCTCCGCAATTGAACGCGCCCTTTCATCAGCACATTTTCGCGGCCAGGCTGCTGCCGACCGTGGATGGTCCGAACAACTCGGTCCTGGAGGTGAACACGATTGGCGTGCCCACTGGCGCGGGCAATCCGCATGGCAACGCGTTCGTTGCTGAAGAAACGCTGTTCACCACGGAGAAGGAAGCGCAGAGGCAGGTGAATTCGGCGACCGCTCGTTTCTGGCGCGTGGTGAACCCCGGCAAGAAGAACCGGCTTGGACGCCCGGTGGGATATCGCCTGGTTCCGGGCGAAAACTGCCCGCCGTTCGCGCAGCCCGATGCGCCCATCATGCGACGCGCCGGATTCACACAGAATCACGTGTGGGTGACGCCCTACAGTCCGCAAGAGCGATACGCGGCAGGGGAATATCCCAATCAGCATCCCACCGGCGATGGCTTGCCGTATTGGACCAAGTCGAATCGAAAAGTGGACAACACCGAAATCGCTCTATGGTACGTATTCGCGCATAATCATGTGCCGCGTCCGGAGGACTGGCCGGTGATGCCGGTGTCGATGCTGGGCTTCCAATTTCGTCCGGATGGATTTTTCGAACGGAGTCCCGCAATGGACGTTCCACCGCCGCCGGCGAAGGAACACTGCTGCCACTAGCTGTCTGAACCGCCATGCGTGAGCATGCGGAAGCACGCCTACGGCGCCGAAAGGAATCTCAGGATCTCGTTCATCAGCCGCTCTCCCTGATCGGTCTGGAAAATGAACTGGGCGTGCGCCGAGCCTTCCAGGATCACCAACTCCTTCGGCTCGGGAGCCTTGTCGTACTGCGCGCGAATCCTGGTCAGCCGCGGCTGACCTCCCGGCCCGATGTCGTCGCGGCTTACGATGAACAGCTTGCGACCCGTGAGCTTCTCCGGCGGTTCGTACGCTCCGTGCGCCAGCAGCACCACGCGATCGATTTCTCCTGGCGGCGCCCGCGCCAATGCTCCCTCGGCAGCGTCGCCGCCCATGCTTGCTCCCACCACCGAAACGATTCTTGCCCCATGCCGGCGAAGATATTGGACGGCAGCCAGTACGTCCAGGGGCGACCCGAAGTCGGCGCGCGCGGCCGGCGGTCCGCCTTTAGAGAGGCCGAACCCGCGAAGGTCGATAGCCAACGCACGGAACCCGGCCTTCACCAGCTCCCGCGCCTGCCTCTCCCAACTGCTCTTGTCGAACCGCCCTCCGTGAACCAACACGACGCCGCGATCGGTTGTTCCATACAGGTCGGCGTGAATGGTCCACCCATCGCGGGTGATAAAAGAAACGTGTTCCTGCGCGCCGCACACTGCCGCCAGCAGGAGGGCTGCCATGAGCAGTCGCGCGACGGGCACGTGGTTATTGTAAGCCTCCACACCGTACCGCGAACGGCGGCCCACTGGCCGTCGGATTCAGGTATAGTTATTGAAGTGCCCCAGCGGCGCTCACGAGGAGACGATATGAAGACCATCGCTGCAGTAGCTTTTATCACCATGGGACTTGCCGCAAGCGCTATGGCTGCGGAGTACAAAGGGTTCGTAGAAGATACGATGTGCTCCACTAAGCCGGAAATGAAGGGCGATGCCGCCTGCGCGCAGAAGTGCATCAAGGCTGGTTCGCCGGCGGTCCTGGTGACGGAGAGCGGGAAAATTTATAAGATCGCGAATCAGGACAAGATCGTGGCCAGCGCGGGTATGAATGTCACGGTCATGGGCAAATTAAAGGGCGATACGCTCACCATCGCCTCCGTTAAGTAGCCAGCCTGTAACAGCCGAATACTACGCGATCGCCGATCTCCGCCGCGAGGCCGGCGTAGCTTGCCTAAAAGCGTGCGCCATCTGCAGCACGCTCCACTCGTCGCGATGCCGCCCGACAATCTGCCAGCCTACGGGCGGGCCATCGTCTGTTCCGCGTGCCATCCTCGACACCCTGCCGTTCCCCACATGTGATGCAATGAGCAAACATGTATCTACCAAAGTTGTTCGCGGTCGAAGATCTGGTCCAGCTGCAGGACTTCATGGAACAATTCAATTTCGCAACGATCGTCACCGAACGGGATGGCGAACTTTCCGCTTCGCACATACCGTTCTCGCTCGATCGCAGCCCGGAACCTTATGGGACGTTGCACGCGCACGTCGCCATAAAGAACCCGCAATTGGAAGACCTGCGGTCCGGCGCTCAAGCGCTAGTGATTTTTCAGGGACCGCATGCCTA
Organism: Bryobacterales bacterium; assembly: GCA_963798295.1. Taxonomy (GTDB): domain Bacteria; phylum Acidobacteriota; class Terriglobia; order Bryobacterales; family Bryobacteraceae; genus Palsa-89. Next base: position 843,414 of record CAWCSV010000007.1, on the reverse strand, counting down.
CGTTTCGCCGTCCTGGTACGTCAGGCCTGAGAACGTGCCCACCTGGAACTACACGGCGGTGCATGCCTACGGCGTTCCTGAAATCGGCGATCAGACGGCCACACTGGCCCACCTGAAGCACCTGGTCGGCAAACACGAAGAAGCATTTGAACATCCATGGGATTTCGATCCCAGCGCCGCTTGGATACAGAAGCTGCTTCCTGGGATCACCGCATTCGAGATCAAGATCGAGAAACTGCAGGGGAAGTTCAAGTTGAATCAGAATCGTACGCCCGAGGATCGCGCAGGCGTGATCGATGCGCTCTCAAACAGCGAAGATCCTCTGCGGCGCGCGGTGGCCCGTCTGATGAGCTAGCGCGGTCTAGAGATTTATCGTAATCTTGTCTCTTAAAAGCTGAGATACGCCACTTGAAATTCGCATTGGGTATTCTAGGACTCTCGACCTTCTTCATGTCCATCTTGTACCCGCAAGTGCTCGGCCGGAACTACGGACGATCCATCGTCATCAGCCGGCAGGGAATCGCTGCCACCAGCCAGGTGCTGGCATCGCAAACCGGCGCGCAGATTCTGGCTCGCGGCGGATCGGCTGTGGACGCCGCCATTGCTTCGAATGCGGTGCTCGGTGTGACTGAGCCGATGATGACCGGCATGGGCGGCGACCTGTTCGTCATGTACTGGGACGCCAAGACCGGGAAATTGACCGGCCTCAACGCCTCCGGACCCGCGCCCCAGGCCTTGTCGCCGGCGTTTCTTGCGCAGCACGATATCAAGAGCATGCCACAGGATGGCATTCACAGCGTCACCGTTCCGGGAGCCGTCGCGGGCTGGTATCGCATGCACCAGCGCTTCGGAAAGCTTCCCTGGAAGGACTTGTTTCAGGATGCGATCGCGTATGCCGAGCAGGGATTTCCCGCTTACGAAGGTATCCATGAGTTGTGGGCCGGCCCAGGTATGGTTGCGGAATTAGAGGCGAATGCGGAATCCAAGCGTGTCTTCCTGCCGGGCGGGAAGGCGCCGCACACCGGCCAGCTGTTTCAGAATCCCGATATGGCGCGCGCGCTCCGCTTGATCGCCGAGCAGGGACCGGACGCGTTCTATAAGGGCCCGATCGCGGCCGCCATTCTAAAGACTTCGGAACATCTCGGTGGCGCCCTGACCGCGCAGGATCTGGCCTCCTATTCGCCCGAGTGGGTTGCACCGCTCTCCATCGATTACCGCGGCTGGCGCGTCTACGAACTTCCGCCCAATGGTCAGGGCATGGCTGCGCTAGAGATGCTGAACATCATGGAGACCACCGCCGCCTCGCCCCTGGGCGCGTTCGGCGCGCCGGAACTGCACAAGCGTATTGAGGCCATGAAGCTGGCGTACTCCGACGTGCATGCCAACGTGGCCGACCCGCGTGTGCACGATGCGCCCGTGGCGCAGCTCCTTTCGAAAGAATATGCCCGCAAGCGCGCCGCCGAGATCGATCCGCATCGCGCGAACTGTGCGGTGAAGGCCGGCGACCCGGTGGGCAGCAACACGACTTACCTGACGGTTGTGGATAAGGACGGCAACATCGCCAGTTGGATTCAGAGCCTGTACTCCGCGTTCGGTTCCCGGGTCACGGTGGAAGGCATGGGCTTCGCGCTGCAAAACCGCGGCGCCGGCTTCACGCTCGATCCCAAACACCCCAACGTGCTGGCGGGCGGCAAGCGGCCGTTTCACACCATCATCCCCGCGTTTATGGAAAAGGGCGATGAGCACATCGGCTTCGGAATCATGGGCGGCGCAGTACAGCCCATGGCTCATGCGCAGTTCGTTTCCAATTACGTCGATTACGGTATGAGCCTTCAAGAGGCCCTAGAGGCTCCGCGCTTTTTCAAGAGCGGTGCTCCGGGTTGCGATGTCTACATCGAATCCCGCGTGCCGGAGGCAACCTTGCAGCAATTATCGGAGCGCGGCCACGAGATTCGAATCGGGCGCGAATACGTGGAGACCATGGGACGCGGGCAGGCCATCCTGCACAACTCCAAGACCGGCATGAATTATGCGGCCTCCGATCCGCGCGCCGATGGAGCCGCGATTCCAGAGCCGCTTCGGCCCTGATTGCTACAAGTCTTGCTCGTGTCCAATCGTTCGTACGAAGATGAAGAGCAGGCAGCTTGGCGCCTCCCGGTGTTTCGAGAAAGGGTGTAACGATGGCCTCCGAAAAGGTGGTGGTGTTCGATACCACGCTCAGGGACGGTGAGCAGGCCGCCGGAACGCGTCTGGGCAGCAAAGAAAAGCTGACCATCGCCAGGCAGCTCGCCCAGTTGAAGGTCGATATTATCGAGGCCGGCTATCCCGCTTCTTCACCCGACGATTTTGAAGCTGTTCGCCAGATTTCGGTCGAGATCCAGGGGCCGATCATCTGCGGTTTGTCGCGGGCCGTACCCGACGACATTCAGGCTTGCGGGAAGGCTCTGGCCAAAGCCAAGCGGCCGCGCATTCATACCGGAATCGGCGCATCGGACATCCACGTGATGGGTAAGTTTCGCGATGATCGCTACGGACGCACGCTCGATGAGAAGCGATCCACCATCTTGAAGATGGCCGTGGACGCCGTGAAGCTCGCCAAAACTTTCGTCGACGATGTTCAATTCTACGCCGAGGATGCCGGACGCTCCGATCCGTCCTTCCTGTTCCAGATGCTGGAAGCGGTGATCGACGCGGGCGCTACTGTGGTGAATATTCCCGACACCACCGGCTACACGATGCCGGAACAATATGGAGCATTGATTCGCGGCATCCGAACCAAGGTGCCGAACATCGATCGCGCCACCATCAGCGTCCATACCCATGACGATCTGGGGCTGGCCGTCGCCAACGCCCTGGCCGGCATCCAGAACGGCGCTCGCCAGGTGGAAGGGACCATCAACGGAATTGGCGAGCGCGCCGGCAACGCTTCGCTGGAAGAAATCGTAATGGCGATTCGCACGCGTGCCGACTACTTCCAGGTACACACCGATATCGAGGCTCGCGAGTTTTGCCGCACCAGCTCGCTGGTGGCTGAAATGCTGGGCATCCCGGTCCCGCCGAACAAGGCGATTGTGGGATCGAACGCCTTCTCCCACAGTTCCGGAATTCACGTGGACGGATTCTTGAAGGACCGGCAGACGTACGAAATTATGCTTCCCGAAGATGTGGGTCTGCGCGAAAGCCGCGTGGTGCTGACGGCTCGCACCGGCCGCGCGGGCCTGCGCGATCGGTTGGACAAGCTGGGTTTCACCTTATCGCCCGAGGAGCTGAACCAGACCTACCAGCGATTTCTCGCCGTCGCCGACAAGAAGCAGGAAGTTTTCGACGAAGACCTGCTGGCCATCGTTCATGATGAACTGCAATCGGTTGAGGAAAGCTGCCAGCTGGAGTACCTGCACATCAACAGCGGGACGTCCTCCATTCCAACAGCCACCGTGAGGCTGCGCGTGAACGGCCAGGCCAAAGAGGCGGCGTGCATCGGAGATGGGCCCATCGATGCCGTTTATAAAGCGCTCGCCAGCATCACCGACAGTTCCGCAAAGCTGTTGCGCTACGACATCCGATCCGTCACCAGCGGGACGGAGGCCATGGGCGAAGCCATCGTGCATCTGCAGCAGGGCGATCTGAAAGTTGTAGGCCGCGGCGTTTCCACCGACATCATTGAGGCCAGCGCCAGGGCCTACGTGGACGGCTTGAACAAGCTGGCCAGCCGGAACAGGGCGACGCAGCCCCAGGCGGCGCAACTCGGCTAAAAGCTTACTTGCCTTTCAGACTATCGCGCCAGGCGATTACTTCGAGCTCGCTCCGCACTGCGTCCTCGACGCGGATGACGGGGTGCACCTGGAATACAAATGCAGGGAGCATGGAACAAACCTTGTGAATCGCGATTGGATCGTCGCACTCCACCAACATATGCCCACCCCACTCTCCAACACGCACCACGAAGAACTCGATCTTGAAATTGGCTGGAGCCTTCCACTGGCCAAACACCTCGAGGATTCGCTTCTGGGCATTCTCATACTCGATAGGCGAACCTTGTGGGCGCTCGAACCAGCTGATTATATACTTCATCCGTACACTCCTCTATTTGGGTGATTTCCTCGGAAGGACTGACAAGAGTCGAGCGGGCCGATGAGCGCCAACCATACTCAAGTTATCGATCGAAGTATAGGCAACTCTATCACAGGCAGCCTGCGAAGAATCTAGGAACGATCCATGCGCACCACTCGCCGTTTGAAGTTCTCGCCCAAGAGTTGCACGGTGTTCGCCACCGCAAACCCCGCCTTCTTGAAAGCGCGTAACGATCTGACGTTGCCTTCTTCAGGATCGGTAACCACGGCGCTGATGCTCGGGTTCGCGAAGACAATTTGTCTAAGGAACTCGCGAATCGCGATCGGCCCCAATCCTAACTCCGTCATTTCGAGCTCTCCAATTGCGAGGTCGATACCGGCCGCCGTGAGTTCCGCACTCAGTTGCCGTGCGTGCTCCGGATAATCGGACCATCGATACCACTGAATGAATCCAACGGGCCGTCCACCCTGTTCGATCACGAAAACGTGGGTGGGCTCCGCCCCATCTAGGACCATATTTCGCGTCAACACCGGCCAGATCCAGGCACTCATGCCACCAGGCAACTACGTGCGGTGCGGAAAGCCATTCCTGGAGCAGGGGAAAGTCAGATCGGCCAAGCGGCCGGAATGAAATGGAACTGATCGAACCCATGGTCGCACATTGCTCCGCCGCCGGGCGGATTACGAATCGATCTCAACTGCCGGATAGGTTTCAACGTATACCTCCCCATTGCAGCCATAATACGCGACCGTTCGCGCCGTGAAATCGACATCGTAACGAACCACGCCCGCGCGCCACGAAGCCTCCAGGAATTCCGGAAAGCTGCTGTTCCCGGCCTGGTCTGTCCGCAACGCCGAAATCAACGCCTCGCGGTTAAACGGAGGGACATCCACCGTACCGGTCGCTAACGGCTTGCCTTGGGTCACCACCGGCCCCTGGTTGGTCAGATAGAGGCTCTGACATGCGGGCAGGAACCAGAAGTTGCGAGTGACGCCCGCGCGCCGCAACGTCTCAGCCAGGTAGGGAAAGCCCCCCACTTTAGGCCGAATCGCCATAGCCCGTCTCTGAGCCGCTTCTAAGTTTTCGATTGCTTTGCTCATACGCCGAAATTCATCCTATTCGCGCGGCGAGATGTCTCCCCGTCAGCGATTTGCTAGCTTTCAAAAGCTCGCGCGGCGCTCCCTCAAACACAACTTTGCCGCCTTCGGCGCCTGCGCCCGGCCCCATGTCGATGATCCAATCGGCGCGCGCAACGACATCCAGGTTGTGCTCAATCACGATCAAAGTGCTTCCATTGTCGACCATCGCGTCCAATAGCGCGAGTAGTTTCGCGACGTCGGCCATGTGCAGACCCGTGGTCGGCTCGTCGAGAACCACGATTTGCGAAGGCTTCTCGAGTTCCCCCGCCAGTTTCAGGCGTTGACGTTCGCCGCCCGACAGCGTGTTGAGTCTTTGTCCCAGCGCGATGTAACCGAGTCCCACGTCCTCGAGCGCCTTCAAGGTGGCGAGAACCGGCTTCTCCGTGAAGTAAGACAACGCGTCCATCACGGAGAGGCTCAACACTTCGTTGATGTTCTTCCCGCGCAGCGTCAACGCCAGAACCTCATTGGTGAAACAGCGTCCCTCACAGGTTTCACAGCGAACCGCCACGGGATCCAGGTGTTGCAAATCCGTGTAGATGACGCCCAGACCTTCACATGCCGGGCATGCGCCCTTGGAGTTCGCGCTGAAGAGCGCCGGCTGAACTTTGTTGGCCGTCGCAAACGCTTTCCGAATTGCGTCCGCCATCCCCGAATACGTGGCCAGGTTTGATCGTCGTGATCCCGCCGCCAGCGATTGATCCACCAAGACGGCATCCGGGTAATGTTTGGGAAGACAGCCGTGAACTAGTGAGCTCTTCCCGCTGCCGGCGACGCCTGTGACGACGGTAAGAACGCCTTTGGGAATCTTCACCGTGACGTTGTGGAGATTGTTGAGTATCGCGTTCTCGACCAGAAGATGTCCTTTTCCCGCGCGCGGTTTCTCTTTCAGCGCTTGATGCTTCGCAAGGTGTTTTCCCGTCAGGGTGTCACTCTTCTTGAGCTGGTTGAACGGACCCTGGAACACAACCGTTCCCCCGGCGCTTCCGGCGCGTGGCCCCATGTCGACGATGTGATCGGCAATCGCCATCACTTCGGGCTCGTGTTCCACCACAAGAACTGTGTTTCCAACATCGCGCAGCCTGGTCAGTGTCTTGTTGAGTCTTTGGATGTCGTGCGGGTGCAAACCGATGGTCGGCTCATCGAAGATGTAGAGCGTTTCCGTCAAGCTGGACGACAGATGGCGCACTACCTTGACGCGTTGCGATTCTCCACCCGACAGTGTTGCTGTCTCACGGCTCAAACTCAGATAACCCAGCCCAATCTCCACGAGATGATCGAGCCTTTCCGCCAGCCGAGCCAGCAGCGGAGCCACATTCGGCGCGCGCAGCGAATGAATAAACCGCGCAAGTTCGCTCACCTGCATTGCTGAGCATTCCGCGATGCTTTTTCCATCGACACGGCAGGCGAGCGCGGCCTGCGACAAACGCGTTCCAGCGCACGCGCCGCACGATCCCTGCGTTACGAGTTTCTCAAACGCCTCACGCAGACGCGGCGCCATCTTCTCCGCGTCTTTGCTCAAATAAAGGCGCTTGAATTTCGGAATCAGGCCATCATAACCGGAGCTGAATGTCTGGCCTTGCTTGTTGGTTTTGAGCTTCGTGTCGTCGCGGTAAAGAAAGTCGTGCCATTCCTGTTGCGTATATTTCTTGAGCGGCTTCTTAACGTCGAAGTATCCGGACTTGACGAAAGTGTGCAGATGGTAACCACCCACGCTAAAGGTTGGAAAACGGACCGGGCCTTCTTCGAGGGACTTGCTCCTATCCACCAGTGCATCGATATCGATCTGGGAAGCGCGCCCCAGTCCCTCGCACTCAGGACACATGCCGCTGGGATCGTTGAAGGAAAGCGCCAGAGCGTGCGGAACTGGGGGCTTCCCCATACGCGAAAACAAAACGCGCAGCAACGTGTAGATGTCGGTGGCCGTTCCTAATGTCGAGCGCGGATTCCCGCCGATGCGTTGCTGATCGACGATGATGGCCGTCGAGAGATTCGCAAGAAGGTCGACGTCAGGGTGTCCGTAGCGCGGCAGAAAAGTCTGCACGAAAGTTGAGAACGTCTCATTGAGCAGACGCTGGGACTCCGCGGCGATGGTGTCGAACACCAGCGACGATTTCCCCGAACCCGAGACTCCGGTGAAAACCGTGATCTTTCGGCGCGGAATATCGACGGAGATGTTCTTGAGATTGTTCTCGCGTGCGCCGCGCACTTCGATGTTGCCGAACGGAGAGCCCATGAAGCTACGCCACCCGGATGAGTCCGTCGCTCAACCAACACGGACTACCCATCCATTTCCATCCCTCGACGATCGCGGGAGCTGCCTTGTGTATGAGGTCGCGCACTTTCGCGAGTGTCTCGCCGCGCCAGTCCGCGAGTTCCTTAATCTTGGCGTCGATGGTTGCAGAGGCAGATTCCACCGGGATTGGGTTTTTCATAGGCAACTCCAGTTCTCGCACTTATTTTAGCCACGCTCGCTCTTCGCGGCACTGGGCTGCCCGGCGGGGGCTTCAACGCCGAACTGCTTTGCGTACTCCGCGTTCAATCGCTGCCAGCCGCTGAACTTCATCGCCTCCGGGCCAACGCGGCCGATCGGAGTTCCGCTGAGAAAGCGATCCAGAACATCGGTGACCTTTCGGCAGAGGTGCGCAAGAGCCGACCGGGTGGGCGAGATAATGGTCGTTGTCGCTGCTAATGAACTAATAGTATGCGGGCCTTGAAGCTTCGCGAAGCTTGGATATCGTCATGAGAACCGCCGTGGAACAACAACGGCACTCAGCCGATCCAAGTGGGAGAGGCAGGCCCGCAGGCCACCGCAATGGGTCATTCCTCTTCCCAAGGATCGGTGGCCCAGTACGAATGCAGTCTCGTGCTTCCTTGTATTCATCGACCTCAGCTCGATCGAGTGTTCTTCCTTTAACTTTTCGTGGAAATGCTTTGCGCTCAGGTCAAAGTAACGCTCCTGGTAGAGCCTCAACACCTCTTCGCACCTCTTCACTGGCACCCCCCGCTGGCTTTGCTTTCCCTTCCTACGATCTGTCAGTCCGTCGTAGCCGTGCTCTTCCAAACGTTCCCGCCAGCGCCGCATCGTCCGGTCACTGACTCCAATGATCTCCGCCGCTTCCCACCAGCGCATCTTCTTGGCCATGGCCTTCAGCAGTACGTCTTGTAGCTTCATCATCCGCTCCACTTGCGCGGCTGAGTATGCCTGGTTGGAATCCACCCTTCCAGGCTCCCCCGCCGCTGGTCAAAGCGGACACATCACGTGCTACTGAAACCGGACACATCATAAGCTAACGACACGCGAATGCGGGAGCAGTGTTCTTCAAAAAGCCCAGGATGATATAGTAATCGAGCGGCATCGTGGCGTTCATCCTTGCTGAAACGTACTCGACGAGGATGCTGCGCCGCATCAGGCTTGCTGAATCATTATGGACTTGACACACATCCATCTCTTACTGAATCACTTTCCAACCATCGGCTATATCATTGGCGCCGGTCTGTTTGTGATTTCCCTCATCGCCAAGAGCGATGATCTGAAGCGTGCCAGCCTGGTTATTCTGCTGGGAATCGCTCTCATCGCCATCCCCACCTATATGAGCGGAAACGGCGCGGCGGACGCCATAAGGTCCGCTCCCGGGCATATCGAAATCCCTCATAGAGACCCATGAAGGCGCGGCCTTGGTGGCCATTGCGTTCATGCTACTCACCGGAGCGTTTGCCTGGCTGGGACTTATGGCAATTCCGCCGCCTGGCACGCATACCCAGCTGGAATCTGACGGTGATCCTGATCCTGACCTTCGTGTCCCTCGGCTTGATGGTCCGCGCCTCCAATCTGGGCGGAGAAATTCGCCACGCGGAAATCCGAGCGGAGCAGGGTACGGGCGCAACCTTCACGGAGGTCACAACAGAAGGCGCTCTGGGGCGGAAAGTGGGCTCCTTCGTTACCGATACGCCGTGGATGTGGCCCACTTGCGAAACCCTGCATTTCGTTGGCCTGAGCCTTTTGTGCGGCGTGGTGTTTCTGGTGGATCTGCGGGTTCTCGGAGTCATGAAGGGCGTCTCCTTCGCTTCCTTGCACCGACTTTTGCCTTGGGCCGCGTTGGGATTCGGCATAAATATCGGCACGGGTATGTTGTTCTTCGTGGGGATCCCCGGCCAGTACATACACAATGCCGCCTTCTACTGGAAAATCGGACTGGCGATGCTGGCCGGGTTGAACGCGCTTGTACTTTACGATTCTCGATGAACCGTGGTCCCTGGGACCCGGGGAAGACGCGCCGCTTACGGCCAAAATTCGCCGCTGTGTCCGCCATGATCCTGTGGATCGGTGTCATGTATTGCGGAAGCATGCTGCCATTTTTAGGCAACTCATTCTAGCCGGGTGTGAATCAGGAGGGAAGAGTAATCATGTCATTGGTTGTCGGGACGATTCTCTGGGTGAGCGTGGTAACGGTGCTGGTCGCGATTGTCGGATATATGCTGGACAGAAGCACGGCGCGCCAGGAGCGTAAGCGGATCACGACCGCAAGGAATAATACATGCACGTTTCTTGAATTCCTCGAAAACATGGCTTTCAGCCAATGGGTGAAGAACGCCCCAACCATTTGGGCCTTCCCGACCATTCTCATCGTCCATACCCTGGGGATGTCCATCGTGGCCGGAGTCAGCGCCATTATTAGCCTGGTTGTGCTGGGTCTCTGGCCGGCCGTTCCGATCAAACCCTTCGAGCGCGCTTTCCCGCTGTTGTGGTGGGGGTTCGGCATAAACGCGGTGACCGGAACCATGATGCTGGTGGCCGACGCCACAACCAAGCTCACCACTCTGGATTTCTACCTCAAGATGGCGTTTGTGTTTGCCGGATTGTACGTTCTCATCCGCATGCGCCGGCAGATATTCGAGGATCCGCAGCTCGATCAGAAGCCCGTGACAGGCCGCGCAAAATTGCTGGCTTGGGCATCGCTCGCTTGCTGGTTTGGCGCCATCACCACCGGCCGCCTGCTGGCTTATGTCAAGTAGAGCAAGAGCCGCTCTACGTTGGGCCGACTTCACTCCCAGTACGCAATGAGCCTACCCAGCGTGAACATTGCCGTCCAAAGGACCAGCGAGAGAATCGCAGCCACTTTCACTTTGGTCGGGATGACCGCCAATCGATCCAATTCTTCCGTGCGGTTGTAAACAATAGGGCGGAAGACCATGCCGTGTACGAAAATCAGGCCCAGAACGATCATCTTGGTCCAGAAAAATGGGTTGGGAGCGTACTTGGTCGCCTCCGATGTTGCCAGCAGCAGGCCCGCCGCGATCATGATCGTTCCCCCCAAGCGTTTCCAGGGGCGGAGGCTGGTGACCATCTGGGTGATCGTCACGCTGTTAAACGTGAGCCCGAGAAGGCGCAGGTTCGTCATAAGGATCATGCCGCCGAACAGAGCAATGCAGGTCAAATGAATCGACAGAACAATCGGGTACACCAGCACCGAGTCGGCGAAGTCAGAGAGAAAACCGATGTTTTCGAGAGATTGAGCGATGGACACGCAGGCCAGTCTCTATTCCAGGAATCCGGTGAAAATCCCGCCAAACACCACCAACACCCACAGCAGAAGGGAGACGATTGCCACCACCTTGCTCAGCGCCGGCGACGGATTTTCCATGGTGGCTACTTTTCTGTGGATGGTGAAATTGTAGATGAGCGCCGCGGCCAGTACGTACATCTTGTACGGAAAGATCTGGTTGGTCAGGTAAATATGGGTCATGGACAAAAACAGCGTGGCGCCAGAAAACAGGACGAATACCAGCGCGATGATTGTCCAGATTTCCGTGTACTTCAGAATCCGCGCGGTAGTCTCATGCCGCAGTCCGAGATTCAGCATCCGAAAGTCCACCAGGGCGATCGATCCCACCCCGACCGCGAAACCGCCGATGTGAATACACTCCGCCAGCGGGAACGCCCATTCGGTATTGTTGAGCGCGTCCACAAACGCGTTCTGTAGAAGCATCGCTTCTGTATCTCCTGAACGCCACGCGTTGCCGGACACGAATGTAACGTGCCGGTGAACGCTCTTGATCGAAAGGCGAGTATCTCCCGGCGCCCAGCCCGGTGTCAAGAGCCACCGGCATACTCCCTCGGAATGGCATGCCGTCAAGTAACCAGCATCGTGTAACCAGCATCGCCCGCCGCTCGTCTTGGCAGTGATATACTCACTGGCGGTTATTGTGTAAGGGCATCCGGTGCAGATCAGAGCTTTTGCATCTTTTTTGAAGAGGAGCAGCTTTTGAATGGAGCAGCTTTTTGAATAGGAGCATCAAATGATTAAGCGAACTCTAGGATATGTGGCTTTGTTTGGGTTGTTGATGGGCGCCAGTGTTTCCTTGCAGGCGCATCATTCCCTCGCGGGCGTGTACGACATGAAAAAGGAAACGACCGTCTCGGGGACAGTGGCAAGCATAAAGTTCTCCAATCCCCACGGGTCGCTGACTCTTACAGTTAAGAATGCGGACGGCACGAGCACCGACTGGGTGATGACGCTCGGTTCCGCCACGGCCCTCGCGCAGAGGGGAATCGGTAAAACCGGGCCGAACGCGCTTCACACCGGGGACGCCATCAAAGTGATGTTCCTTCCCGCGAAAGACGGCAGTCCCTTGGGGTTTCTCAAGACGGTGACCATGCCGGACGGGCGCCTGATCCAGATCGCCGCACCGAACGCTACCGAATAGACAGAAGCGGACTACATGGCTTCTCGACGAAGGATGAATTGGGCGACGCTTGGGATCGGCGTCGTTCTCACGATTGGCGCGCTGGCGCCAGTTGGTGCGCGGGCCCAGGGCTTCGGGGATTACCCAGTGATCTATCGCCCCGCGAAGGACGCCAAGGACCTGCGGGCGGTGCTCTTTAACTGGACCTGGTACATGGGCATGCTGCGGGGCGTGGATGAGCATGAGCTAGTCACGTCGCTCGAATATCAGGGCAAAGGCGCCATGCAGGTGGATGGACAGCCCTGCACGCTCACGAAGTATCGCGTCAGCACCAACTATCAGTACCCGGGGCAGCGTGTTCAGTACACCTGCACCCGGCCCAACGGGCAGACGGTATTCGAAAATCGAAGTGGTCAACGGGCACTACGCCTGGAACGAAGACATCCCGGGCGCGGAGCTCATCGCCGGGAAGGGGAAGGCGACACCGATGCCCGGCTGCCGTTGACGAGCGGCTGATCCGCTTGTGGGCCAGTCCGCAGGGCGCGCCCAAGGCCGCAATCGCGGGCGTGGAAGGTGTAGCGCCGAACGCGAAGCTTGGCGCCAACCCCGCTACGCTACTCAAGGACGGCGTCATGAAAGCAGGGGAAACGTCGCTCTCTTGGGAGAACGGCAAGGCCGTAGTGGCCTATCCGATCCCCGGTGTTGCCGGAGCGATGGCCACCGCTACTTTGAACGACAAGTACATGGCGGAACGCGTGGTGGTGAAGCACAACGGGAAAACCACCGAGTTCACCTACGGCGACTATCAGGACTGGAACAATCCGCTGAACAAGGTGGACGCGTTATACGCGGGCAAGATCGCGGAAAGCCACAACGGCGCCGTCGTTCGCGACCTGACCACGGTGCAGACGGAAACGGGCAGCGTTTATGTGGTGATGCCCGTGCCAGCCAGCGTGCGCGCGGCCATTCATGCGGCGCCCGACCGGGCGCCGGTCCCAGTGACCCCGGTTGCGCTGACAGCTTCCGGCGAAACGCCGCGCATGCCAAACGGGCACCCGGACCTGACGGGCAACTGGAACGCCTCTTTTATGAACTGGCGCTACGGGAATCGGCGCTGCGACCCGACGCAGCAGGAGGGCTGTTCCCGAGCGCTCAATCAGACCATGGATTTCGAGTTCGAAGCGCCCTCGCGTTTCGGGCCGAACCGTCCCGTGTACAAACCTGAGTACTGGGACAAGGTCCAGGCGCTCGACATGTGGACCAACAAGGACGACCCTGTCATGACCTGCCAACCGCTGGGCGTTCCGCGCGAGGGCCCGCCCCGGCGCATCGTCCAATCGGCCAATGACATCATCTTTTTCTACGGCGAATATGTGGATGGCGGCGGCGGCTACGGTGAATATCGCGTGATCCCGACCGACGACCGTAAGCACGACGCAACGAAGGCCATCGAGAGCACGTACATGGGGTACACCGTGGGGCGCTGGGAGGGCGACACGCTGGTGCTCGACTCCATTTCGTTCGTCGATACCACGTGGCTGGCGCGCGGCGGTTTCTTCCATTCCGATCAGATGCATGTGATCGAGAAACTCACTCGCAAGGGCAACCAGATTCTGTACGAAGTCACCGTGGATGACCCCGAGTCGCTCGCCGAGCCGTGGGTGATGATGCCGCGAGTCCTCAATGTCAGCAACTTCCCAGACGCGGGACTTCTGCGCGAGCGAGGCAACTGCGAAGTCTACGAGACCAAGGACATCAGCTCCCAGATCCGCCACTAGAAACCGCGTTACCCGAAACTGAACCGCGTTTGCCCGAAACCGAGCCGTGACCGTAAGGGAGCGGTTGCGATTAGAAGGAGTCTAATGACCAAAGCACTGGTGGCGCTCCTCATCCTGAGTGCAATGTCCACTTCTCTTATGGAACGCGCCCAGGCTCAGGCGCCGGTGCCTGGAGCAGCCGTGGCAGCGCCTGCACCGCAGCCGCAGGCCACCCTCAACCAACTGATGAGGGGCACGCTATATCCGGAATCGAATGTGGTTTTTTCGGCGCAGGATGTCAATCCCGCGGACGTGCCCCACGCCAAGGATCCCGCCATGTCCACCGACCTGCTGACCAGTCAGTTCGGAAAATGGGACGCCGTCGAAAACAGCGCTTTGGCCATCGCGGAAACTGCCAATCTGCTCACGATTCCGGGCCGCAAGTGTTCAAATGGTCTGGACGTTCCGGTGACGAATCCAGATTGGGCCAAGTTCGTTCAGCAGCTTCGCGACGCGGGAATGTCGGCCTACGCGGCGGCTCAAACCAAGAATCAGGACAAGATGACCGACGTCGCCGACGTGATGACCATTGCCTGCCAAAACTGCCACAACAAGTATCGCGACAGGCGCAATCCTGCGAACCGATGTAAGTAAGGCAGTGGGCGCGAACGATCGGCTGACCTTGTGGCAACGCTGGGTTCGCACGCCCCAGAAAATTTGGTTGCGAAGAGCGCTTTTTCAGCTCCATCTGTGGAGTGGCATCGGCGTCGGGCTTTACATCTTCACCATCAGCGTAACTGGCAGCGTGCTGGTGTATTGGAACGAGCTTTACCGCGCAGCCACTCCCCGGCCAATCCTCTCGCAAAGCTCCAGCCCGCGATTGACTGACGCGCAGCTCGCGGACGCGGCCCGGCGCTTGTACCCAGGCTATCGAGTGGTCAAAATCAGCCGCTCGCAGAATCTGGATCAGGCTGTCAGCATCAGTCTGCAGCGTGGCGGCCGGCTGAAGCACCGGCTCTTCGATCCACGCACTGGCGCTGATCTGGGCGACTCGGTGCCAACTGGCATGCGTCTGGTGGCGTTCTTACTCGATCTGCACGACAATCTGCTCTCGGGACCGCGCGGTCGAATCGTCAATGGCCTTGGCGCATTCGCCGTCCTCGCGGTCGCCCTATCCGGCATCGTGATCTGGTGGCCGGGCAGCAAGACATGGCGTCGCAGCTTGACGCTGCATCGCGGCGTAGGATGGAAGCGCCTGACCTGGCACTTGCACAGCATGCTCGGGTTCTGGAGCTTTGGATTCGTGCTGGTATTTGGTCTAAGCGGGATCTATCTTTGTTTTCCCGAGTGGTTTCAGGATATAGCCGACCGGCTTCAGCCTGTCACCGCCCCCACCGGCCGCGTACCTTTCGCCGACCAGGTTATTTATTGGCTGGCTTATTTGCATTTCGGCCGTATTGGCGGCATCGGCATTCCGTGTCACGGTCCCGGGTTCTGCGACCAGATGACGAAGGCCACTTGGGCGCTGTTCGGGCTCGCGCCAGCGGCGATGTTTGTCACCGGCGCGATCATGTGGTGGAACCGCGTGCTGCGCCCGAGCGTTTTCCGAGCGAAGTCTCCCGTCGCGAAAACAAGCTAGAATTTCCCCTGTGAGTAACCGCGTCGACCTTGCACCATTACTTGCGCCCTTCGCCCTCGGGGGGCTCAAGCTGCCGAACCGCTTCGTGATGCCGGGGATGCAGCGCCAGTGGTGCGACAACGGGCGTCCGCTGCCGCGCTTAGCCGAATATTATCGACGTCGCGCCGAGGGTGGCGTCGGGCTGATCATCACGGAGTCCTGCGCGGTGGACCATCCTTCTTCCACGCAGACGCCCATGTTCGCGCGCATCACCGATGCCACCGTAGACGCTTGGGCGCATTGTTTCCAGGAGGTGAAACAGACCGGCGGCCACATGCTCATGCAGCTTTGGCACGAAGGAGCCATCCGCAAAGAAGGCGGCGACGGTCCTTATGCCGGGTATCCTTCGCTGAGCCCCTCTGGCCTGATTAGTCCGGGGAAGTCGAATGGCCGGGCAGCGACGGCTGACGATCTGGCGGCGATCCAAGACGCGTTTGTGCGCGGCGCGCTTGCGGCGCAGCAGATCGGCGCCGATGGCGTCGAGATTCACGCCTGTCACGGCTACCTGCTGGATCTGTTCCTGTGGGCCGGAACCAATCAACGAAAAGACGGCTATGGCGGCGACGACATTCGCGAACGCGTGCGGTTTCCAGCGGAAATTGTGGCCGCGGTGCGCAAGGCGGTTGGCTCGGATTTTGTCATTTCCTTCCGCTTCTCGCAGTGGAAGGAAGTCGATTACGACGCCAGGATCGTGCCCACGCCGCGCGATCTTCAGACCATGCTGGCGGTGCTGCGCGCCAGCGGCGCCGACGTCTTTCACGCTTCGGCACGTCGATTTTGGATTCCCGAGTGGCCCGATTCCGACTTGGGAATCGCCGGCTGGACCAAAGCGCTCACAGACGCGCCCGTAATCGCGGTGGGAAGCGTGGGCCTGGACACCGACGTGATGGAGAACTTCTTTGGGAAGGAAGCGCAGTGGACCGGCGAAGCAGGATTGCAGGAGTTACTGCGCCGATTTGTGAACAATGAATTCGACCTGGTGTCGGTGGGCCGCGGCCTGATCGGCGACCCCGATTGGGTGAAGAAAGTCGCGGCCGGCCGTTACTCGGACATTCGCATGTTCACCAAGAAGGACGTGCTGGGCGACCTGGAGGTCCAGGGCTTCGTGGAAGAGGCGCATCGCGGCCACTAGGCCGTTGCTCGTCCATGTGACCGCCTGTCAAAATTACCGGCGACAAGCCGACTTCCCAGTCCTGATCCGGACCGGTTGTTCGTACTCCACGGAGTGAAGACTGAACCCCGATCAGCCATCGCACCTCTAAATTCAACCCAACTCAATAGCTATCTTTCGTGTGCCACTCGTGTGCCCCGCGTCAGCGGAGGTATTTCTATGGCACGAAAACTTGATCAGATCGTACCGCGCGGGGCCGTACCTGGCTCGTGCGTGTATACAAGAGCCCCTAAGGAGAGGGAGCGTTCGGGTCAGCCAAGGTGGGCCTCGGCTTCTGCTTTTGGCCGTCTTTTTGACCCTGCTTCTTCTCCCGAGTCGGAATCATGGCTATTAGGAAATCTTTGGCGGCTTGTTCTTCCCGAATGGTCTGCCAGCTTTTGAAGGCATCTTCCACGGCCTCGATTAGCAATGAGACTTGGCCCGGCTGCCATTCCTTGAGCAGGTTGTAGTCGGCGTCAGTACGGTTCTGTTGCGCTTGGGAAAAAGTGTCAGCGACGTTGTGGAGATGATATTGAACCGTGCGCTCGGGATCATCCGGCGGCGTCGGATGGAATAGGTTCTTGATCCTCTCCACCGTGTTCTCACAGACATGCTTCATCGGGCCGTGGTCGAACAGGCGCCCGAGTGCAGAGCGGAATCGCGGATCAGAGCAATGAGCGACCGCGTCGGCAATCAGCAAATGGAACAGGGCGTAGTAGGCGCTGGAGAGTGCTCGCCGTAAACTTGGCTGATGGGCTTCGTTGGGATAAGCCTCGGCCATCTGCTTTGCGTATTGCAGGAGATCGTCCGGGTAGCCCATTCGATCACGCCCATATTGGTTGTTTGTTCCGAGCTTCTTCGCTTTGGGTGATGAAATCGAAATATGGCCAGACGCCCCATTCCTCGTTCGGATTTAGCTGGGCGATGATCGAAGCCGAAATCTGGCGCGTGAAGGCAAGGAGCTGGTTGCGAGGTACCGAATTGTCGGCCAGGACGACCCTGAAGAAAACAGCATCGTTGCCGTTTCCATCCGTTCCGAGCATTGGCGTGAGGCTTACGACTTGCGGCGGAAGCATGATCCGCGAGACGGCCGCGAAGAATACGGACTGCTGCGCTATGGCTCTCGCGATGTACACGAGTCCATTATCGCGCGTCCCGGCGGTTCACGCGAGCTGGCCTTGGGTCATCAGATGAACGAACTTCGGATCGACCGCATGCAGGGCATAGGAAGTGTAACAAAACTCGACGTTTGTCGCATTCCAGCCAACCGATTGGTAGTTCTTGAGCATCATCATTCCGCTCAATTTGCGGAGTGGTGATGACGCGCCGGCCTTCCGAACCGCATCATCGAATTCGTTGACGGCGGATCGCAAATGCAAGTCCAGTGCGTCGCTGTGATTGACGAATACCAGGATGTTCGGGAATGCCGGAGCGTACTGCGGAGCCTTCTTGATGGCGGTGGCGCACATCTGTTGCCACCCATGGAGACCTTCATCATCGACGACATTCCCGACTTGGATGAACTCAAAAGGGGCGACTGCCATCGCCTTGGCGTCGTTCCGATCTGTCTCCTTTTCGTTGTAGTGCTTGACCTCGGCGTAGATCGTCTCCCCATTGAAGCTCAGGCGAAGGTCTGGCCGGTCCTGCATGACGACTTTGATTCCGTTTCTCAGGAATAGGAGCGCGGCCCGGGCTTCGGCGATGAACTCGAAAACCTTCTGCTCATTGTCTCTGAACGAGCGAATTTTCGCCTCGTATTGATCTACATCAGAAGCGTCATGCCGTCGAAGCTCACCGATCCACCAATCGATAGAGACCTTGACCATAGATCGATTTTACCCGCTGAGCCGGTTGCCCTCTTTTCGGCGGGCGGAGATAATGTCCGCATGTCAGCAATTGAAGACCCGGAATATCCTGAACGGCCTTTCATCAGGATGTTTTTGTCGGGTTTTGACAATGGAGCGTGGAAGGACGCGAGCCTGAACTGGATTGAGGAGACGCAGGAGAATGCGGTCGAGGTGATTGCGACCAGCTCAACTGGAAAGACGGTGGCTTTGGAACACACCTTAATCGAACTGTTCACCGGTGAAAAATATGATTCGACCATCTTCGTGGAGGCATTCGAAACGCGGATCGAAAAGAATCCTGATCTCATCATTCCCGGCCGCGCACTGGATGTGATGATTCCCGTCGGAGCATTGGTAGGTGTCAAAGATCGGGACGATGCAGGTGAGCGGCTCCTGACCTGGATGAAATCGAATCACGCCAATATCCCGGTCGGCGACTCCCAAGCAACTGTCGTCCTTGGGAATGGCGTGAATTTGACTGTTAAGTTCCGGAACGCTCCAACGGACAACGATACAGGCTATTGCTGGCTCGGGAGATGCGACAAGCCAAACACCTTCGACAAGGTCGTCGAAAGGGCAGTTAAGAGGAAGGTTCCGAAGCTGGTTCGCACGCAGGCAGACGTTCACATTCTGCTCTTGCAGAGAGAGCATATTTCGATGTCCGACACCGAGTTGCGAAACGAGCTGGAAAAACTGACGATATCGTATTCCGACATAGCCAAGGTGGAAGAGATCTGGTATGCGAACACGTCCATATTTGAAACCGAAGGCTGGTGTTATTTCTTGCGGATTGGCGACTGTCCAACGGAGACTATGCGCTTCCAGAATGGCGTTCTGAAGCATCGGCGGGATGACCGCTATGGAATCAATGAGGACGTGAACTAACGAGCCTATAGGTCAACGATCCTGCAAATATCTCGGAGATTGCCGAGAGCGAGGGTCTCATGGTCGTGTTCGTCTGGCTTTGGCAATGGTCTTGCCTTGCGATCAACTAATTCAATCCGGACCTTCTCGAACCGGAAGGCATCGGTCTTGGTGTAAGCGAATCGATATTCCTGCTGATAGGCGAACTTCTTCAGCTTGGTGGTCGTGATGAGGTCGGGGATCGCCCACACATTGCCCGGCAAATCATGGGCGTGGTAATAGCCGACCATTCGAGAGACGTACTTTTGGTAGTCTCCAACGGCTCCCGATGTCACGAGCGCTTCGGGCGGTAGAGCCTTCTGCCAGCGTTTGATAAACTTCAGGGGGTTACAGATCTCGACGCATGCCTCGGCATCGAACTCTTTCACCAGGGCATCCTCGAATGACATGCTGACACAGTAGACGAATATTTCTTGCGCCTTGGTGATGAATTCAGCGCCCATCTGTAGGTTGGCTTGAGTGTTCTGAGTGAGATTATTGATCTCAAGGCCATTCAGTGGTCGGTAAAGCCGCGTTCCTTCGTATTCATCACCGACAACCTGAGCGGCCTTGGCGTCTTCATAGTCGCGGTAATAGGCAGCATTCCAGCAGAACATCTTCCCGTCGAGAAACTGTGGAGCGTGATCGGGGTTGTGGAAATATTTAAAGCGGCTGTGGCGCATGCCTTAAAACCATTTTATCGCCGATTTGTTCTTGAATTCGCCCCGGCGCATTGTGCATCGTGACAGCGTGAAATCGGCGAAGCTGCCAGTCCCATCGGAGCATGAAGAACAAGGCGCATTGATCAGCCTCGGCCGACTTGATGGCGAATTGATTCTAGGAGCTGCGCCTACTCCACACGATTCCGAATGGCGGCCACCGGGCGTAATGGAGTGCCTTGCTCCCTTTTCGCCTGGCGCCGTTTTCCGACTCCTGAAAATCGAGAAGCGCTAACTGCAGGTCGATCTCGGCGCGGTTGGCCAGGAGTTCATCAATCGCCTTTTGCCTCATTTGCCCTGCATTCTCCTGGGCTTTCAAGCGGTGGTACGGAATTCAATCCTCGCCGCATGCTCGTCGGCGCTCTGCTGCTTCACAACATCCGAGAGATTCGCCTATTGCGTACGGCGGTTCGGCGCACAGATCATGGAAATGCAACCTGGGTAAGCGCGCACGGCGGAACGGCAGGGAACTGGATTTCAACTCTATTCCCAGATCGAGGCACCCAAAACCGCTATGTCATCTTCCCAACTGGACGTCAACGACCCGGATCAGATGTAGACTGACTGGTGGCCAGCCGTCTTTCTTCAAATCCCAGTCGTCCTCCGATTCCCACGTGTGCCACCCGTGCGCGAGGCAAAGGCGGCTTCCTTCGAAGCCTGTCTTAATTACGGCGGCTGATCCAAATGGTGTTAACCTTCCTCACTTACGCGCATAGGTAACGAGAAACGCGCTTGGCTTCGCTGATCCACTTGGCTGTGTTGTCGCCATCGCTGACTCGTACCACTTGTGGCCAAAAAACGGAGCTGGACCCGCTCATCATAATTTTAGTCGGATGATCTTAGCGAGGCGCGCCACTAGACTTCATTCTCACCGGTCGATACAATCGGCAGCCATGAACGCTCTGAAGTTTGCTCTTTTTCTGGCTTTGCCTGCGGCAGCTCAGTGGGTCAACCTGCCCACACCGGGAATCCCGCGCCTGCCTGATGGGAAACCGGATCTCCGCGCTCCCGCCCCCAAAACTTCCGCCGGCAAGCCGGATTTCTCCGGCATGTGGGTTCCGCGCGACGACCGCCCCTGCGATCCCAAGCTCGGCCTTTTTCAATGCTCCGAACTACCGCTGACTCCGCAACTCGGCAATTTCGCGATCAATCTCAAAGGCGGCATCCCCTATCAGCCCTGGGCGGCGGAGCTGGTGAAGAAGCGCGCCAAGGAGGCCGGGTTCATCGATCCGCACACATTCTGCATGCCTCCCAATTACCCGCGGGCCTGGTCCTTTCCGGAGACTCAGAAGATTTTCCAAATGCCCACCCAACTCGTCATCCTGCACGAATTCAATGCGAGCTACCGCCAGATCTTTTTCGATGGACGCAAGCTGCCGGACGACATGAACCCCGCCTGGAACGGCTACTCCGTCGCCCACTGGGAAGGCGACACCCTGGTGGTGGAGTCGGCAGGCTATCGCGACGATTCCTGGCTGGACACCGCCGGCAATTTCTTCTCTAGCGAAGCCCGCCTCACTGAGCGCATCCGCCGCCCCAACTTCGGAAGCCTGGACATGGATGTCACCATTGACGACCCCAAAGTGTTCACCAAGGCTTGGACCGTGCAACTGCACTTGAAGCCGCTGCTCGACACCGAGATGATCGAATACATGTGCCAGGACAATAACAAAGATGTTCAACACTTCGTCCACTAGGAAGAAGAATTGATGTGACCACGCTTCCGAATCGTGTAGACTTGGCGGCCATTGTATTGGATCAGGCACAAAAACTTAACCGGAGGCCACTGAATGACCCCACCTCGCACCTCTTGCCCAATTTGTAATCGGAGAAGGTTCCTGAAAGCGATCACGTCGGCTGGAGCGGTGATCGCCGCGGCACGAGGTACTTCGGCTCAGCAGGCGCGGGAGGGGCTAACTACGGCAAACGGCGGCGCCGAACCGTTTCCCATCCCCTGGCTGGATAAGAACGGCAGCCACAATCAGCCGGCCGGCGCAAGCCTGGAGCCCTCGCATATTTACGACTTCAAAGGACGCGTTGCTCGGTGCAGTACGTTCACCGGCATGGGCGCCGATAACCGGGGTAATCGAATCGCGTTTGGTAGTCCGACAACGGATTATGGCGTCATGCAGGGCGAGTATTGGGCTGCGCGCACCACACAGCGCGGAACGTTTACGCACATATGACTCACCCTGTTCCGGGGACCGGCGGTCCCCGCTAACCAAATTCACGACCTTCATCCACCGATTGCACCCTCCGGGCTCTACTGGGTTGTCGCCGTACCGGAGGGAGGTCTGAAAATCAGCCCGGATGGAAACGCCGTCACGCTCGAGATGAAGGACGTTCCGGTGGTCGATCAGCCACGCTGGCCAGCGCTGGATTCACTTGCCACTGCCGCACGGATGACATTCAAGATGATTTGGAAGTCGACCGGCGAACCCGTGCTTTACGAGAACGCCTCCAGGCAATTCCGATTCAGAGGTACGAAGGCGGGCTGTCAGCTGGAGGCGCAGATAGAAGTGCCCTCGATCGGGTATTCATGGAAGTCCGATGCGCTGGAGACATCGCGTGCGGATTTCGCTGTGATGGGCGAGGAAGTTAATGGACGCTACTATGGCTCGTGAAAAAGCCCAATGAGCCCACGTGAAACTCGGATCAGCGCGACGGCAACTTGAACACCCACAGCGTCGTGCCGCCCGCGGGGTTGTCGATCTCAGGCGTCAAACTGGCCGAGCCGGAGCTGAGCGGTCCGCCGCCACCCGCTACCACCGCGACATATTGCTCGCCCTGGACGCTATAGGTCACGGGCGACGAATTGGGGGCCGCATTGAGCTGAGTCTGCCAAAGGAGCTTGCCGGTCGCCGCGTTATAGGCGCTGAAGAAGCGGTCCAGTGCCCCCACGAAGACAAGGCCGCCCGCCAGTCGCCAGCAACGAACTGACCAAGGGCGCGCGCTGCCGGTGAATCCATAACACCTTGCCGGTCGCCAGATTGATCGCTTCGATGCGGCCGAATTTACCGTCGCCGTCCGGGCGCGGCTTCTGAGCGAAATGAATATCGTCGCCGCCCGCCGCGATTTGCGCCGCGCTGCGCGGCGTCCAGCTATAATCGGCGCAAGTCTCTACCAGCGGTACATAAAGGATATAGCTGGCGGGGTCGAAAGCCGTGGTCGGCCAGTTTCGCGCGCCGTTGGCATTGGGACACAGCAGCTTGGTCTTGCCTGGCTCGGGTTCCAGCGCCGGATTCGTAGTCTCCTCTCCGGTCCCTGGATCGATCGCGGTCACGATGTTCTGCAGGCCCAGGTCGCGAGAAAAGACATGCTTGCCAGTGGCGCGGTCCATAGCGTCGAAGATCGCTGTCTTGCCTCCGGTAACCACCAACTCGGTCGGCTTGCCGTTCACCGGCAGGGTGAGGAGCGACTGCTCGAACACCCAGTCCAGATCCCATACATCGCGCTTCATGTGCTGACGATGCCAGACCAGCTTTCCGGTATCGGGATCCAGCGCAAGAGTTGAATCCGTATAGAGCGCATCCTTCGATTCGCCAACGCGCGGCTGGGGCAGCATCAACGTGCCGATGTCATAGGTGTTGCCGGTGCCAAAATAGACCAGGTTCCGCACGGGATCGTAGCTGCCGGAAGTCCAGACGCCACCACCGAAGCGCTGTTCGAAAGGCGCGCCGTTCCAGCTATCGCCGCCTGGCTCGCCGGGCTTCGCGATGGTATTGAAACGCCATGCTTCATTGCCGGTTGCCGCGTCCAGCCCGACAATGTAGTTGCCGCCGCCAGTGTTGATGCCCAGGCTGGTGCCGATGATCACCTTGCCTTTGGCGACGACCGGGCCGCCAGTCATGTTAAAGGTAGTGCTACCCGCCGCACCCTCACGCCCGCCGTTGTCTCGGCCAGTGACCGCATGATCCCAGATCAACTTACCGGTCTTGGTCTCTAACGCGATCACATGTCCGTCCGGCGTGGGCGCATACAGCGCGGTCGCCATAAATGGCGAGGTTCTTCATCCGCGACTGCTGGCCATTGCGCAGCCTTTCCGGGAGTGTCCGGGTATATTGCCAGAGCACTTCGCCGGTCGCACCGTTGAGCGCCTGGATGCTGGCGCCGCTTTCCACAAACAGGATTCCGTCATGCACCAGTGGCGTGATCTCGTTGGCGCTGACCGGCAGGGCGAGGCTCCAGGCTATACCGAGATCATGGACGTTGGCCGCGGCAATTTTCTTGAGAGGGCTGAATGCGAGATTTTGATAGCTGCCCCGCCACACCAGCCAGTCGCCATCGGCGGGATGCTGCAGCATCCCTTCAGTCACCGGCGTCAGGCCCGCGAGCAGTTTCTTACGGGCCGCCATCACAGATTCGTAGGTCGCGTCCTTATTGGTAGTGCGGACGGTAATATCGGACTGGGTCGCGCGCTGGAGCCAACTCGCTGCTGCCGGCCGCAACACCGTTGGCGCGAAGTATATAAGCCTCCACATCGCTGTAGGCGCGGTCACTGAGCCCGGCCGGCGCAGCCGGCGGCATCTTGGTCGCGATGTAAGTGAACAGCGCGTTCGCGGACTGGCTCGACCAGTGCATCTTGAAAGCGGAGCCGCGCAGCGGCGGGCCGAACTGTCCATTGTCGAGATTGGCGCCATGACAGCTGCCGCAATTGTCGTCATAGACCGCCTTGCCGCGGCTCGCCTGCTCCGCGGTGAGGCTTACCGCCGGGCCGCCGGCAAAAAAGCTTTGCTCCTGCGCCAGCACGCCGAACCCAGTCAACCACAAAACCGCGCCACCAAAAGCACAAACCGGCGCCATAGACTACGCCCACTCATCATTGTCCTCCAGCCTGGTCTACCCCTACCATTGCTAGTCGATTCTATCCCACCTGGTCCGGCCGCGGCCAGATTGGGAAGGAATCGCATCGCACCAGACCTGATCGCACCAAACGGGACCCGCTCATGATATTTTGATCGGATGATCTTAGCGAGGCGCGCCGCCCTGGCGATCGGACTGCTGACCCTTGCCGGAGGAACGTGGCTCTCGGCGCAAAATGCCGCCAAGCCGGTGAACGTAGACGGAAAACTAGGTTGCTGTTGTCCGCTGGTCGTGGTCTGTCGGCAATCACCGCGACTGAGGCCGGAGACCGGCCGGGACAGAGCCGTAAGCGAGCAGCGGCCGCTCTGCGTTAAGTTGACGTGAAGGCGACCTTCACAGGATCGATCTCTTTACGTAAGACGGGTCTACGGTGAGTGTTTGAATACCAGGTGATTCATTTCGTGCGGGCCGCTGATGCGAGCGTCACTGGAGCGCTATCGCGACAGGATTGGCTGTGGCGCCTCCGATTGACAGAACCAGCGGCACAGCCGATCCCGGAGCTACGCCTGCGGGCACTCGCACATTGACTTGGTATTCACCGACGGTGCCTGGCGCAAGCCCGGAAAAGAGCACCTTTGCCGGAATTCCACCAATAGTTACTGTTGGCGTAGTAGTGCTTTCAGACAAAGTCGTATTCGAAGCCGCTTGGCCACTGCCTGGAGGATTCGTAACCAGCCCGAGGCCAGTGCAGTAAATCTGGATCAAACCTCCAACTGTTGCCGGATTCGTTGGGCCGATCAGCGCATTGGATGAGTCAAGAATTGCCGCTTCTGGAAACCCAGGCAATCCTACGTTGAAAATGCCGGGCGCGAAGGGGGCCATCTGAACGGATTGGCTTGGCCCACTCGAATCGTTTAGGACCGGTCGAACCGCGACGGCAGATTGACCAGACAATTCCCAGGGAACCTGGATATTTATTTGTCCGGGCGAAGCGTAGAACAGGGGAGCATCGATGCCGCTTCCCGACTGGAACTGGATAGTCAGGCCGGCTAAGACTGTCGGAAGTGGGACGCCGCTAGGCAGAGCTGGCGAGGCAAAGCCAAAGCTTCCGAATAGGCTTACGATACTGCCCGGCGCTATGGGAGCAGCCGCAAAAGTGGCTCCATTCACCACGCCTCCGGCGCCGATGGATGGTGCAACCTGCACGTACGTCGTCGACGGAGTGAGCAACCGGATGCGTTGGCTCAGGGATGGACCTCCCGGATTGGAGAAGTTTTCCGCAAAGTAGATCCTTCCCCCAGCATCTGTTGTTAAGCCTGCCGCGCCACCGAAGAGGGCGCTCGTGCCGGGCCCGCCATCTCCCGGATTGACATCCCCGCCGCCCGCAATCGTAGTGTAAGAACCATTGGTGAGCTTAACGACTGTGACGCCGTAATCTTCTCCTTGCCCGGAAGTGAAGTAGATGTTCCCTTGTCCATCCACCGTCACCCTCTGCGGCCGAATGCCGCCGTAAGGGAGTCCACCTTCGACGAGACAACCGGGCTGCTCGCCGGCAGGACCCGCAACGGTGCTAATAATCCCGTTCGTCATCTTGCGAATACGGCAGTCACCGCTGTCGGCAATATACACGTTGCCAGTCGAATCTACCGCAACACCCTGCGGACTTGTTAGAACAGCATTCGTCGCGGGGCCACCGTCCCCAACGGACGTCGTCGACGATGGGCCGTTGTTGTCACAGGACCCTGCGAATGCCGAGATGATGCCCGCGGAAATTTCGCGAATGCATCCGTTCGTGGCAGCAAAAAGGTTACCCAGCGAATCCACCGCCAAGCCAGCGGGCATAAAAAGTTTAGCGTTGACAGCCGGGCCTCCGTCGCCGCCGAAGCCGGCTGCCGTGCCTCCTGCGATGGTGCTGATGATGCCCGACGGCGATACTTTCCGGATGCTGCTAATGCCATTGGCGGTGAACGGCTCCGAGATGTAGAGGTTTCCTTCGGAGTCAATGGCGATTCCAGCAGGATTGCTTAAGGCTGCCGATGTGGCCGGCCCACCATCCCCTCCGGTCCCTCCGCCCGCAACCGTTGAGATGATCCCCGCCGCGCTGATCTTTCGAATCACGTTGTTCGCCGAATCCGCCACATACAAGTTGCCTTGTTGATCAAAAGCTACATCCGTTGGCCCGGACAATAACGCTTGCGCGGCAGGCGTGCCGTCCGGCGAGAATCCAGCGGCGTTGAAGCCGGCAACGGTCGAGATGGTATAAAGCGTCGCTGCCGTGTTGAACGACGCCACGGCAGACGCGATCGCCCCGGATGCGTTTCTTGCCGCCACCTTCCAGTAGTACGTGGCATTCGGCGACAGGGCTCCGGGCGTGCATTGCGCACTCGTGACATTTCCCCAGAACGGGGGCGATGGATTGGTCCCGAAGTATACGTCGTACGAGGTTGCAAAAGGTACCGAATTCCAGGTTAGCGACACGCTCACGGAAACGTCGGTGGCACTGCTGATCGGGGAAGCTAACGCAGGTGCCTGCGGTGGAGCAGCGATTACGACCAGATTCAGCGCCGCCGAGGTGGAAGCCGCCAACGCGCAACAACCGGCGGTGTAAGTTGCCGTGATCGCATGCGTGCCAGGCGGCAGCAAGACCGTGACGCTGGCCTTGCCGGTGCCATCGAGAATAAAGTCGTTATTTCCTCCGTTGATGTACTGCCCGCCGCCATTGTCGAGGAATTCGACGGTGCCGGCTGGGATGGTTCCCTTGTAGTCGTGAACCACAGCGGTAAGGGTGACCGGGGTGCCTTCCGTGATCTGAGTTGCCGAGGCGCTTAAGGTGGTAGTGGTGGCAAGCCGCACGAAAGTCGCAAAGTAGCCGTCCACCGATCCAAGCCCCGTCACGAGGTCGTATCCCGGTCCAGCGGCGTAGCCGATTGATCCGGTTGTGCAGTCCGTGGTGCCGATCGTGCAGGGTACGAAATTGTTCCCGCTTACGATGTCATGAAAAACGAGACTGCCATTCAGGACGGCCATGCTGTAAAGCGAGGGGTTAATGTTTCCAAAACCGGAGGCGGGCCCACCAATTTCGCTGATGGCCTGTTCCGCGAGAGCTAGCATCCCCGCAAAAACAGGTGTTGAAAGAGAAGTGCCGCCGGTCCCATAGGTCTTCCCACCGCTGATCACGATGTAAGGATCGTGTGTGGGTGATGCATCGAGCGCCACGTCCGGCAAGTCCCGCGCACCATCGTTGGGCACCCCTGGTCCGGCCTGCCACACAGGCTTCGCAAAAAGTACGCTCGCGCCGCCTCCACTGGCGAGCAGCCCCGACGTGGAGGAACTGTCGTTCCACGCGATCTCGGGAAGATAGAAGTAAGCCGAAGAAAGATTCGGGGAATTGGTGGGACTCCAATCGTTGTCCTGTTCGTTAAACTCCGTGCCGCCCACCGCCGTCACTTCGGGAATGGACGCTGGAAAAGAAACGGCCAGACCCTGAGTGGCCACTTTCGAGCCTTGATCACACTCGGCTGCTCCTCCATCGCCCGAAGCAGCGATCCACGTGATCCCCTGTGCGTTGCCTTGTTGGGCCAGGTCCTGGACAGCGGTTGCGTCGCCGTAGGAGATACCAGGCTCGCAACCTCCGAAGCTGAATGTCAGAATCGGCGCGAGATTCTGATCGATTGCATATTGGGTCGCGGCTATAACATCCTTTCCGTAGACATAAAGAATAGTTGCACCGGGCGCCACACCGCCCGCCCATTCGAGGTCGGAGTCGGCTTCCAGGAGCCCTTCAGAGACCGTTCCGGGATCATCACCGACCAGGACCTCCGTGGGATCGTTCGAGGTCAGTTGAAACATCGTTCTGAATTGCCGGATGTCCGCCAGATTCACATCCGACGCTCCCACCACCGCAATGGTTTGGCCGTTGCCTGTGTATTGGTCCATAAGACCGTAAATCGCCGCGATATCTCCAGGCGCCAGAGCGTGTGTCCCATTGCTCAGGGTGGTCATCGGTTGCGGCCTGCTTATGGCCCCCAGATAGAAATCATCCAACCCGCGAATTCCGGCGACGAGGTTGGCAAACTCCTCGGGCACCGAAGGTGGTACCGCCGGAGCAAAATGCGCCTGCGCGTGACCCTCGTAACGGTGGATCTCGGTATGGAACGCCTTTTGTACTTGCGCAACCGTGCCATTGAAGACAATCCAGCCTCGCCCGCGCGCTGGGGATTGCACGGTAAAACCCTCCGATCGCAACCATTCCGCGACTCGGTTTAAGGTGTCTGTACTGGAACCAAAACGAGAACCGAACTGCTCCGGCGTCAGCCACTTGTGATAGTTCGGAGAAGCCGGGGTCTTGTAATTCTCCGAGCAAGCGACTTAGTGCCGCCTTTTGCTCAGGAGTCCGTGACAATACTAGCGTCAGTGGAGGTAACATTCGCGTGCTCTCGACTGGTCCACGATTGTCTTCGCGGCGGGCGCGGGGATTGATTGCGCCGTTCAAGATTACCGTTCTTACTGCTTGTGGAGACCCGGTGTTCGTCTGCCCAAACACGCTGGGTAAGAGCAATAAAAGTAAACAAAGAAATAAAGCCGCGCGAAATCGCTCAATTCCTGAAAACATAGGAGTAAGGCCGTGAACTTCTAAGGATATCAGAGGCGCAGGCTCTTCCATTTTCCCGCCTATGCAAGTTCCAACCGCCGACAGCGGGAGATGATAACCCTTTGAAACGCCATCCACGGAAACAAGATGAGCGTGTTGTCGCCATCGCTGACTCGTGCTACTCCCGATCCAGATACCGCGTTCGCGCTGCCTCAATGCGGCTTCATTGAACCAGACCTGATCGCACCAAACGGGGCCGGCTCATGATATTTTGATCGGATGATCTTAGCGAGGCGCGCCGCCCTGGCGATCGGACTGCTGACCCTTGCCGGAGGAACGTGGCTGCCGGCGCAACAGGCCGCGAAGCCGGTGAACGTAGACGGAAAAATTCTGCGGAACGCCGGGAGCCCGGCTGATGATGCGTTGCCCGGTTCGTGGCTGAGCTACGGACGCAACCAGAGCGAGACGCGCTTCAGCACGCTGAAGCAGATCAACGACACGAACGCCAAGCGCCTGGGTCCGGTTTGGACCTACGCCGTGGGCGCGGGCGGCGGGAATCAAGAGGGAACGCCGCTGGTGTGGAACAACACGCTCTATGGCATCACGACCTGGAGCGTCGTCTACGCGCTGGACGCTCGCTCGGGCAAGGAGTTGTGGCGCTGGGATCCGGAAGTGAATCAAACCGCCGTGCGGCCGAAGATTTGCTGCGGTACCGTGAACCGCGGCATGACTCTCTACAACGGCACTATCATCGCGCCTGTGATCGACGGACGGCTGGTATCGCTGGACGCGCTCACCGGCAAGCCGGTGTGGGAAGCGCGCGTGGCCTATCCGCAGGATTGGTACACGCTCACCATGGCTCCGCGCATTGCGGGCGATAAGGTGATCATCGGGGCGTCGGGCGGCGACAAATGGACGCGCGGCTTTTTCGCCGCCTTCGACGCCAAGACCGGGCATTCGGCCTGGAAGTTCTACACCGTTCCCGGAAATCCCGAGAATCCGCCCGAGAATGAAGCCATGAAAGCCGCGCTCAAGACCTGGGGCGGCGATTTCTGGACCAAAGGCGGCGGCGGCGCGGTTTGGGACGGCTTCGCTTATGATCCCGCAGGCGAACCTGGTCTACGTGGGCACCGGCAACGCCGAGCCCTGGCATCAGAAGTTCCGCGGCGCGCAGGGCGTAGACAATCTTTATACCTGCTCGATCCTGGCCGTGGACCTGACCACCGGGCAACTCAAGTGGCACTTCCAGACCACGCCCAACGACAACTGGGATTACGACAGCGTGCAGCAGCTCATGCTGCTCGATCTGAACATCAACGGCAAGCCGCGCAAGGTGATCACGCAGGCTTCGAAGAACGGCTTCTTCTGGGTGCTGGATCGCGTGACCGGCGAGTTCATTTCCGGCGCGCCCTTCGTCAAGACAACGTGGGCGCTGGGGCTGGACGCCAAGGGCCGCCCGATTGTGAATCCCGCGGCATACTACGACACCGAACCGATCTCGTTGTTTCCCACCGGCGGCGGCGCGCACAACTGGTCGCCCATGTCGTACAGTCCGGTCACCGGCTGGGTGTACATTCCGGTTTTCCTGCAGCCGTTCACTTATGCCGCTGACAAAGAGCTCAAGCCGGGCACCAACGGATACAGCCGCGGCAGCGTCGATCCGAAGCTGATCGATAGTCCAGCCATTGGTCCGCCCACGGCCGCAGGTATGCGAGGCGCGTTACAAGCTTGGGATCCGGTGAATCAGAAGCTGATGTGGCGCATCGAGGGTGGCGGCGGCATCGGCGGCGGAACCGTCGCGACGGCGGGCAACCTGGTCTTTGAGGTGATCAATGACGGCCGTTTTCGCGCCGTAACGGCCGATAAAGGCGAGATTTTGTACGAAATCAAGACCGGACGCACCGGCATGGCGCCCCCAGTCACGTACGAAGTGGATGGAAAGCAATATGTTGCATTCCAGGGCGGTTTGGGCCGTCTGGCCACGATCGTGGGCGCGAATGACGAGAAGGTGGATAACCCGCCTATTATGTTTGCGTTCGCGCTGGATGGCACAGCCGAAATGCCCAAGGCCGCGCCGCCTCCGCCCCCCAACAATCCGCCCAAGGCGGCCGCGCCCGAACTTCAACATTAAGATCCTGTGTAACCAATCGCTTGCGGTTGTATACTTTACATAAGCAGACATGCGGTCCTCAACGCGCAGGACGTTTCTGAAAACTGCCACCGCGAGTGTGGCTGTGGGCCGGTTCGCCTTCGCGCAAGCTCCCAAGATTTCGAACAGTCCGCTGGGCGATAACCTCTTTCTGCTCACTGGCGCCGGCTGTAACATCGTTGTGCATACAGGGGCGGAAGGTGTCGTGATGGTGGATGGCGGACTCGCGCAGAACGCTGCCGCATTGGCCCAGGCTGTAGCTGCTGTGCCCAAAGGCGGGCCGGTGCGGACACTTTTCAACACGCACTGGCACCCGGAACAGACCGGGTCTAACCAGATGCTTGGCACGGCCGGCGCCACGATAATCGCTCAGGAAAATACGCGCCTCTGGCTGCAACAGAACATCACATGGCCCTGGAACGGGCAGAAATTCAAGAAGTTTCCCAAGATCGCCCAACCCAACAAAACCTTTTACGACAAAGGCGCGTTGGATTCCGGAATCCGATACGGCTACATCTCCGACGCGGCGCATACCGACGGCGATCTGTACGTCCACTTCACGCAGCAAAACATCCTGGCGGTGGGCGACGCCGCCTACGGACAAGGGTGGCCCGTGATGGATTGGTGGACCGGCGGCTGGATCGGCGGCATCGTCGGCGGATTGCAACGCATCCAGAGCGTTGCGAACAAAGATACCAAGATCGTTCCCGCGCAGGGTCCGCTGCTCAGCTTTGCCGACATCGGCACTCAACTGGACATGTACGGTACCATTTACGACCGTTTGAATAAAATGTTGAACAAAGGACACAGCCCGTCGGAAGGCGTGGCGGCCAAGCCTGCTCAGGAATACGAAGCCAAGATGGGCAACCCAGATGAATTTATTCGCCGTTCTTTCGAAAGCCTGTGGGCCTATATGTCACCGGACGCATGATGCTCAAGACGCTTAACATCACAGTGATCGCCGTCAGCCTTGCTGGCACGGTTGGGGTCTGTGCGGGGCAGGATGCCGCCGCAAATCTCGCGACCATGAAGCAATATTGCACGGGCTGCCATGGAGACCGGGCCAAAGTTGGCGGCATCAGTTTCGAAGGCACCATTTCTACGGCCAACCCCGCCGAAAGCATCGCCAAGAATCCCGAGCTTTTCGAAAAAGCCGTTCGCAAGCTGCGCGGACGCGTGATGCCGCCTCCGGGCGCGAAGCAGCCGGATGCCAAAGCCGTCGACTCACTGGTGGCGTGGCTGGAAGATTCGCTGGACAAGGTTCCCAACCCGCAACACATCACCGATCAGGAAGTTTTGCATCGCTTGAACCGCAAGGAGTACGAAAACGCGGTCCGCGACCTGCTTTTGGTGGACGTGAATGGCGCGGACATGCTGCCGCCCGATGACACGGCGCAGGGCTTCGACAACATCGCGTCGGCCCTGCAGGTTTCACCTTCCTTCGTCGAGCAATACGTGCATGCCGCCCATAACGTGGCACTCCTGGCGCTCGGCAAGCGCGACACGCGTCCGCAAGGGTGGACCTTCCGCGCAACTTCCGGCAATCAGCTCACCCACGTTCCAGGATTACCTCTGGGGACACGGGGCGGCATTCTCGCCAACGTGGATCTCCCAGCCGACGGCCAATACAAAATCAACATCGCCGACATGGCCACCCATATCTGGGGCAACGGCATGGAGTACGAGAATCCGTTGGTGGTCACGGTGGACAACAAAATCGTCTATCAAACCGTTATCGGCGGCGAAGAGGACATGAAGCTTTACGACCAGGTGCAGAGCGGCGCGCTGGATCGCGTGAATGCGCGCCTGAAGAACATCAAATTCGAAACCACCGCTGGCCCACACAAGATCGGCGTCACGTTCCGCCGGCAGAGTTTCGCCGAATCCGACGATCAGTTGCAGATACTTGCGCCCGGGGGCGGGCAGGATCGCTCCTACCGCGTGAACTCGTTTCAGCTTTTGGGCCCCTTCGATGTAACGGGTCTCAGCTCCACGCCCAGCCGCGATCGCATCTTCACCTGCGATCCCTCCAGGGATAAGAGCAAGACGCCCGATGCATGCGCGAAGCAAATTTTCTCGACGCTGGCGAAGCGGGCCTATCGCCGTGCCGTAACGACCGACGATATCGCGGAACTCATGCAGTATTATGCCGACGGCGCGAAAGACGGAGGGTTTGAATCGGGCATTCGAGAGGGCATCACGGGAATTCTGGCCAGCCCGTTCTTCCTCTATCGCGGCGAGCGCGTTCCGGCGGGCCTGCAGCCGGGCGACAAGTACCAAATCACGGATCTCGAACTTGCGTCCAAGCTTTCGTTCTTCCTGTGGAACTCCATTCCCGACGATCAACTGCTGGATCTGGCTATCAAAAACAAACTCACCCAATCTGAGACGACACTGGACGCGCAGGTGAAGCGCATGCTGGCCGATCCCCGATCGAGGACTCTGGGGAGCGATTTCGTATTCCAGTGGCTGGCAATGGAGAAGCTGGACGAGATCGTTCCGAACACGGATGTCTTCCCGTACGCCTCCGGCCGCATGGACCCACGTCGCGACTTCCGCACCGAGCTTACGCTATTCGCCAACAGCATCTTCCGGGAAGACCGTAGCGTAGTGGATTTGCTGCGCGCGAACCATACCTACGTGAATGAGCGCCTGGCGCTGCTGTATGGCATCAGCGACGTGAAAGGCGATGAGTTCCGCCGGGTGGACCTGAAGGACTCCGCGCGATGGGGCTTGCTGGGCAAGGGCGCCATCCTGATGGCGGCGGCCTATCCCAACCGAACGTCGCCGGTCCTGCGCGGGAAATTCATCCTGAGCTACATCGAGGGCGTGCCCCCGCCCAACCCTCCGCCTAATGTTCCCACCCTGGACGACAAGGACATCGGCACCACCAAAGCGCTCACGGTCCGCCAGTTGATGGCGAAACATCGCGCGAACCCGACCTGCTCGTCCTGCCACTCCATCATGGACCCGCTGGGCTTTGCGCTCGAAAATTTCGACGCGGTTGGAATGTGGCGCGACAAGGATCGCTATGCCAATACCGTCATTGATTCGGCCGGCGAGCTGCCCGACGGCACCAAGATCAATGGCCCGGACGATCTGCGCAACGCGCTGCTGCGCCGTCCCGAGCAATTCGTGCAAACCTTCGTGGAAGCCCTTTTGACCTATTCGATGGGCCGCACGCGCGAGTATTACGACATGCCGGCTGTCCGCAAAATCGTGCGCGACACGCGGGCGCAGGATTACAAGTTTTCGGCCATCGTTCAAGCGGTGGTGAATACCGACCAGTTTAAGATGCGCCGCGTGCCGCAGCCGGAGCCGGCGCAGAATATCAGTAAGCTGACCGCGAGTAAGCAATAAGAGGAGACGCCATGTTCATATCCAAGAAACATATTCCACGCCGTGCGGTCCTTCAGGGAGCCGGAGCCACGCTCGCACTGCCGCTGCTGGACGCAATGTTCCCCGCCACGTCCGCGGCGGCCACCACTGCGGCCGGGAAGACCCCGAAGCGCTTTGCGTTTGTGGGCTTCCCGCACGGCGCGATTATGGATCGATGGTCTCCTAAGGAAACCGGCACGGCTTTCACCATGTCGCCGATCCTGCAGCCCCTGGAGCCGTTCCGCAAGCACATGACCATCGTCTCCGGTCTGCGCAACAAGCCCGCGGAAACGCCCGAGCCGCACGCCTATATCGAACAAGGCTGGCTGACGGCCGTGAAGCCCTGGGACTTCGGCAAGAACGGACCGGACTACGGCGTAAGCGCCGACCAGATCGCGGTCCGCTACGTGGGACAAGACACGCGTCTCCCGTCGCTCGAACTGAGCGTCGGCCAGGGCAGCGCCCGCATCGCCTGGCGCACGCCCACCCAGCCCCTGCCGCAGGAAAGCAATCCGCGCGCGGTGTTTCAGAAACTTTTCGGACAGGGCGACACCGATCAGGAACGCGCCCAGATCCTGACTGAAACCGGCAGTATCCTGGATCGAGTGCAAGGGCAGGCCCGGCGCCTGCAAGCCAGCCTGGGCATGCCGGATCGGAATGTGGTTGGCGATTATCTGGACTCCGTACGCGAAATTGAGCGCCGCGTTCAAATGGCGGAGAAGGCGCACAGCACCGAATTAGTGATCCCGGATGCGCCCATCGGCACGCCCAACGATATCACCGAGTATTTCAAGCTGATGTTCGACCTGATGGCGCTGGCTTTCCAGGCCGACATCACGCGCGTGATGACGCTCTCCATGGATCACGAAGCCAGCATGCGCACCTACACCAACCTGGCGATTTCCGAGGGGTTCCATCCCCTGTCGCATCACGGCAACAACCCGGAGAAGATGGACAAGCTGGTGAAGATTCAGAAGTACCATACGGAAGAGTTCGCCGGATTCGTGAAGAAGCTGGAGGGCACCAAAGAAGGCGAGGGTACGGTGCTGGATCATTCCACGATTCTGTTTGGCAGCGACATGAGCAACAGCGACAAGCACAACAACGATCCGCTGCCGTCGGCGATTCTGGGGCACGCCAACGGAAAGATCAAGGGCGGCCAGCACCTGAAGTATCCGCAGGATTCGCGTCACGGCGAGTTGCTGCTTACTCTGCTCCAGCGTAATGAGATCCCGGTGAAATCCATCGGCGATGGCGTCGACGGTCTCTCGGAGGTTTAGCCATGCGCGCGTTCGCGGCTGCAACGGCAGTCCTGTTGGTGGGCGTGTCGACGGCGCTGGCCGGAGGTACGACGGGTACGGGTGCGACCTTGCAGGAGGCGGCCGCATCGGGCGACCACATCAGCGCCGTCCGACTGCTGAGCGTCAAGGGCACGGACGTGAACGCCGCGGGCGCCGATGGCGCCACCGCCATCATGTATGCCTCGGCGAACGGCGATCTGGAATTGGTCCGGGCGCTGATCAAAGCCGGCGCGAACGTCAAGCCGGCCAACCAGTTCGGCACGTCGGCCATTACCGAAGCCGCGATCATCGGTTCCGCGCCGATCATCGAAGCGTTGCTCAAGGCCGGCGCCGATCCCAATTTCAAAACTCCCAACGGCGAAACCCCGTTAATGGCTGCCGCGCGCACCGGCAAGATTGACGCGGCCAAGGCGCTGCTCGCCGCGGGCGCCGACATCAATGCCAAGGAGAGCTGGGGCGGACAGTCCGCGCTGATGTGGGCCGCCGCGCAAAGCCAGGCCGATATGGTGAAGTTTCTCGCGTCGAACGGCGCGAACCTGAACGATCACGGCAAGGTCAATCAGTGGGAACGCAAGGTGATCCAGGAGCCTCGCCCCAAGGACATGAACAAGGGCGGTTTCACGCCACTGCACTATGCCGCGCGGGAGGGTTGCGCGGCCTGCGTTCAGAACCTGCTGGCGGCTGGCGCCGATCCCGATTCCGAAGATCCGGATCGCGAGACTCCGCTGTTGCTGGCGATCGAGAACATGCATTTCGACACGGCGGCTGTGCTGATCACTTTTAAGGGACCCCAGGGCAGCGCCGATCTGGACAAATGGGATCTGTTCGGCCGCTCTCCGGTTTACATGGCGGCCGACGTGAGCACGCTTCCAATGAAAGGGAACGGTGCGGTGGCGGTGCTGCCGAGTCCGGATAAGCTAACGGCCGTTGATGTGGGCCGCATGCTGCTGGAAAATGGCGCGAATCCGAATATTCAGTTGAAGCGGCGACCGCCGTATCGCGACGTCCCGCAGGATCGCGGCGGCGACACCATGCTGGCCCAGGGCGCTACGCCGTTATTGCGCGCGGCGCGTGGAGGCGATGATAAGTTCACCGCGCTGCTGCTGGAGTACAAAGCTCTGGTCGATTTGCCGAGCAAGGAAGGCATCACGCCGTTGATGGCGGCTGCCGGCGTGGACTACGGCTCGCGCGTCACGCGCGGACGGAATCGTACCGATCAAGGCGTGCTGGCTACCATGGATCTGCTGGTCAAAGCCGGCGCGAACGTAAACGCCCATTCGCTTTTCGATCGCAATCTCAGCTTCGGCCGCCCAGGAGGCGGCGGCGCTTTCGGAGCTGGTGAAAGCGTGGGCGCGCGCATCGCGCAACAGAACTCCCGCCGCGGCAGCCAGATGCCGGGCCCGAACGCCGTCCCGAATGAAACCGCGCTGCACGGCGCCGCCCAACACGGCTTCGATAAGTTCATCGAATTCCTGGTCGCCAATGGCGCTGACCTGACCGCAAAAGACGCCGCCGGCCGTACGCCTCTTGACGTCGCGCGCGGCGCAGGCGGAACTCGTGGCGGTCCAGATGCGTTCCCGAAGACCGTGGCGCTGCTGGAGTCCTTAATGAAGGCCAAGGGACTCCCCGTCGCCGAAGTCGCGAGCGGCAAGGAAAAGTAACACCAACATTACGGGCCATCCCCACGGTTCCGCTTTATTCGCTATTCGCGAATCGCGAATGTAGAATGGAACTATGCCGCTGAAGCCACAGGACGTTTACGTGCTGCTCAAGCTGGTCGGGTATGGATCGCGTCGTGCTCCGTATTCTCGCCTAGCACTTGAGTTGGTTATGAGCCCGTCGGAGGTGCACGCCAGCGTAAAACGGGCGCGTGCGAGTGGTCTGCTTTACGGGCCTGGTCTGGAGAATCGTCTGAACGTAGCGGCGCTGGAAGAATTTCTTACGCATGGGTTGAAATACGTGTTTCCGGCGGAACGAGGGGGGCTTACGCGGGGAGTTGCGACCTCGTATGGGGCAGCGCCATTGCGGAAGCTGATCGCTCCGACCGGTGACCCCATTCCCGTCTGGCCGTATGCGGAGGGCAAGCAGCGTGGTGTTTCCCTTGCGCCCTTGTACAAGACCGCCCCGGTGGCGGCACTGCGTGATAAGTCCTTCTATGAGCTATTAGTGCTTGCCGACGCGCTGCGCGAGGGACGTGTTCGAGAGCGTAAGATCGCCGAGAGTGAGTTACACCGGCGGTTGCGAGCGGTCCATGCCAAATCCAGGTCTTGAGCATCTGATCGCGACCGCTAAGCTGCTGCGTCCGATGCTGGGCGACCTTGTGTTTGTTGGAGGAGCTGTCACCAGCCTGCTCGTTACGGATGAGGGAGCCGGCCCGCCACGCACGACGCTGGATGTGGACGCAATCGCTGAAATCACCTCCTATGCGGAGTACGCTGCGTTCGGCGAACGCCTTCGCGCGCTCGGATTTTCCGAAGATACCAGTGAGGGTGCACCCCTGTGCCGGTGGGTTCACTCGGGAAGAATACTGGACGTGATGCCGCTGGATGGGAAGATTCTGGGATTTTCTAATCGCTGGTATCGAACCGCGATGGAAGCCGCCACGCCGCACCGATTGTCGCGGGACTTGGAGATCCGGGTGGTGACTGCACCGTACTTCCTGGCGACGAAAATCGAAGCGTTCAGAGGTCGCGGGCGAGGCGACTTCTTGGCGAGCCACGATCTGGAAGACTTGGTCTTCGTCGTCGACGGCCGCTCCACGATTGTTGAGGAAATACGAACAGAGACAGCTTTGCTTCGCCGGTACCTCCGCGCGGAAATCGCCAGGCTGCTGGCGGCGCCGGGATTCATCGACGCGCTACCTGGCTACCTGCTGCCCGATGCCGCGAGCCAGGCCAGGATCGGAACAGTCCTGCGACGATTGCAAGCAATCGCAACCGCTTGATCCCGTTCGGTAAGCCCATGTGGTGTACACTGTGCGAAACGAGAAGGAACTCATCATGCTAGATGTGAATCGGCTAGATCTGAATCGGCGATATCTGAGGCGGGCAAATCCGAGTCGGCTTGGACTCGCACTTTTGGGAGCCGTGGCCTTTCTGCATGCCCAGCCCAGCTACCCGCCTCCCAATGACCTGCCCAATCCTTACAAGCTGGTTCGGGATTGGGCGCAGATGCCGGACGGAAGGAAATGGGGCTCCACGGCGGGCGTCGATGTCGGCCCTGATGGACACATATGGGCTTATGACCGGTGCGGCGCGAACAGCTGCGCCGATTCTACGCTCGACCCCATTCTGGAGTTTGATGCGTCCGGAAAAAACCTGCGTCATTTCGGAGCGGGATTGTTCGTGCAGCCGCACGGTTTCTTCGTCGACAAAGACAGCAACGTCTGGGTGACCGACGCGCAGGGAAAAGACGGCAAGGGCTATCAGGTTTTCAAGTTTAGCCGCGAAGGAAAGGTATTGATGACTCTCGGCAAGGCGGGCGTGGCCGGGAGTGGGACGGACACCTTCAATCAGCCGACGGATGTGGTGGTGGCCCCCAACGGCGATATTTTCGTATCGTCCGGCCATTCGCCTGGATTCGGCGACGCGCGGATCGTGAAGTTTTCAAGCGCCGGGAAATTCATCAAGCAATGGGGAACGGCGGGCGCAGGTCCGGGGCAATTCGTTGGTCCGCATTCGCTCGCGATGGATTCCCGAGGACGGCTCTTCGTCGCCGATCGCACCAACAATCGCATCGAGATTTTTGATCAGGAAGGTAATTTCATTGCGGAGTGGAAACAGTTTGGGCGGCCAAGCGGATTAGCCATTGATAAGAACGATGTGCTGTACGTCTCCGATTCGGAATCGAATGACAAGGAGGGGGCGTACGGCTACAATCCCGGCTGCCATCGTGGCATCCGCATCGGGAGCACGCACGACGGCAAGGTGACGGCCTTCATTCCCGACCCGGATCCCAAGGGCGGCACCAGCATGGCGGAAGGCGTCGCGGCGGATGGGGAAGGGAACGTTTATGGTGCGGAAGTGGGCCCGAAGGATTTAAAGAAATACGTCAAGTAGAAGAAGGCTCCTCGGTTCCAGAAACCTGGCCGCGGCTTGTCACGGTCTTGCGGCGTTCCGCGTAATCGCGCAGCACGGCGCGCGCCGCCCACAGAAGTCCTGCGAGCAGCACAGCGACCATTAGCACGCGGACCGCGGTCGCGAGCGTTGGTAGATCCAAAATCGGCCACTCGAAGCGGAACTGCCGCAACTGATCCGCGCGATCCATCATCCAATGCCAGGCGGTATGAGCTACTAGCGCCGACAGGATGATGGTGCCCATCCGTTCCGCGACCACACGCCGGAACAGGAACTCGATGGCCGGCACCATCAGGGCGAGCACCATTAATTGTCCCAGCTCCACTCCGATATTGAATCCCAGCAGCGACGTCAGCAGATGCGAGCCGGCAAACTGCAGCGTCTGCCGCAGCGCGAATGAAAAGCCGAACCCGTGCACCAGGCCGAACGCGAACGCGATCATCCAGCGGCGATGCACGGTGGCGCCGCCCACGATGTTCTCGAGCGCCATATAGACGATGGAGCAGGCGATCAGCGTTTCAATCAGGGGTGGAAACCAAAGCGCACTGGGAGCGAGGTTGTAAGCGGACGCAATCAGGGTGATGGAATGCGCGACTGTGAACGCGGTCACGATGGGGACGAGCGCGCGGAAGCGCCGGAAAGGGATCACCAGGCAGAAGAGAAAGAGCAGGTGATCCGTGCCGTCCAGGATGTGCATGAACCCCAGCTTTACGAATCGTAAGGCCGCCTGGTGCCAGCTCGGGTCGAGCTGAACGACGCCTGGGTCGCCCGTAAATTCGAAGCCTCGTATCACGCCGCCGGGCGGCAGGAATCGCAGCACGCTAACGGTTCGCACGCCCAGCCGGGCCAATTCGGAGTGGATGGAAAAACGGGCGCGGTCGGATTGTATGGGGTAATCGAGCGCCGTGTCGAGCAGCACCTGGTCCCAAACCACGTTCGTGGCATTCGTCAATCGCGGGCCGCGAATGTGCGCCAGCGCGGCATCATACGTGGCAAAGGACGGGTCGGATTCGAACGATACCCGGCTCGCAAGCACCGCGGGCTTGGGCAGAAGCCGATTGTCTTCGTAAACGTCCAGCGCGCCGCTGATCCACAGCGTAACCGCGTCGGGAAGAATCGAGTCGATTCGGTCCAGATCCAGGTAACCAGGGCCACGTTGCGGAAATTCCAGATCGCGCATGGCTTTCAGCGGGACGCGAACGAGCAGGCGCAGATGCTGGCCCTGGGGCCGGAAGAACGCTTGCACCGTCACGTCGTTCGGGATATTGTGAGCGACCACGAGATGAGGAATCAGAACGAAAGACGACAGCACCGCCGCTATGGGGCGAAGGAGGAAGCGAATTGACACTCTTCGCGACACGTGTAATAGAATATCAACCGGTCGGCGTTCCCGGGAGGATAGCCCCATGAAGATCAATCTACGCGTCGGCGTGGCTTTTTGCGCTACTGTCATGATCCTCGGAATCAGTTCTGTGGTGTTGGCCAAGAAGGCTTCGGATCACGGAACAGTGATGGCGCCCAGGTTCGAAGTGGATCCGATGTGGCCCAAGCCGCTGCCGAACCATTGGGTGATCGGCAATGCGATCGGCGTTTCGGCCGACGCGCAGGACCATATCTGGATCATTCATCGCGCCGGTTCACTCGAACCCAAGGAGATCTACGCTGCGGCGAATCCGCCCGCGGCGGAATGCTGCACCCCTGCGCCGCCTGTATTGGCGTTCGATCAAGCCGGCAATCTGGTGGCGAGCTGGGGTGGGCCTGGCGAAGGCTACGATTGGCCGGATTCGAATCATGGGATCACGGTGGACTACAAGGGGAACGTTTGGATCGGCGGCAACGGCCGCGGTCCGGCGCCTCGCGGGACGGCTCCAAGCGAAGGTACGCCGCGCGGCCCAGCTCCGTTCAACGACAACATGGTTCTCAAGTTCACGCAGAGCGGGAAATTCCTGATGCAGATCGGCCATCCGGGAAAGAGCCAGGGCAGCAATGATGTGGAGAACCTGAAAGGCCCGGCGAAATTGTTCGTGGATCCTAAGACCGACGAGCTGTATGTGGCCGACGGCTATGGCAATCACCGCGTCATCGTGTTTGACGCGGAGACCGGCAAGTACAAGCGGCATTGGGGCGCCTACGGGAACAAGCCCGACGATACCAACCTGGGGCCCTACAAGCCCGACGATCCGCCCGCGCAGCAGTTCCGCAATCCCGTCCACTGCGCCCAGCTCTCCAACGACGGACTGTTGTATGTCTGCGATCGTCCGAACGACCGAATTCAGGTGTTCAAGCCGGATGGCACATTCGTGAAAGAGGTCTTCATCGCCAAGAACACGCGCGGCGATGGGTCGGTCTGGGACATCGCTTTCTCCAAAGATCCTCAGCAGAAGTATATCTTTCTGGCGGACGGCGCGAACGAAAAGATCTACGTGATGCTGCGTGACACGCTGGAGATTCTGACCAGCTTTGGGGATGGTGGCCGGCAGCCCGGCCAGTTCTACGCCGTGCACAGCATCGCCGCCGATTCGAAGGGCAACATCTATACCACGGAGACTTATCGCGGGCAGCGCGTCCAGAAATTCGTCTACAAAGGCCTGGCTGCGGTAACCAAGAAGGACCAGGGCGTGGTGTGGCCGAAAGCCTCCAAGTAATCCGTTGGGCTTTGACTGTGATGCAGGGGCGGGATACAATTCTACCAAGCTATAAGGTGTAGAATCTGGGGAAGACACGGAGGGTGAAATGCGCGTATTGGCGCTGGGTACGGGGCTAGCGTTTGCGGCTTGCGTGGCTGCGGTTTGCGCGGGTGCGGCCAATCTTGCCAATAATCCGCCGACTTTCACCAAAGACGTTGCGCCGATCCTGCAGGAAAAGTGCCAGAATTGCCATCGCACGGGATCGATGGCGCCGATGTCGTTG
The DNA here is from genome assembly GCA_963798295.1 of Bryobacterales bacterium. Taxonomy (GTDB): domain Bacteria; phylum Acidobacteriota; class Terriglobia; order Bryobacterales; family Bryobacteraceae; genus Palsa-89. The sequence continues at coordinate 800,255 of CAWCSV010000007.1, read as the reverse complement.
GTGACTTATCAGGAAACCAGGCCATGGGCTAAGGCGATCAAGGAGCGGGTGGTGTCCCGCAACATGCCACCCTGGCATCTGGACAAGACCGTCGGCATTCAGCATTTCCAGAACGACATTTCGCTCTCGGACGATCAGATCGCCGTGATCGCGCGTTGGGTGGACGGCGGGGCTGTGCTGGGCGATCCGAAGGACATGCCGCCTCCCAAGCAATGGCCGGATGACGATGGCTGGCAACTGGAGAAACAGTTCGGCAAGCCGGACTTCATCCTTAAGTCGGAATCGTATACGATGCCGGCTCATGGACAAGATGTCTGGTTCCGTCCGCTGACTCCGATTCCCGTTACCGAGCCGCGCTGGGTGAGGGCCGTCGAGATGCGGCCAGCCACTCCGGCGGGACGCAGAATCACTCATCACGCCCTGGCTTATCTGCAGCAGGAAGAGCCGGGATCGGGCACGGGCCCCACCATGCAAGGTCTGCTGATGGAATGGGCCATCAACAAGAATTACGACATTTATCGTCCGAACACTGGCAAACTGCTGTTGCCAGGTTCCCGCATCTGGTGGGAGATGCATTATCATGCCGCGGGCGAGGAAATCCGCGATCATGTGGAACTGGCGGTCTATCTTTATCCCAAAGGCGAGACGCCGAAATACCGGACGTATCTGGTGCCATTTCCGGCTCATCCAGGCTCAGCCGGATTCGGACAGCTGGATATTCCGCCCAATCAAGTTGTGGAGACGGAGGGGTACACGGCATTGCGAGCGCCGGCGCGGCTGGAGAATTTTCAGCCTCACATGCACCTGCGCGGTAAAGCGATGCTGCTGGAAGCGATTCTTCCGGATGGGACCAGGCGCACGCTCAGCTACGTCGACCATTTCAACTTCAACTGGATGACGAACTACATCTATGCCGACGACGCGGCGCCGGTGCTGCCCAAAGGCACCATCATCCACGTGGTGGCCTGGCATGACAACACTGCCAATAATCCGAACAATCCCGATCCGAACCAATGGGTGGGTTGGGGTGACCGCACCGTGGACGAGATGGCTCACGCGTGGGTGAACGTCACCTACATCAGTGAGGCGGACTATCAGGCATGGCTTGCCCAACGCAACGCGAAGGCGTCGTCAGACGGCGCGACCGGTAACTAACGCAAGAACGATGCGCTGTCATTGGTGTGCGCGCGCCGGTCTGGCGGCCTTGATGCTGGTGTGTTTAGCGGATGTGCCGGCGCAGCAGTTGCGGACCGGCCCCAGCCACGATTCCGGACAAAGCGTAACCGGCGCTTTCGAAGGATGGTTTCGCAATCAGGATGGAAGCTTCAGCCTGCTCTTCGGATACTTCAATCGAAATCTGAAACAGGAGCTGGATATCCCAATCGGCGCCGGCAACCGGATCGACCCGGGAGGGCCCGACCAGGGACAGCCGACTCATTTTCTTACCCACCGGAAGTGGGGCGTTTTCACCGTAACGGTGCCCAAGGATTTCGGATCGAACCAGCTCACCTGGACGTTGACGGCCAATGGCGCGACCACGTCGGTTCCGGGCAGCCTGAATCCGCTGTGGGAGCTTTCGCCGTTCCGCGACGCCACCGGGAACACGCCGCCGTTCATGGCATTTGCGTCCACCGGACCCTTCGTCCAAGGACCGCGAGGTCAAAGCACTTCGCTGACGACGACGTTGCCAGATCCCGTAACGTTGAATCTCTGGGTGGCTGACGACGCCAGCGTCATTCCAGGCGCGACGCGTTCCATCACTCCGGCCGTCACCATTACGTGGACCAAGTTCCGCGGACCGGGCTCGGTGTCTTTCGCGAAGGCCGAGCCGGCGGTGGAGAAGGCCGAATTCACGGCACCGCCGTCGACCGCGTTCCAGGGAAAGGCGACCACCACCGCGACATTCAGCGAACCGGGAGAATACGTGCTGCACGCACTGGCGAACGATTGGTCGGGCGAGGGAGGCCGCGGATTTCAGTGTTGCTGGTCCAATGCGGAAGTGAAGGTCACGGTGAAGCCGTCGCGATGAGGTAAGGCTCAGTAGCGGCAAGGAGGACAGATGCATCGGGGCGAGAGGAAGGGACAATATGCGCAGCGTTGCGCGGTCATCGCTGGCCTTGCATTGCTGACAGCGCCGGCGTGGGGACAGCAACCCTCTACCAAGAACGGCGAATGGCCTTCGTACACCGGCGACATTCAGGGATCGCGTTATTCGCCGCTCGATCAGATTAACGGGGCGAACTTTAACCAACTTGAAGTAGCGTGGCGGTTCAAGACCGATGCCCTCGGCCCGCGGCCGGAATATAAACTCGAGGGCACGCCGCTGATGGTGAAAGGCGTGATCTACACCACTGCGGGAACGCGGCGGTCCGTGATTGCTCTGGATGCGAAGACTGGCGAGTTGATGTGGGCGTACAGTCTGCGGGAAGGGAATCGCGCGGCCATCGCTCCACGGCAGTTGTCGGGACGCGGGGTGTCTTACTGGACCGACGGCAAGGGCGACGACCGCGTGATCTTCGTCACCACCGGCTATCGTCTCATCGCGCTGAACGCGCATACTGGTCAGCCCATCCAGGGATTCGGGAAGGGCGGCATGGTGGATCTGAAGGAAGGCATGGTGACCGGCACGGGCCAGCCGATCGATCTGGAGACCGGCGAGGCAGGCTTGCACTCAACGCCCCTGGTGGTGAAAGACATCGTGATCGTCGGTTCGTCGTTCAAAGAGGGCATGACGGTGGTGACTCACAACAATACCAAGGGGCTGGTACGCGCTTTCGACGCCCGCAGCGGAAAACTTTTGTGGACCTTCAACACCATTCCTCGCCCCGGTGAGTTGGGCAACGAAACCTGGGAAAACGGGTCCTGGGCCACCAACGGCAACACCGGAGTGTGGACCCAGATGACGGTGGACGAAGACCTTGGTCTGGTGTATCTGCCGGTGGAGTCTCCGACCTCGGATTTCTATGGAGGCGAGCGGCCGGGTGACAATCTTTTTGGCGAGAGCCTGGTGTGCGTGGATCTGAAGACGGGCAAGCGGAAGTGGCATTTCCAGATTGTGCATCACCCGATCTGGGACTACGATTTGTCGTCAGCGCCCATCCTGGCCGATATTACCGTCGGCGGGAAGGCGATCAAAGCCGTAGCCTTGCCGAGCAAAGAAGCATACCTTTATGTTTTCGATCGCGTCACAGGTCAACCGGTCTGGCCAATCGAGGAGCGTCCCGTGCCGCAATCGGATGTGCCCGGAGAAAAGACCTCACCCACCCAGCCTTTTCCTACTAAGCCACCCGCGTATGCACGCAATTTCCTCAAAATACCGGACGATTTGATCGATTTTACACCGGAGATGCGAGCGCAGGCGCGCGACGCGGTGGCGCGTTACAAAACGGGACCGATGTTTCTTCCGCCGGTGATCGGCGATACCAAGGGATATCTGGGGGCGCTGGATCTTGGCAACGCCAGCGGCGGGACAAACTGGCCTGGGGCCGGCTACGATCCGGAAACGCACATCGTCTACGCGCAGGCGCATCAATCGGCCCTCTTCCCCATTTCATTGCGCACACCGCCGCAAGGATTTTCGGACATTCGCTACGTCATGGGAAGGAACGATGCGGAATTTCGGGTTTCCGAAGGCCCGGGGTTCGGTTCGGCCGCCGACGCTCCGCAGCGCCGGCCAGTTCCACCTTCGCCGGCTACCCCAGCCCAGCCTGCCGTAGGAGCGCTTACCGTTCAGGGTCTGTCCATTGTGAAGCCGCCGTACGCGGTGATCTCGGCGATCAATCTGGATCGAGGGGAAATCCAATGGCAGGTGCCATACGGCGAGACTCCCGATTCGGTTCGCAATCACCCGGCCCTGAAAGGCATGAACATCCCTAATACGGGCCAGCCGGGCAGCGTGGGATTGATCGTCACGAAAACATTGGTGGTGCTTGGCGACAGCCAGAACACCACCACGCAGTCGCATCCGCGCGGCGCCATGCTGCGAGCCTATGACAAGGCGACGGGCAAGGAAGTGGGCGCGGTTTACATGCCCGCGCCTCAGAGTGGTTCGCCGATGACTTACATGGTGGATGGCAAGCAGTACATCGTGGTCGCTGTCAGCGGAGGCGCGTACTCGGGCGAGTACATTGCCTACAGTTTGCCCTCGGCGAACTAGCGGATGAAATACGCCGCTGCGTTCTTTACGGTTTTACTCTGCGCTCAAACGTCGCGGTCCGTATGGGACGGCGTCTACACACCGGAGCAAGCCAAGCGTGGAGAGACGCTCTACGCCAATCAGTGTGCCTCCTGCCACGGCGCGACGTTGAATGGGGGCGAATCCGCGCCGCCGCTGACAGGCGGTGAGTTTTTCTCCAATTGGGACGGCCTGACGCTGGGCGACCTCTTCGAGAGGATTCGGACCACCATGCCCGCGGACCATCCCGGCAAGCTGACCCGCGAGCAGGATGCCGACGTGCTGGCATTCATACTCAGCGTGAATCGATTTCCGGAGGGTAAGTCCGAGCTCGATCACCGGACGGAGGTGCTGAGGCAGATCAAGTTGGAGGCGGTCAAACCCGGCGCGGCGGACGAGCACCATTTCTAAGCGCGAAAACCGGCCAGGCGACGCGCTGCTTCTTCGATGGTGGGTCGAGACTTGGAAAATGTAAACCGGATTCTCTTGGGATTATTGCGGGCAGGATAGAACACAGAACCGGGGACCCCGGCGACGCCCGCTTCGCGCATCAGCCGCTCGCCAAACACGGAGTCGTCCTGGTCCGACAGATCCGCGTAATCGCACCATAGAAAGTACGATCCGCCGGGTTCATAGAACGTCATGCCGCATTGCTCAATCGCGTCGCAGAGCAGTTGTTTGCGTTCCCAGTATTCGCGGCGAAGCTTATCGTAAAATTCATCAGGCAGCCCGAGCGCCCCGGCCAGCGCGACCTGAAAGGGATGCGGAGCGGTCACGGTGTGGAAATCGTGCATGTTGCGAATTTGCTCGGCGATCTCGTCCGGCGCGATCACGTAACCCACGCGCCATCCGGTGACGGAGTAAGTTTTGCCCATGGAAGTGACGGTAACGGTGCGGTCGCGGGCAACAGGCAGCGATCCAATGCTGATGTGCCGGTGTCCGGGCCAAACCAGATATTCGTATGTCTCGTCGGCGAAGATCAGCAGATCGCGATCGGCTGCGAATTGGGCGATGGTCTGAAGCTCGTCGACGGTGAAAACCTTGCCGGTGGGATTGCAGGGATTGCAAAGCAATATCGCCGCCGTGTTCGGCGTGTGCAGATGATCGAGCTGTTCGAGGGTGAAGGAGAAATCCGGCTCCGATGTTTCGAGAATCCGCAATTTCAATCCGGAGACGATGGATTGCAGCACATAATTCTCGTACATGGGAGCGAAGGTGATCACTTCGTCGCCGCGCTCTACCAGCGCCTCCATGGCGACCACCATCCCTTCCGTTGCGCCGCATGTAACGACAACGTTGCGGTCCGGATCTGCCGGGATGCCGTTGAAGCGCTCCATCTTGTGCGCGATGGCGCGGCGCAGCACCGGGGCACCCGCCGGATCGGTGTATTGATGATTGCAGCCGGCTACCGCCTGGCGAGCCAGTTCCTTGAGTTCGGAGGGCGCGTCATCGTCGGGGAAGCCTTGGGAAAGATTCACGGCGCCGATTTGAAGCGCCTGGATGGTGGTCCGGCGGATTACCGATTCACGCAACGGCAGCCGTTTGAAAGAAGCCATCAGTTGTTCCCCGGCAGCGCGAACGCGATCAACTCGGCGGGTATGCTTCCGCCGATCGCCACCACGATATACTGCCTGCCGTTGAGCATGTAAGTCATCGGCGATCCGGTTTGTCCCGCCGGCATGCTCACCGCGCCCATCTCCTGGCCGGTCTTCTTGTCGTAAGCGCGCAGCATGGCACTTCTCTGGCCGCCGCCGGAGGGCATGGTGACTACGCCGCTTTCGCCCGCGATCACGAGTGACTTAGTAACTAGCGTGCCCACCGTTCCCTGCCGGCCGGTGCGCGGAATATTGACGCCTTTTAAAGCTGGGCTATTGCGCACCACATCCGGCGTCTCGCCATGAGCGACCTGCCACAAGATGTCGCCCTTGTCCAGATCGATGGCGCTGATTTGGCCGTAAGGCGGCTTGATGATCGGCATGCCTTGCACCAGCAGCGGCGGAGGAGCGCCGGCGGCATCGGCCGGTTTGCCCAGAACCCAGGCCATGTCGGATGCACCGGGCTTCGGTTGGACCAGCCCCATGGAGTCGAGCGTCCGCTGCGAATAGACATAGAGAATATGGGACTCCGGATCGAAGGATCCGCCCGGCCAATTGGACCCGCCGCCAAACGGACCCATGACCAGAGTGCCCAACGGCCCCTCCGGCTTGCTCACCACGGGAGGAGTGAACAGAGGCCCGAACTTGTAGCGCGTGGTGATTTTCAGCGCCTCCGCGCGCAACGCGGGGGTGAAATCGATGAGGTCGTCCAGGGACGAACCCTGGCGATCGTAAGCCGGCGGCTTGGTTGGGAACGGCTGCGTGGGGCTGGTCTTTTCACCCGGCGTCGTGGACTGCTCCACGGGCTTTTCCACGATGGGCCAGACGGGCTTGCCGGTAACGCGATCGAAGACGTACAGGAACGCCTGCTTGGTGGGCTGCGCGACGGCTTTGATCTGGCGTCCATCCACCGTGATATCCACCAGCATCGGCGCGCAGGGAATGTCCATGTCCCAAATGCCGTGATGCACCAGCTGATAGTGCCACTTTCGCTGGCCGGTTTTGAGATCGACCGCCACGATGCTTTCGCCGAAGAGGCCGTTGCCGGGACGATGGCCGCCGTAGAAATCGCCGGTGGGCAACTCGACCGGCAGATAGGCCATGCCGAGTTGTTGGTCGACGCTAATCTGGCCCCAGACACCGGTGTTGCCGGTGTAATCAGCCGAATCGTTCCCCCAAGTGTCGTAGCCGAATTCGCCGGGCTTGGGGATGGTGTGGAAAATCCACAGCCGTTTTCCAGTGCGCACATCGAACCCGCGTACAAATCCCTTCACGTTGGCTTTGCTCTTCGGTATATCGCCCGCCTTGTGCGCCGCTCCGACAATGACGACGTCGCCGGCCACCACGGGCGCTGCGTGCAATCCGATCTCACCATTCAATGGGTCGATTTCCTGGTCGTCGCCGAGCTTCAGATCGACCACGCCATCGGTTCCAAAACTGGGAATCCGTGATCCGGTCCTGGCATCCAGTGCGACCAGGCGATAACCGGGCGTGACATAAAGGATGCGCTCTTCGCGCCCGTCGGTCCAATAAGCCAGCCCGCGGCCGGAGAGCTTGCGCGGAGCAACGTCGGCGCGGCGTCCCTCCTTTTCCCCGTGCACCCAAAGCAATTCGCCGGTGCCCGCATCCAGCGCCACCACGTCGCGCCTTGTTCCCGCGGTGGAGTAAAGCACGCCGTTCACCATCAGTGGTGTCGACTCCAGATTGGTTTCGGGCCGGGGCCCCAGATTGTCGGTCTTGAAGCGCCAGGCGATTTCGAGCTTATTGAAGTTCGCGGAGTTGATTTGATCCAGTGGCGCGTAGCGCGTGTTACCCAGATCGCCGCCATAGGACCGCCACTCGCCGCCCTGGGCCCCAGACTGCGCGGCGGCAGGAAGACCGCTCGACAACAACACGCATAGCGCCGCCAGCCGGTAATTCCAAACCAACACCGCGCACCTCCCTGTTTCGTGCACTCTCTAAGTTAATTCAAAACGCAGCCTGGCGCTGGATGGCGAGACAAAAGTGTAAGCTCTGCTTGATTGTCTCCTACTTGATTCTCTTCGGCGGCTGTGACACGATTGTCCGTCAGTACCACGCCACGAGGCGAAACGACTGGGAGGAATCTATGCGAAATCATTTTGGGACAAGAGCTGCCGGGTGTGCGATTGCGATCGCCTGTCTGGCCCAGGTGGCACATTCACAGGGTCCCCCTGCGCCACTCGCGGTAGCAAATCCGAATTACATCTCCATTCCCCTGGAAATCACGGTGAACCGGCCGGCGGCCGAAGTGTGGAAGCGGGTGGGCAAGTATTGCGATATCGGCGAGTGGCTGCAGGTGCCGTGCACCATCACGTCGGGCAAGGACGGCGAGTTCGGCGCCGTCCGATCGGTGGGCAGCGAGATCCTGGTGGGGAAGACGGAGCTTTCCTACACGTACACGCAGCCCGTGCGGGAGGGGCGGCCCTACAATCTGTATCACGGCACGCTGGAAGCGAGACCCGTCACCGCCACCACGTCGAAGCTGGTTTACACGCTGATCTTCGATAACTCGGGGCTGCCCGACGATGCGGCGCGCGAAAAGGACCGGGCGCAAAGAGCCACACGTTTCATGCAGGCGCTCGAGAATATGAAGATCCTGGCTGAAGGCGGTACACTGCCGCCACCTCCGGCTCGCGGCGGTCCAGCCAGGTAGGGAAGAAGGTCTTCTGCATCAGAGCTTGGCATCGTATTGAGCCAGTCGATAGTGGACCCGATACGGGCGCATGGTTGCCGCGAAAAGTATCAGCATCAACACGGCCGCGCCGGCGATGGTGATGGCCACGGATGGTCCGATCATCTTTTCGTTCTTGAATAGATAATCGTTGAACACCCCAGGCAGCAGCGGTCCCAGAGTGAGCCCGCCCAAGTTGAGGATGAACAGATACAGCGCGGAAACCTGGCCGCGCAATTGATTGGGAAAGATCAACTGCAGGGCCGCCACCGCGGTCCCCATGGGCAGGGCGAGTGAGAACATCGCCGGGCAAGCGAATGCCAGGGTCCATCCGGCGCGCGGCGCCAGCATCGCCAGCACGAACAAAACTCCGGCTCCAAGGGCGCTCGGAATTCCAACCCTGACCGGCCCGTCCACCACTCCCTTGCGATGCCAGCGATCGCAAAGCATCCCACCGGCGTACATCCCCAGGCAACCGAAGATGAGGACGATCAACCCCAAGGCTCGGCCCGCTTGACCCGCCGTCCATCCATGGACCCGCTGCAGGAAAGCCGGCGCCCAGGACATGAAGGCGTAGAAACAGGTGGACTGAAAAACCATCCCCAGAGCGAGCCCCGCGACGGTTTGCCAGCGCATGCGGACTTGCGCCATCCCTTCGCCCAGAGTGAGGCGCTGGCCACCGGCCACCCGCAGCACGCCCTTGCGAACCGGCTCGCGAACGGTGAACAGCAATAGAGCGAAGAGAATCCCTGGAGCGCCGACGATGACAAAAGTTAACCTCCAGGACGCAATCAGGCCAAGAATAGGTACTGTCACCTGCGGCGTGTGCGCCAGCAAATCCACGGTTGTTCCGCCCACCATCAAGGCCAAGCTGGATCCTACAAAAACGCCCATGTACAAAACGCTGAGCGCCACGCCGAAGCGTTCTCTCGGAAAATAGTCGGACACCATGGAGTAAGTGGAGGGAGAAAGCGACGCCTCACCGATGCCGACTCCAATGCGCGCGAGAAACAGCGTAAGAAAGCTCTTGGCGGCGCTGCACGAAGCGGTGAATGCGCTCCAAGCCAGCACTCCGGCCACGACCAGGTTGCGGCGATTGGCGGAGTCGGCCCAGCGGCCGAGCGGCAATCCCATGAATGTATAAAGGACCGAGAATGCCAGACCTTGCAGCAGGCCGATCCGGGTGTCGCTGATGTGCAGGTCCTGCTTAATGGGGCCGACGAGAAGGCTGAGAATCTGGCGATCGACAAAGGAAAGCGCGTAGCAGGCCGCCAGCACCAGAACCACGTACCATTCGTAGCGGTAGTTCTTCAGCTCCGGCGCGTGGGAGGCATGGATGCTCGGAGCCGAGTGGGGATTCACAGTCAGCTGATCAGTATATAGGAAGAGCTTCCCACTCACGGTTGGCACTATTCTAAGAGTCATGGCCCTTTCCTGTTCGTTTACCCGGCGTCAGGCGCTGGCGGCAACCACGACTGCTCTTGGTCTGGGCGTTTTGCGCGCGCAGAATCCGGGGGCAGCGAAGCCGAACGTCATTTACATGATGGCCGACGATCTGGGTTACGCCGATCTCTCCTGCTATGGCCGGCGCGAGTACCGGACCACGAATATCGACTCAATCGCCACTGGAGGCGCGCGATTCACGCAGGCTTACGCGAATTCCGCAGTATGCTCGGCAACGCGCACAGCACTGATCACGGGCCGCTATCAATATCGTTTGCGGTGCGGGCTGGAAGAGCCGATCACCGGCCGGCGCAATGAGGGTTTGCCGCCGGAGCATCCTACGTTGCCGTCGTTGCTCAAGAAGGCGGGGTATGGAACTACGCTGATCGGAAAGTGGCATCTCGGGCAGTTGCCGGAGTTCGGTCCGCTCAAGAGCGGCTACGATCACTTCTGGGGTTTTCGCGGCGGAGGCGTGGACTATTTCACGCATAAGAGCGGAATCGCAAACACGAATACGGACGATTTGTGGGACGACGATGTGCCGATTCATCAGAACGGTTATTTGACCGATCTGCTGGGCCAGCGTGCGGTGAAGGTGATTGGCGAGTACGCAGCCCGCCGGCAGCCTTTCTTCCTCAGCCTGCATTTCAATGCGCCGCACTGGCCATGGGAAGGGCCGGGCGATGAAGCCGAATCGCGGCGGATCAAGGCGCTTATCGATCGCGACGGAGGGTCCATGAAAACCTACGAACACATGGTTCTGGCAATGGACTTGCAGGTGGGCCGCGTTCTGAAGGCGATCGATTCCGCTGGCATCGCGAATAACACCATCGTCATTTTCACCAGCGACAACGGAGGCGAGCGTTTCGCCGACACCTGGCCGTTCAGTGGCAAGAAGACCGAATTGCTGGAAGGGGGCTTGCGTATTCCAGCGCTGATTCGCTGGCCGGGGCGCATTCCGGCCGGGACCGTTGCCGAACAAGTGGCGATCTCGATGGATTGGGTTCCCACGCTGCTGGCTGCGGCCAGTGCGCAGGCCGACCCCGCGTATCCATTGGATGGGATCAGTCTGCTTCCGCAACTCGGCGGAAATGCACCGCCGGTTTCGCGTAGCCTATTCTGGCGCTATCACTACAACGCGCAGCGCGCGCATCGCGATGGCGACATGAAATATTTGCGGATCGCGGGGAACGATTTTCTCTTCAACGTGGCCGACGATCCCTTGGAACGCGCGAACTTGAAGCAGCGGCAGCCCGAGATCTATCGAAAGCTGGTTGCGGACTACGAGGCGTGGAACCGGACCATGCTACCGGACAGCGAAGACGTCAACTCGGGTCCGCTCGGCTATGCGGATGAACTGGCCGATCATTTTGGTGTTGCGCGGCGTTCAGAAGGCCAGAGCCAAAAGTAGCGTCGCCTTTACTTGTGAATTGGCTTGGCGTTGAACTCCGCGTCGGTGACTTCCGCGCCCCAGGTGATGCCGCCGCGGCTCACGTTAAATTGCGTGCCCCCTTCGGTGGGCGACGCGCCGTGCCAATGCACCACTCCGGGCGGGCAGTAATGCGTCTCGCCGGCGCGCAGTTCCACCACCGGTCCGCCCTTCTCCTGGTACAGGCCGACGCCGTCTTCCACTAAAATGATTTGCCCGCCTTCGTGGCTATGCCATTTGGTTCGCGCGCCCGGACCGAAGTAGAAGTGCGCGGGCCTTCCTTCGGAGTTCTCCTTGATGGCCTTCACTTCTCCGCCAGTGAAGTTGGAACTCGGTTTGTCCTGCGAATAAGCGAATACGCAGGCGGAGAGCAACAGCGCGAGCTTCCATTTCTGTGTCATTGCGTTAGCCTCTCAAATATTTGTTGAAGAAGTCGAGCGTGCGGGTCCACGCCAGCTTGGCGGCCGCTTCATCGTAGCGCGGCGTGGTGTCGTTATGGAAGCCATGGTTGACTCCTTCGTACAAGTACGCGGTGTAGGTGACGTGGTTGGCTTTGAGCGCTCCCTCATAGGCCGGCCAACCGTCGTCGATGCGCTTGTCCAGCCCCGCGTAGTGCAGCAACAGCGGCGCTTTGATTTTGGCGACATCCGCGACCACCGGCTGCGCGCCATAGAAGGGAACGGCGGCCGCCAGATCGGATCCCATCCGTACCGCAAGTTGGTTGGCGACTCCGCCGCCGAAACAAAAACCTACCACGCCGATTTTGCCGGTGCAGTCCGGCCGCGCCTTGAGCCATTTCGCGGAAGCAAGAAAGTCTTCGAGCATCTTTCCCCGGTCGACCTTTCCGAACTCCTGCGCGCCCTTTTCGTCGTCGCCGGGATAGCCGCCCACGCTGGTCAAACCGTCGGGCGCGAAGGCGATGAAGTTGGCGGTCCCCAAGCGCCGCGCCACATCTTCGATGTAAGGATTCAGACCGCGATTTTCGTGAACGACCAAAACTCCGGGCTGTTTTCCACCACCTGCGGGCCGAACCAGATAGCCTTTGATGCTGCCGTTGCCCTCCGGCGATTGCACCGTCACGTACTCGGACCTGATGCGGCTGTCGTCTTTAGGAACTTGCTCGGCCCATGCGTAATTGGGACGCAGGCTTTCGAAAATCGCGGCTACGGTGAGCCCGCCGGTGGCGAATTTCTTAGCTCCATCCAGGAAGTCGCGGCGTCCAATATCGCCGTGGACGTAGAGGTCGAAGAGATTGAGCAGTTCCTGCGGGAAATCGGAGGCTTTCTTGCGTTCCATGGGGACGTGACTCCTCTTCAGGGCAAAGGATATCACATCCCCAATCGCTTGCTGATGAGCGCTGTTCAGTTACGACGCGGCTTATTACGACACCATCACTTCGGTGAACACGGTCCGGAACTTGGCCATCTCGGCGTCGGTGCCGATGGAGACGCGAATCATCGTGTTGAGAGGCGGGAAGGGACGGCCGATGGCGACGCCCTTCGCCAGCATCGCCGCCTGCATCTGTTTGGCGTCGCGTCCGGTCTCGATCATCAGGAAGTTGGCTTGCGGTGGAATGAACTTGAAGTTCTTCTCGCTCAACCACGCGCAGAGTTCGGTGCGGGTATGAACGATCTTGGCCTTGCGCTCCTCCAGCATCTTGGGTCCCAGATCCAGCGCGGCCAGAACCGCACGCACGCTGACGATGCTGATCACATTGTTGCGATACGGCTCCATCTTCGCGATCAGATCGGGACGGCCTGCGATGTATCCGACGCGCAAGCCAGCCATGCCGTAAATCTTCGAAAATGTTCGGGCAGACGATGACGTTCTTGCCTTCCTTCACGTACGGAAACGAGCTGGAGGCTTCGGGCGAAGTAGCGTAATGCAGATAGGCCTCATCCACCAGCACGTAGGTGTTTTTCGGAAGATTCGCCACCAGCCAGGCCATGTCGTCGCTGGTGGTGATGGTGGACGTGGGATTGTTCGGGATTGAAAATGTAAATGAGTCCGCCGCCGGCTTTGTCGGCTTCCGCGGCCAGACGATGGACATCCGGCGCCATCTTGGAATTGAGCGGCGTCTCAATCACAAGTGGCCTTTGTACCGGGCGAGCTCGGGAGCCGCCTCGTAGGTGGGCATCGGAATGATCAGCGGAATGGTGGGCGAGGTGTAAGCCTCCACCGCGGCGTGCAGCGGCTTCGCTTGATCCGGCGCCTACCAGGATCTGGTCGGCCGTGAGGCCTTCGCTCGCCGCCAGCTTGGAGTAGAAGGCTGGAAATTCCTGGTAATGGTAGCGATTCGAGCTGCCGATAATTTGCGCCATGGCATCGACGGAAGCCTGGGGCGGGCCTTCGGGAAATTCATTTCCGTTGATCCAAACCGTGTCGGCGGGTGCGACGCCCGAAAGTTTAGCGCGCTGCGCGAACGCGGCCTCGGTGAGGCCGGCCGCTATCATTCCTGCAAATGCTCGTCGAGAAAACATAGTGTGCTCCTTGCGCCTGTGCTGACGGAAAATGTGCAGAACGACGCTGGCTGCTGGAGTCGACGGGGAGGGAAGGGAGGCGGATCGGCCTTGGATCCAATTCGCACCGAACACCACCTCAAGGTGCGGCCTCTCTGAAGAATCCAGAATAGCACAACAGGTGGCTAATCCGAACCGACTAGCCTTGAACTAAACTTGGAGCATGACTTCAGAACGCACCTTGTTTGTGACGGGAGCTTCCGGGCACCTTGGCCGGAGAGTTGTGGAGCTCCTTCTAGAGAAAAAGGCCGGGAAGATTGTGGCGGGAACGCGCAAGCCGGAAAAGCTGGCGGATCTGGCCGCGCGCGGCGTCGAGGTACGCCAAGCGGATTTCGACGATCCAAAGGGACTGGAGGCGGCGCTGGTGGGCGTGGATCGGGCGCTGATCATCAGCACGGACGCGATCGACCGGCCAGGGCGCAGGCTGGCGCAGCATCAGGCGGCGGTGGCCGCGGCCGTGAGCGCGGGCGTTAAGCATGTGCTGTACACGTCGATGCCGAGTCCGGAAACGTCACCGGTGGTGTTCGCGCCGGATCATTTAGGAACGGAGGAGGCGCTGAAGGCGAGCGGCATTCCGTATACGATCTTGCGGATGTGCTGGTACGCCGATTTTCTGATTCCGACGATCGCGCCCGCTGTGGCTTCGGGCAAGCTGATCGCCGCGACCGGGCAGGGAGGCGCGCCATATGTCACGCGGGAGGATTGCGCGCAGGCCGCCGCGGCGGCGCTGGCATCGTCCGATACCAGCAACCATACCTGGAACATCACGGGGCCGGATTTGGTGACTTATGCGGAGCTGGCGAAATTGGCGAGCGAATTGACCGGACGGCCGGTGATCTATGAGTCCGTGACGCCGGAAGAGCGCACCGCGCAACTGATCGCCGCGGGCACGCCGGAATTTATCGCGAAGCTGCTGGTTTCAAGTCAGAAGGCGATCGCGCAAGGCAAAATGGGGACTCCGACCACGGCGGTGAAGGAGCTGACGGGGCGAGAACCGATGAGCGTTCGCGCGTTCTTAGCGGCGAACAAAACGGCGCTGCTGCCGTCGGCGCAGACGGTGGGGCGTTAGACCTTTGAGGTAGGCGATATTGCATGTGATATCATTTTGAAGGTAAGACAGGATGCGGCTGGTCCTTGATACCGACGTCGTCGTAGCAGCCCTCCGCAGCGATCGAGGCGCGTCAAGGCAGTTGCTCTTGGCGGCGTTTGACGGTCGCATCGAAATGTTGGTTTCAGTTCCGCTAGTTCTGGAATATGAAGCAGTGCTAACTCGTCCGCAGTTGGTGAAGGATGTGGCGATGACGATTGGGGAAGTCGGGGCAATCCTCGACGCTATCTTGTCGGTGGCGGTCCCGGTTGAGATGCGGTTTTTGTGGCGGCCGCAATTGAAGGATCCTTCGGACGAGATGGTGTTGGAAACAGCCGTGAACGGCAGCGCTGCTTTCCTGGCGACTTTCAATCTGCGGCATCTACGGGAAGCCGCGGCTCTCTTCGGGATTAAAGCGGCCCTGCCGGGTCAAGTCCTGCGAAAGATCAGGAGCGAATATGAGAAAGAGTAATGTTGCTCTTCGTCTGCAACCTTCGTTGTTCGAGGAGGCGAAGCGCGTGGCTGAAGCGGAAGGCGTGGCGCTGAATCAACTGATTAACGTTGCTGTGGCGGAGAAACTTTCCGCGCTTCGAACCGATGAATATTTTCGGGTGCGAGCCTCGCGTGGCGACGCGGCGAAAGCGAAACGCATCTTGAAGCGGACGGGGCGAGGAAAGCCGCCAGTGCCGGGTGACGAGATCGAGTGAGCGATTATCGTAAGGTCACTTATCAGGTTGAACGAAGCGTCGGGCGGATTGCGCTGAACCGGCCCGAGCGCCGCAATGCGCTCGATCAGGAACTGCTGACCGAACTTCGCGACGCGCTGCGGGAGGCAGCGGCGGATGACGGCGTGCGTGTCGTTTTGCTCACGGGCGCGGGCAAGGATTTCTGCTCGGGGATGGACCTGCGGACCTTCGCGGACGACGCATCCGGCGATCTGGCGAAGTTTCAAGCCGAAGCGCGCAACATGGCGGGTCTGCTGCTCGATATGCGGCGGCATCCCAAGCCGATTGTCGCGTCAGTGCAGGGGCGCGCGCTGGGCGGCGGCTGCGGGATCGCGACGGCGGCCGATTTGGTCTTGGCGTCAGACTCGGCGCAATTCGGTTATCCCGAGATCAACATCGGATTCGTGCCTGCCATCGTGATGGCGATCCTGCGCCGCCTGGTATCCGAGAAACGCGCCTTTGAACTGATCGCATCGGGCGAGGCGATTTCGGCGCGGACCGCGCTGGACTACGGAATGATCAACCGCGTGTTCGACGCCGCGACATTCGAGCGGGGGGTGGAAGAGTTCGTCGCGAACGTGGCCGCTAAGTCGACTTCGGCGCTGGCGCGTGCCAAGGAACTGTTTTATCGCACGGACGTGATGCAGTTTGAAGCCGCCATCCAGGCGGGTGCAGAAGTGAACGCCGCGGCGCGCACCACGGAAGACTTCAAGCACGGGATCGAGAGGTTTTTCAAGAAGACCTGACCAGAAACACCGCGACCTCGGCGAAGAGATTCGGCAGGAAGGTGATCTGTCGCGCGCCTTGCAAAAAGATGCGCTTCTCGATGGTCCAATTCTGCGATTGCACCAGGCCTTCGAAATCGTCGACGGTGAAGAAGTGGATATTGGGCGAATCGAACCAGTCGTGCGGAAATAGCTTGGTTTTGGGCGCGCGGCCGGTGAACAGGTGCGCCAGCCGAACACTCCAGTGGCCGAAGTTCGGGAACGCGACGATGGCGCGTCTGCCCACTCTCAGCATCTCACGCAGCACTTTCAGCGGCGCGCGCGATTCCTGCAAGGTCTGGCTCAGAATCACGTAATCGAAGGCCTGGCCGGGAAGATCGGCGAGGGCGTCCTCGATATCGCTGTGGAACACCGAGACGCCGCGCGAGATGGCTTGACGAACTTTCGATCCTTCGATCTCAACGCCCCGCGCATCCACGCGCTTGTTTTCGGCGAGCCAAGCCAGCAACTCGCCCTCGCCGCAGCCCAGATCCAGCACGCGCGCCTTGGGCTCGATGATGGCGCTGATGATGGCGTAGTCGCTCCGTCCGAGCAACTTGGGAACGAACGCTTCAGACACCTCTAGGTTCGCTCCCGGAACGTGCTCGCCAGGAAGCCGCGGACCAGATCGGTCTGCTCGGCTACGTTCACCAGGAAAGCGTCGTGGCCGTAGGTGGACGGCAGGTCGCAATAGGCCACATCGCAGTTGCGGCCGCGGAGCGCGCGAACGATGTCGAGCGATTGATAGCTGGGGTACAGCCAGTCGGACGAGAAACTGATCACCAGGAATCGCGACTTCACACCATCGAACGCGGCGCTCAGCGAGGGCCGTCCGGCGGTCAGGTCGAAATAATCCATGGCCTTTGTGATATAGAGATACGAATTGGCGTCGAAGCGGTCAACAAACTGGCTGCCGCGATATCGCAAGTAGCTTTCCACTTCGAACTGATCCTGATCGCGCAGGCGGCGTCCGAATTTCTCGCGCATGGAGGCGTCGCTCATGTAGGTGATGTGTCCTACCATGCGCGCCACGGCCAGGCCGCGTGCGGGCGGGCGCTTGCCGTAGTAATTGCCTTCGTTCCAATCCACGTCGGCCATGATGGCCTGACGGCCCACTTCGTTAAACGCGATCTGCTGCGGGCTGTGACGCGCTGTTCCGGCGATGGGGATGGACGCGGCCACGGCGTCGGGATAAGCGACGGCCCATTGCAGCGCCTGCATGGCGCCCATGGATCCACCCGAGACCGCGAGCAGGCGTTCGATGCCCAGGCGATCCACCAGCATTTTCTGGAGCCGGACCATATCGGGGATGGTGACCGGCGGAAAGGACATTGCGTAGGGGCAGCCGGTGGCCGGGTCGATGGAGCCGGGGCCGGAAGTGCCGCGGCAGCCGCCCAGAATGTTGGAACAAATCACGAAGTATTTGTCGGTGTCGAAACCTTTGCCCGGGCCGATCATGCTGTCCCACCATCCCACGACGCCCGTCGTTTTGTCGGCGCCCGCGGCGTGCGCATCGCCGGTGAAGGCGTGCAGGACCAGGATGGCGTTGTTCCTGCGGGCGTTCAATTCGCCGTAAGTTTCGTAGGCCACATCGACGGGCGCGAGCGTCGATCCGTGGTCCAACTCCAGGGAATCAAATTGAACGATTTGCGTCTCGGTGATCACCGAAAATCTTCTTGCAGGCGATCGAGCGCAGCCGCGCCCGGACAGAGCTTGTGATAAGGAACCTTGGTCAACGCGACATCGGTGGTCTTGTTCATTTCGTGCATGTCGGGAACTGTTTCGTCCAGATAGAGCAGCCCTGTCACCACTTCGCCCTTGCCCTGGTGCTCCTCCAGATAGTCCATCACCTTGCCGCGATCGGTGGGGTCGTAGTTGGGCGGGACGCCTTTGAATCGAACCATGCTTCCATCATGCATGGTAACGTTGACGGCGCCGTTCTGGCCAATTTGCGCCAGGATCTCGCTGGCGGGTGGAACAAAATCGGCCTCGGTTGCTTTGAGGTCGTGCTGGCGCGTATAGAGGTAACTCTTGGTGGAACCCTCGTGATCGTTAAAGGTGACGCAGGGCGAGATGATATCGACCAAAGCGAATCCGCGATGCGAAACCGCGGCTTTCAAAATAGGAACAAGCTGGTCTTTATCGCCTGAAAAACTGCGGGCGATAAATGTCGCGCCGATGCTGAGGCCCAGCATCACCGAATCGATGGGGGCCATGCGATTGGGATCGCCGCGCTTGCTCTTGGAGCCGACGTCGGCCGACGCGGAGAACTGGCCCTTGGTGAGGCCGTAGACGCCGTTGTTCTCGATCACGTAAACCAGCCGGACATTGCGGCGGATGGCGTGGCACATGTGGCCCAGGCCTATGGAAAGCGAATCGCCGTCGCCCGAGATCCCGATGTAGATGAGCTCGCGATTGGCGGCGTTAGCGCCGGTGGCGATGGGCGGCATGCGGCCATGCGCGGAATTAAAGCCGTGTGCGCCGTTCACGAAATAGGCTGGAGTTTTCGACGAACAGCCGATGCCGCTGAGTTTGGCGATCATCTGCGGCTCAACGGCCATCTCCCAGAGCGCGCGCGTCAGGGCGGCGGTGATGGAGTCATGCCCGCATCCGGCGCAAAGCGTCGACATACCGCCCTCATAGTCGCGGATGGTGAGGCCTAGCGTGTTGCGCTGCAGGCTGGGATGCGTGGCGACGGGTTTGACGATAGACGGCATGCTATTCCTCCATCTCGGCTTCGGCAGTAGTCCGTTCCACGGCCACAAAAACCGGCTCGCGCTCAACGCCGAACTCTCTGAGTACGCCATTGACGACGTGGCTCGCGCTGAGCGGAAACCCGCCATAGACAAGCAGGGAGCGCAACCTGTCTTTGGCGATGCCGGTCTCCAGCGTCAGTAGCGAGCGAAGCTGCCCATCGCGATTCTGCTCGATGACGAAGTTGATCTCGTGTTCGGCGAGAAACGACTCAACGGCATCATCAAACGGGAAGCCGCGGATGCGCATGAAATCGCCCACCACGCCGCGTTCGGCGAGAACATCCAGCGCTTCGCGAACAGCCGGATCGCAGCCGCCGATGGTAACCGCGCCGAACGTAGCGCCGGGATGCCGATGAATGACGGGCGCAGGTACGAACTTGGCGGCGGATTTGTGTTTCTTGAGCAGGCGATCCATCACCTCGCGGTACTCGTCGGGGATTTCCGTGTAGCCGCCGAATTTGTTGTGGCCGGATCCTCGGACGAAATAGGAGCCTTTGGGATGAACGCCGGGCAGAGTGCGCGCCGCTACGAAGTTTTCGTCTTCATCGGTATAGCGCTGGAATTTCGGGAGATTGTCGATTTCCTCTATACTGAGGACTCGCCCGCGATCCGGCTGATAGCCGTCGCTCCACTGGAAACGCGGGACCACCCAGTCGTTCATTCCGATATCGAGATCGGACAGCAAAAACACCGGCGTCTGAAAACGTTCCGCCAGATCGAACGCCTTGGGCGCGAATTCGAAGCACTCGGCGGGATTCGACGGGAAAAGCAAAATATGTTTGGTATCGCCGTGCGAGGCGTAGGCGCACTCCAGCAGATCGCCCTGCTGAGTGCGAGTGGGCATGCCGGTGGACGGGCCCACGCGCTCCACGTCGATGATGACGGCGGGAATTTCAGCATAATAGGCCAGGCCGAGCAGCTCGTTCATGAGTGAAATGCCGGGCCCGGCGGTAGAGGTGAACGCTCGCGCACCCATCCAGGCCGCGCCGATCACCATCCCGATGGCCGCCAGCTCGTCCTCGGCTTGGATGATGATGTAGTTATTCTGGCCGGTTTGGGGATCTTTGCGATATTTTTCGCAGAAGACCTTGAAGGCATCCATAGCGGACGTAGACGGCGTGATGGGATACCAGGCGGCGACGGTGGCGCCCGCGTAGACGCAGCCCAGCGCGATCGCGGTATTTCCGTCAATCAGGATCTTGTCGCCATTAGCGTCCATCTTTTCGAGATGGAACGGCAGCGGGCAATCGAAATGATCGCGCGCGTAATCGTAGCCCAGGCGCAGAGCGCGGGTGTTCGATTCGCTCAGCTTCTTTTTGCCCGCATATTTTTCTTCGAGCAGCGCCGCCACGATCTCCATGTCCACTTGCAGCGCGGCCACCAGCGTTCCGGCGTACGCGATGTTCTTCATGAGAATGCGCTCGCGCGGATCGCGGAAGTTATCGTTGCATAACTGCGCGAAGGGAACGCCCAGAAAGTGCACATCGTCCCGGAGCAGCGCGGGATCGAGAGGCCAGGAAGAATCGTACAGCAGATACCCGCCCTCCCGGACTTCGCGTATGTCTCGCGCGTAGGTCTGCGAATTCATCGCCACCATCAGGTCGTAATCCAGCGAGCGGGCGGTGTAGCCGTTCTTGTTGACGCGAATCTCGTACCAGGTGGGCAGGCCCTGGATGTTGGAGGGGAAAAGATTCTTGCCGGACACCGGAATGCCCATGCGGAAAATGGCCTGCATGAGCAGACCGTTGGCGCTGGCCGATCCGGTTCCATTGACATTTGCCAGCTTCAAAGCGAAGTCGTTTACGCGGTCACGCATGCGGTGCTTACCGGCCTCCCGGCATAAGGAATGAGCAGCTCAAATTTCTGCATGTCCCAAGCTGCCGTGGGACAGCGCTCGGCGCAGAGCCCGCAATGCACGCACAGGTCTTCGTCCTTGGCCATGATGCGCGCGGTTTGCGGCAGCACGGCGGAGACGTAGAGGTCCTGTGTGAGATTGATGGCGGGAGCCGAAAGACGCTGGCGCAGATCGTCTTCTTCACCGTTGCGCGTGATGGTGAGGCACTGCACCGGGCAGATGTCGATACAGGCGTCGCACTCGATGCAGCGCGGAGCCACGAAGGCGGTTTGCACATCGCAGTTCATGCAGCGCAGCACCTCACGCGCGGTTTGTTCGGCGGAGAAGCCCAGCTCCACCTCGATGTTCATCTGCTGGAAGCGACGCGTCAGATCCACGTGCTGCATCTTCTGCCGTTTCGAGGGATTGTAGTCGTTGTGGTAGCTCCACTCGCTGATCCCCATCTTCTGGCTGATGAGGTTCATGCCCTGCGGCAGGCGCTCGGTGATGGGAACGCTCTGGCAGTAATTGTGGATGGAGATAGCGGCCTGATGGCCATGTTCAGCGGCCCAGATGATGTTCTTCGGCCCCCAGGCGGCGTCGCCACCAAAGAAGATGCCGTCGCGGGTACACTGCATGGTTTTCTCGTCGACGACCGGCATGTCCCACTTGTCGAATTCAATGCCGATGTCGCGTTCGATCCAGGGGAACGAATTTTCCTGGCCGATAGCGAGGATCACGTCGTCGGCCGGGAGGAAAACAGCATCGATGGTCTTTGATTTTTTGGCCTGGGCGTCCCATTCCAGCCGCTCGAACTCCATGCCGGTGAGCTTGCCGTTCTCGATCACGAAGCGCGTGGGCGCATGGTTGATGATGATCTCGACGCCCTCTTCCTCGGCGTCCTCCAGCTCCCAGGGTGAAGCTTTGAAGAACCCGCGCGGGCGTCGCGCCATCACCTTGATGCTTTTTCCACCAAGCCTGCAACTGGACCGGCAGCAATCCATGGCCGTATTGCCGACGCCGATGATCAGAACATTTTCGCCAACGGAATCGGTATGGCCGAACGCGATGGATTCCAGCCAGTCGATGCCAATGTGAATGCGATCGGTGTCGTGGCGGCCCGGGATCTCAAGCTCTTTGCCGCGCGGCGCGCCGGTGCCGACGAAGATGGCGTCGAAGCCCTGGGCCAGCAGCGCCTTCATGCTGGTGATGTCCGAGTTGTAGCGGATCTCCACGCCCATGTCGAGGATCTGGTTGATCTCGTCCATCAGCACGCTCTCGGGCAGGCGAAACGCGGGGATGTTGGTGCGCATCAGCCCGCCAGGCCGGTCGTACTTTTCAAACATCACGACTTCGTAGCCCAACGGCAGCAGGTCGTTCGCGACGGTGAGCGAGGCCGGTCCCGCGCCAATACATGCGATGCGCTTTCCGTTTTTTTGACTCGGGATCTTGGGAAGCCGATCGGTGATGTCGTCGCGCAAATCGGCGGCCACGCGCTTGAGGCGGCAGATGGCGACGGGTTTGCCATCCACGCGTCCCCGCCGGCAGGCCGGTTCGCACGGCCGGTCGCAAGTTCGGCCGAGAATCGCGGGGAACACATTCGACTCCCGGTTGAGCATGTAGGCGTCGGTGTATCGGCCCTGCGCGATGAGGCGGATGTATTCGGGAACGTTGGTATGAGCCGGGCAGGCCCACTGGCAATCCACAACTTTGTGGAAGTAGTTCGGATTGTTGACGTCCGTGGCGTTCACACGTGGATCCTTTCGATCTCAACCACAGTCAAGGGATCAGTTCGTTGGGGTTAAGCGAATCAGTATGGTTTTATTGTACATCCCGAGGGGCTAAGAGTGGATCGGCTCCGTCGCGAGGCAGCGTTACCGGGCAGCTTTACCAAGCCGAGACGCGGAGGCCTTGAACGGCGCGGAAATGGCCGTCCCGCGTGACCAGTCGCATCCGATGCTGCCTCGCTAGGGCGGCGATCCAGAGGTCGTTGGTTGGAATTGGAGTGCCGGCGATCTTTAGCTCGCGGCGAATCTGGGCGTAGCGCTCGGCGGTTTCGCGGACTATCGGAAGGAGGTCGAAGAAGGGAAGATTCGCGTTAATCCAGGTCTCGTAGGAGGGTCTGAGTCGCGACTGTTGAATCCCATAGAGGTATTCACCCAGCACGATGGCCGGAAGCGCTAACTCCGTTTCATTGTCGATGGCCCGCAGTAGTTTGTCGTCGCCTTCGGCGAACGCCGAAAAAGCGTTTGTGTCGAAGATTACCGCCACTCGTCCTCTTCGATTTGTTCGAACTCCTGTTCCAGAATCCGGTTAATCCGTTTCGTTTCCTTGTGCAGGTGCCGAAGTCCGCCGAAGGCGCTCTTCCAAGCTGGAGCCGTCGGCTTGTTCTTTGCAGTATCGCGGGCATCCCTCTGCAGATGTTCCCGCACCGCGTCGGTCAGCAAGGCCTTCAGTGACACGCCTCGCTCCGCAGCTGTGGCCTTGGCCTTTCGGAAAAGTGCGTCGGGTATCTCGACCGTGGTCTTCACGCCGTCCCATTTTCCCATAAATATGGGACGAGAGTGAAAACCAGCCATCGTCGATGTTAGTCTGAAGGAAAGAACAATGAAGCGCGACGCTGTTCTGGCTTGGCTCACATCAACGTTTTTGGCGCTCGCGCTATTCGGGCTCAATTATTACATCTGCCACGAGCTGTTCGGCATTGAATACCTGCGCTTCATGGGATCCATCGAAGGCGCATTTATCGGTCTCAGCCGCTACGTGACCACGCATTGGAACGATCTCACGTGGTTCGCTCTGTGGAATAACGGCACCCCTTATCCCAGCACTTACCCACCGTTGCTGCACCTGGTAGTCGCGTTCGTCGCGTCGGTTCGGGACATTTCCACCGCTCATGCCTATCATTGGGTGACCGCGCTCGCCTACTGCTTGGGGCCCGTCGCTCTCTTCGCTCTCGTCTATCGCATCAGCGGATCGCGCTGGGCCGGGTTCGTCGCGGGCCTCATTTATTCGTCGCTATCCATGTCGGCGTGGCTGGTGCCAGGAATCGCCAAGGATTTAGGCAGCCCGTTCTTCCCCAGGCGTCTGCAGGACCTGGTCTACTACGGCGAAGGCCCGCACATCGCTTCGATGACGCTGTTGACGCTGGCGCTGCTCTCGCTCGATATCGCGATAGCCAAGCGGCGCACGCCTTACGTCTTATTAGCAGCGGTGGCTTTCGCTGCGACGGCGACCACTAACTGGCTGGGCGCTTTCGCCATCGTGCTGGCTGTGGTGCCGTACGCCATCGCTCACTATGGGCCCGATGGATGGCAATGGCGCGATCTGGGGTTGCTCGCGCTGATCGGCGCGGCGGCATATGGCCTGGCCATGCCGCTGATGCCTCCATCGACCATCGCCGTTCTTCGGATGAACGCCAAGACCACCGGCGGCGATTATTCAAATGCTTATGGAGCCGCGATCCTGTGGGTTCCGATCATTCTAATCTTGTTAGGCGCGATCAAGATGGCAGTTCGGCGATATGCGCCGTATCTGCAGTTCGCTGTCTTGTTCGCGTTCCTGCTGACGCTGATCACGCTGGCCGATGCCTGGTTCCAGGTTGCGATCGTGCCCATGGCCATGCGCTATCACCCGGAAATGGAAATGGCGCTGGCGATCCTGATCGCGGTTGTCGCGCACGCGATCTTTCAGAACCAATCGCGGGGGACGGCCGCATGGGGCGTGGCCCTGCTGGTTGTGGCGCTGATCGTCCCCATCCGGATGGAACGCCGCTACGCGCGCGACTTTCTGCTGGTGTCTCAGGATATTCGCGAGACCATCGAGTGGCAGACGGCGCATTGGCTCAACCAGCATTGGACCGGTGAGCGCGTGCTGGTGCCCGGATCGTCGGCGTTTTGGCTGAGCAACTTCAGCGACACTCCTCAGCTTTGGGGATTCGACCAGGCCGTCACCGACTACACCATTCGCGAGGCCGAGTTCGCCATTTACAATACGCCTCCCAGCGATCCCGGCGACGCCGAGGCTTCCGTGCTGTGGTTGAAAGCGCTGGGCGTTCACGCGGTGGGGGTCAGCGGGCCGTCGAGCACGGAGTTCTGGAAACCGTTCCGTAATCCGAAGAAGTTTGAACACGTGCTGGAGCCGCTGTGGCGTTATGACAAAGACGATGTCATTTATCGCGTGGACCGGCCGGCGTCTCTGGCGCGTGTGATCCCGCGCGCCGTGCTCGTTTCCAGGACGCCGGTTCACGGACTCGATATCGATCCGCTGCGTCCTTATGTTGCGGCTCTCGACGATCCTGCCATGCCGCTCGCCCAATTTCAATGGACCAGCGCGCACAGCGCCGACATCAGCGCCAACTTTCCGGAGAACTACATTGTGTCCGTGCAGATGGCTTGGGCCAAAGGTTGGCACGCGATGGTAAATGGAAAATCGCAGCCCGTGCTGCGCGATGCGATCGGGCTGATGTATATTGACCCGGAGATTGTGGGGCCGGCCAAAATCGAAATGGTCTACGACGGCGGCGCGGAGATGCGGATTGCGCGCGTGATCAGCATTCTGACTGCGCAGCTGTTGATCGTCGCATGCCTTTTCGAGGCGCTCAGGAAGCGCTTAGGACTGGCGGGCGATCTGAAGCGATAGCGCCGGCAGCGCGCGGCCCGAAATCGAAATGTCCAAGGGACGTTCCCCGTTCTTCACCTTGGGCGAGGGGTGAAAGGCGAACTCGTAGGTGAACGTGATGGGATCCTTGCATTCG
Organism: Bryobacterales bacterium; assembly: GCA_963798295.1. GTDB lineage: Bacteria > Acidobacteriota > Terriglobia > Bryobacterales > Bryobacteraceae > Palsa-89. The sequence goes on along the minus strand of CAWCSV010000007.1, from coordinate 774,481 downwards.
TATTGCAGATATTCGGCCGGACGTCCATCCACGAGAAAGGACACCTGCTCGGGGCGCTGGATGTCTTCGATGGTCACTTTCACGCCGCCCTTTTCCACGCGGAACTTGGACAGGATATTGATGCCGTCGGTGACCGAAACAACTTTGGGTTCCCAAGGCGGCCCGGGCGTCACGTCGATAGGCACGGGTCCAGCGATCCGCGGACCGCGAAAATCGTGTAGCGTTACCGCCACCGATCCGGTACGCGCGCCCCTGGGCAGCACGACGTCGAACTGGCAGCCGCCGTTTTCGCCGATCGGCGAGATGTAGCAACCTTGCGTGAGGCCGCCATCGATGCCCGCCACTACGGTCGACAAATCGGCAGCCTCAGGCATGCCGTCGATCCACAGGCTCACAGCGGCTTTCCGGCCGCGCGCAGGAACGGAATGTTTTCCGCTTCCGGCGGCGGTAACAGCTTTCAAGAGCACATGCGAGAAATCCGGTTCGGGCAACTGCGCCGGCGGCTTTCGCATGGTCACCCACATATATTGCGTTTGAAGACCGGAAAGAGCAACCAGTTGCAAATGATTCTGTTGCGCGATCGCAGCCACTTCATTGCCGCTAAAATGGCATCCGGTCCAGGTGGCGGATTCGCGCTCCATTTCCGAAGCGAGCGGCGGCGTTCCTCGAAGCTGGCAGCGCAGAATGCCGCCTGGTTTCAGAACGCGCCCGGCCTCGCGGAGATAATTCAGGACGATGTCGCGATCAGGGATGTGCTGGAACACGATGTACGAATAGACGAAATCGAAACTGCCGCCGCTGAACATGGAGAGGCTGGAATCCGGCGTGACGTGCACGCGCGCGTGGGGAATATCTTTGAGCTGCTCCTGGGCGAGGCGAATCATTTCGTCGGAAATATCCACGCCATGAATTTCCCCGAAGTGCCGGCTCATCGGGCGCATCAGCCGGCCCGGACCGCATCCGATCTCAAGAGCTTTGCGCGCAACTTCAGAATCGTTCGGGAGGCGGGAACCGTGCGGGAGGCGCGAAAACTCGGGTTCCAGCGCGCTGGTCACCTCCGCCGCGCTTGCCAGAAACTCCTGTTCCTGCTGGCTGCGACGTCCGAACGCTACATAGAAGTGCGCATCTTCCCGCGCGCGTCGGTTCCAATCGGCGCGCATCCGCTGGTTCACATCCATTGGTTCACGTCCATGCTTCCATGGTACGCAGGGAGCGTCGAAATCTGGCGTGTCCCTGCGATTTTGGGGAAATAGGGTATGATCTTCAGAGATTCCGTGAGGAGGTAACTCGTGGCCTTGACGATCGGAGTGCCGCGCGAGACCTTCCCTGGTGAGCGGCGCGTCGCACTGACGCCACGCGCCACCGAAACACTGGGGAAGCTGGGCGCCGGCGTAATCATCGAACAGTCGGCTGGTGTCGACGCGGGTTTTCCAGACCAACTCTATGTCGCCCGCTCGGCGCGTGTTGGCACGCGCGCCGAGGTTTTTGAGCAGGCCGACATCATCGTCCAAGTGCGTTCGCTGGGTGCGAATCCGGTGGAGGGTCGCGCGGATCTGGCGCGGCTGCGGGACGGGCAAATTGTCATTGGATTCGGCGAACCGCTGACGGCTGCAGAGGAGGCGGCCTCTCTCGCCAAGGCCGGCGTGTCGTTCTTCGCCATGGAACTGCTGCCGCGCATTACGCGGGCGCAGAGCATGGACGCGCTTTCCTCCATGGCCACTATCTCCGGATATCGTGCGGTGTTGTTAGGGGCCGAGGCTCTGCCTAAGATTTTTCCGATGCTCATGACCGCGGCCGGAACCATCACGGCGGCGCGCGTGCTGATCCTGGGAGCTGGCGTAGCGGGCCTGCAGGCCATCGCGACCGCGCGGCGGCTGGGCGCCGTGGTTTCGGCCTATGACGTACGCAGCGCTGTAAAGGAACAGATCGAGAGCCTGGGCGCGAAGTTCGTGGTGCTGGGCGTGGAAACAAGCGCCGCGGAAGGCCAAGGCGGTTATGCCAAGGCCATGGACGAAGAGTTTTATCGCCGCCAGCGCGCCGCGCTTCAGGAAGTAATTCGCGAGCAGGACGTGGTGATCACAACCGCGGCGGTTCCCGGCAAGAAAGCGCCGATCCTGGTGACGGCGGAAATGGCCAGCGCCATGGCCAGTGGGTCGGTGATTGTGGATATCGCGGCAGAGCGCGGCGGCAATTGCGAACTGACGCGGCCGGGTGAAACGGTGATGCATCAGGGCATCTCGATCCTGGGCCCGCTGAACATGGCATCCGGCGCGCCTTATCACGCCAGCCAGATGTATGCATCGAACATCGCATCGTTCTTGAAGCTGATGGTAAAGAACGGCGAGCTGACCATGAATCGCGAGGACGAGATTATCCGCGAAACATTGGTGACGCACGGGAAGGAAGTGGTGAATCCGCGCGTGGCCGAGCTGTTAGGCCTGACGGCCGCGGCTCCCGCAGGTGAGAGGAGATAACGATGGGTGGCTACGAATTCGATTTGTGGGTTTTCATGCTGGCGGCCTTTTTGGGCTTCCAGCTTATTCGCGGAGTTTCTCCTCTGTTGCACACGCCGCTGATGTCGCTGACCAATGCGATCTCGGCTATTACGGTGGTTGGCGCGATCTTGCTTACGGGCGAAAAGGACGCCAGCACGCTCTCGCGCATACTCGGCTTCTCGGCGGTTTTTCTGGCGGTTCTCAACGTGGTGAGCGGTTATCTCATCACCGACCGCATGCTGAAGATGTTTAAGAAACGGGAGCCGGCAAAAAAATGAAGCTCGACGAAACTCTGCTTCCGCTTCTATACATGCTGGCGGCCATGGCATTTATCCTGGCCATCAAATGGATGAACTCGCCCGCCACGGCGCGCCGAGGCGTGATTATCGGCGAATTGGGCATGGCGCTGGCCGTGGTTGGCACGCTGCTGCGCTTTGAAGTGGTCAACTACCAATGGATCCTGGTGGCGTTCGTCCTGGGAACGGCGGTTGGCATTCCGATCGCGTACATCATGCCTATGACGGCAGTGCCGCAGCGGACCGCGTTCTCCCACGCTTGCGGCGCGCTGGCTTCGGCGTTGATTGGAACCGCGGAATATTACAAGGGGCTGGAGCAAGGGACAGGGCTGTCCAAAGTGGTAATGACGGCGCTGATCGTGGAAACGCTGCTCGGCTTTCTGACATTCACGGCCAGCATGATGGCTTTCGGAAAACTGCAGGAGGTGCTAGCGCAGAGACCCATCACCTATAAGGGTCAGAACTTCGTGAACCTGGGAGTTTTTGCGGCTGCCGCTGGAATCGGGCTGGCGCTGGTGGTGTCGCCAGAGCACAGTGTCCTGTTTCCGATCTTCACCGCGCTGGCGCTGTTGTTCGGTATTTTGCTCATCATTCCCATCGGCGGCGCGGACATGCCCACTGTCATCGCCCTGTTGAATTCCTACGCGGGCCTGTCGGCCAGCGCGATGGGGTTTGTGCTCAACAACAAGCTGCTGATCGTGGCGGGCGCTCTGGACGGATCGTCGGGGTTCATTCTTTCGATCATCATGTGCCGGGCCATGAACCGGTCGTTCACCAACGTGCTGTTCGGCGCGTTCGGTCAATTGCAGACCACCGCAGCCGGGGCGGGCGAGGCCAGGCCGGTGCATTCCGCCACGCCGGAAGACGCCGCGCAGATTCTCGATTCGGCTCGCAATGTGGTAGTCATTCCCGGCTATGGAATGGCGGTGGCGCAGGCGCAACACAAGCTGCGTGAAATGTTCGATATGTTGACCAAGCGCGGCGTGGAAGTACGATTCGCCATCCATCCCGTGGCCGGACGCATGCCCGGTCACATGAACGTGCTGCTGGCCGAGGCCGACATCCCTTACGACAAGCTGTGGGAGATGGACGACATCAATCCCGAGATGGCGAATGAAGACGTCGCGCTGATTATCGGCGCCAATGACGTGGTGAACCCTGGCGCGGAGACCGATCCGAACAGCCCGATATCGGGCATGCCGATCATCCAGGCCTACAAGGCGCGGACGGTGATGGTGATCAAGCGCAGCATGAACCCGGGGTTCGCGGGCATCGACAACGATCTGTATTACCGTGACAATACGCTGATGCTGTTCGGCGACGCGAAGTCGTTCCTGGCGAGCATCGTGAAGGAGCTCGGCGCGCTGGTGAAGACGTAAGCCGGCTCTTCAGGCTCGCGGTTCCGCAGTTGGCAGCACGACATTGACGATGGGAGCGGCCGAAGGCATCCCGATCTTGGCTTCCTCAAACCGCTGAATGATTCTACGATTCATTTCGCGTCCCACCATCCACTGCTGATTGGGGACGGTTTTGAAGCGCGCCTTGATCACAGCGCCCGAGTCGGCCAGTTTGTCCACGCCCAGGATCTCGATGGGCGCCAGCACCGCGGCGCGATAAGGCTCTTCCTTCCCCAACTCGTCTCCAATCCCTTGCAGCACCGCGACCACGCGATCGATGTTTTCGGTATAAGAGACCGAAAGATTGAAGACGTAATACGAGTATTCACGCGTCAAGTTGGACAGGCCCTGGATGACGCCGTTGGGGAAAATATGCACCGCGCCGTCTTCGCCGCGCAGCACGGTGGTGCGTAGGTTAATTTCCTCCACCAGACCGCTCTTGCCATTGATCACCGCCACGTCGTTGACGCGAATTTGATTTTCCATCATCAGAAACACGCCGCCCAGGACGTCTTTAATGATGTTCTGCGCGCCGAAGCCGATAGCCACGCCCGCCAGGCCCGCGCCCGCCAGCAACGGCCGTACGTCGAAATTCATTTCTTTGAGGATCATCAGCCCCGCGATGATCCAGATCAGCAGGAAAAAGAACTTGCCCGCTAGATTGCCGATGGTTTCGGCGCGCTTTTCCACTTCATATTCGTTGCCGCCGCCGCTCCTGAGCATCATCTTCACGGAGTAGCCGCGCAGGGCCCGTATCATGCGAGTGACGGCGCGAGTGGCGATGTAGGCGAACACCAGGATCGCGACGATTCGAAGGGCATTGGAGACAAAGGGGGCGTAGTAATCCGGATTCAGCAGCTGGCTGCGGGTCGGCATTTCTTAATCAGGGTACACTGGAACTAATGGCGACAAACGTGAAGGTGCAGGCCGAGGCCCCTCCCGCGCGCGGTTGGTACGGCGTGGTTTTCCTGGCCTGGCTGGTTCCCGGCGGAGGCCATTTCCTGCTGAAACGGCCCGGGCGCGGGGCGCTGCTGCTGGCATCGGTCGCGATCATGTTCCTGCTGGGATTGATGATGCGCGGCGCCATGTTTCAGCCGCAGACCGGCGACGTGCTCACCACCATAATCTATTGCGGCGGCTTCCTGGGCGATCTGGCGTCGGGTCTGTTTTACTTGCTGGCCGTTTGGCTGGGTTACGCGCAACCCGACATGGCCGGGCATGTGCACGATTACGGAACCAAGTTCCTGGTGGCGGCGGGGTTGATGAACGTGCTGGCGATGGTCGACGCTTACGAAATCGCGAAGGGTGAAAAAGAATAATGCCGAAAATGAATCTCTCCCACTTCGAGGCAGCGGTTTTGTTTGCTCTGTTGGCTTCCGTTGTTCTGGGCGTGATCACCAAGCGAACCGACGCCGAACGGTTGCGCTATGGCGTGCGCTGCTTCGCTTATTTCGTCGCTGCGTTGATCGGCCTAGGCTGGCTGATGAAGCTAGGCCACGGCTAAGGGCCAGAAGTCGCCTTGCAGTCGCCCTTGCAGACGGTCTGAGAAAGCTGCCGCGCCGGTCCCAGCGTTCCCGGATCGGAAACCGTGGGCCTGCGGACGCTGAGCGTTTCCACCATCGTGTTGCCCGGTCCAGGCGCGCTCTGCACCATTTGCTGTTCCTGCAGTTTTAGTCCCAGACCATTGCTGGTTACCGTTCCGGGAACGTCGCGCGAATAAATATCGACAACGCTGTCTTTCGAACCGTCGGGCCGCGTAACGGTCTTGGTTACGGTCTGGCCGTGCAGCGCCAGGTCGCCAGAAGAATCCCGTTCGTACTCGGCGGTATTTTCGGACTCCTCCGAACCTTGTACTTTGCGCTCGGTGGTCTTGCGCGCGGCCGCGTAGAACTCGCCGTTCCCGTTGCGCCGGTAAGTGGTGCTATCCGATGCGTAGCCGTTGGCTTGATTGCTGATCACGGTGCTTTGCTTCTCCACGGTCTCCAGCCCATTCACCGTGGGACGCTGCACCACCGTTTCGGAAGTCTCGCCTGAGCCGCTTTTTTGCGTGTCCGTAACTGACTTTTCGGCGACCTGCGTGTTCCCATTAATGTCGGTGGTATAGGTGGTGCTCTGGATGGTGGAACCGCCGTCGGGCCGTTTTTGCTCCTCGATCACCTGCCGTGACGGGGGCAGAGGATTGCCCTGCGGATCGTATCTCCGGGTGATTCGCTCGGTTACTTTGCCGGACGAATCGTTGCGGAGCACGCGCTCCTCCACCTGTTCCAGGGGAACGGTGCGGCCGTTGATGGACTGGGTGGTCACGGTGGTCTCGGAGCCATTGGCCGACCTGCTGCGCGAAATCGCCGGGCCATCGGCCACGAGGTTGCCATTGACATCCACCGTCGTGGTGGTATTCACGGCCGATTGCTGGGCGTGGGACGGTTGAACCGTGAGAGACAGCCAGCAGGCGAGCGTGGCGAAAAGGCAGAGCTTCACGATTCCAGGCTAACGGTTTCCGCCTAATTCGACAATGCGGCGAACCCCTTAGAAAGATAGGGTAGCCTGCGGAGTAACCAAACTGACGAGTACTAATAAGAAAACGGCCGCAAACTGCCGATAAATGCTCTGGGTACCAGTGTGGACGGCGATTTAATCAAAGACCGGGACTTTATCACCGCCGTTCTCCAGGCTTGTGGAGCGCTGGTGGTGGTATTTGACCCCCAAGGCCGTATCGTTCTTTGTAACCGGGCTTTTGAGCAGGTGACGGGCTATTCCAGCGCCGAGCTGAAGGGCAAAGTTTTCTTCGAAGTGCTGGTGAGGCCGGAGGGGCGTGAACAGAGCCGCAAACGCCTGGAGTACGGCATTTCGGCCCGCGCGGCATCCGCATTTGAGAACGAATGGATCACCAAATCGGGCGAGCCGCGCAGGATCGCTTTTTCCAACGCGCCGATGATGAACCAGGACGGCGAAGTCGAATATTACATCACCACCGGTATCGATATCGCGGATCGCCATCGCGCCGAGCAGGAGCTGCTGAAGTCGGAGAACCAGTTCCGCTCGCTGTGGGAGGCGTCTTCAGAGCCCATGTTTCTCACCGATCCGTCCGGGACCATCGTGAAAGTGAATGCCTCCTTCTCCCGCATGCTGGACACTCAGCCGGATGCGCTCGAAGGCATGAACGTGACGGGCCTGTTTCATCCCGAAGAGCAGGAAGCGGTGCGCGAATATCACCGCGCCTGCTATGCGTCGGAAGCCAAGGAGCATGTCTTCGGAACGCGAGCTGCATTTCGTGCAGGGGCGGTCCGGCATCTTCGAAATTTCGGTCACGCGCGTGGAGATTCCTGGCCAGCCGCCCCAGATGCTCGGCATTCTGCGGGACGTTACGGAGCGTAAGCGTGGGGCTGCGGAACTGGCGCGGGCCAAGGAGGCCGCCGAGGCGGCCAACCGGGAGCTGATCGCGGCCAATCGGAACCTGGAAGAAACGGGCCGCCTGGCGCGGGAAATGGCGGACCGTGCCGAAGCGCTCAGCGCCGCCAAGAGCGATTTTCTTGCCAACATGACGCACGAGGTCCGCACGCCCCTGAACGGCATCCTGGGGATGACGGGATTGGCGCTCGAAACCGAGTTGAAGAACGATCAGCGGGAGTACCTGGAGCTGGTCAAGTCCTCGGCCGAGGCGCTTCTGAGCCTCGTCAACGATGTGCTCGACTTCTCCAAGTATGAAGTCGGCAAGCTGGGGCTGGACTGCGTGGAGTTCTCGCTGCGGGAGCTGGTCCGGGACGTGTTGCGGCCGCTGGCGCTGCGCGCTTCGGTGGGCGGGCTGGCGTTTGAATCGGTGGTGGAGGATGGCGTTCCCGATCGCCTGACCGGGGATCCGCTGCGGATTGGCCAGGTGCTCCGCAATCTGGCCGGTAACGCCGTGAAGTTTACCAATCAAGGCACGGTCTCGGTGAGGGTACGAAGCGAGTCGCTAGAGGGATCGAAAGAAGACTCGAAAGTCACCCTCCGCTTCAGCGTCGCCGACACGGGTATTGGCGTGCCCCCGGAAAAGCATCAGTTGATCTTTGAGCCGTTCACCCAAGCCGACGGCTCCACGACACGGAAATACGGCGGCACCGGCTTAGGCCTGTCCATCTGCTCTGGTGTGGTGGAAATGATGGATGGCCGCATCTGGCTGGAGAGCGAAGTCGGCCGCGGCAGCACGTTTTACTTCACTCTCACGCTGGATCTGCCACGCGAGGCGCAAGCCCGCTCACTGCCGCCACCCGCCCACCAGCAGCGTCCGAAAAGAAAGCTGCGAATCCTGGTGGCGGAGGACAACAGCGTCAACCAGCGCCTGGCCGCGCGGCTGCTGGAGCGCGAGGGGCATACCGTGACCATCGCGGGTTCCGGGCAGGAAGCTTTGGAGTCGTTTGAAGAACATCAGTTTGCGCGCAGCCGGTTTGAACTGATCCTCATGGATGTACAGATGCCAGGATTGGACGGGTTGCAGGCCACCGCGCGCATCCGCGAGAAGGAGCGGGACTCAGGCCATCGAGTCCCTATCGTAGCCATGACGGCGCAGGCCGCCGACTCGGACCGCCTGCGATGTCTGGAAGCCGGCATGGACGCTTACGTCGCCAAGCCGGTGCACGTGCCGGAACTAATGAAAATGATCGAATCTGTAGTGCCGGGAGGAAATTCTATGAATGCCGATTTAACACCCAACGGTTTCTCCGTAGGGGCGCAACTTCAGCAACTGGACGAATCGCTCGCGCTTAGCCGCGTGGGCGGCGACATCGATTTGCTGAAAGAAGTGGTGGAGCTGTTCCTGGACGATTATCCTTCCACCTTCGAGAAGATCAAGGGCGCGGTGGCCAGCAGCGACGCCTCGGCTCTGGAGCATCATGCGCACAGCCTGAAAGGTTCGGTATCCACCTTCGGGGCCAACCGTGCGTTTGAAGCCGCGTTTGCGCTGGAGAAGCAGGGCCGCAGCGGCGATCTGACCGGCGCTCCGGACCATGTGGCGCAGTTGGAGCAGGCTCTGGAAGCGTTGCGCCCCGAACTGGTGCAGCTTCAGACCAAGTAGCTGTCTCGGAATCCATAAGCGCTCGTCTCGCGTCGCCGGGAACGAGCGGCGCGTCTGCTATAGTGGTGGTCTGCTCTCCTATGGCATCCACCACCGTAACGGAAATCGTCTGTGCGCATAGCCCCGATTCCGACGACGCTTACATGTTTTATGGGCTGGCGACCAAGAAGGTCCGCTCACGGCTGGTTACCTTCCGGCACGTCCTCGAAGACATCGAAACCTTGAATCGTAAGGCGCTGGAAGGCGCCTACGAACTGACCGCCATTTCTTATCACGCCTATCCCTATATCGCCGACAAGTACGTCTTGATGGCCAGCGGATCCAGCATCGGCGATGGCTACGGCCCCATCCTGGCCAGCATGCGGCCCATGGCGCCGGAAGAAATCAAGGGAAAAAAAATCGCGATTCCAGGACGCATGACCAGCGCTTATCTGGCGCTGAAGCTCTTCGAGCCCGACTTCGAAGAAGTCCCGATTCCGTTCGACAAGATCCTGGACGCGGTGGCCGAGCACAGCGTGGACGCCGGGCTGATCATTCACGAGGGCCAGTTGACGTACGGCAAGAGCGGCTTCCACAACGTCGTGGATTTGGGCCGCTGGTGGAAAAACGAATTACGATCTGCCGCTGCCGCTGGGCGGAAATGTGCTGTTGCGGTCGCTACCCGACGATATCAAGAGCGAGTGCTGCCGGGTGATGCGCGAGAGCATCCAGTACGCTCTCGATCACGGCGAAGAATCGCTCAACTATGCAATGCAGTTCGCGCGCGATCTGGAGCCGCGGCTGGCCGAGAAGTTCGTGGGAATGTACGTGAATCACTTCACCGTGGACTGCGGCGATCTGGTGCCGAAGGCGGCGCAGAAGCTGCTGGACATGGGCTACGAAGCGGGTCTGATCAGCAAGAAGGTGACTGTCGAATTTGTCAGGTAAAGTAGGGTTATGAAGTCGAGCGGCCGCCATTGGCTTTTGGCCTGCCAGGCGCTTCTGGCGTGCCTTACCCTGTTTCAAGGTAAAGCTCAGCAACCCGCTCCGCCGGCGGCACAAAGCCCGGCGCCGCCCCCTGACGACGCCAAGGCACGCGCCAAAGCGGTTCGCGAATACGGCAAGAGCGGCGGATCGGAAATCATTCCCAAGCTTGAAACCTACCCCGCCGACCCCGACGTGGACGTGCGCCGCGAAGCTGTAAAGGCGATTGTCGACATCGGCACGCAACGCAGTCTGGATCCGCTGATCAAATTTTGCGCCGACAACGATGCGGAAATCCAGATTCGCGCCACCGACGGCCTGGTGAATTTCTATGTGCCCGGGTATGTCAAGACCGGGCTTACGGCGTCGCTGCGCCGGGCCGGATCGTCCATCAAGGGAAAATTCACCGACACTAACGATCTGGTCATCGATCCCTATATCCAACCCCGTCCCGAAGTCATCGCCGCCCTGGGCCACCTTGCGAGCGGCGGCGCCAGCCTGGATGCCCGCGCCAACGCGGCGCGAGCGTTGGGCATTCTGCGAGGCCGCCAGGCGCTTCCCGACCTGGAGCAGGCCGCTGCGCTCCAAGGATAGTGATGTAATCTATGAAGCGCTGGTGGCGATCGAGAAGATTCGCGATCCGAGCGCCGGTCCGAGCCATCGCCTTTCTGCTGCACGATCTGAAGGAAAAAGTTCAAGTCACCGCGATTGAGGCCACCGGCCTGCTTGCGAACCGCGCGGCCCTGAACGATCTGCGCGACGTTCTGGATCGTTCCCGCAATATGAAAGTGAAGCGCGCCGCGCTCACCGCCATGGCGCAAATGCCCGATCCGCAGATGCACGGCATCTATGTGACGTATCTGGATCACAAGGACGAAGGCCTGCGCGAAGCGGCGGCCGAAGGGCTGGGGCGGCTGAAGAACCCCGCGGACACGGCTACGCTGGAGCGCGCTTTCAATAACGAAAGCAAGACCGAGCCTCGGCTGTCGGCGGCTTTCGCGCTGGTGAATCTTGGTAAGCGCGGGATGGGCGAATTCGATCCGCTGCGCTATCTGGTGAACGATCTGAATTCCACCGCCTATCGCGGCGTCGCCAAGGCATATTTGACGGAGCTGGCGCGCGATCCGCAAGTCCGCCAGGCGCTTTATCCGGCGCTCAAGGACGCCGCCGCCACGAAGGATGAGAAAACCGGGCTGGCCGAGGTCCTGGCCGCGAGCGGTGGCGAAGACGCAGTAGCGCCCTTGCAGGCGCTCTCCCAGGATCCCGATACCGAAGTGTCGCAAGAAGGACTGCGGGCGGTAAAAAATCTCCGGGCACACTTGCCGTAAAGTACTGCCTGAGGGGTTTCCGCTCCGTCACCGTCGCGGCTCGGTAGGATGGGCGAAAATGAAGATGTGAGAAAACTCGCGTTTTCGCTCTTCGTTTTGCTGGGGGCCGTCGCTCTAGCCCGCGCGCAGGATTCCAAGCCGGCCACAACGCCCGAAACCGCACCAGCCGGCGAGGTGAAGCCCCCGCCGGTCTCGTTGGGCGAACTGAGCGTTTCGCTGGAAGGCTTGGTCAATCGAGTGCGCCCGGCGGTGGTGCAGATCTTCTCTACCGGCTATGTGACGGCTGACGAAGCCGAGTCCGGCAATACCGCCGCGTTGCTGTCCCGGCAACGCAGCACCGGTTCGGGGATCGTTCTTTCCGACGACGGATTCATTGTCACCAACGCGCATGTGGTGCAGGGCGCCAGGCGCATCCAGGTCCGGCTTACGATGGCGCGCCTGCGCGGTCGCAACGCGACCTTCGAACCGGAAGTGAAGCTGCTCGAGGCCAAGCTGATCGGACTGGATCGCGAGATGGACGTGGCGGTGATCAAAATCGATCGCACCGGTCTCACGCATCTGCCGTTGGGCAATTCCGACGCCGTGCGGCAAGGTGAACTGGTGATGGCCTTCGGAAATCCGCGCGGCCTGGAAGGATCGGTCAGCATGGGGATCGTCAGTTCCACCTCGCGCGAAATCCATCCCGACGATTTTCTGGCGTACATCCAGACCGACGCTCCCATCAATCCCGGCAATAGCGGCGGCCCGCTCATCGATGCGCAAGGCCGGGTGGTGGGCATCAACACCTTCATCCTTTCCGAATCCGGAGGGAGCGAAGGGCTGGGATTCGCGATTCCCAGCAACATCGTGAGCACCGTGTACACGCAGCTTCGCAAGGAAGGGCACGTGCATCGGGGCAAGATCGGCATTTACGTGCAGACCATTACGCCGGCTATCGCCGAGGGCCTGGGTCTGACGCGGGACTGGGGCGTGCTGGTGGGAGACGTAGCGCCCGATGGGCCAGCGGACAAAGCAGGCGTGAAGGTTGGCGACGTAGTGCTGACGGCGAACGGCAGGACGCATGCGCAATGCGCGGCAGCTGGAGGCTTACATCTATCGCTCGCCGATGAAGGACAAAATCACGCTGCAAGTGCTGCGTGGGAAGGACGAGCTCAGCATGGACGTGCCGGTGATCGACAGCGTGGACGATCCGCAGCGTTTCGCCGACATGGTGAATCCCGAGGACAATCTGGTGCCGAAGCTCGGCATTCTGGCCATCGGAATCGACAAGTATCTGGCCGCCATGCTGCCGGGTCTGCGCAACTCCTATGGGGTGGTGGTGGCCGCCGGATCCAGCGCCACCGACCTCACCAGCTGGAACCGGATTGCAGCCGGGCGACGTCATCTATTCCGTGAACCGTGCTCCGGTAGCCACCGTAGAGGCGCTGAGGAAAAAGGTGGACGAATTCAAGCCGGGCGACGAGGTGGCGATGCAGATTGAACGCTCCGGGCGGCTGATGTTTGTTTCCATCGAAATCGAATGAGAACCATCGCATCGGCTGCTGTGTGGCGCTGCTGGCTGGCGTGCGGCCTAAGCGTTCAAGCGCGAACCTGCCCAGCCCCAACCGCCTACACCGTCGAAAATCTGACGGTGGAAGGCAACCGCGCCTATACGGCCGAGCAGATCTTTGCGGTAGCGGGCCTGCGCGTGGGCCAGAAAGCCGGCAAGTCCGAATTCGACGCGGCGCGCGAAAAGCTGGAGGCCACCGGAGCGTTCGATCACGTCAGCTACCGCTTCGCACCTTCCAAAGACGGCGAAGGCTACGACGCGACGTTTGAAGTTGCCGAAGTGGGTCAGCTTTATCCCGTCCGGTTTGCGGATCTGCCCGCCACCGACGCCCAGCTTCGGACTTGGCTCAAGCAGAAAGACCCGCTGTTTCGGCGACAAGATACCCGCAACCAAACCGGTGGTGGATCGCTACGTGGCCTGGATTTCCGAATTCCTGGCCGCGCAAGGCTACCGTCAGCCGCTGGCTGGCAAGATTGAGCGCGGATGGAGGCGAGGATCTGGCGGTGCTGTTCCGCCCGGCCAAGGGCCCTGCGGCCATCGCACACGTCATATTCACCGACACCGGCGAGGTTCCGGCGGGAACCCTGCAGACGGCCATGTATGGCGTCGCGGTGGGCGTACCGTATACGGAGCCGCGAGTCCGGCAACTGCTGGACAATACCATTCGCCCTCTTTATGAGGCGCATGGACTGCTGCGCGTGGCGTTTCCGAAGATCGAAACCGCGCCAGCCAAGGATGTGGACGGCGTTTCAGTGACGGTGCAAGTGACGCCCGGGCCGGTGTACAAGCTGGATCGCGTGCGCTTCGTGGGCGCCGATTACTCGCGTTCGGAGTGGAACGATCTCTCGAAGCTCAAGACGAATCAGACCGTGAATTTCGATGAGGTGAAAGCCGCGCAGGAGCGGATTCGCGCCAACCAGCGGCGCGAAGGGCATCTGGACGCCACGTCGCAAGTGAAGCGCGACATCGAACGACGCCGATCACACGGTGGGGATCGAGTTTCAGATCGATCCAGGGCCGCTCTATACGCTCGGGAAGCTGGATATGGTCGGCCTGGATATCGTGAGCGAGCCGGAGATCCGCAAGATGTGGGGCCTGGCGCCGGGGCGTCCGTTCAACGTCGAATATCCGGATCATTTCCTGGCCCGGGTGAAGGAAGGCGGGGTGTTCGACAATTTGAAAACCACGCGGGCGGAGACCAAGATCAACGCGAAAAATCACACGGTGGACGTGACGCTGTACTTCAACAAGTAGGTACGGTACGCTCGGATCACCTCGATCTACGACGTAACGCGATACTGAGCCACGACCGTGAGGGAGCGGAAATACCCCTAACTGAACCACGACCGTGAGGGAGTGGACTGGTATTCTATAAGGCAGTGGCCGCGCCGTTTAATTTCCACCTGGAGCAATACGATGGTCCGCTCGACCTGCTGCTCGACCTGATTCGCAAACAGCAGATCAACATCTACGACATCCCCATTGCCTCCATCACGCAACAGTATCTGGAATACATGCAGCGCGCCATGGAACTGGACATCGAGCTGAGCGCCGAGTTCGTCTACATGGCCGCGACGCTGATCCACATCAAGTCGCGCATGCTGCTGCCCAAAGATCCGGAGCTGGACAAGATCGCGCCCGAAGAAGATCCGCGCCAGGAGCTGGTGGACCGGTTGCTCGAACACGAGCGCTTCAAGAACGCCGCCGAAATGCTGCAGCAAAAGCGGATGGTGGAGGATGTCGTCCTGGTCCAATCCGCAGATGGCGCAGTTCCTGGCCGAGAACGAAGAGCCGGAGCTGGCGGTTTCGCTTTTCGATCTGGTGAAAACGCTACAGACCGTGCTGGAGCGAGCCAAAAACCGGCCCATCTACGAAGTCGGCAAGGAAGACGTCAGCATTCCGGACATGGTCCGCTATCTGGAGCGCGTTTTTAGCGAGCTGCGCACCGGCGAATCGCTTCCGGCCGCTGAGCTGTTCGAGCGTCAAGGCAGCCGCCGCGCCATGATCTGCCTGTTCCTCGCCATGCTGGAGCTTGTCCGCCGCCAGGCGCTGATGTTGACCCAGGTGGACGCCTTCGGCGAAATTGGATTGAAGAAGCAGCGCGGATTTGACGAAGTGCTCGGCCAGTCGCTCGTCACTATCGAAGAAGAATATAGTTAAGCCGAAGAGTATAGTTAAGTCGAAATGGAACCTACCGAATTACAACTCGACCCCGAGACCGATCTGCTCCCGGGCGTCGTAACTTCGAACATCGAGCTTCCCCTCGAACAACTGCGAGCCGTGGTGGAAGCGGTGATCTATGTCACTGATGAGCCGCTTTCCGCCGATCAAATCGCCACGGCGCTGCAACAGCCCGCGGCGAGAATCGGCCAGGTGCTCGAAGAGCTGACCGCCGAATACAACAAACCCGATCACGGCCTCTCCATTCGCGAAGTGGCCGGTGGATATAAAATGTCCACTAAGCCGGAGCACCATGAGGCCATCCGCGCTTTCGTCAAGAATCTCAAACCGCCGCTCAAACTTTCGCTCGCCGCGCTGGAGACTCTGGCGCTGATCGCTTACAAGCAGCCCATCACGGCCCCCGAAGTGATGGAGGTTCGCGGCGTGCAAGGCGCGGGAGTGCTGAAAACGCTGATCGATCGCAAGCTGATCGCCACAGCGGGCAGGAAGTCGGTGCTTGGCAAGCCGATCCTCTACAAGACCACCAAGGATTTCCTGGTGCAGTTCGGCTTGAAGGATCTGAGCGAGCTGCCGACGCTCAAGGAATTCGAAGAGCTGGGCCGCTTGTCCATGGGCGACGAAGCGGAGACTCCGGAGCAGCCCGACGTGCCGGCCGAGCAAGCCGCCGCGTCCGCGACGGAATAGATGCCGGAAGAGCGGTTACAGAAGTTGCTCGCGCACGCCGGTGTCTCGAGCCGCCGCCGCGCCGAGCAATTGATGCTGGAAGGCCGCGTTACGGTGAACGGCGCGGTGATCAGTGAGCTGGGGACCAAGGCCGATCCCGAGCGGGACCACATCAAAGTTGATGGCAAGCGAGTGGGCGCTCCGGAGCGTCTGGTGTACTTAGCCATGAATAAACCCAAGGACTGCATGTCGACGGTGATGGATCCTGAGGGCCGGGAAACCGTGATGGATCTTCTGCGCGGCGTGAAGGCGCGCGTTTATCCGGTGGGACGGCTCGACTATGCAAGCGAAGGGCTGCTGCTGCTCACTAACGACGGCGAGTTCGCCAAGCGCATCACTTCCGCCGCCAGTCACGTCACCAAGACCTACCTGGTGAAGACCAATGGGCAGCTCTCGCCCGATCAGGAAGAGAAATTTCGCGAAGGAGTGCCGCTAAGCGGAAAAAAGACCGCGCCGGCCGGGCTGAAGCTGACGCAGCGCGCGCAGAACCCTTGGTACGAAGTACGATTAATCGAAGGGCGGCAAAATCAGATTCGTCTCATGTTCAAACATTTTGGGCGTCTGGTGGAAAAGCTCAAGCGCGTGCGGATCGGGTTTCTGGATCTGGGTCCGCTGCAGCCAGGCAAGTTCCGCCATCTGACCCCCGCCGAGGTGGCGCGCTTCCGCAAGCTTTTGGCGATGGAGAGCGATACCTGATGGCGCCCATCCCTGAACTGCTGCGCAAGAGCCGCGTGATTGCCGTGGTGGGGCTTTCGAGCAAACGCGCCCGGCCGTCCTATGGCGTCGCCGAATACATGCAGCAGCAGGGCTATCGGATCATTCCGGTGAATCCCAACGAATCGCAGGTATTGGGCGAAAAATCCTACGCGCGGCTGGAAGACATTCCCGAGCGCGTGGATATCGTCGATATCTTCCGGCGCTCGGAATTCGTGGCGCCGGTGGTGGAATCGGCCATCCGGATCGGAGCCGCCGCGGTGTGGATGCAGGAAGGCGTCGTGGATCAGGTGTCCGCGCGCAAGGCCAAAAACGCGGGACTGGCGGTGGTGATCGACCGCTGCATTCTCAAGGAACACCAGCGGCATTTGCGCTAGCCGCGGCTCGGCTACTTTTTCACCTGCATGTGCGCGGCATCTTGGTTGTTCTCGATGCACTCGTACTCTTCGACGCGCGTATTCGGCGGACGCCGCAGCAGCGCTCCGGTGGTCCAGGGTTTCGTCAGTACTTTCGGATCGGTGACCGTAGCGGCGTAAGTGATAGTGTCGTCGCTATTGAGAGTGAAGCGTTCCACTACGTGCAAAGCTTCGCTGTGAAAACTCCCGGTTCCGCTCAGCCAGGTCTTATCGTTGAAGCCGGTGACGTCCACCACCAGGGTGTCGCCGTCCCAGCGCGCCACCGAATCGCCCATCCAGGTGGGAACCAGATCGTTGGGATGCTCCAGTTTGTCGTTGATCGGGATGATGCGGAAAGCGTGGAACGATTCATACGCGATCACGATCTCGTTTGGCTTTTCCACGATTTCAAACGGCATCGGCATCGATGTGATGCGCGGAACGCCCGGGAGCAGGCAGCGCAGCGTCGGATCGTCGGCTGCGGTGTAGGTTTTGGTTTTCGTTTCCGCCCAGGTCTGATACGGCACCGGCTCGCGCTTCGGCGGCGGATTCACTGGAGGTGGAAGCTTGCGCGTGGATAGGCCAGGTTCGCCATACAGGCTGACGCCGCCGCCTTGCCAAACGCCCGAAAGATCGGGCTTGCCGTTGGCCATGCGCGGAATCGGTTTGGAGTCCTGGGCAAGTCCGAGACACGCCGACAGTGCGGCGATCGCGAGCAATCTCATGGAGCGCTGGGTCATGGAAGCCTCTATTTCGCGGAGCTGGTAGGAGGCCCGCCGCCGGCTGCAGGTCCGGCAAATTTCTTGACGCCGCCCGGAAAGGTCACTTCACGGCCAGCCACGCGGTTGGCGCTATCTTTGGCGGAGTAAGCGGTGACAGTGACGGTATCGCCCACCTTCAGATCGTCGCGTGTGAATCCGGTGCGCTTCAGAGTATTCGGAGGATAGCCTTCCACGGCCCAGTTGACCACGTTGCCACTAGCGTCCTTCACATCGATATAGAAGTAAATGTGCGGATTGGTCCACTCTACCTTGGTGATCACGCCGGTCAGCGTAATTTCTTTGCTATCGTACTCGGCGGCGAAGGAGTGATGCGCCAGTACGGGAACGGTTGAGAGGATCAAACCAGCGCACGCGGCCAGCAGCGCGTGGAGCTTTGACGTCTTCATGGAAACCTCCACTATCAAGGAATTCCGTACCAGTATTGCATAATCGCCCGCGATATACTGCGGGGATGCCGTCCACAGGCCTTTGGAAGTTATGCGCCGCCGCGAGCCTTCTTGCCGCGTCCGCGTTTCCTCAAACGACACCCGTAGTCCGGTTGCAGAACCTGGCGCATACCACCGAAAGTCTCGACAAGACGCTGCCCTTTTACCGCGATGTGCTGGGCCTGCCGCTGAACGGAACGCGCGATCCGCTGGCGCAGCAGCCGCAGAAGCTGGACGAGGATATGTCGAAGTTCACGGCGACCAAAGGCATGAGCTTTCGAGCGGCGTCGTTCCACATTCCGAACGCAGCCTTCGGATTTGAGTTGACGGAATTCACCGGCGGCCCACGCAAGTCTGTGCGGCCGAACATCCAGGACATCGGCGCGGCCACTCTGGCATTACAGGTGCGCGATATCGAAAAGGCGCTGGCGAAAGTGAAGGCTTCCGGTGCACCCATCGTGACCATCGGCGGCGTTCCCGTCAATCCGACCGGGAATCCCAACAGCAAGCTGCGCGAGATCGTGCTGCGCGACCCGGATGGGTTCTTTGTGGAATTGCAGCAGCCCGATCCGCTGCCCGCCTCCGCCGCGACCACGCCCGGAGATATCCTCGGCGCCGCGGTGCAGTTTTCCATCGATGATTCCGCCCGTACAGTCGCCTTCTTGCGCGACGCGATCGGCTTCAATGCGCGGCAGACCGGCCCGTTAGGAACGAATGCGGTGGTAACCGACCTCATCGGCTTGCCCGGAGCGCACTGGCGCATCACGCACGGGAACATTCCGGGCGCCGCTCTCGACTTCGGGCTGATCGAGTATTCCGGCGTGGCGCGCGCGAAAGTGACGGCGGGCGCCGAAGATCCGGGATCGCCCGCCTTTACCATGGTGGTGCGCGACGTCCACGCGGCCGTGGATCAGTGGACCAAGACCGGCGGATCAGTGGCCAGCACGGGCGGCCAACCCATCATGCGCGCCAACGGAGCGGGCAACGTGTTCGTCCGCGATGTCAACGGCATGATGTGGGAGTTGATTCAGAGCGCCACGCAGTAGCGCTATTTGCCCGCCGGCTTCCCCACGTAGTGAGGAGCGTCCCTGTCCTGGCAAACGAACTCCATCAGCTCGGTGTCCGGCATCAGTTGATGGTTCACCCGCACCGTGAATGGCTTGGTGTAGGCCTTGGGATCTTCAATCGTGATGTCGATCTGCATCAAACCGAACTTCGGCCGGCGCCAACGCTCCGTCATTTTGCCGGTGCTGGTCAGCGGGCTGCCCTCCACGTCCAGCCAAACGTCGTCACGGAACCCGGTGGTTTCCACCACCAGCGTGTCGCCGTCCCAGTGTGCGACCGAATAGCCGTAAAACCAGGGCGTGGGATCGTTGTTCGGAAGTGGCCGTCCGTCGGTAAGAATCCGCCGGACATTGCCGTTGGCTTCATACAAGATCACGATTTCGCGCGGGGTTTGCACGATTTCTCGGGGCTGCGGGTGCATATGAAGCTGCGTCAAGCCGAGCGGCAGGCATAGCGCGTCGGGGTTATCCTTGTTGCCATCGCCTTTTCGTTGGGCGCGCAGCTTGGCCGCCCACTCGGTGAAGGGGAGGACGTGATCCTTGAAGCCCGCGCCGATATTGAAAAACTGCGCGACCGGAGGATCGTCGGGTGAAGTAGGAATGGCGAAGGGCAAGGGAGCCGTACCGTTCATCCCCCCACCAGGGCCCGGGCCTGCCTTATTGGTGTGCGCGGGCTCCCACAACCCGGAGAAATCGGGCTTGCCATTGGCCGTCTTGGGCGGCGGCGCCGCGAAATCGATTTTGCCGTCCTTTGTTCTGGGCCCAGGTGTGGGGTAACTGGGCCACTGCGCGAATAGCGCTGGGGCGCTGGTTGAAAGGGCGAGCAGCGCGGCCGCCGGGATCTGGAGAAATTTCATCTCGTCTTACTGTCTACGAAAGCGAGTCTCCCCGTCAAATAGCGTAGGCCGCCTACTATAATCAATCTCAGCCCAATGCCGCCAGGACGCCCAAGGTTTATTTCGTGGATGGAAGGGCTCTTTTACGATCTGCGATTTGCTCTGCGGGGACTGCGGCGCGACCGTGCGTTTACTCTGACCGCAATCGTGACGCTTGCGCTCGCCATCGGATTGAACGTCACGGTGTTTGCCGTCATGAACACGATGCTGTTTCGGGGCTTCCCGCTCGTCCAGAGGAACGACCGGCTGGTTTATATCCAGGAGCAGTATCCATCGGGGACGGGCGGCATCACTTACCTCGATTTCGAGGATTGGCGCGCTCAGGCGCACTCTTTCGAGGGAATGGCGTTCGTCGGGGAAAAGAATATTAGTCTCAGCTATGGGCGAGGGACGTTCGCTCGACGCCAGTGCCTTCACCGTGAGCACGAACGCATTCGGGTTGCTCGGAGTTAAGCCGACCCTCGGACGGGATTTTGTGCCGGCGGATGAAGCCTCGGGAGCAGCACCGGTCGTAATCCTCAATCACCGCTTCTGGGAGAGCCAGTTTGGAGGGCGCCGGGATGTTATCGGCACATCCGTTCTTGTTAACAAGGCTCCCGCAACCGTCATCGGCGTGATGCCCGAAGGTTTCGACTTTCCGACGCAATTCGACGTCTGGATGCCATACATGCGCGGCCCTGAGGTGAACCAGAGGGCTCCGGAAGCCTTCCTGGCGGTTGCGCGACTGCGCGACGGCGCAAACCTGCAAGAGGCCCGTGCGGAGCTTGAAACCATCAATCGCCGCCTGGAAACGGCGTATCCGGCGACGAATCGCGGTGTTGTCCCCAAGGTGGATACCTATTCGCAATCCTGGATCGGCCCGGACGCGCCTGTCATCTACGGCTCGCTTTGGGTGGCGGCGTGGTTCGTGTTACTGATCGCCTGCGCCAACCTGGCCAATCTCACGGTGGCGCGAACCGTTGGGCGGTGGAGCGATTTTTCGACCAGGATTGCACTCGGCGCGGGCCGGGGGCGGATGATGCGCCAGATTTTCGTCGAAAGCCTGACGCTTACAAGTGTGGCCGGAGTGCTCGGCTGGTGGATCACGAAATGGGGCGTGCGCACGTGGGCTGTCGAAACCGCCTCCATTTACCAGATACTCGACTATACGCTGGACTCCGGCACGCTGGCCTATTTGGTTGCGATCTCCCTTGCTGCGGCGATTTTGTTTTCCCTGGCTCCGATGGGCAGAGTTTTGCAGATTGGTGTAAACAGCGCTCTGAAAAGCGACGCTCCGGGCGTCACGCCGGGTCTGCGCGGCAAACACCTGGCGGCGGTACTGGTTGCAGGCCAGATGGCGCTCGCCATTGTGCTGCTATCGGGCGCAGGCGTCCTGGTTCGGAGTCTCATGAACGTTGTAAGCGCCAATACCGGCGTACGCGATCCCGAAAACGTACTGGTTGGAGTGTTAAGTTTGCCGTCCGAAAAATACCCGAGCCCCGCAGCCAGTCTTGGGTATATCGACCGGTTCGAAGCGAAGGTGAGAGCCATTCCGGGGATTGAAGATGAGTCCGTGGCGAGCCACCTTCCCGTGTATGCAGTAAATCGGCGGACGCTTGAGATAGAGGGAAGGCCGAACCCGCCGGAGGGCGGAGAGGCTGTCCAGTTCCTGAGCGTCGGATCGGACTACTTCCGCGTCGTGGGAGCACCCGCAATATCCGGGCCGCGACTTCAACGACGGAGATCGCACGCGCGTCATTACCGGTCGCAATTGTGAACCAGAGTTTTGCCGCCAGGTACTGGCCTCGGGAACAACCCCTCGGCAAGCGTCTTCGTTCCGCCGATCGCAATAAGCCATCCGAGTGGCTGACCGTGGTAGGAGTCGTCCCGAATATCATGCAGGGAGACCCCACGCGCCGGCAATTCAAACCTCTTGTATATCTGCCTTTCCGGCAAGCACCGACGCCGCGTGGCGCGTATTTTCTCCTGCGAACGGGCGTGCCTCCCGAGCAAGTGGCACAAGATGTTCGAGCCGAAATACAGAAACTGGATCCCGATGTGATCCTGAAAAATTTCACCACCTTGAAAGCGAGCTTCGCGTTTGATCCCGACCACATGGATCGCGCGCATAGCGAGATGGGGAAGTACGCGGCGGTGGCCCCCATCTTTGCTGTGATGGCGCTGCTCCTGGCGGCCATCGGGCTCTATGCCGTGATCGCGCATTCGGTGAGCCAACGCACGAAAGAAATCGGCGTTCGCATGGCGATTGGCGCGGCCGCCGGGGACATCCGCAGGATGATCCTTCGCGATGGCATGTCGCCGGTGGCGATCGGCTTGATCCTCGGCCTGGCCGCATCGTTCGCCGTGAATCGCATTTTGCAATCGCAGTTGGTCGGGGTGTCGCCGTACGATCCGGTTACGATGGCAGGCGCGCCCGTAGTCTTGATCCTGGTCGCGCTGCTCGCCTGCCAGATTCCCGCGCGGCGGGCCATGCATGTCGACCCGGCGGTCGCTCTGCGGCATGAATGAAGCCGCCGAGCGCATCGCGCTATACTCCTTAAGCTGGTGCAAAACACCGCCAGATCGTTTGGGACAAGAAGGAGATTTATGAGGATCGCGTTATCCTTTTGTTTCGTTGCTGTGGCCTTCGTCGCCTGGGCGCAAACCGACTCCGGGGACCAGGCCAAGCCCCGGATTCGCAGCCTTTCACACGCCATCCACGCCGTGGAGGATCTGGATACCACGCTCGCGTTTTATCGCGACGTGTTCGGCCTGCCAGGCACGCCTCAGGATTTTCCCAACCCGGCCGTGCCGCAGCTCACCAACGCTCCCGGCGTCACGCTGCGTCTTTCCATGATGCGCCTTCCCGGGTCGATGCTCTTCGAGCTCACGCATTTCAAGGGCCTGGAACGCAAACCCGCGCGAGCCGCCTACACCGATCCGGGCGCCGCCAGCATCGTGCTCTACGTCCGTGACCTGGATGCAGTGATGGCCAACGCGAAGAAGGCGAATGCGTCCATCGTCACCACCGGCGGCGCGCCCGTGGAGATCGCCACCGCCAAAGGCAAAGCCCGCTCCATCCTTATGCGCGATCCGGACGGCTTTTTCGTTCAGGTGATCCAGGAAACGCCCGCACCCGGCGCGCCGGAAGGCAATGTGCACCGCGTCTCCCTGGCTTATACCATGGAGAGCGCCGAATCCACGGCCAAGTTTTACAACGGCCTGATGGGCCTGAGCCTCAATGGAGCTCCGGCGTTCTCAAAAGATCCGGCCGTGCTGAAGCTGGTGGGTGCGCCGGAGGGCACGGAGTTTCGCAAACTGACGGGCCTGCTTCCCGGCCCGCCCGCCTACGTCGAATTCACGGAGTTTCGCGGCGTGCCCCGCACCAAGTTCCACCTGCGCGTCCGCGACCCCGGCGCACCGGCCATGGCCATCCAGGTGATCAACCTGAACGGAATGGTTGAGCAGATGAAGGCGGCGGGTACCAATCTGATTTCCGCCAACGGGCAAATCGTGGACTTCGGCAACGGCACCCACAACATCTTCGTCGAAGATCCCAACGGCATGAACATTGAATTGTTCGAGCGCTCCGGTCCGCCTCCGGGGGCGGGCCAGACCAAGTAGGAGGTTCAACGAGGAGTATCGCCGCGTGAGCTGGATTCAGGATTTCGCCCAAGACCTGCGTTACGGCCTTCGTATATTGCGGCAGTCGCCCGCCTTCACCGCCGGCGCCGTAATCACTCTCGCCCTGGGAATCGGCGCCACCACCGCGATTTTCAGCATTGTCGATGCAGTGCTTTTGCGATCGCTTCCGTATCGCGATCCCAATCAACTGGTCCTGATGTTCGATGTCCCGACAGACCGGCCAGACGCGCTATCAAGCATTTCCTACAGGGACTTCACCGAGTGCCGCGCCCAGAACCGCGTGTTTAGTCAGATGGCCGGAAATGCATTTCACGATCTCACATTAACCGGAGCAGGCGAGCCAGCCATTGTGAACACCGCGGACGTGACGCCGGAAATATTTCCTCTGCTGAATGCAAAGCCTTTGCTAGGCCGTACGCTATTGCCCGAGGATGGCAAGCCGGGCGCGGCGGCCGTAGCCGTTCTGAGCGAAAATCTCTGGCGCAGCCGCTTCGGGTCTAATCCGCGTCTTATTGGCCAATCCATCGCTCTGGACATGCGTTCATTTACCGTAGTCGGAATCCTGCCGGCCAGCTTTCGCTATCCCGAGGGCGCTCCCCGTCAGGACGTGTGGATTTCTGTCACGCAGGACCCGCTGTTCGGACCTTTGACGTCGCGGCCAAGCGTGCGTTTGGTGGGTGTGATCGGCCGGCTCAAGCCTGGCGTTTCCGTGGCGAAAGCTCAGGCCGAGATGAATACTCTCGGCGCCCGGCTGGCGAAACAATTTCCCGCGGAAGATTCCGGCGTGACGATCCTGATTCAGCCCTATCGGCAGGCGGTGGTCGGGAACCTGAAACCCGCGCTGCTTATTTTGCTGAGTGCGGTTGGCTTGCTCCTGTTGATCGCCTGCGCCAATATCGCGAACTTGCTTCTCGCCAGGGCCGCTTCCCGCCGGAGAGAAATGGCTGTGCGAATCGCGCTGGGGGCGTCGCGCGCCCGCATTGTCTGGCAATTGCTGACTGAGAGCGCTCTGCTAGGGTTGCTCGGCGGTGTTGCCGGTGTGCTTCTTGCGGCCTGGGCTGTCTGGAGTCTTCAGCCTTTCTTGCCTTCCGACTTGGTGCAGATTAGTTCAATTCATGTCGGAGGCCCGGTCCTGGTGTTCGCGCTGTTGTTGTCTCTTGCTGCCGCGCTGGCGTTTGGACTGGCGCCCGCGATCCTCGCAACCCCGTCCAACTTGCAGACAAACCTCAAACAGGGCGGCGAGCGTACTGGCCAGCGTGGCGGCCAGCATGCGCGAAGTATCCTGGCGATCGCGGAAATATCGCTGGCCATGCTGCTCCTGGTTGCAGGCGGTCTCCTGATCCGCAGCTTTGCGCTGGTCACGGCGGTCAATCCTGGCTTCGATCCGAACAACGTCACCGAAGCCGAGGTTTCGCTTCCGCAATTTCAATACTCCACGCCGCGGCAATGGGCGGTTTTCTCCACCGAATTGCTAGAACGCCTGCGCGCGCAGCCTGGTTTCCAGGATTCCGCGCTGGCCGCTCCGCTGCCGATGGACCGCCAGGGCCAAGCCGCCTTCGCCTTCGACATTGTAGGAAATCCCCCGCTTCCTCCCGGCCAATCCAGTACCGCCGATTACGCCACGGTGAGTCCCGGATATTTTCACGTGATGCGAATTCCGCTGCTGCGGGGCCGCTTTTTCTCGGAGCAGGATTCGCCGTCCAATCCGAACGTAGCCATCATTAGCCAAGCACTGGCACGGCGTTATTTCGCGAACCAGAGTCCGATCGGAAAGCAAATGAGATTTGGATTTCCGCCCAACGGCAATGTGTCGCGCACTATCGTCGGCGTCGTGGGCGACGTGCGCGATGTGGCGCTCAGCCAAAAGTCCGGCCCTATGATGTACGTACCGTTTGCTCAAGCGCCTCTCTATGGAGGGGAGGTGGTTGTGAGAAGTTCGTTGAACGCATCCAGCCTGTCCGCCGCCATTCGCCATGCGGTTCACCCCATTGACAGGGACCTCCCCGTGACGGATGTCGGAAACTTCACGGACGCGCTGCGCCAGTCCATTTCCCAGGAACGATTTCGCGCGTGCCTGGTGGGCTCGTTCAGCGCGATTGCTCTTGTGCTCGCGGCAGTGGGAATTTTTGGCGTGATTTCGTACTCGGCCTCGCAGCGCACGCATGAGATCGGAATTCGCGTGGCCCTCGGGGCGCAGCGGCGCGACGTCTTGCATCTGATTTTGGGACAAGGTGCGAAGCTTGCCCTGCTGGGTTTGGGCATTGGCGTGGTCTTAGCGTTGCTACTCACACGGTTGATCGCGAGCTTGCTGTATGGCGTTTCCGCGACGGATCCGCTGACATTTGGCGCCGTGGCCATCGTTCTTCTCGGCGTCGCGCTGACTGCCTGTTACATCCCCGCTCGCCGTGCCATGCGAGTGGATCCGATGGTCGCTGTGAGATACCAATAATTTGCCTTATTGGCCTACGTTCCGCGACCACTCCAACGAGGCAGGTGGGCCTTCAAACGCGCTTGCCCATAATCTCCCTTATGTTGCGCTATGTCCGCGCCCGAGGCAAATGACAACGTCCTTTATCATTCACTGCTGGAGTTGGCAAGCGGCAAGAGGGTTTTGTCATCGTCCGAAATAGCCGTGATACGGAAGTAGATGGGTCGGCACGCGCGGGAACGGGATGCCATCATACTCGAATATGCCTGCAACTAGCCTCGCCCGGCGACAGGCACGCAAACGTGCCGAGGCGTTCTCCTTTACGGTCATTCCTGGCCAATTGATCGCAATCGAAAGCGTAATCCGTAAAGCGCGGGATGTCCTCGGGAGGAACCCAGCCTAATACCGAGAAACTCCGGCTCGAAATTCACGAAGTCCGTCTATGTCGTCCCAGTTCGCCTATCAGTGCGCCTAGCCCCACCAGAAGCACCGCCGTTCCTCCGTGCCAGACTAGGAGATGAGGCGCCTGCTGGAACATGCACTGGAATTGAAGGGGTGTCAGGGCCAGGAAAACGGCTACGCCGGTCAAGGTAGCTCCCAGTCCAGGAGATGCGAACAGGGCGCCGCGGCGTGCCATCAGCCAGTAAACTAGGGCTGACGGAATGGCGATGATCAGTTCCAAAGCCGCACACGGCCAGCCCTCCGAAACGAAAGCGCCGGATGTGCCCCACGGAAAGAGCAACGCAATTCCCACGATCGGGACCAGACCGGAAAGCGTTAGCACAAGCCAAAACGGAAGACCCCATCGGCTACCGGGAACCATTCGCCACGCAAGCGTGAACGAGAACAGAATGCCTCCACTCGCCAGAATCGCCGCCATCAAGGCCATTTGTACTCCCGTCATGAGATGAAAGCCAGCCTTGTTCATGATTGCGGTCAGCCCAACAGCACACACGGTGAACACGGCGAGGAATGCCAGAACAAGCCTGCTCTGAGAGGGGATAGGCTTAACCGGTGTAAGGGACGACGTAAGCATAGCCTGAACTTTCCTTCGAATGTCTGGGCTCAACTGCGTGTCAGGCGGCGCGGATGCCCACCTCTCCAACCTAGGTTCGAGGCTGTCGTCATGGGGATTATCTTGCACTTTCTCGATCCTTTCCCAAAGCCCGGCGGAGGGCCGTATAGGCGCGGTGAGCTTTCTGCTTCACTGCTCCTGGAGTCAACGAGGTCGCCCTAGCTACTTCTTCCACAGTCATGCCTGCGACCTTGAGCATCACGATAACCTCGCGCTGAGCATTAGGCAGGTTGGCGACTAGCCGTTCGAAATCGTCCAACTCAGGCACTGGTTCCGGGGCTGTCTGATGGAGGCCCTCGGGAATAGCAGCGACCAGCACTTCGCGTGATTCCCGCCGTCGCTGTTTCCGATATGCGTCAACGCGAGTGTGCCGCGCGATCGCGTAAATCCACGGCATCACGGGCTCGGAAGAACGGTAGGCGTGGCGCGAGCTATGAATTCTGATCCAGCAGTCCTGTAACAAATCTTCAGCATCGCTCCGTCCCATACCTGAACGGCGGAAGAACCGGAGAACTGGAGGCGAAATACACATAACCAACTCTTCGAGAGCGGCCGTATCGGCATTCTGGTAGCGCGTCATCAGGTCCCTAAGCTCGCGATCATCAATCGGTCTCTCACCCATTTAATTCGAACGCCCGGCCGCCTTGGTTACGCTGCCTTATCAATCATGCCGTAACTCCCGAGGTGATGAACCCGGAACTCAGAGGTTGGGATTCGACGGCTTCTTGTAGATGACACGGCGACAGCAAATGAAACTTCCGGTGAATGCCAAAACTGCGGGCACTAATCCCAGAATGCCCCAGACGGCTTTGGTGAACCAGTCGAACCTTCCAAAATGCAATTCCGAAAGCCAAAACAAAGACTGGTCTGTAAACCGGTCGGCGGGATCGACCAAGAAGAGAGCGTCAAACCAGCGCGGAAAGGCGAAATAGACCCCAGAAACACCCCATAACAGAACAAACAAGAAGCACCAAACCCCGAGGGCGCTGTGCAGGTCCCAGTTGATGCGTGCAAAGTGCGCTCCCCAGCTTACCGTCAGGCTCCGGCGCCAATGTTTTATTCCCGGCCACCAAATAATGGCTCCCGTCAAACACAGCACCGTCAAAGTGGCTCCGCCGATCCCGTTCACGATACGGCCGGTCCCGCCCGCCAGAAGAGTGGTGTGGAGTTTAACAAGCCATTGGATGGAGGGCCACCGGGACAGTTCGTCGCGATACACAATAATGCTTCCCGTAACGCTCATGAGCGTCATGTAAGCGCCGGCCACTGCCCCGACCATGAAGTGGATCTGGAATAAGGCGTTGTGCAGCCGCATTTTCTGGGGCTGCTCCAGCCATTGCTGCCATCCGCTCATCGTGTCTTCCAGATTGTCTCCTATCGCTCATTTCTCCGCCAACTCACGAGGCAGTCAATCGGCGCGCACAGACTCCCGCGTCATGGACGGAATTGCTTCCAGCTCTCGCAAGTCGCGGCCCCGTGTTTCGTGGCCAAAGATTGCAACCAGGAGCAACGACGCTATGGCCGGAATGGCGATTCCACCGGCTGTCACTCCGAATGCCGGCACTAAGGCCACTGCGGCCATGCCCTGAGCCATCACTCCGCCGATCTTGCTACAGCCTGCCACCCAGCCAGTCGCACGACCTCGCAACCGGATTGGAAAGCTCTCCGCGGCGTAGGGCATGAGCGTCGAAATAACCGCGCTGGTTCCGACGATCAGCAACGAGACCGATAGAAGCGGATTGGACAGGAACGGCACTGCAGTCTTGTTCCGAACGAGGGTCGCGAGCAATCCCAAGGTGGTAATTCCGATGGCCAGCATCAACACCCGCTTCGTGCTCCAAACCGTATAGAGATACGTCGTGACAGCGATCGTCGGGATGGCGATCAGGGTGGATCTTGCAATCAGCGCGCTGGTCAGGCCGATGCTGCGGCCTTCGGCAATCAGACTGGCGGGCAGCCATAGCAGTACACCAAAATTAACGAAGCCCCAGGCGAGCGCGGCGAGTGTGAGTGCGGTTCCCATCCCGAGCAACGGGCGGTAATTCAGTCCCTTGGCACTCTGCGGGCGGTCGAGCCCGGTTTTCGTAGCGGCGGCGTTGGCGGCCGGCACGCTTCCCGGGGAAAACACGGTGCCGTAGCGAGCCAGCATCTCATGCGCCTCCGCAACGCGGCCCTTCTCAAGCAGGAAACGAGCCGACTCGGGAAGCAGGGGACTGAGAGCAATCAGGATCAGACCGGTAGGGAAACCGACCAGCCACATGATCCGCCAGCCGAAAAACGGTTGCAGTAGCGCCGAGAGTTCGCTCGTCGCGTAATAGCCCCCAATGGTTCCAATGCCGCCAAGAAGAACTAAGCACCAGCCTCTGTGTTTGGTCGGTATGATTTCGGCCAATAGCGCGTTGGCAACAGGCAGCATGCCGCCAGCGGCAAGACCCATCATAAAGCACATGATGACGTTCCAATAAAACGCGGGCATGGCTCCGCAGATGGAGGTGCCTACAAAGAGGATGGCTGCAAGCAGAATCGAGGCACGCCGGCCGAAAACGTCGGCGAGCGCACCCCACATGAATGACCCGACGGTCGTGCCCGCAAGTCCGCTCAGGGGCACCAGAGCCACAGTCGCGGCGCTGAGTCCATACTCGGCGCGCATGCCAGGCGTTACGAACCCGAGCGTGGCCGCCTTCATTACGTCAATTACAAGTGCAACGGCGAGCAGGCCAATCTGAATCCAATGCGCTTTCGTGAGCGGTGCATCTTCGGGCGGAGTAATCGATCCGAGGCTGGCGTGACCAGTTTCGCGGCTGGGCAACAGGCCATAGGCGGCGACAACCACTCCGGCGACGATCAATCCCATGCCAATAAGCATTCCAGTGCCCATCGGCATGCCGGCCAAATGAAAACCGTTGTGCCGCCCCATTAAGAACATGGGCACGTGCAGGGCGACGCCGATGGCGACCATGAGCGAACCGCACCAGAAGGCAAGTAAGTTGTACCAGTGAGCGAATAATGACGCTTTGTGATCGTTATGGGGCTTATGCTCCTGAATCGACGGAGTTGGAGCCAGCGTGCCACGAGCCATTCAGAATCTCCTCTGCTTGGAATGCTTCTCAAGCTGGATGGTCACTTTCGAAATCCAGCCCACGAACCTTACTTCGCTTGACTGAGCGTTCCGGTTACGGACAATACCCGTTCTGCGGGGTCTCTTAACGAATCGCTCCCGGCATGGGTGTTATCCAGACGGAATCCTTCTCTGTGGCGTTCATTCCGATCCAGAAGCCGAACTGCTCGCCGGTGATGTACATCATCGCCGGCATTCGGCGGCGATCGATCACCCAAGATCGCGCAGGGAATTGTAACCGGAAGCCCTTCAACGTTCCGGTGCCAGAGCAACACTGGTTGACGTTCGCGGAAGTTATAAGGTTCTGGCATGTCGTAATATCCCCCGTGGTATCCATCGATTGCTACAGCATCGTTTGCGCAGCGGCGCCGTACTGGAGGTTATTCTCGATGCTCTTGGTCGTCAGCTTTTCCTCGTATTACGAGCACTGGGCAGTCGGCGTGCCGCATCACAGCCTCGGCCACGCTTCCCAGCAAAACGCGCGGGATGCCGTGACGGCCATGGCTTCCCACCACGATCACGTCCGCCGGCCATTCCTTGGCGACAGCGACAATCTCGTGCGCCGGGTTGCCCACACGAATGAATTCGCGCGCGGCGAATAAGGGCGATATGCTGTCTTGAACCGCGTTCAGAATTTTTTTGCCATCCTTCTTGGCCTCGGCAACAAGGTCTTCGGCGGCGATGCCAGGCGCATGAGTGAGCGCCAGCTCCACAACGTGAACCAAGGCCACTTCGCCCGAGACGCAACAAGCAAGTTGCAGGCCGATTTCAGCGGCATGCGCCGAAACCGCCTCGCCGTCGACCGCAATAAGAATTTTTTGAAAGCCTGACATGTGTCACTCGGAACCCTTGCGATCAGTCAATTCGGTCTCCTGCGGGATGCATGAACAACATGACCCGGCCGCGGCTTCACAAGCCTTGAGGCCAGCCCGCTTCCGGTTCTGTCGCGAGATCACTACAATGATGGCACTGAGGCAGACCACGATGCTGACCACCAGCACCCAAATCGGGATGTGTAGCCTTGAACCCAAGGAGGCGCGATAGGCGCTGATCAAACCGATAAAGGTTAAGAAACCCGCCAAGACCATGCGCAGGATCTCCTGAGGAATCCTGCCGGCCAACATGCCTGCGAATTGTCCGCCAATCAGGACCGCCGGAGCG
Source organism: Bryobacterales bacterium (assembly GCA_963798295.1). Classification (GTDB taxonomy): domain Bacteria; phylum Acidobacteriota; class Terriglobia; order Bryobacterales; family Bryobacteraceae; genus Palsa-89. Next base: position 742,817 of record CAWCSV010000007.1, on the reverse strand, counting down.
CATGCAGCGATTATGTTCCAGGGAATGGTGGTGCCCTGCGCGGCGCTTACACTCAGGTGCGTGAATGCGGCGGCAGTCGCGGCGGCGAAAATGATCATATGCGAATTACCAGCCGCGATCCGGACCGGCATTCCGCGCAGCACTTGCTCGACTGTGCTGAGTTCGCCGGCTGAAAATCCGACCAGACCCTGGAGAATTCCGCCGAAACCGGCTGCTGATGCGCGCCACCCGTCGTTCAGCAGGCGGTAACGATAGATGCGTCCGTGCCGATCCCGATGCTCCTTGATCTTGGGACCCACGGGTTGTGCGGCTCCGTCTTCTGCCACCAGATTATGCTCGGCCGATTCGCCGACCAGCAGATACCCGAAACCGACGAGCGCCAGGCCGATCACCGCCAACAGAATATTTCCGGGCAGCAGATGGGACACTAATCCCCCGGCGATGGCCAGCGGGGCCGCAAGCATCACGGCAAACAGGGAGATCTGGAAATCAATGAACCCCGCCCGCCAAAAGGCAGAGACCGAGCTCATGAAGCCGAAGATCTCCGTTACCAGGCTGACCTCTACCGCCTGAACGGGCTCCAGATGGTGTCCCAATAGCGGGAAAACCATCGTATACAAGGGGACGAATAGCACGGTCCCCGAGACTCCCATCGTTCAAACGGTGACGCAGATGGCGAGCGCTATAGGAAACATCCACCAAAACTGGAACCAGTATCCCAAGTGCATTTGTGCGATCTCCTTTATCGAGTGGCCAAGCCTATCGAGTAAAAAGGCCTAGGCGGGCTTACAAATCCTAGTTCGCTGCGTGAACCGTGAGAGTTACGGCACCGCGACAAATATCATCAGCGATTCACTGCTCGATCTGTGGGCCGTAACTTCTTCGGCCCCCGTAGCGAATAGCACTAATAGGTATGGCCCGTCGATCCGAGAATGTCCAGCGTGTTGGAGCCCTCTTGTGTACCTTGATTGTTCCCCTGTGCGCACAGCAAGCCCCGCGGTCGCCGGACCGGGCTTGGGCAGTTCCACAGGATGCGCGCTTTCAAGCCCGGGTGGCGCAGACGCCCGCGATGGCTAGACCCATGCTCGACGTCAGCCACATCTACACGCTGCCGGAGCTGGTTGACATCGCGGAACGAAACAATCCTGAAACGCGCGCGATATGGGAACAGGCGAAACAAAGAGCCGCGGCCGCCGGGATCGCTCGCAGCGCCTTGTTTCCGACGGTGGCTGCGCTTGCATCGGCGTCATATAACCAATATTCACTATTCGTGACAAGGTTCTATCATGAAGACCTAGCCACATTTCCCGCGAGGCTGAGCGTAAATTACACGGTTTTCGACTTCGGCGCACGGGACGCCAATATCGACCAGGCCAGAGCGAACCTGCTGGCTGCCAATTTTACGTTTAATGATGCACACCGTAAAGTCATATTTGAGGTGGCGGAAGCGTACTATCGCCTGTTGGATGCACTCTCGCAGGAAGAAGCTGCTCAGTCAACTCTGAGGGATGCGCAAACAGTGCAACGGGCGATCGAGGCCAGGCTCGCCAACGGTCTGGCTACGCTGCCGGACGTTCTGGAAGCGCGCGCTGCAACCGCCCAGGCGCGATATGAGCTAGCGTCCATCCGCGGACTCGAAGACATCGCGCATGGGGTGCTGGCGAATGTACTGGGTGCCGCGCCGTCGGTTCCATTCCGTGTAGAGGATGTTTCCACGGCTCCCCTGCCTGCGACCGTCGAAGAGCAAGTGCAAACGATCATCGCGCGAGCGCTAAACCAGAGGCCGGATCTTTTGGCCGACGTTGCCCGGCTTCGCTCGACAGACGCTTCGATCCGAGGGGCTAGGACAGCGTACTATCCGACGCTGAGCTTCTCCGGCGATTGGGGCCACAGGAACTCCTACGGAAGCCAGAACTTCAATCCGCTCATCTCGTCTCATATCTACCCGTACTCGGCGCAATTGAACCTGAGCTGGACCATCTTCGATGGCGGCGCTCGACGCAACGAGTTGGCCAGTGCAGAATCGCAACGCCGTGGAGCGCAGGCCCAAGTAGCGCTTTCCCGGGATCAAGTTGAAAACGAAATCTGGACGGCTTACTCCAACTTGAAAACGGCGCAGGACCAGAGGGAAGCAGCGAATGCGCTCCTTGAGGCTGCCGAGCAGTCTTATTCGGCCGCAACTCAATCCTTCCAGGCTGGAGTGCGGACCTTTATAGACGTCACCACGGCACAACGAGATCTGGCTCGCGCCCGGACAGCGCAGGCTACGGCGCGCGTTCAGGTTTTGATCTCGCTGGCCGATTTAGCGTTTCGCGCGGCTGATCCGATTCGAGCCGCACAGCATTGAATCGAGAACCTATGTTTGAATACGCTCCATCAGTGGACTTGTTCGGGTCGTTCTTCCCAATCTGGATGATATGCATCGCGGCCGCCGCTGTTCTAACGCTGGCCGCTCGATTCTTGCTCATCCGGGTTGGCCTCGAAGGCCAAGTGGGGCCACGCCTGATTGTCTATCCCAGCATAGTGACGCTGTTTGCGTGCACCATATGGCTGTTGTTCTTTCAATATTGAGGTGTTATGAGCCGCGCTGTATTTGGGAGAGTTCTCGGCATTTTGATCGTTGCGGCGGCGCTGGTTTCAGTGCTGCTAGTGGTGCGCCGGTTCCATGTTGACCCGCAGACGGATGACGCGGAGGTCTTCGCCAATATTATCGGCATCGCGCCGGAAGTGGAGGGCCGCATCATCAAGATCGATGTAAGGGACAACCAGTTCGTGCGCAAAGGCGAACTGTTGTTTCAGATCGATCCGGTTCCCTACCAATACGCTCTGGAAATCGCACAGTCTCAACAGGCGACCTTGGAAGGCCAAGTCCGAGACCTGCAGCGCACTATTGGCGCGCAGACCAGCGCTATCCAGGCCGCGCGAGCGGGTTCAAATAGCGCCCAAGCAAAAATCGCCAGTGCCGACGCCGCCGTCGAAGCAGCTCGGGCGAGCGTGGATGCCGCGAAAGCCGAGCTTTCCCGCGAGCAGGCCAACTATGCCTATGCCGAAAACAACGTGATTCGGCTCGAACCACTATTAGTGCAGCAGTTTGTCACGGTCGATATGGTGGATCAAGCCCGGACTGCGCGATCCGTAAAGGGCGAGGTAGTTCGGCAAGCCCGCTCGCGACTGGCGTTAGCCGAGGCCCAATGGGCTGCTGCTGTTGCGCAACAGAAGGAAGCTCTCGCTACCTATCAGCAAAGCCAGGCGCAAGTCGATCAGTCGATCAAGAGCGTGGGTATCCTAGACCCCCTGACCGGCCAAAGAGCGGCTCGGACCGCAGCGGTAAAAGATGCGGAATATAACCTTCAGCGCTGCAACGTCTATGCGCCGTTTGACGCCCGTATTACGAATTTGAGCATTTCTGAAGGCGCGTACGCGCATATTGGGCAGCAAGCTTTCACGCTGATCGATGCACGCACCTGGTGGGTGGTCGCAAATTTCCGGGAGACGGACTTGCGGAACATTCCAGCTGGAACGCCCGTGGACGTTTATTTGATGTCCAGACCGGACTTCAAATTTCAGGGGGTGGTGGAAAGCATCGGTTTCGGCGTGACTCCGGACGAAAGCTTGGTCGGGAAATCGTCGCGGGACCTGCCGGATGTGCAGCGCTCTCTAGACTGGGTGCACTTAGCCACGCGCTTTCCGGTTCGCGTTCGAATTGACCACCCAGCGCCCGACTATTTCCGCATCGGCGCCTCTGCGATGGTCGTGGTGCGAGGCAAACAACGCGGACGCCTTTGATGTCAAACATTGCCAGCAACGGCTGCGAACCCACGAAATCTGGCGGAATCTGGCAGATTTTGTCCGATGAATTGCGTCCGTATCCAGGCCGGACTGAAACCGTCATCCGAATGGTCGCGGCTTGCACCGTCACCACCATCGTCGTGATGACGTTCCGAATTCCCTACGCTTTTTTGGGAATATTCTATGCGTTCGTCATCTCGCGCCAAGAGCCTGAGGGGCTCCTGCGGAATGGATTCGCTGCCGTGGCCGCCAGCGCAGCGGCGGTGGTCTACGTCGCTGTGGGCGTCCAACTGTTTTACGACTACCAGGTGTTGCATTTTGTGTTTCTGGTGTTTACCTTATACCTGGTCTTCTATCTAAAACGTGCCCTGACCAATGACAGCGTGACCTTCGGATTTGGTGTGACTGCGACGGTCGCTCTCACGCTGATCTGGGACCGGCCCTATCCCACCGAGGCGCATTTGGATGCGACGTTTTCGCTCAGCTTTGTTGTGGCCTTGGGCATACTCCTGGCCATGGCGGTCGCCTGGGTTGACTTGCAGCTGAATCGTACAGGAAATGCAGCTGCCCCCCGATCCAGTCAGCCGCTCCTCGTTCCGGACGCTTTTTCAAATCGGCAGTACACGACGTACGCTCTGAAAGGGTGTGTGGCGGGATTGCTCTGCTATGTCCTGGATTCCAGCGTGGCCTGGCCCGTAATCATGGGCGCTTGCGCGGAGATCTGCATCGTGTCTGCGCGGCCTTTATCAGTGGGCGCTGGAACGCGCAATGAAAGGTTGTTGGTCAGTGTCGCGGCGCTAATTGTGGGAGGAGTCGTTTTAGGGTTCGGCTCGCACGGGCTGCTGCTTCCGTCCGTGGACTCCATAACCGGCTTTGTATTGCAATTCGCCGCGATCGCCGCGCTTGCCGCCTGGGTTGCGACCTCGAGTCCGCGCCTTTCTTATGCCGGCACATTGGCAGCGATGGGCTTCTTCTTTCCCATGGTCACGGGCTTCGCCCCGAATCCGCCCTTGGGGCGGAGCGGAGCCTTTATGGTTGATCTTGTTCTCGCGTTGTTAACATTTTGGCTCGTCCTCGACGGAGCGTCAGACGCCGTGGTATCACGAGAATCCCGGCGGTTCGCATGAGGGTATCCCTTTGCTTTCTCATGACTAAGATCAATTCAGATGAGCAGCATAAGCACCAGGTGCTCAGGATTAATAGACCTGGATCTGGCTGGAAGCTTACCGCCGCGGCGTTCGGATTCGCTTTGATTTTCTGGATCGCCGGTCAGCCTCTTGTCGCGCAGTCCGCGATTGGAGCGAGGCCTCGCCCCTTCTCAAGCGATCTCTCACTGCGTGCCGACAAAGACCTCGTCTTGGTGCCGGTAAGCATTATCGATCAAAAAGATCGCCCGGTGATCGGTCTCGAACAAAAGAATTTTCGGATATTTGATAATCGGACAGAGCAGAGAATCGAGAATGTTTCGATGGAGGACGAACCGCTGGCTGTGGGCCTCGTGTTCGATACCAGTCGCAGCATTGGTAAACGGTTACGCTTCTCGCGAATGGCCGCTAAGGCCTTCCTCGATTCCGCTAATCCTGAAGACGAGTTCTTACTGGTGGAATTCAGCGATCGGCCTACATTGTCTGTCCCCCTGACCGATGACCCGAACCTCATCCAGGCCAGACTGGCGGCCACCGAATCAAAGGGCAGTACAGCTTTGCTCGATGCGATTTACCTCGGCTTGAGCGAGATCAAGAAATCCAAGAAGAACCGCAAAGCGCTCCTCTTGATTTCCGATGGCGGCGATAACCACAGCCGACATAAAGCAAGGGAGGTTGAAAGGCTCGTTAGTGAAAGTGATGTATCGATTTACGCGATCGAAATATACAATGGCGATGAACCTGGCCGAGACCTGCTCATTTCGATTGCTGAACAAACCGGCGGCCGGGCCTACGACGCGTCTGAAAGAAAACTTAGTGAGATAGCCGAAGAAATCAGCGTCCAATTGCGCAACCAGTACGTTTTGGCATTCTCGCCCAAAGGCCAGCTCCACGACGGGCGATACCATGCCTTGCAGATCGACATGGTTCGCACTCGCGGCTTTCCACCACTGCTCGCGTCATGGCGCCTCGGATATTATGCGACGTCTGAGCACTAACTTCTCGCGAGTTGGGCGCACACGCTCGCATTCCGGAGCGGATCCCTAATGGTAGTTGCTGGGCCTGCGCTGCACCTCCCATGTTCTGGATGGGTCGGACGATGGATTCAGATTAGCGGGGATGCGCACTCACGCGTACACATTGGCGCCGGTTCCACAAGGTAGATTCGCCTCCATCTGGACGACAACCCCATTAGTGAATGATAAAGGCCGTTCACGTCAACAACGCAGGTTGCCTTTCTGACGGAGATGGAATTCGGGCATGACAAATCTGACTGGTTGCTGAGCTTACCCGAGGGGGAAACTCCGGGCACGGCCGAAAAGGAGCCGTTCCGATGTCCCCAAAAGCGAAGCCCGAATCCGAAAACTCGCCGCGCGACCGTCACCCTACCTGAACTGGAACAATCCAAGACGGCCGTGCTTAACACGCTCGCTTCTCAACACTCACGGCGAGGCTACGAACACGCTATGGACTGGTTTATCGCCTGGTACTGCAGTGAGCCTCGACTAACGTTCAACCGTTCTGTTGTGGTGAGGTACCGCTCATTTCTCGAACGCCTCTCCCTGTCCGCGGCGACGATTAACTTGCATCTCTCAGCGATCCGGCGGCTGGCCGATGAATCTTCCAAGAGCGGTTGGCTGAGCCCGGAATTGGCAATTGGTGCAATCCTCGGATTGCTTTTAGGATGTGGATTGCGACGCTCGGAAGTCGTGGGATTGAACCTGGATCAGCTGCAGTCGAGGGAGGGTCACTGGGTCATTGTCAATCTGGTCGGCAAGGGAGGACGGCTGCGAACGGTACCTGTGCCGTCCTGGTGCAAGGCGCTTGTCGATGATTGGCTCCGGCATTCGGGAGTGAGCGACGGAAGAGTATTCAGGCGAGTGTTGAAGGGCGGAGTACTGGACGGAGCTGGCGTGACAGTCAACGTCGTCTGGTACGCGGTGAAGCGATGCGCCGGACAGGCCAGCATAAGCAATTTGGCGCCCCACGATCTTCGCCGCACATGCGCCCGGCTTTGCCATGGCTGCGGAGGCGAACTGGAGCAGATTCAGTTTCTGCTTGGTCACGCTTCTGTGCAAACAACGGAACGGTGCATCGGGAGCAAACAGAAGCTTCAGGATGCCGTGAATGATCGACTTGGAATTTCGGTCGCAAACGACACCCCCTGAAAAGTGGCGGGCGCGCCGCTTCGGGGATGTTGGCGATAGCGTCCTTTATCATTCACAATCTGAGCCGGCCCGGCCACAAGAGCTGGGCTTTGTACGAGTGGCGCGTCACCCGGAGTGGTGCAACGAGAAGCCGTTTCTGGAGAACTTCGCAGTTGATGACCACGGGATGCTGTTGGCCGTTGTTTCCTGTGCGTCCACCGCGCGATGGAGCTTTCTTCGTGCGCTCACCTGCCGGCGTGAACGGCGCAACTTTACAAGAAAATGCCCCGGAGGCGAGTTGTAGGTTGGTCTTTCGCTGTGACGTCTCGCCCATTTTTTCAGTCCCGCGGCCCAGTTGAGGACGACGGTAAAGGGCGCGGAAGTGTGCTAGTTAATTCCTTGGAGTCGCTCGGCTTTTCTCTCGGTGTTCAAAGCCTAGCATCAGATCGTCAGCGTACCGGAAGACAATGACGATCGAGAAGTTCGCACTTCCTTCAGCAAGTGACGTGCAGTGCAGGGACAGGCGACGGTTAGATCCTTCGATGCGCATTGTTCCGAAAACCGATTGCGCAGCATTGCGGTACGAAACAAAAAGCCCCCGGCCTGCGCCGGGGGCTCATGCTCAAAACAGCAGGGTTCAGCTTACCGGCTGACCTGGACGCTGGTTCCACCCGCGCCAGGGCCGGCGCCGTGGGCGCCTTCACCGGTGGAGACAACCTTCACCCAGAGCGCGTCCTTGTCCTTGAAATACGAGGTGTCGCTGGACATGCGCAGCGCATCCAGGCTGTTTTGCTGCGTACCCGAAGCTGCGGTGGTGAATCCCGGCAGCTGGAAGATTACCCAGGATCCTTTGTCCAGTTCCGTCAGGGAGAGGGACACGGTCGGCCTTTCGGTGGTCACCTTGATCTCGGTACCGGCTCGTACGTTGGTGCCCGTTACGTTGTACTCCTTGCCATTGCGGCTGAGAACGACTGGCGGCTGAGGAGGTCCACCAGGGCCTCTGCCGCCAGCGCCACCAGGACCGCCATAGGCTGCGCCAGGACCACCGGGGCCCCGGTTACCCGCGCCAGGACCGCCAGCTACCGCGGCCCCGCCTTGACCACCGCCAGGACCGGCACCTGCGCCACGAGCGAAGCCGGCGAATCCACGTCCTCCTCCGCCACCGAATCCACGTCCTCCTCCTGCGCCGCCAAAATTCAGGCGTCCAACATCGCCCTTGCACACAGCAGCGTTCCAAGTGGGCTTGATCTCACAAGCTCCTGCGTCGGCTGCGATGCTGTCGTTGACGCCGTCATTGATGAGAACGTAGGAATCGGGACCACCGCCGAACGAGCCGTCCTTGTCGCGGATCACCGCGGTCTTATAGGCCGTACTGCCGAAATTATCGCTGCCCCACTTACGCTCCATCGGCGGGAAATACACCGGCTTTGCGTTGACGAATTTCACGTGCTCGACGGAGTTGTTGGAGCTGACCCCGAAGCTGGTATACATCAGGTAAGAGATCGCTCCCGTCTTGCGGGTGGCGTTGTCCTCGAAATTCACGAAGGTGTCATTCACCACGTCATGACGGTAATCGTAGTACTCGTAGCCACGAATCGGGTAATCCGGCATTTCGGGCTTCGGCAAGCTGCGGCCGTAAGCCTTTTCCGCGTCAGTCCTGGGGTTACCGATGTTCTCGGTTTCGCCCACGAACAGCGAGTCAATGACCTTTGACGTAAAGGCGTATCGACCGAATTCGCCAGACGCGTGCGTAAAGCCGATAGCGTTGTCGGCCAGCTTCACGTTCCTGAATACGTGCAACTCACCGCGGCCCCAGATGGCGTTATTCCGGTTCTTGTAGGCGGTGAGATCCTCGAAGACCGATTCCAACGCCTTGCTGTTCGCGTCAGCGGGATTTTCATGACCGGTCTGCGAGCTGCCGGTAACACCGAAATGGCCATCGGGCCCAACGTTTCGGTCGAACAGGAACGAGTCGTAGTTAGAGTGGGCGACGTTGCCCTTGAACTCGCGGAATGGCGTTCGACGCGGCCAGGTCTTCGCACTGATCTCCGTGCCTTCGAACTTACCCGTCGGGTGCTCCGGCAATGACATCCAGAAGCCGTTCGCGTCGGAACCCGCGGCCACGTTATCCCGGTAGATGTTGTCCGGGTTGGTGATCCAGAAAGTCGACGCCGTGTTGTCCGAGGGAATCAGGATGTCCTTGGCATTCTGGCCATTCGTTCCCGCTCGGCCCTCTCCAGATGCGGCGAGGTTTGTCGGGACGCACGGCGCGTCGGGATGACACTTGGTCAGGATCCCCAGGTTGTGCACGAACTGGTTGTCGTGCTCCACGCCATCCTCCAGGAAGAAGCAGTGACCAATGTTGTTGTAGGTCACGTTGTTTTCAATGTCCACGTAATTTGTGCCATGCACGGTCACGCAGCGGCTGTAGGTGTCGTGAATCGCCGAGTTCTTGATGTACTGCCCCTGCGCATCGCCGATCAGATGCCAATGGATCGGATACCGGGCCAGATGCATGTTCTGACCCATGCGATTGAGCTCGACGCCATCGACAAACATCTTGCCCCCGTTCATCGCCATGATGTGGCCGCCAAAGAGCGTCTGGTCCGCGTCAGGCGAAGCCTGGATCACGATATTGCGCGACAGCATGCCCACTTCGCCACGTTCATCCACGTCGAAGGTAATCTTGCCGAAGTGCATGTAGTCCAGTTTCTTGTCGAGCGTGATCCTATTGCCACGAATGGCGGCAATGGTGCGCCGCTCTGCCTGATGGGGATCGAAATCCGTGGACGCGAGGACAATCACGTCGCCTTTTTTCCAGTCACCGGCATTCAAGACTTCGATTGTGTTGCTACCCGCGGCGGCTGTTTCTGTCAGCTTGGTCCAGGAGTTTTTCTCCGTACCGTGCAGGCTCAGGGTTCCGCCCATCATCATGATCCCGCGGTCACTGCGGTCATTCGTTCCACCGGTTCCAGTCATATCTTCGTCTTTGACGTTGTCGGTGAGGGTAATTGTCGCCTTGCGCGTATGGGGCTTGGCTTCGGTGCCGATTTCCAGTTCCCCGTGCACCATCACCCACTCGGTGGTCAGTTCGAGATCCTTTTTTATCCGCGAAGCTCAGTTTGCCGTTGATCGTCAAATTGCGCAGCGCCGGCGGACTGACATCGAGGATAACGTTCATGTCCTTATCAATGGTGACAGCGGCGTCTTTGCCAGGCACCTTCTTGTCCGGCCAGGTGGCCGCATCAGACCAGCGCTTCGCGCTGACCGTCGAAGTATTTTGCTGCGCTTGGAGGACGGCATATCCGCCGAGGCCTAAAAAGGCTGGAACCAGCAACGTAAGGAACAAGAGAGAACGTTTTCGCATCGTTAAATCTCCGTGATCGATCATGTTACACTACTTTCTCCCGCGAGGATCGAAGGATGTGTAGCAAGGAACAATTTTACACCTATCGTCGGCCGGACAATATCCTCTGGTTTCAATGTATTCGCCAGGGATGGGTTTTGCGGAGTGCGGGGCCCAAGAGATCTGGGCACGGCGATTCGGACGCCAGAGCATCCAACGCGGCGGGTGCTTATTCCTTCCGGTCATGATCTGGGCGAGCGCTTCTCTAGCGTGACGGTCTTCGGCCTTTCTCTTGCGCTTGGCGGCCATCAAACAATGAAACGTTCGATCTATCATTTGACACTCCAAGCGAACCGGACTAACAGCTGGTTAACGAAGCACGAAGGCACCAACGACTTGTGTCGAAGAGCTCTCTGCGGGTGAGTCGCCAGACACTCGTACAAAGTTCGGCACCGAAACATCTTGCTCTTCAGGCGGTGTCGGCCCTGGAATCCCATCCCATCAAAAATCCTAGACGTTATCGCCAGGGATCAGGCCGCGTCCGACGCATATGGGGGAATAACGGCCTAGCCCGCGGATTGAAGAGCCGGACCGGGAACCCAGCTCCTAAGGGACGCCAGACACCAACACCGGGCGCAGAAGTTCTTGGCCGGAGTCGAAATGTCAGGTCGCCTTCAGATGCCCGCGTACCAGGCGTAGCCGCCCTCGGGCGACGCCGAGCCCAGGCCCTTGCCGAACCGTTTCAGGTCGTCGGTTACCGCCAGGCGCGTGATGTATTTCACGCTCTTGTAGCCTAGCTGGCGCGGCACACGCAGGCGCAGAGGCCCGCCGTTGCCCACCGGAAGATCGCCGCCGTTCATCGCGTAAGTGACCAGCGTCTGTGGATGCAAGGCGTCGGCCATATCGACGCTATCCCACCAGTCGGACTGAATGGAAAAGTAGACGACATATTTGGCGTGCGGCAGAATCCCCACCTGGTCCAAGACGTGCGAGAGCGGCACGCCGGTCCATTCAGCAATGTAAGACCAGCCTTCTTCACAGGCTAGGTGAGTGATCTGGCTGCGGGATGGATGGCTCTTGAGTTCCGCGATTGAAAACGATGCTGGCCGCGCGACCATGCCGTCCACAGCCAGCCGCCACTCGGCGAAACCGCCCTTCTGAAGGCGCTGGAATGTTCCGCTTAAGGGAGCCACTTCGTTGGCGAACGGCGGGTTCGAAATCTGGCTGCGCGCGAATTCACGCGCCATGGAATGGCTGGTTAGTATCCGCTGCGCCGCATAGGTGAGCGTTTCGCCCGCGCCATAGAGACCGCCATGATCGGGCGGGATCAGTCCATAACGCTTCGCCAGATTGTCGGCGACCGCCAGACCGGATGCGCCCGCCGCTACCGCGACGCCTGCGGTGATCAGTTTGCGTCGTGAGAACTTGCTCATGCGCCCTCCTTTGGTGCCGCGGCTCGGCCCGTGATCATCGCGCGCATCCGGTTCCTGAATCCGGCGACACAAATCATCAGAATATGAACCAGCAGGAAGAGAAAGAGGAACACGGAGACGAAGAAATGTATGGTGCGCGCGGATTCCTGCCCGCCCAACACGCTGACCGCGGAGGGAAAAACGGACGCGATGGCGGGAGACATCGCCAGGCCCGTCCAGATGACCAAGGGAAACAGGACGAAGATCACGATCAGGTAGGTGAGACGCTGCAGCAGATTATACGACCAGGCTTCTTGCTCAACCGGCCGCTGGAAGCGCAAATGATTCGCGATGGTCGTGGAGACGGTCCGCCATGAAAAATCGGCGCGAGCAGGCAGCAGGTTCTTGCGCAGATGTCCGTCAAACAAGCTGAAGATCACATACAGTAAGCCGATCATTACCACCACCCAGGCAGATTGAAAATGGAGATACCGGCTCCAGCCGTTCTGATCCGGCAGCACGTAGTCGTAGCCGGTGGGCACCATCGCCCGGGAGGAAGGGATGGGTATTTTGAACAGCGGAGTAGTCAATATGTTGCCGGTTTCGCCCCAGTAGAAACGCGGATGAGAGATCAGGATTTCAATTCCTGTGACGAGCAGCGCGAGAAAGCAGAGAGTGGTGATCCAGTGCGTGACGCGGACCAGGGCGGAGTGGCGCGAAGCAACGGCCCTGGCCGGGACCGCCGAGGCGGAAGTTGCCACCCAAGCCGAATCGCCCATGCGGAAATGCTAGCACACGGCGGGATCTATTTTGCCTTGTCCGGCCTGGTAGTGCGCTAAATCTGTCCGGTCGGGTAGAGCATTGGAGCGATCCGAAGACTACGGGGTTCACGCCTCGGCAAACCCCAGTCGCGATAACAGAAGTCGATATCATTGAACTCCCTCGCGTACAGAGGGCTCAATCTGAACCGGCCAAAAACACGGAAGACATCGGAGACCAGATCGAGCGCCTACGTCATGATTGTGACCTCAGCATTGAAGAGCTCGGCTCAAAGATTGGCATCGATCCAACTAACGTTTCGCGGCATATTCGGAAGGTTGCGATCCCCTCGCGAGAAACCCGCAAGCTTTACGAACAGTTCCTCTCTAAAGTGTTGGGACGCAGTGTGTTACTGCCACGCTCGCAGCCAAACGCAGCCGCGTTCAATCCAAACGCAGCTAAACGCAGAAGCCCCCAAGATCGAAGCGCGAACGCAGTATCGAGCCGCGAGTGAGTCCTACGCCTGCCGTGGTCTTGCAGCCTGTTCTGATTCGTCGGCGTTGCGAACTTAATCCTTGGGTTCAAGACCGATTTCCCGAAGAGACGCTTTCAATTGAAATCTTCGGGCTGTCAAGGCCACAATCTCCGATGCCACAGAGGATATCTCTTCCAGGTTCGGATATTTTGCAAGTAACGCATCCCAAGAGCTTCCTGAAAGAGTGCGGGCGTGATGAGGATCATCAGATGTCTCCAGGCTTCCAGCGATCCGATTCAACACGTTGCTTAGGTCGTTAGCCTTCTTGTTGAGCGTGGCTAGATCGCGCTTCGCTTGAACGTAATCAGCCACCATCTTTCCGTTAATGGCATGTGTTTCGTCTTCACTCACGTTGCCCTCCGGCCGATGTTGCTATATTGCCTAGAAACAAGTATAGAATGCGCTCAAATAGGGCGAGACTCACTGGAGGGATATCACGTTGCGAACATTGTTGGCAATCGCTGTAGTGCTGCTTGCGGGAATCACGGCCCTGCTCGCTATCCAAACATTCGACCATCCGGCGGAGATTTGGTCATACACGGTTCTAGCTCCCAAGGATGAGGATCTTTTCAAGGAACTGGATCACGCTGGCGCGCTAGGCTGGGAAGTAATCTTTGCCCGGCGAGCAAGCAACGGCGAAGGAGCATCTGCGACGATGTCTTACGAGATGATCCTCAAACATCGAGGGGCAGCGCGGTTTTTGCAGCGACAGCAATGAAAGCCTGGTCTCAATCTCAGGGACACAGATTTAGCGCACTACCTCCGGCCTTGCCTCGTTCAGAACATCAGCTTGAGGGCGAACTGCAGTTCTCGCGGATCCTCGGCGCTGGTGATCACTCCGAAATTGGCTGCGCCAAAGATTCGGCCGGGCAGGTCGAAGTTGGCGTGGTTAAGAGAGTTGTAGCAATCCACCCTGAACTGAAGTTTCAATCGCTCGTAGAGCGCGCCTTCCTTTTGCAAGGACAAGTCCAGGCTCTGCAGGCCAGGCCCCGTGACCACGTTTCGTCCGGCGGTTCCGAACGTGTCTTGAGCGGGAAGAACGAAGGCCGCGGTATTGAACCACTCCGCCACCGTCTGAGGACCATTATTCGGGTTGCTGATCAGGTCGGGCCGCTCGATGTTGTTGCCATTGACCAGCCCGATGTGCGCCACGTCCTGTCCCGAGGCGGAGGACAGGTTCACGGTGAAGGGAGCTCCGCTCTGTATCGTCAAGATTCCGCTTGCCCGCCAGCCGCCCGCGGCTCGATGCAGCCAGCCATGAGCGGCCTTGGCGAAGGGCAGATCATAAACCGCGTTCGCTGTCAGCCGCTGCCGGTGGTCGAAACTCGAATCGGCCTTCTCCAGCGCACGGATCGTAGACGTTCTGGGGAAGATTGTACTCGGCGTTCGTCGTTCCGGCATCGGAGGCGTCATCCATCGATTTGGACCACGTATAAGTTGACGTTAAAGAAAAAGTCGCTGTGTGAAGTGCCGCACCGCCTTCAACGTCAGGCCGTTGAATGTGCCCCATCCGTCCCAGCGAATGGTGGTGAAGGCGTTCAGGTCCGGATACGGGCGCGGTCCGCCGAAGGTCGTTGGAACATTCACGGCCGTTGAGCTGTCGGCATGCACGGTTCTCGATCCAATGTATTCGGCCTCTACCGTTGTGTTGGAGCCCAGAGCCCGTTGCACCGCGGCGTTCCACACCTCGTTGTACTCGATGGCGAAGCTATGATTGACCGCGTTTGCCCCAATCGCCCCGGTGGGACTGGTGGCCAGAATGTTCTGCGTCGTGTACGTTGGAGTGATCGCGGCGTTAGCAACGGTCTTCAACAGGAAGAAGGGGATGTTCTCCGCCAGATTCTGCAGCACGCTGTAGGCGGCTTGATTGGTATAGATGCCAAAACCGGCGCGAACTACCGTCCGGCTGGTTGCCGCCCACGCCAATCCAACCCGCGGAGAAAGCCGCAAATTCTTCGGCGTCAGAAGGCTATTGTTCCATCCGGCGCTGGCCGCCGAGATCACTGGAATCGGGCTCAGCGCCGCGAGCGCGCTTGCCGTGGGCGGCAAGCTCGCTGGAGAACCGGCGATCACGAAGGCCGGGCCGCCGGGGGCCAACAGATCGATATCGGAGGTCTGATTCGATTGCGCCATCAGATTCTGATTGAACTCGTAGCGCAAGCCCGCGTCGATCTTCAGATTGCGCGTGGCCTGCCAGCCATCCTGGATGTACAGATGGGCCCAGTTGGTGTGCGCGTTTTCCGCGCCTCCGCCGATGCCCACTTGCGCCTGCGAGGGATATCCCAGGAGAAAGTCCGCCAACGGATTTCCGCTGTATTGACCGTTGAAGGTGTAAACTCCGCGCGCGTCGTTCGGATAAGAGGGGTTGAAAGAGAGGTGAAAAAAGTAGGCGCCGAATTGCAGCGTGTGCGCGCCAACGTGCGACCGTGACGTTGTCGTAGAACTCAAAATCACGATCGATCCGCGTGGTGAAGCCGGTGGCGTCGCCCATGGTAGTGAACGCGTTGCTCAGCGAGACTTGAGGGTAACCGAAGTCGCTGGGATTTCTTGTAGTGCCCTCCAGTCCGTATTGAGCGGCAAAGTTACTGCCGGCGTTGGGATCGCCCTGGCCGCCCGATACGCGCAGCCATCCGAACCGCAGCTCATTCAATAAGTTCGGCGAGAAGGTATGAATTTCGCTTACCAGCAGGTTCACCGATCGCGTATCGAGCGTGCGTCCGAAGCCGGGCAGGAGCGCCTCATTCAGCACGCTGGAGCCGAAGGGATCCAGCTCGTGCGCATCGAAAACGGAAGCGCGCGCCGAAGCGTTGTCCGTGGAGGAAAACTGATGATCCAGCCGCGCATTGTATTGGTTGGTGTTATTGCTTTGCTCGGCCACCGACAGGAGATTGTTGCTGCTTCCCGGCAAGTTCGGCAGCGGCACTTTAGCTAACAGGGCCAGCGCCGCGGGGGACAAAGGCTGGCCGATCACATTGCCTGGAAACGGCTGATGTGTACTCGGATCGTCGATCACCGCCAAGCCGGAAAAGTTTCCCGTACGCTCCGCGGCGGTGGGAACGCTAAAAACGTGCGCCAAAGATTCCCGGATGATCTGCCCCTCATAGTTGACGAAGAAAAAGGTCTTGTTCCTGACCACCGGCCCTCCCAGAGCGGCTCCGAATTGATTCTCGCGAAACGGAGGCGCCGGCTGGCCGGCGGGATCAAAAAAATTCCGGGCGTCAAAGATATTGTTGCGAATGAACTCGTATGCGTCGCCATGCAAAGCGTTGGTGCCCGATTTTGTGATGACATTGATCACTCCGCCGGATTTGCCGCCGAATTCCGCGCTGTAGTTGGTCTTGTCGAGGTTAAACTCCTGAATGTCGTCCAGAGAAGGATTGAGCACTACGTTGTTGTAATACTCGTCGGTCACGCTGACGCCGTCCAGCAGAAACAGATTGTGGCCGGTGCGCTGCCCCAGAATGTTAATCAACTTGCCGGTCTGCTGCAGCGAGTCTCCACGTGTGCCGCCCGGAGGATTCACCACGCCGCCGCCCAGCAGCGCCACTTCCAGAAACTCGCGGTCTTTCTCCGGAAGATCCAGGACTTGCTGGTTTTCGATCACGTCGTTAATTTCCGCCGATTGCTTCTGCAACAGTTCCGCGGTTTCTTCGACAATGATGATTTCATCCATCTTGCCGACTTCTAAGGCGAAATCTACCCGAACATGGTCTCCGACATGCAGAATCACGTGCTGATCGACGGCCTCTTTAAAGCGTGCCGCGCTCACCGTCAGAGAATAGTCGCCCAACGGCAGCTGTTCCAGGGCATAATGCCCGGTTTCATTGGTCGCTGCCGTGAATTTGAGTTGCGTCCCGAGTTGCACCGCGGTGACACCGGCCCCTGGGATAACGGCCCCCGAAGCGTCCTCCACAACGCCACTGATCTCGGCCGTATTCATCTGGGCCTGCGCGAAGGAGGAAAGGATCAACAGTGCAACGGCAGTGATCGCACCACGATCCCGGCGCAGTGACGTCATCCGTTTGATTCTATCGCTCGATCAGCGGCGAGACCTCGGCAGGTAGCGATCGCCTTCCACCCAATGCTGCACCATGGCAATCACCGTGCCTTTCGCATCCCTCACGAAGTCCACCCCGGTTCCCTCCATGGTGAAGCTGGTTTCCGAATGCGCGATCAGCGGGATCTTGCCCGCTCCTCCCGTATTGATCGTAAAGTTGCCGCCTTCATAGGACACCACGATGTCGGCCGGCGCCGCGGGCGATCCATACGTGCCTGCGTATTGAGCCAGCACGTCGGCCGGAACGCGAAACTCCTCGCCGCTCTTGCCCACTAAGTGTGGCGCATCGCGCTCGTTTTCACAGATGTACTCAATCAGTTCAGAGTCCGGCATCAGCTCCAGCTCGATAGGAAGCGTCCATGACCTGGTGTACGCTTTGGGATCGTCCAGCGTCACCTGCAGATCGATATGGCCAACGTCGCGGCGGTGGAAGCGCTCCGTCACACGCAACGCTTCGGTGTGAGGATGCCCGCCCAGATCCAGCGTGGTCCGGTCGTTGTAGCCGGCAGTGTTGACGACCAAGGTGTCGCCTTCCCAGTGTCCGATCGAGTAGCCCATCCAAGTTGGGTTAGGATCTTCCGGCAGTCCGCGCCCGTCGGTGAAAATCTGGCGATAAAGCGTCTGATACTCGTAAAGGACCACCACCAGATTCGGTGTTTGAACGATCTTCATCGGAAGGCCGCCCCCCGAGATGCCGGCTTTAGGCCCCGGCGGCAGACAAGCGATCCCATCGGAGTCCTTGCGGTAATCGTCCTCGCGCTGTTTGAATAACGCCGCGGCCCACGGCCGTATCTCGTCCGGCTTCAAGTCCGAAGTGACGTAGGTCAGATAGGTGGTCTGCTTGACACGCCACACGCCGGATAGATCCGGCTTGCCGTCCGCTGCTCGCGGGGCGGGCGCGGAGACATCGGGCTTGCCGCCGGGCGTGCGTGGCATTCCCGGAGTGGGATGTTTCGGCCACTGCGCAGTCAAAGAACCGCTCATCAGGCACAGGATGGTGGCGAGCTTACGCATCTGTCCTCTAATTATGACATCCCCCGGGGACACTAAGGCAGCGATCGGGCGGCGTGGGTCTCCAATCCAAACTCCTCGCGGATCGACTCATGCTCGCGACGCAGAGCCGACATCAAATCCCGGAATTCAGGATGCTCCCGCAAAGGGCGCAGCGAGGGGTCCATCTCGAACAAGCGGTAGTTTGGCAAACCCAGGTCGGCGCAACGCTGGAGTTCGGCAATCGCTTTTTCCGGTTTCCCGCAGAGCGCGTAAGCGCCGGCGCAATAGTGCCAGGTGTGATGGCTATGGGTTAAGCTGCGCCCGCGCAGCGCTTCATCGGCCAAAGATTCGGCTCGCGCGGAATTCCCCTCCATTGCCACGAAGATGGCCTCGATACCTGTGATGAAAGGGTCGTCGCCGAGCATCTGATGAGCTTTGTCCAAAGCCTTCCGCGTTTCCCCCATTCGCCCGGCCCACAGAGGCGCCAAGGGCGCGAGCACATAACTGAGGACGCCGTTGGGCTGCATACTTTGCACCCGCGAGTAGAGTTCCGCGCAGCCGTCAAAGTCTCCGCGCTGCAAAGCAATAACCGCTTTGTGCATCGCCGAGAACGCCGGATTTTGCAATTCGCCGGCATCCTCCGCCGCCGCTTCCAGAAATCCCAAGTGCCACAACACGGCGCTGCGCTGATGACGCGCCGTGGTCCGCAGCGGGTCAATCTTCAGTGCCGCGTTGAGGGCCCTCAGAGCGGCGCGGTTCTGAAAACTCCGGGAAGGGGACCAGAGAATCATGCTGCGGGCGCACAGCGCTTCGCATTGCACCGGGTCCAGCTCCAGCGCCTTGGCAATGGCGCGTTCCCCCAGCTCAAACCACTTTGGATCGGGGTCCAGGTGGGACCCCATCTGGCCGTAGGCCTGAGCTAGCAGCCCCCAGGCATCGGCGAACCTCGGATCCAATTCGGTGGCGCGCGTCAGCATCTCAATCGCCGACGTCATTTCGAATTTGTCGACGTGCAACTGTCGCTCGACGGCTCGCAAGTATAACTCGTACGCAGCTGGATGCCGAGTTGGGAGAGCAGTGGGATCTGTGCGCTTTTGCTTCGGTACGAATATATCGCTGACAGCATCGGCAAGGCGATCCTGTAGCGCGAACAGGTCGTTGGAATCGCCATCCTGTTTGAGAGAGGCAAGCGTATGGGAATCGCTCGCTCGATGGGCCTGCACCAGCACCCGAATCTTAGCGCCCATGATCTGGATCACGCCTTCCACGATCATGTCGACATTCAACTCGCGCGCGGCCTGCCCCCAATCCACCTCTTTGCCGGCATACCGCATGACGCTGGCAATCGGCCGAACCACCAGCTTTCCGCTGGACGAGAGCCGATGAATCAGCGCGTCGGCCAGGGACACCGAAAGATATTGGTCCGCGGCCGGTCCGCGCAATTGCAAGGGAATGACTGCCAGCGAGGGAAGTCCCGTACGAATCGGCGAGGGAGGCTTGGACGGATAGGTGAGCGACTTGAGCTCGGTGGCCAACTCCACCGCCGAGCCGGGACGCGCGTCGGCCTGCTTCGCCAGACAGTTCATCACCAGCCGGACGAACTGCTGCGGAAGATCCGGTTGTAGAGCGCTGGGCGGATCTGGATGCGTGTTAACGATCTCGTGCATCAGCGCGAAAGCGGTTTCGCCATGGAAGGGCCGGCAGCCGGTAGCTGCCTCATACAACACGCAGCCCAGCGAGAAGATATCGGAACGCGCATCCACCTGCTCGCCGCGCGTCTGCTCCGGCGACATATACGCGACCGTGCCGATGATCTGCCCCTGGCGGGTGACGTTGGTGTCGTTCGCATCGTGCGGAAGTTTTGCGATTCCGAAATCCAGCACCTTTACCTGCTGCTGATCGGTGATGACGATGTTGGCGGGCTTGATATCGCGGTGCACGATTCCAGCCGCGTGCGCGGCCCCAAGCGCCAGAGCCACCTGCGACCCTAACGCCGCCACTTGATCGAAAGGCAGTCCACCGGACGGGATGGTGTCGCTCAGAGTGCGGCCCGCGACGAACTCCATTACCAGAAAATCCACGCCGTCATAGCTGCAAATGTCGTGCAGCACGACGATATTGGGATGGTTTAACGCCGATGCCGCGCGGGCTTCGTGCAGGAAGCGCCGTTTGAACTCCCCCTCGGCCGCCAGTTGGGGCGATAGCACTTTGATGGCGACTGTTCGATGGAGACGCATGTCGAGCGCCTGATACACGTGGCCCATGCCGCCCGCTCCAATTTGCCGCTCGATTCTGTATGGGCCAAGTTCCTTGCCCGGCGAGGCCACCGTTGCGGTGTTCAGCAGCCAGTCGTTGCCCTGCCAGGCGGGACCATCCAGTGCGGAGCCGTCCTGCGCCAACATAGCCTCTACTTTGCCGCGAAGCTGAGGATCGGCGCGTTTGAGCAGCGCGCTTCTTTCGGACGGCGGAAGGTCCAACGCCGCTTGGTAGAGCTCTTCGAGTTGGCGCCACAATTCCGGGGTCATTTGCGGGGACACAGGAGGATTTATTTTATCAGGAACTGCAACGTGGCCCGCTCCAGTCGGCGGGACGCGCGCCGCGCTACTGCCAATACTCCCAGTGCCGTGTCGCCACCACGTAACCGCACAAACACGCGTTGGTCACCGCGTGCGCCAGAATGCAATCGCCCAGGCTGCGCGTGCGAACCATCCACCAGTTATACGCGATGCCCGCGATCAGCCCGACGTCCCAATAAGGGCCGTGCTCGGAGGCGAACAGCACGGCTGTGATCCAAAACGCGCCGGCCTGATACGCGCCCAGCGGGATCTTCTCAAACTGCGGCGAGATCAGCCAGCGCATCAGCCACGCGCGCCAGAACAGTTCTTCCAGAATGGGCACGAAGACCACCGCCTGCAGGATACGCGGCCACAGCACCAGCGGCGATTGGATGACGCTCTCCGGAATGGTGGAAGAAGTGAGTTTCCCGAACACCGCGTTCTGAAAGAGCCAGTGCTGGCGATAAGTGGGGAACAGCAAATCCGGACCAACCCAAATCAGGAACACAGCGATGCCCAGGATCACCGTTTCCAGCCGATGCGCGGCGCGCAATTGGATGACGTGGCGCGAGAAGCCGGCCAGAACGCCCGCCAGAAGCAGATCGCGGGCGATAAATTCGATGTTGGGCGGCAGAGGAAAGTACTTCTGCAGCGCGAGAAAACCAATGAAGACGGCGAACGGCAGGACGTACGGTATCGCTGACCAGTCTGTTTTCCTGCGGGCCGTCAAGGCAGGTCCCGATCCAGGCCACCCGGATAGATGGAATTATCCAAGTTTCGCAAGCAATTCTCTTATCTGATTTTGCTCTTTGACGCTCGGTTGATCATGTCGCGCGTTCTCCAGCTCCCGCCTGGCCGACGGCCGGTCGCCCTTTTGATAAAGCCCCAGCGCCAGGTGCAGATGAAACGGGGCGCTGGCCGGCTTTTGGGCCACCAGGTCGCGCAGCATGCGGATGCCATCGCTGGTGAGGTTCTTCCGGAGATACACCAAGGCCAACGTGTCCTGAACGTCCAGGTCTGCCGGAAGCTTTTGCTGCGCTCGCTGGGCGTGCGCCAGCGCCTGATCCAGATCCACGCCCTGTTCAGCTTCCAGGTATGCAAGATTGTTGAGGGCGGTGGGGTTCTCGGGCTGGAGCTGGATCACGATTTCGTATTCCTTGCGGGCCTGTTCCGTGCGTTCCGTCCGATCATACAACAATGCTAAATCAAGAACGGATCGAGCGTCGTTGGGCGCCAATTGTCGGCAGGTTTGGAAGGCTGCCAAAGCGCCTGGAATGTCGCTGCCCGCCAGCTTGGCCTCACCCATCTGCAAGTACAACTCGGACGATGTGCGATTCTTTTCGATCAGTATCTGGAATTGCTCCGCGGCCGCGCTATAGCTGCCTGCGGCAACCAGGCTTTCGGCCAATGCCAGGCGACGCTCGTCCCGCTGGGGCGAAAGCTTCACTTGATCGCTCGCGAACTGGACGGCCGCCTGAACACGGCCCTGAGCGATTTCACTCTTGAGAACGCCCTGGATTCCGCGGCTGTCGCCGGCCTGCGTTAAGGCCCGGAATCCCTCCTCTGCTTCTTTGTAACGCCGCTCCCGATAATCCAATTCGGCCAGCTGCGCGCGGCCATCCATCGAAGCCGGGTCCATCCGCAGCAGCGTGGCCAGCTCTTGGCGCGCTTTTTCCGGTTCGGCCACTTTCACCAGCGCGCTCGCTCGGATCAGCCTGGCTTTCAGGTTGGAAGGATCCTCGCTCAACAGTTCGGCCGTAGCCTGCGCGGCTTGAGCCGGTTCTCCGCGCGCCAGCGCCAGCTCCGCCCAAGCCAGTTTCGCGGGCCCATGATGGGGATCGGCGCGCAATGCCATTTCGAACTGTTCGCGCGCTTTGTCCCGGTTTTGTTGCGCCAGAAACGCCCGGCCCAGATTGAAATGCAGCGTCGCGTTGCGCGGCATTTTCGCGACTAACGGCTGGAACACCGCGATCGCGGCCCTCACCTGCCGGGGATCGCCCGACGCCAGCATCAACGTGGCGTGCAGCGCGAGAGCTTCCGGGTCTTCGGAATTGTCCTTGAGCAATCCCGCGACGATCTTTTCCGCCCCATCGCGCGCGCCTTGGGTGGCCAACACCTCCGCCATCTTCTGGCGATAGAAGCGCGATTTGCCCTTCTCGTACTGCAGAACCGCGGCGGGATAATCGTGGATCCGCACATAAAAATCGCCCGCCTTCAGCCGTCCGTCGGGAAATGTTTTCGGATCCGATGTCACGCGCGCAATGGCCGCTTGCATTTCCGTCGGACGCCGATTCATGAAGTAGTGGAACGCGAGTTGGATCAGACCAGCGTCTTCCCTTGGATTGCCGTTCACCTTGCGCAGCAGCACCCTTTCGGCCAGCTCCCCTCGATTGCTTCGCATGTAGTGCAGGTATAACGCGTCGTAAATGGGCCCGAAGGTCTTTTGGCGCTCTATCAGGTGGTTGGCCAGGCCTTCGGCTTCTTCGTCACGCCGGGCGGCGAACAGCGTCTGAACCAGCGCCAGCGTCAGCTCCGGTTGATCGGGCTTTGCCCGGTTGGCCGCCTGGAATTGGAGGATCGCGCCGGATGTGTCGTTGCGCGCCAGCGCGATGTTCCCGGAAAAGCGCAGGCCGTCGAAGGAGCGCGAATCTTTTTTCAGTAGCCGGCCCGCGACGTCTTTCAGATCGGCCAGGTATGCCCTGCCATTCGGTGGGTCGAGAAGGTAAAACGCCAAGTCCAGGTCGCCCAGCTGGACGATGGCGTCCGCATTGCCGGGATCCAGTTCCGCGGCGCGGCTGAAGTCCTTGCGCGCCTCCGGCAACTCGCTTAACCGGGCGTTCACCAGCCCCAGGCCATACCAGGCCTCGGGTGACCGCAGGTCTTTGCTAAGCGCCCGGCGGAAGAGGATCGACGCTTCCCTGTATCGGCCCCGCGCGAAATATTTGTTGCCGCTCGCCACGTACGTCCTCGCGGCCGCTTTCGGATCGGCGCGACATCCGGCCAGCAGGAGCAGCAGGAGCGCACAGACCAAGCGGGCGGGTTTCACGCACCCTAGTGCCGGCGCCTCCCGAAAACTCTCTAGCGACACCGGCCGTCGTCTGACAACTCACCGTCCACCGCTCTCTATTCCCGGGGCTTTCGCAAGAACTAGATCCTGTGCGCCATCTGGCACGAGAGTATAGTGAACGTCCTGAAATAGGGATCGGAGAAGTGAAACGATGTATTGCTGCGAATGCCACGTCGTGTTGTACCAATCGGGCACGATGCCGCTCAGCTTCCTGGTGGTTTTATGCAAGAACCCAGCGTTCCTCAGTTCGTCAATTTCATGCTCCTCTAAATGGTTTTTCGCCCCTTCCTCGCCGTGAACAGTCAAAAGCAATATGCCTCCAGGCTTCAGAATGCGTTTTAGCTCCAGAAGCCACAGGTTTTGCATACGCTCATTCAAATGAGTGAAAACCGAAAAACAATAGGCCACGTCAAAGTATCCCGCTGGATACAGCATAGGCGGCTCGGGGCCGATCCGAACAAATCGTCCGCGGGCCATGTGGCGTGTGCACCAGTGTATGGCATCGCTGTCCACGTCGGCTCCGTGGAACTCTGAATCGGGGTACTTATCGACAAGCCATCGCAGAATTCTTCCACACCCACAACCAAAATCCAGGATGCGCTGTGCGTTTCCGAGATCGCTATGGAATATTCGGATCTGGTTTTCAATATGAGCCGCACATCCTTCGCCAATCCGCAGGAATAAAGGCTTTGATAGTGACTCGCTGACACGATAGCGGAGCAAAGCTGGAGGGAAAGGCAAACCTCGCTCGCTTCGATTACCAGATAAATCGGAACACCAACAACGAGTACGTACCTGCGCTCGAAAAGCCGCATGGTATACCGGCTTCCCAATTCTCTTGAACAGGTCGGCCTTCACAACTATATTGTTGCCCTTTTGGGGGCGAGGCGGCAACTCTCTATTGCCCCGCTGGCCGCAGGCGGGTCCGCCGCTCCCGAAACGCCGCCGTCACTGAAGCCATCTCGGGTCCGGTGAGCAACGACGGATCGCAGGAAGGAAGCCCTCGCTTACAGGCGTCTACATTTCTGGCTCGGAAGCTGGTACGAATCGCGTTCAATTCGGTTTCCTGCAGTTCCAGGGGCTGGCAGTTCGCGAGTCCATCCCGGCAAGCGGTCTGGTTGCGCCGCTCAAAGATGGACCGGACTTGCTTGGCCTCCTCGGCCGTCAGTAAGGTTGGATCGCAATTGAACAATCCGTCCTGGCAATGCTCCAGATTACGCCGCGCGGCCGCAACCTTCACCACGGAAGCTTCCGTCGCGGTCAGACGAAGAGGATCGCAGTTCGGCGAACCTTCGTTGCAGCGATCCAGATTGCGGCGCAGCGCTGCGGTATCCACCGCTTTGACCTGAAGCTGCGTCAGCCGCGTGGGATCGCAGGTTGGAGAACCTTCCAGGCACTTGCTGTAGTTCCGCTCCTCAACCGTTTTGCGTAGCGCTTCGGCGTCCTTGGCCGTCAGCAACAAAGGCTCGCAGGTGGGAGAGCCGGTGTCGCATTTTTCCAGATTGCGCCGATACCGGGCGGTCTGCACCTCTTTCGCCTCCCCCGGCGTAAGACGGGTAGGATCGCACAGCGTGGAACCTTCCATGCAGGAATCGAGATTCCTTTTCTTCGAAACCTGGGCTACCTGCTTGATTTCGTCCGGAGTCAGCGATGAGACGTCGCATCCCGACAATCCATGGATGCAGGTCTGTAGGTTGGATTCCTCTAGAGCGTCGGCAGGCTTTGCATGGGTTTTGGAGGCAGGCTTGGATTGTGCCCACACGCCAGCCGTTCCCAGCAGCCCGAACAGGCCCAAAACCAGGGTTGATCGAACCGGCATCGTTACCAGTCTCTCTCAATTTTCCTTTTTTGTCATGAAGATTGCTGGTACCGGTACTACCTAAGGACTCCCTAGGTCTCCGAGTTCATTGACACTTGTCATTCAGATCCGCCATACTCCAGAAAGCACGCTGACGTTTGTAAAAACCAGTACGCTGACGTTTGTAAAAGGCACGAATCTTTAACTATTTTTGGCGTGCTGCCAAGCGTGTGGGGCCTTCCGGCGACCGCGAGCGGGACCACTCGATGGGACCGAAAGGGCGGTAGCTTGTCCAGATGTTCCAATTTCATCGTAACACCTACGCAGTGATCCACTTAGGAGGTAATCCGTGGCCGTATTGAAACCGAGGGAGCGATTGGTCTATTTCCGAGTTTCGGAAGACGAATTCCGGCAATTTGTCAGCGTTTGCGAGCAGGCCGGCGCCCGCAGCGTATCGGACTTGGCCCGCAACGCGGTTCAGCGACTGATCGCCGAAGGCCAGCGCCAGCGCGACGGCCAGGAAATAGAAGAAAAGATGCAAGTGCTGGAGCGTCTCATTGCAGCAGTGACCGAACAGTTACAGCTGCTATCCAGCCAGAGCCGGGAGGCCGCGGTAGCGGCTCTGCCCAATGGCGCGGAACGGTTCTTTTGGGAAACCGATCGCGCCGATCAGAACGGTCGGAGGGAAGAATAACCATGCGACTCCTTTCTAGCGGTCCGGACGATCCAATGAACGGCCTTATTCATAGCGAACGCAATTCACTTCCAAATGTCGCGCGCCACCCTTATGTTTTGCCCATCGGCGCCGACGAACCAGAAGCCGCGCAAACTTTCGATGTCCTGGGAGCGGCGCGCAAATACTGGCTGCTGCTGCTTTCGTTTTTGATTCTGGGAGCGGCGGCCGGATTCGCTTCCATCGTTTTGAGTTCTCCGCGATATAAAACGCTGCTGCTGATGGAGGTGCAAAACCCCACCAGCGTCCTGCAGCCGGGCGGACAGATGCAGTCCAGCGCGGAGACCAGCGAGGTGGACATTCAGACCCAGGTCAACATCTTGCATAGCGAAAGTTTCTTGCGGCGCGGCGCCGAGCGGATGCAATCGGAGACGGTTCCGATCGCCCCCACCGGCCACGACATCTTTTCCCGCCTGCGCCAGCGCATTCATCCCGTCACGCAGGATCTTACGGAAGCCAGCCGCATGGGCCTCATCGTGGCTGTCAAGACATTTGAAGCGCGCCCGGTTACGCGCACCCGGCTGATCGAGCTCAGCTGCGAATCCACCAGCCCGGAATCGGCGTCGGAATTCTTAAATGCCATGGCGCAGGAGTTTGTCGAGGACACTTCTCATTCCCGCATCCAGACCGCCGCCAAAACCAGTGAATGGCTGGCGGCCCAGATCGAAGAAACCAAATCGCGGGTGCAGGACGCCGAAGAAAAGTTGCGCGATTTCGTGCAAGCCTCCGGCAATGTGTTCGCCGGTCAAGACGCCACGCTGGACGACACCAAACTGGCGCAGATCAAAGGCGAACTGGCCAAGATTCAGAGCGAGCGCATCGCGCGCCAAACGCGCTACGAGATTACCGAGCATAACCCGCCGGAGTCGCTGGCGGAGGTGCTCGACAACCCCACCCTGCGCGGCTACAAAACCTCGCTCGATCAGCTCAAGCGCGATCGCGCCGTGCTAACCATTACCTACACTCCGAAAAACGAGAAGGTTCAAAAGCTGGACGCGCAGATCGCGCTGCTGCAAAAGTCTTACGATGCCGAGCTCGGCAGCATCGTCCGGCGCATCAAGAGCGACTACGAGGCCTCGCTGCGGCAGGAGAAACTACTGGTAGGCGCCTACGACGCGCAATCCCAGCGCGTGGGATCGGAAGCCAGCCGCACCGCCCAATACAACTCGCTGAAGCGCGAAGTGGATACCCAGCACCAGATGTACCAGACGCTGCTGGTGCAACAGAGCGAAGCCAACCTCAGCAGCTCGGTGCCCATCAGTCCCATCCGCATCGTGGAGCCGGCTGCCACGCCCGATGAACCGTATAAACCCAAACCGGTTTTGAATATTTCCCTGGGCACTCTGTTCGGCGTCGTTCTGGCGGGCGGCATCGTGTTCCTCAGAGAACGCATGGATCGCAGCATTAAGAACCCCGGCGCCTCGCGGCGGCTGTTCAACGCACCCGAGTTAGGCGTCATCCCCAATCTGGGGTCCAACGGCAACATGCTTCCCAAGATGAACGGGCGAGGCTCGCAGGACGTGCTTTTGACCGGCGGGCGCGAAGACGATTCCACGGCGCTGGCCACCTGGCAAAGCGGTCCGGCCTTTATCACCGAGTCCTTCCGCGGCACCCTGGCGTCCATTCTCCGCAACCAGGCCACCAACAAGAATCAGAAGATGATTCTGATCACCAGCCCGGGACCCGCGGAAGGCAAAACCACCGTGGTGCAGAACCTGGGTATCGCGCTGGCCGAGTCGGGCCGCAAAGTGCTGCTCGTCGACGCCGATTTTCGCCGTCCGCATTTGCACCGCAAATTCACTCTGCCGAACGAATGGGGCTTGATCGACGTGCTGTGCGACGATCGGCCTCTGGGCGACTATTCGCCGGAACAATTGGGCGTATTCACCGGCTTCCCCGGCCTCTCTATTCTTCCCAACCGCGTTAGCCACCACAATATCTCCAAGGCCCTCTACTCGCCCCGGCTGCGGAACATTCTGGAGACGCTGGTGGATCGCTACGACATGGTGATCGTGGATGCGCCGCCTATCCTGAGCGTCGCCGACACCCGCATCGTGGCATCGCTCACCGATGCCCTGATCTTGGTTCTCCGCTCCGGTGTCACGCAGCGTGACGCCGCCATGGAAACCTACCAACTGATTCAGGAAGACGGTTTGACTCTGCTCGGCACCGTGCTGACGGACTACGATCTGACCAGCGACCGGCGGCGGCAGTATTACTACGACTATGGCGATCCCACTCGAGCATAAAGCGGAAGAAGACGCCCAACTCGCGCCCCCCGGCGCTCGCGATCACGCCTCGCCGGGCCTGCAATTCGTGGCGCTCGCCATCGTGCTGGTGGCCGCGTTCTGGCCCGTATTGACCAGCATCTACGGGAGCTGGTTTGACGAGCGCTCCTATATGGAGCATGGCATCCTGGTGATTCCCGCCGCCGCTTACATGGCCTGGGCCAAGCGGGACAAACTGGCGGCACTGGTTCCTCAGCCCTCTCGCTGGGGTGTGGGCCTGCTGGCCTGGGGCGCGCTACAAGCCCTGCTGGGCGAACTGGGGCAGTGGGTGTGGGTCAGCCGGACGGCCTTCCTGGTCTCTTTAGTGGGATGCATCGTGCTGGTCTACGGCCTTCCGATGGTCAAGGAACTGGTCTACCCGCTGGGCACCTTGATTTTGATGATCGCGCCGCCGAATTTCGTTTTTGAGCGGCTTACCTTGCGGCTCCAATTGCTGGCCAGCAGTTTGGGCTCCGCCGCGCTTGAGGGGCTGGGATTCTCGGTGCTGCGCGAAGGCAACATTATCGAGATGGTGGGGATCAAGTTGTCGGTGGAGGAAGCGTGCAGCGGAATTCGCTCTCTGGTGGCCATCGTGTTCATGTGCGTGCTATACAACTATTTCTTCGTGGAAAAGAAGTCCATGCGGATTTGGATCCTGGTGTTCGCGATTCCGATCGCCATCCTGGGAAACGCGATTCGTATCGTGGCCACCGGCATCGCCGGCCAGTATAACCAGGCCTGGGTCGGCGGCGCGACGCACGAGGCTTTCGGTTACGTCAGCGTTATCGTCGCCGCGGCCGGTTGCATCGGCGTCCACCTGGCGCTCCTGCGCCTGGACAAAATGCGGGGGGCGCAACATGGCTGATCGGAATTCCAAATCGGGCTTATTTGGCTCAGCGCTCAAGATCTGGCTGCTGCCGGCCGTCTTGATCCTGGCCGCCCAAGGAGCGGTCTTGCACGTTCTATCCATTCCGGAGAAGAATCTTGTCATTCCCCAGCTTGCCAACCTGCCGGGCGAGTTCGCGAATTGGAAGGTAGTTTCCGAGCAAGCGCTCGAACCTGCGGTCCAGGAATATCTGAGGCCGGATTCCTATATCCTCCGCGATTACACCAATGCGTCCACCAGCAGTTCGGTCAATGTATTCGTGGCGTACTTCAAGTCCCTGCAGAGCGGCTATGGTCCGCATTCTCCCGCCGTCTGCTTGCCCGGCAGCGGCTGGCTGGTGCGCGCGCAAAGCATCATGAATCTCGCGGTGCCCGGCCGCCCGGCCGGCATTCCGGTGAACAAGTTCGTCATGGAAAAGGGGGACCAGCACATCCTGGTGCTGTATTGGTATCAGAACGACCGCAATGCGTGGGCCCAGGAGTTCCAGGGCAAACTGATGCTGCTGCCGGATCTGATCAAGTACCAGCGATCGGACGTGAGCCTGGTGCGTCTGGTCCAACCCCTGAGCGCCGACGACGCCAGCCAGGCGCTGCCGCAGTTACAGCAATTCGCCAAGCTGCTTTACCCGGCCCTCACCGAGGATTTCCGCCGGGCCGACTGAACCGCGACCGTCAGGGAGCGGCGTTCCGCATTATCTTCATGCGAGTTGTCTTCTTGAATCCCTGCGGCCAAATGGGCGGCGCAGAAATGAGCCTCATCGATCTCCTCGTCAGCCTGCGCGCGGCCCAGCCCCGATGGCAGCTTCATATGTTGCTGGGCGAGGACGGGCCACTGGTGGAAAAGGCCCGGTTGGCCGGTGTCGAGGTAGCGGTAGCGCCCTTTCCGCCAGATCTTGCCCGGCTGGGCGATTCGGGGGCCGGTTCGATCCCCGCGTTGTGGTCTTGCATGAAAGCCGCCACTGGAACTATTCGCTACGCCTCGCAATTGCGCCGCACGCTCGCCGAATGGCAGCCCGACATCGTGCATACCAACGGATTCAAGATGCATGTTCTGGGAGCCTGGGCTCGTCCCAAAAACTGCTCCGTGATCTGGCACGTGCGGGACTATGTGAGCACGCGGCCCTTGATGAAGCGGCTGCTCGGCATGCTGGTCCACCGCCCCTCGGCCGCCATCGGAAATTCCAAGAGCGTGGTGCGCGATATTCAGAAAGTGTGCGGCCCGCAACTCGAGACGCTTTGCATCTACAACGCCATCGATTTGAAACGCTATTCTCCGCTGGGCGAAAAGATTGATTTGGACGCGCTCTCGGGGCTCGATCCGGCCCCCTCCGGAACCATTCGCGTCGGACTGGTGGCGACGCTGGCTCATTGGAAAGGACACGCCGTATTCTTGCGAGCGCTGGCGCGGCTGCCCAAAGATTTGCCGATTCGCGCTTACGTTATCGGCGGGCCCATTTATCAAACCGAGCATAGCCAGGCGACGCTGGACCAGCTTCGCGCCCAGGCCGCCGGTTTGCGGCTCGCCGACAAAGTTGGATTCACGGGCTACGTCGCGGACACCGCCGACGTCATGCGGTCGCTCGATATTCTGGTTCACGCCAGCACCCAGCCTGAGCCCTTCGGCCGCGTGATTGCCGAGGGCATGGCCTGCGGCTGCGCCGTGATTTCGAGCGCTGCCGGTGGCGCGGCTGAGCTGATCGCAGATGGCCAGGACGCGCTGTCGCACCCCGCGGGCGACGATGTGGATCTCGCGGAATGCATCGAAAAATTAGTCCGCGATCCGGAACTGCGCGCGCGCCTGGGACGCGCCGGAAGAATCACCGCCGAACGCCGCTTCGAACGCAGCCGTCTGTCCGAAGAATTGGTCCCGCTCTACACCCGCCTCAGCGGGCACCCGGCGGCCCAGCCCGAAGTTCATCTGGCGGTGACACGCTAATATGTGCGGAATTCTGGGAGCCATCGGAGCCAACGCGTCGCAGATGAACGAGCGCGTGGTGCGCGCCGCGAATCTGATGAGCCACCGCGGCCCGGACGATTGGGGCGTCTACACCGACGACCATGCCGCTCTCGGCTTTCGCCGGCTCTCCATCATCGATCTCTCACCCGCCGGCCATCAGCCCATGCTGAGCAAAGACGGGAACACGGTCCTGGTCTTCAACGGCGAAATTTATAATTATCTGGAACTGCGCAAGGAGCTGGAGCCGCATTTCCCGTTCTTCTCGCAAACCGATTCTGAAGCCCTGCTGAACGGCTACCGCGCTTGGGGCTGGGAAGAGCTGCTTAAGCGTATCGATGGAATGTTCGCCTTCGCCATCTGGGACAAGCGCGCGCGGCGGGTCCACATCGCCAGAGACCGGGCAGGGAAGAAGCCGCTGTTTTACGCACACGTGGGAGGGCAACTGCTTTTCGCTTCCACGCTGAATTCCATTCTGGAGCTGCATCGATCCAAGCCCGAGATCGATCCCAAGGCCATCGACGCTTACCTCGTCTACCAGGCCGTGCCCGCGCCCCTCACTGCGTTTGAAGGCGTCCGGCAATTGCCTCCCGCGCATCAGCTCACTTTCGATGTCGAAACCCAGAAGCTCACCCTGAAACGATATTGGGACGTTTCCTACACGCCCAAACTGAAGCTGTCGGAAGAAGAGCTGCTCGAAGAGTTGGACGCCCGGTTGCGCCGCGCCGTGCGCCAGCGTCTGATGAGCGACGTCAAGCTGGGTGCGTTTTTGTCGGGAGGCGTGGATTCAAGCCTCGTCGTGGCCCTCATGGCCCAGGAACTGCGTCAGCCCGTGGAGTCCGTGGTCATCGGATTCGCGGACCCGGTGTTCGACGAGCGGCGGCACGCGCGCGCCGCTGCCAAGCATCTAAACGTAAATCTGTACGAGCACGAAATGCCTGTGGACGCGCTTGACACCTTGCCCGAAATCATCTGGCATTATGGCCAGCCGTTCGCCGACCCGTCCATGGTGCCCACTTACTATGTCGCCAAGTACGCCAAGCAACATGTCACGGTGGTGCTGAATGGCGATGGCGGCGACGAGCTGTTCGGCGGTTACGCGCGGCCCGTTGTCGCGCGTGCGGCGGCGCCCTACAAGAAGCTGGTGCCGGCCTCCATCCGGCGCTCCGTCGGCGATTGGTTTTCAGACACGCAAAACCCGATGCTGCGCAAGGCTGGCCTTCTCGCCCGCGCCGGCCGCTTTGACGGCTATCGCGCGTTCCTGTACGAACGTGGCTTTGAGGAATATCGCGCCCTGATGTACACCGACGTCTTTCGCGCCCAGACGGCTTCCATCGCGCCCAGCGAATACTATCGCGAGGTTTGGGAGCAGGCCGACGGCTGCGACGACGTGGATCGTGTGCTCTGCCTGGACTTCAAGACTTATCTTCCCGACCAGTTGCTCACCAAGATGGACGTCTCCACCATGGCGCACAGTGTGGAAGCGCGCTCGCCGCTGTTGTCGAAAGAGCTGATCGAATTCGCGGCGCTGATTCCGGCTTCTTTGCGGCTGCGCGGGTACAACACCAAATATCTTTTGAAGAAGCTGGCGGCGCGCTATGTGCCGCCGGAAATCGTTTATCGCAAGAAACGCGGATTCATGATGCCGATTTCCAGCTGGCTGCGCGGCGAGCTGGCTGGCAGCATGCGCGCGGTGCTCCAAAGCCGGTCCTTCGCCGGGCGCAACTGGATTCGCCCCGACGCCGTCCAGCGCATGATCGCCGAACACTCCAGCCGGCAGCGTGACTGGAGCCAGCAGCTGTGGACGCTGTTCGTTCTGGAGCTGTGGTCGCGCGTGGCGTTGGATAAAGCCGTAACCCGCGACACGCCCTTGAAGGCAGTGGCTTAGCCGCCGACGCCGTGAACTAAACGTGGTGAACACACCAGCATGAATCCTGATCCCATGCACGTTCTTGTCACCGGCGGAGCCGGTTTCATCGGCAGCCACACCGCCAAGGCGCTGGCGCGCGCCGGATATCAGCCCGTGGTTGTGGACGATCTCAGGACCGGTCATCGAAGCGCGGTGCGCTGGGGTCCGTTCGTTGAAGCCAACATCGCCGACAAGACCACCCTGTGCCGCGTTTTCGAGCGATATCGGATTGGGGCCGTGATTCACTTTGCGGCGTCCGCCTACGTGGGTGAGTCCATGCGGGTGCCCGACCTTTATTTCCGCAACAACGTCGGCTCAACCTTGGATCTTCTTGAGGCCATGTTGGAAGCGGGAATACCGAAGATGGTGTTCTCTTCCAGTTGCGCCACGTATGGCAATCCAGTCACGATACCGATCGACGAGGATCACGTTCAGCGCCCGGTGAACCCTTACGGCGAATCCAAGCTGATGTGCGAGCGCCTGATTCACTGGTACGGGAATGCCTACGCACTGAAATGGGTGGCTCTCCGTTACTTCAATGCAGCCGGTGCCGATCCGGACGGAGATTTGGGTGAAGAGCACGATCCGGAGACGCATCTCATTCCTCTGGCAATCGGCGCGGCCATGGGTACGGTTCCGCGCTTGGAGATCTATGGTACCGATTACGAAACACCCGACGGGACCGCCATTCGCGACTATATTCATGTCAGCGATCTGGCCGACGCGCACGTAGCGGCGCTCCGCTATTTGGAAGACGGTGGCGGCAGCACCGCGCTCAACCTCGGCACCGGATTAGGACATTCCGTAGCGCAGGTGGTTTCCGCGGTGGAGAAGCTGAGCGGACAGCGCGTCCCGATCCAGGAACAGCCGCGGCGTCCTGGTGACCCAGCCTGCCTGATTGCCGATGCCGGCAAGGCCGCAAGGGTCTTGGGCTGGCGTCCGGAGCATTCCACGCTCGAGCAGATCGTCAAGACCGCCTGGGACTCGAAGGCCGCTCTGCGGCCAGTTTTATGAGCAAGAGCGAGGACATGAATACTCCGCTGGTCAGTGTGGTGGTGTCCACCAAGAATCGGCTTGCTCGTTTGACGGCCATGCTGGATTCGCTCCAGCAACAGACCTATCCGTCGCTTGAGACCGTCATCGTGGATGACGGATCCGATCCCCCGCTTCCGGCGCTGAACGTTTCACGGCAGGTGCGAAATGAGGGCAGCGTGGGGATGTGCGAAGCGAGAAACATGGGCTTCCGCCTGGCGCGAGGTCAATATATCGTGGTGTTCGACGACGATACTTGCCTGCCGGATCCCACGCTCGTGGCGCGCGTGGTGGAATGTGCGCAACAGTGGCCGAAGCTCGGCGCAATCGGTTTTCGACAACTGACGCCGGAAGGCAAGGCGCACTACATGCAACCGGCGGCGGGAGAGAACCTGTGTCTCGCGTCGCGCTTTTTCGGCTACGGCTTCCTGCTCAGTCGCGACGCGATCGAGAAGGTCGGATCGTTCTACAGTCCCTTGGGCTATTACCAGGAGGAGACGGAGTTGGGACTTCGCTTGTTAGATGCCGGCTACACCATCTTGTACGATCCCAGTCTGCGTGTGATCCACTACGAGGAAACTGCCAATCGCAACAATCGGGTCATTCAACGATTGAATTTCCGGAACACCATATGTACGGTCATCTTGCGTTATCCCTCTTGGTTAATCGCCCCCACTTTGGTTCGGAGTTTGCTGCGGTATCTCCGGCTTACTCTGCAGTGGGGTATCTTCAGCTTCTCGGATGCTGGCTGGGCCTTCGGCAGCTTGATTCAAATGTGTCCGGGGCTCCTACGTGACCGCCGGCCCGTCGGCATATCAAACCCTGCGCGGTATACGCGCTGTGAACCGGGGAGAAATGGCGCTGGGCGATCCGGCTCCCGCCAAGTGATATGTCCGTCGGAACCAGCGCCCATCACAGTTCGCTCCAGTCACCCCGCGATGCCTCTGCCATGACTCCTGTTCTGCGCGTTCTGCACGTCAGCAGCGGCAATCTCTACGGTGGAGTGGAAACCGCCCTGGTGGCTCTAGCCCGCTTCCGGCATCTTTGCCCGGCCATGCACCCGAGTTCGCGCTGAGTTTTAAGGGCCGCTTGAGCCAGGAACTGGAGGAAACCGGCGCGCCCGTGCATCAGCTCGGTGAAGCCCGCACCCGCAAGCCCTGGACCGTTTGGTCGGCGCGAGCCAACCTGCGCGCGCTGCTCGCAAAGGGCTCTTTCGACGTCGTGATGTGCCACATGGCCTGGTCCATGGCGATGTTTGGTAGCACCGCCCGCCGCTCCGGCTTGCGCCTGGGCTACTGGGCGCACGACGCCGCCAAGGGCAGCCATTGGCTGGAGCGCTGGGCCAGCCGCGTATCGCCCGACATCGTGATCGGCAACAGCCGGTACACCCAAGGAACCGTCCCGCTGCTGTTTCCCAAAACGCCCTGCAAGATCGTCTTCTATCCGGTGATGCCCACGCAGCCCTCCGATGCGCTACGCTGCCGGGCCGACATTCGCCAGGAACTGGAGCATCCTCCGATACGGTGGCCATCATCCAGGTCAGCCGCATGGAAGCCTGGAAAGGTCACCATTTGCACCTGGACGCCCTGGCCAAGCTGAAGGACGATCCCCGCTGGATCTGCTGGATGGTGGGCGGCGCGCAGCGGCCCACCGAACAGGAATACATGCGCGAGATTCAGGAAAAGGCCGTGCGGCTCGGGATTGGCGACCGCGTGCGTTTCCTCGGACAACGGTCCGATGTGCCCAACTTGCTGGCCGCAGCCGATATCTTCAGCCAGCCCAACCTGGGCGCGGAGCCTTTTGGAATCGTCTTCATTGAAGCGCTCGCGGCTGGATTGCCGGTGGTCACCACCGCCATGGGTGGCCCCCAGGAAATCATCGACGAGTCCTGCGGGATCGTCGCGCCTCCCGGCAACGCCGACCTGGTGGCGGGGGCTCTGCGGCGTTTAATCGATTCACCCGACCTGCGTTCCCGGCTGGGTCAACACGGCCCCGAACGCGCCCTCGACCTGTGCGATCCCGGCGGACGCATACCCGAGCTTTGTGACGCCCTACGAGGTGTGGTCTAAGGCCCATGAACGCACCCTGGGTCATCGTCGCGGCCGGTTTCCATCAAAAGGGCGGGATGGATAAAGCCAATCTGGCTTTAGCCGATCATTTGTTAGAAAGGGAGATTCCTGTGCACCTGGTCACTCACAGCGTGGAGCCCTCGCTTGCGGCGCATCCGCTGGCCACGGTGCACCTGGTGGGACGTCCGGCCGGGTCGTTCTTCCTGGGCGAGTTTTCTCTGGCTGCGCGCGGAAAAAAGGTGGCTCGTCACGTCCTTCGCCGGCATCCACAGGCACAGGTGGTGGTCAACGGTGGCAACTGTGTCTGGCCGGGCATCAACTGGGCCCATTACGTTCACCGCGCCTGGGCCGGGCCAAAACGCGGACCCCTGGCCTATCGGCTTAAAGACGCTTTGGCATCCGGCAGAGCCAGACGGACCGAGAAAGCCGCTTTCCAGCGGGCGCGCATCGTCATTTCCAATTCCAAGCGCACCAGCGCCGAATTGGTGAAATACTTCCAGATCGATCCGGACCGGATCTACACGGTCTACCTGGGCAGCGATCCCGAATGGGGACCCATCTCGCCGTCGGAACGCGCGGCCAGCCGAAAGTCGCTCGAAATCGGAGAATCGCGCAGCGTGGCGGTGTTCGTAGGCGGCCTGGGTTATGACGACCGCAAGGGCTTCGACGTACTTTTTCGCGCCTGGCGCACGCTTTGCTCCCGGGCCGATTGGGACGTGGACTTGCTAGTCGCCGGAAGTGGTCCTGCGGCCCCTGGATGGCAGGTGCAAGTGAAGCAAGCTGGTTTGGAAGACCGCATCCGGCTGCTGGGTTTCACCGACCAGGTCAAGAGCGTATTGGCGGCGGCCGATGTGCTGGTCAGTCCTGTCCGCTACGAATCTTACGGCTTGAACGTGCAGGAGGCGATTTGCCGCGGCGTTCCGGCCATGGTCTCCGCTTCAGCGGGCGTGGCCGAGCAATACGACGCCGGCGTTGAGCCGCTCCTGATTCCGGATCCGGAGGATGTTGCGGATCTAGTCCAGCGGCTGCTCGCCTGGCGATCGAACCAAGAGCAGTGGCGCGTGCGTTTTCAGCTCTTCGGCGACCGGCTTCGAACCCGTACCTGGCGCGATACGGCCGCCGATTTTGTGTCCATTGTCGAAAAGGAACGTCCGGCGGAGGCGGCTGGTCTGTCGCGCCTCGTCAATAGTCCAAACTCATGATCGGTCTACTTCTTTGTCTCATCGGCGCCGGCGCGTCGCTTTACTTCGGTCGTCGATCGCTGGGCGCCGGAATCCTGGTGGTGATGACGGCTGGCTACGCGTACGGAATCCTGCGCGCCAACCTTACTCCGCCTTTCTCCCATTTCATTTTCGACGCCGCCTTGCTTGGGCTTTACGCGTCGCAGTTCGTGGGGGTCAAAGGGAAACAAACCGGATCCCAGCATTCCACGCTGAACATGTGGATGTATATCCTCATGGGCTGGCCTCTGTTGATGGTCCTGATGCCGTTTCAGCCCCTCCTGGTTTCCATCGTCGGGCTGCGTGGCAACATGTTCTTTCTTCCGGCCGTATTTCTGGGTACCCGCCTGCGAAGCGAGGATTTGCGTCGTATGGCATTTGGTTTCGCGGCCCTGAACCTGGTGGCGCTGGCCTTCGGCGTGGCCGAATACTTCAAGGGCATCGAGCCTTTCTTTCCGTATGGACCCATGACCGTCACCATGTATAACAGCGTGGATTCCGCGGGAGGAAGCCGCATTCCTTCGCTCTTTCAGAACGCGCACACCTATGCCGGCGTCATGGTTTCTACGTTGCCGATTCTGTTTGGCCAATGGGCCATCAACGCCGGCGCCCGCTGGCGTAAAATGTTACTCCTGCTCGGGATGGGCGCCGCCTTCATCGGCGTGCTGATGGCCGCCACCCGGCTGGGCATGGTCATGGCTGCTGTCATGGTGGTGATCGCGAGCGTCAGCGGCAAATTAGGTCCCGTCAAGCGCTTGGCTTTCGCTCTGGCTATTGTCGCCGTCATCTGGAGCGCCATGCATAATGAACGCTGGCAAAGATACAAGGAATTGGATACCGATACCGTTCAGGACCGGATCGCCGGAAGCGTCAATCGCACCTTTTGGGAAGTGTTAGTGGAGTATCCGGTGGGTAATGGGCTGGGCGGAGGAGGCACCAGTATTCCGTACTTCCTGGCCTCCCAGGTCAACCGGCCGGTAGGAGTGGAGAGCGAATATTGCCGCATCCTTCTGGAGCAGGGAATCGTCGGACTGCTTTTGTGGATCGGGTTTATCTTCTGGTTCCTCACCAATCGAGTCGCATTCGTCAAAGACGACTGGCTCAATGGACGCCGCATGGGCTGGTATTAGTGCGTCTTGAGTTTCATGGTTGGCGCCCTGGGGATGGGAATGCTCTCTTCCATACCGAACACCTTTATGTTGCTGCTACCGTGGGATGGACCGCCGTGAGCCCGGTACCCGAAGCAGGCCGCCGCGCCCAGGAAGGCGCCCCGGTCCGGCGCGCTTCCGGTCTCCATGGGTGTCCGCGCTTATTAGGATCTGGACCGCATGACTCAAGCCTCCGGCGCCATTCTCGAACATCGCGTCAAAGCCGCTGAGCTGAGCAAAGGAACCAGCGGAAATGCGATCTACGCCTTGATCGAGCGGGTCATCGCCGAGCGGAGCCTGGGGGGAAGGTCTTGGACTATGGAGCTGGCGTAGGGCAGTTCACCCGCCGGCTGCTGGAATTGAAGCGCTTCCAGTCCGTCAGCGCTACCGATATTATGGGTATCCCGGGCGATCTCAACGGGCGCGTCGAATGGATCGAGCAAGACTTGAATACGCCGTTGCCCGGCTACGAGGCGACATTTGACGTCGTGGTCGCCCCGGAAGTGATCGAGCATCTCGAAAACCCGCGCTTCATGCTGCGCGAAATATTTCGCATTCTTCGCCCGGGCGGCACGGCCATAGTCACCACGCCGAACAACGAGAGCTGGCGCTCTTTGATCGCACTCCTGGTTCGGGGACATTTCACCGAATTCGGCGAATCCGGCTACCCGGCCCACATCACCGCTTTGCTGCGAAAGGATCTGACGCGGATCTTTCAAGAAGCCTCCTTCCCGGCTCCCGATTTTCGCTTCACCGATTGCGGCGGCGTCCCAGGGAAACCTATGGTGAGCTGGCAGCGAATCAGCTTCGGACTACTCAAGGGTCTGAGATACAGCGATAACATCCTGGCGATTGCAAAGAAACCCGCCGCGCCTCGGTGATAGAGCGCATCGGAACTCATGTTGACCCCGGAGTTGATTGCATCGCCCGAACACGAGCGCGACGTGTGCACCATACAGCGGCACATCATCACGTCTGAGTACCCTCCGCAGCCGGGCGGTGTCAGCGACTACACCAAACAGGTAGCCGAGGGTCTGGCGCGGCAGGGCGAAGCCGTGCACGTGTGGTGCCCAGCGCACGCCGATGATCCATCGCCCGGAGCAATCCTCCCAGACGCCTCCGAAGCCGTCCAGGTGCATAGCGGCCTCGGGCGCATCACGGCCGATGACCTGGCGAAAGTCGGCCAGCAGTTGGATCGCTTTCCAGCGCCGCGCTGCATTCTGGTCCAGTACGTGCCGCACGGCTATGGCCGCCGATCCATGAATGTGCCTTTCTGCATCTGGCTGTGGCGGCGTGCGAAGAAGCACGGCGACTGCCTGGAGATCATGGTTCATGAGCCTTTTCTCGAGTTCGAAGGCTCCTGGCGGCAGCGCGGCGCCGCGCTGATTCATCGCCTGATGACAGTCATATTGTTGCGAGCTGCCACTCGAGTCTGGTTTTCAGCTCCGGAGTGGGAGCGGCGCTGGAAAGTTTACGCCCTCGGCCGGCCTGTTCCTTTTCAATGGCTGCCGATACCCAGCAACGTACGCGTCAACGGCAACCAAGCGGCCATCCAAACCGTGCGCCGCCGCTATGTTCCGGATAACGCGCTGCTGCTGGGACATTTCGGAACATACGGCGAGCCGCTGCTTTCGGTTCTCGAACCGATCCTCTGGAAAATGGCGCAAGAGAATCCGGACCAACCCCTGTTGCTCATGGGAAGAAACAGCTTGGAATTCCGGAAGCATCTTCTTGGGAAGTATCCGGCCTGGGAAAAAACTCTGCATGCCACCGGCGCATTGGCCCCCGAGGAACTCTCCGGTCATATCGCCGCCTGTGATGTGCTGCTGCAGCCGTACCCGGACGGCGCCACCACGCGGCGGAGCAGTCTGATGGTGGGTATTTCCCACGGCAAGGCCATCGTTACCACCAGAAGCCATGCCACCGAACCGTTGTGGGAGCGCTCGGCCGCGGTGAGTATGGCCCCCGCCGGGGATGCCGGGGCATTCCTCAAGCTGCTGCTCGAACTTTTGCAAAATCCTGCCGAACGCGCCCGCATGAGCCAGGCTGCCCTCGGCCTTTATCAGGAACGTTTCGATATCTCTCATACCGTCGCCGCGCTCCACCAAGCTGCTTCTGAGCCGGCCGCCTCCGGATCCACACTATGCGCATCTTAATCGCCACCTCTCATCGCAACATGGTGGGTGGCGTCGAAAAATACCTGCAAGGCGTTCTTCCCCGCTTGGCGCAGCGCGGCCACCAGCTGGCGCTGCTATACGAATACGGTTTTGATCCGGGCAAGGAGCGCATCGACCCGCTGGATCCGATCCTTCCCACCTGCGGGATCGCGGAAGCCGGCTTCGATGCTGGATTGCAGTTCGTTCGCGATTGGAAGCCCGACGTGGTGTACTCCCAGGGACTGGAAGCCGCCGCTCT
This sequence comes from Bryobacterales bacterium, assembly GCA_963798295.1. GTDB lineage: Bacteria > Acidobacteriota > Terriglobia > Bryobacterales > Bryobacteraceae > Palsa-89. The sequence continues at coordinate 701,582 of CAWCSV010000007.1, read as the reverse complement.
GCAGTCCGCTCTTCTCCGCGGATATCCCACGGTATTTTATGCCCACAATTATCTGGGCACCTGCGCCAGCGGAGAGAAGTGCCACGCCTTCCCCAAAACGCAGCCGTGCGGGCGTAAGTTTGGCCCCATGTGCATGCTCCTTTATTATCCGCGCCGCTGCGGGGGCTTGAATCCGGTCACGATGTGGAAGATGTTCGATCGCTCCGCCGAAAGAAATGCGCAACTCCATAAGTACGCCGCCATTTTGGTGGCCAGCGAGCACATGCGGCGGGAGTATGAGCAGCATGGCGTCCCGCCTGAGAGAATCCACTTGGCGGCATTGCCCAATCCGAACGAATCCGAACAATTCCACCAGACCGGCGCCATCCGGTCTCGTAGCAATCTCCTCTTTCTGGGCCGTCTCACCAAGCTTAAAGGCGCAGCCGAACTGCTGCGCGCCATCCCGCTAGCCGAGAAGCAGCTCGGGCGGCCGCTCGCCGTGACCATTGCCGGGGACGGCCCGGAACGCAGGCATCTTCAGGAACTGGCCCGTCACAACCAGACCAACGCGGAATTCACCGGCTGGGTGGGCGGCAGCCGCAAAAGGGAATTGTTCCAGCGGGCCGATCTTCTCGTCGCGCCCAGCCTGTGGCCTGAGCCGTTTGGCCTGGTGGGAATTGAGGCGGGCACGCATGGCATCCCAGCCGTAGCGTACGACGTTGGCGGAATTCCAGATTGGCTGATCGCGGGCTATTCCGGAGAACTCGCGCCTGGAAATCCTCCCGGCGCGCAGGGCCTTGCGGAAGCTATCGCGCGTGCTTTGTCGGAGCCATCGCATTACGCCCGTCTGTGCCAGGGCGCGCGGGAGGTGGCTACCCGGTTCACTCTCGCCGTGCACGTATCGAAATTGGAAAACACGCTGGAAAGCACGCTCGAAACCGTCCGCAAAACTCTGGGGCCCGCTCCCACCGAGGCGCTTGCCGCTGGATCGGCCGGCAAAGAAAGCATTCATGCTGAAGTGTAGCTCAGCCGCCGGAGCCCTCGAAGCGCCCCCGCGGGCTCTACTCGAGGACACACGGGTGTGCTACGCCTCCAATGCCATCGCGGCACGAGGCGGTCAGGGCGAATATCTGCGCCAGGTGATGTATGCGCTCGACCGCCTGCCCCAGGCGCGAGTGCTCAGCCGTGGCGCACGCGCTGGCCGCGCGGTCTGCGTCGATGTCCCTTTTCAAGGCTGGCGCGCGTCGTGTTTTAATACCCTTCGACGTGTGCCCGTGCTCCGCCGCCGCCAGGATCTTCTGACGCTGCTGAGCGACGTCGACTTCGATTCGCAGGTTCGCGCACACCTGGCTGGAGTAAAGCTGTTCAATGGCGTGATGGGCCAGTGCAGTGAAACCTTCGAATTCCTGAGCCGCCAGCGCGTTCCGCTGGTTTTAACCGCGTTGAACACCCACCTCGACAACGTCGCCCAGGTTCTCGGTGAGGAGCATCGGCGCTTGGGCATACGAACCCCCAGCTTCATTCACCCCGCCATGCAGCGCCGGGTGCGGCGTGAAATCGGGCGCGCCTCATGCATCCACGCGGTTTCCAACCTGGTGAAGGAATCCTTCATGGAACGAGGCGTTCCAGCCGAAAAGATCGAAGTGGTTCTTCCGGCCGTGGATTTGGATACGTTTCATCCGATAGCCAAGCCGGACGCCACGTTCCGCGTGCTGGCAGTCCTCAGCATCGACCCGCGTAAGGGCGCTTATTACCTGCTGCAGGCTTTCGAGAAGGCGGCCATTCCGGGATCTGAGCTGGTCATCATCGGCGCTACCGGAGATCCCTGGTCCAAGAAGATGCTGGCGCAATTCTCCTCGCGGCTCCCCAATCTTCGCATTCAGTACGCCGATGTCTTTGAAGCCCCGCTCGAAAGCACCTATGGCCAGGCCAGCGTGCTGGTTCATCCCGCCATTGAAGACGGCTTTGCGCTGGCGGTGGGTCAGGCGCTGGCCTGCGGACGTCCGGTCATCGCCACCCGCCAGACCGGGGCGTCCCAGTTGATCTCCGACGGCCGCAACGGATATGTCGTGGAAGCCCGGGACGTGGATGGATTAGTAGATCGTCTGCGTTTGCTGGCTCGCGATAGATCGTTGCTGGACCAGATGAGCCACGCGGCCCCCGCTACGGTGAGTCATCTTGGTTATCCCCAATTCGCCGATAACATGGCGCGCCTCTATTCCCGCGTTCTGGCGAATTGATCCACCGTTCCCCCGATCGATCCGTATGCTGGCGCAACTTGCGAAAAAAATCACTCGGCGGGTGACTTTTGAAGCCCGCAGTTTTCCCGTCCGTGTGAAGGAGCGCATGCTCGCGGCACTGGGGGAAGAATTCAAGTTTCAGGGCGGCATGATCAGCATGGAGGCCAGTTTGGCCAACCTGCGCCGCAACGGTTTTGATCCGCCCGCCATTATCGATGTCGGCGCTTTTCAAGGAGACTGGTCCCGCATGGCGCGCCGGATTTATCCTCATGCCGCGATTTGCATGCTGGATGCGAACCCGGAAAAGGAGCCGCTGCTTTCCGCCGCGATCCGGGAAATCGGACGCGCCGAATATCATATCGGTCTGCTGGGTCCCGAGCCCGCCGCGGCCAAGGCGTTCTATGTGATGGGAACCGGGTCGTCCGTGCTCCCCGAAAACACGGCTCTGCCGCGCTCCACCGCGCAGCTTCCCATGACCACGCTGGATCGAACGCTGGCCGAACACCCCATGCCTGGTCCCTATTTCCTGAAACTGGATGTGCAGGGTTACGAGCTCGAAGTGTTGCGCGGCGCCGGCCAGGTGCTTGCGAACACGGAGGCCGCATTGCTCGAAGTAGCTCTGCTCGAGTACAACCGAGGTGCCCCGCTGTTGGCCGAGGTGGTGGCCTTCATGCGCGAGCGAGGCTTCGTGGTTTACGATATCGGCGGCCTTTATCGTCGCGAATCCGATGACACGCTCTATATGGTGGATCTCTTGTTTGTGCCCGAGAGCAGCGCGCTTCGGTCCAGGAAACACTTCTGGAAACTGGAAGCCAAGTTTGAGGAAGCGTCCCGGGTCCGTTAGCGCCTGAAGCGTTTTTGCGCCCCGATGTCGCCCGTGGTCGGCAATTCGATTGCGGCACGCCTGTTCGGAAACACCGGGATGGGGCTCAAGGTTGTCGACACCGCCGAGTGCCACACGGACAGCGAGGAAAAGCTGGCCCGCGCGCTGCGCGAAAAGCCTCGGCAGGGTTTTCTGTTCACCAAATGCGGGCACGCTCCTCCCATCCCGCCGGCCGGACTTGTCACGCGCGCCGGCCGGAAACTTGGGAGACCCATCGGCCGGGCGTTTGCCAAACGCTGGCGGATTGGGAGCCCCGGCTGCTCGAACGCAGTATCGATCGCGGCCTGCGCCGCCTTCAGACCGATTGGGTCGACCTGATGGTATGCGCTTCATCGGCTATCGTGGCGATGGAGCTCTCGCGCTCTACGCCGTCCAGTCCGGTCACTTCGATTCCCTGCAGACTTCCCTCAACGTCGCCGACCAGCAAGCCATCGAGCCGACATTACCGTTGGCTGCCAATGCGGTGTGGAAGCATTCTTCGAAGCGCGAAAATTTGGTAGTGGGCTACTTTCAACTTTCGGGCAAGACCTCCTCTGAAGGGGAGCCAGAGAACATCGGCGGCATGAGAATCGGACAAATGAAAGCATGACTACTGCGTTGTCGTCACGGTTACCACGATTTCTTCAACCTGCCTATATTGATGAAGCACGGTTCATGGTCCAGGCGCCAGTTTTTCGACGCCTGTTGGAGGGGGTCCAGTTCTCCGGCGCGTGCCTGAACGCAGGCTGCGGTGAGATGTTGTACTTAGATTGGTTGAATGCGTTGCATGGATTGACGCAATTTATGCATATGGACCTTGAAACGGCCCCTGTCAAGGCGGTTGGCGGCAACCAACGGCACGATGCGATTCCAGGCTCCGTAACCGACTTGCCCTTTCCCGACGACTCCTTTCAGTTCGTGTTCTGTACTGAGGTTTTGGAACACGTATCCGATCATCATAAAGCCGCTGCCGAAATCAGCCGAGTGCTGACCAGCGGAGGACTGGCGTTGATCAGTACACCGACGCCGCCCGCGCCATCCGATCCTCATCACGTTCGGGAAGGGTACAAGTTGGAGGAGTTGACGCAACTGCTAGAAGCCCATGGACTGATCGTCCTCAAACATCACTACGCATTCTACTTCTTCTTTCGATCTCTTTACCTGACGTGGAGTTTTCTGGCACGACTGCGGGGTGGAATTAGCGCTATGCCTCGAATTGTTCTTCGCGGTTGGAGCCATTTGGAAAACGCATTTCCGCTTGGCAAGCCTTGGGATCTCATCGTCATCGCCAAGAAAGTGTGAAGAGGTGGAGAATCTCAAAGTAGCCCACTGCCGAAGATTCCTATCACCACGTCTATTGGGAGCGGGCGCGGGAAACTGCGTTACGGTTTCTTTGATGATCAGGCCAGGGCCGTCGAGACCGCGCTGCGTTTTACGCTCAGCGCCCCCCGGCGTGCATACTGCAATTGTGGGGACCACCAAACCCGAGCATTGGCGCAAGAACGTCCAGTACGCCGCGGCCGGGCCCCTGGATCCTCTGCAGTTCGATTCCATCCGCAACCGCTGCAAGCAAGTGGCGCGCTCCGATTGGGCCGGCCAGGAATGATCGAGACGCAGTCCACCCCGGCCACGTTCTCCGAGACGCAGCTTCCGAAGCCGCGGATCGGTGTGATCTGCGATTTTGTCGAAGAGCAATGGCCCAGCATGGATCTGGTGGCCGGCATGCTCTTGGATCGCCTGCAGCGCGAGCACGCTTCGGCTCTGGAAGTGGCGTGCATCTGCCCGCCCCTGCATCCGCGTTTCTCGCGCCTTCCGCTGCTCGGACGCGCGTCCGTGTTTCACAATACCGACCGGTTGTTGAATCGCTTCGTCGATTATCGCCGCAGCTTGCAGCCACTGGTCCCCGCTTTCGACCTGTTTCATTTGATAGACCATAGCTATTCCCAATTGATCCACGCTCTTCCCAGTGGCAGAACCATCGTCACCTGCCACGATCTGGATACCTTCCGTTGCGTTCTGGAGCCCCAGCGCCAGCCTCGCCCGCGCTGGTTTCGCGCCATGACGGAACGAATTTTGAGCGGCTTCCGGAAAGCGTCGCACGTCATCGCCGTCAGCGCCGCTACGCGCGATGAGATTGTGGCGCTCGGATTGCACCCGCCCGATCGGATCACCGTGATCTCGAACGGTGTGCACCCCTCCTGTTCGCCCGTGCCCGATCCGTTGGTAGATGCTGAACTATCGCGCCGTCTGGCCCCCGATGCGATTTACCTGTTGAACGTCGGTAGCTCCATGCCGCGCAAACGATTGGACCTGTTGCTGCGCGTGTTCGCCGAGGTTCGCAGGCATGTTCCCAACATTCGCCTGCTGCGCGTCGGCGAGGCTCTCACCGCTCAACAACGCGAGCTCGCCCGGGAACTCGGAGTTGCATCCGCGCTGCTGGAACTTGGTTCGGTCAGCCGCGATGTCCTGGCCGCCGCCTATCGTCGCGTCGGTGTGCTGGTCCATACCGCGGAAGCGGAAGGCTTCGGATTGCCGCTGATCGAAGCCATGGCCAGTGGTTGTCCCGTGGTCGCGAGCGATTTGCCCGTGCTACGCGAGGTCGGAGGCGCGGCGGCCACCTATTGCGCGGTGGGAGATATCGCAGCCTGGAAAGACGCCATTATCGCCGCCCTCAACACGGACTCCCGCCAAAATGGCTTCGCCAACGCCGCGCGCTTCTCCTGGTCGGTGAACGCTGCCGAAACCGTCGACGTGTATAACTCTTTACTGAACCGCGACCCTGAGTTGGCACAAATATGAAACGAGCCTTGATTACCGGCATCACCGGTCAGGACGGCAGCTATCTCGCCGAGCATCTGCTGGATTTGGGTTACGAAGTCCACGGACTGGTGCGCCGCGTCGCTCTCGAACAGCCCGCGCAGCGTCTTGGCCGCCTGAAAGGCTGCCTGGATCGCATTCACATCCATCCGGCCAGTCTGGACAGCTACGCCAGCGTCTTTCACATTTTCACCCAGCAGCAGTTCGATGAATGCTATCACCTGGCAGCTCAAAGTTTCGTGGCGGAAAGCTTCGCCGACGGTTTTTCGACGATGAACACCAATATCAACGGAACGCATTACGTCCTGGCCGCGCTCCGTGAGGTACAGCCTAAGTGCCGCTTTTACTTCGCCGGGACCAGCGAGATGTTTGGCAAGGCGCGCGAGACGCCGCAGCGCGAGACAACGCCCTTTCACCCCCGAAGTCCCTATGGCGTCAGCAAGGTAGCGGGTTTTTACCTGGCCGTCAACTACCGCGAAGCATACGGCATCCCCTGTTCCAGCGGCATTCTGTTCAACCACGAGAGCCCGCGGCGAGGCTTTGAATTCGTCACCCGGAAGATCACCGACGCCGTGGCTCGGATCAAGCTGGGCTTGGCCTCCGAGCTGCTCCTGGGCAACCTGGAAGCCAAGCGCGATTGGGGGCACGCCCGGGATTTCGTGCGTGCCATGCATCTAATGCTGCAGCAGCCGGAAGCCGATGATTATGTTGTAGCTACGGGTGAAACGCATAGTGTGCGCGAGTTCTGCGAGCTGGCGTTCGGCGAGGTCGGTTTGGATTACCGGGACTACGTCCGGAAGAGTGAGGCGGTTTACCGCCCCGCCGAGGTGGATCTGTTGATTGGAGATTTCAGCAAGGCCAAGAGAGTCTTAGGTTGGGAACCGACGGTCAAGTTTGCCGCCCTGGTCAAGGAAATGGTGCAAGCCGACATGGATTTGCTCTCCTCTGCGCAGTATCGTGAGCGTCCAGCAGCAGTTTCGGCCAGATAACGGTCCATGGGGAGTAGAAGAATGAAAACCATTATTACGGGAGGCGCCGGCTTCATCGGGAGTAATGCCAGCAGCCGGTACTTGCGTCGAGGACATCAAGTTGTTGTGATCGACAACCTGGCTCGCGACGGCGTACGCGAAAACCTGGAGTGGCTCCGGCCGCAGGGCGCGCTGGAGTTCCATCAGATCGACGTCCGGGATTGGGACGGTATCAGCGGCGCTTTCCGCCAGCATCGCGATGCCGACCAGGTCCTGCATCTGGCGGCGCAGGTGGCGGTGACTACCTCGGTGCGCGATCCTCGCGAGGATTTCGAAATCAACGCCCAGGGCACGTTCAACGTCCTGGAGGCCATGCGGCAGTCCGGCATGCGGGCGCCGCTGATTTATTCGTCCACCAATAAAGTCTATGGCGAGATGACCAGCGTGGGAGTCGTGGAACGCAACGGCCGCTACGATTATCAATCGCTACCGGACGGCGTTTCCGAGGAACACAATCTCGACTTTCACTCGCCGTATGGTTGTTCCAAAGGATCGGCGGACCAATACGTCATCGACTATCACCGCATCTACGGCTTGCGCAGCACCGTCTTCCGCCAGTCCTGTATTTATGGCTACCGCCAGTTCGGCGCTGAAGATCAGGGCTGGGTGGCGTGGTTTATGATCGCCAGCCAGTTGGGCCATCCCATCACGATTTATGGCGACGGCAAGCAGGTGCGCGACATTCTTTTTATCGACGATCTTCTCGATGCCTATGACGCGGCCTTCGCTGCTCCCGATAAAGCCGCCGGGCGCGCGTTTAATATCGGCGGCGGAGTAAGCAACGTGGTGTCGTTGCGGGAACTGCTGGCGTTCATCGAGAAGCAGAGCGGCGCCAAGCTGCCGGCCGGAAACGCGGACTGGCGGCCCGGGGACCAGAAGGTGTTCATCAGCGATATCCGCCGCGCGCGCACCGAGCTTGGTTGGAGTCCCAAAATCGGTTGTTCGCAAGGCTTGAGTCTGCTGTACGACTGGATCGCCAAGAATCGCGAGCTGTTCCTGAAGCTCAGCCCCACATTGGTATAAGGTTGATTTCGCATGAAACTGGAATTGGACCGGCCGGTGCAGGACCAAGCCGGCTGGAGTGCGCCCCCCGATCCGGCGCGCTCGGGCGAAGCGGGCTTGCATAAGAACGATGAAAGCGGCTTGAATAAGAATCAAGCCAGGCTGCGCGTTTTGCACGTGGGGAAATTTTATCCCCCGCACATGGGAGGTATCGAAACCCATCTGCAGGCGCTGTGCGGAGCGTTATGCGGCCACGCCGATTTGCGCGTCCTCGTTTCGAGCGAAGATCGCAACACCGTGGAAGAGACGGTGGATGCGGTGCCCGTCGTGCGCCTGGCAACGTTGCTGACCGCTTTCTCCACCTCCCTGTCGCCGGGTATGGTCTCACGCATTCGCCATTCCGGCGCCGGCCTGGTGCATATCCATCTGCCCAATCCCGCCGCCGTTCTGGCTTATCTCGCCAGCGGCCATCCCGGCCCGCTGGTGGTCACCTACCACAGCGACACGGTCAAACAGAAAGTTCTGGGACGCATGTTTGAGCCGCTGCTGAACGCCGCGCTCCGCAACAGCGCCGCCATTATCGCCACCTCGCCCAACTATCTTGCCACCTCGCCCGTGCTGCAAGCTTTCCGCGAGCGTTGCCATGTGATCCCCTATGGCATCGACACGGCGCAGTTCGAGCGCTGCGATCCGGAAGCGGTGCGCGGAGTCCGCCAACGATTTGGCGACCGGCTGATCATCAGCGTCGGCCGCCTGGTCTATTACAAAGGCTTCGACGTTCTGATCCGCGCCATGGCCTCGGTTCGCGGCCGGCTGGTGATTGTGGGCGACGGTCCTCTGCGCGGTGAACTGGAAAGCCTTGCATCGCGCTTGGGAGTGACGGACAAGGTGGTCTTCGCGGGCGAGATCAACAACGCCGGCGTCACGCCCTACTATCATGCGGCCGATCTGTTCGCGCTGGCCTCGGTGGCCCGCAGCGAAGCCTTTGGAATCGTGCAGATCGAGGCCATGGCGGCCGGTCTTCCGGTAGTGAATACCAGCCTCGATTCTGGCGTGCCGTTTGTTTCCCTCGACGGTGCGACCGGTCTCACGGTCCCGCCCGGCAACCCGCAAGCGTTAGCCGGCGCCATCAACCGGCTGCTGGACGACCCTGGCTTGCGCCAAACGCTCGGTCAAGCCGGCGTGCGACGCGCCAGACAGGAGTTCAGCCTGGATACCATGCTGCGCCGCACGCTCGAACTGTACCGGAGCGTCACGGCGAAGCGATGAGCGCAGTTTCCGATGAGTTTACCGATTAAGATCACGGACCCGCCGAGCTTGAGCATCCAGCACAATCTGGCCATTCCCGTTGGAATCGGCGCACGCGTTCCGCGGGGCGCGGGCTGGCTCAGCGGGCAGATGCGAATCGTGTGGGCCGTGGTTTTGCTTTATGCGGCCGGCTTTGTTTGCTTCTATCCTCAGGGCCTGACCAACTTCGACGAGGTGTCCTACATCCGCCAGGCGGTGGCATTCGCGTCGGGGAGCACCACCGTGGATGTTATCGACCCGTTTACCGGCCAGCACATGAGACAGCGTCCCAGCGACTATCCGGCCGGCACCTCGTTGCTCATGACTCCCTTCGTATGGCTGGCTGGATGGCGCGGGGCGTTTGTGTTGGGCCTGCTGGCGCTGTTGGCCTGCACGCTGTTCACGGCGCGTTGGATCGCGGATTCGGGATGGTCCCCGCTTTATGCGCTGGCCGTGCTCGGCTATGTGCCGGCCATGGTGATGGCTCGCACCGGCATGAGCGATCTCCCGAGCGCCTGCATGGTGGCGGCTGGGTTGTGGCTGTTTTGGGCCGACGACCAGAAAACTCCCTGGCGCCGGCTGGCCGCGGGCTTCCTGGCCGGCGTGTCGTTCTGCTTTCGAGAGCCCAATGCGGTGCTGTTTGGGATCTTTTTCGCGGGCGCCTTGCTGCGGCGAGAGCGCCACGTTGTAGCATTAGTTGCCGGCGGCCTGGCGGGCTTGGCGTGCCGGCCTTTGACCGCCGCGCTGGTGTATGGCAACCCGCTTTTCGTCAAGGATCACGTCTATGGTTTCAGCGGCCTGTACGCCGAAGACAACCTGATGATGTACTTGACCGCGCTGCTGGTGCTGGTGCCCGGCGGACTGGTTTTTACGCTGTTCTACCGGGGCAAGCGCTGGATCGAACTGATCTTGATCGCGGCGATCTATATCGGAATCTTCGTCGATTGGGACTACAATGGAGCGGCCAGCGGAGGATTGAAGCAGTGGATGCTATCTTTGCGGTTCTTGATTCCCCTGATCCCGATTGTGGCCTTCGCCACGGCTCGCAGCTGCTCGCTCGGCTATGAAGCGCTGGCCCGTTCCCTGCGGCCAGAACGCCGCTACACTTTAAAGCTTGTCGCGCAGGGCGTAGTGGCGGTTTGGGTCACTGGAATCATCCTCATGGGATTCCTGGTGAATTGGCGCAGCCAGGCCTGGTCCTCCGAGCATGAGGACTTGGTCAGACAGCTCTATGCCAACACCGATCCGGCGCAGCCGATCATGGCGGACCTGCCTGCCACGGTAAAGTTTTTGAACGAGCTGCATGGCCCGCGCATGCTGGTGGATCTGGATCTCGGCAACCGGGACAACGAGGTCCGCCGCCGCCAGCTGCTGCATCTCCTGGAGCGTTATCCAACGGTCCAGATCGTTTTGTTCGGCCGCGACGACAGCGAATATTGGCTGAACAAGTCGAAGGACGATGAGGCTTTTATCGCCGCCATCGCACAACAGTTGCACGCGACGCTGCAGCTGCAGCACCGCTTTCCCGGGTTAGGCGTGCTGCGAGTTTGGAAAGTGCGGACTTAGATACGAAGACACAGAGTGATTGGCCTTGAGCGGATAGCAGTAGAAAGCGTGCCTCGCCCTTTCCCCAAGCGGCGCCGCCGCTGGCTGCTTTCAGCCGTATTGGCCGCCTCCCTTCCGGCGGGCCTGCTCCTGTTTCGCCAACCGCTTTTGAGCGGCTTAGGCGAATCTCTGGTGGTTTCCGATCCCCCGCGGCGCGCCGACCTGATTTACGTCATGGCGGGCGACTTTTGGGGCAGTCGTGTGCTCTTGGGCTCGAAACTGGGTTCCCAAGGCTGGGCGCCGAAGGTGGTCATGGCCGGCGGCCTTTACAGCGGCGGCGGTTATGTGAATCGGTATGCCAGCGATCTGGCGGTGGACTTTGCAGTGCAACATGGCTATCCGCGCAGCCTTTTCGTTTCCGTCGGCATTCAGGCGCAATCCACCATCGACGAGGCCCGCATGATGGGACCCATCTTCCATCGCCTGGGCGCTCAGCGGATTATCCTGGTCACCAGCAACTTTCATTCCCGCCGCGCTTTGCAGGTTTTTCGCCTGTTCCTTCCAGAATTTGATTTTCAAATGGAGGGCTCGCCCGACGACGTGTTCCATCCGCGGGCCTGGTGGAAGAAGCCAGAAGAACGCGATTTGTTGTTTTCCGAGTATCGAAAAACGATCGGGACGTTTCTGGTCAGATTCCATCTGGCCAGCGCCGATTGGCTTCGCCAGGTGAGTGCCGATGTCTCGTAGCCGGAAGTTCCTCGGCGGAGCAGTGCTCGCCTATGTTTATCAGGGCTCCCTGATGCTGGCGGGCCTGTGGCTCACCCCCTTCTACATACACACGCTGGGACAGAGGGATTATGGCGTCTGGCTGGTGGCCTTGCAGGTCCTCAATTTCCTGCTGCTCTGCGACTTTGGCATCATTGTCGTCACTCCCCGGGATGTTGCTAACGCCAACGGCATCGAGCAAACCGAGGCGGGGTCGGGCGAGGTTGCGCGGGTGGTGGGACAGACCATCAAGGTGGTCCTGGCGCAAACCGGTTTGGTGGCGCTGGGCGCGCTGGGGCTGTTCTTGCTTCGGCCCGCGCATGATGTCGCGCTGCGCGGCCCCATGGGTTTGATCCTGGCGGTGTTCGCGATCTCGTACCCGCTGCGCATCTTCCCGGCCGTGCTGCAGGGCCTGCAGGACTTGAAGTTCATGGGCCAGGTACGGCTCACGCTGTGGGGCCTGGCTATGCTGCTGGTGATCGTGATGCTGCTGATGGGCGCGCGATTTTACGCCTTGGCCTGCGGCTGGTGCCTGCAACAGATGGGGCACGATCTGGTGGCGTTCTTTCGTTTGCGCAAGGTTCGTCCCGATCTTTTGTCGGCCGAGGTTTGGCGCCGGGCAGGTCCCATCCGCTGGCGCTGGTTCACCAGAGGATTCTGGGTCAACGTCAACCAGGTCGCCAGTGCGTTGTCGGCCGGGAGCGATATCTTGATCGTGGGCCGCGCCATCAGCGCCGCCACCGTGGTGGTCTACTCTTCCACTAACAAGTTGATTGCGGTCCTCCAGAACCAGCCCCAGATTCTTGCCAGCGTCGCGCTTCCCGGACTCAGCCACATGAAAACCAGCGAATCGCGCGAGCGAATCCTGCAGGCCACCACTTCGCTCACGCAAGCCATGCTGCTGCTGGCCGGCGGAGTCCTTTGTATCATCCTGGCGGTCAACCAGCAGTTCGTTACTTTGTGGCTGGGACCGCATTTCTTCGGCGGGATGCAACTGACCGTCATCCTGCTGCTCACTTTTGTACTCCGCCAAGCCGACTATACGCTGGCCGTAGCGCTGTTTGCCTTCGGACATGAAAAAATGATTTCCCTCCGGGCTTTGACCGATGGTGCACTGAGCGTAGCCATCGCGTTCCTTTTGGTGGGACATTGGGGCATGCCGGGAGTGGCGATGGGGTTCCTGTGCGGGGTGGCCCTGGTCTCCATCCCGGCGGACGTCTTTCTGCTCAGCCGCACGCTGCAGGTGTCGGTAGCCGCATTGATCCGGCCTTACCTGCCGTTTTTGTGGCGCTTTGTTATCGCGGGCGGCGTCGCGCTAGCGGTCCGCAACTGGTTTGGATCGCCCAGCGTTCTGCATCTGGCGATTTCCATCTCCATCGTCGGCTTGTTTTATCTGCTGCTGGTGCTGCCCTATATCTGGACCACGCCGCTGCGCGGCTACATCGAAGGGGCTGCCGCGACGCTCACCTCCGCCATGCGAGCTCGCGTCCTGGGCTGGTCGAACAATGGCTGATGGCCTTCGATCACCTGATGTCCGGCGGTTGTACACGCTAGTTTCCACTGAAGGAAAACGGAATGCTGCAAAAGAACTCTAACGCCGTCATGCAACGCCTGAAGCCCAGCGATGTGGTTCTCGACATTGGGGGCTGGGGGCATCCATTCAATCGCGCCAACTATGTGCTGGATCTGGCGCCCTACGAGACGCGGGGTTTCTACAATCGCACGTTTGCCAAGAACACCCCTATCCCGCCCATCGGCGGGACCGTAGAAATGTTCACAAAAGATACCTGGATCATGCGCGACATCTGCGCCAAGGAACCCTATCCATTCCGAGACAAGGAACTGGACTTCGTGGTCTGCTCACATACACTAGAGGACATTCGCGATCCTCTGTGGGTCTGCTCGGAAATGATCCGGATCGGCAAAGCCGGCTATATCGAAGTCCCTTCCCGCGTATGGGAAACATGCCGCGGCATCCAGCCGGGAATCGCCGGACTGTCGCATCACCGCTGGCTGATCGACATTGAGCCCGCGCAAAATTCGATCCGGTTCCTGCAGAAGTACCATCGCATTCACCATTGGCGCAATTCTCTTCCGCCGTCGGTGCTGCGGAAGCTTCGTGAAGAAGAGACCGCTCAGTGGCTATTTTGGGACGGCTCCTTTGAGTTTCAGGAAGAACTCATCAACGGTGAAGGAGAGCAGTTGCAAGAGATGCGGCGTTTCGTGCAGCAACGGCGCCCCTACTCCAAGCTGCGGCTGGCCGCCGACGATCAACTGATGCAAGTCTGGATGCTCTACCGGCGAGCGGTGAACAAGGGCAGACGCCTGTTGCGCTCCGCCGTTTAGCAGGCGGCTTCCCACAAAACAGCGACGTTAGGCCGGAGGTGTATCGACGCCAGTTCAATTCAACCCTTGGCTGGGAATCTGCACCGGGTCCCCGATGCTCCGCGGTACATTGTTTGAATCCGCATAAATAACCCGATACCACGCGGCGCTGTTGTGATGATCGATCGGAATGGCGCAGGTGGACGTGCAATCGGTTACTGGGTCGTCCTGCATGGCCTTGGGATAGTAGCCCACCTGCACCAGGAACTTGGTTGCGCCGAACGGCAACGTGATGGGGGGAGCAAAGGTGATGGTGTCGAGAGCATGGTAGGTGGCCGGCTGCGCGACCAGGATCCAGGTGGCGCCGGGCGAAGGACACCACTCCTTGGTGATCGTCGACGGGTTTCCCGAAAGGGGGCTTACCTGCAGTGAATGTGCCTGCAGAAGATATTGAATGACGCTTCCGCCCGAAAACGTGTTCAACGAGACGGGAAACTGGCCATACGGACTTTCCGATCCGCACACGATGGTTAACGAGTTGCCATAAGCGGAACTGGTATGAGCGTCGGTGCTGAAAAACGGTCCGTAGTACGGCTTGTTGGCTTCCGGCTGAAGCTCGGTGTGCGTGGTCAACGCCAGCAACGTATTGGTCCGCGCCATCGCCGCCCACTGTTCCGGATTGTTCCACGGGTTCATGCCGTTGCCGTTCCCGGTTCCACTGGTTTGCCAGCCGCAGCACAGAAACTGGTAGTAATGAGCCATGTCGCCGGTGAAATTGTACGCGCGATAGCCCGCGATATCCAGTGTCTTCATGCCCATAATTTGGGCGATCGTCGTTTCCGGTCGCCATCCCAATTGCGCCGGCCGGTCGCAAGCCGGGTTGAAGTTGAACGAGCGGCAATAGCTGACCGTGTTTCCGCTATCGATGAAGCCATCGCCCCAGTAAATCGTACGCGGCTTCACCTGATAGGCGCGCGTAGTCAGGCCACCTTGGTTGCCATCCGAAACGGATGCCGCGTAGTTGATTGCTCCCCAGACACTCATATCCGTGCCGTAGATCAGAGGGGGAAAATTCGCGTTGTAAACGAAAGCGGCGTCGCTGATAGAGGGGGTGCCCAGCCAGGAACTTACCGTGGGCAGCGTGTTACTCGTCAACAACAGACCCAGCGCCGAAAATCGAATGGACGGGTGCCCGCTAACGCCATGGACCAACGCATAAAAGCGGCCGAGAGGATTGGGCCCCCACCCTCCGCTTACGTTCTGATTCGGATCGATAGTGATATACAAACCAGGGTCGTTGGAAGAAGTGTACGTGCCCGCCGATGGCGCGATCCGTCCACTGGTTCCGGGATAAGTGATGGTCAGCGTGTTCGCATCCGTGACGGTTGGAACCGCGAGGACGTTCAATCCGTTCACGGAGCCTGAGATTCGTATCGCGGGCGTGTTGGTGCTGGGGATTCCGTGGGCTAGATAATGTATGGTGGCCGTAGAACCGCTGACTACCACGCTTGTCAAATTACTGAACGAAACCTGCGTGTTCGCCAGGGAAGCCGTGCTACCGGCCGAGAGCGTCACAGTCGTACCGGAGATGTTGGATACCGTGGTTCCCGCGGCGATTCCCGCTCCGAAGACCGTCTGCCCAGTAGCGATACCGTTGGAGGAGCCCACCGTCAAACTCGTAGAGCCATTGGATGCCGTCCCGGTTGTTACCGTTTGATCGAGCGTCCCTAGGCTGCCTCCCGCGCACAGGCCATAATAAGTGCCCACGAAGCCCTGCTGGGTATCGTTGTAAGTTTTGAACAATGTCGTGGGAAGCGCCTGGCAGTTCTGCTGACTGTTGTTAGACCCGGCCAGGTTGGACGGGTTGATGACCATCTGAGCGCTGGATTCAGCAACCGTCCCTCCCGTTGGCTGATAAGTTCCATTGCCACACGATGAGGTCGATGTCGCCGATACCGCGTACGTACCGGCCGCGTAGGGACTGCCCGAATTCAGAGTTACCGAATTAAGCGGGTACCAGCCATCCAGACACGTATTCGTGGCATTCACTATCTGGACCCAATCCCCGGTTCCAGCCGCTTGCGACCATGGAGTGAGAGTGCTGATGTAGGTGAAAGTGAAAGTGATCGTTCCTCCGGAAACAATCGCGTTGGTCCACTGCGGGCCGCCGATGGTTGGATTCGGCTGCAATACGGAACCAATTTCGTCGGTGAATTCGTCATCGGCAAAATACCCCCAGTAGACGCCCGTACCGACATGGTGCGACACCAGGCTGGTGACGCAGGCTTGGCGGTTGTACTGGAGATTATTGAGGATCGCCGCGAGCGCCGTAATGGGCGCGGTTCCGCTGTTGCCGTTCCACCACACATTGGACATGTCGAACTCGAGCGAAATCCCGTAGGTTTGCGCGAACGATTCGGTGTAGTTCATCGGCGACGTGCCCGAATTCCAATTTGGACAACTCGATTGCGGCGTGGTCCCCGGACCTTGACCGGGGCCGAGACCGGCCGTGGCGGAATTTAGCCCGGACTGTTGCATCATCGGGATGAGCCACAGCTGCTGGCTCGTCGACGGAAATAAATTTGTGGCGTTCGTAACGCTTAGTTGCAGCATCCCGGATGGGATGAAGGATTGCCCCGGCGTGTACGAGGTCGCGATAGGCCCGGAGCGCGTAAAATGCGGGAACGCAACCGAACCGGAGTGCACCTGGATGTAGATGGTGACGGTTTGCAATCCCCCGCTGTTGCCCGCGCAAGTCGCATTGCAGGTCTCTTGCACCTGCACCCATCCAGCGCCCACCGGAGTCACGTTCCCGGATCCATCTACGGAGACCACGCTGCTGGCGGGAAGGCCGCCATCGCTGATGAGGTTGTAAGCGAGACCAGAAGCGTTACAGGCTATCGTGGTAAGACTCCGATCGGTGTTCTTGATCTTCGGGCAGATCGATTGGCTGGCGGCGCCGGCCACCAGGTGCAGCTCCCAATACGGTGGCTCCAATTCCATCGGCGCGCTGCCATTCTCGAAATCGAAGATGCTAGTTACATAAGCCTTTCCGCCGTTGGTAACATAATCGCCGCCCGAAACCTGGCCCAGCACGCCGTAGCCGGTCCAGTAGGGAGAGCGCAGCCGCTGGGTGACCGTGCCGCTGCCGCCGCCGGTCAATGTCACCGCTGATCCCGAGGTGCAGGTTCCATATGCCGTCAGTGGCCCGCAGCTCGCCGAAACATTGATGGTATTGGCGTCGACGTAGTTTACGAAATAAGGATTAATGTCCACTTCCAGGTTCCGATTCGCGGCCGCGCCATTGGGGCAGCCTTCCGGAGCCGGAATGGAAAACGATACCGCCGAGATGTACGTCGTGTTCGTGTAGTATCCATCGCAGTTGGGAAGTCCGGTGGTCTGATTCGTGCTCTGAATGTTGCGCACAAAAGCCGGTGTTCCGTTTGCGGTCAGCCCGTTCGCCGCGCTGGTGGTGAATGTCATCACGCCTCCGGCAATGGAGACGGTCACCGTATTGGATGGGTTGGTTGCGCTGGTAGTCCAATACCATTGCGATCCGGCGACCAGAGGCGCTGGAAGCGTGCCGGGGGTGGAGAAAGTCACCACGCTCCCCTGGACCGAAAAATGATTCGGCACGGTGATGTTGTTCCCGGTGACGCTAGTGAAGCTCACGTTCAGCAGATATGGATCGGCGATGCCCCCGAGGTTAAACGGAGCAAGCACCTGGCGCAGGCCGTTCGCAAAACACGTGGTCGTGAAGGTGGCCGTCCTCCATCCGGACGGCGAAGTTTGTCCCGACAGTGCCGATGCACCACAGGCTTGCGGGAGCGTCATGCCATCGATGGCCGGATAGGTTTGATTTCCCGATACTCCGTTGAACGCCGCGAACCCCATGGTACCGGTGCCGTTCACCACATTGCCACTCAGGTTGGGCATCGTGTTGATGGACTGATTGTTCATCCCTTCGATCCGGACAGTGAAACTGACCGCGGGACAAGTGGCTACTGTATTGCCAAAAATGTCGTAGACCACTCCGGAGACCGTGTGCGGCCCGTCGCCGTTGAGTCCGGTGTACCAGTTGACTGTCCAGGCGCCCTGCCAGGCGTCGCGGTAGTCATTGACCATTCCGGGGTCAAGCCGTGCAAAACCACTCGCCCAACGTTGATAATCGATGCTCCAGATCAATTTGTACGCAGTCGGCGCGGAGGAAACATTGGCGGTTAATGGAAGCGGCGCAGCGGCCTGGATCAACTGGCCGCCGGTGGGGCTAGTGATGCTGCAAGTCTGGCCCAGCAGCAAGCCGGGCCACGCCATCGCCAGCGCGCAAAGGAAGGCGCGCCCACTCACTGGAGCCGCTCCAAAGAGATATGCACGTCAAAGCTGGACGTTCCGCTGGTGCACGATCCCGTCAGCGTCGAGCTGTACGTGACGTTGCCGCTCGCTACCCAAATCGGGACGGTCCCCGACAAATATCCGCTTGTGCTCTGCGAAACGCCCAGAGTTAAGTTCGAAGTGCTGAGAATGCGAGCATTGCTTCCGTCCGTCCAGTTGAAGCTGAGCGAGACGGTGTTCGATCCGCTGGTGCACGCGCCGTTCTGATCCAGATAATAAGTGAGCCGATAGCCGCCCGCGCTGGGAGCCGACGCCAGCGTCACCGCGGATTGCGATGCCGACTGCGCGGTAACGTTGGACACCCAACCCGTCGCCGGCGCGCCATCAGGACTCAGCACGAACGCGCTCACCGGACTGCCATAGGCCCGCAGCAGCACGGGCACGCTTTGAACGCAGTCTCCCGACTCGATGTTGAGCAGCGCTCCGCCCACGATCTTCTTCAACGCGATGGGCCCCAGACCATCAACATTGAGCGTAGCTGCCGCCGCGCAGGCATGATCGGACGGCAGGAAACTCAACGTCTGGTTCTGCGTGTAAGCGGTGAACGTGGGGGTTCCATTCGCCACAAAAGCCGCGCCCCCGCCGGCGCTGGTGGCGATGATACTGCGATCGGTTCCCGCCTGATCCATCGCCCTGCTGGGCGCGTATCCGGTGTCTAATGCCGGCGTGCAGTCCACGCGGCTCGCGCCCGTATTGTTTGAGCATGTCTGAATAATCCCGGTACCCGAAATCAGGTTGAGGGTCGGCTGCGTGCCTTGTGCCGCGCCGTTGACGTCAATGCTGAGCCCTGAGCCTCCGGTGCCCGTGCAGTCCGTTCGGCTATTCGTCGGATCGTCGGTGCATCCTCCGCCGGCGAAATTCAATGTTCCTTCCACCGGCAGGTTGGTGCCGCCGTTCTGAATGTGCGCAATCGCTCCGTTCGCCCCGCTCGGTCCAGTCGGTCCCGTTGGACCCGTCGGACCTGTCGGCCCCGTTGGCCCTGTCGGTCCCTGGGTGCCGGTTTGCAGGGTCCACGAATTCTGTGACGTGCACAGGTAAAAGTTCGAACCCGCCGGCGCGTTGGTTTGGAAGAACGCCTCTCCTACGCCGCACGACGCCGGCAGGGACGTGCCCGTCTTCATTGGTTTGGTGGTGCTTGCCGCGGTGAAATCGACGCTCTTGGATTGGGTTCTCAGGTCCACGAGTGTTTGGGCGTGGAGCGCGACGCACGCGACTCCAAGAACCGCACAACGAAAAAGCATGAGTCAACACCTCTTGACCCAATATAATTACTCGTTCCCGGCTAGGTCGAGCGCATTTCTAAGGGGGAGGCCTAAAGCGCTGAATTGAACAATGCAATAAAAGCGCCCTCGCCGTGACGCGTACTACGCGTCCGGCACGAAGCGTTTGCGCATCGCGAGAAATGTCCGTTCGACAAACCAGTAAGAGCACTCCGCCACCGCGAAGGTCGCCAGTATGTTCAGCGGGAAGATGCCGGTAAAAGTCTTGTTCTGGGTGGTCAGGAACATCTGTTGCCACAGATACAGGCTGTACGAGATCAGGCCCACGTGCACCGCGAATCGTGAGTTGAGTACCCTCCCAAACCCGCGATCGGAGTTTTGTATCCCCCACAGCATGATCAGCACGATAATGCAATTCTGGAGCAGGAATCCAACGGGAAGCATATAGGCGCCCCGCGCGTTCTCTTCCAGGAAGGGATTGAAAAACAGGAGAAAGCAGCCTCCGGCCAACGGCAGATTCCAGGTGAACAGGCGGCCGACGATGCGCTCGAAGTCCGGTCTTCCGTAGAGCAGCGCCGCCAGCGCGCCCATCATCAGAGAATCCGCGCGCGTGTGACCCATGATTCCAATGTGGCTTCTCATCGAAGGCGCCAGCCAATAGTTCACCACCCGAACCGCTGGCTCGATTGCAATGACCCCCGTGGCGAACCAGGCGGCCCGGCCTGCGCCGAGAAATTTCAACAATAGCGGCCAGACGAAATAGAACTGTTCCTCTACCGCGAGTGACCAGGTGTGCCCGAGAAACCAGGTCGATCCGTGCGGGTAGTAATTCCAGACGAAGAGGCCGGCGCTGGCCACTTCGCCCGCGGTCAGTGGAATGGTTTTGGTGACGCCCAGAAAAACGACCACCGCCACCATCAGGTAGAAGGCCGGCCAAATACGGAAGGCTCTGCGAATATAAAAAGTCTTGATGCTCAGTCGTCCGGTCTTTCGAACCTCCTTGAGCAGCAACGTTGTGATCAGGAAGCCGCTCAGCACGAAGAACACGGTAACGCCCATCTCGCCGTTGCCGGCTATCAGGGTCAGGCCATGAACGAGAGCCCCGGCCGCGCCCTCCAGGTGCGGGAAAGTTGCGGCGGCGTGGCCGATGATGACGAACAGGATCGAGATGGCGCGCAGCCCGTCCAAAGATGGAATGCGCCCGCGATCCACCGGTGGCCAAGCGGGATTGGGTGGCGGCGCCGTCGGTGCGGCAGCATCCAGGGCGTCAGCCGCTACGCTCACTGGCCCATCGGGTTGGCGCCGTTCGCTCATGAAATTACTTCGGTCGCCCAGGCTAGACTCTTCAGTTTAACCTGGGGCGGCCCGCCCAATCGCGAATTGGCGCGCGGTCAACTTATTGGCTGCACTTAATCAGGAAGTTGGGCGGATTGTTGGGCAGATCGACGGACCAGGCGCACGTGGCGTTCAAGTCGGCGGTCCAATTGGCTTTGGGCCACATCTTTTGGGCAAACTGCGCCAGTTGACTGAGCAGCGTAGGATCCACTCCGATGAAGTTGAAGCGCGGAATCATGTACCAGAACTGATCCACCCAAACGCTGTCATAGGGGTTGCCGCCCGGTACGGGCGTGGCGGTTGCCGTGGTCCAGCCGCCGGTGTAAAACTGCTGCGGGGTGAACTGGCTGGCTTGCTGCAGCCAGCTCTGCACGATGTTGGTGGCGATAGTAGCCCGCGTGCTGGGGTCCTCTCCGGTCCACACGTAAAGGTTCCACTCCGGCGTAACCAGCGTCGAGAGTTGCGTCACGTTGGGTTGCCAGCCTTCCATTCCCAGTTGCGGCCCGGTGCCGGTGGCCTGCAGGATCTGCAGACCCTTGATCATCCACATGGTTTGGATTCCGCCTTGGGGCGGGACTAGCACACCCATGCCCTCCACGGAATTGTTGGCGTAACCCCAGTCGATCGGGAAATGGTCTTGCTGGTGCCCGTTGGAATCGTTCAGAATCAATTGCAGGTTGTACCAGATGTACGAAAGGTAGATGTAGTCCGCCTGGCTTCCGTTGCGCAGCCCTGTGACACCGCTGCTCGGCATCTTCAGTTCGTGGGGAGAAACGAAGAAGGGCAGGGAACTGTTCCAGGCACGCGCCTCGCCTTGTGGGCCAAATACGGCCTGGGTCATCCCTTCCAGCTGAAACTGGTTATTGAGCTCCCAGGTCTTTACTAATCCCCATTGGGCCACCGAGTACATGGCGTCCACGTTGGCGGGAGTCCACATCGTCGCCGGGTTGGTCCAGATGGGCGTTCCCACCTGATTGTAGAAACTGTAAAACGCGCTGAACCAGGCGCCGAAGTTCTGCTGCTGCGCTGCATAAACGGTTGGGTCGAGCACCTGCAGAGAGGAACTCAGAGTTTGATAAACGGTGTTGTAACCGCTGCTGGTGAAGGTGGCGCCGAACGCATCCATAGGATGGGTTCCCGGCAGCCATTGGTTCCAGTCGGGAAGCTGTGCCGGCAGCGGAAGTTCACGCTGGTTCAGACGCGAGGTGGCGGCGAACACGGAAGGCTGAATCCCCGACGGGAATATCGCGTTCAACATTTCCTGATCGGTATCTAGCACGGCGTCGATACCGGCGCCCGCCGACCAATTGATCGTGGGCTGCTCATCCAATCCGGGGCCGGGTTGATAAGGCGGATTCCACGGCCGGCCGGGATTCGCCACGTTCAAGCTGCGAATGTAGCTGGCGATCTGCGCGCCCTGCTGCGGCGTCAGTCCATGGAATACCGATCGCGCTTCAATGGAATTGTTTGAATAATTGAAGTACTTCAGATCGCGCCCGTCCTGGGCATGGCAGTCCGAACAATGGGCTCGAATCGGCTTCGATCCACCCGTGGCGAGAGGTGTAATCAGATTGGCCTGATGCCACAGCGTTTGTCCCGTGGCGATATCCGAAGGATTCGAGGACGGCGGCTGCCAAGTGCTGGGATCGTCGTTGCCGAAGGTCGAGGCTGGAATGAGCGAGCTTCCGCCGGCGGCTTGAATATTGAACGCCAGTACGCGGAACCCGCTGACTCGCCCGTCGGTCTGGTTGAAGCGGAAGGTGATGGTGTTCGCGCCAGTCTGCACCACGCCGGCGGGAAGATTCATTGTCATCTTTAGCGTGGAGAATCCGCCGCCAATGCCGCCGTAGGCCTTGGCATTGCCCTGCAACGTAACCGTGCTGTCGCTGATGGGCATCCACGCGGAATTGTTCACTTGCACGCTGGCCTGCGTTTCCGTCCGCAGTCCGTGGATCTGCATCCAAAGAGACAGTTGACCATTGAGGTTTGAACCAACGGGTATGTTGACCAATGCGGATGCCGTCGTTCCGTTGGCTCCCAGCACCTCGAGCGGCAGCGTGACACCGGACGGGCCGGAAGCGTTCGAAGGCGTCAGATTCACCGTGGCCCGTGCGGTTTTGGTCGAATCTGCGACGCTGGTCGCGATCACGGTCACTGTTTGGGCGGCGCTGATCGTCGCCGGAGCGGTGTAGACGCCGTTCACCAACGATCCCACCAGCGGATTCATGGACCACGTCACTGCCTGATTGCTGCTCCCGGTGACTGTAGCGGTAAAGGTCGCCGAGTTGCCGGCCCCCAGGGACGCGAAAGTTGAACCCAGCGTGATTCCAACCGGTACCAGCGTTACCGTGGCGCTGGAGCTTTTTGTGGAGTCCGCCGCGCTGGTCGCGGTTACAGTGACGGTCTGTTGGCTTCCAATGACGGACGGCGCCTGATAGACCCCGCCGTTGATGGTACCCACTGCTGGATTGATGGACCATGTCACAGCCGTATCGGACGAGCCGCTCACAGTCGGCGTGAAGGTGGCGCTCTGGCCGCCGGTGAGCGATACGCTGCCTGGCAACACGCTCACACTCACCGTCGGGGGCGGCACATTCGGCTGCAGCGTAACGGAAGCGGTCGCGCTTTCGGCGGGATCGGCCTGGCTAGTGGCGGTCACAACGATGGTCTGCAGCGTGGAAATGCTGACTGGCGCGGTATACAGTCCGTTGACCAGGGTTCCCACGCTCGGCTGGAACGACCATGTCACGGCCGTGTTGGTTGTGCCTTGCACCAACGCGGTGAACTGCGTGCTCCCGCCGGCCGAGAGCTTCGCCGAGCCCGGACCCACCGAAACGCTGATATTGGGGGGATCGGGAGGCTGCAGCGTAACAGGTTTCGACAAGAGCACCGTGGCCGTGCCCAGCTTGTTCGTGTTGACCATGCTGCTCGCCGAAATAGTGACTTGGACATCGTTGCCGCTGAAGGACGACGGAGCCGTATAGTATCCGTTGGCGATGGTTCCCATATTGGGGTTCAGCGACCACTGCACCTGCTGATTCGATGTTCCTTGGACTGAGGCGTTAAACTGCAACGATTGACCTGCTTGCAGCGTTTTCGAAGCCGGAAAGACCGATACTGAGATGTTACTCTGAACTGGCGGCGGCGCTGGTTGGGTTGGTTGGGGAGCTGGGTTCCCCGCGAGGGTCACCGGAGTCGGAGAAAGAAAGATAACACTGTAATATATCTGACTTGAAGCCTGGGGGTGGGCATAGACGAAAACAATGCGGCTGGAACCGGCTGCGGGAGCGGTGTAGAGTCCTGTCGAGGTAATAGTCCCCACTGCCGCCGGCGTCACCCCCCAGGAGACGTTAGGGTCGTTCCCTGTGAGTGTGAATTGCTTCTGTTGTAGCGGCCCAAGGGTAATAGTGCTGGGCTGGAGGCTGTCGGCCAGGGCCGGAATGATCAAAGAAAATGTTGATAATAAAAGTAATAGTGGTTTTCTTTGCATGGCGTTCTCTACGACAAAATCCAAGGTAGTACTAAGCCGCGTTTATGACCATCACGAGTTCACCCTAATTGGTACTCAGGTTTACACGTAGCCTAGAACTCGTTCTCGCTGCGTTCCGGTAGTCCCAAGTTGGGGGAGGGGTACTATGGGAAAAGCGGGGGTAAAATCAAAACCGCTTGTTAGGAACGTCACTGGGACGTATAGTACAAAAGTAATGGGTCAAGGTGCATGTTGACGGATCTGTTAAAGTTTGTCAACCTAAAATTTATCCACAGGGATGTCGGATGCCTCCGGCGCCATTAGAACAAACCGCCACTTTCGAGGCCGATATTTCCCCCCTACCGTGGTTCGCGCTCCGTCTCCGCTCCAACCACGAGCGAATCACGGCGGCTCACCTCCGGGAGCGTGGCTATCAGGAGTTTGCACCCTCCTGCAAGATTGAAAGGCGCTGGTCCGACCGTACAAAGCAGATTGATAAGTTCTTATTTCCGGGGTACATTTTTTGCCGATTCGACCCCAATGACCGCCTCCCCGTGATCACCGCGCCCGGCGTGGTGGACGTGGTCGGTTTTGGCAAAACGCCCGAGCGCATACCCGATGCCGAGGTGGAACGAGTGCGCCGCATGGTTGAGTCGGGCCTTCCCATCACTCCTTTTCCCTACGTTCAGGTGGGCCAAGCAGTCCTGATCGAGCGCGGACCACTGGCGGGCATCGAAGGTGTTTTGGTGGAAGTAAAAGGGAAACTGCGCCTGGTGGTCTCTGTCCACCTGCTCCAACGTTCGGTGTCCGCCGAGGTGGACCGGCATTCCATCCGCCCAATTCAGGCTTTGTCTACAGATCTTGGCCGCAACCGCCGAAGATTAGGTTGAATTGCTGATCTCGGCGTAGGTGCCGAAGGTCAGGTGCCGAAGATTGAGTTGAATGCTGCTAGAGTAAAGCATTATGGGTGAAATGCGGAAGCAAATTGCTGCTATTGGGTTACTGATGGCGCTGGCCATTCCAGTATGGGCACAGCAGGCCCAGCCTGGCCAGGCCGCCCAGCCGGCTCCAGGGGATGTGCAGCCACCTTTGGCGGGGGCGCCTCCGGCGCAAAACGCCCAGCAACCGGCTCAGCAACTTCCTTCCGATACAGTCCGCCCCAACTACGTATTAGGCCCCAACGACCAGATTTTGGTTCGAGCGCCGGAAGCCGAGGAGATCGACAACCGCCCTTTCCGCATTGATGGCGACGGCAACCTCAATCTGCCCCTGGTAGGTCGCATTCATGCCGCGGGAATGACCCTGCAGGAAATGGAAGCGGATCTTGTGAAACGTTTGCGCGAATACATCCGGGAACCCCAAGTCTTTGTCACGGTGGTCCAGTTCCGCAGCGAGCCGGTGTTCTTTGTCGGGTTGTTCATCAGGCCCGGGATTTATCCGCTGCAGGGCAACCGCACGCTACTGGAAATGTTGACTTCGGTGGGCGGTTTGCAGCCTAATGCAGACCGGCACGTGAAGGTGACGCGGCACGAAGAATATGGCCCTATTCCACTCCCTGACGCGATCGTCGATCCGGAGAAAAAAGTCAGCACGGTGGAAATCAACCTGGGAAGTCTGCGCGAGAATATCAATCCGGCCGAGAACATCCTGCTGCAACCTTACGATGTCATTGCGGTGGGCCGGGCCGAAATGGTGTACGTCAACGGAGAAGTCGGCCGCGTCGCCGGTTTTGAGCTGGGTGAACGCGATTCCATTTCGATAGCCCAGGTTCTGACGCAAGCTGGAGGCTTTACCCGGGATGCCAAGAAAAGCAAAGTTCGTATCTTGCGCCCCATCTTGAATACCAATCGCCGCGCCGTCATCGAAGTGGACGCGCAGGAGTTGTTCGACGGAAAAGCTCTCGATGTTCCGCTGCTTCCCGGCGACATCGTTTATGTTCCGCGCAGTTATGCGCGCCAGTTCTGGCAAACTTTCACCAGCGTGGCAATTCCAATGCTGCCTTACATTGTCTTTACGCTGGCTCAGTAGTAATAGTACAAATGGTACACTGACTAATTGTTCATGCCCAACCCTCTAAGCAGAAGGCTGAGGCGTAGCTGGCTGCCGCAAACCTTGGCAGCGCTCCTTGTGGTTACGCAGATTCAAGCAGCGGACCAAGCTGCTGCCGCGCCCGCACAGGCGCCATCTGCCGCTCCCCAGGCACCTACTCCTCCCGCAGCACCCAATCCAGCGCCAGCGGTGGCGCAACCGCCCGTCCAGCAGAGCCTGAAGATCCGTGTGCTGGCCGGCGCCGGCGAGATGAACGACCTTGAGCGCAGGATCATGGCGCCTCTGGTGGTCCAGGTGGTCGATCAAAACGAGCAAGCCATGGAAGGCGCCGAAGTGGTGTTCCGCTTCCCTATTACGGGTCCCAGCGCCACGTTCCCCGGCGGCAAGAGCTCTGTCACCGTCAGGACCAACGGAGGCGGGCAAGCAGCGGCCGTGAACTGGATGGCCAATGGGCAGGTGGGAACTTTTCAGGTCCACGTAAACGCCAGTTATGGCAACCAGATCGGGGAGACCACACTCTCCATGACGAACGTGACGCGCATTGTGGAGGACGCCAAGAAGGCCAAGTCCAAGAGTGCGAGTCTGTGGTCTCACCGTTGGTTCAAGCTGGCGGTCATAGGAGGGGCGGTGGCTATCGGCGTCGGTGTTTACTTCGCCACCCGTGGTGGCGGGCACGGCTCCGGCTCCACTGTGACGATTTCGCCGGGATCTCCCGGCGTTGGAGCTCCCTAGTAGCCTTATGCGCTTCGCATCGCTAGTTGTCCTCGGACTCATTTCGCCCCTTCACGTTCCCGCCCAGCAGACTTCCCTGAGCGGCCCAGTAGAGGCGTTCACCTACGACGCGCCCACGCGCAGCCTGCGCGCGGTCATCGGTTTCCCAGGCGCCGCCTCGTTCGGTCCGGTTCTGCTGGACAGTTTGGACTTCGCTTCGGTGGCTCCTCTCCAGAATTATGGTGTCATTTTGCAGGGCGGTACATGGTTGCTGGCTTCCGGCCTTGGTTCCAAGACCGTGTCCACCCACGCCATAGCGGGCGTAACCAGGTATCCCGAGGGAATGGTATGGTCCGGGAACGGATCGCTTGCGATTCTCTATTCGCGCGCCGGCGGCTGGTTCCAGACCATCGCTGGTTTTCCGGCGGCCCCGGTGGCCGGTACGGTGGTGGAGGTCTCGTCACTGGGGGGATCGTTCACCGCCATTGCGGTGGATGCGCAAGGCAAACAGATCGTGGTTGCAGTGAGCGGAGACAAAGGCGCCCTCTATCAGGCCGCCGGCCAGTCTTTTGTTCCGCTGGCTAGCATGTCGAATCCCGTGTCGCTGTCCTTCTCGAGCGATGGGCAGACGCTTTATGCGCTGGATGCCGCCACGCTTCAAATAACGGCCGTTAGCCTCGCCGGAAACGGGTTTCAAACGCTGGCGTTGCCTGGAATGACTAACCCTATCGCCATCCAGGCGATTCAAGATTCACAAAGTGGCTCAGCGAGCGATTCACAGAGCGGCCGGCAATTGCTCTACATCGCCGGCGGCAGCGATCGCATGCTGCGAATTCTCGATGCGGCCAGCCAGCAGATCCTGACGGACGTGCCGCTCAATCTGAAGCCCACCGGTCTGGCTGTATTCGGGAGCGGCAGTTTCGTGCTTGCGTCCCGCGCTCAATCGGCGAATCCCTTGTGGCTGTTTTCCAATACGCCTCAGCCCGGAGCGTATTTCGTTCCCGCCGTCCAATTGCGGCGGCCGGATCATAAGGCGATCGCCATTTCCGGGAGGACGCGCTAGTGCAAGGCGCTTTACGCATGTTGGTCCGCGGCGCGATGCTCGCGGCGCTCAGCCTCGGCATCGCCGCGGCTCAATCCGCCTTCGACTTTAGCTTATTGGTCACGGTGAACGGGATTTCCAACACCGTCCCCAACAACCAGACCATCCCTATTAACGCCGCCGTAGGCACAACCAGCCAAGCCACCGTTGTGGCAACCTATGTAGGAGCAACCCAGGCCACCATTTCCGCACCGCCTACGTATTTCGGCTCGCCGGCCATCACCGCCAAGATCACCGCCAGCACTACCGGCAGCACCAGCCTTCCCATTGTCCTGGCTCCCGAACAGTCCGTGACTTTTGTGGTCACCTACGCACCCACCAGCGCCGTTCAAGCGGTGACGCAGGTTTCGCTCTCCTACACGGAGCCCGGCACCAGCGGCGGCACCACGGTTTCCAACGCCATTGTTCTGGTGTTTCAGGGCGCCTCGCCCTCGTTTGTACTCAGCTACGTTCTTGCGAACTCCAATGGAACTCCAGGCAACGTGGTCCAGATTTCGCCTGGCCAGGCGATCCCATTCCTACCCACTCCCATCAACACCACAGCGGTAGCCACATTGAATATTACCGACGAGGGCAGCGGCGCCGGAACCATTACGGGTATCTCTCTCGCGGCCAGTCCGGTCTTTAAGCTTTCCGGAACGCCGCTGTTTCCTTTTACCTTGTCGTCTTCGAACCCGACGTTTTCCGTCGGAGTTTTGTACACTCCCACCGCCGTCGAAAACGACACCGGGCAGATCACCATCACCTACCAGGACAATACTACGGCGACAGTGAATCTCACCGGCAGCGGCGCAACCTCGAACTATTCTTACGCGTATCTTTCAGGAACCGGAACCACGGCAACTCCCGTCACGCCGGGAGGCACCATCACTTTTATGGGTGCGAACGTGGGAGCCGGTGGGATCGCCAGCGCCACCAGCAGTGTCATCATACAGGTGACAAATAAAGGGAGCGTAAGCGGCACTATCAATGGGATCAGCGTCCAGGGACAGGGTTTTCAGCTCCTGACCGGACTTACTACCGCGCCGACTCTGGCGCCTGGCGGCACCACGAGCTTTACGATAGACTTCACGCCCACGCAGGTCGGTACCGAGACCGGCACGCTGGTGGTTGGCAGCGACATATTCACGCTCTCGGGGCAGGGGCTGGGGCCATCGCTGACGTTCGCTTACGTCTCTAGCGCCGGGACCATTCCCGTTGGACCCACCGGCGCCGTCGTGTTTACGCCAGCCGCGATCAGCCAATCGGAAAAGATTAGCTTTATCCTCACCAACTCGGGCACTTCGACGGCCACGGTTTCCAACATCAGCACCACGTTCACTGGCACCGGCGCCAATCCGTTTAGCGTAGCGGCCCCGGCGCTTCCGCTGGTGCTCAAGGCCGGCCAATCGTCTCAATTTCCGCTAACGTTCACTCCGGTCACCGTCGGGACGGTTGGGGGAACGCTGCAGATCGACACCACCGCGGTTCCTTTGCTGGGCACCGGTACCACGCCGCCGGCCTTGCCTTCGTTTACCATCACGGGTCCGAGCGGAAACGTGTCGCCAGCTTCCCAAGACAATGTGAGCCTGACGTTGGCCAACCCTTACCCGGTGGATCTGAACGGCGTCTTAACCTTAACCACCTCGGGCAATAATGGTAGCGATTCCAGCGTTCAATTTTCGACCGGAGGCCGGACGGTGGATTTCGCCATCCCGGCCAATAGCACCAGCGCCAATTTTGCGGGCCAAGGCTCGGAGATTCCCGTGCAAACGGGCACGGTGGCCGAAACGGTTACGCTAACTCCCAGCTTTGCCACCACGGCCGGGGTAGACGTAACGCCACCGTCGCCCGCCACCCTCCAATTCGCGATTGCTTCCTCGGCGCCGGTATTGGAAAGCCTGCAGGTCACCAATGAAACCGCGTCCAGTTTCTCCCTGGTCATCACTGGTTATTCCACTACCCGAAGCCTGGGGTCGCTGGATGTGACTTTCACCCCCGCATCGGGCTATAGCCTGACCACCTCAACCTTCAATATAGACGTCAGCCAGGTTGCCGCCCTGTGGTTCCAGAGCGCCACCTCCGTTACGTCGTTCGGGGGCCTGTTTCAGATCACAGAGGACTTTACCCTGCCGGGCCCGATTCCGGTCGGAAAGACGCTGATACAGGCCATTGCCTCAGCTTCGGTGACGGTCACCAATGGCGTCGGTACCTCGAGTTCGCTCCAGGCCAATATACAATAAAAGGCTAGTCATGTATCTTACTGAAAAAGGATACGTTAGGCGTTTTATCTGTACTCTAGACTACTCTCGGAATGGGTCTCCCACGTACTAGTACATTCACTCAGAAACAGCCCTTGCGATCCGTCCAGATTCACCCTAACATGGTGTAGGTTTTTACTACGTCTTAGCTCTTCGGAATATTAGGAGGTTGTGAGTGACTCACAAATTTTCAAAGTATTTGATTCTTGCGATTGGTGCGCTGGGCCTGTCGGCCCTGCCCGCTCTCGCTGATAGCGCATGCCCAACTGGTGTGGATCTGCAGAACGCGATCGCTGGGGAGAACTACCTGGCAGCCGGTTTCACGTGTTCCATTGGTGATTTAGACTTCTCGAATTTCACCTATTCAAGCACGGCCAGCATGCCGCCTTCCCCCATTCCCGCGACTGCCGTGGTCGTGAATACGGTCAACGATGGGAACGCGGGTATTGGCTTCAACTTTGAGGGATCCTGGACAGTGGTTGGTACGGGACAATACGAGGATGCGCTGATCGGGTTCACCGTTTCCGTAATAGGCGGTGGTCCGGCCGTTCTTGAGGATGCAGCGCTGGCGCAAGCTGGCGGATTCAGCGGAACCAACGCGGCCGCATCGGTTGCGGAAGTCGGTTGCGCAGGTACCTCGATTACACCGTGCGCCGGCGACGAATGGTCCCTGTTGACGTTGCAGACAACGGGCGTCACGGACTTCTCGAGTGACACATTCTATTCCCCTACTGGCCAACTGACGGTCTCGAAAAACATCAACGCCACTACTCAGAGTGGAGGTGTTTTGGCGACCGTTACGGGTGTGACGGATACGTTCTCGCAGGTTCCTGAGCCACGTTCCCTGGCGCTGATGTTGGGCTTCGGCTTGATTGCTGCGCTTGGTTTGAAGAAGAAGCTGCAGGCGCAGAACTAATTCTTCTTTAGATCTCGGTTGGTTTTCTTTTCACGCGGGCCTGGAGTAATCCAGGCCCGTGTTTTTTTGGCGTTTGATCTCGTGTTTCAGATCGGCGACAGAGGTGAAGATGCCGCGATCGATCACCTCGTTCTGAGGCTTGCCGTCGGTTGGAGTGAAGTGCAAGTTGACATTGGGGGCTGCTGCAAGAACCGCCGCTAGGCTCATGGCCACTCCCTCCAGATATGCGTGACCAGGTTCTTACTTACCTTCATCACACGATGGGAGCCTGGGGAGTTTGTTGGCCCGACTCAGCCGCATCGACCTGCTTGTGATCGACGATTGGGTAAAGGCTCCGCTTTCGGAAGCCAAGCGGCGCGACTTCTGGGAGTCTGCGAGGACCGATACCAGG
This sequence comes from Bryobacterales bacterium, assembly GCA_963798295.1. Lineage (GTDB taxonomy): Bacteria > Acidobacteriota > Terriglobia > Bryobacterales > Bryobacteraceae > Palsa-89. The sequence continues at coordinate 669,907 of CAWCSV010000007.1, read as the reverse complement.
TGCGTTCCTGGCACCAACAGATCGACGATCCAACGCTGGCCGACGGCATCCTCGTACGGCTGGTCCACAAACGCTCATCGTATCGAGATGCGTGGCGATTCGATGCGTACGAGTCGGGGCAAGCAAAGCGGATAACCCCAGGTAAACCACTATGGGAGAGGGATCGGTAAGAAACTGCGCGACAAGGTGCGACTCGTATCTCCTCGAAGCCTGTCTCGCCGCCGCATCGGGCCCTATAATATGGGATGGTCTGGCGACGGAGTAGTCCATTGGGCTGGCTCTCTTAGCCTCCGGGCTTTTTCTTATGGAATCGACAAAAGTGGGCGGGGACTCGCTGATGCAGGCGATTGAGTCGAATCAAAGCCTGAGTCGCGAGAAACTAATTTTCGGAAGGTTTCTCAGCGTGGTCGATGACCAGGTACTCGCGCGGGCCTGAGTCTGATTTCAACAGCAGCCCGAGTTGTTCCTGAAGAGCCGTGAAAATCGTCGCTCGGTTATCATCGGCGTTCGAGTCTGCGGCGGCCTGGAATCCTGCTGTAGCCTGATCGATCTTGTACTCCAGATGGAAATCGAACCTTCCAGTCAGTCCGGTCTTGTCGACAACGGGGCGGCCCATGATCGAAGAAAGGAAATCCGCCAGAACTGCGACTGACACACCCTGCGAGTCGAGGGTACCGAGTCCCGGGCGGTAACCGCACGCGATCGTCCCGGATTCGAGCGGCTTGCCGGGGACGGGATTGACGCAGCTGCCCTCAACCCACGGCTTCATCTTCGACCCCTTTCGTGCCACAACGAGCGAATAAATGGATCCTTCCTTAGTCTCGCGGTGCATCTTCAGCGCGAATCTATCTTCCAGCAACGCCTGCAGCATACTCCTCATCTCCTGCGGGCTATGGGTAGCAGCCGCCTTTCCTTCGACCACGTAATTGTCGGAATGGATCCAGCCAGGCCCGCCCTCCAGTTGATAGTCCTGCGATGCATAAGCAAATCGAATGAGAAAGGTCAGCGGACCTTCCAGATGCACTCCTCCAGCATCGCCGCGGAAAGCGAGATATTGATCGCTACCGGCTCGGAGCTTGACTGAGGTCACGTCGAAAGCAGGACGAGTTCCGGAGGTCTGCGCGGGCGCGCAGGCCGCAGCCGCGAGGATCGACAGGAGAGCGATACTCTGTCTCATGATCAGGCTCCTATCAAGCGCTCAAAGTCAATCGACGAACCGAACCGCGATTGGTTAGCGGTTCTATTTTATTCCCTGGAAATGCGCAGCGGTAGGGGTTTGATGGCACAGCCCTTACATCCCGCGCGGAGTCCCCCACGACTGATGGCGTGGTGTTGGTCAACCCGTCAGATCTCTATTCGGCTGTGCATGCCACGCGCCAGCTTTCGTAGCGCGGCGGCGCCGGGGATTCTCAGCCCGCCCGGGCCAGCAGTTCGTTGATTCTGAGAACGTCTTTGCGGGAGGGATGGGTGGCCAGCGCGTCGCGAAGCTCTTTCTTGGCGCGCGCCTTATCGCCGCTTTCATAGAAAGCCAATCCCAGGTGATAGCGGTAAGTGGCGTACTTGGGATGGTTCTTAACCAGGCCACTGAAGGTTTGGATGGCGGCGGTGCGCATTCCGCGCTTCAAGTACACGTAGCCAAGGGTATCGGCGAACGCCGGCTGATCGGGCGCCTTCTGGACCGCGGTCTGCGCCAGCTTGAGCGCCTCATCCAAGTTACCGCCGCTGTCGCAAAGGAAGTAGGCGGTGTTATTCAGGGCGGTTGCATCGTTGGGATGCGCTTTCAGGATGGTCTGATAGACCGCTGTGGCTTCGGATCGGCGGCCCGCCCGGGCCAAGCCTTCAGCCAGCGTCAAAGCCGGCCCCAGGTCGTTGGGCGCCAAATCGTGGGCCTGCTGGAACTGCCGAATGGCGTCGGTGTAATCGCCCTTGACGTCATAGATGGCACCCAAGCGTACATAGTTCTCCAACGATTTCGGGTTGGCGGCAATCACCTTCTGGAATTCCGAAATGGCCGGATCGAACCGCCCCGTCATTGCGAGCGATATAGCAAGTTGCTGGCGGATCACGATCGAGTTGGGCAGACGTTTGAATCCGTCGTTAGCCACTTCCACAGCTTTATCGATTTGGCCCGATCGGGCGTAGGCATCCACCAGGCCGGCAAAAGCGCGGGGATCGCCGCTGTCCTTGATGCCGTTCAATGTTTCGATAGCCTCGGGATATTTCTTTTGTTGGAGTGCCAAGGATCCCAATGCCAGGCGGGTCTCCAGGTCCTTGGGCGAATCCTTGAGCAACTGGGTCAGCTCGGCGCGCGAGCGGGTTACGTCTCCCGATGCGAGCAAGCTCCGGGCGTATAAAAGCCGCGCCCGCCGGTCGCGTGGAGTGAGAGCCAGGATGGCCGTGGCTTGTTCCAGCGCTTCCGCGGAACGTTGCTGCAGCAAGCTGATCTCGGCCAATTCGTAACGCGCCGCCACATAGTCATTGCGCATTCGAATGGCAGCCGCGAACTGCGCGCGCGAGGAATCGAGATCGTCTTTCAGCCGATAGGCGCGGCCCAACTGGAATCGCAGGCCGGGGTTATCGTCGTTGGGGTGCGCGTTCAATTCATTCTGCAGGATGGGCAAAGCGGCATTGGCATTGTCCACTCCGCCGGCGTTGATTAAAAGGTCCGCTTTGATTCGCAGCGCAACTTCGTCTTTGGGATTGTTGCGCAGGATCTCATCGTCCAGACGCTTGGCGTCGTCGTACTTGGCGTCGGCGAGCAACGCGGCCATGGCTCTCTTCTGGTAGTCGACTCTCTGGTTGGGATAGGCTTGGGCGCCGTCCTGGTAAGAGCGAACCGCATCCTCGTACTTCTTCTGCTGGACATAGAAGTCGCCCACCCTCATCTGCGCATTCGGGAAGCTTTTCGGATCGTTCAACATGCGCTGCAGCGCGTTCTTCATTTCGGCCGTGTTGCCGGCGAGCAGGTAGTGCGTGGCCAGTTCCACAATATAATCGGGGTTGCGCGGATTGTTGTCCGCCTTGCTGCGGAGCGCCTTCTCGGCATCGGCGGGGCGATTGGCATTGGAGTAGATTCTGGCCAATGCATCGTAGATCGGACCGTAATCCTTGTGCCGGGCGAGCAGGTCCAGCGCAATCTTCTCCGCCTCCTGGGGCTGGCCGCTGGCGTTTAGAGTTTCCACCAACGCCGTTGTGACCGGCGCGCTGCCGGGTTGTATCTGGACCGCCTTGCGGAAATAGGCGATGGCTTCCTGAGGCTTGCGATCGGCATAGGCAAGATAGCCCTTCAGGCGCAGGCCGTCAAAAGAATTTGGGTTGCGAGCCAGGAGATCACTGGAGACTTGCTGAATCTGCTGGTAAAGCTTCTGGGGCCGCGTGGGATTCTTTAGGTAATTTTCCAGGCAGAAGTCTGCGAATTGTCCCTTCACCTCCAGGTTGTTCGGGAGCAACTGGGAGGCGCGATTCAGAGCGTCATAGGCTTCCGACAGGTTGCCTTGCTTCGTCGCGTTGAGTCCCAGGCGATAGTAGGCATCGCCGTACCTGGAATCCTTCTGGATGGCCTTCCGATAGTTGATGGCAGCGTCCTCGTACTTGCCCTTTTGAAAGAGAGCATTGCCCTTCTCTACGTAGCCGCGCTTGGTGCCGCAAGCGGTGAGCGCAAGCAATACCAGACACGTTGCTGCCATTTTCTTCATTGTTCGGTCCTCCGGCGTTGTTTCCTGGCGAGACTCGGGCTCACCGCGCCAAGCGGGCGCAGCAAAGTTGGGGTCCATCGCGGTATCACTGATCTTATGGTAGTCCTGGTTCTATTTTGAAGCATTCGCCGGGCAATGGAAGGGACGAAATGACTAGAGCGAGGGGAGGGATACTAGTACTTCTAGGTATTGGACTTTACTGGAGCGAATAACTCCCCTCACCCCACGCAAAGGATAAAGCCGGGTTGCAGCTATCCGAGTGAACCGATACCTGCGCGCGACCCCTCGTGAGCCCTTTCTTGGGGAATTATATACATGAGTACAGCGGTTGGGAGTTGTACTGGTGGCGCAACACATTCTGAAGGACTATCTAGTCCCGCAAGGCTCTTCCCGAGCCTTAAAACATTGATCGCCGCGTTATGGTCTCGATCCAGGTTCGCTCCGCATTCGCAGATGTGGCGCCGATCAGCAAGCGTCTTGCGACACATCCGCCCCACATACGGAGCATTGAATCGAAGTACCACTGGGGTTGACAGGGATTGCCCAGACACCAGCCTTTTCAGCTTTGTATCGGACTTGCCAGATCAGTTCTCCCCACGCAGCATCGAGAATGGACTTCGCCAAGTTTCCTTGAACCATTCCCTTGATATTCAAATTCTCAAAAGCGATCAGATCGTATTTGGAAACCAGCCACTTCGAAACATGATGACAAAAGTTCCTTCGCGCATCGGCGGCTCGCTGGTGGGCGCGGCGCAATACTTCTCGCGCTACGAATCCGGTTCCTCGACCGCTTTCGTTTCAGCGCCAGTTTCCGATTAGCTGCAGCGATCCGCGCTTCGTGCTTGCGCGTCCAGCGCGGATTGTCGATGGATCGGCCATCGGACAGCGTTACGAACTTCGTTATACCAACATCGATTCCCACCGCATTGGAGACCGCTCGCTTCTCTGGCGCCAGCGCCGATATCACAGACCAAACGGATACGCCACTTCTTCCCGCATCGCTTCACTGTGGCCGTGCGTGGCGTTCCAGTGATCGGCTGGCTAGTCTTAAACTTGAACCATCCGAGGTTTGGTATCTTTATCCGATTCTCCAGAACACGCGGCAGATTGAACAGGAAGGAGTCGTAGCGAAGCCAAGATCGGAATCGCGGGAACCCCGGCTTTTGCCCCGCTTTACAGCGGCGAAAGAAAGCCTTGAACGCTACGGTCCAGACCGCCGCAGCGGTTCGCGCTGGATGTCCACGGCGATCTTTGGCAAACCGTTCGTCCTTGCGAAGTTCCGTCAACTCCGCGAATTGATCGTAGAGACCGATCTGCTTGCGCTCAAGTTTCCACGCCTCTTTTCTTTCCTGGAGTCCCGCGTTGTACGTATCCGCGCTGTCGCGAAGGATCTCTTCAAAGGCAGCGGTCTGCGCTTGATTCAATCGCAACCGCAGTGTGTACGTCCGGTACATTTGTTCTATTCTAACTCACTGACTTCATTACTGTACTCATGTATATAATTCCCCTTTCTTAACGGCAGGACCACCCACTCGTGAGCCCCGTTCGCGTCGGTTTTGCCCGAAGGGTGCTGTTTCTCGCCCTCGGAGTTCATCTCGATGTTCAGGGTGACGCCCGGCTTGAATCCGGTTGCGGACAGCATCACGGCCTCCGCATTCGGCGTTACAAGTGTGGCTTCGAGAGTGCATCCGCCATCGGTGGCACGATTCGGGAATGGCACAGCACTGGCGAAAACCTGGGCGCTTTTGTCATCGGCGATCAGGCCCACTCTCTTGACCTCTCCCAGGCCCGCCTGCATCGCCAGATCGATAGGATCGTCCGGTTTATCTCCACGGCACGTGCCAGCCTTGCCCGCGCAGATCGCGGTTCCAGTGGCGTCTATGGTAACGCCAGCCATCACGCCTTGCGGCTGCCCGCCTAACTGCCACATCACGAGAGAATAGGTTTTGTCCTTCGGCAACCCCGAGGTCATCATCCGATAACTGACGACTGCGTGCCCATTGGCTGTTGTCCGCGATGCTTCCGTCAGCGTCAGCGTCGCGCCGGCGGAGCTGGTCTTCGGACCCCAAGCACGCTGCATCGAAACAAGCTGCTGCACGGAGTCCAAGCCCTGAGCCGACGCCGCCAGCGGCGCTGCCAGGATCGCGGCAGCGGCCAGAATTGTGCGCGGGGACATCATTTGGTCTTCACCGGAGCACTTAGGCCTTCTCTCGCGATGGACCGGTGACGCCGTCGGCGAGCCCATTCCATGGCGGCCGAGTAAGTGCAGCACCCCACGGCCGGCCAGGTTACAAGCATGGTGATCCACCCCGCTTCACCCATCCCAAACCAAAGGCTGATGATATCGAAATGCCCGGCGGCTATCTCCGCGATGGCGCAGAACAGCATCAATCCGACCGGAGCTGCCCAGACCCATCGCCCGCTCTCTGTCGAGGCCGGAAGCACCTGGGAAACCAATACTCCCAGAGTCAGGCCTACAATCGCAAAGAATAGATAGTGGGCGATCTCCCACGCCACCGTTTCTGGGTGGTGAATCCAGACGGCTAGGATGAAGTTCTGCACCAGAGGGATGAAATAAACCGCGAGGGTTTGAACAGCCCAACCAATTGCCTGAACACCCCAACCAGACGTGAACGACAATGCCACCCCCATAGGAGCCGGATGCCAACGGCTCAAAAGTCGTAATAAATGTTCGAATGTAAGCGTACGGGGAACCCATCTTGAATCAGGGCGCCGGAAACGGTCGAAGATGGCGGCATGGGGAAACCGACGGAGAGGGTCGGCGGAGATGCGGCGGGTGCTGGGGGAGTACGAGGGCAGCGGGTTGATCGCGGCGGGAGTTTTGTCGAGCAGCGGGGCATTGCTGTTAACAACCTTCGATTACTGGAGGCGGAGTTCGGTGAAGCGGAAACCAGGCGGCGCCCGACGCATGGTGGCGGTCGAAAGTGACCGGCACGCGGAACCGGCGCCGGAGTTCACGTTCAGTCTGGCGAATGGGCGGCGGATCGAAAGCTCGTGGCGGTTCGCCGAGGCGGAATTGGCGCGCCTGATCCGGGTCGCCGAAAGCGCGTGATGTTTGGCTTGGGGCTGGCGACCAAGATCTATCATCGCCACCGAGGCCATCGACATGCGCAAAGGATTTGAGGGCTTGCACGGGTTGGTGCGCGATCAGCTGGGAGCAAGATCCGTTGAGCGGACACTTGTTCTTGTTCACCAATCGCACGCGCACCCGACTGAAAGCGCTGGTGTGGGATGGCAGCGGATTGTGGGTGTGCGCGAAGCGGCTGGAGAAGGGCCGGTTTCATTGGCCGCGTAGCCGCACCAGACGCGCAGCTGTGACGATGCGAGCCGAAGAGTTGGCAATGCTGGTGAACGGGCTGGATCTGAAGCAAACGCAGCAGCGCGCCTGGTATCGCAAAAGCGCTTGAAAAATGTTCTGGAACATTTTCGAGAGTTCGCGTAATATGGGACATCCCCCTATGACGGTCCTCGATCCACAGACTCGCATCGCGACGCTGGAGACGCGAGCTGCAATGGGCGCAGCTCACGATTGAAAATCGCGACGCCAGATTCGGATGCTGGAAGAGCGCCTGCGGCAACGGCGCATTCAGCTGCTGGGTCCGCACAGCGAAACGTTGAGTGATCTGCAACTGGAATTGTTGGCGGAAGAAGAGCCCGGCGCCACGGGCGACGAAGTAGAAGCGGAAGCACGGCGCGAGCCGCTTGCCACCAAAGCCGGCGCGGGAACGCAAACCGCATCCGGGCCGCAAGCCATTGCCGGAGAATCTGCCGCGCATCGAAAGGTGATTCGCCTGCGCGGAGGCGAACTGCAAGAACTGTGGGGGCGAAACATCGGTCATCGGCTACGACGAAAGCGAAGTGCTGGACGTGGAACCGGCGCGCTGGTTCGTGCGGGTGACGAAGCGCGAAAAACGCGCGTTGCGGAAAATGTTCGCCGCGATCGCGATGCCGGAGCTGGCGCCGCGCATCGTGGAGAAGGGACTGGCCAGCGACGCGGTGGTGATCGACACGGTGGTCGCGAAATATTGCGATCATCTTCCGCTGTACCGGCAGCAAGCGATACTGGAACGCGAAGCGGGCGTGGAGATCAGCCGCGCGACGCTGGATGGCTGGGTGATGCGCGTGGGCGAGTTGCTGCAACCGGTGGTCGCGGCGATGCGGCAGGATCTGCTGCGCGCATCCTATTTACAGGCCGATGAAACCACGGTGCCGGTGCAGATGCACGACAAACGCGGCGCCGATCATCAGGCCTACTTGTGGCAATACGGAAAGCCGGGCGGCGAAACGGTGTTCGAGTTTCAACTGGGCCGCGGGCGCGAGGGTCCGAAGAAGTTTCTGGGCGAGTGGGAAGGCATTTTGCAAACCGACGGCTATCAAGCCTACGACAACATCGGCGGGCCGACAGCTGGTGCATGTCGGTTGCTGGGCGCACGCGCGGCGCAAGTTTGTCGATGCGGTGAAAGTGAATCCGCAAAGATGCGCGAGGCGATCAAGATGGTCACGCGCATGGACGCGCTGTTTCTGGTGGACCGCCATGCGCGCTCGGGGCAGTTGAGCGTCGAAGAACGCCTGGCCTTGCGCCGCGAGCACGCCGATACCTGGGCCACCGAGATTCACGATGAGTGCGTGTCGCTGCGGAAACGGCGTTGCCGAAGAGCGCGTTGGGACAGGCCGTGACGTACACCTTGAATATGTGGCCGAAACTGCGCCGCTGTTTCGATTACGCCGAAGTGGAGCTGTCCAATAACCTGGCGGAGAACTCCATGCGCCCGATCGCGTTGGGCCGCAAGAACTGGCTGCATGTGGGCAGCGCGCAGTCGGGACCGAAGGTGGCCGCGATTCTTTCGGTGGTCGAATCCTGCCGCCGGCTCGGCACTGCCGGTGAAGGAATATCTGCTCGCCGTGCTGCCTGGCATGGACCGGCGCAAGCTATCCGAGTTCGCCCACTCACCCCCGCTCGTTGGGCCGCTTCCCGAAACTAACCTGGGTTGGTCGGACGCTTACGTTTGTCCGCTTAATCCACTCCGCTAGCATCATTGTCCCTAGTTGCCAATTTGTTTTTGAGAAAGTATTTGACAGTGTTGGTTCGCCAGGGGTGTGCCGAAAGCGACGTGAATGATGCGCGTCTGATCGCCGTACAGGGAAAGCAATCGCGCTGCCCCCCGGCGGCGAACAGCCGCGCGAGGTAGAATCAGTTTCTGAACGCGCCACGTGCGGTCAAAAACCGGCGCTTCACCCAAGCCGAATGCTCTCCCCGATCGCCCTCGACAACCCGCGGAACGATCTCTTTGAAGTCGCCTGACGCGCAGTCGACTACTGCGAGTTTGGTAAACACTGAGAATCCGCCCCTTATGCCAGCCAGGAGGAACGCCCCATCGGGACTCCAAGGGCCGAAGCCGGCGACTGTCCTCCAATGCAGCGCCAGCTCCCTGCTGGCCCGCGTGATGAGCGAGGTAATCGCTGGCACGCCAGCATTGTTGATGAACGCGACGAAATCGCCGTCCGGGGATAAGGAGTGCAATTGACCTTCTTTCTCCAAAAGCACCCTGCCTTCCTGAACTTCTACGATCATGAAACGTTCTCTCGTTCCGACGGCCAAGCATTGTCCGTTGGCTGAAATGCGTAATCGATTAATATTGTCAATCGGAAAGCTGGTAATCAGACCGCTTAGATCGCGCTGAAGCTCTGCCGTCCTGGGATTGAGCACGATGAGCCGTGCCTTCGGTGCAACGGTGCCCAGCTCGGTGAGCGCTAGGTACCCCGCGTCTGAAGACAAGGAAAGCTGCCGGGGATAGCCACGCTCAAGCCGCATCGTTTTGATAGGGGACTGCGCATCAGTGAAGAAAACCTTTGCATCCCCAATCCCAATTGGCGGGGGCTGTGATGCATCAAGTGCCCACGCAATCCATCCACAGTCTGGGGACACGGAGACCAGCCGGAGTCCTCCAGGTAGGAGCAGTTTACCAGCACTTTTTCCATCAATGCCGATGGCCTCAGGGGTCGGCCCGCCGGTCCACATGACGGGTACGATAGCCAAGTCCATCCGTTCAGCCATCGATACCAGTTTCGCTGTCATCTCGGGTTCCCTGGCCAAGCATCCCGACGTACCTGCCAAGCCAGCGGCGATCATATCGAACAGGTGTCTGCGTGTCATCTAGAGCGCGTCCTGAGGCTTCTAATTAAGGCCGGGCAATGGCGCGTTGTATCCGAATATTTGCATCAATCGGGGAATCGTGTACCACGGTCCGTCAATTAACAAGTAGCTCACGGATTCGAGTAAGTAACTCAGTACTGAGCTGCTATTGGGCCCGAAGGGACCACCGTAGGTTATGTCGGCGGCTTGAATTTTGGAGGCATCCAACTGAAGTATCGATAATTCGCCGCAGACGGCTGGGCCGGTTATCGAGCCATCGTTAAGGTCGGATGCGGGGTTGTCGCCTATTCCCAGGGAATTTGCGCTTGCCGTGAGTGATTTGCCCGTGTGAAGTCCCTCAATGATATCTGTACCCAAACTTGAGGTAAACACCAGGTAACCATGGAGGCTGATGTGGATGTGCCTCAGCCCGAAATAGTCAAGTGTCCGGGACTCCACCTCCAGCGTGCAGGTTGGTAGCGGCTGCCACGGCGCGAACGCCTGGGGCTCAACTTGGGCGACCTCTGTAGCCGATGCCGACGTGCACCCCATCACCGCAGCCTGCGCGTAGAAGGTCGCAGCATCAGGGCTATCCTGGAAAGTCATGATCATATCCAAATTCGGGCACGGAGATCCTACTGGACCCGAGCAGGAACTGTTAGGATCGTACGGTTGCGATGCATCGGCAAACTGAGCTGCGCAGTCGTCCCTACCCCACGGGTCGAAGCGATTAACGGGATCGCCCCGAGTGTACGCATACCGATTCCAGCTCTGGGGATCGTTTGACCGCCCGCTGTTCGTATAGGGGTCGGGGGTTGAGAACCTCCCATAAGCGTTGGAATAGTACCGCTGTTTCGCGTAATCCAGCCCGGTCGAAGAATCTCGCCAGTAGGTCCCGAAGTTCCAAGTGTCCTGTGGGCTCGTGCCGCCCTTGTCCTCACCCCAAGGGAAATAATTCCCGGCCGAGCCCAGCTGGTCCATCGCTGCCAGACGACGGCCGCCAAAATACTGATCGCCGGAACTAAGTTGAACCTGCATCCACCACGGGTTCATCCACTGGGAATAATACTGATTGGCCAATCGATAGTTTCCGAGCTTTTGCCCGGTCGGCGAATACATGCTCAAAGTAAAGGTCGTTATATTGCCGCACGAGTCTGCGCCGTTGTCCTGAATCGTTGCGATTCGTTGGTTTTGGGTGTCATACGCATAGACGTAATATTCGTCAGCCGCCATATGGTTCTCTACGTCGTACGTTAGCCCAGACGTCAATGTGTTCCCGTTGGCATCATAGCTCAATCCTGAGACGCTCGTGATCTGGTTGTGAGTGTTCACACTCACCTGAGTGCTGGGCTGCCCAGACAATCCGCCGTCGATATTTTTTTGGAGCAAATTACCGAACGGGTCAAAAACATAGGACTGATCCCACTGCAAGGTTGGTTGGATGGTGCTGGATGCCGTTTCAAGCCGATTCAGCGAGTCATAGGTGTAGGTGACTGTCTCGCCGCTGATCGCGTCCGACATTGAGCTGATCTTGCCGTTGTTGGTCGAGTTGGTGGGGTAGTTGTAGCCCCGGTTTTCGTACGGAGTGTAGGGGGAGGTCGCCAGTGCATCTTGGAGATTTGTAAGCTGCCCCAGCGAATTGTATTGGCGGCTCTCGGCGATGTTGTTAAAGGTCACGCCAGTTAACTGATTCGCGACGTTGTAGCCGACGCCGCTGACGATCGTGCTGATGTTGTTATGGGAATCTGTCATGGTCATGCCGCTCAGACGGTTCATGCTGTCGTAGGAATAAGTGTAGATTGGCCCGCGCGTTGTCGTGTCAGGAGGGTTATAATCCACGGTGTTCGGGGACCACAGGCTCGTAAGCTGGCCCTCGTCGTTATAGTAATAGTAAGTGTCCAGAAAGCGCCCAACTTGCGTGCTACCGATCGCATTCTCGCCAGCCTATGCATGCTCTTCATTCGGCGGGCACGCCTGCTCCGTTCCGCCGTTGTTCTCAAGCCTTCCACGCTGTTGCACTTCCATAAGCTGCTCAAAGCGCGAAAGTACCGGCTGTTGTTCTCACCCAAGTGCCGCCGCCGACCCGGACCTCAAGGACCGGCCAAAGAACTCATTGCAGCCGTCTTGGAAATGAAACGACGGAATCCACGCTGGGGCTGCCCGCGCATCGCTCAGCAGATGGCCTTGGCATTTGGGATTGAAATTGACAAGGACACGGTGCGCCGTATCCTCAGTGTTCATTACCGGCCGGAATTGAATCGTGGTGGTCCCTCCTGGCTCACTTTTCTCGGCCACACCAAGGACAGCTTGTGGAACTGCGATTTGTTTCGCTGCGAGTCCGCCACCTTGAGGACCCATTGGGTGTTGGTCGTGATGGATCAGTTTACACGGCGCATCATTGGGTTTGGCGTGCAGCGTGGCATTGTGGACGGCTCCGGGCTGTGTCGAATGTTGCAGCGGGCGATCCGCAGACATCAGCCGCCGAAATACCTCAGCTCGGATCACGACCCGCTGTATCGATTCCACCAGTGGCAGGCCAATCTTCGAATCCTGGAGGTAACCGAAATCAAGACGATTCCCTAAGCACCGCTCTCGCATCCATTTATCGAACGACTGATCGGCACGCTTCGGCGCGAGTTCCTCGACCGGACGCTGTTCTGGACGATAGCTGATCTTGAGACGAAGCTCGTCGAATTCCAACACTACTATAACGGTCACCGGGCCCATGCCGGATTGGAGGGACGACTGCCAGATCCGACCGTGCAACGGCCAGGATCACCATACATTTGGCCTCCTTCGGGTGGCAGAAACACTGCCGTGGTTTGTATCAGACTCCGATTGCGGCATGATGTATGACTTCGCCATGCGCAGGTAGTCCGTCCCGGCAGGATGTCATCTTTCCGCGAGATCACTGCGCACCCAGCCGGTGCTAGCCTGGTTGACGCGGCACTGGGAGGTTTCGATTACGGCTCGTTTGCCGGTTTCCACGCTCATCGCGCGAAAAGTTCCTGAATATGGGCCGCATGCTTCGACCGTTAGAATGTACCGCGAATCTGGAGACCAATCCAATTCTGATGGGCTTAGAATGCGTTTTTGAGTAAGAGTCTTCGCATCCATCAAAATCGTACGCCCCGTTTGACCCTTTTCGGTTGCAGCTAACCATTTACCGTTCGGCGACCACGCCGCCATAAAGAATTCGCCCCTAAGTGGCTCAGTCGAACCGTTCGTTAGGTCGATCAGCTCGACGCGTCCTTGGTGCGTTGCGACGGCTTTTTCGCCGTCAGGGGAAAGGCTGAGATTCATCCACTGCGACTGCGGACGCTTGTCGGCTTGCCGGAATATCGCCCTAACCTTTCCTTCCGGTTGCGTAAGTTCAAACAGGCCGAAAGCACCATTCTCGAACGGATCGGGCCCCGAAAATAAAATACGGTTCCCGTGACTTGAGACCGCGAAGCTGTAAACCCGCAGTCCCGAAGAGCCCGGTAAGGGAATGGTGGTGCCCGTGCGGAGATCAATCTTGCACAAGGCGATTACCGGCCGCTCATCCGCTGCACCATCGCCGTGCTGCTGCGAGCAGGCGCCATATAAGGCTGCGCCATCCACACCAAAAACAAACCCACCACTTGCCGAATGGATCGGTATCTCGAATTCTTTGCTGTAAAACGGAAATGCGATTAGCCGCGTGTGACCTGGCGAGCTAAGCGTCGAGATGAATGCGGGGCTATAGGCGTATGAGCTCTGCAGATTAGAAGTATCACGCTGATAGAATCCCGTCCCCGTCGTCGCGGCTGCAGCGACTAGATATAGCAGCGCATTCTTCATGGCACCGTGAGACCCGTGATCGTCTGACCCCAGCCAGGAGTAAATCCGGACGGATGCCCAAAGAAGGTCGAGAGCCCGATGTCTGACAGCAGAGTATAGGTGAAGGCATTGCTGTTTGTTGTTCCAAGAAAAGCGTAGGGAACCTTTGGGCCGCTGTCGTAGTTATTCACGGCGTTCAGAAGACTGATAATGTCACCACAGGCCTGCGGTCCGCTAAACTCACCCCCGACCTCTTGGTTAGAGGCGAGGAAAGGATTAGAAGCGTTCCACTTGCCCGCTGCCAGACCCTGCCCCGGCGCGCTAATGAAGCCGGTGAGCTTGCCGTTGACGGGGCCCCCTTCGAGCATAATGCCCGGCAGGGCTGCACCGCCGTATGAATAATCGCCGTCGTTGATGTAAATATAGGTGTGTCGGCCCCATCCTTTCGCGGGTCCGCCGCTCGGCGTTGGCCGTTCGAACAATTCGATCGTGCAATCTAGATCGGGGAAAGGGTCGTCCCATGGCTGGCCATCCCCGCCTTGCGCGATCTCTGTAGCCGATGCCGACGTGCAACCCATCGCCGCGGCCTGCGCGTAGAAGGTCGCAGCATCAGGACTATCCTGGAAAGCCGTGATCATATCCAGATTCGGGCACGGAGATCCTACTGGACCCGAGCAGGAACTGTTAGGATCGTACGGTTGCGATGCATCGGCAAACTGAGCTGCGCAGTCGTCCCTGCCCCGCGGGTCGAAGCGATTAACGGGATCGCCCCGAGTGTACGCATACCGATTCCAGCTCTGGGGATCGTTTGACCGCCCGCTGTTCGTATAGGGGTCGGGGGTTGAGAACCTCCCATAAGCGTTGGAATAGTACCGCTGTTTCGCGTAATCCAGCCCGGTCGAAGAATCTCGCCAGTAGGTCCCGAAGTTCCAAGTGTCCTGTGGGCTCGTGCCGCCCTTGTCCTCACCCCAAGGGAAATAATTCCCGGCCGAGCCCAGCTGGTCCATCGCTGCCAGACGACGGCCGCCAAAATACTGGTCGCCGGAACTAAGTTGTACCTGCATCCACCACGGGTTCATCCACTGGGGATAATTCTGATTCGCCAATCGATAGTTTCCGAGGTTTTGCCCGGTCGGAGAATACATGCTCAAAGTAAAGGTCTCTATATTACCGCACGAATCTGCGCCGTCGTCCTCAATCGTTGCGATTCGTTGGTTTTGGGTGTCATAGGCATAGACGTAATATTCGTCAGCCGCCATATGGTTCTCTACGTCGTACGTTAGCCCAGACGTCAATGTGTTCCCGTTGGCATCATAGCTCAATCCTGAGACGCTCGAAAGCCAGTTGTGCGTAGTATCAACGCTCACCTGTGTACTCGGCTGCCCTGGCAATCCGCCGGCGATGTTTTTCTGGAGCAAATTACCGAACGGGTCAAAAACATAGGACTGATCCCACTGCAAGGTTGGTTGGATGGTGCTGGATGCCGTTTCAAGCCGATTCAGCGAGTCGTAGGTGTAGGTGACGGTCTCGCCGCTGATCGCGTCCGACATTGAGCTGATCTTGCCGTTGTTGGTCGCGTCGGTGGGGTAGTTGTAGCCCCGGTTTTCGTACGGAGTGTAGGGGGAGGTCGCCAGTGCATCTTGGAGATTTGTAAGCTGCCCCAGCGAATTGTATTGGCGGCTCTCGGCGATGTTGTTAAAGGTCACGCCAGTTAACTGATTCGCGACGTTGTAGCCGACGCCGCTGACGATCGTAGTGTTATTGTTGTAGGAATCCGTCATGGTCATGCCACTGAGACGGTTCATGCTGTCGTAGGAATAATTGTAGATTGGCCCGCGCGTCGTGTCAGGAGGGTTATAATCCACGGTGTTCGGGGACCACAGGCTCGTAAGCTGGCCCTCGTCGTTATAGTAATAGTAAGTGTCCAGAAACCCACTTACGATTGCCGATGGCGTGCACGGGAACCCCGACGCTATGAGCTGATCCGCCCGGAGTTCCTTCTGGTACGGGAGGCCAGCCCCAGTGGTATTGGGCGCCCCGTAGCCGTAGGATTCGTACAGTTGGATTGTCCCGGACCCTATCAAGGCGTACTGCACCATCGCCAGTCTGCCAAGCGCGTTTATCCCCGAATAACCGGGTAGCGGATTGATGTCGTAATAGTAGGTGCGTAGCGTCTGTGTGCCGCCGGGAGCGCCAGGCCACTTAACCGATATTAATCGGTTGATGGCATCGTAATAATAAGTAAGCGTCTGATTCTTGGCGTCCGTTTTGCTGTGCAATGTGTGGTTTGAATTGTAGCTGTAGGTGACGGTTGCGTTCTCGGGATTGGTGGCGCTTTGCAGGAAGCCGGTCACCGTGGTCGCCGGGGTTCCTGTGTTGTAGTTAAATGTGCGCGTCTGCGTGCCATAAGTGCCGCGCGGCATTGAGACGGTTATCAAATGATTGAGAATGTCGTAGGTGTAGCTTGTGGTCACGGCGCCGAGCGTGGGGTCAGTCTCCTGCACCGTAACGAGGTTGCCAAAAGCGTCCATTGTGAACGTTTTCGAATTGCCGGCCGGATCTGTGACTTGGACGGTATTGCCTTTGTACGTGTACGTGGTTGTGCTTCCGTCCGGCAGAACGACGCTGGTGGTTCGACCGGAGGCGTCGTAGTTGTGGACGGTATAAACCTCGGTTGCGCCGGGGGCGTAGGGCTGGGACTGCTGGTTGAGCTTACCGAGCGGCGAGCAGCCACACGGCGCATAGACCGTGTCCGCGAAAGAAACAGCCGTGCTTCCTGTTGTCTGGTAGCCAGTGCCGCTATAGCCCGTGATGGTGTTAATGGCCCGTCCGAAACCGTCCATGTTCGTTTGCACCCAATGCCCGTCTGTGATCGCTACCTTGTTTGGCGTAGATGCGGCGTCGTTGTAGATATACGTGGTCACGGCGCCGTAGGGCGACTTTGTACTGGATGGCCGCGCGTTGGAGTCGTAATCGACGGAGCCGGCGTCCCCGTTAGGCCCGGCGGCCGAACTGAGGCCGAGGAAGGCGCTCCAGGTCATGGTGGACTGCAGTAGCAGGTTGTTGTTGTTCTGCGTATTAACACTAATCTGCTCTGGCGCGGCGTCATTGTTGGATGCGGTGACAGTACTGGTGACACCGTTCACGGTAGTGCCCGTGACGTTCCCCGTTAGATCGAAGCTGTTCGCTGTTGTAGTAATTGGGACCACCGAGTTCGTAACGTTGCCGCGGTAGGCAAACGCCGTGCTATAGCTGGCATCGTGCTCGTACAAGCTGCCTGTCACGCTACCGATAGTGCCTGCGTCATAGGTATTCGAGACCAGGGCTGCGGTGTTCGTTCCGTCGGTAGCGGTGCTGGTCTGAAGGCGGTTGAATATATATAGGGGCGTGTAGTGCGTTCCAACCGTGCTGTTCTGGTAAAGGTAGCTGTTATTATAAGTGCGCGCCAGCGATCCCACGCTTCCGGCACCAAAATTGAAGACCTGCATCAAGGACACGTTGCCATATTGATCGAGAGTTTGGGTGGTCTGTTTGTCGGCTTCATAGGTCTGACCGGGATCGAGCTTGGTTGTGGTGCTCGAAATGTAGGGGTTCAACGAATTGGGCGTCTGCGACCATGCATAGGTGAGCTGTGAAAGGGTTGTCAGCGGCGACAAGGTCTTCTCCGAATACTGCGTCACCAGGCCGAGATTGAATTGTGAAGTATTCGTCTGAAAATTCCAAATCTTGCGGGCATTCGCCGTTGAGTCGTCCAGCGTCCCTGACTGCTGGACGGTATACGAGGTATCGTTCCCACGGCTGAGTTGAATGGAGGTTTCCGTCGCGCCGCTGTACATCGAAAGATAGCGGTATTGAATCTCGTAGAAGCTGCGTGAACCCGACAGCGCGTGGGAGTGATAGCTGTAACGCAGGTGTCCGCAATAGGGCGTGGTGACCTGGGTGAGTTGGCCGGGCCCGGACGTGCCTGGGCTGGGCATGCTGCACCCGCTGGTCGCGGTTGTCGTGTCATAGCTGAAGTAGGTGGTCAGCGGCACGCTTGGTATGCTCGTGGCTGCGGACGAAGCGAGCAGGGCAACGGTGCCGAAGTTTTGGGCGGCGAAGGGATCATCCAGGGCGTAGTTCTCGGTGTATCCGAAGCTGTATTTCTCCGCAGTCGCGATGCTGTTGGTGATCGCCGTCAGGTGCGGAATAGGATCCATGTTGTAAGTGAACGTGTAGTCTGGCGAGCCGTTTCCGCGCACGTCTTCGATGGTGCTGATGCGGGAGCTGGAGTTGGCCCAGGTGACTCCCACGCCGTCGGCATAATTGATGAAGATTTGGTTGCCATTGCTGTCCTCTATCTGGGTGGGGTACATGGTCCCTGCATCCCACTCCGTGCCGGCCGATGTGCAATTCATCAGCCAAAAGCTTCCATCGTTGAAATAGCAATTCGCCGGCATTGGAATCATAGGTGACGTAGATGCTCTCGATGGATGTCCAGAGCGCCGCCGCTGTTCTGGTTCAGATGGTATTGTGCACCGGTTGCGTCCGTGAACAGATACTCACCGATTCCACTCGGTGTTTCGATCGGCAGCAGGGAGCCGGCCAGCAGCTTCCACCCGTATCCGTAGCCGACATCCTGACCAAGCTGCCACGTTCCTCCTGGGTCCTGTCGCCAGTTCTGTGAGTTATACGTCAGGTTGAAGACGATGTTCCAGCCGCCCCGGCCCATCGCTTTGATCATCGGCGCGGTGTAATTTAAATTACCGGAGCGCATGTCGATCTGCTCTCCGCCGCTCCCCAATATGATCCAGTTGGGCGTACGCCAATTTCGCGGGGATCGATGGTGCCTGCGGCAGGCGTGGTCACCGTGAGGGTATCTGTCGTCTGATTGAGATCATAGTCGACAGCCGAGATCGTGTAGGTGTAATTTGTGCCGGGAGACACCGACGAATCAACGAACCCATCATCCGAACTGAGGTTCGTAAGGAGCGTTCCATTGCGGTCAGATCGTGTAATAAATGATTCCTGGGCCCCTCGGTTCTAAGGCTCCCGGCCACTGCATCTCGACTTGTTTGCGAAGGCTGAAACGCCGATTTCGCTAGTTGGCGGCATGGTCGGGCGCTCCGGAGTAAATGCCCCCAAGTTCAACTTCATGAGATGCTGTTTCCGCTCGGCGCTTCCCGCATGCCGATGCCCGGTTGCCCGCTCGTGATCGAGGAGTATCGTAACGGTCAACATCTGAACATTCTGTACGTACACGGTGATCTGATTCCCGACTGCAGTATAGACCGCCCGGACGACCATGCCGTTTTCGCAAACGATACCGTGTGGAGCCAATGGACGTTGTCACTCCCACTGATGATCTTGTACACTGCGAGAGTCGCCGAGCATGCGGAGCCGCTGAAGGTGGGATTCTGAACCTCGATCGCATAAGCCGTACCCGCTGGGCTCGGCCCAGCTCATCGCGTCGGAGCTGGCGCGCAGATAGGTCACGTAGCGCGCCGCCAGATTCTGTGAGGGTGAGCGTGGTCCTTACCTCGTAGTCGTTGCTTCCGTCCGGAACGGCAACGCTCGAAATCAGCGATCCGCCGTCGGTGTTCGAAGACGTAAGCCCCCCCCGAACCCACGCCAGACTTGTTCCGTTCCGCGTCCAGTAGGTCGTGTTGATGCTGGTGAAGGTTGTCGGTGTAATAGTAAGCGTATGAGCCCAATAGAACGGAGCATGCCGCCGCCAGAATGAGCGCCGGATAGGATTAGGAACCGGCGGATCTCTCATCACGGCACCACCACCCGGAATTTGGTGATGTCGAAGTTCTTCTTGAGGGGCTGGAAGGCGTTCTGAACCGTGGCGGCTGAGGCTGTGCTTCGGTCGAATATTTGGAAGCCGGGCACCGCCGACAGTTGGGCATTTGTTTGGGACGTAATGATGGCCATTTGCGGCCGGGTCGCGGCGACGATCTCGACGAGCGCGAACTTTCCGTCGTCCGATTCGACGCTGTTGAAGGCAATGATGCCGGTTCTGCTCCCGGGCGTCATCTGCTGCGGGATCGGCGCAAACATCGGCCGTCGGGGATCGGCCCAAGTTCCGGAGCCAATCATCGGCACGATGGCGTAGACGCGCGCGTACATCCGATCTGCATCTACGCGATGCTGCGCGAATGCGGAACCCACAGCGGCAAGCAGGCCCACCACGGGCACGACGGCCCTTCGGACGTTCATGAGTCTCCAACCTTTCTGGGAAAGCCAGCAGTCGAAAAATACTGCCCACAAGATAGTTCAACAACTATGAGTACTAGTCAAGAGAAAAAATGATGACAAGAACAGATTCGGTGCGCTTAAGATGAGCAATACTCGTAAAATGTCGGGCTTTGTAAGAGCGTCTTGTTCGGTTTTCCGAAACAGTGAAGGTAACGCGCTGATAATACGTTGCAGACGAGGAAACGAGGCCCCCCAAGAATCCGCGTTGTGTTCGGTTTTCCGAACAAGCTAGGGTAAAAAACTTCTAGCCTTTTCGCGCAACGCCGGCGAACGCGTAATGAGGCTCGCCGATACCGCGAAGGGATATCACCGTCGACCGCATAAACCGCCCGCCGGCAACATGCTAAGCGCACACCGAGAGCCGTCGTATCGTGTTGGGAACGCATCCGCGCGTGGATCGCGAATGAGGGATCTTTCGCAATCGTTGGGGGCGCTTGCACCCACTCAGGCTATGGCTCGGCCGGGATCTGGCGGACTCTTTCCAGCCATTGCTTGGGGGAGATAGCCTCCCAGGCTGGTGGCCGTTCCCGCGCACCCAGGGCGTGGATGATACCGGTGGTCTTTCGATTGCCCGCCGGATCGCGTATCTAATATGGTTCGCGTCGTAGGGTTGGCCTCCAACGGATCCACGCAGGATCAGCATCGGTGGAAGAACAGCCGAAGGCCGCCTCCCTTATGGCCGCGAATCGGTTGGAGTGGAAGCCGCTTGCGCGCAGGGCGGAGCAGGCCCGTTGGTATGCGGCATGGCATCGCCCGTGGCCGGAGGCGGAACCGTTCGCATAATGAATTGTTCCGGCTTATCGATATGCATTGCGAGCAGAGGAACGGAGCAAACCTCAGCCGGCCGATTCTGGAAGGTGATGGGCACGGGCCCATTGTCGCCTTTCATCAGACGGTGGATCGCGCTCTGCATCGCAGGCGGAAGCGGCGCGGGATCCGGCGGCGTTGCGTTCTGAGCGCAAACGGGGCTAAGAATGGTCGCCGCGAATAAAGCGGTTTTGAGCGCGCGGTGCATACAACAATTCTACGCCGGCACGATCTGCACGTTCATGCCTTCTGGATCCTTGATATGAAACCCGGCGTCCAGGTTCTCTTCGGGCGTGATGCCCATGGCCTTGAGCTGCTGCGTCACCCGGTCCCGATTGAAGTTCTCGACGCCGATGGCGAAGTGATCCACGATCGCGGTGGGATTCTTGTGGTGCAGCGAGACGATGATTTTGCCCGCACCCAGGCGCGAGATTTCGTTGGGCTTGTCTTCGCTCATCACCGATAGTCCGAACACCTTTTCGTAAAACGCGAGGGCGCGCGGCAAATCGCTGACCTGAATGCTGATGTGATCGATCCTGGTTCCCTTGAGCCCGGCTGCGTCCTGGCCTGTCGCGACGGATGCCCCGGCGCCCGCGGCGCTCAGCATCGCAAGGCCCTGAATTAAGCCCCGGCGCGAGAGCGCACCCTTTTCAAAGCGGCTCAACAGATCTGAAATGATGGCTTCCATAAAGTCTCCTGAATGTGATTTTAGAACTCAATTCTTTCCCGTGTGGGCGCGATCCTTTTCGTTCTCGCAAATGTTTTCGAAGACGTCGGAGTCGGGCAACAGATTGTAAGTGTACTTGATGGTAAAGGGCTGGGTGTACATCTGGGGGTCGTCGAAGGTGGCTTCGACATCGATGTGCCCAAAGTCGCGGCGATGGTAGCGTTCTGTCAAGTGCAGCGCTTCGCTGTGCGGATGGCCGCTTACGTCGAGCCAGGTTTTGTCGTTGAAACCGGCGGAGTCGACTACCAGCGTGTCGCGCTCCCACTTGCCGGCGGAGTAGCCGAGCCACGCGGGTTGAACGATTTCTTTGGGAAGCGCGCGGCCGTCGGTGTAGATCTGGCGATGCGTGCCGTCGGATTCATACATGATGACGGTCAGCTTGGGAGACTGAACGATCTTGGTTGCCTCGGAGACAATGCCGGCCAGAGGAAGGCCGATGGGCATGCAAACTTCCCGGTTCTCGACCCCCGTCACGCGCCGTCGAAAAATTTCCGCGGCCGCGGGACGGATAGGCGCCGCGTCCGGCTTGAAGTCCACCAGAATATTGACGGCGTACTTGGAGATGGTATCCAACTCCATGCCGGGCACGCTGAGGACGAGGGCGCCGTCCACCAAATTGCTGCCGAAGAGGCGCCTCATTTCCGCGATGGATAAAGTTTGAACGTGCCAGACGCCGGAGAGGTCGGGCTTGCCGTCCAGCGCGCGAGGCGCGGGCGCGGTGAGATTGGCTTTGCCGTCGCGGGTGCGCGGCGTTCCAGGGTCGGGATAGTTCAACCATTGCGCGTGAGCGGCGCTGGAAATGAGCGTGAATAGCAGGAGCGCGAATAGCAGGCAGAGCCGCTGAGCTGGAATCATCTACAAGCCTCCGGGTTTCACAATGCTAACGAAGACGCTGAGGGGAAGCAAGGCGATTCGGAAAACCAGTGAAGTCGCCTTGGCTTGCCCCAAACGCTAAAATAATAGTGTGGACTGGAGCCGCTGCAGCGCTGTCGATAGGAGCCCGCAAAAGCTGGGTGGGGCCTGGTGCTTTCAAGGCACCCGCCTGGCAGTGGCGTCGCTCTTCGAGCATCTTGACCAAGGCTCGACGATCGATGATTTCCTGGAGTCGTTCCCGTCGGTCAGCCGGGAACAGGTCCATCAGGTTCTGGGCTTTGCCAAACGGTCACTTGAACAGCCAGCGGCTGTTGCGTGAAGATCCTATTCGACGCCAACACTCCGGCTCCCCTCGCCTGGCCGCTGCGGGGGCATCAGGTAACCCGGGCGGATCAGATGGGGTGGCAGGGGTTAGAGAATGGCTAGATGCTTGACGCCGCGGAGCAAGCGGGTTTCGATATTCTCCTAACGTGCGACCAGAATGTCCGTTATCAACAGAATTTCTCAGGGCGGCGCCTGTCCGTCGTTATCCTGTCGACGAACCACTAGCCAAGCCTGCGTCCAGTAGTGGATCGAATTGTCACGGCCATCGACTTTGTTCAGCCAGGTCGAGTAATCAGGCTTGACATGAGCCAGTTTTCTTGAGGTATTAATTGTCAAACGCTCCGAGGGGAAGCAGAGGATTTTGATATGCTTCCAAGGAGATTAGGAGGTGTTGAGGATGACGGTACGAGCGATGGCGTGTTGCGCGCTGCTGGCGGCGGCATGCCTGATAACCCCACTGGCCCAGGCGCATCACAGCAACTCGGCGTTCTATGTGACCAAGGTGATCACCATCAAGGGCGTCGTCAAGGAGTTCAAGTGGAGCAATCCGCATGTTTGGGTCATCGTGACGGTGGACGATGGCAAGGGCAATAAAGTGGATTGGAAGGTGGAGGGCCGGCCGCCTGGAATCCTGTCGCGGGCCGGCTGGACGCCGAAATCGCTGCAGCCCGGCGAGATGGTTACGATCGACTTGAGTCCGGCCAAGGACGACACGGCATCCGGGCTGATTGCGCGCGTGACGAAAGAAGACGGCACCATCCTGGCGAATGCGCCGCCGCCGACGGAGTAACATCATGAGACTCCCCATCGTTATTGCGCTCGCGATTCCGTGCTGGATGTGCGCGCAAACTACGCCGCCCGATTTTTCGGGCGTTTATTATCCGCTTAATCCGTTCGGCAATTTCAGAGGCGGCCGGCCGGCGGGAGGTCCGCCGCCCCCAAGACAGGGACCGCCACCGCGCCCCACCGCATCGGCGCCGCTGTCCGATGGATCGCGCGGGCGCACGCCCGATGAGCCGTTGCTCACGCCCGAATACATGGCCAAATGGGAAATGATCAGCAAGACGCGCATCGCGGGATCGTACGAGTACGATTTAGTTGCGAAGTGCCTGCCGCCCGGAATGCCGGCCATGATGAGAATGGACTACGGCATGGAAATCATGCAGAACAAGGACAAGATCACGTTCTTCAGCGAGCTCAACGACGCTTTGCGGCGCGTTTATCTGGATGGGCGCAAGCCGTCGCAGAAAGTGCTGGACGATCCCACGTACGCAGGTTATTCGACAGGGCATTGGGAAGGCGACACGCTGGTGGTGGATACCGTGGCGTTGCGCGACAACACGTTCATCGAGGGATTCACACCGCATAGCGATCAGATGACCGTGCATGAACGCATCCGGCTAAAAGAGCCGGGACTGCTGGAGGACACCCTCACGGTTACCGATCCCAAGGCGCTGGTTAAGCCGTGGGAGACAGTGAGGACTTACCGGCGGGCCAAGCCGGGATCGGGAAAAGATGAGCTGCGGGAGTTCGCCTGCGCCGAAGGGCTCGGAGACGCCAAATGAACGCACGCGTTTTGTGGCTAGCGGCGGCCGTTCCGGTTGCATTGGCCGCCCAAACGCCGCCGGATTTCTCGGGCGTCTATTATCCGATAAATCCATTCGGGAATTTTCGAGGCGGACCGGCAGCAGGCGCTCGCCAGCAACAGGGGCCACCACCGCGACCGACGGCGTCGGCGCCGCTGGCCGATGGTTCCACGGGGCGACGGCCGGATGAGCCGTCTCTGACGCCGGAATACATGGCCAAGTGGAAAGAGATCAGCAAGTCGCTGGTCGCCGGTAAGCCGGATTATGACTTGACGGCCAAGTGCCTGCCGCCGGGAATGCCGGCGGTGATGAGCATGTTTTACGGCATGGAGGTGATGCAGAACAAAGACAAGATCACCTTCTTCAGTGAATTGAACGATGCGATGCGCCGCGTTTATCTGGACGGCCGCAAGCCATCGCAGAAGGTGCTGGACGATCCGACCTATGCCGGTTATTCCACCGGCCACTGGGAAGGCGACACGCTGGTGGTGGACACGGTGGCGATCCGAGGCGATACGTTCATCGAAGGCATCACGCCGCATAGCGACGAGATGACGGTGCATGAGCGCATACGGCTGAAAGAGCCTGGGCTGCTGGAGGATCGGCTAACTGTGAACGATCCCAAGGCGCTGACGAAGCCGTGGGAGACGGTGAAGACCTATCGAAAGGCGAAGCCGGGGTCGGGGCAGGATGAGCTGCGGGAGTTCGCATGCGCCGAAGGGATCGCGGACGCGAAATAAAGGCGCTCGGGACGCTGAGACTTAGAGCGCGGAAGATCGTCATCTGCGCCGCAGCCGTTGCCGCGGTGGCACAGACCACGGTCTCGGCATAGACGGAGAGGACCAAGGATCAGCCGTCGTTTGAGGTGGCCTCCGTCAGGATTAACAAGAAGCCCTATATCAGGATCTCTATCGACCCCGACGCGCCGCCCGCTCCTCCTCCTCCGCCCTCCATAAGAACATCCCCGGATTCCTTGATCATGACGCAAATCAACTTGCAGTCATGCATCATGTGGGCGTGGGATCTGGATAACTCTTCGGTTTCCGCACCAAACGGAACCGCGTACGACATATCGGCTAAGGCCGGCGGTCCGGTGCCGGTAAGCCAGCTGAAACTTATGCTGCGTACGCTGCTGGTGGAGCGGTTCCATCTGAAGACGCACATGGAAAAACAGGACCGCGTATTTTCCGTGCTGCTGGTGGCGAAGGGAGGGCCGAAGCTCCACCCATCCTCACTCGGCGGGGATGCCGAACGCAAGATCGTCGGCGTGTTCGGGGGTGGCATGCGCGTGGAATTCCGCAATGCTCCTTTGTCGCTACTTTCCGGCCTCATCAATGATATGCCCGCGCTGGGGCCCGCGAAGGATGGTACCGGTCTGCGCGGCGGCTATGATTTCTCGTTCACTATGCCCGGGTTGAGGCAAGGCACTCCGGAAGAGTAGTACCTGGCATGGAAAGACGCTCTGGAGAAGCAGCTTGGCCTGACGCTTGGCGTGAAAGGGGGGCAGTCTCAACCGGATGGTTGTCGACCACGCGGACGAATTTCCCACGCCGAACTGAAAAAACAAAAGGCCCCGCGGATGCTTTCCGCGAGGCCAACACACCTGAGGAGATACCTGCTAAGAACTTACCAACGGCGTCCGTAACCCCAGCGTCCACCGAATCCGAAGTAGACCGAGGGGCCGTAATAAGGATACGGATAATAGGGGTAACCGTAACCGGGCGCATAGTAGCCGCCATAATAGGGCGCGGGCGGTGCATATCCGGGTCCATAAGCCGGCCCATATGCTGAGCCGTATCCTGGGCGCGGAGGCGGACGAACGCCAGCGTTGTAATCCTGCTGCGCGGCGTACTGGAAAGCCTGCTGTGAATTGTCGAGAGTGAGCGGCGTATCCGTGTTGAACGTAAGCGGAGTTTCCGGATAAACCACGGTTGCACGGCCACGCGTCAGCATGACGCCGATGGTGGACGCCACCAAGCCCGCGGCTGCACCCACACCCGCTCCGACGCCGCCATTTACGCCAGCGCCGATCGCTGCGCCGACACCTGTGGTGGTTCCGATGGCAGCAGCATCACGCCCATAGGACGTGTTGCCACGACGATCCATCAACTTGGTTTTCACTTGCACTTGCCGGCCGTCGGCCAGCTGAATGCCGGTGATCTCCAGCCCCAAATGCGAAACGCCCGATACACGGCCAGCCTTCTTGGCTTCCGAGACAATGCCGGTGACGATGGCGCCGCGCCGCGCGAGGAGCAGTCCATTGGCGACGATGGGTTGCAGCAACGTGCCGGTGAAGGCATCGCCGGTTTGATTATGATCGCTCGACAGCGGCTCATTCACGCGCACCGTGATCCAGGTACCAGCCGGCAGCGTGATGGTGGTGGGAGCATAGCGCGTCGGGGGTGCGGCCTGCGGCCGTGGCGGAGGCGCCGGTTGATTCTGCGGATCGCCTGCTGGATCGGGCGGAAGCGGATCGGCAGTGGCCTGATCGGGAACTGGCGCATTCCGCGGATCGGCGGGCTGGAACTTGCGCCATCCACCGGATGAGGCCGCGGGCGGCGCGGACGGACTCACATCCTGAGCCACGCCCGGCAGCGTGCCGAGTAAAGATAGGACTAAAACAGAAGCGACGGTCCAAGGAATAGATTTTGTTTTCATGATCATCGTGCCTCTCAAGTTAGTTATCGTTGCATCTCGGGTGCCACACGTAAGTGACTGCAACAGGTAGGCTTCCGGGAAGGTGCTTTGGCCGAGGAAAACCAGGCTGGTGCATTTCGGCCACCCGCTGGTAAGTTGGGGATTAGGGATTGGGGTTTGGCCGGGGGTAGTAACCGTCACGAGTTTGAACGAGCAATCCGGCTTCCCTCGTCGCGAGGTGGATTTTGCGATAGCCGGGAGTCAGATCGGTTCTATCCGGCGTGTAACCGATGCTGTAGAGACTGCGCAGTTCCTCTTCTAGTCGCGCGTAGATGGCTGAGATCGGATTCCTGGCTGAAACTTCAAAGAACGCCGCGCCGGTTTCGCGCGAGAATCGCTCCAGGGTTTTCTTACCTTCCTGGCTGGCGTAAACGCCGTCGTAGGCGTCGCGATCGGCGAACAGGATGGAATAAACCAGCGTGTCGGCGCGCTGGGCGGATTCGATGGCGCGAAAAACACCGATCTTGCTACCGTTGTCGACGCCGTCGGTGAGCAGGATGAGAGCCTTCCGGCCGGACTGTTTTCGCAACACCTCCTCCGATGCGAGTAACACCGAGTCGTAGAGGGCGGTGCCGCCGAGGGCCCAGAGCCCGATCTTGGGGTCGCCATGTTTGCGCGGCGGAGGCTGGGGAGTTTGGAGCCGCGCCAGCGCCTGGTCCAGCTTCTCGCGCGACGGAGTGAGGTCCTGCAAAAGCTCCACGTCGCGATCGAAGTGCAGGACGAATGCGCGGTCCTGCTCGGAGTGTAGGACCTGCGTGAGAAAGCGATAGCTGGCAGTGCGCTCCTCGGCCAGGACGCGCTTCTGGCTGATGCTGGTGTCGATGAGCAGACCGAGCGTCAAGGGCAGTCCGGATTCCTGGGAGAAATAGCGGATGGTCTGCGGGCGGCCGTCTTCGTCAAGATTGAAATCGCCCTGGGTGAGGTTGTGAACTACGCGGCCTTGGGCGTCGTGAACGGTGGCAAAGAGATTGACAACGCGGACGTCTGTGGAAAAGGTGGGAGACGTTTGCGCATAACTTGACATCGATAGTAACATCCACAGAAGCAAATGTTTAGAACAGAACATCTCAAGTTTTGTCGTAGAGATTCGGCTGGCCCGGTGGGCGCGTTTTCCAGCGCCGGTGAATCCAGAGCCATTGGCCGGGATGTTCGCAGATGACGCGTTCCAGGACGGAGTGGAGGCGGCGAGTGTCCTCAACGGCATCGCCCGATATCTCAAGTGGAGGATGAAATTTGAGGATGTACTTCCGCTCTTCTCCGGACCAGACAGCGAAGCCGGGAATGACAGCCGCGCCGGTCTTCGAAGCGATTTTCGCGAAGGCGGTGTTGGCGCAGGCCGGGATGCCAAAGAAGTCGACAAAGATGCCCTCTTCGAGCGAAGTGTTCTGATCGATTAGAACCCCCACCGCTTCATTTTGATGCAGGGCCCGCAGGACCGCCCGTGCGCCGTCCCATTTGACGATCAGGCGATTGCCGGAAAGCTGCCGGCGGTCTTCCACCAGCCGGTCGACGCCGGGGTTGTCGAGCGGGCGGATCATGATGTTCATCGGTTCGGTCATCAGCGCGTGGGCAAAGGCGCTGAGTTCCCAATTGCCGAAGTGGGCCGTGGCGAAGAGCACTCCGCGTCCGGCCTTCTTCGCTTCGAGATAATGCTCGAGACCTTCATAACGTATGTATTGGTTTATGTTTTGGCGGTTAAGTTGAGGAAAGCGGGCGAAGATCCATATAAGGCGAGCGATGGAGAGGAAGACTTCGTCGGCGATGGCGCGGCGTTCAGCCGGAGATTTTTCCGGGTAGGCGAGTTCCAGGTTACGCAGGGCGGTGCGGCGCAGGCGGGGGATCGCGAGATCGAGGAGAGTTGTGTATAAGCGGGCAAGGCCGAGCGGCGCGTGGGCCAGGGTCCAGAGCAGGAAGGCCGCTATTCGACCCGTCTCATTCAATCCAACCCCCTCCTAGCACCAGGTCGCCGTCATAGAGGACTGCGGCTTGGCCGGGAGTGACGGCGCGCTGGGGCTCGTCGAATCGGACTTCGATGCGCGCGGCATCGTTTCCGATGGGACAAACCGTAGCATCGGCGGCGGCGTGCTTGTTGCGGATCTTCACCTGGGCGCGTACGGGCCCTTGAATGGGGGCGATCGAGATCCAGTTCATGTCCCTGGCGGTGAGCCTGGCGCGCAGCAGGTCTTCGTTGCGGCCCACGATCACACGCTGGGAGGCAGGCTCGGTAGCGATGACATAGAGCGGCTCGCCCGCTGCGACGCGCAGCCCCCGGCGCTGGCCGACAGTGAAATGATGCACGCCCGCGTGCTCGCCCAAGACGTGGCCTTCGGTATCGCGAATCTCGCCCTGCGTCTTTTCGGGATCGATGCCGCGCTCGCGGAAGTAGGCGTCGATGAACGCGGCATAGTCGCCATTGGGGACGAAGCAGATCTCCTGGCTATCGGGCTTAGCGGCCACCGGCAATCCCAATTCGCGCGCCAGATCGCGCACCTGCGGCTTGGTGTAGCCGCCGAGCGGAAAATCGGTGCGGGCCAGTTGCTCCTGCTTCAGGCCGAACAGGAAGTACGTCTGGTCCTTGGAGTGGTCGACGCCCCGGCTCATTTGATAGCGGCCGGTGGCGTCGTCGAAACCGATGCGGGCGTAGTGGCCGGTGGCGATGCGCGAAGCGCCGACGCCCGCAGCCAGATCCAGAAACCGGTCGAACTTGATGAAGTTATTGCACAGCGTGCAAGGAATGGGGGTTCGGCCGGACAAATAATCATTGATGAAGGGCTTGATGACCTGCTCCTCAAACCCGGACTCGAAGTTGACCACGTAATAAGGAATGCCGAGATGCTGGGCGACGTGGCGCGCGTCGTAGACATCGTCCAGAGAGCAGCAGCGGCCGGTGACGCCGCCCTCAGGCGTAAGTTCGGGCAATCGGCGCTGGTTCCACAGCTGCATGGTCAGCCCGAGGATGGGCCGGCCGGTGCGCTGGAGCAGGCCCGCGACGACGGAGCTGTCCACTCCTCCCGACATTGCGACCGCAATGGGAGACTCGGCTGTAGGTTGATCAGGCACTCGTATAAGTCGGTGAAAGCTTGCGCAACTGTGCGGCCGATTGGGCCACGGCTTCGATCAGCGCATCCACCTGCTCTTCATTATTCGAATGACCGAGTGAGAATCGCAAGCTGGCGCGGGCGCGTTCCGGCTTGAGACCCATGGCGAGCAGCACGTGCGACGGCTCCACGGCGCCGCTGGAACAGGCCGAGCCGCTGGAGACGGCGAAGCCTTTCAGGTCGAGCGAAATCACCAGCGCCTCGCCTTCCAGGCCGTCGAAATAGATATTGGTGGTGTTGGGGGTGCGCGCCACGCCCTCGCTATTGACGCCTATGTCCGGAACAGCGGCCAGGATTCCTGTTTCTAGCCGATCGCGCAGGGTTTCCAGGCGAGCGGGTTCAATCGGGAGCGTCCCATGGGCAATAGCCGCGGCTTTCCCCATGGCCACGGCGCCGGGAACGTTCTCCGTCCCGGGGCGGCGCTCGCGCTCGTGCTTGCCGCCAAACTGGATGGAGCGCAGCTTGACGCCGTTCCTGACATACAGCGCGCCGATGCCTTTGGTGGCGTAAAATTTGTGGCCGCTTATGGAGTAAAGATCGACGCCCAAAGCTTCGACATCGATGGGGATTTTGCCTGCGGCCTGCACGCCATCGGAATGCATGATCGCGCCAGCCTGATGGGCGATTCCGGCGATTTCCGCGATGGGCTGGATGGCGCCCGTTTCGTTGTTGGCGTGCATGACGGAAACCAGGGCCGTTTCGGGTCGCAGGGCGCGGCGGACATCGCCGGGGTCGACCACGCCATCCCGGCCAGGCATCAGATAAGTGACCGCAACCCCGGAGCGCTCCAGCTCCCGGCAAGGGTTCAGGACGGCGGGGTGTTCAATGGCGGTGGTGATGACGTGCTTGTTTGGGGCGGCGTTGGCCAGCACCGACCCCAGGATCGCCAGGTTGTCGGCCTCGGTCCCGCCGCTGGTAAACACCAGCTCCTTGGGCTCGCAACCGACTAGAGTGGCCACCTCCAGTCGCGCAGATTCCAGGTGACGTTTGGCCAGTTGACCATCCTGGTGGATGCTGGAAGCGTTGCCGGGCACTTCAAGTAGCGCTGCAACCAGTACCTCTAGTACTGATTGAGATACCGGGGTGGTCGCGTTGTGGTCAAAGTAGTAACGCCGCACTTCATTTATCAGTTTAACAGTGATAGAGGAGACCAGACGCGGTCTTTATCGGGCTTCCAGGTGTTTTAGGCGGGCGTCCAGGACCTCTTCCACCCGGCGCAAATCTGAGCGCCAAGTCTCGCGCATGTCGGCGAAGCGGGCGTCCATGTGACCGCGAAGATCGTTGAGCCGGGAATTGTTGATCAGAATCCCGACCAGCACCGCCAGTGTGGGAACACCCACGGCGAGCACTGTTTGAATGGAAGCATCAGCCATTTCATTCCATTGTAGCCGACGTGGTGTCGGCTGCCCGCCCTACCCGGTTGAAACCGACGCGTATAATGACACGTAGGAAATACCATGAGTACTCATCCGGCCCTGAACGCCGGCATCCTGGCAGTCGCCATGGCGCTGGCGGCTTCAGCGCAGCAATTCCACTCCACCATCGTGACCGAAGACGGCTCGCCGCTTCCTACCTCGCCGCAGATCATTCCCGATCTTTCCGAAAGGCTGGTGCAGGAATGCGCGATCCTGAACATTTTCGGGAATGGCACCGTGCAATACCTGGTCAACCTCCGCTCGCGCCCTTACGATCCGGGCCAGGAGGACGTATGCTCTGTCACCATCCGGCTGAAGGGCTATCGCACGGCGCAGGTGACGTTGCGCAATGACGCAACCATCGTGCTGAAGCGGGTCGGCTTGCACGAAGGGTCTACGGTAACGGCTAGCTCCCTCAAGGCCCCTGAGCCGGCCAGGAAGGCATATGGCAAAGGCGTGAACGCCATGAACGACGAGAAATGGGCGAACGCGCAAAAGAATTTCGAGAAGGCGCTGGAAATCGATCCGGATTACGCGCAGGCCTGGAGCGATCTGGGCGAGGTTCTGCAGAAGCAATCCAAGCCCACCGAAGCGCGCGCCGCGTGGGAAAAAGCGGTCACGGCCGATCCGAAATACATTAAGCCGTACATCCAATTAACGATGCTCGATCTGCAGGAAAAGCAGCCGGAGGATGCGGTCGCGATCGGCGGCAAGGCGGTGGCCATGAATCCCCTGGAATTTCCCGAGCTCTATTTCTACTTCGCGGTGGCGAACTACAATCTGAAACACCTGGACGTAGCGGAGGCCAATGCGCGCCGCGCCACGGACCTGGATAAAGAGCACGAGATTCCCCGCGCGGAGGTTTTGCTTGGGTCGGTTCTGGCTGCCAAAGGCGATCGCGCCGGGGCGCTGGAACATTTCCGAAAGTATCTGGAAATCGTGCCAAAAGCGCCGGACGCCGCGCAGATCAAGCGCGCTATCGAGGAGCTGGAAACTCCCAGCCGCGCCGGCGAAATAGTTCGCGTTACTTGCCCTGCACTTCGTTCATGACGCCCGCCGCCTGAATGGTGGTGTGATAGCTCTCCATCATCATCCAGAGGCCGTCCTTATTGGGTGCAAAGACGCGGCTGGACCAATACGCCTTGCCGCCGTAAGTGGGTTGGCACATGACGGCGACCACCGCGGTGCCCAGGTCCCACATGCGCGCGAATAAAACCGGCGCCACTCCTACTTTGGGCGCGTTGGGATTTCGTTTGCCGATTCATGTTCCAGCGATCCATTTTGGTGGACACGCCGTAGGAACCTATCACTACCTGGTCGTCACCCACGTGCATCCTCCAGTGCTCGGGCGTGCCGTCCTCCTGTTCCATCCAGCCCTTGATTGCCGCCTTCTCGTTGGCGGTGACCGGCACGTAGGGCATCACCTGGCAGGGGTTAACGCAGGGGATGGCGTAGGGCGACCGGCCGTCCGGATTTTCCGACGCGGGCCGCGTGGCGATCTCCGAATTGTGCAGCAGCTTCCAGCCGTTGGGCCGCTCCACCCAGAAATGCGCGGCATATTTGTTACCCTGATTTTCCTGGATCCAGACCACTTTGCCGTACTTGTGCTCGACGATCTTGATGTCGTCGCCGCTCGGCACCAGCGGCTTCAGACCGAGAGCGAGAGCATCGTCCTTGGAATAGTAGACGCCGTCGGTATCGATCCAGGTGAAATCCGCGTCAAGATACTTCTTCACCGCGGGCATGTCGCCTTTTTCGTAGGCTTTGACGAAAGCTTTGTCGGCGGCGGCTACGGGATCGCCGGCGGTTCCGGCATGGAGCGCGGGCAGTAAGCCTACGCCGATGAAAGCCGCGAGGCCGAAAATACTATTGATCGTTTTTCTCTTCATGACATCTCCTTGGCGCAAACGCTTCATGCCGAGCCGTCTGGATGAGACTATCACAGAGGCAGAGCGTGCGTGCGCGACACATGAAGGCGTTTACAGGACAAAGGCCGCCCATGCCAAGAAGGGAGACAGGACAGTGGTGAGCAGGCAAAAGAAACAGTACGCGCCAAGACGGGTCATGTCGACGACGCCCAGAACGTTGGCGAGCACCGCCAGCAGCGCCACGCCGCGCACGGCATAGCGAGCTCCGGGACTCTCCACAGCCAACAAAATCAGCAGCCCGTACATGCCGGCCGCGATGAATCCATCCGGGATCCCGAAGGGGCGTGCGAACGGCGCGTCGGCCACCGTTTCACATCCGTGCTTCAGCAGAGGGCATTTCAAATGGTCAATCGCGCGGACCTGGTACGCGCCCACGTACAGCATCGCGAGCCCACTGAGCGTGGAAAGAACCAGCACGGTGGTGCGGGCCGTCAGCCACATGGTTTTTTCGCGGTGACCAGGCAGTAGCCGAGCAAACCTGACCGAACCGCGCCGGCCGCGCTAGCCGCCACGGTTTTTGCTTCCTTGAAGTCGACACCTGGCAAAGACATTTTTTCGAGACCAACCATCAGCTCCGCGGCAAGCAGGCGGCCCTGGATGTCGCGCACCATGCGTGCCAGCGCATCGTTATGCGCTTCCAAGGGCAATGATTGAAGGCCCGCCCGTTCCAGATGGGCGACGTACTCGGCGGCCGGCAGTGCATCGCCAATGCAGGCGATCCAGGCCAACAGCCCGTTTAACTGGGCAGGGAGCACGCCGGAGCGGGTGAGGTCGCTCAAACCCAGCCGTCCTCCGGGATAGAGAACCCGGGCGAATTCGCGCGCGGCGGCGGGCTTGTCGGGGAAGGTGCAAAAGGCGCACTCGCAAAGGACGACATCGAAACTTGCATCCGGCTGGCCCAGGCGCTCTGCATCGCCAAGCTCAAACCGGACCAGATTCGCGAGGTCCTCCGCCTCCGCGCGGGACCTGGCTGCGGCGACATTGGCTGATCCCAAATCGATCCCTGTCACGCGACATCCGAAGCGGCGAGCGAGGAACAGGGCGGTTTCTCCACGGCCGCACGCGACGTCCAGAACCCGATCGTGCGATGAGAGCGCGAGCAGCTCACCCAGCCGCGCGGTCAGGTGGAGGCCGCCTGGATGAAAAGAATCGCCCAGCAGCAGGCGGGCGAAATCACTTTGGTACGCCGCCGCGCAACACGATTTCAGTTCGGTGGCGTCGTTCACTTGGAGCGCTCCGCCGCCGGGGGAAAGGAAAACGTGACGGGCTGCACGTCGTAACGCACGCCGTCCTGACGGGCCTTGCGCCGGGCGGCTTCCTGAGCGATCAATTGAGCGCGGGCCTGCTCGCGGTAGCCGACCGTGTTGTAGGCGCAGAACGGAATCTGCTTGCCTCCCGGCAGCAGAAATTCCTTGCAGCACTTCATCAGGTTCTTCTGGTTGAAAGTCCAAGGGTCCATGAAGTCCTGCAGCATGATCATGAACATGAACTTCGAAAGACCCTTCACGTCCAGGCCGCCATCGGGCAAGCCGCAGGCGGAACACGAGAAGGCGAACTCGCGCGCGACCTTCTCCGATCCAAGCGCCGCCGAGGACGACCACAGACCTTCGAGTGCGCGCCGGATCTCAGCGCCCAGGTCTGGCATCACGCGATTGGAAATGTAGTCGAGATAGTCGTCGACGTTCAGAATGCGCGGCAATGGAGTCACGTTTTTCTGTTCATCAATATAGGCGTAGGTGACCGAATTGCAGGTGGGGAAACAGCACGGAACGGGAATGAAATCGGTGACGCGAAACATCCCTTCGGTCTGCTCCTCGATGCGCCGGAGAATATCGGGATTGGTCATGCGCTGCATGGGATCGTGCGCCCCGTGGCGTCCGGCGTGAAATGCGGGCTGGAAGTTGATTCCCTTTACGGCGGGATGATCCAGGCCGAAGCGGACGATCTGGCCGATCTCGTGTTCGTTGACGCCGCGCTCGATGGCGGGAACCAGAATCACCGTGCAGCCGATCTCCGCAAGCCGGTCGAGCGCGCGCAGTTTCTTGGGCAAAATATCCGGCTCGCCACGGATGATGCGATAGGTCTCGCTGTCGAAACCGTCGAACTGGAAGTAGATGTTGGGCCGGATTTCCGCGAGCTCCTCGAGAAACCGGTCGTCGGTCGCGATTCGCTTTGCCGTTGGTATTCAGCATCACGTTGGGGATGCCGCGATCCTGCGCGGCCTTCATCATGGGAATGATCTGCGGATGGATGGACGGCTCGCCTCCGGAAAACTGCACCACCTGCGGGATTGCCTTCGGCTGGCCACGCAGTGGTCCAGAATGTCCTCCACTTCCTCCAGCGTCAGGCTGAAGCCGGGACCCGCTTCGGCGAAACATAGCGGGCAGGCCATGTCGCAGGCGCTGTTCACCTCGATGATTCCGAGACAGGCGTGCTGTTGATGGTCCGGACACAGTCCGCAATCGTGTGGGACAGCCCGATCCTCGACTCGGTGGAGAATTCCAGCGGGATGGTGCCGGGCTTGTTGAATTTCGCGGAACTGGTGTACAGCTCGGCGTCGCAATAGACCAGCGCTTCGAACCATCCGTGATCGGGAGCAACGCTTTCGCATGTAGACCTTGTTGTCGCGAATCAGAATTTGCGCGTCGATCACGCGCGGCACTCGGGGCAGATGCTGCGGGTCAGCTCATAAAAGACGTAATCGGCGTCATGCTTGATGCTGGGCGCGGGGAAGGAAGCTCCAGTAAGGTTCGTGAGCACTGATTTCAGGATACTCTTGGCACGCGGCGCAAGCAGGGATTGCAGTTGCTACGATTTGATCGAGGCCACAATGAATCCTAGCGCCTTGTCTTCCTCCCGATTCCTGGTTTTTGCTTTGACGCTGCCGCTGTGCGCGCAAGTGAACGTGCTCACGTATCAATACGACAACACGCGGGCGGGCGCGAATCTCAGTGAAACCACGCTCACCAAGGCAAACGTCAACGCGACGGCGTTCGGCAAGTTGTTCGCGCATGCTGTGGATGGCGTGCTTTACGGCCAACCTCTGTATGTCGCCAACGTCAGCGTGCCGGGAAAAGGGATGCACAATGTCGTGTACGTCGCCACCGAGCACGATTCGGTTTACGCTTTCGACGCCGATTCCAGTGCTGGCGCGAACAGCGTTCCGTTGTGGCAGGTCAGCTTCCTGAATTCCGCGAACGGCGTAACTACAGTGCCGGCGAGCGACACCAACTGCAGCCAGATCGAGCCTGAAATCGGGATCACCAGTACGCCCGTGATCGACATTTCGAGCGGCACCATCTACGTAGTGGCCATGACCAAGGAAACCAGCGGCAGCGCGGTTTCTTACGTGCAGCGGCTGCATGCGCTCGACATCACGAACGGTGGTGAAAAAGCAGGCAGTCCGGTGATCGTTCAGGCCACCTATCCGGGTACCGGCGAGGGCGGGACTACGCTCACGTTCGATCCGAAGAATTACAAGCAGCGGCCGGGCTTGCTGTTGTTGAACGGCACACTGTACACCAGCTGGTCGTCACACTGCGATATCGGAACCTATCACGGCTGGCTGATCGCCTATGACGCCGGCAGTCTTAAACAGGTCTCGGTTTATAACGAGACGCCGAATGGGAACGAGGGGTCGTTTTGGCAGGGCGGCGCGGCGCCGGCCGTGGATTCAAGCGGGAACATCTATGTGGTCTCGGGCAACGGAACTGTCGACGCGGGCAGCGGCGGACCGGACTTAGGCGAAAGCTACATCAAGTTGTCGAGCGCCGGAGGGCTCTCGGTGCTGGACTATTTCACGCCGTTCAACTATAGCGTGCTGGACGCGGGCGACGTAGATACGGGTTCAGCCGGCGTGGCGTTGCTGGCGGATGAGGCGGGCAGCGCGGCGCATCCGCACCTGATGGCGGGTGCGGGCAAAGAAGGCCGCATTTACTTGCTGGATCGCGACAATATGGGCAAACTGCATGCGGGCTCCGACAGCCAGATCGTGCAATCCATTTCCGGGGCGATTGGCAGCCTTTTCGGCAATCCGGCGTATTTCAATCAGACGGTGTATTTCTGCGGCGCCGGCGATGCATTGAAGGCTTTTCCGATCTCCAATGCGCGGATGACGTCGACGCCCGCATCGCAATCGATCGTGTATTTTTCTTATCCGGGATGCGTTCCCACTATTTCCGCCAACGGCACAACGAACGGAATTGTTTGGGCGCTGGATGGCGCGGGAGTGCTGCGCGCGTACGATGCTTCCAACCTGACGAGTGAGCTGTACAACTCGAATCAGAACGCGGGGCGCGACGTGCTGGGAGCCACCGTCAAGTTTTCCGTTCCCACGGTGGTGAATGGCAAGGTCTACGCAGGGACGCAGAATTCGCTCGCGGTATATGGGCTGCTTGCGGGAAGCGCTGCGCTGGCGGCTTCGAACGCCGCAAGCGGAAATGGAAGCGCCGTTGCGCCTGGTTCGCTGGTCTCGATTTACGGCTCGAGCCTGGCGACGTCCACGGCCAGCGCGGGATCGTTTCCGATAACGATGACTCTGGGCGGGGCCACGGTGAGCGTCAACGGAATCGCGGCGCCGATTCTTTACGCGAGTTCTACACAGCTCAATGTTCAGATTCCCTTTGAAGTGGCGGCGGGAGCGGCGGCCATTAGCGTTTCGGTGAGCGGCAACTTAGTGGGAACAACAGCGGTGCAGATTCAAGCCAGCGCGCCGGGGCTGTTTCTGAGGTCCCAAGGCGCGGCCGCAGTCATCAATCAAGACGGCTCGGTCAATTCCACGAGTCAACCCGCTGCTGTCGCGACCGTGATCGCCGGATACTTTACGGGTTTAGGAGCGGTGAGTCCACCGGTGGCTACGGGTGCCGCAGCATCGTCGAGCCCCCTATCGAATGTGCCGGGCGTGGCGGCGACCATCGGAGGCGCGCCCGCGTCGGTGCAGTTCGCCGGTCTCGCTCCCGGTTTTGCGGGGCTGTATCAGGTAAATATTCAGGTTCCACAATTGCCGGCGGGTTCGTATCCGCTGCAGATCTCGGTGGGTGGCGCGATGAGCAACGCGGGCGCGGTGAATATTCTCTCAGGGCGCCAGTTATCCTAAAAGTGTGAGCTTCCTCGACAATCTGGAAAACAATCTCAAGGCGCTCGAATCGCAGGACGAGAGACCCTGAGGCGCTGGCGCGCAAAGCCGCGGCGCGAGAGGCTGCCCGGTCAGCGGCGCTCGAAATCGCGCCTTACGCCGAAGCCTTGCGCAACGGACCGTTCAAAGACGGCCTGCTGACGGCGTGTCGCGACATCGGTCACAGCAAACGAATCCTGGTGCGGCCGGTATGGGTAGATTCGACGCTTCGCTTGGAAGCGGGCGCGAAGAAGCTGGAGCTGCGTCCTACGCCCAGCGGCGTGCTGGCCGTATTTGTCGATGGAGGCAAGGAGCTGGAAAGCATGCCGATCGACCTGGCGAGCGATCCCACGAAGCTTGCGGAAAAGTGGCTTGCGGAAAAGTGGCTCGCGCTATAATAAAGGCTGCGGTTCACGATTCCCCAAGTTGGTTCGATCCGCCAATCCCAAGTAAGCATCTTCTACTTTGATATCAGTCAACGACGTTACAATGCGCTTCGGCGCGCGCATCTTGTTTGAAGATGTAACCGCGACGTTCCTCCCGGGACGGCGCTACGCGATCACAGGCCCCAATGGGTCAGGCAAATCCACGTTCATGAAAATCCTGACGGGTGAAATCGAACCCGAAAAGGGCACCGTCACACGGCCGAAGAAGCTGGGCGTGCTGCGTCAGGATCAGTTCGCGTTCGATGCCTACCGCGTTCTGGACACCGTGATCATGGGCAACGCGCCGCTCTGGGACGCCTTGCAGGAGCGCGAAAAGTTTTACGCCAATCCGGACGAGTGGACGGACGAAGACGGCATGCGGCTGGGTGAGCTGGAGGGCATCGTCGGTGATCAAGGCGGCTACACGGCGGAGGCGGACGCCGCCACGTTGCTGCAAGGTCTGGATATCGGCGAAGAGTTGCATGAACGCAAGATGTCGGAGCTGCAGGGTGGCCAGAAAGTGCGCGTGCTGCTGGCGCAAGCGCTCTTTAGCAACGCCGACCGTGCTGCTGTTAGACGAGCCCACCAACAATCTGGATCTTGAATCCGTGCACTGGCTTCAAAAGTACCTGCTGGCGTACACGGGTTGCCTGCTGGTGATTTCGCATGATCGACATTTCCTGAACGAAGTGTGCACGCACTGCCGCCGATATCGACTATCAGAGCATCATTACGTACACTGGCGCGTATGACGAGATGGTGCTGGCGAAGACGCAGATCCGGTCGCGCGTGGAGGCCGGCAATGCGCAGCGGGAGAAGAAGATCGCGCAGTTGAACGAGTTCATCGCCAGGTTCTCGGCCGGCACCCGGTCCGCGCAAACCACGTCGCGTAAGAAGGAAGTGGAGCGGCTGCAGACGTCGGAGCTGGCGAAATCGAACATCCAGCGACCGTATATTCGCTTCGATAATAAACGCCCTTCCGGACGCCATCCTCTGGAAATCAAGGGGCTCTCGAAGGCCTACGACAATCTGACGGTAATTCGGAATTTCAGCGCTTCCATCGCGCGCGGCGAAAAGATCGCGCTGCTGGGGCGCAACGGGGCGGGGAAGACTACCATGCTGCGATCGCTTCTGCGCAATGCAACCGGTTTTGTGGACGCCGCCGATCGCGACTTTCCGGTCGATAGCGGAGTGGTCACCTGGGGCCACGAGGTTGCCGTCGGATATTTTTCGCAGGATCACAAGGAGTCCATTCAGCCCGGCGTCACGCTGCTGGATTGGCTGCATGAGTTCGACCCCGGCGCCGGGCAGCAGGAGCTGCGGGGCCTGCTGGGCCAGATGTTATTCAGCGGCGAGGACGCCACCAAGCGGACGGAGAATCTATCTGGCGGGGAAGCCGCGCGCATCGTTTTCTGCCGTTTGATGTTGCAGAAGCCCAATTTCCTCCTGCTGGACGAGCCGACCAACCATTTGGACCTGGAATCGATTAATGCCCTGAATATCGCTCTGCAGAAGTACGACGGGAGCGTCCTCCTCGTCACGCACGATCACGATGTGGTGGACGAAGTTGCTACTCGCATCTGGAGTTTTGAGAACCGGGAGATTGAGGACTTCAAGGGGCCGTACGCCGAGTTCCTGGCGGAAAAAGAAGCCACGACGGCGTAGCGCGCCAGCTTCCCGCCCGATCCTGCTACGATGATGTTTTGGCGGCGAATTTGACTCTAGCGGATCTTTTATTCGTGTGCGAATTCTCACGCAAGGAGCAGGTGGACCAACCAAATGAAGATCTGTGTCTTAGGTGGTGATGGTTACTGTGGCTGGGCTACCGCGCTTTATTTGTCCGGGAAAGGACACGCAGTGGCCGTCGTCGACAATTTCATTCGACGCCAGTGGGACTTTGAATTAGGCGCGCAAAGCCTGACGCCGATCCAGCCGCTCGCGGACCGCCTGCGGGTGTGGCAGGAGTTGACGGGGAAGTCCATCGAGTTGTTTGTCGGCGACGTGAACGACTACGAATTCCTGTCGGGTGTCATTGAAAGCTTCCAGCCGGAAGCGGTGGTTCATTTCGCCGAACAGCGCTCGGCGCCCTATTCCATGATCGACCGCAAACATGCGGTGTTTACGCAAGTGAATAACGTGGTGGGAACGCTCAACCTTCTTTTCGCGCTGCAGGAACTGCGGCCGGATTGTCACCTGGTGAAGCTGGGCACCATGGGCGAATACGGCACTCCGAATATCGATATCGAAGAGGGCTACATACGGATCGAGCACAACGGAAGATCGGATGTGCTGCCCTATCCGAAACAGCCGGGTTCGTTCTATCACCTCTCCAAGGTGCATGACAGCCACAACATGATGTTCGCCTGCAAGATTTGGGGGCTGCGCGCTACGGATCTGAATCAGGGCGTGGTGTACGGAACCGTAACCGACGAAGTGGTGCTGGATGAAGCGCTGATCAATCGCTTCGACTACGACGACGTTTTTGGAACGGTGCTCAACCGATTCTGCATCCAGGCCGCGGCGGGACATCCCTTGACAGTTTATGGAAAGGGCGGCCAGACCCGCGGGTTTCTGGATATCCGCGACACCGTCCGCTGCATCGAGATCGCATGTTTGAATCCGGCGAATCCGGGCGAGTGCCGGGTCTTCAACCAGTTCACCGAACAGTTCTCCGTGCTGGAGCTGGCGGAATTGGTGCAAGCCGCGGCATGGAAACTGGGAATGCGCGCGCAGATCCAGCACCTGGAGGGGCCGCGCGTCGAATCGGAAGAACACTACTACAACGCGAAACATTCCAAGCTGGTCGACCTGGGTTTGCAGCCGCATTATCTCTCCGACTCACTGCTGGATTCGCTGGTGAATATCGCGATTCGCTATCAGGACCGGATCGACACGTCGCTGTTCATGCCGCAGGTGAAATGGCGGAATGCCCGCAACGAGCGCGCGCGGCAGGCGAGCGTGGCGGCTTCCGTTTCCACATCAGAAGTGACCTACTAATGGGAGGACACTACTGAATTGTGCGGCATAGCCGGCTTTACCCATGTGAGTCGCGCTGCTTTGCCCGGCCGAATCCAGGACGCGGTGGCCAGCATTATCCATCGCGGGCCGAATCAGCAAGGCGTCTTTGAAACCGAAGCTGTGTCGCTGGGCGCGGCGCGGCTGAAGATCATCGACATCGAGGGCGGGGACCAGCCGATTCTTTCCCCGGACGGCGACACCGTTATCGTCTTTAACGGCGAGATCTACAATCATCTGGAATTGCGCCGGGAACTGGAGCAGCGCGGACATCGTTTTCACTCGCGCAGCGACACCGAGACAGTGCTGCATGCGTTCCTGGAGTGGGACACCGAGTGCTTCGCTCGGCTGCGCGGGATGTTCGCGGTGGCGCTGTGGCGGGAGAGCGAGCGTCGGATGGTGCTGGCTCGCGATCGCATGGGGATCAAGCCGCTGTACTTCGCGCGCCGTGGCGACGACCTGTATTTCGGCTCGGAGCTCAAAGCCATTCTGGTTCATCCGGAGATCCCGCGCTGGTTGAGCCTGGATGGTCTGGATTGCTATTTGTCGCTGAACTATGTTCCGGCGCCGTGGACGTTGGTGGAGGGGATTGAAAAACTTATCCCGGGCCACTGGATGGAGTGGCGGCGGGGTTCCATCCGCACCGAGAGCTACTGGAGATTGCCGCGGGGCAGGGAAGAAAAGCAGTGGACGCCCGAAACGGCCGAAGCGGAGCTGGATCGGCTGTTGAAGCAGTCCGTTCGGGAACATTTGTTGTCGGACGTCCCGTTGAGCGTGTGGTTGAGCGGCGGACTGGATTCGTCCAGCCTGGTGCATTACGCGGCGGAAGCGTCGGGCTCGCGCCTCAAAACGTTTTCGATTACCTTTCGCGGCCGCAGCTTCGACGAAGCGAATTACGTACGGCAAGTGGCGGAGCGCTACGGCACCGATCACACCGAGCTGGATCTCAATCCCGAACAGGATTTGGCCGGCGCGATTGGCGAGCTGGCATATTATTGCGATGAGCCAAACGCCGATTCAGGCGCCTTGCCGGTGTGGTTCCTTTCCAAGCTGACCAAGCAGAGCGCCACGGTTGCGTTGAGCGGTGAAGGCGCCGACGAATTGTTTGGTGGATACCTGATGCAGCGTGCCAGCCTGCTCGCGC
Source organism: Bryobacterales bacterium (assembly GCA_963798295.1). GTDB lineage: Bacteria > Acidobacteriota > Terriglobia > Bryobacterales > Bryobacteraceae > Palsa-89. The sequence continues at coordinate 626,865 of CAWCSV010000007.1, read as the reverse complement.
GCGGGGCTCGCCGCTTGCCCGCTCCCGTGCTGCGGGCGATGCTGGCGATGGCGCGGAGCTGGCCGGTTTCGAACGATAAGATCGGATTCGAGTACAAGGTAAAACGGTTTCTGGAAGGCTGCCGGATGCCCGCCGCCCGCGCTCATACCTATTGGAGCGGCACGTTCGACGAGCAGGAGAAGCGTGCGCTGGTTCAGCAGACGTTGCCTTCGGCGTTCGAATCGGTGTTAGGCGAGCTGGCGAGCGCGGGCGACGATTTACCGGCCTATCTATGGTTCGATCAAAAGTATTTTCTTCCGGACAATATCCTGACCAAAGTGGATCACACCAGCATGGCCCACGCGGTTGAAGTGCGGCCGCCGTTCCTGGATCATCGCATTGTCGAATTCGCCGGTTCGCTTCCGGCATCGATGAAGATCCAGGGCTCGCGGCAAAAGGTGATTTTGCGGAACCTGATGCGGGGCAAACTCGCGCCGGCCATCCTTAATAGAAAGAAGATCGGTTTTGATATTCCCACGCACGACTGGTTCCGCGGACCGCTGCGGCCTTTGCTCCAGGAAGCGCTGGCTTTCGCATCCGCCGAACATGGGCATTTCTTCCACGTTTCCAAAATGGAAGCGGATGTTCGCGCCCATCTGGACCGTCGCGCGAATCTGGGTTATCACTTGTGGGGATTGATGACACTGTTCTTTTGGATGAAAAAATGGGGAATCGAGACCCGCACGCCGGCCAGCTCGGCGCGCCGGCCGATGGAAAAAGCCTTTACAGCTACCTTATAGTTCTGCTGGTGGCGGCCGCGGTGTACGCCGGCTGCATGATTTCGCCTCCATCGCTGATGGACGACGTGGACGCGGTGCAGGCGCAGATCGCGCGCAATATGCTCACGTCCGGCGATTTTGTCACCGCGCGGCTGGACGGCATTCCCTATCTTGAAAAAGCGCCGCTCATTTACTGGCTGATCGCAGGGTCGTACAAAACGTTCGGCGCAACGGATTGGGCCGCGCGTATTCCCATGGTTCTGGCGGCGCTGGCGCTGGCCTGGATCACCACTGCATTTGGGACATGGGCGTTCGGCCGGCGAGCCGGATTCTACGCGGGGCTGTGCATCGCCACGTGTTTCGGCTTGTTTCTTTTTACGCGCATTCTGATTCCCGACGTAATGCTGACGGCCAGCATCGCGCTTTCGATGTGGGCTTTTCTTCGTGCTATCGATGAAGATGAGCCGCACCAGCGCTGGTGGGCGTTCGTGCTGGCGGCGAGTCTGGGAACCAGCCTGTTGTTCAAAAGCCTGGTGGGCGTGTTGTTCCCAGTGGCAGCGGCGCTGCTTTATCTCGGCATCACGCGGCAGTTGTTTCAGGCCAAAGTATGGAGGGAGCTTCATCCATTTAGCGGTTTGTTGGTTGCGTTGCTGATTGCCGCGCCCTGGCACATTCTGGCGGCGATCCGAAATCCTCCGTTGTGGGATTTCACCATGCGCAGCGCGCCCGGCGAATATCACGGCTTTCTGTGGTTCTATTTCATCAATGAGCAACTGCTGCGGTTCTTGAACATGCGCTATCCGCGCGATTACGATACCGTCCCGCGCCTTTACTTTTGGGGATTCCATCTGCTGTGGCTGTTTCCCTGGAGCGTATATCTGCCGGCGTTGTTCAAGCTGAGTTATAAGCCGCTGGATCGCGCCGGAAAAGCAAGGTTGCTGGCGCTGTGTTGGACCGGCTTTATTCTGGTGTTTTTTACGTTTTCCACCACGCAGGAATATTATTCGATGCCCTGCTATCCGGCGCTGGCGCTGCTGCTGGGATCGGCCATGGCCGCCGGCGGCAACTGGATCCGGTTCGGCACACGCGTGTTGTGCGGCATATTGATTGCCGCAGCCGCTGCCGTGCTCGCGCTGTTGTTTTTGTCGCGAACCTACCCCACTCCCGGCGATATTTCCGCGGCGCTGAGTTCGAATCCGGGCGCCTACAAGCTTTCGCTCGGCCACATGGAAGATCTGACCATCGCTTCGTTCGCCTATCTGCGAATTCCGCTGGTGGTGGCTGCTGTTGCGTTTTTGGCGGGAGCGGTTGGAACCTGGCGGGCGATGGGACAACGCGCGTTTCTAGCGATCGCACTAATGGCGATTCTATTCTTCCAGGCCGCGCGCATCGCGATGGCGGCCTTCGATCCGTTCCTGTCTTCGCGGCCAATTGCCGAGACTCTGCTGCGCTCGCCCGCCGGGAAACTCATCGTGGACCATCATTACTATTGGTTTTCGTCGGTCTTGTTTTATACGAATGCCGAGAACAAGGGCGGCGTCTTATTGCTGAATGGCCGATTCTTTAACCTTGTATACGGCTCCTATGCTCCGGGCGCGCCGAACGTCTTCATCGACGACGCGCAATGGAAGACGCTGTGGTTGCAGCCCGAGCGCTACTATCTGGTGATCCGCGACGCATCGGCGGAACGGCTCAGAAAGCTGGTGGACCCGAGCCGGCTCATCGTGGTCGCGCACAGCGGTGGCAAGCTGCTGCTGACGAACCATGAGCTTTTGGCGAACCATGCCGTGGTCGAGTAGTCTGGAAATATGCCGCGTCCCGTGGATCTGTTCCTCGCTGTCGCGGCCATTCCATTCATTTACTATCTCATCGCGATCTACAGTTCCTGGCGCTATTTTCGACAACCGGTGAGCGCGCCGGAGCCTTCCTTCGCACCACCGGTCAGCATCCTGAAGCCGATTCGCGGCCTCGATCCGGACGCGCGGGCGAACCTCGCCAGTTTTTGCCGGCTGGATTATCCCGAGTACGAAATTGTTTTCTGTGTCGATCCGGACGACCAGGCAGTGCTGGATGTACTGGCCAGGCTCAGGCACGATTTCCCCGATTGCCGCATCCGCGTGCTGCATGGCTCGGGACGCGTTGCCACCAACGACAAAGTGGCCAAACTGGCGCGCCTGGTGAGCGAAGCCGCCTACGAAGTGGTTGTGATCAGCGATAGCGATGTGCGCGTGCGGCCCGATTATCTTAGACAGGTGGTGGCTCCGCTGCGCGATCCCAAGGTGGGCGCGGCAACCTGCTTTTACGTTCCAACCGAGCTCACCACATTCACCGATCACTTGCAGAGCGTGGGAATGATGTCCGACTTTTACGCCGGCGTTCTGGTGGCCTGGCAACTGGACGGAGTGAAGTTCGCGCTGGGACCAACCATTGCCACCACGCGTACGCGTCTGCAGGGATTCGGCGGTTATGCGGAGTTGGAAAATCGTCCGGCTGACGACTTGCTGGTCGGCCGGCTGATCGCCGAGCAAGGATTCGAAGTGGTGTTGCTGCGCTACTCCATCGAAACCGTTTGCGACTACGGCTCCATCAGCGATCTGCTGCATAAGCGCCTGCGCTGGATCGTGGTGATGCGCCACATGCGGCCGCGTGGACATTTCGGTTTGCTGTTCACGCAAGGATTACCATGGTCGCTGGCGGCGGTGGCTGTTCATCCTTCGGCCGCGGTTGGTGCCGGGTATTTGGGCGGCTACATTGCAATGCGGATGGCGATCACCTGGATCATCGGGATTCACGGCCTGCGGCAGCCGGGTTTGTGGAAACAAATGCCTCTGATTCCGGTTTGGGACGCCGTGGCGTTCGCCATCTGGCTGACCAGCTTTGGACGCAATAGCATCCGCTGGCGTGGCGCCGATTATCACATTCGCGATGGCCGCCTGGTTCCGGTGACGTCGGTGCGCTCGGGCGATTGAGCCTAATCTCCCAGCGTGCTCGATAACACTGGCGCTTCCACATCCTTGAACACCGCGGTGCTATCCGTGGTCTCCCCCATCACCGGGAACTGGAACCCGCACTTGGGACAACGTTCCGCCAGCGCTTGCTGCTCGTGATGCAGATCGTAAGCCTTGTCCGTGATCAACGCGCAGCACGGACACACCCGGATCAGGCGCGTGTTCTTCAGCTCAAAGTTGGTGATGATGTCCTCCATGATTGCGCCGCTGCGAACCGCCCACTCTTTGGCGGCCTTATGGTAGGTGTTCATGTGCCAATCTTTGAGCGCCTCAAAGCTGGTCCAGAGGCTGATCTCGTTGTACCAGGAGGGATCTTTGGGATGAACCCACCAGGTGAGGTGTAAGAATCCCGGCAGAGTCTTGAGCTGGTTGCGCGTTTCGCCAAAAAGCAGCTTAAATTTTTCGTAACCGTCCGGGCTTGAAAATCTTACTCTCTGCATGCTTTGATAAATGGCCATTCCATCTCCCTTTGCTATCAAAAGTGGAAACTCTAAAAATCCATACGAAGCGCTAGTTGTCCAGTGCGGTTGCCACCTTGTCCGGCGGTTTGGGCCGACTGCAGAACGCCAAATGTAGAAGGGCTGCTCACATCGCTGGCGGGCGGCGCGAAGTTAGTGTGATTCAAAGCGTTGGTGAACGTGGCTTCAAAGCGGAATCGTAGGCGCTCCTTGACGGGAAACTCCTTCGACAACCCAGCCGATACGGCGATGGTTCCCGGACCCTCCAGTATGCCCACGCCCGCGTTTCCGATTCGTCCTGCGCCGGCTGGCGTGGGAGCGAACGCATTCAGGTTCCACAGGATGCCGGGTCCAGGAGAGGCCGGATTTCCGACCACGTCGGGCCGTGCCGTGATGCCGCCGCGTCCAATGATTCCGGTGTTGGACTGATCTTCGGTGGGGCTGATGGTGGGGGTGAGAAAAGGCCCGGTCTGGATCAGCGTGACCGTGTTAATATTCCATCCTCCCAACGCCGCGTTCACGAAACTGTGCTTGCTGGACCACTCGCGGCCCTGCCCGTACGGAAGTTGATAGGTGCCCGTCAGCAAGAACCGTTGCCGAGGCATCCCGGCCACATTTCCGCGAGCTGCGCGGAGATCGAACTGATCGTAGGAAGGGGTAAACAACAGGTTTTCCGAGGTAAACCCGTTCGGAGCGTCGCCTTGAGCGTCACTGATGTTGTGCGCCCAGGTGTAGTTGGCTTGAAAGTAGAGTCCGTGCGACAACCTTTGCGTAGCTTCCAGCGTGAGCCCCTGGTAGTTGGAAAAAGCCGCGTTCGCGCTGTAGTTGATTTCATCCCAGTTCTGGTAAGGAGCGCGTGGATCGACATAGGGACTGGGCACGTAAGGCGTCGTGCTCGGGGGGATGGCGTTGTAATCCTCCTTCACGTTCATCCGGTAGGAATTCATCCCGGAATAGGTAATACGTACCGCCATGGCGGTTGTTATCTGGCGTTCAATGGTTGCATTCCATTGCGCCGTTTGCGGATCCTTGAAATTCGGGCTCATACCATCGTAGAGCCCCGTCCCTCCATACTGCGCGCTGGTGGATGCTGGAGACGTTTGCGGAAAAGTGAACAGCGGCACACCGCCATTGTTGTTCGAATAAGTGTACGGCGCTCCCAGCGGGATGCCCAGAAAATCGTAGGCCAGCTGTCCCAAGGGAGTTTGCGTGAAAATGCCAAACCCGGCGCGAAAGACGGTTTTGTTGTCTCGAAATGGGCGGAAAGCGATGCCGATGCGTGGATCGAAATCGTGCCAATAGGTATTGCGCAGGCTTTGAGACAAGTGATCCTGGCTCGCGGTGACCACGTTGGTGCAAGGCAGCGACATGTTTCTGGTCGGTAGCTGGCAGGCATTGAAGGAAATCAGAAAGGCGTTGTAGTTGGCCTGCAGCAACGGGCTGGAGGGCACGGTTTTGTTCAGGAGAATGTCGGGAACCACGATGTCGCCGTTCCTCGGATCGAAGTTAGCGATATCACCCTGATTTTCGGTGAACTCCGGAAGAAGCTCCCATCGCAGCCCGAAGTTCACGGTGAGCCGGTCGTTCACTTGCCATTGATCCTGGGCGTAAACTCCCCATTGAACGCTCGGCTCGTTGGTGTTGGGACTGCTCGCGACAATAAAATCCGTGTTGGGCGCGCCCAGCAGGAAATCGCCGAAGGAACTGCCGGTGAAGACGCCCTGGTTGAAGGTAAACGCGCCAAAATCGTCGGACTGCCCCCACCGCACCACGGTCTCGTAAAACACGCGGCGAATGTCCAGACCGACTCGGACGGTGTGCTTTCCCATGGTACGGCTGAGATTGTCGGTGAATTGCATGGTCTTTGACTGGCCGGGCCCGTCCTTGTCGCGGCCGATCGGCGTGAAGCCGGTTCCGTCGGAGAAGTTGAAGGTCGGAAACGCGCCTGTGTTGGGGTGATTCGCGAAGCTAATACCGGTGAGACCAAGCTGGTCGTCGGCTGTGGCGCCCTGGATTGGAAACGTAGTGTCAATAAGGCTATTGGTGAAACCGAAGCGAAACTCATTCACCATCTTGGGACTAATGGTGTAGTTATAGGAAACGATCAGGCTCCGGTCATGTTCCACATTCAGGTCGTTTGGCAACAGAGGATTCGCTGGGAGGCCCAATTGACCTGTGTCTGAGAGCAAGTTCTTCCAGCTAAAGCGGGCATAGACCTGCTGATTGGAAGTGATGTAGTGATCCAGCCGGGCATCAAAGCCGTTGGTGTTGGAAGGGATGGGCTGGAGGGTTTCATAATTGTAGCCGCTCCCTGAACCACTGACGTTGGGCAGCGGGTAATATCCATCGAGCAGTTTCAGGGAAACAGGATTCAGCATCGATACCGGAATGGTGTTATTCGGAAACGGCGTGCCGTTGAACGGATTGATTGCAACATTTGCTGGTTGACCTGTTGTGGGGCTGATGATGGGAAGCCCGTCCAGATCCCCGTTCCGTTCCGCTAGCGTCGGCACCAGATATTGCTCCGGGGTAGCCGTTCTGCGGCGATTGCCCTCGTAATCGACGTAGAAAAATGTCTTGTCCTTACCGCTATAAAAATGCGGAATGGTAACGGGGCCGCCCAGGCTGCCACCGAAAGTATTGAATCGCTTGGGCGCCTTGCTGGTGAAATTCAGGATGGTGGCGTCCAGCACGTCGTTTTGCAGATATTCAAACAGGCTGCCGTGCAACTGGTTGGTTCCGCTTTTGGTGATGAATGTGATATCGGCCACCTGAGAAAATTCCGCGCTGTTGTTGAAGGCTGTGACTTTGAGTTCGGCCAGCCCTTCCGACGACGGATAGGCGTTTTGTAGAGCGCCATTGGCGGTGACATTGGCCGTGGAAATTCCGTCCACGGAATAACCCGTCATCGAATAAGTGGCGCCGCCCACCTGTATGTTCCCCTGGCTATCGGTAATGATGCTCGGAGAAAGGGCCAGAGCAGCAAGAGGGCTGGTGGTCTGCGCTCGGAAGTTGAGCGGCATTTCAACCAGTTGGTTATTGCCGCGGGTGTCGCCCACGGTAGCGTTCTCGGTATTGATTTGTTCCGCCGCGGCCTCCACCTTTACGGTTTGCTGCACCTGGGCCAGCGATAGGGAAAGATCCACTCGCGCGCTTTGGCGAGCTACTAACTCCACCGACGTGGTCGGCGAGCCCGCGAATCCTTCCTTGGACGCCGTGAGCGTATAGTTCCCTGGTTTCAGGTTCTCGAACAGGAAGTTGGCATTCTCGTCGCTCAGCTCGGATCGGGTGGTGTTTTCGTCTACGTTGTGGAGCGTAACCAGGGCTTGCGGCAGGGCCAAACCAGCCGGATCGCGAGTGGTGCCCCGCAAGTCGCCAAAGGTGGATTGCGCGTAGCCAATGTTTGGGAGCAGAACGACCGGCAACAGCAGGGAAGCGAATAACGCGCAGCGCGCGAACAGGACTCGGGTCTGTCTCTGGGACATAATGAATCTCCTCGATCGATGGATCGTGACGTCCGGAATTCGCAGACTTTGCGAGTCAGTGAGAGGGCCGGGGAGCAAGCGAGAGCTAAACGTAGCTGTGCGGCTCGAAAGTGCCCGTGGAATCTATGAGAGCGCTACAGGGAGCTGGCTTAGATCGGTGATTTTCCTAATGGTAAGGTAAGGTGTTTCCGAACTCAATGACCACTCTCGGCGCCTCCGCCATAGCCACTTTCAGCGCATGGCCTTGCGCAGACGCCGCACTTGAGCGGGCATTTCATTGGCTTTCGTTCCCCCAAAGCCAAGAACGAAGCCTTGTCGGACTTTCGTGCCGGCGTAAGCGGCGGAAAGGGGCCACAGCCAAAGACCCTCCTGCGCTGCGCGCGCGGAAATCTTCTGGTCGGATAAGCCTGGCGGAAGCGTCACCACCAGGTGCATGCCGGCTTCCGCGCCAAGAATTTCCATCTCGGAGCGTTCGATCTGGGGGCCGAACTCGCTGCGGAGCGCTTGTGCCAGCGCATCGCGGCGCTCGGCATACAACTGCCGGGTCTTTCTTACATGGCGCGTGAAGTGGCCGGCGCTGATGAAATCGGCCAGTGCGGCCTGATAGAGGTGGGACGGGCACAGATCATTGGCCTGGCGGACCGCGAGAAAGCGGCCTACCAGAGCGGGGGGAATCACCATGTATCCGAGACGAAGCGACGGAAAAAGCGTCTTACTGAACGTCCCGATGTAAATCACGCGGGAGCCGGCGTCCAGCCCCTGCATGGAAGCTACCGGCATGCTTTCATAGCGGTACTCGCTGTCGTAGTCGTCCTCCACGATCCAAGCGCTGGAACTGTGCGCCCATTCGAGTAACTGCAGGCGGCGCGCGGCGCTCATGGTCACGCCCAGCGGATATTGATGAGAAGGCGTTACGTAGGCCACGCGCGCGTCCGGCGACAACTTCACCCCGGCCGCAACATCCAAGCCCTCGCTGTCCACCGGGACGGGAACCAGCCTGCAACCGGAAAGCGTGAGCGTGTGCCGCAGAAATACGTAGCCTGGTTCCTCGATCCAGACCGGGCAATCGGGGTCCAGCAAAACGCGGGCCGACAGATCCAGCGCGTGCTGCGAACCGTTGACCACCATGATCTGGGACGCTTCGCAATGCACCGCCCGGGCCGTTCGGAGATAGGCCGCGATCACTTCACGAAATTCCTGCGAGCCCATGGGGTCCGAATAGTTCAGGGAGCTGGCGCGCACCCGCCGCGCGTGGTAGGTTACCAGATCGGACCATACGCGAAAGGGGAAATGATCGTAAGCGATCTGCCCGACGCTGAAAGCGCCCGAACCGAGGAACCAGGGCGTTCCCTCCAGGGGCAGAAGCCTGGAGACGCGTGAGATGGCGTCCGACGCCGGTTCTTTCGCCACGCTCGCCACCGCGGGTCGTACGCTGAGGAATTGGTCCGACAGCGAGTTCGTCACAAACGTGCCCGCGCCGGCGCGGCTTTCGATGTAGCCTTCGGCGAGCAGTTGAGCATAAGCACCGAGCACGGGAATCCGCGAAATACGCAGATCGTCCGCCAGGGCGCGCGTGGAGGGAATCTGTTGCCCCGGCTGCAATCTGCGTTCCAGGATCATGGCGCGGAACGCATCGTAGATCTGACGATGAAGCGGCTTGTCGCTCTTACGGTCCACCGCGATCAGCGGCGCCGCTGCGCCACGCGGCTTCTTTCTCATCGTTCAATCATAGGGGTGAATCCACCGGGCTTCAACTGATTGTTGATGTCAACGCGTTCCGGACGGGATTAGGGAAACTGAAACGTGGAGCAGCATGCAGATCGAGCCGGTGATTCTGGATATTGACGCGGTGATTCTGGATATGGACGGCCTGATGCTGGACACCGAGGGCCTGTACAAGGCCGCCTGGCAGCGGGCGGCGTCTCAATTGGGGTTCGTTCTGGATGACAGCTTCTATTTCACGCTGGTAGGACGGACCAATGCCGCCGGTGAAATAGCGCTGACGGAACGTTTTGGAGTGGAGTTTCCTATGGGACCTTTTCGGGAGCTCTGGGCGACTCTGTGGCGCAAAGAAGTGCAAGCTTCCGGAATTCCGCTCAAGCCGGGACTGAGGGAATTACTGGAATATCTTGCGGACCAAAACCTTCCCATTGCGGTAGCCACGTCAAGCGACCGGGAATACGCGGCGCTCAGCTTAAGAGCGGGGGGATTGGACGCGGGTAGGTTCGCCCACGTCGTGACCGGAGAGCAGGTTGAAAAGGGGAAACCGGCGCCCGACATTTATCTGGAAGCCGCGCGCCGATTGGGCGTCCACCCCGCTCGTGCTCTGGCCATTGAGGATTCGGATGCTGGGATTCTGTCGGCCAACAGCGCCGGGATGCTGGCCGTGATGGTGCCCGATCTGAAACCGCCGTCGGAGGAGGCGCGCCAACGGGCGTTCCGGGTCCTGACATCCTTGCATCAAGTGATTCCGTTGCTTTCGGCCGGCTGAAGTTCCAATGTGGGGCGGTCCCCGACCGCGGCCGACGCCCGCGTCGGCTTTCTGCTTTCAGTGATGCGAAGCCGGACCAGGGGGTCCGGCGCGGACGAAGGCGTCCGCCCCACCATGAGTTACTTAGTCAGTCGGCGCGACGTCGCGGGTCTTGATCAGTCACTGCCCTTTTAAGCGGGTGACGATATCGCTTCTTTCGCGCGCCTCGACGTTGCCTCTATGGCTGATAATTCAACGTAATCACGGAACTCTTCGAAGTGTTGCCCTTCGCGTCCGTCACCACCAGCTGAATCAGGTAAGTTCCCGATCCGCTCACAAAATCGACCGTCGCTTTGGGGTCGGTGGGGGTCTGCAGCACCGCGGGCTGAAGGCCTCCCGGCAGCACTTCGAACAGATATTGCAGGGTTCCTGACGCGCTGGTGGACCCGCTGGCGTCCAGCACGACCGAGGACTGGCTAGTCGTCAAACTGAGCGGGGTTACAACAGCGGTGGTGGTGCCCGGTGTCGGGCCCGCGCCCGGTCCGGAAGTTATCGGGCTACTCACGACGCCTGGATCAATTGCGACCCAAAATGAACCGTCGCACCGCCCGCGAATTGCAACGTAATGTTCGAGAATCCGACGGTGGTTCCTCCCACGATACTGACAGATAACGTAGATGCCGTTAGAGGCGCTGGGCTGCCGTCTTTCGTAATGCTGACTGGACCGCTCAGTTGGAAGCCGCCGGTAGCGATTTGCGTCACCGTGCCGCCCTGGATGGCGATGTGGTGGGTATGCTGCATTCGGCCGTTCGCGCCCGATGTCGTGTCGATATTCGAAGGGGTTCGCGTGTAATCGGACAGTTCCATCGTCAGCTCCGCCGAAAAATCCGCGGTACTGGATGCTGCGTTCAACGTCAAAGTCCAAGGTCCGCGCATTTCCCAAGGACCCGTTGGGGTGTTGGTTTCGGGAGTATAGTCGTTGATCACGCCGCTGAACTGAGTCGGCGTCGGAGTTTGTCCCAGAACGCTGGCGGCAGCGGCCAACATCAGGAGCGCGCTCAACGGGACAGGGCACCAACAAGTCTTGTTCTTCATCAAAAGGAACCTCCAAACTTAGAAGCTGGTAAATAGTCCATCCGTTGGACGGTTGATGCAAACAGCAATGCGCAGAACCGCCCATTTGCAGTCAAATGGCGTCTTTTGCAGTCACCCACTTGCGGCGCTACAATCGGTGAACCGGTGGGCGAACCCTCCCCAGACACGCCGACGTCCGAGAAACCGCTCGAAAACCGTCTGGACTCCTGGAAGGAAATTGCGGCTTACCTCGGCCGCGATGTGACGACGGTCCAGCGCTGGGAGAAGCGGGAAGGGATGCCGGTCCACCGTCACCTGCACGACAAGCGTGGCTCAGTTTACGCCGTCGGTCCCGAGCTGGATGCATGGTTGCAGAGCCGCCGGCGGCAACTCACCGAGGAACCAGATGAGTTAAAGCCGGAGGCGCCGGTGGAAGCGAAGGGCGGCCACGGACGTCGAACGACATTCCGGGCGCGCGGCTGGCTGGCTCTGGCAGCGGTTGGTGTACTCGGCCTGCTAGCTGCCGCCTACGTCATTGCCCGAGGGCGCACAGGGATTGTGGCGCCACCCAAAATCGGGTCTTTGGCGGTACTGCCTTTGAAGAACTTGTCCGGCGATCCAACCCAGGAATACCTGGCTGACGGGATGACCGAGGCGCTCATCGGTCGCCTTTCCACGATACACGATCTACGAGTTATTTCCCGCACGTCGGTGATGCGATTCAAGAATCCGCAGATCTCGGTGCCGGAGATCGCCAGAATGCTGCACGTGGATGCCATTGTCGAAGGATCGGTAATGCGGCAGGACCGTCGGATTCGTGTGACGGCGCAGTTAATTCGCGGAGCAACCGACGAACATTTCTGGTCGGAAACATACGATCGCGAGCTGCGTGACGTACTGAGTGTGCAGAGTGAGCTGGCGCAATCCATCGCTGAAAAGGTTCAAGTCACGGTCACCGGGAAGGAGCACGAGAGGCTTAAGGCAGCGCGTCCTGTGGCGCCTGAAGTTTATGAGACCTACCTGAAAGGCCGGTTTGCCTACGGCAATAGCCACACCCGAGCCGACATCGAGGGAAGTATGGTTTATTTCCAGCGCGCGATCGAGATGGACCCAACGTTTGCGCCGGCTTACGTCGGACTGGCAGGTGTTTCCAACGAACTTGGCACGGTTATTGTAGGCGCTCCTCCCGGCCAGACGCGCGCAAAAGCCATCAGCACCGTCCGAAAAGCGCTCGAACTCGAGCCTGATCTCGCTGAAGCGCATGTCCTGCTTGCACAAGTGCAGCAGGAACAGTGGCACTGGGCGGACGCCGAGGCTGATTACAGGCGCGCCCTGGAATTGAGCCCCAACGACGCGGATGCTCATGCCGGATTGGCTTCGTGGCTGATGTGCCAGGGCCGTACCGATGAGGCGGTGGCCTGGGCAAAGCGTGGCAGGGATCTCGACCCTCTTACGGTCTCCGGCGATCGCATAGGGTGGATACTGTTTCAGTCTCATCGCTACGAGGAGTCCATTCGCGAGTTGCGTAGCGCACTGGCGGTGCAACCGGACGACTCAGACGTACTTTTGTACCTTGGATTTGCGCTGGTCGCCAACAATCAACCCGGAGATGCAATCCCCGCGCTTGAGAAGGCCATCGCTGTTTCGAAGGGTAGCCCTGCCGCCACCGGCGTGCTGATCAGGGCGTATGCTCACGCCGGGCGTCGTAGCGACGCTCTCCGCCTCCTCAAGGAACTGCAAAAACGCAGAGAGGCAGGTTACGTACCCGCGGCCGCGTTCGTGAACGGTTATTTGGGACTGGGCGAAAACGACCACGCTTTCGTTTGGTTGGAGCAGGCCTATAAGGAACAGTCGAACATTCTGCAGTTCCTGAAAGTACATCCCTACTTCGACCCGATCCGCGGCGATCCTCGCTTCGCGGACCTGGTCCACCGCGTCGGGCTCCAGTAGTCGAGCTCGATCCATGGACCGAATTGTGCTAATACCTAAAGAGTCGCCTATGACTGTTCGCTAAAGGCGCGAGTTGCGCCTTTCAAGATAACTCACTAAATCCCAAAGCGTGAAGTGTGTCTTGGCTGGTCTGTAGAGACCTGGAGCGAACAGAAATGTTTCTGGAACAAATTGGAGCGGATGCTCGCATCCGTGAATTTTTCGAGCCCTACGCGGCCCAGCGATTGCAACTCGGGCGGGTTTCTTTCGCCGCCCACGAGCAATACCGAATCTACCTGGAGGATGGAGAGCACGAAGCCGCTCCGGCCGGAAGGTTGCGGTACGGCTCTGTCCTGCCCGCCGTCGGTGACTGGGTGGCAGCGCGGCAGGTGGATCCAAAACTGGTTTTGATTGAAGCTGTACTCCCGCGGCGGACCACGTTCTCTCGCCGTGTCGCCGGCAAAACGGTTGCCGAACAGGTGATCGCGGCCAACGTGGATCTGGCGGTGATCGTGTGCGGGCTGGACGGCGATTTCAATGTGCGGCGGCTGGAGCGTTACCTGGTGTTGGCCCGTGAGAGCGGTGGAGATGCGCTGATCGTGCTGAACAAATCCGACCTCTGCGACGCCATTCCGGGCCTCCTGGAACAGGTCGCCGCCGTTGCCCAACAGGTCCCACACCTGGTAATGAGCGCGCGGGAGAGCGTGCAGGATTTGCGGCCTGCCATCCGCGACCGGACCGTCGCCTTTCTGGGATCGTCCGGGGTGGGAAAATCGACCATCGTGAACGCGCTCCTCGGCGAGCAGATTCAGAACACGCTGCCGGTCCGCGAGGCGGATTCACGCGGGCGTCATGCTACCACCAGCCGCATGCTGATCCCGTTGCCCGAAGGGGGCGCAGTGATCGACAACCCCGGCATGCGTGAGTTGCAGCTCTGGGCCACCGAAGACTCCCTGGATGAGGTTTTCGATGACGTGGCCGCTCTTGCCGCACAATGCCGGTTCCGTGACTGCACCCACAACAACGAGCCCGGGTGCGCCATCCGAACTGCGTTAGAGAGGGGCGAGATTGACGGGGCGCGATGGCGAAGCTACCGCAAGCTGCAAGGTGAACTGCGGCACGAACAGCTCCAACAGGATGCCCTGGCCCGAACGGCGGTAAAGGCCAAATGGAAGGCGATTCACAAAACCATGCGGACGCACCCCAAGTATCGACGCTGAAGCTGAAACGAAGTAACCTGTGAGGCAGAGGTGCGCGGAAAAGCAAATCTCGGCCTCCAGGCCAATCTCAACCTGCTGGTCGCCTATGACCCGCTTTGGCCTGCTGCGTTCGAAGACGAAAGGTTGCGTCTTGCGGAGGCGCTCGGGCCGGTTGCAGGGGGCATTGAGCACTACGGGTCCACTGCGGTGCCGGGGCTTTGCGCCAAGCCGATACTGGACATCATGGTCGGAATCTCACCGCTCTCTGACTGGGAAAGATGCAAACCTGCGCTGGAGGCTCTGGGCTATGACTACGCCGCAGGCGCGGGTGTTCCAGGGCATTTCATTTTCGGGCGTGGGCGCGACCGGACGGAGCGCACGCACTTAGTGCACGTCGTGGAGTACCAGGGAGAGTCGTGGCGCGGCAGCCTCGCCTTCCGCGACGCGCTACGGCGCGACGCCGGTTTACGCGAGGCCTATGCGCGGGAAAAAGAGCGCGCCGCGGCCGCCGGGGCCGGAAACCGGGCGGCTTATAACCTGCAAAAAGGCCCCTTCATCGCCGAATTCATCGAGAGGCTTTCGGGGGACAGAACAGCCTGAACCGGCTATCCGCCCACCAGCACCACGCCCGCCAGCACGGCCAATGCGCCCGCTGTGCGTCGCGTGCCGAGATGTTCGTGCAAAACGAATTTAGCGAGCACGGTCTCCAGCACAAAGCTCGCCGATGACGCCGGGACGGCGAAACTCAAGGGCTCGGTTTGCACTAGCGCCATGAACGCGAAGAACGACACGGCGTTGCAGGCGATGCCCAGGATCAGCAGGCGGCGCCCCACGATCACGTGCAGCAATCGAGCGAAGCCGCGCGCGCTCACCGATTGTTCACCGGCGCGCTTCATTTCGTGGCTCTGCAGCAGGTCGCCCAGCACGGTGGCGCACACGATGGCAGTCACCAGTAGCCACCTCATTGCGGGACACCCGTGGTGTTGCGTGGTGTAGAACCCACCAGCGCCGCGCCGGCGAAGATCAGCAGCGTTCCCAGCCAGCGCTGGTGCGTGACGGTTTCATGCAGGAACACTTTGCCCAGGAACACGGCGATCACGTAGCCGACGGCGGTGACGGGAAGTACGAAGCTCAGGTCGGCCAGGCTGAATAGCGTCATGCGCGTCAGCAGCGCCAGCAGCAGCGCGGCCACTCCCATGGCGACGAACGGGTTCAGCATGGCGCGCAGATAGAGCGCGGGATTCATCGACATGCGCTCGGGCACCTGCTTCATGCCCCAGGCCATGGCTGAATTTCCAACCGCCTTGAGCGCCAGGAAAAACAGGAGGACCGCGTAGGTTTTGACCAGGGCGCCCGACCGCCCGCTGAGATCGCTCATCCGCCCGCGCGCCGAAGAAGTTTCTCGGCTTCCTGCCGGGGAGGGTCGTCGGGAGTGAGGCTGGCGTGCAGGTAGCCTTCCAGCATCGCGCGCGCCTGCTCCAGATTACGATGATTTTCGATATCCACGCGCGCCTCGGCGAAGGCCACGCGGGGCAGTTGAGGCGCCAGCTTTCTGGCTTGCTCGAACAACCGGTCGCTTTCCAGGTAACGCCCGTGCTTGGCCACGTAGCGCGCCAGATCCACGATCCGGCCGGGTTCGTTGGGCGCCAGTTCCATGGCGCGGCGCAGATGCGCTTCGGCCCCGGCATAATCCTTCCTGCGATCGGCCAGCTGGGCCTGTTCGAACTCCGATTCAGGCGGCCGCTCCTGGGCGATGCTCTTGGCGATCGCCTCGGCTTTGTCCAACCCACCGCCGAGAAAACCGGGCGCGTTGAGGTAGAAATCGAACAGATCGTTCTTGGCTTCGCGATTGTGCGGATCCAACGCGACGGCCTTCTCGAAACATTGGCGCGCCTTGGAGGCATGCACGCCCGCCATCAGCCAGCCGCTGGTTTCCGCGCGCCGCCCCCACGCGCGGCCCAGCCAAAGCTGGTAATCGGAATTGCCGGGGGCAGCCGCGACAGCTTTTTCGAAGAACTCGGTCGCTCGCTTGTAGTCGTCGAGCATGAAATAATTCTTGCCGCTCAACAGGTAATCGGCGGCGGCGGGCGCGGGATCTTCCGCCAGAAGACGAAGTGACGCGTGGTACTCCGTGCGTTCATAGAGCGCGGCTGCGCGGCGCACCACGTCCGGCGAAGCCGCCGCGGTGACCGCCAACAGTAGCAACACGCTTCCCAAACGCATAGGCAGGACAATTACATTGTAGCGTTCAGTCCTGCCCGGGAAGCCCAGACGCCTATTCTTTCTTGTAGGTCACTTCCCTTGGTTCGCCGCGCCCTCCCGACACGGTTAGTTTCAGCTCGCTTCCCGACAGCGTGCCCTTGAACTCCTGCGTAATCTTGTTCTCGCCGAATTCACGCACAACGGTAAAGGAGACGCTGTTGCCGTCGATGGTTCCATTGGAAATGTCGACGGGTCCGCCCCGGCCGCCCTGAACGCTGCCCGTGAGCGTGTTGCCCGACGCTTTCAGCATCAGAGTCTGTGTCTGAGGGCCGTTTCGCCCTTGCACCTGGCCGGTCCATTTGCCGTCAATGTCGGCCGCAAGACTTACCCACAGCGTAAGCGCCGCTAATGCGATGAGGTAGCTGCATATCTTCTTCATTGGTTGATCTCCCGATTCCGCGTGCTCGCGCGCGGTTCTCTAATTAAAGACTCAACCGAGTGGGGCGGTCCCTGTAAGGTTTTGTCAAATTCAGCAAACGCGTTGGCATACAATACGAGCATCCCGTTCATGTCAACTCCGCCCGCTCCTTATTCGATCACCATCGGTACGCCCTGTTTCGGCGGCCAGGTAAGTTGGCTGTATGCCGTCTCGCTCCTGAAACTGCAAAAAGCCTTTACGCAACGCGGCTGGAATTTGAACTACCTGCTGCAGGCCGGCGACGCTCTCGTCACGCGGGCGCGCCAGACCATCGTCTGCCATTTCCTGGATAATCCCAGCGCCACCCATCTGCTGTTTATCGATGCCGACATCGAGTTTCAGCCGGAACAGGTGCTGCGGCTTCTCGAATTCGGCGCCGACGTCACGGCTGCCGTCTATCCGGTGAAGCAGATCAATTGGGAGCAAATGCCGGCGGCGGTGCAGGCCGGACGGAGTCCGCTGGAATCCGCCACGCTGTCTTACGTGGTGGAGCGCGAGCACGGCGTCGACATGGTGATTCGCAGCGGTTTCGTGAAATCGCGCTATGCGGGCACTGGGTTTCTCCTGATCCGCCGATCCGTGCTGGAGGCCATGATCGCGCATTATCCCGATCTGCGCTACACGAACGAGCACCGGGGTTCCGATCCGCTGGCCGGCAGCCGTTGGCGTTCCGCGCTCTTCAATTGCATGGTCGACAAGACCACCGGTTTCTACTTGAGTGAGGATTTTAGCTTCTGCCGGCGATGGACCGATATGGGCGGCGAAATCTGGGTGGATTATACCAGCCGCCTCAACCACGTTGGTCTGATGGTTTACCGCGGCAATATGGCCTCCGGCGTCGATCTGCCGCCCGAATAATCCCCTAACGCTTCGAGCAATGGCCCCAGGCCGGATTCATAGTGTCGCCAGCGTTGCAGCGAGCCGCGGAACAGCGGCTGGCGGACCTGCACGGCGCTGGCCGTTCGTACCGGCTGGGTATTGTCATAGAAATTAAGGCAGCGGTCGTCCCAAGGCAGGCCGCAATAATCGACCAAGCGCCGGGCTTGTACTTCCAGATCGTTCACCACGTCTTCGTACGTCACGTCGAGCATGGCGCCGGGCGGAAGAACCGAGCGCCAGTGAGCCATCAGCTCGCTATAGGCGCGGTAATAGCGGCCGAGTTCCGCAAGGTCGTAGGTGAAGGAGAGACCAGATGTGAAAAGCTTGGAATAACAGGACACACAGGTGTCCAGCGGATGGCGCGAGCTATGAATGATTCGGGCGTTTGGCAAAATGAGACGGATCAGGCCGACGCGTAGGAAGTTGCCGAGCAGCTTGTCGACAATCCGGACTTTGCCGTTCGCAAGCGCGGGCAGGCGGGCAAGATAGGCTTGGCCAAACCGGCGCAGAGCGGCGCCATCCAGGGTCGGAATACTTTCCGGATAACCGGTCTCCATTTTTTCCAGAGTCCTGAGTTCGCCCGCGCCCTGAATTTGCGGATGGCTGGCCAGGATCTGCTCGATGAGCGTGCTTCCGGAACGCGGCATGCCGACTACGAAGATCGGAATGGGGGAAGGATCGCCCAGTCCCGCGAGCCGATCGAAAAGCGTTTTGTCGAACACCGCGGAAATACGCTGGAAGAGATCGAGAACGCTCTGCTCTTCATACTTGATTTGCCCGCGCTTCAGGGCATTGCCTTGCCGCAGTTGTTCGAACGCCCGCGCATAATCGCCCACGTCATCCAGAGCTTTCGCCAGCGCAAAATGGACGTAAGGCATTTTTTCGGCTGGTAGATCGCTCTTCTCAGCCAGCGCTTGGAGCGCCGCCAGATCGGCGCCGTCCCGCGCGAAAGATTTGGTCTCCGCGCGATTGAGGTGAGCCTCGGCGTAGTCCGGTTGGATCGCGATCGCGCGCCCATAGTGCGCCATCGCGTCGTCGAACCTGCCCTGTTCCTTCAAAATATTGCCCAGATTATTGTGAGCGTTCGCGTAGTCAGGATTCAGCAAGAGCGCGCGTTCGTAATGCGCTCTGGCTTCGTCGATCCGATCCTGAGTTGCCAGTGCATTGCCGAGATTGTTATGCGCATACGCCCAGTTGGGCTTCAGGACAAGCGCGCGTTCGTAATGCGGCTGGGCTTCCTCGACCCGGTCCAGCGTCGACAGCGCATTGCCCAAATTGTTATGGGCATCGGCGTAATCCGGCTTCAGTTCCAGCGCGCGCTCATAACAGGACACCGCCTCCAGGAGCCTGCCTTGCGCCTGGCGCACATTCCCCAGATTGGACAGGGCTTCGGCGAAGCCGGGCTTGAGAGTGAGCGCGCGTTCGTGGCACGCCGCGGCGTCCTCCAGCTTGCCTTGAACCTGAAGCACGTTGCCCAGGTTGCTATGAACCTCGGCCCAGTCCGGCTTCAAAGCCAGCGCGCGCTCAAAGCACGCGGCAGCTTCGTCTAGCTTACTCTGGGCTTGCAGAATGGTGCCGAGGTTGGAATGATAGGCGGCCTGATGTGGGCTTACCGCGATGGCCTGGCCGATCAGCTCTACGGCAATGTCATCCCGTCCGCGCTGATGCTCGATCATCCCGAGCAAATGGAGGCTGTCGGCATGCCGGCTGTCGGCGGCCAGAATCTGCCGGTAAATCGCCTCCGCCTCGGCCAGTCGGCCCGCACGGTGATGCTCCAGGCCATTCTCCAGCGCACCTTCTGGGATACGAGACTCCACAGGTTCTTTATAATAGAAGTTCTCCAGGATGGAATCCCCTCCCGCATTCCTTAAACCCGCAGTCTGCCTGTTAAGTGGCGGTCTGGATTCTGCTACTTGCTTGGCCTATGCGCGGCGCGAAGGCTATCGTTGCCACGCGCTCAGTTTCGATTACGGGCAACGGCATCGCGCTGAACTGGAAGCCGCAAAGCGCGTGGCGGCGAGCCTTGGGGTGGCGGAGCACCGCGTGGTCTCTATCGATTTGCGCGCCTTTGGCGGATCCGCTCTGACGGCCGATATCGCGGTGCCCAAAACGGGCGTGGGCCAGGGCATTCCGGTGACCTACGTTCCGGCGCGCAATACGGTGTTCCTGTCGTTCGCGCTGGCTTGGGCCGAAGTGCTTTCGAGCTCCGACATTTTCATCGGCGTGAACGCGATCGATTATTCCGGTTATCCCGATTGCCGGCCGGAGTTCATCGCGGCGTTTGAGAATATGGCGAACCTGGCGACCAAAGCCGGCGTCGAAGGACGCATGCGCCTGAAGATCCATACGCCGCTGATTCGGCTTTCAAAATGCGAGATCATCAAGCTAGGCCGTGAGCTGGGCGTCGACTTCGCATTGACCCACAGTTGCTACGATCCGGATGGTCAAGGCCGCGCCGTGCGGCGCGTGCGATTCATGCCGGTTACGCCTCAAGGGTTTTTATGATGCGGGTCTCAAAGACCCCCTCGAGTATTGTCGATTGAAAATCTCTGAGATCTTCTATTCCATACAAGGCGAAGGAACACTGGTGGGCGTGCCATCGGTGTTCGTCCGCACTAGCGGCTGTAACTTGCGTTGCACATGGTGCGACACGCCCTATACTTCCTGGCAGCCGGAGGGCGAAGAGCGCAGCATCGGCTCCATCGTCGATGAGGTGAACGGCCATGGCGCTTCGCATGTGGTGATCACCGGAGGTGAGCCGATGATCGCGCCGCAAATCGAGGAGCTGACCGAGCGTCTGACGCAGCACATCACCATCGAGACCGCCGGCACCGTGGACGCGCACGTGCGCTGCGATCTGATGAGCATCAGCCCCAAGCTGGCCAATTCCACGCCGCGCGTTCGCGACAACGGCCGTTGGGCCGAGCAGCACGAGCGCCTGCGCTACCAGCCCGAGATTCTGCGGCGGCTCATCCAGCTCTATCCGTATCAGTTGAAGTTTGTGATCACCGATCCAGGCGATCTGCAGCAGGTGAACGCCATCCTTGCCGACATCGGAGCGTCCAGAGGCCGCGTGGTATTGATGCCCGAAGGCGTGGAGCCCGCGGTTTTGGCGGAGCGGGGCCGATGGCTGGCCGACATCGCCAAACGGGAAGGATTCCGGATGACGCCGCGCATGCACATCGATTTGTGGGGCAACCGGCGCGGGGTGTAGAGTACGCTACCGGTCACCCTAGTGGCTGCGCCGTGCCTTGCTTTTCCGCACGGAACCCGCGCGCTTGGGTACCGCCGCCGGTTGCGCCTTCAACGGCCGGTTGCAGTGCAGACAGCGCGTTACGTCCGAGCGGGTGGACAGATGGCAGGTGCGGCAGTAGATCTGCGGCAGCGAAACGGTTGTAAGGCCGGGTAACATTTTTACCTTAATTTGTTTATCGGCGGATCGCCCTATTCCTTTAGGCTGAATTTGATTTTTCCGACTGTGATACTATCGATCACTATGATGTGCCAGGAACGTATTCGTCTGGTTGCCGATTACCGGGAGACAACGCGCACCTACGCCGATTTCGTGCGCAAGATGACAGATCTCGTCGGTCTTGGAATTGAATCAGAAGTCGATCTGCTGCGCCGCTCGTGCAAGCTGGCCTGGGAGGCGGCCGAAAAGGCTCGTGTCGGGCTATCCCGGCATGAAGCCGATCACGGTTGCAACCGATCCGACTTTTATATGTCCGCTGCAGCCGTGGGATCGCACCGCGTCTAGTGTCGGATATTTTCGCGTTCGCCCGGCGACTTCCTGAAATTGCTTTATACTGGTCTTTCGGAGATCATTTTGAACAGATCCATGAAGTCGTCGGGCGCGCAGGTCGTTTTGCGCCGGGCCGAACTGGCCGAGCGGTTGGCAAGCGTGAGGCAGGCTTCGCGGGCCATCCGTTCGGAAGCTGCCCTCACCATTTGCGAGAGCGCCGAAATGCGAATCGCATCGCGGCAACTGCGCATGGAGAGTAACCGAACCAGCCAGAAGAGCGCCGCCTGGAGGCAAGGCTGGCAAACCCACCAAAAGCCGGAGGTACGCTGGATCGCCCAAACCATCGCTCAGATTCTGTCCGATCGCGGCTATGTAGCCTTCGTCGCCGCGCCGCCTCAAGATACCGCTACACTTCAATAGTAAGATCTCGTAATTTTCTCCCCGTTCTCGCACTAATTTTGATACTGTGGCCTAAGCCAATTCAATCTTTGAGCGATGCCGAAGATCCCCTCCAAGCCGATCCGCTCCAAGCCGCCCAAACAGGCGGCGAAAGCTCCCGACGCCGGTCGGATCCCTTCCGATAAACATGAATCCCCGCCCGTACCGGTAGTTGGCATTGGCGCGTCGGCTGGAGGACTGGAAGCATTCCGCGAATTCCTGGAAGCGCTGCCCGACGACACCGGCATGGCTTTCGTGCTGGTGTCGCACCTCAGCAAGACCTACAAAAGCATGTTGAGCGAGCTGCTCTCCAAAGTGACGCGCATGCCGGTGCAGGAAGTGCGCGGTTCCACGCCGTTGCTGGCCAATCACATCTACGTGATCCCGCCCAACACGACTCTGGCCATGGAAGATGGCGGGCTGATAACGAAATTCATGCAGGCCGGCGATCAAGGATGAACATCGTCACGGCATGGTGATCGACGCTTTTTTCCGCTCCCTGGCGGAACATCGAAAAAGCCAGGCCATCGGGGTGGTGCTCTCGGGCACCGGTACCGACGGGACGCTGGGCCTGGCCGCCATCAAAGCCGAAGGCGGCATCGCGTTCGCGCAGGATGAGCAAAGCGCCAAGTACCCCGACATGCCGCGCAGCGCCAGCGCCCAGTTCGGCGCGGCGGACTTTGTGCTGCCGCCCGCTCAAATCGCCCGGGAGCTGGCTCGCATCGCCGGTCATCCCTATCTGCGACGGGCACCCAGGCGGAAGATAGCGAACCGCCGGCGCACGAATCGCAGTTCGCCGCCATCTTTCAGTGGGTGAAACGCTCCACGGGAGTGGATTTCTCGCAGTACAAGCCCAGCACGCTGCGCAGGCGAATCCTGCGCCGCATGGTCCTGAACAAAATGGAGACCGTGGCCGCCTACCGAAGTGTCTGGAATCCGATGCCTCCGAAGTGGAGGCGCTGTATCGCGATCTGCTCATCAATGTGACCTCGTTCTTCCGGGACCCGGAGACTTTCGAGTACCTTCAGAGCCATGTTATCCCCGATATCTTGAAGCATAGCCACGGCGATTTGCCCATTCGCGTCTGGGTTCCGGGCTGCGCCACGGGGGAGGAAGCGTATTCCATCGCCATGCTATTGCTGGAGTCGCCTGCCATCGTCCGGGGCCGCCGTCCGTTCAGATCTTCGCGTCCGACATCAGCAAACAAGCCATTCAGGTGGCGCGCGACGGCCATTATCCGGAGAATATCGCCGCCGATGTTTCCCCGGAACGCCTGCAGAAATTTTTCACCAAATCCAGCGGCGGCTATCAAATCAGCAAGCAGGTGCGCGATGTTTGTATCTTTGCGGTTCAGGACGTCACCCGCGATCCGCCTTTCTCCCGGGTGGATCTCATTAGTTGCCGCAATCTTCTGATCTATCTGGGCGTCCCGCTCCAAAAGAAGGTGCTGGCCGCATTTCACTACGCTTTGAACCCGGACGGCTATCTGCTGCTGGGAAGCTCGGAGAGCGTGGAAGCGGGCTCGGAAGCGTTCCGGCAGATCGACAAGAAGCATAAAATCTATTCCAGGCTGCTGACCTCGGCGCGGCCGCATCTTGGAATTTCGTCCGGCCGAACTGGCGGAAGATCCGTCTGGCCGTCCGCAGGCAACGGCCTCGATCTCGCAGCCCGAGGTGGACCTGGGCCGGGAAGCCGACCGCATCGTTTTGTCGCGTTATTCTCCGCCCGGAGTTCTGATCAATTCTTCCTTCGACGTTCTTCAATTCCGCGGCCGCACGGCTCCTTTTCTGGAGCAGCCGTCCGGCCAGGCCACTCTCAATCTGCTCAAGATGGCGCGCGAGGGATTGGCCATCGATCTTCGCGCCGCCATCCATCAGGCCAAGAAAACGGGCGATCCGGTTCGCAAGTCCGGCGTGCGGGTAAGAAGCGATTCCGGCGTCACGGAAGTAACTCTGGAAGTGATTCCCGTCATCGATAAATCCGCTCCCCAGCGGCCGCCAGCAAGAATCCCTGCTATCTGGTTTTGTTCGACACCGCGCCGCCGGCAGGCCAGCCGGCGCGCGCGGCCAAGGGCCAAGCCAAAGGCAAGACCAAGGCGAACTCGGGCGCGGAGCGCGAACTCGCCGCTCTGCGCGGAGAACTGGCCGGAACGCAGGACGATCTGCGCTCCATCATTGAAGAACAGGAAGCCACCAACGAGGAGCTGCAGTCGGCCAACGAAGAGATTCTCTCCAGCAACGAAGAGCTGCAGAGCACCAACGAAGAGCTGGAAACCGCGAAAGAAGAGCTGCAGGCCACCAACGAAGAACTGATCACCGTCAACGAGGAGCTGCAAAATCGCAACGCCGAGCTGGCCAAGGTGAACAGCGACCTGACCAATCTGATCGACTCCGTGGACGTGGTCTTCGTCATGCTGGATCGCGATCTGCGGATTCGGCGCTTCACTTCCGCGGCGCAGAAAGTGTTGAACCTGATTCCCACCGACGTGGGCCGGCCGATTGGAGATATCAAGCCCAACATCCAGGTAGCGGATCTTCCCGGATTGATCCGCGACGCGATCGCCAACATGCACCATCGCGAGCAGAACGTTCGGGATCTGAACGGGCGTTCGTATGCCATGAAGATCCGGCCATCCAAGACGCCGGATGGAAAAATCGAAGGCGCCATTCTGGCTCTCACCGATATCGATGCGCTGCTGCGCAGCCAGGAGAACCGCCAGAGCCTGGAGACCAGCTTGCGCTCCTTGCTCCGGCAGCCGCCGGATTTGTTGCTGGCGGTCTCGCCGGAGGGCCAGCCGTCTTTGTGAGCCACGCCCGATCCTGGCGGACGGGGCGCATGGCGCCGATCGATCCATCTTCGAATATCTGCCCCGCAAGACCGGGAGCCGGTGCGGCGCTGTTTGCGGCAGGCGCTGGAGAGCCGCGCGTCCGTCGGAAATGGAAGTTCGAAAGTTTACGCTTGACGCAAGCCAGGGTCCCGTGCTTCTGACGATTGAGCCGATTCTGGCCAGCAATGGCGTGCTCGCTTTCGGCGTGAGGGCGAGAGCGGCCGCGGCGTCCGCCGATCCGGCCTCCCAGTTCCGCAGATGCCCTCCGGATGAGATGATGGTTCAGTCAACCCTATGGATGTAAAAGCACCGGCCTCCCTGTGGATGGAGGCGGCTCAAAAAGCCATGCGGATCGAAGCCCAGGCGGTGGCGCGGGCTTCCGAACGCCTGGATGGAAACCTGACCTGCGCGGTCGAGATCGATTCTGGCGCATCCGGGGAAACTGGTGGTCACCGGGCTAGGCAAATCGGGCCATGTGGCGCGCAAGATCGTCGCCACGCTGTGCGGCACCGGAACGCCGGCCGTGTTCCTGCACGCCGCCGAAGCTTCGCACGGCGATCTGGGACTGTACTCGCCGGGCGATCCCACCTTGATGGTTTCGAAAAGCGGCAACACTTTCGAGTTGCTGCAGCTGATTCCGTTTCTGCGCGAATTGCCGTCGCAACGCATCGGCATTCTAGGCAATGCTTCGGCGCCGCTGGCGTCGGAGATGGACGTGGTGCTGGATGCATCGGTGGAACGCGAAGCCGATCCGGATAATCTGGCGCCCACCGCCAGCGCCACCGTGGCGTTATCGCTGGGCCATGCTCTGGCTGTGGCG
This sequence comes from Bryobacterales bacterium, assembly GCA_963798295.1. Taxonomy (GTDB): domain Bacteria; phylum Acidobacteriota; class Terriglobia; order Bryobacterales; family Bryobacteraceae; genus Palsa-89. Next base: position 601,098 of record CAWCSV010000007.1, on the reverse strand, counting down.
CTGATGCGCGCGCGCAACTTCGGCGTGGAGGATTTCGGGCGCGTTCATCCGGGCGGCCACCTGGGGCGCAGCCTGCGGCTGACGGTGCGCGACGTGATGCATGGACGCGATGAAATCGCCATCGCTCATGCCGAAGATTCGCTGAAGCAGGTGGTGATCGCGATGACGCATCATCCGCTGGGCGCCGCTTGCGTGTTGGACGCTTCCGGACGGCTGATTGGCCTGGTGACCGATGGCGACGTGCGGCGCGCGCTGCAGGCCCATGACGATATTCGCGGCCTGCGTGCGCCGGCGGTGATGACGCCGAATCCCGCAACCATCGCGCCCGACGCGCGCTTGCAGGACGCGCTGCGATTGATGGAAGACCGTCCGTCGCAAATCTCCGTGCTGCCGGTGGTGGATCCGGCCAGCGGCGTGTGCCTGGGGTTGCTGCGATTGCACGATATCTATCGAGCGGACATCGGCCGCGCGGAGCAAGTCGGCGCGCGCTGGCGCCGTTCAGTACAATGGTTTCGATAGCCGTTGGTGTGCGCGGGGTTGGCCTAGCGGTTGGGCGTCAGCCTTCCAAGCTGATTTACACGGGTTCGATTCCCGTACCCCGCTCCATCCGATCCCGAGTCGTAGAGATGCTGGCGTAGCTCAGTTGGTAGAGCATCTGATTTGTAATCAGAGGGTCGGGGGTTCAAGCCCCTCCGCCAGCTCCATTTCAGTTGCGCCTCCAAGCGGCTGAAATTCCCGATGCCGATGCTCTCCAGAATGGATCTGATCTTCGCAGGCGTGGCCCCCGCGCCCCCTTTGTCAAACCACTTCCAGCAGTAAATCGGCCAGTTCTTGCGGCATCGTGATCATCGCATCATGGCCCGTTGGCAGCTGTCGCAGACGCCAACCCGCCTCCGTTGGAGGAAGTGCTCTCCGCCCCCCTAAATATGGTATGTGGGGTATCACTAAGTAAGCTATACGTTGCATGAGTGAGAAGAAAAAGCCACTGCCTGTGCAGTCAATGTGTGTACGGGGTTTTGTTGACACGATCGCTGGATTCGTCAGATGAAGAGGTTGCTCCAGCGTTTTCAGGGGATGTGGCGTCAACTTCGAGAGCACCCAGCTTCGATCTGGCTCTGTCGTCACCCCCAAGGGCCTTTCCTTTGGAGGATCGACTCTCCAGCCATCAGCCTGTACTTGTTTGCGGACCAGATACTTAACAATTGGCGAGACATCAACCATCGCTTCGCCATCACGTGGCACGAAGGTATCAAAATAGACCAGGTGAGTAATGCGCTCCGGCACCTGATCGACCACGCCAGTGATGACCATCCCGCCATAACTGTGACCCACCAGGATGACACCATGCAGATTATTTTCCTGAAGCAAGCCGACGACATCCTGGATATGGGTATCTAATCCGATATCGGGTGACAGCTCGGCTGCACGCTCAGCCAGGCCAGTGAGGGTGGGTGCATACACCTCATGGCCGGCAGCTTCTAAGAAGGGAATGACCTTCTGCCAGCACCAGCCCCCATGCCATCCCCCATGCACCAACACAAAGGTTGCCATGCTCGCCTCCAATCTATCCATCTCGTACAGCACCGCTCCAAAGGAAAAAACATCCGTCGGGGGTTCAAGCCCCTCCGGCAGCTCCATTTCAGGGCTCAGCTGCGCAGGGAGCGGGCCGAGCCCTTTTCCCATTCTTGGAGCATCTTTTGTCCGAGCTCCTCAAATTCCCGATGCCGCTTGATATAAGAGCGGACTTCCTTTGCCAGTCTCCTGCATCGCTTCGTCGATGCGCTCTAGAATTGACCTGACCTTCGCGGGCGTGGCGCCCATGCGCGTTTCGCCGAATTTCCGCAGCTCTTTTGCGCTTGGCCATTTGGTGCGTGCCGTTGAGGGTCAGAGCCAAGCTGTCCTTGGCCAGGTAAACGGACGTGGTCACGAGATCGTAGACCGGCGCAAGCCGTGCTTCGCCCTGCACGTCGTCATAGACGATTCCGAAATTCTTCAGATGCGCGTCGCCATTGCGAAGCGCGCAGTTCAGCGCAATCAGGGTGAAGAGCTTCTCCATATCCTCGGTGACATGGGTCGAGTTCGCGAACTGGCCGAAGCGTTTCATGACGGATGTCTCGTAGCTGCCGCGGTATTTTTCGTCGGTCCTGCGGGCGTTAAGCACGCAGAAATCCTCAAATCCGCGATAGGTGCCATCCATGCGCAGATCGAAGCGGTCGATGACCAGCGCCATGCCGTCTTCGGCCAGGCGGTAAGGGGGCACGTCGAGTCCACATTTGCGCGCGACGGTAAGGCAGAAATATTCATTCGCGGCGAGTTGCGGATACTCGTTCGGCTCCCACAATTTCACGATGTGGGTCGCGCCCTTGTAGCTCTGCGAGAGCCGGTGTCCCGTTTGCTCCATTTCAGCGAAGGCATTTTCGTCGCGCACGCAGGATTTTCGGCTGCACGCCGCTGATTCCGGAGAAAGACGCGAATTTCTCAAGCAAATAACGGAACAGGTCGCCGCCGCGCTTGCGTTCGAGAATCTCATCGACCGACTGAAAGGGCACGTCCTCGCTGCAGCTGCTCCCGATCGCCGGTATAGCGGATGCGGCCGACCTGGGAACGGCCGACGATCGAGAGCAGGTCGAATTCATCGAATGTGCCGGTGGCTTTCGCGAAGGCAAGGCGGAGCCGCTCGCGCAAAACACCTTCAGGCAGATTCATCTCGAAAATTGGAGGCAGGCCAAAGGGGACGCTCCAGGATTCAAGCCGCACGGGCATTGTCACGGAGACCGCGCGCGCGGGTGGCGTGCCGGGCAGGTAGACGAACGTGCTGCCGCGCTCGCCGTGACGGTCGAGAAGTCCCGCCTCAGCGGCGTCGGTCCAGACTTTGATCATCGCGATCCTCTTGCAGGAGTTCGTCCAGAGTAGGCCGGTGCGAGCTCGCGGCCTGCAGCTTCAGCTCAAGGCCGAGCGCGGCAAGCAGTTTGGTGAGTTTTGCGAAACCCAGCTCTCCGGCACGTCCGTTTTCGAGCGCATCGATCGTAGCCCGGCTGATGCCCGCCTTGCGCGCGAGCGCGGCCTGGCTAAGCTTGAGCTTCTTGCGGTGCTCGGCGATCCGGGCGCCCATGGAGATCAAGTCAGCATGATGCCTAGTATATTAGGCAAAGTGGTATTTTACAAGCAGTGTACCTAGTATATTAGGCATTGACGACCTACTTGCGCGTGTCCTTGCCCAGGATGTGGCTCACGTCCTGGTTGTTCTCATTGCAGATGTACTCGATGATTTCGGAATTCTCCACCAACGGCGAATGCCCGTACATGGTAAACGGCCGCGTGTAGGCACCCGGATCGTCGATCACCACTTCGTATTCCAGGCGCGAATAATCCGGACGCCGGTAGCGCTCGGTGATGTGGAGCTTCTCGGTGTGCGGATGGCCGGCGAAATCGAACCAGAACTTGTCGTTGAAGCCCATGCTATCCACCACCAATGTGTCGCCCTCCCACTTGCCGATGGAGTGGCCGTACCAGGTGGGGTCGGGGTCGTCGGGATGCCCGCGCCCGTCCAGGAAAATCTGGCGGTAGCTGTGGATGTTGCCTTCAAACAGGAACACGATCAGCTTGGGCTGCTGCACGATCTTGAAAGGATACGGAGCCATGCGCGGCACGCCCGCCGGAAGGCAGTTCGCCTCGGGATCGTCTTTCGACATGCGCTTCTTGGCCAGTTGTTCGGCCCAGGGCTGCAGCGGCAGCGTGTCTCCTGGCTTCAGCGTGCTGCTGATGTCGTAAATGAAGTTGCGGTCCGGGCCCCACAGCCCGTTGAAATCAGGCTTGCCGTCTGAGGTGCGAGGTACCGGCCGGTTGGCCGGAGGCGCGGATTGTCCGAAGGCGAATGCCGAGAGCGCAAGGACAGCGGCGACATGCAACCGCAATCCAGCGGCGCGCATACTACTCGCACGCGTCGGTGACGCAAATGGATTCGAGCGTCCGTCCCATGGGCGGCGCTTGGAGCCCGGCGGCGGTCATCAATTTGCGGATGAGAAGGCCGGTCTCGGGATGCGGGATGGCCGATTGCACGCCCACGCGGACCAGGCCGTCGGCGTAATCCACCGGCAGCCAGCGGTGCACGGCTAATTCCTTGCTGCCGCGGTTGTCGGTGTTGCCGTAATCGCGGACATCCAGCCTGGCGCCGTGGTCCACCAGAAGCTGAACCACATCCGGCCGTCCTTTGTGCGCGGCGCCGTGTAGCGCAGTGCGTCCGGTGTCGGCCTGCACATTGGGATCGAGACCCAGATCCAGCAGCATCTTCACCGCCTCCAGCGTGCTGGCGGGCGACCATTCGTAGGTGATGCCTTCCACCCAGCCGATGCCGGCCGCCACTTGCAGCGCGGTCACATGCAGCGCGGTGTCGATCTTCGGATCGGCGCCATGCGCCAGCAAAAGCTTCATCAGGACGATGTCGCCCGATTGGGAAGCGCGCAGGAAAGCCGTCGCGCCGTTCTCATCCAGCCATTGATTGGTGAAAACGGTGCGAGTCTCGGTGCTGTCCTTCATCCGGGCATTCACGTTGGCGCCTTTATCCAAAAGGAGCTTGATGAAATCCAGATGATCCATGTCAGCTTTGCGGACCGGATAATCGCCGTTTTCGATGTTGCGATTGTCGGTGGCGAGATAAAGCGGCGTCCATCCGCCTTTATTGGCCAGGTTCACATCGGCGCCGTGCTCTATCAGAAAAACGCCCAGCTTGTAATATCGATTTTGCGTCGCCACCAGCAAGGGACTCCAACCGTAGGCCGTTACCTGGTTGACGTCGGCTCCCGCCGCGAGCATCGCTTTTACGGAATCCAGATCGTTGGAGCGCACCGCGTAGACCAGCGGCGTAAGGCCACCACCATCCTTGGGCGCGGGGCGGCCGGAAGCCAAAAGCCGCCGCCGCGGCATCGTCATTTTGATCGAAGCCCTGCTCGGCCGCCCCGGCGCCGGCCTTGCCTCGACCTCCTGGACCCTTACGCTGATTGGGCACCGTTGGGATCAGGCTGGTGGTGCCCAGCGCGCCTAGTTGCGGCGTGGCTATTCCGGCGGCCAGCGCTTTCGCCAGTGCCTCCACCGCCTTGCGCGGATCGTTTGATTTTCCGAGCGCCGGCCCTCTCCGCGCTCAGCCGGATTCGATTGAGCCTTGAAATCGGCGCCGTGCTGGATCAGGAGTTGGATGGCGCCCGCGTGGCCTTCGTCGGCGGCCCACATCAACGCGGTAGTGCCGCGCAAAGTTTCCTTCGCGTTCACGTTCGCGCCGTGGTCCAGCAGCACCTTGATGGCATCCACATTGCCGGTGCGCGACGCCACCATCAGCGGCGTCCTTCCCAGCGGAAGCTGTTCGTTGGCATCCGCTCCGGCGTTCAGCAGCGCCGCGATACCGGCGGCATCTCCGTTGATGCAGGCCAGCCACAACGGCGTGGAACCATCGCGATTCGCAACCTTGGGATTCGCGCCCGCGTGCAGCAGCAGGTCCAGCAGCGTTTTATCGGAACGGAAAACCGCCCAGTGCAGCGCGGTAGCCCCGTCAGCCTGCGGCGCGTTGACGTCGGCGTGTTGCGCAATCAGCTTTTCCACCCCCGCCCGGTCCTCGCGCATCACCGCGTCCGCAACATCCGAGCTCCCGGCGGCGCTCAGGACAACCGCCGAGAGGCACAACAAAATAACGCTGCTACCCAACACGCGCTTCATCGCTTCCTTATAAATTCGTCAGCCGGCCGGTGCTGTCGCCGATATTGTCCTGGTGGATGTCGTACATATCAAGAAGGCTCAACAGCATATTGCCGGTGGGCACAGTCTTGGTGGGATAGGCGATATGACGCCCGCCTTTGAGCTTCCCGTTCAAACCGCCTATCAGCACGTTCGGCACGTCGTAATGGACGTGCTGATTGGAGTTCCCCATGTTGCTTCCATACAGCACCAGCGACTGATCCAGCAGCGTTCCCGCGCCGTCGCGCGTAGTGGCGAGCTTGTTGATGAAATAAGCCAGCATCTTGACGTGATACTGGTTGATCTTGGACAGGTCGGCGATGCGCTTGGGATCCTCGCCGTGGTGCGATCCGCCATGGAAGCCCACGGTGGGCGCTGCGCATTCCGGGTACGTGCGGCCGGTGAGGTCGCGGGCGAAGAGCAACGTGCCCACGCGGGTAATGTCGGCCTTGAAAGCCAGCGCCAGCAAATCGAACTGCAGCTTGATGTGTTCGTCGAAGGTTTGCGGCACACCCACAGGGACGCCCATGTCGGTGGGCGCGACCGCCGAAGCCTTCATCGCGATTTGCAGCCGGCGCTCGATCTCGCGCACGTCTTCGGTGTACTCGTCCACGCGGTTGCGATCGTCGGCGCCCACATCTTTCCGCAGGCGGGAGAGGCTGCCGGTGAGCGAGTCTAGAATGCTCTCGTCGCGCTTGCGCCGCGCGGTCCGCTGCTCGGCCGTGCTGCCGTCGCCGAACATGCGCTCGAACACTACCTGCGGATTCAGTTCCATCGGCAGCGGCTGGGTGGGCGTGGACCAGGAGATGGTATTGGTGTAGGCGCAGCTATAACCTTCACCGCAGTTACTCGAATTGGCGCCCGGATCCTCCACCGCCAGCTGCATGGACGGCATCAGATTGTCCCGCCCGATCTTTTCGGCGATCATCTGATCGATCGTTTTTCCGGCTCGCACATCGGCGCCGGCGGTCTTCTTGGGTTTGTCGGCGCACAGGAAACAGGCCGCCACCCAATGATCGGCGCCGGTCGCCCCGGGGGGCGGTTCGGCCGAACGGCAATGCAGACCGCTCAGAATTACGGAGCGATCGCGGAACGGCTCCAGCGCTTTCCAATTGAACGGGAGCACGGCGTCCAGCGGACCCTCCGTGGCGGGTACCCAATAGCTGCCCGGGGCCATGCCGTGCGGCACAAAACAGCCGACGAAGCGGGGCTTCGGCACGGCCGCCGTCTGCGCCAGGGCAGTAGAGGCCGGGATCATCGCTTCCAGAAGCGGCAATGCCAGCGTTACGCCGCTGCCCTTCAAAACCGTCCGTCGCGAAATGTGTTTCTTGGTGATAAACATGATTACCGGTCTCCTCTTATTACCGAGCCGCCCGCTGCTGATTATCCGTAGCCGTTTTCGTATTCATCTGGAATGGGGCGCTCTTCACGATGCCCAACACAATGGATGAAAAGTTGTAATTGCCTGGGGCCGATTCGCGCACGATGGACCGCACCAGCGGCATGTCCCGATACTCCACCCCGCGCCCCAGCGCGTAGGTCATCATCTTCTCCGTCACCACGCGCACGAACTGATCGGATCGCCGCACCAGAGCATCGCGCAGACTGGCCACGCCATCCAACTTAGTCCCATCCACCAGGACGCCGCTGGCATCGATGGGACTGTCGCCATCCTGTGTGCGCCATGCGCCCACCGCGTCGAAGTTTTCCAGCGCCAGCCCGATCGGTTCAAAAATTTTGTGGCACGATGCGCACACCGGATTGGTGTGGTGTGCTTCCATGGTCTGGCGCATGGTGGGCGGCTTGGCGTTGCCGGTGGCATCCGCAGGCTGGTCCTTGAGCGTAGGCACGTTGGGCGGCGGATCCGGCGGGCTGACGCCCATGAAAGTTTGCAGGAACCACTTGCCCCGCGTGACGGGCGACGTTCGCGCCGCGTTGGACGTTTCGGTCAGCAGCGCTCCCTTGCCCAGCAGGCCGCGGCGCATATCGAGTTCCGGAGGCAGCGTCACTTCGCGGAACTGCGAGCCATAGACGTTCGGGATTCCGTAGTGCTTCGCCAGCCGCTCATTGACAAAAGTGTAATTGCCGGTCAGCAAATCCAGCACGCTGCGATCCTCGCGGACCACGCTGCCGAAGAACAGTTCCACCTCATTCTGGTAGGCCGCCCGCAGGTTGTCGTCAAAATCCGGGAACAGATTCACCACCGGCTCGCTGGTCTTCAGCGACCTTACGCCCAGCCACTGCCCGGTGAAGTTGGTGATCAATGCTTCCGACTTGGGATCCGCCAGCATGCGCCGCACTTGTTTTTCGAGTACGGCTGGTTCCCGGAGTTTGCCTTGCGCGGCCAGGTCGATCAGCTCGTCGTCGGGAACGCTGCTCCACAGAAAAAAGGAGAGCCGGGAAGCCAGCGCCAGATCGCTTAGCCGATAGCTCTTTCCATCGGCCAGGCTGGCCGGCTCCGGTTCGCTGCGGTACACAAACTCCGGATCCACCAGCACGCGCTGCAGCCCCACTTCGATGCCGTCGTCGAAGCTTCCGCCATCGCTGCGTCCGGTCTGATAAAACTGCATCAGCGTGGCAAGGTCGGCCGACGTGGCGGGACGGCGATAGGCATGCTTCACCAGCGTCGAAAGGATAGTGCGCGCGCACTCCGTTTCGTTGCGGGCGGAGGCCGGACGGCACACGAAAATCTTCTCGCGGCTGGCCGACTCCTTAGCGCCGGCGGCATTGTACGGCCCTTCAACCCAGACCTGGCCCACGTGCGGATAGAACAAAAATCCCGGGATGGAGCCGGGGGTGTTCATGGTCCGCTCAAACGGCTTGTTCAGTTCGCTGCCGGGTATATCGTTGGTGGCCACGAACGTCACCCCGACGGTGTGCAGGCCGGCCTTCACCGGGATGCGCTGCGTGGAGCGGCCCATTCCCGTGGTGTTGGAGATTTCTTTATCCCAATCGAACAGCTTCACCCGCTCGCCATCCACCGTTACCTCTAGCTGCTCGCCCTTGACGCCGCCCAGCACAGCCTGGAAGTATCCGGTGACGCCTTTCACCTTGAACGTATATTCGCCGTCGGCCGGGAACTGATACTTGATCAGGATGCCGCCGCGCGTTCCGAACGGCAGCCCTACGATGTGATAATTCTGCGCGGTGTCCGAAGGCACTTCAAAGACAGCCTGCGTGGGCGCCGAGACATCGCCAATAGCCAGGCGGCTGATCTTTCCGGCAGCCGAAAGATACGCCTCCATCAACGCCGGAGAAAGCGTGAGCGCGCCCGCGATGTTGTCGAACCCGTGTGTGGAATCGTCGGGAGGCAGGAATTTGGTGGCGTCCACTTGCAGCCCCAGCACGTCGCGAATGGCATTCGTGTATTCGGTGCGGTTGAGGCGATGCATGCCCGGCGGAACCAGATTGGGCAGAGCGTCGCGGTCCAGTTCCTTTTCGACGAACGAGACCATCGATTCCATCACCGCCGGATCGGGACGCCGCATGCCAGAAGGCGGCATCATACCGGCGCGCAGTTTGCGAACCACTTTTTCCCAGAGCTCGGCGTGGTCGTGCATTTGTGCCAGGTCCAGCTGATCCAGCATCAGTCCAGCGGTCTTCAAGCGCTGATTGTGACAAGGCACGCAGTATTGGTCGAGCAAGGCGCGCTCGGACGCGGCTGAAGTAGCAGCAATAGCGGGAACGGTCGCAGCCTGTTGCGCGCGGGCCGTCTCCACACAACCCAGTGTGGCGAAAATCGCCAGCCCAGCCACCAGGCTGTTGCGTTTACTCAATTGGCCTCCCAAGGATTGCCCTCCGCGAGACTACGGCCAGCTCCGCCGACCTCTATGTAATCTTATCAATACCTTCGCCGGACGCAAGCCCCATTGTGGCGCGGGTCAAGCCTTGGGAGGCTTTCCAAGTGTGCTGCTGCCGCAGCAGACGACTATCCGTTAGCCCTTGCCGATTCTAGATGTTGGGGGTTGGCTGCGCGATGGCCGCTTCCGTTGCGGGTTCTTCGATCCGATTGGCTTGCGCCCTGTTCGGTTTTCGTCAGGCTGAACGTTCAGCAAATGCTCGAAGAACGATGCCGCGTTTCCGCCGTCCGCCAGGTAGTCGATGAAATCCTGGCGTTGGACTTCCCATTCCGGCCATCCTCCGGCCTTTGCTAACGCCTGCCAGAAGCCGCAATCGATCGCCAGGTGCAGGACCAGGATCTCGTTGGTAAGTTCGGTCGCGGGCGGGTGCATGCTCCACCCGGACCCGGCGGCGCGCTGAGTGGCGTTCCGTATCGGGCTGTTGGACCCCTCAATGGTCATCGTGAGGCGCTCTGTCGGGGAAGGAGGTCTAGTAGACATATTACCTTTCTATGGCTTGGGACGGCCAGGATTCTGAACAGTTTCGGAAGAAGGCCCGCGCAAAGTCGAGAAAAGTACCAGAGGAAAAACTAAGTCGTTGCAACGGTGGCAAGTTGCTGCGCGCAGGCTGCCTGAGGCTTCTCGCCCGACGCAAGCCGAAACTTGCCTGCCGTTCTGGGTTCCTGATACGATTCGGGGGCATCATGACCGGCAAGCTGGCTATCGCAGGTCTTCTGCTTTTGTCCGCGGGCGCCTTTGCGCACCACGCTTACACCGCCGAGTTCGATACCACAAAACCGATCAAGCTTACCGGAGTGCTCACCAAGTTGGAGTGGACCAACCCGCATATCTGGCTCTACCTCGACATCAAGGACGAGAACGGCAAGGTGACCAGTTGGGGCTTCTCCGCCTCGCCTCCAGGAATGCTCACACGGCGGGGCATCACCAAGGCCAGCCTCAAACTTGGCGAAGTGCTTACCATCTCCGGGCACCGCGCGAAGGACGGCTCGAACAACGCGTCCGGCAACATTGTGACCTTCGCGGACGGGCGCGACGCTTTGATTGGACAGGACCAGGCGCTACGGCCGGCGGAGCTCGCCAAGTAGCAGGAGTTTCAATGTGAGAACGTGTATCGCTGTGACATGGACGCTTTCGCTGTCCTTACTGAGCGCGGGTCAGCCCAACGCGAAAGTTCCAGGCATTCCACGCATGCCCGATGGCAAGCCGGATTTCAACGGCGTATGGGCCGGCCCGGCTTTTGCCCACAATGTCGGACCCAACGACACCGATACGCCCGTGGTGACGAACTTCGATCCGCGCCGCATGTCTCCTCTGCTTCCAGGTGCGGAAGCGAAATTCCGGCAGGCGCCAACCGGCGACCCCCGGCACGACGACCCGACCGAACTTTGCCTGCCGGACGGCCACCCTCGCGAAGCTCTAGCTCCCTATGCCCAACAGATCGTTCAGACGCCGGACACGGTGGTCTTTCTGTATGAGTACATGCATTTCTTTCGCGTGATACCGATAGACAAGCCCCATCCGCCGGATGCGGACTCGACCTTCATGGGCGATGCCGTCGCCAAGTGGGACGGCGACACGCTGGTAATCGACACCGTCGGCCTGCGCGAATGGACCCTGGCGGCCAGCAACCAATGGCATAGCGACGCTCTCCACACCGTCGAACGGCTTCGGCACATCGATGCCACTACGGTCTCCTACGAGATCGTGATCGACGATCCAAAGCTGTTCAGCAAATCCTGGTCGCAGGTGTTTCAAATGAAGTTGCATCCCACCTGGAAGCTTCTGGAACAAGTCTGCGAGGAGAACAACCGGTGCGAGACTGGAAACTGCTCGCCTTCCGGCGCGCAAAAGCAAAAATGAAGTGAGCGGCGAGCGGAGGCCTGCATCGAACATCGCCTGCATCGAACATCGCGCCGCGGGAGCGCTCCGCTTGTTATATACTCTTCCCCCGAGAGTGGGCGGAACGTCCTTATGACCCGAGCGGCCATGATCGCTGCGCTTTTGGCATCCGTCCTGCCCATCGCGGGGCAGGATTTCGACGGCCGTCAAGTTACGGCGGCGCTGGCGCAAAAGAATGTCCCACCTGCGCCCCGTCTGGCCGACGGCCATCCCGACCTGGGAAACAGCAAGGGTTCCTGGATGCCTCCTGGCATTGGAGACATGTCCGGAAACGGAGGCGGCTTCGCGGGAACCGCCCAGCCTGAACACAAAATCGAGGTTCCTTTTCTTCCGTGGACCAAGGCGTTTTACGACAGAGTCAACGCCACTTTTACCAGGGATGATCCCGAGGGCTATTGCCTGCCGCCCGGCATCCCGCGCATGTACGCGACTTCGTTTCCGTTTCAGATCTATCAGCTTCCGGACCGCATCTTGTTTGTGTTCGAGGGCGGCGCGCACATGTGGCGCATCATCTATATGGATGGGCGCAGGCATACCACGCCGGATAAACTCAATCCGACATACCTGGGTGAGGGCATCGGCCGCTGGGACGGCGACTCGCTGGTGGTGGACGTGACGGGATTGAATGATCGGAGCTGGCTGGACGCCGCCGGTCATGCGCACACCGAACAGCTCCACGTGACCGAGCGTTTCACGCGCGTCAATGAACTGATCCTGCACTATCAGGCCAGCATCGAAGATCCCGGCGCCTACTCCAAGCCTTGGACCGTGAGCTGGAACATCCGCTTCTATCCGGGCATGGAGCCTTGGGAATACATCTGCCAGGAAAACAACGCGGATTTGAAGCACCTGGTGGGCAAGTAGCTCATCGCATCATGCCGCAAGACCCCCTCCGGTAGCGTCAGGGGCATGCCTTGCCATTCAAGACCGGGTTTGGTACAAGGAGGTTATGGCAAAAGCGAAGATCCCGCCCGAAGCCCTTGCTTTTTTCGTTAAGGCAGGACGGAAGGGCGGCAAGATTGGCGGAAAGAAGCGTGTCGCCAATATGACGCCAGAACAACTCAGCACAGCGAACCGCAAGGCGGTGCAAGCACGCTGGGCGAAAGCGAAGGGCGGCAAAGCTAAAGTAATCACGGAAAGCGGACCCATGAAAACATCCAGCGAGTTTGTATCCACACGGGAAAGCGAAGGTCTCTTTGAAATGGCAAATTTGTCTCCCAAGCGCACAGGGCTGCCATTTGTGGTCTGGATTTCCCCGAAAGGCGGTGCCCCCCACGACGTTCGAGTGAAGATTTCAAAAGGCCCGAAAGTGAATCCTGCGGAATTGATATCCGTGGCGATCAGACCGGACGTTCATGTCGTTGGTAGCGGAGACGTTGACGCACATGATCTAGCGCTTCTCGAAAAGTGGCTTGCACTAAATCAGGAAGTGATTATCAAGTACTGGGATGGTGAAATCGAGTACACGGAAGACGCCATCGCTGCACTGAAACCCCTGGCGAAGTAGCGTCAACCGACATCAACGACTAACCGGACAGCGCCGAAGGTTGCTGAGCCACTGCGATCGAGCGATAATCGCTAACTGGACTGAGGCGGGTGGTGAGAAGAAAACTTTTTGGTCTGACGCTGGCTGCGGCGACGATATACCTGGCCATCCCGGCCTCTGCGCAGTTCCCCGCCGAAAGCACCATCCCCAAAGCCAAGCGCCATCCGCGACCCCTGGCATCGGCTCCCACCGGCCCCACGCCCCGCACCGCCGACGGCAAACCCGATCTGAGCGGCGTCTGGGGCTATGCGGGCTACACTTCCGACATCGCGAAGGATTACGACGTGGGCGAAGTTCCCATGACCGCACTGGGCGACAAGCTCTTCAAGCAACGGCAGGCCGAGGACGGCGTGGAAGATCCGGAAGCGCGCTGCCTTCCCACCGGCGTGCCGCGGCGCGATCCGTATCCATCCAAGATCATTCAACAGCCGAATCTGGTGGTGATTCTGTTTGAAGGCAATCTGCATAGCTTTCGCCAGATTTTTCTGGACCGCAAGGAGCATTCTAAAGACGTGAATCCTTCCTGGTGGGGCGATTCGATCGGTCACTGGGAAGGCGATCAACTGGTGGTGGACACCGTCGGCTTCAACGGCAAAACCTGGCTCGACCTGGCCGGGCATCCCGCTTCGGATCAGCTGCATGTCATCGAGCGCTACTCGCGGCCGGATTTCGGGCACCTGAAATGGGAGATCACCATCGAAGATCCCATCATGTACACGCGCCCCTGGAAGGTTACCGAAATCACGCCGCTGATGACCGTGGGCGATCTGATCGAATACGTCTGCACCGAAAACGAGCGCGATTCGCGCCATCTGGACGCCATCGACGCGCTGAAGAAAGCCGCGGAAAAGGGGAAATAGCTGCCCACCGCCGCCACCGCATTCCTCAACGCCCTGCACGACGCGGGAGTGTCCTACATTTTCGCGAACCTGGGAACCGATCATCCTCCCATAATCGAAAGCCTGGCCGAAGCGCACGCCAAAGGGCAACCGGTCCCTCAGTTGATCACCTGTCCGCACGAAATGGTCGCGATGAGCGCGGCGCATGGCTACGCGCAAGCCACCGGCCGGGCGCAGGTGGTGCTGGTGCATGTCGATGTGGGCACCCAGTCGCTGGGTGGCGCGGTGCATAATGCGGCCAAGGGGCGCGTGCCGGTCCTGTTGTTCGCCGGGCTGTCGCCGTTCACCCAGGAAGGCGAACTTCCGGGCAGCCGCAACGAGTGGGTTCATTGGGTGCAGGACGTGCCGGATCAGCGGGGCATCGTGCGCGGCTACGTCAAGTACGAAAACGAAATCCGGACGGGCCGGAACATTCAGCAGATCGTGCATCGCGCGATGCAGTTCGCGCAGAGCGATCCGAAGGGTCCGGTTTATCTGACGGCGGCGCGAGAGGTGCTGGAAGAGGAGGTCCCGCCGATGGCCTCGCACGATCTGAAACTGTGGCGGCCCGTGGAGCCGGGCGCCCTGGAACCGTCGGCCGCCGCGCTCATCGTCGAAGATCTAATTGCGTCGCGGCGTCCTTTGGTGATCAGCAGCTATCTCGGCAGAAATCCCGCAGCCGTCGCGGAGCTGGTGAAGTTGTGCGACACCTTGGGCATCGGGGCCTGGACATCCATACCCACCTATCTGGATTTTCCGGCGGACCATCCTCTGTATCTGGGCAACCAGGTAAACGCGCCGGTGCGCAACGCCGAGTTGGAAGAAGGCGACGTGGTTCTGGTGCTGGATAGCGATGTGCCGTGGATTCCGACGGTGACCAAGCCGGCCGTCGACGCAAAGGTTTATCACATCGACGTCGATCCGCTGAAGGAGCACATCCCGCTGTGGTATTTTCCGATGCAGCGCTCATTTCGGGCGGACGCAGCCACCGCGCTCCAACAAATCAACGCCTGCGTCGTCAGCGCCAAGGCGAATGGCAAGATCGATGAAAAGCTTGTCGAGGAGCGGCGGACGCACTATACCGCGATGCATGCGGCACGGATGAAGGAACTCGCCAGCCGCGAGGCTCCGCGCCAGGACGCGATCACGCCGGAGCATCTTACGGCGCGGGTGCGCGAGCATCTGCCGTCGGATGCGCTGGTTCTCGATGAGGGGATCACCAGCCACAACACCATCGCCGATCACATTCGCGCCAACCGGCCCGGCAGCTTTTTCACCTGCGCCGGCGGATCCATTGGATGGAGCACCGGCGCGGCGGTGGGAATCAAGCTCGCGAATCCGGATAAGACCGTCGTGGTCTTGACCGGGGACGGCTGCTACATGGCATCCATCCCTTCGGCCGCGCATTGGATCGCCGGGCGATATAAGACGCCTTTCGTCCAGGTGGTCTACAACAATCGCGGCTGGAAGGCTCCCAAAATGTCGACATTGGCGATTCACCCGCATGGATTCGCCAGTAAATCGAAGGATATTGGCGCGGCTTTCGATCCGCCGCCGGATTATTCCGCGATCGCCGCGGCGGCCGGGGGCGCGTTTGCGGCTATCGTGCGCCAGCCTGCTGAATTGGACGCAGCGCTCAGCAATGCTTTTCGTGTGGTGCGCCAGGAGCGGCGTTGCGCGGTTGTGGATGTATGGCTGCCGGGATTTTGACCATTGGTGTATGCTGAAGCCGAATGCCGTTTCTTGCTCAACGCCAAGCTTTCCTGCCCGCCGCTCTCGTCATTCTGGGCACGCTCTGGATGTCGGGGCAGTTGTCCGCGCAATGGTTCAAATATCCGACTACTGGCGTGCCGCGCAAGGCCGACGGCCACGTGGACATGTTCGCACCGGCCCCTCGGATGCCCGATGGCAAACCCGACTTTTCCGGAATCTGGACCACTGGCGAGCCCTACGATCGCCGTGGACACGGGTTGTCGAGTCCCAAGGATCTGCCCCCTCCGCAGGATCCGAAAAGTGTGCCGGACGCGCAGACTCCAGCCGACCTCACCGCCATCGTTGGCTCGCGCCACATGGCCAATATCGGTGTCGATATTCCCGGAGGGTTGCCCTATCAGCCTTGGCTTGCGGCCATCGTCAAAGTGCGCACCGACAACCTGGCGAAAGACGATCCCCACATCCGCTGCTTGCCGGATAATTTTCTTCGCGCCTACGGGATGCCGCATTTGCTGAAGTTCGTCCACCAACCAGGTCTTTTCGTGACGCTCAGTGAACTGGGTGCGGGATACCGCCAGGTATTCACGGACGCCCGGCCGTTGCCCCAGGATCCCAACCCCTCCTGGCAAGGATATTCGTCGGGGAAATGGTCCGGCGACACTCTGGTAATTGACACCATCGGACTGCGCGACGATACCTGGATCGATTGGAACGGCAGCGTTCTTACCGAAGCTGCCAAGGTGCGGGAGGAAATCCGGCGTCCGGACTATGGGCACATCAACATCCAGGTCACCGTGGACGATCCCAAGGCCTACACCAAGCCGTGGACTGTCCAATTAAAGGAGCGCATCGTTGTGGACACCGAGCTGGTGGACGAGATCTGTGCGGAAGGGGAGCAGTCCCTCAAGCATATGAAGTGATTTTCGGGCGGGCGCTTCCGGCCAAGCGCCTCCGGCCAAACAAAGAATCGCAACCCAAATCAAAGCGATTGAGTTATCTTGGGGCACGATGAACCACCCCAGCGGCTATGCCGAGCGCGTCCAGCGCGTGGTCGACTACTTGGCGGGGCACCTGGACGAAACCCTCGATCTCGAAGCGCTGGCTCGAGTGGCTTGTTTTTCGACTTATCACTTCCATCGCGTTTACCGCGGGCTGCTCGGGGAAACCGTCAGCGACACCGTGCGCCGTCTGCGCTTGCACCGTGCGGCTATCGATTTGCTTGACCGGGAGCTGCCCATCGAACGCACCGCCGCGCGCGCCGGCTATGCCAGTCAAGCAGTGTTCACGCGCGCGTTTCGGGCCGAGTATGGCGCGCCGCCCGCCCGGTATCGCGGTACCCGGAACTCAACCATCTATCAAGTGGACATCGTCATCCTGCCGAGAATACGGGTCGCCTCCATTCAACTCCGCAGCAGCTATCAGCTCGCCGGTCGAGCGTTCGAGCGGTTCATGGGCATCGCAGCCACCACCGCCCTGTTGACGCCTGATACGCGCTCCTTTGGCGTCTTCTACGACGATCCGGCGTCCGTGCCAGAGGCTGAGTTGAGGGCGGCCGTTTGCATCTCGGTTCCGGATAGCTGGACGCCCTCTGGAGAACTCACCGAATCGCACATCGAAGGCGGGCGCTACGCCAGGATCATCCATACCGGATCCTACGCCGAGCTCAAGACAGCCTATGATTGGCTGTACCAGGCATGGCTGCCGAACAGCGCCGAGGAGCCGCGCGATTTGCCCTGTATCGAAGAGTACCTGAACAACCCACGGCAGGTGCCCGCCAAGGATCTCGAGACGGCCGTGATGATGCCGCTCGCGGGGTGAAGTTTCAGATGTCCCCGACGATGTTCAATTCCGTCGTGCGTGCGCAGTTCCAGCAGCGCATTGGTTCGCTCCGTCCAGATGCACCGCGCCGCTGGGGGCGAATGACCTCCAGCCAGATGGTGTGTCACCTGATCGATCAACTCCGAATCGCACTCGGCGAGCTTCCCGCGCGGCCCATGTCCGGAGTCCTCCGATATCCACCGATCAAGCAGCTCGTGATCAACGTTCTTCCGTGGCCGAAAGGCCGGATTCAGGGCCCTCCGGAAGCATTCACGACGGCTTCAAGCGCGTGGGAAAAGGATGTGGCGCAGCTCCAACAGCTTCTCGAAGAGTTCGGCCGGCGGGAGGCTCAGAGCCAATGGCCGCCGCATCCAATGTTCGGCCGGATGAACGGCCGCCTGTGGAGCCATCTGACGTGCCGGCACTTCGATCATCACCTCACGCAGTTCGGCGCGTAAATGGAACTACAATGGCTCGAAGACATGAAGAAGTTCCAGCACGAGTGGATTTTCGACGCATTTAGTGAGCACCCCACCTTCTTCACCAAAAGAATGTTCGGGGGGCTTGCTGTGTACCTCTTCGAGCGTCAGATGCTGTTGCTGGTTGAGCCAACGAAATCCGGCCGCTGGAACTGGCACGGGGTTTTGGTCTGCACCGACTTTGCGCATCATGCTTCCATCCGATCCGAGTTGCCGGCGTTGATGCCGCATGACTTTCTCAGAAAGTGGCTCTTCATCGATTCCGCACACGAAGACTTCGAATCCACCATGGCGGCGGTGGCGAAGCATGTAGCCAGCAACGACCCGCGCTTCGGCATTTTGCCCAAGAGTGCCAAGCTGAGGAGACGCAAGCGCAGCGGCCCGTCATCGGAATTCAGGACTGGCTTGCGGGCATAGACCTTCTTCGCAAATGCCGCAGCGCTGGGCCGAACACCCGGCTGTACCACAT
Organism: Bryobacterales bacterium; assembly: GCA_963798295.1. Classification (GTDB taxonomy): domain Bacteria; phylum Acidobacteriota; class Terriglobia; order Bryobacterales; family Bryobacteraceae; genus Palsa-89. Next base: position 582,712 of record CAWCSV010000007.1, on the reverse strand, counting down.
CACAAGAGCAGTCGAGAACAGGATGGCAGGCGCCAGGCCTAGAATCACCCACAATACTTTGACCCCCCAGCCGCCAAACGTCCCGTAATGCGCGTTTGAAAATCCGCGCAGGATGCGAGCGCCCAGCGTCAGAGGACGCCGGCGCGGGAACGGTCTCCCAGCCACCGCGCTTGGCGAACGATTCGGCGTCGCGGGCTGAAGCGACGGCTGGACCAAGGTAGGAGGGTTGATCGGCGTAAACAGGGTGATAGCCGCACGGAAAGGCTGCGGAAATACGAAATATCCGCCCGTCAGTCCCCACATCAGAAGCACCGCGAAAGTCCAGAAGCCCACCACGCTATGCAGGTCGAAGACGAATCGCTTCCAGCCCGTGCTGGCACGGATTGCGAGCGCCCGGCGCCAGCTTCCCAAACCAGGCCACCAGACAGCGATCCCGGTGAGACACAGCGCCGCGATCAGGAAACCTCCGATGGCATTGGCGGTCATGCCGTCGGTGTCCATGAGCAGGCTCCCGTGCAGCTTGCCCAGCCAGGACAGCCAATGGTAGAGGGCTGCCTTGTAGGAAACGGCCTTGCCGCCCGATTCCAGCCAATCGTAGATGTCGTTTCGAAAAACGAGGGCGCTGCCGCTGGCGCACACCACGACGACGTAAATCCCCAGCAGCAATCCCGACCAGAGGTGAACCTGGAACACGACTTTGCGAAACCAGGCGCTCCTGGGCCGCCACAGCCAGTCGCGCAACACCCCTTTCGCGTGATTTTCCAGCGAACCCGCGGCGGCCATTACCGCGCGGTTTTCGCAAGAGCGATGGTGGTGGTGGGCTTCAACTCCACGCGGTAGGCTTGATAGGCCACGGTGCCCAGGTTCTCCACCGAGTGCAGCGGCTGGCTGCTGGGATCGTAGGTCACTTGCATTTCTTTCAGCTCCGCACGCGCGGTTTTCTTGCCGTCCTGCAAGAGCCGCTGGGAGGGGGGCAAGCTGAAATACACCACCACGGCCGGCCAGGTGTGCGTGTGCCACGGTTCCTTCTCGCCGGGTGGGATGCGGACGCTCAGCACGCGCACATAGTCGTTTTCCAGGACCACGGTCATGTTGGGATCGTGGATCTTGACGGCATCAGTCGAGGGCAAATCCACAGCGGGCGCGGGCTGGCAGTCGACGGTTTTGATTTCGATCAGCAGATTGTGCCGGTCGCGATCGCTGCTCTCGAATCCCTTGCTGGGCCCTCCCTGAGACCACCGGATGTTGACGGTTTTCCACGGCTCGTCGCGGCCCGAAGTCTGTTCGAAGAACACGCTGGGCCAGGGATGCGTGTGAGGCGGTTCGTGGCTGTGCAACGGGACCCGCGCTTCCAGCACGCGCACCGCGTCGTTCTCCAGAATCACTTTATGGTGATCAGGCGCGGCGGCCACCGCGTCCGTGGAATCGGGCTTGATTACGCCACAGCCCGTCGCAGCGTGTAAAGCGGCCGGTAGGAGCAGGGCAGCGAGTGCAATCCAACGCGGAAGCTTGTTCATGGCTAACGATCTTATCACCGCTCGTCCGGGGCGGCGTCTTGCGGAAGCATTTCATTGTCGTACAAAGACCTGCTTCGCCGGATCGAATGAGACCTCTTCATGGACTGCGCCCTCCGCTCCATGTCCGGGTTGCCAGTTGAAGCTCCAACGGCCAGGTCGCACGGGCTTTTCTCCGAAGACTTGTTCAACCCAGGAGACGACCCCGGCTTGCCATCCTCGTTGATCATCTCAACGCCATATTGCACAGCACGGTCTGACTTGCCACTGTATCCGAGTACGGTCGTCAGCGAGATCGAGCAAGCCTCGTACTCGAAGAGCACGAACTGTCCAGCGACTCCCTCTCCAGTAAGATCGCGGAGGTTCAGGATCTTTGGTGTTCCTTCTTTGTTTTGGTTGACGCGGGGAACAAAATAAGAGCCGCGCGGCACCAGGAACGGTATTGGGAAGCTGTGATCCGGCTCTTGGGATCCCTCGTACATCCCTCGGATCTCGATGGTATTAACGATTCGCTTCTTCTCCAGATCGAGCAGCGAAAGCCGGGCGGGCCCGTGCCAGTAGTCGCCATAAACCCAATCACTACAACCGCCGTCTCCACTTTCCTGCCGGACCACCTTCCTCGGGTGAACCATCCACAAAACCAAAGCCCGCCAGTTTTCCCGGGCGTGTTCAGGTCAGCCATTTCGATCACCCTTGCATCCGGAGGCAGAAGTCCAGCGATCCATGTTGGCGTTGTGCTTTGGCCTCCCATATTCGCCGCCACCAATAGGCCTGCCACGCAGCTCAACACAATACGGAACGATTCCACCTGATTCCTCCAGCGCTAGCGTTTCGGATCCGCCTTGTACTCGGCCTCAGTTACTGCATCCAGCCACTTGGTCTGGCCGTCGTTGATATCGACGGAAAACAGCGTGGTCGATTGCCCGGCTGCTGCCCCATGCCAGTGCGGAACGCCGCCCGGTACGTACGCGGTATCGCCGGGATGAAGCTCCTGCACCGGATGCCCTTGTACCTGCGTCCGCGCGACGCCTTCCTGGCACAGCAGGATCTGGCCGCGTTCGTGGATGTGCCACTTGGTTCGCGCGCCGGCTTCGAAATGAATGCGCGCGGCTCGCACGCGAATGTTGCTCTCCAGCCTGGTGGCGGTTCCCGTGAAGTTTGCGTTGGGGTCTGGCGGCTGCTGAGCGGACAAGGCCGCTGAGAGCGCGACAAGCAGCCAACCGCCGCGTCTCATTTGCCCGCCTTCGCATCCAGCCCGAAAGCCAGCAAGACATTACCCGGCAGACTGCCGCGCCCCGGGTAGCCGGAGACGGTGAACAGCATTCCACCGGCCACCACCGGACCTGCCACGTCGATGGCGCCCCCGCGACCAGACAGGCCGTTCACCGTCTGGTATTCGTGGGCCGTGTCGTAGTCCCAAATGATTTTGCCGTTGGAAGTTGAGTAGCCGCGCAGATGGCCGTCCTCCGCGCCCGACCACACCACGCCTGGAATTGCCGTCACGGCTGACGACTGCGCGGGGCTGCATGGCCTTCGATCGCCACAACCGGGCGGCGGAGTCTGCCACATGCGTTCGCCGTTGTCGACGCGAAATGCGAACAACCCGCCGCCCTTGTTCGGATCCAGATTGTACGCGCGATCATTGCTGCCGGGTTTGCGGCTCACGTCGAAACGAATGTCGGACAGAGCCACGTATACATTGCGGCCATCGGTAGCCGAGCCCCACTCGATGCCTCCCACCGTGCCGCCTTCGCCGATGCGCGCCTGCCACAAAATCTCACCGCGCCGGTCCGGATCGACGGCGTAGATCAGGGCTGACTTCTGTCCCAGCAGGAGAGCGCGCTTGCCGTTGGGCAGCGAAACCAGAATGGCCGAAGACGCGAAATCGAAATCGGGACCCTCCGAATCGGGACAATTCACTTTGCCTTGAAGCTGGCAGGAGCTGTTCCACGCGTCTTTCGCGGTGAACTGCTTCGACCACAGAATTTCGCCTGTGGACATGCGCAAAGCGAGCAGCGCATCGCTCAACGCGGTGGGCGGATCGGAGTAATTGTCGCCGGTGGTCACATACATGGTGTCGCGATCGGCGTCGATCACCGGCGCGGTCCAAACGCCGACGCCCGACGGTCCCCAGGCCGTGGAACCGTTCCGGGTCTTCGGTTGCGCTTTGGGCATCTCGCCGATCGTGTAGGTCTTCCATAAGACTCTTCCCGTGGCGGCATCCAGAGCCGACTCGCTGCCTCGGAACGTGCAGCACAGATACCCAGGAGAAACCGACAGAGCCTCTTCGCGCGAAGCGGACCCCACGTACACGCGATCCTTGTAATACACCGGCGTCGCGGTCATCGTCAAAGCCGGATGCTGGTCCGGGCGCATCTTCCATAATTGTTTGCCGGACGTTGCGTCCAGCGCATAGACGAAGCCGGCCGAATCGCCGAAGAACAGCGCCGGATTGCCGCCCGCCTCTCCAATCGTGATGCCCGATCGCACCTGGCTCTGCACCGTCGTCGCCCAGTACACGCACCCGGTGGTCATGTCGAGAGCGTAGACCGTGCCGTCCTGGCCGCCTGCGAATACTCTGCCCCGATAGACGGCGGGCTGCGAACGCAGGGTCGACGTGTCGGGAAATGCGAAGGCCCATTTTAGTTTCAAGCGGGGCAGGTCTTCGGCGCGCAGCCCCGCGTCTTTGGCCGATTGGAACCTGGTATTGGCGAGACCGCCGCCCCAACTGGCCCATCCGGGTCCTGCGCCCCATGCCGCGCCAGCCGGACAAAGATTCGCGATTTCTTCGCGCTTGCGTTCCAGGGTGACCGCTTTTCCGAGGAACGTTGCCACTCGCTGTCGTTCGTCGGCCGAGAGCGGCGCCGCCTGCGTTTTCATCACGCCGCTGTCCAGCGTCTTCTGGATGGCCGTGGGCGTCATGGTTTTCAGCGCGGCCAGCTGCGGAACGCGCCCGCCTGCTCCCGCTTCGGAATTATGACAGGCGGCACAATGTTTTTGAAAAAGCCCGGCGGCGTAAGGATCGTCAGCCGCGAGGGCAGCAATCGAAGCAATGACGAAAAACAGGCACAATCTCATGGTTGTTCCTCATTTCCCTACCATATGTCCCACATCTTTTTCGTTCTCGGTGCACACATACTCGCCGATGTCGTCGCCGGCATCCAGCTCCGAAACGCGCAGGATTTTCCAGGGCTTGGCATACGCGCCCGGATCGTCGATGGTGAACTCGATTTCGAGATGTCCCAGATCGGGGCGGCGAAGGCGCTCGATGACGTGCATCTTTTCGGTGTGCGGATGACCCGCGGTATCCAGCCAGGATCGATCGTCGAAGCCCACCGTGTCGACCACCAGCGTGTCGCCTTCCCAATGCCCGATGGAATGTCCCATCCACATTGGATTCGGATCGTTAGGATGACCGCGCCCGTCTAAGAACACCTGGCGATGGCTCGGGATATCATCCTCGAACAGCATCACCAGCAGCGTCGGCGTTTGAACCAGTTTGTAGGGGAACAGAGCCCCGGCGTTGGTGATGCCTCGCGGCAGGCAGCGCGCTCCGGGCGCCTCCTTGCCGTTGTTCGCGGCGCGTTCCTTGACCAGCGCTTCGGCCCAGGGCAGAGGCTCCGGCTTGCCCGCGTCCACGGTTCTTTGCGCGAACCAGACGCCCGAGAGATCGGGTTTGCCATCCGCGGTTCGCGGCGTGGGGCCCGATGACGCCGCATGCGGACTGGTGAGCTGCACCCGGAATTCGCGCCCGTCGCCAAGGGTGCCCAACTGGTATTCGAGCAGGCGAACATCCAGATGCAGCGGCTCCGTTGCGCCGACGGAGATGTTTTGCTTATTGTTCGGATAAAATCCCGGGGCCGTGATTGAGACATCGTACGCGCCCGGCGGCAGCGACGCCAGCGTGTAGCGGCCTTTCTCGGAACCGACGGTTTTGTAGACCGCGTACGTGCTCCTGTTGGTGACCTGAACCTGAGCGTTCGCGACAGCCTCGCCATCGGAATCGACCACACTGCCGGCGATGGTCCCACCGCTTTGTGCGCACAGTAATGCGATCCAGCACAAAGGGACCAACCGATTCATGATGTGAAGATTATAGTCCACGGGTTAAAACTCATGTAACCTAACGGGGTGATGATTAGCCGACGTCGGTTACTGCAATGGGGAACCAGTCTGGTTGGCGTCGCCGCCAGTACCGCAAAGGCATTGGCCGTGCGTCTGCCGCACTTCGGATTCGCGGCGCAGGTGTCAGCCTCCGAAATCCCGAAGGGCAAGATCTACTACAAGGGTGACTCGGGCTACGAGATTTATCGTCGAGGCGCTACCTGGAACGCGCGCAAGCCCAACCGCTTCCCGAGTGCCATTGTGCTGGCCGAGGACGTGAACGACGTGATCGCCGCCGTCAAGCTGGCCAAGGCGCGCGGATGGCAGGTGAGCGCGCGCTCCGGCGGCCACAGCTTCACCGGCTCGCACACGCGCGACCATGCCGTCCTGATTAACGTTTCGAGGATGAAGGAGCTTTCCGTGGATCCGTCGGCCCGCATAGCCACGGTGAGTCCGGGATGGCCCGGCGATCAATTCAACAAGATTCTGGCCGACAGATACCAGCTGATGTTCCCCACTGCGCACGATCCCGGAGTGGGACTGGGCGGCTTCGTGATGTGCGGCGGCCATGGCTTGAACGGCCGATTGTGGGGACCGGCCTGCGCGAACCTGCAGGCGCTGGACGTGGTAAACGCCGACGGTGAATTGATTCACGCCGATGAAAACCAGAACAGCGATTATCTGTGGGCCGCGCGCGGGTCTGGCCCCGGCTTCTTCGGCGTCGCCGTGCGCTACTATCTGAACCTGCATCCGCTGCCGACGTCCAGAAAGTCAAGCGTCTACTTTTTTTCACCGGACGTGCTGGATGAGCTGGCTACCTGGCTAGGGAAAACGCAAAATTCTTTTCCGCGATTTCTGGAAGGCATCCTGATCGGTGGGACGGTGGATGGCAAGCCGGCGCTCACGCTGGCGGGCAACTCGCAAGGCTATTCCGAAAGCGAGGTGGATGCGGCGCTGGACATCCTGGAAGGCGCTGCGGTGGCGAAGAAAGCCGTCGCGCGGCACGTCAAGATTCCGTTCGCTACCGGCGGCGCAATCCCGGCCGGCTCGCGTCAGATCCTGGACGGTGTTTGGACGAGTGCGCCACCCGAGAGGATCCTGTCCGCCGGGCGCGACGCGTTCCTGAAATTCCCGACGCCGCAATCGTTCATGCTCTGGATGCATTGGGGGCCGGTGCAGAAGCTCAAGGACATGGCGTATTCGCTGCAAGGCGACGTCTATCTTTCGCCCAACGCCATCTACTACGACGCCGCCGACGATCAGCGCTGCGCCGCGTGGTCCGCCGAGATGATCGGCAAGCTGAAGCCGATCGGCAATGGCTCCCAGATGAACGACGAGAATATGCCGGTCAACAAGGGACCGTATCTGTCGAAGGAAGCTTCCACTCGCCTGGGAGCGATGCGCGCGAAATACGATCCCGAGCGCCGCTTCGTTTCGTTTCTGACGTAACGTTATCGCTGGCTCGATTGCACCGCCGCGCTTGGGTTCACAACCACAGTCACATCGCGCGACGTAAATAGCTGCCCGTCGTTCGCGGTCGCCCGCAAAACATACGTGCCAGGCGCACTGAAACTCACCTTCGAAGCGAGCTTCACCGGTTCTCCATAGATCACCGCGGAGGCATCCGGCTCGAACGTCACTTTGCCCGGTCCGCGATACAGAATCCATTTGATCTGCACGCCGCGCGGACGGCGGGGCTGTGAATCGCGATCCGGATTCGACGGAGTTTTGCGATACGGCTTCGGAAGACCGTCGTCGGTAGCCGTGGCGGTCAGTGTGGCTGCGTCCGGCAAGGTAATGGCTGGAACATCGCCGAGAGTGAGCGAAGGCGCCTGGTTGTTGGGATCGGGGACGCCGCCGCCCATGTTTTCGACGATGACATCCTGGCTCAGTTCCCATTCCGGCTGCAGCCATCCCTTGGCCTGATTAGTTCGCCCGCGCGATGTCAGGCTCCAGATCACCCTCTGTTGCTTGTCCCAATCGGCGGGTACCACCACACGAAACAGGAAGCGCTGGCGGCGTGGATAGAAATGCGTGGGCTGTCCGCGATCTCCGGATGCCTCGCCTACCGTGATGGTGTTGTCGGGGCCCACGGGTATGTCGACTTCCTCCTCATAGTTCCTGTTGAGGTATCCGAAGACCATGCCGAAAGTGCCGTCGGGATTATGCTCCCAGCCCTCAAACACCGGAGCGACGTCCTGGCCGCGCGCATATTGCACCTGGGCGCGCGCTCCGCTCACCGCAAACCACGATGCGGCCAGCACCGGCAGAACCCAGCGCACCGGCTACTCCACCTTCGCCAGAGTCTGCTTCGCTTTTCGCGCTTCCACCTGCTGCTTGAATTCTTCGTCAGAGAGAAAGTAATAGCTGACCCAGGCGCCGCCCATTTCGTCGATGGTACGCTGCCCGTAAGTAATCAGGTTGTCGGGATCGGGATTGAACTTGTTCCCGGGCGAGTTGTTGTACCAGGAGATCATGTGCAGAACGGTCCCGGCCGGCAGCAGCGGCTGCTCGTCTTCGGCGTAGAGATACACCAGATGCCAGGCAAACTGATATTTGCTGACGCAGCTCAGCATCTCCACTTTGTGCCCGCCCGGATAAATGGCCTCCATGCAGGAAGCCTTTCCGCGGTTGTGCAAGTGCGGTTGGAACGATAAGAGCCGCGCCGGCTTGGAAAGCGTGTTGTAGGCATCGAAGCGGACATTGTCCGCGTTGGGTGGGATGTCGAGCTCCTTGGGGTCGCCGATCTTTTCGGTGGTCTCGATGTATTTGGGCGTGACTCCCTTAGGATAAAACTTGAGCGCGAGCGCGACGTTGGCCAGAGTCTCCTGGCCCATGGGGTGCAAATGGAGATTGAAGTTGATCTTGGTCCCGGCCTTCATCAAGCGGCCGGCGCCTTCGGGAAATACGTCGGCATTTTTTCCCAGAGCATATTCGTTCAGAAATGTTCCCTGGACGTTGTCGCCGCCATCCGGATCGTCGTCGTGCTTCATGGACGTGGTTACGTGATGGACGGCCCTGAAACCCTTGAGGGGTTTCACTTCGATAGCCTTGATGTAGCGATCCTCGGTGAGGCCGGCGTCCACCAACACGTCGATCCAGCGGTCGGACCCCTGGGCGGGCACCAACTGATCCTTGGGCAGAGTGACGATCAGATCCGGCTGGTCGAAATGCCAGCGATCGGAATCGTCGAAGGTGCGCGGCCGCGGCATATCGGCGGGGTTTCCCTTGGGCGCGCCGGCATCCACCCACTTGACGATGGTTGCGATCTCTTCGTCGGACAGCGACACGTCGTTCTTGAAATGCTGTACGCCTACGTTCTTGTCGATGTACCAGGGCGGCATCTCGTGCGCCAGGATTTTCTGCTTGATCGACTTGGCCCACGGCCGCGTTTCTTCATAATTCAGCAGCGACATAGGCGCGAAGGTGTCGGGCCGATGGCAGGACTGGCAGCGGTTCTGAAGGATGGGCGCAACGTCCTTGGTAAACGTGACTTGTTGGGCCGGCAACTGGCCTTGGGCCATCGCCGCAATCGCGATAAGACCGGGAATACCGCAAATAGCTCGCATCTGGCCACCTCCGGATCGTAACTCTTTGAGGCTAGAGGCTTAAATCCATGGTGTCAAGCCCTAGCACTGAGAAAGGCAATCTGCCCGCCGATGAACGCCGATAAACACCGATGAGGCAAATGCAAGTCCTCTGTTGACAGGGCGAAAGCGCACGCATTCACAGTGCGAATCGCGTGACGCCTGCGGTGCGATCCCAGATAGGTGTTTTTGCGAGCGATCGCTACGGTTCACCGGGGAAACGGGAGTTGAGCGGATGCAAACGCGCTTTTCGGGACTGATCCGAACTGTCCTACGGGTTGACGCAAATTCCCTTCCGACTGAGCCGGTACGATTCACTGGTTGCAATCGGCGCTGAAATGCTCAGAATCAATTCACCTTGCGCGATCGTGGCGACCCTCTGTGTCGCGCCGATGCAGCGGCGGCGGAGGCACCGCGAAGGAGCACGAACACTGCGCGCGAGGTGCAGCGGTGTCAGTTGCGGGCCGGGCCTTTTGGCACGGCGCGTGGGGCCATGAACCCGAGCAGGATCGGGTCGATGACGATATCAAGGAAGGCCCCCGTCAAGATTGTGAAGCACGTGAAGATGCCGAAGTCCGCGGTCGGCTTGAAACTCGAAACCGTCATGCACAGAAAACCGCCCGCGAGAATGCCGGTTGTGATCAGAATTCCGTCGCCGACTCGGCGAACCGCGGCCTCGATGGCTTCGGTCGAGGTCCGGCCCAGGGCGAGTTCGGCCTGAAAGCAGTTGATGAAGAATAGCGTCGAGTCAACCGTCGAGCCTATTGCCACCCCCCCGATGAGCGCAGTAGCCATATTGAGGCGGATTCCTAAAAGACCCATCAGCCCGAAAGTCATCGCGAGCGGCAGCCCGTTGATCACGATCCCGAGCAGTCCGAGCCGAACCGAGCCGAAGAGGATCGGCAGCAGGAGGACGAACACGGCCGCCAGCATTAGGATTGACCGCACCTGGGTGCGACCAATCTCGCCGTCCATATTGGCCCAGAGCACTGTCGTCCCTTGGAGCGAGGCGCGCGCATCCGGTGGCAGCACCTCGTCCGCTATCGCCGCGACGGCGTCGCGCAGTGCGTGTAGCTCACTCGAACTCAGGTAATCGGTCAGCAAAAGGATCCGACGGCGTCGCCCGTCGGGGGTCGAATAGTCGTCGAGTTCGGTCATCTCTGCGCTCCTGGCCGCCGTCCGCAGCTGCGCCACAGCGGCATCGGGATAGGAAATCCAGCGCGGGACGCTGGCGGGGCCGTTGAGAGCCTCGTCCACGCCCTGGAGGAGCTGTCCCTCTGAGAGCGTATTCCGAACCCGAGGCAACGTCGCCGCGCGCGCCTCCAGTGCCGAAAGTCCCCTACGGTATGACCCCTGGTCGAGCGACCCACCTGCTTGCGGAGTGGTAACAACTATCTCCACCACACTCTGGGCAAACCCCGCCGCCGCCAGTTCTGCGTACGCGCGGCTGACTGGCGTGCTTGGTGAAAAAAACTGTGTGTAGTCGGTATCGATTCGCAGGCGATTCAGCCCCGTAACCGGGAGGACTAGGACGCCAGCCAGAACGAGCCACGCCCAGCGCGAGCGGCCCGCCAGCAGCGGCAGCAGACGGGCGGCGTATTTTCCTGGCACCCAGTGGGCATTTGCGGCGCGCGGTTGCTGCCGCCAGAAGAGCACGAGCAGGGCTGGCACCATCGTCATCGTGCACGCCCAGGCGAGCGCGAGACCGGCACTCGTCGCGAGTCCCATCTGGCGGATCGGCGCCACGGAGGAAAGCGCGAGCGACAACATGCCTGCGACCGTGACGATGGAGGTCCAAAGACACGGGGTCCACAGCGATGAGACCGCCGCACGCGCGGCATCCTCTGCGCTCCGCTCGCGGCGTTCGCCGTGGAACGCGTTGATGACATGGGTGACGTCGCACACCGAGAGCGACACGAGGATCAGCGGCAGCAGGATCGTCACCATGTTGAACGGAATGCCCAAGAGCGCAATGCCGCCCATCGGTCCCAGAACGGCCACGGCCAGCACAGCCAAGACGATCGCCAGGTCGCGCAGGTCGCGCAGTGCGAGCCATCCAAATAGCAACACCATAGCCGTTACCAGTACGTAAAACCGGAGCGCGTCGCGACGGGCCGAGCGGTTGAGTTCGGCGTTGATCACAGTCGTGCCGGCAAACGCATAACTGCGCACACTCGAGTGGGCCGACGCGAGCCGGTCAACGGCATCCACCACTTCGAGGCGGTACGGTTCGATATCGTGGAGGAAGTTGTCGGACTGCACGAGCAGCGAGGTGTGGGTGCCCCAGCCATGTGGCAGCAGGAGACGCTCCACTGACGGAAGGCGTTTAAGCCCAACGCGGAGCGCGGCAGCGGGATCGGCCGCCGCGGGGTCGAGCAGTGGCGCGAGGGTAAGGGGCCGGCCGGGCGCCAGCGTGATTGCGCGGACATTCGCGAGCGAAAGCACACGCCGCACGTGCGGCACAGCCTCGAGGTCGGTCGTCAATTGCGCGAGGTCACGCAGGAACGCCGGGTCCGCCACGGACGCTGTTTCGAGGACGAGGATCGACCATTCCCGGTTCCCGAAAGCGGCGTTATTGCTCTCGTACTCGGCGAGATTGGGATCGTCTCCGAGAAACCAGACGCCGACAGAGTTGTCGATCATGGTGCGAGGACCGGCGAGCTGGAGAACGAGCGCGCCCGTGGCGAGGAGGCACAGGGTCAGCCAGCTCGCAACCATGCGCCGCGGATAGCGGAGACTCGGCGACAAAAGCCGGTCTCGGATCGCCGTCCTCATATGACCCGCGCCTCGTGGAGCCGGGAACGCTCCAGGATGTACTTGATCTTGTGCGTCGGGGTCCGCTCTAGTTTTCGCGGCAGGATCCAGATGCGACTCGTATCGAGTTCGGCTGGAATGGCCAGGAGCGAGGCAGCATAGCGAATAGCTTCCACCAGGAGGGGCCTGAGCGCCTCGTCCTCCGTGAAGCCTGCCGCAACGTCGCGTCGCCACCGCACGTCCTTGCGGATGCGCGGCCAGTCGGGGAAGACATAGACCGACAAGCGCGGGTCGGCCGGGTGGGCATGCACCACCATTGCGTCCTTCACCGCGATGCTTCGCGTCACGAGATTCGACAAGTGCTGGGGATCAAGCAGCCAGCCGCAGTCCCACGGGATCAATTCTTTCTCTCGTCCCACGAGTCGCACGCGAGCCTGCTCATCCACCCAGGCAAGGTCGCCAGTGGCGAGCCAGCCGTCGGGGGTGAGGGCCAGCGGTTCAGTTGCACCACCAACGCCGAGATACCCTGCGGCCACGGTGGGGCCTCTGACCTCGAGCAACCCCACGGGCTCCGTCCACCCGGGCAACGAGCGTAGCCGTGCCAACCGCCACTCCAGCCGCGGGAGAATTCGCCCGGAGGTGCCCGGATGAATTTCGTTAAGGCGGCTCCGCGCGATGATCCCGGTGCACTCGGTTGCGCCGTAAATGTCGAGCACGGTGATACCGAGCTTGCCGAAAATCTCGACTAGCGCTGGGTCTATTTTGGACGATGAGGAGATGCCGTAGCTGAAGTGCCCGCCGAGCTTGTCACGCAATAATAGCCGCGTTGCGGTCAGCTTGGCCTTGTCGATCATGCCGAGGTTTTGGAGGTGGCCGTTTTTCTCGATCGCGAGAATCTTCTCACCCAGATCGCGCAGCACCGGCTTGCCCTTGAGCTCCTCCAGAAGTTCTTTCAGTAGATAGATCCAGAACTTCGGCACCGCCATCAGGGCCTTAACTCGTACGCCCCGTGCCCGGAGTTTGTCGATCTCGCCCTCGAGCACGTCCGGTTCATCAGGTTCGCGGGTCAGGTAACTGACCGCGAAGCCCTTTGTCTTCGTGACGAGGAACTCTATCAGCGTGGCGATGTGGGTGTAGGCGCCGATGTTCAGGACATCCTCGGTCGGCCGCAGGTTTACGATGTCGAACCCGGCATCGACAGCCGCCACGATGTTGCCGTGCGAGATCCGCACGATACGCGGGAGACCGGTCGTTCCAGACGTCGCATAGTGCCCAAGGATGGTGGCGGGATCGTCTAGGAGCGGGCTGGCGGCAGGCACGCCGCAGTCGCGGTACTGGTCGCGGATCTGCCGGAGGCTAAGCTCACCAGGCAGCTGCTCTGCCTCAGGGACCCCGATGTCTTCGAAGCAGGAATAGAGATCCGCTACGAGGAGTGCGGTGCGGAAGCCCAGGCGGGCTTGGAGCTCGCGGGCGCGAGCGAGCTGCGCGCGGCTCACCAGCATGATATCGGGCGGCCGAAACGAGAGCAGGCCCTCGATCTCCTCTTGGTTTATGGTGATGTCCAGCGGGCAGAGAATGTTCGCCGTGTGGAAGACGGCGAGGGCCGTCATGTCCCACTCTGGGCGGTTCTTGCACAGGGTGACGACCAGCTGCTGCGGGGCTGTGCGGGCAAGAAACCAGCGAGCCAGCGAACTGGCGTTCACAAGGGCTTCAGCATAGCTCGTATCGACGTAGCGGTCGCCTTCGTCGTGCCGAGTGGCGACCGTTTCCCCGTGCCGGGCCAGGTGGCTACCGAGGAGGTCGGCAATGCTGGTGAGGCCCCGTGGGGCCGTTGCCATATCCTGATCAGGCGGGTACATGGTCGGTCCGTTCTCGTTGCATCAAGGGTCGCCCGCTCAGTTGGAGGGCTCCGAGCCCGAAACCGTGGCGCGCCGCCATAGCCCAGGTACGATGCACCTGCGCGACGCTAACCCGCCCTTTGCAGAACGAATGGTTGTGGCCGTCGAAGCCGAGCAACAGGGTTTCCGCCAGACAGCCAAAGGCGAGGCCTCCAGTCGGAAGGCCGATGAAGTCGAGGCGAGCGTTCTCGGGGAGGCGGGCAAGGCCGCCGTCAAAGGCCACGATACCGCCAGGTTGCCCATGAAACGCTTCCGACAGATTCGACGGCAGCGACGTACAGCAGACGATGGCGCCCGGCTTGACCTGATCGGGAATGAGCAACTCGCGGTCAGGGCTGCTGGTGGTCACGACGATGACGTCGCAGTCGCGGAGGCCGGCGGTGTCGTTCTCGCACGAAATGTTACAGGCGGGCAGGCCCGTTCGTGGAGGAAGCGGACTTTGTCCGCCCACCTCACCGAGACGCAGGCTTTCGAGGCAGGCATCCCGCGTCGCGTCCAAGCGAGTCCGCGCATCGGAGCGGCTGCTGCCTAGGAGCACTAAGGAGGCGGAGGAGGCGGCGAAGAACACCGCCAGAATCTGCCCGATATTGCCACCCGCGCCCACAATCGCCACCTTTGCCTTCGTCAGGTCGACGCCCGAGCCCTGCGCCGCGCGCGCGATGCCCTCGAGCATGACTGCCGCGGTGTAGCCGTTGCCGGAGGTCACGGCCATTTCATGATCGTTTAGTGTCAGCCCTCCCCGCGTGGCAACGGAGGTATAGGCCCCGAGACCGACCATCGTGACCGGAATGTTGTCGTCGCCAAGCTCTTTGGCGATCGTCACGGCGTCCTGAATCTTGTCCCGGACTTCCTGCGGTCGCTGACGGAGGCCTCTGCCGGCAAGGGCTGCGGGCAGGTACGGCACCGCCACAAGGTTCACCTCCAGAGCGAATCCGTGCGAAATCACTACCTCGCGGCGCAGATGTGCCGGTTCGAGGTAGCGGGAAATCTGCTCCCACCAGGTCTCGAGCTGGTGGTCGCCTACAAGACGTCCGGCGAGAGACGGAAAGAAATACTCCCGCACGTTCGCCACGGAGATCGGATGAACGATAAAGGCCGTACGCCCGTCGATCTCACGGTGCTCGGCTTGGACGGGCCAGGGGTCGACACGGCAGCGCGGGGCGCGCCGCTCCTGCGCCGAGGGGACCCAGCCAATCAGGTGACCCACGAGCAAGGCCTCATCGTTCGCGCGAATGATCGCGAGCGCCTCGTCCAAGGCTGCGACCAGCCGTTCGATCTCGGCTTCACTGACCACGACCGGCGGCTGAAGCCGGAGGACGGCTCGGCGGATCCGGCCCGGATTTCCACTCAGTAGGTTAGTCAGTGGGCCCAGAATGCGGATCCGATGGTGGCGCAGCAGGAAGCTCGCGAGCAGGATCGACAGGAACCCCTGGCGACCGGCGATACGAAAGAACGGCGACTGGCCTGACAGGTCGGTGAATTCAACCGCCAGCATCAGCCCGCGGCCGCGCACTTCGCTTATGAGTTCCGGGTACTTGGCCTGCAGACTCTCGAGCCCCTGGCGCAGGTACAGCCCCTTGGTCCGCGCTTCCTTCATGACCCGGCCGTCGTCGCGGGTCAGGATGTCGAGCACCCGGTGGGCGATGAGACAGGAGAATTCGTCCTCGCCGAAAGTCGAAGTATGCAGAATGCCGAAGTCGTGGTCCAGGATGTCCGCCCGGATGAGCGTCGCAGCAATCTTCACGAGGCCCCCGCCGAGAGCCTTGCTCAACACGACGTATTCCGGTTCGTCCACGGCGAGGGGTGTCTCCGCGAGGGCGAGGAAACGCCCGGTGCGACCGCAGCCGGTCTGAACCTCGTCAACGATTAGTGGTAGGCCGATCGCCCTGTGATGTTCGGCGATCCAACGCATAGTATCCGTGGGCATCGGGCGGATGCCGCCTTCGCCCTGGATCGGCTCCAGCAGGCACGCGAACACTCGTGTGACCCGCGCAGGCTCCAGCACGACCTCGGCCCCTCGCACGACTGGACGCAGAAACTGGCACGCCCGGGTATCCACTATTTCACCCAGCCGTTCCGGCTCTTGCGGGTCGACGAACTCGGTCTCGATGGCCGACAGCCCTTCGAATCCGTCGCGGAAGCTGTGATTGTAGGTGACCTTCAGGGCGGAGGTCGTCTTTCCGTGGAACGAGCCCAGAAAGGCGATCGCAACCGGGTGCTTCTGAAACGATTCGAATTGCTCCAGGTTGTGCTCGTCGAGGTTGTCCCGAAAATCGACGGCCCGCTTGCCGCCTGGCAGCGCCGCAGTGAGTTCGCGGTCCTCAAGCCGGTGGTACAGCTCGTTGGTTTCCCGCGCGATCGCCTCATGGTGGCGACGCACGAGGTCGAGATGAACCTTGTAGGCGTGCTTGAGCGCCGCCTCGATTGCTTCAGTGCCGGTGTTGGAGAGGTGCGCGACATAGCGAGCGCTGCCAGGCATCATACCGGAGAGACGAGCGGCAAGGGCACCAGCGGCTTCCCGGTTCGACCCCTGGGCGTGCGCGGGGGTATCGGACTCCAGCAGTTCAATCGCCAGCTGCTTCAATTCGGGCGGATTATGGCCGAGCAGCGCTGCGCCAAAGCCGCCCACAAAGTCCGTCACTACTCCGCCGGTCGCGTCAATCAGCGACGCGCCTCGGGCAGCGCGGTAGGGCGCATCCAGACCGGTCGCTGCAAGTAGATTGGCCAGCTTCGGACGGCAGTAGTCGCGGTAATGCAGCAGCGGATCGCGTCGTGCAGTCGGCCTCACCTCTACGGAATCAGCGCTGCCGATGGCCGATGGAGCGATGGGCAGTTCGCACTCCGGACGGGGCGGGGAGTCCTGCGCCTGGTCCAGACGATACGGACTGAGAGTGTTGGTATCGGCGACGAGGAGTGGGCTCGAATTCTCACAAGGACGAAAGGAACTGTTCTGCATGCCAGAAGTTTGCTCTCAAAACTTCCAGCATCATAGGTTCGGAGAGGTTAATTAACCGTTAGCGGGGCGGAAATGACTATACCGATCTTCTTTAGTACCGCTGCAAAGCGCGAATCCTGTCGAAGACTATCAAATCGGCGGTCTACGCTGAGCCAAGCCACCCATGGATCTCGCGCAAGGCAGGCCTTCTCCAGCCATTCGAATGCGGCATCTGCTTCACCCAGGGCCACATGGATGGCTGCAATCATCACGGGAGAAAAATACTGCTTATCAGAGATTCGGGTGAGCTCATCGAGCATCCGGCGCGCCTTGCTGCGCTTGCCGACCAGCTCGTGCCCGTAAATAAGCTTCGCAGGATCAGACCAGTCACGCTTCGAGAGCGCTCCGGCGCGACGAAATTGTGCGAATCCCTTCAGTAGCATGGAGCGCTGCAGGGAGATGGCGGGCCTTCCACCAACTCGGGCGCCCAGCCACCAGTGTGCCAGGTAGAAATTGGGATCGGTTTCAAGTGCCTTCGCAAAATATGCGATCGCCTCGTCGTCCCTTCCCTGGACAAAATATGCGAGGCCGAGCGAAGTGCTAATGCCTGGAGAGAGCGGGTCTAGATCGAGCGCACGCCGAATAGCGATTTCCGCTTCCTTCACTCGGCCCTGCGGGAGCAGGCACAGGACTCCCCACCACTGGTAGGCTTGCGCACAATCAGGATCCAGTTCGATGGCCCGGCAGAATTGTTCTTCCGACCCCGACCAGTCCCAGTCAAAAAGAGCCCGCACAGCCCCGAGTGACACATGCGCTTCGGCAAGTGATGGGTCCAATGCCGTCGCCTTCTCCGCCGCCATTCGGGCTTTAGGCATTAATTCCTGAGGAGCCATTTGTCCGTAACATGCCAGAAAAAAGCGGGCGTCACTAACGCCGGCCCAGGCCGCCGCCATTTCCGGATCTTTTTCAATAGCTGCCTCAAAAAACTCGATGCTTTTGCGGAAACCGTCTTCGGTCCATTTGTTGAGATGGAATCGCCCCTTGAGGTAATTGTGGTAAGCGTCCAGATTCCCGGTGTGACGCCCAGTAGGGCCACGCGAGCCCTCGCTCAGTGTCGCAACGATCGCCCGCGCAATCTCTTCCTGAACAGTGAAAAGATCCTTCATCTCTACGCGATACGTGCGGGACCACGAATGGTAGCCATTGGCAACTTCGATCAACTGCACCGTAATCCGCAATCGGTCGCCGGACTTTCGAACGCTGCCTTCGAGCACCATGTGCGCGCTCAGCTCCGCACCGATTTTGCGTACGTCTTCCGACTTGCCCTTGTACTGGAAGACCGATGTGCGCGCCACTACGCGCATCCCCTTCACATTGCTCAGTGCGCTGATAAGCTCCTCGGTGAGGCCGTCGCTGAAGTACTCATTTTCGGGATCAGAACTCATGTTGACGAACGGAAGCACGGCGATTGAGGCAGGACTGGAAGTGGTGGGCTTGGCCGGCCGGTCGTCGTCGGAACGGTAACGCAGCGCCGGCGCGTAGCTACCCTTTTTGTATTCGATTATGATGGGGTCATTAACTCCCTCCGTTGCGTAATACTTTTTCAGACGCGCCCGAAGTGCAACTGCTTGGACCCGAACAATAGAATCCGTTCTCGGGTCGAATGATTCCCGTCGGTCAAATACCGCCGTGCCGATGGCATACTCCTTGAGGTCGTCAGCATGACCGGCGAGTGTTTCTGTGACGGTGAATTTGAGAAATCGCGAAAGTCGTCCGGCTTGAGCGAACTGCTGGCTGGAAAGAATCTTTGCCACTTCATTCTGCACCACTTCCGGAAAGACAGCAGAGGCCGATTCGCTGCGCACTAGAAAGATTGTGTCAGCGGCAGGGCAGTAAAGCAAATCTGCACAAGGGACGGAGCCCGTCTTTCAAGAAGGGTTACGCCTGATAAGTCGGCTGGTGTCTGCCGATGCTGCTCGGATCACGCGCTGTTTGGAGCTTATCCTATGCGAGCGAGCCGTTATTTCCATTTGGGAAACTGCACGCTTCCCCAAAAGACGGAGGTCGGCTTCGAGGAGCGGGACGCAGTTGATGCGCCGGGCGGTGTCCGCGGGTTCCTTGACGAGTTGGGTTTCGGTGAAGCTCAGAACGACAGTTGTCAAGCCCTGGCACGCCCGACTCTTTTGCGCTAGCGTCTGAACTGCTATTGTTTTCGGCGGGCGATGTTCACTTCGGTGCAGCCCGCCATGACATCCAGAAACTTCTGGTAGCCTGCTTGCCCGACTACGAACGGATTGGGCTCGCCGGGCTTACGCGCTTTCAACTTGTCCAGCTTGGCTTGGATGGGATCCATGAGCGGATGGTTCTGAATTTCCACTTCTACCTTGGCCTTTTTTGTCGCCTCCTGGAAATGCTTCACCGATTGCAGATAGGTTTCCAGACCCTGATCGGAAATGATGTTGGGCGTCAGGATGGTTCCGGCGAAGATCGCCGCCATGCGCGTCTTTCCACCGTCCTTCACCGGGAAAATGTAGCCCATGGAGCCCGGCGTGTGGCCTGGTATGGCCACCGGCGTCACCTTCACATCTCCCAGCGTGATGGGTTGACCCTCCGCCACCACCTGATCGTGCTTCGGCAGAACCGGCGGCGGACCTTTGCGTTGGGCGCTGGCGGAGGGGTGCTCCATCAGATCCCAATCCGCCGCAGAAATGTACACTTTCGATCCGAAATGTTCCTGCATGTAGGACGCTCCGCCGAAGTGATCGGCGTGGCCATGGCCGATGAGGATCACTTTGACTTGCGCCGGATCAAGGCCCAGCGCCTGGAAGCCGGGCAGCAGCTGCGTCTGCACCTGGTTGGCGCCCAGAGAATCGATCATCATGAGTCCATCCGAAGTCTGTATCACGTACGCCGTCGTTCCCGAGTTGCCGATGACGTACAGGTTGTCGAAAAGCTTGGTGGGCGCAATGGCTGGATCGTCCGGACGATTGGGCCGGGGCGCCTCGCAGAAAAAATGAACCTCTTCGCTCCACATCGGACCGCCGGCCTTGCGGGTTTTT
This sequence comes from Bryobacterales bacterium, assembly GCA_963798295.1. Taxonomy (GTDB): domain Bacteria; phylum Acidobacteriota; class Terriglobia; order Bryobacterales; family Bryobacteraceae; genus Palsa-89. Next base: position 562,861 of record CAWCSV010000007.1, on the reverse strand, counting down.
TCGATTAAGGCCTTCACTGCGTCCGAATCCGGTTTGGTCTGCTGTGCCTGCGCGGTGAAAACCAAAAGGGCTCCGAGTATAGCGGGATACATCTTTCTAACACGCATGTCCTTGCCTTTCGAATGGATTGAATTCCGCGCAGCAGCGAGCCAGCGCTCATGAAAGTATATAACCCGCGTCCCGGCGGCGTTCGGGCGAGCGCCCTTGAGCACGGAGAACCAATCGTCGTAATCTTTAACGAATGTCGCATGAAGATTGGGTTGTGGTTGTTACCGGAGCAGGCGGGAGCGGATGCGGCCGTTCCATCTCGGCGCGCTTTGCGACGGAAGGCGCCTCGGTCGTTGTTTCCGACATCGATGAAGCGGGCGGTCATGAAACGGTCCGGGAGATTGAGCGAAACGGAGGGCGTGCGGTATTTTTCCGAGCCGATGTGCGCCAGGAGTCCCAGGCGAAGCAACTGATGTCGTTCGCGGAAACCACCTTTGGCGGATTGACCGTTTTGGTCAATAACGCTTCAGCTCCGCACGGGGATGCGGGCATCGATACCTGGCTGGACGCTGTGGAGACGGATCTGCTGGGAGCAATGTACGCCACTCGCTGGGCAATTGAGGTTATGCGGCGGGGCCACGGCGGCGCCATCGTAAATGTGGCCTCGATTTCGGCGCTATGGCATGGTCGAAAGACTCCGGGTGGCGTACCGGGCTACGACGTTGCGAAGGCCGGAATGATTCGGATGACCACCAGGCTGGCATCGTTGGCGGAAAGCGATGGTATCCGCGTCAATTGCCTGGCTCCCGGGTGGATCGCGACGAATGAGGTGCGGCAACATTGGGAACCCCTGACGCCGGCGGAACGGGCCGCCCGCAGCATGCCCGCGCGACTACTCACCACTGATCAAGTCGCGGACGCCGTTGTGCGGCTTGCCGAAGATCCGGCATTGGCAGGACGCGTTCTCGTATGGTGGTCTGAAGATGAGCCTCGCCTCATCGAGTGGGGCGACCGGGGATATCGGGATCTGGTGGATTTCTGACCGGGCCCTGCCACGGGAGTAGAATTGTTCGGGACCTATGCCCCTTGTCAGCCGCGCAATCGCCATCGCGACCTTCGTCTTAGTCTCGATCCCGGGTTTGGCCGGGGATCTTGAAGTACTCCAACTGCGCCCGAACTTCTATATGATCGCCGGCGCGGGCGGTAACGTCGCATTTCAAGTTGGAGTGGATGGCGTTGTGGTGGTGGACAGTGGCTCGGCGGCCAGCGCGGATGCCGTGGTCGCCGCCATCAAGAAAGTCACCACACAACCCATCCGTTACATCATCAACACCAGCGCCGATGCCGATCACGTGGGCGGCAACGCCATCGTCGCGAAAGCTGGGCAGACAATCTTCACGGGAAACGGCGGAGCCGGTCTAGCCACCAATTTTCTGGGAGGCGGCGCGTCGATTCTATCGGCGGAGCAGGTCTTGACCAGAATGAGCGGACCCAGCGGGAAGCCCTCGCCCTATCCGATTGAAGCTTGGCCGACGGAAACGTTCAACCAACCCCGGAAATACATGTACCTGAACGGCGAGGGGATTGAAGTTTTTCGCGAGCCGGCCGCGCACACCGATGGCGATGCGATTGTGTTCTTTCGCCGCTCCGATGTGGTGGTGGCGGGCGATGTGTTTGATACCCGGCGGTTCCCGGTCATCGATGTGGCCAAGGGGGGAACCATCGCTGGCGAAATCGCAGCCTTGCAGAAGCTGGTGGATACCGCCATTCCGTCGGTGCCGATCGTGTCGCGCGAGGAGGGCACGCTGGTGGTTCCGGGCCACGGCCGCCTCTGCGATCAACTGGACGTGGTGGATTACCGCGACATGGTGACCATCATTCGCGACCGCGTCCGCGATTTGATGAAGCAGGGTCTTACGCTGGAACAAGTGAAGGCCGCCGCGCCGGCGCGGGGCTATGTGCACCGTTATGGATCGGACGCGGGTCCTTGGACAACGAACGATTTTGTCGAAGCCATTTATAAAACCATGGGTCGCAGTATAAGCGAGAAGGCCCAATGAAAGTCTTGTTCATCGCGGCGCTGGCCATGCTGCTGTTGATCGCCGCGCAGCCTCCCGCCGCCGGCCAGACGGGCGCAGCGGCTACCGCGAAAGCCTCCGCGCCGATCGATATCACCGGCTATTGGGTCGCTTTCGTGACCGAAGACTGGCGTTTTCGGATGATCACGCCGCGCAAAGGCGATTACCAACCCGTGCCGATGACGCCGGAAGCGCGCAAGGTGGCGGACGCGTGGGACCCGGCGGCCGACGTAGCGGCTGGCAATCAATGCAAGGCGTATGGCGCGGGCGCAATCATGCGGCTGGCGTCGCGGTTTCACATTACGTGGCAGGACGACAACACGCTGCGCGTGGACAGCGATTACGGCATGCAGACTCGGCTGCTTCATTTCAGTAACGCTCCCGCTTCGCCGGGAGCGCGGACGTGGCAAGGTTATTCAAAGGCGGAGTGGGAGAAACCGTCGTCGCTGAAGGTGACCACCAGCAACCTGCGCGACGGGTATTTGCGCAAGAACGGCGTTCCTTACAGTGAGAACGCCGTGGTTACCGAGTATTTCGACATCGGACCAATCCCCGGTGGTGGTCAGGTGCTGCTGGTGACCGCGATCGTCGACGACCCACATTATCTCCGGCAGCCCTTTACTACGAGCTCGCAATTCAAGAAGGAGGCCGACGGATCGAAATGGGATCCAACGCCGTGCGCCGCAAAATGAGCCGTTTCAATCCTTCGATCCTCGCCGCCGTACTCTTGTGCCTGCCGTTCTGCAGCGCTGCTCTCGCGCAAGTGGAACTCACGGGGTCCTGGACGCCGCGTAACCACGAGTTCCTCACCGGCGACGGACTGCCGGTGGACTTCACCGGAATTCCGCTCAGCGAGGAAGGGCGGATCCGAGCGCTGAGTTATTCCGAATCGCAACTTGAAATGGTGGAGCATCAGTGCCAGGGATGGCCGGCCTTTTATCTGGTCCAGGGGCCGTTCGGTTTAAGGATCTGGAGCGAAACCGATCCGATCAAAGGAAACGTGATCTCGTATACCATCGGCGGATGGGAGGATCGCGCGCCAATGACGATCTGGATGGACGGGCGGCCCCACCCGTCGCAATACGCGCTGCACACGCGCTCCGGATTCACCACCGGCATATGGGAAGGCAACACGCTGGTCACTTACACTACGCACATGAAGGCGGGCTTCCTGCGCAAGACCGGCGCGCCTTCCAGCGACGAAGCCACCACCACCATGCGCTTTTACCGCCATGGCGATCTCCTGACGATTCTCGAGATCATCCAGGATCCAATCTACCTCGCCGAGCCCTGGATCCTGTCGAGAACCTTTCAACTGAGCGCGACGCCTCAGCCTCCTATCGGGCCGCCGTGCGTCAGCGCGTATGAAGGCAGCGTGGGGCCAACCGCTCCGCATTACTTACCCGAGAAGAATCCTTTCGTCGACGAGATGACCAGGAAATACGGCGTCCCGCGCGATGCCGCCGTCGGGAAGCCTGAGACGCTGTATCCGGAGTATCGGAAAAAGATTCCGTCAGCCGCCCCGTCTCAATAGAATTAGCTCGATAGAATTAAATGGAAAAGCGATAGTGGCGCCTGTTGCACGACCGGCAGCGAAATGGGCGCAGAAAGAACAGGGCGACTATCCGGTCTAGTCCGCCTCGACGCCTGGACGGGCGCGCACAACTCCAGTGGCATTTTGGGCATTCAACCCACTTGGTGGTCATGCTTGTTCGCGCGGCCAGTATAGCCCAGCAACGTTTCACGGCGATCGAGTTTTTTGCCTCGCGCCGCCGATCGCGTACTAGTAGTGATGGGTCGCTCAGTCGAGGGGAACCGCGCCGGTGTAACGCAGAATATAGAGTCCGCCGGTAAATCGATCGTTCGCGTAAATCAGCCCTCTTTCATCCACGATGGCGTGGTTCATCTGGCTGGTGGGCGTGGGATTTCCGGCGGGCGCGGCCGGAATGTAGAAGCCGATCTCCTCCAGATGCGGAGGGGCGCCGGCAATGCCTTTCGGTCCATCGACGATATGAAAAATGCGCACGCCCGCCGTTGAACCAGCTGGCCACGGTGGTGTTCTTCAAATCCGCGGAAGTGGCGCTGGGAAAGTTCGGGTGCAGATTGTGCGCGCCAAACCTGCCTCCGCGGGTGCAAAGCTCGCCGTCGTTGGAATGCAGCGGCGCGGTGCCGATCACCATCGGATTGGTCTCCGCGCGAATGTCGAGCAGCCAAACCAGCTTCGGCGCGTCCTTGCAGTTGTCCTGCGTATCCTCATCCGATGCGATCGCCATGCCGCGGCTGAAGATGGGTTGGAAGGTGTGAGTCCAGGCTGGGTAGGGCGGGGAAAACTGAGCGTGCCCCAATACCTTCGGCGTAAACATCGTTGCGCGGCCAGCCTTGACCTCAGCCAGCCCTGAAATATCCAGGATGAACGCGCCGCCATCGATATAGGCGACATAGGCGCGATCGGGATGATCGGGCCACACCTCGGTTTGATGCGGCCGGTAGCCGTCGTCGAATTTCGCATGACGCTTCGGCAAACAATCGGGCAGGCAGGTGTCTCCCTTGCGGGTTCCCGGATACCACCAGCGCCCCACCTCGCGCGGATGACTCGGATCGCGCAAGTCCACGATCATGTAGAACTGATCGTCGTTCGGATTGGTTGGATCGAAATCGCCCGCGCCGGTGGTCAGGTGCGCGAACTCGCCGTCGACGAACCAAACACAGTGCACGCCGCGCGAATTGGACCCCGACGTATCGAAGAAAGATGATTCCAGATCCTCCAGCCGCTTGGCATCGCGGATGCGCGCTAAATTGGACACGTCGAGCACCCACAAACCCGCCATCTTCTGGCCTTTCTTGAGCGCCTGATTGGCGATCACCAGCACGTTGCCGGAAAGTCCCAGGGAATTGCAGCGCGTGATGCCGGGCGCGGGTGAAGGGAGCTGGTTGATCATGACGGGATTGTCGGGATGCGTCACATCCACGATGCTCAGGCAGGTCTTTTGTCCTTCATGAGCCAGGTAGAGGACGCGGCGGCCATCGGGCCACTGCTGGATGGCCAATCCCTCGCCTCCATCGCCGTTGCCGTTGAGATCGTTGTGGCCTACCAGGACCATGTTGTTCGCTTCGGCGACAGGTTGAGCGTTCAGCGGCGGGAAGACGATTGCGGCGAGTACAAATGCGAACGGAATGGGCCTCATGTCGGCCTCCTCTCATGGTTCACTATACTCTGAGAGATGTCCCTGGTTTCCAGAACGGTGGCGCTGTTCTTCGGAATCCTCTTGTTTTTGGCCGGTGCGGACGGCGCGGATGAAATCCACGTGATGACTTCCGGCGCCTTCACCGCGGCGTTTCTTCACCTGGCGCCTGAGTTTGAACGCACCCATCCTATGAAGGTCGTGACTGTGTTCGGCGCCTCCATGGGAAACGCACCAGACTCCATTCCAAGCCGCCTCGAGCGTGGCGAGCCCGCCGACGTCGTGATCCTGGCTGCGGCTGCGGTGGACAATCTGATCCAGCATGGCAAGGTAGCGGCGGGCAGCCGCGTCGATCTGGTGCGATCCAGCATCGGCATGGCGGTGCGGGCGGGAGCGGCCAAGCCGGACATCACTACCCTCGATGCGCTGAAACGTACGCTTCTGAATGCGAAATCGATCGCCTATTCGGACTCGGCCAGCGGCGTCTATCTCTCACAAGATTTGTTCCAGCGCCTGGGAATTGCCGAGCGGATCAAAGCGAAATGCCAACGGATCGCAAGTGAGCCGGTGGGCGCGTTGGTGGCGCGGGGCGGTGCCGAAATCGGCTTTCAACAGATCAGCGAGCTGCTTCCGGTGAAAGGCATCGACTACGTGGGACCGCTGCCGCCTGGGGCTCAGAAGGTAACGGTATTTTCCGCAGGCATAGCCGCCGGCGCCCGGAAGCCGGACGCAGCCCGAGAGCTCATTCAATTTCTTGGATCGCCGGCCAACGCTCTGGCCATCACGGCCACGGGCCTGGAAACAGTAGCCGCCAGCCACTAGCCGCCAGTCACTAGCCGCCAGCCACGCCGCTATAATGTTGATCGGCGTCCGATCGCAATCATAGGAGAAACCTTTGGACAAACCAACATTCGAGAAGGGCCTGGCTTTGCGGCGCGACATGTTCGGCGCCGAGCTCGCCGACAAGACCTGGGCTGCCGCGGACGATTTCAACCGGCCGTTCGAAGAGCTGGTGAATCAGTATTGCTTCGGCGAGATCTGGGGGCGGCCCGGCCTGGATCGCAAGACGCGCAGCATCGTCACGCTTTCGATGCTCACCGGCTTGAACCGGCCCAATCAGATTCGCGCGCACGTGAAAGGCGCCATCGCCAACGGCGTCAGCAAAGAAGAGCTGAAGGAATTGTTCTTGCAAGCGGCCATCTATTGCGGCGTGCCCGCCGCCGTGGATAGCTTCCGCATCGCCCGCGAAGTCTTTAAGGAGATGGGGATCTGAACGGGTGCGTCAACGCTGTTTACGGCGTTGCTCTCAACTTTCGCGCTGAACTGAACTCGATCGCCTGAGCGGGCCCGAAGCCGCCCGTCGCGCCGGTGCTCTACCTGCGGCCTCGCAATACCTGGAACGGAGCTGGCGCGCCGATCCGACTGCCCGCCGACGTGCACGCATTAAAGATGGCCGGGACGGTCGGAATCGTGATCGGGCCTTTCGCCAATCAGGTGGCCGGTTATATCGCGGTGAACGACGTGAGCATTCCGCATGAATCGTATTTCCGGCCGGCGATTCGCCAGCGTTGCCGCGATGGATTCTGTGTCATCGGTTCAGAAATCACCGAGCGCATCCGCCGGAAGAAATTCGAATCTCGATCAACGGCGAGCTCCGCTGCCGCGCCAGCATCGACGGACCTGGTGCGTCCCATCGATCGGTTGATCGCGGACATCTCCGAATTCCTGACCCTTCAACCCGGCGATATCGTGCTGATCGGCGAGCCGCCCGATGCGCCGCTCGCGCGCGCCTGGCGATCGGGTGCGAGTGGAAATCGACGGCCTTCCCGCGCTCGAGAACGAGGTGGTTCCAGAATGAAGCGCGCCCGCGTAGCTTATGCCGGCGCGATCCACCAAGCCACCGAGCAGAACGGCTGCCTGCGATTGCTGGACGGTCGCGTGCTGTCGGAAGATCCAGGTTGTCTGGCTTCCGCCGGTCCAGCCCGGCACCATCTTTGCGCTCGGCCTTAACTACGCCGATCACGCCAAAGAGCTGGCCTTCAAAGCCGCCCGACGAGCCGCTGGTCTTCTTGAAAGGACCGCAAAGTCTCTGCGGACATCGCGGCCAGACGCGGCGTCCGCGCGGCGTCGACGTACATGCACTACGAATGCGAATTGGCAGTCGTGATCGGGAAAACAGCTCGCAAAGTGACCAGAGCCAATGCATATGATTATGTCGCCGGCTACACCGTCGCGAACGATTACGCCATTCGCGATTACCTCGAAAACTTACTATCGCCCCAACTTCCGCGTGAAAAGCCGCGATTGCGCCACGCCGCTTGGTCCCTGGCTGGTGGACGCCGCCGATGTCGCCGACCCCATGAATTTGCAGCTTGCGCACGCTGGTGAATGGCCACGTCACGCAAGCAAGGCAACACGCGCGACATGATTTTCGATATTCCCGCGCTGATCGCTTATCTCAGCGACTTCATGACGCTCTCGCCCGGCGATATCATTTTGACCGGGACGCCCGAGGGTCTGGCCGGCGTCAAGGTGGGCGACGAAGTGGTCACCGAGATCGAAGGAATCGGAAGTTTGAAGAACACGATCATCGGCGAGCTGGAGGAGCACACGCATGTTGGATGAGAGCAGTATTCGCGACGCAGCCAAGCGGCTGGACGAATCGGAGCGCGCCCGCACGCAGATCCGCCAGCTTTCCTCCAGCATCCGGGCATGACCATCGACGATGCGTATGCCGTGCAGAAGGCCTGGGTCGACGCTGAAGACCGAGCGCGGGCCGCGTGGTGAAAGGCCACAAAATCGGCCTGACGTCGAAGGCCATGCAATATTCCTCGAACATCAATGAGCCGGATTATGGCGTGCTGCTGGACGACATGTTCTTCGCCGATGGCGCCAGCATTCCGACCGATCGGTTCATCGTTCCGCGCTTGGAAGTGGAACTGGCGTTCGTCCTGGGCAAGCCGCTCCAAGGCCCGAACTGCACCATCTTCGACGTGCTGAGCGCCACCGAATACGTCACGCCGGCGGTCGAGATCATCGACGCGCGCATCCAACAAGTGGACCCCGAAACAAAAGCCACGCGCAAGGTTTTCGACACCATTTCCGACAATGCCGCGGGCGCGGCGCTGGTGGCGGGCGGCCGTCCGTTTCGTCCGCTGGATACCGATCTGCGCTGGGTTTCGGCGGTTTGTTATCGCAATGGCGTGATCGAAGAATCGGGCGTCGCGGCGGCGGTGCTCAATCATCCCGCCAACGGCGTGGCGTGGCTCGCGAACAAATTTGCCGCGCACAATGTCAGCCTTGCGGCGGGCGAATTGATCCTGGGCGGATCGTTCACGCGGCCCGTGCCCGCGCGGCGCGGCGACACGTTCCATATCGATTACGGGCCGTTCGGCTGCATCTCGTGTCACTTTGAGTAAGCGCGTCATGGAGATCAAGACAGAACACATTCAAGGCGGCGCTGAAGAGCGGTGAACGCGCGCAGATCGGTTTGTGGCTGGGCCTGGCGGATCCCATCTGTGCCGAGATCTGCGCGGGCGCTGGTTTCGATTGGCTGCTCATCGATGGCGAGCATGCGCCCAACGACGTCCGTTCCATCCTCGCTCAATTGCAGGCTGTGGCGCCGTATCCGGCGCATCCCATCGTGCGGCCGGTGTCGGGCGACGTCAACTTGATCAAGCAACTGCTCGATATCGGCGCGCAGACGTTGCTGGTGCCGATGGTGGAAAGCGCCGAGCAAGCCAGGCTACTGGTTTCGGCCATGCGCTATCCGCCGGCGGGAATTCGCGGCGTGGGCGCTGCGCTGGCGCGAGCGTCGCAATGGAATCGCGTGACGAATTACCTGCACGAGGCCAACGATCAGATGTGCCTGCTGGTCCAAGTGGAGACGCGCCCGGGACTCGAAAATCTGGATGCGATCGCGGCGGTGGAGGGCGTGGACGGCGTGTTCATCGGGCCATCGGATCTGTCGGCCGCGCTCGGCCACCTGGGTCAAGCCGGGACATCCCGACGTGCAACAAGCCATTGAAGACGCCATCCGCCGCATTCGCGCCTCCGGCCGCGCCGCGGGCATCTTGACCACCGACGAAGCGCAGGCGCGCCGTTACCTCGCCCTGGGCTGCACCTTCGTCGCGGTCGGCCTGGACGGCAATCTGTTGATGCGGGCCACCCAGGACCTAGCCCGCAAATTCCAATCCCCAACTCCCAATCCCTAATCCCCAACCTAACCCCTTGCGCTTCTACACGTCTAAGTGTATAGGTAGAAGAACAAGGTATGCCACCCAAATCTGACCTCCCGCAAGGCACTCTCGACCTGCTGATCCTCAAAGTAATCGCTCTCGGCCCCATTCACGGCTATGCCATCGCGCAGCGCATCCAGCAGATCTCGCGCGACGTGTTGCAGGTGCAGCAAGGCTCGCTCTATCCTGCGCTGCATCGCCTGGAAAATAGGGGCTTTCTCTCGGCCGATTGGAAAGAGTCCGAAACCGGCCGGGAAGCCAAGTATTACCGGCTCACCGCCAAGGGGCGCTCCCATCTCAGCGCCGAGACGGTTAACTGGAGGCGCCTCGCCACGGCCATCGGATTGATCGTCAACTTCGGAGACGCGCGATGAATGAGAAGAAACTCGACGCCGAGCTTCGTTACCACTTCGATCGATTGGTGGCCGATTATGTCCGCCAGGGAATGTCCGAAGCGCAGGCCCGCCGCAAGGCTCGCCAGCAGTTCGGCGGTATCGATCAGGTAAAGGAAGACTGCCGCGACGTCCGCGCAACGCTCTGGATCGAGAGCACATTTCAGGACATTCGTTTCGCGCTTCGAACATTACGCAAGCCCCCGGCGCTCGCCATCGCCGTCATCTGCACTCTCGCGCTCGGCATCGGCGCAAACACCGCCATTTTCAGCGTGCTCAACGCGGTGCTGTTACGGGCGCTGCCCTATCCCGATGCGGATCGCTTGGTGGCCCTCAGCGAAGGCTCGAAAGAAGCTTCCCTCCTGTCGGCTGCCTACCTGAATTACCTGGATTGGCGGCGGCTCACGCGCACTTGCGAAGACCTGGGGGCCATGCGCTATAGCGCTTTCACCCTCACCGGTTCCCATAACCCCGAGCGCCTGTGGGGCCGCCTGGCATCCGCCTCGCTCTTCTCTACTCTTCGCGTTGCTCCGATTCTGGGCCGTACTTTCCGGCCGGAGGAAGACGCTCCCGGCGGCAACCGCGTCGCGGTGATCAGCGAATCGCTTTGGATCAGACGCTTCTCTCGCGACGCCACAATACTCGGGCGAACGATTACTTTGAACGGCGCCGCATACACCGTGGTGGGCGTACTGCCATCCAGTTTTCAGTTCCCAAACCACCTTATTGATTTGCCGGATGACATCGCTGTTCCACTCGGTCAGGATACGGAGCCTTTGATGCAGGACCGCGGATTCCATCCGGGTATCAGCGTAGTGGGACGTTTGAAGCCAGGTCAAACCATCCAAAGCGCCAGCGCCGAGTTCATGCAAATCGGTCAAGCGCTGGCGGCGGAGTATCCAAAATCGAATGGCGGTCATGGCGTTTCGGTGGCTCCGCTGAAGGATGCGCTTGTTTCGCAGGTTCGCGCCCGGATCTACGTTCTGATGGGTGCGGTGTCCTTCGTGCTGTTGATCGCTTGCGCGAATGTCGCCAACCTGCTGCTGGCGCGATCCACGGCACGGCGCGGCGAAATTGCCATGCGAACGGCGCTCGGCGCGAGCCGTTTCCGGATCGTACGCCAATTGCTGACCGAAAGTATTGTACTCGCGATGGCCGGCGGCGTGGCCGGATTGCTGCTGGCTTTCGCCGCGACAACATTCCTGGCCAAGTCGGCGCCCGGCATACTGCCGCGCGCACAGGAGATTGGAGTGGACAGCCGCGTACTTGTTTTCAGTCTTACCATCTCGCTGCTTATCGGCATTCTGTTCGGCCTTGCGCCGGCGCTGCGATATTCCCGCGCGGATCTCCGAGCTTCAGCCCGGCAAGTTGTCGCGGGCCGGCATGGGCTTCGCGATCTCCTCGTCGTCGGCGAGGTGGCTCTCGCGCTGCCTCTTCTGGTGGCGGGCGCTCTGATGATTCGAACCATCTGGAACCTCGAAGACGTGCCCCCAGGTTTCGATCCTCACAACGTGGTCGCCATGCGTCTTTCTCTTTCGGCCTCTCAAGCCGCTACCGCCGAATCCATCCGGCAGGCTTACCCCAAGTTGCTGGCTCGCCTGAACCATCTGCCGGGCGTCGATTCCGCGGCAGCAATCTTGAATCTTCCGATGGATAACGACTGGGAATCGGCTCCGGTCTGGATTGAAGGAACGCCCCGCCCGCGATCGCAAAGCGACCTGCCCGCTGCTTTGATGTATCCCGCCACGCCAGGCTACCTCGACGTGATGAAGATTCCGCTAGTCCGTGGCCGGTTTATCAATGACCACGATGATGCAACCCATCCACCGGTGGTGGTGATCGATGAAGTGATGGCGCGCATTCTGTTCGCCAATCAGGACCCCATCGGCCGGCGCTTGTGGTTCGGCGGCCCGGACGGAGGCGTGCCGTCGCAGATTGTTGGAGTTGTCGGCCACGTGAAACATGGCGGGCTCGATGACGATGTCACGGCCAAGATTCGAGCGCAGACTTACGTGCCATTGATTCAGATGCCGGCATTCTTCCTCAACATGGCGGCGCGCGATGGAACCCTGGTGCTGCGCGCGAGAGCCAATCCGCTGGGCGTCGCGGAAGCAGCGCGCCAGGCCATCATCGGGATGGATCCAAACGACGCTGTCTCCAATATCCGATCGATGCCGGAGATCGTCTCGGGCACTCTGAGCGCGCGTCGATTCCTGTTGGCGCTGCTCGCGACATTCGCCGGGATCGCGCTGTTGCTGGCGTCGGTTGGAATCTACGGCGTGATCTCGTACTCGGTGAACCAGAGGACGCGTGAGATCGGCATCCGCATGGCTCTTGGCGCAAAGCCCCACGATATTCTGCAATCCGTGGTCGGACAAGGCGCGGTGCTTTCCATCGCGGGCATCGCGCTGGGAGTGATCGCGAGTTTCTTCCTCACCAGGTTCATGACCAGCGTGTTGTTTGGCGTTGGCAGCACAGATCCGTTGACCTTCTGCGCCGTAGCCATCGCGCTTACTTGCGTCGCGGTTGCGGCCAGCTTTCTTCCCGCGCTGCGAGCAGCGAAGGCCGATCCGTTGGCGGCGTTGCGGTGCGAATAGGCTACTTCGATTCAGCCTTTCGCTTCCAGACATCCCACGCCCGCACGAAGCCGTCCTGCGGCGCGGTCTTCCTGGCTTCTTCTGGCTCGAAATAAGTGACTTTCCCGCCCAGTAACATGGCCTGCTCCTGCAGCCGGGCGTTCAGATCGAGATAATAAGCGCGGCCCACCGCTTCCTTCACGCTTGCGCCGACGATCGCCGCTCCGTGCCCGCGCATCAGAGCCGCCGGATGTTCGCCCAGCACTTTCGCCAGCGCCGCTCCACGTTTGGCATTCGACACCAGCATGTCGGTCATCCCGTCCACGTCGCGGATCTCAAAAACGGGAACGCCTTCGCCCACGAACGCCGCCATATGCGATACGGCGCGTAACGGCACGTCGCTGACGCTGAACGGGATCACGGCGGGCGAATGATCGTGCACGATGGCCATCACCTCCGGCCGCGCTTTGTAAATCTCGCCATGGATGAATCGCTCGCGATAGCCCTGGCGCGTGTCGCTGATCGGATTGCTGTCCAGGTCGTACTCGACGATATCGGCCGCCGTCACCAGACCAGGCGCGAGCGAGCGCGAAAGAAAATAGCGATTCGGGTTCGTGGGATCGCGAACACTCACGTGGCCGTACCCGTCCAGAATGCCTTCCGACGCCAGAATGTGATTCGCGGTGACGAGATCGTCAATCGCTGCGGATCGCTGCTGCGGTTTCGTTTGGGCCACTGCTAGAGTCGCCAGCGCGAACAGGCCAACGATTTTCATGTTGGGGATTCTATCAAACGCGGCATAATGTTAACCATGCCTCGTCTGATTGGCCTCGGTGTACTGTTGTGCAGTATGGCTTTTGCACAGGACTCGCCGGCGACGCTGCGCCAACTGGCGCATGACTATTACGAATGGCAGACCCGCGAGTTTCCGGTGGACTCAAGCGATTCCGGGCTGCATACTTACGACGCCAAGCTCACCGATTATTCTCCCGCCGCGATGGCGGCGCGCGAGCGTCATATTCATGAGCTGCTGGCGCGCGTCCGGGCGATGCATACCGATGGCTGGTCCAAAGACGATCGCATCGATCGCGTGCTGTTTCTGTCCCAATTGGAGCGCCCGGACTTTGACGCGCGCGTACTGAAGTTCGAGCAGACCAATCCGATCCAATACGTCGATGAGTGTAGCAATGCGATCTTCACGCTGCTCAAAAAGGATTACGATACGCACCGCCACCGCGCTCTTTCGGCCGAACAGCGGCTGCGAGCCATGCCCGCGATGCTGGAGCAGGCCAAGGCGAACCTGAGCGCGCCGGTGCGCCTCTACGCGGAGCTGGCGATTGAGTCGGCTCGCGATCTCGACCCGCTTTTCACCCAAAGCCTCATGACGCTGGCCGATGAGCTTTCGCCCGCCGAACGCGAGCAGTTCGTTCAGGCGCGCGATCAGGCTTTGAAATCGATTCACGCTTTCGCCGACGATCTGGCGGCGCGCGTGAACAGCATGCCCGCGTTTCGTCCCATGGGTCTGGATAACTACAATTACCTGCTTCATCATGTATACCTGCTGCCAATCGACGCTACGCAACTGGCCATGCTGGGCGAAGCGGAGCTGGCGCGCTACAGCGGCCTGGAGGCGCTGCTTCCGAATCCCGCAATGGCCAATCCAGATCCTGCGCGCAGCAAAAACATCCCGCGCAATCAAGAGGAATTCCTTGCGGCTTACGAGAGCCGGTTGAAAGATATCCTGGGCTTTTTGCGGGCTCAAAACCTGATCACGATTCCCGGCTACATCGGAGCTTTCCACATCCGGCAGCTCCCGGAAGCGTTCAAACCCACCAATCCCGGAGGCTTCATGAATCCACCGGGCGTCTACGATCGAGACAGCAGCGGCTTCTATTTCATTCCGACCTACGATCCTGCGAGCAAGAACTTCTATATTCGTGCCGGCATCGAAGAGCCGCGGCCCATTCTCGGCCATGAGGGAATTCCGGGACATTTCCTGCAGCTCTCCATCGCGAACCATTTGACGGACGAAATCCGCCGGCATCATGACGATAATGTGTTCATCGAGGGCTGGGCTCTCTACACCGAGGAGATGCTGCTGCGCCGCGGCTTTTATGCGGCGGGCTCCGCGGCTGAAGGGCAGATTCTGCGGCTCTCGCGTTATCGCGCGGCGCGCGTGGGCGTGGATGTGAAGCTGCACACCGGACGCTGGACGTTCGATCAGGGCGTGAAGTATTTCATGGAGGCCGGAGGACTGGATAAGGAAGCGGCTACAGGCGAGGCGGCGGGGGCCGCGAGCGATCCAACGCAAAAGATGACCTACATCACGGGCAAGTTTCAAATCCTGCGATTGCTGGGAAGATACCGCGACAAGATGGGCCCGCAGTTCACGTTGAAGCGCTTTCATGACGATCTGCTGGCGAATGGGAGCTTGCCGCTTTCGATTCAGGCCTGGATCCTGCTGGACGATTCGAGCGATCTCGACCAGGCCATGAAGGGGTTCTAAAGCGAAAGGGGCCGAACTCGAAAGTTCGGCCCCCTCGCATCTACCGCTGGCTTTTATTCGCTGCACTTAATCAGGAAGTTGGGCGGATTGTTAGGCAGATCGACGGACCAGGCGCATGTGGCGTTCAAGTCGGCGGTCCAATTGGCGTTGGGCCACATCGTTTGGGCAAACTGCGCCAGTTGACTGAGCAGCGTAGGATCCACTCCGATGAAGTTGAAGCGCGGAATCATGTACCAGAACTGATCCACCCAAACGCTGTCATAGGGATTGCCGCCCGCTACCGGTGTGGCGGTTGCCGTGGTCCAGCCACCGGTGTAAAACTGCTGCGGGGTGAACTGGCTGGCTTGCTGTAGCCAGCTCTGCGCGATGTTAGTGGCGATAGTAGCCCGCGTGCTGGGGTCCTCTCCGTTCCATACGTAAAGGTTCCACTCCGGCGTAACCAGCATCGAGAGTTGCGTCACGTTGGGTTGCCAGCCTTCCATTCCCAGTTGCGGCCCGGTGCCGGTGGCCTGCAGGATCTGCAGACCCTTGATCATCCACATGGTTTGGATTCCGCCTTGCGGCGGGACTAGCACACCCATGGCCTCCACAAAATCGTTGGCATAGCCGTAGTCGATCGGGAAATGGTCTTGCTGGTGCCCGTTGGAATCGTTCAGAATCAATTGCAGGTTGTACCAGATGTACGAAAGGTAGATGTAGTCCGCCTGGCTTCCGTTGCGCAGCCCTGTGACACCGCTGCTCGGCATCTTCAGTTCGTGGGGAGAAACGAAGAAGGGCAGGGAACTGTTCCAGGCACGCGCCTCGCCTTGTGGGCCAAATACGGCCTGGGTCATCCCTTCCAGCTGAAACTGGTTATTGAGCTCCCAGGTCTTTACTAATCCCCATTGGGCCACCGAGTACATGGCGTCCACGTTGGCGGGAGTCCACATCGTCGCCGGGTTGGTCCAGATGGGCGTTCCCACCTGATTGTAGAAACTGTAAAACGCGCTGAACCAGGCGCCGAAGTTCTGCTGCTGCGCTGCATAAACGGTTGGGTTGAGCACTTGCAGGGAGGAACTCAGAGTTTGATAAACGGTGTTGTAACCGCTGCTGGTGAAGGTGGCGCCGAACGCATCCATAGGATGGGTTCCCGGCAGCCATTGGTTCCAGTCGGGAAGCTGTGCCGGCAGCGGAAGTTCACGCTGGTTCAGACGCGAGGTGGCGGCGAACACGGAAGGCTGAATCCCCGACGGGAATATCGCGTTCAACATTTCCTGATCGGTGTCTAGCACGGCGTCGATACCGGCGCCCGCCGACCAATTGATCGTGGGCTGCTCATCCAATCCGGGGCCGGGCTGATAAGGCGGATTCCACGGCCGGCCGGGATTCGCCACGTTCAAGCTGCGAATGTAGCTGGCGATCTGCGCGCCCTGCTGCGGCGTCAGTCCATGGAATACCGATCGCGCTTCAATGGAATTGTTTGAATAATTGAAGTACTTCAGATCGCGCCCGTCCTGGGCGTGGCAATCGGAACAATGTGCCAGGATCGGCGCCGTTCCGCCGGTGAGAATCGGAATGGTCAGATTCGCCTGATGCCACAGCGTTTGGCCCGTGGCGATATCCGAAGGGTTTGAGGACGGCGGCTGCCAATAGTCGGGATCCTCGTTGACAAAGGTGGACACCGGGATGAGCGAACTTCCGTCGGCGGCTTGAATATTGAACGCCAGTACGCGGAATCCGCTCACGCGGCCGTCGGTCTGGTTGAAGCGGAAACTGATGGTGTTTGATCCGCTCTGCACCAATCCCGCTGGAAGATTCATGGTCATCTTCAAACTGGAGAATCCGCCGCCAATGCCGCCGTAGGCCTTGGCATTGCCCTGCAACGTAACCGTGCTGTCGCTGATGGGCATCCACGCCGAATTGTTCACTTGCACGCTGGCCTGGGTTTCTGTCCGCAGCCCATGAAGCCGCATGTAGAGGCTCAATTGGCCGCTGAGGTTCGAACCGCTCGGTATAACCACGGTCGCGGTCGCCGTGGTTCCGTTTGCGCCGAGCACTTCGATAGGCAAGCTAACAGGCACGATGCTGGGCGCTAAAGTAATCACCGCGGTGGCGGTCTTGGTGGAATCCACCACGCTGGCGGCTGTTACGGTTACGGTCTGAGACGCGCTGATGCTGGCGGGCGCGGTGTAAACTCCGTTCGCGATGCTTCCGACGGCCGGATTGATGGACCAAGTCACCGCTGTGTTGACGGTTCCCGTTACCGCCGCGGCGAAGGTTGTCGACGCTCCGTTCTGCAACGATACTGAAGCCGGTCCAACCGTCACCGCTACCGGCGTCAAAGCTACGGTCGCGCTGGCGGTCTTGCTGGAATCGGCCACACTGGTGGCCGTTATCGTTACCGTCTGCTGGCTCGCGATGGCCGCCGGAGCTTGATAGATGCCATTGCTGATTGTCCCGATGGCCGGGCTGAGAGACCACGTCACGGACGTATTCGACGTTCCCGTGACTGTGGAAGTAAACGTCGCGCTTTGGCCGTCGTCGAGCGAGGCCGTTCCGGGCGTTATGCTCAGCGTCACCGGTATCAAGGTAATGGAGGCGCTCGCCGTTTTGGTCGGATCCACCGCGCTGGCCGCGGTGATCGTCACCGTTTGCAGGCCGGCGATGCTGGCGGGCGCGGTGTAGACTCCGTTCGCGATGCTTCCCACCGCCGGATTGAGCGACCAGTTGACTGCAGTATTGCCGGTTCCGCTCACCGATGCGGCGAAGGTCGCCGATGCGCCGACGCCCAGCGATACCGTGCCCGGTCCCAACGTCACTCCGATAGGTATCAAGGATACTGTAGCGCTCGCCAGTTTGGTGGAATCGGCCACGCTGGTTGCGAGGATCGTTACGGTCTGTTGGCTCGCGATCACCGCCGGCGCTTGATAGACGCCATTCGCGATGCTTCCGATGGCGGGACTCAGAGACCAGGCGACGGCTGTGTTGGTGGTCCCTGCGATCTGGGGCGTGAAGGTCGCGCTTTGGCCTCCTGTGAGCGTCGCGGTCCCGGGCGACAAGCTGAGGCTAACCGGTATTAGGTTGATCATGGCTGCTGCCACTTTTGTCGAATCCGCTACGCTGGACGCCATAACGGTCACGGTCTGAGCCACGCCGACAATGGCGGGCGCGGTGTAGACTCCATTTAAGATGGCGCCGACGGCGGGGCTGATCGACCAGGCAACCGCGGTATTGCTGGTCCCTGTCACCGCTGCGTTGAATTGCGCGGACTGGCCGCCGGTCACCGACGCTGAAGTGGGCGTCATGCTGATGCCGACGGTCGGGGGTGGTGGTGGCGGGGGCGGCGGGGCCTGCGAAGTGCCTCCGAAAAAGATGCCGCTCAGGACGGCGTTGGCTCCCGCGGTCCGGGTCAGCTGGATGGTCACGTGCCCCTGCAAATTGTAGATCACGTATTTCGGCGTTTGAGCAAACGAACCCACGGTCCGGCTGGTCAGCAGCGTTCCGCTGGTTGCATCGATCATGTCGATGCGTTCTGCTCGGCCGAGTGAATTCCAATCCAGGCAGTACAGCGCCACCTGATGGCTATTGCCATCGGTTAGATTCAGATCCACGCTGAAGCTGGATGGCGCTATCCAGGCGGCCGCGATGCGGGCCGCGGGGTTGGTGAGCTGTTGCAAAGCGCGCGGATCGCTACTCGAACCGACCCAGGTCTTTTCGGTTTGTCCGGTCGGATTGACGGAAGCATACGAAGGATAACTGGCGCGGTTGCCGATTACGATTCCACCGTCGGCTCCATAGACTCCTTGCCAGTTGCCTTGCGTGGTTGAATCCACCTTCACAAACTGCGCGCTCGCGGAGGTAGCGGACCACAGGTTCGATGCGGGAATCGCAAACATCGCGAGCAAAACGGCGAGCGATAGGAATGCGGGTTTCAGCGTGTGGCAAACAGCAAGGCCCTGCGCTGATTTGAACAGAGAAGGAAAACTATGTTTGTTAGTCATGGGGCACAACATGTGCCGACTAAACGCATGTGGAGCGCCAAGAAAGTGCCGAAAATCTGGCCCGGATTTTTGGCTTAGTCCAGAAGCGATAAGGAGCGCATGGCGCCGCTTGATTCCAGAGGCAAACCGGGAAGCGCCTATTTATTCCCTGGCCTTTGTTGAACAGGAGGGATAAGCGATGTCGCCGAAGCGGCTCTAGGCGTGAACGCGAGCCTTTGCTAAGACAAAACCCTTGTGTTGCTGACCTCAATCATGAATCGTTCGGTCCAGTACCTGCGTGCTCGCGCGCAGGAGCAATGTGAGGCGGTCACTTGCATCAATAATGGAAGAGATGACAAACAACGCCCCGAGAGCTATATTCACGCTGGGGATTGCATGGGGAGTAGTCGCGTTCCTGCTCGGGTTAGCAGGCAGTTTCACACTCAATTCCATACACCTGATCGCAAGCCTGATTGTGCTGATCATCGGGTTCCTGATGGTCCTACCGATTACAATCCTGGCAATATGGAAGCCGAAGATCTCAGCCGCCTTTTTGACGCTCAGCTTCCTACTCTTGGAATGTGCTATTTATGCGATTTTCGGACTTTCAGCAGTCCTTCGGCTCGCTTTGATAGAAGGGATTCCGTACGCTGCTTTGGCAAGCGGTTATCTCTACGTTGCGTCCGTCCAGGACAAAGCGCGGCCAAAAGCATGACATCAGCGCGCAGCTTGCGGCTCCCCGCCGCGCGAATGGTCGTCCGGCGGTCCCTTGCATCGATAATGAATTTGGATGCCGCGTGACACGCTGCTCGACTTCTTTCACCCCGCCACCGCGGCCGGCGCAGGCCCCGTCTACACCAATTCGTTTGACAGCATGAGCCGCCTCACCGGACTCACCGATCAAAGCAACAACACCGATGTCAGCGGCGTTCAATATAACGTCGCCAACCAATTGCTCGACATCACGTATTTCGGCGCCGCCGAGACCCGGCAGTACAACAGCCTGCTTCAGTTGACCAGTCTGGGCGTAACGGGGTCCGGCAGCGTGAACCGCACCTACAACTACCCCACCGCCGGGACGAACAACGGCCAGATCAACTCAGAAATAAGGACCGGCGAAACCATCACCTATCAATACGATTCGCTCAAGCGGTTGATCTCTGCCACCAGCAGCGCGAGTTGGACCGACACCTACGGCTACGACGCCTTTGGCAACCTGGTCTCGATGACGCCGAGCGGAGGCGCGCCTCAGTTATCGCTGGGCGTTAACCCCGCCGATAACCAGATCGAGGGGCAGACGTACGACGCCAATGGAAATGAGCTGTCGGCGCCGCAGAGCGGTACCTTGACCTATGATTCGGAAAATCGCCTCTTGACCGGGCCCGGCATCCAGTACGCCTACGATTCAGCGAACAAGCGCGTCTGGGCGGGAACCCTGAACGGTAGCGGGAACCTGACTGGGCAGGAGGTGTTTGTCTACGGCGCAAACGGCCACATGCTGGGCGAATATGCAATCACCGTGGGATCCTCAAGTCTGACGGTCGCGGCGACGAGAGTGACGGTATATTTCGGCGGGAAGCGCATTGGGGTGATTACCTCAAGTGGGACCAAGGCGTTCACTCCTGATGCGCTCGGATCGAATGGTCAATTCTACGCTTACGGAGAAATCAAAGGGAGCAACAATCCGCTGGATACCTGGAGCTTCGCGACGTATTGGCGCGACTCCGCAACCGGATTGGACTATGCGAACAACCGCTACTTCACGAATCAATTCGGGCGATTCATGACGCCAGATCCGTATTCGGATTCAGCCGACTCCAGCGATCCCCAGAGTTGGAACCGATATGCCTATACCTCGGGCGACCCCGTGAACGCGAATGATCCTGAGGGACTCTTCCCCGTAGACCGTCGACTTCCTCTGCGAGGTTCCTCTTTGCTTCCGTCCACGCCAGTTTCACCCGTCGTCTGGCGCCAGCCTTCCAGCCTGGCCCCTGATGTGGATGTTCCTGACCCCACCTCGGGCGGTGGAGGCGACGACCCCGGTCCCGACCCCAGCGACCCGGGATACTGTCCACCCTCGGAGCGAAGTTGCGGGGGAGACCCCGGCAGTCCAGGCAGTCCCGGAACCGGCTCGTCGGGCGGTGGCGGATCCACCGGGTCGGGTAGCTCAGGACCGGCGGTCTCGATCGGAGTGATGGAGGGATTGCAGTCGGCAGGCGTAATCAACGGATGGTCTATGACTGCCACCGGGTGGGATGTTTCCTTTACGCCTGCTGAAGCGGCAGCAGCTGGCATTTGTCTAGCTGATCCGGTCTGCGCTGTTCCCGTTGGCGGTCTCATCACAATCTACGTGGCGTATACGTATGGGCCGGCTCTTGTCCAGGCGATTGAGAGCGCTTATAAAGCGAGCCAGATTAGCGATGCTAACCGTATTGCTTGCGAGAAACAGTATGAGGCAGAGGCCAGAGTCTGTAGGTCGCTACCAACCGCCCGAGAACGAAGTAGTTGCTGGCGGCGCGCCTCAGAAGTGTATGGCAACTGCTTGGCTGGACGAGATGTTCCACCACACTACTAGATTTTTATGAAACTTGAATCCCTAGACGACATTATTGCTGAACGCGAGTTTTGGTCAACTGATGCGGCCGGAACGAGGACCAGAGTAAGGGTTTCGCTGGGAAAACCAAAGCCCTTTCCAGACTCAGCCGACTTCTACTGCCCATACCGAATTACTGGAGTTGGCGATGAGAAGATCAGGTACGCTGGAGGAGTGGATTCGCTGCAGGCTATTCAACTCGCTTTCCAAATTATTAGGGCGGACCTTTCCTGCACTGTGGGCGAAGCTTTCAAGCTAACTTGGGAAGCTGGGGAGAACGATGCTGACCTGGGCCTCTCGATCTGAACTGCCGACGAAAGATCGGCCCGCTTCGGCACCGGTAGCGATCGCGGAACATAGTTCTGCCGTCCGCCGTTTTAAGCTTCCGCCGCTCAATTATAACCCCCGGATGTTCTACGGCAACTTGCGCTGCCGTCAGGGGAATCTTGATGAAATCACGACTCCACGCGGGCTGTTTTGGATCTCGTCGTCCATTTTCCGTTTACGACGGGTGCGTCATAGTTGAATAGGTTTGCAGAAGCCGGGACTCCGGATCAAAGGCTGATCGCTTTGCATATCAGGGGCTCCCACGCTTTTTCGCTAACCGAGCGCCGTCTCTTAGGCTCACCCGGCGGCTCCACGGTGTTGCGAAGCTTCATGTATGACACGAACACGCTCAGTAGCACGTTCTCCGGCAACTACACCCAGGGCCGGCTGGTCGCGGTACAGAACGCACAGTTCCAGCCTGGCCAGAGCACTTCGCCCTCTGAAATCGAGTTCACCGAAATGTATGCCTACACCCAGCCCGGCGAAATGAGCGCCAGAAGGCTGCAAGTGAACGAGACCGTTCCGGGAACCGGGACCCTTACCAGCAACCTGGACTCTACGTACACATTCGATAATGAAGGTAAGATGACCTCGGTGAGCTATCCTGCGACCTCGGCCGGCGCAGGCCCCGTCTACACCAATTCGTTTGACAGCATGAGCCGCCTCACCGGACTCACCGATCAAAGCAACAACACCGATGTCAGCGGCGTTCAATATAACGTCGCCAACCAATTGCTCGACATCACGTATTTCGGCGCCGCCGAGACCCGGCAGTACAACAGCCTGCTTCAGTTGACCAGTCTGGGCGTAACGGGGTCCGGCAGCGTGAACCGCACCTACAACTACCCCACCGCCGGGACCAACAATGGCCAGATCAGCTCAGAAATAAGGAGCGGCGAAACCATCACCTATCAATACGACTCGCTCAAGCGGTTGATCTCGGCCACCAGCAGCTCGAGTTGGACAGACACCTACGGCTACGATGCCTTTGGCAACCTGGTCTCGATGACGCCGAGCGGAGGCGCGCCTCAGTTATCGCTGGGCGTTAACCCCGCCGATAACCAGATCCAGGGGCAGACGTACGACGCCAATGGAAATGAGCTGTCGGCGCCGCAAGAGCGGTACCTTGACCTATGATTCCGAGAATCGCCTCTTGACCGGGCCGGGCATACAATACGCCTATGATTCGGAGAACAAGCGCGATCTGGGCGGGAACGCTGAACGGCAGTGGGAATCTCACGGCACAGGAGGTGTTCGTCTACGGCGCAAACGGCCACATGCTGGGCGAATACTCCGTCACCGTGGGATCCTCAAGTCTGACGGTCGCGGCGACGAGAGTGACGGTATATTTCGGCGGAAAGCGCATCGGAGTGATTACCTCAACTGGGACCAAAGCGTTCACTCCGGACGCGCTCGGATCGAATGGTCAGTTCTACGCTTACGGAGAAATCAAAGGGAGCAACAATCCGCTGGATACCTGGAGCTTCGCGACGTACTGGCGCGACTCGGCAACCGGATTGGACTACGCGAACAACCGCTACTTTACGAACCAATTCGGGCGATTCATGACGCCAGATCCGTATCGCGGGAGTGGGCGTCCGAGCAGTCCTCAGAGCTGGAACCGATACGCGTATGCGTTGGGCGACCCGGCGAACACGAATGATCCAACAGGCTTTGGGGGGCCGGACGGACTCACGGACTGGGAGTGCGATTATTACGACATAGGCGACTTCTGTCTCAACTCTGTACAATGATTCGCAGGTCGGCTCGGTTGTCGGAAACGACGTCCAGGACCTCGAGACCCAGGGCATGACGTCCTACACACAAACGTACGACGTCACCTCCGGACTTGACTACCCGACCGACCCCTCTGCGCCATCCACCGCTGCTAGTTCCGCGCCGAACGACTCCTCTTCCCAACCTGGATCCGCTGGTGCTACATCCCAAGCGGGCACGGGGCAGGGTATCGGGGCGACCACTGCCTCCTCGACTTGGACACCGGGCTCCGGTCCGGCGTATACTCAGATAACTGCCACGGTCACTGTTGCGGGTGTTCTGTCCGTGGGCGGATCGCTCACAACAGACGCCAATGGAAACTATTGGGTTGGCCCCGCGGTATCAGTAGGGCCCAGCCTTCCGGTCAGCGTCAGCGTGGTCACAGGCTCCGGTCCTTCGACCGGAAGCCTCAGCGACTTCCTTGAAGGCTGGAGCGTAGGATGGGGTGTCGGATTCATCTACGGACTTGGCGGCCAGTGGAGCAACACGGCGCAAGGCGTTCAGTATTCCTCCGAGCACGGGTGGTATACGCCACAGGCCGGTATCAATGGCGGTTACAACTTCTGCGCCTCGCGAACGGGGTGCCACAAATAGTGGTGACCCCCTCCTCCCCTACCGCCGCCAGTTGATCCTTTCGCCGCTCCCGGCTGCCGCCGCGCAACAGCGGATTACAGATTTGGTCGACTGGGCGCCCTCCTGGTTCTCGCTCCTTCGCGGCTTTGCCTCCCGAGGCAAGTATTTTGGTCGTGCCGTAAGCGGTGGATTCGTGCTTGTGCGAGGGCGATGGTTTGTCAACACATACCGTCCCGTTGTACGCGTGCGGATTGCGTCCACCAGCGCCGGAACGTCCATTGAGATTGCCGCGTACGCGCCGGGGGTTCTGCTGCCAGTGGCGGCCCTTGCGCCATTGATGTTCATCGGTGCCAGAAACGGCCAGTGGTCCATTGTTGGTGGGATGTTTCTGGTGCTGCTTGTTTTTCACTGTGTCTCATGGTTTTTCTTTGATCTCGAAAGGCGGGATATAGTTCGGCAGTTGTCCAGACTCACCTCGAAGGCGAGCGCGTGAGGAACCGTCTGTGCAATATAGATGACAGACGAAGTGAAGTAAGGATGTAATCTTGCGGTAGCGGTTCCCAGCCTGGCTCTATTTCAAAGAGCCCAGCAAGCGGATCCGTCTTCATCCCTGTTTACGGCCGTTAGGTGTGGAAATTGGCGTGAATTGGCTAAGGCCAGTCAACGGGTCGTGCCTGTAGCTTGGCAGAATTTTGTGGGATATCAAATCGCGTACGATTCGTCAGGCGTCATCGGTGGTCCTGCGGCCGGGGCGCCAGGAATGAGCTTTTCCTATGGTTATTCATTCTGCCACTGATAGCTTCTCTCTGGATTGGGGGAAGTACGCGATCGCCGCGGCCGCATGCCTTTACGGAATTGTCGCCTTGCTTAACCCCGTTAGTCTTTCGAAGTTATTCAAGTTGATGTATCGCAACAGCCCCGGCGAATTGATGGACCATGCTAATCCAATCGCTGTTGCGCAGTCGCGAGCACTCCGGCTGAGATTCCGGTTTCCGGGGCGATCATCCTAGCTTCCGGGTTGGCACTGATTCAAGTCATCCGGGACGGAATTGACGTCTTCTGCCTGTGCCTCGTCGGGCTGGGAGTCGGCCTCATGTGGAAGCCCATCGGCGTTCTGGTCGTTTTCGGCGGGGCCATTGAGGGCGGCGATCCAGCGGTCGCCAGGCACATCCGGGGACTTCGGGCGCTGGGATTCGTCCGACCGCTGTTGCGGGTTGGCTGCTCTTCGCACACCGCTGAGCCCAGGTCGATCGCTATTAACGTGGTGATGCGTGGTCGAGCGACGGCCAGCTATCCGCTTGCATCAATAATGGAAGTGAATGCCGCGTGACACGCTGCTCGACTTCTTCCATGACTTCGCCGCCGGCGACGCCGAGTTCCTGATCCACGACGACGGGTTCCACGCGCGGCATTTTCGCTATCGCGAGATCGCGGATCGCGCGCGGGCGTTCGCGGCGCGGCTGCGCGAGCAAGGAATCGGGCGGGACGACAAGGTCATTCTCTATGGCGAGAACCGGCCCGAATGGATCGTCGCGCTGTGGGGATGCCTGCTCGAAGGCGTGATCGTCGTTCCCATCGACTATCGGTCGTCGGCCGAATTCGTCGAGCGCATCAAGCACATTTGTGGAAGCGCGCTTGGTTCTGACAGGCGAAGAACCCGGCATTTATGATGCCGAATCTCCTGCGGCGTCCGCCCAGCCGCGTTCACCCCGGATGCACTCGGGTCGAACGGTCAATTCTATCCTTACGGCGAGATCAAGGGAAGTAACAACTCTCTAGATATCTGGAGCTTCGCGACTTACTGGCGCGACTCCGCGACCGGATCGGACTATGCGAACAACCGTTACTTTACGAATCAATTCGGGCGATTCATGACGCCAGATCCGTATCGCGGGAGTGGACGTCCGAGCAGTCCTCAGAGCTGGAACCGATACGCATATGCACTGGGCGACCCAGCTAACACGAATGATCCAACAGGCTTGGACGGAGGCCAGGGAACAGTTTACGACGGGATCACCAGCGCGGCGTGCGAGATATACGATATAGACGACTTTTGCCAAACTCTGTACCAAGATACGCAAGTCGGCTCGGTTGTCGGAAACGGAGCGTATACCGACGACGACATTTACAGCTACTACTGCACCGACGCGACAACTGGGCAGACTACGCCGTGTACGCTATCCGATGGAAGCGATAATCCAAATGCCGTCCAAACTGGATTCGTGAGCAACGGGGCTGACACCTCGACCACTGTGGCATCTGGTACATCGACCTCTACGGCGACGGGGTCGCCAGACTCAACGCAGACGGCGGTTGCGGCTTGGACGCCGGGCCTAGCGCCGGGAAACAACGGGCCCATGCAGGCCTATAAACAGTTTACGAATCAGCCTGCCTACCCGCAGCCACAGACGCCAATAGTGGATAGCCCAACCACCCCGAACAACCCAATACCGGGGAACCCCGCACCCGAGAACATCGGACGGCTATGGGTTGCCGACGCCTTTGAGGAAATGGCTCACGGGCTGCATGCGCTCGAAACATTCAGGCTGCCGACCTCCCTTCCTATTTTTTACATCCCGCTTCCAAATCCGTACCACCCGGGGCCAAACCCGGATAGGATTTATTGAGGAGGCGGCAAAGCTTTTGGATGGGCGCGTATCGCGCTCTTTGGTTCAAGGAGGCCTCGCAGTGGATTCGGAGCGTTTTCAAAAAGCCGTCTCACTTCGCCTAGCTGGCAAGTACGAAGAATCCCTGCGGGAGCTCGAGGCGCTCACCAGCATCGAAACAGACGCCCACTGGAAAAGCAGCCTACTCCTGGGTCAAGCTACCTGCCTGGCTTGGCTTGGTCGTCTTGAGGAGGCCAGGCAGCGTTGGTCCGAGTCGGCGGAGCTCTACAGTAACCCGTACACCGAACTTGAGGATGCGTACCTCTGCGCCGGAGAGGGCAAACGCGAAGAGGCGACCTCTAAGCTGATGCTCTTTTTAAGAGATTACGAGAACGAGCTAAAGGAGCCTGACAATGAGGACACGCGTTCGGAAGTCTCCGAGAGGCTAGGCTACCTTCTTTTCGACTCAAAGCGGTACGGGGAAGCAATTCACTACCTGAAGGAGGCTCTACTCTTCCCTGGGACCGACGGGCGTAAGAGGCACCTCTCTTTTTACCTTGGAATGTACCTTCTTGAGGCCGGAAACCCTGAAGGTGCCAAACGGGCACTTGTCGAGAGCCTGCCATCCAATCGCGAAGATCCGCTGTGGGCTCAAGTGCAGTTCCAGTTAGGTCGCGTATACTTTCGGCAAGGTTGTTACGCGGATGCCCAGGAGGCGTTCGAGCGCTGCGATTTCTTCACCGATGACGCCAATATAGAAGTAAAGCAAGGGGTTTCCATGTGGCTTGCAAGGATTGCGGCTTGTCTTCCTGCGAAGAGTCATGAGAGGGAACGCGCGAATTGACGAAAAGTGGTGGCTACAGGCTCGGACGCAAAGGGGCCCAGAAACGCCATGCCGGGGCCAGTTCTATGATTGGCGTTTCTCCTCAAGATTTTGTCGCGCTCCAGAGGACTGCGGAACGCCGGGCCCAATGCCGACGCCCGCCGGAGAGGGGAGAATCCAACGAACTCAAAACCCAGGCCCGGAGAGAAGCTTAAGCGAGGAAGAAATTGAAAACTGGCCGAAACAAGCCGTGCCCTTGCGGAAGTGGACGCAAATACAAGCAATGCTGCCTTCCGAAGGATGAGGCCGCTGAACGGGAGGCTCTAGAGATCGCCGCGCGCCGGGCCGACAATCCTTTTGTAGGGGGACCCGCAGCAGCATTCCGATTAGCGATTGATCGCGTGCGTAAATACAATCCCCGCAAGATCCGCTGAGGAAGGAACGCGATTTCTCACCAGCAACGTGACTCGACAGTGGTGATGCGTGGTCGAGCAATGGCTATTGAGCCACTTGCATCAATAATGGAGTGAATGCCGCGTGACACGCTGCTCGACTTCTTCCATGACTTCGCCGTCCTCGATGCCGAGTTCCTGATTCATGACGACGGGTTCCATGCGCGGCATTTTCGCTATCGCGAGATCGCGGAGCGGGCACGGGCGTTCGCGGCCAGGCTGCGCGACCAAGGTATCAGAATGAGCCGCCTGACCGGACTCACGTATTTCGGCGCCGCCGAGACCCGTGGGTACAACAGTCTATTCCAACTGACCAGCCTCGTCGTAACGGGATCCGGCAGCGTGAACCGCACCTACAACTACCCCACCAACGGGACAAACAACGGCCAGATCAGCTCAGAAATAAGGAGCGGCGAAACCATCACCTATCAATACGACTCGCTCAAGCGGTTGATCTCGGCCAGCAGCAGCTCGAGTTGGACAGACACTTACGGCTACGATGCCTTTGGCAACCTGGTCTCGATGACGCCGAGCGGAGGCGCGCCTCAGTTATCGCTGGGCGTTAACCCCGCCGATAACCAGATCCAGGGGCAGACGTACGACGCCAATGGCAATGAGCTGTCGGCGCCGCAAGGCGGTACCTTGACCTATGACTCGGAAAACCGGCTGTTGACCGGGCCCGGCGTGCAGTACGCCTACGATTCGGCGAACAAGCGGATCTGGGCCGGAACGCTGAACGGTAGCGGGAACCTCACGGCACAGGAGGTGTTCGTCTACGGCGCAAACGGCCACATGCTGGGCGAATACTCCGTCACCGTGGGATCCTCAAGTCTGACGGTAGCTGCGACGAGAGTGACGGTATATTTCGGCAGGAAGCGCATCGCAGTGATCAAGCCGACCGGAACCAACGCGTTCACCCCGGATGCACTCGGATCGAACGGCCAATTCTACCCTTACGGCGAGATCAAGGGAAGTAACAATCCGCTGGATACCTGGAGCTTCGCGACGTATTGGCGCGACTCCGCAACCGGATTGGACTATGCGAACAACCGCTACTTCACGAATCAATTCGGGCGATTCATGACGCCAGATCCGGGTTCAAGTTCCGCCAACGCCGCCAGTCCCGAATCGTGGAACCTATACACGTACGTGCTTAGCGATCCGCTAAACAACAATGATCCCGACGGACTTATGCCGCGGCGTCTCGACCATTCCCTCGAGGCGACGCCCGTTTCCTTCTCTGGCACCGACCTGACCATGCCCATGCGCGGCGCTGACCCGCAGTTCGTCGAACCACCCCCGCCACCTCAGCCGTCGCCCATCACGATCACGTTCACTACGCCGTCGAACTGGGGGTTTCCGATTACGATACCAGGGTCGACATCCATCTACACACCCGGGTGCGGGTACCAATCAATCCAAATAGGGATGAGCATCCCCCCTGCTTGTTGGTATGTCCAGCCGCAGAAACCGCCCCCTTCGACGCCGCCCTCCGCGCCGCCGCCTTCCGGCCCCATTTCAACAATACCCGGTACTAACTACTGTGGTCCCGGAGGAGCCGGCGAACCGCTTACTCGGCGTGGATACAGCGTGCGCGCAACATGACGGGTGCTACGCGGCAGCGGGTGTGCAGTGGTACAACTACGTTCTCTCTTACATCCAAGGACATGCGATGCAACAGGCAATTGCTGCTTGTAATCAACAACTCTGCGCTGCTCTTCTGTCTGCTGGGTATCAGAATCCAAACCAGGCAGCAATTGTCGGTCTCCCGTTTGGGTGCTCCTTTTAGGTGAAGCACGCGGAACATGACAAACGCCAATATTAGGGTTATTTTCACGATCGGCATTTTTTGGGGCGCGGGTGCATTTCTGTTTGGCCTCGGAAGTACCGTGGCTAGTCCTTTTGGAAGCGGCGCCAGGCAGGTCGCTCAATCCCTAGCTCTGCTGGTATTCGGCTTTTTGATTGTCTTGCCAATCACAATCGCAGCAGTTTGGCAGCCGAAGGTCGCTGCCGCCTTGCTGATACTTAGCTTTATGCTGTTCGAATGCGTCGTTGTGAGTATTTTTGGGCTCCGCAGCTTCCTTCCCGTTGCCCTGAGGCAGGGCACTCCGAACATCCTGCTTGCGTGTGGCTATATCTACGCCGCCTCCGTTCGCGCTAAGGCGCGTGTAGGAGGTGATGAGGGCCCCCAGTGATTTCGAGCCTAGCACCACGGGTTGCCTGTGGATCCGCTTCGAGATCCGCTTGCCTACTGGACAACTGTTCTCGGAACGGTGGCGGCCGCGTGGTCGAATGACGGCTACCGAGTCCCTTGCATCGATAATGAATTTGGATGCCGCGTGACACGCTGCTCGATTTCTTCCACGACTTCGCCGGGCTCGATGACGAGTTCCTGATCCATGACGACGGTTTCCACGCGCGGCATTTTCGGTATCGCGAGATCGCGGAGCGGGCGCGGGCGTTTGCGGCCAGGCTGCGCGAGCAGGGCATCGGCCGCGATGAAAAAGTCATTCTCTATGGCGAGAACCGGCCGGAATGGATCGTCGCGCTGTGGGGATGCCTGCTCGAAGGCGTGATCGCGGTTCCGATCGACTATCGGTCGTCGGCCGAATTCGTCGAGCGCATCAAGAACATTGTCGAAGCGCGGCTGGTTCTGACGGGCGAAGAAGCCGGCCTGTACGATGCCGGACGCCCGGCGGCGTCCGGCCAGCCGGTGACGATCACGAAGGATCAAACCGCCGAGATCATCTTCACTTCCGGCGCCACGGCCGAGCCCAAAGGCGTGATCATCACGCACCGCAACATTCTCGCCAATATTGTTCCGGTGGAAAGCGAGGTGAAGAAGTACCTGCGCTACGCCCGCCCGTTCGCGCCCATCCGATTCCTGAATCTGCTGCCGTTGAGCCACATGTTCGGCCAAGCCATGGCGACGTTCATTCCGCCCATGCTGCCGGGCGTGGTGGTTTTCATGCGCGGTTACACGCCCAACGAAATCCTGCGGCAGATTCGCACGCGGCGCGTTTCGGTGCTGGTGTCGGTCCCGCAGATTCTCGAAATCCTGCGGACGCATCTGATCCAAATGTTTCCGGAACTGCGCCAATTGAAGCCTCGGAAAGGCCATTGGCTGCGCCGCTGGTGGCGCTATCGCAAGGTGCATCGCCTGTTCGGCTGGAAGTTCTGGAGCTTTATCGTGGGCGCGGCGCCGCTTGCCGGCCGATCTGGAAGCGTTCTTCTCCGAGCTCGGATTTCTCGTGATCCAAGGCTACGGCCTAACCGAGACCGCGCCCATCGTGACGCTGAATCATCCCTTCCACGCGCGCCAGGGCAGCGTGGGCAAGCCGATCGGCGGCGTCGAAGTGAAGATCGCGCCGGACGGCGAAATCCTGGTGCGCGGCGAGAACGTGACCTCCGGCTATTTCCAGCATCCCGAGGAGACCGCGCGCGCCTTTGAAGACGGCTGGTTCCACACCGGCGATATCGGCGAGCTGAAGGACAACGGCGAGCTGAGCATCCTGGGCCGCAAGAAGGAAATGATCGTGACGCCGGAGGGGCTCAACGTTTTTCCCGAGGACGTGGAGAGCGTGCTGAAGCAGCAGCCGGGCGTGCGCGACGCCGCGGTGATCGGGACGGATCGCGTGCATGCGGTGCTGATTCTCGACCCCGGCGCCGAGCGCCGAGAAATCGTGCGGCGCGCCAACGCGCGCCTGGCCGATTATCCAGCGCGTGCGCAGCTTTTCCATCTGGCCGCACGACGAATTTCCGCGCACCGAAGGAACCGGCAAGCTCAAGCGGCTGGACATCGCCAAGGGAACGCCGCGCGCCCGCGCCGGTGGCTGGACGCTTGGATGTGCCGCTGGAGAACCTGACGTCGCTCGAACGCGTGGAGCGGATGGTGGCGCTTGGATTGGATGAGGCGGAGATCGCGAGCGCGCCCAGCGAAGAGCGTGACCGATTTCCCAACCTGGAATCGAAGCGCGCTCGCGCGCGCCGCGCGCCGCATTTTTCTGCCGGGATTCCTGCTGCCGCTGAACCGAATCTTCGCCCACGTTCACGCGCACGGCCTGGAAAATCTCGAAGGCCTGGAGCCGCCGGTCATCTTCGCCGCCAATCATCAAAGCTACATGGATGTGCCGGGCATTCTCGAGCGCGCTGCCCGCGCGCTGGCGCTACCGCGTGGCGCCCGCGATGCGCAAGGAATTCTTCGACGAACATTTTCACGGCCGCAGCTTCACCAATAGCCTGAATTACTATCTGTCGACGCTCTTCTTCAATGCTTTCCCGATCCCGCAGCGCGAGCCGGGCGCGCTGGCCACGCTGCGCTATATCGGCGAGCTTGCGAACGACAAATGGTGCCTGCTCATTTTCCCCGAAGGCAAGATGACCCGCGCCGGCGAAATCGCGCCGTTCCAGCCGGGCGTCGGGATGATCGCGTCGAAGCTCGGGATCCCGGTGGTTCCCGTCCGCATCGACGGCATGGACCGCGTGCTGCACGAAGGCTGGAAGATGGCTCGGCCGGGGCGCGTCGACATCACGTTCGGCCCCGCGCTGCATCTTGACCGGCGACGATTATGTCGCGCTGGCGAGCAGGTGGAAGACGCGGTGCGAAGACACTCTGACGGTCGTGGTCAGAACAGTTCGATCTGCTCCTTAGGCACCGGCTTCGGCTTGCGCGGCGTGCGTAACGGACTGCCCACGACGCCCAGAACCTGGATGCGCGAGAGCGCGGCTTTGGGAACGAAGATGCGCTGGTTCTGAAACCCCGGATCGGGCGGCACCACCGAAAAACCGAACGTGTCCAGCTGCAAAAGATTGTTCGAAAGGATACCGTCCATGGCGTCGCCATCGCGAAAATACATCCGCAGCCACAGCCCTTCCAGCTTGGGCCGGGTAGTGAACAAGCGCAGCTCTTTGCGCGGCTCGCCTTGCTGGAAATCGCGCACGAAGCAGACCAGTTTCACCTCGTCATAAGGCACGACGCTGACCGACCCGCTTTGCGTCATCAGCTCCAGGCCGTCGGTCAGAAGATAGCCTTGGGGATTCACGAAACCGGACAGCGTGTCGCGGTCGAAGCGCGAAACCAGAACCTTCTTGTGGGTTGAGACCCCCAAATCACTCCTTCGGGCAAATGCTGGGCGCGACTGCAGTCGCGCGGCGAAATCACTTTTCCTCCAAACAAATTTGCGAATATTGTATCATTGGCAGAATGCGATCCGTTGACGGGATCTCCGCTCATATATGCGTCATTTCTCGATTTCTGCCGCATCGAGAAGGGGCTTTCGAGAACCACGACCTCGGCGTATCATGCTGATTTAAAACGTTTTGCAGCGTCTCTCCGATCCGGCGACTCACTTGCCAGTCCAGACCCCGTGCGGCGCTATGTCGATTCACTTTATAAGGCGCGCATGGCCAGCCGGTCCATCGCCCGGCATATTACAACGCTCCGCAACTTCTATGGCCATCTGATCGAAAGAGGCGTGCTGGACGCCGATCCAACCGCTCATCTGGCCGCGCCGCGACAGTGGCAGAGTCTTCCTAAATACCTTAATAAGAAACAGATCGACGATCTGATGGGGTCGTGCGACAGCTCCAAACCGCAAGGCCTGCGCGATCGCGCCATGCTCGAATTTCTGTATGCCACCGGACTGCGCGTGTCCGAGCTGTGCCGGGTTCGAGTATCGGAACTGGAGCGCAACATGGGCGTGGTGCGCGTGGTGGGGAAAGGCAACAAACACCGCATCGTGCCCGTCGGTAAAGCGGCGCTTTTGGCGGTGGAGAACTACCTGGAAAACGGCCGCTCGGGTTTACTGAAAGGGCGAACCAGCCCGTACCTGTTCGTTACCAATCGGGGCGGAGCGATGACGCGCCAGGCTTTCTGGCAGTTGCTGGGCGGCTACGGCAGGAAGGCGGGTATCTTCCACGATCTGACGCCCCACGTGCTGCGTCATACCTTCGCCACGCACCTGCTGGAAGGCGGCGCCGACCTCCGCAGCCTGCAAAGCATGCTGGGGCACTCCGATATCTCCACCACCCAGATCTATACCCATGTGGTGCGTTCCCGGTTGCGGAGGACCGTGGACGAGCACCACCCGAGAGCTTGAGCGGCCCGAAAGTCCGCGGTCGTAACGGCGCACAGCGAATGCGTGGTGCGCGATGTTGAGTTCGGAGCGCACAGCGAATGCGTTGTGCGCGATGTTGAGTTCGGAGCGCACAGCGAATGCGTTGTGCGCGATTCAATTGGAGAGACCTGAGCAATGAGCGATTACATGTTTATGCTCGAGAGCCACCTGAGCGCCGACCAGAGCCGGGCGGTCTCCGAGATCCAGGCCGCCGCCACCAGCGCTAACCTGAACGTCTTCCTGACGGGCGGGGCCATGCGCGACATGCTGGGCGGTTTTCCCATGCTCGATATCGATTTCACCATCGAGGGCAACGCCATCAAAGTAGCGCAAGCGGTAGCGAAAAAGAGCGGCGCGAAGATCATATCGGAGGACGATAACCGCAAACTGGCGCATCTGGTTTTTCCGAGCTGGTGTGCATGCTACAGTCGGCATGTCGCGGCAGGAAAAGTATGCCAAGGCGGGCGCCAAACCGACCGTCAAGCCCGCCACCATCCATGAAGACCTGCGCGGACGGGACTTTACCATTAACTCCATCGCGTTGTCGCTCAATCCGGCGTCGCGCGGTTTGCTGCTCGATCCCAACAACGGCGTGGGCGATCTGGAGCGCAAGGAGCTGCGCGCGGTCAGCAATTACACCCTTTACGACGATCCCATCCGCTTGCTCCGGCTGCTGCGCTTCAAGGTGCGCCTCGGGTTCACCATCGAAGAGCGCACCAAGATGCAGTATGACAACGCGCGTGAGGCGCAACTGGAAACGCGCATTCCCCCCGAAGACCTTCTCGACGAGCTGCGGCACATCGCCCAGGAGCCCAACGTCGCCGACATCGTTCGGGTGCTGGAAGAAGAGAAGCTGCTGCACTTGTTCTCGCCCGATTTGGCCGGCGCGAAACTGAACCATCCCGGTTTGCAGAAGCTGCAGAAGGCCCGGCAACTGGTGCCGTTCGGCATCGACATCCATCTGGAAAGCATGGGCCTGTTCCTCTACTTCCTCACCGAGAAATTGCCGGTCAAGGACCGGGCGGCGTTCATCAAGAGCACCGGTTTAAGCAGGCGGGAAGTGGATCAGTGGCAGAAGCTGGAGGCCAAGGCCAAGAAGCTGGAAAAGGACCTGAAGTCGGCCAAGCTGCAGAAGCCGTCGAAGGTTTATCAGGTGCTGGCCGCGGCTCCCGGCGAACAGATTCTGTTCCTGCTGGCGCATTCTTCGGAACGATTGGTGCACGATCGCATCAAGAATTACCTGGGCAAATACCTGCCCACCGCGCAGGAAGTCACCGACCGCGACGTGCTGGCGACGGGCGTCAAGGCGGGCACTCCCAAGTTCCAAAAAGCGCGCGAGGAGCTGATTCTGACGCGGCTGGACGCTCGCCCCAAGAAGATCCCGCCGCCCGAGGAGACGCCAGTGCCGGGCGGACCGGGCGGACATGGTCCCGGCGGACGCGGCCCCGGTGGTCATGGTCCAGGTGGACATGGCCCCGGGCAAGGACCTGGCCGCCCACCAGCGCCCGGACCTGGCCGCCCAGCACAAGGACCCGGCCGTCCAGCGCAAGGACCCGGCCGTCCAGCACAAGGACCCACGGTCGCGCGCAAGTCCATGTAAGGCGTGCTGGTCCTAGCTTCCAAATCGCCGCGGCGGCAACAAATCCTGCGCGACGCGGGAATTCCGTTCGTGGTGCGATCCGTGGATGTTCCCGAAGTGCGCCGTCCCGGCGAGTCGGCGACTGACTACGTGCGACGCTTGGCCGAAGCTAAAGCTTTTGCGGAGCCGCTCGGGCCGCGCGAGGTGGTGCTGGGCGCGGACACCGTCGTGGTCGTCGATGGCCAGGTACTGGAGAAGCCGCGCGATGCCGCCGACGCGGCGCGAATGCTGGGGCTGCTCTCGGGTCGCGAGCACGAAGTGATCACGGGAATCTGCCTGCGGACCACGGCGCGCAAGATCGTCGATGTCGCAACCACGCGGGTTCGCTTTGTCATTCTCTCTTCCGAAGAGCTGAATGCTTACGTCGCCAGCGGCGAGCCGATGGACAAGGCCGGCGCGTATGCGATCCAAGGCTTGGCCGTCGAAGTTTATCGACCGCATCGAGGGAGATTATTTCAACGTGGTGGGCCTGCCGGTTGCGCTGGTTTATCGTCGCTGGCAAGACATCTCACGCTGACCGCTCGCGACTCTGTCCTGACTGCACTGCGCCCAGGGGCGATAAGTTTCCGAGCTGCGACAACTCGCCCGCAATGCTCCCATAGGGGCGGTTAGGCCGTTATACGACCAAGTGACCTCGCCGTCACTTTTGCGGATTCCTAAACACGTGCCGACCAGGTGAGAGCTATTTCCCAGTGCCCATGTTCGAATCCCAACTGTCGCCATAGATCATAGGAACTTTTGCACCGACTGGACGGAGGTACGTAGATAGTTGCCCCCGGTGATGAACGGAGTGGGTAAGGGCGACCTGTAAGAAAACAACGGCAGGAAACACCAGGAGACCACGATAGTCGAGGATCTTCATCAGAAGCGGAGCGGAGGTGCTTCTCAGGTTCTCTATCGTCTCAGCGAATACCTGACCTTACCACGAGCCAAGGGCGCGAGAGTCTCTGATCATTTCTAGCTCGTTGATGGGCGCCAGGTCGAATTCACCATGAACAACCCCATTGAGATACCGCAATTCGGCTGAGACAAGATGCTTTGCAAGATCAAGGGCACCGCGAGATGCAGGATGGGGGCGGTAATTGACCTCCGCCAGCGGAATGGCCTCGATGACGCGCCTCGTCGTCTGGTGCTCCAGGGACAACCAAGGCAGAGCTGCAACATCACGAAAGAATAACGCATGTTCTGGTTGGAGATCTGGCATACTTCAGTTCTCCCTTGCCGAGGTCGACTCGCGAGGCAGGGCGGCAACAAGGTTCGAATATAGACGCGCTCGGGCTGCTGACGAACCCGGCCGGACAGAATCTTTCATGGTCCAATCGAAGTCGATCACGGACCAATCGGGATCGTCGGGATTGAGTCCAAGCGTTTCAATGTAGCCACGTTCGACCACCAAGAACTGGCTCCGATACGCAAGCAAATAACGGCCACAGCTTTGTCGAATCAAGCTGGCCTCCTGGTGGGTCTTGTACCAGAGATTGAGATATCCACCACACTTCTTTGGGCACAAGAGCGTACCAAAGTCGGCTGATTCTTTTCCACCGAGCACGTGCTTAGCGTGTGGCCAACTTGCAAATCCAATCTCGGTCGAAAGAACCGCAAGACAATCACGTCTGCGAATACTCGTGAGATCGAATTGCGGAAACTTGGTGAACCGCTGAAGCGCGGTGGAGTCTTGGACCTTTGCCCGTCGATGAAGGATCTCCGCGCGGAGGCGAATTTCCTGGATTGCATCTCTCATTACACATCTCCTTAGGCCAGCTAATCCGCTCCTTCTGTGGCCCTCGAAAAGGTGTATCGAGCTTAGGCAGATGTCAGGGTGATGGCTTCTTTCGGCGGGAAGGCGCCCCTGCGCACCTGCAGAAAGGCTAACACAGAAAGACTCAGCCTGGAATGTTTGCCCTGAGGGGCAAGCGAATGGCTCCTCACTAACGGCGCAGCGTTTACGAATCCATTTTGACGGTTTGTCGCCATCTCGGACTCTTGGACGATGTCCAGTCGTTACAACATTCCGCGTTCGTCATGTCGGCGATGAGGAAGCCAGCCTCGAGTGGTCTTCGCTTTGGGCTTTCCATGCGAGTCCCTCTCTTCGGGACTCCAAAAGCAATCCCGCCTATTGCTTTCCCAGATGCACGCGGTCCTTTTCGTTTTCCGCGCAGGCGTACTCCAAAACATCGCTATCCGGTATCAGCGCTTCCGTCACTTTCACTGTGAACGGTTTCGTGTACATCCTGGGATCGTCGATGGTCAGCTCCAAATCCATGTGCCCGAAATCTCGCCGGTGGAAGCGTTCCCGAATCCGCAGATCCTCGCTTTGAGGGTGCCCGGACGCATCCAGCCAGCCCTGGTCGTTGAATCCGGCCGAATCCACAACCAACGTATCGCCTTCCCAATGACCCACCGAATAGCCCATGAACGCCGGTTGAGGATCGTCGGGAAGCTTGCGGCCATCCATGTAGATTTGGCGGTAGGTGTTGCTCTCTTCGTAGAGCGCCGCGATCACTCCCGGAGTTTGAATGATTTTGAACGGAAGGTAATTATCCAGGTCGCCCCGCGGAATGCCTTGCGGGACGCAGCGCGTCGATGGGCTCTCTAGATTCGAACGTTTACGGAACAATGCTGCGGCTTCCGGGCGCATGGGCGAGTCTTCCGGTTTGAAGTCCGCCAGTATATTCAGGAAATACCTGGAGAACGTACGTGGATCGTCTCCCGGCACCACGCCGTTAAATGCTCCGAACAACCGCTCATTTTCGCCCGGCGGCGTCAGGGCCGCCTGCCAAACTCCGGAGAGGTCCGGCTTGCCGTTGGAAGCCCTCGGCGATTTGGCGGCGAGGTCCGGCTTGCCGTCGCGCGTCCGCGGTGTTCCGGGCGTTGGGTAGTGCAGCCATTGCGCGTGGGCGCTCGTAGCAAGGAACACCAATAGCCCAGCCGCTCGCCCAGTCTGCATTTTCAACCTCCGTGAACTTCAATGATACTGCGGCGTTCCTGATCGCGGCCGTGCACTTGCCCCGGCAAATTCTCAAACTGGACCAGCTGATGTTTACGCCGTCAGTGGTGAGCCGATGGACAAGGCCGGCGCGTATGCCATCCAAGGGCTTGGCGGCAAAGTTCATCGACCGTATCGAGGAAATTATTTCAACGTGGTGGGCCTGCCCGTGGCGCTGGTTTACAGGCTGCTCTGGACCTCACGGAATCGCGATTAAGAGACCGCCGGTGATGCCGATGGATTTTTCGTGCCCGCTCCCAAAGCTGTAGTCATAGCTCGGCTCGAGATACCAGCCGAATCGATGCTCGCCGGAGGGCCAGAACATAAAGTCGAGTACGGCTTCCGCGCCAATCGAGTTGGTCGTAGCGCCGTATTGCTTGACGTGAATCCACTCCGGGCCAACGCCGAACATGAACTCCGCTTTTTTGGAAAGCGTCCATGGCTTCTTGAACAGAAGGTCGGTGTCCCATTCAGTGGAGTGACGGGTGAAAAGCGGCGTGACGCCCGCTTCCAGCTCCAGCCAGTTTTCTATCGGCGTAATTTCGGCCGCGATGTCGGCGCCGAAACTGGATCCGCCGCCTTTCAGATTCCAACTGGCAGCGCCTCCCAGTTCGACGATCGCCACCGGCTCAGGCTCCTTATCGGCCGGCTGTGCGAAGGCGTTTCCCGAAAGAATGAACAAGCATGTGATCCATGTAGACGCTCTCCATCGCCGCCAGGCGCGCATGGGTGGAGCGTAGCAGAAACGTGGCCCGCGCGGCCTGGTGAGCCTCTTGCTGCGCTAACCCGCTGCGATCTGCTCGTGGTCGATCTGATTATCGGCCAGCGTGCGCGGCTCAGTCTGTTAGTCCCCGGACGCCACCAGTGTTGGCGACCTCGAAGTAGCGGCGTCAGGCGGCAACGCCATCCGCTGAAGCAACCACTGGAACCGGGGCTCACTCC
This sequence comes from Bryobacterales bacterium, assembly GCA_963798295.1. Taxonomy (GTDB): domain Bacteria; phylum Acidobacteriota; class Terriglobia; order Bryobacterales; family Bryobacteraceae; genus Palsa-89. The sequence continues at coordinate 523,109 of CAWCSV010000007.1, read as the reverse complement.
GCAGCGCGTCCCATTTCGGTTCGACGGCTAAAAACGTCAGCCGCACGTCCCGCGTATCGTACGCTTTTTCCAACCAACTTAGCGCGTCTTCCAAGTTGCCCAAGCCCGCATGAACGATCGCGATATTGTACGGCGGCACGTACCTTTGCTTCGATAACTCCGTCAGGATTCGGATGGCCTCTTCTGCTTCGGCTCGCTGGCCCAGTTGCGCCAGTATATGCCCTCGAAAGGCTATCGTTTCCGTATTGCCGCCGGAAAGCTCGAACGCCTTCTGGTATTCCGCTCTGGCCCGGTCGAACCGTTGGAGCCGCTCATAAACTGCGCCCAGAAAGGTGTGGACCACCCACAGCTCCGGATGGATCGCCAGCGCATTTCTCAGGTGCTCCAGCGCGGAGTCATATTGCCGTGCCTGATACATCAGGCGGCCAGAGAGTGCATGCATGATGGGCGAGAGCGGGTCCAGTTCACGGGTGCGTCGCATCTCCTCCTCCGATTCGGCGTGCCGCGCCAGATTAGACAGTAAATGTCCGTAGTAGCGGTGCGCGGTGACGTAATTGGAATTCAGCTCGATGGCCCGTTGAAAAGCGGCCTCGGCTCCTAGCCAATCCCATTCCATCCACAGCTTGATGCTGCCCACAGCGCTGTGAGCCTCCGCCAATTGATTGTCGAGTTCCACGGCCCGGTTCGCGGCCGCCATGGCTTGGGGGAGGACGCCGAGCGAGGGCGTATCGCAAGTAATCGGCAGCATCGTGTAGCAATCCGCCAGTCCGGCGTATGCCAGCGCGTAGCCGGGATCTATTGCGACCGCTTCCTGAAAGTACTCGATGCCCCGCTGGATACTAGGCCCAGTCAACTGGTTCCAGTAGTAACGACCGCGCAGATAGAGATCGTAGGCCCCCGAGTCATGGGTCCGCGCTGAGTCAACCCCGGCCTGCGGAACCAGCCTGACCTTCACTTGCTCCGCGATCGCGTTCCCCAGCTCGCTTTGCACCCCGAGAAAGCTCCCGGCATCGCGATCGTAGGTGGAAGCCCACAAGTGGGTCTGGTCTTCCACGCGGATCAGTTGCGACGTGATGCGAATCCGCCGGCCCTCGCGGCGCACGCTACTTTCCAGGACGTAATCCACCGCCAGCTCACGGCCAATCTCCGAGATACTCTTGCCGGTGCGCTTGTAAGCCATGCTCGAAGTCCGAGCGATCACGCCCATTTGTTCGGGATTAATCTGCCCCAGCCGGCTGATGGTCTCTTCCGTAAGTCCGTCGCTGAAATACTCCTGTTCCGGATCGTTCGAGAGGTTTTCAAAGGGCAGGACCGCCAGCATCGCGCGACTCTTGGCGGGGGGCGGCTGAGGCAGCTCATTGATTTCAGCGACAAACCGATAACCCTTGCCCGTGACCGTCAGTATGAAACCAGGGCGCCGATGGTTATCGCGAAGAACTTCACGCAGTTTTCGAATGGCGGTATTGATGCTGTTGTCGACGTCCAGGAATACATCGGCGCCCCAGAGCTTCTCGACAATTTGAGCGCGAGTGACAAGCTGGCCCCGACCCTCCAGCAACAACATCAGAAGTTCCATCGGGATGCGTTCCAGTTTGATGGGACGGTCCCGGCGCGTCAGCTCGTAGCCTGCGCGGTTGAGTTCGTAATCACCGAACTTCAGCCGGGCCGGTTCCATGGGACGAGCCTATCAGATGTACGATTCCAGCGCGAACAGATGATCCGGACGCCGATAAAGCGCCATTCGTCAATGCGTTAGCGGTGCAGGCAAAGTTCAGCTCTTCTACAGGCCGTGTCCATGGCGAATGCCTGGCCATTGCGAGCATGATCTTCGAAGGAGATCGTCATGAAACGAATCGCGGTATTCCACGTTTTTGCTCTGATGACATTTACGGCGGCGATGTGTGCCCAAACGCCAGTGGCCCCTACCTGCAGCGATGCGACCTTGAATGGAGCCTATGGAGTGAATATCAGTGGCACCCGCCCGGCGCCGTCCGTTCTGCCGAATAGCGTCTTCTTGCCTGGTTACATCGAGCAGGCCATTGGGGTTGTCATTCAAATCTTCGATGGCCAGGGCAGTTTTTCGCAAACCGACAACGTGAAAGGTTCCGTGAGCGGAATCATCCCTAACCGGCCGGGGTCCGGTACCTACAGCGTTAACTCGGATTGCACCGGAACATACACGGTGAACAACAAGGGCGTGCCCTTCCCCATCGTGACTCAGATGGTGATTGTGGACGGCGGCGCCGAGTTCCGGGGTATCGTGGTCTCGCCGCAGCCTGTGATGATCACGGCCAACGGCCGCAAAATGAATTAGATCTTCGCGCGCGTGAGAAATTTCTCAGCCAACGGCCACAAGATGAATTAGCCTAGTGGCCTACAACAGAATCATTCCTGTGGCGTTTCTGATCGCGGCTGTACAGTTGCCCGTCCAGTCTATCGACGCCCAGACGATTTTCAATCCCGCCCCTTCGCGCATCGTTGGCCAGGCCGTTCTGCAGCAACAGGGCGTGCTGACGGCCATCGCGCCCAACCTGGTGGAGGGCAGGGAATTCAACAATCCGCAAGCTGTCGCGCTCGACACGTCGGTCACGCCGCCCATTCTCTACGTGGCCGACTTCGGCAATAACCGCGTGCTTGCATGGAAGAACGCTTCGGCGTTTACCAAAGGCGATTATGCCGACCTGGTGATCGGCCAGCGCGATCTGCTTTCGACGGCCCCCGAAGGGCCCGGCGCCGATTTGAGCACCGGACTTTCCAGCCCCGTCGCCCTGACGGTGGACGCGCGCGGCAATCTGTATGTCGTCGACGCGGGCAACAACCGGGTGCTGCGCTACCCGGCGCCGTTCGCGCAATCGAGCGTCCTGCTCGCGGTGGATCTGATTATCGGCCAGCCGGATCTCAACAGCCGGTCGGCCAATGGCGGCCAAACAGGGCCCACAGCCAATACGCTCGCACTATCGAATGGTAGCGGCGTATTTGGCGCGGGGCTCGCACTCGATGCACAGGCGAATCTGTGGGTCTCCGATGCGGGCAACAATCGCGTGCTGCGATATCCGGCCAGCGCGCTTGCATCGGGCGCACCCAACCAACCGGCGGCCGATTTGGTTTTGGGGCAAAACGATTTCTCCTCCACCTCGCTGCCGCCTAATCCCACGCGCAGCGGGAAGAATTATCTCTCGCAGCCCGCCGGACTGGCCTTCGATCCCGCAGGCCGGCTGTTCGTTGCCGATAACGCGAATCGCGTGGTGGTTTACGCGCCTCCCTTCGCCATCGGCCAATCGAGCGTGCGCGTCATGGGCGTCGTTACCACGCCGAACGCGCCGCTGGTGAGTGCCAGCACGCTCAATGCTCCTCAAGCCGTCTTCTTTGTAGGAAGCAATCCTTACGTCGCCGACACCGGCAACGCTCGCATCTTGGGCTACGCTCCGTTCGAACAATGGCCGGCGGAGAGCGTGGCGTTCTCGCCGCCGGCGCAATCGGTCCTGGGGCAAATCAATTTCGCGAGCGCGCAATCCAATCAGGGCCTGGCGCAGCCCATTGCGACTACTTTCGCCGGGCCACAGCCCAATCCGTTCGTGGGTGGCCCGGTAAGCGCGGTCTTTGACGGCGCTGGAACTCTGTATGTTGTGGATGCGGGCAACAACCGGGCACTCGCTTTTCCCCAGCAGCAGACCGGCGGCTTCAGCACCGCCACGCGATTGCTGGGCCAGTCCGACTTCCCGTTCAATTCGCTCAACCGGATCGACGGCCGCGAGGTTGGCTTTAGCGGCAATACGGGATCGTGCAGCGTCCACGGCGCGCTTCCCTTCCTGCTGGGAGGCAGCGCGGCCATCGATGCGTCTTCCACGCCGCCGCACCTCTACATTGCCGATCCGCTCAACAATCGTGTGCTCGGTTATCGGGATTACCGGCGCGTGAATGCGGATGTCGCCGCCGACCTGGTGATCGGCCAGCCGGATTTGCAGACCGCGCTGGTGAACTATCCCAGCAACAGCCCGACGCAAGCGAACCCGCAGGGGTTATGGTCGCCGGAGGGGATCGCGGTGGACGCCAAGGGCAACCTGTACGTCGCCGATGCCTGCAATGCGCGTGTGGTCCGATTTCCGGCGCCGTTCGCGCAAGTGACGACTGCATTGCCGCAGGCGAACCTGGTTCTGGGGCAAACCAGCCTGGTTGGACAGCCCATCAAGGACGTGAGCGCTCAAACCATGAGCAGCGCCTATGGGTTGGCGTTCACCGCGGCGGGAGATCTGGTGGTTTCCGATCCTCTGGCCAATCGCGTTCTTTATTTCACCAAGACCGGCGGTGATTTTCAATCTGGCGAGGCTGCGAGCAATGTATTCGGCCAGCCCGACTTCAACTCGTCGCTCGCGGGGGTGCTCGCTGGTCCTCATCTGATCTCGCTTGACTCCGCCGACGAACTCTATGTCGCCGACACCGGCAATAATCGCATCGCCGTCCTGCCCAGCGTCCCAACTGCCGGAAATAATCCGCCCGTGCTCTTCTCCATCGCCGGCCTGAACAATCCCTATGGTGTGTTTGTCGATCCAGCCAGCGGCGTGATCTGGATCGGGAATACCAACGCGAATCAGGTGCTGCAATATGCCAGCGGCGTCGCGGTGATCGAAAACGCAAAGCCGAGCGCGACCTTGAACGTTTTGGGGCCAGTCTCGGTCACCACCGATCCGTTCGGGAATCCGTTGATCGCCGAAGGGGGCGCCAATCGCGTGGGGTTTTATTATCCCGCCATCGATTACACTACTTCCGCCGGTGGCGTGCCGGGCCAGCTCTCGGGGAACGCCGCGAATTTCTTCGGGCGATTCGCGCCTGGGATGCTTGCCACCATTTTCGCTTTCCCCTCCGCGCCGTTCGGCGATCAATCCACCACCGGCGATGTGCAAGTTTCGGTGGGTGGAACAGCGGCGCCGCTGTATTACGTCTCGCCCAGCCAGATCAACTTCGAGGTTCCAGGCGCGATTCCGGTGGGACCGCTTGAAGAGTTTCAAGTCGAGCGCGTATCCACCGGGCAGGTGCTGGCGAGCTGGCTGTTCCAGATCGATGCCGAGTCGCCCGGTCTGTTCACCGTGGATGGCAGCGGCTCCGGTCAGGTGGTCGCATTGAATCAGGATGGCTCGCTGAACAACGGCTCCAATCCAGCCAAGGCCGGCACCATCGTGACGCTGTACGCCACGGGGCAAGGAGCAATTGGCGGAATGCCGCTGGATGGCCAACTCGCCCAAGGGATCCTTACGACGCCTCAGACGCCGCAGGTCTTCATCAATTCGGGCTTTGTTTCTCCTGGCGACGTCCAGTTCTCGGGACTGGCGCCCGGTTTCGCCGGGCTCTGGCAGATCAACGTCCGGGTGCCATCCGACGCCCCGCCCGCCGACGTGATCGTTTTCCTCATTTATGGGGGCGTCAATAGCATCCTGGATCCCAACGGAATCCGCCGCCTGACAACCATCCGAACCACGCCCTAGCCCCTATCGCGCGGATCACCTAAAGACGGCGGGCATGCATGCCGATGTCTCAATTAGGCGGTATCGCATTGAAAACGGAAGACGTTCGAGAAGTACAGGGCCAGTTTCTCGCAAGTCTGAATCACGAGATCCGCACGCCGCTCAGCGGGATCCTCGGGATGACGGATTTGCTGCGGGAAACCTCGCTCAACGACGATCAACGCGAATACGTGGACGCCACGCGTGTCTGCGCCGAAAATCTCCTTGAAATTCTGAATGTTACGCTGGAATACTCGGCGCTCGCGGCGAACGAGGTACGGCTGGAAAAGACCGAATTCTCGCTCCGGGACACCTTGCAGGGCGTCCTGGGCGAGTTTGCCGCCAAAGCGGAAGCGAAGGGCCTGCGCCTGGTGCGGGTCATGGACAGCAGCCTGCCGGAGATGGTGATCGGCGATCCGCTGCGCCTGCGCCAGATCTTGTGGCACTTAGTCGGCAACGGGGTAAAGTTCACCGAGCAGGGTCAAGTGGAAGTCTCCGCCTCGGCGATCGTCACCCCGGACTGCCAAGCTATCCTCACCATCCAGGTCTGCGACACCGGGATCGGAATCGCGAGCGAACAGCTGGAGGGCATTTTCGAGGGATTTCGGCAGTTGGACACTGGCCTCTCGCGAAATCATGGAGGCTTAGGCCTTGGCTTGGCCGTAGCGCACAAATTGGTGGCTTTGCTGGAAGGCTCCATTTGGGTGGACAGCGAGTTTGGGAAGGGCACCGCCTTCACCGTCACGCTGCCGTTCAAGCTGCCGATCGATTCAAGCGCCAGGCCCTCCGACGCGAAGCAGGTGCGCGGACGAATCCTGGTAGTAGACGACAACGCCGTGGCCCAGACCATCGCCAGCCATGCTCTGCGCCGGCAATCCTTTGAAGTGGAGTGCGCGGGCAACGGTAGTCAGGCGTTCCAAGCCGCTTTGCGGGGACGTTTCGATGTGATCCTGATGGACCTGCAGATGCCGGGTTGGGACGGCTTTCAAACCGCCGAACAGATTCGCCAGTTGCCTGGATACCGCGACACGCCGATTATCGCCGTCACGGCCAACTGCTCGGACGATTACCGCGCACGGTGCGTCCAATGCGGAATGCAGGATTTTCTAGCGAAGCCGGTGCGCACCAGAGACCTGGTGCAGGCTGTAGAGAAGCAACTGCGAGAGGAACCTTTGTCGGTTGACCCGTCGCCGGTCTCAGCTCTTCATTGATTCTTTGAAGTTGCGGATCCCCTCACCTAAGCCCTTGGCAAGCTCCGGGATCTTGTTGCCGCCGAATAACAGCACAGCAACCACCAGTATCACCAGCAATTCCGGCATTCCGATGCTTTCAAGCATTTATGAGGTTCTCCCTTTTGTTTATTATACCGTAACGACGGCCCCGTTGTGCTGCGGGTTACAATAGGCTTTGTTCCGGCGCGACACGGACGACGTTTTTCGGGAGGAGGCGCTGCTTGCTTTGCCGTGGCTCCAGCACGGCTTCGGGACCCGCCGCAGTATTGGATGGGCTTCTGCCGGCAAATTAGCTGCCGCCAAACAGATTCACTCCGACCGTGTTCTGCTGGTAGAATCCCCGGGGCCGCAAGGCGAGGGCGACGCCTTGATCTCAAACCGGCCGGGCATCGGCCTGACGATCCGAACTGCCGATTGTTTCCCTGTTTTGATCGCCGACCCGCGAAACCGTGCGATCTCTGCAATTCACGCCGGATGGCGCGGCGTGGTGTCCGAGATCGGTCCGAAAGCCATCCAAGCCATGCATCGACAGTTCGGCAGCCGGCCCGAGGATCTGATGGTGGCGATCGGCCCGGGAATCGGGGCTTGTTGCTTTGAAGTGGGACCGGAAGTCGCGGCGCAATTTCAGCTGTCCGGGCGAACCAAGGTGGATCTGGTTGAGACGATGTGTCGGCAGCTGAGACGAAATGGCGTCAAGCCGGGACACATTAGCGCCAGCGGCGAATGCTCCTGCTGCAATCGGGAACTGTTTGAATCCTATCGGAGAGATCGGGAAGCGGCGGGCAGGATGGTGGCAATGATAGCCCTGACGGCAGAATAGCGGATGGGGACGCTGCGGCGTCCCCATTGTAAAAATCAATTAGGCGGCGTGAACCAGGATGTCGTCCAGAGAATCGTTACCTTCTTCTTGGTTCCGGTCTGCGATTTCCTGGCACTGGATGCAATAAGCGGCCCATGGCACAGCGTGTAAACGCTTGATACTAATGTCCTCTTCGCAATGCAAGCAAACGCCGAAGGTGCCTTCGTCGATACGATGCAACGCCGCTCGAACATTACGCAAAAGGTTCGATTCCCGATCCAAATTGCGAATCGCAAGCTCCCTTTCGGCGGCGTTCTGGACCTCATCCAGGGCGTCCGGGCTCTTCTCGATTGCAATACCTTCACGGTTCCGTAGCACCTGCGCCAACTCAGCCTGTTTTGTTTCCAGGACTTCTTTGAATTTGTTTAGCTCGGTCTTCGTCATAGGATTAACTCTCCTTCTTCTTATTGGTTACTTCACTTTCTTTACGTACAGCCTTCACGGTAGTTTCAACACGTTTAGACGCGGGAGCCTCTCGAAAGGTTCAAGCCGTTACAGCAAATTACTGAACTAGGGTGAACTCCAGAGCTTAACGGACTTTTGACACTATCAGCGCGATGGCAGCGCCCATCGGCCGGAGAGGTTCTCAGCAGTCTAGCTCTGAAGATCATACCACATCCTCTCAGCAATTCAAGTGCCAGGAAAAAATTTTACAACCTGGGGTGGCCTAGCCAGCCCAAACCCTGTACGCCGTTGCTCTTTCACACCCGACATTTGCGTCTTATCGACTTCGTGCGCCCAAACGTTTATGCCTCGATCGCAGAAAGACGTGTTTGGAACGTCACTGGTAACCTGTGATGTATACTGATTACCTTCCGGCCAGTATTTTTTCCCCTGGCCTGCGGGCCCTTCCGCAGTTACTTGGCTGCTATCGGGGACTCGCGTGGTTCTAAGCAGCCTCGTTCCAAAATGACGCCGTTCCCCGACATCAAGCAAAGTAGGTGGTCCGCCGCTATTCTTCTTCTCCTGTTTTTCGGCATGGGCCTAGCCTTTCTTCCGTTGGCAGGAATACAAGAAGACGAAGTCCTCTTCGCAACCGCCATTTTCCACTCGCCTGCCGCCACGGTTTTCGACACCCACGTTTTCCACCGTGAGATTCCTTTGATGCTGTTGCCTTACCTGGGGGCTCTAAAAAGCTGGATCTACTTTCCGATCTTCGCGCGCGTCCAGCCTTCCTATCTGAGCATTCGGCTGCCGGCGTTGCTCATCGGCACGGCGAGCATCGGGCTCTTCATCTGGATTCTCGACAAGGCTCACGGCAGAACAGTCGCATGGGTGGGCGGACTGTTGTTGGCCACCGACACTGTATACCTTCTTACCACTTGTTTCGATTGGGGACCGGTGGCGCTGCAACACCTTCTGTCGCTGGCGGGCCTGGCGCTGCTGCTTAAGTTTTGGTTTAGCGGCAAGCGCTCGACGCTCTTCTGGGGATTCTTCTGGTTCGGATTGGCATTGTGGGACAAGGCGCTCTTTCTCTGGCTCTTCGGCGGGCTGGCTGTGGCGGCGGTGGTGGTTTTTCCGCGCGAGTTGTGGTCGCGATGCACGTGGAAGAACTTGGGGCTGGTGGCCGGTGGCTTGTTGCTGGGCGCTCTCCCGCTGGTGGCCTACAATGTTGTCTCGGATTTCGATACTTTCCGCACCAACTCGGTCTCACTGTCGCAGCTGCCCTCGCGCTTGCACGCGCTGCGCATCACCTGGGATGGCGAAATCCTGTTCGACTATATGGCGCACGCGCCCTGGGCGCCGGGCAATGTGCGGGAGCCGGAGGGAGCGCTGCAGCGCGTTTCGCGCGCGATCCATTTTGCCACTCCGGTCCGCTATCAAAACTGGATGCTGCCCGCGTTTTGGTTTGGAATCGCACTGCTGCTGCTTCTCTGGCGAACCGCGGCGCGGAGAACCTTACTGTTCTGCCTGATTGCTTTCAGCGTTGGCTGGCTGCAGATGGCGATCACGAAAGACGCGGGACTATCGGCGCACCATGTCACGTTGCTGTGGCCGCTGCCGCAATGGTTCCTGGCCGTGGCATTCGTTCAGGCCGCGGAGTGGCGGCCATTGCAATGGAAGCATGCGGGAGCGATCCTGCTGGCCGCGGGCATGTTGTTCCTAGTCGTCGAGAATTTGCTGCTGACCAACGAATACTTCTATCAAATGGCCGCTTATGGGCCGAACAAGAGCTGGGACGATGCCATTTTCCGCCTCTCCGAGGAAGCCGGCCATATCCAAGCGCCTCACCTGGTTCTAGACGACTGGGGAATCATGAACCCGCTCATTACGCTCGATCGCAACCGGCTGCCGATCCGCTTGGCCGCGGACGCACCGTCGAGCGCCTGGCAACAAAGTTGGTTGAGTGACGTCTGGATCGGCCACACCGATGCTTACCGGCAGATCCCCGGCGTGAATGAACGAATTGTTGGTGAGGCTCGGACGGCCGGTTTTGAGAAGCGCATCATCGAAACGGTACCCGATCGGAACGGGCGGCCGGTGTTCGAGATTTTTCGTTTTGTGCGAAAGTAAATCCGCGCAACAGATCACTCCTCGAGCACGGCGCTTCCGAAAACGGGTCGGCCCCCCAGGGAGGTATAGAAGCCGTAGAACGCCATCGCGGCCATCAGCAGAATCCCGGCCAGACTGATGCCCGCATACCATGCGGACCCTTGGGTCGTCAGAGGAAAGTTCTCCAGCAAACAGTATTGGAAGACGACTTAAGCCACCCATCAGCCAGCAAGCCGAGGCGGATCAGCAGAAACACAGCCAGACCCATTCAGGATCAGGTTCGACACCGAAGGATAATGGCAGGATACTGGCTCCCCGCTGCGGACGAGGACCGTGAAAAAAAGAACGAATGCGGCCGCTGCCGCCCACTCCTTGCGCAGCAAGGCCCGGAAAAAAAACAGGACAAACAAAAACGCAAGCGGGACGACAAGCGAACCGGATCAGAGTGTTCGATATATCGGCGATTATCGTACGGGCGCCCAGAAATTGCCAATAGCGGACCCGATTAGGGGTTGCGGCGGAGGATCGCCGAGCCAGGAGGGAATAAACCAACCGAGTCTGTCAAGAACGATCGCAAACGCCCCCACAAGACAACCCGCAAGCACATCGCGTCCCACCAGTGGATCCCGAAAGCCTCCCGCCAGCAAGCGGCTCCAGGAGACCAGCGTGGCGGGCCAGCGGCGGCGCACATAGGGTTCCAAGGCAATGTAGAGGACCCAGAGGAAACAGGAAAAGACAAGCCCCAAGACCAAAAACTCCATGAAGAGCGCGAATTCGGCGAAATTCGGGACGTGATGTGCGACAAAGAACACGACACCGCATACAGCCGCGAAAACAACAGCTGCCAGACGAGAAGCCCCACGACGATCGCCCCGGCCCAGGCGCAGGTTCCGTCTGGGCAAGCATGGCGCCGACCACCAGCATCGAAAGCAACAAAACGATGAAAATCACCAGAGATGCCCGTTCGCCGGCTGTCGGCTCGATACGGCTGCATGCGTTCGGGCTGGGTCCACGGGCCAATCAACTCGAAGTAGACGGGCTTACCCCGGTATGCCGCGGCCTCGATCCGCATCGGGATATCGGGGCGCTCGGCCAGCGATCCTGTCCACGCTGCCCGGCGTCGCTGTTAACAGGGGGGGTCCAGATCGGCTGCGCTGGCGGCCACTTGGACGGATCGAGCCCCGCGGCGGAGAACAGCGGCGCCCAGTCAGGTGACGACGCGGCGCCTGCCGGTTTCTCAACCAGCGGAGGAACTGCGATGAGCTGCGTGAGGCGGCCGAGCGGATTGAGCCTGACCAGCGTCATCCCGGACACATCCAACGGCGGGTCGTCCGTCCATACGAATCCCAACGATGGGTGCATCCGAGGAGAACGAGGAGGAACGAGCCGCGAGCGGGCGGGGGCTGCCGCGATACCAAAACACAAACGCCCCGGTCTCGAGGTTGTCCCAGCGCGTCTTGGATTTGTCGTGTTCCGCGATATAGCGTAGAAACGCGTTCCCCTCGTAGAACCCCATCGCCGTATCCACCGGCGGCTCGGAATAGCCGACACTCTGCAGAATATTCCGCGCGCGCTCGGCAAGCGCTTCCGGCGGTTTTTCGAGCGGCACGCGCCGGTAGAGCATCGATTGTGCACTCAACAGAATCACCGCGGCGACTGACACAATGACGCCTGCCAGCAAGGCCCAAGCATACCAGGGGACGCAGGCCTTCGTGTTCTCCCGCAGCGGCGACCATCTCGGGCGACGGCGTTTCCCCTGCGGCCAGCGCAGCGGCCAGCGGATCGCCTCCCGGCAGTGCGGCCGCAACTTGCAGCGCCGAAGCGGGGCGCTTCGCCGGATCCTCGGCCAGGCAGCGGCGGATCACGCGATCCACTTCGGGGGCCAAGTCCGGGTGGCTCGAATCCGCGGAGGGGCGTTTGCCAGTGAAAACCTCGTGCAGAACCACGCCCAGCGCATAGATGTCGCTGCGCGCCGTTACCTCCTGGCCGGATCGCTGCTCGGGCGCCATGTAGCCGGGCGTTCCGCTGCGAATGTCCTTTACTTCACCGGCCACGCCCGCCAGACCGAAGTCGGTGATGCGCAACTGGCCTTGCCCGTCGAGCATGATGTTGCCCGGCTTCAGATCGCGGTGCACCACGCCTTTGTCGTGCGCGGCGGCCAAGCCGGCGCAGAGCTGGCGGGCGATTTCCAGCGCCTTGTCCTGCGGCAGCCGCCCGATGCGCCGCAGCAGCGAGGCCAGATCCTCGCCGTCCACGTATTCCATCGACAGATAGGTCGAGCCCTCGGCTTCGCCGATGTCGTACACGCGGCAGACATTGGGATGCGAGATCTGCCGCGCGATGCGCACTTCGTTGCGGAACCGCGCGAGCGTGGGCTCATCGGAGGTCCATTGGGCGGGAAGGAACTTGAGGGCCACGGTCTGGCCCAGCAGCAGATCGTTGGCGCGGTAGACCTCGCCCATGCCGCCGCGGCCCAACAAACTCACGATCCGGTAGCGTTGCGCCAGCAAGGTTCCCGGCGGGAAGCGGCCCTCGTCCATGTTCTTGGAAGAAGAGGGAGTGGAACTGCGCGGCTGGTGGACGGTCTCGGTGGCGGCGCTTCGTGCTCCGTCCAGGGCGTGCCGCATTTGCTACAGAACTCATTGTCCGGTGGAACGGCGTCGCGCATGACGGACAAAGCCTCACTGGCTTCTCCTTCTCCAGCGCAGCTAATTTATCAGGACGGATTGCTTTAGCGATTGTACAACGTAGCCTCTGGTGTGGTTGGCTTGAGGGAATCATGCGGGTCGTCGAAAGAAGCCCTGGCATTTTTTGAACGAAGCGGATGAAATCCAAAGGTCGCGGCGCAAACATCGCGGATGCGCTCTTCAGCCCGCGAAGCAGCGTCAGTCGTGCAGCACGGCATACCGGCTTATCGAGTACCCGAAGACGGCGCCTACGAAAACGTCGGAAGTGTAGTGTGCCGACAGAGTCAGCCGCGAAAATCCAATCGCCGCCGCGCCGCCATAGGCCAGAATCGGAACCCACCGGCGGTGCCGTCCATATCGCCGAGAAATCACGGTGGCCACTGCAAACGCCGTGATCGTATGTCCGGAAGGAAAGCTGTTGTGGGCCGACGAGAACCGGTTGCCGCCTTCCGCGAACGTGTCTGCAAAATTGCCGCCAGCCGGCAGTGAACTCGGGCGCCAGCGTGAGACCGCAGGCTTGAAAACCTCCGTCAGGATTTCGGCATCTGCAACCGCCTCACCGGCAAGCAGCGCCGTCCTGGTCATCTTTGAATCTTTCCGAATGACGCCGGCGCCATACAGCGCGAGCGGAGCGGCCAGGATAGCCGCGGAAGCGGCATTGCTCGAAAGGGCATGGTTGAATCCGCTGAATGCCGCCGTGTTCCGGAAATAACGGGCCACCGGCGGATCTGCGCCGACCACCAGTGCCGTTCCTGCCACGATGAAAGCGGCGGCCGGGATGAGGTTGCGCCGCTCCGCCAGTTTACGCGGGAATGACCAAATCGACTTCTGGTCTTCGACAATGTTGGGCGCCAGCTTTTTCAAGCTTATGTCTCTGTCCTCATCCGGCGGTTGCTGCTGAGCCGAGCATAGGCTCGCGGCGAGGATTACGGAGGCTGCAAGGCGAAGACGCATTTTAAACTCTGGTTACTGCTCGATCACCAATATGGCGAAGGAGCCGGCGATCACCGGCCCTCTCCGGCCTCCCGGGGGGACCGGTCCGAACTTCGCCGAAGCAACATAGAGGCGATGGTTCGTCGGATCGAGGCCCATATTGCGCGAGCCCAGGGGCGTCTTGATGGTCTGGGCGACGCGGTACTGGTCCGCCGAATCCTGGTGAATGACCGTCAGGGTTCCATCGGCGTTTGAAGCGAACGCGTTCCCCGGAAGCAGGATCGTATGCTGCGCCATCCACGCCCGTACCGATAGGCACCGTTGTGATCTATCGCGCCCCACCTGGTAGTCGGAGATCGCCATCACGCCGCTTCTGCAGCCGCTGAACAGGCGGTGATGCGCGGTGTCGATTGCCATCGAGACCGGCTGTTTGCAAGCTGCCGTGGACCAGCGGCGCGTGACCTTTGCCGCTTCGGAATCGATTTCGACGACCTCGCTTGTATCAGTGAGGTTCGCGTAGAGCTTGCCGTCCCCCGGCCGACGCGCCATATTCCGGCTTGCCCCCGAGTGGAATGTTCGTTACCGGATTGCCATCTCTAGAATCGATGACGGTCGAGGAATGCGCGTCGCCGTTCAAGCGTGAACACGCGATCCGAAGGCGCATTCGTAGACAATCGCGTCGGCGTCTTCCGCCGCCTGAATGCGTCTTTAGGCTCTTGAAAGTCTTCGCGTCGAACATGATCACGGCCTGATCGTTGCCTGAGGTGGCGAAGCCATGCCCTGAAGAGCCAGCCAACGCCGTGCCATGCGCACCGTTGATCCCGGTAACCTCGCCCAGCAAAGTTCCCGTGTCTCGTCTGACGCCTCGCGGTTCTGAAAGCGCGATGAACACCCGGTGATTTGCCGGATCGGGAACAACGTAGTCCCAGCTTCCGTCACCGCCGAGGATGTAGGTATGAGTGACGTGATACGAAGACAGGGACTGCCCGATCAGCAAAACACCCGCCAGCGGGATCAGAAACGTGGACAGCGCCTTCATACTTCCTTCTTGCCGTCAGCGAAAGCAGCGCATGCGGCGAACGTTTCGATGTAAAGCAGTCTCACTTGTACAAATCACCTCATTGCCGCATTATGCCGTCTCGATTCTGAAGAAATCCTGAATCCTCAACGCCCAAGCGCATCGCGAGGGCTATAACTCTGTTGTAACGGAAGGCAGGACGGACGTGATCAGGCGCTCAATCGGAGCTTGCGGAGAGTGGGAGGCGACCCTCGGCCATGTCCTCCGAAGAAGAGGCGCTGGAACTGTGCGGATGGCGCGGTCTATGGTCGGTCGCGCATAACGGACAACGCCTCACCGGCTTTCCCTTTCCAGGCGCAGCTATGCGCCGCGCGCTGTCTGTCAGCCCGGCGGCTGCGATGCCGCGTTGGTCGCCGAAGTGGAATAAACAAAACGCAGCCCCTTGCTAATGGTTGCGGGAATGACGGAACCATGAGTCTCATCGTCAAAGAAATGCGCCTGAAGCTCCAGGCCACCGTAATTTCTCCGCCGCACCCTGTCGAGGAAGTCTCGAAGGTCGGTAACCATTGGCATCTGTGGGGCCATGCGTTGTTCCAGCAGTCCTACTGAGAAAAACACCCTGGCCGGCAGGGGCTTGCCCGACGCGGCGAACGATTCCTCGGCTGAGAAAATGGCTCGGTGGTTCCACCACAGGGACGGACTGCCGATCACAAATCGCCGGAACAGTCCCTCGTTGTGAAAGAGCACATAGGCGCCGAATAATCCGCCGAACGAGTGGCCAAACCAGGCGCGATCTTCATGGCTGACGTTGTAGGTCTGTTCGATCGAGGGAACCAGCTCGCCGCGAAGGAAGTCCAGAAATTCGGCTGCGCCCCCGCTCGCTGTCGCGGGAGGAAGGCCTTGCGCCAGGGAACCTTTCGCGGATTCCTTCACCCACGCGGAATCCACCGTTGGTGTTAAATCCAGCGTGCGCGCCGCATTGGAGGTCTCGAGCCCCTGGCCAGGGTTGGGGTATCCGATTCCAATAATGACGGGGTCCGGTATTTCCTTTGAAAAGCTCAATATTCGTGCGGTCTCAACGAGCATGCCGAATTCGCTGTTGGCATCCGCCGCATAGAGAACCGGGTACGCTGGATGTTCCTTGCTATAACCGTCGGGAAAAGCCACAGAAATCTGGTAGGTGCGCTTTGAAGCCGGCGATGTCATGACCCATGATTTTGTATCGGCAAGAAACGCCGGCGGAAGAGTCCGCTCCTTTGTCTCCGGTGATCTGCATCCCGTGATGAGGACCGCGAGTACGCCGACAAACAGGAATCTCAAGGTCCGGCTCTCCCATGATCCGACGAAAGAAGGCCGACGCGGGCGTCGGCCGCGGACCTGGGGTCCGCCCCACATTGCTTCAGTTGATGCGCAGCGCCGCTTTTCTGGTGTGCGCGTGGGGCTGCGCGCTGTTCAACAATTGCTCCAGCTGCTGCTCGGGGATGGCGAGGGAGATGGTGGTGGTGTTGCCGGAAGTGGTGGTGGTCAGCGTATCAAGCAGCGTCGCCACTTGGCCGGCGGTGGGGTTGTTTTGCCGGTTCAATTGCACCAGGCCGGCGAAGAATTTCACCACATCCACCAGGGCCTGCGCGTCTTTCTCCGATCGCGTGACGGCTTCGGCCGAGATGGTTACGGTATCGCCGAAACGAATGCCGCCGCTGGCCTGGTTAATGGCGGCGAACAGATTGCCTTGCATCGCTCCGCTCAGATTGGGATTGGGAATGGCGCTGGAGAAATTCGATAGCGGCACCAGCGTGACGAACCAAAAATCGTTGTTGGCGCTCACTTGCTGGGCTTTCGCGAGCACATTGCCGTCGGCGGGAGCGTTGCTCTGCTTGCGATCGATGGCGGCCTTCACGGACGTGACGTCGCCCGCGACGGCCGTCGTGGTGCCGAAGAAAGCGAGCGCGGTCGGGACCTGCGTGTTCGATTCCGCGGCATGCGTCACGAGGTTGACGCCCTGATAGGTGCTTGGAACGCCGCCGTTGGCTGCAAACGCGGCGGTGATCTTCGCGACATTGAACGTACCGTCGGCCGCGACCAGCCAGCGGTTATCGGGAGTATTGGGCTTCCAGTTGGAGGCAATCACGATCTCGCTCACGTCCTGACGCGGGTCGAAGCCGGTTTCCGCAGTGAACTGCCCGAGCTGGGTATCGTTCACCGACAGATGCGCCAGCACATACTGGCCGAAGGGCGAGGCTTTGGCCTGCGTGACCTGGAGTCCGGCCAGCACCTGCGCGTCGGGCATCACCATTTGGAGCAGGGCGGGGTCGGCGGCGGCGAAAGCGCCCAGGGGAAGGGCGAGGAGTACAGCAAAACGGCGAAGCTTTATCATGAAAACCTCTCTGCTGACATTACGAGGGTAGCATGGGGGAAGTTCCAGTCTAAGGCTCTCGAGCAAGGAAAAGCCGAAACAGGGCTGGTCGCAGATAACGCCGATCAACGCCGATAAAACTTTAGCTCTGGTTTTTCTTATCCGCGTGCATCCCCTTTTATCTGCGGCCAATAATCTTTCCCTAGACTGGCACTTGCTCGGTGATCTGAAGGCCTAGGCGTCTGAGTTCCGAACCCTTTAGTTGGCTGCGTGCGCCGTCTGGGCGCTGAATCGCCACAATTCAAAGACTGGGCGGCCGTTGGAATCAGAGATGGTCTGGATTACGTGCTTGCTGTAGCCGGCGGACGCGGCGGCAGCCTGGATGCGATCGCGAACGCCCTTGAAGATCTCTCGCTCGGCGACATGAGTGACGAACAGTCCATCCGGATCGGCGATCATGGCCGCGATCGCGTGGAGTTGGACGGCGGTGGGGCGTTCTGAGACAAGCAGCGACGGGGAATAGTGGAGAGGCAGCCGGCCCTGATGCAGATATTCGAGCGTTTCGTACATGCCCCAGTCGGCGATATAGACCGTGTCGTTGGCGGAGTGCGGAAGGGCGTTCGATAGGGGGTAAATTGCATCGGTAAAGGTACCCTCCGCGCCGTTTCGGTCAAGTTGAACCAGATACTGATTGATCACCAGTAGATTTGCGATAACAAATGCAGCCGCCATGACGCCTGCGATCCAGCGCGGCCGCAGAGCCGACAACGCAACGCCGACCAACAGCTGCGGCAGTGGCCACAACAATGAGGTATGGTGAATTCCTATCCCTGCGCCTCGGGTAACCGCCATGCCGAGAAAAGTGACGATGCAGAATACGATGGCGAAGAGCCCGGCCCGGCGAGCAGGCGATCGCCACCAGAGGGGCGCGGCGAGAATCGCCAGTACAATCGCGTAAGGAAACAGGGAAGAGTGAAACTCGCCGAGATGATCCCGTAACCACAGGGCGATCCGGCCCGAACGCGAAGAGGGGAATTTCGGCTGTGGCGTGGTCCCATCTTCCGACGCGAGATAACCGAACAATCCGGAACCATCGGCGGCGCCTCGCAGTTCATGGAACTTCAGACCTACCTCTTCCGTGGAGATTCCTTTGGTGGAATGGAGAGTGGCGCCGGTGCGATGCAGATTGAAGAGTAGCAGCGGCAGCGCTCCGGCCAGGAAGGCCAGGGCGCATCGGATCACGAACCGGCGATCGCGCAGGCGACGGCTGCATTGAGGCCAGTATGCGACCAGCGCCGCGGCGGCAAGCCCTGACAGCGCCCACACGAACGTCGCCTTGTTCCAGAGTGCCAAACCAAACAGGAAACACCCGAGTGTTGAGCGGCGGGACGCCATCGCCAGGCAGCCGCCGACTAGCAGTAAATGCTCCAGAGCGACCGGTCCCCAGTCGAACGTGTCGGTCAGCAGAAATGTGGGATCGGTGGCCAGAAGAACGGCGGCGAGTGCGGCCGCGGCACGGCCAGCCAGGGAATCGGCAAGGAGAAAGAACAGGAGGATCGTCGCTGAACCCACCACAACCATGGGCAGCCGGATAGTAAAAGGAGACGGCGCGCAGAAGCGCAGGATCGGCCAGCAAAGCAGGGTTTTCAAAGTCCCGATATACGCAATCAGCATCACCGGGACTTTGTGATGCAGGATGCCGAGTTCAAAATCGGCGCTCAAGTGGTGATACAAGGGAGTCGCGAAAAGCGTCTCGTCCACTTCTAAGCCCGCGCGCGGAATCAGAAGCGTGCCCAAAAGGAGAAACAAGCAGGCGCCGCCGATTACAAGCCTGATCGGCGTCGCCCGGCTCATCGCGTTTCCATAAGAGAGGCTGAAATGCCCGCGGTTAAACCGGGACTTGTTCGGTGATCTGGATGCCGTAAGCGTCCAGGCCGACGATCTTGCGGGGATGGTTGGTCAACAGGCGAATGGTGTGCAGGCCGAGATCGGAGAGAATCTGCGCGCCTAATCCGCTCTCATGCTGCGATTGCTTCTGCCCGTCGGGCGTTCCATACGCGGCATGGTTGCGAAAGCCGGGGCCGGTCTGATGCAGGTAGACCAGCACGCCCGCGCCTTCTTCGGTAATTCGCTCCATGGAGCGGCGAATCAGCAAATGGCATTCGCAATCGGTGGATCCGAACACGTCGCCATAGATGCAGTGCGAGTGCATGCGAACCAAAACGTCCGATTTGCCCGCGATCTCGCCGTGAACCAGCGCCAGATGCCGCTCCGGCACGATGGTGCTGGAGTAAACCACGGTCTTGAAATCGCCGAACTCGGTGTGCAGGCAGCCTTCCGATTGGCGCTGGACGAAGCGCTCGGTTTGCAGACGATGGCGGATCAAGTCGGCGACAGAAATCATGCGGACGTTGTGGCGTTTGGCGAATTCGGCCAGCTGGGGGACGCGCGCCATGGAGCCGTCGTCGTTCATGATTTCGCAGATCACACCGCCTTGCCGCAGGCCCGCCAGCCGCGCCAGATCCACGGCCGCTTCGGTTTGGCCGGCACGCACCAGCACGCCGCCTTCGCGCGCCCGCAAGGGGAACACATGGCCGGGACGAACCAGGTCGCTCGGCTTGCTGGCCGGGTCGATAGCGACGCGAATGGTATGGGCGCGGTCAGCCGCGGAGATGCCGGTGGTGACGCCTTCGGCCGCTTCAATGGATTCGGTGAAAGCGGTGCCGAAGCGCGAGTTGTTGCGCGACGACATGGGCGGCAGTTGCAGCGCGTCGCAAATATCGGGGCTAAGCGAAAGGCAGATCAGGCCGCGGGCGTGCCGCGCCATGAAGTTGATGACGTCGGGCGTGACCTTTTCGGCCGCGATGGTGACGTCGCCTTCGTTTTCGCGATCTTCGTCGTCGACGATGACCAGCATCCGGCCGGCCCGAAAATCGTCAATCGCTTCGGGAATGGAAGCAAAGGGCATGGGTGAAGTACCAGGATAGCGCGGGGCCGGCTCCCTGACGGTCGCGGTTCAGAACCGCGCGTTTTAGCGAGCGGAGCCTAGAGGCCTAACTTGATGTCCAGGTCGGCGGTGATCCGCGGAAGAGTGTCGGGGTTGGTCAGGATGTTGCGAATTCCGTAGTTGGCGTAGTTGTCGTACAGGGCATCGGCGGCGGCCAGGGCCAGGCTATAGGCGGCGACCGCGTTCTGGGTGCTCATGCGCGACCAGTTCTGGCGCAGGTTTTCGAGCTTCGGGATGGCGTGCGTTTCGGCGAGCCGATGCAATTGATCACGCGTCGCGACGGGCAGGGTATCGCCAGAAAGCTTTTGCGCCAGCCCCTCCTGCAGCCAGGCTGGCCAAGGCGAGACGCCCGACGGAATGCTGGTCAAACAGGCATGCACCAGCTCGTGCGCCAGCGCGCGCTGCATTTGCGGCCCAATCTGCGATCCGTCCGTCCAGGCTATATGAATGCGTCCGTCGTATTGTCCGCCGCTCCATTCCGCGGCGCCGGTCGAGCGCAGGTAAGCCTCGCGGCTTTGCACGATGGCGACGATGCGCTCTTCCGATGTGCAACCCAATTGCGCCGCGATGGTGGAGTAGTCGCTGTCGAGCGTAGCCAGAATGGCGCGGGCCGTGTCGGCGGGCAGCGCTTCGCCTTCATAGCGCAGCGCCACGTGTACGCCATACAGTTTGTCGCCGCTGTGGTCGGAATCCGCCTCGCGCTTCACGCGTTCGTAGACCGCGGCCAACTTTTCGTCCGGTGCGATGTCGAGCGCCTGCTTCCAATAATCCAGCGCGGCGCGGAGCTGATCGGCGCGATAAGCGGCCAGACCCGCCAGCACCAGCACATTGGGATCGCGCGGGTGCCTGGGAATCGCGGACTGCGCCTGCTCCAGGGCTTGCGCCGGCTGGTTCGCAACGAGCAGCTGCTGGGCGCGATCGAGCGCCGGATCGCCGGTTTTCTCTATCGCCTTGGCCGATTGGGCGACCACCGGACTGAGCTGGCGCAAGACGTCGACGGATCCGGCGGAAGCGCGCTCCTGCTCATAGCGCTCCAGGCCGGTGAGCGCGGAAGCGGGCACATAGCCCAAAACATCTTTGCCATTGATTGTCACGGCCACTTTGAAGCAATCCGACCCGTCCGATAAACGGAAGCGGACTTCCACGGGCGTTCCTGCAGGCACGTTGGCCACTACGCTGTCATCGGAATCGCAGCCGGAGCGCAACGCGGTGTGGTCGGTGCGGACCGCCATTGCGGCGACGAAGAAAAGGACTGGAAGCGCCACGCTTTAATGCTATGGCGTTCTTCTCGCTGAGTCGCTCGGGTGAAAACCTCAGGCCGGTGTGCGGTGCCGCAAACGATAGACCCCAATCATGGCGAGGAATCCCAGCGCGAGCCCCCAGCTGTAGTTCGGTTCCGGCACCACCGCCACGGGAGGAGTCACCGGAGGAGTTGCCGGAGGAACGATGGGACCGCCCGGACTATTGGGGCTGGAGGGACTCGAGGGATGATGATGGATGGGCGGAATAATCGGAAGCAGCGGGAACCAGAAGCCGCCGCCGGGAGTTTTGCCGAGCGTCGAACCCACCACGGCAGGAAGCACCGGCACGGAGGGGGTCAGTTCACCGGGTGGAATCGGCAGCTCCGGCGCCAGGATGGGAAGCTTCGGAAACGAGTAGACCGCCATCGGCATTTCGGTGGGCAGATCGAAGGCTTTTTCGGTGGGCTCGGTAGGCCGGATGGGCGCCATGGGACGCGCCGAATAACAGTTCAGGCAACGGCCGCGTACGATGTGCACGCCATCGGTGAATACGGTTTCGCCGGCCTTCAGCGTAAGGGCCCTCTTAGTCCAATAGAACTTGTCGCCCCAACGATACGAAACGTATCCGGAAAGATTGGACGTGAGCTTCACCTGCTTCAATTGGGAGAAATCGACCTCCGCGTAGTTGGCTTTGACGGCGGGATCGCTCATGAAGCGCTTGGCTTGTGCTAAGTCCTCGGCGCCGCCGGGCACAATGGAATAGGGATAGATTTTGCGCTTTACTTCTTCGACGACCATGGTGGTCTGGTAGCTTACGGGGACGATCTCGGCCGTGTGCTTCACAACGTTGATGTGCGCGCGCCAGGGAAGCTTTTGCGGCGAAACGACGGCTGGTGTGAGCAAGCCAACGGTGATGCTGAACAGTCCGGCAATGACTGCGGCAGCCTTCGCGATTCGCAAACCCAGAGCGGGAGCGGCGCCGCTGCGCACGATCCGCCGGCGGCAGACGTGACAAATTCGTCCGCGATCCGCTAAGAGTTTTCTACAGACCCAGCAATTTACCACGTTCTCACTATTATCACAGGCAAACCCCTTAGTACTCAAGTACTAAGACGTTAGCTACCAGTTACAGAATAGGCGAATGCCAGGCGAAGATAGTACCAAGTTGGGCCCAACGTAGTACTAAAGGCCGAGTTTGGCGTCGAGATAGGCGGTGATGCGGGGAAGAATTTCGGGATTTCTCAGGATCTCGTTGATCCTGTAGTGGGAATGGGGATCGTAGATGGCGTCGGCGGCGGCCAGGGCCAGGTCATAGGCGGCGACGGCTTTCTGCCGGTTCATCGTGGACCAATCCTCGCCCAGGGTTTCCAAGCGAGGGATGCCGTAGGTGGCTACTAGCTTTCGTAAATGTTCGCGGACCCAAGGGGGAAGGGTGTCGCCCGAGAGTTTCTGCGCCAGCCCCTCCTGCAGCCAGGCGGGCCAAGGCGCGGGGCCGGATGGAATGCTCATCAGGCAGGCATGCACCAGTTCGTGGGTGAGCTCCCGCTGCATTTGCGAACCGGCCTCCACACCTTCCGTCGCGTCGGGCGGTTCCGCGATATGGATGCGGCCATCGAAGTGACCGCCGCTCCATTCCGCCGCGCCGGTGACGCGAAGGTACGATTCCCGGCTGCGCACGATGGCGGCGACGGGTTCATCGGAGCTGCATCCGAGCTGAGCCGAGACACGTGCGTAGGTATCGTCGAGCGTCGCGAGCAGAGCGCGCGCGCTGTTCAGGGGCAGCGATCGGTCGTCGTAACGCAGCGCGATATGGACGCCGTACAACTTCTGATTGCTTGCATCGGCGGCGGCTTCGCGCTGGGCGTCGTCATAGATTCTACTGAGCGCTTCATTGGGCGCCAGATCGAGCGATATTTTCCAGTAATCGAGAGCGGCGCGGACTTCGTCGGCGCGATAGGCCGCCAGTCCGGCCAGCAGCAGGACCTTCGGGTCTTGGGGATGACGCAGGATGACATCCTGCAATTGCTCGAGCGCGTGCCTGGGCCGGCTGACGTTCAGCAATTCAGCGGCGCGATGGACCGCCGGATCGCCGCTCCAGACAATATACGGATTGGAGGCGGAAGCGTCCGCTCTTGCGCCGCGGGCGGACAGCACGGCGAAGAAGAGCACGACCGGGAGCGCCATGTTACCCGATGCTAAGGCCTAACGCGCGCCAAGTCCCTCGGCTGAAAACCTTAATTGGTGCGGATAGCCACCAGGCGAAGACGGCGATAATCTACTGTCCAAGTGCCGTCACGGTACAGGGCGGGACGAAGCTGGTCCACCACCTGGCGTACGATGTCGTCACCACGCTCGGGCAAGAACTGGTGCAGGTAGGTCTGCCCGAACATCCGCAGCCACTGCTCCAGGCCGTTTTCGCCTTCGAGTGGAGTGGGCCGGTCGAAGAGGGTCGCGTTGCGAACCTCCAGGCCGTGGCGTTCTAAGATGGGCGCATATTCGCCGATGCTCGGGTAATACCAGGGCGACTGTTCGTCGGCCACAGGGCCGAGCACGGCGCGCAGAGCTGCTTGAACGGATGCGATATTGCCCTTGCCGCCAAACTCGGCCACGAAACGTCCGCCCGGACGCAGCGCGCGACTAATAGACGAGACGGCTCCATCCGCATGCTTCACCCAGTGCAGCACGGCGTTGGAGAAGACGGCATCGAAAGGTTCCGGGAGATGGAAGCTGGAGGCGTCGGCCAGGACAAATTCCAGGTCGGGGAAATTCTTGCGAGCGTCGGACAACATTTCGGCCGAACTATCCAGACCTGTCACCAGCGCGCCGGACCGCGCGATTTCGGCCGTGAGCTGGCCGGTGCCGCAGCCCAGGTCGAGAATGCGTTCGCCGGTTTGAGGCTCCAGCAGTTCCAAAAGGCTCGCGCCATAGCGCCAGACGAAAGCATGCTTGTCCTGGTAACGGGCCGCGTCCCAGGCGCCAGAGGCCGGCGAACCACTCACGCCTTTTTGCCGCGCGCGGGAACTTTCTTGGCTGCTTTGGCGGGTTTATCGGGAGCGGCGGGCGGCTCGTCCACCGCGGCGTCGCCATCCACCGTAGCGCCGGGAGCGGCGGCGGCCAGAACTTCTTTGAACAGCTCGGCCTTCTTCAGATCTTTCTTGGAAGGCGGCGCCTGTTCGTGCCGGTAGTCGTGATCGTGATAACAGGTGCGGCACCGGACCTTGGCTGGTTCGGCGCTGACTAGCGAAACGATGGCGTGGTTGGTTACGCGACGACACTTGATACAGTGATCGTCGATGATGTCGCCTAAGCGGAAATCCGACATACGAAATGCACGGTAATGGCTGAGTATATCAGAATTGGAACGCGACGACGCCGATCAGCGCGGCTCCCAGCATCACCCATAGCGAATCGACGCGCGCGATGGCGATGAGCAAGAAGCTGGCGGCCAATATTCCGAGTGAGAGTGGATTGGTGATGGCGTCGCGAGCCAGAGGGACGGCGGCGTAAGCCATCAGTCCAGCCCCGGCGCAAAGAACCGCGCGCGCCACCGCTCGAGCGCGAGGGTGTTCGGCACGGGCCCCCAGGAAGCGCAGCAGGGGGATGATGAGGAAGGCCGGCGTGATCATGGCGAGCCAGCCCGCGCAGGCTCCCGGCGCGCCATCCACGAGGTATCCGACGCTGACGACGTAGATGCCGAGCGGACCCGGACCGATGCGCCCGGCCGCGACCGAAGTGTTGAGCTGGCGATCGGTGAGTGCGTGACGGCGGACCACAAAGTCGTTGCGGACCATGGGCAACGAGGCCAAGCCGCTGAAGGATGTCAGCGTGGCTTTGACGAGCAGGAGATACAACACGACGACGTTCAATCTTGCACCCAGAAGAAACCAACGATGGCCGCGACGCCGATCACCTGCAGCGGCGAAAGCTTGAGCGCGTAGGCGAGCAGGAACGAGCCGGTTGAGATCGCGACTGGCCTAAGCCATCGGCGGCGGCTGCATTGCGTGCGAACCAGCAGCAGGGCTGCGCCGATCATGGTGCCGACGGCCGCGGCGAGCAGCGCGTTGGCGATGGATAGCGCCAGGCGCGAGTGGGTAGTGAGATCGTAGGCGCGGGTGAGCCAGACCACCAGGACGGAAGCTGGAATGGTGATGGCAAGGATGGCGGCGAGCGCGCCCGCGAGTCCGAGAATATACCAGCCGGCGGCCGCGCAGAAGGCGAGCACGTTGGTGCCGGGAGTGAGCCGGGCGAGTCCGAAGGCAATTGCGAATTTCTCGGGACTGAGCCAATCGCGCCGGTAAAACTCGCGCTGCAGAATCGCGATGGTGGGGTCGCCACCGCCGAAGACGGTGACGCCGACGCGGAAGAAGAGACGGGTGACGGCGGGGAGCGGCGGGTGGCGCATCGAAGCTACTGTAGCAAGCTTAGACCGATTTGCCTGTCAGACCGAAGGCGGGAGCTGTCATACACTCGCTAAAGGCAATTTGGCCACAGATCAACGCGGATAAACACGGAAAAGAGTTCCCGCCTTTAATACAGCTGCTAAGATCGATCCTCCTCTAGAATGCGGCCGCTGTCTCCTACCCGCTTCATTTTGGAAATGATGGCTTCGCGATTGGGAAGTTTGGGACGAGGTTTCGGCCTCGGCGTCGCTTTCGGGTCTGGGCTCTTGCGCTTCATTGTCAATGCACCAGCGGCGTGGCCGGCGCGGTGTTGGATGGCAATGCTGCGGCCGGCGGCGATTTGATCCATTCCCCCAGCCATTCGAGAAACGTGTTGTACCACAGCGCCGAGTTTTGCGGCTTCAAAATCCAATGCCCTTCATCGGGGAAAAGCAGCAGCTTGGAGGGCACCTTTTGCAATTGCAGAGCGGTATAAAGCTGCAGGCTTTGGGTGTCCGACACGCGAAAATCCAGATCGCCATCGATGACCAGCGTCGGCGTGTGGAAATCCTTCACGAAGTAACTAGGGGACCACTTGGCGTACGAATCTGGATTGTCCCAGGGCGTGCCGTTGAACTCCCACAGCGGGAACCAGAGCTCCTCCGTCTCGCCGAATTCGCTGCGCAGGTCGAAGACGCCGGCGTGCGACACCAGAGCCTTGAAGCGCTGCGTGTGGCCGAGCATCCAGTCGATCATGTAGCCGCCGTAGGAGCCGCCGGCCGCCACCATCCGATCGGCGTCCGCATAGGGCAGGGTAGCCACATGATCCACCACCGTCATGATGTCGTCGTATGGCTTGCCGCCCCAATCGTCCCGGATGTCTTCGGTGAACTTCTGGCCGTAGCCGGAGGAGCCGCGCGGATTGGGCATGATCACCAAATAACCTGCCGCGGCGAATACCTGCGCGTTCCAGCGATAGGTCCAGCTTTCACCCCAGGCGCCTTCCGGCCCGCCGTGGATCAAGAACAAAACCGGGTACTTGCGGTTTGGCTGAAAATTGGGCGGCTTCACCACAAAACTCTGGATGCGCGCCTTATCGCCGGCGTCCACATAAAAGTCCTCGAGCGGCGTGAGCACGCTTTGCGCCAGCAGCGCATCGTTCAAATGCGTCAGCGCGACGGGTTCGCCGCCGGTGGAGCTGGCTCGATAAATCTCGGTGGGCGCCGATCCGCTCTGGCCGGAGTAGATCATGGTCTTGGCGTCGCTTGAGAGCTTCATGTCGTCCAAGGTGCTAGAGCCGCTCACCACTATGCGCGTGGCGCCGCCGGTGGCGGGAATCATCTCGATAGTCTGCCGGCCGCGATCTTCCACGGTGAAGAACAGGGCGTTCGAATCGGGCGACCAGGTGAAGCTTTCGACCCAGCGATCGAGCGAATCGGTGAGCACATTCACCCGGCCGGTAGCGCGCTCCAGCACCACCAGACGCCAGCGGTCGCTCTCATAACCGGCGCGGGCCTGGCTGCGATAGGCCAGCCAGCGGCCATCGGGCGAATACTGGGGGCTGGAGTCGGCGCCGGGATTATTCGTGATCTTGACGGGCTCGCCGCCGATGATCGGAACCACGAACAGGTCTGAGTTGGTGCTGATGGCGGGCACCGGATCGGCGTTCATCGAATAACAGACTTCTTTGGAATCGGCCGAGATGGCGTAATCGTCAGGGCCGCCGAGCGAAAAGGGCGGAACGTCATGATCGCCGGGCGTAAGATCCTTGGCGGGGCCGCCGGCCACATCCACCACCAACAGATGCGAGCGGCGCTTGGTTTGCCATTCGGTCCAGTGGCGATAGAGCAGCGTGGTGTAGCTGCGCGCCTTCACCTTGCTGTTTTTCTCGGCGTCCAGCCGGCTTTTGTTACACGCGTCGTCGGGACAATCGGGAAAAACACTGCTGATGAATACCAGCTTCTTGCCGTCGGGAGAAAAGAGCACGCCGCGCGCTTCGGTGGAAAGGTTGGTGATCTGGCGGGCGTTCGATCCGTCGGCGTTCATGATCCAGACCTGCGCTGAACCGGCCCGATCGGAGATGAATGCGATTTGCTTGGAATCGGGCGACCATTCGGGCCGCTCATTGTCGGTACCCTGTGTCGTGATCTGTTGCGGCGCTCCGCCGTTCACAGGGACCGTGTAGATCTGCTTGGGTTTGGTGTTCTGCGCGAAATCGACGGTCTCGACGGTGAACGCGACGGTTCTGCCGTCGGGCGAAAGCTGCGGTTCCTGAATGCGCGCGATTTTGAGCAGCGCCTCTACATTGAACGGCTGTTTTTGAGCCGCCAGGCTCGCGGAGAGCAACAGGACCAGGCAGCAGGGGCGCGCGAGCTTCATATGCCTCGATTGTGCCACAGCAGTACTGGGTTGACAGCCGCGCGATCCTGGCGCAGAATGCTCCTATAGCTGGCTATAGAAAGGCTGCCGTGAAGGCACTGTGGCTCCTGGTCATCGGGGCGATAGCGATCGAAATCACTCGCAATCTGTTCGTGCCCCAACTAAACTCGCTGCCGACGGCCGCGGCGGAATGGAAACTGGTAGAACAGACCACGCTCCCGGCCTCAGCGCGGGAACGAACGGCGTGGAGCGGTGCATCCGGCGCGCTCAAGACTTGGCGCGCCACCTATGACGGCGTGCCGCCGATGACGCTTACGCTCTACCAGATGCCCTGGTCGCCCGGGAGTGCATGGGATGCGATCCAGGAATGGCGCGCGCGGCCCGGAGCGATGGCCTTCGCCAAAGGCAGCTATTTCGGCGTAGCGGAGTCGCCCGCCGCCGGGCAGGGCGCTCTGAGGCGCTTTGTTCAGGGCGTAGCCGCGGGCCTTCCTCCGGGAAGCGAAACTTTTCAATGAAGCATACCAATGACCGTTTGCAGGGCACACTGGACCTGCTGGTGCTCAAAACGCTGAACTCGCGCGGGCGGATGCATGGTTACGGCATCACTCTGCATGTACAGGAGGTTTCCGGGCGGGGGGCGGGGAAGGGAAGTGAAGACGCGTTGCGGATCGAGGAAGGCTCGCTGTATCCGGCGCTGCATCGGATGACGCAATCCGGATGGTTGAAAGCGGAATGGGGAGCTTCGGAGAATAATCGCCGCGCCCGCTATTACTCCATCACGGCCTTGGGGCGCAAGCAGCTCGAAAGAGAAGAAAAGAACTGGTCGGCGCTCACCGGCGCGGTGGCGCGCGTGCTTCAGTTCGAAAGTTGATCCTATTGCGGCTCAATGTCCTGCCGCGAACGCACCAGCGCGCCGCGCCGTATGCATGCTCACGCCTGGCGGTTTAGCAACAGATCTGAACCGCGACTGTGAGGGAGCGGCGCACTAGAGGGCCAGCTTGCCCTCGTATTGCATGTCCCCCAACTTGAACTTTTCTTCCACCTTGACGCGCCGGATATCGAGGATGAAGTCGACTTCTTTGTCGCCGGCGCTGATGGGATTGTTGCGCGGGAACAGGAAGCGCACGCCGTCGATCCCGCCGGGACCGGCGATCTGAACGTCCTGCGCGTAGATAGAGCTTTGACCCTTGGGAGCCAGCTGCGCGGCATCCAGAAGCTGGGAACGCAAGGCGTCGTTCTGACGCTTGACGCTCTGGTCGTTGCCGTTGTCATTACCATTGTCGTCCGGGTTGTCGGCGTCCACGGTGCTGCTCCGGCGCTGGCTCTGGCGCGGCATGCGCAGGCCGAGCACGGAGATCACGTAATATTTGTCCGTTGACGCCGCGATGGCCTTAAGCTCGTCGGATGCCGATGCGCCCTGGCGCATCAAAGCTTGCTGGATGGGCGCGGCGCTGGCCCAGCGGATGGTCAGGTTCATCGGTTCGTTTTGCGAAGGATCGCCGTTATTTCCGCCACTTTGTGGATAGCCGCCTCCGCCGCCGGGATAACCGCCGCCACCACCGCCGGGGTAACCGCCGCCACCGCCGGGATAACCGCCGCCTAATCCACCGCCGGGAAATCCGAAGCCACCTCGACGTCCGCCGCCGCGCCGCGCCATCTGCGATTGTTGGGGCTGCACGGTCTTCGCCTTGGCCCAAGGCGAATCGCTCAGCACTTTGTTGATTTCATCGTCGTTCCATTGGCTGGCATCTTTGGTTTTCCAAAAGTCTGCCGCGAAAAGCATCACGGCACACGCCGAGCCCGCGATGCCGATTTGCGCAATTCTGATGAGATGCATTTAGTTCGCCAGACGCTAGGCGCCACCCCTACGTTACGATAAACTCGTTGTCAGTGTTTGCAAACATTGTCAACTTTTGTAACCGCGCCTGCTGGATGGCGATGGAAAGTGCGGTGTCCGGCATTTTTCCGTTAACCTGTAGCGTGGTGGATACGTCGTTAGCGTCATTCGTCTCGACATGCAATTAAAAATCAGTCTTCCCCTTTTGTGTATGGCGGCGTGCGCCTGTCTGGCGGCCGCTGAATCCAATCCGCTGCGCGTACTTGAAAGCGCGCCGCTGCGTTTTGAGCCGTCGTCACCCGGATCCAAGCCGGCGGCCTTTGTCGCGCGGGATGCCCGCTTTCATTTTGAATTCACGCCCCATCAGGCCATTCTGCGCAGCGGAAAGAAGAACGTGCGGCTGAGCTTTGAGGGCGCCAACGCGGCGGCTCACATGGAGGGCGCGCAACTGCTGCCTTCCACCACCAATCTCTATTTCGGCAACGATCCCTCGAAATGGCGTCGAGCGGTTCCCAACTATGGGCGCGTGGAAGTGCGCGAGCTGTATCGCGGCGTCGATCTGGCTTATTATGGCAGCGGCTCCGAGCTGGAATACGATCTCACGGTGAATCCGGGCGCCGACGCGCGCAAGATCAGGTTGCGTTTAAGCGGCAACCACGCGCGCCTGAGCCGCGCGGGCGATCTGATGGCCGGGCTGATCCAGAAGCATCCGGTGGCTTATCAAATCGGATCGGATGGGTCGCGGCGTCCGGTGGCGAGCAGCTATCGCAAGAATGCCGACGGAACGTACGGATTCCAGTTGGGCGACTACGATCGCACGCGCGCGCTGGTGATTGATCCGTTAATAACGGCGCAGTATTTCGCGGGATCCTATCAAAGCATCGCCTACGGAATCGGCCATGACGCCAACGGGCTGATCTATAT
Source organism: Bryobacterales bacterium (assembly GCA_963798295.1). Taxonomy (GTDB): domain Bacteria; phylum Acidobacteriota; class Terriglobia; order Bryobacterales; family Bryobacteraceae; genus Palsa-89. Next base: position 492,269 of record CAWCSV010000007.1, on the reverse strand, counting down.
CGGCGGCACCACCGAATCCATCGACCTGCCTCTGGTGGGAAACTCCCTGCAAACCACCGAGGGCGGCAATCAGGACCTGTTCCTGGCTGTGGTGAATCCCGCGTTGACGGGGAGCGCGCAGGTGATTTATGTGACGTACATCGGAGGAGCGGAGACCGAGACCTTCGGAGCGATGACGGTTGGTCCGTATGGCGACGTGTATATGACCGGTTCCACGAATTCCGCCAATTTTCCATTGCAGAACGCTGTGCAGACTACGATAGGCGGAACCAGCGGGTTGTCGGACGCCTTTGTGCTGTGGATCAGTTCCACCCAGGGCATCGCTTATTCAACTCTGTTCGGAGGCAGCGAGACCGATACCGGAACGGCTATCGCGGTGCAATCGAACGGGTTGATCTGGATAGCGGGCAATACACAATCCACCGACTTTCCGAATACCGGAGGATTTCAGAGCGGGCTGATCGGAACGCAGAACATGTTCATCTCCGCGTTCAACGCCCTCAATACGGGCACGGCCACCGAGGTTTATTCCATCTACATTGGCGGCACCCACTTTGATGAGGCGTACGGAATCGCGGTGCCGGCGGATGGAACCGTTTGGCTGGTGGGGGCCACGTACTCGCCCGACATCTGGATCCAGGGAAATCCCTATCAGGATATCTACGGCGGAGACGGGGATGCTTATATCGCGCACATCAATCCGGGGCTGGGCGCGAACGCTTTGGTCTACGCCAGCTTTCTGGGCGGCGATGGCGAGGACCAGGCAACCAGCATGGTGCTGGATCCTTCCGGCCGGATTATTTTGAGCGGATATACACTATCGGCCAATTTTCCGGTGACGAGCAACGCGTTGCAACCGAAATACGGCGGCGACACCGACGCTTTCATCACTATTCTGGACACCGCCAAGAAGCAGTTGGTTTATTCCACCTATTTCGGCGGCGACGGGCCCGATGCGGCCATGGATTTGAAGGAAGACAGCAACGGTATTTTGTATCTGTGCGGCTATACGCAGTCGCCCGGGCTGCCATCCACTCCCGGCGCATTGCAGCCTGCCTACGATGGTTATGTGGATGCTTTCGCATTGAAGCTAACCCCGACGAACTCGTCACAGGCTCAGGTAGACTACTTCACGTACCTGGGAAGCGATGGCGTGCAGGTGGCTTACGGCGTCGATTTTGACACCAAGGGCGGTATTTACGTGGCCGGCTATTCGAGCTCGAACATTCTTTCTCGCGTGGGCGGCCCGGCCCGAAATACCCTCACGGGGAACGACGCAGCGTTTGTGCTGGGAGTGCCGGCCGGTGAGATCGTGGCCAACACGGGCGCTTCGGTCAGCGCAGGGCATGTGAGGCGCTTTCCCTGGCGGATTTCGCCGCACCGCTGATGCCCGGTTTTCCAGCGCGCTTCGAATTGCAATATAGTAGCAGCCAGGAGGTTTTTCACCATGCGCAATGCAGCTACCCTGCTGGCGTGCTCGGCTCTGGCCCTCAGTTTGCCGCTGGCCGCACAAGACCGGCCGAATCTTTCCGGAACATGGCAATTCGACAGCTCCAAGAGCGAAATCCACAGCGTGAGGGTTGGGGGCGCGACTTGGGTGATCGACGAAGACGACAGTTCCATCAAGATCACGGTGAGCGCGGACGGCGCGGCCAAGAAAATCGAGTTGAAGTGCAGTACGGACGGCAAGGAATGCAAGGTGATCGGCGATAAGGCGTCCGCTTCCTTCTGGTATAACGGCCCGATGCTGGTGGAGATGGAAACCAAGGGCGATCACGTGACGCGCTACCGCATGAAACTGAGCGACGACGGCAAGACGCTGACCGTGGACACCACGTCCATCGTTCCGCGAGCCACGCAGGACGACGTGCTGGTGTTCCGCAAGCAGGCGTAGAGAACCGCTTGCTAACGAGCCCGTGTGAAGCGCATATCCGCTGACCGCCCCCGTGAGTCTCGATACTGATTCCCGGCTGGTGAAGAGCCCTCGTACTTCAGCGTAGTCTCCGGGCCGGAGATTTGAGTTATGGCCTAGAGCCGAGCCGGACAGAGGGGAGTTGGCTCAATTCTCACCTGACACATCGGCGACCGGTTGGTTAACAGTCCATATCCGTAAGCTATTGAAAATACGTTGAGCCAATCCTGCCAAAATGGCCTGTTTCCGCAACAGGGGGCACGGTTGCCTGAGCCGGACCCTGTTCAAACATCCGTTCTCACAGGTCGGAACGGCCGCTGATGAGCGGCACCGAGTCCGCCGCGCATACGATAGACTGAAGGTGGGTTGGCCATGAATCGAGAGTTCGTCGAACGCCGGGATGGAAGTTTTTACCTCGTCGGGAGTCGTGTGCCGTTGGCTCACGTCGTCCGCGAATTCCAGCATGGTGAACTTCCGGAGGCGATTCGTTCACATTACCCGACCCTAACCCTAGAACAGGTATACGGCGCGATCACCTTTTATCTGGGCTCCAAAGAAGAAGTAGAGACGGATAGCGCCGAGCGCGAACGGGTCGAAGATGAGTTCGCGGGAACCCACCCGGCACCGCCCGATCTGAGGCAAAAGCTGGAGCGCGCGCGGCAACAACTGCTTGCGCGCCGATCCTGACGAATGATCCGCTTCATGGCGGACGCCGACCTCAACGAGGGAATCGTTGCCGGGTGCTTGCGTCGAAAACCCGAGATGGATTTCCTGTCCGCCAATGTAGCGGACCTGGAAGGGGTGCCCGATCCCGAGGTACTGGCGCTGGCGGCTGCGGAGGATCGCATTCTGGTGTCGCACGATTTCCATACCATGCCGCGGCATTTCGGCAACTTTCTTCAAGCCGGCAATTCCAGCCCGGGCGTCCTTCTCGTGCCGCAGCGTCTCCCGGTTGGTGAAGCGATAGAGGAACTCGTGCTGATTAGGGCCGCTTCGGACGCCGACGAGTGGCAGAATCGGATCCTGAGAATCCCACTACCGTGAGCATTTATTGGGCGAGGTCCACTGCGGCATCTTCGAGCCGGAGGGACACGCCTATGAGAAATCCGCTTCCTGCGACCGTCCGTGACCTTCACGTTCCCGCTCCGCTTCCACGGCGGCGTGGTAGCGAGCGCTCATCTCCGCTCTCTTTCGCAGTTCCTTCTCACGCTCAGCCGCGGTCTCCTGCCGGATTACCGGTAGACGGCCTTGGCAGGTGTCGCACAGAAGGGATTCCAACAACGCCATGCTCCTGGCTTTTGGCGGTATGCCGAGCCGCAACGCCTTCACGTTTCGGCTTCGCGCGTCCGGCTCGAACTGCTTCTGCAACCACTGCATCCCCAGCTTCGTTACCCGGTTTTCGTACTCAATCTCGCCATGGCAAAACAGGCACGGCCCGTGGACGTGCTTGACGACCTTCCGGATCACCTTGATTTCGTGCTCAACCCGAAAATCCATTTACGCACGATTCTCTCACGGAGCGGCGCCATCAGGGCTGCTTGGTCCGAGGGCAAAACTCGATTTCGATGCTGCCGGAATCGGCCTTGAATATGACCCGCCGGATCGCACATTGAAGAGCGACTTCTTCCTCTTTGGACGTGAGTCCCGTTTGTTCAATGCCCGCCGCCTGCAGCACGGCGGTCTCAATCTCATGCGCGCTCACCAACACGCCCTTGCACGGGTCGCGGCCGCCGGCGGTCGATCGGCAGCGATAGTAGCGGTAAACGACCGAGCCTCGCCGAATCGTGTGGGTGCTCAGAAGTCGGCCACAGGCGCTACAGCAAACCAGACCCCGCAGTGGCCACGGCATCGGGGGTTTGGCGCGCCCCGGCTTCCGCGTGCGCCGGAGAGCGAGAAGGTTCTGTACCTCATGATAAACGGTCCTCTCGACCAGGCCCTGGTGACAGCCATCACGAAACCCATATCCGTCGAGGACCAAGCCGGCGTAGACGTAATTTGTGAGCGTGAAGAGCACCTGGCGCGCCGTCCATCGGTTGTTACTCCTGGTGCGCCATCCCTGCGCATTTGCGAGAGTCGCGATAGTTGAGGGGGGCATTTTCGCCAATGCCCACTGAAACATCCGCGAAACCACTTCGTCTTCTCCGGGAACCACGACCAACTGCTTCGTGCGAGGGTCTGTTGCGTAACCGAACGGCACAGCGCCGGCGATCCGTCGGCCATTGGCTTTCAGGTAGGCACGGGCTTCCGCGATTCGTGAAGAGGTCATCTCCCTTTCGAATTCGGCGAAGGACGCCAGAACATTCAACATCAGATTGTCGAGCGCCGCCACGCCAAGTTCCGGCGCGGCCACGACCGTCAGCCCGACCTTGTGCTCGCGAAGTTCCTGCCCGAGGTTGACGAAATGCCGAAGGTCGCGTGAGAGCCTGTCGAGCCGATAGATGACCAACCGATCCAAGCCGCCGGACCGAAGTAAACCCAGCAGTCGTTGGAGGGCTGGTCTGTCCAGAGTGGCGCCAGTGTAGCCCTCGTCATCGAAGCGATCCTCGATTAGTTCGTAGCCAAGGCCACGGTGTGCGTGAACGAAGGAACGGCACAAGTCGAATTGGACCTGGCAGGAAGAAAGATCATCGTGGGTTTCTACAGACTGGCGGGTGTAGATGGCGCAACGAACTGGCGTTCGGAGTGGCGCCGCGGGCAAATCCCTCGGCAGCGCATCCTCCCTATTGTAGTGGTGTCACCACTTCATTCCATCACACGACACGGCTGTTAACCAGCGCGCCGATTCCGAAATGGTGGATCGTTTTGTCAGGTCGAGACGAATGGGGCTGTTAAATAAAGCGGGGCACCCTGCGGAGAAGAGGAGAGGTCGGCAGGAAACTCGCGCCCGTGGACTCACCGGGGCGCAAACGGAGAATCTCCAGGGCCGATAGCGGAGAGGCTGCCATCACCGCAAACCCATGGCCATGTTGAGGTAAACGCAACGCCTCGCATCGAACAGACGAACGGCGAAGACGTTAACAACAGGGGACTTGCGTTCCGTGGTGGGAAGGTTTGGCTCCTCAGGTAGGACTCGAACCTACAACCCTTCGGTTAACAGCTCAGATCTAGGCGACCGCAGCGATGATACCGATTGATCTATGTAGCTCAGGGGTATAGGCTTGTGAGGATCTGCTGATTTCGACGCCCGAGCGTTATTACCCGCCTTTTCGCGCAGTTCTTAAGAAGTGTCCCTACAAAAATCCCTACGGTCCAGGTGCCCGTGAAGCAATACAATGTCGTGACGAGAGCACCTGATCCCGCGCCTTGGAAGGCGGATTGCGCGAGCGCGACGAATTGGAATGTAGCGAGCAGGCGCTTCCGCACGACGGAATGATGGGGCCCTCAAGTAATCAGTCGATTTGAGCGCGAGACCGAAAGGCGGCCCTGAGCTCAGGCACCAATCCCTTTGGCCCGAACTGTCCGAACGGCCACCGGCGTGCCTCTTCCAAAACGGCCGCGAGTCCGTTTCGGCGCCGAGTTCAAAGGGATAGTGGCCAGGCAAACGGAATCCTGACTGCAATACGAAAGATGAGGAATCAACGATTATGAGAACAAATGTGAAGCACTATGTCTGGGCTCTGGCGATTGCCGGGTCCATGAGCACCGCCGCGTTTGGAGCGGACAGAGCAATCAAGGTCGACGACAGGCTGGACGCTTCGGCCGACACGCTGACCGATATGATGAGGGCCGCCGACAATGGTATCCCCCAAGATCTGATCGATAAGGCGCATTGCGTCATTGTGATACCTGGTATGAAGAAAGCTGGATTTATCTTTGGCGCCGAGTACGGCCGCGGGTTCGCGGTGTGCCGAAGGCATAGCGGCGCGGGCTGGAGCGCGCCGGCCGCAATGCGTTCGGAAGGCGGTAGCTTCGGGTTTCAGATTGGTGCTTCGGATACAGATGTCGTGATGCTCGTGATGAATGACGGCGGGATGAAGCACCTCTTATCCGACAAGTTCACGCTGGGTGGAGATGCAACGGTTGCAGCCGGCCCGATTGGCCGCGCCGCTACTGCTCAGACAGAGGTGGAACTGCAAGCGGAGATCCTGTCCTATTCACGTACCCACGGGCTGTTCGCTGGCATTTCGCTGACAGGCGCCACCCTTCGGCCGGACAAGGACAGCAACCGGGAACTTTACCGCCACCACACAACGAATCGTGAAATTCTGACGGGTGACTTCAAGACACCGGCAGTGGCGGGCAAGTTTGAAGGAGCCTTAAATCGGGAGTCGGCACGTCGCGACTGATATCCACGTCTAACCGCCGCGTTGCTGAGGATAGCTTATCCCGGCGAGCGGCGGTGACCTTATTTGGTTAGTTGACCGTATGTGGTCGTGAGCGGCTTACTTAGCTGCTCTTCCCTGCTCCAGGCACAACGCGACCAGATCGGCGATTTTGGCTTCTCCTGCGCACATAACAGAATCCGCGCCGCCCCAATAAATCTTCACTATTCCATCCGGTTCCGCGACCGCGCCGCAGGTAAATACGACGTTGTGAACGTATCCGGTGACTTCCCACGGATCTTCCGGTTGGAGAATCCACGAGTCGCCTACGCCGATGATCTTGGCCGGATCGTGCAGATCGTGAAGGGCGACACCCAAACGATAAATCGATCCGTCCATGGTTTGAAAAACTCCGTGATAGATGGAGAGCCAGCCCTGTTCGGTCTTGATGGGCGGGGCGCCGGGGCCAATCTTCATTTCGTCCCAGTGATAGGGTACTGGCCTCATAATGAGCTGCGACTCGCCCCAAAACCGTAGGTCGGGCGAATAGGAAATCCAGATCGACCAGGGTGCGATCTCCGAATGCGGCCGGTCCAGCCGGGCATAGAGCCCGCCAAACTTTTCCGGAAAGATCACCACGTTCCGATAGTCCGCTTCTGTGATCAGGCAGACTTTTTCCAGATGGCTGAAGTCCTTCGTTTTGGCCAACGCGATCCGCACTCCGTTCCGAGAGTAGGCGCTGTAGGTGATAAGGTATTCGCCGTCAATTTCGGTTATACGCGGGTCTTCGACGCCGAACTCTTCGTACGCCGCGAAAGGCCCATCTCGCTCGGGCAACAAAAAAGGTGCCGGATCGGCGGTGAAGCGAAACCCATCATGACTGCGCGCCAACCCAAGGATGGATCGTCCGGTCCGAAGATGGGATCGGAACAGCATGATGTATTTGTCGTGAACCTTCACCACGGCGGCGTTGTGAACGGTTTCAACCGGGTATGGAATCTGTGCTTTGGTGAGGATCGGATTCTGGCCGTATCGCCTGACGATGTCTCTCATTACACCCGCCCTTTCGCTTCCAAGTCGAAAATCGTGGAATAGACTCGCTCATATGCTTGCACCATTGTTTCGATGGAAAAGCGCTGCTCGACACGCCGGCGGCACACCACGCGATCGATGGTGTCAACGCGCTTCAATGCCTCTACGGCTTCATTCACACCATGGACGAGAAATCCTGTTTTCCCATCTTCGATCACTTCACGGCAGGAACCCAGATCCATGGCGATCACAGGCACACCCGCGGCATTGGCTTCCGCCAGGACCAGGCCAAATCGTTCGGGGATAGTGTTCAGGTGGAGCAGCGCCCGAGCCCGTGAAAACAGCTCGTTTTTGCCTGCCACATCCACTGGTCCGATGTAGCGGATCTCGCGATCGTCCAGATAGGGTTCTACCTGCGTCTTGAAATATTCCTGGTCCTGAATGATTCCAGCGATGAGCAATGGCAGGCCGCTCAGGCGAGCAACAGCGATGGCCAGATGGAGGCCTTTGTCGGGATGAATTCGCCCGAGGAAGATCAGCTCTTCGCCGCGGGATTCCTGAAACGGATACAACGAAAGATCGATTCCGTTGTAGACGGTGGCCAGGTAGTTCAGACCCGGCGCGCGATCGGAATCACTGATGGAGACGAAATATCCGTCGCGATACTTCCGATAGACCGGCATGATTTTGGGCGAAGAGAATCCATGGATTGTTGTGAGAACCGGCGTCTTCACCAGGCGACTGTAGGTCAATGCCATGAAGTCGTAATGGCTGTGGATCAGGTCGAACTCCCCCGCGTGCTCGAAAGCTTCTGAGATATGAAGATATTCCGCGACCTTGGGATCAACGGCACGATCCTCTTCATAGCCCTGGTTGATGACAGCGTGCAAGCGGCTCTGCGTTACGGAATCCTTGGTAGCAAACAGAGTGACGTCCCAGCCCCGGGCCGTGAGACCTTCGGTGATGTTGCTTGCCACAGTCTCCCAGGCGCCGTATTGCCGGGGAGGAGTTCGCCACGCTACCGGCGATAAGATCGCAACTCGCTTGTCCGGAATTTTCATTGGGGATGCATGGCCGCCAGCACCTCATCCAGCGGAACAGTTGCGAAACCCGTGGCGTGATCGGCCAAGCCATATGGGATGATCAGTTCGCCTTGGTGAACCAGGGCGCCACAGGTATACACAACGTTAGGTACATAGCCTTCCCGTTCGTTCTCGTTGGGCTTCAGCAGAGGCTCACGCATGCGCCCGATCACCTTGCCCGGGTCATCGCGATCCAACAAAAACGCGCCGATACAGTACTTGCGCATGGGGCCGACCCCGTGGCTCAGCACCAGCCAGCCGGCGTCGGTTTCGATGGGCGATCCGCAATTCCCGAGCTGCACCAGCTCCCACGGAAATTCAGGCTTGAGGAGCACCTGGCGTTTATTCCAAAAATGCACATTATCGGAAAACATCAGATAGATGTTTTCGTTATCCTGGCGCGAGAGCATGGCATAAAGACCCTTGACCTTGCGCGGAAACAGCGCCATGCCTTTGTTTTGGGCGGCGGGGCCGTTCAGCGTGATGAAACGGAAAAGCAGAAAATTTGAAGTCTCCACCAGTTCCGGCACCACCATGCGGCCGTCGTAGGCGGTGAATGTCGCGTAGTATCGATGAGTGCCGTCGTCATTCTGAAAGCGAACGAAGCGCGCATCCTCGATGCCGTTGCGCTGTGAAGGTGTGGCTGGGAAGAGAATGCGCTCCGACAAGTCCTGCTCCGGCTGAAACTGGACTTCGTAGTTGGAACGGGCCAGCATCCAGATTCCTTGGGCTGCGTTTTGATCTTCGCGCCCCATTCCATCGGGCATGCGGAACTGTTCGGTCTGGAGACTGACGCGAAGCTCTTCCAGCGTGAACGATTCGCCGACTTTGTTCATCACCCGGTGAGTGAAGTCGCCGGTCAACCCCAATTCCACAAGCTTCCGCCCGAACAGTCCCTTTTCGTAAACGGGGTTAGGAATTTGACGCGGCTCTGTGAGGAAGCCGCCCGGTGTGCAGACCTCGATCCGATGATCGGGATGGATGATTCCAGTTCGAAACGTAATGGACGAAATATGCCCTTCGCCAGTCGCGCGCAGGCTGAGAACGAATCGCAGTGCGCCACTTGGAAGACCTGTTTGATCGGGATGCGGCACGATAGAGGGGTTGAAGAGCGCCGCGGATTCCAAAGAATATTCGGCGAGAAAATAAGAGCCCATCAACAGCCGCCTTGGTTCGGAAAGTTCCGAGCCCGCCGGCAGCATCTCGCGGACTTGTTCAAAGCGTTCCAGAAAGAGCTTTCGGATGTGCTCGTGCCGTTCCGAGAACTCGGCGGAGACTTCCGCGAGAAGGGCCGGGACCTGGTCTTCCGGAACTGACATGATCCGTGTGATGATTCGGGCCACTCGCTGCGAATCACCCGGGGTGAAAGGGCGCAAGAGCACGCGTGTCAGGTCCGGCTCGATAATTACACTCGAGCGGCGAACCTGCATGCTGTCGACTCCTATCACGCTTCCACCGTAATTGGTTCCTTAAAGCTGGTCAGCATGTTTTGCGCCAGCCGCATCTCGGTCAGCGACAGTAGAAAAGCCAGCGTGGATTCTGCGCCCTGGTTTCCGTTAACCCGATCCACATGCAATCCGTCGCCGCAACCGCCGCTCTCGGCGGAATAGAGTTCCAAGCCGAGATCGTTCCAACCGAGAAACCAATCGAACGCGCGCTGCGCCTGTTCGTACCACCAAACATCCGATGTTGCGCGATAGGCTTCCAGGCAGGCCGAGACCATGGCTTGCGCCTCAATGGGCTGCTGATCGAAATTGGCGCGGGCGCCGCCACGCTTATAGAAGCCGTTGCTGCCAATGGGCCGAAAGTGACCTTTCTCGGAGATCTGCAGATCGTTCAGCCAGCGTAAGGTGTGCAGGCCTCGCTCGAAAATCAGAGCGTTGCCGGTGGCGTGTCCACTCAGTATCAAAGCCTGCGAAAGTTTCGCATTGTCATAGGACAGCTCTTCTTCAAACCAGCACCATTCGGGCCTGGCGTTCTTTCCGAGCAGCTCCATGAGCCGGCACGTAAGTTTATCGCGCGTCTGATTGACGAAGCTGTCGCCGCTCAATCGTCCGAGATATTCATGGATCCCGATCAAGCCGAAGGCCCAGGCTCTGGGCGAGGTGAACTCGGTTAAAGCCGGCAATGCCTGCGCGAACAACTGTCCGGCCATCATCTGGAAACTGCGGAATGGCGAACGCCCCACGCCTACGCCCAGGGCCCAAAGCGCGCGGCCCTGGCAGTCTTCGGACCCTTGCTGGTCGAGCCAGCGCCGGTCAAAACTCATGTGATTATGGAAGCGCTTGGTTTGGGCGTCAAAGGCGTGATGAAGAAAAGCTGCGCAGGTGGTGGACATGGCCCGCAGCCGGTCGGGCTCTTCTCCTAATTCGTCCAGCAAAACAGCCAGAATGAACGCGCGCGCATTATCGTCGGTGCAATAGCCCTCGGAGAAGTTCGGCACTCCGAAGATGGCATGTTGGAACACGCCCGTGGAGTCCGTCATCCGCGAAAGATGATCCAACTTCAGCTCCGGCAACTCCCGCGGCCTTTGGTCCAGCGTCTTGGTGACAAGGGACTTTCGAGAGAGCGCGGCCCCTTGCAGCCGTGACAATTCAAACGAGCGCATGTAGAGTTGTGCGACATTGCTCCAGATCATCTCACGCCCCATGCGATAGGCATTTTTACGCATGGCGTGGCGCCGCGTGTCGTCCCGTAGCAAGCCAATGACTTCCCGGGCGATGGCCGGGGCATTAGCGAAGGGAACCAGTACGCCGCGATCGTCCGCCAACAATTCCGCGGCGTGCCAATAGGGCGTCGAAACCACAGCTTTGCCTGCGCCAAACGTGTATGCCAACGTGCCGGAGGTGATCTGCGCTTCGTTGAGATAGGGCGTGATGTAGAGGTCGGCGGCTCCGATAAACTCTTTCAGATTCTCGATCTCGACGAAATCGTTATAGAAGATGACATTCTTCTCCACCTTGTTCTTCTTGGCCAGCATTTCCAGGCTCACGCGGTAGGCTTCGCCATGCTCCCGCAGTTCGTTGGGATGGGTGGCGCCCAGGACGATGTAAACAACTTCGGGGAACTCAGCCAGGATCTCCGGCAGGGCGTTGAGCACATACTCGATGCCTTTGTTTGGCGAAAGTAGACCGAAGGTGAGCAGCACCACCTTGCCTTCCACGCCGAACTGATCCTTGAAGTACGTGGGATCGACGAACCCTACGTCGGGAATGCCGTGCGCGATCAGATCGATTTTGGCCGCCGGCGCGTGATAGACGTCCTGAAGCATTTGTCTCCCGCGCTCAGTCATGACCACCAACCGCGTCGAGAGCGAGATTAACTCCTGCATGACGCGCCGCTGGTCTGTCCTCGGTTCGCGCAAAACGGTGTGAAGCGTGGTGACCACGGGCATTCTCAATTCGCGCAGGAACGCCAGGATGTGGCTCCCGGCTGGGCCGCCGAAAATGCCAAACTCGTGCTGCAGGCAGACCATGTCCACGTTACTGATGTTGAGGAAATCCGCTGCCCGGATATAGGACGACAAATCCTGCTCCTCAATCTCAAAGTGAACCACTTCGGGATACTCGTAGCCGCCCTTGATGTCGTTCGCCGACACGGCGAAACACTGGCTTTGCGGATGCGCGGTTTGGACCGCCGCAAGCAAATCAGTTGTGAAGGTTGCGATGCCGCATTTGCGCGGCAAGTGGTCGCCGACGAACGCGATCTTGCGAACTTTAGATGTTTGTTGCATCCGATATTCCTTTGCCATTCCTCTCGCGGCCCGCATCGTCCTCGGGAGTCTCTTCCGTCACGCTGACCGAAACATCCATACCAAGGAAGGACGAGGCCTTACCGATGAAAGTGCCCCACAGCGGCAAAACGTGCGTATGATCCCAAGCGACGGCAACTCGGATCAGATTGCGATTTCCGATGATGCTATTGGTGGGATCGAAATCGATCCACCCGGCGCCCGGCAGATAAACCTGCATCCAGGCGTGTGTGGCGCCGCCTCCCGTGGAGCCCGTGTCGTCCACGCCGGGAACGAAGATGTATCCGCTGACGAAGCGAGCGGCCAAACCGAGGGAACGTGCTGCTTCCATCATAAGCACGGCGAAATCCCGGCAACTGCCGCGGCGAGTTTCGAGCGTCACAGTCGGGTTCTGCACGCCTTTCTCGCTACGCCTGGTGTAAACGAAATCCTGCTTGATGGCGAGACTCATTCGCCGTAGCAAATCCATGGTGCCGGTGCCGCCCGATGAATGCAGGAACTGTCGCGCCCACTGCTTCACTTCGTCGCTCGGATAGTGGTGTACTAACGCGCGATTCAGGTTGGGGAGCTCTTCGTCGGAATAGCTGAACGGAAAACGTACCGCGAACTCCTCCAGGGGATAGTCGGGCAGCACTGTCTCAAAATGCTCCAGAGTGACAACGCTTTCAAAACGCAGCTCGGCAGTCGAGCCGTCGAATGTGGCGACACCGACAGAGTTGTCGAACACGTCGTGCAGCAAACGAAGATGCGCGGGCTGGGGAGTGATTTCTAGGCGCGTCTTGAGAAGACGCAGATCGTGACTCTCCCTGGGCCGGAACATCATGCGGTGCTCGCCTAACCGGACGGGTTCCGAATATCGATAAGCCGTGGTGTGTCGTACAGTGAGGAGGCGCATTCTTTGAATGGCTTCGAAGACTAGCGAAGCTGTGGCACGCTTTCCGTAATTTCGTCCGTCCAGACTTGAAAACTCTCGAGTGTATTCGGGCCAAACGTGGTCGTGATGGCGACGTCGGCTGCGTCGCGGCCTCGCGCGATGAGCACCCGTCCAATTCGCGGCACGTTGTTGCGCGCATCGAAAGTGTGCCAGCCGCCATCCAGATAGACTTCGAACCAAGCGGCAAAATCCATCACGCCGTAAGGCGGCGGCGTCCCCATGTCGCCCAGGTACCCGGTGCAGTAGCGCGCCGGAATATTCATGCAGCGGCACAGCGCGATGGCCAAATGCGCGTAGTCCCGGCACACCCCGGTCCGCTCGTTGAAAGCCTCCCAAGCGGTCCGCGTGGGCCGCGCGTTCTGGTAATTGAAGGCGATATGGTTGTGAACAAAATCGCAGATGGCCTGCACCCGCGGCCACCCTGGCGTCGACTGGGCGAACTGCGACCAGGCTACTTCCGACAGCAGATCGGTCTCGCAATACCGGCTGCCCAGCAGAAAGAGCAGCGTATCTTCCGGCAGATCCTGCAAAGCATGTTGCCGGGCGAATGGCGCCGACACATCCGGTTGCGCCGAATCTCTGACGATCCCCATGCTATTTAGTCGAATCCTGCCCTTGGGCGCAACGATACGGCTGCACCAGTTTCCGAAATGATCGCGATACGCGGTGACCCGCGTTGCAGGATCGGTGGTCAGCAGATCGGGAGTAACAATGTCGGAGGCGCGCGAGTAATGGATGTTCACCATCAGGATCATCGGCGTCTCCTGCGGGCAGTGGAAGACTAGTTCATAGCCGACCCGAATCAGCATTCGTTTCCTTTCGTCAGCCGAGCGGCCCTGTCCAACGAGCGATCATGGTGGCCACGCCGACCGTGGCTGCAATCAGCGCGATGGAAAAGATAAAGCGTAGGGGCAGCGTCCATCGCCTGGTCTTCATGACGTGGCGCGTATCGCACGCGGAAAGGCCTGACTCAGGATATACGCACAGCCCTCAGCACTGATTGCGAACGCACACCAGACTTGCCAATGGGATAGAAACCCGCCGGCAATAAAGAAGGCGCCGGTCAACCCAACATCCACGCCGAACCGCCATGCCGCGAGCGCCCCGGCCGTCACTGCCACCGGCGTCAACAAGAGTCCCAAGAGCGACCAGGCCTGCCTGTATTTAATCTGGGAGATAGCCTCAAGCCAGTCGATCGGCATCATTTGACAGAGAGCCGTCCTTCTCATTTCCATCGTATTCGTCCTTTAGTTAGTCAGTTCGTCCTTCTGCGCTAAGATCTGGCGCAGAAACCATTCGTGTTTTTCGTGAAGCTGCACCGTCCTGGAAAACAAGTCCACCGTGCCAGGATCATTATCGTTGTTAGCCAGCCTGGCTGCCTCGCGCATATCCGTAATCAGCGGCAACAGATTGTCGCGAGCCTCAGTCGCCATCTGTTTCATGGTTCGACCGGGCCTGGAAGGAGTGATTCGAAATATATCGAGCAATACCCGATAGTCCGAGACTGGATCCCGCCCGCTCATTCGCACGCGTTCCGCAAACTCGTCCGCGGTGGCCAGCACGGCATTTGCGAGTTCATCGAACATCAGGTGGAGGTCGCGAAACAACGGACCGTACGCTTGCCAGTGATAATGCTTGTAGTTGGCGTAGAAGATAAAAGCATTTGCAACCTGCTGTTGCAAATGCCTGGCAACCAATTCTCCTGGTTCTTCGCTCCTCAGCCGAGCCTGAGCCATGGCCGGAGCTACAGCGAGTCCCGTGACAGTCATCGAACCGCCACCGGCTGGCCGATTTGCTCGCCGATTATTTCGCCCGATACCACCAGTTCCACGCGCCGATTCTGCTGACGTCCCGCTGCTGTGTCATTCGATGCTACCGGCTGGCTTTTTCCAAAGCCTTGGGAAGTCACCGACGTACCCGCCACGCCTTCTTTCGTCAGATAGTCGCGCACTGCGGTGCCGCGATCCTCGGAGAGCTTCTGATTGTAATCGTCGCTGCCGACGCTATCGGTATAGCCTTCCACCGCGAGCCTCAATCCCGGATGTCCCGAGACGATTCCGGCTACTTTGGCGAGTTTCTCGCGAGCGGCCGGCCGCAGCGTGTGCTTGGCCGTGTCGAACAAAACGTCGGACATATTGACGATCAGGCCGCGCGCTGTATCCCGAGTTTCGAGAATCGCGTTGAATTGCAGCAGCAGCTGGGCGCGAAGTTGCGTCCGTTCGGCCTCGGCTTGCGCCTTTTCTTTAGCGGCACGTTCCAGGTCGGCCTGTGCGGCAATTCTCTGGGCTTCGTTTTCCTGCTTCAGACGATCCGTTTCTCTGTGGGCCGCGACGAGTTTGGCGTCGTTTTCTTGCTTCAGGCGATCCGCTTCGGCTTGCGTAGCCAAAGTCCGAGCGTCATTTTCCCGCCTCAGGCGATCTGCCTCGGTTTGCGCGGCGGCGGTTTGTGCGTCCGTATCGCGCTTCACCCGTTCGGCGCTCTCGGCTGCGGTGAGGCGCGCTTCTTGCGCTTCTCGTCTAACACGATCCGCCTCTGTCAGTGCCGCGGCAGTGGCGCTCTCGGCGTTTGCTTCACGCTCGGCGGTCACTCTCCGCTCGCCGGCTAACTGCTCTTCTTCGATCTTCTTCACGGTGATGATCCGGGCGTCCTCCGCCATTTGGACCGCCTCGCGCGCCACGGTGCCGATCGGCTTCTTGCCCGCTTTGCCGATCAGATAACCCTCGGCATTCTCCAGACCCACAACCGCTTTTTGGAATGTGTCGCCGGCATATTGCTCGGCGCCCGTCCAGCGCGCAATCTGCACCGCGTTACGCGCTTCGTAGAGCTCCAATGGCACTTTCGAGTTGAGCTCCCGCGGATGAATGTCGCCTGGCTTCACATTCAACACGTATTGCCCTCTTGAGAGCAGCTCGTATTTCGCGTCCACCTCTTCGATAGTTCCGGTGGTGTCTTTCCTGACGAAATTTTCCATCACCACCACGTCGCTGGGCTGCGTGACGGCGAAATAAGGCTCGGCGGTCACGATCAAACCGAAGGATAGCAGCTCGGTGGTTGCGTCCAGTTTCGTCTTGCCGCTGTGATTGAGGAGGACTTCGCCGACGTTCGTCGCTCGGCCTTCCGGAGTGATGGCCCACATGACATAAGTCAGATACTCGTGTCCAAACTGGGTGGCTGGTCCGAGCCTTTCCATGTCGGCGTCGATCTTGATAACGCCCTGTTTGCTCTCCACCTTTGCTTCGCCGCGTGCCTCAGGCATCAACGCCGTACCGCGAAAGCCGATCCGCGTCGATCCGCTGCGGTGATTGTAGTTGATGGCTTTGGTAGTTCTTCCCACCACCGTGATGCGGTAGATCGGCGTTGGGCCGACGTTCTCAAGGGCGCCGTTTTCAGCGGCATTTTGAGTTGGATTGGGAGCCGTTGGGGCTTGGGCCATGGCGAACTGGGCCAGTGCGAATCCGCCCACCGTCAGGAGCAAACTTGTAAACTTCATCTTTTCTAAACCTCGATCCTTTTAGCGACGCGTTGAGATGTGCACGAGCGTTACCGAACACCCTACGGCTGGCATTCGTTGCAATGGTTCGTTCCCGTCCCGGTGGTCCGCTGATGAATCAAGGGAGAGCTAACCAAATGTGGTCAATTGACCAAGTGTGGTCAACCATTCTGTGGGGAAGATTGGCGAGCAGTTAGATCAAGGCCATTCGGTTGGAGCAATGCAGGCGGACTTAGTTTGGACCGGCTCTTGCAGTACCCGGATCGAAGGAGTACGAAAACATGCTTTGGACGATATTCATTATTTTGCTGGTGCTGTGGGCGCTCGGAATGGTTACGGCCTATACCATGGGCGGGCTGATACATCTTTTGCTTCTTGTTGCGCTGATCGTCTTGGTGATCCGCATCTTTCAAGGGCGCAGAATCGCCTAGCCGTTCATCATGACCCTGGGCCAGATCCTGGCCCAGGCACGCCAACTTTAGCGAAACACTTCAGCGGAACAGGCCAAGCAGGTAGGCGATGAGAAGAATCACAACCACGGTTCCCAATCCGATACCAGCCCCGCCTCCAGCACCCCAGCGGCTATGGCCGTAGTATCCTCCACCACCGCCGAAGAGCAACAACAAAATAATGAGGAGTATGAGCATGGCGTTTCTCCTTAGAGCACGACGGTGATGGCTATCGCTTCGCCCGGATAGGCCGGTTGTAGAGGTAATAGCCGTTGTCATAGCCGACATAAACATCGTCGGCGGAATACCAGTTCTGGGCCCAATCTCCCGGCCACGGATCCACCATCATGAACGAATAGCCGCCGTATTGGAAGCGCGGGTAACCCCCGACGATGACCGGTTGGCTCCGGATGCGAAACCAATTTCCGACGCCGAAATGGAGATTGAAGCTAGCTTGCGGAATGAAGTATCCGCCATATCCGCCGCGCTGCGCCCAGGTGCGATGATCGGATTGCCAATTTGACGAGCGATCCTGCTGCCAGGACGCGTGTTCCTGCCAAGCGCCGTCCTGGCGCCAACTGCTCTGCTTGTTGCCAGGTTTGTGCCTGTTGACGAGTTCGCGGAGGAGGAGTGTAGCTGGCCTTCAATGCGGAGGGCTTGCTCTGCTGGGTCGCTTGCTGACGTTGCGGCGGGGTGTGGGGACAGAGCACGCTGCGGCTGGCTGCGTGACGCTGCTGCGGCTGGGCCTGAGGTTTCGCCTGCTGGGCACGTTCCGCGGGTTGGGCACGCTCTACCGGCTGTTGACGCGGCTGCGCTTTGGGTTGCAGCTTGCCGGGCTTGCGGTTTGGGCTGCTGAGCATGTTGCTGAGGCTGAGCGTGTTGTTGCGGAGGCTGCGCGTGTTGTTGGGGCGCTGCCTTGCCCGCGGGCTTTTCCTCTTTAGCCTTCTCGTCATGCTGTCCGTAAACGTTGGCGCCGGTTCCAAGCATCAAGAACAGCGCGGTCGGAGCGATTACTCTAATGAATTTCATACATGTTGCCTTTCCAACGCTAGGGCTATAAGCCGGCCCGCAAGATCCTTGTCGGCCTTCGATTGTTCCAAGGCGCGAGACCACTCGTCGGCCTGTTTCTCGGCTTCCGCCCTGGCGATTCCGTATCGTTCTTGAATCCGCCCATCAATTGGTCTTTCTTGCCGCCGATGGTTTGCCAGTCATCGTCGGTGAGTTTGCCCCAGCGCTCCCGCGCCGATCCGGTAAGCTGCTTCCACTTGCCTTCGATTTGATCCCAGTTCATGCTGTAACTCCTCAGCAGGTGCTAAGAGCATGTGTCTGGCCCTTCGGATTTTGGGAACCCTGCCGCGCGGTTCAGAGATCCTTGCGCGAGATCTCGAGCTTCCGCATCATGGCGTTCAACGTGGTGCGCGGCACTCCCAGGCGGGTGGCCGCGGCGCTGACCACTCCATTCGCTTCCTGAGAACTCGAATGATGTGTTCCCGCTCCACTTCGGCGAGCGATGCTCCGGCGGGCGCTTCCGCGGCATCGGCCCGTATCTCAGTCAAAGGCGCTCGAAGCGTGGAGCCGGGCGAGAGAATCACCGACCTTTCGATGAAGTTCTCAAGCTCCCGGACGTTGCCGGGCCACGGCCAAGCTACCAGCGCCTGCATGGTCTCCGACGGGATCTTATCGATCTGCTTATTCATCTTGGCGGCGTAGGTTTGGGTGAAATGCCGGACCAGCACGGGGATGTCTTCGCGATGCTCGCGCAGCGGAGGTATGGTGATGGGAAACACCTTCAGCCGGTAGTAAAGATCGCTGCGGAAAAGCTTGTCCCCCATCATCTGCGTCAGATTGCGATTGGTGGCCGCCAGCAGCCGGACGTCGATAGGAATGGTGCGTGTGCCGCCCAGGCTTTCGAATTCCTTCTCCTGCAAAGCGCGCAGCAGTTTGGGTTGAAGCTCCAACGGGATGTCTCCCACTTCATCCAGGAACAGCGTTCCCTGATGGGCCCTCTCAAAGCGGCCGATCTTCTGCGACAAAGCGCCGGTGAACGCGCCTCGCTCGTAGCCGAACAGCTCGCTTTCCAGAAGCCCGGTGGGGATCGCAGCGCAGTTCAGCGTGATAAAAGGACGATTCCGCCGGGCGCTGGTCTTGTGGATGGCGCGTGCCACCAGCTCCTTTCCGGTACCGGTTTCGCCCAGCACCAGCACCGTGGCGTCGGTGGGCGCGACGATTTCCACCTGCCCCATCACGCGCTTGAGCGCCGCGCTGGTGCCGACAATCTCCTCGAATTCATGCGAAGCGCCGGGTTCGTTCGCAATCTTCTCGGCGCGCTCGCGCTCGGTGAGGTCCTGCACAAAAGTAATCCAACGGAAAGGAGACGGAGGCAAGACCGCGCTGGCCACCAGAACGCGCACGCGCGTCTCATCCTTGCGAATGTATTCCATTTCAAACGGCGTACAGGCTCCATGCAGCAAGCCTTCTTCATGAGCATGTTCCTGGAGAGGCAAGTATTCCGGCGCAACGATATCGGCCCACCGCAAACCTTCGGACTAACTCTTCCCGGCTGTATCCCAGCATGTTGAGAAACGCGTCGTTGGCCTCGATGATGCGGTCGAACTCGCCGGATACGATGCCGGCGATCATGGATTGCGCCGGAAGCTGCCGGGAGCCCGAGCGCTTGTTCAATAGCGCTTCGTGAGCTGGTGACGCGCGCTAAAGTCCCGCACCACCCTGGCAAAGCCCCGCAGCTCCAGATTCGGTCCCGCAGAGCCGTGGTCAATGAATTCGCCCAGAAGCGCGAGCCATCCTTTTTCTTATGCCATCGCTCATCCCCGAGATGACCCCCGGCAGCGGTCTTTTGCAATTCGTCCTCGAAATCGACGCGAAGTTCCTCGTCATCCACATAGAGGCAGCTGGCATGTCGACCGATGATTTCCTCGCTCTTGTAGCCGTAAATGCGCTCCGCTCCCGAGTGCCAGGCAACAACCAGGCCGCTCGGCATCCAGGCACAAGAG
Source organism: Bryobacterales bacterium (assembly GCA_963798295.1). Lineage (GTDB taxonomy): Bacteria > Acidobacteriota > Terriglobia > Bryobacterales > Bryobacteraceae > Palsa-89. The sequence goes on along the minus strand of CAWCSV010000007.1, from coordinate 472,346 downwards.
TGCGAAATCCGAATTCGGATTTGTTATCGAGCAGCAGGACATGACGCCCTGGCAAGACGTTGTTCATTGCCGTGTAGCGATGCTTGCCCGGCTCGACAAGATCGTCGATCGGCTGGCCGATCATCTTGCTCATCGAAACCCCGAGCAGCTTGCAGGCGCCGGAACTGGCGTCCACGCAGCAACGGTCGTCGTCCGCGATCAGGATGGGATCGGATTGGTGGGAGAGAACGGCCCGGAGCAACAGCTCCAATTCGTTCAGGCCATCGCTAACCAGCCAGCTACTGGTTTCTTTCTCCGAGGCTGCGGAGTGCATAGACTCTCCTCGCCCCGTCGATCCAGGAAACCGTGTGGTCTAAGAGACAGGCGGGAAGCGCGTGCAAGGTCTCGAAAACAGCGGAGAGCCGAGATTGGCGGTCAGGCCCATTCTAGCACCGATTCGAGAAATCGATAGCAAATCGTTGATCGCATTTGGTCAATCGACGCTCTGTGGTCAGTCCTTCGTGCCCCGGTCTCAGCAACTTGCGTGGGCCTGAGTGAAACTTCGCTTAGTAGCGTGGTTGGGCAGCGGATTGCCTTGCTCCTTGCTGAGGAGTATCTGAAATGCCTTTGATCAATTTGGTTGTCGCGCTGATCGTGGTCGGTATCGCGCTGTGGCTGGTGAATCGCTATATCCCGATGGCATCCAGTATCAAGTCGATTCTCAATGTCGTCGTCGTGGTTGCGGTAGGAGTATTTGTATTGAAAGCCGCGGGACTTTGGGGCGACGTCACCAGCTTCCGCATCGGGCATTAACCGGTTGCGTCCAATTTCCCGCATATGAAGACGAAAAGAAGAAAGGAGTTCGATCCCGAAATTTTTCCTAGCCGGAGCCGGCAAAGGAAGGACGCTGGCCGACTACGCGAAGAACCACACGATCTTCCTGCAAGGCGACCCAGCCGATTCCATCTTCTATATCCAGAAAGGCAAGATCAAGCTCACGGTCGTTTCCAAACAAGGCAAGGAAGCAGTGGTGGCCCTTTTGGGCGCCGGCGACTTCTTTGGCGAAGGATGCCTGGCCGGCCAGTCTCTGCGCATGGCCAGCGCCACCACCATGTCGGAATGCTCCATCATGCGGCTGGAAAAGGCAGGCGTGATCCGTCTGCTTCACGAGCAGCCGGCCTTTTCCGAGCTTTTGCTGCACCATCTGCTCTCCCGCAACATTCGGATTGAGGAAGACCTGGTGGACCAGCTCTTCAACTCCAGCGAAAAGCGGCTGGCGCGAGTACTCCTGCTGCTAGCCAACTTCGGCAAGGAAGGCAAACCCGAGCTAGTGATTCCAAAGATCAGCCAGGAGACGCTGGCGGAGATCGTCGGCACCACTCGCTCCCGAGTCAGCTTCTTCATGAACCGGTTCCGCAAACTGGGCTTCATTCAATACAACGGCGCATACTCCAGCGGCCTGGAAGTTCACAGCTCCCTGCTGAACGTCATCCTGCACGACTAACATTCCGGCTGCTCAAGTTCTTTCGTGATGAGCAATCCTGAACAGACTCCACTAAGGCGAATCCCCGATACTTTGATTAACTCTCCGTTGCAGTTATCAAAACGTTATAGGAGGCCCAAGGCTATGCCAAGCGACGCTCAGCGCGGAACAATCTTGGTAGTCGACGATAACACCGACATTCGTATGATCGCAAGACTCTTCCTGGAAACCGCCGGACACAACGTGGTCACGGCCGCCGACGGAGAAGAGGCATTCCGCTTCTATGAGTAGCACCAATCGACCATTATGCTTCTGCTCACCGACGTGACCATGCCCAACATGAACGGCCTCGAGTTGGCCGATCGCGTTTTGGGGATGGACTCACAGCTGCCCGTTCTCTTTATGTCCGGGGATGGCGAGTGCGACTACCGGGGCCTGGAATGCTTGCCGAAGCCCTTTCACCCCGCCGAGTTGATCGAAACGGTGAACCGAGTTCTGTGCGCCAAGACACAACTCGGAAAGAGCGGCCTCGGCAGCCTAGCGCTTTGCCGGGCGCCGCATCAAGTTTGGGAGGGCAGGTCTAACAATTGACAACACGCCAGTTGCCTACTCAACAACAAGAATTGAAGTTGCCTGCGCGCGGTACCGGATAAAAAAGTCGTTCGCAGCGGTTCAGTTCGACTCTGGCCGCGAAAGGGCGAATCGTTTTCCTCCCGGAAGGGGCGGAGCTTAGCATTGTCGGTTGCTCTCGTCTGCCCGGATGTTTCGAGGTGGTGTGCAAGAACCAGCGTTTCAACATCTTCGAGGCAGACTTGTTTGGACCATGGTCGACGCCCATCAAGAACAGCGGAGTCAAACCGGTCCGAGCCAGGGCCATGCGAGTTTGCGCCTAGCACCCATGCCGGCTTGGAGGCATTCATTCGCCAGAGTCCTCCCGTTCCCCGAAGAAAACCACCGGGCAATGGTTGGAAGCCAGCCCATTGCAGCGGAGCGCCGGTCAAAGTCGCGCTATCGACTGGACCTGAGCGTTCGCTTTTGCTCTTCTTCCGAGGGACCCGGTTTCTCAGGCTCGGGATTTGCCGTCAACATGAGCAGCGGCGGCCATCCTGGTAGTCTCGCAGCATCCCATTGCGGTGGGTGCGCTCGTGGAGACTGAGGATTGAGTGGCCTTTGCTGCTGGATGGAAGGATTCCTCTACAGCTCATTGTGACGGGCCGGGTTCTGCGTGGCGGAACATCTCATTTCGCCGCCACGTTCGAGCGACACGAATTCCGCACCCTGAGAAGCTCAAGCCTGCCGCCCTACGAAGAGGCGACGTACCCGCCAACCCGCAACCCCTAATCCCCGCCAGCGCAGACGCGCCCTAGTTTCGACCTGATTTGGTCATCTGACACAATGCGGTCAGTCCCCCGCGCCGAAAGATCTTCCTCCCACCCCGCTTGCCCGCTGTTTTGCTGCCAGAAACTCGAGCAACCCCCAACGGAGGCAGGCGTGCTCCTTAAAGGTCCCGTGGGATCCGCTCACAAATCTTGACTCAGGAGAAGGAATAAGAATGAATTACTTAAAAGCAGTACCGACCGTGCTTTGTGCGGCGATCATCGCTACAGCTTTCGCTCCCAGTGTGAAGGCCGACGAATGGAACCAGAAGACCGTGGTCACTTTTAGCCAGCCTGTGGAGACCCCGGGCGTCCACATCAAGGGATGGGCCGTGTTGCCGGCCGGCACCTATGTTTTCAAACTTCTGGGCTCGAAGTCCGACCGCCACATCGTCCAGATCTTCAACCAGGAAGAAACCATGCTTTACGCAACCGTGCTGGCGATCCCGAATTATCGTCTGCGGGCCACCGGCAAAACAGTGCTGACCTTTAGAGAGACGCCGCCCGGCCAACCGGATGTTCTTCGGGCCTGGTTCTATCCCGGCAAAAACTTCGGCGATGAGTTCGTCTATCCGAAGGAAAGAGCGATCGAGCTGGCCAAAGTGACCAACTCGCCAGTTCTCTACACGCCGGCCGAGATCCCGGTAGAAGTCACCGTGCCGATCACGTCTCCAGAGGAGCCAGTGGCAGTGCAACTGAAGGAAGCGCCGGTACTGGCAGTGAGGCCGACGGGCGAAGATGTCGAAATAGCCCAAGTTGTGACGCCGCCGCCGGCGGAGGAACTGGCAGCGACGAAAGAGGCTCCGGCAGCAGCTGAGCTTCCGAAAACAGCTAGTCCGATGCCTTTGATCGGGCTGTTCGGACTGCTCGCGTTAGGCGCGGCGTTCGGGCTTCAATTTGCTCGGACACGCACACAGTAAGCGACCCTCAGGGCTGCTTCCCCGGCGTGCCAGTTCAAAGTGGGCCGGGGCGTGCTGGCAGAGAGCAAGTTCCGACGGGAGTGGGTGCTTAACATGCGACAGAGAATCATGCCGATATTGGAGGCGCGGATGCGCAGTCCCCTGCTGGATGAAGATGCCTGCTACAAGACCAAGAGACGTGGCATGGCAGTGCTCACCACCCCGTTGCTGAACAAGGGCACAGCCTTCACCGCGGAGGAACGGGAAGAGTTGGGCTTGACCGGGCTGCTGCCGCCGGTGATTAGCACCTTGGCGGCACAAGTGAAGGCGGCCTATGCTCAATACCAGCGCCTTCCCGATGCGCTGAACAAGAACATCTATCTGACGGCGCTGCATGATCGCAACGAGGTGCTGTTTTACCGTTTGCTGTCGGGGCACCTGCGCGAGATGATCCCGATCGTCAATGACCTGACCGTGGGCATGGCGATGCAGCAGTATCACCATGAGTGCCGCCGTCCCAGAGGCGTGTATCTCTCCATCGATCACATCGACGGGATTGAGGCAGCTTTTACGAACCTGGGCGCCGGACCCGAAGATATCGACCTGATTCTGGCCACCGATGCCGAGCAAATCCTGGGGCTGGGCGATTGGGGCGTGGGCGGCATCGAAATCTCGATCGGCAAGCTGGCGATTTACACGGCCGCGGGCGGCATCGATCCCACGCGTGTAATTCCGGTGATGCTGGATGTCGGCACCAATCGGGAAAGCCTGCTCAAAGATCCGATGTACGTCGGAAACCGGCATGCGAGGGTCCGCGGGGAGCGCTACGACGCTTTTATCGACGCCTACGTGGAGATCGTCAGCAAGCTGTTCCCTAACGCGCTCATGCAGTGGGAAGACTTCTCACCCGGCAACGGCCGTCGCATCCTGGAGAGATACCGCGATCGTATTTCTACATTCAACGACGACATGCAGGGCACGGGCGCCATCACTCTGGCGGCCGCGGTTTCAGCGGTGCGCGTTTGCGGATCGCCGATGCGGAACCAGCGCGTGGTGATCCTGGGCGCTGGAACGGCCGGCTTGGGAATCGCCGATCAGATCCGCGACGCGATGATGCGGGAGGGCCTGTCCCGAGAAGATGCATCCGCCCGCTTCTGGCTGGTGGATGCCGAGGGCCTGCTGACCGACGACATGGGCGATCGGCTGCATGATTATCAGGCGCCCTTTGCGCGTCCGGCTGCGGAGGTGAGGCGTTGGAAGCGCAACGGGTCGCAAGCAGCCCCGGACTTGGCCGAAGTAGTGCGTCAAGTGCGCCCCACCATGCTGATCGGCGCCTCCACGGCCGCGGGCGCTTTCACCGAAGACATCATCCGGGAAATGGCCAAACACTGCGAGCGTCCCATCGTTTTTGCGCTTTCCAATCCGGCGCCCATGGCGGAAGCCACGCCAGCCGATCTGATTGCCTGGACAGATGGCCGGGCTCTGATCGCCACGGGCAGTCCATTTCAACCGGTGACTTACCGGGGCGTGACCTACGTGATCGGCCAGGTCAACAACGCGATGCTGTACCCCGGACTTTGTCTGGGAGCGATTGTTTCGCGAGCCAGCCGCATCAGCGACAACATGTTCGCGGCGGCGGCCAACGCGGTATCCAGCCTGGTTGCAGTGCGCCTTCCCGGCGCCTCGCTGCTGCCGCACGTGGACGATCTGCGGATCGTGTCCCTGACAGTCGCCGTGGCGGTAGCCGAAACCGCCGTCCAGGACGGCTTGGCGCGCGTGGCATTCAAGGACATCGTGCAGCAAGTGGGAGACGCGATGTGGGAACCGGAATATCGCGAGATTCGAGCGATCTGAATCCGACTTTGAACGAGAAGAAACTGTAGAACCGTACAACCCTCAGGTCCGGGAGGCCTGAACCTATGAACATTCGTCCGTTGCATGACCGCGTTGTAGTCAAGCGAGTCGAAGAAAAAGGAGACACCTTGCGTGGCGGCCTCTATATTCCCGATTCCGCGAAAGAGAAGCCCCAGGAGGGCGAAGTAATGGCCATTGGGAAGGGCAAGCGCCTGGAAGATGGCACCGTGGTGGCCCTGGAAGTTCAGGTGGGCGACCGTATCCTGTTCGGGAAATATTCCGGCAGCGAGATCACCATCGAAGGAACCGAGTGCATGATCATGCGCGAGGATGAAATCCTCGGCATCTTGAGTGGACAGCCGGTGGCTGCCAAGAAAGCGAGCTAACCAAATGGCAAAACAAATTATCTACGCGGACCATTCGCGACAGGCCATCCTGCGCGGAGTGAATCAATTGGCCGACGCGGTGAAGGTCACACTGGGCCCCAAGGGCCGCAACGTGGTGCTGGAGAAAAAGTTCGGCGGCCCCACCATCACCAAAGACGGCGTAACGGTGGCCAAGGAGATCGAACTCGCCGATCCGCTTGAAAACATGGGCGCGCAAATGGTGCGCGAGGTTGCCTCGAAAACTTCCGATGTCGCCGGCGACGGCACCACCACCGCCACCGTGCTGGCGCAAATCATTTACCGGGAAGGCGTGAAAGCCGTCACCTCCGGCGTGAACCCCATGGCCATGAAGCGCGGCATCGACAAGGCCGTGAAGATCGCGGTGGAAGCAGTTCAGAAAATGTCGAAGCCGGTTTCGGGCGAGATGATCGCTCAGGTGGGCAGCATTTCAGCCAATAGCGACGAAACCATCGGAAACATCATCGCCGAAGCCATGAAGAAGGTAGGCAAAGACGGCGTCATCACAGTGGAAGAATCGAAGACCATGGTCACGGAGTTGGTCACGGTGGAAGGCATGCAGTTCGACCGCGGCTATCTTTCTCCCTATTTCGTCACAGACCCCGAGCGAATGGAAGTAGTGCTCGAAGATCCTTATATTCTGATCCACGAGAAGAAGATCTCCAGCATGAAGGACATCCTGCCCCTGCTGGAGCAGATCGCCCGTTCGGGCCATCCGCTGCTGATCGTCGCCGAAGACGTGGAGGGGGAAGCGCTGGCAACTTTGGTGGTGAACAAGCTGCGCGGCACGCTGGCGGTTTGCGCCGTGAAAGCCCCGGGCTTCGGCGACCGCCGCAAATCGCTGCTGGAAGATATCGCCATCCTCACCGCGGGCACATCGCTGGTGGAAGAGACCGGCGTGAAACTGGAAAGCGTGAAGCTGGAGGATCTAGGCCGGGCCAAACGCGTGACGGTGGACAAGGAAATCACCACCATCATCGACGGCGCGGGTGAATCCAAAGCCATTCAAGGCAGGATTAAGCAGTTGCGTTCGCAGATCGACGAGACCACCTCCGATTACGACAAGGAGAAGTTGCAGGAACGGCTGGCGAAGCTGGCCGGCGGCGTGGCGATCATCAAAGTGGGCGCGGCCACCGAGACCGAAATGAAGGAGAAGAAAGCCCGCGTGGAGGATGCGATGCACGCCACACGCGCTGCGGTGGACGAAGGTATTGTAGCGGGTGGCGGAGTGGCGCTCCTGCGCGCCGCCAAGTCGCTTCGGGACCAGAAGTTCGAAGGCGATGAGCAGATTGGTCTGAACATCATCGCTCGCGCTTGCGAAGAGCCCCTACGCCAGATTGTGCTGAACTCGGGCCTGGAAGGCGCGGTTGTGGTGGAAAAGGTACGGGAAAATAACGACCCGAACTTCGGCTACAACGCCGCCACCGGCAAGTACGAGGACCTGATCGCCGCCGGCGTGATCGATCCTACCAAGGTGACCCGAACCGCTCTCCAGAACGCGGCGTCCATCGCCTCGCTCATGCTGACAACGGAAGCGATGATCAGCGAAATTCCCGACCGCGATTCAGGCCAGTTAATGAATCCGTACGGACACGGTGGACAGGGCATGGATTACTAGTGTAGTGCGTCGGAAATAACGAACCATATTGGGCGGTGCGTCGTCTGTCAAAGTGGGAGACAAACGATTGCGGGTTGCTCAACGATTCACGCTGAGTGCTGAACAGGAAGCGCAACTGCAGGCTTACGCTCGGGGCCGCAAAGTTGAGCGTCGTCTGGTGGAGCGAGCCAGGATCGTCCTGCTCGCGGCGGAAGGCAAAGAGAATCTGGAAATCGCTGCCCGGCTGGAAGTCAGCCGCCACACGGTGGCGCGGTGGGGGAAGCGGTTTCTGGAATCGGGCATTAGAGGCATCGAGCAGGAAGCGCCTCGCCCACGAAGCTTTTAACGCCTTCAACCACGCGCAGTTTTACGGCCCGAATTCCGTGGATGGCAACATTAGCAGCGCCACCTTTTGGCCGTGTCGTCAGCCTGCCGCTCCACGTCTGCTTCAAATCGCGTTAAAGATGTTTTTTTGACGGTTAGTAAGACATCTTGTCCCCTGGCCAAGTTTTGGAATGTTTGTACTAGAACCGGCCGCGGAGTGATTGGTACCCTCGCTTCGCATTTTCGATCGCATACTTGCTTTTAAGCATGACTGGCGAGATCTGGACCGGATCGTTCCTTTCCTGAAGGGAATCCGGGGTGAATACGATTGCCGACTAATCACAGCTCCGTTCTTCAACGACCTATTCAGAGCTCGATTCAAATCTTCGAATCTTGGTTCGAAATTCAGGGCCGGAAAGAAGGGAGATTTGCTTCCATGGAGGGACTCCGACGTGAGGCCATCCTCTTGGTATTCCTCGTAAAGTAGCGAAGGCCGGATGGGTTCCTTAGAAATCAGCTGGGATCGGGGATTGCCCCCGTTGTTGGCGTAGAACCGATTTATTTGGCTCCTCAGGTAGGACTCGAACCTACAACCCTTCGGTTAACAGCCGAATGCTCTACCATTGAGCTACTGAGGATCAGGGCAGGCAACTAACTTCCCATTCATTACAACATCCCGCCTTTGGGCTGTCAAATTTCGACCGCTTGCTAAACTGGTAATCTCCATGGAATTGGAAAAAGCATACCAGCCGCAGCGCTTCGAGCCCCGTTGGGCCCAATGGTGGGTGGAGTCCGGCATCTTTCACGCCGATCCGCACGCGCCCGGCCCCCGGTTTTCGCTCGCCGTGCCGCCGCCCAATGTCACCGGATCGCTGCATATCGGCCACATGCTCGATCACACCGTGATCGACACCGCCACCCGCTGGCACCGCATGCGCGGCGACAACACGCTGTTCCTTCCCGGCACCGATCACGCCGGCATCGCCACGCAAATGCTCGTCGAACGCAACCTGGCCGAACAGGGAATCACGCGCCGCGAGATCGGCCGCAAAGAATTCGTACGCCGCGTCTGGGAGTGGAAAGAGAAATACGGCAACCGAATCACCTCCCAGATGAAGCGCATCGGCGACAGCTGCGATTGGAGCCGTGAGCGTTTTACCCTGGACCCCGACCTTTCGCACGCGGTGCTGGAAGCCTTTGTGCGCCTCTACGAGCGCGGCCTCATCTATCGCGGCACCTACATGGTGAATTGGTGCCCGCGCTGCTCCACCGCGCTGTCCGACCTGGAAGTGAAGCACGATGACGTACAGGGCAACTTGTGGCACATCCGCTATCCGGTGAACGGAAGCTCGCGCTACCTGATCGTGGCCACCACACGGCCGGAGACCATGCTCGGCGATACCGCGGTGGCCGTCAATCCGGCCGATCCGCGCTATCAGGATCTCGCGGGGCAAACCGTCACGCTGCCCCTGATGAATCGGCCCATCCCGATCATCTTCGACGAAATCGCCGACCCGGAGTTCGGCACCGGCGTGGTGAAGGTGACGCCCGCGCACGATCCCAACGATCTCGAGGCAGGGAAGCGTCACAGCCTGGCGCAGATCAAGGTCATCGGCGAAGACGCGCGCATGACGGCCGAAGCGGGCGCTTACGCTGGCCTGGAACGCTTCGAAGCGCGCAAGCGCATTGTGGCCGATCTGGAAGCGCACGGCCTGCTGGAAAAAGTTGAGCCGTACGCGCTGGCGCTCAGCAAGTGCGATCGTTGCGGCACGATTGTCGAGCCGCTCATCTCCACACAATGGTTCGTCAAAACCAAACCTCTTGCTGATAAGGCCATGGCTGCGGTGAACGAAGGCCGCATCCAGTTCGTGCCCGACAATTGGAACAAGACGTTCTTCAATTGGATGGAGAACATCCGCGATTGGTGCATCTCGCGCCAGCTCTGGTGGGGCCATCGCATTCCGGCGTGGCATTGCGGGAATTGTAAAACGATCACCGTGGCGCGTGAAGCGCCGGCGGTTTGTCCCAATTGCCAGTCGGCCGATTTGACACAAGACCCCGACGTGCTCGACACCTGGTTCAGTTCCAGCCTCTGGCCTTTTTCGACGCTCGGCTGGCCGGCCGACACGGACGACCTGCGCGCTTACTATCCCACCAGCTTGATGATCACCGGCTTCGACATTTTGTTTTTCTGGGTGGCGCGCATGATGATGATGGGCCTTGAGCTCACCGGCGACGTGCCATTCCGCCAGGTGCACATGCACGGACTGGTGCGCGATCCCACGCGCCAGAAGATGTCGAAGACCAAGGGCAACGTGGTTGATCCACTCGACATCAATGACAAATACGGGACTGACGCCTGCCGCCTGTGGCTGTTGATGGCCGCCGCGCCCGGCACCGACATCACTTATAACGAAGACAAGCTCAACTCCGCGCGCCAGTTCTGCAACAAGCTCTGGAACGCGGCGCGTCTGTTGCTGATGAACATGGAAAGCTCGGGCATCGAGCCGTCTTTGCCCGAACCAGGCCAGCTCGAAACGCTGGAAGACCGTTGGATTTTTAGCCGCCTCAGCCGCACGGCGGAGAAGGTGAATCGCGATCTCGAACAGCATCGTTATCACGAAGTGGCCGAAGAGCTCTGGCAATTCTTCTGGCACGATTTTTGCGATTCGTACCTGGAAATCAAGAAGTCACTTTTCGTGCCCGGCACAGGTTTAACTAACGAATGGCAAAATCTGCTCGCCGTCTTCAGTGCATATCTCCGATTGCAGCATCCCATTCTGCCGTTCATCACCGAGGAGCTGTGGCATCGCCTCGGACAAACGACATCTATTGCCCTTGCTGCTTTCCCGCAGTCCGACGCGATCGATGAGGAGGCGGAGCGAGAGATGGCGCTGCTACTAGACATGGCAGTGGGTGCCCGAAAACTTAAGGCCGACGGAAAAGTGGAGTCGAGAACAAAGGTCTCCGGAAGATATCGTTCGACAACAACGACCCAAACGGGGGTTGCGCGGATTGTTGCACCGCTTGCCAAAGTGGTGCTTGAGCAGACAACCGGGCCTCTTAACGGAGCTGTATATTCCACGTTGGAGTTCGAACTATCCCTTGATGTTCCCGAAGTCGACCGTGAGGCGATGCGGCAGCGCTTATTGAAAGAGAACGACAAACTTCACAAAGTAGTTCTGAGCACCAACGCTCAGCTAGAAAACGAAAAGTTCCTGAGTAGTGCGCCACAGCACATCGCCGAATCCTTGCGCGCAAAAAGGGCCGAATACGTCGCTCAGATCAAGAAGAACAGCGACACCCTCGACTCTCTCTGATGACGCCGGCCGAGATTGTTGCCCAGGCCCTCGCTGAAGACATCGGTACGGGTGACGTCACCACCGAACTCTGCGTCCCGGCCGATCGCAACGCGCGTGGCGCTTTCCGCGTTCGTGAGCGCATCGTTGTCGCTGGCGTTGAGATTCTGCCGCTCCTCTATGAGCACATCGATTCCCAAGTGACCGACGGAACCGTCCTCCATCCCGGCCAGGAAATCGCCCGAGTCCACGGCAGCGCCCGCACGCTGCTTACACGCGAACGAGTGGCGCTCAATTTCCTGCAGCGCCTAAGCGGCGTCGCGACTCTGGCTCGCAAATATGTGGACGCGGTGGAAGGCACCGGCTGCCGCATTCTCGATACGCGCAAAACCTCGCCTGGCCTGCGCCAGCTTCAGAAGATAGCCGCGCGCGCGGGCGGCGTCACCAATCACCGCATGGGCCTTTTCGATGCGATTCTGATCAAGAACAATCACATCACCGCCGCCGGGGGCGTGCGGGCGGCTTTACACGCAGTGCAGGACGCCAAGCTTCCGATTGAAATCGAAGTTCGCACGCGCGCTGAACTCGACGACGCCCTGGCCGGCGGCGCCACGCATCTGTTGCTCGATAACCTGACTCCTGCCGAAGCCTGCGAGTGGATTCGCCACATCAACCGTCGCGCCACGGTAGAATTGTCCGGCGGCATTACGCTCGAAACGGTTCGCGCTTACGCCGAAACCGGCGCCGATTTCATCTCGGTAGGCGCCATTACGCATTCGGCACCTGCGGTCGACATCCATTTTCATTTGGAGCTCGATTAGCGATGTCCCTGGATTTGGACTATGTCCGCTCCCAGCTGCCCGATCGCGTAATCAAGTGGCACGATGTCGTCGAATCCACCATGACCGAAGCTCGCCGTCTCGCCGCCGATGGCGCACCCTCAGGAGCAATTGTTGGAGCTGAACAGCAGACCGCCGGACAGGGGCGTCTCGGCCGAACATGGCATTCCGAACCGGCCTCGGGCCTTTACGTCTCGATTATCCTGCGGCATTCCTTCCCACCCGCGGCGCTGCCGGTGGTCACGCTTGCGCTCGGGCTTTCCGTCCACGAAGCAATCTTCAACTCCACGGGGCTCGTTTGCGACTTGCGCTGGCCCAACGACCTGCTATTCGAATCGCGCAAATGCGCGGGCATCCTGACTCAGCTTGAATCCTCTTCCGGCTCCGGCGTTATCATCGCAGGCATCGGAATCAACGTGAATCATTCCGTCTTCCCGCCGGACCTGGATGCCGTCGCCACGTCGCTGCGTAAAGCCAGCGGCCGCTTTCAATCCCGCGAGCGCTTGCTCGTCGAACTCCTCCCTTCCATCGATCGTCACTGCGACCTTCTCGAAAACCACGGAGTCGACGCGGTCATCGATGCTTTCACCCGCGCCTCCAGTTACGCCTCTGGCCGCCGGGTTTGCGTCGATCAAGACGGCGCCGAGCTGCGCGGCGTCACCGCGGGCCTCAACCCGTCCGGATTCCTGAACGTCCGTGACGACCAGGGCCGCAATTGGGTTATCCTCGCCGGAGGGGTGCGACCATGCTCTTAGCGCTGGACGCGGGCAACAGCAACATCACGATCGGCGCTTTTGAAGAGACCACGCTGATCGGCCGCTGGCGTCTGCGCACCATTCACGAACAGACCGCCGACGAATGGGGCGTGTTGATGCGCAATCTCTTCGCGCTGGCCTCGCTGGATCTCGAACGAGTGGACGGCATCATCATCGCCAGCGTCGTGCCCACGCTGGACGCGCCGCTCTACGCCATGGCGCAGCGCTATTTTCACACCACGCCACTGTTCGTCACGCCCGACATGGACACCGGCCTGAAGGTGCTTTATGACAACCCCCGCGAAGTCGGTGCGGATCGCGTGGTCAACGGCGTCGCGGCGTTTCATCGCTACGGCGGCCCATCGGTCGTCGTCGATCTTGGTACGACAATTAACTTCGATATTGTTTCCGCCAACGCCGAGTATCTGGGCGGCATGATCTGCCCCGGCATCGGCATGTCCATCACCGGACTGTTCGCCAAGACCGCGCGCCTCCCCATGGTGGACCTCCGTGAGCCGCAGTGCCTGATCGGCAAGAACACGGTCAACAGCATTCAATCCGGCCTGTACTACGGATTCGCCGGCTTGATCGATGGCATTGTCGGACGCGTAGTCGCCGAGTTAGGCACCAATACCAAAGTCATCGCCACTGGCGGCCAGGCGCAGTTGATGGCGCGCGCGGCCCGATCGGTGCAGGAGATCAATGAAGATCTGACGCTGGAAGGCCTGGAAATCATATGGCGCCGAAATCGTAAGAAATGACGCCGGAAGAAGCATCCTGGCCTTCCAATTACTTCAACTATTTCACCGAAGTGGAAGAGCGTTTTCAAAAGGCTCGCGGCACCGGCCTTTTCCTGATGTCGCCACTCGATTGGGCGCTGGTGGAAACCTGGAAGAACGCGGGTGTGCCTCTCGAAGCGGCGCTGCGCGGCATCGACGCAGCGTTTGAAAAATGGCGCAGCAAGAAGAAGCGCGGGCAAAACGTCAATTCCGTCGCCTATTGCTCGCAAGCCGTTCTGGCGGAGGCGCAGGCCATGGCGGGAGTGGCTCCCGTGCGCGGCCACAAGGAATCCTCCGCGCCATTCACGCTGGAGGCGCTTCAAAATTACTTGTCCGACAACGCCGGACAAATCCGCAAGCAAGCGGGCTTCGATGACATCGCCTCCGCCGTGGATCGCCTGGCGTCGGAAGCGGCCGCGCTCTATCACGACCTGGAGGATCTGGAGCAGCGCCTCACCGCGCTCGAAGATAAAATGATCGCGCTGGCCCGCTCGCGCCAAACCGACGAAGAGCTGCTGCGCGCCCGCCGCGAGCTCGATCTCCAGCTGCGCCCCTATCGCGGAAAGATGTCCGCGCCGCAGCTGGCCATGCTGGAAAAGCAATACCTGGAACGGCAATTGCTCGAATCGGTTGCCTTGCCGCGCCTCAGCTTGTTCTATCTGAGGTAGCTCTTTCACACGGCTTTCATGCCTTCGCGGGTATCATAGTTCTTAGGCCTCATGTCTCCTCCCCCGCCGCAATCCAAGCGCGCCTCCCACATTTTTACGATCGTGACGCTGGTCGTTTCGGTGGCCTGCCTGGCGTGGGCCTTGCACGGCGTGAGTTGGACCGAACTCTGGGAGGAGATCCGTGAGCTGGACTGGCGTTGGGTGTCCATCGGCGTCATCGCCGACCTGTTGGTCTACGTGGTTCAAGCCTGGCGCTGGAACCTCCTGCTTCTGCCGGTTGCGCCGGTGTCGCCCTGGGCCTCGGTGGGCGCGATCTACGTCGGCCTGTTCGCCAACGAAGTGCTTCCGTTGCGCGCCGGGGAACTGATTCGCTGCTTCCTGATGGGGCGATGGAGCAAGATCCCCATCTCCGTGACGCTGGCCTCGGCGCTGATCGAACGGATTTTCGACGGCATTCTGTTGATCGTCGGGCTTTTCTTCTCGCTGCGCTACATCCGCCATTTTCACTTGAGCCACGGGCAGGCGCGCGCCATCGAGATCATCACCACGGGGAGCATTACTCTGACCATCCTGCTCCTCATTTGCGCCGCGCTGCTCGCAGTTGCGATGTACTGGCGCGAACAGGCGCTGGACGCGCTGCTCGATGCGCCCCTGTTTTCCTGGGCGCACGTATTCATCGAGGACCTGCATCGCATAGGCCACTCACGCTTTCTGTATTTTTCCGCCGGCGTCAGCGTTCCTTACCTGCTCCTGCAAATCGTCCCCGTCTACGCGGTGATGCAGGCTTATGGATTCGACGGCGTCAGTTGGGCCCAGGCCGGCGCTTTGATGGTCTTGCTTCGCCTGGGATCGGTGGTTCCGCAAGCCCCCGGCAATGTTGGGCTTTTTCAGGTGCTCTCCACGCTGGGCCTCACTCTGTTCGGAGTCCCAGGCGCGATGGCGCGCCGCTTCACGCTCATCCTGTGGGTGGTTGTGACGCTGCCGCTGGTAATCGTTGGCTTTGTCGCGCTGGTGGCTTCCGGCGCCAAGATGGCGGACATCCAGCGCGAAGCGCACGCTGAGATGCGCGCCCGCCAGGACGAACTGGCCAAGAGCTAATACATCGGTAGGTGGGGCGGACTCCTTCGTCCGCGCCGGACCCCTTGGTCGGGCTATTTTGTGCCGCGAAAGGCCGGCCGCCCGGCATTTTCTCCGATGGGTATTGACTTGCGACCCTATTCTGGATTATACCTAGTCAAGAAAGGTATTCTCCACTTGGTCGACTCACAGAATACAGAACTGCTGCCTGGAACCCTGTATATGATGATCCTCCGGACTCTTAATCAAGGGCCGGTGCACGGCTACGCTATAGCAAAGCGAATTCAGGACTGGTCCAAAGGCGACCTTCAAATCGAAGATGGCTCGCTTTACCCAGCCTTGAACCGCATGCTCCTCAAAGGCTGGCTGAAGGCGGAATGGGGCGTGACGGACAATAACCGCCGCGCTCGCTTCTATCGGCTGACTTCCGCGGGCCGGAAGCAGCTCGAAGCGGAATCCAGCGCCTTCAACAAAATGATCCGAGCCATCCAGCTCGTCATGCGGACTTCGTAAGGCAGGTCTTTATGTCGTGGCGATATCTTTTCCGTCGTAACAAGGTCGACCGTGAATGGCGCGAGGAAATGGAAGCGAATATCGATTTGGCCACAGATGCATTTGTGGCACAAGGTATGACGCAGGAAAAGGCCCGGGCGGCGGCGCTGAAGCAGGCGGGGAATCTGATCGCGCGGCGGGAAGAGATTTATCAAATGAACGGAATCGGATGGCTGGATTCTCTTTGGAGCGATTTGCGCTACGCGTTGCGCAGCCTGCGGCACCAGCCTACATTTACCGCTACCGCCCTGCTGACGCTCGCTCTCGGCATCGGTGCGAACACCGCGATCTTTGGGGTGATCGACAGCATCCTGATCCGGCCGCTCGCGTATCCGCACGCCGACGCCCTGGTCGGCGTCTGGCACACTGCGAACTTCCAGAACTTCGGCGAGAGCGTCGAGTGTACGCCCTCGATGTACTTTACCTATCGCGACGAGAACCGCATTTTTCAGCACTTCGGAGTATGGTCCTCAAACGGGGCGAGGGTGACCGGGACTGCCGAGCCTGAGCTTCCTCGGGCGCTCGTCGTTACTTACGGCGTGCTGGATGCCCTGGGCGTCCAGCCCCTGCTGGGCCGCTGGTTTTCTCGAGACGACGACACGCCGGGCACGCCGGAGACGGTGATCCTCATGTACGGCTATTGGCAGCGGCGCTTCGGAGGTGACAAATCCGTCGTCGGGCGCGTGCTAACCATTAATGCGAAGCCCACCACTGTAGTCGGTGTGATGCCGCGAGAATTCCGGTTCCTACGCGATCCGGAGCTCATTCTTCCGCAGCGGTTCGAACGCTCTCAAGTCTTTTTGGGCGATTTCAGCTACCAAGGGATTGCCAGACTCAAGCCCGGCATCACGATCGCGCAAGCCAACGCGGATCAGGCTCGCATGTTGAAAATCTGGTTGAGCTCCTGGCCCACCACGCCGGGGTTTCCCCTGGCTCTGTTTCAGAACGCGAAGATCGGGCCCAAGATGCAGCCCCTGAAGCAGGAAGTGGTGGGAGACATCGGCGCCACGCTCTGGGTGGTAATGGGCACCTTGCTCTTGGTTCTGTTGATCGCCTGCGCGAATGTGGCGAATCTGATGCTGGTGCGCGGTGAGAGCCGCCAGCAGGAACTTGCCATCCGGGCGGCGCTAGGCGCGGGCTGGGGCCGCATCGCCCGCGAGATGCTTCTCGAAAGTGTGGTGCTGGGTGTTCTAGGCGGCGCTTTGGGTCTGGGGCTGGCCTATGCGGCGCTGCGGATCCTGGTCGCAAAAGGTCCGGCCACGCTGCCCCGCCTGGGCGAAATCGGAATCGATCCGCTCGTGCTGGGATTCACCTTGGGAGTGTCTTTGCTTTCGGGCGCATTGTTCGGCGTCATACCGATATTCAAGTACGCGGGCCCCCGCGTGGCTACCGCCCTGCGCGGCGTCGGCCGCACATTCAGCCAGGGCCGGGAGCGCCACCGCGCTCGCAACACCCTGGTGGTGGTGCAGATGGCGCTGGCGCTCGTGCTGTTGATCAGCTCCGGCCTGATGATTCGCACGTTTCAACACTTAAGATACGTCCGCGCGGGATTCACGCACCCCGAAGAAATTCAGATCCTGCATGCTTTTCCGCCGCCATCGATGGACGACGAACCCGAGCGTGTGATGCGAATGTGGCAAGACGTCGAGGGCAAACTGGAGGCTATTCCAGGCGTCACCTCGGTGGCGCTTGCAGGCTCCGCTCCTCTGGAACCGTTCTTTAGTCCCAACAACCCGATCTATGCCGAGGACAAGCCCATCGCACCCGGCCAGCTCCCTCCCATCCGGAGATTCCGCATGACCGCACCAGGATTCTTCAAGACCATGGGAACGCGCATAATCGTGGGGCGCGACTTCACCTGGACCGACCTTTATGCAAGACGGCATGTAGCCATGGTGTCCGAAAACCTGGCGCGCGAGTTGTGGGGCGATCCGCGCTCTGCGCTCGGCAAGCGGATCCGGGTGGGTACCACGGATGCGTGGCGCGAAATAGTGGGCGTGGTCGAGGACGTTTATGACAATGGCGTGCAACTGACGGCGCCGACCATGGCGTACTGGCCGGCCCTGATGGATGGATGGCTGTTTGGCGGCCAGCACGGATTCGTCCAGGCCGTCGGCATGTTCGCGATCCGCTCCAATCGCGCGGGGACGGAAGGCTTGCTCTCCGACGCGCGGCGAGTCATCTGGTCCGTCAACGGAAAGCAGCCCATCTTTTTGGCCACCACGATGAAGGAGCTCTACGATCAGTCCATGGCGCGGACTTCGTTTACGCTGGTGATGCTGGCCATCGCTGGAGCGATGGCGCTGATACTCGGGATCGTGGGGATCTACGGCGTGATCGCATACGCGGTTTCGCAAAGGACGCGCGAGATTGGCATCCGGGTGGCTCTGGGCGCTCCGCCGGCAGTATTGTTGCGGGTGTTTGTACGTCAGGGACTGGTGCTCGCAGGCGTTGGGGCTGCGCTGGGGTTGGCGGTCGCGGCGGGACTCACACGGCTGATGTCGTCTCTGCTGTTTGGAGTGAAAGCGCTCGATCCGTTGACGTATGCGGCTGTTTCGGCGCTGCTGATCTTCGCCGCCGTGCTGGCGAGCTATCTTCCAGCGCGCCGGGCCCTGGCCATTGATCCGGTCGAAGCACTGCGTGCCGAATAGGTGTGGGCTGGAGCTCGCCAAAATGGCGCGACGTGCGCCAGTGATAGTATCAATGCGTCATCGCATAGATTACATAGTTCACGCCCACCCGAATCGCCAAGCCTGAAAACTTCTCCGGATACTGCGGATCGTCCGCGAATTCCCACGCGTCGCCCACGTCCGAGTTGTACGAGATGGCCACCATGATGCGTCCCTTGTCGTCGTAAATCCCACGCCAATGCGCGCCCGTCCCGCCCTCGCGGCAGTTCTTGCAGCCCTCATAGAGATGCGCCGCGCCGGGGATCTGAAAACGATCGTTCAAGTCAAACACGGTGTGAAAAATCGCGTCGTCGTTCGGAATATCGACGATCGGCCGATCCGGAAACACGAAGCGAATGCGCTTCAGGAACATCTCCCATTCGTAATCGCCGTGAAAATCGTCCGCCATGAAGAAGCCTCCGCGCAGCAGGTACTCGCGCATCACTTTGGCCTCCTGCTCCGTGAAGCCCCATTCGCCCACCTGCACCGCGTAAATCCACGGCCAGTTGAACGCCTCGGTTCCGTCTTCCATCATGACGGGCTGTTCGACAGACCGCGTCGAAATGCGCGTCAAGCGCCGCACCGCTTGCGAGAAATGGCGGTCGGCGCGCGGATAATCCTGGGTCCACAGCGACAAGCCTTGCCGAAAGTCGCCATCGAAACGCCCGGCGTAGCCGTCATTCGGCCCGGGCGGAAACATCAGGCGCGCAAAGGTCCACTCGCCCGGCGTTTGCCAGTCCGGAGTCAGCTCGAAGTTGAAATATTCCACGCCCGGCAACTGACGGAAGGGCTTCTGAAACGCACAGAGCGCGCCGAGAAAGACGAAGCCGCATCCGAGCAAACACGCTGTCCTTCGCCCGATCATCGGTGGCACCCATCCCGAGAATACCATTCAAGCCGCCGCTCGATTGCTATACTGGCGTGTTCGCCCGGCAACCCATGGCTTCCGACCATCGTTCCGCGTTGACCGCTGGATTTCTCGGCTGGACATTAGACGCCTTCGACTTCTTCCTGGTCACGCTATGCCTCACCGCCATCGGCAAAGAATTTCACAAATCCGACTCGGCCATCGCGCTTTCCCTCACCGCGACGCTGGCTTTCCGGCCCGTTGGCGCCTTCCTTTTCGGATTGCTGGCGGACCGTTATGGCCGCCGCCTTCCCTTGATGATCGACCTGGTGTTCTATTCCGTTTGCGAAGTGCTCACCGGCCTCGCGCCCAACTACACCACGTTCCTGGTGCTGCGCGCGCTCTTCGGCATCGGCATGGGCGGCGAATGGGGCGTGGGCGCGTCGCTTGCTATGGAAAAGGTTCCGCCTCGGCTGCGCGGCGTACTCTCGGGATTGTTACAGGAAGGATATGCCGCCGGCAATCTGCTCGCGGCCATCGCCTATTTCTTCCTCTTCCAACGCTGGGGCTGGCGTCCGCTCTTTTTTCTGGGCGGATTGCCCGCGCTGCTGGCCTTGTTCGTCCGTTTCCGCGTGAAGGAATCCGAAGTCTGGCAGCACAGCCGCGAGAAAAGCTGGAGCGGGCTGGGGCGGGCTATCGCGTCGCATTGGAAGCTGTTTCTTTATCTGACGCTGCTGATGACCATGATGAACTTCGTCTCGCACGGCACCCAGGACATGTATCCTACGTTCCTGGAACGCCAGTGGCACTTCGGACCGCTGCAGCGCTCGGTGATGACCGGCATTTCCATGATCGGCGCCATCGCCGGGGGCATCGTGATGGGACTGTTATCGGATCGCTACGGCCGCCGCCGCGTGATGGTAGCGGCGCTCCTGGGCGGAATTCTCATGGTCCCACTTTGGGTTTATTCCCCCTCCACGGCGCTGCTGGTCTTGGGAGCGTTTCTGATTCAGTTCATGGTGCAAGGCGCTTGGGGCATTATTCCCGCGCATCTCTCGGAGCTCTCGCCGAATTCGGTCCGTGGATTCATGCCCGGCTTTGCCTATCAGTGCGGCGTGCTGGTGGCGAGTTCCGTGGTTTACATCGAAGCGGTGTTCGCACGAACCATGACATACGGAACGGCGATGGCGCTCACCGCGGTTACGGTTTTCGCGCTGGCCGCCATCGTAGCGGCGGCCGGCAAGGAACGCAAAGGTCACGCGTTCGGGATAGGCGCATGAGGTTGTTAGTGGGTGGCCGCCCGACGCTCTGCTCCGGAATTCCGGCGGTAGGGGCCGCGCGAGCCATTGGGGAGGATGGTCGTGTCGTCGGTGCGCGCCTGGGCCAGTTGTGGAGACGTCAATTCGCGCGCACCGGTCAGGTCCGCGCCTCGCAGATCGGCCGCTGAAAGCAGAGCGGTCGCAAAGCGCGCTCCCGTGAGATCGGCGCGGCACAGGATCACGCCACCCAATTGCGCCCCTCGAAAGTCGGCTTCCTGAAGCCGGGTGCGATCGAGTTGCGAACCGGTGAGGTCCGCGCTGTTGAATCGGGCACGAGCCAAGTCGCTACGTGCAAGGTCGCAAGTCTTGAGGCGGCAGTTACTGAAATTGGCGTCGGCCGCGTTAACAGCCACCAACCGGCTGTTTTCCAGCTGCGCGCGGACAAATTGTGCATCGCTCAAGTCGCTCTCGGAGAAATCGCAATGGTCGATGCGCGCGCGATTGAAGGAAGCGCCGCGCAACGTGGCCGTTTGAAAATGACAGCTCTCGATCCGCGCTCCTTGGAAGCGTGAACCGCCGAGATTGGTTTTGCGAAAGCTGGTATTGCGGATCTGCGCGTCTGAACAGGCTGCTTCCGACATCCAGCTCGCATCAAAGTTGCTTCGGTCGATCCTGGCTTCGCTGAAATCCGCGCGCCCCAGCAAAGCGCGCTGGAAGTCCGCGTCCTCAATAATGGCTTGCCCCAGCTTGGCGTCGGAAAGTTCGGCATCCAACAACGTTGTGCCTCGAAAAATGGCGCCATGCAGTTCCGCGCCCGTCAGGTTCGATCCATTCAGCGTCGCACCGTCTAAGATGCAGCGGCCCGTCCCAGATTTGTTGCGCAGCCATTGCTCATGCGCCTGCAGCAACACACCCAGCGGGACTCCGTTTGCGATGATTGTCGTATCCATTTCGCCAATTAGGCTTATCGGCGAGAAGCGAGGCAGTGTTAGCTGGTCGGAGACCGGCCCGCTTCTATCGATTGCCGCAAGACTTCCCGCACGCTTGCGATCAGCCGCGGCACGTCTTCACCTACCGCCACCGGACCATGGCCGGGCACGATGAATTTCGGCGCAAGTGCCGCTACGCGATCCAGCGATCGCAGCCAGATCCGCCAATCGGCCACCGAGCCTGCGTCCAGATTCGGCAGGTAGCCGTTCACCAGGCAATCGCCGCAGTACAAAACTCCGTCCGAAGGAACCCAGACAGAAATGTTGCTGGGCGTGTGGCCGGGTGTCAGCAGAATTTCGATGGGACAGCCGCCCAGATCCATCCGCGTATCTTCGGCGATCGGGCAATTCGGATTGGCTAAGCGCGTTTCATGATAGAAGACTTCCGATTCCTGGCGCTTCCGGCGCGCCGGGTTGCAAATCTCAGCGTTGAATTCCGATTGCTCCGCGCGAAATTCGTCGTCGGTCCGTTGAATGCTCGCGTGCCCGTAAACATCGATGCCCCGCTCGCGAAAATAGCCGTTACCGCCGACATGATCGAAATGCCGCTCGGTGTCGAGCACCTTAAGCCGATTCGACGGCCGCGCCAGTGACGCATATCCGTGAATCGTCGACGCGGCAGCAACATTAGCGCCGGTATCGACGATGAGCGTAGTCTCATCGCCAGTGATGAAGCCGGCATTCACGGTCCAGGGCGGCAAATATCCCAGGCCGGTGACGGCGAAACATCGGTCCGAGAGCCGCAATTACTTCCCGTCCACCGAAAACGCCAGCAGCACATTGCCGGGCACGCCGCCGCCCGCCGCGTATCCCGACGTCCACGAAAAGCATGCCCGCCGCCGATCACCGGCCCCGGACCATCCATGGACCCGCCGTGCCCTTCCACGCCGTTGACGGTCTTATAAGGTGCGATGGTGTCGACGTCCCAGATCACCGAACCGTCTGCGGTGGAATATCCGCGCAGGTGTCCGTCCACCGAGCCCGAGAATGCGACGCCGGGAATGGCGCTCACCGCAGCCGATTGCGCCGGACTGCAGCGCTTGCGAGTCGCCGCATGGCACCGGCGGCGTGTACCAAACCCGCTCGCCGGTATCCAGGCGTAACGCGAACATGCCGCCGCCGCGCTTGGGATCCACATCGGTGCTCAGGCTGAAGGGAACCACCACGCGGCCCAGATCCGCCAGCGCGACGTAAACGTTGGTTCCATCCGTGGCCGAGCCCCACTGCACCCCGCCGTTCGTGCCGCCCTGGCCCACGCGCACGCTCCAGATCAGTTCGCCTTGATTGTCCGGATCCACTGCATGCACCAGCCCCGACTTCTGCCCCGCCACCAGCGCGCGCTTCCCATTGGCCAGCGTCACCAGAATCGGTCCGGAGCTGAAGTCGAAATCGGGGCCGTTGGACTCCGGGCAATTGGTCTTATCCGGGATGCGGCAGGCGGAGGTATAAGCATCCGCCGCCGTCATCTGCCGCGACCAAAGAATCTTGCCCGATATCCAGATCGAAGGCCATGAACGCGTCGCTCATGCGGCTGGTGGGATCGCTGTAATTGTCGCCCGTGGTGGCGTACAGCGTGTTGCGCTTGCACGTCGATGGACGGGCTGCTCCAGATGGGCGCGCCGGAAGGTCCCCAGAGCTGCGTGCCGATCTTTGTTCTTTTTGGTTTTGTGCGCTTCCTCGGGGATGGTGTACGTTTTCCAGATCTGCTTGCCGGTGGAGGCGTCCAGCGCCACCATGCTTCCGCGGAAGCGGCAGCATTCATAATCCGGCGACGCGCCCGCGCCCTCTTCGCCCGATGCCACCGGCACGTACAGCGCGGTTGTTATAGAAAATCGGCGAGCCGGTGATATGCCCCGCCGGAAAGTTCTCCACCTTGGTCTTCCAAAACAGCTTGCCGGTGGCGGCGTCCACCGCGTAGGCGAATGAGGCGCCGTCGCCGAAGAACGCCGCATAATGCGGCCCTGAATCGGTTTGGATGCGGCCGATGCTGATGGCCGACCGCACGCCGCCGCTCGGCGTTGAAGCACCAGCGAATGCAGCCCGAGGCGGCGTCCAGTGAATACACCGTGCCGCTGGTGCTGCCGATGAATATGCGTCCGTTGGCGAGGGATGGATGCGCGTTGGCGTCCAGCGTGGCGGGAAATCCGAAAGCCCATTTCACTTTCAAGCGGCCGACGATCGGCGGCGGCTGAGCCCGGCTTGCGGCCGCGCTCTGAAAGCGCGTGTTCAGCAGATTCTGGCCCCATCCGTTCCATACCGGAGCCGGTTGTACGGATCGCTGAAATCGGGCGCGGCCGTGGTGCACATGGCGGCAGGCGAGGGCGCGGTGTCCATGGGATGGGCGAACGATTTGCCGGTGATGAACTCGGCGATGGCGCGGCGGTCGGCAGCCGACTGCCGGTTGGCCATCGAGATCATGGGCCCCGATTCCATGGCCGCCAGCACCCGCTCGGCGACATGGCATGCAAGGCTTCGTGGCTGGGAGCGCGGTCCGCTCCCCGTTCGTGGCAGGGCGCGCAGCTCTTTTGTAGATGGCCGGCCGCCGTCTTGCGGCGGAAACCAAGCCAGCCGAGCACAGCAGGATGCAGCGGCTACGCGCGTAGCGAAAGCGGAAATTGCATACCGGGATGGATTTTATCACGTTGACGCCGTAGAACCGCGCATCCCGCCACGTTACCTGCCACCAGCCACGCCCCAGTCTCAAGTCCCTACGCTTGCTACCTAAAGGCTTCTCGTACTATTGCCGATGTAATTAACGGTGTTGTCTATGAATCGGTTATCCATACTATTCCTGCTTTCCCTCGGCGGGTTGTGCTTGCAGGGGCAAACCTCAAGCTCGATTACGATCTCCACCAATCCGGCCGGGGCGCGGTTTCAGGTGGATGGCACCACCTACAACGCAACGGCGACTTTCAGCTGGCCGACGGGCAGCGAACATATTGTGGTGTTTATCACCGACACGCCCGTCGCGGGTTCCAGTGCGAGCAGTACCCTCGTTCAAACATCCTCGACGGCGGCAACGCATATACCTTTCACCGGATGGGAGGACAACAACTGGACTTGTTGCAGCCCACCGCGACCCCGATTCAGATAGTTACCGCGAATCCCGCCATCACCACCTTCACCGCGACAGGTCACGGTCGCCTATCGCGTCAGCTTACTTACTTCACTACTAGCGGCATCATCACCCAATCCACACCCGCTTGCGGCAGCCCCGGGAGCCATCCCCGCCGGCCAGACTCGACCCCGGGCGTGGTTTACATCGGCTCGCTGTGCTTTTGGTCTTCGGTCACGTAGTTTTTTCCAGCGGGCAGCACTCAGATCTTAAATGCATATCCCTATCCTGGGTTTGCGTTTACGGGCTGGATCATCAA
This sequence comes from Bryobacterales bacterium, assembly GCA_963798295.1. Classification (GTDB taxonomy): domain Bacteria; phylum Acidobacteriota; class Terriglobia; order Bryobacterales; family Bryobacteraceae; genus Palsa-89. The sequence continues at coordinate 447,323 of CAWCSV010000007.1, read as the reverse complement.
TGGCTCCACTCCCACTTCGTTCCTCACTTCGTGTGGTCGTTAACGGCCCACTCGAGCATTGCAGCCGATGTTTGTGCCTGCCAAGCGGGTGTCCTTCCTAACGCCGCCGCTCGGGCTGCAAGTGCTGGTGGATCACACTCCGGTGCCCACCCGAACCGTGGCCGATGTGCCGAATTGTCCGAACAACGAGACCCTGCCGGTGGCGGTGCAGCTTGGTTTTCCGGCGCTGTGCTTCGGCGATTTCGATTTCGCCCCTGGGTCCACCCACTTTATCAGCGGCGTAACGCCTCAAATGGATAATGCGGGAAACTGGTGGGTCTTCAGTGCAGTGGAGCAATGGGCAAGCCGCAGAACTCGCTTTACCAGGTGGACAACAATCCCAATTCACCGGCCACTTTAACGGCCGACTATGTGCAGGGAGCGGCAGTGGCGTTCGTAACGTCGCCTACCGGGCTGCAGCTCACCAGTCGATGGCCTGTCCAACTACAACTCTTACGACTTCATTTGGGGAGTGGGGACCACTCACCAGGTGTCGGCGGCAGCCAACCAAACCGGGCCCAACGGGCGAGCCTACACTTTCCAGAACTGGTCCAACCAAACCAGCGGCATCGCAAACCATCACGGTAAGCTCAAGCATGGTCACGAGCTGGATATCGGTTGACTGCCAACTATCAGTGAATTGAGCCGAGTAGTGGTTCAAAGCTCGCCTTCTGGTCTAACTCTGCAAGTGGACGGAGCCAACTGCGTTACCCCCTGCAATGTAGATCGCGCAAACGGCGCGACATTCAAGGTAACCGCGCCGACGCAGATCGCCAATGGGGCAGGAGCGCGCGACTCGACTTCGGTTCGTGGTCCGACGGCGGAGCCTCCAACCATACCATCACCGTCAGTCAGAACTATGCCATCGGCCACGGCCAGCTACAACACGTTCTACCAGTTGAGCGCAAGCTCCAATCCTGGCAACGGCTCCGCCTTTAAGTTCTCACCCTCCTCCAGCGACATGTTCTACAAGCAAGGCACGCAGGTCACTGTGACCGCGGTGCCGAATCCCGGATTCAAGTTCGGCCATTGGAGCGGAGACTCTGACGGGCAGTTATCCCAGTCGGGAGCGGTCACGTTGTTCGGCGCCGGAGAGCGTCGTGGCGCAGATGGTTACGGTGCCCTATATCGCTCCCGCCGGCATTTTGAACGGCGTGGGCCAGACGCCCAGCGACGCCGTGGCGCCAGGATCGATCATTTCGATCTTCGGCCAGAGCCTGGCGTCCGTGGTCCAGGTTGGCCCGGTGAATCCGTTAGCGCAAACCATCGCCGGCACCACCGTCACGATCAACGATTCCATACTTCCGCTGCTCTTCGTTTCCCCGACAGCAGATCAACGCGCAGCTTCCTTCCAGTCTCGCGGATGGCAACTATACGCTAGAAGTCCAGAACACCGGACAACCGGAAATCTCCGGAACCTTAACCGTGGCGCGCGACGCCCCCGGTCTGTTCTTCTCAACCATCGGGTCGACGGCCTACGCGATGGCGTTTCATGCGGACGGCTCCCTGGTGACCACCAGACAGTCCGGCGGCTGGCGGGAGAAACCATCTCGCATGCTCGGCACTGGATTCGGGCCCTATCAGACGCCCGTGTTCGACGGCTTCTTCCCGCCGAATCCGCCTCCAGCCGTCGCTGATTCGGTAGTGCTGTCGGTGGCGGCAGCGAAACCGACCTCCACGTCCACGGCGGCGCCCGGCTTTACCGGCGTGACCACCACGCAATTCGAAGTGCCGAGCGGATTGCCGAGCGGTAATTCGGTGCCGGTGCTGGTGACCATCAACGGAGTGGACAGCAACACCGTGATGTTGCCGATTCAGTAAGAGCGAGCAGTTGGTCGCGTTGCAGTCAGGCCCGGACGCTGCTGAGGATCAGGGCCACCAGATTCCAGGCCACCAGGACGGCAAAGAGCAAGTTGATGCGCGACAGCAGTTGGCGCTTGCCCACGCGCCAGCAATAGAATCCCAGCAGGATCGCCAGAAACTTCACCACCAGCAGGCTGCCGATCGGGTTGGATCCCACGCTGAGGGCCAGCCGGACCAACGGGTTGCCTTCCCGGACGCCGTTGACCAGAAATGCAATCGTCGTCAGGAAATCAAGTACTTGCAGGTAGGAATACTGCCAGAGAAGCTGACTCAGCGGGCTCCGGCTCTGCACAGCAGCATCCGTCTCAGGCATTCGCCTTAAAGTATTGGAGAAACCCCTAGAGCGGAAAGAGTACTTTCGAACCAGTACGTTGCATCAGAGATCAAAACTCTGGCCGCGCTCCGGGCGCCACCACTTCCAATCCGTAGCGCTCGCGAATGGCCGTCACGAAAGCGGCCTGCTGCTCCGGCTCGCCATGCACCAGGAACACCTTCTTCAGCCCGCCGGCGATCGGCTTCATCCAAGCCAGCATCTCCTCCCGGTCCGCATGGCCGCTCAAGGCATCCAGCTTTTCCACTTCCGCGCGCAAGGGCATCAGTTCGCCGAAGATGGGCACTTCCTTCCGCTGCTCTTCGATCTTCCGTCCCAGCGTGTACTCGGCCTGGTAGCCGGTGAGAAGAATCGTATTGCGCGGATCGCCGATATTGTTCTTCAAGTGATGCAGCACGCGGCCGCCTTCACACATCCCCGAAGCGGAGATGACCATGAACGGCCCGCGCAGATCGTTCAGCGCTTTGGATTGATTCACGTCACGCACATAGGTGAGCAGCTGGAATCCGAAACGGATCGCCGTGATTGGCGAGGAATGCCGCGCGCTTCTTCGTCGTAGAGCTCGGGATGCTTGCGGAAAACGTCGGTGACGTTCACGGCCAGCGGGCTGTCGACGAAAATCGGAAACTTCGGGATGGCGTTGGCCTGGATCAGTTCGTGCAGCACCAGCACCAGTTGCTGGGTTCGCCCCACGGCAAAGGCCGGCACGATCATCTTGCCGCCGCGCCGGTAGGTCCGGTTGACGATCTCCGCCAGCTTCGCCGCCACCGACTGGATGGGTTCATGCACGCGGTTGCCATAGGTGCTCTCCATGATCAGGTAGTCGGCCGGGGGCAGCGGCTCGGGATCGCGAATGATGGGCAAGCCGGGACGGCCCAGGTCGCCTGTGAAGCCCAGCCGGACCTTTTTCCCGCCGGACTCCAGCTCCAGCAGCATGGTTGTCGATCCGAAGATATGCCCGGCTTCGAACGATTGATAAACCACGCCCGGGCCCAACGTGGGTGGGCGTGTGCATCGCCACCGGGCGGAAGAGCGGAAAGGTGGCCTCGGCGTCTTCGGTGGTGTACAGCGACGGCTGGACGGCGCCCGCTCATTGCCGCTGCCCGGCACGTTGAGCGATTTGCGCCGCATGTTCCGCTTGTTCAGGAACGCGGCGTCATGTTCCTGCAGCGACGCCGAATCCTCCAGCATGGGCCGGCACAGATCCGCCGTGGCGGGGCTGGTGTAAATGGGCCCGTGAAATCCGTTCTTCACCAGCAGGGGAAGGTTGCCGCTGTGATCGATGTGCGCGTGCGACAGCATCACCGCGGACACGTCTTTGCAAGGGAACGGGAAGTTCCGGTTGCGCTCTTCGGCTTCCTTTCTGCGGCCTTGATACTCGCCGCAATCCAGCAGATAGCATTTGTCGCCAACCACCAGTTGATGCATGGAGCCGGTGACCACTTGGGCCGCGCCCCAGAATGTCAGTTTCATCCTCTCAAGAATACATCGCTGGGGACTCAGGTGAATCCCCGATTGGTCACCAGGAGCCCTTACTGATAAATTCAGGTTGGATACTCAGATTGGATGCTTAGGAAGCTGACCGTTATCGGTGTGTTCCTGGCCGCGCTGGCCCCGTCCGCCTACCTGGCCTGGACGCTGCGCACCATGCCGCACCTGGGCTTCTATCACGACGACAGCATCTACTGGGTCTCCGGCGCGCAGCCTGGCCATGGGCGATGGATATCGCATCGAGAGCCTGCCGGGCCAGCCGTATCAAACCAAGTATCCGCCGCTCTACCCCGCGCTGCTGGCGGCCATTTGGAAGCTCGAATCCGCAATTTCCCGCGAATCTTCCGCTCGCCACGCTCTTCGCCTGGCTGCTGTTGCCGCTGTTCTTGGCCGCCCTGTGGTTCCTGCTGCGCGAATACGGATTCAGCCTGCGCGAGCGCTACGTCTTGCTCGCTGATGGCGGCGCTTGAGTCCGGTGACGGTGGTGTTCAGCTTCTCGCTGATGCCGGAGCTGTTGTTCACCGCGCTGCTGCTGGCCAGCTTGATCCTGGCCGAGCGCGCGATGAAGCCGGATGCCCCGCGCTGGCTGGCGCTGGCCGCGGGCATTTGCGCGCGCGCTGGCGTACCTCGCCAAATCGATCGCCGCGCCGCTGCTGCTCACGGTCCGCTTTGTGCTTCGCGCTGCGCAAGCAGTTCCAAAAAGCCGAGCTGTTCTTCGCCGCGATGCTGCCGGCCGTGGTCGGCTGGCAATGGTGGATGGCGCGGCACCTGACGCATTCCTGGGATCTGGTCACGCTTGTATTACACCAACTACGTCGGCTTCCAAATCTACAATGTTCCGCTACGCGATCTGCCGCTGGTGATCTGGTACAACCTGGACGGTTTCCTGCAGGGGGCAGGGAAGCTGCTGATCTTCGACCTGCCCTATGGCTCGAAACATCTGGAGCGCGTGGTTGCCATCGCCGCCATCGCCGGATGCGTTCGCCTGACCATGCGCAAGCGGGCGCTGCAATATCCGCTGGCCGCGCTCGGGATGTCGGCGATTCTGCTGGTCTGGCATTTTCCGCCGGATCAGCGCTTCGTTTTTCCGCTGTATCCGCTTTTGCTGATGGGCTTGGCCACCGAAATCCGCAACATTTGCGGAGCATTGCGGCTGGCCTGGACGAAACCAGCGTTCGCGGATCGTTTCGCCGTCGCCGGATTCGGCGCGGCTCTGGCGGGCCGTGGCCGCTTTCGCGATTTTCTGCACTGTCTTCGGATTGGCGCATTTTGTTCCCGATCTATTCGCGTCCTATCGGACCGATTTCGAAGCGCGCCGCGCCGCCTACGAATGGCTCGATCGCAGTCACGCCCCAGCGACGCCAATGTGTACGCCTATCAGGACCCGGTGGTGTATCTCTACACCGGCCTAAAGGCTTGCCGCCTTCCGATCCCTCCCAAGTTCTATTATCATGGCGACGACGACGGCATCGACAAACTGATGGGCTCCATGGCGGACTTCGCGCGCGGCCATCGGCTCGAATATCTGCTGCTTACGCCCGACGATTATTATCGCGACCTGCACGCCAGCGGCACGCGCGGATTAACCGAAGCCATGCAGTCCAGCGCGTTCCAGAAGCTCTATGGATCCAGCGCGCGGCCGTCTACAAACTAAATACTCCACTGAGCGCCGCGCTGCAGCCGGCCAGCTTACGCCCGGGCCTTTAGTACAATCACAGCAAGTGCAGTTTCGCCTTATTCTCTCTCACTGGTATCCTCGCCGTTTCCCTCTTCGCGCAGAAGAAGCCCATCACCATTGACACCGTGATCCAGCAGGGTCACGAGCGAGAAGCGCCCACAGGTGGTATGGGCGCCGGATGGAAAGCATTTCGCCTATTTTCAAGGTGACGAGGTCAGGCTCTACGACGTGGCCGCGAAATCGGAGAAGACGCTGCTATCGCTTGGGCCTCTCGAAAAAGCCGCGGTGCCGGTTCCCGAAGCGGCGCGGTTCGACTGGCAGAACCGCCGCGTGAGCGAAGACAGCCTGGAGTGGTCGCATTCCGGCAGCAATTGCTGCTGAGCGTGCGGGGCGACTTGTTCTACTATTCGCTCGACCATGGAACCTGGGAGCAGCTCACCGCCACGCCCGAAGCCGAGCGCGATCCCAAGTTTTCGCCCGACGGCTCGCGCGTGGCTTTTCGGCGCGGTCACGATCTGTATACGCTCGACATCGCCACGCTCCAGCTTTCGCGCCTCACCGACGACGGCAGCGCGACGCTGCTGAATGGCGAGGTGGATTGGGTGTACCCGGAAGAGCTGGATCTGAGCACGGCTTACTGGTGGTCGCCCGATTCCAAGCACATCGCCTACATGCAATTCGACATCGCGCATGAATTCGTCTATCCCCAGGTGTCGCTCACCGGATTGCGCGCTGTTTCCGAACCGGAGCGCTATCCGCAGGCCGGAACGCCCAACGCGGATGTGCATGTCGGCGTGGTTCCGGCGTCAGGTGGCGCCACCCGTTGGATGGATCTGGGCGAGCCGCGCGGTTTTCTGATCGCGCGCGTTCACTGGACGCCCGATTCCACGAGGTTGGCCATCGAGCGCCTGAATCGCGTCCAGAACCATCTGGATCTGCTGCTGGCCGACGCGGGCTCAGGTAGCTCTCATGCGATCCTTTCGGAATCCGATCCTTATTGGATCAACCACAACGACTTGTTTCGTTTCGTAGGCAAGGACGAATTTCTGTGGGGCAGCGAGCGGGACGGCTTCTGTCACCTGTATCTTTATTCGCTGGAAGGGCAGCAGCGCAAGCGCCTCACCGAAGGCGATTGGGAAGTCACCGAGGTGGCTGGCGTGGATGAATCTCATCAAAAGAGTTTACTTCGTATCTACAGAAGCAAGTCCATTGGATCGTGAGCTTTACTCGGTGAAACTCAATGGAAAAGATCGCTCCAGGATCAGCCGCCAGCCGGGTACGCACGAGATCTCGATGGGCCCTACGGCTGAATACTACCTGGACGCCTTTTCCTCCTCGACAGAACCGCCGCGCAGCGACGTGTATACAACATTGGCGGCGAGGAATGGTCTAGCTTTCGCGCGGCCAAACACACGTTGACCGACGAGTACGCCCTGCAGCCTGCCGAAGTGGTTCAGATCAAAGCGCAGGATGGGAAGGCGCTGTATGGCCGGCTGATTAAGCCCGCCAACTTTCGCGCGGGCGAAAAATACCCGGCGGTGGTGATGGTCTACGGCGGTCCCGGCGCGCAGGAAGTGGTGAATGCCTGGGAAGGCGCCGATTGGGATCAGGTCTTGGCCGCACGGGGTTTCGTCATTTGGCATTTGGATAACCGCGGCTCGACTGGGCGTGGGCACGCTTTTGAGACGCCGCTCTATCGCCGCTTTGGGAAAACCGAGTTGGCCGATCAATTGGAAGGCGTCAAATATCTGCTGGCGCAGGGCTTCGTCGATCCGGCGCGCGTGGGGATTTATGGCTGGAGCTACGGCGGGTTCATGACGCTCTATTCACTGCTCAACGCCCCGGATGTTTTCCGCGCGGGAATCGCCGGCGCGCCGGTGACGAACTGGCGAAACTACGACACCATCTACACCGAGCGCTACCTGGGCCTTCCTTCTGAAAACGCCGAAGGGTACCGCGCCAGTTCTCCGCTGGACTATGCGGCCAAGCTCAAGGCCAAGCTGCTCATCGCCCACAATTACGAAGACGACAACGTGTTATTCCAGAACACCGTGCAAATAACCGATGCGCTGGAACAAGCCGGCAAGCTCTTCGACATGGCGATCTATACCGGCAAAAGTCATGGCGTCACCGGGCCGGTGCGCAGGCAACTGCTCGAAACGTTCACCGATTTCTTCGAAAAACATCTGAAGCAGCCTCAATAGCCTGTCGCAAGCGGGCGCTGGCAAGCGCCCCGCGACGCTGTACGCTCCGCACGTGGGCGTACTCGAAAACTTGCCGCAAGTGGTCACAGCCATAGGAGGTTTGGGCGCGGCGGCCTTCGGGTTGGTAGATGCCAGCAAGGTTTTCGCGGGCGGCGTGAACCACATCGGCTTCCGAGGCATCCGTGCGGCCGTCCTGCCATTGACTGACTTCGAAGAAATCGACGCCAGAGAGCCGCTGAATGCACTGTCGCAGAAGAAGGTCGTTGCTACGCTCCAAGCGAATTGGATGAACGGAACCGATCTCGCCAGCCAAAAGGCCACCGCCAAGTCTTTGATCGAACTGGCGCTGCACCCGCGCAACGCCCGTGCGTTGGCCGAATCGACGGGCGTCGATCCGGATATTCTGGCTTGTGCGGCCGAGAACATCGCGGCCGGTAAGCCGTTGAGCGCGCCCGAATCCGATATCTACGCGCGATTCGATCTGATCGTGACCGTTCTTCTCGACGAGGCCTATCAGCGCAGCGATCAGATTTACCGCAACTGGACCCGGGCGCTGGCGGCGCTGGTGGCCGTTGCGCTGGCGATGGCGGGCGGAAAGCTCTTGGGCATCCAACCCGCTCTCTCGCTCCTGATCGGCCTCCTGGCCACCCCACTGGCGCCCATCGCCAAAGATGTTTCCAGCGCGCTTTCGACGGCGGTGAGCGCCATGCAAGCGGCAAAAGGCGGAGCATGAATTTAGTCGGTAATTTGCCGCAAGCGGTCACCGCCATCGGCGGATTGGGCGCCGCGGCCTTTGGATTAGTGGATGCCAGTAAAGTCCTGTGGGGCGGCGTCAACCACATCGGTTTTCCTGGCATCCGAAAAGCGGTCTCCCCATTGATTCCCACAACCGGGCTGCCGGCCAATGCGATGCCCCAGGACAAACTCTTTGCGACCCTGAAGGCCAACTGGATGAATGGTACCGATCTCGCGAGCCAAAAATCCATTGCCAAATCGCTGATCAAGCTGACCCTGAACGCGGCAAATGCTCATCTCGCAGCAGATGCAACTGGCTTAGATCCGGCCGTCCTCACCTCGGTGGCCACCAAAATCGCGTCGGGCGATGCGCTCAACGCCACCGAGTCCGATGTCTTTGGCCGCTTCGATCTGCTTGTAACCGCTTTACTGGACGAAGCTTACCAGCGCGGCGATCAAGTCTACCGAAATTGGACCCGGGCGTTGGCGGCTGCGGTGGCCGTTGGCCTGGCATTCGCTGGGGAACGGGCGCTGCACGTTACAGGCGGGAACGGCGTGGCCCTGCTGGTTGGACTCTTGGCCACGCCTCTCGCCCCCATCGCCAAGGACCTGTCCACCGCGCTGGCGACGGCGGTGAACAGCATGCAGTTGGTAAAGAGATAGATCCGCGATATGACGCGATTTCTCGACGTGCGCTTATGCCCGGTGGGCGGGAATCTGGCCACTTCGGTCGCAATTTATCATGGCACGGACATCAGCAATTACCAGAGTTTGGATCAGGCGCAATTCCTCAACGATATTCAAGGCCGGCACGTTCTAATCGCGACCCACGGTTTCAACGTCGATCGCGCCGATGGCATCGCATGCTTGTCCAACTGGGAGGGGCTGCTGCAACTGCCTCAGCCGTCGGTTTTCGTAGGGCTGCTTTGGCCGGGCGATTCCATATGGCTGCACGGTCTCGATTATCCGGAGGAACCACGAGTCGCAGACGATGCCGGGCAATTGATCGGGCCATTTCTGGACGCCCATTTCGGCGGCACGGCCAGTATCTCGCTCGCCTCGCACAGTCTTGGCGCGCGCGTTCTGTTGGCCACGGTTTCCAACATGACCCGGCCACTCCGGCGCGCCATCATCATGGCCGGCGCCATCGACGACGATTGCTTCAACACCGAATTCCAAGCGGCCACGGCGAAGATTGGAGAAATCTCGATCCTGGCGTCGACGCGCGACACGGTTCTGGAGTGGGCCTTTCCCTTGGGCAACTTAGCTGGAGGAATCCTCACCGCGGGCCATCCGTGGTGGCATGAGGCCGTCGGGCGCGGCGGTCCCGGCAATCCCAAACCCGGCAATTTTCTGGCGCCCTTTGAGATCCCCGACAACTGGAATTTCGATCATGGCGATTACTTGAAGGTGGACTCGCCGCCGCCTACTCCGCCCATCGCGCCCCCCAGGGACGTGCCGCCGGATGGATCGCCCGTACCCATTGCGCAAGGTTGGCAGGAAGCGTGGACCGCGGCATTCGCGTCCACACGCTTTCGATGAAACGTGTTGGTCGCCTAGCGATGCCCGCCGCCGCCGTGACCGCCACCGCCAGAAAAATGCCCGCCGCCACCACCGCCACTAGAGAAGGAAACCGAGCGACCGGTGCTGCCGCCACCGAACGAGCGCGCGCTGCTGGTCACTCCGCTGGAAGCTCCGCGATGAGTGGCCACGTCGGCCAGCCTGCTGCCGCCGGTTAAACCGGCGATGCGGGTAACGCCGCTGCCGTAGGAATACCCGCTGCCACCGTAGAAGGGAGCGTAAGCCGCTGTTCCTGGGCTGTAGTAGGTGTACCCGAACGGACTGTATCCGAAGCCCGAGTACGGCATGTAGGTATACATCCCGAACATCGGATTAAACGCCCATCCACCCAGGAAGGTAGGATCGAAACCGCTGTAGCCCAAGCCATAGCCGAGCCCGCCGTAGCCGTATCCGCCGTAATTGCCGTAGCCCGACGACGAAGCGGAAACCGCGGAGGCTACATTGGCCTGCGCGACATAACTGGCGCGGCGATCGCTCCAGCGATACAGCGCATCCTGGTCGTCCGCTTTGCGGTCGAAATTTTCCGCCATCAAAACAGCGCCCAGGTTGGTCGCCTTGCCGCTCCGGAGCGTCAGTTGGCCGGATGGATCGGTGACGATGGCTTCGCCATCGAAAACTTCAAAACGCGCCGGCTCAGTATCCAGGCGATACAGGCCCTGCTTCTGCAACTGGATGGAATCTTTCTTATAAACCAGCTGGATCGCGTTGTCCTTGGGCATTTCGTTGCTTTCCACGACGGCCGATCCGGAAAGCACTTCCACGCGCGTATCGGTCAGGCGGGTGGACAGCATCCGGATGGAGCTGTTTTCGCCGATCCGCAGGAAAACGCCCGGAGTGAGAAGAACTTCCGCGCGGCCGTCCTCGGTTCGAAACTCCTGGTTTTCCTTGATGTCGGGGAACTGTCCGAATTTCGGCTCAACCGGCTTGTCGCCGAGAAAGGCGCGACCCTCCACGTATTGAATGACGCCCGAATGAGATGAAATCACGTACTGAGCGCAGGCTGAACCCGCCGCCAGCATACACAAGGACCAACCGGCCACCAGGAAGCGCATTGCAAAAGCTCCTTAGATAAATCCTGCTCTTAATTGGTACGCTTGTCAACCCTAGCCGGTTACGAAAACTTCCCGGTTTTGAAGGATGTAGGCGGCGATTGGGTCAAATTTGCGCTTCCCGGCCAGGCGCACCATCAGCGAGAGAAGGGCGGCCTTCCGCAGGTCGTCCAGCTGTAGGCTCAGCAGGTCGCAGACGTGCTTGGCGGTTCGCACAGTGTCGCCCTGGTTAAGCGCCACGAGAAAGGCTTCCAGGCCCTCTTCCATGCGCGGCGCCAGACTGGGTTTCTCCTCCACGCCCTCCAGGATCTCCTCGATCTGGCGGTTCAGCACGGCGCGATCCAGCACTCCGGATTCCGTCAGGTTGGAACCGACCAATTGGTCGCTCGTGCGCTTGGAGCTTTCAATGACACGCTGCCGCAAAAGGCGAATGTTGCTGGTTCGGGTTGCCATCGCTCAGGTACTAGAGGTTCTAAACAATTTTGCACCAAAATGGTTTCCACTTCAAGATGCTAGGATCGTTCTAGGCTCGCCTTTATGCGTTATCCCGCCTTTTTCGTAGCCTTCCTTACTTTTAATGCCCTTCTGTTTCCGGGCGAACCGCCGAAAACCGCCACTTCGCCAGACGTGCAGGCGGCCCTGGACGGAATTCACGCAGCGTCTTTACGGCAGGATCTTTCCTATATTGCCTCGGATCAACTGGAAGGGCGCGACTCGCCCTCGCGCGGCCTGGATCTGGCGGCCGATTACATTGCGGCTCAGTTCCGGAAGGCGGGCCTGGAGCCGGGCGTCGGCGATAGCTATTTTCAGAATGCGTCCATGCTGGTGGAGGAGCCCGATTTCAACGGCTTCGAGTTGCAGCTTTCATCCGGCGATCGCCGGTATCTGGCGACCGCGAAGGCGGCGTTCCTGAACGTCGCGGCAGCGGTGGATTTGAATGACGCCCCGCTGTTCAAGCTGGATCTGTCGGACCAGGCGCTGGTGGAACATCTGACGGCGGACCAGGTGAAGGGCCAGGTGGTGATCACCGAGATTTCGCCGGGTGTGCGGGTGAGGTATCGGTCGGCCCGCAAGGTGCTTCGCGAGGGTAAGCCCGCGTTGCTCATCGTGGTGGACCCCACCGGTTTCATGACGCGTGAACAGCGGCCCCGCCGGTTGCTGGATCCCAAGGAGCAGGACGCCGAATCCGTAGGTTCCAGCGTTATCCTGACGGGCAACGCACCCGCTAGGTTTTATGGCGCTCTGAGACGAGACGCCACCAACGCGACCGCTACCATCCATATCGGCGCCCCGCAGCGCACTCCGGCCACGCTGCGCAACGTGATCGGAGTTTTGCGCGGGTCCGATCCGGCCTTACGCGAGGAGTGCGTTTTGTTGACGGCGCACTACGATCATCTCGGCCTGCGCGCCGACGGGCGCATCTACAACGGCGCCAACGACGACGGCAGCGGCACGGTCTCGGTGATGGAAGTAGCGCGGGCGCTGGCGCATCTGCCCAAGCATCCGCGGCGCAGCATCGTGTTCATGACGTTTTTCGGGGAAGAGGAGGGCTTGATCGGCTCCCAATATTACGCGCATCATCCCGTTTGGCCGCTGGCCAAAACGGTCGCGGATCTGAATCTGGAACAGGTGGGCCGGACCGATTCGACTGAAGGCTCGCAAATCTCCAACGCGTCGCTGACGGGATTCGATTATTCGGACCTGACGAGCTATGTCCAGCGCGCCGGCGAGCGCACCGGGATCCAGGTTTATAAGGACGCGCGAGGCAGCGACGCTTACTTCACCCAAAGCGACAATCTTTCACTCGCCGAAGTGGGGGTGCCCGCCGAAACTCTGTGCGTGGCGTTCGATTATCCCGATTACCACGCAGTGGGCGATGAATGGCAGAAGATCGATTACGGCAACATGGCCAAAGTGGATCGCGCCATCGCGTTGGCGATGTTCCTGATGGCCGACAGCGACCAGCCCGTGCACTGGAACCAGGGCAATCCGAAGACGGCGCCGTTCGTCAAGGCTTCCGAGCGGCGAGATCTGGAGTAGGGCTTTCCGCGGGCTCGAGTCCCACAGGTTCAATGCTGCGGATGCCATGTTCCGGAATCGCCACGCTCACGCGGCACGCCGGGCCGGGACAACCGGGGTTCGATACTTCAACGGAGTCGGGCGTCAGGCCGAAGGACGGAGCTTGCAGGACCATCGCCGCGAATGGCTTGCGGATCGTAAGTGTTCAGCGCTCCCCAGCGAGCTGCAACGCGCGCGCGATCGGCCAAGGTTTGCCGGACAAAAAGCGACTGCCCCACGCCCGCCATCCCGAGCAACAGCCCCATGAACGCCGCAAGGATGAGCGCCGATTCGACGAGCGACTGGCCCGCCTGCCGACGTGTGCCGCTCACTGTACCGCTCCGCCGGTCACGGGAAACGTAACCGTCGGCCGCCCGTCCAGCTTCAGTTTCATAAACAGTGCGTCCACGGCGAAGCCATGCAGCGATACCGTGCTGGAGTCGGGAGTGTTGATCAATTCCACGTGATCGGTGGTGAGTCCCGCGAACAGCGGCTTGCTGCTGACCGAGGGAGCGGGATCGCCATAGACCACCAGATTTCGAACCGCCTTCGCGATCGTTGGATCGGTTCCTGCGCCGCGCGGTTGCAGAGCGGCATAGCGGGCGCCGGCGCGCACCGAGCTCACCAGTTCGCCATAGGTGTAGAACGAATATCCGATTTCAAAGATGCCGGCGAACATGATCGCGAGCAGCATGATCGATCCGGCGAATTCGATGAGCGCGCTGCCGGCTTGAGAACGCCGTCGCGTCATTGGATCAACCTCGCGGATTGTTCCGTCTTCGCGGCCACGCTCGCGGCGGCGACAGTCGTGGAGCTCGACGGCTGAAAAATCCTCAAGAAGATCACCGGGGCGGGCTCGGTTGCCACCACGCGGACGAAGCGGCAGTCGCTGGGCTTTTTGGGCTGATCGTCCCAGGTTGTTTTGTCGGCCGAAAAGCTGGTCGCGATATTGGTGATGGGTTGCGTGCCCAAGTCCCATCGCATGGCATGCGGTCCGTTCGCCAATCGGATCGCTCCGGCGCGTGCGTGCGCGATGCCGGAATCGGCGCCGTTCAGTTCCAGCGCGGCGCTCAAAGCCGCCGCGTCGGTGAACGATTGCAGCTCGGCCCGGATCACGTACATGCGCCCTACGTCGATAGCCAAGCCTGCCAGGCCAAGCAGCAGGGTCATTGAGATGGCGGTGACGATGAGAACGAAGCCTCGCTCCGGTCGCGCAGTTCGCAATTGGCGTATTGGGGATTGGCCGTTTCGCGGTCGACAGACTGCCACGATCTGATCATCGGCACTGGGAGCGAGTTTCGTTAGCCTCTGCCGATCTAGACATTCCAGCCTCGTTTCGCGTGCTTTTCCACTAGCGAATTAAGAAGCGCTTCCGGGATTCTAAAAGTCGTCCTCCGAAGGCTGTCGACCGCCTCAGCAAAATTAACCAGTCCGCGCTGGGCGGCAAGGTCGAGAATCCCAAGCGTGCCAGTCACACGGAGTCCCTTGCCGCGAGCTACCATCACGCCCCTCCGGTCATCCATCAGCAGCAGATCGGCATCCAGCGAAATGGCCAAGGCGATCGCAGCTGCCTCCCCTTCATCGAGTCCTTCCACGGAAGCATGGTCGGATTCACGGCTTGGCGTTTCGTGGACGTGAAGCCAGGCCGGAGGATCGGCAATCCAGTTCCGCACCGAGGGCGGAGTGTCCGCGTCAGTCAACTCGGCTTGCACAGCGGACGGCAGAATCACCTTGTCAAAGAGAGCGGGAAGGAGATCGATGTTTCCGATCAGCACCAGATAGTTGACCGGCCCAGTATCGGCGATGACCAGCCGCACCGGTTAGAATCCCAATTGTTTCAGGGTATCGCGATCAAGCTCAAAATCTTCCATGGTGTAGTCTTCATACACGTCATGGGATTTTAGGAACCCGTCGAGCTGGTATCTGGTTCCAAAGCCGAGCAGCCGTCGCACCTCAGGCTTAGTGATGCGGCCGCTCTTGAATTCCTCGAGAGCTAGAGCTTCAAGGGCACGGCGAGAGAGGTCGCTGCCGGATACACCCATGCGGCATGCCAGTTCATCGGGAATTTGGACAGTCAGTTCCACGCTCTGTTACCCTACTCTCTCAGGATAGCTCGGGCGAGAAAATAGCGCTACGGCGCTACGTTACTTCCTTTAGTCGGCGACTTTGCCTGGAGTTCCGTCAATGAAGCGGCGACGGAGTTACGAACTTTCTCTGCAAGCAGCGGCACTCCGTGTTCATCTACTAGCCCCATTCGCTCTACTTCGACCCAGCGTAGATACTCAGCAATCTTTGAAAGTCCTGCATTTCTGACAACAAGGGTGTAAATGTTACCGAGGTAGAGGTCGTATTCGTCTGACGCTTCCGGTATATCCTTGACCCCAATAGGGTCCCATTCGCTCATAAAAATACGCCGGATGCTTCGCCGGATCTCGCGTGATGTTTCTTTGTCGATCATTTACGCCTTCTTCTAACCCCGCATCCGCGGCCTCTTGAAGGCCACCAAGTCCGAAACCTCCCACAGCCCTTATGATTAGGATAAATTCCCCGTCGCGGCCGCGAACGCGTCTCAGGAAACATGCAAAGCCGGAGCGTTGTTCCTGTCCCGATGCGGCTTCACGACGATCTCAACATCCTGATCGAGTGCTACGAGAAAACGCAGAAGGCGCTCCACCGAAAACTGCCGGAATTCGCCCCGCAACATCTTGGAGACGTCGGGCTGTTTGATCCCGAAAAGATCGGCAGCCTCAACCTGTTTCAACCCGCGATCTTTCATGATCGTGTCGATTTTGAAAACGAGCTGCGCCTTCACCAGGTGCTCTTCGGCATTCGGCAGGCCAATATCCTTGAACACATTCCCGCTTCCGTTTTCATATCCCTTCTTCCTCATCGTGCTCGCTCCTTTGCAATCCCCTCCGCGCCGCGCAGGCGTCGTTCGATCAAATCAATATCCAGGCGCGGCGTTTCTCGTCCGCTTTTGGATTTCTTCTGGAAGGCGTGAAGTACGTACACCGCCTCCGCGAACCGCACGGTGTACACGGCGCGAAATGTGTCACCTCGATAATCCTTGATCACTTCCACTACCCCCGCCCCGCCAAAGCCAACCAACGTCTTCGTGTCGCGGTGCCTGCGCCCGCGCTGCGCGACGTACAGCGCATAGCCGATGTGATCCTTTAAATCCAGATTACCGGCTTGAGGGACGGCTCAGTCGTCATCGCCAGTCAAGATATAGTGATTTCACTATAACACGTGAGAGAGTCTCGCGGATCTCGCTTCGCGCGACGCACACACGCTTCCATCCCTCTCGTCACCGGCCACCAGCCACCTGCCAACCAGCCACCAGCCACAACCCAACTGATACCCTGAATCTTACATGTCCGATCACAAGCTTCAGTTGATCCCGCTCGGCGGTTTGGGCGAGTTCGGTATGAATTCGATGGCCATCCGCTACGGGGACGACATCATCGTCGTCGACGCCGGCATGATGTTTCCCGATGCGGAACTGCTGGGCGTCGACATCGTCACGCCCGATTTCGCGTATCTGGAACAGCACCGCGACAAGGTCCGCGCGCTGATCCTGACGCATGGCCACGAAGATCACATCGGCGCGGTGCCGTTCCTGCTGAGCGAGATCAACGTGCCGGTTTATAGCGCGGCCTTCACGCTGGCGATGGTGGAGCGGCGCCTGGAAGAGCACGGCCTGCTGGACGATGCCAAGCTGCACAAAGTGAAGCCCGGCGAGCGCATTGAAATCGGCGCCGTTCACCATCGAGTTCATTCACGTCACGCACTCCATCGTCAGCTCCATGGCGCTGGCCATCACCACGCCGCTGGGCGTGATCATCCACACCGGCGATTTCAAAGTGGACCCCACGCCCACCGACAACGAGCCTTTCGATCTGCACACCTTCGCCGACTACGGCAAGCGCGGCGTGCTGCTGCTGATGTCCGATTCCACCAACGTCGATCGGCCGGGCTACACCGAAAGCGAACGCGCGGTGCGCCCGCGGCTGGACGAAATCTTCTATCGCGCCGAGCGGCGGCTGGTGATCTCCTGCTTCAGCTCGTCCATTCATCGCCTGCAACAGATTCTGGATGTGGCCGCCGAGTACGGCCGCAAAGTGGCGTTCCTCGGCCGCAGCATGAACAACGTCACCGAGATCGCGCATTCGCTCGGGATTGCTGAGCCTGCCCGACGGCATTCTGCTGCGCCCGCAAGACATCATGCAGGCCGATCCGAGCAAGGTGGTGGTGGTGGCGTCCGGCACGCAGGGCGAGCCGATGTCGGCGCTGTCGCGCATCGCCGTGGACAATCACAAGAACCTTTCGGTGGAGCGCGGCGACACGGTGGTGCTGAGCGCGCGCATCATTCCCGGCAACGAAAAAGGAATTTACCGGATGATCAACCACTTCGCCAAGCGCGGCGCGGACGTGATCTACGGCACCATGAATCCGCCGGTGCATGTGTCGGGGCATGGCAGCGTCGAAGAGCTGCGGCTGGTCTTGAACCTGCTTCGGCCGCGCTATTTTCTTCCCGATCCATGGCGAATACCGGCAGATGGCCAAGCACGCCGCGCTGGCGTCGCACCTGCGCGGCGCGGGCCTGGAGGAAACGTTCATGCTCGAAACCGGCGAGACGCTGGAGATCGATCGCGCGGGCGCGCGGCGCGGCGAAAAGGTGCAAGTGGGCCGGGTGTGCATCGATTCGGGCACCATCGACGAAGTGGTGGAGGACATCGTGATTCGCGACCGCCGCCATCTTTCCGAAGACGGCTTCGTGCTGCCGATCATCGCCATCAGCAAGAACTCGGGCAGGAATGAAACGCTGCCCGAAATCGTGAGCCGCGGTTTCATGTCGTTTGAAGATGGGTCGGAGCTGCTGCAGAAAGCCAGGCAGGTGGTGGCGCGCACGCTGGAATCGTCGAGCGAAGAAGAGCGGACCGATTGGGGCGTGATGCAGGAAAAGATCCGCGCGGATTTGAAGCGGTTCCTGAATAAAGAAACGTCGCGGCGGCCGCTGATCATGCCGGTGATTCTGGAAGTGTAGAACAGGATCGGAATCGCAGATCGAGGATGCGTCGGGGTTTCAGGGCGAGGCGGAGCGCGTCGTAACTCCGGCATCGGAAGCAGAACTGCTCGATATTATCGCGCGAGCAGCGTTCCCATCACGATCGTTGGCGCGCGCACCGGATTGACCGGCGGCTGCGTGCCGCAAGGCGGATGGGCGGTCTCGCTCGAAAAATTCCGGCGTCTCGAAATCTGTCCGGGCCGCGCGATCGTGGGCGCGGGCGTATCGCTCGATGAGCTGCAAGCCGCCGCGGCGCGCACCGGCCAGTTCTACGCGCCCGATCCTACCGAGCGCACCGCCAGCATCGGCGGGACCATCGCCACCAACGCCAGCGGATCGCGCAGCTTTCGTTATGGCAGCACGCGCCGGCATATCCTTCGGCTGCGAGTGGCGCTGATGGACTGGCCGCGTGCTCGATGTGCAGGCGCGGCGACAAAATCGATTTCGACGTGCCCGCGCTGCCGCTGCCCGACACCACCAAGAACACCGCCGGATATCCGCTCGCGCCGGGGATGGACTGGATCGATCTGTTCTGCTGGCAGCGAAGGCACGCTTGGAATCGTGACGGAAGCCGAGCTGCAACTGTTGCCCGCGCCCGCCGATGTGACTCGCGGGCATTGTGTTCCTGATCAGCGATGGCGCGGCGCTGGATGTGGTGGATGCGTGGCGCGGCATCCCCGGCCTTCGCATGATCGAGTACTTCGATGCCAATTCGCTCGATTTTCTGCGGCCCCACTATCCCGAAATCCCCAATCGCGCCGCGGCGGCGCTGCTGATCGAACAGGAAGACGGCGATATCGATTTCTGGGCCGATCATGCGCCCGAAGATAGCTGGTTCGCCGCCAGCGATCAGGATCGCGAGCGCTTCCGCCGCTTCCGCCACGCGCTGCCGGAGCTGGTGAACGACACCATGCGCCGCCGCGGATTTATGAAGCTGGGCTCCGATTATGCCGTCCCGCTCGCGCGCAATCGCGAAATGCTGGCGTTTTATCACGCCGAGTTGATGCAGCACGAGCTCGAGTACGTCATCTTCGGCCATATCGGCGACGCGCATGTGCACGTCAACATCCTGCCGAAGTCGCAAGCCGAGTTCGAAGACGGGCCAGCGTTTGATGCTCCACTTCGCGCGTCACGCGGTAGAGCTGGGCGGCACGGTCTCGGCCGAGCACGGCCTCGGCAAGCGCAAAGCGCATTTGCTCGCGCTGCAATACACGCCCGAGCAGATCGAAAGCATGAAGGAGGTGAAGCGGCGCCTGGATCCGCAGTGGCTGCTGAACCGGGGCAATCTGTTCGCGCCAGCCTAGCCGTTTACGGTTGCAGCGTCAGCGTCGCTTTGCCCGCAGCGCCGCTGTAAACCAGCTCCAGGACTTGATGCCCTCGGCCTTGCCGCTGTAATGGAAGAACAGCAGGCCGGCCTGGGGCAGGGGACGGTCGCCCTCCTGCATCGCGGCCTTTTGAACGTGCTGTTCCATGGCGCGGCGCAGCGGGAAGGGCATTTTGGGAGGGATGGGCGGAAGCTTGTCGCCGCCACCGACCCCCGCCACCGGTGGTGAGGCTGCTTTTCGACGCCTTCTCCTCCGACGCCTCGGGCGGCTGCCACTCGGGATCTTTGAGGGATTTGAAAACCAGCTCGTACGGCTCGCTGGGCGAGCAGCGTCTTCTTGCCATTGATCGCGCAGCGAAAAATCGTCGCGCGATAGCGTGGTGTGCGCGTCCGGCGGCGCCAAAGAGCCCAGCCTCCACCACGATGTAATCTTCCGACGAATAGGTATGCTCGGGCGTGGGGACGGAGTGGCCCGTCGAACTCGGCGCCGATGGTTACGGCTCCGGCTTTGCCTTGCGACTGATACTCGGTGGCGGCCGCGCGGGGCGGCATGCCCTTGCCGGGAAATTCCTTGGTGCTTGGTTCCTGCTCGTTTTGGTCTTGCGCGGTAGGCAGACGGCGGACAAAAAGACGCCGGCCATCAGAAGACCGGTACTCGAGTATAGAGGCTGAAACGCATTGCATTTACAACCTACCATATGCCTGAGCAAGTAGAATCCGCCCGTGATAGCATGCCTAACGGATGGAACCAATTTTACACAAAGACGATTCTGAGCGGTTGCGCGCTGCTGATCTCGTTCGCGCTGGGCGCAAAATCGGAACAACCGCAAAGCGGCGCCGGGCGACTGGCCGTCCTACGACCATGACCCGGCCAGCACGCGATACTCGCCGCTGAAGCAAATCAACGCGAATAACGTGGCGACGCTGAAACCGGCCTGGACGTATTCGTTGCGCAGCAGCGCGCCGGCGCCGCCCCGATTCGGTGGCGGAGGGTCCGAGGAGACGCCGATTGTAGTGAACGGCGTCATGTACATCACCGCTTCGGCGCGTGTTGTCGCGCTGAATTCGTCGACTGGCAAGGAGGTGTGGAGCTACACCGTCAGCGGCGCCAGGCCGTCCACGCGCGGCGTGGCTTACTGGCCGGGCGACAAGCAGAATCCGCCGCGCATCATCTTTACGGCTGGCCGCAACTTGATCGCGCTGAATGCGAATACCGGCAAGATCGATCCGGGATTCGGAAAAGAAGGCATGGTCGACATGGTGATCGGCTACGGCGGTGTGCCCACCGTGTTCCGCAACGTGATCACGGTAGGTGCGGCCGTGCTCGAAGTTCCCACCGGGCCGCCCGGCGACACTCGCGCTTACGACGCGCGAACCGGCGCGAAGCTATGGGATTTTCACACCGTGCCGGGGCCGGGCGAAGTGGGTCATGAGACCTGGCTGAACGACGGCTGGAAGGACCGTTCCGGAACCAATATCTGGGCTTGGCCCATGACTGCCGACGCGCAGCGCGGCATCCTTTATATGACCATCGACGGGCCGGCTTCCAATTACTACGGCGGCGACCGGCCGGGCGCGAATCTTTTCGGCAACAGCCTGGTGGCGGTGGATGCGGAGACCGGAAAGCTCAAGTGGTATTTCCAGACCGTCCATCACGATTTGTGGGATTACGATAATCCGCCGGCGCGCGGTGCTGGTGGACATCACGGTGAATGGCAAGAAAATTCCGGCGATCGCCGATATCGGCAAAACGGGATGGATGTTCATCCTGAATCGCGAGACCGGCAAGCCGGTGTTCGGCGTGGAAGAGCGCAAAGTGACGGCGGGAGATGTCCCGGGCGAGTGGTATTCGCCGACGCAGCCGTTCCCGGTGAAACCGCCGCCGCTGGCGCGCATGGACCTACAAGCCCGAGGATCTGGTGACGGCCGAAGACACGACGCCCGAGCACGCCGCGGCTTGCAAGGCGCTGGTGGAAAGAAGCGGCGGATTTTACAATACCGGTCCCTTTACGCCGTTCCTGTATCACGCCGAGGGCGCGCCGCCGAAATCGACGCATCATTTTTCCCGGCGCGACGGGCGGCACCAATTGGGGCGGCATGGCCGTGGATCCCAAAGACGGATACATCTTCGCCTACACGCAGGACCAGGGGCAGGTGGGCTGGACGGAAAAGAAGAAACCGGGCGTGGAGTATTCGTTCGACGAGCATGGTTCGCCGCTCGAATACACGCGCGCGGGCGTGGATGGTCCGGGGCCGTTCCACACCTTCACCGCGCCGGTGAAACCGGGCGATCGGGCGGCAGGGAACCTGGCCGTGCCAGAAACCACCGTGGGGACATCTGACAGCGGTGAATGCGAATACCGGCGAGTTCGCATGGCAGGTTCCGTTCGGAATCACCGAAGAGCTGGGGCCGCAACGAGCAGAATACAGGCCGGTCTGGAGGCTTCGCGGGTCCCACGGCGACGGCCGGCGGATTGGTGTTTGCGGGCATTGTGAGCGACAAACGTTTCCGCGCGCATCGATTCGAAGACCGGCAAGGAACTGTGGTCGGCGAAGCTGGATGCGACTGCGCAACGCGGATCCGATGACGTACGAAGGCAAGGACGGCAAGCAGTATGTGGCGATCGTGTCGGGAATGACGCTGAACGTTTTCGCGCTGCCGTAGCCCTCTTTTCAATCAGATAGCGCCGCTGCACTTGGTGGGTCGAGAGAGAGCGGGAACTTTCCGCCCCCCGCCGGAGTCTACCCCTACAACGAAGCTCGTCGTTCGGGCTAGAATTTGAGTAGACGACTGTGGCCGATACTGCCGTTGGTCTACATTTTGAGGGGTGCCTGTTCTCCCACGTGGAGGAGGACGCGCTGGTTAGTGCGCTCAGCCAGGGCGCGGAAGACGCTTACGAAATCCTTATTCAGCGCTACCAGCAGCCGGTTTATAGCCTGGTGTGCCGCTTGATGAACGATCCTGGCGACGCGCCCGATATCGTACAGGAGGTCTTCCTGAAAGTGTTCCGCAACATCGGCTCGTTCCGCGGCAACAGCAGTTTGAAGACCTGGATTTACCGGATTGCGGTGAATGAAGCCTACAATCACCGGCGCTGGTTCTGCCGGCATCAGCGGCAGGAGGTGGCGTTTGCCGCCGAAGAAGGCGCGCCGAATTTCGCCGGAGGCATGACGGATCCCGGCCGGTCGCCTTTTGAACAGACTTCCGATCATGAAACGCGCGCGCTGGTGGAGCAGGCGCTGGAGAAATTGAATCCGAAATTTCGCGCCGCGGTGGTGCTGCGCGACATCGAAGATCTGCGGTACGAGGATATCGCGACGGTTCTGGATGTATCGCTGGGGACGGTGAAGTCGCGCATCATGCGCGGCCGCGAGGCATTGCGAAAGATTCTGGAAGAACGGCTGGAACTGGAGACCGGCGTGCGCTGGTCCTCTCAGCCAGTGACGGAATGACGGAATAAATATGGAGTGCTGGAGCGTAAAACAACGGGTTTCGGCTTATCTGGACGGCGCGGTGCCGGCCGAGGAGCGGCTATTGTTAAAGAGCCACTTGAACGCCTGCCGCGAGTGCGCGCTCGAATCGGAGCGATACGCGCAGGTGCGTGACAAGCTGCGCTCGCTTCCTAAGCTGACGCCGCCGGCGGATCTGACCACGCGCTTGCGGGTGGTTGCTTCCAAGGTGCGGACGGAATCCTTCGGGGGAGCCAGCCCCTGGCGCCGCTGGCTGGACCGCGTGGAATTGTCGCTCCACAATCTGATGCGTCCGTTGGCGCTGCCGGCCGCCGGTGGATTGTGCGCGGCCGTGTTCCTGTTCAGCACGCTGGTTCCGACGTTCCAATCGGCTTATGCGATGAGCGAATCGGGCGACATACCGACTATGCTGAGCACCGAGCCGATACTGAAAACATGCCCATTGCCTTTGCCGATATGGACGCAGTGGTGGATTTGCAGCTGGACGGTCAGGGCGGCTTTGTCGACTTTACGATCGTGAGCGCGCCCGGCCAAGAGAACGAGAAGCTGCGCCGCAGTATCGAGAACAGCTTGTTGTTTACGAATTTCCTGCCCTGCGACGACCTTCGGCCGCGGCGTAGCCAGCAAGGTTCGTATTTCCTTCCGTAGCAGCCGCATCGACGTTCGCGGATACGCTGTACCCCACCGCGACAGGTTCCGGGAATATACTGGCATGGAGAGGTGCTCTCCATGACCAGTTCCCGACGGCAGTTCCTGCAGATTGCATCCGCTGGCGCAGTGCTGGGTACAACGCTTCGCGCGGCCGATGTTCCGACGCTCGGCATGATCTTCCCGCCGGCCAACTATCCGGTTCCTCCGGAGGCGACGCGCCTGTACCCCTCAGGTGTTCGATTTCTCGCTGAAGGCGTCGGCCTTGAGAAAATGACGGCCGAGGAATACGATCGGGTGTTCGGCCGCATTTTGCCCGCGGCGGAGAAGCTGGCCAAGGAAGGCTCGAACGCCATCTCGGTGATGGGGACGTCGCTCACGTTTTATAAAGGCGCCGAATACGAGCATCAGTTGAAGGTCAACGTGACGAAGGCCACCGGGCTGCCGTCCACCACCATGAGCACGGGAATCGTGGAGGGCCTGAAGGCGGTGAATGCGCAAGCGGGTGGCAGTGGCCACGGCGTATGACGAAGACGTGAGTCATCGGCTGAAGGTGTTCCTGGAAGAATCGGGATTTGAAGTGGTCTCGGTGAAGGGGCTGGGCATCGTCAGTTTCAAAGACCGAGGACCGGTGACGCCGGACGAACTGCTCCACTTCAGCGAGGGCGTGTATGAGGGCGCGCCCAAAGCCGAAGCGCTGGTGATCTCCTGCGGCGGTCTGAAGACGCTGGATCTGATTGTGCCGATCGAGAAGCGCTGCAAGCGGCCGGTGGTGTCCAGCACGCCGCACGCGCTGTGGGCCAGCGTCCGGTTGCTCGGTTTGAGCGGCCAGGCCAAGGGATTCGGCACGGTGCTGGCGAAGGGCTAGGCTCGCATGGCCACGCAAACTTATCCGTACGAAACGCGGCTGAATATTTTGTGCCCGCCGCTGGAAGTGATTGACACCAAAACACTGGCCGACGCATTGCACTTACAAGTGGTACAACCAGACGCTCTGCCGGGTGAACGATTCGGTGGTGAGGATGGGTGTTATTGAAGGCGAATACCACTGGCACAAGCACGACGACGACGATGAGTTTTTCTATGTCGTCGAAGGCGAGCTGTTGATCGATCTGAGAGTGGATGCCGAAAAGACTGTGGCGCTGAAGCCCGGGCAAGGATTTGTGGTGCCGAAAGGCGTTGTGCATCGAACTCGGGCCACGCAACGCACGGTGATTCTGATGGTGGAGAACGCTGGGATTATTCCCACGGGGAGCGAAGCATGAAGATACTGTTCGGTGCGGCGATCATCGCCGTGTTGGTCTTTCCAGTGGTTGCCGCCGATGAACCGATTCCGTGGGCTTACGCTATTCCGCCCGCGGCCCCAGCCGGGACGCCGCCCGCCGCTCCCGCTGCGCCCGACACCAGCATCAAATATCTGGAAGGAAGCAGTGGCGCCTTCACGCGCGCGCAGATCTCTGATCGCTTCGGCCCGGCTGACTGGTATCCGGGCGATCATCCGAGCATGCCCGACATCGTCGCGCACGGCAAGAAGCCAGAAGTCTGGGCTTGCGGGCTGTGCCACTATCCGAACGGCAAGGGCCGCCAGGAAAACGCAGGAGTGGCCGGCTTGCCGGTAGTGTATTTCATCCAGACCATGCACGATTTCAGGGACGGGCTGCGCAAGAGCGCCGAGCCTCGCAAGAACAATACCAAGCTCATGATGACTTTTGCCCAAAACATGACGGACGACGAGATCAAGGCCGCAGCCGAATACTTCGGCGCCATGAAATGGACGCCCTGGATCAAGGTCATTGAAACCAACACGGTCCCGAAGACGCATAACGCGAACGGCCTGTTGCTGGTGGAGGGCAATGAGAAGGAGCCGCTCGGAAAGCGCATTTTGGAAACGCCCGTAAACGCCGAGGCCAGCGAGGTCCTGCGCGATCCGCACTCCAGCTTCTTCGCCTACGTGCCGCCCGGCAGCATCAAGCGGGGCGAGGCGCTGGTGACCAAGGCGTCCAGCAAGACCACGCAGTGCGGCTCTTGCCATGGCGCGGATCTGAAGGGACTGGGTCCGGTGCCGGGCATCGCCGGCCGGTCGCCCAGCTACCTGATGCGCCAGATGAACGACATGAAGCAAGGCACTCGGAACGGGACATGGACGCAACTGATGAAGCCGGTGGTGGCCAATCTGAGTGAGGCAGACATGCTCGACATCGTGGCGTATGCGGCGTCGCGGACACCCTAGTTAATACTTGGAGTGAACGGAAGCCGACGCGGGCGTCGGCTGCGGTCGGGGCGACCGCCCCACGCTGAAAGCGTGCGCCACAAAATCCTGTTCGTTAATGTTTCGTAAAGAGTGTAACGTTTGGTTACGGCAAGCGTCGGGAGGTTAATGAAGTCATATGGCCTCCTAATACTGCCCGCGCTCATCCTTGCAGCTAGCCTTGCGTCCCAAGGCCAGGAAACGACGAGTGCCGCACAAAATCCGCCGCAGCAGCCCGGCCAAACGGAACCGACGCCTCCGCCACCCGATAAGCGCATTTTCGGCGTTCTTCCTAATTACCGGACCGCCAATGCGACCGCGGTCTACATGCCGATCACGGTGGAGCAGAAGTTTACCATCGCAGCCAAGGATTCATTCGATTATCCTTTGCTTGGCCTGGCGGCCTTCATCGCCGGCGAAGGGCAGTTGACCAGCGCGCATCCGGAATTCGGCCAAGGATGGGCGGGATACGGAAGGCGCGTGGGAACCTCGTACGCCGATCAAGCCATCGGGAACATGATGACGGAGGGCATCTTCCCCAGCATGTTGCATGAAGACCCGCGGTATTTTCGGCGCGGATACGGCAGCTTCTGGTCGCGGACGGTTTATGCAGCCACTCGCGTGTTCGTAACGCGTACCGACTCGGGAGGCACGCGGTTTAACTTTTCGGAACTGCTGGGCAATGCAACCGGCACGGCCATCTCGAATGCTTACTATCCTGACAGCCGCGATGTTTCCGACAACGTGGGAAAACTAGGCGAGCAGATCGGAATCGACGCAGTCTCGCAAGTGCTGAAGGAATTTTGGCCCGACGTGAAGCACAAGCTTTTTCATGGGCCGGACGCCAATCCGCGGCACACCGCCGAGCTTTCCGAGCCGCGACCGTGAGAGTCTGTGAAAACTCGAAGAACCGCTCCTTCACAGTCACGGCTCGGCATCGACGGTCGTGCAGAATCGCGGCTGGCCGATACACGTGTTACCGAGCCGCGACCGTGAGGGAGTGGTTAGCTGGCCTTTTTCTTCGGCGCAGCGCTCTTCCCCGTCACGGCGCGAATGCGCGCTTCAAGCTTATGCGCATCGGATTTGCGGCGCATCTTCTTCAGCAGATCGACGTAATCGAGCCCGGTCTGCGCCAGCAGATCCAGGTTGTCGTCAGTGCTGCTTAAGAAAGGGGGACGCTTGCCGGTCAAGATGCCTTTCTTGTCCAAAATGGTCAGCGACAGCCGATAGAGCGGTTCGGCCTCCGTAAGATTTTGCTTGCTGACGTAAATCGCCGCCAGTGCGTTCAAGCTGGCCACCGTATCGCTCTCGCGCGCCGTCAACACCTGCTGGACCAGCGGTTCGGCGTCCCCTGGCCGGTTCAGCGCTTCATATAGCTCGGCCACCTTTTCGTACTTCTCCGCCAGCTCCGCGCTGCCCGGTTTCAGCTCCTTCATCCAGATGAAGAGCGCGCGTTCGCTCAACTTTTCGGCGTCGGCGAAGCGCTTCTGCTCGGTATAGATGGCGGCCAGCTTATCCAGATTCTTCGCCACATCCACGTGGTTCGGTCCCAGGGTGCCCTCGCGGATCGAAAGCGTCTGCTTGAGCAATGGCTCGGCGTCCTTCTTCTGATCGAGCGCCAGCATGGCGAGCGCGTCCAAAGTGGGCAGCAGCTCCGGGCTGCTTGAGTTGAACTTGCCGCGCTGGATCTTGAGCACACGCTGGTACAGATCCTCGGCAGCGGGCAGGTTGCGTTTGGCGACGTCGACGCGCGCCAGTTGGCTCAGATCCGGTGTTAGTTCCGCACTATCAGGACCGGACGCCTTCTCGCGAATCGCAATGGCCCGCGCAAGATACTTCTCCGCCGCGGGATATTTGGATGCCGCCTCTAGCACTCTGGCCACTTGCTCCAGAGACGGCACCAGCTTCGGATCATCTTCCCCGTACTCCCGCTCCATGATCCGTAATTCGCGAGCGATCAGGTCCGCTGCCTGATCGTATTTCATCTGCGCGAAGCTGACGCGCGCCACATCGTCGATCGCCGGAATAATCGCCGGGTTGGCGCGGCCCAGCATGTCCTCTTTCAGCTCCAGCGTCTTTTGATAGATCTTCTCGGCTTCCGCGTAGCGTCCCTCGGCCGAATAGTAGTCCGCCAAATCCTCATGAGCCTTGGCCACACGAGGGTCCAGCGGCTTCCATTGCGCCGTGTCGCTCAACGCCGCCAGTAACGCCTTTTCCTTCGCCACGGGTGCCGCCGGCGGCTGAGCCATCGCGGTAAATCCAACAAAGCCAAGTACTAGAACGCCGCGGACGATGGTTACACGTTGTGGGGGCATCATGTTGCCCGTCCAATCGACAGAACGGCTCTTGCAGTATAGACGGGACAAAGCACTAAGGCCCAATTGAAACTATCCCGGTTTCAGATGGATACGCGTATCCGCAACAAACCGTGCGAACTTTCACGGGTGGGGCCACTCCTTCCCAGGTGATCCCTGTTCTATCGTCCGGCTGGCGCTGGTTCCCTGTTGGGCTGGCACACTTGGATGCCGTGGTGGCCGGCTGCCTGTTCCCAATGGCGTTGATCGTGCTTATCAGCGGCCTGGACGATATGGCTCTGAACGGCGTCTGCGCGTGGGCTTGGATCAAGGGCCGGTTGCGCGCACCGCAGGCGTCCGCGCCAAGCCCGCCAGCCATTCAGAAGACCATTGCGATCTTCGTTCCGTTGTGGCACGAGCACGCCGTTATCGCGGGCATGGTGGAACACAACATCGCAGCGATCAACTACGACAACTATCATTTCTTTATCGGCGCCTACCCCAACGACGACCCGACGCTGGATGCGGTGCGCGATCTGGAGTCCCGTTTCCCGCGCGTGCATCTGGCGGTCTGCCCGCACAATGGTCCGACGTCCAAAGCCGACTGTCTCAATTGGATTTACCAGCGGATGCTGCTGTTCGAAGAGCATAACCGTCCGGAGGAATGCGTTCAGTTCGAAGTGGTGGTGACGCATGACGCCGAGGACCTGATCCATCCCGAGGCCCTCTCCTTCATCAACGTCTGCGCCGCCGAATACGACATGATCCAGATTCCAGTGCTGCCTCTTCCCACGCCCCTGCGCGACTTCGTCCACGGCATTTATTGCGACGAGTTCGCCGAATGGCAGAGCAAGGACATGCGCGCGCGGCAGATCATGGGGAGCTTTCTTCCTTCCAACGGAGTGGGCACCGGCTATACGCGGCGCGCGCTCGAAATGCTGGCCAGCAGCGAGCATAACCTGATCTTCGAGCCGGCCTGCCTGACAGAGGACTACGAGAACGGGCTGCGGCTTCACAAGCTGCAATGTAGGCAGCGCTTCGTGCCGTTGACCAGGCATGGAGCAAGCATGGTGGCGACGCGCGAGTTCTTCCCGCGCACGGCGCAATCGGCGATACGTCAACGTTCGCGCTGGATTCTTGGCATCGGGCTGCAATGCTGGGAGCGCAATGGATGGCAAGGAAGCGCGCGCGAGAAGTATTGGTTCTGGCGGGACCGCAAGGGGTTGCTGGGCAATCCGATCAGCCTGCTGAGCAATTTTGTGTTTCTCTACGGCATCCTGACGTGGATGGCGGCGCGATGCGTGGGAACCCCCTGGGGATTGGCGAAATATTCGCTGCATCCGTGGCTGATCGACGCGACGCTTGGGATCCTGGTGATCCAAACCGCCGTGCGCGTGACGTGCTCGGCCAGGCTGTATGGGCTTCGATTCGCGACGGCGGTTCCGTTGCGCGCGGTCTACGGCAACTGGATCAACACCGTGGCCACATGGCGAGCAGTGCGGTCGTATGCCGGCGCGCGCATGCGGCATGAGCCGCTCAGATGGGTGAAGACCGAGCATGCGTATCCGTCGCGCAGCGCGCTGGTGGAACATAAGCGCAAACTGGGCGAGATCCTGGTGGGTTCTGGCTATGCGGAAGAGTCCGATGTGCGTCGCGCGCTTGAGACGCAGCGGCCGGGGATGCGGCTGGGCGAATGTCTGGTGCAGCGCGGCGTCATCACGGAAGACGAATTGTACGAAGCGCTCAGCTTGCAACAAAGCCTGCCTTCGGGCCGGCTGGAGCCGTGGGTGATCAGCAGCAACGTGGCCCACGCGCTACCCCGTCGCGTGGTGCGGGATTGGCGGGTGCTACCTTTCCGCATCGCAGCCGGAAACATATTTCTGGCGAGCCCGGAAATTCCAACCGACGATCTCACGCGCATTCTACGCGGTTTCACACGGCTCTCGCTGCGGTTTCATCTGGTGACGCCGCGGAATTTTGAAGAGCTGGCGGAAAGCCTCCTATAGACGATTCTTCAGCGTGCGTATCTAAGCCGGATATCGCGCAGCTGATCCAGATCCCGCGCGAGAACATCACGATTCTCGCTCGACATGCTGTTGAACTTCAGCACGAATTCAAGGTCGTTGATGGCCTGGGTGATTTGCGAGCGATCGAACGTTCCGTCCTGCCAGGTGCGTTCCAGCAGGTCCATCTGGCCACGCGCCTGATCGAACCGATACCAGTCGCCCGGATTGGCGACGACTTGTTTTTGCGCTCCACTGAGATCGGCCCAGGTTTTGTAGTACAGGTTCAGCCCGCTCTGATAGGAGTCGGTAATTTCAGGCAAACCGCGCTGGGTAAATCGCGTTTGCGCGTGAGCGGTTGTCCACGCCAGGAGTAACGTTACAAGCGCGATACTTGGAGTCAGGTAGCGTCTCATGACTACCTCCTGGATATTGGACGCTCCAGATTGGCTAATGGAACAGGGCTGTGGCGCGATCGATCTGTTGCGCCATCGCGTCCAACGTCTGCGCGACAATCGGGATCTGCGCGTTGGCATCGTCCCAACGCCGCTCCTCGATCGCCTCGCGTACTCCGGGAATGGTTTTCGCGTCGTAGCCGGTGTAGTATCCGGGCGCGTAGATCTCATGCTTGTACCAGGGACGCCTCGGCAGACCTTCGGGGCGAAGCAGCGCGCGGTCGCACTGGATGAAGATCTGATCCAGTTTCTTGCGGGTTTCAAGAGGCAAGGGCGCCGCCGCTCGCTGTTGCTGTTCTTCAAACAGGCGGGCGCTGGTTCGCAGACGCGCGAGCGCGTTTTCGAGCGGAGCGAAGTTCAGATAAGGCACGGGACTCCTGGAGACTGGCGCGACAAAGGGAACCCGTGGATCGGACGCGAGCTCGAACGAATGATCGGCGATGGTCCGGTTGCGATCTTCCGTATCTTTGCGCATGGTGTCGGCCATCTTGACCAATTCATCCACGTAGCTGGACACGGCGCGCAGAAATCCGTCGAAGCGAACCGGTAACGTCTCGGCATCGGCCAGGCGCATGGTGAGCCGTCCGCCCAACTGAGCCAGCGCCACGGCGTACTGGAAGTCGGGATCGTCGAACTTCGTATAGTGATCGTAGGAATCGTAAATGGAGTGATACGATCCGTCGCTCGCGCTCTCGCCGCTGAATCCGATGTTGAGAGAAGCGATGCCCAGGTGTTGCAGAAACGGCGTGTAGTCGGATCCGGTGCCCAGCGGCTGCAACGAGAAGTCGCGCTTTTCCCGCGCGGCTTGTTTTTCTTCGGGCGGCCCGTCCACAATCATGGCGGCCCGGAAGCGGTCCAGCGTCGAGACTTTGCGTTCCGGGATCGATCACGTCGCGCGAGGCTTCGTTCACGAAATGTTCCAGCGTGTGTGAACCGCCGATATCGAGCGTTCCGCGTCCGCTGACGTCGGAGTTGATATAGGCCACGGCGTGCTGGGTCAGTTCGCTCGCGTGCTGCTCGGCCCATTCGGTGGATCCCAGCAGCATCGGCTCCTCGCCGTCCCACACGGTGTATACGATGGAACGCCGCGGCTTCCAACCGCCCTTGGCCAACGCCGCCACGGCGCGCGCTTCTTCCATCAGCGGGGTTAGTCCGCTCAGCGGATCGGAAGCGCCGAATACCCATCCATCTTCATGATTGCCACGGATCACCCACTCGTCACTCAACTCGCCTCCGGGCAGGCGCGCGATAACATCGTAGGCCGGCGTGAGCTTCCAATCGAATTGAACTTCCAGATGCACCACCGCGGGCCCGGGGCCCAGATGATAAGTGAGCGGCAAGGCGCCACGAAAAGCCTGCGGTGCAACGGGTCCACCGATGGCTTCGAGCAATGGCGTCGCGTCGGCATAGGAGATCGGCAGCACCGGGATTTTCGTGATGGTCTCGGCCTTGTCGCGCGGCAGCCGCTGCGCGTCCTTGGTGGCGCCAATGCCGGGAGTCAGCGGATCGCCCGGATACACCGGCGCATCCAGCACGCTGCCGCGTTGCGCACCATAGGCCGGCCGCCAGCCGCCCTTCGGATACGCGTCGCCCTGATAATAGCCGTCGTCGCGCGGGTCGGAATAAATCAGACAGCCGATCGCGCCATGTTCAGCCGCAACCTTCGGCTTGATGCCTCGCCAGGAGTGGCCATAGCGGGCGATGACGATCTTCCCTTTGACGTCGACGCCGCGTTCAGCCAGCGCGTCGTAGTCGGCGGGCAATCCATAGTTGACGTAGACCAGCGGCGCGGTCACGTCGCCGTCGATGGAGAAAGCGTTGTAGACCGGGAGTTGATCCTCGCGAACGCCGGATGTTTTGTCCTCGGGAAGAACGGGCTCCTCCAGCTTGGCGACGAAGCGCTGGGGCTGGGTCATCTCCACGCGCCGAAGTTTGGGCGTGGGAAACAGCGGATAGAAAGTTTCGATGGCAGTGTCGTAGCCCCAGGATCGAAACTGCGCGGCAATGAACTCGGCGTTCACTTTATCCGCCGGCGATCCGAGATGATGCGGCTTGGCCGAAAGGCGCTCCATCCAGGCCTGGACCTCGGCGCGATTGAGCGACGCGTCGAATTGCTTCTCGCGCTGGATCTGTGCGCTGGCTGCCTGGTCGCTGAATCCGGTGAGGCGCAAAGAGGACGGGGCCTGGCAGCACAGCACCGACACGAGCGCGTAAAGTGGCAATAGCTTCTTCAAAGGGCGATTGTCGCATGCTTTATGATGAGGACGTGCGACGCCTGCTTCCGATCGCGATCCTGGCCGCATCCGCGTTGCTGCTTCTGGCCACTCCGGACGAGACAACTCTCACGGCCGACCAGATCGTGCAAAAACACGTTGAGGCGCTGGGCGGCGAGGCCAAACTCAACTCGATCCAATCCCTGGTTGTGACGGGCAAAGCGTCCATCCTGGGACAAGCGGAAGCGCCGCTGACCATTCAAGTGAAGCGCCCGAACCTGATGCGCCTGGAGATGACGTTCCAAGGGCGGAAGATCGTGCAGGCTTTCGACGGGGTGACTGCCTGGACTATCAATCCGATGGTGAGCGCGGAGCCCAAACAATCGAGCGATGAGGACACGCGCGCGGCGCAGGAATCGTCGGACTTTATCGGCGGCAACCTGGTGGATTACAAATCCAAGGGGAACATGGTGGAGCTGGTGGACAAGGAAGAAATGGATGGCGTGGCGGTTTACAAGCTCAAAATCACCAAGAAAAACGGCTCAGTGGAATACGATTATCTGGACGCCGCCAGTTTCCTGCCCATCAAGACGGAGGGCCGGCGGATGCAGTTGGGGCAGGAGATCTTGTATGAATCCAAGATCGGCGACTACAAACCCGTGGCGGGCGTGCTGATGCCGTTCAACCTTAAGCAACTGGTGAACGGGCGCCTGGCGATGGAGATTACGGTAGAGAAAATGGACGCGAACGTTCCGGTGGACGAGGCGGTATTTAAGATGCCGGAGAAATCGGGGCAGTGACTCGCGCCGAGTACGCGCCGATCGAGGCATCATCATCGCGGGGTCAGGAGCATTTCGAACTGGTCAATGGCGAGTTGATCAGCAAGATGGGCAAGAAGCGTCCCCACGTAAACGCCCTTGTCGCCGTACAAGCGTGGTTGGTGCGAACCTTCGGGGAACAGTTTGTGAATCCCGGAGCGCCAATCGATGTCGCTCCCGAGGATAATCCAACCAACGAACCGGAACCAGACCTCGTGGTGCTAGCGCGACCCTCGCGCGAATTCCAGGATGCCAATCCACGGCCGGCAGATCTTCGGCTGGTGGTCGAAATCTCCGACTCGACCCTTGGCTTTGACCTCACCACTAAGGCCGAGCTCTACGCCCGCGCCGGGATCGTCGAATATTGGGTGGTTGACGTCGCGGCACGCCGGCTCATTGTGCATCGTGACCCGCGCGAGGGGTTGTATCGTGCAGTCACGGCGTACGGCGATCAGGAGACCGCCGCTCCGCTCGCAGCGCCACAGTGCGAGTTTCGGGTAGCGACCGCCTTCGGTGGTTACTGAACCGCATTATCATCTAACCAGGCGATTGCTTTGCGGATGATTTGGCAATGGGAACTTTTGACCAGGCTCCGCTTGCCAGTGACAGTATCGATGATTTCCAGGCTCGCTCCGTACAAATTCGGAATGCACACGAATTGCGACCTAATATGCAATAGATACCGGGAGTCTGGCGACCAAACTAGAGGGTCGTCTCCTTCACCGAGATTTTTCTTCCGGGCGGGTTCAGCCGCATCGATAACGACGATCCGGTTGGTCCCCCCTACTACAGCCGCGATCCGCTTGCCATCGGGTGACCAGACGGCGCGAGCCGGTCCGCGTTCCAGAAGGGTCATCGCACCGCTCTGTAGATCCAGGATGCTCAACTGATCGCGCTCCCAGTGCAGCTCACGCGTGCCGTCCGGGGAAATGGGCCCTCCGCAATCGGGGTACCTGCCGATACGCAGCGGGCGGAGCGTTCCCGCGCCTGGATCAATCTCGAAATCGCCGCATTCCGGTCTTCCATCGACCATTCTCTGCGCCGACACAAACAGCCTTCCTGGAGGCCGCGACAACGTTAAGTTGAAAATTCTGCTCAACCCGCCAGAGCCAGGAACAATGCTCTGTCGGGTTGGGTGAAATTCGATCTTTATTAGACCCTCCCCAGGCGGATCGCTGCTGTAGATCGCGATACCGTCCGAGGACCCAACAGGTAAGAAGCTTGGCGTGAGGCCGGGAGGCGCCTCGATGGTAATTGGAGGACCAACCGCCGGATAGGACACGAGAGGGCCTGAAGGGACGAAATAGATAGGTGAGTAAGACGATGACGCCTGCCCAAAAGCACCGTTTAGTCCAATCGCTCCGGCAATAAGAACGACATTTCGAAACGCGGTCCGGCCTTTCCGGCATGCCGGTGTCGCTTTAGAGAGCTTTGCCATAAACCTTCCAGAATATTCCATTCGAAACGGATTGTGTGCGGTCCAATTGGCCTTCGAGTCTTGCTAGCGCCACCGAATCCGTTCCGCGCTGCGATAACATGCGTAGGTGCAAACCACGGTGAAGCAGCCGCCGCCGGAGATGACCGTCAAGGCGGTCTCGCTCGGCATCTTCCTGGCCTTCGTTTTCGGATCGGCCAACGCCTATCTGGGAATGAAAGCCGGCCAGACCGTCGCCGCCACCATTCCAGCAGCCGTCATCGCGATGGCGCTGTTTCGCATCCCGGCGTTTCGCGGCGGCATTCTGGAGCAGAACATCACACGCACCGCGGCCTCGGTGGGCGAAGCGCTGGTGGCGGGCGCAATCTTCACCATCCCTGCGTTCATGATGGTCGATATCGGCGGGCAGCGCTTATGGACCGATCTGCGATCGCACTACTGGGAGGCGACGCTGATCCTGCTGGTGGGAGGCTTGATTGGTGTATTCTTCATTATTCTTCTGCGCCGCCCGTTGTGCGTGGACGCGCCCCTGCCGTGGCCGGAAAGCGTGGCCAGTTACGAAATCGTCAAATCGGGTGAAGCGTCGGAGACTAAGGCGCCGCGCTACATTTTCGGAGCTCTAGGTTTCGGCGGACTGATCGAGATCCTCACGGACGATAAAGGCGCGCAGATTTTCCACGAATACATCGAGGGCTTCCTCAAATTCCCGCGCTCGGTGATCCAGCATTTCGACTTCGAAAAGAAACCGATCGGCGACGTCACGCACTTCGGCGGTATCCCTTGGTCCACGGCCAGCCTGTCGCCCGCGCTGATAGGCATCGGCTATATCATCGGACCGGAACTTTCGTCCATCAACGTGGCCGGCGGAATTATTGCATGGTGGATCCTGATCCCACTGCTGCTGTTCTTCGATCCCGATCTGCCGCGTCGCATCGGAACCAACGATCCGGCCATCGCGGCGAATTCGGTTTGGTTCAACGTGGTGCGGCCCATCGCCGTCGGCACCATGCTGGTGGGCGCGGCAAGCACCATGTTTTCGATGCGCGAGTCGCTGTGGAGCTCGCTGCGCGGAATTTTCACTGCCTCGGCCGCGGCGGCGCACGAAGCCAAGACCATCGATCCCACCGAGCAAGACATTCCGCCGCGCTGGGTGGTGATTTCCACTGCCGTGCTTTTGATCCCGATCACCGCGATCTATTATTACTTCACGCACGGAATCGTCTCCGCCATCGTCGCCGCCGTGATCATGAGCGTCACCGGGTTTCTGCTTTCGGCGATAGGCGGCTACTTAGTCGGATTAGTCGGCAGCTCCAATCAGCCGCTGTCGGGATTGACGCTCGCGGCCCTGATCATCGCGGCGCTAGTGATGCTGACCATTGGCGTGACCGGATTCTCGGGAGTGGCGGCGGTGCTGGGCGTGGCTGCGGTGGTGTGTGTAGCCTGCTCAGTTTCCGGATCTTTGATTCAGGACTTGAAGGCCGGGCATTTACTCGGCGGCACGCCTTGGAAAATGGAAGTAGTAGAAATTATTTCAGTCATCCTGCTGGCATTTTTCTTAATGGGGCCGATCATTGCTCTGCACCAGGCCAATCTCGACACGGGCGGTATCGGCGGGCGCGCATTGCCTGCGCCGCAAGCGGGATTGATGGCGCAACTGGCCAAAGGAATTGTCGGCGGACAAATGGCGTGGGGGCTGCTCGGAATTGGTGCCGCGTTCGGAATCGCATTGCTGCTGTGCGGCGCGCGTTCGCCGATGCTGATCGCGGTTGGAATGTATTTGCCGTTCAACACCACGTCGGCGATTTTTATCGGCGGATTGATCAAGTGGATTCTGAACCGGGTTACGGAGCGGCGGAGCGCCGAGCAAAAGCTGCTCATCGAAGAGCGGGGCACGCTGCTCGCTTCCGGATTGATCGCGGGTGAGGCCATCGTAGGCATCCTGCTGGCCGTGCTGTTTCTCACCGGGATCCCAGCTATCGCGACGTTCAGCTTTACTCCGGCGTGGGGCGGATGGCTGTCGCTGCTCGGATTCGCGTCGATCGCCTATGTGCTGATTCGTATCCCGGCACGCGCCGAATGATCACTCGTCGTCGACGATCACGGCGTAAATTTCGCCTGGGCCGTGAACGCCTCGAACCAGGATTTGCTCGATGTCGGCGGTGCGGCTGGGGCCGGTGATCAAGACCATCGAACTGGTTTGATCGGCGGGGCGGGGAAGAATGCTAAGCAGTTCGTCGAGGTTCGCAAGCAAGAGCGAGCGCGGGAAGATGGCGATGTGGGCCGGCGGAAGCAGCGTGACGAGGCGAGCTTCGTTGGGGCTGGAAAGCATCACTAAGCTGCCGGTGGCGGCCAAAGCGTAGTCGACGCTGGTGATCCCGATGTCGGCGCCGGCGCAGGCTTCCTTCAGCTCCTCGCGATCGGTGAATCCGGTGTGGACCTGTGGGAGGCCAGTGATGCCGCACTTACGTAGAAAAGGCGAATTCGAAGCGACGGCGTTCTTTTGAACCAATAAATCCGCGATGGCCGGGACGACCGCGGAAGTATTCCGGACCCGGAAAGATTTTCCGCCCAAGTTTTCGAACTTCTGGACGAAGAGGTCAGCATAGAGATTGCGGTCCGATTGAGGGATCCGCAATGCGGAGGCCGATAGCGGTTCAAACGAACGACGGGCCGCCTCGGAAAGAGGAGGCTGGCCCGCGGCCCTCCCCAAAGCCTTTCGAATATCGCCGAGGATTTGTTCGCGCGCAGTCATGTGGACCTTTGGCGAGCGCGCCACCACTGATGGAAGCTCTGCTTCGCCGGCTCGGGCAGGGTGCGCTGGCTAGCCCATTTCTTCAGCGGACCGATTTTAGGAAGCAGCGGAAACAACGCCGATCCCAGGCTCGCGAGCACTAGATAAATCTTCGGATGAGTCGCGATCCAGGCGAAGAGCTGGAAGGCGATACGTTCCGTACTATCCCCATCCTTGCGCCGCTTCACCGCCGTCACTTCCTCGCGCAGTTTCAACAGCAGCTTCGGAATTTCAATCTTCACCGGGCAGACCTCGGCGCAGGCGCCGCATAAACTGGATGCGAACGGAAGCCAGGTGTCCTGCGTGATGCCGTGGAACTGCGGTGTGATAATCGCGCCGATCGGACCGGAGTAAACCCAGGGATAATTGTGACCGCCGATTTTGCGATACACCGGGCAATGATTCAGGCACGCGCCGCAACGGATGCAGTAGAGCGACTGGCGTTTCTCCGGATCGGCCAGCAGCTTGGTCCGGCCATTGTCGAGCAGCAGCAGATAGAACTCATCGGGCCCATCGATCTCATTCCCGCGGCGCGGGCCTGAAAGAAACGAGGTGTAGACGGTGAGAGGCTGTCCGGTGGCGCTGCGTCCCAGCAAATTCAGGAACACGGCCAGATCCTGGGCACGCGGAATCACCTTTTCGATGCCGGCGATCGCGATATGAATCTTTGGCGCCGAAGTGCTAAGCCGGCCGTTGCCTTCGTTCTCCACCACCACGATCGCGCCCGAATCGGCCACCAGGAAATTCGCGCCACTGACGCCGATGCCCGCATCCAGAAATTTCCGGCGTAAAACACCCCGCGCTATTTTTGTTTGTTTCTCAATAACCACTTCGTTTTCGACGCCCAGCTCCTGGGTGAAGACTTGGGCCACGTCGTAACGCGTCAGGTGCAGCGCGGGCGCGACGATGTGATACGGGCGCTGGTGGGCGAGCTGAAGAATATACTCCCCCAGATCCGTCTCCACGGCCTCCAATTGATGCTCCTCCAGCCGTTCATTGAAGTGAATCTCCTCGCTGGTCATGGATTTCGATTTGACCAGCATGTGCACGCCGCGTTTCTTGGCGAGATCGAGGACGAAATCGGTAGCCTCCTGGCCGGTGCGGCAGTACACCACCTGTCCGCCGTGCGAGATGACATTCGATTCCAGTTGTTCCAGATAGTAATCCAGGTTCTCGATGGTGTGTTTCTTAATCGCGTGGGCTTGGTTGCGGAGCTCTTGATATTCGGGCAGCGCTTCCGGGCTGACCACGCCCGCGCGATGATCGATCAGGCGACCCGTGGCGGTGTAGATGGCAAGTTGCAGGCGCGGATCGTTGACCGTTTGATGAATCTCGGCTTCAGGCGCTTTCATCTTTTTAGAAACCTCAGTGCGAATTGAGGACCTCGGCCAGATGCATGGTTCGGATGGGGAGCCCCTCGCGATCAATGACGCCCTGGAGTTGCATCAGACAACTGGAATCGATGGAGACGATAGTTGACGCGCCGGTTTGCTGGATGGAAGCAATCTTGGTGCGTGCCATCGCCCCTGAGACTTCGGGAAACTTCACCGAGAATGTTCCGCCGAAGCCGCAGCATTCTTCGGCTGTGAACATTTCGGCCAGGGTAAGGCCTTGGACCTTCGACAAAAGTTTGCGCGGACCCGACTTGATGTGCAACTCGCGCAGAGCGTGGCAGCTGTCGTGATAGGTAACCACGCCGTCGAAGCGAGCGCCGACATCTTCGACGCCCGCCACTTCAAGTAGGAAGCGCGAAAACTCCCAGACGCGCAGCTCAAGGGCGTGAGTCTCGGCGAGCAGCTTGGAATCGTGCTGGAAGAGATCGGCGAAATGATGCGCGATCATCGACGTGCAAGAGCCCGATGGCACGACGATGTACTCGGAATCGCGAAAAACATCCAGGAAATGCCGCGCGATCGTGCGCGCTTCTTCGGTATAGCCGGTATTGAAGGCGGGCTGCCCGCAGCAGGTTTGAGCTTCAGGGAAGTCGACTTGATAGCCCAGGCGCTCCAGTACCTGCGTGATCGCGATGCCCACTTGGGGAAAGACCTGATCGACGATGCACGTGACGAAGAGGGAAACACTCGTACTCAATCCGGGAGTTTAACATGGGAGCGTGGACCTGATCACCGTTAGTGGGACCGAACCTCGCGATGAAACTTATCTGGCGCTGGAGTGTGGCAACATTCTGTACTTTCCGCACACGCCGTTTGCGCTGGCGGAAGAGGAGCGCGGCGTACTGCGAAGCACGGGGCTTTCCAGCAGCAGCCATCACAAGAATATTGCGTACCGGCCGGCGGAAGACAAGGTGACCGGATTCGATCCGGCGGCGGTAGCCGATCCCGAGAAGCTGCGCGCAGTGATGCGGTCCTATTCCGAGCGAGCGCTGGGGTTCCTGTGGAAGCTGCTACCGCGCTACATGGAGAAGGCGCACGTCGATTTCGCGAGTTTCCGCCCGCAAGAAGAGGAAGGCCGCGATCTGCCGACCAAGAAGCGCAACGATCTGCTGCACGTGGACGCTTTTCCCACACGCCCCACGCGCGGCGATATGATTCTGCGATTCTTCACCAATATTCATCCGACCAAGCCGCGGGTGTGGATGACGTCGGACCCCATGAGCGCGCTAGCGCCGCGCTACGCGACGGACGCGGGGCTCACGGAAGCGGCGAAGCGGCCCAACGGATCGTTAGCGAATCGCGTGCTGGGCGTGTTTGGAGGAGTGGATGCGAAACAGTCCGCCTACGATCGGTTCATGCTGGGCTTTCACGACTACTTGAAATTCAACGCCGAGTATCAAGAGAACT
Source organism: Bryobacterales bacterium (assembly GCA_963798295.1). Taxonomy (GTDB): domain Bacteria; phylum Acidobacteriota; class Terriglobia; order Bryobacterales; family Bryobacteraceae; genus Palsa-89. The sequence continues at coordinate 406,725 of CAWCSV010000007.1, read as the reverse complement.
GCGCGAAGTATCGCTTCGAGTTTCCGCCGGACTCGACATGGATGGTGTTCACCGACGTGGTGCCGCACGCGGTTTTATCGGGCCAATATGCGCTGGAGCAAACGGTGATCGTAGCGCGCGAGAGCCTGGTGGGGCGGGAGAACGCGCCGATCGAAATACTGCAGGGGCTGTGCGGGCGGCAACTCGGATAGAATCGGCTTTCGCTGAGAGTGGAAGGAGTTCAGATTATGAAATCGCGATTGGAAGCGCAGAAGATGTCGCCTGTAGCCTATAAAGCTATGCTCGCGCTGGAAACGTCTGTGCGAGAATTCTCAAAGTTGGAGCCATCGCTGATCGAACTGGTGAAGATGCGGGCTTCGCAAATCAACGGATGCGCCTACTGCCTGGATATGCATTCCAAAGACGCCCGGGCCGCGGGAGAGACCGAGCAGCGGCTGTATGCGCTGAATGCCTGGCGCGAGACGCCGTTCTTCAGCGATCGGGAGCGGGCGGCGCTGGCGTGGACGGAGGCGGTAACGCTGGTGACGGAGGATCATGTGCCCGATGCAGTCTATGAGGAGGCGCGCAGGCATCTTTCGGAAGAAGAGCTGGTCCATTTAACGATGTCGGTGGTCACTATTAATTCCTGGAATCGGCTGGCAATTGCTTTCCGGGCTGTTCCGGGAGAATATCAACCCGCCGCGCTAAAGGCACAAGGAGCGAAACGATGAAGATGGCGTGGATGCTGCTGACGCTGGCGATGGCCGTGGTGATGTCGGCGGAAGATGCGAAGGTGACTCCGCTCATGACCAAGGACTTGGCGGGTATTGCGGGCAAAGAGGCCAGCATGGTCACGGTGGAGTACGCGCCGGGCGCGGTTTCAGCCGTGCACCGTCACAACGCTAATACGTTTGTGTATGTGCTGGAGGGCTCCGTGATCATGCAGGTAAAGGGCGGCAAGGAAGTGACTCTGGGGCCGGGGCAAACATTTTATGAATCGCCGGAGGACATTCACACCGTCTCGAAGAATGCGAGCAGCACCAAGCCCGCCAAGTTTCTGGTGTTTCTGGTGAAGGACGAGGGCGCTCCAGCGACGGTGCCGGCAAAGTGAATGGCGCCCATACTGTCACTGGATTGTTACAAACTGGACCCGAAGCGACTTGAACCTAGCCCGCTCGCTCTGGTATATATGACGTTCGCCTCATGTGGCAGCACAACTACTCTCCCATCCATGGAAGCCTGCTGCTTTCTTCATTGGTCGCAGCGCTGCCCATCTTCGTCCTGCTGTTTCTGTTAGGCGTGCGGCGGACGCCCGCGTGGATCGCGGCGATATCGGGACTTGGCACCACGGTCCTGGTTTCGTTCTTTCTCTATGGAATGCCGGTGGAGCGGATTGTGTCGGCGGCGGCCTTTGGCGCGGCCTACGGATTGTTCCCCATCGGATGGATCGTGATCTGGGCGGTGTACCTGTACCGGCTGACGCTGGACACCGGCAAATTTGAAGCCATCAAACATTCGCTACGCAGCCTGACGCGCGACCCGAGACTCCAGACGTTGCTGATCGCTTTTGCGTTCGGGGCATTCCTGGAAGGCGCGGCCGGATTTGGCACGCCCGTAGCGGTGGCCGCAGCCATGCTGGCGGGCCTGGGCTTCTCGCCGTTCCACGCCGCTGCCATCTGCCTGCTGGCGAACACCGCGCCTGTGGCCTTCGGATCCATCGCGATTCCCATCGTTACGCTGGCTGGAATCACGGGCTTGCCGCTGCTGCGCCTGAGCGCGGGCGTGGGACGGATCTGCGCGCCAGTCTCGCTGATCGTTCCGGCTTACCTGGTGGTGGTGATGGGCGGCTGGGGCGCGCTGTCGCGTGTATTTCCCGCGGCGCTGCTGTGCGGCGTCACCTTCGCCGGATTGCAGTTCGCCATATCGAACTTCGTGGGGCCGCAGCTTACGGACCTGATTGCTTCGCTTTGCGCGCTGGGCGTGCTGGTGGTGCTGTTCATGTACTGGAAGCCAACGGACTCCGCTAAGTACGAGCTGAGCGCCGCCGCCAAGGCCGCGGAAGGTCCGCAACATTCGGCCGGACAAGTGTTCCAGGCCTGGAGCCCTTACTTTTTGTTGGTGATCTGCGTGCTTCTGTGGGGCTGGGCGCCCATGCAGAAGCCGCTCAATGCGGTAAGCATCCCGATTCAGTGGCCGGGCTTGCACAACCTGATCGCGCGCATTCCACCGGTCACCGCGAAAGTGTCTCCTTACGCCGCAATATTCAACCTGAATTGGCTGTCGGCATCGGGAACATCCTGCATGATCGCCTGCATCCTCAGCTGCTTCGCGCTGCGGGTGCCCCCCGGACAAGCACTGAAGATCTTCTTGAGCACCATGCGGCAACTCGCCTTTTCGCTGATCACGCTGGCCTGCGTGCTGGGCCTGGCCTACCTGATGAACTACTCGGGAGCCACGGGAACGCTGGGTTTGGCCTTCGCGGCCACCGCTGCGTCATTTCCGTTCTTCAGCGCGATCCTCGGCTGGCTGGGCGTTTTCCTTACCGGCTCCGATACTTCCGCCAACGCGCTGTTCGGCAATCTGCAGGTGGTGACGGCTACCAAGCTGGGGTTCAATCCGGTGCTGATGGCGTCGGCCAATTCAGCCGGCGGCGTGATGGGCAAGATGATCAGCCTGTCCAGCATCGCGGTGGCCGCCGCGGCTACGAACATGGCGCCGGACGAAGAAGCCAAGCTGTTCCGCTTTACGCTGAAGCATAGCGCACTGCTGGCCTGCGTCATCGGCCTGATCGTGTTGTTCTACACTTACGTCGCGCCCGGCCTGCAGCCGTAGGTCCCGCTGCCGCTGGTTGTCCACGAAAAAACGCGGTAAAATCGCGGTCATGGGCAAACGAATCGCCGTTGCATTGTTGGGAATCGCGGTTGGTGCCTTGATTTTCCTGGCCATTTCGGTCATCCGAAGGCCTCACCATTGGGAATTTGTGATATCTCCCGCAATGGCGCTTTGCATCGCCTGCGGCGCAGTGGCTACGCTGATTGCCGAGCGCAAGGGTAAGGTGAAAACCGTCGCAGAGCTGGAGCGCCCTTTGACGCTCTTTCCTCGTTCTTCCCCTCCTGAGTCGCGCTAAGGCCCGCCGGGGCGATTCCGCTTGACTCCCTGGTACCGATCTGACACCATTCTTATATCTGTGCCAATTGAGGCGCTTGCACGTCGAAAGCCGGACCGGGCTATTGCTGCTCTGTCGACCTAACCTAGCTCGTCAAACTCAGGCGGCCGGTTAATGCGGCCAAACGGAAGTGGCGCGAGGGTAGCGCTAACATCGTGAGGGGAGCGCGCCCCTCTTGGTCTACGAATGGGCGGGAGGCCTAGAATCTGCCACTATCGTATGGCTAGGCGCCTCGACCGGACAAGAAGAACTGCGCCAATGACCAACAATACGCTCATGTTGGGCTCTGGTACGCCGCTCAGTGCCGGAGCCGTCGAGATACTTAGAACAGTGTTATAGGATCCGGGGGCGCCAGTGTTTCCGAAATCGCCGACACCAAACGGAGTGCCTAAGATCTCTCCGGGCGGGCCAAGCTCCGCGGAATCTATGCCACCAATGAAGATGAAGCCGCCCTCATCCGCGCCGATAGCCGCCAAAGCAGCGCCGTTAAGCGTAATGCTTACAAGCGAACTCTCGAATCCGCCGCTAGTAACAACTGAGCCAAATGGCTGACTCGCAGACACGTCGGCGAAAACAATGGGCTGCGCACCCAATCCGTAGACACTATATGTGTAGCTTACACCCGGGAAGAATCCGGTTGAGTACTCGTCAAGATTCAAAGTGGCAGAGACAATGGATTCGCCGGCCAGTGTCGGAACGGCAAATTCAAACCAGTCCCGAAACTTACTGTTATCAAAATTGGTACCGGCGAAATAGTTGTTCTCTGGGTCTGCGCCATTGTTACCCGGACAGATAGAGTCGGCGATTTCCGTGCATACCCAACCGCGGTCCGAAGCGCTAATATCGATGACATCAGCCCAGGCGCACAAGCCGGTGGTTGTGAGCGATAAGGTAATAAAAGCAAAAGTTCTACGCATTGCTTCTCCTGTAAATTCACTGAAGCGCAACAAAGGCTCCAAACAATAACGCTGAGTTGGTGTTGACCGTTCGGCTATTTTAATCCGCATTTGTCTGTCTTACAAGCTGATTTCAGAGGGGAACTACCAGTACCCGACCTAATCCACGGCTGCTTATCCATCCGATCTGTGTCCTGTGCCGAGCACCAAACGCTCGGGTCGCGGGGAACATTCCTTCGCGCTAGTTTCCTGCGTCTGCCCCGGTTACTTGGATTTATTTCGCGAAGCGTAATGGCAAGGTGAAACCGACCGTCGCCCCTCCACGCTTCCCCTCCCGAGTCGCGCTAAGGCCCGCCGGGGCGATTCCGCTTGACTCCCTGGTACCGATCACACCATTCTTATATCTGTGCCAATTGAGGCGCCTGCACGTCGAAAGCCTGGAAAGCCTGCGTGGGTGCTCCCGCTCGCGCTGCTGCTAGGCTGCGTCGACGTTTCGAGCGCGGGGCAAGTGCAACATATTCCACGACAAACGTTTTCGAGTGTCGCGGCCATTACGGGGATTGCGACTACCCAAGAGGGGCTGGGCCTGGGCGGCGTCTCGGTTACTCTTCAGGCGCTGGCCCCTGGGCAAAGTGTTACGACGGTCAATGTTACAGCGATCACCAACGGCGACGGATCCTTTCGATTCCTCAACCTCGCGCCTGGCCGCTATCAGGTGAAGGCCACGCGGGACGGGTTCCTGCCGTTCGCGCAGGGCGATATCAACCTCGCCGCGGGCGACGTCTTTCCGCTGATGTTCACGCTCGCGGCGGCGCCGGGCGGTTCGGACGGCATTCGCGAGATTCCTCGCCAGCCCGATCTGGGCCCCAAGCCCCCGCCGGGCCCGCAACAACCGGCCACCTCCTCCACCTATCGCAATCTGCCATCGCAGCCTCCACCCGGCGATAGCGGAGAGGCGAAGCCTCTTTCTCCGATACCCTCCGACGACCAGGTGTTCGAAGCCGTTCCCAATCGCTGGGCCTACGAATTTCCGGACGATTATCATCGTTACCCGAACTTTGAAGTGCCCTATGTCAAAGGGCACTGGTACGATCCGTTTAATCGCAACAAGCTGAAGGGGGATTATCCGATCATCGGAAACCAGACGTTCCTGGATATTTCGGCCACCAGCGATACCTTCGCCGATGGCCGGCGTTTGCCGGTTCCGAGTGGAGTAGGGTCGGCCAGCCCGGGCGAAGCCCAGTTCTTCGGACGTTTCGGCCAGTTTTTCATGAGCGAGAACATGGCGTTCTCCTTCAACCTGTTTCATGGCGACACTTCCTTTCGTCCCGCCGATTGGCGCATCCAGATCACTCCCGAAGTGAATATCAACTACCTGGCGGCCCAGGAGAACGGCGTCGTCAATTTCGATGTTCTCAAAGGAACCACGCGCCTGGATACGCACGTAGGATTGCAGGAGGGCTTCGCCGAGGTGAAGCTCAAGGACCTGAGCAACCAGTACGACTTCATTTCCCTGCGCGTGGGCGTGCAGTCCTTCACCAGCGATTTTCGCGGGTTTATCTTCTCCGACGAAGAGCCTGGCGTGCGCCTTTTTGGTAATTTCGACTCCAATCGATACCAATTCAACGCAGCTTATTTCGCCATGCTGGAGAAAGACACCAACAGCGGTTTGAATTCGTTCGCCTACCGCCACCAGCAGGTGATGATCGCCAACTTATACCGGCAGGATTTCATCAAGCCGGGCTACACTATCCAGGCCAGCTTTCATTACGACAAGGATGATCCTTCCTTTCAATACAACACCGATAATTTTTTGGCGCGTCCGGCGCCCATTGGCGTGGTGACGCCGCATTCCATTCGCGCTTATTACTACGGCCTGACCGGCGACGGCCACTTTGGCAAGATCAACCTCACACACGCTTTTTATCAGGTGCTGGGCACCGACAAGTTCAACGAAATCGCCGGACGCCGCACGGATATCAACGCGCAGATGGCCGCGGTGGAATTGTCGCTGGATAAAGATTGGCTGCGCTACCGGCTCTCGTTCTTCTATGCTTCCGGCGACAAGGATCCTCGCGACGGAAGCGCGCGCGGATTCGACACCATTTTCGATAATCCCAACTTCGCCGGAGGCTTCTTCAGCTTTTTCAATCGCGAGGGCATCCCGCTCACCAGCACGGGCGTCAGCCTGGTGAGTCCCGACAGCCTGGTTCCGGACCTGCGCACCAGCAAGTCCGAAGGCCAGGCCAATTTCGTGAATCCGGGTTTGTTCCTCTACAATGCCGGAGTTGACATCGACATCACGCCCAAGCTGCGCGGCTTCATCAATTTCAATATGCTCCGTTTTGCGCGCACCGATCCGCTGGAGCTGCTGCTGTTCCAATCCAACATTCACGCGGGAATCGGCGCCGATTCGGGGATCGGCTTCGCCTATCGGCCGCCGCTTTCCGAGAACATGGTGATCACCGGCGGCATCAATGCGCTGGTGCCGTTCCAGGGTCTTCGCGACATATCCACAAATCGAGTTTTGCTATCGTTCTTTACGAATGTCCGTTTCAAGTTCTAAGACAATTCGCAGCGTCGCCATTGGTTTTGGTCTGAGCGCCGGGTGCGCGCTGTTATGCGTGCTCTTACTGGGGCAACAACAGCAGTCCGGCACAGCCCGGCTGGGCGAGTCGCAGGACGAGGCAGCGCGCAACAGCACCGGCTGCGTGGCCTGCCACGGCCAGACCGATTCGGCCAGCATGCACACCACCGGGACGGTGCGGTTGGGATGCACGGATTGTCACGGCGGGAACGCGGGCGTTATGCCGCCCGCAGGCGTGCAAAAAGGCTCCGCTGCATACGATGAGGCGAAGAAGAAAGCACATCCCAAGCCAAGCATTCCCGAACTCTGGCGCAGCTCGGCGAATCCGGTGCGACCGTACACGGAATGGCTGAAGGAAACCAAAGAGTACATTCAATTCGTCAATCCCGGCGATCTGCGCGTGGCGGAGCAAACCTGCGGCTCAGCCGGCTGCCACACCAAGGAAGTTTTCGCGGTCCGCACCAGCATGATGACCACCGGTACCATGCTTTGGGAAGCCGCTCTGTATAACAACGGCGGTTACCCTTACAAGGACGCGAAGTTTGGGGAGAGCTATTCGGCCGACGGCATCGCGCAACGCTTGAAGAACTATCCGCCGCCGTCGCAGGAGTTGACGCGTCTGAAGGGCGTGCTTCCCTACCTTGATCCACTGGGCCGCTGGGAAGTTTCGCAACCCGGCAATATCCTGCGCGTCTTCGAACGGGGCGGGGGAGAGCGGTCGGAAGTCGGCATTCCCAATCCGGACGAAGATCCAGGGCGTCCCGACGTGAAGCTGAGCGAACGTGGCCTTGGCACCGAGCTGCGAACCGATCCGGTATTTCTGGGACTGCAAAAGACGCGCCTGCTGGATCCGATTCTCTCGCTGCCCGGCACCAACGATCATCCCGGCGACTATCGCAATAGCGGGTGCACGGCGTGCCACGTGATCTACGCCAACGATCGTTCGCCGATTCATTCGGGACCTTACGCGCAGTACGGCAACCAGGCGCACAGCGCCGAGATCGATCCCACCATTCCGCACAACGAATCGGGCCATCCCATCAAACACGAGTTCACGCGATCCATTCCCACCAGCCAGTGCATCGTCTGCCACATCCATCCCGGCACCAACATGGTGGCGTCGTATCTCGGCTACACGTGGTGGGACAACGAAACGGATGGCGAGAACATGTATCCCAAGGAGCAGCACGACCCATCGGATGAAGAGCGCTTCCAAACATGGCAGGCGAATCCGGAAAGCGCCGCGGCGCGCGGATTGTGGAAGGACCTGTCGTTCCTGGAAAAGACCGGCACCCCGGAGTTCAATTCACAGCTCAAGCATACGCAATTCGCCGATTTTCACGGCCATGGTTGGGTGTTTCGCGCGGTGTACAAGCGCGATCGCAAGGGCAACATGCTGGATCCGGAGAGCCACGTCGTGCCGCCCGACGACAAGGACAAATTTCAGAAGGGCGTGCAGCTCCGCGATATTCATCTGGAAAAGGGCATGCACTGCACCGATTGCCACTTTGGGCAAGATAATCATGGCGACGGCAATCTTTATGGCGAGACGCGCAACGCCGTCGAAATCGATTGCGTGGATTGCCACGGCGCCATCTCGCATAAAGCCACGCTGCGAACGTCGGCGTCGGCAGCTCCCGCGGGAGGCACCGACCTTTCGCTGCTTCGCACTCCCTGGGGACAGCGGCGCTTCTACTGGCAAGAGGGAAAGCTGTACCAGCGATCCGGGGTGGACAAGGATCGCGCGCCCTGGGAAGTGGTGCAGGTGGTGGACACCATCACGCCCGGCAATCCGCACTACAACGAAAAGTCGCGGCTGGCGAAAACGATTCTGAAAGATGGAACCACGTGGGGCAGCGTGCCGGGCGACGAGTCCACGCTCGCGCATTCCAACGAGCGCATGACGTGCTACGCCTGTCACACGTCCTGGACCACAAGTTGCTTCGGGTGCCACCTGCCGATGTCCGCCAATCGCAAGCTGCCGATGCTGCACAACGAGGGGCTGACCACGCGCAACTACACCGCGTACAACTTTGAGGTGCTGCGCGACGACATTTACATGCTGGGCGTGGACGGCACGGTGACTAAGCATCGCATCGCGCCCACGCGGTCCACGTGCGCGGTGGTCGTCAGCTCGCAGAATGCCAATCGCGACTGGATCTATTACATGCAGCAGACGGTCTCGGCGGAAGGCTTCAGCGGGTTCGGATTCAGCCCGTATTATCCGCACACCGTGCGAGCCACCGAAACCAAGACCTGCACCGATTGTCACGTATCACGCGAGGGCGACAACAACGCCTGGATGGCCCAGCTCTTAATGCAGGGCACTAACCTGGTGAATTTCATGGGCCGCTACGTCTACGTGGCGGAGGGATCGAAGGGCTTCGACGCGGTGCCGGTGGCCGAGCATGACGATCCGCCCGCCGTGTTCGGAAGCGACTTGCAGAAGCTGGTTTATTCGAAGAATTACGAGGAAGTGGAAGGGCATCACGGCGAATTGCATGAAGCCGATCATCATGCCGGAAACGTGCTGGATGTCCAGTTGCGCGGCGAATATCTTTATGCGGCGCTGGGCAAAGACGGGTTCCGCGTGTACGATGTCGCGAACATCGACAATAAGGATTTCTCGGAGAAAATGGTCACCGCGCCGGTGTCGCCCTTGGGGCAACGCTTCTATGTGAAGACCAGGAATGCGACGGCGGTGGGCTCGCCATCCACACTGGCCGTTGATCCGCTGCGAACGCGCATACCTGCTAATGAAGAGCAGGCCATCGCGCTGATGTACGGATTCCTCTACGTTACCGACGCCGAAGAAGGCCTGGTTGTGATCGGCGATCCGAATCTGAAAGCCAAAGCGCCGGGCGTGCTGACGCTGCTGGACGGCAACCCGGCGAACAATTTCCTGAAACGTGCTGCAACATTTAATCCGGGCGGTGTTTTGAAGGGAGCGCGCCGTATCACCATCGCGGGAACCTACGCCTATATCTTGTGCGATCGCGGATTGGTGGTCGTCAACATCTCCAATCCGGTGGCGCCCAAAGTGGAATCGGAGATCAGCGCTCCGGATCTCGTCGATCCGCAAGGCGTCGCCATCCAGTTCCGCTATGCCTTCGTGGTGGACCGCCAGGGATTGAAGGTTCTGGATGTTACGTCGCTCGCGCATCCGCGCGTTGTCCAAGGCGCTTCCATTCCGCTGGAGGACGCCCGCAATATCTACGTTGCCCGCACCTATGCCTATGTTGCCGGCGGCAAGCAGGGCTTGGTGATCCTGGATGTGGAGCGGCCCGAGCATCCGAAGATCGAGCAAGTCTTCAACGCTCGGGGCGTCATCAACGACACGCGCGACGTGAAGCTAGGCATGACGGCCGCCAGCGCTTTCGCCTATATCGCGGACGGCAGGAACGGCTTCCGCATCGTGCAATTGTTCGCCCCCAACGACCAGCCGAATTATCTCGGCTTCAGCCCGAAGCCGACGCCGAAGCTGATCGCGACCTATCGCACCAAAGGGCCGGCGCTGGCGGTTTCGAAGGGCATCGATCGCGACCGCGCAGTGGATGAAGACGGCAACCAGCTGGCAGTCTTCAACCGGCGCGGATCCCGGCCCTTCAATCGTGAAGAAGCGCAGCGACTATATTTGAAGAACGGGCAGCTCTTCACCGTGACGAACGATCCGCCTGGGCCGGCGAAGTAGAGCGGCTATTCAGCCAACTGCTTCACCGAATACTTGGCGACTGTCGGCTTTTCCTTGCTCCAGTCATGATAAACGTGGCATTCGAAACAGCGCGCTTCCGCCGCATCCTTGCCTGAGCGATGGCACTGCTGGCAGGTTTGGACGCCGGGAATAAGCACATCCGACGTCTCGCGGCTGTCGTTCGCCTTGGCATGGCAGGAGGCGCACTGCACCATCTGATGAGCTTCGTGATCGAACTCAGCGTGCTGCAGCCAGCGGGTGGTGAGTTGGGCTTTCGCGACGCTGGGCAAAGCATCGGGGCCGTTCGGGTAGCTTAAGCGATGGCATTCCTTGCAGGACTTGCGCCACAGCAACAGCTGCGCGTCCGCCATGCGCTGCTGCACCCACTCGGCGGCATTGCGCGCGGGCGGCTGCGGCGGACGGCTGGGCAGCCGCTTGTCGGGTTCGTCGACTAACGGAATCTCCGCGGGATGCGCCGCAATATACGCTGTCAGCTTGGCGAAAACGAAATCGTAGACCACCTGCGGTTCCTTGTGCGGCGCCGATTCGCTGAAGCGCCGGTCGAACTGCAGCGCGTGGCAGGACGCGCAGTGCTTCTCATAGTTGACCGGCTCCATATATGCCCGATCCGTTGTTTCGCTAGGCCGATGGCAGTCGGCGCACTTCAACTGCACCGGACCGTCGGGTCCGCGCAAGTCTTCTTTCAGATGCACATGGTGATTGAATTTGATGGTGCCAGGATCCGACGCTCCGGGCCGCAAGGCTGCGAATTCCGGATGGCTCCGATCGAACCCGGTAATGTTCGACACGAATTTGGATGCCCCGTGCGTGGTGGTCAGATCGGCGTGGCATTGCGTGCAGGCGCGGTCGCTGGTGCTCGCCAGCCGCAGCGTGCCTTGATGCTCCACGTGGCAATTGGAGCACGACGGCGTGAAGGTTTGATCGGCATGATGGATCGGGCCATCGTGGCACGCCAGGCAAGCCTGATCAGTCGCGCTCTTCTGATAGCTGGCCTGCGAGACGTGGCACGCGGCGCACTTTTGTCCCAGCAAAGCGTGCGCATGTCCCAGCGGCCCGGCGTTGTACGGCTTGGGGCTTCCCGCCAAGGCATGCCAGCCCAGCCATGCCACGCCCGCGACGACAAACACACCCGAGAGAATCCGCCGCCAGCGCGGAATACCGTGCAGCGTCTTGAAGTACTCAAGATTGATGCGTTGCGCGAGTTTCTTGGTGGTGCGGATGCGGCCGGCCATTCGGTTAATACCTCAACGCGACTACCGCGTGGATCGCGCCCAGCACCAACAGCGCGATCGAAAGAGGAACATGCACCAGTAGCCAGCCGTGCAGCCAGCGATAGATTCGAATCTGCCGGCTTAGCTGCTGCTCTTCCACGCAGATGTTTTCCAGATCGTCCAGCACGCCGTGTACCGGCGGGGCCAGCAAGCGGCGCAATGCGTCAAAGGTTTCGCCCGATCGCAGCGGATCGGCCAATTCGGCGCCGGGTGTTTCCGGGTCGGCCAGATACGGCCGGACTTTGTGCAGGTAGACTTCGCGAAATCGCTCGCGATCGTCGTGTTCGATCTCGACCAGCACGGTCTGCGCCTGTTCGGCAGTCTCTTCCGTCACCGCGTGATCCAGAGGACCGCAGATGGCGATGGCCAACTGATCGGCCTCCTCACACAACTGCGCGCGCACGTGCGGGATCTCTTCGTAGATGGTCTCCAGCGGCACGCGAGCAGTCAGGAAGCTCGGTACATAATGCTGCAGCGCGGCGCCCAGAATGCCGCTGCCGATCACGCTGAAGAACAGCAGCATCAGCACCAGCGTCAACGGTCCGCGAAAAGCGAAGCCGCAATGAAACAGGATCAAGAGCAGGCTCAACAGCCCCAACCAGAGATGACCGCGCATCCAGGTTTGAGCGCGACCAATGCGCCAGGTGGGAACCTGTTTGCGCGCGCCCAGCAACCCGGCGTAAAGCATCAGGGCGTAGCCCACGATCCCAAACGTAAGCCCGATAGCGCTTCCGCCGCGCGGACCGCCCGGTGTCTGGACGGCGTAAAGAATATACGCGGCCGTGCTGACGATTGCGAGCGCGACGGTCGCAATCACCCAGGGGCGGTGTGTCCGGTCAATCCGCATCGCGCCTCTTTAGGTTCTCCTGGATGCGGTGCCGAGCGGCGTTCCCACCCAGCGGAAGAATTCGTTCGGCTCCACGCGATGCGCCGCGTCGTGCGGGCAAGCGTAGACGCAACTGGGCTCGGCCAAATCGGTGCATAAATCGCACGACGTCGCCTTTTGCTTCACCACGGCCATCTGGCGGCCCGAGTTCATCGGATCGTTCTCCATCACCGTGAACGGATGCATGTTGATATTTCCGTACGGGCAATTCTTGGCGCATAGGCCGCACCCGATGCACCAGTTCTCGATGATCACTTCCAGCGAATTGCGACGCCGGATGGAACCCACAGGGCAACCCACCATGCACAGCGGATCGCGGCAATGACGGCAGGACGTAGCCACCAGATATTTGTCGAAACGCTGGCCCTCCCGAATCAGCCGGGTCACTCCATCGTGCGCATCGGCGCAGGCGCGGACGCAAGCGTCGCAGCGGGTGCAACGTTGTAAATCCATCACGAGCAGGCTCTGCGCTTCCATCAGACCCTGGGTGAGGAAGGAATCCAGCGGCGTGCTGGTGGCCGTGGCCAGGCGCTGCCGGTTCTGATCCTGGCGCTCGCGGGCCAAGGTTTCCAGGCTGTGTCGAATGGCGGGGAACAGCTGCACCATCTGATGGAACTCTTCGGCGTGAATGCGGACCAGCTCCACATGATCCATCGCGGCGCACGTCGCGGTGCGGGTTCCTCCGCCCAGCAGCCCGATCTCGCCGAAATATCCGCCGCGTCCCAGATACGCCAGAACGAGGTCGCCGCCCGGATGCGGCTCGGATACTTTCACGAAACCCAGACGGATCAGGTAAAAGCTGTCCGCGACGTCGCCCTGGCTGCAGATCACGTCGCCTTTGGTATAGCGTACCAGCTCCACTTTGTTGCGGAGGATGTCGATGAAATCCTGGCTCAGCGACGCGAACATGGGCACGCTGCGCAGATGATCGTCCAGCGCGCGCTGGCGATACTTGGCGTCCAGCTGCGCCTTGAGCGTCTTGTTGCGCTGGATGATGTCGAGCACGTTGCGCAGCATCTCGAACATCACGCAATCCGTAGCCGCCCGCACCGTGGCCGAGCGCGGATACAAGCTGATGCAGGTCATTTCACCGAACAGGTCGCCCGGGCCGAGCGTGGCCACCGGATGATCGTAGGGCAGATCCACCGGAGCATCGATCGGGATGGTGTCGCGATGGCCTTCCTCCGTGCGGTTCTCCTGCTTGCGTCCAAATAGGCGGCTGCTCATCTTGCCCAGGAATCCGCTGCCGCTGCTCTCGGTGTTCACGTGGGCCATGGGCGTCGAGAGAAAAACTTCGGCTTGCCCTTCGGTGATGTAAAACGCCGTCGAGCCGTATTCGCCCTCGCGGCATACGATGTCGCCCTTGCGATAATAGCGCCGCACGACTGCGTTCTTGTTCAGCTCCAGGAACGTTCCCGAGACCTTCTGGAAATAGGAGAGCTGCTGCAGCTCCTCTACGCCCACCGGCTCGCCCGGCAAAACCGTTTTCACCACGCTCTTGTTGGTGAGCGCGCCCGTTGGACACGACACCATGCACTCGCCGCACGAGACGCATGACGAGTTGCCCATCGGCAGGTTCGTGTCGAAGGCGATGCCCGCCATGAAGCCCTTACCGCGCCGCCCCAGCACGTCGTTGTGGCGGATTTCGTCGCAGCCGCGAATGCAGCGGTCGCACAGAATGCACGCTTCGTGATCCACCGCGATGACCAGCGACGAATTGTCCTGGCCGCGCGGCGAGATCCTGCGTGGAAAACGCGTCTGCGTGATGCCTTCCAGGCGCGCCAGCGTCTCCAACTCGCAATCGTTGGATTGGCGCTGGCGGGCGCAGGGGCTGGGATGGTCGGCCATCAGCATTTCCACCAGCGTGCGCCGAGCGCGCGTCACCTTCTCGGAATTGGTGGAAACCACCATCTTGTTTTCGGCGGGACGAACACAAGACGCCGCCAGAACGCGCCCGCCCACATCCACTACGCAGACCCGGCACACTCCGGCGGGTGTTTCGTTTTGCTGGTGGCACAACGTAGGAATGGGAATGCCGTTGGAGCGCGCGGCGTCGAATACCGTGGTTCCTTCGGGAACCGACACGGCCATTCCATCGATGGTTAATTGGACGTCGCTCATATTCAAATCAGACTCATGCGTAAACCTCGCGCATGGGGCAGACTCCTTCAGGACACCGGTGGCCTTGCACGTGCGCGTCGATCTCATCGCGAAAATGCAGCAGCACGGAGCTCAACGGCGAATGCGCGAATTGCCCGAGCCCGCAGATGGAGGTGAGCTTCAACGCCTCGGTAAGATCGTCGATCAACACCATGTCCGCGGCCGATCCCTTGCCGTGGGTCCAACCCGTCAAGATGTCCACCATCTTCTGCGATCCCATGCGGCAGGGCACGCACTTACCGCAGGATTCATTGCGGAAGAACTTTACCGCGTTCAGCGCCATGTCAAGCATGCAGCGGCCCTCGGCGCAGACCACGATGGCGCCCGACCCGAGCATCGATCCAATGGCGGCCAGCGATTTGAAATCCAGCCGGACATCCACTTTGGACGCGGGCAAATATCCCGACGACGGTCCGGAAGGCGCAAAGGCCTTCAACTTTTTCCCCTCCACAATCCCGCCGGCCAGATTGAAGATCACTTCCGACATCGGCAGGCCCATCGGTATCTCGAACACCCCCGGCTTCCGCACGTCGCCGCTGATGCCGACAAATTTCAGACCCGCCGCGCCGCCTTGGCCCTGCGATTTATACCACTCGACGCCCTTCACCAGGATCTGCGGGACGTTGGCGAACGTCTCCACATTATTCAGCGCTGTTGGCTTGTTAAACACACCCTGCGCCACCGGAAACGGCGGTTTATTACGCGGTTCGGCGCGTTTGCCCTCAATGGCCTCAATCAGCGCGCTCTCTTCGCCGCAAATATATCCGCCCGGGCTGACGAATAATTCCAGATCGAAGGTGAGGCCGGAGCCGAGCACGCTGGCGCCCAGGAGACCTTCTTCGTAGCAGCGCTCGATCTCTTCGTGCAGGATTCTTTCCTGCGCTTCGTACTCGTGCCGGATATACAGGATGCCTTTTCGCGCGCCCGTAACCAGTCCGGCGATGATCATGCCTTCCACCACCAGGTTGGGCAGATTCCGCATGATGAAGCGATCCTTGATAGTGCCGGGCTCGCTCTCATCGGCGTTGCACACCACATACTTTTCGGGACCGCGCTCGCGCCGCACGGCCTCCCATTTCACGCCGGTGGGAAATCCCGCGCCACCCAGTCCCGCCAGGCCGCTGGCCTTCAATTGTGCGATCACTCCGTCCCAATCGCGTGAGGCGGTCACGCGCCGCAGAGCGCCATAGCGCTCGCCTCCGGCATAGGGATCCGATCCCAACAAGACCGTCTTTTCGTCCGCCGGCATCTGGGGAAGTTCGTTACCGCCCAGAGCGGTGAGCACCAACGCCTCAGCCTGCGCCGTGGTGACGTTGCGATAAATGCGATCGTTGATGGAAACTGCAGGCGCGCCATCGCACTGGCCCAGGCAAGAAACCTCGCCCACTGCCACGTCCTTGTCGCTCATCCCGCGGAACCTTTGCTGCAGCGACGCTTTCAAGTCGTCCGCGCCGCGCAGATGACACGACATGTCGGAGCACACGTTCATCCTGACCTTGGGCGGACGGCTGAGATGGAAGTGCGGATAAAAGTCGGCCACGCCGTGGATGCGATAGAGCGGAGTCTTGGTGCGTTGGGAGAGTTCCTGCAGTTGTTCCGGCGGCAGATAGCCGTACTGGGACTGGATCTCTCTGAGGTCGTCAAAAATCAACGCTGGTTCCTCCGGATGCCTCGGTCGTCACGAGGTTACATTATAGCCGTAATAGCAGTCCTGGCATCTGGTAATCTATCTGAAGCACCGGAGAACATGAAAAAGCTTCTCTGTTTCGGAATCCTGGGTACGCTCCTGGGCTGCGCGGCTCTTCCGGCGGCCGAGAGCGCGGAGCCTTCGAAGTACACCGGGCCCGGTTCCTGCAGTTCGCCGAGCTGCCATGGAGGCGTCCAAGCGCGGGACCAGACCACGGTTCTGCAGAACGAATACAGCACCTGGGTGGTGCGCGACAAGCACGCCCATGCGTACATGAACCTGACCAATCCGGTGGGCACGCGCATCGCCAAGATCATGGGGCTTCCCAGCCCCGACACGGCTCCCCGGTGTCTGGCCTGCCACGCTCTGGATGTTCCGCCCGATCAGCGCGCCCGCACCTTCGATCTCACCGACGGCGTGGGCTGCGAGAATTGCCACGGCCCGGCGTCGGCCTGGCTGGGCCCGCACACCACACGCGGATGGAAGTACGAAAAATCGCTCGAGCTTGGCCTTTACGACACCCGCGACCTGGTGAAGCGCAGTGAGAAATGCCTGAGCTGCCACCTGGGCACGCCCGAGAAAACCGTCGATCACGAATTGATCGCCGCCGGCCATCCCGACCTGTATTTCGAGCTGGATTCGTTCATGTCGGTAATGCCCCCACACTGGAAGGAAAAGGACACCGATCCCTGGCTCGCGGTGCGCGCCATGGGGGTGGGGCAGGCGGTGCAACTGCGCGAACAACTGAAACGCGTGGCGCGCGAATCGCAAAACGGCATCTGGCCGGAGTATGCCGAGCTGGACTGCTTCGCCTGCCATCACAATCTGACGGCCGCCAAGGATAGCTGGCGGCAGGATCGGGGCTACGCCGGCCGCCGTCCCGGCAATCCGCCCTTCAACCTTTCGCGCTATGTGGTGTTGAACCACGTGATTCAGGATGCCGATCCCGGCGCCACGCGCGACCTCCAAGCCGGCATCGAACAGGTGTACGCGGGCGTCACCGCGCTCAATTCGAACCGGCTGCAAGTGGCGTCCGAAGCTACCAGCACGGCGGATTTGGCAGCGCGCGTGGCCGTCCGTTTGAACGCCATGAAGTTCGATCAACCGCAGACGCTTCGGCTGCTCAAGAGCATCAGCGGCGACGCCGACGGAATCGCCGGACAAGGCGAGCGGGCCGCCGAGCAGGCCACCATGGCGCTCGACTCGTTGTTCATCGCTTACACCAAAAGCGGAAAGCTCGGCAACGATTCCCAGATTCGCGCTGGGATCAACGCGCTGTTTCGCCAGCTGGACGATCCGTCCTCCTATAACGGTTTGAAGTTCGCGGCGGCCATGAAGAGCCTGAACGCGTTGATCGAATAAGGATCGAGTAGGCTAAGAAGATGCTGTCGACACGAAGCTGCGCCGTGTTTGCCCTTGCAGCATCGATGTGCCTGGCGCAGCCGCCCCATCCTCCCATTCATCGGCATCTGCATCCCTTGCCCGACCCCGTAATGCTGACTTCGGACGATGTCGCCGCAGTGGTGCAGGCCGCGGCGTCCTCGGTGAATTTGGATGCGATGGTGATCGCGGTCACGAATCGTCAGGGCGATATACTCGCGATTTATCAGAAGCCGGCGGCACCGGCGACGTCGGCGGCCAATTTCGGAATCCAGGCCGATACCAAGGAAGTGGCCGTGGCGCTGGCCCGCACCACCAGTTTCTTCAGTAACGACCAAGCGCCGCTCTCTTCGCGAACGGTGCGGTTCATCAGCGGCATCCATTTTCCGCCCGGCATCGACTACACCAGCAACGCCCCGCTGTACGGCATCGAGAACACCAACCGCGGTTGCCCTTTTAATGCCGACTATATTACTGGCCAGGACTTTCCGCCCGCTCGATCCATCGATGGCACGCAGCCTGGTCTTGGCATTCTTACCGGCAAAGCGAACCTGAATGACAGCGATCCCACGGCCGTCAATCCCGGTGGAGTGCCCCTGTTCAAGCAAGGCATTTTGGTGGGAGGCGTGGGAGTGGCTGGTGTGACGCCGGACGTGGCCGAGTTCGCCGCAGTCTCTGGCGCTCTGGGCGCTGGTTTGTTCGTTGCCTTGCCGCTGCCGACGCCCGGGGTGGTGATCGTGGGTGGCATCGCGTTGCCGTTCGTCAACCAAACTACCCGGCCCGCCGGGTACAGCGCGGGAACGGCCGATGGCGCCTACGCGCTGGGTCCGCTGGGCAGCCCTAAGCCCGACCCCGAGGGCGATCTAGTGGCTCCGCGCGCCGGTCCGCTGGGCGGACTCACCCAGGAAGATGTGCAGGGAATCGTGAACGCGGTGGTGGCCGAGGCCAATCTCACGCGTGCAGTTATCCGATTGCCGGCCGGGTCCCGCGCGCGATTTGTGATCGCGGTGGCCGATCTGGACGGCACCCTCATCGCGCTGCATCGCATGCCCGACGCCACGGTGTTCAGCATCGACGTGGCCGTGGCGAAGTCGCGCAATGTGATTTTCTTCAGCGGGCCCAATCGCATCCCGAGCGATCTTCCCGGCGTCCCGATGGGTACCGCCGTGACGAACCGCACCATCGGCTTCGGCGGGCAGCCAATTTATCCACCTGGCATCGACGGAACCGCGCCCGGTCCGTTTTTCCCGCTCTATCAATTCGACACGCTGCATCCGTGCACGCAAGGTTCGCAGGCAGCCAACCCAAATCAAAACGGCATCGTGTTTTTCCCCGGCGCTCTGCCGCTCTACAAAAACGGCGTGCTGGTGGGCGGGCTGGGGGTCAGCGGCGACGGCGTGGATCAAGACGATTTCGCCACCGCGGCGGGCGGGGCCGCGTTCCAGGCTCCTACCGCTATTCGGGCCGATCAGATTATCGATCAGGGCGTTCGGTTGCCGTACGTCAAGTTCCCGCAGAATCCGACGTATTAGACGGGGAGGCGACCAGGGGGTCACCCGCCGACGAGGGCGTCGGCCCCACTTCCCCGCGCTTCTTTGCCAACGCCCGGAAAATCTCTCCGAACGCGGGCACGCTGTGCCGCAGTTTGTCGAAATCGCCCTTGGGAATGATCAGCGCGTTCATCGCCGTGCGGGCCTGAATGGTAGCGTTGCGGCTTTGATCGGAAAGCAGCGCCATTTCGCCGAAATAATCGCCCGCTTTGAGGATCGCCAGCAACTTCTGCGCGCCGTCTTTTTCCTGCAGAACGTCGCACTCGCCATCCTCGATCACGTAGACGCTGTCACCCAAATCGCCTTGCTGGAACACCACGTCGCCAGCTTCGAAGTGCTGATTCTGTATGCCCGACTCCGGGTCCAGCTTGGTTTGCGCCAGGTCGGGCGGAAACAGTAGGTGCAGCATCCAATCCGACGCGATACGCGCCTTGCGATTCAGCCCCGGCATCTTCATCAGATAAATGCAGCGCCAGAGCACCCAGGCGATCAGGCCGGAGAGTTTCACTCCCAGGATCTGCGCCACGGCCGCGCCGTGACCCAGCGAGCCAAGCGTCCCCAACCCCTCAAACGCGAATTGCGCGCGCTGGCCTCCGCGAATGGCAGAGGCGATATTGGTGGCGGCGGTGGTGGCTTCTCGAATCGCGTGCTGGGCGGTGGGGGGCGCTTCGGCGCCCGAAACGGTTTTCACCGCCGTGCAGTCGCCCAGCGCCCATACCTGCCCCTCGTAGTCCTTCAATTCGAGACTGGTGTTGGTCAGCAGCTTGCCTTTTTCCTTGGCGCACTTGAGCTTCTGAATCACCGGCGGCAGCGTGGAAGGCACCGTGCACACGATGGTCTTGCAAGGGATCTCGACGCCCGACTTGAGAATGGCTTTTTCAGACGTCGCGGCCACCAGCCGGTCTTCGAGCAGAATCTCGACGCCCCGCTTGCGCAGCGTCTTCTGCGCGAACAGCGCCAGCGGCTCGGCCATCTCTTGCAGGATGCGGTTGCGCGAGTGAACCAGAACGCAGCGCGGCGAATCGTTGCGCAGGCGCAGATAATTTCCCTTTACCGCCCGCACGAAATCGTTCAGTTCCGCGATCACTTCGACGCCCGAGAATCCGCCGCCGCCCACCACGAAGGTCAGCAGCTTGCGGCGCAACTCGGGATCTTCCTCCACGTCAGCCTCTTCCAGCGTGCGAATTACGTGATTGCGCAAGATCATGGCGTCGGCCAGCGTCTTAAACGGGATCGCATTCTCCAGCATTCCGGGCATGCCATAAAAGTTCGTCACATTGCCGAGCGCGATCACTAGATAGTTGTAGTTGAGCTTGAGCTGCCGCGGGCGAAAGCCGGGGCTGACGGTGATCACTTTGTTCGCCAGATCGATGTCTTCAATTTCGCGCGTCACCAGATTAGTGCGCGGGCAAAGCCTGCGGATGGGAGACACGACATTCGCGATGCCAATGGAGCCCGAGATTACTTCGGACAGCATCGGCTGGTACACCCAATAATTCTCGCGATTCACCAGCGTGATGTTCGCTTCGGCGGGCCGTAGCAGCTTTTCAAGCGCGCGCGCCGTATACACGCCGGCGAATCCGCCGCCCAGGATGACAATTTGTTTTGGGGACGCGCTCATGTTCGGTTCGTAACCAAGTTTAATCGAACCATCGGTGGTTAATCGAACCATCCTCAGTTTCGCGATAGACTGTCATCCAATATGAGAACGGGAACCATCGCTCTTCTTGCGACTTTTGCCGTCACGGGACTCTATGGACAGTCCGACTGGCCCACTTATAGCCGTGACGCAGCCGGCCAGCGTTATTCGCCGCTGGCTCAGATTAACGCCAGGAATGTTTCGAAGCTCAAGCTCGCATGGCAGTATGGCATCGATCCCGGATCCATCAGCCTGGCTGCCGCGACGCGGGTGTTAACGTCGACCGAAGCGGTGCCGATCATGGCCGGCGGCGTCCTCTTCACGCCTACGGTTCATCACAGCATCGTGGCGCTGGAACCTGAGACCGGCAAGGAAATCTGGAAATACGATCTGGGAGCAGCGTCGCGGCCCCGCTGCGCGGCGTGACCTACTGGCAGGGCGACAAGCAAGCTCCGCCGGAGATCCTAGCGGGCACCAGCGATGGGCGGCTGATCGCCATCAACGCCAAAACGGGGAAGCTGGTTCCCGGATTCGGCCAGGAGGGCGTCGTCGACCTGCGCGCCAGGAGTGACCGAGAAATTCCCCAGCGCGCCGTATCATATTGCCTCCCCAGGCGCCATCTTTCGCAACCTGATCATCACGGGAGCCCAGGGCAAAGAAGACGATCCGGATGGGCCGGCCATGGACGTGCGCGCCTGGGATCTTCACAGCGGCAAGCTGGCCTGGACCTTTCACACCATTCCGCATCCGGGCGACCCCGGCTACGATACCTGGCCGAAGGACAATTGGGTAACCGCCGGCTCGCCGGCCAACTGGGGCGCGGCAACTGTGGATGCGCAGCGCGGCCTGATCTTTCTGCCGATCGGCCAGCCAGCCGCGCAATATTACGGAGGCGCGCGGCACGGACAGAATCTCTATTCCTCGTCGATCGTGGCGCTGGACGGCGCAACGGGAAAGGTGCGCTGGTATTTCCAGTTGACGCATCATGACTTGTGGGATTACGACGCTGAAGCCGCGCCGGCGCTGATGGAGTTGGTTCGCGACGGGAAGAAAATTCCGGTCGTGGTGGCACTTTCGAAACCGGGACTGATGTTTTTCCTGGACCGCGAGACAGGCAAGTCGGTCTATCCGGTGGAAGAGCGGCCGGTGCCGCAAAGCGACGTCCCGGGCGAGCAGACTTGGCCGACGCAGCCCTTCCCGCTGAAGCCTCCGCCGCTGGCGCGCAACAGCGTGAAGCCCGACGAAATCTTCACCGGCGAACCGGAGCACGAGAAATTTTGCCGCGAGCTGGTGGACAAAATCGGCGGGATTCATAACTATGGCCCGTACACGCCGTACAGCAGCAAGGAATTCCGGATCATCTTCCCGGGCCAGCAGGGCGGGCCGAATTACGGCGGCGTGGCCGTCGATCCCAGCCTCGCGTATGTGTTCGTCAATGTGCGCAACGTGGCCGGCATGGGCCGCCTGGACAAGACAAAGGAGGGCGATCAGGTGGCGTACCGCCGCTTCAGTCCGCTAGGCGCGGGCTCGGTCAACGCGCGTTTCTGGAATCCGGAGAAGCAGATGCCCTGCCAGCAGCCGCCCTGGGCCGAGTTGATGGCCGTCAACGCCAACACCGGCGAATTCGCGTGGCGCGTCCCGCTTGGTACCAGCGATGAAATGGAGGCCAAGGGCATGCATAATACCGGGGCGTTCGGACAAGGCGGTCCCATCGCCACCGCCGGCGGCCTGGTGTTTATTGCCGGGACCGACGACAAGCGCTTTCGCGCGTTCGATTCGCGAACAGGCAAGGTGTTATGGGAAGTCAAGCTGGATTCGGAAGGCCACACCAATCCGATGACCTATCGGGGGAGCAACGGAAAGCAGTATGTCGTGATCGTCAGCTCAGGCGTGAACTCGTTCGCGTTAGAGTGAAGTGCGGCCCTACGAAATGTATCCTGACGCTCGAACTGGAAAACCCGAAGAACATGACTCGGCGCGGGTCGCTGAGCTTGCCGAGTTCAACGAGGAGCTTGGCCGGTGCCTGGCCTCCCTTGATCGCGGCGAGAGCGTTGCCCCCGCCAAGGCGCGCGCCAGGTTGCGGCGCAAATCCGCAGGGCGACTGAAGACAATTGCCGGTACGGATATCCTCTAGCCCCGTAATCCCAAGCATGTGCGATGCTTTTAGTCGCACTTGCCTATCTACTTGAAATAGTTCCACTTGACGGTTGTACTAGGGATCGGGCATAATGATGTAGGACTATTCCGGTCCCAGTTCTGGTTCCGAATGCTGAAGCTTACTAAGAAAGCGGATTACGGGCTTATCGCCTTGAAGCACCTGGCGGTGAATTCCCCAGCGAGTTCCAGCGCCAAGGAGATCGCCGAAACCTATGGCATTCCGGCCGCGCTGCTGTCGAAAATTCTGCAAAAACTGGTGAAGAGCGGCTTCCTGCGCTCCGAACACGGAACCAATGGCGGCTACAAACTGGCTCGCGACCCCCGCCAGATCACGGCGTACGAAGTGATCCGCACCATTGACGGGCCGATTTTTCTGACGGCGTGCTTCACCGAGCACGGCTATTGCGCCCACACCGACAAATGCACCGTGCGCGATCCGCTGCAGAAGGTTCACGAAGGAATCCTGCGGCTTTTGGCGAGCATCAGCATCTCAGATATGTCCGTGGATTCGACTAAAACCGAGTCTAAACCGGAAGACGAAGCGGGAAAATCGGCGCAGCGCTTGTACGATGTTTCGATCACGCCGCCGACCACGATGTGATGAGGACAAGAGAATGAAACTGCCAATTTACATGGACTATCACGCGACCACGCCGATGGATCCTCGCGTGTTCGAAGCGATGAAGCCGTATTTCCTGCAGACCTTCGGCAACGCCGCCAGCCGCAATCACAGCTTCGGATGGGAAGCTGAAGAAGCTGTCGAGAAATCGCGCAAGCAGATCGCGAGCCTGATCGGCGCGACCAACAAGGAAATCGTTTTCACTAGCGGCGCAACCGAATCGAACAATCTGGCGCTCAAGGGCGTGGCTGAAATGTACGCCGAAAAGGGCAATCACATCATCACCGCGGCCACCGAGCACAAGGCGATTCTCGACACCTGTAAGCGGCTGGAAAAGCATGGCGTGCGCGTGACGTATCTGCCGGTGCAGCAGAACGGTCTGGTGGATCTGGATCAATTGCAGGCGGCCATCACCGACAAGACCATCTTGATCAGCATCATGTACGCCAATAATGAAATCGGCGTGCTGCAGCCAATCGCCGAAATCGGCAAGCTTGCGAAATCGAAGGGCGTGCTGCTGCACACCGACGCGACGCAGGCCGTGGGCAAAGTGCCGGTCAATGTGATCAAGGACAACATCGATCTGATGTCGATGAGCGGCCATAAAATGTACGGGCCCAAGGGCGTGGGCGCGTTGTATGTGCGCCGCAAGAGCCCGCGCGTGCAGATCACCGCGCAGATGGACGGCGGTGGGCACGAGCGCGGCATGCGATCCGGTACGCTGAACGTTCCGGGCATCGTGGGATTGGGCGAAGCCTGCGCGTTGTGCCAGGCCGAGATGGCCGAAGAATCCAAGCGGATGGCGTTTTTGCGCGACAAGCTGATGCACAAACTGCAATCCGAGCTGGATGAGACTTACATTAACGGCACCATGGAGCACCGGCTGCCGAACAATTTGAACATCAGCTTCGCGTATGTCGAAGGCGAATCGCTGCTGATGGGTATCAACGATATCGCGGTATCCAGCGGCTCGGCCTGCACTTCGGCGACGCTCGAACCAAGTTATGTTTTGAAGGCGCTCGGCGCCGGCGACGATCTGGCGCATTCGTCCATTCGTTTTGGCCTCGGGCGCTTCAATACCGAAGAGGAAGTCGACTACGTCGCGGCCAAGGTGATCGACGTGGTGAAGAAACTTCGCGAATTGTCGCCACTCTATGAGATGGCGAAAGAGGGAATTGATTTATCGAAGGTCCAGTGGGCCGCGCATTAAACAGGAGAAACCATGGCTTATTCCGACAAAGTAATCGACCACTACAACAACCCCCGCAACGTCGGCTCGATGGATAAGAGCGATCCGAACGTGGGCACCGGCATGGTGGGCGCGCCGGAGTGCGGCGACGTGATGAAGCTGCAGGTGAAGGTGAATCCCGAAACCGGCGTCATCGAAGACGCCAAGTTCAAAACCTTCGGATGCGGCAGCGCTATCGCCAGTTCGTCGCTAGCGACAGAATGGCTTCGCGGCAAAACCGTGGACGAAGCGCTGGCCATCAAGAACACCGACATCGTCAATGAGCTGAGCCTGCCGCCGGTGAAGATCCACTGTTCGGTGCTGGCCGAAGACGCCATCAAAGCCGCCATCGGCGATTACAAGAAGAAGGCCGCCGCGCAGGGTGAAGCCGTAGGGTCGAGCGTAGCATCTAAATAACTGATGGTTACCGTGACACCCAAGGCTGTCTCGAAGATTCGCGAACAGTTCGCCAAGCATGGCGTCCAGGGTGGACTGCGTCTGGGCGTGCTGGGCGGCGGATGCAGCGGCTTGAGCTATCTTTTCAAGTTCGACGTGAAGCCGCGGCCTACCGACACGGTCTACGAATTCGAGGACGTCAAGGTTTTCGTCGACCCCAAGAGCATGGTCTATCTGAACGGCATGACGCTGGATTGGAAGGACTCGCTCATTCATTCCGGCTTCGAGTTCGACAATCCGAACGCGAAGAAAAGCTGCGGCTGCGGAACGTCGTTCTCGGCGTGAGCGACTTTTACGAGATTTTCGGCATCCAGCGGGGCCTCAATCTCTCGCTGGACGATCTGCAACAGCGATTCTATAAGCTGAGCCGCAAGCTTCATCCCGATCGATTCATGCAAAAGCCTGAGGCTGAACGCCAGCGGGCGTTGGATATGTCGTCAGCCTTGAACGACGCTTACCGCACGTTAAAAGATCCCATCAAGCGCGCGCAGTATCTGCTAGCGCTGGAAGGCTTTGACATCGGCGAACAGCGTTCGAAGGATGTCCCGCCCGAATTGCTCGAAGAGGTTTTCGAATTGAACATGGCGCTAGAAGAAATGCGTAGCGGCGACGATTCCGCGCGTCCGCAACTGGAGCAGGCCGAAAAGAATTTCTCGGGGATGCTGGCAGCGTCCGATCAGGAGCTCGCGAACCTGTCCGCCAAGTACGACGCTTCGCCTTCGCGCGATACTTTAGCTGAGATCCGCAACTTATTGAATCGCCGTAAGTACATCTTGAACCTGGTATCGGAAGTTCAGAAGACGCTCGACCCCCGCCACCAGCCACAAGCCACCAGCCACTAGTTATGGATATCGACTTCACCTCAACCGGCCACATCGTCGGCATCGACCTTGGAACCACCAACAGCCTCATCGCATTCATGGATCTCACGGGCCCGCGCATTATCCCCGGCGCCGATGACGACAAACTGGTGCCCAGCGTCGTTTCGATCCTGCCGGACGGCGGCGTTGTGGTTGGCAATCCGGCGCGCGAGCTGCTCCTGACACAGCCCGAACGCACCGTTTATTCGGTCAAGCGCCTGATGGGACGTGGACTCGAAGATATCCAGCAAGAGCTGCAGCTCTTTCCTTTTCGCTTGGCGGGCGGAAGTGAATCGGTGATCCAGCTGCAGCTTGGCGATCGCACCTACACGCCGCCCGAGATCTCGGCCATGGTCCTGCGCCAGTTGAAGCAGAACGCCGAGGACTATTTCGGCGTGCCAGTCGAAAAGGCCGTGATCACGGTGCCCGCCTACTTCAACGACGCGCAGCGCCAGGCCACCAAAGACGCCGGACGCATCGCCGGCCTGGAAGTCTTGCGCCTGGTGAATGAGCCCACCGCCGCCGCGCTCGCCTATGGGCTCGACAAACGCGAGAACGGCATCGTCGCGGTTTACGATCTGGGCGGTGGCACCTTCGATATCTCAATCCTGAAACTGCACGACGGAATCTTCGAAGTTCTGGCGACCAACGGCGACACGCACCTGGGCGGCGATGACATCGACAACCTGCTGCTGCGCATTGCGCTTGAAGACGTCGCGAGCGAATGGGGCCAGGATTTGTCGACGGACAACGAAGGCGTGCAGCGGCTGCGGCGCGCGGTGATTCACGCCAAAGAAAAGCTGTCGTTCGTTCCGGCGGCCACGATCGAACTCGAATACCACGGCAAGAAGTATCAGCGCGAGATCACGCGGGAACTCTATGACAAGCTGATCACGCCGATCGTCGACCGCACGCTCGGCCCGTGCCGCGATTGCATCAAGGACGCGGGCGTTAGCGTCCACCAGATCGACGAAGTGGTGATGGTGGGCGGATCGACGCGCATCCCGCTGGTTCGATCGGCGGTTGAAAATCTATTCCGCGCCAAACCGCACACCGAACTGAATCCGGATGAAGTGGTGGCGCTCGGCGCCGCCGTGCAGGCGGCAATACTTTCTGGAGCTGTCGACAACAAATTGTTGCTGGATGTGACGCCGCTCTCGCTCGGCATCGAAACCATGGGCGGCGTTGTGTCGAAGCTGATCCATCGCAATTCCACCATCCCGGCCAGCGCCCTGGAGAACTTCACCACGGCTGTCGACGGGCAGACCAACGTTCTGATTCACGTGGTGCAGGGCGAGCGCGAACTGGTGAAGGACAACCGCAGTCTGGCGCGATTCGACCTGAAGGGCATCGATCCGGTGCAGGCCGGAATGGCGCGCATCGAAGTCCGCTTCCTGATCGACGCCAACGGTATCCTGAGCGTCACCGCGCGCGATCAGCGTACCGGCAAAGAGCACACTGTTGAGGTGAAGCCTTCCTACGGGCTGACCGACGAGCAAGTGGAGAAGATGATCCAGGAGTCGTTCGAGCAGGCCGAGCAGGATTTGTCAGCTCGACAGGTTCGGGAACAACGGGTGGAAGCCGACGCGATTCTGCTGGCCGTGGAGAAAGCCCGCAAGCACGACGCTTATTTCGAACTGACCGACGCCGAACGCGCGGCTATCGACAAATCCATCAACGAACTGCTCCTGGTGTACAATTCGGACGACCATCACCTGATCGCCGCCAAGATCGAAGAGGTCAATCAGGCGACCCTGAAGCTGGCCGAAAACATGATGAACACGGCCGCGCGCGGGGCGCTTAAAGGGACCAAGATTTAATAGGACTGACCTGATGCCTGGACTCACCTGGGACCACACCGGAAACATCGCTCTCGCCCTGCACGAAAAATTCCCCGACCTGGACCCGACGCACATCCGATATACCGACCTGCACCAATGGATCACCGACCTCGCGGACTTCAAGGACGACCCCAAAGCGTCGACCGAAGGTAAGCTTGAAGCGATCCAAATGGCGTGGCTGGAAGAATACCAGGACAGCCAGGAATAGCGCTGGTAAAATAGGTCGAATCGTGCATTAGGACTGCACCTGTGCGAAGATTGTGCACAGATTGGTGCAAAAACCGCCGATAGGACTGCTTTGATGCTGCTTCGCTTCAGGTTCTCGAATTATCGCTCGTTTAGGGGTGAGCAGGAGCTGTCCCTCGTCGCCGGGCCACTCAACGATCACCCAGAAGGCGTTTTCGAGATACCCGGTTTTCGGGGAAAAGTGCTGCCTGTTGCGGCCGTGTACGGTGCAAACGCTTCTGGGAAAACAAACGTCATGAGGGCTCTCCAGTTCGTCGACCGCGCGGTGCATCAATCGCATCGCCTCTGGGAGCCCGAACAGCCAATCCCATTGGAGCCATTTGCTGGAGAGGCGCCCGAGACTCCGACACGATTCGTAGTGGATTTCATTCACACGGGCATTCGTCACCAGTATGGATTCGCTGCCAACCCTGCCGTAGTGCTCGAGGAATGGCTACATGCCTATCCAAGAGGCAAGAAGCAGACGTGGTTTAACCGGAAGTTGGGGAAACCGATGTCATTTGGCGAGAAACTGGCCGGAGAGAACAGGGTCATTGAGCAGTTAACGCGAAGCAACAGTTTATTTCTGTCAGCAGCAGCACAGAATGGTCATGAGATGCTTCTTCCCGTTTTTAACTGGTTCCGGAATGCCCTCACGTTCGTCGTGGGCTACCGGGGCGTGGAGAGTAAACGAACGGCAGAAATGTGCGACGACAGCGAGACTCGCGCCCTGATAACTCGACTTCTGAGCGTCGCTGACCTTGGAATCGCTGATCTGAGTTTCGAGAACGTTCCCGAAGAGTACAGGGAGAAGGCCAACAGGCTGCTTGGAGCGGTTCGCTCTGTTCTGGAGCTTAGGGAAGATCAGGCGTTCCCAGATGAAGTGGGCCGCACGGCCGTCAAGCTGCTTCATCGAATAGATGGTAGATTGCAGCCTTTCGACCTTGAGCAGGAGTCCGCTGGAACCGTCGCCTACCTCGCTTTGCTCGGCCCGCTTGTAAAGGCGCTCAAGGAAGGTGGCGTAATCTGCGTCGACGAACTGGACTCCAGCCTTCATCCTCTGATAGCCGTTGAGATCATGCGGCTGTTTGAAGACCGCGCTCAAAATCCCAAGGGCGGCCAACTGATCTTCAACACGCACGACACGAATCTCTTGAACACGGGAATACTTCGTCGCGATCAGATCTGGTTTACCGAGAAAGATGCGAAGGGGGAGACTCATCTATACCCGCTCACAGACTTCAAGCCGCGTCGTGAAGAAAACATCGAGAGCGGCTACCTCCAAGGACGATACGGCGCCATTCCTTTTATTCATTCGGACGAGTTCGTGACCAGCTTGGCTGAAGGTGATGGCGAGACGAAATGATAGTCTGCGGCGTCGCCGTCCCTACAGAGAAGTAAAGCGCCGGATCTTGATTGTTTGCGAAGGAGTCGTTACGGAACGGCATTATTTCAACGACCTTCGAATCCAAACCAAGAGCCTCGTCGAGTTGAGGATCGACCCTGGGGGCGATCCAAAATCCTTGGTGGAGAGAGCCGTCGACCTGAAGAGAACCGCGGAGAAGGACGCCAAACGAGGAAAAGACCAGAATCTCAAGTACGATGCCACTTGGTGCGTTTTCGATGTTGACGAACATCCATACCTGGCGGAAGCTCGACAACAAGCCCTCGACAATGGAATCCAAGTCGCTGTCTCGAATCCCTGCTTCGAGCTCTGGGCGCTTCTGCACTTTCAAGATCAGCATGCTCACATAGAACGACACGATGTTCAGCGATTGTGCAGGCAATACATGCCTCGATACGACAAAAGGCTTCCCTGTGAAACATTGCTCCCAGCGTATAACGAGGCGGTACGGCGATCAATCGAGCTCGAACAATGGCACCATACCCGTGGTACTGACGGCGGCAATCCGTCAACAGGCGTTCACCGGCTCACCGAGGAGATCATGAACGAAGGCCGGCCGGTCTGAAGGCAAGCTCTCCTAACTACAGTCCCAACTGGATTGTCTCGCCCGGCTTTCGCCCCGAACATGGATGCAGGAGGAAATTCATGCTCGTAAAGCACATGCTGATCGCCAGTTGTTTTTCCGTTTTGCTAACGGTGCCCGCGCTGGCTCAATCCAAGAAGCTGAGTTCCAGCGATAGAGCGTTTCTCAAAATGGCCGCAGTCACGGACATGACGGAGGCGCACTTGGGGCAGATGGCCGAAGGCAAGGCAGCTCACTCCGGCATCAAGGACTTCGGCGAAACACTGGTGAAGGATCACACCAAAGCCTACCAGGAGCTAACGGCGCTGGACAGCAAACTCGGCCAGACCATTCCGAAGGGGATCGACGTCCGCCGCCACAAAGCAGTCGAACGCCTGGCGGCCCTCAAAAGCAAGCGGTTTGACGGCCAGTTCCTGCGCGAGGAAGTTCAGGATCACGAAAGAGTCCTGGCAGCTTTCCGGCGAGAGGCGCGGCAAGGCCAGGATTCCGACGTCAAGGCCTATGCCAACCAAGCGCTGCCAATTATGGAGGAACACCTCCGCGAGGCCGAGAAGCTTTTGAAGCACCCCGCCTGAGCGCGTCAGGGATTCACTTGGATGGTCCGCGCGATGTCGCCGCGGCCTTCCGGAACAAAGTGAACCGACACAGATTGATTCGGCGTCAACTGCGAAAGCTGTTCCCGGTTGGCGCCGGCTTCGATCCGAGTGGACGGCGTTACCTTGATATCGAAAGGCACGCCTGAGGAATCTCGGACCACCACCAGGTCCATTTTCGGATCCACCATGCTGACGCTGCCCTTCAGGTTTTGGGTGGCCCAACGTTCGGTTGCCGCGCGATGTTCGTCGGCGGATGCGGTCTTTCTGGCGGCCCACAGCGCCGGAGCGCACAAAACGGCCGAAAGCCCAATGGATATCCAGATGCGACGCATGACTTGCATTTCCCTCCTAATCCAGCGTAAAACTGTATGCGACGCGGAACTATCCAGTGGAAACAGTAGTTGTGCCCAAGTAACGACGTGTCACCAACGGCGGCTGGCGCTTGTGCTAGACTAAAAAAGTCGCAGTCTAACCCAGGAAAATTTCAATGCCGAAGCTGAAGACACATAAGGGTGCGTCCAAACGGTTCAAGAAGACCGGGACCGGCAAGGTGGTTCGCCATCATTCGTTTGCCCGCCACATCTTGACGTCGAAGACGCGCGCCCGCAAGCGTAAGCTGAAGCACAGCGTGGTGGCCGATGAGACCGACCAGGCTAAGCTGAAGCGCATGATTCCTTATTGAGGTTGGGAAAATCCCCAGCCCGCCGCGCGGATAGGTGCTCGCACGTACCTTTCCCGCCGGATAAATCCAAAGCAGGAGAAAAAACGTGCCAAGAGTAAAACGCGGGACCCATCGCAGAGATTACCGTCACAAGACGCTCGCCCGGGCGTCGGGTTACTTCCTTACAAAAAGCAAGCTGAATCGCGCGGCGCAGGAAGCCGTGGAGAAGGCTTTACGCTATGCATTCGTGGGACGGCGTCGCAAGAAGCGCGACTTCCGATCCCTGTGGATCGTGCGCATTGGAGCTGCCTGCCGCACCGCGGACATCTCCTATAGCAAGTTCATCAACGGCCTGAAGAAGGCGGGAATCGAGCTGAATCGCAAGATCCTCGCCGACATGGCCGCCAACGATGGTCCGGCTTTCGCCGTGCTGGTGGAAAAAGCCAAAGCCGCCCATGCTGGGTCCTAATCAGCGGGGTCATAATTAGCTATGAACGCAGTGCAGCAGGAATTGGATTCGCTCGGTCATCTGGAGGCGCGCATCACCCGGGCGGTGGAACTCGTCACCAATTTGCGCGCGGAGAAGTCGGCGCTGGAGTCGCAGTTGGCGTCCGCCATCGCCGAAAGGGATTCCATCCGCCAGGAGCTGGACGAGTTGCGCAGCGAGCGCAAGCACGTCCGGACGCGCATTGAAAAGCTGCTGGGGCAGATGGAACTGCTCAGCGGCACGTAGACAGCCGACTCGGTCACGCGCCACCCGTGCGGTCTTCTTCGAGTCGATGTTCTCCAGTGCACAACTTCCGGTCGGCTCCGAGCGTCCGGCTGGCGCGCGGTTCGGAACGAACGGCCCTAACGGAACCGCGCACGCAAGAGTCTGTGTGAAGAGTGCGATCTACCGCTCCCTTCGGTCACGGCTCGGTGTCGACGCTGTAGAAAAATCATGGCGTTACTGAGCCGCGACCAAAGGAAGCGGTCATCGGCCGTCTTGCGCGATTCCGCTCCGGAGCGCAAAGGGCGCCCTGAACCTAACACGCCGCCCGTCTTGCGCGATCTTATAAAAGATGACAAGCTATAGCAATGCCAAACACGGAACCGGTCCGTGTCACTATCTTCAACCAGACCTACTCCTTGGTCGCTTCCGAGGAACCGGGCCGGATCGAACATCTCGCCCAAAAGGTGGACGACCTGATGTCCTCCATTGCTGTGCGCGCCGGCAACATCGACGCCACGCGCGCGGCGGTACTGGCCTGCCTGCATCTGGCCGACGAGCTGGAATCGCTGGAGCGCCGTCTGGCGGCTCTCAAGGACAACGTCGATTACAAAGCCAGGAAGTTTACCGTCCTGCTGGACGAAGCCATGAGCGGCGAGCCGGTGGCGGACTGAAGCCACCCGCCAAAGGCCAACGAGCCAGCGTCTCTTAATAGATCCTTTCCTGTTTGCGCAGGTTGCCGAATGAGCCCACATTGGCTATCGAGAAAGACAGCCGGTATTGCGTGTCGTCGCGCACGCCGAAGTTATAACGGCGGTATTCGACGCTGATGCCGCAACAATCGGTGTTATAGGAAACTTCGGTGGTGGCGAAATCCAGGACATGGAAGCGCAGGTCGTAAAAGGCTGTGACCGCGGCGTTCCAGCCCTTGCGATTCTGGTTGCCCACCGCCAGCAGCACATTAATCTGATTGCTGGGCGCGGCCACCACCGGATCGGGCCGCAGGTCGGTGTGGCCTATCGAGAAGAAATACTTCGACAGACGGATGTTTCCGTTGAAGCTGGTATTGCTGATGCGGCCCAGCAGCGGATCGTAGTCCGCCCGCCATTCAAATCCCACCACGTGCTGGAAGCGAAGCACGCTGACGATCGGAGAATAGTTGCGCGGGCCATCCAGGAAATCGAAGCCGTCCAGCTCTTCGGTGGATTCGAATACGTTGCGCTGGCCGGGAATCACGGCGCCTCCGAAGGTGGGATCGAAAAAGCGGCTCTGCGCTACTTCCCAGCTCATCACTTCGCTGACATTGCCGTTCTTGTCTTTCACGAACAAACGGTTGGTCAATGAAAGCGTCACCTGGTTGGTGTCGTTCATCAGGTCGTTCTCGTCGAACCGCACGATGTCGTTGAAATTCTGGATGCCGTCCACGAACTTATAGTCGATGCGGGGCTCGATCACGTGCTTTACTTTGTCGCCGCCCAGCCACTTGGGCGACTGAAAGATCCGCTCGAAGGCCGGCGGGATCAGGTGGACGTCCAGTTCGCGGGCGTTGCGCAGGATGCCCTGATCGCTGATCGCGCCGTTGACGATGCTGTCGCCGTACTGGGTTTCCCGGATGGATCCGCTGGCCGTAAGGTTGAAGCCGTCGAAATGAAACGCGGTGGTCACTTCCGGATAAACGTCCAACCGGCCCTCGAAGCGGGGCGTCTGAAACTCGGGCTGCGTGCGGTCCAGAAATCCCGCGCTGCTGGTGAACGAGAACCAAAGCGGGATAACGCCGCCCAGAATCTGGCGGTCGCGGCTTAGAAATTCGGCCACGGGCAGCTTCTTGATGACGATGCTGTCCTTCGGGGAAAGCGCGTCCTCAAATTCCTCGTCGCGGTCCGCGGCCACGTCGAAAGCAAAGGTCGACCAATGCTTGATCACGAATCCGATGGAATGCGTTTCCGAAAAAATCGTGTCGTGGAAGGATTGGCTGAAGGCTTCCCGGAACAGGAAGGAACTCAGATAATCCAGGTGCACGCGCGCAATCCAGCCGTCGCCCAGATCGGAGTGGCCGTCGAAGGTGAACTCCTCGCCGCCCTGCTTCTGGATCAGGCCGTTGCCGACGTTGATGCCGCGGTCCTCCACTGCATACACATTCAGATAGAAATCGGTTCCCGGCCGGACCTTGCCGCGAAATTCAAGCGTGTGTGCCGGGCCCCGCAGGGTGAAATATTGGATGCGATAAAGCGCATCGTAACTGCGGCTGATGGCCCAATAATACGCCAGGCCGAACATCTCGCCGTACACCGAACTGTGTCCGATGTTGGGCGTCAGGAAACCGCTCTGGCGCGGCAGGTTCTTCAATGATTTGTAATAGGCGGGGAAGTAAAAGATCGGAACCTTCTTGACGCGAAACACGGCGTGGTAGGTGATGGCGCGGTCGTTGGGCAGGATGTCGAACTTGGCCGCCGTCAGCCGCCACCATGGTTTGGGAACCCTGCAATCGGTGACGAATCCCTCATGGATGATGTATTTTCCATCCTTGCGCTCGCCCCATTCACCTTCGAAATAGAAAGGATTGCCGGTGGTGAGCAGGCCGGGACGCGCGATGATCTTGGTCTCCGATGTACCTCGGATGTTGTAAAAGATGCCCGACTCGGTGTTCACGTTGTACTTGGCATGATCGCAATTGATCTTGGTCCCATCCAGGAAGTTCTCGTAACGGACGTTGCCCCACGCCTCCACGTCGCCGGTATCGTAGTTGTAATCCACGGCGTCGGCGTCCATTTTCTTGTCGATGCTTTCCAGGTGGACGTGGCCGCGCGCGCGCCGAATGTCGCCGTCGGTTTCCTGGGTCTCGGAGTCGATCGTATATTCGTCCGGAGCCGGCGCGCCGGCACGGAGGTTCTTCAGGCGCTGGTCCGGATTGGCTGCGTTAGGAACCTCCGGTGCCGGGGGCGGGGGAGCGCTGGGAAGAAGAGGCGGAGGCTGCTGGGCCAGCAGAGCCGGCGGAGCGAGCAGGCAAAGCATGATCAGGGCCGCTCCCCTACCCCAACAAAGTTCGTGACATTTTCGACCAAATATGTTACGAAGAAAGATAACGTCTTGGGTGAGGTGGCGAAGGGAAGTTTTGCCCGCGGATGCTACCGAACGACGCGTCAAGCGAAAACGTAGCATGGATGTTCGGATGTCCGCAACAGTAACTTTTGGGACAGCCTGTGGCCGTTTTGGAACAGGTGCTTTTTAGGATGAGGTGCTATTGATGGAATGCCGATACTGCCAGGCCTCCAACGCCGACGACGATCATCGCTGCCGGCGCTGCGGCCGGCGTCTGCGTAGGAGCCCGGCCTATACGGGGTCGTCAGCGGCCGCGCCGGTTTTACAATATGAGACCGCGCCGGTTTCACAGTATGAGACCGCGCCGGTTTTGCAAGAGGCCCATCTGTCGCGCGAGGCCGCCGCTCCACGCCGCACCGTCACCTATCAACCTTCGCTCTTTCCCTCGCGAGAGCTGCCGCTCGTAGTGCGGTTCGAGACGCTGATCCAGCCCTCGCCGCGCAAGCCGCAACCGCAGACGCCACGCCAGCGCCGGCGCAAGATGGTCCCCGGCCAGCAGGCGCTCGAGTTCAACCGGCAGCCAGCCCGATCGTCCAAGCCGGCCGACGGAGTCATTTATTGCGATGCTCCTGTCGCCGTCCCGGCCCATCGCGCACTGGCGGCGGCCCTAGATGGAAGCATTATGCTGATCGCGCTGGCTATTTTTGGACTAATCTTCCGCCTGGCGGGTGGTTCCTTCGTTTTGAACGCCAAGACTGCGCCCATGTTCGCCGGCGTGGCGGCCGGCATTGTTATTTTCTACAGATTGCTGTGGTGCCTGGCCAACGGCGATACGGCTGGCCAAAAGTGGACCCGTCTGCGCCTGGTGAATTTCGACGGCCACGCACCCACCAGCGCCCAGCGCCTTTCCAGGACCGTGTCCGGTCTGCTGAGCGTGCTGGCCGGAGGCATTGGACTGCTCTGGGGCCTGGTGGACGAAGAGACGCTCACCTGGCACGACCACATTTCGAAAACGTTCCTGACGCCCGAAGTCTAGTCACATCGTTGGGCAGGGCTCCACGATGGCAGACATCGATCCTTTGCTGTTCGTCATCCGCCAGTCGGCTCCATAGGCGTGGATCTGATCGCGTCCGAACTCCGCCGCCGGCAATTCGCAGGTGATCACAATGGTGCGGCCGGTGTTGTCCACCTCCACCGCGTGATTCCAGGCGTCCGCTTCCGACAAAGCGAACAGCTTCTCCAGCATTTCGACCACGTAGTCGTAAGTGTGTTCGGAGTCGTCCAGCAGAACGACGTTGTACAGGGGGGCTTGTTGATTGAGATTTTCCTGCCTCGTTCCCGGCGAGGCGATGGTTGCCATGGCTTATTTCCATCATAGCGGCAGGCGGGGGTGTTATCATCAGATTAGAAGGGGGCGCAACGGATTCGACGGGATTGAATCGTTGTGGGAAGGCGTGCCGGGTTCCGAGCTCCCGTTAAACGATCGGAAAACCAGAACTGCCAATCAACAGTTCGCATACGCTGCTTAATTAATTAAGTAGCCGCCCCGGGTGTTGGGCCTTGACGGCATCCAGCGGGCGTCATCTTCAAGGATTGGGCCGAGGGCTTCTGCTCGGAGCAGCAGGCTGACGACAATCGGGCTAAGCCGCCGTTTTCTTGCCGGTTCTAATGCGGCGGCCGACAACTACCGAATCGGAAACGCACGTAGTCTTTTCACGGCGGGCTTTCTCGGACGCGGGTTCGACTCCCGCCGCCTCCACCAATTCTTCCTAATGATCTGGCCATTAGATTACTTTCTCTTCCGCCGGGGCAGATGGGACATCCGATGACCCATCTGTGCTAGGATCGAAGTGTGGCGAGGGGGCCTCACCGGCAGCCGCTCGGGGAAAAGACCGTAGACGAAACGATCCTGTTGAAGCGGCCCAGGCGTGGCGCCAGATTGAGGGAAGAAGTGTGGCAGAGGCTGGACGGTCAGGTTACGAAGTACAACCTCGCTTACGTCAATCACCTGGTCCCAAACGGACAATGGCCGCGTGCTTGGCTATGACAACAGCCATGGTTTCCACCACCGCCACTTCATGGGGAAAGTCGAGACCATCAAGTTCAAGGATTACGAAACACTGGCGTCCCGTTTTCGTGCCGAAGTTCAGGAATTGTGGAGGAAGGAAGATGAAAAAAACCGCTAAGAACCTCAATGTGAGTACTGGCTCGACGGAGGCCTTCTTTGAGCGGTCTCTTAAGCGCGCCCGCAGGCTCGATCGCGGCGAGAAACTCGCCGCCCAAATACGGCTCACCTTTGAAGACCCTGCTGACCTGCTTCGCGTGCTCACGGCGGAGCGCGTTCGAGTGATCCATGCGATTCGCTTGAGGCCGGCGCCAGTTACGGACCTGGCGATAGCTCTCAAAAGGGACCGTACCGCCGTGAAGCGTGATGTCAAGATACTGACATCGTTCGGTCTCGTAAGGATTCACGAGGAAACGAACCCTGGCCATGGACGTCGCAAAATAGTTCAGCCCCTTGCGTCGAGGTATGAGTTGGTAGCGACCATCTAACTGGAAAAGCCTCTGGCTTCTGGCATGAAGTCCCAGCGCGATACGCGCGTCTGCGGTACTTCAATGCCCAAGTTTCAACGTGACATCGCCACTAAACGTACTCCAACTTTGGGGACCCGATCCGAAGTTATATAGGTAGCGGCCCGTCGCTCCTAGCGAAACATGTTGCTGTCGGTCAAGCGCAACCCTGGCGCCCGCCTGCGTTTGGGTAAGCCAAGCGTCGCCGTAGGAGCTCGTCCATAGACTCCGGCCCCGCGGTTCGAAGGTGCCGTCCGGTTTCCATGCTTCGATGCCGCTGAAGCCGGCGAACAACTCAATCCGGTCGTTGTGAAGCCTAAGTTTTGCTATGGCGCCGAAGGGAGGAAGCGTGAATCTCGATCGGCTCACTGGCCCGGGTACGCAGCGAGGACATTCCAGTCCCTCCAAGTTGTACAGGGCTGCAAAGTAGCCGGGTGAGTAAGCGAACTCCTGCGGCGTGTTCGGGCCGTCAAATTCTTCAGCAATCCGCGTTCGGGAACCGCCGCGTTTCCTGTTACCGCCGTACCCGGCTGATTCGTGTCGCCAACCACGGGAGGTTGAGCAAGAGCGCCGATGCCGCCAGAAACAAGGCTTAGGACGAATGCAATCCACCACGTCCTCATGATTCATTGTACTTCTACTACGCGCGGCTACGGCACAGCGGCTGCGTGGTAGAATCCTGCCGATGCCCTTGAAACCCATCCTGGTTGTCGCCCTCGCGATTGGCGCATGGAGTGCCCCGGCAACCGCTCAGCAGACGAGGGTCGAACGCCTTCAGGCCCACATCGAAAGCGTCGAGTCCGTCCGCGCCATCAAGCGCTTGCAGTATGCCTATGGACACTACGTCGAGCTCGGTTTGTGGAACGATTTCGCGGACCTGTTCGCCGCCGATGCCGTCACCAACTATCAGACGGGCGTGCGTGGAAGAGCCGCGATCCGCCAGCTTTTTTTCGACAAGGTCGGGCAAGGCAAGCTCGGCCTCTCCGATGGCCGAATTTACCCGCACATCCTGTTCCAGCCGGTAATCACCCTGGCGCCGTCGGGCCGAACCGCGAAAGGGCGATGGCGCATCCTGGCGATGTTAGGAGGCTACGGAGGTTCGGCCACTTGGTATAGCGGCGTCTATGAGAATGAGTATGTCTTGGAAGACGGCGTGTGGAAGATCAGCGTGCTTCACTCCGAACCCAAGGTCACGGCAGCGTACACCGCCGCTGGCTGGAAGGATTCCGGAGTGCATGTCCCGTTTCACTTCACGGCCGCGAGCGTTACTACCCCCATCCCGGATTCTGGCAGCCGGAGCGCCAAAACTCCGTCACTCGCTTCTCTCGCCGATCGCGTCCACCAACTCGCACGGCGCGCCGCGCGGCTAAATGACCAGGCCGAGGTCACCAATGTTCTTGATACCTACGGATACGCCGTCGATCGCAAACAATGGGATCAGGTGGCGGATCTTTTTGCCGGCAACGGAACTCTGGAGCTGGGTTTGCAAGGTGTCTACGTGGGCAAGGCCAGCATCCGGCACGCGCTCGATCAATTCGGGCCGCCGGGGATACGCGATGGAGAAGTGAACGATCACGTCTACCTGCAGACTCTCGTGTCGGTCGCGCCGGACGGGCGCAGCGCGAACGCGCGTGGAGTGGAGTTGATCATGTCAAGTGCCTCCGGCGGCGAGCTGAGCGAGGGCACGTTTGAGAACACGTTCGTGAAGGACAACAGCACCTGGAAGATTCAGTCCGTGCACTTCTACCCGCGCATGATCGTGGATGCCGCCACAGGCTGGGCCAAGAGCGCAAAGCCCGCGCCCGGCCCTAGCAAGGAATTTCCTCCGGACCGCCCGCCGACCGTTTCTTATGAGATTTATCCCAAGTTCGCGGTGGCCCCGTTCCACTTCGACAACCCCGTGACGGGAAAGCCGCCTCAGTATCCAGAAGGTGTTTCATCCGTCATGAGGCCCGCTACAACTGCCGCAGCCCCCACAAGCGAACCGGCCATCCGAAACGCGAAGGACTTGGAGGCTGCTTTAGGGGAAGCAGAGCGCGGACTCACTGTGGCCGAAGCCTACGACGCAGCCGAGAACCTGATCGGCGCGTACGGCTACTACCTCGATGAATCGCCGGACGACGTGGCCAGCTTGTTTGTGAAGCCGAACCGCGAAGCCGATTCCAAGAGTTCCATCTTTGTAAACCAAATCCTGCAACAGGTGATCGACGTCGCGCCGGACGGCAAGAGCGCGAAGTTCCGCGCGCGCCTCTTAGATCTCGGTGGCACTCCCGGAGGACCGGGCTACTGGAGCGCGGGGAACTTGGAAGGTCAGATCGTTTACGAACAGGGCGCGTGGAAATTCCAGACCGCGCGTTCCTCCTCAGCGTGGTCCGCTCCCTATCCTGGGGGCTGGAAAAATTGAGTGGCTGCTAATTCGCGCCCCAGCCCGTCAGCACGCGGGGGATGGTGCGCAACAGAATCTTAACGTCCAGCTCCAGCGACCAGTTGTCGATGTACTGCATGTCCATCTTCATCCAGGTGTCGAAGTCCAGCCGGTCGCGGCCGGCCAGCGCCCATAGGCAAGTCAATCCCGGCCGCATGCGAAGCCGACGCCGCTGCCAGGTTTGATACATCGCCACCTCTTCGGGAACGGCCGGGCGCGGGCCCACCAGCGACATTTCGCCTTTCAGCACGTTCCACAACTGCGGCCATTCGTCTATGGAAAACTTGCGCAGAAACCGGCCCACCGGCGTGAGCCGGGGATCATTGGGAATCTTGAAGGCCGTCGATTTGCGGTTCAGATGCATCAGCGAAGCCTTCAGCTCCTCGGCGTTGTCGCACATGGAGCGGAATTTGTAGAAGGTGAAGCGGCGCCCGTTCAGACCGCAGCGCTCTTGCCGGAAAATCGCCGGACCGGGCGACGTGATTCGGATCAGCAGCGCGATCAGGATCATGAACGGGGCGAGCAACACCAGCGCGGCTGCGGCGATCACCAGATCCGTAACGCGCTTGAGCAGGAGCCGGATTTCGTCGTGAGGCGCGGCGGAAAACGTCAGCAAAGGTTTGGTCCCCAGACGATCCAGATACACCTGGCTGTTCACGTGCGGAAAGAAATCAACCACGACGCGCGTCCTCACGCCCTCTTCGTCGCAGCGCAGGAAAACATCTTCCATTTCGCTGAGTTTGCTGCTATCCACGGCGAAAATGATCTCATCGATCACGTGCCCCCGCAGC
This sequence comes from Bryobacterales bacterium, assembly GCA_963798295.1. Classification (GTDB taxonomy): domain Bacteria; phylum Acidobacteriota; class Terriglobia; order Bryobacterales; family Bryobacteraceae; genus Palsa-89. The sequence continues at coordinate 365,646 of CAWCSV010000007.1, read as the reverse complement.
AATTCGGTCAAGTGGGACAGCGGATAGCGCTCGTAGTTGCCTACTAACTGAACACGGCCAGGCTCCTCGTCCAAAAAGCCCAGCAAGCGCACGCCATAATCATGCGATTCTTCGAGCGCAAGTCCCAGCTGCTGCGCGCTGGGTCCGGAACCAACCACCATCACGTAATGCGCGGTTCCGAATTGCTTCCGTACCGCGCCGATCACGCGCGCCGCGTTGATGCGGAACAGGCACAGAAGTATCCAGGCATAAACCGCGAAGATCGCGACGAAGAAGCGGCTCAGGTCCAGCCGCAACAGGTATTCGGCCAGCACCAGGCACGCTGCTCCCAACACGCATTGTCGAAAGGTGTCGCGCAGCACCACGCTGGGATGCGCCGAATCGAGTTTCTCGTAAATGTTGAACCAGTAGCCTACCGCCAGCCAGCACAGCACTGAAACTCCCAGCAGCAGGATCGCGACCCGGAAATCGATGCGGAACGTGAAATAGAAGAGGCGTTCGTAATTCAGCAGGATTCGGGTCTGATAGGCCGCGATAAACGCGAGGCAAATCAGTATGGAGTCGATGAGGCCAAAGATGGCCTTCACCCTTCTATAATGCCGGCTGAACACGCCAGAGCTAGAATAACATGCGGCAAGTTATTTGTTTCGAATTACATGCCCGCAGTGAGCCGGTTGGCGATTTCCTGCCCGATAGCGAGCGAAGCCGTCGCGCCGGGACTTGGTGCATTCAACACGTGCAGCGCGCGATCGCTTTGGACGAAGCGAAAATCCTGCACCATCTCGCCATTGGGGGCGATGGCCTGCGCCCGAACGCCCGCGCCACCAGGCGCCAGATCGTCGGGACGGACTTCGGGCACCAGCGCCTGCAGCGACTGGCAGAACAGCTCCTTGCTGAACGAGCGGCGCAGTTCGTCGAAACATACTCGCGGATACTTCTGAAAGAACCGCCAGAATCCCGGATAGGTGAGCGTGCCAAAGAAATCGCGCGCTGAGAAATCGCTCTTCTTGTACCCCTCCCGCGCGAACGCCAGCACCGCGTTCGGGCCCGCCTCGATCCCACCGTGTATCAGCCGCGTGAAGTGGACGCCCAGGAAAGGAAAGCGCGGATCGGGCACCGGATAAATCAGATTGCGGACCAAGTGCCGGCGCTCGGGTTTCAGCCTATAGTATTCGCCGCGAAAAGGAACGATCTCGAGTCCCGGCTTCTCTGCGGCCAGCGCGCACACGCGATCGCATTGCAGGCCGGCGCAGTTGACGATGTAGTCCGATTCAAAATCCCCCGCGCCGGTTTCGGCGATCCACTGCTGGCCCTTTCTCGTCAGCCGCGTCACTTCCGCTTGCGTGAGCACCTTGCCGCCCGACGCCACCAGGCATCGTGCCAATGTCTCGCATACGGCTGGATAATCGACGATGCCTTCTTCCGGAACATGGATCGCCGCCACGCCTCCCGCATGCGGCTCGATCTCGCGCATTTCGGGAACCCCAAGTTTTCGCAAGCCGCTCAGACCGTTCTGCCGCCCGCGTTCGTACAGATCGTCCAGCCGCGGCGCCTGATCGCTGCTCGCCGCCACCACCAGCTTCCCGCAGACGTCGTGAGCAATGCCATGTTCCTGGCAGAACGCGATCATCTGCCGGATGCCCGTCACCGCAAGCTTGGCCTTCATCGAGCCGGGCTGGTAGTACAGGCCGCAGTGCAGCACGCCGCTGTTGTGGCCACTTTGGTGCCGGCCGACTTCGGATTCCTTTTCGAGCACAGTGATGGAAGCGCCTGGAAGCTTCTGTCCCAGCCGAAAGGCCGTCGCCAACCCGATGATGCCGCCGCCGATGATCGTGATGCGCATGCCTTATCTAGATATAGCAATCGACCTGTTACACTTGTGTCATTCCGCGTGATTGCTCAACAGCCCAGCCTTCGCTCGCGCCTGCGCTATCTGGAACTCCTGATTCTATTGGGCGCGCTACAGGCCTTCGCGCCGCTCTCCATCGATATGTACCTGCCCGCTATGCCGGTGATCGAGAAGGTGTTTCACACCTCCACGTCGGCAGTGCAGATGACCATGGTCACGTTTCTGTTGGGATATGCGCTCGGCCAGCCGCTCTACGGGCCGATCACGGATCGCTTCGGGCGCAAGCCGCCGCTCTACGCTAGCCTCCTTGTGTTCATCGCGGCCTCCGCCGCATGCGCGCTATCGCCGTCCATTCCGCTGATGTCCGCTGCCAGGCTGGTGCAAGCGATCGGCGCGTGCGGAGGCGCGGTGATGTCGCGCGCCATGGTCACCGATCTTTTCCCCGCGCGCGAGCTGCGCCGCATTTTTTCGATGCTGGTGCTGGTGCTGGGCGTGTCGCCGGTGATCGCGCCGCTCATCGGCAGCTATCTGCTGGTCTGGTTTGGATGGAACTCGGCCTTTATCACCCAGGCGCTGCTCGGCACGCTCTGCCTGGTCGGCATGCATTTCCGCCTGCCCGAATCGCTGGCGCACGACGCGCGGCAGCCCTTGCGGTTCGATGTCATCAAGTCGACTTACGCGCGGTTGTTCAGGGACCGAACCTTCATCGGCGCATCGGTGGTATGCGGCTTCAGCTCGTCGGGAACCTTCGCCTACATTACCAGCGCTCCGTTTGTCTTCATCGTGCTTTACAAGGTGCCCACCGAGCGCTTCGGCTGGCTCTTCGGATCGGTGGCGGCCGGCATGGTAGTGGCGGCTCAGATCAACGGGCGCATGTCGCATCGCATTCCGCTGTGGCGCGTGCTGCGGACAGCGAACACGGTCCAGCTTTTCGCGGGCCTCTTTCTATTGGCTAGCGTGCTCACAGGCTGGGGCGGGATGTGGAGCGTTTTCGCCGGCGTCTTTATTTACGTTTCCGCGCAGGGTTTCGTGTTTCCGAACGGATCGGCCATTGCGATGATGCGGCATGGCGACATCGCGGGCACCGCATCGGCGCTGCTCGGCACCAACCAGTTCCTGATCGCGGCTCTTACCACCACGTTTCTCGGATTCATCGATAGTCCGGCGCTTCCCATGGCGATCGTGATCGCCGGCGCCGCGGTGTGCTCGACGCTGCTCAATTTCTTGACCCTAGGCGCGAGGCTCGAGACCGCGCCGCAGGCGGCGTAGCTTTTCAGAGCCGCGACCGTGAGGAAGCGGGATGACATTGCGATGAAACGCGAAAAACTAGAAGTGGTCCGGGGAAGCGGCAACGTCTTCCGCGATCTGGGACGCGAGAACGCCGATACCGAACAATTCAAGGCTATCCTGGCCGCCGAAATTATCAAGGTGCTCCACCGTGACCACTTGACCCTGCGCGACGCACATTCCAGAACCGGGGTCGCGGTCGCCGATTTTTCGCGTATCCGCAATGCCGACCTTGGGCGCTTCACGGTAGATCGCCTCATGTCAATCATCAACCGCCTTGGCTCGCGGGTCGAAGTGAAAGTCCGCATAAGGCGAGTTGGTTTAGCCGGGATAGCTTGACCCGTCCCCTCCCAAGCTGACATACTGGCGCACATGCGCCGCCTATTTTCCCTCGTTTTCGGAACATTTCTAGCGGGAGCCCCGATCTTCGTGGGAGCATTGACGCTCTCCGCCGCGATTTCTGACCCCGTCCGCATCGATGCCGGCTTGGTTTCGGGCGTTGCTGGCACGAGTGACGATGTGCGTGTCTACAAGGGCATCCCCTACGCCGCGCCGCCCATCGGCGATTTGCGCTGGCATGAGCCGCGTCCGGCCTCGCATTGGGAGGGCGTGCGGAAAGCCGATGCGTTCAGCCCCGTGTGCATGCAGCAGCAGCGCGGCCCAGCCGGCGCAAACGGGCCAGCGCCCAGCGAAGACTGCCTCTACGTCAACGTGTGGACCGCCGCGAAATCCGCCAGCGAACGGCGTCCCGTGATCGTCTGGACCTATGGCGGCGGATTCACCGGCGGCGCGGGATCGCTGGCCATGTATGACGGCGACGCACTGGCCCACAAGGGCGCCGTAGTGGTCACCTATAATTACCGGCTGGGAATCTTCGGCTTCCTCGCCACTCCCGAATTAACCAAGGAATCCGGCCATAACGCATCCGGCAATTACGCGCTGATGGACATGGCGGCGGTGCTGCATTGGGTGCAGAAAAACATCGCGAATTTCGGCGGCGATCCCAAGCGCGTCACCATCGACGGCGAATCGGCTGGTTCCATGCTGGTGTCGGCCATGGTCGCATCGCCCCAAGGCAAGGGGCTGTTCCAGCGCGCCATCGGACAAAGCGGCGCGTGGATGGGAATCAGCATCGGCAAGATGACTACGCGCGCGCAGGCCGAAGAGAGCGGCCAGAAAATGGCGCAGGCTTTGGGCGCCACGTCCCTGGCCGAGCTGCGCGCCAAGCCCGCCGATGAGCTGCTCAAGAGCGCCCGGGGACCCTTCGCCATCATCGTCGACGGCTGGTATGTTCCCGAAGACCTTTCGATCACTTACGAAAACCACAAGCAAAACGACGTCGACGTTCTGGTGGGATCCAATCACGACGAAGGAACGTTCTTTACGCGGCCCGGCGGGGGCAACGCCGAGCAGTTCTCAGGCAATGCCAAGCGCCGCTTCAACGATTTGGCCGATTCGTATCTGAAGCTTTATCCCGCTGGCTCGGACACCGAAGCGGGCGCATCGCAGTTGGCCGCCTTCCGCGACGAAATGGGCTGGCACATGCGAGAGTGGGCGCAGCTGCAGAGCCAACGCGGCAAAGCGAAAGCTTATCTCTATTTCTTCACGCATGTTCCTCCCAGCGCTCCCGGCCGGCCGTCGCGCGGCGCCACGCACACCGCCGATCTGGCGTACATGTTCGACAACCAGCCGCCCAATGCGATGTGGACGGACATCGACAAAAAGCTGGCTGATACCATGTCGTCTTATTGGGTGAACTTCGCCGCCACCGGAAATCCCAACGGCAAAGGCCTGCCCGAATGGCCCGCCTATAGCGAGAAAAAGGGCGCGAAAAATATCGTGCTGGGCGACACCGTTATGGTGGGGCAGGGAATCGATCCGGCCATGCTCGCTTTCTACGATTCCTACTACACGAAGCTTCGATCAGGGTTAGCTCCTGGATCGACGGGTGGCCAGTAATGCGACTGTCCATTTCTCTGCTGCTCACGCTATCAGTCTCCATCGGCCTTTCCGCCGCCAGCGTGGATGGCATCAAGATCCATTCGTCGATCGCCGGCAAAGGGCCGAAAACCGTCATCCTGGTGCATGGCTGGACTTGCGATGAAACCACCTGGAACGCCCAGGTTCCCGTGCTGTCCAAAGAATATCGCGTGGTCACGCTCGATCTGCCCGGCCACGGACAAAGCGGAGCGCCCAAAGACGGCAAGCTTACCATGGAGCTGTTCGCGCGCGCCGTGGAGGCAGTGCGGAAGGACGCCAAGGCCGATCGCGTGGTAGTGGTCGGCCACAGCATGGGCACGCCCGTCGTGATCGAGTACGCCCGGCTTTTCCCGCAGCACACCGCCGCACTGGTGTTCGTGGATGGCCTGGTGAATCTCCTCCGCGGCTCCGGCTGGCAGCGCTGTCCGGGCTCCCAATCCCAGCCAGATGTCGGGCCCGGAAGGTATGAAGGCTCGCGAGACCATGATCCGCGGCATGTTCTCCGCTTCCACCACCCCCGACATGCAGAAACATATTCTGTCGATGATGTTGGCGGCGCCGGAATCCACAGCCGTGGGCGCCATGCAGGCCACTTTTGATCGAGCTTATTGGAAGGGCGACGTGTTCAACGAACCCGTGCTCGGCCTCTATGCCGACCATTCCCGCTCCGGCGACCGCGCATACATGAAGACCCATTTCCCGAACATGGACTATCAGGAAATCGCCGGCACCGGCCACTTTCTGATGCTGGAAAAGCCCGAGGAATTCAATCGGCTGCTCATCTCGTTCTTGGATAACCAGAAGTTTTGAATCCAAACGCGACTGAACGAACGGGCACTGCGCCCCTGCGGAGTGCCTTTGCGCTACAGCCCACACAGTACCTCGCTTCCGTTTGCCGTCTAACATCTTGAGGCGACAATGTTTCTCGGATGGCATGTGAAATGCTGCTTAGGAAGCTGTGAAGATCGAGAAACCTCGAACTCGGAGGAATCAAAATGACTGACAATCTAAAAGGACTACTGAATGACCTTCAGCAATCCATCAATGAAGCCATCCTGGCGTCCCACGATGTCGCGGCCGCGTTGACGGCGCTCAAGCGCACGGGGAGGAATCCAGTGTTCTCCATCGAGGTTGCGATCGAAGAAACGCCCGAGTTGGCCGCCGAGCCGCTGGCGCCTATCAGTTTCGCGGAGGACCGTCCGTTAGGTGAGGAATTAGTCCTGAGTGATGAGGATGTGGAATTCCTAGCCGCCTTGGGGATTACCGATCCGAGCTGGACTTCTAAAGCTGGTACGGCATAGTACGAAATTAGTACCCTCACTTATGCCGAATTGGTCCATTATTCCAAGAAGTGGATGGGCCGAGCATAGTTCAGAAAGCTGGCAACTGGACGCCCCCGTCGGGGCCAAACCAGCCCATCCACGCGATTTCGAAACCCCTCCTGATGCTGGACCAAACCGAGGTGCAGTTTCTGGAATACCGGCTAGAAGTTGTTGCGTCCTGGCCCGAAAGTGGGCGAAAGCGCGCTGCGCTGGAGGCTATCGTCAGGCGCCTGAATGGCTTCCCCGATATCCTCGAATCCTAAAGTCGGTATCCCATTCCGGCGATAGTTAACCATGCGTTTAGATCGCCGCTATAATGAGCGCATTTCCACCGATTTGCCCGTTCGGCTAACCCAATTGGACGACGGTGTGGAGTTGGCCGGACAGCTTCAGGACATCTCCGATTCCGGCATTTGTTCCATTTTTGAAAAGCCGGTTGCGCCCGGCGCAATGGTGAAGCTGGAGATTCTTGGCCTGACGCTGTATGGGGAAATGGTCTACTCCAATCCGGAGGACGACACCTTCCGCACCGGCATCTTCGTCGAACCGGCCCTTCTCGATTCTTCCAATATTACCGAACTGGTCAAGAATTACCTGACTACCGCCGGACGCAGCTAACCGGCAAGAGCGCCGGATTCGTTGTTACCGAGCCGCGACGGTGACGGAGCGGTGCGCGATAATCTCAGGCATGGAGCTTGAGGCTGCCTATCCCGCCGCCCGCATCGTTTCTCCCAAAGTTCACGCGTATTTTACGAGGCAGCGACGCCGAATCGGGCGCGGGCGCCAATGGCCGTGTGGCAACTTTGCCGGATGCCGCTACCATCCAGGCCATCGTCGACGCCGCCTTTTGGGCCAGTCTCCGCAGGGAAGAAGGCTTCGTCCCCAAGATCTCGCTGGCCTTCTTGTCGCCCGCCGAGAGCAAGGCCGCGCTATTGTTTGAGCGCCCGCTTCCGCTCGACCCCGGCGTTCTGACCAAAGTTGCGCCGGCGGTGGAACGCCCGGGAATCCACTTGGGCGTTTGGAGGCGCTGGCGTTGGCCTAGCCGTGTGGGGCGCCACGCGTGCCATCCCAAGCTTGTGCTTGTGGTGGAAGTGGCGGCGCCCGGCCTGATCGTGATCAAACATCACAGCAGCGAGACGAAGGGCAAGTTCGTGAATGTCGCCGTCTTGGAAGGCGATCAGGTGAAAATCGTCGACGAACGCGCTACCTCCCATCCCCGATTGCCCGGCGTTGCTGACCGCGCTGCTTGGATCGGAATCCGTTGCCCCCTGGGTGTCCACATCGAAGCACTCGGTCAATGTGCTGGTGCAACTCGCGGTATCCATGCGCGCGCACGGCCGTGGCGGATCGCTGCTGGTGGTTCCCGCTTCCAGCGACGCTTGGCGCGAATCCATCGTGTCGCCAATTCCCTACGCCGTGTCGCCCCCATTCTCGGTTCTGGCGGAGCTGGCTCGAGCCTCGTCGGACGACACCAGCAAGCTCAACCGGACCGTCGATGCCGTGGCCGGTCTCACCGCCGTGGATGGCGCCGTGGTTCTCACCGATCAGTACGACGTGCTGGCGTTCGGCGCGAAGATCACCCGCCGCAAAGGCCACTCCGTGGTGGAACAAGTAATGGTGACCGAACCAATCGAAGGCGGCGAGCCACCCTGGTTCATCCTGACAAGCTGGGTGGCACGCGGCATCTTTCGGCCGCGCAATTCGTACAGGATCAACAGGACTGCGCCGCACTGGTGGCCTCCCAGGATGGCCGCTTCACCGTTTTCGACTGGTCGCCGTGCGAAAACATGGTTCACGCGCATCGCATCGAGGCGCTGCTTTTATAGCCAATTAGCCCTTAGCTGTCCAAAAGCCAACCCCCAACGCCAACTGACAGTTCGATCCCCAATCCGCTAAAAGCCGTCCGTCCGATAAGCTAGAAGCGTCCAGGAGGTTCCGTGAAAACATCGATCCTTCGGCTCTTCGGTATTGGCGTGGGCGCTCTGCTGCTCACCTCCGCCTACACCCGCATCCATTCCGCGTCCGTGATGACGGATGCCGCCAAAGCATTCCTCTCCTCGCTCACGCCCCAACAGCGCGCGCAGGCCACGTTCCAGTTCACCGATGATGAGCGCTTCGACTGGCACTACATTCCGAAGGTGCGCAAAGGTCTCGCGCTGCGCGACATGACGCCGGAGCAAAAGCAGCTCGCGCACGCGCTGCTGGCCGCCGGTCTCAGCCAGCGAGGCTACATCAAAGCCGTCAGCATCATGAGCCTGGATGAAGTGCTCAAGGTTCTGGAAGGCGGCAAAGGACCCGATGCGCGATCCCGAAGGCTATTTCTTCACCGTCTTCGGCGAGCCTTCCGCCACCGGAACCTGGGGCTATCGCATCGAAGGCCATCACTTAGCCAGAACTTCACCATCGTCAACGGCAAGGTGCAAGGCGCGCCCAGCTTCTTTGGAACCAATCCCGCCCAGATCCTGGAAGGCCCGCGCAAGGGCCTGCGCGTTCTGGCGCGGGAAGAAGACCTCGGCCGCCAGCTGGTGAAGTCGCTCACCGCCGATCAAAAGAAAATCGCCATCGTCAGCAAGGACGCGCCGAAGGAAATTCTCACCGAAGCGTCGCGCAAAGCCGCGCTAAATGGCCAGCCCAGCGGTTTGCTGGCGCCAAAATGACCGCGCCGCAGCGCGCGATTTTTCAAAGCCTGCTCGACGAATATTGCCAGAATATGACGGACCAGATCGATCAGACGCGCGAAGATCAGATCAAGAAGGCCGGCGACAATATTTACTTTGCGTGGGCCGGCGGCGAGGAGCCCGGCCAAGGCCACTACTATCGCGATCCAAGTCGCCCAGCTTTCTGCTGGAGTTCGACGACACGCAAGACCACGCCAATCATATTCACTCGGTTTGGCGCGACTTTAATGGCGATTTCGGCCAGGACCTGCTGAAAGAACACTACCAGAGCAGCCACCGGTAGCTTGACCTTTACGCGCCGCCTTTTCGTTGCTTCCCTCGCCGGCGCGGGCGCTTGTCTGGCTGCCGACAACGGGCAGTCGTATCCGTCGGAAGCCAAGCGCTACGCGACGAAGCCACCGAGAATATCGTCATCCGCTTGACCGATCCCGCGCACCAGAGCTGGTTGCCGGCGCCCTATAATCGCGCGATTTCGCATAAGAGCGATTTCCTGATTTATTCGAGCGACCGTTCGGGCGCCGTCGCAGGCTTATCGCCTGGATCTGAAAAACGGGCAGTCCCGATCGCTAACAGGCGCGCCCGATCTGGTGCCCGCTTCGCTGACTCTGGCGCCCGATGAACGCGAATTCGCTTATCCTGGCCGGTCGCTCACTCTACCTGGGCGCGCTTGAACGGCGGTCACACGCGCGAAGTCTATCGGCTGGAGGAAGGTTTCAACTTCGGAAACGGATTCAGTCTTTCCGAAGATGGATTGGTGGCCGCGCTCATCGAGGACAAACCGGGTCTGAGCCGGCTGCGTCTGATCACCATGCGCAGCGGTGCGGCCGCGACGCTCGCCGAATCGCCCGATCCCATTTCCGATCCGCAGCCGCGTCCCAAGCGCGCGGGATTGCTGTACCGTAAGGGCGATGAGCTTTGGGTTGTCAATTACGATGGCGCGCAGAATCGCAAGCTGCGCATCGCGCCAGGCGGCCTTGGCGACGGCGCTGTGGTCCGCCGATGGAAGAACCGTCGATTATCTGAACATCCCGACCGACCGGAAACAGCTGAACAATATTCGCGAATTCACGCCCGATACAAATGAGGATCAATTTGTTTCATCACCAGCCAGTTCGCCGCCTTCAATCGCAACGGCGATACCAGCGTCTTCGTGGGCGCCAGCGGCAGCAAGGCTTCGCCGTACATGCTGCTTCTGGTTCGATCGGTGAAACGGGAACTGGCTTTGTGCCAGCATCGCGCCAGCGATCCACGGCAGGTGACCGCCTTCTTTTCGCCCAACAGCCAGCGCGTTATCTTTCAGAGCGATCGCGATGGCAAGATGGCGATCTATTCCATCGCCGTGGATCGTTTGGTGGAAGAGACCGAAACCGAAGAGCCTTGATCGAAGAGGCTCGGCGAAGGCTTCACGCGTCTTGCCGGATGTCGTGACTCGCTTCTCCATTTTGCGCCGGCCTGCGGCGCCCATCTCCTCGCGAAGATCCGGCTGATCGAGCAGCGAATGAATTGCATTGCGCGAATTGAGCGGCCGCGTCAAAGTGCTCGATCAAGATTCCGCAACTGGAATCCAGGACTTCGGGAATCGATCCAACGTTCGACGCCACTACCGGCCGCGCGCTGGCCAAAGCTTCCAGGATCACCAACGGCACGCCTTCGCTGCGCGACGGAAGAATCACGACGTCGGACGGCGGCATAAAAGGTGCGAGAGTCGTCCACTTGTCCGCGGAAATCGAAAACGTCGTCGAGACCGAGTTTGCGCACGCGGCGCATCGAAGCGTTCTTTCGTCGGGGCCGTCGCCCGCGATAACGAATCGGAAATCGCGCTGCGGCCGAAGCTCGGCCAGCGCCTTGGCGATATCGGCCACCAGCAGCGGCTGCTTCACGGGATCCAGGCGGGCGGCGAAGAGAATGTTCTTTGTGGAACTGGAACTGAGTGGCGCTGGCTGGAATCGCTCCAGATCCACGCCGTTGCGCACCAGCAGATCTTCCATCGGGTACCCCAGCCACAGCGTCCCGCACCGCTTCCGACATTGCAACGCGCACGATCGATCTGTGAGGCAACATTCGGCCGTGGATGCGACCTGGTCCCAGACATTGTCCACAGCATGGATCACGTCGAAGATCTTGCATCCCGGGCAGCATTTTCTTAATGTGCGGAATCGCGGCGTAACCGTAGAGGCTGTTCTGGATCACAACATAATCGCATCGCCAGTTGGCAATGATGGAGCAAAGCGCCGCGATCATCTTCTCGGGCGGGACGACTTTGGCCAGATCGTAAACGTGCTCCACGCGCTCGCGCCATCTACCGAGCCAGCGGTCGTCGCGCGATTGAGTGGCCAGGAGCAAGATCTCAAATTGGCCGGAACATAACGTCGACGCCATGTCGTAACAACACGGATTCCGCTCCGCCGGCCCCAGATGCGGATTCACCAGCGCCACGCGTTTTCTCCCCTGCGCGGACTTCGGATAGTAAAGCAGGGGCTGCGCCAATGTGTCGCCGAACAGCACGGAATTGGGCTGAAATTGCAGGTAGAACGACAGATCGAAGAGCGGGCGTCCGGCTTGACGGTTGATGCGTTCCTTCATACGCAGCGGAATCAGCCGCGCCAGCGAACGTCGCCGGATGATGCGTCCAGGATCGCAGCCGAGAGCAATTCCGCATTCAGCAGATGCCGGTGTAACGTGTTGCGCGCCTGGTGGCGCGGCAACCGTGCGATTTCCTCCGCTCCAAGCTCCTGAGCGCAGCCAATTCGGCGGCCTCCGGGTCAAGCGAGCCGTCAGTCGCATCCAGAACCACGGGCGCCAACGGCTTTTCGCCCGGCGCGATCATCTGAATGTCCTCGATGGTCTGATTCGTCGGGGGCTCAGCGGCGACGATGGAAACCGCCGGCGACCAGCGCGCCTTGATGCGCGCGCGGTTTTCGTATTCGTACAGTTCAGGGTGGCGCCGCTCTGAATGTACGCGACAATTTCTGGATGCCGGGCGCGCGCCGAGTCATACATTGACGCGCCGTGCTTCCGATAGCGGAATAGCGGTCTTGCGCAGATGCTTGCCAAAAAGCCCCGAGCGATCCCAGGCGAAGCCAGAATTCCCAATCTTCGTAGCCAATCCGCATCGATTCGTCATAGCCGTTTGCTTTCTCCCAGGCCGATTTCCGAATCAGCGCCGCGTAAGTGAGGTAGTTCCGGGCTAGTAGTTCGTAGAGGTTGTATGCGCCCGTTTGCTGGCGGTAATCGCGAGCGCCAAAGACGAGATAATCGGTATAAACGAAAGCCGCGCCGGACGGCATCGCAGCAAGGCATTCAGCGATGTAGTTTGGCTGGATCTGATCGTCGGCATCCAAAGGAACCACATATGTGCCGCGTACCGCCCGGAACCCCGTGTTGCGCGCCGCGGCCAGACCGCGATTGGGTTGCTGGATGTACCGGTTCACCAGCCTCGACGCCTGTTCCAGGATCGCGATGCTCTCGCTCTTATCGGAGCCGTCGTTCACCAGAATGATCTCTGTGCTCGGATGCGTTTGCGCCTTAGCCGAAGCGATGGCCTCGAGCAAGTACGAAGCCGGATTATAGGCGGGAATGACGATGGAGACCAGATCGTCCGGCATGCTCAGGCTTTCAGATTATCAATCAGCCGGGTGGATCCAAGCCACGCCGCGCTTGCGATGCGCACGGGCCCGGAAATCTGTTCCACCGGCGTCATGCTCCCGGCGTCCACCACTTCCAGATACTCCACGCGAAACTCAGCATGCTCCTGCAAATGAGCGATAGCTGCGTCGCGAACCTCCGCCGCCGACGTGCAGCCTTTGCGGATGTAGGCTGCCGCGAGTTGTAGGGCTTGATAGAGCAACGGCGCCAGCAGGCGCTCTTCCGGAGTCAATCGCCGATTTCTGGAACTCAGCGCCAACCCGTCCGGCTCGCGCACAGTTGGCACCGCAATAATCCCGACCGGCATGTTCAAGTCCGCCACCATACGCTCAATTACAGCGAGCTGCTGCGCGTCTTTTTCGCCGAAGTACGCCTTGTTGGGCGCGACGATGTTGAAGAGCTTGGCCACCACCGTGGCCACCCCGCGAAAATGTCCCGGGCGAAACATGCCGCAAAGGTGCTCCGACACGCCCTCCACTTCGACGAATGTGCTGGCGGGCTTGGGATACATCTCCTCCAGCCCCGGCATGAAAACGAAATCCATGCCGAGCGTGGCGCAGAACTCCAGGTCCTTCGTCACGTCGATAGTATAGGCTTCATAGTCGGAGCTCTGATCGAACTGAATCGGATTGACGAAGATACTCACCACGACGACATGACAATCGGCGCGCGCCCGCTCCATCAACGCTCCGTGCCCGGCGTGGAGAGCGCCCATTGTAGGCGCCAGTCCGATGGTCCGGCCCCGCATTCGCGACAGCGCCAGCCGGTCGCGCAGTTCAGCGATGGTACGGACCAGTTGGACGCTCATTCACGGCTGGCGGTGGATGCCGGGAAGCGGAAGCTGTGTTCGGGATCTGGAAATTCTCCGCGCTCCACTTCCGCGATGTAGCGCTTTGCGGCAGCCACCATCTCGTCGCCCAGGCGAGCGTACTGTTTCACAAATTTCGGCGCGATCTCATCATACAAGCCGAACGCATCGTAACTCACCAGCACTTGTCCGTCGCAGTGCGGACCCGCGCCAATGCCGATAGTGGGAATGGCGAGCTTGGCGGTGACGGCAGCGGCCACTTCGGCGGGGATGCATTCCAGCACGATGCCGAACGCGCCAGCCTGTTCCAGCGCGAGCGCGTCTTCCACCAACCGGTCGGCTTCGTCTTGGGTGCGCCCTGCCATCCGATAACCACCCAACTGATGCACCGCCTGCGGGACCAGCCCGATGTGCGCCATAACCGGGATCCCGATTTCAACCAGCCGCCGCACGGTGTCGGCTGCGTGCAGTCCGCCTTCGATCTTCACCGAAGAAACGCCGCCGTCCTGCATCAGGCGTCCCGCATTGTGGATCGCGTCGGCATGGCTTGCCTGCCAGGTGAGGAACGGCATGTCGGCTACCACGAAAGCGCGCTCGGCTCCACGCGAGACGGCGCGGGCGTGATGAACCATGGCGTCTAGCGTAACCGGGACAGTAGTGTCATGGCCGAGAATCACCATGCCCAGCGAATCGCCCACCAGCAGCATGTCCACGCCCGCGCGATCCAGCAAACGCGCCATCGTGGCGTCGTAAGCCGTCAGCATCGTAATCTTCTGGCCGAGTTTCTTCTTGCGATGAAGATCGGGGATCCGAACGCGCTGGGGAGTCCTGGACATGCGTAAATGCCTGCAAATCCAGTTTAGCCGGTATGGCTCCGGGTAGTGTCCTGGAAGTGCCCACGCCCCTTCAGGAATCAGCGAGAATGGTCGATGAATAACCGGAGGATTCCTTGACTACACGACTTTCCCTTGGACTTACCCTGCTCGCCTGCGCCGCCACTGTAGGTTCCAACTTGCAGGCCGCGGATCTTCGGCCCTTGGATGTGAAGACCGGCGAATGGCAGACCACCACCAGCGGCCAGACCACCGGCATGCCGCCCATTCCGGACGAAGTGCTCAACCGGCTGACCCCCGATCAGCGCGCCAAGATGCAAGCCGCCATGGCCGCCAGAGGAGCGGGCGGCAACAAAGCCACCATTACGAAGGGTTGCCTGACAAAAGAGCAGCTCGAGAAAGGATTTAACACCGGAGACGAAGCTACCAAAATGTGCACGCGCACCCTGGTGTCCTCTTTTGGCGCGAAGCAGGAGCTGCGCATGCAGTGCGCCCGCGAAGGAATGAAGAGCACCGGGACCATCAAGATAGATGCCGTCGATTCGGAGAATGTCCGAGGGTCCATCTCGATGACCGCTACCAGCGGCGATCACACCATGAACATGAACTACACATTCGCCTCCAAGTGGCTGGGCCCAGTCTGCACGGACAAGTAAGCCGCTACGCCAGCGTGGCGAGATAGTCTTCCAGTTCTCCTGCAAGCGGCGCGCTGACGGTGATCCTCTCGCCCGTTCCGGGACTGGTAAACACGATCTCGCGCGCGTGCAGGAAATAGCGTCCCAACGCGCTCGCCGGCGCGCCGTAAAGTTTGTCCCCAACCACGGGATGGCCGATGCTGGCCAGATGCACCCGAATCTGGTGGGTGCGGCCGGTTCCGATCTTTACTTCCAGAAACGTAAATCCCTCAAAGCGTCTCAGCACGCGATAAGTGGTCAGCGCTTGACGGCCCTGGGCTAGCCGCGCGGTCATCCGAACGCGGCGCACCGGATCGCGGGCGATCGGCGTGGTCATCCCGCCCTGATCGTTCTTGACTCGGCCATGCGCCAGCGCGACATAGGTTTTTTCAATCTGGCGCGATGCGAATTGCTCCGCCAGGTGACGATGCGCGGCGTCGTTGCGCGCGACCAGAATCACGCCGCTAGTGAACCGGTCCAGGCGATGCACTATCCCCGGCCGCAGCTCGCCCCCCACGCTCGAAAGCTTTCCAAAACGATGCAGCACCGCGTTGACCAGCGTCCCAGTGTGCCGGCCGGCGCCCGTGTGAACCACCATGCCCGCCGGTTTGTTGATGGCGACGACGTCTGCATCCTCATACAGGACCTCCAGCGGCAAATCCTCCGGCGTGGCCCGCAGCAGCGGCAGCTCGCCCGGTTGAACCTCGATGCGCTCGGCGCCTTTCAGCAGATGGGATCGCTTTTCAGCAGAGCCATTCACTTGGACTCGGCCCTGGTCGATCCAATCCTGCAATCGCGCCCGGCTGTATTGAGGAAGTTGTTCTCGGAGGAACTGGTCGAGCCGTTTGTTCCGATCCGCCGCGGTCGCTTCCAGCCACAAGTCACCAGCCACTAGTCACCAGCCACAGTTATATTCAATAGGTGATTCCAAGCGCAATGCGACGTGAAAGAACCGTGCTTGCGCTCTTGTTCCTGAGTTTGCTCGCCGCACGTCTCTGCCATAGTGGAATTGTCTGGGTGGAAGAGGCTTATCCCACCGCGGCAGCCATCCAGATTCTCGATGGCAAGGCTCTTTATAGCGACATCTGGTTTGACAAACCACCCCTGTCGGCATGGATCTATCTGTTGTGGGATGCGCGCATCGGAATAACGCTGCGAGTCGCGGGAGCGGCGTTCGTTTTCGCGTGCTGCATGATGTTGTGGAAGTTCGCGCGCGATCTTTGGGGCCCCAGGGAGGGCTTGGCCGCGGCGCTGCTGCTCGGCTTCTATCTGACGTTCGGCATCCCGGCGGCCGTGATGGCGCTGGCGCCCGATCTGTTGATGCTCTTGCCCCACATCGCGGCGGTTTATCTGGCGTGGCGCGGCCGGCCTTTTCTGAGCGGTTTGACGGCCGGCATCGCGTTGCTGGTGAACGCGAAGGCATTTTTCGTGCTTGCGGCCTGCCTGTTCTTTGCCTGGCGCGGCGCGGGCTGGCTGCTGGGGGGATTCTTGATCCCGAACATTGTGGCGCTGATTTGGTTCGGCCGGCCCTACGTCGATCAAGTCTGGCGCTGGGGCGCCATATACGCCGCTGAGACGTTTTCCGTCGCCACTGGATTCCTCAGGACGGCGAATTGGGCAGGTTTTCAGGCTGCGCTGGTGCTGGGCGCGGTGGCGGCACTATGGAAAGAAGGCCGCTGGCGCTGGAGGATGACCGCCTGGCTGCTGCTCTCTTTGGCGGCGGTGGCCGCGGGTTGGCGCTTCTTTCCTCGTTACTATTTCCAGCTTCTGCCGGTGATGGCGCTGCTCGCCGCTCGCGGCTATACCTTGCTGGGCCGCTGGCGCCGCATCATGCTGGGCCTGTTGTTAATCCCGCTGATTCGTTTCGGCCCGCGCTACGTGCTGCTCGCGAACGACTTGGCGCATTATCGTTCAAGCAACTGGAGCGATCTGGCTTTGAACCAAGATAGCCACGCCGTGGCGGACCGCCTCGGAAAACAGGGAACGCTGCTGGTCTGGGGCTATCGGCCCGATGTCTTCGCTTACACCCGCATGCCCGCTGGCAGCCGCTTTCTCGATTCGCAACCGCTCACCGGCGTGCTGGCCGACCGGCATCTCACCAGCTCGCAATCGGTCGCTCCAGACTGGGCCGCGCGCAACCGGCGCGAACTGATCGCCAGCGACCCAACCTGGATTGTCGATGGCCTGGGGCCGCTCAATCCCGCGCTCGCGATCACTAACTTTCCGGATCTGCGCGAATGGCTGGGGAATTATCGCGAAGTGGGGCGGACCCGATTCTCGATCGTCTACAGGCTCAAATAAAACGTCACTCTCCGCTCCAGCACGCCACCCGTTTTTCCAAGAACGCCGAGATGCCCTCCTGCGCGTCATGCGCCAGCGAGTTCAGGGTCATCACTTCTTTGGCGTAAGCGTAAGCCTTGGGCTGATCGAGATCGATCTGCGCATAATACGCCTGCTTGCCGAGCGATACGGTGAAGCTGCTGGCCTCGGCGATTTTGCAAGCGAGTTCGCGTGTAGCCGATTCGAGTTCTGCGGCCGGCACCACGCGATTCACCAGCCCCCACTCGGCCGCAGTCGCCGCATCCACTAGCTTGCCTGTGAGCAGCATCTCCATGGCGCGCTTTCGTCCCACAGCGCGGCTCAGGGCCACCATGGGCGTAGTGCAGAACAGGCCGATCTTCACTCCGGGTGTGGCGAAAGCCGCCTGATCGCTCGCGATCGCCAGATCGCAGGTGGCCACCAACTGGCAGCCGGCCGCAGTGGCGATGCCTTGCACTTGTGCGATCACCGGCTGTGGGATGGATTGGATCTTCGCCATCAATTCCACGCAGACGTCGAAGAGGCGCCGATAATCGGCCACGGTTCGTCCCACCATTTCGCTCAAATCGTGTCCGGAGCTGAACACTTTGCCGGAAGCCGCAAGAATGATGGCGCGGATGTGCGATTGGGCGGCCAATTCATCCAGGCAGCGAATGAGTTCCGTCATCAGATCGAGCGATAGCGCGTTGCGGCGCTCGGGCCGGTTGAGTGTGATTACTCCGAGCTGGCCGTCGGTGGACGTAATGAGGTGTTGATAGGGCATAGGCAATAGAGATGTCCCTCGACGGCCACCGTTTCATTGCCCGGCTGGATGGTTGCACCGGACTCGACGTGAACGATCTCCGTATATCCAGCGTCGCACAGAAAAGCGACTATCGCGTTGGCCTTGAGTTGCTTCTCACGCATGGTTTCGCCGTGCATCTCGAGAAACAGCGCCGGATGATGCGCCGCAAGCGTACCTCGCGCGCCCTGGAGCGCCTCCAGCTCCCAGCCTTCGACGTCGATCTTGATCAAATCGGGCGCGGGCAGGGAAGCGGCCGCGATGTCGCAATCGAGCGTCGTGATTTCGACGGTCTGTGAAACCGTCCCTGCTGCGTTTGCCTGAACGCTGCCGCCGCCCGCCATTGTTGGATCGTACACCAATGTTCCCGATCCTGCCCCGGCGCCAATAGCCAACCTGCGAACCCGCACGTTGCTCAGCTTGTTCAGCGCGATGTTGGCATTCAGCCGCTCATGATTCGACTGGTTCGGCTCATAGGAGATCACCTGCGCGCAGCGCGATGCGAAGAACAGGGTGAGGATGCCATGAAACGCGCCGACATCGTAGACCACCAAGCCGCCCAGCGGGCGCTCGCGCCAAAATCTTTCCTCTTTGGTTGATACACTCCATGGCGTCCATCCCAGCCCACCCCGGCGCCGCATTCCGCGAATCAAGCCGTGCCGAACGGTGTACGTGAGGCGATCGAACAATCGACGGCTGATCCACGCGATGAGGTGGTGCCGAAGCGAATAATGTTGAAACGGGATTTCGGGCGCCACTGAGTACACGGCCTCAACCCAGCTCGAGGACTTCCCGTAAGGAGGCTTCGACAGACTCGAGCTCTTTGGACGGCAGCTTTTCGATCAGGCTTGTTAGCCTCTCCTTGGCTACCGCCCGCACCTGGTCGATGACGGCCACAACCGGCTGTCCCGAACAGGTGACGCTGACCATCAGCGGAGGCGCGGAACGCGGCGAAGTGCTAAGCGGGATAACCACCACCGTGCGCCGGTGTTCATTGATGACGCTGTTGCTGATCACCAGGCACGGTCGCGTCTTGTTGATTTCCGAGCCGACGGTTGGGTCCAGACGCGCCCACCAGATTTCACCCCGCCGGGGCATTTTCCCCGCTGTCACGTTCCCAAGGTTCCGGCATTGCATCGCTAAGAGCGTCGAATTCGCGCTCGATTTCTCTCACGTCGGAATCGTGATTCGCGATTTCACAAGCTTGAATCAGCCGTTTTTCCCGTTCGGCTAGCTTTTCGGCAATGGCTTCGGCGACGTAGCGCGACCGGTCGCGCGCCGGGACCCTCCGGGTAAAGCTCGTAGCCACAGTGTCTGGCAATGTAAACGTCATCTTTCTGCTTGGCATATCGCCATATTACCATACTTACATCCCACCCGTCACCCACCGTCCCCATCTCCCACCTTCAGCACTGCCAGGAAGGCTTCCTGCGGGATCTCCACCCGGCCGACGCGCTTCATTCGCTTCTTGCCTTCTTTTTGCTTCTCTAAGAGCTTGCGTTTGCGCGAGATATCGCCGCCGTAGCACTTGGCCAGAACGTTCTTGCGCATGGCCGGGATGGTCTCGCGCGCGATCACCTTGTTCCCAATAGCCGCCTGCAACGCCACTTCGAACATTTGCCTGGGGATCAGCTTCCGCAGCCGCTCGATCAGGATCTTGCCGCGCTCGTAGGCGAACTCCTTGTGGACGATCATGGACAGCGCGTCCACCGGTTCGCCCGCCACCAGCACGTCCAGCTTCACCATCGGCGAAGCGCGATAGCCGGAGAAATGATAATCGAGCGAAGCATACCCACGCGATGACGATTTCAAGCGATCGTAAAAATCGAGCACGATCTCGTTGAGCGGCAGCTCATACAGCAGCAGCACGCGTCCGGTGCCGATATACTCGAACTTCTTCTGCGAGCCGCGCTTTTCTTCCAGCAGCTTCAGGATCTCGCCCACGTACTCCTCGCGCGTGATCACGGTGGCGTCGATGATGGGTTCCTCAATCTGCTTGATGGCAGAGGGATCGGGGAACCTGCTCGGATTGTAAACCTCGATAAGATCCCCGTTCAGCGCGGTGACTCTATAGCGCACGCCCGGCGCCGTGGTGATCAGGTCGATCTGGAACTCGCGCTCCAGCCGCTCCTGGATGATCTCCAGATGCAAAAGCCCCAGGAAACCGCAGCGAAAACCGAAACCCAGCGCCACCGAATTCTCCGGCTCAAAATTGAACGCACTGTCGTTCAGGCGCAGCTTTTCAAGCGCTTCCCGCAGCCGGCCGTGCTCGTGCGATTCCACCGGATACAGTCCCGCGAAAACCATCGGCTTGATTTCCTGGAAGCCAGGCAAGGGCGCCGATGCGGGATTTTCGATGCTGGTGACAGTGTCGCCGATTTGCGCGTCGGATACCGTCTTGATATTCGCGAACAAGAATCCAGCCTCACCGGCCGAAAGCTCTTCGCAGGGAACCGGCTTGGGCGATTGATAGCCCAGCCCTTCCACTTCCGAGATCGCGCCGGTGGCCCACAGCTTGATCTTTTGCCCCACGCGCAGCGTGCCGTCCACCACGCGCACCAGGATGATCACGCCGCGATAAGGATCGAACCAGGAGTCGAAAATCAAGGCCCGCAGCGGCGCATCGGGCGATCCGGTGGGCGCGGGCACCAGGCGCACCACCGCTTCCAGCACTTCCTTGATGCCGACGCCTTGTTTGGCGCTCACCAGAATCGCATCCTGCGCTGGAAGCCCGATCACCTGCTCGATCTGCTCGCGAATTTTCTCCGGCTCCGCCGACGGCAGATCGATTTTGTTAATCACCGGGATGATTTCGAGATTATGGTGCAGCGCCAGGTAGGTGTTGGCCAGCGTCTGCGCCTCCACGCCCTGCGAGGCATCCACCACCAGCAGCGCGCCTTCGCAGGCTTGCAGGCTGCGCGAAACTTCGTAGGTGAAATCGACGTGGCCGGGAGTGTCGATCAGGTTCAGCTGGTACATCTGCCCGTCATCGGCCTTGTAATTCAACCGCACCGCGTGCGCCTTGATGGTGATCCCGCGCTCGCGCTCCAGATCCATGGTGTCCAGCACCTGCTCCATCATTTCGCGCTGCTGCAACGCGCCTGTGGCTTCGAGCAGCCGGTCGGCCAGCGTCGATTTGCCGTGATCGATGTGCGCGATGATAGAGAAATTGCGGATGAATGCGGGATCCATGCGGTAGAATGAGGCCTGAAACTCAAGTATCCCATATCCCGCAAAAGTGACCGAAGGAAAACCGATCAAAGAAAATCTCGATGCCCGCGGCCTGAAGTTTGCCGTGGTGTGCGCGCGATTTAATAGCTTCGTCACGGACCGTCTCCTCGAAGGAGCGCTGGATGCGCTGAAAAGCGCGGGCGCAACCGACGACCGATCCGTTGAGATCGTGAAAGTACCGGGAGCCTGGGAGTTGCCTCTCGCCGCTAAAACCCTCGCCGATCGCAACAAACCCGACGCCATCATCGCGCTCGGAGCCGTAATTCGCGGCGATACGCCCCATTTCGAGTACGTCGCGGGCCAGGCCGCCGCCGGACTTGCCACGGTGCAGCTTGAATCTGGAATTCCCGTGGCTTTCGGCGTCTTGACCACCAACACAGCGCAGCAAGCCGCTGATCGCGCGGGCGGAAAAGATGGCAACAAAGGCTATGACGCCGCCATGACCGCCATCGAAATGGCGCACCTGCTGCGCCGGTTGCGAAAATAAAGCAGATGGCCGCCCGTCACCGATCTCGCCAGCGCGCGCTCCAGGTTCTGTATCAATGGGACATGACCAAACGCCCGGTGGACGAGGTGATCCGCGGGTTTTATAACACGCTGGACGCCGACAAAGCGGCCGAGGAGTCCAACTCAGAAGCAGAACCCATGGAAGAACCGGACGACGGCGACCCTCCAACTCCCGGACGTGACCCGTTTATGGAAGAGCTGGCCAAGGGCGCGTCGGAAATGGCGTCCGATATCGACCACCGCATCGCGGAGAAATCCGCGCACTGGAAGCTGGACCGCATGCCCATCGTCGATCGCAATATCCTGCGTCTCGGCATCTACGAAATGAGCCGCCAGGAAACGCCGGCCGCGGTGGTGATCGATGAAGCGCTGGAGCTGGCGCGGCAATTCTCGGGCGAGGAGTCCGTGGCGTTCATCAACGGTGTACTGGACGCGGTTCACAAGGAAATCGGAAACTAAGATCGGGATCCAGCATGAACATCCTGATGGTGGCTTCCGAAGCCACACCCTTCGCAAAAACAGGCGGCTTGGCGGATGTTTTGGGCGCTCTCCCCGGCCCTGGCCGAGCGCGGCGAACAAGTGGCGGTGGTGCTGCCCGCTTACCGTGAGAATCGTTATCCGCGCCCCACCCGGGAGGCTTATCGGAATCTCTGGATTCCCATCGGCTCGGGCTACAGGGTGGATATCCAGCAGGTATCCGACCGCGGCGTCACCTACTATTTCATCCAGTGCCCCGCGCTTTTCGATCGCGACGGCATCTACGGCACGCCCGCCGGCGATTTCCCGGACAATCATCTCCGCTTCGCCGTGCTGTCCATGGCTGCTCTCGGCGTGGCGCGTCATTTGTTCCGGCCGGATATCCTGCACCTGCACGATTGGCAAGCGGCGCTCACTCCCGTCTACCTTCGCGAACATTTTCGCGGCGACCCAACCTTCATGGGCGTCAAGACGCTGCTGACGATCCACAATCTCGGCTATCAGGGGCTCTTTCCGCCCCAGGCGTTGGCCGATATCGCTCTGGACCCGCGCCTGATGAACCCGGATCAGGTGGAGTTTTTCGGCCGCGTCAATTTTCTGAAGGCTGGCATCGTATTTAGCGACGCCATCAGCACCGTCAGCAAGGGCTACGCCCGCGAGATTCAAACACCGGAGTACGGTTTTGGTTTGGACGGTTTTCTCCGCCGGCACGGCCCCATCACGGGAATCCTCAACGGGGTGGATTACAACGAGTGGAATCCGGAAACCGATTCACACATCGCGCAGAAATATTCCTCCCGCGATCTTTCCGGTAAGCGAGCCTGCAAACAGGCGCTGCTGGGTGAATATGGGCTGCCCCAGAGCAATCTGGATCGGCCATTGCTCGCGATCATTTCGCGCTTTGCCGCCCAAAAGGGCTTCGACATTCTGGCCGACGCCGCCTCGCGGCTGCTGTCCGAGGACTTGCATCTGGTGGTCCTGGGATCCGGAGATCACGCCTATGAATCCATGTTTCGCGCCCTGGCCGAGGCTTATCCGCAGAAGGTCGGCTTGCAGGTGGGCTACGATACCGGCTTGTCGCATCGCATCGAAGCCGGCGCCGACATGTTCCTGATGCCCAGCCGCTATGAGCCGTGCGGGTTGAACCAGATTTACAGCCTCAAATACGGTACCGTTCCGGTGGTACGCGCCACCGGGGGTCTGGATGATACCATTGATGAAGGTACCGGATTCAAGTTTCGCGACTATTCTGGCGATGCACTGTTAGATACGGTGCGTATGGCGCTAAGGGCATATCGGAATCTGGACTCATGGATTCACAGGATGCGCCGGGGCATGGAGAAAGACTTCTCCTGGCGGGCCTCGGCCGGTGAGTATGTGGACTTGTACCGGCGGCTCAACGCAGGTTGAATCCTTTTTGCCGGTACTACATCAAAGATTGAGGGGAGCGTTAGCAAAAAGCATATGGCTGGTGCGAATACACTGACATTTACGGATGCGGGCTGGGATAAGGACGTTCTGAACTCCGACGCCCCGGTGCTGGTGGACTTTTGGGCGGAGTGGTGCGGTCCGTGCCGCATGATGACGCCGACCATCGACGCCATCGCGGAGGCCTATGCCGGCCGCGTCAAGGTTGGCAAGCTGAACGTGGACGAAAACGGCGCCACCAGCATGCGCTACAACGTGCGCGGCATTCCCACGCTGCTGCTGTTCAAGGGCGGCAAGGTTGTTGAGCAGAAGGTGGGCGCGGTGGGCAAGACCGATGTCCAGAAGATGCTCGACGCCCACGTCGCCGCCCCTCAAACCGCGTAAACCGAGCCGCGACCGTCAGGGAGTCGGTGTTCACTAAGGCGTCGTAAGAGCCCCTTCGGAAGCCGATCCCACCAAAGCAACATATTTGGCAAACACGCCCGAGCGGTAACGCGGCTCGGGCGCTTTCCATTTAGCGAGCCTCTCACGCACCACGTTCTCGGGCACTTCCAGGTTGATGGTCCGGTTGGCGATGTCGATGTGGATGGTATCGCCTTCCTGAACCGCGGCGATCGGGCCGCCCACGGCCGCTTCGGGCGCAACGTGGCCCACGCAGAATCCGCGCGTGGCGCCGCTGAACCGGCCGTCGGTAAGCAGCGCTACGCTATCGGAAAGTCCCGCGCCGACGATAGCGCTGGTCACGCCCAGCATCTCGCGCATTCCGGGTCCGCCACGGGGGCCTTCATAGCGAATCACGACGATATCGCCCGGACGAATCTTTCCGCCAGTCGCTGCCGCCATGGCCGCTTCCTCGTTTTCAAACACACGCGCCGGGCCGCGTTGCTCGCTGCGCTCGATGCCCGTTACCTTAATCACGCAGCCGTCAGGCGACAGCGATCCGCGCAGAATCACCAGTCCGCCGCTCTTCTTGATCGGCTTGGCGAGCGGATGGATCACTTCCTGTCCAGGCGTCTCCTTCGCTTCGGCCGCTTCGGCGCCTAGCGTCCGCCCCGTCACCGTCATGGCCGATCCATCCGCGTACCCGCCTTGAACCAACCGCTGCGCGATCACGGCGATTCCACCGGCTTTATCCACGTCCACGGCCACGAACTTGCCTGCGGGTTTGAGATCAACCAGCAGCGGCGTGCGCTCGCTGATGGTCTGGAAGTCGTCGATCGCGAGCGGCACGTTCGCTTCACGCGCGATCGCCAGCAGATGCAGCACGGCATTGGTAGAACCGCCCGTGGTGGCTACCGACGCGATGGCATTGTCGATCGCTTTGCGCGTCACGATGTCGCGCGGCCGCAAGTTGCTCTTCACCAGATCCAGAATCAGCCGGCCGCAGCGCGCCGCCACATCGTGTTTGCGAGCATCCACCTGGGGAACGGCGGCCGTGCCCAAAGGCGACAGGCCGATCAGTTCCATCACTGTCGCCATGGTGTTCGCCGTGAACTGTCCGCCGCACGCGCCTGCGCCAGGACACGCGGCATTTTCGATCGCCAGAAATTCCTCATCCGACATGCGGCCCGCCGAATTGGCGCCCACGGCTTCGTAGACGTCCTGAATCGTAAGATCGCGCCCGTTATAGCGTCCCGGCAGAATCGATCCGCCGTACAAAATCAGCCCCGGGGTATTCAATCGCAACAGCGCCATGGCCGCGCCGGGAATGGTTTTATCGCACGCCACCAGCGCCACGATGCCGTCGAACATGTGCCCGCGCGCCACCAGCTCAATCGAATCCGCAATCATATCGCGGCTCACCAGCGACGCCTTCATGCCTTCGGTGCCCATCGTGATGCCGTCGCTAATGGCGATGGTGTTGTACTCCATGGGCGTGCCGCCGGCTTGCCGGATGCCCGCGGCGACGTCTTGCGCCAGTTCGCGCAGCTTGAAATTGCACGGCATGGTGCCGATCCAAGTGTTCGCGATCCCGATGATCGGCTTCTTCATGTCCTCGTCGGTGAGGCCAATGGCTTTCAGGAACGCGCGCGCCGGAGCACGGTCCTTGCCTTGCGTGATGGTGTAACTATTCAGCTTCATGGCGAACTTACAGTGTAACGAGTTCCAGATTCGGAAGCGCCGGTATCGCGCACCCAGATTGGTTGACAAGACAATCGGGCACAGATGAACACGGATTAACGCAGATAAGAGAAATTGTTTTATCCGCGTTCATCAGCGTTTATCTGTGGCTACAATTCGCCTTATCATGAAATCGTGACGGCGTCCCAAATCAAGCTCCTGGCCCGCGAGTGCGGCTTCGAGCTTGCGGGCATCGCACGCGCAGAACCTTTGCCCGACGACAGCCGCCGCTACCTCGACTGGATCGGACCGCGGCCTC
The DNA here is from genome assembly GCA_963798295.1 of Bryobacterales bacterium. Taxonomy (GTDB): domain Bacteria; phylum Acidobacteriota; class Terriglobia; order Bryobacterales; family Bryobacteraceae; genus Palsa-89. The sequence continues at coordinate 339,447 of CAWCSV010000007.1, read as the reverse complement.
GCCGGGCGCCATGGGCTACCTGACGGATCGTAGGGCGGCCGTCAGGGCCGATCCTAAGCTCTTACTCGCGAGCGCGCGTTCCATCATTTGCGTCGGCAAACTCTACAACACGCCCCAGCCGCTATCCGTCGAGACGAACGACGATGGCCGTGGTTGGATCTCGCGCTACGCCTGGGGTGAAGATTATCACCAAGTCATGCGCTGTGGGCTGGAGCAGTTGGCCGCGAAGCTCGGCCCCGATCACGAATACAAAATCTGCGTCGACACCGCGCCGTTGCTGGAGCGCTCTTACGCGCGCCAGGCCGGACTCGGCTGGATCGGCAAGAATACCTGCCTGATCAACCAGGCGATCGGCTCGTGGGTTTTTCTGGGCGAGATCGTTACTTCGCTCGAGATCGACACGGATTACGCTCCGCCCGATCGCTGCGGGACATGCACGCGCTGCATCGACGCTTGTCCCACGGGCGCGATCGCGCCACAGGGTTATGAAATCGATGCCCGGCGCTGCATTCCCTACTTCACCATTGAACTCCACGGTCCGGCGCCGGAAGAAATGCGCGCGGCTATCGGACAGCACGTATTCGGATGTGATATCTGCCAGGATGTCTGCCCGTGGAATCGCGGCGCGCCGGTTTCAGATGAGCCGGCCTTCGAAGCGGGCCACTTTGCGCCTCTGCTAGAGGATCTCGCCGCCTTGACTGAAGACGGTTTCCGGTCTCGTTTTCAAGCGAGCCCCGTCGCGCGGGCAAAATACGCAGGCTTTCTGCGCAACGTCGCGGTCGCCATGGGCAATGCTGGCCTGGACAAATTCCGCGAGCCGTTGGAGCGCCTGTGCGAGTCTCAAAACCCCATGGTCGCGCAACAGGCCCAATGGGCCCTGGACCAATTGAACTGAACGCGCGGAGCAACCCGCAGGCCAATCAACTCTGGCTTGACGGACTCTTTAGTGGCCTTCCAAACAGATTCAAATCGTTCGGCGGCGGCGGTTCCTCCAAGGCCACTGCGGCCGCCAGAGACGGCGGGCCGCGCCTGGTGGGGTGCCGCACACAGGAGTCCGAGTCGCCGGGAGGGGGCCTTCGCCCGCCAGGCTTCGATGAGGATCGGATGCCGGACCACCAGCGAAAAACAGCCTGCAGGCAGCGTCGCAACATTCCGCCTCCTCTGGATCAGCATAACAAGAACGCAGTTCCGGTGCGCGGATTGAACGCCCCCACAGAGCATCGTATAGTGGAGTTGTACGCAAGTGCAGTAAGCGGTGGAGTCCGCTCAATGCCGTCCGTCCGTGTACGGCCAATGACTCCTACAGTGGTGTCGCTGTGGGGTTGTTGGATATCCCCTCGGCAAGCCGAACATCGAAGGAGATGAGTACGCTTAGAGGTGAGTACGATTGGACAAATATCTCGTCGTCTTAACCGGCGCCGGTCTCGGCGGACTGGCTCGCTATCTGGCCAGCACCTGGATCATGGGAAAATACGGCGGCCGCTTTCCGCTCGGAACTTTCATCATCAATATCACAGGTTCGTTTCTGATCGGCCTCTTGATGACGCTGCTCACTGAGCGCTGGCAGCCTCATCCCAATTGGCGATTGTTCCTGGTGGTCGGGATGCTGGGCGGGTACACTACTTTCTCCAGCTTCGAGTATGAAACATATCAAGCGGTCCGCGAGAGCGCCCGCTGGATCGGCTTGCTGTACGTTGCCGGTAGCGTGGTCCTAGGGTATTTCGGCGTCTGGCTGGGAGCGATTCTGGCCGCGCGACGCTAAGGAAGGGGAGTGAGATGCTGACGAAAGGTCCCGCCAAGAAGGTCACGATCTTCATTAATGAGGACGCGCCCCATCGCATGACTTCCCTGCACGACGCGCTGATGACGTTTCTGCTTCATAAGAACGTCGCCGGCGCCACCGCCACCCGCGCCTTTTCCGGCTTCGGCTCGCATCATGCCTTGCACACACCGCGCATGGAAGCTACCGCCGAACATCTTCCCATTCGCATCGAGTTCGTCGAAACCGCGGAGCGCGTGGAAGAATTGCTGCCCACGCTGTACGAGATGGTCACGGACGGCCTCATTGAGGTCCAGGACACCACCGTCGTCAAGCTGGCTCGCCCCTCCATGCAACCCGAGCCCAAGCTCCCGCACCAGCGCAGGGTCGGGCCGGCCAAAATGCTGCGGATCTTTCTGGGCGAAGCCGACAAATGGCACGACGAACCTCTGTACGACGCCATCGTTAAGAAACTTCGCTTGATGGATATCGCCGGCGCCACGGTCTATCGCGGCATTCTAGGCTACGGCGCCAAGGGCCACGAACACAAGAAGAGCTTTCTGCACGTCTCGCGCGATCTGCCGATCATGCTGTCGGTGATCGACGCGCCGGAGAAGATTCGCGCCGCCGCCGAAGTGATCGAAGGCATGCTGGAAGACGGTCTGCTGGTGATCTCCGACGTCGAGATGGTGCGCCTGGTCCGCTCATGAGGATCCGCTCATGAACGCTAGAATCCTGCGTGTCCACATCCTGGAATCGGATCGATATGACGGCAAACCCTTGTTCGAGGCCATCGTTGCCAAATGCCGAGAGCTCAAAATCGCGGGTGCAACGGTGTTTCGGGGCTTGGAAGGCTATGGCGAAACCGCCGAATTGCATCGCGCGCATTTGGTCCGGCACGATCAGCCCATCGTCATCGTGATCGTCGATACGGCGGAGAACCTGGACCGCCTGGTTACGGCCATCGAACCCATGATCGACACGGGTGTTTTGGCCACTTCGGATGTAGAAATGATCCGCGTCGAAAATCCGCGACGTGGGCCGGATGCCTGAGGCGTAGCTAGCGATTCACAAACGCCTCAATTTTCTTCATCAGCCTTTGGTACACCACCGGCTTGGTTTCATAGGCGTCGCATCCCACTTCCCGCGCCTTGAATACGTCCTCGGTGAGGGCACGGGCCGTGAGCGCGATGATCGGGATATGGGCCGTTCTCGGACTCGACTTGATCCGCTTCGCCGCGTCCCAGCCATCCAGGCCCGGAAGGCCGAGATCCATCAGGATTAGGTCTGGCACATGTTCCAGCGCCGCCGTCACGCCGGCCATTCCATCCATTGCCACCAGCACGCGATGCCCCGCGCGCTTCAGGAACCTCGTCACCAGCTCCTGGTTGGCCTCGTCGTCTTCAACCACCAATATCACGGCCATCTGCTATCTCCGGCTGCCTGGGTCACGGAGGAAAGCTCCGGCTCGACGTCTACGCTTTCATGTTGCCGCGTGACGCCGGCCGGAAAGCGGAAAGTGAACGTAGAGCCTTGCCCGAGTGTGCTTTCCACCGTGATATCGCCACCCATCATCCGGCTCAGTTTGCGGCTGATGGCCAGACCCAACCCCGTGCCGCCGTATTTTCGGATGTTCGAGTTCTCCACTTGCGTGAAATAGCGGAACAGTTTTTCCTGGTCCTCCGGGCGGATGCCTATGCCGGTATCGCTGACCCGGATTGTGTACCATTCGCCAACGGAACCAGTGTCCGGTCTTGCCTCCACCACAACGCGGCCGCCGCAAGTAAACTTGCACGCGTTTCCCACCAGGTTGAAGAGGCATTGCCCGATGCGGACCCGGTCGCCGTACAGCGAGGCCGGTTCGCAAAGCACTTGTACCTCCACCCGGTTCTTAGCGGCTAACGGAGAGACCCCGGCCGCGACCTCCTGCAGCAGCGCGGCGATGTCGAAGTGATCGGGTTGTAGTTCCATTTTGCCGGCCTCGATCTTGGAAACGTCCATCACGTCACTGATCAAAGCCAGCAGGTGATTGGCTGCACGCCGGATTTTTTGAACGTCGGAGTGCCAAGTGTGAATTCCCTGGTCCGCCATCTCGAGCTCCAAAAGCTCGGCAAATCCCAAGACTGCGTTGAGAGGCGTTCGCAGCTCGTGGCTCATGGTAGCGAGAAACATGCTTTTGGCGCGATTCGCCGCCTCGGCGCCCTCCCGCGCCTGAATCAACTCCTCCTCGTAGCGTTTCTGTTCGGTGATTTCGTCGGAAATTCCGACGATGCGAATCAGTGCACCGTCCGGGCCGCGCACGGGAAAAGAGCGGGTCCGCACCCATTTCTCGGCGCCGTCCAGCATGCGGATGCGATATTCAAATTGCACCGGCTCACCCCAGAATCGCGTGCCGGTCAGCGCGCGGACTCGCTCCAGGTCGTCGGGATGAATAGGATCCTGCCACGCCGTGGGGTCGCGATAGAGTTTGTCGCGGCTCCGGCCCCACAACCGTTCGTAACCTGGACTGACATAAACGGCCTGGTCCCCGGCCGGGGAGACGACGAAAAACACTTCGTGGATATTTTCCGCCAGCTGGCGAAACTGCTCTTCACTGTCACGCAATGCCTGCTCCGCCCGCTTGCGCTCGCTGACGTCTCGTATGACGCAGTGCACCGTGACGCCGTCGTCGTCCCGGCAGGAGGCGGCGGCAATCTCGACGTCGACGGCCCCGCCGCGGCATAGAATTTGTATTTCGCGATGCGGCACACGCATTTCGCCCGAGTAGAGGTCACGGCGCACTTGCTCCATCGCGGCGCGAGACTCCCCAGTCACGAAGTCGCTCAGCGTTCGCCCGATCAGCTCGCTGGCGCTGCTCACCTGAAAGAGCTTCACGGCGGCGTCGTTCGCCATCTGGATGGCGTTCCCCCGGCCCAGCAGAATGGCGTCGGGCGACATCTCCAGCAGCTTCCGGTAGCGAGCCTCGCTTTTCTGCAGGTTCATCCGGGAGCGCTCCTGGCAGGCGATCGAGACGGCGAGCCCCATCAGTCCGCCGGCCAGGATCCGCTGATCGGAGCGCAACGCCGCCAGCAACCCCAGAGCCAGGCCGCCGGCGAAGACAAAGATCCAGATTCGCGAAGCAATAGCAGAACGCAAGGGTTGAGCTTTCCTTTCGCTTATCGGCGGCGATCGGCGAACTTTGAGCTCAAGCGGGTCGGCGCTACCAGCGTGAGGGAGGGGGCTACGGGAATTCCATTCTGGACTATGATAGAGAAAATGTCGGTTGAGGAAGAACTGCAGGAAGGCATCGAAAAGGCCAAGGAACCCTTCGACAAGAAGGTCGCCGCCAGCATGGCCATCCTGGCCGCCGGTCTGGCCGTGGTGTCGGTTCTGGGCCACATCATGACCACCGAAGAGCTGCTGGTGCAGCAGAAGGCGTCCGATCAATGGTCCTATTATCAGGCCAAGTCCATCCGCAGGTATCAATCCGAAGTCGCGCGCGACATCTTCTCCGGAATGAAACTCAGCGATCAGAGCTCCCAGTATCAGAAGAACTCCGAGAAGTACCGGAAGGATGACGAAGACATACAGAAGGAAGCACAGGGCCTGGAGCAGGAGAGCCATCTGCGCGGGCGGCAAGCGCTCGGATTCCACTTTGGCGAAGTATTTCTCGAGTTTTCGATCGTTCTGGCGTCGCTGGCGATCCTGACCAAGCGCCGGATGCTTTGGTACGCGGCGATCCTGAGTGGAACGGTGGGCGGGGTGGTGGCGGCCGCCATCTTTGAATTCCCCTCGATTGTGGAGCGGTTCCAGCATTAAGATAGATAGATTGGAATGGTAGAAAGCGTTAGACCGGGCGTGTCCGCCCGCCATGCTCGAGTTGTGCTCTTTGACTTCGATGGCACGTTGTCATTGATCCGCTCGGGCTGGATGCAGGTGATGGTTCCGATGATGGTGGAGATCCTCGCCGATCTCAAGACGGGCGAAACCGAGGAGCAACTGCGCGCGTTGGTGGAGGAATTCGTTTGGCGGCTCACCGGCAAGGAGACCATCTATCAGATGATCGCCTTCGCCGAAGCCGTGCAGGCGCGCGGCGGCCAAGCGCTCGATCCGCTCGTTTATAAAAAGATGTATTTGGATCTTTTATGGCAAAAGATCGAAAAACGCGTGGAAACATTACGCAAAGGGCAAACTGACCCGGAGGAATTTCTGGTGCCTGGTTCGCGCGCCCTGCTAGAACGTTTAAAGGATAAGGGGTTGAAAATGTATCTGGCAAGCGGTACCGACGAAATCTTTATGAAAGAAGAGGCGCGCCTGCTGGGCGTGACCCCTTATTTCGATGGCGGCGTCTATGGCGCACTGGACGACTACAAAAGCTTTTCCAAAGCCATTCTTATTCAGCGCATTCTCTCTACCGCCGAGTTTCAAGGCCATCAGTTCCTCGGCTTCGGCGACGGCTACGTGGAAATTGAAGAAGTGAAGAACGTGGGTGGCGTGGCCGTGGGCGTGGCCAGCGAGGAGCCGGCCTGCAGCCGCGTGGATGAATGGAAACGCCAGCGCTTGATCGGCGTCGGCGCGGACTATATCGTTCCCAATTATCTGTGCGGCGAGGAGCTTTTCTCTTCGCTTTTTCCAGTCTGATGGGGCACAGCATCGCGGAGATTCTGGAGGCCTTCCCCAGATACTCGGCGCTGGTAGTCGGAGATATCTGCCTGGACCGCTGGTGTACGTACGATCCAGCCACGGCGGAACCTTCCCGCGAGACCGGCATTCCGAGAATCGGCGTGGTGTCCACTCAAGTCGCTCCCGGCGGGGGCGGCAACGTCGCTAACAATCTCGCTACGCTCGGCGTAGGTCGAGCCGCGGTTTTGGGCGTGCTCGGCGACGATGGTTATGCGCACGAGCTCACGCGCTCGCTCAACGCGCGCGGCATCTCGACCGACCTTTTGGTCCGTTCCGATAAGGTGCCCACTTTCACCTACACAAAATTGATCAATGCCGTCACGCACGCCGAAGATCTGCCGCGCGTCGATTCCATCAACACCCAGCCCCTGCCGCCTGCCGTAGAGCAGGAGGTGATCGAATACCTGCGCGAATTCGCGGCGTCCTTCGACATCATTTTCGTATCCGATCAGGCCGATACACGTCGCGGCGGGGTGGTCACTCCCGCGGTACGTGCGATGCTGGAAGAGCTGGCGCAGTCCGATCCCAAGAAGATCATGTGGGTGGATTCACGAATCCGCGTGGAACGCTTTCGCCACATGATTCTAAAGCCCAACGAGAGTGAGGCCACCGCGGCGTCCATCGGCCTGTTTGGCGAGGTGGACTATCAGCGTTTACGGAATCACGCCAACTCGAAGATGGTCTTCGTGACGAAAGGCTCTCAGGGTGTGATCGTGGTGGAAGACGGCGGCGAATCGCTGGTGCCGGCCTTCGAGGTTCCCCATCCGGTGGACGTGTCGGGCGCCGGCGACAGCTTCTCGGCCGGGGCCGCTATAACATTGGCGATCACCGGCTCGGCAATCCAGGCTGCGCGCTTCGGCAACCTGGTGGCGTCCATCACGGTGAAAAAGCGCGGCGCCGGGACCGCGAGTCCTGAAGAAGTTTTGGCCGCCGCGGGCCCATGAGCACGCTCGCCATTGACGTTGGCGGCACCAAATTCAGCATTGCGGCGTTTGAAGGCAAGCGCGTGCTGGAGCGCGAATCGCACGCTACCGATCGGCAAGGCGGGCGCGATTGGATGCTCGGAGCGATGGAAGCTGTCATCCCTCAATGGCAGAGCCGGCATCAGTTCGATTGCTGCGGTATCGGGTTTGGCGGTCCCGTGGACTTTAAGCGGCAGCGCGTCGTCTTGTCCACTCACGTGGATGGATGGAACGATTTCGATCTTCCGGGCCATCTGACAAATCTGCTCGGATTTGTTCCCGTCATGGATAACGATGCCAATGCAGGCGCGCTGGGCGAAGCGCTCTATGGTGCGGGGCGCGGCTTGCGGCCATCTGTTCTATCTCACGCTTTCCACCGGGATCGGCGGAGGTTTGGTTTCCGGAGACACCGTCTATCGCGGCGCCGATTCGTACGCCGGTGAAATCGGCCATCTGACCGTCCGGCCGGGCGGTCCCGAATGCCTGTGCGGGTCACAAGGTTGTCTGGAGCGGATGTGCTGCGGATTGTGGCTGGATCGCGATTATGGCAAGCCGGCGATCGAACTGCTGCGCGATCCTGCCTTCGTGGATCGGTATGTGGTGGACCTGGCATTGGGACTCAAGGCTGCGATTATGCTCTTGAACCCGGCGCGCATCGTGATCGGCGGCGGCATCGCCCGGGCGGGCGATCGATTGTTCGTGCCGCTGCGCGCGGAGTTGGCCAGGCAGATGACCCAGTGGTCGCGCGCGCGAATCGACGTGGTACCCGCCGAACTGGGTGACGACAGCGTGCTCTGGGGCGCCATGGCGCTGGCCACTCGGCGCACCGCATGAAGCTGCCGGCGTTCTATCCGATCGTCTCTTCGGCGTCCGCCGCGGAAGCGGTTCTTGACGCCGGAGCGCAGATTCTACAGTACCGAAACAAAAGCTTTTTTTCGCGAAAGGCTTTTGAAGAAGCCAGCAGAATCGCGGAACTATGCAAGAGCGCCGGAGCGTTGTTTGTGGTGAACGATCGCGCCGACATCGCGAAGTTACTCGGATCCGCGCTGCACTTGGGCCAGGACGATCTTGCGCCAGCAGATGCGCGACGAATCCTGCCGGCCCCCAGTATTATCGGATTCTCGACTCACAACGAACAGCAATTGCGAGATGGCGATGCCGAGCCGGTGGACTACTTGGCAATTGGTCCGATCTTTTCGACTGGGTCCAAGCTGAATCCCGATCCGGTAGTCGGCGTGGATCGGTTACGCTCCTTGCGTGCTCTCACTTCAAAACCGCTGGTTGCTATTGGCGGAATTACACGCGCATTAGCGCCGCTAGTTTTTGCCGCTGGAGCGGACTCCATAGCCGTCATCGGCGACCTGCACACCGGCGATTCCGTGCGCGCGCGCGCCGAGGAATGGATCGCGATCAGTGCTGATGCTCGTGCTCGTGGTGCGTGATCACCATGGTGCAAGGCGCCTCGCATTTGGTGTGCTCGAACTGGATGGTGGTGTGATGGATTTCGCGCCGGCCCAGAAGGTCGTTGATGCGCTGCAGAATTGCGTTGCTCTCTGAAGGCGGCATGTCTTCGATTAACACATGGCAGCTCAGGGCATGCGCGCTGGAACCCAGGCTCCAGACGTGCAGATCGTGAACGTCGATCACGCCGTCGATGCCGCGAATGGCCTGCGTAACCTCGTTCAATTCCATGCCGCGCGGCAGGCCTTCCAGCAAAACGTTGAGCGATTCCTGAATAATGTCCCAGGCGGTCCAGACGATGAGAATTCCGATGAGGACCGACAGCACCGGGTCGATCACGGCCAGGCCAGTAAAGTGAATCGCAATAGCACCCGCGATGATTCCAACCGAGCTGACGGCGTCGCCCAGCATGTGGACGAAAGCCGCGCGGATGTTCAGATCGCGATCCTTATCGCGATGCAGGCCCCACATGATGCCGCCATTGAGCGCCAGACCGGCCACCGCCACCCAGAACATCGTCCATTCTTCGATCTGGCGGGGATGCAGGAAGCGCTGCCAGGCTTCATAGAAAATGAAGACCGCGATTACGACCAGCGTGAGCGCATTCACGAAGGCCGTCAGGACACCGGCGCGATGATACCCGAAGGTCTTCACGCTATCGGCCGGCTTGGATTGCATGTACACGCCGATGGTGGCCAGCACCAGCGCGAGTGCGTCGGTGAAATTATGGCCGGCGTCGGAAACCAGCGCCAAGCTTCCGGAGTGGAAGCCGGCGATCGCTTCCACCACCACGAACAAAATGGTGGCGAAAAACGACCATTTCAGAATGCTAGCCGTTCCGTGCTGATGGCCGTGATGGTGCAATGGATGCCTTCACCTGTATTTTACCTCTTTACCTCTCAAAACCTGGTAACTTCCGTGAAGTTGAAACCGCGGACCTTCATGGCCGGAACCACCATGTCAAAGGCTTCTTCACCGGAGGCGCGGACGGCCGGTGAAAGCGCTTCCACGTTATTAAGAAGCTCGATAATGCCCTGATTGAATCGAAAATTGCGCAGGCCCCGGCTGACGCGACCGTTTTCGATCAGAAACGTGCCATCGCGTGTCATGCCGGTCATGATTTTTTCGTAAGGGTCCACTTCGCGAATGTACCAGAGCCGCGTGACCAGCACGCCGCGCTCGGTGGATGCGATCATTTCGTCGAGCGTGGTGGATCCGCCCGCGATCACGATGTTGAGCGGCGCTTCACCCACTTCGTTCGGCAATGGAAAGCCGTGGCCGGTAGGCTCGACGCCGGCGCGGTGGGCACTGGATCGGGCGTAGGCCAGCTGGCGCGGAACGCCGGCTTCCACCAGCGTGAGTTTGCGGCGCGGCACGCCCTCGCCATCAAAAGGAACGCCGGCCTGGAGCGGGTGCGCGACATCGTCCGAGATTTGAATATTGTCGCCGAACAGCTTTTTCCCGAGACGGTCGGTGAGAAAGCTGCGGCTATCGGCGACGGCGGTGGCGCTGAAGTCGCCGAACATTTGGCCGACAAGATCGAGCACCGCCGCAGGCTCCAAAATCACGGTGTACCGGCCGGGCGCGATCTCCGAGGGATCGCGCGAAAACCGGGCTTTTTCAGCGGCGCCGCGGGCCAGCGCCAGCGCATCGATAGATTCATGCGATACCGCCGAAGCTTTGGCCCAGCCGGAACTGTCGGGGGCCATCGCAGTAATCGAAAACTGCGCCATGGTTTCGGCATGCCAGGCAGCTACGCCACGCGAGTTGAAGAGAGCTTCCACGCTTTGGCCGGTGGAATAAATACCGGCAGCGGTTTGACCGGCGCTTTCAACAATTCGAATCGCTTCGGCAACTACGCGGCCCCGGTGCTCCGGCGTGGCGGCGGCGGTCGCGGGATCGAAACGCTTGGTCTCGAAAATCACCGAAGGTTCGTTAAGCGGCAGCAGATCGGGATCGGCGGCGGCCGAGCGGGCAAGCGCCAGAGCCTGCTGCACGGCGTTGCGAACCGAATCGGGATCGAAGCGATTGGTGGTGGCGCGCGCGGTCTTTTGATCCAGCGCCACGCGAACCGAAAGCCAGCGATCCTGTTCGGCGACGTTCTGATGAATGGTGTTGTTGGCAAAACGCGTGAGAGCGCCGAAATGGGCGCCAAAGAGCGCTTCCACCTCAGAAATGCCGAGCGCGCTTGCTATGTCCTGTACCTGTCCGAAAAGCTCTTGGCAGTTGGCGATTGGCAGAATGGTTTCGTCTAAATTAACCGGCATACGCGGCTCCCACTTTGATGTTGTGGAAGCGCGCGGGGCTGGCGCCATGGCCGGTGCCGATGGTTTGCTCGGGCTGTCCTTTGCCGCAATTGGGAACGCCCCACAGCACCCAATGATCGCGATTGGAAACGGCGGCGCAGGAATTCCAGAATTCGGTCGTGATGCCGCTGTAAGTGGGATTCTTCAGCATGCGGACGCGCTTGCCATCCTTGATCTCCCAGGCGATTTCGCAGCCGAACTGAAAATTGTAGCGCTTGTCGTCGATGGACCAGCTGCGATTGGTCTCCATATAGATGGCGTGGCTCACTCCGGCGAAGACTTCGTCGAGCGTCTGCTCGCCTGGCACCAGGCTGACATTGGTCATGCGGATCAGCGGAAGGCGTGCCCAACTGGTAGCCCGCATCGTTCCGTTAGAACGCGTGGCGCCGATGGCGGACGCTGTTTCGCGCGAGGTCATATAGCCGACGAATTGACCGTTGCGAATGATGTCCGCCGATTGCGCGGGAACGCCCTCGTCGTCGAACGCGAAGGTGCCCATGCCAGGGCCATGCTCGATGCGCGCGTCGCAAACGGCGTTGACGAGATCGGAGCCATAGCGCAGATGATTCAGCTTGTCGAGCGTGAGAAAGCTCATGCCGGCGTAATTGGCCTCCGAGCCGAGCACGCGGTCGAGCTCGATGGGATGGCCGATCGATTCATGAACCTGCAGCCCTAGCTGGCTGCCATCCAGGATCAGATCGAAGCGGCCTTCGGGGCATTGATCGGCCGAGTGCAAAGCCGCAGCCTCTTCAGCAGCTCGCGGCGCGTGAGCGAGAAGATCGATTTCGTGGATCAGTTCGTAACCCTTGAGCTGGTGTTGGCCGCCGAAAGAATTCGGATAAGAACGCTTCTGGATCTCGGAGCCTTTGAAGGCGTAGGCTTCGAATCCAGCGCCGCTGGTGGTGCGCGTCTGATCGATAACGCTGCCGATGGAAGAAACGAAGATTTGCCGGCTGCGATGGAAAATCATAGAGGTGGTGGCGAGCGTGATGCCAGGGGCGCGGCGCAGTTCCTCGTCGACGGTGGTGAGAAGCGAGAGCTGCTCCTCGACGCTGACCGTGAAGGGATCGATCCGGCAGGGCGAAACCCAGGTGGCTTCGTGCTTCGCTTCGGGCGCGAGCATGACGTCGTGCTTCTTGGCGAGGGCGCTGGAGCGGGCGATGTCGACAGCCAGCGCGGCTGCGGATTCAACGCCTGCGCGCGTGAGATCGTCCGTGGCGGCGAACCCCCAGCAGCCATCGGCCAGTACGCGGATTCCGATGCCCACCGATTCGTCGCTTGAGACCTGGCCGGGCTTACCGTTCTTGGTGCCGAGCTCACGGTCGCGACTTTCGATGACGCGGACGTCGGCGTAGGTGACGCCGGGGCGCTGGGCCGAATCGAGCGCTTCAAGCGCAAGCTGCTTCATGAATTTAGGATAGCTGGCCGAGATCGGCCGGGATTAGGGATTGGGGGTTAGGGATTGGATTGTGTAGCGGCTCACGAAAAAGGGCGCGCAAGAGGGGGTATTTTGTGTGCGCGGTGGCGGAGTTTTTCAAATTTGAAGAAACGAACCCACGTTTTGTGTATGAATTGGTGTGTGTTTCGCATCGGGTCCAGAATATCGCGTGGAAGGCGCGGTGCAGTGGAATGGGCGAGGTAAGTGATTGGAGAGGAATAAAGAAGACGTTCGCAAGGTTGGTGACTACTTCTGCGTGCTTCTAGCAGCAAAGCCGGCGGCCACGAGCTCCAGGGCACTGAACAATCGAACGGAGCTTGGCCCGCTGCCACCGATCTGGGTTTCTCCGCCATTTTCCAGGTCCTTTTTGATGGCAGAGACTTGGACATCGGGAAGATCCAGGGCCTTCATGCTCTTAATGAATCCCGAGAGCTTCAGAGCCTTGGTTGATAGCCGGGTGCCTGAATGTTGAAATGGATGCGCGAGCAGGCGGTACGTCCCCTTGCCCTCGGCACGAGCCCAAACCACATACCTTTGATTCTCATAGTCTCCGAGCTGATCGATGACGACGGTGCCTCCATCGGGGAAGACGGCTTGAATCTGAAGGACGCCACCCATGGCGTGAATATAGTTGCGTAGCGTGCTGAGATACATGTCGGCGCGGCTCTCAATGCGAGAGATGGAACTCTGAGGGACGTCCAGCATCTCAGCCATGTCGGCCTGGGTGAGTTGTTTGGCGCTGCGAAGTTCATCGAGAGCCATGCGTTGCAGCTCGTCACGCACACGCTGCCGGTTTTGGGAGCGGATCGCGGGATCCATCTTTTCTTGAAGTTCTTTGAAGTTCCGTGCCATAAAAAAGCGCCCTGACGGTCGCGGTTCAGTTTTCTAGCTCTTGCAAATGCCGATCGTAGATTGCGTCCGCGAGCGGCACAAATTCCGCATACCAGCGATTATTTCCGGTCTTGTCTCCACCGATCAGCAGTAACGCCACGCGGCGAGGATCGAAGGCATAAAGAACGCGGTATGGCCGTCCTTCATGCTGAATGCGCAGCTCGCGCATATGGCTATGTCGCGACATCTCGATACCAGAGGAATGAGGCATTCGTAAGGTCGGACCCACCTCCTGCAAAAGGCTGACGGTGAAATCAACACTCTCTTGCTCCGCGGCAGAAAGACCATTCCACCACTCGCCGAATTCATTGGAGAATTCGACCTCCCACGCCAAGCCTCATTATGTCATAGGAGGCATAATGTCATCAACGCTATATTTTGGAGGCGTCGGGGTGCGCGCGCTACGCGCTTGCTGGGCCTGAGTCTGGGCGGCTTGGATATAATTGGGTCGATCGGGAGCATTATCGTGCTCAAATCCTTTTCATTGGTCAAGAATGTCGCGATTTGCGGGCTTTTGACTCAGGCCGTATTCTGCCAGTCTGGCCCGGACATCGCGCGCGTGCCCGAAAACCCGTCGGAGCTGGCGAGCAGCGGCGTCCATATTGTGGATGCGCCGGAAGAGCGTGACGCGCTGATCCGGCTGATGGATAAGGCGCGCTCTTATTACACTCTGAAAGAGGCGCGGCGCGCCTATCACCTGAAGACCTCCTTCACCGTCACTGCGGGAGGCGCCACTAAGTATGACGGCGATTGGCAGATGGATGAAATGTTTGCTCCCGGTCTGGGCGTGCACCTCACAGCGCGAACGTCCGGCTCAGTTTTCGAGCAACTCACCACGTCGAATTTGACCTATCAAAACACGCCTGACGGGATCTTCCCGCTGCGCCTGCACGAGGCGCATGGTCATCTGTTGGGGCCGCTGGAATCGACCAAGAACATGCGCCAGGATCTGATCAGGACGGTGACGGCAAGCTTGCATGGAGCGGCGGTGACTTGTCTTTTGCTGTCCAATGCGAGGCGTTCCCCCGAGGCCAATTCGCCGGGACGATTGTGGCAGGAGCGCGAAGAATGCATCGATCCCCAGACCGGGCATTTGCTGCTTCATTCGCCAGCGCCGGGGCTTTACGTGCTCTATGATTTTTCGCAGCCGGTGAAGTTTCAAACGAAGGAGTTGCCGGCGAAGATGACAGTGATCGAAAACGAAGCTACGGTGATCGAGGAGCGAGTGGAGAGTTTGGACGCCTTGCAGTCGGTGGATCCCGGCAACTTTACTCCCACGGCGCAAATGCGATCGCAAGCGCCCGGGACCGGGATGGCGGGCCGTCAGACGTTGACGGTTGGGCCAACCAGGGCATCGGTCCCGATTCAGACGGTGGTCGTTTTTGGCCTCTTGACGCCCGATGGCAAGGTCACCGAAGCGCACCCGCTGCAATCTTCCGATCCTGCGCTGATTGATGCCGCGTTACGCAGAGTGAGTCAAATGCGATTGCAGGCGGCCGTTGCACCGGGCGCCGCGCGGGAGCAACACGAGCTGTTCGCCGTGGTGCATTTTGCGCCGGAGGCTGCGCAATGACCAGAAGCTCGGCAACTACTTCTGGGCTCCAAGTTCGGCCAAGCGGCGTTGCGCTAAAGCGTTGCCAAGCGCGGCGGAAGCTTGATAGAGTTGTCTGGCTCGGTTCACATCTCTGACCACTCCCTGGCCGGTTTCGTAAAGCCCGGCCAAATCGTACATCGCGGCGGGATTCTTAAGGTCAGCGGCCTTTTGATACCAGCGCGCTGCTTCTTCGTCGCTTTGCGGCACCGAGTCGCTACCTAGCGAATAGAGCGCTCCCAGTTGGACCATGGCTGCGGAGTTCCCGGCTCCGGCCGCGCGCTGGAACCATTGCAGCGCCTCCGCGCCGGTGGTGTAATTCTCGGCTAATTCCTCCATTGCGGCCGCGTCGCCTAAATCCGCCGCCTGCTTGAATAGCGCAAGGGCCTCAGCAGGGTTGCCCTGGCCGCGTTTCTCGATGGCGCTCTTGTAGAGCTGTTGCGCGCGGATGGCTGCCGGAATAGGTTTCGGCTTTTCAGGCACGGGCACGGGTGCGGGCGCGGCGACAGGAGCTGGAGGAACGCTGCTCGGTGGAGGCTCGGCAGCTACCAGCTTTGGCGCCGGCGCCGCTACGCTGGGAGCAACCGATTTAACAACGGGCCGCGGCGGGAGTGTTTTCCTGTGGAGCGCTGCAAATAGCAACGCCACGATCACTAAGACGGCGAATCCGCTGATGTACAGTAAAATTCGCCCGGGCCCCCTGGCAGCTTTCAGCGGCCGGGGCTGCGTCGCATTTTGGAGGACCTTTTCCAACGCCGCGGCAAATTCGGTGCAATTCGGGAAGCGCTCGCCGGGAAAGCGGCTCAAGGCGCGCTCCAGCACGTGGTCGGCTCCCGGCGGCAGTGCGGCGTTGGCAGCACGAGCGGAGGGGCGCGGGCCATAGACGATGAGATGAGCCACGGTGGCCATCGATTCGCCCACAAAGGGGCGGACTCCCGTCAACAGTTCATAAGCCATTACGGCGAGCGAGAATTGGTCGGACCGTCCGTCCACCGGCCGCGCTTCAATCTGTTCCGGAGACATGTAGCTCGGCGTGCCCATCAGCACACCGGATAGCGTCTGATTTTGCGCTGAGAGGAGCTTGGCGACTCCGAAGTCGGCTACTTTCACCGTAACGCCGCCTTGCAGCATGATATTGGCTGGCTTGATGTCGCGATGAACGACGCCGAACTGGTGCGCATAATCCAGGGCGGCGGCAGTTTGCTTCAAAATGGAGATGGCAACTTCAGGCGCCAATGGGCCTCCCGCCGCTAGCAACTGGTGGAGGGACCGGCCCTCGATGTGCTCCATGGTGATAAAGGCGGAATCCCCGTGCAGTCCGACATCCAGGATGACGACGATGCCGGGGTGAAAAAGGCGTCCGGCGGATCGGGCTTCGCGAAAGAGCCGTTCCTTCATGAACTCAGCTTTTTGAGCCTCCACGCCAGCGTTGAGGCTGATGACTTTGACTGCCACTCGACGGCCGATCATGGGATCGACGGCATCGTACACGATTCCCATGGCGCCGCGTCCCAATTCACCCCGGATCACGTAACGGCCAATTTGGCCGGCGTCCTGGACCGTATTTTCGAGGTCGGCTTCTGAAGATTGGTGAGAGCGAAGCAGGCCCTCCACTGCTTCCCGAAGAGGCAGATCGCCCGCGGTAGCATCGTCGACGAAAGCCTTCCTTTGGTCCTGTGGACGTTCCATCGCCTGGTCATAAAGTTGACGTACGCGTTGGTTGAGTTCCGGCGCCATTGCAAGAGCCTTCGGAGCTGTGGTTCCTCCAGGCGGTGAGTATCATTATAAGCCCGTTTATCTGAGACCTTGGGCCAACTATTGAACAAATAGAGTGCTCGATTTTCGTTCCTGACTAACATCTAACAGAGGCTGATTGCTGAATACGCGCTGACCCAGCCAACGGCGGATAACAGCGACGTTGTGACGGCCGGAGCCTGTCTCGGCCCGCAGAAGAGCGATCTGGTATTGGGCCACGCTTGAGTCCGATTCCGGGTGTGGTAGCGGTGGCTGGTGCGGCGTCCGCAGCCGACGCAGCTCTGGGGCTGTTCAAGACGTGTGTCACTGGCGAGAAGATGTGGGTTACCGGGATTGAGATGAAAGTGGAGGGCAAAGGCGAGGGTTGTTTTCCTCCGCCGCGGCCCAAGGATGAACCGGCTCCTGCGCCTTTGACGATTTCCGTAGGGCAGACCTCGGATCAAGTAGAAGAGATATATTACTTCAAAGATCTGAAGGTGATTTTCGTCAATGGCAAAGTCAGCGATGTTCAATAAGGCGAGCTAGGTGTCGCTTGCGCGGCTCTATTGAACGTCGGACACTTTGCCATCTTTGAATGTGATCTTCATGTCCTTGTAGACGTAGATTTTCTTGGGTCCGAGATCGACCACACTCTTGGGCTGGCCGAGTTGACCGGTGACGTCGTCGATGCTTTGGCCCAGGCTGATGCTGGCCGGAGGCGCGGCGGGCGCAGGTACGGGCGCGGGCGCCCCACCTGCAGCGGCACCGGGGGCAACCTGCGCAGTCACTTCCTGCTCAGCCTTGTCGGCTTCGCCCCACTGCTGATTGATCTGCGTGGCGGCGGTGGGATCGGGCGGCGGAGCATCCATGGCGAAAACGGCCTTTTCCGGCGGAGCGTTGGCGGAAGGGGGAAGCGCGGGCAATCCGCCCTTACCCTGCTTGGCCTGCAGCTCTCCCATACCCTGATCGATGGTCTCGCGCATGTGGTTCTGCATGTCTTGCAGATCCGGCAGCGGAACTGAAACAGTATCTCCGCGCGGGCATTCCTTGCCACCCTTGCTGGCCAGCACGGAAAGCGTGGCGGCGTCGGCGTTGGGAGCAGTTTGTCCGGTGAGCTGGAGCGCGTCACCTTCGCTGATAGGGCATTCGGTTCCCACGGCGTCCACTACGTCCAAGTCTTTGCCAGCCACAAAGACATGTTGAACGTTGTCGGTGAGCATGCGCTGAATTCCACTGGAAGCGGGGTCGGCTTCCGCGGTCTTGGCGGTTGCGGCCTCGGAGTTTTCGAGCGCGATCTGGCGCTGGACTTCAGCCGAAATCATATCCTTCACCTGCGGCGTCAACGGAGCTGGATTGGCCATAGCCTGAGCCTGAACCTGGGCATCCGCCTGGGCCTGGTAAGATGCCGCCAGACTCTGCGAAATCATGTAATCGGTCAGCCAAAGCGACGCACTGGCATAGACCGGATAAGGCGTGAAAAATCCACCGTAAACTCCGTACCACGGGGCGGCCGCCCAGCCCCAGGCGGCTATAGGATACGCAATCGGCACGGCCCAAGGATTGTAGGCCCACCCATAGAAGGCCGGCCGGTAGTAGAAGGAGGGCGCATACATTTCAATGTAAGCGCCGTGATAATTGTAGCCGCGGTAGAAACGATCGTACGCTCTGCCATGTTCGTAATACGTGCGATGACCGTATTCATGACCGCGAAAACCGTAAGGGTGCTGGACATAGCCGCGGCCGCCACGCTCGGCGACGATGCGGGAATGGTCCGCGCGCTCTACCCGGACGCTGCGGCCTCCGTTGAGCCCGTGATGGACGTCCATTCCGCGGCGAGCGTCATGCACGTCGGCCCGGGAGCCATTCGCGCGGGTGCGTACTTCGCTGCCATTGGCAGCGCGCACGCTTCTGGTTCCGGCGGGCGCCGGACGACCAGCAGCGCCTCCGGCTCTGGCTCCGCCCGCGGGTGCTCCGGGACGGCCAGCGGGGGCTCCGGCCCTGGCTCCGCCCGCAGGTGCTCCGGGACGGCCAGCGGCAGCTCCGGGCCGTGCGGCGCCCGGACGTGCTGCCGCGCCTGGAGCTCTGGCGGCGGGCGCCTTCGCGGCGGGCGCCTTGGCCGCCGGCGCTTTGGCTGCCGGCTTCTTCTCCTGCGCGCTGGCGATGCAGCATCCGAGCAGAACAAGGGCAAGTGTTCCTGTCAAATATCGAAGCAACGGGGCTTGGCTGGTTTTATGCGCGCTCATCAGATCTCCCTACTGAACGTCGGTGACTTTGCCACTGACAAAGGTCACTTTGAGATCGTCGTAGAAATAGATCTCCTTAGTGCCGATCTTGGCCGTTTTCTTGGGCTGTCCGAAACTGGCGACAACCTGGTCTTTAGTTTGTCCTAACGCAATGCTCTTGGGGGGTGCGGCAGGCTCGTCGGGGGGCGGCGGAGGCGGCGCGATCGGGGGCGGCGGCGCATCGGCTTGCTGCGCGGGCGCGGCGGCGGGAGCTGCATTCCCAGCCGGCTGTTGCGCATTCGCGTTGGCGTCCTCGGGCTGTATCTTGAATACCTGGGCGATGGTGCTATCAAGCGTCGCGAGATCGGAGTTCTTGAGGGTTCCTTTGTCGAATTGAACGCGGAGCGATCCTTTATAACGGCCGGCGTCTCCATAAGAATCCGAGATCAGATCGAACACAATCCCATCCTTGCCCCGATCCACAGTGATCTTGGTGACGTAGAGCTTCTCTCCGTTCACGAAGTCTCTGGAACCTCCGGCAGTGCCAGCGGCGGCGCCGGCGGCAGCGCCCACGCCGGGTATGTAACTGATTCCCGGCAAACCACCGAAGCGTCGCACCGCGGTAGCCGCTCCGGATTTGATCTGTCCATCCTTATAGGTGTTCTGCGTGGCGACCTTGCTAGAAACGGAGCCGGCCGAGAATCCCTTCTTTTGCAGGATCAGGACCGATCCCATGGTGACGATGTCGCTGTTATCGGCAGTCGGTGTGGTCAGCTTGTACTCCGACTCAAGTTGTTGCTCAAGCGTCGCTGCCGGTTTTTGCGCCAGCAAAGACGCGCCGATCAGGAAAGAGAAGAAGGAGGCGGAAATGGTTACTGTGCGCACTGGGAATCCATCCTCGTAAGGTTACAATTGTTTACAATTAGCGGGTTCGATACACGACCGCGCCGAAGTTGGCTCAGCCCCCCGAAGCGAGAAGGACTCAGTATAAGCGGAACGCTTCTAAGCGTCAAGGCGGATAACTCCTTTGTTCCAAGCTAGACCCAACAGCAGGCAAGACGCTGCGGCCGTCCGCCGAGTTAAGCTGGGGGATCTAACGATTCCTTCGGCCATCCGCACAGAAATCTTCATGGGCCGGTTGAGCGCGAGCGCTTCTCCAGATACCTCCTCTTGACGCCACGTCACTACATAGATAATCTTTGCATAGAGGCTCTATGAAAGAACAACTATGAAAGAACGGCGAGACCTTCTGCCTGGCACGCTGGAAATGCTCATTTTGGAGACGCTGCGGCACGGGCCGCTGCACGGCTACGCGATATCGCAACACATTCAGCAGACCTCGGGCGACGTGCTGCAAGTGGAGGAAGGCTCGCTGTATCCGGCCCTGCAGCGGCTGCTGCGCGAAAACTGGGTGATGGCGGAATGGGGCGTGTCGCAGCGAAACCGGAGGGTGCGGAAATACCGGCTGACTCCGGCGGGGCGCAAGCAACTGGAACGCGAGATCGCGGGGTTTGAACGTTTGCTGCAAGGAATCGCGCGGGTGCTGAGGCCCGCCGAATCATGAATCCGATCTCGCGCTGGCTGGAGCGCAGGCGCGCGGACCGGGATCTGGCAGCCGAGATGGCCGGTCATATCGAGGAAACGATTGAACAGTTGAAGGAGGAGGGACTGAGCGAGGAGCAAGCGCGTATCCAAGCTGGCCGGCGATTCGGAAATGTGACGTTGCAGAAGGAGAAGAGCCGCGAGGCTTGGGGCTGGAACGGGTTGGAGCAGCTAGAGCAGGACGTGCGCTTCGGATGCCGGGTGCTGGCGAAAACTCCGGCGTTCACGCTTACGGCGATCGCGGTGCTTGCGCTGGGCATCGGAATGAACACCGCCATGTTCAGCGCGGCGAAAGCGGTATTGCTGGGCGCGGTTCCGTATCCGGAGCCGGATCGGCTGGTTGAGCTTTGGCAGACCAATAAGACCGGCCGTTTCATCAATGTTTCCTGGCCGGATTTTCTGGACTGGAGGGACCAGAATCGATCGATGGAGCGGCTCGCCACCTATGACGGCGATGAAGTAAGCCTGGCCGGCGATTTTGCCCCCCGGCGGCTTCGCATCGGCGTGGTGTCGACGGGCTTTTTCGAAAGCATGGGTGTTCAGGCGGCCATGGGTCGAACGTTTAGCCGCGAAGAGCAAAAACCGGGCGGTACGCCCACGGCGGTTCTCGCATACGATTTGGCGCAAAAACTTTTCGGCCTGCCTGCACAATCGATCGGCAAATCCATCCGCATGGATGGATTAGTATTTACCGTGATCGGCGTCCTGCCGCCTGGTTTCGATTTTCCTTTTCGAGCGAAGGCGTGGATTCCGCAGGAATTTTTCAGAGAGCCGCCGATTCGATCGGCTCACAACTACCACGTCGTGGGGCGCTTGAAACCAGACAAGTCGATTCGCCAGGCGCAGGGGGATATGAACGTCATCGCGGCGCGCCTAGCGAAATCGTACCCCGACGACAAAGACGACGGGATCCGGGTGGTATCACTCTACAACGAAGTGGTGGGCCCGGTTCGTCCCGCTTTCCTGATTCTGTTGTGCGCGGTGACCGTTGTTCTGCTCATTGCATGCGTCAATATTTCGAGCCTGCAACTGGCGCGCGCCACCGTCCGCGCGAAGGAGCTGGGCTTGCGAGCGGCTTTGGGAGCGGGGCGGCCGCGGCTGATCCGGCAATTGTTGACAGAGGCCGTTCTGCTGGCGATGGCGGGCGGGGTCGCCGGGTTCGCACTAGCGGAGGCGGGCACGGCAGTCATGCGGCACTCGGCCCCAGCCAACATCCCGCGTCTTGAAACCATTCGCGTGGACACCGGCATTCTTTTTTTCACCGCGGCGCTGTCGATAGGAGTGGGTTTGCTGTTCGGCGCTCTGCCGGCCATCGCGGGATCCCATGCGGACGTGAATGAGGCGCTGAAGCAGGGATCGGGAAACAGCACCGCCGCACCGCGCTTGAGGCGCTGGGGAAACGCACTGGTAGTGGCGCAGATCGGGCTGACCGTGGTGCTGCTCACCGGAGCCACTTTGTTGTTGAAGAGCTACTGGAAGCTGGCGCATGTCGATTCGGGACTCAGATCCTCGGGAGTTTTCACCGCGGATCTATCGTGGCCAACCGCGGACGCAAATGCTGCCGATGCGAAGCAGATCGCGAGACTATCGAGAGGGCTTCTGGAGCAGGTGGGCAGATTACCGGGCGTCCAGACCGCGGCGCTAGTCTTCCCTTTGCCTGTGCGTAAGGCCGGTTCCATGGGCGACTTCGAGATTGAAGGGCGGCCCTTGCCCGCCGATCCGCACCAGCATCCAAACGCATTTTACCGGCGGGCCACCGGCCAGTATTTCAAGGCGTTCGGAATCCCGATGTTGAAAGGCCGTTCCTTCGACGACGCCGACGATCGTTCCGAGGAACAAGTGGCGATCGTGAATCAGAGGTTCGCGGCGAAGTTCTTTCCACAGGGGGACGCCGTCGGGAAGCGCGTCCGCTTCTTCGGCATGGATATCAGACCGAAGTTCATGACCATCGTCGGCATCGTTCCCGATGTCCGCGCTTTCGGTCTCGACCAGCCAGCCGGCGCCGAGGTTTTTGCCGATCTGATGCAGCACACGGAGGCCTCGCTCGACTCGACGCTGGTCGTCCGGGGTCCCACAAGCGAGCAAGCCGCAGTGAGGCAAATCGTCGCATCGCTCAATCGCGACACGCCAGTGGAGTTTCAGAGCATGGACGACGTGATCAGCGCAACCATTGCGCGGGAGCGCTTCCAAACCAGCTTATTGAGCCTCTTCGCGGGGTTTGCATTGTTGCTCGCGGCAGTGGGCATTTATGGATTGCTTTCCTACACCGTGAGCCGCAGAACGGCCGAACTCGGGATCCGCATGACGCTGGGCGCGGGACGGAGAACGGTGTTGATGCTGGTCTTGTCGGAAGGCGGAAGACTGGTGTCGGCTGGCCTGGCGCTCGGTTTGGCCTGCGCGTTGTTGCTGAGCCGCACTCTGGCGAGCCTTCTTTACGGGGTGAAAACGACCGACCCGGCGTCGTTCGCTACCGTCGCTCTGGTGTTCGGAGCTGTAGCGATGCTGGGCTGCTACCTTCCGGCGCGCCGGGCGTCGAAGATCGACCCGAACGTCGCGTTGCGATACGAGTAAACGGCAAGCGGCGGCAGGAGTCGGGTAAACTGAGTGCCGATGCTTTCCTGGCTGTTTTCCGATCCGTTGCCCGTCGGCCAAGATGCGCCCGATTTCACGCTGCGGGATCAGGCCGGCAATTTGGTCTCCTTGGCAGCGCTGCGCGGCAAGAACGTAGTATTGGTGTTCTATCCCGCCGACGACACCACGCTGTGCACCAAACAGCTGTGCGAATTTCGGGACAACTGGGCGCTGGCGCAATCGAAAGACGCAGTGGTGCTCGGGATTAATCCGGCGGACGAAGCCCGGCACGCGCGATTCTGCGCCAAGTACAGTTTCCCTTTCGCCGTGCTGGCCGATCCGGGGCAACGGGTGGGCGCGGAGTATCGCACCAAAGGATTCATCGTGAAACGCACGGTTTACTTGATTGGCAGGTCGGGTAAGATTTGTTATGCCAAGCGCGGGAAGCCGGTTCCGGCAGAAGTGCTCGCGGCGGCGGAGTAATACTACTTGATGCGATCAAAGCTTTGGGGTTGCACAGGGGTAATTCCAGTGTAGCGGACAAAGTCCCGCGTATTGAAGGTAAGCAAGTGCGTGACCTGGTGCACGTGCATGGCAGCCACTAACCGTGCGTTGTGAACTTGCGCGCCTGCCGTAGCCGTTTCGTTCAGCGGGTCGGGTACAAGTATTCCAGAACTCGACCAGATTCTGGGAGGTATAGCAGAGATCTTCTCCAGAGCTCCAAAGTTGGCGTACCGCGGATCGCACAAGTGGATAGTCGCGGTCATCTGGTCTTACGAACCGCAGGAGCACATTGGTATCGACCAAGTAGGCCGTCACTCCGCTGCGATCCTCAGTAGAAGCTTTCTCGTGTGAAGCTATCCGTCGGCAACGTCGGCAGTCTGTTCGACCCCTCCGCCATCGCGTCGAAGAAAAGCTCAACCTGCTCTGGAGCCCTGCACTGACCCTTCGGAAGCGATCGACGGCTGGCTTCTTCAAACAGGCTCTGGACGTATGCTTCCAGCGAGATGCCACGCGCTCGTGCCTGAGCGGCAATCTCTTCGGGAACGTTCACTGTGACGTGCATGGCCATCAACTCGCCTGCGAGGCCGATGACTTCCCGCCCGCGCCCAGCGCTTCGAGCGCGGCCTTTTCGTCGGGATAGATCTGGATCACCTGCGCCAGCCGGGTGAGCTCCAGCACTTCCCGAACGCGACGGTTTGCGCCGGCCAAGGCGAACTGGCCCAAGGGGCTTTTCTTGACGCTGGTGTAAATGCCGATCAGAAAGCCGATGCCGGTGGAATCCACGTAGTCGACGCCGGCGAAGTCCACCAGGATCTTCACGCAGCCGGAAGTCTTGAGCTCTTCGGCCTTGGTGTGCAGGTACAACGAATCCTGGGCGGGCGCAAAACGCCCTTCCAGCCGAATAAAGCAAATGTCTCCCCGATACTCGAAGTCCACCAGCATCTCAAGTAATACTATACAACGCCGGATCGCGAGGAGGCCTGAGCGCGCGTTATTCCTATCGCCGAAGGGTTTCAAGTTCCGGTGGTAAACGCCGATAAGGGGGAAATAGGAAGAGCCTCAAAAGGTGGGCCGAGCGGGGAGGCTCACCTTCGCACGGAGCGAATGTCGGCCTGTTGATGTTGACGAGGCTTGAATGGCACGTGTTCTGGTCGCTGAAGACGACGTCGGGCTCCTCGCGTGGCTTACCGAGATCATCCTCGGCGCAGGCCACCACGTCGCAGCCGCAAGGGACGGCTTGGAGGCGCTGTCGCTCTCCAATCGACAGAGCTTTGACTTGGTGGTTACCGACATCTCGATGCCGAACCAGGACGGCTTTGGGCTGATTCGCGCAATGCGGCAAGCTCATCCCGAGATGATGATTATTGCGCTGTCTGGCAAAGATCCGGCGTTGCTCCAGGACGCACGGCTCCTGGGGGCCGCGGCGGCGCTGTGGAAGCCCGTGAGCTCGAAAGCGATGCTTGACTGTATTTCCGAAGTTCTAGCTGGACGGTCCGCCGTCCGGATGGACCCCGACGCCCTGCTGTGCGAACATGGCAGCATGAAGCGTTTGCGCGGTCCCTTTGTTCTCAGCGACGAAATGATCGACGAGGAGGTCGATTTGCGCCCAGGTGCATTCGCGCTCGGCAGCCTGGAGGGTTCGGGCATTTTCCGCGTCGCTTGGGTGGGCAGATCGGACACCGACGTAAACAATCAACTCCATGTCCACGTGGGCTCCTATCAACACTTCAGCTTCGAATTGCACTTCAATGCCTGGCAAGCTTTTGAAGCCGAATGCAATCTCTTCCACGACCTGGATCCAAGCGACAACCCTACTCACCCGCTGCGCCCTGCCGGAACTGCGTGGAAGTGTCCGCGCTGCCGGTTACTCTGACGACTCCTTGTCGATCAGTGCCAGCACATCCCTGGAAGCGCACAGGTAACCATAGTGCCAGTAGGTCTGCTCCACCGTACCCGGCTCGAGGTGCTTTTGGGACGTCTCGCAGGCGGGAGCGTTTTGGGCCAGCCAGTCCGTCAAGCTAGCCGCTCTAGCGGCAATCGCTTTTACGCTCGCCTCATTAATGCAGTAATGCCCGGTCATGTGCCCTCTTTCGAGACGCCGCTCTTTGCAAGTTTCCAATGGCGGCGCCTCAACTACCTCGCAGGGATTCAAGCGTCGAGAAAATCACTAAATGGTTTCTCGCGCGGCACTCCCTGGAGTACCACAAGCCCGGCCCAACGCGCTTTCCGCGATGGATGACACTAAGAAGGAGCACGCTGACTGCCACGTTGCCTTATTTGTTTGGCGTGGGTTGCACTTGACGCGTATTGCCTTGCGGGCCTTGACTCAGACCAGCGGCGCAGCTACGCGCAAACGCGTCCGCTGGAAGCCGTGGTTTCTACGCGCCGGCCTGTTTCTCAGCCAGCGGACCAATCACGGGGAGAACGATCTTCTCGCCGTTATAGGTCTTGAACATCATGTAGAGCCACACGATGAATCCGCCGAGTCCCAGGGCGATGTCGACCAGCCCGGAGATGAGAGCGCCCAGAACCGGGATGAGATGGAAGAAGAGCATGAAGATACTGGCGACAATCCAAAGCGCTGCCCAGGCGATGTTCAGGAAGATGGATTGGAAGGCATGGAAGCGGATGTTGCGGTCCTGATTGTAAGGCGCCAGCACCAGAAACAGAATTCCGGTGATGAAACCGAACAAGTAGCAAAGTGCGCCGGCCATGTTGTCGGCCATGCCCAGGCTGGGTGAGGCCGGAGGCAGCGAATAAGCGCCCGGAGGATTCACTCCCGGTGGTGGCGGAGGTTGCGGCGGCGTAGCCTGAGGCGGCGGGGTGGGACCGGCGGCTGGTCCGCCCACTGGCGCTCCGCACTTCTGACAAAACCGTCCACTTACTTCGGCACCGCAGTTCGCGCAAAAGGCCATTCGTTCACCCCGTCAGACTCACTGTATCGAAAGTCCGATGGCTTGGCAAGACATTACAGGTCTTGCTCCGATACAAGCCCCGATACAAGTCCCGACAAGTCTTTACCGGGCTTTACAGCTAGGAGCTTAACCTTACCGGTAACGTCTCGTCCAAACAAGTAGGAGTAACAAACATGATTTCCCTCAGAAACAAATTTACCGCCTGCACGGCCATTGCAGCACTTGGCGCCGTCAGCTTATTTGCGGCCGAAACTTCCGGCACCGCCGGTCATCACAATGGCCGCACGGGCGCGTTCCTCTTCAAGCAACTCAATTTGACGCCAGCGCAACAAACGCAGGCCAAGTCGATCTTCCAAGACGCGCGGCAATCGGCGCAGCCAGTGCGGCAGCAATTGAAGCAAACCCGGCAGTCGTTGCGGGCCGCGGTCCAAGCCAATAACACGGCGCAGATTCAGCAGCTCGCGGCCAACGAAGGCGGCGAAGTGGGCCAATTGGCAGCCATCCGCGGCACTGCGATGGCGAAGGTGTATCAAGTGCTGACGCCCGACCAGCAACAGAAACTGGCGCAGCTACGCGAGGCGCGCAGAGCCGCTCATCAGGCGCATGCGGCTGGCGCTGCGAATTAGATCGGCGCGACAGCGAACCGGGCGGGCAGCAATATGGCGCCCGCCCCGAATACCGCTCCCTCACGGTCGCGGTTCAGTAACGATCTTACGCCCAGCTGTAGCCGCTCTTCGATAACGGCATCTCACGGATGCGCTGGCCGGTGGCGGTGAAGATCGCGTTGCAAACGGCCGGCAGAATCGGCGGCAGAGCCGGCTCGCCCAATCCGGTCGGCGGA
Source organism: Bryobacterales bacterium (assembly GCA_963798295.1). GTDB lineage: Bacteria > Acidobacteriota > Terriglobia > Bryobacterales > Bryobacteraceae > Palsa-89. The sequence goes on along the minus strand of CAWCSV010000007.1, from coordinate 311,988 downwards.
TTGTCGGTCTTCAGCCAATGCACCTCGATCTCCGGCGCCTGCGCCATCCGCACCATGCGGATGCTTGTCGTAGTTGTGCTGCATCACCGCGCCGTTTTCCAGCGTGATTTGCTGGCCCATCATGTTCGCTCATGCCGTCGATCACCGCGCCCTGCGCCAGGTTCTCGGCGAAATGCGGATTGATGATCTGGCTGCCGATATCGGCCGCCACCCACACCTTGTGAACCTTCACCTTCTTGTCGGAGCTCACGCTGACGTCGGCCACTTCGGCGAAGTAACCCATGTGGCTGAAGTGGAACGCGACGCCCATGGCGCGGCCGGAGCCAGCCGATTGCTTGCCCCAGCCGGACTTCTCGGCCACCAGTTGCAGCACGCCCCTCGTGCGTTCGGCGCTGAATTCGGGACCGCCGAAACCGCCGCCGCCCGGCCGTGGCGCCGGAGCCGGCAGCGGCGTGCCGGAGAGCAAAGCCAGGCGGAACTCCACCGGGTCCTTACCCGCGGCATGCGCCAGCTCGTCGATGAAGCTCTGGATGACGAACGCGTAGACGTTGCTGCCCGGCGCGCGCAACGCACCGGTCTTCAGCCACAGCGGCTGGTTGGTGTTGTGCAACGCGTAATTGGGAATGAAGCGCGCCGGGAAATTCGCTGGCGCCCATGGTGGACGACGGCGCGGGACGGTCGCCATCGCCCCAGCTGATGAAGTGATTGCGCCACGCGACGATCTTGCCCGATGCCATCCACGCCGGCCTTCAGGATATTGGAAGCCGCCGGGCCGATAATAATCGTGCCCGAAATCGTCTTCGCGCGACCACAGCAGCTTCACCGGCGCGTTCACGGTCTTGGAAATCCAGGCCGACTCCACCATATAGTCGTTGGTCAAGCGCCGGCCGAAGCCGCCGCCGCCGCGCTGCATGTGAAGGGTGACGTTCTTCTCGGGAATGCCCAGCGTCTTCGCCACCAGCGTGCGGCCGCCGCCGGGAATCTGGCTGTTGGACCAGATCTCGATCTTGTCGCCCTGCCAATGCGCGGTGCAATTCTGCGGCTCCAGCGGCGCGTGCGAAATGAACGGATAGGCGTAAGCGCCCTCCACCACCTTCGCCGCGCTGGCGAGCGCACCGTCGGGATCGCCGTCCTTGCGAAGCGTTTTGGCCGGCGGCTGCTTGGACAGCTCGTCGGCCTTCTGCGCGAACGCGACGCTCGATTGCGACGCGCCGTGCCCTTCGTCCCACTTCACTTGCAGCTTCTTGCGCGCCGTCTGCGCCTGCCACCAGCTATCGGCGACAATGGCGACGCCGGGCTCCAGGCCCGGGTCCTGCTCCACCACCGTTGCCGGGCTTCACCTTGCCTTCCACGACGAACGCATCGCGCACGCCGGGCATGGCCTTGATCTCATCCAGATTCGCGCTCACCACTTTGCCCGCGAACACCGGGCACTTCTGGTACACCGCGAACAGCATGTTCGGGCAGCGTAAAATCGATGGCGAACATCGGGTTTGCCGGTGACGATCTTGGGTACATCGCACGCCGCGCTGGCTGTGGCCGATGATCTTGTAGTCTTTGGGATCCTTGAGCTTCACCTTCTGCAGATCGGGCGGGGGCATGGCAGCCGCCTTGCTCGCGATCTCGCCATAGCCCACCGAACGATTCGATCCGGTGTGAAGCACGCGCCCCGACGCCGTGGAGCATTCCGCTTCCGGAACGCCCCAGGTCTTGGCCGCCGCGGAAACCAGCAACTGCCGTCCGGCCGCGCCCACGCGCCGCATCGGGTCCCAGTTAAACGGCGTCGCCAGGCTGCCGCCCGCGAACTGCGCGGCGTATTTCGTGTCGTCGAAGTCGGTCTGCTCGATCTTTACCCGTCTTCCAGTCGACATCCAGCTCCTCGGCGATCAGCATGGGAAGCATGGTCTTCACGCCTTGGCCCACTTCGGGATCCTTGGCCATGATGGTGACCGTGCCATCCGGATCGATCTTGATGTAGTTGTTCGGCACCGGAGGCGCCGCCGGCCCGAATTGGGCCGAGGCCTTGGGCGGTTTCGCTACCAGGCCGAGCAGCACGCCGCCGCCGGCGAGCGAAGTCACGCGTAAGAATGAACGTCGATTGACAACCATGATGTTTTCGTTGCCTCCTTATTGCTGCGCGCCCGCTTTGGCCCGCCGCGACTTCCGACGGCTTCTTCAATCTGCTGGTGGTCGCGATCTCGGACGCCTTGTGAACCGCCTGGCGAATGCGAACGTAGGTTCCGCAGCGGCACAGGTTGCCGTTCATGGCGGATGTAATTTCCTGGTCGGTGGGCTTGGGCGTCTTGGCGAGCAGCGCCGCGGCCGACATCATCTGTCCGGCCTGGCAATATCCGCACTGCGGGACGTCGATCTCAAGCCACGCGAGTTGCACTGGATGCGTGCCATCCGGCGGAAAGCCCTTCGAGCGTGGTGATGGGCGCTTTGGCCGCCGCCGAAACCGGCGTCTGGCAGCTTCGCACGGCTTTGCCATTCAGGTGCACGGTGCACGCGCCACACTGGCCGATACCGCAGCCGTACTTGGTCCCTTTCAGTTTCAGAACATCGCGGATCACCCACAATAGGGGCATGTCCGCGGGTACATCGACGGTGCTGGACCGTCCATTCACTGTCAGTTGGAAAGCCATGACGGCAGTCTCCTATCGGTGTGTCTCGCACTCGTATCATACCTGTTTTGAAGGGGGGCGGAGGGGCGCGCGGAGGCGCGGGATGTGGCGTTGTAACGTATAGAAGGCATTGTATTTTATAAACGCAATCCGAGGAGCTCTGAGCGCTGGCAGCCCCTGGCTGGGAGTCGGGTTTACGTCCCGCAGCTCTTGGATTCAAACGAGAAAACGGCCCAGCCTGCGCGGTCAATTTCGGTGGAAACGGGGTAGATCGCTTCGCCGAGGAGGGTGGCGATAGACGCCGCCCAGAAGTGCTGGGCCGAGACATTCGTTCGCATTACGCGCACCTGCCAGGGCCCCGGGAATCGCCTCCACACTTCGTGCGCGACTTGCGTTCCGATTCCGCGCCGCCGGAACGCACGCAAGACGAAGAACTCCGCCATATCCCACACCCCGTCTCTAAAGACACGTCCACGAGAACCAGGCCCACTAATTTGCCGTCCACCCTGACTAAGAACGGATGCCGGTTTGGAGCGGACCAATAAAGAGGAAGGGAAGCGTGGCCGAATCTGCCATCGTCTCCGATTTCTAAATCGTGGAATTCGCTAAAATCGTGCGCGTACAATTCAAGCAGGTTGGCCAGGATCGGCGATTGGTCCGGAGTGGCGGCGATGAGCTGGATGTGTGGAGTGCGATCCATTTTGGCTCGCCTATACAGCGTCCCAGCGGTCCTTTATAAACGGCCTTTGAGAAGCTGCTCCAGGTCGCGGCGGCCGTGGAGAATGGCGACAACCTGCATGGGTCTTGTCTCGTGGCGATATACGATCAGGTACGAGTAGACTGCGAAAAACTTCACCGGCTCATCGGTCAGGTCTTTTCGCCAATGGCCGCCGCCAGGTTCCCGCCAGATAGGCCATCTTGTCGCGGATAACGGCCTCGACCCGGTCGGCCAGCTCAAGGCTGGCATTGTTGTCGATGTGGCGCCAAATCCGGACCAGTTCGCGGGCAGCCTCCGGCGCAAGAACGTAGCGACCCTTCACTCGGATTGGGCTTTGAGCTTGGCAAGATAAGAGTCCAGCTGATCTTCCGGAATGCCCTCGCCCCTGTTAAGCTGATCGATGCCACGCTTGATCTTGGCGTTGATCGTGGCTTTGTTTTCCAACAGCCAGCGGTCCTGTTCTTCCTGCGTCTCGAGAAGGCGGAGTAATGTCTCCTCGGCGCTCGCTGCGCCTGTCGCTTGCATTTGCTTCTGGATGCGAGCCGCCAAGGTAGTATCGTGGATTTCGATGTTCATGGGCTTGCTGGTGTCTCTCTCAAGACTACCGGATATTCGGCCGCATGTCACAGTCTTCAACGCAAGCTCCGCAGACTATGTCGCAGAGACGCGAACGGCGCGCCTCCATCCTTTATTGAGAACCAGCACACCCAAGCGCCAATCGAATAAAACAGGGTGCGAACAAGCATTAACGCAGACATCGCTTGCCGCAGGGGCTGCAACGACCGAAGCATATGAAGAGCCACGGACAGTAAACTGGGCCGGGCCTGGACGGTGAGCACAGAATAGGGATGGGCCTGCCCTTGCCAAATCGACACCGCCTCCCAGGCGAACCAAAGCGCGCCTACAACCCATATCCATTTCGCGGTCGACGAGCGCCACTTGTAGAAGACAAAATAGCCTAGCGCAAGTGCGACCACCCCACTGATCGCGTACTCTCTATAGACGATCGCGGTGGGCGTCCTTTGCGGGAAAATGTGAGAAAAGTCCGAGCTAAAGAAATTCGGGATGAGGACTGCCGCGAAAAAATGTACAACCATCGCGGCGGCTCCGCGCAAAATCTTGACGGGCCCGGTCACATCCCTTACTTCGCCTGGGGCGCTGGCGGGCGTCGATGATACCCCGGGCGGTACTGCTGATGGCACGTCACGCAGGCGGCGTTGAGCGAATCGTTGAGCGCGCGAATACCGTCCAGATCGTGGGCCTGCGCGGCGTGAAACGCCTTCTCGCCGATGTCGAGCATCATCTTCGCGTCCAACACCCAATTCTTCTGGTCGCGCGCGCGGCCTTCCATCAGCAGCAGGTTTCCGGACTCGGCCAGCATCAGCGCCTGGCCCCGCAGATCGTTCCACTGCTTGTCGGTCTTGGGCGGATCGCGATCCACGTAGAAGATGGCGTCGGACGTCGGATAGATGATGTCGATCATCAGCTGGCTCATGTTGCCCACCGGATGAAACATCCCCGGAGCCGAGGCCGGCGCCTGAGCCGGGGCCGGGTCCTGCGCCAGGGCAGCCATCGCCAGCAAACCCGCGCCCGCAATCAAGGACACTACAAAGCTTCGCATCGCTCGCCTCCCGATCGAAGTGATTCTATCATCCCGCCTGAACCGATAAACTTTCCTCATGGTGTTCACCAAGAGTCTGCGCGACGCGGTGAGGCGCGGCGATATCACGTGCAGCGTTCGCATTTGGACTCGCCCGCACGTGAAAGTCGGCGGGCGTTATCCGATGGAGGAGGGTGAGATCGAAGTGGTCTCGATCCGGCAAATCGATTACCACGACATCACGCAACAGCTGGCGCGCGAATCGGGATTTCCGGATGTGGACGAGCTGCTCAAGATCGCAAAGCATGGCCGCGGCCAGAACGTCTACGTGGTCCGCTTCTTCTATTTGCCCCCGCGCCGCAAACGCTCGGCTTCGAAGCCAGCTCCGAAACCTGGCTGAACACCCTGCGCGCAATCGCTATACAATGACCACCAGGATGCTTCGGAATTTCTTGTTGGCGGCTTCGATCGCGGTGGGCGCACACGCGCAAGTGGTGAAAGATTTCGTTCCGGTGACCCAGGAGATGCTCTTGCATCCCAGCCCGGACGACTGGCTGATGTACAGCCGCACTTACGACGCGCAGCGTTTCAGCCCGCTCAAGCAGGTGACCCGCGCCAACGTCGGACAACTGCGCATGGCGTGGACACGCGGCCTGGGCCCCGGCACCAGCGAAACCATCCCCATCGTCCACAACGGCGTGATGTATCTGGTGGAGCCGGGCGCCATCGTTGAGGCGCTGGACGCCACCAATGGCGATCTCATCTGGGAGTACAAGCGCAAGGTTCCGGCCACCGCCGCGAGCACCGCGCGCACCAAGGCGCTGGCCATTTATCAGGACGTGATTCTTTACACCGCGCCCGACGGCTACGTGGTGGGCCTGGACGCCCGCACCGGCGAGCAGCGCTGGCAGACCAGCACCGGCGAAGCGCAGAACACATCAGGGCCCATCGTGGTCGAAGGCAAAGTGATCTCCGGGCGCGGCTGCGGCAAGACGCGCGACACCTGCTTCATCGCCGCGCAGGATGCGCTCACCGGCAAAGACCTCTGGAAGTTCTACAACGTGCCCGGGCCGGGCGAACCAGGCTCGGAGACCTGGGGCGGGGAATTCAAGAACACCAATCTGGCGTCCACCTGGGGGCTGCCCGGCACTTACGACCCGGTGCGCAAAACGCTGTATTGGGGTATCGCGAATCCCATGCCGAACACGCGCCTGCAGCGCCACGGCGGCAATCCCGACGGCACGTCGCGAACTTCGCCATCCGATCTCTACAGCAACTCCACCGTCGCCATCGATCCCGAAACCGGCAAGCTGAAATGGTATTACCAGCATCTGCCCGCCGACGATTGGGACATGGACTACACGCACGAGCGCACGCTGGTCCGCGAAAAATTCAATCCCAATCCGAAGTTCGTGAAGTGGTTCAATCCCGATATTCCGCGCGGCGAAGAGCATGACGTCGCGGTGATGGTGGGCGAAGGCGGCGGAGTTTTTGAGATCGATCGCGGCACCGGCAAGTTTCTGTGGGCCACGCCTTTTCCGTACGACGATCCGCTGTTCTTGATTTCGAATATCGACGGCAAAACGGGGAAGGTAACCATCAATTACGATCTCGTCAACAAGAAGCCCGGCGAAGAGCACATCATCTGCTCTTACAACACGCGCAGCTTTTGGCCGACGGCTTTCGATCCCGATACCAACTCGCTCTATGTCCCTTACATCGATAACTGCCTCGACATGGTTTCGGCGGTTGAGCAGCCACACCAGCCCGAGCGCCGCAAGCCCGTTCCGCGTCCCGGCTCCGATCCGAATGCGCTGACCGCCATCGGCAAGATCAATCTCGAGACGGGCGAGGTGCAGCGAATCAATGTCGGCCGCGTGCCTTCGGACGGCGCGGCTTTGGTCACCGCGGGCGGGCTTCTGTTCCAGGGCGATTTGAATCGCCGCTTCCGCGCCTACGACGCCGAGACGGGCAAGCGGCTTTGGGAATCGATTCTAGGCGGGTCGATTTCGGTGAGCACCATCACGTACGCGGTAAATGGCAAACAGTATGTGGCGGTGATGACTGGCAATGGGCTGCTGGATGGCGTGCTGCTAGGCGAAACGCCGGAGCTGCATCCGCCGCGCGGCATCAACGGAATTTACGCGTTCGCGCTGCCGTAATCCTCGGCGCGAATCTGCTGGAAGATCTGGTCGGGCGTCAGGCCGGCCGCCAATCCGCTGCGGTACCGATCGCGCATGCGCTGGCGGATAGCGTCGGATTTCAGCCACGTCTTGACGGTTTGCTCGGTGCGCTGCACGGTCCCGTCGATGTGCAGGATCAGCATCTCGGTCTCATCGGTGCGGAAATCGCCATCCACCTCGCCTTTCCGGCCGCAAATCAGGATGGTCTGCGCCGGCTCCCATCCTCGCGAGGAATGGCTGAGCGTGATGTAGGTGTCGCCCAGATCCACTTCGCGATGAAACTGGCGGACCAGCATGGTGCTGCCATCCTCACGCGGATATTCGACGACGGTTTGCAGTTCGTAGCCGTTGGGAATATCGCGGCTGGTCAGATCCACGATCCGAGGTACAGGGTTTAAATCCATTAGCGCCTCACGCTTCACGTAATATCGTGGCACGAAATGGGACAGACGTCGTCAAGAGAAATTCAAGGATCTCCGAGGTCTGGGCGGGGATGAGGTGCCCGGTTTCCGGCAAATAGTGAATCTGGACGTGCGGGACGTTGCGCTCCAGGCGCGTCTTAGTCTCCGCTGAATCGATCAGCACGTCTTTGCCGCCCACGATCGCGAGCATAGGCATGGTCAGCCGCTGCAGCGCCCGGTCGCTAAAGATGGGCAGCTTCACCATGCGTGCCCGGAAATGTTTGTGGATTAGCGCGATGAAGCTCAGGAAATATTGAACGGCCGGCGACGGATTCGCAGGCGCGCGTCCCAGCACCAATTCCGCCGCTTTCTTCCTCCCCCACCGGCCCAACATCCGCAGCGGGATTGTTTTAAACACGATGCCGATCTTTTGGCGCCCTACGCCCGGTGGACAAAGGACGACCACGCTCTCTACGCGTTCCGGCCGCCGCGTCGCATAATCCAGCGCCAGCCATCCGCCCAGCGACACGCCGACAATCGACGCGCGAGGGAGCGACAGCGCCTGCATCGCATCGTCCAGCCAAAGGGCGTGCGCGTCCGATGCCAGCGGCGGCCGCGATGGCGCGCTCAATCCGGCAACGCCGATCATGTCGATTGCGTACACTCGAAAATGCTCCGCCCAAGCCTTAACGTCGCCCATCCACATCGCCGAGTTCGCCATGCTGCCGTGCAGGAGCGATAATGGCGGTGCGTTGTCCGGACCACAAGCGATCACGAACGTCTCGCCTTCGCGTGTAGGTACGCGCAATTGCCGGTTGGGCACGGGCCAGTGTTTCAGAATCTCGAGATAACGCTCCCGCACCGCGCGTTCACCCTCCGCCGATTTGTAGACGCTCTTCATAATCCGTGCTCCAGTAGCGCGCCAATCATCGCGAGGTACGTCATGTTCATCTCCATGCTTCCAACCAGAATCACTTTCATCCGGCCGCGCGGCGCGTCGTAAATGCTCTCCACCCGAACGCCGCTCGCACCGCCGATGAGCGCGTTCGTTAGCCGGTTCGCGGATTCCGGACTGATGGCATCGATCTCCACGATGCTCGATACTTCGACATGCCGCTCGCGCCGCACCGGCTCGGGTCTGAACGACGCCACGGGACGCCCGGTCATCGTGGCCAGATCCTCGCCCGCGATCCGGTACTGCTTGCCGATACGCACCGCCTTCAAACGCCCTTCACGCACGTAGCTTCGGACCGTCTTGACGTGCAGGTTGAGGAGTTCTGCCACTTGCTCCACGGAATAAAGATCCTGGCTCATTTAATTCCCTATACAGACACTAACAGACTATTAGTATTGAGTCAATAGGGAGTGATAGGGACTAATAGGGCTAACGAACCGGGGCGTGATGTTCGAACTTAACCCGCCGCACCTGCCCGGAGTTGTCGTTGACCAACAGCGGCGAAACATCCACAGCTTCGAAATCCGCTCCCGTGATTTGCCCCAGATTGTGAAGATCGTCATCGTCCCAGCGGGAATCCGGCGCGCCCGAGATGTACCAGGCGCTGCCATTGTCGGCGACCATCATTCCGTACTTCTTCAGGGCCGTCAGGATGATCTGGTTGGTGGCCGAGAAGCCGGAAATATCGAAGTCCGATTTCAGGCGAAAACGGGTTCCCATGGGCGGATACTTGAGATCGGTCAGATTCGAAGCATAATGCCGCGCCGGCCACACATAAGCTTGCTGGGTCTGCGGCACCGTGAGCCGGATGGCGTGGTTGATGGCTCCTGCCAGCACCTCGTCGTACCGCACCAATCCGGGGAAGATTGGAAGGCCGGCGGCGTCGGCCGAGGTCCATCCCGCCGGGCGCAACGCGTTTGAGCGCAGATCGAAAATAGCGCCCGATCCGGCTTCCCAGGTCGCGGACTGCGGATAGGCTGCGTACATTTCGTACAGGATGCAATTGGTGGTATCGATCGCAATGACATGACGGTCGCCGGTGCTTTGGCTGCCACCCTCGATAGGAGCGTTCAGCGGAATCGAATAGGGGCCGGGATCGCTTTCGTCCGAGTACTCAAAGGTGGCGGGATATTTTGTCTGCGAGCCGGGAACCGTAACGTACGGGATTCCGTTGGGCGCGCCATCGTACACCGTCCCGAAATCCGGATGCAGCCGGATGGACGAGCCGACGGTGCCGACATACGTCGACGATTTGCTGGATACTGCCAGGTGATCCACGGGCATGTTCCAGATGTTGTCCGCCGGGAACACCGGGCAAGAGCCGATAATGGCTCCCGGGGCGCACGCCGCGCCAGTCCACAGAATCACGAGCAAATGCCGTAGCACCAGCTCAATTTTAGTCCCACGGGCACGGCGAATCACCTGAGGAAATAGCTGACGCTCTCGCGTTTTTCGTCTTACGACTTGCGTCCAGGGAGAGACGCCCCGCCTATTTCTCGATCACCGGCAGCACGCGCCCCACCGACCCGCTCGGCGTGTTCACACCCAGCAGCGCCGCCAGCGTAGGCGCGATGTCCGCGGTACGGATATTTTCGTGATAGAGTCCGGCGCGAATGCCGCTCCCGAAGAAGATCACCGGTACGTGCGTGTCATAACTGAAAGGAGTCCCGTGCGAGGTGCCGCTCTGCGATGCCAGCCAATATGGTTTTTGCACGATGAACAGATCGGCCGCGCGTCCGCGATAATACCCGCGTTGCATTAAGATCCCGATAGGATCGCCCGCGAAGCTCTCATGCTCCAGTTGCGTGCTGGTGTAAACGCGGAAAATATACGGCAGCTTTCTCACCGCATCCGCCGCGATCTCTTCGGCTTCCGCCAGCACGGCGTGTCGTTGGCGGAGCAGCTCTCGATCCAGATAGGGAGCAAGCTCGGCATTTCCCAAGATCCATTTGCCCGGTCCGTATTTTTCGCTGAGTGCCGCTTCGATGGCTTGATATACCTCGGCCCTTGAAAACCTTCCCGCGGGAATGCCGCGCTTCATCAATTCTTCGGGCTTCGGCGCGACGCCATGGTCCGAGCTGAACACCACTACGTAATTTCCCGCGCCCGCTTCGGCTTCAACCGCTCGCAGCAATCGCCCCAGCACGCGATCGGTCTGGATGCACATGTCGCGCACCTCGGGAGCGTCCGGACCCACCTGATGCCCCAGCAGATCGTTACTCGAAAAACTCACCGTCAGCACATCGGTGCCCGAATGCCGTCCCAGATGTTCTTCTTTCAGCGCGTCCTCGGCGAAAGCCTCCAACATGTCGTTGCCGTATGGCGTGGCGATCATCGCTTCGTAATAGGGCTTGCCGAGCACCGCAGGAAGCGTGCGGAAAGACAACCACTTGGCCGACGCGTATTTGCTGGCGGCGTCGCTCTTGTTGAACGCCCGCACCCACGCGGGCAGACTCTGCATGTAATAAGTGCTGCTGACGAACTGCCCGGACTCATGTTCGAACCAATACGCCGCGTTGGCCGCATGCCCCGATGGCAAGATCGCCGCGCGATCCTTCAATGACACGCCGATCACTTCGGTATCCGCCGGACCGGTGGCTTTGATCTCATCGCCCAGCGTAGTCACCACCAGGCGCCGCGGCGACGACCCAGCTCCTCCGTTGCCGCCCACCAGCTTGGTCGCATCGTCGGACACGCTGGTCACGGTCTTGCCGCTCTCGCGATCGAACCATTCGTTGCCGACGATGCCATCGATGGCGGGAATGGATCCGGTCATAAACGCGGCATGTCCCACCGCGGTCACGGTCGGGAAATGCGCCTCATGAGCGTCGGTGAAGAATGCCCCTGAATCGTGCAGCGTCCGCAAACCGTCTTGATAGGCGCCGTCGAAGCGCGTCAGGTAGTCGTAGCGAAACTGATCGACTATGATCGCGACCACCAGTTTGGTGTTGGACGCAGCCTGCGCCGAGATCGCCAGCAGGACCGCGATGATCCAAATTCGTGCGGTCTTCACTTCGCTTTGCACTCCGCGCACGAGCAAATCTTGCGCAGATGATCGAAGGAATAGATCCCGGTATTGTGCCCGTCGCTCCAGTCAATCTTGATCGCGTAATGCCCCACGGCTTCCACATTCAGCATTTTGAGCGTGGGCTTGAACATCTGAAACGGGCTGGCGGGCGGCGTCGCATAGTTAGTCTTCTGCGGCTCGGTGCCGTGCGCGCCCGTGCAGCTGGCGCAAGGACATTCGTCGCGCAAATATTCGAGCGAGTAGCGGCTCTTGTGCCCGTCTTTCCAATCGATCTGAATGCCTTTGGATTTGGAAATCGCGATGTGTTCGGGTTCGGCTTGAGTTTCCGTCATTGTGTTATGGCTTTACTGTGTTCGCTCGACGTCACGCACGCCGGAGATGCGGCGGATGGCCGCCGCCACGCGTTCCAGTTGCTTCTTATCGCGAATCTCCACGGTCATGTCGATAATGGCCCCGTCGCCGCGCTTGTCGTCGGCGCTAGCCTCCAGGCTGCGGATGTTGCTCTGCTCGTTGGCGAGCACCGAAGTGAGCTGGTTCAGCATCCCCGGCCGGTCGTCCGTATGAACAACAACACGCACCGGAAATGTTTCCGACGCCGCGCGCGCCCATTCCACGTCGATCTTGCGCTCCACTTCGTACATCAGGTTCTGCACATTGCTGCAATTGGTGGAGTGGACCGCGATCCCTTTGCCGCGCGTCACGTACCCCACGATGCCTTCGCCGCGAATGGGATTGCAGCACTTGGCGCGATACACCAGCAAGTCGTCCACGCCTTTCACCTTTATGACCAGGTCTGCCTGATCGCCTGGCGCGCCGGGCGCTACTGGCTGAGGCGAAGGCTTGGGCGCCTCCACCGCTGGCTCGCCCACCGCATCGGGGGCCAGTTTTTGCAGCGCCTGCCGCGCCGAAAACTTGCCGTAACCGAGCGCGGCGTGCAAGTCCTCCACCTTGGCGCAACCGTACTCGCTGGCCACGCGCTCTAAATCGGCCTTGGTGATGCGCGAGATCTGGACGCCTAACCGGCGCGCTTCGCGTTCCAGATACTTCTGCCCGATCTCAATCGCCTTGGCGTGTTCGGTGGCGTTGATGACGTGCTTGATCTTGTTGCGCGCGCGGGGAGTCTTCACCATCCCGAGCCAGTCTTTGCTCGGCATGTGCCCGGTCTGCGTCAGGATCTCCACCACATCGCCGTTCTTGAGGTTGTACTTCAACTGCACGATGCGGCCGTTCACCTTGGCGCCCACGCAGGTGTTGCCGACGTCGCTGTGGATGGCGTACGCGAAATCGATGGGCGTGGCTTCGCGCGGCAGCGCAATCACCTTTCCCATGGGCGTGAAGGTGTAGACTTCCTCCGGATACAGATCCACTTTGAGCGTCGAAATAAATTCGCCCGGATCGCGCATCTCCTGCTGCCACTCCACCAACTGCCGCAGCCACTTGACGCGTTGATCGTCCGCGCCCGGGCCTTTGCGCCCCTCCTTATATTTCCAATGAGCGGCAATGCCTTCTTCAGCCAGGCGATGCATCTCGTCGGTGCGGATCTGCACTTCAAACGACCGCCCGCCCGGCCCGATCACCGACGTGTGCAGCGATTGATACAGATTGGGGCGGGGAATCGCGATGAAATCCTTGATGCGTCCCGGAATGGGATGCCACTCGTTGTGGATGACGCCCAGCGCAGCGTAGCAGTTCTTCACCGAGTCCGTGATGATGCGCAGCGCGAGAAGATCGTACACCTGATCGAGCGCGATCTTCTGCCGCTTCATCTTCTGGAACACCGAGTACGGCCGCTTGATGCGCGCTTCCACGCGCGCCGGAATATTCTCGCGACGCAGATTCACTTCTACGTCGTGCCGCATCTTAATGAGATACTCTTCGTTCTGCAGCCGCTGCGACTCGATCTCGCGCATCAGCTCGGCCCACGCGTCGGGCTCCAGGTAGCGGAACGATAGATCCTCCAGCTCGCCGCGCACTTTGCCCATCCCCAGCCGGTGCGCGATGGGCGCGTAGATCTCGGCCGTTTCTTGTGAGATGCGCAACTGGCGCTCGCGTGGCAACACGTCCAGTGTTCGCATGTTGTGCAGCCGGTCCGCGAGCTTGACGATGATGACTCGGATATCGTTCACCATCGCGAGCAGCATCTTGCGCACGCTTTCGGCCTGCCGCTCCTCGCGCGAGTAGAGCTTCAGCTTGCTCAATTTGGTGACGCCGTCCACGCACGCTGCCACTTCGGCGCCGAACTCTTTCTTGATTTGATCCAGGCTGAGGCTGGTGTCTTCCACGGTGTCGTGCAGCAGGCCCGTGATCAGGCAGACCATGTCCATCTGCATGTCGGCCAGGATCATGGTGACGTGCAGCGGATGAATCATGTACGGCTCGCCCGACACGCGCAATTGATCTTTGTGCGCGTCGGACGCCCGCCGGAAGGCTTTTTCTAGAAGGGTGAGGTCCTCTTTCGGCCGTATGGCGCGGATCTTCTGTTCCAGCTCGGCGTAGAGCTGATCAACGAGACCTGGGGCCGGAACGACGTCGGTGGACACTCTATTTCTAGGTTACTTGGTTTGGGCTGCGGGCCGCACGCGCTGATGCGAAGACTAAACTTTTGCCGAAGATCGAATAGCGGCCACCTGCGTCATCACACGATCGCCATAGGGCGTTAGTGTCCAAACCGCCAGATCTCCACCGTTGAAAGACCTATCCTTTATTTCACTAATAAGTCCAAGAGCCCGTAATTGCAGCTTTACTTGCTGAAACTCGTCGTCGCGCATGTAGGCGCTGTGGGCTCGGTTACCGGACTTCTCATTGATCCGATTTTGAAAAGACTCGGCAAGTTTCTCCTTAAGGTCACTCTCCGAGGCTTGAATAATAAGGACGGGCCCAAGGATCGACAAAATCTCGTCCCAGGTAAACTTCGCGGCGTCCTCGGCGTCCCTCCCATAAAGCTGATATCTAAAATGAAGAGAAATTGTCTCCTTGCCGTGGGCGAGCCCCTCCGTTCCGGGCGGGGCGGCGAATTCGGTCTCGACAATACGCGCCTCCAGTTCGTCGATCTTCTTGCGTAGCCCAAGAATCTCTTGCGCAGCACTCTCGTCCGGCGCACGATCTGCCCGCACCCCGTCCGGGGCTTAGATTCCAGCAGCGCGGACATGCCCTGATACACGGCAAGAGCCAGATCCTTCGGCGACGTCCAAAATTTGGTGTGCCTGGCGTCCTTTACGCGCTTTCGAAAAGCCGCGAGCGCGGCTTTGCCAGAATCGGTTTGTTCAGTCTTCTTTGCCGGGACGCTGCTGGGGTCTTCGTGAAGAAACGCTAGCACCGGCAGTTTGGCCTCAAGCGCGTATTCGTACTCCATCTCCGTGTAGCTCTTTCCGTTCGGGAGCGTCGACCCGTATCGCCCGCCCACAACAAGGACGTAATAGTCACAGTCGGCGATAAAGCGCTTGATCACCTGCGTGGATTCTTCATCCGCTGCGGGAAACAATTCCATGCCGGTCGGGATGCACTTCAGCATCAAAAGCGCTTGCATGACCTCGCGCCGCTCGTCCTGCAAATCTTCAAAGGTGGAACTTACAAACACCTGATAGCGCTTGTCCACTGATTACCTCCTGCTGACTTGCTTCGATTGTAAGGGTTTGCCTTTATTCACGTCCGATAATCCGCCGCACATCCTTCAACAAAACGAATAAATGCATCGGATCACTCGGTGACGGCACAAAATCAAAGTGCTCATAGAAGCGTCTGGCTTCATCGTCCTTTGCATGGACCGCCAATGCTCGGACGCCCGCGATGTCGGCGGCTTGCAAGGTCCGTAGCATTGCGTCTTTCAGCAACGCCTTGCCAACGCCCTGTTTCTGCCAACGGCGATCCACGGCCAGGCGGGCCAGCAGCACGATCGGGACCGGATGCCTGGCCAGTCCCTTGGTCAGCCGCTGCGGTGCGTCGTCGAATGTCACTTGTCCCACTGCCAGAGTGTGAAACCCGACGATGGCATCGCCCACGACGCCAACGTAGGTTTGGGCAGCGCCAGCTTGCTGATTCTGCCAGGCGTAGCGCAGCAAGTATTCGTTCAGTTGTGCGTCGGCCGCAGTCGAATCCTTCCACTGCATGATCGCGTCGAAGCTTCTCGACGCGCCGCGACTCGCTCACCGATGTGTGCCGGAGTCAAAGAATCCGGGTTCCTTCAGGAGACGCTTCAAGCGAGGCAGAGAACGCGGAGGCGAATCGAGCGCCGCCATAAAGGCCTTCCATTGGGCAGCGTCCAGAACAAAGCTCCGCCGATTGGCCAGAGCTTCATCGGCCCGTGCCAATGCACTTTCCAACACAAAATCGCTTACGGATCGGTTGGAAGCGGCAGCGGCCTCCTGCAGGGCTATCTTGGCCTTACGCGTGAGCCGCAAGTCCAGTTTTTCGCTGCGAGTGGGACGTGGCGACATGATCTATACCTATGCATCCAGGTTAGCCCGCGCTGCCAGACAATGTCAAGACAGTTGTAAGATCCGGTCTATCTTGTTTTTCGGACCTTCGGCCCGGACCGATCATCGCTTAGCGCCCGTCCGAGCAGCGTTTTGATTACAGCTTGCCGGCTGACGTTGAGTCGCGCCGCCCGTGCATCAAGTTCGCGCAGCATACCCTGCGTTAAATCCACGTTGACGCGCTTGACTGGCCGGACTACCGTAAACTTGTTGGTGAAGTATGTCGAAACATCTTCGCCTCGCGATGCTTTCTCCGCGATCTCGTCGGCAGTGGGAGCCGTCGGCTTTGATCTAGACATTCTCAATAAGACTATCATCTGATCACGGCTTGGAAAGCGGTGCAAGCGCGAGACGGGCCGCGATTGGCTTCACGCCGCCCGGTTTGGTCCGCAGGACTCCGGGAGTGCGTGCGCCACACCGGTGTGGCCTAATAGTTGAAATGGAACTGCACGCGATCCGGATTGAAATTCCCGCCGACGGCAACGTCATCGTGGGGCACAGCCATTTCATCAAGACGGTCGAAGACATTTACGAAGCGATCGTCAATACCGTTCCGCAGATGAAGTTCGGCATCGCGTTCAATGAGGCGTCCGGGGCTTGCCTGACGCGCGTGGACGGCAACGATGATGAGCTGAAAGCGATCGCGACCAGGAACGCGAGCGCGGTGGGCGCGGGACATCTGTTCGTGGTGGCGCTGCGCGGCGGGTTTCCCATCAACGTGAAGAATCGCATTCTCGAGACGCCGGAAGTCTGCACCATTTTTTGCGCCACCGCGAATCCGGTGGAGGTGATCGTGGCCCAGACCGAGCAGGGCAGGGGAGTGCTGGGCGTGATCGACGGATCGTCGCCGAAGGGAGTGGAGACGGCGGCGGACGCTGAGTGGCGGCACGGCTTCCTGCGAAAAATTGGCTATAAGAAGTGAAGCTGGCTGGTTGGCTATTGGCTGGTTGGTTATTGGCTGGTTGGCCATTAGCGGGACAGGGCAGATTTGATCGGCTTGATCGCGAACTGAAACACGCAGCCCGCGAACTGCGCATCACGGATTTGCGGGCGGCGGTGATTGAATCGGGGCACGTGGTTTGGCATACGGGCAGCGCGATCACTGCTGTTGCGCCGGAAGAGCCCGTGATCGCCGCGCGCATCGCGCCAACATTGCTCGATCGTCCGGCATCGATGCCTCGGGGCGCGACCATTCGTCAGGTGTTGGAAAATCGCGCCGATGGAACGCCGGGCGAAGAGGTTTTGGAGAATCGCGCGTTCTTTGAGGCGCTCCACACAGCGGGGCATGCGCCGAACGCCGTTGCATTCGCCGAACAACGACACGGAACGCTGGGCTGGTTCATTCAGGATTACGCGGGCGAGCGCGTCGCGTGGAGCTATTCGCCGTCGCTGCTCATCATCAACCTTCCCGGCAGGATGCTTACGCTGGTTGTGTCCGCCAACTCCAAGGCGTTAACCGAGGCCGCGCGTTTGCAGGATGGAAACATTGCACGCTCCACCATCGCGCTGGCACTTCCTTGGCGAATCCGCGCGCGATGAGTTGATCGATCGCGCGCTAGTCGCTCTTTACTTCGGAGACCGTGCCGCCAGCGCGGCGCTTGCGCATCGGGCTCTGGACAATTTCCGGAGCTGGAATCAACGCCCGACGTCACGCTGCTGTATTTCTTCGCGAACTTGCGCCTTCCGGGAACCGAAGCTTCCGCGACGGCGGTGATCAAAGCTCATCCTTCGCTTCCGACGGCCTGGTTTTACTACGGACAATATCTGGAGAACAGCAAACGCTACCGCGAAGCCGCGGCGTGCTTTGAAAAAATCACGATGCATCAACCGCCCTGGCACAACTGGACTGTGGATGCCGCGAAGAAAGAATTGACCTACTTGAAGACCTACTGAATCGTTTACTGCACGCCTGTTACTGGACAGCCGACAGCGAGTGTTCCTTGGCCTGGGTTCGCACCAAGTTGCCGCTGGCCTGCGCCAACCACTTCGAAAGCGCTTTCGACGCGCAGGACTCCGAGCAGATGTGCTCGTATCCTTCCAGATCCGCGAGCTGTTGATCCCAGCGCACCAGGCGGAATTGTTCGGCGTCCTGAGGCCGCAGCCACCAATGATTTGTTTCGCCTTTCAGGTTCAGGCAGTAGTCGCAGCGATATGGGCACTGAACTTTCATACTTCTATTAACATCCTTCCGAAGCAGACTAAGGCTTCTCCTTCACCGTCTAGATCATTAGATGCGGCGAAACGCGTTACTGTTTGTTACTCCTGTTAGCAAGCCTTAGTTGCAGCATCGCGTACGCAACAAGGTCACCGGAGTGACTAGCAAGTACTAGGCGCATTCGCGGGGTCTGTGACTGAACAGAAGCCAGGTCGGCGCCGGAATTGTCGCTGATGAATAGGTGCACCAGCAGATAGCCGGCGAGAGGCAGCAACGCGAAGGCAAAACATGACCGGCCCGAATCCGTAGTCGTTCGATGACAGCCGCCAGCGGACGCGAAATGATGGACTGCATCACGCCGTACGCGAACACCAGCGCCGCGCCGCCGAACGCCGCGCGGCCGCGCGCCATAGATGTCGATGGGCAGCGTGTAATGATTGATGCTCCAGGCGCACACCCAGAAAAAGCTGAACGACATTCCGGCGGTGGCGAGCGCGGGATTGGGCAGCAGCGGCACGGCCATGGTGGCGAGCAGAAAGACGGCGGAAATCAGGCAGGCGCGCTTGCGCGCCGCGACGGGCGTGTGGCCGGAGCGAACCAATCGCCAGGAGATCGCGCCGCCGAGCAATGCGCCGAAGTAGCCGGTGAAGGGCACGATCCAGGTGTAGTGCGAGGCTTCGGGCGGCGTGAGGTGATGGACGCGGACCAGATACGTGGGCGCCCAATTCGCCCACAGACTGTAGACGCGTCATGCCGAGCATGTTGGCGATCATGAGCGCCCACAGTTTGGGATCGCGCAGCAGACCGAACGAATGCGTGGCCTGGCCGGTCGGGGCGAGCAACGACAGGCGGGATTAACGCGCGCGGTGGCGAGCCACATCGGAATCCAAGCCAGGCTCAGCAATGCCGGCGGCGTAGAACGCCCAGTGCCAGGAGTAGCGATAGGAGAAATAGACCGCGAATGCCGGAGCGATGCCCGCGCCCAGGCTCAAGCCGAGTTGGCTCATGGCTTGTCCCACGGCGCGTTCCGGCGGCAGCAGATACATTGCGACGGCTTTGGTGACGGCCGCGATCGCGCTGGCTTCCGAAATCCCGAGCAGCGCGCGCCACACCAGCAGTTGATGAACGCTGTGCGACGCGCCGGTTCCGAAGCTGGCGATGGCCCATACCGCGACCGCCAGGCTCGCGCCGCGATTCAGTCCCACGCGATCGATGAACCAGCCGACGAACAGCGCGCTCACCGCGTAGGCGATGGAGAAAACCGAGAGCAGCAGGCCGTAATCGTCGTAGGTGAACGGAAATTCGGGGCGCGCGCGCCAGATGTCCACCATGGTGGCCAGGATCTGGCGATCGAGATAATTCAGGACCGAAGCGAAAATGAAAACGGTGATGGCAACCCAGCGGGCGGGGATGGGCGATTCGCACATGTGATTGTACCGAGCGCGCGACCGGGCTGTAAAGCTGAGCCGCGATCGTCAGGGAGTCGGTTGCGGTTCAAGCTGCCTCAATTGCCCTTCCAGGAGTCCAAGACTTTTCCGGCGTCGTGACGCGCCATCCAGCGGCAGGCGCAGCACGCCCGCGGGAGTGAACTGCGCGCCTTCGGTGCCGGTCACCAGGCTCATCAGGCGCTTGGGATCGATGTGCGCTTCCTTGTGGAACTTGACGTTGAGCACGCCCGCGCGCCGGTCGATGGCTTCGATGCCGAGCTTCTGCGCCGAGCCCTTGAGAGCCGAGAACTTCAGCAGGCTGCGGACGGCGTCCGGCGCGGGACCGTAGCGGTCTTCGAGTTCGGCCAGCGCTTCCGCCGAGGCTTCCGCGGTGCCCGCATCGGCGATGCGCTTGTACGCGCGCAGGCGTTGGTGCTCGTCCGCAATGTATTCGGAGGGAATGCGGATGTCGAGGCCGAGATTCAGCGTGGAATGCACTTGCAGCGGCGCTTCCTCGCCCTTCAGCTCGTGCACCGTTTCTTCGAGCAGCCTGATGTACATGTCGAAGCCGACCGCGCCGATGTGGCCGTGCTGCTCGCCGCCCAGGATGTTGCCCGCGCCGCGCAGTTCCAGATCGAGCGCCGCGATTTTGAATCCGGCGCCCAGGTCGCTGAATTCCTTGAGCGCGGCCAGGCGTTTGCGGGCGATCTCGCTCAGCTCGGTGTCGGCCGGAACCAGCAGATACGCATACGCGCTGCGATTCGATCGTCCCACGCGCCCGCGCAACTGATACAGCTCCGACAACCCGTAGCGCTCGGCGTTTTCGATGATCATCGTATTGGCGAGCGGAATATCCAGGCCATTTTCGGCGATGGTGGTGCACACGAACACGTCGTATTCGTGCTGCATGAAGCCGAGGATCGCGCGCCTCCAGCGCCGCTTCGCCCATCTGCCCGTGGCCCACGCCCACGCGGACGCCCGGCACCAAATCCTGAATGGCCGACGCGCGCATGTAAATGCTGTCCACGCGATTGTGGATGAAATAAACCTGGCCGCCGCGCGCGATCTCCTGCTCGATGGCGGTGCGAATCAGCTCGTTGCCGTAATGCGCCACCACGGTGTGGATGGCCAGGCGATCCTTGGGCGGCGTCTCGATCACCGACATGTCGCGCAATCCGGCCAGCGACATGTGCAGCGTGCGCGGAATCGGCGTCGCGCTCATGGTGAGCACGTCCACGTTGTGCTTGAGCTGCTTGATGCGCTCCTTGTGGCGCACGCCGAAGCGCTGCTCTTCGTCCACCACCAGCAGGCCGAGATCCTTGAACACGACGTCCTGCGAAAGGATGCGATGCGTGCCGATGACGATGTCCACTTTGCCCTCGGCCAGGCCCTCCAGCACTTCGGCGATTTCCTTCTTGTCGCGAAAGCGGCTGAGCATTTCGATGCGCACCGGGAAGGCCGCGAAACGCCGCTTGAATGTTTCGAAGTGCTGATAAGCGAGCACCGTGGTGGGCGCGAGCACCGCGGTCTGCTTGCCGTCGCCGAGCCCTTTGAACGCCGCGCGCATGGCGACCTCGGTCTTGCCGTAACCCACGTCGCCGCACAGCAGCCGATCCATGGGATGCGCCGCTCTCCATGTCTTTCTTGATCTGCTTGATGGCCGCCAGCTGGTCCTTGGTCTCGGTGAATTCGAAGGCGTCTTCGAATTCGCGCTGCCAGTTGCTGTCGGGCGAATACGCGAAACCCTTCGGCCATGCGGCGCTGCGCGTAGAGCTTCAACAGCTCGTCGGCCATGTCGCGCATCTTGGCTTTGACGCGCGATTTGGTGCGTTCCCAGGTCACGCCGCCCAAGCGGTCCAGCCCCGGCGCCGCGCCTTCACCCGCGCCGCGATATTTCTGGATCAGATCCAGGCGCGCCAGCGGAACGTAGAGCTTGGCGTCGCCCGCGTATTCGAGCAGCATGAAGTCGCCCTTGTTGTCGCCTTGCGCGATCTCGCGCGTGCCCAGGAATCGGCCGATGCCGTGCGCTTCATGCACCACGTAATCGCCGGGCTTCAGATCCGCCATGTCGGCGGTGAAGGCGGCCAGTTGCGATTTGCGTGGGGCCGGGCTTGGCGACCAGATCCGACGAATCGAAAAGATCTTCGGAGCCGAAGACGGCGATCTGCGCTTCGGGAAAAACGACGCCGCGCCGCACCAGTCCTTTGACCAGGAACGTGCTGGCGGCCGTGCCCGCGACGTAGGATCGCTCGGCGAGATAAGGCCGCGTGGCATCGGCCGGATCGAGGCCCAAGCTGGAAGGGAACCGCGTACTCCTGGAAAATGTCGGCCAGGCGCTCCAGTTCGCCGGAGGATCGCGCGAAAAAGACCACGCGATAGCCGTGCTCCACCAAATTGCGCGCTTCGGCGATGGCGGCCTGGATGTTGCCGTGAAAAGCCATGCGACGGCCGGGACGTTGTTCCGGCGCGCGCTGGACGTTGGCGATTAGGGATTGGGGGTTGGCAACGACGTCTAGTTCGCGGAGGGCGAGTTCGGCGTTGCCTTCCAGAGCTCGCGCGCAGCTCGGGCCAGGTGTAAAAATTCGCTTCCGGCGGGCAGGGAAACGGCCGGTCGGGTTCTTCTCCAAGCCGCTTCCACAGGCGCTCGGACGCGCCGGCGGCCTGCTCCGGCTCGTCGATAACGACCAGCGGATTTTCGGCCAGCGAAAACAGCGAATGCTTGCGCGGCCGCACCAGCGGCACCGCGAATTCCCAGCCAGGAAACGGATCGCCGGGGCTCGCGACGTCCATCTGATCGGCCAGCTCCAGAAACAGCTCGCGCGATTTGGGATATTCGGCCAGCGGCAGCAGCGTGGCCTCCGAGATTTTCATCACGGAGCGCTGGGTCTCGACATCGAATCTTCGGATGGATTCGATCAGGTCGCCAAACAGCTCGATGCGGATCGGCTTGGACGCTTCGGCCGGGAAAATATCCAGGATGCCGCCGCGCAGCGAATATTCGCCGACCATTTCCACCGGGTCGCGCTTTTCGTAGCCGATGCTTTCCAGGTGCGCCAGCAAGATCTTCGCAGCGGGATCTCTTCGCCCACGCGCAGCGTGAGCGCGAGCTGCCGGTAAAACTCGGCCGCTTCGGTGCGCAGCAAAGCCGACGCCACGGGCGTAATGGTGATGCTGGTCTTGCGCGACGCCAGCCGCCAAAGTCCGATGGCCCGCTGCTCGCTGATTTCGCTGTGCGGCGACATGCGCTGCGCCGGCAGCACGTCCATGGCGGGGATGGTTTGCGGACGCGGCAGATCGGAGGTGACCAGCAGATCGAAGAACGTGTCCGACCAGTTCGCCCAGCGCCTCGGCCTGTTTGTTGCCGTCCACCACCACCATGACGTTGCGCTCGGTGGCCTGCCACAGCAGCACGATGTAGAGCGCCTTGGCGGTGGTGGTGAGTCCGGAGAGCGACTGGCGCGCGTGCGGATCGCGCATCAGCCGGCTGACCACCTCCTGAAAGGCCGGGTCGCGACTGAGCGACTGAAACAGATCACGGATCGCTGGATGTGTCACTCGAGAACGGCGGCGAGGGAATCGCGCGGTACTGTTCCATCTTAGCTTGGGTTTGTCCGATCACCGGCGGTACAATTAAACGACCCGCAGGTTTTGATGAGCGGCAAAGGCAAAAAGCCACCTTCGATGTCGGATCGAGTCGGTGGGCCCAGCACAATTCGCGGTGTAAACTACCAAATTCATTTCGCAATCCTCAAGGCGCTGGAAATGATTGGACTAGCCAAGAATCTCCCTCACCGACGTTTCTCGGTTGAGCTTGAACCGCGCTTCCTCGGAGACACGATCACTGCCTGGGACGTACAATACTCTCCACCCGATGTGCTGGCCGAGGTAAAGCTGGCGCCAACGCGCTTGGATGTGTTGGAGTGGCTGGCGCGCACTCGGAAAGCGGACTACCAAGGTGCCTTTCAGTTAGTATGCGGCAAGAAGCGTGGTGGCCTCCTGCCCGATGTGGAGGCCCTCGTTCGCTTGACCCACGAGGCTTCTGGCGACGGCCACAAGTTCGAAACGCTCGTGGGCGCGCAGCCGATCGAAAATGCCGATGAAATCTTTGAGACCCTGGATCCAACCGTGAGCGGCTTCTTCGACGCATCAGCATCGAAACTCTTCCTGAGGAAACGCTTCGGAGGCAAATCGATTTCTTGGCGACCCATCTGGCGGGAAGCAGAGCTGGTAGCCTGACCCAACATCTCTTCTCGTCGTTCTCCAAGGGGGGTGAGTCGAGGCGCGCCTTTGATCTCCATGAATTCATCGAGGAGGTTGAGCATTTGGGCACCGCCCTTTATGCACCAATGGAAACGAACCTTGGTTCCGTGCGGCAGGAGGTGGTCAGCACCCTCTTCATCCTCCAGCGCTGCCCGGCTCCCTTTCCGGTCGAAGTAGTTGCGGGTGCAGTGGAGTGTGAAATTGCCGATCTTATGCGGCTCTTGGGGCCTCTGGAGGACGACCAAATCCTGTTCCGCAAAGACGAGCGTCTGACAATGGTCCCTCGGTCAACTCAAATCGCGGTCGCGGGGTATGCGGATTTGCTTGCTAGAGCATTGCGTTTCCTGCTGGATTGGATAAAAGTTCGCGGCGATTGTCCGGGAAGCCGCGAACAGGTTGCCAATGTAATCGGTCTGGCGCAACTTTGTGCCACCCAACGCCCAGAGTCGGTAGTGGGGGTCTTTGGGCGCTTGCAATCAGTGCTGAAGGCCATGGGCGACAAGCATGTCGTGCTCCAAGTGGCTGACTTGTGCCTTCAAGTCGCAAATCGAATGGATCAAAACGAAGATGCGGCACAAGCCCGCGCGCTAACCTTGATTTGCGGCGTTTCCTGGGTTTACCAAAGAATAGGGCGGCTCTCGGAAGCGATGGTTTCAGCAGAACAAAGTCTCGAATTGGGGCGAAGAATCGCCTGGCAACGGAACACCGCTTACTGCATGAAATGTATTGGGCGACTTCTCAGGCTGCTGTCCGAAGTTGCCTCCGACGAGTCCGAGCGGAAAGATCTTCTCCATCAGAGTATCGAGAAACTAAAGGAGGCGATCGGACTGTTTGAAAAGTCGTCTGAACATGGCCCCACCAATCCGGACACAGGTGACTGCTACAGCCTGCTGGGACGCACTTATCTAGTATCCGATCAGCTTGTCTTTGGCGGATCAGTGCGTTCGTAAGGCCTTCGACATCTTACCTGCGGGAAATTCGAAGGATTACCTGGACCTGAAAATCCTAGCCGGCGACCTTGAGCTTTCACGCAGCAACGCTGAGGCCGCAGAAGTGCACTACACGGATGTCCTGAACGAAGCCATCCCCGATGGTCACCAGCGTTCGGAGATTTTAGCTCGAGCTCATCTACAAAGGGGCAAGGCGAGACAGCGTGTCGGACGTACTAAAGGAGCGCAGAGCGATTATCAGACGGCACGTGATATGTGGACATCCTTGGATGAGCCTGCGTCGGCGGCGGAGGCTGAGTGGACATATATCCGATTGACTTCCCAAGTTCCGCAGGATCAGATCAAAATGTTTGAGACGGAGGCGTCGGCAAGAATACGGGTCAAAGCATTTCGGCTGCACGAACTTAAGTTCCATGCAGCGAAAGGGGCTCGCGCTCACCGTTCTAAGCCTTCGCACTCGCAGATTGACCAACTTCTGCGCGAGGCGAGCAAAGAAGTGTCTCTGGAGCACGAGTGGTAGTCCAATCCTCTAGTCGCACAAGTAAGACATGGCGAAGCAAGGCTGCACAGCACTTGATGGAAGCAGCCGGGAACCCAGGATCGATGCTCAAGGCTGTCTCGGTTGTTGTGGCGGAGCTCATGAGCGGCATTGCGGTTCCACCTGCCGACTTAGACGCCGCCGCTCGAAAGGTCAACGTAGATCGATGTTTTCCGGAGGATATCGCCGGTTCCGGGGAGTTACGTCGCGATGGGGCTGGATTTGCGATTGTCTACTCAAGCTATCTATCAAAGCCGCGGCAGCGCTTTACGATTGCGCACGAAATTGCCCACGCCTACTTCGAATGCAATTGGCCGGACTTGCCGCATCCAAGCAAAGAAATAGAGCAACTGTGCGACATGATTGCCGCGGAAATCTTAATGCCGACCTCGGCAGTTACCGACCGGATCGAAAGGGAACTGAGCATTGAGAAGATTCTTGAACTCGCTCGAACGTTCGGGGTATCGTTGGCAGCCGCTGCGATTCGCTGCGCGGAACTGACGCGAGCAACAGCGTTCGAGGTTAACGGGACAAGCGTGACATGGGGCTGCGGGTTCGTAAAGAGGGGAAGAGTCGATAGACTGAACGCGGCATTGCAATCGGTCATTCACAATGCTTTGAAAGCACGGGCGGGAGAGGAAGAATTACTATTAGACAGTGACACGGGGCTCCGGCCTTGGCGAGCCGAGTACAAATCAACTATTCGGGGACATGTTCTGATACTGCTTCGCCCGCAACCGGACAACAAAAAAGCGGAGTCCGCTTTCTTCGGCCCGCGCCAGTAAGCCACTTCATCCAAAATCCTGTTTTGAAGAGCGAGACCTGCACAGTCCGTCGGAGAGTGAATGTTTTTGTTGACGGCTATATCATTACATGATATATCATGTAGTGACTATGGAGCGCCTCACTGTGGACCAAGCCGATTCGCCGCTCGCTCCGGCCGCCTTCCTCATCCTTTTCGCGCTGGCCACGGGCGACAAACACGGATACGCCATCATGCAGGAAGCGCGCAAGCTCTCCGACCAGACGTTGCAGATTGGGCCCGCCACCTTATACACCACCATCCAGCGGCTGCTGGACTCAGACCGGATTCGCGAAGTACCAGGTCCTAAGGATGGCGACAGCCGTCGCAAATATTATCGCCTGACCGGCGCAGGCAAGACGGCTTTGAATACGGAGCTGGCGCGCATGGAGGCTATGGTCCGGAAGTCGAAAGCCATGCGGCTGCGGCTGGCGGAGTGGTCGTCATGAGTAAGCTTGTTCACGGCAGCGCCTGGCTCTATGCGAAGCTCCTGCTGCTTTACCCTTCCGATCTGCGCCGCGAGTTTGGCTGCTGAGATGACGCTGGCATTTGCCGACGATATGGCGGCACTGGGCGTCTTCCACGTGTGGTGGTGCGCACTACGCGAACTGCTGATGGTGGCGCTTCCCGGCTCAAATGTCGAATCGATGCGTTCTAGTTCCGGCCTTGTCCTTCGCCCTGGCTGCGGTAACGATGAGCTTGGAGCTATGGCTCGCGTTTCATCGCGTGGCGCACGTGGACGTCGCGCGGCTGGCGGACTCCATTCGTTTCGCGGTGCTCTTGCCCAGCGTCTTGAACGCGATGGTGGCGTTGGTGGTCACGCGCGTTTTGGCTCATTACTCGATCACCGCGCTGCAACTGGATTAACCCCCGTGCTCGAGATTCGCAATCTCACCAAGCGGTTTCGCGGAGCGGCGGTTGTGGATGACGTGAGTTTTGCGATGCGCGCCGGCGAGATCACGGGCTATCTCGGTCCCAACGGCTCCGGCAAATCGACGACGGTGAAAATACTCGCCGGCCTGCTGCACGCGAGTTCCGGCCACATTTACTATCGGGGACAAGACGTCTACGCCGATCCCATCGGCTTCCGCCAGCGCCTGGGTTACGTGCCCGAAGAGCCCAACCTGTACGGCTACCTGACGGGCCTGGAATACCTGCAGTTGGCCGGCGGCCTGCGCGCCCTGCCCGAAGATCGTGTGAACCAGCGCGCCAACCAGCTTCTGGAATTGCTCTATCTGGAAGACGCCCGCTGGCTTCCCATTTCGAATTATTCGAAGGGCATGAAGCAGCGCGTGCTGATCGCCGCCGCGCTGTTGCACGATCCCGACGTTTTGATTTTCGACGAAGCGCAATCCGGGCTCGATATCACCAATAGCCTGTTGTTCCGTCATCTGCTGCGCGAGCTGGCGGCGCGCGGCAAAGCCGTCCTCTATATTTCGCATGTCCTGGAACTGGTCGAAAAAGTGGCCGACCACATCGTTGTGATCCACAAAGGGCGCATCGTCGCGGACGATTCGGTGGGTGGACTGAGGGCTCTGATGCAGCGGCCCAACCTGGAGGGAATCTTTACGCAGCTCATTCAACAGGACGATCTGGAGTCGCGCGCGTGCGCCATCGCGTCCGTGATAACGCAGTGAAATCTCCTTTTCAACTCCTGCTCAAGCTTTTTCGGGATCGCTTTCTCGAAAACGACACGGTGTCGCCGGGCGGCGGATTCCAAATCAACATTTATCAAGTGATCGGGCTTCTCGCCACCGTGGGGACGTTTGTCGTCTTCTACGTGTTGCCGGAGTTCCTGGCGCTCTCGCTTCGTCCGGCGACACCTCAAACGGATTGGGCCTTAGGCAGTTTGCGGACGTTTTTCCCCGCGTATTCCTTCGCAGTGGCGGGTCTCGCGGCCCTGTTTTATTGGGACATGCTTTTTCCCGACCGCCGCGACTTCCAGATCCTGGCGCCGCTTCCGATCCAGTTGCGCGAACTGATCGCCGCGAAGTTTCTTGCCCTTGTATTCTTCATGGTGCTCGTCGCCGTCGCGGTCAATGTGGCTCCGGATGGGATGACGTTATTGGCCATGTTCATTCCAAACCTGCATGGCGCCGGCCGGCGGCTGGCTTTCGCTCAGATCGCCGCCACGGCTGGGGCATCGGCATTCGCGTTTCTGCTCGTCCTTGCTTTGCAAGGAATTCTGATCAGCGTGACGTCGCCGAAAATCTTCCGCCGTATTTCCCCCTGGATTCAGATGGTCGGGATGAGCGCGATGGTGATGACGGTTCTGGGCTTTCCGGTCTATTCGGCGCTCCTAAGGCCCGCGCTGGAGCACAAACAAACCTGGCTCTATCTGTTTCCGCCGGTCTGGTTCAGCGGGCTGTATGAATTGTTCCTCGGAGGCGGCGACGCGTTCCTGGCTTCGCTTGGGATGCTGGCGATCAAAGCGCCGGCGATCGCGATCCTGGTGATCTTCGTCACCTGGGGTCTCGGTTTCCGTCGTCATTTTCGCCGGACGCTGGAGTCCGAAAACGCCACTCATCGCCCGCGGACCTGGACCCTCCCCAATCGGCTGGTCCGTTCTCCCGAAGAACGCGCTCTGTTCGCATTCGCCGCCAAAACGTTGGCTCGCAGCCAAAAGCACCAGTTCTTCCTGGCCACTTCCTTCAGCATCGGGCTGTCGATTGCGCTGTTCTTCGGAGTGGCGATTCGGGCAGGGAAGATCGCATGGTCGGCGGATGGGGTGCGCTCGGTGGCGTTTGTTCTGGGATTCTTTGTGGTCTCCGGATTCCGCGCGGCCTTCCAGTTTCCCGCCGAGCTCGCTTCCAATTGGATCTTTCGCCTGCGGGAGGCCCACTGGACGGAAGTATCGCGCAGCGCCACCCGGAAGCTGGTTCTCGCCATCGCTCTGGTTCCTCTGGTGATCGTTGCGCTGCCCGTAGAAATCGCAAACGGGGATTGCCCGGCGGTGCTGCAACACCTGGCGGTTCAGCTGGTGGCCGCGGCTCTCTTAACGGAAGCTCTGTTCTGGAATTTCGACAAGGTTCCCTTCACCTGCTCCTGCTTTCCCGGAACCACCAGCCTGGCGGTGCTGGGCGGACTGTATATTTACGGCATCACCGGCTACAGCTTTCACCTGGCGGATGTGGAGGGCGCGCTGGAGCACCACGCCGTGCGTGCGGTCCTGTTCTTTGCGGGCGCGGCTGTGGCGCTGGCACTCGCGTGGCGCCGGCACCCAGCGGCGGGCGGAGTGCGATTCGATGGCAGCCAGCCGGTGATTCAATCGCTCGAACTGAATTGAAGCCGGCCGCTTACTGACGTGCGCGGCTCAGAACTAACGGGCGAGAATTTGTTCCAAAATCCCGGTGGTCGAATATCCGGGCTCCAGCGGCAACGCCAGCACCTGGCCACCGGCGGCTTCCACCTCTTCGCGTCCGGCGATGAAATGAGCCCAGTCCGCGCCTTTGATCAAGATATCGGGCAGCACGGCGGCGATCAGCTCGCGCGGTGTGTCTTCGTCGAAGAACGTAACGGCGTCCACGGCAGCCAGGGCCGCGGCCAGCTCGGCGCGCTCATCTTGAGAAATCAGCGGCCGCGTGGGACCTTTCAACCGCTGGACGCTCGCGTCGGTGTTCAGCGCCAGGATCAGGATGTCGCCCAGCGACCGCGCGGCTTCCAGCAACCGGATGTGGCCGGGATGCAGAATATCGTAGCATCCGTTGGTGAAGACCACTTTTTTGCCGGCGCGCTTCCAATCGGCGCGCTCTGCGATCAGTTGTTCACGAGTATAGATTCTTCCCAAGGGCTTATTTTAGCGTGACCGCTCGGGTGGCTCTTTAGTGAGCCACCCAAACTAGCCGGACAGCTCATTGCGTGAGCAGGATGGTCGCCGACGCGATCGCGTTCTGATCTTCCACGGAGGTGCAAGGCGTGAGGGTGTACGTGCTCAGCGCAGCTGCTGGCGTGGCTTCGTACGGTGACTCCGTCAGGAAGCCGGTCCAGCCCGGTGGCGTAGTGGTTTGATCGACGACGGCATGTTCTCCGCCGCTGAATCGGATAAGGTTTCTTGCCATGCCCAAAGTGTAGGGCGCGCTTGCCAGACTTCAGCAACCGGATGGCGGAGGCGCGCGTGTCCGCGGGTAGCCGCGCGGGCCAGCAGGCAGAATGCTTTAGCGCGATTGACCGGGACGGTGTAACGTCGTGGCCGATGGTGTGACTCGATCAGAACTGGCGCCGAGCACACCGCGATCGATGTAAACCGCCCGGGCGCGCGACGCGTCTGATTTTCGAGCGAGGTGTCTTCATGAAAATCAAAAGCGTGTCTTGGATGTTTATAGCGATGTGCGTGCTGGCGACCGGCGTGTTCGGCCAACCCGTGGTCACCACCTCAGGCATCACACGGACCTACAATTTTCCGCCGGTGGGGCTGGCCAGCACGGAAACCGCGCAAGTGAACGTGGTGAATGAGGCGGCGGCGCCGACAACTGCGGGCGCTACGGCCCCAGCTTGCACGGGAACCGTGACGTTCGCCAACGCAAGCGGCAAGACCATCGGGACGCCGGCGACTTTTACCACAACCGGATCGCAGGTCTTTTCGACGCAGCTCACCTTTACCCAACTGGCGGCCACCGGGACGCGCGGCGAGTTCGTGGCAAGCGTCCAACTGACCAGCAGCAGCTTGATTCCGGCAAGGGCGCTGTGCTCACTGATGATGTCACTGGAGACCTTTGACGATACAACCGGGGCGACGCATGTTTATGTGTGGAATTCGGCGACGTTGGCATCGGCGATTTTGCCGATTGCGATTCGGTAGCCGAGAGCCAGGGGCGCTCATGGCCGATAAACGGCACTTCCGATAACAGGTATTATGTAAAGTATCCAGGTAGTGGGTCAGTTTGAAATTTCTTGCCGTTGAGTTTCTCCGAATCCATCGACGACCTAAGGCCACGGCATGCGGCGCCTCGGTGGACTCAAGGGGGGTGCTGCCAGGGCTGCGAAGCTGGCTCCCAAGAAGCGCTCGCGGATCGCGGTGAAGGCGGCTAAGAAGCGGTGGGAGAAGAAGAAATAAAAGGTGCGACCGCGCGGGTTACCGTGGCCCTCCACAGTTTGGGCAGCACTGACTGACGGTCTCGCGCCTCAGTTCTACCGTCTGCGTAGAACCACACCAGTTGCAGCGGAACTTCGCGTAATCCGTGCCGTGTTGTCTCCTGATGGCCTCATACTCGATGTGAGCCAACGAAAGACGATTTCGCCGTCGCCACGCATTCCTTCCGCCGCCGTCCGGGATAACGGGCAGATCCAGGCGCGTTCGTACTGGTTCTTCGATGTACATCCCGGCGTCAATGTTCAGACCAGAAGGCATGCCGTTATTCTACCGCTTAAGGGTCCTCAACGTGTCGCAAAGACCCTTGCGTTTCTACGGCGCCGCCACCGCCTCCCAAAGCGCTCGTCTCACGTCCACGGGCGACGCTCGCTGTTTGATCAGGTAGTGTGTCGCTCCCAGTGTTTTAGTAAGGTCCTGCGACGCTGCCCTTTCGTCGGACGTCAGAATCACTACCGGCGTCGCGCTGACGCGTTTAATCGCGAGGTGCGTTTTGTAGCCCTCCATTTCCTGCATTCCCAGATCGAGCAGAACAACGTCGATGCCCGGTTCCCTGAGACGGGTCATCGCGGCCTGAAGGTCTTCCTTCCATTCCAGGCGAAACGGAGAATCGCCGTCCACCACCTGTAGGCGCGTCAGAATGGCCTGTTCTGGATCGTCTTCCACAAGCAGGACCGTAATGCGCTGTGGCGCGGCTCGATAGACCGTAGGTTCCTTGTATGCCAGCTCCATCTAAGTCGCATCGGCAACGTGGACGAAACTTTTAGTTTTACTTTGGCCGCAGCCAGAACTCGATCCGCATCCCGTCAGGATCGTCCAGCCATAGAAACTCCGTCACGTCATCCTGCCACCACTGAATTCCGCTGTGAGTGATTCCGCTACGGTCCAGCTGCGCCCGAATTGTTTCGAGTTCCGTGTTGGTGCGCACGCCAAAGGCGAGGTGATTCAGGCCGATCTTTTCTTTCTCGTACGCTGCCTGCCCCGACTCGCTGCAGCGCGTAAAGAACAATCGGGTATCGCCCGCCATATACATGATGTAGTCGTCTTCTTTAAGCGGGTCGCCCAGCAGCGCGTTGTAGAAGCGCTCCGTTCGGTCCATCTCCGCTACGCGGAAAACAAGATGGTCGACGAAGTTGGGATAGATCATCCGGTGTCTCCGATCTAACCTGATTATCAAAAAAGAGGGCCCGAACTCGCTGGGAGGCGCTTGTCCGGGCCTGAGGGAAGAAATCGAAAATCTTTGCGCGCTAAACGCTAGCGATGGTGGCCTCCACCGCCACCGGAATGTCCTCCGCCGCCGCTGGGACGCGCCGCCGCGCCACCGCTGCGATTCGCAGGAGCGCTGGGCGCCGACCCGCGTGCCGCCAAAACTGCGTGGCTGCGCATAGCTGCCTTGCGACGCGTACCCGCGCTGATTGCACGATGGGCGGACCCACCCGAACCGCTCCGCCCTCGCGACTGCCGGCCGACGGGCTGTATCCGCGATTGAATTGCGCCGCGCCGGTGCCCCCGCCTGTTCCCCCGCCCGTGCCATGGATCGGCTCGCCAAAACGGTTCCAGCCATGCGCCGCGGATTCAGCAGCTCTGCCGCCGCCCAAACTGCGCGCCCCGCCTGGCTCGTTGAAATTCCCGCGCGACGCTTGTTGCGACATTTGCTGCACCCCGCGCTGCTGCTGCTCAAAAGTGGCGTGCTCCACGCGCGGCGTCTGCATGCGGCTGGCGAAGCTTTGCGCGCGCGCCTGCGGGAATCTTCCGCTCACCGCGCGATCGGAAAAACGCAAGCTGGATCGATCCGGCGCCACCGGCAACACGCCGTGCACCACGCCCGCCGACTGCAGCTGCGACCGATTGAGCGCCGTGATTTGTCCGCCGCGCCCGAACCCCGCGGCGTTCACGCCAATGGCGCCGCCCGTCACGCGAGCGTTGCGGAACGAATTGTAGACGTTCACATTGTTGACGATGGTGGTGTGGCCGCCGAAGAAGCCGCCGCGGAATCCGCCATAGAAGCCGCGGCCCCACCAGGGATGGAACACTTCAAACGGCGCCAGCGCCACCCAGCCCACGCCGCCAAATCCGAAGCCCACGCCAATCCCACACCCGCCGCCGAATCCGAAGAAGCCCACATACGCGGGAGCCCAGAACGGATTCGCCAAGATCGGTCCCGGATACCAAGCCCAGCCGCCCGCGCCCCAGAACCAGCGGCCGTAATGATACGGCGCCCAGCCCCAAGGATCGGCGCTCACCCAGGTCCATCCATAGTAGTCTTCCCAAACCCAGCGGCCGTTTTGATAGGGCGCCCAATCCGGACCCACCGTGGGCTGCCAAACCGAGCCGTAATTCGGATCGTTCACCCAGCTGGCCGTTCTGATCCAGATCCTCGGCGCCGGCTGATGTTGGGACTTACGTGCCGGGCGCTTTGCGAGCCTTCAATGAAGCGGTCGCGCTCGTCATTCCAGCGGTCGAAAGCGTCGTAAGGAATGGCGCTGCACCACCTGGAACTCGGGGTCCGGAGCCGGACCGCGCGCGTCCATCGTTTGGCCGGCTTCCAGATGTTCCCCGCCCCGCTGGCTGTCGATTTCAGCTTCGCCCGATCGCACCGTGATTTCCGAAGTGCCGTCTTCATGAACCGTCACGCGATACGCGCCCGGCCGCAGGGGACGAACCGCTACGCTCGGAGTGTCCACTTCCACTTGCGCCTGGCTGGGGCGCAGAGTGCGGAACGTCACCGTTCCGGTGGCCACCTGGATTTGGAAGCTTCGCACGTCCATGGCGGTGAATCGAACTTCGGAGTTCGGGCCGATGCGAATCATGTTGGCGGAATCCAGCTGCACTTCGGCGCGCGAGGAGGAACCGGTGAGCAGCCGGTCGTCCGCCATGAGCGGGCGCGTTCACCGCCGCAGCCACCACGTCGCCCGAATCGCCGCGCCGGACCGAGACGTCGCCATTCAAGACGCTGATGCGCGCCACGGCGCGGCCGGGTTCGTACTGGCCGTCGGGATCGGCATTGGCATTCGGGTTGGCATTAGGGTCCTGCGCGAACATCGGGACCACGGCGATCAGGGTCGCTGCGCCCAGGATCGCCGCAAGAACTCGTTTGATAGGCCGGCGAACATTCGGCCTCAAGAGGCAATCCCGGGGCCAAGTGCTTAGTTCTTATAAATGAATGGTTTGAGCGAATTCAAGCGGCGGGCCGCCTGGCTGAAAACCACCAGCGGTGCTTGGGATCAGCCGGGCCGTCCACCGCTCCGCGGCTAAGCAATGCTTCAACTCCGATTGTTCCATAAGAATCCGATCACTCTTTTGCTGGTGCAGCGACCTTCAGCGGTAGGCCTTGGAGCGATGGCGGACGCCAAAGACGCGGATGGCGTCGTCTTCGAGAGTGAACAGGACACGGTAATCGCCAAGCCTGAGCCGGAACGCTCCCGACGAGCCATTGCGGGTGAAGCGGAGAATTCCTTCAAACAGGCGCATGGCGGTGGCTTGGTCTACCGCGCGAACATTGGCCTTAGCTTCATCAAGCCACTCGACCCGGTATGGTGGCATCTACTTGTCAAGATGAAAATCTTCGGACTTCAGCCCGAACTCGGCGAGGACTTCTTCCATCGGAATACCCTTGCCGTGCTGTGCAAACCAAGCCTGCCCTTTGCGAAAGCGCTGGCGATCTTCCTCGGTTACAGCCTCATCGTCAGGCGGCGCCGTGGCCAGGGCGCGGCGGACGGGGGTCGAGCAGCATGAATTCCAGGAATCGAACCGCAGTGGCGATCTGTGAATCCGGCAGGCGTTCAATGAGTTCATGCGCGTGATGCTTCTTTGAAAGTCCGCTCATAGCCCTCCTTTAGCGGTATCACTTCACAGTCTCATTATGCATCATGTTTTGCGGGACGACAGGTCTTGTATCGCCCGGCGAACTCCAGTAAACTATAGTTAAGTTGCAGGCGTCAACCACAGTCAATAGTTCCCTGCCCGAGGTGCATTCGAGCGTCCCCACCGCCCAACCGTCGCTCTGGCGGCGCATGCTGGCCTTCGCCGGGCCGGCCTATCTGGTCAGCGTCGGCTACATGGATCCGGGCAACTGGGCCACCGATCTGGAAGGCGGCGCGCGCTTCGGCTACCAGCTTCTGTGGGTGCTGGTGCTGTCGAACCTGATGGCGATCCTGCTGCAGACGCTGAGCGCGCGGCTGGGCATCGTCAGCCAGCGCGACCTGGCGCAGGCCTGCCGCGAAACCTATCCGCGCCCGGTGTCCTACGCGCTGTGGGTGCTGTGCGAGATCGCGATCGCCGCCTGCGATCTGGCGGAAGTGCTGGGCGCGGCCATCGCGCTGAACCTGCTGTTCCACATTCCGCTGCTCACCGGCGTGCTGCTGACGGCCGCCGACACGCTGCTGTTGCTGTGGTTCACGCGGCTCGGGATTCGAGTGATCGAAGCGTTCGTGCTGTCGCTGATCGCGATCATCGCGGTCTGTTTCGCCATCGAAATCTTCTGGGCCGGAACGCCGGTTCTCTCCGACGTCGCGCGCGGCGTGGTCCCGCATCTGTCGGCTCGCAATCTCTACATCGCCATCGGCATCCTGGGCGCCACGGTGATGCCGCACAATCTTGTACCTGCATTCGGCGCTGGTGCAGACGCGGCGCATCGGCAAGAGCGAGCAGGAGAAGCGCACGGCCTGCCGCTTCAATCTGATCGATTCCACCATCGCGCTGAACGGCGCGCTGCTGGTGAACGCGGCCATTCTGGTGCTGGCCGCCATGGTGTTCTTCAAGCGGGGCATCGTGGTCACCGAAATCCAGCAGGCCAGCCAGCTGCTGACGCCGCTGCTTGGAACCACTTTGGCCAGTGTTTTCTTTGGAGTAGCGCTGCTATGCTTCAGGGCAATCCTCCACGCTGACCGGCACCATGGCCGGACAGATCGTGATGGAAGGATTTCTCAACATTCGCATGCGGCCCTGGCTGCGCCGGCTGATCACCCGCACGCTGGCCATTATTCCGGCCGCGTTCACGGTTTATCTGGCAGGTGAGAATGGAACCTACAAGCTGCTGATTCTGAGCCAGGTTATCCTGAGCATGCAGTTGCCGTTTGCGGTGATTCCGCTGATCCATTTCACCAACGACAAACAGCGCATGGGAGCGTTCGCCAATCGCGCTGTGGGTGCAGGTGCTGGCGTGGCTGACCGCGGCCCTGATCCTGGTGCTGAATGTCTGGCTGGTGACGATCTCGGTTCGGGACTGGCTCGAGCGATGCCGGGCGCCTGGCGGGGTCGGCTGGAACTTGGCCTGATCCCGATTCTCACCGGCCTCGCCTTGCTGCTGCTCTGGGTGACCTTTCATCCCATTCTGCCGCGCTGGATCGCGCGAAGCTGGGCCAGCGCGTCCATCGAACTTCCCGAAGCGGCAGTCGCCGAGAATCTGCCCAGCCCCATCTACCGGAAGATCCTGGTTCCGCTGGATCACACCAGCCGCGACCGCGACGCCATCGCCCACGCCGCCGCCATGGCCAAGCAGCAAAACGCCAAGCTCTACCTGCTGCACGTGGAGGAAGGCGTCACCAGCCAGCTCTACGGACCGCTTTCTTCGACCGCCGAGGTGGAGGCCGGCGATCAGTACCTGCACCAGATCGTTCGGGATCTGGAGAGCCAGCAGATTCCGGTGGAGATGGTGGTCCGGCACGCCCGCACCCCCACCAAGGAGATCGTGCGCTACGCCGAGGAGCTGAAGCCGGATCTGGTGGTGATGGGCGCCCACGGGCATAAGGGCTTGAAAGACATTGTGTTCGGGACTACAATTAATGCAGTCCGTCATAAATTGAAAGTGCCCCTGCTGATTGTCCGCGGAATGAAGTAGCTGGCCGGATGGATCGAGCTAATATTCGGCAGGCGTTGTGTCGAAGGTATACACAGCAAGTCCATAGCGACTCTGAAACCCTATTGTTTTCAGCAGATCTGAATTGGCGGACGAGTTGCCTATTGGATAGCTTACTGTGATGCGCAAACTGATCATCTTGGCCGCTGTGGCTGGCTTGCCTGCCTCTGCCGGGCTCCACCCTGCAGCGGCTCAGCCTGAACGACATGATCCAGAAGTCCACCATGATCGTTCGCGGCACCATACAGCCGGGCACTTCGGCGGCGTTGCGGGGCTCGCTGATCTACACGCATTATCAATTGTCGGTCACAACGGCTTACAAGGGAGCGCCCGGCAGCCGACTATCGATGTCGCCGTTCCGGGTGGCGCGCTCAACGGAATGCAGCAACCGGTGGCGGGAGCGCCGACGCTGGCCGCCGGTCAAGACTACGTGCTCTTTCTGTGGACCAGCAAGAGCGGACTGACGCAAGTGATCGGGCTGTCGCAAGGCTTGTTCAACGTCACCACCAATGCGCAGGGCCAGGTGATGGTTTCGCGCGGCGCGGCCAGCGCGCCGATGCTGAATTCCTCCGGACAATTGGTCACCGACTCCAATCATCCAGATGCCGCTGGCGCAGCTGGCGAGCCAGATTCAGACCGTGCTGGCCGGGAGGCGCGCGCAATGAGGCAGCGTGATAAGCAGGCGCTGGATGGTTCGCCTGGCGGCGCTGGTGGCCGGCAGCTTTCTGCTCGCAAACACCGGCTCGGCGTATTACTACTACACCTACTTCAACAGCACCGCGCCGCCTTACACTCCGATCGTCGCGCGGTTCGATCTGAACACGCTCACCAACAATACGGTTCCGTTCTTTGTTTCCGGAGCGGGCCCGTCCACGCTGTATCCGGGCGATACGCTGGCGGCCATCATCAGCCAGATGAGCGCCGCCGCCAATGTCTGGAACGGCGTCAGCACGTCCAGCATACGGCTGGCCTATGGAGGCTTTTACAGCGCGGGAACAACGGAATCGGCGCCTGGAATTCAGATCGAGTTCTCCGACGACATTCCGCCCGGTTTGCTGGCGTATGAGCGTTCCCACGGTGGTGGGCGAACTTTGCCAACGGCCCCAGCGGCACCTTCCTTCCCATTTACCTTTCGCTGATGGAGCTGCCGAGCGATCATGCACCGACTACTTCAACGGGCCGAGCTACAGCGAGGAGTTTTTCGTGACGCTGGTGCACGAGTTCGGCCACACCATGGGCTTGCAGCACACGCTGGCGTCGAGCGTGATGTCCACCTACTACACCACCGCGTCGACCAAGGCCAATCCGCTGGGCGACGATGACATCGCGGGCATTTCCCTGCTCTACCCGGCCGCGCAATTACCTGTCGACGGTGGGCAGCATCTCGGGCACGGTCAGCATGAACGGAGCGGGCGTGAATCTGGCGTCGGTGGTTGCGATTTCGCCCAGCAATCCAGGCCATTGCCACGCTCACCAACCCGGACGGCACGTATCAGATCAACGGCATCAAGCCGGGCGTAGTATTACGTTTACGTGCATCCGCTGCCGCCGCCGGTGGAAGGCGAAAGCAGCCCGGACAACATCTTCCTGCCGCACAATTCGGCTGGCGTTTATCTTGCTGCCGACACCGGGTTCGCCACGCAATTTTATCCCGAATACCCGCGACTCCATCGCCAGGCGCAGGTGATTAACGTGACGGCCGGCACAGGTTTACCCGACGCCGATTAACTTTAATGTCACGCCGGCGAGCTCGTCCCGGCGTGGCTTCGGTGCGAACCTATAGCTACATTCAAAACACCTACGTGATCGGCGCGCCGGTGCTGATTGGGCAGAACACCACCATCGCCGCCACCGGGGTGGGCTTGCTGGAAGCCGAACAATCCCAGATAATGCGCTCACGCCCGGCCTGAGCGTCGGGATGCTCGGCACGGCCGCGCAAATCAGCAATCTGAGAGCTTATCCGCCGGGCAATCCGTACATCGCGGTGGATGTGATGCCGAACTTCACCGCCCGGCCGGGACCGCATGCATCTGTTGTTCAGCACTCCCGGCAATCTGTACGTGCTTCCGTCGGGATTTTCGGTGGTACAGTCGCCTCCGCCGCTGATCAGCGCGCTGGGTCCGGCTGCGGGACGGCAGCGGGCGTCGCCATCGCGGGCGAGCAGTTCACGCCGAGCACGCAAATCTTGTTCGACGGCTTGCCCGCCGTGATTGAATCGCAATCCAGCAACTTGTTGATTGTGACGCCGCCTCCCGCGCCGGCCGGCTACACGGCCGCGGTTGCGGCCTTCAATGCCGACGGGCAGAGTTCGCTGTTCCTGAATCCACGGCTCCCACCTTACACCTACACAGCGGGCGCCGCCTGCGGCCGCTGCCGGCCAATCCGAGCCTGGTGGTAAGCCCGAGCGTGATCCCGGCCGGCGGCGCGGTGACGGTGGACGTGCAAGGCACGGATACGAATTTCGTTCAGGGTGTGACGACGGTGGGATTTGGAACCAGCGATGTGCTGGTGAACTCAGGTCAACGTGATCAGCCCGACCCATCTGACGGTAACGGTGACGCCCAACGTCAGCATCAGCTCCGCGAACATCACGATCACCACCGGCCTGGAAGTGATTTCACAAGCGGTGGGGCTCCCAGATCATCGCGACAGATCCTCCGCGGCAGTAGTAGCCCGCAATGATTCGCCTCGGCGTACGCGCTGCTCTTGGCACCGCTGCTTGCACGCGCAGAACACTACGCTCGACGAGCGCATTACTTCGGCTCTGCGGTCCAGCGGCGCGCCCAGCGTCTCGGTGGCCGTGGTTCAAAACGGCGCAGATCGCGTACGCGAAGGCTTTCGGACAAGCGAACATCGCCGAGAACCGCGCGGCCGATGCGGCCACGCGCTACGCGATTGGATCGGTGAGCAAGCAGTTCACCGCCGCGGCGCTGCTGCTTCTCGAAGAGCGCGGGAAGATTTCGCTCGACGATAAGGTCGGCAAATATCTTCCCGATCTGACGCGGGCGCGCGAGGTAACCATTCGCGAATTGCTCTCGCACACCTCCGGCTACGAAGATTACGCGCCGCAGGATTACATGATTCCCGCCTGGACGCGGCCCATCACGCCGCGCGCAGATCCTGGATCAATGGGCCAAAAAGCCGCTGAATTTCGATCCGGGAACGCGCTGGCAATACAGCAATACCAACTATGTGATCGCGGGACAGATCTTTGAGAAAGTTGCCGGCCAACCGCTGGTTGCGTTTCTGCGCGCGAACATCTTTCAGCCGCTCGGCATGTCGACGCCCGGCGATATCACCGAGCACCAGCCCGGCGACGCTTCCGCGTACACGCGCTATGCCTTGGGGCCGCCGCGCCCGGTGGCTCGCGAAGGTCCGGGTTGGATGTTCGCGGCCGGCGAACTGGCCATGACGCCGTCCGATCTGGCCCGCTGGGATCATGGCTTTTCTCGGAGAAGAAGATCCTTATCGGCGCGTTCCTATCAGGAGTTCACGCGCGAAGTGAAACTGAAGGACGGCAAGCAGACGCATTACGCGCTGGGGCTCTCGATCTGGGAGACTTGAACGGCACGCCGATGATCTCGCACACCGGCGAAGTTTCCGGATTCCTGACATCCAACGCGGTATTTCCGGCAAAGGGCGTGGCGGTTGTGGTGTGCTCCAACGAAGACGGGATCAGCCTGGTGGGACCGCTTGCGCGGCAAATCGCACAGCTGATGCTGGGCGGCGCTTCGGAGAAGGAGCTGACCGCAGGTTCGCGCCATTCTGGCAGGGCTGCGGGAAGGCCGCATCGATCGCGCGCTCTTCACGTCGGATGCGAACTCCTATTTCAATGACGTGGTACTGAAGGATTACGCGACGTCGCTGGCGCAGTCTGGGAAAGCTCGAAGATGTCACGAAAACCAACGAACAACTGCGCGGCGGCATGACGCATCGCAGCTATCGCGCGCAATACGAGAAGAAGACGGTGCTGCTGAATATCTATGTCATGCCGGACGGGAAGTATGAGCAGTTCCTAGTGGAAGAGACTTTATAGCCGCTACTTGCTCTTGCTCAATTTGCGGAAGTAATCGGCCACCGCGTCGGAGTAGCCCGGCGGCACGGTTTCCGAGCCCGCGCTGCGAACCTGATCGGAATTCTTCTCTTCCAGCTTGCGGCGCAGCTCCAGCTCCAGGCGCTCCATCTCCGGCAGCACTTCGTGGCTGAGCCGTTGGAAAGCTCGGCGTCGTTGCTGCGTGAAGCCCGGATTCAGAGCCCGCGACAAGTTGGAATAGTCGCCCGCGATGTCCGGGTTTTGGCGGACGAGATCGCGCAGCTGGTTCAGATCGCGCAACGATTCGCGATAAGCCTGTTCGATGGGCTGCATCGCCGGCGTAGCCGTTGCCGGGCGTCACCGGCCCACCGCCTCCGAAGGGCGCATAGCCGGAATTGGAGCCGATCTGGGCGCCGTTGTCCGCTCTGGCCCGACTGTGCCCTGTCGGCGCTGGTTGTCCCTGCTGACCCGTTGTCCCTGCTGACCGGGCTGTTGCGATTCTGGCCCGGCTGGTCGCCCGCTGTTGTCCCTGCTGACCGGTCTGATCGCCGCGCTGCAGCGGATTGGATTGCCGGCCTTGACCGCCTGCTGCCCTGGCCCGGCTGGCGGCCCTTGCCCTGCTGGCCTTTCTTGATGTGCTTGGGCCAGCTGCTGCATCCGGCTGCGCATGGCTTCCACGCGAGCCAAGGCTTTTTCAAGATCGCCGTTGTCGCCGCCGGGGCCTTGGCCTGGTTTGCCGGCTTGCTGCTGGTTGGCGGCCTGCGCCTGCTGCAGCTGATCGCGCAGATTGTTCAGCCCCATGGTTCACGCTGTTTTCGCGCACCCAGGCCGTACGATCCGTAGCCTTGCCGGATATACTGCGCGTTCTGCCGCATGTGCATCTCGAGCTCGTTCTGCTGCGCCTCACCCAGCGCGTCGCGCAGTTTGTTGCCGACCGGATTCTGCGCGCCCGCCATGCTGCGCGCGGTGTCCGCCATTCCCTGCTCCAGCTTCTTGAGCTGGTCGGCCATCTGGTTCTTCTCGGCGGCCAGACGCTCGGCCTCCTGCTGATTCTGCAGCCCCTGCGAACCGAAGCGCGGATTCTCGCTGCCGGCGACGACCCCATCATCTTCCGCAGGCGGTTCTGAGAATCGGCTTCCTGTTGCGCCAGCTGGTTGGCTTGCTGCGCCAGATCGTCCAGCTGCTGCGCGGAGTTCTGATGCTGCATCCCGTTCAGGATGTCGCGAGCTTCCTGCAAACGGTCGGCCGCGCGGCGCTGTCCGGCGGCGGTCTGCTCGGGACTGCCGTTCTGCTGGCTCTCGGCGTTCTGCATGTCCTCGGTGGCCTTCTTCAGCCGGTCGAGGGCTTGTTGCAACTGCGGCGACGCGATGGATCCAACCTGCCCGCCGTTGCCCGATTGTCCGGATTGCCGATTGCTGGCCCGGTTGGCCTTGCTGTCCCTGTTGCCCCTGCTGCCCTGCTTGCCCTTGCTGGCCCTGTTGTCCGTTGCTGCTGTTGTTGCGATGATCGCCGCGCTGCAGCTGCTCCATCTGCTTCTGCAGTTGTTCGGCTTCGCGCCGCAACATTTCCTGCTCCCAGCGTTGCCGGAATGGCTGCTGCTGATCCTTCTTGGCGGCCAGCTCCTGCTGCCGGCGCGCCAGTTCGGCGAGTTTCTGCAGCGCCTTGTCGATCTCCTGGGCGCGGCTGTCGGAAGCGGATTGCTGTCCGGTTTCGTACTGATTCTTTTCGCGGTCCAGTTCCAGATCGGCCAGATTCTCGAGATCGCGGCCCAGCGCCGCCCGCCCCGCCGCCCCCTCCGCCCTGCGTTCCGAAAGCGACCTGGATATCGCGGAAGGTGGCTTCGGCGCGCAGCGCTTCCTGCAGCGCCTTCTGCTCGGCAGGCATCGCGTCGTTCCACTTCTGGCTGCGAATCTTTTGCGCCGACTCGATCATGCTCTG
The DNA here is from genome assembly GCA_963798295.1 of Bryobacterales bacterium. GTDB lineage: Bacteria > Acidobacteriota > Terriglobia > Bryobacterales > Bryobacteraceae > Palsa-89. The sequence goes on along the minus strand of CAWCSV010000007.1, from coordinate 268,961 downwards.
CGACGGCTCCGTCATTTCCTTGGCGAAGGTTTGGAATTGCGGATTGGCGTCGGCGAGTTCGCGCGCCTTCATGCGATCGGCCAGCGATTTGGCCTGCGCGGCCAGCTTTTCTTCCTGCTCGGCCAGGAACTTGGCGTCGTCGGCCGCGATGGCGGGGTCCTTGGAACCATTCTTGTACTCGTTCCAGGTGGCCGCGATGATATCCTTCTGGCGCTGCGAAATCTGCTGATCGTCGTCGCCGCCGCCCGCGCCGCCGCCGCCGCCGCCGCCTGACTGCGCCTGCGAATAATTGCGCTCGAAAGGCTCGGCCTGGATGAAGTAGATATCGGTCTTGGTGGTGTTGCGCGCGTCCTTGGCCGTCGGCATAGATGCTGACCAGATCGCCGGGAGCGAGCTTGTAATCTTCGAGCGCCAGAACATATTTGCCGCTCGGCTGTTTTGACGCCTTTTTGCGGCAGCATCTGCACGGTCTTTTCCGCGCCGCCGTTGACGGAATAATGCAGGGCCACTTCGTTCAACGCGAAATCGTCGTCGGCGTTGACGGTGATGGTGACTTCTTCGATGGGATTGACCTTGGCGTCGCGGCCCGGCCGGTCGATCTTCACGGTGGGCGGCGAATCCTTGCGCGCTTCGATGAAGAAGTCTTCGCTCAGGCGGACGTTCTCGCCGCGATCGATGGCGGCGATGTGATACAGGCCGTCCTTGTCCATCGTGACGTGGGCGGTGACCCAGTTCGCCTTGCTCCGGTTTCGATTCGAATCTGTCGATCGTCGCCCAGCATCAGAACGCCTTTGTTAAGGGACGATCGGTGTGGATCGCGACCTCGGCTTCGGTGCCTTCCACGGCGCGCAAATCGCCGCCGGGATCTTCCACCGATCCTTCATTCCGGTCCAGGACGGGTAATGATAAGTGACGCGGATCTTCTTGACGCCCGGGAGATCGACGACGCGCAGATTGTAGTGCTTGGATTCAACCGCGCCGGCTTCGACGTAATACTCGACGTTGTCGGCCAGGCTGCTGAACAGAAACTCATAAGTGGACGCGCCGGGCGACGGCTGCATGTCCACCTGCTCCCACTTCGAAGCGCCGCGATATTGCGCGAAGAGCCGCACCTTGGGCGAATCGAATCCGAGGAGCTGGGCGGTGACCAATTGATCGGCCTTGCGGCGCACGGTGCGATCGCCGGGAGTGACCGCGATGTCGTAGAAGGCATGATTGCCGGATTTCGGCGCGCCGGCCCAGAGCAACGAAGTTCCGTAGCCGAGATAGCCGGGGCCAGCGTTGATCAGCCACAGCAGCACGGCGACGGCCATGGCCGGCGGAGGCAAGAAATCCGAAGATAGGGCCGTTCGAGGCCAGGCGCTCAGGCTCGCTGGATTCGGCGACGCGCATGGTGTCGGCGGCCAGCAATTGCAGGAACGGGTCGGAGGCGTTGGGCTTTTCGGCCAGGGTGAGCAGGCGCTCCTGGAATTCCGGGAATTTTTGCTCGGCCTTGCGGGCGGCGTTGCGGCGATTCAGATTCAGCAGCGGGATCACCAGGCCAAATGCGATGGCGACGGCGACGGAAAGAAACAGAAGAATGCGCGCCCTCAGCAGGCTGGCCGGAGAGAAGGCGTAACGGTTGATGATCCAGACCAGCAGGACCGTGATCACCAGGGCCGAGACGGTGACCAGCGAAGTGCCTTTCGAAACCGCCAGGAAACGCAGGCGCTTTTCCAGCCGCTGAAGGTAACCATTCAGTTGGTCGAGAGCGTTCACGCGACCTCCTTCTCCACCGAAAGATATCGGCTGGCAAATACTGATTCAATTATCGCGATTATTAAGACCAGTAGCAAAGCGTAGCGCCACAGGCTCCAGGGGCGGGCCTGGGTGTCGGCAGCCGACCCATCACCTGACGGTGTGTCGGGACCGCGGCCGGTGTTCCGCCACAGATCCAGCGTCTCTTGCGGGATGGGCGTCAAGTCGGATTCGCGGCGGTCGGCGTGCACGGCCACCATCTCCTCGCGGCCGTTGGCGCGATGAATCTCGTAGAAGCCTTCGCGCGTCACCTGGAACGTCTGCGCGGTGGTGGCGTCCTTGAGCGACAGCGGATGCGTGCCATCCGGCTCGGTTACATCGATAGCCGCGCCGTGATCCTTGGCCGAGCGCAGCTCGATGTAGGAATCCACCGCGACGTTGGTGGAGCGATCCTGCTGGCCGCCCAGATAGCGCGCGGTTTCTTCGACGAACGGAACGAAGGAAGCGTGCAGCGGAAGATCGTTGCCGATGTTGTCGAAGGTGGAGGTGAATACCAGCACGCGGCCTTCGCCGACCTGTTTTTCGAGCAGCAGCGGCGCCTGATTGGTGAGACGCGCGACGACGCGCGACTGGCCGGGGTCGACTTTGATCACCTGATAGAACTTGACGCCGTCCAGCTTGTTGGCGCGGCGCAGCGCGGGATGCTCGGCGTCGGCGGAGGCGACGGTTTCAAAGCGCGAGTCGTTGAGCGAGGCGTAGCTGGATCCCTGGATGGCTTCGTTCGAGACTGGAACGTGGGTGAGCGCGGCCGAGGCGGCCCGAGCGCGATCAACAGCGAGCCGCCGCCTGCGACGTAAGCGCGCAGGCTGTTTTCAAGGCCCGGCGGCATCGATCCAACATCGGAAAGCACCACGAAGGCGTATTTCGACAGCGACTGATTGGCGGCCTGCTCCACGGCCAGCGGCTCCAGACTGAAGCCGGCTTCGGAAACGGATTCGAGCGCGGAGCGATAGTACAGCTCGTCGCGATCCTGGCCGGCTGGATGCAGAAACAGCACCGGATGCGGATCGGTTCGTTCGATGGCGAAATCGAAGCGGTCGTCTTCGTGCAGCGAATCGTCGGGTTCGATGCGAATCTCGGCCTTTGTGGAAGCCGTGCGGCGAATCGAGCGAGAGGAATTCGACCGAGGCGCGGCCGTTGGCGGGAACGTCCACGGACTTGCTTTCGAGCACCTTGCCATCCAGCGCGAGCGAAACGGTTCGCTTGGTGGCCGGCGTGTTGACGCCCGCGATCACGGCCTGCACGCGGACTTTCTTGGGATCGTAGATCTTGGCGGGCGCGGTGACGCTCTCCACCATCCAGTTGGGTTCTTTGGAATCGGCGACGGAATGAAAGACCAGATTGGTGTCGCTCGCCCAGGCGCAGATCGGCGAAGGCCGGCGGCATGCGACGATTTCTGCATGTCGCTCGCGAAATGCACTTCGAGCGGAATGCGCGAGGACTGCGAGATGGTCCGCAGCGCGCGCGCCAGCTCGCCGTAGGAGCTTTGTTCGTCGGAAGGCTGGATGGACTTGGATGGCGGCCTTGAGCTGATCGGCGTCTTCCACCGGCTGCGTCAGGAAATGCACGCGCGAGCCGACCGCCAGCACTTGCCCGCGCTCGCCGGGATGCAGTTGCGAGACCGCGCTCAGGGCGGCCTGTTTGGCGCGCGCCAGATGATCGTCGTAGCGCATGCTGAAGGAATTGTCCACCGCGATGATCAGCATCTTGCGGCCGCCGGCCGCGCCGCCGGCGCGGCTGACGAACGGATTGGCGAAGGCCAGCGCGATCAGCAGCAGCAGAGCCACGCGCAGGGAGAGCAGCAGCAGATAGCGCAGGCGGCGATGCTTGATGGAGCTTTGCGTGCGCCGTTCGAAGAACATCAGCGAGCTGAAGGGATGCGGCGTGCTGCGATACTGGCGCAGCAGATGAATCCAGAACGGCAGGCCGATGGCGACCGCGCCGGCCAGAAACCAAGGGGCGAGAAAACCCACGCTACAATCCTCCCCTTGCGGATCAGGAAATATTCGCGCATGGCGTCGTCCAGCGGCCGGTCCGTGGGCAGCAGCTGATAATCGATGCCGGCGGCGGCGGCCTTGGTCTTGAGCGCGGCGATGTGCGCGTCGATCTTGGCGCCGTATTCTTCCTTGGCGTATTCGGGCGAAACTTCGATGGCGTCTTCGGTTTCCATGTCCACCAGCAGCGACGGCTCCTTCAGCTTGGGCCGGATCTCCTGTGGATCAAGGACGTGAAACAGGATCAGATCGTTGCCGCGATAGCGCAGCGGCTCGACGGTTTTGATCACGACCTCGGGCTGCTCGTAAAAATCCGAGATCACGACCACGATGCCGCGCCGCCGCAGGAACTGCTGAAAATGGATAAACGGCTTGGCGAAATTGGTGTGCGTGCCGGTTTGCGCTTTCTCGATGGCGTGCGCCACGCGCATGAACTGGCCCTGGCGCGTGGAGGGCTGGACGTAGTTGCGCACCTCGTCGTCGAAAATGATCACGCCGGCGGCGTCGCGCTGCTGGTTGGCGAGATAAGCCAGCGAAACGGCCAGGAAGCGGCCGTAGTCCAGCTTGGTGATGCCGTGCGAGCTGTAGCCCATGGACGCGCTGGTGTCGAGCATCAGCGTGAGCTGCGAATTGGTTTCGCCGCGATAGCGCTTCAGATACATGCGCTCGGTGCGCGCGAAGACGTTCCAATCCACGTGGCGCAGGTCGTCGCCGGGCGTGTAGGCGCGATACTCGGCGAATTCCTGGCTGAATCCGAAATCGGGCGAGCGATGCAGGCCCGCGACAAAACCATCCACCACTGTTTTGGCCACCAGGTCCAGGTGCGAGATGCCGGCCAGCAGCGCCGGATCGATGAAGCGGGTTGGAGTGCGGGGTTGCATGGTACTGATTGAGCCACAGATGAACACAGATAAACACGGATAAGAGGCTTCTCCGGAATCAGTGTTCATCTGTGTTTATCTGTGGCTAATTATTTCGGTTCCGGCTTCCACTCCAGCAGCCGCTTCAGGATGGCGTCGGAATCCAGGCGCTCGGATTCGGCGTGGAAGTTCAGCAGAATGCGATGGCGCAGGATGGGAGCGGCCAGCGCGCGGACATCCTCATAGGCGACGTGATAGCGGCTGCGCAGCAGGGCGCGGGCCTTGGAGGCCAGCACCACGAATTGCGCGGCGCGCACGCTGGCGCCGAAATTCACATAGTTCTTGACGAAATCCGGAGCGCTGACGTCGTTGGGACGCGTGGCGCGCACCAGCTCCACCGCGTAACGCGCGACGGTTTCGGCGATCGGGCACCATGCGCACCAGCTGCTGGAATTCCAGAATCTCCGTGGCGTTGGTGACCGTGTCGGCCTGCGCCACGGCGGTGGTGGTGGTGAGGTCCACCACCTTCACTTCGTCGTCGGCGGAAAGATAATCGAGCACGGTGTTGAACAGGAAGCGATCCAGCTGCGCTTCGGGCAGCGGATAGGTGCCTTCCAGCTCGATGGGGTTCTGCGTGGCCAGAACGAAGAAAGGCGCTTCGATCTTGTATTGATGCCCGCGCACCGTGCAAGACAGCTCCTGCATGGCTTCGAGCAGCGCCGACTGCGTCTTGGGAGGCGTGCGGTTGATTTCGTCGGCCAGCAGGATGTTCGAAAAAATCGGGCCGGGAACGAAGGTCCAGGTGCGGCGTCCGGTGGCGGGCTCTTCCTCAATGATGTCGGTGCCGGTGATGTCGGACGGCATCAGGTCGGGCGTGAACTGGATGCGCTTGAACACCAGGCCGAGCGTCTGCGCCAGCGTCCGGACCAGCAGCGTCTTGGCCGTTCCCGGGAGACCGGTGATCAAACAGTGGCCGCCCACAAACAAAGAGATCATCACCTGTTCGATGACCTCGTCCTGTCCGACAATGACCTTGCGGACTTCGCGCACGATGCCGCGCTGGACCTCCTGGAAACGGTCGATTCGTTCCTTGAGTTCCGCCGAATCGTTGATCGCTAAGGTTGGGGTGGACATGTTTGATTATTTCGCAATCTCTAAGAGTAGTTTTTGGGCCGGCTTAAATCCGGGCGCGGCCTCCAGAGCAAGCAACACCTCGTCGCGCGCCTGATCCAGCCGGTTGGCCTTGCGCAACGCCTCGGCCAACTGGTAATGCGACGTAGCTTGATCCAGCGGTTTCAGCGCGAGCAGCGCCTGATACTCGCGAATCGCGCCGGGCACGTTGTTTTGCGCGAGCCATAAATCGCCCAATCGTTTGTGCAAGCTCCTGATCCTCAGGATAAATGTAGTTTAGACGATCGAGCGCGGCGGCGGCTTTCTTGGGCTGCGCCGGCTTCCTCTTCCAGCGTCGCCAGGCGTTCCACCAGCTTGGGGTCTCGTCCGCCCACCTCATTGTATTTTTCGAGCTGCTTGCGCGCGTCGTCTTTGTCGCCTTTGGCCGGTGTAAGCGTCGGCCAGCAGCTCATAGACGCTGCCGGCCTCGACGTAATCGGGATACCAGTCGCGAATGGCGTTGCCGTGCTTGGATCACGTCGTCGTACTTCTTGGCGCGCTCGTCGGCCACCATGGTCTTGAGCTTTTCGCGCCACTCATCGAAATGATCGGTGGTGATTTTGGTCTGGGCATCCAGCCACGCCAGGAATTGCTTGTCGAAATCGGTGGTGGAAATGCCCAGATCCTTTTGAAAGACGTCGGGCGTCGATTCCAGCTTGGCGAAGGAATGAACCATGTCCAGCAGCTTCGAGTAGCCCCACTTCTCGGCGATGTAGCTGCAGATCTTGCCGCCCTGGAAATACGACACGATCACTTGCGACGGATAGCTGGGCCGGATGAATCCGCGATCCAGTTCGGCCACCGGCAGCAGCAGCTTGTGCTGGATGGCGTGGATGGCTTCGGGATCCAGGCGGTCGCCCCAATCGGGCGCGGCGGCGGTCTCTTCGTAAACCGCCAGACCTTCGGTGAACCAGCGCGGGACGCGGCTGTTGGTGGCTTGCAGCACGTAGACGTGGCTCATCTCGTGCCGCAGCGTGCTGGCCCAATGAAAACTTCCCGGCGGCCGGCCGGACGGGCTGTCCATGGCGATCACGGTTTCAAACGTCACGCCCAGAATTCCGCCGATGCCCGGCATGCCCGATGGTGCGGACCTCGAAGTCCGGGATGGTCGGGATAGACTTCCACCTGCACCGGCCCCTTCAGCTTCATCTGGTACTTCTTTTCGTAGGCCGCCATGTTGCGCTCGATCTCGGATTCAAAATACGGGCGCAGCAGCTCGGCTTCCTTCTTATCCAGGCGAAGAACCATGGTGGGGGTTTTGAAGGTGACGAAATCCTTGTACTTGTCGAGCAGGCGCAGCGAATTTACCGTCTCGTAGCTTTTGTAGTTGGCGTTGTAGCATTCTTCCAGCTGCTGGCGGGCTTCGGCATCCTTGCCCAATTGCATCAGGCGTGACGCCCAACTGCGCGCGCGCTTCCCACAGCCGCGGATTCAGTTCCAGCGCCTTGCGGTAGGCCTGGATCTCTTCTTCGTAGCGGCGATTGATGAAGTAAGAAATGCCCGGCCGTGGAGTAAGCTTCGCCATAGGCCGGATTGATTTTGAGAATGCGATCGATCCAGGGCGAGTCTTTTTTGTCGTGCAGAAAGTCGATGGCGAGTGAATCGCCATGGCGTCCAGCGCTTCGCCGGAGATGGCCAGCGCCATGTCGGCTTCCTTGGCGGCGGTGGCTTCGTCGTTGTCTTCGAGCGCCAGATAGGCCAGCTGCTCGTGCGCCTGGTAAAGCTTCGGATCCAGTTCGGCGGCCTTCTGGGCGGCTTCCACCGCGTGCTTGCTGAAGCCTTCCGTCTCCACTTGCGCCAGTGCCCAGGTAGGCCTGCGCGTTGTCTTGTCGTCGATCTTGAGCGCCTCTTCGAACAGGCCGTGCGCTTCATCGCTGTTGAAGCGCTCGAAAAACAAATGGCCCCAGCGGACGCGGTAATCGGCGTTCTTGGGATACTGCTTGATCAGATCGCGGAACTGGTCGTTGGCTTCCTGATAGCGTTCGATGCCCCAGAGTCCTTCGGCGCGAAGATAGGGATTGGAGCTCGCGGCGAGCTTGGCGTAAGCAGGTCTGCGCTTCGGCCAGTTTGCCGTGATGGCGAAGGACGCGGCATTCGTCGAGGGTCTGCGCGGCCAGGGGAAGCGTGATGAACAGGCGCACGCATCACGTGCCGGTTCAACTCGTGCGAAGTTCCGGACGAGCGCGCGCAGAGTGCGACGCAGCACGCTGCGAGATGCGGCACTTGGGAATCGGCATGCGCGCTCATTTGTCCAGCTCCGCTTGCGTTTTCGCCAATTCGATCAGCAGATCCTGAGCTGCTTCTTGTACTCGTCGGCCGGCATTGCGGCCTTTTCGTATTTCAGTTTGTCGATCTGCTCTTCCAGGTCGTCGCGCTTTTCGAGCAGCGCCTTCTTTTCGGGCGTGTTGGCCGCCACTTGCGCCGCGCCGATCCGCAGCAACGCGAACTGCGCCGCTTTCAGGCCTTCGCCGTTCTCGGGCGATGGCTTGCGCTCGCCGTCGCCCTGCCCGGTGTCTTCGAGAATCGGATGCTCGGTGGCCAGGCGCTTTTGCGTGTCGTAGAACTGCGCGGTTTTGGTCGCGGCGTAAGTGAATGCTTCGAGCGCCGAGACGGTTTCGTTCTTGTCGGTGTCGGCCGAGGGATCGCGCAGCGCCTCCACCCAGAAGCGCGCGAAGACGGTGGCGTTCTTCTCGTTGCCGGACTTGGTGGCGGTGATCACGACGCGGTTGGCTTTTTCAAGCGCCGCGCGCGATCCGCCGCTGGCGCTGGTCATGTTCACCACCAACTGGCGCGTGCATCCAATGCGATCGAGCAGGGCGCCCAGCTCGACGCCCGAAAGGTCGGGACCGGGCAGGTTGATCTTGTAATCGTAACCGTCGAAGCTGCCGTGGCCGATCAGCATCAGCACGAACGCGTCGTTCGGTTTGGCGTCGCGCGCCACTTGCGCCGAGCGCGTTCTGCACGTTCGCCTTGGTGGCTTGCGGACCGTACAGCGTGGTCACTTTGGCGTCGCGCATTGGAAGCGTGCAGCAGCTTGTCGATCTCCTGCGCCTGCGAGGCGAAGCGCTGCTCGTAGTCGGGCTCGCCGCCCAGGCCGGCGACGGTGACGTAGAACGTGCGATGCGTGAAGAGCGCCGACAGCGCAATAACGCCAACGGCCAACAAGCGCAAGCTTCATACCACACCCCACCTTCGGCGCAGCACCCACTCGGTGCAGCACAGCAGCAACACCAGGAAGAACACGATCGGCATGTCCCACAGATCTCTGGTTTCGCGAACCGTAATGCCGGCGTCGGAATAGGAAATGTCTTCGCCCAGCCGGCTCACTTCGTTCGGATGATAATATTTGCCGCCGGTTTGCGAGGAAAGCTTTTCGAGCAGATCGCGATTTTGTTCCAGGTGGAAATTCTCGGCCACGCCGTCTTCGCGGCGGAACGTGATCACGTCGCGCCCCAGTTCCTGCTGGCCGCGCGTGGCGGTGACTTCGGCCACGTAGGATCCCGCTTTCCCCGCATCCCAGTCGGCCGAGTAGACGCCCTGCTCGAGCGAATCGGGATGCAGGTCGACGCTTTGCGCGCCGCCATCCGGGCCGACGATGCGCGCCTGGATGGTGGCGTCGCTGGTGGGCAAATAGGTGGTGTCGCGAACCTCCGCCCGCAAGTGCACGCGGCCGTCGTCGTACAGCACCGGGCGCGTGATGGACGTGACCACGCGCGTGGGCGTGTCGCTCACCAGCCAGCGCATCAATTGCCGCCAGAACAGCTCGTGGCTCATGTCCTCCACCGGCTGCAGCATCTGCCAGCGCCAGTCGCCGCCGGTGGCGAAGACGGCGGTGCGTCCGCGGCCGTATTTTTGCGTGATCAACAGCGGCAAGCGTGCCGTCTCCCGAGGCCTTCATGTCGGCCAGCACCAGCGCGCCCGGCTTGGGCTTGCCCGCTTCCTGAAAGTTCATCAGGTACGGCAGCTTCTTCCAGCGCTCCACGTTGGCGTCGGGATTATCTTCAATGCGCGTGATCAGGCTGTCGCGGCCGGCCGCCGTCAGTTCCGCAGTGGCCGGATCGCGATGGAAGGTGTTCTTATGATCCGGCAAGACGAACCGGCAGCAGATCCGCAAACGGAGCCTTCTCGTAGCCGCCGTCGGCCAGCGACGTCGCGGCCGCCCAGGAACAGCAATCCGCCGCCGCGCCGGTCGACGAACTGCTGGATCAAATCCTGCTGCGCGGGCGTGAAATAATTGGCTTCGACGCTGCCCAGAATCAAGCCCTGGTAAGCTGAACAGATCGTCCACCTTGGTGGGGAAGCCGTCCTTCAACTCGCCCGGGGGCGCGTCGTTGCGGCACTTGCGTGTACATCTTGTTCTGCGTGGTGCGGACGATGCAGTACAGAGTCGATATTCTTGTCGTCCTCCACCGCGCGGCGGATGAACTTGAAATCCCAGCGCGGCTCGCCTTCCATGTAGAGGACGCGCGGCTTGGCGTTGTCCACGTACAGGACGCGCGTCAAGGCGTTGTTGTTCTTGTTCTCCTCTTCGGGCAGCGCGTCGATGGAGAATTGCAGGTTCTTCACTCCGGCATCTCCGGCGGTGAACAGCACGGTCTCGGTTTGCGCGGCGCCGTCCCCCTTCAGAACAATGTCGCGCGAGGTCAAAACCTTTCCCGCATCGCGCACCACCAGCCGGGCCTTCTCGCCCTTCAGTCCCCATTGATGGAAAGTGACCTGCGCTTCCAGGCGCGATTTGGCGAGCGAGCGCGCCGGCATCTGCACGTCCGTCAGCTCGATGTCGTGCGCCATGCGCTCGCGGCCGAAGCCGACGGTGTGGATGGGAATGCGCTGCCGCTTGATGTCGGAGATGGTGTCGAGATCGATGCCGCCGCTGTTGTCCGCGCCGTCGCTCATCAGAACCACCGCGCCGATGGGCAGCGTGGCCGAATCGGCCAGCACTTCCTTCAGGCCGTCGCCGATGTGCGTGGCGGGCGCCGAGGCGTTGAGCTTGTCGGGGTTTTCGATGCGCTCCAAATGATCGCCCAGGCGATAAAGCCGCACTTGAAACTTGCTCTTCAAGCTATTGAGAAGACCGCCGTTGAGCGTGGCTAGAACCTGATCCTTGCGGGAGTGGCCGTCTTCTTGGGTCGACATGCTTTTGCTGTCGTCGATCACCACCGCGACGATGTTCTGCTGCGGCCGCAGAGTGGCGATGCTCAACGCCGGCTGCCACAGCAGGAACAGCAGCAGGCAGACCAGCAAGCTTTGGAGAATCCAAACCACGGCGGTGCGCGGGCCGCGCATGGTGGGCGCGATCGACGCGGCGGCGGCTCCAGATCACCCAGCCGAGCCCGGCCGCGGCGACCAGCAACAAGGCGGCGAGCGTCCACACCGGCCACTGGCCGAGCAGCACGAAGCTGCCTTTGGCGAAGACAGTAGGCGGATATTTAAAGAGAAACTCAAACATCGGATCGGGGCGCTACGGTTTTCCAGCGCTCTCAGCATATCATGCTACTTACGTTAGGTGTCCCGCGGAACGTGTTCGGTTACAAGGAATTTGACGCAGGACGGCGATCCGAACGGTCCGCTGCGACGGTTGGCTGCGCCAAAGCGCCGTTGGGAATTCTGGATGCCGCCCCGTTCGATCCGAAATCCATGCCATTCTTGCATGAGTATGATTCAATGGAGATAACTCGTTCCATGGCTAATTGGGGATTCAAATTTCGCAGGGACCTCCGGGCGCTGAACCGCCGGGCGCGGGAATGGCGCATGATTCCGCGCGGAGTGGCGTCCACCGACCATCCCGTGATGGCGCACATCATTCCCATCCGCCGCTGCAATCTGTCCTGCACGTACTGCAACGAGTACGACGATTTCTCGAAGCCCGTGGCGGTGGAGACCATGACCGAGCGGCTGGATCAACTGGCCGCGCCTGGGAACCACCATCGTGACCTTCAGCGGCGGCGAGCCGTTGCTGCATCCGGAGCTGGACCGGCTGATCGCGCACGTGCGCAGCCGGGGCATGATCGCCGGGATGATCACCAACGGCTATCTGCTGACGCCGCAGCGCGTGAATCAATTGAACGACGCCGGCCTCGATCACATGCAGATCAGCATCGACAACGTGATGCCGGACGAGGTGTCGAAGAAGAGCCTGAAGGTGCTGGACAAGAAGCTGCAGATCCTGTCCGAGTACGCGCTGTTTCACGTGAACATCAATTCGGTGCTGGGCGGCGGCATTCACAATCCGGAAGACGCGCTGGTGGTGGGAAAGCGCGCGCTGGAGCTGGGCTTCACCTCGACGGTGGGGATCATTCACGATTCGAGCGGGCAACTGCGGCCCATCGGCGAGCGCGAGCGCAAGGTGTTCCTGGCGATGAAGAACTTCGAGAAGAAGAATTTCTCGCAGATCAATTACTATCAGGACGACATCGCGAACGGCCGGCCCAGCCATTGGCGCTGCCGCGCGGGCGTCGCGCTACCTGTACATTTGCGAAGACGGCCTGGTGCACTACTGCTCGCAGCAGCGCGGCTATCCGGCCAAGCCGCTGGCTGAGTATACGGTGGACGACATCCGCCGCGAATACCTGACCGAAAAGAGCTGCGCGCCGATGTGCACCATTTCGTGCGTGCGGCAGATTTCGTATTTCGATTTCTGGCGCGATCCGCAGACCATTGCGAGCACGGCGCCGGCGAGCACGAGCATGAGCCGCTGGTGCAGATTCAATCCAGCGGAAACTAGTTTGCTATCGGCGTTCATCCGTGTTAATCGGCGGCTACATATGGCCACAGATGAACGCAGATGAACGCGATCTACCGAATGGGCCTTAAGTTCTTCGTAAACGGTCTATAGGTCCCAGCCTCAAACCTGCATAGGACTGTCGAGACGCTAATCGCGGTCGCGCTCCATCAGTTCGACGTCACCGGTAGCCATTCGATGCGCGAGTCTCTTGCACACACCATGTCATGAGCAGGAGCTTTCAGGACGCAGTTCGTATCGATGATCCTTCGGACGAAAAATCCAAAATGTGGTCACGTTCGCTCCCATGAGCGGCCCTTCGCCAAAGACCACGAGGTCTTTCTCACTGGCACCGCTTAGATGGATTTCGGAAGCGAGCAACCAAGAGCTTGGGACTGCATCGGTCACAGTGTGTTCGTCATTCTAGAACCTCCCTAACGTCAGGATCCTGAGCAAGTATCCGATTGACTTCGCGCGGAACGGAGACAGGGTGCTTCACGGTTTCGTCTTCCGCGCTGAACAGATGCTGTTCCGCGTCGGCCGCATTGACCATACTCCGAGCGAACAAGCAAACCGCTACAACGGAGACCAGTGAGCGTCTTGCGTCCCCATCGCGTCAGCTTAGCGCCTGGTCCAGGTCGGCGATGATGTCTTCCACCGCTTCGATGCCCGCGCACAGTCGCACCAGGCCGTCGCTGATTCCCATGCGCTGGCGCTGCTTGGGCGCGATTTCGCGATGCGACGCGATGGCCGGATACAGCAGCAAGCTGTGAACGTCGCCGAGCGAAGTGCCGCGCACCACCAGCTTCAGCTTGTCCATGAAGCGGAACACGTCTTCCTTGGTCGCGTCCTTGATTTCGAACGGGACCAGCGCGCCGTACAGCCCTTCGGGCAGCAGGCGGCGGATGACGGCGGCATCGGGATGATTGGGATCGGCCAGGTAATGCACGCGCGAGACTCGCGGGTGCGATTGCAGCCAGGTGGCGATGCGGCAGGCGTTCGAGCATTGGCGCTCCACGCGCAGCGCGAAGGTCTTGATGCCGCGCATGGTGAGATAGCTCTCGAACGGCCCCAGCACCGGGCCCATGGTGCGCGACAAGCGTGCGCACCACGTCGGTGTGCGCCTCATCGGTGACCACCACGCCGCCCAGAACGTCGCCATGGCCGGCCAGAAATTTGGTCAAGCTGTGAACCGAAAAGTTCGCGCCGTGTTCGAGCGGACGGACCAGCAGCGGCGTCGCGAAGGTATTATCGACCAGCAGCGCCGCGCCCGCCTCTTCGCGCCAGTTCCGCGATGCAGATCCAGATCGCCCACGCGCAGCAGCGGATTCGAAATGGTCTCCATCACGATGCAGCCGGGCTTGGCTTCGGCGATCTTTTGCTCGCAGCGCCGCCAGATCGCAGATATCGACGAAATCCACCGCCACGCCCATCGGCTCCAGCACCTGCGTCAGCAGCGTGGTCGTGGCGCCATAGAGCGCATTCGCCGCCAGCACCGACTTGCGCCGATCCGTCAGCGCGGCGAGCAAGGCCACATGAATGGCCATCATGCCCGACGAGCAAACCTGCGCGCTCGCTCCCGATTCGAGCTCGGTCAGCAACTCTTCCAGGCCGCGTGCGCGTGGGGTTGTCGTAACGGCCGTAGCAGAAGCCGGGCTCCTCGCGGCCCAGCACGCGATCCAGCTTGGCCGTGTCTTCGTAGAGGTAAGTGGTGGCGGTGTAGATCGGCGTCGATGACGGAACAAAAGCTCCCGGCGCGTCGGGATTCCGTTTTCCGGTCGCCCGCGTGTACGGCTTTGGTCTCGATTTTCATGCCGGCCTCACTTTCTTTTCCAGCGCGTTCCTTCTTTAGTGTCCTCCAACACGATCCCGGCGTCGAGCAGCTCCTGCCGGATTTGGTCGGACTGCGCGCGAAGTTGCGAGCCTTCTTGGCGGCGGCGCGTTCGGCGATCAGCTCCTCCACGCGCGCATCGGACAGCCCGCCCTCAGCCTGCGTGGGCTCCAGGACGGCGAAGATGCGATCGAATCGAGCCAAGAAGATCCAGCGCCGGCGGCCGTGTTGCCCGCCCGAAACTCGCCCGCGTCCATGGCGGTGTTGGCGTCGCGCACGAATTCAAACAGCGCGGCCAGCGCCTCGGCGGTGTTCAGGTCGTCATCCAGGCTTTCTTCGAACTGGCGGCCCGCCGCTTGGGTGCGCTCCAGAATTTTTTCGTTCGAGACCGTCGGGATACTTGTCGGTCTCCAGGCGCAGCTTGAAATTTCGCAGCCGGTCGATCGCGGTGGCCGCGGCCTTCAACCCATCGAAAGTGAAGTTGAGCTTCTTGCGATACGGCACCGAAGCCAGCAGATAGCGCACCACTTCCGGCTGATAGCCTTCGGCCTGCAGATCGCGCAGCGTATAAAAATTCCCCGCCGACTTCGCCATCTTCTGCGACTCGACGTTCAGAAATTCCGAATGCAGCCAGAAGCGCGCGAACGGCTTGGAGGTGATGGCTTCCGACTGCGCGATTTCGTTTTCGTGATGCGGAAAGATCAGATCGACGCCGCCGGCGTGGATGTCCAGCGTCTCGCCCAGATACTTCATCGCCATCGCGGAGCACTCGATATGCCAGCCGGGCCGGCCCGGGCCGATCTCGCTTTCCCAAAACACTTCGCCATCCTTGGGCGCTTTCCACAAAACAAAATCGCGCGCGTTGGCTTTGTCGTATTCATCCACGTCCACGCGCGCGCCGGCGCGAATGCCGCTGAAATCGTTGTGCGAGAGCTTGCCGTATTCCGGGAAATTTCGAAATGCGGTAGTAGACGGAGCCGTCGCTGTCGTAGGTGAAGCCGCGCTCGGCCAGCTTCTCGATGGCGCCCACCATTTCGGGAATGTGCTCGGTGGCCTTCACCATGCGCTCGGGCCGTTGCAGGCGCAGCGCGGCGCTGTCTTCAAGAAACGCCTCGCGTGTACTTCGCGGTGTATTCGGCCAGCGACTTACCCTCGGCCGCGGCGTTGCGAATGATCTTGTCGTCCACGTCGGTGATGTTCATGACGTGGTCCATTTTGTAGCCGCGATAGATGCAGCCAGCGCCGCAGAATGTCCTCGAAAGTGAAGGTCCGCAAGTTGCCGATGTGGGCGTAATTGTAGACCGTGGGACCGCAAGTGTACATGCGCACGGTGTTGCCTTCGAGCGGCTGAAAAGGCTCCACTTGCTGGGTGAGAGTGTTGTAGAAACGGAGGGCCATGGGAGAGTCAGGATTTTCGGGTTGAACTCTCATGGTACCCCAGGCTTGCCCTTGGCCCTTCGGTACGCGATCAGAGACTTGGTCCAACCGAGAAATCGCTCGCGCGCAACGATGGCGTCGGTAAACAGCGCACCGAGGTCGGAGGCAGAGAGCAATCGGATCGAATTCAGGTAATGCTGGACGTAGAAATCGCGCTCGGCGGCGTCGTAGTTGGTGACCAGCTTCCAGACCGAGAAACGCTTGAGGATCGCGGCCTGCCAGGGACGCGGCAGCCAGTGAACACAGGGCGTCCATAAATGATGCTCGATAGGAAAATATCGATTAGGAGTTTGCACCCAGTATTGTTTGCCGACGCGCGCGATCTCTGAGGCGAACCGGGCCTGTTCCAGGCGGCTGCCGACGTGTTCGATCACCGAGTTGCTAAAGACCAGATCGAAGGATCCGTCGGCGAACGGCAGACGCGTGCCATCACCCAGAACCACCGCTTCGGCCGAGCCGATCTCATACCGCGCCCGGGCCTGGTTGAGTAAGACGAGCCGAGGCATCACGGGTGCCAGACGCCAGATGTCGACTGTGCCACCGACGTCCAGGACTCGCGTGTCGCGTGTGATCCCCAGGGTTCGCGCGAGCAGGGCCATG
The DNA here is from genome assembly GCA_963798295.1 of Bryobacterales bacterium. Lineage (GTDB taxonomy): Bacteria > Acidobacteriota > Terriglobia > Bryobacterales > Bryobacteraceae > Palsa-89. The sequence continues at coordinate 252,551 of CAWCSV010000007.1, read as the reverse complement.
CGTCGCGCACGAAATCGGCGCTGGAGGGAGTGGAAGAGCATGGCGGGAGACTCCCAGCGTAACGCAGCAAGTATCTCCGATTCAGTTAATCTCAAGTCATGGAAGTACATCTCGCCCCCGATCTGCAAGCGAAGCTCGACCGATTGGCGGCTGACACCGGACGCCCCGCGTGCGAGCTCATTGAGGACGCTGTGGCGGGATATTTTGACGATCTTGCTCACGCGCGCGAAATGCTCGACAGCCGCTATGACGACTTGAAAAGCGGCAAGGTTAAGACAATTGACGGCGAGGCTTTTTTTGAGAGCCTCCGCCAGCAAGAAGATAATTCTTGAAGAAACCGTAGCCGTGGCGCAGGGATTTAACCTTCATCCCCTCGCGGCCAAAGACATCACGGACATTTGGAGATATATCGCAGGCGATAACCCGCAAGGTGCTCGTCGGGTTCGACAGGGTATACGTGACGCGATTCGCGGGCTTGTGCGTTTTCCGCAGCAAGGCCACCGACGCCCGGACCGACATCGCGTCCCTTGCGCTTTATTGCCGTTCACGGATACTTGATCGCTTACGCGCCGGATGAAAGGCCCTTGTGGGTTATTCCTGTGATGCATGGACACCGCAGCCCGCGCGTTATGGCGGCGATCCTCCGAGGCAGGGAGTAAGCCCTGCCAAGGACCCAACACGTGTCTTCGTCGCCGGGCTGTTGTTCGGAGGAGGGGCTTCTCGCAACGCGGTCAGAAGCCGAAGAGCCTACCACGTTCCCGCATCCTCCCCGCCTCGCGGCTGGCAGCGAATGGTCCTAAAACGTTACGATCAAAGCAAGAATGGGGAATCGGCCATGCAATTGAATCTCCCGCCCGATCTAGAGACGCTTATCAACAAACGCCTTTCGAGCGGCGGTTACGAGAGCGTTGAGGATGTTTTGCGCCGCGCCCTTGAAGCGCAGGACGCGGAGGAAAGTTGGACCGAAGAAGAACGGCTGGGGTTATCGGCTCATATCGAGGAAGGCTATCAACAGGCCGAGCGCGGCGAACTGATCGACGGCGCACGAGCTCGCCGTGAAATTCAGGGAATGAAAGAGGACTGGCGCCTGGCTAAACGATGAGCGGGTATGCTCTCACGCCGCTTGCTAAAGCAGACGTTTTCGAAATTTGGCGATACATTGCGGAGGACAGCGGCGTGGAACAAGCCATTTACGAAGCTTGTGCATTTGCGGCCGAGGCTCCCTTGCGCGGCCATTACCGACAGGACCTCACGAGCCGTCCGCTTCGTTTCTGGACCGTGACACGATATCCCAATTACACGGTTGTCTATCGGCCGGAGACGCCAGTGGTTTATGTTGTCGCGGTTTTGCACGGAAAGAGAAATACGCGGCGAATCCTGACCAAGCGGTGATGTAAATCGCAAATGCGCGCAGCGTGAGAAGGGAATTCACCTGCGCCGGGCTACCTCGGCCCTGCGTCCTTAGATTGCTGTTCCGGAGCTCAAGATCCGTTCAGCGACTGCCGGTGCGGGTATTCCTATGCGCCGTGGTAGTTTTGGTTGCACTATCCTTGCTGACATAGATCTGCAGGCAACTGTTTCCCAAGCCAGCTATTTGCTCGAGGGATCTGCTGGCAAATGGTTCGCGAGTTGGGCCATTCGCCGCCGTGCGGGCTGGAATTATAGGCTAAGCGTTGTGGCAGAAACGACGCGATGGACGATCGTGTTCGTCGGATATCTGCTCGGCGTGTCGCTCCCAACGCCGGCGGCCCGGCTCACTTCTGGATTCGTGGGGCTCGCTTTCCTCTGTTGGCCTAACTTCGCCTACCATCTGACGAACCTATTCGCCGAGTGGCCGATTGCGGAAGGCAAGGTCGTGTCTGTTGCGGATCGTGACACACGCGTGAGTCTCAGCTACAACTACAAGCATGGAAGCGACAGCTTCGGCGGTACGGGATCGCTCAAACGGAGCGAACTGGTTGGTGAGTTTTCTCCAGGCGATTCGATAGCCATTAGTTATGATCCGCTCAATCCGAAGAAGTCAAAGATAAATGTGCCAACCGGTACCGACTTCATCGCACCATAACCAATTGATGTCCACCGACTGGCTTCCTCCCTTACATTGAAATAGTGCGTTTCGAACTCATCGCCGAGTGCCCCGATACCGGCGCGCGCGCCGGCCTGATCCACACCGCGCACGGCGTGATCGAAACGCCGGTCTTCATGCCGGTGGGCACGCAGGCCACGGTGAAGGGCGTCATGCAGCGCGATCTTGAGATCGAGCTCGACGCGCAAATCATCCTGGCCAATACCTATCACCTGTTCCTGCGCCCCGGCCACGAACTGATCCGCAAACTGGGCGGACTGCACCAATTCATGTCCTGGCCGCGCGCGATCCTCACCGACTCCGGCGGATTCCAGGTCTTCAGCCTGAGCGACCTTCGCAAGATCACCGACGAGGGCGTGCTGTTCCGCTCGCACCTGGATGGCGACGCGCACCTGTTCACGCCCGAATCCACCGTCGATGTCCAGCTCGCGCTGGGCAGCGATATCATGATGCCGCTCGACGAGTGCCTCGAATATCCGGCCAGCCACGAAGCCGCGAATCAAGCCATGCGGCGTACCGTGCGCTGGGCGCAATCCGCGTACCGGCACTTCCTACGCCAGGCCGAAGAAACCGGCATCGGCCTCCGCGCTGTTCCCCATCGTCCAAGGCTCCATGTTCGCCGACCTGCGCCGCGATTGCGCCATGGAACTCCTGGAACTCGAACGCCCCCGGCTACGCCATCGGCGGGCTTTCGGTGGGCGAGCCCCGATCGCTGAGCATGGAAATGACGGAAGCCACCACGCCGCTGCTTCCGCGCGACCGGCCGCGTTACGTCATGGGCGTCGGCATGCCGGAGGAGCTGCCCGAATACGTGGCGCGCGGCGTGGACATGATGGATTGCGTGCTGCCCTCGCGCAACGCCCGCAACGGCTGCCTGTTTACTTCGGCAAGGCCGCGTAATCATCAAGCAGGCCCGCTATAAAGACGATCCCGGGCCCGTCGATCCGAACTGCCCCTGTCTATACCTGCCGTACCTACTCGCGCGCCTACCTGCGCCATCTTTTTCAAGCCGGCGAGATGCTATTTTCCACGCTCGCCACCATCCACAATTTGAAGTACTACCTTGACATGATGCGCCAAATGAGGCAGGCTATACTGCTTGGGAGATTTCGGGCCTACTTGGACAGCGTCCGCAATTCGGCGGTAGAATCGAGTTAGATCGTTCCACCGTTGTACTCCTTGATTTCATTTCCAAAGATGATTTGCTTGTGTGATACTCGGAAACGGAACAGCCGTCCGTGAACATGACATTATCCGCGTTCTTGATGCTGCAACAGTCCACGGGAAGTAGCCCCGTGATGGGCCTGCTTCTTCCCCTGGCGCTGGTCGCGATCTTCTACCTGCTGGTCTTCATGCCCATGCAGCGCCAGAAGAAGCAGCAACAGCAGATGCTGAAGACGCTTGAGAATGGCAGCCAGGTGCTCACCACGGGCGGGATCGTAGGGACCATCGTCAGCGTCAACGCTGATGATACTCTGATACTTCGCGTCAAGCCCGACAACCTGAAACTGCAGGTGGCGCGCAGCGCGGTGGCGAGCTTGATGACCGAGGAAAAGAAGGCCGAGAAATGAGGCCGCTTCAGAGCCGCGACCAGAGGGAGCGGAAACAGAACCGCGACCGTGAGGGAGCCGGTATTTAATCCATGAATCGCAACATCAAAATTCGAATCGCCATCATCATCGCGGTGGTGCTGGTCTGCATCTACGGCGTGATCGGCATTCCCAAGTCCAAAGACGAGCTGGTCGCCAACTGGAAAAAGAACATCCATCTGGGGCTCGATCTGAGCGGCGGCACGCAGCTGGTGATGCAGGTTCAACTTCAGGATGCCTTCAAGGCGGCGCCGACAACGCGATCGACGCGCTGAAGCAGGAGCTGCAAAAGGACAACATCACACCCTCCGGCGACATCACCCGCAACGATCCGATCACCATTGAGGACGCCGACAAGATCGAGATCGATATCAAGGGCATTCCGCAGCGACAAGAGCAGCGCAGTTCCGGAGCATTGTCAACGATCAGTTCGCGGCGTGGATTCCCACCGCGCTCAACTCCACCGACTACAAGCTGACCATGAAGCCGAGCGAGGCTCTCAAGCTGAAGAAGCGACACGCTGACGCCAGACCATGGCCACCATCGAGCGCAAGATCAACGCCCTGGGGCTGGCCGAATCGTCGCGTGCAGCCCACCGGGCGCAGCGACGCCGAAGCGGAGCTGCTGATCCAGCTTCCCGGCGTCGACGATCCGGCGCACGTGAAGCAGTTGCTGCAGACGCAGGCGGTGCTCGAATGGGATGAAGTGAAGGATGGGCCGTTCACCTCGCGGGAAGAAGCGCTCTCCAAGCAGGGCGGGATTCTGCCGCTTGAACACCAAGCTGGTGCCTACCGCGTCGCGCGGCGGCCAGCAGAGCTGGTATCTGGTGTCGCGCATCCCGATGGTGCGCGGCACCGACATCCGCGACGCCAGCGCCGCGGCCAGGGCGAATTGAACCGCTGGGAGACCAATTTCGTCCTGACCCAGGAGGCCGCCAAGAAGTTCGCGGCCTATACCGAAGCCAATATCGGCAATCGCGCCGCCATCGTGGTGGATGGCAACGTGCATTAGCGCGCCCACCATCCAGAGCCAGCATCAGCGACACCGGCCGCATCACCGGCGCCGCCACCCAGGAAGAAGCCGCGGACCTGGCGCTGAACCTGCGCGCCGGATCGCTGCCAGCCGCGTTGACTATTGAAGAAGAGCGGACCGTGGGTCCATCGCTCGGCGCCGATTCCATCCGGGAAGGCTTCCGCGGCCGGCATCGCGGGCCTGGTGGCGGTGGTGCTGTTCATGCTGGTCTACTACCGGCGCTCGGGCATCAACGCGACGCTGGCGCTGGTTCTGAATGCGGTCATTCTGATCGCCGCGCTGGCTTATTTCGACGCGACCTTGACTCTGCCCGGCATCGCGGGCATCATTCTTGACCATCGGTATGGCGGTGGATAGCAACGTTCTGATTTTTGAGCGCATTCGCGAAGAGCTGCGCGCCGGCAAGGCCGTGGTGGCCGCCGTGGACGCGGGCTTCTGCAAGGCCTTTCTGACCATTATCGACACGCACGTCACCACCGTGGTATCTTGTGCGTTTCTGTTCATCTTCGGGACCGGCCCGGTGAAGGGTTTCGCGGTAACCCTGGTGATCGGCTCTGTCGCGAACCTTTCACGGCCGTCTTTGTGTCCAGGACGATTTTCGATTCGGAGCTGTCCGGCAAGCGGCAGGTAGCGGCCCTGAGTATTTGAGAGGTGAGCATTTGAAAGAGTTTTTTACGGGCGGGAACTGTTTCCCGCCATGCCGGTGTCTAACTCTAACGGATGCTGGCGCTGCGACTGGTGACATGGAATTATTCAAGCACTCAGACTTTGACTTTCTCGGCAAGAAGTGGCCGTTCATCATCCTCTCCCTCATCCTCACGGCGGCTGGCTTGATCAGTTTGGGCGTCAAGGGCGGCCCGCGCTACGGCATCGACTTTCGAGGTGGGGCGCTGATCACGGTCAGCTTTCGCCAATCGCCCGCCGGTGGACAAAGTCCGCGCCGCGCTTTCCGGCAAGCTCCCGGTGGAAGTACAGGAAGTTTCCGGCAAGCCGGAGGACATCATCGGCATCGACGCGCTGCAGGACGCCGCGCTGCAAGCTTCCCGCCAGAACGTGATCGACAGCCTGACGCGGCGCTTTCGGACAGCCGGCCAACGGCAAGTACAACATCAACGCCAGTGGCGCGGCCGCGCTGGCCGATCATCTGCGCGACCCCCTGGCAGGCGGCCAGCGTCGCCGATGTCGGACCAGCAACTGCAGACGCTGGCGTCCGACATCATGGACTACCGGAAGCAGCACTCCGGGCTGATCAAGAATCTGGATGAACTCGGCTTCGGTACCAGGAGTTACGCCCCAGGTACTGAACGTACTGAAGCAGCAGACCTATCCCGACCCGGTCGCCGTGGTCGGCACCGAAGTGGTGGGCCCCAAGATCGGCGCGGAGCTGCAGCGCAAAGCGATTCTGGCGGTCCTGTACGCGCTGGGCGGAATGCTGGTCTACATCGCGTTCCGGTTCGAATGGATCTATGGAGCGGCGGCGGTGATCGCGGTGTTCCACGATACGCATCATTACCATCGGTCTATTTTCGCTGTTCAACAAAGAGATCTCGCTGACGGTGGTGGCGGCGCTGCTGACCCTGGTCGGCTATTCGATGAACGACACCATCGTCACCTTCGACCGCATTCGCGAGAATCTGAAAATCCTGCGCCGCGAAGCAATTGGAGCCGCTGATCAACAAGAGCGTAAACCAGACGCTGAGCCGCACCGTGCTGACCTCGGGACTGACGCTGCTGACCGCTCTAGCCCTGTTCTTGTTCGGCGGGCAAGTACTAAATGGTTTCGCTTTCGCGCTGGTCTTGTGGCATTATCGTTGGTACTTATTCGTCGGTGTTTGTAGCTAGCCCGATCCTGATCTTCTGGCATAATTTCCTGGAGGGGCGCAAGAGAAGCGGGAGCGGCGGCGTCGCCCCCCGTAAGGAGCCGGTGGCTCCGGTGGCTGCCGCGGCGGCTAAAGTTGCGCCATCGGCGTCCAAGGGCGCGCCTAGAAAGGACGGGCCCAGGCGAGGAAGCACGGCCAAGGTGAAATAGGCGGCAAGAGTATGTATGATGATTTCTGCGCATTGTTAGGAGGTGAGACTTTTGAGGGACGAGGTGAGGCATGTTTGAGCAAAGCTTTGTAGAGGCACCGCGAAGACGAACAAGACGTGGTCGGTGTTCTTATCGTTCTGGGCTCAGATTCTGGTCGATTCTGGTCGCTGATCCTGATTCCGCTGATTTACACGGACACGCTGCCGCGCGCTCAGCTGACCAGTTTCCTGGTGGCCCCGCCGCCGCCGCCGCCTCCGCCGCCTCCGCCGCCCCCAGCGCCGCCCAAGATCGTCAAGATCATCCCGCGCCAGTTCGACGCCGGCAAGCTGATGGCGCCCAAAGACCATTCCGAAAGAGATCGCGAACATTAAGGAAGAAGAACTGCCGCCGCCGTCCAGCTCAGGCGTGGTGGGTGGAGTGGTGGGTGGAGTTCCCGGTGGAGCGCCCGGTGGCGTACTCGGTGGCGTGCTCGGCGCCATCGCCAATGCGGCTCCTCCTCCGCCTCCGGTGAAAGAAGAAAAGAAGCCGACTCCGTCGCGCATTCGCGTGGGCGGTAACGTGCAACAGGCCAACCTGATCCGCAAAGTCACTCCGTTGTATCCGCCGCTGGCCAAGCAAGCCCGCATTCAGGGTGTGGTGCGTTTCACCGCCATTATCGGCAAAGACGGCACCATTCAGAATCTGCAATTGGTGAGCGGCCATCCGCTGCTGGTGGAAGCGGCTAAACAGGCCGTTTCGCAATGGCAGTACAAGCCGACGCTCCTGAACGGGGACCCGGTGGAAGTCGTCACCACGATTGAAGTCAATTTTACGTTGAGCCAATAGAAGTTTAAATTCAACTCGCAGGAGAATCAGATGTTTTTACAATTACAAGTTTGGTCGTTCATGCTTTTGCAGGACCAGCTCTGTCAGTTTCGACGTGCGCGAGCATGTGGGACAACATGGGATGGGCGGCCAAAATCGTGGTCATCCTGCTGTTCTTCATGTCCGCATGGTCGATCGGCGTCATGATCGATCGCGCCATCGCCTACAACGGCGCCCGCAAACAATCGCGCCAGTTCGCACCCGCCGTGGCCGGAGCGCTGCGCGAAGGCAAGCTGGACGAAGCCATCAAGATCGCCGACCGTTACAACAAGAGCCATCTGGCCAAGGTTGTGGTGGCTGGCTTGCAGGAATTCCGCGCGCATCAGTTGAGCTCGGAAATTTCGGGTGAAGAGATCGAAGCCTCCAAGCGCGCTCTGGAGCGCTCCGAAGCCATCGTGCACGCCGAACTGAAGCGCGGCGTCAGCGGCTTGGCGACCATCGGATCCACGGCGCCCTTTGTGGGCTTGTTCGGCACGGTGGTGGGCATCATCCACGCGTTCCAGGGCATCGCGACGCAGAAGTCCACTGGTCTGGGCGCGGTGGCCGGCGGTATTTCGGAAGCCTTGGTCACCACCGCCATCGGTCTGTTCGTGGCCGTCCCGGCGGTGTGGGCGTTCAACTACTTCACCAACCGCATCGACGCGTTTGACGTGGAGATGGGCAACTCCAGCTCCGAGCTTCTGGATTATTTCCTGAAGCGACGCGGGACGCGCCACTACCGCGGCGAAGTAGATTCGAGAGTAACTGCGAGTTGAATTCGGAAGGGGCGCGGGTGGATCGATTAAGGCTCCGCGCCTCTCTACCGGAAGGAGTTTGAAATGGAAAAGAAGAAAGCGCCTCCGCCCGTAGCCGACATCAACGTGACGCCCATGGTGGACGTCATGCTGGTGCTGCTGATCATCTTCATGGTCATCACGCCCATGCTCACCAAGGGCTCAGCGTGGATCTGGTGAAGACCAAGAATCCCATCACCATGCAGGCGGCGGACAAAGAAGACGCGATCCTGATTTCGGTCACGCGCAACGGCGGTGTGTTTCTCAGCCCAGGCAATCTGAAGCTCACGGCCGATCAACTCCCCGAAAGAGTGCGGGATCTGCTCACCAACAAGATCGACAAAACGGTTTATATCAGAGCCGACGCCCGCGCCAAGTATTCGGTGGTGGAGGACGTGGTGGACAATTTGCGCGCGGCCGGAGTGAACGAGATCGGACTCATCACCGAAGAGCCGCACGAGAACAAGACGCCCAATCAAGCGGCGGCCGCGGCTGCGGCAGCCAAGTAAAATTGGACGCGATTGACAAGATTTAAGGAACAAGCGAGGTAACGAACTATGGCAATGGCAGTTGGCGGTCCCAAGAGCGGGCCAAGATGCGACATCAACATGACGCCGATGATCGACATCCTGCTGGTGCTGCTGATCATCTTCATGGTCATCACGCCGCTGACGCCGCACGGATTGGAAGCATTGGCGCCCGAACCGCCAGACAAGAAGAATCAGCCGCCTCCCGATCAGGATCGCACGGTGGTGATCGTCATCGATAAAGACAAGAGCATGCACATTAACAACGAAGACACCGACATGGACAAGCTGGGTCCGCGGCTGGAAGCAGATCTTCAAGACGCGCGCCGAGCGAGTGGTCTTCGTCAAGGGCGATCCCGATCTGGAGTATCAGACCGTGGCTCGGCCATCGATATCGCCAAAGGCGCGCAGATGGACAAGGTTGGTCTGATGACGCCCAAGCTGGAGGCGGGAATTAACGGCTGGAATTCAGAAGTCGCAGAATTCACGAATGTCCAAGGTTAAAGTTATGAAGAGCACACTATTGGTAGCGGGAATCGGAGCTGCTGATTCTCTTCGCGACGGGCTGCGACAAACTCAAGTCGCGCGATGCCCTCAACCACGGCGTGCAGGCCTACAAAGGCGCGCATTACACCGAAGCCGTGGATTACTTCAAGAATGCGGTGCAACTGGATCCCGAGAACACCATGCCGCGCTTGTACCTGGCCACCGCTTACATGAGCCAGTACATTCCCGGCGCCGAATCGCCGGAGAACGTGCAGCTTGCCAAAGAAGCCAAGGAAGAGTTTCATAAAGGTTCTGGAGAAGAATCCTAACGACACCACCGCTCTGGCATCGCTGGCGTCGCTGAGCTATCAGCAGGCGCAGGGTATGCCGGACCTGGAACAGAAGCTCAAGAAGCTGGACGACGCCAAGGAATGGTACCTCAAGCTGATCGCGGCCGATCCGCAGAACAAGGAAGGCTTCTATAGCCTGGCGGTGATCGACTGGGTGAAGTGGTACGCGGCCTGGATGAAGGCGCGCGCCGACCTGGGTTTGAAGCCCGAAGAGCCCGGTCCACTGAAGGACAAGAAGGTCAAGGCGGATCTGCAGACGCAGTACAGCGCCGTCATCGACGATGGCATCAAGAATCTGCAGAAGGCGCTGGACATCGATCCGAACTATGACGACGCCATGGCGTACATGAACCTGCTGATCCGCGAGAAGGCGGATCTGGACGACACGCCCGAACAATACAAGGCCGACACCGACACCGCCGACAAGTGGGTGCAAAAGGCGCTCGACACCAAGAAGATGAAGGTGACGAAAGCGGCAGCGGCGGCGGCGCAGGGCGGCATCACGGCCGAAGACGCGAAGTAAGCACGGTTCACCGGCGAAGGAACGAGATGTCGAGACTAACTACGATTCCAGCCGTGAATCTCGCGGGCAGGGTCGCAGTGCCATTGGCGTTAGGCGCGGCTTCAGCCGGAGCAAAGGCGGCGATACGGCTCCGTTAACGCCAGGTGCTGACCGCCGGCGGAGGCTGCGTAATGCGCCAGTCCATGATAAGGTCATAAGCTAAAAGAGCATCCCGGCATCACACTGCTGGTAGCGCTTATTCTCTTCCTGGCGTTGATTTTGATAACTTCAGGTGGCATAGCAACGCTTCTTGGGCAGACCGGCTCGGCCACGCTTGCTTGGCTGGATCTTCTTCATCGCCGGCTCCGTGACTGCTGCATTCACGGTCGATCATTGGGCAAGAGTGTTGCCCGGTGTCTTCGGGATCGCGACGCTGAACAGCGTAATTATTCTGATCGGCGGCCATGCACTAAACCAGCCGTCAATTCCGGTTCCCCGCCTGACAGGAGCGCTTCTTACAATTGTCATGGCAGGTGCAAGTGCTATAACCGCAAAGTTAGCAGGTCTAGACCTGACGAAAGCCGAGCGGTTCGCCTATCTCGGCATTTTCTCCTGCTTCGTTGCGATGTTAACGTGCGTAATGAGCGGAGTGCAATATTGGGAAGCCGCTGTCTCCATCGGATTGGTAGTCTGCCTAGCAGTTCTCTCGGTTCGATTAGTCTCATCCACCGACAGGCATGGAGCTCGGACCTAACCCCTTGCGGATTATCGGTACGCGTCGCGGCGATGGCGGACGCCGGTGATCTCGATAGTGTTGTCGTCCTTGAAATCGAAGAATACGCGGTAAGTCGCCGCAGCGCAGGCGAAAGCCGGTGAGCGGAGGCTTGAGTTTTTTCACGTCGCCGGTGCGGCTGGCCAGGTAGCGATCGATGCAGTGGAGAATCTGCATCGCTGTCTCGCGGTCGATGGCACGAAGATCGGCGCGGGCTTCCGGCGACCAGAGGACCGCGATCCGCTCCGGCGCGGCCTCGTCGCTCATCGGGCGCGGCTCACTTCGTCAGCCCAAACTCGCGGAGGATCTCTTCGTGCGGGATGCCTTCGCCGCGAGCGAGTGAAGCACGGGCGCGATCGAGCGCCGCGGCCGTCTCAGCGGTGATCTCTTCCTCTTCCACGGGAGCCAAGGCCAGCGAGCGCGAAAGCGCCGTATCCTCAGGACGGACCATAACCTCGAGCAGACCCCGCACCGCGTTCAGCTTTTCAGCCGGAAGCATGTCGAGCAGCGCGTGAGCCTCGCGGCGTTCTTGATCGACATCCGGTTCCATGCTGACTTAATCCTAACATCCACCCGCAGCGCTTAGAGCAGGCGGATCGGCTTGTTTTGCCTCTCGGTTACCTGTCCGATTCGATAAGCTGCGGGATGCTTCGCTTGGAGCGAGGCCGCATCGCGTTCGGGTAGCGCGATCAGCAAGCCTCCCGAAGTCTGCGGATCGTAGAGCAGATCTTCGAATTCCGGGCTCAATTCCGCTGCGCCTGCACGCACGATGACGCGAACTCGCGATTGTTCTTGAGCCCGCCGGGGATCGCGCCTTGCCGCGCATACTCCACCGCACCGGGAAGAAACTGAACGGCCCGCGGATCGATCTCGAGCGTGACGTTGCTTGCGAGCGCCATCTCGCGCGCGTGGCCCATTAGCCCGAAGCCGGTGACATCGGTGCAGCCATGCACGTCGAACCGCAAGCATCGCCTCGCAAGCTTCGCGATTGAGCTTCAGCATGGAGGCAGTAGCCGCTGCCACGTCGGACTCCTTCGCAATCCCCTGCTTCAACGCGGTCGAGATCACGCCCGTGCCAATGCGCTTGGTGAAGACCAGCGCGTCACCGGGACGCGCGCCGGCATTGGTCTTGATGCAATCCGGATGGATAGTGCCCGTCACCGCGTAGCCGAACTTGACTTCTTCGTCGCGCACGCTGTGGCCGCCCAAAACCGCGCAATCGGCTTCGTGCAATTTTTCCGCGCCGCCCTTCAGGATTTCCGCCAGCTCATCCAGATCGCCATTTGGCGGCCACGCGAGAATCGACAGCGCCGAAATCGGCTTGCCGCCCATGGCGTAAATGTCGCTGATTGCGTTGGCGGCCGCGATGGCGCCGAAGGTGTACGGATCGTCCACTACAGGCGTGAAGAAGTCGACGGTCTGCACCAGCGCCAACTCCGGCGAAAGCTTGTACACGCCGGCATCGTCGGCGGTATCGAAGCCGACCAGCACGTTTTCGTTCGCCCAGCGCGGGATGCGGGCAAGCACTTGGTCCAAAATCCCGGGGCTGAGTTTGGAGGCGCAGCCGCCGGCGGAGGTTTGGGTGGTGAGGCGAGACACAAGTTAAGAATACAAGGAATACGAGGGAGACAAGGAATACGGGGAATGCACTCAGTTGCTTGCACGGTCCGGCGAAAACCTTTCAAGATTTGTTGGTTTGGCAAAAGGCGCACGCATTGGTCCTGGAGATCTATCGATTGACTGGCGCGTTCCCCAAGCATGAGACCTTCGGTCTGAGTTCGCAAATGCAACGCGCTGCGGTTTCCGTGCCAGCTAACATCGCCGAAGGCTTCAAGCGAAGGGGACGGTCGGACAAGGCCCGCTTCATGAACATCGCGCAAGCGTCCTTGGAAGAATGCCGCTATTTCATGATTCTGGCGCAGGACCTGGGATATGCCGATACGGCGCTACAGCTTAACCTGCTGGATGAAACCAGTCGCTTTCTCGACAACTACTGCCATTCCTTGTATTCCTCGTCTCCCTCGTATTCCTCGCCCTAAAACCGGTACAGCATAAGGTACACCACCACCCCTGTCACACTTACATACATCCAGATCGGAAACGTCCAGCGTGCGATGGCGCGATGCCGCGTCACGTCCATGCGCAGGCCGCGCCGCAGCGTGATGATCGCCAGCACCGGCGTGATCACCGCCAGAATGGTGTGGGTGGTAAGGATGGTCAGATAGACATAGCGAATGATTCCGGTCTTCTGGTAGTAAACGATGCCGGCGTTGTAGTGATAAAAAAGATAGCAGGCCAGGAACACCACCGACACCGAGAACGCGGTCAGCATCACGCGTTTGTGGGCCTGAATCCGCTTCTTGCGAATCAGCGTGTAGCCGATTGCGAGCAACACGGCCGCGATGCCGTTCAGCGTGGCATTCACCGCCGGCAGCGACTGGATGTCCATTCAGGTATGTTCCCGCGCCAGAGCGGAGACGTCGGAAATCACTTTGGGAATCGACGACGCATCCGAGGTGTCGTAGTAGCCGCGAATGCGCCCCTGGCGGTCCACCAGCACAAAGCGCGTGCTGTGCTGCATGCTCGCATTGATGTTGCCGAGCTTGAACGCATCGCGATCCAGCATTTCTAGCGTGGCCACCGGCCCGGTCAGAAAATACCAGATCGAAGACGCCGCGCCGTGTACTTTGGCGTAGGCCGCAAGCACCGGCGGCGTGTCGTTGGCCGGATCGACGGTGAACGACACCAGCCGCACATCTTCCGGCGTTTTCAAAACCGCGTCCTGCACCTCCCGCATCTGCGAGGTCATGCGCGGGCACGGCCCGGGGCAAGTGGTGTAAATGAAATCGGCCACCCAGATCTTGCCGGCCAGCGCCTGGCTGTGGAACGGCTGGCCATCCTGCGCCACCAATTCAAACTGCGGAATATCGCCGAAGACTTCAAGGGCGGGCGCGCGCCGCGAGCACGCCGCGAGCGCGAGAACCAACGCGAGAACAGCCAACAGCTTCATGCGGGACGGTCGAACAACATCAGGCTGAAAAGCGCCGGCAGGTAAACCACCGATGCCAGCAACACACGCCGCGCCTGTTGCCGCGTGCGATCGGTGCGGATGCGCAGCCCGTAGTACAGAAACGCCAGGCCCAGCGCGAGCGCGCCGTACAGATAAACATTGCCCGCCATCGCGAAGAACTTGGGCATCATGCTGATGGGAATCAGCGCCATGGAGTACAGCAGAATGCGGCGCGCGGTTGATTTTCCATCCGGCTCCACCACCGGCAACATGCGAATGCCGGCGCGCGCGTAGTCTTCCTTGTACATCCATGCGATGGCGTAAAAATGCGGGAACTGCCACAGGAACAGGATCGCGAAGAGCACCCAGGCGTCCCAGGTCAGCGTGCCGCTGGCTGCGGCAAATCCGATGAGAGGCGGCATGGCGCCGGGGATGGACCCGAAAGTTGTGGAATGCGGCGAGCGCTGCTTTAGCGGCGTGTAGATGAACAAGTAGGTGAGCAGCGTGATGAGGCCGAGCGTGGCCGCCAGCGGGTTCGCGCCGAACCACAGCTCCGCGAATCCAACTGCTGAGATCGCGATGGCGAATGCCAGGGCCTTGCCGGGATCCAAACGGCCCGCCGGCAGCGGACGAGCCTGCGTGCGCCGCATCTTGCCATCGGCCACGCGCTCATACCATTGATTGAGAGCGGCGGTTCCGGACGCGATGAGTCCGGTTCCGATGATGGTGTGGAGCAGCGTCCAAAAGTGCCAGCCGTTTTTCATTCCGAAAAAGTATCCGACACCGGTGCTCATCAGAATGAGCCAGGTGATGCGCGGCTTGGTTAACGCGACGTAGTCCTTCATCGAGGAGAGACTGAAACTCGAGAACGTAACTTCTTAAGGTACCACAAGAACCTAGCAGTCTGGCAATATATTTTACGGTCTAGGCGCAAAGCGCGGGGGCGCAAAGCGCGCGCAAAGCGACCGGCGAGCGCAAGCACAGAACGCCGGCTAAACCGATGCCTTGGAAGAGGAGTTGGCGGCGCCAGAAAACGCGCGTTCTGCGTCCGCGGCGGTGGGATATTGCGGCAGGAGTTTGCCGACGCCCGTCATATCCAGGATCACGCGCACCTTTTCGGACATCGCGACCAGGGCGAAGTGCGAGCCGTGGCGCTGGGTGTGCGCCCAGTGGCTGAGAACGACGCCCAGGCCGCCCGAATCCATGTAGGGCACTTCCGAGAAATCGATGATGGTGCTTTTCAGCTCGGGGTCGCGCAGCACGTTTTGAAAATCGAAGAGCGTGCCGATAGTGAGCGGGCCTTTCAGGGTGAGGACGGTGACGTCGGGCGTGGAGCCGGGAGTGCGCTCGATGTGAAGTGTATCCATGGGGAGCATTTTATACCTCGCACATTACAGCGGCGTTACAGACGAGTTTAGCGTATTGGGCCGCGTGGAATCCCGGTCACCGGGTCCGCTGCCTTAAGTGAAAAGTGCTGCTCGAACAGCCCCCGCGCGCCCTTCAATCCTTCCGGGCTCAGCACTGTCGATTCGGCCTTGCTTTTCGGATCCGAAATGTATCCCGCGGCGTGCAGCCGGTCCAGCGCAGCCAGTCGTGCGACTTCTAGCCCCGGGCACCGAGCTCGTGCTCATCCAAAAGGCGGGTAAAGAACAATGACGCTCCATTCCCGCGAAAAGGTCGATCATTAAATAGGAATGCGCGTTCGGTTTTCCGAACAACAGGTTCTCGCATTATGTTGCGGAACGCTCTGAAAACAAGCGCTAACGTCCACGTGCCGGTCCGTGGGACAATAGAGGTATGCAAAATGAGGTATTTGAAACGCAGGATCTGCGTGTGCGCATCGAGGACAAGATCGCGCGCATCGATCAGCGCAAACTGAGTGGGGAACCGTGGCGGGAGATCGATCAGAGCACGTTGCCGATTCCGGAGCAGTGGTTTAGCAGTCCGATACGGACCTCGCCGCTGAAAGTCGCGCTGTTGGCTTTTGAACGGGAGAATCCTGGAAATATGACCTTGCGGATCGCGCTGAAGTCGTAGGGACCGGCGCGGTTCAGTGAAGAGAGGCCGCGCCGAACGGCGCAGCCCCCGATATGTTTTAGCGACTACCAGCGACGGTCGCCGCGGCCACGCCCGCCGCCACCACCGCCTCCGAAGCTGCGCTCCGTCTTCGGCCGCGCTTCGTTCACATTCAAGGCCCTGCCGTCCAGTTCTCTTCCATTCAGCTCCGCGATCGCGCGATCCGCTTCCGCATTGGCGCTCATCTCGACAAATCCGAACCCTCGTGGCTGCCCGGTATCCCGGTCCGTGATGATATTCACGCGCTCCACGGTACCGTACGCCTCGAACAGAGATCGCACCGCAGCTTCGGTAGCTCCGAAGTTGAGATTTCCTACAAAAATATTCTTCATGCTTTTTCCTTTTTAGCTTGCTAGTTGGTGAATCGGGCAGGATCGGACAAGGCGGTTGGACCGGACTAATGCGAAGATGCCAAAATAGTTGACTCTTCAACTGTAGCACGAACCCGGGCCACCGCTTACTCACGTGCGCGGTTCAGTAGATTCGCGCGGTTCGGTGGAGTGCTATCGGCGGATGCCTTGGGGAGTGGCGCGGACGGCGCGTTCAAAGGCCCAACCGCGAATGTGGTTGATCTGTTCCTTCATGGTTCGAGACAACGGGACTGTCTTGACGGCTACGCCGATGAGATCCTGCTCGGTGAGCGCGCGGTCGGCCAGCCGTGCCTTGGTGATGGCCGAGACGACGCACTGCTCAATTTCAGCGCCCGTCCACCCGGTGGTGAATTGCGTGAGTTGCTCGACGCGAAACGCCGCCGGGTCGAAGCCGCGCCGCTTCAGATGGATCTTGAAAATTTCCAGCTGTTCCTCGTCGCTTGGCAGATCGACGAAAAATACTTCATCGAAACGGCCTTTGCGGATCATTTCGGCGGGCAGAAGATCGATGCGATTGGCGGTGGCAGCGACGAACAGGCCGCGCGTTTTTTCCTGCATCCAGGTGAGGAAGAACGCGAAAATGCGTCCCTGCTCGCCGCCCGAATCGGTGGACGTGATGCCCATTTCGATTTCGTCGAACCACAGCACGGCGGGCGCCATGTCTTCCATCATTTTGCAGGCCTGGACGAACGCGCCTTCCGGCTTGCCGTGACGACCGGAAAAAATTTCGATCATGTCCACGCGATACAGCGGCAACTGGAACTGCGATGCGATGGCCTTCACACAGAGGCTCTTGCCGCAACCGGGAATGCCCATCATGAGCAGGCCTTTGGGCACGATCTCGGCGTCCAGGCTGTCGCGCATCTCAAACAGCTTGCTGCGCTCCACCAGCCAGGTTTTCAGGCCTTCCAATCCGCCCACGTCGCCCAGGTCGGTGCCATCCGCAATGAACTCGATCACGCCGCTGCGATTCACCAGCAGCCGTTTCTCTTCAAGCAGCGCCGGTAAGGACTCCGTGCCAAGTCCGCGTCCCGTTGCGAGCGCACGGCGCAGAGCGTAACGCGCTTCATCCAGCGTCAGGCCCAGCAGTGCGCGCGCCATCTGCTGCAGGATCTCATCGCTGGTGTCCGGCGTCTCTTCGCGCAAGAACTCCAGTAGCTCGATTACATCCGGCGTACGCAGTTCCAGGAACAGGATGTTGCGTTCCACCTCTTCGGGAACGAACCGGACGGCCGACGTGACAACCGTGAACTTGCGCCTGTCCAGGCCGCTTTCATACACGTCGCGCAGCCGGCGGCGGATCTCGGAGGATTCCCGCAGCGCTTCGTGAAAGTCCTTGAGATGGAAAATAGCCGGGCCATCATACCCGATGATGAAATCGAGCACTCCGCGCGGCGTTTCGGTTTCTGGGGCGGGCGAGGCTTCCCCGCCCCGGCGCAAGCCGTCACCCCGGCTTAACCCCTCGGTCGCGCTCCAGGTCCAGACCGGCACGGGCGCGGCGCCGCGCAGGTTTTGGCTGACCTCTTCCAACACGCGCGCCACGCGCTGTTCTTCGGACGTCCGAATGTAGGTCAGCGGCCGGCCCGATTCGAAAATCTCCCGAACCGTCCGGGCGGCGCGGCTCTCGGCGATCCGTCGTCCAGCTCCGTTATCCGTCATCTTTATTAAGACGAGGGTAACGCACAAAAAGACCACTTCCCGCGCCGCGTTGTCCGCCGGTCGCTAGGGCGGAAAATTCATGTGGCGGACCACTTCCTGAAATCGCGGCTCGGAACGTAAACTGTCCATCTCCGGATCGGATTTTAGAAAATCGAGGAAAAACGAGCGCTCAGCGTAGGCTTGCTCCAGCGCGTCCAGGGCGCGGCTCTTGTCGCCTAATGCCACGTAGACCGTGGCCAGCGAGTATTTGGGCACAAGGCTTCGTTTGGAAAGCACCAGCAGATCGTCCAACCCGCGCTGAGCCTCGGCACGGCGTCCGGAAAGCGCGTAGACGCGCGCGGACTCGGCAGCCGCCCAGCTCCAACCAGGATCGATCTTGAGGGCCTTCGCGTTGGCTGCAAGCGCTTCGGGAAAACGGCCCCGTTGCTCATAGGTCTGGCCCAGGATCCAATGACAATTCGTGTAATTCGGATCCAGATCCAGACACTTGCCTAACTGGGAGGCGGCCTCGTCGTAGCGGCGTGCGAAGTACAGCCACCAACCGGTGAACGAGTTGATTTCCGCCGACAGCGGATCCAGCT
This sequence comes from Bryobacterales bacterium, assembly GCA_963798295.1. Taxonomy (GTDB): domain Bacteria; phylum Acidobacteriota; class Terriglobia; order Bryobacterales; family Bryobacteraceae; genus Palsa-89. The sequence continues at coordinate 233,844 of CAWCSV010000007.1, read as the reverse complement.
CTTCCGCGCGCCGGCTCTCGGCCACCGCCTCCGTGGCACGGCCCACGGCGATGAGATACCAACTATAGTATTCGTGAGCTGGGGCATAGTTCGGATTGAGCTCGATGGCTCGTTTGAATTCCCGTTCCGCGCCGGCCCAATCAAAGTCGTAGAAAGTAAGGACACTGCCCATCTCCACGTGCGACTCCGCGATGCTGTCGTCGATCTCGAGGGCCTTGCGCGCCGCCGCCCTGGCCTTCGGCATAACCTCCTCGACTGGAAAGTACAGGTCTTCGACCAACTCGTAGTAGTAGGCGAGCCCGTCGTAAGCCAGCGCGTAGTTGGGATCGAGCGCAATGGCCTGCTGAAAGTAGCTGTACCCCTTTTTCAGATTCTCCGTGTCGAACTTGGAAGCATAGTAGCGGCCTTTCAGATAAAGCTGATACGCCTCCGGATTCTCCGTACGCCCGCGAGCCATGTCCGTCTTTTGCGCAGCGCTCAGCTTGGCTCGCAGCTTGCCGGAGATCTGCGACACGATGTCCTGCTGCACGGCCAGGACGTCAACCAGCTTGCGATTGTACAGGTCGCCCCACAGTTCGCTGTTGTCTTCCGTGTTGACGAGCTCCGCGTTCACCGAGAGGCTGTCGCCGCGCTGAGTGATCCGGCCCACCAGCACCGCGCGTACGCCCAGCTCGCGGCCCGCCGCGCGCGGGTCGGCTTCCTTGCCCTTGTAGCGGAACACCGCGCTGCGCGACATCACCTTGAGGTTGGGCAAGCCGGAGAGGGTGTCGATCAAGCTATCGGTAATGCCGTCGCTCAACCAATCGGCGTCCGCGCTGCCGCTGGCGTTGACGAACGGCAGCACCGCGAGCGAATCGATGTTGCGGGTGGCGCGGCTCCGCCAGAAATAGAATCCAACCGCGGCGAGTATCAACACCAGGGCCGCGATTGCGGCCGCAATTCTCCCGCGGCCGATGCGCACAGGCGGACTGACGGGCCTCTGCTCTCCCGTAGAAGTCGATAAACCGCGCAGCGCAAACGCCAGGTCGCGCGCGGAATGAAAGCGCTGCGCCGGATTCTTTGCCAGGCATCGTTCGATCACCCGGTCGAGATCCGGCGAGCTGGAGTTCCCGGAATCCGCAACCGCGGGAGGTTCGTCCTTCAGGATCGCGGCCATCGTGTCGGTGGCCGATTTTCCGGTGAACGCGCGGCCGCCAGTCACCATCTCATAGAGCACGCAACCCAGAGAGAAAATATCGCTAGCGGCCTCAGTCTTCTCCCCGCGCACCTGCTCAGGCGACATGTAGCCGACGGTGCCCATCACCGCGGGGCCGGCTTCCGTCACGGTTGCGATATCGTCGCTCTGCGACGGCGCGCTTGTGATCTGCGCCAACCCGAAGTCGAGTATTTTCACCTGGCCGTCCGCGATGAGAAAAATGTTGGCAGGTTTAATATCGTGGTGGACGATTCCCTTGGAATGCGCCGCCGCCAAACCTTCCGCGATCGCCGACCCCAATTCGGCTACCTTGCGCCACGCGATCGGCCCACGGCTCAGGCGGTCGCGCAACGTCTCGCCCTCCAATAGTTCGGTGACCGCGTAATGAACTTCCTGGTCTGAGCCGACGTCGTACAGCACCAAAATGTTGGGGTGCGCCAAGGCTGCGACGGCCATAGCCTCGCCCTGGAATCTCGCCAGGGCGTCCGGGTCTTTCGCCAGATGTTCGGGCAGAACTTTGATTGCGACGTCGCGATTCAGCCGCGTATCGCGGGCGCGGTACACTTCGCCCATGCCGCCCGCGCCGATGGGAGCGATGACTTCGTACGGGCCGAGGCGCGTGCCCACTGGCAGTGGCATGGAATGACTGATTTTACCGTAGGCCGCTGTCCGATTGTCGCAAGACGCGCGACCAAGCAACACGACGGTCCAACGCCGAGCGCTAAAATACAGCCATTGGCCCCACGCAGGCACCCCAGGAACAGTCTCGATCAGGCTTCCCGACCAGAACCCAGCAACGCCCGCGACCTCTGTTGCAGGATCTTATCGCTGGCGCCCGGAGTCTCTTCGCGCAAGAACTCCAGCAGCTCGATTAGATCCGGCGTCCGCAGCTCCAGGAACAGGATGTTGCGTTCCACCTCTTCGGGAACGAACCGGAGGCGGACGTGATAACTGTGAACTTGCGCCGGTCCAAGCCGCTTACATACACGTTGCGTCGCCGGCGGATCTCGTAGGATTCCCGCAGCGCCTCGTGAAAATCCTTCAGATGGAAAATGGCCGGGCGATTATACGCAATGATGAAGTCGATCACTCAGCGCGGCTCCCAGCAATGCGTCGTCCAGCCCCGTGATCCGTCATCCTTCTTACGACGAGGGTAGCGAGGAAAAAGACCATTTAGAGGCTGCCGGCCCACGTGCGCAGAGGCGGCTGGCCTTGTCGGCAGCCGCCCCGTCGCGCTTCACACGGCGATCAAGAGTACTGGAGGGTAACCGTGGCGGTAGCCGTAACGCCCGTCGAATCCGTCACCGTCAGAATCAACTGGTAGGTGCCTGCGTAAGGAAGTTGGATCGACGGTTTTGCGGTGTTGCCGCCCGGAATGCCAATGCTTGGGTAGCCGGGCGCGGTTTTCCAGGAATAGGAAAGTCCACCCGGATTGGAGCTTGTCGACTGCGACGCATCCAGATTGACAGAGCCCGAGAGAATCTGGAACGTATTGGTCGTCGAGGTTGCTCCGCCGGGTCCGGTGATCACGATTGTGATTCCGGTTGCCGGGGGCGTGGTTCCACCGCTGCCGGGAGCGCTTGGAAGCGCGGTGGGTGCGAACGGACCGGCTGTCAACCAAGGCGTGAAGACCACCGTGCCATGCGTGGTCGCGCAGGCGGGCGATTGCGGGCCGCCCAGACATCCCCACCAATTTTCGGCCGCGTTCAAGGTGCCCGCGCCGCCGTTAAATATCCCAGTCGTTGCTGCGAAATTGTTGAGATCCGCCGTCACTTCTCCGGCCGGAGCCGTAAAGGCCAGCCCGATGGTTTCTTGACTGATCACGTTTTGGGAAATTACCGTGCCGTTGACCGGCGCGAGGCTATGGATGTTGATTCCGGCGGGGCCGGAGGTGGCAGTATCCTGCACGTCAGCGCCGTTTTGGGAAATGGTATTTCCGACAATCACATTGTCATCCAGGTCAACAGGGGGCGCACCGGGAGGGGCCGCGTGGTTATGCATCGCCACGCCGGGCAGTCCATTGGCCATGATGATGTTGTCGATCACCTGGTTGGAGTAGTTCTTCGCGCCCGGCCCAGCGGCATAAATACCGACGCCCGCACCCTCGCCAAACAAGAGCAGCCCATTGCGGAGGGATTGATTTCCGGAAACCGTGTTGTGATAAACGCTCATCCCACTGTGCGACGCCATGGTAATGCCGCAGGCATAACCGTTGTCGCTGACCAGATTGCCTGAGATTAGGTTGTCATGCGTCGCGCCGGTGTCGTCGCTGATCAACATGCCGCCGGAGTTGTGTTGCACCACGTTGTTGGAGACCACCGAGTGATCTACTCCCGTGAGATTGATCCCTTCTCCGCAATCGAAGGCTTCGCCTGACGACAGCGCCGCCGGTAAGCCCGGACAGGAACTTCCCGCCGCGGATGGAACCAGGCCCTTGTTGTTGTTGAGCACCTGATTGTTCGAAACCGTGACGAACGATGCGTTCTGGACCAGGATGCCCTGGAAGTTCGCATTTTCGACCGTGAATCCGGTTACAACAACTCCGCTGACACCCGACATGGGGGCCGCGGCCGACCCATCGATATTGATGCCGTTCGCCAGGCCCGTGGCGTCAATGATAGTGGTGGCGCTGCCCGCTCCGATGAGCGCGAGCGTCTTGTTGATGGTGACGTCCTCTTTATACGTGCCCGCCGCAACCTGGATGACGTCGCCGGACGCTGCCGCGCTGACGGCCGCGCCAATGCTGGCCTGGCAGCCCGTGGCGCCGGTTGGATTTACACAGAGCGTCGCAGCCAACAAGGAATGGCATGCGGCAAAAACAACCGAACCAAACGTGAATGGAGTAGCGAATTTGTGAAACATATACCTTCCTCTTTGTTGAAAAATGGTCGCTGGCCCGATGGAGGCCAACGCTGGGTTCGTGAGCGGAGCTGTAAGGCGGTTAACGCGAGTCCCCGGTGCTGGATGTACCCATCGGCTTCCAGAGTATATCCAATCGAATCGATTACCGCCAGTGGATCGTGTTGGACTAAGGTCTTACCGCAAAAGTTGTTGATCCGCGAAATTTGCCTTACCCGACGGGTTCAATTCCTGGCATCAGCACTCTTGAACGGCACTTGGGAGCTATACCTGACGCTCTATCCGGAGGAACACAGGTGCGCATTTTGGTCCGAAGTCGATGGACTGGAAATGGTGCTAATCCGGTAGCGCGACTGCTAATAGCTTGCGCTATCCCGCTGCCCCGCCCTTGCGTTTGATTTCGATGCTCAATCGCTTAATCTTCTGGTTCAGCGTCGACAGCGGAATGCGCAGCTTTTCGGCCGCGTCGGTCTGGCTCCAGTTCACCGCCTCCAGCGCCTCAATGATTTTGCGCCGCTCGTAATCGGCCAGGATTTCAGGCAGCGAAGCGTCGGCCGGCAGCGCGCCCGTTTCATCGCGCCGGATTTTTACGCCGCCTTCCTGGAGAATGGAATCCGGCAGCACGTCCACCGGAACGATGGTCTGCGAGGCCAGCACCACGGCCCGCTCGATGGCGTTCTCCAGCTCCCGCACATTGCCCGGCCAGTTGTAATCCATCAACAGCTGCATGGCGTCCGGATCCAGGCGCAGTGAGCTTTTGCCGTCGGGCTCCAGGAACTTCTCATTTTCGCGGCTGAACTTGGTTAAGAAAATGATCCACCAGCGGCGGGATGTCTTCCTTGCGCTCGCGCAGCGGAGGCAGCGCCAGATTGATCACGTTCAGCCGGTAATACAGATCTTCGCGAAACTTGCCGTCGTCCACGGCCTTCTTCAACTCGGCATTGGTGGCGGCGATGATGCGCACATCCACCTTGACGGTTTCGGTTGACCCCACCGGCATGAACTCGCGCTCCTGGATCACGCGCAGCAGCTTGGCCTGCGTCTCCCAAGTGATGGTCCCGATTTCATCGAAAAAAACTGGTGCCCTTGTTGGCCGTTTCGAAATAGCCCTTGCGCGACGTAATGGCGCCGGTGAACGCGCCCTTGACGTGCCCGAAAAGCGCCGATTCCAGCAGGTCCGCCGGCACCGATCCGCTATTCACCGCGACGAAGGGCTGGTCGGCACGCGCCGAATTGGCGTGAATGGCCTTGGCGATCAGCTCCTTGCCGGTGCCGGTTTCACCCGTGATCAGGATGGTGGCGCGGCTGGGCGCCACTTGCGTCACCAGATCCAGGATGCGCAACATGCGGTCGTTCTTGCCGATGATGTTGGGAAAGCTGTACTGCTGCCGCAGAGCCCTCTTGAGCTGCAGATTCTCGCGCGCCAGCCGGCTGTGCGCGATCATGCGATCGATCTCGATCAGCAGCTTTTCGTTGTCCCAGGGCTTGGAAAAATAATCGTTGGCGCCGTTCTTGAGCGCGGTCACCGCAACTTCCACCGATCCGTAGGCGGTGATCATGAACACCGGGGTTTCCGCGTCGCGCTCGCGGATGTCGCGCAGCACTTCCATGCCGGAACGGTCCGGCATCATCAGATCCAGCAGGATCATGTCGTAGTTGGCGGATTCAGCGCGGCGCAGGCCATCTCCGCCGTCTACGGCCAGCTCCACGGTGTAGCCTTCCAGCGACAGCAGGGTCTCCAGGCTTTCGCGGATATCGGCTTCGTCGTCGATTACTAAAATTCGGCCTTTGGGAAGGGAGACAGGTTCATCGGGCGGCAATCGATCAGGCATGCACCGGCTTTCTTGCTAACGGCAGCTCCACGCGGAATCGCGAGCCGGCGCCAGGCCGACTCTCCACTTCAATGCTACCGCCGTGCTCGCGCACGATGCCATAGGTGACCGAAAGCCCCAGGCCGGTTCCCTTCATGGCCGCCTTGGTGGTGAAAAACGGATCGTAGATGCGCTCCAGATGCTCCGGCGCGATGCCCTGCCCGCTGTCGGCCACGTCGATGCGCGCGAATCCGTTATCGCTCCAGGCCCGGACGGATAATGTGCCGCCCGCATCCATGGCGTCGCGCGCGTTCAAGAACAGATTCAGGAACACTTGTTGCAGCTTGCCCGCGTTGCCCTTCACCGGCGGCAGCGCGGAGGGAAGATCCACTTTTACTTCGATGGCCGATTTCTTCAGCTGGTGCTCCACCAGGTTCAAGGTTTCCTGGATCACCTTGCTGACGTCCACTTCGACGAACTCGGTGGGGGAGGTGCGCGAAAAACTGAGTAGGGAATTCACGATCTCGCTGGCGCGGAACGTCTGCTTGGCGATCTTGTCCAGCAACTTGGATTTCTGCTCGTCGTCGGAAATCTGCTTGGCCAGCATCTGGGCGTAGGTGGAAATGACGGCCAGCGGCGTGTTCACTTCATGCGCCACTCCCGCCGCCAGCAGCCCGATGGAGCTAAGCTTGTCGGCCTGCACCAGACGGCGTTCCAATTCATCGCGATCGGTGATGTCGTCGAAGATGATCAACCGGCCGATCTGTTGCTGGTCTTTCGAGACCAGGGGCGCGATGGCGAGATTCAGGATATGGACGGCGGGGCCCGGCTTCCCGTTCCCGTTTCCATTCCCATTTCCGGTGCCGTTGTGGTGTCCATTGCCATTGGCCGGCGCCGGCGACCGCAAAACAAACTTGTAAATGTTGTGAACACCGGTTTGCCCGCGCACCTGATCGAACATCTCGCACAGCTCGGCGGGGAAAAGCTCGGAAAGAGGACGCCCCAGCGCGGCGTCGCGTGGGATGCCGGTCAGCAGCTCGATCTGCGTGTTCCAGCTCTCTACGCAATCGTTCAGGTCGGCCGCCAGGATCCCGACGTTGATGGATTCGACGATATTCTCGCTGAATTCCTTCAGGCGCTCGTACTCTTCCACCTTGCGTTGCAGGGAACTGTATAGCCGGGCATTTTCCACCGCGATGCTGACGTAGCCGGCCAGCGTGGTGATCAGCTCCACGTCGTCACTGGAAAGGAAATCACCTTTGTCGGTGCGGCTGAGCGCCAGGTAGGCGATGGTCCGGCCGCGCACGCTGCAAGGGAAATAGTAGGTCAAATCCAGCTCGGCGATGGTCCGCCGCACCGAGATCGGCCATTGATGCGAGAGGGCATCGAGCAGGTGACGCGTGCGTTCGAAGAACAGGTACGGTTTCTCCGGATGCGCGCTCAGGAAGCTCAGGTCCAGCTCCTGTGGCGGCTTCTGGCCGCGCTCTTTCTTGCTGCCGAGCGTCATGTGCTGATGGAAATCGTCGCCGTCCGGCCTGGCTTCACCCGCCAGAAAGAACGCTACATGCTGAATGGAGAGGGTGTGCAGCAGCCGGTCCGCCACCGAGCGCAGCATCTCGTCCAGATTGATTTCCGAACCCAGCTCACGCGCGAATTCGATCAGCGTGCGGCGGTAATCGTAGCGGTCTTTGTAGAAGAAATAGCGGTCCAGCTGTTCCTGCAACCAGTCGCGAATGGGCTGGAAGATGAAGGTGGCGAATACGATCAGCCCCACGATAGCGGCCGGGCTTAAATCTTCTGGGCGCGCGAAGGAGAAAATGAGGCCGTAGAAAATGCCCAGCACCACTAGCGTCGCGAGCGTGTAAACGTAGCCTTGCTGGAAGATGATGTCCACGTCCATCAGGCGATAGCGCAGGATCGCGTATGCCCAGGTGAGCGGCACCAGGATCAGCGACAGCACGGCCATCTTTTGGTAATGCCCCGGGAGCGCGCCGAACAGGTAGGGCACCGCATAAATCAAGGTGAACGGCACAATGCCCAGCAGCGCGCCGTTGCGCATGTATTTCAACTGGCGGCGCACCAGCGGGTCGTCGGCATGTGGCGTTTTCATCGCCAGAATAACCGTACCGGCCAAATAAAACACGCTCAGGAATAGCAACCAGACCCGGTCCAGGAACCAGTTCACTTCCACGGGCGAGGCGGCGACGCGAAGCATTCCTTTCGCTACCAGGAGGTAAACCGCCAAAAGCAAGGCGCCAGGCACATAGAACAGCGCGCTGACACCCGGCTTCTTTAACCACGTCGGCCGGTCCGGGAAGACCAGGCAGAAATGGAAAAAGATGGTGGGCGCCAGGATTCCGGCCGCGACGTTACCCCAGTAGATAGCCTCATCGAATGCATTCAATTTACCGGTGAAGTGAAAGCAGGACAAGACGAAGGAGGTAAGGCAAAGCACGTAGAAATGGACTGAGCGTGGCGCTCCGACTCGCCGGTAGTAGACGAACAATCCAATCAGCAGGTACGCGATGCCGACTGCGTACTGATAGTAGAGCGACCGATCCAGCACGCCCTCACCGATAAGAACTTGCGCCGGGAACGAAACATTGTCGCGGCGCAGGATGTACTCGGTTTTGAGGTAAACCACCACCTGTTGCAGCGCCTGGGGGACATCGACGGTTTTCGTGATCGGGCGGCCGGCCACCTGGAGCAGGACATCGCCCGCGCGAATGCCAGCGTTGTAGCCTCCGCTGCCGGGTGCGACATGCAGTGCCAGCACTTGATTCTGGCTGTTTCCTGCCGCGCGATCCACCCACGTAACTCCATCATCCGGCAGATGATACAGGCTTTGTTGATGGAAATTGATGACGGCGCAGCACACCGCTGCCACTGTGAGGACAAACAGCAGCGCACTGGCGAATTGGGTCTTAAGATCCCTCAAGCGGCCGTCTCCGCTTCGAACACGCTCAAATGCACACAGCTAATTCAAACCACACCGATACACTACACGCTCTAACGTTAGCGCACTCTATGAGCACTTCTTTTGCCACCAGACCTAGTTAAGCTTATCCATGAGAATACAGCATTTGGTTAAGGTGTGCCAGATGAGAGGATCGTATCCGCTTTTGTTTTCGGAATTGACACTACGGGAAAGTGTATGGGATCGGTTTCGCAAAGTGCCTGACCATACACAGGATTGTAAAGGCTATTGACAAGTAACCCCGTTAGGTCTTACCATCTATTTTCCGGTTGGTCCGTAGGTTGGCTGACAACCCAATCGCGGACAATCAGGCCAAGGCGCAAGGCGGTCTCTGTATGACCTTGTTTCAGATCGGCGAGAAGATCGTTTATCCCAATCACGGCATTGGAACGGTCGAGAATATAAGTACTCGTTCCTTTGGGGCGCAGTTCGAGCGCTACTACCTGTTACGACTCACCTACAACAGCATGACGGTGATGGTTCCCTTTTCGCACGTCGAGGAGATCGGCCTGCGCAAAGTGACCCGCAATGGGGAAATTGCGCGCGTACTGAGTTTCCTGGCGGAAGGCAATGCCCAGCGCAAGGCCGACTGGAAGGATCGCTACAAGGAGAACTCGGACAAGATGCGTCACGGCAGCTTGCTCGAAATCGCCGAAGTGCTGAAGACGCTGCTGATATTGCAGTCGCAGAAGCCGCTGTCGTTCCGCGAAAAGAAGATGCTGGAGCGCGCCCGCCATATGCTGGTGACCGAGCTTTCCATTTCGCGCGGACTGGCCGAGTTTGAAGCGATTGAAGTGCTTCAGGCGGCGTTGGCGAAGTCGTCGTTGAGCTTGCCCGCGCCGGCGTAGGCGCACTTTTCTACAACCGCGCGTCGAGCACTTCCACCCGCCGCAGTTCCGCTCGCCATAAGTCGCGCATGTCACCGACGCTCTTATCTATGGGGGAACGTTTGTCGATGGAAGCGAACCTAGCGCTGGAGAGCGAAACGGCAAGCCCAAGGAGCACGGCATTGAACAACATCGGAATGCCGATCGCCGCGCATTTCCCGAACGCTACGGTAATGGCGCACGTACATTGTACGGGCTACTCCTCAGCGTGTTGGGGAACTTATCCTGCCTTGTCTTGCAGCTCAGGCAAAAAACAGCGGATCTGGTAACTAAAGAACGGTTAGTGTCGAAGCTGAGTGCTGATTTTGCCTGTTTCGTACACTTCGCAATTGGCGCGTTCCGAAATAACAGGATCGGCGTTGGCGTTGAGCCGCAGTATTCGCGTCGGCATCACCCAGGGCTCAATGAACGAATCCGGATCTTCGATGGTCATGTCGTAGTGGAGTTCATTTCCAACACGCGTGAGTTTCTCAATGATGTGCATGTCGGCGGAATGGAACAGGCCGCCTCGTCCCAACCACGTCGTATCGGTGAATGAAGTGTCGTCAATGACGAGCGTATCGCCTTCCCATTTACCGATGCTGTACCCATAGTACGTCGCTTCGAGCTCCTTCTCCGCCTTACGCGCGCGTCCGTCGGTGGGGATGTCGCGGAATTCCGTGTTGCCACCGCCGTAATCGCTATATTGCCCATAGAAGAAGATGATGTCTTTGTCGGTTTGGATAATCCGCCGGGGCGTGCCCTGCCGCGGGAGTCCCAGCGGCTGACAGGTCATGACGGGATCGTCCCTGTTCGTCCACTGATCGAGTTCCTGAATCTTGTCCCAATACTGGGGTTTGTAATTGGGACGGCTCGGCCCAAACCGCGATGGCGAGATCCACTCATAATCCACCCAGAAGTTGTCCTGTGCGGTGGTGCAGCCGGTGTCGGGGCTGATTCCCCCACCCTTCACCTGCGTTGGACCACATCGGCGGTTGCCACTACCGGTAATCGCGAGAGGGACGAAACCCCAAACTCCTGTCATATCCGGCTTCCCATTAGCCAGCCGCGGGGTTTCGACGGCGGCAGTCTCGGTGGCCCGTGCAAGTGCGTCGACATTGAGAGTCCAGTTAGGAGGCTGATTCGTTGGCGTGATCGCCGCCTTGACGCTGGCCGGAACAGGCATCACGACATACATCTGTCCCGTTTCCGTCAGCGTGGTGGTAATGTCGCGGACGACGGCGCCGTTTTTGCGTTCCGTCATTCTGCCCGCGTAAAACGCTTCGGCCGGATTGAGCGGATTGTTCCAGTCCTTATAGTTGCTGTAGGTAAATTCGGTAGTGTTGTTTCCCTGTTTCACCACGACGCGTTCGGGCATGAACTTGGCGTCGAGTGTGGCGCTCGCGATTGCATCGGGGACGCCCGGAATCGGGAACGTCACGACGGGCTTATCGCCTTCCCACGCGACGGAGGTTTTCCCGGCCATGGAGACGTCGGCAGGTACGCGTTGCGGCCTGGGCGCCATTTCCGGTGGATCGCTAATCCCCGCCATCGCGCCCTTGAACGCACCCTGCGGACTTGCCCACAGGCGAATCATCCGTTCCTCTACAGTTGAGGGCATCGGCGTCGCCTTGCCTTTACCGGGAACGAGTTCGGCGCCGGGAATGTCTTCGTTCCAGGCATACGCTCCACTGAGCACTTCGACATTGGAGCAACTCTGGCCGTTGGGCCGAGTGCCGGTGATCTGTATCCGCTCGCCTGACGTCTGGTAGCTGATACTGGTTCGGTACTTCGTTACGTTGCAGGGCTGTCCGTCCACTTGCATGGTGCCCTTGCCCTGGTATTCGAGCGACATGATCAGGTCCCGTTCCTCGCTGCTTCGGAGCATGCCCATATACCAGGCCCAGTTGAAAAGGACTGCTTTCAGATCCTTCGCACCGGGTGCAGGGGTGTACCGCGGACCGCCGCGTCGACCTCCGGGGCCGCCAGCTCGTCCACCAACTCCGGCGCCCACACCCGGGCCGCCCTGAGCCGGCGCCGCAGGGACAGAGCCTCCTGCTTGTGCAACGGCCGAGGACGGCCCGCTGACCGTCAGGGCGACTGCGATCGCGATACTTGTCCCAAAGATCTTTCGTAGAACCGTCATGAAAGTTCGCTTGATCATTTCGATGTAACTCCTCGGCTGCCGATCGGGATTTTATCACGATTTGTGGATGCCTCGCTTTGAGCCTTTCCTGCTGTCAACGCAAAATAGAAAGTTCCCCAAACAAGTACAGTAGAAAGTTCCTGTTTCCCGTCGTTGTTTCAACCGCGCCGAGGGAGCCCGGAGTGCGACGGAGGGAAGGCTGAAACAACGGCCGGCTGCGGTGGGTAGCTCCCCCAGCCGGCATTCCGTTTCAAACTGAAGTGATTCATCCACCGGCTTTGTCCGGGCGGTGCCACGTGCCGTCGTGCCGGCCGTTTGGCTTCTGGACGAGGCTCTTCGGCTCTCCGGCAAGCTGTAAGAGCCACGAATCGATCATCTCCCAAAATGTAGGATTGCCTCGCGGATGCCTATCTGGAACTCGGACGTTCCGACGATGCGGTGCGCGAATACCAGCGCGTGTTGCGCTTAACCCCGTGAAGCTCTGGCCACGTATCATCTCGGGCTGGCTTATCAGGGGATGGGCAAGCTCGCGGCCGCCAGGTTGGAATTGCAATGGTTTTTAGACATATGGCGAGAGGCGGATCGAGACCTGCCCGAACTAACCCAGGCCAGAGCGGCGCTCGCCAAAACAGTGCCGTAAGCCGCCGCTGGCGAGAGTTCCCGGCCTTCCGCTAAAAGCGAACGTGCAGCGCGATCTGGACCACCCGCGGGCTGACGGTGGTGGAGACCTGTCCGAACTCAGCGCTGTTGATATCGGTATTCGGACTGGTGGTGGTGCCCAGACTCCCCGTGTTGGGAGCGCCGAAATTCGTATGATTGAAGGCATTGAATGCGTCCATGCGCAGTTCCGCGTCCAGCTTGTCCTGTCGAAGAACTTGAAATGCTTGGCGAGAGCGATATCCAGGTTGACGAAGCCCGGGCCCCGAATGGCATTGCGGCCGAGCGTACCTTCGGTGAACATCCCGGCCAACGCCGCGGCATTGGTTTGAGCAGTTTGATCCAGCGCTACCAGCGGAGCCGCGGAGAATGCCGCCGGGTTGAAGAAATAATTGCCGGTGACGCCGTTGATGGTCTGCTGGTTGCCGGGGTTGTAAGTGGCTACGTTCGGCAATACCAGATCGGCGCGCACCAAATTGGGATCGCCGTCTCCGGCCGGTCCGGGATCGGTATTGGTGGCTTGAAGTCCGGCCAACACATCCAGCGGAAAGCCGGTGCGCCAGGTCATGATCGGATACAGGCTCCAGCCTTTGGTCAGCAGTTTCGGGCCCGCTCTGCCAGGCGCGGTCGAAGGGAAGATCCCATCCGCCGGAGAACACCAAGCGCTTGACGCACATCGGTATCTCCGGAAGCCCAGAAGTAATGCTCATCGTAGTAAGGCACTTGGCGAGTTCCGCTGGCGAAAGCCCGATACGTTGTCGAGTTCGTGCGACCAGGTATAGGCGAAGGTGTAAAAGACACTTCCCAGCTTGGAATTGGCGTAGCGCTTGGTGAGGCTCACTTGGAGCGCGTTGTAATTCGCCACTCCGACATTCTTGAACTCCAGCATTTGCGAATAGAGTGAATTGGTGGAATCCGGATCGTAGATGCGCGTGTTGGAGCCCAGCGGAAATGGATTGATATCCACCAGCGAAGTCAGTTTATGCGCGTCATAACCGACGTAGCCGGTCTCGAGAACCATGCCACCCGGCAACTGCTGCTGGATGTTGAGGTTGTATTGGTAAACATACGGCGTGCGGAGATGCGGATCCACCAGGTAGATGCCGCCGGTGCTGCCGAGCGGCTCCGACGCGGCAAAACTCGCCGTAGAGCTGGGCGGCGCTGGACGGGAACCCGTTGGGAGTGCCGGTATTGTTGGTGCCGAACGGATTGGAAAGATAGCCGGTGGGACCGGTCTCCGTCCCGTCCAGCGGGTTGAAATAAAGGCTGGGCTCGTTGTAGAACGGCGGCGCTCCATTGAATTGCAGATTGTCTTCACCCTTGAGGATGTCGTAGAAGACGCCGAAGCCGCCGCGAACCGCGGTCTTGGCATTGCCGAAAACATCCCAGGCGAAACCGAAGCGCGGCGCCCAATCGTTCTTGTCGGGGAAGTTCACGCCTTTGGGCGCTCCCGGGTCGCCCGGAAAGACCAAGCCGGGCGGCGCGTTCACAAAGCGCTGGCTCTGATCGCCGGGAATGAAGCTGAACGATCTTCCCTGGGTATCGTATTTCGGCTCGGCATATTCGTAGCGGATGCCGATATTGAAAGTCAGCCGGCGGCTGACGTGAAAGTCGTCTTGCGCGTAACCCGCAATTTGGTGCGTCCGGATGTCACTGAGCGCGTTGGCGGCCTGAAAGTAGTTATCCGGCAAGCCAAAAAGAAAATCGGCCAGATCGGTGCCGGATCCGACGCTGGTGGACGGCCCGTAGAAAAAGAAGGCTCCGTTTCCGAAGTAGTCATACTTCGTGTTGTTCTGATACGGAGAGAAGTAGAAGCCGAACTTCATGTTGTGCCGGCCCTTGGTCCAGGTGAGGTTGTCGTAGTAAGCGTAGATCGTATTGGCGAACGAAGTCGGCCCGCCGTAGTCGAAACCGGTGTAGAGGTTAGTGCCATAAAACCAAAGCTCGGGCGGACCGGTGACCATGATCGGGCGTGATATTGATCCCGAGATCTGCGGGAGTCACTTTGCTCAACGCCGTGGTCGGGGTGCCCTGGTTGGAGCTGGAGCGGACGGCGGTGATCCGCGCCTCGTTCAAAAGAGAGGGCGTGAAGACGTGCGTGTAATTGATATTTCCGGAATAAGTCTGCAGGAAATTCGCGGCGGTATAGCCATTCACGTTGGCGAAGCTGATAGGGGTTGGTGATTTCGCTATCGTGAGCGGTGAAAGTCGCCGACAAAGTGTCGCGGCTGGAAATCGACATAATCGAGCTTGCCGAGATATTCGTTGTCATTGTCGATGGCCGAAGCAGTGGGAAAGAGAAAGCCGCTGGGCGAAGTGGGAATCAGACCGTTCTTAAAGTACGCCTGCGCCACCGGATCGATGCTGGAAGGATTGATGATCCCCTGGGCTCGCGAGCGTGGGATTGGGCTGATAGTAAGGATTCGCTTGCAGGAAAGCGACCACATTCGGATCGGGGCCGCCATTCACCGCTTGCGAGAAATTCCCCATGCGCCTCGGCCGGCGTGTAGGTCGGCACCTGACCCTCCAGCTGCACCTGCGTTTGCTTCTGGCCCTGATAGGAGAAGAAGAAGAAAAGCTTGTTGCGGCCATCCACGATATGCGGAATCACGATGGGGCCGCCGAACGTGCCGCCGTACTGGTTGCGCTGCAGAACCGCCCGGGGCAGGCCCTGCTGGTTATTGAAGAAGTCGTTCGCATCGAAGTCGGTATTGCGGACGTAGTCGTAAAGCGTGCCGTGTAACTGGTTGGTCCCGCTCTTGCTGACCATGCTGACGATTCCACCGGCGTTGCGGCCGTATTCGGCGGTGTAGGTGCTTTCGAGCACGCGGAATTCCGCCACTGCATCGGGATTGGGATTCACCACGACGCTGTTATCCAGCAAGTCGTTATTCAATCCGCCATCCAGAAGATAGGTCACCGAGTCCGTACGTCCGCCGCCGATGCTATAGTTGCCGGCGGCGGTGGAATCCGGATTGGTGAGCGTCACGCCCGGCTGGCGTGGCCAGCAGATCCAGCGTGTTGCGTCCATTGAGCGGGAGCTCGAAGATGGCTTGCGCCGGTGACGGTGCCGCCCACGGTGGAGTTCTGCGTCTCGACGTTGCTGGGCTGGCTCTCGATGGTGATACTGGTACTGGCCGGCGCCCACCTCCAAGGCTCAGATCCACGCGCAGCGTCTGATTGATTTCGAGAGCGCTGGCCGGTCTGGTAACGCGCCTTGCTGAATCCCGGGGCCTGGGCGCTCACTTCGTAATTTCCGATCGGAAGCTGGAGCACCTGGTAGAAGCCTCGATTGTTGGTGACGGTTTGTTTCGTTATTCTGGTATCGAGGTTGGTTACCACGACCGTGGCGCCGGCGACCACCGCGCCGGTCGCATCCGTGACATTCCCGGCTATTTTGCCGGTGGCGTCCTGAGCCCAAGCGGCGGGCGGCGAGCAGCGCTAGGAGCATGAGCAAAGAAGCGGAAGCCCTGGCGGGCGCTTGAAAAGAAAGAACTTATTCACTTCGACTTCCCCCTTGAAATGGGAACGCTTCGCAGCAGTTCCAATTCTCAGACACGTACCACATTTGACCGCTCGAACGAGACCTTCATGGGTCAACCGATGCTCCCTTCGCGCCCGCATCCTATAATGGTTGCACCGCTCATGAAGAAGCTGTACCCCGTCGTCGTTCTCTGCGCTCTGTCGCTCCTGCTCTCCGGCCAGTCCAAAGATCAGGCCAAGAACAACGACAAGGCCGCGCCGCCCGATTCCGGCGATAAGAGCCGCATCACGCTGGACGTCTCGCGCGTCAACATGCTCTACACGGTCTCGGACAAGAAAGGCCGCTTCGTCACCGATCTGACCAAGGACGATTTCGAGGTTTTCGAAAGCAAGAAGCCGCAGACCATCATCGAATTCGCGGCTGAAACCGATCTGCCGCTGCGCCTGGCCGATCCTGATCGACACCAGCAACAGCATTCGCGATCGTTTCCATTTCCAGCAGGAAGCCGCCACCGCCTTCATCGATGGCACCGTGCGGCCCGAGCACGACAAAGCCATGATCGTGAGTTTCGATACCGCAGCCGAGCTGGTGGCGGATCTTACCGACAACATCGGCGAGCTCGAGAAGGCCATGGCGAATCTGCGGCCGGGCGGCGGAACATCGCTTTATGACGCCATCTTCTTCGCCTGCCGCGACAAGCTGATGCAGGACCAGCCGCTCTACAAATTCCGCCGCGCCATGGTGATCCTGAGCGACGGCGAAGACAACCAGAGCCGCTACACGCGCGATCAGGCGCTCGAGATGGCGCAAAAGGCCGACGTCAACGTCTACACCATCTCCACCAACATCACGCGCATCGAAACCGACGGCGACAAGGTGCTGCGCTACTTCGCCGAGGAAACCGGCGGACAGTCTTTTTTCCCGTTTAAGGCGAGCGATCTGGACCAGGATTTCGAGAACATCGCCAACGAGCTGCGGCATCAGTACAACATCTTCTATCGCCCTGAGCCGCTGAAGGCCGACGGCCTGTATCATCCGGTGGAGATCCGCGTGAAGGGGCACAAAGATCTGATCGTGCGCGCCCGCAAAGGATACTACGCGCCGAAACTCTAGGGCGTACTGCTAGAATCACCGAGGCTGTTACAATAGTTCTCCCCGGCGAAAGCATTCTTCTAAGGATCATCACGTTTTATGGACGAAAAAGAACGCGCACGCACCCTCGGACTCACGCTCGGCCAGATCGAAAAACAATTCGGCAAAGGCTCCATTGTGCGGCTGGGATCGAAGGAAGCGATCGTGCAGGTGGCGGCGATTTCCTCGGGCTCCATCTCGCTCGACAACGCGCTGGGCGTGGGCGGATTTCCGCGCGGCCGCATTGTCGAAATCTTCGGCCCGGAATCGTCCGGTAAAACCACGGTCGCGCTGCAAGTGGTGGCCGAAGCGCAGAAGGCCGGCGGCATGGCCGCCTTCATCGACGTGGAGCACGCGCTCGATCCTATCTACGCCCGCAAGCTGGGCGTGGATGTCGACAATCTGCTGGTCTCGCAGCCCGACTATGCCGAGCAGGCGCTCGAAATCACCAGCGCGCTGATCACTTCCGGATCCATCGACGTGCTGGTGGTGGATTCGGTGGCCGCGCTGGTTCCCAAAGCCGAGCTGGACGGCGAAATGGGCGACAGCCACATGGGCGTGCAGGCGCGCCTGATGTCGCAGGCCATGCGCAAGCTCACCGGCAGCGTTTCGAAATCCAATACCTGCCTGATCTTCATCAACCAGATTCGCGAGAAGATCGGAGTGATGTTCGGCAATCCGGAGACCACCAGCGGCGGCCGCGCGCTGAAGTTTTATTCGTCGGTGCGCGCCGACATCCGCCGCATCGCCGCCATCAAGGAAGGCGACATCGTGACGGGCAATCGCACCAAGGTGAAGATCGTCAAGAACAAAGTGGCGGCGCCGTTCCGCGAGGCCGAGTTCGACATCATTTATGGCGAGGGCATCTCGCGCGAAGGCGATCTGATCGATCTGGGCGTGGCGCAGAACATCGTGGAAAAGAGCGGCTCGTGGTACAGCTACAAAGGCGAGCGCATCGGACAGGGCCGCGAGAACGCGCGCCAGTTTTTGAAGGACAATCCCGATATCCGGCCAGCAGGTCGATACCGAGCTGCGCAAAGCGCTGGGCTTGAGGCGCAAGGAACCGGACGCCGTGGCCCCGACCGTGCCGGCGCCGGTCGAAGCCTCCAAACCCGCGGCTGCCGAGCGCCGCGCGATCACGCTAGAGCTGTTCTAAGCTAAAGCCGCTTTGCAGTAGTCGAAACACTTCTTCACTTCGGCGACCGTGTCCATCCCGGGCTTGCCGTATTCGTATTCGATCATGGCCGGGATCGGATACTTCTTGGTCTTCAACACTTCGAGCACGCCTTTGATATTGGTGTCGCCCTCGCCCAACGGCATGTTCGGGCCGTGATTCTTCTTGCGATCCTTGATGTGCAGCGTGAGGATTTTGCGCGTGGTGCTCTTCGAGGAAACTCACCGGATCGAAGCCCGCGGCGGTGAAGTGCCCGATGTCGAGATTGATGCCGGTGTATTTGGAGCGGCCGGCCAGCGCCTGTTTCCAGTCGTCCGGCGTCGAAAACTCATTCGGCTTCATGCTGTCGTGATCGTGATAGCCGACGTAGATCTTGTACTGCTCGGCGTACTTGTCGACGCGCGGCGAAATGTCCACGTTCGACGGACGCCGTGATGCGCGTGACGCCCATGGCTTTCGCCATGAGAAAGCCCTTTTCGATCTGCTCGTCGGTGAATTCGTCGCGAAAGCTGTAGTTGAAAGCGTAGAGATCGATGCCCGCGTCGTCGAACTTCTTGCGAATGCCGCGGATTTCGTCCATGGGCGGATTGGAGCGCCAGGCCGCGACTCTGCGAGCGATCCTTCGGCAGGATCTGGTTGTCCCACAGTTCGGCGTAACCCAGGCCGATCTCCTTCATCGCGGCGATGCAATCGTCGAGCGAAGGAAGGGTGCGAAAGCTGTAGGTCTGAGCGCCAATCATCACTCCACTGAACTTGGAATCGATGGCGGCGAACGCCGGGAGCAGCGATGGCACGCGGCCGCTGAATTTGGCAAAGTCTCGACGAGTATCATGACGTCGATGATATCAATGCGAGGCGCGAATCGGCGATGGCGTCGGCGATCTGTTTGCCGTGGAAGCGGCCGTTTTCGATGAAGATTTCGTTGGTGTGCATCCCGGCGACGATGACGCCGGCGAGGAAAATGCCCGGCCGGTCGCTTTCGAGGGTTTCCGGATTGATGCGCGGCTTCTGCGATTCGGGCTCCAGGCGAATGCCGAGGGACGCCAGGAATTCCAGATCCGGCCGATAGCCGGTCATGGCAAAAACAAAATCGTTCGCGAGTGTTTTGGGGCCTTCGGGCGTTTCGATCTCGACGTACTTGGGATGGATCGCGATCAGGTGCGAATGGAAGTAACGCCTTCACCTCGCCGCTCTTGATGCGGTTCTCGATGTTGGGCTTGATCCAATACTTCACGCGATCGGAAATCCCCGCGCCGCGATGGAGCAGCGTGACGCGCGCGCCGGTCCAGAACAGTTCGAGCGCCGCGATGGCGGCGGAGTTCTTCGCGCCCACCACCAGCACGTCGTGATTGTAGTAAGGATGCGGCTCCTTGTAATAGTGGATGACCTTGTCCAGCTCTTCGCCGGGGACATTGAGCATGTTCGGAACGTCGTAATAGCCGGTGGCGAGAACGATCTTGCGCGCGCGGTACTCGGTCTTGCTGGTTGTGACGAGAAAGTCGCCGTCCTCGCCGTCGATCGAAATCACGCGCTCGTATTGACGAATGTTGAGGCAGTAATATTCGGCGACGCGGCGATAATATTTCAGCGCTTCGGTGCGGCCGGGCTTTTCGTTGAGCGAAGTCATCGGCAAGCCGCCGATTTCGAGCAGCTCCGGCGTGGTGAAGAACACCATGTGCGTCGGATAGTTGTAGAGCGAATTGACCACGCAGCCCTTTTCGATGAGGACGGTGTTCAGGCCGCGCTGCTTCAGCTCAATGCCACAGGCCAGGCCAGTGGGACCGGCGCCAACGACGACGACGTCGAATTGCTCCACGGTTACAACATCCCTTCGACTGTCTTATAAGCCGAATCGAGCGCGCCGGCCAGCGCCGCAGGATCTTTGCCGCCGGCTTCGGCCATATCCGGACGGCCGCCGCCTTTTCCGCCGACGGCTTGCGCGACCGAGCCAGCGAGCTTGCCCGCGTGGACTTTCGAAGTCAGGTCTTTGGTGACGCCGACCACGATGGCGACGTTGGAATCCTGAGAGGAGCCCAGGATCACAACGGCGGTTTTCCACTTCACGCGCAACGAATCGACCATGGTGCGCAGCTGTTCGCGATCCATGCCGGCCACTTGCGCGGACAAAACTTTCGCGCCCTTGATTTCGCGAACGCCGCTTTCGATGCCGGCGACTTCGGAACGCGCCAGCTTCTCCTTCATCTGTTCGATCTGACGTTCCAGCGCGCGCTTTTCTTCGGCCAGCTTTTCCTGCGCCTGCCGCGCTGCCGCGCCTTCTTCTTGAAACTTGCTCAGAACCGCTTCGCCGGTGATGGCCTCGATGCGCCGAACGCCGGCCGAAATGCTGGCTTCGTAGGTGACGACGCACAGCCCGATGTCGCCGGTGCGATGGACGTGCGTACCGCCGCACAGCTCCTTGCTGAAGCCCGGGAATGGAGACCACGCGAACGCGATCGCCGTATTTTTCGCCGAACAGCGCCATGGCGCCGGTGTTGAGCGCCTGGTCGAGATCCATGACGTCGGTGTGGACCTCGATGTTTTTCAAAATCTCTTCGTTGACCAGCTTTTGAATTTCGGCCAGCTCTTCGGGATCGGTGTGGGCGTAATGCGTAAAGTCGAAGCGCAGGCGATTGGGATCCACGATGCTGCCGGCCTGCTTGACGTGCGGGCCGAGCACTTTGCGCAGCGCGGCGTGGAGCAGGTGCGTGGCGGTGTGGTTGCGCATGGTGGACGTGGCGCAGATGGCCATCGACGCGGCCGATCAGCTCGCTCGCCTTCGCGAATCGGCGCGAGCATCTCAACGCGATGAACGGTCGCGCCGGCCACCTTGCGCGTGTCTTGCACCAAGGCAACGGTGTCGCCGGTGGCCGGTCGAGACCAATACGCCCGTGTCACCCACCTGGCCGCCCGCTTCGGCGTAGAACGGCGTGCGGTTGAAGACCAGCTCGGTCCTGCCATCGTGTTCGAGCACGCGAACGACTTTGACGGCAGATTCCAGCGTCTCGCGGCCGATGAATTCGGTAGGCGGAAGATCTTTGTAGACCGGCGCGATCTGCGCCTTGTCCGCGCCTTTCCAACTGGCACGCGCGCGCGTCCGCTGCTTCTCCATTTCGGCATGGAAGCCTTCAGTATCGATGGTCAGGCCGCGCTCGCGAGCCATCTCCTCCTGCTCATCCAGAGCCAGGCCGAAGGTGTCGTAGAGCTTGAACGAGGCGGCGCCGGGCAACACGCCGCCGGCGGCGGACTTCGCTTCATCCAGGAACACCTTCTCGGCAACCTGGAACGTGGTCGCATAGCGATGTTCTTCGTCCTTCACCACGCGCGCCACGCGCTGGATGCTTTCGAGCATCTCGGGATAGCCGGGCTTCATCAGATCGGCGACGAAGCCGGTGAGTTCGTATAAATAAGGCTCTTCGCGGCCGATCATGCGGGCATTGCGAATGGCCCGGCGCATGATTTTGCGCAGCACGTAGCCGCGGCCTTCATTGGATGGCGTAACGCCGTCGTGAATCAGGAAGGCGGCGGAGCGGCAATGATCGGCATTGATGCGCAGCGCGACATCGGTGCGCGGATCTTCGCCATATGCTACGCCGAACATTTCCGCCGCGCGATGGATGATGGGGACGGAGCAGATCCGTCTCGTAATTCGAGATTTTGCCCTGCAGCACGCACGAGACGCGCTCCAGCCCCATGCCGGTATCGATGGAGGGGCGCGGCAGCGGCGTCAAAACGCCGTCGGCCGATCGATCGAACTGCATGAAGACCAGATTCCAGAATCTCGACGAAGCGCTCGCCTGGATCGTTGGGAAATTCGCCGGGGCCGGCTGCGGGACCAAAGTCGTAGAAGATTTCCGAACACGGACCGCACGGGCCGGTATCGCCCATCTGCCAGAAATTGTCGTCTTCATCCAAGCGAACGATGCGGGATTTCGGCACGCCTGCCACTTCCTGCCAGAGCCGCTCGGCGTCGTCATCCTCGCGAAAGACGCTGATGTAGAGCTTGTCTTTGGGAATGGCGAACTCGCGCGTGAGCAGCTCCCAGGCGAAGGCGATGGCTTCCTTCTTGAAATAATCGCCGAAGGAAAAATTGCCGAGCATCTCAAAGAAGGTCTGATGGCGGCGCGTGTAGCCGACGTTATCGAGATCGTTGTGCTTGCCGCCGGCGCGGACGCATTTCTGCGAGGATGTGGCGCGCGTGTAATCGCGCTTTTCCTGGCCGGTGAAAACGTCCTTGAACTGGTTCATGCCCGCGTTGGTGAAGAGCAACGTTGGGTCGTTCGCCGGAACCAGCGACGAGCTGCGAACAATACGATGGCTGTTGGCCGCGAAGAAGTTGAGGAACGTCTCGCGGATCTCATTTCCTGTCATGTATCTCTATTGTGGCAAATCACCGGGATTGGGACACTCTGTGGTATCATGAGGTCTCCGGTTGCCATCTGTAAAGCCACTGATTTGATTGCACTTATGTCGTACTCTGCGCCGAGTATCGCTCGCTTGATCGACCACACCCTGCTGCGGCCAGAAGCCACGCGCGACGACATTTTGCGCCTGTGCGCCGAAGCCCGCCAGTACAATTTCGCCAGCGTTTGTTTGAACGCGTATTGGGTTCCCCTGGCCGCGTCCCACCTGGCCGGGTCTGAAGTCAAGGTCTGCACCGTGGTGGGATTTCCGCTCGGCGCAACGTCAACCGAAGCCAAAGTGGGCGAAACCGAAGCGGCATTGCGCGCCGGAGCGCAAGAGATCGACATGGTGCAGAACATCGGTGCGCTGCGCGGCGACGACGATCGTGCCGTGGAGGAGGAAATCGCGCTGGTTGCGGCGGCGTGCCATCGCGCTGGCGCCATCGTCAAAGTGATTCTCGAAAACTCGCTCCTCAATGACGATCAGAAAATCGTCGCCTGCAGGCTAGCGCAAATGGCCGGAGCCGACTTCGTGAAAACTTCCACCGGATTCGGCTCCTCTGGCGCCACGGTTCAGGACGTCGAGCTGATGCGCCGCACGGTGGGTCCCGAAATGGGCGTAAAGGCCTCGGGCGGAATCCGCACGCTGGATGACTTGCTGAAGATGCTGGCCGCCGGAGCGAATCGTATCGGCGCCAGCGCTGGCGTCAAGATTGTCGAGGCCGCCCGCGCGGGGACTCGCAGCGCAGAATCCGGATCTTGAACATGGCCGCGACTACCGGCAGGGCGCCCCTCGGCAAAACCAAGATTCGTTTTCAGGAGCGCGCCGAGCTGCTCGATTTTCTCCTGGATGTTTCCGCCGCCACTTCGGATACGCTCGACCTGGACCGCATCCTGGCCAATGTCGCCGCCATCGTCAAAGACGTCGTTCCCTACGACCTGTTCGCCATCCTTCTGTACAGTGAGCGCCAGCACGGGCTCAGCATCCGCTACTCCATCGGCCATCGCGAGGAGGTGGTGCGAAATCTTGTGATCCCGTTAGGGGAAGGCATCACCGGCATCGCCGCCGCAAACCGCCAGCCGATTCTATCGCCCGACGTTCACAACGATCCGCGCTATCTCACCGCGCTGGACGCCGTCCAATCCGAGCTCGCGGTTCCCATGCTGGCGCGTCACAAGCTGGTGGGCGTCATCGATCTGCAATCCACCCATCTGAGCGCTTATCGCGAGCAGGACCGCGCGTTGCTGCAGTTGATCGCGTCGCGCGTCGCGGTATCTATCGACAACGCGCGGCTCTATCGCCGAGTGGATCGCCAGAATCGCACGCTCAAAACACTCGCGCATTTGTCGCAAGAGTTCAGCTCCATCCTCGATCTAGACGAACTGCTGCGCAAGATCGCCACTACAACGCATTCGCTGGTGGCATTTGACGCGTTCAGTATTTTACTCCTGGATGCCGATCGAAAGGTGCTGCGCCATCGCTTTAGCGAACGGTATGACCAGCGCGTGGACCTAGATAACATCCCGCTCGGCAAAGGATTGACGGGCGCCGCCGCCGAATCCCGCGAGATCGTGCGCGTGACGGACACCATGGCCGACCAGCGCTATATCGCGTCGCATCCCGACATTCGCTCCGAAATCGCGGTGCCGCTTATCGTACAGGACCGCGTGGTTGGAGTGATGAACCTGGAGAGCGAGCGCATGGGCTACTTCACGGAGGATCACGCGCGCTTGCTCGCGTTGCTTGCGCCGCAAATCGCAAGCTCGGTGGAAAACGCCCGGCTGTACGAAGAGATCGCGCAGCGCGAACAATGGATGGATCGCGATTTGAAGGCGGCCCGCAACGTGCAACTGATCATGTTGCCGCGCGAAGCGCCGGAGATCGAGGGGCTGGAGGTCGCGATTCGGCTGCGTCCGGCGCGCGAAATTACCGGCGACGTCTACGACATCTTCGAACATAGTTCGGGCGAAACGGTTTTCCTGTTTGGCGACGTCAGCGGCAAAGGCGCGGCCGCGGCGCTTTATGGCGCAATGGTGAGCGGTCTGCTCCGGACGCTGGCGCACCGGCGGCGCGATCCCGCCGAATTGCTCAAGGTGTTGAACCGCGTGCTGCGCGAGCGCATCGTGGGAACCCAATATGTGGCGCTGCTGGTGCTGGTATGGGAGAGCAAGAATCATCGCTTCATCATGGCCAACGCGGGCGCGGAACCGCCGCTGATCTGCCGCGATGGGCACATCATTAAACCCAAAGTCGAAGGCGTTCCGGCGGGCCTGCTGGACGATCGCGAGTACGATGAGGTGATCTTCGATACCAAACCGGGCGATGTCATCGTACTGCATTCCGATGGCATCACCGATCAGCCCAACCCCAAGGGCGTCGAATATGGCACTAGCCGTCTGGCGCGCAAGCTGCAAAAACTGTGGGCGAAGCCGCCTGAGATTCTTAGCCAACCAGATTTTGGCCGACTTGGATCATTACAAATCGGATGCACCCACGCACGACGACCAGACGTTGATCATACTGAAAGTCCGCTAATGGAATATCGGGATCAAACGTTGTACCTGGAGGAATTGCCCCTCGCCGATATCGCGCGGCGCGAAGGCACGCCCAGCTACGTCTACTCGCGCGCCGCGATTCTGGATCGATTCCAGGCCTACCACCACGCCTTCGGCGACGTTCCGCACAAAGTGTGTTACGCCGTCAAAGCCAACAGCAACCTCTCCATCCTGAAGCTCCTCGCAGAAGCGGGCGCTGGTTTCGATATCGTCTCCGGTGGCGAATTGTTCCGCGCGCTCAAAGCCGGCGCGGATCCAGGGGCCATCATCTTCTCCGGAGTCGGCAAGACCGCGCAGGAGATCGACTATGCGCTGGAGCATAGCATCAGAAGCTTCAACTGCGAGTCCGAGCCCGAGCTGGCGCTCATCGATTCGCTGGCGGCCCGGCGCGGCGTGCAAGCGCGCGTCGCGCTGCGCGTGAACCCCGATGTGGACGCCTCGACGCATCCCTATATCTCCACCGGGCTGCGCCAGCACAAGTTCGGCATCGACATCGCGGATGCCGAAGCGGTGTACGAACGCGCCCGCGCCCTTCCGAACCTCTCGCTCGAAGGCGTCAGTTGCCACATCGGATCGCAGATTACCGATATCGCGCCGATGCTGCAGGTGTTCGACAAGATGATCGCCTTGGTGGAACGCTTGCGCGCGCGCGGTCTTGGCCATCCACTCGCTCGATCTGGGCGGCGGCCTGGGCGTGGCTTACAAACCGGGCGACAAAGCGCTATCCATTTGCGAGTTCATCCAAGCCATGTGCGGGCGAACGGCCGGACACGCCCTGGAAATCCTGATCGAGCCCGGCCGCTCCATCGTAGCCGAAGCGGGCGTGCTGCTCACTCGCGTGCTCTATCGCAAGAGCAACGGCGAACGCCAGTTCGTCATCGTGGATGCCGCCATGAACGATCTGATTCGCCCGGCGCTCTACCAGTCGCATCATGAGATTGTTCCGCTGCGCAAATCGGCGGGCGATTCCATCGTCGCCGACGTGGTGGGCCCGGTCTGCGAATCGGGCGATTTTCTGGCGCGCGCCCGCGAAATGCCGAACGTGCTGCCGGGCGATCTGCTGGCTATTTGCACCGCTGGCGCTTATGGTTTCGTGGCGTCGTCCAATTACAATTCGCGTCCGCGTCCGCCCGAGATCCTGGTGGAAGGCGACCGTTATCGCGTCATCCGCAAACGCGAAAATTACGACGACCTGGTGCGTGGTGAATGAATGACTTGTGGCCTTGAGAGGTTTTAGGAATTCTTACAGGTTAACCTAAGGAAGATAGCCATGACGGTGACGGTCCACATTCCCGACGATCTCGCCCAGCGGCTAGCCGCCGAGGGTGGGGACTTGTCGCGCCGGGCACTGGAGGCGCTGGCGGCCGACGAGTACAAGCACGACCGTCTCACCAAGCCCGAGTTGCAGCGCCTCTTGGGAATTGAGACCAGCTTCCAGCTCGATGAGTTTCTCAGGGCCCATGATGTGTGGATTGACTACACCCGTGAAGACGCGGAACGAGAACGCAGGAGCTTGGAGCGACTGGGCTTTTGATGCGCCTGGTTGTGGCAGACACCAGCCCCATTTTTTACCTGCTTTCCATCGGTCAGATTGAGCTTTTGCCGCAATTGTTGGGAAGGGTGTTCGTGCCGGACGCCGTGCACCAGGAGCTCTGCCATCCCGCGGCTCCGCTCGTGGTTCGCGAGTGGGTAGCTGAGCTTCCGGCGTGGGCCGAGGTGATACGGGTTAAAGCGATAGACGACGCTACGCTTCCAATCGCTAGGCGCTGGAGAGCAAGCCGCGATTACACTCGCGCTGTCAATCCACGCGGATCTCATTCTGATCGATGAACGTAAAGGAACCGCTGTCGCGCTCGGCAAAGGGTTCGAGGTTACCGGAACGCTTGGAGTTCTCACCGCAGGAGCGCGCCGGGGCATAGTCGACCTTGCGGATGCTTTCGCTCGACTCAAGCGCACAAATTTCCGCTATCGCCAGGAGATAATGGATAGTTTGCTCAATCAACAGGGGAATGGCTAGGCATCGCTGTTGTGCAGTGAGTCGCCGCGCGCTTGAGCGCCAAAGCCGCTCAGCGTTGGAGCTTGGTGGGTGAGATTCGTCAATGAAACAGGTGGGGAGGAGCTTGTCGATGCGGCGAGAGAAAGCGCACGGACGTTCGATCAGGCTGTGCTTGCCTTCGGGTCGGTAGTATTCGGCTTCTCCATCGCATTTCTAAAGGACATTGCCCCAAGACCAGCGGCGGAAACCCTAAAGTGGTTGGGCGCATCGTGGCTGCTGTTCTCGCTCGGTTTGCTCGCAATCTTGCTCTCGTTCCTCTTCAGCCATCGAGCGTGCATGTTTCAAATTGGCGTCGGCGAAAAGGTGCTGCGCAGTAAGGATTACAAGCCGGAAAGGAACCCGTGGAGCAACGCCACCAACTGGTGTAACATTGCCCGCGTCGCATTACTATTCTGCGGAATACTGAGCATTTTCTAATCCAAGGATGAGCCTGAAGGGGTGAAGTTCAGGCGCGCGTTCTGCTGGGCTCCTTTCTTGGTTTTTTCGGGTTTGTTTTCTGGTTCGAAATAGAAAATCGCCGGCGCGGTGGGAATGTGGGAATCGCGCAGCGATTTGCAAGGGCTGGGGGAAACGAAGGGAAACCTGGGTTTGGTTTTCCTCGTTTTCCACGCGCCCTTCATTTCCACGGCGCTCCTCGGTTTCATGCGCTCTTACGCTCCTAGCGGAAGGCGAGAAAGAGCTTGCGTTTGGCCGCTTGCATATCGCTCGCCGATTCGGTGTCGCTGTGCGCTTGGGCCATCTGGTCCAAGGCCGGAATGCTCAGGGATGGTTTCAAGTAGCTGGGTTGATCCGGAGCACCCGGCGACAGTTCGCGCAACACTTCCCACGGCGTGGCGTAGCGCCGGTATACGAACTTTTCTTTGCCGCGCGGATCGATGATCCGTTCTGGCTGTCCGCACGGGCGATGAAAGTTCAGATAGGGATTGAAGCTGCGTTGGTAGAACCGGTTGAGGTCCTCGGCGTGTACCGCGGCAATGTAGCCGTAGCCCATGTGCTTGCGGATTACCGCTCCGTTTTTCGATTCCACCAAGCCGTTGTCGTTGCTCCTTCGGGCCCTCGACTTGGTTTGCTCGATCAGCAGATCTCGCAACAGACCAGAGACCATATCGTTGATGAACTCCGAGCCGTTGTCGGAGTGAAAGCCCCGGATGGGGAACGGAAACTGGCCAAGAATCGCTTGTAAAACCGGCATTAGATGCGTTTGCGTGAGCGCCGATACAGCTCCCACCACTTGCCATTGCGTCACCTCGTCGACGGCATTGATGTGATACACCCCCTTGATTCCATCCCGATCTCCTTGGTGCACCGTGTCCACCCGCAGATAGCCCGGCTTGCCTCCCGGTTGGGGCCGCCGCCGCTCGCCGATGGCCACCTGCACCGGCCGTGTGGGGGTGTAGCTCAGCCAGCACTCGCGGTAGTGCCGCCGCCGGCGCAAGTTGTAAATGTGGGCCACCGAGATCGTCGCCAGCCGCTCGTACGCAGCGTGCTTGTACTGCTCACACTCGCGCACCAGAATCCTCTTCGTGGCTGGGCCGGAGAGCGTTTCGTGCGCTTCGTCCACCTTCGCCAGTAGTTCGATGTCGGCCCGCGTGAAGCGGCTCGGAAAGCGACGGCGTCGAGCGCTGGACTCCTTCACCTCGCTGTGTTTCAGATAACGTCCCACCAGCCGCGTGGTCTGCGCCCGGCTTCGCCCGGTCATCTTCGCCACAAAGCGCCGCAATACCCCCCGCACCTTCTTGCCTTGCTCGCCGTAACGTTGCCGCCGCAAGGTTCGCGTGATCCACTCATACACCTCCCGCCGCCGTTTTCCGTGGAACTCAACTTCTTGGCTTGCCTCCAAAAACGCCTCGATCTGCCCCAGGCTTAGTTTCTCGCCATCCTGCATGCTGATGATCAATCCCTAGCATGCGCTCCCCTCCTTCAGGCTCATTCTGTGTTAGAAATCGATCCCCCTTCAGGCTCATCCTGTATTAGACAAGACTTACTGTCGTGGTCAACGTTCGCATTTGGTAACCTTAGCTATCGAGCCGAAATGAACAAAGTTGAGTCCCCAATGGAGAAGAAGGGCTACGTACCGCCGCCCCCTCCAGCCAAAGTGCCGTCGCAGCAACAATCACCGTCCTCGCCGCCGACGGCGGCGCCCGCAAGCCCCAAGTGAGGAAAAAAATGGGCCCAACACTAGAAGCCGGCAAGCGGCCATTTAAAGAAGGTTACGTGCCGCCACCACCGCCACCAAAAGCACCGCCACCGCCGCCACCCACGAAGAAAAACTAGCGGCCTTCAGGACGTCGCGTAACGCCTTTTCCTGGCCGCGACGTCGCACCAACGCGGAGTCGAAGCTCGTCAATCACAAGGCTCCTTCGCGCGCCCACCACTCCCTCAAATTCTGATCCTCAGGTACCACCAGTACAAATCCCCCGAGATTCGCGCGCTTCGCTAGAAATTCGCTGATCTTGTTCCAGGACAAATTCGTCACCCGCGCAAAAACACTTTGCAATGCCCCATCTTACGCTACGTCGGCTTACCGTGAGCTGTGCAAGTTATAAATCAATCCAAACGAATCCCTCACATAGCATCGCGGGAAATCCGGCTCATCCTTGACGATTTCGCAGCCGTTCTTCACCAGCCGGTGCTTGGCTTCCTCCACATTGTCGACCGTGACTTCCAGCACCGGCCCCAGCGCCGGGCCCCGCTCGATAAACAGATTGATGTGCGCGCCATGCAGGCTGATCATGTGCGGCAGTTCGCCGGTTATCGTAAATCCGAGCTGCTCGACGTAATAAGACGCCGCGATTTTGGGGTCTGGCGCCTGAATTAGAATATCGGTACCAAAGCTGTTTGCCATGGGACTCCTTGTACCTTTGGAGGACAGCGTTTCATGCGGTTCGCTCCAATCCCGAGTTACAATCAATTATGCGCCTCGTCGTATTCGCCTCGCTATCTCTGTCCCTGCTGACCCTTCT
Organism: Bryobacterales bacterium; assembly: GCA_963798295.1. Lineage (GTDB taxonomy): Bacteria > Acidobacteriota > Terriglobia > Bryobacterales > Bryobacteraceae > Palsa-89. The sequence goes on along the minus strand of CAWCSV010000007.1, from coordinate 203,569 downwards.
TTCCGCGCAGGAAAAGCCCAAGTCCGCGCCTGGAACCTTGGACAAAACCCAAATGGAGGCTTATGTTCGCCATTTGCTGGCCGTGATTCCCGAGGTACAAGTGAAGATCGACGATCCAAAGCCGGGCCCGACGCCCGGCCTCAAGCAAGTGGATGTTCATTTCACCTACCAGGGCCGCTCACAGGAGGAAATGTTTTACGTCACCGGCGACGGCCAGCACATTATTCGCGGCGTGGTTTACAACCTCGGTAAGAATCCGTTTCAGGAAGATCTCGACAAGTTGAAGACCGCTGGCGCTGCCAGCTTCGGCCCCGAAAACGCATCGGTCACCGTTGTCGAGTTTGGCGATTTCGAATGCCCCAATTGCAGAGAAGAAGCTAAAACGCTGCGCGCCAACGTTCCCTCGCAGTATCCTACTCAGGTTCACGTTTACTTCAAGGATTTTCCACTGGAACAGATTCATCCCTGGGCCAAGCCGGCGGCCATCGCGGGGCGCTGTATCTTTCACCAAAGCGCATCGGCTTTCTGGAAGTATCATGACTGGATTTACGATCATCAGGCCGAAATCAATCCGGACAATCTGAAAACCCAAGTGCTGGATTTCGCCAAGACCGCCCAGGATCTGGACGCCGTACAGCTCGGCCATTGCATCGACACCAAGGCTACCGAGGGCGAAGTGGACGCTTCGCTCGCCGAAGGACACGCGCTGCACGTGGATGCCACGCCTACCGTGTTTCTGAACGGACGGCGCTTAGTGGGCAACTATCCTTGGCAGAACATCGATCAGATCATTACGGGCGAGCTGAATTATCAGAAGTCCGCAACGGCCAGCACCTCCAAGGCCGAGAAGCCGGATGACAAGTGCTGCGAGGTGAAGATCCCCTCCCCGCTCGACAAGTAGCATGCGACTGCGCTTCGCACTCCCGATTGCACTTGCGGTTGCTGTATCCGCCGCCAACATCAGCAGCGACGAATACCTGGGCATCATCAAGTTTCTAGCCTCGCAAGACATGCGCGGCCGTGCCACCGGATCGCCGGAGCTTGAAAAGGCCGCGGCTTACATTCGCGATCAGTTTCGCGCGATGAACCTAAAACCGGCGGCGGGCGGCACCTATTACCAGGATTTCGAGGTTACCACCAGCGCACGCCTGGGCAATAAGAATGACCTTACATTCAGCACATCAAACGACCCAGGAACCGTTCCCGAATCGTTGCGCTTCCAGCAGGATTTCATCCCATTGAACCTCTCCGCCGCGGGCGAAGCGTCCGGCAACATCGTTTTCGCGGGTTTCGGCATCACCGCTCCCGAATACAATTACGACGATTACGCGGGCCTGGACGTGAAGGGCAAGATCGTGCTGCTGATGCGGCATGAACCGCAAGAGTTCGACGAAAAGAGCGTGTTCGAAGGGAAGGTCTACACCGCCCACTCGCAAATTTTCAGCAAGGCCGCTAATGCCAAGTTTCACGGGGCCAAGGCCGTCTTGATGGTCAACGACGTCGGCACGCATACCGGCGATGGCGACGACCTGGAAAAATTCGGAGGCGCAGAGGGTCCGGATAACGCCGGCATCGAATTCGTGCAGGTGAAGGCCGATGTCGTCAACAAATGGCTGGCTTTGAGCGGCAAGAAGCTGGAAACCATCGAGACCGGCATCGATAAGGATCTGCATCCGGAATCATTCGCTCTCCCGGAAAAGCTGCGGCTTGAGATAAATGTCGACATCGCGCGGGAAGTGAAGACCGTCCACAACGTCGTCGCGTACCTGCCCGGCGAAACGAATGAGTACGTGGTGATCGGCGCGCACTACGATCATCTGGGTTTGGGAGGGCAGTTTTCCATGGCGCCCTCGCTCACCGGAACCGTGCATCCCGGCGCCGACGACAACGCTTCCGGCACCGCGGGCGTCATTGAACTCGCGCGCTGGTTCTCACGCCAGCCCAAACACCAGCGCGGCATTCTGTTTATGACCTTCGCGGGCGAAGAATTGGGCCTGCTAGGCTCCAGTTACTACGTCAACCATCCCCTGCTCCCGCTCCAGGACGACGTCGCCATGATCAACATGGACATGATCGGCCGCATCCGGGACCGCAAGGTTTACATAGGCGGGGTGGGTACCGGCAGTACTTTTGCGCCGCTGCTCGCGCAACTGGCGCCGCAGCATGATTTTGATGCCGATCTCACCGAGAAGGCCGGCTACGGATCGAGCGACCATACTTCCTTCACCACCAAACAGGTCCCGGTGCTGTTCTTCTTCTCCGGCCTCCACGCCGACTATCACAAGCCCAGCGACACCTGGGACAAGATCAACGCTCCGGACGCCGTCCGGTTGCTGGATCTGGTGGCCGACGTCACCGACCACCTTATTGATAAGGCGCCGCGCCCGCAGTTTGTCCGAGTAGCCGAGACCCAGCCTCCCGGTGAGGTGGCCAATCCGCATTCCGGCAAGGTGTCCGGCGGCGGCTACGGGCCCGATTTCGGCAGCATCCCCGACTTCACCGAGCTCCCCAATGGAGTAAGGTTCGCCGACGTGCGCCCGGGCTCCCCCGCCGCCAAGGCGGGTCTCAAGGGTGGCGACATTTTGACCGAGTTTGACGGTAAACCCATACAAAACCTATACGATTTCACGTACGCACTGCGGGCTAGTCATCCTGGCCAGGAAGTACTTGTGAAAGTTCTTCGAGGTACCCAAACAATTGAAGCCAAGGTACTACTGACCGTGCGGAAGTAACTCCGCATACTGAGGTCAGATATGGCACCTGAATCGTCCTTCGGAACTGCACCGGCCCTGACGCACAGCATTGTACGGACGCTGCCGCCTTTGATTCTCCATCCCTTCGCCGACGCCGGCGGCCCAAGCAAGCTGGTGGAGAGCTCTCGCGCTAACCTCAAGTTGCAGGGCCTGCTGCCCCAAGGTGAAGCGACGCGTGACGACCTGGATCGCGCCCTAATGGAGGGCCGCTATTCCGAGCTGCGCATGCTCTACTATGTCGGCAAAGATCTTTCCCGTTGGATCGAGCAGTGCCTGGAATTTGCCGAGCGCCATCAAGCCGTGCTTCCGCGCGGCATCTGCTTCCAAAGTTTCGCTGGATTGCTGATCCAGGACGCGCCCACCGGCGTGCAGGCCAAGCTTCGCAAGTGGGGTGTGGCCGACTTTAAATCGATCTTCAGCCGCGCGCTGGGGCTAAACTTCTTGTTCGGCGCCGCGCCGCCGCGCGAAGTGCTGGCCGACGAATTTGTGCGATCTTACTTCCGCTTCGCCGATCAAATCTTCCAGAGCAAGCAGAGCGAATGCGACTTCGCGCCGCTCAGCTCGCGCGAGTTCCATTTCGAGCTTTATTCCTCGGGCGAATATTCGCGCATGCTGGAACGTTCCTGGGGCGAATAATTCTCTTTTTCGAATTCCGCCAGCGTTGCCAGAAATCCGGACGCCGCGTTTAAGTTGTAACCGGCCAGGTCCCGCATGAACCGTTGACCAACCGCCGAATCGCTCATCAGCTTCCCAAGGTAACGGCAAAGCCAAACCCCGATTGCCGACGCCACGAAGCCGCAGGCGACGTTGATTACGATCCCCTCGGTTCCAAACAGACGATACACATCCAGCCCGAGGACCCCCTTCATCAGGACAATAAAGATGGGCGCCCAGGTCAGCGCCATGGTGAGACAGATCGCCTGCGTGTAGCGTATGCGGAACTTTCGCAGCGCCTCCAGGCGTTTCTGAATTGTCGCGACGGGTTGGTTGTAGTCGATATGCAGCGCGAGACCGATCTGGACGGTCAGCGCCGCCAGGGCCGCGATCGCCATCAGGTCCAAGACCATCGCGGGGATCGCGAACCTGGGCGCTGCCCAGTTCAGCGCGGTGAAACGGCCCAGCGACACGATGATTGCGAGAATGAAGAGCGACCCGGCCGCCAGCATCGCGGCTAATCTCCAAAGCGCGAATCGAGCTCGCCGCGTGTAAGTGTCCCGCAGCAACTGCCAGCTGAGGCGAATGCTTTGATCGAGCTTCCGGTCGTGCTCGGCCCACTTTTCCCGGAGCTCATCGAGTTCCATGTTGTTGAACTTCCTTCTTCTGCCGCAGGGTCCCCTTCAGGCGGCTAATTTTGGTTGCGACGTTGGTCTCGCTGATTCCCAGGATGGTTGCGGTCTCCTGATAATTGTTCCCATCCAGATAAAGAAGTACCAGCGCCTTGTTGAGCGGATCAAGCTCCTCGATCCACCCATAAAGCATCCCTACTTCCTCGGAACGGTTCTCCGTGTCGCCGATCGCTTCCAGCAGATGCCCGCTTCCTGGAACGACGTGCCGCGTCCGGACGCTCTCGCGGCGGTAGAACGAGATCGCGACATTGAGCGCAATCCGGTACATCCAGGTGGAAAACCGGCCCCGCTCGTCGAAAGAGCGAAACGACCGCCAGAGCTGGACGACGATCTCCTGCGCCAGGTCCTCCCGGTCGTCCGGATTCCGGCAGTAGGAGTGGCACACCTTATAGAGGATCTTCTTGTGCTCCTCCACCAGCGCCTGGAACCGCTCCTGCCTTGGCGTCGCCATGCTTCACTCTATTATTCGCGCCAGACCCGATAAAAATCACACACGGAGCGCGTCTTAAGTGAAGGAGATTGCGCGTGGCGACGAAACGCTGGTCACAGCATGTGACGGAAACCAGCAATGCCCTGGATCTGGAAGCTGGCGTTTTTTCCTGGAAAGATCCAAAGCGCATCGCACGGTCTCTGAAGCATTCCGCCGAATCGAGCAAGCGCCGTAAAGGCTCGGCCCGGCAATCCGCGATGTCGATGCTGACCTTCTACATCAACCGCGCCGGCCACAACTTACCCGCCAAGCAGAAGCGCGTTCTGGAGCAGGCCAAGGACGAACTTCGCGCGCTCTTCGACAACGCTCTTTGAGAAGAGGAGCGCCGCATCGTCGTGATACGATAGCGCGCATGCGATGGCTCTATCTGCTCGCGGCGTCCGCCACCACTATGTTTGCTCAGCTCGCTCCTCCGAATGACGCCGGCGTTTCGCTGGGACATATTCATCTCACCGTTCCCGATCCCGACGCGCAGATCAAAGTCTGGGTGGATATTCTCGGCGCGACGGTCACCAAGAACGGCTTCCTGAAGCTTCCTGGCGTCTACATCATCGTGGCCGAGGGTGACGCGACGGAAGGCTCGGAGGGTTCCACTGTCAACCATATCGGCTTCCTGGTCAAGGATTACGCCGCGCTCAAAGCCAAACTCGCCGCCGCCAATATCCCCACTGTTTTCGATATCGAAAAGAACAAGCAGATCATGGTGACCTTTCCCGACAAGATCCGCGTCGAGTTTAACGAAGACGCCTCCATTCCCGCGCCCGTGATCTTCCACCACATCCACCTCACCACCACCGATCCGGCGGCTCTGCAAGCCTGGTACGTCAAGACTTTTGGCGCCGAAGCCACCACCCGCCGCAATCTGCCGGCGGCGAAACTACCCGGCGGCGAAGTGGATTTTCTGAAGGCCAAGGACGCACCCGCGCCCACCAAAGGCCGCACCCTGGATCACATCGGATTCGAGATCAAGGATCTGGATGCGTTTTGCAAGAAGTTGACCACCGACGGAATGACGTTCGACGTGCCCTACCGCGAGGTTCCTACCATCGTTGGGAAGGTCGCTTTCATTATCGATCCGGTGGGCACCCGCATCGACCTGACGCAAGGCCTGGAAGGCAAGTAGTTGGTACCCGCGGTACGCCTGTAACAAAGCGCGTGCGACTTTAAGCTGTGGCGCGTCTAACACTCGAGGATTCATGTTAAGCCGCACGCTTTTACTTTCGGTCGCGCTGGGGACGCTTTCCCTGGCCGCGGCTCCCAACCCCGACGAAATCGTCCACAAATCCGTCGCAGCCACCAAAGCGGATTGGGCGCAGGCCGCCAAGTACTCTTTCGTGGAACGGGACGTGGGCGGCAAGCGCAGCGATCAAGTATCGAAGACTTACCGCGTGCTCATGATCGATGGTTCTCCCTATAACCTTGTTACAGCCATCAACGACCAACCTCTGTCGCCGGATGAAAAGGCGGTGGAGCAACGCAAGCTGCAAAAAGAAATGGAAAAGCGGCAGCACGAATCCGAACGCCAGCGTGAACACCGGGTGGCCAAGTATCAACGGGAACAGAACCGTGATCACCGGATGCTCCAGGAGATGATCGATGCGTTCGAATTCAAGTTGGACGGCCAGGATGCAAAGGTGGATGGGCACGCTTGCTGGGTACTGAGCGCCGAGCCCCGGCCGGGCTACGAGGCGACCGACCACGAGGGCCGGGTTCTCAAGGGAATGAAGGGGCGGCTTTGGATAGACAAGGCGACCGACCAATGGGTGAAGGTGCATGCCGAGGTGGTGAAGCCGGTTAGTATTTTTGGATTCCTCGCCAAGGTCGGACCGGGAACCGAATTCGATCTCGAGCAGGAGCCGGTGGCCAATGGCGTTTGGCTTCCCAAGACGTTCAACGTCCGCGTCAGAGCATCCGCCCTCGGGCTCTTCAATGAGGACTCCGATGAGAACGACACCTATGCGAATTATCAGCCGATGCCGCAGGCGTTGGCGCTGTTGCAATCGCAGAAGTGAGATAAAGTATCTGCATGCCCACAGCAACCGACACAGAAATCGGAATCAGCCCGATATCCAAAGAAGAGGCAGCCCCTGAAGTTCAACCTTTATTCGACAAGCTATCCCGCGGGTCGGGAAAAGTGCCGGCCTTCTTCGGCACCATGGCGCGGGTTCCCGAAGCCTTCGCGAATTTTGTGCCATTCTACGGCTCGGTCATTGAACGCGGAACGGTGGAGCGGAAATACAAGGAGCTGGCCTATCTTAAGACGTCGCTGATCAACGGCTGCGAGTACTGTTTCCGCGCGCACTCGGCTTCGGGAAAAAAGAACGGAGTGACCGACGATCAGATCAAGGCGCTGGCCTTCTTCCAGCGCAGCCCTCTGTTCGACCCCCAGGAGAAAGCGGTGATTCTTTTCGCCGAGCGAGTGACACGCGGCGCGTCGGCTATCCGGCCCCGTGCGCTGGACGAATTGAAACAATATTTCAACGAGGATCAGGTGGTGGAATTGACGCTCACCGTCGCGATCGCGAATTTCACCAACCGGTTCAACGACGCTTTGCTGAACATCCCCGACATCGGGTGAGTTCGGCGGCCGCCCGGCAGTCCTCAACCGACTGGGCGCTCGCACCATGTCGAGTGCTCGATGACCTGCCGTGAGTACCGCTCGGTGCTCGGCATTCTCGCCGAGTGAGCCCAACCTCATTCCCACGCGAACAGCTTTCTGAGCGCTGGTTTGTCCAGTTCCAGGCCCTCGTTCTTCGTTACTGTGAACCCTCCCCTCAGGACGAGCGGTGCGCCGTTGTCGGACCTCATTTCGATCAAGACGCTCCGGTGCCCGACGCCGAACTTCTTGAACTGGCCGCCGGCGAAAAGGTTCCCCGTGGCCAGAAAGTCATTCGTGGTCTTCGCGCCGGGCGCTCCCCGGTTCCCGGTCGGAGGATACGTGTACAGAACCACGAGATGCGCCACTTCTCCGGATTCGATATGCACCCTCTCGACGAACTCGCCCCGCTTATGCACCACCGCAGACCATACGGCTTCGGCCGTCGCCTCGTCACGCCCGTCGTAGTGCCGATAGCGGATACGGGCAGCTACGTTGTTGGCCGCCACGTCGGTGTCCTTCTGCGCATTCGCGATCCGAGCGTACAACGGTCGGAGGATGCTCGCACCGTACATGAACCCGCCCTCCTCAGTGCCAAATTTCGGGTCGCCTAGCTCATATTGGACGCCGGTGATGCCCATATACTCAAGCCTAGGCCGACTGCTGAGCCTGTAACGGAAGTGCGCGATGAACGCGATCAGCGCGAATAACGACAGGGCGATGATAAACGCGAACGCCAGGCGGTCCGACCGCAGGGCTTCAAACGCGAACGCGGCCGCCGCCACGGCGAACGCCAGGACGATCTGGCCGCCTTTCGTGAGCGTGACGAGTTTCCAGAGGATTTCCAACCGGCCCATCGCATCGATGAGATCCCGAACTACCCGCCAGAGCCGCTTGAGGAGCATTTCGGCATTGTACTTTATCCCCACAGCCTCCCCTTGTAATATTTCCGGGAATCCGTAGTATTAACGGTGAAGCATAGGCCGCATCCTTCAAGGAAAGAGGATGGAGGGCAAAAGCTCGGCACTAAAATAGACGCGGTCCGCAGCTATTTCATGAATATCCGGCCGGCAGCCGAGAAGACGAAATACGAATTCGAGGGCCGATCATCCAAGATGAAAACTGGCAAAGGCTGGCGGAGAGGGGGAGATTCGAACTCCCGGAACCCGTAAAGGTTCAACGGTTTTCGAGACCGCCGCAATCGACCACTCTGCCACCTCTCCGCGACACATCAATTGTAGCATCGGGACGCATGGACACGGTTTTGTACATTGTCGCGATGGCGTACACCTGATCCGCCCGGATTTGCGATCATGGCGGCGCGTGGACCGGGAAACATCGGCGCAATCGTCCCTGGCCGCGATGGTGTCGTGCCTTCAGCCTCCTTTTGTACACTAGGCTCATGCAACCTGCTCAAACCGGTATTGACCAGATCAAGCAGAGCATGCGCGCCGCGTGGGCCGCAGGCGATTTCGGACAGATTGCCCGATACACGTCCGGCCCCGCGGAAGCGTTCGTCGATCGCTTGCAGCTTCAGGCTGGCGCGCACGTGCTCGACGTCGCTTGTGGCACCGGCAATCTGGCTATACCGGCGGCGCGAAAGGGCGCTCAAGTTTGCGGCGTCGATATTGCACCCAATCTCCTGGAGCAAGCGCGCGAAAGGGCAGCCGCTGAAGGCCTGAGGGCTAGCTTTGAGGAAGGGGATGCCGAGCAGTTGCCTTATCCCGATGCGCATTTCGATGTGGTCATGAGCATGTTTGGCGCGATGTTCGGTCCGCGTCCCGAACTTGTCGCCGCGGAGCTTGCGCGGGTTTGCCGGCCAAAGGGCGTCATCGCCATGGCCAATTGGTCCCCCGACGGCTTCATTGCCACGCAATTTGCTTTAGGCAATCGCTACGCGCCGCCGCCGGAGGGAATCCCGGCGCCCGTCTTGTGGGGCGATGAACGCATAGTCCGGCAACGGCTGGGCGAGTATGCATCCGAGATTCGAACCAGCAGGCAGCCCCTTCGTTTCGAATTTGCCCTTCCACCGGCTGGAGTGGTCCAGTTCTTTCGCCAATATTTTGGGCCGACTCAAGTCGCGTTCTCCAGACTTCCCGCCGACGCTCAAGCGGCTTATGAGGCCGACCTGGAACGCCTCTGGAGCGAGCATAACGAAGCGGACGCCGGAAGTACGTCCGTGCGAGGCGAATATCTGGAAGTGATCGCAATCCGAACATGAAAACCCTCTTGTTGTTCTTGGCTGCTACGCTCGCTGCGTCGGCGCAAAAGGTGACTGTTGAGTTCGACCAGGCGGCCGACTTCGGCAGGTACAGGACCTTCGCCATCCGCGCCGGCCAGTTGAACAGCAAGAATCCGGCGCTCAATAGTGAGCTGGTGCAGAAGCGGATTGACGCCGATATTGAACGCGGTCTCACGGCCAGAGGGCTGAAGCTGGTGTCCGGGAAATCGGATCTCAATGTGCGATACCGGCTGGGGTCGGCCCGCAAGGCCGAGCTGGAGAGCTATCCGGCGGGCTGGCGGGGCCTGGGTACGCGCGTGGTGAAAGTGCCTTATACAGAGGGGACGCTGGTTATCGATCTGCGCGATCCCAGTACACGTTCTCTGGTCTGGCGCGCCATCGCAAGCGTGGAAAAAAGCGACGCAATCAAGCTTGAGGGCAAGCTGGACGATATGGTCAAAAAGTCGTTGGAGAAATATCCACCCAAACCGAAGTAGCCTAGCACCGGCGCTAGGGCGTGCCAGCGGATCGGGCCTGCCGCACCATTTCGACAAAGACCTCTCGCGCATCTTCTTTGGTTTTCACCTCCCGCAGGAAAGCCACGCGCGCGCCATGGATCCTGTCGCCCGACTTGAGCCGTAAATGAAAACCCAGCCGGTCCACGGCGGTGATGGCCGCTTCATCGGGAGACTCGCCTGCAAATCGCCCGGCAATCAAGCGCAGCGCATCGGCATGATCGGCATTCATGTGGCGAATGATTCCGGGCGCCGCAGCGGCCAGCGGATCGGGTTGCGCGCTGCGGTAATCGTCGGCCGAGATCCAGCCCATAACGCCGAAGCCTCCGATGAAATAGACGCCCGAGACTTGCAGCCGATAATAGGCGAAATCGCTATACTCCTGCCAGTATTTCGCGTTCTCGTGGCGTGAAAGATAGAGATCCTTCACCACGGTCGCGGGCGCTTCGGTCACGTCGCCCAGCAGCGTCAGCCGGGAGGCGCCCAGAGGATCGCCGGAAATATCCGGCTGGGCCACCAGTAAGCTGGCCCGGGGATCCTGGCGCAGGTTGTGCGTGTGCATGGCCATGCTGCTGATGAAGAAGATGGGCCGGCCGAATTCATCGGTTGCAAACGGCATAAGTGACCCGAAAGGAAATCCGGGAAACTTCTGCGAATGCGTGGAGAGGCTGCCGATCAGCCCGAGCGAGGCCAGTGTGCGCGCGCGTTCGGCCAGCGAAGGCTCAGGGACGTCAGAGGCGGAAGGACCGGGGCCGGCATGTTGTCGCGTAGGCACGCTGCTCTTCTATGGTAGAACTCTTGGTCGAGGACTGAACAGTGAGCTTTGTGAATTCCGATGGCGTGCGGCTGTACGTCGAAGAGACAGGCAGTGGAGATCCGATCGTTTTCGTTCATGAGTTGAACTCGGACTATCGCGGATGGGAGGCGCAAGTGCGCCGATTTTCGCGCGTCTATCGATGCATCACTTACAACGCGCGCGGCTATCCGCCTTCCGATGTGCCGGGCGACGCGGCGATGTATGGCATGCCGTTCGTCGTTCACGATATCGCGACGGTGGTGCGCGCCTCCGGACAGGGCAAGGCGCACATTGTGGGGTCCAGCATGGGCGCGTATGCGGCGCTGCATTTTGGATTGATGTACCCGGAGCTGGCGAGGTCGCTGGTGGCGTCGGGCGTAGGGTCCGGCTCACCCGCGTCCGATCGTGCAGCTTGGGTGGCGGACTGCGAGGCTCAAGCTCGTGCCTACCTGGAACAAGGTTCGGCCGCGGTGGCCGAGATCATCGGACAGGGGCCCACGCGCGTGCAGCTCCTGCGCAAGGATCCGCGCGGATTCCAGGAATTTGTGGCGCATCTGGGCGAGCATTCCCCGGAAGGCAAGGCGCGCACGCTGCTCGGCTATCAGGCGCGGCGTCCCTCGCTCCAGGACTATGCCAAGGAATTCTCGAACCTGCGTGTCCCGGTCTTGCTAGCCGCCGGCGACGAGGACGCGCCCTGTCTTGAGACTACTCTGTGGCTCAAGAAAACAATTCCACGCGCGGGACTTTGGATTTGCCCCCATAGCGGCCACGCCCTTCATCTGGAAGAGCCCGATGCCTTCCATCGCGAACTGGGCGAGTTCTTCGGCGCAGTGGAGCACGGGCGCTGGGGGCGCTGGGAAGTGTCGCGCTGAACTCGGCCAGGGAGTGTGCTATCACTGATACACATGCCATCGGAAGAAGAACTGAAGGCCGAGATCGAGCGGCTGCGCGCCGAGAACGCATCGCTGAAAAAGCCCACGCGCGGGCAGATGTCGCTCAAGGTGAGTGAAAAGGGCGGGCTGTCGGTGTACGGGCTGGGACGCTTTCCCGTCACGCTTTATCGCGAGCAATGGGAGAAGCTGCTGGGAATGTCGGACGAGATTCGAAATTTCATCGCCGAGAATGACGGCGCGTTGAAGAAGAAAGAATAACGGCTACCCGCGCGCTGGGCGCGGCAGGGGACGCCGCCTGATAATTATCTGCGTGCGCTCGCGCGCCATGCGGATGCGGCACCCCAGCGGATCGGGCCCAACCCCGCACGTGCTCTCGCGAACCTGAAGCCAAGCCACCTGGTCCTGACCGGTGATCATCCACGCCGTGGCATTGGTCGCGTGGTTGGTCTGTTCCAAATAGTAAGCTGCGTCGACGTCGATGTCGGCGGCCGTGGCGTTCATCTGCCGGCAATTGGGCGGAGGCACGCCGGCCGCGGGCGCGCAATAATCTTCATCGTGTTCCAGCAGGATTTTCCGGTTCGCACCCGTGATGAAGTAGCGTGTGGTGACGGGAGGAATTCGCGAATCAAAAGACCACTGCACCAGGTCCTCGGCAAACGCCGGCGGAAGCTGGCTCAGCTTAAGCGCGTCTTCTTTCACTTGCCTGGAAAACACATTGACCGCCGGCGTCGGCTCGCCGTTGGTGGGATGGAAATAGAACCCACCCAGCGCGATTCCATCCTGCATATCGATCCACAGGAATCCTCGGCCGGCCAGGTACGGACCGCGCCTGCCGGAAAGCGTCACGTATCGCCCATCGTGGATCTGGACCGGAAGCGTGGATCCCTTGAACACCAGGTCCAGCGCGTCGGATAACGGCATGTCCCGGCCGTAATGAAAGACGCAATCCGGGATCGCGCCGCGCATTAATTTGCGGAATTGTTTGTCACGATAGAGATCGTTGGACGGCGCTCCCGCGAATTGATTCAGAAATGCGAGCTGATCGGGCGGAATTGGTTTCTGAAAGATTGCCTTATCGTAACTGGATGCCGGGGCCTGCGACAGCAGAAGTCCAGAGGGCGTCAGGAAGATCGCGGCAATACATGAAACCCCGATTCGAGGCATCCATCAAATTTTATCGCGATTCAGGTTCGGCCGGCGGCCGACAGGGCGTGATAAGCGGCCAGCGCCTCATGCAGGCTGTCAAAGAGGCGATCCGAGCCGATAACCTCGGTCAGGTGGTGGCGGTCCAAGTCCAGCTTAAGGTCCGATTGCACGTGCGCAAACACCATCTCGATGCCTCGCTGGGCCAGCTCGTCGTGAAGTTCGCGCACCACACGCGCGGCCGTGTAATCCACCTGAGTGATCGCTCCGGCATCCACCACCAGCCAGCGCAGCAACGATGGCGCCGGGCCAACCAAAAGCCGGATTTCCTCGGCAAAGCGGCCGGCGTTGGCATAAAAGAGAGCCGCTCCGAAGCGGAAAATTACCAATCCGGGCTCGGTCACCGCGCCAGGCACAACCGGATTTGACTGCCATAATCCACCTGGGCCTTGCGCGAGCACTGCGGTGTGCGGACGATAGCTGTGGCGCACAATGCGGAGCAGCGACATTACCATGGCGAGCACGATGCCCTGCTCCACGCCCACCAGCACCACAACCACCGCGGTGGTCAACGCCAGCAGAAATTCGCCGGGGCTCTCACGGCGAATGTCCCGCATTCCACGCAGGTCCACCATACGGATGGCCACGATGAACACGATCGCGCCCAGGACGCATCGCGGGAGGTACTGCAATGGATGCGTCAAGAAGAGCAGCACCAACGCAACCACCGCTGCGGTGGCGACATGGGCCCATTGGCTTCGTCCTCCGGAGCTTTCGAGCGCCGCGGTTTGACTTGGACTTCCGTTCACCACGAACGTGCCACTGAGCGCCGCGGACGCGTTTGCAACGGAGAGGCCCAGCAGATCCGCGTCCTCGTCCAAGTACTCTTGGTGGCGCGCAGCGTAAACACGGGCGGTTGCCGCGCTCTGTGCGACGATCATGACAAAGCACGATCCGGCTACGGGAACCAGCAGTTCCGCCTGATGCCAGCTTAAGTCCGGAAGGCCTAGATGCGGCAGCCCCCCGGCCACCGGCCCGATGACGGCGATGCCATGCGAGGCGAAATCCCAAACGGCGCTGGCCGCGATCGCGCCGGCCACGGCGATCAACGAAGCGGGGAATTTGGGCGCCAGCCAGTCGCAAATCAGGATACCGGCCACCACTACGGTGGAGAGAAGCAAGGAAGGCAGACTTACTTCGGGCAGATGGCGCAGCACTTGAGCGAGTTGCACAACGCTCCGGCGGGAGTGAATCTCCAAACCGAGCATTTCACCGAGCACCGCAATGCCGATTTGAAACCCTACTCCGGTGAGGAAGCCTACCAGAACCGTCTGCGAAAGAAAGTCGGCGATGAAGCCGAGCTTGAGCAAGCGGGCCACCAATAGGAATCCCGCGGTGAGCAGAGCCACCGCTCCCGCCAGAGCCACATACTGGACACTGGCCACCGGCGCCATGCCGGAGATTCCACCTGCGAGAATGGCTGCGGTTGCCGAATCGGCCGCCACCACGAGGAAGCGCGACGACCCAAAGGTCGCAAACGCCAGGAGCGGCAGCAAGAGCGTGTAGAATCCGGTGACCGCGGGCATGCCCGCGATGCTGGTATAGCCAAGCGCTTGCGGGATGCTCAAAGCCGCCAGCTGAACACCCGCGGCGGAATCGCGCAAGAGACGAGCGCGCTGGAACGGCCGCAGACTTCTGAATAAAAACGGCGCGAGTGTGAACATCGAACGATGTTGTGTCGCTGGCTGCATGGGTCTGCTACATTTCCCGGTCGCTTTATTGTAAGTAACAAACAAAACCGACTCACAAAGTAACATTGGTATGTTAGGTAAAAAACAGCCCGCTAGCTTCGCCCCACCCCATAGCGTCAAAGCTTCGTCAAATTTGCAACAAACATTGCTCAAAGCCATTTCTTAGAGTTAGACTTGGCCAGATCTCTTTTGCTGATGGGTTAAATCAACGTTGATGGAGGTACGGTTGTGAAGGCACTGTTCGCCGCAATCGGTATTTTTGTACTCGTTTCAGCCGCATTCGCTCAAACGAATCTGGGAACTATTACTGGCACCATAACTGATCCGGCAGGAGCGGTTGTCGCCAACGCTCCCGTTGAAGCTCGAAACCTCGCGACCGGCGCGGTTTATCCAGCGGCATCTTCGGCCACGGGCAATTACACCATCTCTCAACTACCGCTCGGCGCCTACGAGCTATCGGTATCCGTCACCGGATTCAAGAAGTATGTTCGGTCCGGCATCACTGTAGAGGCTTACGGGATTTACCGGATCGATCCCACCCTTGAGGTGGGCGCGACAACGGAATCCGTCGTCGTTAACGCCGAAGCTTCCATGCTCAAAACCGAAAGCACGGAACAGAGCTACACCACCCCCACGGAAACCTTGGACAATCTTCCCATCCTCACGCTCTCCGGCGCTCCTGCCGGTTTCGGGAACAGCAGCGGTCTGGGAAATATCAGGAACCCGCTGGCCTCGCTCCAACTGATGCCGGGGACCGACTTCGCCAGTGATAACACCCTGCGCGTTAACGGCATGCCGTCCAGCTCGCAAACCATCAATGTGGAAGGCCAGGATTCCAGCAATGGATTCTGGAAACAGCTCACCCAAATCAATCAGCAAGGGGCGGATGCCATCCAGGAAGTGACCGTTCAGACCAGTAACTATGCGGCTGAATATGGCCAGGCGGGTGGCGGTTACATCAACTACACCATGAAATCCGGTTCCAACCGATTGCATGGAAGCGGGTTCGATTATTTAACGAACACCGTTCTGAATGCGGGCTTACCATTCACCGTCGATCCGACAAATTCGAACTACAACATCCGCAACCCGATCCATCAGAACGATTATGGCTTCACGCTGGGCGGGCCGGTGGAGATCCCCAAAGTCTACAACGGTCACGACAAGACTTTCTTCTTCTTTAGCTTTGAACAGTTCCGGCAGACCAACTTCACCACCAATGCGATTTCCCAAGTTCCCGACGCGGCCGAACGCGCTGGAAATTTCGCCGCGGACGCAGGCCTGGGCGCTGCCGTCCTGGGCTGCAATACCATCGCATCTGTCGGTCAGACAGTGTGCGCGAACCAGATTTTCAATCCTACTACCCGCCACATCGTGAACGGCACTCCAGTGACGGATCCATTCCCGGGCAACACCATTCCGGCCAGCATGTTCGATCCCACGGCGTTGCTGATTCAGAATTTGTTCCCGATGCCGAATAACCCCGCGGGAGGGGCCTTTTTTAACTACAACGTCCCGGGTTATTCGGATTACCGCCATACCACGATTCCCTCCATTAAGATCGACGAACTGCTGAGTTCCAAGCTGAAGCTGTCCGGATACTATTCAGCGACCAAAACGTATTCGCCCCAGAACAACGGTTTCAGCGGGGCGCAATTGCCGCTATCCACCCTGGAAGTCCAAAATTCTTTGGCGCAGACGGTACGTCTGAATCTGGACGACACCATCACGCCTACCTTCTTGCTGCATTTCGGCGCGGGTCTGCTGCACACCACGAATCCCTCTGTCACCCCCTCCTACAACCAGGCTAGTCTCTACCCGGATGGCGTTCCCTTCCCAGGCCAGAACTTCCCCTATCTCTCCGGGCTGAATTCCAATGCCTTCGGCTTTTCAGGCTTCACTGGTGGCGGTGGATTCCCTGCCAGCACCAACACGGCTTCGTTCTTTGAAGCGCCTTTCGAAGAGGATGTAAAGACCACGTTTAACACCAACGCAACTTGGATCAAGGGAAACCATACCTTCAAGCTGGGCGCGACAGCGATGTTTGAGGGCATCCCGACCACCACCAGCAGCCGCGCCAATGGAGAATTTGAGTTCTCCAACCTCGAGACTGCCGATCCCGCGCAATATGGCCAGAATTTTGCGAATTTCGCCAGTAGCGGAATGGGGTATGCGAGTTTCCTGCTGGGCCTGGCTGGCGGTCTTCAAGTGGCCCCGCCCGAGACAAGTACACGGCTTGGCATGCATTCGTATTCGATCTATCTGCAAGACAGCTGGAAGGTCACCCACACCCTCACAGTCGAGCTCGGGCTGCGCTGGGATTACGCCACCCTGTGGAACGAAGAACACGGTCGCATGCAGAATGCCGACTTCACAGCTCCTAACCCGACCATCGGCGGACGGCTCGGCACCGTGGAATATGGGACCTCCTGCAACTGCAGCTTCGCCAGCCCGTACCCATTTTCTATCGGGCCCCACTTAGGTGTAGCCTGGCAGATCACACCCAAAACGGTCTTCCGCGCCGGTGGCGCCATAAACTATGCAGCCGGAGCGGATCAGGCCGGGCTAAACGTTAGCGTCCCTGACTTCCTTTCGCTAGGTTCTCCCGGGTATGGATTGCCCGCCGCAATTCTCAAGAATGGCGATCCGTACGCTCCCGGCAACGTTTATGGCAATCCGGTGCTTACGTTTAACAGCTTTTACAACCCAAGCACTCCGCAATACCCTGCTCCAGCGGCTCCCGGCGTAGTTCCACCGAGTTCGCCATTCATTTCGATCGCTCCCAACGCCGCTCGCCTTCCGCGAATCTTTCAATGGAGTATCGGGTTCCAGCGCGAGATTATGAAGGACATGGTGATTGAGGCGGCCTACGTGGGAAATCGCGGCAACTGGTGGACTGCGCCCCTGCTGTCCACGATGAATTATGATGGCGTCTCGCCGGCTACTTTGCAGTCGCAATTCGGGATCAACATCCAAAATCCGGCCGACCAACAGCTTTTACTCACGCCAATTAATTCCCCCGCCGTAATCGCACGCTTCCCGAATCTGGCAAATCCAAATAACGTCTACCCAGGATTCCCCGGCTCGGAGCCGCTGATTGCAGCATTGGTGCCGGAGCCGCAGTGGTATGGAGGCATCCCGCCGTTCCTTGGACCTCCAGATGGGGACACCTGGTACGATTCACTCCAGGTGAAATTCACCAAGCGCTATTCGCACGGGCTGACCGCGGGAATCGCTTATACGTACCAGAAGGAACTGACCAACGGCGTCAATTCCAATACGTCCTATCTCACGCCCGACGCTCCGCTCATCAACGACATATTCAACCCTGCGATCGACAAGCAGATCTCCGGCTTCGATATTCCGCAAGAGTTGATCATTAACTTCACCTACACAACTCCCAAATGGGAAAGCAGTGGTGGCGCGGGCATGCACGCGGTTTCGTGGCTGGCGCGCGACTGGACGGTGAGCGGCCTGCTGCGGTACCAGAGCGGCGAATTGATCCGGACACCTGCTTCGAACAACAACCTTCTTAGCGAGTTGGGCGTTGGAACAGCCAACAACCCCGCGCTTTGGGGCGGTGGCACCACGTTCCAAAATCGCGTACCCGGCCAGCCCTTGTTCCTGGTGGATCCAAATTCCCATTTCGATCCGACCACGCAATTGGTGTTGAATCCGGCTGCCTGGACGGATGCTCCCGCGGGGCAGTTCGGCTATTCGTCGCCCTACTACAACGACTTCCGCTGGCAGCGACAGCCGGCTGAGTCGCTCGGCTTCGGCCGCATTTTCCGGGTCAGAGAGGGCATGACGCTCCAGGTTCGAGCCGAATTCCAGAACATCTTCAACCGGCTGTTCTACTCCCTGCCGGCTAATGGCGTTGGAATCTTCGGCCTTCCCTCCACTACCCCCGAGACTGTGGCGTCGCACGGCAACTGCATCGGCAGCACGTGCGGCTTGTTGTCGGCCGGTTATGGATTCGTGAACTTTGTGGAGGGCGCCGGCGCCCAGCCCAGAAGCGGCCAGTTGATCGCGCGCTTCACGTTCTAGCTTTGTGGCGGAGCGGCCGCGGGATCGGCGTTTCGCCAATAAGCGGGCAGATCGGGTTTAGTGTCACGCAGAATCTCGAGGATGGCCTGGCGGTCCTGGGCCGTGAGCTGGGGGTATCGTTCACTCGGCTTTTTGGCCGTCAGAACATCGAAGAGTTTGCGAAAGACCAGGTCTTTGGCGACGCCGGGCAGCGCATCGAACGCCGGGTCATAGATCATGTAGCTGAGCGGATAGTGGAACAGGCGCGTCTGCAAATCGAAGTCGCGCAGCGAGCGTCCCTGCTTGTCGCGCGGCCCGCGCTCGGGAAATGTTTTGGTAAACGTCGACACGCCCGCCATCGGTTCGCGCATGTGGGCTTCGTCGGCGAAAAGCATGTAGGACACCAATTCATCCGTCACGAAGTCCAAGCGTGCGGCTACATCTTTGAGCTTGCCCTCCTGGATCGCGATGCGCGTTTCCCAGCCCAGCCGCGTGATGAGATTGGTGACGCGCGTCTGATGTTCCAACGTCATCAAGGCAATCAGGTCGCTGGTGGGTGCAAGATACGCTGTGGTGTCCATGCGGCCGGCCAGGCTGGTCAGATTCTCGGTGCCGCGCAGATCCAGAGCGTCCGGCTGATCGGGATTGGGGGCCACCGCGTTGCCGCGATGCTGCAAACCGCCGGATGTGCCGGTGACATACCAGCCGCCCCAGCGCTGATCAAGCGGGGTGCGGCTGTCGACCAGCACTGCTGCGGCGGGGAATCGAGGCGAACCATCCGGCGCGGGAATCACCGATGTGGCCAGCAGGCCGGGAATATTGAGCGTGCCGGGAATCAGATGGCAGGAGATGCACTGATCGGTCCGCCGCAGGAAGCTCGGCTGATCGGTCTTTTCGCGCTCCAGCGTGTAGAACACCACGCCCTGCTTGGGATCGGTGGCAGCGAACTCCATCAGGTCGCCGTCCGGCACGAAACCCACCGCGACGTTGTCATTGAAATAAAGCGCCCGCGGCTTCTTGGGCGAGATCTTGGGAGCTTGAAAGCTGGTCTTTGAAAACACCAGCATCTGCGAATCGATGTTGATCCCCAGATTCTTGAGGAGGCTCGGAAGGTAGCCGAATTTGGCGTCAAACTGGAGCTTCACTTGCCCCGAGTCCATCTTTTTCTGAAGGCGAGTGATGGCGTCGTCGGGCGCGGCGGTTGGATACTGGATGCCTGGATGATCGTAAGGAACGTAGGGATAATCGAAGGCGTCATCGTGCGCTGCCCATGCCGCCACGGCGGCCAACGTGACCATCGCCAGCCCGGCCGGAACTATCCGTTGTAGTCGCATTCCACCTCTTTTAATGTATCGGAGGCCGGATCGGCCGGCTGTGACTTAGGTCACGGGCGCGGGCGCAACGCCCTACCCGCTACAGTGGAAGTGCGAAGCGAGAGAGCACATTGGCCAATCATCTGATCAGCGAGAAGAGTCCGTACCTGCAGCAGCACGCGCACAATCCGGTGGACTGGTATCCGTGGGGCGAGGCGGCGTTCGAAAAAGCGCGCACCGAAGACAAGCCCATCTTTCTTTCCGTCGGCTATTCCACTTGCCATTGGTGCCACGTGATGGAGCGCGAATCGTTCGAGAACGAGGAGCTGGCGGCGATTCTGAATCGCTGGTTCGTGCCGGTGAAGGTGGATCGCGAGGAGCGGCCGGACGTGGACCGCATCTACATGACGTTCGTGCAGGCCTCCACCGGCAGCGGCGGCTGGCCGATGTCGGTGTTCCTGACGCCGGAGCTGAAGCCGTTCTTCGGCGGCACCTATTTTCCGCCGGACAATCGCTACGGGCGGCCGGGCTTCGGCGCGATTCTGGAGCGCATCGCCGAAGCGTGGCGCAACGAGCGCGGCCGCATCGTGCAATCGAGCGGCGACGTGGTCGCGCAGCTCGCGCAATATGCGGGCGCGGGCGGACCATCGATCGGGCATCCCGGACAAGACGGTGCTCGATTCCGCGTTCCAGCATTTCCGCCGCATGTTCGATTCGGCGCATGGCGGATTCGGAAGCGCGCCCAAGTTTCCGCGCCCGGTGGTCTTCAATTTCCTGCTGCGATATTACGCGCGATCGACGAACCGGCAGGAAGCGCTGGAGATGACGCTCGAAACTCTGCGCGCCATGGCCAACGGCGGCATGCACGATCAACTGGGCGGCGGATTTCATCGCTATTCGGTGGACGAGCGCTGGTTCGTTCCGCATTTCGAGAAGATGCTCTACGATCAGGCGCAGCTTGCGATTTCGTATCTGGAAGCTTTCCAGATCACGCACGATCCGTTTTACGCGAAGATCGCGCGCAGCACGCTCGATTATGTGCTGCGCGACATGACGCATCCCGAAGGCGGCTTCTATTCGGCCGAGGATGCCGACAGCGTGATCGATCCGGCGAATCCCAAGGAAAAAGGCGAGGGCGCGTTCTACATCTGGAGCGCCGAGGAATTGAGAGGCGTTCCCGAAGTTCGCGTGCCATCTATGGCGTGGAGCCGAACGGCAATGTTCCCGACGACCCGCACGGCGAGTTCACGGGCAAGAACATTCTGTATTTGCGCGAGCCGTTGGACGACGCAACCGAAGCTGAGCTGCAGGCCGGCCAAGGCGGCGCTGCTTGCGATCCGATCGAAACGCGTCCGCCCGCATCTGGACGACAAGATCCTGACCGCCTGGAACGGTCTGATGATTTCGGCGTTCGCCAAAGGCGCGCAGGTGTTGGATGAGCCGCGGTATCTGGAAGCGGCGCAGCGGGCCGCGAGTTTCATTCTGACGCGCATGTACGACGCGGCTCCGGGTCTGCTGCTGCGCCGCTATCGCGACGGCGATGCGGCCATCCCGGGCTTCCTGGACGACTACGCGTTCTTCATTGGCGCGCTGCTGGATCTTTACGAAGCGGACTTCGACCCGCGGCACATGGAAACGGCGATCGCGCCTGACCGACAAGATGCGCGAGCTGTTCGAAGACCAGGCCGAGGGCGCGTTCTTCAGCACCGCTGCCGGCGACAGCAATCTGGTGCTGCGCATGAAGGACGATTACGACGGCGCGGAGCCATCGGGAAACGCCGTCGCATTGCTGGATCTGCTGCGGCTGGCGCACTTCACCGATCGCGCGGATTATCGCGAAGCGGCCGAGCGAACGCTCAGAGCGCTCGGGTCGAAGATCACTCAGCAGGCGGTCGCGGTGCCGCAGATGCTGGTCGGGCTCGATTACTATCTGGCGCCCGCGCGAGGAGATCGTGATCGCGGGCGATCCTGAAATGTTCCTGCACCACATTCGCGCGCGATTCCTGCCGCACACCATCACGCTGCTCGCCGGGCGCTTCTTTCTTTCCAGCCGCCGCAGCCATGCGCGAGCTCGACGGCAAGCCCACCGCGTACGTCTGCGAAAACTACGCCTGCCAACTGCCAACCAGCCAACTTTCCAAGTTCGACGAGTTGCTACAATAGGTCGAAATTCAATCAAACACACCGAGGAGAATCATGACCGCAGAGTTGAAAGAAAGACCTGGAGCTACGACGATGAGAGGAAATCCGCTGACGCTGTTGGGGCCGGAGTTGAAGGCCGGCGACAAGGCGCCCGATTTCAGCGCGGTGAACGACGGGCTGCAGCCCGTGAATCTGGCGGGCACCGGAAAGGCCGTGCGCATCTTCAGCGTGGTGCCGTCGCTCGATACGCCGGTGTGCGACGCGCAGACCAAGCGCTTCAACGAAGAAGCCGCCAAGCTTCCGGGCGTGGAGATTTACACCATCAGCATGGACCTGCCGTTCGCGCAGAAGCGCTGGTGCGGCAATTTCGGGATCGACAAAATCAAGATGCTGTCCGATCACCGCTCGGGTTCGTTCGGCGAGCACTATGGGACGCTGATCAAAGACATGCGCATCGAGAGCCGCGCGATTTTCGTGCTCGACAAAGACGACACCATCAAGCACGTCGAGTACGTGAAGGAAGTGGCCGATCATCCCAATTACGAAACGGCGCTGGCGGCGGCGCGGTCGCTGGCGAAGTAGGCGCGCTAGCCGCGCGGCGGCTGAATATGGAGAAGGCTGAGCTGGTTAGGATTGAGGAAGCTGTCTCGGCCTACTACTCGTCGCTGTCCGACGAAGAGGTGCGAGAGCAGGCCGAATGGGGCGAGTTCGCACTCAGCGAATTTCCGCGCAACCGTTAACCGCGGGGCTTCGGAACATCACCCTCTAACCGTTGATACACCACGCACTTCAGCACCGGCAGCCTCGGATATTTCGGGAAGCTCGGGTCCACCTTCGATAGCTGGCAAAGATAAAACACCGAACCCCGGTCCGAAGTCAACCGGCGAATGTGTACGCAAGTTGCACAAAGCCCGGCATTTATCGTTTCATCGTTCATGGGTTCAGGGCCCACCCACTAAAGTCTAGCAACGCTCTGGCCGATGGCACGGGTGATGGCTAGCGGTTCATTCTTCATTCAAAGCTCCCAAGACGCCCTTCGCCACGTCAACATGTTGGCCGATGGCCTGAAGAAAGTCGCTCTGGCCGGCTTGGTCGGAGGCGCCGGCTGTGGCGTGATGGCGATCCTGCTGGGTCGTTTTCTGGTGAATCCCTCGACGGCAAACGATGTCCCCGGGCCGCACGAGATGACCGGCCTGACGTTCGTCGCCACGTTCATGGCCCTGGCGTTGCTCGTCTTTTCCGGCCTTTACCTGCTGGTCTCCTGGGGATTGTCCCAGCAAAAGAGCTGGGCTCGCTACACCGCTTCGGCAACCTTTATCGTGAAGATCTTGCTGTGCGTGTGGCTGGGACGCGGCTCCCTGGGTACGATGCTTCTCTTCCTGATGGTCTCCGGCTGGGACTTTTACGGCCTGTGGGTGCTTCTCGCCAAGGAAACCGGACAACTTTTTACTTCGCCTCAATCCGTCCCCGCCAAACCTGCTAATCTAGTCACTTAAAGTGCCTTCGCCCGAATGCCCGCTCGAATGAGCGACAGCTTCATCCTGCAGACTTATCCGTTTCGTGAAGCCGACCTCGTCGTCAGCTTCTTCACGCGCGATCAGGGCAAGCTGAGGGGCGTGGCGCGGCGGGCGCGCCGGCCGAAAAGCAGCTTCGGGTCCGGCTTGGAGCGGCTGTCGCATGCGACGGTCTCGTACTATCAGAAGGAGAATCGCGAGCTGGTTAGCCTGAATTCCTGTGAACTGACGCAATCGCAGTTCGCCTTGGCCTCAAACTACGAATCGAGCGTCGCGCTCGATTATCTGGCGGAAATTACCGAGCAGTTGCTGCCACCCAACGAAACCAACGAACGCCATTTTCGCCTGCTGATCGCGGTGCTCGATTCGCTGCACGCGGGCGGCAACGTCTGGGCCGCCGTCACCTATTTCGCGCTGTGGGCGGTGCGGCTGGCGGGGCTTTTGCCGGAGCTGCGCGTCAGCGCCGATTCGCGCGCCATCATGGAAGAGATGCTTGTGACACCCATCCAGCAATTGGCCGCGCGCGCCTGGGCCAAAGAAACCGCGGCCGATGTGCGGCGCGCGCTGAATCGGCTGATCGAAGAGCACGTGGAGCGCAAGCTGCGCACGCCGGCGATTTTGGAGGCTTTGTGAGCACCGCTCTGACGTTCCAAGAGACCGTGCTGCGCCTGAAGCAATATTGGTCCGATCGCGGCTGCATCATTCAGGAACCGTACGATGTGGAAGTGGGCGCGGGCACCATGGCGCCCGAAACATTTCTGCGGGTCCTTGGACCCGACCCGTATAGCGTGGCTTACGTCCAACCCAGCCGCCGCCCCGCCGACGGCCGCTACGGCGAGAATCCGAACCGCCTCTACAAGCACCAGCAATTGCAGGTGATCCTGAAGCCGTCGCCCGCCGACGTGATCGATCTGTATCTCGGCAGCCTGCAGGCCATCGGCATCGATCTGGCGAAGCACGACATCAAGTTTGAAGAAGACAACTGGGAAGCGCCGACGCTGGGCGCCTGGGGCATCGGCTGGCAGGTGATGCTGGATGGCCTGGAGATTTCGCAGTTCACCTATTTCCAGCAATGCGGCGGCTTCGATCTGGATCTGATTCCTGCCGAGCTGACCTATGGGCTGGAGCGCATCGTCGCGTTCCTGCAGAATGTCGACAGCGTATACGACATCGTGTGGGCGCCGGGATTCCTGTACCGCGACGTGCGGCTCAAAGACGAGCAGCAGTTTTCCAAGTACAATTTCGAGCTGGCCGATGTCGGCATGCTGTGGCAGCTTTTCGATCTGCACGAAAAGGAATGCCAGCGGCTGATTAAGTTAAGCGGCGTAGTTCTGCCCGCTTACGATCAGGTGCTCAAGTGTTCGCACATCTTCAATCTGCTCGATTCGCGCGGGGCCATCAGCGTCACCGAGCGCGTAGGCGTGATCGGGCGGGTGCGCAGGCTGGCGTTGGGCGTTGCGGAAGCCTGGATGGTCGAAATCGCACCAAAAAGTGAGGCAGTCGCGTGAGCCTGCCGTTCCTGCTCGAGATCGGGACCGAAGAGATCCCCGATTGGATGATCGTTCCTGCATTGAACAACTTGCAGGATATGTTTCAAGCATTGCTTGACCAGCAGGCCCTGGGTGGGAGAGTCACGGCGGTGGATGCCACGCCGCGCCGTTTGGTCCTTGCGAGCCGAAGATTGGTGGAACGGCAGGCCGATATCGAAGAGTTGGTGCCTGGCCCGTACAAATCGGCCGGGCCCGGCGCCGCAGCCGGGTTCGCGAAAAAATGGGCACCACGCCAGACCAACTCGGCACCCATTCAACGCCCAAGGGTGAACAGTATCTGTTCGATAAAACGAACCCAAGGCCAGGCGACTGCGGCAGTTCTGGCGCGCGAGTTGCCCAATCTGATTCTTAAGATTCAGTGGCCTAAAACCATGGTTTGGAACGGGAAAGGCACCGAGCGATTCATCCGTCCCATTCGCTGGCTGGTGGCGCTGCTGGGCGACGCAGTGGTGCCGTTCGAGATTGGCGGCGTGAAGTCGGGCAACACCACGGTCGGCCATCGCGTGCTGGGCAAATGCGTCCATCCCAGTGACCATCGAGAACTTCAGCCAACAGCTAAAAGCCAACGGCGTGATTCTTTCCGCCGACGAGCGCCGCGACAAAATCGAATCCGGTATCTCGGCATGTCGAGCCAAGCCCGATCCCGATCTCCTCCACACCCTGATCTACATCACCGAGTTCCCTACCCCGATCCTCGGCAGCTTCGATCGCAGCTACCTCGACCTGCCGCAGGAAGTGCTGGTCACTGTGATGCGGCATCATCAGAAGTATTTGTCGGTGGAAGACGCCGACGGCAAGCTCGCGCCGCACTTCATCGCGGTGATGAACACCGACTGCCGATCCCGACGGCTTGGTTCGCCAGGGCAACGAGCGCGTGCTGCGCGCGCGATTCAACGACGCGCGATTCTTCTGGGATCAGGATCAGAAGAAAGCGCTGACCGCGCGGCTGGAAGACCTGAAGACCGTCACCTTCCAAGCCAAGCTGGGTTCGTATTACGACAAAACGCAGCGCGTCGTCGCGCTGGTGAAGCAGCTCGGCGGCAATGAACGAGCCGCGCTGCTGTGCAAGTGCGATCTCACCACCGACATGGTCAAAGAGTTCACCGATCTTCAAGGCATCGTCGGCGGCCTCTACGCGCGCGCGCAAGGCGAACCCGAAGAAGTCGCGCGCGCGATCTACGATCACTACAAGCCGCTCAGCATGGAAGACGAAATCCCATCGACGCACGCCGGCCGAATCCTGAGCCTCGCCGACAAATGGGACACGCTGACCGAATGCCTCAAGGTCGGCATGACGCCCACCGGATCGCGAGATCCATTCGGGCTGCGTCGCGCCGCGCAGGGCATCGTGCGCATCATCGTGGAGGGCCGAGTTAAATCCGCGCCGCCGCTCGAAGGCGAGTTCATGCGCGACCGCGTCGAATACTACTTCCGCGATGTCCGCGGCTTCGCCTACGATGAAGTCCGCGCCTGCATGGCCGCCGGCTGGACCGATCTTGCTCGATCTGGAAGCGCGGTTGAAGCGCGTGCAGGGAGTCCGCGCGACGCCGGACTTCGAACCCATCGCCGCCAGCTTCAAACGCATCAAGAATATCCTGAAGCAGGCGCAATTCAGCGACTCCGCGTTCCACGCGAAGCTTCTCGAACCGGGCCCGGAACTGGATCTTTACGACGAAATCCGTGGACACGCAAGGCCAGCCGCTCGAATCCCGCATCGGCCCGCTGCGGCCCAAAGTCGACCTCTTCTTCGACAAGGTGCTCGTCAACGCACCCGACCCCAACATCCGGCGCAACCGGCTTGCGCTGCTGCAGAATCTCCTGACGGAGTTCTCGGACGTAGCCGACTTCTCGGAAATCGTCACAGAAAGGCAATCATGAAAAAATACGTTTACGCATTTGGCGGCGGCACAGCCGACGGCGATGGCAAGATGAAAGACGTCCTCGGCGGCAAAGGCGCTGGCCTGGCCGAGATGAGCCGCGCGGGCGTGCCCGTGCCTCCCGGCTTCACCATTTCCACCGAAGTCTGCAACATCTATTTCCAGAACAAGAACAGCGTGCCCGAAGGAGATCGGCGAAGAGATCGCGCACGCGCTCGCGGACCTCGAACAGAAGATGGGCAAGAAGCTCGGCGACGCCGTCGATCCGCTGCTGGTGAGCGTGCGCTCGGGCGCCAAGTTCTCCATGCCCGGCATGATGAACACCATCCTCAATCTGGGATTGAACGACAAAAGCGTCGAAGGCCTGGCCAAAAACAGCGGCAATCCGCGCTTCGCCTACGACTGTTATCGCCGCTTCATCCAGATGTTCGGCGAAGTGGCGCTCGACATCGACATGCACAAGTTCGATCACATCTTCGACGAGCGCAAGAAGAAGGTGAAGGCCAAGCTCGATACCGACCTTTCGGCCGAAGATCTGAAAGCCATCATCGCCGACTACCAGAAGCTGGTGAAGAAGGAGAGCGGCAAGCCGTTTCCGCAGGACCCGCGCGAGCAGCTCGCCATGTCGCGCGACGCGGTGTTCCGCTCCTGGTGGGGCAAGAACGCAGTCACCTACCGGCGCATGGAAAAGATTCCCGACGAAATCGGCACCGCCGCGAACGTGCAGGCCATGGTGTTCGGCAATCTGGGCGATACTTCGGCGACCGGCGTCGGTTTCACGCGCAATCCATCCACCGGCGAACGGGTCTTCTGGGGCGAGTTCCTGCTGAACGCGCAAGGCGAGGACGTGGTGGCCGGCATTCGCACGCCGCAGCCCATCTCGGATCTGGAAAAAGTCATGCCCGATGCCTACCGCCAGCTTCGCGACATCACCACCAGCCTCGAAAAGCATTATCGCGACATGCAGGATTTCGAGTTCACCATCGAAAACGGCAAGCTGTTCATGCTGCAAACGCGCAATGGCAAGCGAACCGGCGCGGCGGCGTTGCGCGTCGCGGTGGAAATGGTGAAGGAAGGCTTGATCGACAAGAAAGAAGCGGTGCTGCGCGTGGCGCCGCCGCAGCTGGATCAATTGCTGCATCCGCTGTTCGATCAGGCGTCGCTCAAGACGCTGACCAAGATCGCCAACGGCATCGATGCATCGCCGGGCGCAGCCGTCGGCCGCGCTGTTTTCAACGCCGACGAGGCCGTGGAGTTCGCGACAAGAAAGGCCCGGTGATCCTGATCCGCAAGGAAACCACGCCCGACGACATTCACGGCATGGAAGTTGCGGCGGGCGTGCTCACCGCGGTGGGCGGCAAGTCGAGCCACGCGGCGGTGGTTGCGCGCGGCATGGGTCTGCCTTGCGTAGTTGGAGCGGGCGCGCTGCATATCGAAGAGCACAAGAAGCAGTTCACGGTGAAGGTGGGAGCCAAAGACGTCGTCGTCAAAGAGGGCGACTGGATTTCGTTCGACGGCACCACCGCCGACGTTTATCTCGGCCAGGCCAAGACCAAAGAGCCCGATCCCAAGTCGCCCTTGTTCGTCGAGTTCATGAAGTGGGCCGACGAGTTTCGCGGCGATTTCGGCGTGCGCGCCAATGCCGATATTCCGCGCGACGCCAAAGCCGCGCGCGAGTTCGGCGCCGAAGGCATCGGCCTGTGCCGCACCGAGCACATGTTCTTCGCGGCCGATCGCATCCCGCACATGCAGGCCATGATTCTGGCCGAAGACGAAAAGACGCGCAGACAAGGCGCTGCAGAAGTTGCTGCCGATGCAGCGCAAGGATTTCGCCGGCCTGTTCGAAGCAATGGACGGATATCCGGTGATCATCCGCACGCTGGATCCGCCGCTGCACGAGTTCCTGCCCAAGCGCGAGAACCTGATGGTGGATCTGGCGCTGCTCCCGCACGCCGGCGGCAAAGAGAAAAAGAAGATGTCGGAAAGCTACGGCATCCCGGTGGGCGAGCTGAAGAAGAAGCTGCCGGCGCTGCTCAAGCGCGTGGAGGATCTGCACGAGTTCAATCCCATGCTCGGATTCCGCGGCTGCCGGCTCGGGCATCGTGCATCCCGAGATCACGGAAATGCAGGCGCGCGCCATCTTTGAAGCCGCCGTGCAAGTGGCCAAGAAAGGCGTCAAAGTGATCCCGGAAGTGATGATTCCGCTGGTTGGCTTCCAGCGCGAGCTCGCGATGCAAAAAGAAATCGTCGAACGCGTAGCGAAGGAAGTGCTCGAAAAGGCCGGCATGAAAAACATGAAGTACCTGATCGGCACCATGATCGAGATTCCGCGCGGCGCGCTGACGGCCGATCAGATCGCCGAAGTGGCCCAGTTCTTCAGCTTCGGCACCAACGATCTGACGCAGACCACGCTCGGGATGTCGCGCGACGACTACACGAAGTTCTCGAAGAAGTACGAAGAGCTGAAGATCTTCAAGGCCGATCCGTTCCAGACCATCGACCAGGAAGGCGTCGGCAAGCTCATCGAGCAGGCCGTGAAACTCGGCCGCAAGACCAATCACAATCTCGAGATCGGAATCTGCGGCGAACACGGCGGCGATCCCAGTTCGGTGGAGTTCTGCTATCGCGTGGGCATGGACTACGTTTCGTGCTCACCCTATCGCGTGCCGATCGCGCGGCTGGCGGCGGCGCAAGCGGCCATCGCCGGCGGCGACAAAACCGAAGCGATGCGCACGGCGTAACCGCTCGCTCGCCGTTCCCCACGGTCGCGGTTCAGTTTTGATCGGGAGGCTTCTCGCCGGGCTTGTACAGCGTGGGAGCCTTCTGATCGCCGGCCTTGATCACGCCCGGCTTATCTTCGGGACTCTTCTTGGCTTTCTTGTCCTCGTCGCTCGCCAGGGCCTTTCGCTCCTGTTTCTCTTTTTTCTCCTCAGCCGCCAACTTCGCCGGCGCGCGTGTGCAGGTCCTCTTCGGAAAGCTCCTTGCTGTCGGACGTGGTATCGATGGCGTTCTTCAAAACGAATTCGTAGCGCGCCAGATCCTTGGGCGCCGAGTCCTCGATCTTTTGCAGCGTCGCCAGCATTTCGCCTTCGGCCGCGGCCACTTCCTTCATCCCGACATCCAGCGGCAACTTGCGGACCAGCGCGTCGTCGGCCACCGTATCGATGGCCTCGATGATGTGCGTGTAATCCTCGAGCGTGTCGTGAATCAGCGCGGCGCGGCCGGGCTTTTCCTTGCTGAGGAACTGCTGCAACAGCGCCAGCCGCTGCCGCGCGAACACAACGTACAGCTTCAACCGCGCGTTCGGCTCCTGCGCATCGCGGATCTGATCCACTTCGTCCGCCGTCAGAAAATCGCGCTCCTGCGCGAAGCCGCAAGCGGCGCATACCAGCAAAGATTGCCAAATATCGCATGCGAATGACCTCTACTTCTTCTTGCTCATGATATCGGACAGCAACTCATCGTGAATGTCCGAAAGCCTCTTCAACAGCTGCTTCCACGTTGGGCCGAAAATCGAAGCTCACTTCGTCGCGGAAGCCGCTCAGCCTGCGCATCAGGGCGCTTACCTTCAATTCGGCGCGCTTATAGTATTTGCTCTTGCGCGGCTCGCCGTGGGCTTTGTTCCAGCGACTCGTAACAAAGCGCCACGGATTCGGCCACCTCCTGGATGTCGGCCTCTTCAGCGGCTTCATTCCCGGCCTGATAGGCCTGCCGCGCCTCATCGATCTTTTCGTCCGCGTTCATCAGGGCCAACTCCGACCGGCGGTTCAGATCGGGCTCCGTCTTCACGCGAGGCGAGGTCGGCGAACGCCAGGAAGATCAGCAGCGCCAGCGGTCATTTGTTGTTGATCTCCCTTTCCAGAGTCTTGATGCGCTGCCTGGCCTGCCACTCCTGGTTCGGATTTTCGCCCTGGCTCAATTGCAAGAATCGCTGATAACTTTCGAGCGCCGGCTTCAAATCCCGGATTTTATCCAAAACGATGGCGCGCAGGAAGACATGGCCCGGCTTCTCGGCGTGCAGCGCGGCGATGCGGTCCAGCGCGGCCAGGGCGGGCGGATAATTCTCGGCCATCACCAGCACGCCGGCCAGTTCGCTCCAGGCTTGCGGGGCGTCGGGCTTCAGCTTGGTGGCGCGCTCAAACTCCGCGGCGGCTTCTGGAAACTTGCGCTGATCGCGAATCAGGCGCCCATGCAGCATGCGGATCTCGAAGTTATCGGGATCGGCGGCGAGAATCTGTTCCACCAGCGGCTGCGCTTTGTCCGGTTCGTTGTTCTTCAGGTATGCCTCGGCCAGCGCCGCGCGATTGGCTTCGGTGGGCGATTTCGCAACCGCAACTTGAAAACACGGGATGGCGTCGGCGGCTTTGCCGGCCTTGAGCAGCAGATCGCCCAGCCGCTCCTGCGCGCCGGGATTGTCGGGAAACTGCTGATAGATCGCCATGGCTTGCTCGGGCTGCTTGGCCGTCTCGTACATGGGACGCAAGCTCCAGCAGATCGTCGCGATAATTCGGGTTCAGCTCGGCGGCCTTCTTGAAATGAGCCGCCGCGTCTTCCAGCTTGTTTTCGCCGGCCAAGCGCGTGCGCCAGGCCCAGCTCCGCATCGGGCGATTTCGGATCGATGGCCAGCGCGGCCATGTAGGTCTGCTCGGCTTTGGCGAAATCGCCCGCGCCCAGCAGCGCCGCGGCCAGATAGTAATTGCGCGCGGTATTCTTTGGGATTTTGCGCGACTGCGCTGGTGAAATAAGGAACGGCCTCGCGCCGGCTGCTTTTCCCGCAGCAGCGAAATGCCCAGATTCAGCTCGGCCTGATAGAGATCCGGCTTCAGCTCCAGCGTCTTCTTGTATTCCGGAATCGCGTCGGCATTCTTGCCCATCAGACTGTAGGCCAGCGCCAGATTGAAGTGCAGGCTGTAGTCTTTCGGATCGGCCGCGATGGCTTGCGTGAAGCTCGTCCACGGCCGCCGGGTAGCGCTTTTCATCCAGCGCTTTCAGGCCCTGTTCGGAGAAGTTGGTCTGGAAGGCGAGGAACAAAACCAGGGCAATGCTCGGCGACATAAGGTGCTTCTTCTATTTTCCCCCAGAAACCAGCCGTGCGATGCCGAACGCCGCCGCGGCGGCCAGTCCACCGATGAACGCGGTGCGAAGAGCGCCGGAGGCCAGCGGCATTCCCGTGTAGTGGCCTTTCACCGCGCCGAAGACGGCGAGAGCCAGGATGGTGGCGACGACGGAAACCATCAAAGCCGACTGGCCGACGCCATCAGCATGTACGGCGCAAGCGGAATCAAGCCGCCCGCGATGTAAGCGCCCGCGATGGTGCTGGCGCTGCGCACGGCGCGCTTGGGATCCGGCTCTTCCAGGCCCAATTCGAAGCGCATCATGAAATCGACCCACTGTTTGGGACGCTGCCGCAGCGAATCGACAATGGGAACCGCTTCGGCGTGCGTCAGCCCGTAGGTTTCGAAAACCTCCAGCACCTCCTGCGCTTCCACTTCCGGAAGCTCCTCCACTTCGCGCTGCTCGCGCTTCAACTCGCTCGCGTAGTGATCGGCGTCGTTCCGGGCCGCGAGATATCCGCCCAGGCCCATGGCGATGGATCCGGCCGCGATCTCGGCCAGTCCCGCCACGACGATGATGCGCGTGGTGGTGTCGGCGCCTGACAACCCGGCGGCCAAGCGCGAACGGAACGGTGAGCCCGTCCGCCATCCCGATGACGATGTCGCGTACGAATTCCGAAGCAGTGAAGTGCGACTCAACGTGCGGCGTTTGCGGCATATTCTTTCAAGTATCGCCCAGTGTAGGAATTCGCCGCGCCGCCGCAATTTGCTTCGGGCGTTCCTTGGGCCACGATCTGGCCGCCGCGGTCGCCGCCTTCGGGTCCCAGGTCGATCACCCAATCGGCGCTGCGGATCACATCCAGGTTGTGTTCGATGATCAGAATGCTGCCGCCGTTTTCGATCAGGCGCTGGAATGCCGCAGCAGTTTCGCGATGTCGTCGAAATGCAGGCCGGTGGTGGGCTCGTCGAAGATGAACAGCGTGCCGTTGCAGGTGGCCTGCGCCAGATGCGCGGCCAGTTTCACGCGCTGCGCTTCGCCTCCGCTCAGCGTGGTGGCCGATTGTCCCAGCCGCAAATAGCCCAGGCCAACGTCGGCCAGAACCTTCAGGCGGCTCACCAGCCGCTTCGATTCGGAGAAGAACGACAGCGCTTCCTTCACCGTCAATTGCAGCACTTCGTGGATGTTCAGGCCCTTGTAACGGATGTCGAGAATGGCGCTCTTGAAGCGCGTGCCCTTGCACTCCTCGCACACCAGCTCCACGTCGGCCAGGAACTGCATTTCGACCGTGACGGTGCCGTCGCCCTGGCAATTCTCGCAGCGTCCGCCGGGGATGTTGAACGAAAAATGGCCGCCGTTGTAGCCGCGCTTTCCGGCGTCCGGCGTGGACGCGAAGATTTCGCGGATCAGGTCGAAGGCTTTGATGTAAGTCACGGGATTCGAGCGCGGCGTGCGGCCGATGGGCGATTGATCCACCAGCACCACTTCGCGCATCAATTCCGCCCGCTCCACGCGGCGGCAGGTGACCTTCTCGGCCTTCTGGTCCTGATCCTCGTCGAATCCTTCCAGCGCGGACTGCCGCAGACGCTGCGTGAGCGATTGGAAGATCACGTCGTGCACCAGCGTCGATTTGCCGGATCCCGAAACGCCCGTCACCGCGACCATCATGTTCAGCGGAATCTCGACGTCGATGCCCTTCAGATTGTGAGCGCGCGCGCCGAAGAACTTGATGGTTCGACGCGGATCCACCTCGCGGCGTTCGCCGACGCTCTCGGCGTGCAAATCGCCGCGCAAATATTTCGAGGTGAGCGAGCCGCGCCGTTCGCCATGATCTTGCGGTAGGAGCCTTCGAAGACAATGTGCCCGCCGAGTTCGCCCGCGCCCGGGCCCATGTCGATGATGTGGTCGGCCGCGCGCATCACGTCGGCATCGTGCTCCACAACGACGATGGTGTTGCCCAGGTCGCGCAGCTCTTCCAAGATGCGAATCAGCCGCCCGGTATCGCGCGAGTGCAGCCCGATGGATGGCTCGTCCAGCACGTAACAGGCGCCCACCAGCCGCGATCCCAGGCAAGTGGCGAGCTGGATGCGCTGCGCTTCCCCGCCAGAGAGCGTGGACGACAACCGGTCCAGCGTCAGATAATCCAGCCCGACGTCGTTCAGGAATTTCAGGCGCTGGCGAATTTCCACCAGGATCTTGTCGGCGATGGCCGATTCTTCGGGCGACAAGTTCCAGCGATTGAAAAAACTTGTAGGCCTGCTCGATATTCAGCTTAGCGATATCGGCGATGGTCTGGCCCGCGATCCGCACGTTCAGCGCTTCGGGGCGCAGGCGCGAACCCTTGCAATCCGGACAATTCGCGTAGCCCCGATAGCGGCTCAGGAAGACGCGCACGTGGACTTTGTACTTCTTGGTTTCCACTTCGGCGAAGAAATTGTGGATACGCCTGCACCACCATCGCCTGCTCTTCGGGCCGCAGATCGCCGTACGGCACGTTCCGTTCGCACCTTGCCGCGCGAGGTTTTCTTGAACTGCATCCCGAACCGCTCGTATTGCGGCTTGGTCCAAGGATCCACGGCGCCTTCATCGAGCGACAGGCCGGGATTGGGGATCACCAGATCCATGTCGTAATCGATGGTGTTTCCGAAGCCCTGGCAGCGCGGGCAAGCGCCCATGGGATTGTTGAAGCTGAACAGGCCCGGCTCGGGCGTCACCAGTTCGATGCCGCAGCGCTTGCAGGCGAACTTCTCGCTGAAACGGAGAATCGCGGGCGGCGGATTTTGCGGCGTGGCTTCTTCGAAGATCACTTCGCCGGCTTCGCGATAACAGATTTCCGTGGTGTCGACGATGCGCTGGTGCAGATCTGGCGAGATGACGAATCGGTCCACCAAAATGAACAACGGCTGGGTGAAATCGATATCGAGCAGCGATTCGGGCGTGGAGAATTCGAACACGCGCCCGTTCTGATACAGCCGGTTGAAGCCTTTCTTGCGCAGCTCGAAAAGATGATCGCGCAGCGCGTCCGTTCCGCCGCCCACACGCACCGGAAACAGCGCGTACCAGCGCGAGCCTGGAGGCTGCTCCAGCATTCGTTTGGCCACCTGATCCACGGTGTCGCGCATGCACCTGGTCGCCGCACTTGGGGCAATAGCTGCGGCCGGCGCGCGCGTAAAGCAGCCGCAGATAATCGTAGATTTCGGTGGAGGTGGCGACGGTGGATCGCGGATTGCGCGTGGTGTTCTTCTGGCGAATGGCGATGGGCGGCGCGATGCCCGAGATCTCATCCACGTCCGGTTTTTCCATGCGCTCCAGAAACTGGCGCGCATAAGCCGACAGCGATTCCACGTAGCGCCGCTGGCCTTCGGCGTAGACCGTGTCGAACACCAGCGACGATTTGCCCGAGCCGGAGACACCGGTAACCACGGTCAGCAGATTGTGCGGAATCGCGAGCGAGACGTTCTTCAGATTGTGGACGCGCGCTCCACGGATGAGTATGGATTCTTCCAAGGGATATTTCGGGAGAGGAGGGTTGCCCCGCCTGCTACTTTGATTATCCCAGATGCGTCAAGGCCTCGAAGTGGAAACAGCCGCTGCCACTCCCCGGTTAGCGCTCTGGCATGGCCGACGCCGGAATCGCCATATTCGGTGAGCGCGTGGAGAATGCGGATGGCCATTTGACGGTCGATGGCTCGCAGTTCGTTACGAGCGGATTCCGGCCGAGTGAACTTCACCTCAAGCAGAACTCACGCAGGACATCAGCGTGCGGGACAATTTTTCCTGTGCGGAGCTCTTCTTGCGCCCGGGCGATCGTGGACGCGTCGCCCTCGCTGACAGGTTCGTCATCCCGTCGGCGCAGACAGGGCCGCCCGATGTGCTGGGCTCACCGCCAAATATTCCAAGAAACGCTGAGCGACAGAAAGCTCCTCTTCGGGAATCCTGTCGATGAGCTGATGGAGGACGTGACGGTTCATTCTCGCTCCCGATTTTAGGGTGCTGTATGTCGTCAGCCGACGCGTTCGGGTAATGGTGGGCGGCGCCTAAAATAAAAAAACTCCAGAAACCGCCGAGAAGGAGGCGCGGTTTCTGGAGTAACCCAAATAAGTTGGGTCAAACAGCTTGTCGATGCGCGGCGGCGGACCTGCCGCTTCGCTTGGTTTCGCGCATGCGTTCGGTGGCGGCGGCGATGGCCTCGGCCAACGGTTGATCCTGAACTTCAACGCCGCCCCAGCTGAACATGATAGAGCAGGCGCCCATGCCGCGCAGTTGGTAGTCCCAAAGGCGCTCGGAAATGTGATTTAAACGGCGCTGCGATTGCGCGCCTTGTTCACCCGCGCACACCATCACGAACTCGTCATAAGATGTGCGGCAGGAAAAATCGTTCTCTTTGAGCAAGCCGGTAATGTAGCTGCCCACCGACTGCATCAAGCCGTGGCTATGCCACATGCTGCTATCGCTTTCGTTGATTCCGATGGAGACCACCAGGCCGGTAAAAGGCTCTTGGCCTTTGAGTATCTCTTCCAGTTCCGGCTTCGGGATCATTCCGCGAGATTGCGTGGAGGCATCGGCATCCGCGTGGTCTTCCTGGATCATGTGATAGGCCGCTTCCACGGTGTGGGTCGAGCCGATGGGTTGCGGGTCGTCGTCGATGGACGTAATCAGTTTGTGTTTCGGCTGGCTCGCGATCAGGCGCTCCCATAGAGCCGCGTCAATGGTGAAGGGCGGAAGGGTGAAGCCTGGTTGCTGGGTCTCCGTGGATGGAGATGACGCCGAGGGAGGAGGCGGCGCCATCTCAACGGTGACTGTTTCTCGTTCGCGCATTTGCACTGGTGGCCGGAAATGTGTGGCAACGCCGACCAGCGGTTCGAGCGGGCGTTCGGCGGCCACTTTCTGGACGGGCGCGTATTCTCCTGGCGCCGTGTCGAATAACCGGATGGGGCGTGGGCGCGCAACGCTATGGCTATGAGAACTGCCGTGGCCATGAGACCTAATGCGTTGGGGCTGCTGCCGCCGGTGATGTTTTCGCCACTGATCGAAGCAGACGACTACCGCGGCAGCCGTCAATACCACCGCCACCGTGAGAGCCATCTGGAAATCGGTAAAATCCATGACGACTCGATTGTAGGGGCGGGCTACCAGGCTCGAAATAGACTGCGGGTATCAAAATCGGAGGGTACGAGGCCGGGGTTACTGGATGGATCGGAGGTACTAAGAGAGTAGCCGATCGGGGCGTCCGCGCATGTCTTTATAAGATGGGCCAGTGCTTGTTCTGCACTTTGCGGCTGGGCTGCGGTCCTGGACCGTCGCTCGATTGAGCGCGCGGCATAGAGTTGTGGAAGTCGATTTCCGCGGTGTTGAACTGCAAGGGCCGGTCGAGCACCATCTCCATAGTGGTTCCTTTGGCGAGAATCGCGTCGGGGCCGCGCGTCAACAGGACGCCGATCAGGCCAGCGGTGGCACCGGCAGCGGCGCCCAGGCCAGCTCCCATACCCGCGTGTCCCGCCGCCGCACCGGCCAGACCGCCGACGGTTGCGCCAATGCCGGTGGCTTCTCCAACCGTCTTGACGTCGCCGCCTTTGTCGCCCTCGCCCTTGATTTTGCCCTCGGATTTATCCAGTGTTTCGGGCGCGCGCCCGTCCAGGCTGCCCATGCGAGCACGGAAGTCGCGCGTCACGCCGTTCGGCAAGGTCAAAGAATCAAAACGGACGTACAGCTCGCCGCGCCCCTTCACACGACCGGGGCGCTTCACTTCGGTGACGGTGCCGGCCACGTAACTTCCAGGCGGAATCACCACATGGCCGTTCACCAGAATCGGAAACACGCTCTCCAGATACACCCGCTCGCCGCTCACCGCGGTTTTAGTGCTGACGCTGTTGATCATGCTGAGCGGAATGCGAGTACCGGCCGTAACGACGAATTCATCGGGATTGGCCGATTCGGGGCGTGGCACTGGCGTGTTCGCGGCTGGCGGAGCAGGCACCGGTTCTTGCGCGCTCAAAACGAGCGCGGCAGCGATCGCGATTCCTACGGACGAAAGGTACATCTGGCAAACCCTCTTTCCAGTTTAAACGCAGGCCGCGCCTAACGGGTTTCCGCGACCCGTCGGACCGGCTTCTGCGACTTCTTCTGGGGCTTGGCATGTGGAGGCTTGGCGGCTACCAGTTGCAACTGCGCCGAGGCTAAGAAGAATGCCAGCAGCGCCGCGGGCCACAGTTGAAGCAAAATGCGCTCGAACGAGTTGCCTACTTCGATTGAAATGTTATCCGCGAAAAGGAGGTCCAGCAAAAGTTGCGCGGCCAGCGTCAATCCCAGTGCGACGGCGGCGGTGGACAACGCCACACGATCGCGCGCGTCCGGCCGAAATCGCACCAGGTACCAATAGAGACCGAGCGCGAGCAGGATTGGAATCAGGAAGCGGCCGAAGTTGACAAGGATGAGCAGCAAGCCTTCCAGCGTGAGTATCCAGCGCGAGGGATCGGCCAGATGCTTGAGGACCGTCGCTGCCGGTTCGGCCCAAAGATCGCTGGGACCTGCCACGCGTAACTTGAAGACGGCAAGCACGGCCAACGGCGCGGCGGCCCCTGCCAGAAAGCGAAGCACCTGTGGCGCGATGGCGGCTGGTTGTCGCGACCTGAACAGCGCAAACGCACGGGCCAGGATTACGGCCACCACGAAGATCAGCCCCTCGTTTCTGGTCCACGCGGCGAACCCGGCCATTAACCCGGCCAGTACGGTGAAGCGCGGATAGTCCGGATAGCGGTTCTGGAGGCAAAGCAACGCGAGAGTCGCCAGGATATAGAAGCTCAGCGGCACGTCGCCGTAGAGCGCAGCGCTCAATCCAATGAAGCTGGCGGTTCCGAGCAACAGCGTCCCGGCGAGCGCAGCATGCGTCTTGGAACGCAAGACGGCCAGCGTGCTCATCAGCAGACCGGCCGTCCCGAGCGCAAAGAGAAAGGCAATGGCGATGGGAGCGTCGGTGGATTCGTGCCCGCTGAGCTTCCAACACAGGGCCACGAGCCCCGGCAGCAGCAGCGGATAATCGGGATGGGTCCAGCCGAGCCCGCTCGAGAAAGCGTCACGCCAGAAGCCGCCCGCGCGAACCAGGAATCGCGCGCGCAGGTTCCAGATGGACCACGCGCCCTCGTCGCCGTGCGGATTGAAGCTCACCGCGCCCAGGAACATGGCGACAGCGACGGCGGCCGCTAGCAGCAGCAGAGCGGTCAGATACCACGGGGTGGGCGGGCCCTCCGCCCAGTCGAATTGGGGACCTTTACCTTTGATGAGAAAGCCGAGAGCCAGCACGATGGCAAGCGCCGCACCGGTAGTCGAAGCCAGAACAACGAGGCTCGGTCCAGCCAGCCACAGAGCCAAAAAGTACAGGCACGAGGCAACACCAGCGCCCAATCCGATCGCCAGCGAAAAGAGCAGGACGTTATGCAGCGACCAGCGTAGCGGCTGTGGAAACAGCCAACGAAGCAAACCGAATCCGGCGAGCCAAATTGCGCCCAGACAGAGCAGCGTCATCGGTTGTCGCCCAGGCAGAGCGCCAAACCGGCGCCGATAGCGCGATAGGGCCGCAGGTGATTGGACCGCAAGAGTCCCGGGTCCAGATCTTTGCTGTGATAGTTAACGATCACAAGATTCTGATGTGTGGTTGGCAGAACGATAGCCGGCGCGAGCACGTATTGCGTCAGGTGAAGCTCGGCCAGGGCGCTGGGGTCCTGGGGCGGAGTATCTGAAACGTACCCGTAGACGGTGTGAGGTTGAACCGTAATAAGAAAATCGCCGAAGCGGCTTTCGAATTGCGTGACACCGAAACCCTTTGCGGTGTGAGTGGCAGTGCCCAAAACGTCCAG
This sequence comes from Bryobacterales bacterium, assembly GCA_963798295.1. Taxonomy (GTDB): domain Bacteria; phylum Acidobacteriota; class Terriglobia; order Bryobacterales; family Bryobacteraceae; genus Palsa-89. Next base: position 163,738 of record CAWCSV010000007.1, on the reverse strand, counting down.
GAGAAACCAGAAGCTGGAGACGAGCGCGATGGCCGCGAGCGAAAGAACCGCGAATTGATGACGCGCCAAACCGATTCAGTTTAACACTAAGGGTCCACGGGTAGGTGCACGCCGCCGACGCTGGACACGCCATCCACTTGCAAGCGAATTTCGGGATTCGAACCGGTGGAAGCGGGCAACGCCAGGTTGATCTGATACAGGCCCGCAAAACCTGGCGCCTGGCCCGCATACTGAATGGCGTCGGGATCCACGGGCGTTCCATCCAGCAGGATGGACAGATTTGCGCCGGCGATCAAGGGCGCCGCGCCGCTGGGGATTTGTAGATAGTTCTCCGGTGGCACGCTCTCGGTTGGACCCAGACCGGTGGCCCAGAGACTGACAATATCACCGGGCTTAGCAGGCGACGATGGGAGCACAGTTCCGTCGACTTCCGTGGCAACAACGTTTTGGGTGTCGAGTTGAAAAAGTCCTGGCGCGGCCTGGGCCAGCGTCAATGAAACAGCCGGTCCCTCCAAGCCACTAACCTTGACCACCACGGAGGCCGGCCCTGGGTCCAGATTCGGGGGAACCAAGAAGTTGATCTGTGCCGGCGAAACATAATACAAACCAGCCGGATAGTTGTTGACGAGCACAATGGTTTCACTTTCGCTAGTGCCCAAGAAGGCGGGTAGGACGCCGCTCTGGCCGACTGCCGCAGTGCTGTACGCCAGGTTCGTTCCATAGATGGTGCCTATGGCGTTGGGAGCCAGCACGTGGCTTTGGTTATCGGCCGCGTTGAAGATGCTGTCGGCATTGTAATCGGGTGCGACTCGGGGCGCAGGTTTTTCGGCCCCGAGCAGGCACCCGACAGCGACAAGGGCCAATGGAAAGCCAGCCAATGGCATTGGCAACATAGTCGGGAACGCAGTTGGAAACTCTCAGGAAGATCGCGCGCCTTAATATCTCGGCACGCGCGAATCGATTTCCAGGCTCCAACGGTCGATGCCACCCGACATGCTCTGACACTCGCCGACGCCCTGCTCGCGCAGCCAGTGAACGACGTTCAGGCTCCTCACGCCATGGTGGCAAAGCACGATCAACGGCGCTTCCTCGGCGCTGGCGTCCAACCGCGAGAGCTCGGCGGGCACGGTTCGCATCGGAATCAACTCCGCGCCGGCGAGGCTTGCGATTTGGAATTCGGAAAGCTCGCGGACATCGATCAAGGTGAGTCTCTCACCGGCTTGCAGGCGGCGTTGGACTTCCTGCGGCGTGATTTCGAATGGGAGCGGGGTGTCGGATGAGTCCATGCCAGCTTTATGGTAGCTCCGAGCGTCGGCCGGCATCATGTCGGAAGGAGCTTCCGCTTGTTGACACGCGCGCCTCAGTTTAGCCAGGGAGCGGGCGCTTGACAGGCGTTCGGAAACGGTTATCCTTATTCCAAGGAGTTCTCGCAATGATGTCGCATCGGTGGGTCCTCTGTCTGGCTTTGACTCCCTTGGCAGGGCTCCCTGCCCTGGCGCAATCCGTCATCTCGGCTCATTCGGGGCTCATTCATTTTTTCGACGGCTCGGTTTTTCTGGACGATCAGCGCCTGGAACCGAAAACCGGCAAGTTCGACCAGATGAACAATGGTTCGGAGCTGCGAACGCAGGACGGGCGCGCCGAAGTGCTGCTGACGCCAGGAACCTTCCTGCGCGTGGGCGCCAATAGCGCGATCCGCATGGTCTCGAACCAACTGGACGACACACGCGTTGAGCTGTTAAGCGGCGCGGCGGTGCTGGATCAGGGATCGGATACTCTGGCGGACACCTCGGTCACCATCCTTTATAACCTGGATCAGGTTCGCATCCAGAAGGCCGGCCGTTATCGCTTCGATTCCCAGCCGCCCCAGGTGAAGGTGGAGAGCGGCGAAGCGGAAGTGACGGCGGACGGGAAATCGGTGGAAGCCGGCGCGGGGTACGTGGTTCCGTTTGAGGGCAAGCTCACGGCTCGCCAGTTGCTGGAGGACTCCCACCTGACTTCGGGCGATGACTTGGACCACTGGAGCGAGACGCGCGACAACACGGTGGCGGAGAACAATACCGATGCGGCCGCTACGTCCGATCTTTCCGGCGTGATCGACGGCTGGAATAATAACCCGGACGCGGTGCTGCAATCGCTCGGCATTCCGCCCTACATTCCGGGCATGTCGAGCATGATTCCGCCTCCCGGATATGGGTCGTCATTGTATGGGCCTGGGTATGGGCCTAGCCTGTACGGATCCGGCCTGTACGGATCCGGCCTGTATGCCTCCGGGCTTTATGGCTCGCCACTGTATCCTTACAGCTTGTACGGTTTTGGCCTCACGAACCCGTTGTTGATTTACGGGATGCCTTTGTACCGGCCGTACGGAGCGTATCCGCCGAGCTACATCTATCGCGGTCTTCCGACCACGCCGGGCCGCATTGGATATGGATATGGCGGTTACAATACGGGTCGTTCGGTGGTGACGGTGCGCCCGGGCATGGGAGTCGGAGTGGGACGGCCAGGAATCGGCGGAGTACACGTGGGCGGCCACCGCTGAAATTATTCACTCGGCGCGTAGTAACCGAGCCTCCAGCGAGCCTTCAAAGACGGAAGCGCCTTGGGTTGCTGCAGCTTTACCTCAATCTTGCGATACTTCCCGTCGCGGCTGGGGTTTTGCGGCGTATAAGCCAGCACATACTGATTGCGTAGCTCGATGCCGATGCGCTGGGCGATGCCGGGAAGCTCGCGCAAGTTTGTCGCGGCCAGCGCGCGGCCCCCGGTCTGATCGGCGATTTCAGAAAGCAAGCGGGGACCGTCCATCTCAGCGGTGGCTATCTTGGCTCCTCCCGCGCTGAGACCTCGTAACCCAAGCGACAGGGTTGGTTCAAAGACCCCCATGGCGTAAATCTGCACATCCGCTTCGCGCACCAGGTCGGCGATCTGGGTGGAGGTGTAACGGCTGTTGTTGTCGCCGCCGTCGGAAATAATCAGCAGCGCCTTGCGCGGATTCTTGGCGCGCTTCATCTCCTGCAGTCCCATGTGGACGGCGTCCAGCAGCGCGGTGAGTCCACCGGAAGTGGCCGAAGTCATGGCGCTCTCAACGGCTGCGGAATCGTTGGTCAGCGGGACGGCCAGTTGGGATTGATCGCTGAACTCGACCAGGAAGGCCTCGTCGGCGGCATTCAAGGTCTTGAGAAATTCCGATACCGCGCGCCGCGAAGTGTCCAGCTTGGCGCCCATGCTGCCGCTGGTATCCACTAATAGGCCGATCGCCAGCGGCGCGTCTTCACTCGAGAAATGCGTGACCTTCTGCTCGACGTCGTCTTCGAAGAGGCGAAAATCTTGTTTGTCCAGGCCGAGGACGTAGCGGTTGGAAGGATCGGTGACCGAGACGGGAACCAGGACCAGAGTGGAGTCCGCGCGAAACGCGGTGGCGTCCTTGGGGTCCGACTGGCCGAGCAGGAGGGTGGCAAAGGCGCAAAAGAAGACGACAAGACCTCGCACAGCGGCTGGACTCCTGATTGAATTTAGCACGCCCGCCGGGGCCCGGCGGGCACCGGAATCAAGGCTGGCTGGGAGCCCTGGGAATGAAATCGGGAGCTGGGGCGCCGCGCAACAGCCCCTCGGTGCTCAAGTCTTCATCCAAGTCAGTCCAGTGGATGCCATAGCCTCCACCCGACACCTGCCAGCGGTCTCTCTGTGCGGGAGTGGCGCTCAACAGGCGCGGGTACCATGCCAAGGGTACGATAATCGTGCGACCGTCCATGAGATCGACAGCCAAGGCGTCTTCGGTGCAGCGGACGTTCGCGACCCGTTCATCAGCCGCGAGTGCGAAAATACCCATGCCATGCCTCCGTGAGTTGGAACTGGTATTGCTCCACTAACAATTGTATCCTCCGCAATTCGGTGGCGCCGAATCCTAAATTCCGCGCGAGCGCAACGGGAACCGGCCAGAACTTGGCCGATCGGTCATCACGGTCGACGTGAATGTGGGGCGGCTCGGTGGTCTCATGGCTATAGAAATAGAACCGGTATGGCCCTACTCGCAAAACAGTCGGCACTCTGGACTACGTTAACCCATTGCGCGAGTGGAATTCAGAACAGCGGCGAGTTGGGAACGTGCGCCACATTACTCTAAAGAAAATCCCCAGACCCGCCGATAACCCACCGTGGCCGTGCGCCGTCGCAGCGGTCCAAAAGGAGCTTCATGTCTCGCATCCGATGGGCGTCCTGCACCGCCCTTTTCGCTTTCGCCTCCCTCTTTCCCGTCTCCCTGGCAGCTCAAACCAGCCGTCAGCCGCTCATCCGGGAACGCATCGATGAGACCGCGCTGCGCACGCTGGCTGGAAACACGCGGCCGGAAGCCAACCGCCTCAACGATCGTGGCGCGGTGGAGGATAGCCTGCTTCTGGAACATATGCTGCTTCAGTTGCAGCGCTCACCGGAGCAGGAAGACGCGGTCCGCGAGCTGATCGACGATATGCACAACGCCAGTTCGCCGAAGTTCCACCAATGGCTGACGGCGGAGGAATTCGGACGGGCTTCGCGCCGGCTCAAGAAGACGTGGACAAGATCACGGCGTGGCTGGAATCGCATGGCTTCACGGTGAACGTGCTCTATCCGAGCGGCATGGCGATCGATTTCTCGGGTACGGCGGGGCAAGTGCGCGAGGCGTTTCATACCTCAATTCACTACTACGAAGTGAACGGCAGCGCGGCATATCGCCAACGCGTCGGACCCGCAGATTCCGGCAGGCCCTGGCGCCGGTGGTGGCCGGCGTGGTTTCCATGCACGATTTCAGGCCGCACTCCATGAAGACCGCTCATCGCGATTACACGTTTACCTCCGGCGGCGCTACCTATCAGGCTGTGGTGCCGCCGCGATCTGGCGACCATTTACGATCTGAATCCGCTGTTCGCCAAAGGCATCACCGGCAAAGGACAGACCATCGCGGTGATCGAGGACACCAATCTGTACTCCAGCGCGGACTGGTACGACCTTCCGCTCGCAAGTTCGGAATGCTCGCGTTATCGCGTCCGGTTCGCTCTCCACCGCTCCATCCGGCGCCCAGCGACAGGCACAATAACTGCGGGAATCCGGGCGTGAATAGCGACGACAGCGAAGCGATTCTGGACGCGGAGTGGGCCTCAGCGCCGCGGCGCCGGGCGCGAGCATCGTCGTCGCAGCCTGCGCCGACACCTACACCACCTTCGGCGGCTTGATCGCCATGCAGAATCTGGTGAACGGCTCCAAGCCGCCCGCCATCATGAGCATCAGCTACGGCGAGTGCGAGGCGGAAAACGGCGCATCCTCGAATGCCGCGTTTGAACTCGCTCTATCAACAGGCCGTGGCGGAGGGAATTTCGGTTTTTGTCTCGGCGGGCGATGAAGGCGCGGCCAGTTGCGACGCCGACCTGAGTCTCCGCGACGCACGGAATCGGAGTCAGCGGCTTCGCCTCCACGCCCTACAATGTCGCGGTGGGAGGCACGGATTTTGGCGATACCGCTCACCGGCACCAACAATCAATTATTGGCGCAGCACCAATACGACATCACGTTCGGCTCCGCGCTATCTTACATCCCTGAAATTCCCTGGAACGATTCCTGCGCCGGCAGCTTTGCTGGTGCAGTTACGCTGGGCTTCCCGTCTGCGTATGGACGCCGAGAGCTTCTGCGCGACGGCGACCGCGCAGGAGGATGGATATCGCACGGTTGCGGCGGGAAGCGGCGGACCGAGTGGCTGCGCAACGGGATCGCCCTACATTTTCGGCGTGATCGGCGGAACGTGCAAAGGCTATGCCAAGCCCACGTGGCAAGCCGGCGTGGCGGGAATTCCCAACGACGGCGTACGCGACATTCCCGACGTCTCTTTGTTCGCGGCCAACGGCTTGTGGGGACATTACTACGTGTATCTGCTGGTCCGACACAGTCAACGGCGGCGCGCCGTGCGTGGGCCCTCCCAGCGGATGGGCGGGCGCGGGCGGCACGTCTTTCGCCTCGCCCATCATGGCGGGCATCCAGGCGCTGGTGAACCAGAAACAAGGCAGCGCGCAAGGCAACCCGAACTACGTGTACTACAATCTTGCGGCCACGGAATACGGCAGCGCGGGTTCGTCCACGTGCAACTCCTCCAACAGCCCCACTGCATCCAGTGCCAGTTGCATTTTTCATGACGTCACCATGGGCGATATCGTGGTCAATTGTGCCGGTTCGGCGAACTGCTACGGCTACGCGGGAAGTACGCACGGCCATATGATGGGAACTCCGGATGGCGCGCTCTCGGTTTCCAGCAGCTCCTTTGCGCCGGCTTATGGCACGGCGATCGGCTGGGATTTTGCGACCGGCATCGGCACGGTGGACGCGTACCAACCTCGTGATGAACTGGAGCACGGGTAGCTCGTAGTCGGGCTGCTAGCATGGTCGTGTGCGCTCCCGGCGGATTCTTGTTGTAGCTTTCGGGTTGGCCGCCGCGGGCATCCTGTGCGCGTTTCAGATGCCGTTCCGCGAGTACGCGGGGCAAGAGTATAACGATTTCCCGCTACCCCCCGACTACCGCGACAAAACCGAATTCGTCTTCGCCCGTCTGATGTACCCGCAGGGCGACTGGGGCATCTTCGGATGGCTGTATCGCTTCGACTGGCGCCAGGGCCGCAGCGCCTGGACCAACGATTATCCGCGCGCCGACCGCCATTTCGCTCTGGCGCTTCGCCGCTTGACGCGATTGAAGTGCGCAGCGTCGAGCAGCCCGTCAGTCCCGACGATGGCGACGACATCTACAACTGGCCGTTCCTGTATTGCGCCGGACCGGATCAATGGAACATGAGCGAAGCCGAGCTGGCCAAAGTCCGCGATTATCTGGCGCGCGGCGGGTTCCTGCTGGGCGACGACTTCTGGGGCGAAGAAGACTGGGATTATTTTCAGCGCAACATGGCCAAGCTGCTGCCCGGCCGGCCGATCGTCGAAATCGAGAATCGCGCGACGCGATCTTTCACACCGTGTTCGATCTCGACCAGCGCTACCAGGTGTCCGGCCAGTGGAGCCTGGGCGGCATGCCGTACTTGAACGGCGGCAAGGATCCGCATTGGCGCGCCATCTACGACGACAAAGGACGCATTGAAGTGGCAGTGCTCTTCAATCACGACACGGGCGATTCCTGGGAGTGGGCCGACGATCCCGATTACCCGGAGCGCTATTCGGCGCTGGGCATTCGCACCGGGGTCAATTATGTGCTGTATGCGATGACGCATTAGCGGCAACCTGCTACTATAAACGAAACCCTTTTTCCTGGAGGTTTCACTCATGAAATTCTTTGCACCCGGCAGCGGCTCTCATTGCTGCTTGCGGTTTCTGCTTTCGCCGCCGATGTCGACGGCAAATGGACCGGCAATGTCCACACTGACAACGGCGACTTCCCGGTCGCATTCACTTTCAAAGCCGACGGCGCCACGCTGAATGGCACCATGGCCGGCCCGGACGGCGGGGATATTGCCATCAAAGACGGCATGATTGATGGCGCGAACATTTCGTTCTGGCTCAGCCTGGATTTGGGCGGAAACGCCCTGAAGCTGACCTATAAGGGCGTGGTGGCCAGCGATCAGATCAAGATCTCGGGCGACGCGGGCGGGATGCCGTTCGAGTTTGTGGTGAAGAAAGGATCGTAAAACACCGCTCCCTCACGGTCACGGCTCCGAAACAGCGCGGCTCAGTCAGCGTGCACCAGTTCGGCGGCGCGGTCGCGCTTGAACCACAGCCGCAGCCTATCGAGTTCCAGATAAACCACGGGCGTGGTGTAGAGCGTCAAGAGCTGGCTGACGATCAGGCCGCCGATGATAGTGATGCCGAGCGGCCGACGCAACTCCGCTCCGACGCCGTGCCCCAACGCCAGCGGCATGGCGCCCAGCATGGCGGACATGGTGGTCATCAGAATGGGACGGAAGCGCAGCAGGCAGGCCTTATAGATGGCTTCGCGCGGGCGCAGTCCTTCGTTGCGTTCGGCGGCGATGGCGAAATCGATCATCATGATCGCGTTCTTCTTGACGATTCCGATCAGCAGGATGATCCCGATCATGGCGATGATGCTCAGATCGGTGTGCCACATCAAGAGTGCCAGCATCGCGCCCACGCCCGCCGACGGCAACGTGGAGAGAATCGTGATGGGGTGCCAGCAGCTCTCATACAGCATGCCGAGCACGATGTAGACGGTGGCCAGCGCGGCGGCGATGAGGATAGGTTCATTGCGCAGCGAGTCCTGATAGGCTTGCGCGGTGCCGGCGAAGAAGCTCTGGATGGTATCGGGCAGGCCGACCTTGCGCGCCTCAGCCTGGATGGCATCCACGGCGTCGCCCAGCGCCACGCCCGGGGCCAGGTTGAAGGAAATGGTCACAGCCGGGAACAGTCCCTGGTGATTTACCGCCAGCGGAGCCACAGAAGACGCATAATGGCTGATTGCGTTTAGCGGAACGGTGCCGCCCTTGGGATCGGATACGTAAATCTGGCGCAGAAACTCCGGATCCTGCCAGAAGCGCGGCGCCGCTTCCATCACCACGTGGTACTGATTGAGCGAGGTATAAAGAGTGGATACCTGGCGCTGGCCGAAGGCGTCGTACAGCACGTTGTCGATGAGTTGCGAGGAGATCCCGAAGCGCGCGGCGGTATCGCGATCGTAGCGCACCACGGCTTGCAAGCCGCTATTTTGCTGATCGGTATTGACGTCGTTGATCAAACGAAGGTGCCGCAAGGCCGACAGCATGGGCGGACCGTACTTGGTCAAGTCCTGCACGTTGTCGCCGCGCATGGTGAATTGATACAAGCGAGGCGCTGCTGCGCCCGCCTACGCGAACATCCTGGTTGGCTTGCATGTAATTCGTGGATCCGCGGATGACGCTGAGTTTCGGCCGCAGCCGCTCGATGACGTCGTACACCGAAACCTTGCGTTCTGCGAGCGGCTTCAACTGGATCTGCATGCGCGCCGTGTTCAAGGTGTTGCCGTAACCGCCGCTGCCGCCGGTGTATCCGGCCACCGTCTCCACTGCCGGATCCTGCCCGACGATCTTCACCATTTGCCGGAGGTTCCCTTCCATGGCCTGAAACGAGGTGTCCTGATCGGCGATGATGGTTCCATTCAATCGCCCGTTATCCTGCTGCGGAAAGAATCCTTTGGGGACATGAATGAAGAGGTAGACGTTGAGCGCGATGGTGGCGGCGAGCACGCCGAGAGTAATGGCGGGATGGCGTAAAACCCGATCCAGCGTGCGGCCGTACAGGCTGACGATCCAATTGAATCCGCGCTCGCTGGTCCGGTACATCCAGCCGTGCGACGTGTGCTCCTTGAGCAGATGCGCGCACATCATGGGCGTGGTGGTGAGCGAGATGGCCATCGAAATCGCAATGGCCACCGACATGGTCACGGCGAATTCGCGGAACAGACGGCCCACGATGCCGCCCATCATCAGCAGCGGAATGAACACCGCCACCAGCGACACGCTGATGGTGAATACTGTGGATCCGATCTCGCGCGCGCCCACGCAGCGCGGCGGCGAAGGGCTTCATGCCCTGCTCCAGATAGCGCGTGATGTTTTCGATCACCACGATGGCGTCGTCCACCACGAAGCCGGTGGAAATGGTCAGGGCCATCAGCGAGAGGTTGTCCAGGCTGTAGCCGCACAGATACATCACGCCGAAGGTGCCGATGAGCGAAACCGGGACGGCCACGCTCGGAATCATGGTGGTGCGGGGGCTCCTCAAGAATATAAACACCACCAGGACCACCAGCAGCACCGAAATGAGCATCGTTCTTTCGATATCGCGCACCGATGCACGGATGGTCACGGTCTGATCCTGAGTGACGTTCAGCTTGATGGAGTGCGGAATGGCGGCCTTGAGCTGCGGCAGCGCCGCGCGAATCCGGTCCACCGTTTCGATGATGTTCGCGCCGGGCTGCCGGTTGATGGCGACGTTCACCGAGGGCTGGCCGTTGGCGAGACCCATATTGCGCAGATCCTCCGACCGCATCGTTGACTTCGGCGACATCGGACAACCGCACCGGCGCGCCGTTGTTATAGGCCACGATCAGCGGCCGATAGTCCTTGGCCCTGAACATCTGATCGTTGGCGCCCACTTCCCAAAGATGAAAGCCGTCCGAAAAATGTCCCTTTGGGAACATTGGCGTTGGAGTTGTTCAAAACGCCGCGCACCTGCTCCAGGCCGATGCCGTACTTATTCAGCGCCATGGGATTCAGCTCCACGCGCACGCCCGGCAACGCGCCGCCCTGCGCGTTTACCTGCCCCACGCCTCTGATCTGCGAAAGCTTCTGCACAATGATGGTGGAAGCGGCGTCGTAGAGCTGGCCGCGATCCAGCACGTCGGAGGTCAGGGCGAGCTGAAAGATCTGTTGCTCGGCGGGATTCACCTTGCGATAGCTGGGATTACTGGGCAGATTGGTGGGCAGATATCCGCGCGCGGCATTGATGGCGGCCTCCACGTCGCGCGCGGCGGCATTGATGTCGCGATTCAACTCAAACTGCAGCGTGATGCCGGTGCCGCCCAGCGTGCTGGTGGACGTCATTTCGGTTATCGCGGCGATGCGGCCGAACTGGCGCTCGAGCGGCGTGGCCACCGAGGACGCCATGGTCTCCGGACTTGCGCCGGGCAGGGTGGCCTGCACGTTAATGGTCGGGAAGTCCACTTGCGGCAGAGGCGATACGGGGAGCAGGCTATAGGCCACGCCGCCCGCCATGGCGATGGCGATGGTCAGCAGCGTGGTGGCGACCGGGCCGGTGAATAAAGGGTTCGGAGATATTCATGGGCGTCCGCCCCACAACAAACGTCGTGACATCAGTCGCCCATCTCCGGCGCCAAACTCGCATCCATGGCAGGCTCGGTGCGCCTCTTGCGGTGCGCCAACCGGTCGAACCAAAGGTAAATCACGGGCGTGGTGTACAGCGTCAAAAGCTGGCTGAAGATGAGCCCGCCCACCATGGTGATGCCCAACGGCCGCCGCAGCTCCGAGCCGACGCCGGTGCCGAGCGCCAGCGGCAAACCGCCCAGCAGCGCCGCCATGGTGGTCATCATGATGGGCCGGAAGCGCAACAGACAGGCCTGATAAATGGCCTCGTGCGGCGGCATGCCCTGGTTGCGTTCGGCGTCCAGCGCGAAATCGATCATCATGATGCCGTTCTTCTTCACAATGCCGATCAGCAGAATAATGCCGATCAGCGCAATGACGCTGAAGTCCTGGCGGCAGATGAACAGCGCCAGCAGCGCGCCGACGCCGGCCGAGGGCAGCGTGGAGAGAATGGTGATGGGATGGATGTAGCTCTCATACAGCACGCCGAGCACGATGTAGACCGTGATCAACGCCGCCAGAATCAAAATCGGCTCGTTGGCAAGCGATGCCTGAAACGCCTGCGCCGTGCCTTGAAACGCGCCCTGGATGCTGGCCGGCATCTGCAGCTCTTCTTTCACGCGATTGACGTCGTTCACCGCATCGCCGAGCGAGGCGCCGGGCGCCAGATTGAACGACAGCGTCACCACCGGGAACTGGCCCTGATGATTCACCGTAATGGGAACCGCCTGCTGCTCCACGTGCGTGAAGGCGCTCAACGGCACCTGGCTGCCGTTGGTGAAGACCAGTGACGATGCCGACGGGCCGCCGCTGAAGGCCCAGCTGGACGATCCCGCCGACCGGGGCGCCAACGGTTTGGCCGGCCGTGGCCTGCGCCACCGACGCGCTGGAGGGTCCGAAGCCCACCGTGTTAGTCGAGCCTCCCGATACCAGCCCGGAGCCTCCCGTGGTTCCCGCGGCCGACCGGATAAACAAATTCCGCAAGATCGACGGGATTGTTCTGGAAACCGGGCTTCACTTCCAGCACCACGTGATACTGGTTCAACTGCGTGAACATGGTGGAGACTTCGCGCTGGCCGTACGCGTCGTAGAGCGTGTTGTCGATGGCGGTGGGCGTGATGCCCAGGCGCGAAGCGGTATCGCGGTCGAAAACCACCCGCACGCGCAGCCCGTTCACCTGCTGATCGGTTGCCACGTCGCGCATCTCGGGTATTTCCTTCAGGCGCGCCACCATCTTGGGAACGAAGGAATTCAGCTCGTCGGCGTTGGGATCTTCCAGCGTGTATTGATATTGCGTCCGGCTGACGCGATCTTCCACGGTCAGATCCTGCACCGGCTGCATATACAGCGTGATGCCGGCAACCTTGGTCAGCTGCGGCTGCAATCGCCGGATCACGTCGCTGGCGTTCATCTTGCGATCCTCGAGCGGCTTCAGGTTGATCTGAATGCGCCCCGTGTTCAGCGTGGTGTTGGTTCCATCGATACCGATGAACGACGACAGGCTCTCCACCGCCGGATCCTGCAAAATCACTTTGTCCAAAGCCTGCTGCCGCTCGGACATGGCCTTGAAGGAGATGGTCTGCTCGGCTTCGGAAACTCCTTGAATGACGCCGGTATCCTGCACCGGGAAGAAGCCCTTCGGGATCTTGATGAACAAAATAAATGTGAGAGCCAGCGTTGCCAGGGCCACCGCCAACGTCAGCGGCTGATTGCGCAACACCCAGCGCAGCGTCTTGGCATACAGCGCGATCACGGCCTCGAAGCCGCGCTCGGAAGCGCGATAAAACCAGCCCTGCTGGCTGGTCGGGCTTATGCTTCAGGATCTTCGCGCACATCATCGGCGTCAGCGTGAGCGAAACGATCGCCGAGACCAGGATGGTCACGCTCAACGTCACCGCGAACTCGCGGAACAGCCGGCCCACGATGTCGCCCATGAACAGCAGCGGAATCAGCACCGCGATGAGCGAGACGGTGAGCGAGACGATGGTGAACCCGATCTGCTCGGAACCGAGCAGCGCGGCCTGGAGCGGACGCTTGCCCTCTTCGAGATAGCGCGAAATGTTCTCGATCATCACGATCGCGTCGTCCACCACGAAGCCGGTGGAAATGGTCAGCGCCATCAGCGACAGATTGTTCAAGCTGTAGCCCAGCAGGTACATCACGCCGAACGTGCCCACCAGCGACAACGGCACGGCGACGCTGGGAATGATGGTGGCCGACAAGATTCCGCAGGAACAGGAAGATCACCAGAACCACCAGGCCGATGGTGAGCATCAGCTCGAACTGAACGTCGCTCACCGACGCCCGGATGGTGTTGGTTCGATCGGTCAGAATCTTCACGCTGATCGAAGAAGGCAGCGAGGCCTGCAATTGCGGAAGCAGCGCCTTGATGCGATCCACCACCGCGATGATGTTGGCGCCGGGCTGCCGCTGGATATTGACGATGACGGCCGGCGACTCGTTGATCCAGGCCGCCTGCCGGATGTTCTCGACATCGTCCACCACGGTCGCGACATCGCTGACGCGCACCGGCCCGTTGTTGCGATAGGCGACGATCATGGACGCGTAGTCGGCGCTGGAAAGCATCTGATCGTTGGCGCCGATCTGATAGGCCTGATGCGCGCCGTCGAAATTGCCCTTGGCCTGGTTGACGTTCGCGGCGGTAATGGAATTGCGCAGGTCCTCCAGATTCAGACCGTAGGAACCCAGCGCCGTGGGGTTGGCCTGGATGCGCACGGCAGGCTTTTGTCCGCCGCTGATGCTCACCAGGCCCACGCCCGGCAATTGCGAAATCTTCGGCACCAGACGCGTGTCGGCCAGATCTTCCACCTTGGAGAGCGAAAGCGCGTCGGACATCAGCGCCAGAGTGAGGATGGGCGTATCGGCGGGATTCACCTTGGCGTAAATCGGAGGAACGGGCAGGTCCGCCGGCAAATACGTCCCGGAAGCATTGATGGACTGCTGCACTTCCTGCTCGGCCACGTCGATGTTCAACGTCAAATTGAATTCGAGCGTGATCACCGAGCTGCCGTCGGAGCTGGTGGACGTCATCTGCTGCAGTCCGGGCACCTCGCCGAACTGGCGCTCGAGCGGCGCGGTGACCGACGACGCCATCACGTCCGGACTGGCGCCCGGGTAGAAGGTGATGATCTGGATGGTCGGATAATCCACTTCCGGCAGCGCCGACACCGGCAGTTGTTTGTAGGCCACGGCGCCCACCAACAAAATCCCGGCCATCAGCAGCGAGGTTGCAACGGGCCGGACAATGAATGTCCGAGAAGGATTCATGTGCGACTACTCACGAGTTAGCTTTGTGCGATCGTCCGCCGCCCGGCTTTGCCGCCGCTGTGAGCCGCCTGCCGCCGGACTTGCCGCCTGTCGCGGCTTTTCGCCGGGAACTTGCGCGTTCACTTTGCCGCCTTCTTCCAACCGATCCACGCCCACCGTGACCACCGTGTCGCCCGGCTCCAGGCCGGAGGTGATCTCGGATTGGTCGCCTTCGGTGGTGCCCACCGTGATGGGACGCACGGCCACGGTCTGGTCCGGATTCACCAGCCAGACGTAGGTGCCCTGCGAGTTGCGCTGGATGGCGGCATTGGGCAACAACGTGATGTTCTGTTTTTGTTCCACCAGCAAGCGCGCATTCACGAATTGGCTGGGAAACAGCTTGCTGTTCGAATTGGCGAAAACAGCGCGCAGCTTCAAGGTTCCGGTGGTCGGATCGATCTGGTTGTCGATGGTCTCCAGCTTGCCGTCCGCGAGCTTGTTTTTCAGCTCGCGATCCCAGGCCTCCACCGTCAATTGCTGGCCGGCGTGCATCTTTTCCAGAATGGGCGGAAGCTGATCCTCGGCGGTGGTGAAGATCACGCTGATGGGATCCAGTTGCGTGATCACCACCAGGCCATTGGTGGCGGTGGATTGCACGATGTTGCCCGGATCCACCAGCCGCAAGCCCACCAGGCCGGTGATCGGCGACGTGATGTGGCAATAGACCAGATTCAGCTTGGCGCTGTCGATCTGCGATTGATCGGTCTTGATGGTGCCTTCATACTGGGTCACCAGCGCCATCTGGGTGTCGAGCGTTTGCTGCGGAATGGCATCCTGCTTCATCAGCGTGTTGTAGCGATCCAGATCCAGGTTCGCGTTCTTCAGCAGCGCTTCATCGTGGATGAGCTGCCCTTCGGCCTGCTCCAACTGCACTTCATAAGGCCGCGGATCGATCTCCACCAGCAAGTCGCCCTGATGAACGATCTGTCCTTCTTTGAACAGCACCTTCATGAGCTGCCCGGTCACGCGGGACTTCACGGTGACGGTGTAGATGGGAGTCACCGCGCCCAGGCCGGTAACGAAGACCTTGATATTGCCTTTGGTGGCTCGCGCCGCCACCACTTGCGACGTACCGCCGCCGCCGCCGCGGCGTCCCCGGCCGCCTTTGGCGGTGCTTTGTGACGCGCTGTTTCCGGCGGGCAACAGCGCCTTGATCCTGGGCCATTGCCAATAACCGACGCTCGCCAATACCAGCAGCACCAGCCACCCGACCCATTGCCGCCCCGGCGGCGGAGGCGGAGCGCTCCGAGTATCGATTGGCCCGTGGGGGTCGCGCTCCAGAGGGTTTGGCTCCAGAGAAGGCGCGGTTTCCAGCGCCGTGGGTGTAGCTTGCTTCATATGACTTAACGCGAAGGTCCTAGAGTTACTAACGACAGCATACTCCGGTTCGTTACATGATTAGACGGAACACTCGACATCCATAGCCCCAAAGAGCCATGCGGCATCCGGCTAAGCTGTTCAAAATTGTAAGTTTCTGTAATTTAAGAGCCCGCCCAAGCGCGCTATGATCCGGGCTACGCCCGAAACGCCAGGCTGCAAAATTGTTCCGGAAAAGCCGGCGACGAGAGCACTCAAAAAAATTTCATGACAGCGGCGCTGCTGTCACGTTACGCTTGGATCATGGACATCAATAAAATGCTGCTGGACCTGCGGAGCGAGCGCGAACAAATCTCCGAGGCGATCCTGGTGCTGGAACGCCTGACGATTGGACAAGGCAAAAGGCGAGGCAGGCCCCCGAAGTGGCTCACCGAAGTGAAGCGCCGCGGAAGGCCGAAGGGCAGCAAGAACAAGCCAAAAACGCCGTAACTCGAGCCTACTTCATTTTCTTGATCCACGCCAGAATCGGCCCCGAAACGGTCTTGTCGGGAGTATCGATCGAAAATACTTCCGACATGTGGCTCTCGCCCTTGAAGTACAGCAGCGTCGGACAATGCTCGCGGCCTTCCTTGCACAATTCGTCGTGCAGGATCTGGTTGAACGGCATGATGCCTCCGTTCACAGCCGGATCCACTCCGGGGTCCAACTCGGCATTGGCCAAAATTATTTTCACCGAAGTTTTCTTTAATTCGGGAAGACTGGAGCGGGCTAATCGTGTCGCTGCGTCCACGGGAGGCCCGCCAAAGCCGGCCGGGGCGCCACCAGCGGGACGTCCGCTCGCGCCTCCAGGAGTTGGGCTGCCAGCGGGAGGGCCAAACGGCGCATCGGGTCCACCGGGCTGTCCCTGAGTGCGTCCTGGAAGCGCGCCTTCCGACGAAAACGCTCCTCCTTTCACGCCACAGGTTTTGCCCGCGTCCGCCAAACTGGCGAACGGATTGGATCCAGGCGGAGGCGGCGGCACTTCGAGCGGTGCGATATCGAAAGCCGCGGGCGACATGAAGATCACGCCCTTGACGCCGACTCCTTTCGGACCGTACAACTCCGGCCGTCCGATGTAGGTGCCGAGCGGCGCGTTGCCGGCCGAGTGCGCCCAAATAAACATGCGATCGGGATTGCCATGGTACTTGGAGATGTTCGCCTGCACCCACTGGATCATGGCCGAAATATCCTTGGCGCCGGCATCCCAACCCGGTCCGCCATGCCGCTGCATGCTGACCCCCACCATGCCATTCTTCGTCGCCCAGCGCATGATGTTGTCGTAAAACGCGTTCGCTTCTTTATCCTGCAACTCGAGCTTGTTGCCTGGGCCGCCAGCGACATAAATCAAGACGGCGCGCGATGAGGGGCCTTTGTCGGCCGTGAAGATGTCCACGACATCTTTCGGATTGGGCCCAAAGGAAGCGTCGCGCATCACGGTGATGCCCGGATACAAGGGCGTGGCGCTGCTGGTGATGTCATTGGCCGGCATCAGAGGCCGGTACAGCTTAGCGGTGCAAGGCGGGTCGACGATGTGGCCCATCTTTACCAATTGCGTTTCGATGGCGGCGGGGACCTGGGCTTCAGCCGTTGCCGCCGCGAACGAAATCGCCAGAAATGCGGTCAAAAAACAACTAGCTCCTCGACGGGGAGCGCTTGATTCCAACTTCACTGGTTCTCCTTTTTATGCAGCTTAACTCTTGAAGAAGTGCGCGATCTTTTTACCGCCCTCTTCGGTGTAGTAAACGGTGACCTTGCCCGTTTTGTCCAGGCCTTTGCCGGTTTCACGCGCTGCGTTGCCGGTGAGATGGTAGGTCTCCTCGGCTCCATCGGCCGTTTTCACGGTGACCGTTTTGGCCGCGTGATCGACGCTCTTCACGGCGACCTCGGACATTTTCAAGCCGCCCTTGCCGACGTGATCCACCTCTTGCGCCGTCTTCACCGCGCCCTTTTCGGTGTAGTGCACCACCACCTCATCGCCTTCTTTCATACCCTCAAACGCGTCTTTGCTTCCTTCGGCGGTCGCCTTGGCGCCGTGCGCCACGGTTTTTCCGACGAAATGAAAAGTATGCTCCGTTCCATCGGCGGTCTTTACGACCACCGTCTTGGTGGCTTTATCCACAGTTTTCACGGTTGCGGCTACTCCGCTCACCACGTCGTCGGCTGCCCACGCGGCGCAAGCGAAAAGCGCAAGAACCAAGCCAGCTTGCAAAAAACGAACCCCTGCACGCAAAAAACAAACCATAGATGCTTCTCCTATGGCGTCAGTCTACCAAGTAACGCGGTGGTTCGTTTGCATTATTTTGTATCATTATTTTGCATCCGGCGCCCAGTAGCCGGCCCGCGTCCTAACCACCACATCCGGGCGAGCCACCGATACATCCAGCTTATGGAACTGGCCGTCGCGCGCGCCGGCGGGAGCAGTGAAACCGAGCACGTACATGTTGCGCAAGTCGGCTTCGATCTTCGAAAAAACCTCAGAAGTCCGGCGCCCAGGATTCGGAAAAACCAGCCCGCCGGTCTCGCGAGAGATGCGCTCCAGGCCGTGGCTAACGGCCTGAGCGATGGCGCCGCTGATGGAGAAGAAACGCATGGGGCTGGCGTACTTGATGGAATAAACCACCGTTCCGGCCGATTGAGCCATCTCGATGACGTCGCTTAAAGGGACATCGCTGCCCGTGTCGAGACCATCGGAGAGCACGACGATCGCTTTGCGCCCCGGAACAGTTCTCAATTCTTTCGCCGTGTAATACAGACCGTGCCAGAGGGCGGTTCCACCGCAGCCGTGAGGAAAGGTCTGGTTGCGGCACACCGGACCCAGCACGGGCGATCGTTTTCCTTCCGGCGTGCCTACTCGCTCGACAGCTTCACTCAGATCGCCGCTCGAACCAGTAAGGGCCGAGATCAGCCAGGCTTTCTGGGCCACCTCCACCACCATCGCGCGATCGCGCGGCCCGATCACCTGCTTGAGAAATTGGGCGATGACCTCGCGATGGCTCCGGATGTATCCGGCCTGGCTGCCGCTGACATCGGCCACCAGAGCGACGGTGAGTGGCAAGTCCGATTCCTGCCAGAAGTTCGCGATTGCGCGCGGCTGGCCGTTGTCCAGCACTTTGAAATCCACGGCCTTGAGATTTTGAGCGGGCGTTCCGTCGCGGGTCTCTGCCGCGCAGGCTACCGTGACCAGATCCACGTCAACCTGAATGTCCGGCTTGTTTTGAGCGGCGGTGAGAGTCGCGCAAATCACGATTAGCGCTACGGCGCGAATTCGAGCGATGAAAAGCCGGTGCGCCATCCAGCTTTCAGTCTATAACCGCGAACTAGGATAGAATTATTCGATTCACACACGGAGGTTGAGTCCCATGGTAGAAACCAAAACACAGCAGCTCGGCGACGTGACGGTATTCGAGATGACCGGACGCCTCCTGCTCGGCAATTCTCTCGGATACGCCGAAAACTCCCTCCACCGGTTGATCGACGGCGGAACGCGCAAGCTGGTGATCGACCTCACGGGGCTGAACCACATCGACAGTTCCGGGCTGGGGATGCTGATCTACTGCAACGGGCGGATGGAGGAAAACGGAGGCAAGATGCACGTGGCTGGAGCGGCCGGGGCCGTGGCACGCGTTCTGGAAGTGGCGCACGCCGATCGCGTGCTGCACCTGGATCCGGATGTGACGTCGGCCTGCCGGGTTATGTCGGGAGAAAACGCAGCCGGCGCGTGATTACTTGCCAACCAGGTGCTCGACGTCGCGGTTGTTTTCCTGGCAGATGTACTCCATCAACTCGCCCTTGAGCAGGACCGGATGCGTGGTGAAAGACCACGGTTTGGTGTACGCCTTCGGGTCGTCGATGATGTTTTCCGTCTCCAGATGACCGAAATCCGGCCGGCGGATCCGCTCGGTGACGTGCAACGATTCGGTGGTGGGCAAGCCCGCCTCATCCAGCCAGGTTTTGCCGTTGAGCCCGATGGTGTCGATCACAAAGGTATCGCCTTCCCAGTGACCGATGGATTCACCGAGCCAGGATGGATTGGGATCTTCCGAATGCGGTCGCCCGTCCGTGAATATCTGCCGCCACACGTGGGCTCCCCCTTCGTACACGATGATGGTGAGACCCGGTGTCTGCACGATACGGAAGGGATACGGCGTGGTGGTCATGCGCGGCACGCCAGGCGGCAGACAGCGCGCCTCTGGATCGTCTCTCGATATGGTGTCCTTGTGTTGCTGGTACACTTTTTCGGCCCAGGGCTGAAATGGCACTTGGACCCCGGTGGCCACTAAATCGACGTTCTGACGGATGGCATTGGGCGCCCAAGCGCCGGAAAGATCGGGCTTGCCGTCCGCTGTTCGGGGCGTGGGACCAGAAGGCGGCCACGCGGGCTTTGCCGCTCCCGGCTTCGCTGCGGTTGTTGACGGATAGGCTTGCGAGCCCGCGGGAGCCGTCAAAGCGTTCGGGTTGGGCGTTTGGGCCGGGGCGGGAACAAAGAGCGCGAGAGAGAGGAAGCCGGCCAGCCCGACAGCCTTACCGCCGATAGAATGCATGCATTTCACAAAAGCGGTTTCAGTATATATTTGCGCGGGAATGCTTGTCAATTCCTTTGCGCCGGCCACGCGGGGCGTATGCAACCCGCAACCTGAATGCATGCATCGCTATGAAATGAATATAATGGGGGGCAACGAAATGGATCGAGTCAAGGGAACTGCGAAAGCACCCGAAGGCGCGTCGAAAGCGTCGTCGCAGACGGCTCGCGCCGTGCTATCGCTTCGAGAAATGTTGGTACAGGGCCATTTCCGGCCCGGCGAGCGCATTCGAGAAGTGCCGCTGGCGGCACAGCTGAAGGTTTCGCGCATTCCGCTGCATCTCGCCCTGGAGCGTCTGGCCCACGAGGGCTTTCTTGAAATTCGTCCCACGCGCGGATTTGTAGTTCAACGCTTCTCGACCGAGGACATTTACGACGCCATCGAATTGCGCGGCTTGCTGGAAGGCTCCGCGGCGCGGCTGGCAGCCGAGCGCTACAAGCACGTCCATGAACTCAGCCCCCTGCAGTCGACCAGCGACGAAATCCTGTCGCTGGTGCGGCATACCAGGAAACTGACCATGGAAACGTTCAATCTGTACATCGATCTGAACGCGCGTTTTCACTCCAGTTTGCTCGATTTGTCGCGCAGCCGCATGTTGCGCCGCGCTATCCAGCAGGCGTGCTCGCTCCCGTTTGCATCTCCCAGCGCGTTCTTGAAGCGACAATACATTTCCAGCAACCTATGGGAGCTCTTCCTGATTTCGGCGGATCAGCATTGCGGGATCGTGGACGCCATCCTGAATCGGGAAGGCATGCGCGCCGAAATCCTCACGCGGGAGCACGCGCGAGTTGCGCGCCGGAACCTTGAGGACGCTCTCCGGAATTCGGAACTTCCGGCCGACGTGGCGGGCGCTAAATTGATCCAACTCTAGCCTGGCCGCCCATCCTGCGGCCGAAAGCAAACCGGCGCGCCTATCAGCAGGCGTGATTCACAATATCATCCTCTAAGTCTCGACTATTACAAAGGTTGACGATATACTCGCCCGGTATGCATGCAATCGGCCGCGTGTTAGGGGTCGCGGTTCGTTCATGTACGGCCTAAGGCTTCGAGGTTCGGGGCGGGACGTTATTGACGTCGCCGTAAAGAGGGAGATTCAGAAAATGGCACAACTGAAACCACGTCGTAGCAAGTGCGTTTTCACTGCAATGATTTTCGGCCTGCTGCTGGCTTTGCTCGCGCTGCCGAACCTGGTATATGGACAAGGAGCAAACGCGACACTGTTGGGCACAGTAACGGATGTATCGGGCGCGGTTGTGCCCGGCGCGTCGGTGCAAGTTACAAATGTTGCCACTGGCGTCAGTCAGACGGTGAAAACCGATTCCCAGGGCCGCTACACGGTGGTGGATTTGATTGTGGGCAACTATGAAGTGCGGGCATCGGCCGCGGGTTTCCAGACCGTAGTCCGGACGGGCATAACGCCCACCGTCGGCAGCCAGACAGTGGTGGACATCGCGCTCTCGCCCGGCCAGCAGCAGCAAACGGTCACCGTTCAGGCGGAGGCCTCCCAGGTGGACGTCGTTTCGTCTACTCTTTCCTCAACGGTCTCAACGCAACAAATTGCGGACCTGCCGTTGAACGGCCGCAATTTTACGGACCTCATCGCGATCGCGCCAGGAATCACAACAGGAAACGGTGTCGGAGCCCCAGCCGGCGGCGCGAATTTGCTGTACGGCCTGGAGGCCAACTTCAGCGTTTCCGGCGCAAGGTCGGAAGGCCAGGCCTATCTCCTGGACGACGTCGACATTCAGGGTTTCTGGGCCCACGGTTCGGGTTCGGGCGTTTTGGGCACTACCCTGGGCGTTGAGGCCATCGCCGAATTCTCGGTACTCACCAACACGTACAGCGCTCAATTCGGCGGCAATGGCGCGGTGGTGAATACCGCCAGCAAATCCGGCACCAACAGTTTTCATGGCTCCGCGTACGAATTCTTCCGCAACAGCGCCATGGACGCGCGCAACTTCTTTGATCCTTCGCAAATACCTGCCTACCGCCAAAATCAGTTTGGCGGCAGCATTGGCGGGCCCATCAAGAAGGACAAGTTGTTCTTCTTCTTCAACGACGAGGAGTTGAGGAAGGCACAAGGGGAAACGGTTCCCTCGTTTATCCCCGACGCTAATGTCCACCAGGGGCTGCTGCCCTGCAGCGCGGCTCCAAATTTTCCGTGCGTGAACGGATTGGCGAACGTCGGAGTCAGTGCAGCGGCGGCGCCGATCTTGGCTCTTTATCCCGCGACTACGCAAGTATCGCCGAACGGCATCCTGGAGGTGCCCGAGGTTGCCAGCCAGGCCGGCGACGAAAATTACCTTTTGACGCGTATCGATTACACGATGAACGACAAGAATTCGTTCTTTGTGCGCTACGTGCACGACGGCGCCAGCACCGTTTTGCCGTTCCTGGGTTCGCCACTACCGCCCCGCTGGCCGGAACAGGGCATAACGGGCAACCACTTCGCAACGGTGGAGTGGCGCCGGTTGATTTCTCCCAACGTGGTGAACCTGGCGCGCTTCAGCTTCACGCGAACCAAAGAGGCCGACAATCAAGTTAATCTAAATCCAGAGTCCGCGCTCAATTTCTACACCGGGCACCAAAACGGCGGAGTCACCGTCACCGGGTTCTCCTTGCTCGGCACCAGCATTTTCGCTCCACTGAGCCAAGTGCAAAACAAATTCCCGGTGGCCGACGACGTGATCTGGAACAAGGGGTCTCACAGCTTCAAGTTTGGCGGATTATTGAGCCGGGTGCAGAGCAACTTCACGCAAGACGGATGGTGGGGCGGATCTTATACCTTTCCCAGCATCGCTAGCTTTCTCGAAGGAGTTCCGGTCCTCTTTATAGGACCCATCCCCCCCTACACGGACTCCACTCGCGACTTCCGCGAAATTGAAGTCGACGGATACGCTCAGGATGAGTGGAAGGCAACCTCCAGGTTGACGGTCAACATCGGTGTCCGGTATGAGTTCGTCACCAATCCGACTACCCACCAGCAGCCACTCAATGCCATACTCAATCCTCCGTTTGGAACCTTCGTTCCCGTCACTCACGTTTTCGCGTCAAACCCCTCAACCAGAAACTGGGATCCGCGACTCGGCTTGGCGTTTGATCCGTTTAAAGATCACAAGACCTCGATTCGCATAGGCGCCGGAATTTTCTACGATCCCATTCGCGCTCGCACCTACGCTTCCGGTTATTACTTCAATAAGCCCTACGAGCTGGCCTTCGAGTTCTTTCCCCCGTTCCCGAACCCGTTCGCGACCGGATACTCCACTCCATCCGAGATCGTTGGCATCGATTACAACATCCACGATTCGCCGCATATGTACCAGTGGAATTTCAACATACAACACCAATTGTTCGAAGCCACTACTTTGACAGTGGGCTATGTCGGCTCGCGGGGCCTGCACTTGTATGAAGGCCGCGACATCAATCCCGTGGAGCCCGTCGACGTGAACGGCGTCCAAACTTTTGGCTATTTATCGCCGACTGGTGCGATCGTTAGTAACCCGCGTGAGAATACCGCTCTCGGCGCTCTCAGCAGCGAAGCCCCAGTGGGGGATTCGCATTATAACTCTCTGCAGGTGGGCCTGAACCGGCGCTACTCGCACAACCTACAGGGCCAGGTTTCCTACACCTGGTCTAAGTGCATAGACAACACCTCCGGCACCTCCGGCCTAGAGGGCGGCGCGCCCTGGACTGATCCGCTAGCTGGGTCCAACGACGAAGGCCGCTGCCAGTTTGACCGTTCGCAATTTCTGAAGGTCGGCGGCATCTACTCATTTCCCTTCAAAGGCAACCCGCTGGTGCAGGGGTGGCAACTGAGCGGCAACTTTACGTACTCAAGCGGTGCGCCGTGGAACGTAGTGATCCCGTGGGATCAAGCCGGAAACGGACAAACCGGCCAAGAGCGGCCCAACATCATTTCGGGCGTCAATCCGATTATCGGCAGCGTCAACGGTTACGCCAACCCGGCGGCATTCTCGGTGCCGGCGGTAGGTACGCTCGGCAATCTTCAGCGAGACTATCTGTCGGGTCCCGGTCTCGTCGATATGGACATGGCGTTGCTGAAGGACACTCGGATTTCAGAAAAGTTCCGCATTCAATTCCGCGCGGAATTCTTCAACATTCTCAACCATGCAAATTTCGGGTTGCCTAACCCCGACGTCTTCTCGGAGGGTCCGGCCGGTACTGGCATCCCCAACCCGACCTTCGGGCAGATCACATACACCACAACTTCTTCGCGGCAGATCCAGCTGGCCCTCAAGCTGTTGTTCTGATAAGCGCTGGAACCATCGCTGCAAGAGCGCTCACAGGAGCGCCACGCGGCACGCAAGCGGCTGTGTGAAGACTCGAAAAACCGCTCCTGCACGGTCGCGGCTCGGCCAGCCGCGCGCCGTTGACGAATCTTTACCGAGCCCTCCCAGAGGGTTCGGTCTTCATTGAGGCAAAATGGTACTATGCGTTGCCTGCTACTTCTGGTAACAGCTTTCACCCTTTTCGCCGCCAGCGAAATGTCTTTGACGGTGGAAAAACTGACCGAGTTCATCCGCTCCGCTGTTCAATTGAAATCGCCCGACAAACAAGTGGCCGAAACCCTGCGCCATTTCAAAATGGTGGAGAAGCTGGACGACCGCACCATCGAAGAGCTGCAAAGCTTGGGCGCGGGTCCGAAAACCGTGGCCGCGCTGAAGGATCTGGGCGACGCTTCGGCCAGCCTGCCGCAGGCCGCTCCGCCTCCGCCCAAGCCGGTGGTGGCGCCGATTCCTCCGCCCGATTCGATCGAACAGGCCAAGATCATCGACGACGCGCGCGAGTACGTGCTGAATTACACCAAGAGCCTGCCCAACTTCATCTGCGTGCAAGTAACGCGGCGCGACGTCGATCGCGGCGGCACCGGTTCCAGTTGGTATCACCTGGACACCATCACAGCGAAGCTTAGCTACAACGGCCAGCACGAAGATTATGAAGTGATCATGAAGAACGATCAGCCGGTGACCAACGTCAAGCTGGAACAGCTGGGCGGCACCGTCTCAGCGGGCGAGTTTGGCAGCATGATGAGCGAGATCTTCGAACCCCAAAGCCATGCTCAGTTCTCCTGGGATCACTGGGCCACTCTGCGCGGCCGGCGCACCTACGTGTTCGCTTACGATATTGAGCAGGAATACTCGCAGTATCGCATCAAGGAAGTGGAAACCGGCAGGGAAATTGTTCCGGCTTATCGAGGCCTGATCTACATTGATCGCGATACGAAGAGCATCACCAAGATTACCCTGAACCCGTACAACATCCCTTCCGACTTCCCCATCCACGATGCTCACGAGTCGCTGGATTACGACCTCCAGACCATCGGCGATACACAATACATGCTGCCGTTGAAGGCCGTTCTCACTTCCAAGTTGACCCGCTTTACCAGCAAGAACGACATCGAGTTCCGGCTGTATCGCAAGTTTGAAACCGGGTCCACCATCAAGTTCGACACCCCCGATCCTTTGCCGGAAGATCAGACTAAGGAGAAATAGTTCGATGAACCCCTACGCCAGCCACATCGTCGACCGCGCGCCGCTGGATGTAATTGCAGAAACTCCGCGGCGCCTGGCGCAGTTGGTGGAAACCATCGGCCCTCAGCGCCTGGAAGCGTCGCCCGCGCCCGGCAAGTGGAGCGCTCGCGATATCGTGTCCCATTTGGCGGACGCCGAAATTGTATTTTCGTTCCGGCTGAAGCAGACCCTGGCGCAGGATCATCACGTCATCCAGCCCTTCGATCAGGATCTGTGGGCGAAAAGCTATCCGGCCTGCGATGCGCACCTCGCGCTGGCGGCTTTGTCGGCTGTGCGAGCCTGGAACATCGCCCTGATACGCTCGGTGCAGCCGGGCGATCTGGCCAAACCAGTCACGCATCCCGAGCGCGGGACTATGACATTTCAGACCATCGTTGAAACCATGGCGGGACACGACCGAAATCACATCAAGCAGATGGAAGCGATCGCCGGACAGTCTGCCTCCGCGAACTGATTGGAGCGCGCTAGCCGCCGCAGGAGGATGCCGCGACGGCGCAATCGACGATGGCTTCAGCGCGACGCCAGTCTTCTTCAGCCGTACCGGTTGGACGGCCCGCGCCCTCCCACAGTAGTTCCGCAATAGCTGGAACGTCGTTTCTGTGGTCTTGTCGCCCATCTAATTGATTGACGGACCCTGGGTGAGTGGCGGACGCCGGCAGCAACGACCGCACGAACGCATCGCGGGCTTCGTTATACGCCAGGTGCGCCTTCTCCAGCTCGACTAAAGCTGTTTCAAAAGCTTTTCGATCGCCGGTGGGACGCTCGGTCAGCTCCTGCACGCGTTGCGCTTTGCGGGAGAAATCCTCAAAAGCCGATCGATATGCAACCTCAAACGCAGCCACTGTCGCCATGGCTGATTAGACGAAGAAACCGGCCAAAAGGTTCGGATTTGTCTTAGACCAAAGATTCGTAAGACCGTACGGAAGAGAGCGTGGCGGCATTTCGGGTTGGGCTTCAGTTCTCCAGTTCCAGGAACGGCTTGCCCCGAAGTTTGTAATCGGTATCCTTCAAGTTGGGGTTTAACTCCACTTTGTCAAAGCGAACCTCAATGCCCTGTTGTTGGGCGTCGGGCTTGATCAGCATGGTCTTGGGATAGAAGGCGTTGCCGTTCTGAATGTAGTCGGCGTAGGTAATCAGAGCCGAACCGATACCGGCAGCGGTTGCGATCCGGATACGTTGCGGGCGCAAATTCGCGTCCAAGCCGATGGAGATCTTCTCGGTCCCCGATGCGGCGACGATGGAATAATCCTCCCCCGACACCGGGTCCGGATGATTGGCGGTCAGCTTGTAACCGGGACTCTGGAGGCGCGCGATCAGAGCCGGCAACTGATCGTCGCGGATCATTCCGAAGTCGGTGGGCAGTTGCAGCGCTTCGTCGCCCGTCAGGTTCTTGCTGGCCTTGAACTCGCTGCCTTCAAACATCACTTCATGCAGGATGCGGCCGGCCTTGGCCTGAAACAGCGCGCGATCCGTTCGATTCCGCATCAGCAGCGTCCAGCGCACGCTGGCGCCATCGTGGCCCCATAGCGTGGTGCTGCCGCTGGCCTGCACCGAAGCGAGAATCTTGAGGCCGTCGTCGCCTCCCAGGGCTTGAATCATTTTCTGAAACAACTGTTTTCCGAAAGCTTCGCGCGCCGCGCGGTCCAGATCCAGAGTCGCGCTGATGGCGGCGCTTTTGGCCGGCTCCACGGTCACCGAGACCTGATGGGTGGTGTAACCTTCCTTCGCAAAATCGACCACCCAATTGCCGGGCGTGAGTCCAGCCACGTCCAGCTTTCCGCCCGAGGTTGGGCCGATGGCGGTGCCATTCAGACTCACCAGGCATTCGGCCGGCGCGCAAGTGAGATTCAGCATGCCCTTGGCCACTGGTTTGGGAGCGGGCGGAGCGGCGGCCGGCGATGCAGCCGGTTTGGCCTTGCTCTTGATGACTTCCAGGATATCGTCGGAAGCCCCCGTCGACTCAAGCTTGGAAAGCGCGTCGGAAGAAAGCGCGAAGGCAATGCCGCGGCTCTCGATGGCCTCTTTGCGTCGCCGCATCGGGATAGCGTCCTGCTTGAGCAGAACGAGCAATTGATCGAGAGTGAAAGGATCGCCGCTCAGGAAGGCGTCGGAGGATTTCTTGCCGTGGGCGGTTTTTGGATCGTGGGCGGCGCCCAGTCCGGAAACGGCGTTTAGCCCCAGCACGACGGCCCAAACCAGGGGAAGTATCAAGCGTCTCATAAGCTCCTACTTCAAGGCGTTTTCGGCCGCCTGCGCGGCGCGAATCTTTTTCCTCCAGGCGCGTGCTTCTTCGCTCGCCGGATCGCTGGCCAGGACCTGATCGACCAGCGCCAGCGCCTGGCTGTAGCGGCCGGACTCCCAATAGCTGCGCACTGGCCCGTTCAACGTTTGGCGCGCAGAAAACTCCCGGTTGCCGATGTCGTCGGGTCCGGAATCGCCGGGCTGCGGCGTGCGCGCCTCGGGTACGGCCGGCGGAGCAGCGGGTTTGGGTTTGGCGGCAGGCGCGACGGGCTCTGCCGCGGTAGTCGAGGTAGTCACGGCGTGGTTCTTATTCTGCGAGGCTCGCAGATTCTGGCGCGAGATCATGGATCCCACGATGGCTGCGGCCAGCACTAAGCCAACCACCGCGGTGAGCATGCGCTTGGACACCTTGGTGCTCTTCGGCGCAGGCGGTTCGGGGGGAACAGAGCTTCCGGTTTCAGAAAGGACTGCGGCGGCTGAAATTCGAACAGTGGTGGCGGTGGCGGCGCCGGCGCGGGAGTAGCCGATACGGGCGCTGGCGGTGCGGGCGCTGCGGAAACCGGAGCTGGCGGCACAGGCGCCGCGGGCGGCCTGGGAGGATTCACACTGGCGCTGGGCGGCCGCGATGAGCCGGCGGCATAGGAGCGCGCGCTCCAGGGGCGCGACGGAGGCTCGGCGTCCTGCGGTCTCTCGCGGACCTTTTGAGCGGATGCCGGCATCTGCAGCGCCGGTATCTCGAGCGCTGCTTCCGCCGCTTCGAGCGGTAGCGCAGGAGTCTCCAACGCCACCCGCGCGGGTTTGGGAATCACGGTCGCCGGGCTCAGCGCGGGCGGAGCCTGGGGCGCCACCGGCTCGCTCGGACGGGGATCCACGGCGGCTTGGGGTTCAAGGGCGGGTTGCACGGCGGGGTGTGCGGCGGGTGACTGGGCTTCTGGCTCTGGGGGCAAGGTGCTCAAAGCCGCGCGCCGGAGTTGTTGCGCCGCCAGGTACAAGCCCGATGCAAATTCTTCCGCCGACTGCAGGCGCTGTTCGGGGTCCTTCTTGAGCGCGCGCGCCACCAGTTGTTCCAGCTCTTGGGGAATTTTGGGGTCCAGCTTGCGCAGCGACTCCGGTTCGCTATGCACGATCTCGCGGGGAATCACGCCGGGATCGGCCGAGTAAGGATATCTTCCGGACGCGAATTCATACAGCATCAGCCCCAGAGAGAAAACGTCCGAACGTTCGTCGAAGGGTTTCCCCAAGACCTGCTCGGGAGCGAGATAGTTGGCCACCAGCGCTTCGGGACGGCTGCCGGCATCGATTAAAGCCGCCAGCCATCGGGCGGTTCCAAAATCCAGAATGCAGACGTCGCGCGCCGCATCCACGAAGATGTTGCTCGGCTTGAGATTCCCGTGTACGATTCCGCGGGAATGGGCGAAAGCGAGACCCTCCGCCACTTGCGCGATAGTGGCCAGCTTTTGATCGAGTGGCAGCTCCTGGTTCTCTTCCATGAACCGCGCCAGGTGCATGCCCGAGCGCCACCCGGTGGCGACGAAGATACCTTCGTCCACTTCGCCCAGGTCGTCGATTTTGGCGATGTGGCGGTGGGTGAGCTCGGCGCAGGCTGCCAGATGGGCGCAGAACTGTTCCTTGGTCTCGGCGCTGAGGCCCGGAACGGTTTGGAGAATTTTGACCGCGAATTCACGCTTACGGAAAGCGTCGCGCGCCCGGTAGGTTCGGCCGGTGGCGCTCTCCCCAAGCTCTTCGATGACTTGATATTTGCCGATGGACTTCATCCCAAAATCGCCCTTCCGGAAAGCGATGCGCCGGCCCGATAGAGACACACGTGGACTTCGGCTGGTACGTCGGGCAGCACTTACTAATAAAGATCGGACGGGGAGCAAGGCGTCTACAGGCTACCTTAGAGGGGTCAGTAGTTTTTGGGCGCTGTCTTGGGTGTTGGCTCTAGAGGATTCACCTTAGGGCGATGCTGGGGGAAGCTGGTAAACTGAAGAAAGTCTCACGCCCCCGGGCGCGTAGCTCAGTTGGTTAGAGCGCCTGCTTCACACGCAGGAGGTCACAGGTTCGAGTCCTGTCGCGCCCACCATCCCCGCACTTGCGAATCAGCAACTTGCAATTTCGATCCCTAAGCATTTCCTGCTCTCATTGCTCCAAAACGTATCAGAACCGTATCAAAACCCGGCCGGTCCCGAAACAACGTATCAAAACTACGCGCATTCTTTCTCGTTGGCCTGGCGGTTCAGTTTGGCCAGCGCCTCCCTCTTCATTTGCAGCTTCATCTGGGAGTACTTCTTGAACACCTTCGCATCAGTCTGCCGAAGGAGCTGCGTCACCCATTCGTCCGCAACGCCACCCGCACTGAGGCGCGTAGCGTGTGTGGACCGGAGATCGTACAGGCGGAAGTAGGGTATGCCAGCCTTCCGCAGAGTTCGCTCCCAGGTCTTCTTGAAGTTCGTCTGATACCCGGTTGGGCTTTTCGAACTTGGAAAGAGCCACGGCCCTGGACCAGCGACCTCCATCTGGCTCTGGAATGCTTCGGCGGCGATATCCGTCAGAGGCACTTCGGCAACCCCGGTTGGGGTCTTCGAATCTGCGATGAACACCAGCTTGTTCAAAAGGTCAACGCTGCTCCTTGCGCAACGGCGCCAGTTCCTTGTAAATGCGCAATCCGGTTTCTGTGAGAATCCGGATCACGTTTCGCAAATATACGGGCGCGTGAGATTCAATCGCCTGTTGCTCCGACCACGTCATGTAATGCGGCCGGAACAGCCCCTTGAGAATTACAGGAAACTCTACGCCGGCGCATGGATTGGCCGGACAGAGCTTCTTCTTGACGGCCACGCTGAAGATGCGCCGAAGGATTCGAAACTCCTGATGCACGGTCGCGGGTTT
This sequence comes from Bryobacterales bacterium, assembly GCA_963798295.1. Lineage (GTDB taxonomy): Bacteria > Acidobacteriota > Terriglobia > Bryobacterales > Bryobacteraceae > Palsa-89. The sequence goes on along the minus strand of CAWCSV010000007.1, from coordinate 132,961 downwards.
CAGGAGTCCGAGTTCCGCGATCCCTTCCTTCCGGCGGACATGCTTGCGGTGCTTGAAGCCGATTGCGCAGGTGGATCTCGATTTGGGTTGCGTCGATCTCCGTCATTTTCATCGGGCCGAACACCGGTCGCAGGCTCTTGAGCGCATTCTCATTCGCCTCGTGCGTGCTGGCAGCGCGAATCGGCGGCTTGGAATAGTTCTCCAAGAAAAAGTCTGCCCATTCGCCAAAAGCGAGCTGTTCACCCTTGCGGACGATGTGCAGGGTGTTGTTGTCTCTGGCTTGAAGCCTTTCGCGAAGTTGGCGCTGAGCTTCCTGCCAGTCTTCTGTATGGGTTGATTCGAGGCGGCGGCAACCGGATCGTGTCCCGGTAGCGCATCCACCAAATATTGCTGTCATTGCGTCGATAAACGACACCATCATGTTTACTCGGTCTTGCCATTCCCCATCTCCTGTTTGAACTGCGCGCGGAATGGCTCCAACTCCGATTTCAAGAACCGGATGTTGCGACCCATTACGCGGAGATGGGGAATCTGCTTTCGCTCAACCCAAAGATACACCGTTTGCGGGCTGACGCCAAGGAAAACCGCAGCTTCACGCACGCGGATGGGTAGCTCATCGACGATGGCGGCGGCTGGCGCTTCGATGGTCGCGTTCATGAGATCCTCGTGGCACCGCGAGTGGTGCTCAACTACTAAGGGAACGGCGGGGGCAACTTGGGACAGCATTACCGCCCTCGCCTGACAGCGCCGGGAAAGAAAACCGAATCGGCAGATTTGCGCGTGTTGCAACCGATTGCAACAGTTTGTGAACGGTCTGCAACAGTTTCAGGCGGTCAACCCGCGTTTGAAACAGTTTGCAACAGATTGCAACATCCACCGGCAGCAAAGCCCACTCCCAGGCAGCCAAAACCCCTGTAGTGGAACATAAAGGATCGTCTGACGATTTGGTTGATTTCGTTTTGTACCTGGCTCACGTCAGGTCACTTTGGGCGTCCGACGATCCCGGCCAATTGTCTGCCGTCTGTCCGACGCTCTGTTTTTCAGGCGAAATCGCGTCCCGAAGCGGCCTCGTCATCCCCTTTTGAAGTAGAGGGCGACCATGCCAAGGCGAACATTCCGGTTGACTGCCGACACAGAAGAACGACTCCAAACGACTGCGAAGGTCCGGGGCTATGCCAACCCGAGTGCTTTCCTCAGAACGGCGATTGACCATGAATTGAGCGGGAGGGAAGACGTGATAATTGGGGCTGAGGAACGACTTGCCGCCAGCATGGAGCAAATCCGGCGCGAAGTATTCCGCCTGGGGCGAGCCCAGCAGGCGCTATTCGCATTCGTAGACAGTCTGGCTAAAGTTTTGCTCACCTGCGTTCCCGAACCAGGCGGTGAGGCGATGGACGCCGCCGTCGCACGGGCGCGCGGCCGTCACGCTCAGCTACTAAAGAGCGCTGGGCAAGCGATGGTTGGAGACTCGCAACTGGCGATGCAGGATTTGGTGGTTCGTGGCGAGGGATGACGAACGCGCTTCTTGGCTTCCCTTTCACAACAAAACGCTTGACGTGTACGGTATAACCGTACATACTGGAATCATGAAGGGATGACATGCAGCTTGTCCGCTTTCGCCATAAGGGGCTAAGGCAGCTTCACGAAGACGGGAACGCCAAGGGGGTGCCGCCCGCGATGGCCGACAAGCTGCGCAAGCTTCTGTTCGCCCTCGAAACCGCCGAGACGCTGGAGCAGCTCGGCCGGTTTCCGGGCTGGAAGCTGCATCCGCTTAAAGGCGACCTGAAAGGATTATGGAGCCTGACTGTTACCGGAAACTGGCGGTTGATTTTCCGCTACGACGAACAGACGAACACCGCCAGCGATATTGACTTGATCGACTACCATTAGGAGGCCCGCAATGCCCATGAAGAACCCGCCCCATCCGGGCGACCTGATCAAAACCGAGATCGTCGAAGCCCTCGGCCTCAACGTGTCGAAGGCGGCGGAGATTTTGAAAGTGCGCCGCGCCACGCTCTCCGATCTTCTGCACGGCAAGGCCGCGCTGACGCCGGAAATGGCCCTGCGCATCGAAAAGGCGTTCGGCCCGGACATGGACCACCTTCTCCGCATGCAGCTCGCCTACGACGTGGCGAAAACGCGGGAGCACGCGCGGGACATCTCGATCAAGCGGTACGTCCCGGCCTGAAATCAGGGACGCGAAGTGCAGCGGATTGCGATCTAAAGGGACTGTAGGCTTAACACCGTTCGGTTCATAGCAAGAACGGCTCGAACCACTCGCGAATGGCTTGCCGCATGACGGGAGTTAGGCCGTAGTGAAGATTGAAGGTGCGTGACTCTGCGTCACCAACGGCAGGGTAAACATTTACCTGTATATCGCCGATGCCTGTTTGCATGGCTCTGACTACGAACTGAATCTGCTTCCCCGTTCCAGACTCGATGCTCTTGAGCAAATCTCTTACTTCATCGCTGCGGTTCACGGCCATATTCCCTCGACGGCACCAGCTTCCATTCTCGCACCAGGAGCTGGGCTTCGGCGATCTGGGCGGGACTCAATTTGCTATCACGGTTCTTCAATGCCTGTTGCCCAGCCGCACGATCAGCCAATGCCGGCAAGCAGAGCGAGAGGAGTGCGATTGCGACCTTCACGGCCAAAGAATACGCCCTTCTAGTGTAACGGGGACGGGGGTCACCGCCCGTGTTTTAAAAGTTCCGGGAAGTGTTGCTGCATAAAAGAGCTGCGCGGATCTGGCTCGCACCCCAAATAGCCAATAGCTAAGGTTTGCGAAGATCTGAATAGAATCTGGTTTGCGACGAATGCGATCGCACGTCCGCTGCCGTCCTCGATGTACCAAGAGGCGGGGGACTCTCCGCTCACTGCCGGACGGAGCATCAGAGGAGCGGTCTCGTCGAAAGTCTGGCCCCCAACGATGTTGTCGTACCACGAGGTCCCACGGTTTGGCTTCCAGCCAACGAGCCCACCGGCACGTTCGACAAGTCCGAGCTTCCGCGATTGCCCCGGAAAGATATCGCCCACTACCGCGCACTCGCGGAGGTCCGACATGGTGACCTCGACCTTGTCCCATAGCTGGTAGCCTGCAGGAACGCCAATCTTGAGTTTTGCGCGCTCCATTTCCATATCGATCATGTCGGCCTGTGACCAGTTCCACTCCGCAAAGGCCGGCGTCGTACGGCCCTTCTTTGAACAGTCATACTTGGCGTAGGCCTCAATGACAGTGCGGCGCTCGATATCCGGTTCGATAACTCTCATCGGACTCTTTTGGCGGCCCGGTTAATTCCGTTGTGCTCGTCAAAGCGCTTCTCAAATTTGAGGCGAAGATCGGTATTATTCGGATCTAGGAGCTTCGCTCGGTATTGCTCCAAATGATTCTTCAGCGCCGTCGTTAAGCGTTCTGGACTTATCGCGAGACGGTTCGCAGCGGCATCGAAAGCGATGGGCGTTCCATCGGACGGTTGGCCGAGACCAACGCCCGGCGTCGTCATCGAGTTGTGATACAGCCCACACCGCGCTCCCTTGTACAGTCTCGTGAGCAGTCCCTCCACATGCTTGCCATGATGGGCAAGCAACTGCGGAAAAACGGACCTGACTCCCTCCTTAAAATACTCGGTCGACGTCCTCGTGGTGCGCTTTCGCTGCTCGTATTGGCCAATGGTTTCGAAGTAGCTAAGGCAGATCTGAAGTACGGCGAACCCTGAATGTCGAAGCGGCTGCACAGGTGGGTCCTTCTCATCACAAGGCTGACCACCGTTCGCCATCAGGTCGGCGATATGCAGTTGCCAGCCGAGCGCGCGTTGGTAGAAGATCTCGACTTTTTCCTCCAAGCCTGGTGGCCACGGCAAGTCCGACTGTCGCTGCTTCCACGTGATTAGCATGGCCCTGTCGATCCCACCCTCAAGCGAAAGCCCATTTCTCACCTGATCTTACAGCAGGATCGCGCCGAGCTCAAAAGCGGGTTTGGCGGTAATCTGGAAAGTACTCGACAATGTCAGGTCAGATCACCCGGCGGCTGAAACCCGAAGAAGAGGAAATTCTCCGCAAACGCGAGGAGCTGGCTGCCATCCGCGCGACTCTCGCCGAGCGCGAACTGGAGCTTGTCGATCTTCGCAGCCAACTTGCCGCTTTTGAGGGTCGCTACCTACGACAGGTGGGCACCCTCTACGCGGAACTGGACGAATGGAAAGCGCGAATCTCGGAATTGGGCGCACGGCTTGATCCTTCCGCCGCGGCGAGTGCACGGGCGCATGAGGCCCGCGAACAGGCCCGCCAAGACCTATGAGGACGCCCACGGCAAGGCGTCAGAAACTCGTGACTTCACTCCATCGCCCGAACTCAGGAGCCTGTTCCGCGAGGTCGCCAAGCGCATTCATCCCGATTTTTGCAGGGATGCCGACGATCTGGAACGCCGCACTCGGTTCATGGCCGAGGCCAACCGCGCGTATGAAGCGGGCGATGCCGAGGCCCTCCAGCGCATTCTCGACGAATACCAGGACGGCGCGGATGCGGTGAAGGGCGAGGGGATCGGTGCCGAACTCATCCGCATCATCCGGCAAATCAGCCAGGCCAAAGAGCGCGTTGTCTGCTATTGAGCGGGAATTGGCCGCCCTGCGCCAAAGCGAAATCGCTCTACTCAGGAAACAGGCCGAGGAAAGAGAGCAGGAGGGCCGGGACCTGCTGGCCGAACTGGCGACTGCCGTTCGAGAACAGATTGAGCGGACCAGGAAGGAATACGAGACGCTCGCCAAACAGGACAAGCCCACGTGAGTAATGAATCCCAACTCCAGGTCACGCGCAAGAACGACGGGCCGCCGGTGCTCCTTTCGTCGGCGCGATCCAGTCTGGTAGCGCGTGGTCGGCGGGATGCGGCCTTGCTTGCCGTGCCGTGCAACAAGTGCGGCGAACGCAGGGAACTCGCCCTTGCAGGCTGCGTGTGCGCCAATTGCAGCGATGCCCTCGACCGGGAGTGGGCGGCTTCCACGGCCACCGATTGGTTGGTGACAAGGCCCTGGGACAATTCCGTCTGCTTTCGCGTCTCAGATTTTGTCCTGCTGAACACTACGTATGCCCAGATGAAAACATACGCCTGGGCGTCCAATGATGCAGAAAGCCGGATTCGGGGATTTTGGCGATTTCGTCAAGCTACGCCCGAGGAGATCACCCGCCTGAAACCGCAGTGGGGGATATGGTCCCACGCCTCCGGTGCCCGCATCGTTCGTCCAGCTACTCCCGAAGAAGTCGCGACAAAAAAGAATTGGGATTGGGAATGGGAGATAGCTATGGAAACCGATCAAATAATCCGGAAGACGTGTGAAAAGCTCGGAATCCAGATGAATGAGCACGACGTGCCAGTCGGCGACGCCGAGAGCGTCGAACAGGCCGCTGATGAAATCGCCGAAAGACTCCGCCAACTGGGATGGCTTGAAGAGTTGGCCAAGATGAAGCGCGAAGATAACGATGCACTCCAAGCCATGGACGGTGCCCGATTGCTGGAAATGGTGCTTCAGCGGTAGTTCCAAAATGTGCCAATCCGGGCCGCGTGGCAGTACAGGGACGCCTGCTTTTTGACCGTATCAAAACCGTATCAAAACGCGATTCTTTCTAGCAATGGGACATGCCTTTGAGCGAAGAGCAGATTCCCCATATTGTTGAAAAGCCAAAGAACAGGAGGGATGCCATGGAGCCGAAAGAAGCAAGTTGCCTGCTTCACACGCAGGAGGTCACAGGTTCGAGTCCTGTCGCGCCCACCACTAACCGGCACCTAAGACAGAGGTAACACACCTCCTCTTTGCAGGGTCGGAACCGGCACTAACCTCGATTAGGGTGGGAATTTTTCGTCCGGCACTATGGGGATTTTGCACTGGCGCTGACACGTGTTTGTCGGCTGGTGGAAAGCTGGATCTCGCCGAAAGCCAGACAGGGCCTCTGGCAGCACCGACCAGGGCGCCCGATATGGCGCCGATCAGCCTGGTGCAAACCCTAAGCCGCTGGAACACTTTTTTTCTGCGCCACTTTGGTCAGCACGAAATCCGAGTGTAGCCGGCGCCATGGAGTATCGATCTTCTTGCCATCCGGCGCTATGCCGGGCACTTCGCGAGTAAAATCGCGGATCAGCGAATTCTTCACCGCGAACACGGCGTCGCTGTCCAGATACTGATCGCCATCCACGAAGAGATGCGTTACCAACTTCTCGTGGCCCTCGGCCATGATCATGAAGTGCACGTGGGCCGGGCGAAAGGGGTGGCGCGCCGTCGCTTTGAGCATTTCGCCCACGGTTCCGTCGTCCGGGATGGGATAATAGCGCGGCACGATAGTCCAGAAGCGGAAGCGGCCCTGCGCGTCAGTGTGAAAGCGGGCCCGCAGCGAGGCTTCCTGAAACTGGGGCAACTGCACGTCGTAGAAGCCTTCGGCGTCGGAATGCCAGACGTCGACGATGGCGTTCACCATCGGGCGGCCGTCTTCCGACAGAATGGACCCATCGACGTACAGCGGCTCGCCCTTTGCTTCGCCGCGGATATCGTCGCCCAGGGCCGCCTCGGGGGCATTCTGCACGTAGAATGGACCCAGCACGGTGGACTCCGTTATGCCCTTGGCAAAGCGATGGTTGATCGCGTCCACCAGCATGGAAACGCCGAGCGTATCGGAAAGCAGGATGAACTCCTGGCGCTTATCGCTGCAAAGCTTGCCCGTGCGCGTCAGAAAGTCGATGGCCTGCGCCCATTCGTCCTCGGTCAGCTCCACGTCTCGCACGAAATCATGCAGATGCTGTACCAGGCTGGTTATGATCTTCTTGAGCCGCGGGTCCGGAGTGTTCTGGAAGCGGTCGATCACCGCGGCAGTGATGTTCTGTTCGTCGAAGTCGCGCATATGGCCTCACTATTCTATCGGATGGGGAAGCCGCTGCTTCAAGCCGGCGCCACAGACAGCGGAGTTGCGGCTGATCTCGTAGTACACTGGAGGTCGTTCACGGCACGTTCCTGCGAGAGAATGAGTCATCGGCCAGCCGGCCAATTCAGTAAGAGGAGAATTTCCATGAGCACCGCCACGACTGCAGCATCCGCGGTCACATATAAGATTGACTCAGGCACCTCCAGCGCCGGGTTCAAGATCAGGCACTGTATGATCGCCTATCTTCGAGGGGAATTCGTGGGTATCACCGGCGACGTCGTGTACGATCCCACCAACCCGGCTAACATGGAGATCACCGCTGTCATCGATGCCACGACGTTTCACACACGCGAAAAGAAACGCGATGCGCACATGAAAGGCGCGGAGTTTCTGGACGTTGAGAAGTATCCCACCATCACGTTCAGGTCCAACAAGGTGACTCCGTCTGGCAAGAATCAATGGAAAATCGCCGGTGATTTGACCATGCACGGTGTCACCAAGGAAGTCACTCTGGACGTCAAAGACGCCGGGACCGAGAGCAAGGACACAAGGGGAAATTTCCGAACGGGCGCATCCGCCACCACGGTGATTAAGCGCGCTGACTTTGGTCTGGGGTTCAACTTGCCGCTTGAAACCGGCGGCGTGTTCCTCAGCGAGGAAGTGCACATCGATCTGGAAATCGAGCTGATCAAGCGACAGTAATCAGCGCACGGAAATGCCATCAGCGCAGGTCCCGCCAACCGCCTCTCACCCTACTTGCTCATTTGACGCCGGGCCACAGGACATAGGGCGGCTTCGGCTGTTTGCCGGGTGGGACAAATTCGGGAGTGACCTTGCCCGCCACGCCAAGCGACTTCACATATTGGTAGAGGGCGCGCAGATCCGCGTCCGTCATGGCGCGGACGTTAAACCACGGCATAGGCGGTCGCGTCATTAGCGTCTTGGCGTACTTGACCCATTGGTTTTCCGTCTTCTTCCCGATCGAAATCCTGAGGTTCGTCGGGTATGTCGTCCCCCACGGCCCGCGATACCCGAGTGTATCTCCCTCCAGCCGTTCGTTCTCCGGCGTCTTCGCATCGATATCGCCGTATCCCGCGGTGTGGCAATCGTTACACCCCCCGATCATGACGACGTACCGGCCGCGTTCGACTTCACGAGCCTGTGGGCTAGATCCATCGCCCGTTTGTCCATTTGCTATCTGGTACCCCGATAGGATTGCCAACGCGACTCCGATCGGAAATGTGCGGTAGATATTCATTGTCTATCTTCCTAGCTTCTTGAGCCCCGAAGCTCGTCTTAGCCTTCGAGTCCCACGATTATACATCGAGCCGCCCCTGTTGGAGCCAGCGATAGGCAAAGAATCGGAGGAGCCTCCTTCTGATCTGAAAGGCGAGGGCGAAGCGATTCGCGCAGGATCTGGAAGATGATATACTTCGCATGTTCAAACCAGAACCACTACCCCGATCCGACGGAGAGAGTGACGATGAGTTAATATGGAAACTTCGCGCTCTGTTGCCCCTTTTGTGCGGAGGGTACATTGCCTCGACGAAGCGCATAAGGGCGCCAACGCCACAACCCTGAAGGACATGGCGCGATGACTTTACGGAGAGAACAAGAAAAGAAAAATGCCGACAAAAATCGCTAACACCATTCTCCCGACCACGATGGTCGGGTCCTATCCGCGTCCGGGCTGGTATCGTCAGCAGTTGCTGGGCCGCGATGTTCGGGTAGCATTCAAAGAGGTTTCGTACGAAGAAGCTTACCAGGACGCCACACGGACGGTGATCGAGGACCAGGAGGACGCCGGGCTGGATATCGTCACCGACGGACAGATGTATTTCGATGATTATGTCGGCGTCATCGGCTCCTTCTGCTGGTATATGTATGAGCGAATCCATGGCTTTGACGAAGCAAAGGAACCACATCCCTCGCTGATAGGTTCCACGGAACGGACCAAGGACATGGAACTTATGGCGGACTGGGGCGGTGTGGTCAACAGCGGCGCGGTGACGCGCGGCCCCATCCGGCTCGCGGACCTTTACAAGATTGCGGCAAAATCCGCGAAGAAACCGATCAAGGTTTCGGTGGGCGCCGGCCCCGTCAACCTCGCATGGCACACTTACTTCCAGCACTACAAGGATGCTCGCGAGCTGAGCTTCGCACTGGCGCCGATATTTAATGCCGAGATGAAGGATCTGGTGGCCGCCGGCGCGAATTACCTGCAAATCGAGGACCTTGGCGCATGGCTCCCGCTTTTCACCAATAACCAAGACGACTACAAGTGGATTGGCGACGTGATCGCCCAGTGCGTCGACGGCGTGAAGGCGAAAATTGCGTGGCACTTCTGTTTCGGAAACGCATGGGGAAATTCGCTGGCCTCACTCATTCCCAAGGGCTACGAAACAGTTCTTCCTCACTTTTACCATTTGCCCATTGAACAATTTGTTCTCGATTTCGCCAATCGCGAGATGGCCGATATCGAGTGTTTGAAGTCCCTGCCGAAGGACAAAGAAGTTCAGATCGGCGTGCTCGATGTTCGCACCAGCATCATCGAAAGTCCGGAACAAGTGGCGGGGCGCATCCGGAAAATCCTCAAAGTGGTGCCGCCCGAGCGCGTCTATCTGAGCACCGATTGCGGTATGAAACCCCTTCCGAGGATGGTTGCGAAGTTGAAGCTCAAGGCACTCGCCGACGGCGCGAAAATCGTGCGCAAGGAGCTAGGCGCGATGAAAGCTGGTGCGTGAAGTCGTCGTGTTGATCAGTGTAGGAAGAACGGACTATTTAGGAGAGAATCATGGCAGATAAGAAGATCATTGCTGTAATGGGTGCTACAGGAGCCCAGGGCGGCGGCCTGGTACGCGCGATTTTGAGCGATCCGAGTGGGGGTTTTGCGGCGCGGGCGATTACCCGCGATGTCAACTCCGATAAAGCCAAAGAGCTGGCAAAACTGGGCGCTGAGGTGGTCGCGGCCGATGTGGATAATCCAGAGAGCCTCAAGAAGGCGTTTGAAGGCGCTTATGGGGCGTTTTGCGTAACGTTCTTTTGGGCCCACTTTTCACCGGAGAAGGAAATAGCCCACGCCACTGCCATGGCCCAAGCGGCAAAGCACGCAAACCTCCAGCACGTCATCTGGTCGAGCCTGGAAGACACCCGCAAGTGGGTGCCTCTGAGCGACAACCGCATGCCCACGCTCCAGGGCAAATACAAGGTGCCCCATTTCGACGCCAAGGGCGAAGCCGACCAGCAGTTTAAGGCGCTGGGCTTGCCGTTGACCATCCTTCTTACTACCTTTTATTGGGACAACGCCATCTACTTCGGCATGGGTCCGCAAAGGGGCGCGGACGGCAAGCTCACGCTCACGCTTCCGATGGCCGACAAAAAGCTTGTCGGCATTGCGGCCGACGATATCGGCAAGTGCGCCTACGGTATCTTCAAGGCCGGCCGCGAGTGGATCGGCAAGACCGTAGGCATCTCCGGCGATCAGCTCACCGGCGCCCAGATGGCAGCCGCGTACGCCAAAGCGTTGGGTGAGCCTGTGAGCTACAATGCCGTACCGTGGGACGTCTACCGCGGCTTCGGCTTCCCCGGCGCCGAGGACCTTGGCAACATGTTCCAGTTCTACTGCGATTTTGACGACTATTTCTGCGGCGCGCGCAGTCTCGCCACTTCTCGGGCCTTGAACCCCTCTTTGAAAACTTTCGACGCGTGGCTTGCTGCGAATAAGAGCCGCATTCCGATCCAGCCGGCCCAAACAGCAAAGACAACCGCCTAAGGCAAGTTAAGGCCTTGCGCCGGGTTACGCCGCCATGGGACGGCACTGGGATTGTGGCACCAGAACCGCGCCCATGGCTCAACGTCAAACCCACGGCCACCGCCAACGAGTTCCTCACCGCGGCGCGGGCCATGGGCTACGTGGAGCAGGATTTCGCAGTAGTATTTGAGGTATTGGCAAGAATGTCTGGAGTTCCAAAATGAGCACGGCCGTAAACCCGTCCCCAACCGATGCGCGATCTGGCGCCGAGCTGCATCTGCACATGTACCGGCGCATGATGATGATCCGTCTATTCGAAGAACAAGTGAACGATTTGTACACTCGCGCGCTGATGCCTGGCCTGGCACACCTGTATATCGGCGAGGAAGCGGTGGCCGTCGGCGTGTGTGAGGCGCTGCGGCCGGACGATTACATCACGAGCACGCATCGCGGCCACGGCCATTGCCTGGCGAAAGGCGCGGCGGTGGATCTGATGTTCGCCGAGCTGCTTGGCAAAGAGGTCGGCTATTGCAAAGGCAAGGGCGGATCGATGCACATCGCGGACCCTGCTACTGGCAACCTCGGCGCCAACGCCATCGTCGCCGGGAGCACCGGGATTGCCACGGGCGCGGCGTTTTCGGCGCAGCGTCTGGGCACCGGCCAGGTGTCTGTCTGCTTCTTCGGCGACGGTGCGCTCGGCCAGGGCATCCTGTACGAAGTGATGAACATGGCGGCGTTGTGGAAACTGCCTGTGGTGTACGTTTGCGAAAACAACCTGTACGGCGAGTACACGCATTTTTCGGAAACCACGGCCGGCGATATCCTGGCGCGCGGCCCGGCTTTCGGCATGCCTTCCGAAGAGGTGGACGGCCAGGATGTGCGGGCCGTTTACGCCTCGGCGAAGAAGCTGGTGGATCGCGCCCGCGCGGGCCAAGGCCCAGCGCTGCTGGTGGTGAAAACCTACCGCTATCACGGCCACCACGTCGGCGATGTGAGCCGCGAATACTATCGCTCGAAGCAGGAAGAGCAGCAATGGAAGACGGAGCGCGATCCGCTGCGGATCATGGGCGAGTGGCTGGTATCGCAAGGCCAAGCCGACCACGCCGCGCTCGACAAAATTCATAACGAAGTGAAGGTGGAGATCGACGCCGCCGTGCAGTTCGCTCTGGCCGCGCCTTATCCCAGCACCGACAAGGTGGATCAAGATGTCTATGCTTGAAGCGAAAGGCGGGCTTGAAATCAAACCTGGCGCAGCCGCCGCGGTTCGAGAGCTAACGCTGGCGCAGGCCATCAAAGAAGCATTGGCCGAGGAGATGCGCCGCGACCCGCGCGTCTTCATTCTGGGCGAAGACATCGCCGAAGCGGGCCATCCTTTTAAGGTGCTCACCGGACTGGTGGATGAATTCGGGCCACAGCGCGTGCTGGATACGCCGATTTCCGAAGCGGGCTTCACCGGCATCGCGGTGGGCGCGGCCATGACCGGCATGCGCCCGGTGATCGACATCATGTTCGGCGATTTCATCGGCCTGACCATGGACCAGATGGTGAACCAGGCCGCCAAAATCCACTACATGTCGGGCGGGAAATGGAAAGCTCCGCTGGTGATGCGGACCACGCTGGGCGCCACGCGACGCTCGGCCGCGCAACATTCGCAATCGCTGCACGCCTGGTTTTGCCACATTCCGGGACTGAAAGTGGTGATGCCTTCGACGCCTTACGACGCCAAGGGGCTTTTGAAATCGGCCATCCGCGACGACAATCCGGTGGTGTTTTTCGAAGACAAGATGATGTACCGGCTGAAGGGCGCGGTGCCGGAAGAAGAATACACGATTCCGTTGGGCGTCGCCGACATCAAGCGTGAAGGCGACGACATCACCATCATCGCGACCAGCAGCATGGTGCAAGTGGCGCTAGGCGCGGCGAACCTGCTTGAAGAGAGCGGCATCAGCGCCGAAGTGGTGGATCCGCGAACGCTGTGGCCATTGGATGAAAAGACGCTGGTGGAATCGGCCAGGAAGACTTCGCGCGTCATCGTTGTCGACGAAGGCTACGGCCGCTACGGCGTCACAGCCGAGATCGCGTCGGTGATTCAGGAGAATGCGTTTTTCGATCTGGAAGCGCCGGTGAAACGTATGGGCGCGATGCACGTTCCGATTCCGTTCTCGCCGCCGCTGGAAGACGTGACGGTTCCCACCGAGAAGACGGTGGCGGACGCGGCGCGCGCTATGTGCGGTAAGGCCTAAAAGAACAAAACTGGAGAATCCTGTGGCACTGAAAACTCACGGAACGATGGCGGTGGATTGGGAGCAGCGCATCGATTTCGATCGGCTGCGCAAGGAGCGGCTGGCGCGCGTCAAAGCGCTGCTGGCCAAATCCGAGATGGGCGCGCTGCTGTGCTTCGACATGAACAACGTGCGGTATATCACCGCCACGCACATCGGCACCTGGGCGCAGGACAAGATCAGCCGCTTCACGCTGCTGCCGCAGAATGACGAGCCCATCCTTGTGGGATTTCGGCTCGGCCGCCAAGCATCATCAGCTCAATTGCCCGTGGCTGGGCGAGCGCTCGCGAGCCGGCATTTCGCTGCTGCGCGGCGCGATGTCGCCGGAGATGGGCCGCGCCGAAGATGTGGCGCGCAAGATCAAGATCGAGCTCGAGATGCGCGGGCTGCACAAAGAGCCGGTCGGAATCGACGTGGTCGAGCCGCCGATCCTGTTCGCGCTGCAGCGCGAAGGCATCACCGTGGTGGACGGCCAGCAGCTCATGTCCGACGCGCGCGTCATCAAGACCCAGGACGAAATCTCGCTGCTCAATACTTCGGCCATGATGGTGGACGCGGCCTATGACGAGCTGTATCGCGCCATGAAGCCGGGCATGAGCGAGAACCAGGCGGTCGGGCTTGCTGAGCAAGGTGCTGTACGACCTCGGCTCGGAGTACGTGGAAGGCGTCAACGCCATTTCCGGCGAGCGCTGCAATCCGCATCCGCACGTGTTTTCCGATCGCGTGCTGCGCCCCGGCGACCCGGTCTATTACGACATCCTGCATTCCTACATGGGCTACCGCACTTGCTACTACCGCTGCTTCACCATCGGCTACGCGCCGCACGCGCTGGTCGACGCCTACAAGCGCTGCCGCGATTATCTGGACGCGGCGATCTCGCTGATTCGGCCCGGCCGCACCACCGGCGAGATCGCATCGGTGTGGCCCAAGGCGCAGGAGTTCGGCTTCCCCAATGAAGAAGCGGCTTTCGCACTGCAATTCGGGCACGGCATCGGCCTCGCGATTTGGGAAAAGCCGGTGATCAGCCGCCTGGTTTCGCTCGAGCATTCTTACGAAATCAAGCCCGGGCATGGTGTTCGCGCTCGAAACCTTCTGGCCCTCCAAGGACGGCTGGAGCGCGGCGCGCATCGAAGAAGAAATCGTGGTCACCGAAACCGGCCACGAAGTGATCACGCGTTTCCCGGCCGAGAAGCTGCTGGTGGCGGGCGCGCATTACTTCACCGTGAACGGCCCGCTGCCCACCATGCGCGAGCACGATCCGGCGCCCAGCCGAGCACATCGTCGAAATGGTGGAAGCCAGCGCGCGCATCGAACAAGTGGTGTCCCGCTAGATGGCCGTCAGCGTCGTGATGCCCGCGCTCGAGATGGCGCAGGAGACCGGCAAGCTCATCTCCTGGCTGAAGAAGGAAGGCGACGCGATCCGCAAGGGCGAGCCGCTGCCGGAAATCGAAACCGATAAAGTCGTGGTGGAGCTGGAAGCCCCGGCCGACGGCGTGCTGGCGGGCGTGAAAGCGGCCGCGGGCGACGTGGTGCCGGTGGGCCAGACCATCGCTTGGATCGTCGCGCCGGGCGAGCAGCCGCCCGTGAACGGAATCCGCGGCTCCCGCTGCGCGAACGATGACGGAGCAATCGAAGCAGGCCGTGGCGCCGGCTGCAGCGCCGGCTGCCCGCACAGAGCTCCCGGAAGCGAAGGCATCGCCCAAGGCGCGCCGCATGGCCAAGGAACTCGGCGTAGATCTGTCGCAAGGTTCGAGGAACGGGCCCCGGCGGAGCGATCAGCGGCGAAGATGTCTGAAGCCGCTGCGCAAGGGCGCTTCCGCGCCTTCACCTGCGGGACCAGCGCACGATCAGCGCCATCGCGCGGCTGATGGCCGAGCGCACCACCCAAAGCTGGACCACCGCGCCGCATTTTTTCCTGGTGCGCGAGGTCGACGCCAGCGGTTTGATTGCCGCACGTGAAAAACATGGCAAGGCGATCACGCACACCGATCTTTTAGTCGCCCTGGTGGCGCGGGCGCTGGCGAAGCATCCCAAGATGAACGCGAGTTGGACCGGCAGTGCGATTCACTTCAATCCGAGCGTGAACATCAGCATGGCGATCGCGGTGAAAGACGGCGTGGTGGGCGCCGTGATCCCGAACGCGGACACGGCGACGCTCGCGGCCATCAGCGCCAGGCGGCAGGATCTGGCCGAGCGCGCGCGAGCCGGCCGCCTGCGTCCGCCCGACGTCACCGGCGGGACGTTCACCATCAGCAATCTCGGCATGTTCGGCGTGGACGCTTTCAGCGCCATCATCACGCCGCCGCAAGCCGCGGTTCTGGCGGTCGGCCGCATCGCCGATCGCGTGGTGCCGGTGAACGGCCTGCCCGGCATTCGCCCGATCCTGACCATGACGCTATCGAGCGATCATCGCGTGGTGGATGGCGCGCAAGCCGCGGCGTTCTTGAGGGACGTCGCCGAGGCGCTCACCGGCGCTCAGCTATAGGCACTGGCTTTAGGATCTATTCCAAACCGCACGCGCGCGCTTGCTCACGAGCCAGCACGGCTTGATCCCTGTCGCCGTCCCCATGCGCTACGGCGCCGAGCAGGCGATCGCGATACACATTGAAGCTGGGTAAGGGAACGCGCGCCAGATCGGCCGCGGCCTGAATCAAATTGGCATCCTTGAGACCGACGGTGATCGGAGAGCCCACCTGATCGTAGCTTTGATCCACCATGGTTTTCCCGTAACCTTTGTACGCCGGCGCCGAGAAGAGCCCCTCGGTCATAACGTCGTAAAGGACCTGAGTATCCACGCCGTATTTGCGGATCAGAGAGAAGCCTTCGGCCATCGCAATCATCGCGCAGCCAAGCACCAGATTATTGGCGAGCTTGACGACATTCGCGGCTTCGGGTTGGGCGCCGGCGTGAAAGGTGCGCCGGCCGATCATTTCCAATACCGGCTTCGAGCGATCGACGGCCTGATCGGGACCGGCGGTCACTATGCCCAGTTGTCCCGACGCCGCAAGATCCGGTCTCCCCAGGACCGGGGCAGCGACGAGGAATTGCCCCGAGTCGCGATGTGCGGCTGCCAGCGTTCGAATGGCGCCGACGCCGTAAGTGCCCATGGCCAGATGAATGCCGCCCGATGGAAGCGAATCGCGGATTCCCCCAGGACGCAGCGCGACATCGTTCACCGCGGCATCCTCGACCAGCATCGTCACCACAATGTCGCGATCCTTGGAAACCTCAGCTACTGTTGCCGCTGCAGCCGCTCCAGCCGCGACGAGTTCGGCGACCTGCGCCGCCACGATGTCATAAACCACTAAATTGTGGCCGCCGGCGAGGATTCGCCGGGCCATTCCCCGCCCCATGCGGCCCAGACCGATGAAGCCGACTTTCACACCAATTGCCCGCGCACCCACTCGATCTCGCGGCAGACGTAGTCGACGATATCGCCGGTCTTCAAGTGCTCCGGCAACACGTCCCAGGTGTAGGTTTCAATCTCAAGCTGGCCCGATAGCGGCTTCTCTTTATGCATCTTGAGCGCGTCTTCGAGAGCGAACCGTGTGGTGCCGAATTTCCCGCCCAGGTCGTCGAGGAACACCGGAACGTGAAAGTGCGTTCGCCATTCGCGCGGACCTGGGTCCGCCTTGCGTGCTGCGAACGCGTCTTCCAGGTTGAGGAACTTGGTGATCTTTCCGTTCTTCCTCTCCACGGTCTGCGAAAGATATACCGTCTTGGCGAAGCGTTGGAGCGCTTCGACGGTTTCATCGGTCACCTGCGGCATATTCATGGCCGCTACTTCCTGGAGCTTCAGAATGGGTATGCCGGCGTCCACCAGTTTCTGCAGCGAAACCGGGATGTCTTCGAAGCCCACGGCCTGGTGCCCGATGTCGAAGACAATTCCCAAGTGACGGCGTAGCGCGCCGATGGCGTCGGATATGGGAATATTGGCGAGCTTGGCCAGCCGCTCGATCGACCGGCCGCTGTACAGATGATCGGTGAAATACGCGATGGTTTCGTCGGTGGTCTCGAGGAAGCAATAGGGCTCCGGCTCCAGCGCGAGCGTGACGGTCTTTCCCGTGCGCGCTTCGATCCCAACCAGGTGCGCGACCACGCGCAGCACGTGCTCGGTATAAGCGGCGACCACGTCCGGGCCGGTGACGCGCGGCTTGAAGCCGAGCGGCGCGCTTTGAATGGATCGCCGCGATCCCGTCCGGAGCGACGTCGGCGAGAACATCGGCGACGTTGATGGTGTACTGCGTCCGCTCCTCGGTTCGCCAATCGGGCTCGTACACCTGTTCCTTCACGATGGTGTCCTTGAAAGCGCCGTAGGGGAACGCGTTCACGGTGTAAAGATACAGGTCGTTTTCGGCCAGAAAGCGCTTCAGCTCCCCGCGCGCTGCGTCGTCCTTCGCCAAAGCTTCGGCAGAAAGCGCAGCCAGACGAAGAGACAAACCAAACGGCTGGTTCGGCGAGACCCTGGCTTTCACCTTCGGCACGTAGGTGCGGAGGCTATGCGACATCAACTCCCAGTTGTCTCCCGGGTGAACAAGGGTCGAGTAACTCAGGTGTCCAAGACGGCCAAGATTCATACTTTTTCTACTTTTCCTGAAGATGCAGAACGCACGATGGCTTCGGTGACGGCGACGCCGTGAATCATTTCATCGGTGGGTATGAGGTATGCGGGGCCGCCCTGCGCCGCGCGTGCAAATGCTTCGAGCGAAACGCGGCTGACGTCGAGCCGTTCAGCCTCCCATGTCTCAGCGGGCCCCTTGGTGGGTTGGAATTTGCAAGTCCCGAACAACCGCGTGCGGCGCTCCTCGGAAGAAGCGCCGGCTGCGTGGGTGATGCCTTCCAGGCGGACCCAGCCTTTTGAACCGAACACCTGAAACTAAAGCCTGGTCCGGTCGCGGTCATCGTGCCAAGATAACCCGACATGCCCTCTTTCATACGGAACAGGATTGAGGTTGTGTCGTCGGCATCCACCGGTACAATGCGGCGGAAACTTTGGGCGAAAACATGATCGATAGGACCACACAGGTCAATCATGCCGTCGATGGCATGAACACCCATCGGGGTCAGGCCCCCGCACGGCGTCTCGGCCCGGCTCGCTCTCCAAGCATCGGGTTTAAGCAGCAGCGCGTTGGCAAACGTCATGGTCGATTCAACGTGCAGAATCGTCCCCAGCTCTCCGGAACGAATGCGCGTTCGCAATTTGGTAATCTCCGGATGAAACCGGCGGTTGTAGCCCGAGGGCGAGCGTGACACCCGCTTTCTTGGCGGCGCTCACAGCCTGTTCCGCGCTTTCCTTGGTCAGGGCGAAAGGCTTTTCACAGAAGATGTGTTTCTCGACCGCGGCCGCGGCGATCACCTGTTGCGCGTGCATCGAATGCGGCGTGGCCAGGACAACCGCATCCACCTTCGGATTCGCCAGCAGCGCCTCGTAGTTATCCACCAGCTCGAATTTCTGCGCGTCGGCGAAGGCCTGAATCTCCGGCGTCTTGGTGCGCGTGGTACCGGCGACGAATCGGATCTCCTTACTGTCCTGCTGAACGGCTTCGACCAGTGTTTTTCCCCACCAGCCGAGGCCGACAATGGCGGCGTTGATCATGGTTATGAAGTCCGCAGGAACGAGTACGTGGGATCGGCGGCAAGCGAGGGCGCTTCCGGCAGTCCACGCTCCTTCTTCACGATGTTGACGCCCTGCACCAGCGACACCATTTTATAGAACGCATGGCGGCGGCTCATACCCTCGCGGCCCATGCCGCAGTCCGAAGAGAGCACCAAGCGCTCGACCGGAATCACCTCCAGCGCCTGCCGGACCAACGACGCCACCTGCTCCGGCGATTCCACCTGCAGCGTATGGTGATCGATCACGCCGATGCCGATTTTCATGTCCTTGATCGACTTGCCTACGTCCTCGAGGTCAACCGCGCCAGAGCTTGCCATCTCGAAAGTAATGACGTCGGCGTCCACCTGGTTGAGAAGCTCGAGTGCGGGTTTGTAGCTTTGCACTTTCGCGAACATGCGCTGCTGCGAGGGGTTGCCCCAACAGGTGTGGCACCAGACTTCGGTCTTGGCGCGCAGCCCGCGCACGGTGTTGTTGAACACCTTCAGCATGAACTCCGGGTTGATCACCTTGTCGACGTAGCCCCGTGCGGCGAGCAAGTGGATCTGCGGTTCCTCCATCTGGATCACCTGGCAGCCGGCGTCGGCCAGGTCGTGCAGCTCCTCGTTGAACGCGTCGCTCAGAGCCATGATGCGATCGGGCAGGCTCTTGTAGTGTTCAGTCCTGAACAGCGAATGCAACCAGCTCAGGCGTAACGGTGCCGAACTTCACGGGTTTTGTGGTAAGCCTTTGCGCGGCCTTCCATATCTCGGCGTACTGCATTTCGCCGCGGCCAACAGGACCGACCAGCTTCGGCATTACTCGAGCTTCCAGATAATCATGAAGGATATGGCCGCGCGGAAACGCAATGCCGCCGGCGCCGACCTTCGCTAATTTGGGGTGCGTCGCCTCGAAGCCGTCCATGTGATGGGGCGGATAGCTGGTCCAGCTTTGGCCGCCGACGTCCTGGTCGAACCGGCAGTCGCCGTCGGTGACGATGTCCAGCCCCGCCACCTCCTGTTCGCGCAGATAAACCGAGAGCGCATCGATGTACTGCTCGCGAAAGCGGCTAATGACCATCGCATCGAGAAACGAGCTGATGCCGAGGTTCTCGGTGTACCAACTAGGACGAGGCAGTGAACCGGTGACTGTCGTCGGAAGCATCTTGTTCAGACTGGCTTTGAGCATGATCCTTTCTGAGGACTCCTGTTAGCGTCTTTTCACGCTAGATTAATCTAGGCTTTTGAATTGTATTGAGGGCGCAGCCCCGGTGTCAATATGAAGGCCAGTTGCCGTCAGCGTTCGCTGGCGCCAGGCAAAAAACGCCCGCCCTTAACACGCCTGCGTCCCTGCCTTCTGAACGCCCTGAAAAGAAAACGGAGGGCTTGGCTGAATCGCCAATTTTGATAGGGAGGTTCAATTAAGCTACTTTAGGTCTCAGCAGGCCGAGAACACGGAGCTGCGGATCGCATCGCAGGCCGGGATCTCAACTTCCATCCTGTCTCAAATACCGGGACGGGTCACAAAAGTAGATCACTCGCGCTCCCTCGAACGCCTTTCTGGGTCACTATTCGGTGGTTTGCTGACAATCCTGCGCGCTTCACCAAAAGATTTGGGGGGCTCCTCGCTTGCCGGCTGGAAGCAAATCAGCTTGAATTCGCGCGTGCACATCAAGAAAGAGACTAGTCCAGCCGATGCTTTCGGTGGGCCCTGCTCCAGGCATCCATTGGCGAAAATGAATGAATCCCGAGGTACAAATGACGATGGACGGCCGAGCAAGGGAGTGGCCGGAACGAGGGCTGCGTGGGGTCTGTTTTCACGTTCTTCGCTTTGCAGCCTTGTTTTGCTGGCGAACCTGATCGTGTGCGTGGACTGTACCGATTTTCTTAGCGCCCGCAACGGCGAGATTCAGGATGCAACACGAGCCCTCGCGACTGCGCGCGACGACGGCGAGCGCGCCAAGGCATATTCAGCGCGCGGCACCGCGTACTCGGAGAAGGCTCGCTATGGCCGGATCACTAAGCGAATCGCGAACGATGAATACGAGCGGTTGTTTGATCTCGCCATCAAGGACCACAACCAAGCTGTGGCACTCAATCCGGGCAGTCCAGAAGTTTACTTTAACCGGGGACATGCGTATTACGATCGAGGAAGCCAGGACCTGATCTATAACACGGAACCATGGATCGTGGCTTCCACTACCAAGTCATGGCTCGACGCGGCCGCCTCAGATTTCGAGAAGGCCGCCGAAAAGGACCCCAAAAAAGACATGGCGTTTGACCTCCTTGGCCTGGCGCGTGAACAGGCCGGCGAGGAGGACGAAGCGGTCCGGGCTTATACACAAGAGATGGCTCTTAATCCTCTTGGGAAGCAAAGGCTGGCTGACGCCTATTGCTTCTTTGGATTCCGGCATCAACAACAGCAGCAATATGCCGCAGCCGCGGCGGCTTACCAGAAGTCGATCGAATTCGGCCGGGCGGACGACAAGAGCTGCCCATACGAGCCCTTCGCATCTATGGTTGGTATCTACGTGAACGAGACCCGTGAGTACGACAAGGCATGGGAAGGGGTCCACCGGGCCTGGAAGGCGTACCGGCCGATACCTCCCGAACTGATTGAGCGGCTCAAGAAAGAATCCGGGCGCACCAATTGACTACGCGAGGTCCGTTCTCAGTGCGAAATGCGGCCCGGCGAGTTCACGTCGATCCAACCGGCACTGAGCAGCACCACTGCGCCGACCGGGAGACCGTCAGCCTTCACAAGTTTCGCTTCGCGCGAATCCAATCGGTCCGCAAAGGTATGCGAAAGTTTCAGCAAACTGCCGAGACCCGCGGATTGGCGCTAGTCGGTCTCGATTCCACGGCACCCAACACTCACACGCCGGATCACTCCGAGATAGAGTCCTAGCGTTTTCGACCAACTTCCGGGTTCCCGACGGTCCGACCAAAGCGCCACATTTCGATAACGGGATTTCAAAGAAGAGCCGCGGACGCGCATTTACTGGCGGTTCGTAAACACTGCCGTCAATAAGGGCGTATCGCGCGAGGCGCAGACGTCAGACACGGGCGTTAGCTGTCACACGCGGCCAATTTCCAACAACTTTTGTCGGCCCCCACGCCCGAGATATGTTAGGAGGTAGTCCCTCATTGATGTCTGAAAGCGACCATGGCGTTGGATTCGCGCCGCCCTTCTTGCGGGGATCCCATGACCAGACCTGCCGATGCCATTTGCAGCCGCTTGTCACATCACCAACTACAGGACCTGCGTGCGCGCGGAGCCCTCGGCAATGCGGATACGGATCTCACCTGTGCGTCTCGCTACCGCGTAGGCGATGGCGCTGTACAAACCTACGCATGCGATCGTCAGGCCGAGACTGCCGAAGCCCGTACAGAGCTTCGCGTACATCCTTTCGGCAGTCATAGTCTCATCGACCATTGCCGCTTGCGTTTTCAGGTCGTTTCACGGGTATCGCTCTTCGTTCGGGTAGACTGAGTTGAGTTTCTTTCCAGGAGGATCCGAACATGCATGATCCCACCAGACGCGACATACTAGCCGCGGGCGCCGTGGCAACGGCCTTGGCGGCAACACCGGCCCTGTTTGCTCAGCAGACTGGGCAAGGAGAAGGTGCGCGGCCCTTTTTCGAAAAAGGCCCCGTTCGCATCCACTATGAGGAGGCCGGTTCCGGCTTCCCATTGTTGCTCATCGCCGGCGGGGGATTGAATTCGGCCATCTCCGGCTTGCGTCAGCGGCAGTCCTTTTAACCCGATCGAGGAGTTCAAGGGAGAGTACCGCTGCATCTTTGCGGACCTGCGCAACGCCAATGGCGGCCAGTCCTCCGGCCCGCTCGAGATCGACCGGCCGTGGGATGCTCATACCGATGACCAGCTCGGTCTGATGGATCACTTGGGCATCGAGAAGTTCATGGTGCTGGGCTTTTGCATCGGCGGCCCCTTCATCTGGAACCTGTTGCGGCGGGCGCCTGATCGCATTGTCGCAGCGGTGCTGGCGCAGCCCAGCGGATCGCGTCCGGAAATGCGCGACCTTTTCTACGACAACAATATGAAGGGCTGGGGTCCGGAATTGGTTAAGCGCAGACCCGACATCACGATGGAGATGGTCGACAAATTTCTGACCAAGATGTACCGCACCAACCCGGACTTCGTCTTCACCGTGACGCGCGATTTCGTGCGTAATTGCCAGACGCCCGTACTGATTCTGCCGGATGATATCCCGGCGCATCCCTACGCCGTCGCCATGGAGGCAGCGATGCTCGCGCCAAAGGCTGAAGTGAGCATGTTCCCATGGAAGGAGCCCAAGGAGCGGATTCCGCTGGCGGTGCGCCAGATACATTCCTTCCTCCGGGCGCATCGCTCCGCGTAGAGCAAACATTAACTAAAGGGAGAAGAGAAATGAAGACGCTACTAACGCGAGCGGTCTTGTTAACAATGGCTGTTTTACTGACCGAGGCTGCGGTCTCCCTCGGTAGCGGTGTACCCGCTGCGGTGCACTACATCGGCCACGATAAGGTCACGGAAGTGATGTCGAAAGGCGGGCCAATCGTGAGCGATCCGGGCCTGGTTGTTTTGGCACAGCGCCGGGAAGCTGGTCCGGTGGAATACCACGACCATACCAACCACGTGTTCATCATGGTTGAAGGCGAGGCGACCATGGTAGTGGGAGGGACCATGGTTGACCCCAAGCGGACCGCACCGGATCAAATGCGTGCCCCTTCCATCGAGGGCGGAACGGTTTACCATTTGAGCAAAGGCGACGTGATTACAATTCCGGCGAAGACGCCCCATTGGTTCAAGGAAGTCCCCACGAAGACAGTCGCCTACTACGCGGTCAACATTGAGAGCGAATAGCGGCTAGGATAGACCCATGCGACTGCTTCCTCTTTCAACCATCATGGCCGCGATGACTTTCACACTGGCTGCTCAAGCTCCTCCGCAACCGGCCATGACTTTGACCATTTCGGGATTTCCCGACGGTGGCCAGATTCCAGTTAAGTTCAGTCAGGCCGCTCCGGGCGTTGCCCCCGGCGAGGGTACATCGCCGGCCATGGGCTGGGCCAATGTGCCCGCCGGCACGCAGAGTTTTTTCCTGCACATGCACGACATGGATCTCGCCCGCAACAAGACCACGGACGATCAAGCGCACTGGGTTTTTTGGAATATTCCGGCGACGGCGAGTGGTCTGCCCGAAGGCGTACCCAAGGGATCGCCATTGCCCGACGGGAGCTATCAGATCAGCGCCACGGGACCCATGTACCGTGGTCCAGGCGCCGGCGCGAAAGGTCCATTCCACCACTATGTGTTTGAGCTCTACGCCCTGGACACGAAGCTGGACGTTAAACCATCGGCTGACGCGTTCGAGACGCGCGCCAACGTGATGAAGGCGATTCAGGGTCACATCCTGGCGAAAGCAGTCTACGGAGGGCTGTTCCGGCGGCCGCAATAATTACCAGGAAACCCACGCCCAAGCGGCGCCCCCCAAGCGGCGGCCCCCAAGCAGCGGTCCCCAAGCAGCGGCTAATGATACACTCGGCAACTAAAGATTCTCGCAGGAGGTGAAATGGTCAACCGCAGAGGCGTCCTGAAAATCGGTGCGGCGACGGTGGCCGGAGTGCTCGTCAAAATGCCTGATTCTGGCCGGAACCTTTCGCCAGTGCCAGCGCATCTCGCGTTCCACAGAGCGGTTTTTGACGAACGTTTCGCAGAGTGCCGGCGTTTCGCGGCCGAGCTGCAGCGCGCAGGCATCTGTACTTCCGCGATTCGCGGCGATGTTGCCAAGCTGTGGTATGAGGACTTGCGAGTTCATCTGAGGAAGAAACGGGTTCCGGTTGTCGGCTTGACGGATCGCCCCGCATTGTTTTGTCTCGAAGAATTGGCGCGCGACGTGGGTATGCGCGTGATCTTTCGGGCGGATCACATTATTGATCAAGACGGAGATCACGACGGGGATCAAGCCGGGCGTACCGCAGAATTCGGGCGAGCCATGGCTGCGCTCTTGAGCCAATATGATCTCTGTGACCGTCGCGATGTGTCCGCGCAAAAGCGCACGGGGCCATTTTCTCCGGAAAACAAAACGGCGTTGGTTTCGTGGTTGATCGCTTAAAGCAGGATGATCGCCTGAAGGCGGAAGGGGAATATTCAAATGGTTTTACCTCCAAATGTAAGCGCAGCGGACTTCAATGCTGCCCTGGGTCAGTTCCGGTCTGCCGTGGGCGCGGACTGGGTGTTCAGCTCGGACGAAGACGTGGCGCTCTATCGCGACTCTTACTCCATCAATTGGGGCGAACCGGACGAGCGGGTGGCCTCCGCAGCGGTGGCTCCGGCCAAGGTGGAGGAAGTGCAACAGATTGTCCGCACCGCCAATCGCTATCGCATCCCTTTGTATCCCATCTCGACCGGACGCAACCTCACCTACGGCGGATCCGCACCCAATATGCGCGGCAGTGTTGTGGTGGATTTGAAGCGCATGAATCGCATCATCGAAGTCGACGAAAAGCGGGCGTTCGCCTTAGTCGAGCCCGGCGTTTCGTATTTCGATCTTTACCACCACATTCGCGAACGCAACCTCAAGCTGATGCTGGATGTGCCGGACCCAGGATGGGGCAGTCCCATGGGCAACAGCCTGGATCATGGCGCGGGTTACACGATGGCGGCGTTTCGCGATCACTTCAGCTCGCACTGCGGCATGGAAGTGGTGACGCCGGATGGGGAGGTGATCCGCACCGGAATGGGCGCTGTGCCCAACGCGGATAGCTGGCAGGACTTCCGCTACGGGGCAGGCCCTACCGTGGACGGCTTGTTCGCGCAATCGAACTTCGGAATCGTCACCAAGATGGGTTTCTGGCTGATGCCCATGCCGGAAGCCTTTTTGTCTGGTACCGTCACCGCGCCGCGCCACCAGGATCTGGACGCACTGGTGTATGAGGTCGGCTACCTGGAAGATTTGGGCCTGACAGGGATGCCTCAGTATGGCAGTCCTGTCGGACGGTCGGCGTTTGGTCCGAGCGCCGCCGCCATGGCGAGCTTGATGCAAAATGGCTGGCCTTCCGCCCAGGCGGTGGAGAACTTCGTGGCGGCGCAGAAGCTTCCAGCCTGGTCTGTGCAGCTCTATTTTTATGGTCCGGAAGAAACGGTTCGTGGCACCTGGCAGGCCGCCAAGCGGCGTATGGGCAAAGCGATTGCCGGTGCGACTTTCCAAGACGGCGAGTTCCTGACGCTGCCCATCCCCAAGGAAAAAGAACCGACCCAATCCGACAAGCCTCGCCTGGGAATTCCGGCGCTTGAAGTCTTCAACATGGTGGCGCGCAATGCGGGCAACGCAAACGACCCCCCGGACGGACACGCCGATCTTTTTGTCACGATCCCGCGGAAAGCCTCGGCCCTGTTCGAATCGGCGCGCGTCCTATTTGAAGCCTACAAGGAACTTGGCCTGCCGGCCCAGCAAAATCCTTTTCCCACGCCGTTCACGTACTATTCCCGCTGTTTCTGGACGGGCACCACCGTACCCACCTGGCGCGACCCCGCAAAGAATGCACGGAGCAGAGCACTGTTCGAGAAAGTGATGAACCGCTGCGCGGAGCACGGCTGGGTGGGCTATCGCACGAACCCGGCTTTTCAGGACCTTCTGATCAGCAAATATTCTTTCAACAACAACTCCCTGTTGCGCTTCCAGGAAAAACTGAAAGACAGTATCGACCCCAACGGGATTATCTCGCCAGGCCGTTACGGAATCTGGCCGGCAAACATGAGGAAAAAACGGGCATGAGACAGATGTTCCTTCTACTCTTGGTGGTTGGCTTTGGCAATTCTCTTTTCGCCCAGACGCCTTCGCAGACGAACGGAAAAACCGTCTTCGACAAATGGTGCGCTCCTTGTCACGGAGCCGTGGCGCCCAAGAACGTCATGTTTGGCAATGGCGCTTTGGCAGGCACCTCCGCCCTGGCCGTGAAATACAAAGGAAAGCTGCCGGCAGTGCTTGAACAACGCACGGATCTTATGCCCGTGATGATCAAAAGCGTGGTTCGGCATGGGTTGTTCGGCATGCCCATTACGCGCAAGACGGAAGTCAGCGACGCGGAACTGGAAGACGTAGTGGCGTATCTTACGCGGAATCGGAAGAAGCAGAAGTAATGGAAGCCCGAACCGGGCTCTACTCCACGACTTTATAAATACGTTCGTCCAGAGGGCTGCCGGCCATCGGCCCAAGGCTGTTCCGGTATTCCTTGGTGTGAGTCGCAGCCGCATGTGTCTCTCTTGTCTTCGCGGTCTGCCATTCTTCGATCACCGTGAAATGATTCGCGCGCATCGCGTGCTGTAAAACATCGAACCGGAGATTGCCTTCTTCTTTCCGGCTGGCTTCGGCCAGCTTGCGAAGCAGGTCCGCGGCGTTTGTGCCCTGGCCGCCAATATCGACGTGTGTGATGACGAATATGCCGCGGCTGCCTTTATCATTGTGATCGGCGCCCAACGATAGAGTCTTGTAAGGCCGCTGGTCGTAATCGCTCAGCCTCATCGAGTCGATCTTATTGCGGAAGTCCTTGGCATTCGCCGATGCGGCATGGGTATCAAGGTCTCTGGTTTTGGCCCACGTTTCAATGATGCAGAAGTGTGCGGGCCGTCCGGCCTGCTCGAAGAACTCGATCCGCTGGAATCCGTCGTCTTTGCGGCTTGCATCCCTGTACTGCTTGATGGCAGTGATCGCCGCGCTTCTGGATGCCGGTAGGATATCGACATACGCGACCGAATAGGCGGCGCTATCCGGCGGCGCCTGCGCGCCGAGAATTACCGCGCTGAACAGTAATAGAAACAGTCGTTGCATTTGCGCTCTTTCAAGCTTTAGCATAAACAAAGGAACGATCAAAGCAAAGGTACCCCCGCTCTATCCCTCGCTATACTTTCTCTCGAATGGATGCAGATTCATTGGGTCCGGTGCCGTTTCAGGCCAACGTCGAGCTGCTGCGACTGTATCTGTCGCATCGCGAAGACATCGTCGAGAGCATAGAGGCCGTTCTGAACGCCCAGCGAAAGCCGGTCGGGTACCTGCAGGACCAGTCTCTTCTGTCCCGCCATTTCGAGGATTGTTTCTTCGCACGCACCGCGGTAATCGCGAGCCACAAACTTTTCAGGGGGCAACTGGAAGAAGCGCATTGGGCCACCGGATTCAGACCTCGTCAGGTTCGGGATCTTTACAACGACCTGATCGATCCGGCGGAGATGATGATTCGCGGCTTTCATTGCTGGCAGCAGACGCAGTGGCCGGGTCGCAACGGTCGCATGCACTACGCGCACACGCTCTTCAACTTGTATGTGCTTCGTTGGCTCCAGTTCCTGAGCATGCGCATTTGGGATGACGACCCGACCAGCGCAGGCGAGCGGCTGGTGGAAATTCAAAGCGTGCTCGATGAGCTTTGGAGAAGCTCACCATCGGAACAGCCCGTCTTCGTGCGCGATGCGCGCTGGCTGATTCCATTGGCGCAGAGCCTCATTACCGATGAGTTGGCGCCCTATTTCGAGGTCGCCCGGCACGTCACAGAGACGCTTCCCGAAGCGGACGCGCTCGAAATCCAGAAGGCCCAGGTTCGAATGCTGGGCGGGCATCTGACCTCACAGATTCGTTACCACTGCACGAAGGAAGGCGTGTCTATCGACGAGCATAGCGTCGTTCTCCGCACGCGCGCTTCCAATGCGCTCGATTTCGCATTGCTGGTTCAAGGTCTGGTGGCGCTGCTCAAGGCCTATAATCGCGCATTCGAGAGCGGCGACGAACGAATGCGGCTCGATATGGCAGGAGCCGTCTGTCAGGGCATATCTGCCGATCCCGAGCTGTTTCTGAATCGCGTCGATCTGTTGAGCGCTTACAGCATGATCGAGCACGTTTTCATTGAAACGGATCGCGACGGCCATGTCGGTTATTCGCCCCTGGGACAGCGACATGTGCATCTGCTCAAAGAGTACGGCGCCCTGATGGACCGATTGATCCAGGCGTTGCG
Organism: Bryobacterales bacterium; assembly: GCA_963798295.1. Taxonomy (GTDB): domain Bacteria; phylum Acidobacteriota; class Terriglobia; order Bryobacterales; family Bryobacteraceae; genus Palsa-89. The sequence continues at coordinate 104,428 of CAWCSV010000007.1, read as the reverse complement.
TGACGATTTCCTGCGTTTCAGGCCGGTTGACGGCGGCTGTTCTCCATACGGAGTTATATTCGGGTTGCCATCCCATCTCATCGAGCACATGGCGCTCAAAGCCTTGCAGCACGATGCCGAAACACGCTTCAGCCTGGAGGATGTCTTTCTCAGAGATGGCTGGGACGATGGGGACATCAGCGCGGCCAAGCTCGCCTGGGTGAACGGCTGGCGGAAATTGCCCCACATCGACCGGGAAGTGCAACGATTGTACGACTACCCGCAACAGTTCGCCGAAGAGGTTTACGGCCGCATCGAGAGCGAGCTCAGCCGGCGCGATTCAAATGCCCGCGATTTAAATGCCGCAAGAACCGGGCGCCTGTATATCGTATCCGCGGACGATGAGACTGATGCGAATGCGTCGGCGATTCCGGAACTGCCGCCCCGGTACTTTAGCTCTTCGGACAGGGAGCAACTGCTGGCGGGGCGGCGGGAAGCGCATTTCCTTGTCAGTTACCAAACGCCAGGCGGATGGATGGCCCTCAAGAAGGACCTGCTCACGGAGGTTCTTGGTGCGGGCCGCGATGCCAGAATTGTCGGGCTGCCGCTAGATGCAGCTCAAGTGTTGCGGCTCATCTGCCGAGGTGTGAGCGGATGAGGAACCAAGAGTGGGCATAGATGCTGAAACGCTCACGAGGCGCCAGAGGTCCGCGCGGCTCGAGCCGCGATGCCGACCTTATAGTCTGCAAAACGGAAGAGCGCTCTTCCTTCTGCGCTACAGTATTCCTGTGAACGTTCGAAGCCCCGTGCTGCTTGCACGCGCTGCCGCGGGTTTCCTGTTGGCATCCGCGGGTCTCTGGATTGCGGCCCGGGCACAAGAGAGCGGATCTCCCGACTACAGGGCGGCCTCGCCGGAACATGGCGGTATTGTGTTTACCGGCAGCAGCATTTTCCAATTCTGGACCCATCTGAGGGATCAAATGGCTCCACTACCGGTGCTCAATCGAGCGATCGCTGGCACCGTGACGCAGGACATGTTGAACCGCATCGGACAACTGGTTTTGCCCTACCAGCCGCGTATTGTGGTCTATTATTGCGGCAGCAACGACATCAGTGTAGGCGAGGATGCCGCTCCAATCGTCGAGCGCACCAAGCGATTTATTCAAATCCTTCACGAACAATCGCCGAACACGTTTTTCTTCTACACGTCGATTCAGAAGGCGCCGGAAAAGCGCGCGCGCTGGGATGTCGTGGAGGCAGTGAACCGTGAAATGCAGCGGTACAGCCGCGAGGCGGCTAACGTCGGCTACATTGATCTGAATCCAGTCTTGTTTGACAGCGCTAATAACGTTCGGGAAAACCTATTTCTACCCGACGGACTCCACTTTCGTCCGGAGTCGACCGCATATCTCGAGTTTTCTCAGATCGTCAAACCGGTTCTTATCAAGGCCTGGGAGAGCGGCGCCGGTTTAGCAAGAACTTCGCCGGTTCGGTAAAGCCTTCGCATAACTGACAGCCGCTAGTATTTACTTGCAATAGTTAGCGTACTAGAGTACGCTTGAAGCATGCGCCGTCAAACTGCGGTGGTGCGTCTCACGGAAGAAGAGGCCAGCAAGCTGAAGGAATGGGCGCGTCGCGGGAAGAGTGAACAGCGCGTGGTGGAACGAGCGCGAATCATCTTGCTGGCCAACGAAGGTCGCACCAACGAGCAGATCGCATCCGAACTGAAGACCCGGACCGCAAGGGTGTCCAAGTGGAGGCAGCGCTTCGGTAAAGATCGGCTGGCGGGACTCGGGGATTCGCCGCGCTCAGGCAAGCCTGCAAAATACGACCAAACCACTGAGAGACGCGTTCTGGAACTACTGGACCAAGCTCCGCCGAAAGGATACTCGCAATGGAATGGTGCCCGGATAGCCGAAGCCCTGCCAGGCATCGGTAAGGACCAGGTTTGGCGGATTCTCCGGCGGCACGATATTTGCCTGCAGCGACGGCGCAGTTGGTGTATCAGCACGGACCCGGAGTTCGGCCCCAAAGCTGCCGATGTGGTGGGCCTGTATTTGAATCCGCCGGAGAACGCGCTGGTCCTCGCCGTGGATGAGAAGCCTTCGATTCAGGCTCTGGAGCGAGCCCAGGGTTATCTGCGTCTGCCGGATGGCAAAGCCGTTAACGGATTCAACCACTGCTACACGCGGCACGGGACAACGACCCTATTCGCGGCCTTGGAAGTGACCACCGGGCTGGTGAGGACTGCGCACTACCAACGGCGGCGCAGACGCGAGTTCCTGGATTTTATGAACGAGATTGTCGCCGCCCATCCCGAACGCGAAATCCACGTGGTGTTGGATAACCTAAACACGCACAAGCCAAAAGAAGACCGCTGGCTGAAGCGCCATGCCCAAGTTCACTTCCACTTCATCCCCACCTATTCATCCTGGTTGAATCAGGTGGAGTGCTGGTTCAGCATCTTAAGCCGACAAGCTTTGCGGGGTGCTAGTTTCACCTCCGCGCGTCAGCTCCGACAGGCGATCGACGACTTCGTCGCTGTCTATAACCAGAAGGCGGCCCCGTTTGAATGGAAAAAGGCGGTTGTGTTTCCCTCGCGCCCCGCCTCTAAGTACTCCAATTTACGCAAGTAGGTACTAGGGCCGCTCCAACGATATCTTCAGGACTTCGGTGTCCCTACTTCCAAGGTTATCCAGCTCAACCTGGATCTTCTCAATGTCCGGGGCTGTCGGGTCCATACTGATGTAGCTGACGATATGTTGCTTGGCGGCGGCAAGGTCACCCTTTTCCAGGGCGATCCGCCCGAGCACATATTCGGCTCGGTTTACATGCTGGTGCTTCGGGTCGAGGCGCAATGCAGTCTTGGCGCTTTCCTCGGCTCCTGCGTAATCTTTAAGCTCAGTGCGCGTGACCGCCTGCTGAAGATAGATCTCCGGAAAGAAGCGTTTGTCTACTTTCAACAGCGAGTCTTCGGCCTTGGTGGCGGCATCCCAGTCGCCCAGCTTGTTGGAAATCCGCGCGATCCTCAAATAGGGCGAGACCAGCTTGGGATTGGCTGCCAGTGCGTGCTGCAGAGCGTCACGCGCTTCCATGAACATCATCTGCCTCTCATAGAGCGCCCCTAGAATGTTCCAACCGTCCGCGAACTTGGGAACGGCCATAACGGCCAGCTCAAGCTGTTGGATGCCCTCGGCTATGTTGTTCGCGTCCAGAGCTTTAAGCGCCGCCTTATAAAGGGACTGCGCTTTACCTGGAGCGTCGGATGCGGAAATCAGCACAACGTTTTGGGCGTCTCCGCTGTCGCGCGGCGAGAGAACCAGATCAGGCATGGTCTTTTCGTTGGAGCCGCCGCCGAAAGTGGATAAACTCACGTTGGAGATATCGATACGCGTGGAGGTGAAGCCCGCCAGCGTCGCTTGCAGGTAGCAGACGCGCGTGAGCATCGGATCGAAATCCTGACGCCACAGGTAGTGGCCTTTCTTATCTGTGATAGGGCCGGGCGCGGATCCCTGAACGTCGCTGCATACCCGCTCGATTCCCGCGGTCTTGGGAGGGGGCGAGCCGTCCACCATGACCACGTTGCCCTGCATGATCAGGGTGTAGGTGTCCGACGCAGCGGGCTTGACGAGGGCAAGAGCGCCGACCGTCATAGTGACCGCCAAGCAGAGACGGACGGATACCATAACCCCTCCTACTCGATCACTTTCGTTCGATTTCCAGCATTCATTATATCCACGAGGGCGCCCTTCGCAATCAGCCCGGCGCGAAGCTGTCGCTAACAACGCTACCCTTCGAAATGTACAGATTTTTTACGGAAAGCATAGCGAGAATAACGCCCCAAATGCAGAAGCAGATAACGATCTTCACCTTCGAGGAATTTCCGGAGCGCGAGAAACGAGGTACCGATCTCTTTAAATCGGTTGGACCCTCCACGGCAGCGAAACAGCCGCAGCCGAGCCGAGTGCTCAGAATGGCGTCCGAAGGTTCTTCTCGCGGCCGATGAGATTCGAGAGGCGAATAGGGAGAAGCCGACGATGCAGGAAACGCTAGAGAATGTGCCAGTTGAATCGACCCCGGAACCTTCACTGGCGGAGCCGATGATGATCGAGCTTGTCTCCGATCCGGCACCAAACGAATTCGGCGGCGCAAGTGCGGAGCAAGGGGGTGCATAAGAGCGGCGCGGCCGGAGGCTTGATGCCAGAAATGGCTACGGTATGCATTTTCCGATGACGCCATGCTGACCGCAGAGCAAGGTATGCTAGACGGAAGCTCTGCACAATAATCCCCAAGGAGGAGTTCACCCATGAAGAGATGTTCGGTTGTTTTCGGATTCGCGGCGCTGATCGCGCTGCCGACACTCACCCAAGCACAGGTTGCTCCTAACTGCGGCATCCCTGCGTCTACCGTTGCCGCGCTGCAATCGAAACTCGCCACGGTTATCGCCTTGCCCGACGCGAACGGCGGCATCTTTAAGCCGAACCGAATGTGGTCGGCGATTGTCGATCGCCAAGGCACCCTGTGCTCGGTGATCAATAGTCAGAACGACCCGTGGCCTGGAAGCCGGGCGATAGCCATCGCAAAGGCCAGTACCGCGAATGACTTCAGCAACAGCGCCCTTGCGCTCTCAACGGCTAATCTGTACGCTCCCTCGCAGCCAGGCGGGTCGTTGTACGGCCTAAACAACTCGAACCCCTTCAATCCAACTTTCGACGCGCAGATCAACGGTGTCGGCCTGGTTCCCGGTGGCATTATCACTTTTGGGGGTGGCGTTGCCCTCTATTCGCACGGAAAAGTCATCGGTGGCCTGGGCGTGAGCGGCGATTCGTCCTGCGCCGACCACGCAATCGCGTTTCGCATGCGCAAACTCGCGGACTTAGATGGCATCCCGAAGGGCGTCGCTCCAGACAGCACCGACAACATCATCTACGCCGCCTCCGGCGTCCAGCCCACGGGCTTCGAACAGCCGCACTGCTTCCCGACAGACCTTACGCCGGCAGAGGTCGAAACGGTGCCATAACTGGAGCCCGTCTCATTCCACGCTCATCAGCGGCTAAGTTAAGAATGGCGACGCCCGAAGTGCAAGAGGGTCTGGGGGAGTGAGATCAAGGTCGCCCGCGCCGATGATCCTGCAAAGAGCGCCGCAGCAGTCCAGAGCAAGACCGGAAGGCGCTAACAGAGGAGCGGGTCATCGGCATGGAATCGAAACTACTTTGGGTGATCGTCACTGTCGCTACCGTCATGTGGGGTCACGAATGTTGACGCCCGAACAGCCCTTCCATTCTTCATCGAGCCAAGTATCGTGACCACTTTCGGCGGGTTTTCGACCACGAATCATCTAGGCTATTGAGGTGTGATCAACAGCGGGTTAGTCATGCTATCCTACGTTTTCAGTTTGAGACCGAACCGCTTTGCGACCGCGTTTTCTCTGCACTCATTGACACTAAGAAGACCAATACATGAAGCTCACTTGGACCAAGATTGACGAGGCACCCGCGCTCGCGTCGTACGCGCTGTTACCCATCTTGCGAGCGTACTTTAAGGGGACCGGGGTGGATATCGAAACGGCCGACATCTCGCTCGCGGGACGTATTATCGCCAACTTCCCAGAGTGTCTTCGGAACGACCAGAAGATTCCCGACGAGTTGACGCGCCTGGGGGAGCTGGCGCAGACACCGGAGGCCAACATCATTAAGCTCCCCAACATCAGCGCCTCGATCCCGCAACTCCGGGCAGCGATTGCGGAACTCCGCGGAAAGGGCTACAACATACCCGACTATCCCGAGCAGCCGTCGACCGAAGAGGAGCGTGTGCTGCAGGCCCGCTTTGCCGTGGTCCTGGGCTCGGCTGTGAACCCCGTATTGCGCGAAGGCAATTCGGACCGTCGTGCTGCGAAGTCGGTGAAATCGTTCGCGCAGAAGCATCCACACAAGATGATGAAACCCTGGCCCAAGTCCGGCTCCGTAACGCGTGTGGCCCACATGAGTGACAAGGACTTCTACGGCAGCGAGAAATCCACGACGGTGGGCGCCGCAACCCACGTGCGCATCGAATTCGTGGACTCAGACGGCTCGGTGAAGCTGCTGAAGCAAAGCATCCCGTTGCTCGAAGGCGAAGTCATCGACTGCGCGGTGATGAACGTGGCCGCTCTGCGGAAATTCTATGCGCAGCAGATGGCCGCCGCTAAAGCCGACAACGTGTTGTTGTCGCTGCATCTGAAGTGCACCATGATGAAGATCTCCGATCCGATCATGTTCGGGCACTGTGTGGCGGTGTATTTCGCCGATGCCCTGGAGAAGCATGCCGGCGCGATCCAACAAATCGGCGCCAATGTCAACAACGGACTAGGGGACGTCCTTGCCAAACTCGATCAGCTCCCGGCCCCGAAGAAGGCCGAGATCGAGGCCGACATCGCAGCCTGTTATGACAAGCGCCCCGGTTTGGCGATGGTCGATTCGCGGAAGGGTAAGACCAACCTGCACGTTCCGAGCGACGTGATCATCGACGCATCCATGCCGGTTTTGATCCGGGACGGCGGGAAGATGTGGAACAAATCGGACGCGCTCGAAGACACGGTGGCCATGATCCCGGACCGCTGCTACGCCACCATTTATCAGGCCGTGATCGAGGACTGCAAGAAGCACGGACAGTTCGATCCATCGACCATGGGTAGCGTGTCCAACGTCGGGCTCATGGCGCAGAAGGCCGAAGAGTATGGTTCGCACGACAAGACGTTCGTCGCGCCCGGCAACGGCGCCATTCGCATCGTTGATGCGGGCGGCAGGACACTGCTCGAACAAAGCGTCGAGCGCGGCGACATCTTCCGCGCCTGCCAGACCAAAGACGAGGCCATCCGCGATTGGGTAAAACTGGGCGGGGCACGCGCGCGCGCAACCGGGGCGCCCGCGGTGTTCTGGCTCGACCCGGCTCGTGGCCACGATGCGCAAATCATTCAGAAGGTGAAAGCCTACTTGCCCGAACACGACCTCTCGGGACTGGAAATCAAGATCATGACGCCGGTGGACGCGATGAAATTCTCGCTAGACCGAATTCGCCGGGGCGAGGACACCATCTCCGTCACCGGTAACGTGCTGCGTGACTATCTCACCGACCTGTTTCCGATTTTCGAATTGGGGACAAGCGCCCGCATGCTCTCCGTCGTGCCGCTGCTCAGAGGCGGCGCAATGCTCGAAACCGGCGCCGGCGGTTCGGCGCCCAAGCACGTGCAGCAGTTCGTGAAAGAAGGTCATCTGCGCTGGGACTCGCTCGGTGAATACTGTGCGCTGGTGCCCTCGCTGGACCTGATTGCGACGAAGACCGGCAATCCGCGGGCGGCGCTGCTTTCGAAAACGCTGGACGAGGCCATCGGCCAGTACCTGGAAGACGCCCGCGAGCCTTCGCGCAAGGTAAACGAGATCGACAACCGCGGCTCGACGTACTATCTCGCGTTGGCGTGGGCAAAGGCACTCGCCGCCCAAGACGAGGACGGGGATTTGAAGCAGCGCTTCGCTCCGGTAGCCGGCGCGCTAGCGGCGAACGAGGGCAAGATTACTCAGGAGCTGTTAGCGGCGCAGGGCAAGCCGGTGGACATTGGGGGGTACTATTTGCCGGACGAAGCAAAGTGCGCCGCAGCGATGCGGCCTAGCGTTACGCTGAACGCAATCATTGACCGGATGTAGTGGCTCTTGCGCGCCCGTGCCGGCGCGCGAAGCGATGCAATTATCAGGTGGCGTTCTCGTTTATGACGGCTGGTAGACTCTCAGCCGGCACCGTCTCTCGTAAGTTTGCCCCGGCCGTCCCGACGAACCTCATCGATTTCGATACAGTACTGTTGCCCAGGGCCATGTTCGCACTCGGCATGGCAACCCGCTGGCAACAATTGAAGCAGGCTGGCACGCGGCCGTTGTTGCCGGCCGCCACGATTTTCGCCGGCCTGGTTTCCGGCGGATGGGCGATGACACCACTGCTGGTGTGATCTGCTAGGCCGCTCTCCGTTTGTCCACAACAAACATGTACCGGTTCAGGCTGAAGAAGAACTTGCCTTCTTCGCCCAACGCCGCGAACTCGGCGAACCAGGCATCCGCCTCGCTCTGAGTGATACCGTTCAGTCCGGCCGCAAACGAGGCCATCATTTCGAGGGGAATTATATACTTGACTACCTCGCCTCATTTGGATGAATGATTAGCGAGGTTTCCTCCACCAGTTGCACGCCTTCAGGACGGCGAGTCTGAAAAGTGAAAACTTCCCCGTCCTTGCGCATGCGAAGTTTGAACCGCCGGAACGATTCGATAAGTGAGACCTCTTCGTCCGTGAGCGTAAAGGCTTTGCCCTCGGCTCGCATAGCCTCTATCTCTTGGCGGATGCGTTCTCTCTGTTCCAACTTTCGGAACATCGAGTTCGGCATACCGTCAGGGATCGCCTCTTCGGACAGCCTCGTCACCCGCTCTTCAAGTTCGCTGTACTTCTGTTCTTGCATGTTGTTACGCTCTCCCTTTCTTTACTGACTCCGCGAACGCGGATAGCTCTATCTCAAGATTTGCCATCATTTGAAGATCCTCATCGGTCGGTTCACATTCCGGCGCTAACGCTGCTATCACGCCATACAGAATGCCCTGAGCGCCAGCGGAAAACGCACGGCGCATCTCCTGACGCTTCACGGCGGGCGCATCCTTCGGGAGCACGGCGCGCGCGAAAGAGTCCCACTGCTCAGCCATCAGTTGCCGCTTCATCTAGCTGGCTCCGAGGTAGTCAAGTATATAATTCCCATTTCGAGCATCCCCTTTCCGTAGGTATTGTCTTCAAGCCGGATTGAACATGGGAATCGCCATCCGCGTGCGAATGGAAAAGCCCGCTTCGCGCAACTGCCGCGACAGCATGCGAGGCAAGTTCGCATGCACGAAATGTTCGTCCCGGGCCGACAGGACGCGCCGCATGCGGATTGTGTCTTCGGTGTGAATCACTAACGACCCGTAGTCGGTATCCAAAATCACCGCTCGGCCGCCCGGTCGCGAGACCCGGTATAGCTCCGTGAGCGCCGCCGGAATATCGGGGAGATACTCATAAACCTGGGTTGACATTTCTTCTGGTCCATGTGGCGACCGCTTCCTGGGGCCGACTACATTATCGAAGAGCTAAGCGAGCGCCCTAGGCGAGCGCCCTAGGTAAGTTGAGCATATTCGACCAATCGAATATAATGGTCTTATGCAGAACATGCTGCAGGAATACAAGGCCAGTGTCTTTCAGGCTCTCGCTCATCCCACCCGCATCGCCATACTTGAGGTTCTGCGCGAGGGGGAGATGCCAGCCGGCGCCATCCAAGAACGGCTGGGCGTTGAGCAGGCCAACATTTCTCAACATTTGGCGATCCTGCGCAGCCGGCAGATCGTCAACAGCCGCAAGCAAGGTAACCAGGTTTTCTATTCGCTCCGGAACAAAGTTCTCATCAAAGTGCTGGATCTGATGCGGCAATACTTTCAGGCACATCTTCATGAATCCGTTCAGATGTTGGGAGAGATTCAAGCAGAAGGTCGAGGCCGCTGAAGGTGCTGGACGCGGTCAGAGAGCGGCAAGACAAGCTGCGCCATGCGGTTGACCACGTGGCGCATCTCCTTCCGAAGCAGGGTCCGATTGGAGTCTTCGTCCATCACAATACATTGCATGCCTTTGAGGAGTTGCCCTTCGAGGACGCGGTGATCCAGGCCTGGACGTTGTTCGGCGCTGAACCGTACATGAGCGAAGCCGCGTACCGAGCCGAATTGGCGCGTGGCCGTATTCACTTGCAGGATATTGATGCAGTGCTGGACAGCGAGCCCGACGCCCTGATCTTCCCTCGGCTGAGCTGTCGATCACTTCGCCGCGCCATGATCGCGCCGGGCGTGCGGGAGTTTGACGCGGGCACCATCATGTGGCGGTCCGAGCAGGGCGACTTGGCTAAGGATTTTCGCCAGGCGGCGCTGCGACGCTTGTTCGACGCCTGCCTTGCCCGTACCATCGCCCACGAGGAAGAGCCCGCGCCGGCAAATGCAGTAGACGAGATCATCCATCCGTGGCTCATCCGGTTGTCCTCGGTGTTTCTGGATCAGGGATTGGCGTATTGGTTCATGCCGAATCGCGAGCAGGGCTTCTATGCAAGCGTCCGGACTCTGTTGTCCCAACAAGGAGGCATGTTCCCCCGCTATTTGACGGGCTTGGACGAAGAGTTTCGCCGGCAGAAATATTTTACGTTCAGTTCAACGGATGCCGTGTTGGACTACCTCGATAGTTCCTATTTGCACGAGTCTGATTGGGAAAACGTCCTTCAGTCCGAGTTGCTGGCATTGCCTGGTTGGACGGGATTAATGCGCAGGATAGAGGAAGACGCCAGCCTCGCGCCTCATGAACACGTGCCGTGCTCACTTATGGACTTCCTCGCCGTGCGCCTGACGATGGCCCGAGTGGCAGCGCGCATGGGCGTCGCTGAGGCTGTGCCAGAGGAAAGCCCTCTCAAGACACAAGAGAAGCGACGTCTGAGCCGCGCGGCCCGTATCTATGACGCCGCCCGCGTAGTCTCGCTGTCCGCTGATGAAGTAGCCCGGTTGTCAGATGCAGAGTGGGCGTCCTTTGTGAGTGAAGTGAAAGCATGCAATGGGTTGGAGCGCCGCCGCATCCTTCACCAGGCCTATGAACGTTGGCACGAGCGCGAGATACTGCGGGGCCTCGGGAGTCATCGGAGTTACCGCGGCTTATCCAATTTCAAAGCCAGACCGGTTGCACAAGTATTTTTCTGCATCGACGAGCGCGAGGAATCGGCGAGGCGCGCTCTTGAAGAAACGGACCCGCAGGTGGAAACGTTCAGCTCGGCCGGGTACTTTGGCATCGCGGTGGACTACAAAGGGATCGACGACCCACAGAGCGCCGCCTTTTGCCCAGTCGTGGTGAAGCCGCAGCACGCGGTCGTGGAACAATCCAAGCCAGAAGACACCCTCTTGCTGGAGAAGCGCCGTTGGCGCAGGCGGCTTCTCGGAGGAGTCATGCGGCAGTCGTTCTTGTCATCTCGAACGCTGTTGCGAGGTTGGCTCTCTACCAGCGCTCTCGGATTGCTCTCGGCCGTTCCTCTGATTGGCCACCTACTGGCGCCCAGGCGCTATGCGCAGTTACGTGAGTGGATGAACAAGGCGTTCCTGCCCGAGCCGCGCACGGAATTGACACTGATGCGGAACACGGCGAGATCACAAGGCGCCGTTGCGGGCGTATTGATGGGATTCGCAGCCGCGGAGAAAATCGAAAGAGTGGCAAGCGTTTTGGGCCCGGCTGGTCTCACGCGTGGCTTTGCGCGCCTCGTCGTAGTCCTCGGCCACGGATCAACCAGTCTGAACAACCCGCACGAGTCGGCCCACGACTGTGGAGCGTGCGGGGGACGCCGCGGCGGACCCAATGCGCGACTATTCGCCGCCATGGCCAACCGCCCCGAAGTGCGCGATGGCCTGCGCGAGCAAGGCATCGACATTTCCAATGACACCTGGTTCATCGGTGGATACCACGACACATGCAGCGACGACATCGAACTCTACGATCTAGAAACGCTCCCGGCCTCCCACCGACCCGATCTTGGCCGCATTCGCGAGTCCCTCGACAAGGCAAAGGCGCTCAATGCTCAGGAGCGCGCGCGCCGATTCGAGTCCTGCCCACCGGACGCCTCGCCGGAAGTCGCGCTCCGACATGTGGAGGAACGCAGCGAACACCTGGCCGAGCCGCGCCCTGAGTATGGACATTGCACGAACTCCGTGTGCATTATAGGGCGGCGCGGCCTCACCCGAGGACTGTTCCTGGATCGGCGCGCGTTTTTGGTGTCATACGACGCCGGGCAGGACACGGGCGATCGAAGCCTTGCGTCACTATTGGCATCCGTTGTTCCCGTCTGTGCAGGCATCAGTCTGGAGTACTACTTTTCCTTCGTTGACAACGATCGTTACGGCTGCGGCACGAAACTTCCTCACAATGTAACGAGTTTGGTCGGTGTGATGGACGGCCATGCCAGCGATTTGCGAACGGGATTGCCTTGGCAAATGGTCGAGATCCATGAGCCCGTGCGGATTCTCTTCGTCATCGAAACCACGGCGGAACGCCTGATGAGGGTGGTGAACGCCAGTGCTTCCTTAAAACAGTTGGTCGAGAACCGATGGATTCGTCTTGCCACGATGGACCCAACGTCGGGCGCGGTTCAGGTTTACAGGAACGGCAACTTTTGCGAATTTGACGAGCCCGTCGAGCGCCTGCCGGTCGTTCTCTCTTCCGCAGAATGGTATCGCGGCAAGATGGAACACCTGCCGATGGCATGGATTTACGCCGAAGCCGGGAGCCGGTTATCGTGAACCTCTCCCAAGCCTCGCTCTTGTTCGTAGTCTTAGCACCCGGCGCGGTCTTCGCTACGTTTGCGCTGCTTTGGTTGTTGGGCTGGGTTCCACGCGAACGTGTTGTATCCAGCATAACCGGCCTGACGTTTTCCTCCTGTTCTTTTGGCCTTGCCGTAATCATTTGGAAGTTAGCCTCGACAGGGGCTCCGGCCGTCACGGTGACGTTCGGCAATTGGTTTTCCGTGCATGATTACCATTTCCCGCTCGTGCTTTTGGCGGACCGCCTTTCCCTGCCATTCCTTGGATTGACGGTTGTGCTTTCAGGACTGATCGGGCAATTCTCGGCGACTTACCTTCATCGCGAGCGCGGTTTCCTGCGCTTCTTCCTTCTCCTGCACCTGTTCGCATTCGGATCTTTGCTCGCCTTCGCTGCTGGTTCCTTCGATCTCCTGGCAGCCGGATGGGAGATCGTGGGCATCACGTCCGTGTTGCTGATCGCTTTCTTTCAACAGCGCGCCTCGCCAGCGGAAAACGGTCTTCGCGTCTTCGCGGTGTATCGTGCCTGCGACATCGGATTGCTGTTAGGCGTGTTCGCCATCAATCATTGGGCGGGGACGGCTTCATTTGCAGCCGGCCTTCCGTCGTTTACTGGAACCCAAACATCCATCATCTGTCTGCTTTTGCTGGTTGCGGCGGCCGGTAAGGCGGCGCAGGTTCCGTTCTCGGGATGGCTTCCACGCGCGATGGAGGGGCCTACGCCATCCAGCGCAATTTTTTATGGCGCAATTTCAATTCACGCCGGCGCGTATCTCTTGCTCCGTGTTCAACCCTTACTGGCCCAGTCCCCACTGGCCGCCACTTTGGTGGTCGTCATCGGAGTGGTTACGGCCGTACATGGCACGATCGTCGGCCGGGCGAGCGCGGATGCCAAAACTTCCCTCGCCTACGCGTCGTTGACGCAAGTCGGCGTGGTGTTCGCCGAGATCGGAATGGGTTGGAAATGGATCGCAGTCGCTCACATCCTGGGACATGCCACGGTCCGTACGTTGCAGTTCCTGCGTGCGCCGTCGACGCTTCACGACTATCACCTAATGCATTCCGCTTTTGGGGGAGAGCTCTCACCTACGGCGACTCATCTGGAGGAACTGCTTCCAAAGCCTGTACAACTGTGGCTCTACCGCTGGGCGCTGGACCGCGGCCACCTGGACACCTTTCTCGATCGTTACGTAATTCGTCCACTGATTGAGCTGTCGAATATCTTCTCCAAGCTGGACAGCTTGGGCTTGCACCAGCCGGCAAGCCGGCGTGAGAAGGTCGTGCTTTCCATGCAAAGCCCCGCCAGTCAGGGGGGCGATTGACGCTCGATGCGCTCGATGCCGGATTGATGAAAATCGTGGCCATCGCGGCTCCCTGGTTCGCTGCAGTCCTGGTGGCGGTCGCGCGAAGACAGGTGCGCCCCATCGGCTTCGTTGCGGCGTTGGTATCTATAGTGGCAAGTGCCCTGGCGCTGCACGCCGCAAGAGGTAGCGAATTGCTCGGCGAGACCTTGATGGTGCTATTCTCATGCCTCACTGTGGTGGCGACGCTGGTCCTTCCGAGGCGTGACTGTAATCCACGGACCATCGCGGGAATGCTTTTCGTCCTCGGATCCACGCTGCTGGGTTACTCCACGGGAAACCTGCTGGTTCTACTCATGGCGTGGGTTCTGACGACAGTCCCCTTCTTTATAGCGGCGTGGTTCGGTGCCGCAACGTGGCGTCCGCGCGTCGGCTTGCTGCTTTCCAGCGTCGCGCTGGCGGCAGCCATTGGGTTGATTGCCATAAGCGGACACGCGATGTCGATTAGCCAGTTGCAGGGCCGGAGCCCCGGAGGGATGGGCGTCTTTGGGCTCCTGGTGCTTGCTCTGATCTTCCGAAAAGGAATCTGTCCCGCTCACGCCTGGGTGGCGGATGCTGTGGAGGGCGGGCCAGCCATTCCGACTGCCCTCCTGTTGAACGGACATTTCGGCGCGTTTCTGGTGGCAAGGTTGATAGTTCCGCTGTTTCCGCATGCCACCCGCGATCTGTTCCCGGTGCTTTCGTATCTGGCCCTCGCAACCGCTCTCTATGTAGCCATTCGCGGACTCACTGAGAATTCGCCACGGCGTTTGCTCGCATTTGTCGCGCTCAGCCAGTCGGCATGCATTCTGGCTGGACTCGAAAGCCGCACGGCGGAAGGAATGACTGGCGCATTTGTGCATTGGTTCGTAGTGACCGCTTCCACGATGGGCCTCTTTGGAATCCTGCGGCTGTTGGAAGTGCGCTTCGGCGAAAATCTTACGGCCAGCAGGCATCTGGGATTAGCCGGGCACGCGCCGCGTCTGGCGGTATTTTTTGTGATATTGGGGCTAGCTTTAGTTGGCCTGCCGGGTACGCTGAGCTTTTGTTCTCAAGACCTGCTGATTCACGGAACGCTGGCGTCGCACCCGCTAACCGGGATGCTCCTGCCCATCGCGATTGCCATGAATGCCATAAGCATTTTCCGTCTATTCACACGCCTATTCCTCGGGAAGCGTCGAACAGGTTTCACGGTGATGGCGGATGCCTTACCCCGCGAACGATGGATTTTGACCGTCGTCGTGTTATTCGTGGTTTTGGGAGGGCTGTTCCCGAACGCGATTGTTCTCCTGGTACCGATCAATTCGGATGCAGTCGAGCAAGCCGCTGATTCAAGTACGCGAACCGTCTGCCCCATGTACGCTCCAGATCCAAGTTTCCTGGCACGCGATTGTGAGCCCGCCCAGCACACCAAGTGAATGAAGAAACTCTTCTCATGGCCGGTACAAGCACTAACACGCCTGGGACAATGTTTCCACGTGAGCAGGTCGAAAAGGACCGGCTCGGAGACGAGGACGAATCGCGCGTCCGCCCTGGAGGCCTGTGATGGAGGAACGTATTGGGGACACCATAAACCAAGCCTAGCTTACGTAGATTCGGTTCACTCTGCTCAGAAGAGTGAAGGTATCTGGCTAGCCGATCATCCGTTGGTACAGGGCGTGCGGGTCGCTATCGCTCCACCTGATGAGATTGCCAGATTCCGTCATCCTTATCGCTGTCATCCTTATCGCGGTCAGGACCGTCTAGGCAAGCAGTATAATGCACACCACGTTCCCAACTGGCTGGCGGGGCGGCCCTAACTTTGAAGGATAGATGCAGTATACTGCTTGAGCTGTGGATCGACGATACTACTCTCCGCAGCCGCCGGGCTCTGAGCGGGACGATACTTGGGTGGATATCCCCTCGGCTGACGGATGGATAGTCGAATCGCCCAAATTGCAACTTTAATGCGCTCTTCCGCAAGACTCGAACTTCCGGATCGATATAATCTCGTAGACCATTTCGTAGACCGGCACATTCGAGAAGGTCGTGGCCAAAAGACCGCGATTGTCAGTGACGATCGGTGGATTACGTATGGCGAGATTGCCGAACAGATTAATCGTATCGGCAATGGGCTGCTCGCTCTGGGACTACAAGAAGAGCAACGAGTCCTGCTGGTTCTGCCTGACATCCCAGAGTTCGTGGCTGCATACTTCGGCACGATGAAAATCGGCGCCGTCGCAGTGCCGACAAGCACCGCCTTGCGATCCAGCGACTACGCATATTTCCTCGAAGAGAGCCGAGCCCGGCTTGCGATAATCCACTCGACACTTCTCGCTGAATTTGGACCGGCGCTCGCGGGGCAGCGTTATTGCAGGAACGTGATCGTATGCGGAGAGCCCGCGGATGGTTACATCCCGTGGAATCAATTGTTGAAGGATGGGTCCCCGAACCTGGAAGGGGCTCCCACGACTGGAGATGATGCTGCCTTCTGGCTCTGGACGTCCGGCAGCACGGGCCGGCCGAAAGCTGCCGTGCACAGGCATCACGACTGGTTCCATTGTTGCGAGTGTTATGCCCGTGGCGTGCTAGGCATCCATAGTGACGATGTAACCTTCTCCTCGTCCAAGCTCTTTCACGCTTACGGTCTTGGCAACGGACTGATGTTCCCATTTCACGTGGGCGCCACCACGATCCTCCACGCCGGCAAGCCACAACCGAAAGCAATTCTGGACACTGCCCAGGCGAATCGTCCCACACTTTTCTTCTCGGTACCAACACTCTACGCCTCGATGTTGCAGGAAGCAGAGCGCGAGCGCTTTTGACTTGGGGTCCGTTCGTTTGGCAGCCTCGGCCGCGGAGCCTCTGCCTGCGGAGATCTTTCGCCGCTGGAAAGAACGGTTCGGAGTCGAGATTCTGGACGGCATTGGATCGACGGAGATGCTGCACATCTATCTTTCGGCGCGGGCAGGACAAGTTCGCGCAGGAAGTACAGGGCAGGCGGTACCGGGCTATGAACTTGCGCTTCTCGACCATCGGGCCAACCGGTGCCATCCGGCGCCATAGGAGATTTGATGGTGGCCGGCCCCACTACCGCCCAATGCTACTGGAATCGCCATGCTTTGACCCAGGAGCGCATGCGCGGGCGCTGGTTCTTCACCGGAGACAAATACATCGTCGACGAGGATGGCTATTATTGGTACGCCGGCAGATCGGACGATATGTTTCGGGTATCGGGTCAATGGGTCTCGCCGATTGAAGTCGAGTGCACGCTGATTGAACACCCCAGCGTTTTGGAAGCCGCCGTGATTGCGTTCGAGGAAGAAACAGGACTTCACACCCCGAAAGCATTCGTAGTGCTGCGGGATGGCTTTGCCGAGGGAGAGGAATTGGTCAGGGAACTGCAGAACTTCGTGAAACAGCGCATCACGCCATACAAATATCCACGCCGCATTGAATTTCTGACGGAATTGCCCAAGACGGCCGCGGGGAAGGTACTGCGATACAAGCTGCGGGAAATGAGCCGTGCCGTTACCGAAGCGCTTGCGGACGGCGGGCCCAATAATGCTTATGCCCACCATGCTAAGCACCAGTTCATGTTTTTGGTTGATGGCTTCGATCTTAGCGCGAACGACGCCTCGATCCGGCTTGGAGCGGGACGGCCGCGCCTCTAGAATTGTGACTCGGATCCTCAGGATGTCTCCGGGCCGCACCGGATTTGGCCACCTAACCTCGTCCACGCCCGGTGAAGCCAGACTGGCGACGTGCGAAAGGAAATGGTCGACGTACAGCCGCATCGTCAGACCGATAGTGTGCCAGCCGGAGGCGATGATTCCGCCGAATCGGCTGTGCGCCGCCTTCTCTGGGTGAATGTGAAAATACTGCGGGTCGAATTGCCTTGCAAACTCGATGATCTCCGGCTCAGTGACGGTGATTGTCCCGAACTCGTACACTTCCCCTGGCGTATAGTCTTCGAAGTACCGGTCGTCGGGCGATGAAGCGAAGCTATGAAGCGTCACGAAGGGCGTCTTTTGCCTCGGGAGTGAGTCGGATTTCTTCGAACGGGTAAGAACTCGATACTCCGATCAGGCCGGCTTGCTTTAACATGTCCAGCAAAGTGTAAAACTCTGCAACGTCCAGCCCGCATGCTTCCAGGATTTCGGGCGGCGTTGCCGTGCCCTCGGGCTTGGGATGGAGAGGGCCATGATCGACCTCACGTACGATTACGGCGAACAGCTTGCGTGCGGGCACAGACACTGTTTGCAGCCGGTCATAAATGAAAGAAGCAGGATTTTCCACGGCAAACGAATATTCTAATTGAAACGCACGTACTCGAATTCAATGGGAAGATTGTTGATGCCCCGGACGGGGGGAGCGATCCAGTTCGCAAATTGTCCCGGTTCGATCACGCGCCCCATCAGCGAACCGACGAACTGATGGTCATGGTCCGACGGAAGCCAACCAGCGGACTGGCGTTCCCAATCGTCCTGCGAAAGAAGCCGCCCATCCGGGCTAATGTTGTGACCGGCAAAGCTTCCAATCTTGCGGTGAAATCCTATATGAGGAAGCGTGATCCGGAACGGGATTCCGAATCGTTCAGGAATCCTGTTCCAGCGATCTAGACCGGCCTGAATCTCACGCATGTAGTCATCGCGCAAGCGCGCATTCAGAGCCGTCAAAGCCGGTACCTGCCGGTTCACAATCGCACCGTCGCTGATTTCTTGAATCGCGTAAGAATCGGTCGACAGTGAGTGATTGTCGGTAATGTTCGCTTCACCATATCGGCCCTTGAGGCCGCCCGTGTAGAAGCTCGCGGCGTTGGAGGAAACCTCGGACCCAAACAAGTCCAGCGTGACGCTGCAGTGGAAATTGACGAACCGTTGCAAAGTTTCAATGTCGATCACTCCCTGGGCGCGGACCTGCGAAGGATCGGTCAAGTTGTGCTGGCGCATGACTTCGCAGGTGCGTTGCAGCACGCGGGCCACGCCGGATTCGCCGATAAACATATGATGCGCTTCTTCGGTGAGCATGAACTTCGTGGTTCGTGCCAGAGGATCGAAAGCCGACTCGGCCAAAGCGGCCAATTGGAACTTTCCGTCGCGATCCGTGAAGAACGTGAACATGTAGTACGCCAGCCAGTGGCTGGTCCTCTCATTGAAAGCTGTGAGGATGCGCGGATTGTTCGCGTCTCCGGACCTGCGTTGTAACAATGCTTCGGCTTCCTCTCGTCCGTCGCGGCCGAAATATCGATGCAGAAGGTACACCATCGCCCATAGGTGGCGTCCTTCCTCGACATTCACCTGGAACAGATTGCGGAGATCGTAAAGTGAAGGGCAGGTCGCGCCGAGCAGCCTCTGCTGCTCCACCGAAGCCGGCTCGGTATCTCCCTGGGTAACGATGATGCGCCGGAGCGGCGATCGATATTCTCCGGGAACATCTTGCCAGGCCTGCTCGTTTTTGTGATCTCCGAAGTGGATTCTTCCGGTTCTCGTCCCGTGGCGTTAGAAAGATGCCCCATCGATACTCCGGCATACGCACATATCCGAAGTTCGCCCAGCCGTCTCGGTCTACGCTGACAGCGGTTCGGAGGTAGACCTGCAAATTGGACGTATTCGCCGGCCCGGTCTCATCCCACCAGTTCAAGAATGCCGGCTGCCATCGTTCCAGCGCGCGTTGTAAGGTTCGGTCGTTTCCCAGATCGACGTTGTTAGGAATATGCTGCGAATAATCGATGGTTTGCTGTGTTCCTTCTGGTTGGTCTGCCATATGGGTTAAACTCGCTCCCAATCGAACTTGGCGCGGTTTCCGGTGCCGTACACCTTCAAGGCCCCCGCCGGTCCCACAGCGTTCGGACGAACAAAGACCCAGTTCTGCCACGCCGAAAGCCGCCCGAAGATGCGGGACTCCATGCTCTCGTGCCCGCCAAAGCGGAGATTCGCTTCCAAGCCAGTCATCGCATCGGGTGAAAGAGCGAGACGGCTTTCGATCGCAAGCCTGATCTCATCGTTCCAATCCAGTTCATCGGGTGTGAACGTGACCAAGCCCAATTGTGCCGCCTGGCGAGGTCCGAGCGGGTTCCCGATGTGGCCGCGCACTTCGTCGATTCGCGTTGGGTCGCAATCGAATCGCGCATTCAGGCGTGTAAGGCCGCTGGCCATTTCCAAGCCGCCGAAATTCATGTCCGAAAGCGCTACCGCGCTTTGCGGATCATCGAGCATGTAGACGCGATCGGCAGCCAATGCCAATTCCAGCAGACTTCCGGCAAAGCACGTCCCCGGTTCAACCAATGCATAAAGTGACCGAGAGGTAACGTCAATGCGTGCGAAAGTCCGGCGCATCATCCCGATGACTTCACGCACAAACCAGTGGGTTCGGTTCGAGAACAACACAGAATCAATCTCGATGACGTTCTTCCGATCACCCTCGGTTTTGAAGATCCAAAGGCCAAGATCGAGCTGGTTGATGCGAAGCGAGAGGATAGCGTCGTCGAGTTCGCGCGACATCTGCAACGGCCACCACTGGGCTCCCGCGGTCAAAATCTTTTCGATCGAATCCGGCCCGGCGGACTCGGGCGCCCGGATGGTCACCGTGGCCGTCCGTCGCTGCGAGTCCAGCGCCACGTCTACGTATCGGTAGTGATACCCATGTGCGTCGATCGTTCGCCGGAGCGGCGTAAGTTCGACACCTCGAGCCTCGTTGGGCCGATCGCTCAGCGCAGCAAGCGCAAGCGCGCGGCTCTTCACATACGGGTCGAACTCTTGCGGCTTGACCACGGCGTCGACCAGGCCCCAATCCTTGGCGCGTTGCCCCTGAACACCCTCCGGCGTGGTACATAATACGTCCGCCAAATCTCTTCGTACGCGCCTCTTGTCGGTAAGACGCGTAAGTCCGCCAGTGCCGGGAAGCACTCCAAGTAGCGGGACCTCGGGGAGACTGACCGCTGACGAGCGATCATCGATAAGTACAATTTCGTCGCAGGCCAGCGCCAGTTCGTAGCCGCCGCCGGCCGTGGACCCGTTGCAAGCGGCGATGAATTTCAGCCCAGAATGCGCGCTCGAGTCCTCCATTCCATTGCGAGTCTCATTGGTGAACTTGCAGAAGTTCACCTTCCAGGCATGGCTGGAAAGACCCAGCATATAGATGTTGGCGCCCGAGCAAAAAACCCGAGGCTTCGCGCTGGTGAGAACGACAGTTGCTACTTCGGGCTGCTCAAATCGTATTCGCTGAAGGGCATCATGCAATTCGATGTCGACGCCCAGGTCATACGAATTCAACTTGAGCTTATAGCCTGGACGGATACCTGCGTCTTCCTGGACGTCCATCGCAAGGGTCGCGATCCGATCCGCAATGGACAGCTTCCAATGTCGATAGCGGGAGGGCGCGGTCTGGAAGTCTACGAAATCTGAAACCGGGAAATCTGCTTTTGCCACGACGGCGTCCATACTGTGTTTACAACATAGTGCACTCTCGCGCTTGAAGTCAATCCGCCGTATGCACTATAATGCGTGACCATGAACCGGATATGGCTGATTGTGACTCTGATTCCTGTCTGCGCTGCGAGTGCGCAGCAGCCAGGACTGCCTCCTTTGGGAACGATGCCAAAGCCAGCCATCGCGAATGCAAAACCGGTACGCTCTTGCGAAAGCCTGGCTACGGCCGCTCTGCCGAACACGACCATCGAATCGGCTGCGGTGGATCCAGCGAATCCAGGCATTTGCCGCGTGACGGCCATCACCACGCATCCACCCACAGGAGACAAGGTGAAGATCTGGATCGGCATACCCACGTCGAATTGGAACGGCCGGTTTCTTGGCATCGGAGGCGGAGGATTCGTCGGTGGCGGTCCAGCGGGAGTCAATCAGCCGCTCGCTCTTGGCTACGCGTCTGGCTCCACCGATACCGGACACGAAGGCGGAAGCGGCAGCTTTGCTCTGGATGCGAACGGACGCCTGAACTGGCAACTCATCCGGGATAACGCTCACGTGGGAATTCACGAAATGACCGTGACCGGTAAGGCACTCACGGAGGCAATGTACGGGGTGGCCCCGCGCTATTCCTACTTCAACGGCTGCTCGACCGGCGGGCGCCAGGGATTAATGGAGGCGCAGCGGTATCCGGAGGATTACAACGGAATCGTATCGGGGGCGCCCGCGATCAATTGGGCCAAGTTCATCCCACAAGAACTCTGGGGCGCGATATTGATGAACGCGGCTGGGGATTCCCTGCCATCGTGCAAACTGGCGGCCGCTACAGCAGCCGCAGTGACAGCCTGCGATGGCATGGACGGCGTTAAGGACGGCGTCATCGAAGATCCTGCGCGTTGCAACTACGACCCCAAGCCGCTCATCGGCACTTCAGCGGGAGATTGTGGGACCTTTACGGAGGCCGACGTTGACCTGATACGGAAGTTGTGGGAAGGTCCTCGCCGCGGAGACGGAAGCTTTTTGTGGTACGGTCTGGCTCGGGGCGCGGACCTGAGGGCGCTCTGGGGAAGCCGAGGGACTCCTCCAAAGCCACAGGCGTTCGGTATCGCGCTGGACTGGTTCAAGTACTTCCTCGCCCAGAATCCTCAGCTGGACTGGACTACCATCACGCCCGCCGCTTACGAGCGTTACTGGGATCAATCAGTGGAGGAATACAGTATTGTGATCGGAACCGATAACCCGGATTTGACGGCATTCCGCGATCACGGAGGCAAGGCCATTCTTTGGCACGGTTGGGCCGATCAGCTCATCACGCCGGAGGGAACCATCGACTACTACAAGCGCGTCCAGCACCAGTCGGGAGGTCCGAAAAAGACAACGGAATTCGCCCGGCTATTCATGGCGCCGGGTGTCGGACATTGCGGCGGTGGAAATGGACCGTCCCCCTACGGCCAGTTGGATGCGCTGCGGACCTGGGTCGAGGAGGACAAAGCGCCGGCTACGTTGACCGCGGCGCGCCGCGACCCGAGCGGAGCGATTACGCGATCGCGGCCAATGTGCCAATATCCGCTGGTTGCCAAGTACAAGGGAACTGGGAGCACCGACCAAGCCGCGAATTTTGTGTGCAGCACGGGGTTCTAGAATCAGCCTGTCGTATGCTGTTAGAAACCATGAGAAAAGCCAGCCCGCCGAAGGCCCGAGTGTCCGACGCAGGGCGCAAGCGTGGCAGGCAAACGAAAACTGTTGCACCCGACCCACTGAAGTCGCTCGGGGATCGCGTCAGGCAGGCCCGGGCGCGAAGAGGCATGACCCGAAAACAACTCGCCCGTGATTCTGGGGTTTCGGAGCGCTACTTGGCGCAGACTGAAGCCGGTCGCGGAAACATCTCTGTATTGGTGTTGCGTCAACTCGCCAAGGCATTGAATGTCTCGATGGACGTTTTACTGATTGAAGATCCTGAGCCGCCGGTCGAATTGGTACATACGGTCGAGTTCCTGCGACGCCTTTCCTCCCGAGGATCTGAAGCTTGCCCACCAGTTGCTGCTGGATCAGTTCGGTGGAGTTGATCCGGCGGCGCGTCATCGGCGGATTGCGTTAATCGGGCTTCGTGGCGCCGGCAAGTCTACCTTAGGAGCGGCGCTTGCCGAACGTCTTGAGATGCCGTTCCTGGAACTGGATCGCCTGATTGAACAAGAAAGCGGGTTAACCTTAGACCTCATCTTTGATTTTCGCGGACAGAGTAGCTTCCGCCAGCTTGAACGGCAGTGTCTGGAAGATGTAATCCAGCGAAACCCTCGCTTTGTCATGGCAACCGGCGGGAGTCTTGTATCGGAGCCTGGCACATTTGAACGATTGCTATCCAGTTGCTTCACGGTTTGGGTGCGGGCCTCAGCCGGAGGAGCACATGCAACGCGTGATTGCACAAGGAGACATGCGTCCCATGGCGAACAATCGCGACGCCATGTCGGACCTGAAGCGAATCCTCGCGGAACGCGAGACGCTTTACAGCAAAGGCTGATATTCAGGTCGACACTGCGGGACGTACGTTCGAAGAGAGCCTGGAGATTCTGATTCAAGCGTTGAGGGACACGCCCGTTCGAGAGTCACTGGCGCCGGCGGTCATCTCCCGTTGAGCAGCAGGTTGCCAATCTCGTGCCGTTATCAGATTGACGGCCACTGGCTCGAAGCGGCCAGAATTGAGGCGCGTGACGCCGACTCTTCCGACCATCGTGATGCTTCACGAAGGACTCGGCTCAGTTTCTCACTGGAAGGACTTTCCGCACGTTCTCGCCGAAGCAACCGGCGCCGGCGTATTCCTTTACTCGCGATATGGACACGGCGGCTCCGATGCGCTCGAAGAGCCCCGGTCAGTTTCCTACATGCACACGAGGCGCAGGTGGTGCTTCCGGAGATCCTCCAGAAGGCAGGGATTGAGCGGCCTCTGCTTTTTGGACACAGCGACGGCGCTTCCATCGCCATTGTCTACGCGGGCACATTCCCAGAATCGCCCGCCGGACTTATTTTGGAGGCGCCGCATGTCTTCGTTGAAGACATCACGGTAACGAGCATCGCGCAAGCGCGGGTACTCTATCAAGAAACGGACCTACCCCAACGCTTAGGTCGGTATCACGCGAATGTAGATTCACTGTTCTGGGGCTGGAACAACATTTGGCTCGATGCAAGGTTTCGCGACTGGAACATTGAATCGTTTCTCGATTCCATCCGCTGCCCTGTCCTGGTCCTTCAGGGAGATCGGGACGAATATGGCACGACAAAGCAGATCGAGGCCATTCAACGCCGAATCCCATCGGCATGGTCCATCATGCTCGACGACTGCAAGCACGCGCCGCATCGGGACCGTCCTGAGGCCACTCTTTCAGCCATACGCCGCTTTCCAGGCGCGCTTCCGAACCTTCAGGCGTGAATTAGCGTTCCAGCGCCCCGTTTTTTGGCTCCTCGCAGGATTGAACCGAGAAATGGGCCTCCCCGTTGAGCGTAGCCTCAGCGATCCTAGAGAGCCAACCGTTCCTCTTTTCGCTGCTCCGGTCGCCGCGGGCGTTGTTTGGAAGACGCGTTCCCCCAGTCCAGTGATGTGCGCATCAATCTCTTTCCTCTCAAGGGCGCTCAATTCGAAACCGCTGTACCGACGGCTGGTCCGAAAATTCCTCACTTGGTCCGACTGGCGCTTGCCGTGGTTCTTCGTCACGGTTAGCTGCACGCCTATTGGCTCGTATCGATTTGCGGACTCCGCACGTGCAATAACCCGTCCAGCCGCTCGCGGTGGTGATGGCAATAAAAGAAGGGCGCTCGAAGCCAGTTCTAATTCAAGTAAACGTTATTAGTAGTAAATTAGTAGGTCTAGGCTTCGCGCTGCCGCTGGGCTGCTTCTATGCGAATTTCGAATGTGACACTGGCGCTTCTCCTCGCTTGCCCGGGATTCGCTCAGGCGCCGGCGCAGCCCGCTCCCCCACGCGCCGAATTCGAGGTCGCGTCGATCAAGCCGTTCGATCCGTCCGCGCCGGGCGCAGTCCTGCCGGCCTGCATGTCGACGGCGCACAGATCCGGTTCGTCGGACTGTCGCTCAGGGACTTCCTCGCCATCGCTTACAGGATCAAGGCGAACGTTAATCTCCGGACCGGATTGGACTGCGACCGAACGCTTCGATATTTCGGCGACCCTTCCCGCCGGCAGCACCCCAGCCCAGCTTCCGGAAATGTTTCAGGCGCTCCTCGCCGACAGGTTCCAGGTGAAAGTGCACAAAGACAAGAAGGATTTTCCAGTCTACGCGCTCCTCGTCGCCAAAGGGGGTTGAAGATGAAAGAGTCGGCCCCCGATCCGAAGCCGATAAAGACGACAGCCGAAGGGCACGAGCAATGTCGCGACCACGGTCACCGGTAACGGGGTCAACCGTGAATTTCGGCCACGGATCTTCTTACACTTTCGCGAATAACCGGTTCGAAGCCAAGAAGACTGCGATGGCCTTATTTGCCGCGACTCTGGAGCGTTTCGCCGACCGCCAGATCGTCGACATGACCGGCCTCACAGCTCCATACGATTTCGCTTTCGATGTTATGCCGGAGGACTACTTCGCCATGCTGCTCCGAGTCCGCGGTTTGGGCCGGCGCGTACCTGCCGCCGAAGCCCAGAAGATGTTGGACGCCAGTTCTCCCGCCGCGCTGGGCGATGCCTTGCAGCAGATCGGGCTCAGGCTGGACGCGCGCAAAGCTCCCGCTCGATGTGCTGGTTATCGACGACGCGCTGAAGACGCCGATCGCCAATTGATATGCGGCTGCTTGCTACCGCACTCTTAAGCGCGGCTACACTCTTCTCCCAGACTTACGATCTGGTGCTTGCCAATGGCCGCGTCATGGATCCAGAAACAAACCTGGATGCCGTACGCAATGTGGCTATTCGGGCAGGACGTATCGCCGCGATTTCAGCTTCGCCGCTCGAAGCCGCCATGGTTGTGGACGTGAAGGGCTTGGTGGTAGCCCCGGGTTTCATCGACCTGCACTCCCACGGGCAGACGCCTGAAAATTACGCGTTCAAGGCGCGGGATGGCGTCACCACCGCGCTTGAGTTGGAGGTCGGCGTGAATCCGGTTTCAACCTGGTACTCGGCGCGGGAGGGCCACGCGTTGATCAACTTCGGCGCCACCTCCGGCCACATCGCTGCTCTCAAAATTGCCATGCACGACGCGAGCACCGGCTTGCTCCCCTACGAAGCCGGCGTGAAGCGGGCGCCAACGGAGGCAGAGCGGGCCCTGACCCTGGAGTTGGTTCGACAAGGTCTGGATGAAGGGGCGCTCGGTATCGGGATGGGCCTGGCGTACACGCCGAAAGTTCCGCGCGAGCAGATCCTGGAGCTGTTCCAGCTGGCCGCGCAGAGGCGCGTGCCGGTATATGTTCACGTGCGCCAGTCGGGCCCCGTTGAGCCTGGCGTAGTGGATGCCTTGCAGGAAGTGCTGGCCGACGCAGCCGCCACCGGGGCGTCGTTGCACGTCGTCCACATAACCAGTATGGGGCTTCGCCAAACACCTGTGCTTTTGCGAATGATCGAAGGCGCGCGCCGCAGAGGTCTCGATGTCACGACAGAAGCTTATCCCTATACTGCGGCGATGACCGATCTGGGATCGGCGGTATTCGGCGACGACTGGCAAGCCAATCTCGGAGGGATCGATTACCACGACCTTCAGTGGGCAGCCACCGGCGAGCGGCTCAACGCGGATACCTTCGCCCGGTATCGCAAACAGGGCGGCATGGTGATTATTCACAACATACCGGAAGAAATGGCGCGCCTCGCAATGGCGGACCCGACAGTCGTGGTTGCGAGCGACGGCGTGATCGAGAACGGAAAGGGCCATCCGCGCGGCGCCGGCACTTATGCCCGCGTGTTGAGCAAATATGTTCGCGAGGAAAATGCGCTGGGGTTAATGGATGCGGTGCGAAAGATGACGCTGCTGCCCGCGCAAAGGCTCGGCATCCAGTCCAAGGGCCGATTGCAGGTCGGCTGCGACGCCGATATCACGGTCTTCGATCCGGAGCGAGTGATCGATCGCGCTACTTTTGACAATCCGGCCCAATACTCCGATGGAATCCCTTTCGTTCTAGTGGGCGGAAGCTTTGTCGTTCGTAACGGTGAGCTGGTGGCAGGCGTTGCTCCAGGGCGCGCTGTCCGCCGCTAATGGCGATTTACTTGTCAGGCAAGTGTTGAAAGCTCTTTTCGTTCTCTAAACAGATTTCGTCCAGCAGCTCTGCATCGGGCACAATGGCTTCCTTGAACGTGACCGTCCAGGGTTTCGTGTAGGCTTTCGGGTCGTCGACGGTGAATTCGATTTCGAGGTTCCCATAATTAGGGCGCCGGAGTCGCTCTGTCAACCTGGCCGAACTGGTCACCGGGTTGCCCTTCAAATCCAGCCATAGGTCATCCCGCAGTCCGATAGTTTGGACCACGAGAGCATCGCCCTCCCACTGGCCGGAAGAATAACCGTTCCAGGACGGTTGCGGATCGACGGGCAGCGGACGTGCATCGGTGAAGATCTGACGGTAGCCGGCGTTCCACTCGGTAAGCATGAGGAGGAGGCCGGGGGTCTGCACGATCTTCTGAAGATGGGGAAACCCGTAGTTTCGTGGAACAGATAAAGGCAGACACCGCACGTGTGGATCGTCTTTGCCCTCGTTCCGCAGCCGTTGCTTGACCAGTGCGGCGGCCCAGGGTTGATAGGGTAAGCCGCCGGGGAGACTACGCCCGATATCGATGGCCTCCTGGGCAATTGGGAGCTCGGCGTCGCAGTCCAACAAATCGAGGCCTTTGGCCGGATCGCATGGCACGGGATTCCCGGTGATCCATACCCCGGAGAAATCCGGCTTACCGTCGGTGGTGCGCGGCGCGGGCGCAGTGAGGTTCGGCTTGCCATCGGGAGTCCGGGGAACGCCGGCTGAGGGATAGTGCAGCCATTGCGCGGTAAGAGGCAAATATGCCGCCAGCAAAAGTGTAGAAGCCGCCACAACCCGCGTCACTGCTGCATGTTCTCAAAATCCGCAGAATTGACGCAAGTCCACCTCTGCGAGTGGGGCGTTCTAATAGCCCGTATTCGCTGCTCTTTTCTCGTAAAACAGGTACGTCCGATCGAGATCCTGATAAGCAGGATCGGCATGGGACTTCC
This sequence comes from Bryobacterales bacterium, assembly GCA_963798295.1. GTDB lineage: Bacteria > Acidobacteriota > Terriglobia > Bryobacterales > Bryobacteraceae > Palsa-89. The sequence goes on along the minus strand of CAWCSV010000007.1, from coordinate 76,173 downwards.
GAACTAGGACGACCGTCGTTGCAGGAAATCCCCAACGCCATGTGCGGGTCACTTGCCCGGTCTCATCAAAACTCGGTTCCGTAGTCACTTCCGCGGGATTGCCGTATTGATCCTTTAAGCCGGCGAGCAACAGAATTTGACCGATTCGCGCAACCGTGGGGGGCGGAGTGTCCAGATTCGGATCCACGGGGCTCCTCTCGTCCGGTTCGATCAGGACCCTTCTCAATCCCTCAGCGCCTACCTCAAAGCTCACGTGCACTCTCTGGCCATTTATTTCATCGTCGGGAATGTTTAACGCAGGACCGGATTGCCGCTTGTTGTAAACAACCGCTTGGGGAAACGCCTGTTGCAGCTCCGCCGTCGTCATGCCCCATTTCGCCTTGGTCCACCCTCCTGGATCTTCCGCCATCTGTGCCGTGGACGGGCCCGCGCTGAAGGCGATCAACAGACAGCCGGAAAGAAAAAGACGCATAGTTCGACCTTCGCGGAGCTCCGCGCTTCCGGCAACGGTACGCCAGTACCGGAACGGCATACGAGTTTTTCTATATACTCTGGCTAGGTGGAATCGAAATGAATCCAAACCAATCGCTTCGCAAACTCATTCTGCGCAACGCCGGCCTGTTTTTGTGCGTGGCGCTCGGAACGCTCGCCGCTGCCAGCTTGCCGCCGGGCGTGGCGGGATATGACGCCAACAAAGACGGAGTGCTCGATTTGAATGAGTCGAAAGCCGCTGCAAGCGCACTCTTCGACAAGCTTGACACCAAGAAGACCGGCCTGCTGGATATGAAGCAACTCCAGGGACGCCTGAGCGCAAAAGAATTCGCCGCGGCTGATCGCGACGGGGACAAGACTTTGACGAAAGACGAGTATCTGGATGCCGTCAGCAAGGCCTACAAAGCCGCGGATGTGGATAACGACGACGTGCTGGATGCGGGCGACCTGAAGAGCAAACCAGGACAAGCCTTCCTTCGTCTGGTGGAATAGCCGCTAGCGGCCGAATCGCATCGGATACGGGAAATTTATGCGAAAAGCTATTCTCGCGATCTTGCTGACCGGCCTGCTTCTCGCCCAGTCTCCGCAGTTTGAGGTGGCGTCCGTCCGGCCTTTTGCTCCCGCGCCGGGACAGGTGGCCGCCGGCCTGCACTTTGACGGTGCGCAGGTTCGGGGAGTCGGGCTCTCGCTCCGAGACTATCTGGCCACCGCCTACAGGTTCAAGGCGACGTTGATCTCGGGGCCTGATTGGACCGCGACGGAGCGCTACGACATTTCAGCAACGCTTCCCGACGGCGGCACCAAGGCGCAAGTTCCGGAAATGCTTCAGGCTCTTTTGGCCGACAGGTTCCAGGTGAAACTGCACAGAGAGAAGAAGGAGTTTCCGATTTTCGCGCTGGTGCTTGCCAAAGGCCCTGTGAAGCTGAAAGAGTTGCCGCCCGATCCGAATGAAGATAAGGCTAATGACGAGCCTGTGGGAATGGCTAATGTGGCGACCATCGCCGTTGTCGGCAACGGGGTAAGCGTGCAGTATGCGCGCGGAGCGTCAATCACGGTGGGCAACAACCGGATTGAAGTTACGAAGCTGCCGCTGTGGGTGTTTTGCAGGAATCTGGAACGATACTCCGACCGCCAGATCGTCGACATGACCGGGCTGACCGGATCCTACACTTTCGCGGTGGATGTCACGCCGGAGGATTATCAGGCTATGCTGCTCCGTTCCGCGGTCTTGCGCGGCGCGAACCTGCCACCGGAAGCCCAGGCGTTGCTGGACGCCACTCCATCGGTTGCGCTCAGCGATGCCCTGCAGCAAGTGGGCCTGAAACTGGAGGCGCGCCGAGCCCCGCTCGACACTATCGTAATCGACAGCGCCTGAAGACCCCGACAGCCAATTAGATCCTAACGATTGACGGCCTGGTCGTGCCAAAGTAATTTGAGGGGTGCCTTCGATGGGCGGGCTTCTGAATCTCAGCAAGGTGTTTGGCGCAGGGGCATTGCTGCTGGCGTCGACGTCTCCCGGGCTCTTTGCGCAGTGGCCAGCCTATCCCACTGCCGGAGTTCCGAAGACCGCGGACGGAAAGCCGAACCTTACCGGGCCCGTTCCGAGAATGCCGGATGGCAAGCCGGACCTTTCCGGAATCTGGAGATTTGTTGATAGCCCCGATGCGCGGCCCGGGACGCCGCCTCCCGTGGGAGCCAGATCCCCTGGCATCGGCGTCCGTATTCCCGGACTGCTGCAGTTCTTCGATATCGGCTCAACGCTCAAGGACGGGCTGCCGTTCCAGCCATGGGCGGCGGAACTGCGGAACCAGCGCGTCGCCGCAAACAACAAGGATAATCTGTTTGCCGATCGGCCTGATGCAACTGCACACGCATCCAGAGCCCAGAAAAATCATCCAGGCTCCGGGAGTGATCGTGATTCTATATGAAGCGAACGCAGGTGTCCGGCAGATCTTCACCGACGGACGGCCCTTGCCCGGGAACGATGCAGAACCCTGGTGGTACGGCTACTCCGTCGGAAAATGGGACGGAGACACCCTGGTGGTTGAGACCACCGGGTTTCGTGACGACGGATGGCTGGATGTGGAAGGCAGCCCACTGACGACATCCGGCAAGATGACCGAGCGATTCCGGCGGGTGAATTACGGGAACATGGAAATCGAAATCACGGTCGACGATCCGAAGGCCTATACCAAGCCCTGGACTGTTAAAGTGCACCATCGCATCATGCTTGACACGGAGTTAATCGAATTCGTGTGCCAGGAAAATGAAAAAGATGCGGTGCACTCGGTCGGAAAGTAAGGTGATCTTGATTTTTGGGCCGGCTTGCCGGCTGGGACAAACTTAGCTGACAAAAAGTGTCATTCTGTCCCAACACAGACTTCGGAGGGCGCTAATTGCTTGAACGAGCGAGTTGGCTACCGAGATGCAAGAAGGGTGTTTCGGGAGGAGGCCCCAATGGTTGAATTAACGGCAAAATGGTGGTGCAGGACATTTCACACGAAGACGATGCGTCCGGTGAGGGGCTTCTATCGATGCGCCGAATGTCTGCACGAATGGCCCGTGAATTGGGACCTTGAAGTTGTCACTGCTCCGGCTGCAAACTGCTCTGAGAACGTCGCGACAGATGCGGGCCTGAATCTTCCGCATGTTCTGGCGTGATGGTGTTACGTGCTGTAAGTTAGATATTGCCCACGGTCGGATTCTTCACACACCGCGCAGTCGGGTTGCCCATTTGTCATATATACCTTGACACGTATATGCTCTTTGGGGTATACCAAGAGTGTGGCATCTGTGTTCGAAATCATTGCGGAGCCGAACCGCCGCGCGATATTGAGCCTGCTGGTCTCGTCCCAACAGTCGGTCGGGGAGATCGAGCGTCAACTTCGCATGCCGCAGCCGACCGTGTCCAAGCACCTGCGAGTGCTGCGCGAGGCCGGTTTCGTGGAATCCAAAGTGGACGCGCAGCGCCGTCTCTACCGGCTGAAACCTAGACAACTTCAGGAAGTGGATGCCTGGCTGGCTCCGTTCCGCCGGTTCTGGTCCGCCCACGTGGACGCTCTCGAGCGCCATCTCGACCGCATGGATCGCACCAAAGAAGATCAATCCAGACCAATCAAAAGGAAAACAAGGAAAACGAAATGAAAATCAAAGTGACCAGCTTATACGTGGACGACCAGGACAAGGCCCTGCGCTTCTACACGGAGGTACTGGGCTTTGCCAAGAAGTCCGATTTCAGTAACGGTCCCTTTCGCTGGCTGACCGTAGCCTCGCCCGAGGAGCCGGACGGCACTGAGCTGCAGCTGGCCCTGAACAACAACCCCGCAGCCAAAGCGTATCAGCAGGCGATATTTCAACAGCACCAACCCGCGGCCATGTTTTTCACCGACGACGTCAAGGGCGATTACGAGCGGATCAAGGCTCGCGGCGCTGAGTTCACGATGCCGCCCACCGACGTGACCGCCTCCATCATCGCGATGCTGAACGACACCTGCGGCAATCTTATTCAGCTCACCCAACTGGCGCGCTATTGACGCTCGCCCTATTTACGCTAAGGAGAAGAAGGTGACCGAGTACACACCGGGTCCGGCTAGCGGGGCGCAGATACGAAAGGATGGAGAGAAGTGGACGCTCATTCTCGTCAGAGAGCTGCGCCACTCGCCGGAAAAGGTCTGGCGGGCGCTTACCGACCCGATGCATCTGCGCGAGTGGGCGCCCTTCGACGCCGATGGGAGCCTGGGAACGGTTGGAGCCAGGGTGAATCTCACATGGGTGGGAACGGGCAGGCCGCAGGTAACAACGGTGACGCGAGCCGACGCTCCGGAGGTGCTTGAGTACGGCGATATCCGGTGGGAGCTCGAAGCCTTGGGCGGCGGCACGCAGCTGAAGCTGTGGCACAGCATCGATCGCCGATTCATCTCGTGGGGCGCCGCGGGCTGGCACATTTCTTTCGATGTTTTGGATCATCTTCTCAGTGGAACTCCCATCGGCCGTAGCGTTGGCCCGGAGGCGATGAAGTTCAGCGGCTGGCAGCGATTGAACGCGGAGTACGCAAAGCAGTTGGGTGTTGAGACCCCCGCTGGGCAGCCCAATGCCGCGAAGAGAGAGGACAGCTAAAATAACTGCGTGAACTGGAGCTGCAAATGAAAAAAACAATCCCGGTGGAATCTGCCTCTGCCATCATCGATGCGAAGATCAAGGAACTCGCTGACTGGCGCGGGAAGACGCTCGCGCAGGTGCGCGCGATCATACACGAGGCAGATCCTGAGATCATCGAGGGATGGAAATGGATGGGCAGTCCGTGCTGGTCTCACGACGGACTCATCTGCGTGGGCAACGCTCACAAGGACAAAGTAAAACTCACTTTTGCTCAGGGCGCAAGCCTTCCAGATCCGGACAAGCTCTTCAACGCCGGCCTGGAAGGGAATCGATGGCGAGCGATTGATCTCTATAAGGGCGACAGAGTGTATGAGCGCGGTCTAAAAACTCTCGTTCGTGACGCGGTGGCGTTCAACCTCAAACTCCGTTTGGCAACATCGAGGCGCTCGGCGCCCGGCTTTGGGCTGGCGATACGGGGCAGGCCAAAGAGGGAAAACTGATAGTTTGCTTGGAGCGGGGGCCCGATCTCGTGGTCGCCAACCGGGCTCAGGCCATGGCCACCAGCATGTTCGCCAAAATCGGACTGACCATCGAATGGCACGCTTCGTATCCTTGACCACATCGGCAGGACATTGTGATCCGATTGTCCACCCGTACATCGCCCGACTATCGGCCCGGCGTTCTGGCCGAATCTTGCCCTACGAGGGAGTTCACGTTTTGATCGTCTTCGATCGGGTTCAAAAATCCGTAGTTCCCCAACTACTCGCACCCTTATACGCTCACGTCTTGGTCCACGAGATTACTCACGTGCTGGAAGGTATAGCCGGCACTCCGATACCGGCGTCATCAAGGCGGTCTGGGACGGGCAGGATCACGTGGATATGGGGCGCGAATCCTGCTCTTTGCGCACGAGGACGTTGACCTTATCTACGCGGGACTGGATCACCGGCGACATCGCGCTCCGAGCGCTCCTCGGAGTGCCTTGGTCATGCTTGCCACCAGGGAGTAGAATCTGGGAGAGTCCCATCCAAGACCGTAGTGACACCGGAACGGTTCGCGCGGATCGAAGAGCTGGAGCAGTATCCGGGCCAGACCTTCACGGGCGTCAGTGATTTTTTCCATTGGTCCACGGAAAGCTTTGGCCTGAAGCCAGTGGCCAGCATCACACACGTCTACGTTTATGTTCAGCCGGGACGAGCGGCGATTGCTTCTAAACAAATTTACGCCAGCCATTACTTTGACGCTTCGTTGGGTTTGGCGGCGGCGCTGGACGATCCCGGCGACGCTTCAAACCCGGGCATGTACCTTGTATATTTGAATCGCTCAAGCATTGATCTGCTCGCCGGATTCTTCAGAGGCCTGCGGCGCGCCATTTTGCGCGGCCGGCTGCGAGATGGAATGCGAAAGAATCTGGCCGACGTTGTCCGCAAGCTGGAAGCTTCCTGCGCGGATTACCCCCAAACGGTCGAGCAACGATAAGAGGTGGACACCAGCCGCTGCGGCAATCGCGTCATGACTCGGACAGGACCCACACTTCGCTACCGTGCCGTCTTGCTCGGCGTCGGCTGCGTCCTGTTTGCTTATCTTCTTTTCCATCTGGGCGCTGCCAAAATCCTTTCCCTGCTCCTTGGCATCGGCTGGTATTTCGGTCTAATCGCGGCGACCTATGCTGGTCACCAATTGGTTCGGGCCGCTGCTTACTGGAAATGCGCGACAGCCAACGGACAGGCCTCATATTGGAACATGCTAAGGATCCGGCTTTCCGGAGAAACGATACAGTTCTTAACCTTCACCGGGCCGTTTCTGGCCGAACCAGCCAAGATGTGGCTTCTCCAGAAACGGGGCTTGAGCCCGAAGCACGCCGTAGCGGCGACCGTTTCAGAGTACCTGATCTACACCTTGACGTCGGCCGCGTTTGCGATCGCAGCTCTGATTTACTTGCTCGGCACTTTCGAGCTCTCCAGAGTGGTGACGGTCGCAGCAAGGGTTATTGTGTACGCGATGAGTGCATTTCTCCTCGCGGCGGCTTGCGCGATCGTTTGTCGAATTTACTTGATCGGCGCCATAATCAAGCTCGTCGAGAGGCTCCCACTGATTGGAAAGCATGTGCGTTTGAAGGATCAGGATGTCCGCGACACAGAAGAACTATTGTTCGTCGTGCTGCGCGATCGCCCGCTGCGGTTGCTGTCGATTCTCTCAGCCGAGTTCGCCGCACAAGCACTTCTCGTCCTAGAGTTGTTCATACTCCTGAGGGCGACCGGAGAGCCTTTTTCGATCCTGAAACCGTTCCTGATCGAAGGGGCCAGCAAGTTCATCAGCCTGGCCTTCTTTTTATTCCAGGCCAAGTGGGCGCAGCCGAGGGCACTTACGCACTGATCTTCAAAACGGTCGGCTTACCTGCATCCGCCGGCTTCGCTCTTGCCGTGGCGCGACGGCTTCGTAGCGTGTTGGTCGCCAGTGCCGGTTTCACACTTACACCACTGTGGCGGGACACTCCCGCGGGCGGCGAGCCAATCAGACGTGAGGATCGACTCTAGGCTATTCTTGGCTGGGCGGGCAAGCGTAGGCATGAAAAACTCATCAATGACCCGCAGAACGTCGTCCGCGAGTCGCTGGCCGGCCTGGCACTGGCGCATCCTGCTATTCTCAAAGTCTGCTCGACCCAACCTACGTGATTCGGGTGGAAGCACCCGTCGCGGGGAAGGTCGCCATTGTGTCGGGAGGCGGCAACTACGCGATGGCCGACTACAGCCAAAAACCCATCTTCGTCATAATGCCAAAATCGGATTGCGAGAACATGCCGTTCACGTACGGTCCCGCTCCTACCCAGGCTCGGCTAAATGCTCGTGGGCTGGCATGCGCCCAGACGCATTTCTACTTGTGAAACAGGATCATCTGCCGCACTGGCATTCCGAGACCTGATGCCACTTCCCCGATTCCGCACAGCGACGCGACCAGGAGTTCCGGGGATGCCTGACAGAAATTGTTTAAAGATTCAGGCTCCAGATTCGTCTGCAATGAAAGGCGCCGAGGCGCCGCTTGTTATCTGCGGCCAAATTCTAAACTACGTCCACGCCCATGCTGCGCGCGGTTCCCTTGACGCTTCGGACCGCCGCCGCCACGTCGAAGCAGTTCAGATCGGGCATCTTGATCTTCGCGATCTCTTCCACCTGGGCTTCGGTGATCTTGCCCACCTTGTTCTTGTTCGGCTCGGCCGAGCCTTTCGCCAGATTGACGGCGCGCTTGATCAGCACCGGCACCGGCGGCGTCTTGGTGATGAAGGTGAAGGAGCGGTCGCTATAAATAGTGATGACCACCGGGATGATCAAACCTTCCTGATCCTTGGCCGAAGTCTTGGCGTTGAAGCCCTTGCAGAACTCCATGATATTGACGCCCTTGGGACCGAGCGCGGTTCCCACCGGCGGCGCTGGCGTGGCCTTACCCGCAGGAATCTGCAGCTTCACGTAATCGGTAATTTTCTTTGCCATATGTTTATAACTTTTCTACTTGCAGGAAATCCAGCTCCACCGGCGTGGCGCGGCCAAAAATGGTCACCAGCACGCGCAAAGTGTTGCGCTCCGGATTGATCTCGTCCACCTTGCCCGAGAAGTTTGCGAACGGGCCGTCGTTGATGCGCACCATCTCGTTCTTCTCGAAGTTCATCTTCGGACGCGGGCGCTCGGCCGACGTCTGCTGCCGGAACAAAATCGAATTCACTTCGTCGGCCGTCAGCGGCACCGGGCTGTTGCCCCCGCCGACGAACCCGGTGACGCGCGGCGTGTTCTTCACCTCGTGCCACAGCTGATCGTTCATTTCCATTTGCACCATCACGTATCCGGGATAGAGCAAACGCTTGCTGGTGACCTTCTTGCCGCCGCGCAGTTCAACCACTTCTTCGGTGGGAATCAGGATCTCGCCAATCTGGTGGGCGAAGCCGAAGGCCTGGGCGCGGCTGCGCAAGGAATCCGCCACCTTCTGTTCGAAGCCCGAGTAGGTGTGGATGATGTACCAGTTCTTGCCGTCGGCAACGGCCACGGCTGCGGCGCTTCCGCGGGAGTCTCTTCCGCGCTGCCGTTCGCTGCGGACACCGCCGCGGGCGCTTCCGCGGATTCGGCGGCTGGAGCTTCGGTCGGCTCTTCGCCCTGATCCGCGGTCTCTTCGGTATGAATAGTTTCTTCGTCCGCCATGGTTCTCTTGCCTACTTGGTGAACGCGTTAAACAGCTTATTGATGAGACTCAGGAAGATCTGGTCGATCACCGCGAAATACGCCGCGAACGCGAACACGGCGATAATCACCACCACGGTGGTGGCGCGAACCTGCTTCCAGGAGGGCCACGTCACGCGGCGCATCTCCGTCTGCAGTTCCTCGAAGTAATTCTTTACCCCGACGGGCCAACTGGAGGCCCGCTGGATGAAACTTCCGCCGTCGCCTTCCTGTATTTGTGCGGTAGCCATGTTCTTTATGATTCCTCGCTCCCACGTGAGATGGCAGGGGCAGAGGGATTTGAACCCCCAAAGGCGGTTTTGGAGACCGCTGGTTTACCGTTAGCCTATGCCCCTACTCGGGCTGCCTCTAATCCAGTCTACTTGATTTCCCTATGTGCCCGATGGCAACGGCAAAAGGCGCAGAACTTCTTCAGCTCCAGCCGCTCCGTCTTGGTCTTCTTGTTCTTGGTCTTGCTGTAGTTCTTGCGTTTGCACTCGGTGCACTGTAATGTAATGATCTCTCGCATATTCGCTCCTGTTCAGTCGCGAGAAGAGAATACAGGGAATTCAGGAAGACGAGGAATGCAGACGATTCCTTGTATTCTTGTCTCCCTGGTATTCTGTCTTCTACTCCATTATCTCCGTCACCGTTCCCGCGCCCACCGTCCGGCCGCCTTCGCGGATCGCAAACCGCAATCCCTTGTCCATGGCCACCGGCGTGATCAGCTCAATCACCAATCCCACGTTGTCGCCCGGCATCACCATCTCGGTCCCTTCCGGCAACTCCGCCACACCCGTCACGTCCGTGGTCCGGAAATAAAACTGCGGCCGGTATCCCTTGAAGAACGGCGTGTGCCGCCCGCCCTCTTCCTTGGTCAGCACCACGATCTCGCCCTTGAACCGCTTGTGCGGCGTGATGGATCCTGGCTTCGCGATCACCTGCCCGCGCTCCACGTCGTCCTTTTCAATGCCGCGCAGCAGCAACCCGACGTTATCTCCGGCGCGCCCTTCGTCCAGCAGCTTCTTGAACATTTCCACGCCCGTAACCACCGTCTTGCGCGTGTCCTTGAAACCGACGATCTCCATTTCCTCGCCGACCTTGCAGATTCCTTTTTCGATACGACCCGTCACCACCGTGCCCCGGCCCTGGATCGAAAAAATATCTTCAATCGGCATCAGGAACGGCTTGTCGATGGCGCGCTGCCGGCATCGGCACGTAGCTGTCCACCTTCGCCATCAGCTCGTCTACCGTCTTCTCCCACTTCTCTTCCCCGTTCAACGCGCCCAGCGCGCTCACCCGCACCACCGGCAGATCGTCGCCCGGAAATTCGATACTTCGAAAGCAGTTCGCGGACTTCCAGCTCCACCAGTTCCAGCAGCTCCGGATCGTCCACCATGTCCACTTTGTTCAGCGCCACTACGATCGAAGGCACGCCCACCTGGCGCGCCAGCAGGATATGCTCGCGCGTTTGCGGCATCGGGCCATCTGTCGCCGCCACCACCAGGATTGCGCCATCCATCTGCGCGGCTCCCGTGATCATGTTTTTGATGTAGTCGGCATGGCCCGGGCAATCCACGTGCGCGTAGTGCCGGTTGGCTGTTTCATACTCCACGTGCGCCACCGCGATCGTGATTCCGCGCGCCTTCTCTTCCGGCGCGTTGTCGATGGAATCGAACGAGCGGAACTTGTTTTTCGGATTGTGCTTGGCCAATACCTTGGTGATGGCCGCCGTCAATGTCGTCTTGCCATGATCGATGTGCCCGATCGTCCCAATGTTCACATGCGGCTTGCTGCGGTCAAATTTTTCCTTCGCCATCTCAACCTTCTCGTTTGTAAAACTCCGTGAAGAAGTGGAGCCGTTGACCGGGATTGAACCGGTGACCTCGTCCTTACCAAGGACGCGCTCTACCAGCTGAGCTACAACGGCCGAAACCTTTCTGGTGGACAGGGGAGGATTCGAACCTCCGTAGCTCGCAAGGAGCGGCAGATTTACAGTCTGCTGCCATTAACCGCTCGGCCACCTGTCCAAACAATCTACACCATTGAGAAACCAAAGGAACCGCTTGTCAATCTCGGGAGGTCGTGAGCCCGCTGTGCCAATTTTGTGCCAATCGACTCGGACACCCCAGCACCGACTCAACAGTGTGAGACGCCTTCAAGTATATCGCGAACTTTGGATCGCGCGCTAGGTATGGGCTGACTCGCAAACTTGCCGGTCCCCGACGGCTCCTTAACAGCCGTGGCTTGGCTTCCGGTACACTCTATCATCGAACTGATGAAGATCGCCCTGGACGCGACGCCGTTGACCGTTCCGAGCGGCGGCGTGCGCCGTTACACCGAGGAGCTGGCCCGCGCGCTGTGCGACACGTTTCCCGGCGATCGCTTCTGGCTGCTTTCGGACCAGCCGACCACGCTGTCATTTCAGAGGGCCAATTTGAACCTCGGGCAAGGGCCGCGCAACATGCTGGAGCGGCGCTGGTGGTCTTTCGGTTTGCAGGGGCAGATCTCGCGGCTCGGCATCGATGTGTTTCATGGAACCGATTTCGCCGTACCTTATTTGCCGCTGCGCCCCAGCGTCATGACGCTGCATGATCTTTCGCCGTGGCTGGATCCCGGCTGGCATGCCGAAGCCGATCGGATTCGCAATCGCACCCCCATGCTGCTGCGCCTAGGCCTGGCGACCATGGTGATCACTCCGTCGGAAGCCATCCGCCGCGCGGCGATCGAGCGTTTTCGCCTGCAGCACGACCGCGTGGCGGCGGTGCCATTGGCCGCAGCCTCATGTTTTCGCCCCACGCCGGTTGTAGAGCGCAGCCCGCCCTACCTCTTGTATGTCGGCACCCTGGAGCCGAGGAAGAACATCGGATTGATTCTCGATCTGTGGCGCGAGTTGGGGCGCGAGCATCCTGTCGATTTGGTACTGGCCGGGCGGCGTCGCGAGGACTTTCCCGAAATTCCCGCCGAGCCCGGCTTGCGCATTGCGGGCCTTACGCCGGAAGGGGATCTCCCCGCTTTATACTCGGGCGCCGTGGCCTGCCTGTATCCTTCTTACTATGAAGGGTTCGGTTTGCCGGTACTCGAAGCCATGCAGTGCGGGGCGCTGGTGATTGCCTCGCGCGATCCGGCCATCGTCGAAGTGGCCGCCGATGGCGCGATGCTTCTGGACATAAACGATCGCGCTTCCTGGATGGACGCATTGCGATCGGCCGTGACCCACTCGGAACAGATACGCGAAATGCGCGTGAGGGCCCTAGCCAGGGCCGGAGAATTTTCTTGGACCAAAACAGCACGCCTCACAAAATCCGTCTATGAGCACGCCGCCGAGCGATTTCGCAAAGTCCGTTTCAGGAAGTAAGCCCCGCGCGCTGTTCCTCGCGGCGGAGGCGCCTTATCCGATGATCGGAGGCGGTCCCACGCGCGCCGCGTCGGTGCTCGAGTACCTGGCCGGCCGGTTCTCCGTGCATGGAATCTTCTTTCGCGAACCGGGCGCGCCAGATCCCAGAGATGCGATCCCTTCGGGCCGCTTGGACCACGTTGACGTGATCGATCTGCCGTTTCATTCCAAGAGCGTGCCCGCGCGCGTCCTGCGCAATGCCGTGCGCCTGGCGCGAAATCGTTCGCCGCTGATGGATCGTTTCTCCGGATTTGAAGCTCCCATTGCGAACTGCGTATCGGGGCGGAAGTACGAAGCTGCATTCATCGAGCATTTTTGGTGCGCGCCGTACATCCAGCAGATTCGTCCCAGCGCCAGGCGCGTGATTCTGGATGTCTACAATGTCGAATCGGAGTGGCATCGCAGTATGGCCGCGTCCGAGAACGGATTGCTTCGATGGAGCCACGGCCGATTCGCTCATGCGGCGGTGGAACTGGAGCGCACCTGGCTGGCCCGATTCGATTGCATTCTCGCCACGTCGTGCCACGACGCGAAACGGATGCGAGCGATTGCCCCCGATGCCCGCGTGACGGTTTATCCCAACGCGCTTCCGCTGCTGGTTCCACCCTCCCGCGCCGACCGCCACGAGATCGTCTTCAGCGGCAATCTGGAATATGCGCCCAACATCGCGGCGGTGCGATTTTTTCATCGCGACGTCTGGCCGGCGCTCCAATCCCGCTGGCCCAAGCTGAAGTGGAAGATCCTGGGCAAGAATCCAGGACCCATCCTGGATCTGGCCGCTGGGGATCCGAACATCGAGGTTACAGGCTTTGTGCCGGACGCGCTGGCTGCTATCGCGCAGGCGCAAGTGGCGATCGTTCCCCTGCTGGCCGGCAGCGGAACGCGGATCAAGATTCTGGAAGCGTGGGCCGCCGGTACGCCCGTGGTGTCCACCACGCTGGGCGCGGAAGGCCTGGAATTTCACGATCGGGAACATCTGGTTCTGGCCGACGACGCGGAGAGCTTCACGGCGGCTGTTTCTGAGCTGCTTGCACTGCCCGTCAATCGCGAACGCATCGGCGCGGCGGGACGCCGGCTGTACGAAGAGCGATATACTTGGCATAGCGCTTGGACGGCGCTGGCCGAGGTGTTGGAGTAACCGGAAACCCAACGGCGTGTGAGCCGTCTAACTGCTTGGAATCCCGCGTCCGGCAAGTTCACCCGCGAAAAATGGGCAGCGACTTGCACAAGATACATGTAACATGAACTTATGTGACTGCTACCGTCATGTAAACGTTTTGTGAACGGCCCGTTCCAAACGGGAAACCCTCTATACTGGAGATGGTCATGCGTTTTTCGGTAGACGCTCACGCAATCGGACAACACTTAACGGGGAACGAAACATACATCAGAAACCTATTGAATTGTTTCGAGGCGCTGGATGGAGAAGCCGACTTTGTAGCCTACATCTCGCGTGAGGAGGCCGTCGCCGATGTGCCCCGGCGATTTCAAAAACGCCGCGTCGCGGTGAACCCGTTCGTGCGGCTGGGCTACGATCTGCCGCGGCGCGTGGCTCAGGATCGTCCCGCTCTGCTGCACGTACAATACACCGCGCCGCTCACCTGCTCAGCGCCCATTGTTGTCAGCGTGCATGACGTCAGTTTTCTGGAACATCCCGAATACTTCACCTCTTTCCGCGCGATGCAGTTGCGCTTGACCGTGCGGCGCACCGTGAAGGCCGCTTCCTGCGTCCTGACGCCCAGCGAATTTTCGAAGCGGCGAATTCTGGACGCTTATCGGCTTCCCGAAAATAAGGTGGTCGTTCTGCCGAACGGCGTGAGCTCGGTGTTTCATCCGGTGGCCCGCGGAGCGGCGCACCGCGGCATGCGCACATCGTTGCCGGCCGCGCCGTTCATCCTGACCGTGGGCGACCTGCAGCCTCGCAAGAACCACCTGGGGCTGATCCGGGCGTTCGAGGATCTGCTGGGCGTGCATCCTCAATTGCCCCATCATTTGGTGATTGTCGGGAAAGAGGACACCTGGTACGCGCCCACTGTTCGCGCGGCGGCGAAAAAGTCCCCAGCCGCGGATCGGATTCATTTCACCGGGTTCGTGGATGACGATGAATTGCGGCGGCTGTATGGCGCGTGCGATCTGTTTGTTTATCCTTCTTTCTATGAAGGCTTCGGATTGCCCATTCTGGAAGCCATGGCCTGCGGGCGCGCGGTAGCGTGCTCCAACACCTCCGCCATGCCGGAAGTAGCCGATTCGGCAGCGCTGCTGTTCAATCCCAAATCCCAGCGGGAGCTGGTTTTCGCCATGCGCGATCTGTTGTTGAATCCGGAACTGCGCCAGCGCATGGAGCGGCTGGGAGTGCAGCGGGCCGGGATGTTCAGTTGGACCAGCAGCGCGGCCAAAACTTTGGAACTGTACTACGCCGTGGGTGGAGATGCGAAGAGAGCCGCGGCGGTTGAGCGCAAAACCAGTTCTGTCGTTCGCCGGTGATGAAATCCATGAAGTACCCATTTGCGATCGCTCCTTCCTTTCTGGCCACGGCGTTGCTGCTGATGGCTGCGCCGGTTGCCGAATCCACGCTCCCCAACGAGACTCTGCATTACAACGTCAACTGGCCCAGCGGATTGAGCCTGGGCGAAGCGACGCTCAGCGCGTCCAGTTCGCGCGACGGGAACGCGCCCGGCCGCATGCATTTTCAATTCGACCTGGACGCCAGCGTTCCCGGATTTGCAGTGAGCGATCGCTTCAGCTCCAGCGCGTCGGGAAGCTTTTGTTCCACCGAGTTTCGCAAAGCCACGTCGCATGGCTCCAAGAAGGTCGACGACAAGGAAACCTTCGATCCGGCCACTGGCGCGGTCACTCGCGGATCGGGCTCCGGGGAAGCCGAATTGAACACCGATGCCTGCGGCAAAGACGCGCTGACGTTTCTCTACTTCGCTCGTCAGGAGTTGAGCCAGGGCCGAACCCCTCCGCGGCAAACCGTGTTCTTCGGAGCGCCTTATGAAATCCGGCTGGATTCGGCCGGAACCGAAAGCGTGAAGATCGGAAACAAATCGGTGGACACGGACCACGTGAAGGCATCCGTTACCGGACCATCGTCCAGCATTAGCTTCGATCTGTTTTTCCTGCAGGACAAGGCGCGCACGCTGGCGCTGGTTCGCGTCCCCCTGGCCTTGGGCACGTTTTCGATGGAACTGGCAAAATAGCTCCCAACGGACTCGTGCCAATCAAGGTAGCCTTCTTCTCCCCGCTTCCCCCTGCGCGCAGTGGCATCGCCGATTATTCCGCCGCCTTGCTCGAGGAACTGAAAAAGCTGGTGGACGTCGAAGTATTCGCCTCCAAGCCGCTTTCTTTCGATCCGAGAAATTTCGACGTCGCGCTGTACCAGGTGGGCAACAACGTTTATCACGACTTTTGTTATGAGATGCCGCGATGGATCATCCCGGCGTGGTAGTGGTTCATGAAGCCAACCTGCATCACTTGATCGCCGACATCACTATCAAGCGCGGCGACTGGGACGCCTACATGCGTGCCGTGGAGGAAGCGGGCAGCGCCCAAGACTTGGCGTACGCCAGCCGCGTGCGAAGCCTGGAAGTTGGGCCGGATTACGAAGGCGTGCCGATGCTGCGCCAGTTGCTGAGCCGCTCCAAAGCCGCCATCGTACACAGCGGCTGCGTGGAGACAGAGCTGCGCGGAGCCGGATTCGCGGGCGCGGTGGCTCGCATCCCGCATGGCGCCTGGATTCCGGAGGCCAACCGGTCGGACTTTCGCGAACGCTTGGGACTGGACGAAACTACGCCGCTCATCGGCATCTTCGGCTTCCTGAAACCCTACAAACGGATTGCCGAATCGCTGCGGGCTTTCCGCAGGCTGGTGCGCGTTCAACCAGGAGCCAAAATGATTCTGGTGGGCGATCCGCATCCCGAGTTGCAATTGGAATCGCTGATCCGATCGCTGGATCTGAGCCTGCACGTGCGCGTTCTCGGCTTCCGTCCCATCGAAGAATTTGTGGGCTATCTCGCGGCCTGCGATATCGTTCTCAATTTGCGCTATCCAACCGTCGGTGAGAATTCGGGCACGTTGATGCGGGCGCTCGGTTTGGGCAAAGCCGTGGTGGTCTCCGAGGTCGGATCGTTCAGCGAACTTCCCGAAAGCATCTGCCTAAAAGCGCCGGTGGACGCGAGCGAAGAGGATTATCTTTTCGAATATCTGAATCTGCTGGTAAGCCGGCCCGAAGTCTGCGCAAGGCCCTGGGCGCACGGGCGCGCCAGTGGGTGGAGACTGAATGCACCTGGCCGCAGGTGGCGCGGCGTTACGCGGATTTTCTGGAGCGAATCGCACGCAATGGATCGGCTGCGTTCCACTCGCGACCAGGACCGCGGAGCCAGCCGCGGCGCCGCCGGATGTCCGCGTCGAACCGGAATATATTCTCTCCTGGGCGCCCGATGAGGCCGCCAAAGGATATTGGAAACGCACCTCACTCGTTTCGAGAAAACGCTGGCGATCACGCCGCCGGGCGGACCCGACGACCGCATTCTGGAGATGGGTTCGTATCTGCAAATCACGCCGGCGCTCAAGACGCGTCTCGGTTATGGTGAAGTGCGAGGCTGCTACTACGGGCCCGCTGGCAAAGTGGACGAGCGCAGCGTCACGATCCATCGACGGTGAGCAGTTTCAATGCACGCTGGAACTGTTCGATGCCGAGAAGGACCGCTTTCCGTACGACGACGGCTATTTTTCCACGGTCCTGTGCTGCGAGTTGATGGAGCATCTGACCGAAGACCCGATGCACATGATGGCGGAGATCAATCGGATCCTTGCGGCCCGGCGGGCATCTGGTGCTCACCACCCCGAACATCGGCTCGCTGCGCGCGATCGCCGCGATTCTTGCCGGGCTATCATCCGGGATTTTTCCCGGCGTACATTCGGCCGCGCGTCGGAGGGCGAAGAACCGGAGGCGCGGCACAATCGCGAGTACACGCCGCGCGAGATCGGGCTTCTGTTTCATTACGCCGGATTCGAGATGACGCTGCTCGAAACCGGACCGTTCCGCAACGAGCCGAAGCCCGAGCACGAATGGGTGAAGCATTTGCTCGATCGCTATGAACAGCCCGCGGATCTGCGCGGCGACGGGATCTACGCGGTGGGCCGCAAGACAGGCCGGTGCGCGAGCGGTATCCGGCGTGGTTGTATCAATGACCGCGGAGTATCGCAAGATATACCAGGTGCGGGCACGAGGCTCGACGCTCGCAGGTGTCGGTCGCGATTGCGAACAAATCGCGCGCAGACGTGGACGCCCGAAAGCTTTTCGCTCGGCTGGCAGTTCTTCGATCCCCAATCGCACCGCTTCATTAGAAGAAGGCGCCTGGACGCCGGTTAGCGCTGACGTTCGCGCCGGGCGCGATCGCGAAGTTCGAAATCACGATTCCGTTTCCGCCGGAGGCCGGCGCGTACGAAATCTATCTCTCGCCCATTCACAGCCGGCCGGCTGGGCATACGCGCGCGGCGAGCGATTTCTGCGAATTCTCGTGGAGGCTGCCGATGGCCGCTGCGCGTGCTTGAACAGGAGATCACCACAGTGCGCGCGTCTGCGCTGGCGGCGATTCTGGGCCGCATTGCCGAGATTGTTCGCGACGCCCGGTGCGAACCATCGCTCAAAACCATCGGCTGATCCGCTCCATGGCGCGCCGCGATATCCTGGCGCGCTATCGCGGGTCGTTCGGCGACGTCTTCTGGACGGTGCTCAATCCGCTGCTTTTGATGACGACCTACTTTTTCGTGTTCGGCGTAGTGCTGCAAACCAGGTTCGGCCCCGATCAAAGCCGCACCGGCTTCGCGCTCTATTTTCTGGCCGGCATGCTGCCGTGGCTCGCGTTTTCCGAACCCGTGGGCCGCGCGGCGAACGTGATTCTGGAGCATCGCAATTTCGTCAAGAAGCTGGTTTTCCCGCTGGATACTTTGCCCGTGAATCAAGTGGTTTCGGGATTGGTGACGGAGCTTTTTGGCGCCGGAGTTTTCGTCGCGGGATTGCTCATCATTCGGCATGCGGTTCCCGCGGCGGTTCTGTGGCTGCCGGTGTTGCTGGTGCCTCAGCTTCTGTTCACCCTCGGCGTCTGCTGGTTTCTCGCCGCGCTGGGCGTGTACATGCGCGACCTGGGGCAGATCATGGGGCTGGTTCTGACGCTGTGGTTCTTCATCACGCCGATCTGCTATCCCGAATCGACTACTCTATCGCCCGCGATTTCGGCCGTGATGCGCCAGAATCCGCTATACGTGCTGGTCCGCGGTTATCGAGCCGTGTTCCTGGAAGGGCACGCGCCGGAATTGCTGTCCGCTGGTTAAGTTGTGGGCCATCGCGCTGGCGCTATTTTTCCTGGGGCACGTTTGGTTCTACCGGCTGCGGAAAAACTTCGCCGATGTGATTTAGGGCTACTTGATCGCCAGCACAGCGTCCAGGTACGCGCCAGTCACCTTGCTTGCAGCTTTCGAAAAGCCCGCCGCGCGGAGGAGCGCTTCGTATTCGGCGGCCGAGCGCTCGCGGCCTTCCGCGTTGACCAGCATGTTCATGGACTGCATGTGCGCAGAGACGTAGCCGGGCGTGAGCAGCTTCTCCGCTACTAACAGCCCGCCGCCTTCGGGCAGCGCCGCCAGAACTTTCGCCAGCAGCCTGTGAATCTTTTCATCCGACCAATCATGCAGAATCCTTCCCACGGCGTAGAGATCGGCCGCGGGCAATGGATCGGTGAAGAAGTCGCCCGCGATTGTTCCAGGATAGACCTCCGCCACTTCCGGCAAATCGAATACGCTCGCCTCGATTTGCGGATAACGCTCACGAACGGCTTCCACCAGGTGGCCGCTGGCCCCGCCCAGGTCCACCATTCGATGAAACCGGCTCAAATCGAACGCCGCGGCGACGGCTGGTGAACTGATACGCCCGAATCCGTGCATGCCCTTCAGAAAGTCGCGCTTGGTCTCTTCGGTGCGGAAATAGCCCGCGAAGATTCCGCCTTTGACTCCGAAGGTCTGGTTCCAGCGCGGCGTCCCGTCACGGACCGCGTCTTCCAGATGCGCCCACATCGGATAGAGCGCTTCGTTGGAATAATGAATGTAGCCGGTCAGCGAATCGGGGCTGTCGGATCGCAGATATTTGTCAGACTGCGGCGTGTTGACGTAGATCCCGTCTCGCTTCTCGAGCAACGCCAACGCGACGCACGCATCCAGCAACCGACCCAGCTCCTTGCAATCGGCCGGGCGCGCGCCGTCGAAAACGCCAAGCTGCACGGCCGCGAACATGGTCTTGGAGCGGCGGAAGGCTTCGATGAGTTCAATGATTGTGTCGGGTGTGGTCATATCCAATGGGCTTCAGGATCTTGCCGCCGTATTGCACCGTACCGGGCTTGCCCCTGGTGATGCTGCCGATGCGAATGCCCGGCGCTTTCACTTGCTCGGGCGCTGTGTATAGTAGCTCGTAATCTTCGCCGTCGTGCAACGCCTGGTGGATGGTGGCGCTTTTCAGCAACGGCACGTTGTCCAGCTGAGCCGCGACTCCCGACGCTTTGCACATGCGATGCAGATCCAGCGCCAGCCCGTCGCTGATGTCCATGCAAGCCGTCGCGACGCCCAGCAGCTTGCGGCCGAATTCCAGGCGTGGCGCGATCACGGGTTTGTGACGCCATCCTCCCAGCGCGCCGGAAACATACAGCGCATCGCCCGGCTGCGCGCCGGAACGCAGCAGCGCCTTGCCTTTGGCAACCGATCCGCACAGCATCACGTCGCACACGAACCGATCGGAATGCGAAATGTCGCCGCCCGCGAGCGTGGTCTTCGCTTTGCGCAACAGCTTATACACGCCGCGATAGAAGCCGTCGATCCATGTTTCATCGGTCCAGGGCGCCAGCGCGATGGAGAGCAGGCAATAGAGCGGCGTTCCTCCCATGGCGGCGATGTCGCTCAAGCTTCGTGCCACCGCTCGCGCGCCAATCTGTTCCGCGCTTCTCTCACGCGTGAAATGGACGCCTTCGATGCTCAGATCGGCCTTCAGCAGCAGGTCCTGGCCGGCCGGCGACGGGATCACCGCGCAATCGTCGCCAATCAACGGCGATCGGCGGCGAAGCTTTCCGATGATGCTGTCCTCTGTCACGTTCTTCGGTCCGGCTACGAATTTATGTCAGGCTACGAAGCAGCGGCCACCAGCCCGGACGGCAGCTCCTCGCCAAACACTTTGCCGAGATCCTCCTCCACTTCGCCTTCGAGCGCGGGCAGAAGAGCTTCCGGAATTCGTTTGCGAATCATCTCCATCGTGGCCGGACTCAGATCGCGCGTGGAATCGCCGGTGTGGCGCGCGATCGCGACCACAGCGTCGTCGGTCTTTGGGACTTTCAGCAGCGCTTCCACCCATCTGGTCGCCGCTTGTACGGGCAGCACCTGGTTGATAGGCCCGTAGAAAAGTTTGCGCGCGCCCAGCCGCGACAGGCACCACAGCCCGGTCTCCAGCATGTCGCCTTTCTTCACCTGTGCCAGCAGCGCGTCACCGAGCTGCGTTTTGGTTTGCAGGGGCAGCAACTCCAGGCTGGCGCCGGTACGCCACATTTCCCGCAGCAGGCTATTGTTAATGCGCGGCCGTTTGGACCCGCGCGGCAGCAGCACGGGCGAAAGCCGTTGGAAAATATCCACCTGCTGATTCTTGTTGAGACCGCCCGCCACGCGCCCCCAGAAGATCCACCAATCGATCTCGTTTTGCACTTGATTGGCGAATTGAATCCCACCGGCGTAAATGCGCCGGGCCTGCTCGATGCGAAAATCGTCGCCGGGAAATCCGAAGCCCGGGCGCAGCATGAAGCCGGTCAAATTCAACCAGCGCATTTCAATGGCGGGGGATTTCCGGCGACAATCAGCTAGCTCTAGCAGATGATCACCTAATCGACGAATCGCACTGAGCGGCCATGAGTTACGGCCAAGAGCCAGGGCCTGTTCCAGCTTGCCCGGTAGCTCTTCTGGAGTCAGGGTTCCCGTGCGAAATGTGGCATCAAGTAACGCTTGAGCTTGGGTGACGGCATCGTCGCTGACCACTGCGACAGGCTTACCCCCGGCGCGCGCGCCGGTGGTCTTGCGCAATTCGAATTGCAACCGCCAATGGTGCTCGCTGATCTTGGAATCGGCCCATACTTCGAGCGTGCCCACTTCGGTCAAGTGCGCGCGCAATTTCACCGGGACCAATCGTTCGCCCGCTTTCCCGAAGCGGATCACGGCATTCAACGGCGCGTGGAGATGCAGATCGATCGCCTCCGCGCCTCCCAGTAATTGCCCCACCGAATCGTCGACGCGCGTCAGCGAGCTATACAGACGAAACGACACCGGCTTGTTCGCCACCAGATGAAGATCCTGACTGTCCAGCTCCAGCGTCTGCCCTTCCTCGGCGCCGCGCGGAACCAGGCAGACCGCTTCGTTCTCGCCCACGCCGACATAGTAGGAACGGGGAAGGCCGCCACGCACCAGGAGCCCCGCGCCGGTGGCTTTGACGTACGAATAATAGGCCGCGCCCACGGCAACCGCGAGGTCCAGATCGTTATTTTCCAGAATCGCCGGGCGCTTTCCATACCAGCGTTCCATCACGTCGGCGACGCGCTGCTGGCAGATATCGGGGATGAAGAATCCACCGTTGAACAGAACCGCGTCAGGCTTGGCGTCTTCGTTGGCGCTCAAGAAGGCGGCCAAGTGGCGCGTGATAGCGGGATCGGAAACGTACGGCAGGCCTAGCTCACGAAACAGGCTGCGCTTCTCTTCGGTGGGTTGGTCGTGGATGCCGCAGAACGGCAGGAAGCCTTCGAGCGTCAGCTCCAGCGCCTCTTCCCGCGTGATCTCGGTCTTGAGCGTGCCGCCCACCAAAGACGAACCCGCGCCCAATACGGTGATCTCCACGCTTTTCAAATTCGCATCGGCCAACATGCGTTCCTTGGCGGCCGCGCATTGCCGACGAAGTGCGGTGCGTTGGCGTATGGAAAGCTGTGTGCCCAGCTTCGATTCCACTAGCCAGGCCAACGTCAAATCCAAATTGTCGCCGCCCAATAGTAAATGCTTGCCCACGGCGGTACGCGTGAACTCGATACGGTCGCCATCGCGATGCACGCGGATCAGCGTGAAGTCGCTGGTGCCGCCGCCGACGTCGCACACCAGCACCAGTTGCGCGTCGAAGAGGCTTTTCTGCGATTGAGCGAGATGATTGGCGATCCATGAATAGAACGCCGCGGCCGGCTCTTCCACCAGCGTGAGCTTCTCGATGCCGGCGTCATGCGCGGCCTGCACGGTCAGCTCGCGCGCTTCTTCGTCGAACGAGGCTGGAACGGTCAGCACCACATCTTGCGACGCCAGCGGCGCGTCAGGATGCGCCTGGTTCCAGGCATCGCGGATGGTGGTCAATATCGCCGTGGAAACATCCACTGGCGAAAGCACGCGCCCGCTTTCCTGCGCGTCCCAGGGAAGGATTTTGGCCGTGCGATCCACTTCCGGATTCGACAGCCAGGATTTCGCCGAATGTACGGATTTGGTGGGGACCAGCGCTCCCTGCTCGCGTGCATAGGCGCCGACGTAAATTAGATCGCCCAGGAACAGAAAAGACGGGAGCGTGCGGCGCGCTTCCATCTGGCCAGGCGCGACGTATTGCGGGACGGCCAAAACCTGGATCTCAGGATAATCGGGCAGCTCGCCGTGAATCTCCGGAATGTAGGCGAGCGCGGAATTGGTGGTGCCGAGGTCGATGCCGATGTTCATTGCTGGCTGGGTGGGGAACTACTCGATCTCGACTTCGGCCGGCGCAATCACCGAGGCACTGGCGCCCGCCGCAAGCGGCGGCAAGTCGATTTTCTCGGCTTTCCAGCCCTTGTGACGCAGCAAACCGCCGGAAGCTTTGCCGCTGGCTGGGACGTTACCCAACAGTTTCACCGTTGCAGGATCGTTGGTTTCCAGCTTGGTCGGGCTCCCTTCCACGCCATCGATCACGGGCCCTAAGCGCAGGTAGCGATTCAAAGAGTCGCGGCACTGCTGGTGCAAGTCGCGCACCGCTGCGCCCACCTGATCGTCGGAGTAGGCGCTGATATCTTCCATCAAAAAGTCGATCAGGCGCGAGTCACGCTGCAAGATTCCCAGGATTTGTAGCGCCCCATCGGAAGGCTGCGCGGCGCGCACGGCGGGCGTTGGCTGGGCGGCCGGTTGGGGCTTCCTTTGTGGAGAAAAACCAAGCTCTTGCGCGATGTCGGGTGGTAATTTGCCGCTGAATAAAATGGCGAAGAAACTACGGAAAGCTAGTACGATCCTGCTCAAAATGATCCTCTCCAATTTAGGATACACGGTCCAATCGCTACCAGACGCGCCCGAGTGGCTCTTCGTTTGCATCAAACTGGATGTATGCCAGTACGGTTTCTGGATCGGCGCGACGCGGGAAGGCAGCTGGCTGGGAAACTCGAAGAATACGCGCAAAACCCAGCCGATGCGCCCAAGGTCCTGGTTCTGGGCCTGCCGCGCGGAGGCGTGCCGGTGGCATACGAAGTAGCTGAAGCGCTTCACGCGCCGCTGGACGTATTCGTTGTCCGCAAGCTGGGCGTGCCGGGTCATCGCGAGCTGGCGATGGGCGCGATTGCAAGCGGGGGCTTGCGCGTGCTCAATCGAGACGTAATTGACGCTTTGGGCATTACGCCAGCCGAGATGGAATCCGTGGCGGCGAAGGAGCTGGTGGAGCTGGAGCGACAGCAAAGAACCTATCGCGGCAACGCGCCTCTCCCTGCGTTGTCTGGCCGTACCATTATCGTCGTGGACGATGGTTTGGCCACCGGATCCACCATGCGCGCCGCGGTAGGAGCTCTGCGGCAAGGCAACCCAGCGCGGATTATCGTGGCAGCGCCGGTGGCCGCGGCCGAAACCGCGCGCAAGCTTCGGGAAGGCGCCGATCGCGTGGTGTGTCTAAGCGCGCCTCCCGATTTCTACGCGGTCAGCATGTGGTACGAGAATTTTTCGCAGACCAGTGACGAAGAGGTACGCAATCTGCTGGAAGCCGCCGGCGCAACGTTGTCGCGCTCAGCCTAAGGAGGACCCATGGGCCATGTTGGACAAGCAATCGAACACGTGCCGGTGACGGTGCGTACAGGTTCCGTCGATCTGGACGGCTATTTAAGCCTGCCGACCGCGGCCACCGGCGTTGTCGTCTTCGCGCACGGCAGCGGAAGCTCGCGCCATAGTCCCCGCAACCGTTACGTCGCCGATGTCCTCAACGAAGGCGCCTTGGCGACGCTGCTGATCGATCTGCTGAACGCCGATGAGCAGGAAGTGGACCTTCAGACTTCCCAGCTGCGTTTCGACATTCCGTTTCTGGCGGGCCGCCTGGTGGCTATCACCCAATGGCTGCGTAACCAGCCGCAGGTAGCCGGTTTGAAGCTCGGCTACTTTGGCGCGAGCACGGGCGCCGGCGCGGCATTGGTGGCGGCCGCCGAACTCCCGGGGCTGATTCACGCGGTGGTGTCGCGCGGAGGCAGGCCAGATCTTGCGGGAGCGGCGCTGGAGCGCGTGAACGCCCCCACGCTGGCCATCGTCGGCGGCAACGACCCCGTGGTTCTGGAGTTGAACCGCCATGCTCTGGCGCGCATGCATTGCGTGAAAGCGTTGCATGTGATTCCTGGCGCGAGTCATTTGTTCGAAGAGCCGGGCACTTTGGAAGAAGTCGCTAAGTTGGCGCGAGCCTGGTTTAGCGAAGAGCTACGCTAGCTCTGCCGCGGACCGCGCAGAATGGCAGCTTCCTTGATCTTCGCCAGTTCCCGGCGCGCGATCGCCGCCCAGGCGCTGCCGGGGTCCATGGTCAGGTATGCCTTCCAGTGACCAACAGCCTTGAGTGGCTGTCCCATAGCCTGATAAAGCAGAGCAATGTTGTAATGCGCGTCGGCATAGCGGGGATGGATGCGGATGGCGCTGAGATAATGCTCCAACGCGGCGGCACGGTCGCCGCGCTCGTCATAAAGATTGCCGAGATTGAAATGCGCCAGCGCATAGTCCGGATCCACCGCAATGGCCTTGCGATAATACTCGTCCGCCTGACGCCAGTCTCGCGCGTTGAAGTAAACCGTTCCAAGATTGACCAGCGCGCCGGCGGAGGTGGGGTCGATCTCGGCCGCCTTCTGATACGCTGCGATCACTTCATACGAGGGCGCACCGGTTTGCTCAAGATCGAGGCCTTTTTCGAACCAATGCTCCGCGTCGCGACGGGCCTTGATTTTCTGCGCGGCCTTGGACTCCTCGACTTTGCCGGGAAACGACAGCAGCTTGCTGATTTCGGCCTGGTCGAAATTCAGAATCAGTTGGCCCGAGATGGCTTCCATTTTTTTGTCGCCGGCGAACTGGACCTCGATCTTTTTGCCGTGCGAATAGATCTTCACTTCGGTGAGCGGATTTTCGAACTCGCGAAAATGCTTCCGCATGGCATGGATCGCTTTGCGGATCTGCACCGCGGAGACGTTGCTTTTGCGCAAGCCCACCAGCGTTCGCAACGCAAGGATGTCGGAAAAATTAAAGGAAGGGCCGGCAGGCAGGAGATTCTGTTTTTCCCAGCTCGCGAGTTGACGCTTGGAAACGCCTAATTGCCGACGGACATCTTCGCGCGAATAGGCCTGCTGAGTTGCTGGAGCGGGCACGGTGAAAGTTTAACAAAGGGCGACGCGGGGCGTGACTTTAGTCTGCGTCCAGAATTTCTGCGACGGGAACTCGGATCTCGGGATCGCTGGTTTCGAGGAACCCGGACTGCGCCTCGACGATGCCGGCCTTGGTAGCTACGTAGCCTTTGCGCAAGCGAGGATTGATGATCCAGATGTAAGGGACGCCGAAGCGCAGGTAGTCGTCGATCTTTTCCTGCATGTAAACCATGGTGTCGTCTTTCGAGAGAATTTCGATCACGAGATGAGGCGGGTTGGTGAAGATTTCGCCCTGGGCTTGCGAGGTTTTAACCACGGTGACGTCAGGCACGCGAAATCGAGTGGAACTCACCTGAACGCGCTGCTCGGGGAAGGCTCGGTAAGGAAGCTTCTTGCGTCGATCCCAAAACCAGCCGAACAAGTTTCCCTGAATTGTACTGTGAGTTTTCTCGCCCAAGTTCCGCTCCACAATCCTGCCGTCGATGTACTCGCGGTCAGGAGAGTAGCTGGTACTCAGGTATTCTTCAACGGAAATAAGAGTCGCCGCTCCCATACCAGGTCTTAGGATACCGCTGCCGGCGGGCCGAACGTCGATCGCACCAGCTCCAGTCCCTCCTGCTTGCTGTGAATCCGCGCCTCCAACTGCGCGTCCTCGGCCACTTCCAGCATGCGCGAGAAGTCGGGCCCGGGCGCGTACCCGGCAGCGATCAAGTCGTCGCCCGTGACCAGCCGAACGGGGCGCAGTTCCTCGGGCGCGGACTGTTCGAACTTGCTTTTCGCAAACTCATAGTTCTCCAAATGACCATGACTGGAAGAACAATCCAGCCGATGCAATTCCAGGTGCTCGTCGAATCCGGGCAGCCGCAACATCCGTTTCAGAGTGCTCTCGCGCATTTGGTGCACGTGCGAAAAGCGCATGTGATGGGCGATCAGCGCGATTACTTGATCGATCTCCGCGTTTGAGAACCGCAGCCGGTTGAGGATCCCGCGCGCGATTCGTTCGCCCAACTCGACGTGGCCGTCGAATCGAATGCGATCGGCCAGGCGAAACGTGCCCGGCTTGCCGACGTCGTGCAGCATAACGCCCAGCGCCAGCGTGGCCGATGGCGACCGCAAGCCCTCCAGCATGATCAGCGTGTGCGTCCATACGTCGCCCTCGGGATGAAACTCGGGCGGTTGCGCCACGCCCTTCATGGCGGCCACCTCCGGCAGGATATCGCCCAGCAGGCCGGATGCGCCCAGCAGCTCAAACCCGCGGCGCGGGCCGCCTTCGGTCAGGATGCGAACCAGCTCGTCACGAATCCGCTCGGGCGACACACGCAGAATCTGAGCGTGCAGCTTCTGAATGGCGCTTAGCGTCGCGGGTTCAATCTCAAATCCGAAGCGCGCCGCGAATCGCACGGCCCGCAACATGCGCAGATGGTCTTCCTCGAAGCGCCGCTCGGGATCGCCGATGGCCCGGATCACGCCGGCCTGAAGATCGGCTAAACCGCCGACGTAGTCCACCACGGCGAAATGCAAGGAAGACAAGGAAGACGAGGAATACAAGGAACTTAAGACCGACGGATCCAGCAGCAGCGCGTTGATGGTAAAGTCCCGGCGCAGTACATCCTGCCTGGCGTCCGTTTCAAACACGACCACTCCAGGATGTCGCCCGTCGGTGTAGGAATGATCGCTGCGAAACGTCGCGATTTCCACTCCGTCCACCAGCACCACGCCGAATTGAGCGCCCACCAGCTGGGCTCTGGGAAACAGCTTCAGCAGTTCTTCCGGCCGGGCATCCGTTGCGATATCATAGTCCATCGGTTCGCGCCCCAAGACCAGGTCGCGCACGCAGCCGCCCACTAGCCAGGCCTGGAAAGCGCGTGAACGCAAGTCCGCCGCGATCTGGACCGCCCGAGTAAGGCTCATAGGATCATCGTAGGATAGAACAATCAGCTCGAGTGCGATTAGGCTTGAGTAAAATTAGATAGGAACTTGGCCGAAAATGTCCACAGAAGTAAGTAAGCCATCCTCGACCACCGCCAAGGTGGTGGTGGCCACTACGGTAGCGCTGTCGTTTATCAGCTTTTGGCGCGGCGCCGCCATCGTTCTCTCCGATCTGGCCTCATCCGCTTTCTACGTTGGCGGCATTGCCGAGACCGCCATCGGTCCCGCCGCTCCGTGGTTTGTACTGGGCGTGATGCTGTTCAGCTTCGCCGTCCGTTCGGTCTACATGGAAAGCTGCAGCATGTTCGTGCGCGGCGGCGTGTACATCGTGGTGAAGGACAGCATGGGGCCCTTCATGGCCCGCCTGTCGGTCTCCTCCCTGGTTTTTGACTACATCCTTACCGGGCCCATCAGCGTGGTGAGCGCGGGACAGTACCTGGGGCACCTGATGGATGAGATCGCCAAGATGCTAGGCCAATCGTTCCCGTTCAACGTGAACTACTTTTCGGCCTTCTTTGCGGTGATCGTCACGGTCTACTTCTGGTGGCAGAACATCAAAGGCATGCATGAATCGAGCGGCAAAGCGTTGCGCATTATGCAGATCACAACTGTGATGGTGGTGGCGCTGGTGATCTGGTGCCCTTTGACCATCCTGCTGCGCGGCCATGCTTACATACCTCCAGCACCGCTGCCGCGCAATTTGCAATTCAGTAATGAATCGCTGGGATGGTTCCGTGGAACGATTTTCCCTTCCATCCCCATTATCGCGTTGATCATCGCGTTCGGACACTCGCTGCTGTCGATGAGCGGCTTTGAGACGCTGGCGCAAGTCTATCGCGAGATCGCCTATCCAAAGATGAAAAATCTGAAGATCACCGGCAATATTGTCTGCTGGTACGCGGTGATTTGCACTGGAGTCATCACCTTATTCGCTTGCATGATTATCAGCCCCGCTGATATTCGCAACCTCTATTCGGACAATCTGTTGGGCGGCCTGGCGATGCGTCTGGCGGGTCCCGAACTGCTCAAGCTCGCGTTCCACGTTTTCGTGGTGATCGTGGGAATTTTGATTCTTTCCGGCGCGGTCAACACCTCCATCATCGGCGCCAACGGCGTGCTCAACCGCGTGGCCGAAGACGGCGTTTTGCTGGATTGGTTCCGCAAGCCGCACAAGCGTTTCGGAACTACGTTCCGGATCATCAATATGGTGACGCTGCTGCAGATCGCCACCATCGCCCTTAGTCGCGGCGATGTCTATGTGTTGGGCGAGGCGTACGCGTTCGGCGTAGTGTGGAGCTTCTTCCTGAAATCGCTGGGCGTTCTTGCCCTGCGCTATCAGCGGCACGATCAGGAGTATAAGTTCCCGTTCAATTTTCGGCTGGGCGGCGTCGAGATCCCCGTGGGCTTGGGCGTTACGACACTGATTCTTGGTTTCGTCGCCGTTGCCAATCTGTTCTCAAAGGAGATCGCGACCATTTACGGCGTGGCCTTCACCTTGGTTGTCTTTGTGATGTTCACCATCTCCGAGCACATCAATGCCAAGAAGCGCAAACTGACCGAAGAACATAAGGCGTTGGAAGAGTTCAACCTGGATCATCAGCCGCAAGTGAATGCCGCAACCCTGCACGCCCGGCCAGGATGCGTTCTGGTAGCGGTGCGCGACTATCACAATATGGAGCACTTGAGGAAGGTTCTCCAAAAGGTCAACTTGCGCCGCAACGACATCGTGGTAATGACTGTGCGCACCATCTCCACCGGCGCAGGCGAATACGATCTCTCCGACGATCAGATGTTTAGCGACTACGAAAAGGAATTGTTCAGTCACGTCGTCGAGATGGCCGAGAAGGAGGGCAAGCCGGTGGAGTTGCTGGAGGTCCCGGCTGTGAATCCCTTTGACGCCCTGGTGCAGACTGCCACCCGGCTGAAGGCTTCCCGGCTGGTGACGGGCGTCTCGGAGCGGATGACATCGGAAGAGCTGGCGCGCCGCATCGGTCTGGCTTGGGAGAGCCAGCCGGAACCGCGCCACGCGTTTTCGCTCGAGATCATCAGTAAGGACCGGCCTTCCATGTATGTGAACCTGGGGCCTCACCCGCCGCGCCTGTGGCCCGAAGACGTAGACCGCTTACACGAGTTGTGGCTGCGCCTCAGCGAACACGAGGCGGTGGGATCGCGCCTGCACCACCGCGACATTGTCGGCCTGGCGCTGCGCCGCCTGGAAAAAGACCTGGCCGACGGCAAGCGGGAGCAGGTAATGACCGACCTGGATCACGAGCTGCGCAAGGACTAGGAGGCCCCAGGGGGCATCGCAAACTAGTACTTTTTGGACGAAAACCACCGGCCAATTTCCGCCAGGCTTCTTGTATACTCAGATTTCGCTATGCGCGCATTCTCCATTGCAACTCTCCTTTTGGCCGCCAGTTCGCTTTGGGGCGCGGAAATTCCCACGGCAAGCGCCGGCTGACTTTCCCATCCAATTGACGAATGGCAAGCAGATCAAGGTGAGCGACTACCGGGGCAAGGTTTTGGGCCTCACTTTCATCCTTACCACCTGCCCGCACTGTCAAAAGACGACCCAACTTTGGGACAGCATCTACGCGGACCTGGCGCCGAAAGGGTTGGCGGTGGTGGAAGCGGCCATCAACGAAAACCCCGACATCCCGTCGTTTGTTTCGCAATTCAAAGTGCCGTTCCCGGTGGGCACGGCGGGTGTTCTGGCGGCGCTCGACTTTATTCAGTGGCCGAGGGACAAGCGCCCGCTGGTTCCTTTTCTTGTGTTCATCGATCGCAACGGCGTGATTCGCGCTCAATACACGGGTGTGGACGAAGCCTTCTTCGACAGCCAGCAGGAACAGCACATGCGCGCGGAAGTGGAAAAGCTGCTGAGCGAAGGTGGCGGCAAAGCCAAGCCCCGCCATAAGACACCTGCCAGTTGACCGCTATCGTCGCTCATCGCGGTGCGTCGGCGGAGGCTCCTGAAAACACGCCAGCGGCGTTTGAGAGGGCCATCGAGCTCGGCGCCGACATGATCGAGTTCGACGTGCGGCGCGACCGGGATCATACACTGGTCATTTCGCACGATCCGGTCCGTGGGCTGGGCCTCGATCTTCCGACCTTTGAAGAAACGCTGCGTCTGGCAGCCGGGCGGATTCGGCTTGACGTGGAACTGAAAGAGCTGGACTGCGAGCGTGAGGCCATCGACCTTTTGCTGCGGTATCTTCCCTTAAGCGACTTTTGCATCACGTCGTTCCTGGCGCCGGTGCTTTTCGAAATACGCGCGATCAACCCGGCCATTCGGAGGGGACTGATTTTCGCCGGTTGGAACGAGACTGTGCGAACCGAATGCCTAGGTCCCGACGTCGACTTTCTGGTGGCCCATTACCGGCTCCTCGACGAGGCCGAGAAAATTGGAAAGCCGGTGTTCGTGTGGACCGTGGACGATCCGGCATACACACGCTGGCTCTTCGGACGCCCGGCAGTGGAAGCTATCGTGACAAACAATCCGCGCCAGGCGCTGGCGCTGCGCGCCGAAACGCGGGCCGTGGGTTGACACAGCAAGCTGATTGATCCCCTCGCGCCTGCCTGCTATGCTTCTTCACAATATGAGCCCCAAAGAAACCGCGCCGCAAGTTTTGGATGGCAAGTGGGTACGCGATCAGATCTTTGCGGAACTGAAGCCGCGCATCGAAAAGCTAGCGGCGTCGCACCGGCCGCCTGGCTTGGCTGTGATCCTGGTCGGCAACGACCCCGGATCCGAGATCTACGTTCGCCTCAAGATCAAGACGTGCGGCGAGCTGGGGATCTACAGCGAGAAAATCACGCGGCCGGATACCGTCACAACCGGGGAGTTGCTCGGGATCATCGAAGGCTTAAACCAGCGGCCGGAGATCGACGGCATCCTGGTACAGACGCCGCTGCCGCCCCAGGTGGATAAGGACCGCGTTTTGCGATCGCTGAAGCCGGACAAAGATGTCGACGGATTTCATCCGTTAAACGTAGGAGCGCTGATGGAAAACATTCCGGGTCCGCGCGCCTGTACGCCTGTGGGCATCATGGAGATGCTGCGCCGTTACAACATTCCGGTGTCGGGACGCCACGCGGTGGTGGTAGGGCGCAGCGACATCGTTGGAAAACCCATGGCGCTGCTGTTGCTGCACGCCAACGCAACCGTGACCATTTGCCACTCCAAAACGTCAAATCTAGCGGAGGAATGCCGGCGCGCCGACATCCTGGTGGCGGCCATCGGAAAAGCTCATTTGATCACGCGCGATTACATCAAGCCGGGAGCTACGATTATCGACGTCGGCATGAATCGAGGTCCGGACGGCAAGCTGGCGGGCGACGTCAACCCCGACGATGCGAAGGCTCTGGCTGGCGCGTATACGCCGGTGCCGGGCGGCGTCGGCCCGTTGACCATTGCCATGTTGATGTCGAACACGGTGGAACTCGCCGAACAGCATCTATGCTCCGGGTAGGCCCGTGCTCCGAGTAGGCCTGACCGGAGGTTTGGCTTCAGGCAAAAGTTTCGTTGGCCGCGCGCTGGCCAATCTCGGCTGTTATCTCATCGAAGCCGACAAGTTGGGTCATGAGGTGATGCTGCCCGGCGCCGAAGCCTACGATGCCATCGTGCGGGAGTTTGGCCGCGAAATCCTGGATTCCGATGGCCGCATCAGCCGCCGCAAGCTGAGCGGCATCGTGTGGAACGACCCCGAACGCCTGGAAAAGCTCAGTAGTTTCGTGCATCCGCCCGTCCAGGCGCGCGAGGAAACCCGGATGGCCGAGATCGCACGGGACCACCCGGGGGCCATCGCAGTTGTGGAGGCGGCCATTCTGGTTGAAACTGGTAGGTATAAGAGTTTCGACCGGTTGATTGTCGTCACTTGTTCCCTAGAACGTCAAATGGAACGCGCGCTGGAGCGGGGTTCGTATAGCAAGGAGGAGATCCTGGCACGGCTGGCCCGGCAGTTGCCTCTGGAAGAGAAGCTGCGTGTGGCCGATTATGTGATCGACACTTCGGGCGAAAAGGAAGCAACGCTGGAGCAAGTGCGCAAGCTCTACGGGGCATTGCAGAGGGTAAGGGGCGGAGTGTAAGGGGCGGAGTTTAACGGCATGAGATTATCGCGAATATTTGTGATCACCGCTCTCCTGGTGAGCGGATTCCTTCTCGTCACCACCAAGACGGATTGGGGACAGCGCCGGATACTGAGTCCGGTTTCGAGCGCCGCGCCGCTTTGGTCCGGCCCATCGTCTACTCACGCCACCGGCTTGAGCTCCGATGAGATGAACAACATCGACATCTACAAGTCGTCTCACCTTGCCACGGTGAACATCACCAGCACGGTTTATCGGCGCACCATCTTCATGGAAGTTTACCCATCGAAAGATCAGGGCTCGGGTTTCTTGATCAGCTCTGATGGAAAGATCCTCACCAATAATCACGTGGTGGCCAATGAGCGCCAGTTGGAAGTAACGCTGACCGATCAATCGCGCTACAAGGCGCAGTTGTTGAGCCGCGACGAAGCCAACGACCTGGCGCTGTTGCAGATCACGCCGCGCGGAAAGCTGCCTGCGCTCCATCTGGGCGATTCCGACGCCCTGCAAGTGGGCCAGAAAGTGCTCGCCATCGGCAATCCTTTCGGTCTGGAAGGGACTTTGACCACCGGCATTGTCAGTTCGCTGGGGCGCAGCATTCGCGGAGAAAACGAGCGGACGCTGGAAGGCCTGATCCAGACCGACGCCGCTATCAATCCGGGCAATAGCGGCGGTCCGCTGCTCGATTCGGCCGGCAATGTGGTTGGGATCAACACCGCCATCCTGGGACCCAATGGCGGCAACATCGGCATCGGATTCGCCATGCCGATTAATCGCGCCAAGTTGATGCTAGACGATTTCCAGGCTGGCAGAAAACGGCCCAAGCTGGGCGTTTCGGTGGTGCCCATCGCGGGTGATTATGCCGACGCGCTGCGGCTGCCAACACAGGGCGGTCTGCTGATTCAGGAAGTGGATCCCGACTCCGCGGCCGCGCGCGCTGGTTTGCGGGGAGGCCGGCAAGAAGTGCAGATCGGCAACGCGGAGGTGCTGGTGGGCGGCGATCTCATCATGTCCATCGATGGCAAGCCGGTGGATCGCGACGATGCCATCAGCCGTGCCCTCGCAACCAAACGCACCGGCGATACGCTGGAGTTGACCATCTTCCGTAATAGCAAGACCATCAATGTGCGTGTCCGGCTGGGCGACGAAGGCGCTATTTAGCGCGCCTCCATGCCGTCCGCCGCATCGCCGTTTGCAAGCATGATTCAGCGGTTGCGTCTGGCTTACGGGCGGCCCAAACCGCCGCCCACCGGCGACCCGCTGGAGTTGCTCTACTGGGAAAACGCGGCGTACCTTTTGAGTGACGAGCGCCGCCAGGAGGTCTTCCAGCTCCTCCGCGAACGTGTTGGATTGGGGCCCCGCCAAATTTTGGCCGCGAAGTATTCCACGCTGCTTGAAATCGCGAAACGAGGCGGCATGCGGCCGGAGGTGCGCGTGGAGCGCTGGCTCACCATCGCCAGAATTACGCTTTCCGAATTCCAAGGCGATCTGCATAACGCCGTGAAGCTTCCGCTCAAGCAAGCTAAGAAAGCGCTGGAGCGCTTTCCCACCATCGGCGAGCCGGGCGCCGAGAAGATCCTGTTGTTCTCGAAAGCCCACGTGGTGCTCGGCCTGGAATCGAATGGACTGCGAGTGCTGGTGCGCGTCGGATATGGGCGCGAGCAGAAGAGTTATTCATCCACGTATCGCTCGGTACAGGAAGCTATCGCGAATCAAATTGGAAAGAAGCACGCGGCGCTGATCCAAAGCCATCAACTGCTGCGCCAACACGGAATGGAGCGTTGCAAATACTCGGGGCCCATTTGCCGCGGGTGTGCCTTAACCGCTGTCTGTGAGTACTACCAGACTCTCTCGTGACATGAAATGCACAGCCGCCTTTCGGGTTGTCTTTGCAGGCATGATATAAGAGCTTTGTTGGGTGCGCGACTACGTCCGAAGTTCTGAGTTAAGCGGCGGAGATGAAGGAAGAGGACCAGGGCAAGGGCAGAGGTGACGTTGACCAGTTCCTGCACGACCATATTGATACTGTTCCTCACCTGGAGGCGCTCTTGCTGCTTTGGAACAGCCGCCCTAAAAGATGGTCCGTAGAGGACATGTCCAAAGCGCTGTTCCTCCCGCCCGAGGCCGCCAAAGAGATCTTAGACGACTTGGTCCGGCAACATCTTGTTATGCGCATTTCCGTAACGGTTGAAGCGTACCATTACGAGGCGGAGGTGGGGGCGGAGGCGGACAACGATCAACTGATCGCCGCCGTCGATTCCACCTACCGGCGAGAGCTGATCCGGGTATCGAGATTGATTCACTCCAAACCGTCGGCGGCGGTGCGCGCATTTGCGAAGGCCTTCCGCTTAAAAAAGGACCGCGAATAAAATGGGGCCGGCTGTCTATATTCTGGGTGCGTTGACCAGCTTGTGTTGCGGCATTCTGCTTCTGCGCGGCTACGGAAAGGGCAGGAAGAAGCTGCTCCTGTGGAGCGGCCTGTGCTTTGTCGGCCTCGCCATTTCGAACGTTCTCATCTTCGTGGACCTGGTTGTGTTTCCGGATGTGAACCTTTACCGTCTCAGATTGCTCACCGCGGCGGCAGCGATGCTGCTGCTGCTGTACGGCCTGATTTGGGAAAGCGAATGAACGCATGATCGACGGATTTCTCCTGGGCGTCATCGCCACCGCTTCCATCACCGCGGGAATCTTCTTTCTGAAGTTCTGGCGCAACACCCGCGACTGGTTCTTTCTAGCCTTCGCGGCTTCCTTCCTCACGGAGGGAGTGAACCGATGTGCTGTTCTGTTATTGGACAAACCCAATGAAGGGAGCCCGTGGACGTACCTGGTGCGGTTGCTCTCGTTCCTGCTGATTCTGGGCGCAATTCTGAGAAAAAACTTTGGCGGCAAATGATTACTCATTCGGCTGAAACGCATAGCGAAAACTGTTGGCCGCAAGTTCTTCGGCGGGTAATCCAAACACTTTCTCCGCCAGCTCATACTCGCGCGTCAGGGTGGTGTGGAAGAACGCAGGATCGTCGGTATGGATGGTGATCGGGACGCCCGCGTCATAGAGCGTTCGCACCGGATGTTCCTCCAACGACGCGACGGCCCCGGTGCAAACATTACTCGATATGCAGACTTCGAGCGGTATTTGATCCTCGCGAAGCCGCGCCATCAACGCGGGATCTTTGGCCGCCGCGATGCCGTGGCCGATGCGCTCCGCTCCAATCGCCAGCGCGCCCAGGACAGACTCGGGGCCCGCCGTCTCGCCGGCATGAGCTACTAAATGCAGACCGCCGTCGCGGGCAAAGGCGAACACGTCACCGAACCAATGTGCCGGCCCGCGCACTTCGTCGCCGCCGATCCCATATGCGATCACGCCCTGGTCGCGCCGGGAGACCGCGAATTTGGCCACTTCCATCCCTTTCTCCGGGCCGAATTGGCGGATGGCATCCAGAATCCAGAACGTGCGAATTGAAGATTGCTGCGACTCGCGCCACACCGCGTCATAAACCACCTCCAGATCCTCCTGCTTCCATAACACCACTCCGGCCGACAAAGTAATCTCGGCGTAAGTCACGCCCTGGGCCGCAAGCGAATCGAGTAAGTGGCGAGTAGCCAGGGCATAATGCCCCGGTTTTTCCAGCTTTTTGCTCACCCAGATGTAACCCTGCAGGAATTGCGGAAACGACGCGCAGGTCAGATTGGCCTCGATCTCCTCGCGCGTCAGAGACGGGTCGATAGCCAGCAACGTCTCCGGACCGATGGATCCCTCCAGATGAACGTGAAGCTCGGCCTTCTTCATGTCTCGATCATTGTTCCTAACTCCTGCCCAGTTACAACCCTCTGCCATAATAACTGTGCATGACTCCGCAAGCATTGGAAGCCATCCTTAACGGAACGCACGGCGATCCGTTTGCGGTGCTGGGGCCGCATCAAACCGCGGATCGGGGTGCAGAGGGCTGGGAGGTGCGCGCCTTCCTTCCGCAGGCCATGGACGCCGCGGTGCTGGCGAACGGGGTTACGTATCCCATGCGCAAAACGCGCTCGGAAGGATTCTTTGTGGCGTCGCTTCCCCACGATCCGGGAAGCTACAAGCTGCATCTCACGCTGTGGAGCGGCGACCAGATCGATCTGGACGATCCCTACCGCTTTCCACGCCTGATTTCCGATTTTGACCTGCACATTCACGGCGAGGGAACGCAGTACGAAAGCTACCGCACCATGGGCGCGCACCTGGTGGAGTGCCTGGGCGTGCACGGCGTTCGCTTCGCGGTGTGGGCGCCGAACGCCGAAGTAGTCAGCGT
The DNA here is from genome assembly GCA_963798295.1 of Bryobacterales bacterium. Lineage (GTDB taxonomy): Bacteria > Acidobacteriota > Terriglobia > Bryobacterales > Bryobacteraceae > Palsa-89. The sequence continues at coordinate 39,014 of CAWCSV010000007.1, read as the reverse complement.
GGTTGGCGATTTCAACGATTGGGACGAGCGGCGGCATCCCATGCGCGTGCGATCGGGAGGCGTCTGGGAGATCTTCGTTCCAGGAGTGGGCGCCGGCACCAATTACAAGTACTCTGTGCGTGCGCCCGCACGCGGCTTCCGTCAGCAGAAGGCCGATCCTTACGGTTTCGCGATGGAAGTGCCGCCGCAATCCGCCTCCATCGTCAGCGATCTTGATACCTATCATTGGAACGACCGGCAGTGGATGGACGCGCGCGCTCACAAAGACCATCTCAAAGAGCCGATGTCCATCTATGAGGTTCATCTCGGCTCCTGGCTGCGCGGCCCGCACAATTCGTATTTGAGCTATCGCGAGCTGGCCGACAAGCTGGTGGAATATGCCGTCCGGATGGGCTACACGCATCTGGAGCTACTGCCGATCATGGAGCATCCGTTCTCCGGATCGTGGGGCTATCAGGTCGTCGGCTACTACGCGCCCACCTCGCGTTTCGGCTCGCCGCAGGACTTCATGTATTTCGTCGACCGGTGCCACCAGGCCGGCGTGGGCGTGATCGTGGATTGGGTGCCGGGCCATTTCCCCAAGGACGCGCACGGGCTGGCCTATTTCGATGGGACCGCGCTGTACGAACACGCCGATCCACGCAAGGGCGAGCATCGCGAATGGGGCACGTTGATCTTCAACTACGGCCGCAACGAAGTGCGCACTTTTCTTATATCGAACGCGCTGTTTTGGCTGAAGGTTTATCACATCGATGGGTTGCGCGTGGACGCGGTTGCATCCATGCTGTACCTGGATTATTCCCGCAAGCCCGGCGAATGGATTCCCAACATGTACGGCGGCAACGAGAATCTGGAGGCCATCGACTTTTTGCGGCGCTTCAACGAGCTGGCTCATCAAGTGCCGGGCGCGATGACCGCGGCCGAAGAGTCCACTGCTTTTGCCGGCGTCTCACGTCCGACTTATCTGAATGGCCTGGGCTTCACCATGAAGTGGAACATGGGATGGATGCACGACATGCTGAGTTACTTTTCCAACGACCCGGTGCATCGCAAGTACCATCACAACAACATCACGTTCAGCATGCTGTACGCGTTCACCGAAAATTTCATTCTGCCGATCTCGCACGACGAAGTGGTCCACGGCAAGCGCGCTCTGCTGAGCAAAATGCCGGGCGACATGTGGCAGAAGTTCGCCAACGTGCGCGCGTTTCTGACCTACATGTATGGCCATCCCGGCAAGAAGCTGCTGTTCATGGGATCCGAGATCGGCGTTTGGGACGAGTGGTACAGCGAATACGGTCTGCCGTGGGAGATCCTGCACTACGATTTTCATCGCAAGCTGCAGGCCTTTGTGGCCGAGTTGAACCGGCTCTATCGCGCGTACCCGCAATTCTATGAGGTCGATTTCCACTGGGCCGGTTTTGAATGGGTGGATTTCCGCGATGTGGACGGTTCCAGCATTTCTTTCATCCGGCGATCCCAAGCGGGCAAGCCGTTCCTGCTTTTCGTGTGCAACTTCACGCCCGTGCCGCGCCTGCATTATCGCGTGGGCGTGCCCGATCCCGGCGTCTACCGCGAGATCCTGAACAGCGATTCCGAGCACTGGGGCGGAAGCAATATGGGCAACGGCGGCTACATCGGTTCGGAGCCCGTCTCCTATAACGGCCACTATCACAGCTTGTCGATTACGGTGCCTCCGCTGGCGGTGGTGGTGTTCGAATCTCCGCGGCCCTGAGGTGTGAGGGCACTTTGCGCGGAGAGACGATTGTTATGATGGTTGCGTTCCCTGACTCATGCCCACCAATGCGCTCGACTTCATTACTGTCAAGGGCTTCAAGAGCATCGCCTCGATAGAAAAGCTCCCTCTAAGACCCATTAATGTGGTGATTGGACCGAACGGCTCCGGGAAGTCCAATTTCATTGGCGTTTTCGAGTTCCTTCACGAAATCCGCGCCGGACGACTGAGAGATTACGTTAAGGTCGCTGGCGGCGCCGACAGGGTGCTGCACTTTGGTTCCAAGACAACCAAAGAGGTCTCGTTCGCTCTCTCGTTTACTGAGGGACTGTACGAGTTGAAGCTCCGCCCAACTGCGGCTGACGAACTCTACGAGTACGAAGAAACCAGGCCCTTGGCTGGGAACCCCGACCACCTTATCACAAATCGTCCCGTTACGACGGATGAAGAGAGCGCCAAATGGAACGAAGAGAGGAGGCGAGGCCTTGGCCGTCTTTTAGATTGGCGGATCTACCATTTCGAAGATACCAGCTTTTCTTCGCCAATGCGGAAAACGGCAAAGCTCCACGACAATCGCTTTTTGCGCCAGGACGGGGCAAACCTGCCGGCGTTTCTCTACCTTCTTCAGGAGAGGCACCGCGAATCGTACAAGCTGATCGTTCGTACTGTGCAACGCGTCGCACCTTTCTTCGACGATTTCCGGTTGGCACCCCTCCAGCTCAAACCGGACGACATCAAGCTGGAGTGGAGGCACAAGCGATCGGATCAGTATTTCGACCCATCGTCATTGTCCGATGGGACGCTGCGGTTTATCGCACTGGCAACCCTTTTTCTTCAGCCTGAACAACACCGGCCCTCGCTCATCCTAGTGGATGAACCTGAACTGGGCCTGCATCCTTACGCACTCGAGGTACTCGCGGCGCTCGTGCGTCAGGCATCGCAGACCACCCAGGTGATCCTATCCACCCAATCGTCGCCGCTGTTGGATCATTTTCAGCCGGAAGACGTTCTAGTTGCGGAGCGTGTGGATGGCGGGACACAGCTTAGGCGCCTGGATTCCCAGCAACTCGCGACGTGGCTCGAGAACTACAGTCTTGGGCAGCTCTGGGAAAAGAATGAGTTCGGCGGCAGGCCCGTCCCTGGCTAAGAAGGATGGCCCGTTTATTGGTTCATGTGGAAGGTCAGACTGAAGAGGTCTTCGTAAACGAGGTGCTTCGGAACCACTTGGTAGCAAGGGGCTACCATTCGGTCGAAGCGCGCATCGTGGGCAATGCCCGTTTGCGTGACCGGCGTGGGGGTATCCGTGCGTGGCTCGCAGTTAAGAGAGACATCGTAAACCATCTGAGGGCGGATCAAGCTTGTATCGCGACGACGATGGTTGATTATTACGGTCTGCCTGAAGCGTGGCCCGGTAGGGTGAAATCCAAGATATTACGAAGCGTCGAAGCGAAAGCGACCTGCGTGCAGGATGCGGTCGGAGATGATGTCGTCACCGAGATGGGAAATCGCTTCGACCCAGACCGTTTCGTGCCCTTCGTCGTGATGCACGAATTCGAAGGCCTCCTCTTTAGCGACTGCTCGTCCTTCAGCCGTGGCATCTTCAGGCCCGATCTGGAAGCGAGTTTTCGAGAGATCCGTGAACGTTTTGCGAATCCAGAAGAGATCAACGATTCGCCGGAGACAGCTCCTTCCAAACGTCTAAAGAAGCTCGTCCCCGGCTACGAAAAGCCTTTACTCGGCGTGCTGGCCGTGTTGGAAATTGGCCTGTTGCGGATTCGCGCAGAATGTCCGCACTTCGACGGCTGGCTGAGGCAGCTCGAATCCCGCGCGGGCTAAGCCTGACTTATTGTCCCGACCCCATGGACGGCTTTCCGAACCGCGAATTGTCGATCGGCACGTTTACCTTGACGTCGGTGAGCTTGTAAGTATCCCGCCCGTCCAGCCATTGGAATTTGTACTCGAACGGGAACTTGACGCCGTCCACCGCGCGATAGTCCGAATAATCTACTTGCGATGGCACGCGGCCGATCGGCGTACGGCCGAAACGGATCTCGCGCACCAGCAGACCGGTGTTCTTGTCGAAATACAGCGTCACGAGAAGATTGCGGGGGCCGCGGCCTTGCACCACTTGCACGTCCTTGCCGTCGATGACATCGGGATAGCCGACAACCGGGTTGGTGAGAAACTGTTTGATCTGTCCCGGAAACGCCAGCTCGGCGTCGAAATGCAGCCCGTCCAGCTCGGTGCCGGTGACTTCGTATTCGCCCAACAACGCGCGCGGCGTGGTGACCCAACCGTCGGTTCCGTTGAAGGCGCGGGTCTGGTTCCCGCGATCCGGCGCATCTTTATACGTGACGCGCACGGTGCGCATATCGGGCGCCTTGGCGAAAATCTCGAATTGGCCGCCGCCCTTCACCTGCACGTAGCCGCCCTGGGTTCCGGTGGCGACAAAGCTCTTCAAGCCGGCCAGTTTTTGCGCTCCGCCCAGGGCCTGGATATATTTGTCGAGAATCGTCGTCGCCGGGGGTTGCGTGTCATCCTTTGTGATGATGTCGTCCTTCTCTTCGTTGGGAGGGCCATACAGGTTATCCAGAGCGATGGTGGTGGCGGGAACGTCTTTGCCGTGGTGGCAGGTCCAGCAGCTCACCAGCGGGGCTCCGCCGAAGTTGGTCTTATTGATGACGGCCACCATCTCCGTCATCCGGCGCGCCATCTTCTTGCGATTGGTATCGGCTTCCCACACCACTTTGTCGGTGCCAGCGCCGGTATGACAGTCCGCGCAATCAAAGCCGAGGGCCGCGGCCATCACGCCCATGCTGCCCATAAAATCGTCCACCGTAAGCCCTTTGAGCGGGCTGGTGGTGACGTTCTTGAAAACTTCTCCGGCCGTTTGCCCTTTCGCCGGCGTGCCTGCCTGGCCAAGCAGCGGAATCCCGCTGAGACAAACCACAGAAAAGCCAGCCACCGCAAGGGTCAGCCGTGTCGAGCAAAACTTCATGTTCTATCCTCCCTAAGTGTGGACGAAGGACCTATCGTACTAATGACGAGACTCAGACGCAACCTTGTTACAGACGGAAGACAGAATTCGGAATTCAGAATCCAGGAATACGGGGAATACCCGGAATACAAGGAATGCGGAGACATGCTAGGTTGACAAAGATGAAGCCGACGCTTGAACAGGCGCACAACGACACCCGCTTCTTCGGACATCCGCGCGGCCTGGCGACGCTCTTCTTCACCGAGATGTGGGAGCGCTTCAGCTATTACGGAATGCGCGCCATCCTGATCCTGTTCATGACCGCGAGCGTGGCCCGCGGCGGATTGGGTTTCCCGGCGGTGAAGGCGGGCGCGATTTACGGCTTTTACACGGCGATGGTCTACCTATTGAGCTTGCCCGGCGGATGGGTGGCCGATCGCATCTTCGGACAGCGGCGCGCGGTGCTCTACGGCGGCATCTTGATCGTGGCGGGGCAATTCCTCCTGATGAGTCCAGGCGTGGAGGGATTCTACGCGGGACTGGGCGTTTTGATTCTTGGCACCGGCTTGCTGAAACCCAACGTCAGTACCATCGTCGGCCAGCTCTACGCGCAAGGCGACCGGCGGCGCGATTCAGGCTTCTCCATTTTCTACATGGGCATCAATCTCGGCGGGCTGCTTTCGCCGCTGGCCGTCGGATGGGTTGGCGAGCGCATCGGTTGGCGGCTGGGTTTTGGATTGGCGGGCGTGGGAATGATAGCCGGGCTGATCCAATATGTGTTGGGCGGCAAGTATCTCGGAAACGCGGGGCTGCATCCGGCGCCGCCCGCGAATCCGGAGGCGGGAAGACGCTTGAAGCGTAATGCGGCGCTGGGGGCGGTGGCCGGAGCGCTGATACTGGGAGCCTTTGGATTGCTCGCTTTGACGGGTGGAATCGAGATTACGGCCGAGCGCATATCTGCGGGGCTTGGCATCGTCTTGATCATCGTCTCGGTGGCGATCTTCGCGTGGCTGCTGCTAGGGCATGGATGGTCAGCGACGGAGCGCAAACGCTCGGGCGCGATTCTGGTTTTGTTCCTGGCATCGGCCGTGTTTTGGGCGGCGTATGAACAGGCCGGCTCGTCGTTGAGCCTGTTCGCCGCGCGCAGCACGAATCGCGTGGTGCTCGGATTCGATTTTCCAGCCAGTTGGTTCCAATTTGTTCCGTCGTTGTTCGTGATGTTGTTGGCGCCCGTGTTTGCGTGGCTATGGATCGCATTGGCCAAACGAGAACCGTCCAGCCCAGCCAAGTTCGCTCTGGGCTTGCTGTTCGGCGGAATCGCATTTGCGATTTTGGTTCCACCGGCCAGGGCGGCCATCGCGGGCGCGCTGGTCTCGCCCTGGTGGTTGACGGGCACCTATTTTCTGCAAACGGTGGGCGAAATGTGCCTGAGTCCGGTGGGATTGAGCGCCATGACCAAACTTGCGCCCGCGCGCGTGGCCGGCATGATGATGGGCCTGTGGTTTGTGTCCATCAGCATCGGCGATTATCTGGCGGGGGTTGCGGCGTCTGTCTACGAATCGATGCCGTTGCCGGAGCTTTTTGGCGTGGTGGCCGCCGTTTCATTGGCCGCGGCCGCGCTGCTGGCGCTGTTGATCAAGCCGACTGTGAAGCTGATGTCCGGAGTGAAATAGCTTGACCGCGGCTCGATTAGCTTTGTTGGCTGCGCTAGCAGCTGCTTTATTCGCGCAGTCCAGACCCAAAGACGTTAACGGGTGGGACAAGATCAAATGGGGCATGACGATAGCCGAAGTTCGCTCCGCCTCTGCCATCGACGCTCAATCCGAAACCGAGGGCGACTGGACGCTGCTTACGCTGAAGCCCGTTAAAATTGGCGGCGTCGAAATGGGAGTGCAGGTTGGCGCGCGCCGCGGCAGCGATAAGATCACTTCCGTAACATTGTGGTCTCATTTTGGCCTTCCCAGCTCCCCGCGATCGGCCGGCCCGAAAGACTTCGATACGCTCAAGGCTAGCCTGATCCAGCAATACGGGCCGCCGGACCAGGAAGAAACCAAAAGAGGACTGAACTTCCGTTTGCTCAAGACGGCGCTTTGGACCTTTCCCTCCACTTCCATCCAAATGACGATGGAACAATCGGCATCCTTGCCAAGTCTCGGCAATATCGATCTGGACTATTCGGCCGACGAAAAGTAAGCGTCCGCGCGGCCGACAATACAGCGCCTGCGGCCTACAATACAGGCATGGCTCCGCTGCGCGGGTCGTTCTGGGTGTTCGTGCTTTACGATGTGGCCGAGGAGATCCGCATCGACCAACTGCGCGCTCTGGTGGGGGCTGAAACGGCGCGGCCGCAGCCCAGTTTCAAGCATCCGGCGCCCGAGTACGTGCGCTTCGAGCGGCCGCCCGCGATCGAATATCCTGAACCCGTCGCGATCGAGACCGGCGAGCGCTTTGAGGCGCGCATCAAGTACTTCGATTATGGCGTGGCGAGCGTCGAATTGAAGATGGAGTTCGAGGCGGATTGGGAGCAATTGATCCATCTATCGAACCGCTGGATTCTGGCGCCGGAGATCGAGCGGCGGACGTCGGAGTTGATTCAATCGCGATTGGAGCACGCGGCGCCTGCGCTGGTGCAGCCTTATCCGGCGCGGCTTAGCGAAGACTACTACATCATCCATTTGCGCGAGGCGCTAGACGAGGATGGTCGCCCGCTGACGGCGCCTGTGATGCTGGCCAAGCACGGCGAGCAGATCGCACAAATTGTGCGCGGTGAATCGCAGCCCCTGGCCGAGAGCGAGCGGCGGGAAGTGTTGCAGTCCAGCCTGTCGTACTATCCGACGGACTTATTGGTAACCGGCTGGGTGGCGGCGCTGGTTTACGACACCGCCGAAGGCGCCGCGCCCACCATTCAGTTGCTGGAATATGCCAACACGCAATTGCTCGAGTTCAGGCATTACGATGATGTCCTGACGCGCGTGCTGGAGAACGTTTATAAGATGCTGGAGCATCGCGGCGGATTTTTCCGGCGGTGGAAGATGGCCGGCCAGGCCGAGCGGCTGAATACGCTTCGCCTGGACGTGCGGGAGCTGACCGAGCGCACCGACAACGCCATCAAGTTCCTGAGCGACATGTTCTACGCGCGGGCTTATCGCATCGCCGCGGCTCGCGTGGGCGTCACCGATTATCGCAACCTGGTGGAAGAGAAGCTGCGAACCGCGGGCGAGCTCTACGAGTTCATGATGAACGAATTTCATCAGGCGCGCGCCTTCGCGCTGGAAGCCATGGTGGTAGCGATTCTGGTGATCGAGCTGTTCTCGCTGTTTCGCGGCGGCCATTAGTGGGGTGTTTGTACTGATTTCGCGAGTTCCGCTTCGAGGCTTGCCCACTCACTTCGAGGCAGCGAGAAAAACAATTCGTTCTGATCCAAATCCCTCATTACCAAAACAGGCGCTCCCCAGCGAAAGATCGTGGTCTGGATGCCTTTGTCGCTGATATGCCTGCGTAACGCCGCTACTTGTTCGTCATCAAGCCCCACGAACGCGCGCCCATGCCCAACGCGGTCCCGGGTCCATTCCTCAACTTGGTTCAGGATGAGCTGGAACCCGAACAAGCTGACTTGAAACACAAATGCCCGGTCTTCAGCTTGATGACTCCAATCCAACGTGAAGCCAAGCGTCGCGGTATAAAAAGCCAGCGCGCGCTCAGCGTCTTTGACGAAGAACACGCTTCTTCCAAAGAAGTTGTCCATTTGCACCCGACAGTTTACAACGCGGCGTGAGCTCGACATGAAAGGGCCACGGCCGCCTTCTGTGCTACGTTTGGAACCTGTCTTTCCGCGAGGCCAAGCCATGAAGTACCGCAATCGGGTGCTGGGTCTGTTATCCCTGCTTCTGGTGATCACTTACCTGGACCGCGTGTGTATTTCGGTGGCGGGGCCACGCATGCAGGAAGCTCTCCACATCGGCCCCGTGGCGTGGGGCTGGGTGACCGGAATCTTCACGCTCTCCTACGCCGCATTCGAGATCCCGAGCGGTGCTTTGGGCGATCGCATTGGAGCGCGCCGGGTGCTCACGCGGATCGTGTTGTGGTGGTCCGGATTTACTTCATTGACGGGGTTGGCGACCGGCTACTACCCGCTTTTGCTGGTCAGGTTCCTGTTTGGGATGGGTGAAGCGGGCGCCTATCCCAACGCTTCGGTGGTGGTGTCGCGCTGGTTCCCCATTCAGGAGCGCGGGCGTGCTTTCGGAATCACATTAATGGCCGCCCAGTTAGGTGGTGCGTTTGCCCCCTTGCTGGTGGTGCCGATCCAAATTCATTACGGATGGCGAGCGTCTTTCTATCTCTTCGGTGTCCTGGGAGTGGTCTGGAGCGGCGTTTGGTATCGGTGGTTTCGCGACTCTCCGGCGGAAAGAGTGGGCGTCAGTCCAGCCGAGTTGGAAGAGACGCGCGGCTTGATGGCTAAAGGCCACCAACGCCTGCCGTGGAGCGTGGCTCTCCGCTCGAGAAATTTTTGGGCCGCCATGAGCGCGGCCCTTTGCTACGTCTACACTTTTTACTTTTTTCAGTCCTGGTTCCACACCTATCTGGTAAAGGCGCGCGGTTACAGCGAGAACGATCTTTTGCTATCGTCGCTGCCTTTTTTTGTGGCTGCCGGTGCGAACTGCGCCGGCGGCGTGCTGAGTAACACGCTGGTCAAGAAAGTGGGGCTCAGGTGGGGACGATGTGGCATCGGCGTGGTAAGTCTGGCGACAGCGGGACTGTGTACCATCGCGGTCATGTTTACACATGGTCGGTTTGGGGCCATGCTCCTGTTGTCGCTGATTTACGGGGGAATCACATTTCAGCAGCCTATTATGTTCGCGGTGTGCCTGGACATCGGCGGCGCGTACGCCGGCGCCATGGTGGGAGCCATGAACACCGCTTCGCAAATTGGCTCGTTTCTGTCGTCGCTGGTATTTGGATATCTGGTGGGCCGCTTCGGCAGTTACAACGTTCCCTTCATTCCCATGGCGGCGCTTCTGCTGCTGGGAGCCTGGCTATGGCTGAAGATCGATCCCTCCGAGCAACTGATTGATTCCGGCGCTACCCAGGACGCCAATTTGGCCCGACTTGAGCGGAGTTAAAATCAAACATGGCCGAATCAAACATGACCAAAGAGGAGATCCTTCTCGCGCAAAGCGAGCACCTGTTTCCCCGCGTCTTCCACTACTACAAGGAACCGCTGGTCATCTCTCACGCCAAGGATCAATACGTTTGGGATGCCGACGGCAATCAATACCTGGATTTCTTCGGCGGCATCGTCACCGTCAGCGTCGGCCATTGCAATGAAGAGGTGAACCGGAAAGTGCACGCGCAGATCGATCGGCTGCAGCACGTCTCCACGGTCTTCGCCAACGAGCCGCAGGCGGCGCTGGCCAAGAAACTGGCGCAAATCACGCCGGGCGGAAAGCTGACCAAATCGTTCTTCACCAACAGCGGCACGGAAGCGAACGAAACCGCGATTCTGGCCGCGCGCTGCTATACCGGATCGACCGAGATTGTCGCGCTGCGTTACGCCTATCATGGCCGCTCGTCGCTGGCCATGGGACTGACCGCGCAATCCACCTGGCGGCTGGGGCCGGTGACGCAAGCCGGCATCGTTCACGCCGTGAACGCCTATTGCTATCGCTGCCCCTATGGCCTCTCCTATCCGTCCTGCGAGGTGCGTTGCGCGCAGGATGTCGAGGAAGTGATCCGCACGTCACACCTCCGGACGCATCGCCGGATTCATCGCCGAGCCCATTCAAGGCGTGGCCGGCTTCATCACGCCTCCCAAGGAATATTTCCCGATCGTGGCCGAGATCGTGAAGAAATACGGCGGCGTTTTCATCAGCGACGAAGTGCAGACCGCCTGGGGCCGCACCGGCGGCAAGTGGTTCGGCATCGAGCAGTGGGGCGTGCAGCCGGACATCATCACCAGCGCCAAAGGCCTGGCGAACGGCTCGCCGATCGGCTTGACCATCGCCCGTCCGGAGATCGCCGATTCGGTGAACGGCGCCACCATTTCCACCTTCGGCGGCAACCCCATCGCCACCACCGCGGCCAAAGCGGTGATCGATTTCATCGAGGACCACAAGCTCTCCATCAACGCCGCGGAGGTGGGCGCGTATTTTCGCGACAAGCTACTCGAGCTGCAAGCCAAGCATCCCCTCATCGGCGACGTGCGCGGCATGGGGCTGCTGCAGGCCATCGAGCTGGTGGAGGACCCGGTGAGCAAGACGCCGGCGGCGGCGCAAACCCTGGCCGTTATGGAAGCAGCGCGCGAAAACGGAATCATGCATCGGCAAGGGCGGCTTGCACGGCAACGTCCTGCGCTTCTCTCCGCCGCTCAACATCGGCAAAGCGGACGTGGACGAGTTCGCGCGACTGCTTGGACGCAAGTCTGGTCCGAGCTTCGGCGATGGCCGCGGTATAGGATAGGATCGAAGGATCATGGACGAACGAGCTTTTTATAAAGAATCCCAGACCACGAAGCCTGCGACGCTGCATTGCCCTTTCTGCCGAAGGCTCGGAGACGTACGATCTGCGCTGGCTGGTCCGGACCAAAGTGGATCGACTGCCGGGCAACGCCGACGAGCGCGATCGCGCCAAATTCAAGAAGGCCGCCAGCTACATGGTCCTGCTGGACGACAAAGTTATGTGCAAGAACATGCGCTGCCGGAAACATTTCGACATTTCTGGCATCAAGACCACGGCATTCGTTTAACCCGTTTCTACTTCTTTGGGGTCTGGTCAGCGGGCGCATCGTTCCCCGTGCCAAAACTGACACTCGAATCCGCCGTGAACTTGCGATATTGATCGTAATCCACGTCGTTCTTGATCAGCACATTACCTTCCCGCGAGCGCAGCTCAAACTGCAGCGGAAGCAGGTAAGTGCCGTCGCCGATGCGGGTGTAATCGTAGTCCAGCATCAGGCTGATCTCTTGAATGGGAAACGCGGGCGGGATACCATCGGCGTGCAATGTGATGCGGTGGACGAAATGCTTGCGGTCGTCGATGAAGATCAGACCGTGATACGCCGTCACCAGGTCCTTGTGTTGTTCCGGCACCAGCACGTGATAGTCGGACTTGCCGGCCGCCACCTGGTAAGCGTACACATGCATCTTCTGGCCGCGCAGCGTAAACCAGGTCTGCCAGTTGAACACAGTCGCCGTTTCTTTCGCGAAGATGCCCTTCATCACGGAACCGAACTCGCCTGAAGACGAAGCTCCGCCCAGTTTGTCGTGCTCCAGGCTGGACGGAATGCCGTTGATCTCGATAACCTTGTAGTCTTCGTGGTGCTCAAAATAGGCCAGCCGTTCCACAATGATATCCACGGGCCGCCAGTCATCGTTCCCAGAAGGACCGCGGCCTTGCAGATCCTGGAAGCGGCGAGTGGTTTGGGTACACAGGAAGTTCGGCAGACTGCGTTCGTGGTGGACGGCGTAATCGGTCGCGTCGGCGATAATCTTCTGTTGTTCGGCTGGATCTGGCGCGGGAGTCTGCCCAATGGCGCGGCTTAAGAGCAGCAGGGAGAGCGCCACTGTGAGCGCGGGACGCGGACGCGGTATATAAAAAAGACTGCCCAAAGAATGACTATAGAGATTCGCACACTTGAGACGCAAGATGCTGAAGCCTTCTGGCATTTGCGTCTGGAAGCGCTGGAAAGCGAGCCCCGCGCCTTCGGTTCATCGGCGGAAGAACATCGGGCGACATCGGTGGCCGATATAGGCCGACGCCTGCCGGGCAGCGCCGACAACTTTGTGGTGGGCGCATTCGCGGATGCAAAGTTGGTGGGCACGGTAGGTTTCGGACGCAATACACGCCCCAAGGAGCGGCACAAGGGCAGGATCTGGGGAGTTTATGTGCAGGCCGAATATCGTGGACAAAACATCGCGCGGCGCCTGATGCTGGAGGCGTTGCGGCGCGCCACATCCATCGCGGGGCTGGAGCGGATCATCCTCACGGTAGGCAACCACCAGGCCGCGGCGAAGCGTCTTTATGCGTCGCTAGGATTCAGTGTATTCGGACATGAGCGCGCGGCGCTCAAAGTGGGCGACGTGGATGTCGACGAGGATTATATGGTCTTCGTAGTCCCGGGAACCGAACAGCTCTAGGATTTTGGTTTCCGGAAAATTTTGCCCGTCCAGCAATTCTTGCGTGGTGGCCAAAATCCAACCACCGTGCCTCGACCTCCCTAATCCTCTGATTCAAAGGGCCTTATAGGGCCGTTCCAACAGCCAGCACCTTGGTACCGAAACTGCTTTTCTTGTTGCGAACGCCGAAGACGGCAAATAGTTTCAACAAGGGAGCTTAGGGCAACATGACAAGAGAAGAATGTACGGCGCCGCTTACAAAAAGGGCTACAATTTGACGGTACGATTTTTGGTATCGCGCGGCCTGTCGTACGATTCCGCACAAGAGACGGCGCAAGCCGCTTGGGTGAAGGGCTGGGAACGCCTGGGACAGTTGCGCGATCAGAACATGGTGCTCACCTGGATGAACAGCATCGCGCTGAATATTCATCGCAGCTGCATGCGCCGCGAGCCGTTCCTCCAGACGCTTCCCGAACTGCCCACGCCTCCCAAGGTAAATCTGGCCGCCATCGACGTCCGGCGCATTTTGAAAACCTGCAAGAAGAACGATCGCATGGTCCTGACGCGCCATTACCTGGAAGGATATAAAGTTCAGGAGATCGCGCGCGCTCATGGATGGACCGAAACGGCCGTTCGCATCCGTTTGCTGCGCGCTCGCCGGGCTGTCAACAAGCGGTTCGCCGCCTGAGTGAGAGAGCGGATTGCCCTTACTGTAGTAAGTCAAATTACATTCAAACTCGCCACATAATATTTTTTGCAATTCTAGCGCAATCTGATTTACCATAGTGGGTCATACAGGACGTACTGGATGGCCCAGCTCTTCCACAGAAGCGCAAATAGCATCTCAAAAATAAGCATTGCGGGCGCTGTCCTCGCAGCCGGAGGATTGATCGCTTTCGCCTACACGATGGACCGTGGTCACTACATCACGGACGTCAAGGTGGTGAAGGATCAACCCGTTCCGTTCAGCCACAAACACCACGTCGGAGACGACGGTATCGACTGCCGTTACTGCCACACGTCGGTAGAGACCTCGTCCTTCGCGGGCCTTCCCGCCACCGAGATCTGCATGAGCTGTCATTCGCAGATCTGGACCAATGCGGAGATTCTGGAGCCTGTGCGCGCCAGTTACCGCACGGGCGAATCGCTGGAATGGACCCGTATACACGACCTTCCGGATTTCGTATACTTCAACCACAGCATCCATATCAACAAGGGCGTCGGATGCGCCACCTGCCATGGCCGCGTGGACCAGATGCCCCTGATGTACAAAGAAAATACGCTTTATATGAACTGGTGCGTCAACTGTCACCGCAATCCGGAGAAGTACGTTCGCCCGCGCGACCAGGTGTTCAACATGGCTTATGAAGCGCCGGCAAACCAGGAAGAGCTTGGCCGCAAGCTGGTTCAGGAAAATCACATTCAAAGTTTGACGGACTGTTACACTTGCCACCGATGAACGAGATACCCGCTCTTGACTTAGACAAGATTCGGGCTCGGCTGGAATCAGCCCAGGGACCTCTGTACTGGAAGAGCCTCGAAGAGCTGGCGGAGACCAAAGAGTTTCAGGCCTTTCTCGACGATGAACTCGCCGATCGAACGCCCAACTGGCTGGACGCCGACCACCGCCGCAATTTCTTGAAGCTGGCAGCCGCATCGCTGGCGTTTGCCGGCATCACGGCATGCACCAAACAGCCCAAAGAAGTCATCGTTCCCTACGTTCGCCAGCCGGAGGAGTTTGTTCCGGGCGTTCCGCTGTATTTCGCTACCGCGATGCAGATGGGCGGCGTGGGTACGGGCTTACTTGTCACCAGCCACCTTGGCCGGCCTACCAAAATCGAAGGCAATCCCGATCATCCGGGCAGCCTGGGCGCTTCGGATTACTTCCACCAGGCATCTATCCTGACGATGTACGATCCGGATCGTGCGCAGGCCGTTACCAGGCAAGGCTATATCGACTCCTGGGTCTCATTTCAAGCGGCCGTGGCTAGCCGACGCGAAGAGGCCGCGATCAAGAACGGCGACGGTCTTCGCATTCTGACCGAGACCGTCACGTCTCCGACCCTTACCGCTGGGATCAACGCGATCCTCAAAGAATTCCCGGGCGCCAAATGGCATCAGTACGAAGTGGGCGGCCGGCACAGCGCCTACCAGGGCGCGATGCTGGCGTTTGGCCGACCGGTAAACACGATTTACGACTTCGGCCAGGCGGATGTGATCGTTTCCATCGATGCCGATTTCCTGGCTTGCGGACCTGGCAATCTTCGTCACGCGCGCCAGTTCGCCGACAAACGGCGCGTCCAGAGCGACGTGACCCACACGCCGCAGCCCAAGGAAGATTGGCAGGAGGGGTACCAAGCAGGTCCCATTCCGCCACGCACCAATCAATCCACCCAATACATGACGGACAATCGCGGCCCTGTGGTTTTGCCCGCGCAAGTGCAGGCCGAAGGAAAGCCGGTGAGCGAGACCGTGCTGAATCGGCTTTATGTTGTCGAGCCGTCTCCTTCCCCCACCGCCAGCATGGCCGATCATCATTTCGTGCTGCAAGCCGGTGAAATCGAAGGCTGGGCCTGGGATTTGGCCGCGGCTCTCGGTTTGGGCGGCGCGTCCAGCGGCAAATACAAAGAGACCGCTGCCATCGCGAAAGATTTGCAAGCCCACAAGGGCGCTTGCTTAGTGGTGGCCGGCGACTATCAACCTCCCGCGGTCCACGCTCTGGCGCATGCCATGAACCAGGCGCTTGGTAATGTCGGCAAAACAGTCCGCTACACGGATTCGATCGAAGGCAATCCGACCGATCAACAGGGTTCGCTCCGCCAATTGGTGGCCGACATGAATGCGGGCAAAGTGGAGACGCTGTTTATCCTGGGCGGGAATCCGGTCTACAGCGCTCCGGCCGACTTGAACTTCGCCGGAGCTTTAAGAAAGGTGGCGTGGAAGGCGTATCTGGGGCTATATTCCGACGAGACTGCGCGGCAGTGCATCTGGCAGGTTCCCGAAGCGCACTATCTGGAGAGCTGGGGCGACGTTCGCGGGTTTGACGGAACGGTGAGTTTCGTTCAGCCGTTGATCGCTCCACTCTATGGCGGCAAGACTGCGCTGGAAGTGATCGCAACAGTGGGCGGTCAGCCCGACAAGTCGGATCACGATCTGGTGCAAGCGTACTGGCAAAGTCAGGCCAAGGTTTCGAATTTCGACATTTTCTGGCAAAAGGCGCTGCACGATGGTGTGGTCCCCAACACCGCATTGGCCGCTGTCAACGTCACCGCCAAGATGCCCCCCGCGCCGCAATCAAAATCAGGGCAGGGTTTCGAAATTGTCTTCCGGCCCGATCCCACCATCTGGGACGGATCGTTCTCGAACAACGGCTGGCTGCAAGAGCTGCCCAAGCCCCAGAACAAAATGACGTGGGACAACGCCATCTGGATCAGTCCCACAACCTCGCAGCAGAAAAATCTAAACATCGGCGACGTGGTGGAGCTGAAGTATCAGGGCCGGACTGTCACCGGACCCATCTGGATCCAGCCGGGCCACGCTAATAACAGCGCCACGATTCATCTGGGCTTTGGCCGGACATTCGCCGGCCACGTGGGCAACGAAGTGGGTTTCAACGCTTACCTGTTGCGCGCCTCGTCGGCGCCCTGGAACGATTACGGCCTGGAGCTGAACAAGGTGAGCGGCCACCACGAGTTCGCCACCACGCAGCACACCCAGACCATGGAAGAGGGCGAGCCGATTCGCATCGCCAACCTCGACGAGTACAAGAAGACGCCGCAGTTCGCCGATCAAAAGGAAGAGCAGAAGCCCCTTCCCGTGACGCTCACTTTGTATCCGGATTATCGCTATCAAGGCTACAAGTGGGGCATGACCATCGATCTGAATTCGTGCGTTGGCTGCGGCTCCTGCATGATGGCCTGCCAGGCTGAGAACAATATCGCGGTGGTCGGCAAAATCGAGGTAACTCGCGGACGCCACATGAACTGGATCCGCGTGGACCGCTATTTCAAAGGCAATTGGGATAACCCCGAGCTGTATTACCAGCCGGTGCCGTGCATGCAGTGCGAGAACGCGCCGTGCGAGCTGGTGTGTCCCGTTGCAGCCACGGTGCACAGTGGCGATGGCATCAACCAGATGGTTTACAACCGCTGCGTGGGCACGCGCTACTGTTCCAACAACTGCCCTTACAAGGTGCGGCGCTTCAATTTCCTGTTGTATTCCGATTGGGGCACGCCTAGCCTGTACGGCGTCCGCAATCCCAACGTCACGGTCCGCAGCCGAGGCGTGATGGAAAAGTGCACCTATTGCATCCAGCGCATCAACGCGGCGAAAATCGACTCCGAGAAGCAGAACCGGCGCATCGCGGATGGTGAAATCACCCCGGCGTGCGCTCAGGCTTGTCCCACCAAGGCCATCGTTTTCGGAGATATCAACGATCCCAAGAGCCGCGTGGCGCAGCTCAAAGCGCAGGCGCGCAACTACAGCTTGCTGGAAGACCTGAACGTTCGGCCCCGAACCACCTACCTGGGACGTTTGCGCAACCCCAACCCGGAGATCGGAAATGCCTAGCCTGAACACCGAGGAACTAGAGCCGAAGGTAATCGACCCCGGACCGGACAAAATCATTGGTCCGGGATTTAACAACACCACCGTCACCGACAAGATTGCCAACGTCGTCCTAAAGCCGATCCAGACCACTCCGAAACAATGGTGGATCGCGCTGCTTCTCGCTTTTGTCGCCATGCAAGGCCTGCTGGCGGGCGCATTCTGGCTGTTCTACAAGGGCGTCGGAGTGTGGGGCATCATCATCCCGGTGGCGTGGGGCTTCGCCATCGTCAACTTCGTGTGGTGGATCGGTATCGGCCACGCCGGAACGCTCATCTCGGCCATTCTTTTGCTGCTCAAACAGGACTGGCGCACTTCCATCAATCGTTTTTCTGAAGCCATGACGCTGTTCGCCGTCGCGCAGGCCGGCATGTTTCCGATTCTGCACCTGGGCCGGCCGTGGCTAGGATATTGGCTGATTCCCTACCCCAGTTCCATGTGGCTATGGCCCAATCCGCGCAGCCCGCTGATCTGGGACGTCTTCGCGGTGACAACTTACCTGACGGTGTCGTTGATCTTCTGGTACATCGGCCTGGTGCCCGATCTGGCCACCATGCGTGATCGCGCCAAGCATCACTGGCAGAAGGTGACCTTCGGCATGCTCGGCATGGGCTGGCGCGGATCGGCCAAACATTGGGCTCGCTATCAGATGGCCTACCTGCTGCTGGGCGGCTTGGCCACGCCGCTGGTGGTTTCGGTGCACACTGTGGTTAGCTTTGACTTCGCCATCAGCCTGTTGCCCGGCTGGCACACCACGATTTTCCCGCCCTATTTCGTCGCCGGCGCCATTTATTCCGGATTCGCCATGGTGGTGACGCTCGCGATTCCCACTCGTAAGTGGTTTCACCTGGAAGACATCATCACCATGCGGCACCTGGACGCCTGCGCGAAGTTGATGCTCGGCACCGGGCTGATCGTGGCTTACGGCTACATGATGGAAGCCTTCATGTCCTGGTACAGCGGGAATCAGCATGAAATGTTCATGTACATCAACCGTTCCACAGGGCCTTACCGAATACTGTTCTGGTGCTTGATTCTATGCAACATCATCATTCCGCAATCGCTGTGGTCCAGGAAAGTTCGACAGAACATAGGGCGGCTGTTCTTTGTGTCCATCGTCGTGAACATCGGCATGTGGCTGGAACGCTTCGTGATCGTTATCATCAGTTTGCATCGCGATTTCCTGCCTTCCTCGTGGGGCATGTATTATCCGACGCAATGGGATTGGGCGGTGCTGATCGGCACGCTGGGGTTCTTCCTGGTCTTGATGTCTTTATTCGTCCGCTTTCTACCTTCCATCTCGATTTTTGAGGTGCGCGAAGTTCTCCATCACCTGGCTCCGCATATCGTGGACGATGACCAACTGTCGCCGAATCCGGCGCACGGAGATTAGAGATGACCGAAACTTTCGCGGATAGACACGGCATCTACGGGGTCATGGCGCAGTTTGAAACCCCCGAGCAGTTACTCGAAGCCGCGAATCGCGCGTATGCCGCCGGCTATCGCGACATGGATGCGTATACGCCGATGCCCGTCGATGGCTTGGCGGAAGCGGTAGGTTTCGGCCGCAACTGGGTATCGCCGATCGTCCTGTTCTTCGGGCTGTGTGGCTGCGTGGGCGGATTCAGGCTGCTGTGGTGGATTACCGTGGTCGCCTATCCACACAACACCGGCGGGCGGCCTTTTGATAGCTGGCCGGCTTATATCCCAATCACATTTGAATGTACGGTCCTGCTAGCCGCGCTCAGCTCCGTGATCGGAATGCTGGCCCTCAACAAATTGCCCCAGCCGTATCATCCCGTATTCAACGTGGAGAGTTTTTCGAAGCGTGCCTCGGTGGATCGCTTCTTCCTGTGCATTGAAGCATCCGATCCCAAGTTCGAGATGGCGAAAACCAAGGCGTTCCTGGAACAACTCAACCCTGAAGAGGTGGCCGAAGTTGAAAAGTAAACAGAGCCGCGACCGTCAGGGAGCCGGTCTCCGAAATTGGCTCGGCGCCGGGGCCATTGTTCTCGCACTGTCGCTTACCGCCTGCCGCCAGGACATGCAGGACGAGCCGCGTTACAAGCCGCTGGCCCAAAGCGAGTTCTTCGCCGACCATCGTTCCGCCCGTCCCATGGTGGAAGGAACCGTGGCGCGCGGGCACCTGCGCATCGACGAGGCGCGTTACACCGGCAAGATCGACGGCGAGGACATCGACCAATTTCCCATCCCCATCGCCAAAGAGGACATCGAGCGTGGCCAGACCCGCTTCAACATCTATTGCACGCCTTGCCACGGCCGCTTGGGAGACGGAACCGGCATGGTGGTGCTACGAGGTTTCAGGCAGCCCCCGTCTTATCACTCGGACCGGCTGATGCACGCTCCGGTGGGACATTTCTTCGACGTAATCACCAACGGATTCGGCGCCATGCCAAGCTACGCGTCGCGAGTCGAATCGGACGACCGCTGGCGCGTGGTGGCCTACATCCGCGCTCTACAGTTGAGTGAATCGGCCAGCTTGAACGATGTACCCGCGGATCAGCGCCAGAACCTGCCGGTGGAAGCGCCGCTGCGCACTTCCGGGAATAGCAACGGGGGCGCGGGCCGGCAATCCTCCTGGAACCAATCCCCCAGGAGCAAATCCCCCCTCTGGAGCAAATCCACAATGACCCCCAGCGATACTCTCCGCCCTCAAATGGAGCGCGTGCAGAAGAACTGCTTGTTCATAGGCCTGGTGGCGCTGGTGATCAGCCTGATCGGACTGTTCCGGGATCCATTCCACTTTTGGCAATCGTATCTGTTCGCCTATATTTTCTGGTCCGGCCTGGCGCTAGGTTGCCTGGGCATTCTGATCATGCACAACGTGGTGGGGGGAACTGGGGCGTCGCCATCCGGCGCTTCGTGGAGTCCGGTACTCAGACCCTTCCCTTGGTTGCAGTCTTCGTGCTCCCGCTGTTCTTCGCGCTGCACACGCTCTATACCTGGACGCATCCCGACGTGAGGGCGCAGGATTTCGCGGTGGGCCACAAGGCCGTTTACATGAACGTTCCCTTCTTCATCGGGCGAACGGTGCTGTACTTCCTGATTTGGTTGTTCTTCGGCTACCGTCTTCTGGCAATGGCCAATGAGCACGACCGCACCGGAGATCCAGCGCTGTTCAAGCGCATCAAGGGCTTGAGCGCTCCGGCCTTGCTGATATTTGTGCTGTCCACCACTTATGCATTCATTGACTGGATCATGTCGCTCGAACCGGATTGGTATTCGACCATCTATGCCTGGATGTTCACCATGGGCGAAGTTTTACTCACCTTTGCTTTCGTCGTTGCACTGCTGGTTTTGCTTTCCAAGCGCGAGCCCTTCGCCAGCTTTCTGACGCGGCAGCATTACCACGACCTGGGCAACCTGATGCTGGCGTTCACCATGTTGTGGGCCTACATGTCGTTGTCGCAGTTCCTGATCATTTGGGCGGAAAACCTGCCGGACGAAATTCCCTGGTACGTGCGCCGCTTCAGCGGTGGATGGGGCTACATCGCGTTCACCATCGCGATTTTCCACTTTTGCGTGCCTTTTTTCCTGTTGCTGATGCGCTTCATGAAGAAAAACCCAGGCGCTCTGCGCGCTCTGGCGATATGGATGATCGTCATGCGCATCCTGGATATATTCTGGATTGTGGAACCGGCGTTTCGTCAACGCGGCCTGGAAGTTTACTGGACCGATCTGGTTGCACTGATCGGACTGGGTGGCGTTTGGCTGGCCTATTTCATCAGGAACCTGAAGGCCCGGCCGCTGCTGGCATCTCGCGATCCGCGTGACACCTATTCCCTGCTCGCGACAGCGCGTGGACACGGACACTGATCGCTAGAGAGAAGCCCATGGATCAAACCATACATCACAGCCCGAACGGAGCCGGCCACGAACAGCGCGAAGTCAGCGTAAAGCTCATTGTGGTGTCGCTGGCATTTCTGGCAGTCGCGACGTTTTTTGTTTTTGTGCTGGTAGTGGGAATTTTCCGCTACTTTTACGCCACCTATAGCACCGAGGAAGCCACGCGGCTATCGCAGCCCGTCATTCCCCCTGAGCCGCGCATTGAAGTGGCGCCCTATGAGCAATTGCAGCAAGTACGGGCCAAGGAAGATCACGTTTTGAGCAGCTACGCTTTGCTGGACAAGCAGAGCGGCACGGTGCGCATCCCATCGATCGCGCCATCGATCTTCTGGCCGCCAAGGGATTGCCATCGCACAATTATCTCGACGATATTCTAGCCGGTCGAAAACCGCCGGCGGCTCAGCCTGAGCCAAAGTCCAAGAGCCAAGAGCAGCAAGGAAACAGTGATGAGAAGTAAATTGTTCATTGCCGGATGGATGGTAGGAGCGCTCGCCGGTTCAGCGGCGGCGCAACAGTTTGGCCTGCCTGCGGCCAGCGTTCCCGCCATGGTGCAGGGCGTGGGTATCGACCAGAACCTGAACGCTCAGATCCCGCTCGAGCTGACTTTCAAAGATGAGACCGGGCAAACGGTTCGCCTGGGCCAGTATTTCCGCGGAAAGCCGGTGGTGCTGGCGTTGGTGTATTACGAGTGCCCGGGCTTGTGCGACCTGATCCTGAATGGTCTCACTCACGTCATGGGGCAGACCTCTTTGAATGTGGGCTCCGATTACGAGGTGGTCACGGTCAGCTTCAATCCCAAGGAGACCTGGCAACTGGCCGACGCCAAGAAAGCCAATTACATCGAAAAGTACAATCGGCCGGGCGCCAAGGAAGGCTGGCACTTCTTAACCGGCCAGCCGGACGCCATCAAGAGCCTGACCGAAACCGTGGGTTTCCACTACAACTACGACCCTATCAATAAACAGTTCGCCCACGCCAGCGCCATCATGATCCTGACGCCGGAAGGCAAGATCGCGCGCTACTTCTACGGAATCGAATACAAGCCGCGCGATTTCCGCCTGGGCCTGGTGGAGGCTTCGGCCAATAAAATCGGCACGCCCGCCGACCAGGTTCTTCTGTTCTGCTATCACTACGATCCGATGACCGGCAAATATGGATTGACCATCAAGCGGATCACCCAGGTGCTCGGCACGGCCACCGCGCTCTGCCTGTTCGGCTTCGTGTTCATCATGCTGCGACGGGAGCGGCATCAGCGACCATCGGAGATTCTCTTAAGACTATGGGTGAACAGCTTCCACTTTGGCCCGTTGCCGCTTCCGCGGTTGCCACCGACATCGATCATCTGTACATCTACATCACGCTGGTCAGCGTGGTGATGTCGGTCCTGATCTTCGGCGTCATCTTCGTCTTTGCGATCAAGTATCGCCGCCGCGGCGACGAAGTGCCACAGCCCATCCATGGTTCGTTGCGGCTGGAGATCACCTGGTCGATCATCCCCTTCCTGGTCATGCTGACGTTCTTCTGGTGGGGCGCCAAAATCTTCTTCTACAATGCCGTGCCGCCGCCCAATTCGATGGATGTCTACGTGGTGGGCAAGCAATGGATGTGGAAGCTTCAGTATCCGGGCGGCCAGCGCGAGATCAACGAGCTGCATGTTCCCATCGGCCGGCCGGTAAAACTGACGCTGGCGTCCGAGGACGTCATCCACAGCTTCTTCATTCCCGCCCTCCGCATCAAGCACGACGTGGTGCCGGGCCATTACGACACCATGTGGTTCAACGCCAACAAGCCGGGCCGCTATCATATTTTTTGCGCCGAGTATTGCGGAACCGAACATTCCGGCATGGTGGGATGGATCACTATCATGACTCCCGCGGATTATGAGAATTGGCTGGCCGGCGGCGGCGCCAGCGGCACCATGGCGCAACAGGGCGAGCGTTTGTTCGAACAGTTGGGTTGCTCCGGTTGTCACCTGGTAGACCGGCAGGGCCGCGGCCCGAATCTGCGCGGCTTATACGGCTCGCGCGTGCAACTGGCCAACGGACAGACCATCCAGGCGGATGACGCCTACCTGCGCGAGTCTGTCTTGAATCCGAACGCCAGGGTGGTTACCGGCTATCGTCCCTACGTGATGCCCAGCTTCCAGGGCCAGATCAGCGAAGAAGGCATCCTGCAGTTGATCGTGTACATAAAGTCGCTGGCGAACGGCAACGCGCCCGGCGTCCCAACGGCGCAAAACCGGCTCGCCACCGATGCAGGCGGTAAACAATGAGTACAGCTTTACAAGAACCTCAAACTATCGAAACACCGAATTATTTGAACGCCGAGTACGGCTGGAAGTCGTGGCTTTTCACCAAGGACCACAAACGCATCGCCGTACTCTACCTGATCTCCATCTCCGTGATGTTCGCCCTGGGCGGCGTCTTCGCCATGTTGATTCGCCTGGAACTGCTGACCCCGCAAGGCGACCTGGTCAATTCCGACACCTACAACAAGTTCTTCACCATGCACGGCGTGACGATGATCTTCTTTTTCCTGATCCCGTCCATTCCGGCCACGCTCGGCAATTTCTTTGTGCCGATGATGATCGGCGCCAAGGATCTGGCCTTCCCGCGCATTAACCTGCTGAGTTGGTATATCTACATCGTGGGCGCGCTCTTCGCGCTGGCCGCCATCGTCATGGGCGGCGTGGACACCGGCTGGACCTTCTACACGCCGTTCAGCACCACCTATTCGAACACCTTCGTCATCACCGCCGCGGTGGGCGTATTTATCGCGGGCTTTTCGTCGATTCTCACCGGTCTCAACTTTATCGTGACCGTGCACAAGATGCGCGCGCCGGGCATGACCTGGGGCCGTCTGCCGCTTTTCGTTTGGGCCAACTACGCCACTTCCCTGATCCAGGTGCTCGGCACTCCGGTGGTGGCTATCACGCTGGCGCTGGTCGGATTGGAGCGAGCCTTCCACATCGGCATTTTCGATCCCGCCATCGGCGGCGATCCCATCCTGTTCCAGCACATGTTCTGGTTTTACTCGCACCCTGCCGTCTACATCATGATTCTGCCCGGCATGGGCGTGATCAGCGAACTGGTCACCTGCTTCTCGCGCAAGGGCGTTTTCGGATATTCGTTCATCGCCGGTTCCAGCCTGGGCATCGCTATCATCGGATTCCTGGTGTGGGGCCATCACATGTTCGTCACCGGCATGTCGATGTACGCGGGCCTGTATTTCTCGCTGTTGACCATGCTGGTCGCCGTTCCCTCGGCGATCAAGGTTTTCAATTGGACCGCCACCATGTTCCGCGGCTCCATCAGTTATGAAACCCCGATGCTGTATGCCTTCGGCTTCATTGGCCTGTTTACCATCGGCGGACTCACCGGCCTGTTCCTGGGGACCTTGGGATTGGACGTGCATCTCACCGATACCTATTTCGTGGTGGCGCATTTCCATTACGTGATGGTGGGCGGCATGGTGGTGGCGTATCTGGGCGGCCTGCACTTCTGGTGGCCCAAGATTACCGGCAAGATGTATCCGGAGGGTTGGGGCAAATTCTCCGCCTTGCTGGTCTTCGCCGGTTTCAACCTCACTTTCTTCCCGCAGTTCATCGCCGGTTATATGGGCCAGCCGCGCCGCTATCATGCCTACGCGCCGGAGTTCCAGGTGCTGAATGTGATGTCAACGGCGGGCGCCTCCGTGCTGGGCCTCGGATTCATTATTCCGCTGATCTATTTGCTATGGTCGCTGAAGTACGGGAAGCCCGCGGGCAACAATCCGTGGGGCGCGAAGGGCCTGGAATGGACCACGTCATCGCCGCCGCCGACCTTTAATTTCGAGCAGACTCCCATCGTCACCGAAGAAGCCTACGCATACGCAAAACACGAGGAGGCGCACGTTGGCTGATCACGCCGTCGCTGAGCATTCACCGCACTTACGTCATCACTTCGATGACATGGGCCAGCAGTTCGACTCGGCCACTTTTGGCATGTGGGTTTTCCTGCTGACGGAAATTATGTTCTTCGGCGGAATGTTCGGCGCCTATACCGTGTATCGCAGCATGTACCCGGAGGCCTTCGCCGCCACCAGCAATTTCATGAACCCGGCCTTTGGCGCGGCCAATACCGCGGTTCTGATCGTCAGCAGTTTGACCATGGCGCTGGCGGTGCGTGCGGCTCATCTGGGCCAGCAGAAGTTACTGCAGTTGATGCTGGTCTTGACCATGATTTTCGGCGCAGCGTTCCTGGTGATCAAGGGATTCGAATATCACGAGCATTGGGTGGACATGAAAGTCCCGCTGTTCGCCGGCCACTGGGCGTGGGACGGTCCGCTGGCTCCGCCGCAGTTCGCCCATCAGGCTCAAATCCTGTTTTGCTTTTACTTTTTCATGACCGGCTTCCACGCGCTGCACATGCTGGTGGGTCTCGGCATCATGACGACTATTCTGGTGATGGCGCGCAAAGGAACCTTCGGTCCCAGCTATTACACTCCGGTGGAAGTTTCCGGACTGTACTGGCACTTCGTCGATATCGTCTGGATCTTCCTGTTCCCCCTGCTCTACCTGATTGGACACACCAAGAAGCTTATTTAACATGCATCCAGTTACTCCCGTACGAACCTATGTCCTGATCTGGCTCATCCTGACGATCATGACCTTCACCACGTACTATGTGGCGCAGATCGACCTGGGCCCGTTCAATGTCGTGATCGCGCTCGGGATCGCCGCTTTCAAAATGAGCCTGGTGATCTGGTTCTTCATGCACGTCCGAGCAGATAATCCGCTGACCAAGCTGTTCGTCTTCGCCGGATTCTTCTGGATGGCCATCCTGATCGCGCTCACCCTGGGCGATTATTTCTCGCGCAGCTGGATGCCGCTCGGCAAGTTCTGGTAGCCGGCGTGGCGCACGGACCGACTCCCTAACGGTCGGGTCGCGGCTCGGTAAAACCGCGCTCGTCTTTCTAGCGGCTTTACGTCCGCATGCGCGTGAAGAAATACAAACCGAACATGGCGAAAATCAAATCCGGGGACCATGCCGCCAGCGCGGCCGGCAACAGATTCACGTCGCCCAGTTGCTCGAAAACCTTGCCGATGGTCCAGTAGGCAATCGCGATAGTGAAGCTTAAACCGACGCCCGCCATCGCGCCCTTGTTCCCGGCCAGGAAGGCGAACGGCACCGAGATCAGCGCCATCACCAGTGCGAACAGCGGCAGCGCGAACTTGCGGTAAAAGCTCACCTGCAACGTGATGGTATCGATTCCGCTGCGCTGCAGCTCATGAATGTACGCCGCCAGTTGCTGGAAATTCATCTGCTGATCCTGCAACACCTCTTGCAGGAAGTACTCCGGCCGCTCGTCCAATTCCTTGAAAGTGGCGGCCTGGCCGCTAAAGTTGTCGAACTTTTCGTGCCGGCCGCCGGGATCCTCGCGGCTCCAGCCGTTCTCGAAGATCCAGGTGTGCAGCGTCGGCTCCCAGCGCGCTTTTTCGGCCGAGATATGCTTGCGGATCCGAAAATTGGACGCATCCAGCTCGAACACCTGCGGGCCCCACATCACCTTTTGCGCGCCGTCGATATGGTACTTGAAGTAGAAAACGCGGGGATCGTTATTGGTTCCCGGGTCGAACACCCAATGGCGGTCCGGAAGCAAATAGGTCTGCACCGGCTTGCCTTTGATCTCCTTGCGAATCGCGTCCTGTTTGCGATTGGCGTCCGGAACATAATAATGCGCGAAAGCGAATAAGGCCCCGCTCATCAACAGCGCCGCCACCAGCACCGGTACGCCCAGACGGTACAAGCTGACGCCGCTGGCTTTCATGGCTGTGATTTCGTTGTGTTTGGTGAGAATGCCGAAAGTGATCAGGACCGCGACTAGGACGCTGAGCGGCGCGGAGTCGAAAATCACCTGCGGCGTCCAGAAAAACAGGTACGTGAACACGCGCGTCATCGCGATATGGTTCTTCACGATGTCGCTTAACAAATCGAAAAACGTGTAGACGTGGGTCATCAGCACGAAGCCGGTGAGCAGCAGCCCGAACCAGAACAGGAAGCTTTTCAGTACGTAGCGGTCCACCACCTGGGGGATGAGAAACATTCGCCAGCCTTGACTGCGCGCGCGAGCGTGGGCGGCGGCCGCGGGCAGCTTCTTACGCAGGCCGGTCCATGCGGCGGACACCCAAGCGCTAAAGGAAGCAATCCAATCGCGATCGCCCGGGCGCTCCATGCGGGTGAGCAGAAACACACCAGCCACGGCGAAGATCGAGTTGGAGATCCACATCGCGATGCCCACCGGAAGCTTTCCTGTCTGGCCCAGCCGTTGGCCCGCGATCCACCCGATCCAGTAGACGAACGCCAGCGCTACGGTGATCACGAATGCTCCGGATTTGCCCCCCTTGCGGGCGGAAATCCCGAACGGAATCGCAATCAGGGCCAGCAGAAAACAGGCCGGCGGCAGCGCCAGCCGCTGGTGCAATTCGATGCGAGCTTGAATGACGCTGTCGCGGTCCAACTTGGGGTTGTGATACGCCTCCCGATAAAGGGGAATGGTGTCGATTTCGGTGTAGCCCTTGGTGGGAACGTCGCTGGGCTTGGTGGCCTCCAGAACCTGGTCGCACATGACGGGGCAGGATTCCGTGTAGTATTCGGTTGGATCCTTGCCGACATCGTAGGAGGCTTCCTGCTCGAGCGAAAGCTGGATCTGATTGTGAGGGACATCGGGGACCGCGATGCCCGACGAGGCCACCGTGACCCTGGGCCCATCGCCGCGATCATGATCGGTCTTCTTTTGTTCCTCTACCGGCGTGGTGTCGGCGATGAATACATTGCGCCACCGATTCACCGCGCCGGGAGTGACATCGCTGACGTACAAAATCTTATTGGGGAATTCTTCGTCAAACACTTGCGGCTGTACTTCGGAAGTCAGCTCGGCCGCCACCAGCCGATTCAGGACCTTGTGCGTCTTCCACGCCGAATAGGGCGTCAGCCAAAGCGATGCCGTGGCTGTGATCAACATGGCGAGAGTGGCGAAAAGCAGAGCGGGCGGAATCACCTTGCGGCTTGGAACCCCGGCCGCGCGCATGGCGATAATCTCGCCGTCGCTCGACATCCGGCTGAGCGCGATCATGATGCCGGCCAGGACGCCGAGTGGCAAGGTGAACGAGAGCGTAAACGGGATCGCTAGGACGAATAGTTGCGCCACGGTGGCCGGCGGCGCCGAACTTCGCACCAAGATTTCAAACAGCTTTCCAGCGCGCTGCAAGAAAAGGACGAACGTGAAGAGCGCGGCGCCAAAGGTGGCGCTTTTTGCGATCTCGCGAAAAATAGCGCGAAACAGCAGGCCCATGGTTAACTGCCTACCGGAATTCGATGGCCGCTCCCTGACGGTCGCGGTTCAGAAGCGCTTGTCAACGCGGGTGGTGGAACGATGGGCGGCTTCTGCGTTTCATCCTGGGCCGGCTCCAGTTGCATCTCTTCAAACAGCAGCGCCGGGGCCACAATGGAGGAGGTGGTGGTAAAAGAACCCGCGCCCACCAGCGCAAACGGCGCGTTCGAATCGATCATATCGAACACATAGTTTTCATCCGAAGCCGCCACAATGTCCTTGAAGGAGCGGGTTGACACGCCGTCAAACCAAAGCCCGCGCACCAGCTCCTCGCGGCCATCCGGATAGATTTTGTAAGCCAACAGCGGAGGAACCACCAGATGGGATCCGCCGGCGGCTTGCATCTTTCTCTCCCATTCCTCCACCGACGCCGTCGAAGGATAATCCAGCTTCCGGATCAGAATCCCGTACGG
The DNA here is from genome assembly GCA_963798295.1 of Bryobacterales bacterium. Classification (GTDB taxonomy): domain Bacteria; phylum Acidobacteriota; class Terriglobia; order Bryobacterales; family Bryobacteraceae; genus Palsa-89. The sequence goes on along the minus strand of CAWCSV010000007.1, from coordinate 9,935 downwards.
CTTGTTGCCTGTGCGGCACAGCTCCATCAGCTTGCTCTTCATATCGGCCGCGGGCGTGGTCTGTGATGCGCGGATAAACAGATTGCCAAATCCGGGCCAGCGCCCGCCGTAGGGGCCGGTCATGCGCGCGCGTCCATTGGAACCCGGATAATCCTTGAAGACCGGCGTGCGCGTCAAAAGAAAGTTTTTCAGGACGCCCTTCTCCACCAGCGTCAAGGGGTGAGGAGCGACGCCCTCCATGTCATACACGTAGTGCCCCAGCAGCGTGTGGCCTCGATATTGCGTTTGGGTTGGATCGTCCACCACATCCATCCACTCCGGCAAGATGCGGGACCCTAGCCTGTTTTCCAGCTCGCTCGACGCGTAGCGGGATGGCCGCCCGGGATCGGTGACAGGCTTGCGCGTCAGCTTCAGGTTGTCGCCCAGCAGTTGACCGAACAACTGGGCGGCAGCGGGCGCTTCAAACAATACGGGGCCGTCGTAGGCTTCTCCGGCGGGAGCTTGGCTGAGCGCGGTCACGTGCTCGCCCACCGCCTTCACTTCACGCGACAGCGCCTCTTCGGACGGAAGGCCGTCCGCGTAAAAGGCTTGGAACACAGACGCGTCGCGCACCTCAGTTCCATCCGGCGCCTGGCCGTGCGCGGCCACGCGAACATAGGCCAGATCCTCGGGCGTACGCAGTTCGGAGCCTTCCGAAGTGACGATGTAGTTGACCGATTGCGAGCTTTCCAGCTGTACGCCCGAGCTAAACACTTTCGGATAAGCGTCGAACAGAGCCGACAGGCGAATCACCTCGCTCTTCCAGGCTGGGGAGGCAAATGGCTGGCGCTGGACGGGCAGGATCAAGTGCGCGGCCGGAGCCGGCGAAAAATCGGGCATCCCTTCGGCCTGGCTGAGATTCTTGAGTGAAGCCCGCTTGCGCGCGATAGCGCCCTCGGCGGTCTTATAAGCCCGGTCGGTGGCCAGCCAAAACACCTGCCGGAATGCGAGATAGTCATTGTCCAGCGGCAGCCGTCCCGGATCATAACGATTGCCGGGGTAAAACTCCGAGTAAACGTAATCGGTATTATCGAAGTTCGCGGTACCAACGCGCAGCTGGACCGAAGGAACGCGAAACGCGGCGTCGGTTTCCTCGACCAGGGCGCCCAGGGATGCAGCGATGGAATGGCTGACGGTGTCCTCGGTGCGGTATTCGGTGTAGTAAGGCGGATCCAGCGTCAGGTGGAGACGGATCAACTCGGCGACACGCTTGATCTCATCCTTCATGGCTCGCAGCAGAGGATCGCTATTGGCGTTTTGCGGTTGGCTGGTTGGCTGTTGGCTCTGCGCTAGCCCCACGCCGAGCAATAGCAAAGAGCCAACAGCCAATAGCGGCTTCACTGCGAGGCTCCTGGATCGATAGGCCGGCCCAGGAACGGCGGGCGCTCCTGCGAATGCTGCTTTTTCTGAATCTCGATCTCGGAGACCAGGATGGCGGGCGAGCTGGCCGAAACGGGAACTTGTCCCGACTCGGCGCCACAGTATCCGTTGAACACTTCCGGCTTATCCGAGGTCGCCAGGATCTTGGCGAAACTGGACAACGGCGTTCCCACAATGTCCACGCCGCGCACCAGCTCATCGGGGCGCCCATCGGCAAACACGCGGTACACCATGAGCGGAATCACGGTGAAGGCTTGCAGGCCGCGGCGTTGCGTGGTGGTATATCCACCGGTGATCTCATCGAAGTACAGTCCGTACGGCTTGTTCTGGCGTTTCACTTCGGCGATCAACATCTCCCGCAAGGCTTGCTCGGACACCTGCTTTTTCGATTCCACGATCAGGTTCGATTGCCGCGAGAGAGCTTCCAACCCAGGCTGGCGGCGTCCATGCCCGTTGGAATGATCCACGCCATCAATGGGTGAACGCGACATCAGAAAGGTCTTCAAAATCCCGTTTTCCACCACCGTCACCGGCCTGGCCTTCACGCCCTCGTCGTCGTAGGTGTAATAACCATTGAGATCCATGCCTCCAGCGTCCTGCGCGTGGGATCGAACACCACGGAAAGGAAGCTCGGCAAAACCGCGGTTCCAACCGCCTTGGTGAACGTTTGCCCCTCGCTTTCGTCCTTCTGGCGGTGCCCCTCGATGCGGTGCCCAAAAATCTCGTGGAAGAAAACCGCGGCGGCGCGTCCGGAAAGAATCGCGGGGCCGACGAAAGGCTCCACGGCCGGCGCCCGCATCAGGTCCGTCAGATTTTGCCCGACGCGTTTGGCGGCGGCCTCTACGTCGGCAGGCGGAGGGAGATGAGACAGATCCGCAGCCTGGTAATCCTGCATCGCCACCAGGTCCATGCCGTCGGTGGCCTTCCCGCGCGCGACAATGGACAGACTCACGAAGTCGCGCCCGTGCAGCAGGTGCGTGCCCTCGGTGCTGACCATGTACTTGGAGATTCTTTGGGCCGACAGGTCGACATCGGAATACAGGACGTCGGGATAATCGGCAACCTCGGCCGACCACTTACGCGCGCGCTGGGCCCATTCGTCGGTGATGTCGCCCATGGCCGGAGGCGGCTCCTGATAGACAGCCGGCGGCTCGCTCGAAAAATCGGCCGACCCGTCCGCATCCTTGACCTTCACTTCCTGATTGGACTTGATTTCGATCAGCCGGCGCGACGCCAGCTTATAGGTCCGGTCGGTGTCCAGCCACAGCTCTGCGCCGGATGGCATCTGGAACGTCATCCAACGGAATGGTCTCGCCTTGCGCTATACCGCCCTCTTTGTCCGTTGACCGAATGGTAGTTGTCCAACTGAGGCGTGCCCACGCGCAACGTAATGTCCAGATAGCGCCGCCGTTGCTTGGTGCGAACATCCATGGCGCCGAGCGTCGCGCTTAGGGACTGGCTCTCTTCGTCGGTGACCGTGTAGTCCATGTAATAAGGCGGCGGATCGGCCTTCTCTTTGAGGATGGTGAAATTGCGCTGCAACTCGTCGCTGAGAGTATCCAGCAGGGAAGGAGCTGAGGCAGCCGCCAAAGGGAGGGCCCAGTAGACGGCGATGCCGAGCGTTAGCAGAATGCGGCCCACGAACTACCAGGATAGCAAGGCCAAGCCCCAAAAACGCGCCGCGCACACCCGCCGTTGAGATAAAATCGACATTCCATCATGCCACTCGCCACCGGCGCTCGCCTGGGCCCTTACGGAATCGTCGCACCGCTGGGCGCGGGCGGGATGGGCGAGGTGTATCGCGGCCGCGATACCAAGCTGGATCGGGAAGTGGCGATCAAGATCCTGCCCGACGCGCTGGCGCACGATCCGGAACGGCTGGCCCGCTTCGAGCGCGAAGCGAAGGTGCTGGCGTCGCTGAATCATCCCAACATCGCGCAGATTTACGGCGTGGAGGAGACGAGCGAAGTTCGCGCGCTGGTGATGGAGCTGGTTCCGGGCGAAACCCTGGCGGAGGCCGAGAAAAGTCCGCTGCCGCTTGAAACCGCGCTGGATTACGCCAGGCAGATTGCCGAAGCTTTGGAAGCGGCGCATGAAAAAGGCGTGGTCCATCGCGACCTGAAGCCCGCCAACGTGATGATTACGCCCACCGGCCTGGTAAAGGTTCTCGATTTCGGCCTGGCCGCCGTCCCCAGCCGCGACGGCGCGGGCTCCGATCCGCACAACTCGCCCACCTTCACCATGGCCGCCACCCAGGCCGGCTTGATCCTGGGCACCGCCGCTTACATGTCGCCGGAGCAGGCGGCGGGCAAGCCGGTCGATAAACGCGCCGATATCTGGGCCTTCGGCGTGGTGCTGTATGAAATGCTAACGGGCGAGCGGCTCTTCGCCGGCGAGACGGTCTCCCACACCCTGGCCGACGTGCTTCGCGCGCCCATCGATTTCGGAAAGCTGCCGAAGACCACGCCGCCTTCCATCCGCAAGCTGCTGGAACGCTGCCTGGATCGCAACGTGAAGAACCGGCTACGCGACATCGGAGAAGCTCGCGTAACGATTGAGCGGGCCGGCCAGGATGACGCGGCGCAGCCCATCGCCGCCGCGCCTTCGCGTACTTCGCGTACCGGCAGCAAGCTCGCGTGGGCCGTCGCGGGGCTGTTTATTCTGACCACCATCGGCCTGGCTGCCATCCACTTTCGCGAGACACCTGCTGCACGGCCGGTCACGCGATTCCAATTTGCTCTCCCGGAAAACGCGACTGAACCCATTTTCGAGATTTCGCCCGACGGCCGCACGCTGGCGTTCACCGCGAGTGAAGGCGGACGCCGGCGGATGTGGATCCGTGCCATGGATTCGCTGGCCGCGCAGCCGGTGCCGGGAACCGACGACGCCACTTACCTGTTCTGGTCGCCGGACGGCGCCTACATCGCGTTCTTCGTGCAAGACAAGCTCAAGAAGATTGCCTTGTCCGGGGGGCCGGCTCAAACTTTGTGCGACGCCCCCAGCGGACGCGGCGGAAGTTGGAACAAAGACGGGATCATCGTGTTTGCTCCAGGGCTGGTGCTGCCTCTCATGCGCGTCTCAGCCGCCGGAGGTGAAGCCACGCCGGTGATGGGGCTGGGCGCCAGCGGAGAATTGCAGCGCTATCCGGCGTTTCTGCCGGATGGCAAGCATTTTCTCATGCTGGTCTCCAACGGCAAGCCGGGAACGAATGGACTCTACGCCGGGTCCTTGGACGGCTCGCCCCGCGTGCGCTTACTGGCGGATGCATCCAGCGCGGAATATGTCGCCTCAAACCTGTCTAGCAAGACCGGATTACTGCTGTTCCGCCGCGAAGGCACGTTGATGGCACAGCCGTTCGATCCAAGCGCGGCGCGTACCACGGGCGATGCCTTCCCCGTGGTGGAGCAAGTTGGCATTACTGGAAACACAGACCACACCGCATTCTCCGTATCGGGGGACGGCACGCTGGTTTATGACAGTGGTGCGGGTACCCGCTTTGGTACGGGGAATTTGCAATGGATGGATCGGAATGGCAAGAGCGCGACTCTGGCACAACCTGCGGGCATCGCCAATCATGCGCTTTCGCCGGACGGCAAGCAAATCGCCTTGACGATTCGCACCAAGGGCGCCGATGGTGACCTGTGGATGCTGGACGTCGCCCGCGGCGTCTCCTCGCGTTTTACGTTCCGTCCGGGGCAATCGTCCAATCCTGTGTGGTCGCCGGACGGGAGCCACGTGATTTTTCAAGCGAACAATGATTCCATCTACGAGAAACCAACCAACGGAACCCAAGAGGAAGATCTGCTGCTCTCGCACGGAATCAACGTTCGTCCCGAGGACTGGTCGCGAGACGGAAAGTTCCTGGTATATGAAAACACCGGCGGCACTACCGGTAATGATATATGGCTGCTGCCCCTGCAGGGCGACCGTAAACCTGTTCCCTATTTGCAAACTGCGTTCAACGAAGGCGACGCCCAGATTTCTCCGGATGGGCGCTGGATGGCCTACTCGTCGAACGAATCCGGAATGCCACAAATTTATGTGCAATCCGTTCCCGCCAGCGGAAGCAAATTTCAAATCTCCAATGCGGGCGGCGTCCAGCCCAGGTGGCGACGGGATGGCAAGGAATTGTTTTATATCTCGGCGGACAATAAGCTGGTATCGGTGCCGGTGAAGATCGGCGAAACGGTGGAACTGGGCACGCCGGCTTCGCTTTTCGACCTGCAACCGATTTATCCCCCACTCTTTGGCCTATGGGCGTACGAGCCGACCGCGGACGGCCAGCGATTTCTGGTACTCGCGCCGTCCAGCAATTCGACTCCGCCGATTACGGTTGTTCTCAATTGGCAGGCTGGGATCAGGCGTTAAGAGCGATGCACCGCCGGCATTTTCTTGCTTCACTGGGTCTCGCGGCGATACCGTCCTTGCGGGCGGCGGACAAGGCCGACTTCACGCTGCATATCGCGCCGGCCAGCTTCGAAATCGCGCCGCGCAAGATAGTCAAGACCATCGCCTACAACGGGTCCGTGCCTGGGCCGCTGCTGCGGATGAAGGAGGGCCAAACCGTCACCATCGAAGTGTTCAACGACACCGGCGACGCCGAACTCGTTCATTGGCACGGATTGCAGATTCCTTCCGCCGTGGACGGGTCCATGGAAGAAGGCACGCCGATGCTGCCCGCGCGCTCGTCCGCGCGCTATACCTTCACGCCCAAGCCGAGCGGCACGCGCTGGTATCACACCCACGTGATGGCCGGACGGAATTTGAAACGCGCCACCTACACCGGGCAGTTCGGATTCTTTACATCGAGCCGCGCAGCGAACCTGGCAATTACGATCAGGAGATTTTTCTCGCGCTCAAGGAATGGGAACCGTATATGTCCAGCGGAGGCGGGACGACGATTCGCATCGATGTGGCTTACAACCTTTTCACGGTCAACGATCGCGCGCTGGGGCACGGCGAGCCGATCCGCGTCAAAGCCAGGCCAGCGTGTCCTGCTGCGCATCCTGAACGCCAGCGCGACCATGACCGCGCCGCATCGCCGTCGCGGGGCACAAGTTTCGTGTGGTGGCGATGGACGGGAATCCGGTCGCGATTCCCAAGGAAGTGCGAGCGCTGGAGACTGGGGCCAGCCGAGCGCATCGACGCCATCGTCGAAATGAATCAGCCCGGCGTGTGGATTCTGGGCGCCACCGACGATCACGATCGCGAGCACGGCATGGGCATCGTGATCGAATACGCCGGACAATCGGGCGAGCCGCGCTGGCTTCCTCCCGGCGACGAGCGTTGGGATTATACGGCGTTCGGGAATGGACCTCGCGCGGACTCGGCGGCCGATGCGCCCGAACGCGTCCCGCTGGTGTTCGAGAAGAAATTTGCCGGGCACCATTGGGTGGACAAATGGACGATCAATGGCAAAGCGTTCCCCAAAACCGATCCGATTCGCGTGAAGGCGAACGGCCGCTATCGGCTGGTGTTCGATAACCGCAGCGATGAAGCGCACCCGGTGCATCTGCACCGGCACACCTTCGAACTGGTGAAGATCGCGGGCGTGCCGACGTCGGGCGTCTACAAAGACGTGGTCGTGGTGGGAGCGAAGAGCCAGACCGAAGTGGATCTGGTCGCGAACAATCCCGGGCTGACGCTGTTCCACTGCCATCAGCAAATGCACATGGATTACGGATTCATGGCGCTGATGGAATACCTGTGAAGGTCCGTCCTAATGTTCTTTGCCGGGCGGACGCTGGCATAGATGGACGCTGCTCGAGTGGGTCCATAAACGAGTATCAACCACCCGTGACGGCCTGCAATGGCTTGTGTTATCGTCATATCCGCTGGGACTTTCCACCATGAATCGAACCATCACTCTCACTTTCAATGGCGCCAAACGCACCGACAGCGTCGAGCCGCGCCTGCTGCTCATCCACTACCTGCGCGAAGTGGCCGGTTTAACCGGCCCCCACATCGGCTGCGAAACTTCTATCTGCGGCGCCTGCACCGTGCACGTTGACGGCAAAGCCGTCAAAAGCTGCACCATGTTCGCCGTCCAGGCCGACGGCCGCGACGTTCTCACCATCGAAGGGCTTGGCCGCGAATGGCAAGCTGGACCCCGTGCAGGAGGCCTTTTGGAACCAGCATGGCCTGCAGTGCGGTTTTTGCACGCCCGGCATGATCATGGCCTCCAAGCAGATCCTCGAGCGCAATCCCACGCCCCACCGACGAAGAAATCCGCGCACGGCTTGGAAGGCAATCTGTGCCGCTGCACCGGCTACCAGCACATCGTCAACGCGGTGCAGGCTGCCGCGGCGAAAGCGAAGCGCATAACAGTCATGGCGACCACCATCACCAAGACCGAAACCCTGGTCGGCAAGCGCATCCGCCGCCGCGAGGATCCGCGCCTGATCACCGGCACCGCCACTTATGTGGACGATATCAAGATGCCCGGCATGCATCACGCCTGCATCGTGCGCAGCCCGCATGGCGCGGCCAGAATCAAGTCGATCAATATCAAGCCGGCGCTCGAGCTTCCCGGACGTCGCCGCGGTGTTCACCGGCAAGGACACGCGAGGGTCGGGCCGGTGCCCTGCGGCGCTTCCCTGCCCGGCCTGCGCGTTCCGCCGCATCACATCCTGGCGACCGATCGCGTCTATTTCGTCGGCCATCCGGTGGCCGTAGTCGTGGCCACCGATCGCTACATCGCGCGCGATGCCGCCGAAGCCATCGAAGTGGATTACGAGCCGCTCGCCGCCGTCGCCGATCCCGAAAAGGCGCTCGCGCCGGAGCGCGCCGGCCGTGCATCCCGAATGGCCCGACAACACGGCGTTCACATTACCACCAGGAAGGCGGCGATGTCGAGAAGGCGTTCGCCGAAGCCGAGGTGGTGGTAAAGCAGCGCATCACCAGCCAGCGGCTGATCCCCACCGCCATGGAAACGCGCGGCGTGGTGGCCGAATGGCTGGCCGGCGAACGCGCCTTGACGCTGCTACTCCTCCACGCAGATCCCGCACCTGATGCGAACGCTGGTGGCGCAGATGCTCGGCCTGGACGAAAACCGCCTGCGCGTGATCACACCCGAAGTCGGCGGCGGTTTCGGCAGCAAGCTCAACGTCTATGCCGAAGAGGCGCTGATGGGCTTCATCGCGATGCAGCATCGGCAAGCCGGTGAAGTGGATCGAATCGCGGCGCGAAAACTTCCAGTGCACCATCCACGGCCGCGGCCATGTGGATTATTACGAAATCGCCGCCAAGCGCGACGGCACCATGCTGGGCCTCAAGCTGAAGCTGATCCAGGATCTCGGGCGCCTATCACCAGCTGCTCACGCCCGCCATCCCCACGCTCTCGGTGCTGATGATGCCGGGCCTCTACAAGTTCCAGAACATTCGCGCCGATATCGTGGGCGTCTTCACCAACTGCGTGCCCACCGACGCATATCGCGGCGCGGGCCGGCCCGAAGCCACGCACGGCATCGAGCGCATGGTGGACATGCTGGCCGCCGAGCTGAAGATGGATCCCGGTCGAGCTCCGCCTGAAGAATTTCGTCGGCAACGACGCATTCCCTTACGCCACCGCCACCGGCCTCAGCTACGACAGCGGCAACTACGCCGCGCCGCTGGAGAAGGCGCTCGACATCGTGAATTACACAAGCTGCGCGACGAGCAGGCGCAAGCCCGCGCAGACAGGGCGGCTGATGGGCATCGGCATCTCCACCTATGGCGAAATCTGCGCCATGGGCCCGTCGCCCGCCACGCCCGCCGGCGGCTGGGAAAGCGCCACGGTCAAGATCGAGCCGTCCGGCAAAGTCACGGTCATGACCGGCATACTCGCCGCACGGCCAGGGCGAAGAGACCACTTTCGCGCAGATTGCCGCCGACGAGCTGGGCGTCCGCATCGACGACGTGCTGGTGCTGCACGGCGACACCGCCATCGTGCAATACGGCATCGGAACCTTCGGCAGCCGCGGCACGGCCGTCGGCGGACCGGCGCTCTACTACGCGCTTCCAGGATCTGAAGGAGAAGATCAAGAAGTTCGGCGCGATGCTGCTGGATAGCGACGACGTCACCTTCGCCAACGGCGCATGCACTTGACAACAAGACCGGCAAATCGCGTGCCGTCTGGCCGAAGATCGCCGGCGCGTACCTATCGCGCCATGAAGCTGCCGCCCAACACCGAGCCGGGCCTGGTGGCCACGCATTTCTGGGAGCCGCCCAACTTCACCTTCCCCTTCGGCGCGCACATTGTGGTCACGGAGGTGGACCGCGATACCGGCCAGTCGAGATCCTGCGCTACGTGGCCGTGGACGATTGCGGCAACATCATCAACCCGCTGCTGGTGGACGGGCAGGTCCATGGCGGCGTCGTGCAAGGTCTCGGCCAAGCCCTTTACGAACAGGCCGTCTACGACGACAACGGCCAACTCGTCTCCGGCGAACTGATGGATTACGCGTGCCCAAGGCCAGCATGATTCCCTGGATTGAGAGCAGCGCACACGTGTACGCCCTCGCCTGTGAATCCGCTG
>CAWCSV010000006.1:0-352679 GCA_963798295.1 Bryobacterales bacterium | reverse complement strand
GCCCAGCGCTCCGCCCATCATGAGCAACGGCGCCAGCACGCCGCCCGAGGTGCCAGACCCCAGCGACACGGCCCAGATGATGGACTTCACCAGCAAGACGCCAAGAATCACGTTGCGCGCAACGTCCCCCTTGAGTAGAGCTCCAATGGTGTCGTATCCCACTCCCAGCGCCTGCGGGAAAATCAGGCCGCCCAGCCCCACTACCAGTCCGCCGATCGCCGGCCACCACATCCAATGGATGGGCAGCTTCAAGAACGCGTCTTCGGCCGCATACACGGCGCCCGTCAGCAACGCCGACAGCGCACCCGCCAGAAGCCCGCAAATCACGCAGCCAAGCAATCCCCACGGCCCGATAAATACCGGATGAGAGGGAACCGGGAACAGCGGACCGACGCCGAGAATGTAGCGCCGCGCTGCGCCGGCGGTGGCGCTGGCCAATGCCACGGGAACCAGGCTGCGAGGCTTCCATTCAAACAGCATCAGCTCAACGGACAACAAGACCGCCGCGATGGGCGAAGCAAACGTGGCGGACATTCCCGCGGCGGCGCCCGCCACCAATAACGTCTTGCGCTCGACACTGGTGAGGCGGAAAAACTGCGCGATCAACGATCCGAACGCACCGCCCGTCATGATGATCGGGCCTTCGGCGCCGAATGGTCCGCCGCTTCCAATGGAAATGGCCGACGATATGGGCTTCAGGATCGCCAGTCTCGGTTCCACGCGGCTGCCGTGGATCAGGATCGATTCCAGGGCCTCTGGAATGCCATGCCCGCGGATTCGTTCGGAGCCGTAACGCGCCATCAGACCAATGACCAGCGATCCCCCGATGGGCACCAGGACAGCCCACACCCCCAGCGGGTTCCCGGCCGGCGAGACCAGCGCCGTGTTCCAGCGATGGTAATAAAACAGATTGGTGAATATTCCGATCAGACGTAGCAGCGCCCAGGCCACCACGGTGCTGATCAGGCCGATGGCGATGGCCAACAGAGAAATCGGGATCACTCGCCAGTCGGTAGTGAAGTCGCCTAGAGCCTGCGCTCGCGAATGTGCATGCGTCATGCCGCGGTCATCCTCCGTTTCTGCGGGCGGGCGACGGAGCGCAGCGCTTTGGCCAGCCGCGGTCCAGCGATCTCCAGTTCCTGATGATGCGCCAGAGAAAGCCTGCGCAAGATGTTGGCGCCGGAATGCGTCAAGTGGACAATCACCTGGCGCCGATCCTGCTTGCCGGCCACTCGCGCGACATATCCCAGCTTCTCGAGCCGGTTCACCAGTTCCACCGCGCTGTGATGCCTTAGCTGTAAACGTTCCGCCAGTTCGCCGATGGTCGCGATTGCACCGTCCGGCAGGCCCTTAATGGCCAAAAGCAGTTGGTGCTGCTGCGGCTCCATTCCGGCCACGCGAACCTGCTCTTCGCTGAAGCCGAGGAAGCGCCGGATCTGGTACCGGAGCTCGGCCAGAGCGCGATATTGCTCCAAAGAGAGATCCTTCATCACTTATATCGTAACACGATATATAGTGACGGCGGCCGGACCGGTAGTGTCTGAAATGTGCGTTGAACGAAAACAGCGAGCGATTGCTTTCCGATTCGACAAGCCGCACATTGACGAATGGTATCTGACCGCGCTTCGCTTGTGGCCCTTCGTGAACTGATCGCCGGTACCGACCTGACACTGGAAACGATCCCCGATCTACCGCAGAACACGGCGCACAGCCGGGAGAATCTTTGGGACACCATCTGGAGCCCGTTCAGGCGGTAGAGGTCAGCCTGGTAACGGAGATCTTCGGCTTCATGAGCTCGGTCTCTGCCTTTTGGCGGGCGGGGTTCATTGATTTCCAGATCTCCCTGTTTGCCGTGATGCTTGCGGCCCCGCTGGCCATCGCCGGGGGATTAGTGTCCCATCTGCTGGCCGGAAACTGTGCTGAGTTCGCCGGCTGAAAATCCGACCAGACCCGGAGAATGCGCCACCCGTCGTTCAGCAGGCGGTAACGATAGATGCGTCCGTGCCGATATCATATGCGAATTACCAGCCGCGATCCGGACCGGCATTCCGCGCAGCACTTGCTCGAATCGCGCGGCACTGGCATGGCCGACGATCTGAAGCAGTCGCGCAAGAACGCAGATGCCGCTAAACTCGGCCACAAAGGGAGAAGCCCCACGGCGCGTAAACTCGGCTCAAAGCACCATCGCCAGATGGCGGCGGCGCGGCAGACGCGAGGCGGCGGAAGACCGCGAAAACAGCAATGACGATCTCAGGGATTGACTAGTTTAGCGACGCGGTCAAAATCGGCCCGCGAAACTGTGGTGGGCCTGATGTCGATGTAGACAGCGACCCAGTCCCCATCCGTGTCCGTGTCTGCCAAATATTCAGCTGGCTGGAGTTCAAACGTCGATCCGTCGTGATTCTTCGCGGGTATCGCCTGGCTGATGCGGTAGTTCCTCTTCATATGACGATTCTATCGGCCAGACTCCTCAGTTACAATTGATGCCTACAAAACGAAAAGCCCGGCGCGAGAACGGGGATTCTTGATAGAATGTGAACAACTCGATGGTAAGCCCACTCTGTGCTGCGCGCAAGGGGGATATGGCCGATCTCTTACCGAGGTTCTCACTCGACGATCAGGCGAAAATCGAGCGGGCACGAGACGAAATCCGTTCAACCAGAAACACCGCCTATCCGTTTTATTCGAGCACCGCTTCCCCCATAGCGAAGTATATGGGAGGCATGGCCGAATTGACCAAGCCAAGCCCGGAACCGATGCCCGCAGCGCTGAAAGTCGAACTGCGGCCGATTTACACGACTAACGAATGGATTCTCGAAGAAGTGGAGAACCACTGGGCAGCACTCGCGCCGTACTTCGCGTTCTACAATTTCTGCCGAATCCATTCCAGCATTCGCGTGACTCCTGCGATGCAAGCGGGAATTACCGATCACGTTTGGGAAATCGACGAGCTTTTAGCGTAAACTTGGAGAGAATCTGTAGATGGAACGGCCCAGTCCTAGCTGGGCCGGGTTTCCGTATTTCGGTTTGGGGCGCACTCAAATCATCGCATCGAGCTGTGCCCCTGTTCAAGCGAGCTTGGAGCGATAATGAAGGCAGGCCAAAATGGAAGCAGTTACACAGGAACGCATCTCGGCAGAACACCCCCCTGGAGACCCGTACTACGAAGAGTTGAATCGTCTTTTCAATCTCTATCGTATCGCGAACCTGAACACTCGCTACTACGGATGCCGAGCGGAGAAATTCGAACGGCTGAACAAAATAGCGATCGTGATAGTTGCGCTTTTGTCCGCCTCAGCGTTAGCGCTCCTACTTGGAGTGGATCGACCCTGGGTGAAGGCTGTTGGCGCCGCTCTTTCTGGGCTTGCGGCTGTGATTACCGGGGTCACGCCATTTCTCGGGTGGCCGGAAAAAATTCGCGATCTGCGCAACCTGCGTTTTGCGTACAGTCAGTTGTTCGGCCAACTCGAATTCGCGATGACGGAGATCAAAAGGGCGGGAACGCTATCGCCCGAGCATGTTGGTTTAGCGAGAATGGTCCACGAAGGCTTCATGCGCGTAGAAGCTCTAGACGAACTGGAACCAGATCAGAAGTTGATCGACAAGGAAGATGCCAAGGTGAGAAAGGCATTTCCCGACGATTATCTCTCAACCAATTTGTAGCCGAAAAGAAGCCGCCACCACCACCTCCGCCCCCACCTAAGCCCGTTCCGCCGGTTCGTAAGCATCGCACTGAAGACAGCCACCTCCGAACATTAGGCCAGCCACTCCATATCCACCTATCCAGCCGCCACCGAGGAAGGACAAGTAATGGCAAAAAAGCGTTCAAGAACCGCAAAGAAAGCTCCCGCCAAAAAAGCATGGATAACCCGCAATAAAAATTTACGCCCGTCTACGCCATTCGGTCCAGCTACGATATCAAGGCCAAAACCGAAACCAAAAACGAAGCCCGAGGGAGTTGGCTAATGCCGTCTGCTGGTCCGTGCAAGCATCCGAGACCTTGGAAGCGCCGTCTTCGCAACGGCCACTATTATTGGTGCTGCCCTTGGTGTGGAAAGGAACTTGGACCCCTTCGTAGCCTAAAGGATCGAAGGCCAATGGTGAGGAGGCGAAGTAGGGCTCAAACCGTTGCACCTAAGCCGACACGAAAGCGACCACGGAGAAAAAGAGGGCGCCCAACTCGCAGGCCCTAGGACTACCGGGATTTCCTTCAACGCACATTTCAGACGCCACCGCCGGAACGGCCCCCATTGGCGATATACACTTTGTAGAGGAGCGCGCATGAAATTTCTGGTGATCTGGCGGCTGGAAGTGTCGCGGCTGACCGCGGATGTGATCAAGGCCGTGATGGAGCAGCCCAACTACGGGAAAAAACTCCAAGAGGAAGGGAAGCTGGAGTGCCGCTATCATATCGTCGGCAGCCACGGCGGCGCCTGGATCTATAACGTCAAGTCCAATGAAGAGCTGGATATGTTGCTGGCCGCCGCGCCGGTTTACAACTTCGCAACCTATGAGGTTCTGCCGCTCGCCGAGATGAGCGACCCGGACACCGTGCTGCGCAAGCTGAAGGACTAATTCGCCGCGCGCCCCCACAGCTGTTTGCTCGCTTGCGCAGCGCCGGCGGACAAGGCGCGCAGCTTGGCCCAGGCCAGCGTGGGATGGATGCGGCCGCCCATACCGCAATCCGTGCTTGCGATAACGTTTTCCCGCCCCACCGCTCCGGCGTATTGCAGAATGCGGTCGGCCACCACTTCGGGATGCTCCAGCACGTTGGTCTTGTGCGTCACCACGCCAGGAATCACCGCTTTGCCGACGGGAAGCTTAACGTCATTCCAGACCTTCCATTCGTGCTCGTGCTGCGGATTCGCCGCCTCCACGGAATACTGGCTGGCTTTCACCTTCAGCATCAGGTCGATGACATCGCGAAGTGGCAGGTCGCTGCTGTGCGGACCTTTCCAACTGCCCCAGCAGATGTGATATCGGACCTTATCCTCCGGAATGCCCGCAAGCGCGTGGTTGACCAATTCCACGTGTGACTCGGCCCATTTTCGAAAAGCAGCCATGTCCCCACTCATCGAGAACTGCCATTCATACACGTTGACGATGATCGGATCATCTAGCTGCACGTTGATCCCGGCATCCGTGATCGCCTTGTATTCCGCCCGCATGGCCTCCGCGATGGCGGTGGCTTGGTCCTCGGGATGCTTGTAGTATTCGCCGGGCATCAGGTTTACGCCCGTCACCGCCGCTGCGATGAAAGCGTCTTCCACTGGTTGGCCTGCGAGAGCGGCTTTTAGGTTGCGAATGTCGCGCTGGATCAACGGATGCCCGGTGTATTGGATCGGCCCCACGTTGGTGGGGTACTGACGCGGACGCCATCGAACGCCGACTCCGGATTCGCCGCTTTGGTAGAACTCGGCGAAGTCCACGCGATCTTTGCTGCCTCTGAGGATCGAGTTTATCGGGCTAAAGTCCGTTGGCAGATCCCGCAATTCGAAGCCGCTAAGGCGTTGGTAGATGTAAGTGGCCCAAGCCCCGTAATCCACCTCATCGGTGACCGGCTTTCCGAATTCCCCGTCGTTGACGACGTCGATGCCGGCTTCCACCTGCTGCCGCACCACCTCCGCGACGGCGCTTGTCAATCTCGACTCGATCTTCTCGGCCGGCGCTTGATCGCGGTACATCGCAACCAGATCGGTGGGCCGGGGCAGGCTGCCGACATGCGTGGTCAATATGCGATTCGTACTTCGCTTCATCAGCTGCGTGGCTCCTTGGGGTTGGACTAATTCGCCACCGGATCGGCAACCGCTGCGGGCTGAGCGCGGCGGCTCCAAATGCGAATGGTTCCAAACCGGCGCGCCAGACTCTCCAGGTAAAGATAGACCACCGGCGTGATGTAGAGCGTGATGAACTGCGAGAACAGCAGTCCGCCCACCACCGCCAGTCCCAGCGGCTGGCGCGCGTCGGCGCCCTCGCCGATTCCGAGCGCAATCGGAAACGTGCCGAACAGCGCCGCGATGGTGGTCATCATGATGGGCCGGAAACGCAGGATGCATCCGCGCACGATGGCGTCATAGGGCGAGCGGCCCTCCACGCGCTGCGCTTCGATGGCGAAGTCGATCATCATGATCGCGTTCTTTTTCACCACGCCGAACAGCATGATGAGCCCGACGAACGCGTACAGATCCAGTTCCTTATGGAAAATCTTCAGCGTCAGCAGCGCGCCGACGATGGCCGAAGGCAATCCCGAAAGAATGGTGATGGGATGGATGAAGCTCTCATACAGCATCCCCAGCACCATATAGATCACGAGAACGGCTACTACCAGCAGGATCGACATCCCTCGGAAGGATTGCTGGAACGCTTGCACCTGCCCCTGATACAGCGGCGCGATGCTGGGTGGAATGCGCAGATCCTGGATCACGCCGTCGATGGCGGAAGCCGCATCGCCCAGCGCAAAACCGGGCACCAGGTTGAAGGAAATGGTAGCCGCCGGCAACTGGCCGAAATGGTTCACCGAAAGCGGGCCTACCGTGCGGCGCACATTGACAACGGTATCGAGCGGAACCAGCGTTCCTTTGGAAGACCGAACGTAGAGTTTGGAAAGCGCGTCCGGGTTGCGCTGGTATTGCGGCTCTACTTCGGCGATCACCTGATACTCGTTGGAGGGCGTATAAATAGTGGATACCTGCCGCGTTCCATAAGCGGTGAAAAGCGCGTCCTGAATCTGACCCGCCGTGACGCCCAAGGTCTGCGCGCGATCGCGATTGATATCCAGCGTCACTTCCGGGCTCGCAATCTGCAGATCGCTGGTCACGTTCATGAAGCCGCGGATGGTCCGAATCCGGTCCACCAGAATCGGCACCCAATGGTAGATCTCTTGCTGGTCGGTGCCCTGCAGCGTCAATTGATAGGGGCTCTGGGTATTGTTGCTGCCGATGTTGATGGGCGGCGGGTTCTGGAGAAATACCTGAATGCCCGGCACGGCAAGAACCTTGGGCTGCAATTCCTGAATGGTCTGGTCGGCCGAGAGCGCGCGCTCGGCGCGCGGCTTCAGCATCGCGAAGACGTTGGCCGAATTCCCGCCGTTGATAAAGGCAAAGACGCTGTCGCACGTTGGGATCGTGCTCTACAATATTCTTCACCGTCCAGACGTGATCCACCATCACCGGGAACGAAACGTCCTGACCACCTAAGGCGATCCCGTTCACGAATCCCTGGTCCGTGCTCGGCAGGAAGCCCTTCGGCATGTCAAAAACAGCCACGCAGTGCCCGCCTAAGAGCGCAAAAAGCACCAAAAGTGTGGCGAAACTGATGGCGAAGAACGGCCAGTAAAGACCGTTCGTAGACCTGCGTCAGCCCCTGGAAGAAGCGCTCCAAGCCGTTGTAAAGGAAGTTATGCTTGCGGTCGTGATGCAAGCTCAAGAAACGGCTGGCAAGCATCGGCGTCAGCGTAAGCGATACAAAACCGGACACCAAAATCGCGACTGCGATGGTGACCGCGAATTCGTGCAGCAGCCGCCCGATGATCCCGCCCATGAACAGCACCGGGATGAACACGCTCACCAGCGAAATGGTCATGGAAAGAATAGTGAAGCCGATCTCGCGCGATCCGCGAAACGCGGCTTCCATGCGGCCTTGGCCCAATTCGATGTGGCGCACGATGTTTTCCAGCATCACGATGGCGTCGTCCACCACAAAACCCACCGACAGCGTGAGCGCCATCAACGACAGATTGTCCAGGCTGTAGCCGAGCAGGTACATGATGGCGAACGTGCCGACGATGGAGAGCGGCACGGCTATGCCGGGAATCACGGTGGCCGAGATGTTGCGCAGGAAGATGAAAATCACCATCACCACCAGGCAAATGGTGAGAATCAGAGTGAACTTCACGTCGTGGATGGAGTTGCGAATGGTGGTGGAATTGTCGTGAATCACCTCCATATTGATGGAGGGCGGGATTTCGCTGCGAAAGATGGGCAGCAGACGCCGCACGCTGTCCACCACTTCCACCGTGTTGGTGCCCGGGCTGGCGCTGAACCGCCAGAATGATGGTTCGCTGGTCGTTCATCCAGGCCCGAATCTTGTCATTTTCCACGTCGTCCAGCACGCGGCCCAGTTCTTCCAGCCGCACCGGATTGCCGTTGCGGTAGGTGACGATCATGCGCCGGTATTGAGCGGCGTTGGTCAACTGGCCGGAAGATTGAATGGTGAACGCCTGCTTGTTCCCATACAATTTTCCGGTCGGAAGATTGCTGTTGTTGGTCACGATGGCGGCCTGCACTTCATCGATGCCGATGCCGCGAGTGGCCAGCGCGTCCGGATCCAGCTGAATGCGCACCGCGTATTTCTGGCCGCCGAAAACATTCACCTGCGATACGCCGGTAATGGTGGAGATGCGTTGCGCCATCACGGTCTCGGCGTATTCATCCACCGTGTAAACCGGCAGCGTATCCGAGCTGAGACCGAGGAAAATCACGCCCTGATCGGACGGATTCACTTTGTTGAAGGTCGGCGGCCGCGGCATGGTGGGCGGAAGCAGGCCACCGGCTTTGGCGATGGCGGATTCGACGTCCTGCGCGGCGGCGTCGATATTCCGGTCCAGACTGAATTGCATGGTGATGTTGGTGCTGCCGAGCGAGCTCGACGAATTCATCGAGTCGATTCCCGCGATGGTCGAAAACTGGCGCTCCAAGGGCGTGGCTACCGAAGCGGCCATGGTGTCGGGACTGGCGCCCGGCAGCGCCGCTTGCACCTGAATGGTCGGATAATCCACGCTGGGCAGCGCCGCCACCGGCAATGCGCGATAGCCCACAATGCCAAACAGCAGAATGCCAAACGCGGTCAGCGTGGTGAAAATCGGCCGTTGAATGAAGAAGTGCGAAAGATTCATCAGGCTCCCGCGTCAGCCTTGGCGGCTGGAGCGATGCGAATGTGCGCGCCGGGGAACAGCCGGAGCTGGCCGTCCGTGACTACGGTTTCACCGGGCAAGATTCCGCTTTCCACCACGATCTGGTTATCGATGGTCTGTCCGACAGTAACTATGCGCGTTTCCACCGTCTGATCCGGCTTGACGACGAAGGCGAATTGCCCCTTTTGTCCGGATTGAATCGCTTCCGACGGGACGACGGTTGCGTGATCCAGCGTCCGCAATGTCATGACGACGGTGATGAACTGTCCCGGCCACAGAGTGTGGTCGGTATTGGGAAAGGTCGCTTTCAGCTTGATGGTTCCGGTAGTGCTGTCCACGGTGTTATCGATAAAGGTGAGCTGTCCCGTGGCGGTGACGCCGCGATTGGAACCGTCCGCTACGCCGGTGGCGCTCACCGAGAGCGCATGTTCGGCGCTGTAACGGCGGATCTCGGGCAGCAGCTGCTCGGGCGCGCTGAAGGTGACGTAGACCGGCTCCACTTGATTGATGTTCACCAGCGCCGTGGTGTCGTTAGCCTTCACCAGGTTGCCCGCTTGCAACAGCAGACTGCCGGCGCGGCCGTCGATGGGCGAGCGGATGTAGCAGTACGAAAGATTCAGCTTCGCGGTTTCAATGGCCGAACGGTCTGCCACCACGGACGCCTGGGCGCTGGTGATAGCGGCCTGGTCGGCTCGAACCGCTTCGTCCTGCACTTGCGATGTGGTCTGGTAGGTGTCGTTCTGATCCTTGGAAATCACTCCGTCCGCCGCTAACCCTGCGTAGCGTTTGGCCTGCTCCTTGGCGTTGGCGGCCTGAGCGCGATCGCGCGCCAAGTTGGCTTCCGCCTGCGCGACCAGTGCGAGATCCTTTTCCAGAGCGGCCTGCGCCTGATCCATAGCCTGCTGGTAGGGGCGTGGGTCGATCTCGAAAAGCTGCTGGCCCTTCTTGACGTCCTGCCCTTCTTTGAAAAATACCTGGGTGAGCTCGCCGCTGATCTGCGCTTTCACGGCGATCACCGCCACCGGTTCCACCGAGCCGATCTGGCGAACCTGAATGGGAATGTCGCGCATCTCCGCCTGCGCCACCGTGACCGGCGTCGGCGGCAGACCGCCCTTTGTTTTGTTCGCCTTACTGTCGCGCTGCACGCAAGCAGCGAGACACAGCGCCAGACACAAGAAAAACAAGGGCGCAACAAGGGCCCGGGTGAAACGGAACATCAGTGAGAATTGCTCCTATTGCTAGAGTATCGAAAAACGCCGGCGAGGTTACTCCGTCGCGTTCGGATCCATCTGCCGGATCGGCAAATCCCAGTGAACTTCGGTCAGCTCCCAACGCCGCTGCTCCTCGCGCTTCATCTTGGCCTGGTCGGGGAACAGCTGCTTTTCCACCTTGCTGCCCTGCGAAGACGCTTCCATGTTCTTGTAGTAAATCACGATGCGATAGTCCCAACGATGATCTTCGCTGGTGTGGAGGCCGGGGCGGAAGACCTCGTATTTCACTACGCCGCCCAGCTCCTTTTCCTTGTTCAGTGTCGCGATCTGATACTTCTGGAAGATCTGCCAGAATTCGTCCTGATAGCCCCACTTCACTTTGTAAACCCACTCGACGATGTACGGCTGGCTGGTCTGCTGGCTGTGAGCCGGGCTGAAAGGCAGCATTGCAATGGCCAGCAGTAAGCAGGAGCGGATGGCGGGTCGCGCAAGAGACATAGGATGTTCCTCCGGTTCCTATGACTGTAGCTCGTTCCGCGGGAGACGTCCGGCTTCCTGACGGTCGCGGCTCAGTTGAGCGGGGCGTGCGTGCAGGAGTGTTCGTCCACCTGATCGGCGGGGTCGGCCGCATTCCAGGTGCGCGAATAGGTGAACTTGCGTGTATAGAACTTGGGGTCGTCAATCACCATGTAGACATGGATATGGTCGGCGTCCGGACGCGTCCACAGTTCGGTGATGTGCAACGCATCGCTAAGAGGGCTGCCGTGTTCATCCGCCCAAACCTTCGCGTCTTTGAAGCCAATGGAATCGATCACGAACGTTTCGTCGTGCCAATAGCCGATTTCGTCGCCAAACAGGGAGGGGTGCGGGGCTGCTGCATGCTTGCGGTGGTCGGTCGGGATCAGGCGATAATAATCGTCCAGGTACAAAAATGCGACCTGGTCGTGATTTTGCATAACCCGGAACGGAAGGCCGCTGGCGTTGTGCCGCGGGATCCCGCCGATGCCGCAGCGACTTTCTGGTGCGACCGCGGCCGAGACGCTATGTTGAAAGGCCGCTTCGCCTGCCACACTCAGCGGCAGCTTGAGTCCCGGCAGGTCCTTCGCGATGTTCCCGACCGGGTTGGTGTACTTGGTACCTTTCCAGTACCCGGTGAAATCGGGATGGCCGTCGGCGGTGCGCGGAGCGGGTGTGGAAGTGTCTACCGGAGGCCCTTCCTGCGGCCAGGCGATGCAGGTAAGAGCGCCGGCGATAAATATCGCTTTCAGTAAAAAGCCGAATCGTCCCAGATAATACTGCATTATGAATGCCCTTGCGCCAAGCATAGGTTATTGAGAAGTGCGTGGCAATAAAGTACCTTTGGTACTTTTTCCGGTTGACGCTCGACACCAGCTCGGGGCCCTGCAGATCTAGGAGGCCACCAGCACCTGGCTCAGCAGGACATCGGAATAAAGGACGACGGGCGCGGATTGCCCTTGCGCGAGCGAAGGGCGCGCACGCTACTCCGATTAGAATTGCGATCGGCCTGGCCGTACGCCACGGATTGCTCAATTGCAGCCAAGGTACTGGCCCGATGTTTCCAAAAATACCAGCCGCGTGCGATACTCATGCGCCGCGCCACCGGCTATAGTTCTTACAGAATCCCCGTTAGCCGGGCGAGCGTCGTAGTCGGAAACGACACTCCAAAGCGCCGCGCGCCCGGCCCCGCAAGCAACATCCAACCATAGCCAATTTGAAGGATAATTTCCGGAATCGGGAAAGAAGGACGGGCGCCGTTTTCTTTCAATGCGCCCGTCGATTGAGGGATTCAGTCAGTTACAGTTTACGTTTCGGCCGCGAACCTGAAAATACCGCGCCGGGGGTAATTTGTATACGGCGGCGACGGTAGAACCCGCGGTTGTCACGGGGACTTACGGTTGCTCTTCGCTGTGCTCCAATCCGTGCTGCCCCTGGCTGACCAGATTCGCTTCCTCTTTGCTGGTTTCCGTAACCGATACGCCGTTTCGCGATCCCGCCTCATAAATCTTGCTCAGAAACTCAGTGTTTCCGTACCTCCGGAAGACGAGCTCGGAGTGATGGGGCCTGTGCTCATCGACGGACTGGCGCACCAGAAACTGCGCGGCAGCCTTACCGTTCTCGCTGCTGGCGACCATCAGCGACTGACTGGGATCGTCCGTCATGCGGAAGGTGTAGTCGCCCGGCGGCAAAGTCTTGTCGCCGATAACAAAGCTGTGGTCGACATGAGCGTGGATCGGGTTCGTGATCTGAGCATTCGACCATTGGGCTCCTACTGTGAGGAAGAAGAGGGCGCCCAAGGCTGGCGCTAACGTTCTCACCTGGATTTTCATAAGCATCTCCTCTCGTAAGTTAGACCGCCCGCGCAGAGCAACGTGACATACCGCCTCCGGCAAGCGGGCGGCGCTCACCGAAGTACGACATCTGCGTGATTGGTCCGAGTGCATGCTGAGAATCGCGATCGCGATACCCGGCAACGCGGCGTGAATGCTTTACGCGGCTTGGATGCCAACCAGGTTCGGCATGGCGATATGGATCGCGACATCCGGTTCGGTGGCTCCGGCTTATTCCACGGCTTGCCGGCCGTCCGGCGAGCCGCACCAGCAACCTTTTTGCCGGAAAATGCCACCCGCTTGGTATAGGTTGGTGCGCCCGGGCGTCCTATGGTAAAGGCTGGTGACCATGCCAATCACCCATCCCGCAGTCCTCTCGCCCGCGGACCTGGAGAAATTCAAAGCGATTGACAGCTGCACGATCTCCAACGCCATTGAGGGGCTCAATGTGCGGCTGCGTAACGAGGGTTTCCTCTCCGGCGTGGCGCGCTGCCGGTTTCCGAAATTCCCGCCGATGGTGGGCTTCGCAGCCACCGCCCGAATCCGCACCGCGTCCGCTCCCATGAGCCATCGTTGTTATTACGACCGCATGGATTGGTGGAACTACGTGGCCTCGCTACCCGAGCCGAGGGTGCTGGTATTACAGGATGCCGACCATAACCCCGGATTGGGAGCCTTCGTGGGCGAGATTCATGCCGCCATAGGAGTTGCTCTCCATTGCGTGGGCTGCGTGACCAATGGCGCGGTTCGCGATCTGCCGGCCGTGGAAGCCATGGGCTTCCAGATGTATGCCAACCACACGTCGGTCTCCCACGCCTATGCTCACATCGCCGAATTTGGCGAGCCGGTGGAAATCGGCAGCCTAAAGATTGCATCAGGCGATTTGCTGCATGGAGATCGCCATGGAATCGTTCAGATCCCGCTCGCGATTGCCGCCCAGGTCGCGCTTCAGGCATCGAGAATCCGCGCCGACGAGCAGGAATTGATTCGTTTCTGCCGCTCGCCGCGCTTCTCGTTGCGGGAGTTGTCGGAACGGATCCGAAAAATGAATGTCAGGTGCGATTCACCGTGGCGGGATAACGAATAGATGTAGGAACGCCCAGGAACTGGCCGCCGCGCTTCATCCGGGAACAGGCCGCCTCACGCAATCGTGATTTTGCGCGGGAACTGTGCGTTGTCTTCGAGAAACGTTTTCTTCCTGCTGAGATCGGCTCGGGTGGGTTGCACGGTTCCATCCACATCGGTGGCGCGGGAAACCAGGGTGTGCTCGCCTGGCGTGACGCCTTTCCAATCGAAGGTGAATAGCTTCCAGGCGAAGCGCGTGTTGGATTTGTCCAGCGCGGCAGCCTGCCAGGGCCCTCCATCGACACTCACTTCCACCGAGCGCAGCGGCGTCCCATCGTTCAACACGAACCCGAACACCTGATAGCCGCTCGCATTCTTTCCGACGCGCGCGATCACCGACTTCAACTGCATGTGAGTGACTTCGGTCTCCACCCACTGAGTAGCGGGATCCGCATCTTCTCCGGTGCCTCCCACGCCGCGCAGGTCGCGATACCAGCGGGCCTGGAAATTGCCCAGATAGCGGTCTTCCTGTAAGTGAATTTCCGACAGCCACTTCACGTTGCAGACGCCGTACCAGCCCGGCATGATCAGGCGAACGGGAAAGCCTTGATCGCGCGTGAGCGGCTGGCCGTTCAGCGCATACGCCAGCAGCGGCTCAGGCTTCATAGCGTGCTCCAGCGTGATGCTGCGTCCGAACTGCTGTTCCAGCTTGAAGGTGTTTTCACGGAAGACCACGTCTTCCTTGCCACGGTCGGTTCCAAAGAAAACTACTTCGCGCGCCTTCGCGCCAACGCCTACGTGCTTCAACACCTGGCTCAAGGGGACGCCGGTGAAACGGCCGCATGACGAAAGTCCCTGGAAGAATCGGCCGCTATTACCGGAACATTCGTAGCCATTCACCAGATCGGTGGACTTCATGGCCTTGAGATCGGACAGCGA
Organism: Bryobacterales bacterium; assembly: GCA_963798295.1. GTDB lineage: Bacteria > Acidobacteriota > Terriglobia > Bryobacterales > Bryobacteraceae > Palsa-89. Next base: position 338,205 of record CAWCSV010000006.1, on the reverse strand, counting down.
AAATGCCGCGGGCTGTTTCAGCATGCCGGTCAACTTCAGCCGGTAGGAGCCGGCATCAATCTCGGGACGGTTGTAGTGCTGGATGAAGAAGAACTGATCGTTGGGAGTGATGTGGCCGTCGATCTTGCGGATATCGAGAAAGCGATTGGCGGCATTGGGATTGCCGTTCACCTTGTAGTCCTTCGGATAATCGCTGAACGGAACGTCGACCTCGCCTTCGGCCAGCGCGGGCATGGCCCAATCGGAGGCCAGCGCCAGCAAACTTGTTACCGCCAGTCCTGTTCTCAAGGTGTCGCGACGAGTGATCTGCTCCGGCATGGCTGTTCTCCTCCAATCTTCCTTATCATACGCTCAGTGTGAACATTGTTTGGAGAAAGCACCCGCGGATCGCGCTTGTCGCGGCACGGCCCTCTGCGGCGCCCGGCTGCGCATGATAGAGTTTCTGCGGAGAGGAGAATATTGCGCATGCACACTCGAAAAGATCTTTCCCTCGGGTTTGTCACGGTCGCCGCCTCGCTCGCTCTCGCCACCCTGGCCAGCGCGCAGCCTCCGGCGTCGGCTCCGTTCAAGGTCCACCAGTTGAAGCCAGACGTTTACTGGGTGGAGGGCGGCGGCGGAAACAGCGGCGTCATTGTCGGCGACAAAGGCGTTATCGTCATCGATGCCAAGACGACGCCGGCGGGCGGAAAAGAACTGCTGGATAACATCGCCAAAATAACGCCCAAGCCAGTAACGACCGTGATCCTCACGCACAGCGACGGCGATCACGTCAACGGACTGGCCTCGTTCCCCACAGGCATCACGATCATCGCTCATGAGAACAACAAGAAGGAGCAGGAGGCTGCTCTGGCTGCCGGCGGACGAGGCGCGCCTCCCGCCGATCATCTTCCCACGCAGGTTGTCACCAAGAACAAAGAGAATCTCAAGATCGACGGCGTGAATTTGGAAGTCTTCCACTGGGCGCCCGCGCATACCAGCGGCGATCTGGTGGTTTATCTGCCGAGCCAGAAGATCGTATTCACTGGCGACATCATCGCTACGCAACGTCCCGATCCGCTGATCCATCTGGAGAAGAACGGCTCATCGGAAGGCTGGATCACGACCACCAAGGGCATCGTCGCTCTGAACGCCGATCAGTTCGTGCCGGGGCACGGCGAAGTGCTCATGAAGGCCGACGTTGAGAAGCGTCTGCGCGATACGGAAGCCAAGCGGGCGAAGATCAAAGATCTGGTGGCGCAGGGCAAGTCGCTGGATGAGATCAAAGCCGCTGTCGGTGATCCGCCGCCTGCTCAAGGCGCAGGCCCCGGACGTGGCCCGGCATTCGCCAGTTATACCGATGTCGTCTACAAGGAACTCACCAAGAAAGGGTCGTGAGGGCGGTTTCTGAACGAGACGAAGCTGCGGCCACGTGACCGCTTGGCGAGGATTAGGATAAAGGAACGCGGAACCACCGTGACATAATGGGTGCAACCCCGCAGCCGGATTGAGCCTACGGGCGCGCTCAAGTTATGCTTCCATGAGTTCCGACGCTCGGCGAAGACAGTCCCTGACCTGGCAAGTGTCGTGGCTGACCTTCGCGAAGACCGTTGGGTTCATCTTTAGCCTCGCGTTGCCGCTTGTTTTGGTGCGCCGGATGGACAGGGAGCAATACGGCCTCTATAAACAGGCCTTTCTGATCGTCACCACAGCGCTCACGTTGCTCCCGCTTGGCGTCCCCATGAGCGCATTTTACTTCCTTCCGCGGGAACCTACACGCCAGCGTGAAACTGTTTTGAACATTGTGCTTTTCCTGGTTGCATTGGGTGCCCTGGCCAGCCTGTGCCTGGCTCTCTACCCGGCGCTTCTGACCGCCATTTTTCACGATTCACTCCTCACGCCTTATTCATCCTTGATCGCCGGCACGATTTTGTTCTGGATCACCGGCGCTTTTCTGGACGTCGTTGCGGTGGCAAACAATGAGATTCAGCTGGCGTCGGCTTTCATCGTCGGAATACAAGTGTCTCGCGCGCTCATCTTCCTGGGGGCCGTATTCCTCTTCGGAACCTTGCGTTCATTGCTCGCGGCTGCAATCTTGCAGGGCTTGCTACAGAGCATCCTGCTGTTCGGCTATCTAGAATCGCGTTTCGCGGGATTCTGGCGCGCGTTTGACCTAGCGGCGCTGCGGATTCAGCTATCGTACGCGATTCCCCTTGGGGCGGCATCCATCCTGATGATGGTGCAAACCGACCTGCACAACTATTTCGTCTCGAACCATTTTGGGCCCGTTTGGTTCGCCGTCTACTCGATTGGCACCTTTCAATTGCCGCTCATGGGCTTGCTTTGGGAGGCCACCAATTCCGTTCTCGTCACCCGTATTAGTGTTTTACAAAAGGGCCACGACTATCGCGAGATTCTCTTGCTCTTGGCGAGCGCGTCTCGTAAACTTGCGATAATTTATTTCCCGGTCTACGTTTTTCTCATGGTGGCCGGGCGTGAATTCATCCGCCTGTTGTTCACCGCGCGTTTCTCCGACAGTTGGCCGATCTTCGCGGTGAATCTCACGCTTCTGCCCCTGGGAATCGTGCTGCTCGATCCGTTGTATCGCGCCTTCGAGGCTGAAAGATACTTCTTGTTGCGCGTTCGTGTTGTTCTGGCGGTTGTTTTAACCATTTCGCTTTGGTTGTTCACCGCGCGCGTCGGCATGGTGGGCGTAATCGCAATGGTGGTCCTGATTGCCATCGTCGAGCGGGTAGTGATGGCAATCCATTTCGGACGGTTGCTGGGCGTTACTGCCAGCGACCTGGCCTTGCTGCGCGATACCGGCAAGCTTGCAATGGCGGCGATTGCAGCTGGTGTCGTAACGGGGCTGGTGCGGAGGTTGCTGCTTCGCGAAAACGCATTCGTTGTTTTGATCGCATGCGGAGCGGTTTTCGTATCGCTCTATCTGGCCATGGCTGTCTTTTGGCTCATTGGGCAGCGCCTGGTTGGAGAACTCCTGGACGGAATCACAGGCGTCACGGCCAAGGCGACGGGCAAACAGCCTCCACCCATTTGAATTTCAAACCTAAGAGACTGGGTCGATGACGCAGATGCAGCGGAAAGCGATCGCGGCAAATGGCGCCGTCTTCTAGCGGCGGCGGCCCTACTCTGGGATCGAAACCAACCACAGGCCTCCAGCCGAAGTACTTTATCAGTCGCTTGACTTCAACGAACAATCCCAGTTTCCCGTGATATGGCCGCACTTTCCCTTGGAATTTTGCCTACTTTTTCGCGCCGCGTTTAGCATTCTTGGAACCGCTGGTGGCGCACCGCATGCTGCGCCAGCAACTGGCCGCCAGAGCGCGTTGCACGGCGGAGCGGTTCTCCATCCGCGCCTCCGCCCGGCGCATGGAGGAGATCTACTTGCAATTGATGGAAGAGTCCGGCAGGCGGCGATAAAGAGCCATCCATTGCGGTCCGATGGCGGTCCACGAATATCGGGAGCATTCAGCTCGGGCGTTGGCCGCAAGACGGGATGCCAGGCCGGGCTCTTCGAGGAAACGCAGCGCGCAGGCAGCCATGGCCCGATGATCGTCCGGCGCGAAGAGCAAGCCGTTGGTTTGGTCTTCGATCATGCCGGGAATGCCCCCCGCGTTGCTCGAAACCACGGGCAAACCGGAAGCAAAACATTCCAGAAGTGACAGCGGCATGTTGTCGGCATTCGGGCTCATCAGATAGATGTCGGCCAAATCGTACAGCGCGGCCATGTTTTCCATTGAAACAGAACCGATAAATTGCGTTTGCCGCAGGCCCAGCGAAACCGCCAGGGCTTCGAGCGCTGGCCGTAGAGGTCCATCGTGGGCCATGGTGAGGTGTGCGTCGGGGTAGCGCTGCTGAACGATGGCGAACGCGCGCAGTGTGCACGCGGGGTTATATTCGACGGCAAGGCCGCGATTATGGAGAAAAGCCGGGCGAGGCCGAATCCGGTCTCGATAGCGCAGGGTGGGCCCTTCGGCGATATTCGGGACACGCGCAACATCGAAGCCGAAGCGGGCGAAAACATTGACCAGATAATCCGAGGGCACGACGATCGTAGTGGCCAGACGCATCAGCCGGCGCGCCAAGGGCCAGTGGCCCAGGTGATCTTCCGCGCGTCCGTCGTGATAGTTGAGAATGGCCGGCTTGCCGAAGAGTCGCGCGAGCAGAAGAGCGGGCGCCGGGGCCAGATAAAACGCGAGGTATCCGGGCGTGAAGATATGCAGGACGTCCGCGCGGACGATGCCGGCTGCCAGCCGCGCCAGATAAAGAACGAGAGTAATCGCGGTTCTGAGGTACTTCATGCTCAGCGCGCCGGGCAGCCGGGGATTGACCGGCAGAAACCGAGCCTGAACGGAGGGCTCCTGGGCCAGGCAGCGCAGCAACTGGCTGGCTTGAATGGATTGACCGCCGATGATACTGAGCGAGGGTGCGATCAGGAGAACGCGGACCGCCGAATCGCTCGCCTGGCGAGTCTCGTGGCTGACCTTGGCCAAAACAGCGGGCTTCGTCTTGAGCATCACGTTACCCCTGCTGCTGGTGCGGCGCATGGACCCGGTGCAATACGGGCTCTACAAGCAGGCATTTCTGGTGATCACGACGGCCGTGATGGTGTTGCCGCTGGGCATCCTGCTGCTGGATCCTTTGTAAACCGGGCGTTTGAACGCGAGCGGTATTTCCTGTTGCGGGTGCGGCTCGCGCTGGCTGCCATTTTGATTCTGACGCTTTGGCTCGGCACCGCGCCCATCGGGTTGCGCGGAGTGATCGCCAGCGTGGTCCTGGTTGCGATAACCGAACGGGCATGCGGCAGCCTTCTCGCGAATCCAAATCCCTCCGGGTTCTTGAATTCATCGGGTCCGTGAAACGACAGCGAAATCTCGATTCCGAACGCTTTCTGCGCCAGCAATGCCACAGTTGATGAGTAGTGGACATGCAAGTGCGTCACTCCGAGATCGCGCATCCATAAACCGACCATAGGGGCCTCAGCGAGATAAGCCAGATTCAACCTTCAACATTCCGGCAGCACCCCCAGGTTTGATGTAGTAGGTTTGATCGCTCTCCTCGTGTTCCTCGGGTGAAAGCTGGTGGTAGGAGCGATCCGGAGGGCGTATGGAGGCAGTGTGGACGTCGAAAGTTTCCCGTAATATCCGAACCTCTCGCAGAAACACCGCGTGATTGATGGCGGGATATTGTGCAATCAAAAATGCGACCTGACGCGACTGAAGACGACGAGTTAGTCGATCAGCGCCGCTACGCGCAAGAGTGCCTTGTGTCAAATCTCGCTGCTCCCTGCTGGGTTACATTACTGGCGGAAACGATTACGGACTTCAATGGCCACGGCGATGAAAGTTGGAGAGGTTCTTAGTGGCCGCGAAGGGATGACTCGGTTAATTTCTGGCGTCCGATCAGATCGGCAATCTGCACCGACAGCGAACGGCACGTGCACGCGTTCAAGAACGCTTCTTGGGGGATCGAAATTTGAAATCTATCTTCCACTTCGGTTAGCAACGGCAAGACCATGATTGAGGTTACTCCGGCATCATAGAAGTTCTCGTCGGGGTGCAGTTGCTGGATTCCCACGATACGGCAGACAACCTCCGTGACTTCCTGGAGCGTCTCGGGCGACGCCGATCCATTGCCAGGCTTTTTGTGAGGCGCCTGGATTGTACCGTTTTCCTGAGCTCCGTTCTTGGCGAGACGGGCAATTACCCGCGCGGGTGTGCCCGCCACAATGGTATAAGGCGGCACATCGGTCATCACATGCGAGCCGATGGCAACGACGCTTCCTTCTCCGATCGTGACGCCCGGAAAGACGATGGCGTTTTTTCCCACCCAGACGTTGTCCTCGATTTTGACCGCACGCACATCCTCTGGATTCGCCGGACGGCCAAGTTTGCGCAGCACCGGATCGGTGGGGTGTCCTGGAGAGTCGAAGATCTGAACATCGGAGGCCAGCAGGCAATGGCTACCGATGGAGACCTGTCTGCCGATCGTGAAACTGCACCCATGGCTGATCATCGTATGATTCCCGATCAGGAGCGTGGGCGCGTCGGAGTAACGAACCGCGAACATGAAAGAGCACTTGCCTTCCACCGACACGTGATCACCGACGATCAAGCGGCCGCCTCCGATTACCCAGTGAATGTGCGACCCGGTTCGTAGACCGCGTCCGAATTTTGAGCAATACGCTTTGAAGAGAGGTTCGCAGACAAAGACTCTTTTCAGGAAGCAATAGATTGCTCGCAGCACTAGAAACAGTGCCAGCAGTGGACGCACAATGAAAACCGGGGCCGGCAAGCTGAAGGCGCGCACACGTCCGCGGACCCAACGCAACGTTCGAGCGGCGGGATGATGTGATAAGGCTATCCGGCGATTAAGGCTGCTCATCGCTGCGCGCCGACTCCGAGGCTGGGTGTCTGAACCATCTGTTCGAGAAAACGGAGGCGAGTTTCGCGACGCGAGATCTTGCCGGAAGTGCTCTTCACGATCCACCGCTCCGGAACTACCCGTGTCAGGCGAGGCGCGATGCCAACCGCCGCCAGAACCAGGCGCTGGATTTCGCGCTCCATCTGACGTGCCATCTCAGCCTGAAAGTGACCTCGCATCTCGGCTATCACGATCAGGTTTTCTGTCTCATGCTCGAAATCCTCCATGCCAAAGGCCACCACTCGGCCGGGATATACGCCCGCTACCGAACTCGCCGCCATCTCGACGTCCTCCGGGAAAACATTCTGTCCTCCCACAATGACAATATCTTTGCTGCGGCCTATGACGAAGAGGTCGTTCCCGCTGAGAAATCCGTAATCCCCGGTGACATACCAGCCGTCCGTAGTGAAGGATTGCCGCTGAAACCCCTGCTTGCCCCAGTAGCCCGCAAACAGGCATTCCGTCCGGATTTCAATCCCGCCGCACTGCTCTTCGCCAGCGAGACTGCCGTCGGCTTTGCGCACACGGACTTGCGTACCCGCGATGATTTTACCGCTGGATACGAAAACATCATCCAGCAGGTTGTACTGCAGCGCGCTCAAGTCTGCTTCGGACCGTCCCGGCAGCGATCGTGGCACCCTGCGTGGAATCCCGCCCAGGGTTGTTTGCGTAACTGCAAACACGTTCTCGGCCATGCCGTAGGAGGCCTGACATTGGCGGGCCGTTACGCCCCATCCGCTAAATGCTTCGATGAACGCGCTGATGGAACGCTGCCGCACCGGCTCGCTGCAATTGATCCAACTCCGCACATGACCGAGTGAGGAAGAGCTCATGCGCGGGCGTCGATTTGACAAGTAGGAGAACGCGAAATTTGGCAGCCAGCAAAAGGTGCTCTTGAAGCGATCGACCAACCGAAACAGCATGCCGGGGTCCATGAGCCAGTCCTCCGCCGAAAAGTGAACCGACGGCGCACCCGACCAGAGCGGCAGCCAAAGACAGGCTATCAAGCCCATATCGTGATACAGGGGCAGCCAGCTTGTGACTCCGTCGCACGGCAGGAAGTCCAGGCAGGCGGCTAGCGACCGCAGATGCCGCTCCAGCATGTCCGCCGTAATAACGACACATTTCTGAGCGGCAGTCGTACCACTTGAGAACTGTAAAAACAATGCATCTTCGGGTAAATCACTCGGGGGCATATCGTCGCGTTTTTCCACGGGCGCCACGAGTATCTCCGGCTCAGATGCTTTGTCCTTCTGCTCAGCGCTTGCGACGGGACAAGCGGCAACTCGATACGGCAACCCACGATCGAGTTTCCTCGCTAACGCCGGCAAGGTTACCAACTGGCTCGCCGGAAGGTCGCGCAATTGCTGCAAGATATTGCGCTGATATTTGTCCGGATCGACGCGGTTGGTGGGCCATGCGAGAATCGCCGGTACTCGCCCGCGAAGAATCAATCCGATGTGGAGCAGGAATAGCTCCACGGAATGCGGTAGCAAAAGCAGCACCACGCCTCTCTCCGGTGCGACGCAGTAACGGTCAGCTAACTCCAAGCTCCGCTCGAGCACTTGGTTTGCGCTCAGTTCCACCAGGTCTGATTCAGACCGCGATACCAAGATCCGCAGAACGACACGATCGCCCCAGCTTTTCAGCCGAAAACGGAGCTCTTCCTGAAAGTCCTTCGCTTGCATTGGATTTTAAACGGACGCGCGATTGCGGCCCAGTCTACGGGTTGGGACGTGAATGTCCCGCTGATCGGAGGTCTATGCGCGTCCTGAACCGAACTGGAAGCTGGCATCGGCGAGATACGTGCAGAACCGGAATCCGATGCTTTTCCCCGAACACTCTGGACCGCCAGCCTTCCTGTAAATCCGCCACTCCCTCGGGAATTACGTTCGAACGCGCCTCGGGCGATCCAAGATGCCAGAATTGTTCGACGACGTGTTCGCCTGGCGGTCCCGTGACTTCGTCTTCGATTAATAGGAGATGCGGTTTGCAAAATTCAATGCGCCGCGAATGAGTAAATCCGGCGAAGCGGCACTCCGCCTGTAGAAGATCTCGAGTGGCGTCGGTTTTCCAACAAAGAATTTCGGCTTGCGGAGGATGTGTCCAGCGAAACACACCGGCGGCCGTAGCTTGGTTCAGGCCGTCCACCGTGATTGTGTTGTGCGCGCTGGTTCCGCGAAACCAATCGCGCCAACTCGCATCGCCAACGTAGGTATAGGTTCCAGGATCGATCAGAATCTCCCGTTCGGCTTGTCGAACAACCAGGCTCAACACATCGGCATGGCTGTGACCCGCGCTTCCCGATCCGAACCCAGCCGTCTCCACTATGGCCTGCGTTTCGCCATCCGTCATTATCGCGAGCCCGGCATCGGCGAAGAGTTTAGAACGCCAGTTCCCCGCGTGGGGACTCTGCGTTAGAACGGCCGGCCCGATCCACCAGGCCGCTTGAATTGCAAGCTCCTTGTTGTCCACCAGCCACTCCGGCCGTCCGCAGAGAAGACTAGCGGTTCCGAGCGTGGCGCGCGGAAACAGCTCACGCGGCCCGTAGGGATGAAACAGGCGCCCGCCATCGTCGTCACCAAGAAACGGCAGCTCGCGAGCCGGCCCTGTGACCGCATGCAAGTACTCGGCCATGCGCGCAATCGTTTCCAGATAGCCGCCGCCGGATCTGGCCAGAACCGCATGCAGCAGGAACATATCGAGCGCATAGACATGGTAATAGGTTGAGTGCTCGAAGTGGCTGCCATCCTTCCCCACCTGCCGGACAAGCTGATCCTGCATCAGCTTCCCGCCCGCCTTTTCCCATCCTGAGGCGCAGGGAGCGCCGGAGAAGAAAAGGCCTAAAGCATGCAGAGCCAGCGATTCCCCAATCAGGTGCGTATTCGGAGAAAAATACAGCGACAAGTTGTTCTGAAGATAGGCGCCGTGCCGGTAAAGTTGCTGCATCCAGCGTTCACGAAATTCCGCGGGCAGATTGCTGCCGACAAAATAGTAAACCCATGTCCAGGAAAGCGCCCGGAATGCCACCTCAAGCGCGCTGGTCCAGTTAATACCGCGACAGTAGGGATTTTGGACAAACCAGCTCTCGAGTTGGGCTTGAATCTCACTCAAATTGGCAGCGTCCCTGGTTAACAAATACGCTTGCGCGAGAACCACCAGGTGGTTGTGGCGATTCAGCTCCCAGATCACCTTGTGATCGCCGGTTTTTCGAACGTCCAAATAACGCATGCGACGGAAGTAGCGCAGATCGGTCTCTATATTCCGCGAATAATCGCGGCGCCATCGAATTTCCGGCCCGGTTTCCAGATGACCGCCGAATAGGGGAAATCGATGATTCCGGATCGTGGTCGCCAGCTCAATCACTTGTCGCGCGAAATCAGTTCCAACCAGGGCCGCGGCAACGCTCCCGGGGTCTGGCAGCTGAAGAGCCGGTTCACACTTCTGGCGGGATTTCAGTTCGGGCGGATTAGCGCAAGAGTAAGCATTCTTCAGCTCCCCCAGGACTCGAAACGCGAGCTCATGAAAGCTACGCAACCGTTATTTCACCCCATGCAGAAACACACTTATCTAGTTTGAGAGCAGACGCTCGAATTCCGTGGAGACCCGATCCCAGGAAAAGCAAGAAGACACCATGTCCCAGGCTACATCAGACATCTGAGTGCGACGGTCTTGGTTGTCGATCAACTCGCGACAACACTCGGCAAACTCCCGGGGATCGTCGGCAATGTAAAGATGCCTTGCATTTTCCACGGGCAGGCCTTGAGCGCCGATTGTGGTGGAGACGACGGGCACGCGGGCGGCCATCGATTCGAAGACCTTCAGACGAGTGCCGCTTCCGATCCGCAGTGGAACGATGGATACGCTGGCTCCCCAAAGATATGGCCTGATGTCGGGTGTTGAGCCCGTCACCTGAATGAGCCGATCGGACTTTGCGAACTCCAGAATCTCGGGTGCGGGGTCGCGACCCACGAATGCAACGGAGCAATCGGGCTTCTTCCGCCGGATGTGCGGAAGGACTTCGCGAACGAACCACCGGGCGCCGTCTATGTTGGGCATCCAATTCATGGCGCCAACAAACACCACGTCGGCTATGTGGCGAACTGGGTTTTGAGGACTGAAATAGTTGGCATCCACGCCGGTTGGGATCGTGGAAACACGCTGGAGCTTGTAATTTTCCCTCATCAAATCGGCGTCCACTTCAGATACCGTGATGACACTTTTCGCCGACCGGCAAGCGTAGCTCTCGTACGCCAGCATGCGGCTAGCCTGCAGCCGGAAATACAGGCGACGGGAAAGAGTTGGCGCGGCCCGTGCATATTGCTTCCAGATTTCGGCCTCCACGTTATGTTGAAACAGCACAGACGATTCCAGGTCGGCTATGTTCGGCGAGGCCGCGAGAAAATCGCACACTACATGATCGAATCTATGCCGCCTTGCGAGCTTCTCAATTTCCCGTCTCATCCGACTAGATCGATAAAGGCTCACGGCGATCGGCAAGGGTGAGAAGACTCCTTTGAGTAACTGGGGCCCGAAAGCAAGCGAGTTCTTGTCAGGCAGAGGATGATCGATCGGATAGGCTCGCGAACAATACTCGCGACTACGCTCCACTTCCTCAGGATCGCCGCGATGAAGCGCGATGTAATGGATCTCATGACGCGTGCGCAGCCGTTTTAGCATCTCGAGCGTCCTGATTTGGCCACCCCGGCGAGTTGGGTGCAGGAAGTCAGTCTTTACCCAGAGAATTTTCATACCGCGACGGAACGCGCCGTGTACGGCGATCCTGTACCTTCCCACGGCTCGCTCTTTCCCGACAGAAAAATCTCGCCCCAAATCTGCAGATTCAAAAGTCGCCACAAACGATCCGTGCCATCCACCTGCCCACTGCGATGGGCATCGATAAGCCGGCGCAGCTCATTCATGTGGATATAGGACGCGAGAATACCGTCGTCCGCCAATAGTCTGGAGAAGAGCGACTCGGCTCCCGGCGCCCTAAGCCATTGCCGCAACGGCGTTGGAAAACCCAGTTTCTTACGATCAACAATACGGCTCGGAAGAAAGCCCCGGGCGACTTGCTTCAGGAGATACTTGTGAGTCTTTCCGCGGATCTTCAGTTTCTCTGGTATGGTGGCAGCGAATTCGACCAAACCGGAATCCAAGAAAGGCACGCGGGCCTCTAGCGAAGAGGCCATACTCATTTGGTCTTGTTTCATGAGCAGTTCCACCAGGTAGGTCTTCATATCCGCGTAAAGCATGCGTGACAGCGGACGGCTATCGTGCCGCGAATTCCAGTAGTACAAATAACTGTCGTAAACAGATGCCTGCCCCGAACGGAGCAACTGAACTTGTTCCGGTTCCGAGAATGCACAGTAAAAATTGTCTAACAATAGCGATTCCACGCTGGAACCACGCCCCACAAAAGTATGTGAAAGTTTTCGGCGCACGGAGGGCTGCAAAAGACGCGTGCTCGCAATCGCTTTCCCTATTCGCGCGCGGATGCCCTGGGGCAAGATGCCATAGATATCCGCGTACTTCTGATTGAGAAGCGTCCAGCCGTAGCGTGTATAACCCCCGAACAGTTCGTCGCTGCCCTCGCCCGTCAGTACTACTTTCACGTGTTCGGATGCAAGTTTCGCCACGAAAAAGAGGGATACGCTCGAGGGCCAAGCCAGGGGTTCATCTTCGTGCCAGATCAGTTTCGGCAGAGCGCCAAAGAAATCCTCCCTGCCCACCACGATTTCGTGATGTTGGGCGCCGATGGTCTGGGCAGCGTCGGCAGCGAAACCGAGCTCGCTATACTGCGCTTCACGATAGCCGACGGAAAAGGTCTTCACTGGCCGCTGGTCGATTTGCCGCACCATGGCGGCTATCAAGCTGGAGTCAAGGCCGCCCGAGAGGAATACACCGAGCTCGACATCGCTCATAAGGTGTGCGCGCACGGATTCTTCGAGCCGGGTGCAGGTTTCCGATACCCATTCCTCTTCCCAACCGCGACTCAAGGTTTGGTATGCATTTTTTTGCTGCGGCAGGTCCCAATAGCGCTCAACATTGAGAGCTGGTGAAGAGTGCTGAAGATCCACCTGCAAGTAATGTCCCGGCATGAGCTTCCGGATATTACGGAACAAGGTTTGTTCACCGCTGATATATCCAAAACCGAGATACTCGGCCAATACCGATTCCTCGAATTGAGCCGAAATGGAAGGATGAGCCAGTAAAGCTTTAATCTCGGACGCGAACGCAAACAGCCTGCCGTCCCAATAGTAATAGAAGGGCTTTATGCCGAGCCGGTCCCGTGCGCAGAAAAGTACCTTGCGCCGTTCGTCCCAAATCGCGAACGCGAACATGCCGCGGAAACGATGAACACAGTCCGTACCGTGCTCTTCATAGGCATGAATGATCGTTTCGGTGTCGGAGCGTGTCGCGTAGCGGTGACCAGCCCCTTCCAGTTCACCTCGGAGCGTTTCGTGATTGTAGATTTCGCCATTGAACACGATCCAAACGGAGCCAGTTTCGTTTGTCATCGGCTGGCGGCCGGCCACGAGATCGACGATGCTCAACCGCCGGTGCGCAAGGTAGACGAGGTCCGCGGCGTAAATTCCGGAATCGTCGGGTCCGCGGTGGCGGATGCGATCGGTCATCCGGCGAAGTACGGCTTCAGCATCAGGAACAGGCGTAGGGGCGATGAAACCGGCTATTCCACACATGGGACTTGTTGAAATGCTGGCGCTGTGGGGCTTGCAATTCGCTAGAGCGCCGCTGGAGAATAGGCGACGAAAGGAGAGGCGTAGCTGGACTGCGTTTGCTCAAAGTCGCGGAACCAGAGTTCGAACATGAGCACAGCCCAGAGCCAATGAGAATTGTTCCGCCTTCCCGACTCGTGCTCCCGCAGCAATCGTCGAATGAACTTTCCAGAGACGATCCCTCGTTCCGTAGCGCGCCTGCCAGTCAGATGGTCCCAAAGCAAATCCCGCAGCGAAGTGCGGAGCCATAGCGCCAACGGTACGCCGAAGCCGCACTTAGGACGTGCTAGGAGAGAGCTGGGCAGGCGATCTCCGACCGCGCGGCGAAAGACTTGCTTGCCAATGCCGTTCCGTAGTTTCCAGTCCGTTGGAATCCGCATGCCCAGTTCCACTAAGTGATGATCGAGCAGTGGGCAACGCACTTCCAGGGAGTTGGCCATCGACATTCGATCCACTTTCACCAAAATATCGCCTGCCAGCTTCGCGGTTGACTCGAAATACTGGACCTGTTCGAGAACATTTGTTTCTTCTGGCAGCAGAGCATGGGGAAACGTCTCCATCAAGAAGTCGGCGCCTTCCGGCAACATCCATTCCGGCGGGAGCAGGCGCTCCCTAAGAAAACGCGGTGAGCAAAGTTCGAAGTAGCGGAGCAGCGGCGAAGGACGGCTGATCATACGCAGATAATTCTTTCCATAGGCGCTATAGGGCAAGCTCGCTGCTACCGAGGCCAACATGTTCCGAGCAGCAGGTGGTACATCATCCAGCCATTGGAGCCGCTGCATCCAAGCAACGGTGTCGTAGCCGGCGAACACTTCATCTCCGCCATCTCCGCTGAGTACCACTTTGACGTGCTGGGCAGCAAATTCGGAGGCGACAAACATCGGGATCGCCGAACTGTCGCCGAAGGGTTCGTCGAAATGCGGAACAATGCGCCCGATCAACGCGTCGGCGTCGGGCCGCACGATGATTTCGTGATGCTCGGTTTCGTACTGGCGGGCAACCTCCCGAGCATAAGGAAGTTCGTTGACTTCTGCTTGTTCGAATCCCACTGCGAAGGTCTTTACCCGCTCGGTCGATTGCAACGCCATGGACGCCACTACCGAGCTTGAATCGATGCCGCCGCTCAGCAGCGCTCCCACGGGGACGTCCGAAATGAGGCGGAGCCTCACCGATTCGTCGAATACCGTACGAATCTGTTCAGCCGCCTCCACCTCCGTCCAGGCCTTCGTCGTCGCGCGCGCGGGTTCGGGGAATTGCCAGTATCGGCCTTCGCGCACCTCTCCCTCCAATGAGTAGGTAAGCCATCCGCCCGGCGGCAGCTTGCGTGCTTGCAGAAATGGAGTCCAGGGATCCGGGATATACCCAAACTGAAAATACAATCGCAAGGCCCGCGGATCGGGATCTAAAGGAATGCCCGCCGCCCGCAAACACTTCAGCTCGCTGCCGAAAAACAGACCGCGAGGAGAAATGCCGTAATACAGCGGTTTTTTCCCGAGGCGATCTCGCGCCAGCAGTAATCTCTGTCTGCGCGCGTCCCAGATCGCCAATGCGAACATCCCTCGCAAATGTTGCAGTCCAAGGATGCCTTGCTCTTCGTATAAATGAACCAGGACCTCCGTATCGCTGTTGGTAGAAAACCTGTGCCCTTGCGCCGATAGCGCTCCACGCAGTTCCTGGAAGTTGTAGATCTCACCGTTGAACACCGACCATACCGAGCGGTCCTCGTTGGCAATGGGCTGGTGACCTGTTGAGAGATCGATGATACTAAGGCGTCGCATGCCGATCGCGCAACTGCCATCCACGCGATAACCTTCGTCATCGGGACCGCGGTAGCGGATCACATCGCACATTGCGCGTACCACGGACAATTCGGCAGCGCCGCCATCACACAGAGAATAACCAGCTATGCCGCACATTTAGAGTGAGTCTGAGGGTCCGGTTTGCATTTCCGATTGGGAACCGTTCGATGGCTGCGGCTGATCCCAACCAAGAAATTGCGGCGGAGTGGAAGATCGTCCATTGGGGCACTTTACAGAGACGTCCGCCGATCTGTTGAGAGCGCAGGCCAGGTCGAGCACGGGCCGGCCAGTTCCCGCGATCCTCTTGGCCATGCAGGCGGAAGGTACTTGGACTACGATCAGCTGCTCTGCCCACGCCGCCAGCTTTTCAAAATCGTTTGTCAGAAGTTGCCCTATCCGCGGAATGACGTTCAAGATATACTCGCGGTTTGTACCGTAGATTCGGTCCAATTGAATATGTGGATCGTAAACCCGTATATCCCGGCCGTTGTCGATGAGTTGCTTCAGCAGCGGTATTACCGGGCTTTCACGAAGATCGTCGGTGTTTTCTTTAAATGCGAGTCCCAATACGCCTAGCCGGACTTGGCCGAGATTCAAGGTGGCCTGAATGGCTCGCCCCAGATGCTCCTCGTTGCTGGGAAGAATCGATTGGAGCAGGGGAAGCTTAAGTTCCAGGCGGGTGGCCTGATAGCGCAGCATACGTAGGTCCTTGGGCAAACAAGAGCCGCCGAACGCAAAGCCGGGCTTCAGGTAGGCTGTGGAAACATTCAATTTCTTATCCTGGCAAAGCACATCGAGCACCTCACGCGCATCAATCCCCGATACCGCGGCGAGCGTACCTATCTCATTTGCGAAGCTGATCTTGAGGGCGTGATATGCGTTGCACGCATACTTGATCATTTCGGCGGCGCGAATGGAAACCTGAGAGGCCGTCACACCAAGAGACGAGTAGAGACTGGCAACCGCTTGCGACGCTTGAGGACCGCCCCCTGTGACGAGCAGTGGAGGCTCAAAAAAATCCGCCACGGCGCTGCCTTCCCGCAGAAATTCCGGGTTGAACACGACATGCACCGGTTGCGATCCCCGGCCGCTCAACGCAGGGATCACGACGTTCTCACAAGTTCCCGGAAAGACTGTGCTGCGAACAGCCACAATCAGCGGCTTGGACCGCAGGGGCAGAGTGTCCGCAAGCTCGGCGAGAGCTCGATGGAGCTGATCGAGACTAAGGTCTCCATTGGGTTGCGAAGGAGTGCCAACGCAGATCAGGGCAATGTCTGCTTGCTGAATTCCTTTCTCCAGGCAAGTGCTTGCCGAAAGGCGCCCGTTAGCGACATTGTCTCGAACCAAGGCCTCCAGGCCGGGCTCGTAAAAGGGCGCCTGTCGTCTGCCGATGGATTCCACCTTGAGTCCGTCTCTATCGACACCCAACACTCGATATCCGGATGCCGCCAGGCAGGCAGCGGTAACACAACCCACGTAGCCAAGTCCCAGCACCAAAATCTGGGGGCCCTGCGTTATTGGGAGTAATTCGTTCATGTTCGAGAGGCGAAAAGGGATCGGTTTGCCAAACACCCGGAATAAATTTGTTGCATCCGCTCCGCTGCCCGCGCGATAGAAAACTTGCTAGAGATGAATTCCTGGCCGTCTTTCGCCATCTGGTGGCGCCGGCCTTCGTCGGCGATCAAACACCGCAGCGCTTCCGTGAGACTGGACACATCGCCGGGCCGAAACAGAAGGCCCGTCACAGCGTGCTGCACCAATTCCGGGTTGCCGCCTACTTCCGATGCCACTACGCAACAACCGCAGGCCATGGCTTCCATGAGCGAATTCGATAGTGCCTCTGTCATTGAAGGAAGAACGAAAATATCGATCATGCTGAGCCATTCCCTCACGCGGGGGGTAGCGGGCTCGAAGTGGCAGAAGTCGTGCACCCCGATTTCACGGGCGCGCTGCTCCAGAACCGGCCGTTCATCCCCGCTGCCAACGATCACCAGCTTCAGCTCCGGCCCGAATTTGCGGACAAGCGCGAATGCATCGATTAACGTGATTAAGTTCTTTTCCGGCCGGAGGGCGCAAACTACGCCAATCGTGAGTGGATGAGGTCTTAACAACCGCTGAAACTGTTTGGGATCAATGCCGTTATAACAGACATGAATTTTCTTGGACGGTACACGCCGGCTAAGCAGGTGTTCTTCAATGAATCTGCAGTTGACAACAATCGCATGCGACATACGGTCCGCCAGCGCGGTGAGCCGGCGATACGCTGCGGGAATTAGGGCACGGTCCGACCGCTGGCTCGAAATGGCGATCGCCCGAGTCATGGTGCGAGCGATAACTGGGGCGAACACGTTCAATGGGTAATCCCACGTGTGGACGATCGCGATGCGGTTCCGGTGGATATAACGGCTAAGGCGCAGCGCTTCACGAATGCCGTCCGGCGAGCGATACGATTGAACTGGGAATTGCGCTATCGGAATGCGGAAATCTCGTAGCTCTTCGCCCCGCATGCCAGCCGGCCTGAAACAACCGACGTGTACCTCGAAGACGGAACGATCCAGCGCCTTTGCAACTTCCGTCATTTGACGTTCGCTACCGCCGACACCCAGTTCCCGAACCATCAGGAGGATAGGGATCCTCTCGCTAACCTCAATCGCACGAACATGCTCTCGTCTCATGTCCAGACTCGAAAAGCCCGACGCCCGAAAGAACTCCTCACGCCCGCCGATCGATTCGAGTCTGAAACGCCGCTTGTGGTGAAAACCTCAGGAATGTGTGTTTTACTTCCATGCCATACTCCGCCGATTCGTCAAGGCGTGATAGCAGCCGACAAATGCAGCAACGTTGATCATCGAAAAATAGAAGGGGAGCATGAGTGCCCGCGACCGGAACGCGATTACCGCCCCGAGCGCGGCCGTGAAATAAAACGCAATCTGGGCAAGCAGTGCAGCGAAGTAAAGCGGTTCGCTCGCCAAGAACACATTGGCTACAAACATCGTGAACAGCGCCAGCGGCACGACCAAGCGACTTACTTTGTGGAATAGAAAGAAAAACAGCGGAAGGGGCCGGCATGGCCGTAATAAGGTCTGGATCTCGCGCAGTTGTTGGAAATTACCCGCCATGATGCGAACGCGCCGCCGAAATCCAGCCATCTCACGGGCCTCCTCATAACCTACAGCCGCGGGTTCGTAAATCGTGCGGTAGCCCTTGGCTATTACCGATAGCGGAATCACAAAATCGTCGTTGATTGTTCCTGTGGCTGGGAATGGGTATAAGGCTTTGCGAATTCCGTGCAGGTGCCCATGACTGCCTACGATTGAGGCGAGTTGGGACTCGCATCTTTTTAGGAAGCCCTCGTATTTCCAATAGAGTTCCTCCATCGCACCAATTTCCGTACCGTTTGGCTTCATCACTCTGTATCGCCCGCTGGCGGCTCCCACGGTCGGGTCGGCGAAGTTCTCAATCAGATGCCGTACCGAATCCGGCTCCAGCAGCGTGGTGGCATCGGAAAAAACGATAATCTCACCCCGCAAACACTTAACAGCCGCGTTCAACACCGCACACTTTCCGCGATTGTCGGGATAACTGAATACGCGGACCCTATCTCCGTCGGCAAGCGCCTCGGCGATGGTTGTGGTAGTATCGCTCGACCCATCTGAGGCGATTACGATTTCTAACCGGTCTGGTGGGTAATCGAGCATCAACGAGTTCTCCACCTTCCGGCGTATAACGGTGCTCTCGTTGTAGGCGGGAATGAGCAAACTAACAAACGGCGTGATATTTCGCTTGCGCACTGGCCGCCGCTGCACGACGCATAGTATGTACAGGAGCAGCGGGTATCCGAAATAGGAGGCTGCTGTCACTAGGACAGCGCACCAGAAAATCGTCCCAGACATCGTTTAATCTGCTACAGATCGTGGTCTAATCAGCTGGCCACAGCTTCTATTTCTAACGCGTGCTGTGCGTCACAATTCAAGGACTTTGCGTTTTCAGCTGTTTGGACAGCCAGGCGGAGTGCAACGGTCATTCCCGCAAAGACCGGAAGGTAACTGTAATATGCCGCCGTCATGAATAATGTGCACATCGTGTACGCCAGGGTGCTGCTGAACAAGCACAGCGCGATCACGCTCGCGCCCCTTAGAGCGGGTTGATTCTGCAGTCGCCAATACATGCCAAGGTTCGACGCGAGAATAAGCACGGTAACAGCGGTATAGAGCAGGAATGCGGGTACTCCGCATTCCGTTGCCGCTTGGAAAAAAGCATTGTGCGGGCCCAAGCCCTTCGTCGGGATGCCTTGTTGCGCCGCCTTCTCAGCTACCGCGGTGGCGAATTGCCCCGGGCCGACGCCGGCCAATGGATGATCTATTACAAGCTCCAAGCCTGCTTTGAGAAGGGAAAGGCGCTCCGCTTCAGATTGGAGTACCTCATTGTCCGATCTGTTAAGCCGAAGCTCTGAGACGGAATTGTACTGCGTTAGGCTCAACCGGCGCAGCATTTCAGAAGGCATCCAGATCGCTCCAACCACAATCAAGACCAATCCAATCGCGAGCACTTGGTTGCGCTGTTTCACGACAACCCCAACGATGAAAGCGGAAATGATCGCAGCAAAAAATGTAGCGCGCGACGCGGTTTGGAGCAGGCAGATGAGAGCGACGACCATGCCCGCTATCCCCACGCATCTTCGCCATACTTGTGACTCGTAGATCAGGTACATGAACTGCGGAATTGCAACCACTAGGTAAAGCCCGAGCTCATTCGGATTACCAAGGATGTTGCTGCCCGCTACGCTTAAGCGTCCGTGCTTCATCGAACCATCCACGAGACAGTTCAAGAGCAGCCCGCAATCGGCGGCGATGGTAAGCAGCATGAGACGGCGAAGGTGATTGATCGAGATCGCAAAAGCAGTAACGTACAGAAACTGGGCCCATGCGGTAATAAGATAAGTGAAAGCGATCGGCGCCGCTTGTTCGAAATAGCTGCTGGCCATGACGGCAACGCCGATTGAAACCGCAAAGGACAACCACAGCCAGCCGATGCGATCATGCAGCCCTCGCAACAAAGTTCCAGAAAGTATCGCTAGTACGGGCAACGCAAGCCACACGATCAGGGTGACGTTCGTCTCCAAAACACCTTTTCGCAGCACCCACTCGTTTGCATACGCAAGCAATGGGAAAAAACCAACTATTGCGCAGCCCATTGTTTGGGCCATACTCGTATGAGATGACACGGGTATCTGTACTCGGGGACGGCTCCGCTATCTCACTTACAGAGCTGGCCTGAAAGTAAGGTGTTTATGCGATGTTCCAAGCGGCCGAAGCACCTAGAATTCGGTTACCAACAACCGTCTAGGTGTCGGCACAAGTCAAAATAACCCCAAGCTGTTTCGTCTTCTGTACTTTTTGAATGGCCCGTCGCCACAGCTTCCGGTTGGTGTGATCCTGGCGAACCACGAACACCACGCCGTCGCAGGCCGACTCGACCAGTTCATATTCAGCGATCGAGCCGATCGGAGGCGCATCAATGACAACAAAATCGAATTCGGAGCGCAGTGCCTCCAGCAGCTCCCGCGAGCGAAGGCTGGTGATCAGATCCTTGCAGTTGGATTCGACACCGGGTGGCAGCAAAAACAAATTCGGCGCTATCTTAACAGACGACTGATCCAACGACGCTGCGCCCTGCAGCACCTCGGAGAAACCGGGCGCTGCGGCAAAACCCAGCATATGGGTGGCGGCTGACCGTCGAAAATCGAAATCCAGAAGAAGCACGCGCGAGCCTTGTAACGAAAGTGCGACTGCAAGATTGATCGCCGTAACAGTCTTTCCATCGCCAGCCATGGGGCTGGTAATTAAGAGCAGCTTCGGTTGCCGTGTGTGCTGGCACAGTTTAGTTCGTATCACCCGGTATTGCTCGGCGGCAAGCGTATTGTTGCCCATAAACGCCAGCAGCGGAATCGGCTTCGCGCCCGACTGTGTTTGGGCCTCTGGGATGGTCCTCATTCCAGTGGCATCACTCCAGACTTTCTCGTCCGCTTCGGCCGATACAGCCCATGTTCCCCCCAGGACGCCGCTGGGAACAGTTCTTGTGGCGGGCTGCTCCCTTTCGTTCTTCGTCGATGCCATCGATGATTCGTTCACGACGTCTGGCGCTCCTGATTCATGTGGCCTTGAGATTTCCGAGCTGCGAATCGAAGTTGTTTCCGGCAATGCTACGGTCCATGCTTAGAACTGGCACCTTACCCAACAAGGGCACCTCGTTCCCCAGTTCCCAGTCGCCTAAGATCGCATTCTTCCGCGTGTCTTGGAATATCGCGACGCCCAGCCCGAACGCCAAGCTCAGCATGCACCCTGCGCTGGTGAGAAGAAGACGCTTGGGGCCTATCGGCTTTTCTGGAACTCGTGGTGCATCCACCATGGTGAAACGGTCGCCCTGCTGCTGCCGTTCCATATCCGTCGTCATTCCGGCGGCTACTTTCTTATCGAGCAGTGATCGGTAATTAGCGTTCGCGATTTCGAAATCCCGGTTCAGCGGAGCAAGCTCGAGTGCACGAAGAGGAATCTGTTCCACCCTGGCTTGGTATTGCGTCATGGATTTTAGAATCTGTTCGTGGTCCGCCTTAGCCTGTTCCAGCTCTCTGTCGGCAAGCTCCATTCTCGCCGTCAGTGCGGTGACGTCTCGTTCTTGCGCCTGATCATTCGGCCCTCCGTTCTGAACGGCAACCTTCGCCAATTTGCCGGAGCCGGATTGGGCCATTTGAATGGCGGTAAACAAGATCAGTTTGTCCTGTTGAAGGCGATTCATCGTGTCCTGCGTTCCTTGCAGCTCAACCTGAAGACGCGCCAAAGTTGTATCCAGCGCGCCCTCCTGTTCAGGTAAGAAGCCATAATGCAGAAGCTTGTAAGTACGCAGTTTCTCTTCCGCACGGCTTAAAGTAGCCCGCGCGTCCGCGAGTTGAACATCGATGAAAGCGGAAGTTCCT
Source organism: Bryobacterales bacterium (assembly GCA_963798295.1). Classification (GTDB taxonomy): domain Bacteria; phylum Acidobacteriota; class Terriglobia; order Bryobacterales; family Bryobacteraceae; genus Palsa-89. The sequence goes on along the minus strand of CAWCSV010000006.1, from coordinate 316,273 downwards.
TCTGCCTGCCGTTCTCGAACCTTAAAGTTCTCCTCGATGAAGGCGTCGGCTAGCTGCGTCGCGACCTGCGCGGCGAGCCTCGGATCATGTGCTCGGTAACCGACATGAAAAGCAATTGGAAGGTCTTTGTCACCGACCTTTTCAATTTTCATGTAAATATCCTTGCGCATCGTTTCGACAAGGTCTTCAGTCGCAAACTGTTTTCCTGGAATTCGGTACAGACCCAGGGTATCGATGATTTTCAACAGTCGAGTGGTGGCAAGAATCTGTTGGCTCAGAGCCGCCAGGCGCTCCTGTCCCTGGATGTCTGCGCTGGACGATACGTAGCGTTCGGAAATACCTCGGGAGTCAAGCAGAATGAGGGCCTCCGACCGATAGGTAGACTTCAGACGATGCACCAAAGCAATGCATGAAGAGGACCCCACGATGAACACGACTAATACGGTCAACCAACGTTTCGACACAATGCGAAGAAGCGAGAGCGAGCTAAGTTCAATCTTCAAGGCGGGTTCATCGAAACGGGCCATGGTTTTTTTAAGATTTACGGCGCCACAACACCCTTGCCCCGTAACCGTCTTTGGAGCCAGCGACATCCGTGCGCAAGTCTATCAGGGCTTCAGCTTACCATCGGTGTTTCAGAAGTCAATCGAACTAAGTACTACTTCGAAGTCACACGTGCCGCCGAGTCTGGCTGCCATGTCTTTGCAAAACAGACGGGCCGTTTGCACAGACAGAAGATGTGTGTGCACGAGTCTGGATTCTGCTACGCGGACCTAAGTTACTGATTTGTAGTCGGACGATAAGGCAGCTAAACACCAGCAACGCAATGAATAAGTAACTGGTGTTCCCGATCAGTACCGATAGCACTAATTGCGAAGTACTGATTCGACCTACCATTACTGTTGAAACTTTTACGTCGGACGCTGGTGTTCTGGATAGCTATTTTTCGCTTAGAATCGACCCATGTCTTTCGCTGGTTCACCGCGTTTAGTCGTGGAATGCGCGCTTGGCAATAGCGATCTGGGCCGCCGATTTCTGGCGCGGGAAGAGGCCGGGATCAGCCTGCGTGATGTGCAGGAACACGTCCCGGACCCCGCTGCCGTGTTGCGCAAACGATCCGCTGACAAGTTGAAGTCAGCTGCCAACGCGATCTCCGCCGCCGGAATGGGACAAGTTCCACCCACTTATTACATGGGCCAAACCATGCCGGTAGCCCGCCCGGGGCCGCGGTGTTGAACCGTTGGACACTGTTTGCACTGCTCGCCGGCCTGTCGGCGTTGTGGCTGTCGTATGGGTTCATGAAAGCCCCCTACGTATCGGACGACGGTACGCAATATATCGACGCCGCGGAACATTTGCGCGCCGGTGAATGTCTTTGCACCAACGTAGCTCACTTCGATGAGCAAGTAGCACACGGAAACTTCCCCGTGCCGCTAACTCATTTTGCGCCCGGCTATTCAATTCTGACCGCCAGCCTGTCTTTAGCCGGAATTAAGTCTGAAACCGCCGCATATCTGATCGCGGCTTTTGCTTTTCTGGCGATTCTCCCGGCGATGTGGGATATAGCGCTCAGGCTCGGGGTTCGGCCCTTCGCCATGGTCCTGGTCAGCCTGGTTTGGCTCACAAACGATCTCGCGCTTGCCTACACGGCGACAGTCGGCACCGACATACTGCTGACGGCGGTGGTATGCGTGACTGTCGCACTCGTTGTCAGAGATATTCAGACAAACTACGCCAGCCGGGTCCTGCCATGGGCCATCGGGATCGGCGCGGCGGCGGCGTACTGGGTGAAGTACGGCGGCCTGTTTGTGATGCCGGTCGCAATCTTGTACCTCTTGTGGAGTGCATGGCGGACCAGGGAATTCCGTCTCCGCGCCGCCGCCATCGCAGCCGCATTGCTCCTTTCGGCTCCCATTCCGATTCATAACATCCTCTACGAAGGCTCGTGGAAAGGGGGGTTTAATGCCGGCCGCCACCACAGCGCGCGCTTCGCGGTCGTGGAAACGTTCAAAGCCATCTACCACCTGATATTCGGAGCCAATGTCCTGGCGCGGTGGGATGTGTGGGCAGTAATCGCGATTCTGTCGTTCGTTGCCGTGGCTATCCTGACCCTCAGACGCCGGCGATTTCCGCGTCCCTTGACGGCATTGATCTGGATTGGTTTATTTGTCGTGGGGATCGCTTCCGGAAATGCCCTGGCGTCCACTATGTCGATTGCAGCCGATCTGCTGCGGTACAACATGCCGATCTATCCGCTGCTCCTGGTCGCAGGCGCGGCTTTGTTCATGCCAAGTGAACGCGTTGAACTGGCCTGGTTCTCGTTGCTCATTCTGGCGATCCTGGTAATTCAGAGCAGGAGCCTGGTCCCTTCACCGGTCTCGCCCTCGGACCAGGTACAGATGGTTCTGAGCCAGGAGGTAGAGCCTGGCGTGTCCATGCGTCGATGGCTGGAGGATCGTATCCCACCCGCCAATACCATAGCTGCAGTCGACGGCCAAGCGTTGCACCAAGTCCTGAAGAGGCCTGTAGTTTCGATCATCGACCCCGTTTTCAGAGACCGGCAGACCGACGAGGCCGAAATCGAGTCGCTGATGAAGCAGTTTCATGCTCGATATCTGGTGGTTTATCCGGGCTGGTCCGCCAATATTGTTCCTGAGCAGCATGCCATACCATTTTTGCGCAATCTGGCCTCCGGAATGGCGCCGCCATGGCTTACATTTGCCGCTCGCACGCGAAATGTTGCCGTATTTAGATGTGATTCCTGCTTAATAGGCCAATTGAAAGGTGGCGAACAATCCTCTAACTGGCTCGAACATAGAAGTGACCCCGGGGCAGCGAAGGCCGTATTCTCGGACGTGATCCGGCTGCCGCTCTCCAGGTGAAGGATATTGGACGCGGTCGCATCCGCAGGCTTTCCATTGATGATGGCTCATAATACTGCCAAAGAATACGCGCATGAGGTCGAATCCGGCAACAGGTTTGAGTTCGGAAGGAACTGGCACCACTTTCTGGCGAACTTGAGCCCGCAACGGATCGCCGCCGCGGAAGACTCCTTACGAAACATGCTCGGTTGCGAGCGGCTGGATGGCCGGGACTTTCTCGATATCGGCTCCGGCAGCGGTCTGTTTAGCCTGGCGGCCCGGCGGCTCGGCGCACGCGTGTATTCGTTCGACTGTGATCCACATTCGGTAGCTTGTACGCGCGAGATGCAGCGAAGATATTTTCCGGGCGATCCGGACTGGGGGATTGAACAGGGTTCCGTACTCGACACCTGCTACTTGACGCGCCTCGGCCGTTTCGACATCGTTTATTCTTGGGGTGTTCTCCACCACACCGGCGCAATGTGGAAGGCGCTCGAAAACGTCATCGATGTGGTTCGTCCGGGCGGAGTGCTGTTTATCGCCATCTACAATGACCAGGGGAAGAAGAGCCAGCGTTGGATCGCGATCAAGAAGCTCTATAACCGGCTCCCAAGCTCGTTGCGCCTCTTGGTTGTTTTGCCATCGTTCTGGGTCTTGTGGTGGCGCCGGCTCGTCAAGGATGCAGTCCTAGGCAAGCCGTTGCGCTCTCTTTGTGCCGATCAGCCGCGTGGTATGTCGGCGTGGCGCGATACGATTGACTGGATTGGTGGGTACCCCTTTGAGGTGGCTCGCCCCGAGGAAATATTCGAGTTCTTCCGCCAGCGCCGCTTTACGCTGGAGCGACTGCAAACTCAGAACGGCAACCTGGGCTGTAACGAGTTCGTTTTCCGCCGTTCCTAGAGACGACGCGGTTTGCTACGCAGCGAACCGATCCACCCGTCATACCCCGATTGCCTTGTTAGATGGCCGAGCCGGACGTCCCGGAAGGGACGATGCTCGATATAATGGGCCACATGAGTGCGGCCCTGCTGCGTAGACATTCCCCTATTCGGCAAGCTGCTAAAGTCGAAGCCCTGCAAGCGATTGAGTCACGCTCGGCTTTTTCGGTCCGGCGCCCAACAAAATCCCCGTTGTCGGGGTTAAATCAGCCTACGGCGAGCACCGCAACTCATTGAATGGGCGCGTAGCTCAGGTGGATAGAGCACCTGCCTTCTAAGCAGGTGGTCGCTGGTTCGAGTCCAGCCGCGCCTACCACAACATCTCACCTGTCCGCGGTTTCCGCGGCCCGGTGCAACGGATTGCATTCCGTAGCGTTCAACCTCGAGAATGGAGAAGCTGGATGGCATAGTACCGATAGCCTAGTAATAGTACCTCGTAGTACTACTGATCAACTTGAGCGAAATTGCTTTCCGGTTACAATTTGAATAATGCAGATGCCAGGTCGCGTATTTTGGATTACAGGACTTTCGGCTGCGGGAAAGACCAGCATCGGGCGTGCGCTGTCATCGCACCTGCGAGCTTCCGGCTGCCAGGTGATTTTTCTGGACGGAGACACGCTCCGCGACGCCGTTTCGAATGATTTGGGCTATAGCGCCGAAGACCGGCGCTCGGCTGCGATGCGGAACGGCAAGCTCTGCCGCATGTTGGCGGAGCAGGGGTTCGATGTTGTTTGCTCACCATTTCTCTGTTCCACGACGTGCAACGTTGGAATCGCGAAAACATCTCCCGCTATACACGAGATTTTCGTTCGGGTCCCGCTGGAGGAACTCAAGCGTCGCGATACCAAAGGAATCTACGCGGCTGCCAACCGGGAGGGCGCCAATATTGTCGGGCTCGACATTCCGGCTGAGATCCGGAGGCGCCGGACCTCATCCTGGACAATGACTGCTCGCTTACGCCCGAGCAGGCAGTACGGCTGATTCTGGATCGGGTAGCCGGGTCTGGAGCGCCAGCGCTCGATCCGCGAATCGCAACGTGGTCCAATTTGGCACCAAGGCTGAAACGCTGGAGCGGCTCGCTCCCCTATTGCGTAGTGCGGTAATCCTGCCCCAGGTTCGCTTTTCGGTTGCCGAGTGGCGCGGCCGATCATCAAGGCGTACTGGAGCGCATCTCCGCATCGGCCTGGGGATCGGAAGCGCTCATCGTCCGCAGCAGCGCCAAGAGCGAGGATTCCAGCTCCGAGTCGAAGGCCGGAAAATTTACATCGGTAGCCGGCGTGGAAGGCATCGCGGCCATCCCGCCCGCGGTGGAACGTGTGATAGCGTCCTACGCAGGGCAACGATTGCCAGGACGATCAGGTTTTCGTGCAGCCGATGTTGAAGGAAGTGGCCATGGCCGGTGTGGCCGTTACCCGCGAACCACATGGCGGCGGGCCCTACTTCGTCATCAATTATGACGATTACTCCGGCCGCGCCGATCTGGTCACCTCGGGAACCGCCGAAAAGCTCAAGACTTTTATCTGTCTCAAGTCCCGCCGGGAGGGAATTCCCGGCCACCTGCATGCCAATTCTGGATCTGTTACGGGAACTTGAGTCTCTCCTGGACTGCGATGGAATCGACGTGGAATTCGCCATTGACAAGAACGGCGCTCTGTATCTTCTGCAGGTGCGCCCGCTGGCGCATAAGCCAGCCGTTGACGGATGCCGAAGCCACCGCCGCCGCCACTACCGAGATCGCGCAGAAAGTGGCGCTGTTAACCAGGCCGCATCCCTACCTGCATGGCAATCGATCGGTGTTTGGCGTCATGCCGGACTGGAACCCCGCCGAAATCATTGGACTGAAGCCGCGGCCTTTGGCCCTCTCGCTTTATCGAGAGCTGATCACCGATTCCATCTGGGCTTATCAGCGGGACAATTACGGATACAAGAATCTGCGCAGCTTCCCTCTGCTGATGAGCTTTCACGGGCTGCCATATATCGATGTCCGCGTGAGCTTCAATTCATTCCTACCCCGCGACATGAAGCCGGATTTGGCGGAGCGGCTGGTCAACTACTACATTGAGCGGCTGCTGGCGCAACCAACCCTGCACGACAAGGTCGAATTCGAGATCATTTTTTCCTGCTATACGCTGGATCTTCCCGAGCGGCTTTTGGCGCTGACGAAGCACGGCTTTTCGCAGGATGACATTGCCGACATTACCGGTTTGCTCCGCAACCTGACCAACAAGATCATAAACAATCAGAATGGCCTGTGGCGTCACGATCGCGAAAAGGTGGATAAGCTGGTGGAGCGCCTTCCGAAAATCCGGGACGCTTCCATCGACAAGATTTCGCGCGTCTATTGGCTGCTCGAAGACTGCAAGCGCTACGGGACTCTTCCGTTTGCCGGATTGGCGCGAGCGGGCTTTATCGCCACACCAGTTTCTGAATTCGCTGGTAGCGACGGGAGTATTGGACAGCGTCCGGGCACGCGGCGTTCATGTCGGATCTCGAAACGGTGGGCTCACAGATCGGCCGGGATTTCGCCGCGCTTGACCAAAGAAGAATTCCTGGCCCGCTACGGACATCTTCGTCCCGGAACCTACGATATTCTCTCCCCGCGTTATGACGAGGCGCCCGATCTGTATTTCGATTGGTCCGCTCGCCGCCCGCAGCACCCCACGCGCGTCGCGCTTTTTGCTGTCCGTCAGCCAACTGCGGTTGATTGAGCGCTTACTGAAGGAACACGGCATTGAGCACGATATCCTCAGCCTCATTGACTTTATCAAGGGTGGAATCGAGGGGCGCGAATACGCCAAGTTCGTCTTTACCCGGAGCCTGAGCGACGCGCTCTCCCTGATCAAGCAGATCGGAGAAGAGCACGGACTTTCCACCGAGGATTGTTCTTTCCTGGATATCGCCGACATTCGTTCGCTCTATGCCGAGAGCGGCAGCGTGGCGGCGCGGCTCAAAGCCAGCGTCGCGGAAGGCAAACGCCGCTATGACCTCACGCGCCGGATCGTGCTGCCGCCTCTGATCTCTTCGCCCGACGATGCCTTCGCATTCCACCTGCCGTCCATCCATCCGAATTTCATCACCAAACAGTGCGTCACCGCGCCGGTCAGCACCATCGACGATTCGCCGGAAGAGATCAAAGACACGATTTTATTTGTTCCCAGCGCCGATCCCGGGTTCGATTGGATCTTCAGCCGCGGCATTGCCGGGTTTGTCACCCAATTCGGCGGCGTCAATTCTCATATGGCGATCCGCGCCAGTGAGCTGGCCATGCCGGCTGTTATCGGCGCCGGAGAAACGTTATTCGGACACTGGAAAAGGGCGGGCAAGATTTGCCTCGACTGCGGCAACCAGCAGGTTCAGGTCATATCATGAAGACCGTCGCCGTCACCCAGCGGGTGGCTGTCGACCCGCCGCATGGCACGCGTCGCGATTGTCTGGATCAGGTCTGGGTAAAATTTCTCCTGGGTTGCGGGTTGATTCCCATTCCGATCCCCAATTCCGTGGATGCCGCATTGACCGATCTGCGAGCAGACTCAACGGTATCGTCCTTACCGGCGGAAACGATCTCACGGCCTATGGCGGCGACGCTCCGGAGCGCGACGAAACCGAGACCGCGCTGCTCGATCTGGCCGAGCGGCGGGACTTGCCCGTTTTGGGCGTTTGCCGGGGAATGCAAATGATCCAGCACCGCTTTGGCTCCCGGCTCCAAAAGGTTCAGGGCCATGTGGCTCCCCGGCAGCGTATTTCGATCGATGGCAAGAGCGTGGAAGTGAATAGCTTTCATAACTTCGGAGCCACGTGAAGTGCACCCGCCTCTCATGACTTGGGCCATTGCCGACGATGGAGTGATTAAGGCTGTCCGGCACGCCGATCGGCGTATGATGGGCGTCATGTGGCATCCCGAACGCCTGGAACCGTTCGCCGACGATGACGTGGCTCTGTTTTCCCGGTTTTTCGAGCTCTTAAGCGATGCGCGCCGTCATTCTCGCCGCCGGACGTGGTAGCCGCCTGGGTGCTCTCTCCGAGGATCGGCCGAAATGCCTGGTCGAGCTGGCCCATAAGCCGCTCATCCAGCGTCAAATTGCGGCGCTGCGCGGTGGCGGAGTTTCCACCATCGGGATCGTGCGCGGTTATCTCGGCAATATGATCGACGTCGAGGACGCCACGTATTTCGAAAACCCGCGCTGGGCGCGAAACAAATATGGTGATGTCGCTGGTGGCGGCGGCGGACTGGTTGCGGTCCGACTCGGTTGTTATCAGCTATGCCGACATTTTTTATGGGCGCGACGTGGTGCGGGACCTGGCCGCCGCATCCGGCGATCTGGTGGTAGCCTACGATCGCGATTGGCGAAGCTTGTGGACCCGGCGGTTTGCCGATCCGCTGAGCGACGCGGAAACATTCCGGACCGATGCGCGCGGGAACCTGATCGAGATCGGAAGACGCGCCACGCAAATTGACGAAATCGAAGGGCAATACATGGGGCTGCTCAAATTCACGCCGCAGGCATGGCGCGCGGTCGAGGCTGTGCTCGCCGCCGTGGACGCCAAGACTCGCGACGCCATGGACATGACCACGCTTCTCCGCGTCCTTGCTTCGATTCGGGCTTTCCCATCAGTACCGTCGGTATCACCGGGCAATGGGGCGAGATTGACAGTTCGGGCGACTTGGAGCTCTACGAGAAAATGATCCGCGAAGGCGAACTTTGCCTCGAGAATTGAGACTGAACAATCGAGAATTGAGATCACAAATGGCAACCACAACTAATCCAGCACGGCAATTTCGACAGCCTGGCGGGCGACTATGCCCAGTATCGTCCCGGCTATGCGCCCAGCATCGTTCCAGCGGTCCTTTCGCTGGTTGGCCGCCCGGCCCGCGAAGTGGATGCGGCCGATGTCGGCGCCGGAACCGGCATCTGGACCAGAATGCTGGCCGCGCAGGACCTGCATTCCGTCACCGCGGTAGAGCCGAGCGATGAGATGCGGCGGCATGGCCAGCTGACATCGCAAGAACATAACATCGCGTGGCGCCGTGGCACTGCCGAGGAAACCGGTCTGCCCTCGGGCTCTTACGATCTGGTCTCCATGGCCTCGTCTTTTCATTGGACCGATTTCGATAAGGCCTGCGCGGAGTTCCAACGAATATTGCGGCCCGGCGGACGTTTCGTGGCTCTGTGGAATCCACGCATGATCGAGCTTAACCCGCTGCTGGTCGAAATCGAACAGGAAATCACGCGGCTGAACCCGGCGGTGAAACGCGTTTCCTCGGGACGCTCCGGCCTTACCGAGCAGACTGACCGACATGTTGTGGGCCAAGCCGGGCTTCGACGACGTGGTCTATCTGGAAGGGCGGCATGTAGCCACTCAAACCGTCGAGCAATATTTGGGCGCCTGGCGCTCGGTCAACGATTTGCGGGTGCAGCTGGGGCCGGATCTGTTCAACAGGTTTCTGGATTTCGTGGAGCGCAAGACCGCCGGTCTCGAAGGAATCGAGACCACCTATCTGACCCGCGCCTGGGCAGCGCGGCGCACCTGAATGGCACAGGCGGATGCATGATCGCGGACCTGAAGCTCGGAAAAGCACCGGTGACCAGAGCGCGAGCTGCCGAGTCGGAAGAAATCCTGCTGCGCGCCCATGCTTTATTTCGCGCGGAACAGTCTAAGGATTTACGGATCGTCATTGCGGAGAAAATCGAGGAGCTTCGGCACTACGATGTCCTGGCGATGGACAGAGTGGCGGCGATTTTGATGTGGGGCCGAAGCGGCTCGCTTCTTCTGGCCAGTTATCTCGACGGACATGAAGACGTTATGATGCTTCCGGAAACTTGCGGCCAGAGGCTGTACGACTTTTTTGAGCGCTATCCAGTCGTTGCCCTTGCGCGACAAATTAGTCGCCTATACCGGCCTTCGAGCCGGACATATCCGAGCTTTTTCGAAGGCGACTTCGCGATCTCGCCTGCCCAGTATTATGCCGCGGTACAAGCTATTCTTGAGTTCTATGGTAATTGGCCGGCCGACTTTCTGGAGTCGCGCCGGGCGTTCTTTCTGTTCGTGCATATCGCGTACAATCTGGCGCTTGGCCGGCGGCCGGCCAGCTCGCATCCATTGATCGTTTACGCGCAACACGCGTGGGATAATGTGGTGGCGAGCACATCTGGTTGAGGACTTTCCGCAGGACCAAATTCGTCCACACCATTCGCGATCCCATCTCTTCCTGTAACGGAATCTTTCACTATCACATTTTACGTTCGTGGAACAGCACGTCCCGGCCCAGAGTTTCCTGCCGACCATTCCCTATATGGCGCTCTGTTGTCTGACCAATAAAGACCGGCCTCATTTCGGGATGGAATCCCGAACGCGGACCATACGCTTCGAAGATCTGCACGGCGATACCGCCGAAACCATGCGCGATCTCGCCGGATTGGCTTGGTCTTCCCTATCAGGCAACATTACTCGACAGCACCTTCAACGGAATTCCCTATGTGGTCTCGCGCGACGGAAAAACCTGGTCGGGCCGGCGTTTGGAGCAGGTTCAGCGGCACTCGATTAATCTCTCGCGCAAGGATCGAGCGCTGCTGTTCGCGTTTTTTTATGAAAACTTCGTGGCCTGGGACTATCCCTGTCCAAAGATCTTTGGAAATCCTATTGTCCGTCTGTCGTGTTTGTTTCGCTCTTTTTGCTTCCCACGAAAATGGAAATCATTGCCGCGCGGGCGGCCTTTAAATGCCGAATCCTGCCCTCGCTGCGGAACGGAAAGATCGCGCCCGCCATCCAGTCCTTACTTGCCATCGTCCTTTGCCGCCTGAAGATCATTTGGCGCTTGACGTCTGTCTTTTTCGGGCGATGTATTTCCCGCACGAGACTGCTTGAGGTTGACCCTAAGGGGCCGCCACTGGAATGGCGCGGCGATGCCGCCCAGGCCCCAGCCGCCGAAACCACGGTCGAATAAGCCTCCGTTGATCCAGGTAGTTGGGGAAGTTCACTTCGTGTAACGCACACTTGTGGTGCGGAAGCACGTCTAACAGACAGGATGGTGGTGGTTTTCACCATGCTGAGCAGTTCCTTCCTTTCGATCGGTCATCAACTCCAGAATGGTGCATCGACCAATTGCCATCCTCGGCGCGTGCTGCCCTCCGCGCGTGTTGCGAAGTGAGGCGCGCTGGGTTCGATAGTTAGTGTAGGTATTCGTAACGACAGGAGGTATTCGTAATGGCACCAAATTTCAATGACAATCTGGAGCAAAACGACTTGGCCCGGCGAAACGCGGCAGCCCGCATCAGTTTGCAGCCCATCGCTGCGCCGTCGATCTTGGGGCTATATGGTTTCGCGGGCGCCACGTTCATGGTCGCGGCGAATTTTGCCGGTTGGTACGGCGGACAGGACAGCGCCATGTACCTGTTCCCCTTCGTTGCGTTATTCGGCGGGCTCGCGCAATTCCTGGCTGGAATGTGGGCCTTCAAGGCTCGAGATGGTTTGGCCACGGCGATGCACGGAACTTGGGGCTCTTTCTGGCTGGCCTTCGGCATCTTGCAACTCCTGGTGCTGGACGGCAAAATGGCGGCGCCGGGCCTGCTTTCGCCGGAGATGGGCTACTGGTTTATCGTGCTGGCGGCGATCACCTGGATGTGCGCGCTGGCGGCCTTTGCCGAGAGCGTCGGATTAGTGTGTGTACTCGGCGCGCTCGCGATCGGTTCGACGCTGGAAGCCATCGCCCGGCTGATGGGTAACGGCGATCTTCAAGTCGCCGCCGGATATTGCTTCGTGATTTCCGCCATTGTCGCCTGGTGGGTGGCCAGCGCCATGATGTTTGAAGAAGCCTATGGCCATCCCGTGGTTGGCGTCGGCAAAAGAAGGCTTCGCCAGCCCAGCGTTTCCGTCGGCGTGGGAGAACCGGGAGTCATTCGCGGCCAGTAAAGGCCCAAACGCGGCCAGTGAGGGCCTAAACTATGAAGTGCTTTCTCCTTTGCGCTTTCCTGGCATCCAGCCTGACGCTGCTCGCAACTACGCCCAACGCGTCGTTTTACAGCCAAGACGAGTACCGGCTCGCGCATTCGATGTTCGATACCCTGCAAGGGGACTTGGCGAGCGCTCAGATGCACGCTTCGGGCGACATCGCCCGGATTGAGCGCACGCGGGCCGATCTGGATCAACTGGAACAAAACTGGGACCGTGCGCGCTTCGACAGCCGCCAAATGGCGACGGCGATTTTGGACCTTCGAACGGTTGCCGATGACCGCCGGTTCCAGCGCGACGACCGCGCCGCGCTCTCCGTCGACGTAAGCCGCCTGCTGGATTTTCAAACCGACTACTATTGAGTCGGGAGCGCGTCTAACAAACGGATGAAATTTACTAGCCGAAGTTTCGCGGCGGCCGCAACGCTGGCCGTCTGCATTTCCACGGTGGGCAGCCGGCTGGCGGGCGCCGACGTGCAAATTGTCACGCGCGCCACTCTTGGCAATGGGCTGCGCGTGGTCATTGTTCGCGATCCCATCGCACCGGTGGTAACGGTGGAAAACAACATTCTCGCCGGAGGCGATGAAACGCCGGCCGGTTTCCCCGGTATGGCGCACGCCCAGGAGCACATGCTCTTTCGCGGCTGCTCGGATTTGAGCGGCCCGCAAATCTCGGCGATCTACGCTCAATTGGGAGGCACGGACAACGCCGATACCCAGCAGACCGTCACGCAGTTTTTCGCCACAGTGCCCGCCGAAAATCTGGATGTCCTGCTGCGCGTGGATGCCGCATGCCTGGCCGGCGCACAGGATTCGCAGAGCGAATGGGCGCAGGAACGCGGCGCCATTGAGCAGGAAGTGGCCCGCGATTTGTCCAATGCAACCTATAAATTCATCACGCGGCTGAATGCCGATCTGTTCGCCGGCACGCCTTACGCTCACGACGCCTTGGGAACCAAACCGTCTTTCGACGCCACCAGCGGTGAGATGTTGCACCAGTTCTATCGCACCTGGTATGCGCCCAACAACTCGATCCTGATCATCACCGGCGATGTGGACCCGGAGCGTACGCTCGCGGATGTGAAGCGTATTTACGGGGCAATCCCCCGGCACGACGTCCCTCCCCGTCCCGCCGTGAATCTTCAGTCCGTAAAAAGCGAGACCTTCACTCTGCCGAGCGACTTGCCTTATCAATTGGTGTTCGTTGCTTTTCGAATGCCCGGCACCGACAGCCCGGATTTCGCCGCCGCGCAAATCTTAGGCGACGTGCTGGCTAGCCACCGGGCCAAGTTGTACGATCTGGTGGTTCAGGGCAAGGCTCTGGGTGTCGATTTCAGCCTGGGTGAATCGTACCGCAAAGCCAGCGTAGGGTTCGCGGTTGCGGCTTTACCAGCGGCGGCCGATGCATCTCCCGTCGTAGCCAGCATTCAGAGCATTCTCACCGACGCCACTACGAACGGCTTGCCGCTGGACTTATTTGCCGCGGCGAAGCGCAAAGAAGTTACGTCCGCCGAGTTCGAGCGAAACTCCATTCCCGACCTAGCGGCGCGCTGGTCCGACGCCGTGGCCGTGGAGGGACGGGAATCTCCGGAGCAGGATCTGGCGGCGCTCCAGAAGGTCACACCGCAGGACATTCGGCGCGTGGCTCAGGATTACCTGCTACAGCGCGATGCCATTGTCGCCGTGTTGAAGCCCGCTCCATCGGGACTTGCCTCGGCCGCAAAGGGATTCGGCGGCAGCGAACAGGCCACGGTTCCGCCTTCTTCCCCGGTGACTCTTCCGCAATGGGCCGAGTCGGAGTTGAAGACCTTGTCGATCCCAAAGCCGATGACGCCCCCTTCCGATATGAAACTGCCGAATGGGGTGCGCTTGATTGTTCTTCCGGAAACGATCAGCCCGACCATTACTGTGGTGGGTGAAGTGCGCCACCAATCCGATCTCGAAACATCGCCTGGAAAGGAGGGAGTGGACGACATTCTGGACGGACTCTTCGACTATGGCACCACGTCGCTCGATCGCGTGGCGTTTCATAAAGCGCTGGACGACATCGGAGCATCCGAAACCGGCGGCCATTTCTTTTCACTGCGCGTTCTGAAACAGTACTTCGCACCCGGCGTGCAGTTGCTGGCGGCTAACGAATTGACGCCGCGGCTGCCGCCGGACGCCCTGGAAATCGTGCGCAAAGAGAATGCCGAACTGACGGCCGGGCAACTGATGAGCCCCTCCTACCGCGCGGAACGCGCGCTTCAATCCGCTTTGCTTCCGAGGAACGATCCTGCATTGCGGCAAGCCACGCCGAAAACCATTTCGAGCGTTACTTTGGACGACGTGAAAGCCTATTACCGCAAAGTCTTTCGTCCCGATCTCACCGATATCATCGTAATCGGCGACGTCACGCCAGCCGACGCCAGGAAGACGATCGAGGAATGCTTTGGAAAATGGAAAGCCGCGGGCGCGCAGCCCGATATCACGCTGTCCGCGGTGCCGCGCAATCGAGCGGCTTCGTTCACCGTGGCGGATGACACCAGCGTGCAGGACACGGTGACGCTGGCCGAGGAGTTGGGCATCAATCGCTTTGATCCGGATTACTATCCCATTGAACTGGGCAACCACGTATTGGGCGGAGGATTCTACGCCACGCGGCTCTATCACGATCTGCGGCAGGTCACCGGATACGTCTACAACGTGAGCGATACTCTTGCGGCCGGAAAAACTCGCGCCACCTACACCGTCAATTATGGCTGCGATCCGGCCAATGTTTCCAAAGCCGCCGCGCTGGCCAAGCGCGACCTGAGCCAAATGCAAGCTGAAGATGTGAGCCCGGGCGAACTGATGCAGGCCAAGGCTCTGCTATTGCGGCAGATCCCGCTCAGCGAATCGAGCGAAGACGCCATCGCCGGACAGCTCTTGGATCGCGCCACCATCGGGTTGCCTTTAGACGAAGAAAACCGCGCCGCCGCGCGCTACCTGGCCATGACGGCCGCGGAAATCCGTTCGGCCTTTGTGCGCCGGATTCGCCCGGACGATTTCGTTACGGTGGTGCGCGGCCCCGCTCCGCATTGAACAGGACAGCTTAGGACGGATTGCGATCCGGCTCGCTGTCTCGGGTACGCTTTTTACGCGCGCGTTTACGGGCCAGCGCTTGCTTCACTCGCTTCTTCTGGCCCGGCTTCAGGTAGAAAGCGTGCCGCTTGATGTCCTTGACGATGTCCTCTTGCAGGACCTTTCGTTTAAAGCGCTTGAGCGCGCTTTCCAGGCTTTCGCCTTCATGAAGTTGAACTTCAGCCAACGGAACTCACCTCGCCTCTTTGCAATATTGCTTCGACCTTTAGGGTAGCAGTTTTTGACCCGCGGGCTGCGCCGGATCACGGATCGCCCGATCATTCATCGATCCGTCGCCGCTCACTCTTCCGGCGGCTCCCACAGCTCGATCTTGTTCCCCTCCGGATCGGTGATCCAGGCGAAGCGTCCGTAATCGTGGTCTTCGCGCTTGGGGTCGATCGCGACGCCTTCGGCCCGCAACGCGACGAGCAGCCCATCCAAGTCATCCACGCGATAGTTCAGCACGAAGGGCGCGCGGCCCCGATTCCGGTGACTCGCTTCACTTAGAACCTCCGCCCTATTGTAACCGCGCAATTGCATCTGGCAGAATTGCATCTGTGAGCTAAGATGTAATCACGGACATGCTGTCGATCGTCATTCCCATTCATAATGAGGAGCCGTCTATCCTGCCGTTGTACGACCGTCTGACGGCGGTGTTGGAATCGATTCAGAAGCCCTACGAAATCATCGTCGTGGATGACGCATCCACCGATCGCAGCTTCGATTTGCTGGCCAATCTGGTGGAAACCGACGGCCGCCTGAAAGTGATCCGCCTGCGCCGCAATTTCGGACAAACCGCCGCTCTTTCCGCCGGTTTCGACGAGGCCCAAGGTAGCGTCATTATTTCCCTCGACGGCGACTTGCAGCACGCGCCCGAGGACATCCCCGCGCTGCTGGCCAAGATCGAGGAAGGCTACGATATCGCCAGCGGCTGGCGCAAGGATCGCGTCGACAACGCCATCACGCGCAAAATTCCCTCGCGCATCGCCAATTGGCTGATGGCGAAATCGTCGGGGATCGCGCTGCGCGATTTTGGCACCACGTTCAAGGCCTACCGCGCCGAAGTGCTCAAGGACATCAATCTTTACGGCGAGCTGCATCGCTTCATTCCGGCGCTGGCCAGTTTCTACGGGGCGCGCATCGCCGAAGTTCCCATCCGCAATACGCCGCGCCTGGCGGGAGATTCGCATTACGGACTGGGCCGCACCTTCAACGTGATGTTCGATATTCTGACCATCAAGTTTTTGCTGAAATACTTCACGCGCCCCATGCAGTTTTTCGGCCGGCTCGGGTTGGTGGCATTCGCGCTCGGATTTATCATCCTGGGCGCAGTGTCGGTCCCGAAGCTGTGGGGCGAAGCCATTATGGTGAACCACGGCCCGCTGGTGATCCTGGGAGCGCTGCTGTTGCTGGGCGGTTTGATGATGTTCAGCACAGGCTTGCTGGGCGAGGTGCTGATGCGCACCTATTTTGAGAGCCAGGGACGCCGGATTTACGCCGTGCGCGAGGTGCGTTGCCGCCGCGAGCCGGTGGCGCCGGCATAGAATACCTAGCCTTCCCCCACCACCTGCTTCGGCGCGAACTCGATCACCGTGCGGCTCAACCTGCGCCGCCAGTAATTCTCGAACAGTCCCTTCATGGCCTCGCCCATGCCGGCGTGCTCAAACACGATCGCGGTCCAGGTAGGCCGCGTGATCACCGGATCCAGCAGCGCAAGCAATCCGCGCGAGCCGTCGAATACCGCCAGCTTCATGGGCAGCGAGTTGGTTTGCGCCACCTCCACTCCGGACGACGCGTACTCTTCCAGCCGTTGGCGGTGCGCCGCATCCAGCGTACCGTCTTCGATCAGCAACCGGCACGTCACACCCCGCTGGCGCGCCTGTTTGACCCATTGTTCGTCCAGCGGATCGACGGCATAGGGCGGCCGGGAAAACTCCAGATACTCGTGCCGCACGTCCGATAGCATGCGCCGGTATTGTTGCGCGATCTGTTCGGGATCGCTTACGATCCGCAGATATTCGAGCGTGCCGCGCTCACCCTGCCCTTCTGAATAGGACGCCGCCAGATCCACCACCAGGCTGTCGGCCATGCGGGTCTGGTCCGTCAGTTCGCGCTGCAGCATTTGGGAGCGGCGCGCCAGGTAGCTGGGAACGGCCAGGCTCGGCTCCACGGCCGAAAACAGCTTGGTCTTCTCCTGCACCACCTGCGCGAAGCCCTTTTCCACCAGGCTGTCCAGCACTTCATAGATCTTCTGCCGCGGCACGTGCGCGCGAGCCGCCAGTTCGATGGCCTTGAACTTCGGATGGCCTATCAAAACCAGGTAGGATCGCGCTTCGTAAGCGTTCAGGCCCAATTGCTGCAGCCTGCGCCAAAAGCGCTGAAAGTCCAACTCTGGAAGCTCAGTAGTCATGCGCCAAACACCTAAAGAAGTCTAGAGCATATCAGAAGGCCGCGCGGATTTGTCTACCCGCGCCTGGTGCTATGATGCCTTAGCCCAGCGCGATGAATCCACAATCTTCGATTGCCCACTACCGCATTGCGTCCCGCATCGGAGCGGGCGGGATGGGCGAGGTATACCGCGCCACCGACACAAAACTTGGGCGCGACGTGGCGCTGAAGATATTGCCTGGCGAAATGGCGCGCGATCCGGAACGCCTGGCGCGTTTCCGGCGCGAAGCACGCGCGGTGGCGGCGCTCAATCATCCGCACATTGTCACCATCTTTTCGGTGGAGGAAGCGGACGGCATCCATTTCCTGACGATGGAGCTGGTGGAGGGCCAATCGCTCGAGCGTCATGAAGAGGCCATCCAGACGCTGGAGCGGGCCGCGACAATTTCGCGCTCTCCCATGCTCGTGGGCCTGCTGGGGCTCGCCTATGCGCGCGCCGGCCGGCGCGACGATGCCACCGGGCTGTTGCAGGAGCTGGAGGATCGCCGCAGCCGCGGAGAATATGTGCCGGCCTTCGCGTCGTTAACGATCTTCGTTGGGTTAGGCGATGTCACGATGATAAGGCAATCGCTGGCGAAGGCCATGGCCGAGCAGACGCCTCCGTTATCATTGCGTGCTAACGGCGGTGGGGTCTTACTGGATAAACACCGCAAGTCGACCGGATGCTGCTCGAACTATACGGCTACTAGGGTTTGACTGCGCCGCGCGGCGTCAGGTCGCGATGGAACATGTAGGAAATCTCGATCGGCATGCTGTCCATAGACTCGACGCGCAACACCATTTGATAGAAGCGTGGCACGCGTGCCATCCGGCGATTTCAACTTAGAAACCAGCGCGCGCGCCAGCGTCGGATCGGTAAGCGCCCGCACCGCCGCCAGGGTGCTCGAAATCTGATTCCCCGACAAATAGAGGATGTCGCCGTTGCCATACAATCCCGGCATGTGGCTGATCAGCGCGTGGGTCTCCTCCCCATTCTTGGGGTCCGCTGGCTGGTCGGGAATGAATGCCGGCTCGCCCGGCCGCGGGCTCAGGTTGCGGATCCCATCCGGCTCCAACACCCAGGGCTGCCCCTTGGAAAGAGCTTCGATCTGGCGATTTCCCGAGACCGGTCCCAGAAAAACCACGTTGTCCATCAGGACTTCCGGCATCGCCAGCTGGTCGCTGCGCGTGAGCAGAACGTTGTCCTTGCGGTGCGCGAGAAATTGGCCCAGCAGGAACGCGCCGCTGGCCGTTGCCCTGGCTCCGCTCGATCCGTTGGATGCGGCCAGGCAGATCATCAGCGGGCGGTTGCTCCCGAGGATCGGTCCCCACAGTTCTTGCAGTTCGGCCAATGCCGGCGGGAGCTCGACACGCACGTTTTTTAAGCGCCAGACCTGAATACCAAAAGCCAAGGCGCACGCCGCTGCCACCACCAAGAGCGCTGCCAAAACGATTTCCTTGCGATGGCTTGGCGCGGGCTCTTCCGGAACAGCCGCGGCCACCGGCTCCGGCGCGATCTCACGCTGCTCAAAGGTGACTTTGAAGCCGCCTTTGGGAACCTCCACGATCACCGGATCGCCCAGGCCCTCGGTGCGATAGTACTCCGCCAGCTTTTGGCGCAAGCGCGCCACATGCATCCGCACCACGGATTCCTGTCGCGGATCATAGGAGGCAGGCTTGGCGAAAACATCCAGCCCCACCGTGTACTCTTTCAGGCTGTCGGCGGTTCCGGAAAGCGACTTCTCAGCTAGATACTGTAACAGATTGCGGTGTACTTCCGAAGTACGGAAAGCTTTGCTCTGGATGATTCGCTGGACCTGCGTTTGGTTCGCTTCCAGCTCGAGCACCATCGCTATCTATCATAAGGCAAACTGCTGGCCGGAAGGCTGGACGGTTCGTAGTACCCGCTCAGCTTGAGATGGATGCTCAACCGGTCCTCCGGTCGGGTTGTTCCATCGCCATCGGTACCAGCCGGAGGATTGCGCGACGAACGCGCCGTGCGCTTCGCCGCCGCCGACCTGGATCCTGATCGCGAATTGGCAGGAAACCGCCCGCGGCTGGCGGTCCAGGAGTAGACCAGCGTGGCGCCGGCCTGCATCGCGATGCGGTAGCCACTTCCCCTTGGCGCGGCAGCGTCAGGTCCAGGCCGTCCTTGCGAAACGGCTGAAGAAGCATTCGGGCGCTGGCGGGCAGCTTGGCGGCCGGGAGGTGTCGGGGGCCGTCGCACGGTCCAGAAATCCGCGGAGACTGAGCCGGCTAAGGCGGCAATGCCAAGGTAGCCAGCGCCGGGTCCAGTCCGATTGCAAGCCATTGTCTTGCGCATCCGCCCGCTTTCGAGGCTAACACGCCAGCTTTGTCCGGCTTTTTCGCGCTCCAACCCTGTAGCATCTGGCCGGTTCGCCGATAGAGATCACAGGAGCAGGCATGGCAACATTGCCTCTGAAGAGCTGGAGCGTAGCATCCATCCGCCAGACCAGCGGAATCAGTCTGGAAGAGATCGCGCGGAACACCAAGCTCAAGGTCACCACGCTGAAAGCTATCGAAGATGCTAATTTTGATGTTTTGCCGGGCGGAATTTATAACATCAGCTACATCCGGCAATACGCCCGGGCGATCGGCGTCGACGAAGGGGCTCTGGTGAAAATGTACCAGTCGCTGCGCCCGGACGACAACCAAAGTCAAGCCAAACGGGCGATAGTCGGGTCGAAATCCGCAAGCCCAGAAAGCAGGAGCAATATGGCGGCTGCCGCTTCCGTCACAACCGAAACATCAACGTCCCCGGCCGTTCTCGGCAAGGACGTCACGGTCACAGGTGAAATTCGCAGCCGCGAACCCCTCATCATCGAGGGCGAAGTGGAGGGCACCATTGACGTGGCCGGCCACCTACTCACCATCGCGGCCAATGGAAAAGTGCGCGCCAGCGTTAAGGCCAAGGAGATCGACGTGCTCGGTTCGCTGCAAGGAAACGTCGACGGCGCCGACAAGATCTACATCCGCAACGGCGCGCGATTCGTGGGCGATATTCACGCGCGTGGCATCGTGATCGAGGACGGCGGATTCATTCGCGGGAAAGTGGACCTCTCGCAAGCAAGTCCGGCGCTCTACGCCTGAGCATGCCTATTTAGTGAAACGCCTGATCTAGGGCGTGGAACGTGGTGACGAACTGGACTCCCACAACATTGTTCTGCGTTCCCGGCAGATATTCCACCCTCAGCCATTCGTAGCTCGCCTTGAGCAATTGATGCCGGTTCAGCCACCAGCCCGCCGCCCAGTTCATAGGACGCGATCCAAGGCGCGAACTGGCTGGTGGACGCTCCGCTCGCGTCCGCCGCCCCGCCCGGCTTGAGCCAGCCGGCGCGGCCCGCCACGTAAAACCGCGGCGTCAGAATCCGCTTCGCTTCGCCGTAGGTGGAGATTACCGACGGCGCCTGGATGAAGCCCGGCAGATCGTACTGGAAGCGCTGCCATTCGCCGCTGGCGCTCCAATGCCCACGCGCCCACTGGACCTCCAGACCCAGACCGCTGGCCGGAAAGCTGCGCACCGAGGTTCCGCGCGGCAGCAGCGGCGGCGACATCGGGGGCCAGATAGGGCCCGCGAAATCCGGAAATGCCCACGCGCAATCCCTGCCGGATGGTGTAGCCGCCGCCCGCCACCCATTGCGCGTATTGCGGAGCATGGCTCAAGCTCAACGGATCCGGATGGCGAGCCGCTGGCAACCTGAATGCGGCCATCCAACCGATGGCTGGAAACTTCGGCTTGTATTCCCGGCATTCCATAAAGGTTGACCGGCGTCATTCCCTCGTCCGCGCCCGGGCGGCCCGCCACAATGGTTCAGGACATTAAAAGGGTTTTGCCCCAGCAGGTCCGCCACCCCGCAAGGAAGCTGATCGTTTCGCAAGCCTAGGTACTGGATGTAGCTGAGCGGTTGATCGAGCAGCGCGTTGTCGGCGTCGTCGTAGTGCAGGGGGAACGCCCCAAAAGCCGACGCCAGGTTGCCGGCCTTGAACACCACCGAGGTTTTCTCGCCGCGAATCTGGTAGCCCACGAAAGCCTGCTGCGCTTGGATGTACCACTCATGATCCGGTTCGTAGGTGTCGTAGTAAAAGTACGGCGCCAGGCGCACTTCCTCGGCGGCGTAGAAGAACCAGTGCCGCCCGAGCGTAAGGGTCGGGTACAGCATGATCCTGAAATCCGCCCGTCACCGGAGAATTGCCCGGATCCTCGAACTGCACACGGCCGGTGTACATGGCGCTGCCGCTCAACGTTACCGGAAGGCTGAAGCCATAGTTGGAATCCTGCGACTGCGCGGGCGCCGTCAGCGCCCGAACAGCAGCGCACCAGATCAGATCGTCTTCAACATAACTTGGCCTCCTTGCTCACCAGCTGTTCCTCGCGAGCTCCGCCAGCCGGAGCCACCGGAAGCCGCAGCGCGACGGTGAACGTAGTTCCCGCGCCCACGCGGCTCTCCACGCCGATGGAGCCGCCCATCACTTCCACCAGTTGCTTCACGATGCGTCAGCCCCAGTCCCGTCCCGCCATAGCGGCGCGTCATGGAGCCATCGGCCTGCGTGAACTTCTCGAAGACCAGGTCCAGCTTGTCGGCCGGAATCCCGATGCCTGTATCCCGCACCGCCAGCACCAGCGAACGCTTCGCCGGCCGTTCTGCTCCGGGCAGCGCGACGATAACCGTGATCCCCCCGCGCTCGGTGAACTTGATCGCGTTTCCGATCAGGTTGATCAGCACCTGGCGGATGCGAGCGGCATCGCCCAGCAGCCTCGCCGGCGCGTCCGCCGCGTACTCGAGGGCGATCCGCAGACCTTTGGCGGAGGCCTGCGGCTCCAGCAGGTTGTTCACTTCCAGAATCGTCTCGTCGCAGATTGAACGGCGCCAACGTCCAGCGTCATCTTGCCCGCATCCAGCCGCGAGAAATCGAGAATGTCGTTGATGATCGCGAGCAGCGAATTGGCCGATTCGCGCACGGTGGAGGCGAACTCCGTCTGCTCTTCGTCCAGCGGCGTTTCCAGCAACAGCTCGGTCAGGCCGATCACCCCGTTCATGGGCGTTCGCAGCTCGTGGCTCATGTTGGCCAGAAACTCGCTCTTGGCGCGGTTGGCGGATTCCGCCGCCACTTTCGCTTTCTCCAGCTCCGCGCGCGTCCGGCGCTCGGCCGCCGCCACGCGATTGAACGACTCCGCCAGCACTTGCAGTTCTCCGGCCGCTTGCCGCGACCCATCCCCGACGCTGATATGTTCGGGAAATTGGCGGTCTCGCTCGCCGCGCTGCAACTGCGCCGCCAGCTCGCGCAGCGGTTTGGTCACGGACCTGGCGTCGCCAGCGTAAACAACATCGCCAGCAGCACGCCGCAAACTCCAACCTTCACCAGGATGCTCACCCAACCGGCGGTGAATTCGCGCACCGCCGCGTCCAGCGACCGCAGCACCACCAACTGAAATCCCGGGCCCAGCGCGCGCGTCCCGCACCGGCAACACCAGAAAGGTCTCGCCCTGCCGGCGGATTTCGCATTCCGCGACAGAGCTCGCGGCAGCCGGACGCGCAGCTCGTTTTCAAGCGACGCCCACGTGGCGCGAGGCACGCTGGCCTCCATTACGCGCCCGTCCCGCAGCAGGACCGTTTCGCCACCCAAATGATAGCGGCTCAAATCGAACTTGGCGCCGAGTTTCAACTCGCCAATCTGCGCGCCATCGATGACGATCGGCGTCGAAGTCAATTCATACAGCACGCCGCCGCTGTGCATCACCGCGGTGTCGCGAAGGAATGTCGGCAAGATCCGCGCGCGCGCCCGCCGGACCGGAGTCGAACTCCACCGCCGCCAGCGTTCGTCCCTTCCAATCCGTCACCGCCAAAAGGTCGTAGCCCACCAGGCCGTGCATCTCGCGCAATTGCGCCTCGATGGTGCGCCGGATCTCGGCCGCCGTTCTCGCGGCGTCGAGGGCGCCTCGTGCGTAAGGCCGATGGCCGCTTTCAACCCGGCGCTGTCCGCCAGCACCGGACACGAACTGGCTGATGCGCCGCGAATAATCCGCATTGGCGCGATCCAGCAATTCCTCCGATTTCTGCAAGGACTCGCGCAAGCCGTCCTTGACGTGCTGCTGCACCAGCGTATTCAGCGCCAGGAAGCTGGCGGCCAGCACCACGCACACGGGCAGGAACGAAAACAGGAACGCCCGCGTGGTGAGGGAGGTGCGCGCGAACAAGCTACTGCTCCGTATCCACCGGCACGCGGATGGTTACGTCCGCCACGCCGGTTTCCGGTACTTCGATATCCACCTTGTGAAATCCCGCGATCTTGTGCCAGGCAGTGAGCCGGTAGCGGCCAGCCGGCACATTGGAAAACGAGAAACTGCCGTCGGCGGAGGGCTTTTGAAACCACGGGCTGTCGGTCACCACGATGGCGGCATACATATTCGCGTGGATGTGACAGTAGACCTGAACCACGCCGGGATTATTGAACTTCACCGTGCGGCTTTGCCCTTGCGGATAGTAGCCCAGGTCGAACGCCTGCGCTTTCGAGAGCGAAAAGACATTATGAAAAATCGGGTCGGAATTGGGGAACTGGACCGTCGAGCCAACGGGTACCACGATCAGATCCGGCTCAAACCGCGCTCCCTGCTGGTTCAAGACCTCGGTCACCGGAGTCTTGGGCGGCAATTTCTCCCGTCCCTCGCTGCTTCCAGGATCACCACCATGCGATCGAATTCGTTCACCGGCTCCGGCGTCGCGCGGCGCAACGGGCGCGGCAGTTCCCCGCAAGTTATAGACAATCGGGGGACAAAGCCTTCTTGGTCAGGCGTTTGGTGATGAGCGCGTGTCCATGCACATCACCAGCCAACGCATGGAGGGCGAGTAAGAGTAAGCCTGAAACGGGGCACACGAATTTCATCCCATTTCCTCTACTCTTAAAATCGGTCGGCGGAGGCCCCGGCTATAGGGCAAAAAACCCTCGGAGCCGGGGGCGGAGGCCGGAAGCAAAGGGCGAGTTGCTAACTTCCGGACGTCGTCGCAGGCTGGTAATTGAGCATAATCATCGGGCTTTTCGCGGAATTGCCGCTCGCGTCCGTCACCGTCAGCTGAACCAGGTACAGTCCCGCTCCGTTGACAAAGTCGACAGTTGCCTGGGGATTGCTCGGCGTTTGCAGGATGGCCGGTTGTAGGCCGCCCGGCGCCACCGTGAACAGATACTGCAGATTCCCCGAGGCGCTGATTGAACCGCTGGCATCCAGCTCCACCGAGGAGGCGCTGGTTGTCAGGTTGAGCGGCGTCACGACGGCGGTGGTGCCGCTGGGCGGCGGCGTTCCCGAGGAAGACTCGCCGACCGGCGTTAGCAGAAAGCCGTGAGCCACGCCCGCGCTGGTCACACCGAAGCCGACGATCTGGCCGCTGGAATTAATGCCGCAGGCCAGCATCAGGGACAATGGCGAATTGGCGGGAATCAACGTGTTCAGATCGGTCATTGTGCCGTTCTCCGAAAGGAAAGCGCGTGGATTGAAGTTCGCATCCAGCGACACGCCCACCACATCCCCTGCGTCGTTAAGCCCGTTCGCGACGCTATTGACGTCCCCAGTCAGAGTGCCCAGGTCCTGCATACCCGTTGCGCGGGCCCATAGAAAGGCATGAAAGTTCGCATTGCCGCGCAGGTCCGAATAGCCAACCACCTGGCCTTGGTTATTGATGGCATGAGCGAAAATCCCATTGCCCTGCCCTGTTCCGCCGAGGCTGCCGAGGTCCGTCACGGTGCCTGTTTCCCAGAGCAAGGCATGCAGAGGCTGCATATAGAGCCCGGTAAAAATGCTAAAGGGTGCACAGCGGCCCGATGCGCCGATCACCTGGCCACTGTCGTTAATGCCATAGGCCGCGCCTTCCAGATCTCCGCTGGATGTAGGCAGTGCCTGGACCTCGCCATCTTGCCAGATCACGGGCTTGAACTGGAGTTTCTGAGGCGCCGTGCAATTGGGGTCCACGGTTGTATTCTCCGCATATCCGGCCACCGTGCCGCTCTTGTTCACCTGCAGGGCGGTGCCGTTGCTCCCTCCCAAAGTGGGAAGCGGAGTCATCACGGCGTATTGCCAGAGGAACGCAAGGCATGTCGTGCCGGCGGCGGGTTGCCCCAGGGCCTTGAATCCGCAAAAGTCTTCACCGTTCGGATCGGAAGTGGACGTTTCCGCCTGGCCCACCGCCTGGCCACGCTCGGTGGCGCTATAGACGACGCTATTTTGCCCGCCCAGTCCGGGTGTGGCCAGGTCGCCTTTCTGTCCCTTATAAAAGAGGACGGCGTGTTCGGCCGCGCCTGTGAGCACCGATGTGCCGCCGATCAGTCCATTGTTGGTAATGGAGAACGGCTGGCCGTTGGGGCCCAAGGCGCCGAGGTCGGTAAGTGTATAGCGTGGCGTCTGCGCCGACGCAAATGAAGCGGAAATGCCCGCCGCGATCAATATCCAAATCGGTTTCATATCTTGCCTCCATTCTTAACGGCGCAGAGCGGCGGGAGAAACTATCATCAGGGCGCTATA
The DNA here is from genome assembly GCA_963798295.1 of Bryobacterales bacterium. Classification (GTDB taxonomy): domain Bacteria; phylum Acidobacteriota; class Terriglobia; order Bryobacterales; family Bryobacteraceae; genus Palsa-89. The sequence goes on along the minus strand of CAWCSV010000006.1, from coordinate 290,469 downwards.
ATTTCACCCATAAGCACATGCAGGAACCGCCACAACGTGGCGCCGGGCAAGACGTCAGCCGGTTGCTTCTCGCCTGGAGCCATGGCGACGGGGCGGCGCTGGAGCAGCTGACGCCGCTGGTGTACGACGAGCTGCACCGCCTGGCGGGCCACTATATGAAACGCGAGCGCGCCGGGCATAGCCTGCAGACCACGGCCCTGGTCAACGAAGCCTACACGCGGCTGGTGGATTACAAGCGCATGCAGTGGCAGGACCGCGCGCATTTCTTCGCAGTCGCTTCCCAATTGATGCGGCGAATCCTGGTGGAACACGCGCGGAAGAAAAACCTGAAGCGCGGCGGGGGTCTGCAGCACGTCTCGCTGGACGAGGCGGCGGTAGTGGGCGCCGGACGGCCCACCGACCTGGTTGCGCTCGATGACGCAATGAATGCGCTGGCCCGCCTGGACGCGCGAAAAGTCCAGGTGGTCGAAATGCGCTTTTATGGCGGACTGAGCGTGGAGGAAACGGCCGAGGTGCTCAAGGTATCGGCCATCACCGTCATGCGCGACTGGAGCACGGCCAAGGCTTGGCTCTACCGGGAGTTGAAGGGCCACGAGGCTTCGCGTGGGATCTGAGCGATGGAAACAGATCGACCATGTGTTCCAGGCCGTGCTGGAGCGCACGCCTGAGGAGCGCGATTCGTTTTTGCACCAATCCTGCGATGGCGATGAAGAGCTCGAACGCGAGGTTCGGTCGCTGCTCACGTCGCGGGAGCAGGCGGAAAGTTTCCTGGAAAATCCTGCCTTGGAGATGAATACTTGGACCCTCACCCAGGCGGAAACCCGAGGCCTCTCCGCCGGTGAGACATTCTCTCATTACCGGATCGTCGAAAAGCTGGGCAGCGGTGGGATGGGCGTGGTCTACAAGGCCGAGGACAGCCGTCTGCGCCGTGCGGTGGCGCTTAAGTTTTTGTCCGACGATTTCGCGCATCACCCCGAGGCCGCAGACCGTTTTCGGCGTGAAGCTAACAATTGGTATATTCTATCGAGACTCCACAGGGAGGGAACTTCCACATGTCCGATTTGGATCGCGTCAAATATCTGCGAATCGCATTACTTCTGGTAGGGCTTATCTTCATCGTAGGCATCTACCCGCTCACCATCGTTTGGCCCTCCGGTTGGTCCTGGAACACGGGCCAGTCGGAATACCTGCAGATGATTCTCGGCATCTACGCAACGTTGGGCGTATTCCTGGTGATCGCTTCCCGTAACCCGCTCGCGCATCGCAGCCTCATCTGGTTCACGGTGTGGTCGAGCGTTGTTCACGGCGGCATTATGGCGGTGCAAGCGCTGGCGAAATCAGAGTACATGGGACACCTTTGGGGCGATGTGCTTGCGCTCTTTGTGGTCGCGATTATTCTGGCTTTATTTACGCCGCGAGGAGTTGCAGCAAGGGCTGTCTAGGCCCCAGCCGAAGTCCGTTGACGAACTCGTGATGTAGGCGGTCCCGGCTGCTCGGCGCAGAGACCGCTGCCGACGCCCGCGCCGGCTCCGGCGCGGACGATGGCGACTTACCTGAACTACGCGTCCGCTGCCAATGTATCCAGGTGCAGAAACAGTTCCGACGACGTTCCAAAGTCCTTCGCCGAGACGATCCGGCAGTCGATAGCCACCGGGACCATAGCGCTGCGGCCCTGCCATTCGAGCGTCGGGGTTAAGCGCGTGATCTCGATGAGCTGTATCTTCGAGCGGATTTCTTTGAATGTGGTGCCGGGAGGCGCCAGAGTGAGGAAGGCGCAGGGCGCCCAGCGATAGAGGTTATTGAAGTCCGGCAGCGACTGCGCCAGATGGGCCACTACCTTCAAAAGCACCTGGTCGCCCCGCGAGTATCCGAACTTGGAGTTGATGAGCGCCAGGCGTTTCACCACGAAGAGAGCCAGGTAGCAGTCGCCGGGCTGGCTCAGCTCGCGCAACAGCTCTGCTTCCGCAAAGCCTCGCGACGGCAGCCCAGTCAATGGATCCGCGCTATGAACCACCGGGCGTGGCGTTGCGCCGGCGGAAGTATCCAGCTTGCCCGCCACACCACCCAGCAGTTCGCCGATCTGTTGCCGCTCTTCGATCGCCTCTGCCCGCGCCGCCGCAATTTCGGTGCAGAGGCGCGCCTTGGCCGCTTCCAGGTCGTCTCCTGAGGAAAGTGCTTGGACTTGTTTTTCCAGCGCCCGTAGCCGTTCCATCGAGCGCCGGGCTTCCGGTAAAGTCTTCCTCGCCTCGGACAACTCCGCCGCCGCGGCCACCCCTTCGGATTTTTGTCGTCCGATCGCCTGTTTAGCCTGGGTTCCGTATTTGTCCAGAAGGGCGACCGCGGACTCCACTACCAGTTGAGGATTCTCATTTCCCTGGAACCGGCCTTCCAGCGCCGACAGCTGCGCACGAAACTCTTGCCCATCGCTGCCATCGGCGATCACGGAATGATTCTGGATGCCGCGCAGCAAAGCCAGCAGGCAATGTTCGAGCGTGGCTTGCTCGGCAGGTTTCGAGGGCGGCGGTTTGGCGGCTGGTTGCATGGTCCCTGTTGCGGTTGTCTGAGTTATGGCTGCCTGTCTAATCGGACGGCCGGCGCGAAGTATGAACCGGATGGAAAACTGCTAGTCCGCTTAGTACTTTTTGACATTATCGAGACAAAATATTTCAAAGATCGACCATTTATTTGTGCTATAAGTTTTCCTATGTTCCTCAGTGGATTGCGCGCTATTTATGATTCTAAACAAAGAAATCGTTCTGGTACCTGGACGCCTCGAGTCGTTTTTGTACTAAGCGCTCTTCTGTTCGCGCATTCCGCCGGGGCACAGTCCTGGACGAAGCTTAGCCCCACCGGTACTCATCCCTCCGCCCGGGGAATGAACGGCGCCCCCGGCGCTTACGATCCCGCCACCAAGCGGCTGATCGTGTTCGGCGGCCGCGATCACACCGGCGCGAACCTGAACGACGTCTGGGTGCTGACCAACGCCAACGGATTGGGCGGCACGGGCGAGTGGATCAACCTGATTCCCAACGGTGCGGCCGGTTCGCCTCCGGCGCGCTCCGGGCACGCTATGGTCTACGACGCCACCAACAACCGGCTGATCGTTTTCGGAGGTTGTGGCGGGTACTGCGTCCCGGCGCTGAACGACGTGTGGGTATTGTCCAACGCCAATGGGCTGGGAGGAACTCCGGTCTGGACCCAGCTATTGCCTGCTAGCGCGCCCCCGGCGCGCACCAATATGGTGGCGGCCTACGACCCTTCACACAACTGGCTGATCGTGGTCGGCGGCCAGGACGGCAGCGCCGACCCTTGTTCCACCATCTCCGATGTCTGGGTGCTCTCCAACGCCAATGGATTGGGCGGAACTCCTGCCTGGTCCAGTTCTGCCCCGGGCAATGCGCCTCCGGGACGAAACGGAGCTGCTTCCGCCTATGATCCCGTTACCGGAGTGCTAACCTCCTTCGGCGGAATGAATCTGGTAAGTGGCGTCTGCCAGCCGACCAATGTGGTATGGACGCTGAGCACCAATCCGAGCCCGCTGCTCGGTTCCTGGCAGGTTGCCTTTCCGGAGGGAACTCTGCCTTCCTCGCGCTCGTTTTCCTCGGCGGTCTACGACTCGCAAGGCGGGCGAATGCTGGTGTTCGGTGGCCAGAAAGCTAACGGCGGATACTTGAACGACGTATGGAGTCTTTCCAATGCCACGGGCCTGGGACATCCCACCTGGTCGGCCATTAGTCCCAACGATTCCCTGCCGCCGGCCCGAGACGGACAAGCGGCGGGCTTCGATCCCGGCAACCGGCGCATGACGATCTTCGCGGGCGCCAACACCAGCGGGGTGCTGAATGACGCATGGGTGCTCACCTCGCCCGGTGTCTCTCAACTTTCTTGCACCGCCAACGCGGGCATCCCGAACCTGGTCACGGCCGAAGGCGTCGCCGAGCGGGTGGGTGATGTGCTGATGACATGCACGGGTGGCGTTCCAACCACCAAAGGAGCGGCCATCCCCGAGTTCACCGTCTCACTGACGCTGAATACCAATATCACCAGCCGCCGCTTCCCTGAGGCCACCGGGTTATCGGCAGCGCTGCTCATTGTCGACGAAGCATTTCCAGCCAGCCCCATTCCATCCTCGGCTGTCCCGCTTGCCTCGGCTCCGCCCCAGATTCTGTGTAAGCCGCTCGGTTCCACCTGCGCGGAGAAGGGCACCGGAGGTGTGGGTAGCCCTTACCAGACTCAACCCAACGTATTCGCCGCTACTGCTCAGGGCCAGCGCACGCTGCAGTGGAAGATCCCCATCGATCCGCCGGGTGTCAATAATACCCGCTTAATCCGGCTGACGAACGTATTGGCCAATGCTTCGCAACTGGGCGTCCCGGCCGGGCTGACCCCCAAAGTGGTGGAGGCCACGGTGGGAATTCAAGGAACTCAGATTACGCCGCTGGCTTCGCAGGCCATGCCGGTGGCTGACTCGCTGCAAGGAGTATCGGACAGCGTGGTCTCCACCGCCACCATTCCGCAATGCCTCCCGCATAATGCCGTTCTGCTGGGAAAGACCGGCACGGCCGCTTTTGATTTCAGCATTCAGATTAGAGAGAATGTTATCGCGGAATTCCAGTACCGTAATTACGGAACATTTCTTTTTGGACCGGAGTTCCCGCCCAGCATCGTTGAACAAAATGTTCCCGGTTTCCCGTACGTCACGGAATCCGGATTCTATTCTCCCAGCTTATTCACCCCCGCTCCCACGCTGGGACTGGCGGATTCCGGCATGCGGATACTGGTTTCGGTCGGCCCCCTCAGCGCCGGCACGCAGCTGTTCGTCCCCACCACCATTACGCTGACGGGCGGATACGCGCCGGATGCCATTGCCGGAGAACTGCAGCTGGTACAAACGGACCAGAATGGAAAGTCCGCGGCTGGTTACATACCGGTGGCCTCCACCGGGACCATCGGGGCTACGCCTGTCGCTCCGGCGGGCATTTCAGGTTCGACGGCGTACGCGGCATACGAAGTTATTTACGCCGATCCAACTGTGCAGGAAACCGGGGTTATTCCCTTTGCGGTGGCGTTCACCGATGCCAAGACCGATCCTGCCACCGGAACCGCATACGCCACCACGTCGCTAGCGCCGCTGGGCACCAATGGCGCAGCCAACCAGACGTCGCCCATTCCGCGTTTTGTCAATCTATCGAGTCAGCAACAGGTGTATTCGATCCAGGCTTGCAAGTAAAAGGCGGCGAAATACCTAGGCCGCCTGGTACCCGGCCGCGGTTATCCGGGATCAAATTGCCTTTGACCGGCGACTTATTCGTGCTATAAGTGCTCCTGTGCCTTATTGCGAATGGAACGCTATTGGTCCGCCCAAAATTATTAATAGGCTGATTTTATTCGCGGGCCTTGTTCTTTTCGGGCATGCGGCCTCGGCTCAAACCTGGACGCACCTGGCCCCCAAAGGAACGCATCCGGCTGTGACGGGCGCTTCCGGTGTCTACGATGCGGCCAGCGACCGGATGATCGTGTTCGGCGGACGCGACGGCAAAGGGGATAATCGCAACGACGTTTGGGTGCTCACGAACGCCAATGGATTGGGCGGCCAGGGCCAGTGGATCAACCTGATTCCCAACGGCGTCACCGGTTCGCCCGCGCCGCGCTCGGGGCAATCGGCAGTTTACGACGCCGCGGATAATCGCCTGATCATTTTCGGCGGCTGCGGCGGATATTGCGTGCCGGCGTTGAACGATGTTTGGGTGTTGACGAATGCGAATGGATTGGGAGGGACTCCGGCGTGGACGCAGATCTCACCTGCCGGTCCCCTTCCAACCGCCCGAACAAACGCCGCCGCTGCTGCCGGAGACAATTATCTCGTCATCGTGGGAGGTCAGGACGGCAGTGCCGACCCTTGCTCTACCTTTTCCGACATTTGGACCTTGCTCAACCCAAATGGACTGGGCGGGCCACCCGTCTGGACTCAAGTCACCGCATCCGGTCCTCCCGGACTAAACGGAGCAGCGGCAGCCTCCAGCTTCGACTCAGTTACTTTGTTTGGTGGAACGCGCCTGATCGATGGAACGTGTCGAGCGACCAATGAAGTCTGGAGGGTTGTCAGCCCCGCCCCCTTCGCCGCCGATTGGGGAAATCCGGTTCCCAATGGCGCGGCGGGATCGCCTTCTGCCCGATCCTTCGCCTCGGCAGTGTACGACGCTACGGCCAACCGGGTGCTCATGTTCGGAGGAGTGGACGCTTCTGGAAACTACCTGAACGACGTTTGGTCCCTGGTGGGATCGGAATTCTGGTCGACGCTAAATCCGACGGACGGCCCACCTCCGGCCAGGAGCGGCCATGTGGCAGTCTTCGATTCCACCAATCAGCGCATGACCATCTTCGGAGGCGCGGACGCAAGCGGTGTGTTGAACGATGTTTGGGTATTGCACGCGCCTGCCGTTCCTGAATTTCTGTGTTTCGCGACCGCGGGACTTCCGGGCTTCGTCCGCGCTGAGGGAATCACCGAACAGATGGGCGATCTGATACTGAACTGTACGGGAGGCACCCCCACTCCGGCGGGAAAACCGATTCCAGAGTATACGATCACGCTGACCCTCAATACGGATATTACGAGCCGCCACCTGACTGAGGCTCCCGAGTTGTCCGAAGCGCTGCTCACCATCGACGAACCGTTTCCGGCAGTGCCCAGTCCTCCGCCGCCTTTCAGCTCTCCTCCTGAGCCATTCCAGCCACCCGAAATTCTTTGCACGCCCCTTGGCTCGACATGCGAGGAGACAGGCACCGGCGGCACGCCGAGCCCTTATCAAACTCAGCCCAACGTCTTCGTCGGAAAGCAAGCTGGCGTCAACTCGATTCAATGGAAGGTCCCGATCGATCCCACGGTTGGCACACAGGTGATTCGGATGAAAAATGTGCGGGCCAATGTGTCCCAGCTAGGTATCGCCGCGGGGCTGATCCCAATTCAAATCCAAGCTACGGTGGGAATCCAAGGAGCCAAGACCGTCCCCGTGGGTGGCAGCCCCCTGATATTAGCGGACTCGGTCCAAGGAGACTTAGCAAGCATAGCCGCCAGCGCCGCTCATCCCACAGTGCGAGCCGCACAATGCAGTTCTGCTCGGGGGAAAGGGAGACGCCGCGTTTGATTTCAGCGTTGACGTTGTGGAGGGCGATTTACCAAGCTTTAAGTTCCGGAACTACGGGGCCTTCCTTTCGGCGCCGGAATTCTCCCCGGCGCTGGTCGAACAGAACATACCTGGATATAATTACTGCGACCGAAACCGGCTTCTATTCCCCCAGCTTATTCACCACGGCTCCGACGCTTGGGCTGGCCGATTTTGGCACTCGCATACACATCTCATTCGGCACGATCCAGGCCGGCACGCACCTGTTCGTTCCCACGACAATAACTCTCACGGGCAACTACGGGGAAGGGTCTTTTGTCGGACAGCTTCAGTTGGTAGAAGCGGACTCGAACGGAAAGTCGGCGGCCGGGTATGAACCAGTTCCCGCCACAGCGATGGTCGAGGGCACGCCGGTTGCCAGGGCCAGCGTTTCCGGCTCGACTGCGTACGCGACTTACGAAGTGATCTACGCCGATCCCAGTGTGCAGGAAACCGCAATCATTCCCGTCGCCGTGGCATTCACCAATAAACCCGCGACCGGAGATGTGTCGGCCACCACATCCCTGGCGCCGCTCGGCGTCGTTACAACAGCCAGTGAAACTGCGCCGATTCCGCGCTTCGCAAACTTTGCGTCCCCGCAGTTAGCGTATTCGATCACCAGTTGCTCGGCTCAGGCGGCGGGCAAATGAGGATTCTGCTCACAGCAGTTGTTCTTTTCGCGCATTCCGCATTCGCTCAAAGCTGGACGCACCTGGCGCCCAAAGGAACGCATCCGGCTGTGACGGGCGCTTCCGGTGTCTACGATGCGGCCAGCGACCGGATGATCGTGTTCGGCGGACGCGACGGCAAGGGGGATAATCGCAACGACGTTTGGGTGCTGACGAACGCCAATGGATTGGGCGGACAGGGCCAGTGGATTAACCTGATTCCCAATGGCGCCGCCGGCTCGCCCGCGCCGCGCTCGGGGCATTCGGCGGTTTACGACGCCGCGGATAATCGCCTGATCATTTTCGGCGGGTGCGGCGGATATTGCGTCCCGGCGCTGAACGATGTGTGGGTATTGACCAATGCTAACGGGCTGGGAGGGACTCCGGCCTGGACGCAGTTATCGGCCCAGTCTCCTTACGGCGCTCCAGCGGCGCGAACGAACGCTGCATCGGCGTATGACCCCACAGGCAATTCGCTGATTATCGTAGGAGGCCAAGACGGCAGCGCGGACCTTTGCTCTACGCTTTCCGACTTGTGGACGCTGTCGAACGCGAATGGCCTAGGTGGCGCACCGGAATGGATTCCTCAGCAAAACTCTGAGAGCGACCAGGTCCCTCCCGGACGAAACGGCGCCGTGGCGGTCTACAATCCAACGAACATGGTGATGACGCTGATGGGTGGAATGGAGCTGGTAAATGGCGTGTGCCGTGCCACGAACGCAGTATGGCAGGAATTTCTACGTTACGAACCCTTCAGCGGTTATGACGTAATCGCGGAGGGCGCCGCCGGCTCGCCCTCTGCGCGGTCGTTTCCTACGGCTGTCTACGACGCGAAGGGCGAACGAATGCTTCTGTTCGGCGGCCTGGACGGCTCCGGAAATTCGTTGAACGATGTATGGGCTTTGTCTAATGCGACGACATCGCAGAGCCCCGTGTGGTCCATGCTCAGTCCGACCGGCGGACCACCTGCGGCGAGGAGCGGACAATCCGCGGTCTTCGACTCGGCCAACCGGCGAATGACCATCTTCGGGGGCGTCGACCCGAGCGGCGCGCTGAACGATAGCTGGTCCCTGTACGCGCCGGGTATTTCGGGACTGGGGTGTAGTTTCGAAGGTGGATCAAACTTGGTCAACGCCGAAGGCATTGCTGAGCCCGTGGGGGATGTGTTGCTGTACTGCATCGGCGGCACGCCGACGCCCCAAGGCGAGCCGATTCCGGAATATACAGTCAGCTTGAAGCTCAATACCAATATCACCACCCGCCTTTTGGCCCAGGGCGGTGGTCTGTCCGAAGCGACGCTGCTCATCGACGATCCATTTCCAGGAGCGCCTGTTCCTCCTCGAACCTAACACCTGCTCCATCGCAGCCGCCGCAGATTCTCTGCGCCCCACTCGGTTCCACCTGCGAAGAGAAGGGCACGGGAGGAACGCCGAGTCCCTACCAGACTCAACCGAACGTCTTTGTCGGAAAGCAAAGCGGCGCGCAGGTGCTTCGAGTGGAAGGTTCCGATCGATCCTCCGGGCGTCAACCAATACCGTAGCATTCGTATGAAGAACATCCGGGCCAACGTCTCGGAGATCTACAGCGCCTCGCAATCGTACACCGTTCAGGTGCAGCCGACTATGGAGATCGAAGGCTCCCAACCAGTGCCGGTGGGAGGTTTTTATTCGATAGCGCTCGGCCAACCCGGAATCCAAGCAAGCGGCGTTCTCTCACCCGTTTCTATCCCGCAATGCGAACCACACAACGCTGCTCTACTCGGAGGATCGGGCACGACGATGTCGGATTTCAAGCATTGGGTTTAGCGGTTTCGCGAACATCTTCCTCGATCGCGATTTTGGGTCCAATTTGTTGGGGCCAACGTTTCCGCCTACGCTCATCGAACAAAATGTTCTCAATTATCCCTATTACACCGAGACGGGCTTCTATTCTCCCAGCCTGTTCACGTCTGCTCTAACCATTGGGTTGGCGGATTCCGGCACGCGCTTTCGCATTTTGTTTAGCCCCGTAAGCGCGGGAACGCACCTCTTCCTGCCCACGACAATTTATGGCGACTTCAGCGGTCCTCAGCCCATCGTCCAATTGCAGTTGATTCAGGCGGACTCCAACGGAAAGTCCGCGCCGGGCTATGAACCGGTGGAGGCCACTGCAAGCGACGGAGCCAAGCTCGCGGAAGCGACCCGTTCGGGATCTTCTGCCTATGCTATCTACGAGGTTGTCCTCGCACAGCCGGGGGCCTCGGCCAGCCTCTTGATTCCCGTTGGGCAGCATTCACTAATACGCCTGCAACCGGACCAGTGTCGGAGACCCTGTCTCTGGCGCCGCTCGGCGTCGTTACAACAGCCAGTGAAACTGCCCCGATCCCGCGCTTCGCAAACTTCGCGACTCCGCAGTTAGCCTATTCCATCGACAGTTGCGCAGCTCAGCCCTGATTGCGCCGCTGCCTGCGACTTTTGAAAGCGCGCGGTGAACCAGAATCGGGAACCTTGCCCCGGCTCGCTCTCCACGCCCACGCGCCCGCCCATCATTTCCACCAGTTGCTTCGATATGGCGAGCCCCAGGCCCGTGCCGCCGTACTTGCGCGAGATGGACCCGTCGGCTTGCACAAAAGGTTGGAACAAGCGCCCCCGCGCTTCCTGGGTCAGGCCGATACCGGTGTCCCGCACTTCAAACAGAAACCGCACGTCATGTTCGGAAGCCTCCGCCATGCTCACCTTCACCGCCACTTCGCCGCGCTCGGTGAACTTGATGGCATTAGCCACCAGGTTGAGCAGCACCTGGCGCAGGCGCGCCGGGTCGCCCCGCAGCACACCCTGGGCTTCGTCCGGAACTTCGGCGTTCAGCATGAGACCTTTTCGGCGCGCGCGGCTATACACCAGCTTCAGAACCTCCCGCAGCACTTCGGCGGGACTGAAGTCCACCACTTCCAGTTCCAGCCTGCCGGCTTCGATCTTCGACAGATCCAAAATGTCGTCGATGATTTCGAGCAGCGCTTCGCCCGATCGAAACGCGGTCTCGGCGTAGTCGCGCTGCTCTTCGGTGAGAACGGTATCGAGCAGTAGTTCGGTCATCCCCAGCACGCCGTTCATAGGCGTCCGGATTTCATGGCTCACGTTCGCCAGGAACTGCGTTTTGAGCCGCGTGGCCTCCTGCGAGACTTTCACGGCCTGCGCCAGGTCGCGGTTCTTGCGCTCGATCTCGTGCGCGTATTCCAGCAACTCGGCCTGCGCGCGCGTGCGCTCCAGCGCGTAACGAATGGAGCGCTCCAGCAACCGGGCATCCAGATGCCCCTTCACCAGGTAGTCGGCGGCGCCGGCCTTCATGGCCTCCACGTCGGTTTCCCAGTTGTCGTTGCCGGTCAGCAGGATGATGGGCGCTTTGCAGCCGCGCGCCAGCGCCTCGCGCAACAGTTCCAGGCCGTCGGCGTGTCCCAGATGGAAATCGAACAGATAGACGTCGTGCTGATTCAGCTCGATGGCATCCAGCGCGCCTTCATAAGTGGGGGTCCAGTCCAGTTGGAAGCGTGTCCGCTCGATGCGCAGCAGCAGATCGCGCGTGAGGATATAGTCGTCTTCGTCGTCGTCGGCGATGAGTACGCGCAGCGCTGGCGTGTCCGATTCGGGTGCTGAAGGGTCGTTAGGCGGCCTCATCCTGGGCGCTGCTGGACGGCAGCTCGACGACTTCGAACCAATATTTGCTCAAAGTCCTTGTGATATCCACCAGCGATTCAAAAGTCACCGGTTTGAGAATGAACGAATTGACTCCCAGGTCGTAGGCGCGCAGGATGTCTTCGTCGGCCTTGGAGGTGGTCAGCACGATTACCGGAATGGAGCGCAGGCGCGGATCGGCCTTGATCTCCTGCAGCGCTTCGCGGCCGTCCTTTCTCGGCATGTTGAGATCCAGCAGAATCATGCCCGGCAGCGGCGAGCCCTGCAAATGCGCGTGCTTGCCTTTGCGCCGCAGATAGTCCAGCAGCTCTTCGCCGTCCTCCACGAAGTGTAGTTCGTTGGCCAGGCGATTTTCTTCCCAAGCCTCCTTCACCAGCATGCGGTCTTCGGCGTCGTCGTCGGCATATAGGATGGTGATGGGCTTTCCGAGTCTATTCATCTTCGTTATCTCCTGGCGTGCATTTCGGAAGCGTGATGAGGAACGTGGCGCCCGCGCCGGGCGAGCTGTGGGCGGTGATGTCGCCGCCGTGCCGCTCCACGATTTTGCGGCAGATAGCGAGGCCAATGCCGGTTCCTTCATATTCGCCGCGACCATGCAGGCGCTGGAAGATTTGAAAGATCCGGTCCCGATACTTTTCGTCGAAGCCGATACCGTTGTCCTGGACGGCGATCTGGCAGCCCGCCGCGCCGGTTGCGAGCGTGTGCGGCTTGCTTTCGATTTTGACCATCGGACTTTCGGTGGGCTTGCGGAACTTCAGTCCATTGCCGATCAGGTTCTGAAAAAGCTGCGCCATCTGTCCGCGATCTCCGAAGATCACCGGCAGCGTCCCGATTTCGACGCGCCCGCCCGCGTCCTGGATGCGCGTTTCAAGATCGGAAGCCACGGTGCGGATCACGTCGTTGAGATCCACCGGCGCGAACGGCTTGGAATGGCTGGCCACGCGCGACAGGCTGAGCAGATCCTGGATCAGGATTTGCATGCGCGCCGCCGCGTTTTGCATACGCGTCAGATAATCCAGACCTTCCGCGCCCAGCCCCGCCGCGTACTTGGTCTTCAGCCGGTCGCCGAAGGCCTGGATCTTGCGCAGCGGCTCCTGCAGATCGTGGGAGGCGACATAGGCGAACTGTTCGAGTTCGGCGTTGGAGCGCGAAAGTTTGTCGGCTTGCTCCAGCAGCGCCCATTCCGCCCATTTGCGCTGCGTGATGTCCAATAGAAAGGTGCGCAGGCCGATAGGCCGGCCGGACACATCGCGGATGCGCTTCTGGTGGATTTCCATGATCACCGAAGTGCCGTCGCGACGCTTGTATTCACGTTCGAGGGGGACCAGCGGCTGCTCGTCGGCGATGCGTTGCAGCAGTCCGGCGCGGGTTTTTTCCCGATCCTCGGACGTCATGAAATCCCAGATTGGGCGGCCGATCATCTCCTGCGCTGAGAAGCCGAACAGGTCGCACTCGGCTTGATTGACACACAGGATCAATCCGTCGCGATCCACCTCGTGGCAGGCCACCGGCGCGTCTTCGAACCAGCTTTGAAAATGGCGCTCGCTGTCGCGGAGCTTTTGTTCGAGATTGGTATGCGCGAGGCTCTGGCGGTCGAGTAGCTTCAGCAATTCCGGCGCATCGAGTGACGCCGAGCCGGGGCTTACATGGCTTCCCTGGACGCTCAAAACGCAACCCTCCAACTATGTTTAGAAGGTCGGCTGTTGCATACAGGAACTTTAGTACCGTCTCCGGCTTACCGCTTCGATCCTAGGCAGGGACGGTGGTCGCCAGCATCATCTGATAATGCACGCGATAGTGGCGATACGCCGCGAGCAGCGTGATCAGCATCAGCACCGCGGCGCCGCCCATGGTGATGGATAGCGAGTAGCCGATCATCTTGCCATTGTGGAACAGATAATCGTTGAACACGCCGGGCAGCAGCGGGCCCAGGCTGAGGCCGCCGATGTTCAGGATAAACAGATACAGCGCCGACACCACGCCGCGCACCTGATTCGGAAAAATGCGCTGCAATGCGGCGGCGGAAATGCCCATGGGCAAGGCCAGCGCGAAGACTCCCGCATACAGCAGCGCCAGCGTCCAGCGGACGTCGGTGAGCAATGTGGCCACCGGTAGCAGCAGGATGGTTCCGATAGCGCCCAGCACCATCACGCGCATGGGCGCTTCATCCAGGCCGCGCTTCTGCCAGTAGTCGCTCAGGCGGCCGCCGGTGAACATGCCGCCGCAGCCCGCGATGAGCAGAATCGCCGCCAGCGCCTTGCCGGATTGTCCGGCGGTCCAGCCATGCACGCGCGAAAAGTACGTGGGTCCCCAGGAAACCAGCGCGTAATTGGCCATGGATTGAAACACCATTGCGAGCGAAATGCCGCCCAGCGACTGCCAGCGCATCCGCATTTGCACGAATGCCTGGCCAAAACTCACTTGCGCCGTCTGGCCTTGCGCGCTCTTCAGCATGTTGCGCCGCAGCGGTTCCCGTATGGTGTAAACCAGCAGCGCGCACACGAAGCCCGGCAGGCCGACTACCAGGAACGTCACGCGCCAGGACGCGATGGTCCCGAGCAACGGCAGCGTGACGGTGTGAATGCGCGCCATGGTGTCGACCACCACACCGCCGACCAATAGCGCCAGGGCGGACCCCAGAAACACGCCCATGTAATAGACGCTGATGGCGACGCCCAGCCGCTCAGGCGGGAAATAATCGGAGATGAGCGAGTAGGCGGCCGGCGATAGGCCCGCTTCTCCCACGCCGACGCCGATGCGCGTGAAGAACAACGCCCAGAAACTTTTCGCGACGCTGCAGGCGCTGGTGAACACGCTCCAGACCACCACGCAGGCCGCGATCAGATTGCGCCGACTGCGGGTGTCCGCCAGGCGGCCCAGGGGCAGGCCCATGATGGTGTAGAACAGCGCGAACGACAAGCCTTGCAGCAAGCCGATGCGGGTGTCGCTGATGCCGAGGTCGCGCTTGATGGAGCCCACCAGCAGGCTCAAAATGGTGCGGTCGACGAACGACAGCATGTAGAGCGCGGTCAAAACGATGACCACGTACCAGGCGTAGCCCAGGCCGGTACGCGGCTGGCTGGCGGTTGTACTGGTTGTGGGAGCCGGCGTCATAATAAAGTTCTCATGCAAAGTGTCATCGCGTACTATATCCTACTCGCTGGCTGCGCGTTGTGCCGCGGCCAGGACACCGCAATGCTGCAGGCCGATCGAGCATTCGTGCAGGCCCTGGCTGCGTCGGACAAGCCGGCTCTTGAAAAACTTCTCGACGCGGATTTTACCTGGACCGAATCCGATGGAAAAACCCTCTCAGAAGTTCGTGCGGTACGAAACCCTGCGCGTCAGCACGGGGCGCTTAAGGCTTACTCCTACGGCGACATCGGCGACGTTCAGGAAGACCTCGGCCGCTTGCACATCCTGCGCGTGTGGGTGAAGCGCCCGGAAAGATGGAAGGCCATTGTTTATCAGGAGGTTTTGTCGCTCGCTGCGCCGCCGTCCTTTGCGCCCGGGGCCGGGAAGGATTGCGAGAACCCGTGCAAGATGGTTCCCTACCAGCCGCGCAATGCAACCGAGCGGGAAATTGTCACCGCGTACTCCAAGCTCGAGACGGCGGCCATGGCGCATAATTCGGCCGTCTTTTCGACGCTGGTGGCCGATGAATTCGTCGCAGCCAGCTCCAATAGCAACAAAATCTCGGATAAACGCGGCCGGATGGAGGACTTCGACCATGCGAAAAACTCCGGAGTGGCGCCCACGCCGCTGGAGTCGGCGCGCATGTTCGAATTTGGCGGAGCGGTATTGATGAAGTCCGAACACAAGCCCGATCGTGGCAAGCCGCTGCACGTTACACGCCTGTGGGTGAAGCGCAATGGAAGCTGGGTGGAGACGTTGAGCTATCAAACGTCGGTGGCCGCCGTGCCGTAATCCCACGTCAGTCGATTTGATCGCCCTCGTCCTCCGGATCGCCCACCGGGATACGCAGCAGCGTCTCGGGATCCAGGAACTGGAGGAAGCCGGGGGGAAGCGTGTCGGTGGGATCGTCGATGTTGGTGGGTCCGATGGCGCCCTGCGCGCCGATGAGGCAGAGATCGATGTCGGGCCATTGAGCCTTGGCGCGGTCCAGTGCGCCGGTGAAGGATTGAATGTCGGGTCGTTCCAGACGGGCCGCCGGGGGAGCATGCGCCGGTTTGGGCGGCAGCGTGGTGACCCCCAGGTGATGATGATGAGACGCGCGCAGAGTCTCGGCTACTTTGTGGAGCGATTCAGGTTTCATCGGGTGCCTTTCACCCGCCAGAGTAAAGCAGGAGCGCGAGGAATCCTCAACGCTGGATCGGCAAGTAATTCCCTGGGAAGGAAAGAAAAGGCCGGAATATTGGTGACTGCTGACCTAGCTCCGATTGGCTGGGCTGAGCGGACTAAGACTTATGCGTGACTGCAGGACGTGTTTGTCGCCGGTTCCTTTGTTTTCACCGGCCGCGCCCAAGCGTACCGTGAAGTGAAACGCGCTGCCCTTTCCAGGCTCGCTTTCCACCCAAATCCGGCCGCCCAGCATCTCGGCCAGGCGGCGCGAGATGGTCAGCCCCAGGCCGGTGCCGCCATACTTGCGGGTAGTGGAATTGTCGGCCTGGGTGAAGGAGGAGAAAATCTCCTTTTGCTTCTCGTGCGGAATGCCGATGCCGGTGTCCTTCACGCTGAACCGCGCCTCGATATAGCCGTCGCCCTGCGATTCCTTGCGGACCGAAATCGTCACCGCGCCCGCGCTGGTGAACTTGATCGCGTTCCCCACCAGGTTGACGACGATCTGACGCAAGCGGATCGGATCGCCGGTGACTAGGTCGACCACATCCGGATCAACGCTCCATTGGAGGACCAAACCCTTCTGTTCCGCCCGAATGGTGAGTGGCTTCATGGTCTGCGCCAGGCTATCGCGAAGGCTGAAATTCACGGTTTCCAGATCCAACTTGCCCGCTTCAATCTTTGAAAAGTCCAGAATGTCGTTGATCACCGTCATCAATCCCTGGGCCGACTCTTGCGCCGTATCCAGATAATCGCGTTGTTCGGCGTCGAGCGCGGTTTCCAGCGCCAGTTCCACCATGCCGAGGACTCCATTCATCGGGGTGCGAATCTCATGGCTCATGTTCGCCAGGAACTCGCTCTTGGCGCGATTCGCCGACCGCGCTGCTTCCTCCGCCTGCCTGCGTTCCACCATCTCCGCTTCCAGCCTTCCGTTTACGGTTCGCAGCGCGTCGCGCTGAAAACGGGTCTTCAGGGCAAGATGCACGATTACGCCAAAAATCGCCGCGCCCAGGATCGCTCCCAGGAAAGTCAGCGCCGATGACAGAGGCGTTTGGTTCCTGGCCGAGAATTCCTGTAACAATCCAAATCGGACGATTGCCACAAACACGCCAGCGCCGACGGGCGCCCAAAGCTCACTCCACCCAGGTTGAATCGTTTCCAAGGCCAGGGTAGCGAGGCCGATGCCCAGCACCACGAAGCCGGCCGCCGTATGTAAAGCTGCGTGGGTAAGGATGGCCTGATCGCTTCCCCATAGCACCCCGATGCCGCAGATGGCGCCCACCGCTGCTGCTAATAAGCCTGTGATGCCGAGCACTGGGGATCGCTGGGCGAGCGGGATGGCTTGGGCCAGCGCCAGGCCCGCGGCCAGCGTAAGGAAGCAGAGGGCCACCGCCGGCGATGTCCGGTTGTCAAAAAGCGATACCGCCGCCAAAGTTGCCGCAAGGACCGAATCAATCCAAGTGAGTCGCGGCCTGCTCAGGACGATTCCCAGCAGAGCGAATCCGATCAGGATAAAACAAACCGCCGTGCTGAACGGCATGGGAGGCAGATGGGGCCCAATCTGTATAAGAAGGCTAGAGTGGAAGGCCCAGCCCAGCAGGACGGCCAAACCGAGCAGAATAGCCAGCGCTCCGCTGATTGCGGCTGTGACTCTAAAGCCGGAAGGGCCTGTCATGAAGTTCAACCTCTGCTATCGACCCCGGCTAAACAATGCTTTACGCTTCGCCCACGCTTTACGCTTCACCCACCCATATCGACTCCAGCCACTGGAGCCCGATCTGACGGCGCTTGAGACTCAAACCAGGCGTTTCCTTGAGCCAGTCCTGAATGTTGGTATCGCTTATCAAGCGCCAGCCGTGCGACTTGGCCAGATCGGTGAATTCAGCCGGAGCGAAGGCCGAGCGCACTGGCTCGCCCAATAAAGCCAGGAACAAGCTGCGTGGAATGCGTCCATGGTTCTTGCGAAGGTAGGTGATAGCAATGTGACTGCCGGGCGCGGACAAAGCGGCGAAAGCGTCCAGACTGGCGGCAACCTCCCCCGGTCGCAGATACATCGTGACGCCCTCCCAAAGCCAAAAGGTGCGTTTCGTGGGATCGAACCCGGCGCTCTGGATCAACGGGGCGAGTCGATCCCGTTGAAAATCCATCGCGACAAAACGCAGGTCTTTTGCCTTATAGGGAAGTTCCGCGGACCGTTCGCGCTTCCAGGCCTGACTACTGGGATGATCCACTTCAAAGACTACGGTGTCTCTGAGACCATCCAGACGCCACGCGCGACTATCCAAACCCGCTCCGAGAATGACCAGTTGCTCCGGCGGCGGAACGGAAGCGATGGCCCGGTCCAGGATCACAGTGCGAAATTGGTTGAACACGCCCATCGCACGCTGCCAGAAAGGATAAGGCGACGTGCGGGCGCCGCTCGCCAGTGACGCGCGCGCCCGGTCTACCTTGTTACGCCATCGGTCTGGAAGGAAGTGATAGGCGTAGGCGTCCGAGAAGCCGGGCACCCGCGGCCCGAGCGTCCCCAGCGCGCGGTTGAAGGCGACGAATTCGGCGGTCCGGCTTGGTTTTCCTTTACGCACTCAGCATATAGTACGGGAGTTACTGGATGGATGTTCGCCGTCTTGCCTTGACTGGGCAAACTTGCCATGATCGGAACTATGGCTCCGGGCGGCAAAATGATTTTCGGGGCAGGGGATAAGATCGGCGACTACCAGGTGCTGGCGCCGCTGGGAGCGGGCGGCATGGGATCGGTCTACAAGGTCCGGCATGCCATCTCGCAGCGCGTGGAGGCCCTCAAGGTCATTTTGCCAAGCGCCGCACCGACGCCCGAGACGGCCGAGCGCTTCCTGCGCGAGATCCGGCTGCAGGCCAGCTTAGAGCATCCGCACATCGCATCGCTGCACAACGCATTCCGCTTCCATGACGAACTGGTGATGGTGATGGAGTTCGTGGAGGGCGTGAGCCTGCGCGATAAACTTCACTCGTCGGGAATCACGCTGGGACAAGCGCTGGAATACACCGCGCAGGTGCTGGCGGCGCTGGCGTACGCCCACGCGCAGGGCGTGATTCATCGCGATATCAAGCCTTCCAACGTGATGATCGCGTCGCACGGTGTGGTGAAGCTGCTGGATTTTGGACTCGCGGCGCCGGCTTCAGTCGGCGCGGATTCCGAGCTGACGCGCCCGGGAACGCTGCTGGGATCGCCCTATTACATCTCGCCCGAGCAGGCGCGCGGCGAGCGGGCCGACGCGCGATCGGACGTGTATTCGACAGGCGCCATGCTGTATGAGTTGGTGGTGGGCCGTCCGCCCTTCGATGCGGGAGGTGCGGGAGGGGCTTACGCCATCATCGCGGCGCATTTGCATCAAGCGCCCACTTCGCCTGCCGATGTGAATCCCCGGGTGTCGAAGGAACTGGCACGCGTCATCCTGAAGGCTCTGGCGAAGAGTCCGGCCGAACGGTTTCAAAGCGCGCAGGAGTTCGGGTCCGCCCTGGATGCGGCCCGCGTGGATGCCGCCCACTTGAGTGAAACCGCCACCGTCAAGATACAGAGCCGTCCGGCCGCGCGCGTGGAAGCATCGGTCCATAGCGACGCCGATCTGGAGCGGGCGAGCAAAGACCTGGCGACGTTTATCGGGCCGATCGCTCACATTTTGGTGCGGCGCGCCGCGCCGGAGACGCGCAGCCTGAACGATCTGTATCAGAAGCTGGCGCAGGAGATCAGCTCGTCCAGCCAGCGCGAGCAGTTCCTGGCGAGCATGCCGCCGCTCAGCCGTTCAGCAGCCGGAACGCCTTTTGGAGGCTCACGAACATCCGGTTGAACGACGCCGTGAGACCGCCGATCTCATCATGTCCATGAACGGGCAGTTCGGGAAGGCTCATGTCGCCGGTGCTGATGCGGTCGGCCATGTCGGATAGCCGGCGCACCGGACGGATGACCAGCAGAACGATGGCTGCGTCCAGCGCCACCAGCGAAATCACGAAGCCCGCGAGCATGTAGATCAGCAGCGTGTGGAAAGCGGTGCGTGCGATTTGGATGGGCACGGCCATGGGGACCGAAATGATCTGCGCCGCCACGGTTTCGTCGCCTTTCCATCCAAAGCCATTGACGCTGCCGTACGTTTGCACAATCGCCGCGGGCGCTACCGAAGCCTGGCTGTGACATTCCATGCAGGCCTGCTCGGCGACGATAGGCCGCGCGATGTAGAGCATGCGTCCAGTGGGTGAATCGCGCTCGCCCACCAATTCTTTTTCACCCGTATGATTGCGGAAGTAGTTAATCAAGTCCGCCTCCCAATCCACGGCGCGATCACGCAGGTTGGAAGGATTCAGCGCGGCCTCTTTATAGGAATACTCGGGGTATCGCTTGCGAAGATAGTCGAAGGTGACAGTGGCGGCATAGAACGGAATGGTTTCCGGAAGGAAACGCGTCTGATGAGCGGGCACGGTTTCGAGCAGCGGCGCGAGTTCGTTGGAGGTGTATTGGCGCGTGGAACGCGCGCTTTCAATCATCAGCTCGGCTTGCTGGACCACCTGGCTGCGGGCATTGCGCATCAGAAATTGATAGGCGGCGAAGGCGATCAGCAGGGCGCCCGCGCCGAATAAGGCCAGCAAAATAAGATTGAATTTCGTGAGTAACTTCATACCGGATTCGCAGTCAGAGCCGGATTTGCAAACAGAGAAAGTATAGCGCGTGCGATAAACTTGAGACAGAAGCTATGCATCGGCATCGTGTGGCGGCGTTTCTGACGGGTTGTTTGATCCTGGGCAGTCTGTTCATGATCTTCGTGGCTACCCAGAATTTCGGCGTGGTGGACCGGGTGTTGGCCGCGCCTCCGCAGGAAGCCGTCCCGATGTTTCAAACGCTGGGTCCACAGAACGCGCGGCTGCTGTTGCGCTATCTGGCGGGCGAAGAGAATCGGCTGTTTTTCTTGAGCTGGGAGCTGGCGCAGATTGCATTGGGCGCGCTGCTGACCGCGATTCTGTTGCTCTCCGTCAGGAGCCGGCTGATGGCCGGAATGGTGGGCGCGATGCTGATTGTCGCGCTGTTCCAGCATTTTCGAGTGACGCCGGAGATGATCGCGCTCGGCCGGGTGGTCGATTTCGGAGCCGGCGCAGGCACGCCCGCGTACAACCAGTTCTGGAGGCTGCACGGGCTGTACGGAGTGCTGGAAGTAGTGAAGCTGGCGCTGCTGATCGTGGTGGCGGCCATCTTGCTCTTCGGGCGGCGCGTCAAGACGCCTGATCCAGTGGAAGCAGGCCCCGAAGTGCCCACCTTTGCCGAACCCTAGCGGAAGCTGGCGTGATTATCACGAAGCCACCAAGCATAGCGTCGAATCGCTGAGACGAACCGCGCACACGCTGGATTGGGCCAATATGCCCGATCCGTTCCGCCACTATGAGGGTGTGCCGGTGCTGGACTTGCCGGCCGATCCGCCCGCGCCTGAAATACCGGCACTCGAAGTTTTGCGGGGCGCGCTTGGCTCCTCTCCTGTCGCAGATGGCCCCGGCTTCCTTTCGCAACTGTTCTTCTATTCCGCTTCGATCAGCGCGTCCAAAGTTGTTCCGTCCACCGGATACCGCTACGCGTTACGCGTGAATCCATCGTCCGGGAATTTGCACCCGACGGAATTCCACTTCCTTACCCGCGGACTCAAGGACTGGCCCGATGGCCTGTATCATTACCGGCCTTCTTCGCACATGGCTGAACAGCGAGCTTTGGGTGGCGGCGATATTATGCTTGGAACGAGTGACGCTACCATCGTGTTGGCCCTGACCAGCATTGCGTGGCGCGAGGCGTGGAAGTATGGTGATCGGGCGTATCGATATTGTTTGCTCGACATGGGACACGCCTGGCAATCGCTGGCGCTCGCGGCTCGCGCCATGGGATGCGAAGCCTCTGCGATCTTCGATTTCGCGGACAACGAAGTCGCGCAGAGCTGCCGATTGAATCCAGACGAGTGGCCCATGTTGCTCGTCGAGCTACGTGGGAGCGCCATTCCGGTGCGTGAGCCGGACGTCGCCGAAACGGTTTGGTATGGCGGCGACGCGAATCAACTCTCCAAAGAAATCATCGCTTTCCCTCGGATCGAGGCCGTTCACGCCGCGACAAAAGTCATTTGCTCAGGAGTTTCGGCCGAGGCTGCTCCAACCGGCCGCGGCGAGATCAGCCTCCCCACGCCCGCATCGTCGAGATGCGCTTTTGGACAAGTGGTTCGAACGCGGCGTTCCGCGCTCGACTTCATTGGCGGCGGGCCATCCATCTCGTTGCCCCAGCTCTCGGCGATCCTGTCGGGAATCAGCCCAAATTTTATCCAGCTTTATCTGTACGTGCATCGCATCGACGGCCTGGAACCCGGCGTTTACCGGCACTGGCACGAGCGATCGGAGCTGGAGTTAATCATGCGTGGCGACCAGCAAGTGGCGGCCGCGGGACTGAGCCTCGGGCAGTTTCTCGCGGGAAATGCCTGCGTAGCTTTTTCGATGATCGGCGATTTGGAGCGCGCCGCGCGTGCCCATGGCGATGGTGGCTATCGCTACGCGCATTTCGAAGCGGGCGCCATTGGCCAGCGGCTGTATCTGGCGGCGGAAGCGCTGGGGCTGCGGGCCACCGGCATCGGTGCATTCTTCGATGACGAGGTGCATCGTCATCTGCACTTGATGGCGGAACAAGGACAAGTGGTGTACCACTTCGCGATGGGTTATCCGGTTCCCGACACGCGCCTCAGCGCGAGCTATGCTGAGGATTGAAGATCAAACCTGAGAATCGCTTTTGGATCGGCATCTACGGATTCACCGCGTTCATCCTGCTGATTGCGGTGAGCGTCTTTGCCTGGCTGGCGTGGACTTCGAAGGAAGAACCGGGCGTTGGCCACGTAGCGGGGGTGCGGCCGGCCAACGCCGCGGCGAGTTCCATTTCCGATGAGAGCTATGAAGCGCTGGCGGCCTTCGATGCGCCTGAATACGCGCCGCAGCGTGGTGAGTCCAAGCCGTTCCAGACCGCCATGGCATTTTATGCCAAACAAGACTACGCGGGCGCCGCGTCGGCGCTCCGGGCTATTACAACCACGCAGCCGGACTTCACGCCGGCGCGATTCTATTTGGGTATTTCGCTGCTGCTGTCCGGCGATCGCATTACGGGCATTCAGGAACTGAGCGCCTTGACCATGGCCGGCGACAGCGCGTATCTGGAGCGCGCGCGGTTCTATCTGGCCAAGGGGCTGATCGCGGAACACGATGAGAAACGCGCGCAGAAACAACTCCAGGACGTGGTGGAGCAGCACGGCCACCTGGAACAACAGGCTACCGCGCTGCTCGCTCAGATTCGATCCGCCAGCTAAGCGCGCTTATGGCCGCCGGCGCCCACCGGCTGCGCGTCATGCGATCCGGTCTGGCTGAACAGCTCGATCACCTTTTTGTTGAAAGCCGGAATATCGTCGGGCTTGCGGCTGGTCACCAGGTTGCCGTCTTCCACCACTTCGCGATCCACCCATTTGGCCCCGGCATTCTTCAAATCCGTCTGCACGGAGGGCCATGAGGTTACGGTCTTGCCGTGCACCACATCGGCCTCCACCAGCATCCAGGGCGCATGGCAAATCGCGGCCACCGGTTTCCCTTCGTCGAAGAAGCTCCTGACGAAGCGGACCGCTTTCGGCATCATGCGAAGCTGATCGGGATTGGCCACGCCGCCGGGCAACAGCAGCGCGTCGTAGTTTTTGGCGTCGGCGGCATCCAGTTCGACGTCGACAGGGATCTGATCGCCTTTTTCCATGTGCCGCCAGGCTTGCAATTTGCCCTTGGCGGGAGAAACCAATTCTGTTTTCGCGCCCGCGGTGTCAAGAGCCTTGCGCGGCTCGGTCAGTTCCACTTGTTCGACACCGTCGGTGGCGAGAATAGCGATTCGTTTTCCATTTAGTTGGTTGGTCATGAAAAGTGCTCCAGCATGTTCGACGAGCGAGCCTCTGCTTTCGCGGCAGGAGTAACGGTGAGGCCTCAAGGCATAATGGGTAGCATGCCCGACATTCTGAGCACGATTGCGAAGTATGGCTATTCAAGCCTTTTCGTGGCCTTGCTGATGGAAGCCATCGGGCTACCCGTACCCGGCGCGCTGGCGCTTCTGGCGGCGGGTGCAGCCGCGGCTTCGGGCGTTCTGCATCCCGCCCTGGCTTTCGGAACCGCCATCGGGGCCTTGCTGATCGGCGATACAACCTTGTATTTCGCCGGGCGTTACTCGGGCTGGACGCTGCTGGGCTTCCTGTGCGGGATCTCGCTCAGTCCCGAGGTATGCATTCTGCGTTCCGCGAAGTGGTTCTATAAACGCGGGCGCACCACCTTGCTCTTTGCGAAATTCCTTCCGGGAGTGAACACCATGGCGCCTCCGCTGGCCGGGAGCATGCACATGCGCGCCTCGCAGTTCTTTCGCTTCGACCTGGGTGGCGTGCTGCTCTATGCGCTGGCCTATGGAGCGCTGGGCTACCTGTTTCGCGACGTTTTTCGCCTGATCGCCGGCGGATTGCAGGCTTTCAGCCGGGCGGTGGGTTGGGTGATTCTGGTCGGTGTGATCGGTTTCGTGTGCTATCGCGCGTGGCTGTACGCCCGCTATCGCTTGAATCGATCGGTGCGGCGGGTTCCGGTCAGCGACGTGGAAGCTCGCCTGAAGCTGGAAGGCGCGCCGGACATCATCATCGCCGACGTGCGCAGCCACGGCTATTACGATGAGGGCGAGCAGCGCGTACGGGGCTCAATCCGCATTGAGCCGAACAATCTGGACGCGTTTATCGAGACGCTGCCTAAGGACACGGCCATCTATCTTTACTGCACTTGACTGCGCGAAGCCACCAGCGCCCGTGTGGCGCATCTCTTGCGGCAAAAAGGATTCGATGCGTACGTGATGGCGGGAGGTTTGCGCGCGTGGCGTCGGGCCGGATATCCGTTGGAAGAGGTGCCGAAGGAAGATTTGGAGCTGCTGCCGCGATTCGATTGACCGCTCCCTCTGGTCGCGGCTCCGTATCGGATTCTGAGCCGCGCCCAAAGGAAGCGGTTATAGCACCGGCGAATCATTCCCCAACAGCGCCTTTCGCACGATCTTAATAGGCGGCGTGCCTTCTCGCATGAAGCGGTTGTGGAACTCTTCCAGGGTGAAAGCGCTGCCGCGCATCTTCTTGTAATCTGCGCGCAGCTTCAGGATCTCGAGCTTGCCCAGGGTGTAATAAAGATACGTGGGATTGCTGGTGCCGCGCTTGGTTTCGCGCTCGCCATTGGTGCGGCTCTGGTAGCCTTCCTTCACGAAGAAGTCGATGCCCTGCTCATAGCTCATGGAGCCGGTGTGCATTTCGATGCCGACGATGTAGCGCGCGTTGCGCAGCAGCGCGTCCTGCAACTGGCCCAGGCGCAGCTTCAAATCGCCGTTGCCGTAGCCTTCGTCCAGCATCATCTGCTCGCAGTAGTGCGCCCAGCCCTCGGCGTTGGAATTGGCGCCCAGAAGTTTGCGGACCTTGGACGGGATGGTTTGCAGCCACAGGAATTGAACATAATGGCCCGGATACGCTTCGTGAATGGCCGTGCTGATGATGGTGCCGCGATTGAAACCCTCCATGTGCTCTTCCACCTGTTGCGGAGTCCAGGAAGGTTCGGGCAACGTGAGGTTGAAGAACGCCTCTTTGGCTACCTTTTCGTACGGCCCCGGTGTGTCCATGGAAGCGGTTGAAAGAGCCCGCATGAAGGGCGGAGTTTCTTCCACGATCGGCAGCACCGGCGAAGGGATGGTGATGATGTGGTGCGCGGTGATGTAATCCTTCAACCCGCCCAGGACGTCGCGAAAGGACTGTAGCAAATGATCGGGCGCTGGATGATCGTGCGTGGCTTCATCCAGGATTTGCTGCGGCGTCTTGCGCGGATCGATTTTAGCGGCGGTTTCCTTGAAAGCCTGCTGATTTTGGCGCAGGTTGGCCATTCCGATTTGAAGCAACCGGTCCAAAGGCAGGTCGACCATTTCTTCGTACAGCAGTTTCTTACGAAAAAGCCCGGCGCCCAGTCGAAAGTCGCCGCGTGAACGCGCGAGGAGATCGTTCTTGAGAAAAGCTTCGTACTGTTTCAGGGCGTCGATCGCGCCGCCGTTGGAAGTCTTGAATTCGGCCAGGAGCTTGGGGTCCGTCACCTGTTTGAACGCCGCGGGAACGTCGCTCTGGAAGAAACTGACGATGCCGGGCAGCTGCTCGATCGCGATCTCGGTGTAGATGCGCGGAGGGTTCTTGAGATTGGCGCGGGCTGCCGCAAACACAGCAGGGAACTGGCGCTCGCGCGCGATCACGGATTTCATCCGATCCGCCGGGGGGGCGAAAGTGCGGCTCATAATAACGAAAACGCTCTGCGTGATTCCGCTGGAATAGATGTCGGGATTTCTCTCCCAGGTCCGGACCTGCTGCAGGTCCAGAAGCGTGGCGCGGATGTAATTCAGGATAAGATCGCGATCGGGATCGGCCCCCAGCGCCGCGAACTCCTTCTCGGCTTTCTCGAGCGCCTGGACTTGCGCGTCCACGCCGGCCTTCGAATAGTCTTCCAGTTGCGCGTCGTATTGATGAAAGCCGCTGGACGTGCCGACCGTGGGGTTGAACTTGAAGTAGACGTCGTCGAAGAAGCGATCCACCTGCTCCGGACTGGGTTGGGCGTCGATTGTTCCTGGTAGCGCGATAGCCAGGAGAGCGAGCACTAAGAATGGACGCGGCATGTCTCTATTATGGTGCTCTTCCCGCGCCGGTACTGAAAATGCAGTAAAATTGTCCACCAGTAGGCATTCCAAGTGCATCTCAGAGGCGCAGTTGCGGCGCTCCTTGTGCTGAGCGTAATTTGCGCACGCGGCCAGGCTCCTGCTTCTCCTCAAAGTACTGGCCCGCAAAGTACAGCCCCCCCGAGCACTACCCCGCAAAATGCAGCCCCGCAAAACACAGCGGAACTGTCGTCGCACGACGCCCCCGCCACGTTCAGCACCAAAGTGAACCTGGTGATGGTTCCGGTGGTGGTCCGGGACGGGAAAGGGAAGGCCATCGGAACGCTGAAAAAGGAGGATTTCCAGCTTTTCGACAAAGGCAAGCCGCAGGTGATTTCGAAATTTTCGATTGAGAAGGCGGGTGACGGGGTCATACCGGCGGATGTGGCTACCGACGAAGCCGCCCCCGATAAGCCCGCGGCTCCGGCCGCGCCCATCGCCCAAAGGTTTGTCCTGTACTTCTTCGACGATGTCCATACTACCAACGCCGATTTGATGCAGGCCCGCAGCGCTGCCGATAAACACCTGACCGAATCGATGGATGCCGGCATGCGAGCCGCTATCTTCACCACCTCCGGGCTGGGCAACCTGGATTTCACCGACGATCGCGCGAAATTGCATGAGGCGCTGATGAAGCTGATGGCGCGGCCCACCATGGAGGCTCGCGGATCGGACTGTCCGGACCTTAGTTACTTCGAGGCCGACAGGATCGAGAACAAGAGCGATCAAACCGCTTTGCACGCCGCGGCTCAGGAGGTGTTGGCTACCTGCGCTCCGCCACCCCCCATCCCGCCAAGCGCTCCAGCGACAGCGGTGCAACAGATGATGGAGCAAGCCGAACAAAACGCCGAAGGCGTTACGCACGCCACGGCTCAGCGCATCATCGCTCTGGGTGAGCGCGACACGCGCTTGGCCTTAACCACGCTGGAGAACGCTATCCGCCGCCTCTCCGCCGCGCCGGGCGAACGGGCCTTGATTCTTGTTTCGGCCGGATTTTTCCTGACCGACGATCTGCGGCCCGAAGAGACTGAAATTATGGACCGCGCCATTCGCGCCAACGTGCGGATCAACTCGCTAAACGCGCGCGGTCTCTACGTAGAAGTTCCGGGCGGTGACGCCAGCACCCCCATCAATGTGAATATTCAACAAGCCACGAACTTGAAGACGGAATACGATCATCAGAGCGCGCTGGCCGACGAAGACGTTATGGCGGAGCTGGCGGATGCCACCGGCGGCCGCTATTTCCATAACAGCAACGACCTGAAGGGCGGCTTTACCGAACTGGCCGCCACTCCGGAATTCGTTTATGTGCTGGGATTCTCGCCGCAAAACCTGAAACTGGATGGAGCCTATCACGCGCTCAAGGTGAAGCTGGTGAATGCGCACGGCCTGGACCTGGAAGCGCGCCGGGGATACTATGCGCCGAAGCATTTGGCCGATCCGGAGGAGGACGCCAAGCGGGAGATCCAGGAGGCGATGTTTTCGCGCGACGAATTACAGGATATTCCTCTGGAATTGCATACGCAATTCTTCAAATCGAGCGACATTGCGGCCAAGATCGCGGTACTGGCGCGCGTGAATGTGCGCAATCTGCGCTTCCGCAAGGCCGACGGGCGCAATAGTGACAACTTGACCATCCTTTCGGGGTTGTTCGATCGCAACGGAAATTACATCACCGGCATGACCAAGACCGTGCAGATGCGTTTGCTGGATGCGACACTCGAGCGAGTGCTCAACTCCGGCATTACGGTCAGGACTAACTTCGATGTCGTGCCGGGAAGTTACGTCATCCGGCTGGTGGTGCGGGATTCGGAAGGACAGAGCATGGCGGCGCGCAACGGCGTCGTCGAGATTCCTTAGTTTGCGAATCGGTTTTTGGCAGGAAATCAGTCGATGGAGGTGAGAATCGTGAATTGGCAGCGGATGATTTGTTTCGCCGCGCTTGGCGCGCTGGCGGTGTTTTACCCGATAGCTCGCGCCCAGGCGCCGGCGGACTCCGGAGCGGTGATCCGCACAGAGACCAAACTGGTCCTGGTGGATACCGTGGTCACCGATAAAAAGGGAAATTACCTCCACGACCTGGAAGCCAAGGATTTCAAGGTCTGGGAAGACAATAAAGAACAGCAGATCAAGAGTTTTTCGTTCGAGGCGGGCACGGCGTCTCCGTCCAATCCGCAGAAACACTACCTGGTGCTGTTCTTCGACAATTCGACCATGGATTTCGGCTCCCAGGCCCGCGCCCGGCAGGCGGCCTCGAAATTCATCGATACAAACGGCGGGCCGAATCGACTGATGTCGATCGTCAATTTTGGCGGCGCTCTGCAAATCGCGCAGAATTTCACCGAAGACACCACGCGCCTAAAGAACATCGTGAACGGAATCAAGTTTTCAACCGTGTCGCCTAACGCCTCGGACGCAAGCGTACCCCAGCTCAGCGCGCAAATGGCCAGTTTTGGCGCGCGCGACGTGCTTTACGCGGTGAAGGATCTAGCCAAGAGCCTGGCAGGTATTCCCGGGCGGAAGACCGTCATCCTGATCACCGCCGGGTTCCCGCTGACGCCCGAAATTATGTCGGAAGCCACCGCGGCGGTCAGCGCCTGCAACAAGGCGAATGTGGCCATTTATCCCATCGATGTGCGCGGGCTCACTTCCATGCTTCCAGGGGCGGCGTTCCTCAATATGCCCCAGCGCGGCGTTCGGTTCATCCCGGCTAGTTATGTTCCCGGCGGCATGGCGTTCTTCATGCCACAGAAGGGTGGCGGAGGTGGTGGCGCGGGCGGCGGTGGCGGCGCAGGAGGCGGCGCAGGCGGAGGTGGTGGGCGTTCAGGCGGAGGTGCGCCGGGTGGCGGCGGAGGTACGGTTGGGTCTCCGGGCGGAGGATCGCCTGGTCGCGGGGGCCCAGCGGCACCCACTGGAGGCTCGCCGGGCAGGGGGACCACCGGTGCGGGCGGCGCCCCAACGAATACACTGAATCCCTACGGGAACACGCCTATGTTGAATCCGTACAACACAGCGCGGACCATCATGCCGCAGATTCCCGACAGCACCGCCACCAACCAGAACATCATGTTCATGCTGGCGCAGGGTACCGGCGGC
Source organism: Bryobacterales bacterium (assembly GCA_963798295.1). GTDB lineage: Bacteria > Acidobacteriota > Terriglobia > Bryobacterales > Bryobacteraceae > Palsa-89. The sequence goes on along the minus strand of CAWCSV010000006.1, from coordinate 260,810 downwards.
TTCGTCATTCATGAAACCAACGATCTGATGGGCGGGATGGAAAAGATCGGCAAGGAACAGGACGAATATTACGTTCTCGGATACACGCCCCCCGATTCGGACGAAGGAAGCTGCCACGCCTTGCGCGTCAAAGTGGATCGCGGCGGCACCGAAGTTCGGGCCCGCACCGGATATTGCAATTCGAAGCCCCAGGATCTGCTGGCCGGCAACTCGACTGAAAAGGACCTGGAAACTCGCGCGTCCGCGGCGCTGACGGGGAACGTCGCCGCGTCCATGCAGCTTCCTTACTTCTATACCGCTCCCAACGTGGCCCGTGTCAATGTGGCCATGGAGATCGCCACCGACAAGATCAAGTTCGAGAAAGAGAAGGGCAAGTTCCGCGCGACCATCAACGTCCTGGGCCTGGCTTATCTTCCCGACGGTTCCGTGGGAGCGCGCTTCAGCGACGCCTTGAAGCTGGAGTTCGACGACAAAAAGCAGATGGAGGCCTTCAAGCAAAAGCCGCTGCATTATGAGAACCAGTTCGACGCCGCCTCCGGCAAGTACAACTTGAAGGTGGTCTTCGCCGCCGGCGGCGAGGGCTTCGGAAAGGTGGAGATGCCGCTGGCCATCGATCCCTACGATACGAAGCAATTCAGCATGAGCAGTCTGGCTTTGAGCAAAGAGGCGCGGAACGCGTCCCAGCTCGGAGTCGGCCTGGATGAGCTGCTGCTCGAAGATCGCGTGCCGCTGATCGCCAACGGTATCCAGATGGTGCCGTACGGGTCCAATGACTTCAAGAAAACCGATTTAACGGCTTTCTATTTCGAGTTGTACGAGCCGCTGCTGGTGACGGGCGATCCGAAGACACCGCCGGTGGTCGCTTTCGAGTTGCGCGTGCTGGACGGCAAGACGGGCGAGCAGAAGGAAGACACCGGTCTGATGCGCGTGACGCTGCCTACGCAGGGGGGAAGTCCGATCATTCCGATAGCGGCCAAAGTACCGACGGCGTCCCTCGCTCCAGGTCCTTACAAAGTGGAGATCAAGGCCCTGGACGACGCGGGCAAAGAGTTTAAGCGTACCGCCGACATTCAGATCGAATAGGACGGCGAACGGGCGCGCGGCTTTGCGCTGCTATAATGAACGAAATTTTGCATGAAGCTTATCGGGTTCCTGTTGCTGGTGGGCGGATGGATCATAGTCCTGGCCGCCGTTGCGCTGTTGCCGTCCGGGCCGTCTCAAGCTAGCTTTGTACTGGTGGCGCTGTGCGTGGAGTTGCTGGGCCTGGGGCTCGTCTTTCGCGCGCACCTGATTCCAAGCAGGGAACGCGAGTGACGGCGCTGCGCGTTCCGGCGCTGTCGGAAATGGAGGCGGCGCTCAGCTTCCTTTTCGTACTCCTGATTCCTTGCGCGGGCGCAGGCCTGGCCCTGATCAACGCGGGGCTCGGACGCTTCCGCAACGCAGCTCATTCCATGCTGAGCGCGCTCTGCGTCATCGCTACCGCGGCGCTGGTCTATTTCGCGGTAGGGGCGGCTTGGCAGGGAGCCGCGACACAACCGGCGTACGCTCTGCATGTCGCGGGTCGCTACTGGAATTGGATCGGCGCCGGCCGTTTCTTGTTGCGCGGCCTGGAACTGGGAGGATGGTCGTCACTCGCTACGCTTTTTGGTTTGATGAGCGCCGGAGTGGCCGCGATCATCCCGCTGGGCGGCGGCGCGGATCGATGGCGACTGGGAGCGACCTGCGCGTCCACTGTGGCGCTGGCCGGCTGGACCTTTCCGCTGTTCGCGCATTGGGCGTGGGGCGGCGGCTGGCTGGCTCAACTGGGCTTTGTCGATAGCGGCGGCGCGGGCGTCATTCAGGTGGTGGGCGGACTGACGGCGCTATCCATCACCTGGATCCTGGGGCCTCGCCGCGGCAAGTTCAGCCCGGAAGGCATGCCATCGGCGCTGCCGGGTCACAACGCCGTCCTGGTCTTACTGGGTTGTTTCCTGGCATGGATCGGATGGCTGGGGCTGGATAGCGCGGGCGCGATCCTCTTCACCGGCGTGGAAGCTAGCCGAGCGGTTCTGATCGCCGTGAATACGACGCTGGCTGCTGTATCCGCGGCGCTTTGCGTGGCGGCCATCACACGCGCGCGCTTCGGCAAGACGGACGCTTCGTTGTGCGCCAATGGCTGGGTGGCGGGCCTGGTGGCGGTGAGCGCGGGCTGCGCGGTGGTGCGTCCGGCCGCGGCGGTGATTATCGGACTCATCGCGGGAGCGCTGGTGGTCTATTCGGTGGAGTGGCTGGAGCTGCACCTGGGCGTCGACGATCCAGGCGGATCGGTCTCCGTGCATGCCGTCGCGGGCTTGTGGGGATTGCTTGCGACGGGGTTGCTGGCCGCCGTCGGAACGGTGCAGTGGATCGCGCAGGTGGTTGGCATCGCCACGCTGCTGGGATGTATTTTGCCGCTGACTTACGGATTGAACTGGATTCTCAATCGCATCTCTCCGCAGCGCGTGGCGGTGGAAGGCGAACGCCAGGGCCTGGATTTATACGAACTCGGCGCGGGCGCTTATCCGGATTTCATGACGCACAACGAAGACTTTTGGCAGCGGTAGCGCTGAGAAGTATTGGCGAAAGGCAACACTTAAGAGTCTTGGCCACAGATGAACGCGGATGAACACAGATTGAATTCTCTGACTGAGACAGTGCTCGGCGCAGTCTTTGAGGTCTCCAACACGTTGGGGGCTGGATTCCTCGAGAAGGCTTATGAGCGTGCGCTACTCAAAGAGCTGGGCTTGCGCGGCATGCGGGCTACGTCGCAAAAGTCATTTCCAGTTATCTACAAAGATCAGTGCGTAGGCGAGTACTTTGCTGACATTCTGGTTGAGGACGTGTTGGTCGTCGAACTGAAATGTGCAGACCGCCTTGTCAACGAACATACCGCACAGTGTCTCAATTACTTGCGGGCCTCCGGACTGCCAATTTGTCTTCTCGTCAATTTTCAGCGTCCCAAAGTGGAGTGGAAGCGGATCGTTTACGGTCAGTGCTTCACCACGGCAAGCAGCGCCATCGCGATTTCCTAAAGCTGGCTACCCATCTTCAAGGAATTGTTACGACAGTCGTCGCGGATTGGGCAAGCGACTAGCGGATCGAGTGGAACGCTGCTTTGGTAAGGCTGCAAAAATGATCGAGGACGTCGGCGTTAATTCGCAATCGGTCGGGGACAAGCTTATCGTCGAGATCCTGAGAGGCGCATCCTTGGAAGACAACGAAGATTTACACACAAGGTGGGCTGCGTTGCTGGCGAATGCGGCTTCACGGGAAAGTATATTCGAGGGTGCCCAAGTTGAGGTAACCGAGGAAAAGGAGTTCCAACGGTGTGGCCTCGATCTCGATCAGTTATCGCAGGATGAAGGTGAGCAGAGTACGCCAAATACAACGTTTGAAGGATGCTTTGAAAGATCGGTTGACCGCCGGCGCTCCGAACATGGCTGATTTGCGGCTCTCTATCGATGGATTGATGGCGCAGCAACTCGTGAAGAAAAACGTATTGGAGAGAGAAAGGTGGCTGTGTATTTAGCGAACTCGCGGCTCCGCCGCCAACAGGGCATGGTCGACTACACGTTCACGTTAACTGATAGGGGCAGGGCCTTTATCTGTGTTCATCTGCGTTTATCTGTGGCCAAATAAAGTCTTAAAGAGTTAGTGCTTCGCGATGAGCAGCAGCAATCCGAAAATCACCACCGGGATCAGAGCCATCGCCACATAGAACAGGATCTGTTTCGCCAGAGGAGTCTTGCGTACCTTCCAATTGTGCAGCTCGGCCCGGTCGGCGACGCCCACCTGTTCAAGATGCTCCAGGTCCCAGGCGAATTCATTGGCGGTCGAGTAGCGGTTCTGCGGCTCGCGCTCCATGGCGCGGTAGATCACTTCTTGCAGCTCGGGTGAGATCTCGGGATTGACCTCGCGCGGCGGAATGGGATTGTTCATCAGCCGGTCGTTCATGATGGCGAACGGATTGGGCCCCTGGAAGGGCGTCTTTCCGGTCAGCATCTCATACAGCATCACGCCCAGCGCATAAATGTCGCTGCGGCCGTCTCCGCGCTTGCCCTTCACTTGCTCGGGCGAGATGTAGTCGGGCGTGCCCATCACCTGCGACAGTTTGGCGAAGGTCAGCCGGCGCGCGCCTTCTTTGCCCGCGATGCCGAAGTCGATCAGCTTGATGTGGTCGTCGCCGTCGATCATGATGTTCTCCGGCTTTAGATCGCGATGCACCACGCCGTTGCGGTGGATGTAATCGAGCGCGTCGGCGATGCCGATGGCGATTTTGACGGCGCGTTCGGTGGGCAGCTTCTTGCCCTGGTCGTGCAGCAACTGGCGCAGCAGGCGGCCGTTGACCCACTCCATCACCATGTAAAGCTGGCTGCGATCTGTCGTCGGCCAGCACCTTCATCACGCCGGGATGGTCGAGTTTCTCGCCGATCTCGGCTTCGCGCTGAAAACGGTCGTAAAGCACGGGATCGGCCTCCATTTCCGGATGTGGAATCTTGATCGCCACCTGGCGGCCGTTGCGCATGTCCGTGGCGCGAAAAATGGATGCCATGCCGCTGCGGGCCACCAGGCCTTCGATGCGGTAGTGGTCGAGCTGCTCGCCGGGATGGAGTGTCATGTGGTGCGCGGGAACGCGCTTGTGCGGGCAGGCGGCGAATTAACGCAGCTTGTAAGGCCGGCCCCGATACATTCCCACGCGTTCCACGCTTCGAACTCGGATTAGTTGAACGCTTATATTATCACTGCCATCCCGATCGTTCGCAATGTCCACCAGGCGCCGGGCCGCGGTATTCAGATCGCCGCCATGTCCCGCCACCGCCGCCATCTCCGAGGATGGCACCGAATGATACAGCCCGTCGCAGCACAGCAACAAAACGTCGTCCGGATACACCTGGATGTCGCTGGTCTCGATGCTGACGAACAAATCCGTCCCGAGCGACCGGCTGAGCACGTGGCGCGTGGGCGATTCCGAGGCCTCCTTGGCGGTGATCAGGCCGATGCGCGCCTGCTCCTGGGCCACGGTGTGATCGCGCGTCAGCAGCCGGGCGTGGCCCTGGCGAATCAGGTAGCAGCGCGAATCGCCGGCATGCGCCACCACCACGCGATCGTAACGGAAGGCGCACGCCACCAGCGTGGTCGCCATGGAGGTTCCGCCCGGGCTGTGCGCGCGGCCCGTCTCGTAAATATGCACATTGGCCTCTTGGGCCAAACGCATCAAGGAGGGCGCTCAGTCCTTCGGATGGGGAAGCTTCGCGAAAGCCCGCGGTGAGATGCTCCACCGCGGCCTGCGACGCGACTTCGCCTTTCTCGGTGCCGCCCACTCCATCGGCCAATACGAAAAGCCATCCGTGAGAGCGAGCGCGCGCCGGCGAGCCTGGAGCCACGTGCCCGAGATAGTCTTCATTGTGCTCACGCTGCCGTGCCGGGATCGGAAAGCTGAGCGAACTCGACATCCAACGCCAAATTGGATGACTGCCCGCCGGACTGGGACGCCGCTATCGCCAGGCAAAGCGCTCAAATTATTCATGGATGTCATTGCATCCACGATCGCGCCGTAAAAAAGACGGGCGGACTTGGTAGCCCGCCCGGACCTCATGATGCTGCCGCCTCCTCCGAGGGCTGAGCTATTGAGCGGCCATGAACCGCTTGTTGACAAGTGTGGTTCGCCCCTTGGCTTTACTGGAGCGAATAAAGTAAATGCCGCCGTAGATGCCCCAAACCGCCGCGACCCCCAACGCGATTAACGGCTCCACCTTGGTGCCGTAGCCCATGAACGGCCCAACCAGGTAGAACGCACATGCAGGTCAGGTTCGCGAGCAAGCCGAACACCGGGATAGCCATGTGCTTGATGAAGTTGAAGTTGGGATGTTTGTGATACGCCACCAGGCACACCACGCAGCTCAGCAGTACAGCAGGAACGTACCGAAGTTGGACGATAGTGTCCACCGTGAGCAGGCTGTTGGGCAGTGCCGCCATCGTGTCGTGCGACATATACCCGAAGCTGGACCAGAAGCCCTGCGGCAGCGCTTTAATGGTGGCGTCGCTCAGAGCGCCGGCGTTGCCGAACAGAACCGCGAGACCCAGGCATCCGAGGATCGCCGAGATCACCGCCAAAGTCCAAATGGCGCGGTGCGGAGTCAGCGTCTTGTGGATGCAGCATGCCCAGGCTGCCGGACAACTCGTCGTCTTTGCCCATGGCGTAGGTCACGCGAGCGCCGGTGTTCATGCAGGACAGCGTGGTGCCGATCAACGCCAGGAACACGGTGAAGGCTTCCACCAGCATGAAGATCCGGCCGTTTCCGGGGCCGAAGATGGCATTGCCGACCATGATCATCAGGTCGCCGATGGGCGCCGCGGATCCGGTGGCGGTCTGCATCGTATACCCGCTGTTTAAGAAGTAGTTCGCCGCGAAATACTCAAACAGATAACAGAAGCAGCCTTGCACCAGCAGCGAGACGATGACCGCGATCGGAATGTCGCGTTTGGCGTTCTTGGCCTCGCCTCCCATGGAGGTGACCGATTCGAAGCCCACCAGAATCAGGATGGCCAGGTTGGCCTGCACGAACATCCATCCAAAGCTGTGGACGCCGACCACCGATCCGGCGGTAGGATGCGACAGGAAGTTGCCTTTGTCGTCGTGCTCGGGATAGCTGATGGTGAATGGCACCGGCTTGCCGGCCGAGTCCAACATGCGGCTTGGGGATGCCGTTGGCGTCGCGCGACAATCACATCGGTGGCCACACCATTGACGGTCTGCTTCTCCGTGGCGAACTGATAGGTGTAGGAGTCGCCGGACTGGAATCAAACTGCTGGGCCGGCGCTCCCGGTGGGATGATTGATGCGATAGCCCAACGCCATCACCGAGAAAACGATCAGCGCGCTGATCTGGATCACGTTGATGGCGATGTTCACCGCTGTGGATCCGGTGACGCCGCGTGAGGCGATGTAAGCCACGCCAAAGGAGAACACGATGCGAGCAAGCCATCATGAACATCGGACCTGGATTGGCGGCGCTCATGAAGCTGGGCCACAGGGTGCCAGCCAGATAGCCGCAGATATTGCCCGGTGACGGCAACCATCACGCCGGGATAAATCCAGTAGTAGAGATGCGAGCCCCAACCGACGATGAACTTGGCAAGGCGCGCATAGGGCCACGCCTTTTCGTGGTTGAGGAAGGACTGTTCCGCGAAGTAGTAGGAGCTACCGGTGCCGGGATACAGTTTTGCCATCTCCGCGTAGCAAACCGCGGTTGCCAGACACAGCACAGTGGCGAACAGGATGCCAATCCACATTGAGGGCGCAGTGTTGCCCTCGCGCGCCTGAGTGATGAAAGTGAGCCATAGGAAGGCGCCGGGAGCAATCAGCGCCATAGCGTTCATTGTCAGCCCGGTTAAGCCTAACGTGGCTTGCATTTGAGGTGCGTCGTTTTCGGCCATTATTATCTATCCCTTCCAAGATTTTGTCGTGTGGCTCAACATGGAGCTGATTTCCGTTTTAACTGACCTTACACTCTCCGATGGCTCGCGTCCAATCGAAATAACTTATGCTCATCGATAGAAGAAACTTAGCGTCTGCGCTGATCCCAAGGACAACCTGGCAAGCGTGATCGTGTCTCGCTTTGGAGTCACCGCCTGGTCCGATGACGCCCGAGAATTCCGCTGATCGCGGGTAAGGGCTATTCTATTGGCTCCTCGGCCGTTTTGCTAATAGATAATTTGGATCTGTTTCATAACCCCGTTTCCCAGCGTGCGTTTGCATGCCAAGGTGAGGGCAACGGATCACCCGATGCCTTGGCGCGCGGTTCGGTAACGCGCTGCAATGGCCGAACCGCGCACATCAGTAAGGGTTTCACCTGGCAAGTAGATACGGATAAATCGGAGCGATCCAAATTTTCTATTGGCATTGTAGGCGGATTTGCCTTTACCATTCCGAAAAGCGTATTAGAGGTTTCTGAGTCCTTTAACAGCGGTGGCAACTCATCGGGGCGGTCTCGGCTGCTGACGCGAGCGGCTCGCCACATTAGCTAGCGGCCGGAAGGACAATCGCAGAGTTCTAAGCAGTGACAATTTGCAATCCTCTGGGCACCCCGCCGTGTACCGGGTTCCGGCGCTTTAAGCCGGGTCGAACAACAAATTCTATTTCAGGAGAAGTTATGAAATTCGAGTATCTGAAGAATCTCGGCGCCATTGCCCTCTGCTTTGGGTTAGTCTCGGTTTGCGCCGCGCAGAACGCGCCTGCGACGACCCGCCAGCCGCTCCCAGCGGGCCAGCCACGCGGCCGCCCAGCCGCACCTGCCGCTCCAGGCAGCCCCCACGGCGCTCAGCACCCCGCCATCACGGGCCCGATGTCGAACCTTCCTCCTGCCGTCTTCGATGCCGGACCTTTCGGCAAGCTCGATGTCAACGGCATCATCACCGGCTTCGGCATGTGGCAGGGCAATCACGTCCCCGGTGACAGCAATACGCAAGCCGCTCTGAGCAACGGTCAGGTCTTTCTGCAAAAGACCGACGGCTGGTTTCAGTTCTACGTGCAGGCGGGCGCCTATACGGTTCCTGCCCTGGGGACTGCCGTTCCTGGCTACCGATAAAACCCTATCCGAACTCTATGGCCCGGTGCCCGTCGCGTTTGTGAAGTTTCAGGCCGGCAAGAACACATCCATTCTGATCGGCGCGCTGCCCACTCTTGATCGGCGCGGAATACACGTTCACCTTCGAAAACATGAACATCGATCGCGGACTGGTGTGGAATCAGGAAAACGCCGTCAATAGCGGAATCCAGCTCAATCAGACCATGGGCAAATTCACGGCCTCGTTGAGCTGGAACGACGGTTTCTATTCCAACCGCTACACCTGGCTGTCGGGCTCCCTAGCTTACGCCAACGGTCCGCATGCCATATCGTTCGTGGCGGGCGGAAACTACGGGCAGACCGGCTTTGAGACCTATGCCACGCCGGTGCAGAACAACGGCAGCATCTACAACGTCATCTACACCTACACCAAGGGCTCCTGGATCATTCAGCCCTACTACCAATACACCAATGTGCCGACCGACCCGACCATCGGCATCGTGAAAGGCGCGTCCACCACGCGGCGGCGCGATCCTGCTGAGCTATGCCTTCAAACACGGCTTCTCGCTCCCGGTGCGCTGGGAATATATCAGCAGCTCGGGAAGCGCCGCTGAGGACACTGTGAATCTGATGTACGGTCCGGGCAGTTCGGGCACGTCGATCACGCTGACTCCCACGTTTCAATACGGCGGCTTCTTCTTTCGCGGGGACCTGTCCTGGGTGCATGCCAGCAACATCACTCCGGGCGACGTCTTCGGATCCACGGGCGTGAATAACAACCAGCCGCGGGCCGTGGCTGAAATCGGATTCATGTTCGGCAACAACATCGTGGAGAAGAAGCAGTAGATTCCCGGCACAGAGGGGCGGCGCTCCGCCCCTTTGCGTTCTCCTCTAAGAGTCCTTGCTCGAAATCGGAGCAATAGATAATTTGAATTCATCTCATAACGTCCCTTCCCGGCTGCCGTTCGCTGCGTGATACTGAATCTTGAGCGCTTTCATGGAACCGATGGCCGAACGAATGGCGGACGCGGGCGGACGAAGCCTGCCGAAACTGCACTCCAGCGCCGCATGGCGTCACGCCGAAGAGGAGTTTTTCAAAACCGGGCGCGCCGCGGATGTGCAGACGGCTCTGGCGCGCATGATCGACGCCATCGCAGTGGATGCGTACCGGGCCACCATCGAGCCGGTTCTTCCCCAGGGCGCGGTGATGCTGGCGGCGGGCGGATACGGCAAGCGGGCGATTGTTTCCCTACGCCACCGTGGACATCCTGGTGCTGCTGGAAGGCGAGTCGCCTTGGGTGTCTCTGCGCGAACCTTTAGCTGAGTGCGTGCGTTTGTTGTGGGACGCGGGATTGCGGCTCAACCACACGGTCCGCACGGTCTCCGAGTGCCTGGAGTTTCGCGAGCAGAACATCGATCTGGATATCAATCTTCTCGATTTGCGATATCTGGCCGGCGACAACGCGCTCTATTCGCGTTTCGAAAACAAATGGCCGGCTTTCCTGGAGAAGAATGGTGCGAAGCTCAGCCAGCACCTGGCGCAGCACACGCGCCTGCGGCACGCCAAATATCAGAACACGGTGCATCATCGCGAGCCGGATGTGAAGGACGCGCCGGGCGCGCTGCGGGACTGGAATCTGATCGGATGGCTGGCGCGGCTGGGACCGGAAGGCATTCCCGGCGCAAACGCCCCTGACGAGCTCAACCAGGCCGGCGAGTTCCTCTCCGGGGTGCGCTGTTTTTTGCACTACCAATCCCATAGCGACCGTAATCTGTTGGACGCCGAAGCTCAGGAGCGCTTGCTGGCGCAGCCTTTCAGCCGCGGCGCCACCGTGACGCCGGAATGGATGCGCGAATATTTCCGGTCACGCCTGGGTGATCTTCAACGAAGCGCGGCGCGCGCTGGACGCCCTGGAGAAAACCGAAAGCACGCTGGTGGGGAATTTTCGCGACTGGCGGTCGCGCCTTTCCAACAGCGAATTTACCGTTTCGCGCGAACGCATCTTTTTGCGCAGCCCGGCGCAGCTGGAAAGCGATCCGGCGGTGGTGCTGCGGATGCTGGAGTTCATCGGCCGGCATGGCATCGCTCCCGCGCCCGAAACGGAGCGGCGTTTGGAAGCGGCCCGCTCCGCGTTCGCGGCCTACTGCGCGCAGCCGCGCCCCCTGTGGGCCACGCTCGAAAGTATTCTTTCTTTGCCGCGCGCCGCGCTGGCCATGCGCACCATGCAGCGCGCGGGTTTGCTGGCGGCGCTGTTTCCCGAATGGGCGGCGATGCTGGATCTGGTGGACCCGGAACCCGAGCATCGCTTCACAGTCGACGAGCACACGTTGATGAGCCTGGAACGCGCCACCGAGCTCGCATCCAGCTCCGATCCCACGCGGCAGCGGTTCGCTCAGCTTCTTTCAGAGATCGAAAATCCGGCTGTGCTGGCGCTGGCCCTGATGTTTCACAACGCCGGCAAGGGCGCTGGAGCGGGCGACCCGGTGCAGCTCTCCTCAGCCCTGGCCCGCCAGGCCATGGAGCGTATCCGCGTGCCGCTGGAAGAACAGCGCGACGTTGTGTTTCTGATCGAGCATCAGTTGGATCTGGCCGAAGTCATGAGTGGCCGCGATGTCGACGATCCCGCCACCGCCCGCCAGTTGGCCGAACGGGTGGGAACCATCGAGCGGCTGAAGCTGCTCACCGTGATGACTTATGGGGATCTGGCGGCCGTGAGCTCCGACGCCATGACGCCCTGGCGGCTGGAACGGCTGTGGCGCGCTTACGAAGTGACGCAGCACGAGCTGACGCGGGAACTGGAAACCGAACGCATTCAGGAAGTGCCCGACAGCGTGCCCGGCCGTCCGGCGTTTCTGAAGGGCTTTCCCGTCCGCTACCTGCGCGCCCATTCCGCCGGCGAGATGGAGGAACATATGCGGTTGTATGAAGAGAGCCGCCCCACCGGTGTGGCCGTGCAGTTGGATCGCATCGAAGGCGCTTACCGGCTTACCGTGATCGCGCGCGACATGCCGGCGCTATTTGCTTCCTTCGCCGGAGCCATCTCCAGCTTTGGCCTCGACATTCTCAAAGCCGAGGCCTTCTCCAATGCACGCGGCATGATTCTGGACACCTTCGTATTCGCCGACCCGCAGCGCACGCTGGAGCTGAACCCGCCCGAATCGGAGCGCCTGTTGGATCTGATCCGGCGCGTTGCGCTGGGCAAGACGGACGGCCAGCGGTTGCTACGTAGCCGCGCGCAGGCCGATCCCAAGAAGCGCTCCGCGCCTCCGCGCGTGGAGTTTGACTCCGACGCCTGCGACACCGCGACGCTGGTGGAAATTGTCGCCGAAGACCGCCCGGGGTTGCTGTACAGCCTGGCGACGGTTTTCTCTTCCACGGCGTGCAACATTGACGTGGTGCTGATCGACACCAAAGGGCATCGCGCCATCGACGTATTTTATGTCGCGCACGATGGACAAAAGCTGTCGCCGGAGCTGCAGGCGACGCTCAAGGAAAAACTCCTGGCAGCCTGCTAGTGCCGTTCCCTCGGGGTTGCTCAGTTTCGAACGACGCAGCGCGACGCCTGCTTGTCGTCGTACATTGCGGCGTCGGCGGCGGCCACTAATTCGGTGGCGTTGGCGGCGTCGCCCGGCAACGTCGCTACGCCAATGCTGAGGCCGATGGTAAGGCCGCCTTGCGCCGTGGGAATGACGCCCGCGCCATTTGCTCTTGATCGCCGCCGCACCACGGCAGCGGCGGCCGAGTCGGAATGGGGAAGGATGATGGCGAACTCGTCTCCGCCCAGCCGCGCGCAAGTGTCCGTGGTGCGGCAAGCGGATTGCAGCCCCTGGGCCACGGCCTTCAGTGCTTCATCGCCGGTTTGATGTCCATAGGTATCGTTCACAGACTTGAACTCGTTCAGGTCGATGGCCAGCAACGATACCGGGCCGTAGCGCAGCGCGCGCTGGACTTCCTGGTTCAGTACTTCTTCGAACTTGCGCCGATTGTAAAGACCGGTGAGCGGGTCGGTGATCGCCAGGTCAAGCAGTTGGACGTTGGCTTGCTCCAGGCGGTTCTTATAGGACACCAGGATTTCGGTGCGCTGCCGTACCAGCAATTCAAAGGCGCTTCCGAGCGAGTCCCCGGCGCCGCCGGCGTTGGCCGCGAATACCACCGTGGAAGGAATTTGCACGCCCGCTATCGTTACGCCGGTGTCGCGCTTGAGGACCGCTTCATAGGCTTTTTGGACCGCGAAATAGCCCAGCTGATAGCGATTCTCATCGATCACCGCGGAAATGACGCCGCGTTCCAGGAAGGGCCGTACGCGTTCCGTATTGCTAAAGCCGAGACAGGGAACCGGGATGTCCAGCTCTTCCAGCAGGGTTGCAATTCGTACGAGATCTCTTCCGACATAATACCCGTCCGCCGGTCCGCCGGCCCGCAGAGCTTCCGGCGTCATTACAGAGCAAGCGCTGGCGGATTCTTCGATTAGCCCGGCGTAGCGCGCCAGCGCATCTTGAAAACCCTGGTAGCGCCGGGTCAGGTGGGACCCGTGCAGCAAGCCGGGAAACGACAAGATACGCCCACGGCCGTGCATCAGTTTGGCCAGCGCTTCGCCTGCCATTGCGCCCGCCACTTGAAGATTGGTCTGCACCGAGACGGTGCGCGCGCTGTCTGGAGCGTCGCCATAAAAAGTGACGACCGGCGTTCCATTCTTCACATGCTCATCGATAAGGTCGTTGAGGGCGCTGGCGTGGGCTGGTAATAGAGCGATCGCGTCCGGCCGGCTCTCCAGCAACCCTTGCAGAATGTTCCGTTGCTCGGAGACATCGTCGGATTGCGTGGTGAGATTCTGCACCTCGACGCTAAAGGAAGAGAGGTCGAAGGTCGCTTCCCAAGCCCCCTGCCAGAGCAGATCGAAAAAGTCTTCCGGTTGGAGGGGCGCAACGACTGCGATCGTGATCGTATCGGGCATCGCGTGTCTTCTCTTGCGTTATCGAACCGTGACGCGGATTCTTTAACCAGCCGGGGACGGCAGGGTCTATTGCTGCTGGTCCGGCGGTGCGATTGCAGTGCCGTCTTCGTTCACCGCCACGCGGCGGCGATGCGGGGCAGGTGCGTCGGAATCCGCTGTGGACGAAGGTGAAGTGGAGGAGCCGCCGTCGCCGGGCGCGCGGGTGACTTTGAGCGGTGCGCTGTCGCGGTCTGTGTGGGAGGACATAAAAGCGCGGCGATAGCGAACCTGGGCGTCGGAAAAACGCCGGCGCGCTTCCGGCGCCAGATCCACCTCGATATTGCGCTCCTGGCCCGGCTGCACGCCTTCGGGAAGATTGAAATACAGGGTGTAGCGCTGGCGCAAACGCTGGATGGTATCCTCCAGCGCCGAAGCGTCGTTCACCGACATGCTGTCGCCGCCCGAATCGCGCGCGATTTCCGCCGTTCCGGCCGACTGGTGCCTTTCCGCGCCCCCGCCTCCCGGATAGCGATTGCCGCCACCACCACCGCGACCGAAAATGATTCCGCCCAACGGCCCGCCCAGCCCGGGCCCGCCGCCTAACCCTCCGGGGCTTTGCCCGCCGCCCCGGCGTCCGCCATACTGCATCGCGTCGGGAGCGATCAGCGCGCACATCACCGTGTCGGCGCGAGTGAGCGCCCGCCCCACCGCTTCTTCATCGCGATCGAACTCGGTCTGATCGTCGGTCAGGATGACAATGGCGCGCCGGGCGTCGCGGCGGCCCTCGCGACGAACGTAATCGGCGGCATCCAGCATGGCGCGTGTGATATCGGTCCCTCCGTTAAAGCGCTCCTCGCGCAGCAGCCGGTCGAATTCGCGCTGCACTTCCTGACGGCTGCTGCTGAAGCCCAGCCGCACGCGCGTGTTGCGGTCAAAGACCATGATGCCCATGCGGTCGTCTTTGGACAGTTCGCTCAGCGCTTGCCCGGATGCGTCGGCGATGCGCTGCACATGCGGCCGCATGCTGCCGCTGACATCCAGCAGGAACAGGACGTCGATAGGCATGTTGTCGGCCGCGAAGTTTCGAATGGGAACCACGCGGCCATCTTCGCGCAGTACGAAGTCGCCGGCGTGCAAATGAATGATGGCGCGATTGCTGGCATCCACCACCTGAGCGTCCACGCGCACCAGCGACACATCGCTGTGGAATACCACGTCGTCGGCACCCTGCTGCGCGACTGCCAGGGCGGAGATGGATACAAGGAGATACGCGGCGCGGAACATGGGAACAATCGTAGGGAACGCCTACTTGAATACTAACGCGCGCGGGGCGGACCGGGTTGCAGGATCTTGAACTACAGGCCCACGCCGATGCTGTTCCAGGTCACGTCCTCGGTATCGAGCCGGATGCCAACGAAGTAGTTGGGACCTTTGAAGCGGCAATGTCGAACGGTTCCAGCCAGCTCCCGCGACCTTCCCCGGACCTTAACCTTACTCCCGATAGCAATAGGGTCGGGGACGGAAATGCCCACCCCAGATAGTGACCGGTCCTCCAGCAGGCCGTCCTGCGTGACCGGAAAGCCCTCGCGATCCTCGCAAAAGACGGACACGCGGCAAATCAATGCTTTGCGCGGCTCGGCGCGCCGTCGGGACATACCAACGATATCGGCGACGCTTTGCCTTAATTTAGCGGGTGGGTTACACCATGTCGAGCGTCAGGGGCACGGGCTGTTTGCCATCCAGATCGCGGACGCCCAGCTCGGATGCAACCGTGGCGGCCACCAGCACCTGCCCGGAACGATCGAGCAATCCCGGATCGTTCCACAGCGCCGCGACCACGCGTCCGATAAATTCCGGGCTCTCGCTGTTCGACAAATCGAACCAGCCCGAGTTGAGTACCGCTTCAGTGCGCACCAGGCCCGGATAGAGGGAAATCGCAGTCACGCCGTGTGGGCGCAGTTCTTGGGCCATGTCGGAACTCATCTTATCGGTGGCGGCTTTCGAGACGCCGTAGATCACGTTGCCTATGGGCTTGCGCGCGGCCCAATAGCTGATGTTCACGATCAATCCCCGGCCGTGCGGGATCATCATTTTGGCCGCGAGCGACGAGGCTACGAAAGCGGCGCGTACGCCGGTGTCCAGCATGCTGGACCAGCGATGCATGGGCTGCTCCCAAAACGGCAAAGGCCAGGTGAACCGTCCGTCCTCCACCATGCGCTCATAACCGCCCCACGCGGAGTTGACCAGCACATCCAGGCCGCCCGTGAGCTGGGCAAACGCAGCGCCGGTCTGCGCGTCGTCCAGATGGTCGCAGGGGATTTTGTTGATCTCGGACGGCAGGTCGGCACCCTCGATGGTTCTCCCGGTCGCGAACACCTGGAAGCCGGCCGCGGCGAGTGCGATGGCGACACCCCTGCCCACCCCACGGCTTGCACCGGTGACCATTGCAACAGGCACCCGATTATTTTAATGCGACACTGGGATCAGATGCTGGTTCTTTCACTTCTCAGCCTGCTCCTGATGGCGCAGCAGAAGCCCAAGGGCGAGATCACCGAAATGCGAGCCACCGGCTGTGTGCGCCGCGCCGTCCAAAGCCAGTGCTTATTGCTTGAGACGCTGGACGGCAGTACCATTTATAGCTTCATCGCCGCGCCTAAGCCGGACCTGGATACGGTGATCACCATCCAAGGCAAATCACACCAGGGCCGCGACGTGTGCAAACAAGGTATTCCGATTGATGTTGTCGATTGGGAGCCGACCGACCAGATGTGCGTGGCAAAGACAGCACCGCGGAAGTAACCGAGCCGCGACCAGAGGGAGCGGTGTTTAGAGCAGCCGGAAATTCACTTCGATTTGCGCCTGCACCGCCACCGGCTTGCCATCCTTCTTGCCGGGGCTGAACTTCCACTTTTCGACCGCTTCCACCGCTTTTTGATCCAGGCCTAAACCCAGCGGGCGAAGGATCTTGATATCGCGCGGGTTGCCCTTCTCATCCACGATGACGAAGAGCAGAACGGTGCCTTGGAATTTGGCTTTGCGCGCCTCTTCGGAGTATTCCGGCTCAACCTTGAACAGGATGCTGGGAGGCGACACGCCGCCGCCGATCCGGTAGGCGCCGCCGCCCATTCCGCCGCCCGATCCGGGACCAAATCCAGGCCCCGACCCTGGCCCGATACCGCCGCCGCGTCCGCTGCCCATCCCGCCGCCCGCGCCAAAGCCGTTGGAAGCAAGGCCGGATTTCGCCAGCGGATCGCCCAAGTTGGGTGAATCCACTTTCGGGACATTGGTGTCCGGCGGCATGATCAGCGTTGGATCCATTACCAGCTTGGGATTCTCCACATGACTGATCATGGGGGGCACGAACTGCCGGTTCGCCAGCTTCGGCAGCTTGCCCTTACTTACCGGCGTTGGAGAACGATCGCCTCCGCCTCCGCCGCCGTGCATGGCGTCCTTCTTGACCGTCGGCTTGTAGGGAGCGATATCCGGAGCGATGAGATCAATCTGCTGCTTCACCACTTGCTGCACGGCTTTGTTCGTTCCAAGCAAAAAGAGCAGGGCGATGACGCCCACGTGAACCAGGAGCGACGTGGTTCCGGCGCGCTTGCCTTGACCGCCGTAAAATCCCCAGATTTCCTTGACTGCGACGGGTTTCGAGGTGACCTCTAAGGGAGGCAGCTTGGGTGGATGGATGAGTTCTTTAATGTTCCGGCTGAGAGAGCGAAAGAAAGGCTCTTCTACAGACGGCAACAAGAAGTGGATTTCCGGATCGGGATTGGCTGGAGGCTGTCCCCCCGGATAACCCATTGGTTGGTCATGAGCAGACATATCTTCTACAACGCCTCAATCACGCTCAGTTGGTAGACGTTCCCATGCTACACAAAAGTTGCACGATACTCACTGTCAATTCTAGCACTTCCCGGTTCTCAAAAGAGCGTCTATGAAAAATGGAAGCGCTTACACTGAGAGGGTACAGTATGGCGGGAGATCCTCTCGTAATCTTTGACGGCAAATGTGGCTTCTGCCGCATCTGGATCGGGTACTGGAAAGCGATCACAGGGGGCAGAGTAACATACGCGGCCTCGCAGGATGTAAGCAGCCTTTATCCGCAGATCCCCGCAAAGAACTTCAGTGAATCCGTGCAGTTCGTTCTGCCGGACGGAAATGTGACCAGCGGCGCCCGGGCGGTCTTCCTTACCTTGAGCTACGCGCCCGGAATGGCTTGGCTGGCTTGGCTTTACGATCATTTGCCGGGCTTTGCCCCGCTTACCGAGGCGGCGTACCGGTTCATTGCGCGTCACCGCACAATGTTTTATCACTTGACGCGACTGACCTTCGGCAAACAGGTCTTGCCCTGGAAGTTCGCGAAGACCGAACGGCTGTTCCTGCGGCTGCTGGCGGCTATCTACCTGATCGCTTTCGCGTCCCTGGCCGTCCAGGTTACCGGATTGATCGGCGCCCGGGGGATTCTGCCTCTGGGCGGATATCTGGCGGCTGTTTCAAGGGCGCTCGGAACGCGTGGCTATTGGAGCATGCCGACCATCTTTTGGCTGGCGCACGGCGATTGGATGCTGAAGGCCGCGTGCATTGCCGGAGCGACCATGGCCATCGTTTTGCTCCTTGGAATATTGCGAGCGCCGTGGGAACGGCTGGTGCTGGCGTGCCTGTACGTTTTGTATCTGTCGTTTTCGAGCGCCGGTCAGGATTTCCTGTCGTTCCAGTGGGACTCGCTGCTGCTCGAAACCGGCTTCCTCGCGATTTTCCTCGGCAACTCGAAATTCGTAATCCTGCTGTTTCGCTGGCTGCTGTTCCGCCTGATGTTTCTCTCTGGAGTGGTGAAGCTCACCAGCCACGATCCGGTTTGGCGCGACCTCACCGCGCTGGCCTTCCATTACATGACGCAGCCGCTGCCGACGCCGCTGGCCTGGTACATGTACCAATTGCCGCTCTCCGTTCAACGCTTTTCGACGGCGTTCACTTTGTTCATCGAGATTGTGATTCCATTTCTTTTTTTCGCGCCCCGTCGCTGGCGGCTGTGCGGCGCGGTCGCCCTCCTGTTCTTGCAGGCGCTTATTTTTCTGACGGGGAACTACACGTTTTTCAATTTGCTCAGCATGTCGCTGTGCGTGTTTCTTTTTGACGATCGCGACTTCAAGAAACTCCGGCTCAAGGCACGTCGGGCGCGTACCAGCCGAGTGGCCGTTTGGGCGGTGGGGATCGTCATTCTGGCGCTTACCTTCTCCGAACTTCACGAAATGTTTTTCGAGACCACGCCCGAGCCGGCCAGTGCCCTGGTGCAGCTCGCCGGGCCGCTGCAAATCGCTAACACCTACGGGCTCTTCGCATCCATGACCACCACGCGGCCCGAGATTGTGGTGCAAGGGTCGAACGACGGCGTTACCTGGCTCGACTACGAGTTTCCCTATAAGGCGGGCGATTTGCGGCAACCGCCGCATTGGGTGGCGCCCTATCAGCCGCGGCTGGACTGGCAGATGTGGTTCGCCGCGCTCGGAGACTATCGCTCCACGCCCTGGTTCACCAATTTCATGGTGCGGCTGTTGCAGGGCTCGCCCGAAGTGTTGGGATTGCTCAAGACCAATCCATTTCCGAACACGCCGCCGAAGTACGTGCGGGCGGAGCTGTTCGATTATGGGTTCACCGATTTCGCGCAGCGCCGTGCGACCGGGGATTGGTGGAAGCGCGAGCCGCGAGGATTGTATTTCCCGCAGATTTCGTTGGAGGATCTAGCGCCCAGGCAGTGAGACCGTGACGGACCCGGCGGCTCCGGTGGTCCTATCCTGCACCACTACCCGAAGCGGGCCCGTTCCGATGGTTGTGTCCAGAGATTCGACGGTGTCGATGCCCTTGACGAGGAAGGCGGCGAATTGATCGTCGGGGATGGCGATTTCGAGTGTCTTGGTCCGCACTTTTCCCGATCCCTGGAGATAGAACGAGACATCGATTCCGCCCGATCGCCTGCCTTTTTCGTGTTTCAACTCCAGGTTGTGAAGATCCACGTTCACTTTCACCTGAATAAATCCCGGCCGCGCCGGATCCGGGGCTGTCGCGGCGAGGATTTCCAGTTGGGTGGCTTCCAGGGAATCCCTGAGCAGTTGCTCTAATGCGGGACGGCCCAACGTCCGATCGGCCGCTCCGGCGAAGTAGTTCTCTCGATAGCGCACTTGGACGTCGTGTCTGGCCACCTGGACCTTCAGATGGTGCCAGGCTCCGTCCTGTTCTTCCTGCAAAGGATAAAAACCCAGCGTGTAGGTAATTTCGCCTTCCTCCACCGCGGTTTGAATCGAATGTTCGATGCCGTTATCGTTGCTGAACAGCAAGCCTCCCGTGAGGGTGGCAAGCATCACCATCGTCTCGGTGCCGGAAGCAAAGCCCCCAATGAGTTGGGTGACGGCATTCGGACTCCGCCGGTACGCGGCCGCGGGCCCTTCGACTCGGCAGCACCTATCCCCGTCATTGCCCCCAGGGATCCGATCAGCCCGCGAGCGTCCACCGCGTAAAGGGCCACATTGGCGTCGTTGAGCGCCCTGGCGGCCTTCTCCATATCCGGCCGAAAGTCCAAACCGCCCGGGATGAAGAGAGGAAATGCGGTCGTAATCCAGACCAGACTCTTACGGCCTGGCAAATTTGACAGATGGCGCGCGATCTCCTCCAGGGCGTGACGCGTCGCCTGTACAGTATCGGAGAGACTCATTGATTTGTAAGCCGCGGCCGCGTGTTGCGTCATCCCTCCGGTGTCGGAAGTCTGCCGGTCCGGGTTCCGAGACCGGAGAGTCTTGGCCGCCTGGGCGAGCAGCTCGGGATCGTCGGTGAGTTCCTGGACCACGTGAAGCGAGCCGTCAGGCAGCAGCGTGTAGATGCCGATCACGTCCCGTTTGTGGCGCGATTCGACAAACTTCGCCACTCGCGGGATGGCGAAAGCCTGGAGGGCCTGCGGGGTGCTTTTTTGATCGATGAGCAGGACCGTTGTGTTGGCCGACGTTGCTCCATCGCGCGCGAACCGGTTGGAGATCGTCCCGGGAGGCAGCGGCGCTACAACCGCCGTGGTGTTTGCCGAGTGGACCGAGAAAAAAGAGATCGCTTGCGGTTTTCCGTTATCGAGCAGAGTGAAATCGTTCTTGGTCAAGCCGGTGGCGGGAGCGCCCTTGCTTCTCGCCACCACGTCCACTTGCACTAGCCTGGTTGCGGCGTGGAAGGTCGGAGCTGGTAGGGATTCCGCGGCAGGAGTTTGGGATGTGCCCGGCTGAGCCGAGGCCATTGCCGCAAATAAGAAAAAAAGCGCGATCCGTTCCGGCATCGTTGGGAGAGATCAGTCTCCCCTTTAGGTCAAGTTTAGGCTATTAGCGCCGGCGGTTTTACGGAATGACCAGGAACCCGGTCTCCACGCGATCGTCGGCGATGCGGTTCCACATGACGCGGGCTTTGCCCCCCGCGATGGCGTGCTGGAACGCGACCACTTGTCCGGTGTGTAGCGCGGCATAGGCATGCACGGCGCGAAATCCGCTCTTGCTGTAATCCAGCAGGCGGCCAACGATTTCCTGCGGCGAGGGATCGTCGAACGAAAGTTTGAGCGGCCCTTGGCCGCGGTAACGGCGTTCGGTCCGGCGATCGGCGGCTGACATGTTCATCAAGGCGTGCAGTGGTGCTTTAAGAAGCGTAGGACTGCCGCACGGCCTCCCTTCCGTAAAGTTTGAGCTTGCGGCTGAGCGTGCGCCGCGAGATGCCGAGCAACTCCGCGGCTTTCTGCTGATGGCCGTTGGTTTGAGCCAGCACCCGCAGGATGGTGCTTTTTTCCATTCCGTCCAGATTTTCCGAGGCCATGGCGGAGGCCAGTGGCAGCAGGCTTGTGTTGGCGGCGGCAAGGGGAGCACGTTGCGGAGTGAGCAGAAGATCGCCCGCGCCGATTTCGGTCTGGCGCGACAGCACGGCGGCTTTGGTGACCACATTGCGCAACTCGCGGACGTTGCCCGGCCAGCTATGCGCTTGCAGCATTTGCAGCGCTTCGCCGGAGAAGGTCAGGCGCGAATTGGTCTGCTTCAGGAAATGCTCGGCCAGCGGCACAATGTCCTCCGCCCGTTCGCGCAGAGGCGGCACGCGCAGGCAGATCTGGCCCAGCCGATGGTACAGATCGCCGCGGAAGCTGCCAGTTTCCACCATGTGTTCCAGATCTTGATTGGTAGCGGCCACGATGCGCACGTCCACGGTTACTTTGCGCGTTCCTCCCAGCCGGTAGTATGCCACGCCATCCAGCACGCGCAGCAGCTTTACCTGCATGCGAGGCTCCAATTCCCCGACTTCGTCCAGGAACAGGGTCCCATGATGGGCCAGCTCGAACAGCCCCGGCTTAGGGGAATCGGCCCCGCTGAAAGCGCCCTTTTCGTAGCCAAACAGCTCACTCTCCACCAGATGCTCGGGGAGCGCGGCGCAACTGACGTCCACCCAAGGTTTGGCGCAGCGCAGCGAATAATGGTGTACGGCCCGCGCGATCAGCTCTTTACCGGAGCCGCTTTCACCGGTAATCAGAACGGCTGCATTGCTTTGCGCGATTCGTTCGGCCAGTTCGATGAGCTGCAGCATCCCCGGGCTGGAAACGATGGCCGGCATGCCTAGATACGTCTTGGCCTGGGGAGCTAGAGACACTATTTCGCATTTCGGCGATTTGGGTGCAATGCAGCATGGTACTTCCGTTCTGTTCCCCTCGGAGAAAGCACTCATAAGAAGTTCGGAAATAGTGGGTTTGGCTCAGACAGATTGTCACAACATAGCCAGAAGGGGCACGACAATTTGGCGTCTCCGCCTAACGCTAAAGTGCTTTTTCACCGATGTATCAAGTGGATAGCGTCGTCAAGTTTTGGCAGGGAATCTGCAAGGTTACCAATTCAAGCATGCCAGTGTCGACTAAGGTGCAGAGCAACGTATTGACGAGCAGGAACAGATTGTCTACCGTCGCCAAGATCTACATTTCGGCGGTGGTAACCGTCGGCCTTATGGTCACGGTGGTGGAACTGGCACGTTGGGAATCGCAGGATCTGATTCGCTTCTTCTGCTATCTGGGACTGGCCATCTTCGCGTCCCGCTTGAAAGTGTCGCTGCCGGGGATCAGCGGCGCGCTTTCGGTGTTGTTCATCTTCATCCTTTTCGCCATTGTAGAGCTTTCGCTGCCGGAAGCCTTGTTCATCGGCTGCTCCGCGATCCTGATGCAATGCTTGTGGAACTATCGCCATCGTCCCAAGTGGCATCAGGTGCTCTTCAATCTGGGAAGCATGGCGCTCACGGTGGTAGCGTCGGGAAAGGTTTATCATTCCGGCGTCTTGATGCAAGGGCGCATCGAACCGGCGCTGTTGATGGTGTCGACCGCCACGGTGTTCTTCATCATGAACACGTTTCCGGTGGCGGGCGCCATTGCGCTCACCGAGCACCGCTCGCTGCGGCGAGTCTGGCGCGAGTGCTACATCTGGTCGTTCCCTTATTACCTGCTGGGCGCCTTGATTGTGGCCGGCGCCAGCGCCGTCAACCAGCATTTCGGCTGGCAAACGGCGTTGCTGGCCATTCCGGTGGTTTATCTGATTTACCGCTCTTATTACCTGTATCTGGGCCGGATGGAAGACGAGAAGAAGCACGCCGAAGAGATGGCCGCGCTGCATCTTCGAACCATCGAAGCTCTGGCGCTGGCTATTGAGGCCAAGGATCATAGCACGCACGATCATCTGCAACGGGTGCAGATCTACGCAGTGGAAGTGGGCAAGGATTTGGGCCTGGATGACTCGCAATTAGAGGCGCTGCGCGCGGCGGCGGTATTGCATGACATCGGAAAGCTGGCCGTGCCCGAGCACATCATCTCGAAGCCGGGGAAACTAACCCGCGAAGAGTTCGAGAAGATGAAGATTCACCCCATCGTGGGCGCCGAGATCCTGGAGCGCGTGCGATTCCCCGTCCCCGTCACTCCCATCGTGCGTTCGCATCACGAGCGCTGGGACGGCACCGGATATCCGGACGGGCTGCGGGCAGAGAGCATCCCCATCGGCGCGCGCATTCTGGCGGCCGTGGATTGTCTGGATGCCCTGGCGTCCCACCGGCAATATCGCCGGGCGCTTCCGCTGGACGAAGCCATGGGCAAGGTGGTGGCGGAGGCAGGCAAAGCGTATGATCCGCAGGTGGTGGAGGTGTTGCAGCGGCGTTATATCGAACTGGAGGCCCTGGCGCAGACGCACGAGGGAGAGCCTTCCAAGCTTTCCACTGATGTCAAGATCGAGCGCGGTCTGGAACCGGCAGCTGGATTCGAGAGCACCAAGCGTCCCGCTACCGCGGAACCGGCGGAAAACTTCCTCACGTCCATCGCCGCGGCGCGCCAGGAGGTGCAGAACCTTTTCGAACTGGCGCAGGATCTGGGCAATTCGCTCAGCTTGAACGAAACGCTGTCGCTGCTGGCGATGCGTCTGAAGCGCATGATCCCCTACGATTCGCTGGCCATTTATGTTTTGCGCGACGACCGGTTGCGGGCCGAATACGTGAATGGCGAGAATTTCCGCTTGTTCTCCTCGCTCGAGATCCCGCTTGGCCAGGGTTTGTCGGGATGGGTGGCGGAAAAACGCAAGCCCATCATCAACGGCAATCCATCGGTGGAACCCGGCTATCTGGACGACGAAACCAAATTCACCACCATGCGCAGCGCGCTGGCGGTGCCGCTGATCGGGTTGAACGGGACGGTGAGCGTGCTGACGTCTTTATCACAGCGAGCGCGACGCCTTCACCAACGATCATTTGCGCATTCTGCTGGCGATCGTTCCCAAGCTCGCGCTTTCCATTGAAAACGCCTTACGGTTCCAGCAGGCGGAAAGCTCGGCGTCCACCGATTATATGACCGGGCTGCCCAATGCCCGCTCGCTGTTCCTGCACCTGGATGGCGAACTGGCGCGCTGCCGGCGTCTGAATTCGCCCCTGGTGGTTCTGGTCTGCGACATGAACGGCTTCAAAAAGGTCAACGACAAGTACGGCCACCTGGAAGGCAACCGTTTGCTGCATCTTGTGGCGAAGAAGCTGAAGGAATCCTGCCGCGAGTACGACTACGTGGCGCGCATGGGGGGCGATGAATTCGTGCTGGTGCTTCCGGGGCTAGAGCCTGATCAATTAGCTGGCAAAATCGACAAGCTGCGAGCCATCACGGCGGCCGCCGGCCGCGAGATCTTTGCGCAGGAGACGATTTCGCTCAGCATCGGCCATTCCATGTTCCCTGAAGACGGCGTGGACGCCGACCGGCTGCTAAGCGAGGCGGACCGGCGCATGTACATCGCCAAGCAAAAGGAAAAAATGAGCGTGGTCGGCCCGCGCGGCTTCGAATTTGAGCCCACGGGCACATGGTAAGCAGTGGATGGTGGTAGCGCCCATCTTGCGCCAGTTGTCGCGTCAAGCGCGCCGCATCCTGCTCACGCTGCTGCTGGGCGGATTGCTGGGCGCCACTCTGGTGCGCCTGGGGCCCGGTTTCGACGTCGATGAGCGCGAGCTCGATACCCGCTTGAGCGCCCAAAGCCAACAGGCCATCCGCACCGAGCGCGCTCGCGACAACAACATCGCGGGCTTCTATTTCCGCTATCTCGCTGGCTTGGTCCACGGCGACTTCGGATTCTCACGATCGCTCAACCGCCCGGTTTCCGAGCTGCTGAAAGAGCGACTGCCTGCTGACTTTGGTTTCGCTCGGATGCGGCGTGCTGGGTGGCGTTTCCGTCGGTCTGGCGCTGGCGCTGCTCACGGTCTGGTGGCGCGCTCCGGGCGCCGACGTGGTGCCGGCCGTGCTCAGCGGACTGTGCCTGGCGGCTCCAGCGGCGGTGATCGCGCTGGTCTTCTTATGGATGGGCGCGGCCAGCGCGCTGGGCCATCGCGCTGGTGGTCTTCCCGCATGTTTACCGCTACGCCAAGAATCAACTGGTGGCCACCTCGCAAGTCGCCGCATGTGGTGGCGGCCCAGGCCAAGGGATTGAGCAGTTGGCGGGTGCTGTGGGCGCACATTTTCACTCCCGCGGCGCCGCAACTCGCGGCTTTGGCCGGGATCTCGGTGAGCCTGGCTTTTGGCGCATCCATCCCGATCGAAGTGATTTGCGATACGCCGGGCGTCGGGCAATTGGCCTGGCGCGCGGCGCTGGATCGCGACCTGCCGCTGCTGGTCACCATCACCGTTCTGGTGGCGCTGATGACGCTGGTGGTGAACAGCATGGCCGACATCGCACTCGCGGCCTGGAAGCCGAGCGCGGCGGAATGAGCCTGAAGCAACGAATCGCGCTGGTGGTTTTGGCCGCTGGCCGTCGCGGCATCGCTTGGGAGCGGGCTGGCTTGCGCAGCACTCCTATGCCGAGCAGTCGCGCGACTTCATCAGCGCTGCCTCCCTCGGCGCAATTTTGGCTTGGCACCGACGAACTGGGTCGCGATCGTTTCGCCCGCCTGCTCTATGGCACGCGCGTTTCGTTGCTGCTTGCGCCCGGCCGCGGCGCTGCTTTCCACTCTGATCTGCCGGGGCTCATTGGAGGCGCGGCGGGATACCTGGGCGGACGCTGGGAGCGCATGGTGACCACGGGCGTGGATCTGTTTCTATCGCTGCCCTGGCTGTTTCTGTTGCTGGCGGTGCGGGCGCTGCTGCCGCTGAACACGTCGCCTGTGACGTCGGTGGCGATCACCTTTCTGCTGCTCGGATGCTTGGGCTGGGCCGCGCCCGCGCGCATCATCCGCGCCGGAACGCGGACGCTGGTGAATTCGGACTATCTGGTGCAGGCCAGCGCCAGCGGGATCTCGCGCTGGCGTTTGTTCTGGCGTCATCTGCTGCCCAATCTGCGGCCCATTCTGCTGGCCCAGTTCTGGATCTCGGTGCCGCTGTTCATCTTGAGCGAAGCCAATCTCGGATTGCTGGGGCTGGGCGTGTCGGAGCCGCTGCCTTCCTGGGGCGCGCTGTTGCGGGAGCTGGAGAACTATTCGGCGGTGCTGCAAAATCCCTGGATGCTGGCGCCCGCTGGTGTTGCTGGTGGTGGTGGTAGTTGTCTGCAGATGCTGCTTCGAACCGAGGAGGGCGTGCCATGTTAATGCGTCCCGCGATCGTGTTGTTGTTCGCCGGCGCTTTGGCGGCGAGCGCGGCCAACGAGCTGCGCTTCTGCCTGCGGACCGATCCCAAAACATTCAATCCGCTGCTGGTAGAGGACGAAGCGTCTTCGTCCGTTCGATATTTGACGGGCGGAGTGCTGATCCGGCTGAATCGCTACACGCAGGAGCTGGAAGGCGAACTGGCGACTAAATGGAAGGTATCGGAAAACGGCCGGCGCATCGATTTTGAGCTGCGGCACGGAGTGCGCTTCTCCGATGGCACGCCGTTCACCTGCCAGGATGTGGCGTACACCATGCGCCAGTTGATGGATCCGGCGCTGCATTCGCCGGTGGGCGATGCATTCCGCTCGGCGCCCGGCGAAGTGGAGACCAAGTGCGCCAGTTCGTCCGCGGCCAGCATTCGTTTCCCGGGTCCGGTGGCGGCTCTGGCCGCGCAATTCGATCAAGTGGCCATTTTGTCCGCAAGCTCGGCCGCACAAAGAATCCGCCGTGCTCGGCCCGTTTGAATTGGGCGAATACAAGCCCGGCGCCTACGTCCTGCTGAAGCGCAATCCGAACTATTGGAAGCGCGACGCGAACGGCCATGCGCTGCCGTATCTGGATTCCATCCGGCTGGAGATCCAGCAGAATCGCGAACTGGAGTTGCTGCGCTTCCGCCGCGGCGAACTCGACCTGATCAATAAACTCGATCCGGATATGTACGACCGGCTTTCGTCGGAGATGCCGCGCGCGGTGGTGGACGCCGGGCCGTCGCTCGATTGGGAGACGGTGTTCTTCAATCAGGTTCAAAACGCGCCCTTGCCCGAATACAAGCGGCGCTGGTTCCGGTCCGCCGATTTCCGGCGCGCCATTTCCGAAGGCATCCGCCGCGACGACATGGTTCGGATCGTTTATCACGGGCATGCGCGCGCGGCCGCCGGTCCCGTTTCGGTGGCCAACCATTTCTGGTTGAATCCGGCGGTCAAAGCCGGCGCTCGGGCTCCGACACCGCGGCACTGGCGATGCTTGCAACAAGCGGGTTTTCAGCGCGTGGGGACTTCGCTCGTGGACAGCGGCGGCAACAAAGTCGAGTTCTCGATGATCTCGAACGCCGGCAACAAACTGCACGAGCGGATGCTGGCCTTGATCCAGCAGGATCTGGCGCGCCTGGGCATCCAGCTGAATGTCGTCACTCTGGATTTCCCGTCGCTGATCGAACGCATCAGCCGCACCTACAACTATGAATCCGTGCTCATGGCCTGGACCAATATCGATCTCGATCCCAGCGCGCAGATGAATATCTGGGTCAGTTCGGCGGCCAATCATCAATGGAATCCCAGCGAGAAAGCGCCGGAAACGGCGTGGGAAGCCGAGGTCGACAAGCTGATGCAGGCGCAGAACGCTTCCGCAGGATCCGAACAAGCGCAAAGGCTATTTCGACCATGTGCAGCAGATCGTGGCGGACCAGGCGCCCGATGCTGTTCCTGGTGAATCCGAACGCGCTGTCGGCCGTATCGCTCAACGTGAAAAACGCCACGCCCGCCGTGTTGGACCCGCAAACCTTCTGGAACGCCGAGCGGTTGCAAGTGGGCGGCAACGCTGGTAAGCCAACGATGATCCCGCCGAGCACGCCGAGCACTTTGCTTCAGGCGCGTATTACGGTGGACTATCCCAACAAACCGGGCGCTGCTGCGCGACGTGCAATTCGAAATCGGCGAAGGCGAGATTCTGGGGCTGGTGGGCGAGAGCGGATCGGGCAAGAGCACCATCGCGCTGGCGCTGCTGCGGTTGCTGGATCACAAGGGCGCGTCCATTACGGGCGAAATCCTCTTCGACGGCCGCGATTTACTGCGTTTGCGCGCGGGCGAGATGCGGCAAATCCGCGGACGCGACATCGCGCTGGTGCTGCAAAGCCCGCTCGCGTCGCTCAATCCGGCGCTGCGCATCGGGACGCAAATGGCGGAGGCGTGGCGCGCGCATCGTTCCGAAGGGCGAGCTTGGAAAACGCGAGCTCGGAGCTGTTCGAGCGCGTCAGCCTGCCGGCCGAAGAATCGTTTCTGGATCGCTATCCGCGGCAGTTGAGCGTGGGGCAAGCGCAGCGCGTGCTGATCGCCATGGCCGTGCTGCACAAGCCGCGCCTGCTGATCGCCGACGAGCCCACCAGCGCGCTGGACGCGATCACGCAAAGCGAAATCCTGGATCTGTTCCGCAGCCTGAATCGCGAGCTGAACATGGCGATGCTGTTCGTCTCGCACGATCTGCTGGCGGTAGCTTCGCTGTGCTCGCGCATCGCGATTCTGCAACGCGGCCAGATCGTCGAAAGCGGCTCCACCGAACAAATGTTCCGCGATCCCCGCACCGATGACACGCGCGCGTTGCTGGAAGCCGTGCTGAGGAATTCAAGCGCAGCGGCCGAATTTACCAAAAATGCCGCGGCAGAGTTGGCGGCAGGCGCGGAAGCTGCCGTTAACCGCTGAGCTTTACCGGACGCGCCACCTTGACCGCGGGATTCTTCAACAGCTCTGCCAGCACCGCGTCACCCACCGGCTGATCGGTCTGGATCACCGAGATCGCCTCCGTTCCGGCTTCCTTGCGGCCGAGCGAAAACGTCGCGATGTTGACTCCGTTCTTTCCGAAAACGTCGCCGATGTATCCGATCACGCCAGGCACATCTTCGCTCATCACGAACGTGAGATTGCCTTCGAGCGTGGCTTCGCAATGCGTGCCGTCGATCTGGATCAGCCGCGGCTCTTCCATCACCACCGCGCCCTCCACGGTGGTGACACCGGTGTCGGTCTCCAGATCCAGGCGCACCGAATCGATATGAGCGACGCGTTTCTCGTGGCGCTCCGCGACAGTAAGGCCGCGGTCGCCCGCGATCTGCATGGCGTTGATCGAATTTGCATTGCGCGCGAGCGACCGTTGCAGCACGCCGGCCAGTCCCGCGTTGCGCACCAGGTGAGTGTTGAACTCCGCGATCTTGCCGAAATAAACCAGCCGCACGGCCTTGGGATTGCCCGTGGAAATATAGGACGCGAAACGGCCCAGCCGCTCGGCCAGCTTGCCGTAAGGTCCCAGCGTTTTATATTGTTCGGGCGTGAGCGCGGGCAGATTCACCGCGTGCAGCGCCGCGCCGTTTTGCAGATATTCGACAATCTGCTGCGCGATCCGGATGCCCACCGTCTCCTGCGCTTCTTCGGTCGATCCGCCGATATGCGGCGTGGCCACCAAAGTCTCGATGGAGAAGAGCGGATCGTTGGGCGCGGGCGGCTCGTTTTCGAAAACGTCCAGCGCGGCGCCACCCAAGTGGCCCGACGCCAGCGCCTCGCGCAACGCTTCCTGATCGATCAGCTCGCCGCGCGCGCAATTCACGATGCGCGCGCCCTTCTTCATCTTGGCGAAGGCGTCGCGTGAGAGCAGGCGAACCGATTCGGGCGTCAGCGCGGTGTGCAGCGTGATGTAATCGCTCTCGGCGAAGAGCACGGGCAGATCCACCAGGGCCACGCCGACGTCCTTGGCGGTTTGCGAATGGACGTAGGGATCGTGGGCGATGATGTGCATCTCAAAAGCCGCGGCGCGTTTCACCACCTCGCGCCCGATGCTCCCGAGGCCGATCACGCCCAGCGTCTTGGCGCGCAGCTCATTGCCCAGGAACTTGCGCTTCTCCCACTTGCCCGATTTCACCGACGCGCTGGCGTTGGGAATGGAGCGCGCCAGCGAGAGCATCAGCGCGACGGTATGCTCGGCCACCGAGACCGCGTTGCCGCCTGGCGTATTCATCACCAGCACGCCGGCCGCGGTGGCGGAAGGCAGATCGACGTTGTCGACGCCCACGCCCGCGCGTCCGATCACGCGCAGATTCGGCGCCGCGGCCAGCACGGCTTTATCCACCGTGACGGCGCTGCGCACGATCAGCGCATCGGCGCCGGCCAAGTGCTGCATATACTCTTTCGGATTGGAAACTACGACTTCCCATCCCGGCTGTTGCTGCAGCAGTTTCACGGCTGCGGGAGCCAGAGCCTCGGCAATCAGGATTCGCATGTTGTGTGTAAGTATTAAGCTGTAACTGAGTAAGCATTCAGGATAACAAACGATGGCTCTACTTGACCGGATTCAGACCGACATGGTGGCGGCGATGCGCGCCAAAGAAGAGATGAAGCTCAACGCCATTCGCATGATCAAAGCGGCGCTGAAGAAGCACGAAGTGGATTCCATGAAGCCCCTGGACGAAGCCACCGAGCTGCAAATCCTGGGCACGCTGATCAAGCAGCGGCGCGAAGCCGCGGAGATGTTCCGCAAGGGCGATCGCGCGGAGCAGGCCGACAAGGAAGAAGCCGAGCTGAAGCTGATCGAATCCTACATGCCCGCCGCGCCCAGCGAGCAGGAGATCGAGGATGCCATTGCGGCCGCGATGGCTGAGACCGGCGTGACCTCCGCCAAGCAGATGGGCTTAGTGATGAAGGCCGCGCAGGCCAAGCTGGCAGGAAAGCGCGTGGACGGGAAGGCGCTAAGCGAAAAAGTAAGGGCCCGGCTGTCTTAGAGACGGCCGAGCCCGTGAAACCAGCCTTCTGAATTCTGACTTTTGGATTCTTTTAGAAGATTACTTTCGCCGCGATCTGCATGTTGAACGGCTCGCCGGGACCGAGGCCGGGGGCGCCGTTGAAGTCACCGATGGTATCGCCCACTACGCCGCTCGAGCCAACTGAGCCAGCTCCGGATGCCAGATTGATTCGGTTAAACACATTGAACATTTCCGCCCGCAGTTGCAACCGCAGCCGTTCCCGGATGGTGAAGTTCTTGAATACCGAAAGATCGACGTCCGCGAAGCCGGGTCCAACCAGCGCGTTGCGCCCCAGGTTGCCAGGGCCACTCACTGTCACGAATGCGGCCGGATTCACCCACTGCTCGCCTACGCCCTGGACGAAAGTTTGGTTGATGCCCGCGTAGGGCGACGCGATCAGGTCTACGCCGGGTCGCTGTGTGCCCGAGGGATCGCTCCCCGGAAAGTTGAAGGGCTGCCCGCTGTGAAGAGAAATGAAGCCATCGAACTGCCATCCGCCGGTGAGCAATTTCCAGCGGTGGGCCGCCGGAATGTCATAGCTCCAAAAGGCGGTGAAATTGTGGCGGGTATCGAAATCGCCGCTGCCATATTCCTGGGCCAGGTTGAAGCTATCCAGCGGGATGGCGCCGCGGTACTCGGTGACGTCGTCCAGCTCATGGGCCCAGGAGAAGGAGAACTGCGAGGTAAATCCGTGCCAGGTTCTCACCCGGAGCGTGGTCTGGAGCGAGTTGTAGTTGGAGTTGCCGATGCTGTTGAGTTGGATGATCGATCCATAGTTGGGATACTGCGCGGCAAA
Organism: Bryobacterales bacterium; assembly: GCA_963798295.1. Lineage (GTDB taxonomy): Bacteria > Acidobacteriota > Terriglobia > Bryobacterales > Bryobacteraceae > Palsa-89. The sequence continues at coordinate 228,858 of CAWCSV010000006.1, read as the reverse complement.
CGCTCCGTTCTGGTTGATATTTTGCATGATGGACAATCTGCGGCCTTCGCTTCCCACGTAGCCCAACTTCCAGAACCGCGGCTTGTCCTAAGCTTTTTTGGACATTGAAGTTGTAGTTCATGTTGTAAGCGGGGCGCAAATTGTGGCTTACTGCAAAGACGTTGTAGATCAGGCCGGGAAGGCAGTTGGAATCCGTGGCGGCATTCCCCAGGCAAGTGGTGACACCGGGAAAAATGGAAGCGCCCCCGGCTTGCGCGGTCTGCCAATTATAGCCTGGCAAGTTGGGGCCGTTCCCTCTGCTATAACTATCCACGGCATCCGGCCCGATGGGATTGTCTTCCAGGCCATCCGCGGCGTTAATGGGAGGCCGGAAATCCAGGAACGGATTCATGTTGATCTGATCGAAGTAAATCCCGTAGCCGCCGCGAATCACAAAACCGTTGCCGGCGTTATAGGCAAAGCCGAAGCGCGGGGCGAAATTGTGATAATCCGGCTTGTAAATCGAGTTGAGTCCCGCTCCTTGCATCACCAGGCCTGGGCCGACTTCAAAAACACCCAGATTATTCCCCTCATCGCTGTGCAGCGGACCGAAGTACTCCCAACGCAGTCCATAATTGATATTCAGCTTGGGGGTGACTTGCCAGTTGTCTTGTCCGAAGAAATCCCATCCATTCACGACCACTTTCCGCTCCGCGTTTCCAACGGCGATGGAGGATTTGCTGACGTCGCCGGCTAAGAAATCGGCCAGCGCCAGCGTGTTGGAGTCGCAAGCGAGAGTGGGGTTGGCAGCGCAGGCCGCGGCCCAGGGACCCTGGTTCCGTCGAAATTGAATTACCCGTAGACGCCCGGAAGTAGAACTCGTCCACGCGCCCCTGCCGGAATTCGCCGCCGAATTTCATCTCGTGCCGGCCGGTGATGTACGAGAGTGCGTCCGTCAGGTGGCCGGTTGCATCCGTGCGGCCTTCGGGCGGCGTGATGCCCACCTGATCGAATCCGCTGATCTCGATGTTGGCGGCGCCCATCACCGGCTGCGCCGTCCACCAGCGCGCCCGGACTCAGGCTGAGCCCCAGACGCCGCCATATTGAAGCTATTGTTGGCATCGTGGAAGACCTGATGGAAATAGCTGACGCCGAAGAGCAACTGGTTAGTCAGCTTATTGGTGAACACCGAACTTAAAACGGCCGAATAGTTCTGCACGTGGAGCGGGGCCACTTCAAAGTAATAACCCAGGTTGGAGCTGGCGGTGGCCAGCGCCAGGCTCGCGCCGGGAGGCTGAGTTTGGCTGCCTTGTCCCCAAAACCAGTGTACCGACAGCCGCTCCTTGTCGGTGAAGTTGAAGTCCACCTTCGCCACTCCGTTGTAACTGTATCCGGTGCCAGGCACGGTGGCGAAGTAATTATTCGTGGTGGCTGAAAGATTGGCGATAGAACTCGGCCAGAGGGTGGAAAGCAGCCTCGCGGACAGCGTGCTCTCCGGAACGCTCGCGGCCGCCAGCAAAGCCTGCGCCTGGCTCACCCAGGCATTGGAAGGCTCGGTGGAAAGGCCGGTCAACCCAAAAATGTATTGCTGTTTTTCAAAGCCGAGGAAGAAGAATACTTTGTTTTTGATAATGGGGCCGCCCACCGTTCGCGCCCCAGTTTTGATTGCGTAGCTCGGGCGGCTTCGGAAAATCGGGCGTGGCTACGAAGAACGGCGAGCTGGCGGCGTAAAATTCGTTGCGGTTGTAGTAGTAAGCGCTGCCATGCAGGTCGTTGCTGCCGGTTTTGATGGTCAGGTTGATGGTGCCGCCGGCGCTGCGGCCGGTTTCTGCGTTGGATTGTGTCTGCGCTGAGAATTCATCGATGGCGTCGATCGGCATCACCACGCCCGCGATACCCGACACGCCGCCCTGATTCACGGCCGGTATGTTGTGCCACATATCGTTGTTGTCGGTACCGTCGATCTGCCAGTTCATCTGATTGGCACGTGTTCCGTTGAGTGACCCGAAGCCGCCCACCGAATATCCGCCGTAACCGGGTTTGACGGCAATTAATTGACTAAAATCGCGGCCATTCAACGGAATATTCTGCAACGCCACGGTGGGGATGGTATCGCTCTCCGTGGCAGTGGTGGTATCCACTGAAACCGCCACGGCGGAGACTTCCACGGCCGTCGCCTGCTGGCCCACCGCCAATTGGACCGGCACGGTAAAGATATTGCCCGCGGATACAGCCACGTTCGAAACAGTGGTCTTTTGGAAGCCGGCGGCGGTGACCGTCACCGTATAAGTGCCGAGCGGCAGATCTTGAAATGAAAACGCGCCATCGCTGGTGGCTACGGTATTGTGAGCGATATTGGTGGCGGTGTCCGTCGCGGTGACCGCCGCGCCGGCTACAGCCGCGCCGGACGGATCGGTAACGGTGCCGTTAATGGCGCCGCGGAACGTCTGCCCGTAGGCTCCGCACACGATCAGGACAAACAAAACGAAAAACGAGCTAAATACACGTCGCATACTTCCTCCAAGGATGTTCAAATACCGCAGAGTGCTGGACGGCGCCGTGCTAACGAGGCGGGCTTCCTGAACCGATGCACAGCGAGGATCGGTCTTCAAAAAGAATCGGCTGAAGCTGAACTTCGCCCATTATGGCTCCGTTACAAAGACATGTCAAGGTTGCTCTTACGGTCGTGCAAGTACTCTCCTGGACTTCGTACTACGTGGGCGTAATTATCCCTCTACCCCCATGCCCTATTCTTTCGCCAGAATTCCGGCCAAGCTTTACGGAGGCTGCGGCATACCCAGAGATATTTGTCGTCTTCGGTCTCTTCGTTCGGCACGCCGTAGCGGTTGGAGATGGTACCCTCCGATTGGCAGTTTGCGAAGTTGGCTTGGACGAATTGCGGCGAGAGCCCGACGACGATCAGGGTCTGGGGCGGATGCTCGCCATAGCCGCGCAGCCAGAACGAATTGACCAGGCTCAAGGCCTGCGGCAAGCCGCGCGCTGGACCGTAGATTTCGAGCGCACCGGCTTCGCCGTAGTTGCCCGTGAGAATGCCGGTGGTGGAGCGCTCGGCGGCGGGAAGTGAATCGCGGATCTGGGCGACTCTGTCGACTAAATCCGGCCATCCGATCTCCTCCCGCATATCGCCATTCACGCGGGTCTCGATTTTGAACCATGGCGATTGGATGGGCGCGATCGGAAGGGCAAATGCGATGCCGAATGCGAGCGCGACCGCGAGTCCGGCCCAGTTCAGCCCTTTGGCCCAGCGCGGCCAATGCTGCCATAAAACTGCTCCGGCGGCCAGCAACATCGGATAGAGCGGGGCAGTGTAATAATCTCGTGCGTGTGCGACGGCAAAGAGCGCCAGCGCGGCCAGGAACGTCCATCCCAAGGCGCGGTAGCGCCGGCCCTCGGGCTTTCGGAAGTAGAACCAAAGACCCGTAATCCACAAAGGCACCGTGAACAGATTCGCGGGCACCAAAAGCTGCTTCCACAAGAATCCGTCGGTTCGCCCAATGCGCATATCGCGCGCGTGAATGCTTCGCAGGAAATCGACGGAGATGAATCCGTGAGTGCGCCTGCCAGATCACGTTCGGCAGAACAATCACCAACGCCACGGCGACGCCGGCGAGCAAACCACCAGCTCATCAAGAGCCTCCGCGCCGGCGTCAGCATAAATCCGACGGCCAGCCCGGCCACCAGCCACGCGATGGTGTAGCGGGTCATCAGCCCCAGCCCAATCGCCGCGCCCACGGCGATCCACCATCGCCCGTCGCCTGAAGTGAGCAAGCGGATAACGAAATACACCGCCAGCACCGACCACAGAAGATCGAACGAGACGTACTGAAAAAGATGTCCCTCTGCCATGGACAGCGGCGATACCGCGACCGCCAGCGCCGCCACGATCTGAGCGTTTCGGCCGCCCCCGAGTTCGCGCGCCATTAATCCCGCCATCACCATCACGACGCATTGCGCCAATGCAGTGAAGAATCGGATCGCGGCCGGCGCCGTCCCAAATAGCGCCAGAGCAATGCGCGCGACAAAGGGCGTCAGAGGCGGATAGGCGACGAAACCCCAGGCCAGGTGGCGCGCATCGTCGAGGGTGGCGAGTTCGTCGCGATGGAAGCCGTACTGCCCGTTGGTGAGCGTGTGCAACAGCAACCGTACGGCGGCCAGGATCAGCAGCGCACGTAGCGCCGAGGGCGGCTTCATCTGGGTATTCTACGCAAGCGGCGCGGGAATGTTCCCTTACCCAAACGGATTTTCATCGGCGCTCGGCCCATAGATGGTGGGAACCGGTACTTCCAGCAGTCGCAGGTACACCGATAATTGGCCGCGGTGATGATACCAGTGGTTCAGCATCAAGGTTCGTAGCATCACCGCGCGAGGCATCGCCATCACTTCCCGGCCTTGCACCGTGGCCCGCCACGTTCCCTTGGCGGCCGATTCGCTTACGCCTCCCAGGTACTCTTGCGCGGACCGAACGCTCGCCTCCAAGGCCGCTAGAATTTCATCCCGGTTTTTCGGCTCGGGCGGAACGAAAGCCGCTGGGTTCACTTCGAACGCATCCACGCTCGCAAGGTGAGAGATGGCTCCCGGGATCATCGCCAAATGCATGGCGAGCTGGCCCAGGGACATCGATTTCGGATGCGGCTTCCAGTTTAGTTTGTCGGCGGGGACGCGCTCCAACACTCGTTTCGTGGTGGCTGCCTCCTGTGCGATTTCAGCGCTCATCGGCTCCAACATAGCTATCATTTCGAGCCTCCCGACACACTCAGATCCACTAAGTCCGCGCCGCCATATTTGTCGTGGTGGCGAACCCACGCCATGGTGTTCTTCAGGCCGGCTTCGTCGCGGCCCTTCGGCGTAAAGTCCAGGAAATTGTAAGTGCCCAGCAAAATATCCAGCCCGCGCGCGTAAGTGGAGTAAGCGTGGAAAACGTCGCCGTTCTTATCCTTGTAAAAGACGCTGAGGCCCGGCCCTTCCTCGCTCGGAAACTTGGTCTGTTCGTAGTTGTAGTACACCTTGCCTGACGCCAGTTCGTCCTTGGTAAACGACAGGTGATAGTCGAAGTTGAAATCGCTTTCAAACGACGACACCCACGGAAAGCGCCAGCCCATGCGCTTTTGAAACGTCTGGATCTCAGCCAAGGGCGCACGTGAAATGGCGCTGAACGCAACGTCGCGCTGTGCCAAGTGGGGCAAGCTGCCGTCAAAATGATCGCCCAGGAAGGAGCAGCTTGGACAGCCCTCTTCCCATCCAGGCCCGAGCATGAAATGGTACACGATCAACTGGCTCTTGCCGCCAAAAAGTTGGGCCAGCGTCTTCTTCCCATTGGCGGAGTCGAAGACATAATCTTTCTCCACCTTGACCCAGGGCAGCTTGCGGCGCTCCTCGCTCAGCGCATCGCGTTGGTGCGTAAACTCCTTTTCCTTTGCGAGAGGCTTTTTGCGCGCGGCAGTCCATTGGGCCGGCGACACTACTTTATGCTCTGTTTCGATCTTTGCCATGATCGGCTCTCCTTTACCTGGTTTCAGCTACCTGGCTTCGGCTCTGGCGCGCACGCGGTCGTGGAGTTTGCTCCAACCTGTCGACACATTCTTGCGGTGTTCTTCCTGGATCAGCCCCAGCGCCGAGTGCCGGAACTTGATGAGCGTCCCGCCGTTCTGTTCGCTAAGCCGATACTGCAAGTTTGAAACGACGGGATAGGACATGAACAAGGGCCCGCTGAATTCCAGCAGCGTCGGCCGTTTGATGGCTTGTACATGCGCCCAAAAGTGGCCATTGTTGTCGCCCAGATCGCGATACCATCGTCCTCCCGGCCACGCCTCAAGCTTCATCGGCATCGGCTGACCGTCGGCCACCGTGTTGTGCGGCCCGATCTCTTCCAGTAGTGCAGTAAATGTTGCGTCCAGCGATGCGTGGACGTGAATCTCTTGCGTGATGTTCAAGGTCAAATTCTCAATGGCTTGCACCGTTGCGGTCATCGTTCCTCCTTCATCTTTTTCTCAGCTCGTTCCTTAATGCGATTCAACTGATTGGCCCACAAGCGCTCAAACGTGGCGGTCCACTCGTGCAGCGGCCGGATGGCTTCGGCGTTGGTTCGATACAAGGCGCGGCGTCCATCGCGGCGCACGTGGACCAGGCCGACGTCTTTCAGCACGCGCAGATGTTTGGAAACAGAAGGCTGCTCCAGCCTCAGCGACCTCACGATATCCCCCACCGGCCGCTCCTTCAGAGCGAGATAGGTGAGGATCTCGCGCCGCCGCGGTTCCGCGATGGCGTTGAAGGCGTCGGACGTGGTGGCCGCTCGGGGCACAAAGATATTATATTCCTATATAGGAATATGTCAAGAACCCAATGGAGCCAGGCGCGCCATGCAGTTAACGCCATTGGCGCTTTGAGACGATCCTGTATACACTGAGCTTGATTCAAACAGATAGCAGTGGAGGGACCGAATGGACCAACTGTACTGGATTCCGTTGGGGGTGGCGGCGTTCATCGCGCTCTACCTGATCCTGGGAAGCTTTTTCACCGTGCGCACGGCCGAAGTGGCCGTCATCACGCGATTCGGCAAGTTTCTACGCGTCGCCGAGCCTGGATTGAACTGGAAGCGGCCGTTCGTCGATACGGTTTCGGGCACCGTGAGTCTGCGGGTGAATCAGATCACGCTGACCATGGAGACCAAGACCAAAGACAATGTGTTCGTCACCATTCCCATTTCCGTCCAGAATCGCGTCCGGCCGGAGAAAGTCTATGACGCCTTCTACAAGTTGTCCGATCCGGTGGCGCAGATCCAATCCTACGTCGAACAGGTGATTCTGGGGCATGTTCCGGGGATGACGCTGGATGAAGTGTTCGCTTCGCAGTCCAGTATCGCCGCGGCGGTGAAGCAGGAACTGGATGCGGACATGGCGCTGTTCGGGTACGAGATCGTCAATGTACTGGTCACCGATATTATTCCGGATGCCAAGGTGAAATCGGCCATGAACGATATCAACGCGGCGCAGCGCGAACAGGTGGCCGCCAATGCACGGGGCGAGGCGGAGAAGATCCTGGTGGTGAAAAAGGCCGAAGCGGAAGCCGAGAGCAAGGCGCTCCAGGGGCAGGGAATCGCCAACCAGAGAAAGGCTATCATCGAAGGACTGCAGGTTTCAATCGAGCAATTTCAAAAAGTGGTGGAGGGCGCGTCGGCGCGGGAAGTGATGCAGCTGGTTATGGTCACGCAATATTTCGATACGCTCAAGTCCATTGGCGAAAGCGATAAGACCAACACCTTGTTTCTGGCCCACTCGCCCGGGGCTGTCAAGGATGTGTCGGATCAAATTCTCCAGTCCATGCTGGTGGCGGACAGGGCGAACGGATGACGCGCCATGCCAGTTGATGTGAAGTATCTGCGCGAGCACTACGCCTCACTCTCGGACGAGGCGCTGTCGGCAATTGTCCGCGCGGATCTGGTCAAAGAGGCGCAGCAGTGCTACGACGACGAAGTTGTCCGGCGAAAACGTTCCCGCCTTTCCGTGGCTGAATCGGATCCAGCAGATGAGGAGGCGGAGGTGGACACGGAACTTCCGGGCGACGGGGAAACGCCCGGCTGGCTGGAGGAAGCCACCGAAGTATACTCGCGGTCCGGCCAGCCAGGGTCGCCGCCGGCCGACGACATCGCGGATGCCCGAGATTTCTTGGAGGCTGAAGGAATTCCGTGTTACTTGGAGCTAGTTGAAGAAGAGCAGAATAGCGCACCTTCTCCGGCGCATCGATGGCGGGTTCTGGTTCCAGGCAATCTCAATCTGCGCGCGACCAGCATACTGGAACGCGATATTTTAAACGCTGACGTCGAGTCGGGATGGCGAACGCTGTTGGAGACGCTCCCCGATGACGAATTGCTCGAGATGAAGCCGGAGGTGGCCTTCTGCGGCCTGTTTGACAAAGTGCAGCGCGTGACCAGAGCCTACGAGGAAGAGGTCGCGCGCCGCAAGTTGCGCCGGTGAAATTCAGCGTCATCTACGTCGTCCTGACACATCCCCGCGGCGGTTGACGCGGCTCTGCGCTCCGGGCTTCTAAATTATGACCGTGTGACGACTGGTTGCGACGCCTTCGTTGCATTGCCAGATCCAGATCGATTGCCTGATCCATTGGAAGCTGGCGTGGGCGCTGGCTGGGCGTCGTAAATGATGTTGGCCTGAGTAGGCACAACCAGCGCCGTTCCCGCCGATTCCACCGCGTCCATGATCGCCAGAAGCAGGTCCTGCTGGATCTTCATGAATTCGTCGCCGTCCAGAGTAAGGACGTAAATGAAGATTTCGATATCCAGCGAATAGGCGCCGATTCCGACAAAGCGTACGGGCAAAGCTCCTGTCTCGAATTTGGAATTGTCCTTGAGAAGTTTGGTGAGGGATTCGAGCAGCGTCTGCATCTGATCCCGCGTGGTGTTGCGCTGGAGGTTGAGCGTGGCGTGAAACAGGGTTTTGTCCTTGCGGTCGAAGTTTTCGATAGTCATGGTGGAGAACGAACCGTTGGGAACCGTCACCAGCGTTCGGTCCAGCGTGCGGATGCGGGTGGAGCGCAGTCCGATGTCTTCCACCGTACCCATACTGTTGCCGAACTTGCAGAAATCGCCCACCGAAACCGGCCGGTCGCTAATCACGGCCACACTTCCAAATAGATTTTCGATAGTCTTTTGAGAAGCCAGCGCCAGTGCTACGCCACCGATGCCGAGGCCCGCAAGAAGCGTGGTGGTGTTGTACCCCCAGGCCGTGAGAACGGCGGCGACGATGAAGACCAGTACAACAACTTTTGCCACGCGCGCGGAAAGCGGAAGGACCGAATAAGAGAAGGCGCGATGTTTGGCTTCCAGGCGCGCGCGAAGATGCCGAACGACTGCATCGATGATCACGGCGCACAGCCAGAAGATTCCCCAAAAGAAGAGCAGCGCGAGCATGCGACCCAAGTACAGGCGCAACAAAGCCGACGGCGCGAACCATTCCATTCCGGCGCGAAACAGCGACACCGAAAGCAAAAGGCGCAACGGACCGAGGAAGGTCTCAAGCAGGCTCAGGTTCCAGTTCGGTGCGACTCGCTTGATGCCCTGCCGCGTGATCCACAGCGCCAGGCGCGAGAGCCATTTGGAAAACGCCGCCAACGCAAACGCCAGCAAAACCAGACCAATCCAGCGCCACAACGGGGTGCCGATCAATTGCCAGTTCACTAGCGGAAGCGGCAGGTGCCTTTCGATCAACGAGGTGTTGGTCATCTGCGCGATCTGCGGGATTCTTGGACGCTGTCGGAAGAGAATAGCCACACCGGGAATCCCGAATGCAGCGTCACTCGTTCCAGGTCCAGTTCCAGCGTCTGGTCGTTCAAGTGAAATGTATCGATGCGATCGCGGTTGGGCGCAAGATTGTCCGCAGTGTCGCCTTCCGGATTGCGGCTCAGATTGCCCACGTCGAACTGGGTATCGCGGTCGAGGATGGTTTCGAGCTGGCGCGCCAGTTCCGTGCCGCCCGAAAGCCGCTGGTCTTGCGGCATGTTTCGCAGGTCCAGATAGCGCCAGGCCTTGCCATAATCTTTGTCGTGCGCAGCTTCCAGGAAAGCCACCACGGAACTCTGGGGAGAATCGCGATTCAACGGGTCTTTATTTACATTTGCGGTTGCGCTGGAAGGCTTGGCGCCCGGTAGGATTTGCGCGCTGGCGCACAGGCTTGAAAGCAGAAATCCGAGCACAATCCGATGGCATTCTTCATCGCAGCCCTGTGGCTGCACGTGAACTGCCATAGAGTCTTGTAACAGTTAGAGACTGGCCAGTACCTGCTCCGCGCGTGGTGAGTCTGCCGCCGAGAGCCGCAAACTCTGAAAACATTTCGCGGGCCTTCTGTTCGTCCAGGGCTTTCACCGCATCCGTTACGATTTCGACCGGCCGGCCGGTTTTGAGCAGTCCGAAAGCGGCGAAGCGGACGCAGATTTCGGTGACCACTCCATAGACGACGTAGCGCTGGGCGTCGAGCGTCTCGAGCAGAGGCAAAAGATGCGGGCTGCTGAAACAATCCAGTTTCTGCTTTTCGAGAATCCACTGGCGGACGCCTTCGGAAGGGCCGGGAACCTTGGCGCGGCGGTCGAGCAACGTGACAGCAGGCTTGTGCTGACCCATGGTTCCAACCACGCAATGGTGAGGATAGATCTGAAATTCCGGGTCGTCTTCCGAATGCGCGTCCATGGTGGAGACTACCAAAGGCGCCTGGCGATTCAACTCGCCGACGATGGGAAGAATGCTCTCGCGCTCCGGGGACATAGAGCGCGCCCGCTGGATAGACGAAATCAATCTGCGTGTCGATGTCGAAGAAAACCGCTTTCATCCTGGACCTTTTCGTACAACGTCAGCAGTGCATGGCTTTGGTCGACGCGGTATTCCTGGCCAATATCGAAGAGGCTGCGGACCGCGGTGGGAATCCGCTTGACGCAATCGGCGGCATATTGGCGCGCGACGTCCGCGGTGGGCAAAGGCTCTATCAGTTTGCCGCCCAGCATCACGGGACGCAGCAGGGCTTTCGCTTCCGGCTCGCCGCTGCCACAGCCCAGGCATTCCCAGGAACAGGCGATGACGTCGTGCGCCGCGAATCGAAAAACCTGCTTGGCGCCCGGCAGTGTGTGCTTATCTTCGCTGAACTTCGCGGTGAAGCGCCCGTTCAATTCCACCAGCTTGTAGACCACGCCAAGCGTGGGCGAATCGGCCGAAGTCGCCAGATCGGTGCCGACTCCGAAAGCGTCGATGGGCGCGCCGGCGGCGGCGAACTCCAGGATCTTGTATTCGTTCAGATCGCTGGTCGCCATGATCTTGGCGCTGTGCAAACCGGCGTCATCCAAAATCCTGCGTACCTCGTGCGAAAGCTCTACCAGATTGCCGCTGTCCAGCCGTACGCCCCATAGTGGCTGGCCAAGCGAGGCGGCGGTGCGCGCGCCTTCCAGCGTGTCGTAGGTATCGATCAGGTACGCGGTAGCGTCTCCGAGCAGATTCTGGAGCCGCTCGAACGCCTGGGTCTCCGACGCGAAGGACTGCACCCAGGAGTGCGCGGCAGTTCCAAATACGGGGATGCCGTAACGGAATCCGGTTTCCGTGTTGCTGGTGCCGATGCAGCCGCCGATATAGGACGCGCGGCCGGCGAGAACGCCCGCTTCGGCCGAGTGAGCGCGGCGTGCACCAAAATCCACCACCGCGCGGCCCCCGGCCACTTCCACAATGCGCGAGGCCTTGGTGGCGACCAGCGATTGAAAGCCGATGGTGGCCAGCAGGTAGGTCTCGACGATCTGCGCTTCCATCAACGGCGCGCGGACCGTGAGGAACGGTTCGTTGGCGAAGATGGGCGTGCCCTCCGGCATGGCGAACACATCGCCGGTGAAACGGAGGTCGCGCAAGGCATCGAAGAAGCCCTCCGAGACGCGCTGGAATTGGGGCAGCCCGCGCAGATAATCGATTTCTTCGCGGGTAAATTCCAGATTTTGGAGGTACTCGACGGCCTGCGCCAGTCCGGCCGCCACGACATAATTGCGATAACGCGGCAGACGCCGGAAAAACAACTCGAATGTCGCGCTTTCGCTGGTTTTACCGGCTTCGAAGTAACCGGCCGCCATGGTGAGCTGGTAAAGGTCGGTTAGTAAGCCGGTCACTAAGTATTATTCTAGCAACCGCTTACTCACTTGCGCGGTTGAGTCACTCGTGCGCGGTTCAGAAGGGCTTGCGGCCTTGAGCGCGAGTCCCATGGCCACGGATGTAAATTCGTTGCCGGTTCGGATTCGTTCCCGTCCGAACCGTGCGTCGAAGATTCGGCGGACCGCGGGCACGAAGGAAGAACCTCCCGTAAGGAAGACCTTGTCGACATCCCCCGCATCCACGCCGCAGGATGCCAGCAGTGAATCCACGCAGGTCTCGATCTGCTGCAGTTCTTCCGCGATCCAATGTTCGAAATCGGCCCTGTGAACTTCGGAATCGAGATCCACCGATCCGTCGTTGAACGTGAATCGCGCTGTTTCCTGGTTTGACAGATCGCACTTCGTCTTCTGAATGGCGCGGTGCAGCTGGTAGCCCAGGTCTTCCTGGATCAGATCGATGAGCGCGCCGATCTTCTCGGGATGGAATGCCTGGGCTTTGACGCTTTTCAGCATGGTCATCACTTCCTTGGTGCGCAGGAAGGACAAGTGATGCCATCGCTCCAGCTTGAAATAAATCCAATTCGGAACCGGCAGGATCTTGTTCATGGACTTTATCTGCGATCCGGCGCCGAGCGCGGGCGAGACGATGTGACGGATCATCCTTGCGTCGAACGAATCGCCCGCCAAGCCTACTCCCGCGTTGCCGAGTAAGTCGTCGGGAGACCTGCCGCGACGCCGTATGCTGGCCCCCACGCGCACGAGTGAAAAATCGCTGGTGCCGCCACCGAAGTCGCCGATCAGGATCAGCTCATCGTGATCCAGGGTGGATTCATAATAGTGAGCCGCGGCCACCGGCTCCATTTCGAAAGTTACTAACTCGAATCCGGCTAAGTGGAACGCTTTTTCGAGGCGCTGCTGGGCATAACTGTCGTCATCGTCGGTCTCAGAGCCGACGAAGTGGACCGGACGGCCAACCACGGCTTGTCGCACGGTGACGCCAAACTGGAGCTCGGCCTTCTCACGCAGATCTCCGAGGATGCATGCGATCAACTGCTCCAGGGTCCGCCGTTTGCCGAACACGTCGGTAGTTTGCAGACTGCGGCTGCTGAGAAACGATTTCATCGACTGGATGAGGCGGCCTTTGTGATCGGCATCGAGATAATGCGCGATGCCTTCCGGCCCGCTCCACGATTTGATGACGCTCTTGGTTTGCTGCTTGATCTGCTCGAGATATAAAAGGGACCGGTAAGCGTCCGTTACGCTGCCGGCAAAGGGAAAGGTGGCGAGAGCGATGCCGCTGGAGGGGCTGAAATAGGCGACGGAGCTATTGGTGGTTCCGAAATCGATGCCGATCGCGACGTCTGTCATAAGGACACCGCTCCCTCACGGTCGCGGCTCGGTTTCCTACCGGCTCGGTTCTCGTCCGGCTCGGTTTCAGACCGGCTACTTTTTGGCCGGAGGAGGCGCGGGTTTTACGTCGGAGGCCGCTTGCAGGAGGTCGTCTACCGTTTTCGCATCCAGCCCGTACAGCGCTGGTTCGTTCTCGCGCTGGGCGATGTAATCCGAGCCTTGTTTCGCGATCAGCAGCTTCTCGGTCAGCTTGCTGTTGTTGGAGACGACGGTGATGTCAACTATCGGTGAGCCCAGCGATCCGGTGTCGATGAACTTACTGGCCGATAAATCGCGCAATTTGTCGAGGAAGGACTGCACGCTGATGCTGTCCATCTTTTTGCCATTCGAGAACCAATCATCCCCGCCTTTTTGAAAGGCGTACGTTTTGCCGTTGGCGTGCATGTCGATTTTGTTCGGATCGTTGAATCCGAAGTCGAACAGCTTCTTGTTGCGGAAATCGTCCAGCGCTTTGTCGACGCCCATGCCCAGCTCTGGCGTGGCTTTGAAAACGCCCGCCACCACGCTCGACTTGGCGTAGTAATCGTCTTTGTTCTTCCGGATCTCGATCTGTTGCGTGCCCGAAGGGTCGGTGAGTTTCACCGTCGCAACCGGCATGCCCGAAGCGAAAGCCGCCGCGGCTTTCTTCAGATCCTCATCGGAAAGCGTCAGATCCATTTTGGCGTCCTTCAGCTTGCGGAGCATCTCGTCCACCTGCAAGCCGTCGGCGCGCAGCGGCTTGGGCTTGACGATCTGCCATTGATCTTTATCGCGGCCGAATTCGATGTCTTCTTTTTTAGCGATCAACTCCACGCGGCTGAGCTTGTCCTGGTCGAAGCTCAGCAGGCGTTTGTCGCGCAGATCGTTGGCCGATTTATCCATGCCGGATTTTACGTAGCTTGCCACCGTGAACACGCGGGGATCGCCCGCCACCATGGCGTAGGAACCGCTGTTGGTGGGAGTGTCGTCGCCGATCTCGAGCTTGCTGACCTTGCCGCCTTTGCCGGTGATGTCCACTTCCAGGCTGGGCGCATTCAAGCCATAGGCGGACAGATTCGACGCTTTATCTTCCACCACGCGATCCGCGGTGACGTTGGAGACCGCACCCGTCAGCGCGCTGGCGGCGTCCTGATCCGCGGGGTAGGGCTTAGGGGCGGTGAGTTGCCACTTGCCGTTGGTTTTCTCGATAACGGCTTCATCCGCTCCCTTTTTCTTGAGCGCGACTTTAGTAATGTCGTCTTGCGTGAGAGCGAGCAGCTTGGGAGGCGCATCCGACGGAGGCTTGGCTGCTTCCGCGGCTTTCTCTTTGTTCGACAAATACAGGCCGACGCCGAGCGCGGCCAAAAGGACCACGGCGACTAGCAGGCCACGGATGCGCATGATGCTATCTCCTACGCGTGTTTATCTTCTTTTCAGCCAGACCATTACGCCGCCCACGATGACAATCAACGGCAAGAAGAACTGGCTGGTGGTTTGGATCAGACGGAACTGCGCGCGCGTTAACTGGATGCGGCGATCTTCGGGCTCTTTGGGACGAATGGAAATGAGATCCTCGTCCGACGAGAGCCAGTTGATCATGTTTAGCAACAGATTGCGGTTGCCACTGAAACCGAGCGCCTGATTGGACGCCCAGCCCGAATTTCCCACCACCACGAAACGACCCGAGTCGCTTGGCTTGCTGCCCGTGTAAGTGCCCGCGTCGGCCAGGGTAAAGGGACCGTGTTTGTCTTTGGCGGGATTGATCCGAATTTCCGAAGACGCCAAGTCGGAAGTGGCAAAGCTATCGGTGGAAGTCGAAAACAATTTCGTGTTGGTTACTTTGTCAGTGTTCTTGGTCTCGAGCGAGCGCGACAAAGGGAACGCAGTTGAGATGTTCGTGAGATCGTTGACGATGGGATGCGAATCGTACTGCAGCACCACTGGAGCTTCAGGGCCGCCGCCTAGCAATTGCGAGGCCGCGCTCTCGTCAAGCAGCAGATCCTTGTCCGCGGTGACGCCCCAGCTGTCGAGAAGATTGGTAAGCGCCATGTTATCGCTGATCTGTTTGCGTCCCAGTCGCAGCGGGGGATCCAGCATGAAGAGCGCGCGCCCGCCGCTCTCGACATATTTCTTGATGGCGTCCACTTCGGGCTGGATGTAATCGCCCGTTGGGCCAGCCACCACCAGCACGGTGCAATCGGCGGGGACTTCGGCCTTCTGCTGCAAGTTGACGCTTTGAACTTTGTAGTTATCTTTCTCCACCACGGATTGAAAACCGGAGAATCCTTCGCCTTGCGGCGTTGAATCGGTCAACTGATGCTCGCCGTGCCCGGTAACCACGCAGACTTCGCGCGCGCCGCCCTTCAAGGCGCGGATCAAAGCGCCCGTGACGCCTTCTTCATCGAAGGATTTGGCGTCTTCACGGCGCGAGCCCACGCTCACCACCGCTTCCCCTTCCCGCGTCACATTTTCGGCGCGAGCCAGGGTGGGATTCTTCAACAGATCCACATACTGGATGTGCAGCTTGGGCGAAAGGTTTTGATAGCGGTCCAGCAGATCCTTGGCGGTTTGCATTCCGGTGGCACGATCGAAATAGCTGATGGTGACGTCTTGCTTCAGATCGCCGACTACTTTCTTGGTTTGATCGGACAAGGTGAAACGCTTATTGGCCGTCGCATCGTAGGATTTGTTGTATCGATTGGCCAGGAAATTCGCCACTACGATCACGGCCAGGATGACGATGATATAAATCGTCGCGTAGGCGGCGTACTTAGTTTGTCTAGCCTGCATCCATCCGTTGCTACTCACGTTACGACCTCCACCGAAGCGATTCCATGGAGCGCGAAGTTAAAAACAGCCCCAGGAATATTACAGATATATAAAAGACGGCATCCTTGGTATCGAGCACGCCTTTGGAAAACGAATCAAAATGCGTGATGACCGACATATAGGCCAGCACTTTCGCCCACGTCGCGGTTTCGTATCCCGATACCCATTCCAAAACCCAGAGCAACAAACAGACGCCAAAGGTGGCGGCGCCGGCGATGATTTGATTCTTGGTCAGGGTAGAGATGAACGTTCCAATCGCGAGCAATCCGCCGGCTTGCAACAGCAGTCCCAGATATCCGATTGCCAGCGGCTTCCAATCCGGATTGCCGTAGCGGAACAGAAACGCGAAGTTGATGGCGGTGAACAGCAGCAGGACTCCGTAAAGAATCATCGCGGACAGCCACTTGCCGATGACGATTTCGGTGTCTCGGATGGGCGAGGTTGCAAGCAACTCAATGGTGCCCAGGCGTTTCTCTTCGGCGAACAGCCGCATGGTGATCATGGGGATGAAAAACAGCCCCACCACGCTGATGTTGCTCAGCAGCGGACGAATCACATATTCGTTCACACTCATTGGCATGGCTTGGCCGCTCATCTGCGATTGCAGGCTGGCGGCGTTGAAGTATCCCACGGAGTTCCAAAAGAAGAACCCGAAGATGACGGCGAACATCGTCAGCAGCAGATAAGCCACGGGCGAAACGAAATAGCTGTGCAGCTCCTTTTGGGCGATAACCCAGATATTCCTCATTGGCTCTCTCCTTGCGCAACCGCTTCGGCGGGGACGGGTTCCTCGATGTTTTCGGCGCCGATCTTTTCGCCGCCAGTCAGTTGCAGGAAGACCTCTTCCAGGCTCATCGCGGAGGCACGAAGCTCGTTCAGATTCCAGCCGGACTCCACGATGGCGCGCGCTAAATCGCCGCGAATGAAGCGGTCTTTCAAGCTCTCCACTTCAAACACGGACCGGTTTTCGCGAGAATCCTTCAGCAGCACGCGGCTGACGCCGTTTACAGTTTCCAGCCGATGCTGGATGGTCTGCGCGTCCAGCGCGCCATTGCGGCCCTCCACTTCGACCATCACCGATTCGGCGCCACGCGCTCGGGCTTGCAGATTGTGTACCGAATCCGTAGCCACCAGCTTGCCCTTGTTGATGATCAACACCTGCTCGCAGGTCTGCTCCACTTCCGGCAGAATGTGCGTGCTCAGAAGGATGGTGTGATCGGGCGCCAGGCCACGAATCAAATCGCGCGTTTCGTTGATCTGCTTGGGATCCAGTCCCGCGGTGGGTTCGTCCAGGATGAGAACGTCGGGATTGTGGATAATGGCCTGCGCCAGACCCACGCGCTGCCGGTAGCCTTTCGATAACTTGCCGATGAGTTTGTTGCGCACATCGGCCACGGCGCAACGCTCGGCTACTTCGTCCACGCGGGCGGCCAGGCTGGCGCCGGACATTCCTTTGAGCTTTCCAACAAATGTGAGGTATTCTTTGACCTCCATTTCCTGGTACAACGGCGGACTTTCCGGAAGATAGCCGATCCTTCTCTTGACTTCGAGCGGCTGCTCCAGAACGTCGAAACCGGCCACGTTCGCGCTGCCTTCCGAAGGCGGAAGGAAACACGTCAGAATGCGCATGGTTGTGGTTTTGCCGGCGCCGTTAGGCCCCAGAAACCCCACAATCTGGCCTTTCTTCACTTCAAAGGAAATGTGATCCACCGCAAGCGTGCGGGCGTATCTCTTCGTGAGGCCTTGAACTGTAATCATAGATAGACTCGGAGGAACTGCGATGACTGGTCTGGAGCGCCTGATGCCAAGCCTGCTCCGATCGGTCTGCAATCACATGATAAGAATCGCCGGGCGCGAATGTCAATTTGGCTAATGCTGGTTCGCGATCTCGATTTGTTAGACGTTGCCACTATCATTCCGTCAGGGCGAAACCCATAATTTGCATGCCTGCGTCGACATAAATTATGTTGCCGGTTACGCCGCGGCCCAGGTCGCTGGCCAGAAAAACAGCAGTGTCAGCGACTTCGGCCGGATCGGTATTACGCCGGAGCGGCGCCACCTTCGCGCCACCATCCAGCATTTTAGAAAAATCCCGTATGCCGCGGGCGGACGTAGTTTTGACGGCTCCCGCTGAGATTGCGTTAACACGAATGTTAGACGGACCCAGGTCCGCCGCCAGGTAACGTACAGAGGCTTCGAGCGACGCTTTGGCCACGCCCATGACGTTGTAATTTTCCACCACCCGGGTCGAGCCCAGGTAAGTCAGAGTCATGATGGCTCCGCCGGCCGGCTTCATGAGAGGCGCTGTGGCTCGTGCTACCGCGACCAAGGAATACGCGCTGACGTCCTGAGCCAGCGCAAAGCCGGCCCGCGAAGTCTCTACAAATGGGCGGCTTAGGTCTTCGCGGTTAGCGAACGCAATGCTGTGAACCACGGCATTCAGCATGGTGCCCTGACCCTTAAGCTCATTCGCTAAGGCGTCCAATTGGGCGTCCTGGGTTACATCGCAGGGCAACACCCGCTGTATTTTCAGCTCCGCGGCCAATTCTTCCACGGTCTGTTTTTGGCGTTCGCCCTGGTAAGTGAGGATCACTTGCGCGCCTTCGCGAACGAAGGCTTTGGCGATGGCGTGGGCGATGCTCCAGCGGTTCGCAAGTCCAAGGACAAGGGCAACCTTGCCCTCCATCAGTTGGGGCATGAAATCACTTATTGTAACGCCAGCCTAGGCCGGTCCGTCGACGCCGCTCCAGAGATTCATGGTGCTCAGCTCATCGCGGCCGCAGGCTTTGAGATAGCAGAATAGCTGCGTGCGATAGGCGGCGTGGCCGCCCAGCACCAGGTTGACGATCAAGGCACCGCGCGTGGTTTTGTTTCCGAACATGTCGATCGGCGCGCGGAAATCGGCATCCGTCCAAGCGCTGAGCAGCTTCGCGTATTCGCCCGACTGCTTCTCGATCGCGGCGACGGCCTGGTCGAAATCCATGGCTTTACTCTTGGCGACTTCTGGGCCAAAAATGGCGCCCAGCGTCTCGCGGTCGAAGCGGCCGGTCTGGAAAATTGTGAGCAGGGTTGGACCCATGATGGCCATGTATTGCAGCAGCTCCAGCGTGCTGCGCTGCGTCTGGGTGGGACGGTAATCGAGTTTTGACTTGTCTACCTTGCCTGCCAGATGAGCCAGGATGCGAACTTCGTGTTGAAGCGCGGGGATCAGTTCTTCTCTTGCTAAGGACCATAGCTGTGAGGACTTATACGTTACCAGCTATTTTTCTTCCGGATCTTCAGGATCTGGAACAGATTGCTGTAGTCGTCGGTCCAGGGCCGCAGATTCGGCGCGAACGCGCGCGGGCTGCACGCTGGACGATTTGAATGCCGCGTCGTGAAAGATGGCGGCATCGGCTCGTCACCAGCACCCAATCGCTGTTCGAGAAATAGTCCTCCTCTTCGTCTTCGTCGTCGACGTTTACGGCGGCTTTGCCGAAGTCGCGCGCGTTGCGCGACACCACGGGGACCAGATCGAGATAGCGATTGGAGACGTGGACGGCGAGAATCCCCGTCGGCTTCAAATGCCGGAAATAGAGCGCGAACGCCTCGCGCGTGAGCAGGTGAACGGGAATGGCGTCGCTGGTGAAGGCGTCGATCGCCATCAGATCGAACTGCTGGCTGGGCTGCGCTTCCAGCGTAAGGCGCGCGTCGCCCATCAACACCTGATGGTCGGCCTTGCAATCGCTCAGGAACGTGAACCAGGTGCTGGCCACGGAGAGCGCCAGAGGATTGATTTCGTAAAAGCGAAACAGTCGCCAGCGCGGCAGAAGCTGGCAGTGACGCCGGCGCCCAGTCCGATCACCGCCACGCGCACTGGACCGCGTTTCTGTAAATAGCCCAGGGCGCGGCCCATGCCGGAGAAGGGGCCGTAGTAGCTGGTAGGCTCGTCGCGGTGGGCGGCGTCCAGAAGCTGCTCGCCGTGATTGATGGTGCCGTGGATCAAGCGGCGGACGGCGGTGCTCTCTTCGTCCTCGGAAACATCGCGAACCCGCAGCACGCCGTAGAAATTGCGCACAGACAGTCGGAAGCGCCGGTCGCTCAAATGTTTTTCGTAACCCAGATGAACCGCCAGCCCGACGGTAAATGCGACCATCGCGATGCGAACCGCAGCCACGGGAATTTTGCCCTTCCAGTTTTGCGGCGAGACCCAGAGAACGATGGCGGCTAGCGCGCTGCAGGCCACCATCGCGAGCGGCAGTTCGAAGTAAGTGTGAAAAACGTGCGGCGCGACGATGGCCACAAAAATGCCGCCCAGCGTCCCGCCCAGCGAGATCATCATGTAGAAGCTGGTGAGGTGCCGCGGATCGGGCTTCAGGCGCGCCAGCTCGCCATGGCACACCATGCAGCAGACGAACAGCGTGGCGACGAACGTCGGAATGGCCCAGGCGATGTTCGGATTGCCTTCGTTGGCGTAAATAGCGATATGCGGCGCCATCCAGCGCGATCACCAGCAAGGGCAGAAAGACGCCGCGATTGTAGACCTTGTCGCGCTCGAAGCACAGGATGAAGCTGAGCAGATAAACGGCGAGAGGCAGCACCCACAGAAACGGAATGGGCGCGACGTTCTGGCTGAGGTGATTGCTGATGGCGAGCAGCAGCGTGGAAGCGCAGGCCGCCAGCGCGGTCCATAGGATGCGGATGGTCCAACTGGGGGCGGGGTCGTAGCGGCGGCGACGGGCTCCTGCGACTGTTCGCGGCGCCGCGCGCATGCCTTCCATGCCACGGCCGCGCAGATCACGGCGAACACGACATAGATGCCCGACCATCCGTAGGCCTGCCCGTGAGTGGTGAACATCGGCTCGACGAAAACCGGATAGCTGAGCAGCGCGAGCAGCGAGCCGAAGTTCGACAGCGCGAACAAGCGATAGGGAATCGCGCCGGGTTTGGCCGCCACGTACCAGGCTTGCAGCAGCGGGCTGGTGGTGGAAAGCAGCAGGTAGGGCAGGCCGATGGTGGCGGTGAGCAGCAGCAAAATGCGCAGCGACGGATCGCCGGCGTGGGATGGCTTCCAGCTGGGCGATGGCAGGATGGGCAGCACGGCCAGGCTCAAGCGCCATTAGGGCGATGTGCAGCGTGGCCTGCCGCTTCGGCTTCAGAAAGCCGCGTGGATCGGTCGCGCGTAGAAGTAACCGCCGAGTAACGCCGCTTGGAAAAACAGCAGGCAGGTGCTCCACACCGCGGCCGATCCGCCGAACCAGGGCAGGATGATTTTGCCGATCATCGGCTGCACCGCGAACAGCAGAAACGCGCTCAGGAAAATCGTGCAGGCGTAGGCGAGCATCGCAAGTTAAGCAGCAATCATCGCACAGGCCTGCGCAAGGTCGCGCATTGACCGATTTCGTCGCGATCCCTATGCTAGACTTTAGGCGGATTGAGGCTTGCCCCGGTCGACTACCTGATCCTGTCGCTGTATTTCGCTTTTGTCCTTTGCATCGGCTGGATCGTAAAACGCAAGGTCGCAACCAGCGAGGATTTCCTAACCTCCGGACGCTCGGTCCCGGTTTGGATCACCAGCCTCGCCTTCATCGCCGCAAATCTGGGCGCTCAGGAAGTGATCGGCATGTGCGCTTCCGGGGCGAAGTACGGCATCATGACCGCGCACTTTTATTGGATCGGCGCGGTGCCGGCCATGCTGTTCGTGGGCGTTTTCATGATGCCGTTCTACTACGGCAGCCGCGCCCGCAGCGTGCCGGAATACTTGAAGCTGCGGTTCGACGAGAAGACGCGCGCCTTGAACGCCGTCACCTTCGCGGTGATGACAGTGTTTTCGTCCGGCATTTCGATGTACGCGCTGGGGCTTCTGTTTGAGCTGGTGCTGCACTGGAGCTTCACCGCGTCTGTGCTGCTTTCCGCCGCCATCGTTTTGGTTTACACTTTTCTCGGCGGGCTCACCAGCGCCATCTACAACGAAGTTCTGCAATTCTTCCTGATCGTGCTGGGTTTCGCGCCGCTTGTCGATTTTCGTGGTGATGAAGACCGGTGGCTGGAGCGGCATGGCGGCGCGCTTGCCCGCGGTGATGACGCACACCTGGGCGTACGCGGGGAAGGCTTCCGAGAATCCGATGGGCGTGGAAGTATTCGGCCTGGTGGCGGGGCTGGGCTTCGTGCTGTCGTTCGGTTATTGGTGCACGGATTTTCTGGTGGTGCAGAGGGCCATGGCGGCCGATTCAATGTCGGCCGCGCGTCGCACGCCGTTGATCGCGGCGTTTCCGAAAATGGTGATGCCGTTTATCGTGATTGTTCCCGGCATCGCGGCGCTGGCGCTCTCGCACATGGCGCTGGGCTATTCGATTCCGCTTGAAGCCCGGCGGCGGGCCCGATTACGACCAGACGTTGACCACGCTGATGGCTCAGTTTTATCCCTCTGGCATGCTGGGGCTGGGGCTGACGGCGCTGATGGCTTCGTTCATGTCCGGCATGGCGGGCAACGTGACGGCCTTCAACACGGTCTGGACCTACGATCTGTATCAAGGCCACATCCGCAAGCACGCGCCGGATTCGCACTACTTGTGGGTGGGACGCGTGACCACCGTAGTGGGCGTCGCGCTGTCCATCGGCACGGCGTATCTGGCCAGCCACTTCAACAACATCATGGACTTTCTGCAATTGGTGTTCGGCTTCGTCAATGCGCCGCTGTTCGCGACATTTTTGCTGGGAATGTTCTGGAAGCGCAGCCACCGGCCATGGCGCTTTCAGCTGGATTGCTGGCCGGTACCGCCGCCGCCGCCGCGACGCATGGATTGACTCTGGCCGAAGGGAAGGGCGGGTGGTTAGGCGGCGTGCTGCACACTTTCCCCTCCACCATGGCGCAAAATTTCTGGATCGCGATTTTCGCCTGGTCCACGTGCTTTCTGGTGACCGTGCTGGTGAGTCTGATGTCGGTGCCGAAGGCTGAATCCGAGCTTCACAATTTGGTTTACGGGCTGACCAACATCCCGCACGAGCAAGTGCGCTGGTACAAGCGGCCGGCGGTTCTGGCGGTAATTGTCATCGCGGCGCTGGTGCTGCTGAATCTGTTGTTTTGGTAACGATGAACGATCTTCGCATACCGATTGGAAGCTTCTTCGCGCTGGTGGGCGCGATTCTGCTGGTGGCCGGCTTGGCGGCGGATTATCGCGCCCCGCTCGAATCGGCCAACGTAAATCTTTATTGCGGCCTCGCGATGTTGGTTTTCGGAGCAATCATGTTAGCGCTCGCGCGCCGGAAATCGCGATCCTAGCGTCCGCGAATCGCGTCGCCCAGCGACACGTGGTTGTCGTCCAGTATGGTTCCGGTGGCGCGCTCCAACGCCGCTCGAGCCTTCAGATACGCGCTCTTGGCCACCACCACCGTGGACCGGGCCTGCGCCAGAAAGCTTTGGTACTGGATGATGAAGAAGCTGGTGGACGCGCCCACGTCAAACTTGGCCTGCTCGGTATCCAGAGACTCCTGCTGCAGCTTCTGGGTCTCGACGGCTGCGTCATAAGACGCCCGGGCGCGCCGCATGGCGATCAACGCGTCTTCCACTTCCAGTTGCGCCTGCTTGCGCAACTGCTGCTTGAAGCACCTGGCTCTGCCGCAGCAGGATCTCGTCGCGCGTGACGTCGGCCTGCGCGATCCGATTGCGCAGCGGCAAAGTAATGTTGAGGCCGACTCCATAGGTGGGATACTTGCGCGTGGCAAGCTGCTCCAGGGCATTGCCATAACCGCCGATCAGCGGCGACTCGATGGCCGGCGTCATCGTCAGCGGATTCAGTTGCGCCGCCAGTGCGCTGTTTTGAGCGGTGCCCACCAGATCCACTTCCGGCCGCAACCCGTTGCGCGATCCCTGCAGGCTGATCTGCGTGTTCTCCACCTGGACGCCGGCCTGCGACAAATCGGGCCGGTTGGAGAAGGCCAGCGCCACCAGGTCCTGCAGCGGCCGGGTTTCGTCGGTTCCCGGAACCTCGATGGTATCGGTGGGGATGATGCGCGCATTCAACACGTCGGGATCGTTGTCGGTGCGGCGCGTGATCACGTTCTTGACGATCGCTTCCTGCTCTTCCAGCAGCCCGCGCGAGTCGATGAGATCCTGGCGGATGGAAAACACCTGGGCGTTGGCGCGCGTCAGCTCCACCGGCGCCTGCGTGCCCTCATCCACCTCCGCCTTGGTATCGGTGTAGAGCTTCTCGGCCGACGCCAGCGTCTCTTCCTTCACTTTCACGTCTTCATAGAGCGCCACCAGATCCGTATAGAGCCGCACCACGCCGTAAACCGTGGCGATGAGCTGCTGCTGCACCAGCAGCCCGGCGATTTTCTGTTCGTTCTTCGAAATGCGAATGAAGCGGCGATTCACGGCCAGGCCGAATCCGCGCAGCAGCGGCTGCGTTACGGTGAATCCCAGGCTGGACGTGGTGTAGGGGCTAAAGGCGCTCTGCAACGAGTTGGTGGTGTAGCGCGCGTTGTCGAAGCCCGACATTCAGCTCCGTGCCCGGGCCGAACCCTTGCGTGTAAGCCGCGTTGGCGTTGGTGGTGTTGCCTGCCAGAGCGTTGGTGCCGTAGGCCAGCGGATCCGTATCGGGCGTGGTGGTATGCGTCCAATTGAGTTGACCGGTGAGCGCGGGATCGAATTGCGGAATGGCCGGACCGGTGGAAAGCGGAACGGACTGGAGCAGGGAAAGATTATCCAGCTGTTCGGAGAGCGCGCCGAGCTCGGAAGGATTGGTGGGCACCGAGCCGGCGGCGCCGACGCGTGGGCGTGGCCGCCGATGTCACCAGAGGGCTGGCGGGCCCTCCCACTCCCACCGGCACTTCAAACACGTTGTAGGTAAGTCCGCGCAGCAGCTCCGCCGCCCTTGGCGCGCAGCAACTCCGTATCGGCCGACGGCAAGGTATAGCGCTCGAGCTGAATATCGAGATTGTTTTCGATGGCCAGCGCGATGGCGTCCGGGAGCGAAAGATAGATGTTGCCCGATCGCAGCAACTGCCGGATGCGCGGCGAATTGGACAGATCCACGGGCGCGACGGGATGCTCCACGTAAGGCTGCTTCAGCCAGTCGAACAGCTTCGGCCGGAAAGCCCGCCGGCGCGAGCAGAAGCGAACAGAGAAATACGACGCTGATCTTTTTCATGCGGATCGTTTTCATGATGGATTTGGTTCCAAGCACGCGGCCGGCGATGCCGCTGGCTGACGCGCGCGGTTCGGAATAGGTTGAGTCTGAGAGAGTGGGCACGAGCTAGCGCGAGCGTTTGGGTCCGCCCCCGTCGCCCGCTACCGGGACCGGATGAACCTTCAC
The DNA here is from genome assembly GCA_963798295.1 of Bryobacterales bacterium. Classification (GTDB taxonomy): domain Bacteria; phylum Acidobacteriota; class Terriglobia; order Bryobacterales; family Bryobacteraceae; genus Palsa-89. The sequence goes on along the minus strand of CAWCSV010000006.1, from coordinate 203,743 downwards.
GCCTTCCTGGACGGAATCGTTGGGATTCGCGATCACGCGCTGTCCGGCGCTCAGCCCGGAAAGGATTTCGATCTGGCTCCCGTAATCCCGGCCCACCACCACGCGCTGGAAATGAACGGCGTTGTTGGAGTCCAGCACGGCCACCATGGTCCCCTGCGGGCGCACCGAGAGGGTGTCGCTCGGAAGCAGCAGCGGTGGATTCTTGCGTGGGAAGATGCAGGTCCACTTCGACGTACATGCCGGGCAGCAGCTTGCCTTCCGGATTCGGCACCTGGACCTCCACCAGCAGCGTGCGGCTGGCTGGATCCAAGGCGTTCGCGGTGCGTGTGACGGCGCCCGAGAATTTGCGTTCCGGAAGCTCCGGCGTGGCCAGCGACGCCATCTGTCCCACATGCACATCGGAGGCGCTGGATTGCGGGACGTTCAAGTAAGTGCGCAGAAGATTGGTTTGCGCGATGCGAAACAGCATCGTGCTGCCGGTGTTGACCAGCGTTCCCACATCCACGTTGCGCAGCGTGACCACGCCGGCGAAGGGCGCGCGCACCTTGAGATATCCCTGCATTTCCGCTCAGCCGCCCGACGTTGGCCTGCATGGCGGTGATGTTTCCCTTGGCGGCGTCCACGGCCCGCTCCAGCGCCCTCACGTTGGCGGCCTGGGCCTGATATTGCGCCTGATACTGATCGTTCTCCTGTTTGGAGACCGCGCCGCGCTTCACCAGATTGTCCCAGCGCGTGGCGGTGACCTTGGCGATGGATTCGTTGGCTTTGCCCTGTTCCAGAGCCGCGCTGGCGCGCGCCAGGTCTGCCTGCGCCTGTACCACGGAGGCTTGCGCCTGCCGCACCTGCTGATCCAGGTCCGGCGCCTCCACTTCGGCCAGAAGCTGGCCGGCGGTAACGCGGTCGCCGATGTCCACATAGCGGCGTTGGACGTAGCCTTCGGCCCGCGCCAGGATCGGCGCTTCCGTCACGGCCTGAATATTGCCCGGCAGCACCAGGTCGCCGATGGCGGACGCTTTCTTTGCCGCCACCACGGTGACATCGGGCAGCGCGTCATTCTGCACGTTGGCTTCGGCGATGATCTGCAGTTCCCGCCGATGATGCGGAATGTAGCCCACGAAGAACGCCGCCACAAAGACCGCGGCCAGCCAGAAGCAGCAGCATCGCGATCTTGCCGCCGGAAGGACGCTTGGGATGCTCCAGAGCAGAGTGCGCGCGGGTGCGCGTTCTTTTGCGCCAGTTGCCGCGTCAGCCGCTCGATTTCGGCGCGCAGCTCCTGCTCGGTGGCCGTCGCGGGCCGCTCCATGGGATTATCGACGGATTATCCGGTTCGTTAATGGTCGATGATGTCATCTTCAGGTAATTTCAATTAATACGATCTCAAGATATATTCGGACTCGGGTAGCCCTTCGCGCTCTTCTTCTTCGATCTGCCGGTCGTGATCGATAGGGCGGCTGTTTGCGCAGGTAGCTGTACACGATGGGCACGATCAACAGCGTGGTCACCGTGGCCAGCAGCAATCCTCCGATAACGGCGCGGCCCAGCGGCGAGTTCTGTTCGGCGCCCTCGCCGATTCCGAGCGCCATGGGCAGCATGCCCGAGAATCATGGCGGCCGCGGTCATCAGCACCGGCCGCAGCCGCGTGTATCCAGCGGAAAGCGCCGCCGCCCGCGCGCCCTTGCCCTCCATTCTTTCGTCATTTGCGAAGACCACCATCAGAATACTGTTGGCGGTGGCCACGCCGATGCACATGATGGCGCCCATCAGCGACGGAACATTCAGGGTGGTTTGCGTTACGTACAGCATCCACAGGATGCCCGCCAGCGCGCCGGGCAGGGCGCTCAGAATGATGAACGGATCCACCCAGGACTGAAAATTGACCGCCATCAACAGGTATACCAGAACGATGGCCGCGATCAGGCCCAGGCCGAGGCGATAGAAAGAACTTTGCATGGTGGCGGCCTGGCCTCGCAGAAAGATTTGCGTGGTCTTGGGAATCTTGGTGTTCGCGATGATTTTTTCCACTTGCGAGGCTACGCCGCCCAGGTCCCGGCGGTCGACATTGGCGTACACGTCAAAGACCGGCTGCACGTTGTAATGATTCAGGATCTCCGGGCCGGTGCTGTGTTCGATGGTGGCGACGTTGGACAGCAATTGCGTTTGATAAGGCAGCGCGCCGGGATTGCCGTAAGCCGCCGAACTTTGATTGGGCGCCGCTCCGGTGGACCCATCGCCCTGGTTGGCCACGCCCTGCCGTGGAGCCGGGAGTGTTGAATGCCACCGGAGAGCCCCCGACGGAGACCGGCGTTCGCATCAGCTTAGTCGAGCGAATCCAGCTTATATTGCGGCGTCTGGATCAGGACGTTGTAGCTTACGCCGTTCTTCCAGTTGAGCCAGAAGTCTGGGAGCCACCTGGCTGCTGCCGCTTAACGAAATCAGCAAGCTGCTGGCGACGTTGCTCTGCGTGAGGCCAAGTTGCCCGGCTTTGATGCGATCCACATTGATGCGCAGCTCGGGCGCGTCCACCACCTGATGGATGTGAACGTCGGCGGCGCCGGGAATGCGCGCAATTTGCTCGGACAAACGCCGCGGCAATCTCGTAATTCGGCCCGGAGTCGCGTCCGGTGACTTGCACGTCGATGGGAGCCGGCAGCCCGGAGTTGAGAATCTGGTTGGTGATATTGGCGGCTTCGAAGAAGAAAACGATCCCGGGAAACTTCTCGTGCAGCCGCTTGCGCAGGCGTTGGGTGGTGATCTCGGTGGGAGTGTGATCCTGGGTCATCGAAATGAAAATGTCGCCGTCATTGCTCCCGATCACCGTGCTGTCGCCAAAAGCCAGATTGAACCCGCCCGGGGGCACTCCAATATTGTCCAGAATCGTGTCCAGTTCGCGCGCGGTGGAATCACGGCGCGGATTTCCCTCTCAATCTCGGCGAAGATCAGCTCCGTTTTCTCGATGCGCGTTCCAGCCGGCGCTTGTGCGTGCAAACGAATCTGCCCGGAATCCACGGTGGGGAAGAAATCGCGTCCCACCAGGTAAGCCAAACCCAAGGAGCCCAAGCGCAAAAATCAGGAACGCGGAGAGAACGGCGGCGCGATGATCCAGCGCCCAGTCCAGCAATCCGGTATAGGCGGCGCGAAAACGCTCGAAGCTGGCGGTTGAAAGCGAAATGGATGCGCCAGATCAGCGGGTGGCCTTCCGCGGTTCCGCCCTCGCCATGCTCGCCGGATCGATACATGTCCACTTCCGGCTTCAGCATGTAGTGCACCATGGTGGGAATCAGCGTGCGCGACAACATATAGGACGCCAGCATGGCGAAAACCACGGCCAGCGCCAGCGGGGTGAACAGAAACTTGGCGGCGCCCGTCAAAAGCAGAACCGGCGCGAACACAATGCAGATGGAAAGCGTGGAAACAAAGGCCGGGATCGCGATCTGTTGCGCGCCATCCAGCACCGCGCGCACCAGCGGCTTCTTCATCGCCAGATTGCGGTGCGTATTCTCAATTTCGACCGTGGCGTCGTCCACCAGAATGCCGACCGCCAGCGCCAGACCGCCCAGCGTCATCACGTTGATGGTGTGGCCCATCAGTTTCAAGATGATCAGCGAAGTTAAAATGGACAGCGGAATCGAGATACAAACGATCACCGTGCTGCGCCAGCTTCCCAGAAACAGCAGGATCATCAATCCGGTGAGCAGCGCGGCGATCGCGGCTTCCCGCACCACGCCGTTAATGGAAGCGCGCACGAACACCGACTGATCGAAGAGTTGCCGCACCTTCAACGCCGGGCGGCATGGCGGCTTCAATTCTAGGCAGCGCAGCCTTCACCTTATTGACGATGTCGAGCGTGGAAGCCTGCCCGTTGCGCAGGATGGTCAAGCAGCGCGCCGCGGGTTCCATTGGTCCGCACGATGTTCTGCTGGACCGCGAAGCCGTCGCGCACCGTGGCAACGTCCTTGAGATAAACGGTGGCGCCGTTCACCGTCTTGATGGGCAGATTGTTCAAGTCGCTGAGGATCTCGGGACTGCTGTTGACGCGCACCGAGTACTCCGTGTCGCCAACCTTGATAGTTGCCGGCCGGTAGGATCAGGTTCTGCTGGCTGAATGCGTTGGAAACATCGATCGGCGAGAGCTGCTTGGCGTAGAGCGCGTTCGGATCCAGATCGACCACTACCTGGCGCTGCTTGCCGCCGTAGGGTCCCGGCACCGACGCGCCCTGAACCGTTGCCAGCGGAGTCCGGATGAAGTTATGCCCCATATCTTGGATTTCCTGCTCGCTCAACGTCTTGCTTTCCAGGCCCAATTGGATGATCGGCACACTGGAAGCGTCGTATTTGAGTACGTTGGGCGGAAAAATCCCGGGCGGCATGGCGCGCACCACTACGTTCGAGATGGCCGAGATCTGCGACATCGCCATGTCGATTTTTACGTTGGGCTGAAAATAGACGCGCACCACCGACACGCCGTAGTAGGATTGCGACTCGATGTGCTCGATGTCGTTGACGGTGGTGGTCATGCCTCGTTCGAAGACCGTGAGAATGCGGCTCTCCATCTCCGCGGGCGACATTCCAGCGTAGTTCCAAACCACGCTGACGACCGGAATGTCGATATAGGGAAAAATGTCGATCGGCATCGTGATGATCGCGGCGATTCCAAGCAGCAGAATGGCCATCGACATCACGACGAAGGTATAAGGGCGGCGAAGCGCTAATCGGACTATCCACATACACAGCTCAAGCTATATGCTAATAAAGATGATTTTTGCCCGGCCCCGGGTTATTGGCCCTTTGGAGCTACTGGCCAAGCCCGCAGCGCGGCTTAACTACCTCATTCCTTGAAGTTTAGAGCAATGGTGTGGCGGCCGGGTGTAGAATCAAACGCGATGAAACATCGAAAGCTCGCCTTGTTCGCCATTCCGGCATTTGCGGCACAACTGATGATTGCGCCGGGCGTCGCCCGTGCAGCCACGTCCGACTGCGATCGCGATTGCCTGCGTGGATTCATTACTCAATATCTGGATGCGCTCGTTGCGCACAACCCCAGAGCCCTTCCGCTGGACACCAACGTGCGGTTCACCGAAGACAGCGTGGAAATGCATCTGGGCGAGGGATTGTGGAAGGACGCGTCCGGCATCCGGGCGTACCGGCAGGACGTTCTGGATGTACGGCAAGGCGTAGCTGCGTCGCAGGTAGTGGTGGAAGAAGCGGGCTCGCCCGTTCTGCTGACGTTACGCCTGAAAGTGGCCGACGGGAAGGTTAGCGAGATCGAGACCATGGTCACCCGGACGCAAAAAGAAGGCGCGCTCTTCAAACTGGACGCGCTGCAATCGGCGGACAAAAACATGCTGGCCGTCCCCGACCAATCGCAGCTGCCATCGCGCGAGGACGCCATCCGGATCGCGAAGTTTTATCCCGCTGGTCTCAAAATCGGCAGTTTCGTAACCGTCGACGCTCCTTTCGCCCCCGACGCCTATCGCATCGAGAACGGCGTTACCACTGCTGGTCCGGGCTGCTCACGTGCGGGCTGCGAAAATATCAAAGCGCAGAAGATCATGGAGCATCCTTTCATCACCACGCGCATGATCGCGGTGGATGAGGAGCTTGGGATCGTGCTTCTGCGCATGAATTTCGGCCAGACCAATTCCTATGGCGCAGGCAACGCGCTCATCGTGTGGGAGGAGTTTAAGGTGTTCGGCGGCCAGATTCACGCGGTGGAAGCTTTTATGAAGATCATGCCGGCGAGCCTCGGATCGGGCTGGGATTAATTTCCCAAAAAAGGTTCCGATAAGGCATAATGGCAGACATTATGCCATTTCGCATCGCTTTAAACATGGCGGGCGCGGTTTCGGCGGGCGCATATACCGCGGGAGTTCTGGATTTTCTGGTCGAAGCTCTGGACGCCTGGTATGACGCTCGCGCCGACCAGCTTCGCCTGCGTGGCAAAGACCCCCGGAGTTGGACCATCCCGGCTCATGATGTGTCGCTGGAGGTGCTTACCGGCGCATCGGCCGGAGGAATGTGTGCGGCAATAAGCGCCGTGGCGCTCCAGGAAGAGTTCGATCACGTGCATCAAACCGATCCGCCCGCCGGCGTGGCGGTGAATCGGCTATACGAAAGTTGGGTTCGTACCATCGACATCCTGCCGCTTCTCGGCGTTGCGGATTTGCCGAATCGCGAGGGTCCGGTCAAGTCGATTCTCGATAGTACGCCGATCGAGAAAATCGCGAATAACGCGCTGATTGCCAACTTGGCGCGTGTCAAGGACCGGCCGTGGGTTGCTGACCCGTTGGGGATTATCCTCACCTTATCGAATCTCCGCGGCATCCCTTATAGCGTCGACAAGTCGAACCAAGGTTCCTTTGAGGAGCGCTTCGCTTACCACGCGGATCAGATCCGTTTCAGCATTGCCAGCAGCGATACGGCGGCCACAGCGACAACGATTCCGCTGAACTATTCGAACGCGAACGATCCGGACTGGGGCACGCTGCGCACGGCCGCCATGGCGACGGGAGCTTTCCCGATTATGCTGGCCTCCCGTGTGATCCAAAGAACCCGCGTGGATTATGAGAGCCGTCTCTGGGAGATAAGCAATAGCGAGCCGGACAAGGCGGGAGCGTGCGAATCGGAAGCTACGATTATGCCGGATTGGGCGGCCACGGACACACCCACCTTCGATAATGTTTATGCCGACGGGGGCATTACCGACAATAATCCGTTCGAATGTGCCAGGCAATATTTGGTGAATGCCGCAGGGAATCCGGATGGGCACAACCCGCGCGACGCTATCAATGCGAACTCCGCTGTGATTTCGGTGGCCCCGTTTCCAGGCGATGAGCCGTTCGATCCCTCCTACGACGCGCAAAAGAATTCCCAATTGGCGAGCGTTGCCAGTGCCTTGCTCGGTACGCTGGTTAATCAGTCGCGATTCCAAGGGGAAGACTTGAAGCTGACGAAGGACGAAGACGTGAACAGCCGCTTCGCCATTGCCCCGAGCGACGACACCACGCCCAATCTTCCGGCGTTGCTCTGTGGGGCTCTCGGGGCGTTTGGCGGATTCATAGATGAAAAGTTCCGGGATCGCGACTATCAGCTGGGTCGCCGCAACTGCCAGCAGTTTCTCCGCAAGTCCTTCGTGTTGCCGGAGGAAAATACGACCATTGCGGCGGGGCTGACAAAGAAGCCGGAGATCATGGACGACTTCCGTAGGGCATTCGGGTTCCAGGACGGCGGCAAGTGGTGGTATGGTGTGATTCCACTTATGCCCGCGCTCCAGGTCGAAGTCACCGTTCCGCCGCGGGCCAATTTCAAGACCACGCCCGCTCGGCTGGAAGAGGTAGCGACTGCCGCCGCCAGCCGATTGGAAAGTGTCGTGAATGCGTTTGTGAATCAGCCTGGTGATGAGCATAAGGGTTGGTCATTCTTGCTCAAGGCAATATTCGACCTTGGGGGCGCTTCAAAGATCAAGACTCTGATCCTCGGCTCGCTCACTGCCCAACTTGCCAAGACTGAGCAGGTTTAGTGCGCTCGGAAAATTCACGAGTATATTCCCGGCGCCTCGTGTCCGGTCTTCTGCACATACTCGATGTAGGAACCCAGATACACGTGCGGATTGCGATCGCGTCCGTTTTCGCCGCCCAGTTCCAGCACGCGCGAGCTCAGGCCGCGCAGAAAAGTACGATCGTGCGACACGAAGATCATGGTGCCTTCAAAATCCTTGAGCGCCTCCACCAGCATCTCCTTGGTAGCCAGGTCCAAGTGATTGGTGGGCTCGTCCAGCACCAGAAAATTCGGCGGGTTGTAGAGCATCCGCGCCATGGCCAATCGCGATTTTTCGCCGCCTGAGAGCGCACGGATGCTTTTGTCCACGTCGTCGCCGGAAAATTGAAACGCGCCCGCCAGCGTGCGTAGCGACCCGAGCCCGTCCTGCGGAAAATCCTTTTGCAGCTGTTCGATCACGGTGAGCTGCGGATCCAGCACGTCCAGGGACTGTTGCGCAAAATATCCCATGCTCAAGCTGGCCCCTAAACTGACCGTCCCGGCATCCGGCTCTATGGCCCCCGCGATCATTTTGAGCAGCGTCGTTTTGCCCGCGCCGTTCTTGCCCATCACGGCCCAGCGCTCGCCCCGGCGCACGGTCAAGCTGAATCCGTCGTAAATCACGCGCGATCCAAAACGTTTGTGCAGGTCCTCGATCACCGCCACCTGGTCGCCCGAGCGTGGCGGCACGCGAAACTCGAACTTCACCACGTGGCGCTTCTTGGGGAGTTCCACCTTTTCGATCTTGTCGAGAGCCTTGATGCGGCTCTGCACCTGCGCGGCCTTTGCGGCGTGAGTCCGGAAGCGATCGATGAAGCGCTGCTCCTTGGCAAGCATGGCTTGTTGGCGCGCGAAGGCGGCCTGCTGATTGGTCTCGCGAATAGCCCGCTCGCGCTCGTAGAATTCATAATCGCCCGAGTACGTCACGATCTCGCCCGAATCGATCTCGGCGATCTTGGTCACGATGCGGTTCATGAATTCGCGGTCGTGCGAGGTCATGAGCAACGCGCCGGGATATGACTTTAGGAACTGCTCCAGCCAGATGATCGATTCGATATCCAGGTGATTGGTGGGCTCGTCCATGAGCAGCACGTCGGGCCGGCCCAGCAGCACGCGCGCCAGCGCCACGCGCATTTTCCAGCCGCCCGACAGCGCTCCCACGTCGCCATCGATCTGGTCGTCTTGAAAGCCCAGGCCATGCAACACCTCGCGTGCTTGCGCTTCCAGCGCATATCCATCCAGGTGCTGGTATTCCTCCTGCACTTCTCCGAAGCGTTCCAGAATTCGATCCATCTCACCGGCGCGCGCGGGGTCTTCCATGGCTCGCTGCAACTCTTCGAGCTCATGATGCAGATCGCCCGCGCGTCCACTGCCCGCGATGGCTTCATCCAACACCGATCGGCCTTGCATCTCTTCTACGTCCTGGCGAAAGTAGCCGATGTGAAGACGCTTGGGAACCGCCACCGTGCCATCGTCCGGTTCCTCTTCGCCCACAATCATGCGGAAGAGCGTGGTCTTGCCCGCGCCGTTAGGGCCAACCAGGCCCACCTTCTCGCCGGGATTCAACTGAAACGAAGCCTCAACGAAAATCAACTGCTTGCCGTATTGCTTATTGATGCTGGAGAACGAAATCACTCTTCCATCATCTCAGCAAGCTTCAGGACCGTCGCCCAGTTTCTGGCCGTGCAGGTACTGGAGAGCTTCGAATCGAAGTACGCGTTGGTCAGCTTGGAGCGCCCCATGCCGTTGGGAAGATGCAGATAAATTTCCTGTCCAAGGACGTGAAACCTGTCCGGCGTCGAGCGGTTTGCGTCCAGGCCGGCGATTGCTCCAGCGTTCGGCGAGTGGGCGAGAAAATAAACGTGGAGACATTTTTGGTCCACGTCCGCCGCAAGGTACGGATTGCCGCGGATGGTTTTGCGCAACTGCTCCTGGGTCCGCAGAATCACGGGAACTCGAAATCCAAAGCGCTTCTCGATGTTCACCGCGATCGCTTCGCCCAGTTTCGCCACGCCGCCAGACTTCTCGAAAATCACGTTGCCGCTCTGGATGTAGGTGCGCACGTTGCTGCAACCGGCGTCGGCGAACATCCGCGCCAGGTCCTTCATCGGCAGTATGTTATTGCCGCCGACATTGATGCCGCGTAGAAGTGCGACGTGGGTCATGTCCTATCTATATACCGCAAGGGGTTCGCTGCCGTCCTATGATGAATCCATTCTGATGAGATCAATGCTGCAGGATCTCCGCTACGCGCTGCGCATGCTGCGCAAGAATCCGGGTCTGAGCGCGGCAGTGGTGCTTTCGCTCGCCATCGGCATCGGCGCGAACTCCACCATCTTTAGCGTGGTCGACGCGCTGCTGCTCCGCCCGTTGCCCTACCCTCAACCCGAACGGCTGGCCAATATCTGGCTGCATTCGCCAGGCATCGGCATTTTTCGCGACTGGCCCTCGCCAGGCCAGTTTCTTGACATTCGCAACGAAAATCATTCGTTCGACGAGATGGGGATTGCGCAACCTCGCGGCATGACTCTCACGGGGATCGATCAGCCCTTGAGAGTCGACGGAATCACTACTTCGTCCACGCTGTTTCACATCCTCGGCGCTAAGCCCCTGTTCGGACGCCTTCTGCTTCCCCAGTAAGACACGCCCGGCAAACCGTCCGTGGCGATTCTCAGCTACCGATTCTGGCGCAGGATGTTCGGCTCCGCCTCAAACCTTGCCGGCAAGAGCATGACGCTGGACGGAAAACAATATCGCGTGGCCGGAGTGCTGGCTCCCGAGTTTATGCTCAACTCCGAAGTAATGCCGGCCGGGGTTGCGGTGGACAAGCTGGACGTCTTCCTACCGCTGCCGTTGAGCAACAATCCTTCCCAACGGCGAGGCGACGAGAACTACAACATCATGGTGCGTCTGAAGCGCGGCGTTTCCGTCCAACAAGCCCAGGCCGATGTTGATATCATCGCCGCGCGTATCCGGGACAAAGACAAACGCGACCGCACCTTCGGCATGACTGTGATCGGCTTGCAGGACCAGGTGGTGGGCGACGTCCGCCGCGCCTTGGTGATCATGCTGGGCGCCGTGGCTGCGGTTCTTCTGATCGCTTGCGCCAATGTCGCGAATCTGTTGCTCACGCGCACTACGGGACGCAGGAAGGAAATCGCGATCCGCACGGCGTTGGGAGTGGGCGCGCAGCGCATCGTGCGGCAGTTGTTGACGGAAAGCCTGGTGCTGGCGGTCATCGGCGGCGCGGCTGGTCTCGTGCTCGCCAAGTGGAGCCTGGACGTGGTGCGCAGCCTGAATCCTGGAAATATTCCCAGGTTGGAAGATATTCGAATCAGCGGCGCGGTTCTGGCGTTTACCTTCGGGATCTCCCTTGTCACCGGCGTCCTGTTTGGCATTGCGCCGGCCTGGCGCGCCCTCAAGGTGGATCTGACCACGTCGCTGAAATCGGGCGGACGCGACGGGCGAAGCGACGGCGGTCTGGGCTTGTTGCGAAACCGGCTGCGCGGGCTGCTGGTAGTTTCCGAACTGGCGCTGTCTTTGATGTTGCTGGCTGGCGCCGGGCTCCTGATCCGAAGCTTTATCCGCCTCCAAATCGTACCGCCAGGTTTCGCCACGGACCATATCCTCACCATGCAAATGGCCGAACGCGGCCCGCAATCCAGTGAGGAAGAGCCCGTAGTCAAGAAAATGCTTGGCCGTTTCCATCAGGAAATCGGAGATCGCGTCGGCCGCCTCGCCGGCGTGAAGGACGAAGGCTGGGTCTCCGGGTTGCCACTCACTGGCACGAAGGCGGGTTTTCAACGGAGCGGATTTTCATTTGTTCAGGTTCCGTGCTTGATTCGATTCGACCGCTGCACCCGGCAGTTCAAACACAGGTCGATGGTGACGGTTCCGTCGGCGTTCTCCACTCCCGGCGCGCCCAGCGTCTTGGCTTCCTCTTTCGACACCACCTGCAGCGACAGCCTGGATCCTGGCGGCAGCTTTTGTCCGCAGCCGTCACAATAGCGTCCGTCGTTCTTCAGCACGCCTACTAAGATAGAACTTGATCTCTCCCGCACGCCAGGTCGCCTTCGATGTTCTCCGCAAAGTGCAGCAAGGCGGCTATGCATCCGATCTGCTGCTGCAGCGTTCCGCCCAACTCGACTCGCGCGACGCAGGCCTCGCTTCCGAGATCGTCTTCGGATGCCTTCGCTACCAAGCCCAGCTGGATTATCTGATCGCACGCCGTGTCCCGCGCCCGCCCGAGGTGGAGGTGCGGATCGCCTTGCGCATGGGCATTTACCAGCTTCGGTACCTGGATCGCATCCCGCCACACGCCGCGGTGGGCGAAAGCGTGGAGTTGGTGAAGCGCGCCCACAAAGCATCGGCCGCCGGATTGGTGAATGCGATCTTAAGGAAAACCGATCGCACGCCAGTTCCTTGGCCGGATCGCGCCACCGATCTCTCCATGCCCCCCTGGTTGCTCGAAAGGTGGGATCGCCAATTCGGCCGCGCGGCAGCGACCAAGATCGCAGCGGCGTTTCTTACTCCGCCTGAGACTTACATCGCAAGCACCGGCCGCATTCAGGACATCGCGGCTCAGTCCATTGTGCCGTTCCTCGATCTCCATCCCGGCCAAAGTTTCCTCGACCTGTGCGCCGCGCCGGGCAACAAAACCGCGCAGGCGATCGAATGCGGCGTCCCGGCAGTGGCGTGCGACATCCATCTGCATCGTTTAAAGCAAATGCGCGATCTTGAGTGCCCACTGGTTGTGCTGGACGGTACGCAGCCGCTGCCGTTCCGAAACAAATTCGATCGCATTCTGATCGACGCGCCGTGCTCCGGCACTGGAACGCTGGGGCGCAATCCCGAGATCAAGTGGCGCCTCCAGCCGTCGGATTTAATCGATCTGCAAGCCAAGCAAGTGGCCCTGGTGCGCCGGGCGATGGAAAATCTTTGCCCCGGCGGCCGGCTGGTTTATTCGACGTGTTCGCTCGAAAAAGAGGAGAACGAACAAGTGATCGAGCAGATTCCGGGTCCGTGGGAAACTGCGCAGCGGCTGCCCGGCCGCGACCCCGGCGACGGCTTCTTTGTCGCGTTCTGTTCGCGCTAGATCACACGAATATCGAAAACCGCCAGCCAATACTGCAGCGATTGAAGCGCGAAGCCGCAAAACATCAGCGCCACGCCGAACACGCCCATGCGCCGCTGCGGGATATTATCGGCGTAATATTCGATGTGAGGGCTGAGGGCCATACCGAGCCCGGTCACGATTCCGGTGACGATCCCCAGCCGCGACGCAAACAACAACGGATGGTCCAGGTGCCGCACGAACACGCTGCACAGCAGCGCTGCCACGATATAGCCCACCGTTCGAATCACTGTCGACCAAACGAATACGCTCCTAAGTTTCGGCCCGCGGGGAGTCACTATGCGCAGCGACGGGCGCACTCCACGCATATAAGCGACCACTTGTCCGCCGGTCAGCAGCAGGCCGTAAATGATGGCGAAGCGTAAACCCACTTGCGGGTACAGCGCCGCACTGAAGGCCGCCGCGCGGATCGCGCTAAACAATGCCTCCCAGGGCAGCGAGTAATGGTCGTTCTGTTTTGATGTCCGATTGAGCTCGATCGCGATGGTAACTCCCAGCGCCAGTCCGGAGGCCACGCCGAAGAGCAATCCGAGCCCCAGGCCGTAGCCCAGCCCAAACAGGATCGAATAGGTCACCGCCCTGGTCAGCAGCCGCAGCGGTCCGTGCGGTCCGCCCAGCAAGTCGTAGGCCAGATAAAGGCTGCCCAGCACGTCCAGGCAACTGCCGGCGATGGCGATGGCGGCAACCGTGTGGTGGTCCATCTCAACGATTGTAGAGTTATCGCCCATGGCGTGCGCCGGCGCCACGATGCTGCACGTGGATGTCATGGACGGTCCACCCGATGACGTCCAATCTCATCGCCGTGCGACGAGCAGATGCGAACGGCAGCGTCCTTTATCATTCACTACTTGGTTTGACAAGCGGTGGGAGCACCCGGTTTGGGTTGCAAGGGGGGAATTCAGATCGAGCTTTCTCCGAGTGGGCGACCATCCACTCAAAGCTGGCACAACCAGATCAGCGAGTCGGGCGTAATGCGTCAAAGTGGGCGAAGCGACGTTGCACAAAGGGTAAGTTTCGAGACGAAATCGGGAGGCCCCAAAATCCGGGCTTCCAGCGTCTCAAAACTCTGTCCCGAAATTGATCCGGAACTCGCGCCTGCGGTCCAGCGGTCGCGTTTGCGGTCCAGTCTCAAGACTTTGTCCCAAAACTTGAGCCTGATTGTTGCCGGATTGCTCCCCAGGTGTAGAGTGTTCGCCACCTCCGGCCGTGTAACGCGCTACTCGGAAGTTGGCAAGACGTCGGGTCGGAGGATGTTGGCAGACACCTGTCCAAAGTGCAGGTGAGCGGGTGAACGGAAGCGCAGGACAAAGCTCGTTGATCCAAGAAGATTCGGAGGGTGTCTGCAAGGCACGCCAGATCGTGACTGGCACCCGGCGGCTCTGGCGTCCGAACCGCCGTGCTCAGATGCCTTCAGTCCTGTGCTCCGCAAACCCATCCGCAGGCCGACTACGTTGAAACCAGAGGATCTTGTCCGGCTGAGGATGGGTGTAAAATTGTCCCTGGCTAGACCTCGTTCGATCCTCGCGGGAGAAAGTAGCGTAACATGATCGTGCATGGAGGCTTATCGATGCGAAAACACACATATTTGATCCTTTCGTTGCTGGTTCCAGCCTTTTTAGTCCTCGGCGGATACGCCTCCCTTAAGGCTCAACAAAAAACTTCTTCGACGACCAGCGGGAAGCGCTGGTCTGATCCAGCCACTTGGCCTGACAAAAAGGTGCCAGCCAAAGACGACCTTGTCACCATCGGGAGGGACATGGACGTAGTCCTCGATGTCACTCCGCCGGCGCTGCACGGTTTGACCATCGACGGCAAACTCAGCTTCGCAAACAATAAGGACGTTGAACTGACCACCGAATGGATCATGTTGCACGGCGAGTTGGAGATCGGCACGGAAAAGGCCCCTCACACCCGCAAGGCCACCATCACCTTCACCGACAACGTCAAAGGCGAAGACATCAGTGGAGTGGGTGGAACGACGGACCGCGTGGACCGCGGGATCCTGCTCATGGGCGGAACCCTCAATCTTCACGGTGACCGGACCAATTCCTGGACGAAGCTGTCCAGCACAGCGAACGCCGGCGCCACCTCGATCCAGGTCCTGAACGCTGCCGGCTGGCGCGTCGGCGACGAGATCGTTCTCGCATCCACGGATTTCGATCCCCGGCAGGCAGAACGGCGAAACATTGCCGCCATCAGCGGAAACACGATCACGCTCGACAAGAAGCTCGACTACATGCACTTCGGCAAGATCACCTTCGACGTGGATGAACGCGGCGAAGTCGGCTTGCTGACTCGCAACATCAAACTCCAGGCATCGGCCGACGCGGAACAGTCCTTCTACGGCGGGCACGTCATGGCGATGGTCGGAAGCAAGATGTTTGTCGAGGGCGTCGAATTCAATCGAATGGGCCAGAACATGACTCTCGCCCGATATCCGATCCACTGGCATCTGGTCGGCGACGCGCAGGGGCAGTACATCAAGAACTCCTCGCATTCATGACACCTACAACCGCTGCGTGACCGTGCATGGCACGAATTTCCTGCGCGTCGAAAACAACGTGACCTACAACACCGTCGGCCACTGCTTCTTCCTGGAAGACGGGATCGAGCACGGTAATGAATTCATCAAGAACCTGGCAATCCAGACCAAGTGTCATCCGACATTGGAATGCGTGCCCACGAATCCCGCCGCCAACGGAGAGAGAGACGCCAACTATGCGAATCGTCAGGCCTACAGGGAAATGAGCTTCCACAGCAAGAACGTTCTGCTGCCTTCGGACAACACGGTGGCGTCCTTCTGGATCACCAACCCGGACAATAGCTTCATAGACAATGTGGCGGCCGGTTCCGACGAGAACGGTTTCTGGCTGTCTCTGCCGGAACACCCGCAAGGGAAGTTCAAGGATTCGGAAGTCAGCAAGACCATCTGGCCGCGCCGAACGCCGCTGCGCGCATTCAGAGGCAACGTGGCCCATTCCAACTTCGACGGGTTCATGTTCGACCGGAACATCTACGAAGATAACACCTTCGGTCTGGCCACCATCCCGTTCCTGCCGTTGGCAAATCCTGCTGACCTGGATAGCGAAGTGGTGGAGTCGCACTTCCAGAGCTTGACCAGCTACAAGAACCGCAATGGCGGTCTCTGGGGCCGGGGCGACATGTTCGTCTACAGCAAATTGAAACTCGCTGACAATGCCATTGGCATGACGCAGGCCGCCGGCGACATCGGCAGCGAACCGTTTCAAGCACGGCTGGTTGATTCGCTGGTCGTGGGCGAGAGCGACAATCGCGGCAATCCCACGACGCCCGAGGAAGTTGCCTATGGCCGCAGCCTGCCCAAGAAGCGGATCCCTGACTTCCCGATCCGCGGCTTCGAATACTATGATTACCGCGGTGATGTGGTGAACACGACATTCGTGAATTTCCAGGACAACGATCGGAGAAAAACGGGTGCGCTGTCCTTTCTGTTGTACACGAGCGCGGGGCTCAGTACCGGAAGCACCATCAGCGGTGCGAAATTCGTCAACGCCAAGCCGGTGTATTTCCCGAAATTCGATACCAGGTTCGATAATGATAACCGCGGCGGCAACGCATATCGGACCCTGTCGATCCACGACCTGGACGGTTCGGTGACCGGCATCCCCGATTCCCACATCATGCTCAACGATGGTGAGAACGACAGCGTGGTCACCGACAACACCTGTGAAATCCATCCCACCTGGAACGCCTCTGTGTGCAAGGGTGATGTCGGTCGCCTGAATCTCTCCGACAGCAGAGGAGAACTTCCAGGCAAAGTCGATCTCGAATCGCGGACCGCCCGGTTCGCTTTGCTCTCTTCGATCGGTCCGAATGCACCAAACACTCCCCTCGTTCAGGCCCAACGTGCCGCTCTGTTTTCTCGTCGTGCTCCGCAGGCGCCCATCGCGCTTGTTCGCAACGGCAAGGAATTCAAGATCTCCGGCGACCAGAGCACTGTGAAGGCCGGCACCGAGATCCTGGTGAAGACCGAAAGACAGCAGGTCTCTCTCAGTCTGGCCGAAATGGACCAGGGGTCATGGGTCATATTTGAGCTGCCGGGTTTCACCAAAGCAGCCTCCGGAACGGAACAGCCCAGCATGGACGCATTGCGCAAGGCGAACGCGACGTCTTATTTCAGGGGCGGGGATGCCCTCTGGGTCAAACTGGTCGTGACCAAGCCTCCGTTGCCGATTGTTCGTCCAACGGATCTGCAAGCCAGTATAGCGGTCAGCAGATAGGATCTGTTTCGCGAGCGGAACAAAGCCCGCGGCGCCGAGCCGGGGGCTTTGTTGTGCGGCGGATCGTCTGTTCAAAATCGATCTTTCGCGACGTTGAGATGGAATGAGGCTGGAGGGTCCCCCCCCTCATGGTCCGACCTGCGATAGGTGTAAAATTGTCCCTGGCTATACGTCCGCGTAACATGATCATTCAGGGAGGCTTAACGATGCGAAAACACTCACTCTTGCTCCTTTCGTTGCTGGTTCCAGCCTTTTTGGGCCTCGGCGGACATGCCGTCCTGAAGGCGCAGCAGCAGACGGCAGCGAAGGCGACGAAGTGGTCTGATCGGGCGACCTGGCCCAACCGCAAGGTGCCCGTGGCAGGCGACAAGGTCACCATCGACGCCGGCAAAGAAGTGGTGCTCGACGTCAACACCCCGCCGCTGAACGGTCTGACGATCAACGGCAAGCTGAGCTTCGCGAACAATAAAGACGTTGAACTCACCACCGAGTGGATCATGTTGCACGGCGAGTTGGAGATCGGCACGGAAAAGGCCCCTCACACCCGCAAGGCCACCATCACCTTCACGAACAACGTCAAAGACGAAGACATCAGTGGAGTGGGTGGAACGACGGACCGCGTGGACCGCGGCATCCTGCTCATGGGCGGAACCCTCAATCTTCACGGTGACCGGACCAATTCCTGGACGAAGCTGTCCAGCACAGCCAACGCCGGCGCCACCTCGATCCAGGTCCTGAACGCTGCCGGCTGGCGCGTCGGCGACGAGATCGTTCTCGCATCCACCGATTACGATCCCCGGCAGGCAGAGCGGCGAAACATTGCCGCCATCAGCGGAAACACGATCACGCTCGACAAGAAGCTCGACTACATGCACTTCGGCAAGATCACCTTCGACGTGGATGAACGCGGCGAAGTCGGCTTGCTGACGCGCAACATCAAGCTGCAGGCATCGGCCGACGCGGAACAGTCCTTCTACGGCGGGCACGTCATGGCGATGGTGGGAAGCAAGATGTTTGTCGACGGCGTCGAATTCAATCGAATGGGCCAGAACATGACTCTCGCCCGATATCCGATCCATTGGCATCTGGTCGGCGATGGGGGGCAGGGGCAGTACATCAAGAACTCCGCCATTCACGACACCTACAACCGCTGCGTGACCGTGCATGGCACGAACTTCCTGCACGTGGAGAACAACGTGACCTACAACACCGTCGGTCACTGCTTCTTCCTGGAAGACGGCGCGGAGCACGGTAACCAGTTCGTGCACAACCTGGCGATCCAGATCAAGTGCCATACCTCCAAGGCCTGCATGCCGACCAATCTCGGCGCAAACGGAGAGAACATGGGAAGTAATCCGCTGAATCGCGCGACCTACAGGGCGGCCAGCATGTCCGGCAAGGACACCCTGCTGCCTTCGGACAACACGGTGGCGGCTTACTGGATCACCAATCCGGACAATGTCTTCATCGACAACGTGGCAGCGGGTTCCGATGAGAATGGCTTCTGGTGGTCGTTGCCGGAACACCCGCAAGGGAAGTTCGAAGGTACGGAGATCAGCAAGGCCACCTGGCCGCGTCGAACCAGGATGGCGGAATTCAGGGGCAACGTTGCCCACTCCAACTTCGACGGGTTCATGCTGGACCGGAACATCAATCGGGAAAACGTCTTCGGGTTGGCCGGCCCCTCGCACATCGCCAAGGAAAATCCCGCTGACGAAAACAGCAAGAGCGTGGAATCGCTGCTCGAGAATCTCACCGCTTA
Source organism: Bryobacterales bacterium (assembly GCA_963798295.1). Classification (GTDB taxonomy): domain Bacteria; phylum Acidobacteriota; class Terriglobia; order Bryobacterales; family Bryobacteraceae; genus Palsa-89. The sequence continues at coordinate 185,055 of CAWCSV010000006.1, read as the reverse complement.
CAAGAACCGCAATGGCGGCTTCTGGAGCCGCGGCGAGCTGCACGTCTTCCGGAATCTGAAGGCGGCGGACAATGCCATCGGGTTCACGAGTTCAACGGGTTCCTTCGGCGCTGACACATTTACCTCACTGGTGGTTGATTCGCTGTTCGTGGGCGAAACCGACAACATCGGCAACCCCGTAACGCCGGAAGAAAAGGCCTACGGCCGCAGCCTGCCGAAACCCCTGATTCCGGATTACCCGATCCACGCTTACGAGTATTACGATTACCGTCACGACGTGGTGAATACCACCTTCGTGAATTTCCAGGACAACAAACAGCGCAGATCAGGCGCGCTTACCTGGCTGTTGTATACGGGCGCCGGGGTTACCACCGAAAACACAGTCAAGGGTGCGAAATACATCAATGCCAAGCCCGTGTATTTCCCGAAGATCGACCCCAGGTTCGACAGTGACAACCGGAGCGGTTCGGCCTACCGGACCGCGGCGATCCACGATCTGGACGGCTCGACGACCGGCATCCCTGACTCCTATGTTCTGCTCCACGACGGCGAGAACGACAGCGTCGCCACGGACGACACCTGCGAGATTCATCCCACCTGGAACGCCTCCGTGTGCAAGGGTGATATCGGACGCATTCAGTTCAGCATCAGGAGGGCCGGAGCCACAAGCGGTGCTGGTCTTGCGCTGAAAGATGTTGCTTTGCGGTCAGCTGGTCCCGCGCGCGTGCCTGCTGGTCCTCCGCGGGCGGTTGCTCCTCAAGAACCAATTACCCTGAGCCGCAATGGCAAGGACTTCAAGATCACGGCCAATCAGAGCACTGTGCGCGCCGGTACCGAAATCCGTGTGAAGACCGAAAGACCGGAAGTTACTATCAGCTTGAGCGAAATGGCCAAAGACTCATGGGTCGTGTTCGAGCTGCCGGGTTTCGCCAACGCGACCTCCGGGAAGCAGCAGGACAGCATCGACGCCCTGCGCAAGGCGACCGAGACTTCGTATTTCAAGGCTCCGGATGCCGTCTGGGTGAAACTGGTAATCCCGACCGCCCCCGAGGGCATTGGCAGAGATCAGTTTGGCCCGTTGGATATTCAAACCAGCATTACGGTAAGGCGATAAGCACTTTATTCGCGAACTGAACAAAGCCCCCGGCGCGAGCCGGGGGTTTTTTGTTTCGTACCGCACCACAGAGCCAGGGCACCGGCACTGTTCGCAACCGTTTTCCCTTGCCGATCAAATCAACAATGACACAGTGCCCATCCCTCGTTTGCAGTTGGTCCAGCGTCAATCCCACGACCTCCGAGCGCCGCAGTCCACACCCCAGAAGTAACCCGAGAATTGCTCCGTCCCTCCAGCCGCGCAAGTCCGTATTCGAGGCGGCGTTGACCAACTCTTGCGCCTGATTGCGCGTGAGCCAGTTTCCGCTCTTCCGTCCGAGCCGCTTCACGCCCTGAACTCGCCGGATTCCGATCGCCAGTTCCGGACTCAGCCAGCCGCTCTCCGCGGACTCATCGGCCAGCCTCCGGATCGCCGAAAGATGCAGGTTGATCGTGGAGGCGGACAGGTCGAGACTCTCCAGATATGACCGATACCTCACAACAACAGTGCGGTTGAATGTCAGCCTGGGCTCGCTGCAGTACCAGGCGATTAATCTTTCAATCGCGTATGCGTAGCTCCGCCGAGAATGGACGGAGGCGAGCGTACTGAGCACGGCCGCTTCGGATTGTTCCAGTTCAGGGATGGTAAGCGTCGCCGCAGGGGCGACAGAATCGGTACGCTTTTGAGGAACCATAGAGAGCGGCTCCTTCCAGCCGCCCCCACAGTTTGGTATTCGCGCAGATCTCCCCTAAATAACGAACGCCAGACTTCGCAGTCCGGGCTCCCGAGAACATCGGCGCGCGGTTATTGAAGCAAACGTCCTTTATCATTCCCAGCTATCGACACCGCGGGTGTCTAGCTCTGATAACAGGCTGGCTCTAGCTGCCCAGCTCGGTTGCCTGATCGTGACAGGGACCACGTACCGGACGAAATGTCAAAGACAGCGTGGCGGAGACGATCTGGTTAAAAGAAGCCGTTGAACCGACCACCGTGGCAGGCGCCGACGCCCTTGTCGCTATAACCGCCATTCGCAGTCGGTGCAGGAAGTGTAGGACCATTGGCTAGAGCTGTAGGACCTGCCAGTGCCGACTCGAAATCCCACGTGTAGCCGAACGGATTGAGCGTCAGGGCCATCACTCCCCAGTACTCCCCGGTATAAGCTTGGAGATTCTCTGCGTTGAAATTCACGTTGCCGGCGGGATCCTCCTGGTTCGTTTCGGTTAAGGAATTCGTGGGCGTGACCTGAGCGGCCGTCACAGGGGTTATCACGATCGGATCGAGTGTCTCGCCTCCGGTGCCCACGATGAATTCCCGTATGCCCCTCCTTGGGTCGGGCGTCCCATTGGGTTCAAGGGGTTGGTAGCGGGCATAGAGGTGGTCGTGTCCGTTCAGCACCAGGTCGGCGTTGTACTCGTAGAGTAGTTGCCAAAAGAGCTGAGCGGTCACGCCCTCTTGGGTGATGCCGTTAGTAGCGCTGAACGTGGGCTGATGCCAGTAGGCTAGTGTGCACGGGGATTGATTCGCGGCGAGATCGTTTTTCAGCCATTCGTATTCCTTGTTAAACCAGCTGCCGGTCGTGTTGTCACAGCCGCCCGGCTGCGTCGAGCACTCTATATTGAGCGAAATAAGGTGCCACGAGCCCAGATTGTACGAGTACCAGCCATCTCCAACTCCGACTCCGCCTTCGGCGGCTCCTCGAAGTGCCCCGCCTGTCCATCCGCCCGTGGAACGGGTTGGGGGTTGGGAATGGTAACGCCCGGATAGCCGCACGGGCTCGCGGGATATGGCACGGGCAGCGGGTCCGGCGTGTTCGGCTCCGTCCAGACCAGGCCTGATGGGCACGGGTCCGTTATCGTAGCCGTCAGAGGAGCGCCTGTGGTATCGATCTGGAAGCCGTTGAAGTAGGAGAAGTAGCCGTATCCGGCAACGCCGGTCGCGCCATGCTCGTTATAAAACTCGTGGTTGCCGGGCGCGGGCCGCTCGAGAAATTTAAAAGCGCCATACGTCAAATCGAACGATCCCTGAAAGTCCGAATATTGGCCTACCTGGTATTGCAGATCTCCGAGGAGCGCCACGGCGTCAGGCTGCATAGTCTCAATCTGATTCGCAGTGGCCTCCTGGGATTGCCACAGAGAGGTGCTCGTGTAGGGGGCCTTGGGGTTGTCGCAGGCTTCATTCCCCTTCTCACCACTCGGCTCCGTCTCGCCCGGCTGGCAGGCGATGTCGCCAACCACCGCCAACACGGGCGAGCGACCCGTCGTTGCGTAAGGCCACTTATTGCTGTTGAAGTTTGGATTCTGTGCCTTGGCCCCAGCTGCAAATGCCAGCACTGAGGCGACCGCTCCCATGAGCACTGCCGCTCGGAATCTTCCCCGGATCGTCTTCATGCAGTTCCTCCCTTTCCAACTTTTTGGATAGTTGCCAAAGTGGTAAGCTTATCCCTTCAATATTTCGTGTGTATCTCAAACGTGTGAAAAAGCCGTAACAGCGATTCTTGGGAGGTAGCTCAGACCATCAGCAAAACGGAGTGTCCTTGACGCCACAGTTTTGCAGGCGATGCGTTGCTTAGGCGTAGCGAAACAGCGCCTTGAAACCAAAGTCCATGTGCTGCTGGATATGGCAGTGAAACAGCGTCAGGCCCGGTTGGTCGGCGACCAGATCCACCGCGGCGCGTCCGAATGCCGGCACGACCACGGTATCTTTCCGGATGCCGGCAGTCGGCTTGCCGTTGAGCTCGACAAGCTCGAACAGGTGCCGGTGCATATGCAGGGGGTGAGAATCGTCACTGCGATTGTGAAACACCAGCCGGTAGCGGAGTCCCTGCCGGAACACGAATTCTCGTTCATGCGGATATTCCTTGCCGTTGACGAGCCAGTGATTGATCCCATGGGGCCCGCCAGGCACTTTTTCAAAAACCATGTCGATGGTCTGGTCCGGCGGGGGATGCGGAGCGGGCTTGCCAAAGATGGTGTAGTCCCAGCGCGCCTTCGGAGGCGGAAGCCACTGCGGGCGCGGCTGTGCCTGATTGGCGTACTCCACCACGATGCCCAAGCCGGATCGCCGCGCGACATCGCGCAGCCCACCTAAAATCCAAACCCCCGGCAGATTCATCTCCACGATCGCATCCACACGCTCACCGGGGGCGATCTCGATCAGATTGACCGGCTGAGGTGTCGGCACGGGATTTCCGTCGAGAGCCATCACCTGAAAATGGTGACCGAATAAACCTATGCGATGAATTTGCGAAGGGCTGGCGTTGAGCAGGTGCATCAGGATGCGCTGACCCGAACGCACGCGGAGAGGCTCCCCCGCACCGAGCATTTTGTCGTTGATTGAGTAAAGAGGAGCGCTGATTTCGAGCCCGTTGGGGCGCGGGTCTGGAGTGGCGGGTTTTTCGGGCATCGGATCGCTGGGATCCGGCCGCTCCTCGTCCGGGTCCACCGTGGTCAGAAAAGGCTGCCATTCACGCAGCGCCAGAAAGACTTCTTGATCGTAGAGCCCCGGGTCATTCGCCGAATCGATCATGAGAAAGCCGAACTGGCCGGTGTAGGCGCCGCGATGCAGATCCAGCATGGCCTCGGTATGCGAGTGGTACCATCGCGAACCCGCCGGCTTGGCCACGAATTGATAACGCCGGCGGCCATGCGGAGGCACCGGGGGTGTACCTTCTTCCGCCGCCCCGTCCACATCCGAGGGAACGAACAAACCGTGCCAATGCACGTATTCCGGAACGTCCGTGTCGTTCACAACCTCTACGGCGACGCGCTGGCCCTCGCGCACCCGTAGCAAGGGACCGGGGACCTGGTTGCTGTAGCCGATAGTGCTGAGCACAACCTGGGGTGCGAGCTCGACCAGCATCGGTGCGATCCGCAGCGTGAAATCCGCCGCGCGCCCGGAGGCTCTCGGTTCCAACGTCGCCGCCGTCGGGTGCTGTGGCGGCCTCGGGCCCGGGAGCGCTGGCGCCTGCGCGAACGCGGGCCGCAGCAGGTCTGCCCCCGCCGCGATCACGGTGGCCGATCCAAACCGCCCAAAATCCCTTCGGTTCATGCGTTCTTCCTCCCAGTTGCAAACGCCGAAGCTTTTTTCGGCTTGCCGGCGCGCCCGCAGGCCGGAAAATCCTGTTGGCTATGAGGGAATGACGGGGCTCTTCGCACAGCCAAGTCGGAGGTTCGGAAATCATCATACTTTCGCCCTCCCCTCCACGTTCGCGCGAAGCCTCATTCTACGTCACGTGGCAGAAAAATAGGGCGTACCGCGGCCCCACGGTCCGCGCGTCGGTTTCGTACCTTGACGCCGCGGGCGTCGCAGAATCGCCACCGGAACCTTCGTCTGTATGGTCAGACAATCGGAGAATGGATCCCAGACGCCGCTCGGGGTAGCGCCCCGGCGCTCTCTTACCATTCGTGGCGCGAAATCCCCTTCGCACAACGAAGAGGCCCATGAAGTTCGGTTGTAGGAGTCGTCGGACAGACCACCCCGTTCTGGAGGATCAGGATGACCAGCCTTGTAAGATGGAAGCGGCCAGCCTTTCGCCCTCGGGCAAAAGTGCCCGTCCAGCGCCGCCGAGCAGCGCTCCTAACCGGCTTCCCCCTCGTGCTAACATCGTTCTAAGTCGTAGCATGATCGAAGTCCTCCCCTCCATACTTTCGGCCGATTTTGCGCACTTAGGCGAAGAAATCGCCCGTGTTGAACGCGCCGGCGCCACGATGTTGCACGTGGATGTGATGGATGGCCACTTCGTCCCCAACATCAGCATCGGAATCCCGGTGGTGGAGTCCATCCGCAAGGTTACGCGCCTCAAGCTGGACGTCCACCTGATGATTTCCGATCCCGACAAATACGCCCCCGAGTTCATCCACGCGGGCGCCAACTATGTTCTGGTCCATCAGGAAGCCTGCACGCACCTGGATCGAACGCTGCGGCTCATCCGGGCCGAGGGCGCGCACCCCGGAGTGGTGCTGAATCCCGCTACGCCGATCGGAACGCTGAGCGAAGTGCTGGATCTGGTGGATCACGTGCTCATTATGAGCGTCAATCCCGGGTTTGGAGGCCAGGCTTTTATTCCCAATGCTCTCAAGAAAATCCAGGCGCTGGCGTGGCGTCGTAAGGAGTTAGGCTTAAACTTCGCCATCGAGATCGATGGCGGGGTGTCGCCGCACAACGCCGGCGAGATCACTCGCGCGGGGTGTGACTGGCTGGTAGCAGGGTCGTCGATTTTTCACACTCCCGACCCCGGCCAGGCTTTTGTGGAAATCCAGCGTGCGGCCCGCGACGCCGTGCTGGTAAAGGTTTAATCGATAGGGCCTCGGAAGGTTTAATCTATAAGGGTGGATATGGTTAGAAAACTATTACCGGTGATTCTCATGGCGGGTCTGTTGGCTTCGTGCAGCTTCCGCGCGAAGAAGTACGACGACCCGATCACCAAGGACACCAAACAGCCCGACAAGGTTTTGTTCGATCGCGCCGTAAGCGACATCGAGCACGGCCGTTACGAGATTGCGCGCATCACCCTGAACACGCTCATCAACACCTACGATCAAAGCGAGTTCCTGGCCAAGGCCAAACTCGCCATCGCCGATAGCTGGTTCCGCGAGGGCGGCGCAGGCAGTCTGGCTCAGGCCGAAGCCGAGTACAAGGACTTCATCCTGTTTTATCCCACTATGGAAGAGGCCGCCGAATCCCAGAACAAGATCTGCCAGATCCATTACAAGCAGATGGACAAGTCGGATCGCGACGCAACCCAGGCCATCCGCGCCGAGGACGAATGCCGCCAGTTGATCGTGCAGTTTCCCAACAGCAAGTACGTGGACGAGACCAAGCAGCTTCTGCGGAATATTCAGGAGTCCATCGCCGAAGGCGAGTACCTGGTGGGCAGCTTCTATTTCAAACACGGCGATAATTCCGCGGCGGCCAACCGGATGAACCACCTGGTGGAGCAATATCCGCTGTATAGCAAGGCCGATCTCGCGCTGTGGGACATGGGCCAGGCTTACGGACGCCTGGGGCCTCGCTTCCGCAAGCAGGAGGGGGATGCCTACGCGAGGATCGTTCGCGATTATCCTTTGAGCGATTATGCCGACGATGCCACAAAGAAGCTGAAGGACCTGGAAATGCCGGTGCCTGACGCGGACAAAGCGGCGGTCGCTCGTATGCAGTACGAAAAAGAGCATCGTGAGAAGCCCGGCTTTATCTCTCGAAACACGCTGTGGCTCAAGCGCGGTCCCGATGTTAGCACCGCCGCGCGCTCCGGCGACCCGGCTATGACCAACATGCGGCCGTCGGTTCCGCCGCTGGTTCCGCAACCCGCTGGGGCCGGTGCATTCAACGGTGAAGTGACCGCCACCACGGTGGGGAATTCAACTGCTCTCGACACCAAACCCGACGCGCGCGCGAATCCGCCCGCGGCCAGTCAGCCAGCTGCGTCCACCGCCAGCGCCACGCCGGCTGCCGATACGTCGCAGCAGACCGCCACCGATCCGAACGCCAAGAAGAAAAAGAAGAACAAGAAGCAACAGCCCGCGGCTCAACCCGCCGCCGCGCAGCCCGCTGCGGCCCAGCCGGGTGACGCACAGCCGGCCGCCGCCCAGACTCCGGCCCAGCCCACGCCTTCATCGAACTGATTTCGATGAGCCGAATCCTTCTGGCTGATGACAGCCCTCACGCGCAGCGCATGGGGGAACGAATTCTACGCGAAGAGGGCTTTGAAGTGGTGAGCCTCACCGACGGCAATGCCGCCATGCTGCGCCTGGCCGACGTGGATCCCGATGTCATCCTGGCGGATGTTTTTCTGCCCGGCAAGTCCGGCTTCGATCTTTGCCGCTACGTAAAAGGCGAGGCGCGTTTCAAACACGTTCGCGTGGTGCTCACCGCCGGTCTGCTGGAGCCGTTCGATGAGGACGAAGCCAAGCGGGCCGGATGCGACGCCATCCTGAAGAAGCCGTTTGAAGCTTCCAAAGTGGTGAGCACCATCGATCCGCTAGTGAAGGAAGCGCAAATGGCGCGCGGCCTGTTTGGCGACCAGATGGGCTCGGCCGCGCCTGCCCCCGCCCCCGAAGCCGCGCCCGAACCGGCCAAGCCGCCCGAGCCGCCGCCCGCTCCGCCTGCTCCAGAAATCGACCCCGAACGCGTGCGCGCCGCCGTCACACTGGCGCTGGATGCCTCATTACCCGCCATGATCCAGGAAATCACCGAGCGAGTCTTGATAGCATTGGGTCATTAGCGCATGCCCGAAAATACGTTCGACATCGTGTCCAAGATCGACCTGGCGGAGGTGAACAACGCCGTTCAGCAGGCGCTGAAGGAGATCCATCAACGCTTCGATCTGAAGGATTCCAAATCCGAAATCCAGCTCAATGAAAAAGACAATAAACTGGTGCTGGCCAGCCAGGACGATTACAAGTTGAAGGCTGTCAGCGACGTGCTGCAACAGAAGCTGGTGAAACGGAATGTGTCGCTAAAGGGCTTGACGTTCGGCCCGATTACACCCGCCGCCGGTTCCAGCGTGCGCCAGGAGGTCACGCTGCAACAGGGCATTGCCGTTGAAAAGGCGCGCGAGATCGTGAAAGTGGTCAAAGACAGCAAGAAAAAAGTGCAGGCTTCCATCCAGGGCGATTTTGTGAGGATCTCCGGCAAAGACCGTGACTCGCTGCAAGAGATCATCGCTTTGCTGCGCGGCCGCGATTTCGGGATCGACATGCAGTTCACCAACTATCGCTCCAACTAAGCGGCCCCACAGTCCATGTCACGCCGCATCGAAAGCCTGTTCATCGATGGGCCGGCCGGAAAGCTGGAGGCGCTGCTCGAAGAGCCCGAAGACCGCGACCCTAACCACGCGGTTCTGGTCTGCCATCCGCATCCGCAGCACGGCGGGACCATGCACAACAAAGTGGTCTATCGGATTGCGCGGGCATTCCGCCGCTCCGGAGCCGTGGCGCTGCGATTCAATTACCGCGGCGTCAACTTAAGCCAAGGAGCCTACGACAACGGCGTCGGTGAAGTGGAGGACGCCCGCGCGGCCTTGGAGTTGTTGCGATCGCGCTACCCCAGCCTTCCGTTCTCGCTGGTTGGGTTTTCCTTCGGCTCGCGAATCGTGCTCAAACTGGGCTGTGAAACTCCGGATGTTTCCCGCCTGGTCGCCGTGGGCTTTCCAGCCAACCTGTCCGATAGAGAGTTACTCGGGAAATGTTCCGTGCCTAAGATTTTCATCGCCAGCCGGAACGATCAATTCTGCGCGGTTCCGGCTATGGAAGCATACTTCGCTGCGCTGCCGGAGCCCAAGCAGCTTATCTGGATCAATGCCGAAGACCATTTCTTCGGAGGCGCATTGGATCAGTTTGAAGAGGCTGCCTACCAGGTCGCAGTCAGCTGGTAGCGTGGCGCATTTCGCGCTGGACTTTGCGGGCGGCGCGCTCGCTGATCAAATTGGCGACTTTGGCCAGCAGCCCGGGGATATCTTCCGGTGTGATCAGCATGCGTGCCTGTGCATGCTTTTGCGGTACAACATGCGGGGACTTCGCATTCTGGTAGGTGGTTACAATGGCGGTGGCCGGTTTGTAATCCATCATACGAGCGTGCGCCAAAACCTTGAGACCTGCCTCAGGCGATTCCATTTGCAAATCGCTCAACACCAGCTGGTATTCCTGTTCGTCCAGCTTGCCGACCGCTTCGGCTGCCGAAGCTGCTGAATCTACGTGATATCCACTGGCTTCCAGCACAGTTTGCAGGGTTAAACGGGAGGTAGGATCGTCGTCTACCAGTAAGACTCGAGCGAGTTCGAAATCCATGCACCGATCGCTTTCCGTCATTATTTTCATTTCGGCGCCACTCGTCTCCTCAGTAACTATGACGCATAGCGCCAGCGAACTGGGCTGTGCATTCCTAGGTATTAGTTTAATCGATCCCTGCGGAAATGGAAGCACAGATTTAGGGTACAGGTGACCTTACTTAGGGAAGACGCGCTCGAAGATTTGATCGATGTTCCGTAAGTGCCTGGAAACAGAGAACGTTTCCTGTAGGGTATTGGAGTTGAGATACTTCATCACCTGGGGATCGGACGCTATCGCAGAGCGGAAATCGCCATCCCCCTCCCAGGCCCGCATAGCGTATCCCTGTACTAATCTGTAAGCTTCCTCACGTAACATCCCGGCTTTCGCCAGTTCCAATAAGAGCTGCCCTGAGAACACCAAGCCTCGGGTTAGGTCCAGGTTACGCTTCATTCTCTCGGCTGAGACGCGAAGGCCCGAGATGAGCCAGATGGTGCGGGCGAGCATGTAGTCGACCGCCGTAGTGGAATCCGGCAGGATGATCCGTTCCACGGAGGAATGCGAAATGTCGCGCTCGTGCCACAGCGCGATGTCCTCGAAAGCAGGCTGGACGTTCGCCCTCACGATGCGGGCCAGGCCGCAGATCTGTTCGCAAGTCACGGGATTGCGCTTGTGAGGCATGGCTGACGATCCTTTTTGACCCTCGGCGAACGGCTCCTCCACTTCGCGAACTTCGGTGCGCTGCAGGTGGCGGATCTCGAGCGCGATCTTCTCGAGCGTCGCGGCCACCAGGGCGAGCGAAGCGACATAATTGGCATGCCGGTCGCGCGAGATCACTTGCGACGCGATGGGCGCCGGGCGCAATCCCAACCGCTGGCAGATGCGCGCTTCGGCTTGCGGGCCGATGTGCCCGAAAGTTCCCACCACGCCCGAAATCTTCCCCACCCGCATGCCTTCCGCGGCGGAGGAAAAGCGCGTGAGATTGCGCTGGATTTCGTCGTACCACAGAGCCAACTTCAAACCGAAAGTGATCGGCTCGGCATGGATGCCGTGGGTTCGTCCAATCTGCACGGCATCTTTGAACTCGAACGCGCGCGTCTTCAGGACCTGTGCCAGCTCGTTGATGCCCTTGATGATTTGCTCGGATGCGCTGCGCACCATTAAGGCCTGAGCGGTGTCCACGACATCGTTGGAGGTCAGACCGTAATGCAGCCAGCGCGACGCGTCGGACTCGCCGGCCGCGGACAGGCTTTCGGCAACCGCGGTGGTGAAAGCGATGACATCGTGCTTCACCTCGCGCTCGATCTCATGGATGCGCTGCAGATCGAAGCTGGCATGTTTGCGAAGCAGGAGAGCCGCCTTGGCGGGCACGTCGTTCGATTCGGCCAGCGCTTCGGCGGCCGCCAGCTCCACCTCCAGCCACTGGCGATATTTGTTCTCCTCGCTCCAGATCTGCGCCATCTCCGGGCGGGTGTAGCGGGCGATCATTTAAAACGTAAAGACCTCGGTTTGTTGTTTCGGCTCTGCCACCACCAGGCGGGTGAACAGCGCGCGGCACGCACCGTCCAGCGCGCGATTAGCCTGGTTGCGTACGATCTCGGGATGATTGTTGTGCTCACTCAAATGACCCAGCACTAAGGTATGGATGGAAGAATCCAGGTCTGACCGGATAAAATCGCAGACCACGTCGTTCGAAAGATGCCCTTTGCGTCCCATGACGCGCTGCTTGACGGACCAGGGGTAGGGGCCAACCTTCAGCATTTCGAGATCGTGGTTGGATTCGAGCAGCAGCAGGTGCGCGCCGCGCAGATGGAACTTGATGGAATCGGTGACATAACCCAGGTCGGTGACCAGGCCCACTTTGATGCCTTGGGCGCGAAAGCAGAAACCCACCGGATCGATGGCGTCGTGCGGAATGGTGAAGCTGTCGATTTCGATATCGCCCACGCAAAACGTGGTCCCGGCCTGGAAACAATCCAGACGCGGCGTGTACTCGCCCCAGGGGATGGCGGGCGCGGTGAGGCGCGTAATGAAGATAGGCACATGCAACAATCGGGCGAGCGCCACCAGGCCGCTGACGTGATCGGAATGCTCGTGCGTGATCAGGATCGCGTCCAGCTTTTCGGGATCTTCGTTAATGGCGGCGAGGCGGGCCAGAGCGTCGCGCTTGCTCAGGCCGGCGTCGACCAGGATGCGCGTATTTTCGGTGCGTATGAAAGTGGAGTTGCCCGAACTGCTGCTGGCGAGAACGCAGACTTGAATTATGGCAAGCCTCCGGAGTTGGTGACGCGGCTATTCAATCGTTTCAGGATCGCGCTGGATGTGGTGCTCACCGGCGGTCTTCTTCTCCCAATATTTTCGCAGCCAGGCTTCCCAGCTACGGCCCGCCGCCGTATCGCGCCCGGTGAAGGCCAGCGCCTGGATCTCCGAATACGGAATCGAGATCTTGGTGTCGAAGTTTTTCGGAAACAGGCGGACCCGCGAATCGGCCAGCGTCGCGGCGTTTTGCCGGTCGAAAATATAGCCCTCCACCTGGGTGCCGTTCTTGAGGGTAATCGTAACGTCGCCGCGATAATCGAAAGCCTTTTCGAGCGCGCCGCGAATCTCGTCGTCGGTTGCGAGCGGCGGAATCCAGCCTTCCAATTGATCGTGCGAGAAGCCGGGAACAACTTCAAGAATTTCGGGGTTCATGTTGGATATTCACAAAAGGATTGTGCGAGTGCACCGGCCGCACCGGCTCTTGCAGCAGGCGTTCGGCGTCTTCATCGCGGTAAGCGGTGAACAGATAGGAACGCGCCATGGCGGCGAAGCCGCGCATCGAAGAGAAACCGTCATGGACGGCCGAAGGCTCGAAGCCGCAATGCACCATACAATTGGCGCATTTGGGATTTCCGGATTCGGTCCCATACTGCTCCCACGCGGTGGATTCCATCAGCTCGGCGAAGGTATCGGCATAGCCGTCCTGCAGCAGATAGCAGGGCTTCTGCCAGCCGAAGAGATTATAGGTGGGCATGCCCCAGGGTGTGCAGTTGTACTGGCGCTTACCCATCAGGAATTCCAGATACAGCGGCGATTGATTGAATTGCCACCTCTTCTTGCGATTGGAAAGGATGGCTTTGAAGGTGCGGCGGGTGCGCGCGCGTCCCATGAAATGCTGCTGGTCTGGCGCTTTATCGTAGGAGTAGCCCGGCGCCACCATGATTCCCTCGACGCCCAGATCCATCATTTCATCGAAGAACGCCCGGACGCTTTGCGGATCCACGCCGTCGAACAGCGTGGAGTTGGTGGTTACGCGGAAGCCCGCTTGAACCGCTTCGCGCACGGCATCGACGGCGATTTCATAACCGCCTTCGCGGCACACCGAGAAATCGTGATGATCCCTCTGGCCGTCCAGATGGACGGAAAACGTCAGGTATTTGCTGGGTTTGAAGAGCGAAAGCTTTTCTTTGAGAAGCAGCGCGTTGGTGCACAGGTAGATGTATTTCCTGCGCGCCACCAGGCCTTCCACGATCTTGTCGATCTCCGGATGCATGAGCGGCTCGCCGCCGGGGATGGAGACCATGGGCGCGCCGCATTCGTCCACCGCTCTGAAACATTCTTCAGGCGAAAGGTTTTTCTTGAGGATGTGGGCCGGATACTGGATCTTGCCGCAGCCCGCGCAGGCCAGATTGCAGCGAAACAGCGGCTCCAGCATCAGGACCAGCGGATAGCGCCGGCGGCGTTTGAGGCGCTGCTTGAGGACGTAGGTTGCTACGGTCCACATCTGTGAGACTGGGACGGGCATAAGGGGGCAGACCTAAAGGACTATTGTAGCCACGCCGGGGCGGAAAGCGAAAGGCCAAGTGGCTAGTGGCTGGTAGCTGGTGGCTAGTGGCTCGTCCGGGACCGCGCATACCATGTCCCACAATCGGACACTAGAGCACGATTGGAAGTGGGCAATCATTGCCAATCCGGGCTGTTATAAGCGGGCAGAAACGTGCTCTCGTTAGCTCTCATGAACTCGATCTGGCAGGACGTGCGGTACAGCCTCCGGATGATAGCCAAAGCGCCCGGCTACGCTGCAATCGCGATTCTGACGCTGGCACTGGGCATTGGCGCGAACACCACCATCTTCAGCTGGATCAATTCGACCCTGTTGAATCCCATTCCGGGGCTGGCGAACCCGCATGAGGTGGTGGCGCTATCGCTGAGCCGGCCGGGGGAAAGCTCATTTCCTTTCACTTATCCCGACCTGCTGGCCATGCGCGACGGACAGAAGAGCTTTGCCGGACTGACGGCGAGTGGGGCGCCAGCGGCGATGAGCCTGACCGGGAAGGACCACCCGGAGCGCATCTGGGGCACGGTGGCGTCCGCGAATTATTTCACCGTTCTAGGCGTACGGCCCATCCTGGGGCGCGGTTTCCTGCCGGCCGAGGACCAGAAGCCGGATGGCGCCCCCGTCGCGGTGATCAGCTACCGCTTTTGGCAAACGCACTTCGCCGCCAATCCGGACATCGTAGGCCACAGCATCGAAATCAATCAGCATCCCTACACCATCGTGGGCGTGACGCCCGCCGCGTTCCAGGGAACCCAAACGGGACTGCGGTCCGAGATTTGGATCCCGGTCATCATGGTCCAGCAAATAATGGAGCAAGGCGATCTGGTTCACGACCATCACTATTTCTGGATGTCCGTGCTGGGCAGGCTGAAGCCGGGCGTCGCGCTTCAACAGGCGCAGGCAGAAGTCACCGAGCGGCTGAAACAAGAAGTACGAAACTATCCCGAGGAACACAAAGGGCATGACAGCGTGACGGCGTTTCCGCTGTGGCGCGGCCCGCTTGGCGTGAATCAGATATTCTCAATGCTGCTGCCGATGCTGATGTCCATCGCCGGCTTCGTGCTTCTTCTAGCGTGCGCCAACGTGGCGAATCTGACACTGGTGCGATCGGTGGCGCGGCGGCGCGAGATCGCCATTCGAATGTCGCTGGGCGCCAGCCGGTGGCAGTTGGTGCGGCAGTCGCTCATCGAGAGTCTGGTGCTGGCGCTGGCGGGTGGCGCGGTCGCGTCGGTGATTACCCTGTGGACCGCTGGAACGCTTGCGAAGTTCTTGCCCGTCACAGATTTCCCCCTTTCGCTGGATGTCCGAACCGACCAGACGGTGCTGCTTGCAGCGCTCGGAATCTCTGTGCTGACCGCAGTGATTTTCGGAATACTGCCCGCGCTGCGATCCTCCGGCGCGGCACCCGTCGCGGTGCTCAAAGAAGATGCCGGGAGCGTATCCAGCGGCCTGGACAAAGCGCGACTGACGAGCGGGCTGGTGGTGGCGCAGATCTCGTTATCCCTGCTTTTGCTGATTTGCGCGGGCCTGTTTATCCGCAGCTTCCTGAGCGCGCAGCAAATCAATCCGGGCTTCAACGCCCACCATGTGCTGATCGCGTCCTACGATCTGTTTACCGCCGGATATTCACCCGAGGCCGGAGCCCAGTTCGACCGGCAGTTGGTGGCGAAACTGGAAGCGCTGCCGGGCATTCAGTCGGTGGCTCTGTCCAGCCGCGCGCCGATGGGATTCCCCGGAGGGTCCACCAGCGTCAAGCCCGAAGGCTACATACCGCAGTCGAATGAGTCCATGGAGACGCAGGTGGCCCTTGTCACGCCGAATTACCTGAAGACGATGCAGATCCCGATGCTGAAGGGACGAGACTTCACGCCGCGGGACAAGCTGGATAGCGAGCGCGCTGTCATTGTCAGCCAGGCTTTCGCAGATCGGTATTGGCCGGGCAAAAAAGTCATCGGCAAGCGCCTCAACTCCGATCTGACGCACGAATGGTTCACGGTGGTGGGCGTGGCGCGCGATAACAAAGGTACCGGGCTGAATGAGAAACCAAGGCCATTCCTGTATTTGCCGCTGTACCAGGTATATCGGGCCTCCATGACCCTCAACGCGCGGGTGCAGGGAGATCCGCTGGCTTCGAGCGCCATGATCGAGAAAGCCGTTCACGAGCTGAATCCAGCCCTGGTGCTGTTCGACGTGGTCGACCTGGAGACGCGCTGGCAAGTGGCCAGCTTGCAGCAGCGCATCGCGGGAACATTCGTGGGCGCGTTCGGACTGGTGGCGTTGGTTCTCGCGACGATTGGCGTTTACGGCGTCACAGCCTACACCACACGGCAGCGCATCCGGGAAATCGGCATCCGGATGGCGCTGGGGGCCAGCAAGGAAAATGTGGTGCGGCTGGTGCTGGCGCAGGGGCTTCGTTTGACGTTCATCGGGGTGGGCTTAGGGCTGATAGCCTCTTTTGCGCTCACCCGCTACCTGGGCAGCATGCTGCTGGGCGTAACGAGCACCGATGCGCTGACGTTCTCAACGGTAGCGATCCTGCTTTGCGCGGTTGCGCTCGCGGCCTGCCTGATTCCGGCGCTGCGCGCGATGCGGGTGGATCCGATCGTGGCGCTTCGTCACGAATAAAAGAACGTGACTGGTGGCTAGTGGGTGGTGGCTAGTGTTAGACATTGGGGATGGCGTCGCACCTTTCTGATTACTACAGGGACTTCGACGAACACTCCCGGCTGACCGGCGCCTTCGGAGAGCTGGAGTTCGTGCGCACGATGGAATTGCTCGCGCGGCATCTTCCGCCGCCGCCCGCGGTAGTCCTCGACATCGGCGGAGGCACGGGACCCTATGCGGAGGCGCTGGGGCAAAAGGGCTATGAGACGCACCTGCTGGACGCCATGGAGAAGCACGTCGAGATGGCCAAGGCCCGCCCTAATATCGCCAGCGCCCAGGTGGGCGACGCGCGCAAGCTGGAATGGCCCGATCGGGTTGCGGACGCTGTGCTGCTGATGGGCCCTCTGTACCACTTGGAAGAGGCTGCCGACCGCAAAGCCGCTCTGCGTGAAGCGCGCCGCGTTCTGAAGCCGGGTGGATTGCTGGCCGCCGCGGCCATCAGCCGTTTCGCTTCTTTACTGGATGGTCTGGCGCGCGGATTGCTGACCGACCCGCTATTCCAGCCCATCCTGATCCGGGATCTTGATTCCGGCGAGCATCGCAATACGACCGGCAACATCGACTTCTTCACCACGGCGCATTTCCATCTTCCGCAGGAACTGGCGGACGAGATTCGGGAATCCGGCTTCGATGATGCGACAGTCTTTGCGGTAGAGGGAGTGGGCTGGTGCGCGCGCGATCTGGAGGTATTGTGGGCTGACCGCGAGCAACGTGAATTTTTGCTGGATGTCCTGCGCCGGGTGGAGCGGCATCCTTCCATCGTTGGCGCAAGCCCTCACTTGCTGGCCTGCGCTCGCGTCGTGTGATCCCTACTTCGAGCGCTTGGCGACGAATTCCTCGAGGGTGCCTTCTACCACAGTACGCTTGAAATTGATTTCATCGCCGTTGAGCGTGCCTTTGTACTGAATATGCAAGGGCATGTCTTGGTAGCTCATGTTCTCGGTAAAGGTTATGTTATTCCCATCCACCATGCCATCGCTGATGGTGCCCTCGCCCAGGTTAGACTTGGTGGCGCCGGTGAGCTTAGCCCCGTCCACCTTAAACGTGTAGGTGTAGGTTTGTTTGCCCACCTGGGTGTCAAAGCTGGCGGTCCATGTGCCACTGGCATCGGCGGCCAGCATAGTCAGCGCCAAGGCTAGTGTGGCGGCTGCACAAACGAAAAATCGGATCATATCACCCTCCTGGTTGAAGGTATTATATCCGTTCTGTGAGGAGCAGAACTCTATTTTTTCTCCGCCGCAGCGTCCTTGAGAGCCTTCAGGTGAGGCAGGTCGTGATCTTCCTCGTGACAGGCCGCCTCGCGAAGGTCGAACTTTTCACGCTGCATGGGAAAGGCGAGGGTCCACGGCTGCGTATACACCACCGGATCGGTGACGGTGGCCTGGTAGCGAAGTGAGTCGGGACCAACCGGGGTGAATCGTTCCACCACATGCTCGGCGTAGCTCACAACTTCGCCGCCTTCACCCAGCCAGGTCTTACCGTTGAGATTGGCAGTGTCGACAACCAGCGTGTCGCCCTCCCAATGCCCGATGGAATCGCCCTGCCACAGACGCATCGAGTCGGGAAGGTGCGCCCGTCCGAGCTTTCTCCTGATCAACCAGCGGGACTATCCGCCAGGAGGTGCGTTCGAACAGAAACACGATGTAATCGGGGGTTTGAATTAGTTCAATGCCCTGAGGGATGTACATGGAGCGTGGAACACCTTGAGGGAAGCAGTGAGCGGTGGGATCGTCGTAACCGCGCTCGGTGAGATCCCGGCTGGCCTTCTCTTTCACGGCCCAAGGCTGCGCCGGAAGCTTTCCGTCCGGTGGATTGACGATCAAGGCTCGTCCGGCCGGCGCGCCCGGCCGTTCCAATCCCTGGTTTGCGCCTCCGGCTTTGGATTCATAAAAGCCCTGCAGGTCCGGCTTGCCGCTGGGAGTGCGGCGAAGGTTCGCCACAGCTTTCGGCTGCGCAGCGGGCACAGGCGATGCGGCGGTTGTCGCCACAGCAGGCGCCGTTCCGCTGCCGGGATACCAGGTTCGCTGCTCACGGGTGAAAGCGCCGTTCACCTCTTCGACTTCCGATTGACAGGAATACTCGAAAAGCCTGTCCCGATCCATCCGGCGCCGCAAGGCAATATTGATAGTCCAAGGCTTGGTGAAAACCTTCGAATCCTGCAGGGTAGCCTGGTACTGGATGGTGTCGCGGTCGGTCATGCGGTAACGCTCCACCACATGGAGCGCGTCACTGTGAAAGTCCCCCGCCATGTCGAGCCAGGTTTTGTCGTTGATGTTCGCGACGTCCACCACCAGGGTGTCGCCCTCCCAGTGGCCTCGCGAATCGCCCATCCAGAAAACATCGCCGCCGTCGGTGGGATGCGAAGTGCCGTCGGTGTAAATCAGGCGGTAGTCCAGCTCCCATTCGAAGGCCATGGCGATGGCTTTCGGGGTCTGGAAAATCTGAAACGGGAAATCCAGATACATGATGCGGGGCACGCCCGGCAGGTAGCATTTCGACAGCGGATCGGCGGTCTGCCGGTCCTGAAAGTTCCCGGCGCGCTGCTTGGCGGCCCATGGCTGGTAGGGAATTTGCCCGCCCTCGACCACGGACCGGCCGGCCAGCATGTTGAGGCTTGCGACGTGATCCTGCAAATCGGCCGCCGCGGTGCTGGATGCCTGCCAGATTCCTTGCAGATCGGGCTTGCCGTCCGCCGTGCGTGGCAGAGACTGCGGGTTGGAAGCGGTGGTGGGCTCCGGAGCCGCGAGAAGGACGTTGGCCAGTATGATCGTCGCGAGCGTTGCTGGATGGCTGGTACGCATGTGGGAGCTTTCTTTAGGTTAGCGCTTCAGTTCTGGGATTGCAGTAGCAGCTGTGACGCGCTCTCACCGGCCGCCGGGTTCGGAATAACGCCGCAGCAGTTCAGCCAGTTTGGACGCCAACACGTCCACGTTGGGCGGAGCAAACATCGTCACGTGATCGCCGGGGACGTCGATGACTTTAAGCTGGGGCGCCACGTGATCCCAGCCAAGCGATGGGTCGTGGCTCAAGCCGTGCCGCTGGATCTGGGGCCTGAAGAGAACCACGTCACCGGGGTACTCGACGGGAACGTAGTCGCAGGCGCCGCGGTTGAGTGCTTCATCCTGCCCGAGCGGGACCCTGGGTTGAATTCCCGCTTTCAACCGCCGTCTGTATTTCGCAAATCTGACCCGCCATCTCGCATGTCTGAAAGCCCGTTTTAGTGTCTGCTGAACATAGGCGCCCCTCTCGGAAGCAGGCTTGGTCCCCAGGCGGGAGAAGTGCCAGAGCGCGCGCTCATACCAGTGGCGGAAGCGCCGCATCCTGGCGAAGTTGAAGGACTCAAGCAGAATCACTACGGGTACTGGAGATCCGGCGGCGCTTAGCTGTTGCGCAACCTCGAAGGCCAGGTTTCCGCTGGCGCACCAGCCGGCCAGGCAATAGGGAGAATTGGGCTGATACTTGCGAATCCTGCGCGCCACTTCGGCTGCCATTGGCTTGAGTCCGGGAGACTGGATGATGGGAATTTGGACGCCCACAATGCCGTGATCGGGACCGAGTTTTTCGAGCGCCAAACGCATCTTTACTTGCGGAAAGATGACATAAAGAGGCGGGTGAGAACCGGCTTGAATCGGTACAATTCCCTCGGGGGAGCGATCGCACCGGTCCAGGTATTCAGCAAACTGGCGGATGGTGCATTCTTTCAAAAGGACCGCGGCCGGGGCCTTGATGTTCGTGCGCTCTTCGATCTGGCTCACTACGGCGGCGGCCTGAAGCGAGTTCCCGCCAAGATCGAAAAAGCTGTCGCAGACTCCTATGCCGGAAATGCCCAGAACGGACTCCCAGGTCCGTAAAAGCCACTCCTCCGTCGCGTTGGCGGGGGCCACCACTGGGGTGTCTCCCAAGGCTGGTCCGCCCGGCTCCGGAAGAGCGTTTCGATCTACTTTGCCGCTGCCCAGCAGAGGAACGCTTTCAATGGGCGTGAACGACGCCGGAATCATAAAATCCGGCAGCCGGTGGGCCAGGAACCGGCGCAGCTCCAAGCTGGAGACCGAGCTGTCGCCCTTGCAGACGATGTAAGCGACGAGACTTGTATTCTGCGAGTCGCGCGGGACTACGACCGCCTGTGCGATCGCGGGATGGGAACCGAGCGCGCCCTCGATCTCCGCCAGCTCGATGCGAAAGCCGCGAATCTTCACCTGGTCGTCCGCTCGTCCCAGGTACTCCAGGTCCCCACTCGGCAAGTAGCGGGCCAGATCGCCGGTGCGATACAGTCTGGCTCCGGGCGTGGCGGTGAAGGGATCGGGGAGAAAGCGCTCAGCCGTCAAATCGGGGCGATTCAGGTAACCGCGGGCCAGATGCGGGGCGCCCACATAGATCTCGCCCGCCACTCCAACCGGGACCGGGCTCATCGCCCTGTCGAGAACATACATGCGCGTATTGGCCACGGGCCGGCCGATCAACGTCTCGCGACGGAGAACGGATTCCTCCGTCACATTCCACATGGTGGCAAGCGTGCCGATTTCGGAACTTGAATAGCAATTGTGGAGCTTGGCCAGCGGCATCGCCTCGGTAAATCGCCTGATGATATCCGGCGTCAGCACGGCGCCGGCCAAGCCTACCTCTCGGATGCTGCGGAGTTTTGACACGGTCTTAGGCCCCAGGTCGAGGATCCGCTTGAAAACCGGGGGCACCAGAACGATACGCGTGATTCGCTCCCTCTCCAGGACGTTCACCAATCCGTTGATGTCCCTCAAGTCTTCATCGGAAATGATCACCAGCGGAATACCGCACAAGAGAGGAAGAAACAGGTTGGCTATGGAGAATCCGAAGCTGAGAAACGCGTTGAGGCAGCAGATTTCATCCGGCGCGTACTCGACCGACGTCATGCCGTTAATCACGCTGCGATGAATTCCCACCACGGCCTTGGGTTGTCCCGTCGATCCGGAGGTGTAAAGTACGTAAGCCGCGCTGTCCGGCGTGGTCGTGGATAGCGGGGCCGCGGAACTGCAGGCGTCAATCAGCCCCGCATCCTGATCCACGGACACGATCTCAACTCCGGCGGGAACGCGGTCCCGGCATCGCGCGTTGCTGACCACTAAAGAGAGCATGGCGTCGCGCACCATCTCGTCTAAGCGCTGCGGGGGATAGTTAGGGTCCAGCGGTACGTAGGCGCTGCCGGTTTTCAGAATCGCCATGACCCCGGCGACCATGTGCCAGGACTGCTCCATGCAAATGCCAACCAGGACCTCGGCGCCAGCGCCGCGCTCCAATAAGTGGCGAGCCAGGCGGTTGGCTTGCCGATTTAATTCGCGGTAGGTGATCCGCTGGTCTCCATCGATCAGCGCAACTGCATCGGGCGTTTTTTCTGCCTGTTCTTGAAACAGCTGGTGGATGCCGCCCCCGGGGCAAGGCTGTGTGGTGGCGTTCCAGTCAAATAGAATCTGCTGCCGTGCCTGCTCGCTGAGCATGGTCAGATGCGAAATGCGCGTCGCGGGATTTTGAGAGGCGCTGCGCAGAAGATTCTCCAGGTGTTGAATGTGCGCCATGCGACCCACGAATTGCGCGCCTTCGCTGTTCAGGTGGATCGTCAATGCTGGGGTTTCATCGCTCGAATCCGCGCAGAATGTCGACTGAGCGAGTTCGTTCTGAAGCTCGGGCGAGGGAATGAATCGCGCTTGCGCGAGATCGGCCCGGTGATCCAGCGCAACGGACCGGACATGTTCCAGCAGCTCTTCAAAAGTCTCGTCACCGGTTACCTCAATCGGGAGCAGCTTGGAATGCGAATCGGTTTCTACTCGAATCCCGATGGACCCTTCGCCCGAATAACGATGCAAAAGCGCCGCCAGCCCCGTCAGCAGGACGATGGGGCTTGCCTCCTGCGACGGAGCAGCCACCGGCGCGGGCTGAAGCACTGCCGCGGCGGACGATTTCACTTGGCGGTTCCTCTGAGGATGCCGATGCCGAGCAGCGGCAGCACGGCTACTCCGACGCAGACCGCCGAGAACCCGAAGCGATCCACGCTCGCCCCAATCAACGGCGATACAAAGGTCTGCATCAGCGAATAGGAGCACGCCAGCAGCGAGATGCTAAAAGCCGCGCGCCCTGGTCCAAACAAGTCCAGCGGAATTACGTTGAGACTGCTGATGACGCTCTGGCAGGCGAACAGGCTAAGGCCGACGGCAGCGATCGCCAGCGACGCTGAGTGCAAATAAGGGATGACGGCCGTGATGACGAAGAGCGGCGCGCACAGCAGGCAAATTCGCATTCTTGCGTTCAACGGGTCCACGCCGCGCCTGATCCAGCGAAATGCGAGCCAGCCATTGAATAGTCCTCCCAGGGTCGCGAAGATGGGAGGAATCCAGGCGAAAGACCGGTTGGCCGCCAATTCCGTCAATTGATGCTGCTGGACCAAATACACGGTGGTCCAGTTGAGCCACAGAATGTAGACGGTCATCACCAGAGGGTAGGCAACCACCACGGCCAGCAACCTTCGATCGCGCAACACGCTGCGAATCGGGACCGATGCGCGTGGCGCGACTGCCTCCACGCGGGTAGGGATGCGCCGCGCTGTAAAAAACCACAACACGATCCACAGCAGCCCGAGAGATCCGGATATCACGAACACGAAGCGCCAACGATAGTGGGGCGCGACCAACGCGACCATGAGAGGAGCCGCGATGCTTCCGATGGTTACCGCTACCGATCCGGCGGCGTTTGCTAATCCCCACTCTGACGGGCGGCAGATAGCTGGCGTTGGCCTTGGAGAGCAAGGGAAGTCCGCACGCTTCTCCCAGGCCGAGCGAAGCGCGGCACGCTAACAGCCCTCCAAATGTCGAAACCATGCCCGTGGAGATGCCGGCTACCGACCAAAACGTGATGGCGATCGCGACAGCGGCGTTCAATCCGACGTGATCGACAAAAAGCCCGGCCAAGGGGGTCATCACCGCATAGGCGAACGAGAACGCCGAGACCAGCGTGCCATATTGCGTGTTGGAAAGATGAAATGCCTGCTTAAGTGTGGGCGCCAACGCCGCCAGCAGCTGGCGATCGAGAAAATTGAGGATATTGGTAAGTACAAATACGGCGACGGCGATCCAGCGCCAGGAAAAAACGGACAGTATTCTTCGGCTGGTGCCGTAGCCGGCGCGGCCCGTCTCTTGCTGCGCGCCGGATTCCAAGACAGCCGTGCGGTCAAGCTCCTGCATTGAGGTGTTTTCCAGCAGACACTCCCGTAGGTAGTAATGGTAAGCGACGGGTAGCCTTTTGGGTAGGTCTAAACCAGTACGAACCTGGTTTAGTAGTAGTGGTAGTAATGCCTTCACGAGTAAACCGCGGAAGCGGCCGGGGCTGAAGTGAGCCCGATGTCCAGCGGCGTTTACTGTTAGAATCCGGTATAGAACTCATATTCTTGTTATGCCTGAATTACCCACCACACTCGGAGCTCTGAAAAGCGGCAAACTTGGCGAGCGGTATCTCAGTGAGCGCAGCGTCAAAAGCGAACTGCGTGAGAATCTGATCTGCAAGCTGCAGCGCGGCGAGGAGCTGTTCCCGGGCGTTGTGGGCTACGAAGAAACGGTTGTTCCGCAGATCGTGAACGCCGTGCTGTCGCGGCATAACTTCATCCTGTTGGGGCTGCGCGGCCAAGCCAAGACCCGCATCATCCGGATGCTCACCGGGTTGCTGGACGAGCATCTGCCGTACGTGGCGGGCTGCGAAATCCGAGACAATCCGCTGCGTCCCATCTGCCGCCGCTGCCGCGATCTGATTGCCGAGCATGGCGACAAAACGCCCATCGCCTGGCTGGACCGCGATCAGCGCTACGTGGAGAAACTCGCAACGCCGGATGTAACGATCGCCGACATGATCGGCGACATCGATCCCATCAAGGCCGCCCGGGGCGGGCACGAACTGTCCAACGAAATGACGGTGCACTACGGCCTGCTGCCGCGCGCCAACCGTGGCATTTTCGCCATCAATGAACTGCCCGATCTGGCCGGCAAGATTCAGGTGGGCCTGTTCAACATCATGCAGGAAGGCGACGTGCAGATCAAAGGTTATCCGGTCCGCTTGCCGCTGGACATCATGCTGGTGTTCACCGCCAACCCGGAAGACTATACCGCGCGCGGCAAAATCATCACGCCGCTCAAGGACCGCATCGGCAGCGAGATTCGCACCCACTATCCCATCACGGTGGAACAAGGGCTGTCGATTACCAAGCAGGAATCCTGGGTGGAGCGGCCGTCGCCCATTCGCCTGGAGGTTCCCAATTATATTCGCGAGATCGTGGAGCAGCTGGCGTTTCTGGCGCGCGAAGACAAGCGCGTGG
Organism: Bryobacterales bacterium; assembly: GCA_963798295.1. Taxonomy (GTDB): domain Bacteria; phylum Acidobacteriota; class Terriglobia; order Bryobacterales; family Bryobacteraceae; genus Palsa-89. The sequence goes on along the minus strand of CAWCSV010000006.1, from coordinate 160,393 downwards.
ACAAGCGCTCCGGCGTGTCCCAGCGGCTGCCGATTTCAGCGCTCGAAAACGTCATTTCAAACGCCGAGCGCCGGGCCTTGAAGGCGGGCGAGGATCTGGCGGTGCCCCGCGTGCTGGATATTTACGCGGCTCTGCCCTCCATCACCGGGAAACTGGAGCTGGAATATGAAGGCGAACTGAAGGGCGGCGACAACATCGCGCGCGAATTGATCAAGAGCGCGGTGGGCAAAGTCTACACCAACTACTTCGAGGGCGTGAACGTATCGCAGATCGTGCAATGGTTCGAACTGGGCGGCGCGCTCAAGATCGACGAATCGGTGGATTCGGCCAACGTTCTGAAACAGCTGGCAAAGATTCAAGGCTTGATGGAAAAGACCGGCGCTCTGGGACTGGGCTCCAGCGAACCGGATGCGGTGCGGGCGTCGGCGGCTGAGTTTATTTTGGAAGGACTCTACGCGCATCGCCGCATCAGCCGCAATGAGGAGCTGGGATTCACCGCCGGCGAGCGCAAGCGCGAACCACCCGAGGGCAGCGAAGGACGGCGTCCGCCGCGCAGGCAGTTCAATTAAGACGGCAATTGCATGAAGTGGATTCACTACACTCGTTTCACCGGCGATGACTTCGGGCTCAGCTCGGAAGACTTGCTGAAGGCGCTCTCCGATTTCTTTCTCGAAAGCGGTTTTCAGAACCAGTACATGGGCTTCAGCGAGTGGAACCAGCACACGCTGGAGGACCTGAAGAACGCGCTGCAGCGTGCGCTGGAACAGGGCGAGTCGTTCGATCCCGAGCAGGCCCAGCGTATCCAGCAGGCGCTGGAAAACATGTCGCCCGAGCAGATGGACGATCTGATGAATCGCCTGGTGCAGAAGCTGGTGGACGACGGCTACATCAACACCGATCAGCAGCAAGCCAATGAAACCGGCCCGGGGGCGGCCGGCAACGCGGACCGCAAGGTGGACGTCAAGATCACGGACAAATCCATTGACTTCCTGGGGTTCAAGACGCTCAAGGACCTGCTGGGATCTCTCGGAAAATCGAGCTTCGGCGCGCATGATACGCGCGATCTGGCGACGGGCGTTGAAACCAGCGGCGCCGCCAAGCCCTATGAATTTGGCGACACTCTCAACCTGGATATTTCCCAAACTTTGTTCTCCGCTATTCAGCGCGAGGGCGTGAAAGTTCCGCTCAATCTGGAATACGCCGATCTGCACGTGCACCAGGCCGAATACCAAAGCTCTTGCGCTACAGTGCTGATGCTGGATTGCAGCCATAGCATGATTCTCTATGGCGAAGATCGCTTCACGCCGGCTAAGAAAGTCGCGCTGGCGCTGGCGCACTTGATTCGCACACAATATCCGGGCGACAGCCTGCGCTGCGTCCTGTTTCACGATTCAGCGGAGGAGCTGCGGCTGGCGGATCTGGCGCGCGTGCAAGTGGGTCCCTATTACACCAACACGCGCGACGGCCTGATTCTGGCGCAGCGGCTGCTCAATCAGGAAAAGAAGGACATGAAGCAGATCATCATGATCACCGACGGCAAACCCTCGGCGCTTACGCTGGAAGACGGGCGTATGTACCGCAACGCCTTCGGCCTGGATCCGTTGGTGATCAGCCGCACGCTGGAAGAAGTGGGCCGCTGCAAGAAGCAGGGCATCCTGATCAACACCTTCATGCTCGCGAGCGATTTCGGCCTGGTGAACTTCGTGCAAAAAGTGACGGAGCTTTGCCGCGGCAAGGCGTATTTCACCACGCCGTATAATCTGGGGCAATATTTGCTGATGGATTATATGAATCGCAAGACGCGGACGATACACTGACAGAATTCAGAATAAGGTCGCCTGAAAGCATGTACGACGACCCGGTAACGATCTACCTGAGGGAAGTGGCTACGGTTTCGCCCTTGACTCGCGATCAGGAGAGGGAATGCGTCCGTCACATTCGCGATCAAGACGAACGCGCGGAGCTTGCCGAGAAAGACCTGCTGGAAGCAAATCTGGCCCTGGTCGTTTCGATAATCGAAAAGCATCCGAACGATCGCGTCCATATCCTGGACTTGATCCAGAGGGGCAATGAAGCTCTCATGCGGGCTATCGACGCATTCGTCGCCAGCGGCGCCATCGATTTCTCCGCTTTTGCCGCGCCCCTGATTGAACGCGCCATCCTCCAGGCGATTACCACCCCAGGGCGCTGACCACAAAATACACCACTGGAAGCGCGAACAGGCTGCTGTCCACGCGATCCAGCCAACCGCCGTGGCCGGGAAGTAAAGTTCCGCTGTCCTTCACGCCCGCGCCACGCTTCATCGCCGATTCGCACAGGTCGCCCAGCTGGCCTGCGATGTTCGCCATCACTGTCAGCCCAAGCGCCTGCGCCAGCGGCGCGGCCGGCAGCAACGAACGGAAATAAAACCCGCCATAAACGACCGATGCGAGTGTGGACGCGATGGTACCTTCCCAGGATTTCGCCGGGCTCACATTCGGCGCCAGCCTATGCCTTCCGAATCGCCGGCCCACATACAGCGCGGCGATGTCGCCCACCCAGTTGAGCGATAACGCGAAGAAGAGCCAATACGGGCTGATGGCGCGCAGCTCGACGCCGCAGCGCAACGAGCCGAATACGTACACCACCCCCAGCAGCAGCGCCGCCCCGTCCGGCAACACTCGCGCCATTTCACGCGCCCGCAGTGCGAGCGACATTGACAGGATGGCGATCAGCACCGCGAACGCGACGTCTTTGATGGGCAGTAACAACAACAGCAGCCCGGCGGCGTGTCCCACCAGACCCGGCTTTGCCATGCCGTGCAGCGCCGCCAGTTCGCTGTACTCGCGAAAACACAGGACCGCCACCGCGGCGACTGTGACAAGGAACGCCCAGCGCGGCGCGCCCAGCACGATATAGCAGAAGAACGGAATCAGGAGCAGCGCCGTCGCGACGCGCTTCATCGCGCCAGTGAGCCCGCCACTTCCACCCACTCGTTTTCGGTGGTTCCGGCGGGGCCCAGACCGCCAAACCGCCGGTCGCGCTTTTGGTAGTCCGCAATGGCGTGCAACAAGTCGGCCCGCCGGAAGTCGGGCCACAAGGTTTCCGTCACGTACAGTTCGGCGTAGGCGATCTGCCAGAGCAGGAAGTTGCTGATGCGCATTTCACCCGAAGTCCGGATCAAAAGATCGGGATCGGGAAGGCCGGCGGTGTAAAGCCGCGACGCGATAGCCTGCTCATCTATGCGCAAATCGCGCAGCCGTCCGTCCAGCCGCGCATCTTCGATGATGGAATTGATGGCATCCACCACCTCGGCCCGCCCGCTGTAGTTGATAGCGACGTTCAACCGCATGCCGCTGTTTTGAGCGGTGGCATCGATGGCAGTCTCCAGCTCTTGCCGCACCCGCGCCGGAAGCTGGTCCACACGGCCCATGCAGGTGAAGCGAATGCCATTGCGCATAAGGTCGGGAAGCTCGCGGGCCAGATACATCCGCAGCAAGCGCCACAGCATGTCCACTTCAGCGCGCGGGCGCTTCCAGTTTTCGGCGGAAAAAGCGTAGAGCGTCAGCGCCTGAATGCCAAGACGTGTGCAGGTCTCCACTGTATTGCGAACCGGATCCATGCCCGCCTTGTGTCCCGCCACGCGCGGCAGGTTGCGACGGCGGGCCCAGCGGCCATTGCCGTCCATGATGATCGCGATGTGCGCGGGCAAGCGGCTGGGATCGATGGAGTTTGCGAGGATCCAATCCTGGTGGCCGGGCTTGAGAACCTCGAACAGAGCTTTCATCGAAACTAAACTGCTATGGTACCACCGGACCTGCGTGTGCCCCGCTGGCGCTATTGAACGCTCTATTGAATAGGAAGCGTGGCCCCGGCTTGCGTTTGCTCGCCGCCGATCGCGATGCTCACTGGAACGTCGCCGCTCCCAGCTGCCGCTGGAATTCGTACGTTGAATTGATACAGTCCGCTGATGGATCCAGGCGAAAGTCCGGCGTAAAGAACGTCGGAGGACGCGAGCGTTACGCCGCCGATCATGACCGTGATGGGGTTTGTCAAGATTGCCTGACCACTCGCCAGTTGTCCAGCAGGAACCGCGGGATTGGTATCTCCGAAGCCGGTGCCATAAAGCGTGACGATATCGCCGGCGCTGGCGGGTGACGCGCCTGGAACTACGCTGGGGTCGGCAACAGTGGTACACGTTGTTGGCTGCGGGCATAGCTGGGCCGCGATGCTCGATGAGTTCGGGAATATGAAGAACGCTGGCGCGAATGGCTGCAGCGAATTAAGCGTCGCCACGGCGCTGTTCACCCCCTCCGGGCCTGGATTCAGCGTCACGGTTAGCGTCACGGGACCACTGCCCGAAAACGAGGGCATCTGCGCATTAATCTGCCCGAAGTCCACGTAGGCAATCGGTAATTGGACCGCTTGCGCCAGGCCTGGCCCGGTAGCCTCCACGCTGACGCACCCCAATTCAGGGGGAAAGGCGCCGTTTACAAAGTCGCCCAAGCCCGCGGTCCGCTGGCGTCCTGAAGGCTGGAATCCTGTTCCGAAAATGGATACCATCGCCCCGGACGAAAACGCAGGTTGGAACGACGCTCCATTGGTGAGGGCGTCAAACCTCGGCACTCCCGGAATCGCGCAGTTACCCGCGTTCGCCAGTGTCTTAGTGAAGGTGTAGACATAATCGCCCTGAGGAGTGCCATCCTGGTTGGCTGCAACCGCGGCGACATACACCTCCAGCCGGCCGATCTCCTGCGAAGGCGGCGTCCATAAAACGTCAAATTCGTAAGCGTCTCCTCCCGCGCCGCTCGGAGCCTGGTGGTGCTCGGCAAATTGCCGCGCGATATTGGTGCCGCAAGGACCCGGGGATCCGAACTGCGAACCGTCGTCGCATACTACCTGCTCCGGCGCCGTTGTCGTCGGGATCGCAAAGGTCCCCGAAGATAGCGTCTGATCGCTTTGCTCGCGAATGGTAATTTGAAAACCCCACATCGACGAACCGGGGTGCTGAACCACGATGCTTATGGTCTGCTGGACGCTTGGCACATAATCGGCTACGGTCACTTTAAGCGATCCGGACGGATCGCTATTGGCCGCGCCGAAGCTATTGTGGCAGGTGCTGCAGTTCTGTCCGCCATGATCGGTGGGTGCGCCGGCGTATCCCAGGCTGGGGGTCGGGTTCTCTGCAAAAACCGCGGCGGGCAGCAGCAAAAGCAGTGCGAGCGATGCTATGCGAGTCATCAGACGTAAGACTTTTCGTTGCGAGAAAAGTTACTCAGCTTATCACCTAGGTTACAGGTAAGGCGACTTACTAATTCCCTAACCGCGCCAATGCCTTTTTAGCGATTGTGCTTAAAGGGAAGCCCTTTAACCCGCTCTGGGCCAGCCATCTAAACCCACTTGGACGGGATCGAACGGAAGCTCGAAAGACCTGCACTAAGTAAGTCGTGTTAACAATCGTGTGTCGAAATCCGGCGACTTCGCCGTAAATCTTCGCACCTGGTACTTGTTCGCGTTCGGGTAGTTCCCAGAACCCGGCTAGCCGTCCGCTATCGGACGGTCGCTGCCACAGCAGGATCTTGCCGCTCTTTTCGATCAGCAGCACCTGCTTGTCCTGGCGGCTGGCGCTGGGACGCCCGCCCTTCAACGGCAACTGATTTTCGATGCCTTGCGCGCGTGCCTGGCAGTGCCTGCGCATCGGGCAGTTGGCGCACAAGGGCTGCTTGGGCACGCAGACGGTTGCGCCCAGTTCCATGAGCGCTTGATTGAATTCGCCCGGCTGCTTGCGATCCAGCAGCCCTTGGGCGAGCGTCCGCAGCTGGCTTCGCACCGCCAGCGATTTTATATCGCCGCGCTCCGCCACCAGGCGGCTCAACACTCGCGCGACATTGCCGTCCAGCACGGCGTGCGGCCTGCCGAATGCGATGCTCGCCACCGCCGCGGCGGTATAGTCGCCCACGCCGGGCAACTGAAGCAGCCCGGTATAATCGCTAGGAAAACGGGGCAACTCGAGGATGGTGCGCGCGGCCTTCTGTAAGTTGCGAGCGCGCCGGTAGTAACCCAGTCCGGCCCAAGCCGCGAGCAGTTCTTTCTCGGAGGCGGAAGCCAGCGCGCGAGCATCCGGGAACAGCTTCAAGAAGCGTTCATAATAAGGAATCACCGCCGTCACCCGAGTCTGCTGCAACATGATCTCGGAGATCCAGATGCGATAAGGATCTCGGGTGCGACGCCACGGCAAGTCGCGTTTGTACTTCGCGTACCATTCCCGCAGGTTGCGGCGAATCGCAGAGATATCGAACGGTATCTTTGCTGGGTCCACCACCTGGGCTTGGTCCATCATGCTTGGTCCATCATCTGGGAACGAGTATACTGTCACCAGATTCCGTGAGCGGTCGCATCATTCGCAGATTCCTCTGGAGCGGCTTCGCCTTGCTTGCGGCTTCGCTGCTCGGCATGGATTGGTACGTGGCGCGGCATAGCGCCGAGCTGTGGCGTCCGCTGCTGGGAGTCGCTCTCGCGGTGCTGGCGCTGGCTGGGCTGCTGGCCTTTCTTTTCACGCGATCCTTTTCCCGCCGCGTTTCTCAAATTCGCGCTTACGCCGAACGCCTGCTGGATCCTCCGGTCTTCGAGCAGCCGCTCCCGTCCGGCGACGACGACCTGGGCATGCTTGCGCGATCGCTGCAGCGCACCGCGCCTCGGATCCGCGAGCTGGTGGAAAGTCTCAAGCTGGAGGGCGCGCGCCGCGAAGCGATACTGTCCAGCATGGTGGAAGGCGTGCTCGCCGTTGACAAGGATCTGCGCGTGACGTTCTGTAATCATTCCTTCGCGCGCACCGTTGACGCCCGGCTTCCCGTGGTTCCCGGCATCCCGCTGCTGGAACTGGTGCGCGACCCCGGACTACGCGAGATCATGACCACCGTAATCTCCAGCGGCGAGCGCGTGGAGCGGCGCTGGACTTCGCCCGGAGCAGGCGCGCGTTCCTTCGAGGTGCTGGCCGGCCCCTTGGGCGCATCCACCACGCGCGGGGCTCTTGCGATTCTGCACGATGTCACCCAACTGGAGCGCCTGGAGCGTATCCGCCGCGATTTTGTGGCGAATGTCTCGCACGAATTGCGCACGCCGCTGGCCGCCATCCGCGGCTATGCCGAAACATTGCTGGACGGCGCGCTGGACGACTCGGAAAATAACCGCCGCTTCGTCGAAATTATCGTGGCGCAAGCCACCAGGCTCACCAACATCGCTTCGGACCTGCTGATTCTGTCGGAACTGGAGTCCAGCGCTCTCACCGCGCCGCCTCAGCCGGTATCGATCCGCGCGGCGCTGGAGGCGGCTCTGCGCACCGTGGAATCCACCGCGCGGGTACAAGGCGTGCGACTGCTGTGCGAGAAGCTGGACGATCTGAGAGTGGTGGGCTATGAGCTGCGCCTGGAGCAGGTGTTCGTCAACCTGCTCGACAACGCCGTGAAGTTCAATCGTCCCAACGGCGAGGTGCAGGTGGAGATGCGCCGCGACAACGGCAAGGTGCGTATTCTGATCGGCGACACCGGGATCGGCATTCCCTCCGAGGATCTGCCGCGGATTTTCGAGCGCTTTTATCGCGCCGACAAGGCCCGCTCGCGCGCCATGGGCGGCACGGGACTCGGCCTTTCCATCGTCAAACATGCCGTCGAACAGATGGGTGGAACCATTCAGGTTCACAGCCGGCTGGGCGAAGGCTCCGAATTTACCATTGAACTTCCCACTGTTTAACTCCGCTTGTAACCATCCTGGCGTTGTAACGCGATATTAACGCGATCGTCATTTTTCACTAACGCACCGTGGCTATCCTCCGATAAGGCGGTTTTAGAGGCACGTCCGCCGCTTCGCCCTGAGAAGATAACCTTGAAAACCCAAGCTGGGATGGAGAAGATGAAAGCTAAAACCCTAGGAACTGTGATTCTGTGCTGCGCGCTCCTGTCGGCAACAGCGTTGACCGGACAAACTCCCGCGCCGGCTGCGTCGGCGCCTGTTTCAACCACCGACAACGACGTCGCCGCCTTGAAGGCGCAGCTGGCCGAGCAGCAGAAGCAAATTGATGCGCTGAAGTCGGCGATTGAAGACGAGAAGAAACTCATCGAGAAGGCCGCCAGCGCCGCGCCGGCGCGAGATAGCCGGGACAGTTTCGCCTTGCCGCGAGATAAGGCCCTGGGCGAAGTGGCCAGCACCACGCCGATCATTCCTCCGGTGGCGCCAGTTACTGCCGCGGTGACGGGTCGTGGGCAGGCGGCGGCCGCTTCCACGAATCCATGCGACGCGCCGCTGGACACGAATTCAGTGCCGCCTTATCTGCGCCTGGGCAGCGTCTGCATCGTTCCCGTAGGATTCGTGGACGCCACGTACTTTTGGCGTGACAAAGCCGCCAACTCCCAAATCGGAAGTAATTTTGGCAGCATCCCCTACAACAATACGGTCGGCGGCAAGATCTCTGAGGACCGTTTCAGCATCCAGAACAGCCGTCTCGGCTTCCGTGCTGACGGCGACTGGAAGGGCGCGCACTTCATCGGCTATAACGAGTTCGACTTTCTGGGCAGCGGCGCAGGGAACAACTACAGCGTCACCAACGGCGCAGTGGTTCCCCGCATCCGCCTCTATTGGGTGGATGTCCGCAAAGGAGGCTGGGAGTTTCTAGCCGGCCAAAGCTGGAGCATGCTGACACCGAACCGCGTGGGGATCTCGCCGCTGCCGGGCGACCTCTTCTACTCGCAAGTCTTCGACGTGAATTATATGGCCGGCTTGAGTTGGACTCGCCAGCCCGGCTTCCGTGTGCTCTATCACTTCGGCAGCACCGCCGTTTGGGGCTTCTCGGCTGAAAACCCGGAGCAGTATATCGGCGGCTCGGCCGGCGGTTCCGCCATCGTCCTGCCCGCTGCCTTCGCCAGCCTGACCCCGACGCAATTGGATCAGAACAACATCAACAACGGAACTCCGACCTTGACGCCCGACTTCATCTCCAAGTTCGCTTGGGATCCGAGCGCGCGCTTCCATGCCGAAGTCGGCGGAGTTCTGAGCACCTTCCACATCATCAATCCGAACAATTTGACGGCCGGTCAATATACCACCAAGGCCGGCGGCGGCATTTTGTTCGGCATGAACGGCGAAATCTTCAAGGGCTTTCGCCTGATTACGACAAACTTCTGGTCCGACGGCGATGGCCGCTATCTCTTCGGACAAGCGCCGGATCTGGTGGTCACCTCCACGGGAGGAATGAGCCTCATGCATTCCGGGGGCACCGTGGACGGATTCGAAGCCCGTACGGGCAAGTTCCTGTGGTTCGCCTATTACGGCGGCATCTACATCCCCAAGAATGTCCAGATCGATACCAACGGCAAGCTGGTGGGATACGGTTACGTGGGCTCGTCCAATTCGCAGAACAAGGCCATCCAGGAAGGGACGTTCGGCTTTAACGAGACCGTTTGGGGCAGCCCGCGCTACGGCGCCATCAACCTGATCGGCCAATACGAATATCTGACCCGCGACCCGTGGTACATAGGCACGGGACCGAAAGACACGCACGACAACACGATTTATTTCGACATCCGGTATACACTGCCGGGCAGCATGCCAAAATTTTAGAGAGTCGCATGCCGAAGTTCTAGTGCGTCTATAGAGAGGGGGCGGCTTCGCCGTCCCCCAACGAAAGGACGGGGGATTCATGAAGAGACATATTCTTTGGATTACGTTGCTGGCGAGCGCTGCGTCCATCGCGGCCTCAGCCGAGACCATCAATGCGGCCGGGGCCACCTTCCCGGCAGCCATTTACCAAAGGTGGTTTGAGGAGTACCACAAAGCCCACCCTGATATCCAGATCAACTACCAATCAATTGGCTCGGGTGGCGGAATCCGCCAGCTCACCGAATCTACGGTGGACTTTGGCGCTTCCGATATGCCCATGACCGACAAGCAGTTGTCAGATGTATCGAAATTCAAGGTGCTGCATTTTCCAACCGTGCTCGGAGGACTCGTCCCCACTTACAACGTCCCTGGATTGAACGATCTTAAGTTCTCCAGCGCGACGCTGGCAGACATCTATTTGGGCCGTATCAAGAAGTGGAACGATCCGGCGCTCGCCAAGGACAATCCTGGACTGAAATTGCCCAATGAAGACATTACGGTGGTTCACCGCTCCGACGGCAGCGGCACCACCTTCGTCTGGACGGACTATCTTTCGAAGGTGAGCCCCGAGTGGAAATCGAAAGTGGGCGCGAACACTTCCGTGAATTGGCCGGTAGGCTTAGGAGGCAAGGGCAATGAAGGCGTGGCGGGCTTGGTGAAGCAGACGCCCTTTTCGATCGGCTATGTCGAGCTGTTCTACGCGGCCCAGAATAAAATGGAGTACGGTTCCGTGAAGAATATGGCGGGAGCCTTCGTAAAGGCGGATTTCAACACTGTAACCGAAGCCGCCGCCGGCGCCGCCAAAGAGATACCGGCCGACTTCCGAGTGTCCATCACCAACGCCCCTGGCAAGAACGCCTATCCGATTTCGAGCTTTACCTGGCTGCTCATCCCCGACAAGATCAGCGATGCCACCAAGAAAAAGGCGATCACCGATTTTCTGCAATGGATGCTGACTATCGGCCAGATGGACGCTCAGGGGCTGGATTACGCGCCGCTCCCGAAGACTATCGTCGCGAAAGAAATGAAGCAGATCTCTCTGGTAAAGTAAGAAGCTCAAGCATGGCAACCGCCGCAGTAACCGCGCCCCCGCTCTCGCGTCCGCGGAAACTCGCGAAACTTTTGCGTGATGGGGATCAGATCACCCACCTCGTCACGCTGATCTTTGCCGCCAGCGTGTTTCTGGTCACCGTTTTCCTGGTTTACGAGCTGTGGATACACTCCGGCCCCTCGCGCGCGAAATTCGGGTTCGGCTTCATCACGGGCCGAACCTGGGATCCAGTGTCCGGGGACTTTGGGGCGCTGCCCTTTATCTACGGGACCGTAGTCACGTCGCTCCTGGCACTCCTGATTTCGGTTCCGCTGGGAGTGGGCTCGGCCATATTCCTTGCGGAACTGGCGCCGCCGCAGTTTTCCAACGCCTGCACTTTCCTGGTGGAGTTGCTGGCCGCCGTGCCCAGCGTCATTCTCGGCCTGCTGGCGATCTTCACTCTGGTGCCTCTCATGCGCCAGTATATCGAGCCGTTCCTGAAGCACACGCTGGGGTTCCTGCCGTTATTCACAGGCCCAGCTTACGGCGTGGGCTATCTCACGGCCGGCATTATTCTGTCCATCATGACTTTCCCGTTCATTATTTCGATCTCTCGTGAAGCGCTGCTGGCCGTTCCGCGCGAACAGCGCGAAGCGGCGCTCGCGCTGGGATCAACGAAGTGGGAGTCCACCTGGAAAATTGTCGTACCCTACGCGCGCCTGGGGATCTTCGGGTCCGTTTTTCTGGCGCTGGCCCGCGCTTTGGGAGAAACCATGGCCGTCACCATGGTCATCGGCAACGACACCTCCATCCACACGTCATTGCTCGCGCCTGGCTATACCATCGCCGCGGTGATTGCCAATGAATTCACTGAAGCCACAGGGGACGTTTATCTTAGCTCGCTGGTCGAACTCGGGTTAGTGCTGTTCGGGCTCACCATGGTTCTCAATGCGGCCGCGCAATTGTTAATCATCGCTACGACCAGGAAAGGATCGAAGCAAGCCTAATGGATCGGTTGAAGCGGCGCAGTATTCTGAATAGCATCATGCTGACGCTCACAGGTGTCTGTACCGTGATCACATCGTCCGTGCTCTTTCTGGTCCTGGGCTTTCTGGTGGTGAACGGCTGGCGCTCGCTGAATTGGGACTTCTTCACCAAGCTTCCGTTGTCCGCGGGCGAAGCGGGCGGAGGCATGGCGAACGCCATCGTGGGTAGCGGCGTGGTGATCCTGATCGCGGCGGTGATCGGCATTCCGGTGGGCTTCCTGGGTGGCATCTACCTGGCCGAATTCGGCGCCAAAACCGTGCCGATGCTGATCCGTTACACCGCGGATCTGCTCAATGGCGTACCTTCCATCGTCATCGGCATCTTCGCCTGGACCGTTATCGTTGTTCCAATGCGTCATTTCTCGGCTTGGGCGGGCGGGTTTGCCTTGAGCCTGATGATGATTCCGATTGGCATGCGCGCCACCGAACAGTTTCTGCGCGGCGTCCCCAATTCGCTGCGCGAAGGTGCGCTTGCCCTGGGGGCCAGCAGGACCCGTACGGTTATGACAGTGGTGGTGCCGGCTGCGAGACAGGGCATTCTCACTGGCATGATTCTTGGCGTCGCACGCATCGCCGGAGAGACTGCGCCGCTGCTGTTCACTAGCTTTAACAATCAGTATTGGGCAGCTAAGCTCGGCGAGCCGACAGCTTCATTGCCCGTCATGATTTACACCCATGCTATCTCGGCGTACGATGACTGGCACCAGCAGGCGTGGGCCGCTGGTCTCGTTTTGCTGGTCTTAGTCTTAATTGCGAACATTGCATCTCGTTGGGTGCTGTCTCGCGGAGCATCCGCTCAAAGGGGGTAGTAACCTAATAATATGGCAGCTACGCCGGAATCCGCCAAAATGAGTGAAACCACCGCTCCTCCATCCGTGCCCTCCGGCGTGCAGCCTGAGGTAACCGCTCGGCCCAAACTGCAGGCCGTCGGTCTGAACTTCTTCTACGGCAATTTCCACGCGTTGCACAATGTCAGCCTGGATGTTCCTGAGAAGCGCATCACCGCGCTCATCGGTCCCTCCGGCTGCGGGAAATCCACATTCTTGCGCACGCTGAACCGCATCAACGAGACCGTCAAGAACGCCCGCTACGAAGGGCAGGTCTTGCTGGACGGCGAGAACGTGCTGGATCAGGATGTTACCAAACTGCGGCGGCGCGTGGGCATGGTCTTTCAACGCCCCAACCCGTTCCCCAAGTCGATCTACGAAAACATCGCTTATGGCGTGAAGGTGAACGGGCTGAAGGCCGGCCGGTCCTTGAACGACATTGTCGAGCACAGCCTGAAGCGCGCCGCGCTGTGGGATGAGGTGAAGGACAAGCTGCATCAATCGGCGTACGGCCTGTCCGGCGGGCAGCAGCAACGCTTGTGCATCGCGCGCGCCCTGGCAGTGGATCCGGAAGTTTTGCTTCTCGACGAACCCTGTTCGGCGCTCGATCCCATCGCCACCTCCAAGATCGAGGACTTGCTGTTCACCCTCAAAGACCAGTGCACCCAGGTGATTGTCACGCACAACATGCAGCAGGCCGCGCGCGTGGCCGAGTTCACCGGGTTTTTTCTGCTGGGCAACTTGATTGAATTTGACAAGACCGAGATCATTTTCAAACGCCCGGCCAAAAGAGAAACGGAAGATTACATCACGGGACGCTTCGGCTGATCCATATGATCCACTTCAAAGAAGAACTCGACGAAATGCAGAGCCGCCTGCTGGAGATGGCGGGCCTGGTGGAATCGGCTATCCATCAAAGCGTTGCCGCGCTGGTGGACCGCGATGAGCAATCCGCCAAGGAAGTGCTGTGGAAAGAGGCGCTCATTAATCAGAAAGACATCGAGATCGATGAGTACGCCACGCGCCTGCTGGCTCTTTATCAACCAATGGCCCGCGACATGCGATTCCTCACAGCTGTCATCAAAATCAACGGCGACCTGGAACGCATGGGGGACCTGGCCGTGAACATCACGCAGCGCGCCCTGTCCTTGATGCGGGAGCCGCCCGTAAAGCCGCTGATCGATATTCCCCAAATGGCCAAGCTGGCGGAAGAGATGGTGCGCAAGAGCCTGGATGCACTGGTCAAGCGCGATGAGGATCTGGCCCGCTCCGTGCTCCTGTCGGATGACCAGGTGGACCGCCTGCGCGACGCGGTCTACAAGGAGCTGGTTGCCTTCATGCAGGAGGAGAGCACCACCATCCCGCGCGCCGTGGACCTGATGTTCATCGCTCACAATCTAGAGCGCATCGCCGATCACGCCACCAACATCGCCGAGGACGTTCTGTTCCTGGTGAAGGGAATCGATGTCCGGCATCACGCCGAAGTACGCGAGCAGACCCTGTATACCAAGTAATTCCGCACGCGAACAGCCGGGGCCTTTACAATAGTTGACTTGGAACCCGTTTCGCACTATTACTATTCCGATCGTCTGAAATTGCAGTTCTGGGATTGGGGGCAGGACGATCTGCCGCCACTGCTGCTGGTACATGGCGGCCTGGATCACGCGCGCAACTGGGACTGGGTGGCGCGCTCGCTCCGAGAGCATTTTCACGTTTACGCCATGGACCTGCGCGGGCACGGCAACAGCGCCTGGGCGCCCGGCGCTCTGTATAGCATCGCCGAAATGGTTTTTGATGTCTCCACTTTAGTGGACTTGCTGGGCGGCGGGCCCATTCGGTTGATCGGCCACTCTCTGGGCGGCATCCTGACGCTGCTTTACGCCGGACTCTATCCCGATCGCGTGCGCCAGGTCATCGCCATCGAGGGCCTGGGATTTCCCGCGTCGCACCGCATTCACAAGCCGGCGGCGGACCGCATGCGCGCCTGGATCGAAAGCGTTCGCCAGACCGACAAATTGGAGCCGCGCAGCTATCCCAACCTGGAAGCCGCCGTGGAGCGCATGAAGGAAGCCAATCCGCATCTATCGGATCAGGTGGCGCGTCATTTGACCTTGCACGGCACCAACTGGAACGCGGACGGCTCCTTGACTTGGAAATTCGATAACTACGTGCGCTGTCTTCCGCCCTACGGCCACGATCTGAACGAACAGCGCGCGATTTACGCGGAAATCGCCTGCCCGGTGTTGCTGGTGTGGGGCCGCGAGAGCTGGCTGCCCGATCCAGATACCGACGAGCGCGGGTTAGTCATCCCCAACCGCCGGGTGCTGAAAGTGGCGGAGGCCGGCCATTGGGTGCATCACGATCGCCTGGATCTGTTCCTGGAAGAATCCACGCGCTTCCTGTTGGAGCCTTGAGGTGGCGCGCGGTTGCTGAGAGTTCCGCGAGAATATCGGTCTCTGCAACCCACCATCCTGCAAGAGCCTCGCGAAGCTCATGGCCCACACCTCGCTATCCGACCACATCATGGTCTTTACCGGCGCGCTCTCCGCGGAGCATTGCCAGGCGCTCATCGCGCGCTTCGAGTCTTCACCGGATCTGGAAGTGTGCCGCGTTGACGCCGGTTACAGCTTTACGCAGCTGAACGTTACCGAAAAGTGGTTCGATGAGAGCCAGGTTCTGGTACCCATCTTTCTCTCTCATTTCAATCAATACCAAGCTGCGCTCCAGGCGCGGTTCTGGCCGCTGCGGTTTTGTTTCGAGCAGTTGCGGATGAAGCGCTACCTCCCCGACGGGCGCGATAAGTTTCCACTCCACGTGGATGTCATGACCCAGGCGGCGTCCCGGCGATTCATGACGGCGTTCATTTATCTGAACGCTCCGGACGGCGGCGAGACCGTCTTCCCCAGCCTCGGTATCTCGATTGCTCCGCAACCCGGCAAGCTTCTCGCTTTCCCGCCGGTCTGGTTGTTTCCCCACGCGGGGCTCCCGCCGCGGTCCAGCCCGAAGTATATTCTCCACACTTATCTGTGTTACCCGTTACAGCCGAACGGAGCGGCGTCCTAGCCGGACTAGCCGACCCCCCGGCGACCAAACCGAGCCGCGACCGTCAGGAAGCCGGTCCCCGGAAGGAAACGAAATCGCTTCCCTGTGCTTCAATACGGATAGGAGCGTTTTTTCCATGCGAAGGCTGTCGCTGTTACCGACTGTTTTGACGCTGGCCGCCGTGCTTGCCGCCGTCCCCGCATTCGCCGACTTCCAGGCGGGCCTGGATGCCTATAAGAAAGGCGACTATACTGGAGCCGCGAAGGAGTGGCGTCCGCTGGCCGAGAGTGGCGACGCCGTGGCGCAGTACAACATGGGCCTCTTGTATATCGATGGGAAGGGCGTACCGCAGAATCCCGCCGAAGCCGTCAACTGGTTCCGGCGAGCCGCCGAACAGGATTACGCACAGGCCCAGCACAACCTGGGCGCCATGTACGGCTCCGGGCAGGGCGTGAAGCGCGATTACGTGCAAGCCTACAAATGGCTCAACATTTGCGCCGCCAAAGGCAACGGCGGGTGCATCACGCAGCGCGACTTGATCGCCAAGAAACTCAAACCCGGCCAGGTGGCGGAAGCCCAGCGCCTGGCGACGGACTTCAAACCGCAGAAGGAAGCGGAGAAGCAGTAGCGCCGCGACTGGTCACCAGCCACCGACCACCAGCCACTAACCACCAGCCACGGTCCGTGCGCCGTATGGCGCACTATCTTCGACCCGTTATCCTAAAGTTATGGCCTTTCATCTGGGCGTCGATTACCGCCCGCGCGGCGATCAAGCGGCCGCCATCGATCAGCTTTTCCGCGGCCTGCTGGACGGCGAAAAACATCAGGTGCTGCTGGGCGTGACAGGATCCGGGAAAACCTACACCATGGCCCAGTTGATCGAGAAAACCGGCCGCCCGGCTCTGGTCCTGGCCCACAACAAAACGCTTGCCGCGCAGCTTTATCACGAGTTCAAGACCTTTTTCCCCGGCAACGCCGTCGAGTACTTCGTCAGCTATTACGACTACTATCAGCCCGAAGCCTACATGCCTTCCGGCGACATCTACATCGAAAAAGAAGCCACCATCAACGATGAACTGGACAAGCTTCGCCTTTCCGCCACCCGCTCGTTGTTCGAGCGGCGCGATTGCGTCATCGTCGCGAGCGTCAGTTGCATTTATGGCCTTGGCTCGCCCGAAGCCTACTACGGCATGTTGCTGATGCTCGAAAAAGGCCAGAAGATCTCGCGGCAACAGATCCTCTCGCGGCTGGTGGAGATTCTTTACGAGCGCAACGACCATAGCTTTACGCGCGGAACCTTTCGTGTGCGCGGCGACGTCATCGAAGTTTTTCCCACCTACGACGACTACGCTTATCGCATCGAGCTGTGGGGCGACGAAGTGGACAGCCTCAGCCAGATCGACCCCATGCTCGGCCAGGTTCGCCAAACCTACTTGCGGCTGCCCATCTATCCCAAGACTCATTACGTAATGACGCCGGAATCCCGCGAGAGCGCGCTGCGCAGCATCGAAGTGGAATTGGAATGGTGGCAGAAAGAGCTCGAAAAAGGCGGCAAGCTGGTGGAGGCACAGCGCCTGTACCAGCGCACCATGTTCGATCTCGAGATGATCCGCCAGATCGGCTACTGCCACGGCATCGAAAATTATTCGCGTCATTTCTCCGGACGCCTGCCCGGCGAGGCTCCGCCGACATTGCTCGATTATTTGCCCAACGATCATCTGCTTTTCCTCGACGAAAGCCACCAGACTATCCCGCAACTGCAAGGCATGTACCATGGCGACCGCTCGCGCAAACAGGTGCTCGTCAATTATGGGTTTCGTCTGCCCAGCGCGATGGACAACCGCCCGCTCACTTTCGAAGAATTCGAGAATCGCGTGAATCAGGTGCTGTACGTTTCCGCCACGCCCGGCCCTTACGAGCTCACCAAGTCCGCCGGAGTGGTGGTGGAACAAATTATCCGTCCCACCGGATTGGTGGATCCGCAAATCGATGTGCGTCCCATCAAGGGCCAGGTGGACGACCTGCTGCACGAAATCCGCCGCCGCGTGGAGCTGAACGAACGCGTGCTGGTGACCACGTTGACCAAGCGCATGGCGGAGGACTTGTCGGAGTATTACACCGAGGTGGGTGTCAAGTGCGCCTACCTGCACTCGGAAATCGGCGCGCTGGACCGCATGAAAATTCTGCGCGATCTGCGCCGCGGCGAACTGGACGTCATCGTCGGCATCAACCTGTTGCGCGAAGGCTTGGATTTGCCCGAAGTTTCCCTGGTGGCCATTCTGGACGCGGACAAAGAAGGCTTCCTGCGCTCCACCGGATCGCTGATCCAGACCATGGGCCGAGCCGCGCGCCATCTCAACGGCCGCGCCGTGCTCTACGCCGACGTTTATACCGACAGCATGAAGCGCGCCATCGACGAAACCAATCGGCGGCGCGCCATTCAGGAGCAATATAACGAGCAGAACAATATTATTCCGCAGTCCATCATCAAGCCCATCGACATGAGCCTGGTGCGTATCGCCGAGGGCGACTACGTCACGGTTCCCGTGGAGCCGGAAGACCCGGCGGAAGAATGGACACCCGAACAACGCGAAAAATTCGTCTCCGAGTTGGAGGAAAGCATGCGCGATGCGGCGAAAAGATTTGAGTTTGAGAAAGCAGCTCAACTTCGCGACCGCATAAAGATGCTAAAATCACTCGGAATTCATGAAGAAAGCCCAGTCGGTGGGCCTGATCGGCACGGGTAGCCTCACCGACTCTCCGCTGACGCGCTTCTGGTGGCTATCGGAACGCCTCGGTCCCGTGAAATCGGCCACCTATCGCGTAGCCAGCCGCATTGCCAATATGCTGCAGGCCGGCCATCCTGTTAAGGATTACGCTGAATTTGAATCCTGCGTGCTTATCCTGGTTTGCGTACCGGAGGAAACCGTTTCTCAGGTGGTTTCCGAAATGACGTCGTCTGGGATTTCCTGGGAGGGCAAAGCGGTTGTGCTGTGCAGCATGTGGCTGGACAGCGGCGAACTGCGTGAGTTGTCTGCCCGCGGCGCCGCCGTCGGATCCATCACGCCTATTCCCGGGTTCAGTCCGGGTTCGAGGTTAGATGACGAGTGTTATCTGGTGGAGGGCGACCCTCTCGCCATTCGCCAAGCCAAAAGCCTGGTGGAGTATCGCGAACGGCGCGTTGTGGCCATCGACCGTCCTCTCAAGCCGTTCTTTCTGGCCGCGCTCACTTGCACCGGCACGTTGCTGTTTGCGCTGCTTCACGTGGCATTCGAATCGTTGCATCAGGCGCGCATCTCGCCGGGTCTTTCGGCCACCTTGCTGGAACGGCAGATGACGCGCACGTTCCGCTCTTTGGTGAAGGGCGGCCGGAGAGCGTACCCCGCGCCGCGCGAGCTTCCACGGCAAATTCGCGCGCTCTCCGTTGCAAACCCCGAACTGGCATACTATTTGGAACAGAGCACTCTTCTCGCGTCTCGGCTCCTATCCCAACGCTAATGCCGCGTTCCGCCAATCCCCAACCCCCAATCCCGGCGAGCGAACGCGAGGCCCCAGCCTCCCGCATTGGCGTTGCACTTTCCAATTGGAGCGAGCGCTGGTTTCCCGATCCTTTGGTGTTCGCGCTGGCCGGCATTGTTGTGGTCTTCCTAATCGGCATCGCCGCCGGTGAGAAGCCCTCCGATTTGGCCATTCAGGGCGGCAAGGGTTTTTGGTCGCTGATCCCTTTCGCCATGCAGATGGTGATGATCATCATCGGCGGCTACGTGGTCGCGTCCACGCCCCTGGTACAGCGAGCCATGCAAAAGTTGGCCGATGTCCCGCGAACTCCGCGGCAAGCCATCGTCCTGGTGGCGGTTTTCTCCGAACTGACGGCGCTCATTTCGTGGGGCATGAGCCCCATCGTAAGCGGGCTGCTGGTCCGGCAACTCACCCCGCGCGTCAAAGGGCTGGACTATCGCGCCGCGGGCGCCGCTGCCTACGTCGGCGGAGCAACTGTTTGGGCTCTCGGACTCTCGTCTTCGGCGGCCATGTTAATGGCCACCCCGAGCGCCATCCCCGCCAAGCTTCTTGCCATCGGCGGTCTCCTTCCTCTCACCCGCACCATCTTCCTTTGGCCCAGCTTGTTGATGGCGGCCGTGTTAATCGTGGTTGGGATTTCGGTAGCCTACCTGTCCGCGCCCGCCGCCCGCAACGCGCGAACCGCTGAGTCGTACGGGCTGCGGTGGAAGCCGTTTCAGTTGGACTTGGAGCCGAGAACCAAGCCCGGTGAATGGCTCGAATACAGCCCTCTGTTGACCATCCTGGTTGCCGCTCTGCTGATCGTCTATCTGGTGGATCTGTTCCGCACCTCGCCCCAAGGCGCGCTGGCCGCGCTCGATCTGAACACCTTCAATCTGATTTTCATCACCGCCGGCCTGCTGCTGCAGTGGCGCCCCAAGCGCTTCCTGCGCGCGGTGATGGAAAGCGTCCCGGGCACGGCCGGCGTGATCATCCAGTTTCCTCTGTACGCGGTGATTTTCGGAATGATCGTCGGCACCGGCCTTTCCGATAAAGCCGCCCGCGTTCTCACGTCGATCAGCACGCACAACACTTTTGCGCTGTTGGTGGCGCTCTACTCCGCCACGCTGGGCGTCTTCATTCCTTCAGGCGGCAGCAAATGGATCATCGAAGCGCCTTACGTTTTGCAAGCGGCCATCCAGCATGGCGTGAATCTGGGATGGGTGGTGCAGATCTACAATGCGTCGGAAGCACTGCCGAACTTGATCAACCCGTTCTTTATGCTGCCGCTGCTCGGCATCCTGCGCCTGCGCGCCCGCGATCTGGTGGGCTATGGATTGCTGCAACTGGCGGTGCAAGCTCCCATCGTGTTTTTCTTGTGCTGGTTCTTCGCCCGGCACGTGGCGTTTGTTCCGCCGATAAGATGAACATGCGTGCCAAGACAAGACGCTCCAAGCGTCCGGCCAAGAAAGCCAAACGGCCGATCGGCCTCGCTAAGAACAAGCTCAAAATCACCAAATCGTTTTTCAAGCCGTTGCCGGACAAACTGCTGGATGCGTTTGAGGGCAAGTCGTGAGCTTGCTGCTTGATTTGGAACGTTTCTTCTTCTCCACACCTAGTGTCCTGACTCCGAAGTTCGTTGACGAATTCGTGATGTAGGGCGGTCCCCCCCGGCTGCTCGGAGCAGTGACCGCTGCCGACCCCCGCGTCGGCTCCGGATGTGTTTGGTGAAGCCGGACCAGGGGCCCGGCGCGAACGAGGGCGTTCGCCCTACATGGCGACCAAGATCGTGCAACTTGAGTCGCTTTACAACTCTTCTTATGGCAGCGCGAAAACCCAAACCGCGCCGCCTTCCGGCACCTCGGGATATTCGTCCCGGAAATATGCGATTTAGGTTGGCTTGCACGCCACGCGAATCGCCGCCCCAACCGGCATGCACCGCGAGGTACTGTTTGCCGTCCATGGTGAAAGTGGTCGGCGGCGCAAGGATGCCGGAGTTGGTCGGAAACTCCCAGAGTAGTTTGCCCGTGGTCGCGTCAAAAGCGTGCATCTTGCGATCGTTGGTCCCGCCGCTGAACACCACGCCGCCGCCGGTCACCAGCATCGATCCCCAATTCGGACTCTTCGCATAATCGTGCTTCCACACCTGCTTGCCGGTGTCGACATTCCAGGCCTGCACTTCGCCGAAGTGATCGGCGCCCGGCCGGACGGTCATCGGCGCAATCTCCACGCCGGTGAATGAGCTGCCCGCGACGTACTTCACTTCCGTTCCCATCGATGAGCCGCACATGTTGTTGTTGGCCGGAATGTAAATCATGCGCGTCTTGGGACTGAACGCGATGGGAGGCCAGTTCTTGCCGCCGTGCAATTCCGGGCAATAGTCGGCTTGCTTGCCCGTTCCCGGCTTGTGCGCGGGATCCACGTCGGGACGCCCGGTCTCCGGATCCAGGCCGCGAAACACATTCTGATAGACGTAAGGCTTGCCTTCGATGAACTTGATGCGCCCGCCGGTGGTCGCATCGCCGCGATCGAGAAACCACAGGTAGCCGTCGCGGGCGACGTCGATCAGTCCTTTGAAGGTGCGCCCGTTGCGCTGGAAATCCACCAGGATAGGCGGCGACACTTCGTCCCAATCCCAGGAGTCGTTCGGATTGTACTGGAAATGGCCCTTGATTGCGCCGGTGGCGACATCCAGATGCGAGCGTCGAGGAAACGTACAGATTGTCGCCGGGACGTTTGTCGCCCATCCAGGGACCGCCGTTGCCGACGCCCCAGTAAGCGAGATTGGTAGCGGGGTCGTAGTTGCCGGTAACCCACACCGATCCGCCGCCGGTCTTCCACTGGTCGCCTTTGGGCCAGGTTTCGCTGCCAGGTTCCCCGGGCGCGGGTATGGTGTACGTGCGCCATTGCTCCTTGCCGGTTTCGGGATCGAAGGCGGCCACGAAGCCGCGAATTCCGAACTCGCCGCCGGATGCGCCCACCATGACTTTGCCGCCGGCGATCAGCGGAGCCAGAGTGATGTAATAGGCGGCCCTGCTGTCCGCTACGTCGCGTAGTCCAGACTTCCTTGCCGGTCCGCGCGTCCAGCGCAACCAGCACGGCCTCGCCTGCCGCGAAGTAAACTTTGTCGCCATACAGCGCGACGCCGCGGCTGGTTTCGTGCGCAACCACGGCGCCCGCCGGGCGAGACCTTTTGTATCGCCATAGCAAGTTGCCGGTGCGAACGTCGATCGCGATCACCTGGTTGTTCGGCGTGGAAATGAACATCACGCCGTTGTTGACCAAAGGCGCGGACTCGTGGACTTTGGGTTCTCCGGTGGAGAAAATCCAGACCGGCTGCAAGCCTTTAACATTTTCCGCGGTGATCTGATCCAGCGGGCTGTAGCCCCAGCCATTGTAGGTGCGGCGGATCGAGAGCCAGTTGCCGTCTTCGGGGTTCTTGAGCCGCTCAGCCGTTACCGGCTGATAATCGCGCAGTACTGCGGGCATCGGAACGGGCGGCGCGGGCGCTTCCGGTTGACCGGAGCCAATACCGGCATTGAGCGCGAGCGCGCCGGTCGCGATGAAAAACCACTTGGTCTGGACCATGAAACGCTCCCTCTCTTATTCCTGTGCACTCGTGAACGCGAGCAGCACGTTTCCCGGCAGTCCATTGCGAACTCCCACGCAGCCGGAAGGCACAAACAACGTTCCGCCGGCCACCACCGGTCCAGCCGATCCGATGGACCCGCCCTTCGCCGCCACGCCGTTGACGGTTTGAAACTCACGGACAGTATCGAATTGCCAGAGCACTTTTCCGTCGGATGCAGACAGCGCTCGCAGCATGCCGTCCCAGCTGCCCGAGAAGACGACGCCCGGGATGGTGCTCAACGGTCCGTCCTGGCCGGGATGCGTATCGCGCCCTTCCACCGGCGTGAACGGCGTGAACCATTTTCGCTCCCCGTCGCGAATACTGACCGCTGCGATGCCGCCCTTTCCCAGGCCAAAGTAAGCAGTCTGCTCGTCGGCCGCTCCTCCCCAAACGATGTTGCCGCCGAACTTGGTCGTGTCGTTCACCAGCGCCGTGCGCCACACCACAGCTCCGCGGTTATCGGGATCGTAGGCCCAGACATTTCCGCTCTTCTGCCCGGCGATCAGCAAAGTACGCCCGTTGGGAAGCTGGCGCAGAATCGGCGGCGAGCCGAAGTCCTGATCGGGCCCGAAATCCTTGGGGCAATTTTCCAGCGGCTTGGCGCTCATGCAGCCCACCACCCAGGCATCGTTCTTGGTGGCTTGCACCGACCATAAGATTTTGCCGAATGCCAGATCCAGCGCCATGATGGCGTCGGTGTTTTTGGGCGCGGGAGTGGTGTAAGCGTCGCCGGTGCCAATGTAGAGCGCGTGGCGTTTCGGATCGATGGTAGGCGCGCTCCACACGCCTCCGCCGGCCGGCGCCCAACGGGGAGTGCCATTTGCATTTTTCGAGACGATCTTCGGAACCTCGTCGATGATCCAGGTTTTCCATACCTGCTTGCCGCTGGCCGCGTCCAGCGCCACAACGCTGCCCCGAAAACTACAGCAGGGATAAGTTGGGCTGGAACTGGCGCCCTCTTCGCCCGATGCCACCGGTACATACACGCGCCCTTCGAAGACCTGCGGCGTTCCGGTAATGTGCGCGGTGGGGTGCTCGTCCACGTTCACTTTCCACACCAGCATTCCCTTTTGCGCGTCCAGCGCGTAGACATTGGCCTTCTGGTCGCCAAAGTAAGCGATCGCGGCCGGTTTCGCCGGACGGATGACTACCGCGGTCCGTATGCCCGCGTCCGCTCGAAACGTCCAATAGGTGCATCCGGTGGCCGCGTCGAGTGAATAGACCGATCCGGTGTCGGCGCTGAAGAAGACCCGGCCGCCGAACACCATCGGCTCTCCAAACACCTGTTTGGCGCCTTCCAGGCCGAAGGCCCATTTCAGCTTCAGATGGGACGCCTGTCCTGGCGTAATTTGCGCCGCTTTCCCGGTTTGGAAGCGGGAATTGGACAGATCCCCTCCCCATCCGTTCCAGTCCGCGCCGGAGGTGGATCCCGTCAAAGCCGCGTTTTCTTTACATGAATCGGCCGGGGTCTGCGCGGCGAGGGAGGTCAAACTGGCGACAAACACAAGCGCCCAGACGTGCGGCGCCACACAATTAGAACGCATGTCTGGTTAGTTTATCGCGAAAAGCCCCAGGCGGTTCGGCTAATGTGCCACTCGGCTAATGCGCCGAAGGCGGCGCGCCGGGGGCATCGGATCGGCGGGCCGCTATCACCTCAAGCACGGTTGCGCCCAACTTCATGTACTCATCGAGGTCGGAAGGCTTCTTGAAGTAGCGGTTCACGCCCAGATCCGCTATGCGGCGCCGGTCTTTTGGCGCATCGGAGGAAGTGACCACGATAACCGGGGTGTGGGCGCACTCGGAGCGCTGTCGTAGCGCGGCCAGTACTTGCGCGCCATCCGCCTTGGGGAGATTCAGATCCAGGAGCACCAGATCCGGGCAGGGCATGCCACCGGAGGCGCCCATACGCGACAACAGCTCGATCGCCTCGCCGCCGTCCCTGGCAACCTGCAAGGAATGCTCAATATGATGTTGCCGGAGCGCTTGCTGGATGAGCGCGATGTCGCCGTAGTTGTCCTCGGCCAACAAGATCTGAACTGGCCCAGCAGCAGCCCATCGGCGTCCCGGTGCCTGCCTTGGGCGCGGGCCCGTTCGTGCTGGATACCGCGGAGCAACACAAGATTCGAGTCACAGTCGTGACCAAAGGACTGGCGCATCCCTGGAGCCTGGCATTTTTGCCGGACGGAAGCATGCTGGTTACCGAGAGGCCGGGGCGTATTGGTGGTGCGCGGTGGCGTACTGGATCCGAAACCGATCGGCGGTGTGCCGGTGGCGAGAACCAAGGGAAACGGCGGACTGATAGACATCGCGTTGCATCCCAAGTTCGCCGAAAATCATCTGGTCTACTTCACTTACGACAAGCCGCTGGAAAACGACAAAGGCGCTCCCACGGTGGCTCGCGGAAGGCTGGAAGGCGGCCTGCTCGCCGAGGTTCGCGATATTGTTGTCACGGACGCGTATGAAGGCACCGGAGGACTTGGCGCGCGCATCGCGTTTGGGCGTGACGGGATGCTGTACATGGCCACCGGCGGAAATGTGGTATGGGTCGCGCAAGAGCCCAGCAGCCTGAGGGGCAAGATTCTCCGCGTCCGCGATGACGGCTCCGTGCCGCCCGATAACCCCTTCGTCGGCCGTGCCGGCTACCGGCCCGAGATCTACTCGCTGGGGCACCGCAATTCATTAGGTCTCATCGTAAATCCGGAAACCGGCGTTTTATGGAACAACGAAAATGGCCCCAACGGTGGCGACAAGATCAACATCATTCTTCCCGGCCGTAACTACGGTTGGCCGGTTGTCAGCTTCGGCCGCGACTACGCCGGCCCACGCATTTCCGAAAACCCGACGCGGGAAGGTATCGAGACGCCGCTGGTGGTATGGATACCCTCCATCGCGGTCGCTGGAATGACCGTTTATACGGGCGACCGTTTCCCTAAATGGAAGGGCAACGTCTTTGTCGGTTCCATGCGCACCGGCGAGATTCCTGGCACTGGTCATCTGGAGCGCATCGTGTTCAACGGGAGCACCGAGGAGTTACGGCGCGAATCTTTGCTTGGCGAGTTAAGGCAAAGGATTCGCGAGGTCCGGCAAGGCCCGGATGGATACCTCTACCTGCTCACCGACGAAGAGGATGGCGCCCTGCTGCACCGGCGCAGTAACGATGGAGTTGTTTTTGGCAAGCACGTACATGGTGCCGTCGACGACCAGCGGGTTAAACAGGTAATTGCCCTTCTCTCCCGTCGCATAAGTCCACACGACCTCCAGCTGACTCACATTGCTTCTGTTGATCTGTGAGCGAGGAGTACTGCTCAGAACCGGGGCTGCCCAAATAAGCTGTCCAGGAGGCGTCCGCCGCCAGGGCCCACTGCGCAGCCCATGCCAACAGGATTAGTAGGGGTGCACGCATGCAGCACAATCTATCACGTGCCCGTGCTTTGCGTAGATCGCATGTTCTTCTGCACCGATGCCCGGCCGTCGTTCCGCTCCCGTCTGTTGCGCCGGACACAGTCTGAAGTGTCGCCGAGTGCAGCGCCGGCGGTCCTAGCGCGTCTAGGAATTAGCATGCCCGAATCGTCGCGGCTACCGCCATTCTGGGGAATCAGATGCGCCTGATTCTCGACCACCCCAAGCTGGCGTTCTTTCCTTGGGAAGCCGCGGCACTGCTGTGGCCTTGTTTCATGTATGCGATATTCACCGAGTTTACGGTGAACGAGAATGAGCTGCGGTTTGAAGACGGCATGAACGGCAGTTGGCTGATTTCGCCGATCTTTTACCGGTTCACGTTTTTTCGATTCCTGCCGCGGGATTTCATTCCACCCTTTTGGATCAACATGGGTGCGAATGGCGATCTCAACGCTGGCAGGCACCACTCCATTTCTTGAAGTGGATACCACAGGTCCTGATCTATGTAGCGTTGACGGCGTGGTTCGCCAAGGTTTCACGGATGTTGGACAGTCTGGGGAAGATGCTGCGCGACAGAGCTGTCCGGCGCGGGGTCCGTTTGACGTTTTCTTCACAAATGGCAGTGACGGATTCCGAGCGTCCCCGCCATATTTCTAGCGAGCCATCAGCCCGGCCTGGAGATCTCGGTGACGAGTTCGGCGGTCACCCCCTCATCGCGAAGCCTTAGCGCGACATCACTCTCGGAGATGATCCCGACTACTCGGCCAGAGTTGTCCACCGCCGGAATCCTCCTGATCTTGTGCCGCTCCATTAGCATGAACGCCCGGCTGCATTCGTCATCGGGCGAACAAATCACGATGTCGCGCGACATGATCTCATTCAATGGAACGCTGCGTGGATCCCGGCCTTGTGCGATGACTTTGAGGGCAAGATCGCGATCGGTGATCAGCCCAAGCAGCTTCTTGTGGTCTTGATCGGCAACGATGGGAATAACTCCGACATCGTAGCGCGCCATGAGCTCGGCGGCCTGGCTCGCCGTTTCGGCCGGAAGACAGCATTGGGGATCTTTCGTCATCAAATCACGGCATTTTTCGGGCTTAACGATCGTCATGGTAAGTTCAGACTCTCCATGATCTTCGTATCCGGCGGCGCCGCGCCCGCCTTGCCCCCAGGCCGCGGGAGTGACTAAAACAGCATCTCCGGGAGGATTGGATCCTGCCATCGGATAAACGCCAGATCCACCGACCTGTTCCCGGCGCCCGGCGCCTCCCCCGGGTAGTCCGCTTTCGCGCCGTTTTTGTTGTTCATCGATAGTACGGTTTGCCATGTATGTGCCTCGAACATTACACGCACACGAAGTCAGGATGACTTTTTGATTTTAGACACGGTGATCGCCGATCCGTTAACATCCCCTGTCAGCTTGACATTCTCCCCCGCGTACTTCGCCAGGCCGGGGGCGGTTTGATTGGAGATGTTATAGACCTTGCCATCGGAAACGAACACGTAAGCCGCTCCCTTTTTGATACAGGCTTGCGTACATTGTCGTGCGGTCAAAGTCTTCCCATTATGCTCGCCCGTCGGATGAGTAGCTCCACACATGCTGTCACTAACGGTTCCGCTTAATGTCTGATCGGCGCCGAAAAGGCCGATCGCACTCAGCGCAAGGCCCGCTACCAGGTATTGACATGCTTTCATACTGGGTCTCCTTCGACCCTAGGATGCGGCGAGAAGCAGATAGTTTCGCTCCCTTCCGCAAGTTCGTCGTGTTATGCCTTGACATAGTCTGGTTCCGGGGACGGCTCGATACCTTCAGCCCAGGAGCGGCGCAGGACGCTAATCCTTTGCCCCTCTTGCAGCTGCTGCAGTAGGACGACGGCACCGAGCCGAAACTCAGAACATTACGGTAGAAGCAGGCTGGGGGTAACTGTTGTAAACAGTGCGTCTTCCATTGAACTGAGGTGGTGTTGCCGCTGCAAGTCCTCGGAAATCGAGCATCAGTGCACTGGCCGTGTACCATCCAGCGACCGATGTAACGTGAACAGCCAATCGGTGTGGATCATGAACGTCGCGCGCTCGAAACGCCCACATACCAGCGAGAAACGGTGCAAGACCGCCAAAAAGGCGGACAAACGAGCAGAGTACAACGCTGTCATCGATGACCCGAACCGGTGCGCCATCTGGGTAGCCACAATGAACGTTACACCTGCCAAACCGGTCGGCCTATTTCTTGATCGGACCTACCTCGAACTTGCCGGGAGCGGACGTGGTTGTGGGTCCCATGCCCATAATCATCAGGACGCACTCCTCGTCTTTTGCGCCATCGTAGTGGAGTTCATTCGGCTGGTCGACCACGTAGCTGCCGGCGGGCATAGGCTTGGTGCTGTCGGGGTCGAATTTCGCTCCGGTTCCGACCCACCAGGTACCGGACACCACCATGATGTAGCGCGCTGCGTCGTGGGTGTGGGGACGGCTCATGTTGTTCGGATGCCAGCGCATGAGCTGAATATAAAGTCCCGGCTTGGACATGTCGCCCTGCAGCATGACCGAGTCGGTAATCGGACCTTTCTTCCACTGAATATCTTCGGGAAGTGTGTAGTGAACCGCCTTTGGATCGGGCTCGGCGCCAGGCACATGCGGCGTCACCAGGGCGGCAACCGAAAGCAGCATCGCGGGAATCCGAGCTTGCAAGGACTTCATGACCACGATTATAGCTTTGGACCCTGCGAAGGCGATGTGAAAGGAAGAATTGGTCGGGGCGAGTGGATTCGAACCACCGACCTCCTGGTCCCGAACCAGGCGCTCTAGCCAGGCTGAGCCACGCCCCGAAGTGAACTGGCACAC
Organism: Bryobacterales bacterium; assembly: GCA_963798295.1. Lineage (GTDB taxonomy): Bacteria > Acidobacteriota > Terriglobia > Bryobacterales > Bryobacteraceae > Palsa-89. Next base: position 131,449 of record CAWCSV010000006.1, on the reverse strand, counting down.
CCAGTGTAGCATTCCCGCCGCGGTATTACGGTTGGACGGGCGCGAGTTGGAAGTTCACAATGACGTGCTTGCGTGTGTCGTATACGCTGACCTTTTTCACGGGAGTGGTGAGGTCACCGTGTTTGGCCAGCAACTCGTAGTTGATGTCCATGGGAAGGTCGCGAAAGACGTACTTGCCATCGTCCTTGGTGGGGAAGGTCACGATCTGGGAGGTCTTGGTGTCTTTCAACTGCACGAGAGCATCGGCCAGCGGATTGTCGGACGCGTCTTTCACGGTTCCGTCGATGGTCCGGGTGTTGGATTCCTTCTCGTTTTTGACCCGGTCGTTTTGCAAGAACACGCTGGGCTTTTGACCGGGGCCATCCTGAGCGGGCGCCAGCGGGACCAACAGAAGAAGAGCGAGCGGGGCGATCCGGAGGAGGTTCATGGCTTAGAACTTGTTCAATTCCGCGATGAGAGCCTTCATGCCCTTCTTGCGGTAGATCTGTGCCAGGCGCTGCTCTTCGTCCGAAGGCGCAACGACGCGCTGCAATTGCGGAGCGTCCAAATCGGCGCGCGTGGGAATCCAAAGCGAACCGTCGGAGAACTCGACGCTGCTCACGAAGCCCGTCATGCCTTCGATGCCCAACGGCTGGCCGCCGAGTTGCGGAAACTTCAGCGTGGCATCCTGCAGGATCTGGCTTTTCTGGCCGGGCGCCAGATTCAATTCGGCGGGCACGGAGCCGGCCAGGAACTCGCGTCCGGAACGGTCGTGCAGGATCCAGCCGACTTCCAGATAGCGAATGGCGCGGTCCGAGCGATTCTTGACTTCCAGGCGGGGAGCGCGCGCTTCATTGCCCGCGATGCGCGCCATGCCGCCCATCGGTTCAATGGGCGAATCCGGCAGGCTGAGAAAGGCGAACTGCACTTGTTTCTCGGGCTCAAAGTTGGTGGCGCGCCCGCCACGAACAACTTCGACATCCAGACTCGGACGGTCGGCCTGGTGGGTCAGGCTCTCCAACATTTCCTGGCGCAATTTCTCCTGGCCGCCGGAGGCCAGGATCGATTTGAAGTAGCGCCGGTCGCGGCGCGCTTCCCATTCCGACAGCGTCATGTTGCGACGCGAGCTCAGTTTATCGGGACCGTAAAAGCTCAGATCGTCAAACAGCACACCGTCGAGGGAAATCTGGACCGGCACGCCGGAAGAAGCCTGCAACGGCCGCAGCAAACGCAAATCGATGCGAACCGGAAAGGTTTCCGCGGGGCCGACGTCGAGGCTGGTGACGGTGACCGAACCCTTGCCGCCGGGCGTGACGTCCTGCGCGGTGACCAGCAGTGTGATGCCGCGAATCTTGCGCTGGCTGGAATTGCGCAACGAGAGAGCGGCGTGCACATCCAGCAGCATGGCGCTGCCGCGCGGCATCTCATTCGACTCGGCATAGTCGGCGGAGAGCAGGACCACCGGCGAATCGGCCGGCAGATCGATCTTGGGGAGAGCCGCCGCGTACAGGATGGCATTGCACGGGATCAGAAAAAGCGCGGATGCAACCAGCGCGCTACTGCTCCGCATAGTACACCTTGTTGGTAGTCACCTGGCCGGTGTCGGCATCCACGAAACGAACTCCCGCCGAGCCGGGCATGCTGACGGAAACCGTGGCTCCCTCCGAGTGAGGCATCAGAGACATGGCGCGGCCATTCTCGCGAACCTGGATGCTGGAGGAAGACGCCTCGAGCACCACCTCGTCGGCGGAGCCAGCCGTGGAGTTAGCGGAATGGATCAGAGCGCCGATGCGCTCGGTGCGGATACGCCGCAACGATGTCAACAAATGATCGGCTTGAGCCGAAGGAAGACTGGTCCAGAATGCGATGCCAAAAATCGCCATGGCCGCCGCGGCAACCCATGCGGTTTTCCAGCCCAGGTGGGGCCTGACCCGCAGCGGTTTGTCGAACAAAGCAATGGCTTCGCCCGCCGCCAGACCGACGCGGATATTTCCGGTCATTTCCTCGGCGAGTTGGTTCCAATGCGAACCTTTTTGCAAATCAGGCGGTAAATCGGCCGATTCGGCCGCCCGCTCGCGAAGCTGGCCGAGAACGTCACGATGAGCCAGGACTTGTTGCCGGCAGGCGGAACACCCTGCGACATGCCGTAACATGCGCCAGCGTTCCCAGCGTCCCAGATCGCCGCCGGCAAACAGTGCGATTTGTGCGGGCGGGGGATGTCTCATGACGGATTCTTCTTGGCAGCGGAATCGGGCGGAAAACCGGGGCGGCTGGTGGCGCGGCGGCTCCGCTCCATATAGCGCTTCATTTTAATGCGGGCGTTGGCGATGTGCGATCGCACGGTGGCCTTGGAGCAGCCCATTTGCTCGGCCACCAGTTCGGCGGGCAGGTCCTCGACATCGCGCAGCAGCAGGGCGGTTCGTTCGCGTTCAGTGAGCGCCGACAGGCCCTCTTCGAGATAGTTGCGATGCTCGGTTCGCAGCACAGCCTGCTCCGGAGTCGCCGACGGCTCACTGAGGGGTTCGACCAAACTGTCGATTTCGCAGAAATTGACCTTGCCGTTGCGGCGCAGAAAGTCGATGGCGGTATTGCTGGCGATGCGCGAGAGCCAGTGCGCCGCCTTGTCCAATTCCTTGAGCTGATCCTGCCGCTGGAGGGCCTTAATAAAGGCCTCCTGGGTGAGATCCTGGGCATCGTCCACATTGCGGACGATCCGGTAGATGAGCAGGAAGACTCGGCGTAAGTTATCGGTAATAAAGCGGTTTTGCAGTTCCTGGGCCGCGAGCTGGGAAGCGTCGATGGCAGGCGGGACGCCGCGGTCACTCATGATTCCATCACCTGTCGGGAATGCCTGTTCCCGTGTGAAGGCCCCGATGATACCGAGTGCAGACGCCATGCCTATTACAGGCTGACGTGAGAACAACCCAAACGTGCAAGGTTATTCGGGGCACTGAAGACTTATCGGCTCCTTCTTTCCAATTGTATACGGTCGGGCGCAGGGTGTCGGGGCGGGAAGGGGAGGGGAGGAATCCAGAAGTCAGAATTCAGAATTTGAGAAGGAGGCGGGAGAACGCGTCGGGAGGGAGGTCGGCGAGCGAGGCAACCGCCAGGTCGGCAGCCAGGGGCGCGCCATCGCGGCGAACCCCGATGCTGGGCATTCCGGCGCGGCGGGCGGCTTCAATCCCGGCCGGGGCGTCTTCGACCACGATGGAGCGGGAGGGGGACGAACCCAGGCGCGCGGCGGCGGTGAGAAACACCTGCGGGTCGGGCTTGCCGAGCGTGACGTCTTCGGCGGAAACGATGGCCTGGAAGCTGGAAACGAACCCAATGGCGGTGAGAACCGCGTCGACATTTTCGCGCGGGGCGGAGGAGGCGATGGCTTGCAGCCAGCCGTCGCGGGCTAGGCGCTCGGTCCAATGGCGTGCTCCGGGCAAAGGCTCCAGACCGCCTTCACGCACCAGGCGGCGATAGAGTTGCTCCTTGGCGCGGGCGATTTGATCGACGCGTTCGGCTGCGGCGTTGGGGATCCACTGGGGAACGATGGCGTCGTTGCGGAGGCCGAAAGTTTCGAGAAACTGGCCGTGGGTAAGGGCGACGTCTTCAGCAGCCATGGTGTCGCGCCAGGCGAGCCAGTGGTATTGTTCGGAGTCGATGAGCGTGCCGTCGAGGTCCCAGAGGACGGATTTCATTTAGGTCCAGAATACCTTGCGTGGCGTCGGGCTAGTGGCAAACTGTCACTAGCGGGCGAAACGGTCTATCACGGCTCGCTTGAAGCCGCCACGCGCGCGGCTGCGATGGCTCGATCGAGCGGAAATAGCCGCGACTTCAGCGTCGGTAAGGTACCGCAGAGGAGCCGATGTGCTGATGCGCTGGACCACTTGCGCCAGTCCGAAAAGCATCGCGCGCTCGGTGGGCGAGATGGATCTGCTTACCACTACTCCCCCTCCCTTGATTGTCATGAACGGCCCGTAACTGTAGGGGAAACCGAAAAAGATGGCTTGGCAAGGATACAGCAGGCCGCCGGCAAGGATGGTTTGGGAAATCGGGTCTGTGGCGAGCCGATGCAGCCCATCGTCATCGGGCAGGTCCCACTGGGATTCTTCACAGATGTCGCGCAGCCGGGCATAATCCGCCGGGAAGCCGGACCGAGGAGCGATGGCCACGCGCATCCGGACCTCGGCCAGAAGAGCTTCGACGGTCCGCACGTTGTCCGCGGCGACCACCAGGCCATGGTTGCCTAATACGAAAACGGCGGCCCCGGGTGGGGCTGGCAGGGCGCGCTCCATGGCCTGGGCCAACGGCAGACCGGAAGCCATATACGGGATCCATTGCCAGGGCAATCCCTCCAGGCGTTGGCGTAGTTGAGCGGGCGCGTCGCGCCGTACGGCCCAAGCAATGGTATTGACGCAATGGACATGCAGAATCACCTGGTGCGGCAGAGCGGCGTGCATCGCGGTCTCCATGGAGGCGCCGGGATAGCGCTCCGCTGGATCGATGCCCATCCGCAGACACTCGCCCACTTCCGCCAGATCCAGTGGTATCAGGATGTCGCCGCGCAGGGCGTCCGCCATCGAGCGGCCCGACTTCTTAATCCACAGCGTGCCGCCCTGCTTGAGAGAGCTGTTGCCGGTGCTGGCCTGCGTCAGCAACGGATCGCTTCCCACGCGCTCGGTGAGTTCCAATAGCGCCTGGAGCTCAGGCAGGAAAGCTGCCGATGCACGTCTTATCATTCAAGCCTCCTCGTCGAGAAAACCGCAAAACGTTCAAGCGCCGCGGCGGACGCGCCGGCAGTCCCAAACGGTTAAAAATGGCAGGTTCCAATCGGTGTGTAGAAAGCGCGTCGCGTCGCCGTCGAATCGCGATCAAACGACGCTAAGGCGGAGAAACGAAACCCTGTCTACTACGATTGGATGAAGGTGCGCGCGGTTTGAGGCGCGGGAGGGGATGGATCTGCTGCCTGTACGGTGAGAATTAGCCGATACAGCGGACGACGCGGCTCACAGGCTTCGGCGGCTAGCAAACTCACCGGGAAAGGAGAAGACGCGGTGACGGAATCCAGGCGCTGGGTGACGGTATTGCAAGCGGAGTTGTGCTGCAGGACCTTACACAAAGTGGTGCTTGGATTCACAGCGGGAGGATCCGGTTGGGGATCGATCACCGCGATCACGACGAACGCGAGCAGAATCCAGATTATGTAACGGACCGATTTCATCTACTGTTCGGCGCCCGAGCAGCACGCCTCAAAACATCGTATCGGATTTTCAGGGCCGCGCGGTGGGGTAGGGCGGAAACTGCTAAAAGCGGCTCAGCGGCGGAAGACCGAAATGCAGTCGTCCGGCATTGGTGGACGTGTGATCGAACTGGGGATCCAGATTCAGCTATCGTGAGCGTTTACGGCGGGCAGTCATCCGTTCGAGTTGCTAGAATTAGCTGTCCCGGATGCCGACGATTAGCGCGTTTTATGGGATCTTGATCCGGATGTTTTTCAACGATCACGCCCCGCCCCACTTTCACGCTCGATACGGCGAGTTCGAGGCGACGATCGACCTGGGATCGCTGGATATCATGCACGGAGAACTGCCTACCCGCGCTTTGAGCCTGGTTCAGGAATGGGCGATGATACATAAAGAGGAGTTGTTGGAAGATTGGCGGCTGTGCCGCGAGAACGCGCTGCCGGCAAAGATTGACCCATTGCCCTAGGTTGAAGAATCTTATGTATTGGGATGTCGTCGAAGTAAAACCGGAGCCCGGCTATCGTCTCTTTGTCCGATTCAAAGACGGGCTAGAAGGGCGCGTGCAGTTGCGTCGGAAAGAACTAACTGGCGCCCTCGCGCCCCTATTAGATGCGAGCTTTTTCGAGCAGGTTTTCATTGATTCTGGCGCGGTCGCGTGGCCCGGAGAGATCGATCTGGCTCCGGATGCGATGTACGCGAAAATTGCAAGCCAGAGTCGTCCTCGCATCGAGGGGCAGATGGAGGAGACCATCGACCCGACCTTTATCGCAGACGACTGCCGCGACTCTACGAGCTAAAGGATCTCCTTACCGACGCGCGTCACCCGGACGCCTATTTTCGCAACTTTGAAGATCATTTGCAGGTTCCAGCCTGTTTTGCGACGTTCGCTGGCTGGGAAGAAGTTTTCAAGAGTCTCGATCCCGTTGCCAGGGAGTATCTCAAGAACAAGGCCTCCCGTTATTTGAAACGTGGCGATGTAAAGGGCCGGGATTGGCAACAACTTTTCGATGCTCTGGGCGAAGCATCAGCTTATAAATATTTGAGCGAGTCCGAGGGGTGCTCAACAGTGCGTTTCATTCCTGAATCCAACGAGACGCCCGATCTCGAAGGTGTGCGCGATCATAATCGAGTATTGTGCGAGGTAAAGACGATTACTATCTCCGATGTTGAAGTTAGCGCGCGTCGCGACCCTCCCTCGGTACGGAAAGTTAGCAATCAACTCGATGTTGGATTCTTTCGCAAACTTGATTCTGACATCGCGAAGGCAACGAGCCAACTGAAGAGCTATGACTCCGCGGGCAACGCAAAACACCTCCTTTACATGAACATCTGTTTCGACGATTTCTTTGGTCTCTACAAGGAAGATTATTTACAACAGATCAAGCTGCATCTTTTGGAACACCCTCCAGAAATCGAGATTACCGTGAGCCCTGACTTTTCTAAAACAGAGACGCATGTCGTCGCCCAGCGATGATGTAATCGGCCAACCTCTCGTTGTTCCGTAACGGTTCAAGTAGTGGCTAGAAACGGCTCATGGCCGGAAGGCCGAATTGCAGCCGGCCGGCGTTGGTGGCAGTGTGATCCATCTGCAGCGTGACGTGAGTGCGGATGACGGCGAGATTGCGGAGCGCGCGACCCAGGGGCGAGGATTTGGCGGCGGCGGAAGTCCCGCTGGTGCGGAACATCAGCTCCACAGCGTCCCATGCAAGTCGAATGACTTGCTGTTCGATGAGGATCAAGCGGCGTTCCATCTCTTCATCCAGCGACGCTCCGGTTTGGACGTGCTGACGCGCCAGGTCCATGTAGTCGGCGGTCATCTTCAATAGCGCGGCTTCGGCGGTGTCGATCAAGGCTTGCGCCTCGCCGAAGTGTTGCTGGAACTCGGCTTCCTGGGAACGCGCGTGGAAGGGAGGGAAATTGGTCTTCTTGTTCTTGAGAATTTCCTCGTAAACATCCAGCGCTCCGCGAGCCGCACCCACCGATACCGCCGCGACTTCCGAGATCAGCAACGGCGCGAGCCACGCGTGGTACATGGGATTGGGATGCAGCGCGTGGCCCGGCTGATCGCGCACCGGGCGGCCGGCGCCGTCCAGGAACCAGAGAGCGCGGTCGGCGGTGACGAACGCATCTTCGATCACCACGCGGCGCGATCCAGTGCCTTGCATTCCGATGACGTTCCAGTTGTCGACGATGGTGAACTGAGCGCGATCAAAGAGAATCCAGGCATTGCCGAGCGGGGCTTTGGTTTCCGGATCGCGCACCATAGTGGAACCGAAGAAATGCGTGGCTAGGTCGCAGCCGGAGGCATAGTCCCATGCGCCATTCACGCGGAGACCGCCATCCAACGGGATTCCCAAACCGCCGGGCATGCCGACGCCGGGCGCGCGGAAATCGCCGGTTGCGCCGAAGACCTCGCGCTGTGCGGCTTCCGCGAGCTGCGCCGCGAGAACGGCGTGGCCGGAAGTGAGCGCCAGCACCCAGGCGCTTTCCGAGCAGCCGCGTGCGACGGCGATCATGACGCGAATGAAATCGGGCAGGGCAAATTCGTAGCCGCCAAAAAGCCGCGGCTGAAGAATGCGATAAAAGCCGGCGGCGAGAAACTGTTGGTTGATCTCTTCCGACAGCTCACCCAGCTTCTTCGCACGAAGCCTGGCGTTCGCGCAGCAAGGGGCGCAAAGCGTCGGCGCGGCGCAGCAGTTCATCGACGGTGAGATTGGGCTCGGGCGGCGGAATATGACCGGAGAGTTGCTCGGCCGCGGAAGGCACCCCGATCGCCATAGTGAGAGGTTACCAGAAGTAAATGCGCGAACTCCTCTTTGCTTTCACGCTGGGCGCTGCCCCATGCGGCGATAGATCCCACCCAAATGCTACAGCCCATCCAAGTGCTACAGTTTTTGGTGGCTTGCGTGCCGCGAATCGGGGCGCGGTTCGTTGGGGAGAATGTCCATGTCAGACATTGAAACGCCGGTCCTTATCGTTGGAGGCAGCCTGGTGGGAATGTCCACGGCGCTGCTGCTGGCGGATCACGGAATACCGGCGCTATTGGTGGAGCATCATCGCGGAACGGCGATTCACCCGCGCGCCGCGTTGATCAACCAGCGCAGCATGGAAATCCTGCGCACGGTGGGGATCGAGCCGATCGTCATGCAGAAGTCGGGCGAGCAGTTCGATCAGGACGGCGCGGTGATGTCGGTGGAGACGCTGGCCGGCAAGGAAATCGCCTACTTCATTCCAAACTTGAATGAAGGCGTGCGGGACGTGAGCCCGACGGTGCGCGTCTTCATCACGCAAAGGCTGCTGGAGCCGCTGCTGAAATCGCGCGCGCAGGAAATGGGCGCTCAACTGCGATTCAGCACCGAAATGATCTCGTTCGCTCAGGACGCGGACGGAGTGACGGCTGTGATTCGCGATCGCGACAGCGGGAAAACGTCGACGGTGCGGGCGCGTTACATGGTGGCGGCGGATGGCAGCCGCAGCCGCATTCGCGAGAGTCTGGGAATCGCGATGCAGGGGCGTGGGGTGTTTTCCAACAGCGCCACCATTTATTTCCGGGCCGATGTAACGCCGCTTCTGCGCGGGCGAAACTTGAGCATCATTATGGTGGTGAATCCGACGCTGCGCGGATTTTTCCGCATCGAAAAGCCCTATCAATCGGGATTTCTCGCGGTGAACACGCTGGGCAACCCGGATGCTCCCGATACCGATGTCACCAAGGATCTGGACCAGGAGCGCAGCCGCGAATTGGTGCACGCGGCGCTCGGGACCAAGGACCTGCCGGTGACCATTGAAGATGTGATGCCGTGGCAATCGGTGGCCGACGTCGCGGAGCGTTTTCAAGACGGTCGCGTTTTTCTGGCGGGCGACGCGGCGCACGTGATGCCGCCCTATGGAGGTTTCGGAGGGAACACCGGAATCGCCGATGCGCACAATCTGGCATGGAAGCTCGCGCTGGTGGTGCGCGGGAAAGCGGGGCCGGAATTGCTTTCCACGTATGAGCCCGAGCGCCGTCCGGCCGCGGCATTCACGGTGGAACAGGCTTACACGCGCTACGTCACGCGATCGGCACAGTATCTGGGATCGAGCGGAACGCAGAAGGCGGAGAACGATCTAAACATTGAGTTGGGGTATTGTTATCGTTCCAGCGCTGTCATTTCGGACAGCGCTGACGATGGGCGAGAGCACGAAAATCCGCGTGAGTCCATGGGGAAGCCAGGCAGGCGGGCGCCCCACGTTTTCTTGGAGCGGGGAGGCGAAAAGATTTCCACGCTGGATCTGTTCGGGCGCAACTTCGTCCTGCTGGCGGGCTCGACGGGACAAGCCTGGTGCGATGTCGGCATCGTCGCGGCTCGAGAATTGAAAATCGATCTGGATGTTCACCGCATCGAGGAACCGGGCTTCGCAGTCGCCTATGGAATCGGCGCATCGGGCGCGGTGCTGGTTCGTCCGGATGGATTCGTCGCGTGGCGCGCCACGTCCAGCGCAAGCGCTGACAGCGCTGTTCTGCTCCGACATGTAAGAGCTATTCTGAAAGTATGAGAGCAGTAGCTGTGGTAGGCATCGGCAAGACCGCATTTGGCGCGTTCGCGGATCGCGATCTCCGTTCGCTCGCGGTGGAGGCCGGACAAAAAGCGCTGCAGAACGGGCACGCGGAGGCGTCTCAAGTCGAAGCGTTTTATCTGGGCAATTTCGCCGGACCGTCGTTTACCGGGCAGAATCACCTGGCGCCATACATTTCATCCGCAATGGGGATCACGGGCGTGCCGGCGACGCGTTTTGAAGCGGCCTGCGCGTCCAGTGGATCCGCGTTCTTTCATGCAGCGTCGGCGGTTGCAGCGGGGCTGTACGATGTCGTGCTGGTGGGCGGAGTAGAAAAGATGACATCGCAGCCGACGCCCAAGGTGACCGAGATTCTGGCGGGCGCGGGCGATCTGTGCGGCGAAGTTCGCGCTGGCGCGACGTTTCCGGCGTTGTTCGCGATGATCGCGCGGCGTCACATGTATCAGTACGGAACCACGCGCGAGCAACTGGCTGCGGTGGCAGTGAAGAACCATCAGAACGGCGCGAAGAATCCGCTGGCGCACATGCGCAAAGTGATCAGCATGGAGCAGGCACTGGCCGGCAAGCCGATCGCCGAGCCGCTCACGGTGTACGATTGTTCGCTCATTAGCGATGGCGCGGCGGCAGTGCTGGTCGTGCCGCTCGACCGGGCGCGGGAATTTACCGACAAGCCGGCGCGGGTGCTAGGCGTGGCTCAGACGTCGGAAGTCGTGGCGCTGGATGAGAAGGACGACATCACGACGTTTCGCGCGGTGAAGACGTCGGCGGAGAAAGCTTACAAGATGGCGGGAGTACAGGCGGCCGACATTCAATTCGCCGAAGTGCACGACTGTTTCACCATCGCCGAGATCATCGCCATCGAAGACCTGGGCTTCGTGCCGAAGGGGCAGGGCGGTCCTTATAGTCTGGCGGGCGGCACGTGTTTGCATGGTGAGCGGCCGGTGAACGCAAGCGGTGGTTTGAAATCGAAGGGCCATCCGGTGGGCGCAACCGGCGTGGGACAGATCTGCGATGTGGTGGAACAGATTCGCGGCGAGGCGGGCGAGCGGCAGGTGAAGCGAAACACGCTGGGGCTGGCGCAGAATCTGGGCGGATCGGGCGCAACCAGCGTGATCACTATACTGGGGGCTGCATGAACGACTTGGGCACGGGCAGCATTTATACTGAGACGGTGGTCTACTCACCGCCTGAAGCGTACGTGAACGATGTTCCCTATCAATTGGCGATCGTCGAATTGGCCGGCGGACGCCGCGTAACGGGCCGCATCAGTGGAGAGCGCGCCCAGATCGGCGATCATGTGAAGTTCGCCGAATTTCGAAACAACGTTCCTTATTTTCTAAAACAATCATGAAACTAGCTGAGCGGATGAACCGCATAGGCGTGGAAACCGCCTTTGAAGTCCTGGTGCGCGCGAAGGCGCTGGAAGCGCAGGGTCGCGACATTATCCATCTTGAAATCGGCGAGCCCGATTTCGACACGCCGCGCCATATTGTGGAGGCGGGCAAACAGGCGCTGGATCAAGGCTGGACGCATTACGGGCCCACGCAAGGGCTGCCGGAATTGCGCGAGGCGATCGCGTCCTACATCTGCCGCACGCGCGGAATTCGCGTGGGCGCCGAGCATGTATGCGTGGTCCCGGGCGGCAAGCCTATCATCTTTTTCCCGTTGATGGCGCTGCTGGAGCCGGGCGATGAAGTGATTTATCCGAATCCGGGTTTTCCGATTTACGAATCGATGATCAACTTCCTGGGTGCGAAGCCGGTGCCGATTCCGTTGGTGGAGGATCGCGGATTCTCGTTCGACTTGAACGTGCTCAAGGACAGCCTGTCGCCGAAGACCAAGATGCTGATCCTCAATTCGCCGCACAATCCGACGGGCGGGGTGATCCCGGCGGCTGACGTGAAAACTATCGCTGATATGGTGCGCGATCGGGATCTGGTGATTTTGTCGGATGAGATTTATGCCCGGATCTATTTCGACCAGGAAGCGCCGCTATCGATCAGCACGTTGCCGGGCATGCTGGAAAAGACGATCATCCTGGATGGGTTCTCGAAGACCTACGCGATGACGGGCTGGCGCATGGGATACGGCGTGATGCCGGCGTGGCTGGTGGATCCGGTCAATAAGTTGATGGTGAATTCCAATTCGTGCACCGCAAGCTTCACGCAGCGCGCGGGAATCGCGGCGTTGAACGGGCCGCAGGATGACGTCGCAAAAATGGTGGAAGAGTTTCGACGCCGGCGCGACGCTTTTTGCGCGGGGCTGAACACGCTGCCCGGATTCCGCTGCGCGATTCCAGGCGGGGCGTTTTATGCGTTTCCGAACGTGCAAGGGACCGGATGGAAATCGAAGGAACTGGCCGATGCGTTGCTGCAAAAAGCGGGCGTGGCGTGTTTGAGCGGGACGGCGTTTGGGGCGTACGGAGACGGGTATCTGCGGTTCAGCATCGCCAATTCGTATGAGAAACTGATGGACACGGTGGAGCGGATCCGGAAATTCTTAAGCGCTTAAAGGGCCACAGATAAACGCAGATAAACACGGATAAAACAATTTTGCTTATCTGTGAGGGGAGCATCTATCGAACATGGACCTGCAACTGGACGGCAAGCGCGCGTTAGTGAGTGGATCGACGGCCGGGATCGGCTATGCCATCGCGGAGGCGCTCGCCAGGGAAGGCGCATGGGTGATCGTCAATGGACGCACCCAGGCGCGAGTGGACGCCGCGGTTCAAAAACTGAACGACAGCGGAGTGAAGGGGAAAGTTGAAGGATTCGCAGCCGACCTGGGCACCAGCGACGGTGTGAACCTGATGGTTTCCAAATACCCCGAGGTTGAGATCCTGGTCAACAATCTCGGAATTTTTGAGCCGAAGACTTTCGAGCAAATCCAGGATGCCGATTGGTTCCGCTTCTTCGAAGTGAATGTGTTAAGCGGAGTGAGGCTGAGCCGGCATTATCTGCCCCGCATGAAAGAGCGCGGCTGGGGACGCATTGTTTTCATCTCCAGCGAATCCGCGCTGCAAATTCCGGCGGAAATGATTCACTACGGCATGACGAAAACAGCGCAGCTTGCCATTTCGCGCGGCTTGGCCGAGACCACCGCGGGCACCAACGTTACGGTCAACACGGTTCTGCCGGGGCCCACGGAATCGGAGGGCGTGGAAACATTCGTCGGGCAGATGGCGGCGGCGCGAAAGATCAGCCGCGAAGAAGTGGAGAAGGAGTTTTTCCGCAGTGTGCGGCCTTCGTCGCTGCTGAAGCGTTTCGCGCGTGTGGACGAAGTGGCCGCGCTGGTGGCCTTCGTTTGCAGTCCATTATCGTCGGCCACCAATGGTGCCGCATTGCGCGCGGATGGTGGGGTGGTGCAGGCCATCGTTTAGAAAACCTCGATCAGGTTGGTTGGAAAATCGCGATACCTTTGCCCGCCAGCGCCACGCCGACCCAAAGAGCCAGCGACAAGCACGCGACAATCCTCGCACCACGATGCGAAGCGTGAGGTTCGGCCAGCGTGACTCTGCGGTGCACGGTGAAATGAAACGTGACCGCGATTGCGAGCAGCGCCATCTTGATCCAAAAGGCGGGGGTCTTGTAGCACTTGACCGCCTCCGAGGAAAGAATCAAAGGACCGCTCAGCAACATGATCGCTAGACCGGCCATGGTCCAACTGCTGAGCTCCCGGGCAATACGCGAGACCGGTTGGCGGCCAATGCCGAAGCCGAGCAGGCTCAGGTCCACCATCAGAATGGTGCCGAGCAGCAGCGTGAGACCGATCAAGTGGACGATCTCGAGCGTCGCGATAAGCGTGGCCGAGTGGCGGATGGTTTCGCCCAGGTAGGTGTGCTGCAGCCACTCGAAGAACGGTAATAGCGCCGCGGCTCTCATCCAAGGTCATAACCGGGAGCATAAGCGATGGCCCTCCCGGCCGCGATGATCGCGATCCAAAAAATCAGCGACAGCAAGCCAGCCAATCGGGCGCGAGCCGGCGCGACCGCTCCACTATCCCAGTTGGCAACGTCGCGATAAATGGTGCGGTGGAAGACCAGCGCGTTGAGCCCGGCCAGAGCCAACAGAATGAGTTTGATGCGAAACGCCGGACTGTGATACATCTTCACTGCTTCCGAAGTGAACAGCAGACCACCGCTCGCGACCATCAATCCGAAGCCCCAAAGCGTGGCGGGAACGATGCGGCCAACAATCTGCGCGATGGGTACGCCGCGCAAAGCAAGACCCAACAGGCGAAGATCAACCAGCATGATCGTGCCGGCCACCAGCACGATGCCCAGCGTGTGGATGGTGTCCAAGATGGGGAAGGCCCAATTGGACTGGCGCAGAACCGCGTTCAACCGCGTGCTGTCCACCCACTGGCAGATGCTGAGCAGGAACATAAGAAGGCCGGCAACCGAACGTTAGCACGCGTCGTTGCGGAAGTCTATTTCGGGAGTTACGAATCGCAAGAGCTCGGAACGCCGGCTCCGCGATCGCAAAGGTGATCGGCTTCATGGCGGTACAGAGCGATGCGGGACTTCTCGGCTTCATCCCATGTTGTGCGGCAGGCGCGGCGTGCTTCGCTGGCGCGGACTTCTTCGCCCGCCATCACGAAGTCGGCCATCTCGCGCACACGTTGAGCGTAGCCGCTGACGGCGTCCGAGTACTTGCGGAGCAGGCGAGCACGTTCCTGGCAGATCGTTGGCAGATCGCTAGGCATCCGGATTGTTAGCTATCGATTGTAGCAGGAGATTGCTATTGGAGGGAAAATAGTGGCCTATGAGTTTCAAAGTTTATGGTTCTTGCTTGCTCCTGGTTTTGGGCGCGGCGTCCCTGGCCGCGGAAACACCATCGCCCGCTCTGATCGTGCTGAACAAAGCGGACCAGACGTTGGCCATCGTAAATCCGGCTTCGGGAAAAATTGTGGCACGGATCGCGGTGGGTGAAGGTCCGCATGAGGTGACGGTCTCGGCCGACGGGAAGCTGGCATTCGTGGGCAATTACGGGCAGCAGACGCCCGGAAACACCATTTCCGTGATCGACCCGGTGGCGCAGAAGGAGTTGCACCGCGTGGATTTAGGACCGTTGCGCCGCCCACATGGGATGTTCTTCGTCGACGGCAAGGTTCTGTTCACGGCCGAAGTCAACCGGCTGATTGGGCGTTACGATCCGGTGACGAATCAAGTGGACTGGCTGTTTGGCACCGGCCAGGCGACCACGCACATGGTGATCGCGAATGCAGACGCCAGTTTGATTTTCACCGCGAACATCGGATCGAATAGCGTCTCGGCCATCGAACGCGTAGGTGGCCCGGGTGGTTGGAGCGAGACGGTGATTCCGGGCCAGGGGCCGGAAGGCATAGACTGGTCGCCAGACGGCAAGGAGGTTTGGACCGCGACGGGCGGCGATGGCGGCGTGTCGATCATCGACGTGGCTTCGAAGAAAGTGACGGAGACGTTGAGTGCCGGTACGAAGCGCACCAATCGCTTGAAATTCACGCTGGATGGCAAGCTGGTTCTACTTTCCGACCGCGACGGCGATGAACTGGTGGTGCTGGATCGCGCAACACATAAGGAGCGCGCGCGACTGAAGATGGGCCGCAATCCGGAAGGGATTCAGATTACGCCGGACGGCTCACGCGCCTATGTGGCGCAGGAGGGCGCGAACGACATCGCGGTAGTCGACCTGAAGACGCTGACCGTAGCGGGACATATTGCGCCCGGCAACGGCCCGGATGGCATGGCCTGGGTGGTTCGAAAATAGAAGGGCGGCTTACTCCAGCATGATTGGCCCACCCGTAATATGGACGTGGCGGACGTGGCGGAAAATGTTGACAGCATATTTAACGCGTGTTAGCATGCCTCATGCGTTCAATACTAGTGGTAGCTTTGCTGCTTGTCCCCGTCTGCCTCAGCGCCCAGGAAAAGGGAGGAAAGGGCCCGAGCCCGTTCGCTTCGCCCAAGAATCTGAAAATTCTAACGGGCGAAAGTCCCGACCAGCTCCGGACAACGATGCGCGCATTCACTGCCGCGCTCGGCGTTCAGTGCACCTTCTGCCACGTACAAGGCGACTTCGCCAGCGACGATAATCCCAAGAAGGAAACCGCGCGCATGATGTTGACCATGGCGCGCGAGATCAATTCCAAGTTTCCCGATGGCGCCACCGTTCGCCACGTAAGTTGCTATACCTGCCACCGTGGCGCTCAGATGCCCGCTACTGAACCTCCTCCCGCGCAGTAGTTTCGGCGCGCGAACATTTTTTGAACGACCGGCGCTCATGGGCCAACCCGCCCGTGAGCGTCTTTCGTTTTGGGACCCTTGCCGGATTCACGGTTACAGGCCGATTGTTCTGCATGCATCACGATGATGGAATGCGTCTAGTTCCTTTTGATATGCCTGATGTATAATTGCTGAGGCCAATCAGGCAAACAAAATTCCACACACATCACGTTACGACAACATAAGGAGAGACGATGGTAAGTTTGGCAGATGCACGACGCGTAATAGCCGCGGCGGAGAAGAAGGCTGCGGAAATCGGACAGCCCATGAACATTGCTGTCGCCGATGAAGGCGGCAACCTAGTGTCTCACGTCCGCATGGACGGAGCATGGATCGGGAGCATCGACATTTCACAGAAGAAGGCGTATACATCGCGCGCCTTCGACATCGCGACCAAGGACCTGGCCACCCATTCGCAATCGGGCCAGCAGTTCTTCGGTATTCACGCTTCCAACAACGGAAAGATCATGATTTTCGCCGGCGGCATTCCGCTGAAGAAGGGCGGAAAAGTGGTGGGCGCCATCGGCGTCAGCGGCGGCTCCGGCGATCAGGACCACGCCGTGGCGGAAGCGGGCGCAGCCGCGTTCTGAGACAATACCAGCCCACAGAGGCGCGGGCGCACTACGGTGCGAAAAGTAAGCTCCCCGCGCCCGCGTTGTGGGCGATTGAATAGAAGCTTTGACCAAGAAGTCGAAAGGAGATTGTTATGGCAAGTAATCGAGGTGTAGTGTATCTCGCACCGGGCAAAGTGGAAGTCCAATCCATCGACTACCCTAAATTGCAGAACCCGGCGGGTAAGAAGATCGATCACGGCGTGATCTTGAAGATCGTTACCACCAATATTTGTGGCAGCGATCAGCACATGGTGCGCGGCCGGACCACGGCGCCGTCGGGCTTGGTGCTGGGCCACGAGATCACCGGCGAGGTTGTGGAGAAGGGCAGCGACGTAGAGTTTTTGAACGTCGGCGACATCGTAACGGTGCCGTTCAACATCGCCTGCGGGCGTTGCCGCAATTGCCGTGAAGGGAAGACCGGTATCTGCCTGACTGTGAATCCCGCGCGGCCCGGCGCCGCTTATGGCTACGTGGACATGGGCGGATGGGTGGGCGGCCAGGCGGACTATGTTTTGGTTCCGTACGCCGATTTCAACCTGATCAAGTTCCCGGACAAACACAAGGCGCTGGCCAAGATTAAAGATCTGACCATGCTGTCGGACATTTTCCCGACCGGTTATCACGGCGCGGTGACCGCTGGAGTGGGAACAGGATCGGTGGTTTATGTGGCGGGCGCGGGGCCGGTGGGATTGGCCTGCGCGGCTTCCTGCCACTTGCTGGGCGCCGCGGTGGTGATCGTCGGCGACATGATTCCGGAACGGCTGGCGCAGGCCAAGAGCTTCGGCTGCGAAACCATCGATCTGAAGAAAGATGCTTCCTTAGCGGACCAGATCGCGCAAATCGTCGGGACTCCCGAAGTGGATTCGGCGGTGGATTGCGTGGGGTTTGAAGCGCACGGCCACGGACACGACGCGGGCAAGGAGCAGCCGGCGACGGTGCTGAACTCTGTGATGGAAGTGACGCGCGCGGGCGGCGCCATCGGCATTCCCGGTTTGTATGTGACCGGGGATCCGGGTGGCGTGGACGCCAATGCGAAGATCGGCAATCTGGGGATACGGATTGGACTGGGCTGGGCGAAGTCGCATTCGTTCTACACCGGTCAATGTCCGGTGTTGAAGTACAACCGTCAACTGATGATGGCCATTCTGCACGACAAGGTGCACATCGCCAAGGCCGTGAACGCGACCATCATTTCGCTGGACAAAGCGCCGCAGGGTTATCAGGATTTCGACAAGGGCGCGGCGAAGAAGTTTGTCATTGATCCGCACGGCACTACGAAGGCCGCGTAATTCATCATTCCGAAGCTAGTCTCCTCTAAGCAGGCGGCCGGGTGAGGCGACCCCTCATCCGGCTTTTTTTGTCGCCGAGAGCTGCCGTAACTCCGCGGCGACTTCCAGCCGGTACGGGTCGTCTTCCTTCAATTGCCGGAGATTGAACTCCAGGCTGCATAGGATAGCCTTCACCGCGCCGCTTAACATCTCGCCGGCGGCAGCGGCATCCGGCGCTACGGCGGCATGAATCAGCCCCTCAGCCCTCTTGCAAAGCGAAATACCCGACGCGGCGGCGCGCGCCGCCCTCAGAGGCACTTCGATGGCAGCGCGCGACCGTTGACGAAATGCGGCTATGTCTTGGTCGGCGCATTTCACTAGAATCTGCGAGTGAGCGCGCGCCTCGTCAACCAGCGCGGCTACCGCCGAACGGTCGCCCTTGAAATCCTTGCGCCCGGAGGCGATCGTCAGAACTTTGATCACTAATCCAAGCGCGAAGTCGGCGCTTATTGCAGCGGTGCTGACGCCCGCCGGAACGGACTCGACGCTCGCCAGCCGGTCATGAAATTCGGCCAGCGTCGAGTTCCAGACTGACTCCGGCATTTAAGAGAGGCCGATGATTCGGCCCGTGGCAGTGTCTATATCCACGTCATAGTAACCGGGCCGCGTGGAAAGGCCGGGCATGGTGGCCATGGTGCCGAGCAAAGGATAAAGAAACCCGGCGCCGACGCTGGCGCGAATGTCGCGAACGGGCACAATGAAGCCGCTCGGCGCGCCCTTCAGGTTCGGATCGTGGCTCAAGCTGAGATGCGTCTTGGCCATGCAGATGGGCAGCTTGTCGAAGCCCTGCCGGGTATACAATTCAACTTTCTTCTCCGCTTCCGGCGAATACTCGACGCCCGCGCCGCCATACATTTCGCGGACGATCTTCTCGATCTTTTCCTTAATGCTCAAGTCCAGAGAATAGAGGAAATGGAAATTGGAGGGCTTCTCGCAGGCCGCGATCAGAGCCTTGCCTAGATCCACGGCTCCGGCGCCGCCCAGCGCCCAATGGTTCGCGACGACGGCATCGGCCGCGCCCGCCTCAATGGCCAAGCGGCGCACCAGCGCGACTTCGTTATCGGTATCGTCCTTGAAGCGATTGATGGCCACCACCACCGGAATTCCGAAGGAACGCGCGTTGCTAATCAAACGCACCATATTGCTGGAGCCCTTTTCGAGAAGTTCGAGATTCTCCGTGGTGTATTCATGCGCGAGCGGTTTTCCGGCCACCACCTTGGGACCGCCGCCGTGCATCTTCAATGCGCGAATAGTGGCAACCAGCACAGCGCCATCGGGCTTCAATCCGCTGTAGCGGCACTTGATGTTGCAAAACTTTTCAAAGCCCATGTCGGCGCCGAAGCCGGCTTCGGTCAGCACATAGCCATCGGGCCCGACCAGCTTGAGGGCGATCTGATCGGCCACGATGGATGAATTTCCGTGCGCGATGTTGGCGAACGGTCCGGCGTGAACGAACGCGGGCGTGCCCTCAATGGTCTGCATCAGATTAGGCATGATGGTGTCCTTCATCAGGACAGTGAGCGCGCCGCTGCAGCCAATGTCGTCGGCTGAAATCGCTTCACCGGCTTTGTTGCTGCCGATCACCATGCGGCCCAGCCGGTCGCGCATGTCGGCCAGATCCGTGGCCAGAGCCAGGATGGCCATAATCTCGCTCGCAACCGTGATGTCGAATCCAGTGGAGCGCGTGAAGCCTTTCTCCTCCGGTCCCTGGCCGATGGTGATTTGGCGCAACATGCGATCGTTGGTGTCGATCACGCGTCGCCAGGTGATGCTGTCCGGATCGATGTCCAGGCGCGCGAAGCGGCTGCGTTCTTCGGGTGTCAGTTCGTTGGGATCGGTCTTCGTAATGCCAAGCTTGCGCAGGCGACGCAGCATCACCGGAGAGAATTTGCGAGTGCCATCTTTGGACGGCGGGCAAAGGCGCTCGAACATCTGGGAATCGTCGGCGCTGCTTTCGTGAAACATGCGGGCATCAATGGCGGCCGCGAGAAGATTATTCGCCGCGGTGATAGCGTGCAGGTCGCCGGTGAGATGGAGATTGAACTCTTCCATCGGAATAATCTGGCTGTAGCCGCCTCCGGCCGCGCCGCCCTTGATGCCGAACGTGGGGCCCTGGCTGGGCTGGCGAATGCAGGTGAAAACTTTCTTGCCCAGGTGCGCGCCGAGGGCCTGGCTGAGACCGACGGTGGTGGTGGTCTTGCCTTCGCCTAGCGGAGTGGGCGTGATGGCGGTGACCACTACGTATTTGCCGTTGGGCGAATTCTTCAGACGGTCGCGAATGGAGAGATGCACCTTGGCCTTGGTCTGGCCGTAGAGATCCATTTCCTCAGGAAGGATGCCCGCCTCCGACGCGATCTGGCCGATGGGAAGAGGGGTTGCGGCCTGCGCGATTTCGATATCGCTGGGCACACGCGTCAGGATGTTCGTTAATTTATGCGGCATGGCGAACTCATATTCTAGAACAAGCCAACACGGGGACGCGCCCGCTAGTGTTTGCAAACGGCGATAGGAATCAAATTTATCGATATGATACACTGCGGTCGTGTGATGACTGGGCGGGAGTAATTCAGTGGTAGAATGCCAGCTTCCTTCTGGCCGCTGATTACAAAGAACTTCCTGTCATAGTGTCCTAAATGTTGTCCATCCAAGAAAAGAGATTTAGGATGGACGTGTGCCCCGGGTAAACCTTCTCAAACGAATCAAAACCGACGGCGTATGGGTTCTTCGATCGATTCCGCGCAAGTCTTCAGGCGGCTACGATTGGGGCGCGCTGCCGGATGGCCGTTACTTCGTTGAATGGTACGAGGCAGGCAAGCGCCGTCGAGCGAAGGCTGGCGTAACGATCGCTCAAGCCCAAGAAGCCCAGCGCCGGAAACGCCACGAATTGGAAGGAAGAAAGCTGGGAGTTCCTGGATTCGACGCTCCCTCCCAGCCACTACAAGCTCAGCCTCTAGCGTCCGCAGTCACGCTGTACCTGGAACACGTCGAAACTCTGAAAAAGCCCAACACGTACCGGAAGTATGAGGCGGTTCTCAGGCGCTTCTCCAAACATTTCGAGGGACGAACGCTGGACGCAATTCCGATCAGCGATCTCAACGACTACGTCGTCCATCTGAAGCGCGATGCGGGTATGTCGGCCAACACGGTCCTGCACAACACAATCATCATTGCTCAATTCTTCAAGCGGCAGGGGCGCGGCGGAATCACGCGGTTGCTCGATCTGCCGGAACGGATCACGGCGCTGCCGAAGGAATATCGGCAAGAGGAATTGGACAAGTTTCTGAAGGCGTGCGACAGCGCCGAGCGCGCGCTCTTCTATACATTTCTGCTCACGGGATTTCGGGAACAGGAGGTGATGTACCTTGCCTGGAGCGATATCAATCTCGACCTTCGGACTATTCGCGTAACCGCAAAACCACAACTTGGTTTTTACGCCAAGCGATGGGAAGAACGCGAAGTGCCCATACCGCTACACTTGGTTGAGATTCTGGAGAAGCACCCGAAAAAAGAAGGCTGCCAGTTCGTCTTCCCGTCACCAACCGGAAACCGCGAGCAGCACATGCTAGACCGGTGCAAAGCCGTTGCCAAGCGTGCTGGCCTGAAGGCGGAGCAATTTGATTTGAAAACTTTCCGATCCACTTATGCGACACGGATGCTGAGGGCCGGCTTCGATGTACGAACGGTACAGCACTGGATGGGACACAAATCGCTGGAGACCACAATGCGCTATTTGGTCCCAGCGACCGAGGTGCACGCTAAGTTGGATCAGATCGACATTCCCGGGATCGATCAGGACCGCCAGTCGGATGTTAAACCGACCAGAGGTGCACGCAAATCGCCGGCAACCGAAGGGAACAGGCGAAAGGCTCGCCGAAAATTGGGCTAAGGGGATTCATTCTCTTGCCAGCCAACCCAACAGTGTACAGTCTCCTTTTTACCGCATCTGCTAGCAATGGGCCTCATGTCCCACAGAGTGGAAGGTCGGGGCCTTGAGATAATGAAAGATCGCCGCCATGCAAATCAAGTTCGAACTGCCGGAGGACATCGCACAGGGATTGAAAACGAAGTGGACGGATCTGCCTCGCGCGGCGCTTGAAAGCATCGCTGTCGAAGCGTACCGGTCCAATGCGCTCTCGGCCGCTCAGCTTAGTCGGTTGCTCGGTTTCGAGACGCGCATGCAGGTGGACGGCTTTTTGAAGGAGCACGAGGTCTACGATTTCACGGTGGCCGACTTCGAGCAGGATTGCGAGACACTCCGGCAGGTTCGGGCAACGCAGCAGCGCTGAGTCGGTGCCCTTGCGTAGTTCCTGACGAAGAGAGACGCCATCTGATTGATCGGCCATACTCTGCCGATCATTGGCCGGTGATTCGGATTTCGCCGAGCAAGACAGCTAATGTGTGGGCGATTGGTCGGCTGTTCCTTCCGATTCGCGAGTTCCAAAGCCAGTGGTTTAGCGTGCAGTGGGCCAACACCTCAATAATTTGCGGCCTTCCAACTCGATCTTCGCAGAACCTTCGACAAGGGCAAGAAGTCTCTGTCCGTTGCGGTGAATGGCCCTCGAGATCATGGTTCACGCGGCACTTGACGGCATTGCCTTCGTGTCAGATGAACGCGTCGCACCGCAACTCACGAGCGGGGAGCTCATCCATATGTGAGGACTGGTGCAACCGTTCCGGGGTTCTTCCTCTATTATCCGAGCCGTCGGCTGCAGCCAGCCGCGCTAGAGCTGCTTTGATCAATACCCTGAGGCTGTAGCAATCCCTTGGCGGGTGAGGCGTGGGCTTTTGCGACCGCACGTGCAATCAATCCGGAGCGTTGTGGTGAAGTATGGAAACATAAATGCGGTACAGGGCTCTTACCTGGAGGGGGAGGGAACCGCGTTACCTCTTGACATCCTTGCAAGAATCCTTCAAGCAGTGGGGGCATAGGGTGTTACATAGTCCCAACAAGTGGGATAAACTGGGGCTTCAATTATGGAAAAAGCAACCCTGACCATCTCCCTCCCGCGAACGATGAAGAACTTCATCGAGGAGAAGATCCGTGAAGGCCGTTTCAGCACGCCCAGCGAGTACATCCGCTCCCTCATTCGCGACGACCAGGACATGATGGGTAATAGCGACGTTGCCCTGCTGATACGTCGCGGAGTCCTGGCCGGCGGAAGCCGCGAAGAAGCCGGGCAAACAGCCGCCGCGACAAGCCGACGGCGAAAATGAAGGAACCGAAGCTGGAGCTGGAGAGTTTAAGCGCGATGATGGAGGAAACCGGGCATTTCGAAATCCTGCTCGCCGAGGACAACCCCGAAGACGCCGAACTCGTGCGCCTGGCTCTTAAGGAGCACGGTGTGAAATGCACGCTCCGCGTTATCCGCGACGGTGCGGAGACGATCACGTTTCTGGGAGCCCTCGACGCCGACACCAAAAGCCCGGCGCTTGATCTGCTCATCGTGGACATGAATCTTCCCAAGCGCAGCGGCGAGGACATCCTCAAATGCCTGCGTTCCACCGAGAACTACGCGCAGACGCCCGTCATCGTCATGAGCGGCTTGATTGCCGGCGCCGTTGAGGAAAAAGCGACGAGGCACGCCGCGATGGTTTATTTCCAAAAGCCATTGACACTGGACGGATTCATGCAGCTTGGTTCGATTGTCCGCAACGTTCTGCAGAAACAAACGAGAGGTGCGGCATGATGTCAGGCGGAGCGAAAGCACTCACCGCTTTTGTCGCTGGCGGCGACCTCAAAGACAGCGTTTTCCGCGAGCTGGTGGAAGCGCTGCCTGTGGCCATCTACACGACCGATGCCGAGGGCCGGCTGACGTATTTCAATGCCGCCGCCGTGAAGCTATCGGGCCGCGTGCCCGAGCTTGGCACGGACAAATGGTGCGTCACCTGGAAGATTTTTCTGCCTGACGGCACCCTTCTGCCCCACGACCAATGCCCTATGGCGATCGCGCTGAAAGGCGCAGAGGTACCCACCGGCATCGAATGCATCGCGGAGCGGCCGGACGGTTCGCGCTTCTGGTTTACGCCGTGCCCCGCCGTCGTTCGCAATGCCGAAGGGCGGATTATCGGCGGCATCAATCTGTTGATGGACATAACGGACCGCAAACACGCGGAGATCGAAGCCAATGAACAGTTCCGCGCGATCGTTGAGACGACGCCGGAATGCGTGAAGATTGTCGCGCCGGACGGGACGTTGCTGTTTATGAATTCGCCCGGCCTGGCCATGGTTGGCGCTTCTGCGGCGAATGCGGTTATCGGAAGAAACGTCTACGACATCATCGCGCTTGAGGATCGGAACCGATTCCGCGAATTCAATGAAAGGATTTGCAAGGGCGAAAAGGGCTCCCTCCAATTCGACATCGTGGGATTGAAGGGCGCGCGCCGGCACATGGAAACGCACGCTGCACCCTTGCGGCATCTTGACGGAACTACCGTTCATCTTGCGGTCTCGCACGATATCACGGAGCGCAAGCGCGCGGAACGCGCCGCTTTTCTGTTAAGCGCGATCGTCGATTCCTCCGACGACGCCATCATCAGCAAGAACCTTGACGGCGTTATAACCAGCTGGAACAAGAGCGCCGAGCGCCTCTTCGGCTACACGGCGGAAGAAGCCATCGGCCAGACCGTGGCCGCGCTGCTTATCCCCGATGACCGCCAGGAAGAAGAACCGGACATCCTCGCCAAACTCAGAAGGGGCGAGCGCGTGGACCACTTCGAAACCGTACGCCGGTGCAAGGATGGCTCGCTTATCGACATCTCCCTCACTATTTCCCCGGTAAAGGATCACCACGGTCATATCATCGGCGCATCGAAGGTCGCCCGCGACATTACTCAGCGCAAGAAGGACGAGAAGCGTCTCATTGAACAAGGCCGCCTGCTTGACTTGAGCAGCGATGCCATTCTTGTGCGTGACGGGCAAGATCGCATCCTTGATTGGAATCGAGCCGCGGAGAAGATGTACGGCTTCACCCGCGAGGAGGCCCTGGGCAAGATTTCGCATGAACTTCTGCGGACAGCGTTTCCGGAGCCTTTGCCGGGAATTTGGGAGATACTTTTGCGAGACGGCCACTGGTCGGGAGAACTCATTCACGCACATCGCGCTGGTTCGCGAATCAATACTCTTTCGCGCTGGGTTGCCGAGCGCGATAAAAAAGGCGACGTGATCCGCATATTGGAATCGAACAACGACATCACCGAGCGCGTGCGCGTGCAGGAAGAGGTGCGGCGCGCCAATCAGGATCTTGAGCAGTTCGCTTTCTCCGCAACCCACGATCTCCAGGAGCCCTTGCGCAGTGTCAAGATTTACAGCGAACTCCTGGCAACGCGCCATGGCGATACGGTCGACGAGGAGGCGCAGAAGTTCATCACTTTCGTGCGCAACGGCGCAACGCGCATGGAGCTGCTGATACGCGACCTCCTCACCTACACGCAAGTGACAAAATTCGAACTGCCAGCGAAACCGCCGATGCGAACGAAGCGCTGAACGGCGCCCTCGCTAACCTGGCCGGCGCTATTTCGGAATGCGGGGCAAAAATCAGCGCCGATCCGTTGCCCTCGCTTCCGGTGCATGGGATGCACTTGCAGCAGGTCTTCCAAAACCTCATCGGCAACGCCATAAAATATCGCAGCCCGGATCGACGGCCCCTCGTGCATGTTGGCGGTCGAGCGGCAGGACGGTCATTGGCTATTCGCCGTGAGCGATAACGGCATCGGTATCGACCCTGAATATAAGGAGAACATCTTTGGGCTGTTTAAGCGTCTTCACACCAGCGATGAATATTCAGGGACCGGCATCGGACTGGCCATCTGTCAGCGGATTGTTGACCGGTACCATGGGCGGATCTGGGTCGAATCCGAACCCGGCCGCGGATCAACCTTCCGCTTCAAGCTCCCCGCTTGAAGAACCCGCGACCAGCGTTCAGGGCCATGTACTCATCGTGGAAGATAACGAAGCGGACGTGTTTCTGATCCAGGAAGCGATCGCGGCAAAAAAGCTTCCCATGGCCCACCACGTCGTCAGGGACGGGGAGCAGGCCATGCGGTATTTCGATGACGCGGATCGCGACGTCTCCGCGCCCTGTCCCTCTCTGGTCATCCTCGACATCAATCTTCCAAAGAAGCAGGGCTGTGAGGTTCTGAAGCACATGCGTCGGAGCCGCCGATGCGCGAACGCGCTCGTCATCGCCGTTTCAACCTCCGACTCAGCGCGGGACCGCGAGCAAATGGCGGAGTTGGGTGTGAACGGATATTTCCGCAAGCCCTCGGAATATGCCGCCTTCATGAAGCTCGGGGATGTTGTGAAGGGGCTTCTGGCGGGCATCCGAGAACAGAGAGTAGGTTCAAAGTGAACGCATGCCGCTCCAACCTAGTGACATGTCACTCAATTTGATGCCCCTGCGCCCGACTCAAGGTATTGCGCCAGGACTAGATCCGTTGCATCTCGCCCGAAAGCACCACGACCGGACTTCTGCTGAGAGTGTTCGCGCCAGAAACGTTCACGCAACGTGGGCTGCGGCGATTCGCCGGTAGTCTGCCGGAATGAGCGGGCCGAGCGTTTTGCTTAACATCGCAGATATCCGGCCCATTGCAACTGCGCGCCCGAGGAACTAAGCTTGGCATGGCGAGATTAAGCGCTTGTGGCGCTCGGCAGCCTAGATCTGCAACAACTTTTCCAGAACCTGATCGGCAACGCTATTAAGTACCGGAGCCCCGAGCGGGTGTCAAGCATAACGGTCAGGGCAGAGCATGAGAACGGATAGTGGATTTTCGCCGTGAGCGACAACGGCATCGGCATCGCGCCGGAATACAAGGAAACCGTATATGTCATTTTAAGCGGCTGAATGTGGCAACGACCAGTATTCCGGCTCGGGAATAGGCCTCGCCATCTGTCACCGTATCGTGGAGCGCTATCACGGTCGGATCTGGGTAGAATCCGAGCCAGGCGCAGGATCGACCTTCCGACGGACCCCGCCGGTGTGACTGCAACAGCGAGTTGTTTAACCAGCACCGGCTAACGGAGGTCGATGACACTTATTTCTTCTTCGCGTCCTTTTGCTTCTTAATGCCATCTTTCAAGAACCGGATGGCTTTTTTCGGGCCGCCCGTGCCCGTGATTCTGAACTTCTTCCCGCGTTGTTTGTTGTACGAGACAAAGAACTCTTCGAGCTGGGACAGGAGAGTCTTGCTGACATCATCGATCGTAGCGATGTCTTCATGATCATAGGAGTGGGTCGCTACTCCGAGAAGGCGGTCGTTAGTTTCCTTTTTCCCATCTTCACTTTGCTCCGCCGAGATGATACCGACGAGCCTGACCTCGATGAGACAGCCGACATGCGCGGGCGCGTCCATGAGCACGAGAATGTCGAGCGGATCTCCGTCGTCGCCCAGCGTCGACGGGATGAAGCCAAAATCAAACGGAAACATCATCCCTTCCGGCAGAAGGCCGCCCAGCATGAAGAGATTCGATTCTGGATCGTAATCAAACTTGCTGCGACAGCCTTTTGGTGTTTCAATGATGGCGCGGCACGTGGCCTTCTTGGCATCGAGCTGATGCGGGAGTGTGGTCAGATCGGACATAAACCTTCTCGTCGGTACTTGCGACGACGCGCGCAATTCATGACTGGCGCGAGCGGCGCCTCGGGGCATCGCTACGATGACTTCTTTTTCGGAATCTTGGCGCCCGAGCGGCGCGCCTCGCTCAAGGCGATGGCGACAGCCTGCTTGCGGCTTTTCACTTTCTTGCCGCTGCTGGACTTCAACTTTCCTTCTTTCTGCTCTTTCATGACCTTGTGAATCTTGCCCTTGCCTTTCGAACCGCTGCGCGCGCTCGAGTGAGAATGAGATGATTTCGTTGCCATAATTAAGACCTCCAATCTAATGTACGACCCGTGCGCGTCCATTCCTGGCGCCCGACTTTCGAACCCGAGCGGCGGCCGCGGGCGTATCGGCGCGGCCATGAGCCTTACGTACCATGGCATGCTCAGCATCTGCCGGAATGCCGTTCTTTTTGAGCTCTTCCTTGCGGTCAAGGATCTCCTGGCCTAGCGCCTCAAAATCGATCTTAAGTTCCTTGGCCTTGGGCAGCACCTCGTTTTCTTCTTCCTTAATGTGATGGCGGACACTCTCGGCCAAAACCTTGAACTTGGCGTCTCGATGGTCATTCTCACGGCCAGTGGAATCGAGTTCTGCGATCAGCACGCGCGCCACATGGTGCTCTTCGTCCGACTCGTTCATGAGGTCCTTTCCAACATGCTTGCGCACGGTCGGATAGAAAACCTCTTCCTCGATCACGGTGTGGGTCTTGAGCTCCGTGACCGCCTCAGTGATGATTTTCTCCCTCGCGGCAGAGGATTCCGTTTTTTCGAACCGGTCAAACAGTTCCTTGACCTTATCGTGGTCCTCAGGATGATCGAAATCGCGTGCGTGTCCGGCAGCGTGAGTTGTTCCAGCATAACCTTTCTCGTTCATCGATACTGACGGGGCGGCACAAGCCCAACGCTCGCCCTCATTAGTGAGTTGCTCAGCACTTTTGTCGCCAGCTTCTGCAACATGGCAAATGGCTTGCGCATCTATTTTGTGGAGGCAATATGTCATCACGAGAAACCATTGAGCCCCACACGGGTGGCAGACGTTACGTACGGCGGGATCAGCAGCGTCAGTTCGCCGAGAAGCACGTTAGCGTCGGCAAGGCCCTAACCGCTGACAGGCGCACCAACGCAAAAACAACCGTTCCCGAGGACCAGGGCGACAGGGGCGACGAGAAGAGGAGCTAATGGCTGCCACCGTCTGGAAGGGTTACATAAGCTTCGGGCTGGTCTCGTTCCCGGTTCGCCTGTTCTCTGCCGCGCGCGCAGAGGCAGTGCATTTTCATATGCTGCACAAGAAGGATCTCTCGCGCGTGAAGGAAATCTGGTATTGCGCCGAAGAAGACAAGCCCATCGAACGCTCGGAAATCGTCAAAGGCTACGAGGTGGCAAAGGGCGAGTACGTCACAGTCGACGACGAAGAGCTCAAGAAGATCGCACCGACAACAGCGACGACGATGGAGGTGCTGCAGTTCGTAGCGAGCGACGACGTCGATCCGCTGCTGTTCGAAAGTTCCTACTACGTCGCACCGGAAGAGAAGGTCAGCAAGCCCTATGCGCTTTTCATGGCCGCATTGCAGGAGACGAAACGCGACGCGATCGCAAAAGTTGCGATGCATAACCGGGAGCATGTCGTTCTGATTAGGCCCGCCAACGGCGGCCTGGTGCTACATACCCTCTATTATGAGAATGAGCTTCACAAGGGCAACAAGGCGGAAGCGCCGAAGACGAAGTTTTCGAGTAGGGAACTCGACATGGCCAAGAGCCTGGTCCAGCACCTCACTGCGAAGTTCAAACTCGGCGACTTTCATGATACGTACCGCGAGAACGTCGAGCGCCTGATCGACGAAAAGAAGAAGGGCGAGAGGATCACGACCGTCAAACAGCCGCGCAAGGCCCCGGTCATTGATCTGATGGAGGCGCTCAAGAAGAGCCTTCAATCCAAACGCCATTCTGAGGGCTCCGAACCGTCGGCGCGGCCGGCCGCGAAGAAGACAACACGAAAGCGAAAAGTGGCGTAGAGAAAAGGTCTGATCACCGCTTCATCAGCGGGCTTAGTTTGCTCCACGGCAGGCAATTCAGGACGTCGCCCTTTGTCAGACCCGCACGACGCGCCTGATCGAGCCCGTAACGTACCAAACCGAACTCGCGGGTGCTATGCGCGTCGGTCGATATGGCAATTTTTGCGGTCGATATGGCAATCTTTGCACCCCCGTGTACGGCTGCCCTGGCATTCTCCGCAGACAGATCGAGCCGGTCCGGGCTTGAATTAATCTCGAAAAAGCATCCTAATTTCCCGGCATGCTCGATGATCCGCTCCATATCGAGCTCGTAGCCGGGCCGCTTGAGCAGGAGCCGTCCTGTGGCATGGCCCAAGATATTGAAATAGCGGTTGTCCATGGCCCGCATAACCCGCTCCGTTTGCTGTTCCCTGTTCAGCCCAAACCGCGAATGGATCGAGCACACGGTGTAATCAAGCTCGCGCAGCACGTCATCGGGATAATCGAGCGATCCGTCGGCGAGAATATCGACCTCGGCCGATTTTAGAATGTGAATCCCGGAAGGACGCCCATTCAGGCCGTCGATGAACCGGATCTGTTTCCGAAGGTCTTCGATCGGCACGCCGCGCGCGATCTTCAAACTTTGCGAGTGATCCGTGATGCCGATATATTCATAGCCACGCTGCTGCGCGGCAGCCGCCATCTGCTCGATCGAATGCGCGCCATCGCTCGATGTGGAATGCGCGTGAAGCTCGCCGCGGATATCCGCGACGGTGACGAGATGGGGAAGCGTGTGGGAAGCCGCGCGATCGACTTCGTCATATCCTTCGCGCAGCTCAGGCGCGATAAAATCAAGGCCAAACTTTTCATAAAAAGCTGCTTCGCTCGGCCAGGCTCCGGCGGCCGGCAAAACCTTCCATGGACCAGTCACGGCTGACAGTTTCTTAAGATGAGCCTGCGATCCTGTGGAGCCAATCAGGGAGAGACCCCAGTCGTCTTGCGAGGCTTTGCGTAGTCGCACCATAATACCCGCCGAAACGGCGAATACTGCCCCATGATTGTCCGATCTGATGAGCGGGATTCGGCCGCCGAAACCATGAAATTTTTCGACCGTGCTTGTAAAATTGTCAGTTTCGACGACGAAGGATATCTCGTCAATGACCTCAACGCGCCGTCGATAATCGGCAGCGGCCTCAGCCCGACGAACACCGCATCTGCCAAGCAGGAACTCCTCGATTGAGGCGCGAAGGTCATCCGCGCGATGAAGCAGCATTGCATGGGTTTCAGTGAGTCCCTGGCGAATGTGCTGCGCCATGCGAAGCCCGAGGATCTTCTCGATTTCACCGGCCTCCAGACTTTGTTTAAGATCCTCGATTGATGCAATCCCGAGCTTCTTGTAAACCCGCAGGAGGCGTTTAGGGTCGAGCCGCGGATATTGGCTGATGCTGGCAAGCTGAGGGCTGGCGGCAGCGCGAAGCTTTTCGAGCTTGCCGAGCGTGCCCGTGATAACGATCTCGCGTATGCAAGCCGCGATGGCATCGCCGATACCGGGGAAAGCTGTAAGATCGGCATCCTGGCGCACCAGTTCGTCGATGCTCGCCGAAAACGTCCTGATGCGTGCGGCGGCGCGCTGATAGGCCTTGACCTTGTAGGGATTTTCCTTGCCTGCGGCCATTAACTGCGCGAGGCTGGCCAGACGGTCGGCGATTTCGGCGTTGCTAAGGACTCCTGCGGTGCCAGTGCTGAAAATAGCTTCACTCATGCCCCATGGCCTGCCCCTGCAAAGCGACGGGCGCAACACGGAGACGATATTCGTCGACCTTATCGAACTGAGTCTGCGCCCGGCTGGAAAGGGCCTTGAAATCGTATCCGCTGAGTCGCGTATCGCCAGGCGCGATCCTCGACAAAGCCAGCCATAATCCGCGCTTGCCCATGATGCCCAGGCCAAACGCTTCAGATGCCTCGAAGGCGCCGATGCCTACGGGGTCATCGTGCTCCAGTTTGACCCGGCTGACCTTTTCTGTAAACCGGGCCGCCGCGTCCTTTAGGTCAATGTGGCTTCTTCCGACCCGATCGATGATGGTTTCAAGCGTGCGCCGATCTTCGCGAACCTTGTCCAGTATCACCGATGCCACGCTTCCCGTTTCATGGCCCGCGAATTCCTTAGCCAGAGTCTCCAGCAACTCGATCGCGAAGCCAGCTCCGCGAGATGGTCATGAAGATAAACGCTGAGCGGATTTTCCATGGGCGGTTGCGAATTGCGTCTATGAGGACCGACCGCATTTTAAGCCTCCCTCTTAAACCGCCTTGACATGATCGCGCTGCCTTCCACCGATCGTGGCGGCGAAACTTGCGCTGAAAGCGCCGATCAGCAGCGACAGAAACAGCCACAGCAGTAAATGCGCTGTCGCTTTGCGCAACGTATCTTCCGCCTGACGGGCCTCTGTCATCACATCTGAAACGCGTTTCGCCGCGTCGGCTTGGCTCAAGCCAGTCCGCCCGGCGACGAGCGTGACCAGGTAGCTTTGGTCGGCACTCGGCATTTGCGTCTTATTAAATCCCTTGACCAAGATCCGCTCGGCTTCTGCTTTGACGCCAACGTCGCCGGTCTCCGCGCCGACCCCGCGGAAGCGAAAGAGCGCGTCGACGTAGTACATATTTGGATCGGCGAGTGCGTTTACCGTTGATGCCTGGATCTGTGCTGAGCTACCCGCTGCAGTGGCGCTGCCGCCCGCCATAACCGTCGCGGCCGTGGCGAGGAAAGCCGCGCTGACCACAAGGGCCACTGCCCAGGCCAGGAATCCGTTCGCGGTATCGCGAAAAAATACCTCATCGCTGTGAACGAGCGTCCATTTTGTGCGCAGCCGGCCCGTGAGATACCCGCCGAACGCGGATGCGATTATTTCGTTAATGACGAGCCAGGCGATGGCAAGGCCGCCGGCCGTAGGCGCCCATAAGTTAGACCAGGGCGAAACGGCGGACAGGCCGAATCCCGCACCCAATGCCAACAGAATCAGATACAAGGCGGCAGCGACAAAGGCGCCTCCGATGACAGCGCCCCACGACACCCCAGAGGCGTGAGCTTCAACGTGCGGTACCGGGGCCTCGATATGTGTGCCAACAAACTCCGGGGACGTTACAGGCGTACTCATACATCTGCCTTCCCGTTCTCATAACTCAGCACATCAACGGCCAATCCCGCGCGTCTGTCGGTTTAGCCGAGCGGGTAGGGCGCCGCAGGCGATTTTGGCGCATCGAGCAGCTTCCGCGAGAAGTGTTGTTCCGTCCGGCATCCTTTAGGTCACGAGCATTCCGACTGTCGCCGCGCTCATGAATACGAACGTTGCCCACCCTAAGAAACGCAACCAGGTTGAGCTGGCACGCTCGCCCATGACCTGTCTATCGCTCGTCAACAGGATCACCACCAGAATCAGGGGTGGCGCGAGCGCGCCGTTCACGACCGCCGACCAGAACATCATCTTGACGGCGTCCAGCCCCAGGGCATCAATCGCGAGTCCGCCGACCATGGCAGCGGCGAGAACTGCATAGAAGCGGCGCGCGCCGCGAGGCTTCTTCTCCAAAGATCCGCGCCAAGCGGAAGCCTCGGCGATGGCGTAGGCACAAGATCCGGCGAGCACGGGCACCCCCAGCATCCCGGTGCCGATGAGGCCGAGTGTAAACAGCCAATAGGCAGCCTTGCCGGCCAGCGGGCGAAGCGCCTCGGCCGCTTGCCGGGCAGTGTCGATATGCGTTACGCCATGGGTATGCAGCGTGGCAGCCGTCGTGAGAATGATGAAATACATGATGAAGTTCGAGGCGATCATGCCGACGATAACATCGGTGCGCGCCCGGCGCAGTTCGGCATCAGTCGCTCCCTTGCGCTGC
This sequence comes from Bryobacterales bacterium, assembly GCA_963798295.1. Classification (GTDB taxonomy): domain Bacteria; phylum Acidobacteriota; class Terriglobia; order Bryobacterales; family Bryobacteraceae; genus Palsa-89. Next base: position 98,006 of record CAWCSV010000006.1, on the reverse strand, counting down.
GCGAGATTGCGGCCCATCGCGCGTTCCTCCTCGACCTCTTGCGCTGCCTGCCAGAAAAACAGATAGGGCGAGATCGTCGTGCCCAGAATGCCGACAAGTACGGCGAGAGAATCCCTTGATGATGACAGTCTGGGGAGGATCGTCGCCATCAGCGCCGCTTTCCAATCAACGTGCGCCAGGAAGGCGGTTGCGACATAGGCCAGCAAGACGAGCGTGATCCATTTGAATACGCGCGCGATCTGCCGATAGGAGGACCAAAACAAAAAACTGACGATGAGAGCCGTAAAGAGGAGCGTCCAGAGCTTTGCGCTCACGCCCGGTAACCATGGCGGCGGATTCTCCCATGCCGCCAAGATCAGCCGCGATATTAACGACGTTTGCCGTGATCAGCAGCAGACAAGCGCCCAGAGAACCCAACGAGGGTAGTGCATACGAATGACGGATGCGAGCCCGCGGCCTGTGACCATGCCAAGGCGGCTGCACATCATCTGCACGCTGACCATCAGCGGAAAAGAAATCAGCGCGGTCCAAAGCATGCCATACCCGAAAGCCGCGCCGGCAATAGAGTGGGTAGAAATGCCGGATGGATCGTCATCGGCGCAGCCCGTGATCAGCCCGGGACCCAGATCCCGAAAAAATACATCGACGCGATCAGATACTCCAGACTCCGGTTCTCTCCCGATCGCCGTCCCCTCCTCGTCCGCAGGGCGAACGGAGACTTCTGTTCTCGTCCGATCCTCAGGCAAGTCCGGAACCCGAGCGTTTGGCATAGATGCTCTTGAGGAAGCGGACTAGCTACCCGCCGCTGTAGCCGCCAATGATCGGCAGGATTTCGCCGGTGATGTAGCTGGAGCACTGCGGCGACGCAAGAAACACATAGGCCGGCGCAATCTCCTCCGGCTGAGCGGGGCGCTTCATCGGCACGTCGGAGCCGAACTCGCTGACATCCTTTGCTTCCTTATCCGATGGGTTGAGCGGCGTCCAGACGGGACCCGGCGCGACCGCATTGACGCGGATGCCGCGCGAAACGAGATGAGTAGCGAGGGAACGCGTGAAGGCATGAATGCCGCCCTTGGTCATCGAATAATCGAGCAGGTCCTGGCTTCCGAGCAGACCGGTGACCGAGCCGGTATTCACGATGGCTGAACCCGGCCTCATTTGCCTGACCGCTGCCTGCGCCATGTAGAAATAACCGTAAAGATTGGTTTTTAGCGTCTCGTCGAAGTGCTCAGCGGTCAGGTCCTCGAAGCGTGACGTATGGACCTGGAAGGCGGCATTGTTTACGAGGATGTCTAGCCTGCCAAATTCCTTAACTGTCCGCTCAACTGCCTTTTCGCAGAAGCTCTGCCGGGAGACGTCGCCGGTAATCAGCACGCACTTCCGGCCCTCGGCCTCGACACCCTTCCTGGTCACCTCAGCATCGGCTTCCTCATCCTTCACGTAAACGATGGCAATATTCGCGCCTTCGCGCGCAAATAGAACCGCGACGGCCCGGCCGATCCCGGAATCTCCGCCCGTAATCAGCGCAACCTTTTCCTGGAGCTTGCCGGAGCCGCGATAAAACGGCGCGTCATACATCGGTGCCGGTTCGAGCTTCGACTCGGAGCCAGGCTTGCTCTGATGCTGCTTCGGAAACGGCGGAGCCGGATACTCGCGTGCCCCTGCCTGCATCGCCTCCTTCGGTTTCTGTTTCGGCCTTGTGCGGTCCGCCTGCGCGACCTGCGACTGAATCCGGCGCTGACGATGCTGGGGTCTTTGGGTGGCCATCTGATTAAGCTCCTGCCTTTGAATTCATCGTTTTATCTCTTCACGGCTATAAGACGCACGCACGCCTGGAACATTCCTCACCGATTAGCGCGGAGCAATTAAGTTGCCTTATCGATCTTGGATGGAACTCGTCGTGCGGACAAAACCTCCGAAAAAGGAAATCGTCCCCAACCATCGATCTGAGACAAGAAAATGAGCGACCGCGCAAAACTTGATACTGCCTGCCCGAATAACCATAACCTGACACTAAGTTTGACGCGGGATGAATTCGAAGCCGCGTTGAAAACCGATTCCTTCGTTCTGCACTGCAATACCTGCGATGCCAACTGGCCGCCTTCGCGTGAGGATATCGAGAGCATACGAAAACAGCTTGCCGATTAGCGTGAGCTTGCGGATGCGCTGGAGATTGCGACTTCCAAGAACACGGATTTATACGAGTTTGTATCTAACAGCTATGAACATCGGAAGAAAACAATGGGCAATCGCAGAAGGTTACATCCCTCCTTATAGCCACGGCCCCGCGCCGCAGATGACCAGCCACGAAGCTGTCTGCATTCTGAACGCCGGGGATGATCCCGCACATATCGAAATCACCCTCTACTACGAAGCGAAAGAGTCCGTAGGTCCTTATAGGTTCGATGTCGCGCCCCGGCGAAGCTGTCATCTGCGCTTCAATGATTTCAAGGATCCCGGAGCCCGTCGCTCCCGACACGCCGTTCTCAAGCGTCATCATCAGTGATGTGCCTGTCGTCGTGCAACACACGCGGCTCGATTCCCGGCAGGCGGAAAACGCATTGTTGAGCACCATCGCATTCGCCGGAGACCAGTAGGCTCGAAACAACTTCTTTCGATACATCATCTACTTGTTTGGTGGTGTCCGTTTCTAGCCCGAAAGTAGAGCGGTTGGAGGTGTCCGCCTATACAGTTCCGACGGAAACGCCGGAAGCAGACGGCACCCTGGCCTGGAACGAGACTACGCTTGTACTCGTTCGCACCTCCGCCTGCGGCGCACGCGGCTCCGGCTACTCCTTCGCAGACATCGCGACCGCCCATCTCATCGACGCGCATCTCAAGCGGGTGGTCCTCGGCGGCAACTGCCTGAATATCCCCGAACTCTGGATGGCCATGGTGCGCGCCATTCGCAACCTTGGCACGGCCGGGGATCTGCTCGATGGCGATTTCCGCCGTTGACAATGCACTATGGGATCTCAAGGCGCGCCTGCTTCACCTGAGCGTCGCCGATCTTCTGGGCCGTGCGCACTCAGTCAATCGCCGGCTTATGGAAGCGGCGGTTTTACTTCCTATTCCGATGCCGAACTTCAAGCGGCAACTCGGCGGCTGGATCGAAGCAGGCCTGAACGACGTAAAGATGAAGATCGGCACGGACCCCGCGGCCGATGTGGCGCGTGTGCGCTCCGCGCGCGACGCCATCGGTGCCGACGCCGGCTTGTTTGTCGATGCGAACGGCGCCTATGATCGCAAGCAGGCGCTCGCCAAGGCCGCGGCATTCGCCGATCTTGGCGTGAGCTGGTTCGAGGAGCCGGTTTCCTCCGACGACCTCGAAGGATTGCGGCTGATCCGCGAGCATGCTCCCGGCCGGAATGCGCATCGCAGCCGGTGAGTACGGTTACGATTCGTTCTACTTCCGGCGGATGCTGGAAGCCGGAGCGGTGGATGTGCTCCAGGCCGACGCCACACGCTGCGCGGGATAACGGGGTTTCTTCGCCGCCGGCAATTTGTGCACGGCATTCGCCACGCCATTTTCCGCTCATACCGCGCCCTTCGCTGCATGCGCACGCGGCGTGCGCGCTTCCGTCCGCGATCAATGTCGAGTATTTTTTCGACCATTACCGGATAGAGCAGATGTTCTTCGACGGCGCGCTCGTGCCTTCGAGGCCGGGATGCTCCGCCCCGATTCATCGCGTCCGGGCTTCGGACTGGAATGCAAATTGCCAGACATGGAGAAGTACAGGGTTTATGGCAACGTTACTGCATGAGTCGCAGATCGCCTGGGCCCGGCCGCGCGTCGCGGACTATCCCTCGGCCGAGGCGCAAGCCCTCGAAGGCGAGCTCAAGAACGGATTGAGGGCGAGGTTCGGTTCGATGACGGCAGCCGCGCGCTCTACGCCACCGACGGCTCCAACTACCGGCAGGTGCCGATTGGCGTCGTCGTTCCGAAGACGATCGAGGATGTCCTCGCTCACGGTGGAACAGTGCCGCCGCTTCGGCGCGCCTCTGCTCGCGCGCGGCGGCGGAACGAGTCTCGCGGGACAGTGTTGCAATGTCGCCGTTGTTCTCGATTTCACGAAATACCTGAACAAGCTCATCGATCTCGATCCCCAGGCCAAGACGGCCCGCGTTCAGCCCGGCATCGTGCTCGACTGGCTGCGCAAGGAAGCGGAGCGCCACCAATTGACGTTCGGCCCCGATCCTTCCACGCACAATCACAACACGCTCGGCGGGATGATCGGCAACAATTCCTGCGGCACGCATTCCGTCATGGCCGGAAAGACCGAGGAGAACGTCCTCGAGCTCGACGTTCTGACCTACGACGGACTGCGGATGCGTGTCGGCGCGACCTCGGATGAAGAATATCAACGGATCGTTAGCGGCGGCGGGCGAGAGAGCGAGATCTACGGCGGCTTAAAAAGAATCGCTGATCATTATGGAGATGAGATCCGGCGGCGGTTCCCGAATATTCCCCGCCGCGTGTCCGGCTACAATCTGCCGGACCTGCTGCCCGAAAACGGCTTCAATGTTGCGCGCGCCCTGGTCGGCACCGAATGCACTTGCGCTGTGACGCTCGAAGCGACGGTGAAGCTGGTCTGGAGTCCTCCCGGCCGCTCGCTCGTCGTCCTGGGATATCCGGACATTTACCAAGCCGGAGACCACGTGCCCGAAATCCTTCAGTTCAAGCCGATCGCCTGCGAGGCCATCGATGCGCTGCTCGTCGAAAACATGAAGATCAAGGGCCTGCATCCGCGCGACCTGAAGCTGCTGCCGGACGGCCGCGGCTGGCTCCTGGTCGAGTTCGGCGGCGAGGACCGCAAGGATTCGGACAATCAGGCGCAGCGCATGATGGACAGCCTGAAGAAGCACAGCAACGCGCCTGACGATGAAGCTCTATGACGATCCTCATGAGGAGCATCTTGTCTGGGAAATCCGCGAATCAGGGTTAGGCGCGACGGCCTGGGTTCCTGGCGAGCCGGTGACCTGGGAAGGCTGGGAAGATTCAGCCGTTCCGCCTGACAAAGTCGGTCCTTACCTGCGCGAGCTGTGCGAGCTTTACGAAAAGCATGGCTACGAAGGCGCGCTCTACGGGCACTTCGGCCAGGGCTGCATTCATACGCGGATCACATTTGACCTGCTGACCGCCGAGGGCATCGCGAATTACCGCTCATTCATGGACGACGCGACCTCGCTTGTCGTCAAGTATCGGCGGCTCACTCTCGGGCGAGCACGGCGACGGACAGTCCAAGGCGGAGTTCCTGCCGAAGATGTTCGGCGCGGAAATCTGCGAGGCCTTCCGCGAATTCAAGACGCGTCTGGGACCCGCAAGGCAAGATGAATCCCGGCAAGATCGTCGACCCCTATCCGATCACGGAGAATCTTCGCTGGGCACGAGCTTCGCGCCCGAAAGAACCCCCGACGCATTTTCACTTCATCCACGACAAGGGCAGCTTCACGCATGCCGCCATGCGATGCGTCGGCATCGGGGAATGCCGCCGCCAGGAAAAGGGCACGATGTGCCCGAGTTACCGCGTCACGATGGAAGAAAAGCATTCGACGCGCGGCCGCGCCCATCTGCTCTTCGAGATGATGCACGGCGATGTCATCCGCGACGGCTGGAAGAGCGAGGAGGTCTTTGACGCGCTCGATCTCTGCCTTTCCTGCAAGGGCTGCAAAGGCGATTGTCCCGTGAACGTGGACATGGCGACCTATAAGGCCGAGTTCCTGTCGCACTATTACGAAAACCGTCTGCGGCCCCGCTACGCTTATGCCATGGGATGGATTCATCGCTGGGCGCGCCTTGCCTCGCATGCTTCCGCGCGTCGCGAACGCAATGGCGCAGTTGCCGGGAGCCAAGCTTCTCGCGGGCATTGCACCACAACGCAAACTGCCCCGATTCGCGCCCACCACCTTCAAGCAGTGGTTCCAAAAGCGGGGGACACGCAATAACGGAAAGCCGGAGGTCATTCTCTGGGCTGATACATTCAACAACTACTTTCATCCCGAAGTGGCCGCGGCTGCCACGGAAGTACTCGAAGACGCGGGCTTCCGCGTGGTTGTTCCGCGCGCACCCCTTTGTTGCGGGCGTCCTCTTTATGACTACGGATTCCTCGATCAAGCCGACGATCTTCTGCGGCGACATCCTGAAGCACCTGAAGCCCTCCATCGAAGCGGGCACTCCGGTCGTCGGCCTGGAGCCGAGCTGTCTTGCCGTCTTTCGGGACGAGATGCTCGACCTGCGTCCGCATGACGAGGATGCCAAGCGGCTGCACGGCCAGGTCTTCACGCTCGCCGAGTTTCTAACGCGGCAAAACAACTACCAGCCGCCCAGCCTGCATGAAGACATCGTGGTTCACGGACACTGTCACCAGAAAGCGATCATCAGCCTGGATGCCGAAAAGAAGCTTTTCAAAGCCATGGGCGCGAAGGCGGAAATCCTCGATGACGGTTGCTGCGGCATGGCGGGAAGCTTCGGTTTCGAGGCGCACAAATACGATCTCTCGATGCAGATCTATGAACACCGGCTGGGGCCCCATCTGCGCAGCGCGCCGGCGGAAAAGCTCGTAATGGCCGACGGTTTTAGTTGCAAGACCCAGATCGAGCAGGCAACCGGCCGCCGCCCGCTGCACCTCGCACAACTGTTGCGGCAAGCAAAGCACGGCAAGGGAGCTTTCGATCATCGTTCAGAGCGGCTTGTGGAGCAAGGCGCGCGGGATAGTCGGTTTGATAAAAGCCGGCGCGGTGCTGCTGGGGGGCGTCGCCGTCGGTCTTGGCGCTTTCTATATAGGACGGAGGATATTTCGATGAAGAGCAAAAAACTGGATAGCGGAACCGTGTTGATCTTCGACACAGGGGACGAGGTCGTCTCGACGCTGACGAAGTTTGCCAAGGAAAACCAGATCGCCGCCGCTCACTTCACGGCCATCGGCGCTTTCAGCGATGCGGGCCTGGGGTATTTTGACTTGCAGAAGAAGGACTATCTGAAGAACCAGGTCGACGAACAGGTCGAGGTTGTCTCTTTGATCGGCGACATCGCGCTCGACAAGGGCGAGCCCAAGGTCCACGCCCACGTCGTTGTCGGAAAGAAAAACGGCGCGGCGATGGGCGGGCACCTCCTTGAAGCGCATGTGCGGCCGACCCTGGAGCTCATTCTTCAGGATTCCGGAGAGCAATTGAAACGTAAGTTCGATCGCCGAAAGCGGATTGGCCCTGATCGATCTGGGGCAGAAATAGAGTTCAAACCGGATCAGGCAATGGCACAGTTTCGAGGCCGACAAAGCGCATTCGGATCACCTGGCTATGAGCCCCGCTGGACCGACGCCGACAAGGACGGCATCGGCACGGCGTTTTCGGGCGCCAGCCCCGTCTGGTTCACGATCCGCAGGGGCATCGTCACGGAAGTGTACTACCCCACTGTCGATCGACCACAGCTTCGCGACCTTCAATTTCTTTTCGCCGACGGAAACGGTTTCTTTCTTGAGGAAAAGTGCGATCTTCAATACGCCGTCGAGCGCATCTCGCCATCTCAGGGATACTCGGTAAAAAGTCACGACCGGGACCGCCGACTCTCTCTGGTCAAGGAAGTCATTGCAGACCCTAATCGGCCCTGCATTCTTATCCGCACAAAACTTGACAGTGCGATCAAGGGATTGAAGGTCTATGTCCTCTGTGCCCCCCACCTCGAAGGAGCAGGCGCGGCGAATAATGCGTTCGTTATCGAGGCTTCGGGCCGCGAGCTGCTGGTCGCCGAGAAGAGGAACCGCTGGCTCGCTCTCGGCGCTTCGTGCGGATTTGGCCGCCTCTCCTGCGGCTACGTCGGAATGAGCGACGGGTACACGGATTTGGCTCATCATCACCGGATGTCGTTCGAATTCGACGAAGCTCGGAACGGAAACGTGGCGCTGACCGGCGAATTGAAGCTTTCGGGAAGCCCTGAATTCACCGTCGTCCTGGCCTTCGGCGAAACTCTTCCCAATGTCGTTTCGGCGCTCTTCCAGACTCTCGGCATTCCCTACAAAGAGCGCCGTCAGGTATTCATCCGCCAGTGGCAAACCGCGGCACAGGGAAGACAGCCGCTTGAAAAGGTCAGCAGCGACAAAGGCCGTCTTTTTGACGCAAGCTACAATCTGCTGCTCTCGCACGAAGACAAGCTCTACCGCGGCGCCTTCGTCGCCTCGCTCTCGATTCCGTGGGGCGATGCCCGGAACGACGAGAACGGGAAGGGTGGCTACCACCTCGTCTGGACACGCGACATGGTCGAAAGCGCGATGGGGTTGCTTGCGGCAGGAAATTCGGCAGCGCCGCTCCGCGCCTTGATTTACCTCGCCGCCCGCCAGGAACAAAACGGCGGATTTCCTCAAAACTTCTGGGTCAACGGCGATTCCTTTCGGAACGGAACGCAACTCGACGAAATAGCATTCCCTGTGCTCCTGGCATGGCGTCTCCACAAACTTCATCTGTTGGGAGAATTCAATCCCTTTGTGATGGTCAAGCGCGCCGCTGCCTTCCTGCTCCATCAGGGACCCGTCACCGGCGAAGAACGCTGGGAAGAGGCCGGCGGCTATTCGCCATCCACACTGGCCGCCGTGATCTCGGCGTTGGTCTGCGCGGCGGATTTCATGCGCGCGGAGAAGGACGAGCAGGCAGCGTCCTTCGTCGAAAGCTATGCGGATTTTCTCCGCGCCCACCTCGAAGAATGGACGGTGACGAACAAGGGATCGCTGCTTCCGGGCGTGCCCCGTCATTTCGTGCGGTTGAATCCGGCCAAGCCCGGGGTGGCCACAAGACCGGGCGCAATCGACGATGCCATGCTGGCAATCGTCAACCAGCCTCCCGGATCTCCACCTTCCTATCCCGCGCGCGATGTTGTCGACGGAGGATTCCTCCAGCTCGTGCGGTATGGAATTCTCGCGGCCAGTGATCCGCTCGTAAGTGACAGCCTCCGCATTGTCGATCACGTCCTTAAAGTCGAAACGCCGAGCGGTCCCTGCTGGCATCGCTACAACCACGATGGTTACGGACAGCGGCCCGATGGAACTCCGTTTGTGAGATGGGGCTGCGGCAGGGCCTGGCCTTTGCTGACGGGCGAGCGCGGTCACTATGAGCTCGTGGCGGGACGAGATCCGAAACCTTTTCTCGCCACGATGGAGCGGTTTTCCAACGGGACGGGTTTGCTGCCCGAGCAGGTCTGGGACGAAGACGACAGACCCGAGGCAAATATGAGATGTGGCGGCCCTACGGGTTCGGCCAACCCTCTGTTATGGGCGCATTCGGAGTATTTGCGGTTGCTCCGCTCCACCCATGATCGAAAGGTCTTCGATCTGATTCCCGAAGTTGCCGACCGGTATCGCGGGCAACCACCGCGGTCCAAGATCGAGTTCTGGCAGCCAAATCATCCGATCAGCCATGCACGAAAAGGCCATCTGCTTCGCATCTGCGCGCTGCGTCCATTCCGCTTGCATTGGTCCATATCCGGGGATGCGCAATGGCGGGACGGGGATTCACAGATGACAGGTATCGGCGGCGAATACCTTGATATTGCGGCTGAAGCCTTTGATCCGCGCATCGAATTCACATTCTTCTGGAAAGACACGAATGCCTGGGAAGGCCGCAACTATCAGGTGGAAGCGTATTAGGAGGATCATGCGAAAACCCAGTCCTGGCAGAATCGTAGTTGTAACGGGGGCTTCAGCGGGCGTGGGCCGCGCCACGGCTCGCGCCTTCGCGCGCGACGGCGCCCCGTGGGCCTCATCGCGCGCGATACCGAGGGCCTTCACAATGCCGCGCGGGAAATGACGAAGCTGGGCGGAAAAGGCCTCGCGCTTCCCGCTGATGTGGCCGATGCCAACCAGGTCGAAGCTGCGGCGGCGCGGATCGAACAAGAGCTGGGTCCGATCGACGTCTGGGTCAACAACGCGATGACCACCATTTTCGGGCGGGTGACGGATGTGACGCCCGAAGAATTTAAACGAGCGACGGAAGTCACGTACCTCGGCACCGTTTACGGAACCATGGCGGCGCTCCGCCGCATGCTGCCCCGCAATGCCGGGCAACATCATCCAGGTCGGCTCGGCCCTCGCCTATCGCTCGATCCCGCTGCAGGCCGCCTATTGCGGCGCCAAGCACGCCATCGCGGGCTTCACGGACTCGCTCCGCAGCGAGCTGATTCACGACAACAAGAACATTCACTTGACGATGGTCCAGCTTCCGGCCATGAATACGCCGCAGTTCACGTGGTGCCGCTCCAAAATGCCGCGCCATCCCCAACCCGTTCCTCCGATATTCCAGCCGGAAGTCGCGGCCGAACGCATCGTCTGGGCATCGCATCACAAGCGGCGGGAAGTCTTCGTAGGCGTGCCCACCGTGATTGCCATCGAGGCCAACAAGGTAGCACCCGCGCTTGGCCGACTATTATCTCGGGCCGTACCGGCTTCGATTCCCAGCAGACCAAGGAAGAAGTCCCGAAAGATCGTCCTGATAATCTCTTCGAGCCCCTGCCAGGTGACTTCGGCGCGCACGGCGTCTTCGGCCAACAGGCTCACGGGCAAGCCGCGACGACCTGGCTTGCCGAGCACAAAGGGTTGAGCGCCTTGGCGGGTGCCGTCGCCCTGGGCGCTCTCGCATTCGTATTCAGGAAATAAAGAAAGGAGAAAGGCAGACAACAATGGCCAAAACAACGGCGGATCTATTGGTCGATCGCCTGATCGAGTGGGGCGTCGATACGATTTTCGGTTTTCCCGGCGATGGGGTCAACGGGATTTTCGAGGCGCTGCGTACCAACCAAGACAAGATCCGATTTATCCAGGTGCGGCACGAAGAGGCCGCAGCCTTCGCCGCCTGCGGCTACGCAAAATACACCGGGCGTCTCGGCGTCTGCATTGCGACATCCGGGCCGGGCGGAATCCACCTGCTCAATGGCCTCTACGACGCGAAATGCGACGGGCAGCCTGTCCTCGCCATCACCGGGCCATACATTCCACGATCTGATCGGCACCCATTACCAGCAGGACGTCGATCTCGACAAGCTCTACATGGATGTCGCCGCCTACAATCAGCGTGTCACCGGCCCGGATCATGTCATAAATGTCGTCGACGAAGCGATCAAGACGGCCCTCAGCTATCGGACGGTCGCGCATATCACGATCCCCAAAGACGTCCAGGATTGGAACTCCGAGAGCAAGCGCTCGGCGGCGAACGTTCCTGCCCACAGCGCAGACCTCTTCGCTGCCGCTATGCCGGTGCCATCCCAGGCCGTGCTAACCCAGGCCGCCGCCGTCATCAATGAAGGATCGAAGGTCGCCATTTTGGCCGGCCGCGGCTGCCTGAAAGCCCGCGAGGAAATCTCCCAATTGGCCAGGGCGGTGGCCGGACCGATCATCAAGCCCCTGCTCGGCAAAGCCGTCGTGCCCGACCGCGACCCTTATACGACGGGCGGCATCGGCCTTCTGGGCACCGCACCCTCGCAGGACGCGATGCAGGAATGCGACACGCTCATCATCGCGGGGACGAGTTTTCCGTATCTCGACTTCTATCCAAAGCCGGGGAAAGCCCGAGCGATCCAGATCGATGTGAGCCCGACCCGGATCGGACTGCGGTATCCCGCTGAAGTAGGCCTCGTCGGAGATTGCGCCGCGGTCCTGCGCGCGCTGTTGCCGCTCATCGACAAGAAAACCGATCAGAGTTTTATCGAAAAGTGCCAGAAGCGCATGAAGAGCTGGAACGAATTGATCGAGGAACGAGGACGACAGCACTGACGTGCCCATGAAGCCGCAGGCTGTCACGTATCACCTGAACAAACTGCTCGCGTCCGACGCCATCGTTTCCGCCGACAGCGGCACGATCGCCACCTGGGCCGCCCGATATATCGAGATCCGCGACCGGATGCAGTTCTCGCTCTCCGGCTCGCTTGCCACCATGGCAAACGGACTGCCCTACAGCATTGGCGCGGCGGTGGCCTATCCCAATCGCCAGGTCGTTTGCATCGTCGGCGATGGCGGGCTCACGATGCTCATGGGAGAGCTTGCCACGCTCGTCAAGTACCGTCTGAATGTCAAAGTCATCGTCATCAAGAACAATACTCTCGGCCAGATCAAATGGGAGCAGATGGTTTTTGAAGGCAATCCCGAATACGGCGTCGATCTGCAGCCCATCGACTTCGCCGGCATCGCGATGAATTGCGGCGCCGCCGGGTTCACGATCGAGAGGCCGGAGCAAGCAGAGGACATTCTGCGCCAGGCATTGGCGCATGACGGACCGGCCGTCGTCCAAGCGGTCGTCGATCCGAACGAGCCGCCTTTGCCGGGCAATGTCAGCACGGACCAGTTCATAAAATTCAGCGAGGCCCTGCTCAAAGGCCAGAAGGACGGCTGGAAAATCCTCAAGACCGTGATGAAGGACAAAATCCGGGAGGTGGTCTGACCTGTCGGGGCGCAGCCTGAAGTCGGAAAGCGAACAGCCTGACGCGGCCAAATCCGATGTGCCCTCTCCGGACGCAAGCCGGGATTATCGCCCCATCGCCGACTATGGGGTCATCGGCGATATGCATACGGCAGCTCTTATCGCCAGCGACGGCTCCATCGATTGGGCGTGCCTGCCCTACTTCGACAGCCCCGCCGTCTTTGGCCGGTTGCTGGACCGGCGGACTGGAGGCTATTGTGCAATCCGGGCGCCTGATAGCGCCAAGTCCTCGCGGAAATACATTGAAGGTACGAATATCCTTGAGACGACCCTTACGACACCGTCCGGGACGGTGGCCGTCGCCGACTTCATGCCGGTGCAAGCGCACCGCGCCCCGGAGAAGCGAAATCCCCGTATCCTCCGTCTTGCGCGATGCACCTCAGGTCATGTCGATATCGCGTTCGAATGCAAACCCGGCCTGCGATTTCAGCGGAGCTCCGCACGCTTTCAAGCACTGACAGCGGGAATCATAGAAGTCAAAACAGAAGCGCAGGATCTGCTGATGGAAGGCCCTGATCTTTCGGTCCGGGGCGATATGGTTCTCGCAAAGGCGAACCTGCATGCCGGTGAGACGGCCTTCTTCGCGATTTCAGTTGCATCCCAGGCTGCTCAAATGGAGTTTCTTGACGTACACAGCGCCTGCTGCGCCTTTGAAGAAACCGCCCGCTACTGGGCCGAGTGGTCGGGCCGCCTTCGTTACGAGGGCAGATACCGGAATGAGATCCTGCGGAGCATCCTTCTCCTCAAACTGCTAACATTCGCGCCGACCGGCGCGATCGTAGCCGCCCCGACGACATCTCTTCCCGAAATCATGGGCGGAAGCCGGAACTGGGACTATCGCCTTTCCTGGATCAGGGATTCCCAATTCGTAATCACAGCGCTCATGCATTGCGGATACGAGGAGGAAGCTTACGGCTTCTTCCAATTTCTTAAGCGCGCAGCCGGCGGCCCTGCCGACCAGCTTCGAATCCTTTACGACATTCGCGGCGGTAGCGCGGGTGACGAGACCGAGATGGACGAGCTGGAAGGATACCGCCGCTCGCGCCCCGTACGCATCGGCAATGCGGCCGGGCGCCAAAAGCAGTCCGACATCTATGGGGAGCTGCTGAACTGCATCTTCGTCTATTGCCACATGGCCGCTTCGAAAGCAGACAAGCAAAAGCGCGCCGCGGAAACCTGGCCGCTGGCGCGGGCGCTCGCCGACCATGTCGTTCGCCATTGGCGGGCACCTGATCAGGGCATCTGGGAGTCTCGCGAATCGGCTCGCCAATTTGTTCATTCCAAGGCGATGTGCTGGACCCCACTGGACCGGGCTATCCGCCTGGCACCTGTCGGCGACGTGGGTTTCGACCGAGCGGCTTGGGAGCGCGAGCGCGATAAGATCCTGGAGAACATCGCGGCTCAAGGGTTTAACACACGCCTTGGCGCTTTCGTCCTGTCGTATGGCTCCGAGGTGCTGGATGCCGCCGTCCTGCGCATGCCCTTGCAAGGCGTCATCCCGGCCGACGATCCGCGGATGCTCTCGACGATAAAGCAGCTGGAGCGGCGGCTTCTGCGCGATGGACTGCTGGTGCGGTATGCCGATAGCAACGGATTTACACAAGAAGGCGCCTTCACGTCATGTACCCTATGGCTCATCAACAATAACATCCTGTTGGGCCGCATCGGGCAGGCGCGCGAAGAACTCGATCATGTCTTGTCGTATCGTAGCGACCTTGGTCTTTACGCGGAGGAGATCAACACAGAGACCGGCGAGCAGCTCGGGAACTTTCCTCAAGCACTGACGCACGTCAGCCTTATAAGCGCGATCCGCCATCTCGAAGGTTTTCGTCCAGGTTCGCTCCGTGATTGGTTATGAACGCAGTCAGGCGGGAGTGAATATCGTGCGCTGAACTACGGTGTCGATGATGGGAGATTCCACGAAACATTGATGGACCTCGTATTTCGTTTCATTGTTGGCGGGCTACTTGTCGCCTTTTTCGCCGTAGTTGGCGACGGGCTGAAACCTAAGAGCTTCGCCGGTCTATTCGGAGCAGCGCCCTCCGTGGCGATCGCTACACTTTCACTCGCCGTTTTCAAGGACGGTAAGGCTTATGCCGCTCTTGAAGCACGCTCGATGATTTTGGGGGCTGTTGCTTTTCTTGCCTATTCATGGCTGTGTATGCGAGTGTTAGCGAAGGCAAAAGCTGGAGCGGCGGCGGTGACGATTATCTCGCTTCTTCTGTGGCTCGTTTGCGTGATTGGTTCCTGGGCTGTCCTGCTGAGGTGATTCGATGCGGATTCAATTTGATCTATCGGCGCTGCGCCGAACCCGATGGTATGAGTACGCTCTACGCTTGTTTTTCGGGGGCATCGTTACGATGGTAACCGGCTGGATCGCCAAACGGTACGGCCCCGTCTTCGGAGGACTGTTTCTCGCCTTTCCCGCCATCTTTCCCGCAAGCGCGACGCTTGTGCAAAAACACGAAACAGAAAAGAAGCGAGAAGCGGGCGTTAGCGACAATAGGCGTGGACGCAAGGCAGCGGCGCTGGATGCGCGTGGGACGGCGTTGGGCTGCGTGGCGTTGGCCTGTTTCGCAGGCGCAGCGTGGGGGGCGTTGCCTAAATGGAATGCCGCGCTCAGCCTCGCAGCGGCGCTGGCGATTTGGTTAGTTACCGCGTTGCTTGCCTGGCGCTTACGCCGTTTTCATTTTTTTTAGGTCCTGTCCCGCCGTTGCCAGGGATAAACTCCACGGATGGCGCTCACGATATCCGAAGTATTCTATCCAGGAGATAAGATCTTTGGCGGCGAGTCCGCGAGGGCCAGCCCACCCTCGTAATCCGCGTCTCCTTTGATCCGGCTGACCTCGATTGAAGTCCGATTCAATGCGATGCCATCGGGTTCAACATCGACTCCGCATACTGTGGCGATGACCTCTTTAATGTGATCGAGCTAATTGTTCACTCGTCCTTCGAGGTCGATGTCCATGGTAGGCCGGGATTGAGGCGCGCGCCAGGCGGTCAGCAACAAGCTACCTTCAAAACGAACCGATTCGAGTATGGCGATTTTGCGAGCCGATACAGGAAACGCTCCATCTCGAAGTACTGAAGGAGTTCCTGAAACGGGCGGTCTTGCGTGCGCGCTTGTTGAGCAGGCGTTGCCTGACAGAGGCGCCGACATCGCGTCCGCTCACAGTTGTGCACGAGGCGGTCCCTAGAACATGCAAAACCAACTGCCCACCCACGAGCGTACTTTTAGTACTTAAAATGAAGTTTTACACGAATCTATGTGCTTTGTAATCCTGTAAGATAGCTAGGGCCGCAAGCTTTGGGACCAGGAGGCTACTAGGGGAATCTCGACCGCAGGGAATTTGTTAGGTGCAGTGCTGTCCTTTTTTAGACAAGGCTGCACGAATTCCTTGTGATTCGTCTTTTAGAATGAACAGCAATCCCGGTGGGTAGTAGAACCTAGATTCCCATACTCAGCAAATCTTTGGTTGGCTTGAACCGGCTGAATCTGCAATACTTAAATGGACTAACCGAGCGGGAGTAATTCAGTTGGAAGAATGCAAGCTTCCTTTGCTCCGCTGATTACAAAGAACTTCTTGTCATAGTGTCCTAAATGTTGTCCATCCAAGAAAAGAGATTTAGGATGGACGTGTGCCCCGGGTAAATCTTCTCAAACGAATCAAAACCGACGGCGCGTGGGTTCTTCGCTCCATTCCGCGCAAGCCTTCCGGCGGCTACGATTGGGGCGCGCTGCCGGATGGCCGTTACTTCGTTGAATGGTACGAGGCGGGCAAGCGCCGCCGAGCGAAGGCCGGCGTAACGATCGCCCAAGCCCAGGAAGCACAGCGCCGAAAACGCCACGAACTGGAAGGGAGAAAGCTGGGAGTACCGGGATATGACGCTCCCTCCCAGGCACCTGAAGCTCAGCCTCTAGCATCCGCCGTGACGCAATACCTGGAACACGTCGAGACTCTGAAAAAGCCCAACACCTACCGGAAGTATGAGGCGGTTCTCAGACGCTTCTCCAAACATTTCGAGGGACGGACGCTGGACGGAATCCCGATCAGCGATCTCAACGACTACGTTGTCCATCTAAAGCGCGATGCGGGGATGTCGGCTAACACGGTCCTGCACAACACCATCATCATTGCTCAATTCTTCAAGCGGCAGGGGCGCGGCGGAATCACGCGGTTGCTCGATCTGCCGGAACGGATCACCACGCTGCCGAAGGAATATCGGCAAGAGGAATTGGACAAGTTTCTGAAGGCGTGCGACGGCTTCGAGCGTGCGCTCTTCTATACATTCCTGCTCACCGGATTTCGGGAACAGGAGGTGATGTATCTTTCCTCGAGCGACATCAATCTTGATCTCCGGACCATTCGCGTAACCGCAAAACCACAACTTGGTTTTTACGCCAAGCGATGGGAAGAGCGCGAGGTGCCTATACCTCTGCACCTGGTTGACATTTTGGGGAAGCACCCGAGACGGGAGAGCTGCCAGTTCGTCTTCCCGTCACCTACCGGCAACCGTGAGCAGCACATGCTAAACCGGTGCAAAGCCGTTGCCAAGCGTGCTGGCCTGAACCCAGAGCAATTTGATTTGAAAACCTTCCGATCCACATATGCGACACGGATGCTGAGGGCAGGATTCGATGTGCGAACCGTCCAGCACTGGATGGGACACAAGTCGCTGGAGACCACAATGCGATATTTGGTTCCAGCTACCGAGGTACACGCTAAGTTGGATCAGATCGACATTCCGGGAATCGATGAGGCCCGACAATCAGATGTGAAACCGAGCGCGGGTGCACGCAAATCGCCGGCGAGCGAAGGGAACAGGCGAAAGGCTCGCCGAAAAATGGGGTAGAGGGATTCAATCTCTTGCCAACAAACCCAACGCCGTCACAGTCTGGCCTCTTTACGGCCACCTGACAATGGGCCTTCATGTACCACAAGGAGGAAGATCGGAGCCTTGAGATAATGGAAGATCGCCGCTATGCAGATCAAGTTTGAACTGCCGGAGGACATCGCGCAGGAACTGAAAACGAAGTGGACGGATTTGCGTCGCGCAGCGCTTGAGAGCCTCGCTGTCGAAGCATACCGGGCCAACGCGCTTTCGGCCGCTCAGCTTCGCAGATTGCTCGGTTTCGAGACGCGCATGCAAGTGGACAGCTTTTTGCAGGAGCACGAAATTTACGACTTTACGGCTGCCGATTTCGAACAGGATCGGAAAACACTCCGCCAACTCCGAGCGGAGCTCAGCACTGCCGGCCGCGGAGGCGAAACTAGCAACGCGTCTCGGAATGACTAGCGTTAGCACGACGAATGCCGAGTGCATTAGAGCCTTTCACCCTTGCAGAGACGCTGACGCCGCGAGCACCACGAAGATTGACCTGCCCCCAGAATCCGTTCATCTGAGCATACAATATTCCTCGTTAATTTCGTCCCCGGTTTGAGCGGGGATGGGGGTGTAGGGCAAGGGCTTGGCGTTTGAAAACCCCTTGCCCCACATCAGCAATGGATTGACCCGCAGCGGGATTGAGCGCTGCGAACTCTTCCGGTGTCCGATAACCCAGGCTGCTGTGCGGTCGATCGGCATTGTAATGACTGCGCGAGGGTGATGCGGGTTCGTTAAACGTTTCGCGCGCCTTCTTCGATTCGTGTTCGAGCATCCGCATCTCAAGGTCGACGACGTTTACGTATTTTTTGCAGCCGTTGGGTAGTAACCTATAGTCTGGCGGGTGAGAAAGTGGCGCGACCTGATCAAGAGTGACGCTCAACGAAATCGAACATAGGCTCTGATCGAAGTCTTCCGGCGCGCACTCCCGGAGCAGAAGAAGCCCGTCAAGCGCTCCGCTGCAATACGCGGAAGCTACAAGGGCATGGTCCGGCACTTTGAAGACGAACCGCCGGAATACGAAAAGTGAAAGGTGACGAGCTATTACCGCTGCAGAACCAATGCCCGGACGGTATTGTCGCATTCAATCACGATGATAAGGATTGCGAAGGGAGCGCAAACCGATCCGGATCGTGCCTTAAGCGATTACTTATCCCGATATCGGTCAAAGAAGTCGAAAACGGCGGGCAGCACCAAGGGCACCATGCCGGGGTGGTCGGCTTTGACCTCATAGTATTCGAACTGAAAGTCCTGCTGGAACATCCAGTCTCGCATCAGGCGGCTGCCTTGGACGGATGGAAGGGCGAGAGTGCCTTCACTCATCATCACCGGCAGGGAACGAATTCGGTCCCAGGGATAATTCGCCTGGTCGACGAATGGCCCTGACATGGGGGCGATGGCGCGCCAATATTTCAAGTACTTCGCGCCCAAGTACCACGTTCCACCGGCGCCCATGGAATGTCCTGCTAGGAAGATCGAAGACCGGTTGATGGGATATTCGTTCAGCACGATCTCGAGGACGTTGATCACATCCTTTTCGCTGAGTTCGAGAGTGTGCTCCGCTTCGGGCGTTACTGCTGCTCTCTGCTTCGCTGCGATCTCCGGTCTGACCGAAGACTGCGGGCAGCCGGAGTGGCGTGCCATAGGCGCCCAGTCGGCTGTAGCCGAGCGGGGAGACAACGACGTAGCCGTGTTGCTCAGCCAAGCGAAGCATCTGCCGATTGTTCATGTCCAAGTAGCGATTCTCATCGGCGCCCGCACCGTGGAGCATGACGATCAGAGGCAACTTGGACTGGCCATCCCAAGTCGTCGGAACGTACAATCGATACGCCATGTCAATTTTCGCCGCTGCAAAGTAATACGTTCGGTGCTGATCTCCCTTGGCCGGATGCTCGGGTGCCGTAGTCTCTTTTGCAAGCTGCTGCGATTCCGCGACTTGCTGGTCGGCATCCAGGGGCGAACCGAACGGGATGGGTCCAGTCTGTTGGGCGGCCAGGGCACCGAGGGCCGCAATACAGCATTAGTGTGGGTTTCACGCCGGATTTCCTCACTTCGCCGCGGCAAGATTCTGGGAAAAGAACGGCAGCACCTTCGCGGCGAAACGGGCCGTGATGCGGTTTCCATGATCGCCTTCATAGGTCTCGAACTTGTGAGCGACTCCCAGGCGCGTGAGAGCCTGATCGAGTTGCGTGTTTGTCGTCAGGAAAGGGTCCTTGGTGCCGACGTCCATGGCGATTGCGCGATATCATCTTCAGGCTCGGCACATACTGGTCGACCATCACCAGAGGCGAGTTCGTCGACCCATTTGGCAGCGATTAGAGGCTGGATCTCTCCATCCTTAGTCGGAAGATCGAAGAACTGCGGCGGGTTCATTGGGTTCGGCGCCCATGCGGCGGCTTGAGCGGAGAGCGCGTTCGCCAGCGCGCCGCTCGGGGGCTGATTCGCCGCCGCTCCGGGAAGCAGCCGCTGGGGATCATTCATCAGGCAGCAGGAACTCATCGCATAGAGCACCGAGAACGCCTCGGGATATTTCATGCCGATCCGCATCGTTCCATATCCGCCCATCGAATGGCCGGCGAGCCCTCGCGCGCTGCGATCCGCAATGGTGCGATAGTGATTGTCGATATAGGCGACCAGGTCCTCCGCGATGAATGCCTCCCAATCGCCTGTGGTGGGCGAATTCGAAAACATGCTGCCGTCATAGACCGTAAAAGCGTCGGGAAGCACCAGAATCATTTCACGCGACGAACCATTCGCGATGGCGGCGTCAGCAGCGGCGGGAACCGACAGCATTTCCAGTAGTTCTCGGCGTGCGCGGCGTAACCGTGAAGGAAGTAAACGACCGGATAGCGCCGATTTGGACTCGTGGCATAAGTCGGCGGAAGATAAACGAACACGTCGCGATCCGGAGAGTCGCCCTCCAGATTCCCTTCGAGGGACTTGCCGTGACTTTGATCTTTTCCCACGAACCCTTCTTCGTCTCACTCCGCGTTCTGCGCTCTGCTTTCGGGAAGCAACAAACCTGACCATGCTCAGGGCAGCAAGAGCGGCCGAGCACGACTTTCTTGAGGTTCATCCTTTCTCTCTCTATTTTCTTGTCGCCCGCAGCTTCGCAGCAGCCGTACAGTCCTGGACCACGGCAAAATAGCGCGCGACGCGCGTCCGCGCCGACATCGAACGGATTCGCTTCGCCGTTTCTGCGGTCAGCGGCGGCGTGGGCCTTGAAGAAGGCGTTGTCGAATTCGGTGTGATTGGAGATCAGCGCCGTGGCGCCATAATCGGCAGCGGCCTTCGCCATTTTCTTCGAAGAGGCGATGTAGCGGTCATAATATTCGGCGTGGCATTAAACGGGATCGCCGTGCCGCCCACATACGCGACGCGCATCGGCTTGCCGTTGTCGCGCACTTCGAACAAGTAAGAAAGAGTTCCGGGGGTGTGGCCGGGCATAGTGATGATCGCGCAAGGAAGCACTGCCGACGGAGATCGTCATCCCGTCATCGCCGGTGACGTCGCGTTTGGGTTTTCCGCCCATATGGGTCGGCGCTTTGTCGATCGCGTCCCAATCCTCCGCGCCGTAGACGAGGTGCACTGACGGGATACGTTCCTGCAACATTTTGGCACCGCCGTCATGGTCGCCGTGAGCATGAGAAAGGATCACATATTTGACCTTGTTCGAATCCAATCCAAGCTTCTTCAGTCCGTCCGAGGATCTCGTCTTGGGCGGCGTAGTCGAACAATGCTTCGATAATGATGATGCCCTGGCTTCCGACGAGAGCCCATGCGCTGTGAATTTTGGTGCCCAGGAAATAGAAGTTATCGGCGACCTTCGCCGGTTCGGCGTACCACGTTTCGCGCCGCAGGGATGGTTCGGCTTGCAGGAGGGCCGCCGGCGCCGGGGGGCGGCGGAATGCACATGCGGACAAATGTTCCGGCCCAATCGGTCCCTGCGGCAACCTTTGCAGCAGTCATGTAGCCGTCCACGGTCGGCGGCGAAGTCTGAGCTTGGGCGAATCCGCTTATCGCAAAGATCATGGTTGCTGACAGTGTGGCTAAAGTTCGTGATTTCATCCGTCGCTCCTTCTCGAAGACAGATTTATTGGGCTCTATCGTGCTTCTTTGAAGAGGGGCACGTGATGCCGCCGGCCATTCTCGCCCTCTTCGCATTCATCCTCTAGAATCTGAATTCCCTTCTGCAGTCGAAGGGGCATCCGAATTTTCCAAGGTCGCGTGAACACCTTCGGATCTTCGATGACGGCCTCGTACATCAGGGTGTCGGGATTGATGCGCCTGTAGCGCTCCACGACATGCAATTCGTCGCTATGATAGTCGCCGGAGGCGTCCAGCCAAGTGGCATCGCTGAAGCTCGTGACGTCCGCGACCAGGGTAGTCCCCTCCCAGTGCCCGCGCGAATCGCCCATCGCGTAGCCAAGACCCTCATTATGCGGGCTTCCATCTAAGTAGATGACCCGGTAGGCATGAACATCTTGATAGACCACATACACGGCGCGGTCGTTCTGGAAAATCTGAAAAGGCGATCGCAGATACGCAGCGCGCGGCACTCCGGGTTGGAAGCATCTTTTTTCCGGATCGGCGGTCGCCCGATTCGCGAAATTCTGCTTCTGTTGAGCAGCCGCCTCGGGCCGATACGGGATCTTGCCGTCTGGCGGATCGACAATCACGTGTGCGCGCTCGAGGTTCGCGTCCGCATTGTTCTCAGCCATCCAGATGCCACGGAGATCGGCTCCAGCGCTTTGCGGCCAGGCGTGGCCGCTCGCGACAGTGAGCACCACAGCCAAAGCACAACCGCACCTAATGCTTTTGATTCGCGGCGCCGGGAAAATGAATCTCGTCACGCTCTCCCTCAATACAGTCGTATTCGATCAACTCGGTGCCTTTGGGCTGACGCTTCATCGAAACGCGCAGGGTCCAGGGCCGTGAATACACGGTTGGATCCTCCACCCACGCCTCATAGACGATCGTATCGGGCGCCATCATCGTGAATCGTTCCACCACGTGTTCGTTTTCATCCACGAAATTTCCTGACTGATCCAGCCAGTTTCTGCCGTTAAATCCGGTGACGTCCACTACCAATGTGTCGCCCTCCCAGCGGCCCCGCGAGTCCCCGGCCCAGGCGTGATAGTTCTTCAAGTGCGGTCGCCCGTCCAGCGGAATGATACGGACGCTGTGCTCGGTCTCTGAAAGTAGGACCACGTAGTTGCCGTCTTGCACGATTTCGATCGGAAACGGAGGCACCAGCGAACGCGGCACTCCATGCATGTGGCAATGTCCGGTGGGATCGCGCTCGCGATGGACGTGATTGTCATTGGCCCGCTGGAGTGCGGCCGCCAGATAGGGCAGTTTTCCATCGGGCGGGTCCACGATTACCGATGCTCCGCCAGGCTCGTTATAGTATGCCTTCTGCCCTTCCACGTTGAATGCGGCGACGATGGAAGCGTTGCGCCAAACACCCTGCAAGTCCGGATGCCCGTCAGCCTGGCGGGGCGGCTCGAACTTCGCTGACTGTCCAAACGCTGCAATCGAAATTAACAGCAGGAAGAATCTCATTTTATGTTTTTCGTCCGCACAACCCATTTCGGGTTGACGCACAGGCCGCAATCGGGCCCCCGAAACATCAACGCGGCACGCTGATCGCCCTTGAGCTGCCAGTTCAGCCACGCTACTGCGACGCCGCTGAATTCTCCGCCATTCGGCTGCCGGTAGGTGCCGCCGTGCCCCACTCCTCGTTCGTAAGCACGAAACGCCGGGATCTTTGTCAGGTAATCGAAATCGGCCTCCGCATTTTTGAACGCGATATCCTGCGGATCCCCACTGATGTAAGCAACGGGAACGTGAATCGATTCCAGGTCTTGCTTACTGAGAGTTTTTCCGCCGCCGAGGTTCGTAGGCTTGCCGAAGAGCCCGCTGTTCCAAAACACGGCAGTGCTGACGCGACGATCCGCGGCAACTTCAATCGCCTGGACCCCGCCGCATGATTGGCCCATCACCGCGATTTTACTGCTGTTGAGGCGCTTGTAATACTTGCTGGCGGCACGATCGTTCTCCGCCGTGGCCCATTGGATTGCATCGATCATCTGGGACGGATGAGTTGCCGCCGGCGGCAGACCGCGAGGGGGTTCCGTAGAGTCAGCGCCCTGAGGCGGGAGCGGCGGAGCCTGGGGAGGAGGTTGCGCGGGACCCGCGGTATCGCGTTGCACTATGGGGCCCAGCGCTATCACAAAATACCCGTAGGACGAGATGTCCGTAAGGAAGTTGCTGAACGCGTTCCCGACATTCACGCAGGCACCATTGCCCCAAATGACTATGGGCAATTTCGCGCCGTTCAGCGCCGATGGATCCTCCGGCCGGTATATTGTGTGATCCGGCAAGCCAGCGTCCATTTCCATGACGGCCTTATAAGGGCCGGATCCTGGGGTAGGCCCGGGCGGCTGAGAGCCTCCGGGATTTTGAGCCGCACTTTGCCAACACAAGATCAGCAGCGCGATCAGAACAACAGAGCTAATTCTCATGAGCCTTGGTGTCATCGAAGATCCATCCTCTGAATGAATTGGCGACCATCTACTATATCGAAGGGCAAGCCGGAATCTGAATATTTGGCGGCGACTCAATGTTGGTTGTCATGGAAAGTCCGTCCTGTTCCTGAGCTACGCCAGCTTGGCGCGAATCATGGTAAACGAATGCGGCGGAAAGCTGTACTGCAGGGTTTTGCCCTGCGCCGTCGCGGAGCGCTGGAGGGGCTTCACGGGTGCGCCCTCAAAAGTATTTGCCGCTTTGATATCGGGGCCGTTGACTTCGGTTGCCTCTACGGCGCCGCTGAACTGCTTGTCCTCCAGCTCGAACTCGGTTTCAATCGCCTGGTCCTTATGCCGGTTCACGACGTTCACCACAAGCGAGCCATTGTCGTAGCCGGCTGAGGCATCGAGGTACGGAATGTCGTCGAAACGGCGGCTGCTGTACTTCGGGCTATCGACAAACAGCTCCAGCGCCTTCCCCTTGGTGTTGTTTGCAAAAAGCTGAAGCGGGTAATAAATCGTCTGCAGAAAGAGGCCGTTTTCGTTGGTGAAGATGGGCGCGATCACGTTTACCAACTGCGCCATGTTGGCGATCTTCACCATGTGCGCGTGGTTCACGAAAGCGTTGAGGAATGTCGCCACCACGAGTGCATCCTCCAGGTTGTACTGTTCCTCGAGGATGCGGCGGCCGCGCTGCCCCTCGCCGCGCGCGCGATACCAGACGTTCCATTCATCCCAGGCGATATAGATCTTGCGATTGCGGACTCCGGAGAGAGCGGCGTCGATGATGCCTTCGGCGGTCTTGAGCCGCGACGCCAGCTCCAGCGAGCTCGCCACAAAATCGCCGTAGTCGTTCTGCGGATTGCCGACGTAGGTGTGCAGCGAGAGGTAATCCGCGTGGTTCTTCAGGAACTCGAGAACGGTCCGGTTCCAGCCCGTCCAATCCGAGCCGGCGCTGAAATTCGAGGAGCCGGCCGCGATCAGCTTGATGTTGGGATCGGTCCACTTCATCAGCTTGGCGGCTTCCAGGGCGAACTTGCCGTAGTCCTCGGCGCTCCGATGGCCCATTTGCCAGGGGCCGTCCATTTCGTTGCCCAGCCCCCAGTAGGTGACTTTCCAGGGATCGGCGCGGCCGTTCTGTTTGCGCAGCCGCGTCATGGCGGTGTCTTCGCCGGAATTGCAGTACTCCACCCACTGCTGGGCCTCTTCCCAGGTGCCAGTTCCCAGATTCGCGCAGATGTACGGCTCGGCTCCAAGCTTCTCTGCGTAATTCAAGAACTCGTGGGTTCCGAAGCGATTGCTTTCCACCGTGCCCCAGGCCATTTCGAGCCGCGGCGGCCGCTGGTCGCGCGGGCCGATGCCATCGCGCCAGTGATAATTGGACGAGAAGTTTCCGCCCGGCCAGCGGAGCAGTGTTACATCGAGCTTCTTGGCCGCATCCAGAACATCGCGGCGGAAACCGTTGGCGTCCGACAGGGAAGATTTCTCATCAAAGACCCCGCCGTAGATGCAGCGCCCCAGATGCTCAATGAAATTGCCGTACAGCTTCGAATCGATATCGCCAATGGTTCGTTCCGTATCGATCTTCACACGAGCTTTCAACGGGCCTTGCTGCGCGCGCAGAATCCACGGCGCGGCGAGGATGGATTTCGAAAAGCTACGTCGGGAAAGCATCAGGCTCCTCTTCGTGGGTTTACTTCGTCAAGCGACATGAGCAGTCCACCGGTATGCACCAGTACATTGTATATCGTGAAGCCATTGCTAGCGATATTCTGTCTTATCTAGCCGGCTCAGCAACTCGCGGGTCGGATCGAACATCCAGTTCAGCAGCAATCCGACGAAAAGCAACCCTGCGAACCCGGTGGCGAGAACAAATCCGTATTTCGGATGGCCCATCGCATCGCTGACCGCGCCCATGGCCAGCGGCCCGACCACCGCGGAAAGGCAAGTGAAGAAGAGAATCACTCCAGCAACGGCGCCATGCTGCGATTTCGGGAAGCAGCTAATCCCCTTGGAGTTGATGCTGGGATAAATGACGGACATGAAAAGCCCGGAAACGGGCAACAGATAGAGTGCCGCTCCGGCTCCGCCGATTACCGTGCCGATAAAGCAGATCAGGATAACACCACTGAACAACGCTAGGACATGGGTCCAGTAAAAGCGTTCGAGCAGCCAGGCGCCAACGAAGCGCCCAGCCGCGCGCAGGATAAAGAAAATCGAGATGCTGTAGGCGACGAAAGCGGCCGCCGAGCCTTTATAGCCGAGCAGCAAGGTCGGCATCCAAACGTACACTGCCGCTTCGGTCGCCACATAAAGGAACGCGCCAAGCGAAAAGGCCAGCGCGTAGCGATTCTTCATGGCCGCGATCGTGTGTCCCAGGTCCATGCTATCCGGGCTGGCGGCCTTCGTACGGTGCGGATATTGGGCTCGCAGTGCGGTCAAGATCAGAACTACGCAAATGGTGCCCGCGAGAATGTAAAGGCCCTTCCATGATGCTCCTGTCGCCAACAGACGGGCAAGAATCGCCGGCCCGATGATGGATCCTACTCCGAAGAATCCCTCCACGGTGTTCATCAATGAGGTGTGCTCGGTCGTGGATTTGGAGAGATCTCCGATCAACGCGAGAGCGCCGGTTTTGAATACGCCAATACCGATTCCGGATAGCGCTAGCAGAATTGAGAAGTACAAAAACGAATTTCCCGCCGCAAACAGGTAGGAGGCAATTGCAAACAATGTGAGGCCCACCACGATGGTGGGCTTACGGCCGAACGTATCGGCCAGGTGGCCCAGGAAGAATCCGGCGATGGCGATTCCCGCCATGGTCGCGTACTGAAACGTGCCCGCGGCCGTCAGGCTCAGGCGAAATGTCTTGATGATCTCCGGAATGATGATTCCAACCGAGTCCGTTGTCATGGCAAACACCATGAACATGACGAAGGTGAGTGCCTTGATACCGGTCATGTAACCAGCGCCTTCGTCTGATTGCCCTGCGGATCCGAATGCGAAATCACCGCACGGCGAGCGGCAAGATCGACATCAAGCCGAGCCCAATCGGAATGCTTGCGCCATTCCATTGACAAGTGAGCTGTTGTCGGAGTTGTGGATCTGAAAATCGCCCGCGAATGCGGGATGTGCATTGCGGAAACGGATCAGATCCAGAAGAGAACGCACCACGGGAGCTTCGAGCCGCTCGTGCAATTCCGCGCGTGCATAGTAATGACGATTGATATCGCGGCCCACACCGGTCCGTCGCAGCAGATCCAGGTCATTCGTCCCGGCCAAAAGCCCAACGTAATAGACCTGGGGCACTCCCGGAGCAAAGAATTGGATGGCACGCGCCATCAAATAATCATCGTCCCGTCGGCCGAGGGCGTCGTAGAAGGTGCAATTGACCTGATACAGATCCAGGTTGCTTGCGGCTGCTCCGGTGGCCTGGCGGCTTTCGCCGTTGCTCCGCTCGTGAATCGTTTCGACCAAGCTGTCGATTTCCTCGGGAGTCAGCAAACCGGGCGGGCCGTCCGGACACCTTCGATCTGGTCCGACATCGATTACTCCGATTCCGTCGTGTGTATCGAGCACGGTGATGGCATTGCGCGGGCTGATTTCAAGCCATTCTTTCAGATGGCGCGTGTCGCGAGGTATAGAGCGCGTGCAAAACAAGCGGCGGGAGCGCGAAATCGTATACCCAATCCACCTGCTTGGCGATTTGGATCTGCTCGAGATAGTGGCTGTGGATTTCGACCAGCACTTCGATTCCACGCTCGTGCGCCCGCCGCGTGAGTTCGCCGATAAATTCAAAAGTCTCGGGAATCATGAAGCAACTCGTGCCGCGCTTCTTGATGGCGTAACCGGCGGCGTCCAGGCGGATGGAACGAATGCCTGCCTTCTGAAATTGATTCAGGATTTGATCCAGGTACCGCCGGCCTTGAGGAGAACGGACGTCGATATCCACTTGCTCGGAGGTGAATGTGGTCCACAAGAGTCGCTCGGTTCCATCGTCCAGGCGCACTTTCGTGAAGGGAAGCCCCGGCCGCGGGCGATAGATCTGCAATAGCTCCGCTTCGGCCGCACCATCCGGGAAAACGCGCCCGTAGGTAAGGAACATGAATGCGTAGGACGAAGCGTCGCCGCGCTTTCGAAAGTCGGTGAACTGCGGAGACCGGCTCGAAATATGATTCACGATCAGATCGGCCATGAGATCCGTGCGCTCGGCCAGCGCGCGTACGTCGTCCCACGAGCCCAGCCGGGCATCGACCTGAGTGTGATCGATTGGATCGAAGCCCGCATCGGCGCCATCGATCGGGTAAAAGAATGGCAGCAGATGAACGCCACCGAACAATCCAGCCAATGGCCCGTCACTGAGCAACGACTGAAACTCGCGAAACCCACCGCCCGAAAAGCGATCGACGTAAGCGATGAGTTGGACCTGGTTCTTCATGGCCGCCGGCGATGAAACGCCTTCACAAGTGGTGCTCCATTTTCTCCAGGCTGACTCCTTTGGTTTCCGGGTAGAGGGTCAGCACCACGAAGAATTGCACAACCATCATCACGGCGAACAGGACAAACGGGATAGCCCCGGAACGAGCGGCCATCACGGGAAACACAGCGGAAATGAGAGCATTCATGAACCAATGGGTGAAGCTCCCGAGGCTCTGGCCCTTGGCGCGGACCAGATTCGGGAACACTTCGCTGAGGTAAACCCAAATGACGGCGCCTTGGGAGAATGCGAAAGAAGCGATGAATCCGACCAGCAACCAGAGCAGCAATTGCGGGCGTTTGCCGGTTGCGAAAATCATGGCGACCCCAGCCAGGCAGACCGCCGTTCCCACCGCCCCCGCCAGCAACAACTTCTTGCGCCCCAGCCGATCGATCATGCTCATCGCGAGGAGCGTGAACACAAGGTTGGTGAAGCCGATGACAACTGCTTGCATATCGCTCGAAACCTTGCTGAATCCGGCACGTTCGAAAATGTCGTTGAGATAGTACAGAATCGCGTTGATTCCCGAGAGCTGGTTGAACATGCCGATGGAGATTGCAAGGAAGATGGGCTTGCGGTAACGAGACTGGAATAGCGGCTCCCTTCGGGCTCCGCTCTGCCTCTTAGTGTTTCAGCGATTTCGTGCAGGTCGCGCTCCGGGTTCTGTTCTCCAACGCGCTCAAATACTTCGCGGGCTTCTCCCGTCCGGCCCGCCGCGATCAACCATCGAGGGCTTTCCGGGATTCCGAAAAGGGCAAACAGAAATGCGGCCGCCGGGATCGCGACCATCCCGAATTTCCAGCGCCACTCTGATTCGCCGAATCCGGCGGATGCGACGAGAGAGTTCGAGAGATAAGCCAGCAGAATCCCTACAACCACGTTCATCTGAAAGAGCCCGACCAGACGTCCACGCCTGGCAGCCGGTGAGATTTCTGCGATGTACATGGGCCCAATCACGGATGATGCGCCAATGGCCAATCCCCCGATTGCGCGAAACACAATCAGGGCGGCCCAACTCCAAGCGAAGGCACAACCGACGGAAGAAACCAGGTATAAGGCGCCTAGCACCCGAAGGCAGCGGCGCCGTCCGTATCGGTCGCTGGGTGCCGCCGCGCCTAACGAACCGAGAACGGTCCCCCACAGCGCGCTGGAGACAGTAATGCCCAGCGTCACGGCGATAGTGCAAACGTTTCGCTCAGCGCTTTCGTCGCGCCGGAGATGACGGCCGTGTCGAATCCGAAGAGCAGTCCGCCCAGCGCCGCAACCAGAGAACTGCGCAGCAAGTACCCATTGACTGACGGAGCAGTCGTTCTTCCGGCCGCAGTGGCGCTCGGGCTCACCACTCAACGGCCTCTTCCACAGTCCAGTCCGGGATTGCGCCGTGCCGGCTGGCGACGAGCGCCCCTACGCGATTGGCGAATGCGGCGATTTTGGCCACGGGCCAATCGGAGATGAGGCCGTGCAGGAACGCCGCGGCGAACGCATCCCCCGCACCTACAGGATCGGCGACGTTGATCGTGTGCCCGGCGGCCTCGATGTATTCCTCGCCGCACAGCATCGCGCAGCCGCGCGCGCCAAGCGTCACGCACACAGCTTTCCACCCGTACCGTTTCGATCCTTCGCGGCAGAACGCCTCGATTTCCGATGGCAGCCGCGTAAACTTGTGTACTTTGCAGAGTTCTTCTTCATTGAGCTTGACTACGTCGGCCAGTTCCAACATCTCGATGACAAGCTGCACCGAATAGTTGCCTGGGCGGAGGTTGAGGTCGTAGAAGCGAGTAGCGGCTGGCAGCGCATCCAAGAGCCTGTCGATCAGCGCCTTACCTTCAGGCGCAGATGCAAACAGTGTTCCGTAGTAGAAGCACGCAGGGGCGCGCTGGATGATCTGCGCGATTTGCTCTTCGCGAAGACAGATCGCGTCATATGCCGCTGGACGTTCGATGACGAAGCGCGTTCGATCCCCAGGTCCCAGTTCAACGCGTGCGGTGCCGGTTGGGTATCGGCGTGAAGTCTGCAACAAGGAAGTGTCAAGACCGAGACCGGCAATCTCCTGCAGTGCAGCCTTGCCGAGACAGTCGGCGCCGACGGCGCTAATCAGCAGCGGGTTGAATCCTAACCGCTTGGCGTGAGCTGCGAAGTTTAGCGGTGCGCCTCCCAGGGCTGTCGAATGCTCGAACAAGTCCCATAACACCTCGCCGACCACAAGAATCGAATGCTGCTTCGCCGCCATCCTGTAAAGACAGATTACGACACTTTGTCAGGTCACCCATTGGCGCAACAGCCAGTATGGTTGGTCGCGAAATAGCTGTCAACTTCTTTTTTCGAGCGCCGCAAGAGTCGCGAATCACCAGGTCGGAAATCGAGCAAAATATCCCGTGCCGGCAATTTCGGATGGCGCAGACGTTCCAGCATGGTGCTCACGGCAATCGCGCCCATATCGGCACAGGGCTGATGGATCGTCGTCAATGGGACGGATAGCAGGCTCGCGTACTTTACGTCGTCGATTCCTGCCAGGCGCACTTTCCCCGGCACATTCACTCCCAGCTCGGTAAGGGTCTTCATCAGGTGGGCCGCCGTGAAATCGTTCGCGCACACAATGCCGTCCGGGCGGGATTTCGCGAGGGCCGATTTGACCTGGTCCTTATCTTGCGGATCAATGCGGCAGACGCTGGGCTCCAGATTTCCGGGTGCTTCTCCCAGCGCCTCGCAGTACCCGGCGATGCGTGCGTCTACAGTCGGCGCCGACCCGGGACGGCCAACAAACATGACTCGCCGGCACCCGCACCGGAGCAGATGAGCGGTGATGGTATATCCGGCCCGGCGATTATCGATACCGACCAGGTCGTACCGGCTTCGTGCCGGATAGGACACCAGGTCCCGATCCAATAGCACGATCGGGATGTCCTGCTTTGTCGAATATCCGTTGCGATCTTATGATTGATCGCGTCCTTCTGCGGTGTCAGTTCCAGGGGCGCAAAGAAAACGCCGGATACCTTCTTGGCCACCAGCTGCCGGCAGGCTTGCGACGCCTGCCTCTCAACGTCCGCTGTATCCCCCAGCGAGCTTCCCCATAGCAGGACGTGATGGCTGCTGTGCTGAGCCTCCGCCATTCCGCGGCAGATCGGCTCGAAAATTTCTGTCCGGCCTAATTCGGGGATCAACAGCCCGAACGTGTAGCCGCGCGCTGCCGCATCCGCACGAACAAAGCTGCCCGATCCGGCGCGTCGCTCGATAATGCCCGCTAACTGAAGCTCGCGCAGCGCACGGTTCACCGTGGGCCTCGACGCCTCGAAAGTTTTTACCAGCTCTGATTCACTCGGCAGGCGCTGACCCGCCTCGTACTGGCCCGATGCGATCGCATCGGCGATCGTTTGCCGAACTCTTTCGTGCTTTGGAATCGAGGATGGATGAGCCACGACCTGATAATACAGGTTGAGGGTCCGGCAGGCAAATATGATTCATCTTGACACCTGACTTGGGCGGGCGATATATTTCCACTGCAATTCTTTGAAGCTCCGAGCCTAGAATATCTCTCAAGTACAGGTCACTCTCGACGATGAAGCGATGCGTTTTCCCCTTGGTGATTGCCGTCTTGCTTGAGTCGCCGACGGTGCAAACGCCCAACCTGCCGATAAGCTTGAAAAGGCGAGGCGGTCGATCCAGACGGAACATTGCACATCAGCGGCCTCTCAGTTCCGCTCTCGAGCTTCCTGAGTCCGGAAGCGCGTTCTTACATGCTCCATTTGCTGCGAGACAAGCCCTTTTCGGGAGGGCCGAGTCCCGCACAGGATATCAAGGGGTACCGCGCGCGACAGGACGAGATCATGAATTGGTTCCTCAAGCCGATTCGTGCAGCGATACCCCGTGAATGTAGAGCACAAGACCATCGCCGGGATTTACACGGACATCGTCACGCCCAAGGACGGCATTGCGCCGAAAAACAGGAATCGAGTGCTGCTGAATATGCACGGCGGCGGCTTCGTATCGGGCGCCCGCACAGCGGCGCTTGTGGAGTCCATTCCGATCGCTTCCGTTGAGAAGATCAAGGTCATCACGATCGATTACCGGATGGGGCCCGAATACAAGTTTCCCGCAGCCAGTGAGGACGTGGCGGCGGTTTATAAAGAGGTACTCAAGGAGTACTCGCCTCAGCACATCGGCTTGTACGGTTGCTCGGCGGGCGGAATGTTGGCGGCCATGTCGATCGCGTGGTTCCAGAAGAACCACCTCCCGAATCCGTCGGCGATCGGCGTTCTGTGCGCATCCATCGGCGATCTGGGCGGAGGCGATGCAAGCTTTATTGCTGGTCCGCTGAACGGGTTCTCGATTCCCGCTGGGCGCGCAGGGTCCGATGGCCCGGCGCAGTTTCGCCCAGCATATTTGAGCAACGTCGATCCCAAAGACCCACTGGCCTATCCGATCAATTCGCCGGAACTGGTGGCGAAATTTCCGCCAACTTTACTCGTGACGAGCACCCGGGGAATGGAATACAGCTCTGCGATCAATTCGCACAACGCATTGGTGCGGGCCGGAGTCGACGCCGAACTGCATGTGTGGGATGGACTGCCGCACGCGTTTTGGTACAACTCCGACCTGCCCGAATCCCGCGAGGTCTACGACGTGATTGCGCGCTTCTTCGACCGGCACTTCGGCAAATAAGACGATGAAATACACCACCGTATGGTTGTTGAGTTTTTGCCTGTGCGTTTCTGCCGCTGACAAGAAAACGGTTCCCAACTCCGGTGAACACTGGGTCGCCACTTGGGCGACCGCTCAGGCTCTTGCTCCCGTTGCACCGCTTGGCGCTCCTCCTCCGCGTCCCCAGGCAGCGCCGGCACGGCCCTCGCCGATCGGACCAATTCCAGAGACATTCAAAAACCAAACGGTGCGGATGGTTGTCCGGACCAGCATCGGCGGGCGGCGGGTTCGAGTGCAACTTTCGAATGCGCTGGGCAATCCAGCTGCTTGCCATTGGAGCTGCCCACATCGCCATTCGCCAGAAAGACGCTGCAGTTGTTGCCCGCATCGGACCGCGTCTTGACGTTCGGCGGTAGAGCGTCGCTCACCATTCCACCGGGAGCGTTGGTTGTGAGCGATCCGGTGGATCTGGACGTTCCCAAGTTTACGGACTTGGCCATCTCGCTCTACCTTCCGGAAGATACCGGCCCTCCCACGGTGCACCCCTTGGGCCTCCACACGACCTATATTGCGAGCGGGGACGCCACCGCAGATGCGACGTTGAATCCGTCTACAACGACGACCGCCTATTTCTGGCTCTCGGGCGTCGACGTTCTGGCGCCTTCGAGCTGCTTCGGCGATCGTGGCTTTCGGGGACTCCATTACCGACGGCTTTGCGACCACGGCCAATAAAGATCAGGCGTGGCCAACGTTGCTAGCCACCAGATTGGCATCCAGCAAGTCCACCGCGATGCTGGGCGTACTGAACTTGGGAATCTCCGGAAATCGGGTGCTGCGTGACGTGGCCGGCACGAATGCGCTGGCGCGCTTCGACCGTGACGTGCTCGCGCGCCCCGGCGTGCACTGGATGATTCTGCTGGAGGGAATCAACGACATTACCTTTTCGGCCATACCGGGAATTCCGCCTGGCCAAACCGTGACAGCCGAGGACCTGATCTGGGGATACCGGCAAATCATCGAGAGAGCGCACATGCACGGTATCAAGGTGGCAGGCGCGACGATCATGCCGGTGGAAGGCGTACCCACCTACACCGAGAGCGGGGAGAGCGTCCGTCAAGCGGTGAACCAATGGATCCGGACCGGCGGGGCGTTTGACGCGGTTATCGATTTTGACGCCCTCACGCGCGATCCGGCAAATCCCAAGAGGCTGCGCGCGGAATTCGATTCGGGCGACCATGTGCATCCGAACGACGCCGGGAATCAGGCCATGGCGGACGTAATCGATCTTTCCACTTTTCTCAAATAGGAGCACGGGAATGTTACTGAGATGCAAAATCCGGTTAGGTTCGATGTTCCTGAGTCTGAGCCTGCTGCCGCTCGCAGCCCAGGACCGGGCTGCCAAGAATACCGTGGTGATCGACGACGATGGCACGGTTCACGTCCCAGCTCAAATCGTGCCGATGTCCGGCTTCCTCAGCCCGGAAGCCAAAGCCTACGTCACGCAACATCTCAAGGACATGCAGAACCCGCACATGTTGGCGCAGGACAACGGTGTGCCGCGCTTTATGAAGGGCTATCTGGAGCGGCAGAAGGTTCTTTATCCCGTGGATCGGGACGACACCAAGATTGCAGGCGTACACGCATACGTGTATACGCCCAAGGCGGGGATCTCGGCGGCGAACCGCGATCGCGTCCTGATCGATCTCCACGGCGGGGGCTTTTCCGGATGCTGGCCGGCCTGCGCCGAACTGGAGTCCATTCCGATCGCCGCCCTGGGCAAGATTCGCGTCATCAGCCTGGACTATCGCGAGGGGCCCACGTACAAGTTTCCCGCCGCGAGCGAAGATGTTGCCGCCGTGTATCAGCAGCTCCTGAAAGACCACGCACCGCAGAACATCGGCATTTACGGCTGCTCCGCGGGAGGGATGTTGACGGCCATGTCGGTAGCCTGGTTTGAAAAACACAATCTGCCCAGACCCGGAGCAGTTGGTATCTTTTGCGCCGGAGCGGGTTCTCCCACTGGCGCGGGCTTCGGTGGCGACGCGGCCTACACGGCCGGACCTCTGGGTGAGGCGCGCATCATGGCGACGCCGCCAAAGCAGAACACGCGGACGAACCAAGCGTCCGGCGGACTGGGCTACCTCGATGGCACCGATCCGAAGGATCCTCTGGTAGCCCCCATCAACTCGCCGGAAATCATGGCGAAGTTTCCTCCAACGCTGATCATCACAGCCACTCGCGGATTCGAGATGAGCGGCGCCCTTTATACCCACACTCAGTTGGTGAAGCTGGGAGTCGACGCGGAGCTGCACGTCTGGGAAGCGCTCTTTCACGGATTCTTCTATAATCCCGATGTGCCGGAATCTCGCGACTGTTACGACGTGATCGTAAAGTTCTTCGATCACCACCTCGGAAAGCGAGGTTAGGAGAGACCCATGAACCTGCGGCTGATATGGGCGTTTTGGGCTGCCACCGGATTATTATGCGCGCAGACCGGGCGAAAAAAAGCTGGCCGAGGCCGATTGCACAGCGGAAAGATTGGGCACTTCGATTCCGGTAGAGACAGATCGGCGAGCCGGTTGCGGCGGTGACTTTGAATAGCCCGGTTTGGAAACCCGCGGCGGCGCCACTGCCTGCGTATTGCAGCATCGATGGCTCGATGGCGCCGGTCGAGACCAGCGGAAAGGCGAAGCCGATTCTCTTCCGAGTCTTGTTGCCATCGGAGTGGAGCGAGCGAGCCGCTCAACTGGGCGGCGGTGGGATGAACGGCATGATACCTAATCTCACAATGGCCTTCGGTGTGACCACCGGGCCTGGCCTGCTGGAGCGCGGTTTTGCCACTTACGGAAGCGACTCGGGTCACGGGATGGCGGCCACCGACTGGGCGCTGAGCGACGAATCCATCAAGAACCTTGGGTACATGCAACTCAAAAAGACTCACGACGCCGCGATGGTGCTGATCCAGCGCGCTTACGGAGCAAAGCCTCGGTTCAATTACTTCTTCGGAACCTCACAAGGCGGCCGCGAAGCCCTGACGGTTGCTCAGCGGTATCCCGCCGATTACGACGGCATCATCGCGAACGTGCCGATCGTGAGCTTCTCTTCGCTGATGCTGGCGCCGGAGCTGATCCGGATTCAGGAAAAACCGCTGGCCAACTGGGTTACTCCCGCCAAAGTGAACGCCATCCGCGGCGAATTCATGCGGCAGTGCGACAAACTGGATGGACTCGCCGACGGCATCATCAATAACTACATGGCCTGCCGCGCGCTTTTCGATATCAAACAAGGCAAGAAAGGACGCGACCCCTGGGCCGCAAAGCGCTGCCCGGGCAACCGCGATCCCGATCCCGCGGATACGAGCGCGAAGGCATGTTTGACCGACGGCCAGATCTCGACCCTAGAGATGGTTTACAGTCCCTATCTGTTTGCCACGCCGCTGGCCAATGGCGTGAAACAGTTTGGAATGTGGGTGCCGAATACCGATCCCAGCGGATCCGGGACTCATCTTGCCAGGGCGTTTTCGCGGCCAGGAAGGCGCCGCGGCCCGATGCGCAGATGCACCGTCATCTGGGAGTGATCGGCGTCACTGGGTTTCTCATGCAGGATCCCACCGCGAACCCGCTGGACTACGTCGAGGGCGGCCGCTGGAATCAGCGCCGGATCGAATTGTCGGAATGGCTGGATGCGACCAACCCGGACCTCAGCAAATTCGCCGCAAGAGGCGGGAAGATGATCGTGACCATCGGGACAAACGATACCCTGGCCTCCCCGGGAGCGCAGCTGGACTACTTTCAATCGGTCATCGAACGGATGGGGCGGGAAAAGGTCGACCAGTTCGCCCGCTTGTTCGTCATTCCCCAGACCAACCACGGTTTGAGCGGCATGAACTATGCAATGGACGGCGACGGAAAAACGATCGAAGCTGCGCCGATTCCAAATACATATGATCGGCTGCCAATACTCGATGGATTGGGTAGAGAAGAAGGTGACGCCGCCGAAGCAATTGACGGTAACCGGGAGCGGGCGGAGCCTGCCGTTGTGTAACTATCCGCTGTATCCGAAATACGTGGGAGGTCGAACCGTGATGCCGGATCATACATCTGCGCACAGCCTGAACAACCATGAATTGCAGAAATCAAAACCCGCATTGTTAGTTATTGCTGTCCTGCTGGCCTGGGCTGCGCTTGCCAGGCGCAGACTGTTTCGCTCCAAACGCCCCTGCGCGCAGTTGCTCCAGTTCAGCGCTCCGGGCGTCGAGGTTTCCAAGGCGGAGCCGATCCCAGCCAAAGACTCGCATTACCGCCGTATTGTTTGGTACAGGGCACGATCAATAAACGAATTGGGGCCGGAGGGAAGCAGTTTGGTATTGGCTTCGAACTGAGGTTGCCCGACGCTTGGACAGATCGTTTTCTATTCCAGGGCGGCGGCGGCATGGATGGCGTGGTGCGGCCCGCAACCGGCGCGATTCCGATTTCAGGATCTACTGCCGTGCCAGCGTTGGCGCGCGGTTTTGCGGTAGCGACCACGGACTCAGGGCATCAAGGGCAAGGCGGATTGATGGGTGCCGCGGCCGATGCCACCTTCGGAATCGATCAGCAAGCCCGGGTGGATCAAGCCTACGGCGGTTTCGATGGCGGTTACCGAGCTGGCGCGCCAGATGATCGTCAGCTACTACGGCCAGCCGTGGAAGAAGTCCTATTTCATGGGTTGTTCCAATGGTGGTCGGCAAGCCCTTCTCGCCGCGCAGCGTTTTCCGCTCGCATTCGACGGCGTGATGTCTGTAGCCCCGGCCGCCCGGGTGGGCACGGCCACGATCAGTTCCGTGTGGGACACTATCGCGTTCTCTGAAATCGCCCCGAAAGACGATGCGGGACGGCCCATTCTGTCAAAGGCGTTCTCCAATGCGTGACCTAAACTGGTGGCCAACGCGGTGGCTGGGGTTTGCGATGCGAAGGATGGCGTTAAGGATGGCCTCATCTTCAATACGGCGGAATGTCACTTCGATCCGGCGGAACTGACCTGTAAGGGGATCAAGACTGACTCATGTCTTTCCGCGAATCAGGTGGCCGCGCTGAAAAAAGTATTCGCGGACCCGAAGAATTCGCGCGGCGAAGCGCTGTATTCGGACTGGCCCTATGACACCGGTATTGCGGCGCCAGGCTGGCGTGCGCTGAAGTTGGGGACTTCGGAAACCGCAACGCCCAATTCCGCTGACGTAACTTTGATGTTCAGCGGTCTCAAGGGCTTCTTCTTCACGCCACCCGATCCGGAGTTCGATCCGATGAAGTTCAACTTCGATACGGACCCGGAGCGCCTGAACGATACCAGCGTACTGCAGGACTCGTTGTTGACATTCCTTTCGACGTTTTCCGCCCGTGGCAGCAAACTGATGCTCATTCACGGGATGAGCGATCCGTTCTTTTCGGCCTACGATACGGCGCGCTATTACGAGCGTGTGGTGCGGACAACGGCGGGTTGGACAAAACCATGTCTTGGGTACGCTTCTTCGAGGTGCCCGGGATGAATCACTGCGGGGGCGGCCCGGCGTGGAGGATTTCGATCCGCTGACCGCGCTGGTGGAGTGGACGGAGAAAGATCAGGCTCCCGCGCACATGGTGGCGAAGGGTAAATCGTTTCCGGGCGTGAGCAGGCCGGTGTGCGCATATCCTGCGTATCCGCGTTATCGTGGAACGGGTTCGCAGGACGACGCGGCCAATTTCGAGTGTAAATAGCGGTGCCAGGACTGCGGCTGAATCAAGGTTGAGCAGCGCGCAGCCACCTGATTGAAAACGTTTGATGTTCTGGCGCTCTTGCAAACGCAGCATATATCGGGGCCGAACGTTCGACGAGAACGTTTGTCAGGGAACTGCGGCGCTCAACGGTCGTCAGCCCCGAGTGGAGACGCCGGCCTCCGACCAGCGGCGAAGAGCGGCCGAATTATGTGGCGGGCGTCTCGCTCACGCCTCCTGGCGGAGCCAATCCCAACAAGGAATGTCGCTGCGTTTCTCGACACGGGCGCCGGGAACATTCGGCAAACCTGGGCCGCAATGACCTTCGCGCTTCGGGCATATCGCAGCTGGATCTTGGGCTCGCAAGGGATGTTTCCATTTCCGAGCGCGTGAAGGTGTGCTTCCGGGCCAACGCCTTCATCTCATCGCGCGCAGTACGCCGCGCCCAATGCGATGCTGTCGCAGGTAAACTTTGGCGAAATTACAACCACGATTAGCAACTATGCGAGAGGTCGGGGCACCCCGCGCAAGATTAAGCTTTCGGCGAAGTTTTCTTTCTAGTCGGCCATCGAAGCGTGGACAGTAAGCGCCAAGCCCACAGCAGTTGCGCGCTCAAACCCTTGCAATTGATTGAGCGGATTGGTTGCGGGCACCGCAACGCTCCAAATGTGTTCGGGTTGTCGTTTCGGCTCGCCCTGGTGAGAAGGGTTTGAGCCCGATGACGCCCTGGGCTGCATTGAGCTGAAGCATTTGCGTAGTAATTACCGGCGCCAGAACCCCGCGAATTCAAGGCTCGCGTTCTGCTCCTAGATAGCACCGACGAAAATCATCCGGCGATAAACCGATTCTACGAATCCTTCCGAAACCTCTGGCGCAAATCTCGACGCGAAGAAGCCTTCCTATGGGCCGTACCATTCGAGGTATGTTCATCGTGTCGGGCACTTGTCAGAGGTGTCGCTTCCTTATTCAGGGTACTCTCCGCAATTGCGCTCTTTAGTACAGAACGCAGCCAGATGGATCCGGGATCGCGGTCGCGCGATCTGTGCCACTGTATGAACTGCTCGAATTTCGGAATCTTCAAGGGCGGCGCGACAATGCGCAACGGCAAAAATCGCTGATAGAACATCGCGAGACGCCGGTGAACTGTAGCGATTCGTGAAGTGCCGATGAGCAACTGGGGAACGAGATTGAAAGCTGTGGTAACCACCTCAATTCTTCGATCGTGTGTTAGATGCTGTGTGAACCACTCATCGAAGGTGGGCAATTCACGGTGCTTTCCAAACCTAACAGCGACGTGTCCCAGCCGCAAATAAGTATCTAACGAGAGATCCCGGTCGAGTTGCCTGTTCCCGGACCAACCGAGACACACAAATTCATCTTCATAGAGGCGCTCCGATGAATGTCCAGGTACAAGATACCTGGCTGGTCCAAGCGTCAAGTCGATTTCTCCCCTTTCGAGCTCATCGGCGTTTCCGCCCACGATGGGGATCATCTCGATAGTTACGCCAGGGGCGAGTTCCTGCAGCCGCGGCAATGCTTCAGTCATGACGACGGTTTGCGCGTAATCGGACATCAGCAATCGAAACTTTCGAGACGAAGTTTCAGGTTCAAATGCCGGGCTGTTGTTGACGATCGACTCGGCCTGAATGAGCAAATCTCGCACCGGCCCAATGAGCCCTTCGGCCAGCGGCGTAAGGGTCATCTTTCGTCCTACCTGAACGAGGAGAGGGTCATGAAAGGCTTCACGCAGGCGGGCTAGCGCGCCACTGGTGGCCGATTGGCTCAAGTGCAGTCGCTCGCCTGCGCGGGAAACGCTGCGCTCAGCGAAGAGCGCGTCCAAAGCTACTAAGAGATTTAAGTCTAAGCCGCCGAAATCCATAAGTCCGATCCATCGGCTAGAGCGATGCATTCCGCCGAATGCATCCATGATACAAGACCAGGGCGAATTCGTGCGATGGGCGGCGTCAGGCTTTGGACTGGACGGAATGCGCCAGCGGCTGAGGCTCGGCTGATGCAGCGGCATGAATTGCGAACAAGCAGCGAACGATCTCGGGCGTCCGGCAGCGCGCCATGCCGCATTCCGTTGCGATGCCGAAATCGGCCACGTGCTTCGCGGCGGTTTCGATGCGTTTCCTGGTGGCTTCGACGCCATCTCCGTGAACCAAGCCCAGGAACAGGTCCGTGCCGGGCGAGAGCTTCAATTTCCGCAGCGGCTCGAAGTAGGCGTCGTCAGAGCGCTCCATCGGAACCGGCATATGAACGTACGTGATGGGGCGCGAGATGGAATCCGCCAAAAGGTTTGCGAACTCCGCAAGCTTGCCCGCGTCGGCCGGTTCGATGAAGTGCTTGGCCTCCCAGTCGCCGTAGCATAGGTGAAATCCGAGTTCCACATCGCGGGGCACGGCGGCTGCAAGACGTTTCATGCGGGCTTCGATTTCGCTGCGCAGATCGGAAAACGGATTGCGAATGAATGGCGCCCGGCCGTCCCACATCACCATCTCGATGCAGATATCCCACTGGATGCAGAGGTCCTGGTGAGGGATGGCCCGGCATAACGAGTCCACCTCGCGGAGCATGGCGGCCTCGTATGCGGGCTCAATCGCCGGCGCATCGGCGGGCGCGCAGAATGGATTGATGACCGCGAATGGCGTCGGCAGGGACACCTGGAATCGAACGTCCGGCGGCAAGGAACCGCGCTGGCGAGCGGCCAAGAAGTCTTGATAAGACGCGCGAGCTTCCCTGGCATAGCCAAGCTCAGGAAAACGGATGTCGCCCGGCGCAAAGCCTTCGGCAAGCTGGAGAGGCAGGAAGCCCGAAGTCTGATTGGGGTGGCTAGTGTCCGCTTTCAGAAACGGAAGAGAGCGGAGCAAAGGATATTGCCAGCTAATCCAGAGTCTGCGGCCGCCTGGTTCACCATCGGGAATGCGGCGCAAGCGCCGGCCAAGCACAGAACCAGCGGTTTGAAAGACTTCATTGACGCTGTCAAGAGCGATGCTGCCGACCAGATGGACTTTTGACGGAACCATTGAATCCTCCTTTAAGCGCCGGGGGAAACCACGCCGCTGCCTGGCGCAAGAATCTTGGCGGGGTTAACATCCTTGTCGACCACGACGCCAAAAAACGGGAACATCATCTCCTCCCATGTCATCTCGCCATAATAGACCGTCTTGTTCGGGTCTGGATTCCACTTATTATTGGCGGAGTTATCGTAGTGCGCGTCCACGTGCAGCTTGGTTCCCTTCGGAACCTTAACGATAGTGTTATACCCAAGCTGCCAGTTGAAGTCGTAATGCGGGACGCTGAGCACGACTTCCTTCCGGCCGTTCGGATAGATCAGTGTATAGGTCATGTCCTTTCCGCGGACATGCATGTGCGGCATCATGTACACCAGCTCGACGTCCTGATTGAAGGTGACTTCCGCGGGGGGACTCTGCCAATTTGGGTCGTTGGGCGGAATGGCAAATTGCTTGGGGTCCGTAGACGCTGAGGCGCTCAATGACACGTAGCGGCG
This sequence comes from Bryobacterales bacterium, assembly GCA_963798295.1. GTDB lineage: Bacteria > Acidobacteriota > Terriglobia > Bryobacterales > Bryobacteraceae > Palsa-89. Next base: position 55,784 of record CAWCSV010000006.1, on the reverse strand, counting down.
TTCTGGCGGCTCTTTCGCGACGGTGAATCCGATAAGAACGTGGTCCGTCACAGCCGTCCCATTGGGCGTGTAGTGCAAATTAATTGTGATGTCGCTTCCGGCCCGAACCAGCTTCGCCGCATGAAAATCGTGATAGTCGGCAACCGGATTTCCTGGCAGGTAGCAGTCTTCCGCCATACTGCGGAAGCGGTGGTTGGGCGTGCCCGGCCCGAAGGTCGAACCGCGGCCGGGGGTCGCGCTCCCATCCTCGTCGCGAGGCTTATCGTCCCAGTAAGGTTTGAAATACTCGACGTCGGGCGCGTGGGGGTTGAAGCCCAGGCACATATGATGTGTTACCTCACGATGTTCAGGCCGGATCTGTACCGAGGTGATCCAGGTGTCCTTCTTGAAGCCAGTGGGCACAGTGATCGAGACCCTTTCGATCACGTTGTTCTTCGGGTGCGCCGGGACATCGTAGCTAGGCCCTTGAACGATGATGTCGGGCTGGATCTGCCACCCCTCCGGCCACTGGGCGGGCGGCGGCGCGTCCGCCGGAATTCCTTCAAGAGCTCCTTTATCCGCCCACCTAGCGATGGTCGCAATTTCGTCCTGCTTCAGGGAGCGATCGTTCAGGAAATGACCGAACTGAGGATCGGCGAACCACGGCGGCATTTTTCGCGAGGCCACCGCTACCTTCATGGCTTTGGCCCAAGGCCGCGCTTCCTTGTAAGTGAGGAAAGACATGGGCGCCGCTTCACTAGGACGATGGCAGGTCTGGCAGTGCTTTTGCAATAGGGGTAGAACATCCTTATTGAACGTCACAGACGGTAGATCCGCGGCGGTCAGCTGCGAAGCGCAAATCATCGCAATGAGGAGCGAGATTCTCGGCATGGTCTACCTCTTTCAATCCGACACTATATTCGTTCAGATTTGCGGAGTGGTCAAATAGATTGTTGCTATCAGCCATAGGCGAACCCTATTAGGGAGGACCCGCATTGACAGCGCCGATAGATAGCATTCAGCGAACGGATTTCAGAAGCCGAGTCTCGAAGCGTATAGTTGATGGCAGAAAGTTGTGCTCAACCGAAAACTGGAATATTTGATGGCGCTCGGCAAAGAAGGGCACTTCGCGCGTGCTGCTGCCGCCTGTCACGTTTCCCAACCCACCCTTTCGGCGGCGATTCAACAGTTGGAAGCTGAACTGGGCGTACCGATCGTCCAGCGAGGACAGCGTTTTCAGGGACTCACCAAAGAAGGCCAGCTGGTGATGGAGGCTGCGCAGCGCATGGCCGGCGAACGGGATCGACTGCACCAGCGGCTGCGAGGCGAACGAGGCGGGTCGGGCATCTTGCGCATCGGCGTGCTTGGTTCGACGATCCCTCTGATGAAGACTTTGATTCTGCCGTTCTCGGAGCGCTTCCCGGACGTCAACCTGAATGTCGTGCTGCAAAGCCCGTTCGACGTACAGCAGGCTTTCGAAGCGGCATCCACCGACGTGGCGATTACGTATTTAGATCCGGGGCTTCGGCGCTACTCGCGCACCCACGTCTTATACACCGAACAGTACGATCTGCTGATCCGGAAAGGATCCAGGTTTTCCGGACAAAAATCAGTGGCGTGGGAAGATCTGACAAGGCTGTCTCTTTGCCTGCTGACCCCCGACAGTCCCATTTTCGGTAAGGCTGAATCTGAAATCCTGGCCAAGATTCTGACTAAGACGCCGCATATCGTCACAAATGCAATCTGGTTGGTGATCGATCATGTCCGAACGGGGAAGTGGGCATCGGTGCTGCCGAGGCCGGTGCGGATCATGGCATCCGACGATTCCGAATTGGAAGCGATTCCATTGCCGAATATCGGCAAGGCAAGTTCGGTCGCGATTGCCATCTCGAAGCGAGAACCCGTGTCGCTACTGGCCGACGCATTCTTCGAGCTTGCGCGATCCGAGGAGATGTCAACCAGGTTGCGGGATGCTCTGGGAATCGCTAGGACGGAACGGCCCGCTCGCGTTCGCTCCGAACTCCAAACTACTGGCTGAACTCAAACGCGGTGGCCGCGGGCGTGGAAACGGCGACACCGGTGCCGGAGGATTGCACGTCGCCGCTGACGGCGTAGAACCGGTTGCCGATCACAGCGCCCGCCACGCCGTGGCGAGGAGTGCCCATAGGCGGGAGCGTCGACCATGTATTGGTTGCAGGATCGTAAGCTTCGAATACGCGGAACGCCGTTTGTACTACAGGATCCTGCCACTCGCCGCCGGCGACATAGATTTTATCTTTATAGACCGCGGATGCGACGGCGCTTCGTGCCGTCGGCATGCGGGCTCCCGGAGCCTCCCAAATATCGGTAGCCGGGTTATAGATTTCTACCAGCGAGATATCCGACGCAATCGAAATAAATGCAGCTCCAACGCGGCCGCCGACGACATAAATTTTCCCATTAACGGTTCCGGCTCCCATGTGATTGCGCGGCGTCGGCATGGCGGTGCGGGTGCGCCAGGTGTTGGTTTTGGGATCGTATTCTTCGACCGTTCCAACCACGTTTTGGCGCGTTGTGAAATTGATGTAGGGTTCCTTCGCGCCCGGCGCTGTCGTCGCACCGCCGATGACGTAGATCTTGCCGTCTGCTTCCGCGGCCACCGCCGCTCCGCGCTTCGTCGGCATGGAGCTAGCGCGTTCCAGAAATCGTTCTTGGGATCATACTCCCAGGCGTTATTGATCGGCACCCAGCCCGCGGGAGCAGGAGGATCGGGATAGACGAAGCCGCCGAATGCATAAATCTTGCCGTCGTGCTCGCAGAACGCGACGTGATGAGAAGTGAGGGCCATTGGTTTCTTTTTGGTCCACCAGTTGGTGGCAGGATCGTATTCATATACCAAGCCTGCAGGGTGCCAAAGGGGAATCAAGCCGGCGAAGACGTAGAGCTTGCCGTTCGCGGCCTCGCCCATGACCTCCTCGTGCGGGTCTGGGAAAGGAGCGATGTCCACCCACTTCCCTTGCGCATGAAGCATTGGAGCACACAGCGTCAACAACGCCAGGATGGGTTTCATACGACGGATCTCTCCGGATTGATCAAGAACGTCCAAATAGCGGCGCCGAGCAACATGACGGCCGATGTAATGAAGAAGGGGGCCGTCCATGAGCCTTTCCCGAAGTAGTGACCAAAAATCAGTGGGGTGAAGGATGCAGCCAGCGCACCTGCCATGTTCATGACCGCAATGACAGTTCCGCTGAATTGGCCGCCCACATCCATGGGAACGGCCCAGGCAGGACCAATGATGAATTCCAAAAAGAAGAACGATGCGGCCAGGCACAGGACCGACGCCATAGCGTTCCCGGTTGTGGCCGCGGGTATCAGGAACACAGCCGAGAGAAGAAACCCCGGTGCAGCAACGATGCTGCGGGCGAACCGCGCTTTCCCAGTCCTCTTGAATACGAGATCGGACAGCGAGCCGCCAACCAGGTCGCCGGCCATCCCCGCAAAAAGCGGGATGGAACCGAGCAGGCCGAGCGCTTGCAAACTAATGTGACGATGCTCGCGCAAGTAGATTGGATACCAGGTGAGATAGAAGTTGGTTCCGAAGAAGAATCAGCAATACCCAAGCGCGATGAACCACATGTTGGATGAGGTGAGGATTCGTTTCCAGGGCAGCCGGTACCTATAACCGCGACATTAATGGTAGAGCGCATGTCTTTAATGTTGTGTCCTCAGTTCCCGACGGCGGCTTTTGGCGGATTCTTCAGGCTCGTGTAGACCGCTTCTACAAACATGTCCGTGGTCCAAGCGCCGGACGTCGCGCCGAAGCGGTCGTCATAATCGGCTGTCACACGCGCAGTCTTCACTTGGTCCAGGCCAGCCCCATTCTTGATGAGGTTCTCCACCCGATCCCGGATGATCACGAGCATATCGCGATATTCGGCCACTTCCCACTCGTCGCACAAGCGCCCATGCCCCGGGACAATGAGCGTGCCGCCCTCTTCATCGTGCTGATAAACAGTTCGGTCCAGAATGTTGTTAAGCGCCTGGATCTCGCCCTGGATGCTGCCACCATTCTTGAGATCGATTTTCGGGTACGCGGTGGTGGAAAAGATATCACCGGTTGCAATCACATCGGAACGCCGGAAGTGGACAACGGTGTCGCCGTCGGTAGTTGCGTTGGGTTCGTAGAAAATTTCTACCGCTTCTCCGTTATGAAATTTCCGCCTGCGTCCCTGAAAGAACGTGTCGCTCGGGATGCCGTCCGGCGGGGCTTTCAGCGCGAGCATATGATTTTGGACATTTTGATGCGCAATGATCGTGGCGCCGCGACCAGCATCGGCGAACTGCCCTGAGAAGAACGATCCTTCCACGCTTGGATCGTGGCCGGCCGCGCGCAATTTCACATTGCCACCTGTGTAATCGGGCCCGAAATTGGTATTGACGATAAACTGGATGGGTCGTTCCTGCAGCTTCCGAATGGCGGCAATCACTTTATCGGTGAGCTGGCCAGCGCCGCTGTTGACTACCAAGGGCGCCTGGTCGCCGATCTGGACAGCTATGTTTCCACCATCGCCGACGAGCATATAAAGATTCCCTTGAACCGGAAGAACGTGAATTTCGCCGTCGTGCGGATTCGGATCCGAAGCGCGGCTCGCGTGGGGCGCTGTAGGCGCAGGAGTAAGCTCCGCTTTGGCGGCAATCTCCATAGCCTGCGAGTCGTTTTAGTTTTGCTTCGAAATCCGGATACATGGTCGCCGGCCCGCCCAGCGTCGCGAGCAGCGGCATTTTCTTTTGATTGGCGAACTCGCGCAGAAACGGGTGCTGACCCCAGAAGTAGCTGTCCACCTGATCTTCACGCCGCCCCAGAATCTGCTCACCGTCATCGCAGGCGTATAGCCACGCATCCGGCTCCTTCTCGTTGCGGCCGAGAGTATAGGTCCGACTGAACGGTTCAGCAAGGTAGACCGGATCGTTCACCACGGCGAAATAAGTGATCCTGTCGCCGTGCTTGATGAAATGTTCCGTTACAGTCGCCTCATCGCTTTGGGGTATGCCATTGGCTCGAATCCAGCCCCGCTTGAGATGAGTTGTGTAGACCGTTAGACTGTTCCCTTCGTACTTCCCAGTCGAGAATCCCGACCAGGTGTGCTGTGCGTAAGCCGGCGGGTGCGGACGATCGTCCATCCAAATGGTGCGCGTCCCCTCGCTGATCTGCCAATAATGTTTGATCGCGACCAAGCGCTGCGTGTAGGGGTCTCGCTCCTCCCAAAACCGAAGATTGCCCGGCTGGTTGTACGTGTACGGCACCGTGTAGCCCATGCATTGGTGCTGCCGGCCCTGAATCCGGGCCGCGCTCCACGCCAGCGCGTAGAGACGCCCCGCCTCGTTCATCGGGATGCCGCCGAATTCGACCAGCGCGCCGGAAGCTGTGATCAGTCCCGAGTCTTGGAGAGGTTGCGGATACCAGGTCCCGGAAATGTCTATGCCCGCCGGGAGAGTGGTGTGGCCGGAAAAATCCAGACCTTGTGCCCAAACCAGCGATGGAATCAGAAGAAAACCGTAGGCGAAGCGCTTCATGTCAACATCTCCAGATTGGCAATTCGGGGATTGGCTATTTTGCTGAACATGGCGACGGATTCCAGCCTCTTGCATCCGGAAGCTTGCGATAATGCGTCGCCGTCTCAAAAGGACGCGCGAGATATACCGGATCTTCCACGGTAGTGGTGACGACGAGATAGGCTGTGCCGTTAGTCTCATCCACGCGATCGAAGTATTCGGTGAGCGTGGCGTTGGCGCTATAGGGCACCCCGTTTTTGCGCAAATATCCAGGCTTCAGATGCGTGGTTACAATCTTCAGCGAACCGACGGGAGCGGCTCCGCGGCCCGCGGGCACCATCTCCCAAAGCGCTTTCGAGAATCCTTGCCAAGTCGGACCCGGATCGTCGGCGGAGGTGAAGTGAAGCAGCCGGGTCTGTTGGCCGGCTTCCGCTTCGATCTTCAGCGTCTGATCGTCCTGCCAGGTAATGTGCAAGCGTCCGGGCAAGCTCATCAGAATGGGAGCGCCGTAGCTCTTGCACTGCTCGCCGGCGGCCGCATCCTTAGCGGCGTCCCAGGCGTCGGCGACTTTGCGGCCTTCGGGATTCAGGAACACGCCGGTGTAGTCGCCTTTCGGAGGCATCACCAAGCGAAAGCGCCAGTCCTCGGTTACCACCGACACCCAGTAGCCGGTGAGATCATAAAGCGCCGCAGCCTTCGCGGTCTTGGGTGGAGACGGCGGTCCGCCGGGAAACTGAGCGCGTGCGCTGGCTAGAGCCAGCAATCCCAGACAGAGTGCGATCCTGCGCAGCGGTCGTGTGTCGGCCAACGAGGTCACCATGATTCGCGAACTCAACCATCGTAATGCGCGGGGATCGAATCTGTACAATGGATTGTCCCGATTATAGCTATCCGCCATCCCGATAGTGCTGGCATCGCCTCGGCGAATACCACCGATTCGAAGAAACGATTTTACAGCGGACCGGAACCCGCATATAGTTACTGCGAGCAAACGATTTCCGATTCTGCTTCATGGCGATTGAAAACCGCTTAGCACTTCTCCTATAGCCTTTCCAGTCCTTGAATGCAGTAGCGTTGCCGGAACTCCTGCAACCCACATAGCGGATTCTTATGTTCGGCCGCAAAGGATCGTATGCACTGCGCCGATAGCAGAAATCCAAACAATCGATTTTACTGATTGATAAAAACGCCCTATAGTTGACAGCTAGTTCGACCGTTCCATGAAGGCAGAACAGTCCGCAAGAAGGGAGAAGCATGAGAACTTGGATTCTCGGCACTATGTTGTGTATCTTAATTGCTTCACTGGTTTGGGGTCAAGCGACGGCACGAATTCACGGGGTTGTGCAAGATCAGAGCGGCGCGGTAGTGCCGAATGCCACAGTCAAAGTCACACAGACCGAGACAGGTATTTCGCGCAGCACCGTCACTGACACCGACGGTGGGTATGTATTTGCCAATCTGCCGCTCGGACCCTACCGGCTAGACATCCAGAAGGAGGGGTTTGCCAACGCTGTCCAAACGGGGATCATCTTGCAAGTTGATAGCGACCCCTCCCTGCCGATCACTTTGCGACCCGGCGCCACCAGCGAGACGATTACCGTCGAGGCTACCCCTTCCCAGGTTGAAACTAGCTCAGTCGGTATTGGCAGCGTGATCGAAACCCAGCGAATCCTGGATTTGCCGCTAAACGGACGGCAACCTACGGATCTCATTACGCTGAGTGGCTTGGCAGTGCAGACCGGCTCGTCGCCCACCTACACGATGGCGACTGGCGTCAACATCAGTGTGGCCGGCGGGACCAGCTACAGCGTCCAATACAACCTCGATGGAGCTTCGCACTTGGATACCTATGTGGGCACCAACATGCCTCTGCCGTTCCCAGAAGCCCTGCAGGAATTCAAGCTGGTCACCAGCGCGCAAGATGCGACGCAAGGCGGCGGCCACTCCGGAGCTACGGTGGATGCGGTCACCAGATCCGGCTCCAATAACTTTCATGGCGATGCATTTGAGTTCTTCCGAAACTACGATCTCAATGGACGGGATTTTTTCTCTCCCGTGGCGGATGGACTGAAGCGCAATCAGTTCGGCGGCGTTATCGGCGGCCCGATCAAAAAAGACAAGTTCTTTTTCTTCCTTGGCTACGAGGGCACGATGATCCGCCAATACACGCAGTCCACGATTCAATACGTTCCCACAGCGGCGGAGCTGACCGGAAACTTTGCGCCGTACATAGCGGCTGGATGCCCGGGGGCGGCAAGCATCGCCGCGTCGCCTATTGTGCATGGCGGCCAGATCGTGATACCGCTAAGCCCCGCAGCGCTGAAAATTTCCTCTTATCTTCCGCAATCCAACAACGTGTGCGGACAGGTCTTCAGCGGCATTCCCTTGCACCAGAACGAGTCGCAAGCGCCGGTGCGGCTGGATTATAACGTCAGCCCGAAGAACATGCTCTTCGCGCGCTATATTGTGACCAAAATCGACATCACCCAGCCCTACAGCATCAACAAAAACGTACTGTCCACCGACGGGCAGGGGGCGAATGACGAGGCAAATTCGTTGGCGTTAGGAGACACCTATTTATACAGTAGCAACGTGGTCAATTCCTTCAGGGTTTTTGGAAATCGAGTCGGAGCAACTACTCCGGGCGCTCAGACCTTTGGCCCCCAACAAGTGGGTATCCACAATTTCTACGATTACTACGGCAACTTCATTCCGATCTTTCTGGTTGCCAATGGATTCTCGACGAACTTCATCTCGAACTTCTCCATCGGCAGCGACACTACCACGAACTTCGGGCTGAATGACGATCTCAGCGTGATTCGCGGATCGCACCAGCTCAGCTTCGGCGTGAATACGATGCGCGCGCTGCTGAACGCCCACTCCTATGCTTGGTCGGAAGGTTTCTTCCTGTTCGCCGGTATCTTCGGCTCTCCCATGGTGGATTTCCTGACCGGCAACGCGGCACAGTTTCATCAAGCCAACCCGAATCCGGAAAATCTCACGCAGAATTTCGTCGGTCTCTATGCGGCCGATACCTGGAAGGTCTCGCACAACTTTACGCTGAATTACGGGCTGCGATGGAATCCGTTCATTCCGATGCAGTTCAAGCAATCCGATAGTTATACCTTCAGCCTGAGCAATTTCTATCACGACGTCCACAGCACGGTCATTCCCAGCGCCCCTCCGGGTTTCCTCTATCCCGGCGACCCGGGCTTCAACGGCCGGGCAGGCATGGACAATGCGTGGAACCATTTTGAGCCGCGGGTTGGGTTGGCATGGGATCCGTTCGGCGACGGGAAGACCGCGATCCGCGCGGGTGCCGGGATCGCCTATGATTTTCTGCGGCAGGATATCAACGAGAATACCTCTTCGGTGCTGCCGTTTCGAACCAGTGTCGTCGAGAGCTTTCCGGTTAGCCTGGACAATCCCTATGCAACTGTTCCCGGCGGTAATCCATTTCCTGTATAACTACAACCCAAAGAATCCGGTGTTCCCGAACTTGTCGTATCAATCATTCCTGCCGATTCCAGCAAATATTCAGACGCCAGTGCAATATTCCTGGAACTTCGGGATTCAGCGGCAGATTACGAAAAGCGTATTTGTATCGGCGACGTATGTGGGCTCGGAAATCGCGCATTTGTGGACGGGTGTGGATTTGAATCCGCCGCAATTGCTTCCAGGCGTACCCAACTTCCTGCAGGCGTTCGCTCCTGCTCAGATAGCGCTGTGTGCGAATTTGCAAGCAAATTGCACTACGAATGAGAACCAGCGCCGTCTCCTGGAACTGACGAATCCATCAGCGGGCAACGTATACGGTTCGTTAACGAGTCTAGATTCGAGCGGCACCCAGCATTACGATGGGCTCCTGCTGAATGCACGTTGGCGCCTCGGCGATAACGTGAACCTCGGCGCGAATTGGACCTGGTCCCATTGCATCGGCCTTCCGGTAACGACCTTATCTAACTTAGAAGCCACTTATCTGAACACGCCTTATCAGAACAACGGCCCGGTAAATCGTCATCTGGATATGGGGCCTTGTGAAGTCGGTTCGATTGATATCCGCCATATCGTGAACGTAACTCTGGTGGTGAACACGCCGAGATTTCAAAACAACTGGGCGCGCCGTCTGGGCACCGGCTGGACGTTATCGACCATTTATACCGTTCACACCGGAGTTCCATTCGATGCGGAGTTGGGCACCGACAACGCTTTGAATGGCTTCAACCCTTCCGGGAATAATCCCGTTCCCCAGCGGCCGACGCAGGTGCTGCAGAACGTATACGCGAGTAACAAGGGGCAGTCGTGCTCGCCCGCACCTTGCGTCAACTATCTGAATCCTGCTGCATTCGCGGTCCCACCTGCCGGCACGTATGGCGACATGGGCATTGGCGCTTTGCGGGCCCCGGGCTTTTGGGAATGGGACCAGACCATTTCCAGAGCGTTCGCGATCACAGAACACACTCATTTGGAGTTCCGCACCGAAGCATTCAACGTCACGAACTCGGTACGACTCGGAATTCCCGTACAAACCTTAGGCGGAACGTTCGGCACGATTGTCAGCGATCAATCCACCACTGGCTCGGCTTCACCGACCGGCGATGGCGGCAGGGTGGTCCAGTTCGCAATGAAGTACGTCTTCTAATCTCGGGCGGCCTTGTCAAGCCTCAAGTTAAGCCAGACTTTTGCCGACCGAGAGGACCGAGCAGGTGACATGACCAGAAGCGAATGCGACGGTTGTCGTCTAATATCCGCGGGAACCGCATAGTCATTCGGGAGTGCCTGGGAATAGCGGACTTTCAGTTGCTTGGCCGGCCCGAGTTTCGGAACTATGTCCGAGCGAACGGGCTTCTCCGTCCGATTCGGCAACTGTAACCGCGATGGTATCCGCGTTGATATACCAACCAACAAAATCGTATTTTAGACATGCGATCAATTCCTGTCATATGCGGCTCTGCGCCGCTGGATTCGCCTCTTCGCAGCGTAATCCGCGCGACTGCGAATCGCTGGCGCTCGGCTACAGGCCTTTCCTACGCGCTACGTTCACTTCGGCGCACGCTGACATTACGTCTACGAACTTCTGATAGTTCGCTGCGCCCACCACAAACGGATTTGGCTGGCCCTTTTGCCGCTCTTTGAGCTTCTCGATCTTGGGCTCGATAGGATCCATCAGCGGATGGTTTTGGAGCTCGACCGATACCTTCGCATTCTTAGTGTCTTCCTTGAAGTGCGCAACGGATTTCAGATAGGTCTGCAATCCCTCGTCCGACACGATTCCCGGCGTCAGGATGGTGCCTCCGTACATGGCCGCCGTATAGGTTTTGCCATGGTCTTTCACCGGAAAGATGAAACCCATCGATCCGGGGGTGTGGCCGGGGATGGCGATGGGCGTCAATTTGAAATCGCCGAGCACAATGGGCTGGCCTTCGGTGATTACCTGATCATGTTTGGGCAGTACCGGTGGAGGCCCCTTCGGTGGCCCGCCCCTTCCGGCGGGAGGATGTTCCATCAGATCCCAGTCGGCAGCTGAAACGTAAATCTTCGAGCCGTAGTGCTCCTGAAAATATGGGGTTCCCCCGAAGTGATCGGCGTGGCCGTGGCCCACAACGATGATCTTCACTTTCGCCGGATCCAGGCCCAGCTTTTGAAATCCGGGCAAAAGCTGCGTCTCCGTTTGATCGGCCTGAAGTGAATCCAGCATCAGCAGGCCATCGGACGTGTTGATGACATAGGCAACGGTCCCCTGATTCCCGATCGCGTAGACGTCATCGAAAATCCTGGTGGGCTCAATCGGCGGGTCATCCGGGCGGTTGGGGCGCGGCGCTTCGCAGAAAAAATGCTCTTCATAGGCCCACATCGGGCCGCCTGCTTTCTTCGCCTTTTCGATTAGAGCCTTTACCGCTTCTGAATCCGGCTTAGCAGGAGCAGGCGATGGAAGCTGCGCGGAGACGGCGGCTGGAAGGGCCGCGCACAAAGCAAGAATCGGGATCGTGTTCTTAAGCATATGACCTCACTCGATGATATTAATGGATCACGCCGCCGGCTGGGTCCCGCACGCGCTTATTGAAGAGCTCCACCTCGTCGGCTGGCGCGCACAAATCCTCCATAAGACCCGTCCAACCGTCCACGGTTTTGATGGCGTCTTTTGGCAACTTGCGGAATTTCTTGGTCTCGCTGACCCAGGGCCGAGTGTAGACCTTCGGATCGGTAATGGTCATCGATAGCTCCAGCACGTCGTAGGCCGTCCGTCGGTATCGTTCCTCGAGAATCATGTCGACGCTGTGAGGATATCCGTACTGATCTATCCAGGTTCTCTCGTCCACGCCGGTCGTGGTGACGACGAGTGTGTCTCCGTCCCAGTGGCCGGCAGAATACCCCCACCAGCGGGGCAAGTCCGGGTCCATCAAAGGCTGGCGACCGTCTGTCCAGATGGTGCGCAGGCCGTACCCCCACTCGAACTGCTGGAGCGTTCGGTCAGGCAAGACGATCATTTCCATCGGATCCGGATAAATCAAGGCGCGGGAGGGTCCCATCGGATTGCAATGCTGGTAGGGGTCACTATCGTTGGCCGGCGGGACCGCACGGCGCCGTCCGATGGGCTCTTCGGGATGCGCGGCGGCGTCAGCGCTCCCCAAGAGCCGTCCATATGAGGGTTTGTTCCCTTCGAACATCTTCTGGCCGAGGGCAGTAAGAACCGGGACATCGGCACTATATCCACGGTCGCCACAATCGCGGCACGTTCCGCCGCCGCCGTATCCTCCGGGCGAGCCGTTGCGCGACCAAAGTCCGGACAAATCATGCTTGTCGTACGGCTTGCCGTCGTTGGCCGGATTATGCGCCAGGATCCCCCGGCCGCGAGGGCCGGGGCCGCCTTGAGCCGACATCAGGAACGGGAGCAGCAATGTGCTTGCAACTAAGGTTGCTTTCATAAGCGCCTACTCCTTTTTCTGATCCGAGGGCTTCTGATCCGGGGGAGTCGGAGTGGGCGCGCCTCCTTGAGGCACTTCGCCGGGGCCACCTCCAGCCACTCCGAGCAAGACTTCACCCTTGTCATTGAGAAGTTTCAGGATTGCTCCCACCTGTGTACCTGCTCGCGAAGGCGCAACGGTTACGGTAATTTTCGCGCCTGGCGATAAGGCGGCTTCTGAGCGCCTCTTGCCCCACCCTCCTTGCTGCAGCTGTGAGGGATTGGGATAGAACTCACCGCTCCAGTGGACGACACTGCCCTTGTCATCGGTAACATCGAAGAAGAGTTGCGGGTGAGGGTTCGCATAGTGGAACTCAGTTACCGTGCCCTGCAAAGTCACTGGGTGCGATAAATCGTAGGAAGCGCCGGTTCCGTGGTGTGCCACCGCCGGGATCGTCATCGATAGCAGCGCGGCGCTGACAAGATGTAGTTTTGACGATTTCATGTGTTTCCTTCTTAGCGCACCACGGCTTTTGCGGGAAGCAGCACTGCCGGGGCGGGCTTCTCAAATCTTCCGCTGTCGATCTGGACGGCGGATTGGAATTCGTTGACCTGGTACGTCGACTGCCCGTTGGTCCAGGTGACGATCCACCGGAACGGGCGTTTAATGCCGTTCACATCGCGGTAATCGGCATAATCGATCTGAATGGGATTGGTTCCTACGGCCGTGCGGGAATATCGCAACTGGCGAGCCAAGAGCCCGGTCTTCTGGTCGAAGAACAGCTTCACGCGAGTGCGGCCGGCACCCGTACCTTCGACGATTTGTACGTCGCTGTCGCCGATGGACGTAACGGGAAAGCCGGCGCGCCAGGAGTCGAGCCCCTGTTTGATCCCGGCCGGAAATAATAGCTGGGTATCGAGGCGGGCACTATCGAGTTCCGCTCCCGGCGCGAGCGGCAGAAGCGGGACCGGATTGCTGACTGACGCGATCCAACCTTCATAGCCGTTGAAGACCGTGGTCGAGTCTCCATTTTGGGTGTGAATCACTGTGGCGATGCTTAAGGGCACCTTCGCGTACAACTCGAACGGCACTTTTTCGTGATAGGAGTCGTACCCTTCATACGTGCCTTTGGCGGTAACGCTCGAGACTGCGGCGAGACGCTCGGAACCGCCCGCGGCCTTGATGAAATTGCCGAGAATCTCATCGGCTGAAGGACCGCTTATGGGTGGCGAAGGAATTTCGACTTCGTTCGGATCTTCTTCCGGCGTTCCGTACTGTAGGGCCAGGCTTGGAATGTCCTTCGGACGTTGGTTGCCGTGGTGACAAGAGTAACAGGTGATCGCGCGCCGGCCACCGAAATTGTTTTTGTTGATCGCGTTCACCATCTGGATCATTGTGCGCGCCACCTGTTTGCGCGGCACGTCGTCGGCAAATTTTTTCCAGTCTTGCAGGCTCTCCGGCACGTGGCAGTACACGCAATTCAAGCCCAACGAGGCGGCGAAGAAGCCCATCGTCGCCATGAATTCGCTGACCGGAATCCCTTTGAGCACTTGAACGTTTTTGAAAACATCTTCAGCAACTGGCTGTTTGTCGCCGGGCGCACCTTGGCCCGTAAGGTTCTGCCACCCCCCTAAACATGCCGCCACTGCTGTGAGCAGCGATTGCCGTTTCCAATCCATTGGTGATCTATCCGAGGCGTTGTTGGACGCCAAAGACAGTATATGATCGCGACTCAAAGTCACAAAATCGATTGTGACGATTACTCGTATCTCCGCTGCGGATATCAGTTCCTTCGAAAGGCTGCGCGAGATGCGTTAGGTGACCACCGCTGGAGGCCGTGGAACACGATATAATCCCTCGCTAGAATCAGCGAAGCGATGAGAGTTTAAAATGACTAAGTCTCCTTCCGAATCGACACGCTACGGGCTGAGCATGGTGCGATTTCTGCTTGGCTTTCTGTTCATTCAGCATGGCCTCGAGAAGCTTTGGGGCTTCGCGGGCGGCCGTGTCGATCGCGATTTTTCCCACCTTCACGGTCTCGCCGGGCCTATTGAATTTACCGGTGGAGTGCTCTTGATTTTGGGTCTATTCATTCGGCCAACCGCGTTCATTCTGTGCGGCGAAATGGCGGTTGCCTACTTCCTGACTTGGGCGCCCCACGGTTTCTGGCCGATCAGCAATGGAGTCGGGGGCGAGCTGTCGGTGATCGACTGCTTTGCCTTCTTATGGCTGGTGACCGCCGGAGCGGGGCCATTAAGCCTCGACGCGCTTATCAACAGAAGGAAGGGCTTAGGCGCACACAATACAGGGTTAGCCGCAACCTTGGCGTCTTGGGAAGGCTACGCACGGTCCATTCTCCGTGTCGAGCTTGCATTTCTTTTTTCGCTACATGGTTTTCGGATGGTGTTTGGTATGTTTCCGCCGCCGATCCGGTTTAAGCGAGCTCCGATGGCGCTTGATGCGTTGCCCAGTGTCCTTGGGTTGATCTGCATCGTCGGCGGGCTGCTGCTCTTGTTGGGATTTTTCACACGAGTCACCGCGCTCGTCTTGTCGCTCCAGGCCGCAGCCGCTTATTTTGTTTCCGCCGCGCCACGCGGGCCCGTGCCTATGCGGACAGGTGGGGAAGAAGTGGCGCTTTACTTCATTCTCTTCTCGTTCTTCATCCTTGCTGGAGCCGGCCTATGGAGCCTGGATCGTTTGTTTCAAAGGCGGCGACAAGGTGCAACCCGGTCCGTTGAAATCGGGGCCGCGATCGTGCCTAACAGTTCAAACCCCAAACCGCCTCCGAGAGTTCGACCGGCAACATTCTGAGTCTGGCCGATGTTCAATCGTGTCGAATGAAGCCAATGGCGTAAAGAGAGACCGGCGCCATGCTTGTACCGACAACCGTGGCGCGGCGCCGATCGCTTCTATCCGACGCCAGCCGATTTGTTGCTGGATTTGGTCGCCATAATCCACGATGAGCTTAGTTGGCTGGTTGCCGAGGGCGCGACCTACATCTAGCTCGATGCGCCGTATGATACGGACTACCTCGATCCACGCCAGCGCGAACACATGTGCCATCGCGCGGGTCGTGTTCGCGCCCAAGTGATCGTAGTGATTGTGCGAAACGATCACCGCGTCAATGGCTGGAAGATCGCTCAATTCGAGAGGCGCTGGGATCACGATTAGTGCGGCCGTAGGTTGTAAGAGACTCCGTGCCGAGGTATGCACTCGAACGCGTTGGTCCTCCCGCCGCTGCGACGATCCCTCCGTTGCCGCCGACGTGGTCAGGATCCCGGTCCGACCTGGGGCAGCCATCGCGATACTGCAAGATACAGGCGTTTCTGGGTTGAAGTCCTAGATTACAGAGCTTATCCGATCCGATGTTTATGGCTGGTTCGCGATCGCTCTGATTAATCGCTCGGCTGAGCGATTCACTACCTGCTTTGCGCCGGCGACGACCGTTCTCTTCGGAAAAGCTCCGTACACGCGATCGAATTTGTAAGGATCGAGTTTACTTACGATTTGCTGGATCGCTTTTGCCCCTAGAGGAATGTAGTTCGGATAGCTGTACATGAACGACACCCAACCCGTGTCCATGCACACCTGCGGCTGGTCCCCTGACAACAATACGCCTTTTCCAGCGGCGCCTCCCGGCCAATACAGAACCTGGTAGCCGTCGAAATGGCCGGGGGTATGAATCAGGATCAGGTCAGCCAGCAGTTTCCTGCTGTCGCCCGACCAGTGCTGCACATTGGCATGCGGCCGCATCACCCACTGCCCGTCAGCTGAATGAAGATGAATCGGGGCGTTGTCAAATGCCAGGCTCCACTCCACCATGGTCGTGTAATAGTGCGGATGCGATATCGCGATAGCTGCGATACCGCCCAGTTCGCGGATCGCGTCGATGGTGGGCCGGTCCACAAGGGCCAGGCAATCCCAGAGCACGTTACCTTCCGGTGTTCGGATCAGGAACGCGCGCTCGCCAATCGCGAAGTGAGGTTCGGTGTGGATGGAGCACAGATTCGTTTCCTGTCTTTCGATGATGTTGCGGTGTTTTTGGGAGAGTTTATCGAGGCTCGTCCATTGTTGCCCGTCGAGACCGACGAATTGGCGGGAGTCCGTGCAAATCGGACACTCCGGCGGCGGTTCGGCGGATGGAGGGAATTGCGCGCCGCACGTCAAACAAATAAATGCCGTACTCATCAGAAGCAGCTTAACGCACTGGCTCGCTAGTCAAGGTGAGCGAACCACGCAACGCAAAAGAGAATCCTTGCGGCTTACGATTCCGATCTCGGCCACAGATCCTGCACGCGGACTTAAAATCCGTTTTCCGGCAACGGGAGTGCGGGTTCAAGTCCCGCCCCGGGCACCACGTAAAACAAATGAGTTGCGTTGTCTTCGTCGGGTGATGGCGTACGATAGCCGGATTACCCTTGCATCTTTATCGGCGTCGCCGAAGCTATTCGGAGAGATGGAGGCAAGTTTCCAGAAGCGGTGTTCGCGCGTCGAACATCTCGAATTGCGAATTCGAGAGCTGGTGCCAAAGGAAGCGAATTCTCCATACTTCGGTGTTGTACCTACCGCTGTAACGATGGCTGCCTTCATTTGACTTCTCCCTTCCGGTTGAGGCCTGAGGAACTCGCGCCCCCGGCCAAGCCTTTGTGCAGGACCCAACCCATCGTGAAATCGCCCTGCGGCCGATCGCATAGCCAAGTCAGTAGACGCGAGAGCATCTAAGCAACCATACGTGTACTTTATCCAGTGACGGCTGGCTTCAGCACGTCTTCACACCACTGCCGAAAACTGGTCGGCGTCGTGTTCTGGCCAGTTCGAGCCTCTCCGTTGTCGAGCCCCTCGCTTTTGGCCCGCACCATATCGGTCATGCCCTGGGCCATGGCCTCCGACATGCCGCGCCCGATGAACTGCTGCTTATAAGCGTCATAGTCGGTTCGCAGGCACTTCACGGGCTTTCCGAGGACGGCCGTCATCACCGCTGCCATGTCCTCGAAGGACAAATCTTCCGGACTTAGAACCGCTTGGTGGCCGGAGCCGGTCCACGCATCATCGAGCAGAAGCCGGACCGAGGTCTCAGCAATATCCTGGGTAGCGCAGCCCGGCAGCTTGCGCGAAGGATCGACCGCCGAGAAGAACATGCCTTTCTCCCGGATCGGTTGCACCTGGCGCAGCAGATTGTCGAAAAATGATGGACACGTGACGGCGCGGTAAGCGATGCCGGATTCCGCAATGAGATCATCCATGGCCAGGGTTGCGGTCACCAGGCCAGCGCTACCGGCCTGCGCCGTGCCGCGCCCGAATGCGCTGATCCCCACGATCCGCCGCACACCTTGCGACCGCATGGCGGCGAGCCCGGGACGTGTAAAGCCTGAATAGGCTTCGTCCACGCTCGACGCTTTGGGATTGGGCGGAACCAGCCAGAAGACCGCGTCGGCGCCCTCTGTAGCGTGTGCGACGACCTCCCGATCACCGTGCGACCCTTCGACGACGCTGACGCGTTTCCTGTCCGCAGGCTCGATGCGGTTGGCATCCCGCGCGATAACTCGAACGTCCGGGTACGAGTCGAGCAGCCTGCGCAGGACCTTCTTACCGATGCTGCTCGTTGGAGCGGTAATCACGATCATAGGCCTCCATGTTGCTGAGCGGGTGCGTTGTATACCAGGCAATCTTGACGAGCCGTCACTTATCTTGATACACACGGAGGTAGCCTCCGTATAGTTCCTAGATTAGCGGAGGCAGCCTCCGGTTGCAAGAATTTTCTGGATGACGACCAAAACGCCTGAGATTACAGAGCGAAAGCCGCGCGCGGATGCGCAGCGCAATCGCGAGCGGATTCTCGAAGTTGCGAAACAGCAGTTCACGCGAGTCGGCGCGAACGCCAGCCTGGAAGACATCGCCAGAAGAGCGGGCGTAGGTCCAGGAACCCTGTATCGCCACTTTCCCGCGCGCGAGGACCTCCTCGTGGCGGTTTACCGGTCCGAGATGGAAGAGCTGGCCGCGGCGGAACGACCCCTGGCGGACACTATGTCCCCTGTTGAAGCCTTGCGGGCCTGGTTGTTGCTCTTAGTCGATGCCGTCGAAACGAAGCACATCATCGCCCCCGTGCTGAATGAGCTCGTCGGTGACCCGCAAAAAGTGTTCAAGGCATCCCACGGCCAGATCCATGAAGCGCTACGCGCGCTCGTCAAACGCGCGGTCAAGAGCGGCGACATCCGCAAGGACCTCGATCCGATCGATCTCCTCCGGGTTATCGTCGGCGTCGCCAATGTTTCCGCCAGCCCTGACTGGCCGCAAAGCGCGCGCAGGCTGGTCGATATCCTGATTGCCGGTGCTCGACCGTTGAAGTGAGAGCTGCTCTCCCGAGCCCATCGCGTAATATGGCAGGAACGGGTTGTTTCCGGGGCGTCGAAACTTACACACTTACTTACACAGTTTTCACATGCCTGAAATTTAAGTGTCGATCTGTCAATGAGGTACGTTGAGACCTAAAATACTTAAAATCACTTGCGCTCGCTCATAAGGAACGCTCTCCCGGCCCTGTTATTGTTTGAAGCGGCCAGGCAACTATCGTTTGTCGACGACGATCTTCCCGCTCCGCAGCACCACTTTGGTATTCAGCATCGGATAGATGTTTTCGAGCGGATTGCCCTGAAGCAAGATGATGTCCGCCACCTTGCCTGGCTCGATCGACCCGATCTGATTCTCCATATTGAGATAGCGGGCGGTGTTGATGGTGATGATGCGGAAAATGTCCGACATGGAGAACATCACACTGTACGACTTCACCTCGTGCTCGAGCACCACCTTGTCGTCGTAGTTCTGATCCGTGCACCAGCCGACTGCCTGGCCGTTACTGGCGTCCCAGATGGTCCGCGCGTTGACGATAGTGAACCCGGCCTCAGTACCCGTGGCTTTACCGGCAGCGTCCCGATTCGCTCCGTTGATCGCCTCCGGCCACGGCTTGCCGTCGCGAAAGCGGGGCGAGTCGTCCTTCGGAAACTGCACCTGCGCGGGCGGTCCGGAATAACGGTCGATGATCGGCGCGCCAAACGCGACCCTAGCACGATGGAGCCCGTGTTAGCGACTTTCTTTGCATCTTCGTGGCCCGTGAAGTCTTTGTTCGGCATATGGACCAGGCGAGTGATGCCCGCATCGATGGCGCCTGTCATGGCCGGCGTGGAGACAGCGTGGACGTTGATCTGCACACCTACCTTTTTCCCTTCGTCCACCACGGCTTTGAGAACGGCAGTGTCCTCGGGACTGGGGCCGCCGGGGGCCATAACAATTTCGCCCGTGTGCCGGATGCCCTTCGCCGCCATTTCGCGGATTGCGGCGCGAGCAGCATCGGGAGTGAGCCCCACCAGGGTCCCTTTATCGAGGATCGTGCGGAAATCCCGGGCTGCGACCGGCAGGGATGCGGAAGGAATGATATGGGGACCGTTGAAGACCCCAGAATCGATGTTTTTTGCGAGCTTGAGGTTATCCTCAGCGGTGCCGCCGCCAGAGAGGACGGTCGTGTAGCCGGCTTCGAGAACGGACTCCGCCTGATCTTTATTGAATTTATCGACGTGCTTGTGGGCGTCGATGTAGCCGGGCATCGCGGTCATGCCTTTGCCCTCGATCACCTTTAGACCAGCGGAGCTGGCCGAACCAGCGGTAGCGGAAACGATCTTGCCGCCGCGGACGATGATGGTGCCGGACTCGATGACTGGACCGGTGACTGTGATGATGCGGGTATTGGTGATCGCCACATCCTGTGCTACAAGTTCCGAACAGAAGCATGCCAGACCCAGGCTGGCAATCAATGTTAAGCAACGAATTGCTGGTAGTCGTTTCATTATTGTGAGCAGCATACGTCCCCAGCGTTATGAATTGCAAGGGACACTCAAAGAGCGATGGGCGCGTGGATCGCGAAGCCCATGCGGCAGTCGAAGTCTACTCTGCGCTGTTATTCAAGCGAGCGCAATTCCGCCACCATGCTCTCCAACTCTCGCACTGCGGAGGCCTCCCGTTGCGCTCGTTGCTTTGGGTCCTCGCCTCGGCGAGGTTCACACTCAGTGTGCAAGATCTTGCATCGTCTACGGTAGGCATCCAGCCTCGGGTCTGCAAGACGCCACTCAAAGAAATCATTGAACTCTTGCGGATACCGCATTGAGCCTGAAAGGAAGCGCTCGATAATATCTACGACCTGCCCCGGTCTGTCTATTTTCTTACTCACGGTACACGTCTTCCTCTGGTTAAATTCGCACAAGGATGTGTCTTGGCGTAACCGGTTGCGTTAAGCATATTGCTGCCCTTACTTGGCAGCCGCCCGCCGGGAGGACGGGTGTTGGTGCTCATCAATTTCTCCTGGAGCGGGCTGCGGTCGTCACAATCGATAACTCCGGTTCAGAGAACTTTGCAAGACCAGGTGCAGCGATAATGACGGCGGTCACGCCGCCAGTGGAAGCTCGATGCACACGTTCAATCCTGGATGCACGTTCTGCGCCCACAGACGACCATGATGGACGCTGATGGCCCTGTAGGCGATCGCGAGACCGAGGCCCACGCCTCCCGTGGAGCTATCGCGCGAATCGTCTACGCGGAAGAACGGTTGGAAAATCTTGGGCAACAATTCCTCGGGAACTCCTGGGCCGGAATCACGAACGTTAATAAGAACGGTTTGATCGGCGGATTCCATCTTGACGTCCACGGTAGATCCCCGTGGAGTATGCCGGATCGCGTTCCTGACAACGTTCTCCACTGCGCGGCGCAGCAATTCCCGGTCTCCCTGTAGAGTGAGATCGAACTCGCCTTTGACGCCGATGCTGCAGCCCCGCGCCTCGGCGTCCACCCTACAATCGTCAACCACACTGCGAAGTAACTCTCCCAACTGAAGAGGCTCCCAATGAGTGGCCGATGGATCGCCTTCCGCACGCGTCACCTCGACCAATGCGCCGACCAAATCCGTCAGGCGGTCAATTTCCTTCTTCAGCCGCTCCACCGCCGCGTCTCGGTCCGGGGCCCTCCGAGTGAGTTCGGCCGCGAAGCTCAAACGCGCTAGCGGGGATCGCAGTTCGTGTGACACGTCTTGCAGCAAGCGGCGTTCGGCCGTCACCAGAGTTCCGATGCGCTCCGCCATGCGGTCGAAGCTTCTGCTCAGTTCGCCGATCTCGTCTTTCCGGCGCGATTTCAGACGCACGTCCAGGTCGCCGCGGCCGAAGCGCTCCACCGCCCGAGACAAATCACGCAATGGCCTCGCGATGTTCAACGCCAACATCCAACAAACCAGTGCAATCGCCACTAGAATCAGAAAGTAGTAAGGGAGCAAGCTCCGGATGCCGAAGGGTGGGGGCAAGAGACTGATCAAGCGATACCGTTTGTCGGGCGATGGAGTGACCATCACCAGGTGGCCATTCGACGCTTGCGGCCGTTCCGATGCCGGCCGCGCAAGCTTCAACAAATCAGATCGATCTTCGCCAGTCAGCAGGTCTTTGCCACCCGCATCCGTGAGATAGTCATGTTCCTTTATGAAGCGATGCAGGTTTCCCAAATACGCGTCCAATCCTGGCGAGCCGCCGGATTCGTAGGCCCGGACCGCCTCCGCTGTCTGCCACGCGTGGATATCAGTGATAAATCCCACACGTGCCGCGGCTCCTGAAACGAAAGTCGAAACCATCACGAACGCGACCAGCGAAAGCAGCAGGGTGATGAAGCACCACAGCAAAATCCTTAGATAGACGGATCTCATTGGGCGTGCTCCACTTTGGACTGCTCGGGGCGCGCAGCAAAAAGATATCCGACGCCCCGCACGGTCTGGATCAACGTTCTATCCGCGCCTTCCAGCTTCTTCCGCAGATGGCTAATATGCACATCGAGCGAGCGCTCATAAGGTGTGGACTCGCGCTGGTACAGAATCGCCGTCAGCTCATCGTGCGACACAGCGCGGCCGGCCGATCGCATCAAGAACTCGAGAATGTCAAATTCAATCGCGGTGATTTCGACTCTCTCGCCATGGCGCCAGACCTCGCGGGTCTGGGGATTGAGTTCAACCCCTCCCGTCGAGATCGTTCGCGGCTCCAGCATTTCCGCCTTTCCAACGCGTCGCAACACTGCCCGGATACGGGCCACGAGCTCCTCCGGGCCGAAGGGTTTCGGGAGATAGTCGTCCGCTCCCGCGTCCAAGCCGGTGACGCGGTCCTCTTGCGCCGTGCGGGCGGTCAGCATGATCACGGGAATTGCGCTGCGGCTTTCGAATCATCCGCAGCAGCTCGAAACCGCTGAGGATCGGCAGCATAACGTCGAGAATCACAAGGTCGAAATCGCCTTCGAGAGCGCGAGCCAGGCCCTGCCGGCCATCATGCACTGCCTCAAGGCGGAACCCTTCGGGCAAAAGAAAGTCGTTCATCAAGGAACAAAGCTCGGTATCGTCCTCAACCAGAAGGATCGATCGAAGAGAACCGCCGGTCTCGGGTCGTGTTTCCATCCCGTTGTCAGTGATGCCACTTTACCTCAAATTTCGCCGGAATCGCAGAGTCTGGAGTTCACTTTTACAAAACTTAAGGCGCATCTGGTACCGAAGCGTTGTTCACTAGAGAAAATGAGGAAAGTCGCAGCAGCAACACTAATTCTGGTTGCCTCTGCGCTGCCTCCGGCAACCGCGCAACCGCCGGCCAGCAAATCCTTTATCGGCACGGTGACCGCTTTCAAGCCCGAGTTAGGGGTAGAAATCAAGCCGGATAACGCCGCGGTAGTGGGCGTGAAGCTCACGGCCGACACCGTTGCCGAGAGAGTGGCTCCTGGAGAGAAGACTCTGAAGAATGCAGTGACGGTCAACGTCGCTGAACTATCGGTTGGCGACCGCGTTCTGGTGACACTAGCGCCAGACAGTACAAATGTCCGGCGCATCATCATCATGTCCGCCGCCGATATCGGCAAACGCGATGAGGCTGATCGGCAGGATTGGAACACGCGCGGGATTTCCGGCATCGTCGCCGCCAAGAGCGGCAGCACAATTACCTTGCGGATTCGTACTTTCCAGGGCGAAACACGGCCCATGGTAACGGTGTCCGATCAGACGAAGTTTCGCAGATATGCTCCGGATTCGGTCAAGTTCGCCGATGCGAAACCAAGCAAGTTAGATGAAATCAGCGTGGGCGATCAGCTTCGAGCGCGCGGCGGGAAGACTCCAGACGGTCTGGCGATAGCGGCCGACGAAGTGGTTTTCGGAACATTCTTAACCACGGCCGGCTCGGTGGTCTCCGTGGACGGCGCCGCGAAGGAAATTACCATTCAGGAAACAGGAACCGGCAAACCGCTGGTAATCAGGCTGACGCCCGACTCGCGCATTAAGCAAATGCCGAGCCTCCCAGGAATGGGAGGCGCACCGGAGGCCGGTGGTGGTCCACCCCCGGGACGCCCTCCCTCTGGAGGTTTCGGCGGCATGGTGCCAGGCGTCGGACCACCTGGTGGAGGACCTACGCTTGCGCAGATGGTGGAGATGATGCCGGCGGGAACACTGGAGGACGTGAAGCCCGGCCAGACCGTTATCGTTTCCAGCACCAAGGGCGCCACCAGCGATCACGTCACCGGTATCATGCTCCTCGCCAACGCGGAAATGTTAGTACGGATGGCTACGGCGCAATCCGGTGCGGGAGCAGCCGCAGGTAACCGGCCAAGTGGCGCCGGAGGGCTTCCTCAAGGAATGCCGACGGGTGGCATGCCCTCTGGAATGGATCTGGGTGGAATGCTCGGGGGCATCGGTCTGTCCGGCATGGGCCCGTAACCCGAGTCCTCCAAGCCCAGAGAACCAGCATTTGTCAAAGAGGATTCACTCATGAAGAGTCTACGAGAGCTGTTTGTACTTATATGGTGCGTTGTCAGTCTTGCGGCTCCGGTCGCGCTGAGGGGGCAATCAGCCACGGCCAGTTTGCAAGGAACCATCAGCGACCCGTCAGGCGCTTTAGTTCCTCAGGCGTTGATCCAATTACGCGGGCGCGACGGCGAACATCGAGCCAGGACGGACGACTCTGGAAAATACAACTTTCCTACACTGCAGCCAGGAAAGTACAGTGTCCGCGTTATTGCGAAAGGCTTCACCGTCGGGGAGCGACGAGATCTTGAAATTACCGGCCCGACCGCATTCGATTTACAACTTACAATCGAGGCCACGTCTCAAGTGCTAAACGTGGAGGACGAAGCGAACCGAGTTTCCGTTAGCACAGACCCCAGCTCGAATGGCGGCGCACTGGTTCTGAGGCAGAACGAGCTTCAGGCGCTTTCTGATGATCCCGACGAGCTCGCTCAGCAGTTGCAGGCGATGGCTGGGCCGGGAGCGGGGCCCGAAGGCGGGCAGATCTATATTGACGGTTTCACGGGCAGCAACTTGCCTCCGAAATCCTCGATTCGAGAGGTCAGAATCAATTCGAATCCGTTCTCGCCTGAATACGACAGGCCTGGCTTTGGACGAATCGAGATATTCACAAAACCAGGTACGAATGACTTTCACGGGCAGGCTTTCTTTCAGTTTAACGATCAGTATTTCAACACGCGCAGTCCATTGTATACGCAGTCGTCGTCGCTGCCGCCTTACAAGCCCTCCACTGCGTTCAATCAGCGCACCACCGAAAAGGACCTGCAGGCCATATTCACCACGATCATCAGTCCAACTCTCATCAATGAGGCGCGCTTCCAATACATGCGGACCACTAGCGGATACTTAGGAGCCGGTGACGCGCCCAGCATCTCAGTGGAGGATGCGTTTACCGGAGGCAGCGCAACAGTGGGGCGTTCCAACAATCACACCAATAAATTGGAATTGGACAACATGACGACGCTGACGCATGGCACGCACACCATCAAGTGGGGCGGCCGGTTGAGGCAATCCTTCAACAACGACTACTCCAATACCAATTTCAACGGCACCTTTACGTTTCTTGGGGGCCAAGGCGAGGCGCTGGACTCTAACGGGCAACCGATCCCGGGGACTTCCGTCGGGCTCACCGCGTTGCAAGTCTACCAACAGACACTCCTGCTCCAGCAGGAGGGCTACACTGCCGCCCAAATTCGTGCCGCTGGAGGTGGCGCGTCTTTTTTCTCATTGAATGCTGGAAATCCTTTGACGCGTGTGCCGCAGTTCGATATGGGACTATACGCCAATGACGATTGGCGAATAAGACCGAACTTCACACTGAGCTACGGTTTTCGTTATGAAACGCAAACCAACATTCATGATTACGGCGATTGGTCGCCGCGTCTCGGGATTGCCTGGGGTATTGATGGCGGCGCCAACAAAGCCGCGAAAACCGTATTGCGAGCCGGCTTTGGAATTTTTTACGATCGCGTCGCCGACACCGAAACGCTGGATGCGATCCGCTACAACGGTGTGACGCAACTGTCCTATCTGATTTCCAATCCCGACTTTTTTCCGTCCGTGCCGTCGCTCAGTTCTCTCGCAGGTACAGCCCAACCGCAGAGCATTCAATTACTCGCCCCCGATCTGAGGGCGCCGCGCACCTATCAAGCCAATGTCGGAGTGGATCGGCAAATTAACCGTTCCTTCCGTCTGAGCGCCAATTACATCAACAGTCGCGGGGTTCATTTGCTGCAGCAGACCGACGCGAACGCACCATACCCGGGAACTGAGATTTATCCCTACGGCGACGAGACCGTGCGACTCTTGACCGAGTCCGTCGGGTATAGCCGAACCAGCCAGCTCTTCATCAACCCGACGGTGAATTACAAGAAGCTTTTCCTGTTTGGTTTCTATGCGCTTTCTTACGGCGAGGACAACAACGAAGGGTTGCCTGCCGACCCCTACAATCTCCGAGCCGAATGGGGGCCTTCATCCTACGGTGATGTTCGTCATCGCGCCGTACTGGGTACGGGCATTCCGCTTCCCTGGAAGATCAGCGCGAGTCCCTTTTTCACAGCCAGCAGTGGAACGCCCTATGATATTACGACCGGTTTGCCCGATCCGGATGGCGATGGCGGCGCAGTGCAGCGTCCCGCGCTCTTGAATAAGTCGGCGTCGGCTTGCACGGGCACCTATCTAAAGTACGAGCCCGGCTACGGTTGCTTCAACTTAAACCCCGCTCCAGGAACAGCGACCATCCAGCGCAATTCCGGACGCGGTCCAGCGGCGGTGACGCTGAATTTGCGTATTTCGCGCACCTGGGGATTTGGGAGTTTGGGCGAGTCTGGGCCAGCGGATAAAAATGCTCCGCCTCCAGGGATGGGCGGCGTACGTGGAGGCCCGGGCCCCGCCGGCCCTCCCGGTGGTGGGCCAGGTGGCGGTGGGCCACCGCCCGGCGGACCCCCGCCTGCCGGGATCTTCGGCTCGTCAACACCCAAACGATATAACCTGACGCTGACGGCTATGGCGACGAACGTATTGAACCATCCGAATTTCGCCAGTCCCAATGGCGACTTGTCCTCACCATTTTTCGGGCAATCACTCAGCCTCCAGGGCGGCTTCGGACCTGAAGGTTCCACGACGACCTACGACCGCAAGATTAGTCTTCAACTGCGTTTAACGTTTTAGATTACCGAAAGTCATCAGATACAACCTTCATGAAACGTGGTGTCCCTTTTTCAACTTTGGTATCGTCGTTTATCACTAAGATTAGCGAAAAGATGAGGGGTTGTTGAGGCAAAGTGGTAGAATCTAGATTCCCATACCCATCAGATCTTCGGTTGGCGTGAATACACTGAATCTGCAATACTTAAATGGACTAACTGAGCGGGAGTAATTCAGTGGTAGAATGCCAGCTTCCCAAGCTGGACGTCGCCGGTTCGACCCCGGTCTCCCGCTCCAACTTTTCAAGGGTTTAGCGGATTCCCCGAAAATCGCGTTACCTTGTTTACCTCGTTAAGACAGATTGAACCCCTTCCTTCAACTTCAACGCTTGCTCAAGAGTCGTAACTGCTTGGTGCCGGGATTCCAAATCAGTCGTCGTATACGTGTCAATGGCGACGCCTATTGCATGGCCCCGCTGATCCGCTGCGACCTTCGGATCGACACCCTCTTTGTGTCCCAGACTAGCCTGCGTCCTGCGCAAGACCTGAAAGTTCACCCAGCCTAGGCCAATCTTCTCCAGCTTGTTGTGAATGTTCCGTCGCAAAAAATTGTCGCGAGACATGAACGTCCCGCGCTCCGACGGAAATACCAATGACTCGGGACTGAGATCGATGGCAACATCGCGCCATTCCGCGAGGTCACTCGCCAGGTCGGGCGGAACCGCAGCTACCCGTTTCCCTCGTTCTGACTTGGGATCACTGGGCAAGCGGCGATAGACCCGTTCCATGACGTTGACCATATCCGGCCCAACCCGGCCCCAACGGAGAGCGAAAATTTCACCGGGGCGAAGCCCGACCAGAACTGCGAGTAAGAAGACGATCCTTTCCGCGTAGATCCAAGTACCGATAACGCGAGATGGATTTCCTCCTTTGTCATACTCCGCTTCTCGAACGTTCTTGCCTCCTTGGGCGTAACCAACGAACCCGCTGGATTACCTTGAATCAGACCATCGTTGGCCGCCATCTTAAAAACGGCGTTTAGATCCCAACGAAGATGGCTCACAACGCTCTTTGAAAGACCATCCTTGGTCTTGCTATCGAGGAAGCGCTGCAAGCGGTCGCGTGTTAGCTCCCGCAATTGCCGGCCATCGAATGCCGGAATGAGATGTGCTTTGAAACGTTCCGTCGTTGTCTTGTCTGATGAGTCCTTCCATTTCTTGCGGCGCTGCGGCAAGAACACATTCGTCACGTATTCTTTGAAATCGGTTGGCAACGTCTGTCCGAATCCGGCAGTCTCGTTGATCGGGTTCAGCAACTCCTGCAGCCTCGCCCGAGCACCACCTTCCGTCATCTGCGCACAGTGCCCCAGCACTTTTGATCGCCCCCTTCCATTCTCGTAGTACTTTCCAATCCATACCCATATCCGGCCGTGCTTGGTCTTCCGCACACAGCCAAGTTGAAAACGCTTTCGACGCACGTATGTCCTTTCCGGCGTCTCCGGCGCTGTTTTCTGGTCTGATTGGGATGGTATCACTGCTTGATTTCGGGCGGTCGGGTGATCTTCTCTTTCGCATCGCCTTCAATTTGGCGGAGCCATTGCTCAAGGGATTCCCGACGAAACAACACTCTTCGCCCGATGCGGACGGCGGGAAGGTGAGGCACATCGCGGACCTTGCCGTTGATCACATTCGAAAGATGGGAGCGCGAACACCGGACGAATCGTGCTGCTTCCGCGAGATTGAGCACTCTGGAAGTTGATGTTGGATTCATAAGTTCTCCTACCGGAATCTTTTGGGCCGCGCGGTTGATCCGCATCGCATTTGCGTCGCACGCATAACCATCCGATCACGTTCGGACGCTCAAAACCGCGCGCCCGACTGAGACGTGATCGCAGCTTTCACTTGTTAATGGAGAAGGGTGCCCAACCACACACCGGAAGCGAGTATCGCTACGGCCGCCACTAAGCCAACAGAGACCCAACGGATAATCGCGGGACGCCGGTGGGCCTCGTTCACCAGGTGTACGTATTCGCGTGCCTTCAGACCAGCGATGTGAATATCGCCCTGCAGACCCTCCCGCATCTTCTCTGCTGACTCCTTGACCTTTTGGGCGAGCATACTCCCGGCAAGCACTTCCGCCCGCTTCATCGATTCCATAAATTCCTCGATGAGCTTTTGGTTGTAGTCGTAATACGTTCTTGCAGATTCCTCCAGGACCATACGGTTCATGGTTACCAGTGCAAATAGCGGATCGCCTGGCTCAACGCGGATGCCGTTCTCGGCGGCAACTTCACTGATCATTCGTTTCATGTCGGGCATGTGAATTTTCTCCTTACAACAGTGCCATCTGGTCTAGCTGCTCGAACAGGTCCCGCTGGACCATCTTCAACCGCTGTTTGCTCATGACTGTCGCCGTTCCGTTGCGGATGGCATCCTCGAAGGTCCTCTTGCGAGCGATGACCTCTTCAACGTCACGCCCAAAGGTGTCCGGGTTCCTCTTCGGAATGTTCACTAGGCCGAAGACTTTGGACTCGCTGTCTTTGTAGGCCTGCATGTCGGTAAATGTCTTGCCGTCACGCTCGATCACCCCGAAGTACTCGTTCAACCAGACCACGATGTTTCGTTCAGCGCTGCTGTCGGCAAGGCTCTTGAACCCCTTGAGCGTGTCTCCGAGCGCCTGCCCGCCCGTTACGATCGTGTGGACGTACAACTTCCTCCCGGCTGCGGCGAGCGTTTCCAGCGCGTTGTTTTCGACGATGTAGCTCCAGAGCGGGACGAAGGTGGAAGCGCCGTTATCGACAATGAAGATTCCATCCTCGGCCAGAAGGCGATCGATCAAAACGTCAAAGCCAGCCGAATCAATCCGGCCGTTGCGTATCAGCGCCAGATGTTCGGCGCCCAACTCGGCATATTGCGAAAAGGTCTGGTTTACCGGATCGCTATCGATGCAGTGAAGCTTCTTGCCGTGATGGCGGAAATATTGGGCGAGGATGCTAGCGACCAAGCTCTTTCCGACCCCACCCTTGCCTTGCAGCGTCAGATGGATCGCTGATGTTATTGGTTCTGCTTTCAACATCCCCACAGATTGTTCGTCATGACGTTCAGTGTTCCTGGACATAGTTCCCTCCTAGAATTCGATTCCCTCTATCTTCTAAGGCAATGGCGAGCGCTTTTCGGGACACAAAACTGCAAAACTTTGTTCTCGAACTTCCGACTCGTGTTCGCCCCGCGCGACTCCAATAGCTCTCCCCAAAACTGCCGTGTACATATATAAGGAAATGGCGGAGGCACTGCGGGACGATAAATTGTGAAATATTAATTTCGAGCGTGTGCGTTCAGATGAGCTTGCTCTCGTCTGGAGGCCCTGGAGGGTACTCGAACCCACGCGCTCTCTTGGGGTTATCTGGTACCTTCGTTCGCGAGCTCAAGACGGGCGCCTTCAGACGGGCTGGAGCCGGCGGCGGAATCGGCGCGATTGGGTTGGCCCGTTCCTTTCGCCTAATGCGCGTGAGGTACGAGCCGAGGCTTTGAACGGTGACAGCGATTCCGGCTTCCTCTTCGAGCCACTGGCGAATGCTCGCCAGGCTTTGCCCGTCGGCAATGGCAGCTCGGATTTCCGGCCAAAGGGCGCGCAACTGGCCAGCTTTTGTGGCGGGCTTTTTCCCGCGCCGTTGTGCGAGGCGGATTCGGGTGTCGGCGATCCATTGCTGCTCCGCTTTTGTGTATTCCTCGCCTCTCGCCATCGCATCAATAGTTTGCACGGCCCTTCGACATATTTCAACGGATTTCGACAACCCAACGGGCCGTTCAACAGTTTTCGACATATTTCAACATCCCCACAGGCAACGAATATGGGTAGTGGGAACATAAAGGAAACGTTTGACGTCTGGTTTGTTTTTTCGCCGCAAGCGACGCGCGGTCATCCCCGTGCGTCGTCGAACGAAATCGCGTCTGTGTTCGACAGATGTTTGACGAAAAATTTCTGAGTGAGATTTGCGTTTTTGAAAGCCTCTTAGTAATTGAGGGGGCAATTTTATGCGACAGAACATGGGAACGGCGCGCGGTGCCAGAGTCGCCGTCAGACTGAGCCTGGAAGATCGGGTTCGGATCGATGAAGCCGTGAAAGCTCGGGGGTACACCAGTCCGAGCGCGTTCATCCGGGCGGCAATACAGAATGAATTGAGCGGGCGGCCCGAGCTCACTGAGAGCGAAGATCGGATCGCGGGAGGATTTGAGCACATCTCCCGTGACAACCTGCGGATTGTCCGGGGTCAGCAAGCGCTCCATGCCTTGCTGGATACTTTTGTCAAGACCGTTCTTACGTGTCTGCCAGAGCCGTCGAGCGAGGCGCAACCCCAGGCAGTTGCCCGAGCTAAGGACCGGTATCACCGGCTGATCAAGGCCGCCGGTCAGACTATGTCGGGCAATGCACTCGCCGCCCTGCAGGATTTGGTGGGACATGGCACGAACTGACGACGAGCGGAAGACTAGGCTGCGGCCACCAAAGCCTCGGCGTCCGACGGACGAACGCATTGCATTGTGTAGCGGATTCAAGTTGCTCATGCACTACGCCCGGAGCACACGAAAAGCCCGCAACCGCGGCACCTACGGCGGAAAAGTGCGAAGTACGCGTCCGTACTTGCAGCGTTGCGCCATCCGGGTGACCTATCTGAACAACAAAACGCGAGGGCAATGGAAGGCGCACGGGCGATACCTAGCACGCCAGAGCGCCACACACGAAAGCCCGGTAGAGGGCGTAGGGTTCGGTCGCGATGAGCATAGGATCGATATCGAGTCGCGGCTTGAGCACTGGCAGAGGGCCGGTGACGAGCGGATGTGGAAGCTGATCCTCTCCCCGGAATTTGGTGATCGGGCGGATTTGCGTCGTCTAACCGTCGATCTGATGGAACGTATGGAGAAGGACCTGGGAACAGACCTCGAATGGGTTGCGGTTGAGCACCACAATACCGAGCACCCACACGCACATATCGTCGTGCGAGGCGTCAGAACCGATGGCGCCGCATTGCGGATGAGCCGCGGGTACATCCAGCAAGGGATTCGGAGCGCCGCCGAGCACTTGTGCACCCGCCAGATTGGGTATCGGACAGAGCTCGATGCGACAGAAGCGGAGCGGCGCGAAATCTCAGAGTCCAGATTCACATCCCTCGATCGCAGGATCATGCGGGAAGCATCGAATCCCAACGCGGATTTCGGCCCCGAGTACTTCGAAGTTGTTCGTGACCCTACGGAGGCCGCATTGAGCGGAACGGCCCGCCTTCGTACGCAACACGAGGCTTCCCGCCTTGCCGTCCTTCATCGCATGGGTCTGGCCGAGTCGACCGGCGGAGCAAGCTGGCTGGTGCGGCGCGATTGCGAGGAAGTCCTTCGAGCCATGCAACGTAGCGCGGACCGGCAGAAGACATTGGCAGGACACGGAGTGTTGTTGTCCGATGACCGACTTCCGATGACGACGCTTGATGTTCGCGATCTCACGTCGATCGACGGCAGGATTTTGGTGCACGGTGAAGAAGAAGCTTCTGGGCGCCGCTACTTGATGTTAGAGGGTACGGATGGGCAGGTTTACCACATCTACCGTACGCCAGAGATGGAGGAGCTGCGAAGTCATCGAGGGCTGCAAACCAATTCGTTCATCCGGCTACGCAAGTTCGGCCCGGTCGTGGAGATCAAGGACATGGGCGACTCGGAAGCCATCCTAACCAACAAGGCTCACCTTCGCGAGACGGCACGCGAAATAATTCGACGAGGTGTTTACCCTCAGGATGGCGGCTGGAATGGATGGCTCGGACGCTATCAAAGGGCTCTGGTCGACACGGCGTTCGAACTCGAACAGGAGAAGGCGAAAGAACGCGAACGACGCAGGAGTCGAGGCCTCGGGCGCTAGCCGTAGAGCTTCACCAGGAGGCGGGGTCCGCGAACTGCAGAATTGAGTTGAGCCAAGCAGCGATGGCCACGGTCAATCGATGGCTACGCGGCCACTGCGACCGAATATTCTTCGCGAACCGGATGTATAACCAACCAGGGTCTCCCGCGGAGGGGTCCTTGAGGGTGTTCGGCAGCATTTACTTTTTCAAATTGCCCCTCTCAAAGGGCGGAGTCGCGGGAAAAAGGCGAGATGCGTTGCGCGCAAGAATGGCCTGCCTTTCGGAGTCAATCGACTCAGAGCTGCGCAAGATGCGTTGTTTGGAGTTTGTGGCCACGTCCTAGCTTAGATACGGAAAATCCGTTCCACACAGAACTTGATTGATTCCCGCCACGTCGCGCAGCTTGCGGAGTATAGGATCGCTTTGCAGCAAGTGTGGTGACTCCCTCGGTACGCGCGCAGCCTCTTTCCAAGGCTTCCATTCTGCTTCATCAACATACCTCTGGTGGATGAGATGGGAACGACGTTCGGTTGTCATGGTGTAGACCTGAATGTCGTAGGCCGCAAACAATTGATTCATGAGCGGCGCCAGGAGAATTGCCGAAGATCCGTACCCGGGTGTTTCGAGACTTGGACCCGGCAGCCATCGGAAATGCGTTGGGCGTCGGCCATGCGGACCTGATCCGTTCACGTCTAGTGAGGAAATCCACTTCACGGCGACGTGCTCGACTGCCCTGACTATCACGATTTCGAGTCGGCGTCGATCCCCATGCATTTCGAAATGGATCGCGAGATTTTGGATGCGGCGCTGTCGCTCAATGAGGCCCCGGCAGATCTGCCGGGGAATTGCCGCCGTTCTTCGCCGAACACCAGATCGGCGCTCGCCCACAGCTGGAAAACCTTCACCGAGTGGATGCGACGCCGCCGGCCGCGGGGCGCCGGGTTCTCGCTGTCGATGCTCGCTTCAATGAGGCCCCGGCAGATCTGCCGGGGAATTGTCAGCCGACAGTCGGCCAGCACATGTCTGGGCTGAATTGCTTCAATGAGGCCCCGGCAGATCTGCCGGGGAATTGAGTGACAGTTCGCACTACGACCACTCGACCGGCTTGACGCTTCAATGAGGCCCCGGCAGATCTGCCGGGGAATTGTCGGTCAAGCTGCATGCGATCGGCTGGCTTCAATGAGGCCCCGGCAGATCTGCCGGGGAATTGCGAATCGCAGAGCCCCGGCAGATCTGCCGGGGATTCAATGAAACCCCGGCAGATCAGCCGGGGATCTGCGGAGACGCACGTCGGACTGGTCTCGGCTTCAATGAGGCCCCGGCAGATCTGCCGGGGAATTGAATCGCGCATCGGTCGCAACATCGCTGCGTACATACGCGCTTCAATGAGGCCCCGGCAGATCTGCCGGGGAATTGCAGACGGCGGCTCAGCGCACGAGCGCGATGCTACGCATGGCTTCAATGAGGCCCCGGCAGATCTGCCGGGGAATTGCGTGCTGGCCATGATGCGCTGAAGCGCGGCGCGATCGGCTTCAATGAGGCCCCGGCAGATCTGCCGGGGAATTGTCGCCGATGCGATCGCCACTGTCGCGAAGCATCGCAGCGCTTCAATGAGGCCCCGGCAGATCTGCCGGGGAATTACAGTGCGACCAGGTGCGATCGACGTGCGCAGCTGCGCGCTTCAATGAGGCCCCGGCAGATCTGCCGGGGAATTATCGCTAGCAGCTGCTAGCGCATTGCGATTCGAACGCGGCATCGATAGTCAGCTTCAATGAGGCCCCGGCAGATCTGCCGGGGAATTGTCAGCATCGCATGCGATCGCATCGAGCAGCATCGTTCGCTTCAATGAGGCCCCGGCAGATCTGCCGGGGAATTGATCGACTGGCCGCCAGTATCGACGCGATCGAGACGATCATGGCTTCAATGAGGCCCCGGCAGATCTGCCGGGGAATTGCAGCTGACACGTACCTGGCTTGCACGCCGATGCGCGCTCAGCATCGGCTTCAATGAGGCCCCGGCAGATCTGCCGGGGAATTGCGCGCTCGTAGACGCTGCGTAGGCTTCGGCAGTTCGATGGCTTCAATGAGGCCCCGGCAGATCTGCCGGGGAATTGCAGTCACTGGCATGCGAGCATGCGCGATACACGCAATGTCGGCTTCAATGAGGCCCCGGCAGATCTGCCGGGGAATTACGTGCAGCCGTGAGCGTTCAGGCCACTGCTACGCGACGCTTCAATGAGGCCCCGGCAGATCTGCCGGGGAATTAGTGCCCGGATGCCTGCCGGCAGTGACGTCGGTCCGGCTTCAATGAGGCCCCGGCAGATCTGCCGGGGAATTATCGCGCAGTCCACTGCTCGCAGACTTCGTGCGATCATGCTTCAATGAGGCCCCGGCAGATCTGCCGGGGAATTAGCCGCCCCTCCAAGTATTCTATTATCAATGATCTGTAGCTCGACCCACGAGCGGTCGGCCGCGAAACCCCAAGAATAACCTAAGGTCAACGAAGCTCATATAAGCCAGACCAATCAAATCAATAACTTACCCCACGCGAGCGGTCACCGGCGTTTTCGCACCGCCCCATCGCTCGCGGAAGCTATCGAGTCACGAAGACCGGATACGCGGCGATCTCTCCCTCGATGACCCGCGCCAGCAATCGCGCCTGGATTTCCAGCATCCGCCGGTAGCTGACCCGGTAATCGAACAGCGGGTGAGTCACGAGCGTATCCATCCGCGATTCATACGCGCGAAAGAACCCCTTCCGTCCCGCCGCCGTCAGCGCCACCGCACCAGCCCACCCGCACAAAATCCCTCTCCGTCACCATCCGCGTATTGACCGCGCTCAGCACCGCCGAATCCGCAATTAGCGGCCGGAATGGCTCCATCAAATCCAGAGCAAGCGCCGGCCTCCCATGCCGCAGTTGATGGTAGAACCCCATGTACGGATCGAACCCGACTGCATAGCACGCTATCGTCAAATCCTTCGCCAGCATGCTGTACGCCAGCGACAATAGTGCGTTCACCGGATCTCGCGGCGGCCTGCGATTACGCCCCGCGAAATCGAATGTGAATCCCTTCGAGGCCGCGTTGTCGATCTCGTCCTCGCCCAATCTTGATCATCCCCGCGAAGTCTTCGAAATACACCCGGGCCGCCGATCCCTCAATCCCAAGCAGCACCTCCAGACTCTCGGCGCGTTCCGCGCGCTCAGCCGCCGCCTTCATCGCCCCGAGCGCCATCTTCCGGGGTTCCACATGATTTCGTTGCATCATCGTCCGCTGATTGCGGATCTTGCCGGCCACCAGCTTCTGCGCCAATTCCAACGCGAACCGCTCCGAATCCGCCAGCCGGAACTGACTCCGCCGCAGAGCCACGTTCTTCGTGTTCAGTCCCGTCGTGATCCCGTAAAAATAACCGCCCATCGAGAAGTACGTCACCGGCACGCCCGATTCGCAAAGCGACTGCACGGCCTGCGTTGAAATCTGAATATTTCCCATCAGATTCACCTGGCATACCTCGCCGATGCGCACCTCTTGCACTGTCTTATCCTTCTCCTTCATCTGAAGAACTTCGCCCGATTTCCCCACCCTCAATCCCTGCGTATTCAGATACAGCGGTTTCAAGTCGTCCCTAGGCGTCATCAACTGCCGGATGGGTTTTGTGAGGCCCTCGCTTGCCGGCGGCTTGCGCATTACCTCGCCGTCCGCCGCCTCGAACAGCCCCAACTGTGCAGCCCCACTCAGGTCGAACTCCGTCAGCTGATTCGTCTCGTCCGGCAAACAAATCGTGTTCAGGGAGCAGCCCACGCACTTTGGTGAGTCCACCAGCGGCGGCGGGATCACCCCGTACTCCGCTAGTTCCCACGCCCGCGCTACTGCTTCTTCCGCTTCCGAGATCAGCGCCGCATCAACAGGCACGCGCACTCGCTGCCGCGTCTTCTGGTAGAACACAATGACTTCATTGCATTCATACCCGTTCTCGCGCAGAACGATTGCCTGTAGCGCAAGTTGCACCCGATCCGCCGGCCACATTTCCAGCGCCCCATCTTTGCCGGCCTCGCGCGGAGCACCGTGCTTGTAATCCACCGGAGTGGCGGTGAACCCCTCCGCCTCTACCAGATCGAGCTTCGCGATTACCTTCAGCCGTTCGCTCGAAAGCGTCACCGACCGCGCGTGAAGCTTCTCTTCCGACTCGCCAGCCTCCGGCAGCGCGGCGGGGCGTGCGTCCACGCGCTTGTGCTGTGCCGAGCCCTCCACAGTGTCCGCGCTCTCTCGGAATAACCCTTCCACCCACATATAGAAATAGAGGCGCGGACAATAGACAAACTCGTTCACCATTCGGGCGGGAAGGTAGTCGGGAAGATCGCCCCTCGGCACACGCGGCTTCGATTGCGGAAGGACGGGGAACGGGACAGGTAGCGCGCCCATATCAGATGTTTTTCCTTGGATTAGCCAGTTGGTTCTTGCTCATACTATAAAGCAGGGTGCATCCACCGCTACATAAGGCTGTCCGAGTGCAGTGATGACCCTGTCGCCCCGCCCTTCCGCTGGGCCCAGGTGAACGAACAACACCTGGTCTTCGTCATGGTGAATGATTCGCGCCAGCGCCGCCCGGCATCGGATCAGATCGCTTGCCGTGAACTGGCATTCGAATACAGAGTACTGCAGATGATCGCCGTAGCCACGCATGGTCTTGAAGACCTTGCGAAGGCGTTTGTCGTCAGAAATGTCGTAACAGACCAGATATGATTGCCGCATTGGATTTACTCACCTGTTGCGCGAAATTGTCCTAGTCCGAAATGAGATCCATACCCGATTGCGAACGGCGCGGGAACGTCTTTATCGAAGATCAGTCGCAGCGCGTAACCAGGACGAACTGGATCGTCCTTGCGATTTCGCCGGTACTCCACCTCGTGAAACAAACCGGGTAGCCGCTCCATCGGCTCGACCTTCACTCCAGCGTCAATTCGATGATGGCGGCACTCCCGTCGAACCTCTTCTAGCAGAAACGCGGCGAAATCGCGGCCCTTGCGCCAATGACGCGGAGGCACAAAAGGCGTCGCACTCTCTGCAATTCGTGTTAGCTTCCGCTCCTTGAACTGATCAAACCGTCCCTGCCACGTAACCACGCACTGAACCTCGCCTCGCTGGGTACGCTGCCATAACTTCCTGACCCCTCGCACAGCATCCAGTTCGTCTTCGCGGAAAGGCCGTAAAGGACTCGTTATCAGTATCCGGTCAATTCGGCCATTGCTGTTGCCGAGAGGAAGTATATAAACGTGCCCGTGATCCAGGCGTTTCTGCCCATCTGCGGTCTTGCCGCTGAAGAGGTCAGAGACCTTTAATTCGCTATTCATTCGCTGCCTGTGCGCTCCCATCAGCCGGACGCGAATTTGCTCGGACACTTCAAGTGTGGTTGTTACCAACGGCAGCACTGTCGCATCGAGACTCAGCAGAACCGATTCAACCTCCGGCGCCTTGCGACGGTATTCTTTCGGTGGGTCCGTCCCGATCGCACTTTCGGGGCGAATATAGGTCACCTGGCGTAGGAGCGGCGGGCTGCTTGCTTTTTCCTTCAGCAGATTCGATGTGGAGTACGTAAGGGCATCCATCCAAGATCTCTTTCCTGTGTATTCGGAATCTGGGGCCGCGCAGGCCACTCGCGTGAGCTCACCTTCGAACGGCAGAGTTCCAGCAGGAGCGCAGTTGAACGGCTCTTTGACCGGACCTTCCCATAGCTCGGCTTCGATCCACGATTCCGAGCGGCCGAGGTAATTGAGGTGGCTCAGAAGGCGATTGAGGGCTATTCGTGCCTGCGCTGGCAGGTCAGTCTCAGGCCACGAAAGGTAACAGGCGTGTTCTTTAGCGAAGACGAGAAAGGAATCGAACACGAGGCTCTTGTCGCTCGGGTCCATCGAGTTTGCGCTCAGGTACGACCTAGTATGGGTGGCGACGGCGCGAGGGAGGACGAACTTCGGAGGGGCCGCCGCAAGCGACTGAAGTACGGTTTTCACATCTTCATGCGGGAGCTCAAAACACTTGCGTTGCCACACATCGTACAGCGCGCGCAGCAGGCGGTAAGGAGAGGGTGGCCACTCGGGAACACCCTCATTCACGTGGCGGCCCCACGGTGTCGCATGGTACCTTCCCGACGCGAACCTGAGCCGGATCGTTGTCACCGCGTGCCGCCCTCGGCGGCTTTATCGTTTACCTTCACTTTCGTCCTCAGTACGGTAACGGGCGGATTCGCGAAGAGCGACGCGCACGCCTTAATGCCCGTCTGCACTTCGGCAAGCAATTCCGCTTCGGATGGCAGGATGAAATCCTTAGGAGCTTTTGCGCGCACTTCCCCGCTGAGTTCCAAATCGCAGGCAGTCCGAAGCCGCAAGCTCGAATCGAGGAATCGACGGACCTTAAGGAGTGACAGCGCGATTAAAAGGCAAGTGGCGTCGACGCCGAGCCGGTAGCCGCGGATGAGCGCCAGATCCAGATTGAAGTACGCACGTATCTCCTTCGCCACATACTCCACGCGCGAATAGGGGACATTACTGTAGACGCCGCCCTCGCTGACTTTCGCGCCCGGCGCGGGGTCCGTAACCCGAGTATCGCCGGTTGGATCCACAGGGCTGTTCTTGACGCCGCCCGAAACTACCCGGACCACATCGCTCGCTTCGACAAAACCGGTGATCGCTCGCGGCGCGCGTACCCGGCCGCCTTCGAGCAGGGAGAGAAAGACTCCATGCACGAGGCTGTTGATGTCGTACCGGAACAGCGTGGCGTAGATCTTCTTCCAGTCCAGGGGTTGTTTGGAATTGTAGGCCAGTTCCTTCACCAGCGTTGCATTGAATTCTTTGTTCAGCAGAATGTAGGGCGAGGCGATTCGATGAGCCTCGACGAGAGAGCTCGTCTTTTTCTCGATGCCTTCGAGTTCCACGACCACATAAGGCAGACCACTGAGCGCCGGGTCGAGCAATGGACCGTCTCCGTCCAGACATGTCTTCTCCAGGCGATTCGCTACCGATTGAGCGCTCTCTACTAGCAGCATCGACAGACCGTCAGGCAGTTTGTATTCCGCCGCGCCCAGATCCGCGAATCCCGTCGGCTGAAAGCGGTTCCCGGCCACCGGACGCAAATCCGCCTCCAATAGCAGGCGAGGCATACTATCCAGCGAATTCAGGTTCATAAGTTTCCCTTTCTTCTTCCTTGAATATTCCTGTGGCTAGACTTTTCCCGGATCGAACGGGGATCAACAAAGCGCCGGCCAGTCGGCGCGCGTCAACTCCCCCCGCGTAGTCAACCTCCAGCGGCCTGAAGCCCGCGACACGTAACCGATGCACCGCAATTTTAGCTGCCTCGTCTGTCCTGTTAGCCTTGAGTAAAGGCAGAATACGCCCGTCCGCGCGAACCTTCTTCGGCTCCGCGCCGATCCTGATCCTGATCTCCCCGGCCAGAAACAGATGCTTGAGGACGGCATACACAGGCAAAACACCGAGCCGAGAGGACCAGCTATAGTTCAGTTCGTCAATGTCGAATTTCTTCCAGTCAAGTGTACAGAACGCGAACAACAAGTCTTCGATGGCGTCGTCATCAACCGCGCCCTCGATAAACAATGTCGCGTCGCTCGGATGAACAGCGCACGCGCCACCCACCGGATTCCAGGCGCCCTCTGTCGCGTTGCTCATCTGAAGCCTGCGTTCCAGCACGGCCGCCAGTCGGTCCGGCAGTTGGGAACCTGCCCAAGAAAACCCTTTGCCCGCTCGCGACAGATTGTCTGCCATGGAACCGACTTCGCGGGTATCTATCGAGGCCAGCGCGGCGGCGATGCGAACCTCCGGCAACTCGAAGCCGCACGCTTTCAGCCACTCAGCCGCGTTCAGACGGAACCGCGGTAACCCAGTGTCCGACGTGGTAATCGCCCGTCGGACCATGCGGCCCAGCGCTCTCATGAGTTCCCGGATGCGTTCCGGTCCCCCGATAAGAAGGACCTGGAACATCGCCGCGTCCACGCCGCGCCGTAAGTCCTCCGCTCCGCGGGGCAGGTGGCCATGGCTAAAGTCTTCAATGAACGTTCGAAAATGCCGGATCTGGTCGGCCTCGCTCCGATACCCCGCTGCGAACGTTCCTGTCGGCAGTGCGACATAGCTGTCGCCCCTCCGCTTCAACAGGCTATAGCGGACAAATCGATCGATTCCCCGGTCCACCCCGAGCGACCGGACTGCTTCTGCGAACTCAAGAGCCGTTGTCGCTGCGCGCCCGTCGACTGTCGCCCTGCCTTCGCGCAAGAGCGTCTTTAATTCCGCATAACGGATATGTCCGCGCCAAAGCGGTGCCCAGACTTCGGCCCGGGCGTCATCTTTCTCCGACGCTGAGCCGTATCCCGTTTTCGTGGCCTTCACTGTGAAAGGACTGCAGAGGATGGTGCGGTAACTTGGCCCCTGCCGCCGGTAAATTCCGCTCGCCCACGCTACGGCCCCTTCGAGAGTAAGCACCAGATCCCAAGGATTTATCGTCGATTTATGCTCGATTCCAGGTCCCTGATTTGGCCCACCTGCTCGGCCCGGATCGAACTGGCCAGCCGCGTCTTTTTGAAGCGATGTAGTCCGACATGCGAACAGAGCGTTCGCGAGCAATTCCCCAGCCCGCAAAGACGAGGTAGGTTCGATCAGCAATGTTGCGATCCGGGACATGAAATTGTTGGTGTAATCCAGGTGTCCTTCATTACCGCCCGTGCCCAGAACCGGCGGGAAAGCAAGCGAACCATCGGCCGCGATTCCCATCGCGGCATCTAGCCACTCCACCGCTTCGTCAGGCAAGCGGTTCCGACAATGGCGAACGATGTCGCGCTTACGCACTACCTCGTCCACGCCTTTGCCCGCCGTGACCTCATCCATTTTGCGACAGATCGCGATTGAGTCCCTGTATTTTGCGAATCGCGGGTCCGCCGAACCAGCAATGGCCGTGATACCGTCTTTGTTGTCTTTCGCATAAAATCCACTGGCGCCGTTCCAAGGTGCAAGAATCGGCGTCGGCTTGTATTTTTTCAGAAAAAATGTTGTGATTCCCTCTTCGTCCAAGGAGGACTCAATGATGAAAGTCTCTCCTTCCCACCAGCCGCGTGCCTCAGAGTCAACCTGATCGCTGATGAGCCTCAGCACACCCAAGGCTTTGAAATAGCTTCCGAACGGGGCGGCGGTACAGCCAGGGAAAATCACTTTATGCATTGGCCGCCTCCAGTTTGCTTGCGCGTTGGTCCGCTGCGCGTAGCAGCATCTCGAGATAAGCGAGCCGAAAGGGTCCGACAGTATCTCTCAGCTGAAGCATGCGGTCGGTCCAGGAGTGGCCTTCCGCTCCCAATTCCATCGTTGAAAGCGAAAGCTGGATGGCAGGGACGGTAATACCCGGTGCCAGCTCGCACGCGGGTAGAGAGTCGCCGTCCTCGATTCCGCGAGCCCGCCGACGGTTTTCTTGCTCGGTCTCGCCAGGCATGGACCGGATGCCCATGCGAATTCGGCCGTGGTGTGCTGCAACCACGTAAACGGCCAGGTCGGAATCGCCGCTAGCTAGCATCGCAAGTGCGCTCGCGAGTTCATGCCGGAAATGTGGACATTTATAGCCTCCCGGACTCCATACCTGCTTCGCCAGCACCTCGGTGGCGTCGTCGGGCTGTCGCAAGATCCGCTGGAATATCTTATGTGCCTTACCCCAGTCATGT
The DNA here is from genome assembly GCA_963798295.1 of Bryobacterales bacterium. Classification (GTDB taxonomy): domain Bacteria; phylum Acidobacteriota; class Terriglobia; order Bryobacterales; family Bryobacteraceae; genus Palsa-89. Next base: position 13,283 of record CAWCSV010000006.1, on the reverse strand, counting down.
TTTAGTGCAGCTAGGCGCAATGCTGTCGTATGGGTGTCATCTAGGTGTTGGCTCGCCAGGAAGAGATCGAGTTCCTGCATCACGTGCTCAGTGTGGGCGGATAAGGTCAGGCGGCGGTTCGGCTGGTAAGTCAGCGGGTTGCTGGAGTCTCCTTGGCTTTCCCTCTTCATGGCGGCCAGCACCTGCACCCGGGCTTTGCTCTCCGGCGACCAGCCTTCGGCGGATGTATAACCTCCCTCGGTCGACCGCGTCACTCCGACCATTCCCGCGTAGAGCGTGTCCTTGTCGGCCTCGCTCCATCTTTCCGTGGCGAAATTCCAGACATACACTACGTGCTTCTTCATAAATTCCCGCAGTTCAACCAGGGGAACGGGACACAACTCTCCATCGGCGACGTCTGGAAACGAAGGGGAAGGTTCGGCTTCTCCTTCCCAGTCGCGCCAGGCGAGATAGATATCTTTATCTTCGGATGCGCGGATGAATCGCGAGACGTCCATCGGGTTTCCCGAGATGTCCGGGCTGGTGTCGAACAAATCGAGAAGATCGCTCCGCCGCAAGACATATCTCCAGGGTGCGGGTCCATCCTCAGGAATCAGGTGTAGGTCACGAAGGGCGGCTGAGGTAAGAAGCTTTACGCGTTCGATCGCTCGATCGATCTCAGCGCTCTCGTAGGGCGCGGTGGGGTTTTTCTGTTTGGCGTGCGGTGTGGGCCGGTCAATCCACCAGATCTCGGCGTCCGAATCGTGGCCTTTCCGATTGACCCGGCCAAATCGCTGGACGAGACTGCCCCACGGTGCGATATCGGTAACCAGGAGTCGCGCTGTAATGTCCACGCCGGCTTCCAATACTTGGGTGGACACTACGATTTGGTCTTCTCCCGGGGTATCGGCTTTCAACTTCTCGGCAGCATCTTGCTTGTCTTCTGGCCGGAATCGGGAATGCAGCAAAATCGCTCCGGGAAAGCCCTGCCGGACTGCCTTGAAGATCTCTCGCGCGCGTGAAACGGTATTCACGATGACCAGCGTTCTCGTGCCCCGCCGGTGATTCGCGAGCGCGAAGGCTGCGCAACCGGCCGCGTCCCGGCATTCCTCCGGGGCCGGGGCCAGCTTCTTGCTGGCACCCCATCGCGCACGGACGACCGGCTCACTTAAATCGTCTTCCTCCAGTCGAACCTCCCGAGGAAGTTCCGCGAAATCCACCGTCTTCAGCCAGTCTGGATTCACGGTCGCTGACATCCACACCGAAGGTGCCGCACCATACGTTCCATATTTCTCCCGAAATGCAGTGAGTTGCGCCGATGTCGCCAGCGCATCGGCCATAAGCTGAATTTCGTCATAAACGATCAGGCAATCCTGGTTATAGAGCGCAAAATCGATGGGCCAGCGAGGAGCCTTTCGCGCATAGCCTCGATTCAGAGCTCTGCTGATGTATAAGTCCTGGGTCGAGACAATAATCGCCGGTTCGTTCGGGCGGAGATCGTTTTCTTTGTTATCCTCGCTTCCGGCCATCAGTTCCAGGACTTTCACCCTACTGTCGAGTCCTGCGGCCCTCACGCGAGCCCGCGCATTCTTCGCTGTTTGCACCGTCAGATTCTGTCTTGGCAAAACGATAATTAATCGCGTGGGTGCCAAGTCCTCACCACAAAGCTGCGCGAACAACCAAGGGACGAGAACCGCATCGGTCTTGCCTAAACCGGTCGGCACCACCAGCAAAGTTGGTGAAAACGGATTTTGCCCGTACCGGTGTTGGTAAGGAAGAATCTTGTTTCCGGTAACTCTACGGAAAAATTCAGCGTAGGCTTCTCGCATATTTGTGTGCGTTTCCAATGATAGTAAACAATCCGTGAGGGTGAAAAAGGGCAACTCAGCGGTAGCTCCAGTCCTCCGCTCGGCACACAACAACCCGCCCGCAGCCAATATTGCGCAATTTCAGTGCAAGCGAATCCGCGGTACCGGTCCAATAGACAAGCCAACAGGATGAGTGAAAGGGTTTGCCGCCGATTTTACGGACGGCGGAGAGTAAAGCATCGGAGGCCGACATATCGGCCGAAATAAGATAGAGCATCGTTCGCGCCTTTCATTTTTCGGGCGCCGCCGATGGTAGACTGAGGGTGCTAGAACAGTGCTGGCCGTCGGTCGGCGCTTACTTCAGTGAATGGGGTCACGGCAAATGACCCCGTTCTGCTTTCGTGGTCATTTTCGATACTACTCTGGGGACTTTCAAATTGCAAGAGATTTCGATCCTAGTAAGTTGCATCTTCTTGGTTCCGATGTTAAGATCTTAGTCGTCTCATTGAAGCCTAGGCTCGAAATCTCTTCGAACCGCATCCGGCCACGTTTCCGGGGCTGATCTAGTCCCGGCCTCATTAAAGTCACAGGCTATCTCTCAGGCCGGTGACGACATTGCGAGATCGCTGTTCTTCAGGAGCGAGGGCGCTTGCGACGACGCTCGTGAACTTCATCGCCGGGAACCAAGCCAGCAAACAGTCACCACAACATAGGAGGAGATGGAAACATAACTATGAGCATGGCGTGCCGGCATTGTCCGCTACGACATCGACTTCGTCAGACGCATTGTCACAGACTACGGCTGCAATGGCGACGAATACCACCCACATTAGGGTTCACCATCCCGCAATCACGTGGCTCGTATGATCGGCCGGGTGCACTGGGCCGCATCCGTTTGTGGGCACGGTGGCCATCGGCTGATCACAAGCTCGGCACTCCAACAGACTTTACGACGAAGTTAACTAACGTAGCGCCTGGCGGCCAGCACGCTAGTCAACGAGGGCGGTGAATTAATGGCGTAGATCGCGTCGTGATGGGAGGCGTGTCCTTCATCCAAGCATTCAGATTCAAAATGTCGGCCGGGGGGATGGTTCTCTGTCCTGGACCGCCAGGACTTGGTTTTGGACAAGAGTTCGAAACGCGTCCACGACAGGGAGCACGGGTGGAATGAGGCGGGAATAAGGCGGCGGTCGCCTCATTCCGCCTTATTCCGCCCTATTGTTGCCGTCTGTCCGCACGATGAACCAGGTGGCGCCTCGTCCCCGGCCACGCAATCCGATCATGCGCAACCTCTTCAGGTGAAGGAGATCGTCCCGGAAGGTTCGGACCGCTACCGTAGGGCCGGCCAATGAACGCAATTCGCCAAAGGTGACGTCCTGCCTGCCAGCTAACGTCTGCAGGATTCGGCGCTGGCGCGTGGTAAGGTCGTGGCCAACACGGTGTGGCGCAATGTACGCGGTTGGCAAGAATCGCACGCCAAGCGCACCAGCTTGCTCGACAAACTCCGGCTCCGGATGCCCCGCCTGAACGCACAATTCTACGATCTTCTGCGTCCCTCGGCCCCAGCGCTCAACCAGCCCACGCCGATAGAACGCTTCGGCGATCAGCGGATTCCGCGGCCTCGATGGATGATCGCGCTTCAGATCATCGACACTCAATCCAAACGGAAGCGTACCGTCACTCCAGATCTCAAGGCGGTCATCATAGATCGCCAGGCTGACGGCGCTCCCCGTGATTGAATAGTTGCGATGGCAAAAAGCGTTTACCAATGCCTCGCGGAGCGCGATAGGCGGGAAAAGAGGTGCGTCGGCCCGTTCGAACACACCGGGTTCGATCCGACCGGCCACAGGTAGATGACGGGTGAGAAACTGCATTGCCTCTTCCAGCAACTGCAATGCGTGGCCATGAAGTTGCCGCTGATCGAGGAATTCCGTCTTGTCGTTCCCGCGGAAGCGGGCCATCCTGAGTTGGCACTGAGGGTAATCTGGCAGCATGCGGCGCCCGAATACTACAACCGCGGCATTGATAACGCGATCGTGGTCGCGAAGTCCGAGGCGGTCGAGCACATCGGCGGCGTGGGCAGACATGGAAGCCGACATCCGACCGGCGGCTGCACCGAGTTTCAGTGTTCTCAGGATCTCGTCCTGATCCAGGTCCTCCAATGTCGCGGCCGCGGGCAGATTTTCCCAGCGCTGCTTCGCGTGGGCTCTCTCCAGCAGAAGGCGCTGGTATGTCTCCTGCGGCATTATCGACGTGGTCGACCCGACGCGTTCATAGGATCGCCCGTCGAATGCGAATGGGCGAGTTTCATAGGAGGCGGCAGTCTGGAGGACGATCACCTCGCGACCGGAGTTCGGCAACGAAACTCGATGAATCTGGATGTGAGCAGGCGGCTCAAACCGTTTGAAGCACTGGGCAATGTCTCGCAAAGTCCCGTCGGCGACAATCTGGCCAGTGATCTTCTTGTCCGGCGACACGCCAACCAGAACGATGCCGCCATGGCCGTTGAGGAAGGCGCAGAGCGTCTCCGCGGCGCGGGTCAGTTGGCCGGTGCTCTTCTTGAACTCTACGGAGTCGGATTCGCCGCGGCGGACGAGGGCTTCTGTTTCCAAGATTGTCATTCGGCTTGGGCTCCGCCGGCCGTCAACCGGATCCTCGGTCGGCGAGAGGCGTGGCTGTGCTTAAAATCATCATCATTTCACATCGTCGCGGCGCCGGTTCAAATACAAACTTCCCGGACCTCACAACCAACCGCCTCGATGACGTCCAGCTTATTGGGATCGATGACCTTGACTTCGGTCTCATTGCACACGAAAGTCGTGATGCGAAGGTTCGACAGCGGCGTTCGGAATTTCACGTAGCTGGGACCGAATTTCCGTACGGCGCACCATTCCTCCAGCGCGTAGCCGGAATACAACAATGACGTGATCGGGGCTTTCGGTTGGAGACCTGCCTTCTGGCAGAAGTCGCCGAGCATGAAGCTCCGGTCATTGAAACATCCGGTTTCCGTCCTCGATACATTGCTGTGCACGGCATTGAACGATGCGACTGAATCTGCCAGGGTGCGGGCGTGAACGCTCATCAACCGTGAACGGGTGTTCGCACTTGTCAGCCTGCTGAGGAAAAATTGCTCTGCAGCTTGAACGCCTCTGTAAAGAATGGCCTCCCCGCAGTCAAGGTAGGGCTGCGATTCCACCTCGGCGATCAGATAGCTGCCGTGCTGAATCAAGATGAGGCGTTCTCTCTTCAAAGGGCCCGCCTCAGAATGGCGGTAGACTGCCAGCGGCGCCCTTACCTGGTCGACTCCAGCCATTCCGTTCGATAGATAGAGGACCTCCACCTCGCCCCGCCTGGCGTTGTTCCAGAACGCAAAGAGAAGTCTCACTTCCGGGCTATCCTTCAACGGGGCGCCGAACCAAAAATGCCGGCGAAGGTTCACCCCGGCTCGGAATATCGCGGGGATGACCCAGGAATACTGAAAATAGTAGTCTCTCTCCGGCGGCGAATGAGGAGAGTATGCCAACTCGCCGGAAGAGGCGAGCCACGGGACGATCTCCTCGCCAGCCAACGTGGAGGTAGAGAATCTCAGCCGCGGCATCCTGCCTCAATGTCGCCGGCGCGCTTCACCGCAGCCTCCATCCTTTCTGCCAGGGCGGCGACGCCGCCTTTGGGCGCCAGTCTCACGAGCCTGCGCATGGCGGCGATCTCCTCCCGGTATTGCTTCATGCGCCGCTCGAAGGTCCGACGGTCTTTTGTGCAAACCAACGTTTGCGGCGAACCCACACGCTCGGTCGCGTGCGTCATATCCAGGCGGTATCGGTTGATGGTTCCGTGTAGGTGCCTGCGGCGCTCTTTCTTCACGCGAAACCGGTGAACGTGCGCGGCCGGATCGCGAGCGAAGGCTTGTAGTTCAAGGCAATCGGCGCAGGAGCAGGAGATTTCGACGTCCATATTCCAGTCCGAGGGCGGCTCGGGAGGAACCTCGCTGCGCAGGAGCAGGAACTCGGCAGCGCCGGTCCACAGGCGCTGAACGCTGCTCTCAACCGGCGGCGTCACCTTGCCGCGTCCCGCACAGATCCGCTCCACAGCGGGAACGACCAGCGTCACGGGACTGAAGACACCGGGACGTGAGGCGATCTTCTCGGCAGCGGCGACACAGAGACTGCCGTCCCCGAAACGCGGCAACGCCCGGAGCAGGTTTTTGAGGAATTCCGGGCCGAGCGGACGCTGCCGATCTTCCGGTTCCCAATCGAAGTCTTCCGCTTCTGAATCGGGGCTTTCCGTTTCTGCGTCTCGCGCGCCGATGGAATCCAGGCCGGCAACCTCAGCCTCGGCGACCTCCGGGAAACACAGCGAAGCAGACTTGCTGAGCGCCAGCAAAAGCTCCGAACACTCAAGTGGGCGCTTCCGCATTTGCGCCGAAACTAGATTGGAAAGAACCGCGGCGGTTTGCGCGCGTGCGAGCATGTCCGCGCAAGCAAGCAACGCCTCGTTTTCCGAGCCGTCATAGCTGGGAGTGACGACATCCCTCAGGAATCGCTCGAGCAGATCCGGCGCGTTCAGCTTTTGGAGCGCGGCCATCATCTCAATCCGGTGAGCGGGCTGCTCAGGCCATTCGTTACGAATCGAGTAAGTCTCCCACCGTTGTGTCTCGCCGGGCCATGCATCCAGGATCCGTTTCGCGGCCGCGAGCGCCTCCGGCCGAGCGCGCTTGCCGCCAGCTGCCAAGCGCTTCAGATAGGGCACGGCGGCCACAACACCGGCCTGAAGCAGCACATCTATCGAGCGGTTCTCACGCCAGAGGACCAGCGCCGCGCGATGATACGACCGCTCGTAGGTTGCGCCTTCATTGCCGGAAGCTTCTGTCAGCCGCTTTTCGTCCGGAGGCTCCCGGTCGAGTGCACCGGCCGGGAGCAACTCGCCGCCGCCGAGAGGAATGCGGCCAAACTTCGCGGCGCGATCATCCGGGTCGCGCCATTCGTCGACGTACTGCCAGGCGTCATCAACTGAGGCGGCTGTGAAGCCCTCTTCTTCGTCGTCTTCCTCAGCGTCTTCCTCATCTCCGCCGTCGTAATCCCGGTACCGATTCCAGCGCGATCCGTAGAAGGCGTCGTCCAGTTCGGCCGACCCGGACTCTCCAATGTGGACAATCCCCAGATGAGCGGCGCACTGCGCGCGTGCCGCCGCCTGCGCGAGGACGCGAGCCCTTGCCGCGTCGACGCCCTTCAGGGCCGAAAACGAAAGCCCTGCCGGACTGTACTGGTGATCGAGAAGCCATGCGATTTTCGCCGGAGCGTTCGGCGCCGTCAGAGATCGCTCCAGGATGGCCGCGGCTTGGCTAATCTGGGATTCATATTCCGGCGCCTTCAGAATCTTACGCCCGCCCTTCGCGTTTTTCTGGATGAGGTTGTAAATCAGGCAAAGGCGATTCCCTTCTCGCACGGGCAGAACCTCGTGTTCGCAGTCGGCATAGAACGCGACGCAAGAAAGCTCGGAGGGATCGAGGATGTTGGCTTCGACCGTAACTTCGCGGCCCGAATGGCGGATCCGCAACTCGCCGCCGCGGTGCGCCGAAGGCAGCGTCACGACCAAAGTGCCGAACATGCCGGCGCGTTTCTCGGTATCCCGATGCGCCAGAAAAAAGCCGCCACGGTCGTAGACCAGCAACTTGTAGAGTTCAGCGGAGACCATTGCGTCGCCACAACCCAGACCCGCCCTCACCTTCGAAAGGATGGCCTCGAAGTTTGCCGCCCATGATTTTCCGCTAATCTTGATCTTGCCAGGTGCGATCTGCCACACGTTTCGTACCGAGGTATCGACGATCGTGTCGCGACCCCTGCCGTAAGGCGCCCGCTCCGCCTTGCCTACAATCGCGGCGATCTGCGCGCCGGGCACGGGAAACGAAAGCACTCCGGCGCCCTCGACCTCGATTCGCGGCATCGGCATCTCCGTCGTACCCGAGACAAAGAAGTCACCGGGCTGCCTGACGCGTGACAGCAACGCCTCAAGCGGCTTCAGATTCCGGTTATATTCGATCTCAATGTGTTCCAATTCGCTCTCTCCGGCGGGGCTTTACGCGCCAAACAGTGATTATGAGACGAAGTGATTGTAGATTGCCAGAGAATCGGCGGGAGTGCGGGGAGTGCGGGAAGCGCCAGACGCGCAGGATGCGTGGTACGCCCCGGCCTTGCACAGGTTGACGAACAACATCTCCAAATCCGCTGCTCGTCATCTTGGTATAGGACCAGGTGATCAGAGCTAATGGCGCTACTTCGAGTTCGTTGAACCCACCACCGTTGATCGCGATAGCTCCGGAAGAGTATTTCGTGTTGCCGGTCGACACGGCGCCGGGCGGCCAATTCTTTGCCTTGCGGCGAGCCATCCCAAGCGGAATCGCATAGCGTGGCATGACAAGAACGGCGACGAGATTTCGGCGAGTACAATTGCGGTCCTTTCGCACGCATGATCGCCGAGCCAGTGTAGGGATTTTTGTAGGGACACTGCTGCAAAGTCGGTAGCAATGGAGGCCATTTCTCCGGCATGGCGGGTCCGAGCGTTTGCGAGAAACTGCTTTTCCCTGAACAACTTTGCTCAAACATCCACATCGCTGCTGTCATTCTTTAGTTGGCTGTTAACCGAGAATTCGTGCATAGCCTTCATGTCCGGCCCGTTCCGAAGTCTTTGGCGGCTCGTTACCTCGTTTACCTCAATAAGGTGGCTCGTGAAAACCCATCGTTGAAAACAGAAGACTTTCCTGACCAGAAGAGAGCGCCTTCAACGCCTAACTCCTTTATTTACAATCGAAATCCGTTTTCCCAAGCTGGACGTCGCGGGTTCGAGTCCCGTCTCCCGCTCCATAGAATCTAACGCCAAACGGCCTGCGGCGCCTCAAAGACGAGCACCGGTTTCTGCTCACCAGGGAACGCCCAGCCGTGACGGATGTCGTGGCGTGGGCTGGAGCAACGGCGATCGCAGTGAAAACGCCGACTATCAGTACGGCAAGCGGCGGCTGCGTCAGATCGATGGACGGATTCGCTTTCTCACGAAGCGAATCGAAGCCGCGGAAGTGGTGGACCCGGAAACTCCGAGAGCGGGGCAAGCGCCGACGAGGGCATTCTTCGGAGCGACCGTGCGCTACGCCAATGCCGCGGGAGTGGAGCGAGTGGTGAGCATCGTGGGCACCGACGAGGTCGATCTCAGCCGCAACCACATCAGTTGGGTGTCGCCTCTGGGGCGCGCGTTGATGAAGTCGGCAGCAGGCGACAGCGTAGTTCTCCAAGCGCCGCGCGGTACAGAATACCTGACCGTGCTGGATGTGTGTTACGAACGTATTTCTGTGGAACCGTTCCGTGAACCACCTGGATCGGAGGCCTCGGCAAAGGGACTCACTCACCGACGCCAATCCACCTGACGAAGGTTAGCGGGACGGCGCATGAAAATTCCGCCCGGGCGAGCGGCACATTGGCGGTAAGCTTCTTGCGATGCACAGCGCCACGGCTCGGCTATCGCCTTCCATGGCCTTGGCCAACGCGGAAGGCCGAGAAGCTCCACGCACTAGGGATTTGACGACACTACAAGTCTTGGTAATTTAGGAACGCAAATGAATTCGAAACTGCGTAGGCGGCTGAATCGCTCGGAAAGCGACTCAACTTCGCTCCAATCGTATTGCTGACTTCGGACGGCGCCATCCGCGAGGCCCGGGAGATAACGCGAGTTATTTGCCATCCGGAGGGCGCTGCGCGCTGAAAAAGACAAGCCGGACAACGACACAGCCGGGTCCGGCTGTCGTCAGCCGCATTGCGATATACTAGGGAATCCAACCGGCCACGTAGCCTTCTCGTGCCCCGCTGCACGGACGGTTGAGATGCGAAAAACCCTACTCATTTTATCCGCGCTGTTCTTTCTGTCAGGCGCGTTGAACGCTGCTGGAAATACCCCGGCCTTCACTGTAGGCTGGTCCGTTTACGTCGGCTGGGATCCCTACCAGTACATGGCCAAGTCCGGGATCCTCAAGAAGTGGGCCGACAAGTACGGCGTCACGATCAAAGTGCAGCGTTTCGATTATGCGCCTTCGCTGGACGCCTTCGTCGCGAAGAACATCGACGCTTGCGTGATGACGAATATGGAAGCGCTTGACATGCCTGCGGCGGCGGGCATCGACACCACGTCCATCATCACCGGCGATTACTCCAACGGCAACGATGCCGTGCTGGTGCGACATAATCTGGCGCTCAGCCAGCTCCCCGGCAAGCGCGTGTTGTTGGTTGAAAAAACTGTTTCTCAATATCTGTTCGAGCGAGGCATGGCGCTCAACAATCTCTCGGGCGATCTCAAACGCATCAAGTATGTTAATACTTCGGACTCCGATATCGCGGGAGCATTCTTGAGCGATCCCAGCCAAAACGTGGTGGTCACCTGGAAACCGCTGGTTTCGCAAATCCTCAAGGGCCAGGGGATCACAAAGATCTTCGATTCGTCGAAAATTCCCGGCGAAATTCTCGACTTGCTAGTGGTCCGGACCGATATCCTCAACCGCCCCGACGGTTCCGGGCAACGCTTCGCCAAGGCCATGGTGGGCGCGTGGTACGAGATCACGTCTCAAATGTCCAAGCCCGGACCGGAAGGCGACAAAGTGCTTTCCGCCATCGCCGGAGTTTCCGAAGACACGCTGGAATCGTATAAGGAACAGCTTGCCACCACGCACCTGTTCTACACCGCTCCCTCGGCGGTTGAGATGACGAAATCCGAGCAATTGAAAAAGACCATGGAGCTGGTCCGCCAGTTTTGCTTCTCGCACAACTTACTGGGCGACAAGACCAGCTCGCCCGATGATGTCGCCATCCGCTTCCCCGATGGCTCCGTGCAGGGCAAGAAGGAACGCATCCGCCTGCGGTTTGACGCCTCTTATATGGAACTTGCCGCTGGAGGAAAACTTTGAGCGTCCTTCATATTCACTCCCAGCCTTCGCGGACCATGGTCTGGATCCTCTCCTGGTTCCTGTTTGCCAGCGGCGTAATCGGTTACTTCTGGGTATCGCGCCAGCGGCATCGCGATAATCCGGAAGACCGCGTAATGCCCACGCTGCGCCAGATGAGCCAGGCTTTCGTGGATGCGACGCTAAAGCCGGCCGAAGACGACGAAGTTGCGGCCGATGCATCGCAACAATCGCTAGTCTCTCGATTCGCAACAGCATGCTGTGGAAGGACACCATCGCCACCGGACGGCGCTTCCTGATCAGCATGGCGCTGCTGTTTCCGGCCGTGCTGCTGGGATTGCACATGGGCATGTTCCCCTACGTGCGCTCCTTTTTCTTGCGTTTCGTGCTGTTTTTCGACAAAATTGTCGCGCTGTCGCTGCTCCCGATTCTCTTCATCGCCTTTGGCATTGACGAACTGGCCAAGGTGATGCTGATCGTGGTCGGCGTGGCGCCAACCATCATTCTGGACGCCTTCAACCTCACGCGTGGCGTGCCCAAAGAGCAGGTGGTGAAGGGCTTCACCTTGGGCGCGGGCGATTTCTCCATCACGTATCGGATCGTTCTGAAACAAATCTGGCCGCGTGTGTTGAACAGCATCCGGCTTAATCTCAAGGCCGTCATGCTGTTCCTGTTCGCCGGCGAAATGATCGCCTCGCAGGACGGCCTGGCTTATCGCATCGCCCTGATGCGCCGCCACATGGGAATGGACATCATCATTCCTTACGTTCTGTGGGTGGCGTTACTGCTGTTCCTGGTGGATTTTGGGATGCGAACGTTGAATCGGAAATTGCACCCATGGTTCCAGGAGGCCTGACCCGCGTGGCCACGGCACGAACGACTCTGGACGGCGTGACCGATCCGGCCAGCCTGGATCCGGCGCTGAATTCGCGCGCCTTGATCTGCATCCAGGACGTCTTTGTCGAATACGGCCAGCCGGGCAAGCCCGCTAAGCGAATCTTGAATGGCGTCAGCCTGGATATCCAGCCGGGCGAATTCATTTCCATTGTTGGACAAACCGGGTGCGGCAAATCCACCTTCTGCGGCTGGTGCTGGCCGAGGAAATGCCAACCAGCGGTCAAGTGCTGGTGGAAGGCAGCCCCCGTAAACAACCGGACCGGCGCTGCGGCTATGTTCCTCAGAAATATTCGCTCTTTCCAGATCGCACGGTGCTCGAGAACATTACGTTCGGACTGGAAGTTACCGAGATCGGATTCCTTGGAGGCTTCTCGCCTTCCAGGCGCACGCGCCGCCAGGAATTTCAGGCCGAAGCCATAGGCTATCTGCGCCGCATGGGCCTGCGCGAATCGGATGCATCCAAATATCCCCACCAGCTTTCAGGCGGGATGCAGCAGCGCGTCGCCATCGCGCAGGCGCTCATCATGCAGCCCAAGATCCTGCTGATGGATGAAGCCTTCAGCGCGCTCGATCCCGGCACCCGCACGGGAATGCAGCGGCTGATCAAGGACCTGTGGCGCGAAACAGGCACCACCATTCTTTTCGTCACCCACAATCCGCGCGAGGCCGTTACTCTTGCGACGCGCGTGATCGCTCTGGGCCGCACCGGCGGCGATGACGATGGCGCCAACATCGTTCTGGATCTTTCCTGTGCCGGCAACGATGACGAGCTTAGATCGCGGCTCTGATCCGCCGGGTGGAACAGACCACCTTCCCGGGTGGCGCGCGAGGCGACGAACGAAGCCGGCGCCCCAGAAGGGTAAACTAGCAAGTACAATCAAATATCCATGTCCTTTTACAAGAGCCATGCCCCGGAGCATCGGGAACACAGAGAGAAATTGAAGCTACCGGAGCTGGAAGGAATGAAGGCTCTTCGGCAGGAAAGCCAGATTCCTTCGCGGCAATGGCAAGAGGAAGTGCGGCGGGGCAAGGAATTCGGGCTGGAATGTGTCGATTCCATCGAAGACAAGACCGAGATCAGTTGCTTTCAGCGGGGCGAGCTGCCGCATTGGTCGGGCATCAATACCTTCCTCAAGACCCCTTACCTCGAGGACGTCCGCAAAGTGGGCGAGTACGACGTCGCATTTCTGGGCGTGCCCTTCGACATCGGCACCACCTATCGCGCCGGAACGCGGTTCGGACCGCAGGGGATCCGGCGCATCTCGTCGCTTTACACGACATACAACTTTGAGCTCGGGGTGGATCTTCGCGAGTCGCTCAGGATGTGCGATGTCGGCGAATTTTTGCCCGGCCAACATCACCAAGAGTCACGACCAGATCACGAAAGCCGTGGCGCATATTCTTTCGCAAGGAACGCTGCCGATGATCATGGGCGGCGATCACTCCATCGGTTTCCCGTGCGCGCGAGGCGTCGCGCAATGCGTCGAAGGCAACCTAGGCATCATTCATTTGGACCGGCACATTGACACCCAGGAAAAAGACATGGATGAAATCATGCACACCTGTCCGTGGTTTCATGCCACCAACATTCCCAATTGTCCCCCGACGAATTTGGTGCAGGTGGGTATCGGCGGATGGCAAGTGCCTCGGCCCGGCGTGAAGAA
>CAWCSV010000005.1:0-620228 GCA_963798295.1 Bryobacterales bacterium | reverse complement strand
CTACTATTTGGCCAGGAGCGTGGCAATGCCGCGGTTACACGTAACGCGCGACTCGCGGCTCTTCACTCGCTGTACCGTTTTGTGGCTCTTGAAGAGCCCACCGCGCTGGCGGTGTGCCAGCAGGTGTTATCTATTCCTTATAAGCGGACCCCGACCCGGACGGTGACCTGCCTGGCCCGTACCGACATCGAGCACCTGCTCAGTTGTATTCACCGATCCACGATGCTCGGTCGTCGCGATGTCGCGCTTCTGCAGTTCCTATACAACACCGGCGCGCGCGCTCAAGAAGTCGTTGACGTGCGTCTCCGGGCGATCCGCTTCGATTCGCTCCCAGGTGCGGCTGCTCGGTCAGGCCGGAAAGAGCGACTGTGCCCACTCTGGCCAGAGACGATTGATCTCCTCGCGCCACCTTGGAGGATCGGAATGTGGGGCTGGTGAAGACGTGCCTCTTTTCGTCAATGCGGTCGGACGGTCCCTGACGCGCTTCGGGCTCGGCACATTGTCGACTCGCGAGCGGCCGCAACTGGAGTTTCGACCCGCATTCGCCAAAACGCATCACTCCGCATACCTTCCGGCATTTCCATGGCCCTTCACCTCTCCAATCAGGTGTTGAAGGTCAATGCGTCCGGAGTTGCTTGGACACGCCAGCATCGAAACAACTCACGGCTATATCGAAATCGATTTTCAGATGAAGCGCGCCGCAATCGAGGCATGCGAACCTCCGGCAATCGCTACGGCGATGCCAGCGTGGAAGGACCGGATCTCCTCGCCTGGCTTGAGCGCCTCTAACATTATGTTGAGCCTTAAACCGCGACGAGACCGCGCACCGCCATTGTGGTGCTTGCACTTCACATAACGCGGCGCTGCACAGAATCGAAGTTATGTTGAGCTCAACATAACTTCGACTTCACTTTTAACCCGAAGATGAATCGCAGCTTGATCTTCGATCTGGCCACCGGGGCTTTTATCAGTAGGCGTGAAGACGCCTTGTTCCTCGGTCCGGGCGGCGCTGGCAAAAGTCATCTTGCCCAAGCCATCGGCCAAGCAGCCATTCAGCAGGGCTATCGAGTGTTGTACCGCGAGACCCATGTCTTGCTCGATGAACTCGCCGACGCAGTGGCCGAGGGCACACGCAAACAGTTCATGGAAACACTGACCACCGTGCCACTGCTGATCATCGATGACTTCGGAATGCGCAAGCTGCCGCTCACCGCGGCCGAGGATCTGCTGGAGATCGTCATGCGGCGCTACGAACGCGCCAGCACTTTACTCACTTCCAATCGTCCGGTGGAAGACTGGGGAAACTGCTGGGCGACGTGGCCTCCGTCAGTTCCATGCTCGATCGCATGCTCCACCATGGCCATGTGCTCAAGTGCGGCCCACGCAGCTGGCGCACCAAGGCCATTACAACCGCGCCTGAAAAGGAATCCTAAATCTTGGCCTGCGGCAGCAAGGAAGTTTGATCTCCCCCTTTTCCGTTTCCCCCTCCGGGGGCAAACCGGGGCGGGCGGGTTCCCCCCACGCCGCGACACGCCGCGCGCCAACCAAAACCGTTGTCACGCCTCGTGCGGCGGCTCCCCCCACAAGAGGGCTGCGCCCCCTTGTGCATCCCCCCTGCCAAGCGATCTTCATCACACGCGAGTTTCTTCGTGATTAGAGACTCGTCGAAAATAACTCTTGCCGAAATACCTGCCGCCGGGTTAAAAATGATCTTGTCCTGGGTGCCTTCCGTTGGCCGGTTTTCACCCGACCCTCATTGGCCGCTTTTCACCTGACCGCCGAGGCTTGCCGTCGCGGTCGATCAAATCGATCAGGTTCGCGGTCTAATGACGGAGCATTTTAAGACGGAGATGTTTCCTCACAGCTTGAACGTCAGCGCCGCAGGCTCCAACCTGCGCGTTCAAATTCAGACTGATCCGCGTTACGGCAATTTCGTCGACCGCGCTGCGATTCGAGATGTGCTTGGGCTCCCCCTTCCGGTGGCCTCGACCGAAGACGTCCTGCAAGGGAAAATTTGGGCGGCGACGCATCCGGATCGCCGGGTCACGAAGCGGAAAAAGCACCTCCTCGATATCGAGCGGCTGCTCGAAGCCTATCCCGAACTCAAATCTCGCGTGCCTGACGAGATTCTCAGTCGCTTGGGTTAGCGCCGTTATGCCGAATGCCCGCCGGTTCCCGCCACCAGGATCGGAGTGTAAGTGATCGCGGGCGTCCCCTTAACCATAAAGGTCACTTGCTTGGTGAACGACGCGCCGGGTTTCAGCCACAACGGCGGCGCGTTAGGCATCTCGATATAAGCACTCGCGGCGGGAGAGATGCACGAGGTTTTTCCGTTCGCCCCCGCGAGCGTCACGCCGGCGGGAAGACCGCTCAGGACCAGCGTGAACGGCCCGCCGATCGTACTAGCGCCGTCATTCACGAAGGTCAACTGCTGCTTGACGCTGTTTGATCCGGCTACAGGCTGAAGCGGCCCGCTGCTAATAGTGACTCCCGATCCAGCATTTTGTTGACAAAGCAAGCCGTAAACGGGAAGCTGGTTGGATTGCGTATTCACGTACACTTTGCCATTCGCTATGATCGGGGTCGGCATTTTGACGAAATCGCCCATCGCATCCCTGCTGGGTTCTGGTCGGAGTCGTAGAGCTCTTCGGTGATGTTGTTGGCGTTGTACGCATGAAGAGTTCCTGGGACCGCCGCATTGGAGGGATCCAGCGCCGCAGTGGTGCCCAAACAATTCCGGTATTTTCCTCGCTTCCATTGGAACTGACGGTCATCCCTCCGGCCCTGGATGGCAACACATTCCCACAGTCGCCTTGGTGGTGAGGAATCGCTGGGTAAGCATATCGAACGGGAAGGCCCGCAGATAGTCGCCGACGTCCCAAACATACAAATGGGCGTCCCCTGGCTTCGGCCAGAATGCCGTGGGAGATGCTGGCCGCAATCCGTTAAGCCGCAGCCATCGGAGGCCTGAAACTCCTGCAGCGCCGTGCCTCCCGAGGCTCAGTTCCAATCCTCCTAATTGGTTTGGTCCAATAGGTAAATCACGCCCGCCTTTCCCCTGCAAAAGCCAGATTTGTTCCCGGTATCAGAGTCACGCCGTTGGCGCTCAGGTCCAAATTTTGTGGATAAAGGTAACGCCCAATGGCGGGTGTGAACCAATTGAGGGGCGACAGCGTTCCCGAGCTGAACTTCACGATGGAAACGGCCAGCGACATAAGGGGCTGTAAGCTCCGCTGTCCAGTGCGACAAAACGTTGCCGGATGCGTCGGCGGCGATCCCGCGGCCGGCCTGCCAGAATCCGCCGCCTTGTCCGGTAGGAGTGGTTTCGAAACTGTCCAGTAGTACGCTGAGATCGTCGGACTGGAAGATTTGCAGGAATCCTTCCTGAGTGCGCCAATCAAGGGGGTTCTCGAGCACATTGGCGGTCCCCACGTATAACACGTTGTTAAAAAGCAGCAGCCCGGCTCTTTGTAACCAGGTGCCGGCATTCGTCTCGGCGATCCCGGAAGGAAACGTGTAAGTGATCATGCGAGGCGAATTGTATTTCATGGCGCCGGTCGCAAGGTCGAGTGCGAAGCACGTATAGATTCGGTTCGGTGGCATTTTGAACGATGGCCGTCAGATAGATGGTTTTGGTGGCTCGATCGATCACTGGCGTGCTAAGAATTCCCTCGGTGGGGCCGGGGTAACAGCAACCGTAACCTGCGGTGTGCCCAGGTTAACGGACCAATACGGATCAGCTGACGTTTGGATTGTCGGCGTCGAATGCGTAAACGGTATTTCCCAGCGTCGCCACGATCACCAGGTCCCGAAAGCCGACTCCCGGCACATCGAAATTGGTAACGATCAACGGCGATGCATAGAACGGTGCATCTACGATTCGCGAAAACAGTTTCCCGAAATTGGCCGCTATTTACATTGGAGCGGTCAGTATCGTTTCTTTGATGTTACTGCTGGTTCTGTTGAGATTGTATTGAGCGGTAAGAACATCAACCTGTGCGTGAAGGCCGCCGACGGCAGTGACAATGATCGCGGCGATGGTTCTGAGTCTCACGGCTCTTGGCTCTCCCGAGGACCCGAAGCGAACGCAGGAGAAATCGTCTTTTTAGGTTGCTGTTAGTTTTATACCTTGCCGCCATAGTATAGACGACGGCTGTTCGAGGATCAACAAATTCGCCCGCGAGCCGGAGCGGTACCTCCAGTACTTCTTAAGAGAGCGCGGTCTTCTCCGCCAACTGCTGCAGCTCCCAAACGTCCCGCCGGCTTTGGCCCAGCAGCGGGCCGAGTGCCATCTTGCCGGCGCGGCCGATTTGCGACCTCAAGGAACGATAGCTCCTTTAATTGGCTGGGCAACTCGGGGTCGGGCTCGACCGGGAAGCCCATCTCGCGGCGCAGCAGATCGCCTTTAGCGCGTGCGCTCAGCTCCAGCGACAGGTGCAAATACGAGAGCATGTCGCCCAGAATTTCCGGCGTGTACGTGCTCTCCAGCGACTTCATATATTTGCCGACGTGCGAATCGCTGAACGTGCCAGTGGCGATCATTTGCAGCAGATCGATGTCTTTGTCGAGCTTCATGCCCAGCCATTTCTCGAGCACTTTTTCGCTGCGCCAAAAGATGAACGCGATCACCGCCGGCAAAATCACCAACACTACAACCGCGGCGATCACCGGACGCCACAGCGGCTGGTTGTAAAGCTCATGAATCACGATGGCCATGGCGAGCCCGGGCAGGAATGTCAGCGTCGAGCGCGAGCCGCGGATCTCGCTCAGATTGGCCGAAATGGTTCCGAAGATGGCGGTTGCGCCGCCGTGCATCATGGCGGTTCCCAGCCCACGAATGGCGCTGGCGATCAAACCGGAGGCCGAGAGATCGGGAATGTAGGTCAGGTTTTCGAGCACCGCGAACCCGGCGCCGACCGCGAATCCCGAAATCGCGGTATCCACCATGAATCCGACGCGGTTCGATCGCAGCAGCCAGGCGACATACAGCCCCTTCGCAATCTCCTCGATCACGGGCGCGCCCGACCGCGCCCAGATGGCCGGCGACGCCAGACCCGTCGCATAAACCGCCGTATTCAGCCCATAACAAACCACCGCCACCGCGCAGCCGACGCCGATGGATCGCAACACGCGGCCCAGCGTCAGCAGCTTATAGGTATCGATCAACTCCAGAGCGAACAGGAAAATCAGCACCGGGAGCGCGCTCGCGGCAACTTGCGAGAGAATCACTCGGAGGGCGCCTGGGTGCATCAGAGTATCTTCAGCGAAAACATGTACTCGGTTGTGATGTGGCCGTCGTGCTCAGCCGCCGCGTAGCCGCTGGAAAATGTCGAGCTCAAAAAGGTGAACAACACCAGCCGCACGTCCAGTTGCGTTCCCAGATTGACATAGTTGGCGCGGCTAGGAACGCTGCTGACGTCGGTCACCAGGTCCGAGGAAAACAAGGTAAACCGCGCCCAATTGACGTAAAGCCAGGTGGTCCCAAACTCGCGAAAACGCATGGGCGGCAGATTGTATTCGCCCAGCAACTTGCCGAAGCTCTGTCCGCCAATGGCATCGATGCCAACCCCGGGAAAGCTGTAATATTCTCGATACCTGTCGATAGAGAGATGATCGATGTAATTATTGCCGAAGGCGCCGAAGTAGAAGCTGGCGAAAGGGCTGTTGATATTGCCGTACGATTTTCCGGCCGAAGTCCGCAGCCAAAATGCGCTATTGCGCGGCAGCAGGAATCCTCGATCGTAATTCCCCCACACGCTCGGAAAGGCCCCATGCGTGTAATACAGCCGCGAGTGGATGCCCCAGAGCGTGCCTTTTTCGTCATCCACCGCGGCCTGCGCCTTTTCCAGATTCGAATACTTCAGCCCGATGTTCGCATCCAGCAGGTTTCCAATATTGTTCGTGGATATATTCTGATACTCGGGGAGCGCGTTCAGATCCGAGTAACCGGCCACGCTCCAATCCAGAGAGAGCGTCCGCGGCGTATCGAAGATCAGGTACTGCGAATGCTCCAGTTTCAGCGATTCACCTTTCCGGCTCAGCTTAGTGGGGCCAAACAGATCGTAGAAATCGGCGTAGTTGTAGGAGCCCGTCAGCTTCCATTTCCACAGATGCGCGTCGAATGACAGGTGCGCGCGCTCGTTGGAGGGCAAACTCGGATCGGGCGAATAGCTGGCATCCAAATTGATCCCCGCCAGGCGCAAGCGATCGGCAAATTCGGCCCGCATCCCCACGCCGGCCGTGTCCTTGTAGCCTTGGACAATCGGATAAGCCGAGATCAATTGGACGTTTCGAATCGGGTTATAGGAGCCCGCGCGCGTAATCAAATTCTCCGAGCTGACGGTACCGGGCGGAGGCAGTTTCCAGGACTTCAGCTCCGGATACTTGTTGACCGTGGCCTGCCCGAAGTACTTCACCGCACTCACGTCTTCGAGCGCCTTGGTGGGCACGCGCCCGGGAACGAATCCCTTGCTGGTATATTCGAACGCGATCAGCGATCCATCGGCCAGGGGGAGGGGGCGGAACAGACCGGTCTCGGCGTTGCTGATCACGTCCATCTTCTTGGTGTCGAAATCGTAGCGGAAAAGATTCGATGCACCGGTATAGTAGGACGAGCCGTACAGATAGCGGCCGTCGGGCGAATAAACGAAATTGCCAGGCGAGTTGTATTCGAAATCGTACAGCGTTTCGAACGCTATCTCACCCTTGGTCTGGCCCTTGCGCAGGTCGTCGATGCGAAAGCGCACCAGCTTCTGGCGTCCGCTCGGGTCGGCGATGGCGCCCGTCAAAAACCGGCCATCGGGAGAAACGTCGATGTCGAAGATGTCATTGCTGTATTCGAATTCGTGCATGACTTTCCCGTCCGTGTACGGCGCGGGAATTTCCACCAGGCTGGACAAGCCATTATCGTGCCGCACGCCCCAGATAGAACTGTCCGCCGCATCGAACGCGAGGTCCCCGGTGCGAATATCCTTCAACAATTCCTTGGAATGATGCGTTTCGACATCGTAGACATTCAAGTCGCGCAAATCGTTGTTGTCGGTGGTGTAGTAGAGCTTTCGCCCGCGCGGGTCCCAAGCCAGAGAGGTGACGTAGTAACCGCCGGGTCCCTTGATGTCCTTCAACTCATCAACCTTACCGCTATCCACGTGAATGGCCGCGATGTCTCCCAGGTGCGCGGGAGAACGGATGCCCGCATAAATCACATTGTCCTTCGGATCGAAATAAGCGCGCGAGACCGAACCCAGCGTCCGGGACGTCAGCCGTTGCGGCATCGTCACGGGATACTTGCGGATATCGGCGAGGTTGGCTTCCTGAAACTTCCGCTCATCGGCGATCCACATTTTCCAGGCCTGATCCAGGCCGATTCCATAGACCTGTTTGAAGCGGGAGCTGAAGTAACGTTTGGTGTTCTCGCCGCGAGTGATCCACTCGATCAGTTTCTCCGGGCCATAGGTATAGCACAGCCAGGTCATGAAACGGGTGCCGTAGAGGTAGGAATTTTCTCCGGTCTGAAAGTCGGCCGCTGTTCCTTCGGCTTCCAGCCCGACCACGTCGTAAATGTAGGCGTCGTCGCGAACCATGGTCCGGAACACCATTTCATCCCAGCCGCCGAGGGCGCGGCCCAGCCCGCCCGCCATCCACGTTTCCATGAAGACGGCCATCCCCTCGTGATACCAGCGAGGGGCGTAGTGCCTGGGGGAGGTCATCGAACTGTAGAAGATGGACACTGGATCCTGATCGCTGGGCACCACTTTGCCGAAGAACAGCGAGCGAAAACGGCGATCAGTGGAATTCGCATTGTCACCCATCACGATATGAATGGATTCATGATTCATCGTCCACGTCGTGCGCTCGTTGGCGGGCAGAGTCTCGAAGGCATAGATGGAGGGTGCGATGCCAATGTCGATGAAGTTGGTCGGCACGGTTGTGGCGCCGCCGTAGCCGTTGTCGCCAAAGTCCTCGAGCAGAACGCTTAACTTCTTCGAAGGCGTGTAATGAAACAGATTCTTCTCGAAGTTGAGCGCATTCTCGTAGGAGCGGATCAGATGCGTGACCAGGTATTCGTGCGCGGGGCTGTAATAAAGAATTTCGACGTGCTGGGAGGATTGAATGAAGATCTTGGGATGACGGGCGAACGCAGGGCTAGAGAGCAGGCTCCAAAACAAAGAGAGCCCCGCGACCCAGCGCGGGACCCTCGTGAAAAAGCCGATTGCTGTCAAAGGTCTGTCGATTATTCCTCGCGATGCGTGGACCCTGCTCAGTTGCTTCTGCCGAGCCCGTCTTTGCCGAGCCCATCTTTGCCGAGCCCATCTTTGCCGAGCCCATCTTTGCCGAGTCCGTCTTTACCGAGTCCGTCTTTGCCGAGCCCGTCTTTGC
Source organism: Bryobacterales bacterium (assembly GCA_963798295.1). Classification (GTDB taxonomy): domain Bacteria; phylum Acidobacteriota; class Terriglobia; order Bryobacterales; family Bryobacteraceae; genus Palsa-89. The sequence continues at coordinate 611,849 of CAWCSV010000005.1, read as the reverse complement.
CGAGCCCATCTTTGCCGAGTCCGTCTTTGCCGAGTCCATCTTTGCCGAGCCCGTCTTTGCCGAGCCCGTCTTTGCCGAGCCCATCTTTGCCGAGCCCGTCTTTGCCCAGCCCGTCTTTGCCGAGCCCATCTTTGCCGAGCCCGTCTTTGCCCAGCCCGTCTTTGCCAAGTCCGTTTCTGCCAAGCCCGTCTTTGCCGAGTCCGTTTCTGCCGAGCCCGTCTTTGCCCAGCCCGTCTTTGCCAAGCCCGTCTTTGCCAAGCCCGTCTTTGCCCAGTCCGTTTCTGCCAAGCCCGTCTTTGCCGAGTCCGTTTCTGCCGAGTCCGTCTTTGCCCAGCCCGTCTTTGCCCAGCCCGTCTTTGCCCAGCCCGTCTTTGCCGAGCCCGTCTTTGCCGAGCCCGTCTTTGCCAAGCCCGTTTCTGCCGAGCCCGTCTTTGCCAAGTCCGTTTCTGCCAAGCCCGTCTTTGCCAAGTCCGTCTTTGCCAAGTCCGTTTCTGCCAAGCCCGTCTTTGCCGAGCCCATCTTTGCCGAGCCCGTCCTTGCCGAGCCCGTCTTTGCCGAGCCCGTTTCTGCCGAGCCCGTCTTTACCGAGACCGTCTTTACCGAGTCCGTCTTTACCGAGCCCGTCTTTGCCCAGCGCAATGCCGAGGCCGTCTTTGCCGAGCCCGTCTTTACCGACTTTACCAGCCCGTCTTTGCCGAGGTTCGCCCCGTCCTTAACGGCGTTCAATATCCGCTCGTCGCTCACGCCATCCTTGACGGCATTAGCCACCGGCGCCGAGCCAGGTGTGGCGACGTCCGCGTTGGGGACTTGGGCGTCGCGATACACGTCGCGCTTCCCGATCGCGCCTTGCGTCTTGTCGGTGCTGACGTGCGCGTTGGCGAAATAGAACAGTACACCCGCCGCGATCAGTCCGCTCCCAATCAATATCGGGAATCTCCACTTGCGCAAAGTAGTCATCCAAAGTCCTCTCTTTCTGATGGCCGCTGCCTGATGTGCCGCTTACGTTATAGAGTGACACATTTCAGCGGGATGTTGCAGGCCGGCAAAAAAAGTTTCAAAAATCCTAACATCATTAGCCTCCCCCCGGATCGCCGTCAATAGGAAAGGTGAACGCCAGGACATTCCGATCCGCTTCACGACGGTAGTCGATGGAAGCCACCATGCTTCGCACCAGAAACACGCCCAAGCCACCGATGGGACGGTCCGCCAAGCCCCGCGAAAGATCTGGTGGATCGGCGTCCAAAGGATTGAAAATACGGCCCGAATCTGCAATTTCCACCAGCAGCTTGCGAGGCCCGGCAGTGGCATAAGCAACCTCCACCGTTCCGGTATCCGGAGTATAGGCGTAGCGAGCGACATTGATAAGGATCTCTTCCAACACAAGATCCAGCTTTGCGAATTCGTCCTCGGCCACCCCGGCCGCCATTGCGCCATCGCGCACAAACTCGCTGAAGGCCGAAAGCGACCCCGCACTGGCTGGTAGGATAAGTCGTTTGAGGTCCATCAGAGCGTGGCGAGGGCTTCCTGGGCGGTTGCAAATACCGGAAACAGACCAATGAGCCGCGTCATTTCAAAGACTTGGCGCGGCAATCCATGGAGCCCGCAGAGGATGAGGGACCCGGAGTCGGCTTGCAGCTTTTGCGCGACGGAAAGAAAACATCGCAGCCCCATGCTGCTGACATATTGCAGTTCGTCCAGATCGGCTATGAGATGCTTAGCGCCTTTTGTGATCCAAACCTGGCAAGCCTGTTCGAACTCGTGGGAGTTTTCGGCATCCATGCGGCCCGTTATCTTGAGCAGCACCGCTTTGTCGAGTTCGGTCGCTTCAATATTCATAATGATAGTTCCGTCGAGCGCACGCGCCTACCAGGGATTTACGGTCCAGCTTAACAGACCCATATGCATGTCTTTGAATCAGTACTCAGTACAGTATGTTACGATAGCGCAATCCGGCGGTGGTTGGGGGAGAGCCCGTCGGATTCGGTAGTTCATGAACCTGTCGAGCGAGGACATAGAGAGACTCCGGCCGAAGTTACGCTTCAAGGTATCCTACGAAGTTGGCTTCTATTGCCCCGATGTGGATGATATCGTTCAGGAAACCCTGGCGCGTTTCCTGGTGGCCAGCCGTGAAGAGAAAATCCACAACCCCGAAGCGGTGGGTGCTTTTCTCAACGGTATCTGCCGGCACGTTATTTCCGAATACCGCCGGCGGAATATGCGCGATGAGCCTATGCCAGAAGTAGTACCTGAGCCACCCGGCAAGGGCATCGCGGAATCCGATCTTTTTGAGATTCGCCAAGCCATCGCCCACGGGATGGAGCAGCTTTCCGAGCGCGATCGCCGTGTTTTGCGCAGTTTCTATCTGGAAGAGAAATCTAAGGAGGAGATCCTGAGGCAGACGGGCATGAGCGACGAAAACTTCCGGGTGGTACTTTGCCGGGCTAAAGAAAGATTTCGTGCAATTTATGTGGAGCAGACGAAACATCGGGGGACTTCGCGTCACTCAGAGATATGAAGATGGACTTCCACGAAGATCCGGTTATTCGCGAAGAGACCATCACCCTCTATCTGAGGCGGCGGCTGGGCGCCGCGCGGGCCGAGGAATGGGAGAACCATTATCTGGCATGCGACGACTGCTTCGAGGAGATCCGCGCCACCGAGCTGTTGATTCGGGGGCTTGGTGAGCCGTTGGTCCAACGCAGCCGCATAAATGACGTTACCGTTCTGAAGTTTGCCCCCGGCACGCAGCTGCTGGCGGCATCCCTGGAGCTGGCCGAACTGACGAACACCATCCGGTTGGAAAGCGACACCAAGGTTCTGATCGATCTGAGCAAGGTGAGCCGGATCGACAGCACGGGTCTGGGCGTCCTGATGAACTGCTACTGTCACGCGGTAAAGAACGCGGGCGTACTGAAGCTGCTGAATCCGGATGCGCCCGTGCGGCGTGTGCTGAGCGTGACCAAGATCGATTCAGTGCTGCAGACCTTTGAGGACGAGGCGTCGGCGATCGAGAGTTTTAGGGGCGCGCAGGCCTGAGGGAAGTTTGCGCGTGTGATCATGGGTCCGCCACATATGGTACCCTATATGGCGTGACGAAGACCACCGTCTATCTCGATTCAGATACTGTACTGGCGCTCCGTCAAATGGCGGAGACGCAGGGGCGGAGTCAAGCCGAGCTGATTCGGGACGCGTTGCAAGGCTACACCAAGAGTGCGCAGCGGCCGCTCCCGCGGGGGCTGGGAAAGTATGACAGCGGCGAGACTCACGGCGCCGAACGCGCGAAAGACTTTCTTCGCACCGCCGCCAAAAAGGGCCGATGGCGGCGATAGCCGATTCAGGCGCGATTTACGGATTGTACAATCGGCGGGATCGTCACCATCGCGCGATGCGTACCGCCCTGGCTCAAGAGCCCGGCGCGATCCTCATCCCAACTGCGATCCTCAGCGAAATTGACTACCTGATCGTTGCGAAACTCGGCATTCAGGCGGAACTTGCCCTGCTCGACGATATCCTGGACGGTGCTTTCACTTTAGAACCCTTTACCTCGGCCGATCTTCGCCGGTCGCGAGAATTAATCGATCAATACGCGACCCTGAATATCGGTCTGGCCGATGCGGCGGTGATCGCCACAGCTGAGCGCCTCGGCATTCGGCGCATTCTAACGGTCGATGAAAGGCATTTTCGCGTGGTTCGCGGTTCCGATGGGAAGCCGTTCACGCTTTTGCCCGCCGACGCATAAACGGAAATTTAGCCACAGATTAACGCAGATGAACGCCGATCAAAACTGGAGTAGCCGTTCGGCTTCCGCCGCCAGATTTTCCACCTGCGGCAGGATCTCGTTCTCGAGCTGTGGATTGTAGCCCACCCACGTATCGAGCGCGCCCACGCGCCCGACCGGCGCATCCAGACGATCGAACAGCTCGTTGGCGATGCGGGCGGCGATTTCGGCGCCATAGCCCCATGACAGGCAGTCTTCGTGCGCCACCATCACGCGATTGGTCTTCTCCACCGACGCGCGAATGGTCTCCCAATCGTAGGGCGAGAGCGTCCGCAGATCGATCACTTCGATGGTCTTGTCGGGATTGCGCTGCTCCACCTGCAACGCCGCCTGCAACATCTTTTGCACCACCGCGCCGTAAGTGATCACGGTCAGGCTTTGGCCGCTTTTCACCACGCTGGCTTTGCCGAAGGGGATGGTGAAATCGGGGCCGGGATGCTGCGAGCGATTGTAGAGCTCGCGATAAAGCTTCTTGTGTTCCAGAAACAGCACCGGATCGTCGGAACGGATCGCGGTGCGCAGAAGGCCGCAGGCATCCAGGGCATTGGACGGCATTACTACGCGAAGGCCTGGAATGTGAGTGAAAATCACCTCGCCGCACTGGCTGTGATAAATCGCGCCACCGCTCAGGTAGCCGCCGATGGCGACGCGCACTACCACTGGGGCGCTGAACGCATTGTGCGAGCGCCAGCGTAGCGTGGCCAATTCGGCGCGCAACTGCATCATGGCTGGCCAGATGTAATCGAAGAACTGAATCTCTACCACTGGCTTCAGCCCGCGCTCCGCCAGTCCGATGGCGCGGCCGATGATGCCCGCTTCCGCCAGGGGCGTATTGAAACAACGGTCGCTGCCGAATTTGATCTGCAGCCCGGCAGTGGTTTTGAAAACGCCGCCCTTGCCTTTCACTTCCGCCAGGTTCGCCTCGCGGCTGCAATCCGCCACGTCTTCGCCGAAGACGACGATGCGCGAATCGCGCCGCATCTCTTCATGCAGGGTCTGGTTGATTTCGTCCACCATGGTGTGGGATTCGCCGCCATATTGCGGCTCGGTTTCGAACTCGGCGGACGTCGGATCGATACGGTCGGAATAAAGATATTGGAGCGCGGACCCCTTGGGAGGGGGATCGGCGCGCAAGACGCGATCGGTAGCCTCCTGGATCTCCTGATCCACCTCGTGCAGGATCACCTGCAGCCCCTGGCGGTCGAGAATTCCTTCGGCGATCAACCATTCGGGGAACAGCAGCAGAGGGTCGCGCAATTCTTCGGCTTCGCGCTCGGCCTTGGTCTTATAATCGCGCTCGACGTCGGAGAGAGAATGGGAATAAGGGCGCGTTACCGTGGCGTGCACCAAAGCCGGACCCTTGCGCGCCCGCGCATAGGCCGCAGCCTCGCTCAAGGCCCGGTGGGACGCGATCAGATCGGTCCCGTCCACTTCAAAGCGTTTCAGATTGGGGAATCCAGACACGAGTTGCGATACATTTCCGCCGGCAGTCTGCTTTTCCACGGGCACGGAGATGGCGTAGCCGTTATCTTCGATCAGGAAAACCAGCGGCAGGTTTTCCAAGCAGGCGGCATTCATCGCCTCCCAAAATTCGCCCTCGCTGGTGGCGCCTTCGCCGCTGGAAACCAGCGTCACTTCGTCGGAATGGGGATCCAGGTAGCGATAGGCCTGCGCGCAGCCGGCCGCTTGCAGGTACTGGGTGCCGGTGGCGGAGGAACGCGAGGCGATGTGCAGCGCCGCATCGGTCCAATGGGAGGGCATTTGCCGCCCGCCCGAAGCCGGATCGATATCGGCTCCCACGGCGGCCAGCAGCATCTGCTCGGCGGTCACGCCCAGCATGAGGGCCAGAGCGCGGTCCCGATAATAAAGATAGAACCAATCGTGCGCGGGCCGGAACACCAGCCCGGCCGCAGCCTGCACCGCTTCATGTCCGGCGCCGCTGATTTGAAAGAAGATACGGTTCTGCCGCTTGAGCAGGATTTCGCGATCGTCCAGCCGCCGCGCAGTGTACATGGCTCGATACGCCCGAACCAGCTGTTCGGACGAGAGCGAGATATCGACAGGAGTCTGGACGCGGGTGGGCGTTGCCATCGCTTCTTTAGATGCTTTCCCCGCTTCTAGTTTATCAGCGGGACGGGGCGAAGACGCCAGTGGGTGGTGGGTCATCGGCTGACGCCCAACGTCGGATGACTATCCCGGCGGCAGCTAAACAAGACGCAGCCTACCCGCTACATCTCGTCATCTCATCAATGGCCGTTATACTTGAAACAGCTCGGCGTTTTAGCGGAGTTGATCCGGCGCCCTGCACCTGAAAAGTGGTCAATTTCCGAGATCGCAGCGCACTTGGCGGACGCGGAGCTGGCGATGGGGTGGCGATTGCGAAACATGCTGGCGAATCCGGGCGTGGCCTTTACGTGGTGGGATGAGCCGGCATGGGCGGAGCGCTTGGGTTACGCGCAGCAAGACGCGAGCCTTTCGGCAGGGGTCTTTCGGGCGCTGCGCGAGAGCAACCTGCGACTGTTGGAGTCGGCCCCGCGCGCACGGTGGGTGGAGTGCTATGGGGTCCACCAGGTACGCGGTCGGCAAACGGTGGAGGAGTTCGTCCGCCTGGAAGCGGCACACGACTTGAACCATCTTCGGCAGATCGACCGCATCTTGGGTGGCTGTATATAGTGGTAGCCGTTTGGCGGCCAATGCCTCGGCGAGCGCATTCAGTTGATGCGTGCCACGCTGCCCCGCTCAGCGCTTGCGTGGCGTCGCGTACACCTCGATCCATGAGACATTGGAGCATCCGGCAGTACCGTGTCCGCCGCCGGGCATGAGATCGACGTAACCGATCTCGTCCACGCGGCTCAGGTCGGGGTTATTGACTTCCAGCTTTACGACGACCCTCTCGGGATCGAGCTCAAACCAGCGCTGATCGTCGAACGTCACCTCGGACACCACGAAATCGCCGGTGAAACCGTCCGATCCCACCATCCGCCTCTGTGGGCTCTGGAACGTCTGGCTGCCGACGAGCAACTTGCCGTCGGCGAGCTTCACCACCGGATGCAGCACGTGCAGATTCTCCGTGCGCGTTCTCCAGCGCATCCTCGTCAGGCCCGTCAGATCCAGGTAGGCGCTCTTGTACCTCAGCGTCAGTGCCACGGGCGAGGTGGTGAAGCCGTTCCAGAGGTCGGGGATGCCGTTGTGCTCGGTAGCTTGTATGTTGCGTGCGTCCGTGCCGTAAAGCCGCAGTTCCAAGTCCGGGTTGGTCACGGCCTGCTGCGTGATGCGGCGATTCTCGTCATTTAGCGGACCCGTATGGGGCGGCTGCTGCCAGACCTCGCGGAACAGCAGCGGTGGCGTCACCGCCTGATGCTCTAATAAACCGGGGGTTAGGGCGCTTGACTGAGCGAGAGCGCTACTCCCGCCGCACGCGAGCAGGGCGATCGAGCCCGCGATAGCCCACGCACGGGTACGGAAGCACTTCCGGGTGCTGAAGAAAGTCGCGATCACAGTGCCCTCCTCTACGATGTTTTATGGTATCAATAGCAGCTCCCGAGCTGATCTACTTCTTGTGCTTCCTGCCTCACTGCCTGGTGCCGGAATAATGGGCGTACGTCCAACTGGACGGAAAGTCGCTATCGCGCGAATTGAGAATCGGTCGTTCCACGGGAGAGCTTAGGCCGTTTTCCGTCAACTTGGAATTGCTCGTGAAGATCGCAGTTGTGAAGCCGACTTCGCGGGATTAATCCTGATGCGACCTCGGCCCACGGGAGCTGGATGTTTCGACTGGAGTGCCGCGCCTGCGCCGACTTTTAGTTTGAGATCACCTTAATTGAGTGAGAATTCTGCGAACCGCGACAGTGCTGGCGGGGAGAGCCCGGAGTCGGCTTATCCTTCAACGTCGAAGCAGCCGGTCCAGAAAGCTCTTAGGTTCAGGCTGCTCGAAGCCTTCCAGCATCCAGATATCGAACGGAAACTTGGCCACCGAGGTGAGGAAGCACTTGCCGTCGGGATGGATGCTAAATCCGGCGATACGATCCACGGAGGCTGGAAGATCAATTGGCGCGAGAAACTTTTCCGCGCCTGATTTCACGTTCACCGAATAAAGCTGCCACTGCGCGCCGTTACCGGTAGTGTTTTGGAAGACGCCGTAGAACTGGCTGCCGTCCTTCGAGAACCCGTAAGCTAGGAACTTGCGTGAAGTCAGGTTACGAGTGGATTTGCCATCTGGAGAAATCAGATCGATGCCATCCGCGGCCGGATACGCGATCCAGTCTCCCGCCGGCGACCATCGGGGCATCGAGTCTACCCAAGTCTGAGGTTTGGCGTTCGCCACAGTCTCCGCGGCAGACCCGGGCGTGGCGCGGATTTTTACCAGGTCCTGTTTCCCGGCGACCTCGCGTAAGTAGCAGATCCATTGCCCATCCGGCGACCAGGACATTCCGCCTAGCGTTCCGAACTGTATGGAATCCAATAAGACAGCGCCGCCCCCTGCGGCGTTCGCGAGCATAAGTCTGCTGATACGGTCCACTTCGCGATAGAAGACGAATCGCCCGCCGTCCGGAGACCATTGCGGATCCCTTCCTTGGGCGTCGCCAAGCCGCCGGGAAAATCCCTCGCCCCCCGCCTGCCGGTCCACAATCCCGACGCCCTCGCCGCTAGGAATCGAAAAGATGAAATGGGTTCCCGAGGGTGCCCAATCCGGCGTCCTGGAAATGCCGCCTGAAACAAGCGTTCGGAGCTCGCCATTTGGAATCGAGATTTCGAGTACGTCCCATCCAAACTGGCCGGCCGCATAGGCAATGCGCTTTCCCTCCGGTGAAACGGATGGCTCCGGGAATCCGTTGGGAGCGGAGGCAATCGTGCGCCGGGTTCCGTCCGCTGCATCGATAATCGAAAGCACCGTCTCGTCACGGATCCGCACGGCCACGGCCAGGTGGCGATTGTCCGGAAACCAGCTTGGCTCCGTCAGCACAGGCCCCCCCGCCTCGATCTGTCGCGGCGGGCCGGAAGGATACGGCACGATCATAACGGGTCCTATGCTGTCGACAGCCAGCTTCGAGCCGTCGGGAGAGAAACTCAACCCGCCATTGGTGGGGCCCTCCCAGAGCTCTTTCGCCTGACTATTTTTCAGAGACCCGACCCACAACTTGCGGCCGCGGTCGAATGCCAGTGTCTTCCCATCGGGATGAAGAGTGGCGGCCGTGACTCCCTCATATACTTTTTGCGAAGTGCCGCCCGCAGCGGAGACGGACCACAGACTACCGCCGGAAAGGTAGTAAACGCTGGCACCATCGGGCGACCAGAACGGGGAAGTGCAATTCTGATCTGCCTTAGTGAGCTGCACGGCATCCGGTGTGCCGACCGGTTTCGTGAAGACTTGCATGAGGCCGTGAACGCGCGTGGTATAAGCGATGCTCTTACCGTCCGGCGACCACCGGGGAGAACGCTCCTCGGCCTCCGCTCGGGAGAGCGCCGTAAACTTGTAAGCCGATAGGTCGGGACCTGCAACAGGCTTCGGAATGAGCAAAGGAGTGAGCACCGAACCTGCAGCGAGGCAGGCGACCGCGACCGCGCCTAGAACCAGGCCGCGCTTTCGCTTGGTTGTGGAAACTGGGGCTGCCGGAGTTTGTGCACTGGTCGCTTGAGAGAGCCGGTCGCGGATCTGCTTCAGTTCGCGATACAGGTCGCGCGTGGAGTCGTAGCGCTCGGCGGGCTCCTTAGCCAGCAGCCGCTCGATCACCCAACGCAGCGGCGCAGGCACACTGCCGGGAAGCGGCTCGGCGTCCTCGCGAATGATCGCCGTCATAGTCTCCGGAGCGCTTCCGCGCTGGAAGGCCCGTTTCCCGGTCGCCAATTCGTACAGTACGACGCCGAACGAGAATTGATCGGACTGTGAAGTAAGATTTACTTCCCCACGCGCCTGCTCCGGCGACATGTAATTGAACGTGCCGACGACAGTGCCGGGATCGGTAAGACCGATGGTCAGTGTGGCATCGTCGGCCGGGCGGGCGGTGAGCGACTTCGCCAACCCGAAATCGAGAACTTTCACGCGTCCTTCGCGTGTGACGAGGATGTTGTCGGGTTTCAGATCGCGGTGGAGAATGCCCCCGGCGTGCGCGGCCGCAAGCCCTTCCGCGATCTGCACCGCAACATCCAGCAACTTCCGGATTCCATCCGCCCTCGCGATCGGCGAGCCTTCCACGAACTCCATCACCAGATAGTTCGGACCGACGTCGTAAAGCTGGCAGATGTTGGGATGATTCAGCGCGGCGATGGCTCGCGCCTCCCCCTCAAAGCGCTCATCGAAATTGCCTTGAGCAATCTTGACCGCGACGATCCGATCCAGACGGGTGTCGCGAGCCTTCCACACTTCTCCCATACCACCGGCGCCGAGACGCGTCAGGATTTCGTACGGTCCGAGTTTCTCGCCGACGGAGAGCGGCATATGCAGGATTCAGTTCAGTTTAGCCGATCGAATGGCAATTAAAGTCCTGGATGACGCGCTAGCGGTCTGGAATCCACTTGGACCAATAGTCGGCATGTCGTCGAGTGACCATGCCTCCCAATTTCCCGCGAGCAGTCTGAACCGCGTGGCTGATTTGTCCGCGGTCACGCTCCTCCGTCGGCGATCTTCCCCTCCTTCCCAACAACATCCACCGCCCGCCTCGCATAATCACCCTCCGCCCATGCCACAACCACATCGGAGGTCTTCCTATGACAAACCCGATCCCCCTGCCAAATAGCCAATAGCTAACCGCTAAAAGCCAACCGCGCGAACGCCGCGACCTCAAGGACGCCGCCGCCCTCCTCCAACTTCACAAACACAAAGGAGTTCCCTGGCAGGCCGCCGAGCTTTTTTCAACCGAAGCCTTTATTCAACCGAAGCCTTTTATTCAGGAAGATGGGTTCGTTTTTTCAAAACACGATGTCGAACGCTTCGCCGAGCGCGTGATGCGACGCAACGAGCGCGCAGCGCGGGAAGTGCTTCCACATGCAGCTCTCGGGAACCGCGGCCGCAAGCGGCGCCCACAACAGGTTCGCTGGACCACCCCGCCTCCGTCCCCATCCCCATCCCGCGCCCTTTCGTCCATAATGGAGGGTATGAAGTTGTTTGTACCCCTCCTGGCCCTTGGAGCCAGCTGTGCGTTCACCTTGAGTTTGGCCGCGGCCGACACGGCAGTGGTGGAAGAGATCGTCGCGAAATGTAATGGCGACATTGTCACGCGGGGCGATCTGGATCGTGCCCGCCGCGAACTCAGCGAGGCCCTACGCGCCAACGGCGTGGTGGGCGAAGAGTTGGAAAAACGGTTGGCGGATGGGGAGAAGAACCTGCTGCGCGACCGCATCGATCAGTTGATCCTGGCGCAGAAGGCCAAAGATCTCAACATCAACGTCGACAGCGACGTCAGCAAGCAACTGGCGGGCTACCAATCTGAGTCCAAAATTGCCGACCCCGAGAAATTCGAGGCCTACATCAAGGAACAAAGCGGGCTGTCGTATGAGGACTTCAAACAGGACATTAAGACCCGGCTGCTCACGCAACGCGTGATTCGCGAGGAAGTGAGCGAGAAGATGTCGGTGAAGCACGAGGAGCTGGAGAAGTATTACAACGAGCACAGAGCGGACTTCGTGCGCGATGAGCAGATTACCTTGCAGGAGATTTTAATCTCGACGGAAGGCAAAGACGCCGCGGGTGTGGCGGCGGCGGAGAAGAAGGCCAAGGACCTGGTGGCGCGGGCGCGCAAAGGCGAGCGATTCGCCGAGATGGCGCGCGACAATTCCGATTCGGTGAGCGCGAAGGTCCTGGGCGAGCTTCCTCCTTACAAGAAGGGCGTCATGAGTAAGAACCTCGAAGACGCGGTCTGGAACCAGCCCAAAGGCTACATCACCGATCCCATCAAAACCGCTAACGGATTTCTGATTCTTCGCGTGGAGGATCATCAGAAGGCCGGGCAAGCCGAGCTGTCGGAGGTGGAGAACCGGATCACCGAGATCCTTCTCGCGCCCAAGCTGGATGCCGCCGTTCGCGACTACCTGACCAAGCTGCGCAAAGACGCGTTTCTTGAGATCAAGGCCGATTACATCGACACCGGGGCGGCCAGCGGCAAGGACACCGCTTGGGTGGATCCCGCGCAGCTCCGGCCTGAAACGGTGAAAAAGGAAGAGGTAGAGAGCAGGACCAGGCACAAGAGGCTGCTGTGGACGATACCGGTGCCGGGTACCCAAACCACCACCACCAGTTCGTCGCAGCAGTAAGAGCGCCCGGTTTCCATGAAATCGCCCTACCTTAACGATCTAAAGCCGAACCAGGTTTTCACCACCACATTTCTCGTTCACGGCAAAGACGTCCGGCAAAAGAAGTCGGGAGAGCCCTATCTTTCGCTGCTTCTGGGCGACCGGACGGGCGAGGTGGACGCCAAAATGTGGGACAACGTGGTGGAAGTGGTGGACACCTTCGAGCGGGACGATTTCGTCAAGGTAAAGGGGCTGCTGCAGATCTTCCAAAACCGGCTGCAGATGACCGTGCACAAGATGGCGCGGGTGCTGGACGCGGATGTGGATTTCGCCGATTTCTTTCCGGCGTCGGCGCGCGATCCCGACGAGATGTTCGCGGAGCTGCGCGGGTTGGTGGCGGCCATGCGCAACCCGCAGTTGCGGGCGCTGCTGGAGGCGTTCCTCAATGATGAGCCGCTGGCGCGCATGTATCGCACCGCGCCGGCCGCGAAACACGTGCATCATGCTTATCTGGGCGGATTGCTGGAACACGTGCTTTCGGTGTGCCGGCTATGCCACTTGACCTCTTCGCACTACCGCAACGTGGATCCGGATCTGCTGCTGACCGGCGCGATTCTTCACGACATCGGCAAGGTGGCCGAATTAAGTTATGAGCGCAGCTTTGGCTACAGCTCGGAAGGCCAACTGCTCGGCCATATCGTGATCGGCCTGCGTCTGCTGCACGAAAAACTCCAGCAGATCCCGGATTTTCCGCCGAAGCTGCGGGTTCTGGTGGAGCACCTGATTATCAGCCACCACGGCGAGCTGGAGTATGGATCTCCCAAAGTGCCGCTGTTTCCGGAAGCGATGCTGCTGCATCACCTGGACAATCTGGATTCCAAGATGGAGTGCATGCGGGCGCTGGAGGAGAAGGACCGGCACATCGAGGGCTGCTGGACCGGCTATAGCCCGTCGCTGGAGCGCGCCGTCCTAAAGAAGACGAAGTATCTGGAGGACGCACCGGCGCGCGATGTTCCCAACTATGGCAACATCGCGCCCGCTTCCAGTGAGCCTGTCGCCACGGCGAAGGAACGGGCCGAGCATGACCGGGCGGTGGCGCCTGAGCCGCTTCCGCCGGCCGAGCGGTTCACACCAACCAGCTCTCCTTTCGCGGAGAAACTGCAGCAGGCATGGCGCAAGGATCCGTAACGGAGCCGAAGTCGACGGCGCCCACATCCGGAGCGTGGAGCACCCTGCGCTCGATTTTGGCTGGCCTCTTCATCGCGGGCCTATTCCTGTCCCTCACCTGGCGCGGCCTCCTTATTTACTACACCGGCGACGACTTGATGAACTTGTACGGCTATTGGACCCAGCCGCTCAGCTCGCTAGTGAAGGCCAACCTTTTCTTTTGGACGACGTCGTACCGGCCATTCGGCGCCGTCATCTATCTTTCGCTGTTCTCGATTTTTGGCTTTAATCCTTACCCACTGTACGTGCTGTACTTCGCGGCGATGCTGCTCAATCTTTGGCTGGCGTACCTGGTGTTCACCCGGATCGGCGGATCGAAGGAAGTAGGCGCGCTGGCTGCGCTGCTGTGGGCCTTCCACGGCAAACTGGGGTACTTGTACTACAACGCCGGATCGATGTACGACGTCTTTTGCTTCCTGTTCTGCTTCCTGGCGCTGCTGATCTATTTGCGAGCCCGCGCACAGGGAAGGTTCCTGGGTGTGTGGGGAACGCTGGGGTTTCTGGCGTGCTTCGTATGCGCTTTGAATTCCAAGGAAATGGCCGCGGCGCTTCCGCCCATCGTTTTCCTGTACGAACTCCTGTTCCACCCGCCCGATTTCCGCAGACTTCGAGCCCCGGTCCGATGGTGTCTGCGGGAAGGACGAGTGGCGCTGCTGGGCGCGTTGGTCGTATTGATCTATCTTCCAGGCAAGTTGGGGACTGGCGGTTTGGCCAGCAATACGGACTATATTCCAAGCTATACGTGGTCGCGATGGCTGGCGGACACCGAGACGTATCTGGCCAACTTGCTCTATCGCACGAATCCGTTCGTGGCGCTGGGCGTCACGCCGCTGACGGCTCTGGAAGTCGCGGTTTTTTTCGCGATTCTCATCGCCATCGCGATCTGGATGCGCTCGCGGGTGGTGTGGTTCGGTCTCTTCTTTTTCGTGATTGCGCTGCTGCCCGTGTCCTTTATTCCCGCTCGCCTGGGCTTTGTGCTTTATCTTCCGCTGGCCGGACTGGCGCTTTTCGGGGCTGTTTGTCTGGTGCGTTTTAAAGAAAGTCTGTGCAGGCTGATCTCAGAAGATTTGCCGGTGCGCGTGCGGCCCATGACTGCCTCAGTCGGGCTCTTCATCGCCACCGCGGGATTGATTTCCTGCATCGACTACCGGAACTGGCCGGACGCGCCCGACCCTCAACATTCGCCTTACAAAAACACCATCGCCCAATTCTCGCGCATGTATCCGCGCCTGCCGCGCGGCGCCAGGCTGCTGTTCGTCCACAGCGCCGTGGATTACAACTGGGACCTGCTTTTTCTGCTGCGGAATTATTATCACGACGCCGGCCTTTTCATCACGCAACTGAACGGGCCGCAGGAGCAGCGCATTCCCCTGGACCGGCTGCCGCACTACGATCACATTTTCGATTTTCTCGACAACCACTATGTGGAGCTGGACAACCGCGACGCGCAGCAAAGCGTGCGGCTTCACATGCTGAAGGTGTTCGACCAAAGCGACGGCTCCGGCGAGGCGATGACCATCGGGAGGCCCGGCGCGGCGCAGTACATCGTCAAGGGGATGGTGGTGGGAGATCCCAAAGCGGACGGCTATTGGACGCTGGATGAGAGCGAGCTGCAGTTCCGTCTTCGTTCGGTTCAACATCACGTCTTCCGCGAGCGTTTCTATCTTCCCTATGACACGCTGAAGGTGACCGGGCCGCTTCAGGTGGACTATTACGTGAACGGGCATTTGCTGGATCACGCGCAGTTCGCCAAGGACGGTGAGGTCACCTACCAGCACGACGTCCCGGAGGACTGGCTGAAGACCGAAGATCTCACGATGGTACAGATGCAGGTGCACAACCCGTATGTCTCGCCGCGCGACGGAGTGAAGCTGGGCGTCCTGCTGCGGTCGGCTGTTTTCGTGGCAGGTGCTAACTCAAGTGACGCCGCGCCCGCTCGAAAACCCCACGAAACATCGCCTCAGTGAGTTTGCCGGTAGAGGTGTTTTGCTGGCTGGGATGATAGGAGCTGATGAGCAGCGGCTGGCCATCCCCCGTGCGGTGCTCAACATCGTGAGCGAAGACGAATCCGGAACGGCGTGCAATTTTGCCCCGATCGCGTAGGATGCCGAGATAGACATCGAACGCCAGGCGGCCCAGAGCGACCACCACGCGAAGGTTCCTCAGCAGATCCAGCTCACGTTCCAGATAGGGGCGGCAAGTGCGAATCTCGTCGACCGTCGGCTTGTTGGCCGGCGGCGCGCAACGAACCGCCGCGCCGATGTAGGCATCAGTGAGCTGCAGCCCGTCGTCGCGCGAGGCGCTGGTGGGCTGGGAAGCAAAACCGGTGGCGAACAAAACCTTGTACAAGAAATCGCCTGAGCTGTCGCCGGTGAACATGCGGCCCGTTCGATTGGCGCCGTGAGCTCCTGGAGCGAGGCCGATCAGAAGCAGGCGGGCGTGGGGATCGCCGAATCCGGGTACGGGCTTGGCCCAATAATCCCAATCGCGATAAGCGCGGCGCTTCAGGCGGCCCACTTCGGCGCGATAGGCCACCAGGCGCGGGCAAAGCTGGCAGGCGACGATCTCGCGGTTGAGGATTTGGAGAGGGTTCAAGTTCAAGGATAGCGGGTGGGTCCTCACGCTGCGCGGCGTCAGCTACAGTGTTCGGGTGACTTTGCTCAGCGCTCTCGGTTGATCCGGATTCAGCCCCTTTTCCTCGGCCAGCGACGCCGCGAACAGCTGCGCCGGAACGATATAGGGGATCGGCGTGAACAGTTCGTCCAGCGCCACGGGCACGATCACCGAGCGGCGGTCGCGCGCCGCCTCCACGTTGCTGACATCGGTGACGATCATGGTTTCGGCCTTCAGCTCGTTGAGAGTCGCCATGATTTCGCGCGTGCCCGGCCACGTCACTCCCGCCGGCGCGAACAGGAATGCCGGAAAGCCCGCCTCCAGCATCGCGATGGGGCCATGCAGCAGGTCGGCGCTCGAAAAGCGCTCCGCCACCACATAGCAGGTTTCCATCAGCTTCAAGGCGAACTCGAACGCGCTGGCGTAATTCAACCCCCGGCCCAGCACCACGGCGTGTTCCATGAAACGATAGCGCTCGGCCCGGCGCGCCATTTCAAGCTCCAGCGTCAACGCGCGATGCACCCATTCGGGCACGCGCGCCAGATCGTCCAGTGCGATGGCGCCGCCCAGCGCATACGCTAGCAGATACAGCATCATCAGCTGCCCGGTGTAAGTCTTGGTGGCGGCCACGCTCCGTTCGCGCCCGGCATGCACCAGGAACAGATGCTGGGCGATCTTCGACAATGCGCTGCTCGATTCGCTGGTGATTCCAATGGTGCGCGCGCCTTGCTCGCGGGCGCGCTCCAGCACCACGTTGGTGTCGGTGGATTCGCCGGATTGCGAAATGGCCGCCACCAGCACGCCGTCAAAGCGGAACGGCGCGTTGTACAGCGTGAAGATGGAGGGCGCGGCCAGTGTCACCGGTATTCCAGTGGTCATCTCAAGCAGGTAGCGGCCGAATTGCGCCGCATTGTCGGAAGTACCGCGCGCGGCCAGCATCACCAGACGCGGCGGATCGCGCTCCAGCACTTTGCGCAATTCTTCGATCGGCCCGCGCTCGGCTTCTAGCGTTCTCTCGAGCACGGCGGGCTGCTCGAGGATCTCGTCTCGCATTTGTGACATGAAGGAAAGGGGAGATTGAGTTTACAGGTCCGGAGGCAGGCGCGTCTCGCTACCGGTCCACGTTCTGGTCTGTGGAATTTCCCACGGCGGCGGTATGGTTATGTGGGGCTTGAGCACGATCAGCGTAGCTCCCTGATCTTTAGTGACGGTGTTCTGTCTCAGAAGCGGGATGTAACTAATAATCGGAATGCCAGTGACCGTCTTGGCTTCCTGGGAGGTCATCAGGCCTGACAGCACGGCCCACTCGCCGTTCTGGACATGCACTTTGGACTGGTATTGCGTGTTCGCCACCACCGGGATGCCGTTGCTGGTGGTGGCGCCCAACATCTTGAATTCGGCGTCCAGGTCCAGCGTCACCTCATCGGCGCTGGTGATGCGCGGCGTCACTTTGATCACCAGGCCCAGGTCTTCAAAGGTCACCGTTGGCGGCGGGGTGTAGACTGTGCCGCTGCCCGAGGAGTTTCCAAAATAGCCGTTGGTGATGATAGGGTATTTTTCTCCAACGTGCAGCGACGCGGGCATTCCGTCCACCGCCACCATCTGCGCGCGAAAAATGCTTTGAGAGCTGGACTTGGACACCGTCGCGAAGAGTTGAGCGTTGGTCACACCCAGGCCCAGCAGGCTGGCGCCGCCGCCGAATGCCAGGAAACTCGAGAAGCCCGAGGGGAAATTGTTCAGCAGATTGGCCCGCTGCAGGAAGGGGGTAAGGGCAAACGAGGTGGGCAGCGAGAGACCGTAGCTGAGCGAGGACGAGAGATCGGTGGTGAGGATTTCCACGTCGATGGTCACTTGTGGGTGCGGGCGCGTCAAATCCGCCAGCAGCTTTTCGGCCAGCCGCACTTTGCCCACTTTGTCCTTAATCATAATCATGCGGCGCGAGGCGTCCAGCATCACCTTTTGCGAATCCAGCACGGATCGAATCGTGGTGCCGAGCTCCTGCATCTCCAGCACGCCGGTGGCGTCCGGAAATGGCAGCACTACCGCGGCGGTCGGCTCAAACTGAGTGCGCTTCTGCGTGGTGTCGTTGACCACGAAAATCAGACGCCGGCTGATGGGAACCAGGAACGAACCGGTGGCTATTTGAAGCGCTCCGAGCGCTTCGCGATAGTCGGCATCGGACATTTCGAAATGGATGTCCCGGACCATCCGATAGTCGGGGTCAAACACCACTTTGAGTTGAAGCGCGGCGCCCACCTGTTCCCAAAGAACCCGGGAGTTGCCCTTGAGGTCATAATCGTGACGGCCGGGCAGGGGTTCCAGAAGCGGAGGCGGCAGGGGCCTGCGCGCTTCTTCCAGGTCCTCATTGGTAATGGTTCCAAAGAGGGTGCGATCCATCTTGTCGCTGGATAGGTCAGGCATTTTGGGCGGGCTGGCATCCACCAGGCTGGCGGCGGGCCGTAGCGCCTGGGCGTGAGACCAGTAATCGGCATTGGTTGGGTCGGCCGCCGCGGCTTCCGCATAAAGAAGATAAGCTTTGACGATTTCGCCGGCCCGCTCGGCCTTTTGCGCCTGATGAAACAGCTGCTCGGCCGGGGAAGCGGCGTCCAGCGCGGCACAAGCTAGCATCCAGCAGGCTAAAACGCCGAAAACAATAGAGCTACGCAGCTTCACAAGAGGATTGACGCCCCCCACACGCCGATCGTGTAGGAAACAAGCGCCAGGGCTGTAAATAAATCCCGGGCTGTAAATAAATAGGGCTATTTGGCCGATGAAAACAGTGAGGCTTCGTATTTTTCATGGCTGCAACACTTGCTCCAGCCCACAGTGGGTTCAGTCCTGCGATTCCGCAAACCTTTGAAGACTTAGGCATTTCTCAGTCGCTGGTGCTCGATCTGGTCCTGCGCCGCCTGCTGCTGGAAGGCTTCAGCACCCTCCAGAGCCTGAGCAATACACTCAAGCTTTCCGTTCCTATTCTAAACATTGTCTTCACTCACATGCGCCAGCAACAACTGGTGGAAGTGAAGGGGATGCTGGGCAACGACTATAACTTCACCCTCTCGCAAGGGGGGAAGATGCTGGCCGGCGAGCGCTTTCAGATCAGTCAATACGCCGGCGCCGCGCCCGTGTCGTTGAAGGATTATCACAGCGCCACCAAGGCGCAAGCCGCGCAGGTTCGGATTGATCGCAAGATCCTGCGCTCGGCGTTTTCCGACCTGGTGGTGAACGATCAGCTGCTCGATCAGCTGGGCCCGGCGCTCATTTCTCAGAACTCCATCTTCGTCTACGGCCCTACCGGAAACGGAAAAACCAGCCTGGCGGAGAGGATGCTACGCGTCTACCAGGATGCCGTCCTGATGCCCTATGCGGTGGAAGTGGACAATCAGGTGATCAGCTTGTATGACCCGGTGGTGCACCAGAAGCTGAGCAACGACGATGGGGAGGTGGATCCGCGCTGGGCCTTGTGCCGCCGGCCTTGTATCGTGGTGGGCGGCGAACTGATCCCCAGCATGCTGGAACTACGCCTGGACGAAGCGTCGGGCATTTATGCCGCGCCCCTGCAAATGAAGGCGAATAACGGCATCTTCATCATCGACGACTTCGGCCGCCAGCTAATGTCGCCGCGCGACTTGCTGAATCGCTGGATTGTACCTCTGGACCGCCGCGTGGATTACCTGATGTTGCGCTACGGCGTGAAATTCCAGATCCCGTTCGAGCTGATGGTGGTGTTCTCCACCAACCTGGAGCCGAGCGACCTGGCCGATGAAGCCTTCCTGCGCCGCATTCACAACAAAATCTTCGTGGACGCTGTGGACGAGAAGTCATTCGACCAGATTTTCCATCGCGTGGTCACCAAGTTCAACATTCCCTGCGAGGCCGACAGCGCCGAGTACCTGCGCAAGCTGTGCCTGCGCGAGGGGCGCACCGAGCTGCGCGCTTGTTATCCAGCTGATATCTGTACGATTCTTACCTCCATCGGCAAGTACGAGGGACGGCCGCCCTTCATGAGCAAGTCGGAACTGGAACGCGCCAGCGCTCTGTACTTCGCCAAGAGCTAAAACACTCCGGGCCGGTGGCGCGTGAGCAAGCGGCATAATGAAATAGCCGCTCATGAACGTTCTCCTGGTTTCCACATACGAACTTGGCCACCAGCCTTTCGGACTGGCATCGCCCGCGGCGTGGATTGCCGAGCGCGGCCACCAGGTTACTTGCGCGGACCTGTTCGTGGAATCGCTCGACCCCGACTGCGTCCGCAAGGCGAATCTGGTGGCGTTCTACCTTCCCATGCATACGGCCACGCGCCTGGCGGCCAAGGTGATCGACAAGGTTCGCAAGCTGAATCCGGTCGCCCACGTTTGCTGCTATGGGCTGTACGCGCCGTTGAACGAATCGTATTTGCGGAGCATGGGCGCTGGGACCGTTCTGGGCGGCGAGTTCGAGCCGGGGCTGATGTCGTTACTGGATCGTCTCGGGTCGCAAAGCGCCTCGCAGACCGAAGCGCTGATCTCGCTCGACCGCCTGCAATTTCGCGTGCCGCTTCGCTCCGGGCTGCCGCCCATCGAAAAGTACGCGCGCCTGCGAACGGGTGACGGCGCAAAGCGCAGCGGTTATACCGAAGCCAGCCGCGGTTGCAAACACCTGTGCCGCCATTGTCCCGTGGTGCCCGTATACCAAGGAAATTTTCGCGTGGTGCAAGCTGAAGTCGTGCTCGCCGACATCCGCCAGCAGGTGGCTGCGGGCGCTCAGCACATCAGCTTCGGCGATCCCGATTTCTTCAACGGACCGACACACGCCATGCGCATCGTCGAGGCGATGCATCGCGAGTGGCCGGACGTAAGTTACGACGCGACCATCAAGATCGAGCATTTACTGAAGCATCGCGACCTGTTGCCGCGCCTGCGCGAAACGGGCTGCCTGTTTGTGACCAGCGCCGTGGAATCGATCGACGACGCCGTGCTCGCGAAGCTCGACAAAGGCCACACCCGGGCGGATTTCATCGAAGTGGCGCGAGAGTTTCGATCCGCCGGCCTGACGCTCGCCCCCACCTTCATTCCGTTCACTCCCTGGACCACGCGCGATTCGTATCGCGAATTGCTGGAACTGCTGCTGGAGCTGGATCTGGCCGACCACGTCGCGCCCGTGCAATTAGCCCTGCGTCTGCTGATTCCGCGTGGATCGCGAATGCTGGAGCTGGACGAAGTGCAAGCGGTGATCCGCGAGTTCGATGAGCCGGCGCTGTTGTATCGCTGGCAGCATTCCGATCCCGAAATGGACGCACTGGCCGCGCAGGCTCTACGCATCGCCGCTTCGAACGGTTCTCGTCGTGAGATCTTCGGCCAGCTCTGGAACCTGGTCAACCATCGCCCGCTCCCGGACGAATTCCAACTGTCGCCCCTAGCCGTGATTCCCCATATGGATGAGCCGTGGTTTTGCTGCGCCGAGCCGACAGAAGAGCAGGTGGCGCGGGTCTAGAGAGCCGGCCACGAGGTAAAATACTGGTATGCCGCTGGCGAGCCCGCTCACGATCGACGATTTTGAACGGCTTCCTGACGCCCTCGCGCTCAATCACGAGCTGGTGGACGGGAAGTTGGTGGACGTGTCGGGAAATACGCTGATGCACAATCGGCTTCGCGATTACTTGATCTCTCTGTTATGCGAGTATGTCAAGAAAAATGGGCTTGGAGAAGTCATTTCGGAGCAGGAATTCGACTTTGGCGGGAATGTCCATGGACCCGACATTTCGTTCTTTGGACCTCAGAAGACGGCCCTGACGGAGGACAGAAGGCGCGTCCAACGCTTTGTTCCGGACCTTGCGATCGAAATCGTTTCGGAAAACGATACGTTTAAGAAACTCGTTTACAAGGCCGATCGCTACCGAAAGTGCGGTACCAGGGAAGCTTGGATCATCGATATAGATTCGCGAAGAGCGTTCGTGTTCTCCAACCATCGCAACGCCATTCTCGGCGATGACGATCAGTTTGTATCGCCTTTGATTCCCGGATTCTCCATCCGCATCGGCGATCTCTTCGATCGACGCTAGAGTGCATGAAATCCTAGAGAATCTCGGACCGGGCGAACGCGTGCTCGACATCGGATCGAACGCCGGCAGCTTCGACGGCAGCATCGGCCCATTCATCGCTATCCGCGCCGACCTGGACCGTCCCTCCATCCCAGCCCTCAATTTCGCGCAAGCTGACGCGGCGCGCCTGCCCTTCCTGGACCACTCGTTTGACGCCGTCATCTCCAACCACAGTCTGGAACACTTCCACGATCTCACTGCATCCCTCTCCGAAATCGGACGCGTCCTGAAGCCCACCGGCGCGCTCTACGTCGCGGTGCCCGATGCCTCCACTTTCTGCGATCGTCTATACCGCTGGCTGGCCCGCGGCGGTGGCCACGTCAATCCGTTCACTTCCGCCCAAGCTCTCGCCGATACCATTCAACGCGCCACTCGCCTTCCGCATGTTCAAACGCGCACGCTGTACAGTTCGCTTTCGTATTTGAATCGCCGGAATTTCCGGGCACGCGGTCCCCGGCGGCTCCTATTGGTAGGCGGCGGCACCGAAATCTCCCTGCATCTGTTCAGTTATTTCTCGCGCCTTTCGGACCGCTTGTTTGGCACGCGCCTCAGCATTTACGGCTGGGCGCTGTACTTCGGCAGTTTCGCCGTTCGGGTGGAGGCTGAGGCCTGGACCAACGTCTGCATCCGTTGCGGCTCAGGCTCGCAATCAGAATGGCTGCGCCACTTGAACCTGGTTCGCAAGCGGTTTTTGCTCCCGGTGTATCGCTGCCCCAACTGTGGAACCACCAACCTCTTTTCCGAAGACCGGCTCTATCCAGCCACCAGCCACTAGCCACCAGCCACCAGCCTTCCCCCCGGCGCCCGCTATAATTAACCTAGCCATATGAAGCACACGCTGGCCCCCCTCTTTATCCTGCTTTGCGTCTCCCCCACGTTCGCGCAGCGCAAGGATTTCGAACTTCCCACCATGCACGCCGCTCGCGGCACCCGAGGCGCCCTAGCCACCGGCAGCGAGTACGCCGAAGAGGCCGGCATGAAGATCTTCTTCCATGGCGGAAATGCGGTGGACGCCGGAGTTGCCGCCATGTTCGCCGCCACGGTAACCGAGTTCTCGCATCTGGGCCTGGGCGGCGAAGCTCCCATCCTGATTCGCACCAAGGCAGGCAAGGTTTATGCCATCGCGGGTGTCGGCCCCATGCCCAAACTCGCCACCGCCAAGTTTTTTATGGAGCATCAACCCAGGCCGGGTGAAATCCTGACGCTCGATCCGGGTGGATTGAGAGGCATTATTCCGGTGGCCGGCATTCTTCCCGCTCTGGTGCCAGGCACGGTGGAGTCCGGGTTAGTGGCGCTGCGCGATTTCGGAACCAAATCGTTCTCCGAAGATATTGAACCGGCCATCGAATTGGCAGACGGCATGGCCATCGATGAAACCCGCTCTGGCGCCATCGCGCGCTCGCGCCGCTTCTTCGACTTATGGCCGGATTCCAAAAAGACGTTCCTCCCCGATGGCCGCGTGCCGTTGCCAGGCGAGATTTTCCATCAGCCGAACCTGGCGCGCACCTTGCGCGGGATGGCCGCCGCCGAGAAGAAGGCGCTGGCCTCTGGAGCGTCCCGCGCCGCCGCCATCGACGCCGTGGCGGATTATTTCTATCGCGGCGATATCGCGCACCGCATCGACGCTTTCATGCGGGCCAACGGCGGGTTGCTCCGCTATGAGGACATGGCCGCGTTCAAGCTGGAGCCCGAAGAGCCGGTGTCGAGCGATTTTCACAACTACAAGGTCTACAAGCCCGGATTCTGGAGCCAGGGTCCGGCTATGCTGGAAACGCTCAACATTCTGGAGGGCTACGACCTCCGCTCCATGGGCTTCAATTCGGCGGATTATATTCACACCGTTACCGAGGCGTTGAAACTGGCCTATGCCGATCGCGACACCTATTACGGCGATCCGAAGTTCGTCAAAATTCCGGAGGAAACGCTGTTGTCCAAAGCCTACGCCGCCGAACGCCGCAAGGAGATCGGGCACATGGCGTCCATGGACTTCCTGCCCGGCATGATCAACGGCAAGCGCGGCAAGCATCCCACCGAAATGGACATAGCGCGCACCAAGATTGACGACGCTCTGATGGCCAGCGACACTACCTGCGTAGACGCCATCGATAAAGACGGCATCGTGTTCTCCGCCACGCCTTCCGGCGCCTGGCTCCCGGCGGTGGTGGCCGGCGACACCGGCATTGCGCTCAGCGAGCGCGCGCAGCAGTTCATCCTGGTTCCCGGATCGCCCAACGAACTGGCCGGGGGCAAGCGCCCGCGCGTCACGCTCAGCCCCACCATCGTCACCGAAGCGGGTAAGCCGTTCCTGGCGCTCTCCACTCCGGGCGGCGACAACCAGGAACAAAGCTTGATCCAATTGTTCTTTAACGTGGTGGAGTTCGGCGAGAACGCCCAGTCGGCCGTGGAAGCGCCCCGCTTCCAAACCCGGCACCTGGTTTCGAGCTTCGACAATCACGCCTGGAATCGCGGCGATCTGTTGTTGGACGAGCGCATCCCGCTCAACGTCGCCTCGGAATTGGCGGCCCGCGGGCACAAGGTCGGCACCCGCTCGCGCTGGGCCTCCGGCGCCGCTCCCGTCATGATTCGCGTGACGCCCGACGGCGTGATTGAAGCCGGCGCGGATCCCTACGGCTATCGTGTCGCTCACGCCTACTGAAACCGAGCCGTGACCGTGAGAGAGCGGTTGGCCCGCGAGGGAGCGTTTGCCCAATAGTGATGACGCCCTCACTCTTTGAGGAACCGCTCCGTTTCGACCGCCAGCGGCTGCGCGACCGCCTGTCCGCCCTGGCCCAGGAAAACGTCTTCATCGGAACCAGTTCCTGGAAATATGAAGGCTGGCTGGGACAAATCTATTCGCGTGACCGCTACACCACGCGCGGACGCTTCTCGCAACAGCGTTTCAACAGCGAGTGCTTAAATGAATACGCCGAAACATTCCCCATCGTGTGCGGCGATTTCTCGTTCTATCAATTTCCGTCGCCCGATTACTGGGCCAAGCTGTTCGGATCGGCGGCGCCGTCCCTGCAGTTCGCCTTGAAAGTCCCCGAGGACGTTACGGTGAAGCAGTTCCCGCGTCAACCGCGCTATGGCCCGCGCGCGGGCGAAGACAACGCTTCATTCCTCAACGCCGATTTATTCCAGGCCGGCTTTCTGGATCTGCTCGCGCCTTATCGGCCCCGCGTCGCCGCGTTGATCCTGGAGTTCGGCAGCTTTCCGAAATACTGCTATCCCGATGTCGGCGCCTTTCTGGGTGAGCTCGATCCGTTCCTTCGCGCCTTGCCGCGCACTTTCCGCTACGCCATCGAGATTCGCAACCCGGAGTTTCTGGCGCCTGAGTATTTCGACTGCCTGCGCTCCCACGGCGTCGCTCATGTGTTCAACGCCTGGACGCGCATGCCCGAAATCGGAGTGCAGATGCATCTGCGCGATGCCTACACCGCCGATTTCATCCTGGCCCGAGCGCTACTTCGGCGGGGCCGCGCTTACGAGGAAGCCGTCGCCAAGTTCACCCCTTATGATCGAGTCCAGGACCCCAACCCGGACACGCGCCAGGCTCTGCGGCTCCTGATCGCCCAGGCCCGCCAGCGCCACCAGCCGTCCTACATCTTTGTAAACAACCGTCTGGAGGGGAATGCGCCGGATACCATCGAAGCGATCACCGAATAAGTCTGTGTTAGAGAAATTACAGAGCCTGAAACTTGAGCGTACCCTTCAGGCGCGGCTTCGAACAGGGATAATGGAATCGGCGCCGGGCCCCGATAGAAGGAACAGGTGTCCGGACTCTTCACGCGCTTTTATGGCGCCACAGAAGAGCGAGCCAGCCTGATGGCGGAAACAACCTATCGAATTTGGATCGCCGAAGACAACCCGGCGGACTTGTATCTGATCCAGGAAGCGCTGCAGCGCCACCCCTTCGCGTATCGCTTAAAGAGCGCCGATAATGGCGAAGACATGCTCAACCTGATCGCACTGCTGGAGCAGGACCCGTCGCAGGACTGTCCGGACATTTTTTTGATCGACTTGAATCTGCCCCGGCGATCGGGCGCCGATATCCTGGCGCGGATTCGACAGGGCGGCCGCTGTGCCGAGGTTCCTGTGATCGTCATCACTTCCTCGGACTCGCCGCAGGATCGTGCGCGGGCGCGTGAGCTGGGCGCGTCCTATTATTTCCGCAAGCCGGCGGACCTGGAGAGATTTATGGCGATCGGCGGGATTGTTCGGGAGTTCCTGACCGGCCATCGCGACGGCGTACCGCAGCCTTCGTTCTAGGGATCGGACTATGCCAGCATGCTAGCGCGCTTTTGGGGTACTCGAGGGTCCATCGCGGCGCCCGGGCCAGCCACCAACCGCTTCGGGGGTAACACGTCGTGCGTGGAACTGACTACGCCAGCTGGAGGAGTGCTGGTGCTGGACTGCGGCACCGGCGCGCGCGCCCTCGGTAACCGCCTTCTAGCCTGCTCCAATGGGCCCATTTCCGCCACCATCCTTCTGACGCATACCCATTGGGACCACATCCAGGGCTTCCCGTTTTTCGGGCCACTCTTCCAGCCTGACAATCGTTTCAAGGTCTATGGACCGGAAGGCGCGCATCTATCGCTGCGCGATGTGCTGGCGGGGCAGATGGAGCATCATTATTTCCCCGTGGAGCTGGATCAGTTGGCCGCTCGCATCAGCTATCAGGATTTGTGCGAAGGCACGTACGAAATCGAGGGGATGCAAGTGCGGGCGCAGCAGATGAATCATCCCTCCCCCACGCTGGGCTATCGCATCGAAGCGGAGGGCCGCTCCATCTGCTATTTGTGCGATCACGAACCGTTCTGCGAGGAGATTTGGCGCGAGGGCGCGCCTCCGGGAAAGATAGACTCGATTCTCGACGCGGGCGACTGCCGTCACGCCGAGTATATGCAGGGCGCCGACGTCGTGATTCACGAGGCGCAATACACGCCCCAGGAATATCCGTCCAAACGGCACTGGGGTCACAGCACGTACGTCTATGTGGTGGAGTTGGCGGCGCTGGCGGGAGTGCGCCGGCTGTTTCTCACGCATCACGATCCTTCGCACGACGACGAGTTCATCGCCCAAGTGGAGCGCCAGGCTCAGGAACTGGCGCGCAGCCTGGATTCCAGGCTCGAAGTCCAGTGCGCTTACGAAGGCTGCGAGATCGCCGTTTAATAGTCCCCTTCCTCGTTACAATAGCGGCATGAAATCGGCAGCGCTATTTCTTTGTCTTTCCGTGGCCCTGGGCTGGGCGCAGAACATCACGGTGCAGGTGGGCGGCCGGCCGGTAGGCAGCGCCAGCGTGCTGAACTTCGATTCCGCCGATGGGATCATCCAGTCCTGCCATCCCGAGGGCGGCGGACGCATCACCTGCGCGCCGGCCTACGATTCCAACATCGTCGCTCATCGTGACACGATTCACGGCACGCAGAATCTTTGCACATCCACAACCCGTTCCACTTCGTATGCCTGCCGCATTGCGAGCGGCACGCTCCAGGCGTATGGCGCCGGCCTGACTTTCGTGCTCATGGCGGATGTCCCCTGCGACAAGCAATGCACTCTGAATGTCGACGGCTTGGGACCCATTGGCATCAAAAGGTCCGATGGCGTTACCGACCCGCTGGGCACTCTCGCCGCGGGAGAGCCCCAATGGGTGTTTTACGACGGCCAGGTATTCCGCTTGATGGGCGGCGGAGGCGGCTCGCGCGGCCCAGCCCCGGATCGCGATCGCGACGTCATGGGACGCCGCTTCATCGCGTCACTCGAGACCATGGCCTATGCGCGTACCGTATCGCTGGAAACCACCGCGGGCGATGTGCACAAAACCACCACCAGCAACGCGGTGGGCAATGCCACCATCAACGCCGCCACGCCAGGGCTTCCAGGCCAGCACATGTGGGTGATTGTAGTGAACGATCAGATCAGCGCCAAGACCGTCACTTTTGGACTGAACTTTAAGAGCGCCGGACCGCTGGCGGGATCGCCCGGCAAATCCGCCACGCTGCAATTCATTTCCGACGGATCGACCTGGTACGAAGTGGCTCGAACCGGGAATCTCTGAGCTGCGGCGATCCATTCGCTGTGTGGCTCTTTTCCTTCATGAGAACATCGAACATGCGGCCCAGCACCGCGCTGGCCTGCGCCTGGGATATGGTTTCCGGATCGTAAGCATGTTCCAGGACCAGCCCGTTGAGAACAGCCTCCAGCGCCACGCGCCGCACCTCGCGCGATGCGCGTCCGGATTCCATCAACTCGGGGATCAGCTTCGAAATCGTCTCGATCTTCAACGACTCCCGAATGCGGCGGTGCGTGCGGGCCAGCCGCGCGCGCAACTTGGGATGGCGCAGGGCGAACAGCTTGAACTCCAGCGACAGCATCACCCACTGGCGATCGGACGCGCGTGCCACATAGAACTTGCGCAAGGCCCGCAGCCGGTCTTGGATGTCGGGGCACTGTTCCAAAACGGAGCGTAAACCCC
Organism: Bryobacterales bacterium; assembly: GCA_963798295.1. GTDB lineage: Bacteria > Acidobacteriota > Terriglobia > Bryobacterales > Bryobacteraceae > Palsa-89. The sequence continues at coordinate 583,451 of CAWCSV010000005.1, read as the reverse complement.
GCAAGCGCTCGCCCGCTTCCTGCTCGAACAGCGCGAAGAACAGGTCTTCCTTGCTGGAGAAGTGCGCGTAAAAAGCGCCGCGAGTATGGCCGGTGGCGCCGGCGATGTCTTCAATGCGTGAGGCTTCAAAGCCGTCGCGCGCGAAAATCCGGTGAGCCGCCTCCAGCAGAGCACGCCGCGTGGCTTCAGTTTTCTGCTGGTGCTTGGTCTGCTCGCGAGTTTTGGGAGCGGCGGCGGCCATGGCCATCTACATTATATACATGCAAGTATGTATATGTTAAATTGTAAACGTGTCGCGCTCAACTCGTGCCATTATCTTAGGCTGTCTCGCCACGTCGCTGGCCTGGGGCCAATTCGGAGGCGGCGGTGCACAGCGATCCACGCCGGCCAATGAACTGCCGGAATCCGGACGCCAAGCCCCCGGATCTGTTACCACGCAGCAGCAGGCCGCGCCCAGCCCCGGCGCCAACGTCGTGAACAGCTCCATCCAGATCGGCGGCGACTTTCCCGGCAGCGTGCCAAGCGACAAGATTCCGCCCGGGCCTTTCACCCTCACGCTCGCCAGCGCGGTGAAGCTGGGCCTGGCCGCGAACCTGGGCGTGCTCACCGCCGACGACACCGCGCGCGCGTCCCGAGCCCAGCGCCTGCGCGCCTTGAGCGATCTTCTGCCGTCCCTCTCCATCGACGCCAGCGAAACCAGCACGCAGGTGAATCTGGCGGCCTTCGGTTTCAAGTTCAGCGTGCCTCCCGGCCTGGGTTTTTCCATCCCCACCGTGGTCGGGCCGTTTCAATATTCGCAGCTGCTCGGCAACGTAAGCCAATCGGTCTGGGATCCGGTGGCGCGCCGCAACTGGCATGCCAGCCAGGAGACCGAGCGCTCCTCTGTTCTTTCGGCCCGCGACGCCCGCGAACTGGTGGTCCTGGCCGTGGCCGGCGCCTATCTGCAGACCATCGCCACAGATGCGCGCGTGGCATCGCAGCGCGCTCAAGTGGAAAACGCGCAAGCCGTCAATCACCAGGCGGAAGTTCGGAAAGAAGCCGGCACCAACGCCCGCATCGATGTCACGCGAACTCTGGTGGAATTGCAGGGCCAGCAACAGCGCCTGAACGCGCTGCAGAGCGATCTGCGCAAACAAAAGCTGGTTCTGTCCCGCCTGATCGGCCTGCCGCTGGATCGCGAATTGATCCTGAGCGAACCGTTGGCCTTCAATCCGCCGCCGGTGCCGGACGCCGCCGGCGCGGTGCAGCAAGCCTTTGAGAAACGCTGGGATCTCAAAGCCGCCGAGAGTCAGGTCCACGCCGCGGAACTGGTGGTATCCGCGGCGCATGCCGAGCGTCTTCCCTCCGCTAGCATCACCGCGGATTACGGGGTGCTCGGGCCAACGCCCGTTTCCAATCATGGCGTGTACTCCGTGGTTGGTTCCGTGAATTTCCCGCTTTATCAAGGCGGCCGCGTCAAGGCCGATGTCGAACAGGCCGAAGCGACGCTGCACCAGCGGCAAGCCGAACTGGCCGATCAGCGGGGCCGCGTGGAGCAGGAAGTTCGCACTGCGCTCATCGACCTGGAGACCGCCATCGGCGAAGTGCGGCTGGCGGAAAGCAATCGAGGCTTCGCGAATGAAACTTTGCGCGAGGCGCGGGATCGGTTTAACGCCGGAGTTGCCACCACCGTGGAAGTGGTCCAGGCCCAGGAACAAGTGGCCAGCGCCGAGAGCGACTACATCTCCGGGATGTTCGCTTTCGACCTGGCTCGCATCTCTTTGTCGCGCGCTCTGGGCCAAGCCGAGACCGACCTTCCCACTTTGCTGAGCGGAGCTCACCAGTGAGCACACCCTCTGCTCCCAACCCTGGACAACCCGCCGCTCCTAACCCGGGGCAGCCGCCGGTCACGCGCGGAAGGGGCAAAGCCTTCATTATTTTCTTCGTGATCCTTCTGATCGCCGCCGGAGTTGGTCTTTACTTCTGGCTCCAGTCCCGCCAATTCGAATCCACCGACGACGCCGAAGTGGAAGCTCACCTGAACTCCGTCAGCTCGCGCGTGGACGGCTCCATCGTGCGTGTTTACGTGGATAACAATCAAATCGTGAAAGCCGGCGATCCGCTGGTGGATCTCGATCCGCGTGATTTTGATGTCACCATCGATCAGGCTCGCGCGCAGGTGGCGCAGGCTCGCAGCCAGGTGACCGCGCTGCGGCCCAACGTCCCGATCACGCAAGTAGAGAGCAGCACCAACATCACCGGCGCCGAAGCCGACGTAGCCAATGCGGAAGCCGTCGTGGGAGTGGCCGAGCGCGATCGCGAATCGGCTGCCGCGCGCCTGGCCGAGGCGCAGGCCAACGCCGCCAAAGCCAGAGCCGACCTGGCTCGCTACACGCTGCTCATCAAGAACGAAGAAGTGTCGCAACAGGAGTTCGATCAAGTCGCGGCCACTGCCAAAGCCCAGGACGCCACCGTGGACGCCAACCGCGCGGCCGTGGAAGCCGCGGGCCGCACCGTCGAACAACGCCAGGCCCAGCTGGCCCAGGTGAAGTCTCGTTTATCACAATACAAGAGCACCGCGCCCGCGCAGCTCGCCATCCGCGAAGCCAACGTCCAATCGCAGCAAGCCAACCAGCAAACAGCGCAAAGCATGCTCGAGCAAGCCGAACTGAAGCTCAGCTATACCAAGATCGTCGCGCCGGCCGCGGGCATTGTTCTGAAGCGATCCGCCGAAGTCGGCGAGCGCATCAACGCCGGCCAGCAGTTGTTGATGATCGCCCAGATTGCGGACATCTGGGTGACGGCCAATTTCAAAGAGACGCAAATGCACAACATCCATCCCGGACAGCCGGCGCGCATTCACGTGGACGCGCTGCGGGAGGATTTTGACGGCTATGTAGAAACCATCGGCGGCAGCACCGGCGCGATTGCCAGCGTCCTGCCTCCGGAAAACGCCACCGGCAATTACGTGAAAGTGGTGCAGCGCATTCCCGTGCGCCTGCGCTTCAAACCTAATCAGAAGGACCTGGATCGCCTGCGCCCCGGCATGTCGGTGGAACCGGACATCCGCATCGGGAGTTAACATGAACCCGGCCGGATCGCATCAGGAGTGGAAGCCGTCCCACAACCCCTGGGCCGTGGCGCTCACCGTCACCATGGCCACGTTCATGGAAGTGCTGGACTCCTCCATCGCCAACGTTTCGCTGCCGCACATCGCGGGCTCGCTGGGGGCCACGTATGACGAGGCCATTTGGATCCTCACCAGCTACCTGGTCTCCGCCGCCATCGTGCTTCCGGCGTCGGGTTGGTTATCCACCGTCTTTGGGCGCAAGAAATTTTACATGACCTGCGTGGTGCTGTTCACCGTGTCGTCGTTCCTGTGCGGCATCGCACCGAATCTGCCCTTCCTGATCATCGCGCGCATCTTGCAAGGCGCGGGCGGCGGCGGCCTGCAGCCTTCCGAACAAGCCATCCTGGCCGATACTTTCCCGGTGCAAAAGCGCGGCCAGGCTTTCGCCGTATACGGCATGGCTGTGGTGGCCGCGCCCACTATCGGCCCCACGCTAGGCGGCTGGATCACCGACAACCTCAACTGGCACTGGATCTTTTTCATCAACCTGCCGGTGGGTTTGCTCTCTCTGTTTTTCACCAGCCGCCTGGTGGAAGATCCGCCGTGGCTTCGGGAAGGGAAGTTCAGCGGCATCAAGGTGGATTACATCGGACTCAGCCTGCTGGTTATGGGAGTGGCCTGCTTCCAGTTCGTGCTGGATAAGGGACAGGAGTCGGACTGGTTCAGCTCGCCAATGATCACCGCATTGACCTGCGTGGGTCTTCCGACGCTCGCGGCGTTCTTCCTGTGGGAGTGGTATCACCCCAACCCCATTGTCGACGTGCGCCTGCTCAAGAACCGCAACTTCGGCACGGCTGTCTCGTTCTCGTTCGTTTTAGGGATGGTCCTGTTCGGATCTACCGTCTTAATTCCCGAGTTTCTGCAAAGCAGCCTGGGCTACACGGCCGAACGCGCCGGGATGGCGCTTTCGTATGGGGGACTGGTGCTGATGTTGATGATGCCAGTGGCCGGCCAACTGCTTGCCACGAAAATCGATCCGCGGGTTCTCATCTCGATTGGCTTTCTAGGCACCGCATTTGCGTTGTACCGGATGACCAACATCTATCTCGGCATCGATTTCTACAGCATCGTCCGTCTGCGCGTGGTACAGGTGATTTTCATGCCGCTGATCTTCATTCCCATCAGCACGCTCAATTACGTAGGCGTCCCGCGCGAAAAGAACAATCAGGTTTCTGGCATCTCCAGCTTCATGCGCAACATCGGCGGCAGCATCGGGACCTCCGGGCTCAGCGTCTTTCTGACGCGACAGAACCAGACGCACCAAGTCAATTTGGCGTCGCACGCCAACTTGGGCAACCCCAATTTCACACAGTTTCTGAACGGCCTTACCGCGATGTTCATGTCGCAAGGCTACGACGCCGCCTCGGCTGCCAAGAAAGCGCTGGCGATGGCGTACTTCACTGTGCAAAGCCAAGCGGGCGCCCTGAGCTTCAAGAACAGTTTTTTCGTCATGTCGGTGATTATCGCCTGCCTCAGCCCGCTGCCATTCATCATGCGGCGCCCCAAGCCGGGCGAGCGCCAGCCGTCGGAGGCGCACTAACAGCTCCTCCTTGTATACTTGTAGCGTATATAGCACATATAGCACTTAAGGATGACGCACATGGCAGCAAGGTCTAAGCTTCCGGAGCTGGAGCGGTTGTACGAAACCTTGCGGAGCGGAAAGGCCAAGCTGGTTGGACGCAACGGGCATGCCCGGATTCTTCCGCGCTCGCTCGACGCGTTTCTGACGCGACTCATTGGCGTCGTGAACAAGGAAAAATCTGTTCATATCGTTCAAAACCAGGCGACGCTGACCACCGTTGAAGCCGCGTCCCTGTTAGGCGTGTCTCGACAGTTCCTGATCAACATTTTGGTTAAGGGAGAGATCCGCTACCATCTGGTCGGAACGCATCGACGGATTTATGCTCAGGATCTTCTCGCGTATAAATCCAAACGTGACCAGGACCGAAGAAGAATCTTGAAGAACTTGCTCAAGAGGAAGCAGCAATGGGCCTCTACGGTAAGATTCCCGCTGCGCATGTAATCGAATTAGCGACCGGAAGTGACTTTTGGCACCTCGACATTAGTTTCGGCGAATTGGTACTTGCAGCGATAGTCGGAGAATAAAAGTCGTAAACAGTGATCCACGCAACTCGTCCATACGATCTGGCACCTTCCATTGCGCTGACGCGCCGGAGAATGCCTACCAAAAGCCATTCTAGTTGGGAACTGCCGGAGAGCATCGTATCTTTATCCAGACGGGCATTGTCACGATTCCATCCAAGGCTACGCCACATTAACGGCATACATGCGAGTTGGAACCGGCGCGGAGTTGATCTAAGCGATGAACTTGGACCTGGATGAATCAGCTATTCGCGACTGGATATCCAGTTGTGCAGCTGGGTATCTTCTGCGATCACTCCATCCACGGTCGGATTATGGGCGCGGGATGTTGTCGAAGAGCTTTACGAACGATTTCCGGATCGTTAGACCTGACGATGGTCCCCAATAAGTTCGCAATACCCCCAGTTATCAGCGGCAAAAAAAATGGCAAGGGCTGGTCCCAGTCCTCCCCAGCTTCCAACCGCCTTTCCCGTGCGGTTGGCCGCCCAAGTCATCTCGCACCATTCCCCCAAATCGTCGTCTTCGGATTATAGTTCCGCCAATCGAACCAATAATCCTTCAGCATGGCAACCCGCTCCAGGCACGCCCCTTGCGCTTTCCCGGAAATGGCGCAGCCCTGAAAGTTCCATTCGCTCCCGGTTGGCGCATCCAACATCAGCACGCCGGGCTTGTTCGCGGTCAGGCGATAGAAATCGGGCGCCCCATCCACGCCGGGGATCTGGTCGCGGAACGCCCGGACGGATTGCCCATCCGGACCCACCACAATCAGCACCGGCTGCGCTCCCACGTAGCTCTTGACCAGCTTTTCCTTCACCACCCGGTCATAGAGAAACGCCCGGCTGGCATCCGAAGTATGAATTCCCAGGACTAAATCGCGCGACTGCATCCCATGCTCCGGAAACTGGATCACCGCCGGAGCACGCTGCATGCGCACATCCCAATCCTTGGCCTCGTATTCCGACGCGTACTTCGGCACATCCTGGAGCACGGTGCCTTCAGGCTCTTCCGCTTTCCAAGTCCGGAACGTAAGCTCGTCGGAGAGCACCAGAGTGAGTTGCCGGCCTTTCAGCGGACCCGAGATGGCACGCCCGCTGATCTGCTGCCAATAGCTGCCGGTCTCCTCGTCGCGCATGAGGAAATTCTGGTTATTGATGCCGGCCAGATGAAACGTCAGCCGCCGGCCATCCACATCTCTCATCCACACCAGACCGGTGTGACAGAGCGTTCAATAGGTCGCGGCCAGCGCGGCCCCTCCGACCACGTCGTTGACGACATGGTGATAAGCCATCTCGCGGATCGGATAGGCGCGCGCGCTGCCGCCGATCTTTACCACGATCAGCTTGTCGTCGTTGTCCAGTTTCACCTTGCTAGCCGCGGCGAATTGTGGATGTTTATCCGGGTGGAACATGATCGCCTCGAACACATTCACGCGCGCCAGCACGGCCAGGACGCACACCACCACCGCGCCCGCCGCCATCCACATCCGTCCCAGCCTTGAAGCCGGGCCGCGCCAGTACGCAATCGCAGCCATCACCGCCCCGAGCGCCAAGAACACGGTGAGCCACGGTCCAAAGCGGGAGATCGCTAGCGCCGCCATCAGCTCCCTCGCTCCCTGGGGGCGGAACGGCCGGATCACGTAGATGGGGTAGGCGACCAAGATCAACGACACGGCCAGGCAGGCCAGCAGTACAATAATCCACCGAGTTCGATCCGAACGTTGCATGTGGTTCATTCTCTCACCTTCCGCCCGGCCTCCTTTTCGGGCGCCAGGCGCCATTGCGCCGTTGCCATTCTGGTATTACCATGTTGGTAAGTGACGTTCCGCGACAAGGACACCCAGCGCTTGTCGGAGCGCATCCGGGTTAAGAAGTTTGAACAGATCGAGAAGAGTGCCAGGATCAAGCTCGCATTCTTAGGGAGCGCAAAGGATCTAACGGACCTCCGGCGCATTCCCGGTTTACGGCTTGAGAAGCTCGTTGGAGATAGGGCTGGCCAACACAGTATCCGCATTAACGATCAGTATCGGATTTGCTTTCGCTGGGAGAACGACGAGGCGCAAGATGTCGAAATCACGGATTACCACTGAGAAACGCACAGCGCGGGCCGCTCCCGCAGAGCGTGCCTACGCAGAAATTGCCGCCCATTCATCCCGGAGACGCATTGGCGAATGCCCTTGGTGAGGCCGGTATTAGCGCCAGCAGCGCGGCCATCGCCATGGGACTGCCCCCCAGCACTCTCACCAGGATCATCAAAGGCCAAAGAAACGTGACCGCTCCCATCGCGCTACGCATCGCCCGTTACTTCGGCACTTCGCCCGACATCTGGATCGGAATTCAGACCGCCTACGATCTTGAGATAGCAAGAGACCGCGAGGGAACGAAAATCGAACGCGACGTTCGTCCTCTATCGGGCCACGTCTAAGCCGTCGCTTGCCGCCGATACACCGCCGGGGAAACCCCCACCTGCCGGATGAACCAGTGCGACAAGTGGCTCTGCGACGAAAAGCCCGACGACAGCGCCACGTCCACCACCGGCAGATCGGTGTTGCGCAGCAGTTCCTTGGCACGCTCAATGCGCCGCGCCAGCACATACTGATGCGGCGATTGCCCCACCGCAGCCTTGAACGCACGCGCCAGATAGAGCGGGCTGATGTCCACTTCCTCGCCCATGGCTTGCAAGCTCAGGTCGCCTTCCAGGTTGTCTTCGATAAACTCGATCACGCGCCGCATTTTCCACCCGGCCAGGGGCTTGGCGGGCAGAATCCGCACCGGCCGCGAGCGCGAGGAATGCGTGCGGGCCAGGTGCACCGCCATCATCTGGGCGATGGTGTCGATGTATAAACCGTCTTCGGAGTTCCCGTCGCGCAAGGCGTTGGTGATCGCGATGGCCAGCTGCTCCAGCAGCGGGTCCAGAATCGCAAAGCGCGGCACCAGCTCCGCGCCTGAGCTGTCGCAGCCATAGATTTCGCTCACCGCCGCTTCATAAACGGACTGCCGTAAGTACACTTGCAGGATCTCGGGATGCCCGGCGTGCTGCCATTGCGTGGTGGCCTCGCCTGGCGTGAGGCAGATGCGGCGCGGGCCGATCAAAGCGCTTTCGCGCCCGGCGCCCTCAATCTTCCGGCTCACCTCGGTGGGCCGGCTCAAATGGTAGATCAACGAAGGATGCCGGATGGGCCGCTCCACGGCATGGAACGGAGCTTCCTCCAGAATCGCGGCGTGCAGCGATCGCCAGCCCGCGTCCTGACTGTGAGCGATCACGCGGTTTCCCGAGCGTAGCGCGCGGCCGTGCGTCTCGCGAGCGGTAAAAATTGAGTTTGGCGGTACGATCACGGTAACTACTCCGGGTCTGAAATGCGTCCAATTTGTGGTCCTATTTTACATCAGGGATCCCGGCGCTGCCGCCCGGTAGTTCGGGCCGCAGGCGAAGTTGCGCTTCTTTTTGTCGAGAGATTTGGGTACGGCGATGCACTGGATGGCGAGCGTGTGAAAACGAACCGCCTAGCCAACTCAAGTCTTGACGAAAGTTGGCCGATAACTCATAATGTGGGAACGGTTTGCCCAAGAAGTTCTCAAGTGACGCATTGGCGGCACGCCGGTAGTACTTTGCGAAGTAGAGTTTATATCGAACCTATGCATCGACGGCTTCTTCTTCTTTTTGTTACGATTACCCTCCTGACGGGTTCCGCGTTTGGAAGCACCAACAACCGTAGGAAGCGACATCGTGTCGTGCGCAACACCGTGAACGTCGTAAAAGCGTCGTTCACCACGGCGCCCAAGCTGGTGGGAGTGCATCGCTCCAAGAAGCGAGTCGCCCAGCCTTTCGTCGATCCAACGTTAGGGGACTCGGTGGATGGCGAAGATCTGATGGCCCGGCGGGCAGCCGTGCAGGCCTGGGTTCGCAGAATGGCGCGGTCATCGTCGCCGATCCTAACACCGGCCGCATTCTTTCGGTGGTGAACCAAAAGCTAGCCTATCAGGGCGCCTACGAGCCGTGTTCCACCATCAAGATCGTCGCCGCACTGGCCGGATTGAACGAAGGCGTCATTAATCAGGAAAGCTCCCTGCGCCTCACCAAGCATCATTCCATCGACCTGACGGAAGCCATCGCGCGTTCCAACAACGCCTACTTCGCGTCCGTAGGCGAAAAGCTGGGATACGAAAAGATCGTGCAGTACGGACAGATGTTCGGCTTGGGCGAAAAGGCCGGCTTGAACATTGATGCCGAGCAGCCGGGGTTGATCGCCCAAGCGCCTCCCTCCGATGGCCTCGGGATGATGACCAGTTTTGGCGAGGGCTTTTCGATGACGCCCATGGAGCTTGCCGGCATCGTCTCGGCGGTGGCCAACGGCGGAACGCTGTACTATCTCCAGCATCCGGCCTCGCAAGCTGAAATCGATCAGTTCGTTCCTCAGGTGAAGCGGCAGCTCAACGTCGCGCAGTGGATCACCGAAATCAAGCCCGGTATGATGGGCGCGGTAGAGTACGGCACCGCGCGCCGCATTGGCTTCAGCGCCGAAGATCCGATTTTCGGAAAGACCGGCACCTGCACCGACAATCGCACGCCCACGCACCTGGGCTGGTTCGGCTCCTACAACGAAATCGCCGGACGCAAGCTGGTGGTGGTGGTTCTGCTGACCTCCAGCCGACACACCGTCAGCGGGCCCATCGCATCGGGCGTCGCGGGCGCGGTGTACAAGAATCTTACGGACCAGAACTATTTCGCGCAAGCCGCTCCGCAGATTTCACCCTCGGCGCTGGTTTCCAACCACTCCTACTAAAAACCGCTTGCTGCGCGCGCGGCTCGGACTGAGCCATGACCAGAGGGAGTGGCCTTCTTAGAAATACTCTCTCAGTTTCTCAAACTTCTCCACCCTTAACAGCCGTCCCGGCCCCTCCCGCAGTTCCGCCCGCTCCAGCGTCCAGGTTCGCGCGTGCGGCACAAACACCGCGTGAATGCCCGCCTCCAGCGCCGGATTCACATCCGACTTCGGCGAGTTCCCGATCATCCACGTATGCGCCGGATCGAGCGCCTGTTCCCTGATCAGCGCGGCATAGCTTCGCGTGTCCTTCTCCTTCACAATCGCGGTGTGGCCGAAATAAAGCGCCAAGCCCGAGCGGTCCAGCTTCAGCTTCTGCTCTTCCGGATCGCCTTTGGTGAACAGCGTCAGGCTGTGACGCCCGGCCAGATACTCCAGCGTCTCTTCCACGCCCGCAATAATTTCGATGGGATGATGCAGGATCTGCTCGGTGAAGCTCATGATGCGCGGCAAGTCTCCGGCCGCCACCTCGCGCTCCACCAGCTTGTGATAACACTCCGTGAGATTGCGCGCGAAGTTGGCCGTTCCATAGCCGTGCGCTTTGCTGTTGACGATCTCGATCTCGTCCAGCACCGCGCGCACCTCGGGCGGCGTGAGCGTAGAGTGCGCGAGAAACTCGCAGAAATCGTCGAACGCGCGCTCGAAATAGATATTGTTCTCCCACAGCGTGTCGTCGGCGTCCACGATCAGGTTTTGTCTTCGCGTAATACGAACGGGATCGACCCTCACTCCCCCAGCGACCCTTTGGCATGTCCGTTGGTGGGCGCCACGGCGCGCGCGTGCTGGATCTGGCGCTGCCGGGAATTGTAGGTGGGAAAGAACTCGGCCAGCCGCCGCATGCGATCGGCTTCCGATCGCGTGGCCAGCAGAACCTGGCGGAAGTCGAGATCGGGCACCACTTGCGCCAGTTGGAAGCTAAGCTGCGGATCGCTCATCTCCGGTTCCAGCACCGGCGCGGATTCCTCCAGCGCCCGTAGGTCGTTGTAGGAATCGAGCACCCGTTTGCGCGCTTCCGGCGGAATCGGATCAGTGGCCTCATCGTCGAAATATTCCACTGCTCCCCGCAGGTACGGCTTCTCGTCGTTTAGCAGGATGATCTCAAAACGGCGGCGTCCCAAAGTGATCAGGTCCATGCGTCCGTCGGGATATTCCTTGAGGACTTTTTCCACTGTCGCGGTGCAGCCGGTATTCACGATGCCCTTTTCACCGGCCAGCACCACGCCGAATTCGGTGTGGCCGCGCTGCACGTCCGCGATCATCTGCTTGTAGCGCTCCTCGAAGATATGCAAGGGCAGCGGGGTCCTGGGAAAGAGGACCACTTGGAGCGGAAAAAGCGGCAACAGCTCTTCCTGCATGAGTACTATTATGCGGCTTGCCTCGCTGCGCTGCACGGGATGTTGCGGAGTGACGCGAAGCTGTGGGACCATTCCTAACGCGGACCTTAAGTCCGCATGAATGTTACTGAAGCTGAAGCGTACGCCCGGCCTCTATCTGGTCGGTTTCATGGGATCGGGAAAATCGGCCGTGGGACGGCTTTTGGCCGACGAGCTGGGCTGGTCCTTCGCCGATCTGGACCAGGATATCGAGCAGGCGCAAGGTGTTTCCATCGCCGAAATCTTCGACCAGCGCGGCGAGGAAGAATTTCGCGGCATCGAGCGGGACGCCATGCGCAAGCGCGTGCGGGAAGTTGAATGCGGCAAACCCCTGGTGATGGCCTTGGGCGGCGGCGCGTTCATAGACTCCGCCAACCGAAAGCTGCTCGAAGAACGCGGCGTCACCATCTGGCTGGATTGTCCCTTCCCGCGCATCACGGCCCGATTGGATGGCCAGACGCACCGTCCGCTGGCGCGCGATCCTGAAAAATTCCGCCAGCTCTTTGACGATCGCCAGGATGCCTACAGCCAGGCCGAGCATCGCATCCACGCCGATACCGACGATCCGGCCCAGATCGTGGCGCAGATTTTGAAACTCTCCATTTTCTAACTCGTGCGACGTCTGGCGCTTCGCATTTTTCGAGCCGCGCTGAAAGCAGCCGCGCCCGCTGAAGCTGTACTGCGGCATGTGCGCGTCGACAAAGGAACGTTGATCGCCGGCGGCGCGCGTTATCGCCTAAACGCGTTTCGCAATATCTATGTAATCGGAGCGGGGAAAGCCAGCGCCCAGATGGCTCGCGCGATTGAGCGATTATTAAGCGCGCGCATTACCTCGGGCGAAATCAATGTAAAGGATGGCCACGCCGCGCTGCTGCGGCGCATCGCGATCAACAAGTGCGGCCATCCGGTGCCGGACCAGCGTGGCGTCGCCGGTGCTTGCCGCATCGCGCAGCTTGCGAGCGCAGCCACCGCCGACGATCTGATCGTTTGTTTGATTTCGGGCGGCGCATCGGCTTTGCTTCCCCTGCCCGCGCCTCCCGTCACGCTCGCCCAAAAACAGAAGACCACCCGAATGTTGTTGCACTGCGGGGCCAGCATCCACGAAATCAATTGCGTTCGAAAGCACATCTCGCAAATCAAGGGCGGACAGCTGGCGCGTCTGGCTTACCCGGCGACCCTGCTCACGCTGATTCTCTCCGATGTCATCGGCGACGATCTGGATGTCATCGGGTCCGGGCCGACGGTTCCCGATCGCTCCACACTCGCTGGCGCGCGCGCCATTCTCGAGAAATATCGCATCCCAACCAGTGTGCTCGCGGCGGCCCACGAAACCCCCAAGCCAGGCGATAAAATCTTCATGAAAACGCGCAACGTAATCGTTGGCAGCAACGCTCTGGCTGTCGACGCCGCGGCGCTGGAGGCACGGCGGCTAGGATTTCATACCCTGGTGCTCTCGACCTACGTCGAAGGCGAGGCGCGCCAGGTAGCGCGCGTTCACGCGTCCATCGCGAAAGAAATTGTAGCCACCGGCCGGCCTGTCAGGAAACCCGCGTGCGTGATCTCAGGTGGGGAAACAACCGTCACCATTCGCGGCTCCGGCCTCGGGGGGCGTAACCAGGAATTCGCGCTGGCCGCCGCCATCGACATCGCGGGCTTAAACAATGTCACGATTCTCAGCGGAGGCACCGACGGAACCGACGGACCCACCGATGCCGCCGGCGCCATCGCGGATGGAACCACGCTCGCTCGCGCGCAAACTCTCGGTCTGAACGCGGCGCTCTCGCTGGCGAACAACGATTCCTATCGTTTTTTTGAAGCCACCGGCGATCTGATCAAGACCGGCCCTACTGGCACCAACGTCGCCGATATTCAACTGATCCTGGTTTACTGATGTGGGGCGGTCCCGTGGACCGCAGCCGACGCCCTCGTCGGCTACTTATTCGTGCTCCACCTTCAGCGGAGGCCGAGCGGGGGGAGCAGATCGAGCGGGCGGAGCGGGCGCGGCCGGTGCAGCGGGAGGAGTCGGCGCGCTTGGAATATCGGGGAACGTGGTTGTCTCGTCGGCGCTCGCCTTGCGAATCGTAAGAGATCCACGCCCGGTCTCCAGACGCAACTGCGGCCCGCCGCCGTTGTTGCCTTCGATGGCCGCCCCCCGGCCCGAGCTGTCTTCTCGCAGCGGGTCGCCGTATTCATTGTTCGCTTCACCGTGTCCGGTGGTGGCCCGCAAATCGAACTTGGCGTCCGGCGGCAGCGCCAGATCGATGTCTCCCGATCGAGTGTGCACATCCATCCTCGGCAATGTCTTGCCGGGCTTCAGATCGATATCCCCGCGATCCATTGTCAAAACCAGCGACTGAGTGAAATTGGAAAGCTGCACATCGGCCGAACGGCCGCTCAATCGAATCGGACCAACGATGTTGTTCCCGGTCAAATCGCCGCGGGCGATGCGGACTTCACCAGGCAGTTTCTCTAAATCCAACGTCCCCATCGGATCTTCCCAACGCAGTGCCTGTGCCAGTTGGCTTAACTGGATCTCACCCACATGCACCCCGTTCACCGTCACCAAACCGCCGATATTCCGCAGTTCCACGTCGGCTCCCCGGCCCTTCAGGTCCACGTTGCCCTTCACGTCCGCGACGCGGATGACATCGCTGGCGCGCGTGTCAATCTGCACGCTGCCGCCCAGATTCTCCAGCCGCACACCCGCGTTATCGCTGTTGATATTCACATTTCCGTTGATGCCCTGGATGTCGAAATCGCCGTAGCGCCCGTGCGCCTCAATGGACGATCCTTCGGGTACCGAAATATCCAGATCGGCGTTGGGCTGCACGCTATCGCTCACCTTGTCCTGATTCGTCCGCACGATGATCTGATCGCCTTGTTGGATCAGCTCCAGCGGCGTTTGCTTGTTGGCGCTGTCGGCGTCGGCCTGTTGAAAGGACCGCACCGTTTCCTGCCCGCTCGCTTTCACCGTCAGATCCGTGCCGCCTGTAATCTTCGCGTTGCCGCGAAAGCTCTCAATCACGATGCGGCAATTCTTCGCGCATGGCTTCTCCACCGGCGCGAACGTATAGTCGTAACTCTCGCCCATGTTCACCACCACGCGTCTCCAGGCCCGGCCGCTGGGGAACCAGGAACTAGAGTTGTGTGCCGTATACATGGTCGCGCCCACAATGCAGATCACGAAAATCAGCGCCCATTCGCCGCCCGATACGCCGTTGCGCGGAAGCGGCTTGCCGGTCATCGACCAGAACAAGATCTCGATCAGCCGGATAGCGCCCCAGCCGATCAGCAGGAACGGCCAAAACCGCGAGATGAGCTCCACCAGCGGAATGTCCGGCCACAGGTTGCGAAACAAGAACAGCAGGCCCAGCCCGATCAGGATCAGCGGCCCAATCACCGACCCGCGTCTCATATGGCGTTGCCTCCGGGCGGTCTGTCGCCGGGATATTGTCCCGTATAAGGCGGTGCCGGTTTCGCGCTGGCGCGCTCCAGCAGTTTGAGCAGCCCGAACACGATAATCAGAATCGGCCAGGTGCGCCAGAATCCGTAGATCCCGGCATAGTCGATGGCCACCAGCGACCCCAACGTGATCAGCATGATCGGCCCACGGATAGCCTGTATGAAGGTGCTTGCCGGTACAAAATTGCTAGCGTCGTTCATTGGCAGCCTCCCGCGCGTTCGGTGAGCCATGATCCGGAGGCGTGGCATGTCCGGATAGCCGTTCGTAAAGCATATACGCGCCCAGGCAAATCAAAGCCACGGGCCAGTAACGAATGAGTTCCCCGATGCGCAGAATGTTCATGTTGTGCAGCAGAAAAAGCACTCCCACCGCGATCAATACCGCCGGCGCCACGGGGAACCGGGCGGGATGACCGGAACGCGGCACGATACTGGAAAACTCGTCGACAGGCTGGCCTAGTTGGCGTCGCTTCGCGGTGTGGTACGCCTCAAAGGCCATGTAGAACACCCAGACCGCGATCATCATTCCGAACAGGGGCTGCAGGTTGCCGTTCAATTCGTCGTTGCCCACGATGCTGATGAGAAGTCCGAAGACCACCACATGAATCAGCCCCTTTACATACTGGCCGTTGTAGATGGCGCCCACGCCCGGAATGAAGCCAAGCAGAAACGCCAGTCCGGGCGATGCTCCCGGATCCGACATGTGAGGAGACTGTTGCGTCGTATAGTTCGGGGGCGGTGGCGCGGTGTAAGGAGACGCCATCGGAGGCGGCGCGGGAGGTGGTGGCGGCGGTGGAGCGGCCGGCCATGCGGCCTCGGGCTGTCCCATGTGCGGCGCGTGCTCGTCGCAGTACACGGTCCCGTCAGCTTCGCGGCGGCAAGTTCCGCACAGCGGCTTTCCGCAATCCCGGCAATAAGCGATGGCCGGAGCGTCGGGATGATTGGCGCAATTCATTGCTGACTACCTTCTTTCGCTACCCGCTGTGGGACGCCGTTCTGCGACGGATCCTGATCGGTCCATTCTTTGAGACGCGATTGAATTTCAATCACCAGTCGCAGGTTGTCGTAATATTTCATGGCCCGGTCGTACACGCGATGCGAGTGGTCGTCGATCCCTTGCCAGACTTTTACCGGATCCAGATCCGAGGCCCTAAGCTGCCGCGGCTCGATGTGCGCGAAACGCGCCAGCATGGAGAACGACAGGATGGTCATCGCCATCCCCATCACGTAGCGGGGCTGCAGCCAGGACTGGAAGAATCCGCCGAACCAGCGCTTGGCCCAGGAGCGCGGCGCATCGCTCCCCAGACGCTCGGCCACCGCCTGACGCCCAATGGGCGCATGATGCAGAATGCGCGTCATCAGTTCCGCCGGCGGCTCGGCTTGGGGAACGCGCTCGAAGAAAGCAGTCACACCCGCGACGTCTTCCGCTAATTGCTTGCAGGCCGCGCATCCCGATAAATGGCTCTCGAGCGCAGTCCTCTCCTGCGCGTGGAGCGTTCCGTCCACGTAGTCGCACAGCAGGATTTCGAGCTCTGCGCACGTCATGTCTTAAAACAGCCTCAAATTCTGATCTTCTGCCTGCGGAGCACCCGGGCCAGCTCGGAGCGTCCGCGATTCAATCGCGACTTCACGGTTCCTTCCGGAACGTTCAGTACCTGCGCGATCTCCCGATATTCTAATTCCTCCAGGTCCCGCAGGATCACGGTTTCTCTCAGCTCGGGCGACAACTTCTGCAACGCCACCTGCAACAGCTCGCTCGCTTCGCGCCCCGCCAGCATTCCCTCGGTCCTTGAAATCGCGGCGCCGGTCTCTTCGAGCGCCACCATCTGATCTTCAATCGACTCCGTCGCCCGATCCATGCGCGTCCGCCGGTAATGATCGATCAGCAGGTTCCTGGTCAGGCGGGTCAACCACACCACGAACAATCCCTCGCCCGCCCGGAAGCTTCTTAAATTCTTGAACACCCGCAGGAAGACCTCTTGCGTCAGATCCTGCGCTTCCGAATCGCTATTGGTGAAACGATAGCAAATCGAGTACACACGCCGGGTGTGTACCTTCACCAGGTCTTCCCAAGCGGCTTCCTGGCCGCCCAGGCAGCGCTCCACGAGTTGGACATCCGCATCCAAGCTGTTGCTCGTCCGGACTTGCGGGTAGGGTGACTGCCAGCTCCATTTTGCCGCCGGAATTGCCACCGTTGCCATGCTGCCTCTTATCTCCTGCTTCCAGTAATGAAAACGAGGATCTATGATAAGAAGTTCACTTGAATCCAAGCTTTACGTCGCGCTTGGCACAATTTGCCTCTGGAACCCACTCAAAGCCGTCCCCGTCCTTCCCGAACACTACTCCTGGCTATCTTAACCAGCGTAGTGATCGTTGTTCTACTAGCTTACCGGAGCCGGGGTGCAACTTTCCGCTGGGATTTGTTCCTCACTACTCTCGAGCGAGTGGATTGGCGCTGGATGGCCGTCTCTATTTGCTTGATTTTGCTAAGTAATGTGGTTCGCGCCTTGCGCTGGCAGGTGATGCTTCGGCCGCTCGGGGCAGCCATTGGCGTCTGGAGATTGACTTCGGACACCGCGATCGGGTTTGCCGCCGGCGTCCTGCTGGGTAGGGTAGGGGAGGTGGTTCGGCCTTATCTCATCTCTGTTCAGACTGGGCTGCCGTTCTCCTCGCAAGTAGCGGCGTGGCTGCTCGAGCGCATGTTGGATCTGCTGGCGGTCTTAGTGCTTTGCGCCTATGCCTTCATACGTATTCCGCCTTACTCCTGGCACTTGGGCCCCAAGGTTCAGGATGCCCTGACCGCCGCCGGCTACTCGTTGGCCGTCGCTGGTGTGCTCTGTCTGGTCCTGTTGCTGGCCTTCCGCGACCCGGCTGGCCGGGCACAACGCCGGATACTGAGCGCTCTGACCTTTCTGCCGGAGCCACAGCAGCGCGGTGCCGCGCAAATGCTGGAAGCCTTCTCGCGCGGTGTGGAGTGCACCCGCAATTTCCGGCTGCTGGCGCTCCTGCTCGCCTACACGCTGCTGAACTGGGTGGTGATCGTGGCCAGCGGCTTCGCCGTGCTCCGGAGCTTTTCCGTCACGCGCGGATTCGGTACCCTGGACGTCCTGGTGTTGATCGCCTTCATGACCCTCGGCAGCCTGGTCCAGGTTCCGGGGCTCGGCGGCGGCGTTCAAGTGGCTGCCATTGTTGCACTTAATGGACTGTACGGCATTTCGGTCGAAGCCGCATCGGGAGTTGCGCTGGCGCTGTGGATATCGAGCACCATAGCCATCGTGCCCTTTGGCTTGGCCTGCGCCTTCCACGAAGGGCTCAATTGGAGTAAACTTAAGCTGTTGTCAGCAAAGCAGATACTGCCAACCTCAGAAGAAGACCCCCAAGCATGAATTGCCCGTTTTGCGGCCACAAAGAGGACAAAGTCATCGATTCGCGCGAAAGCAAGGAGGGCGATGTGGTACGCCGGCGTCGCCAGTGCCTGAGCTGCGAGCGCCGCTTTACCACGTACGAGCGAAGCGACGAAATCCCCTACATGGTCGTCAAAAAGGATGGGAGGCGGGAAAAGTTCGACCGCCAGAAGGTCCTGAATGGCTTACTCAAGGCTTGCGAGAAAAGGCCGGTCGCGATGGGCAAGTTAGCCGAGGTGGTGGATGCGGTAGAAGCCCGACTGGCCGACAATCCCGATCGGGAGATAAGCACCACCGAAGTCGGCGAGATGCTCATGGAACACCTCAAGAACCTCGATAAGATAGCATATGTGAGATTTGCGTCGGTCTATCGCGACTTTCAAGATGTGGAGGCGTTCCTGAATGAATTGAAGAACTTGGTGTTGCATAAGCGTTCCTAGCCCTCTGGCCTGTACGGTACCACACTCTTCGGCCGGGTCGGCCCCGAATTGGTGTAACCAATCTGGAATCAGAACATCTTCTATTTAGGGCTTAACTTCGCGATCGATCTGATGTTATAATCGATTGCTAATATTTAAGGTCGGCACGGTGGCTGAAAGCGCGCCTAAGCTAGTGGTTTGTATACAGGTTAACATACCCCGCCAGGTGGATTTTGTCGCAAGTGCGGTTCGTACGAAGTCTTGTGCCCGGTTGGGGAGGTGAGCATCCAAGTGGATCAATTCGAAGACCAGTTTTTAGCAGAGGGTCATGAACCCCTCGGACTTCCGTTCGACGAAGAAGCCAACTTCTTCCATCCCGAGGAAGTCGAGGAAGAGGCGTTCCCAGCCCAACAGGCCGAGGAGTCGATTTACACCGACGACCCGGTACGCGTGTATCTGCGCGAAATGGGCGCCGTCCCGCTGCTGACTCGCGAGGGCGAAGTCAACCTGGCGCGCCGCATGGAACGCGGGAAGCTGCGGATGCAGAAGTCCATCAGCCGTTCCGCTCTGGTTCAACTGCGGGTCTCCGAGATTGCCGATCTGCTGAAGCGCGGCGACGACGAACTGGACAATTTCGTCGACTTCGGCGACGTCGAAGAAGGCAGTCCGGCCGACACCAAGAAGCAAGCTGAAGTTCGCGGCCAGTTTGGCGATCTCATCGCCTCGCATAGAAGGCAGCTTCAGTTAATCGACAAGCTGGAAGCGGTTCCGCTCAGCAACAAGAAGCTCCGCCGCAAAGCGCAAGGCAAAGTCTATCGCGCCAAGGTGGAGATGTCGCAGGCCATCCGGCATCTGCCCTGGCTGCCGTCCCGCTGGAAGCAGTTCGCTAAGGAAATCGAGCACGCTGTCGAACAACTGGCCCATCTGGAAGCCGAGCTGCGCAAGCTGGAAGGGCGCTCGGGCCTGACCGCCCAGGCTCGCACTCGTGAGTTGCGCCGTGAAGTTCGCAAGCTTGAGAATGCGGCCGGCGCGTCGCTTTCCGATCTCAAGCACAGCATGTCCGTAATCCGCCACGGCGAAATCGAAGCCGAGCGGGCCAAGAAGGATCTGGTGGAAGCCAACCTTCGCCTGGTGGTTTCGGTTGCGAAGAAGTATGTCAATCGCGGGTTGCATCTTGCTGGATCTGATCCAGGAAGGCAACATCGGATTGATGCGCGCGGCCGACAAGTTCGAATACCGCCGCGGCTACAAATTTTCGACCTACGCTACCTGGTGGATTCGCCAGGCCATTACGCGCGCCATCGCCGACCAATCGCGCACCATTCGTATTCCGGTGCATATGAACGAGAGCATGAACAAGTTCCTGCGCGCTACGCGCGAGCTGGAAAAGGAACTGGGCCGCGCTCCCACCAACGACGAAATCAGCCGCCGGATGGATATTCCGGTGGAAAAAGTACAGAAGCTGAAGACCATCTCGCGCGATCCGGTGTCTCTCGAAACGCCGGTGGGCCGCGATGGCGAATCGGCGCTAGGCGACCTGATCGAAGACCGCTGGGTGGGTTCGCCCGTCGACGCCGTCATCGATTCCAATGTTCGCGACGAGACCGCCAATATTTTGAAGACCCTGTCTCCCAAAGAAGAGAAGGTGATCCGCCTGCGCTTCGGCATCGGCTGCGAGCGCGAGCACACGCTCGAAGAGATCGGTCAGGAATTTGATGTCACCCGAGAGCGCATCCGTCAGATTGAAGCCAAGGCGTTGCGCCAGCTTCGATCCCCTGAACGGGCGCGCCACCTGAGAGCTTTATTGGCTGCCCGATAGAGCCTGTAAAGCCACTCCTCCTCCTATGTGAAAGGCCGGACTAAGCCCCCGGCCTTTTTTATTTTCCGAAGTGTCATCGGGTAGACTGGGCTACATCACCCCAATGCCTCTCTCGGTTGGCGAAAAGCTCGGTCCTTACGAAATCCTCGCCCCGCTCGGCGCGGGCGGCATGGGCGAAGTCTACCGCGCCCTCGACACCCGCCTGGGCCGCGATGTCGCCGTCAAAGTCTCCGCCGTCGAGTTCACCGAGCGCTTCGAGCGCGAAGCCCGCGTCATCGCCTCGCTCAACCACACCAATATCTGCCACCTCTACGACGTAGGACCCGATTACCTCGTCATGGAGCTGATCGAAGGCGAAACGCTGGCTGGCCCGCTTCGATTCGAAGAAGCTCTCCCCGTCATCCGCCAATTAATCGACGGCATCGAAGCTGCCCACGACCGCAACATCGTGCATCGCGATCTCAAGCCCGCCAACATCAAAATCACTCACGACGGCGTGGTCAAGATCCTCGACTTCGGATTAGCCAAAGGCTCCGCGCCGGAGCCGCCGAGCGGTTCCGGGTCCAACGTCGAGAACTCCCCCACCATGACCATCGGCGCCACCATTGCCGGGACCATTCTCGGCACCGCCGCTTACATGGCCCCCGAACAGGCCAAGGGCAAAACCGCGGACAAGCGCTCCGACATCTGGGCGTTCGGCGTTGTCGTCTACGAGTTGCTCACGGGCAGGAAGCCGTTCCAAGGCGAATCGGTTGTCGAAACACTCGGAGCGGTCATCAATCAGGAACCCGATTGGTCGCCCGTTCCCGACCGCGCTCGTCCCCTGCTCAAGTGGTGTCTCGAAAAAGATCGCAAGCGCCGGCTACAATCCATCGGCGACGCGCGCCGGGTTCTGGAAGAAATCCCCGTCAATGCGCCTGCCTCCGCCCCACGCTCGCGCCTCGCGATGGTCTCCACCATCGCCGCGGCGATCTTCGCCGTCATCGCCGCCATCGCGCTATGGAACTGGCTGCGCCCTGTTCCGGCCAAACCGCAAGCCATCGTGCGCCTCTCTACCACGCTTCCTGTAACCGTCGGCGCGGTCCTGGGTGGGTTCTCCGCGCCCGTGCTCTCGCGCGATGGATCGCGCCTCGCCTTCGCCGGTGGGCCGAACCGGATGATCTACGTTCGCGACTTGGATCAGCTCGATTCCAGACCCCTCCCCGGCACTGAGGGCGCCGGGTTCCTGTGCTTTTCCCCGGACGGCCAATGGATCAGCTATATCGCCGCCGGGCAGACTCTGTTACTCAAGAAAGTAGCCGTCGCCGGCGGTCCGCCTCAGACGCTCGCGGAATCGGCCACTTCCGCTCCCCCCACCCAGGATTGGGGATCCGACGATAATATTCTGTTCGCCAACGGACGCGGTGCGCTCGCCCGCATCGCCTCCACGGGCGGAAAAGTCGAGACGCTTTTGACACCCGATCCCCAAAAAGGAGAGGCCTTCTACTTGGGTGCGCAGTTGCTCCCCCAAAGCGGTCAGATCCTGGTCGGGGTCTCAGCCGGCGCTGCAGTTCTTGCTCCCCCCAAGGTGATCGCGCTCAACCCTGCAACCGGCCAGCGCAAGACTCTACTGGAGGACGTGGAACTGGCCCGGTTTGTTCCTGCGCAGGAGGGTTCCGCGGCCGGCTACCTGCTCTACGCGGACGTCAATACCAGTTCGCTTCTGGCGGTTCCTTTTGACGCGGCGCACGTGGAAGTGAAGGGCTCGCCTGTTCCGGTGCTCGATTCTCTCCAGTTCGAAGGTGGACCCTTCGCCGCCTTTAGCGTCGCCGATTCGGGCACGCTGGCATACATGCCCGGCGGTCCGGCCGCGGATTCTTTGGCCCGGATGCTGGTTTGGGTAGACCGGAAAGGGCCGAGCAGGCGCTTCCGGCGGCGCCACGCGCTTACGAAACTCCGCACATTTCTCCGGATGGCGGGCGCGTCGCGTTGACGATCCAAAATTATCGCGGCCGCACGGTCCTTTCGGCCGACATTTGGGTCTACGACCTTTCACGCAACGCGCCCTCCCGCATCACCTTTGAAGGCCTCAGCGTCAATCCCTCCTGGACCCCCGATGGAAAACGGCTGATCTACTCTTCAGGTCCCAACGCCCTGAGTGCAACAGTGGTATCCGGGCCCGCCGACGGCGCCGCGCCGCCCACTCCCCTTGTTAACGACGGTGTCCGCCGCATGCCCTACTCTGTCTCTCCCGATGGCAAGTTCGCTATCGGGCACCTCAACTCCATCGCCAGAACCGGCAACGACTTTTGGGTGCTGCCACTCGCGGACGGATTCGACGCGGCGGCCGCTAAGCCTCAATCTTTCCTGGATTCGCGCTCCATCAAAGCGAACGCGGATTTCTCGCCGGACGATCACTGGGTGGCGTATCAATCCAACGAATCCGGGATGAATGAAGTCCACGTAGCGTCCTATCCCAAGGCCGACCAGAAATTCACCATTTCCGCCGGTGGTGGAACCAACCCGCGCTGGTCCCGCAGCGGCCGCGAACTGTTTTATAAAAGCTTGAACAAAA
Organism: Bryobacterales bacterium; assembly: GCA_963798295.1. GTDB lineage: Bacteria > Acidobacteriota > Terriglobia > Bryobacterales > Bryobacteraceae > Palsa-89. Next base: position 560,389 of record CAWCSV010000005.1, on the reverse strand, counting down.
TGATGGCGGTCGATATCCAGACCACGCCGTCTTTTCGCGCCGGCACGCCGAAGGAGCTTTTCGAAGGACCCTACGTTCTGGGCTTCGATGTTTCGCCCGACGGCCAGCGCTTCCTGATGATCAAGCCGCCGTCGGTGCAAGCGATGCGCGCTGACCAGCTCGTGGTGGTCATGAACTGGATGGACGAACTGCGGCGCCGCGTGCCGGTCACCGGGAAAAACGACAAATAAGGCCAGTTTCTTCTTCGTGATATGCTCCCTCCCAGGGATCCATGATCACTCGCCGCCTGCTGCTCTCTATCTCGCTCGTCGCCGCGCCGCTCGCTGCCGCCACCTGCGACAGCCTCGCCACGTTCAAGCTTGCCGATACCACCATCACGTCAGCCAAGACCATCGCAGCCGGCGCTTTCAACATGCCGCCAGGCGTGCCCGCATCGCCATTCGGCGCGGCATCTTTCAAGAAGCTGCCCGATTTCTGCCGCGTCGAAGGAGTGATTCAGCCTACCAGCGACTCCCACATTGCATTCGAAGTGTGGATGCCCGCCTTTGGCTGGAACGGCCGGTATCATGGCGAGGGCAATGGCGGATTCGCCGGCTCCATCAATTACACGGCGCTGGCTGACTCCGTGCTCACCGGCTACGCCAGTTCATCCACCGATACCGGCCACCAGGGCGGAGCCACGGACGCCAAGTGGGCGCTGGGACATCCCGAAAAGATCGTTGACTTCGGGTATCGCGCCGTTCATGCGACCGCCGAGAAATCCAAGGCTATCATTCGCGAGTTCTACGGCGAAGACATCAAGCATTCTTACTTCAGCAGCTGTTCCAACGGCGGACGCCAGGCGTTGATGGAGGCTCAGCGCTTCCCGGCCGATTACGACGGCCTCATCGCGGGCGCTCCGGCCGGATCCTTTACTCACATCCTGGCGGGGTTCACGATGAATCTCCAGGCGCTGGATATCGATCCGGCCAGTTTTATCCCGGCCGCGAAATATTCCGCGATCGAATCCGCGGTCGTCGCTGCCTGCGACGCGCGCGACGGCGTCAAAGATGGAGTGATCGACGATCCCACCAAGTGTGATTTCAGGCCTGCCACGCTGCTCTGCAAAGGCACCGAGACGGCCGCTTGCCTGACGCAGCCCCAGATCGCGTCGCTCGAAAAGATCTACGCCGGTTCGCGCAACTCGCGCGGCGAAGAGATTTATCCCGGATATCTGCCGGGCGGCCAATCCGGGCCCGCCGGCTGGGGACTCTGGATATCGGGCGCGACGCCACAGACCGGCCTGCAATACGCCTTCGCCACGCAAGGCGGCGCAAACATGATTTTTCAGAACGCGGCCTGGGACTTTCGCGCTTTCAATCCGGATCGCGACGTCAAGGTCGCCGACGATACCATGGGCCAGCGGCTGAATGCCGTGGATCCCGACTTAAAGGGCTTGAAGGATCGCGCAGGCAAGCTCATCCTTTATCACGGCTGGAGCGATGCCGCGCTCGCGCCCACCGCGACCATTGATTATTACCGCGGCGTCATTGCGAAAATGGGCGCCAAGCAGACCGCCGATTTCGTGCGCCTCTACATGGTGCCGGGCATGCAGCACTGCGGCGGCGGACCGGGTCCGGATAGTTTCGGCGCGACGCCCGGCGGACCGGCGTCTGATGCCAGGCACAGCATGTCGGCCGCGTTAGAGGGCTGGGTAGAGAAGGGTGTGGCGCCGGGCACCATTGTCGCCACCAAGTTCGCCGCGGGCAGCGCCGTCCGCACGCGGCCCTTGTGCCCTTATCCGCAAGTGGCGAAGTACTCGGGAAGCGGCAGCACCGACGATGCCGCCAGATTTACCTGTGCCGCCCCCTAACTCGTCTTGACTTTGGGCCGTTGAGTATTTTACTGTAAACATTCATCTTGGCCGCGGCAGTTGCCTGGAAGGGCGGCCTTCACGCTGGAGCTATGGCAGAACGTAAAATACTGCTCGATTCGACATTGGACAGTGTGGAGGTGGCGGAGACGGCGGTTTTGGGGGCCGCGCGTGAGATCGGCTTCCATGAAGACGATTTGCACCAACTGGGGATGGCGGTTCGTGAGAGCATGGTAAACGCCGTGGTTCATGGGAACCGCTACAATGCGCGTAAGAAGGTCCATCTTTCAGTGACCAACGATTCCGACCGGTTGACCATCGTGATTGCCGATGAAGGCGACGGCTTCGATCCGAACTCGGTGCCGGATCCGCTGGCTGAAGGGAATCTGCTCCGTCAATCCGGCCGCGGTCTGCTCCTGATCCGGGCGTTCGTGGACGAGTTCCATGTGCTTCCCGGGCAGCCCCGCGGGACCGAAGTGCGGATGGTGAAGTACCTGGCCAAGGCCAGTTGAACAAGATCCAAGAGAATCGCGAGGAGGTCCAAATTCGTGAGTGTTAAAATGTCACACCGCCAAGTGGGCGACGTTACCGTGGTGGACGCAAATGGGCGAATCACCCTGGGAGAGGGAGCCAGCGTCTTCCGCGACATGATTCGCGACTTAGCCGCTAAAGGCAATAAGAAAATCCTGATCAACCTGAACGAGGTTTCCTATATCGATAGCTCGGGGATCGGCGAAATGGTGTCCGGCTTTACCACCGTAACCAATCACGGCGGCCAGTTAAAGCTGCTGGGGTTGACCAAACGCGTCAAGGATCTGCTGCAGATCACCAAGCTCTATACCGTGTTCGAGGTTTTCGACGACGAGTCGTCGGCGGTTCGCAGCTTCGCCTAGTGTTCCCAGTCGCAAGTTCATTAAAGACGTCGCCATGTGGGGCGGTTGCGCGCGACCGCTGCCGGCTCCCGCGTCGGCTATGGTCCGGGTGTCCGCCTGTCAACCATGTTAAAATTGAATTTCCCACAGTTACGAGGTCTTAAGTGGACAAGCTTACCCGCAAGGAACTGAAGAGCGACAAATTCGTTCTCGAATTTGAGCACACTGTCGAATACGTTTCCCAGCACCGCGAGCAGATGATCCGGTGGGGACTTCCCGCCGTGGCGGTGATTCTGATCGCAATCGCGATTTTCTATTACCGAGGCTACCAGCACAACGTCCGGCAGGAAGCCTTGCACAACGCCATGCAGATCCAAAACGCGGAGGTGACTCCCACGCAAAACGAAAACGTGGTCTCGTTCCCTACGGACCAAGCCCGCGAAACTGCCGTGCTTAAGGCTTGGCGCGATTTGGCGGCCAAGTATCCGGGCACCGAGGAAGGCGCAATCGCGGAATTCTTCCTGGGCACCAACGCCGCCGACGCGGGCAATTTGCCGGAGGCCGCCAAGCACTTCCAGGCCACCATCGATACCGGCAGCGCGCCCTATGCCTCGGAGGCCAAGCTGGCGCTGGCTCAAGTGGATGCCGCGCAAGGCAAACTGAGCGAGGGTGAGCGCCTGATCCAGTCCGTGATCGACCATCCTACCGTCATGGTTTCCAAAGACGCCGCAGTCCTCGCGATGGCCGATCTCATCAAGGCCAGCGATCCCGAGCGCGCCCGGCAGATACTGGATCCTCTCCGTACCAGCACTCGCAGCGCCGTCAGCAAAGCCGCCATCACTTTAGAAGGCACGCTGTCGCAGCAGTGAACCTGCCGGCAGGGAATTGGCCGGCCGTGAACCGGGTAAGCCGCTTGCGTTTTCCCGTCGAGCAAAGCCGCGGCCGGCGTTATCCGGAACCCCCCCATCCTTACCGGGACGATTTCCAGCGCGACCGCGACCGCATCATCCATTCGCGGGCTTTTCGAAGGCTGGAGAACAAGACGCAGGTTTTCCCGCCCGGCATCTCGGATCATTTCCGCAACCGGCTGACCCACACCATCGAAGTGGCGCAGATCGCGCGCACCGTCGCGGAGGCGCTGGGCCTGAATGAAGAACTCACCGAAGCCCTGGCGCTGGGCCACGATATCGGCCATCCTCCCTTCGCGCACGCCGGAGAAGACGAACTGGATCGCCAGATGCGCCGCTTCGGCGATCGCTTCGATCACAACCTGCATGCCCTGCGCATCGTCGAATCGTTCGAGCACCGCTACGCGCGCTTTCCCGGCCTCAACCTGACCTTTGAAGTCCGCGAGGGCATCGTCAAGCATTCGCGCGATTTCGAAAAGGGCGAGAATCCGGCGCTGGACGAATATCTCCCCGGACTGCGGCCGCCGCTCGAAGCCCAATTGATCGACCTGGCGGACGAGATCGCCTACAACACCGCCGACCTGGACGACGGCTTCTCGGCGGGCCTCTTCAGGGTGGAACAAGTAGCCAATGGGTTCCCGAGTTCGGCCGCCGTTGGGAGCTGGCGGAATCCCAATTCCCCGGCGCTCCCGAACGCGAACAGATTCATGAAGTGCGGCGGGGATTATTGGATTGGCTGGTTTCGGGCTTGATGCAAGGAACCATCGAAGCGGCGGAAACGTCGGCGGCCCAGAGCGTGGACGACGTGCGCGCCTATCCCAAGCGCCTGGCGGTGTTCACGCTGGAAACCCACACCACCAATCGCGCCATCAAGCAGTTTCTGCATCACGCGGTCTATTATTCCGAGCCGATGGCCAGCGAACGCCGCCGCTCGGCCGACGAATCGCCGAACTGTTCCAGTTCTGGGTCGCGCATCCCGACCAGCTTCCGGAGAACTACGTCGAGTCGCTCGCCAACGCCCCCGTACATCGGGTGGTTTGCGATTACATCGCCGGGATGACGGATGGTTATTTCCTGCGCTGCTATCAGCACACCATAGGCGGCGCGGGCAGCGTGTAGAATTGGAGTCAGATGCTGACTCGGCTGTACATCGATAATTTCCGATGCTTCGTCGGCTTTGAATTTCGGCCGGGCCGCACTAACTTGATTCTCGGCGAAATGGCTCGGGTAAGTCGAGTATGCTGGACGCGCTCTTGGCCGTGCGACAATTCGTAATCGCCGGCAAGCCCGTCGAGGAACTGTTCCCCTTGAATCAGCGGAACCGGTGGCACGACCGACCAGACCAAATCTTGGAGATAGAAGCAATGATCGACGGTGCACATTACGTGTACCAGCTAGCGCATGAGCCATGGAACATTCCTCCCAAGTTTGTCGTAGCATCTGAGCGCATTTACCTGGACCGGCGACCAATCTTGGAGTTTGAAGATGGGGATGTGCGTGTCTACAGCGACGGCGAGCTCGAATTTGAATATCCTCTTGAGCGCGATCGATCGTCCTTGTTGACAGCGAGTACAGAGAAGACGAGTTCGTTGGGCCCGTTCAAGAAGTGGCTCGCTGGCGTTTACTCCTTCCGGCTCAATCCCTTTAGGATGGGGTTGCGTGCGGAAGGCGAAAACCTTTATCCGAATGTGAACCTCTCAAATGTTGCCTCGTGGTATAGGCATCTGTTACAGGATGATCCAAGGGAAAACCAGGACCTCCTAGCAAGCTTGCGAGAAGCGATTGACGATTTCAACGTCCTAGAACTTGAATTCGCCGGCGAGAACGTTCGCCTACTCGTCGCCGAATTCGGACGACCGGGCGGGAGCGTTAAGGTGGGCTTCAACGAGTTATCGGACGGCCAGCGATGCCTGATCTGTCTCTACATGATTCTCCACTTCGTTGCCGCAAAGGGGAACACGGTGATCATTGACGAACCGGAAAACTTCATCTCGCTTGCTGAGATTCAACCCTGGCTGATGAAACTTGTCGATTTTGTCGAAGGCGGCAGGGGCCAAGCCATCCTGATTTCTCACCATCCGGAGCTCATTAATCAGTTAGCCCCAAACCACGGCGTCCAATTTGTCCGCAATGACATGGGCTCAGTACACGTTGAGCGGTTCAATGGCGATCCCAACAACCCCCTTCCGCCGGCCGAGCTTGTAGCTCGCGGATGGGAGCGTGGCTAGGGTTTCGCAGGTTATCGTCTTGGTTGAGGACGAGCGCCAGCAGCGGTTTGTCCGCTCCTATTTGCAGCAACTCAACTTCACGCCGCACGATATCCGTCTGGAGCCTCTGTCTAGCGGACGCGGAAGTGGAGAAGCCTGGGTGCGCATGCAGTACGCCCCAGCTGTCAAAGCATATCGCGCGCGGTCGGCCAGAGCTCAGACCTCGCTCGTCGTGGCGATCGATGCGGATACATAGTCCATTTCCAGCGAACAGTAGCCGACGTTCGTCCCAGGCATCGCACAGCCAGCGCTTGCAGAGGAACGCGAGACACCGCTTATCGCGCTCGCCAGCTCGAACAGAGCCTAACGGACGATGGACAGTCAGCGCGCACAGATCGAGAGAGAATCATTCACCTGTTCCCGAGACGGAACATCGAAACCTGGATACTGAACCTCAACGGAGATGAGGTAGACGAGGAAACCGACTATTGGCAGCAGAGCCTTGACGATCTAATCGTTCCTGCCGCACGAAATCTGTTCGAGTGGACCCGACCAAACACCGCGCTTCCTGCTCACTCTACACCATCTCTGCGCGCGGCAATCCAGGAACTGAGGCGCCTGGAAGAAAGGCGGTGACTATTGATGCAAGCCGGTTTGCCGCACCCTCTCATCAAGTTGAGCTACAACATCAGCTTATTGAGCCAAGCCTCCGATTATCATAAATCCGCATGACGTCCCATCAGTTGTTCCCTCATTGCCGCCCGACGTTAACGAGCTTTTATCGCCAGCAAACACAAAAGTGGGCCTGATGCGCAACCCGTCTTGCCGCTCAGGCGTTGCGGGCACTAATTGCGATACTCACAGCTCCGACGGGTCTTGGTCCAGTTCGCCCAGGTCGGGCGCGCGACCCTCCTCATCAATAGACGCTATCAGAACCCCAATCTCGGTCAGGAATTAGTCAAAGCTGGCGGTCGTCTCTGGAACCGGTATGTTTGCGGTGCAGCGGCTCAATTTGTGCGTGCGCGGTCTCGGTGAGATAGAGGACGTCGTCGCCCTGCAACGCCTGATGGAGGAAAGGCAGGGGCAGCGCCAGGATGACCACCCGTCCCGTGTCCTTTGGTGTGGTTGTCACACTTCTGTGTCTGTTCACCTCCGCCCACCGGGCTATTCGACACGCTGGAATTTTGCAAACCGATTGCCGCGTGGCGCGTATTAATTCGGTAGGAAGCTCTACGCTCTGGTTGCGATCACAATGTCACGGACAGGATTGGGGGACTGATGCTGGCTGATTTGCGGGACGCGCTGCGGCGATTGCGGAAGGAGCCGGGGATCACAGCGACGGCGTTGATCACACTGGCGCTGGGAATCGGAGCCACGACGGCGATCTTTACGCTGGTGCATCAGGTAATGCTCAAGTCGCTACCGGTGACGAAGCCGGAGGAGTTGTGGAGGATCGGAGATAAAGTTCGCTGTTGTAACTGGGGAGGATATACCCAGGGTGAGGACGGAGATTTTTCGCTGTTCTCATGGGAGGCCTACAAGAACTTTCGCGCGCAGACGCCCGAGTTCACCGACCTGGCGGCGCTACAGGCCGGTAATGCACCGCTCGGTGTCCGCAGAGCGGGTTCGCGGGCGCAAGCGGATACGCGCAATGGTGAGTACGTGTCCGGCAATTTCTTCAGGACGCTGGGCGTGCAGCCCTGGATAGGCCGGCTGATGACCGACGCGGACGACCAGGAGGGCGCGCCATCCGTCGCGGTAATGAGCTACCACGTCTGGGAGGAGAAATACGCCTCCGATCCCTCCGTGGTCGGCGCTTCCTACCAGATTAACGGGCATCCGTTCACGGTAATCGGTGTGGCGGCGCCGGGCTTTTATGGTGCGAAGCTGGCGGGCTGGGGCATGCCGGATTTTTGGCTGCCGCTGACGACGGAACCATTGATCGACGGAGCGACGGCGCGGTTGAAAAGGCCGAACGGCAACTTCCTGGACCTGATCGGGAGAGTGCGTCCGGGAATTCACCCGAAGATCGCTCGAAGCAAAACTGAAGGTGGAATTCCATGACTGGCTGGCTAGCCACGTTCCGGATATGGAGCCCGGCGAGAAGCAACTCTGGCGCCAGCAGACTCTGCACCTGATTCCAGGCGGCGCGGGCGTGGCGTCCATGCGGGATCAATATGAGGATGGACTGAAGCTGCTGCTGATAGCGGCGGGATGCGTGCTGTTGGTGGCCTGCGCGAATCTGGCGAATCTGATGCTGGCGCGCGGGCTCAAGAATCGCGCGCAAACATCCATACGGGTCGCGCTGGGTGCGTCGCGAGGGCGCCTGGTGCGCAAGGTACTGGCCGAGTCCATGCTGTTGGCGATTGATTGGAGGAGCTTTGGGCATCGGAGTCGCATTCGCCGGGACCAGGCTCATTTTGTCCCTGGCGTTCCAGATCGGCGGCCCCAACAACTATGTCCCGATCCAGGCGACGCCCTCCTGGCCGATCCTGTTGTTTGCGCTGGGCGCGTCGATGCTGACGGGAGTAGTCTTCGGGATCGGCACCCGCTTGGATGACTTCGCATACCGACCCTGCGGACGCTCTGCGGGCAGCCACCCGTTCGGTCGGCGCCGGGCGATCCTGGGTGCAAAAGTCGCTGGTGATCTCGCAGGTCGCGGTGTCGCTGGTATTGTTGTCCGCGGCCGCGCTGCTGGGCCAGAGCCTGCGAAACCTGGAGCACCAGAATTTCGGATTCGAGACGCAGGGCCGGTATATCGCCTGGATCAATCCGATGCTGGGCAACTACAAGCCGGAGCAAATGGAGCCGATGTTCCGGCAAATTGACGATAGCCTGCTCAAGATTCCCGGCGCGCGGATGGTGGCGCCCGCGCTCTATGCGCCGATGACGGGCGATAGCTGGAATGAGGGCATTCGCATCGAGGGCCGGCCGGAGCCTCCGGCCAAAGAAGACACAGGCGCTTCGTGGGCGCGAGTGATGCCAGGCTTCTTTGAGACCATCGGCGCGAAGATCATGCTGGGCCGGCCCATCAGGACGCCGACACCGCGGCGACGCGCAAAGTGGCGGTGGTCAATCAAGCTTTCGTGAAGAAATTCTTCAAAGATCAGAACCCCATCGGGCAGCACTTCGGGATCGACAAAATCAAATACTCCGCCACTTACGAAATTGTCGGAGTTACAAACGATCTGCGGTATTTGACTTACGAATACAAGAAACCGGTGCGACCCATGTTTTGGGTGCCGGAAGCGCAAACCGTGCAGTACGACGATCCGGCCTTCATGAGCGGTGAAATCTGGTCGCACTATCTGTACAACATCGTGATTTGGGCGCCGGGCAACCCGCCCGGCTATGGGCGAGCGTGTACGGAAGGCGTTGGCCAGCGTCGATCCCGATCTGGTGCTCTACGATGTTGACCCCTACGACAAAGTCTTGAATGCGGATTTCCAGCAGGAAAATATGATCGCAACCCTGACGATGTTGTTCGGTGCGCTTGGGCTGGTGCTGGCCGCCGTAGGGTTATACGGAGTGCTGGCGTACATCGTGGAGCGGCGGACTAGTGAGATAGGCGTGCGGATGGCGCTAGGCGCGGATCGTGGACGCGTCATAGGAATGGTGCTCGGCGGCGCATTCTGGCAGGTGGGCATTGGCTTGGCGCTGGGCATTCCGGCCGCCATCGGGGCCGGCCGGCTGATGACCACTCAGTTATTCGGCGTGAAGCCGTGGGATCCCGTAATGCTGGCGCTCGCCATTTTGCTGCTCGGCCTGGCAGCCCTGGTGGCATCCTGGATTCCGGCGTGGCGCGCGGCTGGGGTAGAACCGATGACGGCGCTACGGACCGAGTAGGGAAGGCCCGGGGCCGCGCAAGAGAAGGCTGGTTTGCGGGCCTTCGGTGGATGATGCAAAACTTACCCTTTGTGAGACGACGGAAGTGGGCTTCGGGGTCATCCCTGAATATCCGCTTGGGCGAGAATGGAGGAGGCATGATCCTGTTGGCACGATGTGCGGGTGCAGTGGTTGCTTTGGGATTGTTCGCCGCCGGGACAGCGGTCTTCCACATGGAATCCCCGACCATCCGGTATGTTCTGCTGGTTGTGTGCTTAACGATAGGAGCGGTCGCCGGAGAGCACGTCCTGCGGCTGCTGAAGGGTTAAATTTTGCTTTTGTTCTGTGGCTGGCCGGAACAACACACTAAATTTTGTCGTGTTGCAAAACTTACCCTTTGTGCGACATTCGACGAAAATGTGGCTCGTCAATCGAAATGATAACCGTCGATGAATGGCGCGGAGATCTTGACGGCAATGTCTTTCGGATTGGGATGCCAACCATTCGCTCTTACCCACTGCGCAAACCGGTTGACGTCGTTAAAGGTCGCGTCTGCAAGTCCACGAGGGTGGAAGTCAATATTGACCATGCAGAATTTCCGCTTCCAGTATTCCTTGCTCGGTTGTTCCCCTTGCTTTAGTCCGGTAAAAAAGAACCGCTCTCCCTTGAATATTCCCATTATTCCGCCATCGTGCGCCACAAGCGCTTCGATTTTAGCGCGTGACATGCCTACGCGAATAGTCGATGCCTTTAGAACGCAGTCCCGCATTTGATCGTGCGCAGGCATAAGAGAGGCGTGAGTGCACACGATGAACAGAACTCTACGTGCGAATAGCATCGGTCCTTGTGCCACCATTTTACGTGGGGCGATCTGGACCCGCTAACGTGTCGCATTGCACCCTTTGTGAGAAACGAGCGGTTGGCTACTTAGCTTAATGGTCCGATCTGATACACTGCCCCCTTGAGACCGAAACCCGCCACGGTTGTGGCCCTCTACCCCGGTTCCTTCGATCCAATCACCAACGGCCACTTGGATTTGATCCAGCGCGGCTCGGCGCTCTTCGACCGCCTCATCGTCGCCATTCTCCGCAACGATGAAAAACGGCCGCTGTTTGGCTTGGAAGAACGCATCGAAATGTTGCGCGAAGTAACGCGTGAACTTCCGAATGTCGAAGTCGCTTCCTTCGGCGGCCTGCTGGTGGATTACGCCGTCGAGTGCGGAGCCAGCGTCATCCTGCGCGGCATTCGCGCCGTCTCGGACTACGAATACGAGCTGCAAATGGCGCTGATGAATCGCAGGCTGCGGCCCGAAATCGAAACCGTGTTCCTGATGGCCGGCGAAGCTCACTCGTTCATCAGCTCGCGCCTGGTGAAAGAAGTGATCCGGCTGGGAGGAAATATCGGCGGACTCGTGCCGCCCTCCATCGAGGGTAGACTAAAGAGAAGGCTCCTCGAAGAATCCAACGAAACTGGAGAAGTATAACTCTTTCATGACTGCAACTCTCGATCTCGCGCAACGGATCTCGCTCATCAGCGAGTCTTCGACAATGAAGGTCGCCGCCGATGCCGACAGGCTTCGCCGCGAAGGCGTCGACATCGTGGACTTCAGCGCCGGCGAGCCCGATTTCGCCACGCCCGACAACATCAAAAAAGCGGCCATCGCCGCCATCGACGCCAACTTCACCAAGTACACGCCCACCGGCGGAACGGTGGAGCTGAAGCAGGCCATTTGCGCGCGCCATCATGACGACTACGGCACCGCGTATACGCCCGCCGAGTGTCTCGTGACCGTTGGCGGCAAGCACGCGATCTTCAACCTGATGCAGGCCGTCATTGAAGACGGCGACGAAGTCATCATCCCGGTCCCCTACTGGGTGACTTACAAAGACGTCGTCAACTACGCCGGCGGCAAGTGCGTCTTCGTCGACACCGATGAAGCGAACGGTTTCACTTTCACCGCCGAAGACATCGCGCGCAAAATCACCAGCAAGAGCAAGCTGATCATCATCAACTCGCCTTGCAATCCAAGCGGCGGCGTTTTGAGCCGCGAAGAGTTCGAGAAGATCTATCATTTGGCGGTGAAACGCGGCGTTCAACTGATGACCGATGAATGCTACTGCCGCTTTCTTTATGACAGCGAGCCGTTCTCCATCGCGGCCATGCCGGGCGCCAAGGAGAACGTGGTGGTGGCCGGGTCCCTCTCGAAAACGTATGCCATGACTGGCTGGCGCGTTGGGTTCGCGCTGGCGCCCAAGCCGCTGATCGACGCGATGCTTAAGCTGCAAAGCCACACCACTTCCAATCCGACGTCGATCTCGCAAAAGGCCGCCATCGAAGCCTTGCGCGGACCGCAGGATTCGATCCCGATCATGCTGGCCGAATATCGCAGGCGTCGCGACTTTGTGGTGCAGCGCTTGCGCTCCATCCCGGGTGTTAAAATCGCTGAGCCGCGCGGAGCGTTCTACGCCTACCCGAATGTCTCGGTGGGTTTTCGCAACGGCATTACATCGGCGCTTCAATTCTCGGAGAAGCTTTTGTCCGACGCGCACGTGGCCGTGGTGCCGGGCGAAGCCTTCGGAACCACCGAACACATCCGTATTTCGTATGCCACCTCGATGAAAGAACTGGAACGCGGTCTCGATCGGATCGATCGCTTTATTCGTGGCTAACGAACCGATACGCCTGCCCACCAAGTTTTTGGAGAAAGTGTGGGGCACGCCGGATCTGTTGCCCTGGTTTCCGCCTTCCGACAAAAAAATCGGCGAGGTATGGTTCCAGGCAGATCTTCCGTTGCTGCTGAAGTTCCTATTCACCTCCGACCGTCTGTCGGTGCAGGTCCATCCCAACGACGATTTCGCCGCGGCGCATGAGGCTTCGCGCGGGAAAACCGAAATGTGGTACGTGATGCGGGCGGACCCGGGCGCGCGCCTGGCCATCGGTTTTCGCGAGTCCATTACCCGCGAGCGATTGCGCGAGTCCGCCTTAAGCGGTGAGATCGAACAGCTGCTGAATTGGATCGACGTGCAAGCCGGCGATGCGTTCTTCATTCCGGCCGGGACGGTCCACGCTATCGGCGGCGGCCTGGCACTGTGCGAGATCCAGCAGCACTCTGACGTCACCTATCGGCTGTACGACTACGGCCGCCCGCGCGAACTGCACTTGGACAAAGCGATGCAAGTTTCGCTCCTCGAAGCAAGCTCGCCCAAGTCCGTGATGCTTCCCATCGATTGCGAATACTTCCACACGGAGCTGGCGCGCACCACGTCGCCGCTGCTCTACAAACCAGAGCCGCAGCGCTTTCACGTCGTGATTTTCATAAGCGGCATGGGAAATATCGCGGGCCAGCCGTTTCGCGAAGGGGAAAGCTGGTTGGTCCCGCCCGGCGGCCGGCAGTTCGAGATTGAGCCTTCGAATCCGGTGAAGTTCCTGCGAACCTGGGTGCCCTAGCATGCATGAGCATGCGGTCGCTCGTTCAGCCGATCCCCAGCTCGTCTATTTTTTCGAGTGGCGTGCCGCAGATCCGGCAAATGAGAGCCGAGCAATCGCCGCACATCAATGGATCGGTTACGGCTTTGTGACAGCGAGGGCAGTAGAATTCGATTTGTTCGCCAGGCATTACTGATACACTATCAGCAGAACTGCGCTCGTGACCTTGACTCGCGCTGTACTTTGTTTTTGCTTCGTTGCCCTCCTCATTTCCTGTTCGGATAAACCTCGTCCTGTAGCCTCTGTTGGCGATGCGTACGTCGGCCCCAGCACATTGAACTTGCGGCAGGAATTGGCGCTGAAGTCGGCCATTGCCGCCACGGTGAAGCATGGCGACAAACTCGCGATTATCGAGTACCGGCACCGTTTGGTGAAGGTTCGCACCGAGCAGGGGGTGGAGGGTTGGACCGATCTGCGGCAGCTTCTCACTCCTGAACAAATGGCCGTGCTGCGCGATATGGCGGCGAACGCGTCGCGCTCGCAGTCGCAAGGGCAGGCCACCGTCTTCGAATCGTTGAACATGCACACGGAACCGAGCCGGACTTCGCCGAGCTTCGGGCAGATTCCCGAGAACGCCAAGGTGGATGTGATCGGTCACAAGCTGATGCCGCGCGTGCAGCGCGATGAAGTCTTGCAGGCGCCGGTAAAGCCGCCTCTCGTTCGCAAGAAACCCAAGCCGAAACCCACTCAGGCAAAGATCGGGCCGCCGTCACGTCCACCCGCGCCGAAACCTCCCAGCAATTGGTTGGCGCTTTCGCAGCCAAAACCTGAGCCGGAGCCCTTGCCTGCTGCGATTCCCCCACCCGCTCCGCCTGCTGTCGAAGCCCCGGTCGAGATTCCCATGGACGACTGGAATCTGGTACGGACGCAAGATGGAAAAGTTGGATGGGTTCTTACGCGCCCGTTGAGCATGGCGATTCCCGACGACGTGGCGCAATACGCGGAGGGCCATCGCATCACGTCGTATTTTCCTCTAGGGCAGGTGCGCGACGGCGACTCGGTGAAGAACAACTGGCTCTGGACTACCATCACGAAAGGCGGGCAGCCCTATGAGTTCGACAGCTTTCGCGTTTTTGTTTGGAGCCTGAAGCATCATCGCTACGAGACGGCATACATCGAGCGCAATGTGGTGGGACACTATCCGGTCCGAGTGACCAATGCCGGCGCGGAGCCCAGTTTTTCCGTGGTGGTGGAAGGGGTCGACGGCCATTTGTACCGCAAGACGTATTCCTTCGACAGCTATCGAATTCGGATGGTCAACCGGGAGCTTTACGACCCGGGAGCGAAGACGGATGCGCCGAGGTTAGCGTCCAACTCCCGGGCTTCGGCGCAGGGCGACAGCAAGCTCTCCTGGTACGCGAAGCTGAAAGATCGCGTTCACCGGGTCTTTCGATGAGCCTTCGGCACCAGCTTGATCTCGAACAATTTGGGCCAGAGTTTTCCGGTCACAAACAGGCGATCACCCAAAGCATCATAGGCGATTCCGTTTAAAACATCCTCCTGGCCAGTGCGTTCTGAGGCCGGCAGGATCCCCGCAAGGTCGATCCATCCCAGCACGCGTCCATCCACCGGAGAAATGCGCGCGATCACATCTTTCTTCCAGATGTTGGCGTAGATCTCGCCTCGCACCCATTCCAGCTCGTTCACATTGGTGACCGGCTGGCCGCGATCGTGAACAGTGATGCGCCGTTTGTCCCGCAGTGTGACCGGGTCCCAAACGCGAATCTGCGCGGTGCCGTCGTCCATGTAGATGTTCTGGCCGTCGTTGGTCATGGCCCAGCCTTCGCCCTGATAGTTGAAGGTGCGTTTCACGCGGAAAGCTGGTCTGGTCATACACGAACCCAATTTGGGATTGCCAGGTGAGTTGCACGATCTGCTGATTGATGATCGTGATGCCTTCGCCGAAATATTGAGGATCCAGATCGATCTGTTGCAAGATCACGCCCGTTTCCAGCTTCTCCCTCCGCAGCCAGGAGTGGCCCTTAAGTCCGGTGCTTTCGTACAGGAATCCGGCACGGTATTCCAACCCTTCGGTGAACGCATTGGGATCGTGTGGATATACGTGGATCACGCGATAGCCGTACTCGGGCGTCTGTGCAGGAAGAGTAAGAGCCGCGGCCAGCGCGCCGCATAAGATTCGAAAACTAATCATGAAGCAACACCTTCAACACTCCCGGCTTCGCGGCTTCCCGGAACGCCCGTGGCGCACTCTTCAATGGAAGCACGTCCGATATCATCGCATCCACCCGGACCTTGCGGCGGGCGAGTAGCCGTAGCGCGGGTTCGAAGCGCCCACAGCGCGAGCCTACCAGCGTGATTTCGTTCACGATGACGGGCGCCGAGTCGATTGACACTAATCCGTGAACGGTGGATTTCATGATCACGGTCCCGCGCGGCTGCGTCATCTGCACGGCTTGCCGAAGACCCTCGCTCGATCCAGTGGCCTCAACCACGAATTCGTACCTGGCCACGGGCAGTTTCCTCGCGATCTCGGTACTCACTCCCGCTTGCTCGGCGATTCGCAGCTTCTCCTTGTGCCGGCCATATTGGTGAACTTGCGCGCCATGGGCTTGTAAAACCTGGCTGGCCAGCAGTCCGAGCTTTCCGTCGCCGAGCACTGCCACGGGCGCTCCACGTGGAATCTCTACTTGATCCAGAATTTCGCAGGCCGCGGCCAATGGTTCGATAAACACCGCTTCTTCGGACGGAATCTCGCGCGGCACGCGCCGCAAGTTTCGCTCCGGCAGCGTCAGGAATTCGCGGAACGCCCCGGGCTGCTTCACGATGCCGAGCACCGTGCGCTGGGGACAATGGCGTCCCAGTCCGCGCGCGCACCAAGCGCATTTTCCGCAAGCCAGATTGATTTCACCGACCACGCGTTCACCAATCCAGCGCCGATTGTCGGCCTCCACAACTTCGCCGACGAACTCGTGCCCGGGTGTCCCTCGGAAGCCATAATAGCCGCGTTGCAGCTCGATGTCGGTGTTGCAGATTCCGCCATACAGCAGACGGATGAGTGCGAATCCTTTCGGGCGGCGCGGCCGCGCCTGCTGGCGCACCAGCACCTTGCCATTCTCAAGACAAACCGAGACCATATTGGGGATACTTTAATCATGCTAGCTGAGTTGGCGTGTTTCGAGCAGCATTGCCGCACGCGTTTTCCGATTGACGAGGCCATCTACAATTGCCCGGATTGTGGAGGCTTGCTCGAAGTGGTTTTCGCCGAAGGCCGCGTGGAAACCGAGCTGTGGAAGAAGGTGTGGCGCACGCGCCGGACGTCGAACGATTTGCTGGAACAAAGCGGTGTATGGCGCTACCGCGAACTGCTGCCCTTCGATGGCCATCATCATCAAGTGGTTTCGCTGCGCGAAGGCAACACGCCCATACTGGATGCACCGCGCGCGGCGCGCTACGGCGGATTAGATCGCCTGACATTCAAGCATCAAGGCTTCAATCCCACCGGATCGTTCAAGGACAACGGCATGACCTGCGGCGTCACGCAGGCCATCCGATTAGACCGTCCACGTGTCGCGTGCGTTTCCACGGGCAACACGTCGGCGTCCATGGCAGCCTATGCCAGCGCGGCCGGGCTGGATTCGATTGTCTTTATCCCGCACGGCAACATTTCCTACGGCAAGCTGGCGCAGGCATTGGAATACGGTGCGCGCACGTTTCAGGTGGAGGCCAACTTCGATCAGATCCTCGCGCTGGTGCGCGTGCTGGCCGACCGTCTGGGAATTTACCTGCTCAATTCCATCAATCCCTTCCGCATTGAAGGCCAGAAAACGATCATCTTCGAAATGCTGGATCAGCGCGATTGGAATCCGCCGGATTGGATTGTGCTACCCGGCGGAAATCTGGGCAACACGTCGGCGTTTGGGAAAGCGCTGCGCGAATTATGCCAATTCGGCTTCATCCGCAAGATCCCGCGATTGGCGGTGATCCAGGCCGAAGGCGCCGCGCCGTTCTACGAGTTGGTGAAGACCAAGGGAGAATTCCACGCGGTGACGGATCCGCATACCTTGGCTACGGCCATCAAGATCGGCGATCCGGTCTCCTGGCCCAAAGCGCTGCACGAAGTGACAGTGACTAACGGCACGGTGGAGAAAGTGAGCGAGCAGGAGATCGCGGATGCCAAGGCCGTGATTGGACAATGCGGCATTGGCTGCGAACCGGCGTCGGCGGCCACGCTCGCGGGAATTCGTAAATTGACCGCGGCGGGAACCATACGCGCGGACGAAGATGTGGTTGCGGTTCTGACGGGAAATGTTCTGAAGGATCCCGACTACATTTATCGGTATCACACCGGCGAACTGCAGGATCCCGATGGCGGCAGGATCGACGCACGGCTAGCCAATCGTCCGGTAGTGGCGCCAAACGATGCGGACGCTATCGCGAAAATGCTGGAAGCTTGATTGGAGTTTAACGGCCCGGCCGGCCACCGCGGCGCTCGCGTCCGCCGCCGCCTCCAGGACGTCCACCACCGCCGCCTTCGCGTGGAACCATGGGACGGGCTTCGTTGACCACCAGTGCGCGGCCCATCAGGTCGCGGCCATTGCAGGCTTCCACGGCGCGATTGGCGGCCGTGTCATCGTTGATTTCAACGAACCCGAATCCGCGAGCCTCACCGGTAAAACGATCACGCATCACGTTCACGCTATCCACGGCGACACCCGCTTGCGAGAAGAAATCCGTTAAGTCGGCTTCCGTAGCCGCATAGGGTAGATTCCCCACAAATAGTTTCATTGACAAGACTCCTTGGCATCATTTGTTGAGAGGCATCTGAAGAGGCAGGTTCGCGACCGCGGACTCGAAACACCAGCAGGGCCGAAGCCGGGAGGAAGGGCTGACTCCCAAAACACCCCTTTAGTGTCCCAAAAGTCAAGCGCCAGTGTCAAAAGCAAAGGGGGCTTTTCTAACGTCAGCGGGGGGTGATCAAACCGCCGAGCTTGTCCTGCTCGGAGCGGGAAGTGCGGGGAAATCGCGTGGAAAATGCTTCCAGGTATTTCAGCCCGGTGCCGGTATTGTAAAGTACAATGCGCTCGTCCTGTTTCAGAAAACCGCTGGCGAGCAGCCGCTTCAAAGCGGCCAGGCAGGCGCCACCTTCGGGCGCGGGGAAAATGCCGGTGGCGGTGGCGAGTTGGACGCTCGCATCAAGCAACTCCGCATCGCTGACCGCTACCGCCGTTCCGTGACTGGCGCGCAGGGCGGTGAGCGAGAGAGCGTCGCCCAGGGGTTTGGGAACGCGCAGGCCCGCGGCCACCGTGCTCGCGTTTTCCCAGAAGGCGCTGGCCGCTGCACCTTGCTCAAACGCCCGGACCACGGGCTGGCAACCGGCGGCCTGCACCGCGACCATTTTGGGACGCTGGCTCGAGATCCAGCCCAAGGCTTCCAATTCGTCGAAAGCTTTCCACATACCGATCAGTCCGACTCCGCCGCCGGTGGGATAGAAGATCGCATCGGGCAATTTCCAGCCAAGCTGCTCGGCAACTTCGAAACCCATGGTCTTCTTGCCTTCGATGCGATAGGGCTCCTTCAGCGTGCTGATATCGAACCATCCTTCGGCATCCTTGCGCTGGGTGATCAGACGCGCGCAGTCGCTGATTAAACCGTCGACTAGAGTGACGTGCGCTCCTAAGGCGCGGCATTCGGTGTAGTTGGATTGCGGGACATCGCGCGGCATGAAGATGTGCGCCTCGATTCCGGCCGCTGCGGCGTATGCGGCCAGCGCGCTGCCGGCATTGCCCGCCGATCCGATCGCAACCTTAGAAATGCCGAGTTCCACGCACATGGAGATGGCGCAGGAGAGGCCGCGCGCCTTGAATGAGCCGGTGGGATTGACCCCTTCGTCCTTCACCCAAAGATCGTTGGCGCCGAGTTGGATGCAGAGCCTGGGCGCCTTCAACAGCGGCGTCATTCCTTCGCCTAGCGAGACAATGTGCCTGGCATCGCGAACGGGCAGCAGAGGGGCGTAGCGCCATATGGTGTTGCGAGCGCTCGCGAGCGACTCACGCTTCCAACTTGCGCGGACTTTTTCGAGATCGTAGCGGACCAGGAGCGGGCCGCCGCATTCGCAGAGAGTGTGGATCTTGCCGGCATCGCGCCGCTTGGTGCAAACGCTGCATTCCAGGTGAGAAACATTGGACATAGCGGAAGTTCGATGATAGCAATGAGAAATGAAGTCGGGGCGAAAGACGCTGCGGAAGCTTGTCGTCGGACTCGTATTATTCGTCGTCGGTCTGTATGGCGCGTGCTGCGCGGGCATCCTTCTGCTGCGCTGGATCAACCCCTGGACCACGATGGTTCAGATGGAGCGCCGCGTCCAGGCTTTGCGCGCGCATCGTCCCTACCACAAACGTTACGAATTCGTTGCTCTTTCAAGCATTTCTCCGAATCTACAGCACGCCGTGGTGGCGGCCGAAGACGGCCGTTTCCGCCAGCACCATGGATTCGACTGGGTGGAGATGCAGAAGGTGCTGGAAGAGGACGTCAAGCGTCAGCGTTTGGGGCGCGGCGGGTCCACCATCACACAACAACTGGTGAAGAATCTGTTTCTAACAACGGAAAGGTCTTTTGTTCGTAAAGGGGTGGAATCCTCTTTGGTGCCGGTGATGGAGGCGCTGCTGACCAAAGACCGGATCCTGGAGCTGTACCTCAATGTGATCGAATGGGGGCCGGGAATCTATGGAGCCCAGGCCGCGGCGGAGCAGTACTACCACGCGGACGCATCCCATTTGACGCGCGATCAAGCCGCTCGGCTGGCCGCCATCATTCCCGCGCCGCTCAAGCGCAAACCGGAGCGAATGAACGAATACAGCGACATCATCCTAGACCGCATGGCGCAAACCGGCTGGTAATCTGCTAATCAGCGTGGGTAAACGAGGAGCAACGGTGAACGCGCGTCCGGCTGAAGCAGCCACGCAACGCGATCCGGATAGTAACCGAGCAGCTTTTGATTTTCTTCGGGGCCCAGATCGCGCGCCCAGACGATGCGTGAACCATCGATATCGGCCGCGTTGTGAACCCACTCCTGAAACTGGTGCTGCGGGCCGTAGCGCACGAAAACCAACTGGCGGCCAGGAGCCGCTTCGAGTTGCCGGCGGATGGCGATGCGTCTCTGCGGATCGCCGTGATTGATCGCGTCCCAGGTTTCGAAAGGTGTTAGGGCGGCGTAGAGGTTCGGATCGCGGGAAGCATGCAGCCCATACCAAAACAGAAAATGCGCCGCGCAGAGAAAGAGCAGAACGCGCGCGGCCAGTGGACTCCAGGCGCCGATTCTTTCCAGGCCCGCAACGCCGATCAGCACGAACAAACAAGTGAGGGCCGCGATGTAGTGGGTGTAAAAGTACGGGTAGAAATTGGTTCCAAGGCTCAAGAGCAAGATGGCCAGCAAAATCCAGGTGAACCGATACTCACGTAAGCGCAGCAGAAATACCGGTATCGCGAGATATAAGGGCGCGAGAAAGAAGAAGCGGTAGAAGCGGATTCGGCCGGCCCAGCGCTGCCAGTAACCGCCGGCCATCTCATGAACCTGGGACTGTTGCTCGTAATCAAGTTGTTGTTCTCGCGTCAGCAGGCGATGCGGCGTCGGGAGTTGCTGAAAGGTGAACGACGCCGGAACGCCGTATTGATACTGGCTGAGCTGATAGGGCAGCGTGGTCCAGTTTCCGGTGACTGCCTTATTCTGCGCCAGCGATAGTGCGACGGCAGGGATCGCGATCGCCGCAGCCCACAACGCCGGTCTCGCCATTGAACGCCATCCTGGTAGCAAATACAAGACCACGCTCAGGACGAGGAAAATGGTCTCGTAGGGACGACAAAGCCATCCGAGGCCAATCCCCAATCCCAGGAGCGCCGCATCGCGAGCGCGACCGCCTGCGCGACCCTCCGCGCGAAGCCTGGGCAAGGCGCCGAACACCAGACAACCTGCGCAGGCCGAGACCGCTCCTCCCCAATAACTATTCATCCACTGACTGAGCGGGCCAAACTCGATGACGGCCAGCAATCCGCCGACGAGCGCCCAGCCGGGAGTGGTCCACGCGCGCAGCATCCAATAGCACAGGGCGCAGAGCGCGCCGATGCTCAGCGCCACTCCCGCCCAGGGATGGCCGAAGAGGGTCCAGCCGAGGGCGAGAACCAGGCCTTGGCCCAGCGGAAAAATCGAAGCGTAGGCCGGCTGCTGCAGCACGAAGTATGTTTCGAAGAACTGATGCAACGGGTGCGTTGGATTCGCCAGACGGAAATGCCGTAGCGTATCGGCGATCAGCAAATAGCTGAAATCGTCCGAAACATTTGGGGTAGGAATTGGATATTGCGGAAGCAGCGCGAGCCGGAACGCGACGGGAAGCAGCGTGAGAAGCAGCATGCACCACGCGGTGTGGCGGGCCAGACGCCGGCCGAACGGGTCTACCCACGGGCGCCACGCAAACGCGAGGAACACCAGCGCGATGAAGAATTCGACGAAATCGCTTGCCGCGAAGCCGAATAATCGCAGGAGGTGGATGAAGTCCATGGCCTAGTGAACCTGTTCGAACCGCAGGGGCGGCTTGCTGGGTGTTGGCGATTTAGGTGTTGGCGCGGGACGAGCGATTTCTGGCGGCTGCACCTCGGCCTGGTATCGCGCCAGCATCGGCGGCGTGGCGTCCGGCTCCAGCAGCCACGCGGTCCGATCGGGATAATAGCGCAGCAGTTTCTGGTCCTCGGAAGAGCCGAGATCGCGTGCCCAAACGACGCGCGCATGGTCGATGTCGGCTGCATTGTAGACCCACTCGTCTTGGAATAAGTGCCGCGGCGAGTAGCGTACGAATACGAGCTGCCTGCCGGGCGATTGCGCCAGCTGCTGATCGATGGCGGCGCGGCGGGGCGGCGGATCGGGGTCGAAAAACGTTCGTCCATACCAAAACAGGAAATGCGCGACGCACAGGAAGAGAATCAGACGGGCGGCATCGGGATGGAGGCGATCAAGCGCGGTGACGCTGACGAGCACGAAGAGGCAGGCCAGAGCGCCCAGGTAATGCGCTTCAAAGAACGGATAGAAATTGACGCCGAGGGCGAAGAGCAGGAGCGTCAGTGCGACCCAGAGAAAGCGAAACTCGCGAAGCTTCGCAAAGAAGAAGGGCAGCGCGACATAGAGCGCCGGAAGAAAAAAGAAGCGGTAGAATCGCACGCGGTAAGCAAGGCGCTGGACGTAGGTGCCGATGTTCTCCGGTCCGCTTGCGCGGAAGGATGTTTGCATCTGATATTGGAGCTGCTGCTCGCGCGTGAGTTCCTGATGCGGCTGGGCGTTGGGTTGCCAGGTGAATGAGGCGGGCACGCCATATTGATAGCGGCTCAGCGCGTAAGGCAGCGTGGTCCAACTGCCGGTGACCTGTTTGTTTTGCAGCAGTGAGATTCCGATGGCTGGGAGCAGCACCAGTGCGGCCGTAAGTGCCGGTTTCGCCAGCGATCGCCAGGACGGCAGCAGAAACGACAGCGCCGCGAGCGCGAGGAAGATCGTTTCGTAAGGACGCGTCAACCAATGGATGGCGAGGCCCGCGCCCAACAGCGCGCCATCGCGGATGCGGTGCGACGATCGTAATCGCGGAAGCGATCCGAATACCAAACATCCGGCGACGCCCGCGAGCGATCCGCCCCAATAACTATTCATCCAGAGATTGAGCGGTCCGAATTCGATGACCGCGAGCGCGCCACCAGCCAGCGCCCAACCAGGCGTCGTCCAGCCGCGCAGCATCCAATAACAAAGCGCGCACATCGTGGCGGTGGACAACAACACTCCGGCCCATGGCAAGCCGAAGATCGCGCGGCCTATCGCTAAGGTGGCGCCTTGCCCGATCGGATAAATCGACGCGTACGCGGGCGTTTGCAGCACGAAGAAAGTTTCGAAGAACTGGTGCAGCGGATGGGGCGGATTCGCCAGCCGAAAGTGCAATAGCGTTTCGGCGACCAACAGATGTCCGAACTCGTCGTACACGCTGGGCGACGGCACGGGATGGTGGGAAAGCATGGCCAGCCGAAGCGCGACGGGGAGCAGCGCCAACAGCAGCATGCACCAGCCGATTTTCGGCGCGAGTTTGCGCGCCAGCGGCTCAATCCAGGGGCGCGAAACCAGCGCCAGCACAAACAGCAGCGCGGCCAGCGCGAGCTCGAGAAAATCGCTCACGCCAAAGCCAATCGGATTCAGGGGCGGCACGAAGGTTTATTCTCGCAGAGCCGGAGCCGCTTGCTGACGCGCGCGGTTCTGAACCGCGACCGTGAGGGATTGTCCCGCTTGCTCACGGGCTCCGCATTTGCCGCGGCTGATACGATATCTAATTCATGACCATTGTTCCGGGCAGCCCAGAGGAGCTGGCGCAGTGCATGGCTGAGGCGGGCTCGCGCAACCAGCGGATCACGCTGATTGGATACTCCAGCAAAGCGCGCATGGGCGGCCCCATCGCGCCGTCCGATGTCACGATTTCCACCGCGGCTCTGAACAAGGTTTTGCAATACGAGCCAAGCGACCTGACCATCAGCGTGGGCGCGGGCATGTCCTATTGCGAACTGAATAGTATTTTGGCGGAGCACCGGCAGATGATCCCGCTGGATCCTCCGTTTTCCGATCGCGCGGCGTTCGCCGGTGGAGCTACCATTGGCGGCATCGTAGCGGCCAACACCTGCGGACCGCGACGGCGGCTGTACGGCAGTGCGCGCGACATGGTGATCGGCATGACCTTCGTGACGCTGGAAGGCAAGCTGGTCAAGACCGGCGGAATGGTGGTGAAGAACGTCGCGGGTCTCGACATGGGCAAACTCATGATCGGATCGTTCGGCACGCTGGCCGCCATCGCGACGTTGAATTTCCGGCTGCATCCGATGCCTGCCGGCACGCGCACGTTCGTGCAGGAATTCGAAAAGGTCACGGACGTGATAGCGGCGCGCGACGAGGTGCTCAAGAGCAGACTGCAGCCGATGGCGATCGATATTGTGAAGTCGGGCGGCAGGTTACCAACTCGCGATTCAAGCCGGCGGAAGCCCCGCGGTTCTGGATCGCTACTCGCGCGAGCTGATCCGCATGCGAGCGCTGGAAGGCGCCGAAGAAGAAGCGCTGTGGCACGGCATTCGCGAAGCGACGCCGCAATTTCTCCGACGACACGAGAATGGCGCGGTAGTGCGTGTTTCCTGCGTGCTCTCCGACGTTGGCCGCGTGCTGGAGTCACTGCCGGCCCAAGCCTTGGCTCGCGCCGGCTCGGGCGTTTGTTATGGATATTTCGATCAGGCTGAGTGAATTGCGCTATCCTCCGGTGGGCACCAGCGTGGTGGAATTCGCGCCGCAAGATTTTCGCGAAACCGGCGAGCTGTGGCCTCGGCCCGGGAAGCGATTTTGCGATGATGAAGAAGATCAAGGAAATGTTCGATCCGCAAGGTCTTCTGAATCGCGGCAGGTTGTATGGCCGCATCTGATCTCGACACGTTCGACCAACCGCAACAATCCGATCTCGACCGCTGCGTGCATTGCGGGCTGTGCCTGAATGCCTGCCCCACCTATCGCGAGCTGCGCGTGGAGATGGATTCGCCGCGCGGCCGCATTTACCAAATGGTGCAAGTGGCAGGGGGCGCGCCGATCAGCCCGTCCTACATCGAGCACATCGATCTTTGCCTGGCCTGCCGCGGGTGCGAGACGGCGTGCCCTTCCGGCGTGCAATATGGGCGATTGGTGGAAGCGGCGCGCGCTGAAATCGAAAACAAAATCCGGCGCCCGTGGCGAGAACGTTTCCTGCGCTGGACTGGTTTTCCGCAGGCTGCTGCCATCCCGGCTGAATCTCGGAATCGCCGGAGCGCTGTTGAAGCTGTATCAAGCCAGCGGACTGAAGCGGCTAGCGGCACTGCTCGGATTTCTTGCCCGCGCGGCTGCGCGAGGTGGAAAGCCTGGCGCCCGAAATCGAAACGCCGTTCTTCTTCGCCTATTACGGCAAGACGCTGCCTGCGGAAGGCGAGCGGCGGTATCGCGTGGCGTTTCTGGGCGGCTGCATCGCCAACATCAGCTTCGCGCGTTTGAACGAAGCCACGGTGCGCGTATTGCGCAAGAACGGATGCGAAGTTTCGATTCCCGCGGCGCAGAACTGCTGCGGCGCGTTGCATGTCCACGCGGGAATTCGCGATCGAGGCGCGCCAATCTGGCCCGCGGCAGAATATCGATGCGCTGCTTGGACGGCGGCTTCGACGCCATCATCACCAACGCGGGCGGCTGCGGATCCACGCTGAAAGAATATGGCGAGCTGCTGGAGCATGATCCCGAGTACGCGGAGAAGGCCCGACGTTTTTCCGGGCTGGTGAAGGACGTGAACGAGTTTCTGGCGTCCATCGAGCTGAATCCGCCGATGCGCGTGCGTGCCGCTCACGGTCACCTATCAGGACTCGTGCCACCTGGCGCACGGCCAAAAGATCCGCTCGCGCGCCGCGCAAACTGCTGGCGTCCGTGCCGGGCCTGGAGCTGCGGGAGATGCAGCTATCGGATCTATGCTGCGGCAGCGCGGGCATCTACAACGTGCTGCACACCGGCATGGCGATGGCGCTGCTCAAGAAGAAAATGGATGCCGTGAATGCCACGGGCGCGCCGGTGATCGCGGCCTCCAATCCCGGATGCATGCTGCAACTGCGAGCGGGCGTGAAGAAGTTCGGCCAGGGCCAACGCGTGGCGCACGTCGTGGAGATTCTGGACGAAGCGTACCGCGGGCGGAAACGAAGATGCAAACCTAAATACTCATGGTGAACACCGCGCCGCCGGCCGCGCCGTTCGCCGGCCATTACGGAGCCGCCGTTCTGCTCGACGATCGACTGCACCACGTACAAGCCCTAGGCCCGAGATGATCGACTTCGTCGAGACGCGCGGCTTGAAAGATGCGTGGGCAGCAGCTCGAGCGCGATGCCCGGCCCGTCGTCGCTCACCACGATCTCGCTGCCATGCGCGCGGATGCGGATATTCTTCGCGCCGGCCTGCGCCGAGTTCAGGAACAAATTGACGAAGCACGCGTTCCCATCCCGCCGCGTCGCCCTTCAAGCGAAACTCCGCGATCGATCTCGGAGCAGAATTCCATCTTCGGCCGGTTGGCGCACTCCAGATAATCCTGGCAAAATTGCGACGCGTTCTCGATGATTGGAGCCAGCTCGGTGGCCGAGCGATTGGTTTCGAGAATGCTGTGCGCGATGCGATGCCCCCGTTCCGGCGCTGCGCTGCAGCGTGTGCGCCAGCTTCTCCCACTTGGGATCGTCTTCCAACAGTTCGGCGCTTTCCGCGATGGTCTGGAACACGTTGTTCAAATCGTGGACCAAACCTTCTAGCGTTAGATCTGCGACCGCCATATTTGCTCCGAGGAGTTCACCCCGCGACTCGCTGTAGTGTATCGAAAAATTCGGGGAAAGACACGGAGGCGGCGTCCGCGCCTCCAGAACCGTACACGGCCCATCGGCGGCGAGCGCGCCACGGAGAACGCCATCGCGATGCGATGATCGCCGAACGAGTCCAGCTTCGGCGGCATGAAACCTCTGCCGTCCCGGAACTTCGAAGCCGTCTTCACGAACCGTGATGGCAAGACCCATGCGCTTGAAATTTTCGGCGATGGTCGCGATGCGGTCCGTCTCCTTCACCCGCAATTCGGACGCGTCGCGGACGATCAGCCCTCCTTCGCTCGCCGCGCCCAGCACGGCCAACACCGGAATCTCGTCGATCAGCGCCGCGGTGCGCGCTTTCTCAAGCACTCCGCCGCGGATCGCGCGACTTGCGGACCAGCACATCGCCGATCAGTTCGCCGCCCAGTGGAGCTGACATCCAGGATTTTGATCTGCGCGCCCATTTCCGCCAGAAAATCGAGCAGGGCGGACGCGCGTGGGATTCAGCCCGACGCCGTGATATCGTCAGGCTGGACTCGGGAACGATCAGCGCGGCCACCAGAAAAAACGCGGCCGACGAAAGATCGCCGGGCACGCGCAGCTCGCGAGCATGAGACGCGGCCGTCCCGTCACGCTGATGGAGCGGCCTTCGACATCCACGTCGGCGCCGAATTCGCGCAGCGCCAGCTCGGTATGATCGCGCGTGCGCACCGGCTCATGCACCGTGGTTCGGCCTTCGGCGAACAACCCGGCCAGCAAAACGCAGCTCTTCACCTGGGCGCTCGCCACGGGCAGCGTGTATTCCATCGGATGAAGCTTGGCCGCCATGAATGGTCAGCGGCGGAAATCGATTCTCGCGCGCTTCGATGCGCGCGCCCATTTGCGCCAGCGGCGTCATGATGCGCTCCATGGGCCGGCGCGACAGCGATTCGTCGCCGCCGATGCTGCGTCGCAAACGGCTGCGCGGCCAGAATGCCCGACAGCATTCGAATGGTGGAGCCCGAGTTGCCCGCGTCCAGCATCGGCGGCGGCCTCGCGCAATCCTTCCAGGCCGCGGCCGTGAATGCACAGTGACGCCCTCGCGCTTTTCGCATTCCGCGCCCAGCGCCCGCATGCACGCGAGCGTCGACTGGCAATCCGCGCCGCTCGAATAATTCGCTATCTTGCGTGGTGCCTTCCGCGATCGCAGCCAGCATGGCGTAGCGGTGGGAGATGGATTTGTCGCCCGGGAAGCTGCATGGCGCCACTGACGGCTGCGTGGCCGGAGAGATTTGCTCGCGCATGGAAAGTGCGATGGGAAAGTTAGAGTGTAGCGTACCTGTGTCACGCCGGTAAGCGGCCGCGTTCTGCCCAGGCGCTCACCGCCGCGCCAATCACGCCATTCTCGTCGCTGATCCGGAACCACTTCGAAGACGTAGCTTTGCAGCGGGCTCATTTTCACCATCTCGTGCAGGTATTGATGGAGCAGGTTGATGTCCAGATGCTTGGCGTTGAATCCGGAGATGAAGAATTTGCCGGGGCCGGCCAGGTGAATGGAATTGGCGGTGGCGGCGGCCAGCGCGCGATGCCACAACTTCACGAATTCGACGCAACGCTGGATCGCGCTTGCTGTGCATTTTCGAAAACCTCGTCCGGCTCCATGTCCAGGAAGCGTAGCCGCATGGCGCGATGGCCCATGATGCCTTCCAAATGTCCGACGCCTCCGCAGCCGCAATAGCGCTCGCGCGGATCCAGCGACACCACCACGTGGCCGCCCTCCCAAACTCCCTCGCGCCGCGGATAGACGCCAAAGCCGATGCCATTGCCAAGCGTCCAGACGCGAATGAAGCGGTCCAGATTGCCGTGCGTCGCGGCCAACCCGGCGGCCAGCGCGTCGGCGTCGTTGTAGACGTAAACGGGCGCGGTGATGCCGCAATCCCGCAGCGCGTCCCGCACCAGATCCTGCATGTGGGCGCCTTTGAGCTGGCGGAGATTAGGCGACTCTTCCACAAACCCACAGTTGATGATGCCGGGCAGACCCACGCCGATGGCATCCATGGTCTGTCCGGCGGCCACGGCCTGGGTCTCTTCGGCAAAACGCTTCGCGATCCCGTCGGGCGGCAGGCTGAGCAGCGGCTCGTCTTCAGCACCCTGGCTGTAATAACGTGGTTGGCCGATCAGCGCGTGCCCTTCCACCAACCCAGTCGCGATGCCTTCGGCGGTCGTGATGATTCCAATTGTCCGGGCCATATTCTATTGCGACCATTTCGACAGTTTGTTAAGCCCGTTGAATGCCGCGGCCTTGTAGCACTCGGCCAAGGTCGGATAGTTGAAAACGGTATCGACGAAATACTCCACGGTTCCGCCCAGAATCATAACCGCCTGGCCGATGTGAAGCAACTCCGACGCACCTTCGCCGATGACGTGGACGCCCAGCACCTGTTTGGTCTCGCGATGAAAGATCAGATCTTCAGACGGCCGGTGGTGTCGCCGCGGATCTGGCCGCGCGCGATCTCGCGATAATACGCCACGCCCACTTCGTAAGGCACATCTTCGTCGGTAAGCTGCTCTTCAGTCTTGCCGATGAACGAAATCTCGGGAATAGTGTAAATGCCATACGGATAACTGGCCGGGTTGGAGATCAGCTTTTTGCCGAAAGCTCCGGCCGCCGCGATTCGCCCTTGTTCCATCGAGACCGACGCCAGGCTTGGAAATCCGATCACATCGCCTACCGCAAAGATGTGCGGCTGCGCGGTCCGGTATTCGCAATCCACTTTGATGCGCCCGCGCGGATCGAATTCCACGCCCGCGGCGGGCAGATTCAGCTCGTCGACATTACCTTGCCGGCCCACCGCGAACAGCAAAGCGTCGCCCGTTAGCTTCTTCTGGCTCTCCAGCCTCGCCACCACATTGCCTTCCGGCGTTTCCTCCACGCTGTCCACTTCTTCATTCAGGCGCATGGTGACGCGATGGTCGCGCAAATTGTAAGACAGCGCCTCCACCATTTCGGCGTCGGCGAACTCCAGCAGCCGGGGCCGCTTCTCCACCAGGATGACGCGCACGCCCAGCGCCGCGAACATGCAGGTGTATTCGACGCCGATGACGCCGCCGCCCACCACGATCATCGTCTTGGGGATCTCCGGCATTTCCAGCACCTGATCGCTGTCGATGATGTTGCGGCCGTTGATCGGCACCTTGGGGGTTTGAGCCGGTTTGGTGCCGGTGGCGATCACGATGTATTCGGCGCTGAAGGTTTGTTCGCCGGCGCGAGTTCGTCACCCGCATGGTGTGGGGATCGATAAAGCCCGCGATCCCGCTGATCAGCTCAATGTTGTTGCGCGACAGCTGCGCCTGGATGACGTCCACTTCGGTCTTAATCACATGCTGGACGCGAAACGCCAGGTCCGCCATGGTGATCTTGTCTTTTACGCGGTAGTTAACGCCATAGATGTTCTGGTAGTAATAGCCGGACAGATGAAGCACGGCCTCACGAAAGGTTTTGCTGGGAATTGTGCCGGTATTGACACAGACGCCGCCCACCACTTCGCGCCGCTCGATCAGAGCTACGCGTTTACCCATTTTTGAGCCCTGAATGGCCGCGCGTTGCCCCGCCGGCCCAGAGCCGATGACGATCAGATCGTAGGTTTCCACCGTGGAACCAATTTAGCGCAGCAGGGCTGTCAGACGCATGAATGCGCGAATAGCGATAGATTGTCAATCGTGTCAAAACGGGAGATAGCCCGGAAAGTTTTACACGAAATCGGTACCATGGGCATGGCATCTCTAGGACAGATGAACCTTAGGTACTATGAGTTTGCTTTTGGACCCAGACGTGCTATTGTAGCCAAAGAAGGAGAACGACTCATGTCACTTCGCAATACACCAGTCCTTGTCGGATGTTTGGGGATCTTGTCGCTGGCGAGCGTAGGCTGCGCTACAAAGAAGCACGTTCGTGAAGCCATCGCGCCGGTACAGAACCAGGCCAACCAGACGCAAGCCCAGCTAGGTACTTTGCAAAAGCAGACTGACGACTACAAGGCCAAGACCGACCAGTCCATTGGGGATTTGGACCGCCAGGTAGCGACAGCCGATGAAAAGGCCACCGACGCCGGCAAGAAGGCAGCTGAGGCCGCCGCCGCCGCCGCTCAAGCCAATTCCGCCGCTGCTGCCGCCGCCCAACAGGCGCAGGCCGCGAACACTCTGGCCCAGCAGACGGGGACCAAGCTGGATACAACCATTCAGAACCTGGACAATTACAAGCTCATCAGCACCGCGCCCATCTATTTTGGCTTCGGCAAGAGCACGTTGAGCAAGGACGAACAAGCGAAGTTGGATGACGCCGTTCAGAAGCTCGCCAGCATGAAGGGTTATGTGGTTGAGGTGGAGGGATTCGCCGACAAGACCGGAAACCTGGCCTATAACCGCGATCTGAGCCGCAAGCGCGCGGATGCGGTGGTGCATTATCTCGCCGTGGAACACAATATTCCTTTGCGCTCCATCCGTGAATTGGGCGTCGGCAGCGATTTTCCGGATGCCAACCAATAAGACCCGCGAGGATCGCAAAGAGAACCGGCGCGTGGATGTGAAGATCTACATGCTGGATGTCACCGGTCAGGCGCAGGCTTCGAATGCGACGCCTGCCAACGCATCGGCTCAGTAATTCGTCAACCTTAGCGAAGACGGATTTAAGTCAAACTCGGAAGCAATTTTAGCGCGGCTGGACGGCCTGTTATGGGCAAGTTCGGCCGCGCTTTTTCATGCCCGATGTCCGCTCCCGGGAATGCCTGTATAATCGGCAAGACCTCGGAGGGATATAGCGATGAGCACGTTTGTCCTGGTTCATGGAGCATGGCACGGGAGTTGGTGCTGGAAGCGTGTCCGGAGCGCGCTCCAGGCGCAAGGGCATGAAGTCTTCACTCCGACTTTGACAGGCGTCGCCGAGCGCTCCCACTTGTTGTCTCAGCAGGTGAATCTGGATACGCACATTGCCGACGTGGTGAATCTCATCCGCTGGGAAGAACTCTCCGATGTCGTGCTGTGCGGCCATTCCTATGGCGGCTGCGTGATCAGCGGCGTGGCGGATCGCATTCCGGATCGCATCGGCGCGCTGGTCTACTTGGATGCTTTTGTCCTCGAGAACGGCCAGGGCCTTCACGATACTCTGCCGGCCCCGATGCGAGACGCGCAGTTAACGGCGGCACAGAGCGAAGAAGGCTGGAAGGTCCCGCCCATTCCCGCCGAGGCATTTGAGGTGAACGGCAAGGATCGGGATTGGGTGAACCGGCAGTGTACCGTTCAGCCCTTGGCCACTTTCCAGCAGCCTCTGCATCTGACGGGAGCCATCGCCGGAATCGAGAACGTCACGTTCATCCTGGCGGCCGGCTGGACCCCCTCGCCGTTTTCAGCTTTTTACGACAAGGCGAAGGCAAAAGGCTGGAGGACGTTCAGTTTGGACTGCGGGCACGACGTCATGCTCGATCTTCCCGATGAGCTGACCCGGCAGCTGTTGGCCATCCCGGCGCGGCGCTCGGCATCCGCTCACCAGGTCATCGCTCAGTGAGGCAGCGGTTCGCGTCCTCATCATACGGCCGGACGCGCTGTGGCATGGAGTCCGCATTGAGCAGCCATACCTCTCGATCCGGGAAGTAGCGGATTAATTGCGCGTCCGACTGCGGATCCATCTCACGCGCCCATACCACCTTGCTCGCGTCGATGTCCGCGCCGTTGTAGACCCACTCCTGATCCGGCGAGTGCAGGGCCGAGTAATGTACGATCACCAGCTGCTTCCTGGGACGGCGCGCTAACCACTCCTGCAAATACGCTCGGGCATCGCGGTGGGCTTCGGCTCCGTGCTCCCAATAGGTCAGCGTTATTCCTAAGTCGTCAGCCTCCAGCTTCAGCGTGCTCGCGGCGGCCACGCACAGCGGAAGCAGCAGCGCGAAAGCCAGCGCTCGCGACGGCCCGTTTCGGTACAAAAGAACATAGATGTGCCGTGAGCCTTGCGCGATCAGCGCGAAAATCAGCGGGACAATCGGCCCCAGATGATAAGGGTACAGCACCATCTGAAAAAGATTTAGAGCGAGCATCGCCGCCAGAATCACTACTAGCGGGCGAGTGCGCCGGTCCAAGAACGCGTTGGGTAGAAACAGAAGCGGAATGGTCAGCACCGGCCCGCAGAAGAAAGCCCAATTCTCAAGGGCCCGCACGTCCAGGCTGTCCAGAAAAGCGTGCCACGAAGTATAGATACTGTGGTGCGCGATTTCTTTCTGATACATGTCGGCCAAGACGGGGTGCTGGAAGGTCACCTGTTTGGCGGGAAGAAAGCCCAGGTTCTCAGGCCATCCATAGGTGTCGCGATTCACTTCGTACGGCATTCGCACAGCGCTGCCCGTTACGCGCCAGTTGTAGTAGCCGGTGAAGATCAGACCCGCGCAAATAATCAAACCCGCCGGAACCGCGATCCGCGACCATCCTCCGCGCGGCTTCCCAAGCGCCAGATACACCAGCGCCAGAGCTGTAAGAACCATGCCCTCGAACGGCCGCGTGTTCATCAACAATACGGCCCCGATGCCGAGCCAGACGGATTGCCGGACACTGGCTCCGCTCTGCCTGATCCGCCGCACCGCGCCCAAAACCAACGCCCCGCCGATGGATGGAACGGCCCCGCCCAGGTAGCTGTTTATCCATATTGTGGTTACTCCGAACGCCAGGATCGCCAGCAGCGTCCCCCACAGTGCCCACTTGGCGGGCAGCCACGCTTGCATCATCCAGCACATGGCCGCGAACATCAGGCCCACGCTCAACACCACTCCCACCCACGGTTCGTGAAACAGCCATTGGCCAAGAGCTAGAAATGATCCTTGCCCTGGCGGATACATCGAGTTGTAAGTCGGTTGCTGAATGATGTGGATGGATTCGAAATGCCGCCACAAAGGATGCGGGGGATTGGTGAGGCGGCCGTGAACCAGTGTGTCAGCCAGCAGCAGATGGCTGAACTCGTCATGGATGCTTGGCTCGGGGACGGGATAAATTCCCAGCAGCGATAAGCGGATCGCGACAGGCAAGACGCCGCATAAAACAATGGAAGCGGCGCGATCGCTGGCCAGCCGTTCGAAAGCGAATCGAAGAGGACGCAGCCGCTTGCCGAGCCATGCGGGCGCCAACCAAACCACCAGCGCAGCCACGAACACCAGTTCCCACTGGATGGCTACCGCCAGCGGCGAAACGAAGTGGCTGGCTTCGTCCAGGAAGAAGCGAACGGTCTCGGCAAACGTCATCTACACTCGCCGGCGAGACGCTTCGCTAGGAGACCCATTTGAGCAGCCGGATCACACCCATCTTGGCGCCCTTGCGGTGCGCGGAGACATCCCGGCGGCGCTCTATCTCGCGCCGGTTCTCGCTGTAGTATTGGTAGGCCCGCCACAGCATCTCTTCATTCGTCATGGTGGGACGCCAGCCCAGGCGCTCCTTGATGCGCGATGTATCGAAGAGAAAATCTTCGGCGATCATTTTATAGTGATAAGGCCCTAGCGGCGAAAGTTTCAGATGGTACGCCAGTTTCATCGCAGCGATGGCCGGGCCGCGTGGAAGCAGCGCTACTTTCGACTTACTCTTCGAGTTTAGAATCACGTACTCGTAAACTTCCGCGATCGATTTCACGTCATCGGAACCAACATTGAAGGTTTCAGATTGAGGATAATCCAGCGCCAAAATACACGCGTTCGCCAGATCCCCGGCATAGATGAATTGATACCGGTTGCGGCCTCCGCCCACCGCCCATACCCGCCGTCCTTCGTCGATGAACTCGAACAGGATCGACAGCAGGCCCAAGCGTCCGAAATCGATAATGGTGGGACAGCGCAGTAAAACGGAATTGATGTCGTCGTATTCGCGAATAATGCGCTCGGCTTCCAGTTTGGATCGTCCATAAAGCTCCACCGGACTGGGGGCGTCGTCCTCTCGAACCGGGCGGCCCATCGCTTCGCCCCACAGGCAATTCGTGGACGTGAACACGTGCTGGCGCACCCCGTATTTCCGCATCGCGTCCATCAGATTGCGCGTTCCATCCACGTTGCTGGTCCACAGCTCTTGAGGATCTTCTGAGCCGTGGGCCAGCATGGCCGCGCAATGCACCACACCGTCAATCTTGGCGCCGGCAAACACTTGGTCTAATGCCTCCCGATCGCGCAAATCGATCTGGCGGCTATCCAGATTCGGATGTCGATCCTGATCCGGACAAACGTCCACGCTGACGACGCGCGCTCCCGACTCCAGAATTGCGCGCTTTACAATCCCACCGAAAAAACCAGCGCCTCCGGTAACCATGACAGTTTTCATAAGAATCGTGCTTTACTGCTTTCCTGCTCCTGGCTCCAGCGCCGCCATTAAAACCACTGCCCCCAGGTCGCGTCCTTGGATCGCCGATTTGGGCGAGTACGGATGGAGACTAAAAGCGATGGGCAGCACGTTGGTATCGAGCAAACAGGCCGGCACGTCGCGAACAAAATCGTAGCTGCCGCTTTTGGAATACGTTTCTGGTGCGAGCGGCTGGCCATCGATAAAAGCAGTTAATGTCATTGGACCGAGTTTTTGGAGTTGTGTTTCAGGAAAATATAATTGCAGTACTAAACGTGCTCCCTGCATGGACGACGGAGGCGGGGCCAGTGCCAGCCTAAAATCGGGACCCGTCCAGCGCCAAAGATTGCTTCCCTCGCCTTCTATGTCATAGAACCCACTGATCAACTGGCTCGCCGTCGCCGGGTTGCCCATTCGAATCATGCCGGCAGGCGCCTGGACGCGGTGGCACCCGAGGAGCGGGAGAAGCAGGGCGGCCAAACAGGCGGTTCGGACATACATGGGGGTTGGATGCACGGCGCCAGTTCTCAGGGTACCCGATTCGACGAACTTCGACTATGATGGCAGCGGTGCCGGCCTATTACAGATTTAACCGCCGTACCTTCGTGGCCGGCGCATTGGGAGCGGCGGTTGCTTCGGCGCAGCCCGGCGCTGTACGTATCCAATTAGATCCGCAAACTCGGCTGGGCCGCATCCCGCCGGATTTCATGGGGCTCGGCTACGAAGTTTCTTCGGTTTCCGAGCGTGGTTTATTTACCGCCTCGAATCGCGCGTACGTGCAGTTGGTGCGCTCTCTGTCGCCCGAGGGCGTCATTCGGATCGGCGGCAATACCAGCGACTACGCCTCCTGGTCGCCCAATGGCCCGGCGGTTTCCGCGCCCAAAGCGACCGTCGTCGATCGGCGCGGCATTCGCGATCTTGGCACATTCCTGCGCGCCACCGGCTGGCGGCTGATCTGGGGATTCAATCTGGGCCGCGGGACTGTGGAAGACGCTGTGGACGAAGCCGTCGCCGTGGCCGCGAGCGTTGGCGGTCGATTATTGGCGTTTGAAATCGGCAATGAGCCGGACTTGTTTCCCGGCGTCCATCGTCCCGCCAATTACTCGTATGCCGATTATTACGCCGAGTACCGCCGTTTCAAGAAAGCCATTCGCGATAAACTGCCCAGCGCGCCGTTTGCCGGGCCCGATGTCATCGTCCACGCCGATTGGCTGGAGCAGTTCGCGGCAACCGAAGCGGCGGATGTGAAGTTGCTCACCCACCATTACTATGCGGAAGGGCCGCCGGATAATCCAACCAGCACGATCGAAAACCTTTTGAAGCAAAATGCAATCCTCCCCGGTCTGCTCGGCCGTTTGGAAGCCGCGTCGCGCTCCTCCCGCGTCCCCTATCGGATCTGCGAAACCAATTCCTGTTTTGGTGGCGGCAAGCCCGGCGTCAGCGACACCATGGCCGCGGCTCTCTGGGGCCTCGATTTCATGTTCACCCTGGCGCAGTCCAACGCCGCCGGAGTCAACATGGAAACCGGCGTCAATCATTTGGGATTTCTGAGTTATTACACGCCGATCACTCCGGACGGGCCCCGTCCCCTTTACTACGGCATGCTGGCTTTTTCGTTGGCTAGCCACGGTGAGCGTGTGCAAGTGACTCTGGATAACACCGGCCTGAATATCACGGCTTACGCCGTGCGTTCCGATCGCGGAGACATCTGGCTGACGCTGATCAACAAGGAAGCCGCACGCGACGCCCACGTGCGCGCGTCCTGTCCAGGCATCGCCGCG
Organism: Bryobacterales bacterium; assembly: GCA_963798295.1. Taxonomy (GTDB): domain Bacteria; phylum Acidobacteriota; class Terriglobia; order Bryobacterales; family Bryobacteraceae; genus Palsa-89. Next base: position 523,759 of record CAWCSV010000005.1, on the reverse strand, counting down.
GCCAGCGCTCGCCGTCTGACGGCGCCCTCGCTTACGAGCAAAGAAGGGGTGACGTTGAGCGGGGCAATGTCGATGGCGATAAAAGGCGGCGTAATGGAATTTGACCTTCCCGCAGCTAGCGCCGCGCTCATTCGCATGTGACGATGTCCACTCCCCCGTGACATAAGGCGCCAAAGTGACGCCACTTTGTCACGGGCCATCGCACGGCTCGTGACATTCTGTCGCCTGGCTGCTCTTAAGTGACTGATAGATATGGCCTTCCTCGTTGGAATCGTAGCTGCTTAAAGGAGGGCATGACATCCGAAAAAAAGTCCTTCTTACTCGGTCAGCTGCAGGAAGCCATCGACGAAGCGGTCTCGGAGTCTGGCCGTGTCAGCGACATCATCGATGAGATGAAGCGCTACGGCTATGACCTGTGTCTGATGCTGGAATCAACGGTGACCATCAGCCCCATCGACGCTTCTCTCATGGATGCGCCACAGGCGGAGTCGAAGACGGAAATTACGCTGACGGCCGAGGATCTGGAGTTTCTTCAGGAGCTTAATATCGCTGCCTGATGGGCCGGTGCTACCATACGGCAAATGAAAAGGCGCGCGTTTCTCGCCAGCTCCGTTGCCGCCGCGGCTGCATCCCAAATCGCCTGTGAATATGTGCCCGCAGCTCCCTCAAGCAGCCCCGCAGGTTTCGAACTGGATGAAATTAGCCTCGCCGATTTGGCCGCTGGGTTGGAGCGCGGCAAGTGGACATCGGCACGCGTGGTGGAGCTTTACATCGGACGCATCAATGCAATTGATGGGAGCGGCCCTCAGCTGGGGTCCGTGCTGGCGCTCAATCCCGACGCTGCGTCCATCGCGAGCCAGCTAGACCAGGAGCGGAAGAACGGCCATGTGCGCGGACCGCTGCATGGCATCCCGATTCTGCTCAAGGACAACATCGAAACCAGTGATCGCACCAGCACCACCGCCGGATCACTCGCACTCGCCGATTGGCGCGCTCCGCAAGACGCCGTCGTTGCAGCGCGGCTGCGCGCCGCGGGCGCAATCATCCTGGGCAAAACCAACCTCAGCGAATGGGCCAACTTCCGTTCCACGCATGCCACCAGCGGATGGAGCGGGCGTGGCGGCCAAACCAAGAATCCCTACGCGCTGGACCGCAATCCCTCGGGGTCCAGCTCCGGATCGGGCGCCGCTTGCGCGGCTAGTCTGTGCGCGGCCGCTATCGGGAGTGAAACGGATGGATCGGTAACCAGCCCTTCTTCGATCAACGGCATCGTGGGCATCAAGCCCACCGTCGGGCTGGTCAGCCGCACCGGCATCATCCCAATCTCGGCCAGCCAGGACACTGCCGGGCCGATGGCGCGCACGGTTCGCGACGTCGCTATTTTGCTGGGCGTCATGGCCGACGGTGCCCCAGGCAAAGCCGCGCCCGACTACACGAGCGCCCTCGATCCCAACGGTCTGCGTGGCGCGCGGCTGGGCATCGCGCGCAAATTTTTCGAGAGCAATGCGCCCATGGACGCGTTCCTGAAGGGCTGCGTGGACGCGCTGAAGAAGGCGGGCGCCGAGGTGATCGATCCAGCGGACCTGGCCACGCACGGCCAGCTGGACGCTCCCGAACAAGAAGTGCTGCTCTATGAATTCAAGGACGGGATCAATCGCTACCTGGCGCGGCTGCCCTCCTCCAGCCCCGCGCGCACACTCCAGGACCTGATTGCGTTCAACGAAAAGAATCGGGTCCGCGAGATGCCGTTCTTCGCGCAGGAGCTTTTCATCCAGGCCGAAGCCAAAGGGCCGCTCACCGAGGCGGCATATCTGAAGGCCCGCGCCGATTGCATGCGCCTGTCGCGCCAGGAGGGCATCGACGCTCTGCTCGCCAAGCACAAGCTGGACGCCATCGTGACGCTGACGTCGGGGCCGGCCTGGTTCACCGATCACGTCAATGGGGACCGCGATACCGGCGGCTGCACCACGCCCGCGGCCGTGGCCGGATACCCGCACATCACCGTGCCGGCGGGATTTTATAGCGGCCTGCCGATTGGTTTATCGTTTTTCTCAACGGCCTGGAGCGAGCCGACGCTCTTCAAGCTGGCGTCCGGATGGGAGCAACAGATGAACGCGCGGCGGAAACCCCTCTTTCTGCCTACTTCGAACACGTAACCAGGCGACACCAGTCCGCGTCAAAAAGCCGATATGAGGCTGGTCGCCCTTTCCCTGATGCTGGTCGCGACCACGTCAGCGCAGCATTTTGCGGAGACGGAATGGAAGGTGAATGAAGGCGAGGGCGCCGCGGTGTTCGGGCCAGCTCATGCCACGCCGATATTGACCGGCGAGCCGTACTCAGCCGATGAAGTGCAGGAACACACGCCGCCGGACGGAACCTCTGGCCCCATCAGTGCTGTTATCGGCCATTCTGCTCGCGACGCACAAGGAAGAACTCGAACCGAGCAGGGCTACAAATGGCCGCCGATAAGCCTGACCGAGATCATCGACCCGGTGGCCGGCGTAGCCTATTTGTTGGACGATCAGAAGAAAATCGCGCATCGGATGCTCTTAACGCCCGCCACGACGCCTGAACAGTTCCAGGCCCCGCGGGCCACCGGGGAACCACTAGGAAGTCAGACCATAGAAAGCGTAATTGCGGAAGGACGCCGCGAGCGGGCCGGCGGCTTGACCATCGAAACTTGGGAATCGCCGGAATTACAGATTACCCTGCTCACCAAAAGCAGCAACGGATACACCACCCGCCTGATCCACCTGAGCCGCGACCCCGATCCCGCGCTGTTCCAGCCTCCGGCCGGTTACAGGGTAGTCGACGAGAAAGATCCGTTCCCGATGACCATCCAGTTTCAAGACCGTCGCTAGTTCGCCGCCTCCGCGCACATCGCCGGTACGCTGCGCGCCACGAATTCAATGTTTAGCTCCGATCCATTCAAGAGCTACAGGGTCAAGAGCTACCGGGATCGAGGCAGGCAAGCCCCTCCTTCTGCGCCGCCTGAAGCAACTGCTGATCCGAGCAAACGAATCTCGGCTCGTCGCTAGCGGAGTTCTCCTTGAGAACAAGACAACCCGCCAGTTGAACAGCATCATAAGCCCGCAACGCATTCCGACCTACCAGGCTGATCGCGAGATCAACGAGCTGATCGTTCAATACTTGCTTTATGAATCGCGATTCCAAATGCTGCTCGAATTGGTTCAGCAACGCGTCCGCAACTGGTGCATCGATATCACCCTCACGCTGCCGTCTACGGATCGAGGAATGCATTTCAACCCGAGACAGCGTCAGTACGGCGAAACGATTATTACTGGTGCGAGCGGTCAACCGAAGCAAGCGCTCGGTGCCAGGCTCTCGAACATACAGTTTGACGAGTGCGCTGGTATCCAGATAGTAAAGCGCCAACGGCTAACGCCTCTCGCGCAGAACCGTTGCCGACAAATGTTCTCCCCGAATGTCCACTGGCCTGAAATCGGAGTCCGAGACCTGCTGTCCAAGAATCGCCTGTATCTCCGGCAGGAGCCGGTTCAAGCGGATCGCTGTTACGGGAAACTGAGGGGATTTCGGATTTGGCACTTTACTTGTCAGAATGAGGCGCTTTTCGATGGCCTCACGCAAAATGCTTTGTCGCGCGCAGTCCGACCGTGCCCAGTCATAGCTTTCACCGAGCAAAGCGACATCGCGGAACCACTTTAGCGCGATAAATTGATACCCCGGTCGAGATTCCGCTCGATCAAGGGCACGCACAAGTTCCGATATCGATTCGGTTGCGCCGGCATCTCTGGTATTTGGGGATGGTGCAGACAAATCTTCTTGGGCTGACACAACGTCCGAATTCGCCACGTCCGGTTCGAAATTAATCATTACCTCACCAAGACTGGGAGACCAATTGTCAGATGAGGCGTTCTTGCGCTTCTTGCGACCCTTCTTATCTACGAGTGAAACGCGAACCCGGTAACCCTTCGGGATAAGTGGTTGTAGCAGCGATTCCAGTGGTTTGTACTCGGGCGATCGCAACTTCGCGAGGCCCTGCTCAAGGCGAGACTCTACTTCCTCAATCGTCATTATAGATACCTTTGCCTTTATATAGATAAACTTCAAGAGCCTCAACGGCTCTATCTATATATATACTATAGAGGGCCCTGCTGTCAAGATGGGTAACTTCCACTGTCAGCGCCCCGTGGTTCACTAATTCGCCAGCTCCGCGCAAATCCCCGGCATGCTGCGATCCAGAAATCCCAGGCTGTTATCCATGTTCAGCCCCGATAAACTCAGCCGTTTGGCCGCGTCCGCAGCGCCGCCCGCGCAGGCTGCCCTGCGCGCGACCGCAGTTCGGCGATCGAATCGCGCCACTTCATCAAGTCCGCCTTCTTCGCCACCGGCCCGTGTCCTGGAATCACGATGTCGAAATCGAGCTGCAACACGCGATCGAGCGTCTTGTCCCAATCCACCAGGCTGCCCTTGGCGCTGTAGTCGATGAACGGCGCGCTGCCGTTCACGAACAGGTCGCCGGTGTGCAGCACGCGCTCACCCGGAAACAGGATCACGGCGTCGCCATTGGTGTGCCCGCGGCCCAGATGATGCGCGCTCACTTCCTGGCCGCCCACGAACACCTGCGCTTCGTCGGCGAAGGTGATTTGCGGAAGCCCGGGCTGATTACCCGCCGCCATGTTGGCGCGCGCGTTCTTGTGGATCACGATCTCGGCCGGCGTATTCTTCAACATGAACGCGTTCCCTCCGGTGTGGTCGCCGTGCTGGTGCGTGTTCAGGATGTACTTGATCGGCTGGTCGCTGATCGCCTTTACTTTCGCCAGGATCTCCGGCCCATCCTGCTCGAACTTGTCGTCCACCAGCAGCACGCCTTCCTGGGTAGGCAGCACGGCGACGTTGCCGCTGGCGTTGTTCATGATTACCCAAAGGCGATCGGTGACCTTCTGCACGGTGAGCGGCTGCTTGGGCGGCTGTTGCCCCTGTAGCCCTGATTGCTGGAACCAAAGCAGACACAATCCCACCGCCGCTAAACCAATTCCGCCGACGCGGAACAAAGTCGTTTTCTGGATGGCCATGTTCTGAACAGTATATCTCTATGCTTCAATTGCAGGAGAGGCAGAATCAACATGAAGATCGGCATCGCGGGTCACGGCGTGGTTGGCTCAGCCATGGCGCGCTTTCTTGCGAAACAGCCGCGGCATCAGGTGTTCATTTACGACAAGTTCCAGCCGCCGTACAATTCCCTGGAGCGCAAACTTCAGATCAATGCCAGCGATCTGGCGTTCGTTTGCGTGCCCACGCCAACCGCTGCCGACGGTTTCAGTTGTGACGTGTCGGCTGTTGAGGAATGCGTGGATTGGATCACGCCTCCCGTCTGCATCCGGTCCACCGTGATTCCGGGAACCGTCGATCGCCTGGCCGCTCAAACGGGAAAATCTATCGCATTCAGTCCGGAGTATTTGGGCGAGCACCCCGACCATCCCTGGCACCAGGAAGGCGCGTGCGGCTTCATGATCGTCGGCGGCCCTCCGGATCTGTGCGATCTGGTTCTTTCGGTTTTCGATGGGCTGGGATTACAGTTTCATCGAACCACGGCTCGCGCAGCCGAGCTCTGCAAGTACATGGAAAATTCTTTTCTGGCGACTAAGGTTGCCTTCGTGAATCAGTTCTACGATATTGCGAGCGCGTTGCACGTGGATTTCGGCGAGTTGCGTGAACTCTGGCTGGCCGACCCGCGCATCGGCCCGTCGCATTCGTTGGTTACCGAAGAACGTGGATTTCGAGGGCGTTGCCTTCCCAAAGATGTTTCTGCCTTGGCTGCGGCAATGCGACCTCTGGGAGGCGCTCCGCTGCTGGAAGCGATCTTAAAATACAACAACGATCTGTGCCTCCAGATGGATCGAGGCCGCCAACTTGCCAGCGCGATTTCTACTAGCGCAATGTCTACCAGCTCGATCTCTAAATGACGCCTCCAGCGCGCGGAGGCGATCTAGAGTTTTGCATTCTCACGGAGGCGGGCGTGCTGGAAGCGCAAGCCCTTCTTCTGTGCCGCAGCATTCGGAGGTTTGCCGGCGCGTATGCTTCTTCATCGATTGTCGCGGTATCGCCCCGGCCCAGCCGCCGTCCTGGCCGGCGCACCCGGCGGGAATTGGAAGAACTGGGCGTCGAATATCTCGAGCTCGACGTTCACAGTGTTTGCCCGGACTACGGCACTACCTTTCGGATTCACGCCTTGGCGCATCTTTCCCGCCGCCCCGGCCCTCCCATTCTGGTCCAAATCGACAGCGATACGCTGTTTCTCGCGGAGCCCGACTTCTCGCTCCAGGGAGTAGACGTGGCCGCGCGGCCCGTGGATGTGAAGGGCATGTGCACCACCGGCGAAGGCGATCCGTTCGATCCGTATTGGCGCAATCTGTGCACGCTCTGTGAAGTCGACTATGCTCTGCTGCCGGAGGTGGTGACAACGGTGGACCGCAAAACGTGCGCGCAAACTACAACGGGGGCCTGGTGGTGGCGAAACGAAGCAGCGGAATATTCGAGCGCACGGAGGAATTTTTCTTAAAGCTGGCGGCGGCCAATGCCCGCCCGTTCGCCGGTACGGGAACGCGCGTTAAATCGGGCGTCGAAATCGTATCCTTGAAAGGCTCCGAGTATTGGGGAAGCGGCCAGGCGGCCCAGGCGCTGGCCGTGATTTCTCAGGGCAGCTCCGTGCAGATTTTGCCGCCATCCTACAACGTGCCGCTCCATTTGTTCGATGCCTTTGAGCCTTCCCGCACAGAGCCGATTCACGTTCACTACCACTGGCTGTGCACAAAGAAAACGTATGCGGCCAATCCCATGCTCAATGGACGGCTGCCACTGCCGGCGGATACCGTCCGGTGGCTCCGGGATCGGCTGCCACTCCGGGCGTAGTGTCTCAGATTGGTTTTGTCAGTCCAGAAAGAGCGACCCGATCCAACGAACCGGCGCCGTCAAACGCCAGGACCAGGAGCGAAGCACGCTGCTCCGCCATTCACCGGCGGCTTGCAGACTCTGGCGAAGCTGCGTCATCTCCGCCAGACTGGATTCAAGAGCCATCGCCAGGTTCTCAGCAAGATCGGATCCGGGGACTAATGGCGAATTCGGTTCAGCCAGAGGCTCCGCTTCCAACTCCCGTATGCACTCTTTTGCCTGCCAGTATTCTCCAGCCCCTCGCTCGCTATAAAGCCGGCGCTGGAACTCCAGGAATGCGCGGCTCGCCCCTTCGTAATCTTCCGCGAGAAGCAGCCGGTAGATCTTGTCCACGCCGGGCAGCGCGAACTGTCCGAAGTTAACGTCGCCATGATGATTCAGACTTGGATCGACCACTGTCTCCAGTGAGGCGGTGGCTGAGGTACGCAGTCGATCGTTCGGGAGGCCGAGGCCGGCGGCCAGCGACAGCATTTGTTCGGTCCCATCGTGGAACCACTTTTCATAATGCACCACAGCCTTAATTCGATCTCCGGCAATACGCATCGCTCCCATCGTATGGTTCAGCCACAGTAACTCCGAGAAGATCTCCGGGAAGTGATCTCGTTTCTTCAGAGAACGCGCCACCGATCGCGGATCCCGGATGCACAGGACATAAGCCGGGCTCAAATTGCATTCCTCAAAAACCCGCTCATAAAGCGGCAGCAGCAGGCAGAAGCGGGGATCCTTCAGCGCCCAGGGTGTTGGATCCAGGTTCACTTTTTGGCTTATGAGAGACGAAAGGCGCTGTTTGAGCGCATCCGGCGCGGTGTTTTCCTGCCCAGCGTCTTCGAGAGCCGGGGCAAGAAACGTAAACCAATTGATGCCCGCGCAGCGAAGAAGTTTTTCATTCAGGCGGACGATTTCGGTTGCTTCAAAATAGCCCCGTGGGTTGTGGACATCCAGTGCATGTTCGTTATCGACTCGAACTCCCAGCGCATCGAGCACGCTCATACACAAGGACGTACCGGAGCGGTGCATGCCGAGCACGACGATCACCTCGCGTGCCTGTCCGATCGCCTTCGCCTTGCCAAGGTCGGGGGCCGATGCATTTTCGCCGTGAGCGGGGCTGAAAATTATCACTGAAACACTCAGTATACGCTGGACTGGCGGCATTTCAATCGGGAGGAGTCACGCAGGCTGAAAAGCCGTTTCCCGGCAGATTTCATTGGCTTGAAGGCAGGGGGAAGCGGCATCCAAGCCGGTAGCGCCTAGAATCGCAGGCAGAAAGGAGGTGTACCCGTGAGCAAGAAGCATACGGAAACACCCACCGGCGAAACCCCTGCGCAACCGGAACCGGCCCCGCAGCATAAATCCATCCTGCAACCGATCATGGACGACCTGAAGGGGCACAGCTCGACGGAGCTGCCCAAGGAGGACGAAGTGGCGCCGCCGCGCGGCCCTTTGCATCCACCTCAGCCCACCCCACCACAACCCGCCGAACTCGATCAGGATGCCGGCGGAGGCTACAATCCGGACGGCACCTACCCGCAGACCTGATGTAACTTTCGGGCGCGCGGACCTCACTTCCCACTCTTTGAAAATCTGGACGATAATAAAGACAAGCAGCACACAGTAGGTGCAGAGCAGCAACAAGGATGGTTCCCATGCAGAAGTTGGCCGCATTCGCGGTGACAGCGGCGTGTTCTTGTCTTATGTTTGGACAGCAAGCCGCGCCGGTCCGTCCCAGGGCCGGTAAGGTCCAGATTTTCAAGGAGGCCGATCTCAAAATCGGAATGAAGGGCTACGCCTGGACGGTGCTGCAGGGCTCGGAGCCGGAGCCGATTCCGGTGGAGATCCTCGGCATCTACAAGAATCAATGGGGACCCAAGCAGGATGTGATTATGGCCAAGCTGGGCGGCAAAGGGCAGCGCACCAACGTCGCCGCGGGAATGAGCGGAAGTCCGGTTTACATCGATGGCAAGCTGGTGGGCGCCATCGCGTTGCGCTTCAGCACCTTTTCGCCGGATGCGCTCTGCGGCATCACGCCCATTGAGCTGATGCTGGAAGTGAACGAGTTCGACGATTCGCGGCCGGCCAACGCGCGGGCGCCGGGCAAGAAAGCGGCTCCGAGCACCGCCTCTGTGGATCCTTCGGCGTTCCAGGGTTCCCCAGCCGCTTCCAATCCGTTCCCGGTCTCCGGCATGGTTCCCATCGAAACGCCGTTGAATTTCGCCGGGTTCGCGGAAAACGTTTTGCCCACGTTCGCACCCGAGTTTCAAGCCATGGGAATGACGGTGGGGGCAGGCGGCGGGGCCAGCACCATGATCAGTTCCAAGCCGGCCGTGGGCTGGCAGCAAGCGCTGCAGCCAGGCGATGCGGTCTCGGGCGTCCTAGTCACCGGCGACATGAGCGTTAGCGCCATGTGCACCGTAACGTATAACGACCTCAAGCATGTGCTGTTCTGCGGCCATTCGTTCTTCAACCTGGGTCCGGTGGACATGCCGATGGCCAAGGCCGACGTCATCACCACGCTGGCTTCGCAATATCAGCCCACCAAGTATGGAAACACAACCGAGATCGTCGGAGCTTTAAAACAGGATCGACACAGCGGCGTGCTGGGCGAGCTGGGCGATACCGCCGAAATGGTTCCCGTCACGTTGCGCGTCCGATCGTTCGGCGACAACAACACCGTGCGCAAGGAAAAGGATCTGCATTTCAGCGTGTTTGTCCAGCAAAAGTGGACGCCCTATCTGATGACCATGACGCTGTTCAATTCCATTTCCAGTCTGAACGAATTCGCCGAAGAGACCACCTACCGCTTGAATGGAAAAGTGGCGCTAGATGGACAACCTGGTGTCTCCATCTCCACGATGCTGGCGGCCAACGAAGGCCCGGCGCCGGTTCCTAACCAGCTGGCGGGATGGTGGGGCGACAAGTTTAACCGGCTGTTCCTGAATCCGGTGCAGATTCCGAAACTCAAGTCAGTGGACGCCACCATCGACATCTTGCCGGATCGCCGCGAAGCCATGATCGAGAACGCCTGGGTCCCGGCCAGCGAAGTGGAAGCCGGCACCGAAGTTCCGGTAAAAGTATTTGTGCGCCCCTATCGCGGCGACCGCATCGAGAAAGACTTCATGCTGAAAATCCCCGCCGGTTTGCCCAAAGGCGAACATCGCGTGCTCTTCAGCGATGCCGACACTCTCAACCGCATGCAGAGCACCGCCACTATGTCGGAGCCCTTCATCGACATCAAGCAGACCGTTTCGCTGATGAACCAGGAACGCAGCAACAACAAGCTCTACGTTTCGCTGGTGGAACCCCGGCCGACAGTATTCTACGAGGACAAGACGTTGCCCAGCCTGCCGGCTTCCATCATGAACGTGATGCAGACCGATCGCACCGCCAGCCGTCATTTGCAGTCGTCTTCGGAAAGCGCCATCGAACAGGGCAGCATCCCGTTCGACATGCTGATCGACGGCAGCTATTCACTCAGAATCACAGTAAAGTAACACCACATGAAAACAATTCGACTCCTCCTGGTGGCGCTCGCCGCCCTGGCCAGCGCTTTCGCGGTGGACACCCACTTCTGGCAGCATGGCGACCGCTCCGATTTCGAAAGCGGAACACTGAAGAATCTGTCGCTGCGCGCCGACGGACGCATTTTTCTCGCTCCCCAGTTCACCGAGGTTTTCGATTCCTCCACGCCTTATCTCTGGGCTCTGGCGGCCGACTCCAAGGGCAATCTCTACACCGCGGGCGGAGGCACCGGCAGCGGAACGGCCAGGGTGTTTGTGATCGACCGCGCCGGCAAGAGCCGGCCCTTTGCGGAGCTGGACGGACTGGAAATCCACGCCATCGTGCTGGATTCGAAAGACGAGATCTACGCCGCCACCGATCCCGACGGCAAAATCTATAAGATCGGCTCGGACGGAAAGCCCAAGCTGTTTTACGATCCGCACCAGAAATATATCTGGGCCATGGCCTTCGCGGGCAATGGCGATCTGTTCGTCGCCACCGGCGATCAAGGCGAAATACACCGCGTCAGTCCTTCGGGAACCGGCTCAGTGTTCTTTAAGACCGAGGAAACACACGCGCGCTCGCTGGCTATCGACGACCAGGGCAACCTGATCGTGGGCACGGAGCCCAGCGGCTTGATTCTGCGAATCTCGCCAAAGGGCGATGGTTTCGTGCTGTATCAATCCCCGAAGCGCGAAATCACCTCTGTGGCCGTCGCGCAGGATGGCGCCATTTATGCCGCGGGCGTGGGCAACAAGAGCGCTGTGGTGCAAGCCGCGCCGCCGCCGGGGCCCGCTCCCTCGCCGTCCATTCCTGGCGTGGCTAGCGTGGGCAACGCGCGCATCACGCCCGTGACGGGCGGGCCAGGACCGTCGCTCGCCGGAGGTTCGGAAGTCTACCGCATCAATCCCGACGGCTCGCCCCGCAAGGTATGGTCGACCACTCAGGACATCGTCTACGCCATCGGGTTCGACGCCGGCGGACTGCCGCTGGTGGGAACCGGCAATCGCGGCAAAATTTATCGGCTGGATTCCGATACCGTGAGCACGCTGCTGCTGGACGCTTCGCCCACGCAAGTAACCGGATTTGGCAGAGGGCCCAAAGGCGGCGACCTTTACGCCATTACCGGGAATATCGGCAAGGTGTTTCGCATCGGACCGGCATTCGAGAAGAAGGGAACCTTCGAAAGCCCGGTGCTGGATGCCGGCGCCTTCGCCTATTGGGGCCGCATCAGCTATCGCGGTTTGGGAAAAATCGAGGTTTATACCCGCAGCGGAAACCGCAGCCATCCGGAAAGCAACTGGAGCCCGTGGACGACGCTTCAGACCGACGCCCGCGCCGCCGCCTGCGATTCCTGCGGAGCGGGCCGGACCGTTTCACCATCGGCGCGATTCCTGCAGTATAAGATCGACCTGACTCCCGCCACGGGCCAGCCGGAGCCGGAAGTATCCTACGTCGAGGTCGCTTATCTTCCCAAGAACGCCGCGCCGGAGGTGGGGACCATCGATATTACGCCGGCCAATTATCGCTTTCCCGCTCCATCCCCTTCCGGGAATGCATCCACATCCATCACGCTCCCGCCCATTGGCACAAAGGAGCTCCAGCAGCGTGTCTCTGGATAATCTTTCGCAAACTTTGAATTATGCCAAGGGTTTTGAAGGCGCGCGCTGGCTGGCTTCCGACGACAACAATGACACTCTGGTCTATCGCGTGGAGATCCGCGGCGTGAAGGAGTCCGGATGGAAGCTGCTCAAGGACAACGTGCAGGAGAAATACCTGAGCTGGGACACCGCCGCGTTTCCGGACGGCGAGTATCTGTTGCGGGTCACCGCGTCGGATTCGCCGAGTAATCCGCCGGATCAGGCGCTCACTGCGTCCCGGGTCAGCGATCCCTTCTTGATCGACAACACACCGCCGCAAATTCTGAATCTCGCCGGCGGCCCCGCGTCCGGCAACAAGCTCGAGGTCCGCTGGAGCGCTCGCGATGCGCGCAGCACCATCGATCACGCCGAGTATTCGGTGAACGGGGGCGAGTGGGTGCTGATCGATCCGGTAAGCCGGCTCTCCGATTCACCCGAAGAGGAGTACCATCTTCTGATCGATCGTCCGTCCACGAGCGAGCAGGTGATCGCCGTCCGCGTGAGCGACGAATTCGACAACCAGGCGGTGGAAAAAGTCGTCGTCAAATAATCGTGGCGCACGCACTCTTGGCGACGCTCGGCTGTTAATACATACTCGGGTACGCCGTCTTCATCCCCTGCGCCCGCTCCCGCGCCGTCTCGATCTGCACCAACTCGCCCTGGCCGATTCCCGGACACCACGCCGCAGTCTTCTTCCATTCGCGCTTGTCATCCACCAGCTCCGGCCAGAACGGAAACGCGCGGCACTGTACCGGTTTCACCGCATGAATGGAACAGCCGCCATCGCGCAGGAAGTGGCACTGCACATGGCGTGGCACGCGCAGCCGCAGCAGATGCCTGGTTCGATACACGTAGCGGCGTTCAAACTCGCGCGCCGTCAGGCCTACATATTCGGCGATACGACCCAGATCTTCAGGCGTCAAATAGACGAAACCCTGTTGCTCGCAGCAGTTGGTGCAGCCGGGCTGGCATTCAAATCGCAATGCTTGCATTAACGTTATGCAAAACATGATAAGGCTTTTTGCGCTGTAATATGAGCATGCGACTGCTGCTGCTCCTCCCCCTCCTCGCGATGGCCGCTTTTGGACAAGAAGCCCGAAGCCTTACTTCCGACGCCCGAAGCCTTACTTCCGACATGGACACACGGGCGAATCCCTGCGTTGATTTCTATCAATACGCCTGCGGGACTTGGATGGCCAACAACCCGATTCCACCCGACCAATCGCGCTGGGGCACCTTCAATGAGCTGACGGACCGCAATCGCGCGGTGCTGCGCGGAATTTTGGACAAGGCCTCGGTGGACAATCCCAAGCGCTCCGCTGTGGAGCAAAAGATCGGCGACTTCTATGCGTCCTGCATGGACGAAGCCAGCATCGATAAGTTGGGAATCCAGCCGCTGGAACCCGAGCTGAAGCGCATCGACGCGATCCAGACCAAAGCCCAAATCGTGGACCGAATTGGCCCATCTTCACTTGTTCGGCGTCGGCGCGTTCTTCAGCTTCGGTTCGGGCGCCGATGCCAAGAATTCCACCGCAGACCATCGCCATCGCCGATCAGGGCGGTCTGGGCCTTCCGGATCGCGATTACTACTTGAAAGACGACCCCAAGTCGGTGAAGCTGCGCGAACAGTATCGCGCGCACGTGCAAAAGATGCTGGAGCTGTCGGGTGAACCGTCCGCCCAGGCGGCCTCCGACGCGCAGGCCGTGTTGCATATCGAAACGGACCTGGCCAAAGGATCGCTGGATCGGGTGGCGCGGCGCGATCCCAACCAGATCTATCACAAGATGCCGCTGAAAGACCTGGAAGCTCTGGCTCCCGGCATCGATTGGCCGAGATTCTTCACGGACCTGGGGACGCCCGCCTTTACCGAGCTGAACGTTTCGGTCCCGGACTTTTTCAAGGAGCTGAACGCGGTTCTCAATACCACCAGCCTCAAGGATATGAAGGTCTATCTGCGCTGGCACCTGCTCCACTCCGAAGCCCCGCTGCTCGCCAAGCCTTTTCTCGACGAAAACTTTCACTACTTTGGCCAGATACTGACCGGAACCACCGAACTGGAGCCTCGTTGGAAGCGCTGCGTGGAAGCCACCGACGACGACCTGGGTTTCGTGCTGGGACAGAAATATGTGGAGCAGACCTTCCCGCCAGAGGCCAAGGCGCGGACGCTGGGCATGGTGCAGGAGATCGAGGCAATGCTTGGCCAGGATATCCAGTCGCTGGATTGGATGACGCCCGCCACCAAACAGCAGGCTCTAGTCAAACTGCACGCCATCAAGAACAAGATCGGCTATCCCGACAAATGGCGCGACTACTCCAGCGTCAAAATCGTCCGCGGAGAGGCCGTCGGAAACGACGAACGCGCCACCGAATTCGAAGTGCGCCGGGAATTGAACAAAATCGGCAAGCCCGTGGATCGCAGCGAGTGGGGCATGACGCCGCCCACCGTGAACGCTTACTACAGCCCCTTGCAGAACAACATCAATTTTCCCGCGGGCATTTTGCAGCCGCCTTTTTACGACAACCAGATGGACTCGGCCGTAAATTACGGCGCCATCGGAGCGGTGATGGGGCACGAAATGACGCACGGGTTCGACGATCAGGGCCGCCAATTCGACGCCGAAGGCAACCTGCATAATTGGTGGACCGAGGAAGACGCCAAGGAATTTGAGAAGCGCGCCGAATGTTTCATCAAAGAATATTCCGCATTCACGCCGGTGGACGACGTGCATCTGAACGGCAAGCTGACGCTGGGCGAGAACACGGCCGATAATGGCGGCGTACATCTGGCTTTCATGGCGCTGATGAAGTCGCTGGATGGCAAGCCGCAGCCCAAGATCGATGGTTTTACGCCGCAGCAGCGCTTTTTCCTGGGCTACGGCCAGATCTGGTGCCAGAACGTTCGGCCGGAAGCGGCCCGCATGCGTGCGCAGACCGATCCTCACTCAGACGGCCGCGATCGCGTGAACGGCGTCTTGGGAAACATGCCGGAGTTTCGAGAAGCCTTCGCTTGTCATGAGGGACAACCGATGGTGCATGCTCCGTCCTGCCGGGTCTGGTGATTGCGGCCCTGTCACGTCCCGATAACGTAAGAGTACCTGGGATTACGCGGTAATAATTCCTGCTGACGTCCCGCTTTCGTACCAGAAAGGCGTTTAGAACCGCGCAGGTAGGCTCTGGCAATTGTCGTGCACTACGAGGCGGCGTATGAGAAGCCATTTCACTTCGCAAATTGCATTAGCGTCCCAGTTATTTGCTGCTTCGGCCGGCTTATATTTGTTGACGCCCGTGTTCGCCAACGCGCAGAGCGATACCGCTCCCGCCATCCAGAAGATGAGCAAAGCGGACCGCGAGTTGACGCGAAAGATCCGCAGGGCCGTGGTATCCGACAAAGACCTTTCGGTGGAAGCGCACAACATTCACATCACCGCTCAGGATGGAGCAGTCACGCTGGTTGGCGCCGTTAAGTCCGACGACGAAAAGAAGGCTATTGATGACAAGGCCAATGAAATCGCAGGGACGGGAAAGGTAACCAGCGAACTTACTGTTTCAGGAAAATAATCGATCATAAGCGAGCAGCCAGCTCAAGGAGAACAATCATGAGCAATACCGCAGTCTTTGGCGTGTATCGAGATTCCATTGGTTTGAGTAGCGGCTTGGAAGCGTTCCGTTCAGCGGGTTTTCGGAATACGGATATTTCCGTCCTCTTGCCGGAAAACGCGGGCACTAAGGATTTTGTCCACCAGAAAGATACCAAGGCTCCGGAAGGCGCAACGGCCGGCGCAACCACCGGTGCTGTGGTGGGCGGAATACTGGGATGGCTGGCGGGCATTGGAGCTTTGGCGATCCCGGGCGTTGGACCGCTGATCGCCGCCGGACCCATTGTGGCGTTGCTGGCGGGCGCGGGCGCGGTTGGCGCAGCTGGCGGGATCGTCGGCACGCTGGTGGGTCTGGGGATTCCAGAATACGAGGCTAAGCGGTTCGAAGGCCGCGTGAAATCCGGCGGTACTCTGGTTTCCATTCATTGCGATAGTTCGGAGTGGGTGAAGCGAGCCAAGAAGATTCTGGAAGAGACCGGCGCGGAAGACGTTGCATCCAGTAGCGAAGCCAAAGCGGACTACGCAGTCAGTGAACGGCCGCTATCACGCATCTAGCAATCAAAACCTCGGAAGCTAGGACGCGCCCTCTACATGGGGGTGCGTCTTTTTTGATTAGACTGTTTTGATTTAGAATGGTCGCGTGACCCGGCGCTCTTTTCTGGCCGCTGCATCGGTTCCGGCATGGGCGCAAGACGTTCTGACTCTGGCCCCGCCTAAAGCCAACGCACGCATCCCGTATGGCAAGGCGGCGCAGCAATTCGGGGATCTCTTCCTTCCTCACGGCGGCGGCCCGCATGCGGCGGTGATCTTCATTCATGGCGGATTCTGGAGGAATGCCTCAAGCCTGGATCATGCCGGACATTTGTGCGCCGCGCTGGCGCGCGCGGGCGCAGCGGTCTGGAGCCTCGAATATCGCAGGCTGGGCGATCCGGGCGGCGACTGGTCCGGAATGTCCGACGATATCGTTCGCGGGGCGCAGCAGCTTGTTCCGGTCGCGAGCCGCTATAACCTGGATTTGAAGCGAGTGATCGGGGCGGGGCATTCCGCTGGTGGTCAACTCGTGCTGTGGCTGGCGGCGCAAATGGCCGTGGATCTGCGCGGCGTGGTCCCGCTGGCGGCTGTGTCCGATCTGCGGCGGGCCTACGCGCTGCAGTTGGACGGAGGCGTGGTGGGCCAGCTAATGGGCGGCTCGCCCGATCGCGTGCCCCAGCGTTACGCGGCTGCGTCTCCCATCGAATTGCTGCCCATTTCGGCGCCCCAGCGCGTGGTGCATGGCACGGCGGACAACATCGTGCCATTCGATATGAGCCGGCGATTCGCCAAGGCGTCCAAGAACGCCAAGCTGGTCGCATTGTCCGGCGCGGGCCATTTCGATCTGATCGATCCGCGCTCGAAAGTGTGGCCCACGGTCCAGAAAAACATTCTGGATTGGCAGTTCTGACCGCGAAACATTTCTCGGGGCATTTGTTTTAGAATAGAACAAGTGCCTTTGTTCCGCTGTTCGATCGCCCTGCTGGCGCTCGGTTCCGCCGGCCTGCTGGTGGCGTCGCTCGAGTACTTTACCCCGCAACATCCGTTGCCTGGGATCGGCGCGGGCCGGTCCGCCATGACGCCCGATATTCTGGCCGAGCGCACCAACCGCATGATCCAATCGCAGACCTTCACCATCATGCGCGAGCCGCAGGCCGTGGCGGGGGCCGAACGCATCACGGGCCCGCGGCTGGCGCCGATCTTTCGCCGCGCGGCGGACGAGAGCGGGCTGCCGGTTTCGCTGATCTCCGCGGTCGCATTTCTGGAAAGCTGGGGCGACCCTCAGGCCGTCAGCCCGGCCGGCCCTCGGGGCATCATGCAATTCTCCGAGGCCACCGCGCGGGCGGCCGGTCTGCGCATTGTCCGCGTCACGCGGTTCCAAACCACCGCCTCGCACCAGCTGGTGCGGCGCAAGAAGGGGAAATCCGTGTACCGCACGGTCCGCCACAAAATGCCGTACACGGTCACGGTGCGTGACGACCGCATGAATCCAGAACGCGCCGCACCCGCCGCCGCGCGCTATCTGGCCCGCATGGAATCTAAGTTTGGCGGCCGCGATTGGGCCATTTTTGCCTATCACTGCGGCGAAGGCTGCGTGTCGGACCTGCTTCCGATCACCGAAGCCGCCGTCCATCACAAGCAACCCTCGGTTGCTGAAATGTTCTTCGCCGCCAATCCCGCGCAGCACGGCGAACTCTACCAGGCTTTGCAGCGCGAAATGCAGCGCGATTATTCGCCCACTTACTGGTTCCGCATCCAACGCGCCCAGCAGCTCTTGGCGCTCTATCAAGAAGACCCGGCCGCGTTTCGCGAACTGGCTGAAGAATACCAAAACCCGATCCACCCGCAACGCCGAGCCGCGGACCGTCTGATGATCTGGTTGAAGTCGCACGATATTTTCTATCGCTCGACGGACGACCTGCGCCTGGCTTCCGGAAGAGGGCTGGCACGAGTTTTCGACGATCCGAAATTCTTCGGATTCTCGCTGCCGGAGATGGCCGACGGTCCCAATCGAGAGCTTTACCTGCAGGACTCGCCAGCCGCGATCGGAACATTGCTCTACGTGGCGTTTGAGACGCGCCGGCTTTTCGAAGAGCTAAATCTCAAGGGCGAGCGTTTCGTTCCCCTGCAGGTAGCTGAGCTGGTGGGCACCACCGACAGTCCCGCCGAAGCGGGCACGCTGCTGGTGGATCCCGAGTTCCCGGAACATTCCACCGGGCAAGTGTTTGATATTGACCGCTCCAATCTGCCGCGCGGCGAGCGCGAGTGCCTGAATTTCACTTTGGACGACATGGGATGGGACGGTTATCTGGGATTCATTCAAGTGACCGGCGACACGGTGCATATCGGATGCTCGCCTTCCTCCCGCGACTATTTCGCGTCCGTCTTCGCGGAAGCGGCGGCCCGATAATCGCCGGGCGGGATACAATTCTAGGCGTTAGGAATGCCCATCGCCGCGGGAGAACATCTCGGCCCCTTTGTGATCCGAACGCCGCTCGGCAAAGGAGGAATGGGCGAGGTCTATCTGGCCTTCGATCCGCGGCTGGGACGCGAAATCGCGGTCAAGGTGCTGCACTCAGGCGCCATGGCTAATGCCGAGCGTAGGGCGCGCTTCGTGCAGGAAGCGAAGTTGGCCTCGGCGTTGAACCATCGCAATATCGTCACCATTTACGACATCGATAGCGCCGAAGTGGATGGCCACCTCGTGGATTTTGTGGCGATGGAGTATGTTCGCGGCAAGACGCTGGATAAGCTGATCGGCCGCAAAGGCCTGCGCCTGAGCGAGGCGCTCGACTATGCAAGGCAGATCGCCGACGGACTGTCGTCCGCGCACGGCGCCGGCATTATTCACCGCGACCTGAAACCCTCCAACATCATCGTCAACGATCAAGGCGAGGTCAAGATTCTGGATTTCGGACTTGCCAAGCTCATTGAACCCGAACCGGCGGACGTGTGGGGCGCCACCGAGAGCGTCCGCTTGGAAACGGCCACCGGGACGATTGCCGGAACAGCGGCATACATGTCGCCCGAGCAGGCCGAAGCGCAGAACGTGGATGAACGCTCCGATATTTTCTCGTTCGGCGCGGTGTTCTACGAAATGATCAGCGGCCGCCGCGCCTTCAACGGCGCGTCTAAGCTTTCCACGCTGGCCTCGGTTGTCCACTCCGATCCCGCCCCGGTGGGAGAAGCACGCGACCCGGTACCGCGCGACGTGGAGCGCATCATAGAGCGCTGCCTGCGCAAGGATCCGAAGCGGCGCTGGCAAAACGTGGCGGATCTGAAGATCGCCATCGAGGACGTGGCGCAGGATCGCGAAGAATCCAGCCTGCCCCAGAAGAGCACGGCCGGGCCGTGGCCGCATTATGTGTCGGCTGGCTTTGACCGCCCTGGCGCTGGCGGCCGGCGGGTATGTCGGCGCACATGCTCTGACTCGTCCGCGTCCCACCTTTCAACGCCTGACCTACCGGCGCGGCGACGTCTCCGGAGCCAGGTTCGCACCGGACGGCACCGTGCTCTTCAGCGCTCAATGGGAGGCCGAGCCAACGGTCATTTACTTTACGCGGCCGGGACGAAGCGAGTCGCGCCCGCTGGATCTTCCCAACGCACGGATCCTTTCCGTCGGTTCTTCGGGGGAAATGGCGATTCTGCTCGGCAGTCCGGATCGAGGCGCTCCGGGAACTTTAGCTCGCGTGCCGCTATCGGGCGGAGCGCCGCGAGAGATGCTGGAGAACGTCAACGATGCCGACTGGTCGCCCGATGGGCAAAATTTGGCCGTGTCCCACATGGTTGGCGGGCGGTATCGAATCGAATATCCCATTGGCACTGTCCTCTATGAGAACCAAAGCCCCCGCCCTCCCTTCACGCTGCGGATGTCACCCAAGGGCGACTTGCTGGCCTTCTTCGAATACGACAACGAGGTCGGAGATTTCGCGGTAAGCGTGCTGGACATGCATCGCAGGAAGCGGGTACTCTCGCGCGGCTGGAGAGCGGAGGGCGGATTGGCGTGGTCGCCCGACGGGAGCGAGATTTGGTTTTCCGGCACCAAGACTGGAGGCGAACCGGTGTTGCGCGCCGTAAAGACCAACGGGACCGAACGAATCGTAGTTGAGGCGCCGGCCTGGCTGTTGATCAAAGACATCTCGCGCGACGGACGAGTGCTGGCCACGGTGGAAGACTCGCGCGTCGGCATCCTGGGTCTGGCGCCGGGAGCCAGTGAGGAACGCGACCTTTCTTGGTTCGAGGCGTCGCGCATCTACGATATTTCGCCGGATGGCGGCACGATCCTGTTTGTGGAACAGACCTACGGCCAGTCGCGCAATCCCGCCATCTATCTGCGCAAGACCGACGGCTCGCCCGCGGTCCGCCTGGGCGACGGCAATCGCCCTGCGTTGTCGCCGGATGGTAAGTGGGTGGCCTGCATCGTGAGCGATGGCCCGCAAACTTCGTTGACGCTGCTGCCCACCGGCGCCGGAATCGCGCGGACCATTGGCGCTTCGGGAATGCATTATGACCGCGTGGAATGGTTCCCGGACGGCGAGAAGATACTCTTCACAGGAAACGCGCCGAATCGCCGGTCGAGGACCTTCGTGCAGGACGTGAACGGTGGCTCGCCCCTGCCGCTTACACCGGAGGGGATGAATGCCAGCCATGTTTCGCCGGACCAGAAGTACGCAACGGTGGCCGCCGCCGGTAAATTGAGCCTGCTCCCCCTGCGAGCGGGAGCCCCCAAGCCGATCGCAAATCTGGAACCGGGCGAGACGGTGATCCAATGGAGTCCGGACAGCCGCTATGTGTTCCTGCGGGAACCGACGGGAGACTCATCTTTGAAGATCAACCGCCTGGACATCGCTACGGGACGTCGAGAGCTTTGGAAGGAACTGAAGATTCCGGATGCGGTTGGCGTCCAAATCGGTCAGGTAGTCATCACGCCGGATGGGAAATCGTACGCTTATTCGTTCCAGCGGGATACTTCGACGCTGTACCTGGCCGAAGGATTGCGCTAATCGCCCCAGATGACGCTGTCGCCCCAGATGACGCTGCTGCTTGCGACGGCTCGATCGCCCCAGATGACGCTGTCTCCCCAGATGACGCTGTTGCCGGCGATGGTGCTATCGCCCCAGATCACGCTGTCACCCCAGATCACGCTGTCACCCCAGATGACGCTGTCACCCCAGATGACGCTGTCGCCCCAGATCACGCTGTCGCCCCAGATCACGGAGCTCGCTTGCGTCTTGCTGCCCCAGATGAGGGCGTCGGCCGACACCAATGTCACGGTCTGAGTCTGCGGGTTGTACTGCGGCGATCGGCGAGAGCGCTTGAAAGTTCACCGGGTCCCTATTCGTAATTGCGGCTGCGATATCCAGATATCCAGCGCCCACCGCGAAGATGTCCTGCTGGGTTACGAAACGTCCCAGTGTGCATGCGCGTCGGTGGCGGTAGTGTATCGCGCGAAGTTCTTGCTGGCGGTCTTCATCATGCGCGCCTTGATTTCATCCGGCGTCAGCGCGGGATTTTCCTGCAGCATCAAAGCAGCAGCGCCGCTCACCACCGGCGTCGCCATGCTGGTGCCGCTCAGCTTGTAATAGTCCGACGAGAGCCCGCGAGCGTCTTTCTCGTAAGTCGAATTCGAGATCAGCGTTTCGGGATGCTGGGTGGCGATGGTGCAGTTGGGCGACGCGAGCAACGAAACCACGTCGTTGCCGGGCGCCATAAGGTCCGGCTTCACCACGTGGTCCAGCAGCGTCGGGCCCTTGGAGCTATAGCTTGCGATCTGATCGTCATTCTTCCAGGGAGTGCCTTCGGCGTTCATGGCGCCGACCGTGATGACGTAAGGATCGTTGCCCGGCGAATTGATGGTCGCGTAGCCCAGCGTGCCGATCGAATTATCGCGGCCCATAATTTCCAGCGGCCACTACCACCGTGATGCCGGCCTTCCATGCGGCTTCCACGGCCTGGCACAGCGGGTCGAGTTGGAAGCTTTCGTAGACCGGATGTCCCAGGGAAAGATTGATGACGCGAATGTTGTATTTGTCCTTCAGCGCGATGGCTTCGTCGATGGCCGCGATCACGTCCGATTCCTGTCCGTTGCCATTGGCATCCAACACCCGCAGGTTCACGATATTGGCGTTGGGCGCCACGCCCTTGAAGGTCTGAGTGAAATTCGGCCCCATGGATTGCGGCTCCGTTCGCGGCCACGATGCCCGCCACGTGCGTCCCATGTCCATATTGATCTGAAGCGTCTTGGCCCTGGACGAAGCTTTGGCTGAAGACTACGCGAGATTGGGTACCGTTCTCCGCCGCGAGATCCTGCTTGAGCGCCACGCCGCTGTCGATGACGGCAACACCGATGCCCGTTCCATCCCAGCCTTCGTTCCACACCATGTTGGCGTTTACGGTCTGCGCGGTGATATCCAGCAAGCTCGTGGTGGTGCGGTTCGGCGAGATGTAAGCCACCCGCGGGTTGGATGCCAGTCTGCGAGATCATGGAAACCGGGACGGTCATGTGAGTTGCCGGGATGCTGCGGAAGTGGCGGTGAATGCGGCCGAAGAGGCCCGCTGCATTCACGGTTCCCAGCTCCGAAAAGCTCTTGTACTGCACGATGACGTCAACCATGCCGCTGGCGGTGGATTGGGGCACGTCCGAGGCGACTTTGGGGCCCGCAAATGCCAGGGAAGCCGGCCAGGCGCGATCACAGCAACTCGAATCATCGGGGTCATGAGCAGTACCAACCTCTGCCCCGATAAAGGCAGGTCCTAGGCCAAAACGAACTAGGTTTAGAATCTGTAAGTTGCAGAGCCATGAGACAATTTGCCTTTGACAACTTGGCGGGCGATGAGACAACATGTCCCCAAGGTCATAGGAGGGGTTAGTACCGGCGTACTATAAAGCTGAAAAAAGGGGAAGCTATTGGGGGACGGTGAAATGGAATGTCGCGCCGTGGCCGAGTTCAGACTCTACCCAGATTCGTCCGCCGCGCTGCTCGACGATGCGCTTGCAGATGGCCAAGCCGATGCCGGTGCCGGGGAGCTCGCGGCCGTGCAGCCGTTTGAAGACGCCAAAGATCTGCTCGTGATAACGCGGATCGATTCCGATGCCATTGTCCCGAACCGAGAACTGAATCGCATCGCCGGTGTCGATGGCCGAAACATGGATCTTGGGGGCTCCGGCCCGCGGAACGCAATCGCGTTCGCGAGCAACTGCCGGAAGAGCTGCGTCAACTGCGCGAAATCGAATAGGACGGAGGGCAGCGGATCGTTGCTGATTTGCGCGCCACTCTCGCGCACCGCGGCATCGATCATCAAGACGGCGCCCTGCAGCGCGCCTTCCGGCCCCACGGTTTCCAGGGGCTGGTCCGAGGTGCGGAACTGGTGGGAGTAGGTGAGCAGGTCGCCCAACAGGCGGTCCATGCGCTGCGTGGCTTCCGTGATGTAGCGCAGGAACTCCTGGCCGTCGCCATCCAGCTGCCCTTGATAGCGCCGGTCCAGCAACTGGATGTAGCTGACGATCATGCGGATCGGCTCACGCAGATCGTGAGAAACGGCATAGGCGAATTGCCGGAACTCGTCCTGATGGCGCTTCTGCTCGGCGAGGAGCCGCGCCTCCCACTGATCCGATGGCTCTCTGGTAGCGGGGAAGGTTCGCTCTTGGGGCTCATAATCCCGTGCCATTTCCATTCTACGCGCTCGGCGGTGCGGAACCCCTTGCGGGGCCTTTGTTATCCTGATCGTTGGCACGCATCTTCCCTTTTCAACCCTATCGGTACAGCGCGCAAGCCGGGCCCATCGAGAATCTGGTCACCCAGCCCTATGACAAGATCTCGCCCGCGATGCAGGCCCGGTATCTCTCGCTCAGCCCCTACAATCTGGTTCGCATCATTCTCGGGCGAGCGGAAGCCCGAAGATAACGAAGGCGACAACCCCTACACTCGCGCAGCAGGCTTGCTCACGGATTGGATCGGCAGCGGCATTCTGGAACATGAGAGCGAACCCAGTGTTTACGCGTATTTTCAGAAGTTTACGGCGCCAGACAGCGACCAGACTCTGGAGCGGAAGGGGTTCATCGGTTTGGGCGCGGTGGAAGATTATTCCGCCGGCGTGGTCCATCGCCATGAACAGACGCTCTCCGGTCCGAAAAAAGATCGCATGGAATTGCTGCGCCATACGCACGCCCACTTCGGCCAGATCTTCATGCTGTATCCCGATCCGCAACTTGCCATCGACCGGATGCTGGATCAGATCGCGGCCGGCGAGCCGGTCCGTCAGCTGGAAGACGAAGTACGGCGTGACGCATCGCGTCTGGAAGATCTCAGATCCCGCGGCGATCGCGCAAGATCCAAACATCGATGGCGGACAAGAAACTGCTTATCGCCGATGGGCATCATCGCTACGAGACCGCGCTGGCGTTTCGCAACGAGAATCCGGGGCTGAAAGATGCCGAGAAAGTCATGATGACTTTTGTGAACATGCATTCGCCGGGCCTTGAGATTCTAGCGACGCATCGTGTTCTCAGCGGGATCTCCCGCGGACGCTCGCGAATAAGATTCCAGTCCCGGCCGCTCGCTTCCATAGATGAACTGAAGCGGATATTTCAGCAGCCGGCGCCGGATAAGATCCGCATCGGGCTGGCGTTCGGAACGGGGAGGTGTCGCTTGTATGAGCGCGATCGTAAGCCCGGCGAGCTGGATGTCAAAGTCTTGCACCAGGAGCTGCTGGGGAAGGCGCTCGGCATATCGGACGAGGCGGTGCGGGAGGAGAAGCACATTGAATACGTGCGGGGACTGGATGCGGCTTACGCCAAAGTTCGCGACGGAGGCGCGCAGATCGCCTTTCTGCTGGAGCCGACCAGCATGGAACAAGTGGCGGAGGTGGCGTTTTCCGGCGGCGTGATGCCGCAGAAGTCCACCGACTTTTATCCCAAGCTGCTCAGCGGTCTGACGATTTACAAGCTGGAGCAGTAAGGGAATCGACGGCAAAAACAAATTCTTCCACCGGCCTGCCGCCGATCAAATGCTCCTGGATGATGCGCTCCAGCACATCCGGCGTCGCGGAGTGATACCACACGCCATCGGGGTAAACAACGGCGATGGGTCCGCGCTCGCAGATGCGCAGGCAGTTGGCCTTAGTGCGATAGACGCAGCCGGGCCCTTGCATCAGGCCGCATTCGGCCAGACGTTTTTTCAGATAGTCCCAGGCGGCGTTAGTGACTTCGCGCTCGGCACATTTGGGCTTGGTTTGATCGGCGCACAGGAAAATGTGGCGCGAGAGCGATCCGATGCCATGATCGCGAGCGATGGTTTGCAAGTTGCTCTTGATTATTCATTGACGTCCTGTACGCGGTTTTCCATACGCCGCCGCGGCCGGACCAGTAGGAGATGGCAGAGTCGACGGTGGCTGACATGTAGAATAACGCGACCAGCGGCAATAGCGGAGCCCAGGCTACGGATCGGCCGTAGAAGCGCAATGCGGGAATGTAGGCGATCGACATCAAGGCCCAGGCGGCCAGTCCAAAAATAGCGGCCACCGGATTGCGCGTCAACAGCAACACTGGCGGGGCGACGAAGATGATTGCCATTGCAAGGATGGTTCCAGCGCGAGCAGGAAAACGGAGTGACTGAAGCTGCGCGAAGGCGGTGCGCGCGATCATGGCGCGGATTTGATCCAAGCTGCTGTATTCGCGAATGCTGCGGGTATCTTCTGTGACGCTGAGCCAGATGCGGCCGCCGCTCCGCTTCACCGCGCGAGCCAGCGCGCAATCGTCGATGATTTCGCCGCGAATGGCGTCGATGCCTCCGATACGATCGAGGGCGGAGGGACGGATCAGAATGCAGCCGCCGGCCGCAGCCGCCGTTTTGCGATAGCGGCTCGCAACCCAGGCGGGCGGATAGAGCATGAAGAAGAAAAAGACGAATGCGGGGATCAGCAGCGTTTCAGCCAGCGAACGGCAACGCAGCTTGACCATCAACGAAACAAGATCCAGATTCCCTGTTTCAGCGCGGGCCACCAATTCGGCGACGTTGCCGGGCGCGTGGACGATGTCGGCGTCGGTGAACAGCAGATAGTCCGGTCGAAACGCCGCCGCGGCCTTCACTCCCTCGGCAATCGCCCAAAGCTTGCCCGACCAGCCTTGGGGCAACGGACCGGCGCGAATCACGGTGGCGCCCGCCTGCGCCGCAACCTCGGCCGTTCGATCCGAACTGTGGTCATCCACCACGATCACGTGCCAAGGGAGAAGCGATGTGATGGCTTCTCCGACCACAGACTCTTCATCGCGGGCCGGAATGATAACGCAGACCGACTTGGTAGCCGCGGATGGCGGCGGCTTGGGCGGCGCGCCGATCTGCCAGAAATTACCACGCGCGGTGAAGAGATAAAGCCAGGCGCCCAGCGATGCAACCGCGGTAAGTTCCAGGACCAAGGTCAGACCGTGATGACGACTTTGCCGATGAAATCGCCCGAGGCCTGGCAGCGAAACGCCTCCGCGGCTTTGTCGAAAGGAAAAACTTTGTCCACCACCGGCTTGATCTTGTTCGTATCGATGGCGCGGTTCATGTCCTCGAACATGGCCCGGCTGCCGACGCCGATGCCGATCATCATGCCGCTCTTCATCATGAGAATGGCCGGATTGATATCGCCTTGTCGCCCTGCCAGAAAACCGATCAACGCCACCTTTCCGCCAAAGGCGCAAGCCTCGAAGGACTTATTCAGCGATCCCGCGCCGCCGTTTTCGAGAATATGATCGACGCCACGGCCGCCGGTCAGCTCGATCACCTCCTTCGGCCAGTCCGCGTAACGCTTGTAATTGACGCCGTCGGAAGCGCCCAGCGAGCAAGCGCGCTGGATCTTGTCGTCGCTCGAAGAAGTGACGATAACGCGCGCTCCGGCCGCTTTGGCGAACAGCACTCCCGCCATGGAAACCCCGCCGGTGCCGAGACACAGCACCGTATCGCCGGGCTTCACGGGCCGTCCCGCGACCATCAGGGCGTTCCAGGCCGTGACCCCGGCGCAGGGCAGCGTGGCGGCTTGTTCGAACGTCAAACCGGTGGGCTTGGCCACCACGCCGTCTTCATGCAGCACGATGTACTCGGCCAGCGTCCCATCGAGTGGGCTCCCGAGGGCGGGCTGACGCTCGGTCATGGGGCCCGAGATCCAGGTTTGGAAGAACGTGCCCATGACGCGATCCCCGGTCTTAAAACGCGTGACTCCGGGGCCCACGGCCGTCACTTCGCCGGCGCCGTCGGACAAAGGAATCAGATTGCGCGTCACCGGCCCGCCGAAATAATTGCCGGTGACCACCATTTGATCGCGATAATTCAGCGACGTGGCGCGAACCCTGATCAGGACTTCGCGCGGTCCGGGCTTGGGATCGGGACGTTCGGCCCGGAGCAGCCCGTCCAGGCTGGTGGCGCCTTTTTGAACTTCGTAAACTTTCATCTGCATCATTATAAGCGTTCACACGAACATGGACGCGGAATGCACTCAGCGCATTGCTGTAGCATTGTGTTCATGGACTCTTCGGCGGCGCGCAAAATACTGATTCTGGTTCTATTCGCGGCGACGCTTCGAACCACGGTTCAGGCTTCGAAGCCTGACCTGCCTCCCGGCGAAGTACTGAGCGTCACCGCTGAAAGAGGGTTGGATGGAGTAGCTACGCATCGCTGGGCCATCTTTACGGTGCAAATCGGCGATGTCATCTTCACCGCGAGCGGCAAGCGCATCAAGCACTCCACCGACAATTACCAGGAAGGGCTGAACCCCGGCGACAGGGTTCGCGTCACCATCAACGGCAACGATTTGATTTTGAAAAAGCCCAACGGCGGCCAACTGAAAACCAAGATCATCAAACGCGCGCCGGCGCAATAACTGTTAGCCTTCCGATTCCCAGCGGAAGCGCATGACGGCCAGGCCGCCAAACGCCACCGCGAAAAGCAGCAACACGGCGATGGGGGCTAAGGCAGCTTCCAATCCCAGGCCGCGCCACGTCATGGCTTCCAGGCCGTCCATGGCCCAGCGCGTGGGTACCACGAAGGTGAGCTTTTGCAGCCACTGCGGGAACAGGAACATTGGGATCCAGGCCCCACCCAGCATGACGACGATCAGAGTGGCGAAAATGGAGAGGCCGCGCGTAGCTTCCGGCGTCTTTCCCAGCGCGGCAACCAGCATGCCGAATCCGGCCGTCATGATGGCGAAGGCGGCGCTCACCCCCAGAAAGCCCAGCATGCTGCCTTCCACGCGCACGCCGAAAACCAGCCGGGCGAATAGGAAGTTCACCTGCACCACGAAGAAGGCGAGAATGGCCGCACTGACGGCGCGGCTGCCGAGCAGCGCTCCACGCGACAACGGCGCGGCGCGGAACCGCTTCCATAACCCGCGTTGCCGCTGCTGCAGCAATCCAATGCCGACGTCGATGCCGAGAAACAGAACGAACTGCACCACCATTCCCGCGAAGGCGTGCGCGTAGCCGTTATATTGAACGTTCCGGCGCGCGGTCACGGCCTCTTCGTGCGTCGTGTAGGGCATCGTCAAGCCGCGCGAGACGCCATCCGCGCCCTGGTTGGACGATTGCCGGTTCCAGCGGTCCACGCTGCGCAGCAAGTCTTCCAAGGCCTTCTTGTCGTCCGCCGGAAGAAACTGGCTCTGCTCCACACGGTCGAGCGATTCTTTCGCCATCTCGCGCCCGGTCTGCCCGGAGAACATCTCTTTGCTCACCGCTTGCATCACGTCGCCGGCCAGTATTCCCGCCACCATGGAGCGCTCGGCGGTATGAGAGGGATCGAAAAGCACGGCGATCTCGGGCTTCTTTTCCGGCCCGAAGAAAGCGCGCCCGGCGTCCTGCCCGAAATTCGGAGGAATGATCACGGCCACCATGGCGCTTCCCTTGCGCACCGCGGCGCGCGCCGCATCGGGCGTGGAGGGCTTCACCTCCAGCGCCTTCTCCTCGGACAGCCGCTTGACGATTTCACCCGAAATCGCGCTGCGATCCTGATCCACGGTCAAGACCGCAATCTTGCTTTGATTGGCCTGGTCGCCCGCGCCTCCCAGGACATATCCGAAAAAAGAGCCGATGGCGATGGGGATGGCGAAGCTCATCAACAGCGCGCGGCGATCTACGAAGAATAGCTGCAGATCTTTGCGGATCAGGGCGCGGAACGAGATAATCATGAGTCGCGCAAGCTCCTTCCGGTAAGGGTGAGAAACACGGTTTCCAGGTCGGCGCGTTCGCTCGCCACATGGCTGTACAGATGGCCCCGCTCCACCAGCCACTCCAGCAGGCGTGGCGTTTCGGTAGCCAGATTCTGAACGCCCACCCGCAACGTCCCGGCTTCCAGTTTCGCGAAGCGGACGCCCGGCAGCGCCTGCACCTCTTCCACGCGGAGGCCGTTCTGGCCGCCGTCCAGTTCCACGGCCAGCAGGTTGGTTACAGGAAGCACGCGATAGAGCCCCTGAAGAGTATCGTCCGCAACCACTTTGCCGTGATCGATGATGATCACCCGATCGCACAGCCGTTCGGCCTCTTCCATGTAGTGCGTGGTATAAAGCAGCGTTTTTCCGCGCTGCTTCAGGACCTCGAGGTTATCGAAAATAGCGTTGCGGCTCTGGGGATCCACTCCGACGGTGGGCTCGTCCAGAAGCAGGATCTGGGGATCGTGCAGCAGCGCGGCGGCCAGGTTCAAACGCCGCTTCATGCCGCCGCTGTAGTTCTTGACGCGCTCCTGGGCGCGATCCGCCAGACCGACCAGATCGAGCGCTTCCCCGATGGCGCGCTTGGCGGGAGCGCCTTCCAGGTCGTAGAGCGCCGCGAAGAGCTGCAGGTTGGATTGCGCGGTCAGCTCATCGAATAGCGCCAGATCCTGCGGCACCAGGCCGATGCGGCGCTTGATGGGATCGGTGTCGCCCGTTAACGGCCGCCCTTCGATCCGCACGGAACCGGAGTCGGGACGAACCAGGCCAGCGATCATGGAGACTGTGGTGGTTTTGCCCGCGCCATTGGGTCCCAGGAGCCCAACGATCTCGCCTACTCCGGCTCGCAGGGACACTCCGTCCACCGCCACCAGATTGCCGTAGCTTTTCTTCAGGGCCTCAACTTCGAGCATCGCTTTTCAAGCCAACGTCTGACCTTTCAAGCCAACGTCTCACTATACGTTGTCGCGCAAATGAATGTTCAGCCTTGATGACAAGTCCCAAGCCGCCATCTTCTGTGCACTGGTCGAATGGCGAAGCCAGGGGCGGGAGCGGTGCCGTGCGGAAAGCTACCAGAAGCTGGTGGCGACCAATCCGAAGGTCGAAATCAGCGGGGCTGGTGTGCCCAACCTCGCCGAACGGTCATATGTTCTGGAGCTGCGGGCTACCGGCGGAGGAGCGGGAGGCGCGCAATTTGAGCGGCACGGCCCAGCTATGAGCTATGATGTCCTTCGAACGGTTAGCGGAACCGATGACGCTTCCCGCCGCGTGCCGCCGGCATTGGGCACGTTCTGTGGCTTCAGGCGAGTTGGTTTGCCGGTTGCTTGCGGCACGAGCGCTTTGACCTGGTATTCGTAGATTCCGAAGCGCGGCGCCTGCCTGTTACCGTCGCCAGGGAGCGGCTCGGCGATGACTTTCTTGGCGGTGATCTCCCACTCGCCCTCAATCACGTCGCCAATGCCTTTGTTGGAGCGGCTGTGGATGGTTTTGATGGATGTCACGTTGGTTCCTTGTAAAGCTTTACTTGTGCCGATAAGTGATTCGGCCCTTGGTCAGGTCATAGGGCGACAGTTCGAGCGAAACCCGGTCACCCGTCATGATCTTGATGCGGTTCCTGCGCAACCTGCCGGCCATGGACGCCAGCACCGGCTGGCCTGCGTCTAGTTCCACCGTAAACATTCCGGCCCTGAATTTTTCGACCACTTTTCCCATTACTTCAATAGCGTCTTCTTTTGGCAAATGATTCTCCAGCCCTTTCGTTGGCGCGGACATGAGCCGCCACTGACATCGTTTCCTTCGAATTTGCAGAGCAGCTAATTTGGCACGATCGGACAGCGGCGGATGAACCGCACGACGAGGGACGATGCAAAAATTGGCGGAACTTCAAAGACAATCTAAGTTTAGCACGTATCCTCCATTTCCGGGCTGATGATGCGTTAGACTATGGGGAATCCCAGTGATTATTGATCCCGGCGTTACCGGCCTGACGATTCGTAGCCTCCTGGGATTTCACGCCGCCCGAACGCCCGGGGCTGTCGCTCTATTGGCGCCCGAACGCCCTCCCATGAGTTACGCGCAGTTGCTTGCGCAGGTCCAGCAGACGCGCACCACACTTCAGACGGCTGGAGTCAGCCGCAGCGATCGCGTGGCGGTGGTTCTTTCCAACGGGCCTGAGATGGCTGCGGTGTTTCTTGCCATCGCCGACGCCGCGATTTGCGCACCCTTAAACCCCGCCTACCGCGAATCAGAGTTCGGCTTTTATCTGTCGGATCTGACGCCCAAGGCCATGCTGATCGAATCGGGTGTGGAATCGCCCGCGCTGGCCGCAGCAAAAAACCTCGGCATCGCAGTGATTCCAGTCGCGTCCGCGACTGGACCAGCCGGCCGGTTCGTTTGAACTGGAGTACGATTCGCCTTCCACGCAGGACGCGCAAACTGCGTCTACGCACCCGCTCGCGCAACCCGACGATGTCGCGCTGGTGCTGCACACCTCCGGCACCACGTCGCGGCCCAAGCAGGTCCCGTTGACCCACGCGAATCTGTGCCGCTCCGCGCATCACATCCGGTGCGCACTGGAGCTGACGGCGGCCGACCGCTGCCTGAACGTGATGCCTCTGTTTCATATCCACGGTTTGGCGGCCGCGACGCTGGCCACGCTGGCCGCGGGTGGAAGCCTGGTGTGTACGCCCGGCTTTTTTGCTCCGCGCTTCCTGGACTGGCTGACGGAATTCCAGCCCAGCTGGTATACCGCCGTCCCCACCATCCATCAGGCCATTCTGGCGCGCGCGGGCGATACGCCACGTCGCACCTCGCTGCGATTCATCCGATCCTCGTCAGCGCCGCTCCCGCCCGCCGTGATGGCCAGCCTGGAGCGCGTCTTCTCCGTGCCGGTGATCGAAGCCTACGGAATGACGGAGGCGTCGCACCAGATGGCCAGCAATCCGTTGCCTCCCCTCAAACGAAAGCCGGGGTCGGTTGGCAAAGCCGCGGGTCCCGAGATCGCGATTATGGACGACGGGCGACTGGTCCCTTCGGGAAGCACCGGCGAAATCGTCATCCGGGGCCCCAATGTCATGAGTGGTTACGTGGCCAATGCGGAGGCGAATGAAAGCGCGTTCCACGGCGGCTGGTTCCGGACCGGCGATCTGGGCTGGCTGGATGACGAAAATTACCTGTTCATTAGCGGCCGCAGCAAGGAGATCATCAACCGCGGCGGGGAAAAGATCTCGCCGCGTGAAATCGATGAAGCGCTGCTGGAGCATCCAGCGGTAGCTCAAGCGCTGGCCTTCGCGGTGCCTGATTCCAAGCTGGGTGAAGAACCCGCGGCGGCGGTGGTTCTGAAACCGGGAGTAGCGGTCAACGAGATCGAACTGCGGGATTTCGTCTCCGTGCGGCTGGCGGCGTTCAAGGTGCCCCAGCGCATCGTGCTGCTGGAAGAAATCCCCAAAGGGCCCACTGGCAAACCGCAGCGCATCGGGTTGGCAGCCAAGCTAGGATTGGATGGAACCAGACGGGACAGAAGCAGCAATCCGGCGCCAGCCCCCACCGAACGCCGGGATCCGCACACGCCCTCTGAAAAACTCGTGGCCGGTTTGTGGCAGGAGGTGCTGGGGCGTGAGAGCGTCTGCGCCGGCGACAATTTCTTCGACCTGGGCGGTGACTCCATACTCGCCACGCAATTTCTCTCGCGACTTGCACAGGCGGGCGTAACGGCGCCACCGCTGCTCCGCTTGTTTGAGCAGCCTACCGTAGAAGCACAGGCGGCGTGGCTGGACGCCAACAGCGAGCCAACGGTCGCTCTGCCGCTGGTGCGCCGCTCGGCCGCCACGGCCCCGCTGTCGTTCGCACAGCAGAGGTTCTGGTTTCTGGATCAGTACGAGCAGGACCCCGCGGCCTATGTCCAAAGTTCCGCGGTGCGCTTGCGCGGCGCCTTAGATACCGACAAGCTGAGGCGGGCGCTCAGCCGCATCGTGGCCCGGCACGAAGTCCTGCGCACTACTTACGAAGATCGCGACGGCGTCCCGATCGCGGTATTGGGTCAGGCACGCGAACTCGATCTTAAGACAGTGGCGGTGACGTCTCTGGATGCCGTGAACGATCTGGCGGCTACCGAAGCGCGCGTGCGGTTCGATCTTACCCGTGATCCGATGATCCGCCCGATACTGGCGCAATTAGCGCCGGACGATCACGTGCTGCTTCTGCTGAGGCACCATATCGCGTCGGATGGCTGGTCGGCGGAGATCCTGCTGCGCGAGCTCGCTGAGCTTTACGAACGCCGTGATCTTCCGGACCTTCCGCTTCAATACAGCGACTACGCGCGCTGGCAGACGGAACGCTATGCGTCTGATGCGTTCCAAAAGGATCTCGCGTACTGGCAGAAACAGCTTGCAGGCAGCGCTTCGTTATTGGCCCTTCCATTGGACCGCCCGCGGCCGCCCCGGCAAACATTTCGCGGCGCGCGTGAAGAGTTTGTACTTCCGCCCGAACTCGCCGGTGCATTGAATCAGCTTGCACGGCGCGAAGGCGCCACCTTGTTTATGTCGCTGCTGGCCGCCTTTCAAGGCTTGCTGCACCGCTATTCGGGTGCGGACGATCTGGTGGTCGGCTGTCCGGTGGCAGGGCGCGGAAGCGTCCAGCTGGAGCCTCTGATCGGGTTGTTCATGAATACTCTGGTGCTGCGCTCACGCTTCGCCGGCGATCCGACGTTCCAGGCCTTGCTGGCGCGGGTCCGCGACACCGCGCTGGACGCTTTCGCGCATCAGGAACTGCCCTTCGACAAACTTGTTGAGGCGCTGCAGCCCGCCCGCAGCCTGAGCCACTCGCCGCTTTTCCAGGTGCTGTTTCAGTTTCGCAATCTGCCTTTTGAGCCGCCGCGCTTCGCGGATCTGGAGTGCCGGCCGATGGAGGTTCCTACTGGCGTCGCAGCATTCGATCTGTCGCTCGAAATAGCGCCCTCCGGGAGCGCATTGCACTGCTCGCTCACTTACAACACGGACCTGTTCGAGCGCGAAACCGCGTCGCGGATCGCGCGACACTATCGGAACCTGCTGGCCGCCGCGGTGCAGGATCCTTCGCAGTCCGTTGCGTCCCTGCCCATACTCGACGCAGACGAGCGCCGCCAGCTGATCTCCGGCTGGAACCAGACTGAGCAGCCACTCCCTACTCAAAGTGTTCAGGAAATGTTGCAGGACCAGGCCGTGCGCAGGCCCGATGCTATCGCGATCCTGGATCGCAGACGGAGCGCTCAGTTACTCGGATCTGAATCGCGCGGCGGATACGTTGGCGCAACAGCTTCGCACGCTGGGAGTTGGACCGGGTGCGCTGGTGGCTGTGTGCATGGAGCGCTCACGCGCCATGGTAACGGCGCTTCTCGGGATTTGGAAGGCTGGGGCTGCTTACCTGCCTCTGGATCCGCATTATCCGCGCGATCGCATCGAGTTCATGCTGGAGGATTCGGAAGCGGCGGCGATCGTTACCGAGAGCGGCGTGCAGGCCCGCTCCGGCGTTTCTCGCGTCTTGACGTCGACGGCCTATGCCATCTACACATCTGGCTCCACGGGTGTTCCCAAGGCGGTGCTGGTTTCTCACCTTTCTTTGGCCAACATCCTGGAGGCATTGCGGAGCGAATTTGGCATAGGCGAGCAGGACGCTACCATCGCCGTAACCACTTTGTCGTTCGATATCGCCGCCGTTGAAATACTCTTGCCTTTGATCTGCGGCGGAAGTGTGGCCATCGCGGACCGCCAGCAGCAGACGGACGGCCGGGCGCTTTGCGAACTGATGGAGCGCGTGAAACCCACTTGGTTCCAGGCCACGCCGGCCACCTGGAGAATGCTGCTCGATGCAGGATGGAGCGGCGACGGGACACTCACCGGCATCTGCGGAGGTGAAGCAATGACGCGGCCCCTGGCCGACGCGCTGCTGGATCGGTGCGCCCGCGTGTTCAACGTTTACGGTCCCACGGAAACCACCATCTGGTCGACCATCGAGAGAGTCCGGGCCGGGAGCGGTCCGGTTCCCATTGGGCGGTCCCTGGCGAATAATCGGATTTACATTCTGGACCATCGCCTGGAGCCGGTGCCAGTGGGCGTCGCTGGCGATTTGTATATCGGCGGCGCCGGAGTGGCGCAAGGTTACTGGGGTCGTCCGGAACTTACAGCGGAGCGATTTCTGCCGGACCCGTTCGCGAGCGCCGGAGAAAGAGTGTACAAGACGGGCGACACCGCGCGCTGGCTGCCGGACGGGACCGTGGATTTTCTCGGCCGATCGGACGACCAGGTGAAGCTGCGCGGCTTTCGCATCGAGTTGGGAGAAGTGGAAGCGGCGCTGGCTGCGCACCCCGGCGTGCGAGCCGCTGCGGTATCCATCCGCGAAGATACGCTCATCGGTTGGTGCGTGTGGCGCGACGCGGCTCTTGAGACTACGGCGTTGCGGAAATTCCTTGCCATGCGGCTGCCGGATTACATGACGCCCGCTCGCTTCTGTGGCTTGGCGTCGCTGCCTGTGCTGCCCAACGGTAAGGTGGACCGTCGCGCGCTGGCGGACCTGGCCGAGCCGCCTGAACCGGCGCGCATCGGCATTGCTCCCAGGGATGAAACCGAGCGCCGGATCGCGACCATTTGGGAAGAGCTCCTGGGCCGCGGACCGGTTGGATTATTCGACGACTTTTTCGAGTTGGGAGGACATTCGCTGCTGGCGGCCCGCGTAGTCGCGCGGATCAGCCAAGAATTTGAGCGAGAATTCGACAACCGCGTGCCGGTGGCGGCGCTGTTTGAAGCGCCCACCGTCGCCCTGCTGGCTGAATATCTCCGGCGCGGCGCGCCCACGGCGTGGCCTCCTCGCATTATTCCGATTCAGCCGGCAGGCAAACGGATACCCTTCTGGGCGGTAGGAGGAGCGGCGACTTTCCGGCCTCTTGGCCAGTATCTCGGCACGGACCAGCCGGTATTGGGCGTCCTGCTTGAAGACGCCGACCTCGCGAAGCTTGGACCGCCGTACCGCGTGGAAGCGATTGCCGCGGAAATCGTACGCCTGATGCGGCAGCAGCAGCCGAGTGGTCCGTACCAGGTCGGCGGGCACTCGCTCCAGGGACTGTTCGCGTTTGAAGTGGCGCGGCAACTGGTGGCGCTGGGCGAGGAAGTGCGGCTGTTGGCGCTGTTCGATACGGTCCTGCCGAGCAGCGTCCGGAGAAGATTCCCGATTGGCGTCCGCGCTCGAGTGCATGCCGCAGCAATCTGGTGGCTGCTCTCGCGCGGCCTCATTTACGATACTGGCGCGTTCCTGGTCACCACGGTGAAGGGTCTGGCAACCCGGCGCCGGACAGTGCCGCTGGCGCCTTCGCTCCTGCCCCCATCCATGCGCCTGTCATCCCTGGAAGACGCGCTCCGCCTGGCGGGGGCGACCTACCAACCCCAACCCTATAGTCGGCGCGTGGTCTATCTGCAGGCCGCCGATCAGCCCATTACGCTCGACCCCGGGTCGCGCCTGGGTTGGCGGGAGTTGGCTGCGGGCGGTCTGGATGTGCGTGTGGTGCCGGGGAGCCACCACAATCTCCTGGACGATCCGCGCGCGATCGCGGAAGTGCTGGCTGGCCTACTTATTGGTGACGAGGTGAAGCAACCGGCGGCGGGCGAACCTGCCGCTCGGTATGCAACGGCGGGGCAAGGGACCTAAAGCGCTTCCTCCCAGAGGCGCACGATTCTACTTTCCTGGCTCAGGGCCCACCTGTTGCGAGTCGCCGGTCTTATGATCCGATATCTGAAAGCGCAGGAATTCATGTAAGGCGCAGAGCGCCTCTGGATTGCTTGTGGCGATGCTTATGCGCGCCCCTCGCTCCATATTTTCGAAACGATAAGAGACGTCCGCTTTGAGACGCCGCAAGACTGGACTGCCGGGAAGAATCTTGTCATGAACCAGCATGGGAGCTTGAAAATCGCCCTCGGCGAACATCCGGGCGATGTGCGAAAGGTGCATCTGAATCTGGTCGCGCGTTGCCGCGTCCGCTGGATCGTTGGCGGTTACCTCAATCGAACCGCCATCGGAAAACAAGCGGAAGTGGTGGGTGGTCTTCTCGTGTGAGAAGCCCATTACTTCATCACCCCGGCTATTCACGTCCGAATGGTGGGCGTGTTCCTGACCGGTTTGGGCCAGGCCGAAGCTGGGATGCCACCCAAGAAATAGCGTTAGCAGCGGAAGTACAGAATGTCGTTTCATTGTTTCATTCCTTTCCGGGAAGATGGCGATAACGAATGGGACAGCATTTCCAGAAGTCCCGCGCGCTGGCCCTCAGGAGTCCGTTCGAGCCGTTGGTCCCAAATGGCGATCAGTTCCTCCAGGTGTTCGCGCATAAGAAGCAGTTCTTGCATCCGCTCGTCGATCTGGCCCAATTTTGAAACCGCCAATGCACGAACCTGCCTGCAAGGCGCTCCGCCGCGGTCTCTCAGGCCCAGGATCCGCACTAATTGGGCCAGACTAAATCCCACCGACATGGCGCGGCGCACTAATTGGACACGCTGGACCGCGTCCCGAGGATACATTCGATATCCGGCATCGGTTCGCCTGGGGCGAGCAAGCACACCCAGCCGCTCATAATGCCGCAGCGTATCCGTACTCACACCGGTGAGCTTGGCGAGTTCGCCCGATCGCAGTGTGTTTCCAGCTTTTTTCATCCTCCCAGGCTACTATGCACCCTGGAATCGCTTCCAGGGTCAAGAGGAAAATATTTTGGCGGGGTTAATCTACCGAGCTGGAGCTAAGCGTTTAGCTTCGCGGCACACGCACCCGCTAATCGGCGACCTTGAACCGTTCACGGATCCGCCCGAATGCCATTGAGCTCAGTATCGAATGCCGAGGATCCCCCGGTTTCGCCGGCATCGGTAAGCTCGATTCGAACGTACGGTTCCAGCGCGAAGCCTCCGCCGAAGTCTTCGACGAGCTTTTTCGCGGCCTTCGCGGCGACCAATTCCTCGGGGGCGTAGCATTGGAATACGGTCGCGTTGGTCACCGAGAAACCATCGGCCTTCCAATCACCGGCGCGCCCTGTGGGCTTTACCACCACGAATGATGGATCGTGTTTTTGCATTATTTGCTCGAACAGGTCCTGGAAAGACCGGCCTACGCGACGGTGTAACTCAAGTTCCAGCTTGATCTCGTGATAGCTTAGGCCGAACTCTTCTCGCGTCATTTGCTGTCAATGCTTGACACGAGCATTGTTTCATATTGTTTCGTGATTTTCATATAAACGACGCCCCGGTGCTGGGGCCGATCAAGTCTGTGAATCCTCTGCGCGGACTATCTGGCCCACTTGCAGAGAAATTGCACTGCTTCCCCGCACCACAAGGAAGAACATCGTGCTCGCCCCCGACACTGCGGCTTCGGCTGCAACCAAAGAAGACGAACTGCACTGGCTGGCGCTGTGCCTGATTCCCGGGCTCGGAACGGCGCAAGGCCGGGA
This sequence comes from Bryobacterales bacterium, assembly GCA_963798295.1. GTDB lineage: Bacteria > Acidobacteriota > Terriglobia > Bryobacterales > Bryobacteraceae > Palsa-89. The sequence continues at coordinate 484,933 of CAWCSV010000005.1, read as the reverse complement.
CAGCTTCTCGCGCAATTCCGCACGCCGCAAGCGATCTTTCGCGCCTCGCGATCCGAGCTGGAAGTCGCACGGCCTCTCGGGCAGCGTCGCGCAAACCATCGCGAGCGGCTGCACGTTTGACGACGCGGTGGATCAGCAGCAGAAGATGCTGGAGTCGGCCGCGGCGCTGGTTCCGATTTCCGATGCAGCCTATCCGGCGCGGCTGCAGCGAGATCTTCGACCCGCCCATCGTGCTCTTCGCGCGCGGCCGTCTGGAGCTGCTGAAGTCCATCATGCTCGGAGTGGTGGGTACCCGGCGTCCTACCGCGTATGGAACGGCGGCGGCCGAGCGGCTGGGCGCGGATCTGGCGCAAGCGGGACTCACCATTGTGAGCGGCATGGCGCGCGGCATCGATACCGCGGCTCATCGCGCGGCGCTCGACATCGGCGGCGACACCATTGCCGTGTTCGGCTGCGGCGTGGATCTGGTTTATCCGGCGGAGAATCGGAAGTTGGCCGTGGAAATCGCGGAAAGGGGCTTGATCCTGTCGGAATTTCCCATGGGATCGCCCGCGTATCCCCAGAACTTTCCCATCCGCAATCGCATCATCAGCGGTATGAGCGTGGGCGTCCTGGTGGTGGAGGGCGCGCAGTACTCCGGTTCCGCGATAACCGCCAAAATGGCGCTGGAGCAGCAACGCGAAGTTTTCGCGGTGCCCGGAAACATCACGTCAAAAATGAGTTGGGGGCCAAATCTCTTAATCAAGCAGGGCGCCAAGCTGGTGCAGGAGTGGAACGATGTCTTGGTGGAGCTGCCGGGCGACACGCGGCGCGCGCTGATCGCCAAGGCGCGAGCCAGGCTGGGCGTTATGTCGTTGGATCTAAACGATGAAACACCTGAGCTGCCGCCGGAACTGGGCATCGCCAGCCGCCAGCTCCTGGCGAAATTAAAGCCCGATATCCCTACCCAGATTGACCAATTGCTTGCATCTTCTGATACTCTCACTTCATCAGAGGTAATTGCCGCGCTGTTTGAACTTGAGCTTTTAGGCCTTGCGCGACAACTCCCCGGCAAGAACTTTGTTAAAGTGTGGTAGAACTTAGCGGCTTGTAAACTGTAATATATATTACTACTAGGAAGACCAATGGCAAAATCCCTCGTCATCGTCGAATCGCCGACGAAGGCGAAAACGATCGGCAAATACCTCGGCAAGCAATTTGTCGTGAAAGCTTCGCTTGGCCACGTCAAGGATCTGCCTAAGAAAAATCTCTCGGTGGACGTGGATAAGAACTTCGAGCCGCACTACGAGGTGATCGAAGGCAAGAAGAAGCTGATCGCGGAGTTGAAAGCGGCGGCCAAGGGCGTCGACTCCGTTTATCTGGCGGCTGACCCGGATCGCGAAGGCGAAGCCATCTGTTTTCACCTGCAGGAAGAGCTGAACGGCTCGAAAAAAGGCCCCAAGTTTTATCGGGTCATGTTCAACGAGATCACGGCCAGCGCCATCAAGAAGGCGTTCGAGAAGCCGGGGTCGGTGAACCTGCACCTGGTGGACGCCCAGCAGGCGCGGCGCGTACTGGATCGGCTGGTAGGTTACAAAATTTCGCCGCTGCTGTGGGACAAAGTGCGGCGCGGGCTTTCGGCCGGCCGCGTTCAAACCGTGGCGCTGCGGCTGATTGTGGACCGCGAGCGCGAGATCCGTGCATTCATCAAGCGCGAGTACTGGACCATCGACGTCCAGCTGAACGCCAAGAAGCCGCCGGTGCTCACCGCGCGCTTCACCAAAAAGAACAACGAAGCGATCGAGCTCCCGGATGAGGGCACCACCAAGAGCCTGCTCGATCAGGTGGATGGCGCCAAGTACCTGGTCCATTCCGTTTCCACCAAGGAAAAGAAGCGCAACCCGGTCCCGCCATTTATTACGTCGACGTTACAACAGGAGTCGTCGCGCAAACTGCGCTTCAGCGTGAAGCGCACCATGATGCTGGCGCAGCGATTGTATGAAGGCGTGGAAGTGGGGACCGAAGGCTCCGTCGGTCTCATCACTTATATGCGAACCGACTCCACCCGCGTGTCCCAGGACGCGCTGGACGAAGTTCGCGGCCTGATCAGGGACCGCTACGGCGCGCCGTTTGCGCCGGAATCCCCCAACATCTACAAGAGCAAAAAGGACGCGCAGGACGCGCACGAAGCCATCCGGCCGTCGTCGTCGCGCCGCACGCCCGACGATCTGGCGCCCTATCTCCAGGAAGACGAGCTGAAGCTGTACCGGCTGATCTGGATGCGCTTCGTCGCCTCGCAAATGACGCCCGCGGTCTTCGATCAGACTACCATCGACGTGGCGGCCAAGGGCAAGGATGGCGCGACGTATATGTTCCGCGCCACCGGCAGCGTGCCCAAGTTCAAGGGCTTCCTGGAAGTCTATGAAGAGGGCAAGGATCAAAAGGATTCGGACGACGAAGAGCTGAAGCACCGGCTGCCGCTGGTAGCCGAAGGCGAGGAGCTGCGTTTCAAGTCGATCGAGCCCGAGCAGCATTTCACCGAACCGCCGCCGCGCTTCAATGAAGCGACGCTGGTGAAGGAGCTGGAATCGGATGGCGTGGGGCGTCCGTCCACCTACGCTTCCATCCTGTCCACCATTCAGGAACGCGAATACGTCAAGAAAGACGGCGGCAAGTTCGTGCCCACCGAGCTCGGCATGGTGGTGACCGACCTGCTGCTGGAAAACTTCCAGAACCTATTCGACGTCACGTATACGGCTCGCATGGAAGAGGAGCTGGACGAGATCGAAGAAGGCAAGATCGACTGGCGCGAGGCCATGGCGGAGTTCTACGAGCGATTCCAGAAGGATCTGGATCACGCCGAGCGCCACATGACCGACATCAAGCGCATGGAGAAGCCCACCGGCGAGGATTGCGAGAAGTGCGGCAAGCCGATGGTGATCAAGTGGGGCAAGCACGGCAAGTTCATCGCCTGCACCGGCTACCCGGAGTGCACCAATACGCGCGAGCTTCCGCCCGATCCCGCCAGCGCCGAGGGGCTTAAGCGAGCAGGACGCGCAGGAATATTGCGAAAACTGCGGCCGTCCGATGGTGCTCAAGAAGGGGCGCTTCGGCCAGTTTTACGCCTGCTCCGGATATCCGGATTGCAAGACCACCAAGCAGATCGGCGGCGCAGCAGAAGAAATCCGACGTGCCGCTGGAAGAGAAGTGCCCGCAATGCGGCAGTAATCTGGTGCTGAAGAACGGGCGATTCGGCGAGTTCACGGCCTGCAGCAAGTATCCGAAATGCAAGTACGTCAAGCAGAAGACCATCGGCGTTCCGTGCCCCAACTGCTCGGAAGGCGAAGTGGTGGAGCGGCGCTCCAAGCGCGGCAAGACGTTCTATGGATGCAACCGGTATCCGGAATGCGACTTCGTGGCGTGGGGCAAGCCGATCCAGGAGAAGTGCCCCGACTGCGGGTCCAGCTACCTGATCGAGAAATGGCTCAAGGCCGGGGCGGTGGCGCAGTGCCCGAACGGGGAATGCAAATACAAGAAGCCGCTGGAACCGGTGCCGGTGACGGCGTAAACGCTCTTGTGGTCTGCGCTATAATTCGTGCGATCCAGCAGATTCAAGATGCAGCCCGGAATACATAGTTTAACCATCCAAAATCTGTTGTCGTTCGGTGATGTGCCAACGACTGTCGAGCTTCGTTCCCTCAATGTGTTAATCGGTCCAAACGGCTCGGGCAAATCGAACCTCATTGAGGTTCTAGGCCTGCTTCAGAACGCGCCCAACGAGCTGGCAACCGCCATCAGTAACGGCGGGGGAATCGATGAATGGCTTTGGAAAGGAGCGGCCAAAACTCCTGTTGGATCCGTTCTAATATCCACTGTGCCAGCGAAAGAAGTCGGGCGTTATCAGCCGATGCCGTTAATCTATCGCTTGGCATTTACCAAGGCTGGGTTCCGCTTCGAGATCGCCGACGAGCGAGTCGAGGACGGGCGACCTTCGCGCGACGCCCAGGGACGACCCACCGATTCGCGTCCGAACTTTTATTTCGCGTTCGAGAACGGACATCCCACGCTCGACCATAGCGGCACGAAGCGCCAACTTCGCCAGGAGGAGATCAATCCTCAACTATCGATCCTCGCACAGCGAAAGGATCCCGAACATTACCCCGAAATCACTTATCTCGGTAAGCTGTTTGCAAGTTTCCGACTCTATCGCGACTGGGAATTCGGCACCATATCGGATGTGCGCGAGCCATGTGACGCCGGACTGCCCAACGAATACTTGGAAGAAGATGGATCAAATCTTGGCGTTGTTCTGGACCGGCTTTTGGCCCTACCGGTAGCTAAGCGTCAAATCCTGGATTCGTTGCGCATCTTTAATGGGAGCGCAATCGATCTGCGCACCAGTGTCGAAGTAGGAAAGGTACAGACACGCCTCGAAGAGAGGCATCTCAAAGCGACTATTCCGCTGGTCCGCATGTCCGACGGCACCATCCGTTGGCTTGCCTTGCTCGCCATCCTCCTCAATCCTGACCCGTCGCCGCTCGTATGCATAGAAGAGCCGGAGCTCGGTCTGCATCCTGACATGATCCCCGAGTTAGCCAAGCTTCTGATCGAAGCATCGTCACGGATGCAGCTCATCATCACCACACACTCGGACCGACTCATCGAGGCATTCTCGGACATGCCGGAGTCGGTGATCGTCTGCGAAAAGGAGAACGGGTCCTCAACCTTGCGGCGGCTTAGCGCGGAGCAGCTTTCATTATGGCTGAAGGAATACAGCCTCGGTGAGCTGTGGACAAAGGGACAACTCGGGGGAACGCGTTGGTGACGGTCCGTCTTTTCGTCGAAGGCGGCGGAAACCATAAACTCACAAAGACCGCGTGCAGAAAAGCATTCCACGTCTTCCTTGACAGGCTGCTCGGCGATGCTCCTAAGCCCCGCATTATCGCGTCCGGGAGCCGCGACGAAGCGTATCGCGATTTCTGCCGATCCCTCTCGACCGACGCCAACAGTTTCGCCGTGTTGTTGGTCGATTCCGAAGACCCAGTTCCCGCCGGCAAGACAGCCGCCGAGCATCTACGGGATCGGGACCACTGGACCAACCCTTTGCCAGACGATCAGGTCCACTTGATGGTCCAATGCATGGAAGCCTGGTTCCTCGCGGACAAAGTGAAACTCCAGCACTATTATGGTGCCGGATTCAGGGCGGCCTCGTTATCGGCGAACCCTGCAATCGAGGCAATCCCCAAGAAGGACATGCTTGACGGACTGCATCGCGCCACTGTCACGACCAGTAAGGGAGCATACCACAAAACACAACATGGATTCGAAATCCTTGAGCTCCTCGATCCTCTCGCCGTCGAGAGGAAATCACGCTTTGCGGCAGCGCTATTCGCGATGCTTCGAACACAAATGGCCTAAGAAAACCACGTCCGCCGCCGTCCAGCGCGGAGGTTTAGGCATTCACCTCGACAGAAGTAGTCAGTATCTCGCGGCTGAGGAGGACATCCCGCTCGGATTCGGGCAACGTCTCAAGGTAAAGCTCTATCGCTTCTTTGATACCCGCGATCGCCTCCTCCAGGGTATCGCCCTGCGACTGGCAACCCTTCAACTCGGGGCACCAGGCATAGAAGCCATGCTCGTCCTTCTCGATAACCACGCTTGCCTTTCGAGCCATACGTCTAGTGTAGCTTCGATGGAACTAAGACCGCTTCGGCGAGTTCGCGGCCTGCGGCAACTGCTTGGAAGGCGAAGTGTGGAGCGGCGCTCCAAGCGCGGCAAGACGCTCCGAATCCCAGTGATGTAAAATAGCGCGATGTGCGCGCGGTCTACCGCGATAAGGAGCAACTATGTGCGATCAGGATCATTTTGAGCAGGACCGGCAAGAGTACGAGGCTCTCGGTCTGGTGACGCGAAAACAATTCGGCATCATGTTGGGAGCGGGCATCGCCATGCTGCTGCCGCAAGTGGCGAACGCCGTCGCGGTCACCGAATCGGATGTGAACGTGACCACCCCGGACGGCACCGCCGATTGCTACTTCGTGCATCCGGCGAGCGGCACGGCCCCGGGCGTTCTGTTTTGGCCGGACATCTTCGGGCTGCGGCCGGCGCTTCGCCAGATGGCCAAAAGGCTCGCCGAATCGGGCTACTCGGTGCTGGTGGTGAATCCGTTCTACCGCGTCAAGAAAGCTCCCACCGCGGATGCCGGCGCGGCAACCCCGATCCCGACACTGCTGCCGCTGGCGCAAGCTCTGAACGAGACTACGCACATGACGGACGCCAAGGCGTTCATCGGGTGGCTGGACAAGCAACCGTCGGTCGCCAAGAATCGGAAGATGGGCACCCAGGGTTATTGCATGGGCGGTCCAATGGCGTTTCGAACCGCGGCCGCCATGCCCGATCGCGTGGGGGCCGTCGCCACCTTCCACGGCGGCGGACTTGTCACCGACATGCCCAACAGCCCGCATCTGGAGGCCGCCAAGAGCCACGCGCAGTTCCTCATCGCGATCGCGGCCAGTGACGACGCGAAGGCGCCCAAGGACAAGGACGTTTTGAAAGAGACGTTCGCCAAGGCGGATCTGCCCGCGGAAATCGAAGTGTACACGGGCGCCGCGCATGGCTGGTGCCCTCCCGATACGTCGGTCTACAACGAGCCACAGGCCGAGAAGGCTTGGAGTCGCTTGCTCGTGTTGTACGGAAAAGCTTTGGCCTGACCATCCACCGATCGTCGACGCCGGCCACGAAGACCATGCGGGCGGCCCGCCCGTCTATCGATCCAGTCTTGTGGCTGCACCCCGGCCTGATTGTGCAGGATGCGCTGAGTGGGCGCGAGTATCGCGTGGTGCGATTCCTGGGACGGGGAGGCTTCGGCGCGGCCTATCAGGTCGGCTGCTTGCCCGGCACGAATTCATCCGCCGATGCGTGCGTTCTCAAAGTCACCATCGATGCGGCCACCTGGCACCGGGAAGCGTACTTCGGCCATTTGCTGCGGCATGTGCCGGCCCTGGTTGAGGTGTACGACTCCTTTGCGTGGATGCCCGCGGGCGGCCGGGCGCCGCTTTATTGCCTGGTCTCCGAATATGTGGAACACGGGGATCTGGGTGGCTACCTGGAACGCAATCCGGAACCGTGGCCAGAGGCGCGAGCGCGGCGCGAAATCATCCGGCTGCTCGGAGCCGTCACCAGGATTCATGAGAGCGGCGCGGTCCATCGAGATATTACGCCGGGCAACGTGTTTGTAGCAGCCAACCGGGCCCTGAAGCTAGGCGATTTCGGCATCGCACTGCATCGCGCGGGGCGCAGGGATGTCGCAGCGGACGCCTTCGCTCCGCGTTTCGCACCCAGCGCGATCCAGAGCGGCGCGAAATCCTGGCGGCAGGCTGACGACGTCCACCAGATCGGCCAGTTGTATGCGGCGCTGTTATCGGGCGTCGGCTCGCGCAAGATCACCGCCAACGAGGTGAAGAATTTCGGGTGCAGCGCGCATACGAAATCAGTCCTTCAGCGCTGCATCGGCGAGCGGAGGAAATGCTTCACCAGCGCGGCCGAGATGCTGGAATCCATCGAAGTAAGGGAGCGCGGCCCGCAAAAGCGAGTTCGTGTGCTTTCTCTGGACGGCAAAAGATTGGTGTTCACCGGCGGCCTGTCCTTACTTCGCGCCAAAGCCAAGAAGCTTGCACGGAAGGCCGGCGCGATCGTCGAAGGTCAGGTGAGCCACGCGACGGACATCCTGGTGGTCGGCGATCAATCCCCTCACTGGAAGGCGGAAGCGAAGGGACAGAAACTTCTTGACGTCGATCGCGAAGCCGAACGGGGGCACAAAATCGCCCTGGTTACGGAGGCCCGCTTCCTGCGATTAACCGGCGCCAAGCGTTAAACTCGCGCTGGATCGCAATCTCTGGCCCGACGCTCCAGCCACGAACCGCCCTGGCCGACTTGGTACTATTTCAGTACTTCCGGCAGCGCTAAGTCGTTACCGACAGCCCATTTCGGTCCTGGGTGGCGAATGCGATAAATAATCTAATGGAAGCCACGGCTAAAGGGCAGCGTCGGAGAGGGCATAGAAAAGCGGGGGACTCGTCCGTGATTAACGTGGAAATGAAGGACTCCACGGGGAATTCGCGCTACGTGTTTGCCAACCTGGTCGACGTCATCGGCGGAGGATGCGGCCTGGCGTTGATGACCACGCTAAAGCCCGGCTCCACTGTGGTTTTGCGCGGCAAGTTCTGTGAGGACCGCACCCTGGACTACCTGAGAGCCGGGGTGAAGTGGTGCGTAAAGACGGACGGCACGTTCCGCGCGGGCCTTGCATTTCTAGACGACTGCTCCACGTTTATTTTGGACGAGGAAGAGACTGACTGCAAGAATCCGGTTGCGCTGGACTGCTATGAAGTGATGCAACTGAGCCCCAATGCCGACGCGGAGACCATTTCTCGAATCTACCGGATGCTGGCTTTTCGATACCACCCCGACAACACCGAAACCGGAAATAGCGAGATGTTCATACGGCTCTCGGAGGCGCACCAGATCCTGAGCGACCCTGAAAAGCGCGCGAGCTTCGATGCGGCCCGCCGCGGCGCCAAGCGCCCTCGTGGGAAGAGTTTCGGTGAGGCCTCTACATCCGCTGGCAGCGATCGGAAGAATCGCAGAAACCTCGAAGTGGCTAGGGCAGCGTACTTGGGATTTACGTGCGTCGAGTCCGCCGTGTGTTGGGAAGGCTGAGCGCAGGCCAACTCATAAAAAAAGTGGCCGGTCCTGATCGGTTCATCCCAAAATCGGGCAGTCGATGGCGCGGTTGGATTGATAACCTACGGTCTTTTGCGGCTACAAACGTGCCTCCAGGGGCCCTATGCTGCGCCATAACCTGACGTTCGCGTTCCGCCGGCTCCGTTCCAGCCCCGGGTTTACCACTGCGGCGATTGTGACGCTGGCGCTCGGCATCGGCGCTAACAGCACCATTTTCTCGCTGGTCAACGCGGTGGTCTTCAGGCCGTTTGGCGTCCAACGCCAGAACGAACTGGTGTCTTTCAACATCCGCACTTCCAAGGCGCAGTTCCCCACGCTTTCTTATCCCGATTACAACGACTATCGCGACCGCAATACCGTTCTGACCGGCCTGGCGTTGTATCGAACTGTGGCCATGAACGTCAGCCGTGGCGGCGCCGGGAACGCGCGTCTGTGGGGCTACGAGGTCAGCGGAAATTACTTCGACATGCTCGACGTCCAGCCCATCCGGGGCCGCGTGCTGCATCCCGCCGATGACGTGAAGCGCGGCGGGCATCCCCTGGCTGTGATCAGCTACCGTTGCTGGCAGGCGCGCTTCGGCGGCGACCCCGATATCGCGGGCAAGAAAGTGAAGATCGGAGGCCTCGACTACACCATCGTCGGCGTAACGCCCCCGGCATTTATCGGAACCGAGCTCATCTTCACTCCCGAAATCTTTGTTCCAGTGGCGATGGCCGAACAGGTCGAGCAAAACAAATGGCTGGACGACCGCGGCAACGATAACGCCCTGGTGGTGGGCCGCCTGAAGCCGGGCGTTTCCTTGAAGAGCGCGGAGGCGGCCATCAATATCATCGCCACCGATCTCGGCCACGAGATATCCCTTACAAGATGCGGGCATTTCCATCGTGCTCTCGCCGCCCGGCATGGCCGGCAACTTTTTGCGCGGCGCTATCACCGGATTCTCCGCTGTATTGATGGTCGTGGCCGGCATGGTGTCTGCTGATCGCCTGCGTGAATCTGGCCAGCCTGCTGCTGGCTCGCGCCACGGACCGGAGAAAAGAAACCGCCATCCGCCTGGCGTTGGGCGCCAGCCGCGGTCAACTGCTCCGCCAGCTTCTCACCGAGAGCCTGATGCTCGCGACCGCTGGCGGCGCGGCAGGAATTCTGCTGGCCTACTGGCTCATCGATCTGGTGAACGTATGGCGTCCGCCGGTGGACGTTCCGGTTGTTCCGCACGTCGCAATGGATATGCGGGTTCTGCTGTTTACGGCTGCGGTGTCGCTCCTTACCGGGCTGCTGTTCGGCTTGGCGCCCGCGCTGCAATCCACGCGCGCCAGCCTGGTTGGGGCCATCAAGAACGAAGCGCCCTCGGAACGACTCCGCCGGCTTAGCCTGCGCGATCTTCTGGTCACAACGCAGGTGGCTCTCTCGGTTGTCTTGCTGATCGGAAGCATTCTCGTGGTGCGCAGTTTGCAGCACGCGCTCAGCCTGAATCTTGGATTCAAGCCGCAGCATGCCGCCGTCCTCTCCTACGACTTCGCCGCGCAAGGCTACGACGAACAGCGCAGCCGCCAGTTTCAGCGCCGGTTGCTTGATAAGGTCCGCGCCATGCCGGGAATTGAGGCTGCCGGGATCATCGACGGCCTGCCCCTGACCTTGAATATTTCCAACAGCGGCATCTTTGTCGAAGGCAAGCCGGAGCCGCGCGCGGGCGACCTCCCCATGGCCAACATGTACTTCATCACTCCCGGCTATCTCCAAGCCATGCGAACGCGCTTGATGGCCGGCCGCGATCTGGATCAGCCGCGACAACGAAGACGCGCCGCTGGTGGCTCTGGTCAATGAGGCGTTCGTCCGCCAGCTTCTGCCCGGCGAAGATCCCGTCGGCAAGCGATTCCGCCACAGGACAAACGGAAAATGGATCCAGATCGCGGGCGTGGTGGAGGATGGAAAATACCGTTCTCTGGGCGAATCAGCCGTCGCCCACCGTTTTTGAGCCGATGGAACAGCGTTGGATCCCCAGCCAGACACTGGTGGCGCGCTCTCCTTTGGCCGAAGCCGAAACCGTCCGTCTGCTGCGCAGCGCCGTCGCGGAACTCGACCCGTCGCTCACCGTCTTTGACGACGGCAGCCTCACCAGCGCCCTCGGACTCGCGCTGTTCCCCGCCAAGCTGGTAGCTGTAGTGCTGGCATCGTTCGGATTGCTCGCGGTGGTGCTGGCCGCAACCGGCGTGTACGGCATCATGGCCTACGCGGTGTCCCGAAGAACGCGCGAGATCGGCATCCGCATGGCCCTGGGCGCCGCTCCGTCCGAAGTGGCTCGCGTGGTGCTGACACGGACGGCGATGCTGCTGGCGGTGGGAGCAGCGCATTGGTTTCGCGATGGCGTTCGCGGCGGGAAATGTTTTCGCCCTGATCCTTTACGGCATCAGCGCGCACGATCCTTTGACTTATCTGTGCGCGATCGCGCTCATGGCCGCAGTGGCCTTTGTCGCGTGCTGGGCGCCGGCGCGACGCGCGATAACCTTAGACCCGCTAACGGCTCTTCGCGCGGAATGAGATTCCATCAAATTCGAAGAGCCGCCATCGGATCGATTCGGGCGGCGCGACGCGCCGGAATATAGCTGGCCGCGAATGCCACCAGGACGAACAGCAGCGCGACAGCGATGAATGTCGCCGGGTCGACCGGCTTGGTGTGAAAGAGCAGATCGGTCATCAGGCGCGTAAGCGCCAGCGCTCCTCCAATGCCGAGCGCGACTCCCGCCAACGTCAACACCAGACCTTGACCCACCACCATCCGCACAATATCGGCGTCTTGTGCGCCCAGTGCGCGGCGGATGCCCACCTCCTGCCTGCGTTGCGCCACCGAATAGGCGATGACGCCGTAAATGCCGATCACGGCCAGCAGCAGGGCGACGCCCGCGAAGCATCCCAGCAGGAACAGAGGCAAGCGGCGTTCGCCTCCCGCGGCTTCGATCAGATCGTCCATGGTCTGGACCTGGGAGACGGGTTGATCGCGATCGATGGCGATCACTTGATCCCTTACGGCACGAACGAACGGCGACGGATCGCCCGCGGTCCGTACGAAGAAACCCGCGGACGCGAGAGGAAATTGATCGAAAGGCCGGAACACCGCGGGCAACGGATCGTCTTCCAGATCCTGATGCATGTCGGCTACGATACCTACGATCTGAATGGGGTTGGCCCTGGCGCCGATCAGGATGCGCTGCCCCACCGGATCCAGTCCACCCGGATAAGCGGGCCAAAACTCGCGCGCCAGGCTCTCGTTAATGATGGCCGTGAGCGGAGCAGTGGCGTTGTCGTGCTCAGAGAATTCGCGGCCGCGCTTCAGCGGAACACCCAGAGTACGGAAATAGGCGGTGGTGACGTTTTGGATGGCCGCAAGCGGGCGTTGGTTCAAAGGCCGCGGCGGCTGGCTGGCCAGTTGGACCGGCGTCTGAGGGAAAATCGTCAGCGGAAGCGTGAATGTGGCGGCGGCGCCGCGAACCCCGGGCAAGGCCTGCACGCGTAGCGCGAGTTCGTCAAAGAACGCCGCCTGTTTCGGGGGAGTGTCATAGCGCAAGGGCGGTAGGGCGATCTGCATGGTAAGAAGATGCGAGGTGTTGAATCCCGGATTGACGCCATACAGGCGCACCAGGCTTTCGATCAAAAGCGCCGCGCCAATGAGCAACACCATCGACAACGCCACTTGTCCGATCACCAGCGCGCCCCGCACGCTGATCCCCAACGCCGCTCGCTTTTTGCCCGTCGAAGTGGCTGACTCGCCACTGGCCCGCAGGACGCCCGCCAGATCGGGCCGGGACGCGCCTAACGAAGGGATCAGCCCAAAAAGCAGAGCCGTGACGAGCGACAGCAACACCGCGAAACCGAGCACCACTCCATCGATCCGGATTTCTCCGGCGCGAGGCAGTTCCAGGCCGGCCAGGTGCGTTATCCAGACCAAAGCCCATCTGGCCAGCAAGACACCCAGCGCCGCCCCGGCCACAGCTAGTACGACGCTCTCGGCCAGCAGTTGCCGGATCAGGCGGCCGCGCGATGCGCCGATAGAGGCCCGCACCGCGAATTCCCGCGAGCGGGAGGCCCCGCGGGCCAGCAGCAGGCTCGCAATGTTGGCGCATGCGATCAGCAGGACAAATCCGACTGCGCCGAAAAGCATCCACAGCATGAAACGGACGTTCGATACCAACTCGTCTCTGAGCGGCTTCACTTGCTCCACCGTGTTCGGTTTGCTGTCCAGCATTCCAGGATGGGCCGCGCGGTAATGTTGGTTGAGCACGGCCAGCTCGGAGGTGGCCTGTTGGATGCTCACGCCGGGATTCAAGCGGCCAAATACGCCTAGCAGGGGGCTGGTGGTGTTCACGAACTCGGCCGGCCGGGTGATCCACACATCCACGTTGGGCTGGGGAAACTGAAAGCCGAACGGAAGCACTCCGACGATGGTGTACGTCGTGGCAGCCAGCGTAACGGTGCGGCCCAGCATCCCCGGGTCGCCGTCGAAACGCCTGCGCCACAATGCCGCGCTGATCATCGCCACGCGGGGCCCGGACGGCGTGTCGTCCTCGGGATGAAAGCCGCGCCCAAGCAACGGCTGCACTTCCAGAATGTCCAGGAAATTGGCGGAGACGCGCGCGCCCTTCAGCACCTCCGGTTCGACGCCGCCGGTAAGCGTGATGTTCTCGATTCCACCCAGGAAATCTCCCAGCGCTGTATACGATCGCGCGGCGGCTTTCATCTCGTCGAAGCGCACGGACGTAGCGCGGCCGGAGAGCTGAACTATGCGCTCGGCATCGGGGTAGGCCAGCGGCTTCAGCAGGACCGCGTGGACGATGGCGAAGATCGCGGTATTGCCTCCGATCCCGAGAGCGAGCGTCAGCACAGCCGTGGCGGCGAAGGCGGGATTTTTGCGCATGGTTCGAAGCGCATGGCGGATGTCTTGCCAGGTGGTCTCCAGCAGTCCGGATGGGTTCATAGAATCAGTCTCGCCCAAGTGACGCGTCAGTTGCGAAAGGGCGAACCGTGGGATTCAAGCTTGGCTTGCTCGAAGATCGAGCGGCTCTTTACTGCGCCTGCTCGCAGTTGATCTCCCAAGACACGCCGAATCGATCCGTCAGCACGCCAAAACGGACCGCCCAGAAGGTCTTCTGCAACGGCATTTGCACCGTGCCGCCTTCAGACAACGCCTGGAAAATACGCTCGGCTTCGCTCGGGTCGTCCAGCCCCACGGTGAGATGGAAACCTTTCGGCGGCTGATACTGCTCCGTCGGAACGTCGGCGCCATAGACGACGTTGTTCCCGACGTTGAGCGTGGCATGCAAGATCTTCCCGCGCATCTGGGGCGGCGACTGATCCGCCATCGGCGAATTGCCGTAGGTGAGCATGGTGACGATCTTGCCGCCCAGGCAGCGTTCATAAAGCTGAAACGCGGCCTCGCAGTCACCGTTGAAAGAAACATGGGGATTCAATTTCATCGCGAGCTCCTTGAACGTCCATCAACGTCATTCACGGCCTATCATATGTGATAAACCTATTGATCCGGCTCCGCTCAGCCGAGGAGACAAATGTGCCGCCGCGAACGTGGGGGACCTATGTTGTGGTTCGATAGAACGAATGCACGCTGAAAGAGATCGCCTGCTCCAAGCTAGAAGCAGGACACGCCACTGGAGACGCTGGGGCCCTTACTTGTCAGAACGATCCTGGGGAAATCCGCGCGAAGACTATAGCGCGGACGGGACGGCGTGGGACTACTTCACGCACGATCATGCGCGCTCGCGAGCCTATCGTTGGACCGAGGACGGCATTGCCGGCATCTCGGACAATCACCAGCGGCTGTGTTTCGCGTTCGCCTTTTGGAACGGCGTAGACCCCATCCTCAAAGAGAGGCTGTTCGGCGTATCGGGGCCGGAAGGCAACCATGGAGAGGATGTCAAGGAATACTACTACTACCTGGATTCCACGCCCACGCACTCCTACATGAAGGCGCTGTACAAATATCCACAGTCACCGTTCCCTTATGCGGATCTGGTGAACACCAATCGCGCACGGCGGCGGACGGATAGCGAATACGAGCTGATCGACACCGGCATCTTCGACGACAACCGCTACTTCGACATCTTTATCGAATACGCGAAGCGCGATATCGACGATATTCTGGTGCGCGCCACCATCATCAATCGCGGCCCGGCGCCCGCGACCCTGCATTTGCTTCCGACGGTGTGGTTCCGCAACACCTGGAGCTGGGGCTACGGCACGCCGCGGCCGGAGTTATCGCGATATGACACTCACACCATAGGCATCCAGGAGCAAACACTGGGCGAGTTCAAGTTGTGGTTGGAGCAGCCGGCTCCGCTTCTGTTCACCGAAAACGAAACCAACACCTTGCAATTGTGGGGCTGGCAAGGCGCGCAAGCTTATACCAAGGACGCCTTTCACCGCTACCTGATCCAGAATGAGCGCACTGCGGTGAACCCCGATGAGACGGGCACCAAGGCCTGCGGCGTGTATCGCATCGATCTGGAGCCAGGCGGGTCGCGGTCACTGCATTTTCGTCTGTACTCGGGAAAATTCGACGCAGCGGATTTTCATCAAGTGTTTCTCGATCGCATCGAGGAGGCGGAGGAGTTCTACGGCTTCGCTCCGGTCGGGTTGTCCGAGGACGCGCGCCGGGTGCAGCGTCAAGCCTTCGCCGGCCTGTTGTGGAGCAAGCAGTTCTATCATTACGTGGTGGAAGAATGGCTGCGGGGCGATCCGGCTATGCCTCCGCCGGCTCCCGAGCGCTTGTTGGGACGCAACCGGGCCTGGGTTCACGTCTACAACGACGACGTGCTTTCCATGCCCGACAAATGGGAATATCCGTGGTTCGCCGCCTGGGACCTGGCCTTTCACACCATTCCGCTGGCGCTGGTGGATCCCGATTTCGCCAAACAGCAGCTTTCGCTGTTGCTCCGCGAATGGTATCAATCGCCCAACGGCCAGCTTCCCGCCTATGAGTGGGAGTTCAGCGATGTCAACCCGCCGGTGCATCCCTGGGCCTGCTGGCGCGTTTTCAAAATCGACCAAAAGTTGACGGGCAAGCCGGACGCCGAGTTCCTGGAGTCGGCCTTTCACAAGCTGCTGATGAATTTCACCTGGTGGGTGAATCGCAAGGACTCGCAGGGCAACAACATTTTCGAAGGTGGATTTCTCGGTCTGGATAATATCGGCGTCTTCGATCGCAGCAAGCCGCTTCCCACCGGCGGTTTTATCGAGCAAGCCGATGGCACGGCCTGGATGGGAATGTACTGCCTGGTGATGCTGCGCATCGCCATTGAGCTGACGCCGCACGATAAATCGTACGAAGACATCGCGAGCAAGTTCTTCGAACATTTCCTGTACATCGCGAGCGCGATGAATCGGCTGGGCGGAGACGGCCTGTGGGACGAAGAAGACGGCTTTTTCTACGACCGGCTGCGCCTGCCCGACGGCCGCAAAATCCCCATGCGGCTGCGCTCGCTGGTGGGATTGATTCCGCTGTTCGCCGTGACCACGCTGGATGCCGCGGCCATCGACAAGATGCCGGGATTTAAGCGCCGCATGCAGTGGTTCATCAAGCATCGCGCGGATCTATGCTTCAATATCGCCTCCATTACGCGGCACGGACAGGAAGAACGGATACTGCTGTCACTGGTGCAAACCTCGCGACTGCAGCGCGTGCTGCAAATTATGCTGGACGAAAATGAGTTCCTCTCGCCTTACGGCATCCGCGGCATCTCGCGTTATCATAAGGATCACCCCTTCATTCTGCAGGCCGATGGGCAGGAATACCGCGTGACCTACGAGCCGGCCGAATCCAGCACCAACCTGTTCGGTGGAAACTCCAACTGGCGGGGGCCGGTCTGGTTTCCAGTGAATTATTTGATGATCGAATCGCTGCAGCGCTTTCACCATTATTTTGGCGATGGATTGCAGGTGGAATTTCCCACCGGCTCCGGAGTAAAGATGAACCTGGCGGAGGTGGCGGGTGAACTGTCGCGGCGGCTGTCGCATCTGTTCCTGCGCGACGAGCACGGCCGGCGTCCGGTGTTTGGCGGCTCCGAGAAATTCCAGAGCGACCCGCATTTCCGCGATCACATTCTGTTCTACGAGTACTTCCACGGCGATAACGGGGCCGGCCTGGGCGCCAGCCATCAAACCGGGTGGACGGCGCTGGTAGCTAAACTTTTGCAACAGAGCGGCGAATAGTCCGCGCGTTCGTAAGCATTCATGAAAGGGGCACCACCGATGTCTGCTCAAACTCAACCGAGCGTACAAACTCAACCAACAGAGCCGCCGCCTCAAGCGGTCATGCTCCAGGTGCTTCAAGGACTCTGGGTATCGCGCGCGGTGTATGTCGCGGCCAAACTCGGGATTGCGGACCTGCTCAAAGATGGTCCGAAAGGCAGCGCGGATCTGGCGAATGCTACAGGCACCGACGCGCCCTCTCTTTACCGCGTCCTGCGCGCGCTAGACAGCATCGGCGTATTCGTGGATGACGGCGAAGGGCGTTTTGCTCTCACGCCGCTAGGCGCCACGCTGCGGACCGATGTGCCCGGCTCGCTACGCTACTTTGCGATCGAGGAACTGGGCGAGAATCATTATCCCGCCTGGGAAAAAGTGCTGTACAGCGTGAAGACCGGGGCCACGGCGTTCGATCACGTGTATGGAATGAACAAATGGCAGTACATGACCGAACACCCGGATGAAGCGCGAATCTTCGCTCAGGCCATGGCGAGCCTCAGTTCGACTGTAGCCGCGGCGTCGCCGCTTACGATTTTTCGTCCAGCCAGACGGTGGTGGACGTTGGCGGTGGCGACGGCAGCTTGCTGGCTGCGATTCTCAAAGCGAACCCAAAGGCGCGGGGCGTGCTGGCGGATTTGCCGCACGTCGCCGAAGGAGCACGCCGCCGCTTCGGTGCCGAAGGACTGGCCGATCGGTGCGATGTCGCGGGTGGAGATTTCTTTGCACAGGTGCCCGCTGGCGATACCTACGTACTCAAGTTCATCATCCACGATTGGGATGACGAACGCTCAACAGCCATCCTTACCAACTGCCGGCGCGCGATGGCGCACAATGGCAAGGTCCTCATCGTCGAAGCGGTCCTACAGCCCGGCCGCGCCACCTCCTTCAGCAAGTTCCTGGATCTCAACATGCTGGTGATGACCGGCGGCCGCGAGCGTACCGAACCTGAATATCGCGCGCTGCTCGACGCGGCGGGCCTCCGATTAACGCGGATCGTGCCGACCCGCACCGAGATGAGCGTCATCGAGGCCGTTGCGAAGTAATTGCCGTTTGACTAAAGCGGGCAATTGCGATTCCATAGAGCAATGGCCACAGCCCCTTCTTCGTTTCAATCCCTCGCGCTTGCGCTGCTGCGCATCGTCGCCGGCTACACATTTACACTGCACGGAGCGCAGAAGTTCGGCGCGCTCGGGGGTTTAGGTGGTCACGCCGCGGCCATGTATTCCATGCTGTGGTTCGCGGGTATTATCGAATGTATCGGCGGGCCGCTCATTATTCTCGGGCTCTTCACCAGGCCGGCGGCGTTTATTCTGTGCGGCGAAATGGCAGTCGGGTACTTTAGGGTGCACATCCACCTGGGTCCTTGGGCTTTCCCACTGCGCAATGGCGGCGAGATCACCGTGCTTTATTGCTTCTTCTTTTTGTACCTGGTGACCGCCGGCGCAGGCGCGTTCAGCCTGGACGGGGCGCTCCGAAAGCGTTAGCGATCACCCGCGAAGCATGCGCATGGCGTCCGCGATGACGTTGCCACCGGGCGCGCCGGCCGTGCGCACGCCGGCTTCGGCGGTAGACTCCTCCCCTTCGCCAGGCGCCAGAAACAGATTGGCTTCGATGCCGTGCTGCTTGGTGTATAGATCGTAGTACCGGCCGTGAGCCGCGTAGAGCTCGGCGTGCGTGCCGCGTTCCAGGATGCGGCCGGTTTCCACCACCAGAATCTGGTCGGCGCGCCGGATGGTGGACAGCCGGTGCGCGATGACAAATGTGGTGCGGCCTTGCATCAACACGCGCAGGCCTTCCTGAATCATGCCCTCGGATTCCGAATCCAGGTTGGACGTGGCTTCGTCGAGAATCAAAATGCGCGGATCAGCCAAAAGCGCTCGCGCAATGGACACTCGCTGCCGCTGGCCGCCCGAGAGCTTCACGCCCCGCTCGCCCACAACGGTGTCGTACTTCTTTTCGAAATTCTCGGCGAACTCGTCGACACGCGCGATACGGCACGCTTCCAGGATCTGCTCCTGGGTGGCATGGGGCCGGGCGAAGGCGACGTTCTCCCAAATGGTGCCATCGAAGAGGAACGTCTCCTGGAGAACCACGCCCAGCTGCGTGCGATAGGAATCCAAACGGACGGTGGAAAGATCCACCCCGTCCACAAAAATGGTTCCCGACTGCGGCCCATGGAACGCGGCGATCAAACCAATGATGGTCGACTTGCCGGAGCCCGATGGACCCACCAGCGCTGTCACCGTTCCCGGCTCGGACTGAAACGAAATCTCGTGCAGCACCTCTTTTCCGGTGTCATAGGAAAAGTCGACGTGGTCGAAAATCACTTGGCCGGTGATGGGCGGCAGCGAAACGGTCCGGCGGGGGTCCTGATCTTCCGGGCGTTCGCGCAGAACCTCGCGCGTGCGCTCCAATCCAGCCAGGGCTTCGGTGAGTTGCGTCCCGATGTTGACCAGTTGGAACATGGGAGCGATCAAAAACGCAAGCATCGCCGTGAAAGTGACGAAATCGCCAAGCGTCATGACGTGCGCGGTGATCTGCCTGGCGCCCACGTACATGATGATGGCCCCTACCACGCCCATCAGAACGGTGGCCGAAAGACTCATCAGGGAAGTGGCTGTCAGGCTTTTCAAAATGTTGTTGAGCAGCCGCTGCACGCCCGCCTGGAACACCGCCTCCTCGCGCTCTTCGGCGTGATAGCCCTTCACCACGCGCACGCCGCCCAGCGATTCGGTGAGGCGTCCCGTCACTTCGGCGTTGATCTTGCCGCGCTCGCGAAAAATCGGCCGTATAGTGCCAAAGGCTTTGCGCAGAACGGAGGCGAATCCGACAATGATCACCAGCGCGATGCCGGTCAGCAGCCAGCTCAAGTGCAGCAGGTACCCGAGCACCAGCACGGCGGTGAGCAATCCTCCAGCGAATTCGATCAGACCGGTTCCCAAAAGGTTGCGAATGCCATCCACGTCGGTCATGATGCGCGATACCAGCACTCCGGTCTTGTTGGCGTCGTAATAGGCCACCGGCAGCCGGCCAATGTGGGCCTGCACCTTGGCGCGCAGCTCGGCGATCAGGCGCTGGCCGGCCTTCGACACCAGTTGCGTGATGGCGTAACCACTGACACCCTGGATGAGCGTCGCGGCCAGAACAGCCAGCACCAGGGGCGCCAGGAGCGAGAGTTGGTGCTTGCCGATGACGTTATCGATGAGGTACTTGGTGGAAGCCGGCAACACCAGCCCGCAGATTTTGCTGACGATCATCAATACGAAACCGACGGCCAGTATCTTGCGCCGTGGCCGCATCATTTCGCGGATGTCCGGCCACAACTCGCGAAGGCGTTCGGAGGAACGCTTTTGGGGAGCCTTTTGCGGAATCACTGCTGTTTAAACTATTGTATGGGATGCGCCGCTCGTGCGAGTGGATGCCAGTATTCTGATGCCCGCGCTTTACTCAGGAACTTCCGGATTCGCGTACCCCAGTTGGAAGCCGGATTTTTATCCGGAGAAGCTGGCGAGCAAGAAATTTCTCTCGTACTATGCGACGCGGCTAAACGCCGTGGAAGTGAACTATACCTTCCGGCGTCTGCCGTCGGCTTCGACTCTTGAGAACTGGGCGAACGATACGCGGCTAGGCTTCGTTTTCCCGCTGAAAGCGCACATGCGGATCACGCACATTTTGAGGCTGAAACCGTCGGAGTTCACCGAAGTGTTCTTTCGCGCCATCGATCCGTTGCGGACGGCGCGGCGGTTGGGGCCGGTGCTGTTTCAACTTCCGCCCGCGCTGAAATGCGATGAGGGGCTGCTGGGCGATTTTCTTGCGACTTTGCCGCGCGACATCCGCTGCGCGTTCGAGTTCCGTCACGCATCCTGGCTGACGGACAACGTATATGGCTTGCTTGAAAAGCACGGCGTGGCGCTGTGCCTGGCTGAATCCGAGAAGCTCACCATTCCGAAAGTGACCACCTCGAACTTCGTTTATTCACGCTTGAGGATGCCGGAATATTCGCCGGAAGATCGCAAAGAGATCGCCGAGCGCGTTCAAGAGCTGCTCGAATCGGGGCGCGATGTCTATGTGTTCTTCAAACACGAGGAGACGCCGGCGGGGGCCTTGTACGCCGAGGAACTGCTGCGCGCGTTTCCAACCCACAGCGCGGCAGTAACCTAAAACGTCATTCCCAATTCATCGCCGTATTCTTGACGAAGCACCCGCAGCCGCTCACGAGCTTCGCGCTCCTGGTCGGAAAGGTTCCGGGCTCTTTCGAACTGGTGATTGGCGATGGCGTGGACCATGGCGGCGACGTTCGCATCCACGCGCTGTTGCGCTTCCGCCAATTCTCGGGGCAGATAGCCGGAACTCGCGGCTCTGACTTCCGCGTGACGCTCGGGCGTCATCCAAGCCTGGGCTGCGCCGCCGATAACTCCCGCGATTTCGGCAAACGCGAACAGGACAAACCACGTCCATCCTTCGGCTCGGCGTTCTTCGGAAGCCTCTTCAAAGACCAGAGCCATTTCCTCGGCGAATCGATCCCGATGATCGCGCGGATAGAGCAGCAAAAGAAATTTGTAGGTGCGTCTCATATCGCCTCACTGGCCCGCAGGCGTGCGAATCCGGCACGGGTCAATTGTTTCATGCGCTCCAACTCCAATTGCAATTGTTTTACACCCGCGCCGGTCAGCCGATACGCCTGCTTCTGGCGCGAGGTGTCGTCCTGCTCAAAGCGCGCGATCCAGCCGTCATCCAATAACCGCCGCAATGCACCCAATAGCGTGCCCAGTGCTCATCCGCACCCGGCCGCCGCTCAGCGTCTCAATATCCTTGAGCAAGGCGTAACCGTGGCGGGGATCAAGCTGGTGAGGATGAGCAGCACGGGTTCGGAAAGGGGCTTGGACTCGATAGGCTCCTGGACGACATGTCGCATGACGACATATGAGCCCCGGCGACGCTCATTTGTCAATACCCTGGGTGCTTGCGATAAACTCTCCGATATGACTCGACTCCGATGGGTTCTCTCGCTCGCTCTGTTCGCGGCTCCCGTTTTCGCCGCGCTGCCCGTTACACCAGCTCCCGACCAGGCTGCATTGCTCAAAAGCAGGGATCCCAAACTGGCCGCCAACAAGAAGCTGTGCTACGACTTTTTCCGTGTGGTGCTGCGCGCGCGGCATCTGGATGAAGCCGGCAAATACATGCGGGACGATTACATCCAGCACAATCCCAACGCCGACACCGGGATCGCGGGCTTCAAGGCGTACTTTACGAAACTCGGCGGACCGCAACCGGTCCAGGACACGGTTCCCGGCCTGGTGGCGATTCAAGCCGAAGGCAACTTCGTGACTCTATCCTTTGTGCGCGAGATGCCCGATCCAAAGAACAAGGATCAGAAATACACCACTACTTGGTTTGACATGTTCCGCATCCAAGACGGCAAGATCGCAGAGCACTGGGATGTGGCGACCAAGTAGCACTTGGCGGCGCTTGCCTTCCTGCAACGGATTGCGGGAAGATCGCTACGTGGCATATAGCAATTTTGCTCCGTTTGCAACTGCGGCATTGGTGGCCGCTTTATCGTTAATTCCGGCATTGGGTCAGGAAGGACCGCCTCCCGGACCACCAGCGGGCGCTGGAGCGGGCGGACCGGTGCAGGGCGGCCGCGGACCGAACGGATTTCGCAGACAGCCCCCTGGTCCGCCGCCCGGCCCCACGCCCAGGCTCCCCGACATTCCCTACCTGGGCGTCAACGCCGGGAAGCCGGATTTCGGCGGTTTGGCGAAAGGCATGTGGCAGGTGCCGTACATCATCGACATGCAAAAGCAGGGAAGAGCCCCGGATGGCGGGCCCGTGGTGGTGCCGTTCAACGCGCTTGGCAAGAAGGTTTTCGATGAGCGCACCGAGACGCACTCCAAGGACGATCCCGAAGGTTTCTGCCTCCCGCCCGGCGTACCGCGCATGATGTACACGCCCTATCCCACCGAGATTTTCCAAATGCCGGATCGCATTCTCTTCATTTATGAAGGCGGCGCGCATGTGTGGCGCATCGTCTGGATGGATGGACGGCAGCAGCCCAAAGATCCGAATCCGGATTACCTGGGATATTCCGTGGGCCATTGGGATGGCGACACGCTGGTGGTGGATACCATCGGGATGAACGACCGAACGTGGCTGGACGCCGCCGGCCATCCGCACGGCGAGAAGCTGCACGTCACCGAGAAATTCACGCGGCCCGATTCCAACACTCTGCGCCTGGAAGCCACCATCGACGATCCCGATTACTACACCAAACCATGGACCGTGGTGACCACCTCTCGTTGGGCGCCTGGCCAGGAGTTGATGGAATATATCTGCCAGGAAAACAACAAGGACCTGCAGCACCTGGTGGGCAAGTAGGCCGGCGCGGACCAGTCGTCAGCCGCGGGCGCTGCGTTTCTTCGGGCTGGCCTTCTTTTCCGGTTCGGCGTTCAACGTCTCCACCGAAGCGGGCGGTTTCTTGGCCGCGGCCAGGCTCTGTTTCAACGCCTGCATGATGTCGATCACCTTGGCGGGCTCGGCGGTGGGCGGCGTTACCACTTCCTGGCCCTTGATCTTGGCGTCGATCATCGCCTGCAAATTGTCGAGATAGGTGTCGTGGTATTTCTGCGGCTCAAAGGGCGCCGCGAGCGATTCCACTAGCATCTCGGCCAGTTTCAGCTCCTGCTCCTTCACCAACCCGATATCGGTGCGGAATTCTTCCACGCGCCGCACTTCGTTGGCGTAATACATGGTATGCATCAGCAGCCCGTGGGCACCCGGCCGGAAGATGACGATGTGCTCGCGATTGTGCATGGCGATCTTGGCCACGCCCACGTAACCGGTGCGCTTCAGCGTGTCGTATAGCAGCGCGTAGGGCTTTTGGCCGGCTTCATCCGGCGCCATGTAGAAGGAGCTTTCGAAATAGATGGGGTCCACTTCGGCGGACTTCACGAACTCGAGGATCTCCATCACCTTGGCCGTGGACGGCGCCATCTTCTTGATGTCCTCGTCCTCGATCACCACGTAGCGGTCCTTCTCGTACTCGTAGCCCTTGACGATCTCGCTGCGCGGAATGGGCTTGTCCTCCGCCTGGCAGTAGATCACCTGTTTGATCCGCGAGTTGTCGGATTTGTGAAGTTGGTTAAAGCTGATGCCTTCGCTGCGGGCAGCGGTGAACAGCTTCACGGGAAACGAAACGAGGCCGAAAGTGAGATGCCCTTTCCAGACCGTTGTAGCCATGGCGACAACCTCCCACAATATGTAGAGATAGCATGGTCGTCAAACATTTTCAAGTGCTGACGTTTTTCAGCGGCGACGGGCCCGCCGGCCAGGCCGGGTATGATGGAGTGAGATGCTGGCAAGGTCGCAGATCGGCGTGGAAGAGTACCTTGATTTGGTGTTCGAGGACCGCCCGGGAACCGGACTACGTGGACGGGGAGGTCGTCGAAAGGGCTTTGCCAACGCCAATTCACAGCCAAATTCAAGCTCTTCTGATTCTGCTCTTCGCGCCGTTAATCGGCCGGCACCAGCTCCTGTTGCTGCCGGAACTCCGCGTGCAAATAGGACCTCGCAGATTTCGTGTGGTGGATCTTGCCGTTTTCCGCGGCGCGCGTCCGGAGGGCCGGTATGCGACCAACCCGGCGTTTGTCGTGGTGGAGATCATCTCCCCGGACGACCGCTACGGCAGATTGACGCATCGCCTGGAAGACTATCGCCGCTGGGGCGTGCCGCATGTCTGGCTGGTGGACCCCGAGTTGAAGCGCCTCTACGAGTACTCCGAAGCCGGCGTGCTGCAATATCCGAGCTCGCGGCTGCCCGAGTTCGATTTTGAAATCTCCGCCGCAAGAGCTTTTCAAAGACGTTTAGCGCCGCAGTCTCCCCACTCGCGAATTTATTTGCCCTTCCGCTTCCGCAAGTTAAGTACTGCACTCGGCGCAACCAGAAGATTGTGGCCGTAATCTTGCCTTGGGTGATGGCGGAAGCGCACGGGCTGCGGTTTTTCACAAACCTTCGCGGCCCGTGCGGCTTTCATTAGAATCGCGCACAACGCAGCGGGTCGCGATTACTTGTTCTCTGTGCGAGCGCGCCCCGCGCTGTGCGCTCCGGACGAATCGTGCACAAGCGGGCTCTAGATTTCCGTCGCGAACGGCGTGAAGCGCGTCTGGTAATCGAAGGTATCGATGCCTTCCGTCCGTTTCAAGAAGTTCGACGATGGCATAAGTAACGGGCGTGGCCACTACTTCGTACACCACCTTGAAAAGATATGCCGACAGGATCAGCCGCCAGATACCCGCCCCGGTGACTTCGCCGGTGAATGCGATCAGCACAAGAATCACCGTATCTACGGCTTGTCCCACCACCGTCGAACCGACCGTGCGGGTCCAAAGATAGCGCCCCTTGGTGATCAGCTTCATTTTGGCGAGCGTGAACGAATTGGCGAATTCGCCGCACCAATACGCGATCAGGCTGGCCACGACCAGCCGAGGCACCTGATGAAAAACAATCGCGAACGCCTCCTGATTCTTCCACTCCGGCGCCGCCGGCAGCGCGACGATCAGGTTGCCCAAGCCCGCCATCACCGCATTCGCCAGAAACCCGATCCAGATGATGCGCCGCGAACCGCCATAGCCATATACTTCCGTAAAGATGTCGCCAAAGATGTAGGTGATGGGAAACAGCAGTTGCGCGCCGCTTACGCGGAAGGGGCCGAACGCACAGATCTTCTGGCCCACCAGATTGGAAATCACCAACACCACGATGAAGATGCTGGCAAGCAGATCGTAGTATTTGAAAACTCGAGTCTTTTCGGTCAAGACCCAATTATAGAGGAGGGTCGGCTAGAAACTGACCACAGCCATCGCGCCCTCGGTCTTGAGCGCATCGCCCGTCGCATTGAACATGTCTTGCGGCAAAGCGCTTCGTTCCACCAGTGCAAGCCCTCGCACCAGCCCCGTGAGCAGCAGATCGTTGACCACCTTGGCCCGCTCCAGATCGATCTGCGGATCGATCTGGTGGATGAACGTGCGGCTCGCATCGGAAAAGCTGATGCCGGTGTCATGCGTCGCCGAGCATACCCAGATCTGTTTTCCGTTGAAAACGCCGGGCCGTTGCCAAATTCGCAAATGATGCCGAGCGGCGAAGTGTCGTTGATTTTTTCAAATACCAGATCGGGAGGACGGCCGTCCAAGAGCAGCACCGAAACCGGCGCCTCCTGATAGCCACGCATCTCCGCCATGGCGCGGAACGTTTCGAGCTTCGATTGATCGCTCAGCTTCGCCGCCGGAGACCAACCGGCCTTTTGAAACGCATCTTCCATCTGCTGCCGGCTTCCCAGGAACATCAGGTCGGTGATATCGGAAGGTGCGTGATCCTTCTCCGTTGCGGTCCGAAACGGCTCGCTGTTCACCAGAGCCAGCCAGTTGGTCCTGCGGCTCGATAGACGCCTATATCCGGCCCGTGGACGTTGCCGGTCCACTCCAACGGCTTGGTCAGCGCGATGGTCATCTCCACGCCGGGCTTGTAAGTCGATGTTGGCGTCGGCACCCTTCAGAACAGCCTGCTTCACGGTTCCCAACAACTCAGCGAAGCTCGGGTACTTTTCGGAAACCTTGTTGATCCCCTGATCCAGCCGCCCGGAACCGGTCTTCGACGCGATGATGCCCTGAATGCGGCCATCGGCGTCCAGGGACTCGCGTGCATGGTCGAGGCTGGTGACCTTAGCTGCGATCATCGCCTTTTTGCCGCTGGGATCGCGAATTTCGTCGAAAGCCAGCGCCAGCACTGCCTGGTCGTCCGGATTCACGGCTGCGGTCACCTCCTTGATGTGCCCTGTCAGGGTGGCTCCGGCGGCCATGGCAATCTGACCATTCACGACCACCGGCGCGATCACCAAGGCCTCAAACGTATCGCCGACCTTGGATGTGGAGGTGTTGACTTCCTTAGTCAGCCGAATCTGAATTTGAGTGGCGGAAGGAATTCGCGCCGCTGTGAGCCAGCCGGATGCCAGAAGAAAAAAGATAGCCATTTTCCGGCCTGATTTCACACTCACATCCTAGCGCGCCACTGGAGTGGCCGCCATGTTTCGAAGGAAGGCTAAGGGAAAGCTAAGGCCCTTCAAGCGCTCGCCCCGTTCCCAGTGTTACAGTAATTAGCCATAGCGGGACGGGAAAGGAACACACCCTCCATGAAAGCCTCCGTAACGGCATTCATTTCTCTTCTTGGTATTGCTTCGTTTTTCTGCACTGATATCGCGGTCGCGGCCGATGATTTCGCGGCCCGCGCCTGGCAGATGGAAAGCAAAGGCGAAGCCGCCGAAGCGCGCGATTATCTGCAGCACGCCGCGCAAACGGGCGGAGTGGACGCCATGCTGGCCTATGCGCAATTTTTGGATCGCCATCGCGACCCCGCGGCGCGTGAGGCCTACGAGAAAGTTTGGAACGCGGCGCGCGGCGAGCAGCGGGAATTGGCCGCCCGCCGGCTGGTGGTTCTGGATTTGATCGCGGGCGATCGCGATGCCGCCCAGCGCCACGTGGAGCAATATCGCAGCGCCGGAGGCCGCGACTTCAGTCTTCCGCCGGTATCCGCCCTTCCCAGCGAAAAGCCCGCCACCATCGCGATCCCGGGCCCGCTGCGCTCCTTCTCGCGCATGGCGGCGCTGGCCCCGGAAATCAACCCGGGCGACGTGCTGCCCGCTCTGGCGCGTAATGTCGTCACCAACGGCTATCAGGCCTCCGGCAGCAACGACGTGCTGGAGCAGACTGAATACCTGAAGCTGGTGGTTCGCTATCTTTCGCAGGCCCGGGAGCTTGAAAAACTGGCCGACTCGAGTGGCGTAATCAAGATGGAAACCTGCGATTCCACGCAGACCGGCGAGCTGCTCCGCTTGCTTGGATATCGGATGCGCGGCGGCTGCGGCAGCGAAGTAGTGCTGGAAACGCTCAACGCCACGCGCGCCTTCCTGACCATCGATTCCGGCTTTCCGCTGGCCGAGCTGGAACAAGATCTCCGCACCAACCGGCCGTTCGCCTACGACTTCAAGCCCACGCAAATTCCGATTCTCTACACGCAAGACTATTGGCTTTCGAGCAAAGATCGCCAGGGCGCGGAATTCATCGATTCCTTCCTCGGCGATCCTTCGCTTTGCCGCTTGTATCTGGCGCTGTCGAAGCTGGACCCTACTGCGTCCGAGGAATTGCGCAAGGCCACCACGGTTCAAAGAATACGCGCCTATGCGCATGTTCTGGATTTCTATGGCGGCATGTTCCAGGTTCGGAACGGCAAAGCCGTGGTGCCGGGCGGAGCGCGCTCGGAACGAGCCTGGGCCGACCTGGCGGGAGCTTCGCCGGACAAGCCGGGAGCGTTCTTCGAGCGCCTGATCGCCCGGGACGACGGTTGGCTGGCCAGCTACTTCGACGCGCTTTCCCGCATCTCCAGCAATCCCGTGAACGGGCCGGTTCAGAATTATCTGACCGAGCCGGAGCGCCTGAAACGCTTCTACTCCGCCATCCGCGGCAAAGTGACCAGCCCCGGCCCGGCCCGGCCGGTTTTCCGATCCAATACCGACATGATGCTGCTGACCGCGCGGATGCGGCTGGATCCCAATGGCAAGCCGCACATCCCCGGAGGACTGGAAGTGTGGCGCACGTTGTTCGTTGAGCATCCGGCAGGAAGCGGCAAGTACGACGCCAAGCTCAGCCACGATGCGGCCGGCTGGAAAGATCCCGACGACGTCATCGAGGCGCTCTTCGGGCTGTGCCGCAAGGCGGTCGGAGAATGAGCCGCTGAAGATTTTCATGGCGCTTAGCGACGTGGATCGCCACCGGCAAACGCCGCTCGACGCGAAGACAGCGGATCGCATGGCGCGCGAGTTCCGCTCCTTTGGCGCGCAGTATCCCATCTTCGCCGAAGCATCGGAGGTTTCAAGCGCTTCCATCAATCAATTCCTGGACACCGCCGTCTCACTGGATCAGATTCACGATTTAGCGCTGCGCTCGGACGCCGCCGGGACGCTGCAATCGCTAGTGGGGCTTTGGCAGATCTTTTGCCGGCAAGGCTCCATAGCCGCCGCCGATCAGGATCGCACGCTGTCCGCGATTCTCACGCACTTCGCCAAAGTAAGGTCCGAAGGCGACGTGTTCGATGGAGGGCAGGCAGGGCATCCAGACGCTGCTGGCGGCCACCAATTCGCCGGCCGGCCTCTCCGTGCAGGATCGCATGCTCGACCTGCTGGCCGGGACGTCACAGCCGGATACTTCCGATACGCACAATCAATTGGTCGAGGAAATGATTCGGATCTTCGAGGCCCAGCGGCTGATTTCGCTCTCGTCGATTTTCGACCTGGTGGATCAATTGGAAAGCCTGGGCAAGGGCGAAAAGGCCAATAACGCCCTCATCACCAAGACCGCGGCGCGGATTTCGGAGATCCAACTTCCGCGCAACTCGCTGAGCGGTACCGAAAGAAATGCGCTCAGTTTCGGTTACTGGTCGGAGAAACACATTGAGGCGGAACGGAAACTGACTCTGCGCGCCTTCATCGATCGCGCCGGTACGGATCCCAAGAAGCTGGACGAGATCCGGGCGCTGATGGCTCCTTTCCTGCGCGATACCTTGATTGGGTTCAATTACGTGCACTACGCGCCGCCCGGAGCGCAGGTTTTGTACACCAATCCGCTGTTCGTCCGGAGCCACGATTTCGTGGGCGTGCAGGACAACAACGGCATGTGGAAAGATACCCAGGTGCTGGGCAGCGGATGGCCTTCCAGCGCGGGCGGAAAGCTAGTGGGATCGCTGGTGAGCCTGCCTTACGCGCTGGCCGAAGCCGAACAAAACTTCCTGATTCCGTCGCGCGAGCAGGCGCTGATTTGGGGCGACCTGGTTCCGCAGCTTCTGCTCACCGCCACCATCCCGCGCTGGTGGAACGTCACTCCCGGGCAATTGCATTGGGTGGCGCTGCATATGGATTACGCCGAAACCATGCTGGCCGAAGCCGCGGTTAACGCCGATCGGAGACAGACTGTTTTAGATGCGCTGGGCCAATATGCCATGCCGGCCCGCGTGGCCCAAGTACGCGAGTTGCTGGCGCAAGGCGAGGTCCATACTGCGCTCGAGAACGTGATGCCCTCGGAATTGTTCGCCATCGCGCGCGATGTATTGGCGGCCGACAAAGCCGATGCTCCGCTGGCGATGGAGATCCGCCGGGAAGCCGCGGAGTCGCCGGCGGCAGTTGAACTACGAAACCATCTCCCGCGCCTTCGGCACGCCAAAGCCGACGCTGGCGAATTCGTACTCACCCGAATTGCTCGGCCTGCGAACGTTTCCCACTTTGATGGGTTATTCCAGCCGGATCCTGGCCGAAAGCTGGGAATCGAATCTTCTGTACTACGCGGCTTTGGCGGACCAGCTGTATCTATCGCCCGCCGAGCTCAATGTTCTGGTTCCGGATTGGACGCGCCAGACCGTGGAGCGGATTTTCGCCACCAACCTGGAGGATTGGCCGGCGCTGCTGCGTTCACTCCGGCTGGTGGGCGACGATGCGCGTGAGAAGTCGCGCAAACGTGTGACGGCGTCGAACGGATTGTAATCATCGTATTTTTTCGGAGGGCAGTCTTGAAGTTCAATCATCGAGTATTCATAGGGGCTGCCGTGGCCGTTGGCGCGGTGACTCTACTGGCCGGATCGCTGGGGCTTTTTTCTCCCAATCTGCGGGCTCAAGAACAAGTGCAGGAGGCCCGGGCTCCCGAGCCCAAGAGCGGGGACCAACGGCCGACCTTTCGCGTCAAGGTGGATATGGTGGTTCTCAGTTTCACCGTGACGGATAGCAAGGGTCACTACATAAACGGGCTGAAGCCCAGCGATTTCCGTTTGACCGAAGACAGCATCGCGCAAAAGATCAACACCTTCGGGGAAGGCAACAAACCACCCGTGCAGGTGCTGGACAACGGGGGCGTGCGGCCGCTGATGGCTTCGGTGGATGGCAATCTCACGCCGGGGGAGGGGACGGCCACCGAGGTCCGTTCCGATTCTTTCGTCGGCACCAATGTGTTCGTGCTCTTCGATACCAGCAACTATATGTATCGTGGATTTGTCTATGCTTCCGATGCCATCGCGGATTTTGTGCGCGGGCTGGACAAATCGGATTCAGTGGCGGTCTATACTTTCAGCCGCAACCTTTCACGGCCAGCACCGCTCACGCACGACCGTAACGATGCAATCTTTGGTCTGCGCAAAGCGGTGGCGGGCGACGATGCCGCGCTCTACAACGGCCTGCTGCTCACTTTGCGCGACGCAGCGAAGGTCCCGGGGCGCAAGGTGATCATCGTGTTTTCGAACGGCCCCGATAACGCCAGCCTGATCGCTCCCGACGATGTGCGGGCGGTGGCCGAGGACGACGGGATCCCGATCTACGTGATCTCCACCAACGACGTCGCCAAGGATCCGATGTCGAGCAACGTTTTCAAGCGCATTTCCACGCGCACCGGCGGCAAAGCCTATTTCGCCAAAACCTGGCAGAAGCAGGTGGAGGCGTTCGAATCCATTCGCGAGGATCTGGGTAACAGCTATACGATCACGTATTATCCGCAGCCCAATCCCAATGATGGCTTCCGCAAGATCAACGTCGAAATCGTGACCGACGTAGGCAAGAAGTATCGCGTTCGCGCCCGGCCGGGTTATCGTCCGCAAGGCGGATTCTAGACGCCGCCACTCTCTCACGGTCGTGGTTCAATGGAGCCTCTAATGGAGGCACCGAATCCACCGCGTCCATCGCTCGCAAGCTTCGCCTTCCGCAGCAGCTTCCCGGTCTTCGAGTCAGGGCTAAGATCAGCTTTGTAACGTTTTGTATGCCGATGGGGACCAGCGGAGTCGCGCGTATTGCCTAAATCGCCGCCATATGCCGGCCAATCGGTTTGAGCGCGACGGGCAGGCAAAGCAGTCAGGATACAAAGAAATAGAGCCGCGATTCGCATCAGGCACAAACGGTATCACGAGCGGAGTTACGAATAGTACGTGAAACGTCGCACTAACTGGTCCCGTCTACTGGGCATATGTCGACCGCTAAATGGAATTTCGCTGGGGCAGCCCTTTTGTTGTTTGGAGCGTCATGGGCTAACGCCCAGACCTCGTTTGACTTGAACGTCGGATTTGGCACCGCGTGGGACGGCGCCAACAGCAGCGGCATCGACAATGCAACTTCGCTGAATGCTTTTGGCACTTGCACGCCTGGATCGGCGGACCCCAATTGCGAAATGCTCCCCAAGCTGAACGGCTTCTTCCTGGGATTCGGCGGGGACTTGATGCTGTACAAGCATTTTGGCATGGGTTTTCAGGCTAGTCTGCAACCCTCGCGCGAAGGCTACGGCCCGCTATCCGCCCGCCAAACTTTCTACGACGTCAACGGCATCTACGCGCCATACGCCACCAAACGCGTGTCTCTGGATTTGGAGGGCGGCGTGGGAGGCGCGCGCACCAGCTTCGCTCTCACCGAAAGCGGCTGTGTGGGGACGGCGGTCTGTACCACTTCCACCGAACCAGTCGGAACAGCGAATCATTTCGATGTGCACGTCGGCGTAGGGGTGCAACTTTTCCTCACCGACCATATCTTTCTGCGTCCCGAGTTCGATTTTCACTACGTTCCCGGACTTACCAATCAGTTTGGCAGCGACGCGGTGCCGGAAGCCATGGTGTGGCTCGGCTACAGTTTCGGCGAACGCTAGCGTCAAATCACATATCGTGGAAATGAAGTTCCACGCTGACGCGCACGGCGATGGGCGTTCCGTTTTTCACCGCCGGCGCAAAACGCCACTCGCCGACGGCTTCCACCGCGCTTTGGTCTAGTTCCTTGTCGAGTCCTCTGATCACATGCGGGTTTTTCGGAAGGCCCTTGGACGTGACCACCAGGCCGATGATCACCGAGCCGACGGCGCGCACGCCCCGGTTGGTCGCGTACCGGGGATTGACCTGCTTGACCACGCGTGGAGGAGTGATGCCGGGGCCGAGATCGTAGACCATCTCGTCATCGTTCTGCGCCGGCAACATCCGGCAACAGATGAGCAGTATCGCCAGCCATTTCAAATGTTGCGTCTCGCTCTCGAGCAAAGATTGGTGAAAAGACGCGGCTGCAACCGGCAAGGTTTCAGGCCTTTCTTTGGAACTTTTCCTGGCCCCGGAGGTGAATCCATTTTGAAGGAGTAGTATCCAGTGACGAAATTATGTTTCATCGCCGCGCTCGGCTTCGGCGCCTTAGCGCTGGCGCAACGGCCGGCCTGGAATTTCCAGGGCGGCGGGTTTCGAGGGCTCTTGCAGGGCAAAGTAGTGACGAATGAGCCTTACTCCGGCGTGGGGGTTAGCAGCTCGAAACGTACGCTCAACGATGGCAACACGATCAACGAAGTGAGTTGCGTGAAAGTGTATCGCGATAGTTCGGGCCGTACGCGCCGCGAGGAAACCAGCAATTCCTCAACCTGCAGCGCCACGCCGCAGACCATCCTGATTATCGATCCGGTGGCCGGCGTTCAGTATTCGATCAATACGCAGCAGAATACCTATCGGCAGTTCACGTTCAAACCCCGAAGCGGCGGCGGTACGCCACCCGTCGGCGCCCGTCCCTCGACTCCCAATCAGGTTTCGACCGCTTGCGCGGCGCAACCCGTCTCCGGCACTGCCTTGACGGCGGAGTGCACCCAAACCGTAACCACCATTCCGGCGGGCCGGTTCGGAAACGGGCAGCCCATCACGATCACATCCACTCGCCTGTATTCGCCGGATTTGCAAATCGTGATCCAAAGCACGCGCACCGATCCGCGTAACGGCGTCACCACGTATCAACTGAGCAATGTCTCCACGGCCGAGCCCGCGGAGTCGCTCTTCCAGCTACCTTCTGGGTTAACATTACAGCAAGGACCCGCGCGCGGTCCCAATGGGAGAGGCAGACGCGCACAGTAACATCGTCCTGAAGACTCAATGGGAGACGCCGACTACGAGGCGAAGGTAGCGCAGCAGATCGCGCGCTATGTTAGGTGCGATATCCATGATATCCCGCCCATCTACGATTACTGGTCGAACACATATCTCCGGCCCAAACTGAATTCCGTTCTCGGCGTGGACAGTGTCGCAGCTTTTTATGTCGACCATATCCTACAGCGAACCGGGAGCGGCGGACTTCCCGAGGCCCGCATCCTGAGCCTGGGCGCGGGTGATGCCGCTATGGAGGTAGAGATAGCCCGCGACCTGTTGGCCAAGGGTCTGCGAAGCTTTCGACTGGAATGCCTGGAGCTTTCGCCGGCGCTGATTGACCGGGCCAACCGCCGCATCCAGGACGCCGGTTTAAGCGCGCACATGCAGGTAATTCAATCCGACCTCAATGCGTGGTCGCCTGGATCATCGGGCGGTCACTATACGGCGGTGATCGCGCATCATGTTCTTCACCACCTGGTGGAACTGGAGACCGTGTTCGCGAATGTTGCCGTGGCGATCGGGGACAAGGGCGTCTTTCTGACATCCGACATGATCGGGAGAAACGGCCACATGCGATGGCCGGAGGCGCTGACCATCGTGAACGCTTTGTGGGACACGCTTCCCGATTCGCTCAAGTTCAATCATCCCTTCCAGCACCAGGATAAGACCTTCGACAACTGGGATTGCACCACGGAAGACTTTTTCGAAGGCGTTCGCGCACAGGACATCTTGCCGCTGCTGTTGCAGCGCTTTCAGTTCGAGAAATTCCTGGGGTTTGGCAACCTGCCAGAGGCGTTCTTCGACCGGGTTTACGGTCCCAACTTCGATCGCGGCTTTCCGGCGCATATCCAGTTCGTGGATGGCGTGGAGCAGTTGAATGCCCTGCTCCTGGAGCTGGGGGTGATCAAACCTACCATGATGTTCGCGGTGCTGTCGAATTCCGGCGCGCCGCGCAAGCGATTCTGGAAGAATCTGAGCCCTGAGTTTTCGCTGAGAGATCCGGGCGATCCGGATCCGGGGCCGGCGCGTCAGAAATCGCAGTCGCTGGCGACAGCCCACGAGTTCATTCAAGCGACTTTTCGCGAAGGCGGCGCTTTGAATGGATGCTCGCTCCGTTCGGGATGGTCTTCTCCAGAGGAGTGGGGAGTCTGGATGGAAGGCCATGAGGCGGTTCTGGAAGTTCCCGTACCCGCCGGTATCGCCAAGAATCAGACAGTGGAAGTAATTCTGCGGGCGCGAGCTTTCATGCCGCGGCGGCTCTTCTGCCGGTCGTTCACGTTCTTGGCGGGCAGCGATTTCATCGGCAGCGGCATGTTTTGCAGAGAGGATCACGGCGTCAGGCCGCACGACTTACCGAAGACGTTGACGTTCACGATGGATGCCCCAGCTAACGGAATTTTAGTGCTCCGCGTCATCTCTCACGAGGAAGCTTCCCCGGCCGAGGATGGGTCGCCGGATCAACGGAAGCTGTCGCTCGGGCTGATTGACCTGACGCTCCGTTAATTGGGTTGGGCTAAGATGACAACAGGTAGTACGCGACAGAGAAGCAACTTGAAACTCATTCGGATTTTCGTGTTAATCGGTGTCGTTTTCCCGGCGCTGCTGCTGGGTCAATATTATCCGCGGCCGCGCCGTAGCATCGGTCCCAATACACCAAATCCGGGAGCCTACAAGAATGTAGCCGGCTCCTTCCACGGCAAGCTCAAGGATCTAACCAGCAAAGAAATCACGATTGAGACCGAGGAAGATCAAACGGTCTCGATCCACCGTTCGCGCAAGACGAAGTTCTTCAAGGGCGACCAGAGCATCAAGCCATCGGATATCGATCTGGAGACCATGGTCACCGTGGATGCAACCGAGGAGGTGGATCTGTCGCTCACGGCGGTAAGCGTGACCGTGGACACGCCGAAGAAGCAGGGCGACGGAAAAATAGGCGCTTACGAGATCCGATAGGCGTAGGCATCATCGATAAAACGGTTGCCAATCGCCTGGGGGCCAAGTCGCATACCTTCCATGACCTTATCCTTGCCGTAAGTCTTTCGAAGGTCTTTGATGAAAGGATCGGTGGCGCGCAAAATCACCACCGCAGGAGTCTCTTGCAAGGAAATGCCGGATGCATCCAATGCATCATGGAGCAGCCCATAAGCGTCACCAAGTTTCATGGAATCGAACTTACGAGAGGACAGCACGAGCCGCCATTCCTCGTATTCCGGCAGAACCGCCCAGAGAGCCACGGTTACTCGTAATCCGGCGTCGTCAAGAGCTTGAAGAATTCTCGCGCCGACATCGACATCCATGCCTACCAATACATTCTTAGCCATCGGAGTACTCCATGGTTTCGATTACCAACAGCTTCGATAAGCTCCCAGGCAGTTTCGGCGCTGGAAGTTACGTAGCGGCTGCGCTCCGACCACAATGGTACGATATCCCATTTCTTTAGAAACACCGGGTCGCGTTGGGCGGCCTGCTCTTGAGTCTTCTCCAATCCGGCCACTCTTAACAAATCCCGGAGGTTGTGCGTATAGCTGAGATCGGCTCTCTTTTTGTCTGGAAATTCATGCCGCCGGGTCGCCTTCGCGATGCAAGCCTTGAGCGCGCATTCGATACAGTAGCCGGCAAGATAATAAGCGCCGTGGTGCATCCCCAATTTGGCGAGAGCGCGCGCTTCGCGCAGCCTGATCCTGGACAACACCTGAAATTCCCTTCGGTTCACACTGACATCGTGGCAGCGGGCCGGGATCTTTCTCACCCCTGTCGTCCCCTTCGCGAGCCTTGCTAGACTGGTTGCTTGACACCCGCTACTAAACCGCGCGTCTCGGTAGTCAGTTATCTCAACACGGTCCCACTGGTGTGGGGCATGCTGCATGGCGAACAGCGCGGGCTTTTCGATCTGTCCTTCGCGATTCCGGCCGAATGCGCCGACCGCCTGGAGTCCGGGCTGGCCGACATTGGTATCGTTCCGGCGGTGGAACTGAACCGGCAAAAGCTCGACATCATTCCCGGCGCGGGCATCGCCTGCCACGGCCCGGTGCGCAGCATTCTCCTGATCTCGAAGGTTCCTTATGGGAAAATCCGCAAGCTAGCCACCGATTCCACGTCGCGAACCTCGGTGGCATTGAGCCGCGTGATTCTGTCGCGGAAATATGGGGTTGAACCGCAGGTTCGATCGCATGCGCCGCACCTGCCTTCGATGCTCGAAAACGCGGACGCCGCTTTGATCATCGGCGACGCCGCGCTGGTGTTGAATCCCGCCGATCTTCCGTTCCATGTGCTCGATCTTGGCGCGGAATGGGTCGAAATGACCGGGCTGCCGATGGTGTTCGCGGTTTGGGCCGCGCGCGCGGAATTGGCGGCGCAGGATCCCAAGCCGTTTATGGAATCGATGCGCTTCGGATGCGCCCATATCGACGACATCGCACGTTCTGAGCACGCCAAAATAGGCGTTTCCGAAGAACTGGCGCGAACCTATCTGGAAGACAACATCGTCTTCGAATTGGGCGACCGGGAATACGCGGGCCTGAAGACTTTCCTACAATATGCTTCAGAGCTTCGCACTCGCGAAGAGGGAACCCGGGAGGACAGAAAAGTTTCCGTATGATGACGCGCCAGGAAGCGATCGACTTATACAACAGCGACGACCTGATCGGCATCGGCATGGCTGCCGACGCGGTCCGCCGCAAGCTGCACCCGCATGGCGTGGTCAGCTACATCATCGACCGCAATATCAACTACACCAATTTCTGCACCGAGTATTGCAGCTTCTGCGCCTTCTACCGGCCCATGGGCCACCAGGAAGGCTACGTGCATTCCAAGGACGTGATCTTCGACAAGATTCAGGAGACCATCGATCTGGGCGGCACCGGCATCCTGATGCAAGGCGGCCTGCATCCCGACCTGAAGATCGAATGGTATGAGGACCTGCTGCGATCCATCAAGGATCGCTTCGGCGACAAGATCTGGAACCATTGTTTTTCCGCGCCTGAGATCGTCAACATCGCCGAAGTGAGCGGATTGAGCCTGCGCGACACCATCGCGCGGCTGCGCGATGCGGGCCTGGAATCGATCCCCGGCGGAGGCGCCGAAATTCTGGATGACGATGTGCGGCGCAGGATCAGCCGCTTGAAATCGTCGTCGCAGGATTGGATCGACGTGCATCGCATCGCTCATTCGCTAGGCATGCGCACCACCGCCACCATGATGTTCGGCACCGGCGAAACCATCGAGCAGCGCATGAATCATTTCGACATCGTGCGCCAGATTCAGGAAGACACCGGCGGATTCACGGCGTTCATCCCGTGGTCCTTCCAGCGCGAATACACCTCGCTTGGCAAATTCGTCAAGCAGGAAGCCACCGCGGTGGAATATCTGAAGATGCTGGCGCTCTCGCGGCTGTATTTCGAAAACATCGAGAATATCCAGTCCTCCTGGGTGACGCCGGGGCTGAAGACTTGCCAGTTGGGCTTGCGCTTCGGCGGCAACGACGTCGGCAGCATCATGATTGAAGAAAACGTGGTATCGGCGGCCGGCACGCACAATCGCGCCAGCGAAGAAGAACTGCGGCGCATGATTCGCGACGCCGGCTTCATCCCCAAACAGCGCGACACGTTGTACCGGACGTATTTTCTGAACTAGCGCTGGAACCAATCGCCGGACGCGATCACGCGTCCAGCGGCAGGCGCCGACATAC
The DNA here is from genome assembly GCA_963798295.1 of Bryobacterales bacterium. Classification (GTDB taxonomy): domain Bacteria; phylum Acidobacteriota; class Terriglobia; order Bryobacterales; family Bryobacteraceae; genus Palsa-89. The sequence continues at coordinate 446,322 of CAWCSV010000005.1, read as the reverse complement.
CAGTAAATCCAGCACTCGACGCGTGCCGACTGTTACTACCGCGCGTGCGTCATATTCCGGGCCTTCGTACTCATCGAGTGCGGCGAGAACCACGCCCGGTTCAGCCAGGTAAAACATTTCGCCGAGATCGATTCATCTGGCTGTTCCGCGGGCCTGCGCCGGGATAGCGCTCCGAAATCATAAAGCCGGCCCGGCACGCGGGCGTCGCCCAATGAATTTTCCTCGCTCGGAAAGCAACCGGGCAAACTGGATTGTCCGAGCCGCCCCGGAGCGTTCCGTAGACGAAAAGATGATCGGCGGCAATCTATTTCTTTGCGGCCAGCGACTCTTCCAGTTCGCGCGCGTACTCTTCGATTTCCTCGGGCTGCGGCGTCACCAGCGTCTTTTCCATGTCCTCGCCTGTCCGGAGCATGTGCTTCAGGTGCAGCGCCGCAAGCTTCATGCACCAGGTGTCGGTGAGCGGATGGCCGAACTTCTCGCTCAGAGCCAGCAGCACCGGATGCGGCAGCGCGATGACGCGCTCCTCGAACGGCTCGCCGCCCGTGCCGATTCCGAACTTCACGTCCACGGTGTCGGCATGGCGGATGGAAATGCCGGTCTGCAGCCAGCGAAAGTACACCTGCCAGGTGCGGCCGAACGGGTCGGGCCCGGCTTCGAAGTCGCGAAAGTTCTTGATCATTTAAGTTGATTGTAGCCGAACGGTCAGCTCTAGAGGATGTGATTCCGCGCGACACCAGCGAGAGGAACTCGTCGCGCGTCTCCTTGCGCTCGCGAAAACCGCCCAGCATGGCGCTGGTCACCGTGCCGGAATGCTGCTTTTCCACGCCGCGCATCATCATGCAGAAGTGGCGGGCTTCGCAGATCACGCCGACGCCCTTGGGCCGCAGCACGTCCTTGAGCGTTTCGGCCACCTGATGGGTCAAACGCTCCTGCAATTGCAGGCGCCGCGCGAACATGTCCACGATGCGCGGGATTTTGCTCAGGCCGATGACCTTGTTGTTCGGCAGATAAGCCACGTGCATGGTTCCGAAGAACGGCAGCAGGTGATGCTCGCACATGCTGTAAAACTCGATGTCCTTCACCACCACCATCTCGTCGCACTTCTCGTCGAACAGCGCGCCATTGACGATGCTTTGGAAGGTCGGTCTCATAGCCGCTGGTGAGAAAGCGCAACGCCTTGTCGGCGCGCTGCGGCGTGCGGACCAATCCCTGACGCTCGGGATCTTCGCCGATCTTCAGCAGCAGTTTCTGCATCAGGTCGGCAATCGACTCGTCGTCGTGCTGTTGCGGCATCACTTTCACTAGCGGATGGTTTGGTCTTCATGATTTTAGTTCGAATACGTTGCGCTTGGTCTCGCGCAACCGGATTCCCTCCAGACGCGGCCAGTCGCCGGGAAATGCATCGGACCAGTGGGCCGCTAACCGATCCTCAATCACGCGGATTATGTTCTCGGACGTGGGAACCAGCGTCTTGAATTCGCCCAAGTCCGCGTTCATATAACGGTGGTCGAAATCCTGGAGCACTTGCTCGGAGACCAGCCGATCCAGTGTCGGAATGTGCACCACCTGGCCGGAGGCCGCATCGATCGGCCCCACGGCCGTCACGTCCAACACGTAGTCATGCCCGTGCCCGTAAGGGTTGCTGCATTTACCGTACAGCTCGCGATTCTCTTCCTCGCTGAACGCCGCCGAGTGCAGGCGATGCGACGCCGCGAAGCGATAGCGGCGGGTGACCCGCATTATCGGCCGCTCCCCGCATAATCCACGTACAGATCTTCGGTCTCATACAGCCGGACATTGTTCAGCCGGGCGCGGCCCGCTTCAAAATGCGGCTCGAGCCGGCGCCAGATCTCGGCGGCGACGTTTTCCGTGGTCGGCACCATCTTGTCGAAACGGCGGCACCTCGTAATTGAAGAAACGATGATCCATCGGGTCGATCACCGTCTGCTGGATCAGCTCCTTCAGCTTCTTCAAATCGAAAACCATGCCGGTCACCGGATCGGGTTCGCCCTCCAGAGTCACTTCCAGAACGTAGTTATGCCCGTGGCCGCTCGGATTGGCTGCGGCCCCGTACATCTGCGCGTTTTGCTCCGGCGTCAGCGCGGGTTGGGCGCACACGTGCGACGCGGAGAATTCTGCTCGGCGAGTAATCAGCATGATCCTTTTATGTGATGCGAAACTCCTCTCATCGGGATACTTTAATATTATAGAAGAAGGCCCCGCAGCAGGAAGACCTTCGAAATGACTCATTCCAAAGTAGATTTGGCCATCAAAGGAGCCATCGCCGCGCTGCTGGTGGCGCTGGCTGTCCTGGTTGTGTGGTCCATGCAGGAGCACATTGTCGGTGTCGGCGACACGGCTCCGAATTTCACCATCACCACCAGCGCCGGCGATCAGGTGACGCCGCGGAACTTCGGCGGCAAGGTTCTGGTGCTGAACTTTTGGGCCAGCTGGTGCGCACCGTGCGTGGAGGAGGCGCCTTCGCTCAACCAATTCGCGAAAACATTCAAGGACTCGGGCGTCGTGGTGCTGGGCGTCAGCGTGGACCGCAACGAGCAGCTGTATCAGAATTTCGTGAAGCGATTCGACGTGTCGTACCCGACCGCGCGCGATCCGCAGGAAAATCTGAGCTACCGCTACGGCACCTACAAGATTCCCGAAAGCTACATCATCGATCGCAACGGCAAAGTGGTGCGCAAATACGCAGGACTGCCGGAGCGCGACGGCCAGGCCATTTCCTGGATGGATCCGGAGCTGGTGGGTTTCGTGAAGTCGCTGTTGTGAGTCACAAGTTTGATGCAGAAGCACGACTGGTATTCCGACACAGATCCTAAGGCGCTGAAGGTGTTTCTCGATTTGCAGCGAGCGATGACACCGTCTCAAAGACTTCAGACGGTATTTGAGCTAAACCGATTGTTGAGGGGGCTAGCCGAGGCCAGCGAGCGTCAACTTCATCCCGAGGCCAGCGATCGGGAGATTTTCCTGCGGGTAGTTGCGCGCCGGCTGGACCGGGAGACAATGAAGCGCGTGTATGGTTGGAATCCAGACGAGACGAAGTGATGGATGGAAGAGGCGTTTCGACTCCTATTGGACGCGCTCAGACGATCTGAAATTCCACACATGATTGGCGGCTCGCTGGCGAGTTCGTTGCACGGCATACCTCGATCAACGAACGACGTGGATGTTGTGGCCGATATTAGGGAAGAACATGTATCTCGATTTGTATCCGATTTGACGGGGGCTTTTTACACGGATGCGGAAACAATCCACGAAGCGCTGCGCTTGGGGCGGCCGTTCAATGTGATTCATTTTGCCACGGGTTCCAAGTTCGATATCTTTCCCGCCGCGGGAAATCCCTACATCGAAACCCAGATCGAGCGTGGCGAGTCTCAGGATGTGCCCCTGGGTGGTGGCGTGAGTGTACGGTGCCGCGTAGCGACGCCCGAGGACACAATTCTCGCGAAACTGGTCTGGTATCGGGCGGGCGGTGAACAATCGGATCGACAATGGAACGACCTTCGAGGCATTCGGTCCGTGCGAGGCCAGGCACTGGATCATCCGTACCTCGAGAGATGGGCGCAATTTCTGAAGGTTCATGACTTGCTGGAACGCTTATTCTCCGAGGAGGAATCGGCATGATTGCGGCCGATGCGCTTCGCGAAATCGCCGATATCCTCGGGCCGCGCGGCTATCTGGACCGGCCGGAAGATCTGACGCTCTACGAATACGACGGCAGCGTCGACAAAGCCAAGCCGGAGCTGGTGGTCTTTCCGCAATCGGCCGCGCAGGTGTTGGCGCTGGTCCGCATCGCGCGCGAGCACCGCATCCCGATCGTCGGGCGGGGCGCGGGCACTGGACTCAGCGGCGGCGTGATCGCCCGCGCGGGCGGCATGGTCATCTCGTTCGCGCGCATGAATCGCATTGTCGAAATCGATCTGGCGAACGAACGCGCCGTGCTGGAGCCGGGCGTGGTGAATCTCGAAATCACGCAAGCCGTCGAGAGCGACGGATATTTCTACGCGCCCGATCCTTCCAGCCAAAAGGCCTGCACCATCGGCGGAAACGTATCGGAAAACGCGGGCGGTCCGCATACCTTGGCGTACGGGGTGACAACCAATCACGTGCTGGGCATTGCAGCCGTCCTTACCGACGGAACGCCGCTCACTACCGGCGGCAAAGCGCCGGACGCGCCCGGTTACGACCTTACCGGCCTTCTCACGGGTTCGGAAGGCACCATGGCGCTGGTTACCAACATCACGGTGCGCCTGATGCGACAGCCCGAGCTGGTGAAGACGCTGCTCGCCATCTACGATACCGTCGACGATTGCGCCGATTCAGTGGCCGAGATCACCGCGCGCGCCATCACTCCCGCCGCGGTGGAAATGTTGGACGGCGTCATGCTGCGCATGGTGGAGGAAGCCACGCACGCGGGCTATCCCATGGACGCCGCGGCCGTGCTGCTGATCGAGTTGGAGGGTTTGAAGGAGGCAGTGGAAGAACAGCTCCAGCAGATCGAGGAGGCCTGCAGGCGCTGCCGTGCGCGAGAGGTTCGCATTGCTCGGTCCGCGGCGGAGCGCGAGCTATTGTGGAAGGGGCGCAAGAACGCCTTCGGCGCGGTGGGCCGTGTGAGCCCAGCCTATTATGTGCAGGACGGCGTGGTGCCGCGCACCAAGGTAGCGCCCACGCTGCGGGAGATTCATCGGATCTCGGAGAAATACGGACTCACCATCAGCAACATTTTCCACGCCGGTGATGGCAATATGCACCCCATCATCTTGTTCAATCACCATAAAGCCGGTGAACTGGAGCGCGCGAAAGCCGCGGGCGATGAGATTCTGCGATTCTGCATCGCGCAAGGCGGATCCATCACCGGCGAACACGGCGTCGGCATGGAGAAGATGGAGCTGATCGGCGAGCAATTCTCCGGCGAAACGCTGGATTTGATCGCGCGGTTCAAGAAGCTGTTCGATCCGGAGTGCCGTTTGAATCCAGGCAAAATGCTGCCCACCGGCAAGGGCTGCATGGAAATCCGCCAGCCGGCGGGAATGCAGATCTAATTCGTTGCCGCGATAGCGAGCGTGGCGGTGTTGCTGGTTCGATTGCCGGAAGTAATCACCACCGGTGTCGATAAATTCTCCCCGTTCATCGGCGGCGACGCTCCCGCTGGAATCGTGCAGTTGATCTGATCCAGGCCGACAAACCCGGGTGCGGCGCCTGCAAACGACACCGGGCAGTCGATGCCGCCCACCGTTACCGTAGGTTGCTGCACGGCGACATCGTGACCATTGCTCGGTGTGGTGAGACCCAGGCCCGTGGCATAGAGTTCCATGGCATCGCCAGAATGCAGCGGATTGTCGGCCGTCACCGGGCTTTGGTCGCTGGCCTTGAGCGCGGAAGCAGGGCCGGTGCCTGAGGAATTCTGCGTGAAGATGGTGGGAGCGACGGCGCCAACATAGACATTCACCGTGTTCTGGCCCTCGCTGTTTTGAACCGTGATCGGCGTCAGGCCGGACGCGTTGTCCGGAAGCAACGCGTCGATTTGAATCGCAGAATTATAAAACAGCGTAGCCGGCGATCCGCCTACCGAAACGGTGGCCGACGCCAAGTTCGATCCGTAGATTGCGACAATGATGCGCGGCGCCAGTTCCAACGGGAAATTCGCTGCGGCGGCCGAAAAGACGCGCGAGATCACAGGGCCGGGCTTGACGAGATACGGTTGAGTTCCACCGGCCGGCAGGGTGACGGAGGTGTCGATCGTTCCAACTGCCAGCGATACCATGCCGCTCGGAACCAGATCCGCGAAAGCGAGATGATCGGATGAAATACTGAGCTTTTGCGAGCCGGCGGAAGCCGAAGTGATGCTCAGACTGGAATCATCGGCGGCATTGGCCGCGACGATCAGTCCGCCATCCACCGATAAGAACGGATCGTTCTCCGCGGCCGTGCCGACGCTTTGCCAGGCATCGGTGCCGTTGAAGAACGAAACGATCATCTGCGCCGAATCGTGCGTCGCGGAATCGATGTCGGCGATGCCCTTAGCGGTTCCCGGACAAAGATTGAAGAGCGTGATAATTCCGCCGCCGTCGATGTGGCAATAGGGAACAACGCGCGTGCGGTCCGCCAGGTAAAACTTTAATGACCCGCTGGTGAGCGGCACAACGCCGTCGTCGAACCCGGCGGTTCCGCTCAGTACGCCCGTCCCCGCATTACCGACCGCCGCGATGGCGTCCACGCCGCGCAGATCGTCCGTTGCATCGTTCCAGGTGCCGATGTCAAATAGAAACCCGCTTCCACTGGCCATTTCGCTCAATTGATTGCTGGAAATCGGCAGCAGCGACGCAATGGGGGTCCCAAAATGGGGCGTGGCAAGGAACACCGCTTTGCGAACATTCGTGGCCGCCGGCGGTTGAAACACACCTGAGGCATTCTGTTTTCCGCTCAGGTAACAGCGCAGCACCAGCCCGCCCATGCTGTGCGCCACCACATCCACCGTCGTCACCGGCAGGCCATTGGTGTACTTCAAACCCGCCAGGAAGCTGGCGAAGGCTCCAGCGAGATCTTCAATGGTGGCGGTGGATGGCAAAGTACAGGTGCTGAAGAACAGGCTCACCTCGCCGTTACTCTGAAGCACCTGATCGGCGATGCCGAACGTCCCGGCAAACGTGGAGGGGCAGCCCTCAAACTGATATCCGTTCATAAACACCACCGGCGGAAGGGTGGTGACAGGAACGGGTGTTCCGGACGGAATGAGCTGGGCCTGCGCCGCCAGCGCCAGCAGTACGCCCGATAGCAGGCCAGTCCAGGTCAACGCGTGGGAACCGGCTGCAGCGCGCGGCTTTCGATGATGCGGTCGATGATGCCGTATTCGAGCGCCGAATCCGGCTCCAGGATGTAATCGCGATCCACGTCGCGCGCGATGCGGTCCACGCCCTGGCCGGTGGCGTTGGCCAGAATCTGATTCAGCGATTCGCGCATGCGCAGAATCTCTCGCGCGTAAATGTCGATATCGGTGGCTTGTCCGCCCAGCCCGCTCATGGAAGGCTGATGAATCAGAATGCGCGAATGCGGCAGGCTGTAGCGTTTGCCTTTGGTGCCGCAGGCCAGCAACACCGCCGCCATAGACGCCGCTTGTCCAACGCAATAGGTCACGATGTCCGGCTCCACCAGGTTCATCGTGTCCAGAATGGCCAGACCCGCCGTGATAGAACCCCCCGGCGAATTGATGTACAGCGAGATGTCTTTTTCCGGATCCTCGGCAGCCAGGAACAGCATCTGCGCGATGATCAGGTTGGCGACGTTGTCGTCAATGGGAGTGCCCAGGAAAATGATGTTCTCCTTGAGCAGGCGAGAGTAGATATCGAACGCACGTTCGCCGCGCGAGGTCTGCTCCACCACCATGGGCACTAGAACTGAATTCTGCATGGAACCGGGCTCCTTGTACTACCGTCGTTGCAATCTTCTTTAATACCCATGATACCGCGCGGCGCGGACGCGCACCCGAGCGTGGTCACGGAGCGCCTCAGGCGCGAGACAATAGGAACAGCCATGCATCTGGTCCCGACCCAAGAAGAAGTAGTCGCCCTGTTGCGACGCACCGGCGCCATCCGCGACGGACATTTCGAATATCCCAATGGATTGCACGCCACCGAATACATGCAAGTGCAGTTGGCCATGCGCTATTACCAGCACGCCAAGGTGCTGAGCGTGGGGCTGAGCCGGTTGCTGCGCGCCAACGCCGAAATTCGAGCGATAATCCCCGAGCTGTCCATCGTTTCTCCCGATACCGGCGGCCTGCCCGTGGCGTATGGCGTGTGCGAAGCGCTGCGCGCGCCTCAAGTTTATTGGGCCGATCGTAAGGAAGAGGGTGGCACCATGCGCTTCCGCCAGTATCTGGAGCAAAAGCCCGGCGAAAAAGTGCTGCTGGTGGACGATATCCTGCGATCCGGCCGCAATCTCGCGGAGTTGAAGCGGCTGGTGGAATCCACAGGCGCCGAAGTGGTAGGGATGGCGGTGATCATTTATCAGCCCACGCCCAAGACCATCGACTTCAGTCCGCTGCCGCTCTACTACCTGGCGCAGCTGGACGCCACGTATTACAAAGACGCCGGATCCTGCGAGATGTGCAAGCGCGGCGTTCCGGCTGAGAAGGTGTGGATTTAGGGCTGTCCGGCGCGCTTCAACGTTCCCTTCTGTTTCGCGATCCTCAGCAACACCGGATAAAACTGCACAAAGGTGTTGTCTACGGCGCCATGTTCCAAATGGCAGCCATAACAATCCTCGGTACGCGGCAGCAACTTGCCGCTGGCCGATTTTCCAAATGCGAAGAACGCCCAACCGTTGCCTGGAAATTTCGCCGAATCCTTCACCTCGGCCTCGATCGCCATCAGATCGCTCTGATACGATCCGCCTCGATTGATGGAGCCTTTCGTCGCCGAAGCTCTCACTTCGAGCAGCAGCATGGTTTTGTCGGGCCATTTGCCGGTCGAGAGAAAAGAACGATAAGCGGCAGGATTCACGAAGACGTTGGTGAACGCCGGATCGTCGTGCCCGGGCATGGGCTGAGTACGTCATCCCCAGTCCCGAACTCAAGAAAATCCATTCGCGATAATCGCTGGGGAGCATCAATTGGCCGTCACCGCTGTAGCGCGGCTGGGCCACCAAGAAGGAAGCGGCCAGGAGAAGGACGGCGAATCGCGGCACAGCCAAGTTTATCATTAGGATTCACCCCCAAATAGGATTGACGCCCATAGGATTCACACCCATGATGACGCTACCCATCGAGTTCGACCGCCCCATCTGCGGCGATCCCGGAGAAGCCTGCTCGCGCGAATGGCTCGAAACCAACGGCATTGGCGGGTTCGCGTGCTCCACGATTATCGGACTGAATACGCGCCGCTATCATGCGCTGCTCACCGCGGCCACCCAGCCGCCGGTAGGGCGTGTGGTGCTTCTTTCGAAGGTGGATGAAACTCTGTTGCTCGGCGACCGGCGCTTCGAACTCAGCGCCAACCGATACAGAGATGTCATCGAGCCCGCACGGATACGAATACCTGGCGACGCTTCCGCCTGGATCCTTTTCCTGTTTTCCGTTACCGCTGTGGCGATATCCAGCTCGAAAAAACCGTCTTTCTGGTTCAAGGCGAAAACACCGTCGTCATTCAATATGAGCTGATGGGAGTCTCCAGGCACGCGCCTGTACGCTCGAAGTGCGCCCGCTGATCGCTTTTCGGGATTATCACAGCACCACGCACGCCAATGATGCGATCCGGCGCCATGTGGCAGCCCAGTCAGGCATGGCCACCGTGACGCCCTATCCGGATCTCCCCAGCCTGCACTTCGCGCATAACGCCGGATCCATCGACGCTTCCGGATTCTGGTTCTACAACTTCGAATACGAGCGCGAAAGCGAGCGCGGCCTGGATTCCCTAGAAGACCTGTTCAGCCCTTTTCTGTTGCACTTCGACCTGGCAAGGAGCACCTCGGCGGCCATCGTCGCCTCCACGCTGCAGCACCACGCTATTGACATGCCGCATACTGGGAACAGAGTCGCAGCGCCGCATTGAAATTGGCCCAAGCTCCGCCATCGCCGACCCATTTCGCGTCTGTTCTCACAGCCGCGGCCGACCAGTTTATTGTGGCGCGCGGCGAGCAGAAGTCCGTGATCGCCGGTTATCACTGGTTTGGCGATTGGGGCCGCGACACCATGATTTCGCTGCCGGGCCTTACGCTGGTCACGGGGCGTTATGACGAGGCCCGCAATATTCTGCGCGCCTTCGCCCGGAGTATCGACCGCGGAATGCTGCCGAATCGTTTTCCCGACACCGGCCAAACGCCTGAGTACAACACGGTGGACGCCACGCTGTGGATGTTCCACGCCGTTTTCGAATTCCTCCGCTATACGCGGCGATTATGATTTCGTGCGCACTGAGCTGTTCCCGCCGCTGGCGGAAATCCTCGCCTGGCACGAGCGCGGAACGCGTTACGGAATCCGTCTGGATTCCGACGGGCTGCTGCACGCCGGCGAGCCGGGAGTGCAACTCACCTGGATGGACGCTAGAGTGGGCGATCGGGTGGTGACGCCGCGCCAGGGCAAGCCGGTGGAGATCCAGGCGCTCTGGTACAACGCGCTACGCGTCATGGAACGGCTGGCGGCAGGCTTTGCCGACCACGCGCCAGTCGCCCACTACAGCGGCGCTCGCGGAGCGCGCCGCAAGCCGATTCCTGCCAAGTCTTCTGGAACGAGCAGGACGGCTGCCTGTACGATGTGGTGGACGAGCAGGGCCCCGACGCCTCCATCCGCCCCAACCAGATTTTCGCCGTCAGCCTTCCCTATCCGCTGCTGGACCGGCAACAGGCCCTGCGCGTGGTGGACGTAGTGGAGTGGGAACTGCTAACGCCCTACGGTCTGCGAACACTATCTCCGCGCGATCCCAATTATCGCGGCCGCTTCGACGGCGACCCGCGCAGCCGCGACAGCGCCTACCATCAGGGCACGGTGTGGCCCTGGCTGCTCGGCCCATTCTTGAGCGCCTACGTGAAGGTACACGGCGAAAGCCCGGAGGCGCGCCGGATCGCGCGGATCAGTTCCTGGATTCCTTGCGCGCGCATCTTTGGAGGCCGGGCTGGGACAGATTTCAGAAGTTTTCGACGGCGACCCGCCGCATCATCCGGGAGGCTGCATCGCGCAGGCCTGGAGCGTGGCGGAAATGCTGCGCACTTATGTGGAGGACGCCCAGGGCCGCCGGCCCGATTTATTGCGTTAGCGCGTGCCTCCCACCAAGGCGTCCAGTCCGTCCACCACGCCGCGCAAGGCTGCGGACTGCGCGGTCAGGCGCTCGCCGGTCTCGGCGCTTTGCTCGGCATTGGCGGCCGCTTTTTCGCTGGCCGTTCGCATGCGCACGATCGCCACGCCAATCTCCTGCATGGCCCGCTCCTGCTCCTGGCTGGCGGTCTGTACCTGGTCGGCCAGGCTGGTGACCGCATCGGTCCGCTCCCCGATGGAGCGGATATGAGACGTTAGCTGGTCCAAGCCGCTCTTGGCCATGCTGTGAGCGAGCCATCGATTCCTCAATCAAATTGGCGGTATCGCGCGCGGCGGTGGCGCAGCGCCGCGCGCCAGCGCTCCCAGTCCTCGAACTTCGTCGGCCACCACCGCGAAACCCTGTCCCGCCTCTCCGGCGCGGGCTGCCTCGACGGCTGCATTGAGCGCCAGCAAATTGGTCTGAAAGGCTATTTCGTCGATCACCTTGATGATTTTCGAAATGCGCTCGCTCGATTCACCGATCGCTTTCATGGCCTGCATGGTTTGATCCAACACGACATTGGTTTCCCCCATCTCGTGACGGACGTTCTGCACCAGTTGGCTAGCTTGGGCCGAATGCTCGGCGTTGAGATGCGCGGTAGCCACCACTTCCTCGCTCGAAGCCGAGGTTTGCTGGATGGACGCCGCCTGATCGGAAGCGCCCTGCCCAAGCGCCTGGCTGGCCTGCCGGACCTGTTCGGCCTGGCCGGAAACCATTTCAGCGCCATCTCTCAGTTCCGCCGCATATTGACGCAAGAGCCGATTGATTTGCCGGATCACGAAGACCAGGAATCCTCCGCAGAGCAGGCTCAGCGCCAGCAGCAGAGCGTGCTCCAGTTGGATCGCGACACGCTGCGGGCCGCGGAGGCTTTCGAAGATATCCGGAGGGTTTGTTGCTCGCTTTCGAGTTGGTTTGCCGCTGCATCAATCTTGTCCATCAGCGGCGACATGTCGCTCTTCACGATTTCATGGCCCGCGGCGAAATCGCCCGCCGCAACCAGTTCTAGGTAGTGCTCGAAACATTCCCCGCCATTCCTGGATTGCGCCCCGAATGGTCCCCACCGCGGCTCTGGCTTGTTCCCCCCGCACCAGTGGCAACAATTGGTCGGTCTCCGCCGAAGCTTGTTGCGCCAGTTTGTCAAAGCTCGCCCGGTTCTCCTGGGGCGAACCAAACGCATGGCAGACTGAGCACTCGCCCATGCTCCGCGCGTTGTGCGCTTTGGAAGAGTTGACTGCGAGCACCTTCCCCACCGAGTAGGCAAACTGAGTCGAGGTAGAGAATTCCTTCATTTCGCGCAACGCTAGCTTGATGGAAGTGATCAGGTCCGCAATCTTGGCGTGATCGTTGACCTCCGTATCAAGAAGGCCGCCCAGCCGGCGCGCCGTGTCCAGCGACGAATAGGTCAACAACCCGGTGAGGGCTAAAACTACGCCAAAGCTGATCGATAGTTTCTGCCCAATCGTCAGGCGCTTACGCAAATCAACCTCCTTGGAGCACGCTGGCCCTTATTTCATATCGTCAGCGAGTACAATCCGGATAGGAATGTATAGAGCTATGAAACCGATTGCGGCGCTAGGCGCGCTGCTGTGTATTTTGGGAGCCGGCCGGAAAGCTTCCGCCCAACCGCCCGCGCTTTACAGCGCCGTAGAAGTGGACCGCTTTGTGGCCGCCCGCAACGTGACTTTCCCCCCCGATTATCAAAGCGCGCTGGTGGACGATATCGCCCGCGAAGTGAGTCTTATTTTTGAGACCGTCATCATTCTGCGCCAGGGCGACACAGCTCCCTCCGGGCACCCAGTTCTGCGCATTTCCGGCACTGTCGTCCAATTCAAGCCCGGAAACAGGACCAAAAGATCGTTGCTGGGCTTCGCCGGCGGCGCCGATGTGGAGGCGCTGGTGAACTTTTCCGACGCCGCTACCGGCCAGGTTCTGTTGAGCCGCGAAATCAACGGTGGGGGCGGCAGCCTGGCTAAGAAAATTGCGAAACTGTGCAACTCTGCTCACTTGGTTGCGTCCAACTAAAGTAATCCCCTTAGGGATGCGGGATGCTTTCTCTGCCATCTCTTGCTCTGTTCCGGCGCTTCGATTACGCTTGAAAGAAGAGGTTGTTCGCTTTGCTTCCATCGGCCTTGGTGACGTTGCTGATTGGGGCCGGGTTCCTGAGTCAACCGTCTTCGTCCTATCGGGTGGAACGCGAGCCGGTAGCCGACGGAGCGGAGCTGGTGACTGTTTTTGGACGCCTGCACGACACGGCGTCCGGCCCTCGGGATCTCGACGTGCCCTTGCTCACGGTGCTGCGCGATTCTTTGGGCGACAGCGATCCGGCGAACGACCGCGCGCGCTATGTCTGGATCCTCACCAGCACCCGTCCCACGCCTTGGCAGCGCGCCGCCTCCGCGCTTTCGTTCGGATTTTTTCGAGCGGGAAGCAGGCGTCACTCCAATCACGTTCCCTCGCCCGCTCTGGACTTGGCCTCGCCCTCCCGAAGCGTCTACGGCAACCTGTTGAGCGACGGCCTGCAGGCGCTGGAATTCGATCCGCTGGGCGCCGCGGTCCGCTCCACTACGCGCACCTATCGCGGCAATTCAAGCGACTATAGCAAGCTGCAAGTGTTCCAGGCGCTCGGCGCTTTGGACAACCTGGAGCGCGACCCGGCCAGCGTTGCGTTGTTGCCGGACAACCAGCTTCGCGAGATCTACTCGCGCCTCAGCCTTTCCACTCACACTTTCGGCGGCTTGGTTCGCGAACAACAATTGTCGAAATATTACGACAAGGAAACCAGCCAGATCCAGCAAACTCGCGGGCACAACTGGGATCTGCTGCGCCAGCGCGCCGAGCTCAATGGCCTGCTGTTCGAGCCGCTGGCGCTGGGCAGCGGAACGCCCAGCGAAGCGCTGCTGTGGATTTCACGCTCCGATCTTGACAATGACGCCCCACGCCGCTTTGATGGCCAGTTTCTCGGCATCGCCAATCCCTGGACCGACGACCGCCTGATGCATTGGAGCGGCTATACGCGGGTGCGCTATTTCGATTCCGACAACCATCCCGTACCCCAAGAGACCCCCGGCGCGCATTCTGAGGAATTGATTCCGCTGGCGCTCTACAATTTGGATTATCCGCGCGTTCCGTTACTGCTCGCCGATTTTCGCGACGGCCTGAAACCCAAGCGCCGCGAGATGGTAAGCCAAGGCGCCACGGGCGTGGTGACCGGCGTGTTGGGAATTACGCGGTTCGGTAATCCGTCGTTCTTCGCGGCCGACGCCGTCTGGACTTTCGTGCGCGGCCGCCATGGCGCCACGGTGAATCGAACCGCGCGTCTGCGGGCTTATTCGGAAGCCCGCGAATTCCTCTCGGTGGATTCCAGCTTGGATCCGGCGCTGCAGATCGAGTTGCAGCGGCGCCTGGATCACCTGGCGCTCAATCCTCGCGAGAATGACGTCGCGCATGAAGCCAATCTGGCCCGTGAGCAATACGCGGCGCTGCTCAAGTACTCCCAGTCCCCGCGCGGCGCGGCGAAGCTGGAACGGGACCGGCGCAAAGAGCTGGAAGCTTACACCCAATCTCCGGCCCGGCGCTTCGCCACCAACCTGGCGCGCATCTTCACTCGCGGACCGCGCGTGGATCCCGAGAGACCCGACCCGGTGCTGCACGCACGCCTGGATGCGGCTCGCCGTTCGGCCTACCACGTTCAATTTCTCGATCAGATCCTGGCGTCCAGTCCCAGCCCCGACGTGGTTTGGGACGCCGGAGTCATCAGCCGGTCCATCGCGGCGCTGAGCTCCGATCCGAACGCCGGCCCCAAAGCCCAACGGCTGGTCTCACAGGTCTGCGCCCGCTCCACGGACGGCGATCTCCGGCTAACCTGCCTGCACGCGCTGGAAGGGCAAAACGTGCAAGCTCTCACCGCCGCCGCACCCGGTCCCGTTGCCACAACTGGCCAATGATACGGCGTGCGTTGATCCTGCCGCTTCTGCTCCCCATCCTATTCGCCCCGCTCTTCGCTGAAGTCAAGCGCGTGGTCATCGTCAAGCTGGACGGTGTCCCCGAAAATGTCCTGGAACGCGAACTCTCCCGAGTGGATCCCGCCACCCACAAGAGCACGCTGCCGTGGATGGACCGGATCTTCGCGCAGGGCGGCACGCGCATCGACAACTTCTATGTGCGCGCCATCAGCCTTTCCACGCCCTCCTGGTCCCTGCTCGACACCGGCCAGCACCTGCAAATTCACGGCAACGCCGAGTTCGACCGTTACACCGGCCATGTTTACGATTACATGAACTTCTTCCCCTTCTATGTCGGTTATGCGCGCTCGCGCAAAGTGGACATGCCCGGCGTCGAAGTTCTGGACGACCAGAAAATCCCGCTGCTCATCGATCGTTTCCCCTACCCCGCCACGTACCAAAGCTTCCAGCTCTATCAACGCGGGGTGCGTTGGAAGACGCTGGAAGACGCGCTTCCGCATCACTTCTCTCGCAGCCTGCGCGAGCTTCTGGACGAATGGACCATCGGATTTGAACTCGGCAGCACGGTGGAGGAACAGACGGAACGCGAGTTGATCCAAAAGCTTTCCGATCCCCAGGTGCAATATCTGGACTACTTCACCGGCGATTTCGATCACGTCGCTCACGCCGCCTCCGACGCGGTCTCGCAGCGGTTGGCGCTCCAACGCATCGATGCCCTGATCGGCCGTATCTGGACTGCCATCCAGGCCACTCCGCTGGGTGCGGAGACTGTGCTGGTGGCTGTCTCCGATCACGGCATGAACACGCAACCCGGCCTCTACAGCCAGGGCTACAACCTGCTCCATTTTTTCAACAGCCGCGCGGGCGGAGCGCATCACGTCCTCACTAACCGGCATCCTCTGGATGAATTCAAGCTGAGCGGCCTGGATCCCTTTGTCACCGAAGTGGTGACGCCCAGCGACGAGTCGCTGTACCTGAAGGGCGAAGGCGACGATTATCCCACCGCGCTGCTGGATCTGGACGGCAATGAGCGCGGCTCCGTCTACCTGCGCAATTCCGCTTTCAACACGCTGCAAATTCTGCTGAAGGAGATCAACAAGTCCGGAAAGGATCCATCCATCCGCCGCGGGGCCATGGGCGCGTTTTTCCACGTCATCGACAACCATCGAGCAGGTTGGCAGGTCACCGTCCAGCAGGTTTCCGAGGAATTGGGCGCGGTCCGCCGCACTATGGAGCGGCAACGCGCGCAGATCCAGTTGGAGCCCAAGAAATGGACCGAAGAGCAACGCCACGCCGGACTCGACAAGGCTGCGCGCCGCCTGGCGGTGCAACTGGATTCCTGGCGCGAGCAGGAGCGCACGTATTCCGACTATGCCCGCGCTCTCTCCAAATTGCTCACGCTCGAGCCCAACGACTTCGATCGCCACAAGCTGACTGCGGAAGACCTGATCCCCAAACGCGCCATGGGCGATCCTAATTCTGTTTACGATCTTGAAAATTATGTTGTCGGACCGGCCGCTGGTGGACTGGTTCTCTTACCCGACGGGTCGCTCGACTTCGCTCGAAGCTTTGAGCGCATCGATTATCCGCCGCTCCTGACCAGTCTCTCGGTGCGCAACAACGTGCAGGCCTCAGTGGGATCGCATCCGGTCGATTTCCTGGCAATGAGCATCCCCAAGGCGTCGTTTGCCTTTGCAGAGGGTGACGCGCCCACGGAAGATCCTATCTGGCTTTACACCTCCGACGACAAGCAGGTTCTGATCCTGTCCCGAGGGGACGAGCTGCGCTATCTGCCGGTCCGCGCACTACGTCAGGATTCCAGCGGTTCCGTTCATTTTGAACCGGCTCCGCTCGCGCCGGGGTTTCCTCTGCGGATATTCGAGGACGAAAATCTGGCGGTATCGCAACCCGATCGCGAGTCCTGGCTCAACTCGTGGCATTCCGAACAGGACTGGTTCCACGCGACGCACCTCACCGCTTATTCGAACGGGATCATCGCGCTGCACGAGCAGTTCCTGCACCCCCGCATGCCGCAACACGCGGAAGATCTGGACGCCACGCTACTGGCGCGCTTTAACCAACGCCGCCGCGAGCTGGCCGAACCCGACTTCCAGATCTTCGCGAACGACCATTGGAACTTCAACGTGCGCAATTTCAATCCAGGCGGCAATCACGGCTCGTTCCTGCGCGCCTCCACACACGCCATCCTGCTGTTTGGGGGCGGATCCGACACCGGCATTCCGCGGCACCGGCAAGTGGAAGAGCCTTACGACAGCCTGAGTTTTGTTCCCACCATTCTGGATCTGATGGGTCTGCGCGCCGAGGCCGCGAAGTTACCGGGCCGCGCAATTCGGGAAGTGGTCACCGAGACTGAGCCGCGCGCCAGCAGCACACCCGGAGACGACCGAAAGTCGTGCACTGGAGAACATCGACTCGAAGAATACCGGACGGGTGGCGCGTCAGCCAGCGGATCGGCTGCGCTTGGCGCGAACCACCGCTAGAATCAGCGCCCGCCATTCGTCTAACGCCGCCCAGACTGCTATTTGCGTCGCCACCCCATCGCGGCAGGTTGCACAGAACTCGATGTGCCGTTCGAACATGGCTGCTGTCTCTGGATCCAAGGTCCTGGCGCCGTAGCCGACGATGAGTTCCTGGCTCTCCTCGACTCCCACCATGCATTTCATCCCAGCCTCCCCTCAAGCCATGTGCGCCAATCGCACTCGCAGCGCTTCATAGGCCCGAAACAGCAGCGATTTCACCGCCGACTCGGAACAACCGATCGCCCCCGCGATCTGCGCGTACTCCATTTCTTCGTATTTGTGCATCATCACGGCGGCGCGCCGCTTGGCGGGCAAACTATGAATCGCCTGCCGTACCTCCCGCAGCTTGGCCTGATACAGCAACTCCTGCTCCACGGTCTTGCGCCGGTCCGCCACTTGCCGGTTGGCGCCCTCCGCCGTTTCCTTATCCAGACTGGTCTGCCACTTTTCATTGCGCCCGTCGCGGATCCAGTTCAGCGCCAGATTGCATTCCGATGCGGAAACAGCCAAGTGGTAAATTTCGCGTTGGATTCGTAACTTGCCCTCGACCGGTAAACACGCAGAAACACTTCCTGCGTGAGCTCTTCCGCCACGGCGTCGTTCCGCACCATGCGGTGCAGAAAATGAATCATGGCTCCGCGATGTTTTTGGAGGAGCAACTCAAAGCTCCCCTGGTCCCCATCTCGCACCCGCAACATCAACTCGGAATCCCAGTCGCGGGTTTGCTGAATTGCCCTCTCGTCTGCTGTACTTCCAGCCGTTCTGCTGTAGTTAACCCGCGCGCCCCAGGAAGGTTGCGGAAGCCGCGGCGCCTGTAAATCGATCAGATCGGGAGTCATTTCACCTGACACTCACGACGGAAATTTCCGCCGCCGGTTTACACAGATTTACCTTATTCAGCCTTGAGCTCACGATCCATCAATTCGCGGATGGCACGCTGAGGCGAAGTTCGCCCCTGTAGAATCGCGTCCATTTGGCCGGTTATGGGCATATCCACTTTCCATTTGCGAGCCAAGTCGCAGGCCGCCGCGGTGGTTTCCACACCCTCGGCGATCATGGCCATGGAACCGACGATATCGGCCAGTCTTCGGCCTTTCGCCAGTTCGATTCCTACCATCCGGTTGCGGCTCAGGTCTCCGTTACAAGTGAGGACCAAGTCCCCTAAACCAGCCAGCCCAGCGAGCGTCCTCGCCCGTCCACCCAGCGCCGTCGCCAATCGCGTAATTTCGGCCAGGCCACGCGTGATCAGCGCTGCAATGGCGTTATTGCCCAAGCCCAAGCCGTCGCAAACACCAGCCGCGATGGCGATGATATTCTTCAGCGCGGCTCCCAGTTCAACGCCCACCGGATCGTCGTTGACATACAGGCGAAACGTCGGTCCCGAAAATTCCCGCTGGATGGATGCGGCCAGCGCCTGATCGCTCGAAGCGATTACCAGCGCGGTTGGCTCACCGCGCGCCACCTCGCGCGCAAACGTCGGGCCCGAGAGCACCGCGACGCGTGGATCGAATTTCTCGCCGATCGCTTCGCGCGCCACTTCCGACATCCGCAGCAGGGTGCCCTGTTCCAGACCCTTGGTGGCGCTCACGAATCGCATCTCGGGCGTGAGGTATGGCAGCATCTGGCGATAGAGCGAACGGGCGAAGCGCGAGGGCATGACGCCGATGACGACGCCCGCATCGGCGAGCGCATACCCCAAGTCTGCCGTCGGTTCCACGGAAAGCGGAAGTGAGAAACCGGGCAGGAAAACATCGTTCACGCGCGTGGAGCACATGCGCTGCACCAGATCGGCCTCATGAGCCCACAGACGGAGGCGCTCGAAGCGCGGCGCCAGCACGATCCCAAGCGCCGTGCCCCAACTTCCCGCTCCTATGATGGCGGCCGTGGTTCGATCGCTCACCGCGGATTCCCAAACCGGAAAGCGTTTTCGGTGCCCGAGCGAATTCGTTCAATGTTGGCCCGATGCCGGTAGATCACAAAAGCGGCTGCCACCACAGTGGAGAAAATCACGATCAAGGGTGGATGTTCAATCAGCCACGCCGCCAGTGGCAGGCTTCCGGCAGCCACGATCGATCCCGTCGAGATTTGGCGCGTCGCCGCTACCACGATGACGAACACAACCAGCGCCGCGACCATCGGAACGGGCGTCAAGTACAGGAACGCGCCAATGAAGCTGGCCACGGCCTTGCCGCCTTGAAATTTCAGAAACAATGGAAAGGCGTGCCCGGCCATTACCGCCAGTGCCGCCAAACTCATCCATACCGGCGAACCGTCCGAAAGCTTGTCCGACAGCCACACCGCGAACACGCCCTTCGCTATATCAAGCACCAGCGTCGCCACTGCCACGGCGCGCCCGGTGGTGCGCAGCACGTTGGTAGCTCCGATGTTGCCGCTGCCCTTTTCGCGCACGTCCTCGCCCGTCTTCCATCGCACCAGCAAATATCCGAACGGGATCCCACCCACCAGGTAGGCAACGACGAGAGCAATCAGCGGAATCATGCGACCTGGAAAGGATACTCCGAAAGCTTGGTATAAATGGAGCCGGCCGAACCGGGCTGGCTGCGGAACAGATGAAACCGATCGACGACGAACGATCCGAATTCGACGGGTTCCAGCTCCGCGATGGCGCTCCGCAACGCCTGCAGCGGCGCCGGCTCTTTGATGCGCGCCAGCGTGAGATGCGCGTTGAAAGCCCGATCTTCCGCCGCAATCCCCAAGGGCGCAAGCCCCGCATCAATGTCCTTCATCAAAGCGGGCAGCGCGTCTCCGCCATGCACGCCCACCCAAAACACCCGCGGATGATGCGGGTTAGGGAACCATCCCAGCCCCTTGAGCTCCGTTGGAATGGGCTCGCGCCCACCAACCGTCCGCAATGCGGCCTCCAGTTGTGGCAGCTTCTCCTCCGGCCATTCGCCGATAAACTTCAAGGTCACATGCAGGTTATACACCGGACTCCACTTCAAATGCGCGCACGGACGCAGATGCACGAGCAGCCTTTCCAACCTCTCTCGCACTTCTTCGGGCAGATCAACGCCGGTGAATAGCCGCATGCTAACCTCCTAGCATACAAGCAACCGGGCTTCCCATCGCTCAAATCCTCTCCGCGTCCACGCTGCTTCCACGCGATTTTTACGATCGCCCGGCGACTGAAGTGGCACGCGATTGCCTTGGAAAAATATTGGTGCACGGCGGCACGGCGGGACGAATCGTGGAGGTGGAAGCGTACCTGGGCGTCGGCGACCGGGCGGCGCACGCCTGGCGCGGCCCAACCGATCGGACGCGCGTGATCTTCGGGCCGCCCGGCTATGCCTACGTTTACTTCATCTACGGCATGTACGAGTGTTTGAACTTCATCTGCGAACCGGAAGGCATGGCGGGTTGCGTGTTGATCCGTGCGCTGGAGCCACTGGCCGGGCTGGGTGCGATGCGCCGGCGACGCCCCGCGGCCAAGCGTGTCGAAGACCTCGCGTCCGGTCCCGGCAAACTGACGCTCGCCATGGGCATCACGCGCAAACTTAATGGAGCGGATTTAGTCGACGGCCGACTCGAAGTCCGCCGCGCCCGCGATGAATCGGCATTCGATATCAAGGTCACTCCGCGCATCGGCATCGCGCACTGCGCCGATTGGCCGCTGCGCTTTGTGATACAGGGAAACCGCTTCGTGAGCCGCTAACATCGTTCGGAGCCGGTAAAATCGAGAGATATGCTCAAGCCGACCATTTTCCGCGAATACGACATCCGGGGCGTCGCGGATTCCGAACTGCTGAGCCCGGACGTCGAGCAGTTAGGCCGCGGGCTGGGCACGTATCTGCGCCGTCAAAGCGGCGGCGCCAATATCAATGTCGGGCGCGATTGCCGCCTCAGTTCCACGCGCCTGCGCGATGCGCTGGTCAAAGGTCTCCTGGCCGCCGGATGCAACGTCACCGACATCGGCACCGTGCCCACGCCCGTGCTTTACCACTCGGCGCAAAACTTGAATGCGCACGGCGCCATCATGATCACCGGCAGCCACAATCCGCCGGAGTACAACGGCTTCAAAAGCGTTTGCGGAACGGGCACGCTGCATGGCGAAGCCATCCAGGAAGTGCTCCACATCATCCAGCACGCGGATTTCGAAACCGGCTCTGGAACCCTGGCCCCCGCCGACGCCGTGACGCCTTACGTCGACGAGGTCGCATCGCAATTTCATCTCGATCGCCGCATCAAAGTCGTGGCCGACGCGGGCAACGGCACCGCCGGCCCGGTAATCCATCGCATTTTCGAGAAGCTCAACGTCGACGCCACCGAGCTGTTCTTCGAGATGGACGGCCATTTTCCGAATCATCATCCCGACCCGACAGTCCCCGCAAATCTGGCCCATCTGATTTCCAGGGTCCGCGAAACCGGCGCCGAACTTGGCCTGGCCTTCGATGGCGATTCCGACCGCATCGGCGCTGTCGACGAGCAGGGCAACGTCATCTATGGCGACCTGCTGCTGCTGATCTATGCGCGCGAAATCCTGCAGCGCAAGCCCGGCGCGACGTTCATCGGCGAAGTGAAATGTTCGCAGGTGATGTACGACCAGATCGCCAAACTCGGCGGCAACGGCATCATGTATAAGACCGGGCCACTCGCTGATCAAGGCCAAAATGAAGGAGGAACACGCCGAGCTGGCGGGCGAAATGTCCGGCCACATGTTCTTCGGCGATCGCTATCGCGGCTACGACGACGCGCTCTATGCCGCCTGCCGCCTGATCGAAATCGTCGCCAAGTCCGGCCGGCCGCTTTCGGCGCAACTGGCGGGCGTTCCGAAGATGGTTTCCACGCCCGAAATTCGCGTCGATTGTCCCGGACGAGATCAAGTTCGAATTGGTCGCGCGCGTCGCCGAGCATTTCAAGAAGCACTACAAGACCATCGATATCGACGGCGTGCGCGTGATCTTCCCCGAAGGCTGGGGGTTGCTGCGCGCGTCCAACACGCAGCCGGTGCTGGTGATGCGCTTCGAAGCCGCGAACGAGCATCTGCTGAAGCAATATCAAACGGAAGTGGAACAGGTGCTGGAAGCCTCGCGTACCGCCGGAACGTCCGCCTCATGACCCGCGCAATCGCGTTCCTGATCTTCGGCGCTGCCACGCTCGCTGCTCAACCGCCGAACCCTAGCGTCCTGCACGCCGCGCGTCTGCTCAATATCGAAACCGGAGCAATCATCTCGCCCGGCGAGATCCTGGTCCAAGGCGACCGCATCGCCGCCGTCGGCTCCTCCGTCGACCATCCCGCCGGCGCGCAGATCATCGATCTCGGCGACACCACGCTGCTCCCCGGCCTGATCGACGCGCACGTCCATCTGTTCCTGCATCCCGGCGCCGAGGATCTGCAGACCGTGCAGGAATCCGTCCCGCAGCGCACCATCATCGCCACGCTGGCCGCGCGTGACGACCTGATGGCCGGCTTCACCGCCGAGCGCGACATGGGCACCGAAGGCGCGGGCGCAGCCGACACCGCCGTGCGCGACGCCATCGATCGCGGCCTCATCCCCGGTCCGCGCCTGCGCATCAGCGGCAACGCCATCGACATTCTCGGCGGCCACGAAGACGCCATCGGCTACAATCCCGAACAGCACGTGCTCTCCAACGCCATCGTACGCCAACAATGCCGGCGAGCTGGTGGCCGTGATGCGCGAGCAATTCAAGCTCGGCGCGGACTTCATCAAAATCTACGAGACCGGCCGCGACTCCGTACGCGACGGCAAACTCACCACGCCTTACCAGTACACCGAGGCCGAACTGGCCGCCGCGGTCCAGGAAGCGGCGCGCGTTGGCAAGCACGTCGCGGTTCACGCCACCGGAGAACCCGGCACGCGCTACGCGGCGCAGGCCGGCGTGGTCTCCATCGATCACGCTTTCCAACTCTCGAACGAAACCATGCGCCTGATGCGCGAGAAGCAGATCTTCGCCGTTCCCACTTTCACCATCGTCGAATATTTCGCGGAGCACGCCGCTACACCCGAACAGGCCGCACGCGAACGACAGCTACTGGATGTACACGCTCGCGAATTTGCAAAGCAGCTAGCAGCGGGCGTGCCCGTCGCGATGGGCTCCGACGTCGGCCCGTTCCCGCACGGCACGCAAGCGCGCGAGTTCGCTCTGATGGTGAAGTACGGCATGACGCCGCTGGCCGCGCTGCAGGCCGGCACGCTGAACGGCGCGAAGCTGCTCGGTTGGGATGGACAGATCGGCGCGTTGAAGTCGGGATATTTGGCGGATATCATCGCGGTGCCCGGCAACCCGCTCACCGACATCGCCGTCTTGCAGAAAGTCGCGTTTGTTATGAAAGGCGGCGTCGTTGTTCGCCGCTAGGAATGGCTTCATCCTTGCCGCACTCTGCCTTCCCGCATTCGCAGCCGACTTAGCTATCACGGCCACAAAGGTCTATCCGTCGCCCGGCGCCGTCGCGCTCTCGAACGTTACCCTTCTGATCCACGACGGAACCATTGCGGCTGTCGGACAGAACGTCGCGGTTCCTTCCGGCGCAACGAAAATAAGTTGCTCGAGCTGTTTTGTTTTTGCCGGCTTTTGGAATTCGCATGTTCATTTCACTGAACCGAAGTGGGCCAGCGCCGCTACGGAATCCGCGCCTGTACTCACCAAAGAGCTCCAGGCCATGCTCACCCATTCCGGTTTCACTACGGTGGTCGATACGGGATCCGATATCCGCAGCACCTCCGCGCTTCGCCGCCGCATCGATTCCGGCGAAACGCTTGGCCCGCGCATCTTCACGGCCGGTGCACCGCTCTATCCGCCGAACGGAATTCCATATTATCTTAGCGATCTTCCGCCTGAAATTCGCGCCGCGCTGCCCCAGCCATCCACGCCGGCCGACGCCGAGGCCGCGGTGAAGCAGAACATCGCTGCCGGCGCCGACCTTCTCAAGCTATTCACTGGCGCATACGTCTCGCGCGACCTCATCAAGCCGATGCCTCTGGACGTCGCTCGTGCCGCCGTAGCAGTGGCTCACGCCAATCATCAGCTCGCGTTCGCGCACCCATCGAATCGGGAAGGAATCCGCATCGCCATGGACAGCGGCGTGGATGTACTGGCGCACGCGCCTAGCGAGGTGAAAGGCATCGATGACACGCTGTTAAGCGACCTGGTTGCACATCACATGTCCCTGATCCCCACGCTGAAGTTGTTCTCGGGAAACCCAACCATCCCGCGCATCCGCGAAATCGTCAGCAAGTTTCACCAGCGCGGCGGACGCCTGATGTTTGGAACCGACACGGGATTTCTGACCGACTACGATCTGACTGAAGAATACCGCCAGCTGGCGCTCGCCGGCCTGACCTTTCCGCACGTGCTGACGATGTTAACCACGGCGCCAGTGAAATGTTTTGGACTAAAGCAGGAGGGGATCATCGCGGTGGGCCAGCGTGGCGACCTCACCATTCTCTCCGCAGACCCAGCGTCGGCAGGCCTGACGGCTTTCGCCAAGGTGCGCTATACGATTCGTGCTGGCCGCGTGATCTTCGAGCGTCCGCAAGCCAAACGCCGGCAGCCCAAGCCTAAGCTCGCGAAGCCCTAATTCGCCTGCATCGCCAGCTCTGGCGCAGCTTGCCGGGGTGGCGGAGCCTGTTCTCCGAACCGCACCGACACCAGCTTCGATACGCCCGGCTCCTGCATCGTGACGCCGTATAGCGACTGCGCGGCTTCCATGGTGCGCTTGGCGTGCGTGATCACAATGAACTGGGTCTGGGCCGACATGGTTTTCAGCAAGCGCGTCAGCCGTTCGATGTTCGGCTCGTCCAGCGGCGCATCCACTTCGTCCAGAATGCAGAACGGACTTGGAGTGTACTGGAAGATGGCCATCAGCAATGCCATCGCGGTGAGCGATTTCTCGCCGCCGGAGAGCAACAGAACGCTCTGCAGCCGCTTGCCGGGAGGCGACGCAACGATATCGATACCGGACTCGGCGATGTTGGTCTCATCCGTCAACCGCATCTCGCCGATGCCCCCGCCAAACAACGTGCGGAACATTTCGCGGAAGTAACCGTTCACCGCCTCAAAGGCGTCCGTGAACCTCTTGCGCGATTCCACGTCGATATCGTGAATGGCCTTCTCGGTATCGCGGATCGAGTCAAGCAAGTCCTGCCGCTGGGCGTTCAGGAAATCGTAGCGCTGCTGCGCTTCTTGAAACTCCTCGAGCGCCTGCGGATTCACCGGCCCCAGCGCCTCAATCCGCGCCTTCACTTCCTGATATTTTTGTTCGGCCTCAATCAGACCCGCCTCATCCAGCACCGTCTCTTCGCCCGTGGTTAATTCCTCGGCCGGAACGCCCAGTTCCTTGCGGCTGGTCTCATCCAAAAATTTCAGTTCGGACTGCTTGCGGACCAAATCCAATTCCACTTGCGACCGGCGCTCCTGCGCAGCCTGGACCGACACGCGCAACTGTTTGAGCATCTCATCCAGCGCTGCAAGGCCGGAGCGCTGCGTGGTTTCCCGCGCCGCCAATTCCGCGACCGTTTCTTCCGCGCCTCGAATCAATTCCACCAGCTCGTTCGCCCGCCGGTCCAACTCGATGTTGTCGGAAAGCAGCCGGGCCCGCTCCACTCCCAACCGTTCGATTTCAGCCGCGATTTCCCCGCGCCTCGCAACCGCCGCCGCGATCCCCGCTTCATGCCGGGCCTGTGTCGCGCGCTCGGATCGCTGCCGTTCTTCAAACCCAGCCAGTTCCGCCCGCAGTTCGCCGTGCTCTTCACCCAGCCGATGCGCCTGTAATTGCAGCTCTTCGAAATCCTCGCGGGACTGCTCCAGCACCTGTTCTTCGATGGACCGCGCGGTCTCCCGCTCATCCAGCAACGTTTGATCGTGCTCCTGCTGTTCACGCGCCCGGCCGCCTTCCTGCCGTAGCCGCTCCAGCTCCAAGCGCGCCACCGATAATCGCGACTGCGCCCGCGTAAATTCCTCCGCCAGCTGCCGATGCTCGTGATCCAGCGCCAGGGCGTCTTTCTCCTGGCTCTGTTGCAGCGACCGCAAGCTCTCTAGATCCTCGCTGAACCCGGCGATCTCGCGCTCCAGTTGATCCAGCGCCGTCGCCGTGCCTTCCACCACGCGCTGCTTCACCTGGACTTCGCCTGTCAGCTCGCGCAATTCGCGCTTCAGCGCCAGAGGACCGCTGCCCGTCTTCTTGCCGCCGCTCACCGCGTGTCCGTGATAGCTCACTCCATCCGGCAGCAGGAAGAAAAATTCCGGATGCTGCACTGCCAGCCGCTGCGCCGCCGTGCGATCCTTGGCCAGGAAACAATGCGCCAGGCGAGGCAGCAAGTCTCGCGGAGCCGCCGCGAATCCATTGGTGAACCGCAGATGATCGCTGAGCCGGCCAGCCACGTCTTCGTCGCCCGCCAGATTATCCAGCGAGTGGGTCTGTTCAGCCGCCTCCGGATGCACCAGGAACGTGGCCCGCCCGTCCAGGTCCGTACGCATCAGGTTGATACCGCGCTCGGCCTCGTTCCAGTTTTGCACCACCACGTATTCCAGCTCTTCGTGCAAGAACTCTTCGGTGGCTTTTTCAAAAGCCGGCTCCACTTCCACGAAATCCGCCAGCACGCCGGCCGCGTGAAACTCCTCGGCTTCGCCGCGCTCGATGGCCGTGAACAGACGCTTCACGCTCTCGGCGGTGTAGGCGCGATGCGAAAGAATCTCTTCCAGCGAATCCTTGCGCGCTCTCAACCGCGATGCATCGGTGCGCAATTGATCCAGCAGTTTCCTGGCTTCCCCGGCCTGCGTCTTGCGGGTGTTTAGCTCTTCTTCCACGCGGCGTCGTTTGTCCGCAGTGGACTCCAGCTCCATCTGCCCGGCCGACATGCGCCGCGACAGTTCTTCCTTCACCGACGCCAGCCGCTCAAGATCGGCCCCGGCGGTCTGCTCATCGCGCTGGCAGCGCGCCGCATCGCGATCGATGGCGGACAAATACTCGCCGATCTGCACCAGCTGATTCTTGAGCGCCGACGATTCGCCCAGCAACCGCAACACGTTCTGCCGTCCGGTCTCCAGCGTCCTGGCCCTCTGCTGCAGCGCCTGTTGGATCTGTTCCCGCTCAGAAGCCTTGGCCGACAGGCGCTCGCGGGCCGACTGGATCTGCGCTTCCAACTCCACTACCGATTGCAAGTGCGCTTCTAACTCGCCTCGCAATTGTTCGTGCCGCTTTTCCAGTACCAGCGATTCCGTCTCGCCCTGCGCCAGCCTCTGCTCCATCCCGCCGATCTGCTGCGCCTGCGAATCCAGGCGTCCGCGCGTGCGCTCTTGTTCCAGTTGCAAATCGGCCAGCCGACGGCGCGCCTCCGCCAGTTCAGCGTCGTTGCGATAGCAGGCCTCCTGCAGCGCCGCGTGCTCCTGCTCGCGCTCGGTCACCTGCACTGAAAGGCTCTGGAATTCCGCGTTGGCAAGATTTAAATCCAGCGCCGTCTTGGCCGCATCCCGCTCCACCATCCGGTAGCGCGCCGCCAACGATTGGCGCAGATGCGCCGTCATCTCGATCTTCAGCTCTTCATAGCGTCTGGCTTTGGAAGCCTGGCGCTTCAACGAATTTACCTGGCGCCCCACTTCTTCCAGAATGTCGAACACGCGCGACAGGTTTTGTTTCGCGCCTTCCAGCTTGGCTTCCGCCAGCCGCTTCTTGGTTTTAAACTTGCCGATGCCCGCGGCCTCTTCGATAATTGCGCGCCGGTCCTGCGGTTTGTTGCTCAGAATTTGCCCGATACGGCCCTGCTCGATGATGGCGTAGCTCTCGGGCCCCAGACCCGTGCCGATAAACAGGTCCTGAATGTCGCGCAGCCGCGCCACCTTGCCATCGATCAGGTATTCGCTTTCGCCGGATCGAAACAGCCGCCGCGTGATGGTGACCTCGCTGGGCTTGTGATGACCGTTCGCGTGTCCGTTGCCGTTGGCGTGGCCATTCTGTTCATGATGCGCCTCCGCCGACGGATCCACCAGCGTCATCGTGACCGACGCCAGGCCAAGCGGCTTGCGGTCCCGCGTTCCGGCAAAGATGACATCTTCCATCCTTGCTCCGCGCAGGCTCTTGGCCGACTGCTCGCCCAGCACCCAGCTCATGGCATCGCTCAGGTTGGATTTTCCGCAACCATTGGGACCAACGATTGCCGCAATGCCGGAACCGGGAAACCTCATCTCGGTCCGGTCGAAGAACGATTTAAAACCTTGTATCTCTACCCGCTTGAGCTTCAGCAAAATAGCTTCCCCTTCTATTATCGTCTCGGGGGATGGGTCTATGGTAACCGCGCCCGACCCGAAAGTAAAGCGGGTAGTTGGCTATATCTTGCGGCTGTTCGGCTAGACATACAATAAGTAGCCATCTGCATTCCGAACGGTGAGATATCCACAGTTTTGTGGAATACGTTACGAAGCCAGGCGGAAATTGACGTCCACTTCCGTAGCAACTTCAACAGGAGTGCCATTCAGGTAAGTCGGCTTGTAGAGCCATTGTTTTACAGCTTCCATTGCAGCTTGCACCAGTAATGGCTGGCCGCTCACCAGAGACAGATCCTCTACCTTGCCGTCCCGGCCGATGATGGCCTTCAGGCGCACGACGCCCCCAATGCGGGCTTGTGCAGCCAGGACGGGATACTGCGGCTCAACCTCGTGGATCAGTAGCGCGGCTTCCACGTTTCCTCCGCGGCGGATGCGCGCTGGCGTGGCGGGTTTGAGGGCCTCCGCTTTTGGCGGCGGAGGAGGCGGGGGCGGCGCGACGTCCCCAATGCCACCCAGAACACCGCCGACCACTCCTTCCGGAATTCCACCAGGGACTCCGCCGATGACTCCGCCGACAGATGGAGGCGGCAACTCCTGCAGATCTTTGATGGTAGCCACCTGCTTGGGTATCGACTTCGGCGCGGTCAGGCGGCGCATATCGAACTTGCGCGGCGTCGTATGGGTTTCTCGATCCACTCGCGCCTGTGCCGGCGGCGGGGGCGGCGGTGGTGGTGGAGGAGGCGGAGGAGCCAGTAAGACGCTCGTGAACTGCGTCACCGGGAGCGATTGAATGAAGAAGAGCGGAATCGCCAGCAACAAACCAATGGCCAGCAATTGCCCGCCTAATGCCGCTAGAACCGTCCAGGATCGGCGAGTTTTGGAAGTGGAGACGAAGGTCTGTTCAAACACGAGCCCTCCTTCGCTTCTCAGGGTGTCCAACTCTGAAGGAGCTCTATTTGTTAGACGCGTTCGACGCGTCTCGGGGTGCACGGTATGCTGGTTCCAAGCAATGCTGATCGAGAACCAGATCCCGCCTACCGACTACAGCCCCGACGGCGTCGTTCTCACCCTGATCCGCTGGATGCTCTCGTTGACACCCGCGCAGCGCCTCGAATTCCTGGAACAGCATGTCAACGAAATAATCGCGATTCGCGAACTAAATGCCGGAACTTAGGCCGGCCGCCGTCCTGCGAGCCTTGTACGAGGGCGGCGTTGAGTTCATCCTGGTGGGCGGGCTGGCCGCGGCCACGGTCCTCTGGGCCTTCTCGGCACAATTGGGCGCAATCTCGGAGGCCAGGACTTTCTAGTTCTGAGGGAGCGGCGGGAGATGACCAACCCCCACGGCCGAAATTTTTGCAGGTGCCGCAGCCCTATTCGGAACCTCAAGATATACTACTCGTGACGTGCGGAAGGTTCGAAAACCGCGAAGGCCGATCACAGCGCCTCGCCCTGTTGCGAAACGGTCCTTCGCGCGCATCATTGCCGCCCGAGTCTGGAGTGAGCACGGACGCCGCCTGTTGCTGCTTTGGGCTTTGGTCTTGCTGGCCTACTTCAATTCCTTTCACGGCGAAATGCTGTTCGACGATGTGGGAATATTGCTGCAAGAC
Organism: Bryobacterales bacterium; assembly: GCA_963798295.1. Taxonomy (GTDB): domain Bacteria; phylum Acidobacteriota; class Terriglobia; order Bryobacterales; family Bryobacteraceae; genus Palsa-89. The sequence goes on along the minus strand of CAWCSV010000005.1, from coordinate 416,170 downwards.
CTACGAATCCGAGCGGTAACAGCACACAACATCGGCGCAATTCTCACTCAAGGCTACTGGTTCATTAATCCGGCCAGCGGATCGTATCGGCCGTTGGTCACTCTGTCGTATCTCTTCAACCATGCGGTGCTCGGAGGAGGCACGAATCCAGTGGGCTATCACTGGATCAATCTGGCGCTGCATGGCGCCAACGTGTCTCTCGTCTATGCGCTTGGTTTATTGATCTTCGCGGAGCCATTGGCGGGATTGGCGCTCGCCGCCATCTGGGGATTGCACCCGTTGCTCACGGACTCGGTCACCAACATCGTCGGACGCGCGGATGAGCTCGCGGCATTCGGCGTACTGGCCGGCTTGTTGTGCTATACCCAGTGGGCATCCGCCAGCGGGCCGCGCAAGCGGTGGTGGCTCATCGCAATTGTTGCCGCGCAGGCAATCGGCTTGTTCTCCAAGGAGAATGCCGCGGTACTGCCGGGCATCATATTGCTGTACGATCTTACGTTTTCGGAGCGTGCGGCTTCCGACGGTGCAACCTGGCGCGCTCGCATCCCAGCTTACGCCGCTTTGCTGTTGCCCTTTGCAGCGTTTTTCTTGGTTTGGATTCCACAGCACATGCGCATAGTCATATCCATCCAGGAAAATCCACTGATTGTCGCCGATTTCTGGACAGCGCGTCTCACCGCCGTCAAAGTGATTGGCAAGTACCTATGGCTGTTTTTCTGGCCGGCCCATTTGTCGCCGGATTATTCCTATCTTGCGTTTCCATTGTTCGGTTGGAATCTTGCCAGATGGGAGGATGCCAAGACGCTGGTCGCGCTCGCGGCCGCGCTCGGCGCGATTTTGCTGGCCGTCATCTGCCGTCGGCGCTGGAAGCCGGTGTCTTTTTTCATGGGTTTCTTTCTTATCGCGCTGATGCCGACTGCAAATCTGATTATTCTGATCGGGAGCATTATGGCTGAGCGTTTCATGTATCTGCCTTCCATCGGCCTGGCTGGATGCCTGGTCGCCGCCATCCGGTGGATGTCATCCAGTTGGCGGATGAGCGCGAGCGCGGTAAGGATTGCGACTGCCCTCGCGTGCCTGGTTCTGATGGCGCGCACCTACTCGCGCAACTTCGATTGGCATGACAGCCTGAGTCTATGGTCGAGCGCCGTGGAGGTGTGTCCAGATAGTGCCCGGCCGCACATGAATTTGGGAATCGCCTTGTCCGCCGTGCCCGGACGATTGCCGGACGCAATAGCCGAGTACCAGACGGCGCTCCGGATATGGCCGAACAGTTCACAAGAACACTACAATTTGGGGCAGGCGCTGCTCCGCATGCCCGGCCGGACCGAGGATGCGATCGCTGAGTTTCAAGCCGCGCTGCGGATCGAGCCGGACAGCCCAACGGCGCACTACAATCTTGGCTTGCTGCTTGAACGAACGGACCGCTTCGCGGATGCGATTACGGAGTTCCAGGCCGCCGTCCACAGCCAGCCTGATTTCGCGCTGGCCCACAACAATCTGGGAAATCTGTTGGCACGCCTACCCGGCCACGAGGCGGAGGCTATGGCGGAGTGGAGGGCGGCGATTGAGAGCGACCCCGATCTGGCCCAGGCGCACTATAATCTTGGAAACGCCCTAAGGCCGAATCATCTTGGCGATGCGATCTCCGAGTATAGACTGGCCCTGCGCAGCCAGCCGGGATTCGCGCAGGCTCACAACAACCTCGCCAACGCCTTGGCCCAAACGCCAACCGGACTGCGCGAAGCCATTCAGGAGTGGCAACTGGCGCTTCGAATTCAACCCAATCTTACGCAGGCGCACGTCAACCTGGGAACCGCCCTGGCACAGATTCCAGGCCAACTGTCGAACGCAATCGCCGAGTTGGAATTCGCTCAGAAACTGCGGCCCGATCCACAGGTGCAGCAATTGCTGAATCAATTGCGTAAGCAACGGGAATAGGTCCGAAATCCGGCCACTTGCTGCCGGTCACCAGCCACCAATCACCAGCCACAGTCCCCACCGTTCTACAATGTGGTTTAGTGCTAAAGATAAATCTTACGGCGCTGGCGCTGTTCGCCATTGGCTGTTCCTCACTGGCCGCAACGCCGGCCAAACCGCATAAGCGCCGCCATCCGGCTACCACTGCCTCCGCTTCTGCCGCGCGCAAACATACCGCGGTCTCGATCAAAGCCAGCGTCCGCCGCAAGGGGAAACTGGCTCGCCGGTCGCCGCGCTCTTATCAGCAGGCTCCCACGCCGGATCGTTATAGGGAGATCCAGCAAGCGCTGGCGAGCAAGGGTTATTTCAAGGGCGAGCCCAACGGCGCATGGGGCGCGGATTCGGCCGACGCTCTCAAGCGCTTTCAAGCCGATCAGAACCTCATGCCGGACGGCAAAATCAATTCGCTCTCGCTCATCGCCTTGGGCCTTGGTCCGAAACACCTGACCGCGAAATCGGACTCCTCGCAGCAGCCGGCTCCGGTTGCGCCACCCCCGCCCAACCCCGTTCAATGACCGTCGGCGTTCCCAAGGAAATCAAAGATCACGAAACGCGCGTCGGTTTGGTTCCCAGCGGAGTAACCGGCCTGCGTGAAGCCGGACATCGCGTGATCGTCGAGACCCAGGCTGGCGCCGGCAGTTCCATCCCGGACCACGAATATAGCGACGCGGGCGCCGAGATTCTTCCCAGCGCATCCGAGATTTGGAGCAAGGCCGATCTGGTCATTAAGGTGAAGGAACCTCAGCCTTCCGAATATGCGCACTTCCGCCCCGGCTTGATCCTGTTCACCTATCTCCATCTGGCTCCGCTGCCCGAACTCACCGGCAAGCTAGTGGACGCCCGCGTCAACTCGGTCGGATACGAGACCATTCGCGAGGCCGACGGTTCGCTGCCGCTGCTCACTCCCATGAGCGAAGTGGCGGGACGAATGGCGGTACAGGTGGGCGCGGTCTATCTGGAACGGCCCAATGGAGGCCGAGGCATCCTGCTCGGTGGCGTGCCCGGCGTGGCGCCCGCCAATGTCGTGATCCTGGGCGGCGGCGTGGTGGGCCATAATGCAGCCAAAATGGCCGTAGGGCTGGGCGCGGCTGTCACCATCATCGATCGCAGTCTCGATCGCCTGCGCAACCTGGACGACATCTACAGCAGCCAGGTGGTGACGCTCGCCTCCAACGTATTCACGGTCCGCGATGCGGTACGCAACGCCGATCTCGTGGTAGGAGCGGTGCTGATTCCGGGAGCGTCGGCGCCCAAGCTGGTGCGGCGCGAGATGTTGAAAACCATGAAGCCCGGGGCTGTGATGGTGGATGTCGCCATCGATCAAGGGGGGTGCTTCGAAACCTCGCACGCCACCACGCACACCGATCCCATTTACTTCGTCGATGGAGTGCTGCATTACTGCGTATCGAACATGCCGGCGGCTGTTCCGCACACTTCCACCTACGCGCTCACCAATGCCACCTTTCCTTATCTCGCCGAGTTGTGCGCCAAAGGATTGGAGCAGGCTTGCCGGGACAATCCGGCCATTCGAGTGGGCGTCAATACCTACGCGGGACAGATCACGCATCCGGGAGTGGCCGAATCGCAGGGCGTGGCTTGGAGATCGCTTACGGCTTCGCTGTAGCCGGCGCGGCCGCGGTAAACACCTTTTCCGCTCGTTCCGTTTTTAACAAAAAGCCACGCTCCTGTTCTTTGACGGTCAGCGTGGTCCGGGCCGCGTCGGCTGGAACTCTCCACAATTTGGTGATCTCGCGCTGTTCCTTGCGGTTTAGCACAAACGCCGCGGGATGCAGGATGGAACTGGCTTTATCCCAGTGGCCGTTGCTCTCGGTCTGGCCGGTCACTTCGATCGCGATGGGAACCGTGGCGCGGTCTTCCGTGTTTACCACTTTCACCTTCACGAAGATGAGATTGTCGTTTTGCTTGTCAAGGCTCAAGCTCACGTCCAGCTTGGGCGGCTTCGCGCAGGCGGCGAGAAGCAGAAAAGCGGCAAACACTAGAAATGTTTTGATCATAGAAGTCGGGAAGTCTTGGGCGCGGCCATGCGTTTTTCCAGGCGCGCGGCGCGGCGTTGCAGCGCCTCGGACGGTTCCAGTTGCATCGCGCTGCGCGTCATCTCCATAGCCAGCGCATAATTGCGCTCGCGGCGCTCATAATATTTGGCGAGTTCCACAAACGCCGCGGCCCGCCATGGATTGCGTGAGCCCGCCAGATCGGTCAGCACGCCAAGCGCGGCGTGTTCGCGCCCCAGCTTCTTTTCCAGCGCCGCGATGTCCCACAGCGTACGAAATAACAGATCGTCGGAGAGATTCTTCCCGATAGCCTGCCGGAAAAGCGCCAGCGCGTTTTCGTGCTGCTCGGCTTGCCGCCACCAGCGCGCCAGCCCAACCATCTCCGCTCCATGCGCGAATTCGGCGTTCGCCGGCGAGTGAAACGCACGCGGGACGATGGCGGTGAGGCAGGCCAGAGTCAGAATATCAATGGCGTTGTGGTGAAACACCGGCATCAAGCGAAAAATTTCCTGCGTTCGAACGTATTCGAAATAGACATACGGAATCATTTCGCCCGGAAGATCGCCCTGGCGTTCCACGCCTAGAATTTGATTTTCAAGCTCCACCAACCGGCAGCTGTCGAATCGCAGGTTCCACAGGCGGCGCGCGCCGTGCAGCAGATCCAAATGCTCCAGCGAACTGAACGGCGTGCGCTGCCGCACCATGCGGAAGCGCGTTTCCAGCAGCGGTTGATCGTAGGTGCGTCCGTTGTAGGTGATCAGCACTTCGAACTGCTTCAAATGTTCGGTGACGGCGCTCAGCTGGCTTGCCTCTTCACCGAAATCGCGCATAAAGAATTGCCGCACGCGAAAACCTTGCGGAGTAATGCGGCCCACGCCCACCAGAAACGCGTAGGTCCCCGATCCTCCGGCCAGGCCCGTGGTTTCGGTATCCAGGAAGCACCATTTCTCAGGCGGGACGCCGCGAATCTGGCCATTCGAAATGGGGTCCAGAAGATCGTGCGAGAGATCCTCCAGGTCCACGATGCCGATGCTGCCGTGACGTCGCTGGCGCTCGTAGAGCCGCTCGGTCTCGTAATGGACGCCGTGCGCGGTCGCCACTTCTTCACCGTGCAGCCAATCTTCTGGGACCGGGATTGGGGGTTGGGGTTTGGGGATGGGCACACGGGTGTTCGGACGCGTGTACTTCTTGTCGATGCGAGCGATGCGTTTGCGCAGATGCGCCAGCTGTTCCTGAAAGTCGCTCATACTTCCTGCGACGCCTCTTCCCATTCCTGAAGCAGGGCGTTCAAAGCGGTACGGCGCTTCTCCAGTTGCGCCGCAACGCGGACGGATTCCTCGGCGCTCACAAAATTCGCCAGACTCTCTTCCTCGCTTGCGATCTCCGCTTCAAGCGCGGCAATCTGCGACTCCAGCTCGCGCGCGCGGTCCTGCCGCTGTTTCAGCTTCATTGGATTGACGCGCTTTGCGGCCGGTTGGGGGCTAGTGGCCGGTAGCTGATGGCTGGCAGTTACGTGGCCGTTCACCGCGCCGGGCAGGCTCAAATCGATCTGTTTGCCCTCTTTCCTCCAGATGTAGTCTTCGTAATTGCCTGGGAACACGTTGACCTCGCCGTTGCCCACTTCGAAAATGCGCGTAGCGAGTTTATCGATGAAGTAACGGTCGTGTGAAACGAAAACCACGGTCCCACTGTACTTTTCGAGCGATTCGAGCAACACGTCCTTGGCTCGCATATCCAGGTGGTTCGTTGGCTCGTCCAGCAGCAGAAAATTCGAAGGCTGCAGCAGCATGCGGGCCAGCGCGTAGCGATTGCGTTCGCCGCCCGAAAGCACGCCGATGCGCTTGAAGACGTCGTCTTCAGAAAATAGGAAACAACCCAGCAAACTGCGCAGTTCCGTGTTGCTGGAGCGCGGTGCTTCGCCCTGCAGATCGTCCAGCATGCGCGCGTTGGGGTCGAGTTCCTTGTATTGATCCTGCGCGAAGTAGTCTACTTCGGCGTTGTGCCCCAGGCGATATTCGCCGTTCGAGAGTGGTTCGCTGCCCGCCAGCAACTTGATCAGCGTCGATTTTCCCGCGCCGTTCACGCCCACCAGCGCGATACGGTCGCCGCGCTCAATGATAAAGTTCACGCCGCCGAAAACGAATTTGTCGCCATAACTCTTCGCAACGTTCTGGAACTCGGCCACGATGCGGCCGCTCGGCTTGGGCTGCGGAAACGAAAAGTGAATGGTCTTCTCTTCATTCGGCAGCTCGATGCGCTCGATCTTTTCCAGCTCTTTGATGCGGCTCTGCACCTGTTTCGCCTTGGTGGCCTGGTAGCGGAAGCGATTGATAAACGCCTCCAGTTGCTCGATGCGCTCGCGCTGATTGCGATACGCCGCTTCCAACTGCTCGGTCCGCTCCTGCTTTTGCCGCAAATACTTCTCGTAATTGCCCGAGTAGAAATGCACGCCGCGATTCCAGATCTCGACGATCTTGTTGACCGTAACGTCCAGAAAATAGCGGTCGTGCGAAATCAGCACATAGGCGAAAGGATAATCTGCGAGGTATTGCTCTAGCCAGTTGCGGGCTTCCAGGTCCAGGTGATTGGTCGGCTCGTCCAGCAGAAGCAGATTCGGCTTCTCAAGCAGCAGCTTGGCCAGCGCTATCCTCATCTGCCAGCCGCCCGAGAATTCCTCGGTACGCTTGTTCCACTCCTCATGCGGAAAACCAAGCCCCGTCAGCACCGTCCCTACCTGCGCTTCGATGGCGTAGCCGTCGCGGTTACGGAACTCGCTATCCAAATGATGGAAGCGGTCGGCCACCTGCGCGTACTCGGGCCCCGCGGGATCCAGTTCGCCCATCTTGTGCGTCAGCTCTTCCATCTCCAGTTCCATCTGTTGCAGCGAGGCGAATACCGACATGCACTCGGCGAACACGCTGCGGCCGGAGAGCGAGAGGCCGTCCTGCGGCAAATAGCCGGAGCTGACGCCGCGCGTGACGCTGAGCCTGCCATAATCGAGCGACTCCATCCCGCCCAGCACTTTCAGTAACGTCGTTTTGCCGCTGCCGTTGGCGCCCACCAGGCCCGCGCGATCCTGGGCCGTGATCATCCAGTTGAGATCTTCGAACAGCAGCTTGGAGCCGAAGCGCTTACCGGCGCCGGAAAGTTGAATCATCTAACTCTAGTCTCTCGTTTCTCGGGAGCTATTGCACAGATGGTCGCGATTTGCTCACGGCTTTCCGAGGCTGCACAACGGATCGCCCACCACGATGTTCATCCAACTCAGCATGGGGATTGCGAGATAGTAACTCTCGGCCAGGTTGCGGCCGTGGAAGTAAGCCGGCAGCAGAATGTTAGGCCGCGGCGTGAGCTGCAAATAAGGTTCGTAGACGTGGCCGGACGCGCCGGTGACGCCGTCGTGAATATAATCGGCGGTCAAGCTTTGCGGAGACCCGGCGAAGTTGGTCTTTGGATCGCCCCACGCGCCGCCGATGCGCCAACTGTCGGGAGGGCGCGCGAAAGTACGACCGTTGGTGGACACGTATTCGGTCATGATGGCGCCCGGCAGCCACTGGAATCCGAGATGGCGCTCTTTGCGGTCGGGATCGTTGGAACCCCACGAGGCGTAAGCGATCACGTCCGATTCGCGATACAACACATTGCGCGAGCGATCAAAGACGACACGGTCGCGTGGTAGCTGCTGGGCGGCCTGGGCCAGCCAGAGATTGCCTTGCGTGTTATCGCTGCCCTTCAGATCGATCACGAACTTTCCGCGATTGCGGGCGGCCAGCGCGCGGTCAATGATGCCCTTGACGTCGTCGAAGTCGTATCCGGCCAGCCGGGTCACAAGATAAATCGGAAAATCGGGATGCCGAAATGGCGCGTTGGTTTTACCGAAAAAGGGATTGGCGATGCCGGCGGGCACGGGATGAGGCCGGCCATGCAAGTCGCCATAAAGCAACGTCAGTTCCGAATCCACGGAGGACGCTTCGCCGACGAGACCAAGATTACCGCGGATCTTCAATGGCACTCCGGCGGTAGTCACGATGTAAAGCACTTTTTCGGTGAGACGGTGTCCGCGCAGGTATTCTTGAATGGGGCGGGCGACCTGATCGCCGTACTCGGAACGCGAGATTTCTTCGTTCATGCTGGCGTTGAGACGGCAAATGTTCGAAGCGGCAATATGGCGTCGCTGGGCGTAATACTCGCCGATCTGGCGCGAAAGCGCGGATGGCTGATTCACGACGATGAGGACAGTGTCCGGCGGCTGGCCGTGGAGCGGCACGTGGAGCAATAAGGAAAGGCAGCAAAGCGGCAGGAGTCGGCGCGCCAATTTCCCCATTTACGCCTTGGCCCGCGGCTTCTTCCGCGTACTGGCGCGCCATTCCCGCCAGTCGGCGGCGGTGGCTTTGACCATCGCGGTGGCAGCCTCGTGCAGCCAATGGGCAGGTCGTTTGCCAAGATCGCGCAGGATCAGTTTGGCGGCGCGCGGGGTGCCCAGATGTACGTTGGCAGTCTCGAATCCCATGGCGCGGAGCAGCCTGGATTCGTCGCGCTCCTCGGGCATTGACGCCAGCTCCACACGCGAACAATCGGGCGCCAGCCTCCGGACGATCCAGCTCCCGCGCAATCGCACGAACGGATCGATATCGCGAACCGATTTATCCAGCGCCTCCTGATAACGGATACGTTCGGATGTTTCGCCGGGCATGGCCCACACGCACGCCGACGGCGCCAGCGCTTTGGCTTCGCGCGCCACTCGAGCGCCGCGGCAAATCGCAATACCGACGTAACGCTCACGGCCCAGGCTGCCCAAGCCGGCGATGCGGTGAACGATGCGGTAGTCAAGACCCGGCTCAGGCAGCAAGCGCTCAATGGCGCGGCGCGCGCTCCTGGGAACGCGCCCTCTCAAAGTTGGCAGGCTGTCCAGCTTCTCCCAATACTGAATTGGGTCGCGCAGAACACCCGTGACCATGTGGCGCAGCCACTCGTGCTCCTCGGCCAGCACGTAGGGAGCGCCGCCCATTTCAAGGCTTTTCTTATAACCGGTGAGGATCGCATCGCACGCGTCTTTGGCCGCGATCTGAAGGCGCGCCTCGCGAATCGCAATGTGCGCGCTGGCAGCCAGGCGCACCAGATCGATGGTGTAAGGTAGTTCGCAGACTTCGTCGAAATCGTTGATGCCCCACACCAGCCGGCCCTCGATATCGCGCCAGGTTCCAAAATTCTCGACGTGCAGATCGCCCACGGCGAGTACACGCGGGGCGCGCGCCTCGTTGGAACAGACCTTCGGCCACAGTTGCATCCAGCGATAAAACGTGGCGCGTAAGAACGGAAAGGCGTCCTGTGCCATGGCCTGATGTTTCCGGCGCAGATCCGCGGGCAGCAGACGGATGCGCTTGGCGAGCCATGCTTCATACTCGCGGGTGGCTTTGGCAATGCCCATCATTTGAAGAAACCGCCGTAAAGACCATTCTAGCCGTTGGCCGGCGAGGCTTCCGTGCTAATCTCACCTCATTGCCCGGCGGCGGCAAATAAATGCTGACCAATCATGCGAATTCTGATTGACGCCACTCCTCTGTTGCTGCGCAGCGCGGGCGTCAAGAATTATCTCTATTACTGGATTCAAAGTCTCTGGCAACAGGCGCGAAACGACCGCATACTCACCCTTCCGGCGCTCGAAAGATTAGGCCCGCTGGATCACGAACGGTCGATTGCATCCGCCGCACGGACCTATTGGCACCTGGGCTGCGTGTTTGCCGCCAACGCCGTGCCATCGCTGCCGCTGCTGCGCTGGAGCATGCCCCCGGCCGATGTTTTTCATGTATCGAATCAGATCCGATTTCCTCCGCGCAACCTGAAGCTCACGGCCACCATCTACGACATGACCACCCACCTGATGCCCGAGCTGCACACCGCGGACAATATCCGGGCCGAAGAGAGCCTGGCGAAGAATGTGCTGGGGCGAGCCGATCGTCTGATCGCTATCTCCGAGAATTCGCGGCAGGACGCCATCCGGCTGCTCGCATTGGACCCGGATCGCATCGACGTGATTTATCCCGGAGTGCCTGAGGTTTATTTTGGCGCGCAGCCGCGGCCCAGCGGCCGGCCGTATGTTTTGTATCTGGGCGCCATTGAGCCGCGTAAGAACGTCGATACACTCCTGGACGCGTGGCAGGGCTTTCGCCTGCGCGGCGATTTCGACTTGGCGGTCGCGGGCGCGAGCGGCTGGGCGGGACAGAAAACCTTGGCACGGCTGGCATCGCATCCCCCTGGAGTGCGCTATCTCGGATATGTGCCGGAAGACGAATTGCCGGGCTTGATGGCAGGAGCCAGTGCATTCATCTATCCATCGTTATATGAAGGCTTCGGATTTCCGGTTGCGCAGGCCATGGCCGCGGGCGTGCCTGTGATTACGTCCAATACCTCGTGCCTGCCGGAGGTGGCGGCTGATGGCGCCTTGCTGGTGGACCCTCTCAGCGCAGCGGAGATTCAAGTAGCGATGGAAAAATTAGCTCACATCTCCGACATTGCAGCAGGAGCTTAGAACGGCGGGGATGGCGCGGGCGCGGCAGGAATATCGCTGGGAGACTTGCGCGCGCAGAAGCCTGGAATTTTTCGCGCGCGTCTAGTTGCCGGTTCCCGGCGCGATGAAAAAGTCCCAGACCTGCATATCGACCTTGTCCATGGAGTATTGAACCACTGCGTATTCGCCTGGATCGAGCGGCTTTTGCGGCCAAATTTTGAATAGTTCGTCGGCCACTTGCTGGCGAAACACCTCCACCAGATCCGGTTCCTGCGTAGTATCTTTCATCACCGGCTGGATGGTGAGCTTCTCCACCACGCGATTGCCTTTGTGCTCCCCCATTCGCACGATGCCGAAGCGCTCATCCTCAGAAAGGCGGATATAAAATTCGGGACTGCGATTGGCGGTGCCTTGCGAAGCATGCGGGCCGTCCAGCTCCAGCGTCGCTTTGCCCGGGACCAGAGGGATCGGACTGATGATTCTCAGGACGTTGCGCCGCTTGTTGTTGACGACCTTCGACTCCCCGATTTTCAGCGGAGTCAACTTCTCATCCTTCCCCAATCAAGTAGACTCCCGGATCGGCCGGTACGGCCGCTATCTGCTTGCGGGCGGCGCGCTCGGCTTTGTTCTCGGCGGCTTCCGCGGCGGCCTCTTCACGGGCGGCGTCGGCTCGCGCTTGAATTTCGGCCTTGGTCTTATCCAGATCGACTAGCGCGAAGGGTACTTCTTCCCAATCGTCGCGATCGATGCTGTAGAAACGAACACGGTCGTTTTCCACCTGGTACTCGCGCACCAATTGATAGCTGCCATCCTTCATATACAGCTTGACGTTGGCGGCGCTTGCGGCCAGGCAGAAAACGATAAGCAAAAAACACAGCTTGCGCATGGCTTACTCCGCCGGTTGCAGGCCCACGCTGCGCAAAAGCAGGAATTGCGAAAGATTTTCCGAGCTCAGTAGACCCAGCAGCTGGCCCTCCTGCATCACCAGCACGCAGGCGCCGGAATGCGCCATGAGCGGCAGAACCTCGGCCAGATCCTTGTCGGGCGGAACGCTGGGAAATTCGCGCTCCATGTAGCCCGCGATGTAAGAATCGGCGCCCTCCTGCGCCATACCGCGTAACAGCGCGTTGCGGCCCAACAGGCCGATCACCTGATCGCCCAGCATGACGGGAAAGTCTTGTTGCGAACTGGCCAGCAACAGATTGGCTGCGTCGCGAATGGTGTCGCCGTGCGCCAGCGTGCGATATCCGGTCATCATGGCGGCGCGTACGGGCATGCCTTGCGTAAGTGATCGCCCGCGCGAAGCCGCGCCTTCGTTGGCCGCGCCCAAGTAAATGAAGAACGCGACGAATGCCAGCATCGGCATGTAGATGAATCCGTAGAGTCCCATGCTGATGGCCAGCATGCGGCCGGACCAGGTGGCGATGCGCGTGGCTTCGTATTCCGATTTCAAGCGCGACAGCACAGCGCGCAGCATGCGTCCGCCGTCCATGGGAAACGCCGGCAGCAGATTGAATCCCGCGAGGATCAGATTGGCCAGAGCGATACGGTCCGCCAGATTCGCGTCCGAGGGCTGCACGAGCGCGAAGAGATTCACCACGCGTTTCTGCGAATAAAGCACGGCGAAGATGAACCCGGCGATCGCGAGATTGACCGCCGGCCCGGTGAGCGCGATCCAAAATTCTTCGCGAGGTTTAGCGGGGCGTTCCAGGCGCGCGACGCCGCCGATGGGAAACATCACGATCTCGAGAGTCCGAATGCCGTAGAGGGAGCTGACCAAGGCGTGCCCGAATTCATGCAGCAGCACCGATCCGATCACCGCCAGCACGAACAATGTGTAATTTCCGGGTGACTGGTTGCTGCTGAGGCCCAGCACCACCAGAAAGATGAGCAGTAGAACGAAGGTGAAGTGGAGCCGGATGGGAACGCCCAGCAAGCGAACCGATCCAATAGAGCCCGGAGCGGCGGCTCGGGGAGTGCTGCCTTCCTGTGCCAATTAATGCCTCTGCAATGATTTTGACACACGCTTTCGCGATGCGCGGAGGCGACGGTTCGAGCGGCGAGTCACTGGTGCAGTTGCTGGTCCAACTCCTTGCGAAACGATTGCTCGGACTCTTCCACGTACTTCTGCATTTCCGTGGGATCGACGAACGCATCAAGCTTGCCGGCGTCGAGTTGCTTGCGTTTTTCTTCCAACTTGAAGAATCCGGCGTGCGGCGCCAGGAAAACATCGCACGGTATCTTGCGCAATTCGGCAAAACTTCGCATGTAGTCCGAAACGATGGCCGGATAATCGGAATTGTTGACCAGCTTGTCCACGACCGTGGTGCTGCAATAGAAAACCACTTGATAGGTCTTGCCGCCGGCGAATACGGGTACGGTCCAGGTGGTGCAGCCTTTGGTGTGGCCGGGCGTGAGATGCGCCGTGAGCGTGACGCCGCCCAGTTGCACCGTTTGATTATCGCCGATGACGCGATCGACGGGCACCGCGGGAAACGGCCCCGCTCCGCCCAGAGCCGTTTTGAGCACCTGAGCGTCCCGTTCGCTCGCGATCATTTGCGCTCCCGAATGTTTCTTCAATTCGGCCAAGCCGCCGCAATGATCGTAGTGAGCGTGGCTGTTGACCAGGATCTTCACGCTTTTGATCGAGAAACCGAGCTCGGCAATGCTTTTTTCGATGAGCGGCGCGGTTTCGGGCAGCCCTCCGTCCAGCAAGATCGCGCCTTGCGAAGTTTGGATGAAGAACGAAGACACATTGGCGGCGCCGACATAGTAGATGTTGCCGATGATCTTGAAGGGCTTGCGCGAAGCCAAGAGAGCAAATCGCGAAGACCAGCAGGATTCGCACGCCTATTGCAGCCGTTTCACCGCTTCGAGCGCCAGCTCGTGCAATCCGCTGCCGCCTTGCGCGACATAGGCGACGATCTGATCGCGCATACGGCGCTCCCAGAATTTCTTGAAATGATCGGTGACGCCCGCCACGGCTTCGTCGTGGGGGTAGCTGGCAAAGAACAGGGCGATCTGGTTCGCCCTGTGAATCATGGAATCGGACGCCTTCATGCTTTAATCGCCGGCCTCACTTATAATCTAGTCGCCTGCGGCTCCGGTCAGAATCTGCGTGGTCTGCTTGCGCGTCTCAAGATAGTGCTCCTGCCACTCCGACATCTTCTTCGCCAGGCTAACCTGCACGGCCGTGACTTTGTATTCCGGACAACCCGTGGCCCAATCTTCAAACTCGGTGGTGACCACATTCGCGCCCGTGAAGCCATGATGGAACGTGGTGTAAACCACCCCCGGTTGCATGCGCTCGGAGATGCGGGCATGTAAAGTAGTTTGGCCGGCGCGGCTGGTGAGCGCCACGCGATCGCCCTCGCGAATACCGCGATTCTCCGCATCCAGCGGATGAATTTCCAGCACGTCTTCGGCGTGCCACACGTTGTTCTCCGTGCGGGCGGTTTGCGCTCCGACGTTGTATTGCGTCAGGATGCGGCCGGTGGTCAAGATCAGCGGGAATCGGCCGGTGGTGCGTTCATCGGTGGGAATAAACTCGGTGATCATGAAGCGGCCCTTGCCGCGCACGAATCCGCCGATGTGCATCACAGGCGTGCCTTCCGGGGCCTTGGCGTTGCAGGGCCACTGGATGCTGCCGAGTTCGTCGATTCTTGTCAAAGCTGACGCCCGCGAAGGTCGGCGTAAGACGCGCGATTTCGTCCATCACTTCGGACGGATGCTTGTACGGCATCGGGTAACCTAGTGCGGCCGACAGATCCAGCGTGATCTCCCAATCTTCCTTGCCGGCCATGGGCGGAATCGCTTTGCGCACGCGGCTGATGCGGCGCTCGGCATTGGTGAACGTGCCGTCTTTTTCAAGGAACGACGAGCCGGGCAGAAACACATGCGCGTAGCTGGCGGTTTCGTTCAGGAACAGATCCTGCACCACCACGCATTCCATCCCCGCCAGTCCGGCCGTGACGTGCTGCGTGTTCGGATCGGATTGGAGAATATCTTCGCCCTGGATGTAGATCCCCTTGAAAGTGCCTTCACAGGCCGCGTCCAGCATGTTGGAGATACGCAAGCCGGGCTCGTTTTGCAGATCCACATGCCAGGCTTCCTGGAACGCCAGGCGCGTCGTGTCGTCGGAGACGTGCCGGTAGCCCGGGAACTCGTGCGGGAACGATCCCATATCGCAGGAGCCCTGCACGTTATTCTGGCCGCGCAGCGGATTCACGCCCACGCCGCGCTTGCCGATATTGCCCGTGGCCATGGCGAGATTGGCCATGCCGATCACCATCGTCGATCCCTGGCTATGCTCGGTGACGCCCAGGCCGTAGTAAATAGCGGCGTTGCCGCCGGTAGCGTATAGCCGGGCGGCGGCGCGCAGATCGGCCGCCGGAACCCCGCTCAGGGCTTCGGTTGCTTCGGGCGAATTGCGCTCTTCAGCAATAAACTTGCGCCACTGTTCGAACGCTTCCATATCGCAGCGCTCTTGAACGAAAGGCTCGTCCACCAGACCTTCGGTGACGATCACATGCGCCATCGCGTTGATCACGGCGACGTTCGTTCCGGGCTTCAGCGGCAGATGATAATCGGCCTGAACGTGCGCGCTCTTGACCAAATCGATACGGCGCGGATCGACGACAATCAGCCGCGCGCCCTCGCGCAGCCGTTTCTTCATGTGCGAAGCAAAAACCGGATGGGCATCGGTTGGATTGGCGCCGATCACCATGATCACGTCCGACACGTCCACCGAATCGAAGTCCTGCGTCCCGGCGGATGTTCCGAATGTCGATTTCAAGCCGTAACCGGTAGGTGAATGGCAAACCCGCGCGCAGGTGTCCACGTTGTTGTTGCCGAACGCGGCGCGAACCATCTTCTGCACCAGGTACGTTTCTTCGTTGGTGCAGCGCGATGAAGTGATGCCGCCGATGGAATCGCGCCCATACTTGGCCTGGATGCGCTTAAACTCGCTGGCCGTGTGGCTGATGGCCTCTTCCCAAGTCACTTCATGCCAGGGGTCCGTGATCTTGGCGCGAATCATGGGCTTCATGATGCGATCCTTGTGCGTGGCGTAGCCCCACGCAAACCGGCCCTTCACGCAGGAGTGGCCGTGGTTCGCTTTGCCGTCCTTATAGGGCGACATCCGTACCACCTGATTGCCTTGCAGCTCCGCCTTGAACGAGCAGCCCACGCCGCAGTAGGCGCAGGTGGTGACCACGCTGTGTTCCGGCAGGCCGTTATCGATGACGCTCTTTTCCATCAACGTCGCGGTGGGGCAGGCTTGCACGCACGCGCCGCAGGAGACGCATTCCGAATCCAGAAAATTCGTGGGACCCGACGCCACTTTGGACGCAAACCCGCGCCCCTGGATGGTGAGCGCGAACGTTCCCTGCACTTCCTCGCAGGCGCGCACGCAGCGCGAGCACACGATGCACTTGGAAGGCTCAAAGGTGAAATAGGGATTTGACTTGTCCTTTTCAGCCTTGAAATGATTCTGCCCTTCGTACCCGTAGCGGACTTCGCGCAAACCCACCACGCCCGCCATGTCCTGCAATTCGCAGTCGCCATTGGCGGCGCATGTCAGGCAATCCAGCGGATGGTCTGAAATGTACAGTTCCATCACGCCCGCGCCGCAGTTTGGCGATCTTGGGCGATTGCGTCCGCACTTTCATTCCCGGCTCCGCCAGAGTGGTGCAGGAGGCTGGGGTTCCGCGGCGTCCTTCGATTTCGACCAGACACAGGCGGCAGGATCCGAACGCTTCCATGTTGTCCGTGGCGCACAGTTTCGGCACTTGAACGCCTGCTTCCACCGCGGCGCGCATCACCGACGTTCCGCGGGTTACGGTAACGGGCTTGCCGTCGATCTCCAGCGTCACCAGTGTTTCGGCAATCCGTTGTGGAGTGCCGTAATCGGTTTCTTGTATTAGCGCCATGGGGATGTCTCCCGATTCGAAGTCAGAACGTTTGGATCCAAAAGCGCCGGCTTGGTGGGAGCCGGCTTATCGAAGTCTTCAGGAAAATGCCGGATCGCGCTCATCACCGGCAGCGGGATCAAACCGCCCAGAGCGCACAACGATCCGTCGATCATCAACTCACATAAATCATCCAGCAATTCGAGGTTCTTGGTGCGATTTTCATTCGCGATGATACGGTCGATCACTTCCACGCCGCGCGTCGACCCCACCCGGCAGGGCGTACACTTGCCGCAGCTTTCGATGGCGCAAAATTCCATGGCAAAACGGGCTTGTTTCGCCAAATCCACCGTGTCGTCGAACACCACCACGCCGCCATGGCCCAGCATGCCTTTTTGGGCGGCAAAGGCTTCATAGTCGAGCGGCGTGTCGAGAAGCGAATCCGGGAAATATGCGCCAAGAGGCCCGCCTACTTGCACGGCTCGCAACGGACGGCCGGTGGCAGTACCGCCGCCGAATTTGTAAATAGCATCGCGTAGCGTGATCCCGAACGCCTTCTCCACAAGTCCACCGTGCTTGATGTTGCCGGCCAGCTGAATGGTCAACGTCCCGCGCGATTTGCCCATGCCGAAGTCGCGATAATATTCGCCGCCCTTGTCCAGGATGATCGGAACACTTGCCAGCGTGATCAGATTGTTGACCACGGTCGGCTTGCCGAACAGCCCTTCCAGCGCAGGCAGCGGAGGTTTGGGCCGGATTTGCCCTCGGCGACCCTCCAGGCTTTCCAGCATCGAGGTTTCTTCACCGCAGATATAAGCGCCCGCGCCTAATCGGATACCCAGATCGAAGCGTTTGCCGCTGCCCGCGACGTCCGCGCCCAGGTAGCCTTTCTCGTAGGCGACGGCGATGGCGCGCTGCATGCTGCGGAAAGCGTGCGGATATTCCGAGCGGCTGTAGATGTAGCCTTGCGTGGCGCCCACCGCGAAAGCCGCGATGGTCATGCCTTCGATGAGCACGAAGGGGTCGCCTTCCATGATCATGCGGTCGGCATAGGTGCCGCTATCGCCCTCGTCTGCGTTGCAGCAAATGTATTTCTGATCGCCTAGGGCGCGAAGGACGGTGTTCCACTTAATGCCGGTGGGGAAGCCGGCGCCGCCACGGCCACGCAGGCCCGAAAGTTGGACGGCATCGACGATGGCCTGAGGCTCAAGCGTAAGGGCGTGCTTCAATCCGCGATAACCGCCGTGCGCGATGTAATCTTCGAGCGAAAGCGGGTCAACGATCCCGCAGCGCGCGAACGTCAGCCGCTCCTGATCTTTGAGATAGGGAATCTCTTCCGTTGGTCCGAGACACAGCGCGTGAGTCTTACCCTCTAGCAAACCCGCGTCGAACAAACCCGCAACCGCCTCTCGCGAAACCGGCCCATAGGCTATGCGGCCGGCAGCGGTCTCAACCTCAACCAGCGGTTCGAGCCAGAACATCCCGCGCGATCCGTTGCGCACCAGCGTGATGTCGAGCCCGCGTGACGATGCTTCGCTCGCGATGGCGCGCGCCACGCCTTCAGCGCCAACGGAGAGCGCCGCGGAGTCGCGAGGGACGTACACCTTCACGCTCATTGCGCCCTCCGGGCGTTGTCAATCAGGAAATCGGCGACACTCGGCGACACCCGGCCATACGGCTCGCCATCCAGCATGACAGCCGGCGATAGCGCGCAATTTCCCAGGCAGAACACTTGCTCGACGGTGAGGCTTTGATCGGGCGTCGTCTCGCCCAGCTTGACCCCGGCTCGCTTCTCGACATGCGCGATCAGCGCGTCGCAACCCATGGACTGGCACGATTCGGCGCGGCAGATTCTCAGAATATGTTTCCCAGGCGGCGCGTGGCGAAAATCGTGATAGAAACTGATGACGCCATGCACCTCAGCGTGCGAAAGATTCAACGCACTGGCGATCATTGGCGTCGCCGAGGCATCGATGTATCCGAACTCTTCTTGCAATGCATGCAAAATGGGCAGCAGGGCGCCGGGCAGATGCTGCAGCTCCCGAATCCGGGCTTGGGCCCGATCGGCGTCCCAGGCTTGCATGTTGCTCATGCTGAGTAATTTACCTGCTCTTTCAAAGACACAAAACCCTTGCCAGACGCACTACGCCTAGCGTTCAAATTTTATCATATTGCGACCCGTTCCACGCCCAGTCTTGGATATTCGTCAGACTGCTCAAGAGAGCCGATGAACAAGCTCGCCCTTCTGTGGATTGCCACGACTGCGCTGGCGCAGACGCCCGAATCGGAGAAGAAACCGGAGTTTGAGGTCGCTTCCGTTCGTCCTGCAAAGGACGACAACTCGCAAGACGTCACCGGCCGCGCGGGCTTCTTTCGGACTCACAATGTCACGCTGAAGCGGCTGATCGCGATCGCCTACCACATCGATATCGGGGAGGATCTGGGCGAGGTCTCGGGAGGCCCCAAGTGGGTGTACTCCGACGGCTTCGACGTGAACGCCAAGATCCCCGACGAGTTCGCGCACGGTCCCGGCGCGGCAGCGACTGGGCAGATGCTGCAAAGTCTGCTGGCGGATCGGTTTCAGCTCGTCATTCATCGCGAACAGCGCCAGGCGTCCGGATATGCTTTGGTGGTCTCGGCGAAGGGGCCGAAAATGGAGCCGGCCAAGGCGGGTGAGAAAGGCCAGAGCATGCGCTCGCACAACGGGCGCCTGACAGCGGTGAACGCCACCATGCAAGCTCTGGCCGGCCATCTTTCGTCCGCCATCGAGAAACCAGTCGTCGACCACACCGGGCTCACCGGTGGATTCAATTTCGAGCTGGACTGGATGCCCGAACGGCTCTCGGCCAAGCCGGAGGCGTCTTCCGATAGTGGCCCCTCGATATTCACCGCCTTGCAGGAGGAGCTTGGACTGAAACTGGAATCCGCGCAGGTCCCCATCCAGGTGATTGTGATCGATCGAGCGGCGAAGCCGTCCGAAAACTAGACCGACCAGCCGCGCACGGCTTCGAATGAGATAAAATGGCCGGGCCGCCCGCATTATGCATGCAGTGTGGCATTAGCACAGAAATTTATACGCTCTCGCAAGAAAAATGATCGTCAAACTCAACCACCTCCAAGGCAAAGCGGCTGCTACCAGCGCCCAAGACGTTATTGGTACCGTCTACGCGCTCCTGGAGGAAGGCCACATCGAGAAAGCCCAGTTTGCCCGCCTTCAGATTGAGCTCGACTGGATCCAATACAAGCAAAACTTTCGCGAGGTGGTGATCGCCACTCACGGCTACAACCAGAGCGGCCAGCAAGTCCCGATCATGGACGTTCATGTCGACATCCGGCAAGTGGTGCCGGGATGCCTGCGCGCCGCGCTGTTACGAGCCTTGGCGCACAGCAATGCGCCTGAGCCGCAGAACCAGGACCGGCTGCCGCTGGAAGAGTTTCAATCCATGCGTTCCAGCATCGTCTGGGAGTTCAACAAGCTCTATTGGAGCCGCGTCAGAGACTGGGAAATCGCCACCGGCAAGGGTTATGAGCAGGCGCTGCCGGGCGGCGCGTCCGACGGGCACAATCCGGAAGCGATCGCCGATAGCGTTCAAGATTTCTGGATCTTGTTGCAGGATCTGGAATCCAAGAATCAGTTGCCCGCGGAGATTTTTCTGCTCGAGATCGGCGTCGGCACCGGCGTGCGCTGCGGGATGTGGCTCACCAAGTTTCGCGAGCTGGATCGGGACCGCGGCACTAATTACTACTCGAAGCTGCGCGTCCTGCTGGGCGATTATTCGCTCGCGACGCTGGACATGTCGAAACCCGCGGTAGAGGATCATGCCGATCTGTGCAGCTTCCTGGTGCTGGACGCCATGAATCCGCTGAAGACCCTTTCGTTTCTGCGCCACAAAATCATGCAGGTGCATTCCACCAACGTCTACGACAACCTGCCGGACGAGGAAGTGGTCCGGCGCGACGGCAAGCTCTACTTCGTGCAGGTTCGCGCTTATGTTCCCGCGGCTGACGTGGTGCGCCTGTCCACCGAATTCGACGTTCCGCCCGAGAAGCTTCGCTCCACGGTTAACCGTTTGCTCTCGGGCAGCACCGAATTCCTGGGCGATCCGGCGCGCGGCGTGGCTTTCTGGATGGACATCTGGAATTCCATTCGCCTGGAAGAACGGCTGGTGCTGGTGGAGGATCTTCCCGATTTCCCTTTCCCGCAAGGCCTGGACGCGCAGAAGGTGGAAGACATCCTGAAGGATGCGCCCACCGATTTTCGTTTCCACCTGAGTTCTGGCGCGCTGGCAAGCTTTTTGAACACGCTTCCGCTGTTGCACCCGCGCGGCTATTTGCAGGTGCAGGATATTTTTGTGACCGACTTGGATCAGTACCGGCTCGGCTTCTACGGTCCGGGAAAACTGGATGGTTCGCTGCTCAACTGGGTCAATGGTGCTTTACTGAAAGAGGTAGCCGAAAGAGCTGGTTATGACGTACGCTTCGCCCCCTTCAACTATCGAAAAGGATCCAGGACCTCCGTCCTCTACACCACGCGCCGCGAATAACGAGTCGCCCAATAACCAAAAAATGAATCCCACTCTCCCTATCACGATGGTCGGCAGCTATGCTATGCCAGGCTGGCTGGAGCGCCTGAAGACCGAATATTTCGCCCGGCGAATCAGCCGTCACGATCTCGAGGAGATCTATGACGCCGCCGCCAAAGCCGCGATTAAAGACCAGGAGATCGCGGGCCTGGATATCGTCACCGATGGCGAGCCGCGCCGCGACAACATGGTCGATTATTTCGTGGAGCGGCTGCCGGGAGTCCAAATCGACCGGTCTTCCAAGAAGTTTTATTACGACTTCTACGACAGCGTAGTGCAGGGCAAGCTTCCCATGGCGTCGCTCGGCCTGGTGCCGGATTTCAATTTTCTGCAAGCCTTCACCGAGCGCCAGACCAAGATCTGCATCACCGGCCCGCATTGCCTGAGCAAGCGCATTCGCAATCAGTACTATCCCAGCGAGGAAGCCTTGGCCACCGATATCGCCAAAGTGATGAACCTCGAAATGAAGGCCCTGGTGAAAGCGGGCGCTACGTATATTCAGATCGACGAGCCCTATTATTCGGGCTTCCCCGAAGATCTGCCATGGTGCGTCAAGGTCTTGAACACCATGGTGGAGGGCGTGGACGCCAAGATCGCCGTTCACATTTGTTATGGAAACCGCTACGGCAAGCCTTCCTGGGAGGGCAGCTATCGCTATCTGTTCCCCGCCATCATGGAAGCCAAGGTCCAGCAGTTGACGCTGGAGTTCGCGCGCCGCGGCGGCGAGGATATGGACCTGTTCAAGGAGTTCAATACCAATTTCGAGCTGGGCGTCGGCGTGATCGACGTGAAGACTGATGACATCGAAACGCCCGAGATGGTGGCCGAGCGGATTCGAAAAGCCCTCAAAGTGCTTCCTCCCGAACGCATCTTCATCCTGCCCGATTGCGGCCTGTTCCACCTGTCGCGCGACGTGGCGTTCGCCAAACTGAAGGCCATGGTGGATGGCACGCGCATCGTTCGCAAGGAGCTGGGCAAATAAAGATGGCTGCCGCCAATCCACTTCGAGAAGCGCTTTCCGCCGGTCGTTTCTGCTACATGGTGGAAGTGGTGGCCAGCGCCTCGATGACGGAGGAAAAGCTCGGCGAGATCGCCGGCGGGATTGCCGGAATTCCCGAAGTGGTGGGCGCCGGTATCACGAGTTGGGCGGGCGGATCGGCCGGGCACGATCCGGTACGCGTGGCGGCCATCGCGAAACAGCGCGGCCTCAATCCCAACGTCCATCTCACGTGCGTCAGCAAGACCCCGGCCGAAGTGGGCAAGTTTCTGGATGAGGTGATCGAGCTCGGGATCGAGAACGTCTTCGCCATCACTGGCGATTATCCCAAGGGCGCTCCGCTGGGCACGGTGGGATACGCTTGCGATTCGGTGCAATTGGTCGAAACCATCGCTGAGCAGCGTGATGCCGGCAGGTGGCCGTTCCTGATCTCGGTCGCCGTGTCGCCGTTCAAGTATCGCGAAGAAGACTGCGCGTATCAATATCTCAAGCTGGAAAAGAAAATCGCGGCGGGCGCCGATTTCGCCATCACGCAACTCGGATTCGATTCGCGCAAGTACCGCGAGCTGAAGCAGTATTTGAATGAGCGCAATCTGAAGACGCCTGTCCTCGGCAACGTCTACGTGCTGCCGCCCAAAGCGGCGGAGCGCATGTCGAAGGGTGATCCGCCGGGCTGCTGGGTTTCGCCGGAACTGCTCGCCAGGATTCAGGAAGAAGCCAAGGCCGCGGATAAGGGCATGGCCGCGCGGCTGGAACGAGCGGCTCAGATGGCTGCGATTGTGCGAGGTCTCGGATACGCGGGCGCCTACATCGGCGGTACTCATGAGCCGGATCGCATCCGTTGGATCATCCGGCGCGCCGATGAACTGGCGCCGCGCTGGGAGGAACTGGCCGAAGAGATCAGTTACGGCGAGAAGGGTGGCTTCTATTTCTACGAATCGCCCCAGCCGCCCAAGAAACGCGAATGGACCCAGCCCGTCTTCGACCTTGCCGAACCGGCAAACTGGCCTGGACCGATGCGGAAGGTCCTTGCGGGAATGGCGCGCTTCGCAGCCAAGCGGCCAGGACTCGCGAACGCCGTAGAGAGCGCTGAGCTGGCGTTCAAGAAACCCGTCTTCGGATGCCAGGCCTGCGGCAACTGCGTACTCGGGCTGATGGAATACGTCTGTCCGATGACTTGCCCCAAGAACATGCGCAACGGCCCTTGCGGCGGCACCTTTAACGGCCAATGCGAAGTGATCCCGGAGCAAAAGTGCATCTGGGTAGCGGTGTACGATCGGGCGCAGGCCGCGCATCGCGTGGACGAATTAAGAACCTACATTCCACCGCGCAATCGGGCGCTCGAAGGGACCAGTTCCTATATCAACTACCTGCTCAATCGCGACAGCCGCCCGGAGCACCCGCAGCCGTTGATCACCATCAGTAACGCCGCGCCCAAGCCGCGCGAAGCCGAGGAGGCCCTGGTGAAGACGCACGACGCACGGTAGTCTGCCTCTTATCGCTTCCGGCTACAATAAAAACTCCATGAAAGCGCGCGTGTACGTCTTAATGAAACCAACGGTTCTCGATCCGCAGGGGCAGACCATAAAGTCTGCGCTGGCGGGCCTGGGCCACAGCTCCATCGCCGCGGTACGCCAGGGTAAGTTTTTCGAGATTACGCTCGCGCCCGGGACCGATCGCAGCAAAGCCGGCGCCGAGATCGATCAGATTGCACGCGACGTGCTGGCCAATCCAGTGATCGAAGAATATCGGGTCGAGCTCATCGACTAGCGAGTGACAAGGCGCGCCCCAATGAAAAACCCGACCCGGGGATTCCGGATCGGGTCGCTTTCCTAAAAAACTGGCTCCTACCAAAGCTTAAATAACTAACGCACCCAATGTCAGGCGACGTGCTGCGCCCGGTGACGGCTGAGGATCGCGTTCATCTGGTCTTTCAACTGAAGTTTGACTTTCTTCAGCCGATGCTCCTCCACTTCCTCTTCGGGAGTGAGGTGCGATTTGGCTTCCAAAGCCTCCAACTGTTCGTGGTAACGATGGTGCTGCTCAGCCAGCCGACGATACTCGTCGTCCGACTGCATCAGGTGCGTCTTCAATTCTTCTTGCGTGTTCTCCATCAGGCTTCTGTCTCCTTTGTGAGGTTGCCACGCCGAGCGTAGGATTGACTTCTCGGTGGGTAATGAATGAATAGTTGCATTCGTCCGTGCGGCGGTCACCGATGGCCCCCGCATATGTGACAGTATCATGAAAGAATTCTCATGACAATCCCTGTTTCAGGTGGATTGTCGTAGTACGCCGGCCGTTCGCCCACGGCCTGGAAACCGAGGCCCTCATACAGGCGCCGGGCCGCAATGTTGGACTGGCGCACCTCCAGAAAATGGATGCCGGGCCAGCGGGAAAGCTCCGCCCGGAGCAGTTCGGTGGCGATGTGGAGCCGCCGGAAATCCGGGTGAATCGCGATATTCAGAATCTCGCGTTCCTTATCGGCTATGGGGCGGGAAACCAGGAATCCGGCGATGCGTTGGTCGAGTAATGCGATCTGGCAATCAAACGCCAGGTAGTCCTGGGCTTGCCATTGGGAGGATTCCGGAGCGCTGTGCTGGATCTCGGCCAGTTCGGCAAGGTCACGTTCCTGGGCCGGACGAATCCGTGCCCGCGGGGGCATCGAATCCCTCAGCAGCGCGCGCTGCTGGACGCCGATCTGGCGCCAGCCGTAATTTCGTTCTACAAGCATGCGGCCCGCTGCGGCGATGCGCCGGCGCAGGGCTTCGTCCTCCAGCAAAACCTGGATGGCGCGGGCGAAATCCTCCGGCTGGTCCGCGATCCAGACGTTGACGGCGTGATCAAGCGAAAGCCCGGCGCAACCGGAGGACGTGGAGACCACCGCTCGATCCATCGCCATCGCCTCCAGGACCTTGAGATTGGTTCCGGCCGAGACCAGCGTGGGAACGATGGCCAGATTCGCTTCCACGTACAGAGGCCGGACGTCGGAGACAAATTCGAGCAGATGAATATGATCGTCCGCGGGGATAGACGAAAGTCCGGTGTGCTCGCGCCAGTAAAGCAGGGGCTCGGGCCCCGCGACCACCGTCAGCGTGATGTGTGGCGAATGCTCGCGCAGGATCGGCCACACCTGTTCGACGAAAAATCGATACGCAACGATGTTCGGAAAATGTCGAAAGGACCCGATAAACAACAGCCGTTCTCCGGGGCGCTCGATTTCGGGCGCGAAGCGCTCCAGATCCACGCCATTGGAAATGACGCTGACGTTGGGCCGGTCGAGCAGCGCGCGATCCTGCTCCGACATGACAACCGCCTTCGGGTAACGGCGGATCCATTTCTTCTCGAAGCGCTGCCAGCGCCAATGGTCCCAGCGCCTGCCCAGCGCCGGCGATCGCTCGCGAATCTGCCGGTACAACGCAAACGTGACGTCATGCTCTACCAGGATGTCGCCGGCGTACGGCGCGAGCATGGTGTACTCCACTTGCAATACTTCGATCTGGTACTCCGCGCGGATTCGAGACAGCGCTTCCCGCATCGCGGACGAACGAAATTCGTGGACCTCCGGCGGCCCGAGCGTAGACCAGCGCGGCTCCCGATAGCGAGGTTTCTCGGCCAGGAGCACGCGCGCGCATAAATCGAGCACGGGCTGAAAATCGCTGGTGGTTTCGTTATCGCTGAAAGCGAACAGAAAGATGTCGAACTCAGCCGACATTTCGCGTAGCAGATTGAAGATCCGCACCGCGCCTCCGTGCGCCAGAGGAAACGGGAAGTAAGGACTAAGAACTCCAACCCGGCGGCGGCGTGGCGACACGGGCCGCCCCTCCATCTCCTGACTCTTAGAAGGATAAATGGAGCGATCTTTTTTCCATGGCGCCAGCCATTTCGGACGAAGAAAGATGCGGTCGAGCGGAACGCCCTTCACAAAAAGCAGAGACGCCATCGGGCTGGCGAAACTCAGTTGATGGCGTTCCAGACGAGTGTTGTACGCCAGGATCTTGGTTGGGGCGTAGAGGAACACGGCGCGCCGCAGCGCACGGTCGCGCGGATTGCCATCAAAGAGCAGCGGGACCTGGCCGATTCGATAGCCCCTAAACCGCAGGCCAATCTCGCGGTAGATTGCGAACGTTGATTGGCCTATGAAATCGCCCGGTTTCACCAGAAAATGCCGCCGATTGGGCACCAGTCGCTGGATCTCGGCGAACATCCTTTCCGACAGTTCCGGATCGCCCGAAGCAAACGTAACGACGATCGCTTCCGGATCTTTGCCCAACAGCCGGAAGATGAACCGCTTGAGCGCCGCCCTCACTTAATGGAATTCGATCGAAGTGACTTCGCCGGCAGTATGGAGCTTTGCATCGGGCTTCGCGTTGTAGCGTACAAGCACCTGGCGCTGATTCTTCTGCGCGCCGCAACTCAGGGTCTGGTCGCCTCCGCCTCCCGTGGTGATTTGCGAAGGATCGGCCATCAGAAGCTGCATGGTCTTCCCATCCCCGGTCTGAATCACCATGCGCGCGCTGCCCTTCAGGCAATCCAGACGTTGGAACACGCCCTGCACGCTGGGACCGGCCTTAGGCTCTTCGTACCAAACTTCGGCTTTGGGCGGCGCCTCGCCATTCGGGTTCATCTTCTTGCGGGCCGCGGCTTCGGCGGCGTGAATGGCGGCCTCGCTCTGTGCCTTCACGCGCTGCAGGTCGGCTTCCTGTTCGTCACGGAGGCGCTTGCGCTCGGCGGCTTCCTCGTCGAAGCGCGTCTCCTGTACCTGCAAACGAACTTTGCGAATCCGCTCGCGCTCTTCGTCGGTGGCGGCGGCGCGTTCGGCTCCAGCCCAAGCCTTCTGGGCTTCGGTGAAATCCTTCGCGGCGATATCGGTCTTGGCCAGAGCGGTCCAATAATCGCTGTTGCGCGGGTCCAGGTCGGCGGCCTTCTTGAGCAGCGCGGCCCGCTTTTCGAGCTGTTCTTTGTCGACGGCGGCGTCCAGATCCGCCAGCTGATAATACGGCTCACCCCAGCGTGGATTCAGCGCGCTCGCTCTTTTGAGCTCGTCCGCATCGGATTGCAAGCGCCCCAGCTCCAGCCAGGCCCGTGCGCTCTTGCTGCCCGCGTCGATGGATTCCTGCAAAGCGGCGCGCGCTTCACGATCCTTTTGATCGTCCAGTTCCATCAGCGCGAGAGCTTCCGGGGGCGCCGGTCCATGCAGCGCCTTGTACGCCGTGGTTGCTTCGGCGGTATGGCCGCTCGCCAGCAGCAGATCGGCCATAGCCAAACGCGCGTCTTCCGACCCCAACTGTATGGGCTTGAAATCGCGCGTCATGCTCAGAGCGCGGCCCGAGATCGCAGCCGTCGGGAAGTTTCCAGCCTTCAAGTATGCGTCGGCCTGCTGTTGAATATCGGCGGCGCTCTTTTCGAAAGCGTTGTGGCACGCGGCGTCAAAGTCGACACTTTGCTCGAGATTGGAAATCATCACGCGGGTTCGGCCCGCGTACGCCGGGTTGGTGCTCACCAGATGCATCAGCGCCCAGCCGGGCGAACGCTCCGCTGCAGGCACGGGCGCGCCCAGCGTGATCCGCGGACCGTCGATCTGCACGGTGGAAACCAGTTCGATCAAGCCCTGTTCCACTGCGGGCGGCAGCCGGTTCGTATTTTCGTACAGGATCAGCCGCGCTAGCTCTTTCAGAGTGTCCCTTGAGAAATCGCCCGACTCGGTGATGCCGATCATGCGCGTGTCGCGGCCCAGCGCGAATGGTTTTGGAGCGGAAGGGATCTGGGAAGCGTTCTTGAAAATGACCACGCGCACCGGCCAAACCATGCGCATCTCCTCTTTTCCGGTGATCACGCGCAGCGTCTCGCGGAACTGCTCCAGGTACATCAGCTTCTCGCGCGCGGGTTTTTCGCCGACGCTGCTATAGACCTCGAACGGGCCGGATCTCAGGGCGATCCAATGGTCGTCGGCTCGCACCATTGCCGGCAGCAGCAGGAGAAGGGACAGCCGGGACAGCACGATTTAATGTTATCTCGACCGCCCATTCCCTGTTATGATCCGAAAAGCAATGGGCAAAATCATAGCTCTGATCATGCTGGTCGCATTAATCGCGACTCCGCTTACAACGCTGTTCCTTTTGTCATCGCATACCAAACTGGCGTTCGTTCCCGCGCCGCATGACATCGGCGTGAACACCTGGGTGGGAGTTCGTTTTTCCAACCCGCATGGGCTGCGCCGCTTCAGCGCGTCGATTGAACAAAACGGAGTAAGCTCCCCGCTCACCGAAACCAGGAACCCGGCGGATCGCTGGAAGTTTTGGCTGGCGCAGGTGCCGGTGCAGGAGATTCACTTCCTGGCGGGCAACAAGGAGGCTCCAAAGCTGAAGGAAGGCCCCGCGAAACTGGTGGTGGAAGCACAGTCGAATGATTTTCGCGGCGTGACTGACACTATTTCAACGGACGTCGATGTCGTTCTTCGGCCGCCCTCCGTTTCCGCCGACGGTTTTCAGCACTACATCAATCAAGGAGGCTCGGAAATGGTTTTGCTGACGCCTTCCGGATCGTGGAACGAAGCGGGCGTGCAGGTGGCCAAGGACACTTACCGGAGTTTCCCGATTGCAGGCAGTACCCAGCGGTTGGCCCTTTTCGCCTACCCTTGGGACACCCCCATCGATACCGCACCCGTGGTGTTCGCGAAAAATGCAACAGGCGCGGAAGCCACCGCGCGCTTCTCGTTCAAGATCTTTCCCAAGAAATTCCGGATGCGCGATCTGGCGATCGACGACAAGTTCCTGGACAAGGTGGTCAACCAGATCGACCCCGGTGGATCCGGCGATCTTCTCGCCCGCTTCCTCAAAATCAACGGCGACATGCGCCGCGCCAACAACCAGACCCTCGCCGATCTGCGCCTCAAGACCGCCGACAAATTCCTATGGACCGATTCGTTCCTGCAACTGGCCAATTCGAAAGTGGAGTCCGAATTCGCCGATGTCCGCAGCTACATCTACAAAGGCAAGAAAGTGGATCAGCAGGTGCATCTGGGGTTCGATCTGGCGGTCACCGCGCACACGCCGGTGCTGGCCTCGAACAACGGCAGAATCGTGTGGGCCGCGCCGCTCGGCATCTATGGCAACTGCATCGTGGTCGATCACGGCTACGGCCTGCAATCGATTTATGGGCATTTAAGCTCCATCGCGGTGAAGGAAGGCGACATGGTGAAACGCGGTCAGGAGATGGGCAAGAGCGGATCGACAGGCCTGGCGGGCGGCGATCATCTGCATTACTCCATGCAGGTGGAGGGCGTGGAAGTGAATCCGGTGGAATGGTGGGACGAGCACTGGATCAAAGATCATGTATGGGGCCGTCTGAAGCCGCAGTAGGCGGCCGTTGACTGAACCGTGCACGTCAGAGTCTGCTGTGAAAACTCGAAAAACCGCTCCCTGACGGTCACGGCTCCGAAACGACGGTTGTGCAGAATCACAGTGTTACTGAGTCAGACCGTGACGGTCACGGCTCCGAAACGACGGTCGTGCAGAATCACAGTGTTACTGAGCCAGACCGTGACGGTCACGGCTCCGAAACGACAGTCGTCAGAATCGCGGTGTTACTGAGCCACGACCGTAGAGGTGAGTGGTCGAACGGGCCTGCCTTTTCACACAGACTCGTCCAGGTTTAGCGATCCATCCCTGGCGAGCCATCCCGATTGCGCCCTATTGGAACCGATATCCGGGCTTCAACTCGCACCGGTACAACTTGGTTTGATCCGCGCCCACCTGCAGC
The DNA here is from genome assembly GCA_963798295.1 of Bryobacterales bacterium. Classification (GTDB taxonomy): domain Bacteria; phylum Acidobacteriota; class Terriglobia; order Bryobacterales; family Bryobacteraceae; genus Palsa-89. Next base: position 386,423 of record CAWCSV010000005.1, on the reverse strand, counting down.
GTGCATTCGGCCCACGAGAGCTGGAGAGCCGGACCCAAGGGAAATACGATTTCAGCGCCATCCAGGTCGGCTTCGATGCTCGGTCCCTCCGCCGTGGCGGGCAGCGTGAAGCTCAGGGAGCGCCCATAGATAGCGGGATAGTCCTGCCGAACGGCGTCACTCGGCGTGCTGCGCGTCACTTCGGCTTCCACCAGGAACGTCACGGTGTCGGACCAATTCCGCACCATCACGGTAATGGTGCGTCCTGGCGGCGGCGTAGCACCGCTTTCAATCTTGGTGAAGGGGCAGGGCCCGGCAATGCAGGAAACGCGCGCGTTCTGGAACTGCTGCCCCTGTCCGGCGTCGATGGTCACACCCCCGTTGGAAGCTTTCCATTTTCCGTCCGGCGAACAGGGCGGGCGATCGCCGCAGGGGATGTCGCCGGTGTTGGAGACGGTGAACGTCTTGGCGGTGCTGCCGACGTTGACGGTGCCGGACGTTTTTTCCGAGTAGCGGATCCGAACGTCCTTGATTGTAATCTCATGGCCACCCGCTGGAACCGCGGTCTGTGCGGGGATGGAGGTCATGCGCACGATGTACAACTCGCCCTTTACCGCCGGCGTAATGTCCATCGGCTGATAGCCGGGATGCCGGAACATAAGTGATATAGGATGTTCGCGCCATCCTCCAGTGGAGAGTTTGAGATGGAATAGGCCCGACGTGTCCGACTCACCTGCGGCGGTTCGTTCCCCGTTCGTCGCCGTGATCTTGACACTTGCGATCGGCAGTTGTTTTCTCGGGTCCGTATCTTGCCTGAGAACCACTCCTGTCAGCGTCACGCTGGCGTAACGCACGCGAACCAGCAACGCCGCGGCCACAATGCCCAGGGCTACCGCTACGGCGATCGAAATCGTGACCGTGCGCGCTTTGATCTGCATGCGCCGATTTCAGGATAGCGGCGAAACGCTTTACATTGAAAGTGTGCCGGCCAGCCGCCTCACGCGCAGAATGCTGCTTCAAGCGATGGCCGCCGGGAGTGCATCGCTAAGGAGCTTCGCAGCCGCTCCCATCGCCGGCCCCAGCGCCGCCCTCGCCCCGCAGGACGATGCGCTTCTTGACGAGATAGAAAAAGCCTGTTTTCTTTACTTCTGGGAGCAGGGCCATCCCGACACCGGCCTGGTGAAAGACCGCTCGAAGGCCAACAGCTCCGACAGCAGCATCGTAGCCAGCATCGCAGCCACCGGCTTCGGCCTCACGGCGCTTTGCATCGGCGAGAAACGCGGCTGGGCGTCTTATTCCAGCGCGCGCGATCGTGTGCTCGCCACGCTCACGTTCCTGGCCCGCAAGATGCCCACGCACCGCGGCTTCTTTTTTCATTGGGCCAACATCACCAGCGGCGAGAGGATCTGGGACGCGGAAGCATCCTCGGTGGACACCGCCATTCTCCTGTGCGGCGTCCTTACCGCGCGGCAGCATTTCCGGCATGCCGAAATCGCGGACTTGGCCTACGAGATTTTCGCGCGCGTGGATTGGACCTGGCTTTCCGAAGACACCATCCTCCTGCCGCACGGCTGGACTCCGGAGTTCGGCTTCCTGCCCTATCGCTGGGATTATTACAGCGAGTTGATGATGATCTACCTGCTGGGTTTGGGCTCTGCGTCGCATCCGCTGCCGCCAAACGCCTGGAACGCCTGGAAGCGCACCACCTTTGAATACGGCGGCCTGCGATACATCGGCTCCTATGCTCCGCTTTTCGTGCATCAATATTCGCAAGCCTGGTTCGATTTTCGCGGCAAACGCGATCGCTACGCCGATTATTTCAAGAACTCCGCGATCGCCACCGAGGCGCATCGCCTCTTTTGCCTGGAATTGAGCAAACAATTCCCGGACTACAGCGACGATCTGTGGGGCATCACGGCGTCGGATTCTCAAAACGGCTATGTGGTGTGGGGCGGGCCGCCGGAGCTCGGCCCAATCGACGGTACCGTGGTACCCAGTGCTACGGGAGGGTCGCTGCCCTTTCTGCCGCAAGCCACTCTGCGCGTTCTAAGAAACATTCGGACGCGTTACGGCGCGCGCGCCTGGAGCCGCTACGGATTCGTCAACGCCTTGAATCCACTGAAAAACTGGTACGATACCGACGTGATTGGGATCGACACCGGCATCACCATGCTGATGGCGGAAAATCTTCGAACCGGATTTGTGTGGGAGACGTTCATGAAGAATCCGGAGGCGCAGCGCGGGCTGCAGCGCGCCGGCTTCATGAATTACTGACGAGCGCCGCGGTTGCTCAAACCAGCACGGCGACAAACCAGCGGCCGGCATGTATGGTTCGTCCGGTTCCCAGTTCGGCGAGCAGGCCTTCCGGCGTGAAATAGCGCTTATAGACCATATGCCGCGACCCGTCGTTCAGCACGCGATCTTGATATTCCTCCGCTGGCACATTGTCGCGTTTGGCTGCGTCGATGATCAGCATCGATTTTGAAACGCGCCCCGCCTCGGCCAGAAATCGCCGCCGGGCGCGTTCGTCCAGATGACCGTAGAAGTGCCCGGTTACCAGGCAATCGAATTGGTGCGGACGGAAAGGAAGTTGCAGTGCATCGCCCTGCAGAAACGCCCCGCGTGGGATGGCCCGTCGCGCAATAGCAAGCATGGCCATACTTTGGTCTAGCCCGGCGACTTGACCTGGCAAGCTTGCGGCAAGAAATCCAGTACCGCACGCGACATCCAGAAACGAACCGAATGGAAGGGCTGCGAGAACGGCCTTCAAAGCCGTGAGCTCTTCCGCCCATCCCGGCCGCGATCGTCGCGCGAATTGGCCCTGGCTCAGGTACCACTCATCGTATTCCGCGGCTCGCCGATCGTAATACGCACGCTCGGTTTCCGTCATCGATTCTATTTTAGCGGGCGGCTTCCGTCCCGATGGTGAAATAGAACGTCGCGCCCTCATCCGGACGGGCCTCGGCCCAAATCCTTCCGCCATGCCGCTGCAACACGCGCTGCGCGGTGGCCAGGCCGATGCCCGTTCCCGGAAACTCACTGTACTTGTGCATACGTTGAAACGCGCCAAACAGCGTGCCGGCGTAGGCCATATCGAAGCCGACGCCGTTGTCCCGCACATAGAAGGCAAGTTGGTCCCGATGACGGCCTTGCCCGAATTCGATCCGCGCCTGAGCGCGGGGGCCGGTGAACTTCACAGCGTTGCTCAGCAGGTTGGACAGGACAATCTCCAGCAGCCGGGTGTCGCCTCCGGCGGCCAGCCCTTCCTGAATGATGAAATCCATGCCGCGCTCGGCGTCCGCTTCTCGCAGACGGCAGGCGATGGCGCGGGCCAGCGAAGTCAGGTCCACCGATTGGCGCTGCAATTCCACCCGCGTCAGACGCGAAAGCTTCAGCAGATCGTCGATGAGGCGGCCCATCCGCTGCGTTTCCGCGCGCACGCGTTCCAGATACAGGCGCGCGTTTTGGTCCAGCTTCGGTCCGTAATCTTCTAGCAGCGCCAGGCTCCAGCCGTCGATCCCGCGCAGGGGCGCGCGCAGATCGTGCGACACCGAATAAGCGAACGTTTCGAGCTCTTGATTGGATGCTTCAAGCTGCGCGGTGCGGTCCCTCACGCGCTCTTCCAGGTCCCGGTTGAGCCGGCGGATCTCTTGCTGTGCGCGCTTCTCCTCGGTAATATCGCGATTGGTTTTCAGCACTGTTCTGCGGCCATCCGGCTCGGTGACCAACGTCATGTGGCTTTCGGCAAGAATCTCGCGTCCGTCGATTACGTGCGTGAGTTCGCCTCTCCACTCGCCGTCTCGCTCCAGCTTCTGTTGAACGGCCGGCATTCCCAGCGGATGCAGGGGATGCAGTAAATCGTCGTGGATGCGGCCCACGGCCTGCTGAGCGGTGATTCCGAACAGATCCTCCGCGCCGCGATTCCAGTACTCGATGGCACCGCCCAACTGCCAGACGATGATGGGCCCTGGTGTTTTGTCCAGCAGATCGGCCTGGCGGCGAAGCATCCTCTCGGAGACTTGGAGTTTCCCGACGTCGCTCTCAATGATGACGCCCGCGAAAATCAGCAAGGCCACCAGCAAGGCGGTGCCTAGGGCGAGAATCGAGCGAGTTCGATCGGCCTCCGCCGCCGCAGCTTCGGTACGCTGGCTCAGCAGGCGATGTTCCTCGGCTTCCAAAGCGGCCAAGATGTCGCGAATGTCGCCCATGAGGTGCGCGCCTTCTCCAGCCCGCACCGCCTCAATAGCCGCGTGGATGCCTTGCTCGCGGCGCGCGGCGATGCCTTGTTCCAGTTGGGCTAGCCGCGCGTCCACGGCCCGGCGTAATTCCACCAGACGCAACTGCTGCGCCGGATTGTCCCGGGTCAGATTGCGAAGATCCTGCATGTCGGCCGGCTCCGCCGAGACCAGCTCACGATAGCGGCTCAGGTACTGCGGCTCACCCGTCAACAAATAACCGCGCTGCTTGCTATCGGCGTCCTGAATGGTGGAGAACAAAAGTTCCGAGGCATTTAGGACCTGGTAGGTGTGCTCCACCGACCGTTCGGCTTCGCGCGCATTCGCAAAATCAAACCACGCCAGCGCGGCAACGATTATCAGGAACAACGACGCAGCGACCATCCATGTTACACGCGGGAAATGACGCTTGCCATTTATCGAGCTCATATCAGCGCCCAACACCCGCGCTATACCGGGCCGGGGGCATTTCGTCCTTGCGCTTGGGCGTGAAGATCAGCTGGACCTCAGTGCCGCCTTGCGACCGAATGTCCAGGCTGGCGCGCAACTGCTGAGCCAGCACTCGGATCAGCCGCAGACCCAGCGAGCGCGACGTAGTCCAGTCCAGGTTGTCGGGAAGTCCTACGCCATTGTCGGAAAGCACCAGCGAGACGGTGGCCGCGGTCGAACGCCGCAACACAATGCGGATCTCGCCCGTGCGCCGGTCGGGAAAGCCGTGTTTCAAGGAATTCGAGATCGCCTCACTGATCAGCAGCCCAAGAGGAAGCGCGTCGTCCAATTCCAGCCCCACCGGATCCAATTCCGTGTGCAAATGGATCTGCCCCTGGTTCAATCCGTAGGAACGAAACAGATAATCCACCATGCGCCGGAGATACTTCGAGAAATCCAGCGAGGCGAGATCGTCGGATTCGTAAAGAATCTCGTGAAGCAGCGCCATGGACTGAATCCGATGCTGATTCTCTTCCAGCATGCGGGCGATCTCCGGATTGGAAGCCGTCCGCGCTTGCAAACTCAGCAGGCTGGACATCACCTGCATGTTGTTCTTCACGCGATGGTGGATTTCCCGCAGCATGATGTCGCGCTGTTGCAACAGCTCTGTCTGGCGGTCCAAAGTGGCTCCTTGCACGGTGAACCGTTGTTCACTCTCGCTGAGCGCCTGTTCAGCCACTCGACCCGCGCGGCGCGCACGGGCATCCCCAATTTCCCGCTCCACGGCTGGCGCCAAACGCGCCAGGTGATCCTTCAGCAAGTAATCCTGCGCTCCGGATCGCATGAGGGCCACCGCCAGCTCCTCTCCGATGGCTCCGGACACCACCACGAAGGGGATGTCGTAACCGGTCTGCTGCAAGAGCGCCAGCGCAGCCGGAGCGTCAAACTCGGGCAGACGGTAATCCGCAATGATGACATCCCAGGGCTGTTTCGCTAGCGCCGTCTTCATCTCCAGAAGGTTCGTCACTCGTTCCGAATGGACTGCGTAGCCGCCCTTCAGAAGTGTGCGCTCGATCAGAGCCGCGTCGCTCGGAGAGTCCTCCACCTGCAGCACCTGCAATGGTTCACTCACTGCCGCTCGCTCCCTTGGCTCCCTTGGGGGGCGGCTCATTCAACAGCAGCCAATACAGAGCCAGTTGTTCCACCACCTGCGCGAACTGACTGAAGTCCACAGGCTTGCGAATGTAGCTGTTGACACCCAGATCGTAGCCGGCGGCGATATCCTGTTCCTCGTTCGAGGTCGTCAGGATCACCACCGGAATGCGGCGGGTTCTTGCGTCCGAGCGGATTTTGCGCAGCACATCCAACGCAGGCACCTTCGGCAGCTTCATATCCATCAGCGTGAGCATCGGTATGTCGGCTGGGTCCCGGTTTTGAAATACGCCGGCGCCAAAAAGATAATCCAAGGCTTCCTGGCCGTCCTGGGCGACAACCAGCTGGTTGACGATCCGAGCTCTTTCGAGCGCTCGTTTGGTGAGAGCGATATCGCTCGGATTGTCTTCGATCAACAGAATGGTTTTGGAACTCAAACGTCACCCCCCGCATGACTTTTTGAGCGGTGCAGCAGGCGGTGAGGGATTCAGGCGAGTCCGATTTGGATGGCCCACGGCGGGGCGGGGCCCACTGGCGCAGTGTGGATTGCTGTGTAGAGAATTGTACACCACGGCAGGCGCGAAACCTAGGGAGGTACGCCGCCGTACGGCCGATACGGGCTGGTGCCGGAAAGCCTAAACGTATCGGCCGGGCGCTCGCCGCTCCCCCGCGTGCGCGGCGAAGGACCATCGGTTAGCGGCGAAAATGTTCGGCGTGCCGGTCAAAATGCTCGAAGTGCGCTGGAGCGTGCCAATCGCGGCCGACGCCCCTGAACTGCCAGTAACCATCCACGAACACGTAGCCAGGGCCAGGGCATGGAGGCGGCGCCACGGCAACCACAGGCGCCGGGACTCCGATACCAATACCAAAGGAAATGCGCGGCGCAGCGAACATCGTGCTACCCGCCAGAAGCAAGCCCGCCAGGATTTTCGTTTTCATTTTCTTTTCCTCCTTACTACGCACTCCCTAAAAGCACGCCGCTTGCCAACGCTAAGTGCTTGAGTGGTCGAGGATGACGAAAATGCCGCTGGCCGCGAGCCACCGCCAGCCGGTGGTTTTCAGCCGTTGACGTAAGGCTCAAGCGGCAAAACGGCTTTTCCGTCGACGATGGGCACGCAATCCGGCGGAAAGTCCTGGATGAATTTCACGTCATCGGATGCCAGGCGGCTGAGGAATTCATCCAGGTGAGTCATGGCGCCATGCGGCAGGTCGTGCAAAACGAGGAGCGTCCAGTCGCGTGACCGGCAATCCGCGAGAGCGCTTTCCAGCCAACCGTGCGGATCGCGAAAGTCGCCGGGAACTGAGTTCCACAGCACGCAGGTGTAGCCGCCAGTCTTTAGCTTTTCCACCACCGCCGGCTGCAGCAGGTGCTTGCCCAGCTGGCCGGCGCCCGGCGGACGAAACAGCTTGTGCGGCTGTCGAAGAGGTAAGGACGCAAGCGTCTGCTCGGTCTGCTCGATCTCGCGCAATGCTGTTGTGGGTGGCATACTGCCGAGCGGCGACGAATGAGAAAAGGTGTGATTGCCGATCCATTGCCCTTCGGCGATGGCGCGGCCAATCAGCACGGCGCCTTGCGGAGTGGCCGCTTTCCGGCCCATCACAAAAAAAGTAGTTTTGACGTTATGCCGCGCCAGGCAATCCAGCACCGCCGGGGTGACCTGCGGCTCCGGCCCGTTGTCGAAAGTGAGCGTGACCTTCCGGCTAACGCTTGGCAACCAGCACGTCTTCGACGATATCCTTGAACTCGGACGGGCTGAGTAAGCCGCGCTTTTCGATGCCTTTGTCCTTCACGCGGCGCAGCATTTCGGCAACGGCTTCATCGTCGGCATCGGTGATGCCCATCTGTTCCAGGTTGTAGGTGATGGACGCCTTGCCGCTTTTCTTGCCCAGCACCACTTCACCCTTCCGGCCGGTGAGCGCGGGATGCGTTCCGAACATCGCCAGCGGCTCTTTCACCACCAGATCCACGCCGATGCCGGACTCGCGCGTGAAATTCCGTTCGCCCAGGATGGGCTTGTTCAGCGCGATGTCGAACTTGCTGATGCGGCTCACCAGTTCGCCCAGCTCAGGCAGCTTGCCCAAGTCATAATGCGTGTCGTAACCGTAGAGGACATGCAGCGCGACGATCAGCTCTTCCAGCGCGGCGTTGCCGGTCCGCTCGCCCAACCCGTTCGCGCAGCTATGCACCACTTCGGCGCCAGCCTCGACGCCAGCCAGCTCCGTGGCCACCGCCATTCCGAAATCGTTGTGGGTGTGCACTTCCACCGGAAGCTTGGTGATCGATTTCACCAGGCGCACCAGGTATTTCATCGCTTCCGGCAGCACGCACCCCATGGTATCCACCACGCCCACCGAATCCGGCGGCGCTTCCTGCATAAGACGGGTGAGCAAATTGGTGAGATCTTCCTCGCGAGCACGCGTCGTGTCGTAGGGGAAATACACCACGTGCATACCCCGTGACTTGGCGTAGTTGACCACGCCGATGCTCTTTTTCAAAACATCTTCCCAGGTCCACTTGAATTGGTATTTGAGCTTGGGGTAGCCGATGGGAATTTCGACAATCACGCCGTGGCAGCCGCATTCCAACGCCTTGTCAATATCGGAATTCATGGCGCGGGCGAAGGTATAGATTTTCGACTTGAGGCCCAGCTTCGAAATTTCCTTAATGGCCTGGAAATCCTGTTCGGAAACGGCGGGCATGCCGGCTTCGATGCGATCCACGCCGATTTCGGCCAGCTTCTCGGCGATCGCCACTTTGTCGGCGATGCTGAAAACCACCCCCGGCGTCTGCTCGCCGTCGCGCAACGTGGCATCGTGAATGCTGACGCGCGCGGGAAGCTGGAAGGTGGACAGCACCTGCGGAATGAAATTATAAGGACTAACCCACCACTCGTTTTCTCGATAGTATTTACCGGTCATGGTGCCAACTATAGCATTCACGGCCCCGGCCTTTCCGTCATCAATCCAACCCGATTCCAACCCACTCCGCGCGCGGTATCGATAACGGACGCGACGTCGGAATATTCCAGCTCAGGCGCGCCATCGATAAACAGAACACCGCCCGGACGTGTTGCGAACAAGGTTCTGAGACGTCCTTCGAGTTCCCGAAACACCACCGGCCGGGAGTCGATCTCGATGGAGCGGTCTTTTCGAATCCGCAGCACGCTATCCAGCGGATTCGCGACGGCCACGTGAGCGTCCGCCGAGGGTTCAGGAACTTCGGACGGAAGCCCCTTGCTGCGGTTCGGCAGCAGCATGAACGTGATGAGCAGTACCAGCAGAATATCGATCATCGGCGTCATGTTGATCACCGCCGCCGTTCTGGAGGAGCCGATTTGCATCGCCACGCAGGTTTGGACACTGCCGGCAATTGAAAAGTTCCGGAAGCACAACGACCCGTCGATGCGCCTTTACGACGCCAGCCCCGACGGCTGATTCGCCGGCCCCAGCCGCAGCCCGGACCACGCCTCGCACAACACGATGGAGTTGGCCGGATTATGCGACGAATACTTCAGCGACGCCGGGCGGCCAATCAGGCGATGCGAATCGGCGGGAATCATTTCCCGTAGCTGCGAGATGTCCTGGGAAGCCGTGTACGTCAAGCCGCCCACCGAGTATTCGTAAAAAATCACGTCGTCGGTGATGTCGGTGATGGTGGCGTCGCCCAGCCGCCCGCTCCCGTTTACCTCCAGCCGGCGCAGCTTTTCCTTGTCCTTCGGTTTGCGCCGGATGCGCACGACAACGAAGATCCCGGCCGCCACCACAGGCAGCGACACTGCGCCGATGATGAGGGGAATCGACGGGCCGCCTTGTAACACGCTGACTAATGTTCCTCTAGGATGACGCTATTCTCCAGCGTCCCGACGCCTTCGATTTCCACACGTACTTTCGACCCGGGCTGCAGCGGGCCGACGCCAGAGGGAGTACCGGTTGCGATCAAATCCCCTGGCTCGAGCGTCATGAACGCGGTGATGTAGGCGATTATATCATTCACGCTGAAAATCATTTCCGCGATGGCGGCGTCCTGTTTCTTGTTTCCATCCACGAATGTCCGCACCCGCAGCTTGTTGAGATTCACTTCGTCGCGCGGAACGATATAGGGACCCACCGGACAAAACGTATCGAAGCCCTTGCCTCGCGTCCACTGCCCGTCTTTTCGTTGCAGATCGCGCGCGGTGACATCGTTCACCGGCGTGAATCCCAGGATGTATTCGGATGCGTCCGCGCTCTTCACTTTGCGCGCACGCCGTCCCACCACCACGCCCAGCTCCCCTTCGTAATCCAGGCGCTCGGTCAGCCGGGGATAAACGATGGCGTCGCCTGAAGCGATCAGCGAGGAGGGCGGTTTCAAAAAGATGGTCGGCTCGGCGGGAACATCGGAGCCCATTTCCTTGGCATGCTCCGCATAGTTGCGTCCCACGCAGACGATCTTGGTCGGAGAACAGGGAGGCAGCAGGCGCGCGCCAAAGGGAAGGTCGGCCCAATCGCCGTGGCGGACCTCCGGATCGGCATCGCTGGCCCAGGCGGGAATGCTCGGGTTGAGACTATATCGAATGATTTTCACGGCGCTGTAATCTCCACCGGCGCCGACGGGGTGCTGGGGAGTCCTTTCTGATCCGCCGCCAGGACTTCATAGCGATAATGCTTCCCGCTTTGAATAGCGCGATCGGAGTAAATGGGCGTGTCCAATCCACGCGCGATCTCGACGAACGTTGCGCCCTCTTCGGAGCGCAACACGCGATATTCCTTAAAATCGGACTCCGTGTTTCGATTCCACGCCAATTCCACGGCGCCGATCCCGACCGAAGCGGTGAGTCCGGAAGGAACAGCCGGCGGGAAAATATCCATGGGCGTGATGGTCCGCGGGCCCACCAGATTGCTTTCGATCTTGTCGCGCACCGCCTGAATGGAATACTCGTACGTCTTGCCGAACTCCGCACTGATGTCGATGTAGTTCGGCACCGTGGCGGTGGCCAGCAGCACGGGCTTCTGCTGCTGCTCCGCTTTGCGATAAATGCGAAACTGGCTGGGACCCGAGGCGTTCCATGTCAGCGCCACTCCCTTGGGGTCGGCCGCTACCTGGAAATTGGTGGGATCGGGAAGCGGCGGCTGCACCGTGAACGTCTTGTAGTCGGACCATCCGGCGTCGCGCCCTTTGGGATTGGTGACCCGCACCGCCACGATCACTTCCTTGCCGAGAAATTGGCCAACGGGAACGGTAGCCTGCACCGGACCGGGATTTTGCGGGGTGGGCACCGCGACGCTGGTGGCGCTGGCGGCCCATGCGTCCGCATTCCAGGTGTTGGGATTTGGATTGGGCCCGACGCGCAGATCCACGCCACCAATCTCTTTCAGCGGCAGCCCTTCGACCGTCAGCGGTGGAATAGTGAAGGTGATATCGAGTTTGTCGCCTTGCTCCACCACCGTAAGGTCGGGCGCTTTCATGGGAATGTGCAGCGCCGGATAGAGCGGTTCGCCGATGGAGCCGCATCCAATCAGCATAAACAATGGGAACGTACAGGGGATGACGGCTAACGCGCGCATCGGCTACAGGATGTACCGGCTCAAATCCTGGTCCTTCACGATGTCCGCCAGTTGCTTGCGCACATACGCCGCGTCGATCCGCACATTCTTTTTCTTCAGGTCCGGCCCCGCGAACGAAATCTCTTCGAGCAGTTTTTCCATGATGGTGTGCAAGCGCCGGGCCCCGATGTTTTCGGACATTTGGTTGACGCGCGCGGCAAAGCCCGCGATTTGCTCGATGGCGTCGTCGGTGAAGGTAAGCTTGATGCCTTCGGTATCCAGCAGCGCGATGTACTGCTTCACCAGCGCGCCCTTGGGCTCTTTCAAGATGCGAATGAAATCGGCTTCGGTAAGCGATTTCAGCTCCACCCGGATCGGGAAGCGGCCCTGCAGCTCCGGGATCAGGTCGCTCGGCTTCGACACATGAAACGCGCCCGCCGCGACGAAAAGGATATGATCGGTCCGTACAAATCCGTGCCGCGTGTTGACGGTGGTGCCTTCCACAATCGGCAAAATATCGCGCTGCACGCCTTCACGGCTGACGTCGGGACCATGGCCGGCTTCGCGTCCGGCGATCTTGTCGATCTCATCCAGGAACACAATGCCGCTGCGTTCCACGCGGTCCAGCGCCACGCGCGTCACCTGATCCATGTCGATCAGTTTCTGCTCTTCTTCTTGCACCAGGTATTCGGCGGCTTCCGCCACCCGCATTTTTCGTTTGCGCGTGCGCTGGCCGAACAGTCCGGGCAGGACGTCTTTCAAATTGACGTCCATCTCTTCCAAACCCGTATTGGTGCTGATCTCGAACGTTGGCCCACGCTCGCGGACGTCGATCTCCACCATGCGATCGTCCAGCTTGCCCGCGCGCAGTTTTTCGCGCAGCTTTTCGCGCGTACGATCGGCGCTTTCCGACGCTTCCGGCTGCGGCGGCATCAGCAGATCCAGCAGCCGCTCCTCGGCATTCTTCTCGGCGCGCTCGGCCACTTCCTCCAGCCGCTCTTCGCGCACCATGTCGATGGCGATGTCCACCAGATCGCGGATCATGGCTTCCACGTCGCGGCCCACATAGCCGACTTCGGTGAACTTACTGGCCTCAACCTTCAAGAACGGCGAGTTGGCCAGCTTGGCCAGCCGGCGCGCGATCTCGGTTTTCCCCACGCCGGTAGGCCCGATCATGAGAATATTCTTGGGCATCACCTCATCGGCCAACTCCGGCTCCAGCTTCTGCCGGCGAATGCGGTTGCGCAGCGCAATGGCGACGGCGCGCTTGGCGTCCGCCTGCCCAATGACGTATTTGTCGAGTTCCTGAACGATCTCGCGAGGTGTCAGCTCGTCCAATAACGGCGTTTCGTCGAGCGCCTGGCCGGGCAGGTAGATCACCATCAGCCCAGTTCCTCAAAGTTCACGGTCTCGTTGGTGTAGATGCAGATCTGTCCGGCAATTTTCATGGACTTCTCGGCGATTTCTTTCGCTCCCAGTTTAGTATTTTCGATCAGCGCGGTGGCCGCGGACTTGGCGAAGGGACCGCCCGACCCGATGGCCGCGATCTCGCCGTCCGGCTCAATCACGTCGCCGTTGCCGCTCACGATGTAGGTATTGTTCGTGTCGGCCACCAGCAGCAATGCTTCCAAATGCCGAAGCACGCGATCGGTGCGCCATTCCTTGGCCAGTTCCACCACCGAGCGCGCCAGATTGCCGTTGAACTGTTCCAGCTTGGCTTCAAAGCGCGCAAAGAGCGCGAAGGCGTCCGCTGTGGAGCCGGCGAATCCGGCCACGATCTTGTCGTTGTAAAGACGCCGCAGCTTTTTGGCGGAGGCCTTCAGCACTTCCTGGCCCAGCGTCACCTGCCCGTCTCCGGCCATCACCACTTTCCCAGCCCGGCGCACGCACAGGATGGTTGTGGAACGTACTCTTTCTCTCATTTTTTGTTGATTCTCACTTCACTTGGGACGGCGCGACGCGATGGAAGTTTCATTCTACCGCAGGCTTGCACGAAACCACAGAGTGTACCCGGAACGCTTCGTCCTGCGATGGAAAATCCGAGCGGTAGTGAGCGCCGCGGCTTTCCCGCCGCGCCAGGGCGCTGGATGCAATCAGGCGCGCTACCTGGTGCATGTTTCGCAGCTCGTAGTCCGCGACAGTGACGCACGGCAAAGCGCAGGCCTCGCGATCCAGCCGTTCCAGCGCTTCCTCTAGACCCGCACCCGTCCGCACAATGCCACAATCGCGCCAGGTGAGCGACCGCAGTGTGATCTCGTCCATCTTGGGCCGCTTGGTTTCGCGAACGTCAGCAGCCTCTGCGACTGTCCGGGCAGCGTCGCGCATGGCCCGCCCGGCTCGCATGCCGAATACCACGCCTTCCAGCAGCGAATTGCTGGCCAGACGATTCGCGCCGTGGACTCCGGTGCAAGCCGCCTCGCCCGCCGCATAGAGATGTTTCAGGTTCGTTCGTCCATTCAAGTCCGTCCGCACGCCGCCCATGGCGTAATGCGCGGCTGGATGCACCGGAGCGGCTTCACGCGCCAGATCCACGCCGTATCGCAAGCAGGTTTCATAGATGCGCGGAAAGCGCGCGCGAATGTGTTCGCCGCCGAGCGCGGTCAGGTCCAGGAACACGTGCTCCGCGTGGGTGCGTTCGATTTCGCTGACGATGGCGCGCGATACTACGTCGCGGGCCGCCAGCTCCTTCATGGGATGATAGCGCTCCATGAACCGCTCCCCTGCCACATTCCGCAGAATTGCGCCCTCGCCGCGCAACGCCTCCGACAGCAGGAATCGCGGGGCGCCCTCGATGTGCAGCGCCGTGGGATGAAATTGCACAAACTCCAGATCGCTGATTTCTGCGCCAGCTCGGTAGGCCGCGGCCACGCCGTCCCCGGTGGCCACGTGCGGATTGGTGGTCTCGCGAAACACGCGACCCAGTCCTCCGGTCGCAAGCAGCACCGCGCGCGCCGGCATCGCAAGCAATCGGCCGGACGATTCTTCCAATACCAGCGCACCCGCAACGCCGCCCGCTCCATCCACCAGAAGGTCCGTCATCGCGGCGAAGCTGCGAAACTCGACGTTCGCGAGGGACGCCGCTTTGCGATACAGCGTTCGCGCGATCTCCTGTCCCGTGGAATCTCCGTGCGCATGCAACACCCGGTTGCGGCTATGTGCGCCTTCGCGCGCGAACGCGAGCTTCGATCCTTCGCGATCGAACTCCGCGCCCCAGGCGATCAGCTCCTCGATGCGCGCGGGCCCTTCCTCCACCAGTACCCGCACCGCGTCCAGATCGCAGAGGCCGTCGCCCGCGCGAATGGTGTCCTGCTCATGCAGCGAGACTTCGTCGTCGTCGCTGAGCGCGACTGCAATTCCACCCTGCGCATATTCGGACGAGGATTCCTTCAGGCCCTCCTTAGCCACCACCAGAACCCGTCCGGCCTCGGCGAGTTCGATGGCCGCGCGCAGCCCGGCGACGCCGGCGCCAATCACCAGGAAATCAACTTCTGTGTGTGGGGGGAGGCTCGCGATACCCACATAGTACAACGAGTACTAGCAGGACCCTCTCGTTGGCCTCAGGATTGCAGGCTTCTTCCCCGCAATTGCTACCAGTTCCGCGTCGTGCGGCGGAAAACAATAAGGAGGCTCATTTACCGGTGCGACTCACTCCATTGTTGTTACTTGCACTTACCGCGCAGTTAGTAACTCTCAGCGCGCAAACGAACGTCCTGACTTACCATAATGACGTCGGGCGTACGGGCCGCAACCTGGCGGAAACCACGTTGACCCAAAGCAACGTAAATTCCACCAACTTTGGCAAGGTCTTCCAGGTTACGCTGGACGGCGTGGTGGACGCGCAACCGCTCTACGTCGCGGGGCAGGCCATCCCGAACCAGGGTACGCACAACCTGCTGATCGTCGCTACCGAGAACGACAGCATGTACGCTCTGGATGCCGATACTGGCGCGCAACTCTGGAAGGCGAGCCTGCTGCCCAGCGGAGAAACGCCTTCCGACACCCGCAATTGCGGTCAAGTGTCGCCCCAGATCGGTGTTACTTCCACGCCAGTGATCCAACTCAAGTCCGGCGCCAACGGAGGGTCTATCTTTGCCGTGGCGATGAGTAAGGACTCATCGGGGAATTATCATCAACGGTTGTACAAATTGAACTTGCTTACAGGCAAGCTGCTCGTCGCCGCCGTGGAAATAACCGCGACTTACCCAGGGACAGGCGATAACAGCAAAAACGGTTCCGTGGTCTTCGATCCCGCGCAGTATAAAGAGCGGTCGGGATTATTGTTGCTCAATGGGGTGGTCTACCTGGCCTGGGCTTCGCATTGCGATATTCGTCCGTACACTGGTTGGATCATGGGATACAATGCCGGAACGCTGGCGAGGGTGAGCCTGCTCAACGTCACTCCCAACGGCTCGGAAGGAGCCATCTGGGGCGCAGGCGGCGGTTTGGCGGCGGATGCCAACGGCTCCATCTATTTTCTGGACGCCAACGGCACTTTCGATTCCACGCTCAATGCGCAAGGTTTTCCCAGCAGCGGCGATTTCGGCAACGCCTTCATCAAACTTTCGGTGTCCGGCGGCAAGCTAACCGTGGCGGATTACTTCACCATGGACAATACGCTGAAGGAATCGAGCGGCGATGTCGACCTGGGTTCGGGCGGCGCATTGGTGGTTCCGGCTAGCGCGAGCGGGCCGCATCTGGCAGTGGGAGCGGGCAAGGACGGCAATATCTATTTGGTGAATCGCGACAACATGGGAAAGTACAACTCGGCGAACGACAGCTCCATTTATCAGGAGATCGATGGGGCGCTACCCGGCGGAATCTGGTCCATGCCCGCCTTTTACAATAGCCGCGTTTATTTCGGCGCGGTGGGTGGTCCCATACGAGCGTTTCAATTTAACAGCGCGTCGAAGCTCGCCACCACGCCCGTCTCCGTCACCAGCACGTCTTTTCCTTATCCCGGCGCGACGCCCAGCATTTCGGCGAACGGTTCAACCAACGGTATCCTGTGGGCGGTGGAGAACAGTTCAACCGCCGTGCTGCACGCCTATGCCGCCGGCAATCTGGCGAAGGAGCTCTATAACAGCAGCCAGGCCTCGGGCGGGCGCGACGACTTCGGCGCTGGCAACAAGTTTATGATTCCGACCATCGCGAACGGCAAAGTGTACGTAGGCACGCCCACAGGCGTAGCGGCATTTGGGTTGTTGGGCCATTAACGGTCTTCGCGACGCACATGCGGCCTCAGCGCACGAACACGTAGGCGGTGCCCGCGGTGTCCCCTTCCCGGAAAGTGTCTCCGATCACGGTCGTGTTCCCGTCTACCGAGACCGAGTAGCCAAAGTAGCCGCCGTCGGGAACGGTGAGGCCCTGGTGAACGCTCCACACGCCGTCGCTGCGTACAAAGACGTACGCCTGTCCTAAACGTTTTCCAGTCTCTTTGAAGGGAGCGCCAATCAGCGCTGTCTCTCCGCTCAAAGAGACCGCGAAACCGAAACGGTCCCACTGTGCTCCATTAGCGGCCGTAATTACTTGCTGTTGGGTCCACACCCCGCCGCTGTTGACGAACACATATGCGGCGCCCTGCTGGTGGTTTGTACCAAGTGTCTTGGAAGGCGCACCAATCAGCGCCTTGTTTCCGCTCAAGGAAACCGAAGCACCGAACGTATCGTATAACGCGCCATCGGGCGCAAATAATTCCTGCTGGCGTTTCCATACTCCTGCGCTGCGCACAAAAATGTATACTCCGCCCTGGCGGACACTCAGATTGCTCTTACCACGAGCCCCGATCACCGCAGTGTCGCCCTCCGCCGACACCGAGCAGCCGAAGTAATCGGATGCCGCACCGTTTTCGGTGATCTCCTGCTGCTGGGTCCACACTCCGCCGCTGCGCACAAATACGTACACGGCTCCCTGCATAGGATGCGAACCGACCTCCTGGTCAGGAGCTCCGATCACGGCCGTGTCGCCTGTCACAGCAACCGCTGCGCCGAAATCGCCGGATTCCACACCGTCGGCGGCAGTCAGCTTTTGTTGCGCGGTCCATACCCCGCCACTGTTCACGAAGATGTATGCGGCGCCGGGAGCAGCTCCGCCCGAACCTCCCCAAAAGTAAGGTACCTGGCCGGAAGCCCCTATCACGGCAGTGTTGCCGTCCAAAGAGACGGAAACACCGAAATAGTCCCCGGGCTTCCCATCGGGGGCGATCAGTTCCTGTTGCTGGGTCCAAGTATTCCCACTACGCAGGAACACGTACGCCGAGCCCTGGTCCTGGTTGGCGCCGATCTGCTTCTGGCAACTTCCTAGGATCGCCGTGTCCCCGCTGACCACGACGGAGCAGCCAAACTGATCACCCTCCGCAAGGTCGGATGGTGTCAGTTCCTGTTGCTCGGTCCAGGTTGGATCGACGATCACGGGATATTGAGCGCTACGGTCGTCGACCGTCAGGCGTAGCTCATGGCCCCGCACTTCGAGCCGCGAGGCGAGAACGCGGCCGCGCGCATCCCATGCTTTCAGGCCCGCATATCGCAACACAACTCCGTGGCTCGCCTTGAACAGGACTGCGTTCGCCGTCTGATGCGGCGCCAGCTCTCCACTCACGCCGAGAGCGATCACCAACGGATCACCGTGAACGTTCCCGTTTCCTGGGCGATGGGCGAAGGTGAAACCCTGCTCCAGACCTTGCGAGCCGTTCACATACCACTCGGTGAGGTCGCCGCGCTGGTACTCCAAGCGATCGCCGCTGGCTGAGAGCGCGACAGGCGCCGGCAACCGAAGGCGATCGCCATAACCATAGCCCGCCAAATGGAAGTTGATGGCGCCGTCGGGATGGCTAAGCCGGACGTCGTGGCGATCAAATTCCAGAGTCAATTGTTGCGCCATGTTTTGGCCACGGTACATTCCATCGCGGACGTGCTCCAGCGAGTACATAGAGCGCGTGAAAGCTTGCCTCAGCCCGTCGTCAATCCTGGGATTGCTGGTACCCAGCGGCGTAGCGCACCATGCTGGCACCGCGGCAACACAAAGAATCGGCGCAAATAGATGGCTGATTATTGCCACGGAATTTGTCCTTTTCATCCAACTATATTCCATGCATCGAGTTTCGCTTGCACGATTTGGCAGCAAAACGTACTGCATGAACCCCAATTAGTACCGGCCGTTCTAGGTCTCCCGCCAGAGCCGGGAGTCTCGGAGACCCGCATGGTACAACCATGGTATGCCGTCTTATTTCGTCGAGACGCCCGGTTGCCGCTATCCTGTCCTGGTTGAGCGCGGCGGCCTTGCCAGGGTGCGCGAATACATTCCACAGCGCGCCGGCAAAGTTTTTCTGATCTCGACCGAAGATGTTTGGAAGCTGCATGGCGAGGCGCTGACGCAGTCTCTGGGGGAATCTGAAATCCTGTTCTTTCCTGGCGGCGAGCCGCGCAAGCGTTTGGCGGAAGTGGAAACGCTGGCCGAACAAATGATGGCGCGCGGGGGCGACCGATCCAGCATCATCGTGGCCTTCGGCGGCGGCATCCTCACCGACGTGGCTGGATTCCTGGCCGCCATCTTCATGCGCGGGATTCCAGTGATTCAAGTGCCCACCACGCTACTGGCGCAAGTGGACGCGGGGGTGGGCGGTAAGACCGGCGTGAACCTGGTGAGCGGCAAAAACCTGATTGGCAGCTTTCATCAGCCGCTGGCCGTGATCATCGATCCGGCGGTGCTCGATACGTTGCCCGAGCGCGAATATCGCGCGGGCCTATTCGAGATCGTCAAGCACGGCGTCATCGCCGATGCCGATCTGTTCTGGCTGATGAGGCGCGAGCCCCAGCGCGTGCTGGCTCATGCGCCCGACGTGGTGGACCGCATGATTTGCGATTCGGTCCGCATCAAGGCCGAAGTGGTCTCGGGCGACGAAAAGGAACAGGACCGGCGGCGCATCCTCAACTTCGGCCATACCTTCGGCCACGCGCTCGAAGCCGAGACCGGCTATTCTCAGTTCCTGCACGGTGAAGCGGTGGCGTGGGGAATGAAGGCCGCCACGCTGCTCGGCGAGATGGAGCGCCTGCTTTCGGCCGAAGACAAGCAGGAAATTTTGTGCTGCGTGAATGCCTATGGCCCGCTGCCGCCGCTGAAGGGCATCGATCCGGCGCGGCTGGCCGCACGGCTCAAAAGCGATAAGAAGACGGTTCAAGGCAAAATTCATTTTGTCCTTCCCGAGCGCATTGGCGCGGTGAAGATCACGGCCGACGTTCAGGAGCGATTCGTCGCCGCCGCTATCGAGGAAGCGCTGGCTTGCTAGCACAAGGCGCGGCGCCCCCCAGCGCAGAAACCGAGCAACAGGCCGCAACCTGGGTGCGCGGTATGTTCGGCCGCATCGCCCCGCGCTACGATCTGCTGAATCACCTGTTGTCGATGAATATCGACCGCTATTGGCGCGCGCGCACCGTCTTTCGAGTGGCCGAGATTCTCGCCCGCCCAGGCGCGCAGGTTTTGGACGTGTGCTGCGGCACCGGCGATCTGACGCTGGCCTTGAATTCCCGATCCCCGTCCGCTCGTGTTTTCGGAAGCGACTTCTGTCATCCCATGATGCAAGTGGCCAAGGGCAAAACTGCCAATAGCCGATTGTTCGAAGCCAACGCGCTCCAGCTTCCCCTCGCCGGCGCTTCGCTCGACCTTGTCACCATCGCATTCGGATTCCGCAATCTCACCAGCTATCGCGGCGGCCTGCTGGAGCTCCGGCGGATCCTGAAACCCGGCGGGACGCTCGCCATTCTCGAATTTTCGACGCCGCCCAACCGGCTGCTCGCCGCGTCGTACAGCTTCTATTCGCGCAAGATTTTACCCGTAATTGGAGGCGCGATTTCCGGCTCCAAGGACGCCTACACTTATCTGCCGGAATCAGTTCGTAAATTTCCCGATGCCGATGGCCTTGCGAATCAGATGCGCGAAGCCGGATTCGTGAACGTCCGCTTTGAACGCATGACTTTCGGAATCGTGGCTTTGCATTTGGGCGACCGAAACTGAGCCCGCCGGCGCCAGCTTGGCCTGCGGCATCATCTGCTTCACCGTGATGGACGCCAGCGCCAGCGTGAGGCCGATCATGATGGCCACCGAGACCCAGGCCACCGCGTTGTACACCGACGAATTGGTCCATTCCTTCATGAGACCCTTTTTGTTGATGAGAATCACCATGTAAATGAGCACGAACGGCAGCAGCACGCCATTTAGCACTTGCGACGCCAGAATCATCTTGATCAGCGGAAAATTCGGCCACAGGATGACACCCGCGCCCAGCCCCACCAGCAGCGTGTACAGCCAATAGAACTCCGGCGCTTCATGGAAACGCTTGTCCACGCCGGACTCAAAGCCCAGACCTTCGCACACCGTGAAGACCGTCGACAAAGGCAAAATGCAAGCCGCGAAAAATGAGGCATTGAACAACCCGGCGCTGAACAAAAGATAGGCGTACTGGCCGAACGGCTTCAGCGCCACCGCGGCATCGGCGGCATCGTTAATATCCCTGGGACCATGTGCCCAGATGGCCGTGGCGCAGGAGACGATGATGAAAAACGCCACCACGTCCGTCAGGATGCAGCCCACCACCACCTCGATGCGCGACTGCACGTACTCTTTGGCTGTGATTCCCTTCTCCACAATGGCGGATTGCAAATAGAACTGCATCCACGGAGCGATGGAAGTGCCCACCATGGCGATCAACATGGTGATGTAGTCGGTGTCGAACATCAGAATAGGCTTCACGCTATAGATGGCCGCTTGCTTCCAATCCGGCTTCAGCAGAAACGCCGAGACGATGTAAGTCACATACAAGAAGCACGCGGCCAGGAAGATTTTTTCGACGCTGCGGTAGTTGCCGCGCACTACCAGATACCAGACCGCCACCGCGCAGATCGGCACCGAAATGTAGCGGCTGATGTGAAACAGCTCCAGCGAACTGGCGATACCGGCGAATTCGGCGATCACGTTGGTAAAGTTGGTGAGCACCAGCGCGATCATCAGAAAGAACGTGGTTCGCAAACCAAATTCCTCGCGGATCAGATCGGAGAGCCCTTTGCCCGTTACCGCGCCCATGCGCGAGCACATTTCCTGTGTGACGATCAACAGCAGCGTGATGGGAATCAGCGTCCACAGCGGCAGGTAGCCGTACTTCGCGCCGGCCTGCGAATAGGTAAGAATGCCGCCCGAATCGTTATCGACGTTGGCGGTAATCAGCCCCGGACCGATGACCGAGAGAAAGATCGCGATCTGATAGCGAAACCGTTTAATTAGCTTTCCCTCGTCACTTTTCGCGCAAAAGCGAAATAATTTCGTCGGCGGTGATTACGCCCGCCAGCCTGCCCTCGGAGTCGATCACCGGGAGCGTCAAAAGATTGTACTTATCGAACAGCTCGGTGATACGATCCTGGCGCTCTTTCACGTCCACGTGAAGCAGAGGCTCCGCCGCCAGTTCCTGCAAAGGCGTCGCGCCGGCCGCGGTAAACAGTCGTGCCAGCGGAATGGCTGCTTTCAACTGCTCGCTAGCGTCCACCAGGAACAACGTGTTCAAGCTCTCCAGAATCTCCTCGTGCGCCTTCAGGGCTTCCATGGCGCCGGCCACCGTGGTATTCTCCGGCAGCGCGATATACTCGGTATTCATCAGGCCGCCCGCCGAGCTCTCTTCGTACTCCAGCAGCTCCTCCACCTCGGCCTTGGGGGCCACTTCCATCTCTTCGAGAATGTCTTCCGACGTCTGCTGCTCCAGTTCCGCGAGCACGTCGGCGGCTTCGTGCGGCGACATTTCTTCCACGATGTCGGCGGCCTTCTCGGTCTCCAGCGACTCCAGAATGCTGGCTTGCACGTCCGGCTCTATTTCTGACAGGGCGTCGGCCGCCACTTCGCTGTCGATGGTCTCGAAGATGGCTTCGCGATCGTCGGGACTCAAGTCCTCCACTATGTCTGCCAAATCGGCCGGATGCATGCGCTCCAGGATTTTGTTGCTGATGTTGAGACGCAAGCGCCGCTGCGGATCGGCTTCGATGATGCTGCAATGCTCCCAGCGGATGGAATGCGGCGCGATGAGCGTCTGCATCCTGCGGATCCAGCGGGGCGGGATTACGCCCTGAGCCAGCCTGCGAAACACGCTCCGCAGTCCGATGTCGACATCCACGATGCCGATGGATTCCCCATCGCCTTCGGGTTGGATGCGGAACGTCACGTCGGTCACCCGCACCACTTTGCGGCCCTGCCCGTCGATGATCTGCTGGTCGAGAAGATCGCGCACCAGCCGCAGCATGTACTCGTCGGAATGATACGGCGTGAGCAGTTCGTCTTTGAGGTAGATTCCATCCAGCGAGATGGAGCGGATCTGATCGTAGCGGACGGTCAGCCAGGCCCAACCGCCGCCCACCAGAAAGCGGTCCACGCGGGCGGGGTGAATCAGGGGGACGATCGCGGCGTCTTTCACCAGACCCAGGCGGCGGCCCTTCAGGTCATAGACCTTGAGGCCCACGAGTTCGGTGAGAAAGAGGAAGTCGTCCGCCATCGAGAATCGCCTGAGCCCATAAAATTGACCCGTGGAGCGCGCGAAGTCTCGGCTGCTGCGGTGTGTCGGCTGCGCCCTACATGGTCTTCCATTTCTACTATGGCGCAAGCGGAGCGGGGGCCGCAACAAGAAAGTTTAAAATCGGACCAACACCACCTTCCGGTGCCTCAATTGCATCAGTCCACGTTGGAACATTTTCGAACATTCGGATGGATGCGCGTTCCGGCCGCCTTCAGTTCCCCAGACGCGGCCGCTATGTGCAACGTTGTTTGGGCCGCGCTGGCCAAGGCCGGAATCGAGCGTGACGATCCGTCAACCTGGAGGACGGCGCGGCCGGAACACTTGCAAACTGTGAAGGCCGATCCGGCTTTTCACGCTATTGGGAGCGCCCGTACCATCCAGGCGATCGACCAGGTACTGGAGGGCCAACCATGGCAAAAACCGCGTGATTGGGGCGCCTTCTTCCTCCAATTTCCGACCGGGCGGGAATGGGACATACCGAGTACACGCTGGCACATTGACGGCGATTATACCGGCCGGCTGGCGCCCGCCTGTGGCGTGAAAGTGCACGCGATGCTAACCGACGTCGGACCACGCTGTGGCGGCGTGAACATTTTAAGCGGATCGCATCGCCTTGTGCATGGCTGGTTTTCTGAGAATCCACCTCCACTCAAAGCTCGAGGCGCGCAGCTCCGTAAGTCACTCGAACGGCACCCCTACCTTCGGGATCTGTGCACGGCGGGAAATCCCGATGCGCGGATTGCGCGGTTTCACGAACGTATCGAAGACGTGGATGGGATACCGCTCCAAGTTATCGAGAACACCGCCTCGGCCGGTGATGTGATCCTGATGCACTCGTTACTGCTACACGCCGCGGCGCCTGCCGCGCATCTCGGTGCGCAACCCCGCTTCTTGCTGAACCAGGACATCCACCAGCCCTACTGGTGAGCCGAACTGGCCAGCGCTTCGCGGAAAGCAACCCGACCGGCCTTTTGTAGACGATCCCCCCCGCGCCGCGGCCGTCGACCCCGTGAAGACGTTAAGAGCGCAGTAGACCTCCACCACTTAGTGCGAGATCCCCAGCTTCTTCATCTTCGATTGCAGCGTGGTGCGTTTCATTCCCAGCCGGGCCGCGGCGCCATTGGGTCCACCCACCACGCCGCCCGCTTGCTCCAGCACGCGGCGGATGTGATCGCGCTCGGCGTCTTGCAAGGTGACGGGCGTCGGGGTATCGGCGGCAGCGCGCAGTTCCGCCAGGGGGATCTCCAGGCCGGTGCCGCGCGTCAGGATCACGGCGCGCTCGATCAGATTCTCCAGCTCCCGCACATTGCCCGGCCACGCATAACCGGTCAACGCTTCCATGGCCGCCGACGGGATGGTCTCGATGGGCCGGTTCATGCGCCGCGCGTACTTTTGCGTGAAATAGCGGACCAGCTTGGGAATGTCCACGGTGCGCTCGCGCAAGGGCGGCAGCGATAGCGGAAAAACGCTGAGCCGGTAATACAGATCGCTGCGGAACTCGCGTTCGGCGATCATCTGCGCCAAATCGCGATTGGTGGCCGACACCAGCCGCACATCCACCTTGATGGTCTTGACGCCGCCCAGGCGCTCGAACTCGTGCTCCTGCAGAGCGCGCAGCAGCTTGGGCTGCAGCTCGAGCGGAATGTCGCCCACCTCGTCCAAAAACAGCGTGCCTTTGTTGGCCAGCTCAAAGCGGCCAACCTTTTGCGCGATGGCGCCGGTAAACGCGCCTTTCTCGTGGCCGAACAGCTCGCTTTCAAGCAAACCGGTGGGAATGGCCGCGCAGTTGAGCTTCACGAACGTGCGCTCGCGGCGTCCGCTCAGTTCGTGAATCGCGCGCGCGATCAACTCCTTGCCGGTTCCAGTTTCGCCCAGGATCAAAACCGACGCGTCGGTGGGCGCCACGGTGGCCAGTTGATCGAGAACTTTTCGAAATGCCGGATCGTCGCCGATAATCTCGCCGAAATTCTGTTCGGTGCGGATTTCGTCTTCCAGATACAGCTTCTCTTCTGCTAGCTGATCCTTGAGCGCCGCGATCTGCTGGAACGCGGTGGCGTTTTCGATCGCGATGGCCGCTTGCGACGCCACCTGAGTAAGAAAATCGACGTCCGAAGGCGCAAAGGCGCTCTCCTTCCTGCTGCCGACGTTGAGGGTGCCGAGCACCCGGTTGCGCGCGATCAATGGAATGCAACACAACGATCGGAGACCCGCGTCCACCAACCGGCGAGCCAGGGGAGACTTGAACTCAGCCAATTCCTGTGCGTCCAGCACCACCGGACGCCGCGTTTCCACGGCGCGGCCCGCGGGCGTTTCCTCCAGCGACGCAGTGGCCCCGTGCGGAATGATCTCGGGATTTCCTTCGAACACCAGCGCATGGTTCTTCAGCCGCGCTCCGTCTTGCTCCAGCAGCGCCAGGCTGGAATATTCGCTGGGCATCACGCGCCGCAGGCAGGCCGTGATGCTGGGAAACAGCTCGCGAATGTCCAGCTCCGAGACGAGAACGTTGGTGATTTCCAGCAGCACCCGCAGACGGTCGCGCTCACGCGCCAATTGACGCTGATAATTCTCGGCGTTCTCGAAATTCAGCGTGTTGTCCACCGCCACGGCCACTTGAGCCGAAACCTGGCGCATGAAATCCAGCTGCGATTCAAGCGGTCCCGCCGATATGAACCCGAACATCAGCGCGCCCAGCCGGTGCTGCGCGGTGGTGAGGGGCAACCAACTGGAGCTGATCACGCGGTTCCCTTTCAGCACGGCCATGATCTTTGGCCAGCGCGTTTCGGCGTCCACGTTCGGGATCACCAGCGGCTCCTGATGGACGTACACCCATCCGGAGGGCGATTCGTCGAACGGAAACTCCATCTCCGGCACGTGCGGCTCGATTCCGCCGGCGCTCTCCAGGATGTGCAGCCGCATGGTGTTCGTGGCGGCATCGTAGAGGACCAGATTCAAGAAATCGAAGGGGACAATAGCTCGCAAACGCACCGCCAAATCCCGGAACAGGCCGCCCAGGTCGCGGTGTTGCAGAATGGCTTGCGAAACATCCAGAAGCGACTGGTGGGCGATGCTTTCGGGTTCGGCCTTGCGCTCTGAGACACCGGTTTGTGCGGATCTCGCGAGCATGGGATGGGCCTATGGACAAGTATACCCATCCGGAACCGCCGCTTACTGTCAGCAAGCGGCGCTATCTAGAACAGGTCGCCGATTTCCTTGGCGATCCCGCGCGCTTCCAGGTGGATCAAACCGGCGTTCGATCCCATCGGCCCGATTACGGCCAGCACGGCCTTGGGACCCGCCGAATAAACGAAGAGCACGCCGTCATCGCCGCGGATGCTCACTTCCGACAATCCACCCGTCGCCATGCTTTCGCTGATGCGGCGTCCCAGACTGGACGCAGCGGCAGCCATGGCCGCAACCCGGTTGGGATCGGTTCCATTCGAGAGCGAATGCGCCACGGGCAGCCCCTCGGTTGAGGCCAGCAATACACCCCGCAGCTCTGGGATCGAGTTGCGAAGCGTCTCCAGATGATTCTTCAAAGCTTCGTGTTTCACCATCGTTCCTCTCCTGGGGTTCCACTTCTGGGTTCCCCCCCCGGGTGGGTTCCTCGCCGAATGCGCCCACGTTTTCTGTGGGAGCCTGGCGCAGCCCGCGCTAATAGCCATATCGTTTGGATAAGGCGCCAACTTTAGGCGGTCTTACCTACGAACACATTACTTTGACACCCGTCCGAAGACCGCTTGGGCCGCGCCGTACCAGAGAGCTAAACCTCGTCCCGTCAAGCCCAGCCTGTAGCCGGCGCTCGTGCTTTCACCGAAGGTAGTAGGGCGACGGCCTGAGAAAGCCTCGATAAGTGCTTTACCGTATAGAAACACCCTCGGGAGGTATTCACTTATCGCCTAGAAGAGCCGATTACTCGCACATGCGATGCCTGTACTGCGGCAAGGAGCTGGCGCTGCTAAAAAGACTGAGAGGGGGAGGCGATTTTTGCTCCGATGCCCACAAGCAAAGCTACCAGGAAGAGTACAACCGGCTGGCGCTAGGCCGCCTGCTGCAAGCTCAAAAGAAAGGGAAACAAGCCGGTAGCGCGCCCGCTGAGACCGCCGCACCGCCGCCCAACGTCTCCGTCGCCTTAGAGGATTTGAGTGGAAAAGCCGAGTTGAGTGGAAGAGCCGAGCTGGGTGCAGGAGCCGAGTTGAATGGAAGAGCGGAGTGGGCTGGAAGTGAAATAGGCGATCCCGAACCCGACGTTGCGCCGGTAGCGGAAACCGTTCTCGAGATCGAAGCGCCCCAGCCGGAACCTCCGGCGCCCGTCATGGCGGACGCAGCAAGCAATTCGGCCGCCCAGGAAGAATCCTCAACCCCAGCCGAAACAAGTGCCGAAGGATCCCCAGCTGAGGAACCCGAGCCTGAGCCGGCGTTCGCAGAAGCTGGATTCTTATTCGCAAGCTTTCCGCTGGTGGCGGGTCCCGACTCAAAACTCTCCCTGGAGCCTTGGGTGGAACTTTCGCCCGGACCGGCCATGTCGGAATGGCAGATTCGGAACGGCCCATTCAGCCTGTCTCCGGCCAGCCTGTTGCTGGTCGAGTTTCGGCCTCAAGCTTCCGCTATCGAACACCCGGCCATCTCTCCAGGCCCGTCCCCGGAAACATTCGCTAGCGCTCCTCTCGATCCGGCGCTGTCGTCCATGCTAAACGCCAAGATGCTAAACGCCAAGCAGATCGGGAATGCCAACCGGTTGGAAGCGGGCGGCGTCATCACCATCGATATCGCACCCAGCGCTGGCGAATCCATTGCCGACCAAAGCCTGGCGCAAGGCATCGGTTTTGAGAGCACGGCCCTGTTCGAGGGTTCTGAGCTGCTGGAACTAGCCCCCACCGCAATCGATTTCCCGGCTGAGGACGTTGGCGCTATCGCCATTGCCCGTTCGGACATCGATCCTCAAGCACCTGGAAACAGCCCTCGCGCATCGCTGCAGGCGCTCTCTCGCCTGCATCAGGAACTGGCGGACCAGGAAGGCGCGGGCATCCCGGAAGGATCGCCGGTGGTAGCGCGCTCCGAGCCGCGCTCCAAGACGGATGGCGCGGCGCGCGTCACAGTGGTGAAAGCGGCGTCGGTCGAAGTGGTCGCTCCCCCGGAGGAGCCTGTGCCTGACCCCAGACCGCAGTTGCAACCAGCAGCGCTGGAAATCACCGCGGTGGAAATAAAGCCTGAGACCGAGCAGCCTAAGCCAAAGTACGCCACCGAATTCTTCGAGCTCCCCATCAAGACCTTTGCGCCTGGGAAAGCCGCGCTCACCGGAGGCGATTCATTCCCCATCCAGACCGGTCCGCTGCTTCCGGCCTTGAAGTCTCTTCCGCTGCGCCCCAAGGTTGCGCTCGCTACCGGTTACGTCCCTCCCGCCAAGGCCGCGCGCGCCGAGACTCCATCTAAGGCCGCGTCAGGCGGCAAGCCAGCCGCTCGTCTCACGCAACCTAAACAACTAGCCCAACCGGCCAAAGCGGCGCAGCTCGCCGCCAAGCCGCAAACGCCCTCGGCAACACCGCCTGTGACGTCCCCCAAAACGTCGCAGAAAGCGGAGGCAAAGCCGATCACCAAACTGGCGGAGCCGCAACCGAAGCCGGTCGCGGAATCCAGCGCGGCAAAGGCCGGCGCTCCGCAAGCGGCCTCAAAGCCCCTGCCCGCGGAGAAAGAACAGGTGTCGAAAGCGGCTCCAGCGGAAGCCGCCCCGCCGAAGACAGAACCAGCCAAGCCGAAGGCCGATCAGCCCAAGCCGCCGGCGGACCAAACTAAGAAAGACAACGTGCCCAATTTTGGCGCCGCCCAGCCGGCTAACGCCTCGTGGCTCGGCTCACTCAAGCTAAAGCTCGGGCTGGCGATCCTGATTCTGGTCATCGCCTGCGCTTACTTCCTGGGATGGGGCGGCAAATCGCGCACAGCGGGCGGTTCCAACGCGGCCCTTTCGAGCGATGGCTCCGGTCCCAGTATCATCCTGGGCGAAGGCGGATGGGTCGAAGGCTGGGGCGGAGATCCCGTCGGCATGCACGCGGGCCGGCAGATCACCATTTACCGGCCATCGCTGAAGCTTTCCGATTACCGGCTGGAATTCCAGGGAAGCATCGATACCAAGAGCGTGGGCTGGGTATTTCGCGCTTCCGACCCGGATAACTATTACGCCATGAAACTGATGACGGTTGCTTCCGGCTTGTCCGCCAAGGTGGCGCTGTTCAAGTATCTGGTCGCGAATGGGAAGCAGACGCAGGTGGGGCGCGTGCCGATCGATCTGGCGGTGCAGCCCGACACGGTATTCGATATCCGCGTGGACGTGCGCGGTCCCCAATTCAGCACCTATATCCAGGGACAGCAGGTAGACGGTTGGACGGACGATCAGCTGAAGGCGGGCGGCGTGGGCTTCCTGAATGAACGTGAAGAGCGGGGAAAAGTGAAATCGGTGTCGATCCGTTATCTGAAGCGGTGCGGCTAAATAAGCCGCCCGCAGTCGAGCGACAGAAGGGTTGCATGGAACAGACGAACGATCAATGGCTATGGTTTGTTGATAACGAGCTGGTGGAGGCTCTGGCGCGCACCGACGTCCTGGACGCCACCAGCGACAAGCGTCCCGTGCAATCCTCCAGCGCTAGCCAAAGTGCTGGCCCTCAACATGGACGGCAAAACCGAGCAGGCGCTGCGGGAAATCCGGGAGGCCATTGAGGGCGGCGAGAACCTGCCCGAGCTGGCCTGGACCAAGGCTCACCTGGAGTTTCAGCTGGGCCATTTTGAAAATGCGCTGGAAGACTACCGCAAGGTGCTCGAGACGCAGCCCAGCCATAAAGCCGCCACCTACAATGCGGCGCTGTGCCTGGAAAAGTTGCAGCGCTACGAAGAGGCCGTCGCCGCCTTCCGCAAGGCGGCCGATCTGGACCCCAAACTTGTGGAGGCGATTCTGGGCGTCGGGGTCTCCAGCTCCATTGCAATCGGCCGGAAGACGCGCTGGCGGCCTTCGAGGAATGCCTGAAGTCGCAAGCCGGCCGATAACATCCGGGCCTTGTACGGCAAAGCCGTCGCGCTGCACTTGCTCGGGCCGCAACGGAGAAGCGCATGGAGGCTGTATCAGAAGCTGCTGCCGGACCAACTCCACCGATGCCGAGCTGACTCACCAACATGATCGGCGTGGCGCTGGCGCTGGGGGAACACGACAAGGTTCGCGAATATTCCGAGAAGTTGCTGCGAGTTGCGTCCCGAATGCGCAAGCCGGATTGGCCGGGATGATGGCGGCCGCCATGGCGCGCAGCGGACTATCAAATCCGCCGCCCAACTCGGCGCGCAACTGGTGAAAACTGCGTCCGGTAAATCCTTCGAAGGCTGGTTCAACCTGGGCGTGGCGTATCAAAAAACCAACCGCCTGGAACAGGCCGGCCAAGCCTATGCGGAAGCCCTGAAACTCCAGACCGACAGCCCGCTGGCCTATGCCAATCTCGGGCGCCATCCTGCAGGAGCGCGGAGATCTGCCGGAAGCGCGCAAGGCTTATGAGCGGGCGCTGCAATGGCGCCGGAGAATCACGGCCGCTTTGTGGAATCTGGCCATTGTCCACGAGCGTCTGGGCAATCCCGGGGAAACCGAAAAATATATCGAGAAGCTGGTGGAAGTGGATCCGGAACGCGAGGACGCCTGGTTCCGCATCGGCTATCTGCGCTTGTTGCGCGGCGACGCGGCGGGCAGCATCGAGCCTTTACGCGTCTGCGTCAGCAAGCGATCCGGACTGGCTGGAGGCGCTCATGAATCTCGGCTGGCGCAACGGCGGCTGGGCGATCTGGAAGCGGCGAAGGCTACTTTCACGCAAGCCGCATCGCGTGCATCCGCAATCCACCGATGCGCTGCGCGCGCTGGCCGCCGTGGCCATCGATCAGGGCGATTACGTGCTGGCTCTGGACGCCGAAGCCAAGCTCGACCAGTTGGGAGAACGCATCCCGGAGCTGAACTACAACATCGGCGTCCTGCTGCAGCAAGTCCAATCTGCATGAGGACGCGGCGCGCGCGTTACCGCCGCGCCACTCGAGGAGAAACCCGATTTCGCCGAAGCGCTGCTCAATCTGGGCCACGCGCTGACGCGCTGGGCCAACGAGGAAGAAGCGCGGCGCTGCTGGCAACAGGCTGTGGAAGCCAAACCGGAACTGGCGGAGAAGTACTTTTAAGGCCGAGGAATACCAGGGAGACGAGGAATACGAGGAATCAAACACGTGCCATTCCTTGTATGCCCTGTATTCTTCGTATTCCTCGGCTGCGGTCCGCCGCGCCCGCTACTTCTGTCTCCAGCCACTTCACGCTGACCGGCTCCTGGTGCTCGCACTGCATCGTCTCCGTCACGCCCGACACCAGCAACGCGCAGGCGTTGGATTGCGCGCTGCGCAGCGCGTGATCCTGCGTGTCGGCCGAAGCCGTGCGGCACTGGTTCGCCCCATGGAAATGCAATGCACACCTCCACGCGATACTTCGCGATGTGCATGCTTGAATAGACCAGGAACACCAGCACCACCAGCACGAAAACAACTCCGATGGTGACCGTTTTGCTCATGCGCCTGCTTCATGCGACGTGCCCTCCGCGAAGAAGTTTCCCATGCGGCGGAATTTATTGTAGCGGTCGTCAATCAGTTCGCTTCGGCGCGATAGCGGCGCCAGTTCCGCCAGAGCGCTTTCTGAATGGTTTCCTTCACGAACTCGGCGGCTTTATTCGGATCGGTGTGCGCGCCCTCGGCCGGTTCCTCGATCATGCCGTCGATCAGCCCCAGCGCCTTCCAGATCCACCGCCGTCAGCCGCAGGGACTGCGGCCGCTTCGGCGGCGCGTCCGGAATCGCGATAGATAATGGCGGCGCAGCTTTCCGGCGAAATCACGCTGTAGTAGGCGTTCTCGAGCATGTACACGCGGTTCGCGATTCCCAGCCCCAGCGCGCCGCCGCTGCCGCCTTCCCCGATCACGATGGTGACCACCGGCACGCCCAGCCGCGACATCTCGCGCAAGTTCGTCGCGATCGCTTCGGCCTGCCCGCGCTCTTCGGCGTCGATGCCCGGGATAAGCGCCCATCGTATCCAGAAACGTCACGATCGGCCGCTGGAATTTGTCGGCCATTCGCATCAGACGCATGGCCTTGCGATAACCCTCGGGCTTCGGCATCCCGAAATTGCGATGCAGCTTCTGTTTGGTGTCGCGGCCTTTCTCCTGGCCGATCACCATCACGGGCTTGGCCATCGAAGAAAGCGAAGCCGCCCACCACGGCCGCATCGTCGCCAAAAAATCGATCGCCATGCAGTTCCGAAAATCCGGTGAAGATGCGGCTGATATAGTCCGACGCGTGCGGCCGCTTGGGATGGCGCGCCAGCAGCACGCGCTCCCAGGTGGGATTGGTTGGGGCCAGCTCAGGCTGCTTCCGCCGGGGCGGGATTATCCGCCATTTAGGATGGCGGCCAGCTAGCTCGCCAGAACCTCGACCGACTCCGGCCCGCAGATCCGCTCCACTTCCGCCCAAAATTCTTTGTCCGGGCGCACCTTCGCGGCCACATCCAGAATAACGGAAAAATCGCGCGGCTTCTCCAGCCGCAGCCGGACTTCGGTCTCGCCGTGCTTGCGGCGAACAGCTGGTTCAGCGCCTCGGCCTTGTCCGCATTGCCGTTCACGCCCACCGCCCACACGAATCGAAATCAGCGTCGGCAGATTCACCCGCGCCACGCGCCAGCGGCACGATATCCTGCACGGAGATCTTGGGCGGACCGTTCTCTTCCGGCAGCACCAGCCCGCGCACCAGCACGGCTTGATCCTCCACCAGATGCAGTCAGCAGGCGATCATATTGCGTGGAGAACACCATCGCCTCCACTCCGCCCTTGCGATCCTCCACGCGCATGGCCGCCCACAGCTTGCCTTCCTTGTTGCGCTTGCGCTGGATGCCGGTGAGAATGCCGCAGATGGCCACTTCGGCGCCCGCGCTCCAGCCCCTCCAGCGTTTCGGTGTCGTGCGTGGAAAGCTCCGCCACTTTGCCGGAATATTCATCCAACGGATGCCCGGTGACGAAGATTCCCAGCACTTCCTTCTCGCCCGCCAGCTTTTGCTGCGCCGTCCAGTCCGGCAGTGCCGGCAGCGGATGCTCCACATGCGCCGGCTCATCGGCCAGCCACGCCGAACAGTCCGGTCTGCCCGCTCTCGCGATCTTTCCAGGCGCGCTGGCCGCTCTCCATCGCGTTCTCGATCACCGCGGTCAATTGCGCGCGATTGCCGCCCAGGCTCGCCAGCGCGCCGCCCTTGACGAAGTTTTCCAGAATGCGCCGGTTCACGCTGGTCAAGTCCACGCGTTCGCAGAGATCGTACAGCGATTTGAACGGTCCGCCGCTTTCGCGGGCTTCGATAATGGAATCCGCCCCGCCCGCGCCCACGTTGCGGATCGCGCACAAGCCCATGCGAATGCCCTGGCCATCGGGCGAAAAATCCCGCCCGCTCGAATTCACGTCCGGAGGCAGCACCGGAATGCCCATCTCGCGGCACTCGTTGATGTACTTCACCACCTTGTCGGTGTTGCCCATTTCCGACGTCAGCAGCGCCGACAAAAACTCCAGCGCGTAGTGCGCCTTCAAGTACGCCGTGACGTACGCCAGATACGCGTACGCGGCCGAGTGCGATTTGTTGAACCCGTATCCGGCGAACTGCTCCATCAGATCGAAGATCTTTTCGATCTTCTTCTGCGGAAGACCCTTGGCCTTGGCGCCTTCGATGAAGCGCGCGCGCTGCGCCGCCATCTCCTCGGCCTTTTTCTTTCCCATGGCGCGGCGCAGGATGTCGGCTTCGCCCAGCGAATAGCCGGCCAGGCGATTCGAAATCTGCATCACCTGCTCTTGATAAACGATGACGCCGTAGGTCTCCTCCAGAATCTCCTTCAGCTCCGGAAAATCGTAAGTCACCTGCTTGCGGCCGTGCTTGCGATCGATGAAGTCGTCCACCATGCCGCCCTGAATCGGACCCGGCCGGTACAGCGCGTTCAGCGCGCACAGATCCTCGATGCGCGTGGGCTGATACTTGCGCAGAATGTCGCGCATCCCGGGCGATTCAAACTGGAACACGCCGCTGGTGAAGCCTTTGGAAAAAATCTGATAGGTGTCGGCGTCATCCAGGGGAAGCTTTTCCGTATCCAGCTTCACGCCGCGATGCCGCTCGATCAGCGCCACCGCATCCTGGATAATATCGAGCGTGGTCAGCCCCAGAAAATCCATCTTGAGAAGCGCCAGCTTCTCCAGGCCCACCATGTCGTACTGCGTGACAATTTCGTCTTTACTGGTTTTATAGAGCGGAACCAGTTCCCGCAGCGGCACCGGCGAAATCACCACGCCCGCCGCATGCATGCCGGCGTTGCGCGCCATCCCCTCCACTTTGCAGGCCACTTCCAGCACTTCCTTCAGGCGCGGATCCTTGCGCGCCGCATCCTCGATGGCCGGCTCCTGCTGCATCGCTTCTTTCAGCTTGATGTTGAGCTGAGTGGGAATCAGCTTGGTGATGCGATCCACGTCCGCGAAGCCGATATCCAGCACGCGGCCGACGTCTTTGATCGCGGTGCGCGCGCCCAGCGTGCCGAAGGTGATGATCTGCGCCACTTGTTCGCGCCCGTATTTCTCGGTGACGTATTGGATCACTTCGCCGCGCCGGCGGGTGTGGAAATCGATGTCGATATCCGGCATGCTGATGCGCTCCGGATTCAGGAAGCGCTCAAACAGCAGCCCGTATTCCAGCGGATCGATATCGGTGATCTCCATCGCGTAACTCACCAGGCTGCCGGCCGCCGACCCGCGTCCCGGCCCCACCGGAATCCCGCGCGATTTCGCGAACCGGATGAAATCCCAAACGATCAGGAAGTAGCCGGAGAACTTCATCTGCTGGATCATCCGAATTTCGCGATCCAGGCGCTCGGCGTATTCGGGCAAATCGTGCTTCAATCCGCCTTCTTTGCGCAGCGCCTCCAACCGCCCACGCCGTTTCTCGAAACCTTGCCGCGCAACATACTCAAAATAACTGTCGGTGGAGTGCTCCGAAGGAACGTCGAATTTCGGGAACGGCTCCTTGACTTTTTCCAGGCTCACCTGGCAGCGCTGCGCAATGTCCCACGTCCGATCCAGCGCGGCAACCGTCTCGGGCACTTCGCCGAACATCGCCAGCATTTCGTCGCGCGTCTTCAGATAAAACTCCGGCTGCGTGAACCGCATGCGATTCGGATCGCTCATGGTCTTGCCGGTCTGGATGCACAACAAAATCTCGTGGGCGCGCGCATCGCTCTTGCGCATATAGTGCGAATCGTTGGTGGCCACCAGCGGAATGCGCGTCTCTTGCGACAGCCGCAGCACTTCCGGCGTCACAATCTTGTCTTGATCCAGGCCGTGATCCTGAATCTCGAGAAAGAAATTGTCCTTGCCGAACATGTCGGCGTAGCCGTAAGCCAGGCGCTTGGCTTCCTCATAGCGATTGGCCATGATGGTCTCGTTGATGTCCCCGCGCAGGCAGGCGGACATCGCGATCAGCCCCTTGGAATGCTGGGCGAGAAGATCTTTGTCGATCCTCGGCTTATAGTAAAAGCCTTCCAGAAACGAAGTGGACACCAGCTTCAGCAGATTGCGATAACCGTCCTGGTTCTCGCACAACAACACTAAATGGTTATAGCGATCGGTTTCACTGCGGCTGGCCAAGCCCTGCTGCGAGACGTACACTTCGCATCCGATCACCGGGTGCACGCCCTTCTCTTTGGCCTTATTGTAAAACTCCACCGCGCCAAAAAGATTGCCGTGGTCCGTCATGGCGACAGAGGGCATCTTCTGCTCGACGACTAAATCCATCAACTGCCCGATCTCGCAAGCGCCGTCCAGCAGCGAGTAATCGGTGTGGCAATGCAAATGAACAAAAGGCCGTGCGGAACTCATTCGGATCCTTGCAGGGGGAGGGTTAACTCCATTGTACCGCGATCTCTCTTTCGGACTCACCCGTTGCGCGCAATCGGATCTCGATGCGGTCTTCGGGCATCAGCTCCGGAAACCGCTCGCCCCATTCGATCAGCACCACGGCGCGCCGGTCGAAAATCTCGTCCAGCCCAAGCGTCGCCACTTGCGCGGCAGTGTCCAGGCGATAGAGATCGATGTGATAAACGCTCGCGCTGTACTCGTGAATCAGCGTGAACGTCGGACTGGAAACGTCTTCAGGCCGCGCCGCGCCCAGGCCCTTCACGATTCCTTTCGCCAGCGTGGTCTTTCCCGCGCCCAGCTGCCCGATCAGCAGCACCACCGCTTGCACCGGCAATTCCGCAGCCAGCTTCTCCCCCAACGCAACCGTCTCTTCCTCGGATTCAGTGTGATAGATCCGCGATTTCACGCATCGCCTCAGGCAGGAAATCGAACAGGTCCGTCGCGATCAGAGGCTTCTCGCCCATTTGCTCGGCGCCCAGCTCGCCCGCTCGTCCATGCAAATAGACGGCCGCGAGCAGCGCGTTCTCGAAGCTAAACTTGTCATGGAACTGGGCCAGGAGTCCCGCGATCATTCCTGTAAGTACGTCGCCCGTGCCGCCCGTCGCCATGGCGGGCGATCCCGTGGGATTGATGAAGACGCGGCCATCGGGAAAAGCGATCACGCTGCGGTTTCCCTTCAGCACCACGTAGACGCCGTGCTCGCTGGCGAACGCGCGCGCCGTGCCGACGCGATCCGCTTGAATTTCGGCGATGGTTTTCCCGGTTAGCCGCGACATCTCACCCGGGTGCGGCGTGAAAATGCGCGGCCCTTCGAATCGCGATCGCTGCCCAGCCAGAGCGTTCAGCGCATCCGCATCGACAACCATGGGCGTTTTCGATTCCTGGACGAAACGGCGGATGAACTGCACCGTTTCCGGATGCTGCCCCATGCCCGGCCCGATGGCGATCACCGTTTTCTTGTCGGTGATGGCGGCCAACGCCGGATCGTCCGGGGCACGCATCGCGATGGAGCCGGCGTCGGTCTCAGCTAGCGGCTCGGTCATAATCTCAGGCGCGTAGGATGCGATCGCCGAAATCGCCGATGCCGCCGAAGCCACCGTGCACAGCCCCGCTCCGGACCGCAATGCCGCGATCCCCGCCATGGCCGCGGCGCCGGTTTTTCCGCGCCCCCCCGCGATGACCAATACATGACCGTACATGCCCTTGTTCGATTCGCTCGCCCGCGGCTGGAACATCCACTGAAAGAGCACGGGATCGGAGACCGCCAGCGTCAGCGCCTGGTCTTCTTCCACTAACTCCGGCGGAGTCCCGATGGGTGCGACATGCACCTCACCCGCCCACTCGCACGCCGGCTCGAACACCAGGCACGGTTTCAGAGCGGTGAATGTGACGGTGTGCTTGGCGTGCACCACGGCTTGTCCCGGAAGTTCGCCTGAATCGCTCGCGGCGCCGGAGGGAACGTCCACCGACACCACATCTGCGATCGGAAATTGCTCGTTGATCGCTTTGATCAACTCCGCTGGTTGGCCTTTGGCCGGACCATCCAGCCCAGTTCCCAGCACCGCATCAATCACCAGTGTCGCCAGCCGCATCTCTTCGGTGATCTCTTGAAACACCGGACAGCCCACCGCCTCCAGCATTTTGTAGTTGGCCAGTGCGTCACCTTGCATCGTATTCGGATTGGCCGCCAGCACCACGCGTAGCCACGCCGGCTTCACCCTGGAGTAAAGCTGGCGCGCCACCACCAGCCCGTCGCCGCCGTTATTGCCCTTGCCGCAGACCACTAGGATCCGGTGCTTCGCCAGCGGGTCATACTCGCGCTCCAAGAATTCCACTACGCGATGCCCGGCGTTCTCCATCAAAATGATGTTGGGACACCCAACTCGGCCGTTCGCTTATCAACATCTCGCATCTGCGCCGCGGTCAGAATCTTCATGCGCGCACCTCGTTCAGCACTTGTTCCAGCTTGGTCAGATTCGCGGCCTCTCCCATCACAATCAGAAAATCGCCCGCCTGAATCTCCGCTTCGGCCGGCGGATTGAAGTGCATGCTTCCATCCGACTTGCGGATGGCCAGCACAATCACGCCCAGGTCGCTGCGAATCTTGCTCTCCGCCAGCGATTTGGACGCAATCTCGCTCGAAGCGGACACGCTAAACTGTTCGATGCCGACGTCCAGGCCCATCCCTTTGGTGGTGAAATCGATGAACTGAAAAACGTGCGGCTTCAGCATCACCTGCGCCATCCGATTGCCGGTCATGTCGTAAGGCGCGAACACGTGATCGGCGCCTGCCAGCCGCATCTTCTTTTCACTTTGCTCGGAAGCCACGCGCGCCGAAACCTGCAGCCCGGGCTTCAAGGCTTTGGCCGAAAGGATCACGAACAGATTGTCGGCATCGCTCTGCAATGTCGCGATCAGCCCCTTCGCTCGCATAATGCCCGCCTGTTTCAATGTCTCATCGTCGGTGGCGTCCGCCAGCACGCCCAGCATGCCGTCGCGTATGGCCCATTCCACGCGATCCTCGCTTTTGTCCACGATGAGGAACGGAACGCCTGCGCGCTGCAGCTCATGCGCCGCGCCCCGGCCCACGCGTCCAAAACCGCAGACGATGATATGATCGTGCAACTTTTCAATCATTTTTCTGGTCCGCCGCTTCCCAAAGTATTGCTGGAGCTCCAGCTCGATGATGACCTGCGTCATGCCGCCCACCGCGAGCAGCATCATGGTTACGCCGAAGAATATCAGAAATGAATTGAAAACCCGCCCGTAGAAGCTGAGGGGGTGCAACTCTTCGTAGCCCACCGTGCTGACCGTGATCAGCGTCATGTAGAAGGCGTCGAAGAGAGAGTAATGCTCGATCCATATGAATCCCAGCGTTCCGCCGCCCACCACCAGCACAACGCCGGCGCCCAGGATGATCAGCCAATTGCGAAGGCGGCGCATATGGTGGCTATTCTAGCGGCCTCTCATTGCTTGCGCGCCAGCAGCACCGTCATGTCGTCCGACAGCTCCGGCACACCGGTCCATTGCCGCACGCTCTCCATCACGCTCTCGATGATCTGCGCTTCGTCCCGATCCATATTCTTCGCCACCATTTCGATCAGCCGCTCCTCGCCGAACATCTCTCCATATTCATTCTCGGGCTCGGTGACACCATCGCTGTAGCACACCAGCAGGTCGCCCGGGCGCAGCTCCAGTTTGCTCTCTTCATACTGGGAGAAAGGAAAGGCGCCCACCACCGTTCCATTCACGTCCAGCGGCGTGGCGGCGCCCTCGCGGAATAGCACCGGCTGCGGGTGGCCAGCGTTGGTGTACGTCAGCAGGCCCGTGGCCTGATCGTAGATCGCAAAGAAGAACGTCGCGTATTTTTCGGGCGACGTGGTGGCGTACAGCTGCTGATTCAGCTCGGAAACCATCCGTGCGGTGGAGTACCGCAGGCCATTCATAGACGGCGCGGCCATTTCCACCGAAGCTCGCAGCTCCATGCGCATGGCCGCCTGGATGGTCGCCATCAACAGCGCCGCCGAAATTCCCTTGCCCGCCACGTCGCCGATCGCGATGGCCAGCTTTCCGTCCACCAATTGATAGTCGTAGTAATCGCCCGACACCATGCGCGCCGGGCTGCAACTCCCCAGCACGCGCAGGCTTTCGAACACCGGCGGAGC
This sequence comes from Bryobacterales bacterium, assembly GCA_963798295.1. Taxonomy (GTDB): domain Bacteria; phylum Acidobacteriota; class Terriglobia; order Bryobacterales; family Bryobacteraceae; genus Palsa-89. The sequence goes on along the minus strand of CAWCSV010000005.1, from coordinate 346,916 downwards.
CTTGGGATAGAGCTGGTCCTGCACTCCCCGCGCGATCTCGATCTCAGCCTGCATGCGTTCTTTCTCTTTCGAGACGGCGATCAATCGTTCCAGATTCTGCGTCATGCTGTTGAACGAAGTGCTGAGTTCGGCCAGCTGGTCGCGCCCTTTGACATCGATCAAATGCGAAAAATCGCCGCGCATCACTCGCGACGTTCCTTCGTACAGCGAATGCACCGCTCCGGTGATGCTGCGCGACATCGAGACCCCGATCCCGAGGCCGGTGATCGCAACCAGCAGAAATGCGCCCGCCACGGCATAAAACGCGATCAGAAAACCTCGCCACCAAACTCGTCGCCGCTCTGGCTCAGCACCGTGTTGAGCATCGAGGACAGTCGGGTGTAACCCACCAGAAGCGCGGATTGGGTGGTCTGGGGATGCTCCCAATCCACGGCCCGCATAAGCGATCCCCAGCGCACGCCCACGTCGAAGCGATTCACCGGTGGAGGGAGCGCCGCTTGAGGAACGTCTCCTCCGGCGGGCGATAATCGAAACACTCCTTGATCGTCCGCACCCACCTTGGTGGATCCGCCGCGCACCTGGATCTTCCCCTTGCTGGCGGGCGCCGGCGGCGCTTCGCCGGAATCTGTCAGTGCGCCGAAATCCCGTTGGAGAAAGTAGACATCTCCCAGTCCTGGCATGATCCCGCTCAAGTAAGGCCGCGACAGAGGCGCTAAGGCCAGCGCCAGCTTATCGCCCGCGACGGTGTCCGCCCAGGCGTAATAACGTCCCTCGCGCAGTGCGAAGCCGCTGGAATTGGCAGGCAGTTTCGCGGGCCAATTTACGTTCGCATCGGTCGGCCACGTCTGGACCGTTTCCTTCTGCTTGACCCACAAGATCAATCCGGGAAAGCGCCGCCGATCCATCTCGCCGATCCGCTGGATGGTCCCTGATTGGATGGTCCCTGAAGAGACAGCCGGTGACGCGCTCAGGTCCTCGTCCACCCCTCGCAGCGCCGCCACGCGCCGGTCCAGTTCCGATCGGACCAAGTACACTGCCACCTGGCCAGCCAGAATGTACGCGCCCAGCCCCACCAGCGTGAGAATCAACAGGATCGGCAGCACCGCGATGAACGCGTACGCGACAATCAGCCGGTTGCGCAGCCGCCAGGTGAGCTTGCGCAGCCCGATTCGTAATAGGCGAAGTGCGATCCAGGCGCCAAGGACATACGTCACAAACGCGAGGAACGTCTCGAGTCCGCTGTCCGGCCACACCGCCAGGAGGATCAGGTAGAGTAGCAGCGCCACCGCGAAGGCTTTCTCCACCTTGCCGGTCCGCTTCCAGAGCGATTGGATTGAAAGATTCACACGCGCGACTTGGCGATCTCGGGAGTTTCGGGCGGCGCCTCTGGCATGGGCTTTTCCGGCTCCAGGAAGTAGCGGGTCAACTGTTCTTGTAAAATGCCGAGCGCTGTTTCCGGATCGTCGGCATACTGAAACAGTTTCAGATCCTCGCGATCGATGGTCCCATGCTCCACCAGCGCTTCGAAGTTCAAGATCTCGCGCCAGAATTTCGTGCCATACAACACGATGACGATCTTGCTTTCCAGCTTTCGCGTTTGCGCCAGCGTCAAGACCTCAAACAGCTCGTCCATGGTCCCGAATCCGCCCGGAAAGATCACCAGCGCCTTGGCCAGGTAGGCAAACCAGAACTTGCGCATGAAGAAATAATGGAACTCGAACGACAATTCCGGCGTGATAAAAGGGTTCGGCCGCTGCTCGAACGGCAATCCGATATTCAAGCCGATGTTTTTACCGCCCGCATCGGCTGCACCCCGATTGGCCGCCTCCATAATCCCGGGCCCGCCTCCCGAACAGATCACGAAGCGGTGCGACGCGGATTCCAGTTTGCTGGACCACTCGGTCACCAAACGCGCCAGCGTTCGCGCGTCGCGATAGTAGCGGCCTAACTGCCCTTCCTCGCTGATCCTGGCCGATCCAAAGAACACGATAGTGTCCTGGATCTTTTCGTCCCGGAAATGCGACAACGGCTCCAGGTACTCGGAAAGAATGCGCAGGCCGCGCGCGTCCGGGCTTTCGAGAAAAGTCTCGTTCAGATACGCCACCGGCCGGTGGATGCTGTTGGAGTGGTCTTCGATCATTGAGACGGGGTCGCGCCTTCCAGGCGCTCTAAACGCTTTTCCAATTGTCTCACTGTCTTCAGGATCTCAGGCAGTTTGGGAAACGCCGTGATGGCGCGCAGCCATTCGCGCGCTTCAAAGGCAGGCGATCCCGACATCACCGCGCCTTCCGCCACATCGCCGCCAATCCCGCTTTGCGCGTAGATCACCGCGTTGTCGTGGATGGTCAGATGGCCGGAAATCCCCACCTGTCCCGCCAGCAGTACGTTTTTCTCCAGAATGGATCCGCCGGCCAGCCCGGTCTGCGCGCAGATGATGTTGTCTTCTCCGACGACGCAGGCATGCCCCACCTGCACCAGGCTATCGATCTTGGCTCCGCGCTTGACGCGCGTCTCGCCCACCGTCGCGCGATCCACCGAAGTCAGCGATTGGATTTCGACGTCATCTTCTATTGCCGTCACTCCCGATTGCACAATCTTGAAGTGCGTTCCCTCGCGCGTCTTGGCGAATCCGAAGCCGTCGCTGCCCACCACCACGCCATTTTGAAGAATCACGCGATGGCCAATCCGGCAAAACTCTCGCACCACGGCGTGCGAATGCGCGCAAAAGTCGTCGCCGATCTCGGCGCCTTCGTAGATCACCACGTGCGGATGCAACACCGCGTTTTGCCCGATGCTGACATGCTCGCCCACCACCGCGAACGCTCCTATCGACGCCCCTTCGCCGATCCGGGCCGTAACCGCGATGGAGGCTTGCGGATGGATGCCCGGTTTCTGCCGGGGCGGCTGATAGAACAAAGCCAGCGCCCGGGCGAAATCGTGATAGGGATTCGCCGATACCAGACTGGCCGGCTGCGTTTGCGCTAACGCCTGCTTCACCAGGATCGCGCCCGCGCCAGTGGCCTTCACTTTGGATGCGTATTTCGGGTTGGCCAGAAACGTCAGTTCGGTGGGACCGGCGCGTTCCACGCCAGCCACGCCCGTAATCTCCAGGTCCGGGTCGCCGTGCAGCGTGCAACCCAGCCGGGCCGCCAGGTCGCCCAAGCGAATCCGCTGAATGGTAGTCATCACTTTATGGCTTCATTGTATCCGCGCCGGGCGACGACCCATGTGGATTCCACTAGCGATCTCGGGTAGGGGCCCTAGGGGATAAACGCCGTTGGGAGCCGATTTCCGTGTAGTGCGTTCCCTACGGTACATTTTGCGGCTGGTCTTTGCGCTCGAGGCCTTGGGGCTCCTCAGCTTGGCCGTTTTTACCCTCCGTCAGGCTAAGGTGATCGCCGTGGCCCAGCGTTTTCATCTGGGCCAGAGGTCGATGGTCCAGCTGTTCTGGTTCATCCTCTTATTTGCGCTGCTGGACGCGGCGGCGGCGATGCGCCTGGAACGGGGCGATCCGCTGGGCCGCTGGTCCATGCTGGCCGCGTCCATTCTCAATCTGCTCCTATTTCCGTTGGGGATTCTGGTCGCCATCGCAGGCATCTTTTATTTCGTCAGCAATCCCGTTATCGACTCAACCTTCCAACGCCAGCACCTACCCATCGCCGGCGATGGCACCAGCAAATGGTCCGGAATCATATTTGTGATCGCGCAGCTTTCCTGGGGCGTCTTCATCCTCAGCTCCATCGGAGGCTGGACGCGCGCGCGGGGAATTCCCTCCATTCATTCGGAACTTTCCTTCTGGATCACGCTGGTTCCGGCGGTCTATGGCTCCATCCTGTTCCACGAGCTGGGGCATCTCGTTCTGGGCGACATCGTCGGTTTCCGGCTGGTTGGTTTCGGCGTCGGCCCGTTGAGTTGGGTTCGTTTGGCTGGCCGCTGGCGCGCCCAAATGCGCTACGACAAATTGCTGGGCGGTCAGACCTCCATGGTGCCCTCCACGCCGCGCAATCTGCGGATACGCGCCATGGTGCTGACCCTGGGCGGTCCGTTGGCCTCCATCCTGCTGGGCACCATCGGCACCGTGTGCCTGCTATTGATTCCCGGTCCCCAGTGGCCGGCCACCGTAGGCCGCATCGTGGCTCTAGCAACCGGACTGGCTTTCGGTGACTTTATTTTCAATCTTCTACCTCTGGCGAGCGAAGCCCAATATTCCGACGGCGCGCGGCTCTGGCAAATGTATCGCCGCGGCCCGTGGTGCGATTTCCATTGTGCGAACCACTATATGGGACTGTCGCAGACTACCTCGCTGCGGCCCCGCGATTGGCCCACCGCCCTAGTGGAGCGGGCTGCCGAGTTCGCCGCGCAGCTTCCCCAACCCTCCGGATCGTTCGCCATGGCCTACGCGCATTTCCTGGATCGGGGCGACTGGCAGCGCGCTCTCAACTGGTTGGAGCGGGCTCACCTGATGGCTCAACCCGGCAGCAGGCTGTCGCATGCCCTGAGCGTCGATCGGGCATTCCTGGAAGCCTTCCATCGTCACGATGGCCGGGAAGCCCAGCGCTGGTTCGAGCAGGCTCCCCCCCGAGACGATTCCACCGATTATTGGCGCTCGGCCGCCACGGTTCGGGCCGTCCAGGGTGATATGTCCGGCGCATTCAACGCCTGGACCAAGGCGTGGGAGTTGGCCCAACAGCGCCCCGCCACCGGCGTGTACGATATGGATCGGGAGCAACTGCGCATGATCGGCGCGTGGCTGGAACAGCTGCGCTCCCAGCCGGTCTCAGCCTGAACATGGAAACCAGGCAAGCCTGCGCGTTCGCCTCGTCGGACTACTTGACAACAACACACTAAAGTTTAATAATGGAGACAGGCTAAAACGACACCGAATTCGTAGCCGGAGGATTGAGGGAAGAATGAGCAAAATCATAGGCATAGACTTGGGAACGACGAACTCCGTCGTGTCCGTCATGGAAGGCGGCCAGGCCGTCGTTATCCCCAACCAGGAAGGCGGCCGGACGACGCCGTCGGTGGTCGCCTTCACCAAGGCGGTGAGCGGCTGGTGGGGACGGTGGCGAAACGCCAATCGGTGACCAATCCGGAAAACACCGTCTATTCGATCAAGCGCTTCATGGGCCGCCGGTTCAACGAAGTGAGCGAAGAAATGAAGCTGGTTCCGTACAAAGTGGTCGCCGGCGAAAACGGCGACGCTCGCGTCGAGATCAACGGCAAGCGCTACTCTCCGCCCGAGATTTCCGCGATGATTCTTACCAAGCTGAAAGAAGCCGCCGAAGCCTATCTGGGCGAAAAGGTCACCAAGGCCGTGATCACGGTTCCGGCCTATTTCAACGATTCGCAGCGCCAGGCCACCAAGGATGCCGGGCAGATCGCCGGGCCTGGAAGTGATGCGCATCATCAACGAGCCGACGGCGGCGGCGCTGGCCTACGGGCTGGACAAGAAGAAGAACGAAACCATCGCGGTGTACGATTTCGGCGGCGGCACGTTCGACATTTCGATTCTGGAAGTGGGCGACGGCGTGGTGGAAGTGAAATCCACCAACGGCGACACGCACCTGGGCGGCGACAACATCGACCAGCGGATTATCGACTGGCTGGTGCAGGAGTTCAAGAAGGAGACGGGCGTGGATGTCTCCAAGGACCAGATGGCCCTGCAGCGGCTGAAGGAAGCCGCCGAAAAGGCCAAGATCGAGCTTTCGACGGTGCTCGAAACCGAGATCAATCTGCCGTTCCTGACGGCCGACGCCAGCGGTCCCAAGCACATGAACGTGAAGCTGACGCGGGCGCGGCTGGAGCAAATGGTGGCCGATATTCTGGATCGCGCCATCGGCCCTGCAAGCAGGCGCTGCGCGGATGCCGGCGTAACCCCGCCGCAGATCGACGAAGTGGTGCTGGTGGGCGGTTCCACGCGCATGCCCAAGGTGCAGCAGCAGGTGCGCGATCTGTTCGGCAAGGAACCCAACAAGAGCGTGAATCCGGATGAAGTGGTCGCGGTGGGCGCGGCGGTGCAAGGCGGCGTGCTGGGCGGCGAAGTGAAGGACGTGCTGCTGCTGGACGTGACTCCGCTGTCGCTCGGCATCGAGACCCTGGGCGGCGTGTTCACGCGGCTGATTGAGCGCAACACCACCATCCCGACGCGCAAGAGCGAGATGTTTTCCACGGCGGCCGATAGCCAGACCTCGGTGGAGATCAAGGTCTACCAGGGCGAGCGCGCCATGGCGGCCGACAACAAGCTGCTGGGCGTGTTCCAACTGGTGGGCATTCCTCCGGCTCCGCGCGGGATCCCGCAGGTGGAAGTGACCTTCGACATCGACGCCAACGGCATCCTGAACGTGACGGCCAAGGACAAGGCCACCAACAACGAGCAGAAGATCACCATCACTTCTTCTTCCGGCCTGAGCAAGGACGAAGTGGAGAAGATGGCCCGGGACGCCGAGTCGCATGCCTCCGACGACCGCAAGAAGAAGGAAGAAATCGAGTCGCGCAACCGGGCCGACGCGATGGTTTACAACATCGAGAAGATGCTGAAGGAGCATCGCGACAAAGTCAGCGCCGACGACGCCAAGGCGGTGGAGGAAGCGCTCGAAGAGACCAAGAAAGCGATGTCGGAGGGCGGTCATCGATCAGATCAACCAGGCCACCTCGAAGCTGGAGACGGCCAGCCACAAGCTGGCGGAGGCGATGTACAAGGCTTCCAGCCAGTCCGGGCGGCCTCCGCCGCAAGGTGGGCCGGGCGCCGATGGCAATGGAGCCGGCGGCGAGTCCAAGCCCAAAGACAATGTCGTGGACGCCGAGTTCGTGGACGTCGAAGACAAGAAGTAAGTAAGTGACTAGTGGCTGGTGACTGGTGGCGGCTAGTGGAACTGCCGATCACTAGCCACCAACCACCAGCCAGCGACTGTTATTATGCCAGCCACCAGCAAACACGATTACTACGAAACCCTCGGCGTGTCGCGCGACGCCAAAGAAGACGAGATTCGCAAGACGTATCGCAAGCTGGCGCGCAAGTATCATCCCGACCTGAATCCCGGCGATAAAGCCGCCGAAGAGCGGTTCAAGAAAGTCCAGGAAGCCTACGACATCCTGAGCGATCCTAAGAAGCGCCAGGTATACGATCAGTACGGCTTCTATTCCGACAACATTCCTCCGGGCGGTCCGGGCGGCGGACCAGGGGCGGGCGCAGGCCAGCCGGGCATGGGCTTTGGCGGCTTCGATTTTTCCGATTACGCGAATCATCAGGGCGCCGACAACGCAGCCGGGAGGCGGCACGGGAGCCTTTCGCGACATCTTCAGCCAGTTCTTCGGCAACCGGCGGGGTGGCGAACAGCCGGCCGGTGTCCGGAAAAAGGCGCCGATCTCGAATACGGGCTGGACATCGATTTCTGGGAGGCCATCCGCGGGACGCAGGTGCGGCTCAACGTTGCGCGCCAGGAAGTCTGCGAGACCTGCGACGGCAGCGGCTCGGTGGGCGGCACGTCCACCGTTTGTCCGGAGTGCGATGGGACCGGCAACGTCACGCAGATGGCGGGCGCCATGAAGTTCAGCCTCACCTGCCCGCGCTGCGACGGCAAGGGCCGGCTTGCGCAACGTCTGCCCCACCTGCCATGGCGACGGGCGCTTGTCCAAACCGGAAATCGTCGAAGTCCGCATTCCGCCGGGCGCGCAATCCGGATCGCGCCTGCGCGTGGCGGGGAAAGGCAACGCCGGACGGATGGGCGGAGCCTCGGGCGATCTGTATATCACGGTCCGCGTGGAGCCGCACGCGTTCTTCCGCCGCGAGGGCGACGACATCCATATCCAGGTTCCGGTCACCGTGTCCGAAGCCGGGCTGGGCGCCAAGATCGAAGTGCCCACCATCGACGGGCGGGCGCTGCTGAAGGTGCCGCAGGGAACCCAGAACCAACAGAAATTCCGCCTGCGCGAAAAAGGCGTCATGAACTCGCGCAAGAATCAGCGCGGCGACGAGATTGTCGAAGTGGTGATCCAGGCGCCCAAGGCTGCAGGATGAGCGCACCCGGGAACTGCTGCGCGAGCTGTCGCAAGTGAACACCGAAGACCCGCGCAAAGATATTTGGAGCAAGGTGTAAGCCATGGCGAAAGCACGATCCAAAGCCGCCTATATGATCTCGGCCGTCGCCGAGCAGTATCAGATCCATCCGCAAACCCTGCGCCTCTACGAGCGCGAAGGTTTGCTCGCGCCCTCGCGCAGCGAAGGCAACACGCGGCTTTATACCGACGACGATCTGGAGCGCCTGGAAGTGATCCTCAAGCTGACGCGCGACCTGGGCGTGAATCTGGCCGGCGTCGAGATCATCCTCAACATGCGCGAGAAAATGGCCGCGATGCAGGATCAGATCGAGGAATTCGTGGCCACGCTGAACCAGGAGTTCGCGCACCAAGCGCGCCAGTCGCCGGTGGAATCCCGTCGTTCGCTGATTCCGGTGGTGCAGATGCGCACGCCCGCGGTGCTTGAAATCCCGAAGAAGAAGCGCCCCAAAGCCAATTGATCTAGCCAAGCCGTCCGATATACTTGAGACAGCAAGACGGATTCGGCCAGCATGAGCCAGACTATTCGATTGTCGGATGAGAGTGCGGCGTTATTGAAGCGCCAAGCCGAGGCTCACGGCCTAACGGTTGACGCCTGGGTGGAGGCGCTCGCCCGCGAGAAAGCGGAGATGGATGAAGTTCGACCGGCCCGCCAAGGCAAGCAGGCCGCCGTTGCCCGAATTCTAGCGATCCAAAAGCGGGTTAAGCCCGATCCGGAGGGCTGGACGATCCGCAATTACATCGACCACGGACGGCCTTAGAGGTGGCCGATCTGGTAATCGACGCTTCCATCGCGTCGGCTTGGTGCTTTCCCGATGAAAAGACCGATTATACGAATCGAGTGCTTCAGTCTGTGTCCGGTTCGATCGAAGCCTTTGCGCCGCGCCTGTGGGCCTACGAAGTCCACAACAGCATCTTGATTGGTTTTCGACGCGGGCGGATCGGGAAGAAGGATGCCGAAGCGTTTCTCGATTCCCTGGCCGATCTCAACATTCACCTTGTAGATCCGGTTTCGTACGATGCCCTCTTCGAGCTTGCCGATTTGAATGGGCTAACCGTCTACGACGCAGCGTACCTGGACCTTGCCGTCCGCGAAGGCTCGCAACTAGCCACGCTGGACGGGGGCGTTACAGAAAGCTGCCGTTAAGGCGGGCGTGGTTCTGTTCGAGCCCCCTCGTTAACAGGTCCAGGTCCTCTTTCCGGCTAATGCATCTTCTCTAAATACTTTCCCGTGGTCCCATCCACGAAAACCGAATAGTCGCTGGTTCCCACCGAACCGCCCCAGATCACGCGCCATGTCACATCGGGAAATCGCTTGCCCTGCTCCATCAGAAACATCACCGGCTTATCAAGATTTTTCTTGATGTAGTCCGCGCTCTCTTTGGCCGCGGTTGCGTAGGCTTCATCGGAGTCCACTTTGATGGCCGCGATCTGAAACGGCGACGCATCCCCGCGCGGCGTGTAGTCTTCTGCCAGCCCTCCGAAAACACCTTGATGCAGATTGCCTTCCGCTTCGACCGCCGACCAGGTGTACGTTTTGGCCTTCCCGCGCGACAGCGACACAAACACCACCTGCCACACTCCTGCTTTACCCTTGTCGGCTTTCACCTGCCCAAGATTCAGGCTGCTGATCTGCAGCGGCTGCGCATCGGGCGCCCAACCGCGCGCCTGCGGATACATCTGCTGGAACGCCTGACGCCCGGTCAAAGCTTCCAGAGGTTTGGCAGGCTCTTTCTGTTCGGCGGTTTTCGGAGCGTCGGAACAAGCCGACAAGAAAAGAACGAGCGGCGCAAGCCACAGGTAGAGATTGGATCGCATTTGTTTAGAGAAAAATAGTCCCTTCGAAGAAACGCACAGCTTTCCCGCTGATGCCCACCCGCTCGCCGCGATCCTCGCACCACAGCTCCCCGCCGCGCGCAGAAACCTGATAAGCGTGTAGCTTGGTTTTGCCCAGGCGCTTGGACCAGTACGGAATCAGCGTGCAATGGGCCCGGCCGGTAACCGGATCTTCGGGCACGCCTTTGGCCGGCGCGAAGAAGCGCGAAACAAAGTCTACCTCTCGTCCCGGCGCTGTCGCGATCACCGCAAAACGATCGATCTTCAGCAGGGGCGCCATGTCGGGCTGCAATGCTCGGACTTCGTCTTCCGTGCCGTACACCACCAGGTAATCCTGCGCCGCCAGCACCGCTTCCGGCTTCCCGCCGAGCGCCGCGATCAAACCGGGATAAACATCGCTGCAAGGCTCGGGCGGACGCGACGGAAAATCCATCGAATACAGATCGCCATCGCGCGTCACCGTGAGCGCGCCGCTTCTTGGTCTCAAAGGAAACCGAGCGCTCGCCTGGCGTCAGATGGTTCAGAATGACGAACGCCGATGCCAGCGTGGCGTGCCCGCACAAATCCACTTCCACTTTTGGAGTGAACCAGCGCAACTTGTAACCCTTGCCGTTGCGCACGAAGAACGCCGTCTCGGACAAATTGTTCTCCGCTGCGATAGCCTGCATCTGGGCATCGGGGAGCCAGCTTTCAAGCGGACAGATCGCTGCGGGATTTCCCGAGAAGACGCTTCCAGCGAAGGCGTCCACCTGGTACATCGGGGTCTTCCGCGGGTTCACGCCATGATCCCCAGTTCCCGGCCGTGGGTGAAACTCGGCCGGTGGCGATTGGCCACCAGTTCGCGATGCTCCAGCAGCGCCGACACCAGTATCGGCATGGCGATGGTGGAATCGGAATGGCACGTCACCATGGACGCGTCTTTCGCGATCTTGCCCCAGCTCTGCGCCTCTTCAAAAGTGCAGCCGGAAAGACCGCCCCAGTGCGGCGCGTCGGTGACACATTGAATCGCGTATTTGTGGCCGGTGACGCCGGTGTTCATGATGATGGCCGTCACTTCGGTCTGCTGGACAAAATTCTTGGGCGTGCCTCCGCCAAAATAAATGACGCCGGTGGCTTCCGAATCGGCCACGATTTTTGCCGTCTCCACCACGTCGCCGATCACGTCGAACGTAAACCGGTTGCCGCCCTCATAGCGATTGGCCGCGATACCGATGCCGATGGAGCTGTCCGCGATGGCCGGGCAATACAGCGGAATGCCGGCCTTGGCCGCCGCCGACACGATGCCGTCTTCTTTGGCGTGCTTGGCCAGTTCCAGTCCCAACAGGTACAGGAACTCGCGCGTGGTGTAAGGCCGCGATTGATCCAAGCCCGCCGCGAACCGCCCGATCCACTGGTCGTGCTGGCGAAATTTTTCTTCGTCCGCCAGCACGTCGTACATGCGGTCCACCAGATTTTCGGCCAGCAGCACGTCGTCGGTGGCCGGCGATCCTTGATAGTGAAAATTTCCAAGCGTCTCGTGAAAGTCGTGAAAGAAATTCGCGCCGGTGGAGACCAGGCAATCGATGAGCCGGTGCTCGATCATGCGAACCACCAGACGCCGCATCCCGGCCGGAACCATGGCGCCCGACATGCCCATCATGATGGTGCAACGGTCGCCCAGCATCCGCTTCCACACTTCGTATGCCAGACCCAGTTGTTTGCCCTGGAATGCCGTGCCCTGCATGCGCGTCAGGATCTCGCTCGCGCTGAATGCGCCTATGGGGTCGAACGGGCGGGTGGGCGTCGACAGCAGTCGGGCTTTGGCGTCTTCTACTGCGTGAGGGGCGTGCGCTTCGGGTAAGGACTGGGTATCGGTGTGTTTCATCTTTCCTAGTGTAAGGGGAAGCGGCCGCGCGCAGGTGAAAAACAGGTTACTTCGAGTGCTCGGGAGTTAGTGAACGAACGGGGGCCGGTTCTTTTCGTTGAGCACCAGCTCGTCGAAGATAGCCAGTACTTGCTTACGATAGTGATAAACGCGCCGCAACGCGTCGCGGAAACCGGTCTCATAACGCTGGCGATTCAACCATTTATCGAGTACCGGCTTGGGCACATCGATATCGCGCCGCAGGGTTTCCGCCGAATGGCCTCGCAGGAAAAGACCGTAAAACATGGCTGCCTCGCGTTGTGGGGCCAGAGGGTCCAGATCATCCCGCGGTGTCATGCTTACGTTCATCATCGGCGAAAAAAGCCAGTATAAACAGGGCAGATGATCGAAGCAAGGGGTTTAATACCGGATCCGCCGCTAGGATGTTACTGGGCTCAAGTTCAATTTTATCAGACCGCCCGAAATACGCCAAGAAAGCGACCAACTATTTCTTTGCAGCCGCAACGGGAGCCGAAGCAGGTTTGGTTCCAGCCGCGGCTTCCCCAGGCTTGCCACCGGCAACGGGTTTAGGCGAATCATCGGGCGTTCGGTACTTCACAACGATAGAGACGCGCCGGTTCGACGGGCTGGTGGGATCGTCCGGCTTTCGCAGCCTTTGCGCGGCGAAGCCCCGCACGTCATCCACCTGGTCGGGTCGCACGCCAAACTGTTGTATCAGCTTGCGCGCCGCGTTGGCGCGATCGGACGACAGCTCCCAATTGGAATAGCCGTTGGCGGAAACGTAGGGATTGGCGTCGGTGTGGCCCTCGATCGACAGGCGGTTGGGAAGCTTGCCGAGTTGCGCTGCCAGCAATTGCAGCATCTCTTCGCCGGACGATGTGGGCTGCGCGTTGCCGGTCTCGAAAAAAGAGTTCTTGGCGCTTTCGAGCAGCTCGATTCTCAGCCCTTCGCCGGTAACGCTCATCTGGACCTGGTTCTTCAATTTGCCCACTTCGGGGGCCTGCCGGATCGCGGCCTCCAGCTTCTCCTTGAGCTTGCCCATATCGTCCTTGGCGATCCCGATGTTTTCGCTGGAGCCGCTTTGCCCCGTCCCGTTTTGCGCGCTACGGCCGGTAGGGTCTCGAAAATAGCCGCCGACTGCCTTCTTTACCTCGGCGCTGGAACTCAGGAGCCAAAGGACGATGAACAGAGCCATCATGGCGGTGACGAAATCGGCATAGGCCACCTTCCACGCGCCGCCGTGGTGCCCGGCGTGGACGATCTTTTTGACGACGATGATGGGTTGGACCAGGAGTTGATCGGATTTTTGTGCGGACATAGATTATTTCGCGGCTGCCGCCGCTTCCGGTATCGCTGTGGGTGCGGGCTTCCCTTTACAGGCGTTCTCCAGTTCCTGAAAGCTGGGGCGCACATGTCCGGGCACCGCGCGTCGTCCGAACTCCACCGACATCGCGGGCGACGTGCCCTTCAGGAACGCAATCAGCGCCACTCGAACCACGTGATAGAAGTGGCCTTCCTCTTCGGCTGCTTTGCCCATTTTGCCGGCCATGGGACCCAGCAAGCCGTAGCACAGAAGAATTCCCAGGAAGGTTCCCACCAGGGCCGCCGCCACTTTGTGGCCGATTTCTTCGGGCGGGCCGCCGATGGCGCCCATGGTGATCACCACGCCTAGCACGGCGGCCACAATCCCCAAGCCCGGCAACGAATCGGCCACGGTGTTAAGCGCGTTGGCCGGCTGGTGGGCATAGTGGTGGTGAACTTCCATATCCAGTTCCATCACCTGGTCCAGCTCGAAGGGCGTTGGCCCGCCGGTCATCGCCATGCGCAAGGTGTCGCAGACGAAATCGCGGAAGTGGTGATCCCAGGTTTTGAACAGATCGCTCTTGCCGGGCGCTTCCACGTCGGCTTCCAGCTCCGTCAGGCCTTTCTTGCGCGCCTTCTGCATGACGTCGTACATCTGCTTGAGCGTGGTTTGATAAAAGCCCTTGTCGTACCTGGAACTCCCGAATACCGACGCCAGGCCGCCGGCGATGGCTTTCAAAACGGGCAGAGGATTGGCCGTCAGGAGCGTCCCGATTCCAGCGCCGCCGATGATGAGCAGTTCGGCCGGTTGCATCAGAACCCTCAGGTTCCCGTGCTCCATCAGATAACCGCCGATAACGGCTCCGAAGACTAACACGATTCCTACGATGGCAAACATCGCTTCGCCCCGTTTCCGCTGAGGTGAGCTACGGCGATCCGGTCGCCTCCGCTCGCCTGGCAACCTTCGTAGACCTGTCCCACACGTTCTTCAAGCGCGTCGATGGTATCGCCGGGCTCCGCGGTGGCGCCGCCCACCGATATGGTCACACGCAACCGGTCGCCCCACCATTCGAGCGTGGAAGTGCTCACCAGCAGACGCAGCCTTTCGGCGGCGGCCGCCAATTCCGAGCGCGAGCATCCGCTGATCTCGACGCGGAATTCCGCCGGTTCCCAGCGCGTCAGAACATCCAGCGATCCCAGATTCCGGTCCAGCGTCGCGGCGATCATCTTCACCGCCCCGTCCACCATGCCATGGCCATATCCGTGATCCAGATCCTGCGCTCCATCCAACCCGACGCGCAACCATCCGAACGGAATCTCAAACGCGTTCAAGGCATCCAGCGCGTGCCGCACCATCATCTCGCCATACTTGCGGTTGGCTGCCCGGGTGGAGGAATCCGAACATCCGAACGCCTCCACGTGATGACGTCGATGAACCAGCGGCGCAACCATTTCTTCGAACACCTCCATCGCACCCACCACCGCCCCGCTGGCGTCGTGGATGGGACGCGCCTGAAGCTGGACCAAGAGCCGATGCCCTTCCCGATGCAGCAGGAACACCGTGCTCTCATGCGGCTTGCCGTCCAGCATGGCCGACACCACCGGCGACTCCGGCCCCGCTCCCGGCAACAGGCTGCCATCGCTCTCGCAGTGCATCAGCAAATCGCCGTGGCTGAATTGCCCCGCCACCTCGTGCGCAAAATATCCGCTGATCCGCTCGGCGCCCCCATTCCAGTACACGATCCGATGGTTCCGATCCACCATGCAAACGCCTTCATCCAGCTGATCCAGAAGGGCGCGGTGCAAACGCTGATCGAGCAAGGCAAACTGGATCACCGCCTCGTCGCTCCAGTCCGCGCTCGGTCCGCCCATGGATCTCCTTCGCTGTTCTTATCGGACCGAATCGCGATTCCGAGATCGAAACCCGCCGCCTCCTCAAGACCTCGCGCGCCACCGATTCGCGCACGGCCCGGCCGGAATGCCATAATCGCTGATTAGTACCAATCCACATCAAAAGATCAAAAGAATGGATGGAGCGATGCCAGATCCTCCGATATCGAGTCCCGAGCCAAGTCGCGGTCTCACCGTTTGGTTCACCGGACTCAGCTCCTCGGGAAAAACCACTCTCAGCCGCGCCCTGTATGACGCGCTCAAAACCCGCGGCTACGCTGCGGAATGGCTGGACGGCGACGCCGTGCGGCAGAAGCTGTCCAAAGACCTGGGCTTCAGCAAGGAAGATCGCAACGAGAATATCCGGCGCATCGGAGAAGTGGCCGAGCAGCTGACCCGCGGCGGCAGCATTGTTTTGGTGTCGGCCATCTCGCCCTATCGCGCCGCCCGCGATGAAGCCCGCCGGCGAATCGGAGATTTCCTCGAGATCTGGGTGCACGCGCCGCTGGACGTTTGTGAAAGCCGGGACCGCAATGGCATCTACCGGCGCGCTCGCGCCAACCAACTGAGCCACGTCACCGGGATCGACGATCCCTACGAGCACCCGCTCGCGCCGGACGTGGAATGCCGCACCGATCGCGAGACCCTGGAGGAAAGCTTGGCCAAGGTTTTAGACGCGGTGGAGCGCAACCTGGGCCAGCGCCGCTAAGCCGGAGCGCGTGTTTCCAGGGCGGGAACCGTTTCTGCAGCCTCCGCGGCCGGTGGCGTTACCTCGGCAACTTCCGGCGCAGCGGCGATTTCGAGCGACATCTCCGCCCGGCCAATACTGCTCGAAATTTTCAACTGTACCGTTCCCGGCGCCGCTGAGGCTGGAAGCGAATAGTCGATTTCGAATCGGCTGCACAGATTGGCGTAGGCGTCCACCAAGCCGTCCACCATCCCCTCCAGCTTGCACTTCGGTGAAGCTTCCCTCGGGATGCGACAAACACAGTTCGCGGAAGAGGCTCCACTGGCCGGCGACATCCGGACAGACGCCATGCAAAACCACGCTGCTGTCTTGCGCGATGCTCCGCAGCCTTGCGATGGCCGCGTCCTGCTTCAAATCGAAGCCGGACATCTCGTGGAGAAAAAGAAAGATGTGACGCTTGCCGGCGCGCTTGGCCAACGCATCGCATTGCCGCTCGAAGGCCGCCACCGGATCGGGCGCGGCGCGCTCGGACGGCGTCGCCAACGAAATCACCTTACCCAGCAAATCCGCGTCCCAGATGCAGCCATGGGAAGCCTTCAACTCCGGCGTCACCACCGAATCGCCATAGGGCAGCACGGATTCCTGAGGGGACTTTTCGTCGCCGGGCGGATTGATCTCGATGGAATAACGGTCGATTCTCCAAAGATCGTCGCGGCGCTTCATGGAGAGACACTGCCGCAACCCTTCGCGCACGAATTTCTCGTAGGCCTCCTCCTCGGACGCAAACCAGGGAAGCACGAATCCCGCCATCAACAAAGCGGGCGGGCTCACCAGCCGGACCTGGTAGGCTTCGATGAGCGTTCCGTTCTCCCACACCGCAAACTCCGCCGGCTTGATGCCGCTCAGATCCCGGGCCGGGTGGCAGGAGAGGGCGAAGGCCAGGTGACGAAGGCCGTCGGCCTGCGCCGCCGCTTGCGACATGTGAACCTGGAGCGAGGACGAATCGTGGCCGGTCTTTTCCCGGCGGCGGATGCGGGACATGGCGCCCACCGTGGCCAGACGCAACTTTCCCTCGGCCTGTTTGTAATGCGCCGACAAAACCGGCAGAAAGCGCTCGTCCTGCGTTTCGCCGATGGCCCACAGCGCCGAGAGCCGGAACAGCGGATCGGGGTGCCGCAACATCTCCAACAGAGTGGGCATCGCGCTCGCGTCTCCGCTTAGGTACAGGCCCAGCGCCGCGTTCGCCGCCACCCGGTTGTTGCTGGATTTCAGCGCCGCCAGAAAATGAGGTTTCGTTTCCTCGGCATCCAGCCCCCACAGCGCCTCCACCGCGCTGGCCTGCACGCGCGGATCGCGATCCAGCAAACGCCGCGCGATCCATGCCACGTTACGCGTGCTCCGGCCGATCAGACAGCGCGGCTTTGGAGCGGACCACTTTGTCCGGGTACGCCATCAGTTCCACTTGAAATGAGTTCCAGCAGCTCTGGCCGCAGGTGACGGACAAAACATCCAAGTATGCGAAGAATGCGTTCCGTTTTCTGCGGGCTGGCTTGGCCCTGCAGCGCTTTATTGAGCGCCATCTCAAAGCTGGCTTGCAATTGCACTCCCGCCTCGGCGGCCGCGCGCGCTACTGCCAGCGCCTCCGGCAGCGTGCAGACCTTGGGATCCAGCAGCGCCGATGCCCAGGCGCTTGTCCTTTGCCAAACTCAGGATCAAATGGCGCGACCCTTCCGAGGGCTTGGAAGCGGCCAGCACATGAATCGACGCCGTAAAGAAAATGGCCGGATCGGAGCTGGCCAGATGCATGCAGCCTCTGCGCGCCGCTAGAATCCTTTTCGGTAAAGGACTCCACCGCTTTGGAAATATCGGCGGCCAAGCCTCGTAAAGTTTCGCGGTTTTATTCATGGGCCCACATAGTCTTATCGGCCCATGACAGCTGTTTTAGCGCGATAGGGAGCTGCTCTTGAAGCCCCGCGGGCGCACCACGCTTTACTAAGGTTTACCGCCGATGCTCTTCCACTCGCTCCCGGCCGGATCCGCGCGGCTTGGCGCTCGCGTTCGGTGCGCGCGTGAACTTCATGCCGTTCGGCGGGCCGCGGAGCGCTATAGCGGGGCACCCCGGCGTAGGGATGAACGTAAATCCCGCGATTCACCCAGGTGCGATTCCAGCGCGCATTGTTGATGAACACCCGATGGTCGCCCCACAAAAAGCGGCTGGAGCCCCAGCCCCAGGGCGCGAACGCCGCGCCGATGGTGATGCCGAAGCGGAAGCTGATGGCGCCTCCCACGAAAGAAGCCGGGCCGCGGCGGCGCGAATACGATCAGCGGATTGTAATAAGGAACCACAATAAATCCGGGATTGGCTGGCAAAATCTCAATGTAGGGACCCGGATTGACCACGATGTGCGGATTGGTTCGCAGATACCCGTAATCGTAAGCCTTGTGCCGCTCGCGTTGCACCGCGTCCATCACGTCCGGCTGCTGGGCCAGGAAAGCGTTGCCGAGCTCGCTGGTCCAGGCCATGTCCGACGCCATCATCTCCAGAACCGAAGGAAACGGGAGCAAGGCTTGCACGCTCGGGTCCCACGGCAGGTGGTCGTCGGAAATGGCTCGCGCCAGGGCGTCGCCGGTCAAGTAATGATGCTGGTCGGCCCATTGCGCGGCGTCGGGAATCTGATCGGGAAACGTCGCGGCCGCGAAAATCTGCGACAACAACGGATCCGGATAAAGCGCGACTCGCGATACCAGGCGGTCCAATTCCTGCGGCGGATAGGAAGGCGGCGGCGGTGCTGGCGGCGCTTGGCCAAAAGCCACCGGCGCTAAGGTCGCCATACTAACGGCCAGCGCCACTCCATCGCGAGAACCCGCGCCAACTGCTTCGGTATCCTGTCTTGAATTCGCATCGAATCTCCTGTTCCCTTGTTTCGATTGACTGCCTCGATTGCACTGCTTCCTCAGCCAAGGACGGGCCGGGCAATCCCCAAGTTACTAAGTCAATCACTAAGTGCAGATTAAAAGTCTTTGAGAGAAAGGGGCGTGGTCTGCCAACCGGAATTCTTCGCGGGAGTTACGACTCGCGTCAGGGCCGCCGTTTAGTGACTCCCAGTTTGCCGAGGATCGCCGTCACATAGTCCATCGTCTCGGGAATCGGGGGCACTTTTCCGGCCTGATCCACTCGCCCCGATCCGGCGTTGTAAGCGCCCAGGGCCAGGCTGGGATCGTTCTGGTAGCGTTCCAGCAGCGACCTCAGAAGCTTTGCGCCCGCTTGCACGTTCTGCTGGGGATCGAAGGGATCGTCGACGTCCAGCTCCTCGGCGGTGGCCGGCATGAGTTGCATCAAACCCTGCGCGCCTTTGGCCGAGAGCGCGCACGGCCTTCCGCCGGACTCCTGATCGATCACCGCGCGCACTAACTGCGCGTCGACGCCCGACGCTTGAGCCGCGGTCCCAACCAGCGCGTCCAATTGCTCGGAGGGCAGAGGATCGCAATCCGCCGTTCCTGCTGCCGCTACAGGAAAGGGTGTGATGAAAAAGGAGCCGCTCGGCCCGCGCGGGGCAATCCGCGCCACGGCTGAAACGGTTGTCGACACTTGCCTCTGAATCGCGGCGCGTTGCTGCGCGATGGATGGCGCCATGGCCGCCCTCACGGAGGCTTCGAAATCGGGCGCGGTCTTAAAATCGGCGGGAGGCTGAGCGCTCAGCACAGCCCCCACGAACAGAAACGCCAGCTTGCCGTTCATGTTCCGACGTCTCAGACCGCGATGGAACCGGCCGGAGGACTGTTCGGATCGTACGCCGCGAAAGTTCCCATACCGGGGAGTCCGGGAGCCGACTCCACCGGATTCTGCAGCGCCGATGGCACCCACGTGTACCCGTCGGCTTGCCGCATGCTGGTTACGATGGACGGGTCCCAGCCCCAAACCATGATCGGTACGTCGATGGAATAGCCTTCGTTCGCCAACTGGGTCGCCAGAGCGGTGCGCTGGTCCGGATTTTGCATGGTCCGCAAGGCTTGCACCGCCGCCGGCTGCGAGGCCCAATAAGCGTTGTCGAACGCCAGCTCGGCGTCCACCGGCGGGCTGCTCAATTGGTTGGTAGGGGTGCTGGCTTGGGTGGCAGGTGCGGTGGTGGATGTGTTGGTCGCGCCTTGATAAGGATTGTTGTACGCGGCTTGCAGGAACGGATCGTACCCGCCGTTGGGCGCGCCGGAAGTGGCGTCCGAACTCGCGCTCGCATTGTTCGAAGGCGCGGAGTTGTTGCTCGCCGCGGGAGAAGCGGTCGGGTTACCGGGCGTCGGCGCAGTCGTCCGCAACGAACTGGGCGATGTGGGAAGTGGGTCGGATGAGTTGGCCGGAGTAATCGAAATTTTCACGTCATTCGGATGGATGCCGAACTTTTCCAGCGTGGACGAAACGGCGTCCGACAAAGCGCCATGAAAGCTGTCGAGAGTGGCCCGGGTTAGCGGCGCGCTGTTGGATCCAACGGAAGTGCCGCTTTCGGTTGAGAACAAACTGTGCAGGTGAATCATAATGGAGCTCCTTAGTGTCATGAAACTGCTCGTGCGCCCATCAAGCGATAAATGTAAGCCAGGATCTCGGCTACGGCGCGATACAGATGGGGCGGGATATGCTGTCCAACTTCGACGGATTTATACAATGCCTGTGCCAAGGGCGGATTCTCGATGAGCGGCACGTCAAACTCCAGGGCGCGCGCTCGAATGCGCAGCGCCAGATAATTCTTGCCTTTGGCCACCACCAGCGGCGCGGCCATGGTGTCGTGGTGATAACGGATCGCCACGGCGTAATGCGTCGGGTTGACCACCACCGCGGTGGCCGTTTTCACTTCGTCCATCATGCGGCGGCGGCGGACGTCGCGTTGCAAGCGCCGGATACGCATTTTGGTTTGCGGATTGCCTTCGGCTTCCTTCACTTCGTCGCGGATATCCTGTTTGCTCATCCGCATTTGTTTGGAGAACCTGCGCTTCTGGCGGAAGAAATCGACGAATCCGAACAGCAGAAAAAGCGCCGCGGCCTTCCACAGCAACTCCATGCACAAAGCGCGCAGCGTTTCCAGGCCCGCTTCGAAACTGCTCAGCGGGATCATCAGCAGGCGCTCGCCGCTCTTGGTGACAATCCAGTACAGGGTGGCGCCGAATACAGCCACCAGCGCGACTGCCTGAATCGACGACACCAGCCCCTTTTGCGGCAACCCCTGAAGCTTGGCAATGACATCAAAATTCGAACTCTTGGGCGTCATCCGCGAAAGGCTGAAAGAAAACCCGGTGGAGCTGAGCTGAAACGCGATGGCGGTCAGAAACAGGATGCCGCTCGCGTACACCAGAGGCGTGAGCCCGCGCGAGAGCGCCTCGTGCAAAATTCCAATAAGACTAGCGGAACTCAAGTCGCCGCGAAAAGCTTCGACGAACAGGCCCCGTGTCACTTCCTTGAGAGTTCCGAGCAGCGATGGCCCGGTCTGCGCGATCAAGATCACGAACACGGTGAATTGCAAGCCGCTGACGAAGTCGTGCGAAGCGGCGAACTGCCCCTCTTTGCGCGCCTTGATCAGCCGCCGCGGGGTTGCCTGTTCTGTCTTTTCGCCCGATGGATTCATCCCGTTACCAATCAAGTCACCGCGTTAAAGCCCTAACAGCCTCCCCAGCGCGCTGAAGGACGCCGCGCCGAGTTGTTGATAAAGTTTCGGAATCAGCAAAACCAAAAAGCTCAAGGCCGCCAGCGCCGTTAGCATTTTTGCCGGAAACGCCAGGGCGATCAGCTGCAATTGCGAATTAAGATGTCCTAACAGTCCAATGGACAAGTCGATCAGGAACAACAAAGTCATCAAGGGAAGCGCCAGGTGCACGCCGGTCGAAAAGATACTGGAGCCCAGCATGACCAGCGTTTCCACGCTTGCGCGCGAAGCGACGAATGCACCCGGCGGATGCGTTTCCAGGCTGCGCGCCAGGATGGTCAGCAACAAGCGATCGAATCCCATGGCGAAGAACAGCAAGCCCGCCGTCAACTGCGCCAGGAGCAGAAGAACCGTGGAATCGGCCTCGGTGTTCGGATCGATGGTCGAAGCATAAGCAAATCCGGCCTGCGTGCTGATGGCCTGCGCGGCAAACGTAACGGCTTCGATGAGGAACGCCACCGCCAGGCCTGTAGCCAACCCGATGGCCGCCTCGGCCAGCATCCAACCCGCCACCTGCATCATGCTTCCCGGCACGGACTCGAGCGTTGGCCAGCGCGAATACATGCCGAAAGTCAGAATCATGGCCAGCGTGATCTTGGCCGCGCTCGGCCCTGCCTGAAGACCGGGCAGCGG
The DNA here is from genome assembly GCA_963798295.1 of Bryobacterales bacterium. Taxonomy (GTDB): domain Bacteria; phylum Acidobacteriota; class Terriglobia; order Bryobacterales; family Bryobacteraceae; genus Palsa-89. Next base: position 324,958 of record CAWCSV010000005.1, on the reverse strand, counting down.
CAGAAACACGAACACTCCGGCGATGCGGGCCAGCACCAGCAGAAACCCGTACAACACGGTGGTCGGAATGGCCGGACTATGCATAAGAGCTAGCGCGTATAACGCGACAGGTCGCCAAATACTCCAATCGAATAAGCCGAAAGCTGCTTCAACATCCACGGCATCAGCAGCAGGAAACCAAACAGGAACGCCGCCAGGCGCGGAATGGTGCTGAAGGCGGAATCCTGCATGGACGTCGCGATTTGGATGATGTTCACTACGATGCCCACCGCGAAGCCGATCGCCAGCAGCGGCGCGCATAACAGAACGGTGGTCCAAAGAGCTTGGCTGATGATGTGGACGGCGGTTTCAGGAGTCATGCATCCTCAATAAAATGTTTTAAGAAGCGAGCCAATTACCAAGTTCCATCCGTCCACCAGGACGAAGAGGAGAATCTTAAAGGGCGCCGAGATCATCACCGGCGGTAACTGAACCATGCCGACCGAAAGCGTGATGGAAGCCACCGCCAGATCGATGATCAAGAACGGCAGATACAAAACCGCTCCGATTTGGAAGCCGGCCTTGAGCTCGGAAAGGATATACGCCGGGATCAGCACCTTCAGATCCAGATCGGCCGGATTGCGCGGAGCGGCGGACTTGGTCATCTCCACGCAGGTTTGGATGTCTTTCTCCCTTGCGAATTTCAACAGGAAATTCTTGAGCGGCTTGGCGCCCTCGTCGAATCCCTGCTGCCAGGAGACTTGCCCGTTTTCCACCGGCTCCCAGCCGCGATGATAAATGTCCATGACCACCGGTTGCATCACCAGGAACGCCAGGAACATGGATAGTCCCACCAGCACCTGATTGGAGGGCGCCGACTGCGTTCCCAGCGCCTGCCGCAGAAAATGCAGCACGATGACAATGCGGAGAAAGGGACTCACCGACATCACCACCGCGGGCAGCAGCGTCAGCAGCGTCAATAAAATGACGATCTGGGTGGGCGTGCTGAGCGTCAAACCGCCTTTGGAACTGGCCGAGCCGAAAACAGGAATGGGCGCATCGCTAGCGGGCGCAGCCCAGGCCGCCGCGGCGAAGAACAAAAGCAGGAAGATGGATCGAAGCTTGAGCATTAGCTGGAACGGAGCAGATCGCGCGATAAATCCGGCAGAGACTTGTCGAGCGCTTTTTCCAAGGAGACCGGCGCATCCAGCAGCGCGCATGAGGACGGAGCCGTGGCGATCAAAACCGTCCGGTCCGCCACCCGCACCAGGTGTAGAGCATGCTGCGCCGTCAGCGGGAGGCGTTCCAAAACTTCCAGGCGTCGCCCGTTTCCACTACGCCGCGCGCCTAAACGGAACGACGCCATTCCGCGCCGCTTGGTAAACCAAAGCAGGCCGCCCAGCAGCGCGAAAACCAGCAGCACCATGCCGATCTGTTCAGTCAGTTGCATTTCCGCCGCCGGCGCCGCTTTTGTGCAGCATCTTCTGGACTCGAACCGAGACGGTGTCGTCGATAACGATGATTTCCGCCTCGGCCAGCTTGACGTTGCTCGCAAACAGGGGGAACGGCGCGCCGGCCGGATGATCCGTTCGCAGCACCGATCCCTCTTGCAGTTGAAAGATCTCCCCGATGGGCATGGAGAGCGTCCCCAACTCGAGTTCCACGACGAAAGGCAGCTCCCCGAAACGCTCTAATACGTCAGAGGAGTTCATGTCTAGGTCTGGATGCTCAACAGGTTTTGCGTCATCTGATCAAGAGTCGAGATGACTTTGGAGTTGGCCTGATAAGAATTTTGGTAGACGATCAAGTTGGTGAATTCCGTGGCAATGTCCACCGTCGAAGTTTCGAGCGACCCGCCTTCCACCGATCCTAGTGTTCCGGTGCTCGGAACGCCAATCACCGGTGTGGCGGTATTAGCGCCCACTTCGAAGTTGTTTTGGCCGACCGCAATCAGCGAATCCGGATTGCTCACCGACGCGAGCGCCAGTTGGCCCACCACCACCTGGTTGCCGTCGGAAAACTGCGCCGTGATGGCGCCGCCATTGGCGATGGAAACTTGCGTCACCTGGGAGGCCGGCACTCCATCCTGCGTGCTGGCGGAGACCGCCGATGTGGCGGCGTACTGCGTAATAAGCGGGGTTCCGGCGCCGTTCAGGGTGGCCAGATTCCAGCTGACGTTCATGTCGTTGGCGCCGTCGGTCAAGCCCGTGATCGCGATGGGCACCGACGCGGGGGCGGTGGGAGAAGTAAGGTTGCCGCTTGCGTCGAAGGTCAGGCTTCCGGTCGCCACCGGACTTGGAGTGCCCGCGGTTCCAGAAGTAAGATCCGCGCCTGGGACATCCACTTCGTAGTTCCAGTTACCCGGCGAAGCCTCGGTGAAGGTGACGGTGAGATCGTGCGTCTCGCCCAGTGAGTCCACTACTGCGATCGACGTCGAAAACGTGCCGTTGGGCTGCCCCACCACGCCGGCCGCGTCCAGGTTGATGCTCAGCGCCATGTTTTGCGTTGCGCTGGGCGTCTGGAGCGCGTTGGAGGGTATCGTAATATTGCCGATGGTGGAACTGGTGTTGACCACGCCATTCTGCGCCGTCCAGCCCTGCACGAACTGGCCGGTAGCGGTGACCAGATTGCCGTCGGCGTTGAGCTGAAAATTCCCAGCGCGCGTATACAACGTGTTGCCGGCGGCATTTTGTGCGATGAAGAACCCGTTGCCGTTGATGGCGGCGTCGTAGTTGCCGCCCGTGGCCTGAATGGATCCTTGCGTAAAGAGCCGTTCGGTCTGGGGCGCCGAAACGCCGCCGCCGATTTGGGTCGAGCCGCCTGCCACCGACTGCTGCAGTAAGTCGTAGAAGGATACGGTACTATCCTTGTAACCCGTCGTGTTGAGGTTAGCTAAGTTGTTCCCGACGACGTCGAGTGCGTCCGAATCGGCGGTAAGTCCACTAAGCGCGATGGAAAATGATGACATCTGTTTGCTCCTTTTCTGGTGTTGAAATTGATTGCGTTCCGCTACGAGGACGTCTTGTTCGTCGAAGTTGTCGATGTAGGGTTGGTCGGCGTGGTCGATGAATTGTCGCCTGCCAGGGTTTGCACGCCCTGGTTGATTCCCATGAGCTGCTCTAGTTCGCTGTACTGCACCAGCTGGCCGACAAACTGGATGCTGTCGGTCGGGTTCAGCGGGTCTTGGTTTTGGATCTGGGCTATCAGTAACTGCAGGAATGTTTGCTCGCTGGTCAAAGAGCTGGCTGAGTTTGCAGTGCCGGAACTGCTAGTGCTGGGTGTGTTGCTGTTCGATTGCGCCGCCTGCGCTTGCGGGGCGAACAGTTGTGTTGCGGCCGAGGTGCCAAGTATCTGCATTATCCGTTTCCTCCTGAAGGGGCGTCGCCGCCCGAAATCTGCTGGTCTAATTCCTGTTGCCATTGGCCGCCATTCGCGCGGCGGTCCCGCTGCGGCTGCCGGTCGCCGCCGAAAGATTGCTGGTGGGAGCCGCGCTGTCCGCCCTCATGGGACTCCTGCTGGCTGCCGGACTGCGTTGCCACCGCCGCCGCTTTCACCACGTCCGCCTTCCAACCCTGGCTGTTCAATTGGCTGGAGAGGTTGTCCAAATTGGATCGCAGCGACTCCCGAAGAACCGGGTCGGAGGCGTGTACCGATACATTCACTTCTCCCGCGCGGTCGGTTACTCGAATCGCGGCGGAAGATTGATCGTTTCCCGTCAGGTGTAGCAGAATTTCAGAGCTGGTTGACGTCTTAGGCAACTCCGGAGCGAGTAAGTGGGCCTCCTGAGGGACCAGCGGCGAATTCCCATGAATTGCTTCCGCGGACTCGGCCGGCGGCGTCTGGGAACCGAAATTGGACGCCTGCAAAACCGCCGCTTCATTCCAATGGGAAGTTACTCCCGGCGCTTGCGGTACCTCGGCGAAATGCCGCACATCGGGGTCGACTGCGTCGGGCCTTTGCGTTTCTGGAGCGGGGCTCTGCGTTTCATGCGGTGCATCGCTGGACGCCTGGCTTTCGGGCCGCGCTGCTAGCAGCGAGCTTTGCGGCGCATTCTCGCTCTGCGGCTGCGTTAACGGGCTCCTGGGCTGTGCCGGAAGCGCGTCGTAGTTGTTCGCGGACGCCGCGGCTGTCGGCCCTAGCGGCAGCGTTGGCGATGAATGACCCGTGACGCTGTCGAGTCCGAGCATACGGATGGCAAAGGCGAAATTCTCGGCCTGTGGCGTTAACGGGGTTTTTGGCGCTGGCGTCGCTGGCGTTGTAGCTGGAGTTTCGCGCTCGGGTAGGGAGAGACTGCTGGATGTCTCCGGCGTTCGAGGCATGACGTCTTGGGCGGCCGGCGCTGGCGTCGTTGCTGGGCTGGGAGCAGCCACAGTCACCGGAGAAGGGGCGATGGGCGCGGCCGTTGAGTCGACCGCGCTCGCGGATCGCACCACAGGTTGCGTGGACCTTTCCCTTGGATTCGGGCTCGCGACCGGCACCTCAGGTTGCGGTGCGGGTTCGGACGCCGGCGTCGCACTCGCCACCGGTAACGGCGTTGGTTCAGGGGATGCCGTTGGTTCGTTCGCCGAGGGAGTCGGCGCCGCGTCCGAGGATTTTGCCGTGGCTACAGGCGACAACTTCGGCGTGCGAAGACCGGGCACCATCATCGGCGATGCAGATGCTTCAGATATGCTTACTTGTCCAGTGACCCTTTGCGGTGTTGGCGCAGCGCTGTGAAGAACCCCGGCGCTGATGGGCTTGCCCGTCACCACCACCTTGCTCGGCGCTGTCGCAGCTAGAGCGGGCGCTCGCGCCGGAAGTTGCAGGAGCGCTACATCTTTCACGCCTTCAGGTTCAACCTGGACAGCTTCAACAGCCACGCGTTTAGCACCGACTTGCTGTGCCGCGATTGAAACAGACTCCGCCGGCAATGATTTTGTTGTCTGTGGCGTATCCGTTGCCTGGCGGGCGGGCGATCCCGCGGGTCGAGCGGGCTCCGGCTGGACGCTCGATTGGGTTGTGATCGCTTCGGCTGGATTCGCGGGCTCGCTTCTAAGCGAGGACTTTGGAATAGAGGAGACTGGAGCCGATACGTACGGCAAGAGTGACGCCTTGGCGGAGACCGGCCCATTTCCCACACTCACTCGCGGCGCATCGCCGCCCTGCTTACCCGACGGCGTCAGTGGTGACGTTACCACTTTTCCGGAAGGGTCATCCGTCTGGGGCGTCGCGACCTTGTCCACCGCAACGTTGTCCGGCGCCACTTCGTCCACCGCCACCTTGTCCGACGCTTCAGGCGCGGATTGCGCCAGTATCAAAATCGATTTCTGCAAGCTCGGAATCGAAACCGGAGGGACGATCGAAGCCTGTAGGACTACCGCCTCGTCAGTTCCAGGACCAGAGTCGTCGTCGTGCTCCTTCTTTGCCGTGGAATTTGGAACCGCCGCTCCCTCTTGCCGCGCTTCACCCTGGTGCTGCAAATCCTCGAACATCGTCAGACTGTCAAATACATTCTTGAATGGAATTGATTTTGACCCGTTCAGGTCTTTGGAATCGAGCAGCGCAGTTTTTGAATCCAGGGCTGACAGGAGAGAAGCTGCCGGCAAGCTGAGAACGGCAGGCGCCGGGGCGGAAACAGTCACGGCGTCGTCAATGCAGGTTCGCGGCCACAATGGTCGCTTCCGATTATCAGCGCGTTAGCACGCGCATCCGTCGAGAACTCGGCAATCACCGACTTAGTTTCGGCGAAGCGAGTGCGCGCTTTCACTCGCCTTATCGCGAATACGGAACAAAGTTATACGATTTTTCCGCCTCGCCTGTTTTGGCTGCGTACTTGCAACGTGGGTATTCGCTCTATGGATCAGATCAGCGTTTTGGCCGCGGCGGGCATGCAGGCTCGCATGCAGTCGCTCGACCTTGTTGCCAACAACCTCGCGAATTCGTCCACCGGCGGATATAAGAGCGATGGCGAGTTTTACACGCTCTTCACTTCTGAAGCCGCTGGCGAAGATTCCTCCGGCCCGTCCTCCGTTCCCATGATTCAGCGCCAATGGACCGATTTCGGGCAGGGATTATTGGAACCCACCAACAATCCGCTGGATTTCGGCCTTTCCGGCAAAGGCTTTTTTGTGGTGCAGGGCCCCTCGGGACCGCTCTACACGCGCAACGGAAATTTCCGCTTCTCCAACGGCGGTGCGCTGGTAACCAACGAAGGCTACCCGCTGTTGCAGCAAAATGGACAGCCTTTCAAAGCGAACACTGCCCTGCCGCTGCAACTGTCGCGGGATGGAGACATCAGCCAGAATGGGAAATCGATAGGCCACATCAAGCTGGTCGAATTTCCAAACCCGGCCGCACTTACTAAGTACGGCGCGAACTATTTCTCCAACGCCACGGGGCAGCAACCACAGGACGCCGGCGAGGCGCAGACTTATCAAGGAAAGATCGAGGCATCCAACGTGAGCGCATCGCACGGAGCAGTGCGCATCGTAGGCCTGTCGCGGCAGTTTGAAATGATGCAAAAGGCGATTTCCATTTCCAATGACATGGGCAAGAAGGCCATCGAAGAAGTAGCCAAGGTATAGTCGCACCGGAGAAAAATCCTTATATGATTCGAGCACTCTTTAGCGCCGCCAGCGGCATGAACGCGCAGCAGACCAACGTGGAAAATATCGCGAACAACATCGCCAACGCCAACACGGCGGGCTTCAAGGCCAGGCGCGCGCAATTTCAGGACCTCCTCTATCAGAATCTGATCCAGCCCGGCGCGGCCGCTACGCAGAACACTGTAGTACCCACTGGATTGCAGCTTGGCCTTGGGACGCGAGCCGTTTCGAACGAGGTCATCTTCTCCCAGGGCGACTTTACCGAGACCGATAATCCCCTCGACTTAGTAATTCAAGGAAATGGCTTCTTCCAGGTCCAGCAGGCGTCCGGCCAGATCGCCTATACCAGAGCCGGAACATTTCATCTGAATAATACCGGCCAGATCGTCGACCCCAACGGCAACTTACTCGACCCGCCCATCACCATTCCGCAGAATGCTCTTTCCATCACGGTGGGTAGCGACGGAACGGTCAGTTACACGCTGCCGGGACAAACTGCGGCCCAGCAGGGCGGCCAGATCCAGCTTGCCAATTTCGTGAATCCTTCGGGCTTGAACAGTATCGGCCAAAGTCTTTTCCAGCAGACGGACGCGTCCGGCGCACCCGTGATCGGCGCTCCCGGCGGATCGGACGGCGTGGGGACGTTGATGCAAGGTTACGTGGAACAATCCAACGTCAGCATCGTTCAGGAGTTCGTGAATCTCATCGTCAGCCAGCGCGCGTATGAGGCCAACTCCAAAGTAGTCAAAGCCGCCGATGACATGTATCAACAGGTGAACAACCTCAAGCAATGACCGGTGGACCGAAGTAAATGAATGTATGGTTTCTCCTTTTCAGCATGATGACGCACCCTGGAAGCTGTGAAATGCTTTCGAACGACCGTATCTTCGGCGAGGACCTGGCCAAGGCGCTGCCGGCTTTCTCGAACAAGATCCCCGGCGATGCGGTAATCGGTTTCTCCCCCACGCCAGGCGCGCGACGCGTGTTCGCCGCCTCGGAACTGCGGCGGATCGGCGCTCCCTACGGCGTCGCTGTCGCACCGGATGCGGAAGTGTGTTTCGAATGGCGCCTCCAGCCGCTGACCGAAGACGTTGTTCGCTCGGCGATTCGCGACTCGCTTCAATCGCCCGCCGCGCGCATCGACGTGCTCGTCATCAGCGCAACGCAGGCTCCGGCCGGCAAGGTGAGCTTTCCCATTTCGGGCTTGTTGGCCTCCACCCTCACCGGCCCCGAAACGCCCGTCACCTGGCGCGGCGAAGTGCTCTATCATGGATCACGCAAGTTCTCCATCTGGGCCCGCGTGAAGGTGTCGGCTACCATGACGCGCGTGGTGGCGACGCAGCTCATCCTGCCGGGTGAAAACGTTACTCCAGACCAGGTCCGGATCGAAACTTACGACGATTTTCCCTTGCGCAACGACATCGCCCGCAATCTCGAGGAAGTGGTGGGGCGTATGCCCCGCCGCGCCATCCGCGCCGGACTGCCCGTGTTTCGTGCGGACCTGATTGAGCCGCTCCAGGTTCGGCGCGGCGACCTGGTGGACGTTACCGCCATCGCAGGCTCGGCCGAATTGCGCCTGCCCGCCCTGGCCGAGACCCAGGGAAGACAGGGCGACATGATCTCGCTCAAGAATCCCACCACCGGAAAGATTTTCCGTGCGCGAATCGAGGGCAAAGACAAAGCGCTGGTGACGCCTTGGCCGTTCAGTCAGACGGCTGCGAGGGTGCAATGAACGCCAGGATCGCAGCTCTTCTGTTGATAGGCTGCGCGCTCTGCGCCGCCGGTCCTAAGAAAAAGAAGGCGCAAACTCAGCCAGAGCCCTCGCCGCTCGACAAGTACATTAGCGACGCCTACAAAGACGATAGCTCGCCCCAAGCCGCCCACCCTCCCGGCAGCACTTGGTCCCAGAACGCGCTTTTTTCCAATCTGGGCATGGACCTGCGCGCCAGTCGCGTAAATGACTTAGTAACTGTCGTTGTAAGTGAAACATTTTCAGCCGTCGCGAGCGGCGATGTGAAGACGCAGCGGCAAGCTACCGCCCAAAGCAACATCGCACAGCTCGCCGGCGTCACCAAAACTACCGGACCCTTGGCCAATCTCCTCGGCACAAATACTCAAACCCAACTGCAGGGAACGGGCGAAACCAGCCGGGGCGCCGTCCTCACCGCCAATATGAGCGCTCGCGTAACCCACGTGTTGCCGAATGGCTACCTGGTCATCGAAGGAACCAAGCGCGTGCAAGTGAGCTCGGAAAATCAAGTGGTCACTGTGCGCGGCGTGATTCGCCCCGTGGATTTGGATCTCACCAACAGCATACCGTCCAATCGCATCGCGCAGATGGAAATTCAGGTCAATGGCAAGGGCGTCATTGGCGATTCCATTCACCGTCCCAATATTTTGTACCGCATTCTTTTAGGCATCTTGCCGTTCTAACCAATCCCGAATCATGCGACTTTCCATTCTCATTCCGATCGCCGCGCTGCTCTCGCAGCTTTCCTGGGCCGCCGATATGCCAGCCACGCGGCTCAAGGAACTGGTTTCGCTGGAAGGCGTCCGCGAGAATCAGTTGATCGGCTACGGCATTGTGGTGGGGCTGAAGGGCACTGGCGACCGGCAACAAACGCTCTTCACCGCGCAGAGCCTGGCCAACATGCTGCAGGAGATGGGCGTCACCGTGAACCCCAGCCTTATCCTGGTGAAAAACACCGCGTCGGTAATGGTCACCGCCACGCTGCCGGCCTTCGCGCAATCGGGAATGCAGATCGACGCTACCGTGGGGGCCATGGGCGATTCCGCCAGCTTGCAAGGCGGATTGCTCTTGATGACCAGCCTGCGCGGGATCGACGGACAGGTTTATTCCATCGCGCAAGGCCCCGTCGTGACAGGCGGTTTCATCGCCGGTGGCGCGGGCAATACCCAAACCGTCAATCATCCCACCGTGGGCCGAATTCCAAACGGCGCCATCGTGGAGCGTCCCTCGCCTTCCATCGAGCCGACGAAACAGGTGCGGCTCCAATTGCACGACGCAGACTACACCACCGCGGCCCGCATCGCCGAAGTGGTCAATCATCACTTCACGGCGGACACGCCAGGCATCGCGCACGCCGACAACTCCGGCCTGGTAAGCGTCGCTATTCCAGCGGCGTTTTCCACCCACACCACCGAATTCATCGCCGAGCTCGAAGCGCTAACCGTGCAAACCGACCGGCCCGCGAAGGTCGTCATCAACGAACGAACCGGAACCATCGTGATGGGCAAGGAGGTGCGAGTCTCGCCCGTCGCCATTATGCACGGCGATCTCACCGTGGAGATTCAAACCACTTACGATGTGTCCCAGCCCGGGCCCCTTTCGAATGGGACAACGCAGGTGGTTCCCCAGGTAGCGGTCGGCGTCAAGGAAGAAAAGGCGCGCAACGTGGTCCTGAAGGAAGGCGCCACCGTGGAAGAGTTGGTGCGCGCGCTTAATTCTATCGGATCCACGCCGCGCGATATCATCGCGATTCTGCAAAGCTTGCGCGCCGCTGGGGCTTTGGAGTCGGAGATCGAAGTGATCTAGGCGCCATTTCAATGGACATTCAACTTTCACCAGCGGCGTTAACGGCCATCCCACGCACCCCCGTCACGCCATCCAATAGCGACGTTATTCCGGAAAACGAAACGTTCCACTCCGCGCTGAAGTCCGCTTCCGACACGCCCGAAAAAATCGGCGGTGTAGCCAAGCAATTCGAAGCGCTGATGATCGAGCAGATGTTGAAATCGGCGCGCGACGCGACGGGCGGCGGATGGCTGGGGAGCGACGACGATCAGGACGACCAGACCGGCTCGCTTGTCATGGACCTGGCCGAGCAGGGGCTTTCCCAAGCCATGGCGGCTCGTGGCGGACTGGGGATCGCCAAGATGGTGACAGCGAATCTCGAGCGCGGCCAGGCTGCCAGCGCGAGCGCCGAGACTACAGCTCCCAGCTCCGATTCTGAAGCTCCGCCGCCGCCGTCGTGGAAGACTGCGAAGCCGAGTATGGATTCGGAGCGCTAAGCGCCGCCACCGGCTCCTGGCCGGCGTTCCCCGCATCCGGCGCCACCGCGGCACCCAAGGCATTCAGATTGTGCATCGCGCCGATCCAGCCTTCCAGCAGAGTCTGGATCAACTGCAAAACCTCCTGCAGCATGCTTTCCGATTTCTGCGCGTGCGCCTGGATCAAGCGATTTTGCAGATAACCGTACAGGCCGCTCAGCGTGTCGCAATACTGCGGAGCCACGTCGCGCCGCAGCGAGAAACGCAACTCGCCCAGGACCTCCACGGCTCGCGTAACCGCGTTGCCGCGCGCCAGAATGTCGCCCGCCCGATGCGCCGCAAGCGCCTCCTGCACCGCCTGCACGGCGCCCTCGTACAACATGCGCGTCAGTTCCACAGGCGTAGCCGCCGCCACGCGGCTCGCGATGTATTCCTGGTGCGGACGGTTGGGCGTCATGGGATCTCTCACGGCATTTCCGCCGCGCTACTCTATCGATCTTGCCATGGGTTTTTTCAAGCATTCTTTTACCCGCGTTTGCGGGTATCCGCTCTACCCTCATATGCTCCCCACATAAGAAATACTGTCCCGCGTCTCAAGTCTTCTCTTTGAACCTCCGATGTTGTATACACAAGGCAAAGTTAGATGAAGGTAACCCTTACTCGCGTCGGGAGCGTTTAGTGTGAATACTGTTCTTTGGATTGACGAAAGCGCTACCGGTACCCAACATGTTTTTGTGAAAGACGGCCCTGAGAAACTTCAGGTCTTATTCGCCGCCAGCTTTCCGGCCGCTTTTGAGCTGCTCAAAACGCAGCCCATTGTCGCGGTCTTGGTCCATCTGCCGATCGCGGATTGTCCTGCTTCGGACGTTCTGCGCCAGATCCACGACCAGGGCTGCCGGGTTCCCGTTGTGCTCTACGAACCAACCGGCGTGGTCAGCAAGGCGCTGGATCTCACGCAGAGTGGCGCGTTTCAATACGTCTCCCACCCCGTCAAACCCGAAGAGCTTTGCGATCTGCTGTCGGTGGCCATCCGTCATCACGCGTCGCAGCGTGAAACCACGCCCAATTCCCGCAATTTTCTGGTCGGCTCCAGCACTCCCATGCGAGAAGTGGTCGAAATTATCGACCTGGTCGCCAACCGCCGTTCCACCGTTCTCATAACCGGCGAAACCGGAACCGGCAAGGAAGTGGCGGCCCGCGCGCTGCACCTTTCCGAGCAGCCGCGCGGCATCCCGGATGGTGGCGGTCAACTGCGCCGCGTTGCCCGATCATCTGCTCGAAGCCGAACTGTTCGGCCACACCAAGGGCGCCTTCACCGGCGCGGTGAACGCTCGCGTGGGGCTGTTTGAGCAAGCGCACCGCGGCACCATCTTCCTGGACGAAATCGGCGAAATGCCGCTGCCTCTGCAAGCCAAGCTCTTGCGCGTGCTTCAGGAGCGCGAGATTCAGCGCATCGGCAGTTCCGAACCGCTGGCCATCGATGTGCGCGTAATCGCCGCGTCCAACAGCAACCTGCTGGAGGCGGTGGCCAATCGCCGCTTCCGCGAAGACCTCTACTACCGCCTCAATGTGGTCGCGTTGCGCATGCCCGCGCTGCGCGAGCATCCCGCCGACATCCCCGAACTGGCAGAACATTTCCTGAACAAAGTTTCCGAACACGAGCCAACCTGGAAGAAGCACCTTTCCCCGCAAGCGCTCGACATGTTCCTGAAATATTATTGGCCCGGCAACGTGCGCCAGTTGGAGCATGCGCTCGAATCCGCCTGCGCGTTAAGCGGCTCTCGTTCCGTCCTGTACCCGGGTGACTTCGATCTGCCGGCGGAAGTTTCGGCGTCGGAATTCGGCCCTCTGTCTTCGCTCGACGTGCCGGAAAGCGGAATCAACTTCGAAGAATTGATGACGGGTATCGAGCGCCGTCTGCTGGAACGCGCGCTGGCCAAATCCGGCGGCAACAAGGCCCGCGCCGCCAGCATGCTCCATATGAAGCGCACCACGCTGCTCTCAAAATTCAAGTCGCTGGAAGTGTGCGCCTAGCAGTCCATGGCTCAAGCGCGTGCCATCAGTAGTCCGGCGCCGGCTTCCAATCCCCTGAAAGCAGTCGGCCTGTCGAATCTCGGCGAACTCGCCGTACCCGTCGCGGTACTGTTGATCGTCATCGCTCTCATCACTCCGCTGCCCAGCTTCATGCTGGACATCCTGATCGTGATGGATCTGATGATGTCGGTGATCGTAATGATGGTGGCCATGTACATCGGCCGCCCCGTCGAGTTCAGCGTCTTCCCCACCGTGCTGCTGTTGCTCACGCTGTTCCGCCTGGCGCTGAACGTGTCTTCCTCCCGGCTCATCCTGCTCAATGGAAATACCGGAACTACCGCCGCGGGTCACGTCATCGAGGCTTTCGGCAGCTTCGTGGTGGGCGGCAACTACATCATCGGCGCGGTGATTTTCTGCGTCCTGATCGCGATTCAATACGTGGTCATCAACCACGGTTCGGTGCGCATTTCCGAAGTCACCGCGCGCTTCACCCTGGACGCCATGCCGGGCAAGCAGATGTCCATCGACGCGGATCTCAACGGCGGCCTGATCGATGAAACCGAGGCGCGCCGCCGCCGCCGCGAGTTGAGCAGCGAGGCCGAGTTCTACGGCGCCATGGATGGCGCTTCCCGCTTCACCCAGCGTGACGCCATCGCCAGCATCATTATCACCGGCGTCAACATCGTGGCCGGCTTCCTGATCGGAGTCCTGCAGCACAACATGGATCTCGGCCATGCCATCCAAACCTACACCGTACTCACTATCGGCGATGGTCTGGTCACCGTGATTCCAGCCCTCATGATTTCGATCTCTGGCGGCTTGATCGTCACCCGCGCCAGTTCGGACTCCAAGCTCGGCGCGCAATTCCAGGCTCAGGTCTTCGGCAAGTCGGAACCGCTGCTGCTCGCCAGCGGCGTGCTGGTGGCGCTCTCGCTGTTCCCCGGATTGCCCACCATTCCGTTTCTCGCCCTGGGCAGCGGACTGGGCGTCATCGGCTGGCGCATGCGTCGGAAAAACGACGCCGCCGTCAAAACCTCGACGGAAAGCGCCGAGAAACCGGCCAAGGAAAACGTCGAAGCGCTGCTTCAGGTGGATCCTCTGACGGTGGAAGTTGGCCTCGGCCTGGTGAAGCTGGTGGAAGGCGGGCCCAACTCCCGGCTGTTGCAAAGAATCTCCGGCATTCGCAAGAATCTGGCGTCGCAATTGGGTTATTATTTGCCTCCCGTGAAAGTAAACGACAACGTGTCGCTGCGCGCGCGCGAATACACGCTGCTGATCAAGGGCGTGGAAATGGGACGCTTTGAAATGCCCGCCGGTCAGGAGTTGGCGATACCCAGCGCCGGCGCCGAGAGCGGCCTGGAAGGCAAACCCACGCAGGATCCGGCTTTCCACCTGGCTGCCCTCTGGATTCCCGCCGAACGCGCCACGCTGGCCCGCGGCAAGGGCTACACGGTGGTGGACGACGTCAGCGTGCTAGGCACGCATCTCTCCGAAGTGGTCCGCCGTCACGCCCACGAACTCTTCAGCCGTCAGGACGCTAAGAATTTCTGCGATCGCGTGGCGCAGAGCAACCCCAAGGTTGTGGAGGATTTGGTGCCAAAAATGCTCTCTCTTTCGGTGGTCCAACGAGTACTTCAGAATCTTCTGCGGGAGCGGGTTCCCATCCGCGACTCGGTCACGATACTGGAGGCTTTAAGCGAAGGAGCGCAGATGACCAAGAACCCGGTCTTGCTCACCGAATACGTGCGGCAAGCCATTCGCCGGGCCATCGTCAGTACCCATACCACGCCGCAAGGTGAGTTGGCCGCCTACATGGTGGAACCATCCGCCGAGCATGCCGTGGAAGCGGCGGTGGAACACAGCGAGCACAACAGCGTGCTCGGACTGGCCCCGCAATCGGCCCGTGACCTGGTGGGCCGCATCACGCGCAAACTGGAGCGGCCGGATTCTTCGGCCGTGGTGCTGGTGAACCCCTCCATTCGATATTTCGTCAAGCAGCTGCTCGAAACCGCCTTCCCGGACGTGACCGTACTTTCGCACAGCGAAGTGCCGCCGGAGATCAAGATCAAATCGCTCGGGTGGGTTGGATAAATGGGACGGGTTGGGACGTGGATAAATGGGACGGGTTGGATAAGCAATGACCGAACAACCAAGTTCTTCCATGAAGATCAAATCGTATTTCGCGGATTCCGTGGAGCAGGCCATTCAGGAAGCCCGCCAGGAGCTGGGCACCGACGCCATGCTGATCACGTCGCGGCGATCGTCGCCCGAAAGCCGCGGCCTGGGAGCTTACGAAGTCGTCTTCGGGCTCAATGCACCCGCCGCCCGCCAGCGTCCCGTGGCACGTCCCACGGATTTATCCAGTGAGCTGCAAAGTCTGCGCGCGCAACTGCAGGAAATCAAGAGCACATTGCAAGGATCGCGGACTTCGGATTCCTCCACGCCTGAAGCCGACGAGTTGTTTGAAGAGCTGGTCTCGAACGATCTGGCCCGCAATATCGCGCGAGAAATCGTTTCTTCCGCCGTTCGTTTGCGCGATCAACTTGCTGTGCCTCAGGCGTCGTCTCACCCGCTTCGAGCCTATGCCGCGGAGCTTATCTCCAAGAAGCTTCGATTGGCGCCGCCGTTCCAAAAGCCCTCGGCGGACGCTCCCGCCCTATTTGTGATCTTCGCGGGCCCGCCCGGCGCGGGCAAAACCACCACGCTGATCAAGCTTGCGATTCGCGAGTTTTTGGCGCAACGCCACCCGGTCCGCATCCTTTCCTTGGATCCCCAGCGTATCGCCGCGCACGAAAAACTGCGCAGCTTCGCCTCCATTATTGGCGTCGGATTCAGCGCGCTCAACTCGGTCCAGGAGTTTCAGAGAGCCGCCGAAGAATCCCGCAACAAGGGCATTGTGCTGGTAGACACTCCGGGCCTCAGCCCCGCCGAATTGGATGGCGCCGGCGAAATCGCACGTTGCTTCGAACCTCTCGCCCAGAAACAGGTCCACTTAGTGCTGCCGGCTTCTATGAAGCGCGCCGACTTACTGCGAACGATTCACGATTATGCGATGTTCCAACCGGACTCTCTGCTGTTCACCAAGCTGGATGAAACCCAGTCACTGGGAGCCCTGCTCTCCTCCGCGCTCGAAAGCGATAAGCCGCTGTCGTTCTTCGCCAACGGCCAAAACATTCCCGAAGATATCGAGCCGGCCCATGCGCGCGGTGTGCTGGCATCGGTGTGCCCCTCCCAACGCGTGGAGGCGGTCTCGGCGGCATAGATGGCTTCGAACTTAATAGCGAACGCGGCCTTCTACGCTGCCACTCCTTCCATCGAGTCGGGCGAGCGGGACCGCTTGATCCTCGAGAATTTGCCGCACGTGCGCTGGGTGGCCATGCGTATTCACGAAAAGATTGGCGGCGCGGTCGGCCTGGAGGATCTGGTCTCCTCGGGCGTCATCGGGCTGATCAATGCGGTGGACAGTTACGATCCCAAGTTCAACGTCAAACTGAAAACGTACGCCGAGCATCGCATCCGCGGCGCGATTCTCGACAGCATTCGCGGCCTGGACGGCATTCCGGTCCACAAGCGCAAACGGCTGAAAGATGTGGAAGCGGCCATCGCCAGCGCCGAGCAGCGCCTGCAGCGCGTCCCTACAGAGGAAGAAATCGCCAGCGAGATGAGCATCCCACTGGCCGATTACCAGGAGCTGCTGGCCGATCTGCGCGGAGTTACTCTGGGCAGCCTGGACGAGGTGGCCGACGGTTTCGCGGAAAGCAAGCTGCTGCGCTACGTGGCCCACGACGAAGAGAATCTCCCCACCCGCATCCTGGAACGCGCCGAGCTGGAAAAGCTGCTGGCGGAGGCGGTGAATAAGATGCCGCGCCTGGAACGCACCATTCTCACGCTGTACTTCAAGGAAGAACAGAATCTGCACGAGATCGCCGAGATTCTGGGCATCCACACCACGCGCGTCTGCCAGCTCAAGAGCCAAGCCGTGCTGCGCCTGCGTGCTTACGTCGTCAAGAAATGGCCCTCCACCAGAGGGATTCTCTAATGCCAGAGGCATTTTTCAAAAAATGAGCGAACCGGAAATCACCACACAAACGCCCAGCGCGTCGGGTGAAGAACAAGCCGAGGTTAACCAGGCCCCCACGCGCCCCGCTCCCGGCCCTTCCCAAGCCGCGCCCCTTTTGATGGGAGTGAAGTTGCCCATCCGTGTGCTCCTGGGACGCACCCAGCTGTTGCTCCGCGACATCGCGCAGCTCGGCAACGGCGCCGTGGTGGAACTGGACTGCTCCCCGGACGACCCGGTGGAGATCATCGTCAACGATCGCGTCATCGCGCACGGCGAAGTGGTGGTGGTGTCGGGCAATTACGGCGTGCGCATCACCAAAATCGCCTCGCGTCATGAAGAGCCCGAGACCGAAAACGCTCCTTCGGATCTGTTCAGCCTCTCCGAGAGGCTCAAGTAACCAGCATGTTCCTGACTCTGCTTCCGTACTTGACCGTAGCTGTCAACCTGGCGCTGGTGCTGGCCATTCTGCTCGGCCTGAACCAGCGCGTTCGTGAGCTGCGTGTCCGAAGCGGCAAGCAGGAAAAGACTCTGCAAACGGAAATCGCGCGCCTGTCCGCCGAAATGATCGATCTCAAAAGCCAGATCCTGGAGCTGGAACAAACCGGCCAATCGCTGGCCGCGGGCGCCGCTGTGTCCAGTCCGTCAACCACGCCTGGAACCAGCGTTAATAACACGCTCCGCAGCAAGGTGCTCAAAATGCATCGCCTGGGCCAGTCCGCGGATCGTATTGCCGGCGCCCTGCGCGTTCCCAAGGGCGAAGTGGACCTGCTGGTGAAGGTTCACAAAATCGTGATGCGCCCGTATGAGGAGATTGTGTTGGCGCCAATGGTGGAGGATCCGCCGGAAAAACCTTAAATGGAATCCCAGGACCCTGCGATAAAGGAATGCCTCGGCTAGATAGCAACAAGAGCCAGACAGCCACGAAATGAGGAAGCGATGATCATCAACAACAACGAAACCCCCGACGTTTCCCGCCTGAATCTCGAACAGACCCAGCAATCCTCGCGCACCGCCGGTCCCTCCGCTTCCAAGTCCACTGCCACCACGGACGCCACGCCAGGGGATGACACCATCTCACTTTCAAGCTCTCCCAATCTCGTCCAACAGGCGCTCGCCTCGTCTTCATCCACCCGCTCGGCCCGCGTGCAGGAACTGAAGGCGCTGATCGCAAACAATCAATACCAGCCGGATGCCCAGGAAGTGAGCCGCGCACTGATCGACGCGCATATGGTGGGAGATTAGCGCGTCGTCTGGCGACTTTCGCATGGAACATGCCACCGAGTACGGCGACGCCCGGGAATGTCTGCAGGCTGCCCGCGCCAGTATGCGCCAAGTCAAGAAGCTACTCTCCCAGCCCTCCGCCGAGGCGGCCGATGAATCCGCGGCGTTGTTGCGCGACGTCGAGGTGCGGCTGGGTTGCGTGGCCGCCATCCTGCGCCAGAACGGCTGCAAACCCGATGCCGCCATTCGCGCCGGCGTCGAGGAGCTGCAAAACGAGGTGGCCGTGCTCGCGACGTTTTTTTCCGGCGCCGACCAGTTGCTGTCCCGCTGGCTGGACGCCGTTCGCTCGCGCCGCGGTGGATACACCGAGCGTGGCCAGGCCGCGCCCTTGACTCTGGTCAGAAAGCTGAGCGTGGAAGGATGACGCGCCATGGGTAATCTCTTTACGGCTCTCAATTCGGCCAGCCAATCTCTCCAGGCCTTCGAGCAGGCCATCGACGTCACGCAGAACAACGTCACCAACGCCAACAGCCCCGGTTACGCCGACCAGGTGCCGCAGCTGATTTCGCAGAACTTCGAGTCTGACAGCGGCGTCACTTCGGGCGGCGTTCAGGAACTGACGCAGGACACGCGCAGCGCCTACGCCGACACGGCCGTCCAGCAACAACTGTCGCTGCAGGGCATGTATCAGCAGCTGCAAACTACGCTCGCGCCGCTGCAGACGGTCTTCGATGTTTCTTCCAGCAGTCCCATTCCCTCAGCCTTGAATCAGTTGTTCCAAAGCTTCTCGGAATGGAGCACGCAGCCCAGCAACACCAACTATCAAGCCGCGGTGCTGGACGCCGCGCAGCAGACCGCCAGCGCTTTCCAGCAGGCGGCCGTGCAGCTCAATCAGATCCAGGCCTCCACCACCACCGATATTCAATCCACCATCACGCAGATCAATCAGGATGCCGCCGCCATCCAGACTTACAACCAGCAGATCGCTCAGAATTCCCAGCCCAATGCAGGCTTGAGCGCCCAATTGGAGAGCACGCTCGAAAATCTTTCCAGCCTCGCCAACATACAGGTGCTGCAGGGCAATGGAGGCACAGTCACCGTACTTCTGGGAGGCCAGACGCCGCTGGTGGAAGGCACGCAAGTGAACGCAATCCAGGCCGTGAACAACACCGCTTCCAACAGCGGAAATCCCGGCGCCGCCCCCAATATCAGCATCCTGGACAGCAATGGCGACGACATCACCAGCCAGATCACCGCGGGCAGCCTGGCGGGGCTGCTGAGCGTTCGCAATAATCTGCTTCCTTCGCTGATCGGCGGCGGACAGCAGGTGGGTGGTTTGAACACGCTGGCGCAAGGCCTGGCCGACAGCGTGAATAGCGTGCTGGAGCAAGCCTCCACCACCAGTACGCCGCCCTATCAGTCCGGGACCGCGCTGTTCACTTATAACGGCGCGAACCCCGCGGGAATCGCTGGAACCCTGGCCGTCAACCCCACCATCACCGGCAGCCAGCTTGCCGCCGCCGACGTGGGACCACCCCCGGTTGCCAATGGCGCCGCTCTCACGCTGGCCGGCCTGGACTCCAGCAACCCCGGCCCAGTGGACGGTCAAGGATTCACCCAATATTTTGCGTCGCTGACTTCCACGGTCGGCAACGCCGCGAACAACGCCAACACCGCCGCCACAGCGCAATCGCAGCTGGTGGCGCAAGCCAAGAGTCTCCAGCAGCAGGTTTCCGGAGTGTCTCTGGACGAGGAAGCCATCCGCTTGGTGCAGCTTCAGAGTTCCTATCAGGCGGTCAGCAAGGTTGTCACCGTGATCGACGAAATGGCGCAGACGCTGCTGACCATGATTCCAACATCGTAAGCCCTAACTGAACCCACGACCGTAAGGGAGTGGCCAACAAACCATGACGGAGCAAATCTTATGATCAGCGGCCTGAGTGCTTCCAACGAACAATTCCTGGCGTCGTTGAATGTTCTGCAGAACAACCTGAGCCAGGCTAACGAAGAGCTTTCGAGCGGCCTGAGCGTCAACCAGGCCTCGGACGCCCCGCAATCCATTCAGGATATTTTCGAGACTCGCTCCGAGCTGGGCCAAGCCAATCAAACCGTCCAGAATCTGACCACCATCCAGGGCCAGGTGCAAACCGCGGGCGGCGCGCTGCAGAGCGCCATTCAGCTGCTCAATCAGGCGGTTTCCCTCGGAACGCAGGGCGCCAGCACCAGCACTTCGCAAAGCACCCAGCAGGATCTTGCAACGCAGATTCAAGGCATCCAGTCGCAACTGGTGGCCATCAGCAATACCGAAGTGGGCGGGGTGTACGTTTTCAGCGGCGACGCAAGCGGTTCGCCGCCCTATCAAGTGGACACCTCCAGCCCCACCGGCGTGGATCAATTGATCACGCCGCAACAGTCCACGCTGCAGATTGCCGGTCCCACTGGAGTGACGTTCCCGATTTCCATGACCGCGCAGGAAATTTTCGACCAGCAGGATTCCAGCGGCAACCCCACCTCCAATAGTGCGTTTGCGGCGCTCAACAGCCTGGTGCAAGCCCTGCAAAGCGGCAGCAGCACCGATATCACGCAAGCCGTCAACAATCTCCAGGTCGCGAGCGACTACGTGAACAGCCAGACCGGGTTTTACGGCACGGCTGAGAACAACGTCTCTTCTGCGCTCAATCTGGCGCAGAAATTTCAGACCCAGGATCAGGCCCAGCTCAGCGGCCTGCAGGACGCCGACACAGCCACCCTCGCGGTTGAGGTGACGCAAGCCTCCACTGCGCTGGATGCCGCCATGTCGGCCCAGGCCCACAAGCCCACCACTACGCTGTTTGATTACCTTCCGATCGGCTAAGCATGTTTAGCATCTGCCCACTTCGCTTCGGCCCTCCGCGCGCCGCGCTACCCGCATGTGCGCAAGCCCGCTCCCCCCGTACGCTCGTCGCGTGCGTTCTATTTTGCGGGTCGGCCACAGAAAAATGTTCAATCCACGCCGTGAAATAGCGATAGAAGGACGTACCCAAGCGGGTTGTCAAAAAGCAGCGAGGGTATCGAAGCCGTACACAAGATTTTGGAAAGGATTCAGTTCATGTTTAGAATTTGTGCCAACAAGATATCCGTCGCCGCGTCCGCGCTCCTATTGTGTGCGGGCTTCGTGCAAGCTCAGACGCCGCAGCCCTCGCCAATCGGGGCCGCGCCCACTTCGGTAGCGATTACTTTTCAACTTCCTTCCACTGCGGGAAACCCTGTCTCGGTGGCATTGTCCACCACAACGAGCAGCTATACCGCTGTTGTGAGTCCGTCGTATGTGCCTTCTTGGCTGACCATCACCGGCCTCGCCGGCACGGGTGGAAGCGGTCCGTCCGGTACCGTGAGCACCACGCCGCTGGCGGTCGGTTTCCAGGCCAACGCCAACGCCGCCCAACTTCCCGCCGGCACCTATGCCGCCAGCATCCACTTCGCGGTCAGCGGTTTCCAGGACCTGGTGGTGCAGGTATCGCTTGCAGTCCAGCCGGCCCCATCGCTGTTGTCCGTCCTGAACGGAGGCTCTACGGTGGCAAGTTCCACCAGCACCACTGGCGCGGTGAACCTGACCTGGGTGTACGGCGACACCACCATGCCGTCGGCAACTCTGACCGTCCTTTCCACCGACACGCCCACCGCGTTTACGGCTGTTGCAGCGGAGACATCACCCACCACACCGGCGAATTGGACCATACTCAGCGCCTCCAGTGGAATCGGGTATAACTTCGGAACTCCCATCACGGTCACTTTCCTGCCCGACGTTCTCAAGAACGCCGCCGTGGGCTCGCAGCTCACGTCCAACGTCACCATCAACTACACTTCCGGCAGCACTCCGGAAACGATGACGATCGACTTTACTATTACCATCGCCCAGCCCTTTGCAACCGTCACCTCCATCTTCCCGGCGTACACACCGGTGCAGAGTTCCGGCAGCTTGAAGGTGGTGGTCACGGGCACCGGCTTCTACGCCGCGGGGACCGGCATTACCGCAACGGCCGTTACTCTGAGCTATGCCTCCTCCACACTCACCCTGACCGGCGCCGCCGTCAGCGTGGTGAGTCAAAACACCATGGTCCTCACGATTCCTTATCAGGACTCGGCTACCCCCGCGGTTGGCATCCTCAGTACGGTCCAGCCGGTGGGCATCAGCGTCACCAACGCGTTGACTATCAATGCAGTGGTCGAAACTGCCGCAACCGCCACGCTGCATGTGACCCAATCCCCCATCATCTACTCGGTTACCGATGCCGGTGCGTTGCAGGAAGCCGCTTCTGGCACCAGTCCGAAGCTCGCCCCCTACGAGTTGATCAGCATCTTCGGCTCTAACTTCTGCCCGTCGGGATGCGCCACGCCGGTGGTTGCCGCGGTCGGCGCCGAATCGCGTTATCCGCAAAGTCTCTCCGCTGGCGGCCAGCCGCTATCGGTCAACTTCAATAGCCAGGCCGGCACCCTGATCGCGCAAGCCTACCTGATCTTCGCCAACAACACCCAGATCAACGCGCTGGTGCCTTCCACCGCCATCGCCAGTGCCAGCGTCACCGGATTGCAGGTCGTGGTTGAATCCGGCAGCAATTCCAGTGCGGTTTACACCGCTACTCCGGTGGCCGCCAACCCAGGGCTCTTCACCACCGGCGCTTCGGGACAAGGACAGGGCGCCATCCTGCTGGGCGCCGACTATTCGGTGAATTCTTCCACCAACCCGGCTCTCAACGGGAGCACGGTTCTGATTTACGCCAGCGGCTTGGGCGTGCCGAACAGCACCTCCGCCATCAGCACCTCCACCGCGAAGGCGCCGGCTTTCCCCACCTCGTGCTTCCTGACGTCCGCTTACGTCACCGATGAAGGGCTCACCAGCCCGGCTACCGCGGACGGCGCAGTGCTGGTATCCACGGTGTGGGGAGTCGGCAATTTGCCGCCTTGCTTCGCAACCAAGAATTACGTGACGGTCACCATCAACGGCGTGGCAGCTACGGTGGACTACGCTGGCTGGGTATCCGGCTCGGTTGCGGGTCTCTATCAAATCAACGCCACGGTTCCGGCCAAGGCCACCACCAGCACCACGGCCGTCTCCGTGCCGGTTTCCATTACGGCCAACGGAGTAGCCAGCCAGAGCGGCGTAACGATGTACATCAAGCAGTAGCTTTTAGCACAAGCCCAAGTACGGCGCGGGCTAGCGGCGGCGGGAGGGTGCAGTTTGGCCCCCGCCGCCATTCCTTTGTTTACACCTGCTTCCCACCTAGGTACTTTTCCCCTGCCAAGTTTCTTCAATCCAACCCCGCCCATCTTCGATACGCTAGCATGGCACAGCCCCCCCAACGTGAAGGCGTCGCGCAGGCCGCTGGCAGAATTCTGACCGCCTGGCGCAACGGCGAAAACGACGGCCTTCAGCGGGAGTTGGATCAAGCCCGCCGCCTGGCCGCGCACGCTCCGCCTTCGAGCACGCATGAAATGGAAACTCTGGAAGCGTTATCCGGCGTGATAGAGTCGCTGCGGCACGGACGCCGGCAAGCCGGCGCTGTTCGTCTGCTCGAACACCTGGCAAGCACGCCGCTGCCCGGCGCCAGCCGAACTAGCGAATGAAGTCGTCTACCTGGAAGGCCCGCCGCTGGCCGGTGCTCACGATCTGTCCGTTAAAGCTGGAGACGCCGTTGAGCGTGCAAACCGCTCTGCGTTCCACCGGATGGTCCAGCCGCACCACTTGCCCTTCGCGCAGCCGCAGAAGATCCCCCAGCCGCATTTCGGACCCATCCAGCCACACCTGCACCGCAACCTGGCCACCCACCAGCAGTTCCAAGGTGGCTTCTACCGATACAGTGCTTTCCGTCTTCTCGACGGGCGCAGGCTCTTCCTCGGCAACCGCGGCCGTGAACAGATCGGGTGGCGCCAGGAAAGTCAGCCGTCCCGCCTGGTCCCCGGCCGTAAGATCGAAATGGGCCGCGAACACCGGCTCGGTGGCCGCCAGCATCCGCGACGGAGCGGCTTCAAACTCCAGCGTCACCGTCTCCAGCGGCGTTTCCATCAGCGTGGCCCAGCTCCGGTACGCGTCGGAGAGGATCATGCGGTACAGCAGCCTGGCTACTTGCATTTCGATCTCGGTGGGCTTGCGGTCAACCGCGCCGAAGGAGCCCGCTTTGGCGCCCAGCGCGATGCCCACCAACGGAAGCAGGATCGCGTATTCCACCACCAGAATCAGCTTGCGGTCGCCCGGACGCACCAATGCCAGCCCGCAACAAGCCCGCTTATCGGCCGCCGGAAACTCGCCGAACGAGATCTCGCCGCCGCTGGTGTGCGTCGCGGTAACTGAAGTACGAAGAAAAGCCGAAAGGCTGATGGTCAGCTCCCTGGCCAGCGTCTCGTTGGCCAGGTGCACCAGTTCTCCGGGTACGCCTTGCAACTTGCTGCTGACCCGGAATTCGGCCTTAGTCCAATTTGATTCCCGATTTGATTCCATGTGACGGAGGCTAAACCGTATCTTTACAATCGGCCGCCTCCGGCAAACACTTTACCTTACGGGACTTAACCCACTGAATCAATCCGTAAAATCGTAAATCTTCGCCTGGAACCGTCGATAGAGCAACGAGCCAGTGTTAGCTGTGGCTTTTGGCTGTTCGCTGTTGGATTCTGACTTCTGAATTCTGTCTTCTGATTTTTGACACTTATGATCCGGCTCACCAGGCTCAACCACGTCCCGCTCATTGTGAATGCCGACCTGATCGAGCACGTCGAAGGCACCTCGGACACCGTGGTGGCCCTCACCAATGGACAGAAGTTCATGGTTCTCGAATCGGCTGAAGAAGTGGTGGAGAAGGTCATCCAGTTTCGTCGAGCCATTATGAGCGCCGCGCATTGTCCGCTGAAGATCCACGAAGCGTCCGAAGCGGCGGGGATCAAGTAGCATGGCCAAGAACGGCAAGAAGCTCCAGCCGCCCCGACATCGCAACACTGGGCGGACTGCTGCTGGCGGCCGGCGGCATCCTGGGCGGTCTGCTCATCGAGGGCGGCAAGCTCACCGACATCACCCAAGTCACGGCGCTCATGATCGTACTGGGAGGCACCCTCGGAGCCGTGATGGTGACCACCCCTCTGAAGACCTTGATCCGCGCCGCGAAATACCTGGGCACGGTCTTCTTCGAGAAATCGGAGGAGCCGCAGCAGGTGATCGAAGAGATCATCTCGTACGCCACCAGAGCCCGCAAGAACAGCATCATCTCGCTCGAGGGAGACCTGGAGAACATCGCCGATCCCTTTCTCCGCAAGGCTCTCTCGCTTGAGCGTGGATGGGACGGATTTACAGGAGCTGCGCAAAATGATGGAGCTGGATCTGGATCTCCAGCAGCGCAGCGGCGAGTCGGTGGCCAAGGTTTATGAAGCGGCCGGCGGCTACGCTCCCACCATCGGCATCATCGGCGCGGTGCTCGGTCTGATTCAGGTGATGAAACACCTGGAAAACATCGAAGAAGTGGGCCGTGGAATCGCGGTCGCATTTGTGGCCACGGTGTATGGCGTCGCATCCGCTAATTTGTTTTTCCTGCCGGCCGCCAACAAAATCAAAGCCCGCCTGCATGAAAAGCTGCACATCAAAGAGCTGATGCTGGAAGGCGTATGCAGCATCGTCGAAGGCATGAACCCCAAGCTGATTCGCGTGAAGCTGGATGCCTTTGCCGAGGGCGAAGCCGAAGCGCCGAACAAGGCCAGCGCGCCTCGAGCGGCCCGCACCGCGGCGGCCGAAGGGTAATCCCATGCCCAGAAAGCGTGGTCACCAGGAACCCGAAAATCACGAACGCTGGCTGGTCTCCTACGCCGATTTCATTACCCTGCTGTTCGCTTTTTTCGTCGTGATGTTCGCCTCCTCGCAGACCGACAAGGCGCGCGCCAAGCAAGTCTCCCAGGCCGTGGAGAAGGCGCTGGACAATGGCAGCTCTATCAGCGTCCCGGCCGCGGTGGCCAAAGTTCTGGGTGGCACCGTGGACGACACAGGGCAAGGCAACGCCATGATGAAAGGCCCGGGCGGCGCGCAGCGGGCCCTGAAAGATTCTCCGCCCGAAAACGTCATCGAGCTGATGCCGTCGTTGGAGCGCCTCAACAAGGATCTGGAAGACGAGATCAAAACGGGCAAACTGGAAGTCCGCATGGAGCCTCGCGGCCTGGTGATCAGCTTAAGGCAATCCGCCTTCTTTTCGTCCGGCACCGACGCCCTGGATCAATCCAACCTGCCTACCATGAAGAAGCTCGCCGAGCTGATCGCCACGCTTCCCAATTCCATTCAGCTGGAAGGCCACACCGACTCCATCCCCATCCATAACGACCATTTCAAGAGCAATTGGGAGCTTTCCTGCGCCCGCGCCATCGCGGTGCTGGAGACCTTTTGCGGGACGTTCCAACTGAACCGGCAACGCTTCTCGGTGGTGGGCCGGGCCGACACCGTGCCCATCGATTCCAACGCGACCCCGGAAGGCCGCGGCCGCAACCGCCGCGTGGACGTCGTGATCCTGAACAGCCTCAAGATTGAACGGGCCGGCGAAACGAACCTGGCCCCTTCCCCCCGGCCATAGTGACGAGCTTTCGACAGTTTTGGCCGGTCCCCCAAAAAAATGACAAAAATCGTGAAAAAGCGCTCCGCATCATCGAAAAGAGTACTGCACGCTAGCAAGGCGTGACTTCGGCGAGAAGCCGAGCTTAAGACGAAAGAGGATAATTCATGATCTCACTTCAAACGAACGTCACGTCGCTGTTCGCGCAGCAACAACTCGAGCAGAACGACAATTTCGAGAGCAATACCATTCAGCAGTTGACCTCCGGTTATCGCATTAATGAAGCGGGCGACGATGCGGCCGGCTTGGCCGTCGCCAACCAGTTGCAAGCCAACATCACCGAACTGCAGCAGGGCGTCATCAACGCCTCCAACGGAACCAGCACCCTGCAGATCATCGATGGCGGCTTAAGCAACATTTCCAACCTTCTGGACCGGTTGCAGACCCTGGCCACCGAATCCGCCAGTGGAACCTTCGAGGGCAGCCGTACTACGTTGAACAACGAGTTCACCTCGGTGTTGAACGAAATTACGCGCCAGGCCGGCAATATCGGCTTGGCCACCGGTGGAACTGTTTCCAACACCGGTACTATCGGTTCTTCGCAGTATAACAACGCCGCGCTCAACATCTTCATCGGCGGCGGCGATGCCGACCACGCGACCGATGACCAGGTCACGGTCGATCTGACCAATGGTGGCGCAGGTGGAGTCACCGTAACGGGCGTTGACGCGACCGGTCTTGGTTTGTCCAGCGCGGACGTAACCAGCGCCGGCGATGCGGCTACCGCATTGGGACTGGTTCAGGCGGCCATCTCGAGCCTGGGATCCGTACAAGGCGCGGTTGGCGCGGGCGAAAACCTGCTCAATTACGCCACCTCGCTCGCCAATTCCCAAATCACGAACTTGACGGCCTCGGAATCGTCCATTAAGGACGCCAATGTCGCCGCCGAAGCGTCGAACCTGGCCAAGGCGCAGACCCTCCAGCAATCCTCCATCGCCGCTCTGGCGCAGGCCAACTCCATGCCGGAAGCGATTCTGAAGTTGCTGCAATAATTGTCGTCGCTAATGCTTCAGGGGAACTGGGCCGATGGTAAAGTTTTAACGGCCCAGTTTGGGTGGCTGGAGGTGTCTCCATGAGTACGAGTTCGGTCAATTCTCTAGCGTCCAGCCTGGCGGCGGCAACCGCCCCCCAAACCAGCACCACCGGAACCAGCACTTTTGCGTCGGATCTCCAGGCCTCCGTCACCAGGGCGCTGGAGATCGCGTCGCTTCCCATGCAGGCGCTCGAAGCCGATCAGTCTACCATCAGCGGAGAGACCAGCGAGCTTACTACCCTAGGCGGGCTGTTCAATTCGCTGCAAACCGCACTCGAAAACATCGGCTCCGGAACAGGCAGCAATGCCTTACAAGCCACCACCAGTAGTTCGGCGGTGGCCACCGCGAATGTCACCGGCAGCGCCCTGCCCGGTACTTACACCGTCCAGGTTCTCACCGCCGGCACTTATTCCAGCGCCATCAGTAACTCGGCCACCGCGGTCACCGATCCAACCAGTCAAAATATCAGCTCCAGCAGTTCCTTCACTCTTACCGTCGGAACGTCTACCTACACCATCAACGCAGCCAACCTGAACGCCCTGGCCGCGGCCATCAATGCCAGCGGCGCGCCGGTGCAGGCCGTCGTCATCAATATTGGAAGCCCGGCTGCGCCCAACTACCAGCTCAGCCTCCAAGGCGCCGATTATGGAGGCGCTGCGCTGCAGCTCAACGACGGCACGAATGATCTGTTGACCAGCCTGAACACTGGCGTCGACGCATCGTATACCGTCGATGGCCAGCCGCCCGCAGGCATTTCTACCAGCTCCCCCACCGTCACGCTGGCGCCAGGCTTGAACGTTACTCTGGGCGCGCAGGGTACCAGCACCATTGCCGTTTCCTCCAGCCTCAGCTCGGTTTCGAGCGAGCTTTCCTCGTTCGTGACGGCCTATAACGCGGCGTTTACCGAACTGCAGAACAACTTCGGCCAGAACGGCGGAGCGCTCACCGGCGACAGCGCGGTGCTGGACATGCAGCAATCGCTGCAGCAGATGATGACCTACTCCGGATCGGGCGGCTCCATCACGTCGCTGGCGCAGCTCGGCGTGGAGTTCACCCAACAGGGGACGCTGACGTTTGATTCGACGGTCATCCCAAATTTGAGCGCCTCGCAAATCAGCGACGCCCTCACCTTTCTCGGCGGCGCCAACACGGGCGGCTTCCTGCAGTACGCCGACAATACGCTCGACAGCATCACGGACCCGGTGAGCGGAACAGTCGCCACCGAGACGCAATCGCTACAGAATCAAAACACGCAGGATCAGACCGAGATCACCAACGATCAGGCGCAGCTCACCCTGATGCAGACCAACCTGCAGGCCCAGATGGCGCAGGCCAACGCGCTCATCGCGACCCTGCAGAACCAGAACACATTCCTTGAAGGCCTGTTCCAGGCCGATACCAGCAACAACCCCAATGCCTCAACTCTTGGATAGCGTGCTCTTGGACAATCTGGCGCACCACCTGCGCGCCGCCACGCTCGGGAACGATCACGAAGCGGCCATCCGGCTAACGGTGGAGTACACGACGGCGTTGCGCGAGCATTGGATACGGCTTTCGCCCGCAGAGCGCGCCGCGTCGCCCCTGCCTAAACAATCCGTCGAACTTCTCAATTGGGTCCGCGACATGACGCTCATGCAGCACGCCATCGCGGCCGAACACCTGGCGCTGGCTCAAAGGGCCAGCCGCGCGCTCGCGGCCCGCGCTCTGTACCTCCAAACCTCCGCGCTCGACACGCGCCCCTGACCGCGCCGCAGCACAGCGCCAGCGAAAGGGATGCTGCCCCTGATAAACTCTCGGCGTCATGCCCGGCGCTCCCATCCCGCCTGAAATCGCTCTCCTCGAACGGCCTCGCGAGGAACTCCTGACGTGGTACGTCCTCAAAGCGCTGGCCACCGTGTTCGCGTTTCCGGTGACCATGCTTCTGTTCTATTTTCGCTACCACACCATGCGCTACAAGTTCGACGAAGACGGCATCCACATGAGCTGGGGCATCCTGATGCGCCACGAGATCATGCTGAATTACTCGCGCATTCAGGACATTCAACTGCATTCCAATGTCATCGAGCGCTGGCTGGGCTTAACGCGCATCGAAGTACAGACCGCCGCGGGTGCATCCGATTCGGAGATGACCCTGGAAGGCCTGCCAAACCCAGAGGCTATGCGCGACTTCCTCTATTCCCGCATGCGCGGCGCCCACACCGCTGCCCCGCTTACTCCAGACGCCGCTCCTGAGCCGCTCCAGGCCGTGCTCCTCGAAATTGCCTCCGAACTGCGCTCCATCCGTGAAGTGCTGGAGGCCCGCAAGGCCTGAGCATGCACTGGCTGCATAAGAGAATTCTCCATCTGATGAAGGTTCCCGCCGAACCACAGCCTCCCGACGGATCGGCCGGATCGGCACGCGTGTTCCGCTCGGGCCGCAACTACTATCGTTGGCGCGTGGCACTGTGGTGCTTGGTGAACGCCGGCGTACTCATCTTGCTGTCAATGATATTGGTTGCTCTAGTCCAGGCGATCAAGGCTGGCCCGCCCTGGATCCGCTACATCGTCGAACCGTTAATGGCGCTGCTGGTGATTTTTTTCCTGGTGTCCGCGTTCTTCACGTTCTTGCAGCAGCGCTTGAACTACGAGCTTCGCTGGTACGTGGTTACCGACCGTTGCCTGCGCGTCCGCAGCGGTATTCTAACCGTGCATGAGATCACTACCACCTTCGCCAACATCCAGGAGGTCCGCCTTTCCGCGGGTCCTTTGCAGAAGCTTCTCGGGCTTGCCGACGTCGAGGTGCACTCGGCCGGGGGCGGTTCCGGGAAGGGTTCGTCGGCGAGTCACGTGGCTCGCTTCGAGGGTGTCGACAACGCTCCGGAAATTCGCGACTTCATTCTGGCCCGCCTCCGCCAATACCGCGATTCAGGACTGGGAGAAAAAGATCACCCCCGCTCTTTAGCATTCAGTGAGGGAAGCCAGGCAGCGGCACAAGCGGTCCTGATAGAAGCCCGAGCCTTGCGCGCGGCCCTAGCCAGGCGCTGAGCGCTACGCCCGGATCCCACGCAAGGCTATTGACATTCTATATCCTTGGCTATAGACTGTCTATATCATGAGCCGGCAAGCCCGCGCTGAAACACGCATTGATCTATTGCAAGGTACGCTCGACATGCTGATACTGCGCACCCTGCAATGGGGACCACAGCACGGATACGCCATCGGCCAGACCATCCGCGCCCAATCGTCCGAAGTGCTTCACGTGGAGGCGGGGTCGCTGTATCCGGCCCTGCAGCGGCTGGCGAAGCGTGGCTGGGTGACGGCCAAGTGGGACCAGACGGAAGCGAACCAGCGAGCCAAATTCTACCGGTTGACTCCGGAGGGGAAGAAGCAGCTTCTGCGGGAGCAGTCCCGGTGGGGCGAACTGGTGGCCGCCATTGGCCGTATCTTAAATCCCGCGCTCCCGCCGTCGGGCAAACAGGAGTGATGCCATGGCGCTATTCCATTGGCTGCGGCGGCGGCGAGAGATAGACGCGGATGTGGACGAGGAAATTCGCAGCCATCTGGCGATGGCTACCCGGGAACGTATCGCGGAAGGAATGGATCCGAAAACCGCCCGCTACGCGGCGCTGAAAGAATTCGGCAATGTGACGCTGAGGATTGAGGAAGGGCGGCGGGTGTGGAGTTCCCGTTGGATGGACGCGACTGGCGACCTTTGGAAAGACGCGCGCTACGCGGCTCACGTCCTGGCCAAAAGTCCGGCCTTCTCCTTGATCGCGATCGCTGTGCTGGCCGTCGGAATCGGCATGAATACGATGGTGTTCACGCTCTTCAAGAGTCTCGCGCTAAAACCGCTGGCGGGTGTGGAGGGCTCCGGGCGGCTGGGTATCGTCATGGCGAAGACGAGTGGAGGGCGGCTGCAGGGCCTGTCCTATCCGGACTACCGATACATTCGCGACCGCGACCAGGCGTTCGCCGGTCTCTCCGGATCGTGCCCGACGCCGCTGAACCTGGGGCTCGGTCGCGAAGGAGAGCGCGTCTGGGGCGAATTGGTGACCGGGAATTATTTTCAGCTCTTCGGCGTGCGCGCGGAGTTGGGACGTACGCTCCTGCCATCCGACGAAGTGGCTCCGGGAATGCATCCAGTGGCGGTGTTAAGCGATGGGCTGTGGCGGCGGGCCTTTGGCGGCGATCCGAATATCGCCGGCAAAACGGTCCACCTGAATGGCTATCCGATGACGGTTGTCGGAGTCGCCGACGCGAGCTTCCACGGCTCGGTGGTCAGCTTCGATGGTGAAGTCTACGTTCCCATCATGATGGCTCCCGAGCTCGGCGTCGCGTTCAAAGCTCAGCCCGCGGAATTGCTGCATGACCGCAAAACACCGCTGATGATCGCCTATGGCCGGCTGCGGCAGGGAGTGACGCTGGCGATGGCTTCCGTGCAGACGGCGGTGCTATCGGAGCAGCTCGCACTGTCGGAGCAACTCGCAAGAGATGCTCCGGTTCAGGACTTCAGCCAGCAGATGACAGTGCTTCCGATCTGGCGGTCCCCGTGGGGCGCGCAAACTTACATGCTGCCCGCGGTGATTGCCGCCGGCGCCATGGGCGGGCTGCTGCTATTGATCGTCTGCGCGAATGTGGCTGGCCTGGTGCTGGTGCGCGGTATTGCCCGCCGCGGCGAAATTGCCATGCGCCTTGCTCTGGGCGCCAGCCGCGCCAGGATCCTCCGCTTGCTGCTCATCGAGAATCTGGTCCTGGCCGTGCCGGGCGCGGCAGCGGGTCTGGCAATGGCGTGGTATGCGTTGCCCTTGATGGGATCGAGCTCGGCTGCGAGCGCACCAGCGCGCATGTTCTTCGATTTTTCCGTGGACTGGATGGTGATCGGTTTCGCAGTGTCGGCCGGGCTTGCCAGCGCCCTGGTCTTCGGGTTCCTCCCGGCGCTGCGCTGTTCACGGGCCGACCTGGTTTCGGTCATAAAGAATGACACGGCCGCAACCAGCGCCGGGAAAGGGCGTCTCCGAGCAGCGCTGGTGGTCTCGCAGGTGGCGGTCTCCTTGTTGCTGCTGGTGGGGGCCGGCCTGGTGGCGCGAAGCTTGAACGTGGCACGTCACGCGGATCCTGGTTTTGATGCCCGCAACGTGATTTCGTTGACGGTGGATCTTCAGCCCAACGGCTACGACGAGACGCGCGGCCGAAGATTCTATCAGCAACTTCTCGACAACGTGCGTCACAGCGAAGGGATCGATTCGGCCAGCCTGGCGGCCGTGTTTCCGATGACGATGGTCGACTCGGCAAGCCAGAAAGTGGTCGTCGAAGGCTATCACCCCCTTCGCGACGAGGACTTGCTGTTCCTCTACAACGTCATCACGGACGATTACTTTCGGACGCTCGGGATCGGGATCGAAGCCGGCCGCGAGTTCGCCCGCCATGACGAGGGCTCGGCGCAACAGGTGGCGATCGTAAACGATACGCTGGCCCGGCGCTTCTGGGGAAGCCCACAAAACGCGATTGGCAAGCGCCTCCACACCGGTTCGGACGAATGGCGGACCATCGTGGGCGTCGCACGGGACGTGAAGTACGCCCGTATCAACGAGAATCCACGGCCGTATGTCTATCTGCCTTTTCTTCAGGCGCCCAGGTCGAGCATGATCCTGCACGCACGCGGTACCGTGGGGGCTCGCACGCTGCTTGATCTGGCACGCCGCGAGGTACATAAGCTTGATCCCGATCTGCCCGTTCTGGACGCCAAGACACTGAGCGACCAGACCAGCGCGGCGCTGGGAGTTTTTGAGATTACCGCCCGCATACTGCTGGCTCTGGGCATCGCCGCCATGGGACTGTCCGCGATGGGACTCTACGGCCTGGTTTCGTACGCGGCGAAGCAAAGCACGCACGAAATCGGCATTCGCCTGGCGCTGGGAGCCAGCCGCCGCGATGTCGTCCGCCGTTTCCTGGGACGGGGCTTGTGGCTGGGGACGATCGGGGTCACCCTCGGAATCGGCGCGTCCTACGCCGTCACGCGGCTGTTCGCGAGCTTGCTCTACGGCGTCAGCGCGACCGACGCCGTTTCCTTTGCGGCGGCCTCTGCGCTGGTGCTGCTGTGCGTGCTCCTGGCCGCGGGTGTGCCGGCATGGAGAGCCGCGCGAACCGATCCGATGTCTGCTCTTCGTCATCAATAGTCTGAAAGCGCGCCCCTGGAGTTTCGCGACGCGGACATTGACCCTATGCCCATAGCGATAATCCGATACTCTTTCTAAGTGATGAACAGAAATTGGTTGGTTCTGATTCTCGGAGCCGTTGCGCCCCTCTTCGCCCAAGTCCAAAATTTCCAGCCGGTCACACAGCAGATGCTGGAACATCCCAGCCCGGACGATTGGTTGATGTACAGCCGGACTTACGATGCGCAGCGCTTCAGCCCCTTGAAACAGATTCACTCCGGCAATGTCGGCCAGCTTCGCATGGCCTGGAGCCGCGGCCTTGGCGCGGGGCAAACCGAAACCATTCCGCTGGTTTACAACGGGGTCATGTACGTTGTTACGCCCGGAGCCATTGTCCAGGCACTGGACGCATCCACGGGCGATCTGCTTTGGGAATATAAACGCAAAGTTCCGCCCGGCGTTGCGAGCGTTGCAAGAACCAAAAACCTGGCGATCTATCAGGACATCGTTTTCTATACGGCGCCCGATAGCTACGTGGTGGGGCTGGATGCGCGCACCGGTGAAATGCGCTGGGAATCGAAGACCGATGGGCGCGGCCACACCTCCGGTCCCATCGTGGTCGCGGGCATTGTGGTGTCGGGAGGCGCCTGCGCGGGTAAGCGCGAAAACTGCTATATCGCTGCGCACGACGCCATGACGGGGAAGGAACTGTGGCGTTTCTACACAACTCCGGCGCCCGGCGAACCGGGCGATAAAAGCTGGGGTGGAGCGGCACTGGACAAACGTCAAGCTTCCACCTGGGGATTGCCGGGAACCTATGATCCGGTTCTCAAGCTGATGTATTGGGGCATCGCCAACCCCATGCCCGATCAACGCATGTCGCGGCACGATGGAAAACCCGACGCGGTGTCCCGCACCGCGCCGTCCGATCTGTATAGCAACTCCACCGTCGCGCTGGACCCTCAGACCGGCAAGCTGGCCTGGTATTATCAGCATCTGCCCGGCGACGATTGGGATTCCGATTACACCCATGAACGCACCTTGCTGCGGACCGAGTTCAATCCAGATCCGAAGTACGTCAAATGGATCAATCCCAACATTCCGCGTGGCCACGAGCGCGATGTGGCCGTGACCGTG
Organism: Bryobacterales bacterium; assembly: GCA_963798295.1. Taxonomy (GTDB): domain Bacteria; phylum Acidobacteriota; class Terriglobia; order Bryobacterales; family Bryobacteraceae; genus Palsa-89. The sequence goes on along the minus strand of CAWCSV010000005.1, from coordinate 290,149 downwards.
GGCGAAGCCGGCGGCGTATTCGAACTCGATCGGGCGACCGGCCAGTTTCTGTGGGCCACGCCTTTTCCTTATGACGATCCCAAATTCGTTATCTCCGACATCGACGTCAAGACCGGAAAAACCTCGATTAACTGGGACCTGGTGTTTAAGCAACCAGGCGAGGAGCACGTTATCTGCTACTGGAACACGCGCAGTTATTGGCCCACCGCTTATGACCCGGAGACCAATTCTCTTTACGTCTCCTACATCGACAATTGCCGCGACTTGAAATTGGATGGCCCGCAAGGGCGCGGAGCCTGGAGCGTCATTCCGCGCCCCGGCTCCGATCCGAACGCGCTCACCGGTCTGGCCAAGATCAACCTCACCACCGGCGAAATCCTGCGTTTCGACGTCGGCCGCGCCCCCGGCAATGGCGCCATGCTCGCCACCGCGGGCGGCCTCATCTTTCACGGCGATATGAGCCGGCGGCTGCGCGCTTTCGATGCCCGCACCGGCAAGAAGTTATGGGAAACCATTGTCGGCGGTAATGTTTCGGTGAGTACCATCACATATTCGGCCAAAGGCAAACAGTACATCTGTGTCATGACCGGCGACAACCTGAAAGTGCCGGAGTTGTCCAAGGAAGTTCCGGAGCTGCGAGCCACCTCTGGCAACAACGCCATCTATGCGTTCGCCCTGCCTTAGAGCCGGTCCCGAGAGCCGCTGACCGTCGAAATCTCAACGCTGGCCGTCGGGTTTGAAACACCCCCCTGGGACAAGTCCCTGATAATCGCCAGCCGATGGCGTGGCATCCCGATTGCTTCCCGATTTCCTTCATGCTGGACAATGTCGGCGCGGGCATCGAGCAGTACATGAATCTGGTGAGCGCCCGCCAGAAATTGGTGGCCTCCAACATCGCCAATGCCGATACGCCCGGATACCAGACTAAAGACATTGATTTCGAGAACGAGCTCCAGAGCCAGCTGTCGGGTTCCAAGCCCAACGTGATCGAAGTGGCCGGCCTGAAAAACAAGAACGACGGCAACAACGTCGACATGGACCGGGAAGCGCGCCTGCTGGCGGAGAACGCCCTGCGTTTCAGCGTGGCCTCCAACCTGGCGCACTCCGAGCTTGGCACCATCCGCACCGCGATTGAGGAGGCAGGCAAAGTCTAGTGAGCCTCTTTTCCAGCATCGACGTCAGCGCGTCGGGAATGGCGGCGCAGCGCCAGCGCACCGAAGTACTGGTGGAGAACCTGGCCAACTCGGAAACCACCCGTACTCCCGAAGGCGGCCCGTATCGCAGAAAAGACGTGGTGTTCTCCGAGGATCCTTCGGTGGGGTCGTTTTCTTCCCAGCTGGACGCGGCGCTCGGGCCGGCTCTTTCGGGCGTGACGGTGAGCGAAATCGCGGTCGACAACAGCGCGCCGGAGATGCGCTATCAGCCCGGGCATCCCGATGCCGACAAGGACGGCTACGTGGCGTACCCGAAAATCAATCCGGCCGAAGATATGGTGGATTTGCTGGGCGCCTCGCGCGGCTATGAAGCCAACGTCGCGGCCATTTCGGCGGTGAAAGACATGATCAATAAATCGCTGGATCTCTTCAAGTAGGTACTTTCCATGTCTCCCATAACTCCAGTTTCGATGATCGCGGTGCCGGCGGCGGCGCCAGTGGACGCGGCCAGTGCGGCCGGCGGAACGGGCGCGTTTCAATCGATGCTCGAAGGCATGATCGGCAACGTCGAACAATCCCAGACGCAAGCCCATCAGGCCGCCCAGAATTTCTTGAGCGGAGGCGACGAGGAGCTGCATTCGGTGGCGCTGGCGGCGCAGCGCGCGGACCTGCAGTTCAATCTGTTCCTGCAGGTGCGGAACAAGGCCGTATCGGCCTATCAGGAGATCATGCGGATGCAGGTCTGACGCATGTATCTTCGTCATCTCGTTGTCCTTTAGCCAAAGAAAATGGATCAAGCCAAGAAACTCCTTCTAGCGCTCACACCTCGCCAGCTTGCGACCATCGCCATCGTGGCCATCGCAGTGGTGGCGGCGGTGATAGGGCTTTCCCACTGGCAACGGGAAAGCGGCATGCGGCCGCTCTATACCGGATTGGCGCCGGAAGACGCCAGCGCCATCGTGCAAAAGATGCATGAAGGCGGAGTGGATTACCGAATCACCAACAACGGAACCGAGCTGCTGGCGCCTGAGGACAAAGTCCCCGAACTGCGCCTGGAAATGGCCGGGCTGGGGCTGCCCAAAACCGGACGCATCGGATTCGAGATTTTCGACAAAACGAATTTCGGAATCACCGATTTCGCCGAACATGTGAACTACCGGAGAGCGCTCGAAGGCGAACTGGAACGATCGGTGATGGCGATCTCGGACGTGCAGCAGGCGCGCGTTCACGTATCGCTGCCCAAGGACTCCGTGTTCACCGACGCGCGGGAACCGGCCAAGGCCAGCGTACTGGTGGGACTGCGGCCCGGAACGCGGCTGTCTTCGTCCAACGTAGTGGCCATCACCAATCTGGTATCGAGCGCGGTGGAAGGCCTCACGCCCGAAGCGGTGTCCGTGGTGGACATGAGCGGAAATCTGCTGAGCCGGCCGAGGCACGAAGGCCTGAACGACGGTACGCAGATTACCGAAGCGGGACTGGAATACCGGCAAGCCATCGAACACGACGTAGCTGCGAAAATCAACAGCACCTTGGAACCGCTGCTGGGTCCCGGATAAATTCCGCACGGGAGTGTCGGCCGATATCGACATGACCAGCGGCGAGCAGAGCGAAGAGACATTCGACCCGGCCAAATCCGTGATGACAAGCTCGCAGAAGACGGAAGATTCGAGCGGGACCACGCGCTTGACCTCTACTGCTCCGGGAACCGCCGCGAACCTGCCGCCGCAGCAAGCCGTAGCGTCCAACGCGCCACAACAGCAGACGCCGCCCGCGAACACACAACCGGCGCAAGCCGGGCAACCAGGACAACCGGGGCAACCCGCCGCTGCCACGCCAGCTGCGCAACAAACTGCTCCGCGCCCGGGCGGGAACACCACTTCCAGCACGCGCCGCTCGGAAAGCGTCACCTATCAATCCAGCCGCATCACCAAACATCTGAAGCTTCCGCAAGGCACCGTGAAGCGATTGTCCATCGCGGTGCTGGTGGACCAGGGATCGCGCATGGAAGGGCAAGGCGCGCAGGCCCATCGCGTGCCGGTTCCACCCGACACCGAGAAATTGAAAGCCATTCAAACACTGGTGGGAACGCTGGTCGGTCTGGACACCACGCGGGGCGATCAAATCACGGTGGAAGCTCTTCCTTTTGACAACGGCATGAATCTGGACCCGGGATCGCTGGGCGGCCCTGGCGCGCAGAAGAAGCCGGACGAACTCTTCTCCATCGAAACGCTGAAGAAGAAGCCGGCGTTGCTGTGGGGATCGGTGGGGGGCGCGGTGCTGGTGATCGGCTTGGTGGGCTTCGCCGTGGCGCGCATGATGGGCGGCAACAAAGGCGGCGCCAGCGCACGAACTCAGGAGGCTTTGCCGGTGGTGGATACTTACGCCGGATTGCCGCCCGCGCCAATGGGAGCGGCCGCAGCCATCGCCGAACCTTCGCGCCTGCCCGCTCTGATGCCTTCGCGCACCGAAGTGCTGCTCACGCAGCTCACCGAAAACAGCCGCAACAATCCCGAGGCCTGGGCCAACGTGCTGCGCGGCTGGCTGACTGAAGAGGAGGCGAATTAGTAGGCTGCCATGCCGGTAACAGAAAGCAATTCGACAAAAATCACAGGGCCGCAGAAGGCCGCCATCCTGCTTGTCGCGCTGGGCGACAAAATCAGCGGCGAAGTGATGAAGCAACTGAACGACGAAGAGGCCAAAGCGGTGGGCAAGGCCATCGCGCGGCTGGAGAAGGTGACGCCCAGCCAGACCGAATCGGTGCTGGAAGAGTTTTGCCAGTTGACCAGGCAGAACGCCGGCCGCGGGGGCTTCGATTACGCCAAGCGCGTCTTGTCGAACGCCTTTGGACCGGAGGGCGCCAAGCGCATAGCGGACCATCTTCCGCGCATTGGAGCGCGCTTCAACAAGAACATGGAATCGCTGCAAAAGGCCGATCCCAATCAGTTGAGCCGCTTCATCGAAAGCGAGCATCCGCAGACCATCGCGCTGATTTTGTCGCACCTTTCTCCCTCGCAAGCCGCCTCCTTGCTGGCGAATCTTCCGATGCCGCTGCGCTCCGACGTGACGCTGCGCATCGCGCAACTGGACCGCGTTTCCCCTGATGTGGTGGCGCGCATATCCATCGTGATCAGCGAAAAGCTGAAGACGCTGGGCGACGTGAAAATGGAACTGCGCGGCGGCCCGCGTTCGGTGGCCGAAATCCTGAATCGCATGGACGGCGCGATGAGCGACGAGATCCTGGGCAACTTGCAGGACGAACAGCCGCTGGTGGATGCGATCCGTCATTTCATGTTCACCTTCGACGACCTGCTGCTGATCGACACCATGGCGATGAAGGAAGTGGTGGGAAAGATCGACCGCAAACTTCTGGTGGTGGCGCTGAAGGGCACCAGCGATCAGTTGAAGAATCAATTCCTGCAATGCATGTCCAATCGCGGCGCGGAAATGCTGAAGGAAGACATGGAAGCCGCAGGGCCGGTGCGCATCCGCGACGTGGAAGCGGCGCAGCAACAGATCCTGGCGGTGGTGCGGCAACTGGAGAGCGAAGGCACGCTGAGCCTGAAGGGCGGCGGCGGCGCCGAGTATGTCGTCTAAGATCCTCGGAACGGAAGTCGCCGGGCGCGAGCAGGCTTCCGCGGCCACACCCGTATTGTGGCGCATGGTGTCGTCGGTCAGCGACGCGCGGCGAAACAGCCATACCGAAGCGGAGCGCGAATCGGTCCGTAAACTGGATCAGGCGCGGCGCGAAGCGTATGCCGAAGGATTGGCGGCCGGACGGCAACAGGCCGAAGAGCAATTTCGTCCCGCCGTGGAAGGGCTGGCCGAGACGCTGGTCACGCTGGCACGCCTGCGGGACAGCATTCGGGAGGAAACCATCCAGGACCTGGTGCATCTGGCGACTTCCATTGCCGCGCGCGTGATTCATCGCGAAGTGGCCGTGGATCCGGATGCGCTGGCGGGGCTGATCCAGGCGGCGTTTTCGAAATTGCAATCGCGCGAGATCAATCGAGTGCGCATGCATCCCTCGCTTGGAGCCGCTGGTTCGCAAGCTGATGGAACAAGCCGGAGCGCCGAAGAACCTCACGCTGGCCGCCGACCCCAACCTGAAGCCCGCGGAGATATTCTTCGAGACCTCGCAAGGCATCCTGGACGCGTCGGTGGAGACGCAATTGCGCGAGATCGAGCGCGGGTTGATAGACAAATTAGAACGATGACCAAGTTGGAACGATAACGTGGCGCCGCCAGGTTCGTCGATCAAGGAATTGGTTCCGCAGGTTCCGGGCATTGAAGTACTGCCGTGGATCGGCGAAATAACCGAAATGGTGGGGCTGCTCATTGCCTCACGCGGCCCCGTGGTGTCGATTGGGGATTTCGTCGAAGTCCGCACCGGATCAGGACGCTCCATACGCTCGCAAGTGATCGGCTTTCGTAACGATCGCGTGTTGTCGATGCCGCTGGAAGAGACGGACGGCTTGCAGCCCGGCGATCGCGTGATTGCGCGGCGCGACGATGCCTTGCTGCGCGTGGGTCCAGGATTGCTTGGCCGCGTGCTGGACGGATTCGGGCGGCCCATGGACGATGGTCCCGCCCTTCGAGCTACCACGGCGTATCCGCTGTACACCGCGCCTCCGCAACCGCTGGATCGCGAACACATCACGGAGCCGCTGGTCACCGGCATTCGCGCCATCGACGGTCTGCTGCCTTGCGGCAAAGGACAGCGCGTCGGCATCTTCGGAGGAAGCGGCGTCGGCAAGAGCACTTTGCTCGGAATGATGTCGCGCCACAATGACGCCGATGTGAGCGTGATCGCTCTGGTGGGCGAGCGCAATCGCGAAGTGCGGGCGTTCCTCGAAAATGAACTGGGACCGGAGGGCCGCAGCCGTTCGGTAGTGGTGGTGGCGACTTCGGACCGGCCGGCGCCGCTGCGCATTCGCGCCTGCTTCGTGGCTCTGGCGGTAGCGGAATACTTTCGCGATCAAGGCAAGAACGTTCTGCTCGTCGTGGATTCGGTCACTCGCCTGGCGATGGCGCAGCGCGAGATTGGACTGGCGGCCGGCGAGCCGCCCAGCCAAAAGGGCTACACGCCGTCGGTGTTCGCACTGCTGCCCAAGATCTTCGAGCGATCGGGGCACTTTAAGAAAGGTTCCATCACCGGATTCTTCACCGTGCTGGTGGAAGGCGACGATTTCAACGAACCGATCTGCGACGCGGTGCGCGGTATTCTGGACGGGCATTTCATTCTCTCGCGCGAGCTGGCGGTGGCGGGGCATTATCCGGCGCTCGACATCCGGCAATCGATTAGCAGGCTGACATCCAAGGTCGCGTCGGGAGAGCAGCGCGGACATCTGCAAAAACTGCGGGAAGCGCTGGCGCTGTATCACGATTCGCAGGATTTGATCCAACTGGGTGCGTATGTGGCGGGAACCAATCCGAAGCTGGATGCGGCCATCCGATGCCGGCCGGAAATTCTGGATTTCCTTAGGCAGGACGCCCAAACATTCTGCCCGCTGGGGGAGACGCTGGTTCGCTTGCAGAAGCTGGCGACGGCACTGGGATAGAGGAAAAAGCCAGGCGATGGCGCGGTTTCAATTTTCACTCGAAAAAGTCCTGAAGTGGCGCGGCGTGGAACTGACCGCCGAAGAGGCCAAGCTGAAGGCGCTGGTGCAGGAACAGCTGCATCTGCAGACGCTGCTGGCGGAGGTGAGCGCGGAACGATCGAAACTGATTTCGTCGCTGGGAACGATGCCGGACCTGCGCGGCGACGATCTGCGAACGCTGACGGCCTGCGGTCTGCGATTGCGGCGCAACGCCGAGAATCTGGCGCAACAACTGCTTCGATGCGGGCGCGATCTGGCCAAGCAACGCAAGAAATATAGCGAGGCCAAACGGAAGGTCCGGCTGCTCGAAGAGCTGAAGAAACGGCGACTTGAGGAGTGGAAATACGAAGAGGCCGCTCTGCTGGAAGAGCTCGCATCGGAATCATTTCTCGCCAACTGGAACCGTGAGCGGATATAGCGCACATAAGGTTACGGTCCCGCTGCAACGTGTTATGCTCATACGGGAATTGCTGTAGTTACCAAGCTTACATAGAGGAGAAAACACACACAGATGGAGAGTACCGACCGCATTCTTACGACCCATGTCGGTAGCCTGCCAAGGCCGCAGGAAGTGGTCGATATTCTGTTCGCGCAAGATCGCGGTGAAGCCGTGGACGCGAAGAAGTTCGATGCGACGATACGCCGCGCCGTTGTCGACGCGGTGAACAAGCAAGCTGCGGCGGGAATCGACATCGTCAGCGATGGCGAGATGGGCAAAATCAGTTATGCGACGTACATACGGCACCGGCTGACGGGTTTCGAGCCGGGGCAGGTGCCTCGCGCCACGCCGCAGGATCTGGACGATTATCCGGAGTATCGCGACAAGATCGCCGCGTCGGGAGCGACGCCGAAATACGTCCGGCCGATCTGTAAAGGGCCCATCAAGGTAAAGAGCCTGGAGCCGCTGGAGCAGGACATCTCGCGGATGAAGGAAGCGCTGTCGAAGACGACTGTGACCGAAGGTTTTATGACTGCGGCATCGCCAGGGACTATCGCCGTGTTCCAGCCGAACGAATATTATCCTTCGCACCAGGCCTACCTGGAAGCACTGGCGGAGGCGATGCGGAGCGAGTACGAAGCGATCGTGAACGCGGGCTTGATCCTTTCGGTGGATTGCCCGGATCTGGCCATGGGCCGGCACATTAAGTTCCGCGGCGTGGACGACGACGAGTTTGTGCGCAATGCGGAGCTGCAGGTGGAGGCAATGAATCATGCGCTCAAGAATGTTCCGGCGGATCGCTCGCGCTTTCATATTTGCTGGGGGAATTACGAGGGGCCGCACACGCGCGACATCGCGATGTCGAAGATTTTGCCGGTGGCGTTGAAGGCCAAGCCGCAGGGTCTGCTGATTGAGGGCGCGAATCCGCGGCACGAGCACGAGTGGGAGCTGTGGAAGACGGCGTTCAAGCTGCCGCGGGACAAGGTGCTGGTGCCGGGGGTAATTGGATCGAACACCAACTACGTGGAGCATCCCGACCTGGTGGCGCAACGGATTGTGCGCTACGCCGAGGTGGTGGGGCGCGATCATCTGATTGCGGGCACCGATTGCGGATTCGGCACGTTTGCCGGGTTCGGCGCGGTGTATCCGGACATCACGTGGCTGAAGCTGAAGTCGCTGGCCGAGGGCGCGAAGATCGCGTCGCAGCGGCTGTGGGGCAAGGCGGGGTCGGCGAACTAGACGGGCGCGGCATTTAGATTGAGTTGGAAACGGCCCTGGTGCATGGTCCCAATCGCGGGATGCGTCGCATCAGGGCTATTTTTGTGTTTACTGGCGCATTCTTTGTAAACGATATAGGAACTCCGGGCGTCTGGCGGGAGAGATCAAGGCGGGCGCGTGAACGCATGGGATTTGGTTCGACGGTAGCAGACAGTGAAGGGGCCGGCGGGAAGTGGTGCGCGTAAGTGGTTTAGGACTAACGGAAGAGGAATCCGCGGTAGATGCTACTGGTTGCAGACGTGATCGCGAGTTTGCGCTCAAACCTCCAGTGAAGCAGTGTGTACCCTGGAAGCAAGTCACTATGAGCAGAGTGGAAAGCCTCGAAGGACAGGTGAGACAACTTACGGCCGACGAGCTGAGAGCGTTCCGCGAATGGTTCGTGCAGTTTGATGCTGAAGCCTGGGATCGCCAGATCGAAGCGGATGCTCAGACCGGGAAGCTGGATGACGTGGCTGCGCGGGCGCTGCGCGACTACGATGCTGGGCGGACTACCGAGTTGTGATTCAATCGGAACATGGCATAAGCGATCATTCGGGATCCCGAAATCATGCACGGTACGCCGGTCTTGCGCGGAACGCGAGTGCCTGCGCAGACGCTGTTCGACCATATCGAGGGTGGAGAGACGCTGGAGGATTTCCTGGAAGGCTTTCCAACGGTTTCGCGAGAATTGGCACTGGAGGCTCTGGAAGAAGCGCGGAAGAAGTCCGTCTAAACCGACTCCCTCACGGTCGCGGTTCGGTAAAACAGTTGTGAACTAGAGTTTTTGGGCGCCCTCGATCCGGCCGAGATTGCGGTCGAAAGTGCCGAGCGGAAGATGACCGGCCTGGCGGGCCAGTTGGAGCATCAGGCAATCGGCAAAGCCGAGCCCTGGCTTGGCGCGAAACAGTTCCAAGGCGGCTGCGACGGCGTCAGCTTCCTGGAGAACCAACTTGCGATTCTTAAGCAACATTTCGAGGGCTGTGGCCAGGTCCTTAGCGCTGAAGCCGTAGACTCGAACGAGCACCCATGCCGCCTCAGCCAGCGCTAGCACCGAAGCCCACGTGCCGCCTTGAATAAAGTTTTCCGCCGAAGCAGTTTGATGAGGATCGTCCCGAACAATCAGTCGGACAAGAACGTTGGTGTCAACGGCGCGCATAGCGCTCGCGAATGTATTGGGCGATGCCCTCGTCCATCTCTTCGACCGTTGCCTTCTTCGGCTTGCGTCCCTTGAAGATCGCGTTATGAATGTCTTCGAACGAAAACTTGCCGGCGCGCTGGAGGACGATTTTCCCGTCTTCTTCTTCCCATTCCAAAACCGAGCCAGGGCCGACGCCGAGTTTGCGGCGCACTTCCGCGGGAACGGAAATCTGGCCTTGAGCGGTGACCTTCGATCGTGCGATGGGCATAACCTATATTACCAGGGTAATGGAAGGCCGCTCCCTCATGGTCGCGGTTCTGTAAGGTGCGTTCAGACAGTTAGGATGGAGGCATGAAGTTTTTCGCCGTCATTCGCACGCGGGGCGACGCCTGGAACCGCTCGGTGCGCCTGGAAGAGCAACCCGGCTGGGACGAACACGCAGCGTTCATGAATGGGCTCCAGCGTGCGGGTTTCATCGCGATCGGAGGGCCGCTGGAAGGGACGCCGGATGTCCTCCTGATTATGCGCGCGCACAGCCCCGACGAAATCGTCAAGCGGCTCCAGGACGATCCCTGGACCCATTCGGGGCTGCTCCATTTGGGGCGAATATCGGAATGGACGCTTCGGCTCGGCTCCCTGGCGTGACAAGATCAGAGCAGTGATGTTCTGGACGCACCGCAGTTTTTGGGTTCTGCCCATCCTGGTTGCGGCGATTCTGGGTGGACTGAGCGCGATCGTCGCTCACACCCGGCTGCGCGGCGTCTATCGCCACCGATTCACGGAATCGCGGCGGGAGCGGCTGTTCCTGGCGTCGCTCGGATTTTTCACCACCGTGCTGGCGGTGCGCGCGCTGACACTGGCGATCCGCCACAATATCGGCCCCTTCCACGACGTCTCCATGAACGGCCGCCATATCCACCATCTGGTGTGGGGCATTCTTTTGCTTCTTGTGGTGGGGTACCTATGGCTGGTGGAAGTGGGAACGGGCGCCGCGTCGGCGACTCAATGGACCGGACGACTGAGCTCGATGCTCTTCGGAGTGGCCGCGGCATTGACGCTGGATGAATTCGCGCTCTGGCTGAATCTGCGGGATGTGTACTGGGAGCGCGAAGGGAGGGAAAGTTTCGAGGCGCTAGCGCTGTTCGGCGGCCTGCTGGCGATTGGGATCTTCGGACGCCCGTTCTGGAGCGGCGTGGTGGAAGAAGCTGGCAAGATTTTCCGCGGGGTTTAGATGCCGGGTCTGCGGGCGGTAACTTCGATTTCGATCTTCATGCGAGGATCGGAAAGGCCGGCTGAGATCATGGTGGCGGCGGGCCGGACGTCGCCGAAGCAGCGGCGCAGCACGGGCCAGCACGGCTCGAAATCCTCCACTCTGGGCAGGATGTAGCGAACCCGGACCACATCGGCGATCCGGCTCCCGGCATCCGAGCAGCGCCATCTCGATATTGCGCAGGCATTGCTCGGCTTGCTCGACCACGTTGTCGGAGATGGTCATGGTTTGGTAGTCGAAGCCCGGTGGTGCCGGAAACGAATACCCAATCGCCATCCACCACGGCGCGCGAATATCCGATATCGCGTTCAAAAGTGGAGCCGGATGAAATGAGGCGGCGCACGCTAACTTCCGATGCTTAACCCATGGGAGGTCCATTTGTGACAAAATCTACCAAGGAGAGAAATTGGATGAAAGCTGCGTTCGCTTTTTTGGTTGCGGGACTCGCGCTGCTGGCGCCGGCCGCGGCCCTTGCGCATCACTCATTCGCCGCCGAGTATGACGTGAAGAAACCGGTGACGCTGAAAGGCACGGTGACGAGCGTGGAATGGACCAATCCGCATGCTCGCATTTATATAGATGTCAAAGACGAGAGCGGCACTGTTACCAACTGGAATTTGGAGCTTGCCAGCCCCAACGTGCTGGTACGGCAGGGATGGTCCAGACACACGCTGAAGGTGGGCGATCAGATAACGGTGGAAGGCGCGCAAGCCAAAGACGGATCGCAGATGGCCAACGCCAGAACCGTCACGTTGGCCGATGGCAAGAAGGTTTTTGCCTTTTCGCCGAGCGACGCTCCAGCGCAATAGATCGCCTGCGAACGAAGGAGAACCAGAGTGAAATCCAATTGAGAGGCCCCGGGTGGATGACAGGTTTTGCTGGCAATGCTCGGTCCTGTTTGCCGTGAACGCCGCAGCGCAAGCGCCGGCCTGGTGACGCGGCGCAAGCGCCTTCAAAGCTGAATGCGGCGGAAGCAACCGCTCCGGCAGGCGGCAGCGCGAATCCGGACGTCAGAGCGGGTCCGGCCCGCGCGACACGACGCCGCATGGTCCAACGCCTCGGCTGGCCGGATGGACACCCGGATCTGTCGGGGGTCTGGCAGGGCGGCGGCCCGGTGGGAGATCTGGCTCAGGGCTTGGCCACCGGCGAAACGATTCCTATTCTGCCCGCGGCGAAAGCGATCATGGACAAGCGGCAATCGAAGGACGATCCGGAGGCGAATTGCCTGCCGACGGGGATTCCACGCATCGCGCCTTATCCCGTGGCGAATCGTGCAGAACTCCGACGCACATCTTCTTCCTGTTTGAAGGCAACATTCACAGCTACCGGCAGATCTTCATGGATGGACGCAAGCATCCCGACGATCCGGATCCCACCTGGTACGGGCACTCCATCGGAAGCTGGGACGGCGACACGCTGGTGGTGGACACCATCGGGTTCAACGACAAATTCTGGTTCGATTTTCGCGGGCATCCGCACACCGAGCAACTGCACACCATCGAGCGCTACACGCGGAAGGATCTAGGGACGCTGGAGAACAAGGTCACGATCATCGATCCGGGCGACTACTCGAAGCCTTTCACGCTGACCTTCACGGCGCGCCTGCGACCGAAAGAAGAGCTGATGGAGTACATCTGCCAGGAGAACCAGCAGGACGCCAAGCACATGATCGGCAATTCGGGTCCGCCGGAGAATCCGTAGACCGCACGGGCGCGCCACCCGCCCGGTGTTCTTCGAGTCGATGTCCTCCAGTGCACGACTTCCGGTCGTCTCCGGCTGTGCTTCTGGCACGGTCCCATAGCGCATGGCCCGGCAAGCGCTCACCATTCTGATCGTTGTCATCGCGTTCGGCATTCTGGTGCCGATTTACAAGGGCTTCGGATTTCTGGACGCGCGCGTCATCGCGGCCTATGCTTGCCTGGCGCTGTTTTTCGTGGCGCCCGCGAGCGCGGAGTTGGCGGCCGCTGGTTCGGGCGCGCTGCTGGCGAGAATCGCGATCATCGTGGCATGGGGCTGGGGCCTGACGGCGCTGATTCTCGGCACCGCGATCGTTACGCTAAACATCCTGATCCGGCGCGGTGAGCTTATCGCACCGCCTGGGCGTTTCCTCGCGGCGGTTTTGATTTTCAGCCTGAGCGCATCCATCGCTATCGCGATGCTGGGAGCGGCACTCGCACGGCGATTCTCGGCCGCCACGGCGAAGGCCATCCTGCGGACGGCGTTCCTGGCGATCCTGCTGGCTTTTGCTCTGGGTGCGCGCGTGTTGCCGGAAAGCATCACGCTCAGGGTTTTCGATCGCTTCGAAACGCGCAGGGCGCTGACGCATCTGGCCTGGCAATCGTCGATGGTCTCCGCGGTAGTGGCGGCCCTATGCTTGCTCGTTCTATTGCGGACGGCCCCTTTTGCTAAGATACCTAAGACAGAAAATCCTGCCGAAGGAGGAGGATGAGTAAAGAGGACAGCATTGAAGTTACCGGAACCGTAGTAGAAAAATTTCCCAGCGGCCAGTTCAGCGTTTTGCTGGACCAGGACCGCACCGTACTCGCGCACCTGGCTGGTAAGTTACGCCGCAACCGCATCCGCGTGTTGGCCGGCGATCGTGTCACCCTGGAGCTTTCTCCCTATGATTTAACCAAGGGACGAATTACCTACAGGCACAAATAAGCAGCGCCAATTCCAGCCCCTGAAGCCGGGGCAAAGTCCTTAATGCACAAAATTCTGCTGATCTTCGGCACTCGGCCGGAGGCGATCAAGCTCTGCCCGGTGATTCGCGCTCTACGTGAGCACCCCAGCAGATTCGACGTGAAGGTCTGCGTCACCGCGCAACATCGCGAGATGCTGGATCAGGTTTTAGAGGCCTTTCAGGTAAAACCGGACTATGACTTGGACCTGATGCTGCCGGGCCAGACGCTGTATCAATCGACATCGCGGATTCTCGCGGGGCTGGAGCCGGTTCTGCGCGAAGTGCAGCCGGCAATGGCGGTGGTGCAGGGCGATACAACAACGACATTGTGCGGCGCGCTGGCGGCATTTTATTCGCGCATTCCCGTGGCACACGTGGAGGCGGGATTGCGGACGCACGATTTGAACCAGCCGTTTCCCGAAGAGATGAATCGCGTGCTGGCGTCGCACCTCACTGCGCTGCATTTCGCGGCCACCAAGCGGGCGGCCGAGAATCTGCGCGGCGAAGGCGTGGCGGCGGATGCGATCCATGTGACGGGAAATACCGGGATCGACGCGGTGCTCTACGTGCGCGACGGGCTGGAGCAAGGGACCCTCCCAGGCGGCACGTTCCCGTGGCTGGATGCGGCGAAGAAGCTGATCGTGGTGACGGCGCATCGCAGGGAAAGCTTTGGCGACGGATTCACGCGCATTTGCCGGGCGCTGGCCAAGATCGCCGATCGAGAAGATGTGCAATTAGTGTATCCGGTGCATCCCAACCCGAACGTGCAGGATCCGGTGCAGCGCTATCTGGCCGGGCACGCGCACATCCGCTTAATTGAGCCACAGAGCTATGTTCCGTTCGTCGATTTGATGCGCCGGGCCTACCTGCTGATCACCGATTCGGGCGGAATTCAGGAAGAGGGACCATCGCTCGGCAAACCCATTCTGGTTTTGCGCGAGAAGACCGAGCGGCCGGAAGCGGTGCTGGCGGGGACGGTAAAGCTGGTGGGCACCGACGAAGATCGCATCGTGGAAGAAGCGGCGGTTTTATTGGGGAATAGTGGGGCATATGACCAAATGTCACGTGTTCACAATCCGTACGGGGACGGGCAGGCGAGCGGACGGATTTCGAAGCTAATTCATTCATTCCTGACGGTAAAAACATAAAACCCAACAGCTCGGAAACGGCTTTATAGCGGGCTGGGGCATGGCCTGTGTCAGCGGCGTTACGTCCATAATTGCGTTGGGATTGATTCTTTTACTATGCGTTACCCTCCAAATCGGTCGCGTGTTTCATCGGATGGCGATTGGTCGAGCGATATCGCGATCGCACTTTCGCGAAGACTGGTCGGTCAGCCGGCTGCGATTGCGGCAGTTGTTCCTTACGTGGAAATGTACCGGGCCAAGCTGACGCCGGATGGGCGTCCGGCCGGGATCTTTTTGCTGCTGGGACCAACGGGAACGGGAAAGACCAAGACCGTGGAAGCGCTAGCGGACGTGCTGCACGGCAGTCCCAAGAAGCTGCTAAAGGTGGATTGCGGCGAATACCAGATGGAACATGAAGTGGCGAAATTGTTGGGAGCGCCTCCGGGCTATCTGGGGCACCGGGAAACGCAGCCGCTGCTGACGCAGCAGAAATTGAGCGGGGCGGCGAGCGAGAGCTGCGATCTTTCGATCGTGCTTTTCGATGAGATAGAGAAAGCGGCGCAATCGTTGGTGCGGCTTCTGCTGGGAGTCCTGGACAAGGCCACGCTGCGCCTAGGCGACAGCACGCAGGTGAATTTCGAGAAGACCATCATCTTTCTGACCAGCAATGTAGGGGCGCGCGATATGAGCCGCGAGCTGCGGCCCGAATTCGGGTTCGATTCGGCGGAGGCGCGCAAGAATCCGGAGAGTGGCGACAAGCTGGAGCGCATCGGGAAGCACGCGTTGCGCAAGAACTTTTCGCCGGAGTTTATCAATCGGATCGATGCAGTTGTGACGTACCGGCCGCTGGATGCGGCGGCGCTGGCGGCCATCCTAGATCAGCACATCGAGGACTTCCAGGATCATATCCAGCGGCGGCTGGGCGAGCGGGCGTTCCGTATCGAAGTGCCGGCGCGGGCGCGCAGATTTTTGCTCGAGAAGGGAACCAGCGCTGAGTATGGAGCGCGCGAGCTGAAACGGGTATTGCATCGTCAGCTGATGCAGCCGCTAGCGTCGATGGTGGCGGCGGGGGAGATCAATCCCGGCGCCGGGGTGCGGGCGGAGGTGGGGCCGTGCAAGGCGAAGCTGGTGCTGCGGACCACGGATGATGGGGAGTTGATTCCCGCTTGCTGAAGCGCAGGGGCGCGATACTAAGCGTGTGAGTGGAACACTGTATGTCGTCGCGACGCCGATCGGCAACCTGGAGGACATCACACTGCGGGCCTTGCGCGTGCTGCGGGAAGTGGACCGGATCGCGTGCGAAGATACGCGGCAGACGCGCAAGCTGCTGGACCGGCACGGCATCTCGAAGCCGCTGGTGAGCTATCACGAGCATAACGAGCAGGCGCGTGCCGAAGAATTGCTGCGGGAGCTGGAGGCGGGCAAGAATATCGCGCTGGTTTCGGACGCGGGGACGCCGCTGATCGCCGATCCGGGCTATCGGCTGGTGGAGCAGGCGCGGGCGCGGGGCATCACGGTTTCTCCGATACCGGGGCCGTCGGCGCTGGTGAGCGCGCTGAGCGCGTCGGGATTGCCGACCGATTCGTTTTTCTTCGGCGGATTTCTGCCGGCCAAGAAGACGCAACGCCGGAAGGCGCTGGAGGCGGTCAAGGATTTTCCGGCGACCCTGGTGTTCTATGAAGCCCCGCATCGGATCATTGACGCGCTGGAGGATATCGCGGAAGTGCTGGGGCCGCGCCCGGTGAGTCTTGCACGGGAGCTGACGAAGATCCATGAAGAATTCATCGCGGGCCAGGCGGCGGAGGTCCGCGAGGGGTTGTCGAAGCGCCCGTCGATAAAAGGCGAGATCACGCTCATGATCGCGAAGAGCGATGGCGCCGAAGCGGCTGCACTCCCGATGGAAGCGGCGTTCGATCAACTGATCGCGGCGGGCGTCTCGCGTATGGACGCAATGAAGCGAGTGGCGCGCGAACGGGGCTTATCAAAGCGCCAGGTTTACCAGAAACTCAACGAGCGGTAAGACTGGGCGATGCGGCGCGTCGCGCGGGAGCGGGGCAACAGTCCGGCCGGCAGACATCGTGACTGGGCCCATATTGTCCGATGGCGCGCGGCTGGCACAAGCCGAAGCGTTCTTCGATCAGTTCGCGAATCATCTGTAAGAACTTGGGATGCACTCCGACGGTGGGGGCGCGCACCATGTCGACGCCGTGCTCGCGCGCGATGGCTTGGGCTTCGGTGTCCAGATCGAAGACCACTTCCATGTGATCGGAAACGAACCCGATGGGGACGACCGCGACGCGAACGCCCGGATCCATCTGGCGGATCACGTCGGCAATATCCGGCTCAAGCCAGGGCTGATTGGGCGGACCGCTGCGGCTCTGGTAGACCAGGCGCCAGTTATCGATGCCCACTTGCTCGGCGACGAGGCGGCAAGCTTCGGAAAGCTGCTTTTGATAATCACTGGTCTCGGCCATCGACAGCGGAACGCTATGCGCGGTGAAGATGAGTTGCGCGGGACGCCCGGCGAGCGCGGCGCGAACCTCGTCGGCCTGCGCTTCGATGAACAGCGGGTGATTGTAGAACTTGCGCAGCTTGTGAATCTGGGGCGCGCCTTCCACTTCGGCGCGCGCGCGATCGATGTCTTCGAGGTACTGGCGGCAACCTGAGTAGGAGCTAAAGATGGAAGTGACGAACGCGAGCGCGTTTTGGACTCCGTCGGCTCGCATTTGACGCAGAGTATCGGCGAGCAAAGGATGCCAGTTGCGATTGCCCCAGTAAATGGGCAATTGCAGACCATGGCTTGCAAGCTCGCTTTGAAGCGACGCGATCAAGGCGCGATTTTGATCGTTGATCGGGCTTCTGCCGCCGAAGTGATAATAATGTTCGGCGACCGCAAGCATCCGTTCACGAGGGACGTTGCGGCCGCGCAGAACATTTTCGAGAAACGGAATCACGTCGTCCGGTTTCTCGGGTCCTCCGAAAGACAGAATCAGCAGAGCGTCGTAAGAGCGTTCAGGCATCCATGACTATTATCGCCAGTGGCCGCGACGATAGCGCCAGCCATTGCCGTGACGATCCCAGCGATCGGCTACCCAGACCGAATGCCCGCGTGGCGGCACGGCCCAACGGCCATTCACCCAGGCCCAGCGGCCGCCGTTCAAGTTCCAGAAGCCGTCGATCCAGAGATAGCCCGGGCCAGGCGCGTAACCAACGGCGCCGACAGCGTAGGGCGCGGGCGGAGGGGGCACGCTGTATCCGACATAATTAGCTCGATATCCGCCGCCGCAGGCGACTAGCGCGGATGATGCCAGAAGAATTCCTGAAAGAACTGCAGTTTTCATCGCAATCTCCTCACCGCGTTGGATGGAC
The DNA here is from genome assembly GCA_963798295.1 of Bryobacterales bacterium. Lineage (GTDB taxonomy): Bacteria > Acidobacteriota > Terriglobia > Bryobacterales > Bryobacteraceae > Palsa-89. The sequence goes on along the minus strand of CAWCSV010000005.1, from coordinate 272,115 downwards.
GCGATGGCGCGACTGGTTGCGATGGTGAACGATCGATAACGTTAGCGCGGTTTCATCTATTGCGCGATGGCAACGGAAACCGATGGACTGCAGACCAATTGCGCGGCCGTGGGCCCTCCGCACGCCGAAACATTTACAGTGTTGCCCGTCAAATCGGCGGGCAGGATGAGATCGATCTGCTGCAACCCGGCGAATCCGGGCGCGGGTCCCGCATAGTAGGGCTGCGTCACAACCTGCGAGCCGATGTCGGCAGTGATCACGCCGGTGCCGGAGAGGCCGGTTGCGAAAATCTGGATCACGCTGCCGGGAGCCGCGGGCTGCTTGGCGTTATTCACGCTGTAGTCCTGATTGAGAATGCCGTTGGCGAAAATGCCCGGAGCGAAGGGCGCGAGATTCACCGTCAGGGGTCCGCTCGCGACGCCATTCGCGCTCACGACCACCTGAGCCGTCTTGCCGCTCAAGGCAGCCGGAACAACCAGGTTGATTTGCGTGTCGTTGCTGAACAGCACTTGAGCGGGCAGGCCGTTGAAGGTGACCGATACGTTCTGGCCAGAGAATGTGGAACCCATCAGGGTGGCGATGGAGCCGGGAGTCAGCGGACCGGTGGCAAAAGTGGCCGCGTTGACCGCGCTCTGAATAGATGGAGCCGGAATGGCGGCGGCAGTAACCACAAACGTGATCGCAACCGTGCGGGTTCCGGCCAAGGGCCCCGCATTCACCGACAAGGTGGCCTGGTACGTCCCCGGCGCCAGCGTTCCTGGAACCGCGTCGATGCGAATTCCGCCGTCGTTCTCTCCCTGCGCCGGCGAGATCGACAACCAGCCGCTGCCGCTGGCATAGTTCACCGAAGCGGTCCACGGCATGACGCCGCCACCGGCATTCTGAACTTGTACGTAGTTAGTTGTTGTCACTCCGCCGGCCTGCGTGGTGTAGTTCAGCGTCGTCTCGGGCACCGACAAAGCCGGGAAGTACGGGGCATTGCAATCGCCGACGATGGAGCAATCAGGCGGCGGGGTGATTTGCTGGAAGCGAGGAATCGGATCGGTAGCGGTGGCGGTCTGGATGGTGGAAATGGGGCCGAGCGAGACATTCTCCGAGGTGGTGGTCGAGGTCCCGCTGCCGGAAGGCGCGAGCACCAGGAACGTCGGGAATTGAGCGCTTTCCTGGACGGACGGGTTGGCGTCCACCACTTCATAAACGGCAATGCCAGAGCCATTAGTGAGTGTCACCTGGCTCATGGAATCCAGCGTCACGGTACCCGATCCGGGAAGGCCCGGCAAATAAGCGCGCGTTCCACCAGCCCCATTAGCGTCCGTATAGGGGACGAAGGAAAGCAGCAAAGACGAGTTGGAACCGGGTGTGTACTGGCCTCCGGAAGCGGTGAAGCCGAGGTCGCCACCCGCGGTGGGCTGCGTGGCGTCCGAACCCGCTACCACCGTCGGGACGAAGATGCTGGCGCCGGCGGGAAAGCCGGAATATTGGACAACGACGCGGGTTCCGGTGTCGGCGGCGGAGTTTTGCGGGTCGGACTTGGGGGCGAAGGAATCGGCGAATCCCTCGGTGACGCGAGTTGATGTCAAAGCCGAATGGGCAGCCAGAAAGCTGGCGAAACTGGCGGCATTCTGGGGCGCGGGCGATCCGGACTGAGTGCAAACCAATGTGCCGGAGAACGCGACATAAATACCGTGGGCGGGGTGTCCCACCACAACCTGGTTGGTGGTGAGCGCTAACTCGTTGCTGCCATTTACCCCGATAGTTACCTGCATCGATTTAGTCGTGTCAAAATCTAATTCATTAGCGGCGTCGCGCAGGCCACTTACCTGGAGAGTAACTGTTCCTGAAGCGGATAAAGTGAAGGTGGCGCCATTGAATACCAGCGTTGCGGGACCTAGCAACGTCGGGGTCGCCGCGATGGCTTGGGGGCTGGAACCGTTATCCGCCGTGAAGGTGATGCCGGTGAGCGTCTGTGAGGTGGCGGAAGCCAGCCGGTTGGTGATGTTTACGTTCAAGAACAGGTAAAGATCGTCCGTCAAACTGGAGTTGGGCGCGCCACCCGAGCAGGTGAATACAATGTCGCCAGTCAGTTCCGTGATACCTTCTCCATGGACGATAGGAGGCACAGCCGAGGGCGCGCAGATCAACGCGGCAGCTTGTGAGGTGAAACAGAGGCTTGCCGCAACGAGGGGGAAAATGGCAAAGAATTGGCGAAACATGAGGAAACAACCTTGTTGCAGCTTATCAGACGATGACGGCCTTGTACATGCCTTGTTAGAATAAATACAGTAAATATAACTTTCCACTAACTATGATTTCTTTAACATCCGTGGCGGAAGAGATCGCGGCGCTCAAACAAGAGCGGCGGGCCGTGATTTTGGCGCACCACTATCAGGACGCGGAAATCCAGGACTTGGCGGATGCGGTGGGCGACAGCCTGGAATTGGCGCGTAAGGCGCAAGAGTTTTCGGGCGACGTAATCGCATTCTGCGGCGTGTGGTTCATGGCCGAAACCGCTAAGGTTTTGAATCCCAAGAGGATCGTCGTGGTTCCGGATGCGCAGGCCAGTTGCAGCCTGGTGGAGAGTTGCCCGGTGGAACAGGTGCGGGCCTATCGGAAGCTGCACCCCGACCACGTCATCGTGAGCTACATCAATACGTCGGTGGAAGTGAAGGCGGAGAGCGATATTCTTTGCACGTCGCGCAACGCGGTGCAAATTGTCAATTCCATTCCCGCCGACAAGACAATTCTTTTTCTGCCCGATATCAATTTGGGCAATTACGTCAAACAGCAGACCGGCCGCGAGAATATGAAGATCTGGCAAGGCGCCTGCATTGTGCATGCGACCTTTGCAGCGCGGCGCCTGGCCAAATCGCGAGCCGAGCATCCACGGGCGCTGGTGGCCGCGCATCCGGAATGCCCCCAGGACGTGCTCGCCATGGCGGACTTTATCGGGTCCACCAGCGCGCTCATCCAGTGGTGCGCGAGCTCGGATGCCCCGGAATTCATTATCATGACCGAGAGCGGCGTCCTGCGGTCGCTCCAGAAGCTGGCGCCCGGAAAGCGCTTCCACTTCATTCCGAACGAGAATTGCAACTGCAGTGAATGTCCGTACATGAAGCGCAACACGCTGGAGAAGCTGCGAGAATGTTTATGGAGCCTGGAACCGCGCGTGGAGCTTAGCGATGAGATCATCCAGCGGGCGGCGGTTCCCATTGAGCGGATGTTGCGAGTGAGATAACTTTGGAACGGAATCTGATCGACACTTTCGGCCGGCTGCACGACAATCTGCGGATTAGCGTGACGGATCGCTGCAACATCCGGTGCTTCTATTGCATGCCGGAAGAGGACGTGAAGTACGCGCCGCGCGAGGAGATTCTGACGTTCGAGGAAATCGAGCGCTTCGTGCAGGTGGCGGTGTCGCTGGGCGTGACCAAAATTCGCGTGACGGGCGGCGAACCGCTGGTGCGCAAGGATCTACCGGTGTTGATGGCGAAGCTGTGCGCGATTCCGGGAGTCCGGGATGTGGCGCTCACCACCAACGGCGTGCTTCTGGCCCGGCACGCACAGGCGTTATACGACGCCGGTCTGCGGCGTCTAAACGTTCATTTGGACACGTTGGATCGCGAGCGATTCCGCAAGATCACGCGGCGCGACGACTTATGCAAGGTGCTGGAAGGCATCGAAACGGCGCAGCGCATTGGTTTCGAGCCGATCAAGATTAACGCGGTGGCGGTGAAGAACCTGGTGGAACCGGATATTGTTCCGCTGGCCCGCTATGGACGCGAACAAGGCATCGAGATCCGCTTCATCGAGTTCATGCCGCTGGATTCGCAAGGGCTGTGGGCGCGGGAGAACGTGCTGTCGGCCGACGAGATTATCGAGACGCTCTCGCGCGAAATTTCGCCGCTGGTGGAGATTCCGGATCGCGATCCCCGCGCGCCGGCCACCGATTATCGCTATGCCGATGGCGTCGGCAGCGTTGGATTCATCGCGTCGGTCACCCGGCCATTCTGCCTCAACTGCAATCGCGTACGGCTGACCAGTGACGGCAAGCTGCGCTATTGCCTGTTCGCGATTGAGGAGACCGACGTGCGGGCCCTGCTGCGGAATGGCGCGCCGGATGAGGAAATCGCCGCCACCATTCGCGAGACGGTGCGGAAGAAGTGGCTGGGGCACGAGATCAATAGCGCCAAGTTTGTGGCTCCGCCCCGCCCGATGTATGCCATTGGGGGCTGAGCCGGACCAGGGCATCCGCCCCACAAGTAACGGTTACTGTACACCCGATGAGAAGCTGGCGCGTCACAGGTACATGCGTGGTGGAGACTTCCTTTCAGGGTGGGGCAAGATTTTGCGCGGCAAACTGCCGCTGCTTTCGATAGAGATCACGAGCGAATGCCCGCTGCAGTGTCCGGGTTGCTACGCCTACGGCGACCGGCATCTGGGCGGTGGAGTGACGCTGACCCAGTTATCCGATTCTCGCGGCGAGACGCTGGTGCAGGGTATTCTGCGCCTGGTGGAGCGGCACGATCCGATGCAATTGAGCCTAGTGGGAGGCGAGCCCTTGATGCGGCATCGCGAATTGAGCCAACTACTTCCGATCTTGAGCGCGCGCGGCATTCACACCATGGTGGTTACCAGCGGCGTGATTCCCATTCCGGCGGAATGGACGTCGCTGCCGCGCATCACCGTGGCTATTTCGGTGGACGGATTGCCGGAGCATCACGACGAGCGGCGCAAGCCTGCGACTTACGAAAGAATCCTGCGCAATATTGCAGGGCGAAGAGTGTATGTTCACTGGACGGCCGTGCGCGCACATGTCCAGGATCCGGGCTACGCGGAGCGCTATCTGGAGTTTTGGAGCGCGCGCGAGGAAGTGCATCGCATCTGGATGAGCGTGTATACGCCGCAACGCGGCGAGCGGAGCGCGGAGCGGTTGACCAAAGAAGATCGGGCGCGGCTGGTGGATTCCATTCCGGAGCTGGCCCGGAAATATCCGAAATTTCTGATCAAGGGCGGCATGGCGCGGGCCATCCTGAGCCCGCCATCCAACCCCGATCAATGCGCGTTCGCGCGCGTGTCGGCGAACTATACGGCTGACCTGCGGACGCGCGTCGCCCCGTGCGTCTTCGGCGGCGATCCCGACTGTTCGGAATGCGGCTGCGCCATCAGCAGCGCGCTGCACTGGATCACCAACGAAAAGGCCGGCCCGATCCGGGCGCGGGCGCTGCTGGACACATCGTTAAGGATCGGGGCGGCCGTGGCGCGGCTGAAGAAGGCCAGCTAATCGCGGGCGTTTGTTGCTTGGTGATGAAAACGAGAGTGGCCTATTCGATCGCCACGGCGCCTTTCACCGGGCCGGTCTTTTTCATCAGGAACATCAGAGGGATCACCGCCAGGAACGCCACGCCCAACATCCAGAAGACTTCATTGAACGAGAGCATGGCGGCTTGTTGCTGCAACATGTTATAGATCAGCCCGTGCGCCTGCGCGGCGGCCTGGGCGGGATCCGCTCCCTTGGTGATGAACAACTGCGTTGCGCTCTGGATGGTCGATTGATAAGGCGCGTCCAGCGGAGAGAGATGCTCGATGAGACGCTGCTGATGGAATTGCTCGCGACGCGCGAGCAAAGTGGTGCAGATCGCGATGCCGCTGCTGCCTCCGATATTGCGCGCCAGGTTGATCAGACCCGTGGCGTAGCCGGTTTTGGCCTTGGCGATGAAGGAAAACGCCACGGTGTTGATGGGTACGAAAAGGAATGCCAGGCCGAAGCTTTGCACCACGCGCGCGCTGACGGCATGTCCGAAGTTGATCTGCGTATTCCAGTGCGACATTTCGAACAGGCCCAGCGAGGAAGCGACAAGGCCGAAAATGATCAGCCAGCGGGCTTGAATCTTCGACAGCAGAATGCCGACGATGGGCATCATGATCATGATCATCAGCCCGCCGGGCGATAGCGCCATACCGCTCTGCATGGCCGTGTAGCCCAGCAGCGTTTGCAGAAACAGCGGCAGCGCCATGGTGCTTCCGTAGAGCACAAAGCCGAGAACGAACATGCTGGCAGTGGAGATGGCGAAAGTGCGGTCTTTCAGCAGTCGAAAATCCACCACCGGCTCTCTCTGCCGCAGCTCCCAAACCACGACGCCGATCAATCCGATGGCCGCGATCAGGGCCGCGGCGACGATCCCGTGCGAGGAGAACCAATCGTTGCGCTGGCCCTCATCCAGCATGATTTCGAGCGCGCCCAGCCCGGTGGCGAGCAGGCCCAGGCCCATGTAATCGATCTTCAGCCCGTCGCGCAGCGTCTTGCGGAACAGATACGGCGGATCGAAGATGAGCAGCGAGGTCAGCAGCAAGGAACAGATGCCCACTGGAATGTTGATCAGAAAAATCCAGCGCCAGGTGTAGTTGTCGGTGATCCAGCCGCCGAGAGTGGGACCAACCACAGGCGCGAACACCACGCCCATGCCGTAGACTGCCATCGCCATCCCCTGCTTTTCGCGCGGGAACGTCTCGCGCAAGATTGCCTGCGAAACTGGCTGCAGCGCGCCGCCGCCCAGACCTTGCAGGACGCGGAACAGGATCAGCATCGGCAGGCTGGGCGCCAGGCCGCACATCGCGGAGCTGGCGGTGAACAGCAGCACGCAGGCCATATAAAATCGCTTGCGTCCGAAGAGAGTGGAAAACCACCCGCTCAGTGGAAGCACAACCGCATTGGCTACCAGATATGCGGTGAGCACCCAGGTGGCTTCGTCCACGCTTGAAGACAGGCTGCCCGCGATGTGCGGCAGCGCGACGTTGGCTACGCTGGTGTCCAGCACCTCCATGAAGGTGGCCAGCATCACCGTTCCCGCGATGATCCAGGGATTAATCGCGGGGCGCGCGCCCAGGCGCACGTCCACTACTTCGGTCTGTAGAACCGACGGCATAAAATTCTACTTGGTGAAAATGGTCGCTTCGATATTCATGCCGGGGCGCAGCACCTGATTGCCGCCGGGGATGGGATCGAGCACGATCTTGACCGGAATTCTTTGGACCACTTTGACGTAGTTGCCCGTGGCGTTTTCAGGCGGCAGCAGGCTCATGCGCGTGCCGGTGGCGGCGGCAATGGAATCGACGTGGCCGGCGTAGGTTTTGCCGCTCAAGTCGGCCTTCACTTCCGCTTTCTGGCCGGTTCGAACGTCGGCCAGCTGCGTCTCCTTGAAGTTGGCGGTGACCCACACGTCCTGCAGCGGAACCAGCGTCATTAGCCCCTGGCCTTGCTGCACCACTTGCCCTACTTCGACGCTCTTCTTGGTGACGACGCCATCCACGGGCGCGACGATGGTGGTGTAACCAAGGTCCAGTCTGGCGGCTTCCAGGTTGGCATGCGCCTGGGCGATGCCGGCAGTGGCGGACGAAGCATCGGCCACGCGCACCGGCACCTGCCTTTGAGTGGCCTTGGCCTGCAGGATGGCGGCCTGGGCCTGCGCGATCCGGGCTTGCGAGGAAACCAGAGCCGCCTTCTTCGTGTCGGCGTCCTTGGTTACGGCCGCGAGTTTGTCCTTGGCCGCTTGCAATTGACTCAAGGCCACGCGCGCTGCGGACGCATACGAATCATATTCCAGACGCGAGATCTCCTCCTTATCGACCAGCGTCTTCATCCGATCCAGATCCGCTTGCGCATGATCGGCGGTAGCCTGCGCGGTCTCCACATTGGCGCGCGCCACTGCGATATCGGCGGTGGAAGCGCGGTCGTAGTCTACCTGGGCTTGATCGTAATCGGCCCGCGCCGCGCTCAACTGCGCTTCGGCCGCGGTGACGCTGCTGCCGGTGGTGTCGCGAATCAGGGGCACGCCCGCGTTCGCCCCCTGCGCCTGGCTTTCGGCTACAGCTACTGCGGCTTGCGCCTGGTCTACTTTGGCCTGATAATCCCGGGGATCGATGCGCACCAGCACTTGCCCCTTGCGGACCTGCTGGTTATCGTCCACCAGAACTTCCAGAACCTTGCCGTAGATCTTGGGAGAAACGGGGATGATGTGGCCATCCACTTGAGCGTCGTCGGTGGAGATGCGGTTCAATGAATGGACCCACAGATAGACTCCGATGCCAGCCAGCACCAGCAGCGCGATGAAAATCACAAACTTTCGCGACGAGCTCTTGGGCCTGGGAGGCACAGTTCGCGGCGGCGCCGGTGTGGCTGTCCCCAGCTCTTGGTCCTGTTCCACAGTGGTAGTTTCCATTCTCTCTTCCTTACGCCACTTCCTCACGGTCGCGGTTCAGTTAACTCCTCACGGCCGCGGTTCAGCTCTATTTCGCGTACAAAGACTCCATCTGTCCGGTGGCGCGGGCCAGGTCCGCGCGCGCCTGATTATAGCTGTACAGGGCCACAATCTGGTTGTCGTTGGCGCGGGCCAGCTCATCCTGCGCGGTAATCACTTCGATGTTGTTAGCCACGCCGGCCTGGAACCGGTCGCGCGCCTGCATTACTTCCTCACGCGCCAAGTCAACGCCCAAATTGGCGACGTCCACTTCGCTCTTGGCGGCCTCCAGTTGTGCGCTGGCGGTTTTCACTTCCTGTGCGATCTGATTGCGCAGGTCGGTCTGTTGCTGCCCCAGCTTCTTCAGCTCCAGATCCTCGATCGCCACCTGGGCTCCAATGCGGCCTCCGGTGTACAAGGGAACGTCCAGGCTGACGGCGAAGTTATAGGCAGGGATCGCGCTGGCCGGCGAAAGTCCCTCTTCGCTCCACTGTCCGTTCAATGCCAGACGCGGCACGCGCGCGTCCCGCGCGGCTTTTTTCCCCAACTCGGCGGCTCGAATTTGCGATGCCAGCGCTTTCATTTCCGGCCTCTCGACAAGGGCCCGCTCCATGGTCTCATCGGCCGAGAACGCGGGCGTATGAAAGAACTCGGACGAATCGGCCAGCTCGATGGGCTGGTGAGGATCGACATTCAGCAGCCGGGACAGAGCGAAAAGCGAAGTCGCCAACGCGGTGCGAGCCTCAATCAGCCGCTGCTGCTCATTCTGGTACTGCACGTTGGCGCGTAGCGTGTCGATGCCCGTGCCGACGCCGTTCTTCTGCAGGTCGCTGGCTTGATCAAAGAGCGCCTTGGCTAGTTCCACCCGTGACTGGGCGGCGCTCACATCGGCCGCCGCCCGCAGGCTTCCCAAATATTGCGACACCACCAATTGCACGTCCTGCTCGCGAACCGTCAGCTCTTCAGCGCGCGCGCCGGTGGTGTTCTCCTTCGATTGCCGCCAGCGATGCCAGGCCGCCAAATCAAACAACGGCACCGAACCATTCGAGCCGCCTTGGAACAACCAGAACGGCCCGGAATGTTCCGGAAAGCCACGCACGCTCATACCCAGGAACGCTTCCAGGTTCTCGCGCATCACCGCCTCCGACACCGCGATATTGGCCTGCGGCAGCAAACCCGAGCGCGCCACGATCTGATTTTCCTGGGTCACTGCGGTGTTTAGATTCGCGATCTGCACTTGAGGATTCTGCTTTAACGCAATTTCCACGCCATCGCGCAACGTCAGCCGAAGCGGTGCTGGCTGAGCGGCCTTGGCGCCGATGGCGATCACAAGAAGCACGATGGACTGAGTCAGAATACTTCGCCATGCCGGCTTCGATTCTCCAGTGATCTCCGACACTATCGACTCGGTCATGGGACCGGAGGTGCGAAAGAACGCGCCCTCTTGGAATAACTTGGCTAGAACGCTCCGGCCCTCGGCGTCGATAAACAGGGTTTCAGTCAGATCGACGATCGCCGCCCGGTGTCCGCGAACCGGCGCTGCCTGGTTCCAGGACTGCTCCAATTCCTTGGCCACTTGACCGACCAACTTACCTTCCACGCGGAACGTCAGGGTCTCCGGGCTCTCTTGGATCGTGATCCGTAGCATTCGATCGTTACCTCCTCCCCAAGAGGCAGATGCAAGGCCATTGTTTCCCCTCGCGTTTTCAACGGATTACGCTGTCGTGCCGAAGTTGGGTTGCCGAAATAGCGGCGCTGGCCGAAGGATCGGCGGGACCTCGCTTCGGGAACCAACAACCACACTCGGTGTCTATAGAAACGTGTTTGAACAATCTTTACTGCTGCACGACACAAAAAAGCCGTGGAATTTTCTGGCATCGCTAAGCGCCGAGTTACTCATTGTCAGTTTGGCGTTGCTCATTCCCTTGCTTTATCGCGACCACTTACCGGCTTTTCACTGGAAGGACATCACGGTTGGACCTGCGCCGCTGGCACCGCCGCCCGTGGAGCCGGCTCCCACGAACCGATCGACCGCCAAACTAACCATTCCGATCCGCCCCCTATTTCGCCCGCAGGGACGGACGATATCGCAGCCCGCACCGGTTTCATCCGTGGATTTGGTTCCCGACGCGCCGCCGGCCATTGGAATTGGCAGCCCGAATGGATTGGGCGGCAGCAACAACATGCTTGGCAGATTTATTCCGAATGTAGTGACAGCGCCTCCGCCTCCCAAGCCGACGCCTTTGCCGCCAACGCCGGCCGCACGGCCAGTCCCGGTGGGTGGCGACGTGCAAATGGCGAAGCTGGTTCACAAGGTGATCCCGGAATATCCGGCGCTGGCGAGAAACGCACGTATCTCCGGAGTGGTTCAGCTCGTCGGAATCATTGGTAAAGACGGCGCCATCCGCAATCTGCAGTTTGTGAGCGGTCCTCCGCTGCTGGCGCGCGCCGCCATCGAAGCCGTGCAGCAATGGATTTACAAACCAACCTTGTTGAACGGCAATCCGGTGGAAGTGATCGCTCCCATCGAAATAAGATTTACTCTTTCACAATAGAACTGGGGACCGTCGAATGCGACTTAGTAAGTCGATGCTCATGAACGATGCGTACCATGACATAGAGAACAACGAAAAGCCCGGAAGCCAGCAGAATCAGTTCCCAAAGGTGCTGGCGCAAGTAGGGCAGGGTATCTTCGCCCAGGCGCGAGCCGAGCCACGCCAGGAACATATAGCGAGGAACCCGTGCGGCCAGCAGCACCAGCGAAAAAGTGACGGGGCTTTCTTCCAGCGCGCCCGCGGAAATGATGAAAATCTTCAGCGGCAGCGGAATAATGGGGACGAACGCCGGCACGAAGACGGTTAATAGCCCGTATTCATGAAACCAGGCGCGCAATCTGTTTCCTCTCGCGCTGGAGGTGTGACGGCGATGATACTCTTCGCCGCCTTTGCGCGCGATCAGGAACAGGATCAAGCTTCCAATCCAGGAACCCGCGATCGCAGTCGCCGCAGCCATGTAGGCCTGCGACCGGCTGACCGCGGCGATCAGGACGATCAAGGCGTCCACCCCGCCCACCATGGGAATGCCGGTGGAATCGGCCAGCGCCATGAGGAAGACGCCGCCGGGCCCCCACGAAAGGAGGGTGGGGACGATCTTGGTTTGCAGGAATTTTCCCAGGGGCGAAGCGCTCCGTACCAAGTCTACTGCAATAGCGCGAGGAGTTCGGGTTCGCCGATCACAGGAACCCCCAGCGAATTGGCCTTATCGAGCTTGGAGCCCGGATCTTCGCCCGCGACGACGTAATCGGTTTTCTTGCTCACCGATCCAGTGACTTTGCCTCCGGCGGCTTCAATGCACTCCTTGGCATCTTCGCGCGTAAGATTGGGAAGCGTGCCGGTGAGGACGAATACTTTGCCCGCCAATTTTCCAGCGGCCTTCTTCGGTTTAATGGCGTGCTCGAAAGTCAAACCCGCCTGGCGCAGCCGCTCCACCAGTTCACGGTTTCTCGGCTCGTGGAAAAACTGCCGGATGCTTTGCGACACCTTCGGCCCCACTTCCTCGGCCTGCTGGAGCGTCTCCTCATCCGCGGCCGCGATGGCAGCCAGACTGCCAAATGTTTCGGCCAGAATTTGCGCCGTGCGCTCGCCGACGAAAGGAATCCCCAGGCCGTTGAGCACGCGCGGCAGGGACTGCTTGCGGGAGGCGTCGATATTGCGCCAGACCTTTTCGGCCGACTTCTGCCCCATGCGCTCCAGGTCCATCAACTGTTCCACCGTCAGGTTGTAAATATCGGCCACGCTTTTGACGACTCCGCGGCTCACCAATTGATCCACCAGAACGTAGCCCATCCCGTCGATATCCATGACGCTGCGCGCCGCAAAATGCAGCACGGATTCCTTCAGCCGCGCCGGGCAATTGGTGTTGATGCAGCGGCTGGCGGCTTCGCCTTCTTCGCGCACAATCTCGCCGCCGCACACCGGGCAATGCTTGGGCATGCGAAACGGCCGGCGGTCCTGGCCCTGATGCACCACGCGCACTACCTTGGGAATGACGTCGCCCGAGCGCTCTACCAGCACTGTGTCGCCGATCTCGACGCCCAGCCGCGCGATTTCGTCCTCATTGTGCAGAGTGGCGCGCGTGACGGTGACGCCGCTGAGGTTGACCGCCTTCAGATGGGCCACTGGCGTGAGCGCTCCGGTGCGCCCCACTTGCACTTCGATGTTCTCCACCTGCGTCTCTTCCTGATGCGCCGGGAATTTGAACGCAATGGCCCAGCGGGGCGCTTTGGCGGTCCATCCCAGCAGGCGCTGCTGGGGGACCGAGTCGACTTTTACGACCACGCCGTCGATCTCATAGGCGAGAGAGGCGCGTTTCGATTCCCAGTTGCGATAAAACTCGAGCACGTCTTCCAAGCCCGCGCACTTCTTGCGGTGCGAGTTCACCTTGAACCCCATCTTCGACAACTCTTCGAGCGACTCCCAATGGCTCTCGCGAAGGAACTGGCCGTCCAGCAGCAAAAAATACGTGTAGTAGTCGAGCTTCCGCGCCGCCGTGAGTGCTGGATCCAGCGCCCGCAGCGATCCCGCCGCCACATTGCGAGGATTTGCCAGCGCAGGCAGACCCTGCTCCAGTTGGCGGGCGTTCAACCGCTCGAAAGCCTGCAGCGTCATGAGCGCCTCGCCCCGAACTTCAAAACTCGGCAGCTCGGACTTGACCCTCAGCGGCAATGTACGAATGGTTCGGGCGTTTTCGGTAACGTCCTCGCCCACCTGCCCATCGCCGCGCGTGATGGCCTTGACCATGCGGCCGTTCTCATAACGGACGGCCATCGAAAGACCGTCCAGCTTCAGTTCGGCGACGTATTCGTATGGCTCGCCCTTCAGAAGCTCCCGCACTCGCTGGTCGAACGCGCGCATTTCGTCCTCGTTCAGCGCGTTATCCAGGCTTAAGAGCGGCGAGCTATGGCGCACCTTCACGAAGCCCTCGCGCGCTTTGCCGCCCACGCGCTGGGTGGGCGAATCCGGCGTGATGAGATCGGGATGGGCGGCCTCCAGCTCCTTGAGCCGCCGCATCAATCGGTCGTACTCGGCGTCGCTGATCTCGGGCTGGTCCAGGACGTGGTACAGGTACTCGTGGTGCTGGAGCGTCTCGCGAAGCTCGTCAATTTCTTCTGTTACATTCTTTTGTACTGCCTTGTTGGCGGCCATCTACTATAATTAGGGTACTATCGAGACCTACCGGCAGACCGTCCTCATTTATAATCCTTACGCTGGCGGACTCAGACGGCGAAGCCACGCGCTTCGGCGGTCCACTGAGTTGCTGGACGCGCGGGGGATTACGGTGGATTCCATTGCCACCACCGGTCCTGGACACGCGGGCGAAATCGCGCGCCGCGCAGTGGATCGCGGGGCGGATCTTATCCTGGTGGCGGGCGGCGATGGCACCATTAACGAAGCCGTCAATGGCATGGTGAATTCCGCTGTCCCGTTGGGTATTCTGCCGGCGGGAACGGCCAACGTGCTGGCTAACGAATTGGGCCTTGGCACCACCATGGAACGCGCCGCCGCGGTTCTGCCCCATTCGACGACGGAGCGCGTCGCGCTGGGACTTATTTCGAATGAATCCGGGGACGTGCCGCGGCATTTCCTCCTGATGGCCGGCGCTGGCTTGGACGCCGATATCGTGTACCACTTAAACCCGCGCATGAAGGAAGCCATCGGGAAAGGCGCCTACTGGATCGGCGGATTCTCGAAGGTGGGGCGGCGCATTCCTGAGTTTACGGTGCTGGCCGATGCCAAAGAATATCGCGCCAGCTTCGCCCTGTTGAGCCGGGTGCGAAACTACGGCGGCGATCTGGAGATCGCGCCCACCATTTCGCTGCTGGACGACGAATTCGAGCTAGTGCTGTTTCAAGGCGAGAGCTCGCTGGGCTTCCTGAAGTACATGCTGGCGGTGGCGACGCATCGTCATCGGAACATGCGTGGGATTACCATTTTGCGAACCCGCCGCGCTTCCTTCTCGGCCAGGGAAGATTTGAAGATCCACGTGCAGGTGGACGGCGAATATGCCGGTGTGACGCCCGCGCGCGTGGAGATTGTGCCCAACGCGCTTACGCTGCTGGTACCGCCGGATTTTCGCTCGCGCCGTCCCGCCAGCGCTCCTGCCGTTGTGGACGCCGCCGCATGGACAACCTCACCCACTCGCTGACCGGTCTGATGTTGAGCCGCGCGGGCCTCAACCGCTGGTATCCACGAGCGACCCTGGTGCTGGTTCTGTCGGCGAATATCCCGGACATCGATTTTGTCGCGATCGCGCGCGGCCCGTTATTCTATTTCGAACAGCATCGCGGAATTACACACTCCATCGCCGCCGCGCCGGTGATGGCGCTGTTGCCGGTCCTATTGGCGTGTGCCATCGGGCGGACCATGCGAGGCTGGCTGGTGGCGTGGGCCATCTCTCTGGTCGGAGTCGCCAGCCATTTGCTGCTGGATTGGACCAACACTTACGGGATCCGCCTGTTGCTCCCGTTCTCGGCGCAGTGGTTTCATCTGGATCTGATCAATCTTTTCGACTTACTGGTGTGGGCGGTCTTGCTGCTGGCCTGGGTGGGGCCGATGCTGGGAAGGCTGGTGAGCGGCGAGATTGGGGCGCCATCGGGAAGAGGACGCGGCTTGGCGATCTTCGCGCTGTCGTTTTTTCTGATTTACGATTGCGGCCGGTTCCTATGGCACCAGCGAGCCGTTGAGATTTTGAACTCGCGCATTTACCAGGGCGGCCCGCCCACCCGGGTTGCGGCGTTTCCGGCTAGCGCCGTCAGTCCGTTTGATTGGCAAGGCTGGATTGAGCGTCCGGATTTTGTGATGCGGTTCGCGGTGAACGTGATGCATGAGTTCGACCCCACGGCGGGCATCATCATCTATAAGCCGGCTCCCAATCCCGCCATGGATGCGGCGCGCCAGGCGCAGCCAGTGGCCGTGTTCCTGCGATTCGCGCAATATCCGTTGTGGTCCGTCATGCCCGCTGCAGATCCGGCGGGCGCACAGGTAGTGGAGGTTACGGATTGGAGGTTCCCGTTCGCAGCGACCGCGCTGGTGGATTCGTCGAACCACTTGATCTCCGCGTCCTTCCAGTACGGCCCTGGGCAAAGAACTGCTGCTTCACGTGAGAAAGTCGAATAGGGTCGTTCGCGGCAGTTGAGCCTCCGATTGCAGCGCGGCTTGCAACTGCGTTTGCGCCTGGGTCATGTCCGTGATGGTGGCGGCTTCGTCGGCGTCCTGCACTCCGCTCAATTGCGTTTGCAACTGGATGGTGTAATTCTGGCCGAAACTGACGGCGCCCGCCACGCGATCCTGCACCGTTCCATAGAACGCCAGTTGCTGATTGAGGTAAGTGTCCGCCGTCTGGACGTCGCCCAGCGCGGAGCTGATCGCGGTGTCGTCGTTATTTTGCAGACCCTGCATCAGGCTGGTAATGGAGGCGAAGACGTTGTCTGACGCGTTGGAGCTGTCGAAGATCTGCTGGGCGGTGAGGGCGACGGGGAACGCCGTGCCGTCGGGGCCCTGAATCTCGCGGGTGGAGGCCGACCCCTGGTAAGCGCTCACCGGAGTGGCCTGGGTGAGATCGATGGAATAGGGGGTGGTCTCATCGGCATCCCCGGCGAAGATATAACGGCCTTGAATGGTAGTGTTGGCGGCGGAAACCAGCTGCTGCAGGATGGCGCCTAATTCGTTCGCCAGATCCTGCCGGGTGGTACTGGTGGCCGTATCGCTGACTCCTTGCGCTCCGTAAGTCTCGGCCTGCTCCACCAGCGTGACGGCTGATTGCAGGGCGGATTGCGCCGTGTTTACTTCCGTGGTCACCTGACCGAGATTGGTGTCGGTCTGCTGGGTCTGATCTAATTCCGAATTCAATTGCCAGATGTCGGCGATTTCCGAAGGATTATCCGAGACATTGTTGATCTGCAGGCCGGTGGTCAATTGGTTCTGGGCGGTTTGCAGCTTCTGCTGAATCGCATCCAGCCCAGCCAGGAAGTTTTGAGCGGTGGGATTCAGATTGCTGATCATAGGAATTTCTCTTCTCGCTAGTCTTTTCGTAAAATGGGGGCTACGAACTGCTGATCGGCGGCAGGAGATTGACCACATCCAGGCTCAGCGAGTTCAGAACGCCCAGCATCTTTGAAATGGCGTCGTAGGAGCGGTTGTACTGCAGCAGATTTTCCGCCTCCGAATCGAGCGACACGCCCGAGGTTTGTTGGCGCAAGGACTGGGCCTGACTCAAGAGAGATTGATCGGTGGAACTGTTGTTCTGGGCCTCGGAAAGATCGCTTCCCACTTGGGCTCCCAGATTGCCGTAGGCTTGAGCGAAGGTGTAGCCGCTGACTACCGGGGCGTTGGCGAGCGCGGCCAGAGCCAAAGCATTCCCGTTACCGCCGGGAGCACCTGGGGAAGCCGCGGCGATCTGATCAGTGGTGAGCGGGTTGACTGTGAGAGTTTGAGCCGCGCCCTCGGCAGCGTTATAGGCGAATAGATCGGTGACCGGCGCAGCGCCGTTCTGATCGATGCCGTTGTTGAGGGCGGTGTTGACCTGATCCGCCACGGCTTGGGCCAAGGTATTGAGACCACTCACGTAGGACGGCAGGACATTGTTGTTGTCATCCAGTTCGGCGCCCAGTTGCCCGCCTGTGACCTGGTCCGTGATATCGGCTCCCGTGCTGCTGAGGATGGCGGTCTGGGGAGTGGAGAAATCGCCTTGAATGGCGTACGTTTGATTGCCCACCACTAGCGGAGTTTGGCCGCCTACATACACCGACAGCGGTCCGTTGGGCTGCTGCAACACGGTGAAGTTGACGTACTGCGACAACTGCTCGAGCGCGGCGTTGAGTTGGGCGTCCACGCCCGCGTCCACCCCTCCGGTGGGGTCTGGGGCGTTTTGCGAATTGATGCCGGCAATGGTGGTCGCCAGCTGGTTGATGTCGGCGATAGTGCCGCTGGTGGCCTGATTCAGGTTATTGGTTTGGCTGAGCAATCCACTGGCGGTGTCATTGAAGTTTTGCGCCACCGTAGCGGCGTCGTTCAATACGGTTTGGCGTGCCACCGTATCGTTCGGGGTGACGCTTAATTGTGAAAAGCTTTGAAATAGAGCGCTGATGGCCGGAGCGATGCCCGAGGTGGTTGAAAGGCTGAAGTAGTTTTGCACCGTGCTGAGATCCGATACTTTTTGCTGATCGAATCCGGAAGCGCTCTGCTCGATGCGAACTTGCTGCTCGGCGAACTGGTCGCGCGAGCTTTCGGTGGGTCCCAACAGCACCCCACCCGGAGCACCGGTAGCCAGATCGAATGGCTGCGCAACGAGCGTGGCGGACTGCCGGACATATCCCGGAGTATTCGCATTGGTGACGTTGTTCTCGGTTACGTCCAGCGCGCTCCCATACACTTGCAGCGCATTGGCGGCGTTGACTAAGGATGTTGTTAGGTTACCCATGTCCGTTATCCGTGCAGGACCACGCTTCCCTCGGCGATCTTGACCGGCGCTCCGTTTGTACCTGCCGCGGTGTAGTTGGGCGGAGCTTCGTCGGGCGCCATCAAACGCGCCAAGCCGGCGTAGAATTTCCCCGCGTTCCTAAGCAGTTGCTCCACGGAACGAATCGCGTAGCGCAGGGCCACGACTTCTTTCTCCAGCTTTCTTCGCGTCAGCCCTTGCCAGATGGGTGATCGCAAACTGACATCCAGTTGCCGGAGGCAATCCACGGCGAGGTTCAGATCGGCGGCGCTGGAATCCAGGGCCTGAAGGGTGGGCTTAAGGAGACGCCCGCGTGTCCTTTCGAGAATGCAGCGCGCCTGGCGGACCCGTTCGACTTCTTGGCTGCCGTTCGACATGATCGCTTAACTAAGTGTTCAACCCCAAGTAGCTGGTTCCACCGAACTCGATGCTGTGTTGAATAATACTGCCGCTCACCGTGTGTGCGTCCACCTGGTACCGGCCGCGCGATACATCCGCGCTCAATTG
The DNA here is from genome assembly GCA_963798295.1 of Bryobacterales bacterium. Taxonomy (GTDB): domain Bacteria; phylum Acidobacteriota; class Terriglobia; order Bryobacterales; family Bryobacteraceae; genus Palsa-89. The sequence goes on along the minus strand of CAWCSV010000005.1, from coordinate 253,879 downwards.
ATTGACCTTCGCCGCCTGGGACGGAGTGCCATTCAGGGCGGACGCAAGATAACTGCTCAAGCTGGAGAGCTGGGCCCGATCGGATACGGCGATTTGCGCTTCCGGCTGTTTGGCGGAGGAACCGCTTCCTGATGCGCCAACGGCGGAAAGCCCTTGAGGCGCTGTACTGGAAATAGAGTTGGGACGAGGTATCTTCATGGCGGCAACTGCGATGGCAGGCGCCCTGCTTTTCAGGCGCGAATTTTGCTGGCTCGAATCTAGCTGGAGCGCTGAGCGGTGAGCGCTCTACTCGCTTGTGAACCTCCCTGTTCTCTTATCGGCTCCACGAATCTCAATGCGAGGGAGTAAGTAGAGAATGTGGAGGCGATACCTCTCTGAACAGGAGCGAGATAGGCAGACGCGAAATAGGAAGACGCGAGATAGGAGGCCGTTGGTCCGCTTCGACGGCTAGCGAGGCGCTGGCGTCGCCGTTCGCAACCACCGTTCCAGCAGCTTGCGGCTGCCCGCTTCCGTTTGCGGTTTCTTGGAAAGCGATTCCGACGGATTCATCTTTTGGTTGTAGTAGGCCACCAGCGCGCGTTCGTCGTACCCGATCGCTTCGGCATACTGCCGCAAATAACTGGTGTTGAAGATTCCGCCAGGAAGCTGGCCGAACTGTTCTCCCTCAATGGCCAGCAGAAAGCGCAAACTGATCTTGGTGCTGTGCGCGATTTCTTCCAGCGACACGCCCGCTCGTTTTCGGAACCTGGGAAGATCCAGTTCCAAGCCGTTGGGCTGATTTGAAGAAACAGTTGAATCCATGACCGCTAACCTTATATACCTTATCGGGTGGTCGTAAGGGTCATGATAGCTGATTTGTCATCTTTTGTCTTTGGTCCCAAGGGAGAGCAGGTACTTCCAGGCATTTGTCAAGATATGTAGGCAGCCTTACAGGGCACCCGAGGCAAATAGTCCCAGTTCTCGCGAAATTGGAACTAGGCGTATGCTACATTGGCCAGGTATGCGGATTCTGGCTGTTCTAGTCCTTGCGATTTTTTCGATCTTCAGCGTGGGGTGCACCGCCGATGGCGTCATGCTGCAACCGCCGGTGCAGGGCGAGTGGTCGAATTACCACAACGACAAGCACCAGGTCAGCAAAGACGCCCGGCAAGAATCCGAAAAGCCGCCCGCCGAGAAATAACGCCGCGTGTAGTCCTTTTCGGCTGGGCCCCGTCCAACCTCAGGAGGCCTTGGCCACATGACTCGTAGATTATGGATCGCTTCGTCCATGGCCTGCGCCACGCTTCTTACGGTTGCGTTAGTTGCGCAGGACAATCCGCCGCCAGTCCAATCCTTCAACATGGATATTACCGGACTTCCCGCCCAACGCGGAATCTACTACCGCGCCGATGGTCAATGGGTGGCGCTATCGTCCACCGTCCTGATGCCCTTCAAGGAAGGCAGGCCGTTGGCGTTGGCGATCCTCAATGTTGGATCGGACCACTCGATAGCGGAGATTCAGGGATCCCATTCCGGGGTTCAGATCGGAAGCGGTGCGCGGCCGACGTTTTATCTGCACGGCATCAGTCCGTCGGAGGTCTACCTGGTTCGCGCGGTTTCCAAGGCCGATTACCGCGAAGTGCGGATGCCCGTTAGCAGGCACTTCGGGGAGTGGGCGCATTACCGTGCCGAAGACGTGACCGACGTCGAGATCCAGGGTGTGAACGGCGACGTCGTCGCGGTGCGGCCCAACGTCGACCTGAAGCCAGGCGAATACGCGCTCGCGGCGGCCGTTCAGCCGGGCGACCAATGGATCCGGCTTGGCTTCGATTTTGGGATCTTACGCGGGCGGCGCGGGACAATAACTTCGGTTTGAGAACCAGGGCTTCAGAATCACCACTCGTTCGCGGCCGGCGTCGGTGAACAGAAACGATTTCCAAGAATTAGCAGAGTGCATCTCCAGCACGCAAAGGTTTTTGTTGGACGCTCAGCTCTCCTCGGGCGCGTACTACGTGTGCGGATACACGGTAGAGTGCGCACTAAAGGCGTGTATCTGCAAGCGGACACAAGATTCGATTTCTACGTTCATCCAATGGGGTGAGGCGGAAAACTGGTCTGAGGGCAGCCGATACGAAGCGGCGCGGCCAAAAAGAGAGGCGGAGGCGTTGTTCTCTGCTGTTTCCGATCCAACTCACGGAGTACTGGCGTGCATAAGACGTTTTTGGTATCGACCGACATTGAAGACGGCCGCAGGATACTGCGCGAACTGGAAAGGCTACAGTTGCCAGTGACCGCCGCCTTCTGGTTTCAGGACGAGGAGCGCGACTGGGAACTGGTCGTCGACTTTACACGACGATCGCGCTCCTGCTTAGAAGGCTGGCTAGCGATCCCGATACGCCCTTGCAATTTCCGCTGAGCCGAGTCCGGCTCGTGAGCCCCAGTAGCCTCCTTTATCGGGAGGTCAAGCGGCACGCCGGTCCCGTCGGCGGTCCGGTACGTGAGGGTCCGGCGTTGGACAGCTACATCTACAAGATGGCTTGATCTCAATACTTCGGGACGCTGGGGTCCACCTTGTCGCTCCAGGCCAGGATCCCGCCCTTCATGTTGCGGACCTTCTTGAATCCGGCCTGCTTCAGGAAATCGACCGCCTTGGCGCTGCGCATTCCGCTCTTGCAATGCGCGATGATCTCGTCGGCTGAGTTCAGCTCATTGACGCGCTTGGGCAGATCGCCCAGCGGAATCAGCTTGGCCTGCGGGATATTGCAGATCTGGTATTCGTGCGGCTCGCGCACGTCGATCAGCACGAACCTGTCGCCGCGATCGATCTTCGCTTTCACCTCGGTCGGTTCGATGTCGCCTTCCATTGGCGTCTCCTCGATGCGTCTGATTCGGGACGCCGCAGAATTCCTGGTAATCGATCAGCTTGGTAATAGTCGGATGATCGCCGCACACCGGGCACTCGGGATTGCGGCGCAGCTTCAGCTCGCGGAACCGCATCGCCAGCGCGTCGTAGAGCACCAGCCGGCCGATCAGCGGCTCGCCGATGCCCAGAATCAGTTTCACGGTTTCGGTGGCCTGAATCAATCCGATCGTTCCGGGCAGAATGCCGAGCACTCCGCCTTCGGCGCAGCTCGGAACCAGCCCGGGAGGTGGCGGCTCGGGATACAGGCAGCGATAGCAGGGGCCGCCCGGATAGGCGAAGATCGTGGCTTGGCCTTCGAAGCGGAAGATCGAGCCGTAGACGTTCGGCTTCTTCAGCAGCACGCAGGCGTCGTTGACCAGATAGCGCGTCGGGAAATTATCGGTGCCGTCGACCACGATGTCGTAGTCCTTCAAAATCTCGAGAGCGTTCTCGCTGGTCAGCGCGGTCTCATGCCGGTCGATCTCGACATAAGGATTGATGTCGAGCATGGTCTCGGCCGCCGAGTCCAGCTTCTTCTTGCCGACGTCTTTGGTGCCGTGGATCACCTGGCGCTGCAGGTTGGTGAAATCGACCACGTCGAAGTCCACCAGTCCGATGCGGCCGATGCCGGCTGCGGCGAGATACATGCCCAGCGGCGCGCCCAGTCCGCCGGTGCCGATCAGCGCCACTTTCGCGGCCTTCAGCTTCAACTGCCCTTCCATGCCGACTTCGGGCATGATCAGGTGGCGGCTGTAGCGCAGGATTTCGTCTTTCGATAAGCTGGCGGGCGGCGCCGGCGGTGCGGCCACTCCGGCCGATCCACCCGCGATGCTGGGCACGATGGACACCGTGTCGCCATCGTTCAGCGGCGTCGCCTCCTTGTTCAGGTAGCGGATGTCTTCGTCGTTCACGTACACGTTCACGAAGCTGCGCAGCTTGCCTTCGTCGTTGTACAGGTGCCGGCGCAGGTCGGCATACTCGCTGGTGAGCGACTTCAGCACTTCTCCGACGGTCGAACCGGCGAGTTGCACCGAATCCTTCTTGTCGGCGTACTGGCGAAGCGGAGTGGGGATCAGAATCTTAGCCATAGATCAGTTCTTCCTTGGGAGCCGCCGTCTGATCGAAATCCGGACGGTAGCTATTGGCGTGATCGAAACGCCCTTTCTTTATCGATAGTACGACGTATGAGAACCAAGGGCAGGAGTGCTCCAGATCGCGTTTGGAGAAATAGGCGTCGCAATCGGGATGCGAATGGAACACGCCCAGCACATCCAGGCCTTTTTCGCGCGATTCGCGATCCACGCGATGCAGGTCTTTCGGATCGATCACGAAAAAATCTTCCTGCGGACCGGTGTAGGAGTTGGGCAACGGAACGGCCTCTTCGCACCACGCCCTCCGAGCCGATCATCAAGCCCGCAGCCTTCCTTGGGAAATGTACTCTCGACATGGGAAACCATTTTCTCCCACGCCGGTCTGTTAATTTTGATCATTCCAGAAGGGCTCGCTGAGATATTTGTACGCGCCGTCGCAGAGCACTGTGACGATCACGCCCGGCTCACCGGCCTCGGCCAGCCTCCGCGCGATCTTGGTCGCGGCCACCAGGTTCGCTCCCGAAGAAATTCCAGCCAGCACCGCTTCCTCGCGCGCAAGTTTGCGGCACATCGCATAGGCGTCTTCGGTTTCGATCCAGATGTTTTCATCCGCCAAGCCCGGATCGTAAATCCCGGGAACGATCGCGGTGGGCATGTGCTTCAATCCTTCCAGCCCATGGAATCCGGATGACGGCTGAGCCGAGATGCATTTAATCCCCGGGACCTCTTCTCGCAAGCGCCGCGTGTTGCCCATAAACGTTCCGCTGGTGCCCATGGACGCCACGAAGTGCGTGATGCGGCCGTCGGTCTGGGCCAGGATCTCCAGGGCGGTGCCATTGTAGTGCGCCTTCCAATTGGCGGGGTTATTGTACTGATCGGGATAGAAATAGCGCTCGGGATTCTCTTTGTAAATCTGCTGGCACAACCGGATGGCGCCATCCGATCCTTCGCCCGGATCGCTGAACACCATTTCGGCGCCGTAAGCCTGCAGCACGTGCTTGCGTTCCATGGAGGCGTTCTTTGGCAGGCAAAGCTTCACTTTGTACCCCAGATAGGCGCCGATCATGGCGTAAGCGATGCCGGTGTTTCCGCTGGTGGAGTCCAGGAGGATCTTGTCGTGCGTCAGCTTGCCGGTACGCTCGCCGTCCCGGATCATGTTCAGCCCGGCGCGATCCTTCACCGATCCGCCCGGGTTGAAGAATTCGGCTTTCCCGAAGATTTCGATCGCCAGGAAAATCGCGGGCGATGCGTTCCAGACGGATTAGCGGTGTATTTCCAATGAGTTGCAGCAGGTTCGTTGCGACCAAACGCGAGTCCGAGGCGGCAGTTGGGACGACGGTGGTGGACATTGGCTAATCCTCTGAATTTTATCACCTTATTGTCAATAGACAAAGAGACGATGTGCCTTCAAACGTACCGGGCTTACTAACGTTGGATGCTGGAGATGCTTATTGGTCGCTCATTTCTAGTGAGCAGCGATGGTACTGTTTGGCTTCGTTTCTGTTCCTCGATGAGGGGCTTCAACTGAGGGGTAAGATCCTTGAAAAGCTGCACGGCCAGGGCACTGGTGAACTTGTAGGAAGCGGCTTTGGAGCCCGGCACGAAGGCCACGATCGTGCCGTAGAAGCGGTCGCCGATCATGAAGACGAAGGTTGCGGTCCGGCTGACCACTTTGTCCCCGATCACGTGTCCGTTGGCGGAAAAGCTTTCCAGTCGATTGTCGCCGGTGCCGGTTTTGCCGCCCACGGGAATGATCCGGCCGCCGGGCATCGCGATGCCGCCGTGAGCGCGCCGGCCCGTTCCGTTCTCGACCACGCCGATGAGTTGCTGCCGCACCAGCGCGGCAATCTCGGAAGCGATCACCTGCTGTCCCCTTCCGATCTCGCGCGCCATCACGGTTTCGGTGGGCGTGCTGGCGGCGAAGTGTAGGCGCTCAATCTTGACGGTGGGATTGCGAACGCCATTGTTCACGATGATCCCCATCAAATCGGCCAACGCGGCCGGAGTATCGCCGGAAACTCCGATCACCGTAGCGTAGGAAGGCACCAGCGAATCGAACGGATAGCCTTGCCGCTTCCAGGCTTTGTGGATCTCCTGGAACGCGGCTTGTTCCATCAGCGTGCGGATGCGAATGTCCTGCTGATGCTTATAGTGGCTGTGGAACAACCAGCCGTACACATCCTGGCGAAGCCGCGCGCTCCGGAACGCTAGCTCTTTGAAATTGGCTTTGGGATGCTGTTCTCGATAATTCAACATCCACAGTTCGAGCGGATGAACGTGCGCCAGGTAGCCGCGATCCGCCAGGTCGAATTTATCGATTCCGTATTTCTCGTAAAGCTCCGCTGGATCGTTCTTCTTGACGAGGGAACCCTTGGGGAAATGCGCTTTCATGAACGCTGTGAATTGATCCAGGCTGGCATTGGGCCGCACCGAGCGATAAATTACGGCGGCGCGCAAAGGCGTCAAATGGACACTGCGCACCAGCGTCTCCAGCGCCTGATCGGAATTTTCGCCTCGATATTTCGCGTAGAAGCGCGAGAGATAGACTTTACCTTCCTCGTCGGCGAATCGCGACAGATACTTTTGGCGCGACGGGATCGTTCCAGTCGTCCAGTACCGCCGGTGCGGCGCCAGCCACGCGGAAGCGGTAGTAGTTCACGATATCGCGCATCAATCGGATGAACACCAGATTCACCGAATTCTGAAAGCCGCCGGCGACGGTGAAGTTCTGATAGTCTTCGGACTTCTCGAAATTCGCAAACACGTGGACGCCGCCGCCAGTATAGAATGCTTCGCCGGGGTTGCCCGAATACTTGCGCTGGAGCGCCGCTTCCAGCATGGCCTTCTCACTTCGATCCTTCGCGGTGGCAAGATATTGCAAGCGCCCACTCGGTCAAATGGTCATCCGGCAAAATCAGAACCGCCTTCAACTCAGCCGCGCTCTTGCCCGCATACTGCCGATGCAGATCCGCGACGATTTCCAGATAATTGATCAGCGTCCGCAGCTTGGCCGTGGAGCCCAGCTCCAGCCGGGTGTTTTGATTGATGTTGAGCGGCTGATTCAAATTGTCGGTCTGGACGCGCAGGACGTTCACTGCCCGGCTTTCGCTCATACAGCGTGAAGCTGTAAACCACTTTCGATGGATCGCTGTCTTCGAGCAATTGATATTGCGTCAGGTTGGCCGCGGCGGCTTGTTTGCGATCGGCAATCTGCTCAAAAAATCGCGTGATCCCTTGTTGCGCAGTTTGGTCCAGGGTGGTTTGAACCGTCAGGTCCAAGCGATCCAGATCGTAGGTGTTGTTCAAACCCAGCAGAGGCAGCAGCGACATGCGAATGCTGTCGGGCGCTTTGTTTTCGACGTAATTCACCGCGGAAGCGCTGGCGCGCGTCGCAGGGGCGCGATCCTTTGCTTCAACGCGAGATCGCGCAAGAGCGGAGAAATCATTCCGCGTTCGCGGCCAGCGCGCGCAGATAACGATCGGTCTGCGTCTGCGAGCGCCTCTGGATCTTCCACCAGATAAACGTGCGGCGATCGCAAAGCCAGCAGCAGCGACAGCGTCTGACGATACGCTCGCGCCCGCATCCGCATCTGGCGCGCATTCAAAGACGCTTCTGGCGCCGAGAGCAGCGGATCCATCTGCGAAACATCCGCGCCATACCACGCCCACAACCCGTCACCCAGGCCCTGCACGTCACCGTAACCCGGTGACGCCGCCAGCGGAATCGAATTGATGTAATCGCGGATGATGTCCTGCTGGGCGTGGAGCGTGGTCCAGCCTTCCTGATAGGCTGCTAAGGTGGCCGACGTCATCTGGCGCAGCTTATCGACCGGCGAATTGGTTCTGCCTCGCGGAGAATGCCGCAACTTTTCCAGTTGCGTGGCCAGCGTGCTTCCGCCCACCACGGCATGCTTGGAATCCACCTTGTGCAAGCCGTAATCGATCACTGCTTTCGCCCAGCCGATCCCACTCCACAGCGGGATTGCGTGTGGGGTGCTTGGCATCCAGCATGTGCCGGTTCTCGATGAACAGCAGCGTCTGGACCACGAGCGGCGGAATGCTGGAGTAGCTGGGATAGATCGCGCTCCGGGCGATCGAACGAGTACATGTCGCGCCCGTCCTGTCGACGATTCGCAATCCGGCTTGATCCTTCTGGCGATACACCGGATAAACGCCGATGCCCGAAAGCGAAGCCAGCAGCCCCGAGCTGTGGGCCTGGGCCTCGATATGATAGCCGTTGGCCTTCAGGCGCGGGAGAAAGGCGGGGATGCGTGAATAACCGAGCGTCCAATCATAAGGACCGTCGCCGGGATAATGAATCGAAGCGCTTTTTCCATCGACCAGTTGGTACGAGAGATGGCGGTCGGCTTCGCGGGAAAGTCCCGATTCGATCCAGGAGTTTTTCAGCTCAAATACTGACGGCTGTAACAATTGTTACGCCGAGCGCCGAGCGAGGGCGAGGCGCTGCGCGATTACGCTCCTAACCATGCCAGCCAATCGACTTGGAAATGATTGGTAAATCGGCTGCCCAGTCCCCTGCGCGAAGATTCACAACCGTACCACCTGCCGGTTAGATGCACGACACGCCCGCGTTAGTTTGCGTTATGCTGATAAGCATGCGCCACGTGCGATATCATCGTGAAGGTTAAAATATGAACTCCCAAACCGAATACGTCAATCTCTCGGTCAGTGATGGAACTTCGATGCGCGCGTATGTCGCCCATCCGGAAGGCAAGCCGCGGGCCGGTTTGCTGGTATTTCAGGAAGCATTCGGCGTGAACGCGCACATTCGCGACGTCACGGAACGGTTCGCGCGGGAGGGTTATCTGTCCATTTCGCCCGAGCTGTTTCATCGCACCGCGCCGGGCCTGGAAGCGGGCTACACGAACTTCCCGGAAGTGATGCCGCACTTGCAGGCGCTGACGGACGCGGGCCTCGCGGGCCGATATCCAGGCTGCGTATCAGTGGCTGAAGAATGGCGAGGCCAAGGATCTTCCGGTTGGAGCCACTGGATATTGCATGGGAGGACGGACTTCGATTCATGCCGGCGCTTACCGTCCCGCTGCAATGCGCGGTGTCCTATTATGGCGGCGGCATCGGCCCGAGCCCGATGTTCCCGAGCTTGATCGATCGCCTGAAGGACTTGCAGGCCCCGACTCTTTACTTCTGGGGCGGGTCTGGATGCCCACATCGGCGCCGATGCCGTGCACGCCATCGAAGCCGCGCTTGACCGCGGCCAAGAAAGACTACGTCAACGTTGTGTTTTCAGCAGCCGATCACGGATTCTTCTGCGATGCGCGCGCCAGCTACAATCCCGTGGCGGCGAAGCAGGCGTGGTCGCTGACGCTGGAGTTTTTCAACATCCATCTGGGAACCGCGGCCAAGCAGGCGGCTTAACTGCGTTCGGCGCGAGTCGCCAGGCTGGCTTCGTATTCCATCGGGCAGCCGGTTCCCTCGATATGCACACCCAGGCGCCGCAGCGCGTCCATAGCCGCCAGGCGGCGATAACGTATTCACTGTCATCACATGCCCGAACATCCCGCCGAACGTGAACTTCTCAGGCGGCTCGCACAGTGCGTCGACGAAGGTGTCGCTCCAGGCGTTGCGGGCGCGAACGTCGCATAACACCCGCTGGAAATCCGCTTCGGCTTTTTCAAAACGCCGCAGCAGCGCCTCCGGCGTGCGCTCTTCTTTCGGCCAACCTTCGATCCGCGGCGCTGCGCCTCCCACAGCGCTGCCGTCCAAACCTCTTTGGTCACCACCATGCGCTCCAGCATCTCGCGCAGGTTCTGATCGGGTTTGCCCCAGCCGTCGAAAGTTTCTTGGTTATGGCGTTCTGCGGACGATCCAGTTGTTCTTCGCTCAGAGTGCTGGCGTGCTTCAGCAGACGGCGCATGTTCCATGTATCGGTTCCTGCGAAAAGATCGAAGAGATCCATATTGATTGCTCCTTTGATTGGGCTCGGCGCGTCGAAGTGGATTCCATTGGAGGCCGGAAGACAAATGTTGCTGGCGCCCATCCTGCGATAGAGGCTGGGCGAAACGCGGAAGGCCTTTCGAAACGCGCGCGTGAACGCTTCGAGCGACCCGTAGTTGGCGTCGAACGCGATCTCGGTGACCGAAGCCTGGGTGCGGCCCAGTTGCCACGCGGCCCTTTCCAGCAAAAGCCGCCGCCGCATGGTTCCAGGATTTTCCTCGATCAGAGCCTGGAACAGGCGATAAAACTGGCTGCGGCTGCGATAGGCCCGGCGTGCGAGATCGTCCCAGGTTCCGCGCTCCTCATCCAAGGAGTTCAGCACTACCGCCGACAATCGCTGGGCCTCATTCCTGTCTTCGGCATCCATTGGGGAGTTCTGCTCCCCTCGAATTTAACAGGAGAACGGGGCGGGCCGCCTGATCGGGCGTGTCATTTTTCGACGCCGAATGGCACAAAGTCAGTCAAGCTGCCAAACCGTGGAAGTGGGTCGCTGGAACCTGGGGCGTTTCTCTTTCCTGATCCGCTTAAGAGCGCTCAGAAGAGGCTTTCTCCGAGTGGCGTCGTGACTCGCTCGCGGCTCCGCACTGTCGCCAGCGCAAGTCACTTGTCGCAGAGCGACGGACCGTCGCCGCTTCAAAAACGCGTCCGGCTGATGGGCTCCAGCCCCTCTGGATCTGGGCACAGCGGTTCGGACGCCAGAGCATCCAACGCCGGGTGCTTATTCCTTCCAGCCTTCCGGCGGGTTACTGCCGCTCGCGATCTGGCGGGTCTTGTAGAGCCACTGGCCATTTACCTTGACCCACGTGGCGTACTCCTTTCCCTGAGTTGTAAACTTCATCGGATCGCCCAATTTCTCCTGCCGGTACTCGGTGAAAATGACCTGCGAGGTGGCCGTGTCGCCGTGCACGATGATCAGCGGATTCTCGATCGCCACGTTGAAAGCAGTCCTCTCGCGCGGGGGCGCTGCGGCGACAGCAGGCGCCGCTCCAGCCGCAGGTGCCGCGCCAGCTGGAGGCGCCGCGGGGGCACGGTTGTATGCCTGCTTGATGCCTTCCTTGCCCTTGTAGTGCCTCGTGCCGAGAATCAACTCGCCGTCCTCGGCATAAAAGCTCTCTTCGCTCTGCCGATCCACTTTGCCGAAGTTGTAATAGTAACGCGTGATCTGATCCAGGATCAGTTGGCGGTCAATCAATGACTGCCCAGTCATCTTGTCTTGCGCACGCGCAGCCGGTGCGCTTGCCAGTACGATACCGCACAGTGCCAACGCGCCCGCCCGGACGGTCGCCTGACGAATGGAATTCAGTTTCATGACACCCCCTATTCAACTTGACTGGTGTTCTCTTAATCGGAAAACGGGCTTCATCGGTCCAGCGAATAAAGCGGCAGTCAGCTTACCTGCTGACTTGGATACTGCCTCCAGTTCCGCCGCCACGACCGGGGCGAGCGCCGCCACCGTCAGATACAAGCTTGACCCAGAGTGAACCATCGCCCTTGTAGTACGAGGTGTCGCTGGCGCTGCGCAGTGCATCCAGGCTGGTTTGTGCCGTGCCCGTGGCTGCGCTGGTGTATCCCGGTAAATCGACGATCACCCATGAGCCCTTGTCCAGCTCCCTTACGCTAATGTTCAGGGACGGCGATTCGCTCTCCGCCCGGATCTCGGTACCGGCGAGCACCGTGGTGTCGCCGCTGACCTTCAATTCCCTGCCATTGCGGCTGAGAGTGACCTGTGGACCGCCCCCAAAGAAACCTCCTCTTCCGCCAAATCCGCCTCGCGCTGCAGCGGCGCCAGGACCGCCAGGACCGCCAGGAGCGGCAGGTCCGCCACGACCCGTAGCCGCGACAGGAACTCCGGCAGCGCCAGGTCCACCACGACCTCCGCCAAAGCCGCCGCCGAATCCGCCTCCAGCGCCACCTCCGGGACCGCCGGCGGTAATCCCCAAGCGCCCCATATCGCCCTTACACACGGCAGCGTTCCAGTCCGGCTTGATTTGACAGTGTTGAGGATCGTCCGCGATCCCGTTGTCAATCACAATGTAGGAATTGGGGACGCCGCTAACCGACCCGTCGATATCGTGGAACACCGCGCCATTCCAGCCTCCAAACCTTCCGAATTCACCGGAGAAGGACCATCGGCGATCCTCCGTCGGTGGGAAATACACCGGCTTGGCATTTCGGAATTTCAGGCCTTCCACATCGTTGTTGGTGCTGATTGGAAAGCTGGTGTACAGCAGGTATGAGATGGCTCCGGTTTTGCGAGTGGCATTGTCCACAAAATTGACGAACGTGTCATTCACAAGATGGTGCGTGAAGTCGTAGTATTCGAAGCCACGGATCGGGTAATCAGCGTCCTTGCGAGGCATGCTTCGACCATACGCGATTTCCGCTTCGGTTTTGGGGGTGCCTTTATTGTCGGTTTCGCCCACGAACAGGGAGTCCTCGACTCTCGAGGTAAAGTCGCCGTGGTACGGGGCCACACCAGGGTACGCATGTGTGTAGCCGATACCGCTGTCGGCCAGTTTCAGGCCCTTGAACACATGATTCTCGCCACGGGCCCAGATGGCAGCGCCACTGTTCTTGTAGCTGGTAAAGTCTTTGATCACCGTTTCCAGCCTCGCGCTGTTGGTGTCGCTGGGATCCGTATAGGGCAGATGCGTGTTCCCGCCAAGGTTGAATTTACCCTGCGCATTGGGTCCGCGATCAAACATCAGCCCGTCGACGTCGGAATGGGCGACGTTGCCGGAAAACTCCCGCAGTTGCATTCGACGGGGCCAGGTCTTCGCACTGATCTCCGTGCCTTCAAACTTGCCCGTTGGATGCTCTGGCAAAGCGATCCAGAAGCCTGTTGCCTCAGAACCTGCGGACACATTCCCGCGGTAAGTATTGTCGGGGTTCGTGATCCAGAAGGTGGACGCCGTGTTGTCGGAAGGAATCAACTGGTCGGTGGCATTTTGACCGGCCCCTGAGCCGTTAAGGGCGTTGGTCGCATTACACGGTCTGGTGGGATTGCACTTGGTCAGGATCCCCAGGTTTCCAATGTACTGGTTCCCGTGTTCCACGCCATCTTCAAGGAAGTAGCAGTGACCCACGTTGTTGTACGCCACATTGTTCTCAACCCGCACATCGTTCGTACCATGCACCGTCACACAGCGGCTGTAGGTGTCGTGAATCGCAGAGTTCTCGATGTATTGCCCCGGCGCATCGCCAACCAGATGCCAATGGATCGGATACCTCGCAAGGTTCTCGTGCTGACCCATTCGATAGAACTCCACACCGGAGACCTTCATGCTTGAGCCGGCCATCGCCATCACATGCCCGCCACTGAAGGACTTCTCCGCGTCGGCTGAAGCCTGGATACGGATATTGCGTGTCAGCATGCCGACTTCACCACGCTCATCCACGCCGAAGGTGACTTCGCCGTAGTGCATATATTGAAGTTTCTGGTCCAGCGTAATCACGTTTCCAGCGATGCGGGAAATGGTTCGTTGCTCTGCCTGGTGGGGATCGAAATCCGTTGAGGCGACTACAACGACGTCGCCTTTTTTCCAGCCACCGGCATTCATGACTTCTATTGAGTCGCTACCCGCGGCGGCTGTTTTTGTCAGCTTGGTCCAGGAGTTTTTCTGAGTACCGTGCAGGCTCAGGGTTCCGCCCATCATCATGATCCCGCGGTCACCCATGGATTCAATGTCTTCACCCGGGACGTTATTGGTCAGGGTAATGGTCGCATTGCGCTTGTGGGGCTTGGCTTCCGTACCAATCTCCAACTCCCCGTGTACCAGGATCCACTCGGTGGTCAGTTCAAGATCTTTATTGTCTGCGAAGCTCAGTTTGCCGTTGATCCTTAAGCCGTGCAGAGGCGGCGGACTGACATCGAGGACAATGTCCATGTCCTTGTCAATGGTAACAACGTCGTCCTTGCCTGGCACCTTCTTGTCAGGCCAAGTGGCTGCATTAGACCAGCGCTTCCCGCTGGCCTCCGAAGAAGTCTTTTGCTGAGCCTTAACCACGGCATATCCGCCGAGGACGAAAAAGGCCGGAACCAGCAACGAAAGGAACAAGGGAGAATGTTTTCGCATCGTTAAACCTCTGTGATCGAGGACTCGATTCCCGTGTTTGCGAAACAGCGAATCGAGTGATTGTCTAAGGCCGAGCTTATAGCATGCAGCCAGTTAACGATATCAGGTTCCAGAGAGGCAGGCAAGGGACGGGAGCGCCAATATCGCGATAGTGTCCCGGCGTTTCTCGCGCAGCGATTTCAACTGTTCGGCGCTGGCTTGGACCGCTTCCCGGTTCACCGAACTGCGCGACACGCCCACCGTCTGCAGCCATCTCCGGAAGAACCTCCCCGTACTCGCGCGTGGAAACGCCCCGCAGTATCGCTAGCTCAGCTTCGCATCGGGATCAGTCGTCGTCGACTGGTGCGTGTCGTCCCGGCGCGGTGTCCCGTGCAAGTTCGCACCATCCCCGTCATTGGAGCCGTCCTTGCGCCGGAAGCTTTTCTGCGACGCGACGCCTCGATCAGCTCGCCATCGACGGTGAAGTGTTCGCCCGACAGGCGCGGCTCGGCCAGCTTCGACACTCGCCCGAAGAAGTTTTCCACGATGGCGTGCTTCAGCAGCCGCTCGCGATTCTTGGTGACCACTATTGGTACCCACATGGCGTTCGTCCATGCTTATGCCCACGAACCAGCGGAACAGCAGGTTGTAATCCAGCTGCTCCACCAACATCCGCTCGCTGCGGATCGAGTAGAAGATCTGCAAAAGCAGCGCTTGCAGTCTGGGATGATCGGCCACTCGGAGAAAGGGACGAGCGAACTGGCTAGAGAGGTCCCCGGAAGTCGGCCAGCGTCCGGCGACTCATTGGGGTTGCCACGTGGACGAAAACGTCGATGCTGAGATGTGTCCAGAGCGGGCATCGATGTTCACCAAACGGCGAGCTTTGGCGTGAAGCCTAAAGGTGGTGGACGCCGCTCCAGCACAACTGGATGCCGAGCGTGATCAGCCACACCGAAAGCACGACGCGGAAGGCTCGCTGCGGAGTGATGGCGGCGACGTACGTTCCGGCGAAGGCGCCGAAAACGCCGCCGATCACCAGTTTCGTCAAGATAGCCAGATCGTAATTGCCGGCCGCTGAGCTGGAAGCCGCTGCCGATCAGCGACAGGCAGAGTCCGAAGAAGAGATCCGTTCCCACCACGCGCGCGGCCGAAAGCGGAGTGAGCCACAGCAGCGCCAGCGATCCGATGGCGCCCGCGCCGGCCGATGAAAATCCCACTTCGGCGCCGATCGGCAGAGCGATCGCGGGCAGCCAGCGCGACCAATCGCGCGTACACGTCGCGCTGCCGGATGCAGCCACAAGCGGTAGAGATTCAGCGGCCGCCATGATCACGATGGTGGATCCCAGGGCGGCGTAGAGATCCCTTGCGAGCCTTTGGTGTTCGAGTTTGGCCAGAATATACGATCCGGTGAGCACGCCCGGAACACCGCCCGCCAGCAGATAACCCAAGACGCGATAATCCACCTGCTTGCGATAAATCTGCATCGGAACAACCAGCATCTTCACCGCGACGCTGAACGCCAGCGCGGTGCCCACGGCGTGCGCCGGAGTGACGTGCATGAAGAGAATCAGAACCGGCGCGGTGATTACGCCCGCGCCGACGCCGGTGACGCCGATGGCAACCGCGATGATGAATCCGAGAACGATTTCCATCGGTTACTCGCTTTGAATGTGGATGCCGCACTCCAGCTTGTGGCCGCTCCAGCGGCCCGAGCGCGGATTGTCCGGATCGACCGGCGGCGTGGTGCAGGGCGCGCAACCGATGCTGGTGTAGCCCTGATCGTAAAGCGGCAGAACGGGAATGCCGCGGCGCTTCAGATAGGCCCAAACGTCGGCGTTGGTCCAGTCGGCGAGCGGGCTCACTTTCAGCAATTGATGGCCGGTGGGCAACTTGAAATGATCCACCGCCTGCAGATTCGCGCGCGTGGGCGATTGCTCGCGGCGCAGCGCGGTGAACCAGACGCCATAATCGCCCAGGCCGCGGAACAGCGGCTCCACTTTGCGAATGCCGCAGCAGCGGTCGGGCGCGGTCTGGTTGAGGATGCCGAACTGCGATTCCTGCTCGGCGACGGGCATCTTGCGAGGCCAGATTGACCAGGTTCAGATGCATCCGCTCGGTCATCTGATCGCGATAGGCGTAGGTCTCCGGGAAGTGATAGCCGGTTTCGAGAAACAGCACCGGGATGCCGGGCTGCTGCGCGATCACCAGATCCACCAGCGCCATGCATTCGGTCTGAAAGCTGCAAGTGACGCAGGCCGCGCCGCCGTTTTCAGCGAAAACGCCGCGAATCAAAGCAGTCGCGTCATCGATCTTCTGGTCCAACGTCACGGTTGCCATCCTTCAATTGCTTGCTCACGTCGCGGTTCAGATTCCTTCGCCGCCGGTCAGCGATTCATTGCGCAGCAGGATCTCCGTCTCTTCCAGCGATGCGATCACGAAGTCCGCCGCTTCGGAATCGTCTCTCGGCAGATCCCAATCCGGCGGTTTGCTCGAAACCAGCAAAACCAACAAGCCGGCTTGTTCCAGCGCCGCCAGCGTTTCCGGCGGCGCGTGCTCAATCACCGTCACCGCGCATCCACGGTCGAAAAGCTTCCGTTCCAGCAGCCAAGCCAGCGCTCTTCGATCGCCCAGCGATATCGTTTCGCCGCCATGCCGGTAGCGCGCGATCCGCTCCACGGGCGTGACGCGTTCGTGCCGCAGATCGAGCGCGGCCGCTTTGGATCGATCGCGTTCCACGATCACCGGCGCCAGAATCATGCCCGCGCCGACCGTGGCATTGGTTTCCGGATCGATCAGGATCAGGCTGCCGGTGGCCCGATTCTGCGAATAGGCGTCGAAATAAATCGGACGGCTGGTTTCGATGCGCAGCACGCCGATGCCGTTCATCTCCAGGCTGTCGGCCGCTTCGTGTTCCAGCGTTTTGATGTTGACGCGATGCCTTACCGCCTTCACTTCGGCGGGCAAGGTCTGCGTGGTGTGCTTCAGCATGTAGCGCCGGCTCAGATCGAGCGGCTGTTCGTTCATCCACACCACGCTCGCGTCAAACTGGCGCGCCGCGTCGGGCGGTTTCTGCGCCGAGGCCAGCATGTCGCCGCGGCTGATGTCCACTTCGTCTTCCAGCGTCAACGTCACCGACATCGGCGCTACGGCTTCGTCCAGGCGGCCGTCGAAAGTTTCGATGCTCTTCACGCGCGAGCGCCGGCCCGAGGGCAGCGCCAGAATGCCGTCGCCGGGGCGAACGGCTGCCGGAAACCACTTGTCCGGCGTAACCGCGAAAGTCCTGATTCGGGCCGGATCACGCGCTGCACCGGGAAAACGAAACGCGGTGGCGCGCGTGCGATGGTGAACCGGAACCGTCTCCAGAAATTCCAGCAGGCTGGGCCCCTGGAACCAGGGCATGTTGCGGCTGGGCCGCACCACGTTGTCGCCTTCCAGCGCGCTGATCGGCAGGAAGTAGACGTGCGGAGCGGTGTGTTGCGAGACCAGGCGCTCCACAAACTCGCGATATTCGGCTTCGATGGAGCGGAAGACGGCTTCGTCGTAGTCCACCGCGTCCATCTTGTTCACCGCGACCACGAAGTTCGGGATGCCCAGCAGCGACGCGATGTAAGCCATGCCGCCGCGATTGCTGCAAAACGCCGTTGCGCGCGTCGATCAGGATCACGGCCAGATCGGCCGTGGATGCGCCGGTGGCCATGTTGCGCGTGTATTGCTCGTGTCCCGGCGTGTCGGCGATGATGAACTTGCGCCGCGCGGTGGCGAAATAGCGGTAAGCGACGTCGATGGTGATGCCCTGCTCCCGCTCGGCGCGCAGGCCGTCGGTCAGCAGCGAAAAATCGATGGGGCCGGCCGAGCGGTTCACCGACGCCTTGGTCACGGCCTTGAGCTGATCTTCGTAGACGCTTTGCGAATCGAAGAGCAGACGGCCGATCAGAGTGGATTTGCCGTCGTCCACGCTGCCCGCGGTGGTAAATCGCAGCAGGTCCTTGGCCTGCTCGGCGGCGAGAAAATCTTCGATCTGGAACACGACGGCGCGTTCGGCGAGAGCGGCCATTAGAAATAACCCTCGCGCTTCTTGATTTCCATGGAACCTTCCTGATCGTGATCGATCACGCGATTTTCGCGCTCCGACCGGCGGAACGAAACCAGCTCTTCAATGATCTTCGGAATCGTGTCCGCGTCGGACCGGATGGCGCCCGTGCACGGGCTGCATCCGAGCGACCGCATGCGGCAGCGCACCATTTGCGGCTTTTCGCCCGGCAACACGGGAATGAACGGCTGCTCCAGCATGATCAGCGAGTCGCCGCGCACCAGCACCTCGCGCTCCTGGGCGAAATACATCGGAACGATCGGAATGTTTTCGGCGTGGATGTACTGCCAGATGTCCATCTCGGTCCAGTTCGACAAGGGGAAAGATGCGGAGGCTTTCGCCCGGATGAATGCGCGCGTTAAACAGGTTCCACAGCTCGGGCCGCTGATTCTTGGGATCCCACTGGCCCTTTTCGTCGCGAAACGAAAAGATTCGCTCCTTGGCGCGCGATTTCTCTTCATCGCGCCGCGCGCCGCCGATGGCCGCGTCGAAGCCGCCTTGCCGCAGGCCGTCGAGCAGCGCCTTGGTCTTCAACAGGCCGCAGCAGCGCTGGGTGCCCAGCCGGAACGGGTTCGCGCCGTCGTCGATGGCCTCGCGATTGGTGTAAACGATCAGCTTCGCGCCGATCTCGGCGGTATAGCGGTCGCGGAACTCGATCATCTCGCGAAACTTATAGGTGGTGTCGATGTGCAGCAGCGGGAAGGGGATAGGCGCCGGGTAGAAAGCCTTCTGGGCCAGCCGCAGCAGGACCGAGGAGTCCTTGCCGATGGAGTACAGCATCACCGGACGCTGGAACTCGGACGCCACCTCGCGCATGATGTGGATGCTCTCGGCTTCGAGCAAGTCGCAAATGGCCCAACTGCGACATAGGAGAAAAGTGTAACAGGAGACAGTGTAACAAACAATCTACCCAATGTCTATTGAGATAGGGACCTTGTCAAGTAAGTCCTTCATTTCCAATATCTTCCAGGAAGCTGAGTCCCAGTACTCCTAGGGTATCCGAAGTCCCAGAAGGGGTCGTGCGGCCGAGCTTTCCCAGACCCGTTTGTCGCGATGGCTGAGCAGCGCTTCGAAGCGGCGGTCCAGCTCGGCGACCTCGGCGTCCAGGCCCAGCATGGCGATGATCCCCCGCAAGTCCAGGTCGTTGCGATAATCCTCCAGCCCGAACCGGTAGCCGCGCTCCACTTCGGCGACGAATTTGCCCCAGCGGTCGATCAATCCGGCGCGGCCGGCGCGGACGATGTGCTCGGGATAGCCGTTTTCGCGGAGATAAGCGGCCATTTCTTCGTCAGTCATAGCGTCTTTGCGGCCTGCCGGCGGAAATAGCGCTCGCCATTGTTGGGGATGAAGAACGTTCGGATGGTTCCGTCGCGATTGTAGGCGCCGAAATAGCCATGGCGGCGGTCGAAGCGGCTGAATTCGCCGTTGGGCCGCCGCGCTTCGAGGATTGGTCCGCCGGGCGGGCATCCCGCAGGTCCTGCGCCAGCCGCAGGTATTCGGCCTTGCTGATCGCGCCGAACTCAGCGCCGTGCTTCTGGTAGTGTTCGTCGAGTTGCGCCCGGCTGCGGAAACCGGGGCCGGACGCGTAGAGCCAAAACAGCGAACAGCAAAAGGCCCATTAACCTGGCGGCGTGCTCACCAGACCATTAGATCATTTCGGCTGGGTCATGCTGAACCAATTGCCGGAGTTGTCCTTCATGACGCATTCGATGCCATAGAAGCGGTCGGCCGGCGGAGAAAGGAATTCGACGCCTTTGGCTTTCAGCTCTTCGTAGGTGGCGCGGCAAT
This sequence comes from Bryobacterales bacterium, assembly GCA_963798295.1. GTDB lineage: Bacteria > Acidobacteriota > Terriglobia > Bryobacterales > Bryobacteraceae > Palsa-89. The sequence goes on along the minus strand of CAWCSV010000005.1, from coordinate 233,998 downwards.
CGTCGGTTTGCAGCACGCCGCCGCCGAGCCGGCCCTTTTCCATCAAGCCTTTTAAAGTCGCCGCGGCGTCGGGTTGGATGTTGGGTCCATCCACTTTCATCAGGATGAGCTGGAGGTCGGGCTGTCCTTTGGGACTTACGGTCAGCCAGCGGAAGCCGTTGTCCATGCTCTGATCCATGCGAACCTCGAAGCCCAGCTTGTTCACATAGAAATCGCGCGCGGCGTCCTGATCGAGAACATAAATGCTCGTGTGCGACATGCGTTGAATCATGAGACTCCGTCATAGGCGAAGCGCGCGGGAATGCTTCTCGGATCTTGCGATTAGAGCCGCTTGCTGACGCGCGCGGTTCAGTATCCGGCGAAGAAATGCTGGAAGCAGGCGGGCATGTAATAGAGCGGCCAATGCCGGCCGGACGTCCCGAAAACGCGCCGCGATTCGCGCCGGAAAGCCGCGGGAGAAAGGCCGGTGAGCGAGTGAAAGCGCGTGCTGAAAGAGCCCAGGCTTTCGTAACCAGCATCGAAGCAGACTTCGGTGACGCTGTGATTGCCGGCCAGCAGCAGCTTCTTGGCGTGATCGATCCGCAGCCGCGTCACAAACTCGTGCGGAGTTTCATTGAAGGCGTCGGCGAACAGGCGATGGAAGTAAAACGGCGACAGGCCGGCGTACGCCGCGGCGTCCGTTAGCGATACTCGTTCGTTGAATCGAGCCGCCAGATAATCGCGAGCGAGGCACAGATGGGAAATAGTAGCGGGAGGGAAGCGTGAAGGCTTCATCGCGTTATTTTAATGCGGGCCGCAAAAACCCAGCCGCACGCTACCACGGCTAGCGCGAGGCGTCCGACCCATGTGGGTAACCTTCTCCCTGCCGGAGTCCACAGGCAACAACCCGTTGTCATCACCGCCCCGAGCGCGTGCCCGGCTGCCAGAAACCAGAAGACGATCAAACCTCCCGTTGAAGTTATGTATAGAAGGATGACAAAGCCCATCTGGGCAATGATCAGTTGCCCGAGTGACACGGGAGACCTAAGCGGGTTGCTACCTCGCCGCTGTATTTCGGTGATAGCCGCGGGGCCCTCCTGGACCAACTCAGGCGCGTCCGGGACATAAACATCGCGATATGGATCGACTACGTTTTCGGACGGCGTAGCCGGATCATAACGGACGTAAAGAGGACCTTGCTCCAGGCTTCGCATCAGAGCTGCGGCATCTTCCTCAGTGCCGAACTCGTGGACGTACATGCCGGGGTACACAGAATCCCCAACGTGGTAGGAGAACTCCACGCTCAGTCGGAAACGGACGGAATCACCCATATATCCCGTGCGGAAAGAACTGACGACGCCCGATCGAAAAGTCCCGGCGACCAAGGGCCACTGTACAGATAAATTACGTCTTCGCCATGCGCGGTAGCGGAACATCGACAAGGCTAGCAGCCACGCCGCGATAGCCAGTGCGGCGATATACCTGAGATTCAATAGGCCGCCTGAATTAAGGAATCGGCCACTTGCGCTGGATGGGCAGGCCAAAACGCTGGAGCACGGCTTCGACGTCTTTTTCGCTGAGGCGGGAGGCGTCGAATTCCACTTGCAGCCGGTCGAGCGACGGCGCGAGTTGCACCCGCTCGATGCCGTACCAACTGTGTACATCGCCGATGGCCGCGGCATCCTGATCCGTCAAAGGCCGAACGAGATCGTACTCAAGCTGAACCTTAGTCATGGATGCCTCAGGATATCATTTGCTTTTGAGCTTCCACTCAATCTGCCGGATCATTCCGAGCCAGATTTCGGCGTCGTGCCCGGCCAAATCCATACGCCGCACCAGTCTCCGGATCTTAGCGTCGGCGCCTTCGGTATGGACGTAACCGGATTTTTCGAGAACCTCCGTCAAAAGAACCGTCAGCCGATCCAGTTCCGCCGCGCTGGCCGGCTTTCGGTTATCCGGCTTGGGCGGCGCGGGATTGCGCACCAGTTCGTAGAGGCAAACCGCCACCGCCTGGCCGAGATTCATCGATCCTTCCGTCCCAATGCGCAACAGCCAATGGCAGTAGCTCATGTCTTCGTTCGACAAGCCGAATTTCTCGGAGCCGAACAGTAGCGCCACGGACGTCGATGCCAGTCGCTTGCGGATCAGGCGCCCGCCATATTCCACCGCGCGTAACGTATGCTGCAATTCGCGATGACCCAACGACGTGGTGCCGACTACCAAGCTGCAATCGGCGATCGCTTCGGCTAGGGTGGGAAATTCCTGGGCATCGCGCAGGATTTGTTGGGAGTGCACCGCCGAGCGCGCCTCTTGAAACGCGACCTGATAGGGATTCACCAGCCGCAGCGTCCGGAATCCGAAATTGCTCATGGCACGCGCCGCCGCGCCGATATTGAGTGGGTTCCGGGGCGACACGAGGACCACCCGCAGATTGTGGTGGAAGCTATTGTTCGAGGTACGTGTAGCCGTTGAGGCCCTCTTCGTAGAATTTGAGCAGCCGCCCGGACTCCTCGTAGCCGATTTTCCCGTCGCGTAGCGCTGTTTCCACGTCGCGCCGGAATTCTTCCAGCAGCACCTTGGAGTTGAACTGGACGTAATCCAGCACCTCCCGCACGGTATCACCGCGAATCACGGCGTCCAAGATGATGTCGCCGCTGGGCCCCAGGCTCACGTGCACGGCGTTGGTGTCGCCGAACAGATTGTGCAAATCGCCGAGGATCTCCTGATACGCGCCCACCAGGAACGCGCCCATCAGATAGGGCTCGCCGTTGAAGGGATGCAGGGGGAGCGTGCGTTTTACGTCGCGACGGTCGATAAACTGATCGATTTTGCCGTCCGAATCGCAGGAGATGTCGCCCAGCACGCCGCTGCGGGTCGGCATCTCGTTCAGCCGGTGAATCGGCATGATGGGGAAGAGCTGTTTCACGGCCCAACTGTCGGGCATGCTCTGGAACAACGAAAAATTACAGAAATAGGTGTCGGACAGCATCCCGTCCAGCCCTTCCAGCTCTTCGGGAAAATAATCTAGCTCCTTGGCCATGCGATGCACGCGCCGGCAGATGGCCCAATACAAGGTTTCGGCTTGGCTGCGTTGCGCCAGCGGCAGGTAGCCCAGGCTGAACAGATTCAGCGCGGAGTCCAGCGCCTGTTGCGCGTCGTGAAAGCTCTCGAGCAAATTCTTGGAGCTGAGCGAACGATAGGTCTCCTGCAGATCGATCAGCGGCTGCTCGGCGTCATCCGGCACCGGCGTGAACGCATCTTCGCCGAAACCGCTCACGCCCAGTACGTTGAACACCAGCACGCTGTGATAGGCGGCGATGGCGCGCCCGCTTTCCGACACGATGGTGGGGTGCGCCACTTCGCCCTCGTCGCAAACGTTCTGGATGTGATAGACGACGTCGTTGGCGTATTCCTGCAGCGTGTAATTGACGCTGGATTCGAAGTCGGTCTGTGAGCCGTCGTAATCGATGCCCAGGCCTCCGCCGACGTCCAGGTACTTCAGCCCGGCGCCGGCACGCTTCAACTCCACGTAAATGCGCGCGCCCTCCATCACCGCCGCCTTGATCTGCCGGATGTTGGTGATCTGGCTGCCCAGGTGGAAGTGCAGCAGCTCCAGGCAATCCTCCATCCCAACGCTCTTCATCTGATCCAGCGCCTGCAGGGCTTCGCTCACCGTCAGGCCGAACTTGGAACGGTAGCCGCCGGAGGATTTCCAGCGCCCCGAGCCTTTGCTCGCCAGCTTGAGCCGCAGCCCGATGGTGGGCCGCACGCCGACGCGCTGGGAATGCTTCAGGATTAAGTCCAGCTCGGTGTACTTTTCCACCACCGGGATGATCTGCCGGCCGATTTTCTTGGCCAGCATCACCATCTCGATGTATTCGTCGTCCTTGAAGCCGTTGCAGATGATGGGGGTTTGGTTGTCGGCCACGGCCAGCACCGCCAGCAGTTCGGGTTTGGAGCCTGCTTCCAGGCCAAAATGATAGGGCCGGCCGAACTGGAACACTTCCTCCACCACCTGCCGCTGCTGATTCACCTTGATCGGATAGACGCAGCGATAATCGCCCTTGTAATTGTGCTCGGCGATGGCGTTCTGGAACGCCTGGTACATCTCGCCCAGGCGGTGCTTGAGGATTTCGGCGAAGCGGATCAGGATGGGGAGCCCGATGCCGCGTAGCTCGAGTTTCTCGATCAGCTCGCGGAGATCTATGCCACGCGCCGGCTCCTTGTTAGGATGCACCCACAGGTGCCCGTTCGCGCCGACGGAAAAATAGCCCTTGCCCCAACTGGCGACATCGTAGAGCTCGCTGGCGTCGGTGACAGTCCACCGCTCGGTCGGTTCGTAAACGGTGGCTTCACTGAGTTTCAATTCGCGGTTACCTCCGGGGACACGGCGCGCCCGGAATTCAGGCGCTAAAATTCAGTGTCCTCGGAATCGGCGTCCAGGGCAAGTAAATTCTTAACAGGGCGGGAGTTTGAACTTCCGGTTACGACGGCTGGCGGCCGCCGTTACCGTGGCTCTCGTACCAGCGCCGAACGATATCGGTGAGCGCAGCCAGGTTCGAATCGGTGTGCTTCTGCTGTTCGGCGACAGCCTGGATTGTTTCCGCAGCTTTCTGGAGCGCTGTTTCCGCGCGCTCCAGGCGATCATTCATCAAAACCTGCGCTGTCAGCAGGTGGCGAAAGCTGTTACTGAGCTGGTTGAGCGTCGACCCTACCTGGTCGAAGCGCTCATCGGGACTAGGTTGGGGGTTCACGTACCTCTATTGTACGATGCAGCTACCTCGGCAGCGCCGGAAGCTGCGGAACCTGCGCGTTCTCGGGCAGGATGGGCGGGCGCGCGACATTCAGCACCATCGCGAGCATCGTGTAGTACCCATTGAGCGCCGCGATACTCACCACGCCCCCCTCGCCAAACTTCTTCAGTGCACGATCGTAAGTGGCGTCGCTGACGCTTTTGTTGTGCTCCAGCTCGGTCCAGAAATCGTACGCGATCTCCTCGTCTTCGGGCATGCCCAGCGGCCGGCGACCCGCGGCGATCGCATCCACGGTCTCCTGCTTCAAACCGGCCTTTAGCGCGCGCGAATAGTGCGCGGTCCATTCGAACTGCTGCGTCCAGTTCCGCGCCGCCAGCAGGATGAGGAATTCGGTCACCTTGGGTCCCAGCACACCCTCATTTCGAAAGTAGGTGGCCAACGCGACGGCCTGTTCGGCCAGCTTCGGCTCGCGCAGAAGCGCGATAAAAGGTCCGCCGACGGCAAAGGACCCTCCCTGCATTCCCGCCACGGCCTTCTTCTGCGCGTCCGTCTGCTTGTCGGCGGGGATCATGGGCAGGCGCTCCTGCGCCGCGGCCACGCTTACCACAAACATCGAAAAACAAATCAACCTTTTCATCGTCCCTCCCTCACACTCGAAATGTATCCGCGCGCCACGTCACGATGGCTTTCTTGATGTCCTTGGCCGGCATCTGCGCCGCCAGCGCCTTCGCAACCAGGCCCGGCAGTTCCTGGTCGGAGGCAAAACGAAGCGCGACGATTTGCGATTCCGTCAGCTCCGGAATGCGCGCACGCAACTCCGCCGACAGCAGCGCTTCCAGCCGCAGCCGTTCTTCCAGCCGGATTAGCCGGTCCTGCGTCCGCAGCGGATTCGCCCGGAGCAGAAATACTGCAACGAAAAACAGGATCCCCATCAGCAGTAGAATCCAGGATTCCAATGGTTGATAGTGCCGGACCACGTTCACGATCGTGAGGATCAGCAAAACGATGGAGCCGGGGGCCAGGAAAAAGTGGAACGGCGGATGGAACCGCACATGATTGGCGTAGGTCTGAGGGATTTTCTCAGCCATGGCTCCTCCTTCTTAGGACAGACTTAGCTTAGGACAAATGTCCGCTTTCTTTGACTTTAGTTCGAGCAGCTTTGTATCATCATACTTCCTACACGCTTGCATGCAGGAACATTCTCATCACGTGTTCATGAGGATAGAACGCCAGGAGAGGTAAGCGATGAAGCTTCCATCGAAAAGATTTTGGATGTACAGCAGTGCAGTAGCGCTGCTGGGGGCGACGGTGCCTTTTGGAGGCGTGGCCTTCGCGCAGGCTAAGCCGCAGATGGCCGACGACGTCTTCAAGAATATCAAGGTTCTCAAAGGTCTCACGGTCGACGAGTTCATGGGGACCATGGGCCTGTTTTCAGCCGCTCTGAACGTATGTTGTGGCGACTGCCATGTCGGCGCCGGCGGCTCTAATCCGCAGTGGGAGAAAGATCCACCTCGGAAGCTGATCGCCCGCCACATGGTGGATGTTATGAATAAGGTCAACAAAGAGAGCTTCGGCGGCCGCCAGGTGGTGACCTGCTGGACCTGCCATCGCGGCACTACTCCTCCAGCGACCACGCCCGCCATCGACGCCATCTATAGCGATCCGGTTCCCATGTATCCCGACGTTCTGCCACAGGCCGCCGCTGGCGCCGTGGTCCCGAGCATCGATCAGATTCTCGATAAGTATCTCCAGGCTCTGGGCGGCGCAGGCGCGCTCGCAAAGATCACCAGTTATTCAGGTACGGGAACCAGCACGACCTTTGGCGCGGACCAGATGAATAAGGCCGAGATCTTCGCCAAGGCGCCGGATAAGTATGTCACCGTTGTGCATCAACGGGAAGGCGACATGATTCGAACCACGGACGGTCACGATGCGTGGGTGGTGCTTCCCCTGACTGTGACGGGCGAATATCAACTGACCGCCAGCGCGGCCGAAGGCGGCAAACTGGATGGTGAACTGGCGTTTCCGGGCGATATCAAGTCGTTTTTCAATACCTGGCGGGTGAGTTACCCGGGCAACTATCGACGGCCACGACGTCAATGTCGTTCAGGGCAGCGGTCCGCTCGGTTTTATCGCAACCTTTTATTTCGACAAGCAGACCGGCCTGCTGACGCGCATGGTGCGCTACGCCAATTCGGCGGTGGGACGCGTTCCCACGCAAATCGATTTCGCGGATTATCGTCCGGTGGCGGGAGTGATGATGCCCTTCAAGCGGACGTACGGATGGGTGAGCGGCCGCGAAGAGTATACGTTGACCGACATCACGCCGAATGTCGCGGTGGACGATTCGAAGTTCACAAAACCACCGCCTCCGCCAACGCCGCCCAAATGACCGCTTGCTGAGGGAGCGGTTCCGTAACGCGCCGCATTAGCTGAACCGCGACCGTGAGGGGGTGTTTCCCGGAGAATCGCTTGAATTCATTACCACAAGTATGCTAGGGTAACGTCTTTGGGGACACCGTTTTGGGCGTGTTGCAGCGGTCTGAAGACGCCTTCCGTAGTCTGTAAGTACCCTTCTCAAACATAATGGAATCGACGTTACACGCCCTGGGTCAACTGCTGCTAAAAGCGATCCCGACCATTTTCCTTTTGTTGGTGGTTCACTTTTATCTGAAGCGCATGTTCTTCCGTCCCATGGCGGAGGTGCTGGCCAAGCGGCGTGAGGCCACCGAGGGTCTGCGGGAATCGGCCGAAGCGATGCGGGCCAGAGCGGGCGAACAGACCAAGTCCATCGAGGAGCAGTTGCGCCAGGCGCGCGAAGCGAGTTATCAGGAGCAAGAAGAGGCGCGACGCCGTTGGACGGGCGATCAGAGCTCCCAATTAGAAGCAGCCCGCCAACAGGGTCGTGATCTGATCCAACAATCCAAGCATGATCTGGATGACGAGTCCGGCGTCGCCAAGAATCAATTGGCGGAAACATCCGATGCGCTGGCCGACCAGATAGCCAACACATTACTGGAAAGGGCCCCGGCCTGATGAAGCGGGCCACGTTATTGATGGCGATCGGGCTTGCGGCGGCGTCCTATGCCCTGCCGCAGGAATCGCAACCCGCGGCGCAAACAGGCGACGCCGGATCGGGCGATTCCATGATCTGGTGGAAGTGGGCCAACTTCGCGATTCTAGCCGCGGGGCTCGGATACTTGATCGGCAAGCACGTTCCGCCGCTGTTTCGCAAGCAGTCCGACGAAATTCAGAAGGCATTGGCCGAGGCCGCGAAAATCAAACAGGATGCAGCAGCCTACGCGGCCAGCGTGGAAGCGCGGCTGGCTGGTCTGCAACGGGAAATCGCAACTCTGCGCGAGACCGCTCATGCCGACATGGCCGCCGAAAGCGAGCGGGTACGCCGCGAGACGGAGCATCATCTGCAGAGAATCCGGGAGCAATCGGTGCAAGAGATCGCGCTGATGACGCGCGGCGCCAAAAACGAGCTGCGGAAATACGCCGCCGAGTTGGCGGTCAGCTTGGCGGAACAGCGCATTCGCGCTCGCATGAATCCGGGTGTGCAGGATGGCCTGGTGAACGAATTCCTGAGCGATTTGCCGCGGACGGCGAGCAACTGATCTATGGCCTCCGCCGTCGCCAACCGCTACGCTCATGCCCTGGTGGATATCGTCATGACGCCGGGCGCGGCCCTGAAGCCGGAAGACGCGGTGGCGCAATTGCGCGCCGTGGAGGCGCTGCTAGAGGAATCACCCGAGTTGCGGACGGCGCTCCAGACGCCCGCCATCCAGACGTCGCGCAAGCGCGCCGTGATGGCCAAACTGCTGGAGAGAACCGGCGCGTCGCCGCTCATCCGCAATTTCGTTTACGTGGTGATCGATCACCGCCGTATCGGCAGCATGAGCGATATTCGCGAAGCCTTCGAGCTGCAACTGGACGAGCGCCTGGGTTTTGTACGCGCCGAAGTATCTTCGGCGACGCCGCTCAACGCGCCCCAAAGCGCGGGCCTGGAAGCGGAGCTTTCCAAGCTGACGGGAAAGCGGATGCGCCTGCGGTTCGACGTGGATCCGGAACTGCTGGGCGGCGTGGTGGCGCGCATTGGATCCACGGTATACGACGGGTCGGTCCGCGGTGAACTGCGGGAATTGGGGAAAAAGCTGGCCGGACATTTTTCGGAGTAGTCTTCCGACGCGTGCGGCCGGATAGGGGATGGGATTGATTTATGGCTCAGATCCAAGCTGATGAAATCTCGCGCCTGCTGCGCGGCGAGATTGAGCATTACGAAAAAGCGGTCAGTGTTTCCGAGACCGGCTCGGTGATTTCGGTTGGCGATGGCATCGCCCGTGTTTACGGCCTGGAAAACGTCATGTCGGGCGAGATGGTGGAATTCCCGCACGGCGTCACAGGCATCGCGCTGAACCTGGAAGAAGACCAGGTGGGAACCGTGCTGCTGGGCGAATACCAGGAGATCAAAGAAGGCGATGAAGTCCGCCGCACGGGCAAAATCATGGCGGTGCCGGTGGGCGAAGCTTTGGTGGGCCGCGTGGTGAACGCGCTGGGGGTGCCCATCGATGGCAAAGGACCCATCGCCACCAGCGAGACCCGCCCGGTGGAAGCTATCGCTCCCGGCGTTGTCGATCGCCGTTCGGTGAAGGAGCCGCTACAAACCGGCATCAAGGCCATCGACTCCATGATCCCGATCGGCCGCGGCCAGCGCGAGCTGATCATTGGCGATCGTCAGACCGGCAAAACCGCGGTCGCGCTGGACACCATCATCAATCAGAAGGGCGGCGACGTCATTTGCATCTACGTCGCCATCGGACAGAAGCGTTCCACTGTGGCGCAGGTGGTGAAAACGCTGGAAGACTTCGGCGCCATGGACTACACCATCGTGGTGGCGGCCACCGCTTCCGATCCCGCGCCCATGCAGTACCTCGCGCCGTATTCCGGCTGCGCCATGGGCGAGTTTTTCCGCGACTCGAAGCGTCACGCGCTTTTGATCTACGACGATCTTTCCAAGCATGCGGCAGCGTATCGCGAGATCTCGCTGCTGCTGCGCCGTCCGCCGGGGCGGGAAGCTTATCCCGGCGATGTGTTTTACCTTCACAGCCGTTTGCTGGAGCGCGCCGCGAAACTGAATGATGAGAAGGGCGGCGGATCGCTAACGGCTCTGCCCATCATCGAAACCCAAGCGGGCGATATCTCGGCCTACATTCCGACCAACGTGATTTCCATCACGGACGGTCAGATCTTCCTGCTGGCCGATCTGTTCAACTCCGACGTTCGTCCCGCCATCGACGTCGGCCTTTCGGTAAGCCGCGTGGGCGGCAGCGCGCAGATCAAGGCGATGCGGCAGGTGGCCGGATCGTTGCGTTTGGATCTGGCGCAATATCGCGAGCTGGCGGCGTTCGCGCTGTTCGGCTCCGAGTTGGACAAAGCATCGCAACAGCAGTTGAATCGCGGCAAGCGGCTGGTGGAAGTTTTGAAGCAGCCGCAATATAAGCCGGTGCCGGTGGAAAAGCAGGTGGTGATCATCTACGCGGGTACCCAGGGAATGCTGGACGATCTGGCGGTAGAGCACGTTCGTCCGTTTGAAGCGGAGTTGAATCGTTTTCTCGACACCGCGCAGACCGCATTGCTTCAGGAGATCCGCGAAAAGAAAGCCCTGGACGACCAAGTGAAGGGCAAGCTGAACGCGGTGATCAAGGAGTTCAAGGCGCGCTTCGTTTCCCAGCATAAGGAAGCCCTCGTCAGCGCGTAGCCCATGCCCAGCCTGATCGATTTACGCCGGCGCATCCGGTCGGTGAAAAACACGCAGCAGATTACCAAGGCCATGAAAGTGGTCTCGGCGGCGAAGCTGCGCCGGGCGCAGGACCGGGTGCTGGCGGCCAGGCCATACGCTCAAATCATCCAACGCATGCTGGTGAATGTGGCGCAAGCCGCGGCCGAACAGAACGCAGGCGAGGAGATCGAACTGCTGGCCCGGCGGCCCGAGCAGCGCATTCTATTGCTGGTTATTACTGCCGACCGTGGACTGGCCGGCGCATTTAACTCGAATGTGATCCGCCTGGCTCAAAAGTTTATCGTCGAGCATCGCGAGTCCGAAGTGCGTTTGGAACTCATCGGACGCAAGGGGCGCGATTTTTTCAAGCGGCGTCGCGCCAACATCGCCGGCGAATACACCACGCTGTTTCAAAAGGCTCCGCGTTACGAAGATGCGCTGGACATCGCGCGCAAAGTGATCGAGATGTTCGGCAAGGCGGAAATCGATTCGGTCTACCTGGTGGTGAATAACTTCAAAAGCCTGATGGCGTCGCAACTGGTGACTACTCGTCTGCTGCCGGTGGAATTTCCCGAGAAGCAGGAGCAGATCGATTACATCTATGAGCAGCCGCCCGGCGAGCTTCTCGCGGCGCTTCTGCCGCGCTATATCGAATCGCAGATCTATCGCGCCATGCTGGAGTCCGACGCGGCGCAACATGCCGCCCGCATGACCGCCATGGAAGCGGCCAGCACCAATGCCGCCGATGTGATCAGCGCGCTGACGCTGAACATGAACCGGGTGCGGCAGGCCAGTATCACCAGAGAGATCATTGAAATCGTGAGCGGCGCGGCCGCGTTAGATTGAGAGGTATTTATGGCAACCACAACATCCACCGAGGTCGTAGGCAAGGTCATCCAGATTGCCGGCCCGGCCGTCGACATTCAGTTTCCCGAGCACCAGATTCCGGTGATTAACACGGCCATCCACATCACCAGCGAAGGCTTCAAAACCAGCGTGCCCATCGATGTGATGGTGGAAGTGGCGCAGCACATCGGCGAGGGCCGCGTGCGTACCATCGCGCTGCAGCCCACTGACGGCATGGTGCGGGGGATGAAAGCCGTCAGCCTGGGCCATGGCGTGGAAGTGCCGGTTGGAAACGAGACGCTGGGCCGCGTGATGAACGTCATCGGCCAGCCGGTGGACAACATGGGTCCGGTGAATACCGCGCAAAAGTGGCCGATTCACCGGCAAGCCCCGGCCTTCGATGAACAAGCCACCGAGCTGCAGATGTTCGAGACCGGCATCAAGGTGATCGACTTACTGGAGCCCTACCTGCGCGGCGGAAAAATTGGGTTGTTCGGCGGCGCCGGCGTGGGCAAGACCGTCGTCATCATGGAGCTGATCAACAATATCGCTCTCAAACATGGCGGCGTGTCCGTGTTTTCGGGCGTGGGCGAGCGCACCCGTGAAGGGAACGATCTGTGGATGGAAATGCAGGAATCGGGCGTGCTGGATCCGCATGATTACACCAAATCGAAAGTGGCGCTGATCTACGGCCAGATGACGGAGCCGCCTGGAGCGCGCCTGCGCGTGGGTCTCACCGGCCTCACGGTGGCCGAGTTTTTCCGCGATGAGGGCGGGCAGGACGTGCTGCTGTTCATCGACAATATTTTCCGCTTCACGCAGGCCGGCTCGGAAGTATCGGCGCTGCTGGGACGCATGCCGTCGGCGGTGGGCTATCAGCCCAATCTTGCGACCGAGATGGGCGAATTGCAGGAGCGCATTACGTCCACCAAGAGCGGCTCGATCACGTCGGTGCAGGCTATATACGTGCCCGCGGACGATTATACCGATCCCGCGCCGGCCACCACCTTCGCGCATCTGGACGCCACCACGAACCTAACGCGCAGTCTGGTGGAGCAGGGCATTTATCCGGCGGTTGATCCGCTGGCATCCAGCTCCCGCATTCTGGATCCGCGCATCGTGGGCGAAGAACACTATAACGTCGCGCAACAGGTGAAGCAGATTCTGCAGCGCTATAAGGATCTGCAGGACATCATCGCGATTTTGGGCATCGATGAATTATCCGATGACGACAAGCAGACCGTGGCGCGCGCCCGCAAAATCCAAAAGTTCCTTTCGCAGCCCTTCCACGTGGCCCAGCAGTTCACGGGGCTGGAGCCCAAGTATGTTCCGCTGGCCGATACCATTCGCAGCTTCAAAGAGGTTGTGGAAGGCAAGCACGACGAACTTCCCGAGCAAGCCTTCTACATGCAAGGCGACATCGAAGACGTGAAGAAGAAAGCTGAAGAGCTGAAGAAGCAGGGCGCGGCTTAACGGATGGCGGACACGTTCGAGATCGAGATTGCCACACCCGAGCGGCTGCTGGCGCGCGACCAGGCGGTGCGCGCGCAGATCCCCGCCAAGGACGGCTACATCGGGATGCTGCCGGACCATGCGGCGCTGCTTTCCGAGCTCGGTATCGGCGCGCTCACTTACACCACGCCCGAGGATCACCGCTTCAGCATTGCGGTTTGCGGCGGCTTCCTGGAGATCAACAACAACGTGGTGCGAGTGCTCACCGATGTGGCCGAAAAGGGCCACGAGATCGACGTGACGAAGGCCGAGCAGGATCTGAAGCACGCGCAGGATGCCATGATCAATCCCGCGCTGGGAATCGACATCGCCGCGGCGCTGATCGCCGCCCGGCACGCACAGGCGCGCATCGATGCGGCTCGCAAGGCCGTCAATAAAGAGGAGTAGCAGTCCGGTTCGGATAGAATAAAAGCAGCGGAAAATGTTTCGCGCTATCTTCTATCTGCTTCTCACGGTGGTGGTGATAACCGTGCTGAAGAACATCGTCGGGATCGTCCTCAAAGGAGTCGCGGAGGCGATGAAACCCGGTTCCACGACGCAGGGCGCGGCGCGTCCTCCCGAACAGGTCCCGCTCACGGGCGAGCTGAAGAAAGATCCGGTCTGTGGAACTTACATCGCAGCGGCCACTTCGATCAAGGAGAAGGTGGGGGGCGAGACCTTCCATTTTTGCTCGCAGCAGTGCCGCGATAAGTACGTTGCTTCGCTGGCTCGCTAGGCTGATCGCTACCGAGCCGCGCGCCAGCAGCACACCCGAAGACGACCGGAAGTCGTGCACTGGAGAACATCGACTCGAAGGGTACTGGACGGGTGGCGCGTCAGCAAGCGGTCTTTTCCCACCTGCGCGAAAACCGCTCCCTCACGGTCACGGCTCGGTCGTGCTGTTAGTCTTGGCCGCGCCGGCCTTCGCCCAGCCGGCTTTCTACAAAGACGTTCTTCCCATCCTCCAGCAGCATTGCCAGGAGTGCCACCGGCCGGGCGAAATCGCTCCCATACCATTCCTGACGTACTCCGAAACGCGACCTTGGGCTAAAGCGATTCGCGAGCAGGTGATCGCCCGCAAAATGCCGCCCTGGTTCGCCGATCCGCGTTACGGCCACTTCGCCAATGACCGCTCGCTCTCCGAGGCGCAGGTCGACACGCTCGCGGCTTGGGCGAACTCAGGCGCTCCGGCGGGCGATACCAAAGATGCTCCGCCGCCGCGCCAATGGCCGCAGGGTTGGAACATCGGAACGCCCGACCAAGTCTTCGAAATGCCCACGCCCTTCCACGTTCCAGCCACCGGCGCGGTGGATTATCAGTATCTGATTCTGCCCACGCACTTCACCCAGGACAAATGGGTGCAAAAGGTGGAAGTGCGGACCAGCGACCGCGCGGCGGTGCATCATGCCGTGGTCTACATCCGCGAGCCGGGGTCGAAATGGCTGGAAGGGGAACCGCTTGAGAAAAGCTTCTCCGTTCCGCTGGCCAAGGGTTTCACCACCAGCGATCTGTTGATGGTTTACACGCCCGGCAACTCGTACGATCAATGGCCGCCAGGGATCGCCAAGCGGATCAAAGCGGGCTCGGACCTGGTGCTCCAGATGCACTACACCGCGAGCGGCAAAGCCGTCGACGACCGCACACGCATCGGCATCGTCTTTGCCAAGGAACCGCCCAAACAAGCCGTGCTCTCGCTACAAATGAGTAACGACCGTTTTGTGATTCCCCCGGGCGACCCCAACTATCGCGTGCAGGTATCCGGCACATTGCCCAACGACGCGCTGCTGATCAGCATGTTTCCTCACATGCACCTGCGCGGGAAAGCCTTCGAATATCTCATCACCGCGCCGGGCGGCCATGTGGAAACGCTGCTCAAAGTGAATCATTACGATTTTCAATGGCAGCTCAACTACCGGCTGGCGCAACCTCGGCTCCTAAAAGCGGGTACGCACCTGACCTTTGCCGGCACCTTCGACAATTCGGCCAACAATCCCAGCAATCCCGATCCAACGGCGGAGGTGCGCTACGGCGAACAGAGCTGGGACGAGATGATGATCGGTTTTTTCGATGTCGTGGTGGACGCGGCGCTGGACAAACCGAAGTTCTTTGAGCGCAAGCCACCTCAAGCCGCTGTCACTGTTAGCAAATAATAAAACTTGTAGTACTAAGGCATCGGCAGTAATATGGAGCTTCGGTGTTAATATGTGGGGAAAACAAAACGAAGGACAAATGATTCAGAATCAACCACCTCAGCCGGGCACCCAGCCTGCCTCCGCCACGCCCGCGTCTGCCGCGCCGGTGCCGCATTACTCCTATAAGCCGCCGGCCGCTGCGCCGCCGCCTACCGCAACGGTCTTCGGCGAATCCATGAAGATCATCGGTGAGGTCACCAGCGATGAGGAGCTCTATCTGAATGGCGACCTGGATGGCAAACTGAACTTGCGTAATCGTCTGACGGTGGGGCCAAACAGCAAAGTAAACGCCAACATCAAGGCTCGGGAGATCGTGGTGTTCGGCACCATCAAGGGCAATGTGGAGTCGGAGAGTCGCGTCTCGCTGCGCACCGGGGCTTCCATCGTCGGCGATATCAAAACCGCCGGGATCGTGATCGAAGACGGGGCCTATTTCAAAGGTGGAATCGACATCTCCAGGAACGGCGAAAGCCGCAATGGCGAGAGCCGCAACGGCGAAAGTCAACAAGCGGAAGAGAAGGCCGTCCCCAAGACGCAGACCGCATCCGTCGGTCAAAAACGTTAGCTGGCGCACATACGCGCAACAGTTTGTGCTTCACGTACGTCCTACTCAGTGAGGCCGCACCCTCAGCGATGAGGAACATGTGACCGGGAATGAGGGCGCTCGTTGGAAGGCGGGCGCTCTCTTTTACTTTTCGGCCTTCAATTTGTTCTCAATGCGCTTCCGCACGGCGTGCTCGGGCTTGAGATCGAGCGCCGATTGATAGGCCATGCGGGCCTCGGCCGCGTGCTGCCGGGCGGCTTCCAGGTCGCCAATCCGTTCAAATAACGCCGGATCCCGCGAATCCTGTTTGGCCGCCAGGCGAAGCTGATCCAGCGCGCCATCGCGGTCGTTGGTTTTGGCAAGGACATCGGACAGCGCGATGCGAGCCGCGATGTAATCGGGCTTGGCTTCCAGGACCTTGCGATATTCTTCCACCGCCCCCGCGTTATCGCCTTGCTCGGCCAGTTCGCCCGCCAGACTGAGGCGCGATGGCAGATAATCCGGCGATTGGCGCAGATTTTCGCGCCACAGGTCGATGGCATCCCTCTCGCGGCCCTTTTCATTGGCCAGTAATAACGCCAGATTGTGCCGCGCCGGCAGCAAGCTGGGATTCTTCTGCAGGGCCTGCCGATAAAGCTGTTCGGCTTCGGTGCGCTTACCTTCCGACGCTTTCAGTGTACCCAGAGCATTGTATGGTTCGGCCGAATTGGGCGCCAGCATTTCCGCCTTCCTGTACGCGGCCTCGGCGTCTTTGCGGCGATTCAAGCGCTGATACACCAGCCCCAGGTTGTAGGGCAAGTAGCTATACTGCGGCGTCAAGCGGATGGCGTCCTGATAGGCGCGGATGGCGGACCGATAATCGCCGGTCTCGACGTACGCCAAGGCGACGTTATGCAAAGGATAGGACCAGTGCTGCGCGCGCCGGACCGCGTCGCGGAAGGCGGGAATCGCTTTGTCATACTGCGCCTGCTCCAGATACGCGATGCCGAGCGCGTTGAATCCGTAGGCGGCGCCCGGATCAATGCGTACGGACTGTTCCAGCAGATTGGCCGCCTCGGGGAATTTTTTGTCGAACAACAGCGCGCGGCCCTGGAAGAAATCCTGGCGGCCTTCCAGGAACAACGACTCCTGCGTCAACGTGCGCGCCGCGTCCATGTAGCGCGCGCCGCTCTGGAACTCGTCGCGGGATTGAGGCGATTCGTCGCCGGCCAGATAGCGCAGCAGAACTTCCTGAGCCTTGTTTTCGAGCGCCACTTGAAGCTGATTCTCGCGCTCTCGATATTGCTCCGGCGCGGCGGTTTGTTGCAGATCCCGCAGAGCGGTGAAGGCGTTGTTCGGATCGGAAGGCAGAACCCGGCCGGCGTTGATGGCAGCGCTGAAGCTATCCGTTGCCGCTTGGGCTCGCCCGCTCGGAAGCTGCCCTTGCTGGGGCGTTCCAGCCAGATAAAGCGGACCTCCGTGGCGAGCGTCCAGGATCACGCGCCAATGCGAGCCGACTGTGTTTTGCGCAATTGTGATGCCCGGCTTCCTGGTATCCGACAGCCGCATCATGTTGTCGTAGGTGCCGAACTCGCGCGGGTGCTGCTTGTTCGCGGTGGCCATGGGTACCTGCTCGCTGACATACTTGATCAGCTCGTCGGCATCCACCACGCCATCCTTGTTTTCGTCCGCCGCGCCTTCCAGCCCTTTAATCACGAAGTAGCTGAAGACGCCGTGACCGCCGCCGAATTCGGGCCCTTCGAGAGATACTTCGCGCGGGCGGCTGGCCAGCAGTCCGAAAAGATCCCCTTGAATATCGCCGAGCTGCTGGACGTTGGAGGCGACCGTGGTGTTGTGAATGGTCCCAATAGTTCCAGCTTTGCAAACATCCACGAACAGCAGCACGCGCCCCACCTTGCTCAACTGCTCTTCAAACAGCGATTGCAATTCGTCCATGCCGAGCGCGGTGCTCTTCAGATCCTGCGGATCGGAATCGTAAGTGAGAATGAAGGCGCCCTTGCTGCCCGGCACTTCCACGGTGCCGTGCCCGGCGATCAGAATGATTACGGTGTCGTTCTTGCCGGCGCGGCGCTTCAAGAAATCCTGGAAGCCGTTGCGCACCGCGGCGGTGGTGGCTTTCTCGTCCGTCAGTAGCATGACGTTGGCGCTGGGCACGCCGCCGCCCAGCGGACTTTCGAGCAGCTGGGAGAACACGCTGGCATCCGCGTTGGCGAATTGCAGCGATAGCTCCGGCTTGGCGTACTTGGAAATGCCGACCAGCAGCGCGTACGTCTGCCCTCCAGCCTGGGCCGCGGCCGTAGTGGCGGAGGCCTGATCGGCGAGCGCCTGTTCCAGGTCGAAGATCTTGCTCTTTACCCATACCGCGTCGGGCCACTGCTCGCGCAGCTTGTAGTACGCGTCCAGCGCGTTGGCGTTCAGTTTGTGATTCTCGAAGACGGTGGCTTCGGCCACCAGCGCGGCTTGATCCTTGGGATCCGCCGCCAGCGTCGCATCATAAGGCGCGATCTCGGCCTGCACATCGGCAGGGAGCTTGTCGTGGGGCGTGGGAGGCACCTCCGGCTTGTTGATTCCGCGCGTCATGCTGACGCCGTAGTGTTGCTGGCTGGCCGCAGCCACGCGCAAGGTTTGGGGCAACGTGCAGGCGCGCGCCGGTTGCTCGGAAATCTTGCCCGATCGCACCTTGGGAGCCTTCGCGTCCAGGCGGACTTCGCCGGACGGAGTGAGGGTGTCGAGGGATTTGCCGGGACAGAAGAGAAACGACGCTGGGCCGGTATCGGTCCGCAGGCTGTCGCCTGAGAACAGCAGATCGCCGGGCCGGGCTGCCAGCGGAGTTTCCGTGTCGGCGCGAAGCAGCTTGCTGCCGGCCGCCGAAAGCACCAGCCCAACCGGCTCTTCCTTGGTATCGGCGAAAACCACAGTCGCGCAGAGCGCTATCAAGACAAACTTACGCATTCACCGCGGCCTTCACCACCAGCGACGTCACCGTATACAAATCGATGGGCAGAGCTTTCCCCCGCACCGGCGCTTGCCCCAGGTGCGACGTTTCCACCAGCGTCCCCAGCCTGGCCTGCGTTGTTCCGGTCATCAACAGCTTCGTATGGTGCTCCTTGTTCAGGCTCTCCAGCCTGGACGCCAGGTTCACGGTGTCTCCCAACACCGTATACTCCATTTTATCGGCGGAGCCCACGTTTCCCACCACGGCCTGTCCGGTGTGGATTCCAGCTCCGGTGGCGAATTGGCTGCGCGCGGTCACCATGCGGGTGGCGCAACGGACGGCCCGAACAGGATGATCGCCCGGCTCGGCGCCCTCATCTTCGTCCGAGAACACGGCCAGTATACCGTCGCCAATGAACTTGTTGACGTGGCCGCGATACATCACGATGATCCCCACCATCATGGCCATGTACTCGTTCAACATCTGCACCACCACTTCGGGCCCCTGCTCGTCGGAAACCTGCTCGGTGAAGGCGGTGAAGCCGCGGATATCCGTGAACAGGATGGTCACCTCCATACGCTTGCCCGATAAGGCGATCCCCTCAGCGGACTCTTCGAGCGACGAGGCGAGCTGCTTGCCGACAAAGATGGAGACCGCGCGGTGAAACAAATTTCCGCGAGTTTCCTCGGTCGCATAGCGATACACCAACGATGCAATCAAACAAATAGACGTAGCCAGCAGGATTTCGGATGTCGAAAGCAAAATATCGGCTTCAAACAAAAGGTGGGTGGCAACCAGGATGACCGCAATCTCGAGCAGCATCAGCATGGCCGCCCGGCCCCCCGTCAGCAACGTGATGATCCCTACCGTGCATCCGGTGGCCAGCAGCAGCGCCAGCACCAGGGCCCATTGCGGGGCCGGCAGCAGGAACTTCCGCGTCAGCAGCGTGCGCACTACGTTGGCGTGAATCTCCACACCGGGCGTCAGCCAATTGGTTCCGTTGAATAACGTAAAGAAGGGCGTGGCGCGGCGATCTTCGAGAGCGTCGGTGCCCAGCAGCACGATCTTTCCGTTCACCCACTTGCGAAGCTGCTCGATGTTCCCGGCTTTCGCCGCATTTTCGAAATCGGCCAGAGACACGCTGGGGAACGTCGCGGGCGGCCCGGCGTAGTTGATGAAGATGCTCCGATCCGCCGCGATGGGAATCGCGCGTCCGTCGAAAAGCAGCTTGCCGCCGCGCCATTCCGCGTCGCTTCCGACGAATTTCTCGGCGACGCGCAAGGCCAGTGAGTGCTCGGGCGGCGCGTCGCCCGCGTTTTGGGCCGGCGCTTCGATCAATTCCTGCCGTCGCACGAAGTCGTCCGAATCCGAGGTCAGATTAGCGAACCCCGCCAGCCCCAGCGCCCGCGAGAGCATGTTGATGGGAATCCGCTGCGCGTCGGGATTGGTGTTCAGCTCGGTGGCGTAGGCGCACACCACGGGCACCGGCGACGTGCTCACGGCTTCGCCCAGCATCCGGTCGAAATCCGGCTCATACTTGTCCACCGGAATGCCAAACGCGAGATCCATGCCAATCACCTTGGCGCCTGCTTGACCGGCCGCGCGGATCACATTTGCGTAGTGTTTATGCCAGAAGAGCCGAAGCTCCGGGAACGTGTCCCGGGTCTTCTGATCCTCCAGCAGAAGGACGATGTTGGGAATATCGGGCCGCCCGACCGCGCACCACAAAATGCGCGTCATAGGCCTTCAGATTGAGGATTTGAAAGAAGCGAACGTCGCTGAGCAGGACCGCCCCGAGCGCGCTGCCGACGGCCAGAACGGCGCACAGGGCCCAGTGCCTCCACTTCTTTTTCATCGTAACCTGCATCTTACTACGGCAGTACGCCGCGCCTCCTTTAGGAGGTCGATGCGATGTGGGGTACCGGCTCCCTTACGGTCGCGGTTCCGTAGGCGCCAGCGCTAGCGTGCAGCGGTTTGGAGCGACATCGCGGCCAGCCGCCCCGCCCCTAGTAGTGCGGTTTTGTCGTTGGTGATCACACGCACCGGGATGTCTTTTAACACGCCGGCGATGCGCCCCTTGGCGGTGAAAGCCTTCATGAACGCTGTGCTGCTGAGCTTGCGGATGATCTTCGGCGCGATGCCGCCTCCCACGTACGTGCCGCCCGTGGCGAGTATCTTCAACGCCAGGTTGCCCGCCTCGGCGCCGTACAGACCGACACGAAAATATCCAAGGCCTGAACGCAGATGGCCGATGTTCCTTCCAGCGCCGATTTCGAGATGGCAGCCGAGGGATCGCCCTGCGCGATCTGTTCGGCCAGCCAGGCAGGCTCGTCGCCACGCCCGGTTTCCTTCAGAAACTGATAAATGTTGTGCAGCCCGGGGCCCGAGAGAACGCGCTCGTAACTGACGTGCTCGAAGCGTCCCATCAGGTAACGGAGCAGATCCATTTCCAGCTCGTTGCGTGGCGCGAAATCGGCGTGGCCGCCTTCGGAGGGAAACGGATGATAGCCGCCATGGCCGTCGGCGTAAAGTCCCGCCTCGCCTAAGCCGGTGCCGGCGGAGATGAGAGCGCGATTTCCGGCGCTGGCCGGCACGCCCGGATTCAAAACGACGAAATCCGATTCTTCCAGCAGCGCGATTCCATGCGCGTTGGCGAACAGATCGTTGATCAGCGTGATGGAGGCCAGACCCAGATCGGCGGCCATTTGCCGCGCGTCCACCACCCAGGGCAGATTGGTGGTTTCCACGCGGCCGTTGACCACCGCGCCCGGCAGCCCGAAACAAACCGCATCCACCGACTGCGGGTGCATGCCCAGAAACTTGCGAACAATCTCGGCCGGTCCCGGAAACTGCGGGCTGGGATAGATCTCCAGATGAACCGGCTGCAGGCGATCCGGCGTTCCCTCAAAAAACGCAAGACGCGTATTGGTGCCGCCGATATCGCCCGCCAGGATCATTTACTCATTGCTCCAGTGGCGATGATCCTTGGTGAGCATTTCGTCGGCTTCCGGCGGTCCCCACGATCCGGCCGCGTAGTTGGGGAAGCGGCGCGGCGGCAGGGCTTCCCATACGTCCAAAATCGGCGCCACCACGTGCCAGGCCGTCTCCACCATGTCGGACCGCTGAAACAGCGTCGCGTCGCCGAGCATGCAATCGTACAACAGCCGCTCGTAGCCGGTTTGCGGCGTGGCGTTGAAATAATCGGTGTAGTTGAAATTCATGTCGACGTCGCCGATCTGCACCACCGGCCCGGGAATCTTCGCGCCGAAGCTCAGCTTGATGCCTTCATCCGGCTGCAAATGCAAAACCAGGCGATTGGGTTCCAACTTGTCCACGGCCGTCTTGCGAAACAAAACGAAGGGTGCGCGTTTGAACTGAATCACGATTTTGGTGGCGCGCTGCGGCAGCCGCTTTCCGGTGCGCAGATAAAACGGCACGTCCGCCCAGCGCCAGTTGTCGATGAAGAGCTTCATCGCGACGAAGGTTTCGGTGCGTGAATCCGCCGCCACGTACGGTTCCACGCGATATCCCGGTACGCGATTGGCGCCCTCCACTCCTTCACCGTACTGGCCCCTCACCGTGCGCGTCAGCACTTCTTCGTCCGTCATGGGCGAAAGCGCCTTCAGGATCTTGGCCTGTTCGTCGCGAACCACGTCCGCATCGAAGGAAACCGGCGGCTCCATGGCCGTTAGCGAAATGAGCTGAAAGATGTGATTGGGCACCATGTCGCGCAGCGTGCCGGCTTTTTCGTAGTACATCCCGCGCTGTTCCACGCCCACCGTTTCGGCCACGGTGATCTGGACATGATCGATATAACGCCGGTTCCAGATCGGCTCGAAGATGCCGTTGGCGAAGCGGAACACCAAAATATTTTGAACCGTTTCCTTGCCCAGGTAATGATCGATACGATAGATCTGCTTCTCGTCCAGAACCTTGCGGATCTCCTTGTTAAGGGCCACGGCCGATTCAAAGTCGTGCCCAAATGGTTTTTCGATGATCACCCGCCGCCAGCCGTGGTCCTCGTTCACCAGGCCCGCATCGCCCAGCTGCGTGATGATGGGCCCGAAGAAGCTGGGAGCGGTGGCCAGGTAATAGAAATAGTTGCCACGCGTGCCGTGCTCTTTGTCGATCTTTTCCAGCAGATCGCACAACGTCTTGTAGGCGGCGGGATCGGCGAAATCGCCCGAAAGATAATAGATCCGGCGCGAGAACCAATGCCATAGATCGGGATCGATGGTGGTGGTGGCGAACTCGCCGATCTCCTTGCCGATCTCGTCGCGAAATTGTTCGCTGGTCAGTTCGTTGCGCGCGAATCCAACCAGGGCGAACTCCTTGGACAGGAGATTGTCTTTGGCCAGATTGTAGAGCGCCGGGATGAGTTTGCGTTTGGTTAAATCACCCGACGCCCCAAAAATCACCATCACGCACGGATCGCCTGGACGGCCGGCGCCGAGAATTCCTTTAGAAGCGATGTCTTCTGCCAACTGCATTCTTTCACCTTTCTTGTCGCCCGGCTGAACCGAGCCGCGCATGAGGCAGCGGTTTGGTCGTTTTATCTATGCTAATGCTTTTGCGATGGCCGCTTGGAGCGCCGCCAAGCCGCTTTCGACGTCGCGCAGATGCACGCGCAACGCACGCCGTTTGCGATCGGCCAGAACCTGAAAATCGCCGCGCGCCTGGGCCGCTTTCACCACGCCGAATGTGAACTTCTGGCCGGGCACCGGAAGATCCGCCTTGTCGTCGCAAGTCACTTGCAGGAATACACCGCTGTTCGGTCCGCCTTTGTAGGCTTGGCCGGTGGAGTGCAAAAAGCGCGGACCAAATCCCAGGCAGGTGGCCACTTTCTTCTTGTCGCGCACGCTCATGCGGATGCGCCTTCAGCGTCTTCTCATGCGGCTGATTCATCTCCACGTAACCCAGCAGCGCGAAGTAATCGCCCGCTTTCAGCCGATTCAGATGCGCACGCAAATATCCCACCAGCGTCTTGTCCGAACCTGCCGCCGAAGCCAGCGCCTGGGCATTCGCTGCATCGGTGAACAGCTCAGATGCCGTTCTCGGAAAGGATGGGCGATTCGGGCGGAAGCGATCCGGTCTTTTCGTACTCCGACGTCAGCTTCTTGCGTCTCAATCTTGCTGGCTTCCACGTCCGGCTGATTGAAGGCGTTGATGCCGATCACCGAGCCCGCAACCGCCGTCGCGATTTCCCAGCGGAACATTTCCTGGCCGAGGTTGTAAATGTCGGACAGCGCGATGCGCACCACCGGATGTCCAGCCTTGGCCAGCGCTTCCACCGCTTTGTCCTGCGCCGCATCCGCGCCTTTTTCCAGCCGAATATAAGCGAATACGCGATCATTGCCGTACACTTCCGGCGCGCCCAGCGCTTCGCCATCGACAGGGATCAAACCCTTGCCTTCCTTGCCTGTCGACTCGGCCAACAACTGCTCCAGCCAAGCGCCGAAGTCCCAAATTCCAGGAGACGTGATGAGCGTCACTTTATCGCGCCCGGCTTTGGCCGCCACGCCCAGCATCAACCCAAGCTGCACGCCGGGGTTCTTGTCCACCGGCAGGCAGGACGAACAGGCGATGGCCATCACATCGGCGCGATCCAGAAACCGCAGCGCATCCATGCCCATCACCGCCGCGGGAACCATGCCGAAATCCGAGAGCGCCGAGTAGCGCCCTCCGATACTCGGGTCGCCATGGAAGATGTGACGGAAGCCGTCGGCCTGCGCCACTTGCTCGAACTTCGATCCTGGATCGGTGATCGCGATAAACCGGCTGCCCG
The DNA here is from genome assembly GCA_963798295.1 of Bryobacterales bacterium. Classification (GTDB taxonomy): domain Bacteria; phylum Acidobacteriota; class Terriglobia; order Bryobacterales; family Bryobacteraceae; genus Palsa-89. Next base: position 209,690 of record CAWCSV010000005.1, on the reverse strand, counting down.
CTTTGCCCGCGCCCAGCGTCTTTTCCACGCGATCGAAGAAATACTGCTTGAAGATGTTCGGCTCAAGCGTGGTGCCGGACTTGCTGGAGACGATGAACACTGTATTCGCCAGGTCCACCTTGTTTTCGAACGCCTTCACTTGCGCGGGGTCCGTGGAATCCAGAACGAACATCTCAGGGAAGCCGTCGATCTTGCCGAACGTCATCCGCAAAACTTCGGGACACAGGCTGGATCCGCCCATCCCGAGCAGCAGCGCGTACTTGAAACCGGCCGCTTTCACGTCCTTCGCGACGTCTTCCAAATGCTGCTTGTGCGCCAGTTGATCCTCGGTAATGCTGAGCCAGCCCAGCCATTTGCTTTCATCCGTTCCGGTCCACAGCGAGGCGTCGCGACCCCACAGCCTGCGGACTTTGCCGGCCATTTTCCAATCGTCGATGGCTTCGGAAAGCTTCGCGCCGATGTCTTCGGGCAGCGTGGTGGTCTGCGCGTTCACCTCCGCTTGCGAGACGAACTTGCATTTGGCGTCCACCGCGTTCAGCAGCTTATCGAAGGGTTCGGCGAACAGCTTCACGGCCTGCGTCACCAGGTCGTCCGTGACTTTCTTCATCGAAATGCCCGCGGCGGCCAGATTATCCATGGTCTGCTTGGCGGCATCCAGGCCAGCCTCCAGACTCGCCTTCGGCTTGCCGTGATCGCGGAAAGCATCCAGCGTCTGCGGCGGCATGGTATTCACCGTGTCGGGTCCGATCAGCTCTTCGACGTACAGCACGTCCGAATACGACGGGTCCTTGGTGCTGGTGCTGGCCCACAACACGCGCTGCGTCTGCGCGCCCTGCTTGGCCAGCGCGCTCCAATCGGCGCCGGAGAAGATCTGTTTGTATTGCTGGTAGGTGAGCTTGCCGTTCGCGATGGCCACCTTCCCGGGCAGGCTCTTCAGCAACGCCTGCTCCTTGGGATCGGTGCTCGATTTCAGCTTGGCCTTCACGATCGCGTCTACCATGCTGTCGATGCGGCTGATGAAAAAACTGGCCACGCTGGATACGTGGCTGGGATCGCCGCCGCCCGCCACATACTTCTTCAGTCCGGCGATGTAAGCCAGCGCGACCTTTTCGTACATCTCCTGCGCGAATAGCAGCGTCACGTTGACGTTGATGCCTTCGCTGATGAGCTGCTCGATGGCTGGAATTCCTTCCAGGGTGGCCGGCACTTTCACCAGCAGGTTGGGCCGGTTCACGGCTTTCCATAAACGCCGCGCGTCCTTGAGCGTGCCTTGGGTATCGCGCGCCAAGAACGGAGAGACTTCCAGGCTCACGTATCCGTCGCGCATTTTTGTGCTGTTGTACACCGGGCGCAGGATATCGGCGGCGTCCTGGATGTCCTTGATCGCGATGATCTCGTACACGCCCATGGCGTCCAGGTCTTTGCGCTTCTGCAGCTCGGCCAGCGCGTCGGCGTAATCGGTGCTGCCGGTAATGGCCTTTTCGAAAATGGCGGGATTGGAGGTAACGCCGCCGAGGCCGTCCTCATCCACCAGGCGCTTCAGCTCGCCTTCGGTAATAAGTGTGCGCCGGATGTAATCCAGCCAAGCCGATTGCCCGAATTTGCGAAGTTCCATCAAGGGATTGGTGGTTTTCGCGGAGGTTTTGATTGTCTCGCTCGTGGTGTTCGTCACTTGGGTATTCCTCTCGTCGTGATCAATCTTGAGGTGGGCGAAGCGCTGCACGCCATTCGCCCGGCTCTATCTCTATTGTGCCTTTGCCAGCTCTTCTCTGGCGGCGGCGGCGACAGCGTCAGGGGTGAAGCCGAATTTCTTTTGCAGTTCCTTGAGCGGCGCCGACGCGCCGAAAGTATGCATGCCGATGCGGCGGCGGGCGTAACGGTCCCATCCAAACACCGACGCCTGCTCCACCGCCACACGCGCCGTCACCCGGGGAGGCAGCACGCGGTTTTGGTATTCGTAGGACTGCTGCTCAAACAGCTCCCAGGACGGCATGCTCACCACGCGCGCCTTAATTCCTTCCTTGGTCAGCGTTTCGTAGGCGTCCACGCACAAGGAAACTTCGCTGCCGGTGCCGATCAGGATCACCTGGGGGTTGGCGCCGGGGGTATCGGCGAGAATATAGGCGCCGCGCCCCACGCCAGAGGCTGAAGCGTATTTCGTGCGGTCCAGTGTCGGCATGTTCTGCCTCGATAATATGAGACACGCCGGCTCATGCCGGAGTTGCACAATAACTCGCCAGGCTTGCGCCACCTCATTGGCGTCACCCGGCCGCAGCACGATCAGCCCGGGAATGGCGCGCAGCGAAATCAGTTGCTCTACCGGCTGATGGGTGGGCCCGTCTTCGCCGACGCCGATCGAATCGTGCGTGAAGATAAGAATGATCGGGATCTCCATCAGTGCGCTCAACCGGATGGGTGCGCGCATATAGTCGCTGAAAATCAGGAAGCCCGATCCGAACGGTCGCAGCTTGGAGAGCGAGAGCCCGTTGAGAATGGATCCCATGGCATGCTCGCGGATGCCGAAATGCAAGTTGCGCCCGCCATAGCTGCCTGCCTCCAGGTCGCCCGCGCCGTCGAACGTCAGCCGCGTCTTGGTGGACGGTGCTAAGTCGGCAGCACCTCCGATCAGCCACGGCAAACGCTTGGCGATGGCGTTTTCCACCTTGGCCGACGCGTCGCGCCCGGCCATGCCCTTGGGGTCCGCCGGGAAGGACGGAATGTCGGCATCCCAGCCTTGCGGCAGCTCGCGCTTCTGGATCTTATCCAGATGATCCGCCAGTTCGGGAAACTGCTGGCTGTATTCGGCGAATTTCGCCATCCAGGCGTCGCGCGCCGCGCGGCCGCGCTTGCCGAGCTGTTCCTTGAAGCGCTCGCATACGCCGTCGGGAACCAGAAACTTCGCGTCCTCCGGCCATCCGTAATTGCGCTTGGTGAGCCGGATCTCTTCCTCGCCCAGCGGCTCGCCGTGCGCCGCGCTGGTGTCCTGCTTGTGCGGCGCGCCATAGGCGATGTGGCTATCCACAATAATGATGGTCGGACGGTCTTCGGTGGCCTGGAAGGTGCGAATGGCCCGCGCCACCATGTCCTGATCGTTGGCGTCGCCCACCCGCAGAACGTTCCAGCCATAGCCCAGGAAGCGCGTGGCCACGTCCTCGCTGAACGCCAGCGAGGTGTTGCCTTCGATGGTGATGTGGTTGTTGTCGTAGATCCAGCAAAGATTCGAAAGCTTCAGATGCCCCGCCACCGAGGCCGCTTCTCCGCTGACGCCTTCCATCATGCAGCCGTCGCCGGCCAGCGCATAGACGTTGAAATTCACCATCTCGAAACCGGGCCGGTTGAAATAGTGCGCCATCCAGCGCGACGCCAGCGCCATGCCGACGCTGGTGGCTACACCTTGTCCCAACGGACCGGTGGTGGTTTCGATGCCGGACGTCCAGCGATATTCGGGGTGTCCGGGGCACTTGCTGTTGAGCTGCCGGAAATTCTTGATGTCGTCCAAGCCGACGCTCAGCGTCCCCAGCGTTTCGTACTTGGGATCGACCGCCTTCACCTGGCACAGGTGCAGCATCGAATACAGCAACATCGATGCATGGCCGGCCGATAACACGAACCGGTCGCGATTGGGCCAGATGGGATCGTCCGGATCGAACCTCAGGAATTGCTGCCAGAGCGTGTAGACCACCGGCGCCATGGCCATCGGTGTGCCCGGATGCCCGGAGTTCGCTTGCTGAACCGCATCCATCGACAAGGTGCGGATGGTGTCGATACAAAGCTGATCGATCGCGTCGCCGGTTGCCGACATGGGAGACGCCTTCGGTTGAGGCTGGGTAGTAGTGGACATGGGAGCTTTCGACGAACCCTCCGCGGTTCGCAAGCGTTGGAGTTTCGGGGGACAAACTCGCGCGCTCTCTGATCGAGCATTGTAGCCTAACTGATGAGTGGCCTGCTAATGAAAATCGCGTTTCGATACGAGCAACGCGATAGAACCTTAAACGCCTAGCCCCGAATCTCGACGGAGCCTAAGCCAAAGACGGCGCCCGATTTCGGTTAAACGCTCGGCGGCTTTTGCCGCCATCCTTCCTTACACTTCCTTTCGTGACCTGTCGCAATCTCGTCGGTTTGTGTTGTTTTTTCGTCGCTTTTGCAGGTCACAGCGGCACTCTGCCGGAGGCGTCCGACGACTTTGCCCGCGATATGCTGCGTGCCCACAACGAGATAAGGGCGCGTGTCGAAATCCCGCCGCTGCATTGGTCCCCCAAGTTAGCTGCGCACGCGCAGGATTGGGCCGGCCGTCTGCTGCAGGAGCGCCAGTTTTATCATCGCCCCCGCCCGGTCTTCGGCGAGAATCTTTTTGAGATTACCGGCGGCAGGGCTACGCCGGACCTGGTGGTGGGCGATTGGGCGTCGGAAGCGCGCGACTATAGCTACGGTTCCAACACCTGCCGCGACGTCTGTGGCCATTACACACAACTGGTGTGGAACAGCACGCGCGAAGTGGGCTGCGCCGTGGCTCGCGAGACAGGGCACGAAGTGTGGGTCTGCAACTACAATCCGCCCGGGAATTGGGTTGGCGAGCGTCCTTATTAGCACGGTCCAATATTAGACGCGGCCCCGCGAGCGAAAAACTTTTCATTGTTACCATCGAAAGAAACGGCCGAGCCCATGAGCAAGGTTAGAGTCGCCGCGTTTTCGATTTCACTCGACGGGTTCGGTGCAGGACTCCGCCAAGACCTGAACAATCCCCTGGGGACCCGCGGCTCCGAGCTGCTCGGGTGGTTCCGAGAGACGGAAGTGTTCAGGAAGATACAGGGTCAAAGTGGCGGCGGCCAAGGCGTTGACAACGACCTTGCTGTTCAGTCTTTCGAGAATGTCGGTGCCTGGATCCTGGGCCGCAATATGTTCGGACCGGTTCGCGGTCCTTGGGACAATGATTCCTGGAAAGGATGGTGGGGCGACAATCCGCCGTTCCATACGCCTGTCTTTGTGCTTTCGCATCACGCGCGATCTCCCCTCACGATGGAAGGCGGCACCACATTCTACTTCGTCACCGATGGACTTGAGGATGCTCTCAAGCGAGCCAGGGACGCAGCAAAGGACAGAGACGTCCGAATCGGCGGCGGCGTGTCCGTGATTCGCCAGTATCTGATCGCGAACCAGATTGACGAAATGCACTTAGCCCTGGCGCCGGTGCTCCTGGGCGAAGGTGAGCATCTACTGTCCGGAATCAATCTCTCCAAACTCGGCTTCGCCCCCTTCAGGACCATTTGTGGGGAAAGGGCAACGCACTTCCTGATCGGAAGGCGCTCGTCCTAACCCGAGGATCGAGTAATGGCAGTTCCCAACGCGAAGACCCACGAATGGATCCTCTATGTGGTCGCTGCGTCCAGCGCCCTCCTCGCCTCGGAAGAATATCTTACGCTGGCAGGCATGGGCCCGCCAGTCGCTGGGCATTGTCATGCCAACCTCGAGATTCCTGACGGCGAATGCGATTCTCGTCGTTGCTGCGTTCGTGCTCGCCCGCGTGGGCTGGCGACGGCCCGCGCCAGTCTCACCATTCCGGCCGCCACCCTTGTGAACGCCTGTTACTCTACGTGCCGGTATAGGTGCCTGGCGCGATCCGGCCCTACAGGATGGTTCTGATGGCCGGCGTTGTTTTGGGAGCCAGATCCCTCGGCAACGCCGGCTATGGAGGATGAAGAAATCCTCTATTCTAGCGAAAACACCAGCAGCGTCCCGCCCAGATTCGTATAGTCGGCGAGCGAGGAGGTAAGCCCGACGGCGCCCAGCCCGTCGCTCCCTTTGGTGAGACCTTCGGCCAGTCCGATCGCGGCCCATCCTCCCACGCCGCTCAGCACCGCGACATACTGCTTGCCGCCGTGCGTGTACGTAATCGGATTGCCGATGATGCCCGACGGCGCATGGAATTGATACAGGATCTTTCCCGTAGCCTGATCCGCGGCTTTGAACCAGCCGTCTAACGTGCCATAGAACAGCACGCCGCCGTCGGTGGTGAGTGGTCCGCTATAAACTTGGAACGGCTCATTCACCGTCCATTTGGTCTGACCGGTTACCTGGTCGAACGCGATCAGCCTGCCGCGCACATTGCCGTGATCGGCCGGGTACATGCTCAGCGTGGCGCCCACATACGGGAAGCCGCCGCGGTACTTTACGCTGAACGCCTGGTAGTCCATGCAGATGTGATTGGTGCCCAGATAAAACAGTTTGCTCTTGGGATCGTAAGACGCCGGCTGATGATTCTTCGCGCCCTGCGCCGCCGGACAAATGTCTTTGACGTTTACGTCTTCCTTGGTCATCTTGGCCTGGTTGAGCACCGGACGGCCGCTCTGCAAATCGATCTTCTCGGCCCAATTGGTGGACGGATCGAACTTGTTGGCTCTGAGCAGCTTGCCATTGCGGCGGTCCAGCACGTAGGCGAAACCGTTGCGATCGAAATGCGTCATAGTGGGGATGGTCTGGCCGTCGATCACGCTGTCGGTGAGAACGCTTTCGTTGATGCCGTCGTAATCCCAGGCGTCGTGCGGAGTCATTTGATAGACCCACGCGGCCACGCCGGTATCCGGATTGCGCGCGAACAGACTGGTGGACCACTTGTTGTCGCCAGGCCGCTGCCCGGGATTCCACGTTCCCGGATTGCCACTGCCGTAGTAAACCAAGTTGAGTTGCGGATCGTAGGTATACCAGCCCCACGTGGTGCCGCCGCCCAGTTTCCAGCCATCCTCCTTCCACGTCTTAAGACTGGAATCCTTGCCCACTGGTTTTTGGGTGGCTGCATCCACGGTCTTGTCGGGCTCGAAGAGGATATCCTTGTCGGGTCCCACGCTGTTGGCGCGCCACACCATCTTGCCGGTGTTGAGATTGTAAGCGGTGAGATGCCCGCGCACTCCGTACTCGCCGCCCGAAATTCCCACGATCACTTTGTCGTGCACCACCAGTGGCGCGATGGTCATGGTTTGTCCTAGCTGCGGATCGCCATTCTGCGCGCTCCACAGCACTTTGCCGGTTTTGGCATCCAGCGCGTAGACATGCGTGTCCAGGGTGGAAATGAGAATCTTGCCGTCGGCGTACGCCACGCCCTTATTCACCAGATCGCAGCAGGCAACGGAGGGCGAAAACTTGTCCTGCTCCGGCGCGAATTTCCAGACGATCTGCCCTATCTTGTCGAGATTGACGGCGTATACGAAGTTGGGATACGAACTTTCGAAGTACATCATGTTGCCCACCACCAGCGGCTGGCCTTCCTGCCCGCGCAGCGTACCGGTGGACATGGTCCAGGCAACTTTCAGCTTTCCGACGTTGTTGCTGGTGATCTGGCTGAGTTTGCTATGCCGGTTTCCGCTGTAATTGCCCAACGGAATTACCCACTGGTTGGGATCCTGGGAATCCTTCTGAAGCGTATCGTCGGCCAGGGCGGTCATCGGGGCGATCATGGCGCACTCGCCATCCATCGCCAGGGAACAGAGCTGCTTGGTCTGGTTCATTTTCAAAAGCTCCTTTGCGTTCTTTTGGAACTGCTTTTTAGTCCTGCGCGGACGGTGGCCTGCCCGGAGACACCAGGTCGAGGCTGCGCCCTTTTACATACCTGAAAATGTGAACGACATCGTCCTCGCTGAGGAAGCCGGCCCACGCGGGCATTCCTTGTTCTTTTTTCCCCTGCATTGCGATGGACAAAAAATCCCGCTGCGTCATGCCGGCCGTGAGCGAGTGGCGAAGATCGGGTGCGAGTTGGCTGCCCGCGGCGTCGGTGCCATGGCAGCGGTAGCAATACGAATTGAAGAGCTGGTAGCCGTGGAAGACGTCCTTCGTCACTTTGGGCGCCTGGCCATCCAGAAACAGTGGAAAATCCAGGCTGACGGTGGTCCCGTCCTTCAGCGTGTAGGCATACGTTTCGCTTTCGCCGTGAGTGGACACAGGCGCCGAAGCGGTTTGCGAGAGGATCCACGTCGCCATCTGGGTGCGTTGCGCGTCCGTCAAATCCGGATGAGACGTCATGCCGTTGCCGCCGTCGCGTATTTTCGCTGCCAGTTTCGCCACCGCATCGTTTTGTCCCGCATGGCGTTTGGCTATGGCCGCATAAGCGGGCCCGACAACCTGGCGATCCACCGCGTGACAAGAAGAGCAATCGTTTTCCTTGATCAGTTTCTCGCCGTCCTGTGCTCCCGCCGATATGGCAATAACAAAGGTCATGGTCACTAAGATTACTGCGAGCTTCAAGGCTACTGGCCTCCCTGCCGCGGCGCGTACGACATCACGCCGTTCTCAGTCAGGATCGCGGTGAGCTCCTCTTGGTGGCCGGCGATCACCTCATCCAGCCTCTTCTTCAACGCGTCGTCGCCGCTGCGGACGCCCATCGACATCGGAAACGAGTATTGTTCCGGCGGCCCCAGCGCGCGTTCATTCGGCACCGTTACCACTACCAGATTCGGAGATTTGCGCAGGAATGCCCCGATGGCCGGCTGCCAGGTGATCAAAACGTCGATCTTCCCGCTATTGAGCGCGTCCAGCATCAGCGCGGGCGATTGGTCGTTCTCGGTGGCCACGTCGAAAGCCATTGCCGCCGGAATCATCCCGCGCATTTTGAGCGCGTCTTCGGCCGGCGTCTCGCGCTCAAACCCCACCTTCACCCTTTTCAACACGGGCGAATCCATGCTGGTAACGTCGTACTTCTTGCTCTTGTCGAACACAAACACGTAGGAAGAGATGTAATAAGGCCGCGTGGTAAGTTCTTCCCGGCTGCCGTAGGGAATGCTCATCACGACGTCGCACTTCTTGACGTCCAGTGTTGTCGCCAGGAACTGTGTAAATCCGCCGTGGTTGCGATGGCTGGCCCAGGTGTATTCGACATTTTCGCCCAGCGCCTTGGCTACCGCTTCGGCGATTTTGTTCTCAAATCCAGCCCCAGCTCGATTCGAATAAGGGAGATAATCCGGATCGGCGCAGACAGCCAACGCTTGGGCGGGCGCAGGGAGCAGAGCCTGCCACAGCCCTGCGAGAACCAACGGGCCGACCATGGCGCTGAGTCTCATTTGTTGGTAAAGTCCGGTAGACATCATATACTCTTTTGAGTGGACTTGGATGCCTATCTTGATCGCATTGGCTATTCCGGACCACGCACGGCGACGCTCGACACCCTGCAGGCTGTGCACGCCCTCCATCCAGCGGCGATTCCGTTTGAGAACCTCAATCCACTCCTGCGCTGGCCCGTGGCCCTGGACGCAGATTCGCTCCAAGCCAAGCTTGTTACCGGCGGCCGGGGCGGATGGTGCTTCGAGCACAATACACTCTTTCGCCATGCACTGGAGGCGTTGGGATTTTCCGTCACCAGCCTGGCGGCACGCGTGTTGTGGAACGCCGCGCCGGGCACTCCCGTGGGCCCGCGCAGCCACATGGTGCTGCTGGTGGACTTGGGCGGCCTGCGCTACCTGGCCGACGTCGGATTTGGCGGCAATGTCCTCACCGCGCCCCTTCGCCTGGAGCCGCATATCGCGCAGCCCACGCCGCATGAAACGCACCGGCTGATGCCGCTCGAAAACGGATTCGTGCTGGAAGCTTGTGTGAAGGGCGAATGGCAGCCGTTCTATCGCTTCACGCTGGAGCCGCAGTTCCCGGCCGACTACGAAGTCTCCAACTGGTATCTGTGCCACCACCCCAGTTCCTTCTTCCTCCAGATGCTGATCGCCGCGCGGAGCACTCCGCAGGCCCGCTATGCGCTACGCAACAACGCGCTGGCCATTCATCGCAAAGATGGGACGGAGAAGCGGACGCTAACCGACGCCGCGGCGTTGCGGTCGTGCCTGGAAACGGACTTGGGCGTGCGATTGCCGGATTCGCCGGAACTGGACGCGGCGCTGGAGCGGATAAGCCAGATGCCAGAACAAACCTGACCCGGTCGAATAGGGGGGCGCGGCCGCCCGCCCCCTACTGGTTCAACAGCGGAATGTCTTTGGCCGGAGGCGGCGCGGGAATGCTCTCCAGATATGCGTGGATATCCATGAGAACCTCATCGGAAACAACCTTTTTCGTAAAAGGCGGCATAGTGCCGGCGGGATGGCGCACGTAGGCGATCAGCGCGGTGGCCGCGATCGGGTGCGGCGCGAGTTTGGCCCCGGCGCCGCCGCCTTGTCCCTGATAACCGTGGCAGGTGTAGCAGCCCAGCTTCACGAATTGACGCTTGCCGTTCTCCGCATTGCCGGCCGATTGCGCGGCAGCCGACGCGACGGCGAGCAGCGCGAGCACGATGATGTTCCGAATCATTTGTCTTTCTTACCTCGGGCCTTCCCTACCTCGGCTGCGTGATCACATCGATCAGATACGGATCGCCGCGTTTCACCACGTCAATTCCGCGCCGAATCGCCGCGCTCAGATCTTTCGGATCGGAAATCGGCCCTTCCGCTTCCACGCCCATGCTTTTCGCCAGCATCGCGTAATCGATGTTGGGATTCGCGATCTCGGTTCCGATTTTGCACTTGTCAATGTCGACGCCGCGGTTGTGCTGGTTCGCCACGCGCTGCAATTGCATGATCTCCTGATGATAGGCGCGGTTGTTGTGCATGACGGTGAGCAAGGGGATGCGATGATGCGCGGCGGTCCACAGGACTCCGTTGGCCATCATCAGGTCGCCGTCGGATTGAATGGACACGCTCAGCCGGCCGTGTTTCTTATTGGCGATGGCCGCTCCCAGCGCCGCCGGAGCAAGGTAACCCACGCCTTCGCCGCCCGCGCCCCCGATAAATTGATAGTGCTTCTTGAAATCCCAAAGTCGCAGCGGCCAGTTGCTCACCCAGAACGGATCGGACACCAGCGACCAATCTTCATCCTTGATCTGCCCCCACAGTTCCGCGCTCAACCGCGCGGTGGATACCGGACTCGCGTCCCAAGCGTACGAAGCGGCGGTTCGCGTTTGCTCCAACGCCTGCCGGCTGGCCTGGCCCAGCTTGGCGGCGCGCGCTTGAATGGCTTGCTTGCGATCATCGGTGAGCAGGCGCTTCACCGCTTCGATCAGCGCGGGCATTGTGGCCTCCGCATCGGCCGCGATGGAAAGATCCACATCTTCGTAGCGCTGGAAGTTCTGATAGTTGCTCTTGTAGAAAAGGTCCGAAGAGCTGATGCTCACGAGCTTAGTGCCGGGCTTGATGATAGATCGCGGAATCACGTTCAATTGGCCGCCCAGCGTGTGCACAACGCCGAAAAAGTCGTAGACTTCCAGGCCCAGGATCACGTCGGCATTGGTGATCACGGCGCGTGAGCGCTGGGTCTGATTCAGCGGATGGCGGGAAGGGAAGTTCATGCGGCGTTGCTGATCGATCACGCCGCAGCCCAGGGTTTCCGCCAGTTCCACTAACAGCGCCAGGCCCGCGGGCGTGCGCGCCGAACGGCTGGCGACGATCACCGGATTTTCGGCTGCCACCAGCATTTGCGCCAGTTCGGCCACGGCCGCCGAATCGCCCGACGGCTGCGAGATCCTGGGCAGCTTCGGAATACGCCAGTCGAACTCCTTGGGCGCTTCGCCTTCCTGCAAGACGCCGTCGGCGGCCAGCACCACCGGCATCATGGGCGCTGTCATGGCGATCTGGTATCCGCGCACGCTCGATTCACCGAAGTGCGTGAGCGACGCCGGATTGTCGTCCCACTTGGTGTAATCGCGCACCGTGGCGGCCACGTCCTGCGCGGCGTGCAGCCATTCCACGCGCCCGCGCCGTTCCGCGGCATCGGAGATGTTGCCGGCGACGATGAACACCGGCGCCTGGTCGCAATAGGCGTTGTAAATGGCCATTGCGGCGTGCTGGATGCCGACCGTGCCGTGCGCGCAAACCAGCGCCGGTTTGCCTTCGATCTTCGCGTAGCCATTGGCTGCTGCGGCCGAGCATTCTTCGTGGGTGAAGGTGATGAACTCCGGATTCTGGTTGCCGCCGTGATTGATCACCGATTCGTGAATGCCGCGAAAGCTGGATCCGGGCGTGGCGAACAGGTATTCGAATCCGAGCGACTTGAAAACATCCACCATGTAATCCGAGCCCGGCCGTTCGACAATCTGCAGCTCTGCTGCGGCGCCAGCCCCTCCCTCGGGAGTCGCGTTCTCAGCGGCTCGCTGTGCGGCAGTAGGCGGAAGCGCGGCCGGACGTGGCGCGGCCTCTTGCGGTTTCGCGGGCGAAGGAACGAGCGCCGCAGCTCCGGCAGCAGCACCCGCCGCGGCCCCTTTTAAGAATCCTCTTCTCTTCATAAGTGGTGCGCCTCCCGCGCTAATGCTTTTGCTCTTTCGAATAATCGATGAAATTCAATTCCTTGCATTTCCCGGGGTTGAACGGAGCATCCGCCGGCAAAATCGTGTCCGATCCCGTGTATTTGCCCTTCAGGTACACCGGGTCTTCGGCCGTATAACTGCGCGTCAGCGCCATCTTATGCGGGTCCAGTGTAAACCGTTCCACCACGTGCATCCGATCGCTGTTGCGAACGGGCGGATTCAGGAACCCGGGCGCGAATCCCACCGTGTCCACCACCAGCGTGTCGCCTTCCCAATGGCCGATCGAGTGGCCGGTGCGAGTCAACTTCACGCCGTGCGGGTGCTCTTTCATGTTCATGTAGACGGTGCGCTTTAATCCGAACTGCCCGTACTCCAGCACGATGGTGTCTTTGTTCTGTGTGATCCGGTCCACCGGCCCGTCGAAGGTCCAGTCGAACAGGATGCTGGTGGTCTCGCAGTGAAAGCGCGGATTGTCGTCGCGCTTGAAATCCTTGGCGGCCTTTTCGCCGGCCTCGGTCAGATCGGTCCCGCCGTACTTCCTCGGGCCGGTGCGCGAGACATCCGCGAAGGACACCGCCGGCCGATCGCCTGGTTTGTATTCCGTCAATTTATCCAGCGGCACCAACCCGCCGCCAGTCCCCTTCGCATTCGCCATCACCAGCTGCACCGGCGCCCAATCGCCTGCGATGTTCGGCTCTCCCGACGGCCGCCGCGCCGGCCGGTCCGCCTTGGGCGGGGCAATGGGACCTCTCACCTCCTGGACGCCTCCTTGCGGCGCTTTCACATATTGCCCATAGCGATCCATGCGCGTTCCATCCGCCGCCACGATGGTCTCCAGGTAACACGACGCAGGGTCTGTCTTGTTCGGCGCAGCCTCCACTGTGATCATCTGGCCCACCGGGAAATTCTCCTTGGTCCAGCCCGAGCGCCGCAGCACGTGAACCGACCTCATCTCGCAGCGATGATGGCTGACCGACCCATCCTTCTCGGCGACGTCGAAGTAGATCCAGGAATGCGGATTGATCATCTCGACGCGCGTGAGTTTTCCGTGAAACACCACGGTCGTCTTCATGTCGTACTCCGCGCCTCCGTGATGAGCGAGTGCCAGGGAAGGCAGCAGAAGTACCGGGAAAAGTGCAATAGTCCAAGGCTTCATTTTATAGCTCCTACTTCTCTTTCCTACTTCGGCGGTGGCGCCACCGGCCAGTTTCCATCGAACGGCGGCCAGTTCGGTACCAGCGCGTCTTGCTCGGGATAAGACATCGACGAGTAGATGGATCGAATCTTGCCCTGCTCAATGACGAACCACTCGCTGAACAGATTCCGCCGCATGGCCACGCCCGGCTTGCGCTCAAACACGCCCAGGCCCAACGCCACGCCGGCTTCTTCGTCGACAATCGGATAGCGCCGCGCGACGACGGCGAAAATATTGGTCATTGCGCCGGGCGAGGTGCAATCCGTCATCTCTCCGTTGGGGCCTTTGCGCTGCGTCGTCAGGAAACCGTTCTCCAAGCGAACGCATCCCGGATGCGCGATGATCAGCGGGGGCTCATGCGCGGTCAGCCCGTCGAAGTAGCTGTTGGTGATCGCCACCATGTCGGCGCGCGACAGCCGCTCGCCCTTGGGGACCATGCGCTCGGCGGGCGGATGCGCCGTCAGATTGTCCGGATCGTGGAACGACGCGTTGGCCTGCGCGCCGGCTCCGGTTCCGATTCCCGGATCGCCTTTGCGCGCCAGGTACCACTCGGCCTCGGTGATCTTGCGGTCCTCAATCTTAAGCCGCACGGTCACAACGGCGGTGCCGCTCTCCTCTTCGAGCGTTCCGAAATAGCCCGCTTGGCCGGACTCGGCGTCCAGATACCTGCGCTGCAATTTCCCCAGCGCCTTGGCGCTTTGCCAGATCCCCATGCCGGGCCGCGTGACCTTGGCGTTTTCCGTTTGCCGGAATCCCACCGAAAGCGGCGCGCCTGCCGGGTTGTGCTGCACCACGGCATTCAAATACTGATCGAGCGCGGTCTTCAGACACGCGCGATCGCACCCGGCGCCATAAGCGCTACCGAGCGCCAGCACGCTCAGAACAAGGAAACGTTGCATGGCGGTATTGTATCGCCCCGCACCATTGCGCGCAGCTTACCCCAACATCGGCAGGACCGCCTCCGGTGCGAGGGCGCGAACCGGCGAACCGCGAAATCCCTTGGGGTCGCGAGTCACCATGAAGTCGCACCCACAGACTTGTCCCGCTGCCACGGTCACCGTGTCCTCGAAATCGGACAGCGGCAATCGCAAAGCTTGCTCCAGGACGATGCCGTCCACCGCAGCCACGCGAAACAAACGCAGCACAAGGGTGATGAGATGTTTTGCCTTCGCCGCGCCAAGCTCCTTCTGAATCAGATAGTGAATGGTGGTAATCGCGTGGGCCGACAAGTACCCTTCGCAGCGCCCCGTTTCGATCATTGCCCAAATCGCGACGCTTGCATCCGCATGGGGTTGGCGGTCGAGCAGAACGTCCAGAACGACGTTCGTGTCCACCAGCAGCCTTTTCATCGGTATTTGGTTTCTAAATGCCGCCTGTAGTCCTTGACATCGGCTTTCTTGAGCATGCCCCGCACGGACCGGAGGATGGGAGTGTCCACCGCCACGGGAGCCGATGGCTCGGCAACCGCGGATAGATACGCTTCAACCATCTTTGAGATGGACACGCCGCGCGCCTTCGCATAGCGCTTGGCACGAGCGACTACAGCGTCATTCACGCTCAATGTTAGCTTCGACATTCGTACGTATTCTAACATGGAATGTATACGTATCGGGGGCCGCGGCTCTTCCACGCCCGACGTGCCGTCTTCACCCAGCCACCAGCCACCAAGGGCGTCAGCCCGACCCTCCGCTATAATTCCCTCATGCCCACTGATGACCAGTTCCGCGCGCTCGAAAAGAAAGTCGAAGAACTCACCGCCCAAGTCGGCAAGCTGCAAGACACGCAGGCTGTCCGCGACCTCCAGTTCAAGTACGGCTACTATCTCGACAAGTGCCTCTACGACGAGGTGGTCGACCTGTTCACCGACGATTGCGAGGTCCACTTCATCGGCGGTATCTTTCGCGGCAAGGCCAGCGCCCGCCGTCTCTACTGCGACCGTTTTCGCAAGAACTTCACCGGCGGCCACAACGGTCCGGTGCAGGGCTACCTGCTGGATCACATGATGCTGCAGGACATCATCGACATCTCGCCCGATGGAAAAACCGCCTACGCGCGCCTGCGCGTCTTCATGCAGGCCGGCCGCCATCACGAATACACCGACGACACGCATCCGCTGCGCCAATGGTGGGAAGGCTCGCTTTACGAAAACGTCTATGCCAAGGAAAACGGCGTCTGGAAACTCAAGGTGCTGAACTATCGCCCGGTCTGGCATGCCGATTTCGACAAAGGCTGGGCCTTCACCAAGCCCCATTACGTGCCCTACTACACCGATACTTATCCCGGCAATCCCACCGGCCCCGATGAGCTCGAGAAACCCACGCCCCCGCTGTGGCCCGAGACCGATACGTTCCCGTTCCACTATCCGCATCCCGTCACCGGCAAGGACGTGAAGCTCGCTCCGCCGCCCAACATTACGCAGAAGGTGGGCGCCCAGTAGGTCCAAGAAGCCGGCGCAATGGCAAAACCGTTCCCCAACACGATGGACTTTGCGGGATGGAACGCGCCCTCTCGCATCGAGTGCGATATATACGACCTGGTCACCGAAGGCGAGGTGCCGGAAGAGATCAACGGCTCCTGGTATCGCTCCATTCCCGATCCGCAATATTCGCCGATGATGGGCGACGATACGTTCCTGAGCGGCGACGGCATGGTCAGTTTATTCCGTTTTGACAACGGCCACGTCGATTTCAAGATGCGCTACGTCAAGACCGAGCGCTGGAAGGCCGAGCGCGCCGCACGCCGTTCGCTGTACGGCCTGTATCGCAATCCTTTCACCGACGACCCTAGCGTCCGCGGCAAGCCGCGCAACGTCAATAACACCACGCCGATTTATCACGCAGGCAAACTGCTGGCGCTCAAGGAAGACAGCCACGCGATGGAGCTGGATCCACATACGCTCGAAACCATCGGCGAGTGGGATTACGACGGCAAGCTCAAGAGCCAGACCATGACCGCGCACACGCGCCTGGCGCCCGACACCGGCGATCTTTACTTCTTCGGCTACGAAGCGGGCGGCCTGGTCACCAAGGACGTGTCGTTCTGCGTCGCCGACAAAAAGGGCAATCTGACGCGCGAAGAATGGTTCGAAGCGCCGTATGTGGCGCTGATGCACGATTTCGCCGTCACGCGCGAGCACGTCATTTTCCCGGTGTTTCCCATCACGGCCGACCTCAATCGCATGAAGGCCGGCGGACACCACTGGGTCTTTGAGCAGGACAAGGAATCGTTCGTCGGCATTCTGCCGCGCGATGCGCACGTGAAGCACATGCGCTGGTTCCGCGGGCCCGCGCGTTCTTCGTTCCATTTCATGAACGCCTATAGCGAAGGCAATCGCGTGCACATGTATTTCGGCGTCAGCAAAGTGCCGCCGTTCCCGTTCATGCAGAAGGCGTCGGGCATCAACCTGCGTCCCGATCAGGTGCGCATCGGATTCGTGCGCTGGACCTTCGATTTATCCAAGCCCGGCGACACCTGGGAAGAGACCGTCATTGGCCCCAGCGGCGACATGCCGCGCACCGCGCTGAAGGATCAGATGACCGATTTCGATATCGGCTATTACCAGACTTTCGATCCACGGAACGCTCCTCAGAATGGGCCGCCGCCTATCGCCGGCCCCGTCGGCCCGGGCTTCAACACCATCGTTCGTATGGAAGTAAAGACTGGAAAATACACCACGCTCGGGCTGGGCCCGACAGTCACGGTGCAGGAGCACATCCATATTCCTTCCAGCAAGCCCGGCCACGAAGGCTACCTGGCGTTCGTCTGCGACATGCACGATCAACAGCTTTCCGAAGTGGCGATCGTCGAAGCGGAACATGTGGAAAAAGGCCCCATTGCACGCATTAAGGTGCCTTTCCGGCTGCGTGTGCAGGTGCACGGCAATTGGGTGCCGGCGGCCGAATTTGTCTAATAGACGAGTTGTCTAATAATTGACGATTTCGGCGTCTAACGTTTGGTTGACTTATGCCCGACGTTCTGCTCGCCTACTCCGTCGCCGCGTTGCTGGTGGCCATTGTTTTCGTCGTCGCGTTTCTGATCGGTCTATCGCTGCGAGGCGCGCCCGTGAAGACGCGTGTAGTTCTGAACCTGATTGCCGGTATAGTTCTCGCGACGGCTCTTCTCGAAAAAGCCGGATGGTCGGCGCGGCATTGGACCTTGGGCTCGCCCGCCGATGAGTTCAACAATCTGCTGTTCCGCGTCCTGCTCCTGGTCGGCTTCGGATTGCTCTTCGTCTCCTGGACCGCCGCGCTCGGCAAGCGCGAACCCTGACGTATCTTACTTCTTAAAGTGTTCGTGATTGGGCGCGTGATGCGCCGCGATAGCGACGGCGAATCGGGGATGATCGCCGCAATGCCTGCAAGGCGGAAACGTCTCGCCTTTCACCATCGTCACCTGGTGCTTGTCCTGATGGACTCCGTCGTGCACCACGTCGTAGATTCCGGATTTGGGGCAGAGGTCGCCCGGCTTGAATTGATCATCCATAACTTCTCAGGCTCGCGCGGGACGCAAAGCCCCATGGCCCGCGGGCGATTCATCTGCTATCTTCCGCCGTGGCGGCGTGGCCGCAAGCAACAGCAGCGCTCCGGCGAAACACAATCCGGCGATGGTATAAAACGCCGGGGTGTAGCTTCCGAATTTGTCGAATACGTAACCGGCCACAAACGGCGCCAATGCCCCGATAGTAGTTTGAATCGCGAGCCACAACCCGATCACGGCGGGATAGGCCTTCAATCCGAAATAATTCATGGGCGCGCCCATCATGGACACCAGCGTCGCGCCCCATCCGAATCCGAGCAGGATCGGAAACGGATAAAGATCGGCAGCACTGGTGGCATGCACAACCAGCACGGTTCCCAATCCGAACGCGGCCATCGCGAAGGACCAGATGTAGCGCGGCTCAATGCGGTCGCCAAAACTCGCCAGCAGCTTGCCGATCAACGTCGAGATCGCAAGAATCGACATAGCCGTCGCGGCTTCGGCCGGCGAATGGCCCAGATCTTTCAGATGCACCACGCCGTGGGCTTGAATCAGGCTAAATCCGCAGCTGATTCCAATGGACGACACCAGCATCAGGATGAATGCGCGCGAGAAGATTGCTTCCTTGAACGTCCAGGCTTCAGTGGTAACGAAGACGCCTTTGGGGCGCTTTTGTCCGGGCGCCAGATCCGCCGCAGCGCCGCCATCCGGCACTTGACCCATGTCCGCGGGCTTCTCTTTCACCATGAAGATCACTAGCGCCGCTCCGATAGCGGCAAGCGCGAGAAAGATCCACCATCCGTTGCGCCAATTTCCGTTTGAATTTGCGATGACTCGATTCAAGATCGGCGGCAGAATGAATCCGCCAATTCCGCCTCCGCTGTACATCAGCGAAAGCGCGAGCGCGCGCCTGCGGATAAACCATTGCGCGATGCCTTGCTGTTCGGCAATGGCTCCGCCCGCGCAGGATCCGAATCCGATCAATATTCCGAACGAGACAACGGCCTGCCAGCCGGTATGGACGAACAGCGCCATGGAGAGCGCGCCCAGCATCGCCGAGCAACTGCCAATCAGCAGCGTCCATCGCACGCCGATGCGGTTGACCAGGGCGGCTACCGCGGGACCGGGCAGCCCGACCATCAGCATGTATAACGAAAACGCCAGGCCGAGCATGGTCCGGTCCATGTGCAGACCCTTCGCCATATAGGCGTTGATGACGCTCTGGCCGTAGGTCGGAAAGCCAAGGTTGATGAGATAAATGAACCAGAACGCCGCCAGCAGCTTCCAGCCGTAGAATGCCTTTTTCTTCATGAGACGCTCCTCGACCCTTTGTGCTTATACCATAGAATGAGACAGCGAAATGTCACCAACTATAACTACTGAAACTTACGCCGACTTGAAGCTACTGATCGGCGGCGAATGGACGAACCCGCACAGCCTGAGTGATGGCCGGGAGCACGAACCGGTGATGAATCCGGCCACTGGCGAATGCATCGGCATGTTGCCCCATGCTTCGAAAGCCGATCTGGATCGCGCGCTGGATGCGGCCGAGCAGGCTTACCCGGTGTGGCGCGGCATGTCGCCGCAGGATCGCGGCAAGATTTTGAAACGGGCGGCGGATCTGATGCACGAGCGCGCCGAGCATATCGCGCGCATCGCCACTATCGAAGAAGGCAAGACCATTCACGAAACGCGCCTGGAGACGCACGGCTCGGCCGACATCCTGGAATGGTACGCCGAAGAAGGCCGCAGGGCTTATGGGCGCGTGCTGCCGCAGCGCACGCCTGGGGTTCGGATGACGGTGCTGCGCGAGCCAGTGGGTCCAGTGGCTGCCTTCGCGCCCTGGAATTTTCCGGTCGGCAATCCGTGCCGTAAGCTGGGCGCGGCGCTCGCCGCCGGATGTCCGTGCATCATGAAACCCGCCGAGCACACGCCCGCTTCGGCGCTCGAAGTGGCGCGAGCACTGATGGATGCCGGACTGCCCAAAGGCGTCGTGTCGATTGTATTCGGCGTGCCTTCCGAGGTTTCAACCCACCTGCTGGCGTCGCCGGTGATCCGCAAAGTTTCCTTCACGGGATCGACGCGCGTGGGTAAGCAGCTCATGAAGCTGGCGGCGGACGGCATGAAGCGAACGACCATGGAACTGGGCGGGCACGCACCGGTGATCGTCTTCGACGATGTCGACGTCGAAAACGTGCTTGATCAATCGGCTACGTCCAAGTTCCGCAATTCCGGCCAGGTGTGCGTTTCACCGACCCGCTATTACGTTCACGAGAAAATCTATAAACAATTTGTCGACGGATTTGCCGCGCGCGCCCGCTCCTGGACTGTCGGTGACGGGCTGGTGGAAAGCAACAAAATGGGACCGCTCGCGCATTCGCTGCGCTTGAATGCGATGGAGGAGCTGCTCGGTGACGCCAAGAAACACGGCGCGCATTTCGACGCGGGCGGATCGCGCATTCCGGGTCCTGGTTATTTCTGGGAACCCACCGTGCTATCGGAAGTCCCCAACGAAGCGCGCATCATGAGAGAGGAGCCTTTCGGGCCCATCGCGATCATCAATCCATTTTCGGATTTCGATGCCGTGATCAAGCAGGCCAATCGCTTGCCGTATGGCTTGGCTGCTTATGCCTTCACGCGCTCCAATCGAACGGTGAATTTACTGGGCGAACAGATCGAAGCCGGCATGATCGGCATCAACAGCTACCTGATCTCGGTGCGCGATTCCCCGTTCGGCGGCATCAAGGAAAGCGGACACGGCAGCGAAGAAGGGATGGAAGGCTTGGAGGCTTGTCTGGTGACCAAGTTCGTCACGGAATCGTAATGGCTGACTATAAACGCATTGCCACGGAAGAAGCTTTTGCCCCACCGGAGCTGATCGCGCGCTATCGCAAGCTACTCGACGAAGGCTACGACGATCCGGGGTTTCGCAGCTTATGGGGATTTTACTCCGGCGCCAGTCCACGCGCCACCGCGTTGGCCGAGCGCATCCAGGATCTGGGCGAACGCCGGTTGCGCGACATGGACGATACCGGCATCGCGATGCAAATCCTCTCGCTGACCGCGCCGGGCGTGCAAGTGTTCGATGCGCCTGAAGCCACGGCGCTCGCGCGAACCTTCAACGATCAACTGGCCGATGCTATTCGAAAACATCCCGACCGATTCTCCGGTTTGGCCGCCATCGCGCCACAAGATCCGGCGGGCGCCGCCAAGGAACTGGAGCGCGGCGTTCGCCAGCTCGGACTGAAAGGCGCGATCGTCAATAGCCACACGCGCGGCGAATATCTGGACGATCGGAAGTTCTGGCCGATCTTCGAAGCCGCGGAACATCTAAATGTGCCGGTGTACATTCATCCCACCACGCCGCCCAAATCTATGATCGGGCCATTCATCGAACGAGGCCTGGATGGCGCCATCTTCGGATTCGCGGTGGAAACCGGATTGCACCTGCTGCGCATCGTTGTGTCCGGCGTCTTCGATCGGTTCCCGAAGCTCCGCATTGTGGTGGGACATTTGGGCGAAGGCTTGCCTTATTGGCTCTTCCGCGTCGATTTCATGCATCGCGCCATGGTGAAGGCCAATCGGTACGCGTCGGTGCAGAAGCTCGAAAAGCAGCCCAGCGATTACATCAAGGAAAGCGTTTGGGTGACTACCAGCGGGATGGCGTGGGAGCCGCCGATTTTGTACTGCCAATCGGTGTTGGGCGTCGATCGCGTGCTCTACGCGATGGATTATCCCTATCAGTTCGTTCCCGAAGAAGTGAAGGTCACCGACAATCTTCCCATTAGCGACGCCGACAAGAAAAAGCTATACCAAACCAACGCCGAACGGGTATTTGGGCTAAACGCCGGCAACTAGCGGCAAACTAGAGCAATGTGGCGCCCGCGCGCGCGAACGCCAGAGCATCGGCGCCAGGAGCGTGGCTGACGAAAACGGCCGTTAAGCGCGCCGTTTCGAAATACGCCAGGTTTCCGGAGCCTCGCGCCGACTTGCCGAAAGATGTCTCGCCGCCGGGACGGCGCAGGTAGACGGAGTATTCGTTGCCATCCTTCGTATAAACCAAATGCAGAAAGATTTGTCTTTTCAGGAAGCACAGGCGCGCACGCTCCAGCCGGTAGCCCGTAGTGCCGAGCGCCGAAATTGCCGACGCAGGAACGCCCTGTTTTTCGGCTAACGCATCGATAGCGGCCAGGTCTGACAGCCAGGGACGCGGTTCTCCGTTGACGATTTCGCGCTCATGGTCCTCCGCGGCGGCGATGCAAACGGGCGGCGCTTGCGCGTGGAAGAACGACTGGTAAGATAACCCTGCGGCGAGCGCCAGGACGACACTCGCGGCTGCTGCCAGCGCCCAACGTAGACGTCGCGGCCGGGAAATGCGCTGGCGAATCGTACGTTCGAGCGGTGCGACGTCGATTGGCTCCGCTAGTACAGCCTCACGGATACGTTGATCCAGTTCGTCGTCGCTCATCGATATGCTTCTTTCGCTAATGGCTTTAAACTCGTTCGCAATTCTTCGCGCGCCCGGCTCAGCCGCGACATTACGGTTCCTATAGGCACTTCCAAAATCCCGGCGGCCTCGCGGCAGGTGAATCCCTCCACGACGCAAAGCAACAAAGCTGTCCGCTGCTCCAGCGGCAAAGCGCCCAGGGCTTCGGCGATTTCCACGGCCTCCTGAAACATGGGACGGATGCTTGCCTGGGAGGGCAGCTCGAGCCGGGCCTTGCGGCCCAGCCCATGGAACAGATTGAACAGGATCCGAAACAGCCACGCCCGGACATTGGTTCCCCGCTGGAACCGGCGAAACCCGCGCCAGGCGAGCAGCATGGTCTCCTGCACCAGGTCTTCGGCCGACGCGGGTTCTAGCGCCAGGCGTCGCGCCACGCGCAGCAGGGCCGCAAGGTGCGGCATCGCGATCCGCTCAAATTCTTCCTGCTGGGTGGGCACGTCGCTTCATCTTACCGAATGAAGCGACGTTTAGTTGCTCGACGTTAATCGCTTTTCTTTTGCAGATCGTCCAGTTCCGCCAGAACTTCCTTGCTGTGCGGATTCGGATCCACTTTGAGATAGACCTTGCGAATCACGCCCTTGGGATCGATCAGGAAAGTGTTGCGATTCGCGACCTGCATTTTCCCGAAAGCTCCCAGCGATCCGTATTTGCTGACCACTTCATGCTCGGGATCGGACAGCAGCTTGAACGTCAGGTTTTCCTTGGTGCAAAATTGAACGTGCGAATCCACGGTGTCCAGGCTGACGCCCACGATCACCGCATGCTTTTTGTCGAACTCCGGCTGGTCGCGCTGGAAGTTGTGCGCTTCAATGGTGCAGCCGGGCGTCATGTCTTTCGGATAGAAGTAAAGAACCACCCATTTGCCCTTGAAATCCTTCAGACTGACTTCTTTTCCTTCTTGTGATTTCAGGGTGAAACCGGGCGCCTTGGTTCCCTCGGCCGGTACCGCGTCGTCAGCGTACATGGCCGCGCCCGCCAACAGAAGCAGTGCGCTGGTGCCGTATAGTAAAGTCTTCATTCTTCAATCGCCTCCCTTTCAAATGGCCCGTTCACGGGCTAACACTGACTATAATGCTGTGGACGGCCGATTTCATCCCTGCCGGCGCTGAGGAGCCAGTTCGTCGACGCATAAGAGCGATCCAGGCGAAGATCATCCAGATCAGAACTACCGCAATGGTTTCATGGCGCAAAAGCAAGGCCCACAGCGGACTATTGGTTTGCATGCCCACCCGCAAGGCGATCATGGTCTGGCCGGGAACAAGGAAGACGGCGTGCAAAGCCCACAAAATGTACGACAGTGGTTTTGGCGATAGGAACAGGATCGCTGGGACGTCAAACCACATAATTTGCGCCTCGTAAAAGCGGTGATAACCAATGAGCACGGTGGCGGAGGCAATCAGGGCCGTGGACATTCTCCAATCCGCCGCGCGCACGGCGGCGATTGCGGTGATGGCAACGATAATCGCGTAAGCAACGAGCTCAAATGACGTTCGAGTAAGAGCTTCCGGAATTAATATATGGAGGTTCACCAGCTGATACCAGGAAATGGGACCCGATGCGCTGTTCAGCCCTGAGACAGAGCCGACAATGTTCCGCACATTCGCGCTCAGTGCTGGATACCAGCCCGGGGCCACAAACGCCACTCCTATACCGCTTGCAACCAACGCCACCGCGCAAGCCACAATCAGCTTGCGGAATTGCCGTTGTCCCGCGGCCAACAGGAAAAAGCCGATCGCCAATTGAGGTTTGAAACATGCCGCCAGCCCGAGCAGCAAACCGGCGATGTCGGGGTTTGCCGTAAAGACGCTGGGAAAGATCAGGCCGCAAACCAGTACGCTGGGCTGGCCTTTGCTGAAGCCGGAGTGCAGGGGTGCGAATGCAAGCAGGAAGGAAGCCACCGGGACAGCCCACTCTTTCGCCAGACGTGCAAACACAACCACGTTCCACAACGTGAGGGCGAGTAAGCAGGCCAGCCAAATCGTCTTGGCGACGGCCCAAGGCAGAAGAGCCAACGGAGTCAGCAGCGTCAGCGCGGGAGGCAGATACACGGACGGACTGACGACAAAGTCCGTCTCCGTGAGCGGGATTCCCCCATTGCGCGCCGTGATGGCCAGATCGGCGGCAACGTAGGGGTTCACGCCGTGCAGCCAGCTTCGGGCTGCTGTGTACACCAAGAGAAAGTCACCGCTGTCGTGGACGGCGCGCCAGGGGCCGCGCGCAACGAAATAGATGGCCGCGACGACAAAGATCACGCGCCACCGCCAGCGATTCCTAAGCCACATTCTGAGAATCCATCGTCATTTTGGGGTAACTTCTGCAACCGAAATAAGCTCTATCCTAAGGAATTGGCTAACGGCTCGCAAGCCGAGCGGCCGCGAGGAGAGGCATGGCGCAAACATCGATACAACTTGGCCCAATCGGAATCTGGACGCGTCAACTGGAGGATCAGCCGGCGGCGAAGGCGCAAGAGGCGGCTCGCGAACTGGAGGAGTTGGGCTATGGGGTGCTGTGGTTCGGCGAGGCAGTTGGACGCGAAGCGCTCACCAACGCGGGCCTGCTGCTGGCGGCCACCAAGCGAATGGCGATTGCCACCGGGATCGCGAACATCTATGCGCGTGACCCCATCGCGATGGCGGCTGGACAGAAGACGCTGGCCGAGGCATATCCCAATCGATTCCTGTTGGGCTTGGGCGTGAGCCACATTCCGCTGGTGGAACAATTGCGAGGACATCGTTATGAGAAGCCAGTGGCCACCATGCGCGCGTATTTGGAAGCCATGGATAGGGCGCCGTACAATTCCGTTCCTCCTGCTGGCAAGCCCGCGCGGGTGCTTGCGGCGCTGGGACCCAAGATGCTGGAATTATCGGGCGAACGGGCCGATGGCGCGCATCCCTACAACGTAAATCCGGAACACACGGCGCAAGCGCGCGCGATTTTGGGACCGCAAAAGTATCTGTGTCCCGAGCAGGCCGTGGTGTTCGAAACCGATCCGGAGAAGGCGCGGACGATCGGCCGTGCGTTCCTGGGCTTTTATCTCACGTTGCCAAACTACGCCAATAATTTTCTGCGGCTCGGATTCGATGAAGGCGATTTCAAAGATGGCGGGAGCAATCGGCTGATCGACGCGATAGTCGCATGGGGCGATATGAACGCGATCCGGAATCGAATTCGGGAGCACCATGCGGCCGGCGCGGATCATGTTTGCGTTCAGGTGCTGACGGCGGACGCCAAGGCGCTGCCGATGCGGGAGTGGCGAGAACTGGCGGGCGCGCTGCTCCGTTCCTAGAATTCAGCGAAATAGATCCTGTTCCGGTTTGCGAAGCAGTTGACGCCCGGAGCCCCTGGATCGATCCGTGCCGGGCTGCCATTCGAAGCCGCGAATCAGGGCGACTGGACAGCCGGCGTCTTTTTTCATCACGAGTCCGGCTGCGGCAGCTAACTGATCGGCGACGGCGAGGATGGTGCTTTCAAGTTTGCGGCCATGGCGGTCTGCGCGGCCTCGATAATCGTCTAACGGATCCAGGCCCGCGACGCCGATGGCGACGTCCACCAGGCCTTCGCGCCAAGGCCGGCCGAACGTGTCGGTAATGAGGACCGCGCCGCAGTGGAGCGCCGCGTGGAGCTGGCGCGCTGAGGCATCCGGATCGGCGGGGAGAATTGTAGCGAAGTGCTCGCCCGCGACGTTGGACTGATCGACGCCCGCGTTGGCGCAGACGAAGCCGTGCTGCGTCTCCGAAATGATGACGCCGCGATCCATCTTCACAATGCGGCGCGATTGCGCCAGGATCAGCTCGATGAGCCGCGCGTCTTTCTTCCATTCTTCCGCCCAGGATCGAGCCAGCGCGGAAGGTGAAATCTCGCGCAAGTCGACCAGCGCGCCTTCGGCTTTCGAAACCACCTTCTGCGCTACAGCCATCACAACGGTTTGATCGAGGTCGGCGGCGGTGTCGCGAATTGCCTCCTGACTGATCAGCGCCGCCAGGTCATCGTTCGGACGGACTTCGGGCAGGGATAGCGCTACGATTTCAAGGCGCATGCGGCTCGCAGGAAAGAGGACACTTCACACTCATAAGGGCCCGCTAAGAACTGGGTGACATCTTCGGGCGTGTCGATGTCGAACATCAGTCCCGGCAATCGCATCAGGTCCGCGCGGATGCCTCTGGAAAGCGCCTGATCCAGATGCGCGCGAAAGCTGCCCGGGCCAAAACGGCTCTCAATGCAGTCCGGCGGGGTGCGAACGAGAGCATTGGTGCCGGTGCCATCGGAGGAGGGAACGACAATTAGTCCGGGGCGCGCGCCGGGATTCGATGCAGCTGCCAGGCGCGTAAAGTCGGCGGGTGTGACGGTGGGGACATCGATGGGGACCAGCATGGCAGTGGATGCGCCCATTTGCATCGCCCGCAAACACGCCGCATCGGCGGAAACGCTGTGGCTGATCTGTTCGTGCTCTTCGAAGACCAGCGCACCGGAGCGCCGTGCGTGATCGGCAATTTCGATGTCGCTGGTGGCTACCACCACGCGGTCGATCCCTTCGGCCTGGCACAGCGCGGCCAGCGTTTGCCTATAGAGCATGCGGGCCAGCATCTCGCGCTGTTCGATGTCAAGAAATCCAGCCAGGCGCTGCTTGGCGTTGTGCGGGTTCTTCACCGGCAGAATGGCGAAGATCACTTTTCGATTCCCATCTCGCGCGCCACCACCCGCCCCAGCGACTTTCTTTCGCGCAGACCGCGCATGATGGTGTTCGTCACCACCGGCTGCACGTCGAGCGCGGCGACTTGCGAGGCTTGTTTGCGATCCACATTATCCAGGACAAAGACGCCACAGAAATCCACATAGAGCTTTGCGACTTCGGCAGCTGACGATCCGAGCTGCATACTCTTCATCATTTTCGCGGCGGGGCCTTTGATCGCGCGGCCGCCGACGATGGGTGAAATGGCGGCCACCCGTTCGCGCCTGCGCCGCAATGCTGCGCGAATTCCCGGAATCGCGAGGATCGGGCCGATGCTGATAAACGGATTCGACGGGCAAAGAATAATCGCCTCTGCGTTTGTGATCGCATCCAGCAATCCAGGCGCCGGCGTGGCCTCTGTCGCGCCTTCAAAGTGCATGGCGGTTACGCGATCCCGCGCGCGGCGCTTGACGAAATAAGTTTGAAACTCCAGATCGCCGGAAGGAGTGCAGATGCGGGTCCGCACGCGTTCGTTCGACATGGGAACCAGGCTGGAGCGAATTTTGAGCGCGGAGGTAATCTCGGACGTTACTTCAGAGAGTGTCGCGCCCTCACGCAAGCGCTGAGTGCGGTAGAGGTGCGTGGCCAGATCAAGATCGCCGAGTTGGAACCACGTATCGGCGCCCAGCCGGCCCAGCGCTTCGAGACACCGGAAGCTGTCACCGCGCAGCCCCCAACCGTGTTCCGGATTCGCCAAACCGGCAAGCGTGTAGGTGACGGTATCGAGATCAGGCGAGATGTGCAGTCCGTGAATCTCGGCATCGTCGGCGGTATTGCCGATGATGAAGACTCGCTCGGGGGAGATCACCCGCGTCAGTCCATCCAGAAAACGCGCGGCCCCCACGCCACCGGCAAGCGCGACCACGAGTTTGCGTTTCACAGGCCGGTAATCCTCATCCCGGAGTCCTTTACCTTGTGGCGCAGATTGAGCGAGATGAGCAGCGCGGCAGCGCTTTCCAGCAAGCGCGCATTGTCCAGTGGACCGGCGTCGATGGCCCGCACGCCCGGGATCATTTGAACCAGTTGCGAGACAGCGGCTTTGGCTTCCGCGCTGTCGCCGCAGATCAGAGCGTCGCAGTCGAGCGGATGGTCGAGTTTGGCCAGCGCTTCCGCGCTTAACGCATGAAATGCGGCAACCACGGGGACGCCGGGAACCAGCCGCGCGGCTTGCTGCGCCGCTGAGCCATCCCACAAAGTCAACATGCGGGAGACACGTCCGCCGATCGCGACTTCAAGAGGAACAGTGGCGTCGACCAGGATGGCGCCCGGCGCGATGCTGCCGCGGATCGATTTCAACGTCTCCACTTGCGCGGAGAGGGGCACGGTGAGAATCACGATGGCGGCTGACGCAACGGCGTCCGGATTGGTGTGGCCGCTCGCCTGGTCACCTATGCTCCGCGCCGTCTGCTGCGCTTTCTCCAGAGTGCGCGAACCGATGCGAACCCGCGCGCCCGCTTGCGCAAAGCGAAGCGCGAGCCCGCTGCCCTCCGCTCCAGTGCCGCCTACGATTGCGATGATGGTTTGCACGAGTACTCCTAAAATAACCTGTGCCAGCCGCGACATGCTTGGTGATACCCTCGAAATGAAGAGGAGACCAACGTGGCAGCGATTCCTGAAAACTACATGGATTTGACCCAGAAGAAAGCGTTCGCGCAATTGGCTACACTGATGCCCGACGGCAGCCCTCAAGTATCGCCGGTGTGGTTTGAGTATGACGGCCAGAACATTCTGATCAATTCCGCCAAGGGGCGGGTGAAAGACAAAAACATCCGGCGCGATCCGCGGGTGGGCCTGGATATTCTCGATCCCGACAATCCCTATCGCCATCTTTCGATTCGCGGCCGCGTGGTGGAGATCACCGAGAATGGCGCGGACGCGCATATCGACAAGCTCACCAAGAAGTACCTTGGGCAAGACACATATCCCTATCGCGGAAAGGGCGAAGTCCGCGTGATCTACAAAATCGTGCCCGAGCGCAGTCATTCGATGGGCTGATTGTGGTTGCGCCACGGTTGGAAACCGGCATTTCGCAAGCGGACGCCGGCCGGTTGATCCGCGCCACGGGCGCTGAACCGCTCGCCGTAGTACGAACGGCCCACACGCTTGGCATCCCGACAACGTCAACCATCATGTAGGGAACATGGAGACGGCTGTGGATCGGGCGCGGCATCTGGAGTTGCTGCGCGGCCTTCAAAAAGAAGCCCGCCAGAGGAAAAGAATCGGCATCACGGAATTTGTGCCGCTCAGTTTCATCGCCGCCGAAGCGCCTATGGCGAAGAAATCATTGGTCCCGGGCCTTCGCACTGTCGTGACTCGCGAAGGCTCGGCGGGACATTGATGGACGAAAGCATTTCCACTTCGGCCGGCGCGCGGCACGCTCAATTCCTGCACCCGGTGGAGCTTCGGGGCTGGATTCGGGCAGCGGGGCGGGTGCCGGTGCAGCGGTCCACGACATGTCAGACTCCACGAGTGTTTGAAGAAGAACCGGGCGAGCCGGAGCCGGGTTGGGACGGCGATAGGTTCGGATCTTATGCAGCGCTGATCGCCGCGCCCCAGTTCCGTTTCCGCGACAGGCGCTGAATATAAGATAATAAAAGCTGACGTGGGAGAACATTTATGAAGACTTTTGTCGTTTTGGCTGCGCTGGTCCTTACGGCCAGCCTTTCAGCCGAGGTTCACAAACAGGACGTCAACATCCAGGCTCCGGATGGCGTGAATCTGAAGGGAACCTACTTTTCGGCTGGACAGAAGGGACCCGCGATATTGCTGCTGCATCAGTGCAATATGGACCGGCATGCCTGGGACGGTCTGGCCACGGATTTGGCCGCCAACGGCTTTAGCGTGCTGACGTTCGACTTTCGAGGCTACGGGGAGAGCGGCGGCGAAAAAGGCAAGAAACTGATGGAGCAAGCCGAGCAGATGAAGAAATGGCCGGCCGACGTGGACACAGCTTTCGCGTTTCTGACCAGCCAGAAGGACGTGGATCAAGGGCGGATGGCGGTCGGGGGAGCCAGCTGCGGCGTTATGCAGTCGGCGGATCTGGCGGTGCGTCATCACGAGGTACGCGCGCTGGTGCTTCTGTCGGGCGTCGTGAGCGATGCCGCGAAGGAGTACATCGGGGACAACACGCTGTTGCCCGTGTTTGGGGCGGCCAGTGACGGGGATAGCGGCGCGGCGCAAGGGATCAAGGATGTGATGGATGCGTCGCAGAACAACGACTCGGTGCTCAAAATGTATTCCGGCTCCGAGCATGGCGTTCCGATGTTCGGAGCGAATGCCGAATTGGAGCCGATGATCGTGGAGTGGCTGAAGGCGCGGCTAACCGCGGCGGCCGCAAGTCAATAGTGGTGCCCGGGGTGGGACTTGAACCCACACTCCCGTTGCCGGAAAAAGGATTTTAAGTCCTTTGCGTCTGCCAATTTCGCCACCCGGGCATGTTTCAGATTCTATTGGACTTAGCTGATTTTATGCGCTTCTTGGTTTGGCCTGTGCACCAGCGGAAAGTTTGCAGCTTGCTCGCTCCATGGCATCCGTTGAAGGATGGACGTATCGCTGGCTGACCGTCACGGTACTGTGGCCCACGAGCTTCATTATAGTGAATGCGTCGGCGCCGGATTTTAAGCCAACCAGGTGCTATGCTCTGTCCGTGGCCAATCGCACCGAGCCGAAGACAGTTGGACAATGGATTCGCTACGTTGTGGTGGCCGCAATTGCGCTCTTTCTAGTTTGGTGGATGTTGCGCCTGTATGTTCTTTGATACACCCGGCGCGCCGACAACATCGAAATTGGTTCAAGGCCGGTTGCGATCGCCCGGTGGCCGTCGAGCTTGTGCTCATAGAGCCAGCCGGGGCCTTCTGGAAGCCGCTCGGCGCGCCCCGTCAACGGAGGTATTTCGTAAATGGAACGTGATGTCCTGCTGACGCGAGGCCGCTTCCTGAAATTGGCAAGCTTGGGGCCGCCATTGGCGGCTGCCATTGGCCTGTCGCGCCGTGCGGATGCCTCCGAGCGTACGGCGGCTGAGATCTTGAATTTGAAGCTGGTTACGGACTTCTGTGGCAGCTTCGCAGGTCGCGATATGGCTAAGATCGCGGCCTTCCTGGCGGATGATTGCGCGTATCGCATTATGGAGACGGCGCCTCCGGCGCGAGGGAAGGACGCGATTCAGCGCATTCGCAGCTATGTGGAGCGCTCCACCAAGATCGAGTTGAAAATCCTGGATAGCTGGGTGAAGGGGCCGGTGGTGGTGAACGAACGCATCGATAGCTTCGAGCCCCAACTTCCGAACAGTCCCTATCACCTGACCGGAGTGTTTTTCGTCAGAGGCGGGAAGATTGCGGAATGGACAGACTACCTCATTCGTCCCTAGCTGGCTGCTAGCGTACGGGAGAGGGGCGATGACAATAACGGAATTAGCGGAGCTGCGTCAAAGCGGCCATCGGAGAGCTGTTGTGAGGTATCCGTGACAGGCCGTATCCACGTTACCTTGGCCGATGAATTGCAAGTTTAGTGGCGGAGGTATAAACATGAAAAAGCTTCTCATCGGATTTATATGTGCAGGCGGACTTTTGATGGCCCAGGATGTTACTCATACTTACCAGCCATCCGAGCCGGGGCAGCAGCAGGGACATCTGTCAGAGGACGCGCGGATCGCGCTGCGCACACAGTCCCCGCCCGTGAAGACCCACAGCCGCAAGCACGCCGACCGGCCCAGCAAGTATGTGGTGACCGAGAATAAGACCACGATCGTCGCCACCCGAGTGTCCGGCCAGTAGGCCAGCGTTAAGCGGGCTACATCGCAACCAACATCGGAACCTGACGGAATTCTCGGCGGTTCGAGATCAGTCCGTCCGGTTCCGGTAAAAAAGCACAGTACACTGTGATATACCGATAAGATCATCGCTTGGACGCCACGCAGGCCCATGCGATGAGCCAAATTGACTGACCTGAAGGAGACCGTGTGAAGAAAGTAATTTATCCAGCACTGTTGATGGCTGCTTCAGGGATGGTCCTATTGGCCGCGGGCCCGGAAGGCTTCGTGGGCACATGGAAAAGCGATCCAGGGACGCCCACCATGACCCGTGATCTGGCACTCGATAGCAAAGTGGTGGTGATGACTGAGCATATCCCCGGCCGCAACGGCGGGCCTGAGACGATCATGATTCGCAAGTACCCTACTGACGGCAGTACCGCGACGATGGACAAAGGTTTTTGGGCTGGCGCCACGGCGACCGGAAAGATGGAGGGGAACGTCCTCACCGTGGACACCACCCAGGCGAATGGCACGATATGGCACGATATCTGGACGCTTTCGGAGGACGGCAAGAGCTATACCGATGAAATGTCGAGCACTCCTCCCCCGGGCGCCGTACAAGGCGGCCAGGACGGAAAAGGCGGCCGTGGCCGCGGGCCCAACAAGTTCAGCTACACCAAGGAGTAGCGAATTTCGCCGCTGAGCGGGAAGCGGAATGGTCCTGTCTTTGCGTGTTCACGTCAGCCTCGCCGCGCTGCCTCAATGGCCGCGACGTCGATTTTGTTCATCGTCATCATCGCCTCGAAGGCACGCTTTGCCTCACCGCCACCAGCCGCAAGCGCGTCGGTTAGCGCGCGAGGCGTGATCTGCCAAGAGAGGCCCCAGCGGTCTTTGCACCAA
Source organism: Bryobacterales bacterium (assembly GCA_963798295.1). GTDB lineage: Bacteria > Acidobacteriota > Terriglobia > Bryobacterales > Bryobacteraceae > Palsa-89. The sequence continues at coordinate 176,874 of CAWCSV010000005.1, read as the reverse complement.
CCGCACTGGCTCTCCATGCCGCCGTTGCCGATAATCGCGTTCCAGTAACGGTCCGTCTCTTCCTGATTGTCCGTCGCGATCTGGAAGGAGAAAGCCTCGGTGTGCCTGAACGCCGGTCCGCCGTTCAGACCGAGACAGGGAATGCCCAGGACGGTGAACTCCACCGTCAGCACATCGCCCTTCTTGCCGCCCGGATAGTCACCGGGAGCCTGGTGAACCGCGGTTACTTTACTATCCGGAAAGGTGACGGCGTAAAAGCGCGCCGCCTCATGCGCTTCTTTGTCGAACCATAAGCAGATCGTGTTCTTTGGCTTCATGTTCGTTTGCTCCTGGCGCTCGATCGGGGCGAACACTGTTCAAGACGATTGAACTCACCTTCCTCGGCTAGTATGTACGATACTCCAGCTTGATGCTCCCTCTAGTGCGAGTCGGACATCAAGGCAAAAGTCCAGACAGAGCCGCCAGCGGGTACTTTGCGCGAGGCATAGCGAGTCGCAAGTATGCCGCCGATGCCCGACACGACGGTTACATATTGGCGGCCTTTGTGCGTGTAGGTGATCGCGGTCGAATTGATGCTCGATCCGGTCTTGAACTGCCACAGTGTTCGCCCCGTGTTCTCGTCGAGTGCGATGAACTCACCCGTCAGGTAGCCGGTGAACAATAAGCCGCCGGCAGTGGCCAGCATGCCGGCCGAACTCGGCAGGTCCGTTAAGGGGATTTCCCACTTTTTCTCGCCGGTGAGCGGATCGATCGCTACCAGGTGGCCGACCACTTCTCCAGGGTTAGGTTCGACAACTCGGGATATAACACCGGTCGAATCCTTGCCGTTTTCGGCCGGCTTCGGCGTTGTCGCGAGTCGCTGGATACGCGGAACGTTCCACGAGCTCGCGTACACCAAGCCCGTGGCTGGATCGAACGCGATGGGCACTGCATTGGTGCCCCGGGAGGGCCAGATTTGTACCTCTTCGCCGGCCATAAAGCGCTTGTAAACATCCGACAATACCGGTCGCCCGGTAGCGAGGTCGATCTGGGTCGCCCAGTTGACCTTGACGAACGGATGCGCGGCGATCAGTTTACAGTTGGTGCGGTCCAGAACATACAGGAAGCCGTTCTTATTGGTCTGAATCATGGCCTTGCGAAGCTGGCCGCCAACACGAATATCGGCGAGCACCTGCTCGTCGGTCGCGTCCACGTCGTAAACGTCGTTTGGCGTGTATTGGTAATAACAGACTACCTCGCCGGTCTTTGGCCGGATCGCGAGAACGCTGTTGGTGAATAGGCTATCCAAGCCTTCACGTGGCCGGGGATCGTAGGGCTCGGCGTTGCCCACGCCCCAATACACTAAGTCGAGTCGTGGGTCGTAAGAGCCGGAGCGCCAGGTCGGGCCACCTCCCTGCGACCAGGCGTTCGTATTCTTGGGCCAAGTCTCAGAACCGGGCTCTCCCGGTGCGGGTATCGTATACCTGCGCCAGAGCTTGGTCCCAGTGTCGGGGTCCCAGCCGTCAAGGAATCCGCGTGTGGTGGACTCCCCACCTCCCACGCCCGAAATCAGTACTCCGTTAGCGACAATCGGCCCGCCAGTGGAGTAGTAGCCATCGTGTGAGTCTGCGAACTTCTGGTTCCACAGCTCCTTGCCGGTTTTCATGTCGATCGCTAAGACATGGTTGTCGACGGTAACGCGAAAGAGTTTGCCGTTGTAGATGGTCGCTGCCCCTCGGTTGTAAGCCGAACGCGTAACGCCCGATTCCAGTGCCACGGGCGTGCGCCAGATCTGTCTGCCAGTTTCCACGTCAATGGCGAAACTCCATTTGCCATTCACCACATACATGACGCCATCGTAAACCGTTGGTGCCGCCAACTCGCCCTGGTCGTTCATCAAACTCGTGCTCCAGACTGGCACCAGACGCTTCACATTGGATTTGTTGATTTGCTTGAGGGGGCTATAGCTCTTGCGGTCATAGCCCATGCTTTGTGTGATCACGTTCTGGGCGTTCTTGCCATCGTTGATCAGCTCTTCCGTCGTTTGCGACAAACCCGCGGCAGCTAAACTGAGCAGCATCGCACACAACCAAACACATTTCATATTTCAAACTCCGTCCGGTTCGAGGTTTATGACGCTAACGCCGGTGATTGTGCGTCCATTCTAGCTCCAAGCCCGATACCATGGGGCTATCCTGCAAGGAATGGACATCAAGAGGATGCTCGCTCAACCGCGGGCTGAGCGCGAGAACATCGAACAAGCCATTCCGGCCATACAGCGGCTCGCCGCGGGACGCGGCAAGCCCCGGGGCAACGTGGGGTGGTTGCGGCGACAAACCAGGATCTCGGACAACTCGTGACCTCCCGATCACGTGAGGCAGTCCTCAAAGCGCAAGAAGCCGTCCGCCGCCAACCCATCTGGTCGGATTGTTTGTAGCCCCCTTAGTCGCTGGCTGAAATCTCAAGATCGCGATATGGGAAACGGCGTTATCAGACCCGCGTCGTACAATATCAAGATAGGAGGAGTAGGCAGTGAAGAGCGTCCCAGCACCCATTTCCCTGGCCGGATCCCAGCTCGGCGAAACCCGTCACGTCTGCGCGTTTTTCAACAGCGACGAGGAAGAATATCGCGTGTTGCTTCCGTTTATTAAGGGCGGGTTGACGTCTGGGGACAAAGCCGTTCACGTCCTAAACCCAGCGCAACGTCAGGACCATCTACAACGCCTGACTGCCGCAGGCATCGATGCGGCGGCAGCGCAGCAGAGCGGGCAACTTGAGCTTCGGATCAACACCGAAGTCTACCTACCAGACGGCCGCTTCGATCAGGATCGGATGCTGCAGGTGTTTGAGCAACTGGCTAGCGGAAACGCCAAGGGAGGATTTCCGCTGAGTCGCATTTGTTGTCGTATGGACTGGGCGGTTGAAGATCGATCGCATGTCGACGACGTGATTGAGTTCGAGTCGCGCGTTAACGACGTGTGGCGTCGTCACGACGACGCGGTCATCTGCACTTACCATCTGGGGCAGTTTGGAGGCGACGCGGTGATTGACATCCTGCGGACGCATCCGATGGTAATCGTCGGCGGTATACTTCAGCAGAATCCTTTCTTTGTACCGCCGGATGAGTTCCTGTTGGAATTTCGCCAACGGCGGGCTGGCCGCAGCAGCTCACATGCGACGGCCTGAGATATGGATGTACAACCCGGAGATGTTGCAGAAGAGATCAAGCGACTCGAGCGTTGCATTAACGATCTGGTCAGCCTTTTCGCCCTTCCTGCCATGTGGAGCGGCGGCGAGCCATCCCAGATTGTTGATACCTTGCTCGACGCGCTTCTGCGTATGCTTCAGCTTGATCTCGTCTATGTACGGTTGAAGGGCTCGGACGGTCAGGCGCCCATCGAGATGGTTCGGTTCGCTCCATCCCAAGAACAGACGGCGCAAGAACAGACGGCCCAACCGCACGAGATCGGCGAGCTATTCAAACACTGGTTGGGGGCCGACCGTCAGGAATGGCCTCCGCGGATGCGGAACCCGCTAGGAGGCCGAGACATTTCGATCATGCCCTTGGGACTGGGGCTGCAGGGCGAAATTGGCGAAATCGTAGCAGGGTCGGAGCGAGCGGATTTCCCGCGGCAAACCGAGAGACTGATTCTGAGCGTAGCAGCGAATCAAGCGTCCATCGGGTTGCAAGGTGCGCGGCTCCTGAGCGAACAAAAGCATGTCGCGAGCGAGCTCGATCGACGGGTCGGGCAACGAACTGCGGAACTCGCCGCGGCCAACGAAGAGCTGCGACACGAAATTTCCGACCGCAAGCGGACCGAGGAGGCCTTCCGAAGAGTTGAGCGGCAGGCTCGGGTGATTGTCGATTCGGCCTTGGACGCCGTGGTCGTCATGGACGCACATGGCATCATCACGAACTGGAACAAGCAGGCGGAAGAGATTTTCGGGTGGACCCGGTCAGAGGCCCTTGGCCGCCGGATGTCTGAAACAATCATTCCAGTGCAACACCGTCTGTCGCATGAACGGGGCCTGGAGCGATTTTTCAAGACGGGTGAAGGCCCAGTTCTGAACAATCGAATCGAAATTACAGCTCTTCGTCGTGACGGTGGTGAATTTCCCGTTGAGCTGACAATCACGCCGTTAAAATCCGGTGATTCCTGGATTTTTAGCTCTTTCGTCCGGGACATTTCCGAGCGCAGACGGGCTGCGGAGAAACTGCGGAAGAGCGAACTGAACCTGCGCAATACGCAGGCTGAGCTCGCACACGTGAATCGGGTGATGACCATGGGCGAGCTGACGGCATCGATTGCTCACGAAGTGAATCAGCCCCTCGCTGCCATCGTCGCCAGTGGTGACAGTTGTACGGCGTGGTTGGCGAATGAACCGCCGAACCTGGAGAGAGCTCGCGCCGCTGCCAGCCGGATGATTCAAGCCGCTACACAAGCCAGCGAGATCGTGCAACGTCTTCGCGCCCTATTCAAGAAGACGACTTCCACCACGGTGTCGGTAGACATAAATGCAGTAATCGAAGACACGATTTCTCTAGTCCACCATGAGACGGAACGGAACAACATTGTTTTGCGTGCCGAACTTGCCCCCGGCGTTCCCGCAGTGAGCGGTGACCGGGTTCAATTGCAGCAAGTCATTCTCAACTTAGTGATGAATGGTATCGAGGCTATTTCTGGTCTTGATACTGAACCCAAGCGGCTCATGATTCGATCCGCGCTTTCGAATACAGATGAACTTCTAATAGCCGTTGAAGATACAGGGCAGGGAATCGAGGAGCAACATGCGGATCGGCTGTTTGCTCCTTTTTTCACCACCAAACCACAGGGAATCGGCATGGGATTGCCGATCTGCCGATCGATCATTGAGGCGCATGGCGGCCGGCTCTGGGTAGCGAGGAACGAACCCCGCGGTGCTGTATTTCATTTCACCTTGCCAATCAAAACACGAACCGAATGAGCGATCCGAACTGCATCGTGTTCATGGTTGACGACGATTCATTGGTCCGTGATTCCGTTGCAGATCTGCTGGACTCGGCCGGTTTCGCGGTGCGAACGTTTGGATCGGCAACGGAGTTCGTGCAGAGCAAACGTCCGGATCTTCCAGCTTGCTTGATTCTCGACGTCGAATTGCCCGGCCTCAGCGGCCTCGACCTGCAGGCCGAACTGGCGAGCTCAGGCGTCGAGATGCCCATCATCTTTCTCACTGGACACGGGGATATCCCCATGAGTGTGCGGGCCATGAAGCGGGGCGCCGTGGAGTTTTTGACGAAGCCATTCCGCAAACAGGAGCTGCTCGACGCCGTCCAGGAGGCTCTGCGGCGCGATAGCGAGGGTCGCCTGCAAAGGTCCGAGACCTCCGAGCTCCGAAAGAGACTTCGAACCCTCACTCCACGCGAGCATCAAGTCCTGGCGCTCGTTGTTACGGGCCTCTTAAACAAACAGATCGCCGGCGAGCTTGGCACCACCGACGTGACGATAAAAGTGCACCGAGGCCGGGTGATGCGCAAAATGCGCGCCGGCTCGCTGGCCGATCTGGTCCGCATGGCCGAGAAGCTTCAAATCTCGGCTGAGCCGGGCATTCTACCAAAGTAGAATAGACCTCGATCCGCAAACGCTGGTAGCATCCCAGTAGCGAAAGGGTTTAATCCCTCAGCGGGGAAAGCAAGCCGGCTCGACGAGTGAAGAAAGAATTGAACGGTAACATCGTGATCATCGACGATGACGTGTTAGTGCGTCAAGCATTAGGAGACTGCATGGAGTCAGCGGGCTATGTGGTTGAAAGTTTCGCTTCGGCTGAGCAGTTCTTAGCGTCGGCATCCGCACAGAATGCCGCCTGCCTGATTCTCGATGTACAGCTGCCAGGCATGAACGGCCTGGAACTTCAGGACAAACTGATCGGAGCCGATAATCGTGTGCCAATCGTATTCGTTACCGCGCAAGGAACTCAGGCGAATCGTGACAAAGCGATGACGCGCGGTGCAGCTGGTTTTCTTTCCAAGCCGTTCCGGCGGGACGAGCTGGTGAAACTTGTGAGAGCGGCGATCCAGCGTTAAACCGGTTCGCCTGAAGCATGCCGCGGCCCCATGTTGTTTGGCCGCCCTGTTCGCCCCGTCCGCGAGTGGATCACGAAACAAAAGAACCGGAGCGTAGGGCGAGCCGGGTTCGATTAGGGGAAAACGCGGAACAAATCTCAGGTTCATGAAGGAGTAACGTTGTGGCTACTTTAGATTTGATCGGGTCCAGTCCGAGATTCCGGGCTGTGCTCACAGACGTCGATAGAGTTGCACCGGTGGACTCCGCTGTCTTGATTCAGGGCGAAACAGGCACTGGAAAAGAGGTCGTTGCGAGAGCCATTCATGAGGCTAGTCCTCGCCGGAATCACCGTTTTGTGGCCCTTAACTGCGCGGCGATTCCGAGCGCATTACTGGAGAGCGAGCTGTTCGGCCACGAAAGAGGCGCGTTCACGGGCGCGTGCACACAAACCACGGGACGATTCCAGATGGCGGATGGGGGCACGCTCTTTCTGGATGAGATTGGCGACATGCCGCTGGAACTTCAGCCCAAGCTCTTGCGCGTCCTGCAGGAGCGGGAGTTCGAGCGTTTGGGTAGCACACAGACCGTGCGGGTCAACGCGCGGGTGGTGGCGGCGACAAACCAGGATCTCGGGCAACTCGTGACCAAGAAGCTGTTTCGTGCAGACCTGTTCTACCGGTTGAACGTAATTCCAATCTGCCTGCCTCCGTTACGTGAACGTGTTCAGGACATCCCGCTGCTGACGGAGTTCTTCGTAGAAAAATTTGCTGCCCGCTTCAACAAGCCCATCGATTTGATTCCCTATGAAGTGCTGGAGGTCCTGAAAGCGCACGACTGGCCGGGCAATATTCGTGAACTACAGAATTTCATCGAGCGCGCGGTGCTCTTTTCGCCCGGGTCGGTGCTGCGGCTGCCGCTGGACTCGAAGCAAACGGTGACGCAGAGCTCCGAGAGCGCTTCACGCACGCTGGCCGACGCCGATCGTGAGCATATCCTGGAGACGTTGGAGCAAACGGCCTGGATGATCGGAGGACAGGACGGAGCGGCCAACCGCCTTGGATTGCCGCGTACTACGCTCATTTACAAAATGCGAAAGCTTGGCATTGAAACACGCCGCTCCCCGCGGGTGCGCCCCATTCGGCAGTTGGAGGATCGGCAGTGCCATGCCGCCGCGAACTGTTGAGGGATGCGGCGTATGATCGTGATCGACTCTTCTGATTTTCGGACGAAAAGGATGCTGGTCAACCACGGAGCCGGCCACATGCCCGTGCTCGGCTTTGGCACCCTGATTCCCGATGCAGCCGCGACGATAAGCGCCACCAGAGACGCGCTGGAAGCTGGATTTCGACACTTCGATTGTGCCGAACGATATCGGAACGAGGGTGAGGTGGGCCAGGCGTTGCAGGCCGGACTCGCCGCCGGCGGGATTGCCCGTGAAGAGATCTTCGTTACCACAAAGTTGTGGAACACCAATCATCGCCCCGAGCGTGTCGAGCCGGCTTTCGAGGCGAGTCTGGCGAGACTCGGGCTCAACTATCTGGATCTCTATCTCATTCACACTCCATTTGCCTTCCAGCCGGGGGACGACCAGGATCCGCGGGATCAGAACGGCAATATCCTTTACGACCGCGGTGTGACCTTGCTCGATACCTGGCGGGCGATGGAGAGTCTCGTGGACAGCGGGAGATGCCAGGCCATCGGACTGTCTGATATCAGCTTGAACGAACTCGCGCCCATTTACGACGCCGCGAGAATCAAGCCGGCCGTGGTTCAAGTCGAGGCGCATCCGTATCTGCCGGAAACGGAGCTTCTGGAATTCTGCAAGAAGAGGGACGTTGTGTTTTTGGCTTTTGCGCCATTGGGTCACGGACTAAGGCCGGGGCCGCTCGAAGATCCAGTCGTTTCGGCCATTGCCGCACGAATTGGCAAGACGCGGGCGCAGGTGCTGTTGGCGTGGGCGGTGCAACGTGGTACGGCCTTGCTTACCACTCCCAGAACCGCGGCCCGCGCACGTGAGAATTTCAACATCTCCGCCCTTCCGGAAGACGCGTTTGACGAAATCAATCGAATTCAGACCAGGCAACGGTTCAATGAAGTAGTGAAAACCGGCAGTCCCGGTTTCATTCCACAAGGGAGATGAGCATGCAAGAACATTGCTCTGGAGCGCAAGATCAAGAGATCCGCGCGGCACTGGATCAGCATTGGGCGGCGTCCGATGCCAACGATTTTGAAACGGAGCACCGCATTTATCGCGACGACGCGGTGCTGGACTACCCGCAGTCAGGCGAGCGAACCCGCGGTCGTCACAACATACAGGGCCAACGCGCTAGCCAGCCGAGCAAAAAGCGGTTTACTGTCCGGCGAATCATTGGCGGCGGTGATCTTTGGGTCACCGAACTCATCCTGACCTATGACGGCAAGCCCTCCTACACCGTGAGCATCATGGAGTTCAGTGGCGACAAGGTTGCGCGGGAAACACAGTACTTTGCGGATCCATTCGTGGCTCCCGCATGGCGCGCTCAATGGGTGGAACGGATGGCGTGACGGAATCCAATCATGCGCAATGACCTCGTACCCGGAAACGTTTTTCCCGACTATCAGCTGCCCGATCACACGGGCACGCCGCGCAGACTCAGCGAACTCCAGGGCGATGATCCCCTGATCCTGACGCTTGCGCGCGGCCATTACTGCCCGAAGGAACACCAGCAGCATCTCGACCTTGCCGCGTTTTATCCGAAGATCGCTGTGGCATACACCCAGATTGCCACCATCTCCACCGATGACCATCACACTCTGCAGGAGTTCCGCGCATCGGTGGGCGCGCAGTGGACCTTCCTCTCCGATCCCGACAGAACGATTCAGAAGGACCTCGACATCGCGGAATACACCGACCCGGAGCATAATCCGATGATCCCGCACACGCTCGTGCTCAAGCCGGGCCTCATCATCCACAGCATCTATAACGGCTATTGGTTCTGGGGACGGCCCTCTGTCGTCGACCTCTGGCACGACCTACGGGCCGTGACGAGCGAGATCCGCCCCGACTGGGATCTGAAGGTTCCTGGACTCCGCGAGGCTTGGAACGCGGGCGATCTGTCGGCCTTCCATGGATGGAACAAGGGCGTGAAAGCGGATTAAGCTTGGACGCAAAAGCTCGAGCGCCGGTCTGCTCCGCCTGCAATTACAAGTCGATTTCGACATCGCCAGACGGCGTCGAGCAGCAGATGAGCAAGTTGCCTGTGGCTGGTTGCTCCAGCGGATCAGGCTGATAGTGGACAGTTCCTCCAATTAATGCGCATTCGCAGGTATGGCAGACCCCCGTACGGCACGACCACTGAACGGGAACGTCGCAGGCTTCTGCAAGTTCCAGCAAAGTAGAAAACCGCGGATCCCACGGAACCGTGAGCCCGCTTCGTACAAATGAAGTCTGCGGGCCGGCGCCAGGCTTTCCCGAGGGAGGGTGAGGCGGCGGGTGGGAGGATGGCGCAATTCCGGGCGTAATCGAAGCTTCTGGTCCAAACACCTCCATGTGAATTCGGGTGGAATCGGCGCCCCATGTCTTCAAGCCCGCAGTAAGGTCGCGCAGGAATGACGGGGGACCGCATAGGTAGAAGTCCGCATCGCGTGTTACGCCCAGCCGATCAAGCAGCGGCGTGTCGACATGCCCAACGGAGTCGTAATCGACACCTGTTTCGTCGCCTGAATCGGGCTTGCTGTAGACGATATGGCTTCGGCTGTTTACTAAGGCCTGCAAGAGACCACGTGACTCTTTCGCAAACGGGTGCTCGGCTCGGTTACGTGCTCCGTAGATCCACCAGACCTCGCGACGGGACGCCGCGGCGGACAGCGAATGCAACATGGCGAGTACGGGAGTTGCCCCGATGCCCGCACTCAGCAAGACGACTGGAGCATCGCCGGATCTCAGAATAAAACCGCCCCGAGGCGCGCTAACGTCCAAAATATCGCCCGCGTGTCCGTGATCGTAAAGATACGAGCTGACCACCCCGTTCGGCTCTCGCTTGACGCTTACGCGATAAGTCCTGGCGCCGGGCATGCCCGACATTGAGTAATTCCGGAGAAGCATTGGGCCGTCGGGTGTTGTGCGCAACCGTAGTACGAGAAACTGTCCGGCTAGAGCCACCGGTAGAGATGCCCCATCGGGTTGATCGAAGTAGAGCGAGACCACGTTGGCACTCTCGCGCTCCAGTCGGGTGACGCGCATTGGTCGAAATCCTGGCCACGCTGGTGGCGGGCCGCCTGAGGCCTTGAGCCCGGGATTCCCTCCCTCCGAAACCTTCTGCTCTGCAATTTCCTTTAAAGACGTTTTCCAGCCCTGGCTGAGTGCCGGAACTCGCAGCGAGCGTTCAAGTTGTTCGTGCGAGGGGTTGGGCAAATAAAGGAGCGCATCAATGCCGGCCACCGTGATGTGTTCGGGGCCATCCGCGACTTTCGTGATTTCGTCGCCAGCGCCAACGTCACCCTCTTCCAGCACGCGAAAGTAGAAGCCAGGCCGGTGGTGGGACACGAGCAGAGCGGGCATGGCCGGCTCTGCCATCCTGATACCCACGCGATAACATGTGACGCGCGGCTGAGTGACCTCAAAGAGCGCCCTTCCAATGCGGTATCTATCGCCGACGCAAACCTCATCGTCGGGTAAGCCGTCTACTGTGAAGTTCTCACCAAACTGTCCGAATGAGAAATCGTTGCGGCCGAGCTGAGCCTCCCAGTAGCGATAAGCGTCCATCTGATACACCATCACCGCGCGGTGTTCGCCTCCATGACCGGCGAGATCCCCCTGCCCGTCACCGTCCACGTTCAGGCGACGGACTGCAATCCTGCCCTGGACTGGCTGCTTCCAAATCGCGGTGTGGACTTTCTCGCCCCTCCATGCCACGTCACGAGGAAGCCCGACATTGACTGATAGAAGCTGGCCCATCTCAAGTGGCTGGCTGGCAGATCTGATTCCGCCGCATTCGGTGTGTAATATCTCAAAGATACACGGGACATCAGTGGGAGATGACGGCAGTCAGTGTCGGGTCGCGTCGGCCCGCTGAGTCGGTCCGCGAACAATAGCGTTCTACGGTCTCTACTTCAGTCTTTCGTTTCTATACCTTCGTCTTGGTGCGCGACTTGCGCGTACAGCTTTGACGGTAATAGCAAATCAAAAGGAGAACGAACATGAAGATACTTCGCGAAACCATATTGTACGGGGGAGGCCACCGTCCAATGTGGGATCTCGTCGATAATCCCGATTCCATCGGGTGATATATCAGGGCGATCCAGTTGCTCGCAGCTCGGAAAGCTGCTCAGCCCAGAGACTCGGCGCTCTTCGGACAACAAGCTCAGTTTCAAGGCAGTGTTCCGACCGGAGTACTGCTGGCTAAATGACAAATCATTTGAAACTAACGGTTAACGATTGTCACGAACGCGTGGGCCGTACGGTCCTACGATATAGGCCGGTTACAAAATGCCCCTCATCGAAAGGAAAGGACAATCATGAAAATCGTAGTAATTGGTGGTACTGGACTCATTGGATCGAAGCTTGTCAAAAAGCTTCGGGAGCATGGGCACGAAGCTGTGGCCGCATCGCCCAACACTGGCGTTAACAGCGTTACGGGCGAGGGGCTCCCAGACGCGCTGAAGGGCGCCTCGGTGGCCGTCGATGTAACGAACTCCCCTTCATGGGAGGACGCGGCAGTGCTGAAGTTCTTCCAGACATCCACCCGCAACCTTCTCGCTAATGAAGCCGCCGCAGGCGTCGCACATCACGTTGCATTGTCGGTCGTGGGAACGGAACGGCTGCTGGAAAGCGGCTTCTTCCGCGCAAAGTTCGCCCAGGAGAACTTAACCAAAGCCTCCTCAATTCCTTACACAATCGTCCGCGCGACGCAGTTTTTCGAATTCGTCAAGAGCATCGGCGATTTCTCCACTGACGGCAACAAAGTACTCCTGCCACCTGCGCTCATCCAGCCTATGTCGGCCGACGATGTCGCCAGTGCGGTTGGCGGAGTCGCAATGGGCTCGCCCCTGAATGGCACCGTTGAAATAGCAGGGCCGGAACGGTTCCGTCTGGATGAACTCATACGGCTGGATCTAGCTGCACGAAAGGATCGGCGCGAAGCGATCACCGACCCGCAAGGGCGCTACTACGGCATCCAGGTGACCGAGAACGCCCTAATTCCCGGCGATAACGCGCAACTTGGCGAGGCGCATTTCAAAGACTGGCTGAAACAGTCCACTAAACAAGGTCCGAAGCCGGCTTTGCAGCCGGCGTAAGTACAGTGGAGCCACAATTATGAGGGGCTCACGATGCGTATTATGGCTGGCATCTCTCACTGCCGGGCGAGAGCACCACCCAACGATACAAACGTTTAAGCCGCAATCGCCGCGATTTTCTCGCATTAGTGCTTGTGTAGCTCTGTTCGCCGGTTCAGCACTCCTTGGACAACAAGCTCAGTTTCAAGGCAGCGTTCCGACGGGGGTAGCTTCTCCTACTCCCGTCACGCTGACGCTTCATGACGCGATCGATCGCGGCCTGCGCACGAACCTCGGTCTGCTACTCAGCGGACAGGCGAGCGAAGCTTCGCGAGGCGAGCGGCTACGGTCCCTGAGCGCGCTCCTGCCGCAAGTGACCGGGGAAGTAAGCGAAAACGTCCAGCAAATAGACCTAAAAACGCGTGGTATCAACTTCCAGATCCCCGGCGTTTCCATCCCGACTATCGTCGGCCCATTCCACTTTACCGACGCGCGCGCCTACGCCTCCTTCAGCGCTTTCGATTACAGCCTCCGCAAGAGCTATCGTGCTGCCCAAGAGGGCGAGCGCGCCGCTCAACTATCGTTTAAAGACGCTCGCGATTTAGTGGTGCAGTCGGTGGCCAACGCCTACCTGCTGGTAATTGCCGGTTCTTCGCGGGCGCAAGCCTTACAGGCGCAGGTGGCAACCGACCAGGCCATCTACGACCGTACGGCCGACCAGCACCGTGCCGGGACCGCGGCGGCCATTGATGTACTGCGGGCTCAAGTTGAGCTGCAGCAGGAACAACAGCAACTGATCGCGCAGAATAATCAGGTCGCCAAAGACAAGCTGGCTTTGGGACGAGTGATCGGCCTGCCGCCGGGCCAACAGCTTGAGATCGCCGACACCGAACCTTACTCGCCGCTGGCCGCGATGACTCCGGAGCAGGCGCTGCGCACGGCTTACGAACAGCGCGCCGATTTCCAGAGCGCCAAAGCGTCGGTGCGCGCCGCCGAGGATTCCGTCAGTGCCGCGCGCGCCGAGCGCTACCCGAACCTGGGCGTTGCCGCCGATTACGGCGATGAGGGAACCACGCTCAACAATTCCCACGGAACGTTCACCTTTCAAGCTTTCGCGAAATTCAATGTTTTCGACGGTGGCCGAATCAGCGGCGACATCATTCAAACCCGCGCGGCGTTGAAGCAGCGGCAGGATGAGCTAGGCGATCTTAGCGGCCAGATCGACTATCAAGTCCGGGCGGCGTTACTTGACATCCAGTCGGCCGCCGATCAGGTAGCAGTCGCCAGAAGCAATCTCGACCTCGCGAACCAGACCCTAACACAAGCGCAAGACCGGTTCGCGTCCGGAGTCACCGACACCATTGAGGTGGTGCAAGCCCAAGGATCGGTTGCCGTGGCCAACGACAACTTGATTGCCGCCTTGTATGCCCACAACCTGGCGAAGGTCGAACTCGCGCGCGCCCTGGGGTCTACCGAGCAGCGGATTCAGAAATTTATGGAGGTGAAGTAGCCATGGCTGATGCCACAACAGCAGAAAGCCCAGCCGCGAGCGGAAGCCCAGCCACAAGCGCGGGGCCAGCCGATTCCTTCCGCCCCAAGCCGCCGCGTCGAGGGCGTAAAAAACTTGTTCGCGCGATTGTGTTGCTGATCGCCTTGGCCGCGGTGGCCGCCGGCTCGTTTTACGCCTGGAGGTATTTCAGCACGTACGAATCTACCGATGACGCTCAAGTCGATGGCAACATCAATGCGATCAGCGCGCGGATCAACGGCTACGTCGTGGATGTACCCGTCGACAATGAGCGTTACGTGAAAGCCGGCGAGGTGTTGGCCCGCATCGATCCGAAGGACTATTCCGTCGCGCTCGCTCAAGCCGAAGCAGACCTGGCTGCCGCTGAGGCGAGTCTCCAAGGCTCTCGTACCGATGTGCCCGTTATTTCGACCACCACCAGCAGCCAGTTGACCTCGGCGCGTTCCGGCAAAGCGGACGCGGCCGCGGCATTGCTCGGCGCCCAGCGCCAGTTGAGCGCGGCGCGGGCGCGTCTGATTACTGCCGAAGCTAATGTGCGCGAGGCCGAGGCAACCTACAAGAAGAATGCGGACGATGTGGTTCGGTACAAGAAGCTGGTGGACAAGGATGAAATTTCGCAGCAAATCTACGATACGGCGGTTAACATCGCCAATTCCGAGAACGCGGCCGTGGACGCGCGCCGGGCAGCGGTTACCGAAGCCGAGGATAATGTCCGCGTCGCGCAGGCCGCCATCGATCAGGCCAACGCACGAATTGCGCAGGCGGATGCTTCCATCCAAGCCGCGCTCACTGCGCCGCAACAGGTAGCCATCAGCCAGGCGCGCGCCAAAACGTCCCAAGCCCAAGTCCTCCAAAAACGCGCTGCTGTGGACCAGGCCAGGTTGAATCTCAGCTACTGCACGATTTTCGCGCCGGTAAGCGGCATCGTTGAAAAGAAAAGCGTCGAGGTGGGTAGCAATGTCTCACCGGGCCAGGAGTTGATGGCAGTTGTCCCTTTGGATGACATCTGGGTCACGGCCGATTTCAAGGAAGCCCAGTTACGCCATATGAAAGCGGGCCAGCGAGTCACGTTTAGTGTGGATGCTTACGACCGTGAATACAAAGGTAGAGTTACCGGTATCGGTGGCGCCAGCGGTTCGCTGCTCAGCTTGCTACCGCCGGAAAATGCTACGGGAAATTTCGTGAAGGTGGTGCAGCGCCTCCCCGTCCGGATAGATATCGATCCCGGCCAAAACGGTGATCATCGGCTGCGGCCCGGCATGTCCGTGGAGCCGAAAGTCTATGTCAAGTAGCACCGACGTGCTTTCCGCGCCAGAAATTCCCTGGCGGCCGAAATTCAATCCCTGGCTCATCGGCGTGGTGGTCGCGATGGCCGCGTTCATGGAGGTGCTGGATACCAGCATCGCCAATGTGGCTTTGCCATACATGGCGGGAGGCCTCGGTTCGAGCAACGACGAAAGCACTTGGGTGCTCACGTCGTATTTGGTGTCCAATGCCATCGTCCTCCCGATCAGCGGCTGGCTGGCCAGCCTGTTCGGCCGAAAACGCTTCTTCATCGTCTGCATTTTCATATTTACAGTGGCTTCGGTTCTCTGCGGCAGTGCCGCCAGCCTGAACATGCTGCTCCTGTTTCGCGTTATCCAGGGCGCCGGTGGCGGCGGACTCCAGCCCATGGCGCAGGCCATCCTCGCCGATACGTTCCCGCCGGAGAAACGCGGCCTCGCGTTTGCGCTCTACGGAATCACAGCGATCATGGCGCCCACCATCGGACCGACACTGGGCGGATGGATCACCGATAACTATTCATGGCGCTGGATCTTCTTCATCAACCTGCCGGTGGGAATTCTGGCGATGTACCTGGTCATGCGTCTGGTAGAAGATCCGCCGTTCCTGCGGCGAATCAAGAGGGCCGGCGTGAGGGTCGACTTTATTGGCATCTCACTGCTGACTTTGGGCGTGGGAGCGCTGCAAGTGGTGCTCGATAAGGGACAGGAAGATGATTGGTTCGGCTCCCCGTTTATCACCCGCCTGGTGATCGTCTCGGTGGTTTGTTTGGTGGGTCTCGTCATTTGGGAGTGGCGTCATAAGACGCCCATCATCGACGTGCACCTGTTCAAGAACTTCAATTTCGCCACGGCGAACGTCATGATGTTTCTTTTCGGCGTTCTGCTATTCGGCAGCCTGGTGACGATGCCGCAATTTCTCCAGACCGTCTTGGGGTACACGGCGGAAAATGCCGGGCTGGTTCTGTCGGGAGGCGGCTTCATCGTGCTGTTGGAGATGCCCATCGTGGGCATGCTGGCCGGAAAATATCCAGCCAAGTACATTATCGCCGCGGGCTGGTTGGCGCTGGCCATCGGGATGTATGTCTCCACAGTGCGGCTGGATACGTTGATCAGTTTCCAGTCGGCTACCATACTGCGTTTGATCCAATCCGTCGGGCTCGGCCTGCTGTTCGTTCCTGTAACCATGGCAGGCTACATCGGAATGCCCGCCGAAAAAGCCAATAGCGTGGCCGGCCTCATCAACTTCATGCGCAATATCGGCAGCAGCGTGGGAACCTCTATGGTCACGACGCTGTTGGCGCGGCGCGCACAAGTGCACCAGGTGGTGCTGTCGCAGCATACCACTCCGTTCGATCGGTCTGTTCAGAACCAGGTTAAAGCTTTGAGCCTGCGACTGGTGCACTCCGGCTCCAGTGTTGCCGATGCGCCCAAGCGGGCCTACGGTCTGCTTTACCGCGCCATGGGAGGACAAGTAGCGACCCTCGCTTACATCGATATTTTCCTGGTGCTGACCATCGCGGCCAGCATCATGTTTCTGCTCGCCTTCATCGTTCGCAAAAACGATCCCAAGGCCAGTGGCGGTATGGCCGTGGGTTAGCGAAGCTATCTGGCGAGGGCTATTTGAATGATCAAGGTCATTACAATCGATCGCGAATATGGCAGCGGAGCGGCGGATATCGCCGCCACGCTTGCGGCGCGGCTTGGCTGGAAATTGTGGGACGAGCGGCTGACCATTGAGATCGCCCGCATCACGGGCTGCGATTGCCCGGCGGTGGCCCAGCGTGAGGAGCGCCGCGATGCCCTGCACCACAGGCTCTTCAAGGCATTCATACGTGGCAGCTTCGAAGGCACAATGCAGGCTCACCGGGTGAAGTTCGTGGATGCCGACCGTATTCGCGAGGCCGCCGAAAAAGTGGTGCGCCAGGCGGCTGGTGAAGGCAATTGTGTAATCGTCGGACGCGGCTCGGCCTTATATCTTCAATCCAACCCGGACGCTTTTCACGTGTTCATCTATGCGCCGTTTGAAGAAAAGATCCAGCGGTTGCGTGACATGGGCAAGAGCGAGGAAGAGGCCCACGTGCTGGCCGAGACCGTGGACCAAGATCGGGCAGCGTACATCAAGCAATACTTCAAAATCGAGTGGCCGTTCCGCGAAATTTACCATCTCATGATCAACTCGTCGCTGGGCGATGATGTTGTGGTCGAGACGATTCTTAATTCCGTTGGCGTTGTCAAAAGATCACTCGCTCGCCGTTGATGACCCTGCGATGATTCTCCGCCCTGCGAATCTCTCGATTTCGCCCACGATGAAGTGAGACCACAGCCATGGACTTTGTCCGCCAAACGATTGCCGCCGCCGGCCTGGTAGCGCTTTAGCCTCTGGATTCAGTGCGCTGGAATGGCCATGCTGATCAATTGGGGCCTCGAATACCTCGCCCACAAGCAGCGGCTCAGCCTGTTTCACTCCACCGTACTCATAGGTCGGGTCACCAGCCTGATGAGCGGGTTGCACCTCGCTCAGATACTGGTGTGGGCGGCATTTTATCGCTGGATGTGTTTTCCCGGTTCTCCCGACAACATGGCGGAGCCTGGGCCCCGTCGAAGCGGTGACCGGCGTGCTCATGTGTGGGCTTTCGGCGAGTCTCGTGTTCGCCGTCGTGACGGCGCCTTGTCGATCGAACTGTGCCGTCCTCACCGAACTTAAGTCGGGTAGCCGAAAGGGGCATAAATTCACCGCCAGCTCAAGGTCCGCATTGAGCTGCGCGCGATATGGACCAACAACCAATGTCCCGCTCCGGCCGTGGAGGAGCGTGAGGAGCGCCGCGACCCGGAGTTCGACAGGCTGGGTAAATCCGTGAATGGTCGGGTCATATGGCACATTCTCCGATCGTTCTCCCGGAGGATTTCCCGAAACCCATTGTCGATGCCATCAATCGTTCATTCAGCATGACGCGGACTTGGACACCTCGGTGGTGGGCGCCGATCAGAGCGTTGAGCAGGGTCGGATCTGAGGGCTCCAAAAGGCCTTTTGAGCGCCACTCGTGCCTTTGGTTTCCGTTGGTTGCCAACGCCTAGCGAACTCATAACCCAAAGGTCGGTGGTTCAAATCCATCCCCGCAACCAACCTGCGATTTCCTACCTATCCGCCCCAGAAGACCGTAGCCTTGTCCCGATTGGTGGCATCTACTGGTTATGATTCCATCAGGAGGACCACATGTCTGCCGTCATTGACGTTAGCCCGCTCGAGAAGTTTTCTTTGGAACCGCTCCCCACTGGCGATTCCTGTCTATTGGTCATCTTCGGGGCGTCCGGCGATCTCACACGCCGCAAATTGATTCCGAGTCTCTACAACCTGGCATGCGTGGGCTGCATGAATCCTGAGTTCGAAGTTTTGGGCGTGGGACGCAGCGAGATGAGCTCGGAAGAGTTCCGGGCCAAACTGCGGGAAGGCGCGGCACAATCGAGCGACGCGCGCGACTTCAACGAGCAGCAGTGGAAGGAATTCGAGAAGCGCTTGCACTACTTCGTCGGCGATCCCACCGAAGATCAGTTCTACACTCGCCTGCGAGAACACCTGGGCGAGATGGAGAAATCGGTAAATACACACAATCATTTGTTCTATGTTTCGACCCCGGCGTCGGTGGCCGGACCGATTGTGGAAGCGCTGGCGCGCGCCGGACTGAATCGTTCCGCCGGCGGCTGGGCGCGCATCATTCTGGAGAAGCCCTTTGGCCATGATCTGAAGTCGGCGCAAGAGTTGAATGCCATTCTGCATAAGTCGTTCGATGAAAAAGATGTATTCCGGATCGATCACTATCTGGGAAAGGAGACTGTTCAGAACATTTTGGTGTTCCGCTTCGGCAACTCGCTGTTTGAGCCGGTCTGGAACCGCAACTATATCGACCATGTGGAAATCACGGCCGCGGAAACGGTGGGAGTGGAGGGCCGGGCAGGCTTCTATGAAGAAACCGGCGCGCTGCGCGATATGGTCGCCAATCATCTCCTCCAGTTGCTGGCCCTCACCGCTATGGAACCGCCCATCGAATTTGAGGCGGATGCGGTGCGCGGACAGAAGGTGCAGGCGCTGAAATCGATTCGTCCGATGACGGTGGAGGAAGTGGCGAATCGAACCGTTCGCGGACAATATGGCCCCGGAGAAATCGATGGAAAACATGTTCCCGGTTATCGCGAAGAGCCGGGGGTGAAGAAAGCTTCCAGCGCCGAGACGTATGTCGCGGTTGAGTTCTATGTGGACAACTGGCGATGGGCCGGAGTGCCGTTCTATATCCGCACCGGCAAGCGGCTGCCGCGTCAGATTTCCGAAATTCAAGTTCACTTCAAGCGCACGCCGCAGGCGCTGTTCTCCAACACCCCTTACGAGCAGTTGGGTCCGAACGTCATTACGTTGCGCATCCAGCCGGACGATGGAATCAGCATCGCCTTCGATGTGAAGCAGCCGGGTGGACAAATGCGCGCGCTCACCGTGGATGCGAACTTCTCCTACCAGGCGGTGTTCGGCTCCAAAGGGCCGCCTGCTTATGAAACGCTGTTACTCGATTCGATGCGCGGGGACGCGACGCTCTTCACGCGTCACGACGAAGTGGAGGCGGAGTGGCGCATTATCACACCCATCGAAGAGGCCTGGCAGCAACTGCCGGCGCCGGCGTTTCCCAACTACGCCGCTGGATCCCAGGGACCGGTGGAAGCGGACGCCCTCATAGCGGGCGACCATCGCGGCTGGCGCCGTCTCTCCAAGTAAACAGCGCTAACTCCGGACCGCGACCGACCCGAGGGTCTTTAGATAGTTGGCGCGCTGGAAGACTTCCGGCTCGCCTACAGCCGCGACGTTCATCGCGCCGCGCATCTCCATGACGGAACTGTATTGGTGCGCCTCCATCCAGCGTCTCATTCCGATGGCAACTTCTTCAAGGTGCGAAATGCCGTCTTTCAGCAGGGCGGATGTGAGCATGACAACATGCGCGCCGGCCAGGATTCCCTTGATGGCGTCTTCGGCGGTGTGGACGCCGCCGGTGATGGCGAAGTCCAGGTTCAAGCGGGCCGAAAGCAGCGCCACGGCGTGCAGCCGTAGCCGCAATTCATCGGACGTGCTGAGCTGGAGATTGGGTTTCGCTTCCAGCGTTTCCAGATCGAAATCGGGCTGATAGAAACGATTGAACAGAACCAGCGCGCCCGCGCCCGCGCACTCCAGCCTGTAAGCCAGATGAGGCAGAGAAGTAAAGAACGGCCCTAGCTTCACCGCCACGGGAATGCGAACGTTCGCCTTCACAGCCTGCACCAGTTCGCAATAGTCATCCTCGATCTGGGCCGCGCTTACCTCGAAACTCGCGGGCAGGAAGTAGATATTCAACTCCACGGCATCGGCGCCCGCGTCCTCCATCTCGCGCGCATAACGCACCCAGCCGCCCAGCGAGACGCCATTCAGGCTTGCGATCACGGGAATCTTCAGCGCCTTCTTGGCAGCCGCGAGATGCTGGAGATAAGCGCGCGGACCGATGTCATAGCTGGAAAGATCCGGGAAGTAGCTGCTGAATTCGGCGTAGCTGTCGCTGCCGGCGTTCAAGAACCGATCCAGCGACTGGCTTTCCAGCAGAATCTGTTCTTCGAATAGCGAGTGCAGCACCACCGCGCCCGCGCCTGCTTCTTCCATCTTCCTTAGGTTGTTTAGATCCTTGCACAGCGGCGACGAAGACGCCACCAACGGGCTGGCTAGCTTGCGTCCCAAATAGAAAGTTGAAAGGTCGATCATAAATGCGCTCCTTCGCTTGGCGGGTTGGCCGCCGGGGCCGGCATACTGGCCCAGTGTTCGTAGAGTTTCCAGCGTGTCGCGACGTCTTGCTGGGCCTCGCGGAGCAACAGCGCCGCGGCCTCCGGCGCGCTCTGCGCGAGCATGGTGTAGCGGCCCTCGTTATAGACATATTTTTCGAGCGGCAAGGAAGCCGGCCGGGAATCCAGCTGGAAGGGATTGCGCCCGGCCGCCGCTAGCGCCGGATTGTAGCGGAACAAAGGCCAATAAGCCGATTGCACCGCAGCCTTCTGTTGATCCAGGCCATGCACCAGATCGTAGCCATGCGCGATGCAATGGCTGTAAGCGATGATCAGCGACGGACCCGGATATGCTTCAGCTTCGAGAAAAGCCTTCAGCGTATGCGTATCGTTGGCTCCCAGCGCTACGTGCGCGACATAAACGGTGCCGTAGGTCATCGCCATCATGCCGAGGTCTTTCTTGGCCGCGTGCTTGCCCCCGGCCGCGAATTTGGCTACCGCGGCGCGCGGCGTCGACTTGGACATCTGCCCGCCGGTATTGGAATAGACTTCGGTATCCAACACCAGAACATTCACGTTGCGTCCCGACGCGAAGACGTGATCCAGTCCGCCAAAACCGATGTCGTAGGCCCAGCCGTCGCCCCCCACCATCCACACGCTTCTCGCCACCAGCGCGCCTGCCAGCGCCTTCAGGTCGCGCAGTTCGGGATCGGGCTCGGAGCCGATCTTCTGCTGCAGTGCCGCGACGCGCCGCCGCTGGGCCTCGATGCCTGCTTCATTCGATTGATCGGCGTCCAAGAGCGCCGTTCCCAAATCCTCGCCGATGCGAGCGGAGAAACGCCGCACTAGTTCACGCGCGTAGGCGGCTTGGTTATCGAGCGACACGCGCATGCCCAGGCCAAATTCGGCGTTGTCTTCGAACAATGAATTGGACCAGGCCGGCCCGCGGCCATCGCGATTCACCGTGTACGGCGTGGTGGGCAGATTGCCGCCATAGATGGACGAGCAGCCGGTGGCGTTGGCGATGACCGCACGGTCGCCAAACAACTGCGTGAGCAGCTTGATATAGGGCGTTTCCCCGCATCCGGCGCAGGCTCCGGGAAATTCAAACAGCGGCTGGAGCAGTTGAAGATCTTTCACGTTATGCAGGGCCAGCGCTTGCCGGTCGAACTCCGGCAGGCCCAGGAAAAAGTCCCAGTTGTTTCGCTCCTGCTCGCGAATGGGCGCTTGCGGCATCATGTTGATGGCTTTGGTCTTGAGCTCAGTCTTGCTCTTGGCCGGGCAGACTTCGATGCACAGACCGCAGCTGGTGCAATCCTCCGGAGAAACTTGCAGCACGTATCGCAGCTGCTCGCGATCCTTCCAGCGCGCCGCAGCCGACTTGAACGCAGCGGGCGCTTCGGCCAGCAATTCGGGCTCGCAGACTTTGGCGCGAATTACCGCGTGCGGGCAAACCATCACGCACTTGCCGCACTGGATGCAGATCTCTTCGCCCCACACCGGGATCTCCTGCGCCAGGTTTCTCTTTTCCCATTGCGACGTTCCAGTGGGATAGGTGCCGTCGATGGGTAGCGCGCTTACAGGCAGAGTGTCGCCATCACCTGCCATCATGGGCGCAAGCACGCGCTGCACAAATTCGGGCGCTTGCGGTGGGGCAAAGGGCTGGCGCTCCATTTCGCTGGATGCCGATTCTGGCACTTCCACCGGATGCAAGTGCGCCAAGGCCTGATCCACAGCCGCATAATTCTTCTGCACGATCGCTTCGCCGCGCTTGCCATAGGTTTTCGCGATGGCATGCTTGATGGCGGCGATTGCTTCGACGCGAGGAAGAGCCCCGCTCAAGGCGAAGAAGCAGGTCTGCATGACGGTGTTGATCCGGCCGCCCATGCCGTTCTCTTTGGCCACGCGGTAAGCGTCGATAACGTAGAAGCGCTGCTGCTTCTCGATGATTTGGTTCTGGACCGCGCGCGGAAGATGCTCCCACACCTCCGCGGGACCGTATGGGCTGTTGAGCAGGAAGACCGCGCCCGGCTCGGCCAGATGCAGCACGTCCACCCGTTCCAGGAACGCGAACTGGTGGCACGCCACGAAGCTGGCCTGTTGGATCAAATAGCTGGCGCGGATTGGCTTCCGGCCGAATCGCAGGTGCGAGACGGTCATCGCGCCGGATTTTTTCGAGTCGTAGACGAAGTAGCCTTGTGCGTAGTTGGCAGTGTCTTCTCCAATGATCTTGATCGAATTCTTGTTCGCGCCAACGGTGCCGTCCGCGCCCAGCCCATAAAAGACAGCGCGCACGGCGTCGGGATCTTCCGTTGTAAAGGCCGGGTCCACTTCCAGGCTGCGATGCGTGACGTCGTCGTTGATCCCGACTACGAAATGATTGCGCGGAACGTCCTTCTGCAATTCCGCGAATATGGCCGCCACCATGGCGGGAGTGAATTCTTTGCTCGCCAGGCCGTAGCGCCCGCCGATGACGCGCGGCATCTTCTCAAAGCTTCCGGACCCTCTTTCAGCCAAAGAGGTCACCACATCCATATACAGCGGCTCGCCGGCGCTGCCCGGCTCCTTGGTCCGGTCGAGAGCGCTGATGGCGTTCACCGTGCGCGGCAGCGCGTCCACCAAGGCCTGCGCCGAAAACGGCCGGAACAGGTGCACATTGACGACGCCCACTTTCTCGCCCCGCGCCAGCAGCGCTTCCACGCATTCTTCGGCGGCCAGCGCGCTCGATCCCATTAGAACGATGACCCGCTCGGCATCCGGCGCGCCGAAATAATCGAACAATCGATACTGCCGCCCGGTGAGCGCCGCGAAGCGATCCATGGCGCCCTGCACGATGGCCGGGCACTCGTCGTAAAATCTGTTGACGGTCTCGCGCGCCTGAAAATGAACGTCGGGATTCTGGGCCGTGCCGCGCAACACCGGCCGATCGGGATTGAGTGAACGAGCGCGATGCGCTCGCACCAGGTCGTCATCGATCATGGCGCGCATGTCAGCGCAAGTAAGCTGCTCGATCTTGGCCACTTCGTGCGAGGTGCGGAAGCCGTCGAAGAAATGCCCGAACGGAATGCGCGACTCAAGTGTCGCCGCCTGCGCGATCAGCGCCATATCCATCACCGCCTGCACCGAGTGCGAAGCAAGCAGCGCGAAACCGGTGGCGCGTACCGCCATGACGTCCTGGTGGTCTCCGAAGATCGAAAGCCCTTGTCCGGCCAGCGCGCGCGCGGCGATATGGAATACCGTGGGCGTGAGCTCGCCCGCGATCTTATACATGTTGGGGATCATCAGCAGCAGGCCCTGCGACGAGGTGAAGGTGGTGGTCAGGGCACCGGCTTGCAAAGCGCCATGCACCGCCCCGGCCGCGCCGCCCTCGCTTTGCATTTCGATGACGGACGGAACCGCCCCCCAGATGTTGGGTTGGCCGGCCGAGGACCACTGATCGGCCCATTCGCCCATCGCCGACGACGGCGTAATGGGATAAATGGCAATCACTTCATTGACGTGATGCGCGACATAAGCCGCGGCTTCATTTCCATCGATGGTGATCTGCTTGCGTTCCATAGCTACGGGTGGGGTTGCACGCCAGCTGCCTGCTTAACAGATTGTGGCCATTAGACGCTCTCTGGATCTGGTGCGTGATTTCACGCAGTCCGGGAGCGGAACGCCTCATACTTTGGCGCCATGGGACGACAAGATTACCGGAGCATCAAGCAGTTGCGCGACGGCAGGCGTCGTGCTTTGGGCGTAGTACCATGCCGGCCTATCTCGAGAAAATCCAGCCGCCCTCCGATGACAAACGCTGGAAGATTGTCGCGGCTACCATGAAGAAGCTTGGCAACCGGCCCAGCGCGGTGATTGAAGCGCTGCACACGCTGCAGCAGGTCTTCGGCTATCTGGATAAACCGGGTCTCAGCTTTATCGCGGCCGTCCTTAAGGTTCCGCTCAGCCAGGTTTACGGGGCGGCCACCTTCTATCACTACTTCACTCTGAAGCCGCAGGGCGAACACAGCTGCATCGTCTGCACCGGAACGGCTTGCTACATCAAAGGCTCTACCACGCTATTGAAGTCGATCGAAGCGCGGCTAGGCGTAAAGCCGGGACAAACCACGGCGGACGGGCGCTTGAGCCTTCTGACGGCGCGATGCTTTGGCGCTTGTGGACTGGCGCCAGTGGCGGTGGTGGATGGCGAGATGGAGAGCAGGCTGACGCCAGAGGTTCTCGAAGAGCGTCTGGAGAGGGTTCATGCAGCCTGAAGAGCTCAAGTCGATCGCGTCGCAAGAGCGCTTGACGGAAGTCTCTCGGACGGCCTGCATCAATGTATGCGCGGCAGCCAGCTGCCAGGCGCTTCAAAGCGAAGAGTTAAAGAAGGCGCTGACCGCAGCCGCGGCCGCGCAAGGTCACGGACCCGAAGCATGCACGGTGCGGCAAGTGGGATGTCTGGGACTGTGCGGCGCGGGCCCGCTGGTGAGCGTGGAACAGTCCGGCGACGCAGGCGGCGTCCTTTACCAGCGCGTCCAACCCTCCAATGCCGGGGAGATCGTCTCGGCGCTGGGGGCATCGCCTGTCGAGAGGCTGCGGCTGGATTCACAGATGCCGTTCTTCACCCGGCAGCATCGCATCGTGCTGGAGAATTCGGGGCGCATCGATCCGGACCGCATGGAGGACTACATCGCGCGCGATGGTTACCTGGCTCTAAGCACGGCGCTGCATGAGATGCAGCCGGCGGACGTGATCGCCGAAGTAGCGAAGGCAGGGCTGCGCGGGCGCGGCGGCGCGGGCTACCCGACGGGACTCAAATGGGAGACCGTGGCGAAGGCCACCGGATCGCCCAAGATTGTGGTCTGCAACGCGGATGAAGGCGATCCGGGCGCGTTCATGGATCGCAGCGTGCTGGAAAGCGATCCGCACCGCGTGCTGGAAGGCATGGCGATTGCGGCCTACGCGGTGGGAGCGAGTGAAGGCTACATCTACGTGCGCGCCGAATATCCGCTGGCCGTGGCGCGCCTGAAAACCGCGCTCAGGCATGCCGAGCGCCATGGTCTGCTGGGCGGCGATATCTGCGGCTCGCACTTCAATTTCCGCATTTCCATCCGGTTGGGCGCGGGCGCTTTCGTGTGCGGCGAAGAGACCGCGCTGATCGCGTCTATTGAAGGGCTGCGCGGAACGCCCCGGCCCCGGCCGCCCTATCCGGCGCAATCCGGGCTGTGGGGCCATCCTACGTTGATCAATAACGTGGAGACCTTC
The DNA here is from genome assembly GCA_963798295.1 of Bryobacterales bacterium. Classification (GTDB taxonomy): domain Bacteria; phylum Acidobacteriota; class Terriglobia; order Bryobacterales; family Bryobacteraceae; genus Palsa-89. The sequence goes on along the minus strand of CAWCSV010000005.1, from coordinate 150,760 downwards.
GCCAACGTCGCCCCCATCATCCGCAACGGCGGCGAGTGGTTCTCCGGGCTAGGAACGGCGCGCAGCAAAGGCACTAAAGTATTCGCGCTCGCGGGCAGCATTCGCAACATGGGTGTCATTGAAGTTCCCATGGGCATGACGTTGCGCGACATTATCTTTGACATGGGCGGCGGCATTCCCGACGGCAAGCGCTTCAAGGCCGTGCAGACCGGCGGCCCGTCGGGCGGTTGCATCCCGGAAGAGTTCCTGGACACGCCGGTGGATTATGAGACGCTCACGAGCTTGGGTTCCATCATGGGGTCGGGCGGAATGATCGTGATGGATGAGACTTCGTCGATGGTGGATGTGGCGCGCTACTTCATGGAATTTTGCATGACGGAATCGTGCGGAAAATGCATTCCCTGCCGCGCGGGCACGGTGCAGATGTATGAGCTGCTGGGGCGATTTTCAGAACACCGGGCGCGGCCCGCCGACTTGCGGATGCTCGAGACGCTGTGCGATCTGGTGCGCAACACCAGCCTGTGCGGCTTGGGGCAATCGGCGCCCAATCCAGTGCTGAGCACGCTGCGCTATTTCCGGCCCGAGTATGAGGCGGCGCTGGCAGTGGGACCTACAGGAGGCGCATGAGCGTCAGCACTCTCGAAGTGGACGGCAAGACCATCACCGCCACAGCGGGCCAGACCATCTTCGACGCCGCCTGGGACAGTGGCATCCACATTCCGCGGCTGTGCCACCTGGGCGGGCTTTCCGATGTGGGCGCGTGCCGCTTGTGTCTGGTCGAGATCGACGGACAAAAGAAACTGCAGCCCTCGTGCCTTACCAAAGTGGCCGAGGACATAGTGGTGCGGACCAATACGCCGCAGTTGCGTGAATACCGCAAACTGATCGTGGAGTTGCTATTCGCCGAGCGCAATCACGTCTGCTCGGTGTGCGTGTTGAACGGGGCGTGTGAGCTGCAGAGCCTGGCGGCGGACCTGGGCGTGGATCATATTCGTTTGAGCCCGCAATATCCGCAACTGGGCGTGGATCTCAGCCACGAGCGCTTCGGGCTGGATCATAATCGATGCATTCTGTGCACTCGCTGCGTGCGCGTGTGCGATGAAGTGGAGGGCGCCCACACCTGGGATGTGGCCGGACGCGGCGCCGAATGCCTGGTGGTCTCCGATATGGGCGATCCCTGGGGCGCTTCCGACACCTGCACCGGTTGCGGAAAGTGCGTGCAGGTGTGTCCCACCGGCGCGCTGTTCTTGAAGGGCAAGACCGTGGCGGAAATGCAGAAGGATCGCAGCTTCTTGAAATATATTGTGTCGGCGCGGGAGCGAAAGGCCGGCGTGTTATGAAGCCTCGCTTCGCCACTGTGTGGCTCGCCGGCTGCTCGGGCTGCCATATGTCGTTTCTCGATCTGGATGAACGGCTGATCGACCTGGCGGTCCTGGTGGATCTTTGTTCCTCGCCGATTTTGGACGTGAAAGAGTTTCCCGAGAACGTCGACATCGCGCTGGTGGAAGGCGCGGTGGCGAACGAAGACAATCTTCGCGAGATCCGGCTCATCCGCGAGCGCAGCAAGATCCTGGTGGCGTTTGGAGACTGCGCGGTGACGGGCAATGTGACTGCGTTGCGTAATCTGTTCAGCGTGGAGGACGTGCTGAACCGCTCTTACAAAGAAAACTCCGCCATTGTTTCGGGACTGCCGCTGGGTGGCGACGGCATCGTGCCCAAGCTGCTTCCCCGCGTGCTGCGTATCCAGGACGTAGTGCCGGTGGATCATTTTCTTCCCGGGTGCCCGCCCTCGGCCGATGCCATTTTCTCTTTTGTCACTGATTTGTTGGCCGGCCACGCGCCCGAGCAGCCAAGAAAGTTCGGAACATGAGCCGGCGAGTGCTCATCCAACCCGTTACGCGCATCGAGGGCCATGCCAAAATCTCGATTCAACTGGATGACGCCGGCCAGGTGCAAGCGGCGCGCTTTCACATCACCGAGTTTCGCGGCTTCGAAAAATTGTGCCAGGGCCGGCCCTTTCAGGAGATGCCGGGGCTAATGTCGCGCGTTTGCGGGATTTGCCCGGTAAGCCATGTGCTGGCGAGTTCCAAGGCCGGCGACATGCTGCTGGGCGTCGAGATTCCCGCTGCGGCCGAGAAGCAACGCCGCCTGGTGAACTATGCGCAGGTGCTGCAATCGCACGCGCTCAGCTTCTTCCATCTTTCCTCGCCCGATCTGCTGCTCGGGATGGAATCGGATCCAGCCAAGCGCAACATGTTTGGCCTGCTGGATCGCGATGCGGACTTTCTGCGGCGCGGCATCCGATTGCGGCAGTTCGGCCAGCGCGTGATCGAACTGGTGGGTGGGAAGAAGATCCATCCGGGATGGAGCGGCCCAGGAGGCGTGCACCGGCAGTTCACCGGCTCGCAACGCGATGAAGTTTTGACTTGGATTCCGGAAGCAATCGAATCGCTTTCCATCGCTCTCAGCCGCCTGAAGAATCTGCTGGATTCGTTCCAGGCCGAAGTGGAACACATGGGCAACTTCCCGTCGTTGTTCCTGGCAACGGTGAATGCGGGCGGCGGCCTGGAGTATTACGACGGCACGATCCGCATCGTGGATGGCGCGGGCAACACCATCGCGGACGGCTTGGACCCCAGGCGTTACCACACCTACCTGGCGGAGGCCAGCGAGAGCCACTCGTTCGTGAAATCACCGTTCTACCAGCCCTTCGGCTATCCGCAAGGGCACTATCGCGTGGGACCGCTGGCGCGCCTGAATGTGGCGAAGTTCGCCGGCACCGCGCGGGCCGATCATGAACTGCGGGAATTCAAGCAGCGTAGCGCGGGCCCAGTGTGCCAGTCCTTCCACTACCATCTGGCGCGCGTCATCGAGATGCTGCATTGCGTGGAGCGCATCGAAGAGCTGATGTCGGATGCGGATCTGTTCAGCGAACACATCCAGGCCAAGGCAGCGCTCAACAACCGCGAAGGAATCGGATCGTGCGAAGCCCCGCGCGGCACGCTGTTTCATCATTATTGGGTGGACGCCAACGGGCTGATGACGCGCGCCAATCTACTGATCGCGACGGGGCAGAACAATCACGCCATGAACCGAGCCGTGGATCAGACCGCCCGGCACTTTCTGAAATTCGGCTCCGATGGCGCGGCGCTGGACGAGAGTTTTCTCAATCGCCTGGAAGCGGCCATTCGCTGCTTTGATCCGTGCCTTTCCTGCTCCACGCACGCGCTGGGCCAGATGCCGCTTCAAGTAGAGCTGCTGGCACCCGGCGGAGACGTGCTCCAGCGCCTTTCGCGTGATTCGTGATGCCCGCGCTGGTCATCACGATTGGAAATCCGCTGCGGCGCGACGATGGAGTGGCGCACCATGTGCGCATCCCACGCGGCATTGAAAAGCGGGCCGTACTGCAGCTCACCCCGGAATTGGCCAGTCAAATCGCGCCGTACGACGCCGTCATTTTCATCGATGCGGATGTGAGTCTTCAAGCGCCGCGCATGAAAGAAATACATTCGACGACCCGGGCGTCCCGGCTGACTCACGTATCGACGCCTCACGAGATCGTTGCCCTGGCGCGTGCGCTGTACCGTTTTACCGGCCGCGCCTTTGTATGCCGCATCCCAGTGACCGATCTGGGGGCCGGCGAGGGTCTCAGCCGGCAGGCGCGCAGGTCCGCCGAGCGGGCCGGGCGCGAAGTCTATAAAATAAGTCAGTCCTATGCGAATCGCCGTTCTGATAGCCACCCTGTCTTCTCTGGCCTGGGCCGCCCCCAATAAGGGAGCGCTCGACAAAGCCACTTTCGAAAATTACTTGAGGCGCGTGGAGCTATTCCGCGGTGATGTCACGTTTAAGATCGACGATCCGCGGCCGTCGAAATATCTGCCGGGCTTCTCGGAAGTGCTGGTGCATCTGATGTTCAACAATGCCGAGCGGGACGAGCTGTTCTACATTTCCGCGGACGGCCAGACCATGATCCGCGGCGACGTCTTCAATCTCGGAAAGTCGCCCTTCCAATCCAATCTGGACAAGCTCACGCTGGCCGATGAGCCCAGCTTCGGCCCCGCCAATGCGCCTGTGACCATTGTCGAGTTTGGCGATTTCGAATGCCCGGACTGCAAGATGGAGGCGCCCATCCTCAGGCACGACTTAGTGGACGCCCTCGGCGGAAAGGTTCGCGTGGTTTTTAAGAACTATCCGCTCGAATCCGTGCATCCCTGGGCCCGCGCGGCGGCCATCGCCGGGCGCTGCGTATACCAACAGAGCCCGGCCGGATTCTGGAAATTCTACGATTGGGACTACGCCAACCAGGACGAAATCAACGGCGACAACCTCAACGCGAAAGTTCTGGCCTGGGCCGGCGAGAATGGCGTGGACGGCGTACAACTGGGCAAGTGCCTGGATACCAAAGCCAGCGAGCCTGACGTGAATCGCAACATCGCGGAGGCGCAGGCGCTTGGCGTGCAAGGCACGCCGACGCTCTTTATCAACGGCCGCAAGATCGGCGGCTTGGTGTGGCCGGATCTTCAACTGGTCATCAACAAAGAACTGGGATTCGCGTCAGCGGGTAGATGACGTAACCGAGCGCAGCGGCGCGGGCATGTCCGCCAGCACGTAGGCCATCACGGCCATGGCGGCGATGTTGGCGCGCAAATCCTCCAATTTCACCTTGTCGGTAGTGTCGGCGCGCGAATGGTGCCAATCGAAATAGTGTGTGCCAACCGTGCGCAGCGCGAGCCCCGGCACGCCGTCCGACATGATGGGAGCGATGTCGGCGCCGCCCCCGCCCGGCTGGATGGACCCGGCATCGATGCGGTCGAGCAAGGCCCCCGCCTCGCGTACGCGTCCCAGCAACGATTGCAAATCGCCGCCGGCGCTGAGACCGAAGCCCACGGGTTTCTCCGCGCCGCCGTCCATTTCGATGGCGGCCACATGGTTCCTGACGGTGTTTCCAGCCCACACGCGATAGGCCTCGCCGCCCGCGCCACCGTTTTCTTCGTTGGTCCAGAACACGACGCGCAACGTTCGCCGGGGCGTGAGTCCCAGCGCGTGGATAATGTGGGCTGCTTCGAGCGCGGTGATGCATCCGCTGCCATCGTCTTGCGCGCCGGCGCCCACGTCCCAGGAATCCAAATGCCCGCCGATCACCACCACTTCGTCCGGCCTCTCGCGGCCGGGAATTTCGCCGATGACATTGGCGGAATCGGCGTCGGGCAGCATGTGCGCTTCCATCTCCAGGTGAGCCACCACCGGATTTCCTGCGTCGACGAGACGCTGGATCAATAGCGCATCTTCGATGGTGACTGCAGCGGCCGGGACCTTGGGGAAGCCGTCGGCGTACTCGAGCGAACCGGTGTGCGGCGATTGAATGCTGACCGGCGTGATGGAGCGCACCAGCACGGCCACCGCGCCCAGGCGAGCGGCGCGCGAGGGTCCCGTGGTTCGATATACCACCGAGCGATTGTAGCCTTCAAAGGGGACATTGAAGAGAACGATCTTGCCGTCGATGGCGGCCCGGCCCTTCTTTTCCAGATCTTCAAAGCTCGAGACGGGCACCACTTCGGCCGTGATCCCGCGCTTGGGCGTGGCAATGCTGCCGCCCAGGCCCAGAATGGTAAGCGGATGCGCCACCGGCTCAATCAGCGCGGCGCTTTCGTTGCCCCGCACCCAATGCGGAACCTTAACGCGCGGGGTGACTACGTTGCTCAGCCCGTCGGCTTTCATCTGCGCGGCGGCCCACGTAACCGCTTTTTCCAGCCCCGCCGAACCGCTCAAGCGGTTGCCGATGCGATCGCAAAGATAGGCCAGCTTCTCCATGCCGCCCCGGTCGGCAAGCGATGCATCAATGAGTTTGGAGGCGCTGTCGCGGTATTGTTCGGTTAACGTGCCGGCGTTCTGGGCGAAGAGTGAGACCGCCAGCAGGGTGGCCACACCACCCTTCCAAGCTGCCGGGAATCCAAATCGAAACATCCAGGGTACAGAATAGCAGCAGAAGGTAGGGCAGAAAGGAACTAATCGGGTTAGTACGGTCTAGCCTGGATGATACAATCCGAAAACGTGTGAGACGCGAAACGTATCCGCGCGCGTGGTTGCCGATTGCACTGTTTTTCGTTTTCCTGGCGTTATTTTGGTGTCTTCCCTCGCGCGACTATACGGCGGTTGATGGCGCCGTACGCTGTCTCGGCGTATACTTTGACCCAACTCTTTTGTTCCACGGCAACAACCATCTGCTTTATCCGTTCTGGGTGTCCTTATGGAGCCGGCTTGCTCAAGCAACCGGGATCAGGGCGTCGGACGCTTTCCAATTTATGCGAATTAGCCAAGCGATGAACGGATTCTTCGGCGCGGCCTCCATCGCTGTTCTCTGCAGCATCTTGCAACTTCTTGTTGAGGGTCGAATTGCGCTGCTTTGCAGCCTGATATTTGGCTTTTCCACCGCGCTGTCGCTGCACGCCACCAACGCAGCTGAACCGTTGCCTGGCCTGTTCTTTAGTTTGTTGGGCGTCCAAGTGTTGATGGTCGGGCTGCGACGGAACCGTCGTTTAGTGTTGATCCTGGCGGGAATCTGCTTTTCTGTTGCACTCGCCTCCTATCAGGCCATGGGAACCATCGCTGGCATCGCCGCCTTCGCGTGTGTTTGGTGGTGTTGGACCCATAGGAAAGATACCGCGGCCCGGGGGGCGCTAGGCTCGCTGTTCTCGGTCGCTTTAGGAGGTTTACTTGGAGTCTGCGGCATCTACGGTTTTGCCTATTCGCACCAGAACATCCCTTTACTGCAGATGCCGCATCAGTTTTTCTCTATTGTTGGGTCGGAAATCTATTCCGGAATTAGTGTCTCTAATATCTTGAACGTGCCGTTTGGGCTCCTTCGCAACTTGTTTGATGGCGTTCCCCGGCGTTACACAGGGATTCGCGCGTTGTTACACGATCCCCAACGCACGTTTTGGATTCCAGCCGCCATCGCTGGCCTGGCCACCATAGCAGCGGTCACATGGATGACATCCAAGGCATTGTGGAGAGTTTCCCGCAAATGGCCTTTCAGCCTTATCTTGCTAGGACTTGGAGCCATCGCACTGATGAGCTTGCCGTTGGTCTATTGGGATGCGACGTACGACAAGCTTTGGCTGCTTCCGCTTACGGTTGCCATGGCCGTGGTTGCCATCGGCTTTCGTCCAGGGCTACTCGATCCTGGCGAGCGGAAAGTGTTGACGACGCTGCTGATCATGGTACTTGCTACAGAGATATTTGTTGGTTTGCCGCGGGTATGGGAGAGCCATTTTGCGTCCACTCCGTACCTGGCCGATGCTGAGGACGTGAACCGCTTGGTTCAACCGCGCGACCGGGTGGTGCTCGACTTTGATAAGGTGTCCATGCTGTGGCTGGCTTTCTGGGGTCAGGGCACGCAATTTCTGCTTCTGCCGGCGTCGAACCTCACAAGCGCCAGCCAGTGGCTGGCGGAGGCGAGACAATCGGCCAAGCAAACAGACGCGAGAATCATCTTCGTTGGCGTACTGGATGAAGATCGTAAATCGTGGGAAGATTTTCTCGGGAAACGGGTAGGAATACCGTTTAGCCTGCTGGACGAATATCGCGAGCATGCGACCATCCTGCAAAGATATTCCCTGGAAAATGGGTCCGTCACGCTAAGAGCGTACAAATAGGGCCGGCCGCCTATTTCGCCTGCCATTCGTTGAACCGGAAGCCGTGTTGCTGCATCACCAGGCGAGCCTGATCCAAGGTCTCCGGCAAAACATAGAAGAAAGCGCCCACGCGTTCGCTGCGAAAGATGACGCCGCCGCTGTAGTGGTCGGTTTCGACCGCGTAATCCACGCCGGATTCGGTGAACACCGCTTCCAGCCGCAAAGCCTCCTCCAGTTTCTTCGCGATGTAGACCAGGTCCAGCTCGCGATCTTCAAAGAAGTCGGCTTCGCGGCGCATGGCGGGATGTTACGCGCCCATCCCCTTTACTCTCGCCGAAAACGCTTCGTACGCTTTCGGGTTGGCCTTGTTCATGTTATCGATCAAGGCTTGCGCCATGGTCTCCAGATTGGAAAGGTAATTGGGATTGCCCATCGCCTTGCGTGTATCCGCGATGTTTCCTTTGGTTTTTTCCCAAACGAAAAGCAACTCGCCGGCGCTCTGCAGGAACAGTTCCTTGTTGACCGCGCCGGAGGTGACGAACGACGACGCCATGTCCCAATAACTGGTGACCATCCGGTAATAAGCATCCTGGTCCGATCCTGGCGGACAAGCGGCCTGATGCTCGGCCGCGTTGCTGGCCTTGTAGCCAAAGAGCCAGCCTCTGGCTTTACGCATGCGGTCCTCGCGGCGCAGCTCGTAAAGCTTCAAAATGACGTCCACGTCATGGTGTGTAGGTTTATCCATACAAGGAACAGTGTAATCGGAGATAGCTCGCTGTTCCAAGCGTAAGTAGCCATTGTGACGCACGGAGCGTGCGTGCACCGCCCAGCGAGTGCATGCGTTACAGCGAACGACTTAGAACAAGTAGAGCGGAGTGGCGTGGGACGGCGTGGCGGTGGACTCGTCTCCAGGCGCGCCCACCGGCTGCTCCTGCAACTCAGTGCCGATGCTACCCGCGATGGGCCGGCAGTAGATACCGGTGTCGCCCAGGTACACTTCGAGCTCGGAAGGCCGGGGCAACGTACCCTGGATGAGCGCTTCCGACAGCGGATCCTCGATGAATTTTTGCAGGGCGCGGCGCAACGGGCGCGCGCCGTAACTCCGATCGATCAGAGTCTTTTCGAGGATGTACCTTGCGGCGTCTTCGTTCACGCGAATCTTGATTTGTTTGGCCACCAGGTTGATGTTAATCTGCTCGACCAAAAGATTGATGATCTGGAGCAGGTCTTCATCGGTGAGCGAAGTGAACAGAATCACCTCGTCCAGGCGATTCAGGAATTCGGGATTGAAGGCTTTCTTCACTTCGCCCATCACCTGATCCTCCACCTTGGGCGGGATTCCGGTGAGCGAAGGCGCATTGAAGCCAATGGATGTCTTCTTATCCAGGAAGCGAGCGCCCAGGTTGGACGTCATGATGATAATGGTGTTCTTGAAATCCACCGTGTTGCCGAGACCATCCGTCAGCTGTCCATCCTCGAAAACTTGCAACAGGATGTTATACACATCCGGATGGGCCTTCTCGATTTCGTCCAGCAGGATGATGGAATACGGAGCACGCTTCACGCGTTCGGTGAGCTGGCCGCCCTCTTCATAGCCGACGTATCCGGGAGGCGAGCCGATGAGCTTGGAGACCGAGTGCTTCTCCATGAACTCGGACATGTCGAAGCGGATGAGCGATTTCTCGCTGCCGAACAGGAACTCGGCCAAGGCGCGGGCGACTTCGGTTTTGCCGACGCCGGTGGGGCCCAGGAACAGGAACGAACCGGCCGGGCGTTTGGGAGACTTCAGACCCGCACGCGAACGGCGAATGGCGCGCGCCAGAGCCGAGATGGCCTTTTCCTGGCTGATGATGCGCTTGTGCAGCTCTTCCTCGATACGGATGAGCTTGCTGACTTCTTCTTCCTTGATGGCGGTCATCGGAACGCCGGTCCAGCGGGCCACCACGTCCTCAATGTCGTCCTTGGTGACGACGCCGGTGGAGGTATCGTCCAGGTTGTATTTCTCACGCAACAGGCGCAGGTTCTCGCGCTCCTTGCGTTCTTCGTCGGAATAGAAACGCGCCTTCTCGAACTCGTGATTCGCGATGGCGTTTTCCATGCGATGCACGATGAACTTGATGCGCTTCTGAATGTCGGCCACTTCGCCGGGCAGCGTGGTCTGGCGGAGCTTGACGCGCGCGCCGGCTTCGTCGATCAGATCGATGGCCTTGTCGGGCAGAAAGCGATCCGGGATGAAGCGGGTAGAGGTGTGGACGGCGGATTCGATGGCTTCGTCGGTATACGCCACGGCGTGGAACTTTTCGTAGCGCTCCTTGATCCCGAACAGAATGCGGATGGCGTCCGATTCGGTGGGCGGAGGCACTTTGACGGCCTGAAAGCGGCGCTCGAGCGAGCGATCCTTCTCGATGGACTTGCGATATTCGCCCGGCGTGGTGGCGCCGATGCACTGGATCTCGCCGCGTGACAGGGCCGGTTTCAGGATATTGGCGGCATCCAGCGAACCCTCGGCCGATCCCGCGCCTACCAGGGTGTGCAGCTCATCAATGAAGATGATGGCGTTCTGATTCTCCATCAGCTCCTTCATGATGGTCTTCAGGCGCTCTTCAAACTGGCCGCGATACTTGGTTCCGGCCACGATCAACGACAGATCGAGGGCCAGAATGCGCTTGTCGGCCAGGAACGAAGGAACGTCGCCCTCGGCGATGCGCTGCGCCAAGCCTTCCACAATGGCTGTTTTTCCGACGCCCGGCTCGCCAATCAGGACCGGATTGTTCTTGGTGCGGCGGCACAGGATCTGCACCACACGCTCCAGCTCATAATCGCGGCCGATTAGCGGATCGAGCGAACCGTCCATGGCGGCCTGCGTCAGATCGCGGCTGAACTCGGCCAGCAGGGAGCTTTCCTTGGGCCGGTTGGAGGCGACTTTTTCAGACGACGAACGCTGGATCTCTTCACGCACCTGCGACAGGCGCAAGCCACGCTCATGCAGGATCTCGGCGGCGAAACACTTTTCCTCTCTCAGCAACCCAAGCAGCAGATGCTCGGTTCCGATGTGCTTGTGATTCAGGCGCTCGGCCTCTTCGGCGCCATAGGCCAGCACGCGCTTGCATTCATGGCTGAGCGGCAGATCCACCGAAGTGGACACCTTTTCCCGAATGGTGGTGTGCGCCTCAATCTGCTTGCGAATGGATTCGATGGCGGCATGGGACCGCAGGAAGCGATTCGCTAGAGCTTTGTCCTCCCGCAGCAGACCGAGCAGAAGGTGCTCCGTCTCGATGTAGGGGCTTCCAAACTGGCTCGCCTCGTATCTTGCAAAGAAGATAACTCGGCGCGCCTTCTCGGTATAACGTTCAAACATGATTCCGCCGTCCTTCCACATTATCGGATGTTCCAGGCCCGGCCGACAGAGCAGCGGCTCCATCGCCCGACCAGGGGGTCAAATTCCCTTTGTCCAACTGCAGAATCCGGTCGCATCGGGTCGCGAAAGAGAGGTTGTGCGTGACGAAGATGGAGGTCAACTTATGAGAGCGGTGCAGGTCTTGAAGCAAGGAAATGATCATTTCGCCCGTCCGGAAGTCCAGGTTCCCGGTAGGCTCGTCGGCGAGCAGGACCGAGGGGTTACCGGCCAAGGCTCTAGCCACGGCAACGCGCTGCTGTTCGCCCCCCGATAATTCACCCGCGCGGTGTGAGGCGCGGTTTCGTAGCCCAACTTCATCCAACCTCGCAAGCGAAACAGGTTCCGCATCCTGGATGCGAGTGCCCCGTATCAGCAAAGGCATCATCACGTTTTCGAGCGCCGTAAACTCAGGCAGCAGCGAGTGATTCTGCCAAACGAACCCAATCTCCCGGTTGCGAAACTCCGCGAGCTCGGTGTCCGAGAAACTGGATATGTCCTGGTGATTGAAGTATATCGTACCGTCGGAAGGCCTGTCCAGACCTCCTAACAGATACATCAGAGTGCTCTTGCCCGCACCGGATTCGCCGATGAGCGCCAGGCTTTCGCCGGGCGCGATAGAGAAGCTAAGGTCCTGAAACACCACTAAATCGGCTCCGCCGGATCGGAACGTCTTAGTTAAATTGACGCCGCGAAATCCGCAGGCGCCATCGGTGTCCATTGTTGCAGCCCCTCTGTTACTAGGCTATCACTGGTTTCGAAATTGGGAAGACGAGCGAGTATTAAGAATCGTTTGGAATCGTACTGGGAGGGTGAGGGTGGCTAGGGTTGGGGATTGGGGGTTGGCTGTTGGGATTGGCGGCTGGTGGCTGGTGGTTGGTGGCTGGTGATAGACACGAGCTGGGTGGCGCGCCAATAAATCGCCTGAGCTTTAGGCGGGGCGACAGACTACCCGAGACTGATATATGATCCTGTGTTGACGGCTCAGCCAAACCATCAGAGTTCGTTGCTTGGTCTTTTTCAATCTTGGCGCCATGCAGGAGAGGAAGGCGCCCTCGCGATGTACTGTAAGAGAGTTAGAGGGGCCTGCTTGCTTCAGTCCGGTGGTGTAGCGGTGTTCGTTTTCGTATTTCCGCAATATGCCTGGACGTTACTTGGAATAGGGCTAGTCGCAGTATGCTGCACTTTGGCGTCTGGGCGAAGAGCAATTATTTTACCGAAACGGAGGTTGTGTATCGGCCGCCCCTCGGTCCGCCTAAACGCGTCTCCTTTGCGAACATCCAAGCCCTTAAGAGAGCGCGTGTCCTGGTAGCGTATATTTTGCGAGCGGTTCCGCGGCCTGGCGTCATTGTCGCGCTGGCGGATGGCACGACGGAGACCTGGCCATTGGATTTTGAAGGTCCGGATGAAATACTGCCGCGTCTAAGCGCGCTCGCAGGAAAAGAAATCCAGTGAGCGAACACGTCATATACTGGCTTAGAAATGAAGATTCCAACTTTTGAAGAACTGCCAATCCGCAAAGACCTGCCGGCCGATTGCTCCTGGGGCGTGTTCGGTGAAAACGACGCGCTGGGGTGCCTGAACTTCCTGACGCCGGAGGGCGTGGTGGAGGCGGCGGGGCTGGTGAAGTCGGGGAAAGTTTTTCGACTGGACGCGCGCATGGGGTTCGCCAAGCCGCCCTTGTTCGGGCGAGCGCCGGCCGAGCATCGCGTGGTGCCGCTGGCGCCCATGGCCAACGACGATTTCGTGCATTTCAACACGCAGGAGAGCAGCCAGTGGGATGGCCTGGGGCATGTGGGCCATATCCGGCACGAGCGGTTTTATGGCAACGTCACGATCGATGAGGTGAGGGGCGGAAACGCCAAGCTCGGCATTCATCATTGGGCGAACAAGTTCGTGGGCCGCGGGCTGCTGATTGACGCGTTCGGGTATCGGAAAGCCAAGGGCATTCCGGTGAATGCGCTGGAGCGCGAAGTTTACACGCTGGCAGAATTGAAAGCTGCGATCGAGCACCAAGGCAGCGCGCTAAAACCCGGCACGATCCTGCTGGTTCGCACCGGCTGGATGGAATCTTACGAGAAGCTGTCTGCTGAAGGCAAGGGCGCGATTGCGCCCATGGACAAGCTGCAGTCGGCCGGCATCGAAGCCAGCCGCGAAATGGTGGCTTGGATGTGGAACAATCACGTGGCGGCCATCGGAACGGATTGCCCGTCGGTGGAAGCCTTTCCATCCGACTTCACCGACGAAGGAATACTGCATTACCGTACTCTGCCGCTGTTGGGACTGCCGCTGGGCGAGTTGTTTATCCTTGCACCGCTTGCAGAGGATTGCGCGCGGGATCGGCGCTACGAGTTCATGGTGGTTTCCGCGCCCTTGCATGTGGAGGGCGGGATCGCGTCGCCGCCCAACGCGGTGGCGATCAAGTAAACACCGGGAACACTCCCTCACGGTCGTGGTTCAGATTACTTCCAGCTCTTCTTCGAGCAGCTGCTTCTGATACAGGTCCGCGTAGTAGCCGCCGTTCCGGATCAACTCGGAGTGTGTGCCCTGCTCGGCCACCACGCCGTGCTCGATGACGAAGATGCGGCTGGCATTTTGCACAGTGGAAACGCGATGCGAAATCAGGATGGTGGTGCGCCCGCGCATGACATCGGCCAGCCCTTGGAGTATCCGCTCTTCGGTGAGAGTGTCGACGCTCGCGAGCGCGTCGTCCAGGATCAGAATCTTCGGATCGCGCAGAATGGCGCGCGCGATGGCCACGCGCTGCTTCTGGCCGCCGGATAACGTGATGCCGCGCTCTCCGATGATCGTGCCGTAACCGGCGGGGAAACTCGCGATATCGGGCGCGAGTCCAGCCAGGTCCGCGGCGCGCGCGATGGCGTCTTCGGTGGCATCGTCAACTCCCCAGGCGATGTTCTCGGCGAGCGTGGCGCTAAACAAAAACGTCTCTTGCGGCACGAATCCGATCTGGCGGCGCAGCCATTCCGGATCGAAATCGCGCAGATCGATTCCGTCGAGAAAGACTGCGCCGCGCGTGGGATCCATCAGGCGCGGGACCAGGCTCACCAGAGTACTCTTGCCGCTACCGGTGTGGCCGACGATGGCAACGGTTGCACCGGCGGGGATTTCAAGGCTGATGTTCTTTAACGCGTAGCCAGCCGGGTACTTCATTTCTACGTTGTCAAATTGAAGGGCGCCGCTTACTTCCTTGTATTCCTCGTATTCCGTGTATTCCCTTCTTTGAATGCTTGGCTTTTCGTTCATCAGTTCCATGATCCGGCTCCAGGAAGCCGCCCCGCGCTGCATCAGGTTCACCACCCATCCGAGCGCGATCATGGGCCAGATCAGCATGCCCATGTAGGTGTTGAACATGACGAAGCTGCCGAGCGAGATGCGATGCGCCAGCAACTGATAGCCGCCGCCCAGCAGCACGATCAGGAATCCGATACCTATTAAAGCTTGCAGTAACGGCATGAAAAGCGCCGAGAGCTTGGCCAGCCCGATGTTCTGAGCGACGTAATCCTGGTTCAGCAGCTCGAACTTTCGGATCTCGGGATCTTCCTGAGCGTAAGCGCGAATCACGCGCACGCCCGAGAGATTCTCCTGAACGCGGCTGCTGATGTCGGAGAACATTTTCTGGATGGTCTCGAAGCGATCGTGAATGCGCCGGCCGAAGAGGATCACCGCGATGCTCACCAGTGGAGCGGGAATCAGGCAAAACAGCGTGAGCCGCCAATCCACGCGCCCCATCACGCCGATCAGGAAGACGGCGGTGAAGAAGGTTTCGGTGAAGTACATGATGCCGGGCCCCAGCATCATGCGAACCGCGTTCAGATCGTTGGTGGCGCGCGCCATGATGTCGCCGGTGCGGTATTTGGCGTAGAAGTCCTGCGAGAGCGTGACTATGTGGGAAAAAAGATCGTTGCGCAGATCGAACTCGATGTCGCGCGAGAGGCCGATCAGGATCACCCGCATCCAATATTGGAAAATACCTTTGACGACGGAGAGTAAAACCACCAGGGCGGCGAATTCGAACACCAGCGAGAGGCGAAAGCCTTTCATCAGCGCATCGATGCCGCTGCGGATGGCAAGCGGCAGCGCGGCCTTCATGACGTCGTTCACCAGCAGCGCGCCCATCCCTAGCGCCATCCCGCGCCGGTACTTCCAGAGATAGGGCCACGCGGACTTCACAATCGCTTGGGCTTTCATGCGAAGGTCACATCCCAAACCAGGTTGCCACGGTTTTTAGCCATTCCAGTGCAAAAGTCTTCTGTCCTTCTCGATTGTGCCACCAGCCATCTGGCGAGAAAAAGAGGTCGGGAGCAGCCACCATGTGAATTTCGAGACCGGGAGCGAATTTGGCAACCCTGGCGCGATAGATGTTGCCGGCGCGGCGGGTGTGAAAGTCGCTGGTAACGATGTCGATGCGGCGCGCGTGCAATTTGCTGAGCGCGGCAAGAACCTCCGTGGCTTCGTCTTTGGTGGAGCGGGCATCGTTGGGCAACGGAATAAAGTAAGACTCTGGGTAGCCGTGACGAACGGCGTAGGGAATCGCGAGGTCGGACTCGTGTTGCCCATATACGCCGGACGTCCCGCATACCAGCGCTTTGGGCGCAAAGCCGCGCCGGACCAGGTCGCCTGCCATGACAATGCGGTTGCCCGAAAAGTCGCCGCCCAGCACGACGATCATGTCGGCGGGAACCGGTGGTGACGCACGCACCAGATATCCACCCAGGGCCGCGAGCCAAAAGTGCGAGGTCGCCGCGGCTAACGCGACGAGCAGGGCGGCGAGGAGCAACCAGCGGAATGGATGGCGGGAGCGGCGGGCGCTACTTGTCTTCAAGCGCTACTTGTCTTCAGAGGAGGTCTTCTGATCGATATGGCCGGCCGACTTCAGACGCTGGAACATACGCTCCACTTCGGCCTCGTCGTCGGGAAGCAGAAGCGGATAACGCGGCGGCGGCAACTGCTTTTTCGCGATGGCTCCCACGGTGGCTTCGCCCCAGAACTGGCGGTAGGGCACGCCATCGATCAAAGCTTCGCGAGCGTGGCGGCGCAGGCTGCGGAGCAAACCGCTGGACGAGTTCGGATCGCCGGGATAGATCACCAGGACGCGGGTCTTGTCGGCCAAAGTGAGCCGCACCATGAGCGGCAGATTCGCGCTGCGATCCAGACGCCGGATGTGACGCCAGGGAATGGCATGATTTCCGATCTTCACATGGCTTTCGTAAATTTCAACCGAGGGGCGCGAAGCCAGGTAAAGCACCAGGACCGCGACGGTCAGGAACACACCGGTGGCGATCCAACACATCGGCCACTGCCAGGCAAACCAGAAGGAAAAGCCAGTGAGCGCCAGCGACGAGAAACCCGCCCAAAAATAATAGCCGGGCACTCGATAACGCGTGATTGGCGCTGGCACTCTTTCAGACTACTCCGGCGCGCCGCGCACGTCAATGAGCCGTTTCTCTCAACATGACTACGGCCCTCCACGCATAATGCAGGCCGCTGACAATTGTCCCAAACACCATTAAATAAAGGGCCAGCGTGACCGGCGACGCGATGCCCGCGCGCGCTCCCATCACCCCCAGCGCGGCCGCGATCTGAAAGAAGGTGCTGATTTTGCCCCACACCGATGGCGGAAATTTTCTCAAGCGTGTGAACAACAAACCGTAGGCGGCCATTCCGAGAATCAGCGCATCGCGGCCGAAGACAACGGCCACCATCCACCAGGGCATCGCGCCGGCGATACCGAGCGAGATGTAAATCACGCTGAGAAGAATTTTGTCGGCGATGGGATCGAAGTACGCGCCGGCGGGAGTGGATGTTTTCAGACGCCGCGCGAGAAAGCCGTCGATGACGTCGGTGATGCCGGCGGCGAAAAGGAGAACGATCGCGCGGGAGTAATGGTTGTTCAGGATATCGGACGCAATGAAAGGTGCGAGGATCAGGCGGGCGAGCGTGAAAAGGTTCGGGAGGTTGAACAATGTTACGATCGCTCCCTCACAGTCGCGGCCCGGTAACTAGCTTACTAGCGCGTGGGCGACGCGGGTGGCCAGTTGGTCGAAGCTCAGGATCTCATAGAGCGATGGATCGGACATGATGCGCGCCACTAACGCGGTATGCATGGCGTGCCCGGCGCGCTCGGCGATCACGTGGCCAAGCAGCGGCTTGCCGATCAGCGCCAGGTCACCGATCAAATCCAGCGCCTTGTGACGGCAGCATTCGTCGGGGAAGCGTAAGCCACCCGGGTTCCGTACGCCCACGCGATCGAAGCACATGGCATTTTCAAGCGCCGCGCCGCGAATCAATCCCATGTCGCGCATCTGATCCAGCTCATGCGCGAAGCCGAACGTGCGCGCGGGCGCGATCTCCTGCGCATAGCGCTCGGGCGTCACTTCCATGTCGAGAGATTGCTTGCCGATGAGCGGATGGTCGTAGAAAACGTCGCAAGTAAGCAGGAAGCGGTCTGACGGCAGAATGGTGATGCGCTTGGAACCGGTCTCCACCGTCACCGGACGGCGAATGCGGAGAAAGCGCTTGCGACGGCGGTAGGATTTCAATCCCGCGGCCTGCAGCAGCTCCACATAAGGCGATCCGCTGCCATCCAGGATGGGAACTTCCAGGTTGTTGATCTCGACGTACGCATTGTCCACGCCCATGCTGTAGAACACGCTGAGCAGATGCTCGGTGGTGGAGATCATCACGCCCTGCCGCATCAGGCTGGTGGCATAGCTGACGCGCGCTACGTAGCGCCAGAGAGCGGGGATGGCGAAGTTATCCAGATCGGTGCGAAGAAAGACGACGCCGGTGGAGGGAGGCGCGGGAAGAATCCGGATGGAAACGGGAACGCCGGTGTGAAGTCCGACTCCCTTGGCCTCTACCGGCCTTTGGACCGTTGTCTCAAACCGCAATGCGGATTCCTGTGGGTAGTTCGATGGGATCGATTCGCACGCTGCTAATCCAACAACTGGATTTTTCATTTTACAAGGGACTAACACTTCCCGCTAGCTGTTTGATTCAAAAAGCTTTGTAAAGTTTGGTGTGTTGCACAAAAGCCACAATCCACGGGTTCGGCTGTATCGGAAACAGGTCAAAACGGCGCTGTGTGGGAGTAATGGACTGTTCTGTAGTAATCTGAGAGGCGCTATGGCTTACCAGATGAGACTCACTTTTGTGGGAACCGCGCTCGCACTTTTGGTATTGATGGCCGGGGCAATGCCAGCTCGTGCACAAGCGTTCGCCGACCTGAAGACTGCGGTGGTAGATTACTCGAAGGCGGACCTGACACCACACAAGGACTGCGAAGCGCTGGGCAAGTTCTCTTCGAAGGAGATCGCGCAGATTAGCGCGGCGACGATTGCAGCCGATGGTCCGACGCCGGCCCACTGTCGCGTCACGGGCGTGCTCTCGCCCGAGATCGCATTTGAAGTGAGCCTGCCCTCTAAGTGGAACGGCCGCTTTTATATGATCGGCAATGGCGGGTTCGCAGGCGAGGCGATGAACGATCCGGGCCGTGTCGCGCAGCGCAATCAGGCGTTGCAGCTGGGGTTCGCCTTCGCGCAGACCAACACCGGGCACGACGCGCGTAAGGAGCCGGGCGGAACGTTCGTCATGAGCAATCCGCAGAAGGCCATCGACTACGCCTACCGCGCGGTGCATCTGACAGCGCAGACCACACAGGAAATCACCAAGGCGTATTACGGCAAGCGCGTCTCCCGCGCCTACTGGAACTCCTGTTCCAACGGCGGACGGCAAGGCATGCTGGAAGCCGAGCGCTTTCCGGAAGATTTCGACGGCATCGTGGCCAACGCGCCGTGGCTGGATCAGACCGGCTTCACGGTTGGAGCGCTATGGAATCAGAAGGCGCTGAGCGCGGCTCCAGTCACGCCGGCCAAGCTGGCGCTGGTGGCCGAAAAGGTGATGGCGAAGTGCGATGCCATCGACGGACTGAAAGACGGGCTGATCGACGATCCGCGCAAGTGCGACTTTAACCCGGCGCGCGATGTTCCGGCCTGCAGCGCGGGCGCGGATGGCGACGATTGCCTCACGGCCGCGCAAGCAGCGGCGATCGCCAAGGTGTACAGCGGTCCGATGAGCAACGGCAAGCCGTTCTTCCCCGGTTACATGCCGGGCAGCGAAGCCGTGACGACGGGGCTGTTCGGCGGAGGCGCGGGTAGCGGCTGGTTGAACGTGATCGTCAGTACGCGGCCGGGGGCCAAGCCCGCGGACTTCAATTTGGGCGAAGGAACCATACAGTATCTGGCGCACAAGCCGCCTGCGCCGGACTACGACTACAAGACTTTCGACTTCGACAAAGACCTCCACCTGCTGGACGATTGGAGCAAGCAGGCCGACGCGAAGAACCCGGACCTGGCCAAGTTCCGCAAGCGCGGCGGCAAACTGATCATGACGTATGGCTGGGCGGACCCGATCCTGCAACCGATGGTGGGCGTGAATTACTACGAACAGGCGGTGGCTAAGAACGGTCCGGAGACCCCGGAATTTTTCCGTCTGTTCATGGTGCCCGGGATGTCGCACTGCGGTGGCGGCATCGGTCCGGATCGGAACGATTCGATGACGGCCATGATCGACTGGGTGGAAAAAGGCAAAGCGCCGGAGTCCATCGTGGCCAGCCGCGTGGTGAAGGACCAGGTGGTGCGCACGCGTCCGCTGTGCCCGTATCCGCAAGTAGCGCGCTACTCAGGTCAGGGTAGCATCGACCAGGCGGCCAATTTCCGTTGCGTAGCTCCCTGACGGTCTACTGCGCAGCTAACACGCCGCGGCGCCGGAGGTTGGCGTTATCCTGATTCTGGATGCCAACCGCGGCCGAAGCCAAGCAAACGAAGAGAGGCGCGAAACAGCGCGCGCGGCTGTTTCTGATCGATAGCTACGGATTTATTTTCCGGGCCTACCATGCCCGCGCTCGCAGCGCCGCGCCACCGATGCGGACCACGACGGGCCTGGCGACGGAAGCCGTTTTCATCTTCCACAACATGGTGCGCAAACTGCGCGCGGCGTACCAGCCCGAATACATCGCTGCGATTTTCGAATCCGGCAAAACGTTTCGCGACGAAGTGTTCGCGGAGTACAAAGCGAACCGTACCGAGATGCCACCCGATCTGGGGGAGCAGATCCCCTACATCCGAAGGCTGCTGGAAGCGATGCGCATTCCGGTGCTGCAATATCCGGGATTCGAGGCGGACGACGTCATCGGCGCCATGGCGCGGCGGGCCAGCGAAGATTTCGATGTGGTGATCGTGTCGAGCGACAAGGACATGCTGCAGCTGGTCAACGACCGCGTGCACATGTACAACCCGGTGAAGGAAGACGTCTGGTACGATCCGGCGACGGCCGAGCAGTATATGGGCGTCAAGCCGACTCAAGTGGCGGACTTGCTCGCATTGATGGGCGATTCCGTGGACAACATCCCTGGCGCGCCTGGTATCGGCGAAAAAGGGGCGCAAAGCATCATTACGCGCTTCGGGTCTGTGGAAGGGGCACTGGAGCACGCGGCCGAAGTGGAGCGCAAGATGTATCGCGAGAGCTTGCAGAACAATCGCGAGCAGATCCTGCTGAGCAAGCGCCTGGCGACCATCGATACCACGGTGCCGGTGGAATTTGAGATGGCGAATCTGGCGACGCAGGAGCCGGACATCGCAGAGCTGAAGAAGGTTTACAAGGAGCTGGAGTTTTACAGCCTGCTGAAAGAGGTGGGGCCCACCGAGGACGCGCACACGCGCGATTACGCGGCGATCGCGACGCGGGAAGAAGCTGTCGAGTACAGCGCCAGCCTGGCGCAGCTGGATCCCGCAAAGCCGATCGCATTCGCGATCGAATCGACCGTGGATGGCGACCTGCCGCTGACGATGATCGGCGTATCGTATCAGCCGGGAGTGGCGCGGGCGCTCTCCATCGATTTCATCGACGCGGTGAAGCCGATTCTCGAAGACGAGCGGCGCACGAAGATCGCGCACGACGTGAAGGCCGTAACACTGGAGCTGGCCAAGCATGGAGTGGAGGCGCGCGGGTTCCGCCACGACGTGATGCTGTACGCGTTCCTGCTGTGTGCCGACCCCGCGGGTTGCTCGGCGCCGGTGCTGGCCGAGCGGTATCTGGATCGCAAGCTGGGAGCGGCGGCGGAACAGCATGCCGATCTCGCGGTTACGCTGGCCGAACGACTCGCGCCCGAAATCGACGAGCAGGGGTTCCGTGAGATTTACGAAACCATCGATCTGCCGCTGGCGGGCGTCCTGGCGCGCATGGAGCAACTAGGCATCCGGGTGGATCCAGCGCAGCTTCGGGTTTTATCGGGAGAACTCGACACCGACATCCAGCGGCTGTCGGGGGAAATCTACGAGCTGGCGGGAAAACCGTTCAACATTAATTCGCCGGTGCAACTCGGCAAGATTTTGTTCGAAGATCTGAATCTGCCCGCGCCGGTGAAATATGGCAAAGGCAAAACGATTTCCACCGCCGCCGATGTGCTGGAAGGCCTGGCGGCCGAGCATGAAATCGCGCGCAAGGTGCTGGAGTATCGCCAGCTCGCGAAGCTGAAGGGCACTTACATCGATGCCCTGCCCGAGTTGATCGATCCGAAAACCGGGCGCTTGCACACCACCTTCAATCAGGCGGGCGCGGCGACGGGGCGGCTGTCGTCGTCGAATCCGAATCTGCAAAATATTCCGATTCGGACCGAGCTGGGCCGCGAGATTCGCGCCGCGTTCGTGCCGCGCCAGGGTTGGAAGCTGGTGGTGGCGGATTATTCGCAGATCGAGCTGCGGCTGCTGGCGCACATGTCGCACGATCCGGTTTTGGTGGACGCGTTCCGGCGCGGCGAGGATATTCACACGCGCACCGCAGCCGAGGTTTTTCGCGTGCCTCCGCTGATGGTGACTTCCGACATGCGGCGCAACGCCAAGGCGGTGAATTTCGGCATCGTGTACGGGCAGACGCCCTTCGGGTTGGCGGCTTCGCTGGGAATCGATCGCAAGGAAGCGGAGCTGTACATCCAGACTTACTTCGAGCTGCACGCGGGCGTCAAGAAATTCATCCAGAAGACCATCGCGGAAGTGCGCGAGAGCGGATTCGCACCCACGCTATTCGGACGCAAGCGGCCGATTCCCGATATGCATAGCCGCAACCCGAATGCGCGATCGTTCGCCGAGCGCACGGCGGTGAACACGCCTCTGCAAGGTACCGCGGCGGACCTCATCAAGCTGGCGATGATTCGCATCGACGAGATTCTGCGGCGCGAGAAGCTGGAAACCAGGATGCTGCTGCAGGTGCATGACGAGCTACTGTTCGAATCGCCGCCGGGGGAAGCCGAAGGCATTTCAAAGATGGTGAAGCGCGAAATGGAGAACGTCCGCAAGCTGGATGTTCCGCTGATTGTGGATGTGGGGATCGGCGAAAACTGGCGAGACGCAAAATAGTTTAGCCACAGATAAACGCAGATGAACACCGATCTGAGTTTATCCGTGTTTATCTGTGGCTCATTGTTTCTCCGCTAGGCGCGCGGGGAGAAACTCGTCGCCGGCGTGCCAGGTTGGCAATTGAGGCTCATTCGCAACAGTCATTCCGATCAGGAAACCAAACTTCGCCGCTTCTTCCATCCCCGCGAAATCCCAATCGTCGTGATATTCGTCGGACGGCTGATGATAATGCTTGTCGTTGTACTCTTCGAAAATCTTGTCGCCGTAGCCGGCGGGTTTGCCGTAATACTCGGTGCCCAGGTCGATCGAAAAAGACGGAACGCCCGCGTGCGCGAGCGAGAAATGATCGGAGCGGTAGTACGTACCTTGCTCCGGACGCGCGTCGGGTTTGATGGCAAGCTCCATGCGATGCGCGGCTTCTTCCACGATCGGCCACGCGGTAGTTCGCTCAGCGCCGGTGACGAAAACATCTTTGGTGCGGCCAAAAGGATAGAAGGCGTCGAAGTTCAGATCGAGCGCAGTCTTCGCCAGCGGAATCAAAGGATGCTCCGCATAGTACTCGCTTCCAAGCAGTCCCGCTTCTTCGGCCGTAACCGCCATGAAGATCGCCGACCGTTTGGGCTTATGCTCGAGCGCGGCCCAGGCGCGCGCCATTTCGATGATGATGCCGCAGCCTGTGGCGTTGTCCACCGCGCCGTTGTAAATGGAATCGCCGTTCACCGGGTCGCCGATTCCAAGGTGATCCCAATGCGCGGTGAAGATCACCGCTTGAGACTTGAGCTGCGGATCGCTGCCTTCCACTTTCGCGATCACGTTGCTCGCTTGCATCTGCCGGATTTGGGCGGGAATGTTCGCGCGAATATGGATGCCGAGCGGAATCGGTTTGAAGTCGCGCGAGTTCGCCGCGTTCAACATTTCATCCACCGTCTTCCCGGATAAAGCCAGAAGCTTCGCACCTGCGTCCTGGGTGATCCAGCCGGCGAATGCCAGCGCGGATTGTCCGGCGGGGAGCTTCAACTGTGGATTCTCCTTGCCCTCCGAACTGCGCAGCACATCGTAGCCGTAGCCCGCGGTTGGCGTGGTGTGGATAATCAGAACCGCTTTCGCGCCCATGCGCGCGGCCTCTTCAAATTTGTAGGTCCAGCGCCCGTAGTAAGTGAGCGCGCGTCCGCCGAAGAATTTCGGATCGTTGGAGGGCGGTTCATTGGTGAACAGCACCAGCACCTTGCCCTTCACGTCGACGCCCTTGAAATCGTCCCAGTGAAATTCGGGCGCGACGATGCCATGGCCGACGAAGACGGCCTCGGCGTCGAACTGATCGGTGGGCTCCTGCGTTTGGCTTTCACCAACGAAATCGTCCAGCCATTTGAACGAGACGGTTTGATTGGGGCCGACCGCTGCAAGGGTCGCGCTGGGCAGCGTCGTAACGCCGACCATAGGCACGCGCTGGAAGTAGGTGCCGTTTTCACCGGCCGGTTTGGCGCCCGCCACAGCAAATTGAGCCGCGATGTAATCCGTCGCCAGTTCGCCGCCGCGAGTTCCCACGCCTCGTCCTTCGAGCAAATCGCTGGCCAGGAACTTCACATGTGCGCGCATCCTTTCGCCCGAAATATCGGTCTGGGCGCATGCCAGAGCGCTTACCAGCAGCATCAGTCCAAATCTCTTCATAGTCCCAGTGTTGATTTTTTCGCCCAAAGGTGTCAAAACCAATGTGTATGCCTATTGCAACCATTAACCCCGCCAACGGCGAAACCGTGCGCACGTTCGAACCGCTTTCGAGCGCCGAGGTGGACGCTAAGATCCAGACTGCATTCGACGCGTTTCACGCGCTGCGCAAGACGTCGTTCGCCGAGCGCGCCGTGAAGATGCGGAAGGCGGGAGACATTTTGGAAGGGGAGAAAGACCGTTGGGCGCGCATCATGACCACGGAGATGGGCAAGACGCTGAAGTCGGCGGGGGACGAGGCGGTGAAGTGCGCGTGGGCGTGCCGCTACTACGCGGATAACGCGGAGAAGTTTCTCGCCAACGAGGAAGTGACGACCAACGCGGGCCAGAGCTTCATCGCTTATCAGCCGCTGGGAGTGGTGCTGGCGGTGATGCCCTGGAATTTTCCGTTCTGGCAAGTGTTTCGATTTGCCGCGCCCGCGTTGATGGCGGGAAATACCGGGCTGCTGAAGCACGCTTCGAATGTTCCGCAATCGGCGCTGGCGATCGAGGAGATCCTTTGCCGCGCCGGTTTTTCCAATGGCGAATTCCTGACGCTGCTGATCGGATCGTCGCAAGTGGCGCGCGTGCTGGACGACAAGCGCGTGGTGGCCGCGACATTGACAGGAAGCGAGCCGGCGGGACGTGAGGTGGCCGGCCAGTGCGGAAAGCAGATCAAGAAGACCGTGCTGGAACTGGGCGGCAGCGATCCGTTCATCGTGATGCCAAGCGCGAATCTGGACGAAGCCGTGCAGACGGCGGTGCGGGCGCGTTGCATCAACAACGGGCAATCGTGCATCGCGGCGAAACGGTTCATCGTGCATGAGGCAATTTACGCCGAATTTGAAAAGAAGTTTACCGAAGGCATGCAGTCGTTGAAGGTGGGCGATCCGATGGATCTGGCGACGGAAGTTGGGCCAATCGCGACGGCGGCGGGCGCAAGCGAGCTGGAAGAACAGGTGCAGCGCGCGGTAGCAAGCGGCGCGAAATTGCTGACCGGCGGCAAGCGTGTGAACGGGAAGGGCAATTTCTACCAGCCGACCGTGCTCGCGAACATTCCGAAGAGCAACCCGGTTTATTACGAGGAGATTTTTGGACCGGTTGCCATGGTGTTTCGCGCGAAGGGCATCGATGAAGCGATCGAGATCGCCAACGATTCCGATTTCGGCCTGGCATCGAGCGTGTGGACCAACGACGAGGCCGAGCGGGCGCGGTTCATCGGCGAGATCGAAGCAGGCGCCGTGTTCGTCAACGGAATGGTGGCGTCGGATCCGCGGCTGCCGTTCGGCGGCGTGAAGAATTCGGGTTACGGGCGCGAGTTGAGCGCCAACGGGATCCGGGAATTTTGCAATATCAAGACCGTGTGGATTAAGTAGCTACTTCGGAGCCATGCGAATGGCGCCATCCAGGCGAATCACTTCGCCGTTCAGCATCGGATTTCCGATAATATCGCGGGCCAGTTGCGCGTACTCCGACGGCCGTCCCAAGCGCTTCGGAAACGGGACCATGGCGCCCAGCGACGCGCGCACATCGTCGGGCATGCCGGCCAGCATGGGCGTGTCGAAGATTCCGGGCGCGATGGCCATCACGCGGATACCGACGCCCGAAAGATCGCGCGCCAGCGGCAACGTCATGGCTGCGATGCCGCCCTTGGAAGCTGAATAAGCGGCCTGGCCGATCTGGCCGTCGAAAGCAGCCACCGAAGCGGTGTTGATGATCACGCCGCGCTCGCCTTCTTCATTGGGTGCATTGGGCGCCATCAGCCAAGCCGCGAGACGAGCGACGTTGAACGTTCCGATCAAGTTCACGCGAATGGTTTTCGAGAACCGCGCGAGATCCGCCGGGCCCGTCTTGCCGATCACGCGCTGCGCGTCAGCGATACCAGCGCACTGGACGGAGATGTGGAGCGCGCCGAAAGCGTCCATCGCGGTCTCGACGGCGGCTTGGGCCTCGGCTGGTTCGGCAACGTCGGCGCGAACGAAACGCGCGTGAGATCCAAGTTCTTTCACCATCGCGACGCCCGCCTGCTCGTTCAAGTCGACGATAACGACATGGCCGCCTTCTTCGACGATCATCTTGGCGGTGGCTGCGCCTAATCCCGACGCGCCACCGGTCACTACTGCGACTTTTCCGGAAATTTCCATCGCCTACCTCCCTGATCGTCACCTACGATGTTCGAAGAAGTTTTTCACCAGCTCCACGCACTCGGCCGCCAGCACACCCTCCACAATTTCTACGCGATGATTCAGAAGCTCGGAATCGGCCAGATGAAACTTGCTGCGCACGCCGCCGAAGCGCAGATCCCGAGCGCCAAAAACCAGCCGGCGCACTCGAGCGGCCACTAGCGCTCCGGCGCACATGACGCAAGGTTCCAGCGTAGCGTAGAGCGTGGCGCCTTCCAAACGGTAGTTGCGCAAGTGCGCTCCAGCTTCGCGCAGCGCGAGAATCTCGGCGTGCGCCGTGGGATCGGATTTCGCGATGGGCGAATTGAAGCCACGCCCGACGATCTCGCCATCCACAACGACCACCGCGCCCACCGGCACTTCGCCATTGGCGTCGGCCTGGCGCGCCAGCCCTAAGGCTTCACGCATGTAGAGCTCATGCGCCGACATGGACGGCTAACAGTCGCTCGAAAATAGCAGGCTGGAAGGCGAACAGGCGCAGCACGCGCGGCCGGAGACGGGGAAAGCGGTCGAGCGTCAGCATAAGTTGAGCCATCAACGCCGGACGGCGGGCCAAGCGTCGATGCGCGGTTTGATACTGCTCCAGGTTGTTCGCCGCCAGCGCATCGGCCAGCGCGAGTGCCTGCCGAAAAGCCAGGCCCATGCCTTCGCCAGTGATGGCGTCCACGGAACCCGAGGCGTCGCCGATCAATACGGTTTGATCTCGATAGACTTGCCGTAAACGCCGGGTGACCGTGAGGGCTCCGCGTTCCTGGCTGACAACCGCAGCGCCTTCCAGCCTCCGGGCCAAGTCCGGGAAATAAGCCAATGCGCTATCCAGGCGCACATGCGGATCGCGCGTAAGAAGAGCGACACAGATCTCGGCGCCACCAATCGGACTGACGTACATCTGGCAGCCGGAGCCCCAATAAATCTCCATAAAATCGGTCCAGGGGCGAACGCGATAATGCCGGCGGAAGCCATAGCGAAACGATTCGGAGCGGGTTGCCTGGAGGCCGGCCCAACGCCGGACGCGGGAGTGCTCGCCATCGGCGCCGACAATCCAGCGGGCACGGATGTCCTCAATGCCCGTCACGGGGGTGCGCCAGAGCAGCTGGACGCCGAGTTCTTGCGCGCGATCGATCAGAAGCTGGTGCAGCCGGATGCGCCGTATCGCGATGCCACCTTCTTGCGGAAAGTCCGCCGCCACGGCGCTGCCTTCACCGATAAAACGAATCCCGCGAAACACGAAGCACTGATCGGGATCGAATGTTATTCCCAGGCGGCGCAACGCATCCAGCGAATCCGGCATCAGGCCTTCGCCGCAAGCCTTATCGATGGGCGGTTGCGCGGCATCGGCCACCGCGACGTCAAAACCCTTGAGACGCGCCGCAATCGCCGCCGCCAGTCCCGCGGGGCCGCCGCCAATGATAAAGGCATCTACCATTTCAACAGCACAAGCTCGGAGCAGAAGCCGGGGCCCATCGCGGCCAGGATGCTGTAAGTCCCCGGCGCGGGACGCCGCTTCATCATCACTTCTTCCAGTACGAACAGTACGGACGCCGAGGACAGATTGCCGGTTCGGCGCAGGCAATCCCAGGACGCCGCGAGTGCGCCTTCGGGCAGCTCCAGCGCCGTCGCGGTGGCTTCTAAAACGCGCGGGCCGCCGGTGTGGAGCACCCAGGTTCCGATATCGGATCGCGTCAAGCCCTGTTCTTCGAGAAACGCGTCCACATCGGTGGCCAGATGGTTTTCCACCACTTCGGGAACCTCGCGCGACAGCACGATGCGGAAGCCTTTTTCGGAAATGTCCCATCCCATGACGTGCTCGGAGTTGGGATAGAAGATCGATTTAGTCGCCAGGATTTGGGGGCCATCGGCCTTGCGTTCCGCTCCCGAGACCAGCACCGCGGCCGCGCCGTCGCCGAACAATCCCGACGAAATAATGTTCGCAATGGAAATGTCTTCCTGTTGCAACGTGAGCGAGCAAAGCTCCACCGACAGGACCGCGGCCACCTGCTTGGGATAGGCGAGCACGTAATCGGCGGCGCGCGAAATGCCGGCCGCTCCCGCGACGCAGCCGAGTCCGAAGATGGGCACGCGCTTGATGTTCACCGGCAGATTCATGCGGTTCACCAGGCGGGCATCGATGGAAGGACTGGAGATGCCGGTTACCGAGACGAAGAAGAGCGCGCCCAGGTCTTCGGTTGAAAATCCCGAGCGGGCCAGCGCGCAACACAACGCCTTCTGCCCCAGGTCCTGAGCCACGTCGATCCAATGGTTGTTGGCCGCGCCCCAACGCGTGAGCCCGTAATATTCTTCGATGGGAAGCGCCAGGTGCCGGGTCTCCACGCCTACGCGGGCTTGCAGGCGCTCCAGGAAAACCGGGTTATCCACCTTCGGGCCCCAATGTTTTTGCAACGCTTGCAGCAGAACGCGCTGGTCGTATTTATGCTGGGGTAATGCGCTGGCAACTCCGGCGATAGTCATAGGGACGCCCGCTTCCGGCGGGTACTCTATTCTATTGCAGTTGAGCGAGCTCCTGCGCGTACAAACGATTATGCGGGAATTCGCGAGCCAGCGCGCCTAACAGATCGCGGGCCTTCGGAACATCTTTGCCGCGCAGCGCCGCCACGGCCAGCAGCAGCCGGGCATAGGGCGACAGGTAGCAACCTTTTTCCGCGGTCAAACGCAGATCCGCGACGCCTTTGTCTTTGTCGGTCTCCGCGCCGCCCGCTTGCAGGATCCAGCGCATGGGCGCGGGTTTCAGACTAAACAGATAATTTTCCACCCCGACGGCCAGGTACGCGTCGTAGTAATTCGGCTGCACCGTGAGAAGTTTTTCCGCCGTCGCGCGGCTGTCCTTGATCACTTTCAGGGCGTCGAAGTCGCGGCGCTCGATCAGGGCCTCGTAGTCGGCGCGCAAACCGAGCGTCAGGATCTTCGCGAACAGCGCGTCGGCATCCTGCGGGAGGCGACCAAGGATTTCGCCGGCGAGTTTTCCGGATTTTTCCAATTCCCGATCGAAGGCCTGGCGCACCTGCGGGTCGGCCGTCACCTTGGGGCGGCGGTGAAACATGCCGCTGTCGACGAAGAATTCCGAGTGCAGGATATTCAGACGATCGAATTCGGCGAACAAGTAGGCGGCGGCGTTGGAAACCGGACCGAGCGGATCATCGGGATGTTCGCGCTCCCATTGCCCGAAAGTCTTGTGCGCGTCGTCGAAGTTCAGATCGTACATCTGGCGATAGCCACGGCCGATGATCGGATTCATGGTTGGTTCGGTAAGATTGGGCGCGGCCAGCGCCGCGGCGGCGCATAAAATTGCGAGACTCAAAATGCGACGAAGCATTGTCGATTGGCCTTGCGGGGCTGTTTAGGGGACGCCCTCACAGTGAGTGTGGTTACGGAAACCTCACCCGGCGACCTCCTGCCCGACGTCGGCGGTAACCTGCACGTCCGGAATCTCGATGCCGGTGCGCGTGCCCTCGCCCGGCTTGCTGTCGATCCACATCCGGTAATCCGGCCCATACAGCACCTTCATACGTTCATTTACGTTACTCACGCCGATGCCTTGTTCGAACAGCGTGGCCAGGCGAGTCTCCGGAATGCCAACGCCATCGTCCTCGACAACCAGATGCAGCCGGCCGTCGGCCAGATAGCTGCGCACGCGGATCATTCCGCCATCTACCTTAGTGGCCAGTCCATGGCGGATGCTGTTCTCGATGAGCGGCTGCAGAAGCATGCTGGGCACCATTCGGTCCAGCGTCTCAGGATCGATATCCTTGATGAACCGCAGCTTTTCGCCGAAGCGCACCATCTCGATGGTCATGTAGTTGTCGATGAACGCCAGTTCCTCGCGCAGAGGAGTGAGATTGTCGGTCTTGCGCAAAAGACGGCGCAAAATGCTGGAAAGCCGATAGACCACGCTGCGCGCCTGCTCCGGATTGCTGCGGATGAGCGACGAGACCGAGTTGAGCGTATTAAACAAAAAGTGGGGATTGATCTGGCTGGTGAGCGCTGCCAGGCGAGCTTCGTTCAGGCGCAATTGCTGCGCTTCCAGCTTCTTTTCGTTGCGCGTGTTGTTCCAGATCTTGAGCGGAATCATGACAGCGAAGACGGAGCTGGCGTAGGCCGCGAACAAGTGCCAGTGCGTCTCATGCCAGATGGGCGCTACGAAGACCCGGTCTCTGAACAGCCTGGCGAGCTCGGCACGCAACAGGCCGCAGAAAATGATGCTGAACAGGCACCCGAGCTGAAAAATCAGTCGAAGCTGGTAGGGCCGCAGACGCAGCCGCCGGGGATTGAGGCTAAAAATGGGCGAAAAACGCCAGACGTCTTCTTTCTCGGGCGCCAGATCCCGCAGCAGGCCGCCCAATACGCCGACGCCCGCGAACAACAGCATGGTCATCGGCTCGCGATTGACGACGGCTGGGATCGAGATCAATATGCCGGAAAGCAGACCCGTGACATAGCCGCCCACCAGGCCGGCGAGCAAACTGCCTTCCAGGCCAAGATCCACGGCGTCGTACTTGGCCTGATTCCACACGCGAAACAGAACGCTCGATCCGTACATGGCCCAGAACATCAGGGCCAGTTTGGCGCGCTGCACCAAAGTGCGATCCTCGCGCATCAACATCATTTGGAAGGCGCCGAAGCGCGAAAGGATGCTGGCCAGCGATGCCGCCACGGCCACCCTCAGCAACAGGGTCAACCAAAGTTGTTGAGGTTCCATAGAGGCGCCTGCTGGTCATTATAATGAATGGAACTGGACTCCTAGGCTCCCAACCCATGCTCAGTAAAGTAGCCGAAGCCAATTTTCCCAGCCGATTCGGCCATTTCCGCATTTATGGCTTCGAGGGATCGTATGGCCAGGACATCGAGGAATGCGTGGTTTTGCGCCTGGGCGAAGTTTCTAAGGGCGAGCCCCCGCTGGTGCGGATACACTCGCAATGCCTGACGGGCGACGTGTTTCACAGCCTGCGGTGCGACTGCCGGTCCCAACTGGAGCTGTCGCTCAACCTGATCGCCGAAGAGGGCCGCGGGCTGCTGATTTACGAGCACCAGGAGGGGCGCGGGATCGGTCTGCTGAACAAGCTGCGCGCGTATGAATTGCAAGACGGCGGAGCCGACACGGTGGAAGCCAACGAGCGGCTAGGTTTTGAAGCCGACCTGCGCGACTATCGCATGCCCGCCGAAATTCTCCGCTACTTCAAGATCAAAAGCGTGCGCCTGTTGTCGAACAATCCCGACAAGATCGCGGCGCTGGAGAACGCCGGGATCCAGGTGGCCGAGCGCATCCCGTGCATTGTCGCGCCGCACGAATCGACGGAAGGGTACCTAAGGACCAAGAAGCAGAAGATGGGGCATTTGCTGGATTAAGTCACGGATAATAACCTAACATGGACCTGACGTGCCCAGCATGCCGATCGGCGATTGGGATAGAAGACGTCAATGTCTCCACCGACCTCGCGCTGTGTCGCGCGTGTGGTAAGTCATTTCAATATTCCGAGATTGCCGGTGATTTTTCACAGGGCGTTAGCCTCAACTCCCCGCCCCCGGGAGCGTGGTTTCAGCAACTCCCTGACGGATTCAGCGTCGGAGCGACAACGCGTTCCTGGTTGGCGATTTTCCTCATTCCGTTCACCTGTGCATGGTCAGGGGTGTCGATGTATGGCATTTACGTAAGACAAATAGTCTCCCACCATTTTGTGTTCGTAGAATCGCTAGTCGGACTCCCCTTCTTGTTCGGGACCTTCTGGTTAGTCGCCTGGTGTGCGATGACCGTGGCGGGTAGAACAATCATCTCTCTCCGTTCGGATCGACTGGCGATTTTTATCGGTGTGGGTCGGCTTGGTTGGACGCGGACGTATGTCTGGTCCGATTTCCGTTCGATACGCGAGGATATGGCTGGCAACGGACTAAACTGGAATCGCTTTGGACGCGTCATCGTCCTGGAAGGGGCGCGAAGAGTCACTTTCGGTTCATTCTGGACCGAAGATCGGCGCTATTTTGTCATGAGTACGATTCGGAGGATGCTCACAAATCGATCGCAGGCCTCAGCAATCGCTTCTCCGCGGTTCAGGTGACAGCGATCAGGATTAGCGATCGGCGTTCATCGAAGTTAATCGGCGGCCGCCATTAAACAGCGTCGTCGCTTAGCGCCGCTGGCGAACGGCATTCACGGGCTATTGCTCAACATTTATCTTGATGTTGTAGGTTAACCCGCCCGCCGGAATTCGCGCGCAAATACGGCTTCCAGCGCCCCATCGCCGCGTTGGCCGATGATGTCTTCGGCGCGTCTCAATACCGCTTCGTCGCGCGCGTAGAACGCCAGGCCGGCCAGCGCATCGGCCGCCACGGGTCCGCTTTCTTCCGCCAACCGGCCGAGCAGGAACTCCAACGCCTGGTCGATCCGGAGCATCGCGATGGCCACCAGCAGCGTCCGCCGCTGTTCGGCCGCGCCGCCGCGTTCCCAAGCCTCGCGCAATGCCTCAAAGGCGGCCGGCAATCGCGATTCTCCCAACGCCAGCGTGGCCTGCTCGCCAACTGCGCCGCCGGCGGCATCCAGGAATTTCGCCACGAACGGTACCGACCCTCCAGGGTCCAGGCTGAGCAGCGCGCCGAAACACTCGCCCGTGACCTCGATCTCCTTGTCGCCGAACAAGGCCTTAAGGCGCAGGAGCAGGACGCCTTCCTGACGCCCGGCATCGGCGATGGCGCGAATGGCGCCGGTGCGCGCCGGAATCTCGGGATCGGCCAGCAGCGTGACGCACTCCAGCAGCGCGTCGGGATGGCCCATGCGCGCCAGACCACGAGCGCACAATCCTCTGAGCGGCGCGGCTGCATCCACGGGCGGCCCGAAGCTGCCCTCGCGCTGAACGTGTCGAATGCCTGAGAAATAGACCTTGGCGGCCGGATCTTCCAATTGAATCAGAGCCTGGACAATGGCGATGGTGGCTTTGCAACCCTGGTCCAGTTTCGCGGGGTCCCGCATCAGCTTTTCGAACGCCTGCACCAGATCCGGCGCCAGCACCAGCGCTTCCAGGCGTTCGGCGACGCTCGCCGCGGCGGCTATCACATGATTACTCTTATGACGCAGAAACGGCGCGAGATCGCGTTTGAAATCGAACTTCTCGGGCGACTCGCGGATGGCGTGGATCGCCGCCAGGGCATCCTCGGTTACAAGGGCTTTCGGCACAAGGCAATTATGGCCGCTAAATCAGTAACTTACAAACCTTTTTCTGTATCCAATTGATTCTGCACATCCGGCGCGGCTTTCGCGTCAACCATAATGTGACCCGACTCGCACTCTGGGTGTCTCTCGCCTGCCTGTTTGGTAGCCCCCTTTTGGTCCAGGCCGCCGACGTCGAGCTTAACTCCCTCTTGAAGGGCGTGGAGCAGCATTACAACCGGGCCAAGACCCTGCAAGTGCATTTCACGGAGTCCTATAGCGTGCAAGGCCGGGCGCGCAAGGCCGAATCGGGGGAACTGACCCTGCGCAAGCCCGGGAGAATGCGCTGGGACTACACGGCGCCCTCCGGGAAGCTTTTCGTTTCCGACGGCAAGGACGTTTATCTCTACACGCCGGACGCGCACCGCGTGGAGAAAACCAAGCTCAAAGCCAGCGACGACATGCGCGCCCCGCTCGCCTTCCTGCTCGGCAAGCTGGAGTTCGGCAAGGATTTTCGCGATTTTGAGCTGAAGCCCGACGGCACGAACTACTTCATCACCGCCAAGGCCAAGAATGACAAATTGCCTTACGAGAAGATCCAGATGCTGGTGACGCCCGGTTATGAGATCCAGCGCCTGGTGATCAACGGCCAGGATCTTTCGCTGCTGACGTTCCAGTTGGACGGCGAGAAGCTGAACCCCCCGGTGGACGACGCTCTGTTCAAGTTCCAGATGCCGGCCGGCGCGACTCTGGTGGACGCCGAGGGGACCGAGTAATGGCGGAATTCGTCCTCAAATACGCCGATCCGCGCGGCGAAATGCACCAGCAGGTGGCGGAAGCAGGCTCCGAGAGGGAACTGCGCGACCGGTTTTCCCAGCAGGGCTTTCTGATTTACTCCGTCAAGCCGCGCCGTGAAATCGCGGGCATGGCCATCGGCGGCGGCAAGAAGAAGATCAACCTGGAGAAGTTCCTGATCTTCAACCAGCAGTTTGTGACGCTGATTCGCGCCGGACTGCCGATTTTGAAAGGCCTGGATCTGCTATCGGAGCGCCTGACCGACGCCAAGCTGGCGCCGCACATCAAAGCGGTGCGGGAAGAAGTGCGGAACGGATCGCTGCTGTCGGACGCCTTCGCGCGCCAGGGCGTGTTTCCGCCCATGTATGTGACATCGGTGCTGGCGGGTGAGAAGAGCGGCGCGCTGGGCGAAGTGCTGGATCGTTTCATCACCTATCAGAAGCTGGCGTTGGGTGTACGCAAGAAGCTGATCATGTCGCTGATCTACCCCTGCCTGCTGATCGTGCTAGTGATCTGCCTGATGGTGTTCCTGATCACTTTCGTGGTCCCGAAATTCGCAGAGCTGTACAGCAGCATGTCGGCGCAACTGCCGGTAGCCACCCAAATCCTGATCGATGTAGGGACCACGGCTCGCAACTACATCCTGTTCGGGTTTGTGGCGCTGATTCTGGCGGCAGTGGGAGTGCGGTTCTGGGCCAAGACCGAGAAGGGCGAGGAGCGGGTGGATCGCTGGCGTCTGAAACTGCCGTTGGTGGGTGAGATCTGGATCAAATACCAGGTGGCGCAGTTCGCCCGCGTGCTGGGCACGCTGCTGGTGGGCGGAATTCCCCTGCTGCAGGCGCTCGAAACGTCGGCTACGTCGCTCGGGACGCGACTGCTCAAGAAGACTCTGGCGGAGGCCGGCCAGCGGGTGAAGGAGGGGCAGTCATTGTCGTCGTCCCTCCAGAAAACCGGCATCTTTCCGGGGCTTTCCATCGACATGATCGAGGTGGGAGAATCCACCGGCGCGCTGCCGCAAATGCTTGCCAGCGTGGCGGAATTTTACGAGGATGACGTCAATACCCAAATGACGGCGGCGCTCGCGCTGATCGAGCCGGCGATCATGATTTGCATGGGTTGTTTCGTGACGTTCGTATTGGTGGCGCTGTATTTGCCGATCTTCTCTTTGGCGGACTCGTTGAAATGAAAACTACGGGGAATACAAGGAATACCAGGAATACGAGGAATCGCGGCCATTCCTTGTATTCCTTGTCTCCCTCGTATTCAAAAGGATTTTCATATGGCCGCTAGAGATACCCTCAAGATCGTTCAACCCGCCGACGAGATCGCGCAGGCGAAAGCGCTGGCCACGCGCTACCGCTGCGAGTTCGTCGACCTGCGCGAAGTACGCATCGATCACGATCTGTTCCATTCGGTGCCGGTGGACCTGATGTTCCGCTACAACTTCGTGCCCATCAACTCGCAAAACGGGCACCTGGACATCGCGCTAGCCGATCCGCGCAACCTGAACCTGATCGACGAACTGGCCATCCTGCTGCAAAAGAAGCTGCACGTCAAAGTGGCCACGCTGTCGCAGATTTCGGACCTTCTCAAGAAGACCGAGCAGTCGCAGCGCGTGCTGGAAGAGGTGACCGAGGGCTTCACGCTGGACGTGATCGGCGAGGAAGAGAACCAGGACGAAACGCTCAGCATCGACAAGCTGACCGCCGACAGCGACATCGCCCCGGTGATTAAGCTGGTGGATACCACCATCTTTAACGCGCTCGAGCGGCGCGCCAGCGATATTCACATCGAGACGCGGGATCAGGAAGTGGCCATCAAGTACCGCATTGACGGTGTCTTGCACTACGCCATGCCTCCCATTTCGAAGGACTGGCATGCCACCATCATTTCGCGCATCAAGGTGATGAGCGAGCTGGATATCGCCGAGCGCCGCACGCCTCAAGACGGCCGTTTTCGGGTGCGTTACAAGGGCCGCTTAATCGATTTCCGCGTTTCCATCATGCCCACCATTCACGGCGAAGACGCTGTACTGCGCGTGCTGGACAAAGAATCGATGAGCGAGAAGTTCGCCAAGCTATCACTCGACGTGGTGGGCTTCTCAGAAGCCGACCTGGTCAAGTTCCGCCGATACATCAAGGAGCCTTACGGCATGGTGCTGGTGACGGGGCCGACGGGTTCGGGCAAAACCACCACGCTCTACGCCGGAGTGAGTGAGATCAAGAACGACGAGGACAAGATCATCACCATCGAAGATCCCGTCGAATATCAGATTAAAGGCATCACGCAGATTCCGGTGAACGAGAAGAAAGGCCTGACGTTCGCGCGCGGTCTGCGTTCCATCCTGCGTCACGATCCGGACAAGATCATGGTGGGCGAAATTCGAGACCAGGAGACGGCGCAGATCGCGATCAACGCGGCGCTCACCGGGCACCTGGTATTCACCACGGTTCACGCCAACAACGTGCTGGACGTGCTGGGCCGCTTCTTGAACATGGGCGTGGAGCCGTACAACTTCGTTTCGGCGCTGAATTGCATCCTGGCGCAGCGGCTGGTGCGCGTGATCTGCGTCTACTGCAAAGCGCCGGTACAATATCCCGATTCCTATTTGATCGAAAGCGGGCTCAATCCCGAGGAATGGCGCAACGTGACGCTGTATGAAGGTCCGGGCTGCTTCGAGTGCGGCGGCACGGGATTCCGCGGCCGCACCGCGATCCACGAGCTGCTGGATTTGAGCGAGCACATCCGCGAAATGATTCTGGATAAGCGCCCCGCTTCGGAAATCAAGCGCGTGGCGCGCGACGAGGGCATGACGTTCCTGCGCGATTCGGCCATCGATAAGGCGCGCGAGGGAGTGACCACGTTGAAGGAGATCAACAAAGTAACGTTCATCGAAGGTTAGGTCTCCGATGTCTCTCTCCAATCTCTTTCAAGATCCGCCGCCCACCCACGTCTTCGAGCTGTCCGAAGACGGCCTGGCGTTCGCGCCCGTATCGGAGCCCGCGCTGGCGGAATTTTCGCGCTTCGAACCCGGAGTTTTGCTGGTTTCTCCGGTGCACGATAACATTCAACAGCCGCAGGTTCTGCTCGATCACATTCAAGCACTCGCGCCCGCCAATGGAAATCGCAAACGGCGCGCCGCCGTCATCTTGCCGGATTACTGCGCGCGGGTGGCGGTGCTCGATTTCGACACGTTCCCCACCGATCCCAACGAGCAGCAGGCTCTGGTGCGCTTTCGTCTGAAGAAGAGCGTGCCGTTCGAGGTGGACACCGCGGTGGTCAGCTATGCCGAGCAGCAACGCGTAACCGGCGGGAAGGTGGAAATCCTGGCGGCGGTGATGGCTTCCGACATCGTGGCGCAGTATGAAGCGCCCTTCCGCACCGCCGGCTTCCATCCGGGCCTGATAACCACATCGTCGCTCGCGGCGCTCAATCTGCTGGCCGGGAACGGCATCCGTCTGCTGGTGAAGCTCAGCGGACGCGTCCTGTCGGTGCTGGTGTTGCAGGAAAACGCGGTGAACCTGGCGCGTTGCGTCGAGATGGAGCAGGGACGCCTGGAAGATATCGAAAGCGTGCTGCATCCCACCATCGCTTACATCGAGGACGAGTTGAAGGGACGTCCGCAGGAAATATGGCTGGCTGGATTCGGGCCGGAGCTGGAGCAAATGGCCCCACGTTGGGAAAGCGAGTGGGGAGTGGCGGTGCAGGCCGTACGCTCGCGCTTCGGAACGCCGGGGCGCGGCAATGCCGGACTGCTCGGATATTTGGAGTCATTGTAATTTATGGCGCTGCGAGTACCCATCAACCTTGCGAGCGAGCCGTTCCGGCGGGACCGGCCGCTGTTAGTCGGCTCGACCGCGCTCGCCATCATACTCAGTCTACTGCTGATCTACCAGGTGTTCGACATCGTGTCGGAACGCCATCAGGCGGCCGACATTCGGATCGCGATTGACCGCCAGAACGCGCGCCTGAAGTCGATTGCGGCCGATCAGGCCAAGTTGAACGCCACGCTGCGCAGGCCGGAGAACGCGGTGGTCCTGGAGCGCAGTCTGTTTCTGAACACCCTGATCGAGCGCAAGGCCATCAGCTGGACCAAGATTTTTGCCGATCTGGAGAAGGTGATGCCGTACAATGTCCGTCTGGTCTCGGTGCGGCTGCCGGAAGTGGATTCCAACAACCAGGTTCTGCTGGACATGGTGGTGGGCGCGAAAGAAGTGCCTCCCATCCTGGAATTGCTGAAGCGTCTGGAGGGCTCGCCGCAATTCGGCCCCACCAGCGTGCAGTCCTCGGCGCCGCCTTCGCAGACCGATCCTTTTTATCGCTATCACGTCACGGTGACTTATGCCCAACAGCTTTAACGCCTGGCCTCCCAACAATCCGCGCGCGTTGATCCGCCTGGGCCTGGGCGCCCTGGCGGTGGCCAACCTGGTGGCGCTGTATTTTGTGATTCGCCCCATTGGAGGTTCGGCCGAGGAGCTGGCGCAGCAGGCGCTGGATATGCGGGCTGCCATCCGGCAGCAGCAGGGCGTGCTGGACCGTACTCGGTTGCTGGCCGGCAAGATCCAAAGCGGGCGGGGCGAAGGCGATCAATTCATGCGCAGCTATTTCCTGCCGCGCCGCACCGCGTACTCGGCCATCATGGCGGAGCTGAACAATCTGGCCGGCCAGGCCAAGATTACCGCACGCGACAGCGCCCTGGTTCTGGACGCGGTAGACGGAAGCGATACCCTGGATATGATGCAGATTTCGGCCAATTTTGAGGGCGCGTATCCGGATCTGATCCATTTCATCAACCTGCTGGACAAGTCCGACCGGCTCTTGATTATCGAGAGCCTCAACGCGACACCGCAACAATCCGGAGGCCGTCTGAACGTGATGGTCAAGCTGGATACCTTCGTTGAGGAGGATGGCTCGGCGCAATGAACGTCATTCCATCCAAAGTCGGCGCCGATCCCAAGAAGATCGCCGTCCTGGCGGGCCTGGTGCTGGTGGCCGGCTATTTCTATTTCAGCAACAGCAATTCGGGTGGTTCGTCAACCGTAAGCCGCGCCCCGGCGAATTCTCCGGCGATAGCTGCGTTGCCGGGCTCGGCCGCGCGGTCCTCGTTCCGCGTGGTGCAGCAGGGCTCGGCCGGCGCGCGGGAATTCCGGCCCACCTTGAAGCCCAAGAATATCGACACCGCGAGTATCGATCCTACTCTGCGGCTGGACCTTCTCGCCAAGGTCAAA
The DNA here is from genome assembly GCA_963798295.1 of Bryobacterales bacterium. Classification (GTDB taxonomy): domain Bacteria; phylum Acidobacteriota; class Terriglobia; order Bryobacterales; family Bryobacteraceae; genus Palsa-89. The sequence goes on along the minus strand of CAWCSV010000005.1, from coordinate 111,237 downwards.
ACCGTGGAAGTGGAAACGGGAACCCGCTCGCTGTTTGAGATCGCCGCCGCGCCGCCGGAGGAGATTAAGGTCAAGGAGCCCGAGAAGATCGCCATCGCGCGGCTGTTCGTCGGTCCAGAGCCGCCCAAAAAGGCGGAGCCTCCTCCCGAGCCCAGAGCGCCCCCCATTCCGCTCAAGTTCTATGGCTTCGTCAACAAGTCGAAGGTGGGGGACAAGCGCGCGTTCTTCTTGGATGGCGAAGATATCGTCATCGCCGGGGAAGGCGACATGATCAAGAAGCGCTACAAGATCGTGCGCATTGGCGTGAATTCGGCCGTGGTGGAAGATACCGAGTTCAAGGGTGGCAACACCCAGCAAACATTGCCGCTCATTGCGGAGCTGGCTGGATGAAACGCCGACCTGAGTCCGGTTTCGCCATGCTGCTGGTTTTCGTGATGGCGGCGGCTATCGCGATCACGCTCTACATAGAAGTCCCGCGCATGGCGTTTGAATCGCAGCGGGCCAAAGAGCAGATGGCCATCGATCGGGGCTTGCAATACCAGCGTGCCATCCAGCTCTTCTATCGCAAGTACCACCTCTATCCGCAGACGCTGGACGACCTGGAGACCGCGCGCAACGTGCGTTTCCTGCGCCGCCGTTACCTGGATCCGCTGACTGGCAAAGATTGGCGTTTACTGCATGTCGGCCCGGCCGGCCAGCTCACCGATTCGCTGGTGCAACCTCCGGCTCCGCTCCCCGGCAGCAGTACCGGCAGCGGTCCCAATTCGTTCGGCTCGAACAGCGGCGCCACCTCGCAGCCGGCCAATACGAACAACGCCACTGATCCCAACGCGCCGCAGCCTCCTCCCAATCCGTTGAATATGGCGGCCCGCAGACCGAGCGATCGTATTATTGGTGCGGGCGCGGGAGCAGGCGCTGCGGGCGGAAACGCGGAGAATAACGAGCCGCCACCCGAGCAGCCGCAGGAGCCGGAGCCCGATCCCAATCAGGCCCAGCAGCCAGCCGATCCCAACGCACCGGCCGAGCCTCAGAACGCGGAGGCACAGAACCAGGAGCAGCCGCCGGCTCCCGAAGAGCCCGCTGCCCCTGAGGAACCAGCGCAACCTGTAGGGCAACCTGTGGGGCAACCGGGGCAACCCGCGCAGACTCCTGTGCAATTTCCGCCCGGGTTTGCTCCGCAGCCCGGAACGACGCCGGGGCAACCAGCGCCCGGCCAACCGGCGAACCAGCCTTACCTGTTTGGGAACCCAGCTGGGAACCCGTCCGGAAATCCGTCAAACAACCCATCCGTTAACCCAACCCTAAACCCAGGCCAAGGCCCGACGCCTTTTTCGCCGAATCCCGGCTTTCAGCCCGGTCAACAGGCGGGACAGCCAGTTCCCGGTCAACCTCCAGCCGCAGGCCAGCAGCAGAGCGCATCGAACGTGATCCAGCAGCTCCTCACCACGCCGCGGCAGCCTCCGTCTTCGGCGGGTGGTTTTACCAGCGGGAACACCGGAGGGATCGCGGGAGTCGCCAGCACCGCCGAAGGCAAGGGGATTCACGTGATAAACGATCACGACAAATACAAAGAGTGGGAATTTGTCTACGACATCAAGAAGGACAAAACGATAATGGGCGCAGCGGCCGTCAACGCACAGCAGAATGTCCAGCAGCAAATGCAGCAGAACCAAAACGGCGCGGGACCGCTTGGAAATAACTCATCGTTTGGAAACTCATCGGCCTCCAGCCCGTTCAGTTCCAGCCCGACCAACCCGTCGACGCCGGCCGGTTCCCCCACGCCGACCACACCGCCGCCCCAATAAGGGCCGCTCGGGTCTAGATAAACATTTCTTCGTCGCTGGTAGCTCGATCCACGCTGGGACGATTGCCCCGGGCCATGGAGCCCAGCGCCGCGCGAATTCCGGCCGCGACGCCGCTCACCTCGCGCAGCGGCCGCATGATGCCCTCGTGGACCACGGCGACGGTTTCATGGGCGCGGCTGAGCGTATCGTCCACCACTAATTCCACGCGGTCCATCTGGACCTTGGCGCGCGCGGCGGCGTCGCCCACCACTTCTTCCACAATCGTCAACTGCCGCTTGGTGGAATCCAAGATATCGTTGGCTCGCGAGGTGATCTCGGCGATCTGCTTCCCGCTCTGCTCCACGGTGGTATTCGCCTTTTGGACCAGATTCTCGACCTTTGGCACCAGAGGAGTGATCTTCTCCTCCAGGCCTTTGGTGGTCTTGTAAATCGCCGCCAGCATGCCGGCTTGGATGCAGAGCGCGATCGCGGCGATGATCACGAACGCCGTCATCACGTAAAGCAGAGTGGTCTCGCTCATGGTAACCTCCGCCGGAGAACTATTCCGCGTCGTGCGATCAGATGTGTTCCGCGTCGTTCGGCGTGACGCTTACCGCTTCGCGATAAGCCTGCTTGCCGGCTTCCATGGCGGCCGCCAAATTGTCGCGCTGACGTGTTACCGTCGACTTGCCGCGGTCGATGGCCTCGGCCGCCTGATCGCGAACTTCGGCGCTGCGCCGCTTCAGGTATTCTTTGCCCTCATCGGCTTTGGACCGTAGCAGATCTCTAGTCTCAGGTCCGGATTTCGGAGCAAACAGCAATCCCGCCGCTACTCCCAGCCCCAACCCCAGAAAAAAATACGAAAACTTGTTGTCGTCATCCATTGGTTAGCCGTCCTTTCTTTCCAATAAGTTCAGACTCTCCTCTACAATAGCAGCCTGGAATCTGATAGTGTTCGTTTGGTATGGCGAAACGACAGCCACAGCCGTTAGACCGCGATCAGCTCCTAAACGTTGCATTACGCGCTTTGGGTGGACGCGCGCATTCTTCCGGCGAGCTGCGCGAGAAACTTCGCCGCCGCGCGCAAAACGAAGGGGACGTGGACGGCGTCCTGGCAAAACTGAAAGAAGCCGGGCTACCTGAACGACCGCCATTTCGCCGAAAATTACGCGGCCGCCCGGCTGCAGAATCAAGGCCTGGGCAAGATGCGGGTCTTGCGGGACCTGCGGCAGCGGCGCGTGGCGCCCAAGCTGGCCGAACAGGTGACGGAGCAGACGTACGAAAAGACCAATGAGGCGGATCTCATCGAAGAGTTCCTGCGGCGCAAGTTTCGCGGCAAAGAGCTGGGCGCGTACCTGAGCGAAGACAAGAACCTGGCCGCCGCGTTTCGACGACTGCGCTACGCGGGATTTTCAGCCGGGCAATCGATTCGCGTGTTGAAGCGCTTCGCCAATCAGCCGGAGGTGCTGGACGCGCTGGAGGGCGAGGAATCATCGGACGAAAACCGTCACCAGCACGCCCGTGACGATTAACGCCGCGCCCAGCACGTTGCCAAGATGCGGTTTCTCGCCTAGAAAGACAAACGCCATCGCGACCGCCAGCGCCACGCTCAGCTTGTCGATGGGCGCCACGCGCGAGGCTTCGCCCAATTGAAGCGCCTTGTAGTAGAACAGCCAGGAAAGGCCGGTGGCGATGGCGGAGAGAAACAAAAAAATGAACGTGTGGCGCGACATCCGCAACAAGTCCGATGCGTTTCCCTGCACCGCCACGATGCCCCAGGCGAAGAAGACGATGATGGCCGTGCGAAAGGCTACCGCGAGATTGCTATCGACGCCCTGCACGCCGATTTTGCCGAAAATGGCAACCAGCGCGGCGAAAAAAGCCGAGAGAACGGCATACCATGCCCAGTTCATTGCGCGGGAACAACTACCGGCGTCGCGCTCTTGCTCCAGCCCGCCATTTTGATTTGGCCGTCCGAGCGGACCGTGCCGGTCATCATGCTGGTTGTATTGAACGGCGTGGCGACATGGCCTTGCCGGTCCAGCGCGATGACGCCGCCATCGCCGTTCTGCGCCACCAGTTCCTTCATCACGACATCGTTGGCGGCTTGCTCGAGCGAAACATGCAGGTACTTCACGCGCGCGCAAATGTCGGACGCCACCACGTTACGCATGAAATACTCGCCGGTGCCCGTCGCGGAGACCGCGCAGCTCTCGTTGTTGGCGTAGGTGCCCGCGCCGATGATGGGCGAATCGCCGACGCGTCCCGGCATCTTCAGCACCGTGCCGCCGGTGGAAGTGCCGGCCGCGAGGTTCCCTGCCTTATCCAGCGCGACCACCCCAACCGTGCCATGCCCGCTCCCCGCCTTTTTCTGCTTCTCCGCGTCCTGAAATCTCTTCCATTCACGCTCGTTGTAGAAGTAATACGGCGAGACCAACTGGATTCCCTGCGACTTCGCGAATTCTTCCGCGCCATCGCCTACCAGCAGAACGTGCGGCGTTTTCTCCATCACCAGCCGGGCCAGTTGGATGGGATTGGCGATGTGCTTCACCGAAGCCACCGATCCGGCCTGCAAGGTTCGGCCGTCCATGATGGCGGCGTCCATTTCGGGTACGCCGTCTTTCGTGTAGTACGCGCCGCGGCCCGAGTCGTAGAGGCCGGAGTCTTCCATGACGCGAATGGTGGCTTCCACTGCGTCCAGGCTGGCGCCGCCGCTGGCCAGAATCTTGTATCCAGCTCGAATCGCCTGCAGCATGCCATCGCGGCGCGCTTCCAGGACCTGCGCCGTCATATTGGGATTATTGCCCGCGCCGCTGTGCGCGACAAGGACGAAATTGCCATTCTGCGCCGAAGCGGCAAGAGCGAAGAACGAGGCCAGCGCGAGGGTTCTCATGGAACCTATTGTGCGCTATTCAGGCCGCGGCGAAAAACATTCCGGGCCACAGGGAGTGGTCTTACTGTCAGGCCAACGAGGGAGGAGCAAAGTGCGCCAGGCGGCGGCGCAGCGTCTCATAAGCGCGAAACAGGAGCGACTTCAGCGCCGGAATGGAGCAGTCCAGCACCTCGGCGATCGCCGCGTAATCCATGCCCTCGTACTTGTGCATCAGGACGGCAGCCAGCTGTTTGGGGGGAAGGCCCTCGATAGCGTCGCGGATTTCCTTGGCGTGGTGCTCAGCCAGCAACTGCTCATCGGCGCGCAGGGTTTGATCGGGGACTTGAATCCGCCGGGCGTCATGATGGAGACCCGCATCCAGCCTCAGATGCGCCGTTTCGCGGCGCGTGTCCCGGCGCCAATTCAGCGCGACGTTGGTGGTGATGCGGAACAGCCAGGTACTGAACTTGGCTTCCGGCTGGTATCGATTACGGAAACGATAGACGCGCAGGAAAACATCCTGCGCCAGTTCCTCGGCAATGGCCCGGTTGCGCACCAGACGGTATAAATGGTTGACCACCTGGCCGCGATGCCGGGTGAGCAAGGTCTCAAAACTGGCCTCGTGCCCTCCGCAAACCCTCACCATCAGGGCCGCATCCGGATCGAGAACCCACTCAGACACCATGCATCTTTGAACGCTTGAGACTTGCGCCCCGTTTCTCTCGTGCTGTAACGATTCGTAAATGGCTTTTAAGAGTGGCTACTGCGCCGGTTCCTGATGCTCGGGAAAGACCGCGTAGTTTTCAGGCGGCGGGTACAGGCTATAAAGCAGGCTGAGACGCCTGCGCATGTGACGGCTGGGCAACTGGCGCGGGCCGGTTTCCACGTCGATATCGCAGCAGATGCCGTGCAGGTACAGCGTCAGGGTGTCGATCAGGGATTGCCGCACATAATCGCGAAACGCCTTGGTTTCCTTGCGAATGTTGGTTTCGCGGCGCAACAGAGCCTGTTTCATGTGCCAGCTCTCTTCATCCACTTCGCCGTGGACGCGCGCGTTCAACTCCTCGCGCAGAAGGGAACTGTATTGGGACAAAGCCTCTTCCGAACCATGGTCGGCGGCCAGCGTGGCCAGCACGTGGTAGAAGCGGTAGTGATATTCCGAAACGTCCTGGTCCTTGAGTGCGAAGACCAGCACCTCTTCGTTATCGAAGCGCACCTGCGTGGCCCAGGACGCGCGGCTGTCGGGCGGGCGCTCGGTGACCACGAACTCATCCCGGCGCACCGTTCCCTTGTCCTTGCCATCCACCCGCTCCAGGTAAGGCACCAGCATGATGGACACCTTGGGCAGCAGGGCGGAAATGGCGGGAGGAAGGGCGGCGATGGGCTCTTCCAGGTATTCTTTAACGTCTTCCTCACTAAGCGGGACGGAGGCGCAGAAGTAGGAGAACGTATTGCTCAGCGGGATCATTTCGCCGCGGAAACGCTCCGCGAACTGACCAACGCTGAGCTTGGAAAGGTCGGGTTGGGCGGACATCTGGTGGGGTGCGATCGACTTCATTCTAACACGCGGGGGTGAGAGGTCCCCGATGCCTCGGCTTGGACGCGCTCCACGGCAGCGGGAGCCCTTTGGGATCATTGATGTTTGCGAGAGAGGACGGAACGAAAAATTCGGAAACGCCTTCGGTTGATGCGACACCGGGACCCGGAGTTCGTAGCCTTGTTGCACCGAAACGAACGGTCTGGAATCCCGATCAGCTCGGCATTGCGTCTCATGATGCTGGATCCAAGGGCTGGCTGGCACAGGAGAGGAACGGCTGCAAAGGCGCTGGCGCTGGCCGATCCGGTGGCTTCGGTCGAGGCTCTACTCGATTTGTTCTTCGTGCAAACGGACAAGATCGACTTGTGGGAGACAGCTCTGACGATCGAGCACAGTGCGGAGCGCGCCGCTGTTCCGCGGCTTACCGAGGCACTTTACGATGCGAATCCCGACCGCCGCCACGCTGCGGCAAGAGCTCTTGGATGGATTTGGCCCGTGGGCAGGCGAGCCGCGAAAGCCCTGATCGGGGCGCTCCTGGATAAGTCCCAGCCTCAGCCTGTTCGGGAGGAGGCTGCCGAATCGCTCGCGTATTCGCGTTACGCGCAGGCTATTCGGCCCCTCATCTCGGTTCTTGAAGAATCGGACGTCAGAATCCGATTTTGGGCAGTTTTTGCGCTTGGCGGTATTGGGCAATGGCAAACATACGCGTGCGGCCGCGCCGATCCGCGCATAATCGAGGCGCTGGAAGGAATGCTTCCTGATGCGGAAGTTCCATCCGGCAACTGGTGGTCGGTCGGGAGGGAAGCGCTCGCCATGTTGGGGACATTGAACCAACGATATGGAGGCAAGCTCGATGACGAGACAGGGCGTGTGTTGAGCAATCCCAATTCATCGCCGGAAGATTTGCGCTGGGCCGAAGGATATAGTCTCCAGCCCCGAAGACCACCGGGTTAGAAAACAGTCCCTCTGCGCTTTAGTTCTTGACGGTAAGCGTGTCAGAGTCAACGGCTTTCTTTCCGGTAATGCCCTCCAGTCCCGCTAAAATGCCGCGGTAATCGCTCTTGTCAGCTTGAAACGCGGCGCCACCCTTCTTTCCCCCGTCGTCCCAAGTAAGGCCGATGAAATGTTTTTTCGACTTGGTCAGCGCCATGAGGGCTCCAATGCCGAAGGAAACGACCGCGAGACCGATCGCTGCGCCCACTCGCCGGTGAACGTCCTGTCCGTAACTGATTTCCGTTACCGAGGAGGCCGGTATCGTGACGACCTCCGTCTTGTCCTTCATAATCCGAATCTGGTTGGAATCGATATGCAGCTTCACGCTGGTCCCGGTTTTAATGTCGGGGATAGAGCCGCCATCATAGGCCAATTTATAGCCGCTGTCGGCGGCGAACACGGACATTGGCACGAAAATGCAGAGGATGCCAGCGATTATAGTCTTCATTTGTCGGACTCAGGCAAGTATATACCACTATCGAGCCGACCGTTTGAGGAGGTAAATGTCGTGCATTCACGCCTCGGTTCGCGAGCAGCTGCGAGAATGTGCTACGCGAGTTGAAGCCGCTTAAGCTTCAGCCTGTCAGTTCGCACCTGCGCGAGGTCATATTGGGCCTGTTGCACCAGCCAGGTTTGGGCGCTTCCGCCAAATACCAGGGAGAGCCTCACGGCCATCTCGGGCGAAATGCCGCGTTTTTCATTCACCAGCTCGGACAAGGCGGTGCGCGTCACACCGAGGGCAGCTGCGGCCTGCGTGATGCTCAACCCGAGAGGCTCAATACACTGGCGCAATACAAAACCGCCGGGATGGGGTGGATTCTTCATGGGCATTGCAGTGTTTCTTCCTACGATGCGTGGTCGTCATCGTCCATGTCGTACCGTTCGGGAAGCATTCGCCGGTGCAGAATGCGAGACACAAGAATTCCTCCTGCCTCCTCACGGTAGAAGACCACATGCTGTCCGCTTTCCATTCGGCGAAGACCCCGACGAACATCGTCACAGCTTCGACCCAGTGCAGGATTATCGGCCAGCAACCGGCAAAAGGATTCCAGAGCGTCGATGTATCGGAAAGCCTGATCTTCGCCCCAGGACTGCAAGGTATGATCACTGATCTCAAGCAGATCAGCTTCGGCGCGCGGCGAAAGACGAAGCAGGGCCACGACTCAGCGTCGCGTTGCGGAGAGTTTGAGTGTTTTGCGGACACGCGCAAACACATCGCCCTCAGCGACACCACTGGCGTCGCCTTCATCAATCGCGGACCGCAAGGCCGTAAGTTTCGCCTCGTACTCCCGCTCTTCGCGTTCCAACGTCCGCAACGCAGCGCGAACCACTTCGCTGGCATTTTCGTAACGGCCAGTCTTTACCTTCTTCAGCACAAAGCGGTCAAGTTCGTCGGTAAGATTGACGTTGCGGGTCGGCATGATAGGTCCGGAATCAGAGTATCATAGTTAGCAAAGATTGCCAAGAGAACCGAATTCCATGCGAGCCACCAACTGGGAGTTCAAGAACCGGGCGCTGGTCTTCGGGCTGATCTTCGGCGGCTCGTTTAGCGTGTATTTCATCGATCCACAAAACTCCGGCGCCGCGCTGGCCAACTGGCTGGGCGCCGCGGGCAGGATGGATGCGAATCTCGTGGCTCGGCTGTTATTCGCTCTCGCGGCTTTTTTACTCGCGGCGGGCGCGCTGCTGCGCACCTGGGCCTCGGCGTACCTGCAATCGAGCGTGGTGTACGCGTCGGAAGTGAAGACGGAGTCGCTGGTGGCCGACGGTCCCTATCGGCACACCCGCAATCCTTTGTATTTCGCCAATATATTGCTGGCCCTGGGGATGGGCGCCATGATGAGCCGGATCGGGTTTTTCGTGGCAGTGCTGGCAATGCTGGTGTTCTGCTACCGGCTGATTCTCCGCGAAGAGTTCGACCTGCAGGCCGGCCAGGGCGAGCAATACAAGCGCTACCGGAATGCCGTGCCGCGTCTATGGCCATCGCTCAAGCCGCGCACCGCGTCCGGCGGTCGACAGGGCAGTTGGGCCGCGGGATTCAGGGCCGAATTCTGGTGCTGGGGATTCGCCCTATCAGTGGCTTCGTTCGCCATCACACTCAACACCACGGCGTTTTTCGTGATCCTGGCGGCGAGCATCGTGGTTCTGTGGTTGTCCACCCGCCTGATTCAAAGGAAGTCTCGCGGAGCGCTAGACTAAACTTAGTGGTCCCGAAAGTTCTCATCTCCGCCGGTGAAGCCTCGGGTGACCTGTACGCGGCCGGCCTGGTCGAGGCGCTCCGACGCCATCGACCCGACTTGCAGTTCTTCGGCTGCGCGGGGCCGCGCATGCAAAAAGCCGGGGTCCGCCCCGTGGTGGATGCCCATAGCCTGGCCGTGGTGGGATTGGTGGAAGTGATCACGCACATCCCGCGCATCTGGCGCGAGTACCGCAAGCTGCTGAAAGCCGCCCGCACGGAGCGCCCCGCGGTGGCCATCCTGACCGACAGCCCCGATTTTCACCTGCGAGTAGCCCGTCAGATGAAGAAGCTCGGCATTCCCGTCGTCTACCTGGTGGCGCCCCAGGCTTGGGCCTGGCGCAAGGGCCGCCTGCCCCTGATGCGGCGGACCATCGACAAGCTGCTGTGCATCTTCCCCTTCGAGCCGGAATTTTTCGCGCGCCATGGTATCGACGCGATTTATATCGGCCATCCGCTCACTCGCCTGGTGCAACCATCCGCCAGCCGCGCCGAACTGCGCCGTCAATTTGGCATCCCTGACGATACGCCGCTGGTGGCGCTGCTTCCTGGCAGCCGTACGGGCGAGGCCGCGCGGCATTTGCCCGTATTGATCGAGACCGTCAAACGCCTGCGGGCCGACGTTAAACCATCTCCCCGCTTCGTTCTGGCCGTTCCAGCAGGTACCATTCCGCTAGGGTCAAATTTCAGGGAACGGATTTCCGCCGCGTCCATCCAACTTCTTGAGGGAAAAACCTGGGATGTGCTCGTCTGCGCGGACGTAGCGCTGGCCGCCAGTGGAACGGTCACCATTGAAGCGTGCCTGCTCGGAACCCCTCTGGTCACCTTTTATCGGGTTAACAATTTAAGTTGGTGGATGGGAAAAGCTTTGGTTCGCGTGCCGTTCTATTCGATGGTGAATCTAGTGGCCCAACGGCGCATTGTGCCGGAACTGATGCAGGATCGAATGACGGCCGAAAACCTGGCCCGCGAAGCCATGGCGCTGCTCCAGGATGAAGCGGCGCAGGAACGGATGCGCCGCGATCTGTCCCAGGTGGCTCAGAAGCTGTCCGGCGCGCACGATCCCTTGGAAGTAGCGGCCGCGCAAGTGGAAAGATATCTGGCCGAAAAGCATTTAGCAAAAGAGGAAATGGTGCATGTCTCGTAAGATTTTGCTGGCAGCGCTGGCGTTGGGTCCCTTGCTCTGTGCGCAGGACAGAGGAGGCAAATCCGGCCGCATCGACGTGGATAACTACGCGATCGACGCCGAGATCAATCCGCGCACGCAGACCCTTACCGCCAACGTCAAGGTCCGGTTCGTCGCTCAAGACAACGACATCTCGACGGTTTCCTTCGAATTGAATAATGCGCTGAATGTTTCGCGCGTGGTGGACGATGCCGGCCGCCAGATTCCCGCTTCGCGATCGGGCCAGGACATGGGCGTTCGCCTCAGTTTCCCCGCGCCGCTGGTCAAAGGCAAGACCACCACGGTGACGTTCACTTACGACGGCCGCCTGACCGGCCAGGAAGATTCGCCCGTTTTCGGCATCAAGTTCGCCGCCATTCAGAACGACATCGCATACCTGATGTACCCGGCGCGCTGGTTTCCCGTCAACGGCTACAGCGCGGATCGATTCACTTCCGATATGCATATCACGGTGCCCAGCGGCTACCAGGTGATCGCGAGCGGCCTGAGCAGTTCCCAGCCCTCCGGCGCGGGCAAGACCGTCTTCAACTTTCAATACACTAAGCCGTCCTTTCCGGGAAGCATTGCGGTGGTGCAAGGCGATCCGGTGAAAGTAAATTCGGAAGGCGTCACGTCGAGCATCTATTTCCGGCAGAAGCAGAACATGGCCAACGCGTATGGCGAAGAGACCGGCAAAATCCTGAGTTTTTTGACCAACCTCTACGGCCTGGCACCGCAAGCGAATCTGACGCTGGTCGAAACGGAAGATGGCACTCCCAATGGATATTCGGCGCCGGGAATTATTTTCCTTTCGCCCCGCGGCATCGGCAATCAGGTGGCCTCACGCCTGTTAGCCAATCAGCTCGCACTCCAATGGTGGCAGACGCTGGTATCGCCCGTGGATCGCGATCATTTGTGGCTGGAGAACGGAAACGCGCGCTATGCCGAGCTGCTGTGGGACGAGCACGCCAACGGCCCGGCGGCCCTGGAACAGGACCTGCACGATACCTACGTCGAAGCGTTGACGGTGGACAATCCGCCGCTGATTCAAGCCGGACGGCTGGACGATTATTCTCCGGAGTATTGGGCGCTCACGGCGGGAAAAGGCGCCGCGATGCTGAACATGCTGCGTGTCGTGATCGGCGCCGATAACTTCAACAAGCTGATGTCCAGCTTTCCGGAGAAGTACAGCTGGCAATCGGTGAGCACGGTGGATTTTCGCAAAATGGCCGAGCAGATTTCTGGTCAGAATCTGCAATACTTCTTCGTGCAATGGCTGGAGTCGAGCGGCGCGCCCGAATTCAAGATGGAATACACGGTGTTTCGCACACAGAAGGGCTTTCGCGTGATGGGCAAGATCACTCAGGATCTGGATACGTTTCAGATGCCGGTAGACCTGAAGATCGAGACCGAGGGCAATCCGGAGACCAAGCGCATCGACGTGGTGGGAACCTCGTCGGAATTCACGGTGGACACGTTCGGGAAGCCGAAAACAGTGACGATCGATCCAACCGGGTCGGTGCTGCGCTGGAGTCCGGCCATGCGGGTGGCGGTGGCCATCAAGCGCGGCGAGCAGTTCGCCCAGATCAGCGAGTTCGGCGACGCGTTGAAGGAATATCAGAAGGCCATCGAGGTGAACCGCTCCAGTTCGCTGGCGCATTATCGCGTGGCCGAAATTTTCTTTCTACAGAACAACTACCAGTCGGCCGCCAATGAATATCGCGACGCTCTGATGGGAGACCTGGAGCCGAAGTGGGTGGAAGTGTGGGCGCACATCAAGCTGGGCAACATCTTCGACGTGTCGGGGCAGCGCGATCGAGCCGTCAACGAATACAACCACGCCATCCGCACCAAGGACGACACGCAGGGCGCGCAGGAAGAAGCGGCGAAGTATCTGAAGCAGCCGTACGAGAAGAAGCACAGCAACGTGTGATTACTGCGCCGCCAGCTTGGACGTCAACATCCAGCGCAGCACGCCATGCGGCTCGGCCCCGAACCGATCCACTTCGATGCAAGCCAGTGCGCCTTTCTTGAAATCGACCTGCAGCTCCGGAGAACCCAGCAGGTAGGCCATCAACCGGCTGAACAAAGGCTCGTGCCCGGCCAGCAGAATGCTTCCCTGATCTTTGTGTACGCGGATCTCATCCCATACCGCGTGGGGCGACGAGTTCGGTTCCAACGCGCTGGTGCGGACGATCTCGCCTTTGTAACCCAGGATCTCCGCCGCCAGTTGCGCCGTCTGCAACGCGCGCTTGTAGGGGCTGGACAAAATCAACGAAGGCGCCACCCCTGCCGTGCCCGCCGCGCGTAAAACGTTGCGCAGTTTCTTTCGTCCATCGGGAGTGAGAGCGCGCTCGGAATCCGGCTGGCCGGCCTGCGGTTCTTCGGCCACTCCGTGGCGGAGGATATAAATTTCCATTCCTGATAGCCTACTGGTTTGAAACTCGATCTCGACCGCGGCGCGTTTTATCTGACGTGCGGCTCGCTCCTCTCCATTCTATTCTCGATCGCCGTCTCGCAGATTCTGCTGGCCCTTGCGTTGGCGGCTTTATTGCTCTCGTCAACCAAGCTGCGTTTGCCGCCCATCAAGCTTCCGCTGGGGCTCTTCCTGGCCGGAACCGCGCTTTCGTTGCTGGCTTCCGGACACATCGCCCAAGGCATGCCGCAGATCCGCAAGTTTTATGTGTTCTTCATTTTGCTGGTGGCGTACAGCACCTTCCGCAAGGTCGCGGAGATTCGCGCCGTGGTGCTGTTGTGGGCCGGAATCGCGACGCTCTCGGCCGCGCGCAGCTTCTTCCAGTTCTGGCGAATCTACCGGCAATCGCAGGCGCAACATGTCGGCTTTTACGAATTCTATGTGGGGTCGCGCATCACCGGCTTCATGAGCCACTGGATGACCTTCGGCGCCGAAGAGATGATCGTGCTACTGTTGCTGGCGGCTTATTTGTTTTTCTCCGCTGAACAGCGCTGGAAGAAGACGGGCTGGCTCTGCGCCGCGATCCTGGCTTGCTCCATGGTGCTGGGATTTACGCGCAGTATCTTCTTGCTTGGCTTCCCGCTGGGGTTGCTGTACCTGCTGTGGTTCTGGCGAAAATGGCTGATCGCGGCCGCGCCCGCCGTGGTGTTGATCGCGTTTTTCCTGGGACCGCAAGCGCTCAGGGAACGGATCGCGTCGGTGGTTGAGCCGCGCGCCGAAGTGGATTCTAATCGCCATCGAGCCGTCTTGCGCGAAACCGGATTGATGATTGTGCGCGCTCATCCCTGGCTCGGCCTGGGACCGGAACAGGTCAAATATCAGATCGACCGCTGGATTCCGGCTTCCGCCCGACCGCTACCCATCGGCGATTACGAACACCTGCACAATGTCTACCTGCAGTACGCGGCCGAGCGCGGTCTTCCGACGCTGCTGTTTTTTCTTTGGATGATCGCGAAAATCCTGTGGGACTTGGGGCGGGCCCTGCGCCAAAAGACGGTAGGCACGGAGGCGCACTTCATCCTGCATGGATCGATCGCTGTGATCCTGGCGCTGCTGGCCGAAGGCTTCGCCGAATACAACTTCGGCGACAGCGAAGTGCTGACACTGTTTCTGGGAGTGGTTGCTTTCGGCTACATCGCAAGCGAGGGCGCAGGGAATACAAAGAATACGGGGAATACCAGGAATACATCCACGATTCCTTGAATTCCGGCTGCTTTGGCAGCCCTGTACTCCCACGGACGCCGTCCTCGGCGTCCGGTATTCGCGCCGCCAAAGCGGCGCTTATTGCATCGGCCCGTGATGCTCGGGTACTCGCTTCTTGCGCGTTCCACCGCCACCACGGCGCGGCCGATCGGTTGAGTTGCCCGCCGCGGGCTTGCGTGCGCGCCGTACGGGCTTGGGTTTCACAGGCGGAGGATTCGGCTCAAGCAAGGAAGGCTGGCCTTCCACGATAGGCTGCTTCTCGTCCTCCTCCTCCTCTTCGGCATGCTGCTCCTGGGGCCGCTCCGGCTCGGCAGGCGGATAGAATTCGGCGCCCATATAGACGATGGGCCCCTTCTCTTCGTCCGGCTCCACGCGAACCACCAGCTTGTCCTGCGCATAGTTGAGGAATTCGGAGAACTCCTGGAATCCGTAGGCGGCGGCGGAGAAGTTGGGAACCTCGGTCTGCACCCATCCCGCCAAGTCGTCCAGCAGAACGCCGTTCTCCATTTCCAGGCGATGCGTTTCCAGCACGTCGCGCAGCGGAGGCAGCGCCTCTTCCGGCTTGGGCGTGGGACGCTCGGGTTGTGAAGCGCCCTTGCGCTCGATGATGTAGCGGCCGCCCTGGCCACTCACATTCACGTAATCCGCCTTTTTCAACTTCTCGACAAAATCCGAGAAGCTGTTCGCCCCGTAAGCTTTTTCGGTGAAGGCCGAATCCAATTGCAGCATGGTGGACTTCAGCAGACCCAGCTGCGGCTGCACGGCGCGGCGCTCCAACACTTGCAGCGCGCGTTCCACCAGCGGCATCGCTTGCGCCAGGTCTAGCGGCGCAGGCCGGCTACGTTGTCCGCCTTGCATGCGATCCCGAGCCGGCTGCGGTTCTCCGGCTTGCCCTTGCGGACGCGGCGGACGCTCACGAGTCTGACCGCGATCTTCGGACAGCAGCGATTCATAGCTCACAAATTCGTGACAGTTCTGTTGCAGAATGGTGCTGGTGAAAGCCTTGCCCCCCACTACGAACACGGTCTTGCCGTATTCCTTGAGCTTGTTCACCAGCGGGATGAAGTCGCTGTCGCCGCTGACAATGGCGAACGCGTTCACGTGCGGGTGAGTGAAGGCCATCTCGAGCGCGTCCAGCGCCAGGTTGATGTCGCCGCCGTTCTTATCGCCGCGCGGCGAAGGCAGGCGTTGCACCATTTGCACGGCGTTCTCCGCCATGGAGCGGGCCGCGCCCTCCTGACGGCCCCAGTTGGCATAAGCGAATTTTGCGACCAGGTCGCCGCGCTCCTTGAGCGCATCCAGCGGCAGCGATACATCAAATTCGCGCCGCAAAGTCGATTTCACGCCGATTTCAATGTTGTCGTAATCGACAAACACGGCGATGTTCAGTTTTTCTTGCATTTAGGTTTTGTTCGTACACGAGCGCTTTTGCGCCAGTGTTTTGCTTTCAAAATATGCGGGAGTTTCTCGTCCCGCGGTTGCTTCAGGCGGTCTGCTTTACAGAAGACCGTATGAAGTCGACGATGGCTTCGAGCGACGCTCCGGGCTGGAACACAGCCGCGACACCCAGCTTCTTTAGCTCGGCGGCGTCCTCGTCAGGAATTATACCGCCGACCAGGACCAGGACGTCGTCCATGCCTTTTTCGCGCAGCAATTCCATAATACGCGGAACGATCGCATTATGCGCGCCCGACAGGATGGACAGGCCAATTACCTGTACGTCCTCCTGCAAAGCCGCGTTCACGATCATTTCCGGAGTCTGGCGCAGGCCGGTGTAAATCACTTCCATGCCCGCGTCGCGCAACGC
Source organism: Bryobacterales bacterium (assembly GCA_963798295.1). Lineage (GTDB taxonomy): Bacteria > Acidobacteriota > Terriglobia > Bryobacterales > Bryobacteraceae > Palsa-89. The sequence continues at coordinate 95,164 of CAWCSV010000005.1, read as the reverse complement.
TCGCGCGATTACCTTCGCTCCCCGGTCATGGCCGTCCAAACCCGGTTTGGCGACCAGCACCCGGATGCGGGGGTCCATACGCTTTGATGGTAGCAGGATCGGGCACGCGTTCGGTTACTGCGTTTCATCCAGGGGCGGAGGGGGATTGTCAACCGGCGCGGCGGAGACGGGAATGCCGCCGCCCGAAGGCGCAAGCGGGATCTGAGTGGGGACCGATTGTTCGATGACGCCGCCGTCGGGCGTGGACATGATCTGGACTTCTTGCGGCGTGCAAGGCGTTTGGGGTTGCGTGCCGTCGACGAAATAAGTGGACACGCCTGTCGGGCAACCGGGCCCGGACAATTCGCCGGTCTTCGGATCAACGGACGCCTGCGTCACTCCTTGGGGCGGCGCGAATGGCTTGGCGTCGCTGTATTGTTTGTAGCGCGCGGCTTCGCTCATGAACTCGGTCCAGATGGGCAACGCCGATCGCGCGCCTTCCAGCCCCAGGTCCGTGTAGTCGTCGAAGCCCACCCACACCACGCACAGAAGATCGGAAGTGAATCCGGCGAACCATCCGTCGTGCGATGTGCCGGTCTTGCCCGCGGCCGGCAAACGGAAGCCGCGCGCCCGAACACCAGCCGCCGTTCCACTGCGCATCACTTCCTGCAGCATGTCGACCATCAGGAAAGCGATGCGCGGATCCAGCACGCGGGTGGCCGCGTATCGCCGCTGCCCCTCAATAAATGATGGCTGAACAAGATCGCCGCCGTTGGCGAAGATGGTATACGCTCGCGCGATTTCGAGCGGCGTCACTTGGTACGCGCCCAGCGCGACCGCGGGCGTCGGCTGGATATCCTCATTCATACCCGCTGCGCGCGCGATAGCGACCACGTTCTGATAGCCAACCATCTGCGCCACCTTCACGGTGGCGACGTTGAGCGAATGCGCCATGGCTTGGCGCAAGGTGACTTCTCCCATGAATTCGTGCTTGAAATTGGCCGGCGTGTAGGTTTGATCGCCGAAGTCGAAAGTGGCGGGCGAATCGTCCACCATTGAGGCGGGAGTTAAGACTGCGCCGCCGCCGTTGATGGCTGTGTTCAGTGCCGCGGTGTAGACGAAGGGCTTAAAGACCGATCCGGGAGGGCGCTTGGCGAACACACGGTCCAGTTGGCTGCGGGCGTAATCGCGGCCGCCACAAAGCGCCTTTACTTCGCCAGTGTGAGGATCGAGAACGATGATGGCCACTTGCGGTCGCATTGATGTTGAGGAACCGCGGCGCGACGCCAGTTGTTTATCCACCAGCTGCATTCCGTCGGCGATGGCGCGTTCGGCGGCCTGTTGCAGCCGGAGATCCAGGGTCGTATAGACGGCGGTTGGCGTGCCAAGCTCGTAGGATTGCCTCGCCACCTGTTCGGCCGCGGCATCGACAAAATACTGCGATTCAGACAGCTCGCTCTGGCCGGATTGCAAACCCAGTGGCGCGGCAACGGTAGCTGCATATTGTTCAGCGTCGATGTACTTGTTTTCGTACATGCGCTTGAGCACGACATTGCGGCGATCGAGAGCGCGCAGGGGAAAACGAAAGGGATTGAGATAAATCGGGCGTTGGATCAGCCCCGCGATCAGAGCAGCCTCGGGCAGACTCAGCTTCCGCACATCCTTGTTGAAGTAAGCCTGCGCCGCCTCGCCCACTCCATTGATGCCGAACGCCCCATCGCCGCCCAGATAAACCAGATTCGCGTATCGCTCGAAGATCTGAGACTTCGAGAGCTTGCGCTCCAGGTGCAGCGCGATAAGCGCCTCTTCCACTTTTCTTGTCCAACGCTTGTCGTGACGGAGACAGAGGTTGCGAGCCAATTGCATCGATATGGTGGAAGCGCCTTGCTCTTTCCGCCGATCCTTCAAATCCACGTAGATCGCTTTACCGATCCGAAGCGTGTCCAGCCCCGAATGCTTGAAGAAGCGCTTATCCTCGGCGGACAGAATGGCCTGGACCAGCACGGGTGGAAGGTCGGAAAAGTACACCGGTATCCGCTTGGCCCGGCCTTCTTCGGAGATGTTGCTCAGCAGGCGAGGCGGAAGCTGGTAAGTGGCAAGACTGCGCCCGGTTGGAACGTCTGTGATAGAAGCGATGCGCCCGTTCGAGAGGCTGATTTGAAGCGCGCCCTTAGATCCTGGCATTGCAGCGAGATCGCTCGCCGACATGGGATCTCCCGGAGCTATGGTTTCAGGCGCGGAATAATAGTCGAACGTGTTCAGGAGCGACCCCTCAAGTTGCCGGTCGACACGTTTTGCGAGCCGGTAATAAGGTATCGCGAGAGCAGCGATCAGCACCAACAGCGCGATGGAGAACCCCAGCAGCACGCGCGCCCAGAGTTTCAGCTTCGGCTGGTTGACCGGTTCCATCACTGATATAGGGGCACGCGAAGTTCCAGCATGCAAATGCAAGAAACGTGGTAGCCGCGACGTTAGGAACCTTGTCGATTTTACAGCTGCTTACAATACGCTGGTCTCGGTATATGCACCGAAAACTTCTCGCAGCGCGTCGCAGATTTCACCAACGGTGGCATAAGCGCGGACCGCGTCGAGAATGAATGGCATGCTGTTTTCCGAGCCTTCCGCGGCGTGGCGCAGTGCGTCCAAACATTTCTTTACTTTCGCGTTATCACGGCTCGACTTCAGCCGGGCCAGCTTTTCGAGCTGATGCCCTTGCGCCGATTCGTCGATCTCCAGCACTTCGATCGGCTCCTCGTTCTGCTCGACGAAGGCGTTCACGCCGACGATCTTCTGCTCGCCGGTTTCGATGGAATGCTGGTACTCATAGCTGGCATTGGCGATCTCGGTCTGCGGAAATCCGCGCTCGATGGCGGGAATCATGCCGCCCATTTCGTCGATGCGCTGGATGTAAGCGCGCGCCTGCTTCTCCATCTCGGCCGTCAGGCTCTCGACGAAGTAGCTGCCGCCCAGCGGATCGGGCTCTTCCGCGCACGCCGCTTTCATACGCGATCACCTGCTGCGTCCGTAACGCGATGGTCACCGCGTGTTCGCTCGGAAGCGCGTAAGCCTCGTCGAGCGAATTGGTGTGCAGGGATTGCGTTCCGCCCAGCACCGCCGCCAGCGCCTGCAGCGTGGTCCGCACGATGTTGTTGTAGGGCTGCTGCCAGGTCAGCGAACATCCGGCGGTTTGCGCGTGCGTGCGCAGCTTCCAGCTCCGCTCGTCGCTGGCGTCGTAGCGATCCCTCATCGTTTCGGCCCAGATCTTACGCGCGGCCCGAAACTTCGCGATCTCCTCGAAGAAATCGTTATGCGAGTTGAAGAAGAAGCTGAGGCGCGGAGCGAAGCTGTCGACGGGCAATCCGCGCGCGACGGCCCATTCCACGTACTCCATGCCATCGCGCAGCGTGAACGCCAGCTCCTGAACGGCCGTGGATCCGGCCTCGCGAATGTGATAGCCGCTGATCGAAATTGGATTGAAGCGCGGCACATGCAGCGTGGAGTATTCGATCACGTCCGTCACCAGCCGCATGGAGGGCCGCGGAGGATAGATGTACTCCTTCTGCGCGATGTATTCCTTCAGTATGTCGTTCTGCAGCGTGCCCGAGAGCCTGCTCCAATCGGCGCCCTGCTTTTCCGCCACCGCCAGATACATGGCCCAGATCACCGGCGCGGGCGAGTTGATGGTCATCGACACCGTGACGTCGGCCAGCGGAATGCCGCGAAACAGAATCTCCATGTCCTCGAGCGAGCTGATGGAGACGCCGCACTTGCCAACTTCGCCCTCTGACGTCGGGTGATCGGCGTCGTAACCCATGAGAGTGGGCAGATCGAAGGCCACCGAGAGTCCGGTCTGGCCCTGGCCCAGCAGATAGAGATAGCGCCGATTGGTTTCTTCCGGCGTAGCGAAGCCCGAGAACTGCCGCATGGTCCAAAGCCTTCCCCGGTACATGCTTTCGTGAATGCCTCGGGTGTAGGGAAATTCGCCGAGCGGAGGAATCTTAAGACCGGCGATGTCGGCGGCGGTGTAGACCGGCTCGACGGGGATGCCGCTGAGCGTTTTGCGGGCGGGCGGCGCGGCGATCCCGGCTGACGTGGTGGGCAACTTCGCCATCAATTTCATTGTAGAGCCGTACGATATGTTTAAAGCATGCCCAAGACGATCCAGGTGCGTAATGTTCCTGAAAAGCTGCATCGAACGCTGAAAAGGCGCGCCGCCGGCGAAGGGCTTTCTCTTTCCAACTTTGTACTGAGAGAGCTGGAGCAGGTTGCCGAGCGGCCCACCATGAAGGAACTCGCGGCCCGTATTGCCAGCCAGACGCCGGTAAGGTACAAGGTCTCGCCGGCTGAAATCATTCGCGAGGAGCGGGATCGGCGTGCTCGCGTTCTTGCACGTCGCACGTTAATGCGTAGCTAGGGTTGTTGACGGCAAACAAACTCGAGGTCTTCGTCGCTCTGCGGATCGCTCACGAACACGACGGCCAAACCGGCGCCAGAATCATGCACCCACCACCGTATTGTTCGACATACCAGGCCGTGTCGGAGTTCTCCGCCGTAGCTACGAACTCTATCTGACTGGGTTCAGAGGCATAGAGAACTCGGTCGCCCGCTTGGATTTCCTCCCCCGATCCGTACTTCAACGGCATCGCGGGAATCTTAGCACGGCTTCTTCGTGCCACACTGATTCCTGAACCATGAAGATCCGCATCAAGAAGCTGCATCCCGACGCCATCCTTCCCAGCTACGCCCACGGGCCCGATGAAGACGCCGCCATGGACCTGCGCGCGCTGGAGCGCATGGTGCTCACGCCCGGCGCCGCGCAAGCCGTGCCCACCGGCATCGCCATCGAGCTCCCGCGCGGCCATGAAGCGCAGGTGCGCCCCCGCAGCGGCCTGGCGCTGAAGCATTCCATCACCGTGAATTTCGGCACCATCGATCCCGGCTATCGCGGCGAAATCCGCGTGGTGATGTTCAACCTGGGCCGCGCCGATTACGTGGTCGAAAAAGGCGACCGATCGCGCAGCTCATCGTGGCTCCTTACGACGCCGTGGAATGGCAAGAAGGCGACGATTTGACCGATTCGGCGCGCGGGCGCGGGCGGCTTCGGATCTTCCGGAAGGTGACCCCGGCGACCCCGGAAGCGCTACCATAAAAGAGAAGCCTATGTTGATTCGAAAACCCGCCGATCTACGCTATTCCGACGTCACGCCCAAGCAGACTGTATGTCAACCGGCGCCGCTTCCTGGCAGGCTCCCTCGCGTTTGGCGCGCTTGCGGGAACGGCGCGAGCCGGCATGAAACTGACCGACGCCAGGAAGACCTCCTACAACGTCGGCGACGAGAAAGTGACGCCGCTCGAAGCCATCACGCACTACAACAATTTCTACGAGTTCGGCACCGACAAAGACGACCCCGCCGAAAACGCCAAGAATTTCCGCACTCGCCCTGGACGCTGAAGGTGGAAGGCGAAGTGGCCAAGCCCAAGACCTTCGACTACGACGATTTGACCAAGATCGCGCCGCTCGAAGAGCGCATCTACCGGCACCGCTGCGTGGAAGCCTGGTCCATCGTGGTGCCCTGGATCGGCTTTCCGTTGAACGCGCTGTTGAAGCAAGTGGAGCCGACGTCGAAAGCGAAGTACGTGGCTTTTGAAACCTACTACGATCACAAAACAGATGCTCAGCTCGCGCGAGGCCGGCATCGCAATTCCCCTACGTGGAAGGCCTGCGGCTGGACGAAGCCATGCACCCGCTGGCGATGCTGGCCGTTGGTCTCTACGGCGAGACCCTGCCCAATCAGGATGGCGCGCCCATCCGGCTGGTGGTGCCGTGGAAATACGGCTTCAAGAGCGCAAAGTCGCTGGTGAAGATTCGCCTGGTGGAAAAGCAGCCGCCCACCACTTGGAATATTTCCGCGCCCAACGAGTACGGCTTTTACTCCAACGTGAATCCGCACGTGGACCATCCGCGCTGGAGCCAGGCCAAAGAACGCCGCCTGGGCGAATTGTTCAAGCGCGATACTTTGATGTTCAACGGGTACACCGAAGTGGCCAGCCTGTACGCGGGCATGGATCTTCGCAAGAATTACTAGGCCCGCGCTCGATCCGCTTTGAACACGCTTTTCGGCCACATACTCGCCAGCCGCTGGACCAAGGTGGTTGTGTTTGCGGCCTGCCTGGTTCCGTTCCTGCTGCTTGCTGCTGGTTCCGTTTCTGCAAGCTCCTGACCACCGGCAACGCGCCCGAGTTGACCGCCAATCCGGTGGAATACATCACGCACGACACCGGCGACTGGACCATCCGGTTCCTGCTGATCACGCTTTGCGATGACGCCGCTGCGCAAGATCTTCAACCAGCCCAGGCTGGCGCGCTATCGCCGCATGCTGGGCCTGTTCGCCTTTTTCTACGTCTGCCTGCATTTCATGACCTGGTTCATCCTGGACAAATCTTTCAGCTTCTCCGACATGTGGGCCGACGTGCTGAAGCGGCGCTTCATTACGGTGGGGATGCTGGGCTTCGCGATGCTGCTGCCGTTGGCCGTCACGTCGACGGCGGGCTGGGTGCGGCGGCTGGGATTCGCAAATGGCAGCGCCTGCACCGGCTGATCTACTTCGCCGCGCTGGCCGGCGTGATTCACTACTATGTGGCTGGTGAAATCGGACGTGCGCCTGCCGCTGATGTACGGCGCGATGCTCGCCGTTCTGATGCTGTACCGCTTTTTCATCTGGAAACAGGCGCCCGTGAAACGTGCGCCCGCGCAGCGAAGCCCGGCCGCTACCACTCCGAATACGGCGTCCCTTCCAGACTAGTACCGTCGGCGCCGCTGCGCACATCGAAGATCCCGGGCATGGTCTGGTTCACGGTGTTGCTCGCGTCCTCCATGATCAGCTTCCAGGAATCGGAATTGCCGGTCATCGGATCGATGGGCACCTGCCGCAGATAACCGTCGCTCACCAGGTCCTCCAGCGTTTGCGGAGCCTTCTGCTTGTCGTAGGTATACTCGTCGATCACCGTGCGCAGGGTGAACAAGTTGTTCTTGAGCACGCTTTCCTTGGAGCGGATGATGGACCGGGTATAGATGGGCAGCGCCACGGCCATCAACACCGCGATGATCGCCATGACGATCATCAGCTCGATGAAGGTGAACCCGAAGCGCCGGCGGTTGGTTTTCAGGGGCCGGGCTAGGGGGCCCGGCGCGGACGCGGGCGTCCGCCCCACCATCTCAACGTTCCGCCCTACAATCTCACCATTCCGCATAGGGAGTTCCATCGCGCGCCTTGTCCATGCTCTTGGTGTAGACATCGAATACGTTTTGGCCGCCCCAGGATTGCGAAGTCGGATCGTCGCGGTCGCTGCGGAGCCCCCATTCGTAGGAGTTGGTCATGGGATCCTTGGGGATGCGGCGCAGGTATTTCATCTTCTTGTCCACCGATCCGGTCGCTTTGATTCCATCCACCAGTTGCTGCAGAGCTTTCCGGATAATTGTCCGAATCGAGCTTGGCCGGGCCGATCTTCTGGGCGTCCATGTCGTCTTTGAATTTATCGATGGCGTTCCGCATCTGCACCAGCGCGCGCTCCAAATCCCGCTCCTTGTCGCGCTGCACCTTGTAGCGCGCCAGGGGAACGGCCATGGAAGTGAGCACCATCATGATGGTGAAAGCCACGATCAACTCCACCAGCGTCAGGCCGCCTTGTGTCTTGCGCCGCATCGCTACCCGAAGAATCCCTCCTGTTCTTATTGAACGACGACTGTAACCGATGGCGCTTGCACCATGATCGGCTTCTGGGCCGAGTTCTTGAGCGCCGCTTCGGTCACGCTGACCGTGGTGGTTCCTTTGCCCACGGCGGTAAAGGTGAGCTGCAACAGCGGACCGGTGCCGCTCACGCCGCCCGCCCCGGCTACCCGGTTCACGTCGATGCTGGCGTCGCCGGTGTCATTGCGAATGTCCAGGCTGGGCGCGATAATCTTGCCATCCTGAGTCAGCAGCGCGCCTGGCGCGATCATTTCCAGCCGCAGCACTTTCGGATCCCAACGCACCTTCACCGGCACGCTCGCCAGATCCGTCATATTCTGCGCTTGCAGCCCGATAGTCACCTTGCTGCTTAACTGCGCTTGCACCTTGGCCGGATTGAAGGCCAGACCAACCGCCCCGCCGGGAGTGACCGGAGTAACCGCCGCCGCCGCAGCGGGCGACCCGGGCGCGGTCGCTGTGAGCCGCCGGGCCGGGCTCTTCCACGCGCGGCGCATAACTCAGCCTCACCGTGGCATCCGTTCCCGCCGCCACGCCCCTCAGGTCCAGCCCGGTGATATCCGGCTTCCGCACGATGTGCGGAATCAGCGCGATCATCAACTGTTCCTTCGGCTTGTCTTTGGACACGTTGCCGAACAGATATTTCCCCAGAATCGGAATGTTCACCAGGCCCGGAATTCCGCCAATTATGTTGGTATCCTGATCCTGCATCAACCCGCCCAGCAGGCTGACTTCCCCATCCTTCAACCGGATATCCGCCTCGTTTTTCTTTTGTCCGATCACGGGCTGGCTGAGGCCGCCCAAATTCAGCGTGCTCGCGATATCGGAAATATCGATGCTTACGTGCAGGGTTACCTCGTCGTCGCCGTGGACGTGCGGCGTCAGCTCCACATTCACGCCCACATCGACGAATTGAAACTGGGTGCTCACCAGCGGGCTTACACCCACCGTGCCGACGCCCGGTTGGAAACTGCCGGTAGCATACGGGATACTTTTCGCCGATCTTCAAACTCACCTTCTGGCCGTCGGAGACCCGCACCTCGGGCGATTCCTGGATTTTGGTTCTGGAATCCGACATCACGGCCTGCAACGTCGCGCCCGGCAGGCTGGTTGAAAAATCGCTGGTGCCCAAGTGGCCCAATTGCGAGAGAGCCACGAACGTGGAGCCCGTTGTACCGGTTGTGCCTGTGTCGTCGTGGTGGTAGTCGTCGTGCCGGTCGCGCCCGTGCCACCGGTCCCAGTACACCCCGGTCCCAGTGGCGGCGGTAATGGGATTGGTGGGCGAGAACTGAATCGGCAAAGCCAGCCCGTTGGTGCCGTTGGAAACCAGGCCCGCCCCGATCTGGTGGCTTAGGTCGCTGGAGACGTCCATGACGATCACGTCCACCACTACTTCCGCCTTGGGCTTATCCAGGTCGTGCAGCAGCTTTTCCACCAGCGCAACTTTATCCACCGTGTCGCGCACCACAATGGCGTTCTCCGCGTTGAATTGGAACATCCGGCGAACGTCGGTGACCGACCGCACCGCCGTCACGATTTCCGAAAACTCCTGCGTGGAGGTGGGATTCTTCAGATAGAAGACCTTCACCACTTCGTCTTCATAGTCCCGCCGTTTGGTGACGTTGTCTTCCGTCACAAAAATGGCGTTGCTGCTCACCGGCTTCCAAAATGTCTTGGTCAGCAGCGCGATGTAGTCCAGCGCTTCCTGCAAAGTTACGTTGTTTAGATCCAGGTTGGTGTTCTTGCCCGGCTGCATCTGCGGATCGAACAGCACATTGATTCCCGCCAGCTTGCCCACCGTCTCATAGAGCACCTTGGGCGGCTGATTGTTCATCTTGAGCAGGCTGATCTGGTTGGTTACCGGCTTCAACTCGAGGCACCGACTGGAGGGACTGGATCATCGCCAGACTCTCCTTCTCCGCTTTCTCGGCCGAAGTCAGCGGTTTTTCACCAGGCGGACAGCCTTCTGCTTCTGTCAGCAGCTCCTTGACTTGCTGCATGTCCTGGAGCGCGATCATCGATCCCGGATCGCGCGTCGAAGGCCTTTTGAAATTCGGCCAGCGCCTTCTCCAGATCGCCCGCCTTCTGCAGTTTCTTCCCAGCCTCGATGTGCGCCGTTCCCGACTCGAAACGCGCCCGCCGGGCGGCCAGCTCATAGCGCCGCATCCTTGGGATCCTCTTTAAGCGCCTGCTCATAATACTCCAGGGCTTTGTCGTATTCCTTGAGCGCTTCGGCTTGCGCGCCCAGTTTCAACAGCTTATCGCCCTTGCGGTTGCTGGCTTCCAGGCTTCCGGAGGGTAGCAGCAAGCAGCGCCGCGCAGAGCGGGGCTATGGCACGTAACTTATTAAAAGGAATCATCTTATGCTTTAATAAGGTCCTATGTTAAACTAAAATCCAGAGTGACAGCTGGTAACTGCCACATAAACGCTTGACGCGGCGTGCTTTCCTGGCGTTGACTAGAAAACATCCCCCCAGCCGGATAGCGAAATTTGGAGCCAGGTATCAAAATTTGGAACCTGGGTATCAAGATCTTGAGCGACAACCGTCATGCCGGGCATGATTATCATCTGCTGGAACGGTTTGAAGCGGGCCTGGCTCTGACGGGAACAGAGGTCAAAGTCTGCCAAGGACGGCCGGATCCAGCTGAAAGATAGCTTTGCCGAAGTGCAAGAGCAACGAGGCCTGGCTGCTCAACGCCCATATCGGCCAGTATTCGCATGGCAATCGCGAAAATCATGAGCCGACCCGGCGGCGCAAGCTGCTGCTCCATAGAGAAGAGATCGACAAATTGCTGGGAAAAACGCGTGAAAAAGGGCTGACGCTGATTCCCACCAAGATGTATTTGAAAAGCGGACGCATCAAGGTGGAGCTGGCCGTCGCCAAAGGCAAGAAACTGCACGACAAACGCGAGGCCGAGCGCACGCGGGAGATGGAAGCCGAAGCTCGCGCGGCCATTGGAAACGACGGAGAACAGACCAACGCATAAAGGGGACAAATGGAGATCAGGCTGGAACCGAAGAAGCTGCCGGAAGTGGATTCGGACGCGCTGGTTATCGTCGGATTTGAAGGGGCGCCTCCGGAAGCTGCCGTCTGCGGACCAAATCAAGGAGTTCTACGATTCGGGCGAGTTCTCTGGAAAAGCCCTGGAGATCGCGATTCTGCATCGCCCCGCGGGGCTGAAGGCCAAGCGCCTGGTGCTGGCTGGCGGCGGCAAGCGCGATAAATTCGATGCGGCCGAACTTCGCAAACTCATCGGCGCCGTGGTCCGCTCGCTGAAAGGCAAGGGCATCCACACCATCACGCTGGCTCTCGACGACGCCGTTTCGCTCCGACGATTTCGCCGCCGCGGCCGTGGAAGGCGCGATTCTCGCGGATCTGGAAAACGATCGCTACAAGACCGATCCGAAGAAGAACGAAAAGCAGGTGGATTCGTTTTCCGTGCTGGGGGGATCGCAAGCCGGCGCTGGATCGCGGGCGCATCCTGGCGGAAGCGCAAAATTTCACCCGCGATCTGGCCAACGAACCCGCCAATGTCCTGACCCCCACTGCTGCTCGCCGAACGCGCCAAGAAAATGGCCGCCGAATTTGGCCTGGAATGCGAGATTTTGGATCAGGATCGCATGCGCCAGCTTGGCATGGGCGCTCTGCTGGGCGTGGCGCAAGGCAGCGCCGAGCCTCCCGCGCTGATCGTGCATTCGATACAAGCCCGCCAGCGCACCGGCTTCGAAGGATCATCTCGGCCTGATCGGCAAGGGCGTCACCTTCGACACCGGCGGCATCTCCATCAAGCCGTCCGAGGGCATGGAAAAGATGCGCTACGACATGGCGGGCGGCGCGGCCGTGCTGGGCGCCATGCGCGCCATCGCGCAAATCAAGCCGTCGATTCCGGTGACCGCGCTGGTGCCGACCGTTGAAAATATGCCCGGCAGCAAGGCCCAGCGTCCCGGCGACATCGTCAAATCGCTCTCCGGAAAGACCGTAGAAGTTTTGAACACCGACGCCGAGGGGCGGCTCATCCTGATCGACGCGCTCACCTACGCCCAGCGCCTGGGCTGCACGCATCTGGTGGACGCCGCAACATTGACGGGCGCAATTGTTGTGGCGCTCGGGAGCGTCAACGTCGGCGCGTTCACCAACAACGAAGCTTTTCTCGCGAAGCTGCTGGCCGCAGCCAAGGCCGAGGGCGAGAAGACCTGGCAGATGCCCATGGATGAGGAATACAAGGAGCTGCTGAAAAGCAATTCGCCGATCTGCACAACATCGGCGGACGCTCCGGCGGGTCCATCACCGCGGCCTGGTTCATTCGCGATTTCGTGGACGAAACGCCGTGGATTCACCTGGACATCGCTGGCACTGCCTGGCTGGACGATGCCAAGCCGTACATGGCGAAAGGCGCCACCGGCGTGGGTTTGCGGACGTTCGTGCGCCTGGCCGAAACCTGGTAGCTGTCCGGTTCTGGAACTCGATCCCGCCGCTGAACAGGATCCAAGCCGCCCAGCGCGGGATTTCCGTTTAGATGCTTCGCTCCACAGCGTGGCAGCCATCGTGCCATGATCAAGGGATCATGAGAACGCTTTGCTGCAGGACATCCGCTACGGCTGGAGAATGCTGGCGAAGACGCCGGGGCTGACGGCCATCGTCGCCATCACGCTGGCCTTGGGCATCGCCGCCAACGCCCTCATCTTCAGCATCGTGAACGGCTATCTGCTCCGTCCGCTGGCAGTTCCGCAACCCGGGCAAATCGCCGTGCTGGCGGCTGAGCAGAAGGGCGGCTCGCCATTTCTGTATCAGTTCTCGTATCCCGATTTCGTCGATTTCCGCTCGCAAGCGGCGCCCGTTGCCGATCTCTTCGGTTATATGCCCGTGCTGCCGGGATTGAGCGCCGATGGCAGAGCCGATCAGATTCTCGCCGCCTATGTGACTGGAAACTACTTTACGGCTTTGAGAGTGCAACCCGCCCTGGGCCGCCTGATCCTGCCGAGTGAAGAGAATCAGCCCGGCAAGACGGCGGTTCTGGTTCTGGGATATTCCTATTGGCAGAAGCGATTCCGCGGCGATCCCGGCGTTATCGGAAAACAGGTTCGCCTGAATGGCAAGACGGCCATCATCGTCGGCGTGGTGCCCAAGCAGTTCCATCGGCACGATGTCGCTGGTTGAGCTGGATGGTTATCTGCCGCTCAGTAGCGGCGGCTTCCTGGAGCAAACACCGGGCGATGTCAGTGAGCGCCCGGGATTCCCGCATCATGCGCGTGATGGCGCGGCTGAAACCAGGCGTCAGCTTCACCCAAGCGCAGAGTTCCATGAACGTGATCGCCGCGCGCCTGGCGAAGCAATACCCGGCCACCGACAAGAACATCACGGTACGGGTGTACCGCGAGCAGTTGGCGCGCCCCCAGCCGCAAGGAAACAACATGATCGCGGTGATCGCGGCTTTCTTTCTGGTTCTGGCCGCGCTGGTCCTGCTGCTGGCGTGCATGAACGTGGCCAATGTTCTGCTGGCGCGCGCCACGGTCCGGCAGCGCGAAATGGGCCTGCGTGCCGCTTTGGGCGCCAGCCGCGCGCGGTTGATCCGCCAAACGCTCACCGAAACCGTTCTGCTGGGACTTGGCGGGGGGAGTGGGCGGCATCATCGTCGGCAACTGGTTTAATCCCGGCGACGTGTCGAGATTCGTGAACAGCACCCTCCCGGTTCGGCTGGACTTCCAGTTTGACTGGCACGTGGTTCTTTACACCTTCGGCGCCGCACTGCTGAGCGGAATTGTGGTGGGGCTGTGGCCCGCCTGGAAATCCTCGCGCTCCGACGTTTACAGCCTGTTGCAGGAAGGCGGGCGCAGCGATACCGCCGGCGCGGGGCGCCATCGGGTCCGGAATGTTCTGGTTGCGGCGCAGGTGGCCGGGTCGGTGATCCTGCTGGTGATCGCCGGCCTGCTGGTCCGCAGCGTGCAGGGTGCCGGAAACATGCAACTCGGCTTCAATCCGGATCACGTCCTGAACCTCACGGTGGATCCGCACGCGATCGGCTACGACGAACGGCAGCAGCACGAGTTCTATCGCAGGCTGGAGGCACAGGTGCGCGAACTTCCAGGCGTTCAATCGGCCAGCCTGGCTTTTGGCGTCCCCATGGGGACGCTGGTACAAGGCAACGCAGGCGCCGTCTCGATTGATGGTCACCCACTCACAGCCGGCCAGCAAGCCCCCACCGTCTTCTACAACAATGTCGACCCGGGCTACTTCGAAACCATGCGGGTTCCGCTGCTGCGCGGCAGGGCGTTCACCGACCTGGATAACAAGAACGCTCCAGCCGTCGCCATCGTGAATCAACTCATGGCCGAAAAGTACTGGCCCCACGAGGATCCCATCGGCAAGCGTTTCACGCTTGAAGTCGCTCACCGCGCCTCCGCAAAGTATGCAAGTGGTAGGCGTCGTCCGCGAACGGCAAGTATGCGGTGATCGTCGAAGACCCCACGCCGTTCTTTTATGTTCCTGTAGCACAGAATTTCCTCTCCATGGAAACTTTGCAGGTGCGAACCGCCGGTGCGCCCGAGACACTCATCGCTCCGGTCCGGAACGTGATCCATCAGCTGGCGCCCGACCTGCCGGTCATCGATGCGCAGACCATGCGGAACGTGGTGGAGGGGACCAACGGGACGCAGATCTTCCGAATGGGAGCCTATTTTGCGGCCGGCATTGGAGGACTGGGATTGTTCCTGGCGGTGCTGGGCGTCTATGGCGTCGTTTCGTTTGCCGCGGCGCAGCGCACCCGCGAGATCGGAATCCGCATGGCTCTGGGCGGCAGCGCGCGCGACGTCATGCGCCTGGTGCTGCGGCAAGGCGCGGGCATGGTGATCGCGGGACTGTTGGCGGGCCTGGTGGCGGCGCTGGCCTTGACGCGCGTGATGAGCCGCTTCCTGCTCGGCGTCAGCCCGAGCGATCCGCTGACTTACGCGACGGTGGCGCTGCTGCTGGCCGGCGTTGCGCTCGCGGCTTGCTGGATTCCGGCGCGCCGCGCCACGCGTGTAGACCCGGGCATCGCGCTGCGGTATGAATAGATAGACTCAAGGAGCTTCCGTGAAATCCATTTGCATTGCATTTTTGACACTCGCCGCTCTGACCGCTACTGCGTCGGCGGCCGACAAACCCAACTTCTCCGGCGACTGGAAACTCAATGCCGCCAAGAGCAATATGGGCCCCTTGCCCGCGCCCACGTCCTACATCCGCAAGGTGACCCATGCCGAGCCATCCATTACCATCGAAGACACTCAGGTCGGCACTGCGTTGGGAGATCAGCACGATACGCGGACTTACACCACCGACGGCAAAGAGATCGCATACCAGGCCAATGGCGCGGATGTGAAAAGCTCCATGACCTGGGATGGTGATGCGCTGGCCATCGCTTCCAAGGCCTCCATTCAGGGCATGGACCTGGCCATCAAAGACAAAATAACCTTGGGCGACGACGGCAAAACGCTCACCGACGCGGTCCACATCGGGACGGGGCAGGGCGACATAGACCTTACGCTAGTCTTCGAGAAGCAGTAACTGTAACCTGCTTCCGGGCTCCGTCAACCGGCACCACCTGACCGGCGCTTGTATTAGGGTGGAACGGCATGGTGTACCTTCTCTGTGCTGCCCCGCTATCTCCTGACGCCGCCTGGCAGGACCGCCGGGCATTACGCTGTGGAGGATCTAACCCGGAAATCGGCTCGACCGAGAAGCTATGGCGTCTCAGATCCGTTGCGGGATCCGACCTTGGCCGACTCGTTCTCCAGGCGTACGAGAAGGATTTCCGCAATCCTATCCTGTGGCGTGTTGGGTACAACTTCGGGAGAGTTCGTCTGTTCAAACGCGCTCGGATTTGCCGGGGTTTCCACTATTTTGTACCCCGTGACCGTATTACCTATAATGGACTGCCGCTCAAGTTTCATGGTACCGACCCACCTCGATTTTTGCACACATCAGCCCATGGCGTCCAAGAGCGCGCGGAGAAAGGGGCCCGTAGCGTGCTCGGTGAGGATCTTTATCGACTCGCTATTGTCGAGCACGCGCAAAAGCACGGCGTGCGCTTTGTCGAATGTTCCGATACTAATGACGCCGTACGCGTGGCGGCCGCACGATAGTTCCCAAAGCGGAATACTCAGAAGCCATGCGTGGCGTTGGGACTTGACAAGCGGAAGGTAGGCCGCATCCGCGAGCTTGTCGCCGGAGAGTCCATCATAAACGCGGGGTTCGAGCTGTTTCGCGGCTCGCCCTGCAATGCCATCACCCAGCGCGAGGTGCACATTCCAGTACTCTTCGGGAACGTAGGTCCCGGCTACGATCCGAAGGACCTCGTACTCAGGCGTTCCAATCACATCCACTCCCATGAGACTCAGCTCGAGCTGCGCGGCGTCGAACCTGATCGAAATCCCGGGATCGATGTGGGCGGCCCTTCGGCGGATCTCGGTGATTGCAAGCTCGCCCAGTTCCGCGATGGCCTTCAACACTTGCACTCTCCGCTCGGGGTGAGCCGTGTCCGTTGCAGCGAACAGACCGCGAATTGCCATCAAACGCATGCGATTCTCCTGCACCACGGCCAGCTCGGCGGAAGGATCCGCCGAGCCCAGATCGACGAGTTGCCAGACGATTCGATAAGCCGTCCATTTGGGCGGGTTGGCAACTCGCAATGACGCCGTACGCAAAAGTTCCGAGTATTCCAAGCACGCGGAAACCTTCGCGGTTAGCAGCTCGTCGTACACCTCAGCGTCTTGATCGTCGCCGTGAACCAGCTGATACGCCTCCACCGCTACTTTGTCCCTCAGCCGCATCCCGTCCGGATAGCGCACCGCCATCAGCAGTTCTTCCGTTTGCTCCCAACGGATGCTCTTCTGGAGAAAGTCTGTGTTGTCTTGACGCCCCCCCTGCCTGCGGCGCAGTTCATCGGCGCTCATGGCGTACGCGTTGAAATCGATGCTTTGCAAGGTGACGGTGGCGCCGCGAGCAGGGCTGGGCGGAAGATCCAAAACCATTTTTCGCCGGATGGACGTAGGCAGGATTTCTTCGTCGATAATTCGCGCGTGCGATGAAGTTCGATCCGGAACCATCACATACTGCGAAACGTGTCCGGATTCCGTCCAAGCGTGGAGATCCCAACTGGTCTCTGAGTTGGATCGAAGCTCCGTGATGCCGATGTTAGAGGCCTCGTTGAAGCCGTCTCCGTCTTCGTTGATCGCCGTCTCGAAGACGATCCGTTCGCAACGGAGCACATGGCTGTCTTCGAAGACCCGCCCCTTGGGGTCCGACGCGCGCAGGAAATTGGCCGGGGGCGTCCAGTGCGGCACGGGAAACCGATCTGCGACTTCTTTGTGGAATTCGAGCAGCAGGCGATAAGAATAATCGTCAGTGGTGGCTGGCTTGACACAACTCGAATGTGTGGTGTCCGGCAAGATGCGCGCGTCTCCGAAATAACGAGCCGCGGAATCCACAGTCACGATTGGCGCGAAAAGGTTGAAAATAGCGCTGAAGTATCGGTGGTACAAAAGAAAGCGATGCTCGCAGGCTTCGCGCCCCCACAGGTCGGGAATCAGCCTTTGCTGCAGCAGATCCCGGAATCGACGGTCGAGATCTACTAACTCGGGTGACTTCCAATCGAGCTGGTGGCCCGTCTCATGTTGCATCAGCCGGATTAGGTTCTCCACCGTATTCGCATATCGCGAACCAAGGGAAGGCGAGGCCATTAAAAGAAGTCCGACTTTCTTGTTCCGAAAGGCTTCTCTCCATCGTTCCAGCATATAGCGGGTCACGACGCCGCCAAGACTATGACAGACGAAAATAATACGCTCGTGGTCCAGTACCGCCGGATGGTCTGTGGCAGCATGCAAAGCGGAGAGAAGCCATTGGGCGCAGTCGGCAATTCCGAAGATGGTGGAGTCGAATGCCGTGTAATAGCCGCCCAGATACACACCCGAGCCGCGGAACGCGTCATCCTCGACTACCATGTCAGGCCAAAACTTACCCGCCTTCGCGTTGTACCAGCAAGCTTGAGAATTGGACAAAACTCCATGCACGAACACGATCACGGAACCAGTATCACGGTAGGCACGCCATGTGTTGTTCTGTACATGAGCCATGGCGTTCTTAATGTCGGATGGCGAGATGGACAAAATCGACACAAATGTCTCTTCTATTGCCGGTCGACGGTCATCAATATTCTACAAATCGGCGTCTAGGCAATCAAGCAGTGAGCTTATTTCCGGGCGCTGTCGATCTGCACCAGCTCGCTGTCGTTTGTATTATGGCCGGCGGTCTTACGAGGCGGCGTGAGTAACGAGCGCGGCAGCTTCGAGAAGTACACCAGCCGTTCCACCCAGGGCAGCAACTTGCGCACGGTGCGGCCATGCAGCAATAGGCTTCCCGCCACCAGCGCGCCGCTCGGAATGGTGGTGCAGCAGCGCGCGCACACGTCGATCTCACCGGCGCGCCGGGAAACGTGCAGCTCGCGCATGCGCCGCATGGCGTCCGAATTCCAAATCTCAGGCAGGCTCTGAGTGGCGATGTTCCCCACCGGGCCGCCGTCCAGCGTGTAGCTCTGGCAGCACGGATACACGTCGCCATTCTGCTTGACGTACATCGGGCCACGCCACAAATAGTGGCAAGGATGTTTCCAATCCTCCGCCGCGTGCCGGACCTCGGGCTGCAGCACGTTGGTCTCGTCTTCCTTGATGCGCACCTGATCCACGCCCGGAACATCTTTCCAGAAGCGCACGAAATCGTCCACTTCCCCGGCGTTGCGCTCCATCCGCACCATCTGGACCACCACTTGCACTTTGGCTCGGCGTTCGTGCTTCATGCGCGCGAATCGCAGGAAATTGTCGCGCACCTTCTCGAAATTGGCGCCCTTGCGATAGTACTCGAACGATTCCTTGGTGGCGCCGTCGAAGCTGAGCGTGATGTGCTCGAGCGGCGTGTCCAGTAATCGCGCGCAGGTCTTCTCATCGAAGAACGTTCCATTGGTCGAAAGCAACGTGGAAATATTGTGGCGCTCGCAGTATTCGATCCGCTCGAAAATCTTGCGATCCATGAACGGCTCGCCCAGCCCGATCAGCATCATGTGCTCGGCGCTTTCGTCCGGACTCGCGCACCAGCCGCTCGAAAATCTCGTCCGCCATGTCCGCCTTGGGCTGCTTGTGGGTCTCGCGCGGGCACATGGGACAATACAGGTTGCACTTAGCCGTGGTCTCGACGATATACTCCACCGGAAGCGCGTTGAGCGCGGACTTGCGCCGCAGGTAGCCCCACAGCAATTTGGCGCGATTCCAGGCTCTCATTTGAGCGGCGTCCGCATGACGACAACCTTCATTATGGAGAAATCGGGCTTAGAATGTCTAAAGTGAACATCGCGATCACGGGCGCCAGCGGCCTGATCGGCACCCAGCTGCGGGAACAGCTGGCTAGAAGCCGGGCATGCTGCGCGCCCGATCTCGCATTCGGCCAGCGCTCGCGAGTGGCCGAACTCCTCGCCGTCCGCGACGCCGTGGTTCACCTGGCCGGCGAACCGATCGGCGCAGCGCTGGACGGAAGCCGCCAAGAAGCGCATTTACGATAGCCGTGTGGATGGGACGCGCCGCCTGGTGGACGCGCTCTCCACGCAGTCTACACCGGCCGCGCGTGCTGGTGTGCGCCTCCGCCGTCGGGTTACTACGGCTCGCGGGGCGACCAGATTCTCACCGAAGCCTCCCCGCCCGGTGTCCGATTTCCTGGCGCGCGTGGTGATGGACTGGGAGGAAGCCGCGCAAGCGGCCGAATCGCTCGGAATTCGCGTGGTGCGGCTTGCGTTTCGGCATGGTGTTGGGACACGGCGGCGCGCTCGCAAAGGCTGCTTCCTCTGTTCCGGCTACGGCGTGGGCGGACGGATGGCCTCCGGCCACCAATGGATGGCCTGGATTCACATTGACGACGTGGTGGAGCTGATTCTCTTCGCGCTGACTTACGCCGGTCATTCGAGGAGCCGTGAACGCCACCGCGCCCGCATCCGGTGACCAACGAAGAATTCACCGACAGGCTGGCGCTGGCCGCTGCACCGGCCCGGCGATTCTTCCCGTCCCGCGTTCGCCTTGAAGCTGGCTTTCGGCGAAATGTCCGAGGTTTTGCTCGACAGCCAGCGCGTGCTTCCCATCGTGGCGAAATCGGCCGGTTTCCGCTTCCAATATCCGGAATTGCAGCCGGCGCTGGAGAACCTCTTGGTAGTGTCCTAAAGGTGTCCGGCCCGACCTGAGAGACAATAGAAGTAGTATGCGTTGTCTGCTCGTCTTTGTGACCGCCGCCATTCTCACCGCCGCCGGCGAGATGAATCTGACGGTGGCGCAGTTGGTGATGTTCATTCGTTCCTCGGTGGAGCTCAAGCAACCCGACCGGCAGGTGGCCGAGTATCTGCGCCATGTGAAGCTCAAAGACAAGCTGGAGGACCGGACCATCGAAGATCTGCAAAGCCTGGGCGCCGGACCCAAAACGGTGGCGGCGTTGCGCGAGCTGAGCGAGGCTTCCGCCAGCTTGACGGTCGCTCCCCCGCCTCCGCCCCCGCCGGTCTACGTTCCGCCGCCGCCGCCGAATTCCGAGGAACAAGGCGAAAATCATCGAGCAAACGCGCGAATACGCGTTGAACTACACCAAGCAGTTGCCCAATTTCATCTGCGTTCAGGTGACGCGGCGCGATTCCGATCCCACCGGCACCGGCAACAACTGGTATCACGCCGACACCATTACGGCGCGCCTGAGCTACAACGGATTCGAGAATTACGAAGTGATTCTCCACAACAACCAGCCGGTGACGAACGCCAACATGCGGCAATTCGGCGGCACGACGTCGGAAGGCGAATTCGGCAGCATGATGAAGGAAATCTTCGAGCCGGAGACGCACACCCAGTTCTCCTGGGATCACTGGGGCAAGCTGCGTGGCCGCAAGACCTATGTGTTCGCCTACGACGTGCAGCAGGAGTATTCGAAATACCGCGTGGAGGCCGACGACAAGCTGTCCATCGTGCCTGCCTATCGCGGCCTGGTCTATATCGACGAAGACACCAAGATGGTGGTGAAGATCGTCATGACGCCCGTATGACATGCCGAGCCACCTTCCCCATCCACGACATCACGTCATCGCTCGACTACGATCTTGGAGACCATCGGCGACCAGCAATACATGCTGCCGCTGAAGTCGGTGCTCACATCCAAGCGCGACCGTCAGATGACGCAAGAACGACATTGAGTTCCGGCTGTATCGCAAGTTCGGCACCGAATCGCACCATCAAGTTTGAGACGCCGGACCCGCTTCCGGAAGATCAGACGAAAGAGAAACCCTCCGAAGACAAGCCTCAAAAGTAGCCAGCAGTTCGGCAGCGCTCATTCTGCTCGGGCCGAACGATTTCGATCTTGCCGTCGCCCGTGGGACGCCAGCGCTGGAACATGCGTTCGGAAACGGCGCCCGCAAAAATGCTGATCATCGGAACCCCGCAAGCCGCCGCGACGTGGCCGCCGGCTGAATCGTAACCCACGTACAAGCGGCTGCGCTGAATGTGCGCGGCGAAGCCGGCGAACGAGCCATCCCACATCACGATGCCCTCGCCGCCTGCCTTCGCCACCGCGCGCTCCACGCGTTCGGCCTCTTCGCCGCCCGCGCCTTTGTCGATCAGGATCGGGCGCGGTAATCGCCGCAGCAGCCTCTGCTTCGAAAGGATCGGGAACGCGCTTGGATGGATTTTCGCCGACGCCGAAGCTGACGGTGGTGGCGAATTCGGCCGCATCGAGCCCGGTGGAAATGTACGGGCGGGCTTCGGGAATGCCGAATGTCTTCGCCGCCCAGCTGCCGGTCAGCGCGGGCAGCGAGAGCGTCGCGCTGTCGGCCCCGTAAGCCCGGCTTTCGAAGAAATAGTAATCTTCCTCCTGGCAAATCGGAAGCAGGCCGAGCTGCGTCAGGCGGGAGTCGGGATCGATGACGATGCTGTGCGGCAGACACACCGCTTCGCGCAGTTGCGGCCAAATCGACAGACGATCATCGATGGTCCCGCCGCGGCCATAGGCGATCGGAAGATGCCGCAAGCGCGGATCGGCCGCGAACAGCTCCCAGCTTTTCTGCGGACCGGCGAACCAGATCGCCGCGTTGGGAAAGCGCTGTTTCGCGGCGTCGAGAATGACGCTGGTGACGGCGACGTCGGCGCCCAGGGTGACACGCGAAAGGACGAAAATGTTTTCAATGGAATCGGGATCGCGATCCAAAACCCGCGGCCGGCGAATGCGCTCGTAGCGCGCCAGCAAGTGCTCGGCATGCAGGCCGGAATGCGCCGCGCGATCACTTGCGGAAAACAGCTCGGCGTAAACGCGGCACAAACGCAGGCTCGAACAGATCCGCCAGCCGCTCCACCACGATGCGGAACAGCTCGCGATCGCCACCGCAGCGCGATCAATTCATCGAGCAAATGCTCCGGCCAGGGCCGCGCATTCCAGGCAATGCGCCAGCAAATCCTGCGCGAGCAGCTCAGCCGAGATATTTTCCAACCAGCAGCTCCAGCTTCTTGCGCGTGGCCTCCGGCACGGCCTTGGGATCGGTGATCAAGGCATGCGCCAGCGCCGATCCGCACTTGCATTCGCGAACCTCCGGCATGCTCGCCACCGTGGCCGCCACCACCTTGCAGGCGTTGTCGGCATTCTGTCTGAGGTTCGCCAAAATATCGGTGACCGTGACGGCGTCGTGCTCCTCGTGCCAGCAATCGTAATCGGTGACCATGGCGATGGTGACGTAGCACAGCTCGGCTTCGCGCGCGAGCTTGGCCTCCTGCAAATTGGTCATGCCGATGACGTCCATGCCCCAACTGCGATAGACGTTCGATTCCGCCTTGGTGGAAAACGCCGGGCCTTCCATGCAAAGATACGTTCCGCCGCGCGCGACGTCGACGCCGGTTTGAACGCAAGCCTGGTGCACCACCTCGGAAAGCTGCGGGCACACCGGATCGGCGAAGCTGACATGCGCCACCAGACCTTCGCCGAAAAACGTAGAGACGCGGCCGCGCGTGCGATCGAAAAATTGATCGGGAATCACAAACTTCAGCGGCGCGATGTTCTTCCTTGAGCGATCCGACGGCGCTCAGCGACATGATGCGATCGACGCCCAGCGACTTGAATCCGTAAATGTTGGCGCGAAAGTTCAGCTCCGACGGCGAATGGCGATGGCCGCGGCCGTGCCGCGAAAGAAACGCGACCTCTTTGCCCGCGAGCTGCCCGACCACGTAAGGGTCCGACGGCATGCCCCACGGAGTTTCGATCACCATTTCTTCATGCGCGGTAAAGCCGGGCATCGAATAGAGCCCGCTGCCGCCGATGATTCCGATGGTTGGTTTCTTCATTGCTTGAATCAGTTCCAGCAAGACGCCGCCCGTGGACGATGGATGGACGAAGACGTAAAGATGTCCGCCCGCGCCGGCGCGCGGCTCGTTCAGCAATCGCGCACCGTGCGATTTCAGGCGCTCGACCGTCGCGGCGAGATCGGGAACCTTGACCGCGACGTGATGCAGACCTTCGCCGCGCTTCTCGATGAATTTCGCGATCACGGAATCGGGCCCGGTGGCTTCCAGCAATTCGATGCGCGGTCCGCCGGCGGGCAGCATGGCGACATTCACCTTTTCCTGTTCCACGGTTTCGCGCAGGCTGACCGGGAAGCCGAGCTGCTTCTCATAGAAGCCCGAGCGCGGCGTCGAGCGACCGCACGGCGATGCCCAGGTGGTCAATTTCGAACTTGCCTGATCCAGGTTGGCCGATCCAGTCATCGACGATCGTGTACGGATCCGAGCGCCGCGCCGCTACTTCTTCCGCGGCAGCCTGAAAATCAATGTTCGCAAATTGCTCGATCAGCCGTTCGCGCAGCATCTCACGCAGGCGCAGAGTCCAATTGGCCACGGCGCGATCTCTTCGCGTCCGCGCGAGCCAGAAACGATCGTATGGCGGCCAGCGTTTCACTGATTCCCTGGCCATCCGTCGCCACCGCGTGGACGATGGGCGGAACCCAACCGTCGCGCCGCGTTGACAGACTTTGCAGCGCCAGGATCTCGCGCTCCAGACGATCGGCGCCGGGCTGATCCGCTTTGTTGATGACAAAGACGTCGGCGATTTCCATAATGCCGGCTTTGATGGCTTGCACATCGTCGCCCATGCCGGGAACGAGCACAACCACGGTCACGTCGGCGAGCTTGGCCACCTCCACTTCATCCTGGCCGACGCCCACCGTTTCGATCAGCACAACTTCTTTACCGGCGGCATCCAGCAGCAGCGCCATGTCGGTGGTGGCAGCGGCCAGGCCGCCCAGATGGCCGCGCGTGGCCATGGATCGGATGAACACGCCCGGGTCGGCATGATGGCTGAGCATGCGAATGCGATCGCCCAGAACAGCGCCGCCGGAATAGGGGCTGGTGGGATCGACGGCGAGAACGCCGACCGGCTTTGCCTTCGCGGCGAAGCTCGTGAACCAGCCGATCGGTCAGCGTGCTCTTCCCCGCGCCCGGCGCGCCCGTGATGCCGATCACGGTGGCGCGGCCGGTGTGAGGAAACAATTCTTTCAATAATGATTCGGCGGCCGGCGAACGGTTTTCGATCGCGGTGGCGGCGCGGGCCAGCGCGCGCGGATCGCCGGCGAGAATCTTGTGGGACCAGTCCGTCATTGCTGCCAATGACCTTTGGTCATTCGCTCTTCAGAAGCTGGCGCGCGATCACCAGGCGCTGGATTTCGCTGGTGCCTTCGCCGATGGTGCACAGCTTGACGTCGCGATAGAACTTTTCGACGGGATAGTCCTTGATGAAACCGTTGCCGCCGTGGATCTGCACGGCTTCGTTCGTGGCGCGCACGGCGATCTCGGACGCAAACAGCTTCGCCATGGACGATTCCTTGGTGACGCGCTGGCCGTGATCCTTCATCCAGCCGGCGCGATAGGTGAGCAGGCGCGCGGCGTCGATCTCGGTGGCCATGTCGGCCAGCTTGTTCTGGATGGATTGAAATTCGGAGATGGGCCGGCCGAACTGTTTGCGCTGCTTGGAATATTTCAGCGCCGCTTCGTAGGCGCCCTGCGCGGTTCCCACCGAAAGCGCCGCGATGGAGATGCGCCCGCCATCCAGAATCCGCAGGCTGTCGACGAATCCTTCGCCTGGCTTGCCGAGCAGTTGCGATTCGGGCACGCGGCAATCGGTGAAGATCACTTCGCCGGTGGCGCTGGCGCGCATGCCGAGCTTGTTTTCCTTCTTGCCGAACTGAAATCCCGGCACGCCCTTTTCGAGAATGAACGCGGAGACTCCGTGATGCGACGCGGCGCGTTCGGTAACCGCCATGGCGACGCAAACGTCGGCGTAACCGGCGTTGGTGGTGAAAACCTTGCTGCCGTTGAGGACCCAGCACGAGCCGTCTTTCACCGCCTTGGTGCGCATGCCCGCCGGCGTCGGAGCCGGATTCCGATTCAGTGAGCGACCAGGAACCGATCCACTCGCCGGTGGCAAGCTTGGGAATGTATTTGCGGCGCTGCTCGTCGCTGCCGGCGAGGAAGATGTGATTGGTGCACAGCGAATTGTGCGCGGCCACGATCAAGCCCACCGAGGGATCGATGCGCGCGAGTTCCTCGATGATGATGGAATACTCGATGTAGCCGAGCCCCGATCCGCCCAGTTCCTCCGGGAAAGATCGCGCCCAGGAAGCCAAGCTGCGCCGGCTTTCTTGATGACCTCGAGCGGAAAAATCTCCTCTTCATCCCATTCCAGGACGTGCGGCCGAATTTCCTGCTCGGCAAATTCGCGGACACTCTTGCGAAGCTGAATCTGCTCCGGCGTGAAGTCAAATTCCATGGGAGGCAGGGAGGAGTCCCTGATTCAATGTTAGCAAGCGGAGCCGGGGAGGGATTGGCTGGCGGCTGGTGGCTCAAGCGCGTCGCAGCGGAACGGTCTCTTAAGCCGACCTGCGCGAAGGCACACAGCTTCCCGCCGATCTGCGCGACATCACGCAGCGCCGGCTCATTCGAGTAGCATCCTAGGCAGATCCTCCGGCAGGATCTCACTGCCACCCGTCGATGGGCTTGGCCGCGCGGGCCAATTACACACCAACTCCTGACCTTTCCCCGAACAGATACTCGTATGCATCTCACCGTGCGGATCGAAAACAGTCAGCTGGCCGCAAGGATTGCGTTCGATATGCCCCGACCGTCAGATGGCCCCGGACGCCGCTTTGGGCCAGAATGTACACCAGAGCCGCATCCTCGGAGAGCTTCACGCGACTGCGGGAAGCAATTCCGGGGCCGCTCGGTAGCGCCGGCGCTACCGCTCTGAGCTTCGTCGGGCGGCTGGTAGTTGTGCAGCAGATCCTGATAGCCGTTCATCGCCAGGCGGCAAGCCAGCTCGGAGCCGGCGAAGCGCGCGCGATGCCAGGTCTGCTTGGGCGTGTAGACGATGTCGCCCTGGTCGGCGATGAAGATCGGCAAAGACCCGATCTTGTACTCCATTTTGCCCAGCAGGATGAACCAGAATTCGGGCGATTCCTCGTGGAAATGGCCTTTGTTGGCATCGGCCACGGGGCGTTGCTTCTTGGGATCGCCGATGATGATGTTGGCCACCGCGCGATCGTCGGCGATGAAGCGGCGCTGCTTCTCAGTTCCCGCCACCACGGCGTTGAAATCGATGTACGGCTTGTTGCCCTGATCGTACTTGCCTCGGCCTTGGATCCGCACCTTCACGAAATTCACGCCGTCCAACGGCACTGGCGTTTCGTCGGCGGGATACATGGTCTGTGCGCCGGCAATGTTTACTTCCAGGCGCAGCGAAGGTTTGTCGCCCACCGTTTCCAGGCTGTATATGGTGCGGTAGGGCACCTGCACCAAGTAGCCTTTGGAGGCGACGAACGGCTCCTGGCCTTCGATGGTGAAGCGGATCTGTCCGTCCTGCACGATCCACCATGCGCGCGTGTCGGGATGGAAGCGGCGGGGAGTTTTCGCGCCGGGCGCCATGGAAATATAGTCGGCGTGCAGCAGCGAGTCGCTGACCACGGTCTGCGTCCAGTTGGCCTGCCCTTTGTGCTGCGCCAGCAAATCGGCCAGTTTCCATAGCGGCCGGTTGGGCGCCACCCAGGTGGCCGGTTGCGCCGGAACGGGGGCCCACGCCAGGCGGCTGTCCTGCTGGGCCGCACAGCGGAAGCGTCAGGGCCAGGACCAGGAATGCGGATCTTCATTACCGCCTACGTTATCACTCGGCCAGTTGCCCGTGTAAACGGTGGTCGCGCCTATGCTGGTTGTATGACCAATGTGAATCGAGGCGCGGCCATCGTCACGGGCGGCAGCCGTGGAATCGGAGCGGCTATCGTCGAAGCTGCTGGGAGCGAACGGATACAGCGTCGCGTTCAATTATGCGAGAGATGAGGCCGCGGCCCGCGGCGTGCTGGATCATCTGACGCGCGCCGGGATCGCGAACGGTGGCCATTCAGGCCGATGTTTCGCGCGAGGCGGACGTCCTGCGGCTGTTTGACATCGCCGGACGCGAGCTGGGGCCGTTGCGCGCGCTGGTCAATAACGCCGCCATCACGGGAGGCTTAGCGCGGGTTGAGCAGATCGACGCCGCCAAGCTCGCACAGATGCTGGCGGTGAACGTCGCGGGAACCATGTTGTGCGCGCGCGAAGCGGTGCGAAGGATGTCCACGCGGCGCGGCGGATCGGGCGGGGCGATCGTGAACATCTCGTCGATCGCGGCCAGAACCGGCAGCGCGGGCGAATGGGTGCACTACGCGGCGTCGAAGGGCGCGGTGAATACGTTTACCATCGGCCTGGCGCGCGAAGTGGCCACCGAAGGGATTCGGGTGAACGCCGTCGCGCCGGGTCTGGTCGATACCGGGCTGCACGCGGCGAATGGCGAACCGGGACGGCTGGCGCGATTGAGTCCAACCATACCGATGCAGCGGGCGGGAACGCCGGACGAGATCGCGCAAGGCGTGCTGTGGCTGCTTTCGGACGCGGCTTCGTATGTGACGGGGACGATTCTGGAAATCGGCGGCGGGCGCTAGCGGCGCTGTTTGACGTTACACACCGATTGTGTATACCATGTGGATACTAGGTGATGAACAAACGGATTAATATCGTTCTTCCCGAACGCATTCTCCGCGGCATCGACCGAATGGTGAAGCCCGGCGGCCGCAGCCGCTTCATCGCTCAGGCCGTTGAGCACTTTGTCAGTTATCAAAGCACGGAGGCGCTGAAATCCCGATTGGAACATGCCGCCGTTCGTGACCGCGATCTGGATCGCGAAGTGGCGGCGGACTGGTTTGCGGTGGATAGCGAGGCATGGCGACAACTCGACACAGGAGAGCTCAGGACGCAAGGTGGTTGGCCGCAGCGCGGCGAAATCTACCTCACGACGCTCGATCCAACGATAGGCCGTGAGATTCAAAAGACGCGGCCGACGCTGATCATTCAGAACGATGTATCGAATCGTCTGACGGATCTCACCATCGTCGCGCCGATCACCTCAACCGTGCGGTTCCCGCTAAACCCGGTCCATGTCCTGCTTCCGGCGGATGCGCGCACGGGCTTAGCCGTAACCTCCGTCGCCTTGTTGAGTCAGATTCGAGCAATCGATAAAGTTCGCTTGGTCAGGCGGCTGGGCGCCTTGGACGAGAGCGCCATGCTACGCGTGGATGAAGCCATTCAAATTAGTCTGGGGCTAACCCCGCTGTAGGCGTGCGAGCTCAGACGATCGTTTCCGTCCGCGCATCCCAGCGCACCGTGCGGCCTTGCCGATAACTCTCGAGCGCCATGCGGCAGGCCACCGAGACGCGGAAACCGAGCTCAAACGGGCAGTGCGGTTCCTTGCCGGACCGGATGCAATCCACGAAATTCTGCATGTGCGCGGTGGGGAAGCTCACCGCCTTGCCCGCGATCTCTGCGCCCATCGGGACGATTCACCTTTTGCGGCAAATAGCGAATGCCGGACGGGCTGCGCGAGATGGTGCCGTCGGAGCCGAGCACGTCTTCGGTGATGCCGAGCTGGCTGTTGCCGAGCCCCGAATCCCAGCTCACCAGCATCTGCTCGCCCTGTTCCAACGTCACGTTCATGGTGTCGGGGACGTCGCGGCCGTCCTTCCACAGATAGAGGCCGCCTGTCATGGTGGCGGCTTGCGGGATGTGCAGATTGAGCGCCTTGTACCAGAAGGCGAGTTGCTGGCTCAGGTTCTCGTACACGTTGCCGCCCGAATAATCCTCGAAGAAGCGCCAGTTGATGAAGCGATGCGGATCGAAGTCGCGGCGCGGCGCCTCGCCCAGAAACGCGTTCCACGCGATGTTCTCGGGCGTCATGTCCGGATAGACCGGCCGCGCCCACTGGGCTTTGCCGCGCGGCGTGTTGCGATACCAATGCATGCGAATGGCGGTGATTTTCCCCACGTGGCCGGTGGCAAGAAAACTTACCGCGTCGCGAATCTGGCCCGAGGAGCAGGACTGATGGCCGATCTGCACCACCGCTTTGGGAGCCTGCCGGTAGGCTGCGCGCATGCGCTTGGCGTGTTCCAGGGTGAAGGCCAGCGTCTTTTCCTGATACACGTGCTTGCCCGCCGCCAGCGTGTGGACGAAATGCTCGGCGTGCAGATGCGGCGGCGTGGCGATGATGACGGCGTCGATGCCGGGATCGTCCAGCAGCGCGGCGATGATCGTCGTAAAGGGCTGCGCCCGGCGCCAGATTGTGCGCGTCGGTCCAAACGCTTGTTGTACACATCGGCAAACGCGGCGATCTCCACGTTGGGACAGGCCGCAGCCTGGTGCACCAGTTCGGTGCCGCGCTGTCCGGCGCCAATGATGCCCACGCGCACGCGATCGTTCGCGCCCAACACTCCGGCCGAAGAGGCCAGCGTGGAAGCCAGGCCGGTGGCCATGGCGCCGATGAATTTGCGGCGGGAATCCATTAGTCGCTGTCTTCTCGCAGCGCAGCCCGGGTTTCGCGGATTTGCTCGGCGTGCCGGCGGGAGTGGCCCGCGATAATGATCAGCAGCTCGACGCCGTTCACCGGCCCGAAGCGTGGATGCTGGGCGGCCAGGCAATAAAGATCGCCCGCGCGATCCTGTGCGAACTGAATGCTCCGAGCGCGTTGGGCCTTGAATTGTTCCAGCGCCTGTTCGATGGTGGCGAAACGGCCGTTGGGCAGCACCGCCTCAGGAGCCTTGAGGCGGGTGGAGCGATCGGGAACGCGCGCCGTGAGACCCGCTTCATTTTCCTTATCGACGCGCGGCGCGTCCAACCGTTCGGCCGCGTTCAGCCAGCCGAGGAAGCGCTCCTCGACGAACGCGACGTGCTCCACGCAATCCAGCACCGACCAACGCTCCGCATCCGGCCGCGTTTTGGCCTGCGCGTCGGTAAGGCCAGCCACGGCGGCCAGAAATTCCTGGCGGCTGCGCTCCAGATTGTCTACGATTTCGGTTCTTTCCTTGGGGGCCATAAGCGATTCCTATGCGTTCATTCCGCGCTGCCAGAGCGCGCACAGAGCGGTGTTGTAAAGAGCCAGCGCGGTGGTGATTTGTCCCAGATGATTGTCGTGGGTCGAAAGATAGGACGCCCGCTCGGCCACATCCGGGTGCAGGTTGCCTTCGGTGGAACAGTCGATCACAACCGCTCCGGGTTTTATGTTGCGGATCAAGTCGGCTTCTGAAACAGCCGGAAAGGCCGTCACCACGATGTCGGCCGTTCGAGGAAATGCTCCCGATCTTCGGGCCTGGTTTGCGGATGGACCATGACAGCCGTGGCGCCGATGCGCATGAGCATGCTTTGCAGGGGAATGCCGATGCGGGAGGAGCTGTTGAATATCACCGCGGTGGGCCCTGGCTGGCTGGGATCGCGCGGAAACAGCTTCTTGATGGAATCGTGCTGGTGCAGCAGCGTCAGGATGGCGCGCGCCGTGCAGGGCACCACCCCCTCGTATTTCTCCTCTTCATCCACGGTGCGGATGTTGAGCGCCATGCGGCCGGTGTTTTCGACGGTCAGCCCCTCGATGTCCTTTTCCGGCCGGACGCGGCGCAGGAAATAATCCTCGGTTTTGCCAAAGGGCGCCGGGAAAAAGATAAAAGTTCCGTGGATCTTTTCGTTCACCTGCGCGCCCATCAGCAGAAGCTCCAGCGCGTCGGCGGTGTGCGCCTCTTCCACCCGGAAGTCCAGGCCGTGCTTGCGGAATATCTTGCCCATGTAACTGGCGTAGCGCCGGGAACCGCGATCCAGCGGCGTTTCAAGCAGGCGGGGCTGAAAAGCCGCTACCCGGATGAGCTCGCGATCCAGGCCGGTCCGCTCCACGTGGCTGAGTTTGCGCTCGGCCTGGGTGAAAACGTCGTTGGCGACGGTGACGCAGTCCAATCGTTTTGCCGCCGGAATGTTTTGGGTCCAGCTCATATCGGGCGAGAACGAAGACGTGGATGGCAAGGCCGGGTTCGCCCCCGGCACTTCAAGGGTGGTCATGGGCTCAATACAATTATCGCCTGGAGCGGCTCGGGACGTGAGGGCGAGGCTACACCGGAGAATAGGCCAGTGGCGGCGGGCCTGGGAAGGCCAGACTATTACTTGTCAAAAATGATGGTCGAATCCGCCGCGAACTTGCGGTAATTCTGGAATCGGATCTCATTCTTCGTGCAGGTGGTGGTCCCACGCTGGCAGGTCAGGATCTCGCTGTGGAGCGGCAGCAGGTACGGTTTCCCTTCAATGTTGGCGAACCCGTATGCGACCACGGATTCGGCTTTGTCGAATGGGAAACTAACGGGCAGCGGTCCGGTCTGCTCCTCGATCCGCATCACATTAAAAGTCGCCTTGTCGATCCAAACCGTCCCGCTATACGCCGGCGTTATTTTAGAGCCATCCGGCGCGTGAATGTCCCAGTCGGAATTCACTTGCTGCACGTGAAAATCATAGGTGTAGGCGGATCGGCCATCCAGGGTATCGTCCTTGCTCTTGTGGAACGCAGCCTGGGTGTACGGATTGAGCAGGCTGGCGAGAGTGGTTTGGAATTCACCGGTGGACCAAGCGCCGGTCTTTTCCACGGGCCGGTTGGAGGGCTTGCCGTTCACCAGAATATTGCGATAGTCTTCCTTGCCGTCCACGCTCGCCACCTCGGCCGTCACCACGTCCAGGACCTGCCATTGAGGAGGCAGCGCCCGGCTGAAATACCGCGTGGTGTTCTGCTGAACCAGGAAGTTCGGCAGCCCGTCGGTCACGCGATCGGCTGCGTCGCGGGCCGAGGCGATGATATCGTCGGCAGTCGCGTTTGAACGTGGCACGGGCTTGGCATTCTCAACGGCGGCTCAACCGGCGGCTCAGGCGGCTCAGCTTTTTCAGGCTGAGTGGAATCCGATGTCCCTGATTTCGCGAGCGTTGGGATCTCCCGCGGGCCGTTGTCGCTGGTGTCAGGCTTCGATCCTCCTCCCGCTGGCTCCGCCGCCGTTTCCATGGTTCCAGCCGAATGGGTGTCCGCCTCCAGCGGAGTCTGAGCGGAATCGTGATCGAACGGCCGTCCGGCGGCAACCCGCTCATCGGTTGTTCCTTTGCGGGTAAGAATGACGCGCAGCGCCGTTTCCGGGTCGTCGCCATTCACCTGCACCGAGAGCTGGTCTCCGGGTTTCAACAGCGAATCGCGAACCTGCTCACCGTCCTTGTCGCGAAATTGCGTTTTCGCCAGCGTCCGAAACTTAAGAATCTTGTGTTTGGTCGTTTCGAGATAGAGATCCTTCTCACCCAGCTCGCGCAGCGTTCCATCCGCCGCGCGGAGCGCCACCCTCACGCTGTTGCTGTCCTGCGTGTCTTTGTCTTTGCTTTTCCTGCCGGGAAGCTTTGGCATGGGGAGGCTGATTCCGCCTGGCAGGCCGACCGAGCCCGGGTACTGGCCCGGTGGATACTGGCCGGGCGGATATGAGCCAGGTGGATACTGTCCGGGTGGATACTGTCCTGGCGGATACTGTCCTGGCGGATACTGCCCCGGCGGGTATTGCCCCGGATACGGCGACGTCGGATAGGGACTCGGGATCTGAGCGCGGCCTACAGCGGCGGCCAGCAGGGCCGGGAGAACAAATCGCAGGATTCGGGTCAAGGGGAACCCCCTTCAGGAATTATACGTCCGGGGCAAAATCGGGGTTGCGGCAATTCCTCGGTTCTGAACGCTAAATCGCAAAAGGGAGAGAATAGAGGAACGATGTTTTACGTGGATGCGGACCTGCGCCGACGGATCATCCTGCAGGCCCTGCTCCTGGGGGCATTGTGTAGCTGCCTGTCGTCTGGCCAACAGCCCCCACCCGGCGCTCCCACGCAAGCCGAACCCGAGATCTCTTCCCACGAAGCGCCTATTACCTTCAGCAGCCGCGTGAATCTGATCTCGGTGCCGGTGGTGGTGCGGGACCAGGAAGGGCGCGCCGTAGGCAACCTCGAGAAGCAAGATTTTCAGGTTTTCGATAAAGGCAAACCGCAAACCATCACCAAGTTTTCCATCGAGAAGAGCGACCGTTTGGTATCGAGTCGACGGCGGGACCGCAATGCGCCGCGCATGAAGTCGCCGGCCCGCGCCGCGCAGGCAGTCCTGCCGGAACATTACGTCGCCTATCTGGTGGACGACGTGCACCTGGATCGCGGCGATCTGTTGAACACGCGGCAGGCCATGCATCGCCATCTGGACGAAGTCGCTCGATCCCGCCAGCCGCGCGGCGATCGTCACCACCAGCGGCCTGGTGCTCTCCGACTTCACCGCCGACCGCGAGAAGCTGCACGACGCGGTGAACAAAATCCAGCCCTATACCAGCGGCATCGATCGGCAGCAGGATTGTCCGTATATCAGCCATTACATGGCCGATTTGTGGGTGAACCAGGAACTGTATTTGGCTGGCCATTTGTTCCCGGACCCGCAGCTCGTTTCGAGGTTATTTCTCAGCGGCACCGATCCGGCGCTGACCGCCGCCTATGGAGAAGCGCAGGAGTGCGGCGCGTGTCGCGCGTGCGACAATCGACCAATTGACCGGGCTACCCCATGTGCGTGGTCCAAACGCTAACCAAACTGAGAGCGGCGGCTCGGCACGCCCTGACTTTCGGCGATCACGAGACCTCGCTCGGCCTGGGAGCGCTGAAGCGACGTGATCCGCAAGCTCTCGCTCATGCCCGGTAACCGGAACCTGGTTCTGGTTTCGCCGGGATTCCTGCTGACCATCGAGATCATCGGACGGACGAGTACGATGTTCTGGAGCGCGCCATCCGCGCCAACGTGGTTGTCAACACCATCGACATGCGAGGCTTGTTCACGATCATACCCGGCGGCCATGCCAGCGACCAGCGCTTATCGTCTACGCGCGCGGCAGCAACCTACCTTGGGCAGGCCGATCAGGCAGCCGCTACGCAGGCTAACGATATTCTGGCGGAACTGGCCAACGGGACCGGCGGCACGTTCTTCCACAATGACAACGATCTGAAGCGAGGTCTCAACCTCATCGCGGCGCGGCCCGAGTACGTTTACGTGCTGGGATTTTCGCCGCAAGAGCTGAAATACGACGGCGCTTATCACGGCCTGAAAGTGACCGTGAAGAATCAGCCCATCTGACCATCCAGGCTCGCCGCGGCTACTGGGCTCCCAGGCATGCAGTCGATTCGGCCGAAGCGGCCAAAGAAGAAATCCAGGAAACGGTCTTCTCGCGCGATGAGGTCTCGGGCATTCCGTTGGATGTTCAAACCGAGTTCTTCAAATCCGGCGACCAGAAGTTCGAACTGACCGTGACCGCTCAACTGGATGCGAAAGCTTTGCGATTCGATAAGGCGCAGGACCGCAACGACGATACGTTGACGGTAGTGGCGGGCCTGTTCGACCCTAACGGGAACTATGTGGCCGGGGTGGAGAAGGTCGTGGAACTGCATCTTCGCGACCAGACCTTGGAGACATTTGAGAACGCGGGAATCAGTGTGAAAGAAAATTTCAACGTGGCGCCGGGCCGCTACCTGGTTCGCGTGGTGGTGCGGGACTCCGGAGGAAAGAACATCACGGCGCGCAATGCGAGGCGTGGAGATTCCATGAGGCTTCCGGCTGCATTGCTCCTATCTGGCCGGCGTTTTGGGCGCTCAACCCACCCCAGTGCATTCAGACCGAGACGCGCGAAGTGCTGGTGGACGCGATCGTCACCGCAAGAATGGCGCCTATGTCCGCGATCTCACCGCCAAGGATTTTCGACATCTCGCAAGACGGGAAGGAGCAAGCCATCAAGGGCTTCTCTCTGGAATCGGCATCCGCCGCCGCTCAGACTCGCTCGCTGGTCCTGTTTTTCGATGAGACCAGCATGGAGGCGCGGGATCAGATTGCGGTCCGCCAGGCAGCTGCGAGTTTTATCGACGCGGAAGCGGGGCCGAACCATATGATGGCCGATCGTCACTTTCAACGGCTCCATGCGCATTGCGCAAAACTTCACCGACAACGCCGGCCGTCTGAAGGACGCGCTGAACCAGGCCAGTTTCCACGGTCTGGCGCCTAGCGCCTCCGATTACGATCGATCGCACGACCCGGGCATGATCGAGGAAGACCTGGCGCTAGGCCAGCGTTAACCGCAACGCGATGGCGACGACGTTTGGAGCGCGCAATATGATTCGCGCTCTCGGCGATCTGGGAAGGAGCCTGGGCG
The DNA here is from genome assembly GCA_963798295.1 of Bryobacterales bacterium. GTDB lineage: Bacteria > Acidobacteriota > Terriglobia > Bryobacterales > Bryobacteraceae > Palsa-89. Next base: position 59,795 of record CAWCSV010000005.1, on the reverse strand, counting down.
TGCTTCCCGGACGGAAGATCGTGGTTCTGTTCGCGGGAACGCTTCCATCCTCCGCGATCCGAAAGCGGAAATTCGGGAAGCGATCGACGCAGCGAATAAATCTGGCGTCGCCTTTTATCCGGTGGACGTGCGGCCGGTTTTCGCTCAGACCGATCCGGGCGAGCCGCAGCCGACACCTCGCGCGTTCGGCAGCAGACGCAACGGCGGAGGAAGCTCAGGGCGACTCAGGGCGATCCGGCGTCCACGCTCCCCGTTCCAGATTCGGCGCCGGCAGCCAGCCGCTCCTGTTTAACCTGGCCAGCGGCACGGGAGGGTTCATGGTGCGCAACACCACCGATCTGCTGGGAGGGTTGCAGGAAATCGGAAAAGAGCAGGACCAGTATTACGTTCTGACTTATGTGGCTCCTGAATCGAAGGAGGGGACGTGCCACTCGCTGCGGGTCAAGGTGGATCGCAAGCAGACCACCGTCCGGTCGCGCACCAACTACTGCACCGAGAAGCCCTTGGATCTGCTGGCGGGAACCATGGCCGGAAAGGATCTGGAGAAGCGAGCGGCCGAGACGCAGACGGGCGACATCGCCGCTTCCCTCCAGCTTGCCGTACTTTTACATCGCGCCCAACGTGGCGCGCGTCCACGTGGCGATGGAGATTCAAGCCGGAGCGCTGAAGTTCGAGAACAAGAAGGGCAAGCTTCACGCGGAGCTGAACTTCCTGGGCGTCGCTACGGACGCCGGCGGAGAGGTGCGGGCGCGCTTCAGCGACGCGCTCAAGCTTGATTTCGACAATCCGTCGCAAGTGGAGAATCTCAAGGGGAAATCGCTGCACTACGAAAAGGAATTCAAGATCGCTCCCGGGCAGTACAACCTGACCGTCACGTTCAGCCAGGGTGAGGCGAGCTTTGGAAAGCTGCAGTCGCCGCTGATAGTGGACCCGTGGGCTGGCGATCTCGCGCTGAGCAGCCTGGCTCTGAGCCGGGAGACTCATCCGGCGGCCGATTTGGGTCTTGCGCCAGCGCTGGAAGGCCAAACGCCGCTCGTGGCGCAAGGTGTCCAGGTGGTCCCTTCGGGTTCGCCGCAATTCGCGAAGTCCGAGGCAGCCTACTTTTACTTCGAGGTTTACGGGCCTCAGGCGCAGGCTGCACGTGTCCGCGCGCGGGTGCTGGATCGCAAGACCGGCCAGCAGAAATGGGATGGCGGATTCATCAGCCTGCCAGCTCAGAACAGCGGGCCTAAGTCGGTGTCCGCAGCCTCCCGCTTTCCCATCGATTCCCTGTCGCCGGGACCTTATCAGTTGGAAGTAACGGCGCAGGATGCAGCCGGCAAGCAGGTGAAGCGGACCGCGGATTTCGAAGTCAATTAGACCGGCCCGGCATCGCCTACAGAGCCGTGACCGTGAGGGAGCGGTTTTCCACTCGTTATCGGACGTAAATGCGCGTTGGGCCTTCGATCTTCAATCCCGGCACTTCGCTGCGCACCTTCACCGGCTGGATGCCCTTCGCGTTCGATGCAATGGTCACCTGATATTGATGATCCAGCCGATCTTGCAGATCGCTCAGAAACGGCGCAATGGACACCGGGTCCGACAGATCCTGGAAGTACGCGTAACCGCCGGTTTGCTCGCTGGCCTCGCCGAGACGGGACTGAGCGAACAGGGTTTCGCGGCCGCTGCGTCCAAAGAGTCCGGCGCCGCGCAGATAAATTGAATACACCATCACGCCCGCCTTCAGGGCATCGCGGACTGCGTCATCGGCATACGGGTCGTTTACTTCTGGGTCGCCATAATAGCGATCCACGCCATCCGTCAGCATCAGCACCGCCCGCCGGTCCGTGAATTCTTTCGATGGCCAATGTTTTGCCAGGTCCGAAAGCGCGAAATAAGGGCTGCCATTTCCACCCGGCATAGCCATGGGCAAGCGCAAGGCCGCGGCCGCTTTCTGATGATCGGCAGTAAATGGCTGAGCCAGAGCTGCGCTTCCGTTTCGCATATAGCCTATTGCGACTTGGGTAGAGCTAGGCAGGGACTGCACGAATGATTTCAAGCGCGATAATTGGGTACCCAGGCTGGAGGATCGCGTGGAATCGTCCAGCAGAACGAATAGCTGCATGTCGGCTAAGTCGCCGGCCAAGCGCTGCGAATGAAGGATACGCGCCGCACTCCTACCAACCGACACCGTTAGATCATCGCCTTCAAAGAACACAGGCGAACGAGCCCCGTGTTCGGGAAGTACGGTTACGACTATTTGAGTGCCTGCGGTCTCAGGTATGGTTCGTGAAAATCCCGGTATGGCAGCGAGTATAGCCGCTGCGATTGACACCATCGCTCGCTTCATCCAGCACCCCCTGTTGAGTACGATGCGGGCGCGACGCTTCCGGTTCCTTAATCGAACGCAACGCTTGGGTATCTAGTTGTATTATCGATTTGTACCAGCCAGGTTACTTGAACGTATCAAACGAGGAGAACCGAATGAGAGTTGTCTTGTATGGCGCGACAGGCATGATTGGCAGCCGGATTTTGAAGGAACTGCTGTCGCGCGGGCATACGGTGACGGCGGTGGCGCGCGACCCATCGAAGCTGCAGGCGCAGAACAATGTGACCATCGAAAAAGGCGACATATTGGATGCCGACAACATCGCGAAAGTGTCCAAGGGATCGGATGTGGTGATCAGCTCTTTTGGTCCGCCTTCGGGCGCCAAGGGTCCAGACCCGGCCAAGGTGAGCCAGTTGTCCGATGCCGCGCGAGCCCTGTTAGCCGGAGCGAAGCGCGCCGGTGCGCCCCGCATCATCGTGGTGGGCGGCGCGGGAAGCTTGGAAGTTTCGCCTGGCCTGCAGGTTGTCGACGCGCCGACGTTCCCGGAGGCTTATAAGCCGACGGCGCTGGCGCATCGCGACGCTTACCACGTTTTGCGCGAAAGCGAGCTGAATTGGACCTTCTTCAGCCCCGCCGCGACGATTCAGCCCGGCGAGCGTACCGGCAAGTTCCGGCTGGGCAAAGACGCACTGGTTTCTGACGCAAAGGGCAACAGCTCTATTTCGGCCGAAGACTACGCCGTGGCGCTGGTGGATGAAGTGGAGCAGGGGCGTCATACCAAACAGCGATTCACTATTGGCTATTGACACGATTGGTTTTTGAATGGACGCGCAGCAACTCAAGCAAACCGCGGCAGAGGCTGCCGTGGCCCTGGTCGAGGACGGGATGATCCTGGGACTCGGCACCGGCTCAACGGCAAAACTGGCGGTGGATACGCTCGGCAAGCGCGTTGCGGGCGGTCTGCGGGTGATCGGAATTCCAACTTCGGAGTTCACGGGCCAACAGGCGCGGTCGCTTGGCATCCCCATCTCCACGCTCGATGAGCATCCTGAAATCGATTTGACCATCGATGGCGCGGATGAAGTGGAAAAGGGCCCGCTCAATTTGATCAAGGGCCGCGGCGGCGCGCTGCTGCGTGAGAAGATCGTGGCCAGCGCGAGCCGGCGGCTGGTCATCATCGTGGATGACGGCAAGCTGGTGGACCGGCTGGGTTCGCACTTTGCGGTTCCGGTGGAAGTGGTTCCGTTCGGATGGCGTGCCACGGCGCGGAAACTGGAGGCGTCGGGCTCGAAGGGGACGCTCCGGACGGGCGGCGATGGAAAGCCTTTCGTCACCGATGGCGCGCACTACATTATCGACTGCGCGTTTGGCCCCATCGCGTCTCCACCGAAACTGGAAACGGAGTTGAACAGCATCGTGGGCGTGGTAGAGCACGGCCTCTTTCTAGGTATGGCGACGCAAGTGATTGTCGCCGGCCAGGACGGTGTCAAGGTTCTGCTGCCGCAATAGTCGCAACCGCTTCAAATCCAGCCCTCTCCGCGATCGACGGCTGCCGGCCAAAATAGGCGCGCAGCCGCATGCCCGGGAAATAATAGTGCAGCGTCGGCAAATCGGCTTGCGGCGCTAGTACTGCCTTGTTCTCTAATTCGTTTTGGTGTATATATGTCAGAACCGCCGCCGAACGGGGGTTTGGATTGTGGGGCCGAAGGGCCGTCTGATACCAGGCGCTGCCATAAAGTCCCGCAACAGCCAGTACGACGGCTAAACTGGCTGGCCTCCGCAAAGGGCCGATGGAAGGAACCAGCGCGAGGCCAGCAAGCAGATCCAACGCAGGCACGAACACCAGCGAATAGCGCGGCGTGATGGTCAACACCCGCAAAGTCGCCAAAATCATGAGAGCCGCGAAAATCGCCAGTGGTGAGAGCCTGCGGCTGCGCGTCCTAAACAGCACGATCCCAGCAGCCAGGATCAGAACCCACTCGAGCGGTGAATGAACCATGCGGCTGCGCCAGGTCTCCAGAAAGCTAGCGCTGCCCCCCGCGAATTCGCGCGACACGGCCAGATACCCCAGCACCGCATAGGCTTTTAGGAACGACAGCCGGAGAATAGCAGCCGGCCAGAGGACCAGAACCGTCGCCAGAAAGACCGCGAACGAGTTCGCAAGGAATCTCCTATCCGCCTGCCAACGCTTTCGTTCCAGCCAGCCGCAGATCGCTAGAGTAACCAGCAGCACCAGAGCCACTTCCAGCGTGCAGAACGCCACTGCCGCGGCCATCACCGCGCCATACCAATAGTGCCGGCCGCCTGAGGCGATCGCTTTGAGAAGAAGAATCAGACTGCCCAGCGAGCACAGCGCGAACAGAGCATGAGGGGCCAGCTCGGTGGACTCGATAACCGAGTAGCTGGACAAGAAGAGCATCGACGCCATAAGCGCCGTGGGAAATGCTGCTGCTCCAGCCACCAGCCACAGGCAACCGAAATAAACGACGGCCAGGCTGGCGCACGGAATGGCGAGCAGGGCAGTGCGTGCGGCGCGCTCGGTCAGGTGCAGGCGTGTCGCGGGAATCAGCAAGTAGTAAAAGACCGGTCCATGGAAATGGCGATAGAACAAAACATCGTTGCCAGTGCGAATGGTCTGGGACAGCCACTGCCGGCCATCGCGACGAATCCCGGCGCGCGCGAAATCTGCAGTCGAGATCGACCGCGCGTCAATCCAGTTGGAAGCGAAGCCGATCGAAGCGGCGTACATGTAGTCGGCTTCGTCGTAGCCATAGGGCTCCGATGCCACGTTGCGGGTAATCAGTAAAAGGAACAGCGCCAGCAGTAAACCCAAGCAGATTGCTGTGGGGCTAGTATGGGAAAATTCGGGCATCCATCGGCATAGTGCCGCGACGGCCCAACTTATCGCACTTGCTGTAGGTGATGAACTAGATGCCTCAGATAATCCTCGGCCAGGAACTGGAGCGTGACGGGTTCGCCAGACCCTATGCGGCAGGGCGCCTGGAGCGCCTCTTCGGGAAGGTTCGCCACAACGTGCGCCAAATAGCGGTTATAGCTGGCCCACAGAGCGATCAGCACCGGCCAGGGCATTTCCTGAACGGCCTGCACCCGGACGCAACCTTCCTGATCGTAGCCCGGAAATTCGAGCGAGCCTTGAAGCGCGGCGCGCACGAACCGTTGATGATTGTTAGAGGCAGAATCGATCAAATGCCCGATAACCTGCTTGCGGGACCATCCACCGGCATGCAAGGGCGTGCCGCTGGCGGCTTCGTCGATCTGGAGCAGACTCACCTCGGTGTAATCCACCACGCGCGCCAGCTCGGCACCGAGCGCCTTCATTGAATATCCAGAGTGACCCGCACATCCACGGTGCGCGGAGGCAGGCACTCCTTGTTATTGCAGGCCTGATAGCGAAGCTTGCCGTTCATGAAGGCTAAGCCCGGCATGGCGCTGGCCGGCGCTTTGAAGCGCGTCGCGATCTCAAACATTCCGGTGTAAACCGAAATGGGATTGGCCGAGAACGAAAGTTTCTCCATTTGCGGCTTGGGATATGTCACCTGCTCGGCTTCCAGCGGATCTTTGTTCCAGGTAAGTCTGATGGGAATCAGATAATCGTCGCCCGGCATGTTGCTATTGACGTGAAACCCCGGCTGCAGTTCCGCTTTGAGCGCGAAGTCCGCCGTTGCGCCGCGTTGGATGGTCAAGCGCGTAGCGGGCGCGATGTTCAGGACGGAATTACCGGGCGCTTGGGCTTGCAAGCAAGGCAAGATTGCTGCCAGAAGCAACAAAGGCGCCCTCGTGAGGGGCGTGAAGCAGTTGAACGATAGCATCCTTGAATTCCTCTTTCCCCAGGGAGACGCCTTGATAGACCGACGCGATCTTCCCCTGCCGGTCGATCAGTAGCGTGGTGGGCAGCGCGTCCAAGCCGCCATAGGCAGTGCTGACATCGTCGTTGCCCAGGAGAACGCGATAGTTCATTTTCATGCTCTGGACATAAGGCTTGATGGCGGCCCATCCATCCTCATCCATGGAAACTCCCACTACGGCGAAGCCCTCGTCCTTGAACTGCCTTTCGAAATCGATGAACCAAGGGATCTCGAGTTTGCAGGGGCCGCACCAGGTGGCCCAGAAGTCCAGCAGCACCACCTTGCCTTTGTAGTCGGCGGGACGAACCATCTGGCCGTTGGCGTCCTTCAGACGGAACGCCGGCATCGACTGCCCGATAGCGTTCTTCAAGTCGAACGGAGCGGCGGCCGCGGGCTTTTGTTGCTGGCTAGCCTTGGGGGCCGGTCTGAAGCCCACATCCGAGCATCCGGTCCACAAAAGGGCGCAGGCCAGACCCAAACCAACGCTGACGCCCAAGCTGGTCTTTGACAAAATTGTCTCCTTCTTCATTATATCGGGCATTGGATCAGACTCAGAGCCTCAAATTGGAACGCCTCAAATGGGAATGGACCCATCCTGAAACACGGCGCGAAACCACTCCGCCCGCCGGTCGCGATGCCGCGCTGCAAGCGTGTACTCGGGATGGCGTCGGACGCCGGAGTAGATCCAGGCCGCTGTGTCGCAAAAACTTTCGCAAAGGTAGTCGCGCCAGCGGGGGGAACCAGGGGCGCCCAGCCGCCCGTTCGCAAGGGCACGTTTGCGCGATTCGGCGGACCATCCCAGCTCTCCCCGCGAGCCTTGCTTGAATTCCTCCCGCACCAGCGCCTCATACGAGCGACGCCGCGGATTGCCCAGCCTGACCCATGCGAAATGAAACAGCTCGTGTACCAGGATCCGCGCCAATTCCCTGGGCTGGCGCTCCAATTCCCGGTCCAGCACGATCTGGCGTTTGCGAATGAAGGATCCTGCGTACACCGGCTGGCCGTGCGGGCGATTGGAATAGAGGTAGCTTCGGTCGGCGGTGAGAGAGGGCAGAAATCGAAGATCGACACTTCGGCCTTCCATCCCCACCAGCCGCCTTTCGATGGCTTTAATGGACCTGCTGCGGTTGCGCGGGTACCCGCGGAGCAAAATAGGCCTGGTTCTCAACTTTCACGGTGTACTGGGCCTGCACGCCCTTGAGCCACTCTTGAAACTTCGCCTGCCTCACCGTCTGGGAAATTTGGGCGAAGGCATCGTTGAAGGATTGCTGGCTGATTTGCTCCGCGCGAATGAGGTAAAAACCATTGGGCTGCTTGATGGGAGCGCTCATCTCTCCTTGCTTCAAGGCGAGCACAGCGGTCTTGATGGGTGGCGGATAGGCGCTGTCCTGCTTGATGACACCAAAATCGCCGTCCTTGGCGGCGGACGCTTGATCGTCGGAGTTTTCGCGCGCCAGCTTGCCAAAATCGGCCCCGCCCTTGATCTGCTTCGCCAGATCCTCGATCTTGGCTTCTGCCTCGGCCTCGGTAGGAAGCTTCTTGCCGCCTGGGGTCACCTTCCCCGTGGGATTAAAGGCGACGTGGATCATCCGCACCTTCACTTCCTTAAATTTGGCGAGATTATCGTCGTAATACTTCCGCTCGTCGGCTTCGGTCACTTGCAAAGTATTGTTTACGTCGGAAAGCTCGGCGGTGGAAAGGACCTGCATGCGCGACATCTCCAGTTGGTCCTTAAACGGCGCCTTTTGATCCAAACCGGCCTTCTCGGCATCCGCGGCAAGCCGCTGCATCAAGAAGACCTGGCTCAGCATTTGCGGCTGCGATCGAGCCACTTGTTGATACTGCGCCGGAAGCATGGCGATCAACTTGTCCAAATCGGCCGCCGTGTATTTCTTTCCGTTCACTTCAGCAACTACCGTGTCGGGCGGGAGAGCCGGCGCAGGCGTCGCCGCAGATGCTGCTTCGCCGGGAGCCTTCACGGCAGGCGCACCGGGAGTGACCCGCACCGGCGGCGGAGCTTGGCCATAAAGCAGGGCGCAGGCCAGAAGGGAAATCGCAAGCATCTTCATTCGAATACTTCCGAGGACCGGAAGCATTCAGTTTATCATGCGTCGGTGCTAAGATTGCCGCCAAATGGAGGCCACGCAAGTGCGCATCGATCTGTACACCAAGACCATTCTCACTCTTATCGCGATTTTGCTCGCGATAAGCGCCATCCGTCCCCTGATCCAACCGGCGCAAAACGCTCACGCCCAAAGTTCCTTCAGCAACGTCCAATTCACCTCGTTCTCCGGGGGCTTTGCCGCATTCGACACCGGTACCGGCGACATCTGGCTTTATTCGTACGGGCCCATCCAGCGCGTACATCGCTATAAGATCAGCCAGCTTGGAAAGAAGCTCGAGCGGTGACCGAACGAAGCACAGGCGCTACGGCCCGTCGGCCGGGTGCGGATCGGCAACGCCGGCCTTCACCTGGACATGGCGCGGCGGCCCGGGTTCGCCTGAAACCTTGATATTGTTCACCACTTGAATCGCTCCGGCCGTTTTCGCCATGCGCGTGGCGGCGCCCTTGTGCTGCATGATGGCGGTGGTTCCGGTCCAGGTGGCCACACGATCCTTCACATGGACCTGGAAGCCATCCTTGCCGATCTTAGACTTGGCCAGTTTGGCTTTGATGGTAGCTTCGATCTCAGCGTCGCTGAACTTGCCTTCGCTGTGCGATTTGGTGAGTGAGCTGGCCGAGAGAGACATCCAGCCGGCCAGCAGACATACGGGGACACAAATTCGGTTCATGCGGATTCAGTGCGCCGAGACGCCGGGAATTCGCACACAAAATGAGCCACCTATTCAGGTTCGAGCACGCGGGCGGCGATCTTACCTTGCGCCACGCGTATATCCACGGTCGATTCCACGGGCGCATCGGCCGGTTGTTTCACGATCGCGCCGCGCTCATTGGTGACGATGGCATAGCCGCGCTCCAGGATTTTCAGGGGGCTGAGTTGGGTGAGATGCGCCAGCAGCGGATTCAGCCTGCCTTGCGCGCGCGTCAAGCGCAGACGCATGAGTTGAGCGCTCGCTCGATCTGCCGCTTCCAGGCGACGGCGAGCGGCCGCCATCCGTAATCGCAGGTCCAGGCTGCGAAGTCTGGCCGTTAAGTCCTCGAGCCGCTTGCGTCGGATTTGGGCGACGCCTTGCGCGCGGCCGCGCATGCGGTATTCCAGCTCATCCACGCGCTGCTGCAGCCGGCCCACGTTACGATGCAAAACCGATGTAGCGCGTTCCACGCCGCGTTCGTGCAGGGCGCGGGCGGCCATCGCCAGGCGGTAGCGCGTGGCTTGCAACAGCTTGTGGTCGAACACGGCGATCTGTTCGAAGATTTGTTCGCGTGGGCAGATCACCAGCTCGGCGGCGGCCGATGGCGTGGCGGCGCGGAGATCGGCGACGAAGTCGGCAATGGTGAAGTCGGTCTCGTGCCCCACGGCCGAAATAACCGGCACGTGGCTGGCCACGATAGCGCGCGCCACGGCTTCCTCGTTGAAGGTCCACAGGTCTTCGAGCGATCCACCGCCCCGCGCCACAATCACCACGTCCGGCCATCCGGAATTGCTGAAATATTCGATCGCGCGGCAAACGGCTTCCAGAGACCCTTCGCCTTGCACCAGCGCCGGATAAATGCGCAAATGCAGGCCGGGAAAGCGCCGGGAAAGGATCTGGGTGATGTCACGAACCACCGCGCCCGAAGGCGATGTGACAATCCCGATGCGTTGGGGAAGCCGCGGAATAGGCCGTTTGCGCGCCGGATCGAACAGCCCTTCGCCCGCCAGCTTCTTCTTCACCTGCTCGAAAGCGAACTGCAGCGCGCCGTGTCCCTGCGGCTCGATGGCTTCCACCAGGAGCTGATACTCGCCGCGCGCTTCGTAGACGTCGATGCGCCCGCGCGCCAGAACCGCCATGCCGTCCTGCGGCTTAAACTTCAAATAACGCAGCGACTGCCGGAAGCAGACACAGCGCAACTGCGCGTCGTGATCCTTGAGCGTAAAGTAGCAATGGCCGCTGGTGGCAGTTTTCGATCCCGAGATCTCGCCCGCTACCCAGACGTCGTCGAACTCGTCGCCCAAGAGGCCCCGGATGCGCGCGTTCAGCTCCGCGACGGTGAAGGTCTTGCGTACCGGGCCCCAGGTGAGGGCGAGTTGCTCCATGTTAGCGGGGCAATGATTTCAGGTACGCCAGCACCGCCTCCGCGTCCGGGCGGGTCATACGAAACGGCGGCATGGGTGGATTGGGCGGCTGGCCGGTGCGGGAGATTCCCGTAGTCAGCAGCTTGATGAAATCGGCGTCGGTGCCCGGAGGCCGTCCGGCGATGCGAGGTTCCACCAGCGCCCAATACGGCGACGGATACGATGGCCTCAACTGCGCCGGCCCGCCGCCTAGCCAATGCCCGCGGTCCGGATCGCCGCTTACGGTCCTCGGGGTGTGACACAGTTCGCACATCGCCACGTTCTCGACGATGTAGCGTCCGCGCTCGACGGCGCTTTGTCCGGCTGAACCCGCGCCGGCTTTGGCGGTCTGCTTGTCCTGAGCCGTTCCTGGAACGGATGCGACGGCCCATGCCAGAAGGGACATGAATGTGAGTCGAGTGAGTTGTCTCATAAGGGTGTCGAACCATCCAGCGTATCACCGCCCACGGCGTCAGTAGTTGACCTGCTGCATGGCATGGCGCGATTCATACCAGCAGGGCGTGAGACCAAGCTGCGGAAAGAGCGAATGCACGCACTGCTGCTCCTGCGGAGGGTCGGCGATGTATTCGGTTTTGTGATCTTTCTGCGGCACCGCAAGCAGTTTCTGCACTTCAACCGAACCGAATTGCTGGCGCCCATTCGGAATCCGGTATGCGATGGAAACGTAGTCGCCCAGGTAGAGGAGCGCCAGCAGCGCTGCGGCGATCAGAAGCAAACGGCGCCAAGCCGCGCCGACGCCCGCCATTCCAAAAGCCGGCTTCATGCATTCCCATTATCGTCGAGGCAGCTTAGCCAGGAGGAAGAGTGCGCGCCCCGCGTTACACGGGCCCGGGCGGCGAAATGGCGCTAAAATAGGCTTTCCGGCAGCCTTTTCGCGTCGCTTTTATCAGAAAATTAGCATTCAATCGTTTATCGTTACTGACACTTGCCTCCCATCAATGTCTGTGATATTGTGGCGTGCCAAGTAGGGAGGCTGCCATGAAGACCGTTGGTTTGTTATTACTGTGCACTGTCGCACTCTGGTCGCAGTCGCAGAACTTATCTCAGATACAAGGCAATGTTCAGGACGCTTCGGGATCGCCTGTTCCCGGCGCCCAGGTAAAAGCCACTCAGACCGACACGGGCGTCAGCCGCATGGTCGACACCGATAACAACGGCGTCTACGTTTTGCCGAACCTGCCGATCGGACCCTATCGTCTGGAAGTCAGCAAGCCGGGTTTCAGCACCTATGTCCAGACCGGGATCGTCTTGCAGGTGGCAACCAACCCCACCGTGGATGTGGCGCTGAAAATTGGCGCGGTGAATGAACAAGTGCAGGTGGAGGCCAATGCCGCGCTGGTGGAGACGCAAGCCACCGGCGTGGGAAGCGTGATGGAGACCCAGCGTATCTTGGAATTGCCGCTCAATGGCCGCATCGCCACCGATTTGATCAACTCTACCGGCGCAGCGGTTTCGCTCGGCGTCGCGGGCAATGGCGGCTACCCTGGCACGCCTCAGTTCTCCATCGGTGGTGGGCAGGCCTTCGGCGTCGCGTTCTGGCTGGACGGCAGCGTCTACAACAACCCGTGGGACCTGGCGAACATGCCTCTACCATTTCCCGACGCACTGCTCGAGTTCAAGGTGGAAACCAGTTCTCTGACGGCGCAGAACGGCGTCCATGCCGGCGGCACCGTTACCGCGATCACCGCATCCGGCACCAACAGTTTCCACGGCAGTGTGTTCGAATATTTGCGCAATGGCGATCTCAATGCGCGGAACGCGTTGCAACCCACCCGCGACACGCTCAAGCGAAATCAGTTCGGCGGCACCGTGGGCGGTCCCGTGGTCAAGAACAAGCTGTTCTTCTTCTTTGGCTACCAGGACACCATCACTCGCCAGGATCCGGCGGCCAACACCGCCGCTACTTTTGTCCCGACGGCCGCCATGATTCAAGGCAATTTCACCGCGTGCCCCACCGATCTCAGCGCCGCGGTTCTGGCCGGCCTTCCTACCGCGATCTCCAGCCAGATTCACAACAACATCATCCCCGCTTCGCTGTTCGATCCGGCCTCACTCAAGCTGGCGGCGCTGCTGCCGCCCACCACAAACGGCTGCGGCAGCACGGGTTTCGGCACGACCACGGACATCAATGAGAATCAATATGTGGCCCGAGGCGACTACCAGACCAGCTCGAAGAATACCTTGTATGGGCGTTATATCCGTTCGCACTACTTCCGGCCGCCGTCTTACGATTTCACGCCGGACAACATTCTCACCACCGCGCAAGGCGCTTTGGACGACGCAGACCAATCCTGGACCGCGGGCGATACGTACTTGATCAGTCCGACGTGGGTCAATCAGTTTCGCGCTTCCGTGGACCGTATTGGAGTTCATCGCTATGCCGCCAATTATGTTTCAGCATGTGATCTGGGCGTCCCGGTGTATTGCGGATATGTACCACACCAAAGCGGTTTTACCGTCACCGGCGCATTTACGGTCGGCCCCGGCACCGGCGGCCAGGCGGCAGCCCACAGCACGCCGATTCAGCTCAATGACGACGTGACCTGGGTTCACGGCAGCCATCAGATTAACTTCGGCGGGGGCGGCGAAGTCTCCAAGATGCTTTTCTACGGGAACGTCTACGCTCAAACCAACTGGACCTTCAACAATATTCCCGCATTCCTGCTGGGGGAGTTCAGTTCGAATTCGATGTCGTTGCCCAACGATCTTCTACAGGAAAAGTGGTTCGTGAACGGCTATGTGCAGGACACCTGGAAGGCGACTTCGCATTTCACCGTTAACGTTGGCCTGCGCTGGGAGCCCTTCCTGCCTCCCGCCGAGCTCAATGGATCGGTCTACAACTTCAGCCTTGCGAATTTGATCGCTGGGGTAAGGAGCACGCAATTTGTGAACGCGCCTCCGGGCCTGAGCTACCCGGGCGATCCCGGCTTCATCGGCAAAACGGGTGAGGAGAGTCATTGGAACCAGTGGGCGCCGCGCGTGGCGTTAGCTTGGGATCCCAGAGGCGACGGTAAGATGGTGGTCCGCGCGGGTTGGGGAATTTCTTACGACTACGTGGCCGGTGAATTGATGGTCAACTCGGCCGATGCTCCTCCTTATGGAGGCACCGAGATTTGGGCTGGGCAGTTCAGCAATCCATTCGCTACGAACCCGGGCGGAAACATCTACCCCTACACGCCCAACAAAAATGCACCGTTCGCTCCAGGCGGAACTTACATTTTCCTGCCGCCAAATCTAAAGACGCCCGAAACGAACCAGTGGAACCTGGTTATCCAACGGCAGTTCGGGAACGATTGGCTGGTGTCGGCGACTTATCTGGGAAGCGAAAGCGAACATCTGTGGGATTCCTATCAGGTGAATCCGGCCGTTTACATTGCCGGAACCTGCTCGGCAGGCCAGTATGGTCTCACTAAGCCCGGGGCCTGTTCCACCACTGCAAACCAAAACTATCGTCGCGTGTTTGTGCTGAACAATTATCCCGGCGCCTTGTTCGCGTCCGGTGCGCCGGCTTTCGGCTATGTGGATTCGTTCGACAGCGGAGCCACCTCCAGCTACAATGGGCTGCTCCTGGCGGTTCAGAAGCGGCTCAGCAAGGGTTTCCTGATGAACGCCAACTACACCTGGTCGCATTGCATCGGCGATCTCTCCATTGGCGACAGCACGGGCAATGCCGGCCAGGGACTGGCTATTCCCAACAACCGCGCCTACGACAAGAGCAACTGCCAATCCAACGAAATCGGCGGAGTATTTTCCGTCGACCGCCGGCAGATCTTCAACTTGACCGGTGTGTATCAAACTCCGAGGCTTTCCACCGCCTGGGCGAGAGCGGCGCTTTCGGATTGGAAAATTACGGGGATCTATAGCGCCAAGTCGGCATACTGGGTCAGCGCTTATCTATCCACCGATATCGCGTTGAACGGCGACAGCGCGAACGAGCGGCCGGTACAGGTACTGGCTGATCCTCTTTGCCCGAATCCCAGTCCGAGCTGCTGGATCAATCCGAAAGCTTTCGTTAGCCCCGCGCCGGGCACGCTGAGCACGTTGGGCCGCAACAATATCCCAGGCCCGGACTTTTTCCAACTCGACGTGTCTCTCTCCAGGCAGTTTCGAGTGCGCGAAGCGTATACTCTGGAGGTGATCGGCCAGGCCTTTAACATCACCAACAGTTTCCGGGCCGGCATCCCGCTTCCCAGTTTGCAGGCGGGCGCCTCCGGGCTTCAGACCACTTTCGGCACGCCCACTTTCGGCCAGGTGACCAGCGCACTGGATCCTCGCATCGTCCAATTGGCGATGCGATTTTCGTTCTGAGAAGCCGAGGGGCCGGCTCCGGGCTTGATCGACTGACCCGGGGAATTGCTCCGCGCTCGATGTCGCGGATGTGACAATGGACCCAAACGACTCGTCAACTGAGGTTGTGAACCAGTCGAGGGCGATTTCAGTATATTGGCCGACCTCGATGAGGTAGCCGTCGGGATCACGCATGTAGCAGCGCCATTCCCAGCCGTGATTGACTAATGGCTCGGTAAGAAAGAGCGCTCCCTTGTCGCCCCAGTGTTGTAGCAGGTCCAGATGTCTGCGACACGCAAATTAAGGAAGCTATTTTATTGTTGAGATCCGACGGTGTTTCAAGAAGGACCTCTGGCTTATCGGAAGTCGGGCCACCGCCCGAATTGAGAATGATCCACGTATTACCCAGCTTGATGTAGCAGGGGTTGTCTGGCTTGATCACTTTCCCGCCAAGAATTCGGACATAGAAGTCTTTCGATTTGTCCTGGTCGCGCACGGTGAAGAAGTAGGTTGGGAAGAAGCTCTCGTGTGCGATTGGCGCCTCAGGTAGATTCATGCGGCGCCTCCTGTTGTAGAAAGCCTTTTGTCTGCTGGCGACCCCATAACGGGCAGCTAGTTTAGGAGCGACTCCCAGTTAGCTGGCACCCTTCCGGCGGGTCCAGGCACGGGCTGACCTTCGGGATGCGAATGCGGCGGAAGCAACTCCACACCCTTGATCATCCCCTGCTTCTCGTAATCGTAGAACCAGTCCTCACCCGGCTCAAAGCTGGTTATGATCGGATGCCCTGTCGCCGCCGCATGCTTTGATGCATGCTGACTCGGAGAACTGTCACAGCATCCAATATGTCCACACTGTGCACACCGACGGAGATGAAACCACCAACCTTGCGGCGACGCCAGGCATTCCACACACCCATCGCCGCTTGGTTTCGAAGCGGGATTCATTCCGGGATGATCGTTTTTCATTTTCAAGCCACCAGCAAGATCTTCCCGATGCCACCCTTTTCCGCCGCTGCCTGAGCCTCGGCCGCTTTACTAAGTGGCAGGGTCTGGCTAATCGGGATTACCAGCTTGCCATCTCGCACCGCTTCGGCCATGAACTGGAGCGTTTTCCTGTCGAATTTCGAGAATACTGTCACCACCTTTACAGCTGGGTATTGCGCGGCGTTCTGCGGCGCCCCGACAACCGAAGCGTACACTCCTCCAGGCTTTACCTTGGCTATCAGCTTCTCGGCGGTTCTTCCGCCGACTGTATCCGCCACCGCATCGAGCGGCGGAAGATTCGCAATCGCGCTGTCGTCGTCGGTTGCAATCACGTGATCCGCGTTCACCGTCTTCGCCTCGTCCATCTGCCTCTTCAAAACTCCCGCGAGCACAACCGCCCCGAGTTCCTTCGCAGTGAATACAGCCGAACGCCCGACACTTCCTACAGCGCCTACGACCATCACTGTCTGGCCCGCTTTGACTCCCGTAGCTGAGAGGAGCTGGTTGCCGGTTGTGGTCGCCAGTGGCAGCGCCGCCGCCCGGATCAAATCGAGCCCCTTGGGGATCTTCGCCAAGATGGCTGCATTCACCACACAAAGTTCAGCGTAAGTATCGTCCGCCATAGCGAACACCTGGTCGCCGATGGAAAAGCCCTCCGCCCCCGGCCCGATCTCGACCACAGTTCCCGCCATATCGACTCCTATCTGGCCCGGGAAATGGATGGGATAAAAGTCCTTTGTTAACCCGGCACGCCGTTTGTAGTCGATGGGATTCACGCTTGCGGCGGCGACCCGCACCAGCACCTGGCCCGGACCTGGCACCGGATCAGGATAGTCCTCAAACTTCAGTACTTCCGGACCGCCATATTGATGGACAACGATCGCTTTCATATTTGATCTCCTTGTGGCCTCCGCCGCCTCAGCGGCAGTTCCATGAGCAACCACCACATACTGGGCCGCCTTTATGGCGGTCTCGTAGATCACGATGCTGTCTTTGGGTACGCTTATACTGTACAGACCAGCACCGATCGCACTCAAACCGCCGACTATCAGCGCGTCCTCCAGGCCGGCGACGATCCAGGCCGCCAAGAGACCGTCAACCAGCACAGGGCCTGTCGCGGGCGCCCAAAAGAATGTGGCGCCAAACAGCAAGCTCCAGAGAGCGGCCAAGGCCCGATTCGGCGGAGCCTACTGTCTGCGCCCCGCGATCCGTAGCAGGCTGAGGAACAGGTTGATAAAGTCGAGATACAGCCGCAGAGCGCCGAAGATCGCTGTCCTGCGTGCGGCGTCAGTTCCCTCGCTAGCGGGGGCATTCATCCCCTTGATGTTCTGTGTATCGTAGGCGGTGAGTCCCGCGAACACGATGATGCCGACAATGGAGTACACGAAGCTGGCACCCGCGCCCATCAGCGACGGAAAGAACATCGAGAGCAAACCGAAGCCTACCAATCCGAATAACCCCATCACGCAGAAAGAGCCGACCGGGCCGAGGTCTCGCTTCGTCAGGTATCCGACGCCGCTGAGGCCCGCGAAACCGCAAGCTGTGACGACGAACACCTGCGAGATGCTGGATCCCGTGAAGACCAGAAAGATGCTGGATAGTGTGAGTCCGGTTAATCCAGCGTATAGAAAATAGATGAGCGTCGCGGTCAGACCGCTTATCCGGTTAATGACCCCGGAGAGCAGGAAGACGACTCCCAGTTGGGCGATGATTAGGCCCCAGAAGAGCAGCCGGTTACCGAAAATTGCTTGTACTAGCTGCGGATTGCCCGCGACGTTCCAGGCCACCACGCCGGTGAGACAGAGTCCTCCCGTCATCCAGCCGTAGACTCGGCTCATGAACCGAGCGTTTTCTGCTGCGATAGAAGCGATTCCGAACGCCTGATTTCCTAACGACTGGTCGGGAAAGTAGGATGCTTTTCGCACAGGTATTATCCTTTCGTATCCGCTGGGTTGCGGCATTCCGCGTGACTCTTGCCATCCCAGGCTGGTGTGGATGCCGCGCACTAACCGCAAACCGCTTCCACATTCACCAATTTCACAGGTATCTACAGGATTCTGCGATTCGAAGCGGCGTGAGGCGAAGTTCCACAAACGAGCGGATCTCCGCCTCAGGATGCGTTCAACGAGTCACCGCTTGCGCGGCAGGTTCGAGAACATGATTGGTCAGATCGGTTGGTTTCAATGTGCTCAAAATATTTTTGGCCTTAGCCGTCTCGGCGGAAGTTCCATGAGCAACTACCAGATACTCCCCCGCCTTTATGGCGGTCTCGTAGGTCAGGATGCTGTCTTTGGGTATACCTATGCTGAACAGACCGGCACCAATGGCACTCAGACCGCCGACGATCGCCGCGTCTTCCAATCCAGCGACGATCCAGGCCACCAATGGACCGCCAACCAACACAGGGCCTATCGCGGGCACCCAAAAGAATGCGGCGCCAAACAGTAAGCCCCAGAAGCCGCCCCAGAAAGCACCCCACTTTCCCCAATACTTCATACGGTCTCCTGCGTTGTAATAGCCAACGACTTGCTCGTCCGTGTGATAATCCTTCCCCACAACTGACAGCTTTTTCATGTCGAAGCCTGACTTCTGAAGCTCCTTCACCGCGTCTTCCGCTGCCGAGTGGTTGTTATAGACTGCGATTACTGCGTTTGTGTCCGTCATATTCTGTCTCCTTTTTAAGTTTTGATTTTAGGTGGTTGAGATTTCCACTTCACTTTCGCATTGGTTCTTCCGTCGGCCGACTCTCTAACCAGTGGATTCTTAGCTCTGCACTCGGCGTTCACACGTCACAGCGCCTTTGGTCGCACCCTCTCTTCTGCTCTATTGAGGATGAATGCCCAGGTCGTGCCATGACGTTTCCGCGAGGTTGACGTCGTAGTAGTTTGCAGCCTTCTCGATGTTCGCGAACGCCAAAGCACGATCGGCATCGGAGACGTCGATGACTTGATCGAACCGCGCGACCGCGTTACGCACATGTTGTGCGTCGGTCAGCGGTTCTTTACGCTGCTTCGGAAAAGCGTAGACACTGTCTGGTAGGTCACTCTGCGTCGTGAGCCGTCCGTGTTTCTCGTGGGGTTTCCAAGTTGCTTCCGGCATCTCTTTGCTATCCTTTCCTTGATATTTGTCTAGAACGATATTTGGGCTAGGGCGCAGGCGCGTCGGCCCTTGCGTAGGCGAGGGCGTTGAAGCGTATGCCTTCCTTCGCGTACTCGATTCTCAAGCATGACGGTGGTCACACGAGTGACGCTCCCGGCACCGTTTTGCATCAATATTTTTTGGACGGCAAGCTGCGTGACATTGACGTGGCATGAAGCGCTCGTAACGTTAGCACCAATTCTTTTGGCCGTACCGGTTGCGATCATCGTCCTGCGTTTTGTCTGCATTGTCTTCGGCGACTCCTGCTCGCTCGGTAGAACTGCTTGCACTACGACAGAGGCAATGGAGTGGCCATCGCCAAATCACCCAAAATCCGCACTCCCGCGGAACGGCCGATACTCACGTGTCCGCAATCTGAGTCGATGGTTCGACGAGTGGACCCGCCAGCGGGCACACTAGCGCTCGACGCCGAAGAGGCCGGCTTTGAACGCGATGAGGCCATCGACGCTGTATCGACCCGGCCCCGAGAAGATCAGCCAAACGAGGATCAATACGTAGAGCACCTCGGGGAGGTACAGGAAGTCGTCAAGCCAGGCGAGGAAACCGCTCGCCCGGATGCTATGGACGGAAGTGGTGGCGATCGCGACGATCATGTCCCCTGTGAGCATTGCGGCGCACAGCGGCGTGAGCAGCCCCAGCGCCAAACCTGCCCCGCAAGCGAATTCGACCGTGGCAACAAAGAGCGCAGTTGCGTGCGGGAACGGGACGTGTATTTGGACCATGGTCTTCTCCAGCACGGCGAACTGAGCTTTTACGAACAGCTTGGTCCCGCCGGAGATACAGAAAAAGATGCCGATCAGGACGCGGGCCGCCGTCACCGGCATCCATTCCCCGGCGCGGAGCATCGTCAAGGCGCTCTGGATCACATGGGTCATTCAACAGCCTCCTCTAATAGCTTCGCTAACCCACAGCCACCCCGCCACTAGCCTTGGGATCGTTCTTCCGAACCATGAAGGAAAGCAGGAACGTGATGCTGGCCGCACTGGCCAGCACGATAAACACGTCGATGTAGGCCAGGCCAGATCGTGACTGGAAGGAATAAGCACCCGGCGCGTCGGATGCTCTGGCCTCCGAACCGCCGTGCCCAGCTCCCTTCAGCCCTGCGCTCCGCAAAACCCATCCGCTGGCGAATAGGTGTAAAATTGTTCCTTGCTACACATCCTTCGATCCTCGCGGGAGAAAGTAGCGTAACATGATCGATCACGGAGATTTAACGATGCGAAAACGTTCTCTCTTGTTCCTTACGTTGCTGGTTCCAGCCTTTTTAGGCCTCGGCGGATATGCCGTCCTCCAAGCGCAGCAAAATACTTCGACGGTCAGCGCGAAGCGCTGGTCTGATGCGGCCACCTGGCCGGACAAGAAGGTGCCTGGCAAAGACGCCGCTGTCACCATTGATAAGGACATGAACGTTATCCTCGATGTCAGTCCGCCGGCGCTGCGCAATTTGACGATCAACGGCAAACTGAGCTTCGCGGATAAAAAGGATCTCGAACTGACCACCGAGTGGGTGATGGTGCACGGGGAACTGGAAATCGGCACCGAAGCCAAGCCCCATACGCGCAAGGCGACAATTACCCTCACCGACAACGTCAAAGACGAAGATATGACTGGAACCGGTGGAACGAATGACCGCAGTGACCGCGGGATCATGATGATGGGCGGAACCCTGAGCCTGCACGGTACGGAGAAAAACTCCTGGACCAAGCTGACAGAAACAGCCGCCGCGGGTAGCAACACAATCGAAGTCTTGAATGCCGGTGACTGGAAAAAAGGCGACGTGATTGTCCTCGCGTCCACGGATTTCGATCCCCATCAGGCAGAGCGGCGCACCATTGCCGCCATTCGTGGCAATAGGATCACGCTCGACAAGAAACTGGACTACATGCACTTCGGCAAGATTACCTTCGACGTGGATGAACGTGGCGAAGTGGGCATGCTGTCGCGCAATATCGTGATCCAGGCTTCGCCTGACGCGGACCAGACGCTCTTTGGCGGCCACATCATGGCGATGAACGGGGGCAAGATGTTTGTCGATGGCGTCGAGCTCAATCGCATGGGTCAGAACATGCATCTGGCCCGGTATCCGATCCATTGGCATCTGATCGGCGATGCGCAGGGGCAGTACATCAAGAACTCGGCGATTCACGACACCTACAGCCGCTGCGTGACCGTGCATGGCACAAATTACGTGGACATTGAAAACAACGTGACCTACAACAACATTGGTCACTGCTTCTTCCTGGAGGATGGCGTGGAGCACGACAACCAGTTCGTGCACAACCTGGGAATCCTCACCAAGTGTCATCCGGACGCACCGTGCGTCGGGACAAACCTCGGCCCGTTCGGAGCGGAGGGCGGCAAGAACTTCGATCTGGCCGGTCAGAACGCCAAGGATATCCTGATCCCTTCCGACAACACGGCGTCGACTTTTTGGATCACCAATCCGGACAATATTTACCGGGACAACGTGGCCGCGGGGTCCGATGCAACAGGTTTCTGGTTCGCCTTTCCGGAGCATCCGACGGGTAAGTTCGAAGGCACGGAGATCAGTGCGAAGACCTGGCCGCGTCGAACTCCGGTGCGGGAGTTCAAGGGCAACACCGCCCATTCGAACTTTGACGGTTTCATGTTCGACCGCGGCCCGAGGGCCGATGGCCATTTCGCCGTCGGCGGGCATATCGCCCTTGCCAATCCGGCTGACGCGAACAGCCCCATCGTGGAGACGGTCATCGAGGATTTCACCGGCTACAAGAACCGGAATAACGGAATGTGGGCCCGCGGTGAGATGGACCTGTTCAAGAACTTGAAGCTGGCCGACAACGCAGTTGGCTACACGCATGCGTCCGGCAACTTCGGTCGTTCCGCCTTTACGTCACGGGTGGTTGACTCGCTGTTCGTGGGCGAAACCGAGAACATCGGCAACCCCAGGACGCCAGCGGAAATGGCTTACGGCCGCAGCTTGCCGGAGCCCGAACTCGCGGATTTCCCGATCCGCGGCTACGAGTTCTACGACTACCGTCATGAACTGGACAATGTCACCTTCGTGAATTTCCAGGACAACGCCACCCGCAAGACGGGAGCGATCTCTTACCTGCTGTATACCAGCTTCGGAATGAGCTCCAACAACACCGTACAGCGCGCGAAATTCATCAACGCCAAGCCGGTGTATTTCCCGCCTATGGAGTTTAAGTGGAGCAACGATGATTACGGCAATGGGAGCTACCAGACTTCGGTATTCAACGACAAGGACGGCTCGGTCAGCGGTGTCCCCAATTCCTACATTCTCATCAACGACGCAAACGACGGAATCGCAATCGACGACGCCTGCGAGATCAAGCCGACCTGGAACGCAGCCGTGTGCAAGGGCGACGTCGGGCGTATGACGGTTGGCGCTCCCCCCGGCGGTGGTGGTCGTGGCGGTCGTGGCGCAGGCGCCGGTCCCGGCGGTAGAGGCGGCGCTGCGGTAGCTCGCGGTCCTGGCGCTGGTAACGGCGGACCCGGTGGTCCAGGCCGAGCGGCCGGTCCCGGCGCGTATGGCGGTCCGGGCGGACCTGGTGGTCGAGGCGGAGGTGTTCTCGTTGGCCCCAGAAACGGGGTCCTGGGCGCTGCTGCACCTGCGGGGCCGCCAGTCGTTCTCAGCCGCAATGGCAAGGATTTTCACGTCACGGGAGAAACCAACGTACGAGCGGGTACCGAGATCAAGGTGACCACTGAAAGGCCATCCCTGTCCCTCAACGTGAAGGAACTGGATAGCGGCTCGTGGGTGATCTTCCAGCTGCCGGGATTCAGCACTGCAGCGTCGGGTACGGAGCAGAGCAGCCTGGATGCACTTCGCAAGGCCAGTGCCACCTCGTACTACAAAGGCGACGGTTCGCTTTGGGTCAAGCTTGTCTCCAGCGGTGACGTCCTTGGCAGCGGCCCTGACAGCGGCCCAAGTGGCGGAGCCAGCCTCCAGGTCAACCGGTAAGCTGAACCCTGCTATATGAGCAAGAGCCCCCGGCGCAGGCCAGGGGCTTTTTGTTGTGTGCCGAGCATGTTCGACAGCTCGAGGGTGAAAGTCCCTTTGACAACCTGATGGAAGTGAAGTCATAGCGAAGCGCAAGGGCGTCGTCGTGAGATGGGGTCTGAAGGAAGCGTGGAGCAAACGCACGAGCCGATGAACAAAAACCGGATGTGAGGCATACGGTGCTGGACGAGTTGGCAATTGACAACGAAGTCCATATCCATCAAGAGCACTGGTTGTAAATCCGGCTGCTGCGTGCCCAAGGTCGAACTTACCTCGGGAGATCTGCCGTTTGTCCGGGAATCCGGACTGAGGGCTGAGTGATCGGTCCTGACCGGGCGGCAGAAGTCAGCAGGGGGCGTAGTAGTCGTGAAGACGATGAAGGCCCGAACGGTCCCCGCAAGGGGTTGATGGGAACGGCAAGTAAGCGGCGCGACACATGAGCGACAAGCGGCAGAAGAACCAGCTAGCGCACAGCGAAAGCGTTGTGCGCAACCAGCAAATGGTGTTGGCCTTCGACGAGGAGTATAGGGGTGAAGCCCCGAATGGCCTCGGGGAAGGGACCGAATCGCTCGCGGCGAAGCGGGGGACAGAAAGCCGGGCCATTGGCGAACAGGATTCCGGGGTGACCTGGAGCAGTTGTCGCCGGCCGAGTACCTCCAGGCATGTCAGCGCCAGGATGCTTGCGGGTTACGCACCTGGCTGGATGCTGCGAACCTGATTGCTACCGGTAGCAATGGCAGGTGCAACTGGACGAAACCGGGCGCCATGCGATCGACAGGGCGGTTGCACCCGTTGTGGATTCACTGCTCGATCATTTGGTTATCGTCGAGGGTTACTCCGGTACGGGACCGCCTGACCAGCAGTTTGTGAAGTCGCGAAGGCGCGCGGATCTGGTTCGCGAATATCTTGAGGCGCATTTCCACCTCATACACAGCGACGTCGGAATCGTGGCCCTTCGGGACAAGCCGCCGCACTGCGCCGGACGAGATACCTGGAATGGCGTTGCGATTGTGCTTTTCGACGACCGTCGAAAATGACCAACGGCCACCATCTCGTGATCTTACGGCATCGAACGGGCTTTGGCGACGGCGTTCTGTTTCACAGCGGCGATGCTCGCGCCGCGAGCCCGCTGGACACCAGCGTTGGGTTGTATCGCGATGTTCTTGGTGGCACGCCCGATTGGCACGACCGACAAATCAAGAAGGCCTTTTGGCCTTTGCGAGCCTCGCCCCGAGCTGCTGTTCTGGTGCATCCCGCGCCATGAGCCCGGGCATGTCGTTGTTCGCGACAGGAGACAGGAGGCTCAACGTTACTAGTACCGCCGGGATTAGATAGGCCAGCGTAACGCAGGTCCACATCAGCGCGCCGGCGTATTCTTGGTCCTGAAGGACTGATAGACCGAAGTGTCGCGGGACATTCAGGTAGTCCCGGTACACGACACGCCCGCAGAATGCGAGAAAAGCAGACAGCGCGTCGCAAGGCAGCGTCGCGGTGAATAGATAGAGCACAACCGGCCATTGAGCGTGATATTCGCCTGGCCGCGACGGAATGACCGGCTGCCAGAAAAGCAACCCCGCGAAGAGGAAAGTCGCGTGCTCGAAGTTGTGCCACGGCATGTGATGGAAGCTCAGTGCGAACACAGCGGGAACGTGCCAGACGATCAGGACCGCCGTTGCCACCGACCAGCAGAAGACCGGAGTGGGCGTCATTCGGCGAGCGAGTTC
Source organism: Bryobacterales bacterium (assembly GCA_963798295.1). Lineage (GTDB taxonomy): Bacteria > Acidobacteriota > Terriglobia > Bryobacterales > Bryobacteraceae > Palsa-89. The sequence goes on along the minus strand of CAWCSV010000005.1, from coordinate 35,223 downwards.
CGCGATCCCAAAAACAAGCGTCGGAAAGCCGAGCAGGATGAAAGCCGGTCCGATAGTCATCAGTAGGAGGTGTTGCACCATGTGGGCGGTGAGCAGTTCCTCGTCCAGCATGGCGAGTGGCGAGGCGGCGGCAAGCCACACCAAGACCAGTCCGCTCAGAAAACTCGCGGCGCGCCAGGGCGGAATCGCACGCGGAGAGGCTTTTCGAAGACGATGCCAGCCACGCGCGTAGAGGAGCCCCGTGAGAATCAGGACGGCCGTGACCGGAATAGTTGCCATCACAAACGCTAAGGACGCGATTCCGCGGTCTGCGATGCATCCCGCGCCGGCAGCCTGCCGGGTTCGTGCAGGGTTTCGAGGAACGCAACGAGCGCCGTGGTCTCGGCCGGATTCAGACTGTTCCCGTATGCGGGCATGTTGCCGCGGCCCTGCAATACCTGGCGGATGAGCTGGTCCTGGGTAAGCCGCGCGGCCACGGTGTCGAGCGCGGGACCGCGCTGGCCGCCCCGATCCTCCAGTGCGTGGCAGTTGTGGCACTGCTTTTCCTGGAAGACCGCCGCTCCCTGGCGTTCGAGCGCCGTTCTTCCGCGCAGGAATTTCTCCGGAATCGGCTCGCCGCTCCAGGCGTTCATCTCCGGACTCCAGGGCGTATATCCAGCGAGGTGGGTAAACGTCCGCAGGGAGATCGCGATCAGAACAACGGAGAGCACCGCCATCGGCCGCCGTCGCCAGCTCTTTTCTCCTTCGCCGGCAAGAAACGGAAGCGCAATTAGAAACCCAATCAAAATGACAGGGCCGATCAGAAGCGCTGGTGTCTCCATCGCCGGGGGGAGAAGCGCCAGCAGCGCATAAAGCCAAAGGAAAAAGAAATCGGGCTTGGGAACTGTCTGGATGATGGTGGGATCGGGTTGCCCGGTGGGACCGAATGGACCGAAATAAGCCGCACAGATCACGATCGCCACAAAGATCGCCGCGGAAAAGAACGCGTCCTTCCATGCCGCAGCCGGGACGAACGGGACTCCGTCCGTCCGGGTCAGTTCATGATATTCACTGTCGTAAGTCGCTTTGCGGACCAGGCGCCCCGGCATCGGCCATTCGTTCACCCCGAGCTTCAGCACCATCAGCAGATGCAGGCCGACCGAACCGATCAGCAGCCCCGGAATCACGAAAACGTGCAGCGCAAAAAACCGGGACAGCGTAGCACCGCCGATGATCGGCCCTCCCAGCATCACTCTGACCAGCGCGGGGCCGATGACCGGGGAGCGGCTCGCGATGGAAGCGCCGATCCCCAGGCCCCAGTACGCATCCTGATCGAAGCGCAGCACCTGGCCGGTGAACGCCATTCCGAGTGTCATCAACAGAAGGAACACGCCGACTATCCAGGTGAGCTCGCGCGGATATTTGAAGGCTCCGAAAAGAAAAACCTGGACCATGTGAATCAGGACCATCGCGACCATGAAGTTGGAGGCCCATCCGTGCATGGCGCGAATGAACCATCCCAGCGTGATGTCGTGGTTCAGGGCTTGCAGGCTGTTCCAGGCTTCCGCCGCGGAGGGAACATATGCGAAAGCCAGAAGAATGCCGGTGACGATTTGGATCGCGAATACGGTCAGCGCGGCGCTCCCGAACACGTACCACCAGCTCGCGGATCTGCGAGGGACCGGATGGCTCGCCATCTCTTGGATGGACCCCGCCAGCTGCAGCCGCCGGTCGAACCACTTTGCCATGCGCGAGATCATGCGCATCCCCCCTTGCCGCACGGAGAATCCCGGAAGTTCGCCGCGGACGGGCCCGGCGTGGGCAACTCACCTGCCTGGATGAGCACGAGACCGTTTTCCAGCTTGTATGGATATTGGAACATCCCGCGCTCGGGCGGACCCGCGGCGCGCGAGCCGTCGCGATAGTATGCGCCGCCGTGGCACGGGCACAGGAACAAACCCGATTGGGGAAACCACCGGACCGGACACCCAAGATGGGCGCAGTTGACGGCGAACACCTGAAATTGATCTCCGTCGACGTGACGCACCCAGCATGCCGTGTCGGCGGTCTTGCCATCGGTCGGCCCGACGAACGGACTCGTGAAGGTTGCCAGGCGCGTCTCGCCCGCAGGAAACTGGCTGGCGGGCCCTAGCGTCACCCAGGAGCGATAGCCCCCACCCATTCCGCGGGTCATCGCCGACAAAACGAATCTTACGACGGGTATGGCGACGACGACAGCCACAAGGCCGTTGAGGAAAATTCCGACCTTTATCAGCAGGCCGCGCCGCGATAATTGATCTTCAGGCATCATTGCCGAGGCTCCTGAGGCTTTCGTTCCAGAGATGTCGCGTAAGGCTGCCCTGGATAAGGCGGCCGCTGAGCGGTAAGCCACGCGACAACGTCCGTGATTTCCTGATCCATCATCGGCCGGCCCGGAACATCAGACCGCCAGTCCGGCGCGCCAAGATCCGGGCGGCCTGCGATCACGATGGTTCGTAGGTATTGGTTGCTCACCAGCGCGAGGTAGGCGCCGTTGACGATGGAACTACCGCCTTTGCCGCCTTGTCCATTCTGGCCGTGGCAGGAAGAACAGAACGTTGTGTAAACTTCAGAGCCGTGTTTGGCATCGCCGGGGCCTGACGCCGCATAAGGAGGAGGATTGTCAATCGCCTGGGGATCGTGAGGCGCCCAGGCGCGGATACCCCTGACGAGCACGTCGATCTGCTTGTCTGTCAGGAAGCCGCCTTTGCTCCGCGCGAATGCCGGCATACCGCCGCCATGTACGCCGCCCGTGATGACCGACTTGATGACGTTGTCATCGGCGATGTCCAGGTACACCGGGTTGCTGAGAGCAATCGACACGCCGCCCTTGCCCTCCGTGCCGTGGCAGCCGGAGCAGTTCTCCTTATAGAGAATGTTGAAGTTCAGAACGTCGTCCGGGCGCAGAACCTCCGGACCAGGACCGGGCCGCCCGGGTAGGTCATTACAGGCGGTCAGGCCGAGAACCGAAGCAAGAAAAAGAACGAGTCGAAACCTCATGCGCGGTCGTCCGGCCTTCGCGGGCTTTCATCTGGCATGCCTGCAGCCTCGATGCCGGCGCGCACAGAGAACGGCATGAACTGCCGCGTTCGCACACGTGCCTGGCGGACGACAACCAGACCGGCCACAACTCCGAAGCCGATTTGCGAAAGGACGAACCATGTCCAGTCAATCTTCTGGTTCATCAGCGGATTGATGATCCCGAGAGTGGCATAGAGAAGCCCCGACCATATGAAGGGGGCAATCAGACCGCCCAGCAAAATGGGCCGGCGGGGAAACATGGGCAACATCACACCGTACAGCAGACCGACCAGCACTGAGGTCACGATGTGAAGGAGCGACGCGACCAGAAACAAATTCGCGTGGAAAGCCATAAGGTAGTCCATCGAAAGCTCCAGCGGATTCGCGTGGACAACCGCGGCCAGCAGATTGATCGGATACCAAACGCTGCCGTGGAGAATGCCGAATAGAGAGGCGAGCACCGCCATCGCAACGGCCCCGGCCAAGCCGCCTTTAAGGCCGGCCGTCACCGGATAGATTTCGACCGGAATGCGCAGACGAGTGACTTCGGGCGCCACGGCGGCGTGTTGCACCTCCCCGCGTGCGGAGACAATCGGTGCAACCTCCTCCCGCGCCGGTACCGTTTCCTGCCGCTCATGCGGCAACACCTCGCGAAACCAACCAACCGAACCCGCCGCCACGAGCACAGCGCCCACGACACTCACTCCGGCGCTGGTAAGCAGACCGGCAAACAACAGTGCCGCGCCGAAGGCGAGAACTACGGGCCATGCAGTCGGTGACGGCAGTTCGACAGCCGGTTGATTTACGCCGCGATTCAGATCTTCCTGCATAGTCACCGCCCGATGATGTAAACCACCGTAAAGACCACGACCCAGACTGAGTCGACAAAGTGCCAATAGAGCGAGAACACGCTGATGCGCGCGGCGTGTTCCTCAGTGACCTTCCCGGCCAGAGCAAAAATCATGACGGTCGCAAATCCGATCAGCCCCACCGCAACGTGCGTGGCGTGGAGTCCGACCAGAGAGTAGTATGTCGTGCCGAAAAGATTGGTCGAAATGGTCAGCCCCTGCTCGATCAGATGGCGCCATTCGAGAGCTGTTCCCACCAGAAAGGTCGCCCCGAGAGCGAATGTCAGAAACCACAGCACTTTAAAGAAGCCCAACTGGCCGTGATGCAGCGCGCGCTCCGCAAAGTAGATCACCAGGCTGCTCGAAAGCAGGCAGATCGTGTAGAAAATCGGGACTTCCAGTACCTGTTGCGGCGTCGGTCCGCTGACGCTTTTCCCGATATAGAAGAGATAGGCGACGACAAAAATCGTAAAAATCGCCGACTCGGCAGCGATGAGGCAATACATCCCGACGCGTCCGCGCGACGGAGGCGTCCATTCTGTTCCGGCTGGCAACGCAGGGGACATGGCGCTCATGAATCTCTCCTCATAAAACGGGCCTCATTCGTATTTCCAGTCCGGGTCTTCCGGATGCTTGATGTCCCACAACGGCCGCCGGCTCTTCACTTCCGGCAGTTGAGCGAAGTTGTATTCAGGAGGAGGAGACGCCACGCTCCATTCGAGCGTCCACGCATCCCACGGATCGTTGCCGGCCTTCTTCCCGCGGTAATACGACCAGATCAGGTTCACGACAAACAACACGGTCGCGATGGTCTGGAGCATGGCTCCGACGCTCACCATCATGTTCCATGATTCCCAGCCTCTTCCGGGCTCGTAGGTGTAGATGCGCCGGGGCATTCCTAGAAGCCCGGGGATGTGCATGAAGTCGAACGTCAGGTGGAAGCCAATCAGGAACAGCCAAAAGTGCCACTTGCCCAGAGTCTCGTCGAGCATACGGCCCATCATTTTCGGATACCAGTAGTAAAAGGCGCCGAAAAGTGCAAACAGGATGCCGCCCACGATCACGTAGTGGAAATGCGCCACGACAAAATAGGAGCCGCTAAGTTGCCAGTCGAACGGCGCGGCGCCCAGCATGATTCCGGTCAGTCCCGCGATGAGGAACTGGAACAGGAACCCGACGGCGAACATCATCGGCACAGCGTAACGGATTTTGCCGCCCCACATGGTACCCAGCCAGTTGAAGATCTTGATCCCGGTGGGCACCCCGACGGTCATGGTGGTAAGCACAAAGAATGCGTTCGAGTAAGACTCCATGCCGACGGTAAACATGTGGTGAGCCCACACGCTCATGCTCACAAACCCGATGGCCACTGTGGCGGCGACCATGACAGGATATCCGAAAATTGGCTTGCGCGAGAACACGGGAACGATTTCCGAGATGAAGGCAAATGCGGGAATGATCAGAACGTAGACCTCGGGGTGTCCGAAGATCCAGAAAAAATGCATCCAGATCACCGCCGAGCCGCCGGCCTGCGTATCGAAAAAGTGGCCTCCCATGTAACGATCCACCATCAGCATCAGTTGCGCTGCCGTCAACGGAGTGATGGTGAACAACAGCATGGCCCCCATCACGAGATACATCCACGGGAGCAGCGGCATCTTCCGCAGCGTCATTCCGGGGCAGCGCATGGAAAGGATGGTCGTGACGAAGTTCACCCCCGTTGCCACAGTGCCGAAGCCCGAGAGCAACAGCGCGATGGTCCAGTAGTCTGTGCTGTGTCCCTTGGAGAAGGCGGGTGAAGTGAGCGGTGCATAAGCCCACCATCCGACGTCGGGGGCGCTGCCGGCCCCATAAAGCCCGTCGCCGCCGATGAAACTGAAATACAGCAGCAGCCCGCCGAAAAGGCTCATCCAGAATCCCCAGGCGTTCAGCCGGGGAAAGGCCATGTCGCGCGTGCCGATCATCAGAGGAACCAGATAAATGCCGAATCCGAACAGGACGGTCATCGCCACGAAGAAAATCATCGTGGTGCCGTGCATCGTGAACATGCGGTTGAAGACCTGCGGCGAAACGAAGCTCGCATGGGGAACTGCGAGCTGAATCCGCATCACCATGGCCTCGATGCCGCCGAGCACAAGGAAGAGCAGCGCAGAGCCAATGTACATCAGCCCGAGTTTCTTGTGATCCACGGTGATCACCCACTCGTGCACGATCTCCAGCCATGTTTTTCCGGACTCCCGCGGCAGACTGATGGAGCCCGGCATTGGTACGGAATCCGACGCCATAATCTCCTTTCTCTCGTTCCGGCTGCTCAGCGCAGGGTCTGCATGTAAGCAGTCACCGCGGTCAGTTCGCTGTCTGTCAGGTTCATGGCGGGCATCAGCGCTCCGGGCTTGAATTGGGCCGGGTTCTGAATCCAAGCCCGCAGATTCACGGCGCTGTTATCGAGCACGCCGGAGGCGATTGTGTCGCGGCTCATTAAATGAGTCAGGTCCGGACCGAATCGCCCGTCCGCCACACTCCCCGAAATCGTGTGGCAATTGATGCATGCGGTACGGTTGAACACGCGCCGCCCCTCCTCGGCCTCGGCGCTTACGCCCGCGTCCGAGCTTACCTTCTGCTGCTGTTGGTGCACCCATTTGTCGAAATCGGTCCGCGAATCCACCACGACGCGCAGCAACATCTTGGCGTGCTGCGTTCCGCAGTACTGCGCGCACTGGCCGAGAAAGAGCCCGATTTGATGGGGATCGATCCAGGTGCTGTTCGGGTGATTCGGGATCAGGTCCGTTTTGCCTGCCAGCCGGGGCACCCAGAAACTGTGGTCGGTGTCGGCCGACAGCAGTTGAAGAAAGGTTGGCGTGGGATGCGCCGGATCACTAACGGGAACGTGCAGCTCGTTGGCAGTGACAAAGCCGTATTGAGGATATCGATACTCCCACCAGAACTGGTGTCCGATGACCGTGACCTCGATTGTTCCCGGCGGCCGGTCGGCGTCTTGCACTGCGTGAATAACGCGCGCGGATGTCATGAACAGCACGATCACGATTAACACGGGGATCACAGTCCATGCCAGTTCGAGCTGGTCGCTACCATAAATCTGCAGGGGCTCCTGCCGGTCGCCGGGTCGGCTTCGGAACTTCACCGCCGCGTACGCGAGCATGCCGCACACGACGAGGAAGATGGTGCCGGTCACTACCAGAATCAGCACAGCGAGGTCGAAAATGGATCTCGCCGGTGTGGAGGCGGGAGCAAAAATGCTGGTGGGGCTGGAAACTTCGCCGGCAGCGCACGCTAGACGGCATATAGCAAAGGCCAGGCAGCCAAGCTTAACGTTTCTTGCGGCAGGCACTCTCATCGCAAGTCCTTACGTTGTTTATCCAGCCTACTAGATTTCGCCCCGATGCGACAGGCCGCGCTCGTGAATAGAATAGGATTCGCCATTTTCCTCCCATGCGCCCTGCTGAGTCCACGGTTCGCGCCAGCGAGTACTCCGTGAAAACGTAATCTTCTTCGCCGGGGAGGTGCCGCTTAGGCGTGCTTTTCGGCGGTGGGTTGGTAACTGGTGGGGTTGTGGAATGATCTTCTTCTGCCATGAGTCCCCTCGAACGCCCCTACTCTGCCTCAGAAGGCAGGTAAAGACTATGCTGGCTGTGATTTTGTCACTGTCATTGGAGGCCGCTCAGGCGAAAAAAGTTGCTCCTTTTAAGAAATGCCTGGGCTGCTGTTCGCGTCCCGCTTGGTTGTCCTGCGGGCCCAGTCAGTTATGAGCTCTGTTGGCAATAAAACACTGCATCACCCCTATGAGAATTGGCTTTAACAGGGATTCTGAGACCAATTAACGCGACCTCGCCGGTCGAAAAGCATACTGCTTTAGGCAATTGCCAGTTTGCCAACCGGACGCTCGACTTCAGCCGCTTCACCACAACGCGACTAAACGTTAAAGCGGATCATCTCGGGGCACTCGGCAGTCCAATCACAACGGTACACGACCTCCGTAAACCCGCTCTAGCGCTAACCTCTTCCGGCGACCGGCAGGTCGCTAGAAGAACGAGACCCCAAATCCTGGCCGGCGATTTCCGTCACCCGAAGGGCAGCAACGAGAGGACTGTATGTTCCGACGAGTCTGCCGCTGCCATCGGCGGCAACCACCGGCATGAGGTCGATGTCGTTCCTAAGAAACTCTGCGGTTGCAGCGAGTACGGCGTCCGTCTCCTTCACACTGCGCGGGGCTTTTTGCATGAAATCGCGGACGGGCGTCTCAAAAGGCAGACCTCGACTCAGCGCACTGAAAAGCTCCCGACGACTGCAGTAGCCTCGCAAGATTTCGCCTTCCGCGATTGGAAAAGCCGCGTGCCCGTCCTCAAACGTCTCCACCGTATCGGCCAAGGTGAGTTCGAGCGGCAAGGTTTGAACGGAACGAGTCATGACATCGCCAACGGTGAGGCTGCCTAACGCAGGATGTCTAGCCACCATCGTCGTGAACCGTGTATAGGCCGTCCTTGCGAAAAGCGCAAGATCAAGGTCTTTCTGCAGCATGCCAAGAGACTCAGCCAGGCCGCTGAAATCCGCGCGATCGACAACCAGCAAGTCCAGCGGCGTTTCCGCCTTGACCGAAGCTGGGTATGTCGAGTGTTCCGCTTCTTCAAGAAAGGCCAGCTCCCCGAAATGGTCTCCTTTGGTCCACGTGACAAAAGGAGTGCGTGCAGCTTCATCAATGTAAAGCCCGGCGCTGCCAGCCTTCACCACAAAGATGCCAGCGACAGGTTCACCTTTGCGAAATACAAAGTCGCCGGCAGCGTAGTGGGCCTGCTTAAATCGCTGCTGTTCCGCTAGGCGCACCTGGACTACGTTGGGCTTAAAGAAAATGTCCCAGGTCCAGTCTACGACTACATTGAGCTTGCGCCTGAAGGTGGGAATCTTCATCAGGTAGACACATCTCCAGAGAAACCACGCGATCAGACCGGAGAATCTCAACCCATAGACTTCCGCCACGCCGTTCTGATGACCGATAGTAGCCAGAAGTCCTTGCAGGCGAAAATGGAACGGCTTCGTTCCCTCTCCGCGTTGGACTCGAAGCAGATTGGCGGCCAGTTGCTTGGCTTGGCGCAGCGCGAACTGCGCTGTAGGGGGCGAGATCTTTGCATTCCAGGCGTTCGGAACGGCCGCACAGTCGCCAAATGCCCACACATTGGCCGAACCAGTCACCCGCATGTCTGGCTCAGTCTTCAACCGGCCCCGCTCCACCGGCAACCCGATTTTCCCGATGAGGGCGGCCGGTGCCGTCCCGACTGAACAAACGATTAGTCCCGCATCGATCCGCTCCCCTGTGCCTAACAGGACGTATCGCGCCGTAACCTCTTTCACCTCCGTATTCAGCCTGACGTCGAGCCCATTTTGGCGGAGTTTCCGCAGAGCAAAATCCGAAAGGGAATCGTGTTGAAATTCGGGGACAATTCTTGCGCCCCGTTGCAGGAGCACCATCCGCGGCCGAATGTGGCTTAACTGCGGATAGAAGGGCATGATATTCCGCATCAGGTCGAACATATGCCCCGCCGCTTCTACTCCCGTGAACCCGCCGCCGACCGCCACTACCGTCAGCAGTCGTTCTCGCTCGGCGTCATTAGGCTCGGCGGCTGCCTGCTCAAAACGTGTGATGATTTGGTTGCCTAAGTTGAAGCCGTCGCCCACGGTCCTGAGCGTGTGAGCATGGGCTGCCATGCCGGGAACCACATCGAGATTGACGTCAGAGCCACAGGCGAGAACCAAGTGAGCATAGGAAAGCGTTACCCTCTGGCTGTCCGGGCGTATGTACTCGACCTCGTTCTTCTTCAGATCAACGCCGGTTACTGTGGCTGTAACCCAGGTGGCGCCGGCGCGATCTGTCGGCCTGGCATCACTACGTCGAGTGCGGAAAGAGAACGGCCCGCTACCTCCGCGAGCATCGGAGTAAAGACCATGTGGTTTTCACTGCTAATAACTACGACTTCAACGTTAGGCGCAACGCGGCGACTGAGTCGCTCAGCCAGGGTTGACGCCTGCGAATCCCCCGCCCACGATGACGACTCTAGAATCTTCCATAGCCGCAACCTCCTGTATTGCTTGTATTGCTTGCGCACCCGCGGCCTCCGCCCTCCGCATTCGTCACACCGCCGCGGTACAGTCCAGCCGGGATCGAGCCACTCGGACGATTTGCAGGTTCTCGAACACGTCGGTGACCGGATCCACTGCATAAACTCCTGCTTGGACATTAGGCAAATGATTTGGACTAAATGACACGCCCAGTCCAGGGCCATGAACACCTACTGGTTTGATGAATCCTGATGAGGAAGAGTGACACTGAAAGCGCAGGTATGGGTGCGCCTCCTGGACAGCCAACAAGCAGCCTCATTGCTCGGTATCCATCCCAAGACCCTGCAGAAACTGGCGCGTTCGGGAACGGTGCCGAGTCACCGGATCGGAGACCTCTGGCGCTTTAGAGCCTCTGAGCTGGACATCTGGCTCCAGGCCGGCGTAAACTCAAAACCGCCACTCGTGCCGTAACAGGAGAAAATGCCTTGTTTACGCGCACACGATATCAGAATGGAAGTCTTCGAGTGAAAAGAGAGGAAACGTTTTAAGAGCATGGGAGTCTAGAAATCACGAACGCCTGCACGAGGGCACGGGGCGAACCCTACGCGCGGCTACGGTCGGGACGCTTCAGGACATCCACGGAAGCGTCGGCTCGCAAATCACCCACTGTACAAGCAATCGTTCTGCGAATCAACGCAGAGCATACCTTAGGGCGTACCTTGGGGCCGGTTACAGCTTCCACGATGGCAGCTCTGATCGCCCGTTACGAGAAAGAAGAGTTACCAGCACGATACTCCACCCGAGTGCCGTACCAATCCTACCTTGACAACTATGTTCGCCCACGTTGGGGCGACGTACGAATCGCCAACATCAGGGCCATGGCGGTTGAGGATTGGCTGAAGGGTTTGAAGTTGGCACCGAAGTCCAGAGGGCACGTTCGGGCCTTGATGTCTACGTTGTTCAAATGCGCTCAGCGCTGGGAACTGGTTGAAAGCAACCCGATGCAATTGGTCCGCGTGAAGAACGTCAGCAGGCGTTTGGAAAGGCCATCTGTCCTGACAGCCGAGGAGTTTCACAAGCTCCGGCTGCATGTTCGGGAACCGTATCGGACCATGGTCCTGATCAGTGGAGAGACTTCGACTTTCAGAAGTCGACGCTGTTGGTCCAACGTGGCGTCGTCCACGGGCGGGTGGACAATGTGAAAACGGAGTATTCACGCGATGCCGCGCCGATCGCGCCTGAGCTAGTGAAAGAGCTGATGGTGTATCGTTCTCGTTGTTACCCGACGGAAGGAGGGCTGGTTGTTCGCAAATCCTGCAACTACAAAACCTTATCACCAGGAGGAAATCTAGAAGAAGCACATTCGTAGGCGGCAACGGCGGCGGCAATCAAGTCCCAAGTCGGATGGAAGACGTTCCGCCATAGCTTTAGGTCATGGCTCGATCAAACGGGTGCACCGATTGGAGTGCAGAGCGAGCTAATGCGCCACGCGAGCATTCAAACAACAATGAATGTCTACGGCAGGGCGATGACAGACAGCAAGAGGCAGGCACACAGCAATGTGGTTCAAATGGCTCTGCAGGTAGAAACGGCGGACGCGGTTGCAGAGGAAAACCGGGAACCGCAGGTTAATCTGGTCTAGGATGGTCTTGAGATTTCGCTTTGGCTACTTGTAACTTATTGGAAGGATTGGTTGCGGGGGATGGATTTGAACCACCGACCTTTGGGTTATGAGCGTACCTGTCTATGGGCTATGTAGTTAATAACCAGGCACGAGTGGCAACTCAAAAGAGCCTTAAGGAACCCTCGGAAACGGGTATGGGGAGTTGAACGGGAGTCGATTTTGACCGTTGGGTTGACGACCCAAGGAATGGGAGTTGATTGAGCGGACGAGGATGGCGAATCGCCGCTCCCGGCATCTGCTGGCGGTTTTTCGCCAACCTAAAAGGGGCGGATTTTGACGGCGAGCAACTCAAGGGTTGCGAACGAGTCGTACCGCTCTAGGCATTCTTAGCCCGAGGGCCCGCACTACTTTAAGAATCCGAGTAAAGCTGGCGCTCCCATATTCCGTAGCCTCATAGCGCTGCACCTGTTGCGGCTTGACCCCAAGGCGGCGCGCCAGGCTCTCCTGCGTCATTCCTGCTGCTATGCGTGCTCGGATCAGGGCTTTGGGCAAATCCTCGACACCTTCGAGAACCACTCCTTTGCCGCGGCCGGTGTTGAGCCGCTCGTAGGCTTCAACCTGCTCTCCTAATTCCTCCATCTGGCTCCGAGCCGCCTCGCGTTGGGCCTCCCATAATCGTGCGCTGATGTTCGAGGGGCGCGCCTGACCGGCCACCTCGGCGACCGCATCCTGAAACCGCCGGACTTGTGCCTTCGTGATTCGGTACTGCTTTTCATTCTTGATCATTTTCGTCTGCTCCTTCCCAGCCTGATTGCCAGAATTCCTTTCGGTTCGCCGCTCATTCTATTCACCTGGAAGAAATCCACGAACGCCTTTCCGGTCGCACCTTCAGGCAGTTGTGCCGGAAACAGCTCTCCGAGAAACCGCTGCTTCTGCGCCGCGCGGCCCCGGGAGAAATCCCAGAAGACTGGATCGAGCCTGGCGTCGTCGACATTCTGAACGTCCCAACAAGCGTCGAAGTCGCCGGGGCGTTCCTTCCGGGTGACAAAGCTGCCGTCCAGGTAAACCAATCGGCAACCCGCTTTCCGCAACTCCTCGCAAGCCTGCCGGAATCCTGCCAGCATCCGATGACGCCGCGGATTAAAGGCGAGCCGATCCTCAAGCTCCGGCCAAGTGGCGAAATGCACACCGGGCGGAAGGTCACCGTTGGCTGACCATTCTGGAATCATTGTATCAATACTACATGATCGTTGTGTTGAATACCTGACGGCGCACGCGCCGATGCCAGTCCAAGTCTACGGATGTGCGCCCAAAGAGGGGGAAGGAGGGGCGTCTCCTGCTCGATCGCATGGCCAATCGCGGCATAGCCCTTCAGCCTTCGCCCGTACATTCTGGCCAGCATCAGAACGTAGTTATCAACATAATCGTAGACCTGCACAAATCGCTTGTTGTCGTGTAGACGATGCAATCGGTCCACATACTGCTGCAGCGTGCCTTTCCAGGAGATCGGCATGGCCAGGAATAGCGTATCCAGTCGCGCGTCGTCAAACCCTTCGCCGATGTAACTTCCGGTGGCCAGAATCACTCGCGATTCGTTTTCCGGCACTGCCGCCAAGGCCGCCGACGTTTCCCTCCGGGCGGCTTTTGTTGATAGCTCTCCAGTCCTTCACGAACACCGGCATATATCCGTGTCGGCCGCCATCATTCTCCCATCGCCGCGCATAGACATCTTCTCTCCCGCGAAACAGGCTTCGAAAGAGCGCGATTCTCTGTCTGGCACGTTCCTCCTTGTTCACCAGGCGTGCCGGCTCAACGAGTGTGATTGCCGGAGGATTCTCTGGTGGCAGCTGAGGAATCGAAATGCTGTGAAGCGCTAGAAGTCGCCGCAGGCGAGCATTTTCCTCGCGGAGCCGGATATTCTCTTGCTCCGGAGGTTCGAATGGAAGAGATTCTGAACCGTTTTCGGTCATCAACCGCGTTCCCCACTATGCGCCATGTCGGGACCCCGCCAGGGCTTTAAAACGGCCTCACCGATCCGGTGGTAGCCAGCGGCTTCGTTGATGTTATCTCATATCTGGTCGCCTCCGAAGAATCGTAAACACAAATATTGCGTAACGTTTACAGATGAGAGAGGCTGAATACGTTATGCGACAGCCGGCCGAAGTCAGATCGCGTGCTGGCACTCGCGCGACGGCCAGCGGTGGGTCGACCGGCAACACCAGCACGGCACACCGCGGAGGTCCGCGGACTCTATCGATGTGGGGATTCTGGAAGCAAACCTATGAGAAAACCGGCCAAAGACAAGATCAAAGAAGACCGTATTCACAACGAAGCCATCGTGGACACCTACGGATCGGAAGAGAAAGCGATGAGTTGGTATTACTACCTGGAAAACAGAGTCCGCTTCCCGTTCCAGGCAGAGAGCGTCGTCGAGAAACTCGGGTCCCCAATCAAGAAAGGCGAGACCGTCGAAGTCCGCTGCCTGGAGCCGGAGAACGCCTGTTCCACGGATATACTCGTGCTCATCCGTTGGCAGGGCCGAAATATGGCTGCTCCTTGTCCCAACTGGCCCCCATCGGCCGGACGAGTCCGCCGCCGAAGCAATCGCTGATTGGCACTACTGCGTGGCTCGGGGCTACCTTTTCTGAGTCACTCTGGCGGGCACTGCTACCGTTCTCGCTCGCTCGTTAGAATCGAACAGAGCCATGGCATCTCGATCAAAATCGCAACCCACGTGGACCGACGTAACAGCAAAGCTCGCGAGTTTCGACCGGAAAGGCAGGACGAAGTCGCTTCGAAGACGATTCACAACGCCGTAATGTTGTTACGCAATATGCTCGCAGGGCGAAAGGGCCCGAGCGCATTCCGGCGCGGTCTGGCTTTTGCGGATTCTACGTTGGGCGTAAAGCTGCCGCCCGTTGAGTACCGCCAGATTGTTCCTCCGACACCGGAAAAACATGGGCCCTGATTAGGGCAGCGAAAGAAATCGGCGGCGTAGGCTATCCGACCACGTACCTGGGCGCTTTCTGCGGAATGCGACGAAGCGAGGTCTTGGGTCTTAGGTTCCTCGATGTTCGCTGGTTCGATAATGAAATCGCATTCAACATGCCATCTCGAAGCGACGCTCCCAAGATGGTGTTCACAAGTGGGAGTGGTCCCTCGGACCGCCAAAATCGCGCAAGTCATTGCGCGGCATTTCGGTGACCGACAGCGTGATGCGCCTGCTGGCCGAACTAAAAGTCGGCAACGCCGATTCCGGATTGATCTTCTCAGGAAACTGCCACGGGTTCATTGATCCGGACAGAATTGAAACCGATATCTGGCGGCTGATCGTCAAGCGGGCTGAGCTGACGGGAACGAGGTTTCACGACCTCCGCCATTTTTTCGCGAGCCAGTTGATCGCCAACGGCGAGACAGCCGCATATGTTCGAGATCAGATGGGACATCCCAGCATCCACGTCACGTTCGACACTTATGGACAACTGTTCCCCGGCCGAGGGAGAGAAGCCAGCGACAGGTATGAAAAATCGATGGACGCGGCCCGCCGGAAATCCGAAGCCGCCGCTAGCAATCGGTTAGCAATCTGCGGTGACGAAATACCAACACTGGACACACGTAACTGATTTGGCATCTTGTCCCTGCGCGGATTTCAATTCCTGAACCGCTAGCCGCGGAATCGAAGAGAACTGCACCGGTATTAGCGATTTGTTAGAAAAAATCGAGCGAAAAGCCAGGAGAATCCGTGCAACCGATTGTGTTGCGGCGGATGGATTTGAACCACCGACCTTTGGGTTATGATTTGGCTATGTAGTTAATAACCAGGCACGAGTGGCAACTCAAAAGAGCCCTACGAAACCCTCGGAAACGGGTATGGGGAGTTGAACGGGAGTCGATTTTGACCGTTGGGTTCATGCGCCAAACAACGGCACTTTATTCGCTTCCGATCGCGTTTTTGCGACGTAGCCGACGGTCTCCGTGCGAACTTTAGCCGCTAACGGACTTCCAATTCCTCACGAGATAGTCGGCCGTGCGCCAAGCGAGTGCCTGCGCGGTGAGTGTAGGATTGCGCGCCCCGCTTGTACCCATGACCGACGCGCCTAATACGCCGAGATTCGGCGCTTCGTGGGAAAATCCCCAGCGATTGACAGCGTTGGTGTCGGCGTTGTCGCCCATGCGTGTGCCTCCGTATGCGTGGGTGGAAACACCTGGAACAAAAGGCGGCGTCTTGATCACTTGGATGGCACCGGCGGCCTGGAACCACTGCTCCATCTTGTTATTCGCGTTCAGTGTCGCGCGCCGTTCGTTCTCTCGCATCCCGCCGGTGTTGATGCGGCAGACCGGATCGCCAAGCGGGTCCGTGATTTCGTCGTCCAGATCGAGATACATCGTTTCGTATGGAAACGTGTTGGTCTGTATGTATGTACTGGCCTGTCGGCCGGCGTTGTCGTGAATGAATTTTTTCCAGGACGAACCCCACCCCGGCGCGCGCCCAAAAGTGTTCATAGCCGCGGCATCGATGGGATGGCGCTCGGTCATTACATGCAGGCTGCTCCCGCCGATGAAGCCCATGCCGCTGTGATCGAAGCTATCGTCCGCCCACTCATCGCACGTCGTGCCCTGAGCGGGTAAGCCGTACCAAGTGTTGATGTCGTACGGGAACAATGCTGTGACAAAGCTGTTCCAGTGCCCGAAATAATGCCGGCCTACTTGTCCGTGGTTGTTCGACAAGCCCTTGGGATACGACTTCGATTTCGAAAGGAGCAGCAAACGGGAGTTCTCGTAGGTATATCCAGCTAGCAATACGACCTTCGCGGGTTGGAAAAACTCTTCGCGATTGCGGAGGTAACGGACGCCCGTCACGCGTCCATTTGCATCCGTCTCGATGCGCATCACGTGAGCGTTATCGAAAATCGTGAGATTGTTCGTCTTTTGCGCCTCGGGAATCGTCGTGACCGCGGTCGAGCCTTTAGCGCTCACATGACAACCGCCCGAACCGCAGTAACCGTGGTACACACAACTACTTCGCCCCTTGCGCGGTTGGGAGTTAATGGCAGCGGGCGGCGCAAAGGGTTGCCACCCTAATTTCCGGGCCGTCTCCGCCATGTGATCGGTGAAGCCGGAACCCCGCAGCGGCGGCATGGGATATTCCTTCGCCCGCGGAGACTCAAACGGATTCCCTCGGCCCGTGAGCTTCCCGCCGATATTTCCCGCCGCGCCCGAAACCCCCACCTCATCTTCGACAATGTCATAGAACGGAGCCAGTTCGTCGTAGGTCAACGGCCAGTCTTCAAGCGTTGAACCAGCCGGAATCGCACCTGCTCCGTATCTCTGGAGTGTTTCCGAGCGTGTCTTAAAATCCCACGCCTTGAGCCGCCAGCTTTGGGCCCAGTAATGGATGGATGTCCCGCCGATAGCGTTCATCATGGGATGCGCCGCCGGTGGACGAGCTTTTTCTCCCGGTCCTGTACGCACCGTGGGAATCTCGCGCTGGGCTTTCGGCGATGTGGTTACCTGGCGGCGAATGTTGTTGTAGATTTCGTCGGCGTGAAAATCGCGATGCGGATCCATCCAGGTACCGGCTTCGATACCCGCGATTTTCAGGCCCGCGCGGGCCAACGGCAATACTGCGACTCCGCCCGTGGCGCCGAGTCCGATCACTGCTACATCGACCGGTTTGAGCCTGGTTGCCATTATTTATACTGCGTTCCCCAAGCCGAGTGGTGGTAAGGAGTGGGCGCCGCGTCCATGCGCTGCATTTCTACGTCAACCGCGGGCCGCGGACCGGGATAGCGGATTAAATCCCATCCGGCGAACGCTCCATTGCCGCCGTAGTAGGGGTCGCCGAACATGCCCTCCAGGGTCAAACGCCGCGCGCGGTTGAAGAATTGCCTTCCTTGCGGCAATCCTTCCGCTGTGTTGTCGTCAATTGCTTTTAAAACCAGATCGCGCTTCTCCCCCGGAAGGTCGGCCAGTGAGGCGCCCTGAGTGCGTTGCGCATAGGCATCCACCGCTTCCAGCCCTTCCACGAACTGCGCCTTTTCGTTTGCGTTCGGACCCGCCAGCACACGATCGATATAGACCTGCGCACGGGCTTCCACGGCGCCTGGCCCGAGTTCATCGGAGGGGACGAGCCGATCGATGAACGCTTCGAGCGTTTTCATTTGTCCAGAGGTAAGCGCAGCGGGTCCGGTCTGCGCAGTGGCCATGAGCGCGGCTAGCGGAACGAACCCGGCCGCGACGAGAAGGTCGCGGCGTGTCAAATCATGTTGATCAGGCATGGGATCAAAGCTACCAGACGTAAAGGCGTTATTGGAGAAACGCCTGCGTGGGTCCTCCCCTGCCGATCATGCGTTTCAGTACGCTGGGGCCTGAGGGTTTGAACAGCTTCTCTGGGTCCACTCCAGAATCGATCAGAAATCCCATGAAACAATTCTGCATCTCTTCCCAATTCTGAAGTCCCCAGACAACTTCTTTGGCGGGGTCCGGATTCCACTTGTTGTTGGCCGAATTGTCGTAATGCGCGATGCCCTGGACCTTGGTTCCTTTCGGAATCGTCAACTGTTTTTCAAGATCGTAGCCTAACTGCCAGTTGAAATCGAAGCGGCCGCGAAAAACCGTCTGCGTTTCCCCGGTAGGATACACGAGGCGAACTTCGTAATCCTTGCCGCGCACATGCATGTGCGGCTGGATATAAACCAGCTTGGAATCGAACTGTGCGGTGATCTCGGACACCACTTCGGCGTCGTTATCATTAGGCTCTATCACCAAATTGTTGCCAATCGGTCCATAAGTGGTGATATAGCGGAGCTGAGGACGTTTCTTAGCCAGCACGAGTCCTACGGTAGATTTGCTGGACTGAGCTGTCCCCACGGCGGTGTAGTGAATTTCAAACACGATATCGGAGCCCTTGGGGACGAACTTTGCAGAGCCCCCAAAGTCGAAAGTTTGGTCACCCAATCCCGGATTAAACTTACCTAGTATCTCGAGACCGTCCCCGGGCCCCCTTTTCATTTCTTGCGACGGATAGGAAACTCCGGGAGTAGCATCGGCCATCCACTTCGCGCCAGGAGGACGAATCCATGCTTCTCCGTGGTGCACCACTTTGGAGTTGCCTGGGCGCATTTCGGCCGCACTCACCCACATGTCCTCAGGAAAGTTTGTCTTCACCAGCATGTATTGATAGTCGATGGTGCCGGTGGCGGGCACATGGAACTCGGCTGGCATCGCAATTTCCAGATCGGGCTTGATATTCCAGCCATCGACGAATTTCACAGGGGCTGGAGCATCCTTAGGATCGCCTTCCGGAGCGCCATTGTTGGCCCAAGAGACCAACGTGGCGATTTGCTCTTCGCTGAGACGGCGTTCGTTGGAGAAATGACCCACCTTGGGATCGGCGAACCAGGGTGGCATCTGCTGGCTCACAACGGCGACCTTGATGGCCTTGGCCCAAGGCCGGGCCTCAGAGTAGCTCATCAGTGAGAACGGCGCGACTTCCCCCGGACGATGGCAGGTCTGGCAGTTTTTCTGCAAAATTGGCAAGACGTCCTTTTGGAACGTAACCGATGGTGTAGCTGCGGTACCGGCAACGGCCAATCCGCATACTGCCGCCGTGAGGACACACAAACGCGTCATTGGGAAAGCCTCCCCTCGCTAACCGAGTATGTGCACTGCTAAACACCTTGTCAATGATCCGAAATGATTATCCATCAGCCAGCGACGACCTCGACCGGAAGGTTGTGGAGATCGCGAAATCGAAGGCTGCCTTTTTCGCTACCGGGCTCAACGCTAACGCCGAGCTTTCCAAGGCGAGCTGTGACCAACGCGCGGTGAAAACCAGCAATCTTAACAGCGAAGTGCGAAAAGCTAGGCTTCTGCCCGGCAGGCGCGGCTTCCAAGCCGAGCTTGGTGTCGGCAAGTTTGAACCACACACGCCGCGGATTGCGATCACGTGACTCCTCGGCGCCGAACAGCTTGCGGTAGTGTGCTACAGACCTGTCGACATCACCCACGGACAGCATGATGTGATCGAGCCCGATCGGGATCAGCGCCGCAGGCTCGGCAGTGACACGTCCGCCAGGCATGATGGTGTCGAACAGGCCATGGGTCGTATTGACAAGCTGAAGCCGGAGGTTATCCGGATCAGACAACATGGGAAGCGCCCCAGAGGGTGCTGTGAGACCGGCGGCTGTGATCTCCGCTTTGGTATCGGCATTGCCGAATTCAGCCTCAACAAAGCCGATCACTCCAGTGGCCATGTGGTCGATATAAGGAGTCACGTTGGCTTGTGGGCCGAACGCTATATAAGCGGCACCCAGACGGACGTAATAACGCTGGACCCCGGTGCGTTCATGGAATACTTGTGGGTCGAAGATGCGGCCATAGAACCTCGCTGCTTCGAGCGAATCAGGAACCGTAATGGACAAATGATCCAGACCGGAGCTTTGCAAAGGCAGAAGCTTCTGTTGAGCGGAGCTGCGCGTAACGAATAAGGAACCGACGGCGAGGTTCGCAGCACGGGTAAGCCACTCGCGTCGCTTGATCGCGCGATTGCTGCTTCTTTCGCTGAGTGGGTTCGACATTGGACACGCTCTAATTTAGCTACATTGTACTTGGCTTCCGCTGGGCGGCAGCTTGAATCATCGTTTCGCCTCAATAACACTGCTAGAAACGAGCAACGCGTGATCGCCCGCAGGATCCGAATACGAGATAACCGCTCGTCGACCGGCGAGATCGACGTCGAGCCGAGCCCAGTCGGGATTCCTTCCGCCATTCCAATACAAGTGAGCTGTCGTCAGAGTTGTTGACTGGAAGTTGCCCGCGAAAGCGGCATGTGCATTGCGGAAACGGATGAGATCGAAGAGAGCACGAACCAGGGGGGCTTCGAACCGCAGGTGCAATTCGGCCCGCGTATAGTAATGACGGTTGATGTCGCTGGCTTCGCCGGTTCGTCGCGGGAGGTCCAAGTCGTTCGTGCCAGCCAGCAGCCCAAGATAATAGACCTGAGGCACTTCGGGAGCAAAGAATTGAATGGCGCGGGCGATCAAGTAATCATCGTCGCGGCGGCCCAAGGCTTCATAATAGGTGCAATTGATCTGAAAGATGTCCAAATTGTTGGCCGCTGTCCCGATCGCCTCCAGGCTCGCACCGTTGCTCCCCTCGTGAATCGCTTCCACGAGATCGTTGATTTCTTCCAAAGAAAGCAAACCGGGCGGCCCGTCCGGACTCGTTCGAGCCGGCCCGACGTCGAGCACTCCAATTCCGTCGTGAGTATCAAGCACGGTGACGGCGTTGCGCGGGCAGATTTCAAGCCATTGTTTCAAGCGGCGCGTGTCGCCCGAATAGAGTGCTTGTAAAACAAGGGGTGAGAGCGCGAAATCATATACCCGGTCCACTTGCTTGGCGATTTGGATTTCCTCCAGATACTGGCTATGAATGTCGATGAGCACTTCGATTCCAAGCTCGTGCGCCCGGCGCGTAAGTTTGCCGATGAAATCAAAGGTTTCGGGAATCATGAAACAACTCGTGCCGCGCTTCTTAACAGGGTAACCGGCGGCGGCGAGCCGGATGGAACGAATGCCTGCTTTGTGAAATTGATTCAGGATCTGATCCAAGTAGCGTTTGCCATGCGGCGAGCGGACGTCGATATCCACTTGTTCTTGGGAGAATGTGGTCCACAAAAGCCGCTCGGTTTCATCGTCCAGCCGGACCTTTCGTAAAGGGAAGACCTGGCCGCGGGCGATAGATTTTCAGCAACTCCGCTTCGGCTGCGCCATCCGGGAAAACTCTGCCTCGATAATTTTCGCCAGTATTGCAGGTTTGCCGTATAGAATCAATGATCATTTTGGAGGGTACATACATAGGCAGACTAGCTGCCGCCAGACTGGGATCGCCCCTACACAATCGGCGCACTGATTTCCTTCTCCACCGTGAAGTTCGTCAATCGGCGGCAGTAGCCGTCGTACTCCGACGACCAGCCATTTCGGACCATGGAAGCGATCGCATGATTTAATGGGCGAAGTTCTTCGGGAGCTAACTGAAAAAGAGAATCGCCGCCGACCTTGGCGTTGTATCATATAAGCCATGGCGCATCGTTGGAGCATCATCGGTGGCCTGATCCTCCTATATGTCGCCATCGCACCCGGGCATGACATTATCACTACTCCTATAACCTGGGATCGTGAAATTTCTCGCATCGTTTATGAGCGCTGCGCCTCTTGCCATCACGAAGGCGGCCAGGCTTTTTCACTGATGACCTACGCAGCCGCGCGTCCCTGGGCCGTCGCCATAAAAGAAGAGGTATTGGAACGGCGGATGCCTCCCTGGGGAGCGGTGAAGGGGTTCGGGGATTTTCGCAACGACAAAGCGCTCACGCCCGAGCAGCTCGAACTCATCGTTAGTTGGGTGGGTGGTGGCGTGCCGGAGGGCGAAGCGAAAGACTTGCCCCCCGATCCCAAATTCGATCAGCAGCCACCTCAGGTTCCTTCGCACGGCGCTCTCGCGGTCAGCGGTGAGTTTCAGTTGCCCAAGGATTTTGCGCTCGATGGCCTTTTGCCCAAAACCGTGCCCGAGGATGCCGCCCTTCAAATAACGGCTGCACTACCTGACGGCAGCATCGAGCCGATCGTTTGGTTCGAACATTACCACGCAAAATTCGTGCATCCATTCCTTTATCGGAACGCGATTGAGTTGCCGGCCGGCACCAAGATTCGCGGTGTTCCCTCTGGATCTACCGTGCTGCTGCTGCCCGCCGCTCCGGCAACCACGAACGCTACTCCAGCGCCTTGACGGGCACGTCAAAGTGCGCGGTGTTGACCACGCCCTTGCGCTGGAACTGTACCCAGATGCGATACGTTCGCGCTCTCGGAAAATTCAACACGAATTCGAGTTGGGGACCACCATCGGCGATGAACGGGTGGGTGTGAATGAGGTCGATCAGATCGTCGCTCGCAGCCAGCATGTGTGCCCACACGCCAATGTATTTCTCAATTCCGTCCGCCGGCGACAGCTTAAAATAAACCTGCGTCGGCTGCGCGGCGATGGGCTGCAGCGGATCGGTGGTCATTTCCACCTGCAGGTTCTCTGCCTGCTTGGTGGAGTAATCGCGCGGGATCGAAACCGGCGGTGGTGGCGTTCCCGCAACGAATATCGTCTTTGCGATCAATTGCGGTGTGGCGCCGTCCGGATAGAAGTCGCCGAGCACGCGATACATGCCGGGTTTAGGAAACGCCAGGCTATAAAGAAACTCCCCGTCCGGCTGAATCACTGGATGATCGTGCACGAAGAATTGCAGGTCCTGGCTCACCACGAACATATGGAACAGCTTCTCATGGACGATCTGGAAATCTTTTACTGGACGATCCTTCCACGGGTCGTGTACCGAGAATTTGAGCTGCGTGGCTTGATTCGGCCGTACCGTTCGCGGCGTCAGCGTCAAATCCATGTGGAACTCCACCGGGTCGGGGATTCCCGCGCGCATTTCCATCCCGCAGCGGCGGCATTTTCCGGGCTGATTGGAGCGGACGTCCGGATCCATGGGACAGATGTAGACCTTGTCTTGCGCCGATAAGAAGCTTCGCGCTCCCAGAAAGCCAAAAACGCCTACTAGCAAATTTCGTCGGTTTTGATATACCATCCCTTTGCCTCCTTAGCAAGTCATGTAATAGTCGTACGAGCACTGCGACCGCGATCTCGAATGTCCGCCGGTTGGACACACGGCCGAAACGGTATAGGTTCTCCTCCACACCTCACGTTCATCGTGCCATCGAGTCGAATTAAAAGTTGAACTCGACTTCCTGGCTTTAGAATGGACTTCCCAGAGAGAAGTTGATATCGCGTTCCTTGCCACGTGACTGTTAAGTTGGAATTGACGGTTCGGTACTGCACTTCGCACAATATGTCTGCGTCGCATCTCCATCGAAGCCGCCGCAACAATGTGGGTATCCATGATGGAGGAACGCCCATCTCCCGTGCGGCCTCGTTCATAGTGATCTTTCGATTTCGGACTTGCCGCAGATAGTGCAAGATCTGCTCCTGTCTGGCTCCGTCGATCATGGTGAAGACCGCTCCTAGTCCACTGGATTATAGGCAGAAGCCACGCTCCATTCAATGATCCAAACTGATCAGGCAGGTGGCTTCAGTGGCCAGCTTTCTTCATGGCCAGGTTCCGGGAGAAAAATGGCAGCACCTTCGACTCAACCCTTTCGGGAATCTTGTTGGTGTGGTCGCCTTCGTAAGTTTCGAATGTGTGCATGATTCCGAAATCAGTCATCATTTGTTCCAGCTGTTTGTTCAGGCCGGTCAGGCCGTATTGATCCTGAAGTCCTACGTCGAGCATAATGGCGTGATATTTCCTGAGATTCGTGACGTACTGATCGATCATGGCCAGCGGCGAAGCGGCATGCCATCTTGCCACCACCAGCGGCTGCAAATGACCGTCGCTTGTTGGCTCGTCGAAATAACGCGGTGGATTCTTCGGATTGGGCGAAAACGCCGCCGACCACGCGAAGTTCATTTGTGAGGCACCGCCACCGTCTGTTGTATCGTTCTGTTTGGCAGTCGCCGGCGGCGCGGGAAGAGGATTATTGATCAAGCAGCAGGCGCTCATGATGTACAAACTCGAAAACACGTCCGGGCGCTTCATGCCGATTCGAATGGCTCCGTAGCCGCCCATAGAGTGGCCCGCCAGTCCGCGGCTCAACCGATCGGGAATCGTCCGGTAGTGGGTGTCCATGTACGCTACGAGGTCCTCGGCGACATACGTCTCCCAATCGCCGGTAGTGACGGAGCTGGAATACATGCTGCCGCCGTATTTGCTATAGGCGTTCGGCATCACCACGATCATGGGTTTCGCTTCGCCGCTTGCGATCAGATTGTCCATCGCGGCGGGTACGTTCGCGCCAG
Organism: Bryobacterales bacterium; assembly: GCA_963798295.1. Taxonomy (GTDB): domain Bacteria; phylum Acidobacteriota; class Terriglobia; order Bryobacterales; family Bryobacteraceae; genus Palsa-89. The sequence goes on along the minus strand of CAWCSV010000005.1, from coordinate 10,743 downwards.
GCATGTCAGCGCCCGGAATGGAGACTCCCGTACCAGTCCAATATTGGTCGGTGAAGAGGTAGCCGTGCAGTAGGTACACGACGGGATAGCGATTGCGATTTGCATCGTAGCCTGGCGGCAGATAGATGGTTACATCCCGGTCCGGCGAATCTCCTTCGAGATTTCCCTCAAGCGATTTGCCGTGGACCTTGATGCGCTGAACGGCTCCCTTCGGCTGCGGTTTCGTTTCTGCAAACAGTAAAGCTGTCGCTACAAAGACGAACGCGATGAGTTTCATCATGCCTCTTTCCAATCGATCACTGCGGGGTCTTAATGCTTCCCCTGATTTTCCTGCAGATCCGGATTCGATCCACCGACAAACAACCTTCGGCCATCCTTGAACGTGATACTGCTGGCGTTGGCCCTGAAGGAGCCGCTCTTGGCCTGATAGCCCTGCGCGATCACTTCGGTTCCAACCTCGAGAGATTTCTTGGTGAACCCTCGACGAATCAAAATTCCCGGCGGACCGCATTCCACCATCCAGTTCGTGACTTTACCGTCTGGATCTACGACATCGATATGGATCCAGGCGTGGGGATTGATCCACTCCATCTCCGTCACCTTGCCCTCCAGCCGCACCGGTTTGTTACCGTCGAACTCGGCCGAAAAGAGTGATGAGCGCTCAGCGGTAGCGCAACAAGAAGAACGGCGGCGCAAAAGGCCGCGGCCACCATCGGGCAACTCGTCGAATCGTCTCACTTGGCTGCTTTCCGCGCGCTCTCCGCGGCTGTCTGCTCGGCATAGGCCCCGCGAAGAATATCTTCCAGAGCGTAGTTCCCTTCGTGACAGGCGTACTCGACCATCTGGTAATTCGGGTCTCGATGCAACGGGAAGGCGATTTTCCAGGGTTTCGTATAGGTTTTGGGGTCGTTGATGATGCGCCTCGTAATTCAGCGTATTTTCGGCAACGCGCGTGAAGCGTTCGGTAAGAACCAAGTCGATCGCTGTAAGGAGTGCCCCCGCCGTGGCTAAGCAAGCCGAGTTTACCGCCCAGGAAATTCGTGGTTTCGACCACTAGCGTGTTGCCCTCCCAGTGGCCCCGCGGATCGCCCATATATGTGCGAACGCCTGAGCCGACGTGCGGCCGGCCATCGACTGGAATCACGCGAGTCTCGTGGATCATCTCGTAGCGAATCACGACCAGGCCCGGCGCCTGCATGATTTGATTGCCGAGGTTATACCCGCCCGGCTCGCCCGGCAAAATCGATCCGATTACGCCGCGTGAGATGCAGCGGTCATACAGGTTGCTTTCGTAAGGCTCAACAAGCGCCAACACATCGTCAATCCAGGAGTCGTTAGAGCCATGCACCTTTCTTTCGACGCCGTAAGTGAGATGAAACTTAGCATCTCGAGCCTCGCCCAGTTTGATCGCTTCCGGGGTCAAGGGAGGAATCCTGCCGTCGGGCGGTTCCACAATCAGCGACGCTTGCCGGGTTGGTTTGCCGTGCTCCAGCCACCATATCGGAGAGCCGATGTTGACGCCCGGTAAGTCCTGCGCATCGTCCCCAACCAGTTTGGCCCGCGCCTCTTTTTGCGCATACTCCTTGTCGTTCAGGAGCGCGCGCGTGCCCAGCTTCGGATCGCGTTGGAGGGGCGTCCCAAGCAGGTCCGTGCCAGGCCACATCCCCTGGAGATCTGGATCACCCCAACTGGTCTTGGGCGGAGTCCAGGCCTTGACCGCTGCGGTTGTTCCACTCTTTGCGAGGCGGCCGGCGGCGATTCAGCGGCAGAAGGAATGGTCACCGCGCCGGCGGCGGCCAGGAGAAACAGGAGTTTCGGCAATCCGCGAAGAGGAATGGGCGCAGGCATACAGACCAAATGGACGTTTCTACTACTGCTGCGGCTCAGGCTCCGGCTCAGGCTGAGGCTTCGCCTTGGTCTCGGGCTTCGCCTGCGCCTTTACCGCGAGGCCTCCGGTGATGCCATCTACCTGATATCCGGTTTGGATCTTTCGGATTTTGGCGATCTCAGCGGGTGTAGCCGTCTTGGGATCCACATTGGCGATGCTGCAGGTGAACCCTCTCAACGTGCATTCGGAGGTCGTGTGCTTAATCCCCCGCTGCTTCATTTCGTCGCTCATCAGCCTCACGACGTCCGTTATGCATGATCACGGCGTTGTTCGGCACGAACGTCCCGACGCCGATGGCATAATCGATGGGCATGAGGGGTTCCACGCTGGAACCGAAGGCTCCATCGTTCTTCTTTCCAAGATCGTGCGCGTTGAGGTCCGCGCCTTTCTCGATCAGGTAGCGAACAATGTTGATGTCGCCCAGGTTTGCAGCGGCCATCAGGGGCGTGATGCCATAGCTGTCGGCGTGATTCACGTCTTCGCCCAAATCGACCAACAGCTTCACCACTTCGAGCCTTTCGGCGGGTGGCTTTTGCCGGTGATAGCCGTTGATAAATGCCAGGCCGCAGGCAGCCGCCAGGGTGGTCTCGCGGTCCCTGGACGGGATATTGTGGTCCGCGCCATGAGCGAGCAACAGCTTTACCAGCTCGAGATCGCCCGCGAATGCGGCCCGCATGATGGCAGTAGCAAAGACGATGCGCGGCGAACCTTCGCGCATGCGGGCGCGGGGCGTGTTGTTTACCAAAGCATTCGGGTCCGCGCCCGCATCCAAAAGTTTCTTAATGAGAGGAAGCGGATCAGTGGTTACCATCCAGGGAAAATTCGGCGCAGTCTCCATGTTGCGGCGATCCACGGCCCAAAACAAGCGGCGTAAACCGCTGGGCGTCGGCATGGTTCACGTTCGCGTGACTGTCGATGAGCAGCGAGGCCACATCGTAGCTTCCGTTGAAAAGAGCAAGTTCCAGCGCGTCTTTACCGTCGCCTCCGACTGCGTTGACATCCGAGCCGTGCTGGATCAGAATGCGCGCGGACTCGATGTCGTCTTCCCGCGCCGCAAACATCAGAGGAGTCATCCAGCCGCTGGCAAATTCTTCGGTCTTCTGATCGGGTTTGGGTGCGACCGGGGCCGTTCCTTCGAATCCTCTGCCCGAGGCCGAAGGCACGAAGTTGGATTTAGCGTTTAAATCCGCGGCGTGATCCACTAAAAGCTGTACGACCTCGGGATGGCGCTCGGAAACCGCCCACATCAGAGCCGTGGTGCCGCCCCAGTTCTCCTTCGCATTCACTTGTGCCCCGTGGTCGAGAAGCACCTTTGCCGCCTCAACCTTGCCGGTCCGGGCGGCCATCATCAGAGCCGTGTCGCCGGTCTTTGATAGTGGGACATTAGGGTCAGCACCCGCCTGAATGAGCCGCTCGATGATGGCGGCATTTCCGTTCTGCGCGGCGAGGAGCATTGGCGTTGCGCCGGATTGATTCGCCGCCGACGGCTGAGCACCCGCGCGAAGCAGCATGTCGGTCATTTCCAGATCGTTCGCGCGAACTGCCCAGTGTAAGGCAGTTGTCCCGTCGGCTTGCGGAGCATTCACGTCGACCTTTTGTTGCAGCAGCGTCCGCAGGGCCGACTTGTCCCCCTGCATAGCGGCATCCGCCATTTCGCTCCGGCTGGCGGCGCACAGCCCCCAGGCCATTAACAAGGTGATGGCAACACCTGCGATTCCGTGGTTCATGGCTCTAGGCCCTCTTCACTTGTCATTTGGTCACTTATCCTCGTTGGTTCCCCAAACTCGGGTGAGCCACTCGACCAGTTGCTCTAGTTCCTGATCCGAGAGCCGGGCGCCCCTTTCCCTCATATTCAAAAGCGTGACCCGCCAGGCCTCCGCGGCCTTCCGCGCCGTTTGCACCTGCTCCAGCGCATGACATTGCGTGCACGACCGATTGAGAAGCCGGATGGCTTCCGGATCGGAGAAGAAGGTGGTGATTTCACGAGGAACGTAGGTTCGCGGAAATGGCTTAGTGTCCGGGCCGAATACCGTGCCTAACCAATCGAGTAGTAAAGCGCGGTCCGCATCGGAGAGGTCGGCGTCGCCGGGCTTATGTTTCTGCGCGATCAGTTTCTGCCAAGCCGCCTTATCCTGAGCGTAGAAGGCGAAGTCGTCAATCCCGTGGCATGCAGTGCAATGCGTGCGAATGACCTCCCATACGGGTCCGTCGGGCCGTTGCACTTTGGGCCGCTGCGGCCGTCCACCGATCTGTGCAGCGACCGGTGTCGCAAGCAATAAGAGCGCTGCGGCCGTCCAGATGACAGCGGGCGCAGTTCCCTTCATAACGATAGGGGCGTGGTGCTGGAACCGAAGTTCCGGGTGACACCCACTTGCTTACCGCTGGCATCGTACTTAGGAAATTCTGCGATATCGTACTTGTGCATGAGGGCAAGCAGCATATTCGACGTGCGTTCTGTATTGTCGGGGAAAACGATATGGCGGTTGCCCTTGAATTTGCCGTCCAACCCGCCCAGCAGGATCACGGGCACTTTGACATGCGCATGGCGATGCGAATTGCCCATGTTGCTCCCCTTGTAAATCATGATGTGGTCGAGCAGTGTGCCATCGCCGTCGGGTGTCTTGCTCAGCTTCTCGGCGAAATAGGCGAGATTCTCGACGTGGTACCGATTTATTTTGGCGTATTTGGCCACGTTGTCCGGCTTATCCCCGTGATGGGAAGAGCCATGCCAGCCGCCATTGAAACCTGAAGCGGGGAAACTGGCTCCGGAAAGATCTTTGCCGAGCATAAAGGTAGCGGAGCGAGTGAGGTCGCCTTCAAAAGCCAACGCCAGAAGATCGTACATCAGCCGGTAATGCGTCTGCTTGTTTTCCGGCACGCCGAAAGGAATTTCCTCGGAAGGCTCTTTAATGGACCTCTCCATCGAGATTCGGATGCGGCGCTCGATTTCGCGGATGTTCTCCAGATAAGTATCCAGGCGCGCCCGGTCAACCGCGCCGAGCGGCTTTTTGAAATAAGAAATCTGCTGGGCCACCGAATCCAGGATGCTGGCATTCTGCTTCCGGCCGGTCTTTCGTTCCTCGGGGCTGGTTCCATCACCAAACAGGCGCTCAAAAGCCACGCGCGGGTTCACCTCTGTCGGGAGGGGCTCGACCGGCGAAGTCCACGAAATGGAATTTGTGTAGGCGCAGCTGTAACCCCAGTTGCAATTGCCGTAATTGCCATCTTCTTCGACCGCAAGCTGAATGGATTCCAGGATGGTATCGCGGCCGTACTTCTTCGCGATGAGCTGATCGACCGTCACACCTAAATAGGGGCTAACGGCGTTTCGGCGCGGGCGCATGCTCGAAAGCAGAACCGCCCCGCGGGCGTGGTCCCCCCCAGGCTCCTCGGTAGTTGCCATCGCCTCCGGCATATCCATGCCGCTGATGAGCGTCACGTACTTGCGAAACGGTTCCAGAGGCTTGGTGATAAAGGAAAACTCGAAATCCGCTCCTTCCTGGAGCGGGCTCCAATAGCCCGGCGCGGCGCCGTGCGGATGCCAAATACCCATAAATCGCCGGGCCGGCACCGCAGCCGTCTCCTTCAGAGGAGTCTGCGCGGGGATCATTGAGTCAAGCAGAGGCAAACCCAGAATGACACCAGCCCCCCGGATGAACGTGCGGCGCGGGATAGATTTCTTTTCGATAAAGTTCATTTGGACTCCTTCGCAATTGGCGTGGCTGCAGCCACTTCTTCGTCGATCTCTTTGGTGCGCATCTGAAAGGGTGCGCTCTTCACAATACCCATCAGAATCGATCCAAACCGGTCATCATCCCGGTCCGCATCATGGACGATGGAGCGGATCACCGGCATATCCTGGTATTCGACGCCCCGTCCAAGGGCGAACGTCATTAGTTTCTCGGTGATCATTCTGACGAATTGGGGCGAATAATGCAGAAGCGCCTGCCGCAGTTCGACGGGACCATTCACTTTCGTACCGTCCCACAATACGGCGGAGGTATCGATGGGGACTCCGCCGTCGCCCCCCTCTTTGGTTCGCCATTTGGCATCCGCGTCGAAGTTTTCCAGCGCGAACCCGATCGGATCCATGAGCTTGTGACAGCTCGCGCACGGCTCATTCTTGCGGTGCAGCGTCATCTGCTCGCGCAAGGTCATGATCTTGTTGTCGCCCTTGGAATCCTCTAGCGGAGGCACATTGGGTGGAGGTTCGGGCGGCGGTGTACCCAGGATGTTTTCCAGCACCCAGACGCCGCGCTTCACTGGCGACGTTCGGAAGTTCTGCACCCAGGTGAGCGCTAGAACGCTCCCCTGACCCAGTAGCCCCCGGCGATAGGCGAGGTCCGGTCCGAGCGTCACGCGCCGAAATTGCGAACCGTAAATATTCGGGATGCCGTAATGCTTGGCGAGTCGTTCATTCAGGAATGTGTAATCCGCCGTCAGAAGGTCGACCACGTTGCGGTCTTCGTTAATGATGCTCTGCAACAGCAGTTCCGTTTCCCGGCGGAAGCTTTTACGCAATTCATCGTCCCAATCGGGATAGAAGACCCCATCGGGAGACGTCGCCGGCAGATTGCGCAGATAGAGCAACTGGTCGCCGAAGTTTCCTACAAGAGCTTCGGCTTTAGGATCCGCAAGCATCCGGTGCACCTGCCGCTCGAGCACCGGCGCGAGATGGAGTTTGTTCTGGCTGGCAACTTCAATGAGTTCGTCGTCCGGGATGCTGCTCCAAATCAGGAACGACAAGCGAGAGGCCAGCTCCAGGTCCGTAATGCGATAGGGTTGTCCCGCCGTTATGTTCGCGGGCTCGCGCTCCGCGCGGACCAGGAATGGCGGACTAGCCAGGATACGGCGTAGACCCAGCTCGATTCCATCTCGAAAGGTGCCTTCTCGCCGGCCTTCCTGATAAAAGCTCTGTACCCACTCCCAATCAGTGGCAGTGACTGGACGCCGGTATGCACGCCGCATCAAAGTGGTGAGAATCTCTTTGGCACAGGCGTTCTCCTGGGTCTCATTCGATGGATGGCACGTTAATACTTTGCGAATCGAGGGCGAGTCTTCCGGCCGGGTTGGCTTAAACGGCCCCTGGATTCTTAGAATTCCGACCGCCGGATAGTATTCCAACTGCGGAATTGGATTATCTTCGAGCGACTTGCGCCCATATTGCCGGATGAAATCGAGGGTCGGACCGTAGTTGGCGGCCAGAAACGTGACTCCCACCAGATGGGAGCCGGCTTTCACAGGCAACGCAACATCGATGGAGCCATCGCGGTCCGATGAATTGTTCGCACTCAAGCCAACGCCTTTGTAGTCGCGCATCGCGACCAAGTCGTTGTCGATCAGGAATTCCAGTTTTTCGCCTGGAATGAATTTGCCAATACCGAGGTTTTGGACCGAGAATTTGTATTCGCCATCCGACGGGAAAGTATGGCGCACCGCCATCCCTCCTCGCGTGCCAAAGGGCAGGCCTTCGATGTGTTGGTTCTGCGAAGAATCCGTGGGTGCGATGTAGGCAGCGGCTGTGGGGGATTTCCAAAACCCAACCGCCATACGGGCTATGCGCGTTGCGGCGTTCGTATAGGCTTCCAACAGAGTGGGCGAAATGGTCAATGAACCCGCTACGTTATCGAAGCCTCGCGCCGAATCATCTGCCGGGAGAAGCGAGTTTACGTCCACCTGGAGATCCAGCAGGTCGCGAATGGCATTTGCGTACTCGGTTCGATTGAGGCGATGCAACACGACGGAGCCGGGATTCGGACGTGCAGCCGCCTTGCGATCGATCTCGGCCTCCAACCAGTCCCGTAGCTGCTCATATTTTGCGAGCGAAGGACGCGGCATGCCGGGAGGCGGCATCATACCGGCGCGCATTTTCCGGATGACCGGTTCCCAGGTCTCAGGATGGTCCCCAACTGAGTTGATATCCGCTGATTGGAGCGATAAGTTGGCCGTTTTCAGCTTGTCGTTATGACATACCACGCAATATTGGTTCAGCAACGCGCGCTCTGCCGCCGGGTTCACCTCGGCTTTGGGGGCTGGAAGGAGTGCGGGCACAAGGAGCAGCCCAATGGCGCCGATCTTCTTAAGCATTCTCCTTCACCTCGTAATTCGCGTGCGCCTCCCCAGAACCGGCGCTGTCTTCGAAGTGCTCGTGCAAGTGTTGATGCTGGTCGCGCAGCCGGTCGCTGCGGGCGGCTGCTACTTTGCGATGCGCCGCGCTGAGATTCGCCTGTTGCGTACTCTCAGAACTGACCGCGCACCTAGAAATCAACTGCTCTAAATCCGAGGATTTGCAATTAGGGCACTCAGCAGGAGTGGACGTTCGCAGAACCAGGTACTCAAAGCTGTGCTGGCACTGCTTGCATTGGTATTCGTAGATTGGCATAAAGGAAGCTTTCCTGCCGCCTTAGCAGCCCGAGCCCCGGCCGAACGAGGGACCAATGACGGATTTCATTGTATGCCCGCCCTAATCTGCATGCAATGATCAGTTCGGATCACGCGCGCTTGACGCAGTTATTCGCTCGGATCGCCCTATTGAGTGGGCGCTGGTTGGTCCGGATTGGAACCACCGAGAAACAGCCGCTTGCCATCCGAAAATGTGACGGAGCCGCCATTGATCTTGTTTTCGCCGTCTTTCGCCATGTAGCCCTGGACCACAATTTCGGTGCCCGCCTCTAAGGATTTCTTGGTGAAGCCGCGGCGCAAGAGAATGTTCGGACTGCCGGTCTCCACCATCCAGTTCACCACCTTCCCGTCGTCCCCTTTCACGTCCATGTGGATCCAAGCGTGCGGGTTGATCCACTCCATATCGGTTACCGTCCCCTTCAGAGTGATTGGCTTCTTGGCATCGAACTGAGCGGTAAATGAGTGGTGCGCCCATGCCGGCATCAACATGCAGAGACCGCAAAGAAAAAATCCGGCGAGTTTCTTGGTCATTGACTAATTCGCTCCCTTTTGCGCCGCGGCTTCGGCGGCCTTCTTTTCAGTGGCGCGCGCGCCAGCCAGCGCGTCGTGCATAAAGATATTGCCTTCGTGGCATGCGTACTCGTAGATGTAGTCGTAATCGGCCTCGCGCCGCAGCGGCATCGCGATAGTCCATGGCTTGGTCCATGTTTGCGGGTCCTCGATGGTGACCTGGTAATTGATGGTGTCCGCGTCCACTCGGGTAAAACGCTCCACCAGATGCAATTGGTCCGTCGCGACTGCGCCCGAATCCCCAAAGCCGCCACCTTGCGACCCGATGAAGACCTGCCCGTTGAAATTGGTAGTGTCCACTACCAATGTGTTGCCTTCCCAATGCCCGCGGGAATCGCCCATCCAGGTCCGAATCGCTGGGCTGGCATGAGGCCCGCCATCTAATGGGATCACGCGCGCCTCGTGAATCATCTCATTGCGAAATACCACGTATCCCGGCCCTGAACAATCTGCTGACCGTTGTTATAGGCGAACGGCATGACCGAACCGACGGGGCCCAAGGTGATGCAACGGTCCCAAGTGGTGAGATCCAGCCAGGTATCCGGCGAGTCTTTCTTTTCGTTCCAGTGTTTCTTACGCGCGGCTTCGCGCGCCTGCGCCTCCGCTGTGAGTGGCTGGAATCCGGCCATCCGGGGGATCGACCACCAAAGACGCCTGGCGATTCGCCTTCCCATAATCGAACCAGCCGGCCGCCAGAGGCACGAACCCTTTCGGGTTCCCTGTTTCGAGCTGATGGAATTGCTTATCGCGCGCCGCTTTCTGGGCCACTTCCTCGTCATTAAGAACGGCCCGCGTGCCCAGCTTGGGGTCGCGCTCCATGGGAGTCTGGAGCATGCTGGTGCTGGGCCATACGCCCTGCAGATCCGGATCGCCCCAAGGAGTCATGGGCTGTTTCCAGGCCTTGGATGCCGTTGCTGTTTTGGCGACGGGTTGCGCGGAAACCGCCATTACCGTCGCGGCAAATACTGTTAGCGCGATCAGGCGATATCGATATCTCATTGGCCGCTCCTCTCGTCCAGCATGTGTTTTCCCTTACTGGCGTGTCAATGATCCGAAATGATCACACAGGTGCCGTCCCGAATTAGAAAAGAAAATGGCTACTTTCCTGGTCTGCTTGCGGAACTCGCCGTAAAGCAGTTCCTCAGCGAACGGTATGCATTTGAATTCCAGCAACTGGAAACCCTTTTCGACACGCCGGTAGAGCGTCAAATGGATTTTCCAGGGTCGCATGAAGACCTTGGGATCTTCCATGGTCGCCTCGTAAGCGATATGGTCCTGGTCCGTGAGCGTGTAGCGCTCCACAACGTGAAGGCCGTCGCTCGAGAAATCCCCGGCTCGATCCAGCCAGGCTTTGCCGTTGAGGCCAGTGACGTCCACGACCAACGTGTCGCCTTCCCAATGCCCATTCGACATCCCCATCCAGCTATCGGCGCCGACCTCGCGTGGCTTTCCCATGTTCACCTGTCGACTTGCGGTTGCATATTGGTAAATGAACAGAATGTCCTTATTGGATTGGACGATCTGAAACGGGTAGGGCAGATAAGCAGCTCGGGGAATGCCCGGAAGATAGCACTTCGCTTCCGGATCGGCCGTCCTTCGATTCGCAAAGTTCTGCTTTCGTTTCTCGGCCGCTGCGGGCAGGTACGGAATCGACCCACCTTCCACGACGCCCTGCCCGGCAGGCACGGCGGCAATCGCACCCATTTCCCACATCGGTCCGGCATACGCCGAGTGATCCTGCAGATCCCAATTCGCCGTGCTCAAAGATTCCCAAATGCCATTGAAGTCCGGCTTCCCGTCGGCCATCCTTGGGATTTTCGGCGCGGCAGCTTGACCACTGGCCAGGCTATTGCCCAGCCACAGGACTATCAGGAAGCTGCCGG
>CAWCSV010000004.1:0-932763 GCA_963798295.1 Bryobacterales bacterium | reverse complement strand
CCGCTCTGCTGATCTTTCCAGCGGCGATTGGTCGCCACTGAAAACTTGGTGACGGCCACACCCGCGGGAGTGAACTTGGTCTCGGCGTCCCGGCCCAGGTGCCCGATCAGAATTACTTTGTTAACGCTGCGCGATGCCATAATCCAAGCACTGTACCATACAAATTCCTGTTGCAGTCGTCGTCCCATTCTGCGTCTCACCGGTTGTGTTGCATATCACCGCGGGTCATCTCTTGAGAAGTACCGCGGCGTCCGATAACTTCTCAGTAAGCGAATGCTGCTAAGTTAATTTTCTTATTGCAGCCGCGGAGTCTGGATGTACAATAGGGAACAATCCAGCGAGTGAGCGCGGTCGCGAGAGTGCGCCACTGAGTGGTGAAGCGAGTGAGTGAAGAGGGTATGCAGAGACCCTGTTTGTTCGTTCAATTCGGCGGCCGGTGGCTGCTGGCCGGTCTTTTCCTGAGCATTGCCCCGCTTCGCGCCCAAATCCTGATCCACGGCGCCGGGCCTCATCAACGCGCCAACATCTTCAATACCGATCTGGCCGTGCTGGAGGCCGGCGAACAGCGCAAGGATTTGCCTTGTACCGTTACTCCCAGTAAACCTACGCTCGGGTTCGATCTCAAATTTCACGCCGGATATCAGGTCACAGTTCCGTTAAAGGAATTGTCCGGCACGGAGAACCAGCTCAACATCGTGTTTCGCGTGACGCCCGGACACCACCGGGATGAGCCGGTCTACTTCGCCCAGCATCTGCGCGTTCCACCCATGGAAGAGGACGCCAAGGGCGACGCCTACCTGCAAGGCGCGTTCGATGTCGGCGAGGGCTTCTATCATGTCGATTGGCTGATGCGGGATCGCACGGAGCGAGTCTGCTCCTCCAATTGGGACTCCGAAGCGACGCTTGGATCCAAGGACCGGCCTATGGCCTGGCCATCGCGCCGGAAGCCGTCCAGCGCGCCGCCGGCGAGCAGTTCACCGAAGAGCCGCCCGTCCAGCACGCGCTTGGCGATCCAGCCCAGCATGTCGACCCGCCGCTCAACGTCAAGGTGCTGGTGAACTTTGCGCCGCAGAATTCCCTGTCGGCCGCGCTTCAGCCGCTCGATACCACCGCGCTGGTCTCCATCCTGCGGACCATCTCGCGCGATCCGCGCATCGGGAAATTCTCGATCGTCGCCTTTAACATGCAGGAACAAAAGGTGATTTATCGCCAGGAGGGCGCCAGCCGCATCGATTTTCCGGCCTTGGGATCCGCTCTCAACACCCTGAATCTGGGTACCGTCGACCTGAAACGCCTGGGCGACAAGCACGGCGATACCGACTTCCTGACCACCTTAGTACGCAAAGAGATGACGGCCGCTCCCCAGGATCACCCCGACGCCCTGGTTTTTGCCGGTCCTAAGGTCTTGCTGGACTCCAATCCCCCCGAAGAAGCCCTGAAGGACGCCACGGACATCGATTTTCCCGTGTTTTACATGAATTACAACCTGAATCCGCAGGCCGTTCCGTGGAAGGACGCCATCAGCCACACCGTCCACTTCTTCCGGGGGTACGAATACACCATCTCCCGCCCCAGGGATTTGTGGTTTGCCGTTTCGGAAATGGTCTCAAAGATCGTAAAATCAAGGAACGGAAGGGCGGCTTCGTCCATCTCAAGCCAGTAGGGGTTCCATGCGTTTAACAGGTTTGGCGGTTGTTCTAGGAGTGTTCTCGCTCTTCGCGAGCCAGGCGTTTGCCCAAGGCCTGCTCTACGGCCAGCAGCACGCCAAGCATTACGCCAATAGCCTGGCGCCATATGTTGTTTCGCCCGCAGGAGATCGTGGATCGTATGCTGGAGCTGGCCGATCTCAAGCCGGGCGAAAAGCTCTACGACCTGGGCAGCGGCGACGGGCGGATCCTAATTACCGCTGTGCTCCGGTTCAAAGCCAAAGCCGTCGGCGTGGAAATTTCCGACGACCTGGTGAACAGCTACCAACGCCCGCATCCGGCGGCTCGGGCTGGATAACGACGCGCAAGTGATCCACGGCAACTTCCTGGACGTCGACCTTAGCCCCGCCGACGTGGTGACGCTGTACCTGGCCACCGACGCCAACGAGATGCTGCGCCCGAATCTGGAAAAATATCTGAAGAACGGCTCCCGCGTGGTTTCCCACGATTACGCGGTCCCGGGTTGGAAGCCGAAGTTAGTGGACAAAGATCCCGGACATTCACGGGCACACTCATCTATCTTTACGAAATGCCGCCCAAGAAGAAATAGCTGCCGGTCTTGGCGCCCAACTTCGACGTCGTCGGCGTCGGCCTGAACGCCACCGACACCCTGATCCTGCTCCCTCGCTTCCCCGCTTATGGCGGCAAAGCGCCTTTCGAGCGCGAAGTTCTCAGCCCCGGCGGACAAGTGGCGAGCGCGATGGTCACCTGCGCCAAGCTCGGTCTGCGCGCGAAATATATCGGCACGCTGGGCGACGACGAGCGCGGCGTCGCTGCAACTGGAAAGCCTGCGCGCCAGCGGCGTCAATCTGGACGACATCGAAATCCGCCCGAATTGCCCGAACCAGAGCGCCTATATCCTGGTCGACCAGACCACCGGCGAGCGCACCGTGCTCTGGAATCGCGACGAGTGCCTGCGCATCGATCCCGAGAGCCTGACGCCCGAAAAAATCGCCTGCGCGCGCCTGCTGCACATCGACGGGCACGATACGCCCGCCGTTTCCCGCGCAGCGGAAATCGCGCGCCGGCATCAAATCCCCGTGACCGTGGATGTCGATACCATCTATCCCGGCTTCGATCGCGTGCTGCCCAATGTCGATTATCTGGTCGCCAGCTCCGAGTTTCCCTCGCGCTGGACCAGGGAGACCGATCCGTTCCGCGCGCTGGCCATGATTCAGGACGAATACGGCATGCGCGTCGCCGCCATGACGCTGGGCGCCGACGGGTTCGCTCGCGCGCGTGGATGGCCGCTTCGTTTATTCGCCCGGGTTCGTGGTGGATTGCGTCGACACCACCGGCGCAGGAGACGTGTTTCATGGTGCGTTCTGTTATTCTGTGATCGAGAGCATGCCGGTGCGCGAAGCGCTCGAATTTTCCAATGCCATGGCAGCCCTGAACTGTACCGCCTTGGGCGCGCGCGGGCACATCGCCAGCCTTGACGGAGGCGCAAGCTTTGATGCGCAGCGCCGAGCGGCGCTCGCAACCGGGAGTTCGAGCACCGCGGCTGACCCGGCTAACCTTCATGATCCCCCTTCGATCCTCCGAGCCGCACTATACGCGAGCCACGGTCACCCTGACCATCATCGCCGTCAACGTGGCCGTCTTTCTGTACGAGCTCAGCATGCCCAATTACGCGCTGAACCGCTTCATCATGCACTACGGCATCGTGCCGGACCGGCTGCACTACTCGTCCATCCTCACTTCGATGTTCATCCACGGCGGATTTCTGCACATCGCGGGCAACATGTGGTTCCTGTGGATCTTCGGCCGCGGCGTGGAGGATCTGGTGGGGCACGCAAAATACCTGCTCCTGTACTTTGTCTGCGGATTCGCCGCGGCGCTTCCTGTTACATCCTGGTGAACTCCAACTCCACCGCGCCCACCATCGGCGCCAGCGGCGCCATCGCCGGCGTGATGGGCGCTTATTTGATCAAGTTTCCGCGCGCGCATATTCGTCACGCTGGTGTTCATCATCGTTTTCATCACCACCGTCGACATCCCAGCGGCCTTTCTGCTGCTCGTATTGGTTTGCGATCCAGTTCTTCAGCGGCGTTGGTTCGGTGGGTTATTCGGCGTACTTCGAACGGCGACGTGGCCTGGTTCGCGCACGTGGGCGGATTTGTCGCCGGCATGCTGCTGGTCATGTTGATGCCCACCCAGCAGCGCGCCCGGCCCTGGCGGTACTGATGATGTGGAGGAAGATAGACACCGGATCGGCGGCCATCGAAAAGCCGCTCGACATTCTCGCCATCGCCGCGCATCCTGATGACGTGGAGCAAACCTGCGGCGGCACGCTGATCCGCATGGCCGAGCAAGGCTATCGCACCGGCGTGCTGGATCTTACCGCCGGCGACATGGGCAGCCGCGGAACGCCCGAAATTCGTCTGAAGGAATCGGAAGCCGCGGCCAGCGCGATGCGTCTGGCCTGGCGCGGCAATCTGCGCCTTCCCGATGCGCGCCTGGAAAATACCGTCAGCGTGCGCATGAGCCTGGCAGTGGAGATTCGCAACCTGCGGCCGCGCGTGGTGATCCTGCCCTATTGGGAAGCGCGGCATCCCGATCATTACCGCGCTTCCGAGATCGGCTTCGAAGCCTGTTTTCTCGCGGGCCTGAAGAAGCTGGATGAGGAAACCGAGCCGCATCGCCCGCACAAGATCCTCTACTCATCGCTCTACGCCAACGTGACGCCGTCGTTCGTGGTGGACATTTCCGGCCAGTTCGAGCGCCGCATGTCCGCGCTGTTCTGCTACGAATCGCAATACGGCCAATCGGCGGAAGCGTCGGAGCTGTTTCCCGATCAGCAGGAAATTCGCGAGCGCCTGGGCTCCATCGCGCGCTTCTATGGCAACCTGATCGGCGTGAAATATGGCGAGCCGTTCGTGGTCAAAGAGACCATGCGCGTGGACGACATCACCGCCATGGGCGTCCGCAGCTTGTAATCGACTTTACAGCGGCAGATTGCTGTGCTTCTTGCGCGGCATGGTGTCCACTTTGTTCTGCGAGCATCCGCAGCGCGCGGATCACTTTCGGCCGCGTCTCGTGCGGCTCAATCACGTCGTCGATGAAGCCGCGCTCGGCTGCGACAAAGGGACTCGCAAAACGGTCGCGAAACTCCTCGATCTTTTCTTTGCGCACCGCTTCGGGATCCGCCGCCGCCGCGATCTCGCGCCGGTACACGATGTTCACGGCTCCCTCCGGGCCCATGACGGCGATCTCGGCCGTCGGATAGGCGAAGTTCACATCCGTCCGCAGGTGCTTCGATCCCATCACGCAATACGCGCCGCCGTAAGCCTTGCGCGTGATCACGGTGATCTTCGGAACGGTAGCCTCGGCGTACGCATACAGCAGCTTCGCGCCGTGCCGGATGATGCCGCCGAACTCCTGCTCGGTGCCCGGAAGAAATCCGGGAACGTCTTCGAACGTGAGAATCGGAATATTGAACGCGTCGCAGAAGCGCACGAAGCGCGCGCCCTTTACCGAGGAATTGATGTCCAGGCAACCGGCCAGAAACGCGGGCTGATTGGCCACGATCCCCACGCTCTTGCCGTCCATGCGCGCCAGGCCGATCACGATGTTCTTGGCCCAATGCTCGTGGATCTCGAAGAATTCGCCCGCATCCACCACGCGATGGATGATGTCCTTGATGTCGTAAGGCATCTGCGGATCGGTGGGCACCAGGGTATCGAGCGCCGGATCGGCGCGGTCGATGGGGTCGCTCGATGGTCCGCGCCGGCGCGCCGTCCAGATTGTTGCTCGGGATGTACGACACCAGTTCGCGGATCATCCGCAAGCATTCGGCGTCGTCGTGCGCCAGAAAATGCGCCACGCCGCTGATGCTGTTGTGCGTTTCGGCGCCGCCCAGCTTTTCCTTGGTCACGTCCTCGTGCGTGACGGTCTTGATCACCTCCGGCCCGGTGATGAACATGTGGCTGGTGCCCTCCACCATGAAGATGAAGTCGGTGAGCGCCGGCGAATAGACCGCGCCGCCCGCGCACGGCCCCATGATGGCGGAGATTTGCGGAATCACGCCGCTCGCGAGCGTATTGCGCAGGAAGATATCGGCGTAACCGGCCAGCGACGCCACGCCTTCCTGAATGCGCGCGCCTCCGGAATCGTTCAGCCCGATCACCGGCGCGCCGGTCTTCAGCGCCAGGTCCATGATCTTGCAAATTTTCAGCGCGTTGGCTTCCGAGAGCGATCCGCCCAGCACGGTGAAATCCTGCGCGAAGACGTAAACCAGCCGCCCGTGAATGTGGCCGTAGCCGGTGACGAAGCCGTCGCCGTCGATGACTTGCTGATCCATTCCGAAATCGGTGGTGCGATGCCGCACCAGCTTGTCCATCTCTTCGAATGTGCCTGCGTCCAGCAGCAGATCGATGCGCTCGCGCGCCGAAAGCTTGCCTTCCTTGTGCTGCCGCGCCATGCGCTCTTCGCCGCCGCCCGCCTCGGCATTGGCGTGACGGCGTCGGACCTCGTCCAATCGGTTAGCGGCGAATCGGTCGGTGGACATACGAAATTACAGTAGCAGGTGTGGGCAACCGACTATCGCGCAGTGGCTGCGATGGCATTGAGTCAGTTATGGACGAGCAGGTCTCTCCGATTCCACATGACGCGGTCGCGCTAATGACTCTTGAACGCGGCGTTTGGGTACTTCGAGTCGGGGAACCGCCATCGGCATCCGCTACCGAAGAAGTAATTCGCGAGATCCGCGAGGAGCGCGATCTAAGCAATTTCGGCGCGCACAAATGACGGCATTGTACACACCCTGGTCTTAATGCCAGCCTTCTACGTTGGTCACACTCACCAGGGCTCGCGGCATTAGCGTGACGTTGTCGCACTTCGAGTCGGTCGGTCGACGTACGAGATTACAGTAGCAGGCGCCGCATGTTTTGGGGCTATCTGTCTAGCAATGAACCCCCGCAGATACGTGTGCGCGCTTACTTCGAGGCCAACCATTCGAACAAAAAAAGGATAAAATGATTTTAAAGGGCCTCATGACCAAACATACCAAGTTAGGTGTCGAGGCCGAGTTCTTCAAGGAGTTACGGGAAGGATCGCGAATCAAGCAGAAGATTGTGACCGAATACTTCGTGGCCTACAATCGAGTGATGGCCCGGGGACGACGCGACAAAGTAGGGTACGCGGATTTGTTCGCTGGACCCTTTACAAAAACAGTGATGGAGATACCCAAAAATCTATCCCGATTTTGGTTTGCGAAACCACCGTGCGCGACGAATTGTTTCGGCAGAAGGTCCACCTCTGGTTTAACGACGGCGCTCGCGAGAATTACCAAGCACTAAAGACCGCCGTCGACGCAGTTCCGGAGATCGGGACTCTCCGGTACGCGCCGACCATAGATAACAAGATAATAGATTTAAGGTGGGTTAACGTCCTGAGGAAACTGCCGGTACCCACTCTAGTCTTTCTGGATCCCTGCGGGTACAAAGGACTCTCACTGAGCCTGATCTCGTCGATTCTAGGGGGATTCGGGAACGATTGCATATTCTTCTTCAACTACAGTCGAATCAATATGAAACTTGACCTCGAGATCATGAATAGGTCCCTGGACGAGTTCTTTGAACCCTCGAGGGCAAAAGCCCTCCGTGCTGAAATCCAAAATCGGTCGGCATCCGAACGAGAAAACATCATCTTGGCGGCTGTCACATCCTCGATCGTGGAGGCCAGGGCAATCCCTCTTTTCTTCCGGTTCAAGAGCAATCGAGGACGGACTAGCCATCACTTGGTTTATGCATCGAAGAACGAGCAAGCTGCGGGCATGATGAAGAGCATC
This sequence comes from Bryobacterales bacterium, assembly GCA_963798295.1. Taxonomy (GTDB): domain Bacteria; phylum Acidobacteriota; class Terriglobia; order Bryobacterales; family Bryobacteraceae; genus Palsa-89. The sequence goes on along the minus strand of CAWCSV010000004.1, from coordinate 925,266 downwards.
CTTCGGTCCGCCAGTCCGGAGATCAAGGAAGGTGTCGGGTCCGGAGAGCACGATCCTCGCGCTCGGGAATTGTCTGGACTGTTGTTTGACGGATTATACGAAGTTGAGGATCGCCTATTGTCTGTCTATGCGGGCCGGGAGATTCGTTTCGGCGCCTTGTTGAAGGAAGAAGCTCATATGCGATACCCGGAAAGTAACTACCGAGATGCTGTTCTTAGACTGGAAGGCGAGCGGCGCGTTGTTGTAGATCCGCGTGCCGAAAACAGACGCTTCCAAGCGGGCGGCCAGAAAAGAACACTTCCGAAAAGCGTGTTGATTCGATTCCTCAGAGAGGGAGATCATGGCGACTAAATCAGCGATCGAATGGACTGAAGCTACTTGGAACCCGTCCACTGGCTGTGATGCGCTGAGCCCGGGATGCGAAAACTGCTATGCCGAGCGACTCACAGCGAGACTCAAGGCGATGGGGCAGAAAAAGTATGCGAATGGCTTTCAGCTAACATTGCATCCCGACACGCTTGAACTACCCCTTCGGTGGAAGCACCCGCAGATGATCTTTGTCAACTCCATGAGTGATCTCTTTCATCACTCGGTCCCGCTGGAGTACATTCAGCGCGTATTCGGAACCATGAGAGCCGCATCCTGGCACCAGTTCCAAGTCCTAACGAAAAGATCGGGCCGTCTGCTTGCGTTTTCCGAGAAGATCGATTGGCCGAAGAACGTGTGGATGGGAGTTAGTGTCGAGTCGCAAGGATTCGCAGCGCGGGTTGACCACCTCAAAGGGACGGGAGCTCACATCAAGTTTCTCTCATTAGAGCCACTTCTCGGTCCTCTGGATAACCTCGATCTGAGTGGTATCGATTGGGTGATCGTTGGCGGCGAGTCCGGTCCCCGTGCACGCCCGGTACTCGCGGAGTGGGTGACGTCAATCCGGAACCAGTGCCAGCAAGCAGGGGTTGCATTTTTCTTCAAACAATGGGGCGGGGTGCAAAAGAAACGCACCGGTCGCGTTCTGGAGGGACGGACCCACGACGAGATGCCCCGGATCATCACTCGATCGTCTCCACTAATTCAGGTCGTGAGCTAGTCACGAGGAACACTCTGCGGAGCCTGCTGTCCTATTCCGCGTAATACCCGCTGCGCGAATGCAGCTCCGCGCCCGGGTAGCGCTTTTGCGCGGCGTCGTCCAGCGTCACGGTGATGTGGCGGAACGTTCCCGGCTGCGCGTCGGGCTCGTGATAAGCCAGCATGTAGCGGCTTCGGATGCGCTCGATCATGTCCTTGAACGAATCGCCCGCGTTCTCCGCTCTTCACCCATTCGCCGCCAGTCTTCTCCGCCAGGTCGTAAACATTGGCTGGAGTAAAGTCGGGATTGGCGGGCTTGCCCGGTTGCAAAGGCGCAGGCCGGATCGCGCGCCCGGTGATGATCGCGTTGAAAACGGTATCGGCTTTATCCAATTCGCGAATCACCTGGCCGTCGGTCAGCCGGTAGCTGGTGCTCAGGTTGTCGGTAAGGATCACGATCGCGCGCCGCCCACCCGGGCCGGCGTGCTTCTCCATGTAATGCGCCGCGTCCATCACGGCGGAATTGATCAGCGTGCTCGATCCCACGTCCCAGCTCTTCACCGCGCTCCCTATATTGCGGGCGGTTTCAGCCAGATTGTCGCTGAAGCCCTGCGCCACCGCCGTGCTTTTCGCGAACACCATCAGCGCCACCCGGTCGCCCGGCCGTAAATGGTCCAGCGCTTCGCGCGCTTCCGCCGAAATCTGGTCGATATATTTCTGCATGCTTCCGCTGACGTCCAGCAGCAGAACCAGCGTCACCGGCTCGTCGCCGTGAGCGAACGAAACAATCGATTGCGGCTGCCCCTCATCGGTGACGGCGAAGTCGCTCTTGGTAAGACCCTTGACCAGCTTGTCACCATCGGTCACCTGCACGTCCACCCGCACGTCCGACACGCCGGTCTTGAACGTCGGAGTGTCACTCGGAGTATCGGCGGCGGGCTGATCCGACACCACCGGTGCCGGCTTGGCCGTAAACTCATTCGCCTCCTGCGCCACCAGAGGCGCTAGGATGAGAATCGTCGAAATGAAGAACATCATTATCGGCACCGCCGGCCACATTGACCACGGCAAAACCGCTTTGGTCCGGGCCCTCACCGGCATCGATACCGATCGCCTGAAGGAAGAAAAGCAGCGCGGCATATCCATTGACCTGGGCTTTGCGCACCTGCAGCTGTCCGAGAACGTGCGCCTCGGCTTAGTAGACGTACCCGGCCACGAAAGGTTCATCAAAAACATGCTGGCTGGTGTCAGCGGCATAGATCTTGTTCTCTTTGTTATAGCGTCAGACGAGTCCATAAAGCCACAGACCCGGGAACATTTTGATATCTGTATGTTGTTAGGCATACGGAAGGGCATAGTGGTCCTCACTAAGGCCGATCTGGCCCAGGGCGATCTGCTGGATCTGGCGCGCCTGGAGGCCGGCTGAATTTGTGCGCGGTTCGTTCCTCGAAAACGCGCCCATGGTGGCGGTAAGCGCGGCTACCGGCGCCGGTCTCGATGAGCTGCGCGCCGAACTCGCAAAACTGGCCGCGACGGTTCCGGACAAAGACGCTTCGCAATATTTCCGCTTGCCCATTGATCGCGCCTTCGCCATGCGCGGCTTCGGCACGGTGGTCACCGGCACGCTGGTCTCGGGCGTGGTCCGCGTGGATCAGGAAGTGGAGCTGCATCCGGCGCGCAAGCGCGTCCGCGTGCGCGGCATTCAGGTGCATGGCGCCGACGTCCAGGAGGCTATGGCCGGGCAGCGAACCGCGCTGAATATCGCTGGTGTCGACGTCGCCGAACTCGCCCGGGGCATGGTATTGGCTGAGGCTGGACGGTTTCACGTTACCCGACATATCGACTGCGCTTTCGATTTGCTCCAATCGGCGAAGCCCCTGAAACATCGCGCTCCGGTGCATTTTCACGCGGGCACGGCCGAGGTGGAGGCGGAAATCCGCCGCCTGAACGGGACGGATCCTATTGCGCCAGGTTCGCGCGAATACGTGCGCCTGGTGCTGAGCGAACCGCTGCTGCTTCTGCCGGGCGATCGCTTCATTGTCCGCATGTTCTCGCCCGTTATCACCATTGGCGGCGGAGTGGTGCTGGACATTGCGGCCCCGCGCCGCATTCCCGCCATAAACCGGCTGCGAATCCTCGAAACCGCGCCGCTTTCCGAACGCATCGCTCTGCTGGCCCGCGAATCGCGCTATGGCATCGGAATGCCCGAATTGGTGGCGCGCACCGGAATGCTGGAAGCCGACCTTCGAAAGGCTGCGTCCGCAGGCTTCTCTTGTGGCCATTCGAGTCCCCGCAGTTCTGGCTGCTGGACCCCGGATGGGTGGCGAGCAAATTGGAAGCGCTGCACGAGCATTTGAAGCTGTTCCATCGGCAGAATCCACTGCTGGCTGGAGCCTCCAAGGAGGAGCTGCGCAGCAAGTTTCTGGCTGACGCGCCTCCCTGGTTATGGACGCGCTGCTGGCGCGTTCCAAGACATTGGCTGTCGACGGCGAAACCATTCGCCTTTCTTCTCATAAAGTTGCGCTGAAGGACGACGAGCGGGAGGCGACCGCCAAGATCGAAGAGGCCTTCCGTCTGGGTGGCCTGGCGACGCCTGCAGTAAACGAAGTCCTGGCAAAATCGGGCGTCGATCCCGCTCGCGCCCGCACCCTGCTTCAGATCGATGCTGCGCGATAAACGGCTGGTTCGAGTCAGCGATGAACTGGTGCTTCATGCCTCGGCCATACAGTCGCTCCGCACCCTGCTGGCGCAAAAGAAGGGCGTGCGATTTGCGCGTTCCGGAGTTCAAGGATTGGACCGGAGTCTCGCGCAAGTATGCGATTCCCTTGCTTGAATACCTGGATCGTGAACGGATCACGCGGCGTGATGGCGACACGCGAGTTGTGTCGGCTTGACATGAGGCGAATAAAAGGAGAATATTGACGTGGAGCGCCAATGTTATTCCCAATGTTATTCAAAGACGATCCTCCCCCAAAGCTCGTCGGCATCGCGCGCCTGGCCGCTTCGAGCGACTTGCTGGAAGCCAAGCGTCAGGTGGAATACCTGGAGCTCGAAACCCGCCGCTTTATTGGCCGTGGATCGGGCCGCATGCGCGACATCTGGACGCTGAATCCGTATCGCGGTTGCGAATTCGGCTGCAAATACTGCTACGCCCGCTACGCTCACGAATTCATGGAGCTGCGCGATCCGGAGCTGTTCGAGCGCAAAATCTACGCGAAACAATTCCATGCCGGCGCGTTTCGGGCCGAGGTTCGCAGGCTGAAGCCGGGCGACACGGTTTGGATCGGAACCGCCACCGATCCTTACCAGCCGGCCGAGCGCCGCTTCGAGATCACGCGCCAAATCCTGGAAGTTTTCGCCGAAGAGCGCGGGCTGGATTTCGGCATCACAACCAAGTCCGATCTCGTGGCGCGCGACGCCGCGCTGATGGCTCGAATCGCCAGGAAAAATAAGATTCGCGTGCACCTGACCATCACCACGCTCGACGAGCGATTGGCCCGGCTGCTCGAGCCGCGCGCGCCGCGCCCCGCGCTGCGTTTAGCCGCAGTCGCGAAACTGACGGCAGCCGGCGTGCCGGTGAGCGTTCTGGCGCATCCGGTAATGCCGCTGATCAACGATAGCGAAGAGAGCCTGGATGGGGTCTGCGCGGCGGCCGCGCAGCCATGGCGCGTCGTCCTTCAGCGCCGCTCCCCTGTTCCTGAAGCCCTGTGCGGCGCAGGTTTTCCTGCCGTTTCTCGAAGAGCGCTTCCCGCACCTGGTCCGCCGCTATCGCGAGCGTTTCGAGAAGACCGCGTATCTGAAGGGCCACTATCCAGAAATGATCGCCGAGCGCGTGGAGCGTATCCGCGCGCGGCACAAACTGGCTGGGCGGCAGGAAGTGGAATGGCCCGCAGCGCCTTATCAACCCGGGGCACCTGATCAAAGTGACCAGATGGAGCTGTTTCCAGTTTCTAAAGGTCCCGGCACAGCTGCCTACTTTACAACGTAAAGTGAATCGCGTATAATCGCTTTTATGGCTACCGTCCGGAGCATTCGCGCGCCTCGCGCTGAACCGGTTTCGTTGCACACTCACGCGATGGACAATCTTGCGGCTCATTCGCGAGACCATGGAGCGCGCCGGCTCGTTCACTGCCGTCCCAGGATGGGGAGGAGTCGCGATGGGAATAAGCGCGCTGGCCGCGGCCGTGATCGCCGTCCGGCAACCGACGCTCGAACGCTGGCTCGCCACCTGGCTGCTCGAAGCGGCGCTTCGCCATGGCGCTGGCGGTCCTGGCCATCAAGCGCAAAGCCAACGCCGCGAAAGGCCCGCTGCTCTCGGCGCCCGCCCGGCGATTCGTTTTGAGTTTCGCGCCGCCGTTATTTGTTGGAGGGCTGCTTACGGCGGTCTTATATCGGGCTGGATTGCCCGCCGCCATTCCCGGCGCCTGGCTGCTGCTGTATGGAACCGGCGTGGTCACCGGCGGCGCATTCTCGGTGCGGGTGGTTCCCGTGATGGGGCTTTGCTTCATGTCGCTGGGCGCGGTGGCGCTGTTCTGCCCGTTCGCCTGGGGCACGCTCGTTCCTTGCGGCGGGATTTGGCGGGCTGCACCTGGCATTCGGAATCGTGATTGCCAGGAGGTACGGTGGCTAGACAAAACACGGCTCGAAAGGAAATCGACAAACCCGTGAGCGTGGCGGGCAAGGCGCTGGCTGGTCTGGATCGCCTGATCTATGAGCCCATCCGGCTGCGGATCGTGAGCGCTCTGGCAGTGAATCCGTCGCTCACCTTCAACGAACTGAAGAAACTGCTCGATACCACCGATGGAAACCTGAGCGTGCATGCGCGCAAGCTGGAGGACGCCGAATACATCGTTTGCACCAAGTCGTTTGAAGGCCGGATGCCCAAGACGCAGTATCGTTTGACCGAGACCGGGCGTCGGGCGCTGGAGAAGTATTTGAACCATATGGAGGCCCTGATCCAAGCCATTCGGGAGCGCTAGTCCCCTTTTTTTGGAGTAATTCTTTATGCCTCAAAGCTCCGGTATGCCTCAAAGAACTTCAGATCGCTTGCACGCCGCCATCATCATGGACGGGAACGGGCGCTGGGCCTCAACGCGGGGGCTGCCGCGAGTGGCCGGACACCGTGCCGGAGCTGAGGCGTTACGCCGCACCGTCGAAGCGGCACCGGATCTTGGCATCGGAGTACTGACGGTCTACGCATTTTCCTCCGACAACTGGCGCCGGCCGCAGCCCGAAGTCTCGGCGCTGATGAAGATGTTCCATACCTACCTGCGCCGCGAGCAGGCCAAGTGCGTCGAAAAAGGCGTGCGGGTTTCGGTGATCGGCCGGCGGGATCGTTTGCCGCGCCTGCTGCTGCCGGTAATCGATGAATGCGAGAGCGCCACGGCGGCGGGAGAAATGCTGCACCTGCGCCTGGCCATCGACTATTCCTCGCGCGACGCGATCCTGGCTGCCGCGCAATCGCTGAACGGCAAAGCCACACGGGAGAATGCTTTCCGAGGCGCTGGGCGCACCCGACGTCGATCTGCTGATCCGCACCGGCGGCGAACAGCGTCTGAGCGATTTCCTGCTGTGGGAATGCGCCTACGCCGAGCTGGTATTCACGCCGGTGATGTGGCCGGACTTCGCCGCTTCCGACCTGGCTGCAGCCATCTGCCGAGTTCCGATCCCGTGAGCGCCGGTTTGGCGCTCTGCCCCGCGCGGCGTTAGCTTAGCTTCGCGAGAATCACGCGGAACATCCGTTCGCAATTGGGAGCAGCCTTCCGTACCTTGGATGGATCGATCAACTCGAGCAGCTTTGCGCCGTGTTTTACCTTGTGATACTTACCGTTTGAAACCCTCTTGAGTCTCTGCAAGACATCCTCCTTGGGGATCTCCTCCACACTTGGATTTCCATGAACTCGATTGCCGTTGTAAGTTTCCAAGGCGTCCAGATCCGCGAGAAACCACGATTCCATAACGCGGACCATCCAGAAGATAGATTCTGTGTCACAGCTTTCGAGACTTCTCTTTCGAACTTCAGCTTCCAGCGGATCTTCGCTGTCAAGCAGCAGCACATTCCAGGCGTCGCGATGAGTTTTCAGTGCGTCGTGGAAGTCTTGGACCGGCGTACCGTTCGCCTCGACGAGCCGAAATCTGCAACGCCGGTTCCGGGCGACTTCCACGATTTCTCTCAAGAACCTGTGGAAACCCGGCTTGAGCCCATTGTCGCCCTCGAAGTAAATCCGGAGTTCTGTCACCATCGGTTGCCACCGATTTCCCCCTTCCGCCAGAGCTGGCCCAGGCTATATCGCTCCAGCCAAACTGAGAGCTTGTCTTTATTCAACCGGTGGAATTGCGTCCCGTTATCAAAATCTCGCTCAGTCACGAGGACGTCTTCCGGGCGCTCCGAGAGTGCGTCGATCAATGCTTCCGAATGAGTAGTAATGATGAGCTGTGTCCGTTCCGAAGCTTCCACCAGCGCCTCAGCGACAATCTGAATGGCCTCGGGATGGAGGCCGACTTCCGGTTCCTCGATGCAGATCAGCGGCGCCGAACTTGGATCGAGGAGAACAGCCAAAAGGCAAAGAAATTTGAGCGTACCGTCAGAGAGACGCCAAGATACCAAAGGTTCTAACAAGCCGCTCTCCTCGATATAGGTTTTCGCTACAGGGCCATCAAGCCGCCCCTTGACATCGTTGAATCGATCGCAGAAACGGCGGAGATACTCTCGAATTTTATCGTGGAGGCCTTTGAAGTCCATCTCGAATAACATCAGAGCCAAGTTGTCGCCGCCGTCGTGCAGGAACTCCTTTCGCGCCGACGTTGAGGCACCAAGCCTAGCCTGGGAATCGCCGGTCGTTCGGAACTCCCTGTAGATACGAATACCCTCTAGCGCGCGTCCCACCCGAGTGATGGGCGTCGGATCGTTGGGATTCTTGTACACCTGGAAAACTGATTCCGTGGGCGAAACCTCCCCCCTCGACTCTGAGCCAAACACGACCTTGCGGGTCTCGCGGACAAAGTGAAGTTTTCCCTGTCTTCCGAGCCATTCCTGCAGAATCACAAACCCATTCGCTTGTTCGGAGAATTCTAGTCGGTACCGCAAGTCTTCATCATTGACAAGGAGGCATTCCAAGGCGGCGACTGGAGAGGTTATGGCTAGTGAACACACAACCCGCACGCCACCCAACCGGAGAATCGCTGTATTCAAGTCTACCGGTGCCGCTCGGAGCAAACCAATCGCCTCAATGAGATTGCTCTTCCCCGATGCATTCGCCCCGATAAGCACATTCAGGGGCCGCAGCTCCACCTCCGTGCTTCGGAAGGACAACAGATTCTCTAACTTGATCTTGCGCAGTAGCATGCGTACAGTCATTCTAGCGACGATCTGCCCTGGCGTCACAGCCGTTTAGCGAGAAACCCCCGTCACAGTTGGCCAGATCCGCTAAAATAGGAACAGGCCCCCGCCCATGCTCGACGCCACCCTTGCGAAAATCTTCGGGACCAGGAACGAACGCGAAGTCAAGCGGCTCCGTCCGCTGGTCGCCTCCATCAACGACCTGGAACCCGGCCTCCAGCAGCTCTCCGACGCCGAGCTGGCCCAGAAAACCGTGGAATTCAGGCAACGCATCGAAAACGGCGAGCCGCTTGATGATTTGTTGATAGAGTCTTTCGCCGTGTGCCGCGAAGCGGGACGCCGTGTCCTCAACATGCGCCACTTTGACGTCCAGCTGATCGGCGGCATCGTGCTGCACCGCGGCCGGATCGCTGAAATGCGAACGGGCGAAGGAAAAACGCTGGTGGCCACGCTGCCCTGCTACCTGAATGCGCTGGAAGGCAAGGGCGTTCATGTGGTCACGGTCAACGACTATCTGGCCAAGCGCGATGCCGAGTGGATGGGCCGTATTTACAAGTTTTTGGGCCTTTCGGTGGGAATTATCGTGCATGACCTGGACGACCAGGAGCGCAAGGCGAGCTACGGTTCCGACATCACCTACGGCACCAACAACGAATACGGGTTCGATTATCTGCGCGACAACATGAAGTTCCGCCTGGAAGACTGCGTCCAGCGCGCCCACAACTTCGCGATCGTCGACGAAGTGGATTCCATCCTGGTGGATGAGGCCCGCACCCCGCTGATCATCTCCGGGCCAAGCGAGGAATCCACCGACAAATATTACAAGATCAACCGCATCGTGCCCAAGCTGATACGCGGTGAAGAGATCAAGGGCAAGGAGCCCGGCGAAAGCTATACCACCGGCGATTATACGGTGGACGAAAAACATCGCAGCGCGGCGCTGACCGAGGAAGGCATCGCGAAAGTGGAGAAGCTGCTGGGTTGCGGAAATCTCTATCAGCCGGAGAACTGGTCCACGCTGCATCACGTCCAGCAGGGGCTGAAGGCGCATGTTCTCTTCCAGCGCGACAAGGATTATCTGGTGCAGGACGGACAGGTGATCATCGTCGACGAGTTCACGGGACGCGTGATGCCCGGCCGCCGCTGGAGCGACGGTCTGCACCAAGCCATCGAAGCCAAGGAAAACGTTAAGATCGAGCGCGAAAACCAGACGCTGGCCACCATCACGTTCCAGAATTACTTCCGTCTGTACAAAAAGCTGGCGGGCATGACCGGCACAGCCGAAACCGAAGCCGCCGAGTTCGAAAAGACATACAAGCTGGACGTGATGGTGATCCCCACCAATCGCAACATGGTCCGCAAGGAATTTCAGGACATGGTCTATCGGACCGAGGAAGAAAAATTCCGTAACGCGGCCAAAGAGATCAAGACCCTGAACGAAAAGGGCCAGCCCGTTCTGGTGGGCACCATTTCGGTTGAAAAGTCCGAAAGGCTGGCCGCCCTGCTCAAGCGGATGGGGGTCAGGCACGAGGTTCTGAACGCCAAGAATCACGAGCGCGAAGCCTTCATCATCGCGCAGGCGGGCCGCAAAAGCGCCGTCACGGTTTCCACCAACATGGCCGGCCGCGGCACCGATATTCTGCTGGGCGGCAATCCGGAATTTCTCACCAAAGAGTTTTTGAAGAAAGAGAACAAGGATCCCGATCTGTACCAGACCAGCCCCGCCGGATCGCCGGAGCGCGCCGAATGGGAGCGCGTGTTTACGCGCTTCAAAGAAGAAACCGCCACCGAACACGACGAAGTGATCGAAGCCGGCGGCTTGCACGTGCTAGGCACCGAGCGGCATGAGTCGCGGCGCATCGATAATCAGCTGCGTGGACGCGCTGGACGCCAGGGAGATCCTGGCAGCTCGCGTTTTTATCTATCCCTGCAAGACGACCTGATGCGCATCTTCGGCGGCGAGCGCATGCAGAACCTGATGTTGCGGCTGGGCATGGAAGAAGACGTACCCATCGAATCGCGCCTCATCACCAAACGCATTGCCTCCGCGCAGGAAGCTGTCGAAGCCCAGCATTTCGCCTCCCGCAAACACCTGCTCGAATACGACGACGTGATGAATAAGCAGCGCCAGGCGGTGTATGGGATGCGCCGCCAGTTGCTGGAAGGCGTGGATCAGACTGAGCGCATCAAGGAAATCATTCAAGGCATCGTAGCCGGGTTCAGCGACGTCCGCTGTCCGGAGAAAACGCACGCCACCGAATACGATTTAACCGGCCTGCAATCGGACGTGCTGAGCGCCTTCGGCGTCAAGATCGACCTGGAAGAGCTGCACGGGCTGCTCAAGCAGGAAATCGAAGACCACGTCAATGAGCTGCTGGAGCGCCGTTTCAAAGAGAAAGAGGAGTTGATCGGCCCGGAAAATATGCGCGAGGCCGAGCGCGTGGTCATGCTCAATGTCATCGACAACCAGTGGAAGGACCACCTGTTGTCGATGGATCACTTAAAGGAAGGCATCGGGCTGCGCGGCTATGGCCAGAAAGATCCCCTGATCGAATATAAGAAGGAATCCTTCGAGCTGTTCCAGGACATGATGGATCGCATCGAAGACGAGACCATCCGTTATCTGTTCTTCCTGCAGGTGGCGGGTCCGGGAGAGCACCCTGGCGGCAATGGCGGCGGTCCGCTGGGCAGGCCGAAGCCCGTTCTGCCCTTCCCCGATGAGGACGAAGAGTACGAAGAAGAGGAAGACGAAGAAGCGTTGCATGGAGCAAATGGCGCAAACGGCGTCGACTCCGAGCAGCGCCGCGCGGCGCAAAGCGTGGTGGAAGATTTCACCCGCAACATCCAGCGCAAAAAGGATCAGGAAATGGCTGCGCTGCAATTCGTCGGCGGAAGTGGCGCGGCTACCGAAAAGAAGCAGGCCGTCTCGGAAAAGAAGGCCGGCCGCAACGATCCTTGCCCCTGCGGCAGCGGCAAAAAATATAAGAAATGCCACGGGGCTTAATCCTAGCGGCGCTTTTCGCTTGCTCAGCCTGCGCCGCCACCCCGCCGGCCGATCAGGCGCTCGCGGCGGAATACGGTTTCGACGCCACCGAGCACGCCGATCACGGAGCTTTCCAGATAATGGCCCTGCGCTTTAGGGATGTCACGGGCGCGTATGCAGCCTCCCTCGAACCGTCCAACAAGGGCGCTGTGCGCGTTGGAAACTACCTCGTTTCGTGCCAGGGCAAGTGTCCGAAAGATCTCGCCACAGTCGCGGAAGCCTCCCTGCCCCATGTCTCCCACGGTTCCCTGCCCACATTAGCCGCCTATTTCCAGGCCAAGAACCTGCTTCCGCGTTCCGAGCGCTATATCTTGGGCCCCGTCGGTCTAGCGGCCGATGCGCCCGAAATCCCCGCTCCAGCGGCCTTATTCGATTTTGGAACCGAAGCCGAACTCGCACGCTATCGAACCACCGGTGGGGCGGTCACATTAGCCATATTTTCGTTCGCCACGCCGTCTCTGGCGCGCCAGCAACTGCCGCAATTTCAGAAGATCGCGGACGCTGCCGTCAAGCGTACCGGACCCTTAATTGCTGTCGCCATGGGTGCCTCGCCGGCTAATAGCCAACTGCTAACTAGCATCAATTATCAAGGCGTTGTGGCCGAAAACGAGTCCCCTCCGGCCAAGCCCCTCGAACTGAAACCGGAAAGCGCCGGAAAGATGGTGCTCGCAATTCTAAGCCTGGCTGGAATTCTTTTGGTCTTCTGCTTGCTGTCCGGACTGGCGGTTGGGGGAACCCTACGGCTTGCTCGCAAATTTGGCTATTCAGGTGCTGAGGGATCGTTCATCACGCTCCATCTCGAGGGCAAATAACTCCTCACATTTCTCCAGCTTAGAAACTAAAACCCTAGTCCGCGCGCCTGCAGCGGCCAATTCTTCCACAAGATTTCCAAAATGAATCCTCCCGGCAAGCTGTTGTGGATCATGGTGTTAAGGCCAATTCCACAAGTTCCAGTTTTTCACTTGACTCGCAACCTTCCTGGCCCTATGATCTGAATCACAAACAGGTTTTGACGGCTGCGTTTCCGTCGAACCTGATTCTCCCATACATCGCCCTTGCGAGAGCGAGGGGCCTGTTCAGATTCAGGCAGATGGTGTTGATCGGGGCCCCTGGGGCCCCGTTCTGAACCCTCCGGAAACCCTTCCGGCGTTACACTAGAGCTTGATCCCTCACCCTGCTCCGCCGAAGTCCGCCGATGCACCCACCACGTGGCGCGAGCGCCTGCGTGCGCTTCGGAACGTCCCGCCCCTGCTGCGGATGGTCTGGGATACCAGTCCATCCCTGACCAGCGGAACCATTGTTTTACGCCTGATTTCGTCTGTCATACCGGTTGCCCAACTCTGGGTGGGGAAGCTGATTATCGACCAGGTGGTGCGGGCCATTCAGGGCCGCCTGACGGACCCCCACCGGATTTGGGTCTACTTGGCCTATGAGATCGCCTTGGCGGTCCTGAGCGACCTCCTGTCGCGCGCGGTGAACCTTACCGACAGCCTGCTGGGCGACAAGTTCACCAACCACGTCAGCCTCCGTCTGATGGAGCATGCCAACCGGATGGATCTGGTTTCCTTCGAAGATCCAGTGTTTTACGACAAGCTGGAGCGCGCTCGCCGCCAGACCACGGCCAGGCTGGGCATGCTCGGGATCATCGCCGGAATGGGCCAGCAATTGATCACGTTGCTGTCGTTGCTGGCGGCTGTGGTGTCGTTTTCACCCTGGTTTTTGCTGCTATTGGTAGGGGCCGTGATCCCGGCCTTCCTGGGCGAGACCCGCTTCGCCATGTTGGCCTACTCGATGCTGTATCGCTGGACGCCCGAGCGCCGCGAGCTGGATTATCTGCGCATGTTGGGCGCCAGCAACCAAAGCGCGAAAGAGGTCAAAATTTTTGGGCTGGGCGACCATCTGGCGGAACGTTCGCGCACGCTCTTTGACAAATTCTATGAGGAAAACAAGGCGCTGGCCATCAAGCGCGCCCTCACCGGATCGCTGTTGAATCTACTGCCGACGGCCGGCTATTACGGCGCTTATGTTCTCATCCTGATCCGGACCATGGCCGGTCTCATGACCGTTGGCAGCCTCACCTTCGTGGCGGGAGCCTTCGCGCGATCGCGTTCCTTGATCGAGACCCTGTTTTCGAGCCTCAACAATATCGCTGAACAAGCGCTCTACATCAAAGACCTTTTCGATTTCTTCGAGACGCAACCGAGCATTGTTTCCGTGCCGAATGCCTTGCCCGCCCCGCGGCCTATCCGGAGCGGCTTCGAGTTTCGCGATGTGTCGTTCGCTTATCCCGGCTCGGAACGTCAAGTCCTGCGCCGCGTGAGTTTTCATTTCGACGCAGGCGAGCGCATCGCTTTGATCGGCGAGAACGGTGCCGGAAAAACCACGCTGGTCAAGCTGCTGGCGCGGCTGTATGAACCCACCGGCGGCGCGATTCTCCTGGATGGCGTCGATCTGCGCGAATACGACGTGGACAGCCTGCGCGCCGAAATCGGCGTCATTTTTCAGGACTACATGCGCTACGACATGCTGGTGCGCGAGAACATCGGTTTCGGGCGCATTGAGGAGCTGGGCAATCAGCCGCGCGTGGAAAGCGCCGCGCGTAAGAGTCTGGCCGACCCGCTAATTGCGCAGCTCAAGCATGGCTATCATCAGATGCTCGGCCGGCGTTTTGAAAACGGTGTGGATTTATCGGCCGGACAATGGCAGAAGGTGGCGCTGGGCCGGGCCTACATGCGCGACGCGCAGGTGCTGATCCTGGACGAACCCACCGCCAGCCTGGATGCGCGCGCCGAATACGAAGTGTTCCTGCGCTTTGCCGATCTCACGCAAGGCCGCATGGCCGTGCTGATCTCGCATCGTTTTTCCACGGTTCGCATGGCCGATAGAATTTTGGTCTTGGCCGATGGCGAACTGGTGGAGCAGGGCACGCACCGGCAGCTGGTGGCGCTGGGCGGCCGATACGCGGAGTTGTTCGAGCTGCAAGCTGCCGGATACCGCTGACGAGCGGCTCAACCCCGGCTAAACACCGACTTCAACCACGCTCCGAAATGCAGATGCCTTCCGGGGCACTCCGGCCACGGCGCGAAACTGATGATCCCGCTCTCGCGCTCCACCCACAACGAAACCGGTTCCTCGGCGGATTTGTAATCCAGCCGCAGCAGCACGCCCGTGCCGCAGGATTGCGATAGCCCGATGTGCGCCACCGCTTCATTGGCGTGCGGGCTCTTCGGTCCCCAATCCTCCTGGAATTTGCTGAACGGGTAATCCGGGCAGGGATGGGAATCGGTGCAACCCCACATCGCATAGGCCATCGGGTAATTGTGGGCGTCCAGCTGGCTTAGAAATGTCTTGGCGCGCTGTTCTTCGGAATGATTCTTGAAGAGGCCGAACAGGATCAGGCCGACGATCAGAACAGCGGCCAGCGTAATGGAGACGTACTTGAAAATGCCGAGCACGCGCGCCCGATGTTGCTCGGCGGCTCCGTAGGCTTCCAGGTAGCTGGACATCCTACTTTTAGTTTACCGCTTATCTGGGATCCTACTTCGCAGCCGCGGCCGTCACCGGATAGGTTTTGTTGTACGCGGCTGTGGCCTCGGCGGTGACCTCCAAGCTGGTTTTGAAGAACACCGTATTGGCGCTGTCCACCACGATATCGAGACCCTTCTCCTCGGCTAGCTTCTTCACCACTTCCTGCATTCGGGTACCGGCGCGCTGCAAAATCTCGGTGCGCTCGCGCTCCACGTCTTCCTGCAGATCCTGCTGCATGCGCTGCAATTCACGCTGCTTGCGCTGGCCTTCGGCATTCAGCTCTGTAGTGCCCAATTCATTGAGCTTGCCGCTGTTCAACTGGGTCTGAATGTCCTGCAGTTCCTTTTGGAGCTTGACCATCTGATCCTGCCGCGGCTTGAACCTGGCTTCCATGTCCGCCTGGGCCTTCTTGAGCTCGTCGGTTTCGAGCAGCGCCTTCTGGGTGTTGATCACGGCGATCTTCACCTGCGCGCCGGCCGTGCCGACGCTGGCCAGCGCCAGCAGCGCGATCAGCAGCTTATTCATTGGCGAGCACTCCCAGAATTTCGTCTTCTTTCAGGATCAGATACTCGTCGCCCTCGATCCGGATATCGGAACCGGAATATTTGCCGAACAGGATCTTGTCGCCGGCCTTGACTTCGGGAGCCGCGCGGCTTCCATCCTCCAGGATCTTGCCGCCGCCCACCGCCACCACTTCGGCCTGTTGCGGTTTCTCTTTGGCGCTGTCGGGGATGAAGAGCCCCCGCGCTTCGTTTCCTGTTCTTCCAGCCGCTTGACGAGCACGCGATCATGTAACGGACGAAGGTTCATAAACTATCTCCTATAAGCTGGGTTGGGAACAGCGGACTGGTACAAAACCCGAAGATAATAGGTATAACACAGTTGGCGCGGATTTGGATGCGGTGCAGCGCCCAGATAAGCTGTAGCGTAGGCTACCAATCCCTAATCCCCAATCGCCAATCCCAAATGTGTTATGCTGTGAGGGACAAAAAAGATTAAGTTAAGACGAGGAGTATCGATTCGAGAATGGCGCTGGAAACCGATTCCAAGAAGCAGGTAGTTGCAACGTATCGAGTTCACAAGACGGATACCGGTTCTCCAGAAGTACAGGTCGCGATCCTGAGCCAGCGCATTTTGCAGCTGCAGGATCATTTCAAGACGCACCGCAAAGATCATCATTCCCGCCGGGGATTGCTGTCGATGGTCGCGCGGCGGCGCCGCCTTTTGAAATACCTGAAAAGCTGTAACCCGGAAAGATACAAGAACCTGATTCAAAGCTTGGGCATCCGCCGTTAGGTGTCCGGGACCAGGTAAACCGCCCCGGTGGGCGGCGCTCCCACAGTTTCCACACTCCAAAGTCTCCTCTTAATCCTGAAGCGCAAAGCGCGAATGGCGTCGTGATCGAATCGTCGATGATCGACCGGGATATACCGCCGCCGTCCGTTGTGCGCGTTAGCGAAACCAGCGTGGCAGACAGCCTCGCCTGGATTAAAAGGAATTTCAGATGCTACATACCGTAGAGATTGACCTGGATGGTCAAAAAATTACCCTGGAGACGGGCAAGATCGCGAAACAGGCCAATGGCGCCGTCGTGGTCCGTTCCGGGGACACCGTTGTTTTGGTGAGCGCGTGCGCCAATGAGGAACCCAAGGCCAACGCCGCGTTCTTTCCCCTCACCGTCGATTATCGTGAGTACACTTATGCCGCGGGCAAGTTTCCCGGCGGCTTCATCAAGCGTGAGGGCCGTCCTTCGGAGAAGGAGATCCTCACCAGCCGGTTGATTGACCGGCCCATTCGTCCGTTGTTCCCCGAAGGCTTCATGAACGAGAGCCAAGTGATCGCCATGGTGCTGTCGGCCGATCCGCAGCGCGACCCCAGCACACTGGCCATCATTGGCGCCGGAGCGGCGCTGGCTATCTCAGACATTCCGTTCCAGCATGTGCTGGGCGGCGTGCGCGTGGGTTCGGTGGACGGCAAGCTGGTGGCCAACCCCAGCTACGACGAAACGCGCGAATCCAAGGTGAATATTGTAGTGGCTGGCACCGAGGGCGGCATCGTCATGGTGGAAGCGGGCGCGCAGCACGCCACGGAAGAAGAGGTGCTGGAGGCTATCGAGTACGGCCACACGTGCTGCAAGAAGATCGCCGCCGGCATCCGCGAATTGGTTGCCAAAGTCGGCAAGAAGAAATGGGAAGTTGCGCCGCCGGCCTTCAACAAAGCGCTCTACGCGAGCATCGAATCGCAGATCCGCAAGGAGCTGACGGACGCGCTGGACACCAAGAAATACCCCAAGCTGGAAAGCTATCACCGCGTTCACGAAGCCAAGAAGAAGGCAGTGGAGGCAGTTCCCGAAGAGCAGCAAGCCGAAGCCAAGGAACTGTTCGACACCTTGAAGGAGCGCATCTTCCGCGATGAGATGCTGAAGGCGAAACGTCGTCCGGATGGCCGGGCCTTCGACGAAATCCGCAACATCGATTGCGAAGTGGGCGTGCTGCCGCGCACGCATGGCTCGGCGCTGTTCACGCGCGGCGAGACGCAGGCGCTGGTCACCGTCACGCTTGGCACCAAGGACGACGAGCAACGCATCGAGATGTTCGATCTCACCGAAACGTCCAAGCGCTTCATGCTGCATTACAATTTCCCGCCGTTCAGCGTCGGCGAAGTGGGATTCATGCGCGGAGCCGGACGCCGCGAAATCGGGCACGGCGCGCTGGCGGAACGTTCGCTTTCCGCGGTGATTCCCGACGACAAGAAGTTCCCCTACACCATCCGCGTGGTCAGCGACATTCTGGAGTCGAACGGTTCCAGCTCCATGGCCAGTGTATGCGGTGGGACGCTGGCGTTGATGGACGCGGGTGTTCCAGTGGCCGAGCCGGTCGCGGGCATCGCCATGGGCCTGGTGCTGGAAGGCAAGGACTACGCCATCCTGACCGACATCGCGGGCGCCGAAGATCATTACGGCGACATGGATTTCAAAGTGGCCGGATCGCGCAAAGGCATCACCGGCTTGCAGATGGATATCAAGGTCCCCAACGTCACCACCAAGATCATGAAGGAGGCGATGGCCCAGGCCAAGGGCGCGCGCATGTTTATCCTGGACAAAATGGTGGCCACCATTGCCACGCCGCGCGGTGAAATGTCGCAATACGCGCCGCGTATCTACACGCTGCAAATCCCGACCGACAAGATTCGCGATCTGATTGGGCCGGGCGGCAAGATGATCCGCAGCATTGTAGATGAGACTGGAGTAAAGATCGACGTCGAAGACGACGGCAGCGTCAAGATTTTCGCCTCCGATGGCGAGTCGGCTAAGCTGGCTATCCAGCGTGTTACCGATATCTGCGCGGTGGCCGAAGTCGGCAAAACTTATCTGGGCAAGGTGGTGCGCCTGGCGGAATTCGGCGCTTTTGTGGAGATCTTCCCGGGCACCGACGGACTGCTGCACATCAGCGAAATCTCGGAGAACCGCATCAAGGCGGTGCGCGACGAGTTGAAGGAAGGCGATCAGATCCTGGTGAAGGTGCTGGCGCTCGAAGGCAACAAAATCAAGCTAAGCCGTAAAGCCGTGCTGCGGGAGCAGCGGGAAAAGCTAAAGACGGTTCCGGTTTAGCTAGCGGACACCGTCTCCCTTTGGTCGCGGCTCGGTAACGCGATATCTTTACTGAGCCGTGACCGTAGGGAGTGGTTTTTTTCTTTGCTTATTGGCTTTACTGCGCTGCCGCGGGAGCGGCTTTTTTGCGGGCGGCGCGACGCTTCTCCACTGGCGGCTGCCGGTCGCTCTTCTTCAGAGCAGGCAGCGCAATGGATAGAACGAATTTCTTCTCGCCGTGATCGTCGAATTTGATCACGATGTACTCTTCCGTGCAGGAAGCCACGGAACCAAGACCATATTTGGAGTGCTCGATTTGTGCCCCTTGCGCGAAAGCTGGTTTGAATGCCATAGAGGGTAGCTGGTGCCTCGCTTCTATTGTAACATTCCAGGTTTTCTTTAGCACCTAGACGCCTGAAAATAGGCCCATTTCGGGCGCGCTTCCAACTCAAGCCCGGGTCCGCCGCGCCGATAAGCGCTTCAGACAGGCAGAGCCCTGTGCCCTACGCCGACTGAGACATGATCACGCTGAAAAGTTATCTGCTGCGAGATTCGGGGCGCGAAATCGAGGATTCGTATCGCCGGATGATCGACCTGTTCATTCAGGCCATCTCGCTGCACGCGGTGGAAGGCGAGAAGGCCGATCATGAGCGGTTCTGTTCCGACATGAAAGCCTTCGGCAACCGGCTCACCCCGGAGTTGTCCATCTCGGATCGCTTCATCGTGGTGGGCGAAGTGCTGCGGGCGCTGGAGGATTATAACCGGCAGACCAGCAAATTTCTGCACATTCAAAATGCGGAGCTCCAGAAAATGATCGCCATGCTCTCGCAAACCCTGATCGCGGTGGGGGCCAGCAGCGACGCTTCCGTCGCCAAGCTCCAGGAGATCGAAAAAGCGCTGGAGCAGGCGCGCATCCTGGAAGATATCCACGCCGTCAAGGCGCAGCTTGGAGAATGTCTGCGGAGCGTTCGTAGCGAAGCGCAGCGCCGGACTGCGGAGGGCAAGGTTGTTCTGGAGAGCCTCCAACAGGAGCTGGCTCAGTCCCAGGAACTGCTGGGCGGCGGCTCGGCGCACCTCAATCTGGATCCGGCCACCGGACTGCCCGACAAAACAGAGGCGAGCAAGAGGCTGCAGGAGTCCGCCGCATCGCCCGAAGGCAAGTTCCTTCTGATCGCCGTGGTGGACCGGGTGCAGGCGGTCAATGCCCGTTTTGGATACGCTATCGGCGACCAGGTTCTGGCCGGAGTGGCCGACTATTTCTGCGGCTCGCTGTCGGCCGAGGATAAAATCTACCGCTGGCAGGGGCCGGCTCTGTTGGCCATCCTCAACCGGACGGGCGCTATCGCCACGGTGCGCAACGAAGTTGCCCGCTTCGCCGAAAAGCGGCTGGAAAAGACTTTCGTCATCGGCTCGCGCTCGGTTTTGTTGCCCATTTCCACCAGCTGGACCATTTTTCCTATCGCTCCGCCCGTCGATGCGTTGCTGCGGAAAGTCGAGATTTTCACCGCCGCGCAGGTATCCCACGATTATGTTTAGAAATCGTCGGATCGAGGAACGGGAGGCGGAAGCCCCCGGCTTACATCTGCTGGAAGAGACCATCCGCCGCAACGCGCGGGTCTTTCAGGCTCTCTTGTTCCGGAACCAGGAGGGCATTGCGCTGGTCACATCGGAAATGATTCTCTTGCGCGTGGTGCATCCCATCCTGAACCACACGGAATCGGAGCTCATTGGACTCTCGCCACTGTCTTTCATTCATCCCGACGATGCGGCTTCCTTGCAGCAGGCATTCTCTCATTTACTGGCTGGTCAGGAAAAGACTGCAACATGCGAATGCCGCGCCGCCGACACCGACGGTTCCTGGCGCTGGCTGGAGTTGCATATGACTGATCTTTTGGACGATCCCGATGTCGCGGCTATTCTTTTCAATTATCGAGACGTCACCGAGCGCAAACTTTACCGGGAAATGGCGCAGCGCCTGGCTGGGTACCTGGCTTGCCCCGAATATGCGATGTTCACCCAGGATCTGGGCGGTGTGATTCTGGACTGGAATTCCGGCGCCGAACTGGCTTTCGGGTATTCGGCGGAGGAGATCGTCGGCCGGAACATCTCAGTGCTGATCCCTCCTAATCAGCTGGATCGGGAAACCGCGATACGAGCCAGGATTGCCCGCGGCCTCCAGGTTCCCGAGTACATCGCCACCCGGCTCCGCCGCGACGGGAAGGCGGTTTCCGTCCTGGTGAAACCTTCCGCCGTTCCGGATCGCAAACCCCCAGCCATGGTTCAAATCTCGCGCCTGGCGGACGCAAATTCAGATGTAAAGATGTACGTTTAGAGCAAGTTGTAAGCTAGTTAAGAAGTGGCCTTTTCGGATCTAGTCCCCCGTCAAGCAGCGGCGCGCGAACGGGTGCTCAACCTCCTGCTCCTTCTTCTGCTGGCCGCTTGCATCGCGCGCCTGTGGCTGATGCCGCTGCCCTCCAGCTTCTGGGTGGACGAAATGGCCACTGTTTTTGTCGTCCAGCACGGGGCCAATCATCCCTCCTTCGCGGTAGCGCCCCAGGTGCCCGATTCCATTTATTACCAGCTGCCGCGCGCCGCTGAATCGCTCTTTGGATTTTCGGAGATTGCCTACCGGCTGCCATCGGTTCTGCTGATGGCCATCGCTCTATTTCTCATCGCGCGTCTCGCGGCCCGGCTGATTCATCCCGGCGCGGCGTGGTTCGTGGTCTTTGTGTGCTTGTCCATGCGAGGCATCAACGATCAAGCCGCTGACGCCCGTCCTTACGCCTTGGGCGCTTGCCTGGCCGCATCCAGCTTGTGGTTTCTGATCCGTTGGCTGGATTCGGCGCATTGGTGGGATGCTGCGCTGTTCATTGTCCTGGCCGCCCTGCTGTGGCGCGTTCATTTGCTGTTTTGGCCGTTTTACATTGTGCTGGCGCTCTATGCGACGGTCCGGCTGGCCGGGGGCGAAACGCGCGCAGGCTGGCCTTGGACGCTTGCAGTTTTTGCCCTGCTCGGTTTGGCCCTGATCCCCGTCGCGCTGGACGCCTGGAATCTCTTTCGCCACGCCACGTCGCACGTCATCGTCGCTCTTCCCACGTTGCGCGATCTGCGCGTGCAGCTCAAGTTCGGAATCATCCTGATCTGCGGCCTGGGCGCTTTCGTTCTCAGCAGGCTATTCCACTGGCCGCGTGTTGCCGCATCGCCATCCAGCGCAGCCCTAGTGTTGATTGCCGCCTGGTGGCTGGTTCAGCCGCTCGCGCTTTTTGGAGTCTCCAGCTTCACGGGAAGCAGCATGTTTGTGGCGCGCTATCTCTATCTCGGGCTGCCCGGCGCGGCGCTATTCGCGACCCTTTGCGCGGCCTATTTCATTCCGCCAGCTTGGTGGAAGCCGCTATCGGTGGTGTTTGCCGCCGGCGTGCTGATCATGTTGGGCCAATGGCGCCAGGCCTGGCCGATGCATCACGGTTCAGACTGGCGGCTGGCCGCCCACACGCTGGACCAATGGGACAGTCGAGATCCGTCCACCCCCGTGCTGTGTCCCAGTCCGTTCATCGAAGCCCGCCCGCCCGTCTGGCAGCCCAGCTACGCGCTGCCCGGCTTCCTCTACAGCCATCTGCCGGTCTATCCGTTCCGCGGCAAGCCCTACCTGCTGCCATTTGAAGATTCGCCCGAAGCCAAGCGCTATGTCGAAAGCCTGGCTGCTGGACCGATCATGGCCTCAGGCCGCTTCTTCATTTATGGCGGTTCGGGAAGCGTGCGCTACTGGCGCAACTGGTTCTCCATACAGCCCCAGTTTTCCGACTGGCGGCGGGAACGGCTGGGACCCTTCGGCGACGTGGTGGTGGAGTTGTTCGAAAAACCTCATCCAATCCCCGCCACGCCCACCCGGCCGTCCGTATAATATAAGGAAGTTGTCCGCATGCTGGATCTAAAGAAGAAACTGGAAGACGAAATCGCGGCCCTGGATCTGGAATTGCGTGTCGAGCTTCCCCGCGAGATATCGAAGGCGCGCGCGCATGGCGATTTGAGCGAGAACGCCGAGTATCATGCCGCCAAGGAACGCCAGGGCATGGTGAATGCCCGGCTGGGCCAGCTGCGGGCGCGGTTGCGCACCTTGTCCCTGGTGGACATGTCGCGCATCCCGCGCGATCGTGTGGGCCTGGGCTCGTGGGTCACGGTGCTCGATCTCACCAAGGACGAAGAAGTTACCTACCAACTGCTGACCAGCGAAGAGGCGGACGTGGCGCAGGGCCGCATCTCCACCACTTCTCCGATCGGCAAGGCTCTGCTGGGCAAGCAGGTAGGAGATACGGTCAAGGTGATGATTCCCGATGGCGTCCGCGAGATGGAAATCACCAAATTGATTACCATTCACGACGATCCCGCATGAGCCGGTTTCGAGTTAGAATCGGGAGGGGCCGTCTGGCATGACAATTACCCGCGCGATCGGTGACGCGTGCAAACCCGTAATTCGGCTCATCGTTCACGGACTGGCTCTCTCGAAAATCCATCCCAACGTTCTTACTTTTCTCGGGCTGGTGATCAACATCGTCGCCGCCGTTTTGCTGGCCGCCGGGCAGTTCCGTTCAGCCGGATTCGTCATCATCGGCGCCGGACTGTTCGACATGGTGGACGGGTGGGTGGCGCGGGAAACCAACCAGGTGACGCGTTTTGGCGGATTCTTCGATTCCGTGCTGGACCGTTATTCCGATCTGGCGCTGCTGATGGGCCTGCTGGTTTACTACGGCACCATCAACCGCTATTTTTACGTGGTGCTGACCGCGATCGTCATGACCGGAACCGTGATGGTGAGCTACTCCCGCGCGCGCGCTGAGAAGGACATTCCGCGTTGCAAAGTGGGCTTTATGGAACGGCCCGAGCGCGTGGTGCTTCTGATCATCGGTGCGTTGTTTTATCACATGGCGCAGGTATTGTGGGTGATCGCGGTATTGTCCAACATCACCGTGATTCATCGCATGATCTTTACTTATCAGGAAGCCAAACGGCTGGAAGATGCCCAGCTACGCCCCGCGCCGGTTACCGAGAGCGAGACGCGCTAACGCGTCGCCCGCCAGTTGGTATACCGTCCATTCGTCTTTCGGAACCGCGCCCAGGCTGCGATAGAACTCGATCGACGGCGTGTTCCAATCCAGCACCGCCCACTCCAATCGGCCGTATCCCCGCTCCACCGCAATCTCCGCCAGGCGCGTGAGCAGGGCTTTGCCGATTCCTTTGCCACGCTGCGCGGGCTCCACGAAAAGATCCTCCAGATAGATGCCGGGCCGGCCCAGGAAGGTTGAGAAATTGCGAAAATACAGCGCGAACCCGACCGCTTCCCGGTCCCAGTAAGCCAGCAGCACTTCGGCCACTGGATTCGGGCCGAACACGTGCTCGCGGATGTTTTCTTCGGTGGCTACCACCTGGTGCGAAAGCTTCTCATAGTTGGCCAAGTCTCGTATAAATTTTAGGATCACCGGCACATCGCTCTCGGTGGCCGGCGCGATGCGCAGACTCATAACAAAGCCTCGACGTGCGCTCGGAGGCCCGACGCCAGTCCCGTCAAGCTGTAGCCGCCCTCCAGCACCGACAGCATACGGCCGCCGGCATGTTTATCGGCGATCTCGCGCATCACTCGGGTCAGATCCGCGAAGTCGTTGTCGGTGAGCAAAAATTGCCCCAGCGGGTCGCCGGTTCTGGAATCGAAGCCCGCGGAAATCAGCACCAGCTCCGGCTTAACTTTTTCGGCTTCGGCGATCAAGCGTTCCTGGAACGCGCCCAGGATCTCCTTGCGCCCTGCGCCGGCTGTAAAGGGGCAATTGAGCGTCATTCCTTCGCCCGCGCCTTCTCCGTGCTCGCTGCTGGGGCCGGTTCCCGGATACCACGGCGATTGATGCGTACTGAAAAAGAACACGCTGCCGTCGGTGTAGAAAATATCCTGCGTGCCGTTTCCATGGTGGACGTCCCAATCGGCGATCAGAACGCGGCCGATGCCGTGCTTCTTCTGCGCGTAGCGCGCCGCGATGGCCACGGTGTTAAAGATGCAGAAGCCCATGCCGCGGACGGAATTGGCATGATGGCCCGGCGGGCGTCCGATGCTGATGGCGTTCGAAATCCGCTTATCGACGATCGCGTCGATCGCATTCAGCGCGCCGCCGGTGGCGCGCAAAGCCGCGTCCAGCGACTTGGGCGAAATCACGGTGTCGCCGGTGCTCAGCTCGTGAAATCCTTCGAAGATCTCGCGCTCGGCGAGTTGAATATATTGGCGCGAATGGCACAGCGCGAGTTCGTCATGATTGGCCAGGCGCGAGGGAATGGGAACCAGCTTCAGATCGCGCAGCGCGCCCAGCGCCGCATCGAATCGCGCAGGCTGCTCAGGATGCTGCGGCCCTGTCAGGTGCTCTTTGCAAACGGGGTCCGCGGCAAGTCCGGTCATTACCTCCCAAATTCTAGCAGCCCAAACGTGCCGGGCTGGACCTTCCGGCGCGGCCGGCCCTTGGCGTCGCCTTCCGCCGGCGGCAGCATCTCAACTTGAGCCAATGCCAGATAGACTGTGTGGGTCTTGGGATTGAGCGCCATGGTTCGGGCGCCCTTTTCGGTCTTCACATTTTCCACCACGGTATATTTGTCGGGTGAATCTTCGTGAATCACGGTCAAGACGCCGTCCTGCCCGCACGAATTCAACACGTATTTCGTCCCTGGATCGAACCACGTCGCATCCACGCCATCGCCGATCGGCACGGTGGTGACAACTTTGCCCGTATCGGCATCCATCACGGCCATCATCTGGTTGTCGCAGCCTGAAAACAGACGCCGCGTCTTGGTGTCCATCGCCATGCCGGACGGCTCTTTGCAGGGCGCGAGCAGCCATTTGTTGAGCACGGTCAGGGCCTTCGAATCGATCTCCATCACTTCGCTCTTGTCTTCGATATTGACGTACACGTGGCCCTTGCCATCAGGCGTGGGGAACTCCGGTTTGCCTTCCAGCGTCACGGTGCCGGCCAGCGTTCCTTTCTCGGCGTCCACCGCCGTCGCGCTGGCGCTGCGGCCATTGAAGGCGAACACGCGCTTGGATGCCGGATCGTAAATGATCCCGTCTGGATTGGTCCCGGCCGCAACCTCGCCCACCCTGGCCAACGTCTTCATATCGAAAACCACCACCTGGTTCGCCGCGCCATCGCTAATGAACCCGTGGTTGAATTCGGGCGCCAGCGCGATGCCATGCACCAGCTTCAGCCCCGTGATCTTGCCCGTCACTTCGCCCTTTTCACCATCCACCACGTCCACTTCGGTGCCGTGCGAAACGAACACGCGGCCCGTCTCGGGATCGGTGGTCAGGTAATCCCAGAAACCGTCGCCGGGAATACTGATTTTCCTGACTTGATGGTAGCCGCTTTGCGCGAAAGCAACGGCCAAAGCAAACAGCAGTAAGGCGCTCTTATGCATGCTGGTCATCATAATCCCATCAGATGAAGATTCGGTGAAACGCCGATTTGAAACGCCGATTTGAAAACAGGTGCCTAGCGCGAAGCGCGAAGCCGTTTGGATCCCTGCGGCGTGCCGGTGGTTTCGACGGCGAAATTGATGGGCTGGGACCCGCGCATGCCCTCCACCGAGATGCGCCACCAACCCGCTTCCGGATTCGGCACGCGGAACGATTTGGGATTCGTGTCGCCCGAATAGCCGGTAGTGTCGGCGTACGCACTGTAGTGCCGGCCAGTGGGACTCATCAGATGCAGGTCCAAGTCACTTGGCGCTCCCGTCCATGAGACCGTTACTTCCAGCAACCTGGACTTTTGCGATACCGCGATCACATCCGTCCACCATTGTTCCACTGAAACCGAGCCTGAAAACTGGCCCTCCGATGGGGACTTTGCCGCTAGCGCGCCTGCCGCGCTGCTGTGCCGCGAACCGCAATCGCACAGCGGCGAACTGTTGCTCGATACCACGGTTCGATAGCCGCTGCCGCGGCGCCAATCTGGGAGATCCTCAAACTGGAATGGAACGCTGGACGAAGCGATGGGAAGCGCCCTGGTGACGCTGACGTGGACGTGATAGCCGCCGCCTTCGCCCAATGTGTAGCCGCTGTTTCCGGCGGTGGCTAGCGCCTGGCCCTGCTCTACGTGCTCGCCGTTCCTCACCACGAACGTGCCGGTGGCCAGATGCGCGTAGTGACTGAACTCGCCGTCGCCATGGTCGATGGTGACGTAGTTTCCAAACGAATGATGGCGGTGATCCTGCTGCAAGCCTAAGTCGTGCGTGTACGCGATGCCGGCCTTCATCGCCACCACGCAGCTTCCAGCGCGTGGAGCGATATCGAAAGCATGCAGGCTGTTGCCCCAATGCGAGAACGTGCCATACGGCCCTTGCGTGATCACCCACGGCACGCCGGCCGCCGTCGGCAGCTTATAGCCGCCGGTATCGATCAGAAACTGCGCGGGCCGGCTCATGCGCCCGTCCGGACTTTCCACGATGACCCAATACTCGTTGGCCGGCAGCCCCGCGTAGTGGACGGTGAGCTGATTGGCCGATATGTCGCGCGGCTGCAGGCTCGCCAGATATCTCCATCCGCCCGCCAGTTTGTACTCGGCGATCAGCACCAAAGCGCCCGGTTGGAAATTCTTGCCGCGCACTGTGAAGTCGATCTCTTGCGCGTTGGCCGCTTTTCCAGGCCATGTCACGCTCGAAATCACGGGACCGCCATTGTCGGTGTCGGCCGCAATGCTGAAGGTCCGCGAAAATGCCACGCTTCCGTTCGACACCGCGCGCACGGTCCACGCGCCGGGCTGGGATGCAGGCGCGAATCCCGCGATGGGAAGCTGCGCGGTGAAGCACAGCTCACCCGCATTCGGCAGTGCGCCATAATCCGCCGTGGTGGAAACGGCGCCCGTGGGATCCAGCCATTCCACCCGCAGTTGATCGCCGGCCCGCACCTGCAACGCCACGAACCACACGAATGCTTGCCGGTCCACGGGCTGAAAAACCGAGACCGACTTCGGCGCCACGCAGGATTGCTCGCTCACTGATGCCGCCGTGCGGCCGTCATGCACCGTGAGAGCCCACGCGCCGGAAGCGAAGAGAAGGGAAAGAATGAGAACTGCGGAAGAGCGCACCTAAGAGTCTATTCGACCCATCGGCGCCTCGACTTGAGTAGTGGACTTACCTTAGGATTTGCGCGTATTGGAGTACTACGATGGCGGGAAACGCACCCGGAACGCCGATCCACTCCCCTCCACGCTTTCGGCCTCCAGCCGCGCGTGGTGCCGCTCGGCGATCCAGTGAGCGATGGCCAGGCCCAGTCCCGCGCCTCCCGCTTCCCGGTTTCGCGATTCATCCACGCGGTAGAATCGCTCGAACACGTGCGGCAGTGCGGCGTCCGGGATTCCTATGCCAGTATCGCGCACCGTGACCGTGGGACCGGACGAATCCAGCGCCACCGATACCGTGATGCGGCCGCCCGCCGGCGTATACTTCACCGCATTGTCCACCAGCAGCAACAGCAGCCGCCGCAGCGCGAGATCGTTGGCATCCACGTACACCGGCTGCTCCGGCGCTTCGGTGGAAATTTCGAGCTGCCGTTCCTGCGCTAGCATCTGCCCCTGCTCGCAAACGTCGCGCACCAGCGGCGTCAGCTCCATCCGATCCAGCGCCAGCGCCGGAAGTCCCGCGTCGGCGCGCGCCAGCAAGAGCAGATCCTCAATCAGCCGCGTGGTCCGATCGGTCTCCTCCATGATGTGCTTGAGCGCCTCGCGATACGTCTCGGCGGACCGCTCGCGACGCAGCGTCAGCTCGGCCGTAGCGCGGATCAACGCCACCGGCGTACGCAGCTCGTGCGACGCATCGGCCGTGAATTGCGACAGGCGTCGCACGGCAGCTTCCAGGCGTTCCAGCATGCCGTTCCAGGTTTGCGACAGGCGCGCCAGCTCATCTCCCGACTCAGATACGTGCAGGCGCTGCGAAAGATTCTCGATGCCGATGGACTGAGCGGCGCGCGTGATGGCATCCACCGGGGCCAGCGCCCTGCGGCTGATCCAGTAGCCGCCCAACGAAGCCAGCAGCAGCACGGCCGGCGCGGCCCACAGCAGCAGCTCGCGCACGTGCCGCAGCGTAGCCACCGTTCCGGCCAGCGGCGCCGCCACCACTACTCGGTAGCTGTGGCCTTGTACGCTTACGGACGTCGCAAGCGTCCGATAACCGCCGCTCGATGCCGTGGCGCTGGCCACCGCGCGGCTCCCCACCACTAGTTCGCCTTGCGGGTCGCGCACCTCGATCAAATTCCCTTCCGGTGTGGCTTCGGCGTATTCCGACAATTCCTCCCGCAAATGTTCCGGGTGTCCGGGTTCATATTCGCCTTGCAGAACAGTGGCCACGCCCTTGACTTGGGCGGCGAGGGTCTCATCGACGGTGGCGGAGAGGCTGTGCGTTACCACCATCCAGATCCCCGCGCCGAACAGCGCAAGCCCCGCCAGAAGCACCAGCGAATACCAGATGGTGAGCCGCGCGCCGATGGACCAAGTGGTGTGACGCCCCATCACGGTTGCTCCACGCGCAGGCAGTAGCCCACGCCCCGCACGGTCTGGATCAGCTTGGTCTCGCCTTCGGTATCTACCTTGTCGCGCAACAGCCGGATGAACGCGTCCAGCGTGTTGCTGCGCACTTCCGAATCGAATCCCCACACCGATTCGATCAGGTTCTCGCGCGTCACCACGCGTCCGGCGCGTTTCATGAGCAGTTCCAGCAGGCCGTATTCGGTGCGCGTCAGCGGGACCCGGCGTCCGGCACGGGTCACATCGCGCGCCGATGGATTCAGCGAGAGATCGGCCACCTGCAACACCGGCGGCTCCGCAATGGCGCCGCGCCTTGAAACCGCGCGCAAACGGGCCAGCAACACTTCGAACGAAAACGGCTTCACCAGATAGTCGTCCGCGCCCAGGTTCAAACCTTGCACGATATCGTGCGTGGCGTCGCGCGCCGTCAGCATCAGGATGGGGGTCTGGTTGCGAGCCGCGCGGAGCTTTCGCGCCACCGAAAAGCCATCCAGGCCGGGCAGCATGACATCCAGCACAATGGCATCGAAGGGATGCGCTTCGGCCATGGCCAGCCCCTCACGCCCATCGCCCGCCAGCACCACGGAGTGGCCCTCTTCTTCGAGGCCCTGCCGCAGCAGTTCCGCCATGCGACGCTCGTCTTCCACCACCAGCACCTGCATGATCTTTCATGCTAGCGCCGGAGTCTGAAGTTTTGCTGTAAGAAGTGCGCGCGAGCGCCCAACGCGGACACGCCTCGCACAGTACTTGCCTCAACAACCAATCCCCAATCGCCAATCCCCAACCACCAATCCCCAGCACCCATTCACCGGATTTTCAGATTCCTCACGGTATCCTTGTGCCAGATGCGAACGCTGGTAATCGCCCTGTCCGTGGCCCTCGCCTTATGTGCACAGCAGCCGCCTCCCGTTGCGCCGCTCACCCTCACGTTCGCCGAGGCGCTCCAGCGCGCCCGCCAATACGGCGTCGATTTGCAGACCGCCAATATCGCCGCGCTGCTGGCCCGGGAGGACCGCATCCAGGCCAAGGCTGCTCTTCTGCCGCAGACCCAGCAGGTGGACGAGTTCCTCTACACGCAGCCCAACGGCACTCCATCCGGCGTCTTCGTTCCCAACGATGGACCGCATGTTTATTATGTCTATGCGCAGGCGCATGAGGATCTATCGTTCGCGCGGCGCGCCGAGTTCCATCGCGCACAGGCGGCGGAAGCGATTGCGCAGGCCAAAGCCGACTTGGCGTCGCGGGGGTTGTTCGCTACGCTGGCGCAAAATTATTACGGCCTCGCGACCGCGCAGCGGAAACTCACCAATGCGCAGCAGAGCCTGACCGATGCCCGCGCGTTTCAGGACCTCACGCAAAAGCAGGAGCAAGGCGGGGAAGCCGCGCATGCCGACGTCATCAAGGCGCAGTTGCAGACCCAGCAACGCGAGACGCGATGTCGCCGACGCGCAGCTTGCCATCGAGAAAGCGCGCATCACTCTGGCCGTACTGCTATTCCCCGATTTCCAGCAAAATTTCCAGGTGGTGGACGATCTGGAACAGGCTCCGGCGCTGGCTTCTTTCGAAGAAATCCAAAAACAAGCTGAAGCGAAAAGCCCCGAGTTGCACATCGCGCAAGCCACCCTGCGGGCGGAGGCTGCGGACGTTTCCGCGGCTCGCGCGGCGTATTTGCCCGCCCCCTTCGTCGATTATTTCTACGGCATCCAAGCTAACCAGCTCGCCCTTTATAACCGGGAACACGATAACAATCTCGGGTCGGTCTTCGACGTCGGCGTGAATATCCCGCTCTGGACCTGGGGCGCCACGCAAAGCAAAGTACGCCAGGCGCAGCTTCGCCAGCGGCAAGCGAACCTCGAGCTCAGTCTCACCCAGCGTCAGTTGCTCGCCAACTTGAATGCGTCCTACCGTGAGGCGCAGCTGGCTCAATCGCAATTGGATTCGTTGCGCAGCTCTCTGGCTTTGGCCACCGAAAGCCTGCGGCTCACCAACCTGCGCTACCAGTCAGGTGAGGCCACGGCGCTGGAGGTGGTGGACGCGCAGAGCACGCTGGCCGCTGCGCGGAACGCGGTGGACGACGGACTCTCGCGTTATCGCATCGCGATCGCCAATCTCCAAACTCTGACGGGGAACTTCTAAGCACTGCCTTACTCCATGCGTACGCTTCTCACACTGATCGCATTAGGCGCCCTGGCGGCCTGTTCCAAACCCAAGGAGGCTGAAACAGAACCCGTCGCGCCGGTTCAGGTTACGGAAGTAAAGCGCGATTCCATTGAGCGCATCGTCGCCGCCGACGGCATTCTTTATCCGCTGGATCAAGCCAGCGTCATGCCTAAGATCAGCGCGCCTATCAAAGAATTCAAGATCAAGCGCGGCGACCACGTGACGAAGGACCAATTGCTCGCCACGCTCGAAAATCGCGATCTGGAAGCGGCCGTGGCCGAGGCTAAACAGCTTTATGAGCAGGCGCAGGCGGGGCAACGAAATACCACCGGCGCGCAGCTTCCCGAGGACGCCACCAAGGCGCGGCAGGATGTCACGTCCACCAAGGAGGCGCTGGACGCCGCGCAAAAAGTCTATGAAAGCCGCAAGCAGCTGTTCGAGCAGGGTGCTCTGGCGCGCCGCCTGGTGGACGAGGCCAACGTCGCTTATGTGCAGGCCCGCAGCCAATACGATGTCGCGGCGCAGCACCTGGAGGCGTTGAATCGCGTCGGCCAGCCCGAACAGACCAAGGGCGCGCAAGCCCAGACCGACGCCGCGAAAGCGCGCTACGATGCCGCGCTCGCCCAGCTTTCGTATTCCGAGATCCGCAGCCCTATCGCGGGCGTGATTGCGGATCGTCCGTTGTACGCCGGAGAAATGGCTGCCGCGGGCAGCCCACTGCTCACCGTAGTGAATGTGTCCCGCGTGATCGCGCGGGCCAACGTGCCGGTCTCCCAGGCCGCATCGCTCAAGGTTGGAGACACGGGCGTGATCGCGCAGACCGAGGCTGGTATTCAAGTGAACGGCAGAGTCACGGTGGTGAGTCCGGCAGTGGATCCCAACAGCACCACGGTTGAAGTGTGGGTGGAAGCCGACAATCCCGGCGAGAAGCTGAAGCCTGGCGCTACCGTCCACGTCTCCCTCCTGGCCGAAACAATTCCCAATGCGATTGTCATTCCAGGCGCCGCGCTGTTGCCGTCGGATGAAGGCGGCGTGCAGGTGATGGTGGTGGGCACGGACTCTGCCGCGCACGAAAAGAAAATCGAGACCGGAGCGCGCCAGCCGGACAAGGTCCAGGTGCTTAAGGGGCTGGAGCCTGGCGAAAAGGTGATCACGGTTGGTGGTGTCGGTTTGGACGACGGAGCCAAAGTTCGTATTGTCGCGGCGCCCACCGGTAACGATCAATGAACCCGCCTTCCCTAGAGCCCCCGGACGCGAACCACTGGAGCGCCCGCTTCGGCAAATCCATCATCTTCGTCATCCTGACGCTGGTGGCCGCCGGAATTTATCTCGCCTTCAACATTCCCATCGCCGTCTTTCCGGAAACCAACTTTCCCCGAATTGTCGTGGGCGTCGATAACGGCGTTGCGCCCATCGACCAAATGCTGGTCACCGTCACCCGGCCCATCGAGCAGGCGCTCAACAGCGTGCCGGGACTGGAGCGCGTTCAATCCATCACCAGTCGCGGCTCGGTGGAAGTCGATCTGTTCTTTTCCTGGAAAGTGGACATGTTCCAGACGCTGGAGCTGGTGAACGCGGCGCTGGCGCGTGTGCAGTCGTCCTTGCCCGCCACGGCCGCCGTCACATCCAACCGCCTGACCTTCGCCGCCTTTCCAATCCTGGGCTACAGCCTCACGTCCAGCACCGTTCCGCAAGCCCGGCTGTGGGAAATGGCGACTTACGATATCAAGCCCCGCTTGAATCGGCTGAGCGGAGTTTCCACCGTGGTGGTGCAAGGCGGGCAGGAGCCGGAGTTTGAGATCCGGCCCGATCCCGCGAAGCTTCTGCAAACCTCCATCACCGTTCCGACCCTGCTGGACGCCGTTCGCCGCAGCAACATGATCGATTCGCCTGGTTTGGTGGAGACCAATCATCAACTGGTGCTGAGCCTGGTGAGCGGGCAGGTGCACGATGCATCCGGCATCGCCAACATCGTAGTGAAAACCACTCCGGCCGGCATCCCGATCCGCATCGGCGATCTTGGAACGGTACAGTCTTCTGTGAAGCCGGTCTACACCATCGTGCGCGCCAATGAGCGGCCCGCCGTGTTGCTGAATATCAATCGCCAGCCCGACAGCAACACGGTGCAAGTGGCCGATGAGGTGCACTCCGAGATCGACAGTATTCGCAAGACGCTGCCCAGGGGCGTGACGTTGACCCCGTTCTACGACCAATCCGATCTGGTGAAGGAATCGATCTCGAGCGTGCGCGACGCCATCTTGATCGGTTTGCTGCTGGCCGCGATTATCCTGGTGCTTTTCCTTCGCGACTGGGGCAGCTCCATCGTCGCGGGCCTGGTGATTCCCGCCACCATCGCCATCACGTTCATCGCGCTACGTATGCTGAATCAGAGCTTCAACCTGATGACGCTGGGCGGACTCGCGGCCGCGGTCGGCCTGGTGATCGACGACGCCATCGTGGTGGTGGAGAACATCGTCCTGCATCGCGACGCCGGACAAAGCCGCGCCGAAGCCATTCGCAGCGCCATGCGCGAGATCCGCGTGCCTCTGGTTGGATCTACCTTGACGCCCATCGTGGTATTTCTGCCGCTAATTTCCATCACCGGCGTTACCGGGACGTTTTTCCGCGCCTTGGCCATTACGGTGGGCGTGGCCCTGCTGACTTCGCTCGGCCTGGCGCTTACCTGGACGCCCACACTGAGCCATTACTTTCTCAGAAAACCGCGCCATCACGAATCGGCCCAACGCGGCGTTCGGTTCTATGGACGCGCGCTGAAAGTGGCGCTGGAGCGGCCCTGGGCCGTCGCAGTTTTTTCGATCGCGCTCATCGCCGCTTCGTACTTTTGCTACAACGCGCTCGGCTCCGATCTGCTGCCGGAGATGGACGAAGGCGGCTTCATCCTGGATTACATCGCGCCCGCAGGCTCTTCGCTCGCCGACACGGACCGGCTCTTGAACCAGGTGCAGAAGATACTGCAGGACACGCCCGAAGTGGAGACTACGTCGCGCCGCACGGGGCTGCAGCTCGGGCTAGCGGCCGTCACGGAGGCCAACACCGGCGACTTCACGGTAAAGCTGAAGCGCGATCGATCGCACGGCATCGACGAAGTCATCGCGGACGTGCGTAAGCGCGTCACCACCCAAGTGCCCACTCTGGATATCGAGTTCACGCAACTCTTGCAGGACATGATCGGCGATCTTACCAGCGCTCCCCAACCGGTGGTGATCAAAATGTTTTCCGAGAACGCGGATCTGCTGCGCCAATGGGGCCCGCGCGCCGGCGATGCGCTTAAGAAGATCCACGGCGTGGTGGATATCCAAAATGGAATCGAGAACACCATCAGCGGACCGGCGCTGGAGTTTCACGTCGACCCGACAGTAGCGGCGCGTGCCGGATTCTCGCCCGATGAAGTGGAGCTCGATACCAGTGCGATTCTGCAGGGCGAGCCTACATCCGCGCCGGTGGTGCTCAATGGCCGGTCCTATACCATCCGGGTTCGCTTTCCTGAATATACACGCGCCTCCGTGGAAGCCATGCGGAATACTCTGCTTTCCAGCCAAACTGGCAGCCGCGCCACGCTCGGCTCGCTTGCCACCGTCGAAGAGCTTCCAGGCCAAACCGAAATCCTGCGTGAGAATCTTCAACGCATGCTGGCGGTCACCGCGCGGTTTGAAGGTTTGAACCTTGGATCGGGTATGGAATTGGTGAAGAAGGCCGTCTCGGATCTGAACATTCCACCGGCTATTCGGATCGTTTACGGCGGCGGCTACGCGGAGCAGCAGAAATCGTTTCGCGATCTGGCTGTCGTACTGGTATTGGCCGTGGTGCTCGTGTTTACCGTTTTGCTCTTCGAGTTTGGCAACTTCGGCACGCCGGTCGCGATTCTTTCTTCCGCATTGCTCTCTACGTCGGGGGTTTTTCTGGCGCTGCTGATCACCGGAACTACATTCAACATTTCTTCCTTCATGGGACTGATCATGGTGGTGGGTGTTGTGGCGAAAAACGGAATTTTGCTGCTGGACGCCGATCAGAAGTTTCGCGCGGAGGGCGCCGCGCCCGAGCAGGCCATGATCCTCGCCGGCGAGCGCCGCCTTCGCCCGATTCTGATGACGGCTTTGGCCACCGCGGCAGGGATGATCCCCCTGGCGCTGGCATTCGGCGCTGGATCGCAGATGCTGAAGCCGCTCGCGATTGCGGTGATCGGCGGAATTGCCGCGTCGATGGTCCTATCGCTCATCGTGACGCCAGCGGTGCATTATTACTTGCAGAAGAAAACGCCGGGCTAAAACGACGCGCTGATCGTTCGGTCGGTCATCGTCATCAGCATCGATAGCAAGACGATGAGACCGGCATACTGCATCAACACCACGTTGTCGTCCTCGGCTGGATAATCGCGGCTGAAAAGGCGGTAGCCTGCGCCGAGCGCGATCAGCAAAAGAATCGTCTGGTGCGTGAAGGCCCAGATCGCAACCGCGACGCCGCCGGCAATGAGGCGCTGTTTCCGCGTAAGCGCCCGAAAACCGCGCCCGCCATCCAACTGCCAGATGGGAAGAAGATTGAACAGGTTCAGCCAAGCTGCGGTGTGCGCGATGGCGTACCAGACCGGAAGACCGGTGGCCATGGCCGCAAGCCATGCCGCAATGGCGGAACCGAGGCCCCAGATAGGACCCGCCAAGCCGACGCGCGCGTCTTCGCCCACGTTACCGGGATACTGCTTCATGCGCACAAACGCGCCGAAAAATGGAATGAACATCGGAGCGCTGGCCGCGATGTTGTATTTGCGGAGCGCCATCACGTGGCCCATTTCGTGGATGTAGATGCAAATCACGAAGCCAAGGGCGAAGCGCCATCCGAACAGCGACCAATACACCGCAAAGAAGGCCAGCATGCTGACGAGAGTGCTGAGCTTGGTCAGCCCCAACAGCAACAATTTGCCTTTTGAAAACGCGACCAGCAAGAAGGTGCCGATGGGGCCGAGCTTCGCGAACCGTTTCTTCCAGGCGCTTTTCTCTGAAAGCTGCAGGTCGATATTTTCGATGCGGGTCTTAGTGAGGCGATATTCGTCCGAATCGGGCGGCAACAGCTCCAGCGCTTTCACCCAAGCCTGACGCGCGCCCTGCCAATCGCGCGCCTGCCCCGCGAGTCTGGCATGCTGCGCCAGAGCATCGAACTCCTGCTGCTGGGTGAGAGTCATATCTGATCGAACAGGTCGCCGATGCGGATGGAAAAGTCGGGAATCAGGCTCGACTGGAAAATGCCATTTTCATCCAGAATGGCACGTCGATCCGGCGAGAAGACGAATGCTTCGCGCGATTCGATGGAAAAGATCCACACCTCTTTTGTGCCGCACCTCCGGTACCGATGCGCCTTTCCGATCAGCTTCTCGAACGTATCATTCTGAGAAACGATCTCAATCGCCAAGTCGGGCACGAATCGCTGCACGCGCAGCTCGCCATCGAACTGATTCGCCTTATCCGTCCCGAAAAACGTGACATCCGGCCCGTGGGCGTTGTCGTCAAACTCGTATTCCTGTTCGCTGAGCACTCTGCCGAGCTTATGTTCTCTGACATAGAACAAGAGCATTGCGGTTAGCAGGTCTCGGAGTGCAATGTGATTGCCAGTATTTCCGGACACGTCCACCAACTCTCCGTCCACCAGCTCATGATAGTAGGCTAGGGCATCTGGGAGCCGTTCAAAATCGTCAATAGTGAGGGAGTTCTCGAGCGGCATAATATTATTTTAACTCGACCACCGTCGCGCCCGTTCCGCCTTCGGCCGGCGTGGCTGGATAGTACTTTTCGACGTGCGGATTTGTCGCGAGTAATTCGCCGATTACTTTCTTCAAAATTCCCATGCCGTGTCCATGCACGATGCGCACCCGATCCACCGATGCCATCGATGCGGTATCCAGGAATTTATCTACTTCGTCGCGCGCCTCCTCCGCCCGTTTTCCTATCACGTTGATCTCGCGATAAGTCACATCCCAGCGCGGCCCCGGCTCGTACGAAACATTCTTGGGCAAACGCGTGCTCTCGGACGCCGCGGGCAGAACTTCCTCCACGTCGTCGGTGGTCACTTTCATTCTCATCAGGCCCGCTTCCACTTCCAGCAT
Organism: Bryobacterales bacterium; assembly: GCA_963798295.1. GTDB lineage: Bacteria > Acidobacteriota > Terriglobia > Bryobacterales > Bryobacteraceae > Palsa-89. The sequence continues at coordinate 887,886 of CAWCSV010000004.1, read as the reverse complement.
TCCGCCCGAAAGCTTGCGCCGCACGCGCGCCGGCTCACGCACGCCCTTTAGCCGCACCCGCGCGCCTTCCTCAATGGGGATGAAGCGCTTCTGCTCCAAGGGCGCTTTTCCAAACACTTGGGCTCGCGCCTGTTCTTCGAATTCACGCTTGGTTTTCGCCAAACGGCGCTCGGCCTGCTCGGCTGCCTTGCGTTGCTCCGCTCCGGAGAGTACTTTCTTGATCAACTCCTGGTTTTGAGCTTCGAACTCAGCCAAGGCAGTTCGCAGCCGCTCGTCAAGCTCCTTGAACTTCGCTGTTTCGCGCTGCTCAAACTCCTGGGCCAGTTGCTGCTCGCGCGCTTCCAAAGCCTGCCGTTGTTCCCGCAAATCCTGTTCTTCCACGGCGGTCCTGCGAAGCCGCTGGTGCAATTCATGCAGAAATGCGGCAATATCGCGCTCGCTGGTGGACATGCGCTGGCGGGCGCGGGCGATCAGGTCCGCGGAAAGTCCCAGGCGGCTGGCGATATCCAACCCGGCGGATTTTCCGGGCGCGCCCAGCTGCAAAACATAAGTCGGCTGCAGCGTTTTATCGTCGAACCCCATGGATGCGTTGACCACGCCCTCGGTTGTCGCGCCAAAGATCTTGAGCGCCAAAAGATGCGTGGAAGCCAGGGTGAACGCTCCGTGCGCACGGAACGATTCCAGAATCGCGACGCCCAGAGGCCCGCCTTCTTCCGGATCGGTGGCGCGTCCCAGCTCATCCAGCAACACCAGCGATTGCGGCGTCACGGTCTCCAGCATCTCGCGCACCCGCGCGATGTGGCCCGAAAAGCTGCTCAGGCTCTCTTGAATCGATTGCTGATCGCCGATTTCCGCCAGCACCTGTTCGAATAGCGGGAACTCCGCTACGGCCGCCGGCACGGGCAGCCCCGCTTGCGCCATTAACGCCAGCAGCCCAACGGTCTTCATCGAAACCGTTTTGCCGCCCGTATTCGGCCCGCTGATCAACAGCGTCCGCTGCTTTTCATCCAGCGCGAGCGAAATAGGCAGGATGGGCTTTTTCTGGCGACGCAGCACGTCCTGGAGCAGCGGATGCCGCGCTTCCCGCAGCGCGAGCCGCCGGTTGGCATCCGGGCTGAAGCGTGGAATGACGCACTCGAATTCGGAGGCGAATTCGGCTTTGGCAAACAGCAGATCCAGCCGCCCGATCGCTTTCACCAGGGCCTGAATCTGGGGCTCGTTGCCGCGCAACAATTCCGTCAGCTCGCGCAGGATGCGCGCCACTTCGCGCTGTTCTTCCTCGCGCAGGCGCACTAGCTCGTTGTTCAGATCGATGGTTTCCAGCGGCTCGACGAAGAGCGTGTGCCCGCTGCTGCTGGCGCCATGAATCACCCCGTACACCTTGCGTTGCTGCCCCGCCACCACCGGCACCACAAAGCGATCGTTGCGCAGCGTGATAAATTCCTCTTGCAGCGTGCCATCGTCGCGATGCGTCTTCAGGAATCGCTCCAGCGACGTCTGAATCTGTCTCTGCTGCCGCTCGATGTCCCGGCGCAGGCGATGGAGCGCCACGCTCGCGTCGTCCGCCAGCGTGCCATCGCCCAGCACTTTTCCGCGCACGTCGCGCAGTATGGCGCGGGGATCGGCCGTGTCGGCCACCTGAGCCGCCAGCCGTGGATATTTTTCTCCCGCCAGATTCAGCGCGGCGCGCACTTCGGCGGCCTCTTCGATCAGCCGCGCCAGCTCCAGAATCTGCTTCGGCTCCAGCATGGCGCCTTCAATGCGCAGAATCGTGAGCGCCGACGACACGTCGGGAATCGAGTTGAACCGCAGCCGGATGGCCGAGCCGCGGGCCGCCGCTTGGGGCTGTCGCGACGCGCCTTGATAAGCCACGGCTTCGGCCACGTCCGCCAATGCGTTTTCCAAAGCGGCGCGATCGGTGTGCGGCGCCAGCTTTGCAAGCTCGGCACGCCCCAGCGGGCTGCCCACGTAGCGCCCCACCAGCTCGCGCAGCGATTCGAATTCCAGTAAATCAGCGCTGAAGTTTTGCAAAGGCTCTCTCGATCACCGCCAGCGTGCCGTCTGTAAGACGAAACTGGCGAAGGTCCTGTTCCCCGACCCATTCCACGCGGCTCACATCGCTCGCGGCGGCCAGCTCTCCTCCCACCCGGCGGCACAAATAGTCGATCAAAACGTAATGATACTCGGCCTTTCCTTCCGCATCCGGCATGATGCGTTCGAAGATTTCAAACATCGAATACGGTTCGACATCCAGACCGGTCTCTTCGGCTACTTCACGGCGGATGCCTTCCACCAGTTTCTCGCCGGTTTCGACAATGCCTCCGGGTATGGACCAGTAGCCCTTCAGCGGCTCCTTGCCGCGCTCCACCAGCAGGATCTTTCCGTCTTCGAAAATTAACGCTCCCACGCCCAGGAACGGACGCGTTGGATAACGCCGGCTGTCCGACGGGATAGCAGTCTCGGGGTTAATACGAGATCCCTTTCACATCCAGGCGCACGCGATAAACGGAGCTTCGCGCCGTGATGTAGAGCGATCCGAAATCGGGGTCGCCGAAAGTGCAGTTGGAGGGAGTCTGCTCGGTTTGAACCGCGCCCAGCGGCTTGCCCTCCGGCGAATAAACCATGAGCTGCTCCGCGGCCACATACAGATTGCCCTTTTCATCCACGCAGATGCCATCCGGCACACCCTCGATCGCTGAAATCAGAACGCGCTCATTGGAAGCCGCACCGTTTTTGTCCAAGTCGTACGCTCGCACGTTCCTTTCATCGGAGTTGCCCACGTACAGCGTGCGGCCGTCGGGCGCCAGCGCGATTCCGTTCGGCCGTCCTTTGGGCTTCGCGATCGCTTCCAATTCGCCTTTGCGTGAGATGTGATAGACGCCGAAGAAATCCAGCTCGCGCGTATCCTGCTGGTTGCCGAAGGCCGGATCGGTGAAGTAGACGTCGCCCTCTTTGCGGACCGCCAGGTCGTTGGGCGCATTCAGCCGCTTGCCCTGCCAGCGCTCGGCCAGCACCTCCACTTTGCCTTTCTTGTCGGTGCGCGTCACGCGCCGCGCATGGCTTTCGCAGCTATACAGGCGGCCTTGGGCGTCGAATCGGTTGCCGATGGCGCCGTTGGAATTGTCCCGGAAAACGCTGGCCGGCTGGCCCGGCGTGAATTGCATCAGCTTGTTGTTCGGGACGTCGGCGAAGATCAGGAAACCCATGGGCGACCACGCGGGCCCCTCGGCGAAAGCGTAGCCGGTGGCCACCTTTTCAATCCGGATATTGGAGAAGTCCTGGGCGGCGGCGCTACAGACCGCCAGGAAGATCGAGAACAACAGCTTCACGTACCGATAAGGTTATCAGTACCGTAGCCCGGCTAGTACAAATGCCCCGATAGACTATGACGAGCGGGTGCGCGGCTCGCCTCCAATTGGGATACAATCTGCCAATGGCTCGCACCTATCAGTACGCGGCGTGCCTCGCTGTTGCCATTGTTGTGTGCTCCCCCTGTTGGGCGTTCCAGGCGTCCGGCGTCGATACCGCGGTTTCCATTCTGCCCCGTTTCCGGCCGGCGGTTTCCTCTGGCCAAACCCTTTTTCCCAAAGCAGACATCCGCGTCGATTCAGCCCTGGTGCTGGTGCCGGCGCAGGTAACCAACATCCTTGGAACTCCGGTCACCGATCTGCGCAAGGAAGACTTCAAAGTCTTCGAAGACGGCGTGGAGCAGCCCATTACCAATTTTTCGCGCGAAGACGCGCCGCTCTCCATCGGCTTGTTGTTCGATATCAGCGGCAGCATGCGGAACAAAATCAGGAAGGCTACCGAAGCTGCGGCTGCGTTTTTCAAAACATCCAATCCGCAGGACGAGTTCTTCCTGGTCGAATTCAGCGACCGGCCCAAGTTAACAGTGCCCTTCACCTCCGACCCGCATGAGGTCTACGATCGCATCGCGCATGCCAAGCCTTTCGGGCGCACATCCCTGCTGGACGCCATCCATATGGCGATGGGTGAAATGAAGCACGCACAAAACACGCGCAAAGCGTTGGTCATCGTTTCGGACGGCGGCGATAACCGCAGCCGCCACACCGAGCGCGAGATCAAGAGCGCAATGCTGGAGACCGATCTCGAGGTTTACGCCATGGGGATCTTCGACACCGGCGACGCCCCGAAACATTCGTTAGAAGAGCAGAATGGGCCGAAGCTTCTGGAAGCTCTGGCCGATCAAAGCGGCGGGCGCGAATACCCGGTGGCCAGCCTGAACGATCTGCCTTCCATCAGCGCCCGGATCGGCGATCAGCTTCGCAATCAGTATTTGCTCGGCTACACGCCGATCAATTCCGAGCGCGATGGAAAGTACCGCAACATCAACGTCAAAGTGACACCCCAGGCCGAAATACCCAACCTGCGCGTTTATTACCGCCACGGATATTATTCGCCCGGGCTGTGACTCGGAGTTTTGCTTACCAGCGGAAGCCGAACGTCACCGGTATGTAGTCGGCGCGCTCGCCGTTATTGAGGAAGATGTGCACGTAACGCGCTTCAGCGAAAATTTTGCCATGCCACTTAGCGCCCAGCGCCACGCCCATGCCGGCATTCCATCCGGGCTTATTCACCGAATACGCGTCTCCGATGGACGGAACAATAAGCGGGAACGAGCCGGCGAATGAGTTAATCACTGCGCCCGTCGGCGCGGAGAATTGTTGATACCAATGATAGAGTCCGCCGCCGCCAATGGCGTAAAGGTCGAAGTGGCTCTTGGGCGTCAGATGGATGATCGGATCCATGGTGGCGGAAAACACATGAACGTCGCCGCCGGGAAATCCGCTTGGGCCTAACGCCGCGCCATTCATGCCGAGTGAATTGTAATCGAGTTGGCCCATCACACCGACGTAATTGGAAAAGTTGTAGCCGACGCCGCCTTGGACGTTCCATCCGTCATTCAGGTATCGACCGGAGTTGCCGACCGGTTGCGTGAATCCGCCTCCCAGATCGAAGGAAAAACGAGATACTTCTTGCGCGCTCAAAGCTCCTATACAAAGAAAACCGGCACAGCTTACGAGAACGATTCGATTCATTATCGGTAACCTCATGCTGTTTAGACCAGCGTCCGCGCGTGCACGTTTCGCGGCACGGGGTTACCTATCCGTTAAGAGGACGTTAGCTCCAATAACTGCGGTCCAGGCTGCGATATTGCACAGCTTCGGCCACGTGTTTGGCCAGTACAGGCTGGCTGCCGCCCAGATCCGCGATGGTACGCGCCACCTTCAGGACGCGATCGTGCGCGCGGGCGCTCAATCCCATCTTGCGCACCGCCATTTCGAGCGTCCGTTCGCCTGCGTCGTCCAGGGCGCATAGCTTGCGCAATGCGGACGACGGAATGCGCGCATTGTAGAATCCTCGGCCGTGCTGAATGACGCGCGCCGCTTCCACCCTCTGGCGCATTTCCAGCGAACCCGCGCAATGATCGTTGCCGCGCAGTTCTTTGTAAGGAACGGCGGGAACTTCCACATGCAGGTCGATCCGGTCGAGCAGCGGACCGCTGATCTTGCTCAGGTAACGCTGGATGATGGCGCCGGTACAGCGGCACTCCCGGCTCGGGTCCGAAAAGAACCCACAAGGGCACGGATTCATCGCCCCGAGCAAAATAAAATCCGATGGGAACGAAAGCGACATGTTGCTGCGCGCGATCATCACCGATGATTCTTCCAGCGGCTGCCGCAACATTTCCAGCACATTGCGTGCAAACTCCGGAAGCTCGTCCAGGAACAGCACGCCGTTGTGCGCCAGGCTCACTTCGCCCGGCCGCGGCGTGCCCGAACCGCCGCCGATCAGTCCCGCGTCCGAGATGGTGTGATGCGGCGCGCGAAACGGCCGCTCGGCCACCAGACCGACTCCGCGCGGCAGCAGCCCCGCTACGCTGTGGATCTGCGTGGTCTGGATGGCTTCCTGAAACGTCAGCGGCGGCAAGTATGCCGGCGAATCGTTTGGCGAGCATGGTCTTGCCCGATCCTGGCGGGCCGATCATCAGCACATTGTGTCCGCCCGCCGCAGCCACCTCCAGCGCGCGTTTTGCTGAGAGCTGGCCACGCACATCGCGGAAATCCGGGATCGCTGAATCGGCGCCGGCAACGACAGACGCGGCGCGCGCAGCCGGCCGGAACTGGTCCGGCTGGTTCAGATATTGGACCACCTCCGCCAGATGCCGCATCCCGAAGACGTTGACGCCTTCGGTAACCGCCGCTTCGGCTGCATTGTCGGCCGGCACCAGCAGATTCGGGATGCCTTGGCTTGCGCGCGCACACCGCGATCGACAGAACGCCGCGCACCGGCCGCAGCGTGCCGTCCAGCGACAACTCGCCAACCAGCATGTGCCGATCTGTTGGCGGCCACGGTCCCCATCGCCCCCAGAATCCCGAGCGCCATCGGCAGATCGAAACCCGCGCCCTCCTTGCGAACATTGGCGGGAGCCAGGTTAATGGTTACCGACTTGTTGGGATATCCGAAGCCGGAGTTGAGCAGCGCCGACTTGATCCGTTCGCGGCTCTCGCGAACGGCGGTATCCGGCATCCCTACCGTAATGAAGTCGCGAGCGCTGCCGCCCGGATACATGTCCACTTCGACGTCGATCAAATGCGCTTCGATGCCGAAGACAGCCGCACTGCGGGTGCGAAAAAGAGCCATTCCCAGGGGTAGTGCCTGGTAATGACGATTTGTCTCGGTCCTCCGCGCCCCTAATTCGCGAGCGGGTCGGGCCGCATCTGGAAGTGAACCACCTTGGAGCTGGTTCCTTTTCCAGTCTCGCTATGGAATGGAGTGCGGGTGCCCCAGGTGGTCCAGACTCCTTTTCCTTTCCAGCCTGCTTTTGCATCGTCGATACGCCCGTCCATCCCTTTCGCGAAGAAACCGAGCGGGTAGGGCACGCGCATGACCACGAACTTGCCGTTCACCAGCGCCATAAGCGAATCCGATCCGTTGCCGGTGATGATGGGCGTATTCTTGCCAAGCCCCAACGTATCGAATTGATCCACCCAATCGTAGTAATGCGAATCGGCGCTGCCGGATTCCTTCACGTTCTTGAAGTTCGGTCCCGGCGTGGGATAAAGAGTCCAGCCTTCCGGACAATGCTGGCCGGTGGCGGTGGGGCCGTTCAGCGGACCTTTGCACTTGCGCCGGTCGAAACTCGCCAGGTGCCCGCTTCCCAGCGCGACCCATGCCACGTTATTGCGGTCGATATCCATGCCGCGCGGAGAAAATCCCCACACCTTCGCCTTAGGATTGTTCCACGGCACCTCGTAATACTCGGCCAAAGTTGTTTCGGGCGGATTGGATCCAGGATTCAGGCGAACGATGCCGCCTGGAAATCCGAGCACGCTGCCCCAGATGGTCCCGTCCGTTCCGATCGCCAGACCATAGAACGCGGCATTAATGCGCGTGTCTTTGGTGGGGTCGGTAGCGGCGTTGAACGCAGACGATGTGCCCAGGCTTTCGCCGCTCGGAGCTGTTGCCACGCGCTGTTCCGCCTCCACGTAGGCGTCGCGCTTGCCGTTGCCATTGGTGTCCAGAACCAGCGCCGTCCAGCCCTGCGACTTCTGCGCGTCGTGTGTTTCATCCCAAGTCTTGGTGTTCAGCCAGCCCACCACGCCACCGCCGCCGCCGCTGCTGGTCCACAGTGTGTTGTTGGCGTCCTCGGCAAACAACAGATGATGCGTGCTGAAGCAAGTGTCGATCATCGCGGTCTGCTTCGTCGCCGGATCGTACACAGCCAGTTGCCGGCCTGAGCGATCGAGGGGCGTAAGAGCCGCCGACGGTTGACTCGACCCTGCCTTGCAGAACGCCGGATTGTCGTTCGCTCGAATCCGGCTGGTGTACCACAGGCGTCCGTGCTGATCGAACATCGGATTGTGGACCGTGGTGTGGCTATCCCAGATCGGCTCATCGCCCCAGAAAGTGGATGCCGCCAGCGGCTTTGGCTGGCCAGGAGTATTGGCGTCGCGGTAGGGGATTTTCACTTGCGCGGTAGTGTTGTGCACCGGATCGAGCACCGGTAGATAATCGCGGCTCTCTTCCGGCGATCCGTAGATCAGACCGTTGGCGTTGACGTGCGGGTTGCGTTTGTCGGTGGAGATTTCATCGTGCAAATACGCTTTCGGATCCGCCCAGTCCCACTGCGTGATGACGATGTTCCGCTCCATGCCCTGGGGCCGTGGCGGCGCCTGAGCGGGAAGCTCGCCCGCTGCGATGCGCCTGGTCCAATCGCCGAACTCCGCCGTGGCGCGCTCCGCGCCTAATTGATTCAGCCCGCCCACCATCGCGCCCCCGGCTTGCCCGGATTGCACGCGCCGCATCCAAGCCTGCGCGGGTGAATCGAGGCTGCTGAACATCGACGGAATCGTACGCGTGTATGCGTTGCCAAGCTGATGGCATGATTCACAACTGTCGGTCTTCACCAGGTGGATCCATTGGCCCTGGTTTTTGATGTTCGGTGAAATGCCGTTGCCCGACGGACCTGTGCCCGGAAATTCGTTTTTCTCAGGTACCTTCAGCATCGCGTACCAGTAGCTGCCGGGATACAATTGCGCCGCGGTTTTGGCATCGGGAGCGATGGAAGGCTTGAGATCCACCAGTTTGCCCGGCTCGGTCTGAACCTTAGGCGAGTCCACCAAGCCATAGCCGCGCGCCCAGACGTTGTATTTGGCTTTCGGCAGGTCGGGGATCAGGTACCGGCCACGATCGTCGGTGACCACTTCCTTGATGTAGCGCGTGGGCAGATCGGTGGTTTCGGCTATCACCCAAACGCCGGCCTCCGGTCCTTTGCTGCTGGAGACCACGCCGCCGATATCGTCCGCTTTGATTTTGACCGGCGCGCTCTGCTGCGCATCCAGGCGGGCGCTGTGCATTACGAAGAAGAAACCGGCGATTCCCATGATCGCCACGCCGCTGAAGTTCAGAAATCTCCGCATGTCTGTCTCCTTATCGGTAGGAATTATATACCCAGCCCGGTATTTGTGCGCTTCCAGCCCGCCCGGGAGCCCCAACCGGGTAGACTAAATAACACCACTGGCGGAGGCTCACCATGCGACGAATACGGCGTTGGCACGAACTGACCATCTTTTCCCAGGAGCGGTCCGGCAAGCTGAAGTTCACCGCCGCGCAGGTCAACCAACTCAGCGAACAGCTGGTGGGCCACCTCACCTTGCCGCAGGATCCGGCTTATCCGGTAAGCCGCATGACGTTCATGAACGCGTTCCAGAACTTTCCGCAGATTATCGTCTACTGCCAGGGATTCGCCGACGTGGTGCGTCCATCGCCTTCGCCAAAGAAGTGGGTTTGCAGGCCGGTCTGCCGGGCGGGCGGGCACAGCACCGCGGGTTATTCGATGAACGATGAAATGGTCATCGATGTCAGCGGGATCAACTACGTTCGCGTGGATGCGGACGCTCGCGTGGCCTGGGTGGGAGCGGGCGCCAATTTCGCCCAGATCAACGCCGCGCTGGAACTGTACGGTCTCCACATGCCAGGCGGCGGCTGCGAAACGGTATGCGCCGCGGGCTACATGCAAGGCGGCGGCTATGGCTTCACCGCCCCGATGTTCGGAATGAATTGCGACCAGGTGCTAGGTTTCCAGATGGCGCTGGCCGACGGCCGCATCGTGAAGGCCAATGAGAAAGAAAATCCCGACCTGTTTTGGGCCGTTCGCGGCGGCACCGGCAACAACTTCGGCGTGCTGCTGGAAATCGAATATCGTTTAGAGCCGCTGGGCCAGTTATGGGGATTCGGTTTGAAGTGGCCGCTCGGCAATGCCCAGCAGGTCGCAGCCGCCAGCACCGCCTTGCATGTTTGGCAGACCAATTTCACAGGTAAAGCCATCCCGCCGAATCTCGGCCTTCAGGGCATGCTGATTTACACCCAAGGCTCCGCCAGTGCTGGTTCAGACAACGCAGGTTCGGATAACGGTTCCGATAACGCCCTGGCGCCCTTCTTCCTGGTTCGTGGCATGTTCAACGGATCGGAAGCCGATTGCAAGAAAGCGCTCAAGCCCCTGCTCAAGCTGATCCCGGATGTGAAGCAGCATCGCGACATCTGGCGCTCGGGTACTTACCGCGATTTGAACGTGTATCTTTTCACCTATCCCACGGAGCTTCCACCCAACATACCGGCCTCCGCGCGGTCCGTCGCCAAATCGCATATCGTCGGGCGTCAGCTGACGCTGGCCGAATGCACCGCCATCATCGAGCTTTTCCTCGGGTCGGGGAACCAGGACAATTTCATCGGCTTCGAAGCCTATGGCGGCGCCATCAACGCCCTCGCGCCCGACGCCAATGCCTTCTGGCATCGCACCGCAGCCATGGATGTGTTCACCTTCTCCTTCTGGTTGCATGAAGCCGAGCGCGGCGCGGCCCTGGCCTATGTGGGCGATTTCGATCGCGTGCTGCAGCCGCTGTCCAACGGCTGCTCCTATCAGAACTATCCCAACCGCCAGATCCAGGATTTCGGCCGCGTCTACTTCGGCGGCAATCTTCCGCGCCTGTTGCAAGTCAAGCGCGCCTACGATCCGGATAACTTCTTCACCTTTCCTCAAGGCCTGGGATCGATAGCGAAGGCGGCCGCCAGCAGCTAATCATTTTCACTTTCCCACCATGTGCGCCGGGTCCCGATTGTTCTCTTCGCAGATGCTCTCGATGAGATCCGTATCCGGTTCCAGGCGCCAGGCCAGATTGACCGTCCACGGTTTGGTATAAGCCTTCGGATCGTCGATGGTGACCTCAATGTCCATGTGGCCCACCCTTGGCCGCGAGAAACGTTCGGTGACGTGCAGCGATTCGGTCCCAGGATGCCCTTGCATGTCAAGCCATGTCTTGCCGTTCTGCCCGATCGTATCCACCACCAGGGTGTCCTTGTCCCAATGGCCGATCGAATACCCCATCCAGGTCGGCTGTGGATCCTTCGGCAGCGGCCTCCCATCCGTGAAAATCTGCCGGTAGATGGTGCGCGATTCGTGCAGCAGAAGCACCAGGTCCTCGGTCTGCACCAGCTTCAGGCCATCCGGGATGTTGTCCTTTTCCGGAATGCCGGAGGGCAGGCAGGACACGCCGGGGTGATCCTTGCCATTAGTTGCGATGCGCTGATCCAGGACGGCCCGCCCCCATGGCGTAAGAGGCACCTCGTCCGGCTTCAGATCGGCGGCCAGGTTCAGCAAATTTTTAACGGGATTTTCCGGCATCCAGAAACCGGATAGATCGGGCTTGCCGTAAGACGTGCGCGGCATCTGCGCTTTCATATCCACCTTGCCATCGGCCGTACGCGGCACTCTCTTCCATGGATAGGGGTCCCATTGCGCGTTGGCCGCCACGCTCAGGCTCAACACCATCGCCGCGCCAGCCAGTGGAAAGCACGCCGCCTTCTTCAGTGTTCGAATCATGTCGCTGCCTTTTCGCAAGATAGGGCCTATGTCTTCCCCATGGCTTTCCATACATCCGCCTTGTGCTGTGGCGCTGCGGATGCGTGCACGTTGATATACCGGTCGAAGTCCAGATTGAGTCTTTCCAGAACCGGGACCAGAGCTTTTACGTGATCGTTTGCCGGCTCGCCGGGAATCACCGAGAAGTCGCCCTGGAACAGAACCTTTTCCTTGGGAATAAATGCGATGATCAAGCCGTTGGAGTGAGGCGCCGGATAGATGTGGTACATCTCAACCGTTCGCGTCCCGTCCGAGTAAACCCTCTTCTCCTCGACGGCTTCAAACTTCGCTTTCTTCGGATTCTTAGCCAGCGTGTCGGTCATGAGCGTCCGGGGAGTGTTGAGCGCCCTGTCGAGGAACTCCACATTGTTCTTCTGCGTGATGATCGTCGCACCCTCCGCCACCAGCACGGGCAGCCCGCCGGTGTGATCGGAGTGGGGATGCGTGTTCATCACGTACCGGATGGGCTTGTTCGGAAACAGCTTTTTCGTTTCAGCCACGTAGGCCAGGGCGCGCGCCTCGGATTGGCCGGCCTCCAGCATCATGACGTAGCTCTTGAACTCGACGATCACCGAATCGTAGCTGCCGGGTCCGGTGGTGAGCCGGTAGAGGCCATCGCCCAGCTTTTCCGCAGTGACCGTCAAAGGCGCTGCGGGGGGCGGCCCTCCGCCTGGGCCACGACCCGCCGGCGCGGGAGCCAGCGTGGCGAGATCCGGAGGATTCGCCTTCGCCGCGGCCACATCCACTTCAAAAAACGGCCAACCGCCGCGCGTCTGCACGATCTTCGATGGCGCCATCACGCCGCCGAAGTCTTTCCATCCACTGTAAGTCGCCACGATGTGCATATCGCCCATGATGTTTTCGCCCAGCCAGGTCTCCACGCGATCCACCATGTGCTTGTCGTCCACGTAGCCATTGATCATATAGCTCTTGCCGGAAGGCGCCTTCACGGTCGGGCTCCAGCTCAGGACGGTGTAGCTCTTTCCGTCCGCCTTTTTATGGCTTACCGTGGCGTTATTCTCCGCGGCGCCCTTCAGAAAACCCCAGGGCGTGATATAAAATTCGAGCGAGCCGGCCCAGGGTTGGGAGACATCCGCCTGCTTGGCGGTCACCTGCTGGAAGAAGACGCCGGGCGTTACCGTGGTTGAGCCGCCAGGCCCAATGTTGTTGGTGGTTCCGGTATGCCGGGACGCGGGGGCTGCAAGGTCAATCACGCGGACATAGTTGTTGATGGGCCGCATGGGATCGTGCGTCCCCTTGCAAATCATGTCGGCCGCGTTGGCTCCGCACTGCTGGAACGCCACATCCTTCGCCGATCCTGAGTACGTGATGGACTTCACATCGCCCAATGCCTTTTGCGCATCGGCGATCACGGTCTTTGCATCCTGCGCCACCGCGCTTCCGCACAAGAACGCAACGCACATTACGACGCCCGAAAGTTTCTGGAACACAGCTTCTCCTCATTTGGCTGATTGCCTGCTTGAACACACCCGTCCTGAGTATTCTATATCCACTCGGTCTCGCGTAGCCGGTGTCTCGTCAAATGGACGAAAAACGACCCCTATGCGGCGCCCCGAAAGGGTTCACTCCCGTGGCGCCGAACCGGAACAGTAGACTTAATCTTAATGAAGAACATTGGCTTCCTCTCATTCGGTCATTGGACCCCTTCGCCGCATTCACAGACGCAGTCCGCGGCTGACGCTCTGCTGCAATCCATTGACCTCGCCGTGGAGGCCGAGCGCCTCGGGATGGACGGCGCCTACTTCCGTGTGCATCACTTCGCGCGGCAACTGGCATCGCCGTTCCCACTGCTCGCGGCAGTGGGCGCTAAGACGCGCAGCATTGAAATTGGCACCGCGGTGATCGACATGCGTTATGAGAATCCTTATTACATGGCGGAGGACGCCGGCGCCGCGGATCTCATCGCCGGCGGGCGCCTGCAGTTGGGAATCAGCCGCGGCTCCCCCGAGCAGGTGATTGAAGGTTGGCGCTATTTTGGCCACCGCCCGACGGAAGGCGAGGACGATGCAGGCATGGGCCGCCGGCTCGCCGAAGAATTTCTCGATCTGCTGCGCGGCAAGGGCTTCGCTCAGCCGAACCCACGTCCCATGTTTCCCAATCCGCCCGGGCTGCTGCGCCTGGAGCCGTACTCGGAAGGATTGCGCGATCGTATCTGGTGGGGCGCGGCTACCAATGCCACAGCCGCCTGGGCCGCCAAGCTTGGAATGAACATGCAAAGCTCAACCCTCAAATTCGACGAAACCGGTGAGCCGTTCCACATCCAACAAGCCGCCCAGATTCGCGCGTTTCGCGCGGCTTGGAAGGAGGCTGGCCACGCTCGCACTCCGCGCATTTCGGTCAGCCGCAGTATCTTCGCGTTGATCGACGACCGCGATCGTGCCTACTTCGGACGAGGACGTCAGGAAGAGGACTCGATCGGCTTCCTGGACGAAAACACACGCGCCATCTTCGGCCGTAGCTACGCGGCCGAGCCGGATGTCCTCATCGAGCAGCTTCGGAAGGATCAGGCGATCGCGGACGCCGACACGTTGTTGCTCACTGTTCCAAACCAACTGGGCGTTGCCTACAATGCGCACGTCATGGAGGCGATTCTGACTACTGTCGCCCCAGCTCTAGGTTGGCGCTAAATCGCCGGTACATTCATCTAAGATTATTTCCGGGAAGTCGCCGTCACCACCGGCAGTCACTTCGTTCGTGACCGGGGTTTACCAGGAGCGATCGTAGAGAGCAGAGGAGGGTAAGAGCGTTGCGCAAATCGCCCACACGACTACGTGCATCGTCATGAGAGCGCAAGCCTCGGGATGAGAGCGCAAGCCTCGGGATGAGAGCGCAAGCCTCGGGCCAGCCTCCGCCCATAATGTTTGAAATCGCCAATAGTACGCAGGGCAGAAACGACAGGATCAGGACTACAGCCGAAACCCGACGCCATGTGCGGACCGGGTGTGAACCTCGGATCTTGGGCGCCCGTGTTGGGCGCCCGCATTTGCGCTTCCGTACGCCGTTGTATAATGCCTGTGGCGGTCGGGTTTCGGATGCGTCTCCTGCCAATTGTCGGCGGCCTCTGCGGTTGTCTGCTGGCCTTGGGCCAAACGGAATCCGGCTCCATTGCGGGTTCCGTTTTCGACCCGGCGCACGCACCGGTGGCGGGTGTAAGTGTCGAAGGCAGGAACACCCAAACCGGAACTGACTATAAGGCCGTAAGCTTGGCAGACGGGCAAATACACCCTGCTGCAACTGCCGCCCGGAAAGTACGACATCTTCGTTATCAATGCCAACTACCGGCCTTTTGTGCGTAGGGGCGTGGTGATATCGCGCGGCCAGTCGGCACCCTTGGAAATTCAGCTCTCGTCGAATGCCGGTATATTGAGCCACACTCGGAGAAATGCCGGCGTTGTTTGAACTTCTTTCTAAAAAGCCGCCTCCTCCGAAGGGACCTGCGCCTAGAACTCCGGATGGGAAGCCGGACTTCTCCGGTGTCTGGCTGATATCTCCCTCGTCCCTTGGGGGATCTTCGCGACAACCGGATCTGCTGCCGTGGGCAAGAGCTTTATTCCGCGAACGGGTACTCAATGACTATAAAGACAAGCCTTCCGCTCGATGCCTCCCGGAGCTTCCCGGATTCCTGGCTCGCTGGCCTATCAAAATTGTCCAGACTCCCAAGCTCCTGGTGACGCTCAGAAGCGACGATGTGATCTACGCCCATCAGGTGTACCTGGATGGACGCAGCTTCCCGAAGGATCTGGAACCATCGTGGCAGGGATATTCGATTGGCAAATGGGAAGGCGACACGCTGGTCATCGATACGGTTGGGTTGAATGATAAGACATGGCTGAATATGTTCCCGCATACCGGCAAGCTGCATATTACTGACCGGTTGCGGCGGCCGGATCTGGGTCATCTCGAAGTGGAAACCACATATGATGATCCAGAAAGCTTTACAACGCCGTTCCAGACCAAAGTCGTGAATGTCCTCGCTCCCGATGAGGAAGTCGAGGAGTACGTTTGCGCGGAGAATAATCAATACCGCGAGCACGTGAGCACCAACTAACCGCGACCACGCACAGCCCTGTCAACTGGACCTTCGGAGCGTAGGACCAGGGCTCCTCTATTGGTGTGGATCCGCCGAGCTTGGTGAGGGCGTGGCCCCGGGTTTGGGCAACTCGGCTTTGCCGTCGAGGCCAAATACCAACAACTGAGGCTTCGACTGCGACGTAACGGCTCCCGGATTGGTAGTGCCAAGACTCTGCCGGCCACCCGAGCCACCCATCAGCGCGATGTACTGCTTGCCGTCGATGGCGAAAGTGATCGGCGGGCCCATGCCGTTCTGTAGCCCGGTACGCAGTTCCAGGAGCACGTCTCCCTTGTCCGCCGAGTAGGCGATCAGGCGGCCATCCGGCGCCACTTGGAACAGCAGGCCGCTAGCGGTGCTCAACGTGCCGCCAAACCTGCTGTTGCCCACCGGCACACGCCAGCGGATCTCCTGTTTGACCGGGTCATAAGCCACCAGCGTGCTGACATTTCCGCCCGGGAGCGGCTCCGGACCAATGGCGGGTCCCGCAGGCTTCCGGGTCATTCCGGCGGTGTTGAGCTTTCAAACCGGTTTGCCCGGCTCCGCCCGCACGCGAGGGGTCCGGTTTGAAATCGTAATCCGCCGCATAGATAGAACGTGTCCCAACCCCGGCTCGGAATATACACCAGACCGGTTTGAGGATTGTAGGACATGGGCGACCAGCTGTGGGCGCCGCCGCCACCGGGCGATACCGGCGTCGGATCCTTGCCGTACTTCACCTCGGTGTTGATGATGGGCCGTCCCGTCTTCTGATCGATCCCCTTGGCCCAGGTGACTCGTGAGAAGGGTTGGGCGGAGATGAACTCGCCCGTAATCCGGTCCAGCACGTAGAAGAAGCCGTTCTTGTTCGCCTGCATGAGGACCTTGCGCGTCCTGCCATTGATGTTCAGATCCGCCAGGATCATCTGTTGCACGCTGTCGTAATCCCACTCGTCGCCGGGGACCATTTGGTAGTGCCACTTGAGCACGCCCGTATCCACGTTGACGGCCACGATGGAGGCCACGTACAGGTTGTCGCTGCCGGTGCTGGTGTCCTTGGTGCGAAGCGCCTGGGGCCAAGGCTCGGCATTGCCTGTGCCAACGTACACCAGTTCGCTCTCGGGGTCGTAGGATATCCCGTCCCACACCGCACCGCCGCCGCCGAGCTTCCACCACTCGCCCTCCCAAGTGGCGGCGGCCTTGCGCATCGCCTCCGACTCAAAGCCTTTGGCGGGATCGCCGGGAACGGTGTAGAACTTCCAGACCTGGCGCCCGGTGTCCGCATCGTAGGCGGCAAAAAAGCCGCGCGTCGGACGGTCGCCACCCGCCGTGCCAACGATCACTTTTCCCTTGGCGATGCGCGGCGCCATGGTTAGTGTCTGCTCGTCCTGCACATAGCAGACGCGAGTTTCCCAAACGGGCTTGCCGGTGTCTGCGTCGAGCGCCACCAGCCGTCCGTCGTTCACGGGAACATAAACCTTGTTGTGATAGAGCGCCAGCCCACGGTTCACTACGCCGCAGCACAGTTTGTCGCTGGTCGGTTTGCGGTTGACTTCGGGATCCCAGCGCCATTTCTGCCGGCCGCTGCGCGCGTCCAACGGCGAACACGATGCTCCAGTTGGTGACGCCAAAAATTGTGTTATTCCACACCAGCGGCGTGGCTTCCTGGTCGCCTCCTCCCTCGCCGGCTTCATAGGACCACATCAGGCCGAGCCGCTTCACGTTAGACGCGTCGATCTCGGTGAGCGGACTAAAACGCGTCTCGCCCGGTGTGAGGCCGTAGCTCAGCCAGTCGCCATCGGAAGACCGACTTCGCGGCATTCCGGAGCGCGGCATCGTCCACTCGCCGGGCTTGTCCGAAGGATATTCCGGACCACGTCACAAAGAGTCCAACCGCAAAGGCGTAGCGCATGGATCAAGCCCCGAGGATCGAGTCTATCACCCCACATCATCGGCAACCCCCTGGAAGTGACCGCGCAGCGATCTGCTGACGGCCAAGTCCTGAGTGACTCATGCGGTACAGGGTAGCTGCATTACTGCCTGGCCACGTGTGCCCGGTCCTTCTCATTCTCGCCACACACGAATTCGAGGACATCGCTGTCGGGAAGCAGGTTGAACGAAGTCCGGAAGGTGAACGGCCGCGTGTAGTATTTCGGATCTTCGAAAGTCACTTCCAGATCCATGTGACCGAAATCGCGGCGGCGATAGCGCTCCGTGATGTGCATGGATTCGCTGCGTGGGTGGCCTGACCCATCCAGCCAGCTCGCTTCGGTAACGCCGATCGTCTCGACCGCCAGTGTGTCGCCATCCCATTTTCCGGCTGAGTACCCCATCCAGGAGGGCTGCGGATCTTGCGGCAAGCGGCGGCCGTCGATGTAAATCTGTCGCGGTGGGTCGCCGATTCCCGATAGGGTCACGATCTCCTGAGGCGTTTGAATCATCTTGAAAGCGTAGATGAATGCGCCCATCGGTACTCCAGAGGGCAGACAGCGAGTTGTGGGGGCTTCCAGCTTGCCGCGCTGTTTCAGGATCGCGGCCGCCTCAGGCTGCAGCGGCTCCTCTTCGGGTTTCAGCCCCCAAAACACGTCCAGAGCATGCTTGGCGAGATCGTTCGAATCCACCTGCTGCGTCACGTAATTAGCGCCCAGTACGCTCGAAAGCTCGCCAGGAGATGTTCTTTCCGCCTGCCAGACGCCGGACAGATCGGGTTTGCCATTCATCCGCGGCGCGGGAGCAGTTAGATTCGGCTTGCCGTCCTTGGTCCGGGGAGTCCGTGCGTCGGGATAATTCAGCCACTGCGCGACGAGCGGCAGACTGCTGGTTGCAAGCAGGATCGCAATCCATTTCATGCTTGTAGCTCCGGATGCAGCCCAGTCTACCAGACACCAACCGCCTGCCTCCAGCCACTAGCCACCAACCACCAGCAGAACCCGGCGCTCGCGTCCGGCCGCCTACTCCTGGTTAGCTTGATCCAACATATGTACCCACACTTCAAGACTGTGTTCCAGTCCTCGTGGAGAAAACACCTCCTGAATTGCCTCGCTCGCATCTCGGGCAGGGCCCTCCGCACGGGTACACATGATCTCCTCAAACCTGGCTACTGCCCTCCGCCAGTCACGCTGCAGCAACGCTTCTGCAAGATCTGCTCCATCCAACATTGCCAGGTTTGCTCCGTCGCCGCCCCACGGACTCATCACATGTGCGGCGTCCCCCAGCAGCGTCACACTCTCGTGGTGTTCCCAATGATGTCCCGACGGCAATTCATAGATCCCTCGCGGCGTCAGCTTGCCTTCGCTGCGTCGAATCCAGAGGAGCAAATCATCCGACCATCCCGCAAATTCCGCGCACAGCAATTCGCGCGCCTCCATGTCGTCTCGTTCTTCCAACCCGTTCGTCTGAAACCAATCCTCCTCCACCCTTAATCCGGCATAACCACCCAGGTGCGCATTCGCAAGGCGGTGCGCTCCCAGGACCTTCGAATCTCCCAGGGCAAACGTCATGCCACGGCCCGCCATTTCAGCTGTATCGGGATAGCGTTCATCCACATTGTCGATCCCGAACTCGATGAACAGCACACCCGTATACTTCGGAATGGCATCGCTCAGCAGAGGCCGCACTTTGGACCAGGTGCCATCGGCCCCCACCACCAGATCAAACCTTTCCGAAGCGCCATCGGCCAGGTTTACAACGCATCCACCCTCAGGCGCCGGCGTCACTCCGGCCACAGGCGCGCTCCAACGCACAATTTTGTGTGGCAGTGACTTCAGCAACATGCCCCGCAGATGACCGCGATCCGTTTCTGGCCGGTCTTTGTTTGCGACGTTGGTGTCCACGTGCATCAGTTTGCCGTGTTTGTCATACAGGCGATTTTCTTGGTCGTCATAGCGCGCGATTTTTTGGAATTCGTCCATCAGCCGGGCTTTCCGCAGAGCAATCTGTCCCGCGTCGGCGTGGATGTCGAGCGACCCTCCCTGCGACCGTTCGGAGAAGGAACTCTCGCGTTCGAACACAGTGACATCCTTACCCTGGAGCGACAGAATACGGGCCGCCACCAGCCCGCCCGGCCCCGCTCCCACAATTCCTATCTTTGGATCGTTCATAGGCATCGCCCTATATAGCATCCTAAGCCACCAGCCACCAGCCACTAGCCACCAACCACCAGCCACCGGCCCCCCACGCGCTACACTGGTCTCCGATGCTGGTTCCAGGCGACCGACTCGGGCCGTACCGGCTGGTGGCGTCCATTGGCAAAGGTGGCATGGGCGAGGTCTACCGCGCCACCGATACGCGCATGGGTCGGGACGTCGCCATCAAAGTGGTGGCCGAGCAGTTCATGGAGCGGTTCGACCGTGAGGTCCGGGCCATCGCCGCGCTCAATCATCCCAATATCTGCACCATTCACGATGTCGGCCCGAATTACCTGGTGATGGAATACCTGGATGGCGTTCCTCTGAAGGGGCCGCTTCCGGAAGCCACGGCGATGCAATTCGCCGCGCAGATCGCAGCCGCGCTGGATGCGGCCCACGCGCGAGGCATCGTCCATTGCGATTTGAAGCCGGCCAATATACTGGTGAGCGGCGACCGGCTGAAGCTGCTCGATTTCGGCGTCGCCAGGCTGGCCGCGGCGCCCAAACGCGAACGGAAGGAGACCGTCACCGTGATGAAGCCGGCCCACGATGCGGTCTCCGCCCGGCCGGATTTCAGCGACCATCTTGAAACCGTGCAGCTCACGGTCACCAACATGAGCGGCACTCCGGCTTATATGTCGCCCGAACAAGCGGCCGGCCAGATGGTGGATGCTCGCTCCGATATTTTTTCGTTCGGCGTGGTGCTCTATGAGTTGGTCAGCGGAGAGCGCGCGTTCGCCGGCGAAACCATGAATTCCGTGCTCTCGGCCATCCGCGACAGCGATCCCGCGCCGCTGGAAGCTTCTCCCCTGGTGAGCCGGCTGGTGTCCCGCTGTCTGCGCAAGAATCCGGAGGACCGGTTCCAGAGCATAAGTGAACTTCTGCCGGTTCTGGAAAAGGCCACCGAGTCGCTGGCCCGCAGGGAGCCCTCCATTGCGGTGCTTCCGTTCGTCATCGCCGGCGCGGGCAAAGAAAGCGAGTATTTCAGCGAAGGTCTGGCCGAAGATATCATCAATGCGCTCTCCGGCGTTCCCGGCTTGAAGGTGATCGCCCGCACTTCCACGTTCGCGTTCAAGGATCAGACGCAGGATATCCGCGCGCTCGCCGAGGCGCTAGGGGCGGATCATGTGCTGGAAGGCAGCGTTCGCACCGCCGGGAATCGGATTCGTGTCAATGCGCGGCTCATTTCCGGCCGCGATGGCGCGCAGCTCTGGTCCAAACGCTATGATCGCGATTTGATCGACGTCTTCATCATTCAGGATGAAATCTCTAACGCCATCGCCAACGAGCTGAAGGTCAGCCTGGCGACGCAGAAGCTGGTGAAGGCGCCCACCAGCCATTTCGCGGCTTACGAAGCGGTGCTGCAGGGCCGCTATCATTTTCTACGCTTCGATCCGGCGGATCAGGCCAAGGCGCTGGCCCATTTTGAGAGAGCCGTCGCCATCGATCCGGCATACGCGGCGGCGCACATCGGGATTGCCCTGAATCATTGGGGACAAATGGTGGTCGGCATGGCTGATCCGCGCCAGGCCATGCAGCGCTCCGTGGAGGCTACCCGCGAAGCGTTGCGGCTGGATCCCGCCAATTCCGAAGGCCATCATATCCTGGCTTCCTACTACGCCGTACATGATTTCGATTGGGTGAAGGCCGAACATCATTTCGACCGCGCCCTGGAACTGAATCCGAACTCGCTCTGGGCCTACCACAGTAAAACGATCTATCTTCTTTGTCCGCTCGGCCGCCTGGAAGAGGCCGTCGAAAGCCAGAATCGCGCGCTGGCCATTGACCCCTTAACGCCGGCCGTGCTGGCGAATCTGGCGATCGCTCTGGAGGGCTTGCACCGGGAGAAAGAGGAAGAACAAGTCATCGACCGCGTCACGCAGTTGGATCCCAACTTCGTCGGCGGCCAATGGACCCTGGTGCGGTTCCGCATCCGCCAGGGCCGCATTCTCGAAGCGATTGAGTTGGCCGAACGGCTGGTTCAGAATGCTGGGCGCTGGGGCATGACACTGGGCGCTTTGGGCGCTGCCTACGCCGCCGCCGGCAGGGTGGATGAGGCTCGCGCCGTGATTGCGGAACTGGGGCTGGAGCACAACCGCGAATCGCGCGCCTTCTATTCCTTCCTGATCGCCGCCGCTCTGGACGATCGAGACGAAGCATTCCGCTGGGCCCAGGAAAGCATCGAACACCGCGATCCCATCATTCTGAGCTTTCTCTGGAATTCCAGCTTCGACAAGCTGCGCGACGATCCGCGTTTCACTGGCCTGCTGCGGACGCTCAAGATGGAAGACCGAAGGCTCGCTTCAGCCAGCCGAGTAGTTTGACCCCGTGCGGACTGCCGAGTCCGGTGCAAGCGTCCCAGCCCTCGCGCGCGTCATATCCCTGCCGCCCGTCCAAACGGTTATTTCCGTGATAGATGTTGCGCAGCCCGGGATGGCGCTTGACGGAGTAAAGCAAAGGCGTCAAATACCCGATGCGGCGGCCCAGCGCCTGGTTCAGGCATGCCACCAGCCCGGCCCACAGTGGCGTCGTGGCGCTGGTGCCTCCCAGCGACATCGCGGTGTTGTCCGCCCAGATCAGATAGCCGGTTGCCGCGCTCGCGTTGGCCGCTACGTCGGGAATGCCCCGGCCTTTCGCGGCGGCGTTTCTAAAGCGCGCCGGCACATCGTGACCCTTTTGAAACGCGGGCAAGGCGAACACTCGGCTGATGCCTCCGCCCGTCGCCACGCCGGAGGTTTTGGAATCGTTCCACACGGTCTCGCGCTGGCGGGCGTCGGCCAGAACATCCAGGCGCGTGCCGCCACAGGCCAATACATGCGGACTGGACGCCGGAAACGGCACCGAGTAGGGCAGGTCGTCGGCCTCGAATACGCCGCGATCGCCCGAAGAACAGCACACCGTGATTCCCAGCAACGTCGCCATCTGGAGTAGGTGATCGATGGCGGCGATGGTCTTCGCATCCCAATATTGTTCCGCCTGGCCCCAGCTAATCGACAACACGGAGATGCGATGCTTGCGGTCGAAGATCGCCGCCTGCAGAGCCTCGATCCATCCCCGGTTGCTGTTCTCGGCGAAGTACACCACCAGGGTTGCGCCCGGCGCGACGCTCGCCAGCACTTCCAAATCCATGTACACCTCGGCGTCGGGCGTGAGCGTGCCCGGCCGGTTCAGCGGGCGATTTCCACCCGGAGGGATTTCGCGAACGATCAGACGCGGGAGGGCTACGCCCAGCCGGTCCAAATAAGTTCGCAGCCTGGCTCGCGAGAAACCACCGCCGAACTCCAGCACTCCGATCGATTGGCCCTTACCCCTAGCGTTCTTCGGAAACTCGTAGAGTTTGCGAAATTCCTTGGGCCGCCGGGTGGTGGCATTTACCGGAGGCGGCGTCATGGATTCTTCAGGCGGAAAAGTTCTTCGGCTGGGGCGTTTCGCAACCGGTTTGTCGCTGAGACCGAAAACGCCCATCACACCCTTCAACTCCGCAGGAATTTTCGCGCCAAAGGCCGTACTCATCGCCCGAGTGGTCCCACGCAAGACCATGGTTCGGGCGCGCGCGTTCACCCGCACGACCTTCAAATGGTGTTTGGCGGCAAAGCGTCGCACTGCCGCAATGTCTTCGGGATCGGCGGCGGAGGCGCGCTGCAAAGCTTCAATCTCCAGATGCCTCGGCTGTTTATGCGATACGGGGATGGGAAGTTGGAAACGTGCATTCGGCCGCAACAGGACCAACACTTCCAGCGACGGGGACGCGCGCATCGTGGCTCACCATTGTAGTCTAAGGCATGACCGAGCTGAACCCCACCTGGTTGCTCGACGAGTTCCGCGCCTTCGAGCGCACACTGGCTCTTCGAACCGCCATCGAGCTGGATCTGTTTACGCACATCGGCGCGGGGACCAATACCATTCGAGCTTTGTCTTCGGAATCCGGCGCATCCGAGCGCGGCCTGCGTGCGTTGTGTGACTACCTGGTGGTACAAGGGCACTTATTGAAGAAAGGCGCCCGTTACAGCCTCACGCTTAACTCGCGGCTCTACTTGACGACTTCGTCACCGGCTTATTTCGGGAGCGCGGTGAAGTTTTTCGCCAGCGACACCACGGTTGCCGCGTTCTGCCGGCTTCGCGGGACGGTGGAAGAGGGAAACGCCGCGGCTAACCGCGATTTTGTCGAATTGGATTGGGTGGAGTATGCGCGCTCCATGGCGCCGCTCGCCCAGACAACGGCCCAGTTTGCGGCGCAGGCCCTTGGAGTGGATTCGCGCGGGCCGATTCAAGTGCTGGATCTAGGGGCCGGGCACGGCTTGTATGGTCTCGCCATCGCGGCGCAAAATCCCGCGGCTCAAATCTTCGCGCTGGATGCGCCGGAGGTTTTGCAAATCGCCATCGATAACGCCCGCCAGGCTGGAGTGGCGGCGCGTTACCATCCCATTCCAGGCGATGCATTCGTCGCGAACTTCGGCGGCCCGTACCACCTGGTGCTGGCTGCCAATCTGGCGCATCACTTCGAGGAAACAGCGAATATCCAGCTGTTTCGAAAGATTCGCGCCGCGCTGAATCCCACCGGACGCCTGGCGCTCATCGAGTGGGTGCCCAACGCGGACCGGGTCTCGCCCTCCCACGATGCGGCCTTTGCTCTTACTGTGCTGGCGACTAGCGCTCGCGGCACTATTTATACGCTGAAAGAGTATTCGCACATGCTGCGCGCGGCGGGTTTCCGCCAGGTACGCCGTTTAGATACCGGTGATTTCGGGCGGTGGATTATTACCGCGTCACGCTGACGCTTCATCAGAGAGCCCGGATTCGATGATGTCTTCCATGATTCCGGTCATCATCCGGATGGTGCGTATCGAACTGATGCCGATCAGCTCCAGTTGCGCCGGCGTCAACGGCAGAGCATCCAGTACCGCGTCCAGGTCCCGTGTGTGCTGTGGGTCTATCTTGGCGTGGTAGAGAAAACTGGTGAAGCATTTGAGAGGAAGATTGTTTCGCGCCGCCACGTCCTCAAAGAATTCCGCGGGCGGCGGATTGCCTTCCATGGTGGCGATGAAGCCGGCCAGCGCAATGGGGCTATAGTGGTGAATCCAGTAATATTGAACGCCTACCAACTGCGTCGCGCTTTCCTTGGGAAGCCGCTGGAGAATAGCCGGGCGATCCACACCCAGCGCGACGCCGTCGTTGACGATCCATTCATGATGCCCGATCTCTTCC
The DNA here is from genome assembly GCA_963798295.1 of Bryobacterales bacterium. Taxonomy (GTDB): domain Bacteria; phylum Acidobacteriota; class Terriglobia; order Bryobacterales; family Bryobacteraceae; genus Palsa-89. The sequence goes on along the minus strand of CAWCSV010000004.1, from coordinate 863,042 downwards.
GGGATGTGATGCCGCAAGTAGTTTCCGAAGGCCTGCAGCGCCGGATCGCCCGCGTGCTCGGGAAGCTGGCAGGCCTTTTCCGCGGCCTGCATCAAGGGCACGCTGGCCCGAATAATGGAATGGCTCTGGTAGATGTACTCGCGGTAGATCCGCGGGAATTGCGGATGGGTCCAGAAGCGATGGGCGGTGTGGCCCAACCGGCCGCCGAAAAGGCGAATCTTCGCTCGGATGATTTGACTGTTGGGGATCTCCCCAGTGCGGATTGCAGGCGCCGCCGCCGTCATCATTTAGTAATACATTCCGTGCGAGGCGTGTTTCGGAAAGAACTTGGTCCCCATCTTGGTTTTAGTGGAGATAATCGCCGACACTTCGCCCGTCGAAAGCGACTCAATAGCCTTCTTTTCGGCCGGCGTGAAACGCTTGTAATCCGCCGGAACCACGCCGGCTTTGGTTAGCGCGGCCAGATTCTTGTGCGCACCCGTTGCTGTTGTGGCTCGTTTAGCCGCCGTTTTCTTAGTCGCCGTCTTCTTTGCCATGGTTGGTCCTCTTCCTGATTTCGTTGGAGCTATCAGGACGATGTTATAACCGCAGTCTCCGCATTTGCAAGACCAAAGTGAGGCTCGAAGTCCGAAAGCCAGACCGGTGGCTGCTCCAGCTCGGCATAACGCGCCGCGAGCTGCCGTGCGTGGCCGACAAACTGATTCGCGCACCATTCGCGATAGAGCGCCGCCGCTGCGTGCGGGTCCATCCCATGATTCGTAACCTGGATTATCAGATCGGCGGCCTTCAGCCCGCCGGCGAAGGCCCGCTCCACGCCGCTGGATGCGGCCGGATCCAGCACAGCCGCGGCGTCACCGCAAAGAAAGTAGCCTGCTCCCGCGCATTCCGGCACCAGACGCCAGGTGACATCGGCGCCGCGAAAACGCACGCCATCGAAGGGCGGCGGGGCTTGAGGTTGCTCCGCATCGGAAGCCAGCAACAATTGAACGCATTGGCAGCAATCTTTTCTGACTCGCGCCAGCCAGGTCCAACCACAAGCGTGTTCCCGGAATTCAGGAATGATTCCGAGATCGCAAGCTCCCTGAAAGTATCCGTAGCGAGCCACCAGCCTGGGCGAATAGTTCTGGACGCGCAACTTGAGACGGCGCGACAGCCAACGTGCGGCGCCGGAAGCGTCCACCAGATAGCGGCACGGCCAAAGCTCCCGGGTCAGTTCGATTCCAGCGACGGGTTGAAACACGGTTACGCCCGCGCGCCTCGCCTGAGCCAGAAGAATGGAATCCAGCTGGGAACGCCAGGCTTGATATCCGAACCCGAGGCCGGATTGCCCCTCAAAAGGCACGAAGCTGCGTTCGCCGCAATGCTCCCTGATCCATCCTGGAGGGCGGATAAACCCAGCCCGAGCGACGGCTTTCGCTACGCCCAATTCGGCAAATATCCGCTCGACGTCCGGATGGAGCGCTTCCCCAGGCAGATCTCGCGGGAAGGCGGCTTTTTCGATCAGAGCGACGCGCAAACCGTGAGTGGCCGCGCGGATCGCGGCTGCGCAACCCGCCAGGCCCGCGCCCACGATGACCACGTCGAAATTCATCTCACTACTCAACGGAAAAGGTTTCGCGAGTTTCGTACATTTGCTGGCCGACGTTATCGTGAACGCTCAGCACGATGGTATATTTTCCGAGCGGCTGATCTTTCGCCAAATTCAGATTGAGCTCGCCGGGTTGATAGCGCTGCGGGTAAAAAGTTTGGATCTTCTGATTCGCGGCTTGCGGTTCGCTATAGGCCACCGATCCGTCTTCGCGAAGAACCGTGAGGCCATACTCGATATCCACCGCGTTCTTTTCGCCCAGCTTGTAGCCGGTCATGTCGAAGCGCGCCCAAACAGCGTCGCCGGGGCGATAGGCGGCCACGGGCAAAGCTTTGGCGTCGTCTTCGTTTCGCAGGAAGCGAAAATTGCGAACGACGAGAGTATCGCTGGGCGCGACATCGCGTGCTTTGATGTGAAAGATAGCGGTCTTTTCGACGTCGGCCTTGGCGAGCTGGTCCGATAGTTTCACCATAACCATGTACTCGCCGGTGTCTGGGAGCGGCGGAACGACGATGGAATCGCGCAGCTTGGGCATCCAGTCCTTGTCTTCCTGGGTGACGGTGGTTTCGAGCTTGCCTTCCTGCACCGGCTTGAGCAAGACGCCGTTTTTGTCGCGTACTTCGATCTGAAATTTGAGCGAGACGTTTTGTTTGCCGTAATCATCCGGCTTGTCGGCTTTGCGATAGCCTTGGGCCTGGCAACTGAAGTAGATGGTTTCGCCCGGAACGAAATCTTCGTCGGACGCTTCCGGAGCGCCGTCCTCGCTCCGCGCGAAAACGGGGTGCACAACGGCCAGGGGTTTGTCCGCTGCGATGGCGAGGCTTACTGAAACAAGGAACAGTGCTGCGAGCGATTTCATCGCTTATTCCACCACTGTACTCCAGCCGCGGCGCGAAAGGTCCCAGTAGATCACCGCGCCGGCCACGATTCCCATGGCGAGAAGGAGGGAGCCGCTGGTGAAATCCTTCAAGATCAATTTGCCGGTGCCGAACAAGATGCCATAGATGAGCAAGCAGCCGCAAATCCAATCGAGCAAATTCGAAAGGCCGCCGGTGGAGGGCTGGACCTCGGGAGCAAGGCGCGCGATCGGTTTCCATCCGGCCGAAGAGGGATGCGTGCGACGATAGAATGCCACGAGCGTGTCTTTCGATTCGGGGCGCGTGAGAAAGGTGACGGCCAGCCAAACGACGGTGGTGATGGAAACGGTGACGATCATGATCCAGGCGAAATCGCGCGGTTGATCTTTGTCCAGGCCGAAGGCGGTCTGCATGATCAGTGAGACGACGAAGCCCGAGATCATGGCCGATACTTCGCTCCAGGCGTTGATCCGCCACCAATACCAGCGCAGCAAGAGGACGCCGCCCGTGCCCGCGCCCGTGACCAGCAACAGTTTCCAAGCGCCGGCGATGGAGTCCAGATAAAACGTAACGACGGCTGAAACGATGGTGAGAAGCACGGTGGCCCATTGCGAGGCCGTGACGTAGTGACGGTCGGTTTCGTTCTTCTTCAAGAAGCGCCGGTAGAAATCGTTGACCAGGTAGCTGGCGCCCCAGTTGAGCTGCGTCGCGATGGTGGACATGTAGGCGGCGGCGAAGGCGGCGATCATCAGTCCACGCAGGGATGGAGGCAAGTAAGCGATCATCACGCGGATGTATCCGGTCTCGGGATCGGCCAGGCCGGGGAAGAGAATCAACGACGCCAGCGCGACCAAAACCCATGGCCACGGACGTACGGCGTAATGCGCAATGTTGAACCACAGCGTCGCAAGCAGCGAATTCTTTTCGTCCTTGGCGCTGAACATGCGCTGGGCCACGTAGCCGCCTCCGCCCGGTTCGGCGCCCGGATACCAGGTGGACCACCAGTTCATGGAGATGTAGACGAGGAATGTGATCATCGGCATCCAGGCGGAGTGCAGGTCGGGGACGAAGTTGAGCACAGAGCCTTGCGCCGCGCCGCGCGCGTGATCGACTAAGACGAGCTTGGCCTTCATGCTGTCGATGCCGCCGACGGCGCGCACCGCGAATACCGCGAGCACCGTAACCATCCCCATCTTGATGACGAACTGGAAAAGATCGGTGACCAGCACGCCCCACAAGCCTGACAGGGTGGAGATGAACGAGGTGAGCGCGATCATCCCGATGACAATGGCGAGGGCTTGCGCTTTGTTGACACCGAGCACCAGTTCCAGAATCTTGACCATGGCAAGATTCACCCAACCGAGGATGATGCAGTTGATGGGAATGCCGAGATAGAGCGCGCGGAAGCCGCGCAGAAAAGCGGCGGGTTTGCCGGAGTAACGGATTTCGGAAAATTCGATATCGGTCATCACGCCGGAGCGGCGCCACAGGCGGGCGTAGAAGAAGACGGTGAGCATGCCGCTGGCGATGAAATTCCACCACAGCCAGTTGCCCGCGATTCCGCCCACCGCGACCATGCCGGTGACCGCGAGCGGCGTGTCGGCGGCGAAGGTGGTGGCCACCATGGACGTGCCAGCCAGCCACCAGGGCACGTTGCGTCCGGAGAGGAAAAACTCGTTGACGCTTTTGCCCGCGCGGGACTTGTAGTAGAAGCCGATGGCGAGGTTGAAAAGGAAGTAGAGGGCGACTACGAGCCAGTCGACGGACGTGAGTTGCACAAATGAATTGTAGCGGGGTGGTGGCTGGTGATTGGCGGTGACTGGTGGTTAGTGGCTGGTGGCTGGCGGCTGTGCGTCGCATCAGGGGTATTTTTGTGTTTGGTGACGCATTTTTCTCAATCTTTCGAAACGGAGCCACGCTGGGCGCGGATGGCTCGGCTACTTTGAGTTTACGGGGCGGTGTCAAGGGAATCGGGAAGCCGTGCGGGGCAAGTGGTTGAGGGGAATGGATGTGGATGGCCGTGATTCACTTGAACCGGGGCGTGATGGCTTTGACTTACTGGGCGCCGCGCAGCAGACCCGCGACGCTCAGGTCTTCGTCGATATCGGGCCAGTGGATGCCTTCGCCTTCACCGAGCAGCTCGAAATTCCGGCGTTGATCGGCGGTCGCGTGCAGAAGTCGCGGGAACCAAGCCAACGGGACCGATATCTTGCGGCCGTCGGCTAGGAGGACAGTTAGCTCGTCCTCGCTGATGAACACTTCACGAGCCCTAGGACGAATTTGAATGACCGAAGAACTCATGCCACGCCTCCAGCCAGGAGGACTGGTTTTCGTTGACGAGCTGTTCCAGTCGCCGAAGCTCCCGGGCCGAAAAACCAGTTGCCGACGCCAACGATATCGGTTCCAGCCAATACTTGGCGATGGATGTATCGCGCTGAATGTGGACGTGCGGTGGCTCCAGTTGTTCGTTGCTGAAGAAAAACACACGATACGGTCCAACGCGAGCAATCGTGGGCATGCATGTTTAGCGCACCTTGGACGATTGTAGCAGTGGCTGCGCGATCGTGCGGGTCGTTGTCCCAAAACCGCGTGCCGGGCTAAGTAGGGAGACGCGTAGAGTTCTCGAACAAAGCTGTTCCAACCAGATATTCCGGCAGACGACAAGGCTGGACTGGTTGAAGTTCGGGGATGTCTGATACGAGGGCAAAAAACGTAGAGGCGTTCTCTGGGTCATCCCGCAGCCGGACTAGCCACGTTCCGACCATGCACTCCCTGTTCTCTGTTGGGCCTTGGCCATACGTTTCAGCCCGGAAGGGAGCCGTGACAATTCGGATGCTGGGCATCTCTCCTCCGGCCTATTTTCCACGCCTGCTAACCATGGGTTTGAGGGCTACCTGTTCGGACAAGAATTGTCTGGCTTTGAGTTGAACGTCGTCTGGAATGATTGCGGGGTCGGTAGCACGCGGGTTTTCAAAGGACCGGTGTTCCCTGAGATAGAACGGCCCTCCGCTGGTACACCGCCATTCGTTTCTCATTCTCCCGCGTTTAAAGACCCACTGGCCCCGCACGTTGCCCTCATGCCTCCGCTCCACACAAAAGCGGGATGTCTTACCGATCCACCATGCACTCAATTTGACCTTGTCCAATTCAGGCCATCTGAGGCTGGTAACGTTCGCCATATTGGGCGAGATGATATCACGGATGCTGTGGCTCTGCCGCAGACGCCTGAACAGTTGCGTTGGTCGGAAATAGGAGCGTAAGCTTCATACATGGCGAGGGCATTCGAACAACATGCCGACGCTGGCAAGTTCCATCTGGAGATTCGATACGCAGCCGGAAATGAGAAGCCATGGGAGTGGTTTGCTTTGGACGCCAAGCAGACATCGAAGACCATCTTTTCGGGGAAGTGCATGACGCTGAAGAGCGCGAAGAACGATGCGGCGAAATCTGCGGGACTAAAAGAGGCCAAATGGCGGCCTATCGGATCGGCTCTAGATGTGCCTGATGAATCGCTAGGCTAACAACTCGGAAAGATCCCATACGTGATCGCTGTTTACGGATTTCGTAAGTAACGCAGTTTTAGGACACCACCATCGTGCGCGGCCCAAGAGCGTTCACAAAGTGTGGCGCTAAAGCGGGGAACGCGGCACGCAAGAGTGCGTCGCGCTAAAGCGTTGCGCCACAGTCGCCTTGACAGGAGGCATGAGTAAGACATTAAGATCGAAGGAACATATGCCAAGGCTATTGTGCGTGCTGCTGGTCGCCGGGACACCGGCTCTGTTTGGGCAGTGGCTGGGTTATCCGACTTCGGCGGTGCCGCATACGCCCGACGGCAAGCCCAACTTCTCGGCCCCCACGCCACGCACCGCCGACGGCAAGCCGGATCTCACGGGAATGTGGGGATGGAAAACCATCGGTGCGCCCTGTGGCGCGCGCTGCACGGACACGCAGATAGGGTGGGAATTCCTGAACATCGCCCGCGGCCTCAAGGGAGGCTTGCCCTATCAGCCCTGGTCGGCTGAACTGGTCAAGAAACGCAGAGCGGATAACGCTAAGGACGATCCTAACGTTCGCTGCATGCCGCGCGGCGCGCTCCGCATCTGGACCGACGACTACTACAAAAGGATCTTCGAGGCTTCCGATCGCGTAATCATTCTGACCGAACGCAATATGCAGTATCGCCAGATCTTCACCGATGGGCGTCCGCTTCCGGTGGACCCGAATCCCACCTGGAACGGCTACTCCACCGCCAAGTGGGAAGGCGATGCACTGGTGGTCCACACCATCGGTTTCCGCGACGATCTGTGGCTGGATTCCGACGGAAATCCTCTGACCAACTCCGCTAAAGTGACGGAGAAAATCCGGCGTCCGAATTACGGGACCTTGGAAATCGAAATCACGGTGGACGATCCGAAGGCCTACACCGCGCCATGGACCGTAACCATGACGCAGCCTCTAGTCCTGGATAGCGAGTTGCTCGATTATTATTGCCTGGAAAACGAGAAGGACTTCAGACACATGGTGGGCAAGTAAGCCTGACAGTCGTCAGAGCTGAGCGGACTGGGGATCGAGAGCAGATCCGCGCCGTGAACGAAGCTGCTTTCGCACGCTCCGACGAGGCGGACCTGATTGACGGGCTCCGAGCGGAGGGCGCCGTGTTGCTATCGTTCGTCGCGGAGCTTGACGGCCAAATCGCGGGGCACATTCTGTTCAGCCGCATGACCGTGGAAACGCCGCAAGGGCCGCTAGCCGCCGTGGCGTTGGCTCCCATGGCGGTTCTGCCGGATCACCAACGACGCGGGATCGGCAGCCGGCTGATTCGTCGTGGTCTGGATGAACTGCGCGGGCGAGGCGAACGGATCGTCATCGTGCTGGGACACCAACGCTACTATCCTCGATTCGGTTTCTCACCCGAGAAGGCTCGCTATTTGGCCAGCCCGTTTCCTCCAGACGCATTCATGGCGCTTGAACTGGTGGACGGAGCGCTCGGGGGAGTGCACGGAACGGTACGGTATCCCTCCGCGTTCGGGCTGTGAGGGTCAGAAGCCTTATCGAAGAATGCCCGTGTGCCCGAGGGAATAGCGGCCAGGCTGGGGGTAAACGCACAGGCCGTGCGGTCCCTTGCCCACCGGGATGCGCGCCGCTAAGTGGCCATCGCCGGTATCGAAAGCATAAACTTCGCTGTTGTAGCGGCCGGTCAGCCAAAGACGTTTTCCGTCGGCGGAAACTCCTCCCATGTCGGGACTGCCACCGCCGGGAATAATCCATTTTTGGACCACTTTGTTCTCCGCGAAGCTGATCACCGAAATGGTTCCCTCATCGCGATTGGAGCAATACAACAGCTTGGAATCGCGGCTGGGATAGAGGCCGTGAGCTCCGCGTCCGGTAGGAATGAAGCTAATGGTAACGAATTTCTCGCCGTCGATCAGGTGTACGCCGTTGGCTAACATGTCGGCGACATAAAAGATCTTTCCATCGGGAGAGGTCTTCACATCCTGGGGCATGCTGCCGGTGGGCGCGTGCCTAAGGTCATAAGCTCGCCTCTTGGCCAGCCTGGTCATGCCGCGCGTCGAAACGGTAGGCGAGAGCGTCGTTTCGCCGCCGCCGTTCTTGCCTAAGGCCAGAGTCCCGACGACCGCTCGCCGAGCGATATCCAACTTGATGAGCGTTCCCGAAAATTCGCAGCTGGCGATCAGATATCGCCCGTCGGCCGAGAAATCCATGTGGTCGATTCCGCGGCAAGGGACCGGAAGCGAATCGACCAGCGCCATGGTGCTGGGATCGCGAAAATCGAGACGGTCGACGCGCTCGGCCACCACGACGGCATATTTGCCGTCGGGAGTGTAGTACATGTTGTAAGGATCCTTGACGCGCACCGTCTTCCCCTTCTTGCCAGTCGCCGGGTCTATCCGGGTCAAGCTGTCGCCCAGGTCGCTCAATACCCAGAGCGTCTTCAAATCGTAAGAAGGAGTGACGTGCTGGGGCTGGCGTCCCACTTTGAAATGATTGACGATCCGAAAAGTGTTGGGGTCGATCACATCCACGGTGTTGCTGCCGCTGTTGGGGACATAAACCAGGGCGGGGAAACCTCTTACCGCGGGGCTGAGATTGCCGGCGCGTGTTTCGGAGTAAATGTCGTTGGGATCGACCACGAGGGGCATGCCGGGAAGAGGATTCACGGCGGCCTTTGCTGTCATCCCAACGGAGGCGAGGACGAGAACGAGTGCGGGCGCGACGAAGCGAGTCATATCATTTGATAGACGCTAAAAGCCACCCCGTGGGCACGCGGCTGCCGTAGAATTGCATAAGATAAGCTTGACCAGGTAAAAAATATGCCCGACCACTCTCCCCAGACGCGACGTACTTTGCTGCAGAATGCCGTTTTCGCCGCAGGCGTGGCTGCGCTCGCAGGCGCCAAGACCGGTGCGCAAACGACGGCAGCCAGTGAGCACCCCCCCTGTATGAACTTTTTCCCGCCCGGTTTCCGCAACGAGAGAATCAAGACGTCGGGCGCGGAGATCAACGCGGTGATTGGAGGCTCAGGGCCGCCCGTGCTGCTGTTTCATGGCGCGCCGCAGTCGGTGATCACCTGGCGTCTCATCGCACCCGATCTGGCCAAGGATTTCACGCTGGTGATGTGCGATTTGCGCGGGTATGGCGATTCCAGCAAGCCGGAGGACCAGCCCAAGCACGCCAGCCAGTCCAAGCGTCCGATGGCGCTGGATGGCGTGGAAGTGATGGAGCACCTGGGTCATCGCCAGTTTCTGATGGTGGGCCACGATCGCGGCGGGCGCGTGGGTCGTCGCATGGCGCTGGACCATCCGGACCGCGTGCAGAAACTCATCGTGATGGATATCGTGCCGGCGCATTATCTCTATTCGCACGTCACCATCGAATTCGTGCAGGCCTATTTTCACTGGTTCAATTATCTGCGCCCGGCGCCGGGTCCGGAGAACGAGCTCAAGGCGGCCAACGATGCCATGCTGGCGCGAGCCAGCAACGACGTGCAGCGCGAATATCTGCGCAACAACACCAACCCGCTCACTATTCACGCCATGTGCGAGGATTATCGCGCCTCGGCTTCCATCGATCTGGAGCTTGATGCGGCGGACATCAAGGCAGGCAAGAAAATCCAGTGCCCCTTGCTGACACTGTGGGCGGCGAACGGCGCCATGGGCAAGTTATACGACGTGCTGGCGATCTGGAAGGACGAAGGCGTGAACGTCAGCGGCAAAGGACTGCCGGGTAACCATTCGCTGCAGGAAAGCGCGCCCAAAGAAACGCTGGCGGAGATACAGCAATTTCTGCGAGCCTGACCGGCCTGGCGGTGGAGTATCATCTCAGGATAGGAGTTCCAATGCCCAAAAAGATTGATCCTCTCAACAAGAAGAATTATGGCGCGGTCACAGCTGCGCTCACTGTCGGCGATATCAAGGCCGCGGTGAACTTTTACACCAAAGCCTTCGGTTTCGCAAAGCGGGGAATTATGAATGGACCGGACGGCAAACCGATCCACGCGGAACTCACGCTGCGGGGTACGACGTTGATGCTGGGGCCCGAGAATCCGCAAATGGGGGGTCGCAGCCCCAAGTCTCTGGGTGGCTCGCCGGTCACGTTATTTCTGACGACGGAGAGCGTCGACAAAGTGGTCACCAAAGCCGCCAAGCTGGGGGCGACAGTGACTGTGCCGGTGGCGGACATGTTCTGGGGCGACCGTAGCGGGACCGTCGTCGATCCGGAGGGACATACCTGGATGATCGCAACGCATCAGGCCGATCTGACGACGCGAGAAATGACGAAGAAGATGAAAGACATGATGGCTCAAGCGCAAAGCGCAGCGAGCGCTCAGTCCGCGTAGCCGTTGGCCGTCTGTCAGCCGAGGCTCATCATCGTCTGTGGTCTGCCGGGCTCGGGTAAGACAACTCACGCTAAGCAGGTTGAGCAGAACCTGCGCGCCGTTCGCTTCTGTCCCGATGAATGGATGAACGCCCTGGAGATCGGCCTCTGGGAGGGTGAGGCTCGCGAGCGAATCGAGCAGCTTCAATGGAAGCTGGCTCAAGATCTTCTCACGCTTGGTCACAATGTGGTGATCGAGTGGGGAACCTGGGCGAGGTCGGAGCGGGATGCCCTGAGGACCCGGGCGCGCGCGCTAGGAGCGGCGGTCGAACTTCACTTTCTGGACGTTCCGGTCGAAGTCCTTTTCAATAGGATTCGTCTGAGGAACAGGGAGCGGCCGGCCATGACGCTGGACGACATGCGGAAGTGGGACCAGATTTTTGAGCGCCCTTCAACCGAGGAGATGGCGCTGTTTGATGGTGACTAGTGACTGTTCACTGGTGCCATCCGCTGGACCATCCACGCACCCCAGCCCAGAAAGATCGCCACGAGCGCCGAAAATATCGCGGGCGCGATCGAAAAGTACATCCACGATAGCGCCAGGCTCGCGATCTGGATCGCGAAAAAGATCCAACCCAACCTGCCGATTGCCCTGGGATACGCAACCGTCATATCTCCCAAATGCCACGCCAGTAATGCCGAAAAAATCAGATACACGGTCACATACCATCCGAAGCCGAGGTAGAATCCACCGTAGCTGAAGCTGGTTCCCCCGACCTCGAAATGAACCGTGTTCATCGCGTCCCGAACGGCCAAAGCCTCCGCTGTCGGAGGCTTGAAGCTCAGGAAACCGAAGGTGTGTCCCAGGGCGAATAGCAGGAACAGTACGGCGGCAATTCGATACAGGGCCCTGGCGCTCATGCTATTTCGCTTCCGCCTGCGTTGCGAAGAGCTGCAACATGCCGTCCCATCCGCCCGGTGCATCGATCTGGGCCTTCATTTGTTCCCACCCTGCGCCGTGGCGCTCGAAATGACGATGCTCCAGATCGACGCGAGTCGCCCCGTCGCGCTCGGTCGTGAACTTCACCTCTACTTCGCTGGCCTTGGCCAAATCCGGCTCATATTTCCAGGCGGGCGAGACCTTCCAGGCCATTACGAAGCGTCGCGGCGGATCCCATTCGAGCACCTCTCCCCAGTCGGATTCCGTGCCGTCTTCCTGCTCGCTGTAACAACGGCCGCCGGGACGGCCTTCGAGCACCGTCCTTACCAGCGGCGACGAACCGATGTGATGCGATTTCGGCCACCAGGTGTCCATTCCTTCGGTGAAGACGCGAAAAGCGCGCTCGGCGCCCGCCTTCACGACGATACTTTTTCGAATTGTGCGGTCCATTGCCGGTGTCATTGTTCCTCCACTTTGTTTTTGAATGCCTCTAAAGCCTGGCTCCAGAACTTGTCGAAATATTCGCGCAGGGAATCGAACCCGGCCCGATTGAGCTGATAGACACGGCGCGTGCCTTCGCTGCGGTCGGCCACCAGGTTCGCATCTTTGAGAATTTTCAGGTGCTGCGAGATCGCCGCGCGGCTGATGGGGAAATCGGCGGCCAGCGTTCCCACGGAAGCCGGTCCATTCAGCAGACGATCCAGAATCGCCCGGCGCCTCGGATCGCCGATGGCATCGAGCTGGCCTTCTTGGTAAGTATTCACTTACGGTAAGTTAATACTTACGGATGGAGCCTGTCAAGCGAAAACCGAATCAGGATCGAGCCACCAGCAGCGTGATGTCATCGTGTTGCTCGTGCGGGCTGAAATGCTTCACGTCGTCGAGAATGGAGTCCAGCAAACTGCGCGGCTTTTCAGCGCTATGCCGGCGCAAGCTGTCCACCAAGCGCTGTTCGCCGAATTCCTCGCCACGATCGTTGAAGGCTTCGGTGACGCCGTCGGTGTAGAGCACCAGTGTGTCGCCGGGCGCGAGGCTGCTTTCACCGATCGAGCACTTCCAATCCTCGAAGAGTCCGAGAACGGTACAGGTGGAATCCAGCCGATCGAGTGTGCGATCGCCGCGCAGGATGAGGCCGGGCAGATGGCCGCAATTGGCGTAACGCAGGCGTCGCGCACGGCTGTCATATTCCGCGAAGAACAGCGTGGCGTAGGCGCTCTCAATCGTATTTTCGAAGAAGAGCTGATTCACCAATTCCAGAAACCGTTGCGGGTGCTCCAATGCGACGGCGCACTGGCTGCGCAGATTGGCCTGCAGATTCGCCATCAAAAGAGCCGCGGCGATACCTTTGCCAGCGATGTCGCCCACCACCAGCCCCAGGCGGTCCTGCCCGAGATTCAGAAAATCGTAGTAATCGCCGCCCACCTGGCGAGCCTGCACGCAAACGCCTGCGTACTCCAGCGGTCCAAAGGGCGACAGCGTCTGCGGGAAGAGCCGGGCCTGGACCATTCTTGCAATTTCCAGCTCCTGGACCGCCCGGCGCTTCAGTTCCAGCTTCTCGGCGCTGGCGCGGCGTTGCTCTTCGAGCGCGCGGCTGACGTCGTCGAATCCGACCAACGAGAAGGAATTGCCGTCAATATCTTCGAAGCGAGTGAATATGCCGCCCCAGATGGGTGGCTCCTTGGAGGCTGAAGCGCGCGGATCGTGTTGGACGCGCCTGAGGCGCGGTGTATAGCGAAAGTGAACTCCGCGTTTGCTCCACTCGCGAAATTTGGCGACGACATCTTCGGTGAGGAAGACGATCGGCGTGGCCCGGCCTATGAGCTTGTAGTTGTCCGAATCGGGATCGGGTGCGATCAGGCGTAGCACGGTGGTGCCGTCGGGAGGGGCCACCGCCACCAGGCGATGGCCGGATTGAAGGCGGGTATCGAGGGCCAGATTGAATCCAAGCTGGTTGCGGTAGAAATCCAGGCTGCGATCCTGATCTCGCACAAACACATTGACGGCGTCGATACGCAGGTAGGGGTTCTGGCGGTCGAGCCGAACGTTCATGCCAGTGGATTGCGCCATTGAAGACCCGGAAATCTGCCGAAATCCTGGTCAAAGGAACAAAGTTCGGCGCGGTGTTCCAACGCCAATGCGGCAAGATGCGCGTCAGACGTAAGATTGCCGCCGGTACCGGTCGCGGACAGGAGTTCGCGCAGGATGGTCCGGTGCCGGGAGCCGGGGTCCAGGATGACCACCGATGGTTGTCCCAGCCACGAATCGAGTATTTCAAAGGCCGCGTCCAGTGCCATTGGATTACGGAAAAACGCGCCCCGGGTGGTGAGTCGAAGGAAGGCGAGAATCACAATCCAGGGGATCCCGATCGCTTCGGTTCCCGAAAGCTTCGCCTCCAGCCAGGATTTCGCGCGCGCGTGGAGGGCTGCGTCCCGATTCACGGCATAGATCAGAATATTGACGTCGAGGACGATCACTTCTGAAGCGAGAGCTTGCGGCTCAGTTCCTCGTCTTCGATGGCGTCCGCGACGGCCAGCGCTTTGTCCCAGCGAAAGTATTGCTCGGCGCCGAGCGAATAGGTCTTCTGAGTAAACCGGCGAGAGCCATTTCGCTTTGGTGCAAGGCCGGCCCGGATCGCATCGTTCAGCGCTTGTTTGAAGGAAATACCGCGCTGCCGCATGGTGTCGCGGATGAGCTTTTCGATATCCGGGTCCAGAGTGACCGTGGTCCTCACTTCTGCATCATAGCATCAACAAATGCGGCATCATGATGTCGCTCTGGACAAAGGTATCGAAAGCCTGTAAGCTGGCAAAGAAAAGGCGAAATAAATATGAACTTGGCGCTTGGCTTTTCCGAACCACCCGACCTTTTGGGAATCGCGCGGCGGAGCGAAGGAATTGAGACATCTGTGGCGCGCTTTGAACAGTGGATGGCGGTGCCGGATTCGCCGGTCCGGGCCATCCGTCGCCAAGCGGCGCGTGAGGGTGAATATGCCGAGATCCCCGGCGGTGTAGCCCCGGCGTTGCGGGACGCACTGGTGGCGCGAGGAATACCCCGGCTCTACGTGCATCAGGCTGACGCTTTCGAGCGCTCGCGGGCAGGTAAGAACGTGGTGGTGGTGACGCCGACCGCCAGCGGCAAGACGCTCTGCTACAACCTGCCGGTGCTGCAGGGGCTGATGGACGATCCGGCGGCGCGGGCCATCTATTTGTTCCCCACCAAGGCGCTGGCTGAGGATCAGTTGCACGAGTTCCAGGCGGCGGTGGACGCCATGGGATCCCAAATCCGCGCCTTTACTTATGACGGCGATACTCCGCAGGATGCGCGGCGTGCCATTCGCGAGCGGGCGAATGTGGTGCTCACCAATCCCGACATGCTGCACAGCGGCATTCTGCCGCATCACACCAAGTGGGCGAAATGTTTCGAGAACCTGCGCTACATCGTTATCGACGAGCTGCACTACTATCGCGGCGTTTATGGCAGCCATCTGGCCAACCTGCTGCGGCGGCTGCGGCGCATCGCGGAATTCTATGGGTCGAAGCCGCAATTTATCTGCTGCTCGGCCACCATCGCGAATCCCAAGGAGCTGGCTGAAGCGCTGACGGAGTCGCCGTTTGAGCTGGTGGATCGCAATGGCGCGCCGAGCGGCGAGAAATACTTCGTGTTCTATAATCCGCCGGTGGTGAACAAGCAGCTTGGCATCCGGCGCGGATATTTGCAGGAGACGCGGCGCATCGCGATCGAGTTTATCGAGCGGCATCAGCAGACGCTGGTGTTCGCCAATAGCCGTCTGGCCACCGAGATTTTGGTCAAGTATTTGCGCGATGCCATTGAGCGCGGGCCGCTGCCGGGCGATGCGGTGCGAGGTTATCGAGGCGGATATTTGCCGCGCGAGCGGCGCGAGATCGAACGGAAATTACGCGACGGTGAGATCCGCGCCGTGGTGGCGACCAATGCACTGGAACTGGGCGTGGACATCGGATCGCTGGACGCGGTGGTGATGGCAGGCTATCCGGGATCGATTGCCTCGTCCTGGCAGAGGGCCGGCCGCGCGGGGCGCAGGCAAAGCGCGTCGCTGGCGGTGATGGTGGCGTCCAGCGCGCCGCTGGATCAATACGTGGTGGAGCATCCCGAGTATTTCTTCGACGGCTCGCCCGAGCACGCGCACATCAACGCGGACAATCTGGAAATCCTGCTCAATCATCTGAAGTGCGCGGCGTTTGAGTTGCCCATTCGCGATGGAGAAAAATTTGGCCCGCATGACCCTTCTGAACTCTGTCGATTCCTGGCGGAGGACGCCGGCCTCCTGCATCGCTCCAGCGGATGCTGGCATTGGACGTCGGACACCTATCCGGCCGATGCGGTGAGCCTGCGTGCCGTCTCAAGCGACAACTTCATCGTGGTGGATATCACCGGCAATCATCAGGTGATCGCGGAGGTGTCCTTCACGGCCGCGTTGACCACGCTGCACGAGAAAGCCATTTATCTGCACGAGGCGCGGCAGTTTCAAGTGGAGAAGCTGGACTACGATGGCCGCAAGGCATATGTTCGCCGGGTGGACAGCGACTATTTCACCGATGCCATCGACTATACGCAGGTAAAGGAACTGGAAGAATTCGAATCGGCCGACGTAAACGGCGCGCGGGCGGCGCACGGCGATGTGCGCGTCAACACGCAAGTGGTGGGGTTCAAGAAGCTGAAGTTTTACAGCATGGAAAATATAGGCGCCGGCAATTTGTCGATGCCGGAGCAGGAACTGCACACCACCGCGTTTTGGCTGCATCTTCCCGAGGCTTTTCTGGCGCGATTCCCGGACCTGACGGCAGCCGAGCGGCAGAGCGGTTTTACCGGCCTGGTGCAGGTGATGCGGACCGTCGCGGCGCTGCTGTTGATGTGCGATCCCAGGGACCTGGGCGTCGCGATCACCGAGGATATTTCCGGGGCGTCCGGAAAATTTGAGCCGAATCTGTTTTTGTTCGACAATTACCCGGGCGGTATTGGGCAGAGCCAGCCGTTGTTTCAACTGAGGCCGAAACTGCTGTCCGGCGCACTAGCCGTACTGGAGCAATGTAAGTGCGAAGCGGGGTGTCCGGCTTGCGTGGGTCCGGTGGGAGAAGTGGGCGAGACGGGGAAACAGGCGACGTTGCGGTTGCTGCGGGAACTAACGGCGGGTCAGCGGACGAATTCGTAGCGCTCTAAGGTGGCGGCTATTCCGGCTTCAGGGGACAAACGTACAACCTTGCCCAGGCAATGGAGACGCACCCTTTGATCCCCATGGCCCGGAGTGCTCGGCAGAGTGATCATGTATTCCACCGGCTCACCGATTCCAAGCGTTGCGCCGGCCTCAAAGAAGACTCCTACAGAGCTGAGATTCTTAGTCTCGCCGTGTTCGGAAAGCGCCGTTGAGCCTTTGCGGATCAGCTCTAGAGGCAGTTTCAACTCGAATCTTTGCGCTTTACGCTTTTCCATGTCTTCTCGTGTCTCTAAGACTCTAAACTGTAATGGGATTCGGGTCAATACCTGGAGACCCCTTTGAAACCGCGTTCGGTAACATTTTGATAACGAATTTGGGCCAGTACTCCTTCCCCGCACCCCAACGGCCAATCGCCGAAAGGCATTGTGGGACAATGGCCAGGAGCTGGGATTTAGGGCTTTCAACCATCACATGAGCGAGATCAGTACGGAAGAGCAACTACGGAAGATGCGCGAGGACTGGGACCAGCGGGCCAAGGAAAACGCCCGCTACTACGTCAATACCGCGACCATGGAATGGACCGACGAGGAGTTTTTCGCCTCCGGCGAGCGGACCGTGGCAGATGAAATTTTGACCGACCTGGGGAACATTTGCCAGGGAAAGCCCCAGCGGGAAATGAGGGTGCTCGAAATCGGATGCGGGGCCGGGCGGGTGACCCGGGCGTTGGCGAAGCTGTTTGGCGAGGTGCATGGAGTGGATGTAAGCGGCGAGATGATCCGGGAAGCCAGGGCGGCATTGCGGGACTTTCCGAATGCCTTCGTCTATCAGAACAATGGGAAGGACCTGGCGGTAGTACCACCTTTGGAATTTGACTTCGCATTTTCTTCGATTGTGTTCCAGCACATTCCAAGCCGCGACATCATCGAGAACTATGTGCGCGAAACGAATGGGCTGCTCCGTCCAGGCGCATTGTTCAAATTTCAGGTGCAGGGCGATAGTAGCGTGGAGACCAAGCCGGACGATACCTGGCTGGGAGTGCCGTTCTCAGAACGGCAGGCGGTGGACATGGCTTTCCGTTGCGGGTTTGATCCGCGCTACAGGCACGGCGCAGGCGAGCAGTACTTTTGGCTGTGGTTTTTCAAGAAGTGAACGATCGGACGCGCCGTGAACGGAACGGTTCCGCTGTTCACGCCGAAGTGGTGCTGGCTTGTTGGCCTTCGCTCAACAATGAACCGTCGCTTGCGCCTTGGGGCGAATCCTGCGGCGGACGCAATTGAGCGCGGCGCGCCTCCCAATACTGCGTCATTCTCCTGGACACTTCCAGTCGTTCGGCGGGGCCCATGCTCTTTCTGCCGCGCCTACCCCGCGCCGGTTTGCGTGCCGCGCCGGTGCGAGCGGCCTTCGCGCGCGCCTCCAGTGAGGCGATCGCTGCGTCTAGCCGCTTTTTTTCGTTGTGGAGCTCTCGGAGCGCTTTGACGATATCCATCGTGACAATTGTGTTCGGGTTTCACTATCGTAGACGAGTACGCCGGAAAAATCCAGCAATTTCCGTTTTCTTTAGGTGACGACGGGCAGAGCTTACCATTTGACTCCAGCTTGAGCGATCGCGCTGGTGACTAGTAGTAATAGCTCAAGCAACCTTACCTGGTAAGGTAAGGCCAGTGGCGCATGAAATGAATATGAAAATGCAGCATGGCCGTTGTGATGGCCGCAATCACCAGCGCCGCGATCACGATGGTCCACACAATTGTCCGCCACGGTACGGTGCGTCCTTCCCGGCGCAGCACTAACGCCAAGCCCGCGAACACGCCAACGAAATAGAGCAGGCACATTGGAATCGCGAACAACATCAAGTTGAAGACATCGGGGGTTGGGGTGATAATGGCGGCGACGATGACGATCGCCAGAATGGCGTAGCGCGAATGCCGCAGCAGGAAGCGCGGTGACAGCAGATGCAACAGCGTCAACAGGAATATCACTACGGGAAGTTCGAAGACTAGGGCTACCCCCAGCGTGACGTTGACGAAGAGATCGAAATACTCCGTGATGGAGACCATGGGCGTGACGTCGTTGGTCATGCCGATGCCGAGTAGGAACTCGAGACCGTAACGGAAGGCCAGGAAGTAAGCGAAACACCCACCCCCGATGAAGAGTCCCGCGGTGAGCAGCACGAAGGGCAGGGCCATCCTGCGTTCTTTTTTGTAAAGGCCGGGAGAAATGAACGCCCAGAGTTGGTAAACGATCCAGGGCGAGGCGATAAACACGGACGCCAGCAGCGGGAGTTCCACCCAGATGACGGAGAACGCCTCCATGGGGGTAAGGATCACCAGGCGCGGCGGGTTGACGTGCAGGTGCTTCAGAGCCTCCACCGCCGGGTCGCTGACGAAATCCCAGAGTTTGTTGGCAAATCCAAGAGCCAGGATGAAGGCGATCCCCAGTCCGTAAAGCGCGCGGATGATGCGGCTGCGCAGTTCCTCCAGGTGCTCCATAAAGGACATGCGCAACATCTTGTCCTCTTCCTCGTCTTCCGGACTGGGGGCGGGCGGAGGAGGTGGAGGCGGTGGGGGACGCCGGATAAGGCTGGTGTCCGTCACCACCTCTACAGGCGGAGAAAGGACAACTTCGGCTTCAGGAGCCGGCGGAGTTTTCGAAACGTCGGACGCTCCCTCGCCCTCGGGAGGCGGAACTCCCGGCTTATCGTCTTCCATGCTGAGCTACGTTTTCTGCGATGTCTCTCAGGTGTTAATGGACTCCGGCTCGACAGGCTGGCTGACGACTTGCTCCGGATGATCCGGGTCGCTGCCGCTGGCGCGCGCTACGGTTCCATTGACGACCGGCGTTGCCGGCATTGAAGAAGACACGCTGGATTCGGCGCCCTGAGGTGCGGGTACGCTTACGGTGGATGGATTTGCTTCGGTGGAAGGTGAGCCAGCGCCAAAAGCGCCGGAATCGTAATAGGAGTTGTCGTATCCGGTGTAGTGATTGGTAATCTCGTTGGTGTAACTACGAGTAATTTCCTTGATCGAATCGCTCTCCTTCTCCAACTCGCGCATGTGTGTTTCGAAAGTGGCTTTGAGTTCGCTTTGAGCGCGGCGAAACTCGGTGATCGCTTTTCCAATCGTCTTGCCAAGCTCGGGCAGCTTTTTGGGGCCGAACAGGACAAGGGCGACCAGGAAAATGACCATCATCTCCTGCACACCCACGGGACCCATGCAAAAACCTCCGCTTTTATGATAGCAGGGGATGGGCCGACTGCACCGGCTCCGTCGCGGTCGCTACTTCGGCCGTAACACTCCCTCACGGTCGTGGTTCAGTATCGTGCCGCCTTACTGAACCGCGCGCGTGAGCAAGCGACATTTGGTTGTTGAGCACGAGCTTCTCGGGACGCGGCGAAATAGTATGATTGGTGCTGATTAAACCCATGTTCCAGAAAATCGCGCTTAGCATCGCCCTTCTTGTCGCGCCGCTCGCCTTGCAAGCCCAGCACAAACCGCCGGCGCCGCCAAAATCTGTGCGCTTGTACGTGTTCAATTGCGGAAGCCTGGATATCTCCGATCCGGAGCGCTTCCGATTCCACAAAGCGGAGCTGGCCACCACCAACATGTCGGTGGCCTGCTTTCTGATCGCCCATCCCAAGGGTACGTTGATGTGGGACGTGGGCGCGGTTCCGGACAGCGCGCTGAAGCCCGGCGAGAAGTCGGCCACCGAAGGCTATGCCACCATCACCGAAACATTGCAGTCCCAGTTGGAGAAGACCGGCTACGAGCCGTCCGACATAAAATATCTGGCGTTCTCGCATTATCACTACGACCACATCGCTAACGCCAACGAATTCGCCAACGCCACCTGGCTGGCGCGCAAAGTAGAGCGCGACGTGCTGCTTGGGCCCAAGCCGCCCGACAAGGTGAATCCGGCAAACTACTCGCTGCTCAGAAACAGCAAGACGATTCTGATTCCAACCGACGATTACGATGTCTTCGGCGACGGAACGGTGGTGATCAAGCTGGCGCCGGGGCACACGCCGGCGCACCAGGTGCTGTTTGTGAAACTCAAAAAGACCGGACCGATCGTGCTGAGCGGCGATCTGTATCATTACCCCGAGGAGCGCGCGCAGAAGCGCGTACCGACCTTCGAATTCGATCAAGCGGAGACAGCGCAAACGCGGGAGAAGATCGAGCAGTTTCTCAAAGAGAGCGGCGCCCAGCTTTGGATCCAGCACGATTACATCGCCAACGCCAAGCTAAAGAAAGCTCCGCAATACTACGAATAAAGCACATGAAGCCGATCGCGGTTCTCTTCCTCGCCGTGGCGGCCTTCGCGCATACGCACAAGCCTTTTCAGTCGCAATCGCCTGCGAGCGTGGTGTACGGAGTCAATAAAGACGGCCAGCAGACCGTTGAGATCACAGACGTCGCCTATAAAGTTACCAGCACCGGCGTGCCAGGACGCCCGCGGGACCAGCGACTGCTGCTGCGCACAACCACGCGAACCAAAGAAGTAGTAGACGACATCGGAATGGAGGCTTCGACCACCGTGGAGGCTTGGCCACTGGGTGTGGATCCGAAGCAGCAGAAGCCGCTCTATGCGCTTAAGGTGAACGGTGTCGATTCGAAAATCATCGACGGCGCGCTGCTCACTGTTTTGCGCGGTCTGGAAGACACCGAATGGTGGTCGGTTTACAAGCTCGGGACGGGCGAACGGCTGTTCGATACTTATGTACCGTTGCTCGCATTCTCGATCCGGCGCGATATTCAAACCATGCGCTACGTGGGTTTCGACGTGCCGGATAAATCGTCTGAGAATCTGGTTGGCGTGTTGGCCTACGCGTCGGCTGAGCGCATTCTGCGTACGGCGCTGATCACGAGCGACGATCCGAAGCAGGCGCAGATGCTGAAGTCGTTCGCCGACGCCAACCGGTCAGTCACGTTGATAGAGACGCCCGCGCGCGCACTGAAAATCGCGATCAGCCAGAACTATCCATCCGCGCCGGCCGCGGTGACGCTAACAATTCCGATGGTCCGCGATGACCTGGATCTAGGCCACGCACAAATGCCCGCGGGAATCCATCTGGCGCCGCTGAAGCGCTAGGGTTGACGGCGCTGGCTGGACGGAGGCACCAGCCCCTTGATCCGCAGGTACACCACCATCTGACCGTACATTTCGTTGTCGTGTGCGATGTTGAAATTGAGCACGGCCAGCTTGGTAGCTTTGTTCGGCCCGAACATGGTCACTTTGGCGGCGGCATCGGCGTCCGTCATGGAATCGTACACGCCATCGCAATAATCGAAGGATGCTTTGAGCGCGGCAGTCAGATCCGCCTTGGTGGTTTTGCTCCCGGCGTCGCCCTTCTTCTGCTCGCCTTTCGCGTTGCCGCACAGCGCGAGCTGCACATCCGCGATATGCCCGACGATCGCGCCGTAAGTCCGTTCCGGGGCGCTGGCTTTGAACGAATAGTCCGCTTCGGGCATCTCCTCGGCGGCTTTGGAGATGGTGTTCTTAATGCCGTTATAGCTGTTCTTAAGATCGGTAGAGAGAGGATTCTGAGCGTTGAGGGCGACAGCGCCGGCCAGAGCTCCCAGCAGGGTCAGGGTATGGATGCGATTCACTTGTGTCTCCTTGGGCAGGTTTATTTTCAAGCAGAAGTATACAACAGGAGCTCTGCGACGCGTGGGAGCGATTGCGGAAACTACTTCTTGGCTCCAGCGGCCGGCAACATAACACCGGAGGCTGGCTTCTCAGGCGCTGCAGGTTTGGCTGGCGCAGGGGTCTGCGCACCAGCTTCTTCCTGCGCGTCCAGACCCTGGTTGCGCACAATGATGGAGATCCGGCGGTTGGATGGATTGGTGGGGTCGTCTTTTAGAAGCAGGCGCTGATCGGCGAATCCGCGCACCTGGCTGATGCGTGTGGGATCCAGGCCGGACTCGGCCAGAATGCGCCGGGCAGCATTGGCGCGATCCGCCGACAATTCCCAATTGGAATAGTCTACGCGACCGTAGGGAGTGGAGTCCGTGTGGCCTTCGATGACGATCTTGTTGGGCAGTTTCACCAGCTCATTCGCGAGAACCTTCAGCAACTCGCTGCCGGCCTCAGTGGGCTTCGGATCGCCATTTTCAAAGAACATCCCGCGCTTGGTTTCCAGCAGATCGATGCGCAGCCCTTCGGCCGTGATGGTCATCTTGACCTGATTCTGGATTTCCTTGAAGGTCGGCATCTGCTTCAGGGCCATTTCGAGCTTCTGTTTGATCTGCGGCAACTGGTTTTGCGTGAGCGTGAGGGTCTCGCCCATGCCGGCCGTGGAGGTACCGGTCTGGCGTCCTTTGCCGGTTGGGTCCTGGAAGTAACCGCCGACGGCCTTTTGCACCTTCTCGCTCGCGCTCAACAACCAAAGGACGATGAAGAGCGCCATCATGGCCGTGACGAAATCGGCGTAAGCCACTTTCCAAGCCCCGCCATGCTCGTCATCGTGATGGCCGGCTACTTTGCGAACGATGATGATGGGCTGGTCGCCCTTTTTTCCCGTCAAGCAGCCGCCTCCGACGGAGCAGCGCCGGCGGGCTTGCGGCACGCCTTATCCATTTCCTGGAAGGTCGGCCTGACGTGATGCGGGATGGCGCGGCGGGCCGCTTCCAGCGCCAGAATCGGCGGCACGCCTTTCATGAATGCCAGTAATCCCATGCGGAGGCACAGGAAATATTCACTCTCGGCATTGGTTTGCTTCTTGATGTTGGCGGCCATGGGGCCCAGGAACCCGTAGCACAGAAGAATGCCGAGGAAGGTTCCCACCAGCGCCGCCGCGACTTTGTGTCCGATTTCCTCGGGAGGCCCACCCAGCGCGCTCATGGTGATGACCACGCCTAGAACGGCGGCGACAATTCCCAATCCGGGAAGGCTGTCAGCCATGGTAGAAATGGCAGCGGCGGGCAGCAGGGCCTGCTTGTGGAGAACCTCAAGATCGGTCTCCATGATCTGGTCCAGATCGTGAACTTCTACGCCCCCGGCCAGCAGCGTTCGCATCGTGTCGCAGAAGAAGTGCATGGCTTCCTTGTCTTTGGCGAAGCTGGGGTGGCGCTTGAACAAAGCGCTTTTTTCGGGCTCGTCCAGATCGGTCTCAAGAGCCGTGATTCCGTTCTTTCGGGAGGTGCCGAAGAAATCGTTCAGGAAGCGGAGCGTATCCAAATATGTGGTCGAGCCATAGTGGCCGCCCTTGAATACCGAAATCATGCTGGAAATGATCGATTTAAGGATGTAAGGGGGGTTACCAATGAGGACAGTGCCAATGGCGGCGCCCCCGATAATGATCAGTTCGGCGGGCTGCATGAGAACCAAAAGGTTCCCTTTTTCCATAAGATAGCCGCCGGCGATACAGCCGAGGACGACGAGGATACCAACGATCGGAAACACGGACGAGTCTCCCGCCTTGCAGAATTTAGGATTTAGCTTGCATGCTGTTGATCGGCCGGTTGGGGTTAGTACTGTAGGTGTGAGAGCGGGTAGGTTGATGGGGTTGATTCCGGGAATTCAGAATCCAGAATTCCGGCAGACCCTCCCTGCTGTGTTGGATAGAATAGCAGCAGGATTCTCCTATGTCCGTCATCACCAATGCCCCTCCCGAAATTGCCGCCGAGCGCTTGCCGGCCGTCCCGCTGACGCTGGAAGGCGCCAGCATGCTGCACCAGATGCTGCGCGTTCGCTGGACCGCATGGAAGCAGCTTGCCCCGGCTGAGCGAGTTGCAATCGCTCAAGAGGCCTCCGATGCACTGGCCGAAATGGAGCGCGAAGCTGGTGGCCAAAGCGCGGCGTTTTCGCTGCTGGGGCACAAGGGTGATCTGATCCTGCTGCATTTCCGGCGCTCTTTCGAAGAATTAAACAAAGTGGAGCGGCGGTTGGCCGGGATCGGGCTTTGGGATTACCTGGAGCCGACATCGTCGTATTTGTCGGTGGTGGAGTTGGGGCTTTATGAATCGAGCCTCAAGACTTACGGCGGTCTGGCGGAACGCGGCATTGTTCCGTTTTCGCCGGAATGGAACGCGGCCATAGAAGAAGTGATGGCGCGGCAACGTGAGGCCATGACGCCTCGGCTTTATCCCGACATGCCTCCACACAAGTACCTGTGCTTTTATCCCATGGATCGCAAGCGCGGCGAGCTGAAGAACTGGTACCGGCTCCCGATGGCCGAGCGGCAGCGGCAGATGCACGAGCACGGAATGGTGGGGCGCCGCTACGCGGGCGAAGTAAAGCAGATCATTTCGGGATCCATCGGGTTCGACGATTGGGAATGGGGCGTGGATCTGTTCGCCGACGATCCGCTGGTGTTCAAGAAGCTGATCTACGAGATGAGGTTCGACGAAGTGAGCGCCGATTATGCGCTGTTCGGAACGTTTTATGTCGGGATTCGCTGTCCGGCGGCCGAGCTGGGCAATTGGCTGAACGGTTAAGTTAGACCGGAGTCAGGAGGTCTCTCATGATCCAAACGCTGACCAAGAACTGGCGGTTACTGGCGTTGTGCGGCGTTTTTCACGCGATACTGTCGGTACTTTATTTTGTCTTGTACCACAATGGCCCGGATGGGCCGCTGACTTTCCAGGGCTGGAATGGCGCGATCGCGTTTCTAAATCGGGTGGCAATCGCGGCGGGCGCGTGTACCATCGTAGCCGGTGTTTGGAAGTCCGCGAAAGGCAAATCCTGGCTTCTGGTGCTGAACGGCCTCGCTTTGAGCGCCTATGGACTGATCCCGGTCATCTGGAGAAGGGCCCCTGTGAGCTTTGATATTTTCGCGCTCCTGGTAGTGGTGATGGCAGTAGCCATCGGTATCCTGGCATTGGCGGTGGCGCGAACGCTCCGGCAACATCTTGCGGACGAATGGTTTTTTGTCGTGGCCGGAGTGGGCTCGGTTGGTTTTGCTTTGGCGTTTCTCGCCTTGGTGAATCGCTGGATTCCGCTGGGACGCAGCGCTTTCCACCCCTCCGTTTTTCTGTGGCTTTGCGTTTACTTTGGCTTCAGCGCGCTATGCGTGCTGGGGCTCAGCCTGCGTCTGCACAGCCTGCGCGACAGCAGTATTAGCGCGACGCTTTAAGATCAGCCGCCGCCCCCGCGGCATCGCCCAGCGCTTTGCGCGTCGCAGAGCGGTTCTGGTAAGCGTTCGCGTACTTGGGATCCAGCCGAATGGCATCGTTGAAATCGGCGAGCGCGTGATGATAATCGCGCTGGCGCAGATACGCGTAGCCGCGCGCGTTATAAGCATGCGATGAATTGGGGTTCAACTGGATGGACTGCGTAAGCTCGGCCAGCGCTTCGGGAAACTTCTCGGATTGAATGAATGCCCGGCCGCGCGCTTCGTGTTCCTGGGACGTTCCGGTGGGCAGGGCGGTTTTAGCAGGCTCCGCGGATTTCACCGGCTCGGGGGATTTCAGTTGAGGCGGCGCAGCAGGGGCGGGAACGGGCTGCGGCGGCGGCGGTGGTTCGTTCTTGGCGAT
Source organism: Bryobacterales bacterium (assembly GCA_963798295.1). Lineage (GTDB taxonomy): Bacteria > Acidobacteriota > Terriglobia > Bryobacterales > Bryobacteraceae > Palsa-89. The sequence continues at coordinate 837,157 of CAWCSV010000004.1, read as the reverse complement.
CACCGGAGCAGCTGCCGCAGGAGCCGGTGGCGGCGCGTTCTTCGCCTCTTCCAAACGCTTTTGGGCTCTGGCGAAGACTTCCGCGGCTTCTTTGAAATCCGGCCGCAAGCGCAGCGCCTGCGCCAGATCGGACTGTGCTTTGGCGTAATCTCCCAATAAATAGTAAGCGCTTCCGCGCGCGAACCAGGCTTCGGGAAGCTGCGGATCCAACTCGATCGCCTTGCTGCGATCGGCCAAGCCTTTTTCGTGCTGGCCCAATTGATGATAAGAGCCGCCACGCGCCAGATAGACCTCGGCCGAGTTAGGCGCCAGCTTCACGGCCTGTTCGCGATCCTGCAGCGCCTCGGCGTGGCGGTCCAGTTTCACCAACGCCGCGGAGCGAGCCAGGTACAAATACACTTCCTGGGGCGTGATTTTCATGGCGGCGGTGAAGTCGGCGATGGCGCCGTCGTTGTCGCTTAAGCGGAACTTGGCCGCGCCCCGCAAGGTGAGAGCCTTGGCATTATTGGGTTCCAGTGCGATCAGCCGGTCGAAGTCCTGGATGGCGCGGTGATAATCGCTCAGCTGCCCCCAGGCGAAGCCGCGACCGAGCAAAGCTTCGGGATTGTCCGGCTTCAGGTTGATGCTCTGGTCATAATCGTCGATGGCATCGCGATAACGGCCCATGGCATTGTAGAGATCGCCGCGATGCCGGAGGGGCTGCGGATCGTCCAGGCGCTGTTTGATTGCCAGCGTGTAGTCGGCGATGGCCGCGTCGTATTCGCGCAGTTCGGTGTGCGCGGAGGCGCGGTTATCGTAGGCGGCCTCAGTATTCACACCCAGTTCGATGGCGCGGGTATAGTCGGCGACGGCTTTACGCGGATTTTTCAGGCGCTCGTCGATGTCGCCGAGAAACAGGAAGGCATCGCCGTTGTTGGGCTCCAGGCGCGCCACCGCGGCGGCGTCTTCCAGTGCGTGAGGGTAGTCGCCGGCGGAGGTACGGACGCGCGCGCGATGCAGATAATATGCCGCAACATCCGGGTCTTCCTGGATGGCTTCCGAGAAGGCAGACTCGGCCTCCTTCCACTGATTCGCCTCTTCCAGGCGCAACCCCTCTTTGTAGGACTTTTCAGCCTGCTTCGGATTGGAAGGTGGGCCCGCTGAGGATAAGCCCACTGACAGGGCCCCCGCCACCCAGGCAAACACCACCAGGAAAAACAAACGACAACGGCGCATTTAGAAACTTCCCAATCAATCTACTAATGTAGCTGACGATGAAGCGGGATGTACTATGGTGTTGCAGCCAGGGCCGCGGTGGGGAAAGTGATTAATGAAAAGTGGGAAGCCACGCGGGCCAGGAAACTATCCCGCTCCGATACGCTGACCCACTTCAGCACCGCCGACTCGCCTTCTTCAGAAAAGAAACCCACGCCGCCCCGGCTGATGCGGTTATCCATCCAGGAGCTGATCAACTGGCCATTCACCGAAGTGAGGAAGCGATTGCCGCGCACACTGACCCGAACCTTGTAGTCGACGCCGCGCTCGAGCGTCAACGGAAGGGGCAGTTCCACACGGTCCCGCTCCCGCCCATCCAGCACTACAAAACGTACCAGACCGGCGTTGGGGAGCGGCCCAGGCCGGGTCATCACCAGTTTGGCGCCGTAGTAATTGTGCAGATCGGCGGCGCGAAAGGCCCAATCCATACTCCGGCGATCGATCTGCCCCAGGAATTCGAGTTCGTAATTGGAGAGAGAAGTGGAAGGCTTCCACAGCTTTAAGGATGCAGGTCGCACTTCGCCGCCGTCCACGCTCCAGTCCGATCGGATAGTTCTCAGACCCTCCCAGCCGCTCAAACCAGTGTGGAAATCGTCACGCAGGGTCCCCGAGGATTTGCTTTGAATCAGATTGCCGATCAATTGTCCAAACCCGCTTTGACTGGGATGCGGGTTGGTATCGGGAAGAGCGGAAATGCCTTTCGGCGCGCGGGAATTCATAGGTAATTGCGAAAATCCGAGCACCGCCACCAGCGCGGCCATCCCCACCAAAATGGTGGTTCCCATTCCTGCCTTGCGCTCCGATTTGTCCTCCGGCCTGGCTGCGGTAACCTCCCGCCAGCTGGTGCCGGATGTCTCAAAGCCATACAGATCTTCGGCTTCGCGCACGGCACGGGCAGATTTACTGTATCTCTTGCGATGATCCCGGGAGCAAAACTGCCGATCCCGGAGCCTGCGTAGAGGACCAATGTGCTTCCGGCAATACAAGCAGGCCATAGGACTGGCGTTCACGATGACCCAGTGTAGCAACCAGACGCCCACAATGAAATGTACTAAGGCAAGAATGCAAGTGAGCTGGGAGTTCGTGCTGATGGGTCTAGGGAAACGACCTTAGCCATTCTCGCATCGCGCGAAAAAGGGTGAACATAACCCATGTAAACGCTCGTATGCTGGTTTAGGGTATTCAACGGATGCTAACCTGCTATCACCGCCTTATCCCGACGTTGGGTCTGGGCTGCTTGCTATTGACCTCTTGTGGCAGGGATTGGGCGCCTCCCGGGCCAGAGCGGACGGAAACGCGCAGTATCGACCTGGATAAATCGGAGGAAGTTCGCGTGGATTTGAGGATGGGAGCCGGGGAAATGCGGGTTTCCGGCGGAGCCGAGAAGCTGATGGAGGGCCGATTCACCTACAATCGCCTGCGGCTGCGGCCGGAAGTATCCTATACCTCTGGTGGCTTTCGAGGGCATCTGACGGTGGAAGAGCCTGGCCATGTGGGGGGTACAACGTCCCGATATGCCTGGGATCTGCGCTTGAATGACCAGAAGGTGCTGGACTTGGATGTGCATTGCGGCGCTGGGCAAACCCGCCTGGACCTGGGGGACCTGACGCTGCGCCGGGTGAACGTGGAACTGGGCGTCGGTGAGGTCAAAATGGACCTGCGGGGCATGCCGAAGGATAGCTACGACGTGACCATCCACGGAGGCGTGGGCGAGGCCACCGTCTATCTTCCGGAAGGTGTGGGAATTGACGCCGATGTGCGCGGCGGTATCGGGGATATTCACGCCCCCGGCCTCGAAAAAAGGAACGGGCGGTATGTCAACGATGCTTATGGCCGGGCCAAGAACACGGTGCATCTGGACATCCAGGGCGGCATCGGATCCATCAATCTTATAGCGAACTAGCCGAATTGCGCACGCGAATAGCGAAGCCGGAACTGCGGTTTTCTCGTTCAACACAGCAGGGCTAAACGATTTAGGTTCTTTTGACGATAGCTGGGTGAATGGTTTTCTTGGCACCCTTGCTGTGCTTCGCTGTGTCCTTCGCCGCCGCGGTGGTTTGGATGTTTGCGCGCAAGTGGAGGCATTCCGCCACGCAGCGCCAGCGCGCGGCCGAGCAGGGTTCGGACGGCGGAGCCACCGAAGACCTGTTTGAGACGGCGCCGGTGGGGTACATGGAGATCGACCGGGAAGGGATTGTCCAGCGCGTCAACCGCCTGGAATGCAAGCTGCGAGGCCTGGAGCAGGGCGAGATGCTGGGCGTGCATTGCGCCGAACTGATTCCCGAGATCGATCGCGCACGTTACCGCGAACAGCTGGTTCGCAGGATCGAAGGCCACACGGCGCTGGTCACCTACCAGCGCGAATACAAGCATGAGGACGGGCGCAAGGTCTTCGTCGAGGTGCAGGAGCAACTGCTCAAGAACAAAGACGGCGCGGTGATGGGGATGCGGCTGGCATCCATCGACGTCACAGAACGCAAGGCCAGCGAAGACGCGGCCTATCAAAACACGAAAGAATTGCAAGCCTTGTTCCAGGGCTTCCCGGATTTGTTCCTGCGAATCGACAAAAACGAAAACGTGCTGGATGCCAAAGGGGGACAACGCTCGGATTCGTTCCTCCGCACCGACAAGTTTCTAGGCCGGAATCTGCAAGATCTGTTGCCGGCGCCGGTGTTGTCGCAGGTTTGCACGGCGGTTGAGAAGGTGCACAGCAGCAATGCCATGGAGGTGGTGGAGTTTGAAATCCAAGACCGCCTGGGGAACCAGGATTATGAAATGCGCTTGCTGCCGTTGCATTGGGACCAATGGATCGCGGTGGTTCGCAACATCACGGCGCGCAAGCTGGGCGAGAAGCGTTTCATAGAGGACGCGCAGGAGCTGGAGCAAAAGAACGAACAACTGGAGAAGGCTCTTACGGAGGCTCGGGAAGCCACGCGCATGAAGAGCCGGTTCCTGGCGAACATGAGCCACGAGATCCGGACTCCCATGAACGGCGTGCTGGGAATGACCGACTTTTTGCTGGGCAGCGGTCTGCATGGTGAGCAACTGGAATTTGCCGAGTCCATCAAACGTTCCGCGGATTCGCTGCTGGCGTTGATCAACGACATTTTGGATCTGTCCAGAATCGAGGCGGGCAAGCTCAGGCTGGATCGCGTGGAGTTTTCGCTGCACTCGACCATCGCTGAGTCGACATCGATGTTCGCCCTGCAGGCGCGCGGAAAGGGACTAGAGTTCACATCCACCATCGCTCCGGGCTTGCCTACGACCCTGATGGGTGATCCGGGGCGGCTGCGGCAGGTGTTTACCAATCTGCTGGGCAACGCCATCAAGTTTACCGAGCGCGGACAGGTGGGATTAACGGCTGAAATGGCGAGCCAGACCCGCGATGAAATCCGATTCAAGTTCACGGTTCACGATACGGGCATTGGAATTCCCGCCAGCGAGCACGGACGGCTCTTCGATACTTTCACCCAGGTGGACGATTCCAGCACGCGCAAATATGGCGGCACCGGATTGGGCCTCGCGATATCGAAACAGTTGGTGGAACTGCTGGGCGGCGAGATCGGTTTGGAGAGCCAGCCCGGAAAAGGAAGCAGCTTCTGGTTCACCGCCAGTTTCGGCAAGGCGGCGGAGACCGGAACGTCGGCGCCGGCGGAGAACAAGGTGGAGATGCGATTCCGCCCCACGCTGACGCCACGCCTGGCCGCGGCCAAGTCGCAGACCGGGACGGCGCAACCAGCCGAAGCGTCCGCTGCGGCAGCCACACCGCAGGCCTCCGCGCCAGTGTCGCAGGTCAATGGGTCGACGCGGATTCTTCTGGCGGAAGACAACGAGATCAACCAGCGCATCACACTGCGCCTGCTGCAGAAGCTGGGTCTGGCCGCCGACGCGGTGGTGAATGGGCGTCAGGCGGTGGAAGCTCTGGAGAAGCGCAAGTACGACCTGGTGCTGATGGATTGCCAGATGCCCGACATGGACGGGTTTGAGGCTACCGCCGTGATCCGCAGCCGGGAAAACGGCAGCCGCCACCAGACTATCTGCGCTCTGACAGCCAACGCCATGGATGGCGACCGGGAACGCTGCCTGGCGGCCGGCATGGACGACTACATCAGCAAGCCGGTGGGCCTAGAAAAGCTGCGTGAGGCCTTGGATCGCTGGATTCCAGGCGTGGGAGCCGAAGCGCCCACCGTGGACGCCAAGTAGGCCGTTACACTTCCAGTCCCACCGAACGCATCAGATCCAAAGCGTTGCTTCTTTCCACCACTCCAGGCTGCAGCCGGTAATCGAAGTGCAGTTCGCCGTTTTCAAGCGTGTCGGCGAAGTGAACGTTGATGGCGCGGGCGGGGAGGGTGTCGGCGATGTGGGCCAGCGCCAGATCGTGCGTGGTGATCAGCCCCAGTGCACCGCGATCGATGAGAGCCCGCACGATGGCCGCCGCCCCGATCTGGCGGTCGTGCGAGTTGGTGCCGCTCAGCAGTTCATCCAGCAGGAACAGAACCGTGCGGGGGCCTTTGGTGAGCGCGACGATTTCGCGCAGGCGCGTGATCTCGGCGTAGAAACGCGAGCGGCCGTCCTGCAGCGAATCCAGTATTCGAATGGAAGCGCCCAGGGAAAGCGGCGAAATCTTCAGACGCGCCGCGCGCACTGGAGCGCCGGCCCAGGCCAGCACGGTGTTGATCCCGATGGTGCGCAGCAACGTGCTCTTGCCTGACATATTAGAGCCGCTGACGATCCACAGTCGGGTGTCTCCGCCCAGATGCACGTCGTTGGCGACGGCCTCCCTCATCAGCGGATGCGCCAGCGCTTCGGCTTCGAAGCAGCCGCCGGGAACATCGGCCAATTCCGGAAAAACATCGCCGGGATGCTCATAGCTGTAACTTGCCAGCGAGCAGAGCGCTTCGAATTCTCCCACGGTATCGATCCATGGGCGAATGTACGGGCCCCAGACGCGACGCCATCGTTCGATTGCCATGGCCACCTGCGCGGTCCAAAGCAGCGCCGCGGCCACCGGCGTGAAGATTTTGTTTTCCTGCCAGTCCAGCCGTTCCCCCAGCCGGCCCAGGTGGGCGATGGCGCCGGATGCCGTGTGCTGGGTTTCCAGCTTGAACCGCGCATGCAGCTGTTGCAGCAACGGCGCGTTGAATTGCTCGCGTTCCAGGCGCGCAATAAGTTCTGCCAGCAGTAATAAATCGTGCGATGGAGAGTTGACTGCTTCCACCACGCGCGAGGTCTGAGCGTTCAGAAAGAACGCGTAACCGATTTCCAGCAGGAGCACCACTAGGAAGGGCGTGCGGGTGAGCACGTCCACCATGTAGAGCGCGAACGAAATCACGGTGGCCGCGCCGAACAGGGGAGCGATCCAGCGCGTTCCGGCCGGGAACCGGACCTCGGGCGCTTCGCCCCAGCGAGCGGCGGCATCCGGATCGAGTCCGGATCGGACCGTAGCGCCGAGCACGGTCAGGCCCTCTCGCAGATCCAGCTTCGCGCGAAGCTCGCGAACCGCTTCGTGCCGCGCGTTGACTTCCTGGATGGAGGCCGATTCCAGGAACCAATTTGCGAGAAAATCTTCGCCGGCGCGGGTCCGAGCCATGGACAGCAGTTCAAAGAGCGAACCTTTGCCGAACAAATCCAGATCTTCAGAATAGACATGGCTGGGATCGCGGAAGCGTTCCCCGACTTCGCCCGTTCCTATCCAGCGGCCTTCCAGGCGCGCCAAACCACGCTCGTAGAATTGGATGGCGCGCTTGGATCGGTCCAGCCGCTCCACGATTCTGGCGTGAACGATCACCAGAACGGCGAAAACCGCCAGGGGCAGCAGCAGCCACCAGAAGGAGATCCAGACCTCCCCGAATACCAGGAAAGCCGCAGCCACGGCGGCCAATGCGGCAACCAGACGCGCATTACCGATGCGGCGGAACTGCTTTTCCAGCACCTCCGACGCTGTGCGGCGCTCTGCGATGCGCGCCTGGTACTCTTCCAAAGGACTCACAATGCTAGGCTAACAGCAGCGGTCGTGCCATGGACGAAATGGATGAAGACGAGCCCATTCGTATTCCCGTCAGCGACGTTTTCGATCTTCATACCGTCCCGGCCCGCGAGGTAAAGCCGGTTGTGGAAAACTATCTGGAGGAGGCCTATCGCATGGGATTTCGCGCGTTGCGGATCATCCATGGCCGGGGAATCGGTGTGCAGCGCGAGATGGTGCGGTCCATCTTGAGTAAACCCCCTTCGTACGGAGCTTTTCCGACGCGCCGGCTGAGGCCGGTGGTTGGGGGGCCACGGTGGTAACGCTCCGGGAGCCCTGACGGCTTTATGAGCTCAAATATTTGGAACCTTTCCACGCGCCGGGCGGAATCCTTAACAAAGGCCGATGCAGGTCGCCCTAATCTAATGCTGGAATCCCCGTCCCGTAGTGATGGCGATCTGCTTCGGCTGCTGTCAGGTGGCGACGAAAAGGCGTTTCTCGAGTTTTATCGTAAACATCAAGGCATGGTGTTCCGATTCGCGCTGCAGATGAGCGGAAAAGTGGAGATCGCCGAAGAGGTAACACAGGACGTATTCGTCGCCGTGATGAAGTCGGCCGGCCGCTATGACGCCGAGCGAGGCTCAGTTGCGGCGTTTCTGTACGGCATCGCCCGGAACATCGTGCTGCGGGCATTGGAGCGGGAAAGACCTTATGTAACCGCGCTGGACGACCAGACCAGCGAGTATCCGGCGGAGCACGATATTTTCGGAGACCTGGCGCAGAGCGAGCGCATTGAGACGCTGCGAAAGGCAGTGCTGGCGCTGCCGCCGGCCTATCGCGAAGTGGTGGTGCTGTGCGATCTGAATGAACGCGACTACGCCGAAGCGGCCAGCGCAATGGGATGTGCCATTGGCACCGTGCGGTCGCGCTTGCATCGGGCTCGGGCTCTGCTGGCCGAGAAAATGCGAGCGGGAGAAAGGTGCGAGGTATGAACGAAAACATGCCTGAGCTGCTGGAAGATTTGAAAGCGTTGGCCGCCGATGGGCCTCGCCAGGCCCCGCCGTATGTCGAAGAACGGCTCCGGATGGAGTTCCGAAGGCAAAAGCGGCGTCGCAAGGCGATTACCTGGACGCCAGTGTTCGGCGTTGCGGCCGCCGCGGGCATCGCGCTGATGCTGTGGGTGCGAAGCGAGAATCCGAAAACAGCTCCTGTGCCCCCGGTGGTTGTCGCGGCTGCTATTGCTCCGAGCGCCGAGGAAGACGCCGATGCGAGCTTTTATCCATTGCCGGAGGCCGAGGCGCTACCGGCCGTAGAAAATGCCATGGTGGTCCGGGTTCAGTTGCCTGTTTCTTCTTTGCAGTTGATGGGAGTTCCGGTCGGTGAAGAGCGCGCGGATGCAAGCGTGCAAGCCGATCTTTTGCTGGGCCAGGATGGTCTGGCGCGCGGGGTGCGTTTAGCGCAGTAATTTCGTTGGCGGAGGATTCTATGGTTCGCGGTTTATCGTTCCTTTCCGTGGCCGCCGTTCTGGCGGCGGGTAATTTGTTGGCGCAAGGGCCGGGACGGCATCGCGGCGGCGGCCCGGGCGACTTTGCGATGCTTCACGCCGAGTTCGGCATCTCAAATAAGCTGGTGCAGGGCGCGCCCTATTCGGCCCAGGCGGTGACGCAGTTCACCCAGACGCTGGCGAATGGCGATCATATTCAACGCACCACCACGGCATCTGTCGCGCGCGATAGCCAGGGGCGCACCAGAACGGACCGGTCTATCGCAGCCGTGGGCGCTCTCTCGGCCTCGGCGGGCGGGCACGAACGGGCGGTGGTGATCCACGATCCGGTAGCGGGTATGAGTTATGCACTCGATCCGGCCAGCCGCACAGCGCGGTCGACACCCATTCCAGCCGCGCGCCCCAACTCCCGCCCCAACGCCCGCCCGCACGGCGATGCGCGCCCGGCGCGAGGGTTCGCTGCGGCAAAGACGGAGGATTTGGGCACGCAGGTCATTCAAGGCGTCAGCGCGCAAGGGAAGCGAGTGACGCGCACGATTCCAGCCGGCAGGGAAGGCAACGAAAAAGAAATCGACATCGTGACGGAGACCTGGTATTCGCCGGATCTACAAGTTGTCGTCATGAGCAAGACCAGCGATCCACGCTTTGGCGACAGCGTCTACCAGTTGAATTCGCTCAGCCGCGCGGAGCCCGATCCGGCGCTCTTCACCGTTCCGTCCGATTATTCCGTGACGCAAGGACGGCAGATGATGCGGCGTGGGCCGGGGGCGGCGCAGTAGCTCAAGTTATACTACGGTTGATTGCGCTCGATTATCTTTCCAGCGGCTGTGCTGCTGGCATTCCTTCGGCTGACGGCTGCTCCTCCGCTCGACGCCGAGCTCGATTCGCTCTCCGCGCAGCATGAGTTTCGCGAAGTAGCGCTGTCGCCCGACCGTGGCAAAGTGGCTTGGATCGAGTCGGCCCCAACAAAAGTTGAGGGCGGTGGAACGAGCCTTTCTGTCTACATCAAAGATCTGAGCGAGGCAGCGGCTGAACCCAAGCGCATTGGCGATCCGGCGGTTCGAGCGCAGGGCTTGGCGTGGTCCAAGGACGGCAGGCTCGCGTTTCTCTCCGACGCCGACTCGCACGGGCAGTTGGAGTTGTACGTCGTGGACAAACCGGGGCGAGGGAAGCCGCACAAGGTGGGAGATTTTGCGGGCTATGTGGCGGATGCCCATTGGTCGCCCGACGGCAAGAGCATCGCGCTGCTTCTGATCGAAGGAGTGACGCGCATTCCCGGTCCCACTGAAGCCACCGCTCCTGAGTCTGGCGTCATTCAATCCAAGCCGGTGGAGCAGCGCCTTGCCATCGTTAATGTGGTTACCGGGGCAGCGCGGTCTATTTCACCGGCGGACATGTACGTGTACGAGTTCGACTGGTCGCCCGACGGGAAGAATCTGGTGTACCTGGCCGCTCCGGGCGATGGCGACGACAATTGGTTCATGGCGGAGGTTTATGCCATCGACGCCGAATCGGGCGCGGTGCGAAAGTTGCTCAAGCCCGGGCTATCAGGGCAACCCATGCAAGTGGCCAATGTGCGTTGGTCGCCCGATGGCAAGACTATCGCTTTCATTGGCGGGTTGATGAGCGACGAGGGCGTGGTGGGCGGAGATATTTATGCCATGCCGGCTGGGGGCGGCGAGCCGCGCGATCTCACTCTGCATCGAAAGTCGTCGCCAAACTGGTTCCAGTGGTCGCCATCTTCGAAACAGATTCTGCTGCGGGAGTACGTGGCGGGCGACTCGGCGATTTCCTCGCTGGATCTTGTGTCGGGCGGCACGGAGACCTTGTGGAAAGGCGCCGAGAGCGGCTTGTTTTCGGGCGACGCCAGCACCAGCGCCGTGGTGCGGAGTTCGTGGAACCAACCTCAGGAGGTGTGGGCGGGCGCGACGGGGAAGTGGCGGCAGATCACTCATTCCAACGACGGCCAGCAACGGACATGGGGCGACGTGAAAAGCATCAGTTGGCGGAACGGCGGCTTGGATGTCCAGGGCTGGTTGATGTTTCCGCAACCCTACGATCCGTCCAAGCGCTATCCGATGCTGGTTGATGTGCACGGCGGTCCGGCGTCGGTGACTCGCGCTGCGTGGCCACGACCGCAGATGCCGCTGCAGCTGTTTTCCGCCCAGGGCTACTTCGTCTTCATGCCGAATCCACGCGGCAGCTATGGGCAAGGCGAAAATTTCACGCGCGCCAACGTGAAGGATTTTGGGCACGGCGATCTGGACGATATTTTGGCGGGCGTCGACCAGGTGGTGAAGACCTATCCGGTGGACGATAAGCGTGTCGGCATCGCTGGTTGGAGCTACGGCGGTTTCATGACCATGTGGACGGTCACCCAGACGCATCGCTTTCGCGCGGCATTCGCCGGGGCGGGCATCGCCAACTGGCAAAGCTATTATGGGGAGAACGGAATCGATCAGTGGATGATCCCGTACTTCGGCGCGTCGGTATACGACGATCCGGCGGTGTATGCGAAAAGTTCGCCCATCAACTTCATCAAGAACGTCCAGACGCCGACGCTGGTGATGGTGGGCGATCGAGACGAGGAGTGCCCGCCGCCGCAATCCTACGAATTCTGGCACGCGTTGAAGACGCTGGGAGTGAAGACGGAACTGGTTATTTATCCCGGCGAAGGCCACGGATTCCACGATCCGCAGCACATTCGCGACCGGTTTGAGCGCGTGCTTCGGTGGTTTAACGAGAACATGACGGCACCGACTCCCTGACGGTCGCGGCTCAGTAAGTCAGAGCAGATGGTGATGCCGCTTCTCTAATTCCTTGACCAGGTCGCCCACTTCCTGGGAACGGGAGCGGTCGGCGATCAGCAGGGCGTCCGGGGTATCGACAATCACCAGATCTTTCACGCCCACCAGCGCGATCAGTTTGCCTTCGGCATCTACGTAATTGCCGGAACTGGAACGCGCCAAAGCTTCGCCCCGGAAGACGTTGCCATGCTCGTCGCCCGCCAGCAGTTCATACACCGCGTTCCAGCTTCCCACGTCGTTCCAGCCGAAATCGTCGGTTGCGAATCCCACCACGTCGGGCGATTTTTCGAGCACAGCGTAATCGATCGAAATGTTTTCGCAGTGGGGAAACGCTTCCTTCAACTTTGCGCCGAAGCGGCGATGGGAGAATTCGGGCAGGCTGGCGAGCAGCGTCGCGGTCTTGGGCAGGTATTCGCGCAGCGCGTCCAAAAGCACGGACGTTTTCCAGAAGAACATGCCCGCGTTCCAATAGAAGTTGCCGGCCTTGACGTAGCGGCGCGCAGTCTTCAGATCGGGCTTCTCGCGAAAGCGCCGCACCGCGACCGGCTGGCGCGATCCGGCCCGCACATTCTTGGGAAACTCAATGTATCCATAGCCCGTCTCCGGCCAGCGCGCTTGAATGCCGAGCACGACGATCTTTCCACCGGCTGCGGCCTGGAGCGCGGGACGGATGAAGCGAAGATAGCGCGCCGGTTTCGCGATCACGTGGTCGGAAGGAAAGACGCCCATCACGGCGTTGGAATCGATGGATTGCAGAATGTGGGCGGCCAATCCGATGGCGGGCGCCGTGTTGCGCTGGGCCGGCTCCGCCAGGATCTGGTTCTTCGGGACCTCGGGTAGCTGCCGGACGATTTCGTCGCGGAGATGATGATTGGTGAGAATCCACTGGTTCTGCGGCGGAATCACCGGCGCGAGGCGATCGACGGTCTGCTGGATCAGCGAGCGCTCTCCCAGGAAGCGCAGCACCTGTTTGGAATGGGCGCGGCGGCTACGAGGCCAGAAGCGCGTACCTCGGCCGCCGGCCAGGATCAGGCCGTAGTTATTATTTGATCGCGGCATCAGGGCATTAACTGGAGGGGTAGTCGCGATAGCCGTGGATCAGCTTCAACGTGCGGTGCCAGCGAGTCTTGCTGAAGAAGTGAGTGGCCAGATCGACAAAATGATGCAGGTTGTAGTCTTCCAGATCTTTGGTGTTCGCATCGTAGGACCAAAAGATAATCAGCGGCTTGCCTTCGATATTGTCGCGCGGCACCAGGCCCCAGTAGCGGCTATCCAATGAGTCGTCACGGTTGTCGCCCATGGCGAAATAGAAGCCGGGGGGAATCACCAACTCGCCGTTCACTACGTCGTCGTGCAGCATTTCATTCGCTCGCTCGGCCATCTTGGGATCCTGAATATATTCCGGCTGGCCTTGGGGGAAATTGTCGCGATAGAACAGAGAATTGTCCTGATGGATGACGTACGGTTCGTCCAGGGGACGGCCGTTAATAAAGACCCGCTTGTCGACCAGCTTAAGATGATCGCCCGGCAATCCAATGCAGCGCTTCACGTAATCCACGGTGATGAGCGTGGGATGCTTGAACACGATAATGTCGCCGCGCTTTACGTCCTCATAAGGCAGCAGATGCTTGCTGAAGGCGTCGGAGGGCGCGTAGGCCAGTTTGTCGACAATCAAATGGTCGCCGGTCAGCAAGGTGTTGTGCATGGACGCGGTGGGAATCACAAAAGGCTGCGCGATGGTGGAGGTTCCGAACAAAAGAACCAAAATGGTGATGGCCCACTCGGCCACGGAATTTCGAGGCCGCGGTCCCGGCGCCTGCGATTCAGGCTTGGACGGCTTAGTTGTAGTGGTAGTAGCCATGGATCAAGCGGAATGTTCTATTCCAGCGCGTCTTGGTGAAGAAGTGCTCGGCCAAATCCAGAAAATGGCTGGCCAAGTTGGTCACCGACGAACTCGCCAGACTCTCCGTACTGGCGGCGTAGGACCAATAAATGATGAGCGGCTTTCCGATGATGTTGTCGCGCGGCACAAAACCCCAGTAGCGGCTGTCGAGGGAATTGTCGCGATTGTCGCCCATGGCGAAATAGGATTCGGGCGGAACTACCACTTCGCCATTCACGACGTTGTTAGCCAGCATGTCGCGGCCGGGATCCAGGAGCGTTAGATTCGGTTCGCTGCTGGGGAAGTTGTCGCGGAAGGAATCCGGATAAGGATTCTTGTGAACCACGTAAGGCTCGTCGAGTTTCTTTCCGTTGCGATAGACCTGTTGGTCGATGATCTTGATGTGATCGCCTGGAACGCCTACCACGCGCTTCACGAAGGTTTGCGTGATGTCCACCGGATAGCGGAAGACGATGATATCGCCATCGCGCGGGCTCTCATAAGGCAGCAGGTATTTGCTGACGTCGCCGGGCATGGAATAAGCCAGCTTGTCCACCAGCAGATGATCGCCAATCAACAGTGTGTCCTCCATGGAGCCGGTGGGAATGACGAAGGCTTGAACCAGGAAGGTGGTGCCGAACAGCAACAGCAGAATCGTGATGGTCCACTCGGCGATAGTTCCGCGGGGCCTTTCAGCATTAGCGGATGGCGGGGCCGGAGCTACTGGCGTCGCGGGAGTGGCGGATGGATCGGCGGTCACCGCTGTCTTTCCGCTGACGGGAGGGGGCTTCATAACGTCGACATCTTTAGTCTATCAGCAGGCGGGCGGGATCCACCCGATCTTCGGAGCCGTGAGACCTCGCCCAGCGAAATGTAGATATTGAGCAGGCCCAGGCCGCTCAACGCGCCGCGGAAATAAGAGCTGGTCCAAAGATCGCGCAATAGCGGGAAGAGATTGGCCAGCGAGTTGTTGTCCCACTGGGGCGTCCAGGGAAACACGGTCAGGAATGCGCCCACTTCGAAACAGATAATGATGAACAGAAAAACGCCCAGCTTGTGAACCCAGGTGTGACGGATTTCGGCGGGCGGCGGCACTCGGTCCGGCTCTTCGACACTGGGCAAGCGCGGTTCTACTGGGTGCATGCGGCTTCCTGCAGGAACACTTCCACTGCTGCGGAGTCACCTTCAAACAGATCGCCCTGGCGCGGATAACCGGTCCAGACTGTGTGCGGCGAATGCTCGCGCACCGGCCAGAAGCTGAAGCGATGCAGCGGGGTGGGGCCGTGAGTTTCCAGCGCCTTCCAATGTTCGTCGGTGGAATAGCCTTTGTGATTCTTCAGACCGTACTCAGGGAACACCAGATCCCACTCGCGCATGCAGGCGTCGCGCGTTACCTTGGCCAGGATAGACGCAGCGGCGATGCATTGCGACAGCGCGTCGCCATGGATGAGAGCGCGCTGGGCGAGGGGAAGCTCCACGGTCACGGCGTCCACCAGCAGGTAGTCCGCGGCCGGATTCAGGCGCTCAATGGCGCGGCGCATGGCTAGGCGCGAAGCTTGCAGGATATTGATGCGATCGATCTCGAAGGCGTCGGCCGCCGCCACCGAACACGCCACGGCGCGCTCGCGGATCCGCTCGGCCAGCACCTCCCGGCGCTCGGCGTCCAGCAGCTTGCTATCGCGCAGGCCACGAATGGGACGGTCAGGCGAGAGAATCACAGCGGCGGCGAATACCGGCCCGAACAACGCGCCGCGCCCGACCTCGTCGACGCCGGCGATGCGTTCGAAACCCTGGGCCCGCGCATCGCGCTCGTATTTTCCCTGGCATTTCATCGTCGGGATGGCCCCCGGGAGCGCGGACTAATCGCGTTCGCGGAGACGCGCTGCTTTGCCCTTGAGCTCGCGCAGATAATAAAGCTTGGCGCGGCGCACACGGCCGGTTCGCACCACGTCGATGTGGTCGATTACCGGGGCATGCAGCGGGAAGATGCGCTCCACACCCTGGCCAAAGCTGACCTTTCGCACGGTTACGGTTGCGCCGAGCCCTGTGTTGTTGCGAGCAATCACAGTGCCTTCAAAGGCTTGCAGACGCTCTTTGTCGCCCTCTTTGATCTTGACGTGGACCCGGATGGTATCGCCGGGGCGGAATTCCGGCACCGGGCGGAGGTGTTTAGCAACGACTTTGGTCAATAGGGGGTTCGGCATGTGACAAATCCTTGAATCTTCATTGTAGTAGATCTGGCCGGTTCTTTGCAGTTTTGTCACGGGCGGCCTGCCGGCGCCAGCTTCGGATCTCCTCATGATTGCCGCTCAATAGTACTTCTGGAACCTTCCAGCCGCGGAAGTCGGCCGGGCGCGTGTATTGCGGACAATCGAGCTGGCTCGCCTCTACACCTGCCTCGCTGAAGGATTCGTAAAGGGCTGAATCTTTGTTGCCCAGGACGCCGGGGAGCAGGCGGGCGACGCAATCCAGCACCAGCGCTGCCGCCAGTTCGCCGCCGCTCAGGACAAAATCGCCGATGGAAAGCTCTTCGTCGGCCAGATGTTCGGCCACGCGTTCGTCCACGCCTTCGTAGCGCCCGCAGATCAGCAGCAGTTCTTCATATTGAGTGAGGCGGCGCGCCGTTTCCTGAGTGAAACGGCGGCCCTGCGCCGAAAGCAGGATCACGCGCTGGTTGGGCTGGCGATCGGGCCAGATGCTTTCCACCGCATCGAAGATGGGCTCGGGCTTCAGCAGCATGCCTTCGCCGCCGCCGAAGGGCCGGTCGTCGACGGTGCGATGGCGGTCCAGTGTCCAGTCGCGAAGATCGTGGATGTGGATCTGGAGCAGGCCAGATTCCGCGGCTTTGGCGACGACGCCATATTGGAGGGGACCTTGGAAGAAGTCGGGGAAGATGGTGAGGATGCGGAAAACCATGGGCTTGGGGATTGGCTATTGGCTAGTTTAGGTCAAGCAGGCCGTCGGGGAGATTCACGACGATCTTCTTGTTTGCCGGATCGATTTCGGTGCAGATCGATTTGGCGAATGGAATCAGCAAATCGGTTCCAACCTGGAGCAGCGGCGTGCCGCCGGTGTCCTGGAAATCGGTGACCAGGCCGAGCGCGCGGCCGGTGGCGTCGACAACCTCGCATCCGATCAAATCCGACTGGAAGACTTCGTCCTCTGAAATCGCGGCGCGTTGCTCGAAGGGAATGGAAACCTCGGCGCCCGCCAACTTCTCCGCGTCCGAAATGGAATCCACGCCCTGGAATTTGAAGATCAAATGATCGCCATGCATCCAGGTGCGCTCCACTTCCATGGGTTTGTCGTTGACGAAAACGGTCTTCAGGCGCTCGGGTTGACCGGTGAGCGGAAGGGCGGCCAGCTCGCCTTTATTGCCGCGCGCGCGAATGAGACGGGCGATGGTGACGAGCTTCAGATCTATTCCAGAATTTCCAGCGTGAAACGGCGGTTCAGCTTCATGCCCGCCGCGCCCAGCAGCGTGCGGATGGATCGCGCGGTGCGCCCCTGTTTGCCAATGACTTTGCCCAGGTCGCTGGCCGCCACGCGCAACTCCAGGACGGTCACCTGCTCGCCTTGCACTTCGTGGACGTTAACCTGGTCGGGCAAATCAACAAGAGCCTTCGCGATGTCTTCGATAAGTTGTTTCATTCCAGGTGTGCCTGTCTGTAGTGTAGCGCTAGGCAGAATCTTTGCGGGGCGTCTTGTCCGGGTTTTTGCGGGGAGTCTTGCCCGGAAGGCCGAAGGGGTTCTCATGCACGCGCTCGCGGAAGCGGCCCTTCAGGCCCATGGCGAGGGCGACGCTGTCCTCGCCGAACTTGTCGCGCATCTTGTCCACGGCGGTCATCGCGTTGCGCCAGCGATTGGTATTTTGTTCATCGAGCATGTTGAGCTGCCCGGTGGCGTGTTTAAGGCCGGAGGCGTGGACGCCGAGCAGCCGGATGGTCGCGTTGGGCTTGCGATTGGTGCGGAAGAGCGCGCGCACCTGCTGGAAGATTTCGGTGTCCAGCTGCGTCGCGTGATCGAAGGAATGCGCGCGAGTGATGGTGGTGAAATCCGAGTAACGCAACTTCAACTGCACGGTGCGGGCGTGCAGCTCATGTTCGCGCAGACGGCGGGCCACCATTTCAGAAAGCCGCGCCAGCGTGGATTCCAGCATGTCCGCATCGGCCGTGTCTTCGTTGAAGGTGAACTCGTGGCTGATGGATTTGGGCGCGCTGTCCTCGCCCACTTCATGATCGAACCAGCCGCCCGCGTCCATGCCACGCGATTTCCCGGCCAGCGCCAGGCCCCACTGGCCCAGATGCTGGCGCAGGAAATCTTCGTCGAGCGCGGCCAGATCGCCCACTTTGCGCACGCCCCAGGCTTGTAGATTCTTTTCGGTGACCTTGCCGACGCCGGGGATCTTTCGGACATCCAGCGGCGCAAGGAAGCGCGCTTCTTCGCCCGGCAGCACCCAGAGAACGCCGTTGGGCTTGGCCTGATCGGACGCGACCTTCGCGACCATGCGCGCAGTCGAGATACCGATGGAGCAGTTCAGATCGGTCTCGCGCTTGACAGCCTGGTGCAGGCGGTGCGCGGCGGAGAGCGGTGGGCCATGCAGCCGTTCAGTGCCGGTTAGATCCATGTAGGCTTCGTCGACGGAAGCCATGTCCACTTGAGGTGAAAAGCTTTGCAGCACTTCATAAATCTTGCCGGAATATTCGCGATAGCGGGTGGGATGGCCATCCACAAAGATGGCATGCGGGCAAAGGCGCGCGGCGGTTCGAAGCGGCATGGCGGAATGGACACCGAACTTGCGGGCGGCATAGGACGCGGCCGAGACCACGCCCCGCTGATTGGCCTGCCCGCCGACGACCACGGGTTTGCCTTTGAGCGAGGGATCGAACAGCTCTTCGACTGAGACGAAGAAGGCGTCCATGTCGACGTGGAAGTAGGTCCTCACTTGCCGGCTCTAGGTTTAAGTATGATCGAGGTCGGAGGTTCCCATGAACAAAAGCACAATTGCGGTGGCACTGGCGGCCGGTCTGGTGGGCGGCGTGATCTCTCGATACGTCTCGCCCGCGCCGGTTCTGGCCCAGCAGGCTCAAGCCCCGAGTGCCACGCCGGCGCCGCTGGAACTTCGGGCTCAGCGTTTTGTTTTACTCAACCCAGATGGCGCCGTTGGCGGCACTTTTACCGTCGAGCAGCCGAAAGCAACCGATTTTCCTTTTCCACCGCCTTCCATTCGACTACTCGATTGGAGCGGAAAGGAAATCTGGCGTGCAGGCGGAAGTCCCGTGCGGAATCTGGCCTTGAAATAGTTATTTGGAGATGGCAGCAGACAATCGGGCGGCGAGGACGCGCGGAAAACCCGCCAGGTCGGGAATAACGTCGATGTCGCTCCAACCGCTTTCGAGCATCGCACGCACCGGATCTAGGGAATTGTAGCCGAGTTCGAGTAGCAGCCAGCCATTGGGGCGCAGAACGCGCGCCGCTTCCACGATCAGCCGTTCGTAGATTTCAAGCCCAGTAGGCCCGGCGAAGAGGGCGACGTGCGGCTCGTAATCGCGGACCTCGCGCTGCAGACTCGGCTGATCGGTGCGCGGGACGTATGGCGGGTTTGAGACCAGGAGGTTGATGCTGTGGTCGCGGAGGGCGTCGAGAAGATCGCAGGCCAGAAAGCGGACATTGGCCGAAAGCTGCTGAGCGTTTGCGCGCGAGACGTGCAGCGCTGCCGTCGAAATATCAGTGGCGAAAACGTGAGCGGTGGTTTCGAGCGCAATACTGACAGCGATCGCACCCGATCCCGTGCCGACATCGACGACAATATCGCGTGGGTGAATCTTGGCGAGCGCTGCTTCGACTAAATGCTCGGTCTCCGGCCGCGGGATCAGGACATCCGAGTTCACGCGGAAAACGCGGCCGTAAAACTCCTGGTGGCCGGTGATGTATTGCGTCGGCTTGCCTTTCATCCGCTCGTGCAGATAGCGGCCGTAGTGGATCCAGGCGATCTCGCTGAGCTCGTCATCGGAGTGCGCGTAAAGATAGCTGCGCTCTTTTTGCAGCGCGTGGGTCAAGAGGACTTCGGCGGTGAGACGGGGCGCGGAAATAGCGTCGTCTTCCAGGAGCTTCGTGCCTTGGACGAGAGCTGTGAGAACCGTCATGCAAGAAGGCGTTCACACGAGTGTGAACGCGGCACGCAAGAGTGCGTGCGCCACAAAGTTATGCTGCCTCGCCTTGTTCCTTCAACTTCTCGGTCTGGTAGTACTCGGTGAGCGCGGAGAACAGCGGATCCAGGCGGCCTTCCATCACTAAGTCCAATTGGTGGAGGGTAAGCCCGATGCGATGATCGGTGACGCGATTCTGCGGGAAATTGTAGGTGCGGATCTTTTCGCTGCGATCGCCCGACCCCACCATGCTGCGCCGCTCCGCGCCGATTTGCTGCTGCTGCTTTTCGAGCTCGATTTCATAGAGCCGCGAGCGCAGAACGCGCTCGGCCTTGGCGCGATTCTTGATCTGCGATTTCTCGTCCTGGCAGGACACCACTAGTCCCGTGGGCAAGTGCGTGAGGCGCACGGCCGAATAGGTGGTGTTGACGGACTGGCCGCCCGGTCCTGAGGAACAAAACGTATCGATGCGAACGTCTTTGGCCTCGAGCTTAATTTCAACGTCGTCTGCTTCGGGCAGTACCGCAACCGTGATGGCCGACGTATGCACGCGCCCTTGCTGCTCGGTGGCCGGAACGCGCTGCACGCGATGCACGCCGCTCTCGTACTTCAGGTGGCTGTAGACCTTGTTGCCGCTGATGAGCGCGATAACTTCCTTGAGGCCGCCGACCGCGGACTCGCTGGCCGACGTCACTTCCACGCGCCAGCGCTGCGATTCGGCATAGCGCGTGTACATACGGAACACTTCGGCCGCGAACAGCGTGGCTTCGTCGCCGCCGGTGCCGGCGCGAATCTCCAGCACGATGTTCTTCTCGTCCAGCGGATCCTTGGGAAGCAGCAGCACCTTCAGATCTGCTTCAATGCGAACCAGCTCCGGCTCCAGGCGCGCGATTTCATCGTTGGCCATCTGGCGCAATTCCGGATCGGGATCCTCCACCATGGAGCGCGCTTCATCGTAGTTGCGCTTGGCCTGCTTGTAATCCTGATACTTGGCGATGACGTCTTCCAACTCCGAGCGCGTCTTGGCGATTTTGCGATAGGCCTCGCCATCGGCAATGACGGCCGGGTCCGCCATCTGGCGGGTGACGGCGTCAAACCGCGCTTCCATATCGTCGAGCCTTTGCGAAAATTGCATGACGGACTCCGAGCCAACGCCGGCGGCGTTAAGCGATTACCAACTCGCCGCCCTGGGCTTCTTCCAGCTGCATGGCGCCATCCAGCGCTTTGATAGCGACGCTGGCTTGCTCGTCGGACGGCGGCTGCGTGGTCACACGTTGCAGCCAGAGACCCGGCGAGGTGAGCGCGGCCATCAATCCCTGTTGATGCCGGGCGGCGTAGCGGATCAATTCATAGCTGACGCCGACGATCAGCGGGAGCAGCGCGATGCGTGCGATCAGCTTGGCTGCAAAGCCATCGAAGGGCAGCAGCGGGTAGACCAAAATCGCGAGCACCATCACCAGCAGCAGGAAACTGGTCCCGCAGCGCGGATGGAACGTGACGAACTTTTGCGCGTTCTCCACCGTCACCGGCTGGCCCGATTCGAAATTGAATACCACTTTGTGCTCGGCACCGTGATATTGAAACATCCGGCGAATATCTTTCATGCGCGAAATAATCAACAGGAATCCCAGGAAGAGGACCAGGCGGATCACGCCGTCCATCATGTTCACCGCGAAGCGGCCATGCAGCGAAGGCACCACGTGGCCAAGCTGAGTGGCCAGGAACAGCGGCACGAATTTGTACATGAACAGGAAAAAGAGCAGCGAAACGGCGAGCGGCGCCGCCATCATCCAGCCGTTGAGCTCCGGCGGCTTTTCGTCCTTCGGCTTCTGCCCGGCCTTTGCCGTTTCTTCGCTTAACGCCACGTTGGCGGAAAATTGCAGCGCTTTGACGCCCAATGCCATGGCGTGCCCCAGGGTTCCAAGCCCGCGCAAAATCGGCAGTTTGAAGATCGGATACTTCTCGGAGATACGAGGCAGCGGCTGTTGCTCGGTAACGATTTCGCCATTCGACTTCCGCACCGCGACGCAATAGCTGTGGGGGGCGCGCATCATCACGCCTTCCATAACGGCCTGGCCGCCCACCAGCGTCTCTTCGCCGCTTTCGAGCACGGGCAGCATTTGAATATGGGCGCTCAAGCGCAAGAAGCTTCGGATGGACAAAATGGGAGACTCCTGTGACATTATATCGCGAAAAATCATGCAGTCTGACGGGGGCCGAGCGCGCGGACCCGCTACAATGGCCGTATGCAGGTTTTATTAGCGGGAGGGCACAAATTCCTCCTGCTGGAGCTGGATCCCGACTTTGTGGCGAACATCGCCAAGCAAGCCGGATTCGAGTATCGGATCGAAGAAAGCGAGCGATCCATGAACCTGCATCTCTCGGCTGTCGACCGCCAGGCCCCGCTGCTGCTGTTCGACGCCGCCGATCCCGGCAACCTGGGCTGGTTTTCGCGCTGCCAGTTTTATGTCGACGGCAAGACCGGCGCGGTGCTGCAGACACCCATGTCGCTCGCGAACCAAAAGGACCGGGCCGGGCGCACGTTGCCCGATTCGGTACGGCTGCAAATCGCCAAGGAGTTGCCAGCGTCGTTTCGGATGCCGGGCAAGCAGCCGGTGACGGAACAGATGGTGTACGCCGTCCTCTACAACCTGCTCAACGCGCTGCTCAACACGGGAGTGGGGGTGTGCGGCGGAACGATTGTGAAGCCGCTGGCAGGGCGGACGGAAAGCATCGGGACGAGAAACTAATCGCGCACAACGCAGCGGGCCGCGAGTTGCTCGCTTGCACAGGTGCGCGCCCCGCGCTGTGCGCTTGAAACCAGACTATTGCGGCTCGGCGTCGGACAAGACCGCGTTCAGCGACCCCTGCCGGTAGCCTTCCAGATCGATGGTCACGTAATGGAAGCCCAGTGGCTTGAATATTTCGACGAATCGCACGGCCATCTCGGGCGTCAGCGCCGCCGGGAGTTCATCCTTCGCGATTTCGATGCGAACCAGCTTGCCGTGGAACCGCACGCGAAACTGGCGGAATCCCAGTCCGCGGATGGCTTCTTCGCCGCGTTCGACAGTCTTGACGTTTTCCAGAGTCACGGGTGTTCCATAAGGAATGCGTGAGCTGAGGCAGGCCGCCGCGGGGCGATCCCAGGTGGACAAGCCGGTCAAGCGCGACAACTCGCGAATTTCTGCTTTGTTCAAGCCGGCGTCCACCAGCGGCGCTTCAGCCTGATGCAGCTTGGCGGCGCGCTGTCCGGGCCGGTAGTCGCTCAGGTCGTCCACATTCACACCGTAGGCGATGTGTTCGATGCCGCGTTCGCGCGCCACCACTTCCAGGCGCGTGAAGAGTTCGTCCTTGCAATGGAAACAGCGATTCGGATCGTTCTTGACGTAGTCCGGATTGTCGAACTCGCGAGTCTCGATGTATTCGTGGCGGAAGCCGCACTCGCGCGCGAAAGCCGCGGCGTCGATCTTGTGCGATTCAGGAATGGAAGCGGAATCGGCCGTGATGGCCAGCGCGTTTTCACCCAGCACTCGATGCGCGGCCCAGGCCAGATAGGCCGAATCGGCACCGCCCGAGTACGCGATGATCACGCGGCCCATCGGTTTGAGAATCGAGAACAGTCTCTCTTGCTTGGCCTTCAAGAGGCTCAAGTCGAGTTTTGGCGCAGCCGCCAGTTTTACGAGAGCCGTCATAGTTCCAGTATAGCCGCCACCTTCTGTAAGACTCGTCTCCAAAACAATTGTTGCGGCTTGTGAGAATGGTCCCGCTTCTGCTTTCATAGAAGGCTGAGCCCCATCACATGAGTTCCAAGCCGTGAGTTCCAAGCCGTGAACTTCGAAATCGAAATCAAACTCCGTCTCCCGGGCAACTTGGGTAAGATCCGGCGCGCCCTGCGCGATGCGGGCTTCCGTGTGTCCAAGAGCCGGCGGCACGAATACAACGTGCTGCTGGATACCTCCAACCGAGCGCTGCGCAGCCATGGCAAACTGATTCGCGTACGCCGCGTGGGCGTTCACACTCTGCTCACGTACAAGGGCCCGTCCGAACAGGGCCGGTATAAGAAACGCCACGAGATCGAAGTGGTGTTGCCGGACGCTTTCAAAGTGGAACAGATCTTCAACGAGATCGGCTATCATCCCATCTTCCGCTACGAGAAGTTCCGCACCGAGTACGCGAAGGCCCCCGGCGCGGGCAAAGTGCTGCTGGATGAAACGCCGATCGGCAATTATCTGGAGATCGAAGGCAGCCCGCGCTGGATCGACAGCACGGCCCGGCTGCTCGGCTTTTCGGCCGACGATTACATCACTCGCAGTTACGGCTATCTTTACCTGGCGTACTGCCGCGAGCGCAGAATGTCTCCCAGCGACATGCTGTTTACGGCGAAGGATATGAGGCAGCTTCGCAAGAACAAGGCCAATGCCTGACGCGCCGGCGCCTCATTCCCATGAGACCCGTTTTCGTGTCCGCTATTCCGAGACCGATCAGATGGGCGTGGTCTACTACGCCAATTATCTGGTCTGGATGGAACTGGGGCGCGCCGAATATTGCCGCGCCGCCGGCATCCGCTATCGGGACATGGAAGTGGACGATGGGGTCCGGCTGGCGGTAGTGGAGGCGCATTGCCGCTATCTGCATCCGGCGCGCTACGACGAAGAGATCGCGGTGAAGACCTGGGTAGCCAAAGCGAACCGGCGCATGGTGGAGTTCGAATACGACATTCGCGACGCGCAGACCGGCCGCGCAGCTCGCCTCCGGCGCAACCAAACACATGTTTCTGGGCACGGACATGCGGCCGGTGAAGCTGCCCGAGAAATACTAGCCGCTGTTCGGGATTACTTCTGTTCCTGCTCAAACTTGATGATCGACTCGCCCTCGAACTTGTGATAGTTGCGGAACTCGATCACGTTGCGCTGGCATTCGTTGGAGTCGCGCCAGCAACTCAAGGCCTCGGCGTGCACCGGCAACAGGAACTTGTCGGCGGTTCCCAAGCTGATGGTGTCGTAATCCACCGCGGTCTCGACAGTGATCTCCGGGAAGCGCCTCGGGAATCTCTTTGGCCTGCATCTCGATGCGCAGCGCTTGCCCGGTCTGTTTATCGATCCAGACCGAGCCTTTATAGGCGGGCACGACGTACTGTCCGGGCACCCAGATCTTCCAGTTGGCTCGCACCCGCAGCACTTTGAAGTCGAACACGGAAGCGGCGCGATGCAGGATGGTGTCTTCCTGCACGTACTTGAAATCGGCGGCGGTCTGCGGCGAGAAGAGATTCCCCAGGATGGTGCCGAATTCGCCGGTTGACCAGGCGCCGGAATCCTCCGGCGGTTTCTTGGTGGGCCTTCCGTTGATCTGCAGATTTCGATAGCTCTCCTGGTGTTCGTCGTAGACCACTTCGGCGGAAACGACGTCCATCGACATTCCAACTGGGCTGGCGCGTTTCGCTGACATAGCGAGTGGCTGTTCCTGGAAGACGTAGTTCGGCAGCCCTTCCAGGAACGTTGGCCGCCACCTCGCGCGCCTGTTCGATCAGCGCCATGTGCGGATTGGCGCGGGGCGAGCGGGCTTCGCACGGTATCGGGACGGCTGGGCGCGTCGTCATCGGGAATGGGTGTGGACGCGCGCACGGCCGGTTTCCGTGCTTCAATTTGGGCGGACCCGAATCGTCGCCGATCCGGCGTAGCGTCCGGCCGAACCAGTATCGTCGGCGGAGGTCCGGTTCTTCCCTCTTCGGCCGCGGGCCCGGGTCCCGGTCCGATGCTGTCGGCTTCATTGATGGTCTGGGCGATCTCCTTGTTCGGCTTCATGCTGACCAACTGGAACATGCCGTCCGCATCCATATTGGCGGTGACATCCAGTCCATCGCCGGCGCGGAAGTCGGCGGGTTTGGGCACGCTGCGTCGAGAACTGGATGATCAGGAAGCGCGTGTCTTCGGCTTCCAATTCGAACGAATCGGCATCCACTTTTCGCACCACGCCACTGACCACTTCGGTATGGCGTGGCGGGCTGCTCTTGCCGGTGTTCGCCGGGAACCGCGGCCTCCGCCGTTCCGGAGACCCGCCCTTGCTGGATTTCGGCCCGGATACTGGCCGGGCGGGTATGCTCCCGGCGATATCCGGCCGAACTGGGCGCTTAGTACAGATGCGGTGATGGCGAGCAGAAACACAGGCTTCATGCGTCCTCCTTTTCCGGAGTTCGTCCTATTTCGCAAAGTTCCCTTATAGACGAAATACCCTGCCGGAAGGGTACAGCTGGGAGGGGTCCCCTAGCCCTGCACCCTCTTCGCCTTGCCCTGCCAAAATTGTTCCCGCAATACCAGCTTGCGGATCTTTCCGGTGCCGGTCTTGGGAAGCGGCTCTTCGCTGAAGGCGATGATTCGCGGCAGCTTGAATTTGCCCAGACGCGCTTTGAGAAATTCCAGCAGCTCGTCCGAGGTCAGGGTCGAGCCGGGCTTTCGCACCACGATGGCGGCCGGAATCTTCGCCCCAGGTCTCATCCGGAGCGGCCACCACGGCGCATTCGAACACTTCCGGGATGGGCGAAAATTGCCTTCTCCACTTCGATGGACGAGATGTTTTCGCCGCCGCTGATGATGATTTCCTTCTTGCGGTCGACGATCTGGATGAACGATTCCTCGTCCCACACGGCCATGTCGCCGGTATGAAACCAGGGCCCGGTCATCACCGCGGCCGTCACGTCGGGCTCGCGGAAATAGCCCTCCATCACGTGATCGCCGCAGGTGACGATTTCGCCGATGGTCTGCATGTCGCGCGGGACGTCATTCATTTCAGGATCCACCACGCGCACTTCCATCCCGATCACCGGCCATCCCGCCATGGCGCGGCGGCGATACCGGTCGGCGTCGGAAGCATAGGCTAATCCGGGCTTGGAAGAAGCGACGGTGAGCAGCGGGGCGGTTTCCGTCAGGCCGTAGCCGGCGTACACGTCGCAGTGAAACGCTTTTTCCATGCGCTCGATCAACTCGGGCGAGGAAGCCGCGCCGCCCAGAACGATGTTGCGCAGGCTGGAAAAATCGTGGGACGCGAGATCGGGACAGTTGAGCAAAGCGTTGGCCATGGTGGGAACCAGCGCCATGTCGGTGGCGCGATGCTCCTGGATCAATCTGCAGACGCGAGGCCGGATCGAATCGCCGGACCATGATTTGCTTGGTTCCGAGCATGGTAGAAGCCTGCGGGCGGCCCCAGCCATTGGCGTGGAACAAAGGAATGGTGTGAAGGTCGACGATGGTTTCGGGCTCGCGATATAAGCTCGCTACCGCCAGGGCGTGCAGATAAAGCGTGCGGTGCGCCAGCGTGACGCCCTTGGGAGTGCCGGTGCTGCCGCTGGTATAAAACAGCTCGGCGATGGAGTTTTCATCGAAGCTGAAAATGTCGGCGCGCTCGGCGTGTCCCTGATCCAGCAGTTCCTCATAATTCAGATCGGCATTCAGATCGCCGCCGGACCCTGGTCATCGAGTGCGACAAAGCGCTGGATGTCGGGGCATGCGGGCTTGAGTTGCTCCACCAGCGGCGCGAAGTCATTTTCAAATAGCAACATGCGCGCGCCGGAATGATTCAGGATGTTTTTCAACTCCAGCGGCGACAGCCGGACGTTCAACGGCATCACGATGGCGTGCGCCAGCACCACTCCGTAATAGCCTTCCAGCAATTGATGCGTGTTGAAGCTGAGATAGGCCACGCGGTCGCCGCGCTGGATGCCGTGTTTGCGCAGCGCTGAAGCCAGCCGCTCTGCAGCGTTCGCCGAATTCGCGGTAGGTGAACTGGCGTTCGCCCGAGACGATCCCGATTTTGTTCCGGAAACAGATCCACGGCGCGGTGGAGACACCGGATGGGTGTCAGCGGAACGAACATGGGGGAATTGTACTCCTAATGGCCGGAGCACCCTGTTACCATCGGATTTCCTTTGCGCCTCGGGCTCCATACTTCCATCTCCAAGTCGCTTGAAAACGCCGCGATCAAAGGCCGCGGAAGCGGGCGCCAACACGTTCCAAATTTTCTCCGCCAGCCCGCGCATGTGGCGCGCGTCGCCGCCCGCGCCGAGCGCGGTGAAGCTGCTGCGAGCGCGCACGCGAGCGTCACGATCTTGCGCCGCTGGTGATCCACGACAACTACCTGATCAACCTGGCGTCCTGCAGCGAGCCGCTGCGCGCGCAGTCCGACAGCGGCGTTTCGCGGCGAGATCGAACGGGCGCTCGCCATCGGCGCCGAATATCTGGTGGCGCATCCCGGCAATTGCAAGGGACATTCGGTGGAGCAGGGCATCTATGCGGTGATTCGCTCGCTGGCCGAAGCGGCGCAGGGCCTGGATACGAGGAGCCTGACGGTGCTGCTCGAAAACACCGCCGGATCGGGCGCGGCGCTGGGGAGCCGCTTTGAAGAACTGGGCGTGATGCGTCAATTCGCGGCCGAACTGACGGATCTCAAGATCGGATTTTGCATCGACACCTGCCATTGCCTGGCGTCCGGCTACGATGTCAGCAGCGCGGCTGGATTGAAGCGGACGGTGGCGGAGATGGATCGCGCGCTGGGCCTCGAAAATGTGCGGGTGATTCACGCCAACGATTCGAAAACGGCGCTCGGCTCGCACGTGGACCGGCACGAACATATCGGAAAAGGCTATCATCGGCGAGGACGGTTTTCGCCGCATCCTAAACCACCCGAAGCTACGTACCAAGGCGTTTATTCTGGAGACGCCGGTGGACGAAGAGGGCGACGAGTTGAGGAATATCGAAGCGTTGAAGAGGCTATGCAGGAAAGGCAAGATGACAAAGTAACCCGCCTATTTGGATGGTCTGCGAGGACGGCGTTTCTTGTTGATTCCCGCCAAGGCGCGCAGGGCTTCGTTGGCTTCTTTGGAACTTCCGAACTTCGCGGCTACATCAGGCTCCAGCACCACTACGATGCTGCCGACGGCGTAGCGCGAAGCGTACTCATTTCGTCGCCCTTTACTGAAATCGTACTCCGGCTGTATCTCGTCAACATCGCTCCGATTTGCTGCTGCTCGCTTAGTTGAGGCCTTCTGCATAGTTTTTTCGTTCCGATCGCGTTACTCGTCGCGCGCTGATAATCCGAATGGTTTCCCGGCGGTCCGCGAACATGACGGCCAATAACCGCTGGCTGCTTGAGAACCCCAGGAGGACGAGCCTTTCTTCATCATCGGAGTGTCGCGGATCGCTGACTATGCGTCCTAGTGGATCGCCAAACACTGTCGCAGCCTCTTCAAACGACACGCCATGCTTTGCGAGGTTATCCGCGTCCTTTCGCGGATCCCATTCAAACTCCAGCGCCAAGCCTCATTATAGTCGGGCTCGCATCGCATCGGCGCGAAAACGCCAACATCGCTATATTGAAATAGACGGGTTTCGCCGCATCCTCAACCGTCCGAAGCTCCGCACCAAGCCATTTTGAAAAGCTATGCCGGAAAAGCAGTACGACCATAACCAGATCGAATTGAAGTGGAGCGAGCGCTGGGACGACGCCCCGCTCTTCCGCGCCGAAGAGAATTCGAGCAAGCCCAAGTTCTACGTGCTCGAGATGCTGCCTTATCCGAGCGGCACGCTGCACATCGGCCACATTCGCAACTACACCATCGGCGACGCGCTGGCGCGCTACAAACGCATGCGCGGTTTCAACGTGCTGCATCCCATGGGCTGGGACGCGTTCGGATTGCCGGCCGAAAACGCCGCCATCGCCAACAAGCGCGATCCCTACGAATGGACCATGCTCAACATCGAGAACATGAAGCGGCAGCACCGGCGCATGGGCTTTTCAGCTACGACTGGTCGCGCGAAATCGCCACCTGCGATCCGGAATATTATCGCTGGAATCAGTGGTTCTTTCTGAAGATGTTGGAGCGCGGCCTGGCATATCGCAAGAACGCGCTGGTGAACTGGTGCAACGAATGCGGCACCGTGCTGGCGAATGAGCAGGTGGTGGACGGCTGCTGCTGGCGGCACGAATCGACGCCGGTGGAGCAGCGCGCCATCGAGCAGTGGTTTCTTGCGCATCACCGACTTATGCCGACGAATTGCTGGCCTCCATCGGCGAGCTGGAGGAAGGCTGGCCCGAGCGCGTGCTGCTTGATGCAGCGCAATTGGATCGGGCGCTCGGAAGGCGCGGAGATCGATTTTCATCTGGAAGGCAGCGGCGAGCCGATCCGCGTGTTCACCACACGCGTCGACACCATCTACGGCGCGACGTGCGTGATTCTGGCGCCCGAGCATCCGCTGGTGGCGGAGCTGGTGACCGTGGAGTTGAAGGCGCAAGTGAAGCAGATGATCGACGCGCGTGCCGCCAAAGGGCCGGGCGATATCGAGAAGGAAGGCCTGTTCACCGGCAGCTACGCCATCAATCCTTTCAGCGGCGAGAGAGTTCCGATCTGGATCGGCAATTTCGTGCTGATGGGCTATGGCACTGGCGCGATCATGGCCGTGCCCGCGCACGATCAGCGCGACTTCGAATTTTGCAAACAGTACGGCATTCCGATCCGGCCGGTGGTTCGGCCCGTCGATGGCGCGCTGGCCGACGCGGCCACGATGAAGGAAGCGTTCGGGCGACGACGGCATCGTCGAAAATTCCGGACCTTATACCGGCCTTCCCAGCGACGAAGCGCGCCGCGTGATGACCGCCAAAGCCGAAGCGGAGGGTTTCGGAAAGGGCGCGGTCACGTTCCGCATCAAAGATTGGGGCATCTCGCGCCAGCGCTATTGGGGCACGCCCGATCCCAGTCATTTATTGCCCGCAAGTGCGGCATGGTACCGGTGCCGGAAAGCGATCTGCCGGTGGTGCTGCCGCTCAAGGTTCCGATTGGCGGCAAAGGCCGCTCGCCGCTCGAAAATGTGCCTGAATTCATGAACGTGCCGTGCCCCAAGTGCGGCGAGCCTGCCAGACGCGAGACCGACACCATGGACACGTTCATCGATTCGTCCTGGTATTTTTATCGCTACTGCGATCCGCACAATTCGAGCGCGCCTTTCGATTCCAAGAAGATCGCTTATTGGTTTCCGATCGATCAATATATCGGCGGCGTGGAGCACGCCATCCTGCACCTGATTTACTCGCGCTTCTGGACCAAGATGATGCGCGATCTGGGGCTCATCGCGAACGACGAGCCGACCAAGCGCCTGTTCACGCAAGGCATGGTGATCAAAGACGGCGCGAAGATGTCGAAATCCAAGGGCAACGTGGTGAGTGCCGACGAGATGATCGAGCGCTTCGGCGCCGATACCGGCCGCGTGTTCGAGCTCTTCGCGACGTCGCCCGAAAGAGAAATGGACTGGACCGACGCCGGCGCCATTGGCGCGTACAGTTTCATCAGCCGCGTCTACCGTTTCGTAACGCGCAACATTGCTTACAAAGACGGCGGCCAAGGCGGCAGCGAGCCTACCGAAGCCGATCGAAAAGCGCTGCGTAAACTGCATCAGACGCTCAAGCTCATCACCGACGATTTCGAAGGCCGCTGGCACTTCAATACGTCTATCGCCGCGTTGATGGGCCTCATGAATGTGCTCACCGATCTGGAAAAGGATTTATCCAAGCCGGTGATCGCCGAGATCCTGGAAAAACTCGCGCTGATGCTGGAGCCTTTCGCGCCTTATCTGGCCGAAGAGCTTTGGGAGGAGCAGGGGCGCCAAGGTCCGGTGTTCCGTCACGCGTGGCCGAAGTACGATCCCGAGCTCGCGCGCGAAGAAGAAGCCGAAGTGGTGATCCAGGTGAACGGCAAGCTGCGCGGGCGCATCAATGTGGCGTTCGGAACTCCGCGCGAGGCACTGGAGAAATTGGCGCTGGCCGACACCAAAGTACAGCCGTTGCTGGACGGCAAACAGGTTGTGAAAATCATTGTCGTTCCGGATAAACTAGTTAATATTGTTGTCCGGTAAACTCACCATTCTGTTGATCCCTTTGGCATGCCTGCTGGGGCAACCCGACAAGAGCGCTTGGGATGTGCTGAAGCCTGGCCTCCTGGATACGAACCCTCTGAACCGGCGCCAGGCGGTGACGGCTACTGGTTCCATCGGCCTTGATCCGGAAGCGATACGGCTGGTGGAGTGGGCGCTCAAAAGCGATAGCGATTTGCTGATCCGCGCCACTGCGGCGGCGGAGTTAGGCGAGATGAAGTCTCGTCAATCGTTTCCAGCGCTCAAGGCCGCGCTCGACGATCCGTCAGGCGAAGTCGGTTTTGCCGCCGCCATGGCTCTTTGGAACATGGGCGATAAGACCGGCCGTGGTTTCATCGAAGATGTGGTCGCAGGCCAGCAAAAGGCTACCGATGGTGGCGTCAAGGGCGCCTTACATCGCGCCGACCGCTTGCGCTACGACCCTAAGAAAATGGCGGTCATCGGCGCCAAGTCCGCCTCAGGTGCGCTGCTGGGTCCGTTCAACATCGGCGTTATTGCCGCCGAGCAGGTTTTCAAGGGCGGAGCGGAAGCCGCTCGGATGCAGGCGCTGAACCTACTAGCCGAGGATTGCGACGCGCAGACCTTTAAGCTGCTGGAAGCTGCCACCACCGACGACAAAACGTGGGCCGAGAAAGCCGCCGCAGCCAAAGCATTGGGACGATGCGGCAACCCGGATGCGATTCCCAAGCTGGAAGAGAATCTGTCGAATTCGAACGTGGCCGTGAGATTTATGTCCGCGGCGGCCATCATCCGGCTCAGCCACAAGCCGGAAGCGCCGTCAGCTTCCCTTGCGCGCTAGATAGGTTTTGCGGCTCTCCGCGATAATGTTGCGGGCTTCAATCGGGTCACCCCATCCCAGCATGCTGGTTTCGCGACCCTCCAGTTCTTTATAAATATTGAAGAAGTGTTCGATCTCGCGGCGCAGGTGCGGGAAAATCTGATCCAAGGTGTGGACCTGCTGGTAGCGCGGATCGCGATTGAGCACCGCCACGATCTTCTGATCCTTTTGTTTTTGGTCCACCATGTTGAGCACGCCCACCGGGCGAACTTCCACCACGCAGCCTGAAAACGTGGGCTCTTCCACCAGCGCCAGCACGTCCATCGGATCGCCATCGGAAGCCAGCGTTCCCGGAATGAAACCGTAATCGCCCGGATAATGTACGGGAGAGTACAAAACTCGATCCAGTCGAAAAGCGCCGAGCTCGCGGTCGTATTCGTACTTGTTGCTCGACCCTTTGGGGATCTCCACCACCATGCGAACCACCTCTGGAAAGGCGGAGCCGGGGTCCAGATCGTACAGGGAGGGGCTCATCAAAGAACGCCCCCAATTCTTAGTGGTGGCATCGCCAAACCCTTCGCTAACTGAGGGTAAGCAGAAATAGTGCTTGCTTTCCTTTTTAAACTCGTGGCAAAATCCATTCAAGGCCGAAAGTGGCCCAATCTGGACAAAAGTGGACGAACAGCCTCAAGCAGCGCCCGTGGACTCTCCGCGTGGGTTCTTTTCGGCCCATGTGGACGACAAGGGCAGGCTCAAACTGCCGGTGGAGCTGCAAGAGTACTTAACGGCCATCGGAGATGAAAAGTATTTCGTGACCAGCGTAGACGACCGCATAGCTCGAATCTACCCGATTTCCATTTGGAAGGGAAACGAAAAGATTTTGGAGATTCTGGCCACCGAGGATCCCGATGCGGCCGAGGCGCTGGCCTTTGTGGCGAACGATTATGGCTCCGAAGCCAAGGTGGATCCGCAGGGCCGCATGACGCTGCCTACGGATCTGCGCCGCGCGCTGGCTCTGGAAAATCAGGAAGTCCGGCTGGATTGCACCGAAGGCGCCATCAACATTTATTCGAAGGCCGAATACGAGGCGCGCAAGCAGAAAGCCAAGGACAGCCTGGCGGAGAAACTCAAAACGGCGAAGCGAAAGGGATTCAAATAGCGGCCCGAGGTATGAAGATAACGCATGCATGTGCCGGTTATGCTCGCGGAAACCCTGGAATACCTGGCACTGCGGGCGGACGGCATTTATCTGGACGCCACGGCGGGATTGGGCGGACATACAGGGGCGATCGCCGAACGGTTAACGAGCGGATTTGTGATCGCGAACGATCGCGATGCCGAGTCGCTCGAGTTGGCCAAGCAGAACACGGCGCAATGGGTGGATCGAATCCGGTTTCATCAGGGAAAATTTTCGGAGCTGAGATCTGCGCTCCCGGAGTTCGGGGTCGAGCGCGTGGATGGGTTGCTGGCCGACCTGGGTGTCAGCCGTTATCAGTTGACGGAACCCGAACGCGGGTTTTCGTTAATGGCCGACGGTCCTTTGGACATGCGGCAGAATCGCGGCCAGGAGCTGACCGCGGACGAGATTGTGAATTTTACTCCAGAAAAGGAACTCGCCGACTTGATTTATCGATTGGGCGAGGAAAGGAGGTCGCGGAGAATCAGCAGAGCAATCGTTCGGGCGCGGCCGATCCACTCGACACAGCGACTGTCGCGTGTGATCGAAGTGGCCGTGCCCCGGACGAGCAAGATCCATCCGGCCACGCAGACGTTTCAGGCCCTGCGAATGGCGGTGAACGACGAGCAAGAGGAGTTGGACCAATTGCTCGCGGCCGCGCCGGAGGTAGTGAAGAGCGGCGGGCGCATTGTCGTCCTGTCGTTCATGTCGCTGGAAGATCGAAAAGTGAAGCAGAGCTTTCAGGCGCTGGCGCGCGCGGGGCGAGCGGTAATTCTCACCAAGCACGTGCTCAGGCCGTCGTCAGAGGAAACCAAGAGCAACCCTCCTTCGCGGAGCGCCAAGCTCCGAGCGCTGGAGATGAAGTGAAATGAGAGCAAATAAATAATGGCAACTCTCGCAACTATGCTGGACCGGTTCACGACGCACCAGGACGCTGATGCGCGGCCGGGCGTTCTGGCGGACGAAGATCCCTTTGAGGTTCCCGCCTTCCCGAACGAAGATGTGTACCTGTACGTGAAGCACATCGACAATTCCCGCGTTCTGCGCGAGGTGGACCCGGCGGCGCGCAAAATCTGTTGGCGGCTGATCGGTTCGTCCTTTGCGTTCGCGGTGGTGGTGATTGCGTTGTTGCTTCCCTCGTTGAACCGCCTGATGGCGGGCTACAAGATGGAAGCTCTGCGCCAGGAGCGGCAGCGTCTGGAACTGGACCGCGCCTCGCTCGAGCTGGAAGAGACCAAGCTGCTGAGCCCGGCCCGGCTGGAGCAGCTGGCGCGCATGCAGCGCTTCGTCGATCCGGCGCCGGAAGCGGTGGTTTATCTGGACGGCAATAAGAGCGATCAGATTTTGGCGAAAAAGTAGCGCCGCTCGCTGGCGCACGCTTCCGAATTGATTATGGATCCTCTGGCGACAAAACGCGTGCATGTGTTGGTCCGCGTGGCTTTTATATGGGCCGCGCTGATCGCCGCCCGCCTGATTCAATTGCAGGTGGTGCAGCATCCGCAGTTCGCGGAGATGGCGCGCGAGCAGCAGCAGCGAGTGGAAGAGATTAAAGCGCCGCGCGGCGCGATTCTGGATCGCTACGGCCAGCGCCTGGCGATGAGCTTGCCCGCCGAATCCGTCTGTGTGGATCCTTTGCGCGTCCCCGACGTATCGGTGGCGGCCGACGTTCTTTCGAAAGTTCTGAACCTGGATTCCCGCGATCTGCTGGCCCGGATGAAAACGGCCGTCGACGATCGGCGCGGCTTTCTTTGGATCAAGCGCAAGATCACTCGCGAAGAAGCCAAACGCCTGCGCGATCTGAACCTGGAGTGGATCGAGTTTCGCACCGAGAGCCAGCGCTATTATCCCAACCATTCTTTGGCCGCGCACGTCATCGGCAGCGTCGATTTCTCCGAAGAGGGCAATGGCGGCGTGGAGCAGAGCCTGAACGACCAACTTGCCGGACATGCCGGCGAGCTGCTGGTCACCTCCGACGTTCAGCGGCGCGGATTCGCATCTCAGATGGAGAGCGAAGCCCAGCCCGGCCAGGACGTTCAGCTCACCATCGATTCGCGGATTCAATTCGTCGCCGAACAGGAGCTGGCAAAGATGGTGGCGGCGCACCACGCGAAATCCGGCAGTCTGGTTGCCATGGATCCGCGCACCGGCGACATCCTTGCCATGGCCAACGTGCCAACCTTCGATCCCAATGAGCCGCCCAAGACCGGCGCCGTTGCCGCGCGCGAGAACCTGGCCGTTTCGGCGCCCTTTGAGCCGGGCTCGGTGTACAAAGTGATCACGCTTTCTTCGGCGCTGGAGACCACGCACCTGCGTCCCGAGTCGATGATCAACTGCGGCAACGGGAGCATCAACCTGTTTGGCCGCATCATTCACGATCACAGCCGTTATGCGTCGCTGTCGATGGCCGACGTACTGGCGCGGTCCAGCAATATCGGCGCAATCAATATCGGCCTGCAGGTCGGCGACAAGAATCTGTATAGCTATATCCGCCGCTTTGGGTTCGGGAAGAAGACAGGTTTGCCGCTGCCGGGAGAATCCTCCGGCATGGTCCGCCCGCTGCGCGTGTGGCAGAAAAGCTCCATCGGTTCGGTGGCCATGGGGCACGAGATTGGCGTCACCGCCGTTCAATTGGCGCAGGCCTGCACCGTGATCGCAAGCGGCGGATTCCTGCTTAAGCCGCGCCTTCGCATGGATGCGCCCAAGGTGGATCCCGTTCGCGTGCTGCGGCCTGAAACCGCCATTACGATGCGCAGCATGATGGAAGGCGTGGTGATCAAGCCCTACGGAACCGGCCACAAGTACGCGCGGCTGATCGGCTACACCTCGGCCGGCAAAACCGGCACGGCGCAGATTTACGATAACCGGATTCATCAATACACGCATATGTACAACGCGTCGTTCATGGGGTTTGCTCCGGTAACCAATCCGCGCATCGTGATCGTGGTCACGATCAACGGAACCGAAGGCACGGTGGGCTATGGCGGACCCACGTCCGCGCCCGTGTTTCGAGAAGTGGCCGCCGCCGGGCTGCGTGTCATGGACGTGCCGAAAGATCTACCCGAGATGGTTCCCGACCAGGGTAACGCTCCGGCCGACGAAAACGACGTTGCGATTGCCGATCTGGGTTCTTCCATCCCTCCTCCGCTGGTCCCAGCGGGAGATGCCGTTGCCGCCGACGACCGACCGGCGGCTTCCGCAAATAGCGCTTTGGACCAGCGGACTTTTTTAGCTCAGGGTGGAAGCTCCAATCAGGATCTGGCCGGGCCGCGTGTGCCGAATTTTCAAGGGAAGACGGTAAGAAACGTGATCGAGCAGGCAGCCGCGCTCGGTATTCCGGTGGAGTTCACCGGCAGTGGAGTCGCGCGTGCACAGGTTCCCGAAGCGGGCGCCATCTTGCCTTCCGGACGGCGGGTTCGCGTGCAATTCAGCCGCTAGCAAGGCCCATGAAAATCGAACAGGTCTTGCGGGGCGTCAGGCTCCGGCGGGAATTGCCGCCCGATCTGGCGGAATTGCCAGTGGCTGGATTGGAGTACGACTCGCGGCGCGTCCAGCCAGGGTTTCTGTTTTTCGCATTTCCGGGCGCGCGAGCCGATGGCCGCGATTTTGCGCAGCAGGCCGTCGAAAAGGGTGCGGCGGCCGCGGTGAGTGAGCTTCCGGCGCCCGTGGGATTTCTTGGGCGCTGGATCGAAGTGGAACATGGCAGGCAAGCGCTTGCGCTGGCCGCGCGCAATTTTTATGACAAGCCCGATGAGAGGCTGAAGTTGACAGGCGTAACGGGGACCAACGGAAAAACGACCACCACCTTTCTGATCGACGCGGTGTTGCGCGCCGCCGGGATGACGACGGCGCTGGTGGGAACCATCGAGTACCGGCTGGCGGGCCAAGTGCGCCCGGCCGTGAATACCACCCCGGAATCTCTGGATCTGTACCGCTTGTTCGAGGAATTGGAACATGCCGGTGGAACGCATGTCACAATGGAAGTGTCGTCTCACGCGCTGGCGTTGGGACGGGTTTACGGCCTTACGTTTCACACCGTTGTATTTACGAACCTCACCCGGGATCACCTCGATTTTCACCACACCATGGAGGAGTATTTCGCCGCCAAGCGTCTGCTTTTCTCACCCGATGGCGGGCGTGCGCCCGAGTGGGCCGTGATTAACTCCGACGATCCCTGGGGCCGCCAGATTTCCCCGGCGCCGCACACCCTGCGTTACGGCTTTGAGGACGGTGCGGATCTGCGCGGCTCGTCACTGGAAATGAATTTCGAAGGCCTGCGATTCACGGTGCAACACGGCGCCGAACGAATCGAGCTGACTTCGCCGCTGGTAGGAAAATTTAACGCCTATAACATCCTGGCGGCCTGCGGGACGGCGCTGAGTTACGGCCTGGATTGGAGCACCATCACGCGCGCCATCGCCAATTCACCCCGCGTGCCGGGCCGCTTTGAAAGCGTGCAGCATGGCCAGCCGTTTCTGATTATCGTGGACTACGCGCACACCGACGATGCTTTGCGCAACGTCATTTCCGTGGCGCGTGAGCTCCACCCCAAGCGTGTGATTACTCTGTTTGGCTGCGGCGGCGATCGTGACCGCACCAAGCGTCCATTGATGGGGCAGGCCGCTGCGCAGTTGAGCGATTATGTGGTGCTCACGTCCGACAATCCGCGCTCGGAGGATCCGCTCGCGATCATGAACGACGCGCTGGTGGGGATTCGCCGTTTTGACACGCCGCACACCATGGAGCCCGATCGTACCAAGGCCATCCGCGCCGCTCTGAAGGAGGCTCGCAGCGGCGATATCGTGATTTTGGCCGGAAAAGGCCACGAAACGTATCAGGTACTGAAAGATCGCGTCATCCATTTTGACGATCGTGAGGTGGCACGCGACGTGCTTCAGGAGCTGGGGTATCACAAGTAACCGATGGAGTTCAGGTTCACCGACGTGGCGCAGGCGCTAGGATTCACGATCGAGAGCGATGTCCGCATCACGGGCTGGAGCATTGACTCGCGCACCGTTGCGCCGGGCGATCTGTTCTTCGCTCTGCGCGGGCCCAATCACGACGGCAATGCGTATGTGGACGAGGTTTTGCGGAAGGGCGCTGTGGCGGCCATCGCTCATGCGCCGATTTTAAGCCAGGACCGCGAGGGAATGGTTGTCGCGGTGCCCGACACGCTCACGGCGTTGCAGAACACCGCCGTGTGGGCGCTTCAGCAATGGGGTGGCGAGGTGATTGGTGTTACGGGCAGTGCAGGCAAGACATCGACGAAGGACGTGATCGCGGCGCTGTTAGCGTCGGCCATGCCCGTGGGCAAAACCATCGGCAACCTGAACAATCACGTGGGCGTGCCTCTGTCGATTCTGCGCTTGCCGGGCGAGGCGCGGGTCGCGGTGCTCGAAATGGGGATGAATCATGCGGGTGAAATCCGGGACTTATGCGCGATCGCCAAGCCGCGCATCGGCGTGGTTACCAACGTCGGACACGCGCACATGGAGGCTTTCGATTCCATTGAAGGCGTGGCGGCGGCCAAGCGTGAGCTGATCGAGTCCTTGCCGCCGGACGGTGTCGCGGTGCTGAACGCGGACGATCCGCTGGTGGCCCGATTCAGCGAAGTGCATCGCGGCCGCACCGTCACTTTTGGAGTCGATTCGCCCGCCGACATCCGCGCCGGGGACATCCAACTGACCGATCACGGTGTGAGCTTCGCGGTGGATGGCGTGCCGTTGGAGACCGAGTTGGTGGGCCGTCACAGCGTCTTAAACATCCTTGCGGGAATCGCGGTGGCTTCGCTCTATGGCATCCGTCCCGCGCAACTCACCGATGTGGTGAAGCATCTTGCGGCGCCTTCCATGCGCGGACAACGTCTGGAGCAGGGCGGCGTGGTGATTTTGAACGATTGCTATAACTCCAATCCCGATGCGGCGCGCGTGATGATCGACGTGCTCCGGGATACGCCAGCCAAGCGGCGCATTGCCGTGCTGGGGGAGATGCTCGAGCTCGGGCGCTGGTCCGAGTCCCTCCATCGCGAGGTAGGTTGCTACGTCGCGAAGAGTGGAATTGATGTGCTTGTTGGAATACGCGGCGAGGCCCGTCACCTTGTTGACGCAGCGAGGCAGGCAGGCCTGGCAGTCGACGCCGCGTTTTTTTTCCCCGATTCGCTCGCGGCAGGCGAACACCTGCGGCAGATCGCTCGTTCGGGAGACGTGATTTTGTTGAAAGGCTCGCGAGGCACCCGCGTCGAGCACGCTCTGGAGAGATTCCTCGCGCGGCCCAACGAACCCGCAAAGGGCGCGGAGTCGCCCGCGATTCACTAAAACCACTATGCCGACGCGCTCCGTTTTGCGGGTTGTTACCTAGAAGATGCTTTATTGGCTGTTCTACGAAAAGTTGTTTCGCCACTTCACGCCGTTTCGCGTGTTCCAATACACCACGTTTCGGACGGCCTTCGCCGCGCTCACTTCGCTTTTCATCTGCCTGATCCTGGGGCCCTGGCTCATCGCCAAGCTGCGCGAATTTCAAATCGGCCAGTACATTCGCGAAGAAGGGCCGAAGAGCCACATGAAGAAGGCCGGCACGCCCACCATGGGCGGCATTCTCATCATCATTTCGATCTTGATTCCCACGCTACTGTGGGCCAATCTGGCGAACCCCTACGTGTGGATCGCGATGTTCAGCCTGGTGAGTTTCGGGCTGATCGGCTTTTGGGACGACTACGCCAAGGTGCGGCGCAAACAGAATCTGGGCCTCACGGTGAAGCAGAAATTCGGCCTGCAGATCGTGGCCGCGCTGCTGGTGGGTTTCATGCTGCTCACGCTGCACGCGCAAAAAGCCTACTCCACCAGCATGAACGTGCCCTTCTTCAAGTCGTTCAAGCCGGATCTGCTGATCGATTCGATGCTGCGCAACTGGTACACCTATCCGTTGGCTTTCGTCTTTTTCTTCGCCTTCATGGTGCTGGTGATCGTTGGTTCGTCGGACGCGGTGAATCTGACCGACGGCCTGGATGGCCTGGCAATCGGCCTGATGCTGATCGCTTCCTCCGCCATGACGGCGCTCACTTATGTAACCGGCCACGCGACGTGGGCACAGTATCTGGATCTGGCGCGGCTGCCGGGCGCGGCCGAGTTGACCATTTTTTGCAGTTCCATGGTGGGCGCGTCGCTCGGCTTCCTTTGGTACAACGCGCATCCGGCCGAAATCTTCATGGGCGACGTAGGATCGCTCGCCCTGGGCGGAGCGCTGGGCGTGGTGGCGGTGTTGATCAAGCAAGAAATTTTGCTGCTGTTCATCGGCGGCGTCTACGTGATCGAAGCGCTGTCGGTGATATTGCAGGTGGGCAGCTACAAGCTCCGCAAGAAACGGATCTTCAAGATGGCGCCCATCCATCATCATTTCGAACAGCTGGGTTGGCAAGAATCGAAAATCATCACGCGCTTTTGGATCGCCGGATTGGTGATGGCGCTGTTCGCGCTGACGACCTTGAAGTTGAGATGAGCAGCGATGAGAGAGCTGCGGGGCAAAAGAGTTGTCGTGGTGGGAATGGCCCGTTCTGGTGTGGCGGCCATCAAGCTTCTGCGCCAGCGCGGGTCCAGGGTTCGAGCGGTGGATGAAAAGCCGATGGGTGGGATAGAAGGCGTGACAGTAGAGCCACAAACCGATGCCGCGTTTCGCGACGCTGAGCTGGTGGTGATTTCGCCGGGTGTGCCGGCGGATCTGGATCTGCTTACGCCCGTGCGCTCGCGCGGCGTACCGGTGATTGGAGAGCTGGAACTGGCCGCACCGTACTTGCAGGGTCCGAACATCGGAATCACGGGAACCAACGGAAAAACCACTACCACGGCATTGACGGGACACATCCTGCGCGAGAGCGGCATCGCATGCCAGGTGGGCGGCAATATCGGAACGGCGCCGGCGGAAATGGTGGAAACCTCGCGGCCCGGTCAGTGGAACGTGCTGGAGCTATCGAGCTTTCAACTCGAAACCATCGAAACTTTCCACGCTTCCATCGCCACGTGCCTCAACCTGACGCAGAATCATCTGGACCGTCATCATACGCTCGAAAACTACATCAACGCCAAGGCGCGCTTGTTCGAAGCGCA
The DNA here is from genome assembly GCA_963798295.1 of Bryobacterales bacterium. Taxonomy (GTDB): domain Bacteria; phylum Acidobacteriota; class Terriglobia; order Bryobacterales; family Bryobacteraceae; genus Palsa-89. The sequence goes on along the minus strand of CAWCSV010000004.1, from coordinate 795,633 downwards.
AGGCCCCGGCGATCTTGCGGTGCTCAACGCCGACGATCCCGTCACCGTGACATTCGCTCAGCGAACCAAGGCCAAGACCGTCTGGTTTAGCGGCACACACCAGGTTTCCGGCGCGTGGCTCGACGGCGAGGTGATTCGGATGGAACACGGTGAACTTCTAAACGTCGGCGAACTGCGCTTGCGCGGCCGCCACAATTACGAAAACGTCATGGCCGCCGCATTGATGGCCGAGCGCGCGGGCGCAAGCCGCCATCAGATCGCAAGCGCCGCCGCTACCTTCGCACCGGTGGAGCACCGTCTCGAATTTGTGCGCGATGTCGCGGGCGTGGCCTATTACAACGACTCGAAAGCTACTAGCGTGGACGCGACGCTCAAAGCCATCGGCGCGTTTCCGGGCGGTCTTTGGATCATCCTGGGCGGTAAAGATAAAGATAGCGACTTCACCGTTCTCCGCGAACCTTTACGCACCAAGGCGCATGCCGCGCTATTAATCGGCGTAGCGGCGGCCAAGATCGAGAAGCAGCTTGGCGGCGTGATTCCCATCGTCCAATCGGGAACGCTCGCGGCTGCTATCGACCAAGCGTCGCGTTCGGCCTTACCCGGCGACACCGTGCTGCTCGCTCCGGCCTGCGCGAGCTTCGATCAGTTCGACAATTTCGAACACCGCGGCCGCGTCTTTAAGGATCTTGTCAACGCTTTGACGAAGGAGCACGCTTAGTGGCGCAGCGCTTGAAATACGATTGGGTGTTGTTTGGGACCGTGGTCGCGATGGTAGGCGCGGGGCTAGTGATGGTGTACAGCGCCTCATCGGTGGCGGCGCAGCTCAACCCTCACATCAACTCCAGCTTTTACTACGCGGCGCACCAACTGGTGTGGGCCGCGGCTTCCTTCGTCGCTCTGATGTTTTTCAAGCGGCGTGACTATCGGATGCTGCAAAGTCCCGGCTGGGCTTTCGGATCGCTGGGCATGGTGCTGTTTCTGCAGCTTCTCGTTTTTTTCCTCGACAGCAAAACGCACCGCTGGTTCCGTTTGCAGGGCGTCGGCACATTGCAGCCTTCGGAATTCGCCAAGCCCGCGCTCATTATCTTTTTCGCCTACTTCGTTACGCAGAAGCGAGAGGCCATTAATTCGCGGCGGACCATTGTCGCGGCGGCGATGGCGTTGGCGGTCTTGGCGGCCACCGTTGGGCTGGGCGACCTGGGCACCGCGATCGTGCTGATTGTGCCGGCCGCGGTGGTCTTCTATATCGCGGGACTCGAACGGAAGTTCGTCGTCGGAGCGCTGGCGGTCGGCGCCCTGGTGGCCGTTGGATTCGTCGTTTCCAAGCCCTATCGCATGGCGCGCATGGTGGGCTTTTTCGATCCCGACTACAAATACATCGGCATGCTGGATCCGGATGGCAAGATCAAGAACTACGTCAGCCAATCGGTGACTACGCGCGACGCCAGCTACCAGGTGCGGCAGTCGAAAATCGCGGTCGGCAGCGGCGGACCGCTCGGCCTCGGCCTGATGCAAGGCAAGCAGAAGATCCTGTACCTGCCGGAGGCGCACACCGATTTCATCTACGCCGTGATTGGCGAAGAGCTGGGGCTATGGGGGTGCGGCGCTATTCTCGCTGGATTCCTGGTCATCTTGTGGCGCGGCGTCCAGCTCTATTGGCTGGCCAGCGACGACTTCGGACGATACCTGGCGCTGGGCGTCACTTCATCTATCGTGATTCAGGCGCTGATTAACATGAGCGTGGTGCTCGGCATGGGGCCCACTAAAGGCATTCCGCTGCCGATGATCAGCGCGGGCGGCAGTTCACTCATGAGCACTCTTATTTGTCTCGGAATGTTATTGAGCGTCAGCGAACATTCGGGGTAGTGAAGACGCATATGGTACGGAGATGGCGACAGTCGTGATGGCCGGCGGAGGGACGGGCGGGCACGTGATGCCGCTGCTGGCGGTAGCGCGCGAGTTGGAAGCCGGCGGTCATCAGTCTGTCTTCATCGGCACGCGCAAGGGGTTCGAGGCCAAGCTTGTGCCGACGGCCGGATTTCCGATCGAGTTCATCGATATCGGCGGCCTGAATCGGGTCGGGATGCTGCGGACGCTGCGCTCGCTGGCCCAGCTTCCGTTGAGCGTTTGGCGGTCCAGGCAGTTGCTCGAAAAGCATCAGGCGTCGGCGGTCTTCAGCCTGGGCGGTTACGCGGCCGGCCCCGTGGTTTTGGCTGCGCTTTGGAAGCATTCGCCGCTGGTGGTGATGGAGCCGAATGCAATGCCCGGTCTCACCAATCGCAAGATCGGGCGCTTTGTCCGCCGCGCTCTGTTGAGCTTTCCCGATGCCGCGCGCTTCTTCCCACCAGGTAAGTCGGAGGTTACGGGACTGCCCGTGCGTCCCGAATTCTTCACCATCCCGCCCAAGAAGCGCGATGCGAAACTGACCATCCTGATCACCGGCGGCAGCCAGGGATCGCGAACGTTGAACGAAGCCGCGCGCGGCAGTTGGGCTTATTTTCGCGAGGCTCAGTTTCCCGTTCGGTTCATCCATCAGACTGGCGCAGCGGCGCATGCCGCTCTGGCGCAGAAGTTCGCCGAAAGCGGATTAGAGGGGGAAGTGGCGCCGTTTATCGATGATATGCCCGCGGCCTTCGCACGCGCCGACCTGGTGATTTGCCGCGCAGGCGCTGGCGCGGTGGCGGAACTGGCGGCGGCGGGCAAGCCGTCCATCCTGATTCCATTGCCCACCGCGGCCGATCAGCATCAGCTGCGCAATGCCGAAGCGTTTGAGAAAGCCGGAGCGTCGGTTCTGGTTCTCGATCGGGAAATGGATGGCGGGCGCCTGTTTGAGGAGGTGCAAAAGTTACGCACGCGTCCTGAATTGTTACAGCGCATGGGCGAGCGTGCCCGCACTTTTGCGCATCCCGATGCGGCGCGCCGCGCGGCCAGCGTGCTCGAAGAAGCTTTTTCCCATTGACATTCGCGTGTGAAGCCGAAACAATACAATAATAAAATGTTTTTTAAGCCGCAGCCCATGCACTTCGTCGGAATCGGCGGCATCGGCATGAGCGGTATCGCCGAAGTATTGCTGAATCTGGGTTATCAGATCAGCGGCTCGGATCTGAAGCTGAGCCCCACCACGGACCGGCTGGCGTCGCTCGGCGCGCGGATTTACGAAGGACACGCAGCCGCCAACGTCACGGGAGCCAAAGCGATCGTGGTGAGCTCGGCGGTAGATGCGGCGAATCCCGAAGTCCAGGAAGCGCGCCGTCTGCTGATCCCCGTGATCGCGCGCGGCGAGCTACTGGCCGAATTGATGCGCCTGAAGTACGGCATCGCGATCGCCGGCAGCCACGGCAAAACCACCACCACGTCCATGACGGCGACAGTGTTGAATGTCGCTGGGCTCGACCCCACAGTCGTGGTTGGCGGGAAGGCCGCCTCCATGGGGGGATCCAATGCGCGTGTGGGGCAGAGCGATTTCCTGGTGGTGGAATCGGACGAGAGCGACGGATCGTTTCTCAAGCTCAGCCCCATCCTGGCTGTGGTGACCAACATCGACCGCGAGCATCTGGATCACTATCCGTCCATCGTCGAGATCCGCGCCGCGTTCCTGGAGTTCATTCAAAAGGTTCCGTTCTACGGCGCGGCCATTTTATGTTTGGACGACGAAAACGTCCAGCAGCTTCTACCGCTGGTGAACCGCCGCGTGATTACCTACGGACGCAGCCAGCAAGCCACGCTGCAAATCGCCGAGGTCGATTGCGGCGCCTTCGAAAGCCATTTCTCGGTTCGGACGCGCGGGCACAATCTGGGAGCGTTTCATCTGCGCGTTCCGGGCGTTCACAACGTATTGAATGCCACGGCCGCCATCGCGGTGGGCCTGGAGCTGGATATCAAGCTGGAATCGATCCGCGAAGCTATCGCCAGCTATTCTGGAGTCGACCGGCGCTTCCAGATGCGCGGCCAAGCCCGCGGCGTCACGGTAATCGACGATTACGGCCATCATCCCACCGAGATCCGCGCCACGCTCGCCGCCGCTCAGCTTTGCAAATTCCGGCGAGTTCACGCCGTTTTCCAGCCACACCGCTACACGCGCACGCAGCATCTGATGGACGAATTTGCCAAAAGCTTTCACCAGGCCGACGTAGTCTACGTGCTGGATATTTACGCGGCGTCGGAAAGCCCCATCGAAGGAATTACGGGCCAGGCGCTGGCCGAACGGATCCGGGAATTTGGGCATCGCTGCGTGCATTACACCGGGACCATCCCGCAGACGGTGGGCGCGGTTCTCGAAAAGGTTCGCGACCAGGATGCGGTTTTGACGCTCGGCGCCGGTAATGTGTGGCAGGCCGGGGATCGCATTTTGGAAAAGCTGCGGGAGGCCGCGTAAGTGCCGTCCGAATCGAGCAGCAAGGCGGGAGCCAAGAATCGGCAAACGCCGGCCATGCGCATTGTGCTGCGCTACGCCGGCATCGCCATCGCGGTGGGCGTGGTGTTGAGCGGTTGCATCTACGCTTCAGAAAGCTTCGAGCGTTTCCTGATTCGCGATCCGCGCTTCTTCCTGCCCGGCCCAGCCGACTATGGATTGGAGAGCCCTAACCTGGAACTGCACGGCGTGAAGTACGCATCGCGCCAGCAGATTCTGCGGCTTTTCGAGCCGGACTACGGCAGCAGTCTCTATCTGTTTCCGCTCGCCACGCGACGCAGGACGCTGCTCGGTGTCCGCTGGGTGCACGATGCTTCCGTCGCCAGGATCTGGCCGAATCGCGTGATCGTGCTGATCTCGGAGCGAAAGCCCGCGGCGTTCATCAGGCTGCCGGCCGAAAGCATGGTTCGGTGGGCGCTCATCGACGACGAGGGCGTCATCCTGGAACCTCCGCCCAAGGCGTCTTTTCAGCTTCCGGTGCTGGCGGGAGTGATGGGCGGCGAGAGCCAGGAAAAGCGCGGTATTCGCGTGCGCCGCATGCAGCGGTTGATGAAGGAACTGGGGCCGCTGGCCGACAACGTTTCCGAAGTGGACGCCACCGATCTGGACGACTTGAAGATTACCGAACAAGCCGGTGGCGGCGCCGTGTCGCTGATGCTGGGCGACCGCAATTTTTCTTCCAGGCTTCGGAACTTCCTGGAACACTACCCGGACATTCATCGCAAGATGCCCCAGGCGACGTCGTTCGACCTGCGTCTGGACGATCGCATCACCGGTTTGGAGACCTCGCGCGATGGCCGATAAACCCCAAATCGCGGTGGGTCTGGACCTGGGGAGTTCCTGCACACGCTGTCTCATCGCGCTGCTGGAAGGCGGTCGGCTGCGCTATGCCGGACACAGCGAGATCCCATCCAACGGTTGGAGCAAAGGCAGACTAGCCGACCAGCAGGCCGTGACGGCGTCCGTGCGCGCGGCCGTGCACGAAGCTGAGGTCGAAGCGCGAGTCTCGGTGGACGCCATGGTGTTGGGCATGGGCGGATCCAGCGTGGAAGGCTGCAACAGCCGCGGCATTTACGAATTCGGCCGGCCGCGTCCGGTGACCATCGACGACATGGCCTACGCGGTGGAACGCAGCGAGCAAGTGCGGCTGGAAGAAGATCGCATCATCTTGCACTTGTTCCCGCAGGATTTCACTTTGGACGGGCGCGCCGGCAAGCGCTATCCGCGCGGATCCATCTGCTCGCGCCTGGAAGCCAACGTTCATATCACCACTTGTTCGGAGCAGGAACACTACGCCATCCTGCACGCCGTGCAGCAGGCGTCCTACGCCATCGAAGAGACCATGTTTGAGCCGGTGGCCACCGCTTATGCGTCGGTGAACCGCGACGATCGCAATCGCGGCGTCGCCGTAGTGGACATCGGCAAGCATTCCACGGACATAGTGGTCTACGACGGCGAAGCGGTGTTGCTGGCGCGCAGCCTGGCGGTTTCCGCGGATCACTTCACGCGCGACGTGGCCGTGGGGCTGACCGTGCAATATAACGACGCCGAGCGGCTGAAGATGGAATATGGGTGCGCCATGCTGGGCCTCACCTCCGACAACAGTTACATCGAGGTTCCCTCCAACGAAGGCCGCTTGCCCCGCGAGGCGCCGCGTAAGCAGTTGAACGAGATTCTGGAAGCGCGCGCCGAAGAGCTTTTCATCCACGTGGGATCGGAATTGATGACCATCGGGATGGATCAGAAACTTCTGGAAGGCGTGATCCTGGCGGGCGGCGGCGCGATGCTGAACGGCATGTGCGACATGGCCGAACGCGTTCTGAATTGCCCGGCGCGCAATGCCATCCCGGAAGGCATCCAGGATTTGCCGGAAGATCTTTGCAATCCCGTGTGGGCCACTGCATCGGGATTGGCGCGCTATTCAGCGCGGTTGAAGACCAATCGGGAGACCAAACGCAGGGCTCCCGGATTAATAGGCATGTTGTTTCGATGATTCGCAAGAGGTTCGCGACAGGAGGCTTTGAATGGAAGCATTGAAGTTCGCCATACAGGAAGAAGTTCTCGCTGGCACCAAGATCAAAGTGGTGGGAGTGGGGGGCGGCGGCTCGAACGCGGTCGCACGAATGATGAACGAAGGCTTGCAGGGCGTCGAGTTTCATATCCTGAACACCGACATCCAGGCGCTGAACGCGTCGCAAGTGCCCAATCGCCTCGCCATCGGCTCCAAAGTGACTAACGGTCTGGGCGCAGGCTCGGATCCTTCGCTCGGCAGACAAGCCGCGCTGGAAGACACCGAGCGCATCATCGAAGTTCTGGAAGGCGCCGACATGGTGTTCGTCACCGCAGGCTTGGGCGGCGGCACAGGCACCGGAGCTGCGCCCGTGGTGGCTTCTCTCGCCAAGGAGTTGAACGCCCTCACCGTCGCCGTGGTCACCAAGCCTTTTGCTTTTGAAGGACCGCGCCGGATGAAGCAGGCCGATCGCGGACTTTCTGAGCTGGGTGGCACAGTGGACACCGTCATCACGGTGCCGAACGATCGTTTGCTTGAACTGGTCCCCCGCGGCACCAGTTTCTTTGAAGCATTCCGCATCGCCGACGACATTCTGCGGCAGGCCGTGCAAGGCATCAGCGATATTATCGTTACGCCCGGCTTGATCAATCGCGACTTCTCCGATATCCGCGCCATCATGCTCGGCATGGGTTACGCGATGATGGGCACCGCGTCCGCTTCGGGCGAGAATGCGTCCATTGAAGCCGCTCGCCAGGCCATCAGTTCTCCGCTGATGGAAGAGGGCGGGGTGAAGGGCGCGCGCGGCGTGCTGATCAACATCACCGGTTCCAGCAAACTGAGCCTGCATGACGTGAACGAAGCCTGCTCGCTCATTCGCGGCGCCACCGCCAACGAAGACGCGCAGATCAACTTCGGCGTGGTGATGAACGAGTCGCTGAAGGACACCGTGAAGATCACCGTGATCGCTACCGGATTCCAACGCGATAATCTGCCGCAGCTCGCGCGCCGTGCGGTTGCGTCGGCGTCGCCTTCGGTCGAGCCGATTGTGTTCGAAAACCTGCCGCCGTCACCACCGCCGCCGGCCCCCGTGCCCGTTCCGATGTCGGAATCGCTCTTCAGCAGCGGGCTAAGCGCCGGATCGTCGCTCTTTCGCGAGATGCCGCCCCCGCCCGAGCCGATGGAGGAACCCGAATCCGAGATGGAGGAGCCGGCTACAGTGGCGGTGCCGGACGATATCGAAGTCCCAGCTTACATGCGGCGTGAACGCAGGCTATATCAGTAATCCACATCCCATTTGACACCTCCCGTATTACCTGTTATACATGGTTATGGAGGTGTATCCATGGATTCCCTAAACAGGTCGTTGAGGGTTGCAGACGAGGCTTGGCTGGCTTTGGCATTATTACAGCACGAGCATCCGGATCGCGAATCCTTCTCGGCGAAGGAAATTCTCGATCGTGTAAAGATGGAACAAGCCAATCCGGAATTGCGGCCAGGCGTTCAAGTCCACATCTACCTCCACAATGTGGCTAACGCCGAACCTAACTCCGCGAAGTATCGGATGTTCTATAAGCTCGCCGACGATAGCTATCGGCTTTTTCGCCCGACGGATGTCGCACATCCTGCCAGGAAGGGAAAGATGATTCCCGAGCGAGACGAATTGCCAGCGAAATACCACTACCTCCTGGACTGGTATGAGCGCGAATATAGCAGCAGGCAGACGGTGACGAACGTCGAAGAAGATCCGATCCTTCAAATGCGCGGGGTTGGGAAAGAGATTTGGGCCGATACAAACGCCGACGAATATGTTCAGGATTTGCGTTCCGATTGGTATGGGGCGAAACATGCCACGAAATGAGTTGATCCGTTTGGCCTCACATATCCGGCATTACCCCTGACAAGAGGCTTCGCTTGGCCAATATCTTTTGGGATACGAACCTGTTCATCTACCTGCTGGAGGACAGCCCCGGATTCGGCGCAGTGGTTCAAGATTTGCGCCGTCGGATGCTCCACCGAAATGACCGGCTCTTTACCAGCGCACTCACTATCGGAGAGATTCTCGTCAAGCCGCTATCCATGGGAAACAGGGGATTGGCGGATCGGTATCGGTCCCTCTTTGCTGCTCCGCAGATTACGGTTTCGTCGTTTGGTTTCGAAGCCGCGGAAGCCTATGCCGGAATCCGCCAGGATCGTGCGATTCATCCCGCGGACGCTATTCAACTAGCTTGCGCCGCGGCATCCGAAGTTGATCTATTCATCACCAACGACGGGCGTCTAAGCAGGAAGAATGTCCCTGGAATCAAATTTATTTCAAGCTTGAGCGAAGCGCCCATCTAATCCGTCGCTGAGTGTATTACTGAAACACCGGCTGCACGCGCGACCCGTTCTGGATCGGCTTCTCCGACGGCAGCGCGGCGGCATCGCCGTCACTCAATCCGGAAAGCACTTGCGACTTGGTGTAGCTGGACACACCCAAATTCACTTTGCGCCACGCCACGCGGTCGCCTTGTAGCAGCAGAACGCCAGTCTCCGAACCTTGCCGCCGGATCGCTTCCTTCGGAATAGCGAGCGCGTTTTCCAGCACCGTCGCCTGAATGTCCGCATTGATGTTGGCGCCCGGCCGCAACTCGCGATCTGGATTCTCGATAATGCATCCCACCTCGCCCACCTGCCGCGTGCCAAGCGGCACAATCTGGGTCGGAAGCTTGTCCACTTTGCCTTTCCATTGATGCCCCACTGCGTCCCAAGTGATGATCACCGGCTCGCCTTCGTGAACCTTGCCGAGATCGGGTTCGTCGACATAAACCCATACTCGCACGCGATCCAGCCTGCCCACCTTCGCGATCAGATCGCCGGGATTGACGTACGAACCTTGCTTCAGGTCGAAATCGTACACAGTTCCAGCCATCGGCGCGCGCAGGTCGCTGAGATCCAGGTTGCTTTGCGCCACCGAGGCGGCGGACTGCGCCTCCTGCAGCCGAGCCTTGGCGATCTCTTTATCAGTACCGGTGACTAGCGCTGTTTTGCTTTTTTCGAGCGCCTGGATTTTCAACAGGAGTTGATCCACTAGCTGCCGCGCCGAATCCAGCTCCTGGCGCGTAGCGGCCTGCTTGGCTACCAACCGGTCCACTGTCTGGTAACTCTTCTGCGCTGCCTCCAAATCCAGTTTCGCCCGCGCGAGATCGGAATCGATCTGCTGGCGCTCCGCAATACGTCCGCCTTGCGTTAGGACCTGCTCCTGCGCTTTGGCCTCCTGAATGGCGGCTTGAGCTTTCGACAGGTCCGCGCTGGCCACTCGCGTATCCAGTTCCACCAGCGGCTGGTCTTTGGCCACTAACTGGCCGCGGCTAATCAGGACACGCGTAATCAGTCCGGCGCGCTCAGACCGGACGGGCATCCACTCGATCGGCTCTACTTTTCCATTGGTGTTCAGTGAGCTGATGAGCGTTTCACGCGTGACTTTGACAAAATCGACTTCCGGAGGAGCCGCCTTTTTCGTCGCCACCCATGCCACGATCACCGCCGCGCCAACCAGAAGAATGGCGAGCCAGCTTCGGCTACGGCTCACGGGCGGGTCCTCGCAAATGGGTCAAGTCCCATTCTCCCAGAATGTATTCCAATACCAAAGTTATTCCAAAATCAGCAGGGTATCGCCCGCCCCTACCGTCTCACCGGCGCGCGCCCGAATTTCCACCACACGGCCGGGATGCGCGGCCTTCATTTCGTTCTGCATCTTCATCGCTTCCACCACCACCAGGCCTTGTCCCGCTTCCACCGTGTCTCCAGCGTTCACCAGCACGCGAATCACTTTGCCGGGCATGGGCGCCGCGACGCTTTGCCGTCCCGATCCGATAGACGCGCGCGAGCCTCGGCTCGTGTCGCGAGGGTCAAGCACTGCCACCGTGAACCGCCGCCCGCCCGCCCCCGCGCTGAACCCTTGCGGCGTGTCCCCTTGGGGTACATCCATGATCCGAACCTCGTAGCTCGCCCCGTCGATCAGCACCGAATACACGCCCGGCTCTACTCGCCTGACGGAATCCAGCTGGCCGGAATCGATTTCGATCGTACGGCCGTCCACGGCGACTTGCCACTTCATGGATGTTGTGGGCGAAGTAGCTGGCCCCGCCCTTCGCTGAGCCAGCGGCTCACTTCCATTTTTCCACTCTCCGTTCGCCGGGCGCGCGCTGTTTGAAAATGCGCCAGGCTTGCGAGCGCCAGGGCCAAGTCGAGTTCGGGCGGCGGATCTTGCGGTGGCCTTCGTCGCGCCAGGAAATCGGGGATGAACTCCGTGGAGAGATTTCCGGCGCGGAACTCCCGATCCTCAAGAATTTCGCGACAGAACGCCAGATTCGTTGTGACGCCGGTGATACTGTATTCGGCCAGCGCCCGCTCCAGGCGTTGAATAGCCGCCTTCCGATCCGGTCCCCAGCTCACCAGTTTCGAAAGCAGCGCGTCATACTCAAGCGGAACGGTCCACCCGGGATAAACGCCGGAATCCAGCCGCACACCCGGCCCACTGGGTTCCCGCAATTGTTGGATTTTCCCGGGAGAAGGGAGGAATTGGTTGTCGGGATCCTCGGCTGAGACGCGGCATTCCATGGCCCACCCGCGCCACGCGACGTCGTTCTGGGCGAAGGGCAGCGCCTCGCCCGCGGAAATATGCAACTGCAACTGAACCAGGTCAAGCCCGGTGACGAGCTCGGTCACCGGATGCTCCACTTGCAGGCGCGTGTTCACTTCCAAGAAATAGAAATTCCCTTGCTGGTCGGCCAGGAACTCCACCGTCCCCAGGTTGTCGTATCGCGCCGCGCGCGCCACCTTGAGCGCCGCTTCGCCCATGGCTGCGCGCATTTCCGGGCGGCTGGCGACCAAGGGCGACGGACATTCCTCAATGATTTTTTGATACCGGCGTTGCAGCGAGCATTCGCGCTCGCCTAAGTGAACCAGGTTGCCGTGGCGATCGCCCGCGATCTGGATCTCGATGTGGCGCGGCTTTTCGATCAGCTTCTCGATGTAGACTTCGCCATTTTGAAACGCGCGTTCGGCCTCGCTGGACGCATCTCGAATCGCGGCTGCGAGTTCGCTCTCCGTATTGACGCGCCGCATGCCCTTACCGCCGCCGCCTGCCGCCGCTTTGAGCAGAACCGGGTAGCCAATCTCGCGAGCGATGGCACGCGCGCGATCGATATCCGCAACGGGCTCTTCGCTGCCGGGCACCACGGGAGCGCCCGCCCGCTTGGCCAAAGTGCGCGCCGCTGTTTTCGAGCCTAGAAGCCGGATCGCCTCGGGCGAAGGTCCAATAAAGACGATGCCCGCTTCCGCGCAGGCCGCTGCGAATCCGGCGTTCTCGCTCAAGAATCCGTAGCCCGGATGGATCGCTTCGGCCCCATGCTTTTTCGCCGCCTCCAGCACTCGGTCCACGCGCAGATAGCTCTCCGTCGACGGCGCTGGGCCGATGTTTTCGGCTTCGTCGGCCAGGCGAACATGCAGCGCGCCACGGTCGGCATCCGAGAACACCGCGACACTGCGAATTTTCATCTCCCGTAGCGCGCGAATGATCCGCACCGCGATCTCGCCACGATTCGCGACCAATACCCGGCCAAACATGCACCGTGATTTTAGCAGAGGCGGATTTTATGTGACGAATGAAACGTTCACGCTACTCTAAACTCAATGGACAACGAAGAGTTCCGCCGTTACGGACACCAGGTGGTGGACTGGATCGGAGACTACCTGGACGACATCCGCCAATATCCGGTGCTGCCGGATATGAAGCCTGGCGATCTGGTGGATCGCCTGCCCGCGCACGCGCCTGATCAAGGCGAACCGATGGATGCCATTCTGGAGGATTTTCAGCGTTCCATCGTTCCCGCCCTCACGCATTGGAATCATCCCCGTTTCTACGCCTACTTCGCGATCTCCGCTTCGCACCCGGGGATTCTCGCCGAGATGCTGGCCGCTGCGCTCAACGTCAACGGCATGCTGTGGAAGAGCTGTCCCGCGGTGACGGAGCTGGAACAAGTGACGCTGGGATGGCTGCGGGAATGGATGGGCCTGCCCGCGGAATTTTTCGGAATCATCTACGACACCGCTTCCATCAGCACCATGCACGCCATCGCGGCCGCGCGTGAGATGGCGGATCCGGAATCGCGCACGCGAGGCAACGCCCCGGGCTTGGTCATGTACACTTCCGAGCAAGCCCACTCTTCTGTGGAGAAGGCCGGCATCACGCTCGGCATCGGCCAGGACAACATCCGCAAGATTCCGGTGGACGATGCCTTTCGGATGCGCGTGGATGCATTGCGCGACGCGATAGCGCGGGATCGGCGCGCCGGCAAGCGGCCGTTTTGCATCGTACCCACCGTTGGAACCACGTCCACGTCCAGCATCGATCCGGTGGATGAAATTGCCGATGTGGCCGAAGAGTGCAACGCATGGCTGCACGTGGATGCGGCCTATGGCGGCGCTGCCGCGGTGGTGCCTGAGCTGCAATCGATTCTCAAGGGCGCCGAACGCGCGCACTCGCTGGTGGTGAATCCGCACAAATGGCTATTCACGCCGGTGGATCTCAGCGCGTTCTACACGCGCAAGCCCGAGATCCTGCGTCGAGCTTTCTCGCTGGTGCCCGAATACCTGCGAACCGCGGAAGATCCGCGCGCGCTGAACTACATGGATTACGGCGTGCAACTTGGCCGCCGCTTCCGGGCGCTGAAGCTGTGGTTCATCATGCGGTATTACGGCCGCGATGGAATCGCGGAGCTGATCCGCAAGCACATCGATTATGCGCAGCGGCTGGCCGCATTGATTCGCGAGCATCCCGATTTCGAGATCGCCGCGCCCACGCCTTTCTCGCTCCTTTGCTTCCGCTATCGCGGCTCCGATGAGGAAAATCAGGCTCTGCTCAACTCGGTCAACGCGTCGGGGAAGGCTTTCTTATCTCACACCGTATTGAACGGCCGATTCGTGATGCGGCTGGCCATCGGCAACATCACCACGCAGTGGGAGGATCTGGAGGAGACCTGGAACCTGGTACGTCAGACGGCCAAGAATCCCGTGGTCAGATAGAAGCCTTTTGCAAAAGGAATTCGTCTACGGTGCTGAGCAGCAGCGCCGGATGCACCGGTTTGGAGATATAGCCGTTCATCCCGGCTTCCAGGCAGCGCTCTTTGTCGCCATTCATGGCGTGCGCGGTCATGGCGATAATGGGCAGCCGGCTCCAGCGCGCTTCCTTGCGGATCAACCGCGTCGCTTCCAGACCGTCCAGCACCGGCATCTGCACGTCCATCAGCACCAGGTCGAAGGTGTCGCTATGCTCCAGCCTTTCCAGAGCTTCCTGGCCATCGTTGGCAAGTTCGATAGTAAAGCCGCGCTTGCGCAGCACCGCCGTCACCACTTTCTGGTTCACGTGATTGTCTTCCACCACCAGAATCCGAGCGGGACTCTCCAACCGGCCGCGCGTGGCTGGAACATGCTCCGATAGATTGGCTTCTTGCGGAACGCCGCGGTGTGCGTCCGCTTCGCATCGCAGAGTGACGGTGAAGGTGCTGCCTTGGCCCAATTCGCTTTGTACCTGGATATCGCCACCGTGCAAGGCCACCAGGCTGCGCGTGATGGCCAGGCCGAGTCCGGTCCCTCCGAAGCGACGGCTCACGCTGCCGTCTGCCTGCGTGAACTTTTCGAAAATCGAGAGCAGTTTTTCGGCTGGAATTCCCGTTCCGCTGTCCTGCACAGTGATGCGGAGAGTATACTCGCCGGGCTGAACGAACTCGCCGCCGACTCGGACTGACACCGATCCATGCTCGGTGAATTTCACCGCGTTACTGACCAGATTGGCAATGATCTGGCGGATACGCAGGGGATCGCCACCGATGAGCTCCGGCACGTCCGGTTCCACCTCGGCGCTCAACGCCACGGAATTCTCGGCCGCTTTCGGCTGATGAGCCTTAATGCAATCCGCGAGCAGCGCCCGAAAATCGAACGGCAGCTTTTCCAACGTCATCATTCCCGCTTCGATTTTGGAGAGATCGAGAATGTCGTTCAGCAGGGACAGCAGCGAATACGCGCAGCTCTGCGCGGTTTGGATCTGTTCGGCCAGCTCCGGAGTCAGTTCGCGATCCAGCGCCATGTCCAGCATCCCGATAACGCCGTTCATGGGCGTTCGCAGCTCGTGCGAGATATTAGCCAGGAACTCGCTCTTGGCCTGGCTGGCGGCCTGCGCGGTACGCATGGCCTCTTCCAACTGATCCGTCCGGTCTTTAATCCGCTTCTCCAGCGATCCCTGATGCTCCAGCAACGCCCGCTGTGACGCCGCCAGCGCTTCAATCATTCCATTGAAGCTTTCGCCCAGAAACTCAACCTCGTCGCCGGTCTTGCTTACTTGGATAGGCTCCAGCCGGCCGTTGCGGGCGGATGTAATGCCGGCCTGCAACTGCCTGAGCGGACGCGCAATCAATCGGATAGTAAAGCGCGAGATCGCCGCCGCCACCAGCGTCACGATCAACAGCAACAGCAGCGCCTTGCCCAGATCGAAGGTGTCCTGGCGCATGTCGTAAGCCAGAATGGTGGCCACCACCCAAAAGACCAGGGCGGCGGCAAAGAAGGAAAATTTCGAGGCCAAGGAGCGCAACTTCCCCGGGCGCGCGAGAACGGGGTCGCCTGTAGACGGCTCGGCCATATTCGTTCATCGGCTTTCCTAAGGTCTTCAATATAAGGGGTTAGCCCTAGCTGGACTAGGACTTACAGAGATCGCGCCCAATGCTATTCTTGGACCAAATGAGTCGTCTGCGGACGAACATCTGCGGCATTGAGCTGGAGAACCCCGTGATCGCGGCATCCGGGACTTACGGCTATGGCGTGGAGTTCGCCACCGTGGCCGACCTGAACGGGATGGGCGGGCTGGTTGTCAAAGGACTTTCCTGGGAGCCCATCGCCGGCAATCCGCCGCCGCGTTTGTGGGAAGCGGAGTCCGGCATGATCAATTCCATCGGGCTCCAGAACATCGGCGTGCGAGCCTTCGTGGCGGAAAAGCTTCCGGGCTTGCGCCATCTGCGGACCGCGATTATCGCCAACGTTTTCGGATATCAACCTCACGATTACGCCGAAGTGATCCGCGTCCTGGAAGGCGCCGAAGGCATCGCGGCCTACGAACTCAATGTTTCCTGCCCCAATACAAAGCACGGAGGGATTTATTTTTCGAGCGATCCCGCGCTGTTGAGTGAGCTGGTGAGTCTGGTTCGGCCGCTGGCTCGCCGGCCCTTGATTGTGAAATTGTCCCCCAACGTGGCCCGCATTGAGCCCCTGGCCCAAGCGGCGGAACAGGCCGGGGCCGACGCCATCAGCCTGGTGAATACGTTCGTGTCGCTGGCCATCGATGCGCACACCCGGCGTCCGCGTATCGGGGCGGGCTTTGGTGGATTATCCGGGCCGGCCATCAAGCCCATCGCGCTGCGCCTGGTTTACGAAGCCGCGAAAGCCGTCTCCATTCCGGTGATCGGCTTGGGCGGAATTCGCAGCGGCGAAGACGCCGCCGAGTTTCTGGTAGCGGGCGCATCGGCCGTTCAAGTGGGTACGGCGAACTTTTGGGATCCCGAAGCTCCCTGCCGCATCGCGCGCGAGCTGGACGCTTATCTGGAAAAAGAACGCATCGACAATGTTCAACAACTGGTAGGGACTTTGCAGCTATGAAAAAGACCATTTCGACCTTCAAGGCGCCCAAAGCCATCGGGCCTTATTCGCAGGCCGTGGTGTACGGCGGCTTGGCTTACCTGAGCGGGCAGATCGCCCTCGATCCGGCCACCAACAAGGTGATTGAAGGCGGCATTTCGGCGCAGACCGAGCGAGTGTTGGAAAACATCAAGGCCATCCTGGGAGCCTGCGGCGCTTCTCTCGACACGGTCTTGAAGACGACCGTCTTCCTGCGGGACATGGGCGATTTCAACCCCATGAACCAGACTTATGAACGTTATTTCGCGAAGAATCCGCCCGCGCGGTCGACGGTGCAAGCAGCGAAACTGCCGCGCGATGTCGCGGTGGAAATTGACGTAATCGCAGCAATTGTGGATGAACCCCCGACTGAACCGCAACCGTGAGGGCGCGGCCGTCAGTGCGCCGAATACTGCGGCTGAGGCGGATTCAACGTGATGTCCAGCGTCTTCTGCTCCTCATCCACGTCGAAGTTCTGTCCGAACGTCTGGAAGTTCTTCGCGATGATCTGCACCAGTATGGTTCCCTGTGGGATGGGGGGAATCTTCACCGACCCTTCCTGATTGGTGCGCAGCTCCCATTCCTTGCGGATCTTTTTGCCTAGTTTCGTCACCGCATGTCCTTTGACGAACTTGACGATCACGCTGGCGCCTTCCACGGGTTTGCCGCCCGGGCTTTTCACCGAAATCGTCAGCGTGGTCATGTCCGCCGCGATTATCGGCAACACCAGTGCAAGGGAAAGAATCAGCGCGCGCATAGCACCATCATACTTAAGCGATGTCAGGAAGCAGAAATGTCTGCTCCTGCCCTGCCGCCCGGGTTACCGCTTCCGCCGCCAAATACCCGCTGCGAACCGCGCTTTCCATAATGGGCGGCCAGCCGGATCGCGTCCAATCGCCCGCTAGGAAAAGGTTTCCGAACTGGGTCGCGCTCACCGGCCGCGCCTGCTCCAGTCCTGGCTGGGCCGAAAATGTCGCGCGAATTTCCTTCACCACGTGCGCTTTTTCGAGCTTTGCTTCTTTGGCGCGCGGGAAAAACTCCGGCAATTCGCGCAGTGCCAGCGCGATCACTTCGGCGCGCGGCATCTCCACCAAACTCCGCGACGCGCTCACCACCAGTTGCACGTACCGCCCGCCGGATTTGTTGAACATCCATTGCACCGTGCGATCCAGTAGCGTGGCGTGCGGCAGTTTGGTAATGCTGCGATCGAACCATAAATGGATGCCCGTGATGGGGGAGTGCTCGAAGCCCTCCAGCTTAAGATCCAGCTGCGGAATCACGCTGGGAAGGCGCTCGAAAGGCAGCGCCGAGATGTAATAGTCCGCGGTCTTCCGCTCGCCCGCCACCACCACTCCCTGAATCGCGCCGTTTTCGACGATCACTCGCTCTACCGGCGCGCGAGCGTGCAGCCTGACGCCCGGGATCCGTTTCCAGCCCTCGGGTCCATAAAGATCCCCCAACGGTACCGAGGGAATCCCCATCTCGTAGGCATTCGCGCTCGCCAAGAACCCGAGCCAGAACACTTGAAACCCGTGGCTCGCGGCCATACGGCCCAGATCTTCATTGATGGCGCTCACCAGAACCTGATTCCAGAAACGCCGGATGGCGCGCTCGGTCTGGCCCTTCTCCCGCAGCCAGTCGAGCATTGTGATGTTATCCAGATCCTGGCGCGTTCCGTGCTCGCTACGGATGGCCCACAACGCCCGCGCGATAGCCATCTTGTCCCCGAACCCAAGAAACTTCAAGTCCCAGAAGCTTCCGGTGAAATGCAGCGGCGCGGGAAGCCCTCCGGCCTCCAGAACCGAAGTTCGTCCTCCCGGTTCAATGAAGAAGAATTGCTTGTGAAACTCGATCCGGTCCGCCATGCCCAGGCGGCCGTAGAAATCCATCAGGTTGACGCAGCAGCGCAGCAGCACATGCTGGCAGTTGTCGATCGTTTCGGAGTTATCTCCGGGAACGGGATAGGAAGTGGCGCGCCCGCCCAGAAATCCGCGCGCCTCAAACAGATCCACTTGAAATCCGGATTGCCCCAGTGCGGCAGCCGATGCCAGTCCGGCCAAACCCCCGCCGATCACAATCGCCGACGGCATGGAAGATTAAGTGGAAAAACCGTACAGCGTATGCACAGCCTTAGCGGCGCGCCGGTACTTGAGCGCGATGGCCTCCGCCGCCCCCGTTGCTGTTGATCAGCAGTACGGCGATGGAAAGCACTACCACGAGAAATATGATGTCGGATAAATCGAATTGCACGATTATTTTCCCGAGGGCCGGCCTTGGCCTACAGCAAGCCCATTTAGGAATTGTGAAACTAGCTTCCAGATTAGCATAGTAGGCCAATTGCCCCGCCCGTACTAGAATTACCAGTGGCCGAGCCGCTTGCGCCGGCATGAAGACGCTGGCGAAAAGCATGGCGGACCAATCCGCGGACCAATCCAATGCCGGGCTGATTGCCCGCGCCCTTCAATTCCATCCTTGGGACGCGATGGCTCCCACGGCGCTTCACGCGATCGCAACGCGCGGACCTTTTCAGTTTTCCGCTGAGACGGGTTGCGGCGGCAGCACCATTCTCCTGTCTCGCCTCAGCCAGCATCACACCGCCTTCGCCATCGAAGGGGTCGACCGCACCATCACCGGTCTGCGCGATCATCCCGATTTCCGGCACGAAACGGTGCGCTTCATCGAGGGCGAAACCATGCGAACCATCCCGTCCTGTTCTTTCGAAAGCCCGCTGGATTTCGTGCTGCTGGATGGACCGCATGCCTATCCTTTGCCGCAGCTCGAGTTCGCTTATCTTTTTCCTCACATCCGAGTGGGCGGATGGATCGCGCTGGATGACATCCAGATCCCTTCGGTGCACCAGTTGTTTCAGTTCCTGCGCGGCGAGCCGTCGCTGGTGCTGGATGAAGTGGCTCTGCGCACCGCCTTCTTCCGAAAAACTGGGGAAAGCAATCTCGGACCAGACGGCTGGCAACATCAGCGCATGAACCGGCACACGCTATTGCGATATTCGTGGCGCGATCGGCTGCGGCGTTTGTTCCTACGGTGAATGAACCGGCCTGCCCGCCAGCGCTTGCGCCACCACATTTTCGATCAATCGAAGCCCGCAGTTGCCGTCCAGCGTCAGGATCGACTCGGGATGAAACTGCACCGCTTCAATCGGCAATTCGCGATGCCGGATTCCCATGATGACGCCGTCGTCGGATTCAGCCGTCACTTCCAGGCACGCCGGCAAGGTTTCCTTGCGCGCGAACAGCGAGTGATAGCGGCCCACTCGGAAGCGTTCCGGCAATCCTTCAAAAATCCCCACGTTGCGGTGCACCACAGTGGACGGCTTGCCGTGCATGGGATAATCCAGCACGCCCAGTTCGCCGCCGAACGCCTCGACGATTCCCTGCAGACCCAGGCAAACGCCGAAAACGGGAATGCCCGCGCCCGCGGCAAACTTCACCAGTTCGGGAACGCCGAAATCGGAGGGACGTCCCGGCCCGGGCGAAATCAGCATTAAGTGCGGCGCCAAATCCAGGATCAATGCGTGCGGAACTCCCGCGCGATACGTCACCACCTCGGCGCCGGTCTGGCGCGCGTAATTGGAGAGCGTGTGGATGAAGCAGTCGTCGTTATCCACCAGCAGCATTTTTACTCCGTGGCCGCTCTGATGGGGAGCGCTCTCCGCCGCCCCCGCTTTCTTCGCGCCTCGCAGCGAACGGAAAAATCCGGTGGCTTTCAGCCGTGTCTCTTGTTCTTCCAGCTCCGGAACCGAATCGTATAGCAGCGTCGCGCCCGCGCTATAGCGCGCGATTCCGTCCCGCAGGTGCACGGTGCGAATCAAAATCCCGGTGTTGATATCGCCATTCAACGACAACATCCCCACCGCGCCGCCGTACCAGCCACGGGCGTCTTTTTCCAGATCCTCGATGGCTTGCGCCGCCGCTTTCTTCGGCGCGCCGATGATGGTTACGGCCCACATGTGCGTGAGAAACGCGTCCAGCGAATCGAAGCCCGGCTGCAGAATGCCTTCCACGTGATCCACGGTATGGAACACGCCCGCGTAGGATTCGATCAACCGCCGCCCGATCACCTTCACCGAGCCTGGGATCGACACGCGCGACTTGTCGTTGCGGTCCACGTCGCTGCACATGGTCAGCTCGGATTCTTCCTTGGTGGAGTTCAGCAGCTCGCGGATGCTGTCGGCGTCGCGCAACGGATCGCCCGTGCGGCGCGCGGTCCCGGCGATCGGACACGTCTCCACGCGGCTGCCTTCCACCCGCACGAACATCTCCGGCGACGCTCCAATCAGTTGCTCGTCGCCCAATTGCAGGAAAAATTCATAGGGGCTGGGACTGGCCTTTCTGAATCCGCTGGAACAGCGCGGACGCGCTCTCGGAATAATGGGCCTGGAAAGTCTGCCGCAGCACCACTTCGTAGTATTCGCCCTGGCGCATGCCTTCGCGCACCGTCTCCACTTTGGCCATGTACTCTTCGGGCTGGTGGTCGGACTCTCGATTTCGTTGTCGGGACGTTTCGGCGAACGCCGCGCTGGGGCGCCGGTGCGCGCCAGGCCCTCGGTGGTGAGGTCGCCCAGCGAAAAGTCGTAACGAAAGCGCTCGATCTGCTCCTTCTTGCGATCCATGTAGTAAATGTCGTCGCAGAGAAACAGGTGGAGGTCCTTGTGACTCCGTGCCGCGGGAGTTTCAGCTCGATGGGATCGAACTGGAACAGCAGATCGTAGCCGAACGCGCCCACCAGCGCGAGCCGCGAATCTGTCTCGCTGCCGAATTCGCCGATCAAGCGCGCGCAGAATCGAAAACGCCGAGGGTTGCTTGCTGCGTTCTTCTTCCGGAAAGAGCGCGGGCAGCGGCTTCAACCGGCCACGCAGCGCGGCGCCTTCGAATCCGAACAGCTCCCAATGCGGATGGCCCTCGAGCAGCCGGATGCAGCATCCTGTTCAGCACTTCCCCGCGCGCGTTCAGCGGCTGGAATTCGATGTCGCGGCCCGAAGCCACGATTTCGATGCGGCGGGCAAATCGAGGCCACGTCCCAGCGCGAATAGCGCTCCGGATATTCGTAGCCGGAGGACAGATAAATGCCGCGATAACGGTCCAGCTTATGCAGCAGATGCCCCAGTCCTTTGCGGAACGGGATGGCGGAGGTCAGGCGCGTTACGTTGATTCCGCCCGGCGTTGAGTAACTCAGCTTCGGCATGGGGAATCCCGCGAACGAATGTCCGCAGAGTTACCAGGATAGCACCACCTGCGCGTGCGAACTGTCTATTCGACCTTTACAGTTGTAGCCGAGGGCGCCGGCTGCGACGCCTCATTGGCCGATGGAATCTCGCACCCCGGCGGCGTGGACGTTTTCGATTTGGCGCCCGGCACCGCGCTCCGTCCCAACTGATCGAAGCGCACACTGGGGGCTTGCCAATGGTAGTGCCGGTTTCCGCGCTCGCAAATGAACAACTCGCCGCAGCGCGCCAGGCGTGAAAGGAGCTTGGGATCGTGATTGGCCGCTTCCGGCCACATGTGGCCCTGATTTTCAACGCTGCAGACGGGGCGGGAAGGGTCCTCGGCGAATAACGGAGCCGATAACGAGAGAACAGCCAGGACCAGCTGAGCTTTCAGCAAACGGAGCTGCATAGCGTCCGTTCCAGTCTACTGGCGCAGGTCCCCAATCACAAGCCGGAAAGCGGCGACGCGAAGGAAACGGTACCGGAACTACCTGGACCGGCTACACTCGCTCTCCGCCGCCCACCAGCGTTCGCAGCTCATTGGCGATATTCTGCAGCGCTTCCGCCTGCGCCGACATTTCCTCGCTGGCCGAGGCGCTCTGTTCCGCGCTCGCCGCGTTGGCCTGCGTCACCCGATCCATCTCGGCGATCGATTTGGAAATATGCTCGATGCCGCGCGCCTGCTCCTGGCTGCCCGAGATTCACTTCATCCACCAGGGTCTTCACTTTGGCCGCGCTTTCGGTGATGGCCCGGATCACTTGCGCCACGTGCTCCAGCCGCTGGCCGCCTTCATTGGACTTCGCGATGGACTCTTCGATCAGCGCCGCGGTGTCTTTGGCCGCCTGCGC
This sequence comes from Bryobacterales bacterium, assembly GCA_963798295.1. GTDB lineage: Bacteria > Acidobacteriota > Terriglobia > Bryobacterales > Bryobacteraceae > Palsa-89. The sequence continues at coordinate 773,436 of CAWCSV010000004.1, read as the reverse complement.
CGAGCGTTGCGCCAGGCTGCGAACTTCGTCGGCCACCACCGCGAATCCCATGCCGGCCTCGCCCGCGCGCGCCGCTTCCACCGCGGCGTTGAGCGCCAGGATATTGGTCTGGAACGCGATCTCATCGATCACTTTGATGATCTTGGAGATTTTGTCGCTGAAGATCCGGTGATCTCCTGCATCGACTGGACCATCTCGCTCCAGCGTCCGATTGCCCTCTGCGACGCGCTGATCCACTTCCGCCATCACCGTGGCGGCCGCTTGGGAATTTTCGGCGTTCTTGCGCGTCATGGAAGTGATCTCTTCGCTCGACGACGAGGTCTCTTCGAGCGACGCGGCCTGTTCGGAAGCGCCCTGCGCCAGCGTCTGGCTGGAGGATAGCCACTTGCGCGGACGCGCTGGTGATCTGCTCGGCGCCTTCGGCCAGATCGGCGGCCACGCCGCGCAGTTGCCGGGTGGTGCGCGTGACCATAAGCAGAAGCCCGGCGCGATGCCGAGCGCGGCGAGCAGGAAGATGTAGGCCATCCAGCGCGCCTGGGAGGAACTCCGCGCGCCTTGTTCGGAACTCTCCTGCATCAATTGCTTTTGCAATCTCGACCAGATCATGTGCCGCTCGCATCGAGGGCAGTCAAACAATTTCGAGTTATGCTCGGTATCGATTTCCAAGGCGCCCTTAGCGTCGCCCGCCTTGCGCCGCCGCCGCCACTTGCTGGAAGTAGCTCTTCAGATGCTGGAAGCTCGGTTTCGATGGACGCGACATTCCTGGCGGCTTTTCCAGAACGAGCAGTGGCTTGATCTTGGCCCAGCATCTGTCTCTACGGCCGCGGCGCGAGTCTCAAACTCTTGCTGATTGCTTTGCGCCTTCTCGGGGAGCTTTGCATGGCAAACAGCATGACGCCTCTCTGGGAGCTCCGCATCCGGAACAGATTGTCCCTGCAGCTCCGCGACCATGAAAGACTTTCTTCGCGGTCACGATCTGTCGCTGGTTCTCAGCTCTCCCCCAGACTTCCCACGGAGTACAGATAGCCGCCACCGCCAGCCCAAGCGCCACCAACAGCAGCGCCGCGAATGCCGATCATCAATTTCTTGCCAATCGTCATCTGCGACATTTACGAGTTCGTTCCTTTCCGCGCTTCCATCGTCATCGGATCAGCCGTCGCGCTCAGTGCAGTCAATTCCGCCGCCGATGCCGATCGAGCGGCGCAACCGCGATCCACCGCGCCCATGCCGGATGGCCTCGCGCGGCATTCCAAAAACCACGCAACTGGCTTCGTCCTGCGCGATCGTGCGGGCCCCGGCCCGCTTCATCTTGAGCAGCCCTTCGCGCGCCGTCCGAACCCATGCCGGTGAGAATCGCGCCGATGGCGTCGCCCTTCGCCACCTGGGCGACGGACTCAAACAGCACATCCACCGATGGACGCTGGTAGCACACGCGCGGACCGTCCTGCATCACAACCCGATACTCGCCGCCGGTTTTGCGCAGCGTCATGTGAAAATTTCCGGGCGCGATCAACGCCAGGCCCGGCCGTCACCCGGTCGCCATCGGCCGCTTCCTTCACCGCGCAGCCGGCACAATTCGTTCAAACGGTTCGCAAAGGCCAGCAGAAAATACCGGCGGAATGTGCTGCACGATCACGATGCCGGGCATGTTTTCCGGCAGCGCCGGTCAGCACCTCGCGGATGGCCTCGGTTCCTCCGGTGGAAGCGCCGATCGCGATCACCGGTCGAACTGCTCGCGCCCGGAGAGCGCCAGCGGAGCCGTCAGGCGGGAACGGCAGATGGCGGTCTGGCTTTGCCGACGCGCGCATGCGCCGCGGCCCGCACCTTTTGCGGCAGATCCTGCTTCAACTCGCCCACCGAATACGGGCCGCCCGGCTTGGCCAGCACTTCCACCGCGCCGCATTGCAGCGCTTCGAGCGCGGCCTGGCTGGACGATTGCGCCAGCGAGCTGATGACGATCACCGGCAGCGGATGGAATCGCATCAGCTTCTTCAAAAACGTGAGGCCGTCCATGCGCGGCATCTCGATGTCCAGCGTCAGCACGTCCGGGCGCAGGCTCAGGATCTTGTCGCGCGCCACAAAAGGGTCCGGCGCCGTGCCCACCACTTCCAGATCGGGCTCCGCGGCCAGCGCTTCGGCCAGCATCTTGCGGACGATGGCCGAATCGTCCACGATCAGCACCCGGATTTTGCGCCCGGCGTCCATCGGATCGTTTTCTCGATTCGACTCAGGCACCCGGCGCGGCGCGCTGGGAGGCGGCTCAGCAGGCGGATGGAGATCGCCAGCATCCCTTCGGGAGTCGAAAGCAGCGATGCAGGGCTCCGCGCACCGGCCAGTCCTGCCAGGCCGTCAACTCCGGCGACGCGAGCGCCAGCTTCGATTCCGGCCACAACTGGCTGAGCATCGCTCCGCACAGGATATTGGAGAGCTCCTGAATCATCTGCGCCGCGCTGCGCGTCGGTCAGCTCCATCGGGTCCAGCCCCAGAAACGACGCCGCGATCGGATCGGCCGCTTCGCGCCGAAACAGCCAGCAGCATTTCTCCGAAGTGCGACCCTTCAAATCGAATCCGGGCCGACACGGCGCCGCGCGCAGCCAGGCGTGCTCGCAACGGGCCGGTTCCGCCTCGGTGAAGAACATGGTCTCCAGCACCTCGGCCGCCACCTGCGCTGGACGGTCTCGCCGGCCCGCCGGCTCCTCGATCCATGGTCAGTGCTTCAAACGCCGCTGGTTGTTCCAGCTTCGTTGAGGCATCTCGTTCTCCTAATACCCGCTCCAATTCTTCGCGCAGGCTTTCCGGCGTGAATGGCTTGGACATGTAGCCCTCGGCGCCCAGCGCGATCATCCGCAGGATCCGTTCGTTGGTGGCGTCGGTTGAAATCACCACCGCCGGAGTGGTCTTCAAAATCCCGTCCGCTCCCAGCTTGCGCAGCAACTCCTCGCCGTTCATCCCGGGCATGTTGATGTCGGTGAGGATCACGTCCACCGCGTGCGCGCTCAGCTGCGCCAGGGCCTCTTCGCCGTTGCCGGCTTCCATGCATTCGCCCACTTCGAATCCGGACAAGCGCAGCACCCGCCGGATGAAAGCTCCGCATCACCGGCGAATCGTCCACGATCAGGACCGAGTAAGCCATCGATTGCTCCCCGCCGGCTGGCCGACCGCGAATGCAGTCTGCATTTCCTTGCGCCTCAATTTCCGCCGTTTCATCGCGCACTGCCGTTGCGTCCTTTGGGGCCGCTATTCCGCACCAGTTCCCGTTCGACGCCGCCTCCCTCGCGAACCCACAGACGGCCCTGGCCCACCTCCAGGCGCGTGGTCCGGGATACCTCGCCGCCCACCGCCTCGGCCGGCGATCAAAATCCCCGCCTTCCACAGAATGCGCCGCGCCGCCAGGTAATTGCGCTTGCCGATCTGAAACACGCCCTGGCTGTCCAGCACCTGCGCGCCTCCGGCCAGCCGCACCACCATCCGTTTGCCGTCGCCGCCGGCCGCCCGCACCGCCTCCATCAGCGCGGAATTCCGGTGTCGGCGAACATGAATGGGTTCTGCTCGGCTTTCTTGGAGTCGATGGCCGATTCGGGCAGCATGTAGTGCAGCAGGCCGCTCACTTTGGTCACCGGATCGTGCATCGCCACCGCGATACAGGAGCCCAGCGCGTACGTCACCAGCACCGACTCGGCGTCGCGCGTCACCTTGCAGTCGGAGATGCCCACGATCAGCGAACCCACCGCCATGCTGCTTTCACCGCCATGCTTTCGATCCGCCCTCCGGCTTCTGGTTGCGATAGGTGGCCGGCCGCACGTAATGCAAAGCATGCTCGACGCCGGTCAGCGATTCGGAATGGCCCACAAACAGATATCCGCCCCGCTCCAGTCTGCCGCGCTCAGCCGCTGCACGATGTCCTGCTGCGTCGGCTTGTCGAAATACATCATGACGTTGCGGCAAAAAATCACGTGAAACAGCCCGCGGTCGGGAAACGGCTCGATCAAGTTGAGCCGCTCGAATTCGATGCGCTGCGCCAATCTCCGGCTTCACCTTGTAGAATCCCTTGGATTCGCCCTCGCCCCGCAGCAGGTAAGCGCGCCGCCAGGGCTCCGGGACATCGTCGAATCGTCCCGCCGGGTAAACGCCGCGCCGGCCGTGTCCAGCACCCGGGTGGAAATGTCGGTGGCCAGGATGCGGAATCCGCCGCCGCCGGCGTCCGCGCCAGAGCGCTCCGCCAGACACATGGCGATCGAATACGGCTCCTCGCCGCTCGAACAGGCCGCGCTCCAGACCCGCAGCGTCGAAATCTCGCGAAACTCTTCGTTCGCCGCCCGCGCCAGAAATTCGAAATGCGCCCGCTCGCGCAAGAAAGCTGGTGTGGTTGGTGGTGAGCGCGTCGATCAGCTCGATCAGCGCTTCGCCGGTCGCAGTCGGCCAGCACGTGGCGGTGATACTCGGCGAAGCTTTGAAATCCCAGCTTGCGCAGCTTCTTGCCCAGGCGCGCCGCCACCAGCGCCTCCTTGCCGCGCTTCAGATCCAGGCCGAAGCGCTGGTACGCCAGATCGCTGATCTGGCGAAACTCGCTGCGCGCTCGAGTTTAAGCTCGCCGCCCGCGCCGCCCGCTTTCCACTCGCGTGTCATTCGCCATGGCTTCGGCCGTTGCGCGATCCAAACAGCCCCTCCGGATCCAGAATCAGGCCCACCCGGCCGTCGCCCAGAATGGCTCCGCCCGCCACGCCGGGATGTTGCGCATCCCTTCGCCCAGGCTCTTGATCACCACCTCCTGCTTGCCGATCAATTCGTCCACCATCAGGCAGAACAGTTTGTTTCCGCTCTCGGCCACGATCAGCAGGCTCTCCCAGGGATGCTGGTCGCGGGGCTGCACGTTGAAACCGCTGGTGCAGCCGGATCACCGGAAGCAGCGTGCCGCGCACCATGGCCATTTCCTGCGCGGCCGTGGATGGTCGAGATGGCTTCTTCGGCCGGCTTCAGCATCTCCCGCACCGCGAAGATCGGAACGATGTAGCGCTGGTCCCCGACCCCCACCACCAGGCCGTCGATGATGGCCAGCGTCAGCGGCAGTTTGAGCAGGAAGGTGGTGCCTTCGCCCGGCTTGGAAATCACATCGATGCGCCCCCGCAGCTTCTGCACCTGCTTGCGCACCACGTCCATGCCCACGCCGCGCCCGGACACGTCGGTGATCTTGTCGGCGGTCGAAAAACCGGGATGAAAAATCAGGGCGAAGATCTCGCTCTCCGGGATATCGGTACGCCGGCTTCAATCAGGTCCTTCTCCCGCGCCTTGCGCAGAATCTTGTCGCGCGCCAGCCCGCGCCCGTCGTCCGATACCTGGATCACGATGTGCCCGGCCTGGTGCCCGGCCTTGAGCGTCACGTGCGCCTGCGCCGGCTTGCCGGCCCGCACCCGCTCCTCGGGGCTCTCGATGCCGTGATCCACCGAGTTGCGCACCATGTGCATCAGCGGATCGGCCAGCTCCTCGACGATGTTGCGGTCCAGCTCGGTTTCTTCGCCGGCCAGCTCCAGCTCCACCTGCTTGCCCGCCTTGCGCGACAGATCCCGCACCAGGCGCGAGGTCTTCTGGAACAACTGCCCCACCGGGATCATGCGCATGGACATGGCGGTGCGCTGGATTTCGTCGGTGATGCGCGCCAGTTGCGAGAGATTGCGCGCCAGCCGCGGCTTCAGCCCGGTCGCCAGGTCCGGATCGTGCCGCACCAGCGATTGCGAGATCACCATCTCGCCCACCATGTCCACCAGGTAGTCCAGCTTGGCCGTCTCCACTTTGATGGACCGCGGCCCCGGACTTGGCCTGCCGCTTCCACCGTCTTCGGCGGTTGCCGTCGGCGCATCCTCGGGAGGCGGCGCGGCGCCGACTTCCCGCGCCAATTCGATGCAGCCCGGGCGTGGCAGGACGCGGGCGCGGTCCAAAGCGTTCGGCCGGGGCGGTTGCGGCTGGCGCGGCCGGCCCGCCACCGAGACCGCGAATGGCTTCCAGCAGCCCGCCCGCTTCCGGCGGCGTCGGCGTCTTGCCGGTCCGGAGCATCGCCTCCAGCTCCGTCATCCAAACGTTCAGATAATCCTTGCTCTCCAGGATCCGGTCGATGATCGTCGAGGTGATTCCAAGCTTGCCGTTCCTGGCCAGATCCAGCACCGTTTCCACTTCATGCGCCAGGTCGCGCACCGCGTCCAGGTCCAGGAATCCCGCCATGCCCTTGATGGTGTGAAACCCGCGAAAAATGGCGTGGATCGCCTCCGCGTTGGCCGGGTCCTGATCGAGCGTCAGCAATTGCAGCTCGATCGCGGTCAGGTGCTCGCGCGATTCCAGGATGAAATCGCCGATCAGCTCCGGATCGCTCGCCAAAGGATTGACGGTGGCCGCGTTTGCCCCGGCTTTCTGCTCCGAATCGGCACTCACTTAAGCGCACCTCTCCCGGCCATGGCGCCGCGACCTTTCATAGGCCCTCCAGGCCGGCGCGCGGACCAGGTTTCCGCGGGCTCAAGCTCGACACTGCCGTGGCCGTCATGGTTTCCATTGGTTCGGCCTAAGTGCGCAGCAGATGCGGCACCGGAAAGCCAGTCGCGGGTCTTCTTGCCCGACTCGCTGTTGGGAGCGATGCACACCTGCACGCACAGCCGGTCCTCGCCCAGGCCGAACGGCACCACCGTCCATTCCTGGTTGCCGCTGCTGCGGGTCTGGAAGTTGCGGCCGTAAATCACCGTGGGCGTGCTCAACCCCATGGCGCCCAGACGGCTCTCCAGCGTGGTCTTCACGTTGCCGATGATCATGTTCGTCACCTCCGCCACCGCGTCCAGCACGTCTTCGTCGATGGCGGTGTAAGGAGTCATCAACAGAGCCGACGCGATCTTGGCCGCGCAACCGGCCGAACACGCCAGGCTTCCCGATCCCACCCACGACCCGGCCAGCCCGATCAGCGACACCACGCCGGAACTGGGAACCGCCTCTTCCTTCTCGACGAATACCTCGCCCGACGTTACGCTCAGACTCAGCATGGTGGTGAACACCTCATTGGTGGCCGACCGGATGGCCTGTACCAGTTCATCCTGCGATAGCGATTGCGCCGCCTCTGTGTTGGTTGACATCGTTTCCTCGATTTCTAAGCGTGGGCCTCTATTTTCACTGCGAGCCTCTAAATCAAGCCCACCAGCTTTTCCTTGATCTGGTCGGCGGTGAACGGCTTGCGAACGTAGCCGGAGGCTCCGCGCTCCACCGCCTCCAGCACCTTGGCCTGCGTCCCTTCGGTACTCACCATCAGAACCGGAATCGCGCTCCACACCTGTTCGGCGCGCATCTTGGTCAGAAACTCCAGGCCGTCCATGTTGGGCATGTTGATGTCGGAAAGCACCAGCCCAATGGTCTGCTGGCGCAGGGTTTCCAGCGCCTCCACTCCATCGCCGGCTTCATACACCGTGCCGATCGGAATTTCGGTCTGCCGTAACACGCGCTGCAGAATCTTCCGGATCGCAGCCGAATCATCCACGATAAGAACGTCTAACACTGTCGCCTCGCTCCCTTGGCTTGCCAGCGGCCTGTAAGTCTTATCGGATTGTGGAGCGGTTCTTTAGGAGAAAGAGCTTACGAACGCTTCCGCTAACTGGCGGAGGTTCCCACCACCATGATGACCACCGGGGTGTCGCCCACTTTGGATTCGAGCACCCAGTCGGTGTCGCCCTGCTGGCTGAATCCGGGCGAATCGGCGTCGGCCTTCCTCAAACTCAGCACCGCCGGATGCGCCGTATGGGAGGCTTTGCGGCTCATGGCCATCAGTGCATCGAAGTTCGTGATAGCGTTCAGATCGCGATCCTCGGCGGCCGGCGTCAGCAGCAGAAAATCGCGCTGCGGCGCCGCTCCCTCGTGACTTCCGTTCATCGGCATCACCCCGTAGCGCAAGGTATACACGCCCGGCTTGGATCTGTCTGGCCGCGCCGGTCCGATCCCTTGCTCGTCGAAGCGAATCACACCTAGCAGCGTTCCCGGCGCAATGTTGGACAGAGTTACGTTGGGTTCATGCGAGCCCGTTCCCGGCGGCAGATTCTCGCGCAGCCAGATCTCGCAATACGCAATCCCGTTGCTGCTGATTTGAAACCCAAACTTAGCCAGCGCTTGAGAGATCCCGGACGCCAGCTCGCTGGGCGGCGGTCCGGCTTTGTCCGCTTTGTATTCCTGCCCCCACAGCGCGGCCGACACCGCCAGCAGCGGACACGTCCAGCGGATGGCAGTGCGTGCGACTCCCATGGTTCCCATCCTAACGATTCTTCCACCGGCAGTGCTCAATTGCTAACATAGAGCTACTTTAATGCCGCGCCTGGCAACCAGGGAGAGCGCGACTGCGTTTAGTAGTTAGCCGAAGGAGACGGGGATGCAACTCACTAATCGAATTTTGTGCGGGCTGGCTTTTTCTGCCTGCCTGCTGATGGCGCAAGCCGATCCGCCGGGCCGTGTGGCGCGCATGAGCTACATGTACGGACCGGTGTCGTTTCTGCCCGGCGGCGTAGACGACTGGGCAGCCGGCCGATTACAACCGGCCTCTTACCACCGGCGATCACGTCTTTGTCGATTTCGGCGGCAACGGCTGAACTGCAAACCGGCGACTGCAGCGCTTGCGGCTGGGTACGGCCACCGCGCTTGAATTCCTGAATCTGGACGATTCGAACGTGCAGCTCCGCCTGACCGAAGGATCGCTGATCATCCGGCTCCGCTCGCTCGGCGATCAGGACAGTTTTGAGGTGGACACGCCCAACCTGGCTTTTTCGCTGCTTGCGCCCCGGTGAATATCGGATCGACGTCCAGCCCGATTCCTCCACCACCCTGGTGACGGTGCGCGGAGGCGAGGGCGAGCTGACCGGACCCGATCAGGCCTTCACCGTACACGCCGGCGAACAGGCGCAGGTGACCGGCATCGATCAGCCCAGCTATCAGACCGTCTGCGCTCCTCCGCGCGATCAGATTGGATACCTGGAGCGCGGGCCGCGACCAGCGCGACGATCAGTCGCCTTCGGCGCGCTATGTCTCGCGCGAGCTGGTCGGATATCAGGACCTGGATCAGTATGGATCCTGGCGCAACACGCCCGATTACGGCGCCGTATGGGTTCCCAACGGCACTCCCGATGGATGGGCGCCCTATCACTACGGCCATTGGGTTTGGGTGGATCCTTGGGGCTGGACCTGGGTGGATGACGCGCCCTGGGGATTTGCTCCGTTTCACTACGGCCGCTGGGCTTATGTGGACGGGTATTGGGGCTGGGTGCCGGGTCCGGTGGCGGTGCGTCCGGTCTATGCGCCCGCCTTGGTGGCGTGGGTGGGCGGCGGCGCGGTGGGAGGCGGAGTAGCCTGGTTTCGCGCTCGGGCCGCGCGAGGTCTACGTGCCGGCTTATCACACCAGTCCGGTCTATCTCAATCGCGTCAACGTCACCAACACGGTGATCGTGAATAACAACGTCAATATCACGAATGTGAACGTGCAGTATGTGAATCGCGCCGCGCCGGGAGCCGTCATGGCGGTGCAGCAGAGCGCGTTCGCCAGCGCGCGCCCGGTGCAATCCGCAGCCATTGTGGTGAGGCCCGAAGCCATCCGGTCGGCGCCGGTGGTGGCCACCGCCGCGGTTGCTCCCACCAAAGCCAGTCTGGCGAGAGTTGCTACGCCGGGAGCGCGCGTGGCGCAGCCGCCCGCCGCGGTGCAGAGCCGGCCGGTGATCGCCAAACGAACGCCTCCGCCTGCGCCCGTGCCCTTCGCGCAGAAACAGCAGGCCTTGGCGACGAACGCCGGGCGTCCGCTGGATACCAATCAGGTACAGCAGATCAGGCAAAGCCAGCCCGCGCCCGCGCGTCCACTGGTGCGCCAGGTGCAAGCGCAAGCCCCTACCGCGGCGCCGCCCCATTCGCCGGCCGGGCAATTCAATCGGCCCAGCGCGCCGGCCCCGCCACCGCAGAGAACGGCGTCACCAGTTTCGCCAGCTCCGGCGCCCACCGCGGCGCCGCAGGCGCCGGCCGGACAACTCAACCGCCCGGTCGCTCCAGCCGCTGCGCCACGGCCCGCCCCATCCAGTACCGCGGCGCCAGCCCCAGCGTCCGCCGCATCACCCGCTCCGCGCCCGGCGAACGCCCAGAATCCCGCCGCGTCGAAAAGCAAGCCTGCTCCCAAGAAGGCAGAGGACAAAAAGGACGACAAAAAGAAGGAATAGCCCTGGCGTGCCCGGCTATTTCACCAGGGCTTTCAGCTGCTCATACATCATCATGCAAGCTGGGCCAAGAGTCACCAGAAGTACGGACGGGAAAATCAGGAAGAAGACCGGGAAGATCAGTTTCACGCCCACTTTTCGGGCTCTTCTCCTGGGCTTGCTGGCGAAACCGCGTGCGCAGATACTTGGCGTGCGAGCGCAGCGCCGGGCTGATGCTCACGCCAAAGCGATCGCTGTCGATCAGCAGATTCGACAGCTTGCGAAGCTCCGGTTCCTTATTGCGCGCGGCCATGGCGCGGAAGGAGTCCGCTCGCGAACTGCCGCTTCTGAGCTCCATGTAGAGCTGGGCGAACTCCCCGCTCAAATCCGGATGTGTACGCTTCAATCCGCGGCTAGCGTCGGCAATGGATTGATCCAGCGCCTGCCCCGCTTCCATGGCCAGCACCATCAGATCCAGCGCCGGTGGGACCGCACTGCGCAGCCGTTGGGCGCGCGCCGCGACGCGCGAGCTGAGCACCCGGTCCGGCAGCAGAAATCCGATTCCCAGTCCGCAAATCATGGGAAGCGGCGTAAGCGAGGGATCGTGCCTGTAAAGCAACGCCAGAATTCCAAGCAAGCCGGAAAAGAAGAGCGCGCTGCCGCACTTGATCCCGTAAAAAATCGGCAGGGCCGATTCCCAACGGTATCCGGCCGCCGTGAGCGCGGTGCGATAAGGATTTTGTTCATTCTTGGCGGCCGGGAAGTTTTCGCCGATGGATTGGAACAGTTTCGCGAACGCCGCGCGCGAAGTAGCGGTTCCCGCCAGGAATTGCCCCGTGCCTTCCACGTCCCGCCGCTCGGCCAGGCGCTGGTAGCCATAAAAGGCCGCCGCCACCGCCCCTAGAACGAAGGTGAAGAACGCGGCGCTCACCCAAAGTCCGGTCATATTTTGATATCCACGATCCGCCGGATTACCAGGTGCGCCACCAGCAGGCAGACCAGCGCCGCGGCAATCAGGTATTTGCCGTCGGGATGGTGCGTTAAGACGGTGAGATAGGTGGGATTCACAGCGGTCATCACCACCGCGATGGCTACCGGCAAGGCCGTCAACACCGCGCCGGTGAGCTTGCCGTGCGCGGCTAGCGCCCGGACTTCACCCTTCAGCGCCACCGACTCCCGCATGTTCTCGGCCAGCGTTCCCAGCACTTCGTTCAACTTTCCTCCGGTCCGGTTTTGCAGCTGCACCGCCGATGCGAACATGCTTACTTCGAGCAGCGGCATCCGCTCGGCCAGATTGTTGAGCGCCTGTTCCCACGACGTCCCCAGATTTCCCTCCACCGCCGTCTGATGCATCTCGGCCGCCACAGGCTGCTCGCATTCTTCGGCCAGGATGTCCATCGCGGCGGGAAAGGGATGTCCGGCGCGCAGAGAACGCGACAGCGAATCCAGCGCGTCCGGAAAATTCTCCTCGAACTGCCGGAAACGTTTCTTGCGCGAGTGCAGGATGTAGAGATAGGGCAGCGCGCCCACCCCCAGCGCGATCGCCAGGTCGGCCCAGGCGGGAATCCATTCGAACTGCATCGCAAAGCCCAGCGCGATGCTGCTGGCCAGCAACATGAGCAGCGTGATGCGCCCTACCGACCAAGTCAGCCCGGCCTGCTGCAGGTGGCGGTGCATGATGCGGATGAAATCCGATTTCTCAAGCAGCCGGGCCCACGGTGAGATGCTGCTTAAAGACTCGTCCTTGAGCAACCGGGGACTTTCATCGAAAAGATGATCGGACATGTCTTCGGCCAGCGCCTCGGCGCCCAGGCGCTGCAGCGCAAACCATCCGATGAGCACCGCCAGCCCGGCCGCCAGGAAGGTGGTCAGGAAGACCAGAACCGAGGAAAGCGCCAGCACCTAGCGCCCCCGATAATCGCCCTGCGCGTCGCGGGCCACGGCTGCCGGGGAGGACTGCTGGATACTTCGCGCGGTCACCAGGATCACGATGTGCTGATGTTCCCAGGACCGGCCGGGAAATGCCTGGGCCGCCATGTTCTGTCCGGCCGCATCGCCGGACCGGTTCTCCAGCACAAAAGTGGACGCATCGGTGAACAGCGCCTCCGGTCCGCTCAAGGCGCCCATACGAGGTTTTACATGCAGGCCGAGTTTTCCGCTAGTCAGCCACTCCGGCGCGAACTGCACCCGCAACGGGTAGGGCTTGCCGCCCGCGTGATAGCTAATGGGCCTTCCCACACCCGCCATCAGCCGCTCGCTGGCGACGCTGTCCAGTTCCTTTTTCTGCTCCAGGCCCCGGATGAGTTTCCGGATGTCGCTGCCGGATCGAAACGCGGCCACTCTCCAGGAAGTATCGGAAGCCACTTCGGCGGATTGCGCGTGCAATTCTTCGAGTGCCGCGTCGCTCGCGCTCAACACCCGCACGTGCAGCTGCACAGGATGGTCCCAGCCCGGATCCTCCACCGAACGCCCGGATATCCCCGGCTCTTCTTCCAATTTGCCGTTGGCGGAAAACAGCCCGGCCAGCGCCAAGGGACGGCGCGGAGTGGTTCCTTGGTCCAGCGGATTGCGAAGCGCCACGCGGATGCGGCTGCCGGCGTCGGCTAGCGACACCATATCGGTGTCCTGAGCCCGGATCAACACCGTCACCACGCCCCCGTTGGGACGATTGCCGTTGGCATCCGGCGCGCTGACGGCGAGAACCTGGACATTCTCCAGCACAGTGCGCAGCTCGGCGCCTCCGTTTCTTTCCGTCACTGCCTGCAGATCCACCCGCGATCCGGGCCGCAACAGATTCAGCAAGCTTTCCGATTGGACCACATGCATCGAGATGGCGCGCATTCCCGCTGGCACCGGCCCGCCCGATCCCATGGCTTCCGACGCCCGCGGCGTCACGCGCTCCTGAAGCAGCGGTTCGTTGGCTTTCATCGCCGTCAGAAGCGTCACGCCCGTGGCATCCTCGGGTTTGGTGAACGCCCCCGCTAACACCCCCTGCGTTTCAGACACGCGCAAATCGCCTGGCTGGACCACCGTTCCGCGATCCAGATCCCGCGCCGCCACCACGATGGCGTGGCCGGGCAGGTCGCTCGAAGACCGCAATTTGCCAGCGAACAATCCATAGAAGACGCCCGTGGAAATGATCGCCACCACAAAGGCAATCCCGAGCAGTGGAACCATATTTCTCTTCATCGTGCTCGTGCTCTCCCTCTCTCTTGCTGCAGACCCTTCGGCGCGCATGCCGGTAACTTGGGCGCACCTGGGACTCCCTGCCAGTAAAACGGCCGAGTCTGAGATGGAAAATATCGAGTTTTGCCCTAAGGTTCTGGCCTTAATTGCCTTAGGCTTTCCTACCGCTGCGGGGGCGGGCTTGTCGCAACCAAGTTGCAACTCCAAACATCCAACTGTTAGGTAAATGAAAGAAATAACTATGTTTCGACATTGCAAATCGTTACTCGGGATGTTGGGGGCTTCTCTCCTCTTGGCCATACCGGCGGCCGCGGCCAGCAGCGCCATCCCTGGGACGTTAAATTACGTAGAAGGACAAGTGGCTGTCGCCGGACAAACGGTGACTACACGTTCGGTGGGATCGGTGCAGGTTGGGCCGAACCAGGTCCTTGAAACTGGACAGGGTCGTGCCGAATTGCTGCTCACCCCCGGCGTTTTTGTGCGCCTGGGTGACAACAGCTCGGTCCGGATGGTGTCGCCCGGCTTGGCCAACACGCGCGTGGAAGTGCTGCGCGGTCAGGCCATCGTGGAAGTCGCGGAGCTCTTTAAGGACAACAACTTGTGGATACTGATGAACGGAGCCTCCACCCGGTTGGACAAACAAGGTCTTTACGCGTTTAATGCCGATACGCACCTGGTTCAGGTCTTCGATGGACAGGCAACGGTTCAGCAGGATGACCATCACAAGGATCTCGGCAAGGGCCGGGAGTTGGCTTTAAACGGAACCTGGAAAGTAGCCCATTTCGATACCAAATCGCAGGCGGCTCAGGACCCGCTGTACGCCTGGAGCAATCTGCGCTCCGAGTATGAGGCGGAAGCCAGCATGCAATCGGCTAGAAATGTCTTCGTAGCCGGCGGTCCCTATTGGTATGGGCCCGGTTGGTATTGGAACCCCTATTGGGACATGTACGGGTTCGTCCCTGGTGAAGGCATCTGGTACAGCCCATTCGGATGGCCGTTCTATTCCCCCTATATTGCCTATGGATACGGATTTGGTTATGGTTTCCGGGGCTACGGACATGGCTTCGTTGGGACGCTGGGACACGGGCACGTGAGCGGGAACGCGATCGCTTCACGTGGTTCGGGTTTTGCTGGGCAGGCGCGAATGGGCGGCGGATTCGGCGGACGTGGGTTCGCCGGTGGCATGCACGGTGGGTTTGGCGGGGGCGGCCGCCGCTAAATCGACTCAGTACCTACGAACGAACGTGTCGATGCCTTCGCTGTGCAACCGCGTTAGCTCCTCGATAAGTTTGTTGGGACTATCGAAGGGCCCGATGAGCACACGCATAATTTCCGGCGTCGGCCCGATGGCAACGTGCGGTTCGCGTTTTTCATCGCGCAGACGCTGGACAAAGCGGCGGGTTGCCTCCACATTCAACGCGCCAATCTGGATATAAAGATCGCCTGATTGAGGCGTAATCATCGGAAGCCCAAATGTTGGGTCCGCGGTCGCGGGCGAAGCTTGAGCAACTGAAGCTGGAGCAACTTCTGTTTCCGGCGCAGGCACAGTCTCGGGCTTGGCAACTTCGGCTTTGGCGGCTACTGGCGTCTCCACGTGCGCCACCTCGGGTTTAGCGTGGGGATGCGCCGTGACAATGCGGCCTCTCAGATAAAGTGCGGCGATCAGCAGCCCAATGCCTAGCGTTACAGGGATCCAGGCGAGAGGTATGCGCTGCTTATGTTCCTCCGTGTTCGGCGCAGCCTCCGGTAGATCGGCGGAATTGTGCTCAATCGTCGTTGGCCTGATCGTGATCATTGGCTGCGCAGCCCCGCTCAATCGCCCCGAAGGAGCGTCACGTTATGTATCGGCAAAATCGCCGCGAATCAGCAGAGTCGCGCTGAAGCGGAGTCGCGCTAAAGCGGAGTCGCGCTAAAGCCCACAGTCTCATCGGCCGAACTGTTTCCTAGGAAAGAGATCTGTTTTGATTCGACCTTTGCCCGCCGCCTGTTCTACCCTGCTGCTGTGCAGCCTGCTGTTGGGCGCGCACGATGCGGTGATCCAGCGTAGCCCGCATCCAACCGAATCACGAAAGCCTCACGACGCTCCCTCCCGCCAGCCCCACGAGGTAGTTTCTCACTCCAAGCCGCAAAAGTCTGGGAAGCACACGACGGCCCTCCACGCCAAATCACCCAAAGTTCCAAAGCACTAATTAGTCCCGAGCGCGCCGGGAGTACAGCGGAGCAAAAGGGCTAGTCACGGCTCGACGCAAGTACTGAGGTCCATTCTTTCCAAGATCGCGCTGATTACTCCATTACTTTCCTGGCGCCGCCCTTTCATACTCAGGTAGGCGGCATGAACCTCTGGACGCATCTTCGTGCAATTCTCAGATATCTCTGGCCGGAGCCTCCACTACTATTCCCGCACGCCGTTGCTCGAAAGCACATCGCCGTCATCGCCGCCTTGCTGGGAGTAGCGGCCATTGCTGGCGCCGTCGTTCTGAAACCCTCCCGGCGCGACAGCGCGGATGTCTGGGAAAACCTGCGCCAGCGCGTTTCCAAACGGGCGCAAGTGGATCTGTTTGACGATTTCAGCCAGGGGCTGGATGCCTGGCAGAGCGGCCCGGACTTGGCCAGCACCTGGTCCTATGATGGAAACGGATTCGTTAATCCCGGCGCACTTTCCCTGTTCGAGCCAAGCATGCGCTTGACGAATTACGATCTGGATGCGTTGGTGCAGATCGAAGCCAAGGGTTTGGGGCTGGTGTTCCGCGCCGCTTCCACGCGTTCCTACCAGGCTGTCAAGCTTGTGGGTGAGGGTTCCAGCCCGATGCCTTCGCTCGCGGTGGCCAGGTACGCCATGATTGCCGGCCAGACATCCCGCGCCGCTGTCACCCGATATCCGGAACGGTTCCAATCCGACACGCTGTACCGGATACATCTAGAAGTTCGCGGCGACGCGTTTTCCCTTTACATTCAGGGGAACCTTATCGATTTCTGGTCGGACGCCCGCCTGAAATCCGGCGGCGTGGGTTTGTTCTGCTCTTCGGGTGAACGCGCTCGCGTCGCTTGGATCCGCGTTTCTCACAACACCGACTCCTTAGGCCGGATGTGCTCCTTATTGGCCTCAGTGATGTCCCCTAGGTAAAAGAAGCGAGCGGAGCGCGATTTGGGTCTACAGTGATCCCAGGAATAGGCCGATGGGGCCTAAGATGGGACCCTCCAGCGCGCCCGACAGCTTCTATTTGTATCTTTGGCGCTCGCCCAATTCCCCGGGCACGCTCTATTTGGCCAAAGGTTTTGAGACCGCCCAAGCCTTGTGCCGTGGATTAGTGGAGGATGGCTATATCGTCAAAGTGGTCCACATGGCCAGTGACACCGAATATGAATTGTACGCTGGAAAACTTCGGCCCAGCGGCCCCGGCGGCCCGTCCGACCAGGGCCCATCCAGTGACGGGATGTCGCCGGCGTTCGCCTAGGACGAGGACTTCGCAACCAGTGGAATGGGTTGCGTTTCCACACTCTGGTGGGGCGGAGCAATCCGGTCCGGCATGCGCGTCACATTGGCCGGACGCCGGGCCATCGTCCGGAACTGATAGCTTTCAAAAACGATGGATAGGCCGTACTTGGTGCAGCGGACCACCGTGCCGACCGTGATGAGTTGTAAGGGCGTAATTCCGTTGAGAAGGCTGGGCCACTCGGCGAAGACCTTGACCCTGGTCCCTTCGGGAATGCTGGCGGTACATACCATTCGCATCCCGCTGCTGCTGATGTTCGCCGTCTGTCCAACACCGGTAACCGGGCTGGCTGTTCCCATTGTCTGGTAACGAACATTCAACTCCAGCGGATACCTGGACTTGACCCGGCGTTCATTGTACATCCAACTCCCTCCGACCACTCGACCTTAACTAACGACTAACCCAACCTTAGGCACGAAAGCATGCAAGTAAGGGACCAATGTGATTTCTTCCGGTAAGGTAAAGGAATTTCACCCGTAAGTGCTTCTTCCCTTGAGCGAACCCGCTGGCAAAGCTCGGTAAGAATTTTCACGTGCTCGGTACAAGAGTGAACGATTTGCTTAGTACCAATAGCCTTTTGATTAGGACTATATCCGAGTGGGAGCTAAGTTAGAGGACTCAGGAGATAACGGACCAACTTAACACAGCCGGTGAGTCCAAACCGCTGAGTTAGCTGTATGTTAGACGGCAATGCCGATCTTCCACAGCAGATAGCCGACAGCTTGCCGCAAGTCCTGCCAGCGCGCTCGCCATTCTCCGGGTGGAATGGACGGCCGCGGCGATCCATAAACTTTCAGTCCGCTCGATTCCAGCATCTTCTTCACGCGGAAAATATGATAGCCGTCGCTGACGACGATGGCGCTTCGCAAATTCATGCGGCGCATAATCTCCGCAACGGCCGCTACGCTTTGGGCGGTGCTTTCGCCCTCGCGCTCCACCACCACGGCTTCTGGTGGCACACCGTGTTTGGTCAGGTAGGCGCGGCCGACTGAGCCTTCGGTAAAAACCGGATCGCCCCCGGCGCCCCCGGTGGTGATGACGCGCGGCGCCATCCCTTTCAGATAGAGGATCAACGCATGATTCAAGCGCGCTTCCAGCACCGGCGACGGGCGGCCACGGTACTCCGCGGCGCCCAGCACGATGATGGCATCGGCGGGTTGAGCTTCGTCCACGCGCGATTCTTGCTCGATATCCCGCGATACCCGCGCTACATTCAGCGACAGGATGGCCACGGATGCTACTAGCGCAATCGCTACGATCCATTTCATGATAGATACATCTGGTTCATGATAGATGTGGCGGGCGAGTTACAAGCGTCCTCACCTACAGTATGCCAACGCTGCTTAGCGCGCGAAATACCTTGCTGAAAGATGTTCGGAAAGCGGTGGCCCGCGGCACGGTCACCGAAACGGGGCTGGCGGTGGCGGAAAGCTTTCACTTGCTCGAAGAAGCGCTCAAGAGCGACTGCGAGATTCCAGTAGTGTTTGCGGCCGAATCGGTTCGCGCCGCCGTGCAAAGCCATGTTCGCGGGCTGAAGAAAACACGCATCCACGTGCTTGCCGACGATATTTTCCGCAGTTTGTCCGCCACCGAATCCAGCCAGGGCGTAATGGCGTTGGTGCGGCCGCCGCAATGGAGCCTGGATCAGCTTTTCCGTGGGCATTCGCTCACCGTGGTTCTGGACGGACTGCAGGATCCAGGCAATGCCGGCGCCATTCTGCGTGCGGCCGAGGCCTTCGGCGCAACCGGTGTCGCCTTCCTGAAAGGGACCGTCAGCCCGTACAATCCGAAATGCCTGCGCGCGTCGGCCGGCTCCATCTTCCGCGTTCCGGTGGCGGCTCCGCTGGATCAACAGCTCTTTCTGGCGGCAGCCGAGCAGCGCAAAATCGCGCTTTTTGCGCTGATGCCCCGCGGAACCACGGATGTGGGCGAAGTGGAACTCGGCAAGAAATGCGCCATCATCGTCGGCAGCGAAGGCCGGGGAGTCAGCGAACTGTTGCGCGATAAGTCCACCGCGATCCGGATCCCGACGGTGGGCGTGGAGTCGCTGAACGCTGCGCTGGCAGCGGGTATAGCGCTGTTTGTCGCACGTAAGCAAAGAATGGCTGCTGGCTGAACCTGCCTGAGACGAGCTTCTATGAGCCTGTTTGAATCGAATCCCCTGGCCAGCCTGAAGGACGACAGCCAGCGGCCCCTGGCCGAGCGCATGCGTCCTGAGACGCTGGAAGAATTTGTCGGGCAGCAGCATATTTTGGGACCGGGCAAGACGCTGCGCATGCAGATCGAGCGCGATCAGCTCGGTTCCATCATCCTGTGGGGACCGCCGGGGGTGGGTAAAACCACGCTGGCGCGGATTATTGCGCGCCTCACCCATTGCGACTACATTCCTTTCAGCGCCGTGCTGAGCGGGATCAAGGAAATCAAGGCCGTGATGGCCGATGCCGAGCGCAACCGCCGCGTGGGCCGGCGCACCCTGATCTTTATCGATGAAATCCACCGCTTCAATAAGGCGCAGCAGGACGCGTTTCTTCCCTATGTGGAGCGCGGTGACATCAGCCTGATCGGAGCAACCACTGAAAATCCGTCCTTTGAAGTGATCTCGGCGCTGCTTTCCCGCACCAAGGTTTACATGCTGAAGCCGCTGACCGAGGAGGAGATTCTTGGTCTGCTGGAGCGCGCTCTGCCGGTCATGAAGATCGCCGCGTCCGACGATTTATTGCGGCAAATCGCCACCTACGCCAATGGCGACGCCCGCACGGCCCTCAACATCCTGGAACTGGCCGGAGCGGCTGCAAAAGATGGACAAATCACTCGCCAAGCGATCGAAGATACGCTGCAGCGCAAAACTCTGCTCTACGACAAAGCTGGCGAGGAGCACTTCAATCTTATATCAGCGCTCCACAAATCCGTCCGGTCGTCGGATGTGGACGCTGCGCTGTATTGGTTGGGGCGAATGTTGGAAGCGGGCGAGGATCGCATGTATATCGCCCGTCGTTTGGTGCGTATGGCCATTGAAGACATTGGGTTAGCCGACCCACGCGCACTTGAGCAAACCATCGCCGCCATGCAGACCGTCCACTTTCTGGGGATTCCTGAGGGGGACCTGGCGCTGGCGCAGGTAGCCATTTATCTCTCGGTTGCGCCTAAATCCGATGCTTCCTACCAGGCCCTCAACCGGGTGATGGAGGCGGTGGAGAAAAGGGTGGCGGAGCCGGTGCCCTTCCACCTCCGCAATGCACCCACAGGAGCCATGAAACAGTGGGGATATGGCGCCGGGTACCAGCATGCCCACAAGTTGCAGGATGCTCTGCCGGACATGGAGTGCCTGCCCGAATCGCTGGTAGGTACAAGATTCTACGAGCCTACCAATCGCGGGTTGGAGCAGCGCATCGCCGAAAAACTGGAAGAAATCCGTTCGCGCAAGAAACAAGCCCCCTCTAAGTAATACGCCGGCGGGTACTAACCGTTCGAGGCGCAGTACCACAACAAATTAGGAAGAATCCGCTATAGGAGCGCTCGTCGCCGCATTGCAAGCTAGGAGTGCAAGAACGGAAAGAGAGTTCAACGCATGTTAGTGCCGGGAGCGAACATGAGCTTGGATAAAGAGAAAGACAAAGACGATCGCCGTGGCGCAGATCGTTTCCCCATCGAGCGGGAAGTCCGTTACAAGATCTTGAGCCGCAAGAGTAGCGCGGAAGGCGAGAGCGGCACTGGCGTGACGGTCAACATGAGCAGCAACGGCGTCTTGTTCACCACCGATCGCTATCTCCTGCCCGGCAGACGACTGGAAGTTTCCATCAGCTGGCCTGCCCAGCTGAACAGTAAAGTTGCTTTAAAACTGGTGGCGCGCGGCCGTGTGGTTCGTTCCGAAGAGGGCCGGGCCGCGATCGAAATCCATCAGTACGAGTTCCGGACCCAAGCAAGCCAAGGTTCGACGGTGGTTCAATAATAAATCTCTTTCATACGCCATCGATCAAGCACCGTTTCGGGAAGGTACACTACGAGGAAGAGGGACCTCGGTTCGTCAGCGCTCGGAGGAGGCCCTCCCCAACCGGATGCGAAGCCTGGTTTTAGTTTTTTGTCTTGGGTCCGGCTTTTGTCTAGCCGGTAGCATAAAATCGCCCGCCTGCTGCACCCCTGTCTGCTTTACCTCTGCACGCGCTAAGATACTGCCATGAACGCAGCGGTGGAAACCTGTCCCATTTGCGGCGGCTCGGGCTGGAAGATCACGGAGCGCGAAGGAATCTCCGGGGCCGAGAAGTGCCAGTGCATGGATGCCGGGCGCGAGCAACGGATGGAGCAGCGCGCTGGAATTCCTCTACTCTACGAAAACGCGTCGGTGGACAACTTCATGCTGCCGTCGGGTAATCCACAGGCGCGCACGGCGCTGGCCAGCGTGGTTCTTACGGTGCGCGGCTACGTCCGCGAATATCCGCACGGCCCCAAGCCCGGGCTCCTGTTTCTGGGCGCTCCGGGCACGGGCAAGACGCACCTGGCGGTAGCGGCGTTGCGGGGTTTGATCGCGCGCGGGTTTGAGGGGATCTTCTACGATTTTCAATCGCTGCTCACACGGATACATCGCGGTTATGACCAAGCGTCCGGATCGAGCGATCGAGCGGCTTATCAGTCGGTCCTGGACACCGAAATCCTTTTGCTCGACGACGTGGGCGCCAGCCGGATTAACGACTGGGTGGAAGACACCGTGACGTCCATCGTGACGCACCGCTGCAATTCCCGCAAAGCCACCATCGTCACCAGTAACCTGCGCGATCCCGAGGCGGGCGACAAACGAGCCTCAGGTTTGCAGGATGACATCCATAGCAAGTTCTTTCTGGAGGAACGCATCGGGATGCGCGCGCGCTCACGCTTGTTTGAGATGTGTAAGCTGATCCCCATGCCGGATGTGGAAGATTACCGTTTAAAGAAGCGGTAAAAGCTTCTTAGCCACAGATGAGCGCCGATGAACGCCGATAAAACACTTTTGAATGGTGTTCATCTGCGTTAATCCCGTGTTTATCTTATTTTCTCGTCCTTTTCGACTTTGCCGTCGCGCACGTGAATCACGCGCCGCGCCCGATTGGCGATGTCGGCCTCATGCGTCACCAGCACAATGGTGTTGCCCTGCTGCCACAGCCGCTCGAACAGCGCCATGATCTCGTTGCCCGTGGCGGTGTCCAAGGCCCCGGTCGGCTCGTCGGCCAGCAGGATGGACGGATTGTTCACCAGGGCACGCGCTACGGCCACGCGTTGCCTCTGCCCGCCCGACAGTTCGTTCGGGCGGTGATTCATGCGCGATTCCAGATCCACCGCGCGCAAGGCCGCTTTGGCGCGCTCTTCCCGTTCCTGCTTTCCAACGCCCGCGTAGATCAGCGGCAACTCCACGTTGTGCAGGCCCGAGGCGCGCGCCAGCAGGTTGAAGGTCTGGAACACGAATCCGATTTCCTTGTTGCGGATGTGCGCCAGCTCGTCATCCTGCATGTCACTTACTAAGTTGCCGTTGAGATAGTAGAGCCCGCGGGTGGGCGAATCCAGACACCCGATCAGATTCATCAGCGTCGATTTGCCGGAGCCGGAAGGCCCCATGATCGCCACATATTCGCCGCGCCGGATCTCGATGTCGACGCCCGACACGGCGTGAATCTCCTGATCGCCCATCACGTACGTCTTCCACAGATCGTACGTGCGGATAACGATTCCTTCGCGCTTTAAGCTCTCGCCGCGATGGACCAAATCCTGTGTTGCAGTGGCCATCCGCTAGCTTTCCGTCTGCGTCGTGACCACTGTGTTATTGATTCTCACCTTGGCCAAATTGCGCAGCGTGCGAATGATCTTATAAGAACCGATGATAATCTGATCGCCCTCCTTCAAGCCGCCCAACACCTCAATATCCGTCGAGCCCGTGATCCCGGTGGTCACCGGAAGGAACCGGGCTTTGCCGTTACTCACCACGAACACGCCCTGCAGCTCTTCCTTTTTGGCCTTCTCGGTCACCGGATCGCTGGCCGCTTCCACGCTTCCGTTCTTTTTCGCCGGATCCAGATCTCCGCGCGTGCGCACCGTCAGCGCCTGAATCGGGATGGTCATCACGTTCTTCTTGGTCGCCGTGGTGATTTTTCCGGTGCAAGACAAGCCGGGACGGATGTCCTCCGGCGGATCGTCCAGCGCCACCACCACTTTGAAATCCTTGGCTTCCTGATCGGAAGTATTGCTTTGCGACGCGGCCACGCCGCTGGATCGCAGGATCGCCGTGTCGCCGATTTCGGTCACATGCCCGTGGAAAGTCCGGTTGGGCATGGCATCAATGGTCACCTCAGCCGTTTGATTCAGGCTGACGTTGACGATGTCGGTCTCGTCCACCTTCACTTCGGCGGTGATCACTGACATGTCCGCGATGGTCATGATGGTGCTGGCCGCTGAATTCTGCACGCCCGGAACCACGGTCTCGCCGGCGCGAACCGGCAAATTGGTCACGATCCCATCGATGGGCGAGGTCACGTAATACTGCGACAGGATGTCCTTGTAGCGATCCAAGCCCGCTTGCATTTGCGCGATCTTCTTTTGCGCGGAAGCAAGCTGGGACCGTGCCTGCGCTTCCTGCGCCCGGGCTTGATCCAGCCGGGCCTGCGCTTCGCCCATGGCCGCCACCGCGGTGTCGTACTCGGCCTTCTTCTGATCGAAATCCTGCTTGGCGAGGAGCTTTTCCTTGTATAGTTCCGCGGACCGATCGTAATTGGCTTTGGTACGGTCCAGTTCGGCCCTGTTCTTCTCCAAGGTGGCCTGCGCGGTGGTGACGCCATCTTCCTGGGATTTCAGGCCCGCTTCCGACGCCGCCGAATCCGCCAGCGACGTTGCGATGCTCGCGTTCTGCGCCACCACATCGGCGTTGGCCTGCACCGATTGCATCTTCGCCACTACCTCGCCTTTGTGGACCCGATCGCCTTCCTTCACCATAATTTCAGTGATGGGAGCCGGGCCGAGGGTGTTCGCGCCCAGGTTGATGTAGTTCTTCGGCTTGATCTCGCCCGAAGCGGTAACGGTGGCCACCAGGTCCTGCCGCACCACGCGGCCAGTCTGGACGTCCACAAGTCCGCGCTGGTTGTACTTGATGCTGGCTACCACTCCGCCGGCGGCCAGTACAAACAAGCCGATTGTCAAAAGAATCTTTGCGTTTGCCTTCACTTGGGATAGGTCTCCCCAGGAGCCTTAGACGTAACTATCGAATGTTTTGTTCGATTTAGTTTATTTTATCATGCGCGGCGCCACGGCTGGGGAGATGCGATCACCACGCGAGCG
Organism: Bryobacterales bacterium; assembly: GCA_963798295.1. Lineage (GTDB taxonomy): Bacteria > Acidobacteriota > Terriglobia > Bryobacterales > Bryobacteraceae > Palsa-89. The sequence continues at coordinate 749,282 of CAWCSV010000004.1, read as the reverse complement.
ACTCCGCTGGTACTCGGAAGCGTGAGGGAGGCTACCTTTTCCGCACAGGAAGTCCGCCAGCCGGATACAATTGAATTGAATGGGAAATACCCCCTCAACACCCCATGTTCGCGTGCTGGTGGCGGACGATGAAGAAAACCAGCGCGCCGGCCTGGCCAAGATGATCCAATCCTGGGGGTTCACGGTCGACACGGCTTTTGACGGCCAGGACGCCTTCGAAAAGCTGGCGCAGACGCCGACTCATGTTCTGGTCACCGATTTGATGATGCCGCGCATGGATGGCTTCGAACTTTTGAAGCGGCTGGGATCGCAAAACACCTTGCCTCCCACCATTGTCCTGACAGCCTTCGGAAACATCGAGACCGCCGTGCAGACCATGCACGACCTGGGAGCCTTTTGGTTTCTGGAAAAACCCATTCAACCCAGCGCGCTCAAAGTTCTGCTGGAACGCGCCGCCACGCAAAGCAAGTTGGCGGAAGAGGCCGAGCGCCTCCAGCGGCAACTGACTTATCAGGGTGTCCTGGTGGACCTGGTGGGGACCTGTCCCGCCATGCAGCAGGTATTTTCGCTGATCGGGCAAGTGGCGCCCTCCAAAGCCGCGGTGCTGGTGACGGGCGAAAGTGGAACCGGCAAGGAACTGGTAGCGCGCGCGGTGCACCATTTGAGCCGGCGCGACGGCCCGTTCGTCGCCATCAACTGCGCAGCTTTGCCTGAAACATTGATGGAGAGCGAACTGTTCGGTCACGAGAAAGGCGCGTTCACCGGCGCCGTGGAGCGCAGGGCCGGATGTTTCGAGCTGGCACAACACGGCACATTGCTATTGGACGAGCTGGCGGAGATGCCGGTGGGAACTCAGGCCAAGCTTTTGCGTGTGCTGGAGGATTCCTGCGTGCGCCGGCTGGGCGGCAAGAGCGAGATCGCGGTGGATGTGCGCGTGATCGCTTCCACCAATAAGGTGCTGGAAGAAGCGCTGCGCAAAGGCGAATTGCGGGAGGATCTGTATTACCGGCTGAACGTGTTTCAAATCCCGCTGCCGCCCCTGCGCCAGCGCGACGGCGATCTTCCGCTGCTCACCCAAACGCTGCTCGATATGCTGAACCACAAGCACGAGACCCGGGTTGTGGATGTGAACGCCGAAGTCCGGGAACTGCTTCGCCACTATTCCTGGCCCGGCAATGTGCGCGAACTGCGGAATGTGCTGGAGCGGGCCGTAATCCTGGCGGGCGAAGGCACCATCACCAAGCACCATCTGCCGCGCGATTTTGGCGTTCCCGCGGGAGCGAGGCCGGTGCAGCAGGAAGTGGAGCCCGACACCGTGCGCCTGCCCGTTGGCACCACCGTCGGGGAAGCCGAGAAGGCGCTCATTCAAGTGACGCTGAAACATACCCGCAACAACAAGACGCGAGCCGCCGAAATCCTCGGCATCAGCCTGAAGACCCTGTTCAACAAGCTCAAAGAGTACGGCGCCGCCGAAATGGAGGCGGGAACTGAAGGGTAGATGTCGCTGAAGGCACGGCTGCGCGGCGCGATCGTGGCGTTGGTCACGGCCGTCGTGATCGTCATGTCTTTGTTGTACCTGTCAGACTTCACTAAAGCTTCTTTCAGCGGCGCATCCGAACGGGCCGACCTGGTGGCCGATCAATTCCGCGTCTATCTGGAAAATCATCTGACGCTGGAGACCGCCGCGCACGGTATCCATCCCGCGACGCCGCAAGAGTGGGAGGATACCTGGACCGAAATCGTGCGGCGCGATCCCGACATCACGGAGATGCTCAAGGCCACGCTGGCCAAAGCCGACCTGGCGCTGGCCATTCTTGTCACCGACGACCGCGGCAACATTTTGGCCGCGACGCCGTTGCCTCACGACAATGCCTCAGCCGGGGCTTTCGCCGGCGCCGAAGACATCCATGCGATCCAGCAGCGCTGGTGGGCGGCGAATCTGTGGGATCTGATCACGCGGCGCGAGAACTACGTGTCCACGCGCCCGGTGGGTCTGGAAGGCAGCAAGCACGTGTTGTTCAACATCACCGTGGTAGTCCGCTCGGTTCTGTTGAAGCATTCCGTCCAGCCGGCGCTGAAGAGCCTGCTGCTGGCGTTCGCGCTGTCGCTGTGCGTGGCGATTGTTCTGGGAGCCGTGCTGCCCAATGTCATTCTGGATCCTTTGCAGCGCGTCAGCCAAAGTATCGACCTGATCCGCACCGGGCAATTTGGCGCGGGCACTCAACCGGAACGGCGCGAATCCCGCGAGTTCGCCGACGTGCACTCCAAGCTCAGCCTGCTGGATGAACAATACCGCGGCGCCAAACAGGACGCTAGCGAGCTGCGGACCAATATCGAGCAGCTTTTGCAGCGCCTGGAAGAGGGCGTGTTGCTTTTCGACGATACCGGCCGCCTGCTGATGGCCGGCGAACCGGCCGAGAGGATGCTGGGCAAGCCGCACGCTGAGATGGCCGGACGCACCGTCCAGGAGCTGTTTCCTGCAGCCACCATTTTGGGCGAGATCATCGGAAGCGCTTTGCGCAGCGGACGCTCCATCGAAGAGCAGCCGGTAGCCGTCCCGCGTCCCGGTACTGCTCCGCTGCGGCTGGTGGTGAGCGTCCAGTTGCTGCGAAGCCGGTCCGGCCAGGAAGACATGGGTACTTTGATTACGCTGCGCGATGTGGAAAGCCGGCGCCAGTTGGAACAGCAGCTCGATTTTTCGTCGCGCCTGGCCGCCATCAGCCGGCTCACCGGCGGCGTGGCGCATGAGATCAAGAATCCGCTGAATGCGATGGCTCTGCACCTGGAGGTATTGAAAGGCAAGCTGGACGGCCAGCAGCCGGAGATCGACGTCATCGGCCGGGAAATCAAGCGCCTGGATACGGTGGTCAAGACCTTTCTGAATTTCAACCGGCCGGTGGATCTGAATTATAAACCCATCGACTTGAACGAACTCGTCAAACACGTGCTCGCGCTGGTTTCCGTCGACGCCAACGCTAAAAACGTGGCGCTGAAAACCGTCTTGCAGGCGGAGAAGCTGTGGATCCAGGGCGATCCCGATTTACTGCAACAGGCCATTTTGAATGTGATCAACAACGGGTTGGAAGCCATGATGGCGGGGGGGACGCTGACCACCCGAACCATAAACGACGGAGGCCAGTGCCAGCTCTCGGTCAGCGACGCCGGGCCCGGAATCGCACCCGAGATTCAGCCCCGCGTGTTCCAACTTTACTTCACCACCAAAGAGAGCGGCTCCGGGATTGGCCTGGCCACCACCTACCGGGTGGTTCAACTGCACAATGGTACAATCGACTTTACCAGCGAGCCTGGAAAGGGCACGACGTTCCGGCTGCGCTTTCCAAGAATGGTCGATTACCAGGGTGAAGTGTTTACTTCGGCAACAACTGGTTCTTAACGCGGCCTTTTCCGACCCGGCCGTTTAATAATTCATGCGACCCTTTTCGCGCTGGCGAGCGAGTTTCGTATTGCTGTTGCTTTGGGAAATTGCCTGTCATCACCGGCAGGCGACCGTACCGGTGCCGCCTCCGCCCGCGGCGAATCAGCCCGCATCCAGCGCCGCGCCGCCGCCCGCGACCAGCAATTCGCAGACGCCCAGTTCGGGAGCGGCCACCACGCACGCGCAGGACTCCAGCCCGTATCAGGTAAACAAACCGCCGCAGCCCGCCACGGCGTCTAAGAAGACTGCCCGTTCGCCCGCTGCTCCCCCACCGGCCTCGTCGCAGCCCGCATCAACAGCCACTCCGCCGCCTGCTTCCACCGCTCCGGCGCCCAAGCTCGGCGATATTCTTACGCCGGATGAACAGCGGCAGTACAGCGCTGCTATCGATCGGAGCCTGGCGCATGCGCAGGCTAGCTTGAATGCTATTGGGGGTCGCCAGTTGAACAAGGATCAACAGGCGCAAGTGGAACAGATCCGCAACTTCGTGCAACAGGCGCAGTCGACCCGCGCATCAGATCCGGCCGGCGCCAAGAGCCTGGCCGAAAGGGCGGAGGTTCTGGCGCGCGATCTGGCGGCCAGCGTCCACTAGCAGTTCAAACTGGTATATTCTCGCCAGACCCAAATGAATCTTTCCACTCAAAGCCGGCGCGGCTTCCTGGTGGCTGCGTCCGCGGCGCTCGCCTTGAGAACTGCGCGTGGCGAAACGCGAGACCTGGCCGCGTTGACCCTGAAGGAAGCTTCCCAGTTGCTTCGCAGCAAAGCAGCGTCACCCGTCGACCTCACCCGAGCGTGCCTGAAAAGAGCGGAAAAGTTCAATCCGTCGCTCCATGCGTTCATCACCATCACGAGCGAGCAGGCTTTGGCCACCGCCCGTGAAATGGAGGCCGAGCAGCACGCCGGCAAGTGGCGAGGGCCGCTGCACGGCATACCGATCGCTTTGAAAGACAATATCGACACCGCGAGAGTGCGCACCACCGCCGCCAGCGAACTCTTCAAAGACCGCGTGCCATCGGAAGACGCCGAGGTGGTCCGCCGCCTGAAGAACGCCGGCGCCGTGATCCTCGGGAAATTGAATCTGCATGAATTCGCTTATGGCGGAACGTCGGATGTCACTTACTTCGGCGCGGTGCACAATCCGTGGGCGCTTGACCACATCACGGGCGGATCTTCAGGTGGCTCCGCCGCCGCTACCAGCGCGGATCTTTGCTTTGGTTCGCTGGGCACGGACACCGCCGGATCCGTGCGGATTCCATCGTCCTACTGCGGCGTGGTCGGGTTCAAGCCCACCTACGGCCGGGTGAGTCTTCGCGGTGTGATCCCGCTTTCCTGGACGCTGGATCACGTCGGCCCGATATGCAGGACCGTGGAAGACGCGGGGTTGATGCTGGGGGTCATGGCCGGTTATGACCAACTGGACCCCGCTTCGGTGGACGTGCCGGTCCCCGATTACATGCTCGCGTTCAAGATGGAAACGTCCCACCTTCGTTTGGGCGTTCCGCGGTCGCCGTTCTTTGAGAATCTCGATTCCGAAGTCGCCAAAGCGGTGGAGACCGCGATCGGCGTACTGGGCAAGCTTGCCAAGTCGGTGAGCGACGCCAAGCTGCCGCCCGCCGGGCAACTGACGTTACCGATCATAGGACCGGAAGCGTACGCGTACCACGCGAAGTGGATCGCCCAATCTCCTTCTCGATACCAGCCGTTTACGCGCGACAGGATTATTCAATTCGCCAAGGGCGTTACCGCGCCGGCCTATGCCGCGGCAGTGCGTCAGACTTATCTACTGCGTCGGCAAATCGTCAAAACATTTTCCACCGTGGACCTGCTCCTCACACCCACCATGCCGCGCCCAGCTGAGACGTTGGCGGAAAGCAAGAACTTCGATCGGTTCGGCGTCCAGAACACGTCGCCCTTCGATGTTCTTGGGCTGCCCACCATCTCCGTTCCGTGCGGCTTCACAAATTCCGGATTACCCATAGGTCTCCAGATCAGCGGCGCTCCGTTCGCCGAATCCACGGTGTTGTCTTTAGCCCACGCCTATGAGCAGACCACGGAGTGGCACAAAAAACGTCCGCCGTTGGCAACGGCCTAGTTGCTTTGGCCGCTTACTTGCCGCGTATTACGGAACCACGACCGTCATGGAGCGGCACTTTCCGCGGCTTTCGCTTTCGCCAGCACGAAATCGTTGTGCAGCTTGCGCCACCGAGTGTCCACCCTCCAAGCCATCCGGCGCGACGCCCGGCGCTTCCCGCGTGAAATCGCGGATCAACGAATTCTTTACCGCGAATACCGCGTCGCTATCCAGGTATTGATCGCCCGATACAAACAAATGCGTCACCAGTCTCTCGTGACCAGGCGCCATGATCATGAAGTGCACGTGCGCGGGGCGATACGGATGCCTTGCCGTCGCCTTCAGCATGTCGCCCACCGTGCCGTCATAAGGGATCGGATAATAGCGCGGCAAAATGGTCCAGAAGCGGTAGCGGCCCTGCGAGTCGGTGTGGAAGCGCGCGCGTAGCGTCGGCTCTTCCAGCTCCGGCAACTGCACGTGTAGAAACCTTCGGCGTCGGAATGCCACACGTCGACGATCGCGTTCGCCACTGGCCGGCCGTCTTCGGACAAAATCGTGCCGTCGATATAGAGCGGCTCGCCCTTCGCGCCGCCGTGAATGTCAGCGCCCAATGCCGCTTCGGGCGGATTTTCCACGTAAAATGGACCCTTTACCGTAGTCTCAGTGGTGCCCTTGGCGAAGCGAGGATTGATGGCGTCCACCAGCATGGAAACGCCCAGCGTATCGGACAGCAGAATGAACTCCTGCCGCTTGTCGGTGCAAAGCTGGCCGGTGCGCGTGAGGGCGTGTTCTGGTAGCGGTCCACCACCCTGCCGTGATGTTGTTCTCGTCAAAATCGCGAATAGTGATCCAACGCGAACATCATATCGAACGCGCGCCCTTGGCACGTTTGGATGGACGCCGCGAGCGTTGTTTGGCTGCGATCGCGCGGATCACGATCTTGCCGCTGCCGGCGCCCTGTTCGATTCGCGCTGCCGCGGCCTCGATCAGCGCGAGCACCGCCGGGTCGTCGAGCAGTCGCACATCTTCCAACCGGATGCCGCGCACTTGTTTGCCTGCGCCCTGGAGCAGCTTTTTTGGATCGGGAAGATGAGCTCCCTGCAGAAAAAACAGGTTCACCCAACGTGGATAGAGTGCGATGGAAAACGCCGCCTCTGAAGCCCGTTCCGATGGCCCAAAGCCCATCACCAGCGCATTGTAGTTGTCATATACCAGCACGCACGCCCGCGGAAATTTCCGGCGCATCCAGGCGAACACTCTGCGCGCGAGGCCGGCCACTTCCGGCGAATAGTTCGCGATCATCGCATCGAGCTGTTGTTTCGCGGTCACGCGGGTTATTCGGTGGGAGCGTAGTAGCCGGTTCGCCAGTGCGCCTGGATTTTCGGCAAGCCGCGCGGCGGCTCCAACTTCACGGCGATGTGGTGGTAGCGGCCATCGCGCGTGGCGTCGGTAGGCGAATATCCCAACATGTATCGGTTGCGAAGGTCGATGACGATCTTGTCGGCGAAATCGCCCAGCGACATGCCAATTCCCCGATACATTCGGCCGCCGGTTTGTTCCGTCAAACGCTCCAGCACCACCTGATCGCTATAGTTCGACCCCGCGCCGTTGCCGAAAGTGCCGATGGCGTAGATGAGCACGTCGCTCTCCACAATCGCGTTCTTCACCTCGCCGGGCGTATAGCGGCTGTGATTCTCGCCGCCGTCGGAGATGATCACCAGGGCCTTCCGCAGGTTCTTCGATTTTCTTACTTCATTGAGTCCCAGATACACGCCGTCCAGCAGCGCCGTGGATCCGCCGCCTTTGCTGAACATCAGCTTGTAATCCACGTCGGCCGCGTTTTGGGTGAGCGGCACGGCCACGTGGGCCTCGCTTGCAAGCTCCACCAGGCAGAACTCGTCGCCCCGATTGGAAGTCTTGAAAAACTGCGCCGCGGCGTGCCGCATCTCGCGCAAGTCGCCTTGCATGCTTCCGCTGATGTCGAACACCAGCGCCACGGCGATGGGATCGTCTTCCATCGAAAAGGAAAGGATCTTCTGCTCCACCTTGTCGTCGAAGACGTGGAAGTTCTGCTTCTCCAGGCCGCTCACCGGGCGATTCAGCGCGTCGCTCACTTCGACGGGTACCAATACGAGCGAAGTGTCGATGCGCAGGCGATCGTGCGGGGCGTCGATGAGCGCGGGCTGTCCGAACGCGCAGACTGTAAAGGCCGCGATCGCCCAACGGAGTATTCGTGTTGTGATAACCTCGCAGGCGATCATGAGGATCTTTTTGATTATGACGCTCCTGGCGGGCGCATCGGTTGCGTTGGGGTTTGCCGGCGATCCGTTCTACATCGGGACTTGGAAGATCACCTCCGCCACCGTTGCGCCGTGGCAGGATGGCCGCCCCGACGAATCGGATCTTGCCGAAATGAAATCGCTGGTGAACAAGACCGTCGTGATACAGCGCGGGGCTATCGCCGGTCCGCGCCAAGTGGCGTGCAAAGGCCCGAATTATCGCGTCAAGGATTATCCGGCCGACATGCTGTTCCAAGGCGCGTTTGGCGAAATGCATCGGCGCAACCAGTCCGCCGACCCGGCCAAGATCGCGGCCAAACTGGGCTTCCGTGGATCGCAATGGAAGACGTTGGAGACCGGCTGCGGCAACGAGCTGGATTATCATTTCCTGGACCCGGCGACAGCCGATTTTGGTTTGAAGAAACAGTAGGCATACCATGACGCCAGCCCCCGATTCCCACGCGCTTGACCGCCAGCTCGCTTACGCCGTGTTTCGCCTCACGCTCGGTATCAACATCCTGGTGCACGGAGCGGGGCGCATCTTCGGGCCGGGCGCGGAATCCTTTGCAACTACTACGGCGGCGGAATTCAGCAAGACTGCTTTGCCGCCGGGATTGGTGCATGCGTTCTTGTTTGTGCTGCCGTTCGCCGAACTGGTTCTGGGCGTGCTGACTACGCTGGGTCTCGTTACGCGCTGGGCCTTGGCGCTGGGCGGACTGATGATCGCCGCGCTGGTTTTCGGTACGGCCATGCGGAGCGATTGGAACACCGTGGGCGTGCAAATGATCTATGCCATCACTTACTATCTGCTGCTGGTGAATCGCTCGTGTAATCGCTTCTCGCTGGACGCGCTGCTATAGAATGTTCGCTTTATGCTCAATGCCAGAATCGTTCTTGCGCTCGCTCAACTGCCGCTCGCCGGCGCTGGGCGAGACTTGCGAGAAGCCTTAGCGTAATCGCTCGCGCAATGCGATTTTCGTAGATTCTTCGACGAACGCCGCGTCAATCGCGGCTTGATTGCAGGCCACCAGATCTGCATCGGTCCAGCCGAAATGCTGCTCGAGGTTCCGATACTCTTCGGTCAGCGTGATATTGGTGATGGTGCGGGTGTCCGTGTTGATGCTGAGCGGAACGCCGGCCCGATATAATTCGTCGACCGCGTGCTCGGTAAATTCCCGCGCGATCCCTGTCTGAAGATTGCTGGTGGGGCAAACTTCCAGATGAATGCGCTCGCGAATGAGATGCGCGACGAGAGCCGGATCTTCGATGCTTCTCACTCCGTGCCCGATTCGCGAAGGCTGAAATTCGCGCAGCGTTTCCCAGACGCTGTCCGGACCGCGCGCCTCACCGGCATGAGCGGTGCGATGGAGGCCGCGGTCGATGGCGTAACGAAAGGCCGGCACCTGCGGATCGATGGGATATCCGGCTTCGTCACCGGCGATATCGAGCGCCACCACGCGGCTGCCGCGAAACGCTTCGACCAGGCGCGCTGTTTCGAGGCCTTGCTCGCGATCGAAGTGACGCAGCGTGCAAAGAATGAGACGGGCATCGATACCGCTGGTTTGGATGGAAGCTTCGGTGGCGCGATCCACCGCAGCCACCACTTGCTCGGACGTTAATCCGCGCTCCAGGTGCAGCAGCGGCGCAAAACGAATCTCGGCGTAAATCACGCCGTCGATGGCGAGTTGCTCGAAAAGATCCTCCACCACCAGCTCCAGCGCCGCTTCGTCTTGCATCAGTTTGAAGCCACGCGGCGCGCGCGTGAGGAAATCGGCCAGGCTCGTACAACGCGGCGGAGCGATGAACTCGCGCTGATATTCTTCGAGGGATATGGATTCGTCGAGCCGCGCCACGGCGGCGTAGCTCAAGGAGCAGTCGAGATGCAAATGCAGTTCGATTTTCGGAAGCACCGGCTCCCTCACGGTCGCGGTTCTGTCTATTCGACGCCGAACGCCAGCAGCACGTTCCCGGTGTTGCCGCCGATCACGCCGTAGCCCGATCCGATGAACAACATTCCGTTCGCGATGGTGGGCCCGATGGAAGCGATGGAACCACCCTTGGCCTCCACTTTATTGACGGTGTCGAACGATCGGCTGGTGTCGTAGGACCAGATCTCCGATCCATCGGCCGTCGCCAGCGCGTGCAACTTGCCATCCGTTCCGGCGATGAACACGACGCCCGGCATGGCGGTGGCAGCCGCGCCATTGTTGACCCGTTGGCCCGGTTCGGCCAGCGCTTTATGCCACAGCTTTTCACCGGTAGTCAATTGAATCGCGGTGATGCCTCCTCCGGTCTGTCCGTAGTAGGCAGTCTTCTCGTCGAACGCGCCGCCCCAAACGATGCCGCTCAGCCGGAACAACGGCGTTCCCGCGGGATTATCCACCACTTTGGTTTGCCACACCACCGCGCCCTTTTTGTCCGGATCCAGCGCAAACAATTTGCCGTCTTTTGTTCCGGCCACCACGATGCTCTTGCCGCCCGGCAGCGAGTGCAGCACCGCGGAATTGCCGATATCCAGATCCGGCCCGTTCTCGCTGGGGCAATTGTCCGTCTTCTCGGGACCGGTGCAGCCGCCCAGGAATGCGTCGCCAGCCTGCGCCTGGTAATACCACAGCACCTTGCCGCTCTTCATGTCGACCGCCATCACGGAATCGGACATCTTGCCCGCGGGCTCGGTCTCCGAATCGCCCGTGCCGAAATAAACAGCGTGCCGCTTTTCGTCGATGGTCGGCGAATTCCACACCGAAGCCCCGGCCGGCGCGTACTGCTGGACGCCTCTGGAATTCTTGCGCGTGGGCTTGGGCGCTTCGGGAATGACGTAAGTCTTCCACATCTGCTCGCCGGTGCTGGCGTTCAACTTCACCACGCTTCCGCGCGAGGTGCAGCACGGATAATCGAGATTGGCGGCCGCGAATTCTTCCGACGACGATACCGGCACATAAAGGTAGCCGTCGTATAGCTTCGGCGACGCGGTGATGCGGGCGACAAAGTGATCGTCGACTTTTTTAGTCCACAGCTCCTGTCCCGTCTGCGCGTCCACGGCATAAATGTTGGCGTGCGCATCGCCGAAGAACACCGCGTACTTGACGCCCGGGTGGCCCTTCACCGGCCCAATGCTGGGACCGCCGCGCACATTTCCTTTGGCTTGATAGGACCAATAGACGCACCCGGTTTTAGCGTCCAGCGAATAAACGTAGCCGATATCGCTACCGACAAAAACGCGTCCCGAAGCCACCGCCGGCTGCCCGAACGCCGAAACGCCGGTGGGATAACCGAAGGCCCATTTCAACTTCAGATGCGGCACCTGATCGGCCGTGAGTCCAGCTTCTTTAGCCGATTGATAGCGGCTGTTGGTAACGTCGGGGCTCCAGCCGTTCCAGCGCGCGCCTTCGCCCGGATCATTCATCGGAGGATTGGATTCGCAATGATTAGGCATGTTCTTGGCGTCGCCCTGCTCGGCGCTGCCAAACGTCCGGCCGCTCATGAAGACGGCGAGCATGCGCTTCTGGTCGTCCGCCAGGGATTGTCCTTGCACCTTCATCGGGCCGGTGGTGAGCGCTTCATAAATCTTTTCCGGCGACAATTGCCGCAGCGTGGCCGGATCGGGCACGCGTCCCGCCATGGTGGGGTTGCCGTGGCAGCCCATGCACTTGGTTTGGAAAACGGCGAACCCGGATTCGGTTCCCGCCGACTGCACCGGCCGGGGCTGCTGCGCTTGCGCGGCGGAAAGAGCGAGCGACAGGCTCGCAGTCACAAACACAACGCGGTGAAAACTTCGATTCATGGTGGTTTCCTGTGATGGCCTTACGATCCCACAGCATATCGAACGTTGCATGCAACCTGCAAGGCGGCTCTAATATTATGAAAGACCTATGCGATACCTCGCGCTTGCAGTCGCGCTTACCTCATCGATGGCGGGCGCGACGTCCTGTGAGAGTCTTGCCAAACTTGCTCTGCCGCACTCCACTATCACCTTGGCGCAAGCCGTGCCCGCCGGCCAGCTCACGTTGCCGGCCGGAGCCATGCCGACGTTTCCAGGTTTTCCCGCGCCGAATTTTGGAAATCTACCGGCCATTTGCCGCGTGGCCGCGACGTTGAAACCCACCCCCGATTCCGATATCAAGATCGAAGTCTGGATGCCCGCGCAAGGCTCAGGGTCAAACTGGAACGGGAAATTGGAATCGGTGGGCAATGGCGCGTGGGCCGGAAACATCGGCTATCGCGATCTTGCCACCGCAGTCAGCTCCGGCTATGCCGCCGCTAGCACCGACACCGGCCACACCGAGACCACGGCGGTCTTCGTGGTGGGGCATCCGGAGAAGCTGATCGATTTCGCTTATCGCGCGGTGCATGAAATGACGATCGCCGCGAAAGCGATCACCGCCGCATATTACCGCAAGAATCCGGCGCGCGCGTACTTCAACGGCTGCTCCACCGGCGGCCGCCAGGCGCTGGCCGAAGCGCAGCGCTACCCAGCCGATTACGACGGCATCGTGGCGGGAGCGGCGGCCAATTATCCATCGCACCTGCAGGGCGCGCAAATGTGGACTACCGAGATCACAAACCAGGCTGACGGCTACATTCCGCCCGCCAAGTATCCGCTCATCCATAACGCGGTGCTGGAAGCCTGCGATGCGCTGGACGGTGTGAAGGACCGCGTGCTTGAAGATCCGCGCCGCTGCCATTTCGATCCGAAGTCGCTCGAATGCAAAGGTCCCGATGCACCGACTTGTCTTACCTCCGCGCAAGTGGAGGTAGCGCGCAAAATTTATGCTGGACCGGGACCAGCACTTTTTCCAGGACTGGAGCGAGGCAGCGAAATGGGATGGGCCACGCTCTCCGCGCCCAAGCCGATGGCGCTCGCGGCGGAGACCTATCAATATTTAGTGTTCAAGGATCCGAGCTGGGATTACCTGAAGTTCGATGCAGCGCGCGATATGGCGATCGCAGATAAGGTGATTGGCCCGACAATGAATTCGATCGATCCCAATCTCAAACCGTTTTTCTCTCACGGCGGAAAGCTGTTGATGTATCACGGCTGGGCCGATCCTGGCATCGCACCCGAAAACAGCGTGAATTATTTCACCAGCGTCGAAGACACAGTCGGAGGAAAGGCAGCGGCAGCAAGTTCGATTCGCCTGTTCATGGTTCCCGGCATGGGTCATTGCCGCGGCGGCGACGGCACGGACGATTTCGATGCTATCGGAACGCTGGCCAGTTGGGTGGAAACGAACCAGGCGCCCGACCGCATTGCGGCGGCGCACAAGACCAAAGGTGTAGTGGATCGCACGCGTCCGCTATGCCCGTATCCACAGACCGCGCACTATAAGGGATCGGGCAGCACGGATGATGCGGCGAATTTCGTCTGCGCGACGCAATAGCACGCGAAGGGCAATGACTGACCTTGATGCGAGCGGCACGGGCCAAGAACGGATCAGAGAACAAACGGGATCAGCGCCTTTACGTCGCGCTGATACTCGCGATAGCGCGGGCCGAACTGCTGCAGCATGAACTCCTCCTCCATGCGCGATTTGAACCACCAGCCCGCGAAGGTGAGCGCCACCGCGAGTAATCCACGAAACGTGCCGAAGTAGATCGCGGTGCCGAGCATGGCCAGCGTCGTTCCGAAGTAAATAGGATGGCGAACAATGCGGTACGGCCCGCGGCGCACGATCTCGTGGTCCTGCTTGATCGTAATGGTTGCGCTCCAGTTGCGGCCTAAAATAAATCGCGCCCAAATGGCGATCGAAATTCCCGCCAGCGTGATCGTGAATCCAATCCACGCTGTCGCCGCCGAACCAGACACAAAGCGCGCATCCAGAATGCCCAAAGGGATTTGCCGATCGAACAGGACAACGAATCCCGAAGCTGCGAGGCCGCCCTGCAGGAATCGCGAAACTTCGCTCTGATTGCGCGCGGTCTGCTTGGTGAAGCCTGCACCCAACAACCAAATCACGCCGAACGCGATCCATGCGCCGTAGAGTAAATGGAGAACGTCCAACCGCATTCTCAACAAGCTATACGACGGACAGCCCGCAAAAGTTCACGACCATTCCAGAATCACTTTGCCCGCGTTTCCCGAGCGCATCACCTGGAACGCCTGCTCGTAATCGCGATAGGAAAAACGGTGCGTGATCACGGGCCGAATATCCAAGCCATTTTCGAGCATGACGCCCATCTTGTACCAGGTCTCGTACATTTCGCGGCCGTAGATGCCCTTGATGGTGAGCATATTGAAAACCACGGTCGTCCAGTCGATCGCGATTTCCTGCGTCGGAATGCCCAGCATCGCGATTTTGGCGCCGTGGCTCATGTTGGCGATCATCTCGCGCAACGCTGACGCATGGCCGGACATCTCGAGGCCCACGTCGAAGCCCTCCTGCATCCCGAGATCCTTCTGCACCTGCGCCAGCGGAGTTTGAGCCGTATCCACGGCGCAGGTGACGCCCATTTTGCGCGCCAGATCCAGCCGGTACGGATTCTTGTCGGTGATCACCACGTGACGCGCGGCGGCGTGCCGCACCACTGCGGCCGCCATGATCCCAATGGGACCCGCGCCGGTGATCACCACGTCCTCGCCCAACACCGGAAACGAAAGCGCGGTGTGGACCGCATTGCCGAAGGGATCGAAGATCGCCGCTACGTCCAAATCAATATCGGGCTTGTGACGCCACAAATTAGTCACCGGCATCGCGATGTAATCGGCGAACGCACCCGGGCGATTCACGCCGACGCCCTGGATATGCGCGCACAGATGCCGCCGTCCAGCCAGACAATTGCGGCAGCGGCCGCAGACCACGTGCCCTTCGCCGCTCACTAAATCGCCGGGACGAAAATCGCCGACGTTCGACCCCACTTCCACGATCTCGCCGACGAATTCATGGCCGATGGCCATCGGCACTGGGATGGTGCGCTGCGCCCATTCGTCCCAGTTGTAAATGTGAACGTCGGTGCCGCAGACTCCCGCGCGGCGCACGCGAATCAAAACATCGTTGATGCCGATGGAGGGCTCGGGAATTTCTTCCAGCCAAAGGCCGGGCTCGCGCTTGCTCTTGACGAGTGCTTGCATGAGGGATTGAAGAGCAGCCGAAGAATCGCGGCCGCTTTCTCATTGCACCATGAACCAGACGATCTTCGCTGGTTCACGCGCGCAGGTCGTACGCCAATGCGCATAGTGCGCGCGTAGTGTCAATACCGGATTGATGGATCTTCGGGAGCATGATAACTTCCTCCAAAGCCGAAACGAGCCATCGAGCCGGAAAGGACATTTCATGCCGATTCTTTCGCGCACTTGTCACGTGACAGCACTCTTGTGGGCCGCCGGATTCCTCTATGCGCAAATGGATCCGGGACCGCGCGGCGGCGCGCCAGGAGCCGGAGCCTACTACTCTTCACTCAATGCGAACGAGCAGAATTTTTTCAGCCAGGCGCAGCTGCGCTTTCAGGAGATCGATTCTGTTTCGGGAACCATGCCGGGCGAGACGGGTTCAGGGCTGGGGCCGACGTTCAACGGCAATAGCTGCGCCATGTGCCACGCGCAGCCCGCGGTGGGCGGCAGCAGTCCGGGTTGGAAGAGCCCGCAAAATCCGGTTCCCAATCCGCAGGTGGTGCTGGCGACGCTGGATGGCGCCCACAATGCGGTTCCGCCGTTTATCTCCGCGAGCGGTCCGGTGCGTGAGGCGCGCTTCATCACCACCAGCGGCCAAAGCAACGGGCCACTGGACGGCGGCGTGCACGGACTCTACACCATCCAGGGCCGGCGCGACGCTCCGGGCTGCGTGATCGCGCAGCCTAATTTTGCCCAGGAGCTAGCGGCGAACAATGTCATCTTCCGCATTCCCACACCTACTTTCGGATTGGGGCTGGTGGAAAATACGCCGGACTCGGCCCTGGCAGCGAACCTGGCGCTCGAACGCCGGGCAGAAGAACGCGCTGGGAATCGCGGGCGCGCTCAACACTTCCGGCAACGATGGCACCGTGACGCGCTTCGGTTGGAAGGCGCAGAACAAGTCGCTGATGATTTTCGCCGGAGAAGCCTACAACGTGGAACAAGGCGTGGCCAACGAGGTTTTCATGAATGAGCGGTCGGCCGTGCCCGGCTGTGTCTTCAACGCTACGCCGGAGGATGCTTCGGTGATCATGTACAACGGCACCCAGACTGGCACCGTATCGGAGATGTCATCCGACGTCGTCAACTTCGCTGCGTTCATGCGGCTTTCGGCGCCGGCCGTGCCTGCCACGTCGTCGCCGTCGGAGAAAAACGGACAGAAGGTATTCGCCGCCATCGGCTGCGCGCTGTGCCACTCACCCTCGCTGACCACGGCCGCCTCGCCTTACACCGGAATGTCCAACGTACCCTACCAGCCCTATTCGGATTTCGCCATTCATCACATGGGATCGAATCTGGCGGACGGCGTTGTGCAAGGCCAGGCCGGTCCCGATCAATTTCGCACCGCTCCGCTGTGGGGCGTGGGCCAGCGCCTGTTCTTCCTGCACGACGGACGAACGTCCGATCTTTTGCAGGCTATTGAAGCGCATTATAGTCCGGGCTTTTCGTGCGTGATGGCACAGAGCTCCGAACAGTTCAATGCGAACGGCCAGTCCTTCCAGGCGTCCGGACAAAGCCGGACGTGCGGTTCGGAAGCCAATGCAGTGATCGGAAACTTCCAGGAGCTGAAGACTTCCGAGAAGCAGGATCTTTTGAATTTCCTGCGTTCGCTATAATGTAGGCACCTGCGCTTCCTCGGAATTGAAGCCGGTGGGGAAAGCAAGCCGAGCGGTCTCGCCACGCTGCAATGGGACGGCCGCACGCTGCGATTGACGCAGCTCGATTGCCTCACCGAACCGGGCGACATTATCCAGTGGGCCGCCGACACCGCGGGAAACGATGCGGTGATCGGGATCGACGCGCCAACCGTTGTTCCCGCCGGCGTGCCCGACGCCATCGCCATGCGTGCGGCGGACCGGCTTGCTCATTCGCTCTACGGCAAGTACCGCGCCGGTCCCTCGCCCACGAATTTATCGCCGGCCATCCGGCAGCGCACCACGCGGCTCTCCAGCGATCTATCGACTCTGCGCTTCCTGCACGGCGACCAGCTGACGCCGCAAAGCGAGGGCCGGCATCAGATTGAAGTGCACCCTCCGGCCGCGGCAGTGCAGCTGTTCCTGCTGGCCCACATTGTGCGATATCGCCGGGGAACCATCGCGGAACGCCGCGAAGGGCTGCGCCTGTTGCGCGGTCTGATGCTGGATCATTTTCCACGATTATTTCCCAGGCTGACGTTAACGGAGCTTCCCGAGGTCCCCACCCGCGGGCCGGATTTGAAAGCGATGGAGCATCGACTGGATTCGCTGATGAGCGCGTACGTCGCGGCCCACTGGTGGTATTGGGGCCGGGAGCGCAATGATGTGCTGGGCGACGCAGCCAGCGGATACATCGTGGTGCCCCGGCGTCGCACCGCCGACCTGAAGCTGGCGGATTTGCGCGAGGAGTTAGCAAACCGGGAACTATTGGAAACGGGCGCGGCCGCGCAGCCGGTGGAGCTATTCAAGGCATGGCTGTGGGAAGCCTATTCGGCTGGCTTGGCGGCGCCCAATGCCATGACGTTGGCCACGGCGGGGCCAGACGGAAGTCCATCGGCCAGGATCGTGTTGCTGCACAATGCAGGCCACGACGGGTTTACGTTTTTCACCAACTATCGCAGTAGCAAAGGCCGCGAACTAGAGGCCAATCCTCGCGCCGCGCTGGTGTTCCACTGGGCCGAGATCGGGCGGCAGGTGCGAATCACCGGCCTGGTGGAAAAGACGGCGCGGGACGAAGCCGGGGCGTTCTTTGCGATGCAGCCGCGCGAGGTGCAGTTGAGCGCCTGGGCGTCCTGGCAAAGCTCGGCCATCGCCGATCGCCAGTTTCTGGATCAGCGGATTGCGAAGGTGGAACAGAAATACGGCCAAGCCGAGGTGCCCGTGCCATCCAGTTGGGGCGGCTACCGGGTGCGGCCCGAATCCATCGAGTTCTGGCAGAGCCGCTCCAACCAATTGCACGACCGCTTGGTTTA
This sequence comes from Bryobacterales bacterium, assembly GCA_963798295.1. GTDB lineage: Bacteria > Acidobacteriota > Terriglobia > Bryobacterales > Bryobacteraceae > Palsa-89. The sequence goes on along the minus strand of CAWCSV010000004.1, from coordinate 731,441 downwards.
TAGATACAGGCGGGATGGCCGTTGGGCGATCGAGCGCCTGGCGCCGTAGCCAAGAGTGCTCGCTGACGCGCGGTCCGGCTCCGCCATTCGCCGATTCCCTGCCGCCATTCGCCGATCTTGGGTCGAAAGGCCGCGGGTCCGCTGCTAGGCTCGAAGCATGGATACGGATCGCTGGGACGAGCGGAAGCAGCGCTGGGAACAACGCCAGGAAGCGCGGCGGGGGCGCTGGGAAGATCGCATGTCCCGGCGGCAGTTTCGACACTCGGGCAGCCACGGAATCTTCTTCGGCGCCGTCGTGGTGGCCATAGGATGCCTGCTATTGCTCGACAATCTGGGCATTTTTCGGTTTCATGACATTTGGCAGTACTGGCCCGTACTCCTGATTGCCTGGGGCGTGTCGCGCGTGGTGGACAGCCGGACACCTTCGGGATGGGTCTGGGGCGGGGCGGTGGCGCTGATCGGCGCGTTCCTTCTGCTGGACAGACTGGATATTGTGGTCTTCAACTTCGCGGTGATCTGGCCGGTGCTCCTGATCGCCTTCGGCGTCAGCGTGCTGGTGGGCGCGCTGGATCGTAACCGGTTCGGGTTTGGCGCTTCAAACGCTCCGAATGCGCCGCTGGGCGCCTCGCCGGTGGTGGACACGCATGCGGTTTTCAGCGATTCCAAGAGCGGCAGCGACACCCAGGATTTTCAGGGCGGGCAGGCTTCCGCGATTTTCGGCGCGGCGCGCTTCGATCTGAGGAACGCATCCATGACCGTGGATGAGGCGCGCATCCATGTCGACGTGGTGTTCGGCGAGGCGGAAGTACGGGTTCCCGAAACCTGGAACGTTATCAGCAAGGCATCCGTAGTGTTCGGCGGCGTCAACGATAAGACCATTCATCCCCGACCCGACCCCAACGTCAAAACGCCGCGCTTGGTGATCACCGGCTCGGTGATCTTCGGCGGCATCACGCTGCGCAACTAGCTCCAGGACACATTCACTATGCATCCGTTCGCTGAAGGGCGAGGCCGGCTCTGGCTGTACCTTCTGGCCTGGAACCCGCCGGCGCTTCTGCTCGCCTATTTTTTGACGGTGACGGGCAAGCTTAGCTGGGCCGAAGCCGTTTCCTTAAGCCTTCCGCTGGCGCTTCTTTACGCGTTCCTGTTTCTGGCTCCCTGGCCCATGTGCCGCGTGCTGCCGCTAGGCTCCACGTCTACTCTCAAGATTCTGGAATATCATTCGGCTGCCGCGGCCGCCGCCGCGCTGACCTGGATCGTGGCGGCCAAAGGATTGGGTCTGTTACTCGGCCACTATTTCTTTGCGCGGCTGAACGAACGCTTCAGCCCGCAGCTTCCCGTGTTGTTCGGGATCGGCGCGCTGGTCTATCTGCTCTCGGTAGCGCTGCATTATCTGCTCCTTTCCGTGGAATCGTCCAAGGAGGCCGAGACGCGCGAGCAGGAGGCGCTCACGCTGGCGCGCGAATCGGAATTGAAGGCGCTCAAGGCGCAGATCAATCCGCATTTTCTGTTCAACAGCCTCAACTCCATCAGCGCGCTCGCCACCGTGGATGGGCAGCGCGCCCGCGACATGTGCATCAAGCTTTCCGACTTTTTGCGCACCACTTTGAAGCTGGGCGAGAAGCAGCGCATCACGCTGGCCGACGAGCTGGCTCTGGCCAAGGCGTATCTGGAAGTGGAGCAGGTTCGCTTCGGCGCCCGGCTGCGCGTGGAGATCGACGCCAATGCCGCTTGCGACCACTGCGTGGTGCCCTCGCTGGTGCTGCAGCCGCTGGTGGAAAACGCGGTGAAACATGGGATCGCGGGATTGGTGGATGGCGGAACCATTCGGATCGAGGCTCATTGTGGCGCTGGAATTCTGCGTCTCAAGATCTCGAACGAATTCGATCCCGAGTCGCCGGCGTCCAGCCGCCACGGGCTGGGTCTGCGAAATGTCCGCGAACGGCTGCGCGCGTTGTACGAAAACCGCGCCAGGGTGGACACCACCGCCAGCGCCGATCGTTTTGTAGTGGAATTGGAGATTCCGTGTGCAGAGCACACTTAAGGAATGTGTTGAGCATGTGTGATTTGGAGCATGTGTAACATGGATGAGGTCATGCCCGACCCGCTCACGCCGGGTTCCAACATCGCGCATTACCGCGTGGTTTCGCGCCTGGGCGCTGGCGGCATGGGAGCAGTCTACCTGGCCGACGACACGCGTTTAGGACGGCGCGTCGCGCTCAAGGTATTGCCCACCAATGTGGCGGCCGATCCGGAGCGCATGCATCGCTTCGTGCAGGAGGCGAAATTGGCGTCGGCGCTCACGCATCCCAACGTCGCCTATATCTACGAAATCGGAGAAGACGACGGGCTCCGGTTTCTCGCCATGGAATACGTGGAGGGCGAGCCGCTGACCGTTCGAATGAGCCGCGGTCCACTAGGGCTCTCCGAGTTGCTTTCGGTCGCGATGCAGGTAGCCGACGCGCTGGACGACGCGCACTCCAAGGGCATTGTGCATCGCGACGTCAAGCCGTCCAACCTGATGCTGACACCGCGCGGCCACGTAAAAGTGCTGGATTTCGGCCTGGCCAAGATCGAGGCTCCCGGCAGCACCCATGAGACGCAGGTGATGACCAGCCTTGGCGTGGTAATGGGCACCGTGGCGTATATGAGTCCGGAACAGGCTCTAGGGCGCGACGTGGACCATCGCACCGATCTGTTCAGCCTGGGCGTGGTGATTTACGAGATGACGACCGCGCGTCTGCCCTTCCCCGGCGCAACGCCATCTGAAACCATGGCACGGATCTTGGGGGCGCAGCCGGAAGCCATGGCCCGCTTCAATTACGAAGTCCCCGAGGGGCTGGATCGGGTCGTGCGGAAATGCCTGGAAAAAGATCGCGAGCGGCGTTATCAATCGGCGCGCGAGCTGCTGGTGGATCTCAAGAACCTGGAGCGCGATTCGCCCGGCGCGGTGGTAGCGCCGGCTCCGGCTCGTGGCAAACTAACCGCGGTGATTGTCGACGACGAGGAGCTGGCCCGAGCGCTCTTGCGCGAGTACATCGGATCGAATCCGGATATCGAGATCCTGGCCGAATGCGCCAACGGGTTCGAGGCGGTGAAGGCCATCACGGAGAAGAAGCCCGACCTGGTGTTTCTGGACGTCCAGATGCCCAAGCTGGACGGCTTCGAAGTGCTGGAGCTGATCGGCCAGGAGGTCGCGGTGGTCTTTGTCACCGCCTACGATCAGTACGCCATGCGAGCGTTCGACGAACACGCGGTGGATTATCTGTTGAAGCCATTCAGCCTGGAGCGCTTTCAGAAGGCGCTGGACCGCGCCCGGCAGCGTATAGGTGAAAGCGGCTCGGCGTCATCACCGGCCTCCAAGCCTGCCCCCGTGGATCTGGCGCGCGCCGCGCGGCCTCCTGAAGATTATCTTCAGCGCATCGTAGTGAAGGAGGGGGCGCGCGTCCATATCATTCCGGTGGACCGGCTGGATTACGCCGAATCACAGGACGACTACGTTTCTCTGCACAGCCAGGGTAAGAGCTATTTGAAGGAGCAGACCATTTCGAGTCTCGAAGCGGCGCTCGATCCGGAGCGTTTCGTGCGCATCCATCGCTCCGTCATCGTCAATCTGGAACGCGTGGCGAAGATCGAGCCGTACGCCAAGGACAGCCGCGTCGCGGTGCTTTCAGATGGCAAGCAGCTTCCGGTGAGCCGGGCCGGCTACGAGAGATTGCGTGCGCTGCTGGGCGACTAGCCTTTTAAGAGAGCACCGCTAACCGCCGCTTGGCCGGCGTCGGGAGTTCCAGGCCCGCGTCTCGCAATGCGGCCTCTCCCGCTGCGATGATCACGGTACCGCGCGGTTGGCCATGCGTCGAGAGGATCGGCGAGCTCCAGATGGCGGCCTGGATAAATCTTCCGTTCTTGCACTGCAGCGCCCCGCGCGGATCGAAAGGCAGCTCGTGGCCCATCAACTCCTGGTGGGTCCAGCCCGTCAAGCTTTCGGCGGCGGCGTTCCAATGCGTCACCACGCCGTGAACATCGATGGCGAAAATTGCGAGTGGCGCAGCGTCCACCAGCGGACGGAACCATTCCGGGCCCGCTGGAATCACGGCGCTGCCCAGATCCAGGGGTTTTTCATCGGCTTCCACCAACCGCAGTTGAAGCTTGGTGGAGGCGCGATCGATGCTGGAGGTTTTCAGGATCAATGCCGCTATCAGATAGAGGCAGGCGCTGATCAGATCCACCCACCCCTCCATCGTTCGAAAGTGCGAGAAGGCGGCGAAGCCGGAGTCTTTGAGGATGCGCAGGCCTTGGTACGTCGCGATTAATCCCAGCAGACCTGTAAGCATCTTGTCCAGACCGCTGCGTTGCCGGCGCGTTAACAGGATGCACCACAGGATAGTGGCCAGGCAAATGAGAAGCGCTAGCGCCATTAGTGGATTAGCGCGAAGTAATTGTGCCAGATTCAAAAGCCCGCTCCCCGGCATTCCTGCCGCACCAGTTAGGATCGGACGCCGGGGAAAGGGCAATTAGACCGCCGGCCGCTGAGTTAGGAGAGGGGTTGTGCTTAGGTGGTGTTGAGGAACCGCCCTAGGGACAACTACGGCGATTCAGCCTTCTCAAGCTTCGTCGGATTCGGGCGATAAGGGGTCGCAAGGAGTTCCCACATGATCAGTGCTATATCTTCGGCGACGCCAAGTCAACCGGTGGTCCCGTCTACGGCCGCGTCCACGCAAAATGCAGCTCCATCCAAAACCGCGTCCAGCGGTGGCGAAGACTCGGTGCACTTGAGTAAGGCCGCCCAAGAACAAAGCGGCTGCTCCGGTCACTAAAGCCCGGGTCTTCACGGGATCGCGTCTCTTTCTTGTAACCTCACTACTAAATCCATCTCAACGCCTCTTCCGGTTGGTTTTCTGTAACCGTAATCCTGCCCCCGCCTCTAACCAGTGGACTTCCAACAGGAACTCCACACGCCCTCAGATCCTAAAAACGGGGAAGCAAGGAGAACAGAAGATGAGCGATGTCAAAGAGAGACTGAAAGACAAAATCGACGATGCGGCCGAAACCACCAAGAAGGTAGTGGATCAAGTGGCGGACAAATCCAAAGAAGCGGCGCATAAAGCCGGAGAACAGTTGGAGCGCGGCGGCAAGCGTCTCCAGAAGGCGTAGCGTAGGCAGAGAGGCGTTCATAAATTCTTAAATTCAAGGAGAATCACATGGCAGGAAAAAACACAGCGGTTTTTGGCATTTATAAGAACGTGGCGCAAGCCGAGATGGCCGTGGATCGCATCATCGCGGCCGGATTTTCGAGCAACGATATTTCCGTGCTGCTTCCCGATAATCAAAGCACCAAGGAGTTCGCGCACGAAAAGAACACCAAGGCTCCCGAAGGCACCACCACGGGCGGAGTGGCGGGTGGAGTCATCGGCGGAACGCTTGGTCTGCTGGCTGGAATCGGCGCGCTGGCCATCCCCGGCGTCGGGCCGTTCATCGCGGCTGGCCCTATCATGGGCGCGCTGGCGGGTTTGGGCGCGGGCGGCGCGGTAGGCGGGCTCATCGGCGCTCTGGTGGGAATGGGAATGCCGGAGTATGAAGCGAAGCGCTACGAAGGCCGCGTGAAAGCGGGCGGCGTGCTGCTGTCGGTGCACTGCGATACTTCCGGCGAAATCTCCCGGGCAAAGGAGTTGCTGAAGGCGACCGGCGCCGAGGATATCGCTTCCTCGGGAGAGAAGAGCGTCAGCACCCACGGAGTGGAACCAGTCGGCACAAGGTAAGCTCTCGGAAGTCCTGTCAGGGGTGACGGAGCGCCGTCGTTGCCCCTGCAATCCCTGCGGTAGAATGAAGTGCATGCCGGACGTTCTTCGCATCGCTGATCGCGAATTTCATTCGCGTCTCTTCGTCGGTACGGGGAAATATCGCAGCTTCCAGGAAATGGCGCGCTGCCACCGGGCGTCAGAAGCCGAAGTGGTTACGGTGGCAGTACGGCGTGTCAATCTCACCGATAAGTCCAAAGAGTCCCTGATCGATTACATCGATCGCTCCAAGATCTTCATCCTTCCAAACACTGCCGGCTGTTACACCGCCGACGAGGCGATTCGGACCGCGCGCCTCGGACGCGAAGTGGGGCTTTCCAATTGGGTAAAGCTGGAAGTGATCGGCGATCAGAAGACGCTCTTTCCCGACAATGAAGGTTTAGTGGAAGCTACGCGGGTGCTGGCGCGCGAGGGTTTCGTGGTGCTGCCCTACACCACCGACGATCTGGTGAACGCGCGCAAGCTGATCGACGCGGGCGCGGCGGCCGTGATGCCGCTGGGCGCACCCATCGGATCGGGGCTCGGCATTCAGAACACCACCAACCTGAGGATCCTGCGCGAGACTATTACTGAGGTTCCCCTGATTGTGGACGCAGGCGTGGGGACGGCGTCGGACGCGGCCATCGCGATGGAGTTGGGCTTCGAAGGCGTTTTGATGAATACGGCCATCGCGGAAGCGGAAGAATCCGAGAAGATGGCCGAGGCCATGAAGCTGGCGGTTCAAGCCGGCCGTCTGGCGTATCTGGCTGGTCGCATGACGAAGAAGCTGTACGCCAGCGCGAGCAGTCCTCTGGCCGGCGTGGTGCGATAACACCCTTGCTCACGGGCGCGGTTCTCTATTGGGACCTTCGATTAGCGGGAGACGGCGGTGCGCATGTTCTCGAGCGAAGCTTCGAGCGAGGTGAGGTCGGCAGTGGGGTTGGTCTGAATGGTGCTGGCAAACAGCGGTACCAGTTCCGGATCGCGCCATCCACGCCGGACTTCCTCCTCCATAACGGCCAGGGCCTCTTCGGGCGATAGGGCGGGCTTGTAGGAGCGCTCGCTGGTCAAGGCGTCGTAGATATCGGAGACCTGTAAAATCCGCGCCAGCAGCGGAATGGCTTCGCCCGCTAATCCGTCCGGATAGCCGGTTCCATCCCAACGCTCGTGATGGCTGCGAATAATGGGCAACACCGGCGCCAGGCTCCGCATGGGCCGGCAAATCTCTTCGCCGCGCGTGGGATGGCTCCGCATCACTTCCCATTCCTCGCTGGTCAGGCTGCCGGTTTTGAACAGGATCGCATCGGGAATGGCGATCTTGCCGATGTCGTGGAGATAGCCGCCGCGATAGAGCGCCGTCAGGTCCTGGCTGGGGAGGCCTAACGCCTCGCCCAGCATCACTGAGGCCACCGCCAGCCGCTGGCAATGCTTACCGGTGTACTTATCGCGATGCTCCACGGTTTGCGCCAGCGCCAGCAGAATGGTTTCGGCCTCTTCCAGCGAATCGATGAGCGATTTGTTGCGCAACATGGCGCGCACGCGGGTCCGCACCACGGCCGGATGCAGCGGCTTGATCAGAAACTCGTCCGCGCCGGAGGAGATGCCGACGATCTCGTTTTCCACGCCCTGGAGATTACTGATCATCAGGACCGGAATCAACTGTGTGGACCGGCGCGCCTTCATCCAGCGGCACAGCTCCGGACCGCTCATCTCCGGCAGCATCAGGTCCAGAATCACCAGGTCTATCTTTTCGGACTGCAGCAGAGCCGTGGCTTCCGATGCGCGATGCGCCTCTAAAATTCGATAGGGGGTGGTTTTGAAAATAGCCTTCAGCAGCCGGCGGTTGATGTCCTCGCTATCGACCATCAGAATGGTGGAGGGGATTTGCGGGTTGTCGTCCGCTTCAAAAAGCGGGATTGGGGCAATGATAGACGTTGGAGCAGCCGAACTCGAAGCGCCGAGATTGTCCTTGGTTGCCATGGGGAGAGGCAGGAAGCCCGCAAGCTCCAAAATGGTACTATCGTCGGAACAACGGCAAAAGTTTAAGGTACGGGCTTGCGGTTGTTGAGCTTAAGTTGTTGAAACAACAAAGCAAGCTCGGGCCTATTTCTTAGGCAACCGGGACTGGATGTCACTCACGTAGTTTTGAGTCTCTTGAATGGGCGGAACGCCGCCTTCCCGATCGACGCGGCCTTCGCCTGCGTTATAAGCGGCCAGGGCCAGGCTTACGTCCTCCTTGTACTTGGTCAATAACTGTTTGAGCAGCCGGGTGCCGGCCTCGACATTCTGGTGTGGGTCGAAGGGATTTTTGACGCCAAATTCCTCCGAAGTAGCGGGCATGAGCTGCATCAGGCCCTGCGCGCCTTTCCATGAGACCGCGCACGGGCGCGCGCCGGATTCCTCCGCGATCACCCCGCGAATCAATTCGGCCTTCACACCCTGCTGTTGGGAATTTTCTTGCACCAGTTTGTCCAATTCCGCGGCCGGCAGAGGGTCGCAGGGAGGCATATTGAAAGGCACCGGCGTCTCCACCCACGGGACGGTGAAAAACGACGCCGCGGGTGTGGGCCCTTTCCCCATAACTCCGGCCAGTTGCTTGATGACCGCGACGCGCTGCTTGGCAAGCGATTCCGCCATGCTGGATCGAATGGCATCCGGATCGGGCTGCTGAGCTTTGGACGGCGAAGGCGAGGGCGATTGCGACGGCTGTTCATCTAGCTGCTGTGGCAGGTCCGGCGGCTGTGTCTGGGGCACCGCAGTTGTTTGGGCCGAGACCAGTGGCATGGCCGAAACCCCAGCCAGTGCCGCAGCCAGCAGGAAGAGCCTCATCTCCAACCCTATCGGCGGGAAACGGTGGATTCTCGATACCACCAACAGGCTAGTTGATACCCCACGGTATAGTAAGGTTCTGCATGAGAATCATCGCTGAGGCCCCCTGCCGCGTTGACCTGGCGGGGGGCACCCTGGATATCTGGCCCTTGTACCTGTTCCATCCGGGCGCGGTCACGGTCAATTTTGCGATCAACAGGTTCACGCGCTGCGCCATTGCTACGCTGGACTCGCCCGAGATCCGGCTGCATTCCGGAGACCTGGGGAAGGCCGAGCGCTATGGCTCACTTGCGGATCTGGACGGAGCCACGCGTCCGCGCCTGCCGCTGGCAGCTCATCTGCTGCGTTTTTTCCGTCCGCGCATGGGCGTGGCGATACAAACCGATTCCGAATCGCCCGCCGGGGCCGGAATTGCGGGATCGTCCGCGCTGATGATTGCCACCGCGAGCGCGCTGAACCGGTTGACAGGCTCGGGCCACAATGCGGAAAAGATCCGCGAGATCGCACAGAATGTGGAAGCGCAGATCATCCGCGTGCCGACCGGGGTGCAGGATTACTACCCGGCGCTGTACGGCGGCATCAGCGCTATCGAACTGGGAGCGGGCGGTGTGAAGCGAGCCGCGCTGCGGGTGGATCTTGAGGACTTCAACCGGCGCATCGTGCTGTGCTACACGGGCGCGCCCCGCAATTCCGGCATCAACAATTGGGAGGTGACCAAAGCCCACATCAACGGCGACCGCAAGGTGCAGCGCAACTTCACGCATATAGCGGCCGTCGCGTCAGGGATGCGCGCGGCGGCGGAGAAAGCAGATTGGACGGAAGCCGGCCGCTTGCTACGGGAGGACTGGGGGCACCGGCGGAGCAATGCGCCGGGCATTTCCACGCCGTTGATCGATCGTTTGATCGGGCTGGCGCGGCGCGCCGGGTCGCTGGGCGGCAAAGTGTGCGGGGCGGGCGGAGGAGGCTGCGTCTTTTTTCTGGTGGAGCACGGAGCGCAGGAACGCGTGTCGCGCGCCATCGCAGAAGCGGGCGCTCAGATCCTGCCTGTGCAAGTGGCGGCGCGTGGTGTCACAATTCGAAAGGGACCGAAGAGTTAGGAATGGAAGTGCTGCGGGCGGCAATTCAAGACCAGCCGGAAGGCAGGCTGGACGTGGCGGCGCTGGAAATCGCCTGCATCGAAACGCCGGATCTGGATACGGAACCATCGTTGCGGGTTCTGGATAGAATCGCATCCGCCATCGCATCCCGGCTTTCCGCTTCGGCCGAAGGTCCGGAATTTGTTCGCGTGGCGAACGATTACTTATTCGGCGATCTCGGCTTCCGGGGCAACGAAATCGACTACAACGACCCGCGCAACAGTTGCCTCAACTATGTTCTGGATCGCCGCACCGGAATTCCGATCGCACTGTCGGTGATCTACATCGAAGTGGCGCGGCGGCTGGGCCAGCCGGTTTCCGGAGTGGGGTTGCCGGGGCATTTCATCGTCGAATATAACGACGGCGAATACGCCACGTACATCGATCCGTTTCACACCGGCCAACTTCTCACGCTGGAGGATTGCCGCAAGCTAGCGCGCGACCGAACCGGATCGGACGCCGATGCCAACGCGCTGGCGCCGGTGGGAACGCGCTACATCCTGGTGCGGATGTTGAACAATCTACGCTCGGCTTATTTTCGGAGCAAGCAATTCGACAAGATGGTGGCGGTGACGGATCTGTTGATCGAAGCCTTTCCGCGAAACCCGGAATACTACAAGGCGCGCGGCGTGGCGCGCCTGCGAATGCGCCAGTTCCGCAGCGCCCAGAAGGATCTGGAGGTGTATTTGAAGTACTCGCCCAACGCCGAGGACCGGGCGCAGATCGCGCAGCAGCTAGGGTCGATTCATCGGTGGTTGGGGCGGCTGAATTGAACGGCCGGAATTCGAGGAATACGGGGAATACCAGGAATTAAAACAGGCGGACGCCGCGGCGATCGGGTTTGCCGGTCAGGTGAACCGTGTCGCGGAAGCTGACGGTGTTGGGCTGCGAGGTCATCACCAGGGAGTGGGTCCGGTAGCCGTCGCCGAAGAAGCGCACGCCTTGCAGCAGATTTCCGGGCGTGACGCCGCACGCCGCGAAGATAATCTTCTTGCCGGGCGCCAGATCTTCAGCGCGATAGATCTTCTGAGGATCCCGGATGCCCATCTTTTCCATGCGCTTCTCCATCTCCTTATTACGGACCACCAGGCGCCCCAGCATTTCGCCGTGCAGGCAGCGCATGGCGGCTGCTGTGATGACGCCTTCCGGCGCGCCGCCGATACCCATCACCGCGTGAACGCCCGCGCCGCGCACGGCCGCGGCGATTCCGGCCGACAGATCGCCATCGCCGATCAAACGGATGCGCGCGCCCGCTTTGCGAATGTTGGCGATCAGCTTCTCATGACGCGGCCGGTCCAGCACCATCACCACCAGATCCTCCACCTGGCGATCCAGGCGTTTCGCGATGGCCTTGAGATTGTCTTCGGGAGGAGCGTCGAGGTCCAGCGCGCCCTGGCAGCCGGGACCCGCGATGATCTTCTCCATGTAGCAATCCGGCGCATGCAGCAGGCCGCCGGCTTCCGACGCCGCCAGCACGGCGATGGAATTGGCCGCGCCGGTAGCAGCACAAGTTGGTGCCCTCCAGCGGATCGACGGCGATGTCGACGGCGGGATATTCCAGGCCGGGCGGCGGCGTGGCGCCCACCCGCTCGCCGATATACAGCATGGGAGCTTCGTCGCGCTCGCCTTCGCCGATCACGATGTTTCCGGCGATGGGCACATCTTCAAAGGCGCGGCGCATGGCTTGCACGGCGGCATGATCGGAGCCGGGGCTGTCGCCCTGTCCCATGGTGCGGGCGGACGCGATGGCGGCTTCCTCCACCACGCGCGCCATCTCGAACGCCAGGTGCGCCGCTAAGTGCTGGTCTCCGCCGGCCGAATTGCGCGATTTGTTCTGGTTGGATTTGGTCGCTTGAACTGGCATTGCGGCGTCTCCGATGGGTGTTTTCCTCGCATGATTACGCGGGAAGCCCGATCATAACACGGCCCGCGCTCCATCTAACACAAGGCTCCGCCCCCGTCGGTAATACGTTTAAGTCTGGTATAAGACTTGGAGCCTCGTTGAAGAAATCCAGAGAGACTCTCGCTCTCCTATTATCGGCGGTTTCCACGCTCGGGTTGCTTGGCTGCACCCAAGGCAATACGGACCGCAAGGCCAGTCCTATCGTCGGAACTGGTTCGTCAAGGATCCCGGCGCACCCTTTCCCTATCACATGTATGTCTTCAATGCCGATGGGACGATGCAGCAGGCCAACCCGGATGCCGGCGATCCCCACAGTAGTGACAGCGACGGCAAGGGCGTTTGGGTCACCGACGGCGACCGGATCAAGGGCAAGTGGGTTGAGGTCATCGCGGATCGTGCCTCGCATAAATTTACAGGCCGGGCGGAAATTTCCTATGACGTCAAGGTAAATGCCGACACTTTTGCCGGAACGATTACCGCAATCTCCTATGACGCCGCCGGTACTCTGACTGAAAGCCCCAGCAGCCCAACACCGCTTGAAGGCAAGCGCGTCACCCTCCCTTGAGTCAGACCCAATTCGCTCCGCCTTCTTGATATGCTGATACATTCCAAGTTGGAATATTCCAAGGAGAAACACACCATGAAGATACTCACTGTAGGAGCGATGTTTTTGGCGGGCCTCGGCTGCGCCTTCGCGCAACCCAAGGCTGGAGGTCCCCCGCCCGGTCCCGGCCTGACGCTTACGTCCCCCGACTTCGAAGACGGCGGCATCATTCCGAACAAGTTCACCCAAAACGATCCCAATCCCGTTTCGCCGAAACTGGAATGGACGCACGTGCCGGCTGGCACCGTTAGCTTCGCGCTCATCCTGCACGATCCCGACGTGGCCATCCAACGCAAGACCGACGATGTTCTGCACTGGATGATCTTCAATATTCCCGGCACCGCGACGGGCCTTCCCCAGGGTGTTCCCGCAACGGCGAAACTCGAGGACGGCGCCATCAACGCCAAGAATCTGCGCGGCGGCGTTGGCTTTATGGGACCGGGTATGGGAGCGGCGGGACCCTATCATCACTACACGTTTGAACTATTCGCTCTCGACACCAAGCTCGATCTCGGGCCGGATGCCACGCGCGCCGATGTTCTTGCCGCGATGCAGGGCCACATCCTGGCTAAAGGCGTTCTGGAAGGCCGTTTTCATCGCTACCGGTTGAGCGAGGTAGAGGGCGCGGCTGAACATCTTTGCTATGCCTGATCGCCGCCCTGGGCTTACTTTCGCCTGGCGTGCGCGCCGACGATCTGCCCGAGGGCAAAGGCAAGGAACTGATTTTGCGCGCCTGTGTCGGGTGTCATAAGGCGGAAGAAATCGCGGTGTATCGCTTCACCAAGGACGAATACCAGACGCATTGTCTATCGCATGGGCGATCGCGGCGCGCAGGCCACGCCGGCCGAACTCGACATCATCGCCGATTATCTCTTCCAGAATTTCCCGAAGATTGAAGACGCGACCAAAATCAATGTGAATAAAGCCACGGCGCAAGAAATCGCGACAGGGCTTGGTCTGACGAACGAAGAAGCGAAGGCGGTTGTCAAATATCGCGAACGCCACGGCGACTTTCACGCCTGGGGCGATCTGCTGATCATCTACGGCGTGGACGGCAAGAAGATCGCGGCGGCCAAAGACAAGATCAGTTTTTAGAACGCTTAGTCGCTGGCCGAGAGCGCGCTGACTTCGGGCAACTGCGACGTGTCCCACCCGCCACCCAGCGCTTCCACCAGCAACACGCTGGAAACCATGCGGCGCGTCAACAGGTTGACCAAAGCCTCCTGCTCGCTGAACAATGCGGTCTGCGGGTCTCCACTTGCAGATAAGTCGCGGTTCCGGCCTTGTATTGCGCGGTGGTGATATCCAGCGCGATTTGCGCGGCCTTTACTGTCTCGTTGGTCGCGCCCGTTTCCTGCTCCAGAATGCGCAGCGCGGCCAGCTGATCTTCCACTTGTTGAAAGGCAGTGAGCACGGTTTGCCGGTAACTAGCCATGGATGATCGAAATCGGCCTTTGCGATGTTTACTTGCGCCGCGCCGCTTTCCGGCGTCAAACAAAGTTTCTGAGAGGGTAGCGCCAGCGGACCAAAACTGGCCGGCCCACGTAAACAGATTCACGAAACTGGAACTCGCCAGACCGGCGCCACCGCTGAGCGCCAAAGCGACGGATAATACGCCGCCTCGGCGATCCCCATCTGCTCGTTCATGGACGCCATCTGACGCTCGGCGGAAGCGATGTCGGGACGCCGTTCCAGCAGCGTGGAAGGCATGGCGACCGGCACGACGGGCGGCTGCGTCTTGATGGTCTGCGGCGGGATGGTCAACTCGGCCGGCGCCTTGCCGACCAGAATCGCGATGGCGTGTTCGTACTGCGCACGAGCCACGCCCAGGTCGATCAATTGTTCCTTGGCGGAATCGAGCTGCGTTTCGGCCTGCGCAACGTCGGCGCCGGAAGCGATGCCCGAGTCATGCCGGGCCTGCGTAAGCTTCAGATAACCGGCATAGGAATCGACGGTGGACTGCAACAGCGCAATGTCGCCATCGGTGCCGTGCAACTGAAAATAATCCTGCGCCAAGTCCGCCTGGTAGGTCAGCTTGGCGTTTTCGAGCTGCGCCTCGGTGGCTTGCGCCGTTTCGGCGTTGGCTCGCACCGATTGCGCCGGATGCCGCCCCACAAGTCCACTTGATAGGAAACATCAAAAGGAATTTGATAGGTGGTGTGAACGCCTCCGGCGGCCGCCACCTGATTGGCGGAAACGCCGCCGGAGCCTTGACTGACGCCTACGGTGGGACCGGCCGTGAGAGTGGGAAATAACGCCGAACGGGCTACCTGGACGGCTGCACGCGCGGCGCGGTACTGCGCCTCGGCCTGTAAAACGTTTTGATTCGAAATACTGACCTGCTCTTCGAGCGCATTGAGCTGCGGATCGTTGTAAATCTCCCACCACTTTCCTTTGAGCGCGGTGTCGTTGGGCTGGGCTTCCTTCCAGCCGTCGGGGGGCTTCTCCTTAAATGCGACGGGCGCGGGCGCCGGGGGACGCCGGTAGTTTGGACCCACCATGCAGCCGCTCAAGGCGAGGAGCGCGGCAAGCAGCGTTGCGATCGTCGCTGGTTGCGCGAACCGGTTAACCTTCATCATTCTCATCTCTCACAATCCAGCGCCGTATATAAACCGGGCAATTCACCAGCCGCACGCCGCCGCGAAACTGCTCGGCGAAAAACTGCGCCGCGGCCAGGTCCATCAACGTTACCTCACTTAGATCCAGTATTACTTTCTCATGATCGCGCCTGCCGTGATCGATCAGCAAGGCGATCTCGGGCAGGGCCTCATGGCTCACATGGCCGGCGATGGCCAGGGTCAGGGAATCGGACTGGGTGGAAGAAACGGTGGCGGTAAACATGGTGGTCACGTCAGCATCACACCTCAGAACCCAGCGGCTGGTCGTTATCGCTTAGGCCGCCCGAAAGGCGACGGCGGTCGGCTCGCTTGCGCTCGCGCCATTGCTGCAGCCGGTCGAAATAGAGGTAAACCACCGGCGTGGTGAAGAGCGTGAGCATCTGGCTAAAGAGCAATCCGCCGATGATGGTGATCCCGAGCGGCCGGCGCAGTTCCGATCCGGTTCCGGTGCCGAGCGCGAGCGGCAATGCGCCCAGCATGGCCGCCATGGTGGTCATGAGAATTGGCCGGAAGCGCAGCAGGCACGCCTCAAAGATGGCGTCGCGGGAGCTTTTACCCTCATTGCGCTCGGCCGCTATGGCGAAGTCGATCATCAGGATGGCGTTCTTTTTGACAATGCCGATCAGCAAAATAATCCCGATGATGGCGATTACGCTCAGGTCCGTGCGCGTCAGCTCCAGCGCCAGCAACGCTCCCACTCCGGCGGAAGGGAGAGTGGACAGGATGGTCACGGGATGGATGTAGCTTTCGTATAAGATGCCGAGCACGATGTAAACGGTGGCGAGCGCGGTGGCGATCAAAACCGGCTCGCTGCCGAGCGAATCCTGATAAGCCTGCGCTGTTCCGGCGAATCCGGTCTGAATGGTCGCAGGCAGTCCGACTTTGCGTCCCGCCGCCTGGATGGCATTGACGGCCGTGCCCAGAGCCACGCCGGGTCGCAGGTTGAAAGACAGAGTGATAGCCGGAAACAGCCCTTGATGGGTCACAGAGAGCGGCGCGGTGGCGGTGGAGGTTTTCGCGATGGCGCTCAAGGGGACTTCCTTCCCCGAGGGCGAGGAAACGTAGACCTGATGCAACGTGTTGGGGTTCTGCCAGAATTGTGGCGCGGCCTCCATCACCACGTGATACTGATTCAACGACGAATACATGGTGGACACCTGCCGCTGGCCAAAGGCGTCATAGAGCACGGAGTCGATCAATTGCGGTGAAATATTGAAGCGCGCGGCGGTCTTGCGATCGTAGTCCACCATGGCTTGCAGGCCCCGGTCCTGCTGATCGCTGTTGGCGTCTGTGATGATGGAAATGGTTTTCAACTGGTCCAGCATGCGGGGAGCGTAGGTGGTGAGATCGGTCAAGTTGTCGGCGCGCATGGTGTATTGATATTGCGCGTTGCTGGACCGGCCGCCCACGCGTACGTCCTGCACAGCCTGCAAATAGAGCGTGGCGCCCGGCACTCGCGCCAGCTTCGGCCGCAAACGCTGGATGATCTGGTCCGCGCTGACCTTGCGCTCGTTGAGCGGCTTGAGCGCAATGAACATGCGCGCCGTATTGGTGGTGGTGCCCCCTCCGCCGCCCGAGAAGGCGTTCACGGTGTCGATGGCCGGGTCGGCGTCGATGATGTTCACCATCGTCAGCAGAGTCTTGTCCATGGTCTGGAAGGAGGTGTCCTGATCGGCCTGGATCTGCCCGCTCAGCCGGCCGGTGTCCTGTTGCGGAAAGAAGCCCTTGGGCACTTGAATGTACAGGTAAATGGTGAGAGCCATGGTGGCCAGCAGGCTCATGAGCGTTATGGCCGGATGCCGCAACACGATGGAGAGCGTCCGGCCGTAAAGATTCACAACCCAGGTAAAGAACTGCTCGCTTTTGCGGTAGAACCATCCGTGCTGCGGCTCAACTTTCAGCAGGTGGGCGCACATCATGGGAGTGGTGGTGAGCGAGATCACCATCGAGACTAGAATGGCAACCGACAGAGTAATGGCGAACTCGCGCAACAGCCGCCCCACGATGCCGCCCATCATGAGCAAAGGAATGAAGACGGCGATGAGCGACAAGCTGATGGTGAGCACCGTGAAGCCGATCTCCTGCGCGCCCTTGAGCGCTGCCTGGAAGGGCTGCATGCCATGCTCGATGTAACGCGTGATGTTCTCGATGACCACGATGGCGTCGTCCACGACAAATCCGGTCGAAATGGTCAGAGCCATCAGCGAGAGATTGTCGATGCTGAAGCCCGCCAGATACATCACTCCAAAGGTTCCGAGCAGCGAGACGGGAACGGCGATGCTGGGAATAAAGGTGGTGCGTGCGCTTCTCAGGAATGCGAAGACCACCAGGATCACCAATGCGATCGAAATGAGCAGCGTGATCTCCACATCGTGGACCGAGGCGCGGATGGTGATGGTTTGATCCATGGCCACGCGCAGGTTGATAGCTCGCGGAATGGAGGCGGCGAGTTGGGGCAAAACGGCCCGGATCTTGTCTACAGTGTCGATGATATTTGCGCCGGGCTGCCGGAAAACGATTACCAGCACGGAGGGCTTGCCATTGGCGTAGCCGGAGTTGCGCAAGTCCTCCACCGAATCCACAGCTTGGCCGACATCGGAGACGTGAACCGCGGAGCCGTTGCGATAGGCGATCACCAGAGGCGAATAATCGATCGCTTTGAAGATCTGATCGTTGGCGCCAACCTCCCAGCGCCGCTTGCCGTCCTGAAAATCTCCCTTGGGCGTATTGGCGTTCGATCCAGCCAGAAAGCTGCGCACCTGCTCGAAGCCGATTCCGTACTTATTCAACTGCGGAGGATTCAACTCCACGCGTACGGCCGGCAGCGCGCTTCCGCCCACCACCACCTGGCCCACGCCAGTTACCTGCGACAGCTTCTGCGCCATGATGGTGGAGGCGGCGTCGTACATCTGGCCTTTGCCCAATTCGTCCGAAGTAAGCGCCAGCATGAAGATGGGAGCGTCGGCGGGATTCACCTTGCGGTAGCTGGGATTGCTGGGCAGATTGGTGGGCAGATAGCCGCGCGCGGCATTGATGGCGGCTTGCACGTCGCGCGCCGCCGCGTCGATATTGCGGTTTAAGTCAAATTGCAATGTCACGCCGGTGGCGCCCAGCGTACTGGACGAAGTCATCTCGGTGACCGAGGCGATGTGTCCGAACTGCCGTTCGAGCGGCGTGGCCACCGAGGACGCCATGGTTTCGGGACTCGCACCCGGCAAGGAGGCCGACACCGAAATAGTGGGGAAGTCCACCTGGGGCAGGGGCGAAACGGGTAAGAGCCGGAACGCGGTGGCGCCCGCAAGCGCAATGGCCGCTGTCAGCAGCGTGGTGGCGATGGGACGGCGGATGAATGGTTCCGAGATATTCATGACTTTGCCTTGCTCATGGCTATTGAGCCGGACTGGGTTCGGGCGCAGGGCCTCCCGGCGCGACGCCGCTGGCACGCATCTCGCGATGACGGCGCGAGAATCGGATGGCCAGACGGTCGAAGAAGAGATAAATCACGGGGGTGGTGTAGAGCGTCAGCATCTGGCTGAAGATCAGGCCGCCCACGATGGTGATGCCGAGCGGACGCCGCAGCTCGGAGCCCACGCCGGTGCCAAGAGCAAGCGGAACGCCGCCCAGCAGCGCCGCCATGGTGGTCATCATGATGGGCCGGAAGCGCAGCAGGCAGGCCTGAAAAATCGCGTCTTCCGGGGACTTGCCTTCATGGCGCTCCGCTTCCAAGGCGAAATCGATCATCATGATCGCGTTCTTCTTGACGATGCCAATCAGCAGCACAATGCCAATGAGGGCGATGACGCTGAAATCGCTGCGGGTGATAAACAACGCCAGCAGCGCGCCTACGCCGGCCGACGGCAGCGTGGAAAGAATGGTGATCGGATGAATGTAGCTCTCGTATAAAACGCCCAGGACAATGTAGACTGTGACCAGCGCGGCGAGAATCAGCACCGGCTCATTGGCCAGCGACGCCTGGAACGCTTCCGCCGAGCCTTGGTAGGCGGCCTGAATGCTGGGTGGCAAGCCGACTTCGTCCTTGGCTTTGTTGACCGCCTCCACGGCCTCTCCGAGCGAAGCGTTGGGAGCCAGATTGAAGGAAAGCGTCACCACGGGAAACTGGCCCTGATGGCTGATCGCGATGGGCGCGGTGAGTGTTTGGGTGGTGCTGAAGGCGGCGAGCGGGACTTGGCCGCCGTTGGGAAACGCCGTGGTAGATGCAATGGCCTGCGATCCGGCCGCGTTGCTGGATCCGGTGGAGTTCAGGCTGGCTTGTGATGCGGTAGCCGAGCTGGTGGGCCCGCTGGTCACCGCCGTGCCTGTGCCTCCGGCGACCACTGAACTGTTGATGGGCGTGGCGCCGGTTCGAATGAACAGGCGGCCTAAATCGACAGGTTTTTGATGAAAGTCCGGCTTCACCTCCAGGATCACGTGGTATTGATTGAGCTGCGTGAACATGGTGGATACCTGGCGCTGGCCGTAGGCGTCGTAGAGCGTCTGATCGATGGCGGAGGGCGTAATTCCCAGGCGCGAAGCGGTGACGCGATCGTACACCAGGCGCGTTTGGAGGCCGAGCACCTGCTGATCGCTGGCTGCGTCGCGCAACTCGGGAAGTTGCTGCAGCTTGGCGAGGAGCTTGGGAGCGTAGAGGTTCAGTTCGTCCGAGCTGGGATCCTCCAGCGTGTATTGAAATTCGGTGCGGCTGACGCGATCCTCAACGGTCAGATCCTGCACTGGCTGCATGTACAGATCGATGCCGGAAACCTGGGCGAGCTTGGGCTGCAGGCGCGTGATGACATCGGTGGCGTTGATCTTGCGCACGTTCAGCGGTTTGAGATTGATCAGAATGCGGCCGCTGTTCAGCGTAGTGTTGGTTCCATCCACGCCGATGAACGAAGAGAGGCTGTCCACCGCTGGGTCCTGCAGGATGAATTGCGCCAACTGCTGCTGCTCGCGCGACATTTCGGCGAACGAGACGGTTTGGGGGCCTTCGGAGATGCCCTGAATCACGCCGGTGTCTTGAATGGGGAAGAATCCCTTGGGGATCTCGATAAAGAGCACAACGGTGAGGGCCAGGGTCGCGACGGCCACCAGCAGGGTCGCGGTTTGCCGCTCCAGCACCCACCTCAAGGTTCTTTCGTAAAGGCCGATCACCCAAACCCAGCCCTTCTCGGAGGCCCGGTAGAAGCGGCCCTGTTCGGCTTCTGGGGTGTGCTTCAGAAGTTTGGAACACATCATCGGGGTCAGCGTGAGCGAGACGATGGCTGACATCAGGATGGTGATGGAGAGCGTGACGGCGAACTCGCGGAACAGCCGGCCGACGATATCGCCCATGAACAGCAGCGGAATCAGAACAGCCACCAGCGAAACGGTGAGCGAGATGATGGTAAATCCGATTTGTTCGGCGCCCTTGAGCGCGGCCCGCAGCGGATGCTCGCCCTCCTCGATGAAGCGGACAATGTTCTCGATCATCACGATGGCGTCGTCCACTACGAAGCCGGTGGAGATAGTCAGGGCCATCAAGGTGAGGTTATTCAAGCTGTAGCCGAGCAGATACATTACGCCGAACGTGCCAACCAGGGAGAGCGGCACCGCGACGCTGGGGATGATGGTGGCCGACAGATTTCTCAAGAAGAGAAAGATCACCATCACCACCAAAGCGATAGTCAGCATCAACTCAAACTCGACGTCGCTCACCGAAGCCCGGATGGTGTTGGTGCGATCGGTCAGGATCTGCACTTTGACGGCTTCCGGCAGCGTGGACGTGAGCTGGGGAAGAAGAGCCTTGATGCGATCCACCACCGAGATGATGTTGGCGCCCGGCTGGCGCTGAATGTTGACGATCACGGCGGGGGTGGTGTTCATCCACGCGGCTTCGTGGATGTCCTCTACGCTGTCGACGACGTCGGCCACCTTGGTCATCTCCACGGGCGCGCCGTTCTTATAGGCCACCACCAGATTTGCGTAGTCCGAACTGGTGAGAAGCTGATCGTTGGCGCCGATCTGGTAGGACTGGCGGGGCCCGTCGAAATTGCCCTTGGCCTGATTGACGTTGGCCGCGATGATTGCGCTGCGCAGGTCCTCCATGTTGATGCCATAGGCAGCCAGTTGCGATGGATTCACCTGGATGCGGACCGCGGGCTTCTGTCCGCCGCTAATGCTCACCAGTCCGACGCCCGCCAACTGTGAGATCTTGGGCGCCAGGCGCGTGTCGGCGAGATCCTCCACTTTCGAAAGGGGCAAGGTGCTGGAGGAGAGCGCGAGGGTGAGAATCGGCGTGTCGGCCGGATTGGTTTTGCTGTAAAGGGGAGGTGTGGGAAGGTCCGCGGGAAGATACGTTCCCGATGCGTTGATGGACTGCTGAACTTCCTGCTCGGCCACGTCGATGTTGAGGCTGAGATTGAACTCGAGCGTGATGACCGAAAGCCCTTCGGAGCTGATGGAAGTCATCTGCTGCAAGCCGGGCACCTGTCCGAACTGACGTTCCAGGGGAGCGGTGACCGAGGACGCCATGACGTCGGGATTGGCGCCCGGATAGGTGGTGGTCACCTGGATGGTCGGATAATCCACTTCGGGCAAGGCCGAGACAGGCAGCTCGCGATAGGCCACAAAACCGGCCAGCAGAATGCCGACCATGAGAAGCGTGGTGGCCACAGGACGCAGGATAAATGTTCGCGAGGGGCTCACTTGGACTGCTTCCCCGTTTTCCCTTTTTTGCTCGCGGTAGTGGTTGCGGGAGTCGGGGGGGGGTGGCCGCGCCCGAAGCGCCTTGCATGGTCACCGCTACTTTGCTGCCTTCCTGCAACTTGTCGACGCCGGTGAGCACCACCACGTCGCCTTCCACTACGCCTGAATCGATCTCGGTATTGTTGTCGTCGCTGGTGCTCAACTTGACCTGGCGCACCGTGACGGTGGAGTCCGGTTTCACTACGTACACGTAAGTGTTTTGCGAATTGCGCTGCACCGCGGCGGACGGCACCAGGATCACGCCGCGTTTTTCCTGCTGCAACAATCGTGCGTTCACGAACTGATTCGGGAAAAGCTCATTGTGAGAATTGTCGAAGGTGGCGCGCAGCTTTACCGTGCCGGTGGTTTGATCGATCTCGTTGTCGATGGTGGTCAGCGAGCCGGATGCCAGCTTGATCTTCATGTCGCGATCAAAGGCGTCCACCGGCAGCTTCTGGCCGGCCCTCTGCTTGGCGTACACGGCCGGCAGTTGATCCTCGGCGATGGTGAAAATGACGCTGATGGGCTGAAGCTGGGTGATCACCAGGAGTCCGGTGCTGTCGCTGGTTTGAACGATGTTGCCGGGATCCACCAGCCGGAGGCCGATGCGCCCGGTGATGGGCGCGGTGATGTGGCAATAGATCAGATTGACCTTCACCGCTTGAATCAGACCCTGATCGTTCTTGACTATTCCTTCGTCGGACTTGACGGTAGCGATCTGCGTGGCAAGCTGCTGCTCGGGGATGGCGTTTTGCTTGATGAGCGTTTCATAACGCGCCTGGTCGATGCGGGCGTTGTCGAGCGTGGCTTGATCGCGCAGCAGCTGCCCTTCATACTGCGTCAACTGGGCTTCATAAGGGCGGGGATCGATCTCGGCCAGCGTGTCGCCCTTCTGCACGATGTCGCCCTCTTTGTAGAGCACCTGCATTAACTGACCATTCACCTGGGTCTTGACGGTGACGGTGTAGATGGGGGTCACGGCGCCAAGCCCGGTGACGTACACGCCGATATTGCCTTTGAACGCCTTGGCCGCATCCACGGGCGCCGCGGCAGTTGCGCCCTGTCCCTTCTTTCCGCCGGCTTTTCCGCTAGCCGAGCCAGATGACTGCGCGCTCCGTTTCGACCAGTAGTAGTAACCGCCCGCCCCCAGCAGCGCGAGCAATACGATCCAGGGCCAGAGACGATGCCTGCGGGGCGGAGGTCCGTGCGGTGGCCGGCTTTTTCCAGGCGCCTCGGGCGCCGGCAGACTTGGGGCGATCGGCGTCATGTTTTCCACGGAAGCCGGGGAGTTGGGCTGCTGGTCCATCGTTTTCCATCTCCATCATGCGTAGGACGGCGAAATTGTGCGACTGCCGAAGGACCGCCGTAACGCTATGCCGTTCGGCAGGGGGAAGAAAAGGCGAGATATGTGGCCCTGAAGAGCCACGTATCATTAATCACAACTGGAGCGTCTTGAATATGGTGCTTCGATTCAGATGTTTGGGCTGTGTTGCGTTGGCCGCGCTGGTCGCATTTCCGGCTTCCGCGCTCGATCCCAGCCGCAGGCTGACGCAATACCTCCAAAGGATCTGGCAAACCAGGCAAGGCCTGCCGCAATCCAGTATTTTTGCGATTCACCAGACACGGGATGGTTACCTGTGGCTGGGTACCGGCGATGGCCTGGTGCGCTTCGACGGCGTGCGTTTCACGTCGCCTGAAGATTTGGACGGGCTGGCGCTGCCGAAAATGTCGGTGCGGCAACTGGCGGAGGATTCGCGCGGCGACCTGTGGGTGGCCACCAGCGATGCGGGACTGTTACGGATCGAGCGCGGTACGGTGGCCCGATTTTCCAAGCGAGACGGACTGAGCTCCGACGATGTCCGCTGCGTGTTTCCGGGCCAGCACGGCGAAGTTTTCGCGTGCAACGAAGGCGGGATGGTTACGATTGCCGAAGGCGAAGGAAAGATGCGCGTGGTTGGAGGCGCGGCGGCCGGAACCATTCGAGCGGCGGCACAAAGGCGGGACGGAACTATTTGGATGGCCGGTGACGGAGCCGGCATTCGTATCTGGAATGGGAAACAGTTCGCGGGATATTCGCTCAAGTTACTGCCGCGCTACGCGCGAGTGCAAGCGATGTTGGAGGGCCACGACGACGCGCTCTGGATCGGGACCACCGCCGGCTTGATTCGCTTGCAAGATGGCCGCGAGCAGCGCTGGACCAAAGCGAACGGGCTGGCCAACGATTCGGTGCTTTCGCTTGCGGAGGGCCGCCGCGGATCGATTTGGATCGGCACGGACGGGGGTTTCAGCCGCTGGCGCGACGGCGAAATCGAAAGTTTTCTCCCCAAGAATGGCTTGTCGCAAAGCACGGTCGGATCGGTGTATGAGGATCGCGAAGGCAGCCTGTGGGTGGGAACCAAGCGCGGGTTGAATCAATTCGTGGACCGTCGGACGCTGCCTTTCACCACCGCCGAGGGTCTGCCGAGCGACGACACCGGACCGGTATTTCAAGACCAGCACGGAGTCATCTGGGTGGGCACGCTGGACGCGGGGCTGGCTCGCTTCGATGGACATCGATCCAGTGTGCTGACCAAGCGGCAGGGGCTTTCCAGCAATTCGATTCTGGCGCTGGCGGGCGACGCGAAGGGCACTTTGTGGGTTGGAACGGATTCCGGGCTGGATCAAATCCGCGATGGCAAGGTCGCCAAGATTTTTCCTGGCGTCATTCGGAGCTTGTATCAGGATGGCGAAGGAACATTATGGATTGGGACATCGAAGGGCCCCGCCGTGCTGCGCGATGGCCGCATCGGGCGCTTGAATCCATCGGAAGCGGTAGTGGCGTTTGTCGAAGACAACGGGAGGATTTTGGCGGCGGTGGAAGGTCTGGGGATCCAGCTCTACGATGAGCGGACCTTGCGGGAACTTTCCGGCACGGCGCTGGCGATACGCGATGCCGACGTGTTGTACCGCGATCGGGATGGGCGCGTGTGGATTGGCGGCATCGGCAGCGGACTGCATCTGTTGGCGGCCAGCGACGACGCCGGCAAGCAGGCGGATCTCACCGTAAAGGACGGACTGTTCGACGACGAGATCTACGGGATCGCCGCCGACGATCGGGATCGTTTGTGGCTGGCCAGCAGCAAAGGGATTTTTTCCGTAAACCGGCGCGAGCTGCTGGGGTTCGCCGCGGGCCGAGTTCCAAGCGTGGCCAGCACGCCGTTTAGCCCGCTGGACGGATTGCAGACCGTGGAGTGCAAGCCGGGCGTGCAGCCCGCGGTGTGGCGCATGCGGGATGGGCGGCTTTCGTTTTCGACCATCCGCGGGTTGATCGCGATCGATCCCGACCATACGCAATTGAAGCTGGATGCGCCGCCGGTGGCGATGGAGAGCGTCGCGATCGACGGGCGCAGCCAGAGTCTTGCCAAAATGCAGGATCTTGCGCCGGGCGATGAGAATCTGGAGTTCCGCTACACGGCTCTAAGCCTGCGCGCCCCGCAGCGCATCACGTTCCGCTACAAGTTGGAGGGCTTCGATCGCGATTGGGTGGACGCGGGCACGCGCAGACAGGCATTTTATACTAATTTGCGGCCTGGAGATTACCGCTTTCGTGTGACGGCCTGCAACGCCGACGGCACTTGCAATGAAGCCGGCGCGGCGCTCGGGTTCGTTTTGCCGGCGCGTTTCTACCAGCAGAAATGGTTTTACCTGGTCGGCATGGGATTGCTCGGCTTGCTGGGGTGGCTGGCTTATGGTTTTCGCATCCAGCATATGGAGCGGCAGTTCGGAGCGATATTGGCTGAGCGAAGCCGCATCGCGCGCGAATTGCATGACACGCTGCTGCAGGGTTTTTCCGGCGTGACCATGGAGATGCAAGCTCTGGCGGCCCGCCTGCCCGATGCGCCACGCGAGGCTCTGCGCGAAATCATTCACGACGCCGCCACTTGCCTGACCGAGGCGCGGAGGTCGGTTTCGGAGCTGCGAAGGAATCGTGGCGCGAGTCCGGGACTGGCAGCGGAGCTTTCCGCAAGCGCCCGGCAGTTAACTGCGCCCAGCGAGGCGCGCCTGCAGCTGGCCGTCGGAAGGCTTGACCGAGGGCTTACCCGCGTATGTGGAATACAATCTCCTGCGAATCGCGCAAGAGGCCGTCATCAACGCGGTAAAACATGCGGGCGCGCGCACCATCGAAGTCACGTTGGAGACGCTCGCGGACGTGCTGCGGATCGCGGTGCGGGACGATGGCGCGGGATTTGTGACGCGCGATTCGCCGGCGAACCATTTCGGTTTGATCGGAATGCAGGAGCGGGCCCGGGAAATCGGCGCGGACCTACGCGTAACCAGCGAGCCGCGCAAAGGAACGACCATCGTGGTGGATCTCCCACTCAGGAAATCGAGCGAAGGCGCTTTGCGGGGCGGCGTGCAGCGAGGCGTGAAGGCGGAAACTTAAAATGGCGACTGTTGCGGCAGGACAAGTTATTCGTGTGTTGTGCGTGGACGATCATCCCATCGTGCGCAAAGGGATTGCTTCGTTATTAGCCAATGAAAGCGACCTGGAGCTGGTGGCCGAAGCGGCCAGCGGCCGGGAGGCGGTGGAACTGCATCGCGCTTTGCAGCCCGACGTGACGTTGATGGATCTCAAGCTGCCCGATCTGGATGGGGTCACCGCGACCAAGATGATCCGCGAAGAATCTCCGCAGGCGCGCATCATCGCGCTGACCAGCTACGATGGGGATCAGGAAATTTATCGGGCGCTAGAAGCGGGCGCGCGCGGGTATCTGCTGAAGGAGATGGTTCATACCGATGTGCTGCGGGCGATTCGCGTAGTGCATTCGGGGAAGCGGCTGATTCCGCCCGAGGTGGCCGAACGGTTGACCGAATATTTTCCGCAGATCGTGCTGACGGAGCGCGAAGTGCAGGTGCTTTCGTTTGTCGCGCGCGGCATGGCGAACAAAGACATCGCGCACCGGCTGGGCACCGCGAGCGGCACCGTCAAAATGCACGTGCAGAATATCCTGAGCAAACTTGGCGCGGCGGACCGGACGCACGCGGTGACCATCGCGCTGGAGCGCGGGATTCTGCATTTGAATTGGTAATCGCTATTGCGGCGGTTCGCCAGGATTGGCAGGATCATGCCTCGTCTACGGCTTTGAGGAACTCCGCATAGAGTTCGGGTCCGATCCAGAAATGTGCGACTCGGATCAGATCGTCGATTACCGGCTTCGCCAAACCGATATGTCCCGAGCTTTTCGCCGCAGCCACTACGCCGAGAAGCCCCGTCACTTTAATGCCAGCAGCCTTCGCGATGCGGCGCCCCCGCCGCTCGTCAACCAGGAGAAGATCGGCTTGACGCTCCACTACAAGTGCGATGGCCTCGGCCTCACCAGGGTCCAGGATCTCGCGAAGCTCCCGAACGCGATCCCGGCCCTGGGGAGCCGCGACGATTAGCCAAGGGAAGGTGCCGATATCCAAGGCATTTGGCAAAACGTATCGCGAAGCTGCAAGCTCATCGAACACCGCTGTAGGGATCAGAACCTAGTGATAAAGAGCAGGCAATAACTCGACATGACCGATTCGAGCGAGATTCAGTAGAGGTGAAGTGTCCGAGACAACAATCAAGACCGTTCCGCGCGACGGAGACCGTCAAGATCTTCCCGGAATTCTTGAACTCCGTAGTGAATCGGGATCTGGCGGTCGGCTAACAAAGCCTGAAACGCGAGCTGGCTCATTTCGGCGAAACGGCTGGCTTGCGCTAGTGTGAGACGTTCCTGCTGGAAGAACGTAAGGGCAAGTTTCCGCTTCAGTTCCAGTTCCGTGATGTGCGCTGCGACCAGCAGTTCGTCTGAAATTGTGACCGGCATCGATCCTACCTGGATTATAACCCTCGGCGATAGGCCGGCGTCACGGCATCCGAATAATGTTCTCGCCGTAAACTTCCAGGATCGACCACACGTTGGTGATGCGGAACAGGTCGCGGACGCGCTGGCTCAGGTTGATAAGAATAAGCGTGGTGCCGGAGGACTTGGCCGAAACATACAGGCTCACGATTGTTCCCAGGCCCATGCTGTCCATCTGGGTGAGATCGGTCAAGTCCAGAACGATCTTCTTGGTCTGCGGGATCAGCCGCTTCACCTCGTCGCGCAGGATTCCGGTGAGGCCCGCCGTGAGCTTGCCGGTGCACTTGACGACGGTGGCGTCGCCCTCGACGTAGGTATGAAGGCTCAAGGGGGGAAGAGGCACAGCGGCGGGGTCGGGTCCTGCGGACATAGTGATACTCCTTGGCGAACCATTGTATCGGAGTAGGGGCTGCCCCTGATCACTCGCGAGTGTTCACGGGTACCGCGGCTGCCAGTGCATCGGCCATCTGGGCGATGCTCGTTTTTCCGTCGACAAACGGGCGCACGGTGCGCTCGATTGGATCTCGAAACGCCGGCCACGCTCTTGTGAACAGGCCGGTCGCGTACAGATAGGGCTGGTACTCGATGCCACGCTCCACGAGCGCCTGTCGCGTGACTTCGCCCGCGATATAAAACAGGACCACGTGCCACAGATCGCGAGGAGGCTTGCCGGCGGACTTCATGGCCCGATCGACTGCCGCTTGAACATTATCGATCAGGCCATGTGATGACTCGTGAAATAGCATTTCGGTGCCCGCCCAGCCGCCATAGCTGGCGTCGTCGCTTGCGACGATGATGTGCACGCGCGGATTGACGCTGGTATACGCACCTTGGCTTTTGCCGACATACACAACATCGACGCGGACAGGCGGGTCAAACCATTTCGCGCGATAGAGGGAGGTCAGGCGGTCAATGATCTGTGGGGCGACGGGCGCGGTCCGGCGAGCGACGTCGGAGATCCAGGCGCGGTTCGCCATGTCGTGCTGGGGCCACCAATGCCGCCGATAGACTGGCGCTGCCGCCTCCAGGACGCGCCGATGGTCGGCCGCGAGCCCCAGTCCATCGAGAGTGCCGGCGCCAGCGAGTGCGGTGTTGATGGCCGTGAGGCGACGATCGAAGAGCAGCGAGTTCGCGATCGTAGTAAGAGACGGCCGCATCCCAGGCGGTCTGCTCCTCGGCGCTGAGCGACCCAGCGGCATCCGGCGGCAGCGGCATCGCGAGACGGCGCTGTCCTGGCGCATCAGGACGACGAGCCCATGCGGAAACGTACAAGAAGTGATGCAGATTCAACCAGAAATCGCTGAAAAGCTGCAAGCCCACGACTTCGGCGGCGGGACTGGCGGATTGTGCGATGACAACACGAGGGGCACACAGAAATAGAGCTAATGCAAGACCGACGCAGCGAGCCAGCACGGGCCGCCTCCTCGAAACATTAGACCAAATGCAACATCGGATGGTTAGCTGAAGATGGGCGGTTAGCTCAAGATGGATCAGGCTTCCAGGCGATAGCGCGTTTCCGCGCGCCGGTAGAGCGGACGCCACACCAGGCGATTCACCGACACCACCAGCGTCGCCATCACGATGGTCGACAAAAGAAGCACGGCGAAATTGCCCGCGTCCGTGGCTGAGCTGATTTCGGCGCCGAGTCCGAAAGTGGAGAGAACTTGTCCTTTGAAATGGAAGTACTCGGCCACGATGCTCGCGTTCCAGGCGCCGCCGGAGGCGGTGACCAGGCCGGTGACCAGGTAGGGAAAGATGGCGGGCAGGATCACGGTGCGCCAGCGGTCGACGCGGCTGAAATGGAAAACAGCAGCGACTTCGCGGAATTCCGAGGGAATCGCAATGGCGCCAGCGATTACGTTAAACAGGATGTACCATTGCGTGCCGAGCAGCATGAGCAGAATGGAACCGGTGTTAAGGCCGCCGCCCAAACTGATCAGACCAAGCAGCAGCACCGGGAAAAGCGCCGTAGCTGGAACCGATGCCGCGATCTGCGCCACAGGCTGTGCAATACGCGCCAGGCGGGGGTTGAACCCAATGGCGACGCCCGCCGGGATGGTCCAGGCCGATGCGATCACCAGCGCCGCAATAACGCGCAGGAATGTAGCGCCGGCGCTTTCGAGAGTGGTCAGGACATCGGCACGCGTGATTCCCTTGAGCACCAGCAGACCCTGGAACACGCCATGAAGAATGAGGAGCAGCGCGATGATGCCCACCAGAACCATGCATGCCCTTTGCCAGTTCGATGGCGCTCTATCGGCTTCGGGGGCCCCCGTCGCGGAGGATCGATAAAGTCGCTCCATCAGCGGCGTCGTTACGCCTTCGCGCAGGCGAGTCAGCAAGGGCGATTTGCGGAGCAGGTTGAGGACGAGCGAGGAGTGCGCGCTGGAGCTCTCTACCTGCTCGAGTTTGAACTTATCGGACCATGCGATAGCCGGACGCCAGACCAATTGATCGATCAACACGACCACGCCGATCATGGCCGTGATGCCCCAGATGATGGCCGCGGTGTCTCCGGCGCTGGCGGCCGATTGTAGGTAAGATCCCAAGCCGGGCAATCGAAAGTCGCGCTTGCCGAGCACGAACATTTCGCAGGCCATCAGGAAGAACCAACCGCCGGCGACGGAGACCATCGAATTCCACACCAATCCGATGGCGCCTTGCGGCAGTTCCAGTTGCAGAAATCGCTGGATTTTTCCGAAGCGGTAGATGCGCGACGCTTCCATCAATTCTCGCGGCAGCGCTTTGAGCGACGCATAGAAGCTGAACGCCATGTTCCAGACTTGTCCGGTGAAAATGAGCAGGATGGATCCGAATTCCACGCCCAATTGGCGCGAGGGGAAACAGCGAGACCATCGCCAGCATCACTCCCGGCAGGAAGCTCAGGACGGGAATGGATTGCAGGATGTCGAGCACTGCCAGCATGGCGGCTTCCACACGTTTGTGGTACGCGGCGAAATAGCCGTACGCGATGGCGAACGCCAGGCTGAGCACGTAGGCGACGATCATCCGAACCAGCGAATAGAACGCATAGCGCGGAATGGCCCAAGGCGATAGCGAGATATCAACGGAGGCCACCGGTGCGCTGAACCAGTAGCGCGCCACGGCCACAATGGAGTAGACGACTGCGAACAGGACGGCGAAGACGATCGCGTCCATGAAAAAGTTCCAGGTCCGGTCGCGGATCAGGGAGCGCGAGAGGCCGGGAACTGTCATGTTTCGGTTCCGACTTCCACGTCCTGCGGTTCGACCGGCTGCTCCTCGGGAATGAAGAAGCGCTTGCGCTCCGAATCGTGGTCGAACAATTCGGCGTAGCGCCCCCAGTTGATGGCGGTCTCCAGCTGGCGGACGGTTTCCTCTTCGGTGAAATGCTCGTCCAGGATGTCATGGAAGAAGTCGTCGGGGAGCGTGTGGTCGGACTTCGACTCCAGTGCGCGCTTGATTTGTTTGACAAGCGCGACGTGTTCGAGCGCGGCGTTGCGGAACAGTTCCTTCTGGCGCAGGATAGGAGCGTTGGCGAATTCGAGCCCCTGGCGGCGTGATCTCGACGTCGCCTTCCGTCACTTTGACAAATCCGAGCAGCGCCGCTCCTTCGACGATCGGCAGAAGATCGTCGATTTCGAACGATAGCAGATCGGCCAATCGGTAGACATCCTCGCGGCCATTGTGATCCGCGAGAATTTCGAGGAACCCGGCGATGCCGCCGGTGCGGGCGTGAGGCAGCATGGGATATTTCGGCCGAGAGTCCGTGGATGCCGGACCCGCTAAAGCCAGGGCCGGATCGCCATCGGGTTTCGTCAGTACCTGGTAAATGTAGTCGACGATCTTGGTGAAGCGGGGATGCTTGCGATCGCGAGGGCGTGGCAGGTCGACGCGAAAGTCGGTGCGAATTCTGCCCGGGTTCTTGCCGAGCACCACGATGCGATCGCCCAACAGCACCGCTTCCTCGATGTTGTGCGTCACCAGGAATACGGCGCGGGTGGGCATCTTCTTGTTCTCCCACAGCTCCAGCAACTCGCTGCGGAGGTTCTCGGCCGTCAAAACATCCAGTGCGGAGAATGGTTCATCCATGAACAGCACTTCCGGTTCCACCACCAGCGCGCGAGCGAAGCCCACCCGTTGCTTCATGCCGCCCGACAACTCTTTGGGATAGGCGCTCTCGAAACCATCCAGGCCCACCGAATCGAGCATTTGCACGCTGCGCGCGGTCCTAGCGTCCGCTGAAACACCGCGCGCTTTCAGGGGAGCCTCGACGTTCTCCAGCACCGTGAGCCAGGGAAACAGGGCGAAGCTTTGGAAGACAATGGATACGTTCTCGCACGGACCGTTCACCGGGGAACCGTGCCACAGCACTTGTCCGGCTGAGGCGCTGGAAAGTCCAGTAAGGATGCGGAGCAGCGTGGACTTACCGGAGCCCGAGGGTCCCAGCAGCGTCAGAATCTCACCCGGATAAATGGCGAGATCCAGCGGAGCGATCACTTGAATGCGGTTGTCGCTAGGCTGGTCGTAGAACTTTTCGACTTGACGCGCTTCAATGAGCGGCTCCGGCACGCTGTCATTATCGCAGCCGAACTGCGCGATACCAAGTCACCGAATCGTCATGAAACGTCCGCTGGCCGCCGCCCGAAGCATCGCTGGAAATATCCTTTAATGACTTCGATCCAAAACTTATATGAGCGGTCCTCCCCAGCTGCGATATCTTATAAGGTTACCCAAATCCCTTGTTCAGGAGCTTGGCATGACCCCTAAAGAAGTTCTCGAGTACGGCAAGAAGCACGGACTGAAGCAACTCGATTTGCGGTTCTGCGATATTCCCGGGCTGCAACATCACGTTTCCTATCCGATCACGGAGCTTTCGGAAGATTCTTTCCAGGAAGGCTTTGGAATGGACGGTTCCAGTATCCGGGGCTGGGCCGCCATCAATGAAAGCGACATGCTGCTGATCCCGGATGCGAGCACCGCGTTCACCGATCCGTTTTACGAGATTCCGACGCTGGTGATGACCTGCGATGTGATCGACCCCATCACGCGCCAAAGCTACAATCGCGATCCGCGCTGGATCGCGCGCAAGGCAGAGATGTATCTGAAGAACAGCGGCATCGGCGACACGGCGTATTTTGGGGCCGAAGCCGAGTTCTTTATTTTCGACAATGTGCGGTTCGATCAGAATCAGCACTCCGGGTTTTATTTCATCGACGCCGAGGAGGGCCGCTGGAATTCGGGGCGCGAGAACGACAATCTGGGTTACCGGCCGCGCTACAAGGAAGGCTATTTTCCGGTGCCGCCCACCGACCATTATCAGGGCCTGCGCGCCCAGATGGTGGAAACCATGATCCAGTGCGGGCTGAACATCGAATGCCATCACCACGAAGTGGCTACCGGCGGGCAATGCGAAATCGATCAGCGTTTCGATACGTTGGTGAAATCCGCCGACAACATGCTGGTCTACAAGTACGTGATCCGCAACACCGCGTACCTGCACGGCAAGACGGTGACCTTCATGCCGAAGCCTTTGTTCGCCGACAACGGCAGCGGCATGCACACCCACCAGAGCATCTGGAACGCGGGGAAGCCGCTGTTCGCGGGCGACGGCTATGCGGGGCTCAGCCCACTAGGGCTGAATTATATCGGCTGGATTGTTGAAACACGCCCGCGCGCTTTCGGCCATCATTGCGCCCACCACCAACAGCTACAAGCGGCTGGTTCCCGGCTATGAAGCGCCGGTGAATCTGGCGTATTCGCGGCGCAACCGGTCGGCCGCCTGCCGCATCCCGATGTACTCGGCGAGCCCGAAGGCCAAGCGCGTGGAGTTCCGGCCGCCCGATCCTGCGTCGAATCCGTATCTGGCTTTCGCGGCGATGCTGATGGCGGGCCTGGATGGCGTTCTGAATAAGCTGGAGCCCGGCGAACCGCTCGACAAGGACATTTACGACTTGTCGCCGGAAGAAATGGAGAGCGTGCCTTCCATGCCGTCGTCGCTCGAAGAAGCTTTGGATTGTCTGGCGGAAGATCACGACTTCCTGCTCAAAGGAGACGTCTTCAGCGAAGATCTGATCGAGACCTTCATCGAGTACAAGCGCAAGAACGAAGCCGATGCCATCCGTCTGCGGCCGCATCCCTACGAGTTCGCGCTGTACTACGACATTTAGACCTGACAAAAAAATGAGCCCGAGCGTCGCTGCCCGGGCTCGCGAGGACCTCACGAAACGATTTCGCGGTCACTTCACTGCGACGGTGATGTTCTCCCCGGTATTGGTGGTGGTACCAATCGTCAAAGTGACCGGTTGCGGGCCTGCGCTCAAGTTGGATGGAATCATAGCGTTCACCTGCATCACGCCGCACACCAGGTCGGGTGCTTCGCCCGCATAGGAGACCGTAGCGGGTTGTCCGCCGATGGTAACCGAAACGTTCGCCACCGGTTTTGGAAGTGGCAGTAACGGCCCGTTGATGCAGCCCGTGGTGGCCGCTGGTGAAAGCTGGCCTTCGCCCGTCGTGAAGATCGCAACATATGTGCCGGGCGCCGCTGGGTTGCTTGCGCCGTTGAGGCTAAGGTCGGCATTATTCAGGATGGCCCCTGGTCCGCTGCCGTTCTGGCTCACGGAGAATATAGCCGGAGTGGTCGGAATGACGGCCGTTGTAAAGGCCGCCGAGACGGTGCCGTTGTTTGTTACCACTACCGGCACGCTGGTCAGCCCCGCCACTTCGTAGGGCACGACGGCGTTGATCTGGCCCTGCGACACGAAGATCAATGGCGCCGCTACATTGTTGAACGTCACCGTCACATTGGCCAGTTCGATGGGAACCGTGCCGCTCGCCGTAGGCACGAACCCTGTGCCTGTCGCGGGCAGGACCGGTCCAATGCTATTGCCGAAGATGCTCACGAGCTCTCCGGGCGACACGGCTCCCGATTGGAAGCTCGCGCCGCTGGTGATGGCGAGGACCACCGGAGTGCCGGTCGGGCTGACCACTAACGTCACGGCGATGGTCTGCACTGCACCGCTACCGGAAGCCACCTGGACGGTGCCGGAGTAACTCCCCGCTGCGAGCATGCTGGAGACCGCCGCGTTTACGGCTAGTGTGATGGTCGCAGGAGTGTTTCCGCTGGACGGCGTCACGGTCAAGAAGTTGCCCCCCGTGCTGGGAACAAAGCTGGCCGTGAAGGGAACGCTGGTTCCCGATGTCGTGCTGGTCACCTGGATGCCGATCGAATCGGGAACGGACATTGCGCCGGCCTGGACATTAAACGACATACTGCTGGTGGAAAGCGTAATGGCCGACGCCGCGGAGGTCACATCAAGCGTAACTGGAACGTTGAGCGGACTATCGCCCGCGCCGGGAACGATCACAGTTACTACACCCGAGTAAGTGCCTTGCGTAAGTTGCGTTCCGTTGGCCGTAACAGTTACCGTGCCTCCGGCAGCGGACGCAGTAAGCCAGCCGCTCCCACTCAGGACGGTTGAGATAACCCCAATGGTGGCTCCGCTGGGCACTCCCGAGATCTGGAACCATTGGCTCTCGGGCACCACGCCTCCAGCGGCTTGCGTAAACGTGAGATTCATCGCGCCAGACACGGCGGTGGAAGCGACTACGTTCAGCGTAACGGGAATGATCTGCGCTGGGACGCTGGGCGAGCTGCTGGATACCACGATGGAACCGCTGTTTGTGCCCACGCCGAGATTGGCGGGAGTGATGGTCACTTGCAGGTTGTTGGGCGTGGCGCCGGTATTCGGGGTTACGGAGAGCCACGTCAAGCCAGCCGGACTGGTGGTCGCGGTAGCGGAGAACGAGAGCGCCGTATTATTGGTGCTGGTTATCGAAATCGTCTTTATCGTGGCCGCGGAGCCCGCCACGGCAGTTACATTGATAGCGCCCTGACTTACGCTGAGTAGAGCGCTGCTGCTCACATTGAACGTTATTGGAATCACGAGCGGCGCGGCAGTCGATCCGGGTACGCTGAGTGTGACGTTGCCGCTGCAAACCTGCGGTGTGATTCCGGTGGGATTCACCGATACCACCACCTGATTCTGGCTGCCCAATGTATTACCATTGGCTGGCGTCGCGGTTAAGAAACCCGCGCAGCTGGTGGTATTGGCCGCTACTTGATAATTCAACGGCGCGCCGCTACTGGTGATAGTAACGGTCTGGTTGGAAGGTGCGACTCCGTTCACCTGGTAATTGAAGTTCAGCGACGGTATGCTGCCGATAAGAATGGGATTGCTGCTGACAGTGAGCGTGACCGGGAAGGTCTGCGGCGAGTTGCCCGCACCGGATCCAGCCAGACTTACTGTTTCCGTATAGGTTCCCGGACCAAGAGTTTGCAGCACGGTAGGACTTACCGTCAGAGTCAAAGCTTGCGGCGTGGTGCCCATGGCGGGAGTTACTTGCAAGAAACTCGGCCCGTTGTTGTTTGCCGCGGCCGTGGCTGCAAAGCTGAGTCCCGACGTAGTACTGGTGATCTGCACATCTTGAGGAGCCGGCGTCGCGCCGCCAATCTGATACGTAAACGTCGCGCCCGTGCTGGGCGCCTGGATCAGAGGCAACGTACTCACCAGCAGACTTACCGGGATCGACGCAATCGTATTGGACGCGCTGGGTGCGGAAATATTGATTTGGCCGGTACATGGTTGGGCCATGGCGGTTAAGCCGGAAGTGTTCACTTGCACGCTCAAAGTACTGGGCGTTGCACCGCTGTTTTGATTCAGAACGATCCAGTTTCCGCAATTCGCGGTTTGGGCTGTTGCGGTGAAGCTGACATTCGCGCCCGTGCTGCTGCTCAGCGTCAGGGTCTGAGCCGGGGCACTGGAAGTGCCAATCTGATAGCCGAACGAAAGTTGCGCGGGACTTACATTCAGCGTCGGTATTCCCTGAATGGTCACCAGAACGGGAATGCTGATGCCATTGGTGCCGGGAGCATTGATGGCGACAGCCGCATTAAATGTTCCGGGGACTGAGAGCAATGCCGAGGGATTCACGGTAACCTGAAGACTGCCTGGCATACTTCCCGCGGTGGGGTTTACGCTCAGCCAGGGATTGCCGCTATTGGTGACTGGCGTTGCGGTGTAACTGGTGATGCTGGAACTGGTACTGGATAGCGAGATGGTCTGAGACTCGGCCACTGTGCTGTTCGGAGCAAAGACGAAACTCAACGAGTTCGGATTCGCCGAAAGCGGGCTGGATACGCCTTTGAAATTCGGATTCAGGGTAACGGGCACTGAGAGAGTTTCCGTTCCTGACATTACGTTGATAAAGCCGGTATCGACATTCGAGGTTGGCGCGCCCGCGCCTATGGAAACGGTGAGAACCAGAGGAGTGGCGCCAACCTGAGGGGTTACGGCCAGCCATCCGGTGTCGGAATAAGCGGAGATGGAGACGTTCTCGGGTCCGTTAGTGGACGAGAGCAGAATAGTCTGCACCGGCGTGGTGACGCCTGTCTGGGTATTAAAAGTAAGCTGCGGCGGCGTGACGGTTATTGAATTCGTCTGTGCCACCGCTGAGTTAAAACAACACAGTACCGCTATAATTAGTCCCAACCAGAACAGCGAGAGTCTGTTATTTTTCAAGACTTACTCCAAATAAGGGGAATTTACTCCGTCGTGGAGCGCGCAGTTCTACGGGACGCGGTCGCGTGGCTGCACGGATATGGGACCTCCAGCGGCGCTTTCAAGTTTCAAAAAACGTGCAGTCTGTAACGGTGACTTGCGGCGATGCGCAACAGGTTTGGTAGCCTGTTAGCATCCCTGTTCAACCTGTTAAGGAACCTTAGCGACATGCCGAAAGTTTCAATTCGAGATTTGGACTTGAAGGGTAAGACTGTTTTCATCCGGGTGGATTTCAATGTCCCGCTGGCTCCCGGGGGACAGGAGATTACCAGCGACAAACGAGTACGGGCGTCGCTGCCAACGATTCTGTACGCCCTCGACCATGGTGCGGGCGTGATTCTGGCCAGCCACCTGGGCCGGCCTAAAGGCAAGCCGAATCCAGAGATGTGTCTGAAGCCGGCCGCCCTGCGGCTCGCACAGTTGATTGGCCGTCCTGTCAAGATGGCGACCGATTGCGTGGGAGGGGAAGTGGAGAAGCTGCGGCCAGCGCCCGGCGAAGTTCTGCTCCTTGAGAACCTGCGTTTTCATGCCGAAGAAGAAAAAAACGATCCCGGCTTTTCCAAGCAACTCGCTGGGTTGTGCGATGTTTATGTCAACGACGCGTTCGGTTCGGCGCACCGGGCCCATGCTTCCACCGTTGGGATGATTCCGTTTGTGCGCGAAGCGGCCTCCGGTCTTCTGATGGACAAAGAGCTGGAGTATCTGACTAAGGCCACCCAGCATCCGGATCGGCCCTGCGTCGCGATTTTGGGAGGCGCCAAGGTTTCCGACAAGATCGAAGTGATCGAAAATCTAATGAAAGTCGTCGATCAGCTGCTCATTGGCGGCGCGATGGCTTATACGTTTCTGAAGGCGCAAGGTAAGCCGGTGGGTAAGTCGCTGGTGGAGGAGGACAAGGTCGAGTTAGCCAAAGCGTTGCTTGCGCGCTCCGGAAATAAGCTCCTTCTTCCGTCGGATCATGTCGTCGTGAGCGAACTCAAAGAGGGCGCGCCGTTCGAAGTGGTATCGAACGTTCCGGATGGAAAGATGGGGGTGGATATTGGCCCGGCTACGGTGGACGCTTACTCGGCGGTGATCGCGAAGGCCAAGACCATCATCTGGAACGGCCCCATGGGAGTGTTTGAGAAGCCGCCCTTCGATCGCGGGACGGTGGCGCTAGCCAAGGCCGTCGCAGCCTCGGGCGCTGTCTCGGTGGTTGGCGGAGGCGATTCGGAAAAGGCCATCAAGTCGGCCGGGGTCGCGGACAAGATCTCGCATATTTCCACCGGCGGTGGCGCGTCGATGGAGTTTTTGGCGGGGATTGAGTTACCGGGCGTCGCGGCACTGCCGGAGAAGTGACGTCGTTTGCCAACGCTCCCTTAAAATACTAGCGCGATACCGCAGATGACACCGCCAACCACCGCCCAAGTCGCAAGCAGCGCATGATCGATCAAGAAACCGGCGAAGGCCGGCGCTGCGATGGCCGAGATCGAGTTGAGCGATTGCGTCAGGCCTAGAATCACGCCCTGCTCGGATCGACCGGCCCTCTGCGTGATCATGCTGGTCACAGTGGGACGAATGATTCCGGTGCCCGATGAGGCCACTGCTACGGTCACTAATAGGAGTGGAATCGAGTGTGTGAACCCCAACGCCGCCAGGCCGACAAATCCAAGCAAAAATCCCGAACGCGCAAGACTCGATTCTCCAAACGCTTTCACTAAGCGTCCGATCATCCCACCTTGCAGAATCACGCCCAGCAACCCCAGGAATGCATAAACGTAGCCCACCTGTTGCGGTCCGAAGGCTTGCCCGTGCCACTCGTAACGTCTTTCGGCGAACAGCGGAAAGCCCGTCATGAACATCGAGAAGGCAAATGTGAAGGCGAAGAATCGCCACAGCAACGGCGCGAGACCGGGTTCGCGAAAATAGCGCGCGTAATTTCCCCAGTCGAGCACGGTGAATTTAAGCGGAGTGGCGTTGTCGGCAGCCGAGGGAGTAACACCCGGCAAGAGAAAGTAAGTGCACACGATGCTGGTGGCGGAGAGTCCGGCGGCCACCAATATGGGGTATTGATAACCGAATTTCGAAAGAAAGCCCGAAAGGCCGGGACCAATGAGGAATCCCATGCCGAATGCAATGCCGATCAGCGCGAACGATTTGGCGCGGTCTTCCGGCCTGGTCACGTCCGAGATGTAGGCTTGCGCCAGCGAAAGATTGCCGGCCGTGATTCCATCGATGGCGCGCGAAAGAAAAATGACCCACAGCGCATGCGCATAGGCCAGGATCAGGAAACCGATGAACGTCCCAACCTGGCTCACCAACAGCAGCGGACGGCGTCCCATGTGGTCCGATAGCCGCCCCAGCATGGGCCCAGCGATGAGCTGGCAGAGCGCATATAAAGAGACCAGTAATCCCACTACCGCCGGCGAAGCGCCGTAGTGTTCCGCGTAAAACGGAAGCAGCGGCAGAATGATGGTGAGCCCGAGTACGTCGACCGAGACGATTAGAAATATCGGAAGAAGCGGAGATTTACGCAAGAGAAGACAGTACGATGGTAACAGATGGCGCCCGTCGATCCTCCATAGAACGGAGGAAATGCGCGCCGAGGATTCTATGGCCGATCAACTTTTTCTTTCCTATTGGCTGCGCAACTACAGCGATTCCACTATGCTACGGAACTACGAAAAGCTGCTCAGGCTGTTTCCGTTCTCGCGACTCGCGCAGCAGGCCAGCACGTTCAAGATTATGGCGGTGGACCCAAGCGAGCCGGTGGTGGCGGAGATCCCCTATCCTCCGCCCGTTCCCATCGACGATGTCTTGGCGGTGGCGAAAGATTTTCAGAACCCGGACGCTTGCTACCGGCTGGAGACCTGGTGGGATTTGTGGCAATTCACGTCAGAACAGCCCAAAGGCGAATGGAAGCTTGCGCCGGCGCGCGTGGCGCTGTGCTGCTTTGGTCCCGAATTTAACCAGAGCCCGAGCGCTCCGGCGGATCCCCCGGCAACCAAGCGAGCTCCCGTGATTGCGTTTCCGCATCCGGACGACGATGCTGCCATCGGCTGCGCGCTTGAAATCGAATTTGGAATCGACGCGCATTTTCTTCCGCAGCCGGACCTGCCCGACAGTCCGCGCATGATCGAATCCAATATCAAGAGCCTGCTTAAGCTGGTGCATGATCTGGACGACGCCTTGCCGGTGGAGACGCGACGTCTTTGGTCGGAATCGGGGGAGAACTTCGCGGAAAAACTACACCAGGCGCTTACCGCGGTGGCTGAATAAGGTTTAGCGCTGCAGTAATTTTTGTACGGCATCGGCCAGCATTTTGGGCACGAATGGCTTCTGTAGAAACGCGACCTGCTGCTGCAGCGACTGCGGAAGGTTTTCGATAAAAAACGGCGATCCGCTGCAGACCAGGATGCGCAGATCGGGCCGGATTTCCAGCATGCGCGTGAGCAGCGTGTCGCCCGGCAGGTCGGGCATGCCGAGATCGGCGATCACCAGTCCGTAGCGCTGGGGCGCGGCTTCAAAACTGCGCAGGGCATCGAACGACTTCAGATAACTTTCCACTTCGAATCCCAGGCGCTGGAGATATTTGTCGATGAGCTGCAAGAGCGGAGGCTCATCCTCCACCAGCAGAATCTTGACCGGCGACTCGTTCACCACGCCACCGGACCAGAGTCTCCCAGCCGGAATGCGACGCCCAGGCTCACTCGGTTGGAATCGTTTTCCAAGATGGCATCTCCTGTCGTGTAATGTGCGGTGTAGTGGCGATAGTCATAGCGTACATCGATATAAGCGTCGCCCGTCAACTTATAGAACACTTGAATCCCGCCCTGCACGTTCGAATATTTTCCCAGAGTTTGTCCCAGGGCGGAGAGTTGATTGTATCCGGCGTGGACGCGCGCTTCCAGGCTGCGGTTTGCGATGTACGAGTAGGCAGCCGCGCCTGTAGTCTGCCGGGACGTCAAGTAATAGCCGTTTCCAGGCGTGACGCTGTTCGCATAGTCCAGCGTCAGCGAAGAAGATTGGAAGCGTCGAATCAGGCGAACTTCGGCTAACGGAAGGTAATGGACGCCGCGGAATGTGACGATCGCAAAACTCTCGCCGGTGAGCGCGGCGATGCTTGGATCGACGGGAATCTCCGTCAGACCCAGCGTCTTTACGCGCACGCCTCCAGCCAGCGTGCTGAGATCCCATTCGCGGGTGAGCGCAATGGAA
Organism: Bryobacterales bacterium; assembly: GCA_963798295.1. Taxonomy (GTDB): domain Bacteria; phylum Acidobacteriota; class Terriglobia; order Bryobacterales; family Bryobacteraceae; genus Palsa-89. The sequence goes on along the minus strand of CAWCSV010000004.1, from coordinate 690,185 downwards.
TACCCCAGCGCCGCGGTTTCCAGGCGCGAGTCGCCATATGCGTTTTGAAAGTCGAAGTGTGTGTTGTCGTAAGTCGCCGCAATGGTTTGGCGTTGAGTTAGCCGATACGCTACGCTCGCTCGCGCGCCATAGCCGTTCAAGCCGGCGAGCAACAGGGACTCCCTTCGTACCACAAAGCCGTCGCCGCCAAAACCGAGCGACAAGCGCTGTGTAAGACGCCACAACAGATCCACTCGCGACTGCAGATAGTTCGTGCGGTTATTGAACAGCTCGTCGGTGGGAAGTCCCAGACGATCCAGCGTTTCGAGCGGAAAGTAGGAGAAGACGCCGTTGGCGAGGGTCGTGCTGCCCAGCGTGGTTTTCACATCGAGCGTAACGTGCTGGAGGAGAGCTTCCCTATAGGTGAACTGCAAATACTGGTCCAAGCCGTCAAAAGCGGGTGCGTTGGTGTACTGCCAATAAGCTCCTCGATATTCGATGTTCAACTCCCCGCGACGCCAGCGGTGCGAGACATTCGCGCCGAAAGCCGCCTCCTCTCCGTAACTCGCAGATGCAGCCTGCCCCGGCCCCGCGGACACAGGGACCAGGCCGCTGTCGTACACGCCGGTGATTTCCGCATAGAGGCCGAAGGTGTTCAGGGCGCGTTTGGTCTGCGATCGGGAGCTATTGTCGCGGCCGAGAACGGACGGCCCTTCGTAAGTGGCATCCCGCGGCTCCGGCTCAACCGGCACACTGAGGTTCGAGGAAGCCGCCGGCATGCTGGCGAAATCGTAGATCTCGGCAGCCCGGGCATAGACGCCGAATCCGTTCTGGCCACTCAGAACAGATGGTTCTTCGTAACTTGGTTCCTGCTGTTCCCGCGCGCCAGGATCAGGCTGGTCCTGCGCCGGAACAAGGCCGGCCGCCAGCAAAGCCAGGAAAAGGATTCTGGGTCCCAGCCTGCTCTTTCCCTTAATGCAGACTCAAGTCTGACGCCGCGGATCGCGATGTGTCAAGCGCGGGGCGATCCGATGCCATGGCTCGCGTATGATCGGCGTATGCGATTCCACACTGAATATCTGAAGTTCCAGACCAAGCAGCACCGCCAGTACATCAACATCACTGCCGACGTGGATGCCGCGCTCACCAAAAGCGGAATTCGAGAAGGCATGATCCTGGTGTCGGCCATGCACATCACGGCCGGTGTCTGGGTGAATGACGCCGAGGACGGCCTGCTGGCCGATATCGACGAGTGGCTGGAGAAACTGGCGCCCTTCCGCGAGAATTACCGTCATCACCGCACCGGTGAGACGAATGGGGACTCGCACCTGAAAAGCCTGCTGGTGCATCATCAGGTGATTGTTCCAGTCACGGCTGGCAAGCTCGATTTTGGCCCTTGGCAGCAAGTTTATTACGCCGAATTCGACGGACAGCGTCCGAAACGCGTCATTATTAAAGTAATGGGCGAGTGAAGCGTGAAAGGAATGGCCTGTGCCCGGCATTCCTGAGATAGGAGCTTTATGCGACGATCCCTTCCTCTGCTGGCAGTGTTCCTTTCATCGGCGATGGCCGCCGACATTCCGATCCGCGAAGTAATTCTTTACAAGAGCGGCGTCGGCTATTTTGAGCGCGGTGGCGCGTTGGCGTCCGGCGAATCCGCGCGGCTGGATTTCAAAGCTTCGGACATGAACGATGTTCTGAAGTCGCTGACGATTTCCGGCTCCAACGGCGTCAAGGTCACCGGCTTGCGCTACGATTCGAGCGAGCCGCTGGATCAGAAGCTCGCGGCTTTTCCCTTCAAGATCGACGGACAAGCGTCGTTGGCGTTGTTTCTGGATCAGATGAAGGGCGCCAAGGTGGAATTGAAGTACGGCTCTGAAACCATCAGCGGAACGGTTGTCAGCGGACGCGTGGTCAAGGCAGACGACAAGCAGCCGGAACGTGAGCAACTGGTGGCGCTGCTGGATTCGGGCGAGCTCAGGACGCTGGATCTGGCCGCCGCCAGTTCCATTCGATTCGCCGATCCGAAGTTGCAGGTGCAGCTGCGCGACTACTTGACTGTAGTCAACCAATCGCGCTCCACCGACAAGCGCAGCATCTACCTGGATTCGTCCGACGCCAAAGAGCGCCAGATCGCAGCCAGCTACATGATCCCGGCGCCGGTGTGGAAATCCAGCTACCGGCTGATCTTCACCGACAAAGCGGAGCCGACGCTGGAAGGCTGGGCCATTGTGGACAACACAACCGGCGAAGATTGGACCAACGTGCGGCTGGCCGTGGTTTCGGGCCGCCCGGTGTCATTCATCAGCAATCTTTATGAGCCGCAGTATGTGGCGCGGCAAACCGTGGAACTGCCGGAGGATCGAGCAGCGAATCCTGTGGTCTACGGCGGCGCCGTGCAAGATTCAATCACTTCAATCAATGGTCTTCCCACGCCGGGTGCGGCGGCCGACCGCATCGGGGCGTTTAGCGCGGGCGCGGGAACCGTTGGAGGGTTTTTGGCGAGCCCGAAGATGGCGTTTCGCGGGCCGGAAAGAGTCGCGATCGCGAGCGGTGTGGCGGTAAACGTCGGATCGGGTGATTTGGGCGAGCTTTTCGAATATCGTTTCTCATCCCCGGTAACGGTGAAGAAGGACGAGTCCGCCATGCTGCCTTTCTTGCAACAGGCCATCGGCGCGCGCAAGCTGCTGATTTATTCGGAAAACTATGGCGAGCATCCCATGAACGCCGCCGAGTTGAACAATTCCACCGCTAAAACGCTGGATGGTGGTCCGATCACGGTCTTCGATGCCGCCAGCTATGCCGGCGAAGCGCTGATGACGACGTTCAAGGCCGGGGACAAGCGCCTGATCAGCTACTCGGTGGATCTTGGCACGCGCGTGACCACGCAATTCGATTCCAGCCGTGAGCTGGTGCGGGAGATTCACGTCAACCGCGGCACGCTGACGGCACGGCTGGCCATGGACGAAACCAAGACCTACACCATTCGCAACGTCGATCAGAAGGCAAAAACGCTCATTATTGAGCATTCCCAACGCGCCGGCTACAAGCTACTGTCACTCAAGCCCGCCGAAACCACGACCAATGCGTACCGGTTTGAAGTGAAGCTGGCAGCGGACGGTACCGAAAAGTTCCCAGTGGCCGAGGAGCGGCTCTACGAAACCGCGACCTCGATATCCAGCATGACGCCGGATGCTCTGCTGGCCTATGTGCAGAACAAGGCGCTGTCGGAGGCCGCCCGCAATCAGCTGCAGCAGATCCTGGATGCCAAACGGCAGATCGCCGAACTCGACGGTCAGATCCAGCAGCTGGACAGCGATATCAAGAGCGCAGTGAACGATCAAACGCGCATCCGGCAAAATATGGAAAGCTTGAATCGCGTCAGCGGGCAGCAGGACCAGGTTCAAAAGTACGCGCGCCAACTGGCGGCGCAGGAAAGCGAATTAGCGGCCTCGCGCGATAAGCTGAGCGACCTGAGGAAGCAGAGAGCAATGGAAGAATCCAGGTTGAACTCGCTGATCGAGAAGATGCAATTCTGAGTCACCACAAGTGGTAATAGCCGTCGCGACGCGATAGTTCCACAGGGATCCCAAACAACTCGGTGAGGCGTTCGGTAGTCAGCAGCTCGCTCTTCGCGCCGTCGGCGAAAACGCGGCCCTGCCGCAGTAAGATTACGCGATCGATCTCCGGAAGGATATCCGGCAGATGGTGCGTAACCATCAAAATGCCGGTGCCGGCTTGCGCCAGTTTGCGCAAAATATCTCGCAACTCCAATGCGGCGCGAAAATCGAGACTGTTGCTCGGTTCGTCGAGTAAAAGCGCCAGCGGATCGTGAACCAGGGCGCGGCCGATGAGCAAACGATGCGCCTCTCCCGACGACATCTCAGTCATCTCCCGTTCGGCCAAATGCGGCACCTCCAGCAGCTGCAGCACCTGGCTGGTCTTCTCCAGCATCGCCGCGGTGACGTCGTGATAGGGCTGAATCCCGACGCTGCTGAAGAATCCCGACAGCACCATCTCGCGGCCGGTGATTTCGCGCGTGCATCGCCGCATCAGTTCGTTCGAAACGATCCCCAGCAGCGGGCGCAGCTCGAACACGTTCCAGGTATCTCGACCCAAAATGGTGAGTGACGAATCGGGCAGCGCCAGCGGATAGCACTCACGCGTGATGGTCTTGATCAGCGTCGATTTGCCGCAGCCATTGGGCCCCAGGATGGCCACGTGCTCGCCGGCGCCAATGCGCAGCGTGATGTCATGGAGCACTTGTTTGTCCCCGAGCATGACCGAGATGTGATGGAAAGCTAACAACGGAGGCATTCTTGCAGAGTATACTTCAGGAATGCGAAAAAGCAGTTTCTTCTTTCTCTTGCTATCATTCGGTCCGCTAGGGTTCGCGCAACTGGATTCCAATTCGATTACTGTAAGCGCTTCTCAGAACGCGAGTCTTCAACCGGATCAGGCCGTCTTCTCAGTGAGCGTCCAGTCGGGTATCAACACCGGTTTTGAGGACGTTCTGGCGGCGCTGCAGGGATCGGGAATCACAGCGGCGAATTTTTCGGGCGTGAGCAGTCAGGGCCAGACCATCTCTGTCCTGAGCACTACGCCGATCGTGGTCTGGGATTTCAGCCTGTCCGTGCCGCTTGCGAACACGAAGGCTACCGTTGCCAGCTTGACCACGCTGCAGCAGAACGTCTCGCAGATGAACAACGGGCTGCAGGTTTCGTTCAGCATCGTCGGGACCCAGGTTTCGCAGCAGTTGGCGCAATCGCAGACCTGCTCGCTCCCCGGCCTGGTAACGGCCGCTACCACGCAAGCCCAAAGCCTGGCTGCGGCCGGTGGCGTGACGCTGGGATCCATCCTGGCTCTAGCGAGTTCCACTTCCAACGTCGTTTCCACATCGACGCCAACCCTGGTCTCGTCGCTGGGCTTCGTTTCTTCGGTCTCGAGCAGCACCATTCCTCCGCCTTGCTCCATCACCGTGAAGTTCAATGTCACAAGGAATTAGATCGGTGTGGAAGACTGCGCTTTCGATTGTCTTGCTTGTGACGCCGTTGTTTGGACAGATCGAATCGAATACCGTGCGGATCTCAGCCTCACGCCAGATCGTGGTCCCAGCCGATCAAGCTGTGTTCGGCGTTGCGGTGACGTCCCCAACCAGCGTCATCTTGGATCAGATTCTTGCCGCGTTGCCGGGCACAGGCATCACATCCGCCGACCTTACGGGCGTCCAGAACTACGATCCGGTAACGTTTCAGTGGAATTTCTCGCTGGCCGTGCCGCTAACCAGCCTGACGGGTACCATCGCCACGCTCAGTAAACTTCAGCAGAGCATCGGCCAGAACAACAGTGGCCAGAACAACAGCGGCCTGGCGTTGACATTCAGTCTGAACGGTACGCAAGTATCGCCGCAACTTCAGGCATCGCAGCCGTGTTCCAACGCCGATCTGATCGCCGACGCAACCGCGCAGGCGCAGCAACTGGTGGCAGCGGCCGGGATGCGGCTCGGGCCGATACGACGGCTGTCAGGCACTCCCTCGATCCAGCCTTCTTCGGGCGTCAACGCGAACTTCTTTAGTGGATCTTTCTCGGCGTTCCTGCTGGAAGGCGCGCCGCCGCCGGTGAGCTGTTCATTGGTTGTAGAATTTCAACTGCTGCCATAGATCATGTCGAACGAAAATCTCCTCGAAGCATTAGCCATTCGGACCGTTGTGGACAACTGGGTGCTGTGGCGCGATGCCGGCGATTGGGAACGATTCCGCACTGTCTGGCACGACGACGGTTACATGATGGCCACCTGGTTTCAGGGCACGGCGGACGAATTCATCCGCGTCAGCAAGGAAGGCTTCAACCGCGGCGTCAACATTCTGCACTTTCAAGGTGCGTTCACCGTCGATGTGGAAGGCGTGCGGGCCGTGTCGCAGACCAAAATGACCATCAATCAACGCGCTCTGGTTCACGATGTGCTCTGCGACGTGGTCTGCACCGGACGCTTTTACGATTTCTTCGAGAAGCGGAACAATCGCTGGGGCATCGTGCTGCGGCAGCCGATTTACGAGAAGGATCGCATGGACCCCGTGGACCCCGGCAAGCTGTTGCCTCTCGACCAGCAGTTGTTGCAGCGCTTTCCCGAAGGTTATCGCCACTTGGCGTACTTGCAGAGCAACATCGGTTACAAGGTGAAGACCGATATGCCGGGGCTGAAGGGTCCCGAGGTGGAAGCGCTGTACGCGCGAGGGAAGCGCTGGCTGGCCGGTGGCGCTATCGAACGCTAGTCCGACGCTTTAGGGCAGCGCGAACACCACCAGCGCCTGATTATTTCCTTTGCCTGGACCCGCCGACACAATCGCGACATACTGCTTGCCGCTCTTGCCTTGATACGTGATCGGATTCGCGGTGGCGGAGTAATCCAGCTGCTTGGTCCAAAGCTCCTTGCCGGTCTTGGAATCGAAGGCGCGGAAGCGCGCGTCGCTCGTCGCGCCGATGAACACCAGCCCTCCGGCGGTTGCGATCGGCCCGGCGAACGCTCCGGACCGGCCTGTATTTCGTTTCTCGGGCGGCAAGAAATCGGTGACGCCCAGCGGCACTTGCCACGCAATCTCGCCGGTGTTGGCGTTCACGGCGAACAATCGCTCCCACGGGGGTTTGATGCACGGCAGATTGCCGAGAGTTTTGCCTTCGGCGTCTTTGTACGGCGCGGAGAAACTGAAGAACCCCGGACGCATCACGTAGGGCAGCGCGCCCTCTTCTTTGGCCTTGGGATTATCCTTGAGCCAGCCGGTTCCCGGGCTGTCCTGCGAATTCACGAAAATATAGCCGGTCTCTGAATCTCCCGCGGCGCCGCCCCAATTCGTTCCGCCGGTGGGCCCGGGAAGACTGATGGTCTCGTGTTGCGGTGTGCCCTGGCCTTGATAAACCCAGGGCGCAAACGGCCCGGCATCCTGGAATCCATGCTTGTCCCAAATCTCCAGGCACGCCTTGGCGTGATCGGCCGATGTGTCGTCAGCGGTGACGATATCCGACTTCGAAATGCTGACGCGCGCCAGAGGCGGTGGCTTCAACGGAAAGGGCTGTGTGTGAGCGTACCATTCGCCGGGCACGTCGCCCTGCGCCACGGGCCGCTCTTCCACGCCGAACACGGGCTTGCCCGTTAGGCGATCGAGAATGAACATGTATCCGGACTTGCCCGTCTGCACCAGCGCGGGAATCTTCTTGCCGTCCTTGACGATGTCGAGCAGTACCGGATCGGGCGGCAGATCGTAATCCCAAAGCTCGTGATGCACGGTCTGGAAATACCATTTCAGCTTGCCGGTCTGGTAATCCACCGCGACCACGGAGTTGGCGAAAAGGTTGTTGCCTTTGCGATCGCCGCCATAGTAATTCGCCGCCGGTCCGCCCATCGGCATGTAGACGATGCCGCGCTTCTCATCCACGGTGATCGCGTAGGACCACATATTATTGCCGGAGCGCTTCCAGTTGCCTTCCTTCCAATCGTCATGGCCGACTTCGCCTGGCAAGGGAACGGCGTGAAAATTCCAAAGCTTCTTGCCCGTGCGCGCATCGTAGGCGCGCGAATCCCCCGGCATACCGCCCGGCAGCTCGTCCTGCTGATGAAGGTGCTCTTCACCTGGACCGAACATGTTCATGCCCACCAGAATCACGTTCTTGTAAATGGTAGGCACGCCGGCGAAGGGAACGTCCATGGTCATTTCGCCTTCATTGCCGAAGCCGGGATCCAGCTTGCCCGTCTTCGCATTCAATGCCACCATCTTGTGGCCGGCGGTAAAGAGGATGCGCGCGGGATTTTCTTTGTCGCCCGGCCAGTAGGCGACGCCGCGCTGCGAAGCGATGCCGGTCTTGAGTTCGTAGCGCCAGACTTCGGCGCCCGTTTCCGGGTCGAGCGCCACCACGCGATTGCCCGCCGGCAGATACATCACTCCGTTGACGACGATGGGCGTTACCTCGTTCATGGTCCCCGCCGCCGGGCTACTGGCGTCGGGACGCAGCCGGTAAGACCAAGCCTGCGCGAGTTTCGATACGTTGCTGGTGTTGATCTGCTTCAACGCCGAGTAACGCGTGGAGGCCAAGTCGCGATTGTAATTCGGCCAGTCCGCCGCCGTTTGACCGAGAAGCGCCGGAGAAGCGATAGCCCCAGCCACGATTGCGATCCAATGAGATTTCATTTCCGTTCGCTGAGTATATCAACGTTTTCGCCAGCTCAAGACTCAACGAGCGCACGGTATTCAGGCTTCCATATAATCGTTGCCTAGCAGCCCGTGGAAGGAGTCGGGAGTCGCTGCTTACTGCGCGGTTCAGCCACTACAGCGCGTTACGGAACCGCGCGCGTCAGCAAGCGGCTTTTACCACGGGCTGCTTGCCGAAGATGAACCATCCACGCGTGATCCTGGTCGCCGATCGCTTTCCCGCACTCAGGGAACGATTGTTCAGTCTGCTTGCGGAACTTTCCGAGGACGATTGGGCGCGTCCCACCGCGGCTCCTCTGTGGTATGTCAAGGACATCGCCGCGCACCTGCTGGCCGGTGACATTTGGATTCTCGCCAGCAAGCGGGACGGGTTCCGTTCGTCCGGCGCAATTCAGGAATACAGCCAGCTGGTTGATCTGGTGAACCGGTTAAATGCCGAATGGGTGGTGGCGATGCGCCGGATGAGCCCGCGCCTGCTGAGGGATTTTCTGGCCTTTACGGGACCCGAAGTGGAAGCCTGCTTGGCTTCGCTTAACCCATTTACGCCGGGGACGCGGTCGGTTGGGCAGGCCGGAGCAGGCCCGCAATGGTTCGATATCTGCCGCGAATTCACGGAACGCTGGCACCATCAGCAGCAGATTCGGGATGCTACCGGCCGTCCGCCGCTTCACGATCCCTACTTTCTAGCGCCTGTACTTATGGCAGGCCGTTCGGGGACCCGGAAACGTTTGAAGCCTGTGACGGCGCTCTCTTGCAAGTGCTTGCGGAATTAGGGCTTAGTTCGCTTCCGTTGGTGAACTGGCATGGATTTCGGACACACCGACCCCAAGTTTATCGTGCCATGGGAGTTGAGGCGGAAATCGATTCTGACAGGCAGCAGATTCGGCTCCTTGAATCTCCCACCATCTGGTGATCGCCAAACCGAATTCGGGACTAAGTATGAGATAATAAGCTAAAAGTCATTTTCAAGGAGGTTCCATGAAGGCAATACTTCTTACTGTTCTTACTGTTTCGTTTGCCGCTCTGGCATTCGCCGCCGACCATCCCGATTTTACTGGCACCTGGAAGATCGACAATTCCGCGCTGGGCCCTGGCACGGGCCGATCCCTGCAAACCACCCGCACAGTCAAGCAGGAAGGCAACGTCATCACCGTGACGGAAGTGCGCCCCGGCGCGGATGGCAGTGACGGACCCAGGGTCCGCAAATTTTCGACCGACGGTTCGGATGTCACCAGCGAAATGCGTGGCCAGACAGTGAAGACCCACGGCATGTGGGACGGTGACAAACTGGTCAGCGATACGATGCTTGGGGATATTCCCGTTCACGACATTTGGACTCTTTCCGCCGACGGCAAGGCTTGGACCGACACAACGTCCTTCGGCAAACACTCGCCAATCAAGACGATTTACTTGAAACAATAGCCGACAGAAAGCGCGCCCCAGCATGGCCGGTCAGCGCATTGGGATTGTGCATCCCGGGCAAATGGGAATCGTGGTGGCGGTTTCCGCGCGCAATGGCGGGAACGAGGTGTTTTGGGCGTCGGAGAACCGAAGTGCGTCCACGCGAGAACGCGCAACGCGCGCCGGCCTGGCCGACGCCGGGACGCTCCCGAACCTGTGTGGCATTTGCAGCTTGATCGTGAGCGTTTGTCCTCCCGAATTCGCGGAACCGATCGCCGAACAAGTCGCCCGCTGTTCCTTTCAAGGGACGTATCTGGACGCCAACGCCATCTCCGTGGAACGTACCCAACGGATCGCGCGGCGAATGGAAGAGTACGGCGCGCATTTCGTGGATGGAGGCATCATCGGGCCACCCGTTACGGAGCGGAACCGCACCTGGCTGTATCTTTCGGGAGAACACGCCGCCGGCATCGCTCCCTGTTTTTCCGCCGGACCTATCGAAGTCCAGGCGCTCTCCGGAGGCATCGGCCAGGCGTCGGCGTTGAAGATGTGTTTCGCGGCCTACTCGAAAGGTTCCATCGCGCTGGCCAGCGCGGTGCTGGCAGCCGCCGAACAGCTGGAGGTCCTGGACGATCTCAAACGACAGTGCGCCAGAAACGGGCCGCCGCTACCCGAACTGGAGCGCGAGATTGCGCGGGCGGCGCCGAAGGCCTGGCGATTCGCCGCTGAGATGCGCGAGATCGCTTCGACGTTCGAAAGCGCGGGCCTGCCTTCTGGATTTCATGAAGCCGCGGAGGAGATTTATCGCCGCCTGGAACGCTTCAAAGGTCGCGATGACGCGACCCTGAAAGAGATTGTGGACGCTACACTACAAAAATGAGCAATCGAACCAGTATCGAAGTGCCCGGCTTGGAGCATGTAAATCCCATTCCCAATGCCAGCCGGGTTGGTCCTTTTCTGGTCAGCGGCGGAATCTTTGGAAAGAATCCGGAGACCGGCAAAGTTCCCGAGGGAATCGACGCCCAGTGTGAGCAGACGTTCGCGAATGTGCGCCGGGTTCTCGAAGCGGGCGGCGCCGCGCCGGAGGACATTATCAAACTCAACGTCTGGCTGAAAGACATCGCGGACCGGCCCGTGCTCAACAAGTATTGGCTCCAGATGTTTCCCGATCCGCATTCGCGCCCCGCGCGGCACACCTTTGACACGCCGGATCTGCGCGATCCACTGCTAGTGGAGTGCGAGATTATGGCCGTCGTTTCGGACAAAAAGTGAGACTGGCCAGCTTTTCCACAGGCGGCAAGGACCGCATCGGGCTTTCGATAGATGAAGAGACGCTGGTCGAAATCGAGGGCCCCAGTCTTCTGCATCTCATCGAATCGGGGACTGAAGTTCGCAGAGGCCGGGAGACGTTCTCGGCCAACGAAGTTGTCTGGCACCCGCCCGTGCGTCGTCCATCGAAGATTTGTTGCCTGGCGCTCAACAACAGCGCCAACAGCGATCGAATCTTGCAAGGCCCGAAACATCCGGCGATGTTCATCAAGCCGGCCAGTTCTCTGCTGGGGCACCTGGGCTCCATCGAGTGCAAGCCGCACTATGGGCGCGTGCATCCGGAGCCCGAGCTGGCGGTGGTGATCGGCAAATTGGCTAAGAATGTCGCCGCGCGCGATGCCTACGATTACGTATTCGGCTATACCATTCATAACGACATTACGTCGCCCACCATGCGCGCCGAAGACACCTTTCATTACCGCGCCATTCATCCCAAGGAGGGCGATGCAAAGGCAATCGAATACGTGGACACCTGGGTGAGTTATCCGGGCCGGTACAAATGCTGCGATACCTTCGCATGCATGGGCCCGTGGCTGGTGACGAAAGACGAGATCGCCGATCCGCACAATCTGACGGTGTCGTGCAGCCACCAAGGCCAACTCGTCACCGAAGACAACACCGAGAATCTGTTTTACAAGATTCCAGAGGTGATCGAGTTTCTATCCAGTCACCTGACGCTGCTCCCCGGCGACATCGTTTCCATGGGCACGGCGTTAAAGAAATCGGCGCAGGGCGGCGCGGTGCAAAATATCGATCTGAACAAACTGGGTGGGCCGGTATCGGTGACGATTGAAAAGATCGGCACGCTGACCAACGACGTGGTCCACGTCTAGAGGCGCTTACTTCTTGTTAGCGCCGCCTTCGCCTTCGGTGTAGTGCTTCAGATCCCGCTCGCCCTCCACGCAGGCCAGTTCCATGATTTCGTAGCCCGGGCGCGTGATGCGAGTGATGGGGAAGGCGATGGTCCAGGGGCGCGCGAAGGTCTTGGGGTCTTCGATAGTGGCTTGGTAGGCGATGGTATTCGCGTCCACCGGCGTGTAGCGCTCCACCACGTGCAGTGCGTCGCTATGGAAATTGCCCGCCATGTCGAACCACGTTTTGTCGTTTTGATTGGTCACGTCCACCACCAGCGTGTCGCCTTCCCAGCGGCCGCGCGAATCGCCATCGAACGTTTTGATGTCGGCGGGCAGATGCGGCCGGCCGTCGGTGGGAATTACACGGTAGGCATGGAAGTTTTCAAACAGCATCAGAACGTAATTGGACGGCTGCAAAATCTGGAATCCGAACGGCGCGTAAACCTGGCGCGGAATGCCGGAAAGAAAGCAGTGCGCTTCCGGATCGTCGTACATGTGGTGCGCCACCAGATCCTGCTTGCGCTGCGCAGCCGCAGGCAGATAAGGGATCTTGCCGTCCTTGGGATCGACAATGACGCCTTTGCCGGGCGGAATGCCGTAGACCGCCTTGAAGTGATCCTCCACGTCGTAAGCCGCGGCGCCTCCGGGGTTCCGAACCTCCCAAACGCCTTGAAAATCGGGCTTCCCGTCCGGGACGCGCGGCATGGGGCCGGCCTTTACGGCGGGTTTGTCTATGGGCCTTTCCTGCGGCCCGGGCGTTTGCGCCAGCCCTGCTACCGATAAGACCAAGCCCAGGACAATCGTTTTCATTTGCTTGGCTCCCCGTACGCGTAACAATCGTACTCCATCAATTGGAGATTCTTCTCCGGACGGCGGTAGAACGACAGACTGATCTTCCATGGCTTGGTGAATACTTTAGGGTCTTCGATGGTGGCTTCGTAGCCGATGGTGTCCGGGCCGGTGCGGGTGTAGCGCTCGACGACGTGCAAGGCGCCGCTATGGAAGTTGCCGGAAGCGTCAAACCAGGTTTGGTCGTTATTGTCACTGACGTCCACCACCAGCGTGTCGCCCTCCCAGTGGCCGCGCGAATCGCCCATCCAGAAATCCACATCTTCGGGATGCTTGCTGCCATCCAGCGGGATCAGCCGGTAAGCATGAACATATTCATACAAAATCGCGACGTCCTTGGCGGTTTGAAAAATCTGAAACGGAAAGGGCATGATATTGGCGCGAGGCACGCCGGGCAAAAAGCACTTGTTCACCGGATCGGCGGTCACGCGATTCTGGAAGTTCTGCCTTCTGGTGGCTGCCGCTTCCGGCGTGTAGGGGATCTCGCCGCCAACCACGATGCCGAGGCCCGCGGGCATCCCCAAGTGAGCGGCATGCGGCTCAATGTCATAGGCGGCCGCTGTCTGCGCCTGCCAGATGCCCTGCAAATCGGGTTGACCGTTTGGGAGCTTTGGCACGTGGTAGGACTGAGCCAGCGCGGAAACAACAGGTATCACCAAAAGGAAGCGAAACATGGTCTTCTAGTAGAGGAGCAACCCTCGTGAAGATCCAGTTTATCCTTCTAGGCGCCGTGTTGGCGCTGCCGGCTTTCAGCCAGACTTTTTCCGCCACCCCGCTGGCGAATCCATCCGGGCCAGGGAGCCTGCAACCCAATTGGTCCGTCGCGCCGGACGGGGCTGCGGTGTTCAGCTGGATACAGCCTTCGCAAGGCGGGGCGTTTGAGCTGCGCTATGCCGTGCGGCACGGCGCTACCTGGTCGCCCGCCACGACTATCGCCGCGCATCGCCACTTCTTCCACCATCCCGCCGAAATGCCGGAAGTGCTGGCGCTGCTGGGCGGGCATTGGTTCGCTCATTGGGTGGAAGCGCCGGGCGGCGATAGCGACGCGGAATATGTGTATGTCTCCTCATCCACCGATGGCACGCATTGGACCATGCCGCTCGAAGCCCATCATGACCACAGCGCCGTCCAACATGGCCTGGCTTCGATGATCGCCAACCCGGACGGCGGAGCCTCGATCTTCTGGCTGGAGGCGCTCAAAGGCGAAGATGCGCCAGTCGCTTTGAAGCGCACCATCGTGGACGCTACCGGCAAAGAGGTCCGCGAAGAGCAAATCGATCCCGATGTCTGCGGCTGCTGCCCCACCGCAGTTACCAAGACATCGAAGGGATTGCTGGTGGCTTTTCGCGCGCACAGCAAGGAAGACATTCGCGACATCGCGGTCACCCGGCTGGAGAACGGGAAATGGACCACGCCGAAAATCGTCAACGCGGATAATTGGGAAATCAACGCCTGCCCCACTAACGCCGCGGCCGTGCGGGCCAAAGGCGATCGTGTGGCGGTGGCGTGGTTCACCGGCGCGCAGGATATGCCTCGCGAGTTGATGGCGTTTTCGAGCGACAGCGGTTCCAGCTTTACCAAACCGGTGACGCTTAGCACCGGCCATGCGTTCGGGTACACGGCGCTGGCTCTGGATGAAGACGGCGGCGCGATTGTTTCGTGGCTGGAGCAGGATCCGGCGGGGGCGAGAGTGTTAGTCCGGCGCGTTACAGCTACCGGCGTAGCTGGTCCGGTTGTGGAAGTGGCTAAGGGCGGGAAGATGGCCCTGGGATATCCGAAGCTCTTTCACAATGGAAGCGACACGTTCGTTGCGTGGGGCAACGCCAAGCATATCGAGACGGCGGGTTTACACTAAAGAATTCAGAATTCAGAAGACAGAATTCACTTGCTGTCGACGGCAGCGACTACATGCCCCTTCTGCTGCGGCGGCTCGTAGTACCCGATCAGGCGTCCATTACAGAGAACCGCGGTCCAAAGGATGAGTGAGAGCGCCCCCGCTACCTTGGCGCGCGCGGGAATCGCCGGCAACGCATCCAGTTTTTCGGGATGATTGTAAACGAGCGGCCGAAAGATGATGGCGTGGATCAAAATCAGCACCAGGCAAGACATTTTGACCCAGAAGTAGGGATTGGGGTAGTAATCGGCGGCCTTGGAGCCGAACAGCGTGAACCCCATCGCGAACATGATGATGAAGCCGACGCGCTTCCACCAGCGCAATCCATTGACGACGTCGGCGATGGACTTGTCTTGGAAAGCCCATCCGAGCAGCCGCAAGTCCGTGATCACGATCAGGCCGCCGAAAATCGCGATGCAGGTAAGGTGCGTGCTCATCACGATTGGATATTCCAAACCGGACTCCCGGATGAAGCTCATAAAACTCAAGCTTTGCAGCCATTGAAAGAGTTCGAGAATCACATTGGCCTCCTAAGCGAACGCGATAAACAGCCCGCCGAAAACGACGCTGATCCACAATACAAGCGAAACCACCGCCGTTACGACACGGACGCCCTGCGACGAGCTGTCTGACTTTGCCACCTTGCGATGAATCGTGTAATTGAACAGGATGGCGGCCGCCAGCGCGTACATCTTAAACACGAACGACGGATTGTGCAGGTACATGCGAACGTCGGACAGGAACAGAATGGGGCCCGACAGCAACACCACGGCCAGCCCCAGTAACGTCCAGGGAGCGGTGTCGCGCAAAACCTCGGACGGTTTGGAATGCTGGATTCCAAAACCCAGCAGCTTGTAATCCACCGCGGCGATCAAGCCGATAGACCACGCGAACGCCGCAATATGAAAACATTCCGCGATCGGGAAAACCCACTCGGAGCTGTTCAGCGCATCCGCTATGGAGTTAATTTGCAGCAGCAACATAATTAGTGGTCCTGTTCTTTGAGCGGGCTGGGACTGCGCAGCGCAGCCAGGGCAGCCTCTTTCACAACATGTATCTGGGCGTGGATTTTGTCGAGCGGCGGCTCGATGTAGCCGATCCCACGCCCGCAACACGCGATGGAGATCCACAGCAGCAGAGAAAGCGCCGCCGCCAGCTTTGCGTTGCCTGGGACGTTCGGGGCTTGATCCAGCTCCGTCGGGTTGGCATAGACGCCGCGGTAGAACACCAGTTCAAACACTACCACCGCCGCCAGCAGGATCAGCTTGGTCCGGAAGAACGCGTTGTAGTAATATTCTTCAGCCTTGGATCCTGCCATCAAAATTCCGCAGGTAACGATCAGCAGCAGACCCCAGCGCTTGGGCACTCGGAATTGTTCGATCACATCCGCAATGGAGCGCTTTCGCATCCCCCAGCCTAGCAGCCGCATGTCGGTCATCAACACCATGCCGCCGAAGAAGGCCAGGCCCACCATGTGCAAAGACATGATGACCGGGTAAACGTAAGCCGATCCGCGCAGGGCGGTGAAGAATCCGGTTAACTGGATCCACTGGGCGAATGACAAAAGCATATGGCGCCTAACCTAAGCTGAGTCCCGGATAAACGAAGCCGATGAAAATGCCGCCGAATATGACCCCGGCCCACAGCGCCAGCGACACGCATGCGATCAGTTTCCCGTTGGGCGGCGCGGTGTCGGAGGAAACCGCTTTGCGGTGCACGGTGTAATGGAAAACGACCGCCGACACGAAGAATGCCATTTTGATAAGGAAAGGCCAGTTGAGATAGTACATGTCGGGATCGGAGGAAAACAGCAGCAGTCCGGAAAAGAGCATGAGCACCAGGCCGCAGAGCGTCCAAAGCCAGGTGTCTTTGGCGAGCTCCGCCGGGCGGCGCATGCCGATCCCCAGCAATGAAAAATCGACGATGGCGATAGTGCCGATGGATAGCGCGAATCCGACGATGTGGAAGCACTCAAGAGTTGGAAAAACGTAAGCTGAGGAATTGAGAGGGTTCGTGATCAGCACGGGGATCCGTATACACCATCCGGCACGGTCACAAGTGTATCAAAGCCTCGCGAAAAATCCAGCCGGACTGGGTCACTTGGCGGTCACTGACCGGGGAGTGACCGTTGGCCCTGAATATTAAAGCGGATCAGGATGGCCAGCGCCAGAGCGGCGCCGAAGGTAAGCGAACCGGTAGCGACGTGCAGCACGCTGGTGATCACCACCGCGAGGCTGGTTTCCGGGAACAGGATCAGCATCATGAACGTCGTGAATCCGAGCATCACCTGTATCGCGGTGATGACGCCCGCGGCGACGGCGGCCGGCCGTAGCATGGAATGCTGGGGGAACTGGCGGACCAGAAAAACGGCCGCGATCAGGATCAGAAGCAGCACCACCATGGCGTTCAGGATATGCCAGATGACCCCCAGCGCTCGATAGCGGTAGGAAGCTCCCAGCGTGGTCTGCAGCAGAACGATTAGCGGGATCGCGACCGCCAGTGACCGCAGTGATGGGCGCCAGGTGTCGGAGATCGGCTCGGGGCCGCGCTTCCAGCCTGCCGACGTCATAACGGCTATGGCGACGATGGTCCCAAAAAAGATCTGGGCCAGCAGCGCGTGCAGAATGGCGGAAAGTTCGGGGAGCGCGTTGCTGATGGCCTTCGCTCCCAAAAGAGCGTCCAGGACGCCCACGGTGAGAGCGATCCAGCCGAATGGACCTGAAAATCCAAACGCCAGGCCCACCATAAAAACCACGGTCACGCCGCCGATCATGTGGTGCCAGAACTCAAAGGCCGGATTGATGGTGGCCAAGGGAGTGGCGGCGATGGGCCGTTCCAGGCTGGTGACCACGGCGCCGGCGGCGATCGCAATCAGCGCCAAGAGCGCGACGAAAATGGCGTAACGATGGAGCCAGGGACTATTGGTTTTCATGTCGAATATCCATGAGCCAGCGAGCTGCCCCAATGCCAATGGCCAACAAGCCAACCGCCGACACGATCCAGGTGGAAGCTGCGCCCCAGAGCGCCAGCATTACACCCGCTGCCAGCACGACGGGCGCATAACTGGTCGGCCTGGTCATGCGGGCATCTCCTGGGTGTACCATCGCCGAACCGTGAAGAGGATGGCCGTGAGATAGATGAAGCAGCCGGGCACCCACATCAACAGGCCGGCCAATTGCTGATCGCCTTTGGGATCGGGGCTGGCGTCGCCGGGATGCATAGTGCCGGGATGCATAGTATAGAGCCCGGCCGGGCCGAACGTAAGGAACGCGCCCATCAACGTGCAACAGAGGCAGGCGCTGAACAGATAGGATACGGCGGCCAGCGCCGGAAGATGGCGGTCTTCGAGCGGGCTGAGAATGGGCCACCAGAAGATCAGGCCGGTGACGAGGAAACTGAAGGACTGCAAGATGTGCAGGCTTTCGTTCGCGAGCGCGGCATGAAACAGCGCCGGAACGTGCCAGGCGAGCATTGTGCCCACGCCGAGTAGCCAGGAGACAGGGGGCTGACCGACAGCCCGTTCCAGTTTTCTCACGGAGCGGCGCTGTAACGCGGCTGAGGCCAGGCGTCGCGGAGTGAGCAGCCAGAGCAGAGCAGGGATCACCAGGGCGAGCAGGAGGTGCCGGACGATATGGGCGCTTAATGGAGGCATCATAGGGCGCTCCCGAAGTATGCGACTAGAACGATCGCGAGCCAGACGGCAGTGAAGAAGTACCAATACAGCGCCATGGTTCGGAGGGCTGGGACCGGCACGATTGCGAGCGCGATCAGTCCAGCGAGGATATGGATCCCGTGAATGCCGGCCAGGATGAAGAACGTCGTTCCGAAGAACAGCGCTTGCCCGATCAGAAATGCGGCGCCGAGCGTGATGGTAGCCCAGCGCCATCTTCGCCAAGTGGTGAAAGCGCTCGCGAGCAGCAAAGCGGTGAAGAGCCACCAGGTAGGAGTGATGGCGGGGATCGGCGCAAAATACCGGAAGGCGAGGATGAGCAGGAAGAAGAACACTCCTTCCGAGATCAGGAACATCGCCGTTCCGAGTTGCGCCCGCTGGATCATGCGCGAATCCAATCGGGAGCTTCGGGATGTTTGAGATCCCACAAAGGCCGGCGGCTGCGCACTTCAGGAACTTCGGCGAAGTTTTGCAGCGCCGGCGGCGATGAAGCTGCCCATTCGAGCGTCCAGGCGTTCCACGGATCGTCGCCCGCCACGGTCCCGAAGAAAAGGCTCATCGCGATGTTCGCGCAGAATAGCAGAACCCCGAATACCAGGATGGCCGCGCCCACGGTGGAAATAAGATTCAGCGCGCCGAACCACGGGAGATCGGGATAGGTATAGACGCGGCGCGTCATTCCCAGTAGTCCGAGGAAATGCTGGACGAAAAACGTGGTGTTGAAGCCGGCTACGATCAGCCAAAAGGTCCAGCGGCCAAGCTTCTCGTCCAGCATTCGCCCGCTGAGCTTGGGGAACCAATAATGGACGCCGGCCAGTAGCGCGAATACCGTACCGCCAACCAGCACGTAGTGGATGTGCGCCACCACGAAGTAGGTGTCGGTCATCTGCCAGTCCACCGGCACCGCGGCGAACGCCACGCCGCTCAACCCGCCCACGGTAAATTCCAACAGGAACGCGACAGCAAACAGCATGGCCGTGGAGAATCGAATGGACCCGCCCCACATGGTCGCGATCCAGCCGAAAATCTTGACGCCCGTGGGCACCGCGATCAGCATGCTGGCGGCCGAGAATACCGCCAGAAAATTGCGTCCCAGCGCCACGGCGAACATGTGATGCACCCAGACGCCGTAGCTCAGGAAAGCGATGGCGACGCTGGAAGTGGCCATGAACGGATAGCCGAAGATCGGTTTGCGAGAAAACACGGGAATGATTTCCGAGATCATCCCGAACGCGGGAAGCACTACGATGTAAACCTCGGGATGGCCAAAAATCCAGAAGTAATGCTGCCACAGCAGCGGGGCGCCGCCCTGCGAGGGATCGAAGAAATGGGCATGCAGCATCCGGTCGCTCAGGAGCATGACCAGGGCCGCCGCCAGCGCGGGCAACGCGAAGACGATCATGACAGAGGTGACCAGCGTCATCCAGACGAATAGTGGAACCAGTCGCATGGTCATGCCCGGCGCGCGCTCGGTGGCGATCGTGACTGCGAGATTGATGGCCGATCCGATAGAACCGGCGGCGATCATGAGCAGTGCGAGCGCCCAGTAATCCAGGCCCGCACCAGGCGAAAACGTCTTTTCGGTAAGCGGCGCATAGCTGAACCAGCCCGCGTCCGGCGCGGCTCCTGTGGCGAAACTGGCGTACAGTAGGATGCCGCCGAAGAGCTGCAGCCAGAAGCTCAACGCGCCCAGCCGGGGCAAAGCCATCTCATTTGCGCCGATCATGAGCGGCACTAAGTAGACGCCAAAGCCTGTAAGACTCGGCATGGCGACGAGAAAAATCATGGTGGTGCCATGCATGGTGAACATCTGGTTGTAGATTTCGGGCGTGATGAGCTTGAGATTGGGCGCGGCCAGTTGCGCGCGCATCACCATGGCCTCCATTCCGCCGGCCAACAAAAACAGAAGCGCGGAGAGCATGTAGAGGATGCCGACGCGTTTGTGATCGATGGCGCACAACCAGGCGGTCATCGAAGGGACTCCAGGTACATCAACAGCGCGCTACGCTCCTGTGCCATCAGCGGAATGGTCGGCATGCGGTTGCCTGGTTTGGCCGCTTGCGGATCGGTCAACCAGAGCATAAGGTTCTCGGGAGTGTTTCGCGAGATGCCGCCGCCCAGGAACTCGCGTCTGGCTAGGCCGCTAAGGCTCGGTCCTTTTCCGGAACTGGGCTGCGTTGGGGCAACCGTGTGGCAACTTTCGCACTTATTTCGAAAGAGCTGCTCTGGAGCATTGCGGGTGGCTGCCTCGTTCGCCAGCCAAACCTCAAAATCGGGCTCCGCCTGGGCGACCACGCGAAAGCGCATCCAGGCGTGCTGCGCGCCGCAAAATTCCGAGCAAGTGCCGGCGTAGGTTCCTGGCGTGTCGGCCTCCAGCCAGATAGTACTCCAGCGGCCTGGGACAGCGTCCATCTTGCGGGCAAGCTGAGGCACCCAGAAGTCATGAATCACGTCGGCCGATTCGATGCGGGCTTGCATCCTCCGCGAGGTGGGAATGTGGATGTCCCAGGGTACGACGACGCCATTGGGATAACGAGCCTCCCACCACCATTGATGAGCGGTGATCACAAGGTCGGGCGGTTCGCTGAAGTCCTGCGGTGCGTCGATTAAAACCATGGCGCGGACCGTGACGATAAAGAGTCCCGCTACGATCGCGAGCGGCGTCAATGTCCACATCGTTTCCAGCTTGCGCGAGCCGAAAATCTGCCTGGGCTCTGCCACGGCGCCGCGCGACCGGTAGCGGGCCACGCTCCAGATCACGCCCGCCGCTACCATCGCGAAAACTACGGCGGCAATGATCAGAACCAGTGTGAATACGGCTGCGATGGATTGCGCCTGCGGAGAATGAGGACTGAAAGGGAGACCCACTCTTGTGATTTGCCCTAGGTAACGATACTATCGCGCCTGGCGATGGTCAAGACGTGGCACGTATGGCGGGTGTCACAGACCGGTCAGTGACAGGAGGTCCCAAGTCGGCGGCGAGTAGTACCTTCGGGGAACGAACATGGTACTCTGTCGATACAGACCTTGCGGTTAGGGCCTTACGGTAGGTTAGGGCGATTTTGGTGGCAACCCCCTCATAATTATTCACCTTTCGGTCGCCGATAAGACGTGTATGTTCGATAGGCGCATAGAGCCCCGGATGTTATGTGCGGATATGGTGGATGTCCAGTGGAAGGACAAGTCCGGGCGCATTCGCAAGGGTGTGGCCAATCTGGAAGACATTTCGCTTTCCGGAGCGTGCCTGCAATTCGACCAGCCCATACCTTTGCAGACGGACCTGCGCATCACCTACCCCAAGGGCGAGCTTTCCGGCAAAGTCCGGTATTGCGTGTATCGGGAAATCGGATACTTCTTGGGCGTCGAATTTGAGCCTGGCTGCAAATGGTCCGCGCGGCATTTTAAGCCCCAGCACTTGCTGGACCCCCGGCGTCTGGTGATCCGCAGTATCAATCGCGCATCGAAACTGGCCAACTGACCCCGGTTCGTTAACGCTAGCGGCTCGGCTCTGGTACTCTTCTATAAGGTCCCGGCTAAAGGGTCGCAGGCCCTCCTCCATGGCGGTTTCCGGCATCAAAGACTCGCTCAAACAACAAGGCGTCCGGCTGACGCGGCAACGCAAGATCCTGCTGGATCTGATCGATCAATCCGGCCAGCATCTGGACGCCGAACGTCTGTTCACGCTGGCGCGCGAAAAAGATCCCAAACTGAATCGGGTGACGGTTTACCGCACACTCAAGCTGCTGAAGGCCGGCGGCTTGGTTGACGAGTTGGACCTGATGCATCACTCCGGCGACCAGCACTACTATGAGACGCGCCTGAAACAGGAACATGCCCACGTGATTTGCCTGCGCTGCGGCAAAATCGAAGAGTTCTTTGGGGATCTTCTGCAGAAGATGCGCGAGCAAATTGAGACTCACTTCGGGTTTGAGATCGTTCTGTCGCGGACGGAGGTGGGGGGATACTGTTCGCACTGTCAGGTTCTGCGCGGGAAAGAATTGAGCGAGCCGACCGAGCCTGAGCCGCCTGCCGCCCACAGCCGCGCGCAACACCCACGGAGCCGCTGATGTCCTCGCCCGCGGTGCTGGGCCGGCCGCCCGCATTGGCCGTCACGAATCCTTCCGGGAACCGCAGCCGCGCGATCATCGATCCGCTACCCTACCTGATCGGACGGCAAGGCGAAAACAATCTGGTGCTGCGCGACAACCGCATCTCACGCAGTCACGCCCGTATCGGGAGGGACAACGGCAAATACGTGATCGAAGATCTGGACAGCCGCCACGGCGTGTTCGTGAACGGCCAGCGGGTGAAGCGGCACGTGCTGCAGGAGGGCGACCGCATCGACTTCGGTTTTCCCGATTCCTACCGGCTGGCGTTCACCGAGAAAGAAGACGAGCTCAACCAGGTGCTGGGGAAAATGTCCGCGCCGGCCGGAGCGGGAGCGAATAATCTTTCGAAACTCCGGTCCCTGGTGGAAGTGGCCCGCGCGCTGCAGAGCTCCTTGTCCACGCACGATGTCCTGGTGGCGGTGGTGGACGCGGCGCTTTCGGTCACCGGCGCTGAGCGCGGCTTCCTGCTGCTGGGCAAGGACGAGCAATTGGAGGTGAGCGTGGCGCGGGACCGGCGCGGCTCGCCTCTGGATACTTCGGATTTGGGGGTTCCTCGATCGCTGATCAATCGAGCGCTCCGTACCCGGCGCGATCTGCTTTCGATGACCTTCGATCCGCAGGGCGCCGATGGCATCCGCCCGGAAATGTCGGTGGCGGACCTGGAGCTGCGTAGCGTGGTCTGCGTGCCGTTGATTCAAGTGCGCACCGGATCGCTGCAGGAGACCGTAGCCGGGACGCTCGCCAACACCGTGGGCGTGCTCTACATGGATTCGCGCGGAGCAGCGGCCGACCTTTCGGCGGGCAATCGCGAGATTCTGCAAACCCTCGCGCTGGAAGCCTCGACGATTCTCGAGAACGCGCGGCTGCTGGAAGAAGAGCGCGCCAAGCAGCACATGGAAGAAGAGCTGAACATTGCGCGCACCATCCAAACCGGTTTGCTGCCGAGCGAACTGCCCAACCAGGGCTGGTTTCGCGCCACCGGATCGAGCATCGCGTCGCGCCAGGTGGGCGGCGACTATTTTGACGTGCGCCGCGTGAATCCCGACGTATATGCCTGCGTCATCGTGGATGTTTCGGGCAAAGGCGTGAGCGCGGCCCTGCTGGCGGCTCTGCTGCAGGGAGCTTTTGTGTTCGCATCCGAAGGAGATGTGCGAATCGACGACGTGATGTCGCGCGTGAATCGCTTCCTGATCGAGCGCGCCCGCGGCGAAAAGTACGCCACGGTGGTTTACTGCACCATCGATCGGAGCGGCCAGCTGCGCTGGTCTAACGCTGGGCATCCCAAGCCGGTGCTGGTGCGAGCGAGCGGGGAATTGGAGCTTTTGGAGAGTACCGGCATGCCGATCGGGATGCTGGACGTCGCGGTCTACGAAGTGAAGACCATACAGCTTCAACCCGGCGACAAAGTGCTGTTATTCAGCGACGGGCTTTCCGAGGCCGCCAATGCGGACGGAGAGTTCTTCGACAAGAACGCGCTGCGGGAATTTCTATGCGCCCACGCCGGCATCGGTTGTGCCGAGCTGCACGCCAAACTGGTGGATGCGGTGGAAGACTTCAGCGAAGCATCCGAGCAGGAGGACGATATTACGATGCTGGTGCTGGAGTATCAGCCGTAACGCGCGGGTTCAGAATATATATCCGGCGGTGGCCTGATACGTTCGGGGCTCGATAAAATGCGTGCCGCTGAATGTGGAAAGAAAATTATAGAGCGCCACTTTGTTGGTGGCGTTTTCCACGGTGAATCGTAGCGTCCAGCGTGGTCCGCTCTCCTTGTGAAACAAGTTGTCGGTGCCGATGCCGATATCGAAAAGACTATGCGGTTTCACGCGGTCCGGATTGTGGTCGTCATTCTCTGTGCCGGTTTGGGGCAAGGTCAGCAAAGTTGACGTGCCGTTGGCGCTGCAGCTTCGGATCGGCGATTGCAGCGTGGCTGGAACTCCGTTGCACGCAAATCCTATGTCCACTTGCTCGGACGGCGTTAAGGTAAGCGCGGCCGCGACGTCGGGAACGCCGCTGACCACCAGCCCGCTGTCGTAGCGCCAGGTGAAATCGATCCATTCCTCATTTTTGTGACGCTGATAGCGCAGGTTTGCGTTCTGCTGGTAAGCCTGATCGTGATCGATCCTGAAGACGCCTTCCGGAATGCCGCCCAAAGCGATCAGGCCGCCGGTTTCCGGAGGGAAATAGCGCGCGCGTGTGTGGCCCAGCGTTAGATAAGCCTGAAATCCATGCAGATTGATGCTGCTGACGCGGCCCGAGACGCCATCCACTTTGGAATTGTTCCAGGAAATCGGGAAAGTGATGGGAGTGTTGAACAGCACGTCGAAATCGTACGCATTGTGCGTGAACTTCCAGAAATAATCGGCGTCGACGATCAGCCACTTGCCCACGCCCTGCTGAAATCCCGTATCGAAGTCGTTACGGTTTCCGGGCCGGATGGGAGTGGATACCGATCCAAATAGGTTTTCCTCCAGACCGCCCGTGCCCGCCGCGCTCGACAACAGCAGGTTCTCGTTAAACGGCGTTTCGAAAGTGCGGGCGTACGAGGCTCGCAATACAGTGTTCGTGGGCAAGAGATAAGAAAGCCCCAAGCGCGGCTGCACTCCGTTGGAGGAGACCAGCCCGTTGTATTGATCGTCCCGCAGACCGGCGTCGATGGTGAGATGGCCCAGCGTAATGGTGTCCTGAATGTAAACGGCGTACTCGTTGACGTTGTGGGTGGCGTGAAATTGGAACGGCACGCCGCCGCGCGTCAGGTCATAAGGGACGATTCCCGGCAGCAGGTTGGGATTCGGCACTGCATTCTGGCCGGAGCACTCATCCGGATTGAGAACGCCCGGCAGCAACAGCGGATTTCCCTGGTTATCCAGGCACACCGGATTGTAGTCGGGGTTGGTGATCGCGAACTGGAAATTTTCGAGCAGCCGCGTTTGCTGGATTTGGGTCCCGATCTTGATGTCGTGATGGCCGTGAGTAAACGACAAATCGGCTTTGACGCCATAGTTCATCAGGACGCGATTTTGCGAGGCGGTGACCGGAGTATCGTCGAACGGATCGCGGCTCGGATAATAGTTGAGCTGATCGCGGCGCACGAACGGATTTACGGTGAGCAAGGTGTGGGCGTTGAAAGTGTGCTGGTAACCGGGCGCCACGCTCCAGCTCATCACGCGCTGCCTTTGATCCTGCGTCAGTTGATCGTAGCTGTTGGGCACCTGGAACCAGTTGCGCGCCGTGAACAGGTCCAGATGGAAGATGTCTTTGGGACCGGGCTGCCAATCCACCCGGTCGAAGATGCTGCCGTTATTGCCGATGTCATGCAGGGGCAGGAATTCCGGCGTGTCCAGGAACCGGCCGGAACGGCTTACGTTGAGCGCCAGGAAATTTCCGAAGTTGGGAGTTCCGAATCCCAGCGTGGCGCTGCCGGTCCAGGTGCCAAATGATCCCCAACTGGTATCGAAACTGCCGAATGCCTTGGTAGCGCCCAATCCGGATCGCGTCGTGGCGTTCACCACCAGGCTGGTCTTGTCGCCATACTGGGCTTCCGGCGATCCGGTGATCAGTTCCATGCCTTGCAGCGCATTAAGTGGAATCTGGGTGGAAAAAAGCTTGCTCTGCTGGTCGCTCACCGGCTGGCCGTCGATCACGAACGTAGTTTGCGCGTGGTCACCCAGGGGGTGAAAGAAGCCGTTGGCGTCCGCCGCCACCGCGCCGGTGCTATAGGTGATGGCGTCGCTCAAGCCCGCGCCGGGGCTCATCACCGGTAGTTTCGCGAAGGCGCTGGAATCCACGTCCTGATGGGCGGCAGTATCGGTTTCCACGGCCGCCGCGGTGGCCTGCACGGTAACGGTGCTCGCCTCGGTGGCGATGCTGAGCGCGACGTTCGCCACCACGGGCACTGAGTTGCGAACGTCGACATTCTGCTGGGCGGTATTGAAACCCGATTCGCTTACTTCCAGATGGTAGTTGTTCACCGGAACGCTATTGAAGCGAAAGGCGCCGTTGGTATCGCTAACGGCCATTTGTTCATACCCGGTGACCGGATTGGTGAGCCGCACCTTGGCCCCCGCGACGTACGCGCCGGATGGATCGGTCACCTGGCCGGTTACCGTTCCGCTATTGATGGATTGTCCGAGGAGAGCCGCAGCCCATAGCGCGGCGGCTAAGACGATGGTTAAAAAGAACCTCACCATTTCATTATCGGCGGAACGCGCGATCTCAAGGTCATGGACTTGTGACGCTGCTATAATCGGTTGAGTTACCATCTTGCTGTCAGCTACTGCAATGCTTTGAGGCCTTCCGCGTCTCGTTCGAACCGATGCCCAGGTTTTTTACGCTCCAACAAGCCGAAAAAGTGCTTCCCGATGTCGCGGCGGCCATTCGCCAGGCTATTTCTCTAAAAACGGAGTTCGAAGAAGCCGAAACGGCGTGGCAGAACTTTTCGCAGCGCGTGACCATGCTGGGCGGGGTGCAGGTGGATCGCGCTCGTTTGCTGGAACAAAAGCAGCGCCGTGAGACCGCCGCGCGCGATCTGGAGCAGGCCCTGGAGAACGTTCACCAGTTCGGGTGCCTGGTGAAGGATCTGGATATTGGGCTGATCGACTTCCCCACCTTATTCCAGGGCCAGGAAGTTTACCTGTGCTGGAAACTGGGCGAGGACGGCATCCAATTCTGGCACGGCGTGGACGAGGGTTTTCGGGGCCGTAAGCCGATTGACGCGGGGTTTCTGGAACATCATCAAGGCGAGTTGCCCAACTGAATGTGCGAGAATTGGGGAATTGTCACGGGGCCGCGGGGTCGCTCGCCCCGTAAAACTGCATGCTTCTGAGTAGAGAATTCATAAGCTATCTGTCGCGGCAACTGGTGAGACGGATGACACCCCAGATTATCGAGACAAGTAGCACCGAGTCGGCCGCCGAGATGATCGGCCATTTGATCGAAGAAGAATTGCAGGTGGAGGATCGCCTCAACGACGAAGTGCGCGAGCTGCTCAGCCAATACAGCGATTATATGCGGCGGGAGGGGGTCAGCTATCAGGAAATGTTCCGCCGCATCAAGAACACGCTGATTTCGCAGCGCAAGGTGATACGGGCTTCGGGCCGCGATACCGGCGACAACATGAAGCTGTCGCGCGACAAGATCAACGACATCTCGCACAAGATGGTGGCGGCATTCCGCAAATCGCGCGAGTTCCGCCTCAAGAAAGACCCCAACGACGTGCGGCTGGCCATCGTGCAGGCCATGACCGAATTGCTGGGGGTGGAAGAGAAAGTGGACCGCGCGGCGCGCACCAAGATCCGCTCGCAGAAAAAAGAGATCCCCGAAGGCACCGAAGAATGGGATCTGCTGCACCGTCGCTATTACGCCGAGGAATTGAAGAAATTCGGCATCGATCTGACGCGCTGATCCCCCCGCGTCAGGGCTTGCTTCCGCTCCGTAACCGTCGCGGTTCAGATGGATTGCTACGGAACCACGACCGTGAGGGAGTGGTCGCTTCTGGAGTCCCATCGGGCGAATCCCCTTGATCCCGTCGACGGCAGGCCTCGATCTCCTCAAGCATGCGGTCGATGTCGCCCGTCGGGGCACTCAGGGATTCCAAGCGGGTTAGGGGATCCGACGCGGGACCATTTGCCAGCTTATTCACAAGCTGATGCTAACATGCTCCGGCAAGGTTGGGCCCTCAGATGCCTTTGGGGATATCGCCGTTTGTCGAACTCGTGGAAGCGGCAGGATCCTTCGCCGGCTCGTCGTCCGGCGGCGCGGTGGAATCGCGCAGGCTCCGGATGCGATCATGCGCTTCCTGCACTTGCTCGAACTGTTTCTGCATGATCGAAGCGATGTCGGGAGTCAGGGTTTTGCTGAGCGCGACGCGATAAGTCTTGACCGACGAATCCTCGGCGCGCTCCACTTCCACCAGAGTGCCGTGGACGTCGTGGCCCGTCATCATGCCCTTCAGGCTCATCCAACTGGCCCGCAACATCCCGCCCACTCCCTGGGGATCAATCGGATCGAAGCCCAGCGCCTTCACGGCGGCCTGGATCTCGGCCGCGAACTGGGCTCGCTGCGCCGCGTACTGCGCGAACATCTCTTTCATCGCGGAATCATTCACGGCGTGCGCCGCCCCGCGATAGCCTTGTTCCGCGTCGCGGTTAATGGCGATTACGTCGTGAACCGCCTGAGCGTAGTCCTGCAAAGTTCCGGGCATGGTTTGGCTCCCGCTGGTTAGACGACCCAAGGCTGCGATGGTTTCCCGGACGCTTAGGAACTCGGTGTTTTCTCGAGTTGCTGATGGGTCCAGGCGCGGCTCGGGTTGAGTTCAAGCGAGTGCTCGAACGCCTTTTGCGCCTCCACGGGTTGATTGGACCGGCGCAGCGCGAGGCCCAGCCACAGCCAGGCGTCCGCATTCTTCGGATTGAGCTCGATGGCCTTGCGGAAATCCTTGATGGCCAGATCGATGCCTCCGCCAAAGGCTTGCGGCAGATAGTAATTCCCAACGCCGTGACTCACAAAGGCCATCGAAGACTTGGGATCCAGCTCAATGGCTTTGTCCACCGCTTCCAGCGCGCACTTGCCGTATCTCAGGCCGGCCAGGGAACTGCTGGATACCATCTGGCCGCACAGCGTTCCCAGGACGCGCTGGTACTCGGCGAAATCGGGCTTCATGCTAACGGCTTTGGTAGCGGCATCCACGCCCGCTTGGGCGGCATTCTTGGCGCCTGCCTTGTCGTGCAGTTCAATGGCGACTTCAGCCGAATAGGATTCCGACAATGCCACGCGATACTGCGCGGCCGCATCGTTGGGCTGTTTGTCGGCTGCCGCGCGCGCTTCGGCCGCCATCTTTTCAAGCGCCGCCCGATCCTGGTGATCCCGCGCTTTCAAAAGATCGGAATCGTCCGCGGCCAGCGCGGCCAAAACCAACGACGTTGCTAAGAGGAGAATCCTCATCCTTCGATTTTACAAGACGCTTCCCGGGCTAGAGCGTTGCAACTTTTCGATGAACCAGCAGGAAATAGAGGGCTAACAGCGTAAGAAGAACGCCGTTCCAGGTAAGCACCACCGGCGCGGTGAATTGTTTCACCAGTGCGCCAACCACCAGGCTTCCTACTGGCATTCCTCCGCGAAAGGCCACGTTCTGGACGCTGATCACCCGGCCGCGCATGTTGTCGGGCGCGATCAACTGCACCAGAGAACTGATGCTGGTGAAGACGGCTAGCAGCAAAGCTCCTGAGATGAAAATGAGAACGCAGCTCAGAACAAAGTTCCGGGAGACCGCGAAGCCGCCGATGAACACTCCCAGGCCGAGCAGCATCAGCAGCACCAGGAGGCCCATATGTTTATGTTTACCGAGCGCCGCCACCAGCAAGGCGCCACAGATGGATCCGATTCCCGAACACACCAGGAAGACCGTATAAAGCTTCGGCCCTCCGTGGAAGACATCCTTGGCGAAAACCGGCAGAAAGACGATCAACGGAAACGCCAGCAGCGTCATCATGAACGCCAGGACAATTAACGCCTCCATGGCGGCTTGGTTGCGGATGAAATGAAATCCCTCCTTCATGCTGGTCAATACCGATTCACGGCTCTTGGTGGGCACAAAGTGGGGATGGATGATCAGCAGCGAAATGATCACCGCAATAAAGGAGACACCATTCAGTCCGAAGCACCAGGACGCGCCCAGTAGCGCTAGCGCGACACCGCCCACGGTTGGTCCCAACACTCGCGCCACGTTGAACTGAATCGAATTCAGCGCGATGGCGTTGGGCAGATCCTCCGTTTTCACCAGCGTTGGGATGAGCGCTGAATAGGCGGGTCCGCCGAAGGACTGGGCTGTTCCCACCACAAACGAAAGCGTCAGGATATGCCATATCTTGATGACGCCGGTGGCGAACAGGCTGGCCAGCAGGAACGCGCAGGCCATTTGCACGAATTGCGATCCCAGCAGCAGCTTCTGCCGTTCGGTGCGGTCCGCGAACACGCCGCCCACCAGCGAGAACAGCACAATCGGAATGCTGCCGAGGAACGAGTCCAGACCAAGCAGAAAGGGTGAATTGGTGAGCTGCAAAACCAACCAGGCTTGCGCGAAGGTCTGCATCAAGGTGCCGATGCTGGACGTGCACGCGCCAAACCACATGATGCGGAAGTCGCGATAGGCGAAAGCCTTGAAGACCCGGCTGATCACTGGAAGATCCGGCTGTGATGCATCCGGTTAGGGAAGAGGCTGGGGCCGGTGAATCAGGTGAACGTAGTTACCATCGCCGTCGCTGAAGTAGATCAGCCGGTTGCCTTGGATCGAAAAGGGCTCCGCCAGGAACGCAACTCCGCGCTTTCGCAGTTCTTCGATGGCCGCGTCGAAATCGTCGACTGTAATGGCGAGGTGACGAATACCGGGATCCTTCATCTTCTGCGGAGCGCGATCTCCGATGGAAGGAATGATTTCGAGCAAGGTGCCGTTCTTGGCGCGCACAAAATAATTGCCGTCGTAGGTGTAATTGATGTGAAAATCCAGCTTCTGCACGTACCATTCCGCCAGCCGTTTGGGATCGGGCGACGCGATGGCGGTATGCTCCAGTCCTTGAAACATAAACCAGGATTGTAGCAGAGTGCCTTAGGGCGCTATTGGAATAACTGCGGCGCAAACTCGTTCAGATATTCCCGCCAGTTGGTCCAGGTGTGAGCGCCGGCGCTAGGATGGAACTCAGGGTGGTAGCCGTGCTTCTGGAATAGCGCCACGGTGGCCTTGGTGGTGTTCAGCAGGAAATCGTCTTTGCCGGTGGAGAACCAGAACAGCTTCCAGTCTTTCTTCCCGGCCGGATTATCCAGGTCCGCGGCATGCTGCTGTTCCCAGGAAGGACCGGCGGCGGCCGGGGCCGGCGCTGGACCGGCGTTCAGCGGCAGGATGCCGATGATTCCCGAACTGAATACTCCCACGTAGGCGAACTCGTCGGGGTGCGGGACGGCGATGTTCAGCGTGTGGCTACCGCCCATCGAAAGCCCCGCTATGGCCCGATGCTGCCGGTCGCGCAGCACGCGATAATGCGTCTCGGCGTACGGCATGATGTCATTGACGAAATCCTTTACGAAGTCATCGTTGAAATCGGGCGTGCGAGCGGCGGCCCGTCCGAATTCAAAGGGCCCGGTGTGGCCGGCCGGCATCACGATCACCATCGGCTTAGCCTTCTTAGCGGCGATCAGGTTGTCGACGATGAATCCTGCCCGGCCAACGGAACTCCACGAATCGTCGCAATCGCCCGCCCCGTGCAGCAGGTAAAAGATCGGATATTTCTGCGAGCTGGTCTCATAGCCGGGCGGCGTATAGACATGCATGCGCCGGAACTTTCCCAGGGACTTCGAATAGTAGGTCACACTGGCCACCGCGCCATGTGGAACGTCCTTGGTTTCCATGAAATCGGCGCCGGGCACGTACACCATGCTCCAGGCGTTGCCGTTCGATTCGCTCACCGATGCGCTGCGCGGGTCCATGACCGCGACCCCGTCCACATTGAAGTTGTAGCGATAGGCGCCGGGATCAATCGGGCCGATGGTGATTTCCCACACGCCGTTTTCGGCCTTGTTCATCTCGCCCTTCGGTTCCAAGCCAAAGATGTCGGTGCTGGATAGCCGGACCGCCTGGGCCTTCGGCGCGAAAATCCGAAACACGATGTGATGGTCGGACGCGACTTCGGGCGAAGTGAAAGCGGGCGGCTGCGCCGGTGAGTGCGCCGCCAGGGATAGGAACGCAAGTGCGCTAACGACGAGCGTCTGGTGTTGCATGCAGCAACGAGTATACAATGGCTCAACAATGAAGGAAATCAGGTTGTTTTGCGCTCTGCTCGCTATGGCTGCGCCGTTGGCATTCGCTCAAAGTCACTGCCCCGACATGCTGAAGTATCAAGCGCCCGGCGTGACGCTCACCATCACCAAGGCGGAAGCAACCGCATCCTCCACGCCCCGAGCGGGCGGCGCGGTAATCCCTTCCTACTGCCGCGTCGACGGCGTGATCGACCGGCGCACCGGAGCCGAGGGAAAGCCCTACGGCATCGGCTTCGCGCTTGCGTTGCCCGATCAATGGAACGGGCGCTTCCTGTTCCAGGGCGGAGGCGGATTGAATGGCAATGTCGCGCCGCCTTTAGGTGGGCAGGCGGCGGGCGACACGCCCGCGCTGGCACGAGGATTTGCCGTGGTCACCACCGATAGCGGCCACAAGGCCGGCGTATTCGATGGCAGCTTCTTTCGCGACCAGCAAGCCAGCCTGGATTTCTATTACGTTGCCATCGGACGCGTGGCGCGTCTGGCCAAGCAGATGATCGCGTCTTATTACGGGCGCTCGGCGGACCATTCCTATTTTGACGGCTGCTCCACAGGCGGCCGTGAAGCCATGATTATGTCGCAGCGCTATCCCGATTATTTCGACGGCATCGTTTCGGGCGATCCGGCCATGCGGACCGGCCATTCCAATCTGGCGCTAGGCTTCATGACGGCGGTCTTCGATGAAATCGCGCCGAAGGATGCTAACGGCAAACCCGACCTGAAGAAAACTTTTTCGGATTCCGATCGCAAGCTGATCGTCCATTCGCTGCTCGAAGCGTGCGACGCCAAAGACGGCCTGAAGGACGGAATGATCTTCAACCAGCGGGCCTGCCAATTCGATCCCGCGGCGCTGGTTTGTTCCGGCCCCAAAACCGACGGTTGTTTGACTCGGGGGCAAGCGGACGCATTGAAGAAAGCCTTTGCCGGGCCAAAGACGGCGCACGGAGACGCCGTTTATCCGGGAGTTCCCTACGATGCCGGCATCGACGATAGCGGCTTCATCCCCGGTCTGTTGCGAGGGCCGGTTATCCCCGTCGAAACCGGCGTCGATTTTGCGCGCTTCGATGTGGATCGGGAAGCTGCGCGCGTGGAAGACGATACCACCGCGCGGTTGGGTGACAGCACCTGGACGAACTTGACTACCTTCGCCGGTCACGGCGGAAAGCTGCTTTTCTATCACGGCTTGAGCGATCCCTGGTTTTCACCGCTCGAAACGTTGCGCTATTACGAGAAGATGGCGAAGGACACGGGTAACGGCTCGGTCTCCTCCTGGAGCCGTATTTATTTCGTGCCCGGCATGGGCCACTGCCAGGGCGGAAGCGCCACGCTGGATCGTTTCGACATGCTGACCGCCATCGTCGACTGGGTGGAAAAAGGCGCGGCTCCTGACCGTGTGGTCTCCACGGGTCCGGCGTTTCCCGGCCGCAGCCGGCCGTTATGTCCCTATCCGCAGCACGGGCAGTACACCGGGCACGGCGACGCGAACGATGCGAGCAACTTTGTCTGTCAGGAGTAGCACGTTACTCTAGAACTAATGACATTCCTCAAGGACAGTCTGATTGAGCTGATCACTCGGACCTCCACCAACCTACCGCCGGATGTGCGCGCGGCCATGGGCGTGGCTCTGGAAACGGAAGTGGCCGGTACGCAAGCCTCTCAGGCGCTCGGTATTATCGCGACCAACATCGATATGGCGCAGCAGGACTCCGGGCCCATTTGTCAGGACACCGGCATGCCGACGTTTGTCGTTCACACGCCGGTGGGCGTGAATCAGATGGTGGTGAAGCGCGCGATTCGCGAAGCGGTTGCGGAGGCCACGCGGCGCGGCAAGCTGCGCCCCAACTCGGTGGATTCACTCACCGGCAAGAATAGCGGCGACAACCTGGGCGAAGAGACGCCGGTCATCCACTTCGAGCAATGGGAGGAGGATGAGATCGAGGTCAAGCTCATCTTGAAGGGCGGCGGCTGCGAGAACAAGAATATTCAGTATTCGCTGCCCATGGAGCTGGATCACCTGGGCCGCGCGGATCGGAATCTGGAAGGCGTGCGCAAGTGCATTTTGCACGCGGTGTGGCAAGCGCAAGGGCAGGGTTGCGCGCCGGGCGCGGTGGGAGTGTGTGTCGGCAGTGATCGCGCGCACGGATACGATTTGGCGAAGGGGCAGCTCTTTCGCACGCTGGACGATGTAAATCCGGTTCCCGAACTCGCGAAGCTTGAGGCGGAGATCATGGAGGAAGCCAACCGCATCGGTGTGGGCGCGATGGGTTTCGGCGGCAAGGTGTCCTTGATCGGTTGCAAGATTTGCGCGGCGAATCGATTGCCTGCGAGCTTCTTCGTCTCGGTGGCTTACGACTGTTGGGCGTTTCGCCGGCTGGGCGTGCAACTGGATGCCTCGAACGGCGCGATCACAAAGTGGCTCTATCGCGATCCGGATCGCGTGGTCGAACGGATGGCCCAGTCCGAAGGCTTCCCGCTGACGGGACGCGAAGTGGTGCTCACCGCGCCGCTGTCCGACGAACAGGTACGCAGCCTGCGCGTGGGCGATGTAGTGCTCATCTCGGGCGAGGTTTTCACCGGACGCGATGCCGTGCACGCGCATTTGATGAAGAACGCGCCGCCGGTAGACATGCGCGGATCCATCTTGTATCACTGCGGTCCGGTGATGCTCAAGCAAGGCGATGGTTGGGAGGTGAAAGCCGCGGGACCCACCACCAGCAGCCGCGAAGAGCCGTATCAAGCCACCATCATCGAGAAGTACGGAGTGCGGGCCGTGATCGGCAAGGGTGGCATGGGAAAGAAGACGTTGGCCCAGCTCGAAAAATCCGGCGCCGTTTATCTGAATGCCATCGGCGGCGCGGCGCAATTCTACGCGCGGGCCGTGGACCAGGTGCTGGGCGTGCATCTGATCGACTTCGGAATCCCCGAGGCCATGTGGCATCTGCGCGTCAAGAATTTCGCGGCCATCGTCACCATGGATGCGCACGGCAACAGCCTGCACGCCAACGTCGAACGCGAAACCGGCGCGAAGCTCGCCGAACTGCAGCAGGCGTGAGCTGTCTGTTAGAATTGATTTTGTCTCGGGCCAGGTAGCTCAGCTGGTAGAGCGCAGCCCTGAAAAGGCTGGCGTCGGCGGTTCGATTCCGTCCCTGGCCACCACCTCCAGTTGTTACTCGCGACCGTCCCTTACTTTCCCACCAAGTGCGTGACGTCCTTCTCGTTTTCATCACAGACATACTCAATCAGCTCCGTGTCGGTCCAGGTGAATAACAAATTCACGGTCCACGGCTTGGTGTACGCCTTGGGATCGTCGATCGTGATCTGAACGTCGATGTGCCCGAAATCGCGGCGATGAAATCGTTCTGTCAGATGCAGGGCTTCCGTTCCGGGATGGCCGCTGTTGTCGAGCCAGTTATTGTCCACGAAGCCCGACGATTCCACCACTAGCGTATCGCCGTCCCAGTGGCCCACCGAGTATCCCATCCAGGTTGGATTAGGATCTTTGGGCAGCGGACGGCCGTCCATAAAGATCTGGCGGTAGCTGTGCAGCGCCTCGTAAAGAATCACGATCGGCCCGTTGGTGTTCAGAATCTTGAAAGGATACGGCACTACGTTCTCACGTGGCACCCCAGACAGCACGCAGCGCGCCTGCGGATCCTCTTTGCTGTCAGTGGCCTTTCGGTGCAGGTACAACCTCTCCGCCCACGGCTGGAATGAAACTTCGCCCGGCTTCAAATCTTTCGCGATATTTCCGGTGTAGCCGCCTTTCGTCATCCAGACTCCCGAGATATCCGGCTTGCCGTCCGCCATCTTGGGCGCGGGCGCGGTGAGATTCGGTTTACCGTTCGGTAATCGCGGAACTCCCGGCGTCGGGTAGTTCAGCCATTGGGCGGAAAGAAGCCCCCACAAAGGCGCAGCCATGAGCCAGGCGACAATCCCAATTGCGCTTCGCATTATTCGAGCCTTCCTAGCGCGCCGCCGTCTGCGCCGGAACGCTGGCATCATATACAATCCTGCCTCCCACCATCGTCATCACCGGTTTGATGCTCTTGATCTGGTCCGCCGGAACGGTCAGGTAGTCGCGGTCCAGCACCACCAGGTCCGCCAGCTTGCCTCGCTGAATGGAACCCAGGTTGTCTTCCTGGAAAACCAGATAGGAATTCTTGCGGGTGTGCGCGATCAGCGCGTCCTCCCTGCTGATACTTTGCCGATTGACCTTGCTTCCGCCCACCATCTTGCCGGTAACTGCGAAAGCTAACGTCGTGAAGGGCTTCGTTTGATTGGCCGCGGTCCCGTCGGTTCCCAGTCCCCACTGGATGCCGCTATTTTGGATGGTCGCGAAGGGAGGCATATCGTAAGCGCCGTCCGCGAACTCGTCGTGCATGATCGCTCCGTTGATGACCGCCCAGGGATGCACCGCGGCGTACATCCCCAGCTTCTTCATCCGTTCCAGTTGTGCTGCGTTGATCTGGTTCACGTGCGCCAAAGTCCAGCGCAGGCCTTTGATGGGATGCTCCTTATTGATCGCCTCGATTTGATCCAGGAAAGCGTCGATGGTGTCGTGCAGCTCCGCATGCACATGCAGCGGCATCCCGGCCTTGGCGATCTCCATGGCCATGCGGCGCCACTGCTGGAGCTGATCGGGAGTGGGATCGGACTTGATGGCGAACATCGGGTCGTGCAGCGGCCCATAGACGCTTTCGCCGAAAAAGATACTGTTGATATAACTATCGCCTTGGAACAATTTCATCCGCGGGATTTGTTCTAAAGCCTTGTCCACTTGCTCGGGAGTTCCACCCGCCGCGCCGTCGATACAAAAGATCCGGATGTTCAGCTGGCCCTGCGCCTTCCACTTTTGAAAGATATCCAGCACGTCGGCGTTGCAACCGGGAACGCCTACCGAAGTCAGGCCCGCTCGATTCATGTCTTCCACCAAGGCCCGGCTGCTGGCCTCCAGTTGATCCGGCGCGACTCTGGGAAGCCTGGAGGCGACCGCGCGAGTTCCGGGTATGTCGCCCCGGACCACCCCCGTCGGTTTCCCCGAGGCGTCCCGCATAATCGATCCTTTAACGAAGCCTTGCGGGTCTGGCGCATTCGCCTCAATCCCCAAAACCTGCAGCGCCTTGCTGTTCAGAAAAACCTGAAAATACGATTCCTGCAGCGCCACTGGATTGTTGGGCGCGATCTGATCCAGCTCTTCGCGCGTAAAGGGCCTTGGATCGTCCGCAAACTGCTGATGCGTCCAGCCGCCGATGTTGTAGACCCATTCGCCCGGCCCCGCCGTTTTCACCCGTGCGCGCAGCAGCTCGACGGCCTGTTTTCGCGATTCCACGCTGTCCCAACGGACCTCCCGTAGCCACGTCTGCCCGGCGCGCAGAAGATGCATGTGGTTATCGATCAGCCCGGGAATGACGGCGCGGCCCCTCAGGTCCACCCTGCGCGTGTTGGATCCCGCAAGCTGGTTCATCTCCTGATTGGTGCCGACGCCGACGATGTGGTCACTTTTGATAGCCACCGCTTGCGCGATGGTAAAGCGCTCGTCGACGGTGATGATTTTCCCATTCGAGAGGATCAGATCCGGCGCTGGCTGCTGGGCGCGCAGCAACGCGGTCGCGATGAGCATCGCCACCAGGGCGGCGGCTGGGTTGAAGATTTTGTCGGGGCGCATGAGAGTATCTGGTCGATTATGGCGCGTACAGCCGTTCGCCGCCACCCTGCCAAACAATTACGATAAGCTGGAACGCAAATGAACAGGCGTCAGTTCGTCTCGCAAGCGACTGCGGCATTGGCCGGTCTTCCCTCCGTGCTTACAGCCGGCTCGGTGAAATACGAGTTGGTCATCAAGGGAGGGCGCGTCATCGATCCCGCGCGTAAGCTGGACGCAATCCGTGACGTGGCAATCGCCAATGGTCGCATCTCCGCGGTTGCGCCCAACATCGCGGCGACAGCCACCGAAACCATCGACGCGAGCGGCAAGCTGGTGACGCCCGGCCTGATCGACATCCACACGCATGCCACGCGCACCAAGGATGGGCCCCAGTTGTGCCTGGCCGACGGTGTCACCGGACTGATCGACGCCGGATCGCAGGGCGCGGATCACATTGACGACGCGATCGCGGTCGCCAGGTCGGCGCCGCAGCAGTGCCGAGTTTTGATTAACATCGGTCGCGCCGGGATCCTTGCCGAAGGCGACACTATGGACCTGGCCCGGGCCGATGTCGGTCTGGCGCGCGCGGCGATCGCCCGCAACCGCGATATGATCGCCGGGGTAAAGGCGCGCCTATCGCGCGACGTCGCCGGGCCAAACGATTATGAAGTGCTCAAGCGCGCGCAGGAAGTTGCGTCGTCGTTCCACCTGCCTGTCATGATCCACATGGGGCAAACGATTTCGCCGTTGCCCAAGCTTATCGCGCTCCTCAAGCCTGGCGACATCGTTACGCACATGTTCGCGCCACCACCCAACAGCATCATCGACGATGCCGGGCATATTCTGCCGGAGGTGATGGCCGCGCGGCGTCGAGGCGTCCGCTTCGATCTTGGCAACGGGCGCACCGGCCACTTGCGCTGGGATATCGCCGATCAGGTGCTAAAGGCGGGCTTCCGGCCGGACACCCTCTCCACGGATTGGACGCCCGAAGGCCGCACCGCGCAGGTGATCGACTTTCCGAACGTGATGTCCAAGTTTCTGATGTTGGGCATGTCGCTGGATCAAGTGATCGCATGCTCCACCCTGAACGCTTCGCGCGACTTTCCGGTCTTCCGTGACCGGGGCACGCTCAAAGTCGGCGCGCCGGCCGACGTCGCCGTCCTGGAGCTAAGGCAAGGAACGTTCGAATTCGTCGACAATTTCCAGAACAAACGGAACGGTAGCCAGAGGCTTTTCCCCAGCGCTACTGTGCTTGCGGGCAAACGGGTCGCAACCCGGACTTAACAATTCGCGCTCACTTGACGCCCTTGAGTTGCAAATAAACCATGCTGACGAACCGGTCCGCGCTGGTGCCCGCGCCGGCAGGCAGCAATCCTCCGGGGACCTTCGCGTCATAAGGCGCCGTCACTTTCGCGGCCAGCACTTCTTGCAGGCTCTTGCCCTGCGCGATCATCTCCTGCACCCTGGCTTGCACGGCCAGCATCATGTCTCGATAGGGAACAATATCGGTGCGGTTGATGATGGTGCCGTGGCCGGGGATGAGCCTGGTGTTCGGACCGGCAATCTTCATCGTTTCGTCCAGCGCTTCCAGCGCGCCCCGCAGAGTGCCGCCGTTGTTGGTGTCGATGAATGGATAGCCGTAGTTCCGATAGAAGTCGCCGATCATGATCGCGTCCGCATTCTCAAAGCGGATCATCGTATCGCCGCCGGTATGCGCCGCCCGAACCGGAATCAGGTCGACGATTTCGCCGTTCAGCCGAAGTTTCACAGGATCGCCCATGCCGTAAGTCACCACCGGAAGCCGCGCCGGATCTCTCGCTGGAGTTGGGCTGCCCGCCTGCGGCGCTGGCGCGCGCAACAGTTCTTCGCGCAGGTCCTCCCGTGCAAACAGCAACGCGCCCATCTTCACGAAATTCGCATTACCTCCGGTGTGGTCGCCATGCACGTGCGTGTTCACCAGAAAACGAATTGGCCCCGGGCTGATTTTTCGGATCGCCGCCACAATCTTGTCGGTAAGTTGCGCGTACTGGGCGTCCACCATGAAGATTCCATCCGGACCGGCCAGCACGCCAATCCTGCCGCCGGCCGCGTCTTCATGACCGGGATCGGCTCCGGCCGAACCGGAGAGGATGTAAAGATTCGGAGCGAGCTTCTGAGTCAGGATTTCGATCTTGTCGTAGTCGATGCGTGGCCCCTGCGCGAAGGCAGTCAAAGAAACAGCGACTGTTGCGGTTATCAGCTTCATTGACCTCGCTCCTTCTTGCGGACCGCTCTTCGATCGCCGGCTCCGGTGTGGTAGGTGAACCCCGTGACGTTACCCGCGGTATCCCTGGTGAATTCGATCCAGTCCCCATTCGCGCGGGATACAAAGACGGTCTCCGATTTAGCCACCAACGGCAGCTTCAGCGGATTCGCGCCTTCGCGCAGGAACAGCAGGTCGGCTTCGATTGTGATCGCGGCTTCGTGTCCCGGCGCGAACTCATATTTCCCGGCATATTTGGCGAGAATCTCGGGCGCCAACTTCGCCACCGTGGTGGCGCCGACCATGTGCGTGACGGAGCGGTCATTCTCGCATACGGTCTCGAGTAAATCCGTGTCCGCCGCGAACGTTTTAGGAATTTTCACGGTAAACGGTCTGGTAAACGTTTTCGGGTCGTCGACAGTCAAGTCCAGGTCCATGTGCCCGAAGTCGCGCCGCCGGAAACGCTCGGTGATGCGCAGGGCTTCAGTGTGAGGATGCCCTTCTACATCGAGCCAGCTTCTGTCGTTGAAACCCGCCGTATCCACCACCAGCGTGTCGCCCTCCCAATGCCCCACCGAGTAACCCAGCCAAGTAGGATTGGGATCTTTCGGAAGCTGGCGGCCGTCGGTAAAGACGGTTCGATAAATGCTATTGGTGCTGCCCTGATACAGAATCACGAGCAGCCCTGGAGTTTGGACAAACCGCGCGATGTCGGTGATGTGGTAATACAGAAACGGATCGGGCAGGCAATTCGCGCGCGGAGCGTCCTTTCCCATATCGCGCACGCGCTGCCGGTAGAGCGCTTCTGCCCAGGGTTGAATATCTTGAGGGCTCAGATCGCGCGCGATATTCCGGTCGTGCCCTCCCGCTCCTGGTCCTCTCCAGATGCCGGACAGATCCGGCTTCCCATCCGCTGCGCGGGGCGCGGGCGCGGAAAGATTCGGCTTGCCGTCCGGAGTGCGGGGGATGCCGGGCGTGGGATAGTTCAGCCACTGCGCGACACAAACCACAGACGCCGCCAGTGTCACTACGATGTTCTTCACGATCACTTCAGAACGAGCATACACCGTCGCCTACGAATACCGCAGTAAGGCTTTGAAGCCGTAATCCATGTGCTGTTGGATATGACAGTGGAACAACGTCGGACCCGGCTGATCGGCGGTGAAATCGACGCTCGCGCGGCCATACGTGGGGACCACTACCGTGTCCTTGATCACGCCCGAAGTTGTCTTGCCATAAATCTCGGCGATCTCCAGTTGGTGCCGATGCACGTGCAACGGGTGCGCGTCATCGGTGCGGTTATGATACGTCAGCCGGTAGCGTGTACCCTGTTTCAGCATGAACTCCTGCTCGTGCGGATAGGGTTTGCCGTTCACCGTGAAACTATTGAATTTCCCCGCGCCCCGCGGCACTTTTTCGAAGATCATGTCCAGGCGCTCGGTGGGCGCAGGTTGCGATGATGTTTTTCCAAAGATCGTATAGTCCCACGCGGACTTCGGTGGCGGCGTCCACACCGGCGTGCGGTGCTGATTGGCGTATTCGATGACAACGCCTAGTCCTCCTTCGCGCACCGGGTCCTCCGGCGCACCCATGATCCAAACGCCCGGCTGATTCATCTCCACCCAGGCGTCGATACGTTCGCCCGGGCCCAGCATCAATACGTCCAGGGCCGCGGGTGTCGGCACCGGATTTCCATCCAGTGCGATCACATTGAACTTGTGGCCTGGCAACGCCAGATGGCGATTCTCGATGGCGCTCGCGTTCAAGAAATGAAACATGACGCGCTGCCCGGGGTTCACGCGGATCGGCTCGCCCGCTCCGAGCGCCTTATCGTTGATCGAAAAAATATCGGCCGCCACTTCCATCCCCGGCTGCCGCGTATCCAACACCGCCGGCTTTTCAGGCTGCGCCCCCTGTGGATCCAGATCGTCGTTGTCCATCGATTGGTTGGTGAAATAAGGCTCCCAATCGCGCAACGCCAGGTAATGTTCCTGATCGTAATTGCCGGGATTGTTCGCTCCCTCGATGATCAGGAATCCGAACATTCCGGTGAAACTGCCGCGATGCAAATCGTCCATCGCCATGGTGTGGGTGTGATACCAGCGCGTGCCCGCCGGTGTCGGGGTGAACTGATAGCGGCGGCTTCCGTGCGGCGGCACCACCGGCGTGCCTTCTTCTTCCGATCCGTCCACGTCGGAGGGAATCAGCAATCCGTGGAAGTGCACATACTCCGGCACGTCGGTGGTGTTGTTCACGTTCACCGTCACCGGCACGCCCTCTTTCATTCGCAGCAGCGGCCCGGGCGATGTGCCGTTGTAC
Organism: Bryobacterales bacterium; assembly: GCA_963798295.1. Classification (GTDB taxonomy): domain Bacteria; phylum Acidobacteriota; class Terriglobia; order Bryobacterales; family Bryobacteraceae; genus Palsa-89. The sequence continues at coordinate 647,890 of CAWCSV010000004.1, read as the reverse complement.
CCGATGGTGCTCAAGATTCTGTTGGGCGCCAGTTCCACCGTGATGGGCGCGATTTCAAGCGTGAAATCGGTTTTGGCCACATCTTGTGAGCCGCTCGGCGCAAGGAAAGATTGCGTTTGTTGAGCGCCCAGTCCCGTAGTTGCGGCGGCGAGTCCGGCGATCTTCAGGAAATCGCGTCGTTGCATGAGATGTCGCATGAAACGTTGCATCGGAAACCACCATGGTACCGCGCGTAAGCAAGAGCTTCTAAACCCGATCTCGCATCGCTGCGTATCGTTTGAACATAATCCACCCGAGCAGCGCGAAGAATATGCTTCCACCCAGCACTTTCGCCTCGAATAGCGCGGCGGACGCGGCTTCACTAGGAGGAATTGCCGCTAATGCGATCGCGATCAATGTCACCGCCAGTCCCGACACGGCCGCGATGCGGCTCGCGAATCGGAATCCCGCGGCGAAAATGTACACGAACGGAATGAACGTCACGATCAACATCATGTCCACCATGATTTGATAGGCTGCCCGAACCGTCTCGCCTAATTGAGCCATGAGCAAAAAGAGCGTCGCCGCCACCGCTTGCACGAGCAAGGACACGTAAGGAGTGCCCCAACGCGGATGAATACGTCCAAACGCATCCGGCAAGTAGCGATCTAGGCCAATGGCATAGGGCAAGCGCGTGTTCCCCGCGATCCACGTGTCTAGTTGGCCCGCCAACGCGATCCCGATCAGAGTTGCCAGCAGAATCGACAAGATGGGCGCGCCCAATTTCTGTGCGGCCGACGCTCCCGCCTGCGCCAGGCCTGTCATGGGGCTGATCTCTTCCGGCTTCAACAGCACGAGCAGCGCCGCGGTGATTGCAATGTAGAAAGCCGCGGAAATGACGCCGCTAATGGCAGCGGCTCGCGGCAGATCGCGGCCAGGGTTGCGGATCTCGCCGCTCACGATTGGCGCCAGCTCCAGTCCGACAAAAGCAAACGCGATTTGAGACCAGAAATTGACGGTGTCGAGATTGGCCTTGGGCAACAGGTGCGAATTTGGTCGCAATTCCGAAGCGCAGGCCTGCGCCGATGGCCAACGCCAACAGTACCGCGCCGATAATGAACGTCGAACTTCCGCCCAGCGCCGAAATCCACTTCGCCACCTTCATGCCGAAAAAGTTAGCGGCAAAAGCGGCCCACAGCACGGCCAGCGTGATGGGCAGCGCGAATGCCCGGTCTTCAGCCAGGCGCTGGCCCACTCCTCCGAATGCGAAAGCCGACATGGTGATGCCCGCCAGCAGCAGCGACGGAAGATACAAGACTGTGGAGATGAAATAAAACCAGCCGCACAGGAAAGCGTGCCGGTCGCCAAAGGCGCGTTTTGTCCAAATGTACAGCCCGCCTTCTTCCGGGAACCGCCGCGATAGGCCCGCGATGGTGATCGCCGAGGGCAAAAAGAAAAAGATCGCGGCGATAATCCACAGGACAAACGAACCCGGCCCGGCGTGCGCGGCCGCCGCAATCCAGCGCAGGCTGATGATGGCGCAGATGTCGAAAAAGACCAGATCGCGCAGCCGCAGCTCGCGCCGCAGAGTGGCTGCCGGAGGATCGCTGTCGACCTTCATTCGCCTTCAGCCGCGGCGCTGCGCTGGAGAACAATCTGGTCGAAGGCGGCCAGCAACTCTTCACGGCTGGAATAAGGGCCTGGAGTGTAAGCTCGCGATTGAATGCCGGCCTGCGACATCTCGACAATCTGCCAGTCCTGGCGGTTCGTCAGGTCCCAGAACTCGATGGCGTCGTCGGCCACGAAATCCGCCTTCGCCAGCTCGGCTGGATGGAAATACCATTCGCACACGATTTCCGTGCGATCCACGGCTCGCGGCCAGAGCGTGTGAATCATCATGTAATCCGGATGTAGGCTCAGCAGCAGATTGGGATAAATCACGTAGTAGCAGACTCTCTGGCGATCGCTCTCGCTCAGGCCGGGCAAATAATCCCGCCGCCGCTTGCCGTCGGTGCTCATCGTTTCGGCGCCCGCGCGAAAGCCCATGGAGCCACCGATGTAAGTGGGCTGTGGCGCCTCGTTGTCGGACCCCATGTAATCGGTCAGCCGGTTCAAGGCGGGGTGCAACAGCGGGCAGTGCAGGCACTCATTGTAATTCGCGACGACGAGTTTCCAGTTAGCGCGAATGTCGTAAACGATTCGCTTGTGCAACCGCAGCTCCGCCATGCGCCAGGGAGCGAAGCGCGCGGGTAGATCGGCAAGTTGAGCGGTGAGAGCATCGGGATGCACACTGGCATTGATGAAAACGTGACCGTCCCAAACGTCGGTCTGAAGTCTGTGGAGCGGATAATCGAGACGCTGGAAAACTTCAGGATCCATGTGCGGCGCGCCCAGCAGGCGGCCGTCCAGCCCGTAGGTCCAGCCGTGGTACGGGCATTGAATCCTTCCCGCGAAACTGCCCTCCGCGGCGGAACACAGGCGCGTGCCCCGGTGACGGCAGACGTTATAAAAAGCTTCCACCAAACCGGAATCGCCGCGCACGACGATGATGCTCTCACCCGCGATGTCGCGCGAAAAATAATCGCCAGAGTTGGGGATCTGATCGGCCCGTCCGGCGCAGATCCAACTTTGGAAAAAGAAATCCTCCATCTCCTGCCGGAACAGCGCGGAGTCCGTGTAGAAGCGCCCGGGCAGTGTTTTCGAAACGGTGCTCAAAGGTAAATGTTAAGCCACCGGGAGCCGATCGTGCGCGGGAGGAGAGACGGATGGGCGGAAAAAATGAAACCCTCCCACGTCGCCGCGGGAGGGAGGTTTTACTGACGTTATGGGTTGTGCGGATGAAACCTAACGGAACAGCCGCGTCTCAGGGTGCTCTTGGTCATGTTGCTTGCGGTTGACTTGAAGTAGGTTCGAATTCTGAGCCTGCTTCTTCTGCCCCTGTTTCTGCGGGCGTTGATTCTTCTGATTTTGCTTGCTTTTTGTGTTCATACGTGGAACACTCCTTTCCCCTTATACATACCACATGGGCAGGCCAAGCGCATCAGGGGAACGGTTGCCCTGCTCGCCAAGTGCGCCGGCGCAAAAGCTAGGCCACTCCGATCTTATCGTGGTCCAATGTGACTATAGCCCGATAAGAACAAAGAGATGACGATTTCACACAAATGGCAGCCGATCGCCGACCTGCCATCTGACCCGCGGAGCTTGACCGACGGTGAGCTTGAATCGCTCCAGCGTGTTTGGCAAGCCCAGAAAGATGAGTTGATCGAACGTACAGCTCTCGATGAGTTCGATAAGCAGTTGCGGCGGGAATGGGCCATCGAGACCGGCATAATCGAGGACGTTTATACCCTCGATAGAGGCATTACACGAACGCTGATCGAGAAGGGCATCGATGCGGCCCTAATTCCGCATGACGCAACAAATCGTGACACTATTCTCGTCGCCCGCATAATTCAGGACCATTACGATGCGTTGGAAGGCATGTTCGACTTCGTTGCCGGGCGACGCCCACTGTCGACCAGCTATGTGAAGGAGCTCCATGCAGCTCTTTTGCGCAATGTGGACGTCCACATCGTAGTTGACCAATTCGGCCAGGCATTCGAGAAGCGTTTGGAGAAGGGCCAGTACAAGACCTTGCCAAACAGCCCTACGCGCCAGGACGGATCCATCCACGAGTATTGCCCGCCAGAGCATGTTACATCCGAAATGGACGCGCTCATTCTCTTACATTTGGGTCACGACTCGCTAAGAATCCCACCGGAGGTGGAAGCCGCGTGGCTCCATCATCGGTTTACTCAAATCCATCCGTTTGCAGATGGAAACGGCCGGGTTGCCCGGGCAGTCGCCAGCCTCGTATTCATTAGAGCCGGCTGGTTCCCGCTAATTATCCAACGCGAAGACAAGGCCCGCTACATCGAAGCCTTGGAGAAAGCAGACGCGGGCGATTTGCGCCACCTCGTTTTTCTTTTCGTCGAAGCTCAGCGCAACGCCTTGATGCAGGCAACCGAGGTAGCTTATGACGTTCGGCCGATAACGTCGACACATGAGGCCGTGCTCGCGGCGCGCGATCGATTACTGCAAAGAGGAAGACTACCGCTGCGAGAGTGGCTCGCCGCGAAAGAGGTGGCGAAACAACTAAGTGATCAGGCCATGAAACAATTTGGAAGCGTTGCAACTGAGCTACAGAGGGAAATCGGCACGGTCGGTAAAGGGTTCGGATTCAGCGTCAGCGGCGGGCCACAAACCGGGCATGATAACCTTCGCGACACCGCAGTTCGTAAGGCCGGCCATGTGCCGGACTTCGCCGAGTACAACGGCATCGTCCAATTGAATCTCCACACGGGTACGATGAGCGTGCTTGCTCTCTCCTTCCACGCGATCGGCCCCCGATTCCGTGGCTTGATTGGCGTGGTTCCATACTTGACCACGCAGGGAGCCGAGCCCGCTCTTATAGGCGCGACCTTCCAGATTAACTACGAAGAAGATTTGGTCTCCGCAACAACTCGTTTCTCCGCTTGGCTGGACGACGTCATCGTCAAGGGATTAAACATGTGGCGTCTCACGCTTTAAGCTCCGTACTCCGCTCCCGACACCTCCGCGCTTCTGATACGCTTGAATCGTTCGAGGCAATCCTCTATGAAGCTCGCGCGGCCCCTCCTGTTTTTCCTCGCCATCGGCCTCTATGCGATGCAGGCGGGCTACCCCGGCTACGGCCGCCGATACAGCTACGATTACTACGGCGGTCCCAATGTGCCCTCGGAATTTTATTGGAGCCGCCTCCAGTACAATTCCACCGGAGGCAGCCGCGGGTTTCGCTTCTTCGGCGGGGGCTGGTCGCGCGATTATCCCAAGGCCGACAACGATTGCCTGATCGCCCTGCGCCGCCTGACCCGCATCAACTCGCCCTCGCCGCTAAACGTCGCCGATCTCGATAGCGATCATCTCTTCGACTATCCCTGGATTTACGCCGTCGACGTGAACACCTGGACCTTCACCGACCAGGAGGCCAAGCGCCTGCATGACTATCTTTATAAGGGCGGTTTCCTCATGGTCGACGATTTCCACGGCACGGAAGACTGGGAGCATTTCATGGCCGGCATGCGCCAGGTGCTCCCCGATCGGCCTGTCGAAGATCTGAAAGACGAAGACGAAATCTACCACGTCCTGTACGACATCAACGAAAAGTTCCAGATCCCGAGCGAGGTCTACGTCAACACCGGCCGCACCTACGAGAAGGACGGCTACGTGCCCAAGTGGCGCGCCATCCGTAACGATCGCGGACGCATCATGGTGGCCATCTGCGCCAACATGCATCTCGGCGACGCCTGGGAGTGGGCCGACAGCCCTGAGTACCCCGAGAAGTTTTCCGGACTTGCTTTTCGCATCGTCCTCAACTACATTACCTACTCGATGACGCATTAAATGAACCGCCCGCGCCTCTTCCTGCCGACCGCTCAAAACCCACGGGCCCATGTTCGAATTCTTTCTTAAGTACCCGCGTTCGGTATACACTCGCGGCCAATTCGCCCTTTTGGGCGCAGGACCCAAGTGGCTGTTGGTGGCGCTGATCGTAGCGGCTGCCGTGGGGCTCGCCTGGTTGATCCGCTCGCGCTTGTCGCAAGCCGCGCCGGTGATGCGCGGTTGGCGAGTCTGGCTGATCTGGAGCCTGCAGACGCTTCTGGCTGCGATACTGCTCCTGTTGCTTTGGCAGCCGGCTATCACCATTGCCGAGTTAAAGCCGCAGCAAAATATCATCGCCGTGCTTCTGGACGACTCGCGCAGCATGGCCATCTCCGAGAACGGTTCCACGCGCGAAGCCCGAGCCGTTGATGCCTTGAACGGCGGAGTCCTGACCAGCCTGAATCGTTCCTTCCAAACGCGTCTTTACCGCGTCGACGACGTGCCTGCCCGTATCGACAGCCTCAAGGATCTGAAGCCCCTCGCGCCCTCTACGCGCATCGGCGACAGCCTCAAGCAGTTGACCGAGGAGACATCGGACGTGCCCGTAGGCGCCGTAGTGCTGCTGAGCGACGGCGACGACAACACGGGCGGCATCAGCGCGGACGCCATCAACGCCCTGCGCGCCCGCCACATTCCCGTTCACACCGTGGGCTTCGGACGCGAGCACGCCGCGCATGACGTGGAGCTGGACGATGCCGACGTGGCTCCACGCGCCATGGCCGACTCGCGCATCGCCGCGAAGATCACCCTGCATCAGCGAGGATACGCCGGCGCGAAGATCAACCTGACAGTTCGCGATGTCAGCTCTGGCCAGGCGAAAGCGCTTGCCTCTCGCACCATCAGCCTTGGCCCCGACGGCAACCTGCAGACCGAGATTTTGATGTTCGACATCGGAGGCGCCGGCGCCAAAACGCTCCAGATCGCGGCCGTTCCCCTCCCTGGCGAGGAGAATACGGCCAACAATGCCTTGACGCGCGTGGTGAACGTGGGCTCCGAGCCGCGCCGCATCCTCTATATAGAGGGCGAACCGCGCTGGGAGTACAAGTTCATTCGCGAAGCAGAGGAGGGCGACCGTCTGGTGCACTTGGTCTCCATGGTTCGCACCAGCGAAAATAAAATCTACCGCCAAGGCATCGCCGATCCCAAGGAACTAGCCTCCGGCTTTCCTTCACGCGCGGAGGATCTTTTTGCCTATCAGGGCTTGATCATCGGGTCGGTGGAAGCGGGCTACTTCACTCCTGTGCAGCAGGAATTAATCCGCGAATTTGTGGATCGCCGCGGCGCCGGCCTGTTGTTGCTCGGCGGTCAGTTTTCGCTCGCCGATGGTGGCTGGAACGCCTCGAAGCTCACGGACCTTTTTCCCACGACGCTGCCAACGCAAGCGGGCACTTATCATCGCGAAGCCGATCCCAGAAACGGAACCACGCATACCACTAGCGAACTGGCCAAGGCTGGCATCGACAGCGTGATTACGCGCCTGGTTGACGATCCGGCGGAAAACGCCGTCAAGTGGAAGAAGCTGCCTTACCTCATGGATTATGAAGATCCTGGCATCGCCAAACCCGGAGCCGACGTGCTGGCCAACATGATTACGCCCGAAGGCCGCACGGTTCCGTTGCTGATTACCGAAAACTTCGGCCGCGGACGCACCGCGATTATGGCGACCGGAGGCACTTGGCGTTGGCAGATGAGCTTGCCTCTGGGCGACACCGCTCACGATTTGTTCTGGCAGCAGCTGCTGCGCTGGCTGGTCTCCGATACCCCCGGCCACGTGACGGCTTCGGTGCCTGCGCAGATGCTGCTCGACAACGGCGTCGTCGCTCTCACCGCCGAGGTCCGCGATCAACAATACAACCCCGCTCCCGATGCCAAAGTGGAAGCTCATATTCTGGGACCGAGCGGCATTAGCGCTTTGGTCGAGATGTCGCCGGTGCCCGACAATCCCGGCCAGTTCCAAGCCGCGTGGTCCGCTCCCAAAATCGGCGCCTACCTTATCGAGGTGACCGCACAACGAAACGCAATGGAATTAGGCCGCGATGTACTCACCTTTCAGCGAATGGACGGTGTCGCGGAGAACTTCCACACCGAGCAGAATCGCGAGCTGCTGGAGCGCCTGGCCGCGCAAACCGGCGGACAATATTGGAGGCCTGCCGACCTCGGTAAACTGGCCGGCTCCATCCCGTTTTCCGAGGCCGGCGTCACCATGCGCGAGACCAAGGATCTGTGGGATCTGCCGCTGGTCTTCCTGGTGTTGCTGCTGCTGCGCTTCTCCGAGTGGTGGCTGCGACGGAAGTGGGGCATCGTATGAAAAAGTGCATAGCGACGACCCCGCTGAACTACGGGCGGCCTCAAGGAGAAGGCGCTTGGATACGGCTTCTCGCTAATTGTCGCAACTCCTCGGCCTGACTTGGTGCGAGGGCCGCTAGCGGAATGAGGTAGCCCGAGACCGGCCCCGTAATCAGTCCGAGATAGCTTGGCATCTCTCGAACCTGTAGGAACGCCGACCATTGGAGTTCAGAGCGCGCTAATTCGGATATGACACGAAATTGATCGCCAGATATCTGGTAGTGCATCTGACCCTGCGCGACTGGAGTACGTAGGAAAAGACGGACGCTCTTTCGCCTAAGCAGCCTCGGCATGAGCGCACCCCAAGCGATTAGAATAAGCCCAACTGTTATCGCTGCGAAACCTGCACCAGCCCACTCCGGTTTCAAGAACACGTCCAAGATGCCCGCGAGACTCACAGCGAACCCAGGAATGAGGCACCTCCGCCAACGGAACGTAGTCTCATCAGACGCACGCTCAACATCTTTTTCCGTCAGATGGACGGAAAACTCGATCTCCTGTGCCATTTCTCAATATTATGTTGGATCAGATCAGCAGGAGGGCGGGCCTTGGAAGCCCTGCGATTTTCCAAATGGCGCCTCAGCGAAAAGTAAGGCATCGTTTGAACGGACGCTTAACACGCCCATTTTCTCCGAAAGAATTGCCCTTCATAACGCGGCGACAATGTCGGTGTTTTTGAAGTCGTCCCCCTTAAACAAGAGCGGCTCGCCGGTGACTTTGGTGAGCGCATAGGCGAAGCAATCGCCGAAATTCAGACCGGCCGCGTGACGCCCTTTTCCGAATCGTGAAAGGCCTGGCGCGCGATGTGCGCCTGCTCCACGGTGAAAGGCTCGACGATGATGCCCGCACGGCGGAAGAACACATCGCATTGGCGCGTTACTTCCGACCCGGTCTGCCGCTCCAGGACTATGGAAAGCTCCAGAAAACTCCCGGCACTGATGAGACAGCGGTCGGCGCTGTGGATCAGCCGGATATAGCGATCCGATTCGGGTTCCCCGAACAGAATGGTAACAAGCGCGGGAGTGTCCAGGATCATATTGGAAGGCCGTGCTCGTCGTAAAGAAGCTCGGCATGATCCAGGTACGGGCGCTTCACGTGGGCAGCCGCGCGCTCGGCGATGGCGCGCAGTTCTTCGATGGAGGCTTTACCGCGGCGGCGCTGAACTCGTTCGTAGAGCTCGCGCAACGCCTCCGTAACTACGCGTGTCAAGGTTTCCCCCGGTCTCCTCGGCGATAGCCTGGGCCAGCCTATGGGCTTCCGGGTCCTTGATATTGAGGCTCGCGCGATTTCTTGCTTTCCGTACCATCGTCTACCTTTCTTTATCATCGCCTGTCCGGTTATCTTGCGGCAGTGGCCAAGTCCTTTATAATCGGAGTTCGCTTCGCCCAATGGATCGGAAACTGAACCGCGCGCCAGCAGCACACCCGAAGACGACTGGAAGGCCAGCAGCACATTCGAAGACGACAGGAGGTCGTGCACCCTGGGAACATCCGGTCGAAGACTCCTGGAGGGGTGGCCGTGCACTGGACAACATCGACTCGAAGAACATCGGACGGTTGGCGCGTAAGCAAGCAGGCAACCTGCGCGGAGGCCGCAATTAAATGGGACTCCTCGCCCCCTGGTTCCTGCTCGCTCTCGCCGGCGTCACACTCCCCCTCTACCTGCATCTGTTGCGGAAGCTCAAATCCACCGCCAGGCCCGTGCCCTCCTTGATGTTCTTCGAGGCGCGCACGCAAGCCTCGACGCATCATCGCCGGCTGCGCTATTATCTACTGCTCTCGCTGCGGCTGTTGTGGCTGGTGCTGTTGATTCTCGCCTTCGCCAATCCCTTCATCAATCGCAGCGCGGCCGCTCTCGCCAGCAATCGGCTGGTCCTATTGGTAGTGGACAATTCGTTCAGCATGCGTGCCGGCAATCGCCTGGCCGACGCCAAGGATGCGGCCATCGGTGTGCTGTCCGGAAAGGGTGCCGCGCGCGCCCAGGTGGCTGCGTTCGGATCGCAGTTGCGCCTGATGACCCAACCCATCGAAGATCAATCGGCGTTGCGCGCCGCGGTGCAGGCCATTCAACCCGGCGATGGCCACGGTAATTTCGGCGAACTGGCTCGCGCCGTGCGTGCTATGGCCGAATCGGTTCGCACGCCCATCGAGCTTCACCTGTTCAGCGACATGCAGCGCAGCCAGCTGTCCGGCAATTTTTCCGACATGGCGCTCGCCGGCAACGTCACTCTCATAACGCACGCCGTGGTCTCGAAGGCGCAGCCCAACTGGACCGTGGAATCGGTGGATGCGCCCGGACAGGTGTGGGGCAAGGATGCCAAACCGGTGCGCGTCGAAGCCGTGATTGCGGGCGACGGCACTCCCGCCGCGCAACGCACCGTATCGCTGGTGGTGAACGGTAAAACCACCGCTAGCAAGACTGTCGCGGTCCCCGCCAACGGACGCGCCACCATCGCCTTCCCGGCTCTGGAAGTGCCTTATGGGTTCAGCCGTTGCGAGGTCAAGATCGATGCAGCCGACGCCTTGCCGGCCGACGACCTCCGCCGCTTTGCCGTAGAGCGTTCCGACCCGCAAAAGGTCTTGCTGATTCACAATTACGGCGACAACCGATCGCCGCTTTACGTCGGCGCCGCGCTCTCGTCGGCCGCGCAATCGGCCTTTACTCTCGAATCGATCAACGTCAACGAAGCTGCCGATCGTAAGCCATCCAATTACGCCTTCATCGTGCTCTCCGATCTCAGCACTCTGCCATCGCTGCTCGAAAATTCGCTCACCGGTTACGTGCGCTCCGGCGGCAGTCTCTTTATCGCGGCGGGCACTTCGGCGGGAGGCCGCTCGCAAATACCGATTTTCGGCGCGCACATCATCGAGGCCCGCGATTACAACCGCGCTCCCGATCGGTACATGACAGTGGGCTCCAGCGATTCCTCCTATCCCGCCGTCGCCAAGGCCGGCGGCTGGCCGGGCGTGAAGTTTTTCTACGCTCTCAGTGTGGATCCCGGCGCTGGTCCGGACGCCGCGCGCGTGATCGTTCGCTTGGGCGATCAGACGCCGCTGTTGCTTGAGAAGCGCATCGGCGAAGGCCGCGTGGTCCTGCTCACCTCCGGGCTCGATAACCTCACCAACGATTTCCCGTTGAACCCCGCCTTTGTGCCATTCATCGAACAGACCGCGCGCTATCTCGCGGGCAGCGAGCGGCAGGGCGGCGCGCGCCCGGTGGATGCTTACCTGGAGCTCCGCAATGCCAGGGAGCAGGGCCAGGGCGTTGAAGTTACCGACCCCGAAGGCAAGCGTCCGCTCACGCTGGGCGAAGCCGCCTCCGCGCAGTCGTTCCAGCTCACCCAGGCCGGTTATTACCAACTCCGTCTCGCCAATGGCCGTCAGGACCAAGTCGGCGTGAATCCCGATCCCAGGGAATCGAATCTCGACGTGATCCCCGACGATGTTTTGGCGCTGTGGCGCGGCGGAAAGAGCGGACAAACTTCCGAACAGGCGTCCTCGTCCGCCCCCGCTGCACCCAGCAAGACTCCGCAGAGCTTCTGGTGGTACGTGATGCTGCTGGTGCTTGCCGCCGCTGTCGCAGAATCGGCCGTGGCCAGCGGCTACCTGGGCACCCAGCGCGAGGAATAACGGAATGTCCACAGGGAGTGAACAGTGCCGACTGCCGCTGACCTCGGCGCAGCTCTCCCGCGTTCCTCCCTTTCGCGCATCCTGGGTCTCGGGTTTGGCATCGCGGTGATCTTCGGCGGCACCGTCGGCGTGGGCATCTTGCGACTGCCTGGCGACCATCGCCGGGCAATTGGGCAGCTTCTGGCCGATCATGCTGGTTTGGGCTGCCGGCGGCTGCTATGCGCTTCTGGGCGCGATCTCCGTGGCCGAGCTTGGCACTGCCATGCCGCAGGCCGGCGGATTCTACATTTACGCGAAACGCGCCTTTGGTGCTCCCGCCGGTTTCGTCGTAGGATGGGCCGACTGGCTGAACAACTGTGCTGCGGTCGCCTTTGGGGCGGTAGCCGCCGCCGAATACTTCGGTGTGCTTTTTCCAGGCATGGCGGCCCGCCAGACCGGAGTGGCGCTGGCGCTCGTGTTCTCATTTTGCGCGATGCACTGGACCGGTTTGAGGCTTAGCAGTTCCATACAAGAGCTGACCAGCTCAGTCACCGCGATTACCTTTTTATTACTGGCCGCTGCCTGTCTTCTGCATCCCCTAGGACCGAACAGTGCTATCGCGTCACCTGGACTTTCGCGGAATGCCGGGCTCTTCTTCATGCTGGCGCCAGTGGTCGCGGCTTTGCGGGCAATCCTGGTCACCTACGACGGATGGTACGAAGCCATCTACTTCACTGAGGAAGATACCAACGCCGCCAAGCATCTGCCGAAAGCCATGATCGGCGGAGTCGTAATCGTGACCGGACTCTATCTCCTGATGAATCTGGCATTCCTGCATGTGCTGTCGATTCCCGTGCTGGCTGCCTCCAAGCTGCCTGCCGCGGACGCCGCCAGTATCGTTTTCCCATCCTGGAGCGGGCGTTTTGTCACCGTCCTTTCGCTGCTCACGCTGCTGAGTCTGATCAACGCAGTTCTGCTGGGTGCGCCGCGCATCCTGCTTGGCATCGGACGCGACGGGCTGTTCACCGAGCGCGCGGCCAGAGTGGGCGCCGGTGGCACCCCCCGCATGGCATTGTTGCTCTCCGCGGCCACTGCCGCCATATTCATCGCGAGCGGCAAGTTCGAAGACATCATCGCGATGGCGGCGATTCTGGTTGCGGCCTTGTACTGCGTAAACTATATCGCGGTCTTCGTGCTGCGAATACGCGAACCGCACATGTCGCGGCCCTTTCGCGCCTGGGGCTACCCGGTGACTACCGGTATTGTGTTGTCAGGTTCTTTTTTGTTCCTCATCGCGGCGATGCACGACGATCCTCGCAGCGCTGTGTGGGCCTTAGGGTTTCTAGCAGTGGCGGTTCCGGCGTATGCATGGATGCGATGGAGGAGGACTGGCCCGCTTGTTTAGAAATGCAATTGTTCGCATCCCCGGAAGCAATTTCGCGGAGGGGCTCACCACCGTCGACCTGGGAGTTCCAAACTATGAAGGCGTGATGCGACAGCATGCGTGCTATTGCAAGGCGTTGCAGGAATGCGGCCTCACGCTCACGACACTGGATGCCGATCTCCGGCATCCTGACTCAACCTTTGTGGAGGACACTGCGGTACTGACCCCACGCGCTGCTATTTTGACACGGCCCGGAGTCCCCAGCCGCGAAGGCGAAGTCGCAGCTATCCGCGAGACAATCGGCGGCTTCTTTCCAGCGCCGCTGCAAATTGGTGCGCCAGGAACGCTCGACGGAGGCGACATCTGCGAGGCTGAAGATCACTTCTTTCTCGGCCTGTCGCACCGCACCAACGAAGAAGGCGTCCGGCAGCTTGCGGCACATCTTGCCAGTCAGGGTTACAGCTCTTCGGTGATCGATATCCGCGGCATGAGCAGCATCCTTCATCTGAAGAGCGGCATCTCCTACATCGGCGATAACACCATGGTCGTGATGGAAGAGATGGCGGGGAACACGCTCTTTCGTAACTACGAACTGATCCGGGTCCCGACCGAAGAGAGCTACGCAGCCAACTGTGTCCGCGTGAATGAACGACTGCTGGTGGCAGCCGGATACCCGCGTCTGACAGCGGAGCTGGCCGATCGCGGATTCAATCCTTTGGCGCTCGATATGTCCGAGTTTCAAAAGATGGACGGCGGTCTGAGTTGTCTTTCACTGCGGTTCTAAGACAGCTGAAAATGCTGACGGAGCGCTTGGCTTGCCTTCTCCACTGCGTCGGCGCGAACGAGGACGTAATCCGTATCGAAGGTGGAGATCGCAAAAATGCTGATGCCGGCGCTGGCCAGTGGACCAAGGATGCTTGAGAGAATACCGACCGCCGCAAAGTCCAGTTTCCCTTCGACGCCGAATGCGCGCCAGCCGGCTTCGCAAGTCGTTCCGGCGGGCACTTCACTCGACGGGCAAACGATAGACAGCTCCTCCGCGGTGTGAGTCACCGACACCAGCGGCCTGGCCGAAAAGTTCAACCATGATGGAATCGTCGCGTCTGGCGGGAGCTGCAAAATCGCCAATTCACCGTGAAGCAGTCTCAGGACCCGGCTCATTTGCCGACATTCTACGCTAGCGAAAGGGTTCGAGCCGCACCTGGTCGGTTGGCGGCCCACCCCCATCCCACTGCGATATCCTTTAACTACTAGCGCTGGCCGCGCCGTTTGGAGACGATTCCATGACTGCCCGCGAACAACTTCACGCATACATTGCGCAACTGGAACAGCGCCTGCGCTGGAGCACCGTGCTGCGTGGCATCGCCATCCTCACCGGCGGCGCTTTGCTGGCTACGCTGCTGCTGGTCACCGTCGCCAACGCGCTGGCCTTCTCGCAGGGAAGCGTCACCGCCGCCCGCTTCGCGCTTATCTTGATTCTGGCCGTCGCCGCTGCCGCCGGCTTGGCGCTGCCCTTGCGCCGCTTGACTCGCCGCCGCGCGATTGGAACCGTCGAAACCGCCTTCCCCCAATTCCAGCAGCGCCTGACTACCTTTACCGAACGTGATGGGCACGATCCCTTCATCGAGCTTCTGGCAAACGATACGCTCGGCATCGCCCAATCCGCCGAGCCCACGCAATTTGTCAGCGACCGCCGCCTTTGGACCTCGCTCGCCGCGGGTGTCGGCGCTTTTGCTATCTTGATCTGGATCATCGCCGCCGGCCCCGGCTTCCTCGGTTATGGAGCCTCGCTGCTGTGGACCGGTCCGCATCGCGACAAGCCCGCGCTCTACGACCTGCGCGTTACTCCCGGCGACGCCGTCGTACGCCGCCACGCCGACCAGATGATTTCGGCCATCCCCACCGGACTGCGCTCGCCCAGCGTCAAGGTGCATGCCCGCTTTCAGAGCTCCGGTAAGTGGGAGGAGATTGCGATGCTGCCCAAAGCGACGGGCAGTTTCGCCAACGGCTATGAGTTTCTCTTTGCCGGCTTGCCTGAGAACGTCGAGTATTACGTCACCGCCGGTGCGATGACGTCGAAGCGTTTTAATATTCGCGTCACCGATCTGCCAGCCGTCACTAAGATTCGCGTGACGTACCATTACCCCGGCTGGACCGGTATGCCGTCCGAAGTGGAGGAGCGCGGCGGCGATCTTCGCGCTGTCACCGGCACGGAAGCCGAGCTCGACGTCTCCACGGATCGTCCTCTTCCGGGCGGCCAGATCGCTCTCGATAACGGACAGCGCATCCAACTCTCCGGGGGCCAGAATAACGTCTATCACGGTACCGTCAAAATGGATCGCGACGGCGTCTATCACGTCGCTGGTCTGGAACAGGGTCAGCCCGTTCGCGTGAGCGAGGATTTTTTCATCGAGGCCCGCAAAGCCAACCCGCCGCAGATTTCGCTGGTGCGTCCCGGCCATGATTATCACGCCAGCCCCATCGAAGAAGTGACGGTTGCCGCCAAGGTTAGCGATGAATACGGCCTGGCCGGCGTTGCGCTGCATTATTCGGTCAACGGCGGCCCCGAAACCACCGTGGATCTTCTCCATAAGAAGGGCGTAAAGCAAGCCGACGGATCCACTACGCTTTCGCTAGAAAGTTTCAAGCTGGTTCCGGGTGATCTGGTCAGCGTTTACGCCACGGCCAAAGACGGCAACGCCGAGGCCCACACCGACATGGAATTTATCCAGGCCGACCCCTATGAGCGCGAGTTTTCGCAATCGCAAACTGCGGGTGGCGGCGGAGGTGGTGGGGGCGGCGGTGGCGATCCATCGGCCGAGATCTCGCAGCGCGAGAAGGAAATCATCTCCCAGACTTTCAAGCAGCAAGGCGACAAGAACTCGACGCAGCAGCAGGCCGCCGACATCGCGAAGCTCCTGTCTCAATCCCAATCCACGTTGCGCGATCAGGCCGTCTCGCTTTCCGGCCGCTTGGAAGCGCGCGAGTTGACCGATGAAGTGAAGGCCATCGGCGACTTCCAGAAGGATATGCTGGCCGCGTCCCAAGCCATGGAGCCGGCCGCGCAACAGTTGCAGCAGCAGAAGTGGAAGGATGCCATTCCCAACGAGCAGAAAGCGCTGCAATCGCTGCTGCGCGCCGAAGCCACCTTCCGGCAAATTCAGGTTGCGTTTGGAGCGCAGGGCGGGGGCGGTGGCGGAGGCGGAGCGGCACGCGATCTTGCCCAGCTCTTCGAGCTGGAGCTTGACACGCAAAAAAATCAGTATGAGACCCCGCAAAGCGCGGCTACCAGCACCGAACAAAAAGCGAAAGAAATCGACGACGCGTTAAAGAAGCTGGATGAACTCGCCAAGCGCGAGGAGGATCTGGCCCAGCAGCAACGCAACGGCCAACAGACCGCCGAGCAAAAGTGGCAGCAGGAAATGTTGCGGCGTGAAGCCGAGCAGCTCCAGCAACAAATGGAGCAGCAGCTTGGTCAAAGCGGCCAGCAAGGCCAACAGGGACAGCCGGGACAACAGAGCGGGCAGCCAGGCCAACAGAGTTCGCAACAAGGACAACAAGGCCAGCAGAGCGGACAGGGCAGTCCGGGCTCGTCAGCTTCCGGTCGCGAACAGGCCGCGCAGCAAGCGCTTGACCGTCTTCGTCAGGCCAACGAGGACATGCGGCGGGCCGTTTCCCAAGGCGCTGGCGCTGCTTCTTCGCGCCGGGCTGCCGACCGCTTGCGTGAAGCCACCGACCTGCTGGGCGGTTTGCAGCAGCAGGACGCCGGCGGTCGCCTCGGCTCCATGGCTCAAACGGCCGATCAGCTGGCGGCGCGGCAAAAGCAGCAGGCGGATCAGGTGCGCGATTTGATGGCCCAGCAGAGTGCCGATCGCGCCGCCAACCGGCCGCTGAAGTACCCGTCCGAGCAGCAAATCGAGAAAATGGTCAACGATCGTCAACGCGTGAGTGACGATCTGTCGCGCCTCACTCAGCAAATGCGCGATGCGGCGCGCGAGCTTGCTCCCACGCAGCCCGCGGCTTCCGGTAAATTGCGGGGCGCGCTGGAGGGCATGGACGAAAACGATCTTGGCACGCGCATGCAGCGCAGTTCGGATCAGCTGCGCAGCGGCAGTTTCTCAGATACGGCCGAGACCGCCCTCACCAGCGACCTGCAAAAATTGGGGCAACAGGTGGGCGATGCGGCTCGCGCTCTAGGCAATGCCCAGCATGGTTCCGAAGACGCTGCCGTCAACCGCGCCATGGACGATCTGTCGCGTCTGCGCGATCAACTCGCGGGGCTCGGTGGGCAGCCCGGCGGCCGCCAGTTCCAGCCCGGCGCACTTGCCCGCGACGGCCAATCCGGCCAATCCGGTCAGGCCGGTCAATCCGGTCAGCCTGGGCAATCCGGTCAAGCCGGGCAAACGGCAGGTGGGGTCGGCAATCGCGTTGCGGGTCCGGTAGGCAATCCAGGGGGCGGCGCCACCAATGGCGGTCGTAATGTGAATGGCGGTTACGATATGGGCAACACGCGCATCTCCGGCCGCGCCGTCGCTCCTCAACAAGGTTCCAATCCCGCCGATACGCAGCGCGAGATTGATCAGGGATTAAACCTGCTCAACGGGGTTCGCGCCGCCGTGCAAGACAGCCCCGAGGCGCAACGCGAGCTGCAGACGCTGATCGATCAAATGCGTAATCTCGATCCCCGCCGTTTCCCCGGCAATCCCGCCCTTGTAGAGCAGATGCATCAGCAGCTCGCAAGCGAGGTGGACGCGCTGGAGCTGCAGCTGCGACGCCAGCTGGATGAAAAACAGGGCGGCACCATTCGCAATACCGATCCCACTAAGGTACCCCCGGGTTATCGGGATGCGGTCGCCGAGTACTATCGGAAACTCTCCGGCGGCGGCCACTAGAAACTTGAAGCCTGGATGGACTCCGAACAGCCCTTGTGTGGCTCGCTGCTGCTCAAGATTCAGGAACAGATTGACAAGACCGTACATTTGATCGGCCTGATTCCAGCAAACGGCCTGAATTGGAAGCCCGCAACTCCAGGGGCTTGGCCAATCCAATTGCTTCTCGGCCATCTGCTGGATTGTCTCGCTGGATTCTGCGCCGTTCTCGCGGCCGCGGAATCCCAGCGCCTGGCGCACTTCTCCCAGCTGCGAGATTTCCCCGTCAACCAATCCTGCTCCGCTGCCGACGCAGTGAGCCGCATTGCCATCTATCGTGGCCGCATCGAAGAAGGCTTCGCTTTACTTCAAGACGCCAGTCTCACCCGAGCTGTGCCCACCGTCTTCGTGGAGCCGGGCGAGATCGTTCTGACCCTGCTACTCGGCAATCTGGAGCATCTCATCAATCACAAGCATCAGTTATTTACTTACCTGAAGCAGATGGGGATCGAAGTCACCACGAGCGATCTCTACCGATTCCGGGACGAATAACGCTCCCGATTTTTACATAGATTTTACAGCTCACGATCATTCACGGACGCACTCGGCAGCATACTTGGGTAGTTCGAGCGTGATCGAGTAATGAGCAGCAAAAAAATCGTCTTCTTTTTTCCAGCCTTCTCCAGTCAAGAAGCGACCGCGCCGCTAGGCATCCTGGCCGTTTCCACTCCGCTGCTGCGCGCGGGCTATCAGGTCAAGATAGTCGACTCCACCATTACGCCGAATTTCCAGAAGCGGGTGCTGGAGGAATTGAAGGACGCGCTCTGCCTGGCGGTCTCGCTTGTCACCGGTCCCATGATCAAGGAAACGGTGCAAATCGCGCGCACCGCCAAGCAGCTTTATCCGGACAAACCGGTCGTCCTGGGAGGCTGGCATCCTTCGCTTCTGCCGCACCAGACGCTCGCTGCCGAGTACGTAGACATCGTGGTCCAGGGGCAGGGCGAAGAAGCTTTGCTCGAAATTGTCCAGCGCATTGAAGCGCGCGAGTCGATGGAAGGCATCGCCGGCGTCGGATACAAGGTAGACGGCCGCATCATCTTCAATCCACCGCGCGCGCTGAAGCCCATTCGGGAGTTGCCGCCCAAAGCCTATCATCTGGCGGATTTCGACGCTTATGAGCGGGTCTGTGGACGCCGCTGGGCCATGTACACGTCCAGCCTGGCCTGTCCTTATGATTGCGCCTATTGCACCAACAATAGCGTCTACGGACGCAAATGGAACGCGCTGGATCCCGATCAGGTAGTGGAAGAAACCACCGACCTGGTGTCCCGCTACAATCTGCAACTGCTTTGGGTTGTCGATGACAACTTCCTGGTAGATCGCGAGCGCGCCATTGGCATCGCCGAAGGGCTGGTGCGCCGAGGCGTGCAGTTCGACTGGAGCATTCAGGGGTCGACCAATCTTGTCAATCGCTTCTCTGTCGAAGAGCTGAAGCTGCTGCGCCGCGCCGGCCTTTCGCAAGTCGCACAGGGCGCCGATAGCGGCTCGCCCAAAATCCTGCATCTGATGAACAAGGATTTTCAGAAGCTGGAAACCATTTACACCGCAGCCGACAAGCTCACGCAAGCGGGCATCCGTCCTTCCTTCAACATCATCTTTGGATTTCCGGGTGAAGGCCGCGCAGAGCGCCGCGAATCGATTCGGCTGGTGATGGATATTTGCCGCCGATACCCTGGCGCGGAGTTCTGGACCAATATCTTCACCCCGTATCCGGGCGCGCCCGTCATGCAGCGCGCGTTTGAGCTGGGAATCGAGGTCCCGCAAACGCTCGAAGGCTGGGTTGATTTCTTTCCGCGTTACACCGTTCTGCCCTGGCTGAAGGGGAAGAAGCATGAAGAAGTACAGACCATGCGCGAGTATATGCGCGTAGCCTTCCATCGCAAACCCATCGGCGTCCAGCGCAAGAATCCGGTGAATAGCCTGGTGCATAAGCTGATCAGCTTTCCCGCGCGCTGGCGTCTGGACCACGATTTCTACGCGTTTCCCTTTGAGCTCGGGCTGAAGAACGCAGCGAACAAATGGTTCACGCCGCCCAAGCCGAAAGTGGATGCGCAGATGCTGGAGGCGGAGGTGGTCACGTGCTAAACCATCGTGCCGCACGCTCGCGAAAGGTCGTGCTCTTCCTGCCGCCTTACTCAGGCAAAGTACTTGGGCCGCCGCTTGGCTTATTGAGCTTGGCCGGGTCGCTTCGAGCAGCCGGCTATGTCCCCTGCTTGATCGACGGCGCGCTGGATCGGAATTTTCCTGAGACTGTTGCGCGCGAAATCGATGGCGCACTCTGCTTCGGTGTTTCGCTCCTCACGGGGCCGATGATTCGCGACGCCATGGAAATGAGCCGCTTGGTGCGTCGACGGCAGCCCCAGTTGCCCATCGTGTTTGGAGGCTGGCATCCCAGCCTCTCCAGCGCCCAAACGCTCAGCGAAAATTTCGTCGACGTTGTCGTTCGTCATCAGGGCGAAAAGACGCTGGTCGAAATTCTTGAGCGTTTGGAATCGGGCAATGCGCTGAATCTTGTCCAAGGCTGCTGGTTCAAGCGCGACGGACGGATCGTTCAAAATCCCGACCGCCCCGCCGCGCCCTTAGCTTCGCTGCCCACGCCCGCTTACGACCTGATCGATTTCGACGCCTACGAGCGCGCCTGCGGCGAACGGAAGCTGCCCTACGCCAGCAGCATCGGCTGCCCGTATGCCTGCAATTACTGCACCGATATGGTGTTCTACAACCGCCGCTTCAATCCCTACGACACCGGGCAGGTGGTGGAAGAGCTGGCCACTTTGGTGCGCGCTCACTGTTTGACGGACGTCGCTCTACTCGACTCCAACTTTCTTGTGGATGTTCGCCGCGCACTAGCTATCGCAAAAGGCATTCTCAATTCCGGCGTTCGCTTCCGTTGGAGCTTTCAGGCATCCACGGATTTGCTTTGCCGCATGCCGGATGAAGACGTGCAAACGCTGGCTGAGAGTGGAGTCAATCACATCGGATTCGGCACGGAGTCCGCATCGCCGGAAGTCCTGCGTCACATGAACAAGGCGCATCAGCACATTCCGGATATGTTCGAAGCCGCTCGCAAGTGCAAGCGCGCCGGAATTCGGGTGACGTACAACCTGATCTTCGGCTATCCGGGCGAAGAGGATCGTCATCGCCGCGAAACACTGCAGGTGATGGGGCAGATCGCCGAACGATTCGACAATGTCAGTTTTTCGCCCAACGTCTTCACGCCTTATCCGGGCATTCCCATCTGGCCGCAGCTTCGCGCCATGGGGTTGAGGGAGCCTCAGTCTCTTTCCGAATGGACCTCGATCGATCTGGGAACCAACAATCTGCCCTGGTTGCAAGACAAATCCTACGCCCGGTTGCAGCGCGGGATTGCGTATTTCCTCCTCGATAATCAGATCAACAAGACGCGCCGCGGATCCCGATCCAGCGTTATGCAATCCATCCTGCAAGCTGCCCGAAAGCCGCTGCACTGGCGCATTCGAAACTATTCTTTCGGTTGGCCATGGGAACTTTGGCTCTCAATGGCTAAACAGTGGCTGGTGGTGAGGCGCTCCTTACTCACCGGGCAATCGCTGAGCCACAATCTGGCGAAGGCGAGGTGAATCCAGCCATGGTCGACGTTCTTCTCACCCACAGCAATCACCTCTACTCCGACCGCAAACAGGTGAAAAAGATGCAGCCCTATCCGCCGCTGCAGACCCTGTTGGCTGCGTCGGCGCTGCGGGAACACGGCATCAGCGTGGCCTTGTTTGACCCGACTCTGTTTGACCCAACCTTGTTTGACAGTACTTTCAACAATCCCGAGGGTGGATTCGCTGCGGCGCTGGACACCCACCAGCCCCGCCTGGCCGTGGTCTGCGAAGACGATTTTAATTTCTTGTCCAAGATGTGTCTGGGACGCAATCGCGAGCTTGCGTTCTCCATGGCTGCCGCGGCAGGCGCGAGAGACATTCCCATCGCAGCGCACGGTTCCGATGCGTCGGATCATGTCGCGGAATATCTCGACGCGGGCTTCGATTCCGTTTTGATTGGAGAAGTGGAAGCGACGCTGGTGGAGCTCGCACAGGGCCGGCCGCGCGCTTCCATTCGTGGTCTTGCCTATCGCGATGGCCGGGCCCTTCAAAGGACCCCTCGGCGCGAGCCTCGCGCGGACTTGGATGCGCTTCCGCTGCCCGCCTGGGATTTGGTCGACATGCATGAATACCGGCGGGCCTGGCAGAAAGCTCACGGCTATTTTTCGCTGAACATGGTCTCCAGCCGCGGATGCCCGTATCGATGCAACTGGTGCGCCAAGCCAATCTCCGGCAACAGCTACCATGCGCGGCCACCTTGGTCCGTCGCCTCGGAGATGCGTCAGTTGAAGACAAAGTTTCAGCCGGATCACATCTGGTTCGCCGACGACATTTTCGCTCTATCTCCCAAATGGACGCTCGCATTCGCCGATGCGGTGGAAGCCCTGAACGCGCAAATGCCTTTCAAAATGCAATCGCGATGCGATCTGATGACTCGCGATACGGTAGAAGCCTTGCGCCGCGCCGGGTGCGCCGAAGTATGGATGGGCGCCGAGTCCGGATCGCAAACCATTCTGGACGCCATGGACAAAGGCGCGCGGGTCCAAGACATTTATCGTGCCCGTGAGAACCTGCGCAATCACGGCATCCGCGCCTGTTTGTTTCTGCAGTTCGGCTATCCGGGGGAAACGTGGGACGAGATTGAAGAGACCATCCGTATGGTCCGTGAGACCCGGCCCGACGATATTGGCGTTTCCGTTTCTTATCCTCTGCCGGGCACGCGCTTCTTCCAGCGCGTCAGCGCTCAACTGGGGCAGAAATCGAACTGGTCCGACAGCGCCGATCTCGCTATGATGTTTCGCGGCGAATATTCGAGCGAGTTTTATCGAGCTTTGGCCGACGCCCTGCACGCCGAAGTGCGCCAAGGATTTCGCGCCGACGCAGGAGCTTGGGAGCGCGTGCGGGAACTGGAGCGCACCTCTTTGCCGGAGCCTGTGTCATGAAGCTCTTGCTCACGCACGCGTACTTCCTCAGCGAAGATCCCAAGGAACGCCAGATCATGAAGCCCTATGCGCCGCTGGGCATTCTCTATCTTTCGTCCTACTTGCGTGGAAAGGGATTCGACGTCGACATTTATGATTCCACGTTCGGCTCGCTCGCGGAGCTGTTCAATATTTTGGACGCCGGTCCGCCGGCGGCAATCGGAATCTACGGCAATCTGATGACCCGTCGCAATGTGCTGGAAATCGCCGCACGCGCGCGCGCCGCTGGATGGAAAGTGATCCTGGGTGGTCCGGAGCCGGCGAATTATGCAGACGAATATCTGCGCGCCGGGGCCGATCTCATCGTGACGGGAGAAGGCGAGGTTGCGCTCGAATGCTTGGTGGCATCGCGGATGGATCCGGCGGAATGGCCATCGATTCCCGGAATTGTTTTTCGGGCACCGGATGGTTCGGTGTTCCGCACCGCTCCCACGCAGCTCATCGCCAACCTGGATGCCCAGCCTTGGCCCGACCGCGAACGCGTCGACATCCCGCGTTACATGCAGGTGTGGCGCGAACATCATGGCGTCGGTTCGGTCTCGGTGATCACCGCGCGCGGCTGCCCTTACCATTGCAACTGGTGTAGCCATTCCGTCTATGGAAAGACGCACCGCCGTCGATCTCCTGTGTCCGTGGTCGATGAGGTGGCGTGGATCGCGCAGCGCTACCAGCCGGACATGCTGTGGCTAGCAGATGATGTCTTCACGATTCATCACGGCTGGATTTTCGAATACGCGAAAGAGATGAAGCGCCGCGATCTGAGGATTCCTTTCGAATGCATCACGCGCGCCGATCGTCTCAATCCGCGCATCGCCGAAACGCTCGCCGGCCTGGGATGCTTTCGCGTCTGGATCGGATCGGAGAGCGGTTCGCAGCGCATTCTCGACGCCATGCAGCGCGGCGTGAAAGTGGCGCAGGTGCGCGATGCGGTTTCGCTCTGCAAGCAAAAAGGAATTCAGACCGGCATGTTTCTCATGTGGGGCTATGAAGGCGAAGAGATCGCCGACATTGAAGCCACCGTGGACCACGTCAAGCAATGCCGTCCCGATGTTTTCTTCACCACCGTTTCGTATCCCATCCAAGGCACGCCGTATTTTGACAAGGTGGCTTCCCGGCTGGTGAGCATTCGGCCTTGGGAATCGAGCACCGATCGCGAGATTCGGATCCGGGGACGGCATTCGGAAAAGTTTTATCGCCACGCGGACGAACTCTTGAAAACTGAGATGGCAGGCGATCCCGATGCAGGCAAAATATTAGCGGCGCGTCAGGCGCTGCGCGCAACCTGCCATGAGGTGGAAGCGTGATCGCAGTTTTCGATAAGATCGCGCCGCACTACGACGAGCTGTGGACCCGCTCGGTTGTCGGACATTTGCAGCGCGAAGCCGTTTGGCGGAGAATCGGCGAGTTATTTAAACCGGGCCAGACCGTTCTCGATCTCGGCTGCGGCACCGGCGAAGACGCCCTGCGGCTGATCGAAGTGGGCGTCCGCGTCCTCGCCATCGACGCATCGGGTGAGATGGTCAGGATCGCGCGCGATCGCGGTGTGAACGCCGAAGTGCTCCCCATCGAAAACTGCGGCCGTCTGGAAGGAACCTTTGACGTTGTCGTTTCCAATTTCGGCACGCTCAATTGCGTGGAAGATATCGAGGCGCTTCGCAAGCCGCTGACCCGCCTAGTTCGTCCTGGCGGATATTTGGCCCTTTGCATCATCGGCCGGTTCTGCGCCTGGGAAACGGCCTGGGCGCTATTCCATCGGCGGCCCGCCAAAGCGTTCCGGCGCTGGCGCAAGAGCGTCGTGTCTTCGCTGGGATTCCGCGTCCTCTATCCTTCTCGACGACGGCTGGAAGCTGCATTCGGCCCCGATTTCACGCTGCTGAGCTGGTGCGGCGTCGGTCTGTTGGTTCCACCTTCGTATGTCACCGGATTATCCAGCGGCGTTCTCCAGAAGCTGGATGCTTTCGATCGGCGTGTCGCGCACTGGCCCGCCCTGCGCGGGTTCTCCGATCATCGACTCTTTGTTTTCGTTCGGGGCTACTCATGACGGCATCCAACACGCGCCACAAGTTTCTGGAAGATTACCGCGTCATCCGCAGCGCCGAGGGCCGGGGCTCCGAAGAGTCCGGCTACTATCGGGCGCTTCCCTATCAAGATTTGAGCGGAAGAAATTCGTCGCAGTGGGCCATTCGCGGCAGAAGCTATCGCTACTTTGAGCGCAACGTTCTGGTTCAAATCGAACGGAGGCTTGCCCGTGCGCTCGACGTGCTGGATCTCGGGGCAGGGAATTGCTGGATGTCCTACCGGCTTGCTCTGCGCAACCATCGGCCCGTTGCGCTCGATATCTTCAACGACGAGAAGGACGGTTTGCGGGCCGCGCGCCAATACGGTGACCGCTTCCCGCTATTCGAGGCCGACTTCGATCATCTGCCGTTCCGGGCTTCGAGCTTCGATCTTGCGATCTTCAACGCTTCCCTTCATTACTCGACGGACTACCGAAGAACTCTGAACGAGCTGCGGCGTTGCCTTCGCCCCGGCGCACGATTTGTCATTATCGACTCGCCCATCTATCGTCTCCCGGAACATGGCGAGCGAATGCGCGCCGAACGCCATAACGAATTTGAGCGCCGCTATGGTTTTCGTTCCGATGCTCTGCCCAGTCTCGAATATTTCGACGAACCCACCATAGTCGCGCTCGCCGCGGACTTGAAAATCGAATGGCGAGTCCACCGTCCCTGGTACGGATGGAAGTGGTTGATGCGTCCCTGGAAGGCGCGTCTGCTTGGCCGCCGTCCGCCCTCGCGCTTCTGGATATTGGAGGGAGTATTCGTTTAGGCCATGATCATCATTCTCCATCCGCGCGCCACCAAGCCCAAGAACCGCCGCTTCCCCCTAGCGGCGCTCGCCATCGCCGCCGTTCTCGAAGGTAAAGAAGATTACGTGATCGTGGACGGCAATGTCGATCCGCAGCCGGAACGCACGCTCGATCGCATCATGCACGAAACGGGCGCCGAACTCCTCGCCGTCTCCGTGATGCCCGGTCCACAAATGGCGGCAGCGATCCCGCTGTGCCGCGAGTATCGTCGCAAGTACCCGCGCGTGCCGGTGGTATGGGGCGGCTATTTTCCGTCTCTTTACGCCGACGCCACCCTCAATGCGCCTTACGTCGATTTCGCCGTTCGTGGCCAAGGCGAAGACACGTTCCTGGAATTGCTCGCGGCCTTGCGTGGATCGCGCAGGTTTGGCGGCATTCGCGGCCTCTCCTACAAAGACGACTTTGGGCTCCACGTGCACAATGCCGAGCGGCCCATGCGTTCGCCCGACGATTTCCCCTGGCCGCCTTATCATCGTTTGATCAATCCGGAAAAATACATTCTTCCCACTTTTCTGGGACGCCGCACCGCCGTCCATCACGCGAGCATCGGTTGTCCCTTCCGTTGCAAGTTCTGTGGCGTGGTCCCGGTTCACGAAGGACGTGAGCGCTTGGAAGCTCCCGCGCGCACCGCCGCCATACTCACGCACTTGCAGCGCGAATACGCGATCGACTCCGTGCAATTCTACGACAACAACTTCTTCCTCAACGAGAGTCATGCTCTCGAACAGGCCGAGCGCCTTATTCCGCTGGGCCTACGCTGGTGGGCGGAGGGCCGCGTGGACGCTGTGCTGCGCTATTCCGACGAGACCATGCGTGCCTTGCGCCGCTCGGGAGCCACCATGATTTTCTTCGGCGCCGAATCCGGTTCCGACAAAGTGCTGGCCGAAATGAACAAGCGGATCACCAGTTCACAGACCCTCGACCTTGCCGCGCGCATTCGCCAATTCGGTATCGTGCCCGAATTTTCTTTCGTCTTCGGAAACCCAGCCGATCCGGCGGGAGACACGCGCGACACCATCCGGTTCATCCGTCGTATCAAGAAACTGAATTCGGAGGCCGAGATCATTGTGCAGCACTACATTCCCACCCCGCATCCCGACGGCATGTACGGCGATCTCGAAGGGAAGATCGAATTTCCCAAGACGCCAGAGGAATGGGCCAGCGAGCGCTGGTACAACTACACCGTACGGCACGATCCGCGCCTGCCCTGGCTACCGCAGGCCGTCAAGGAACAAATCGACAATTTCGAATTGGTGGTCAACTCGCGCTGGCCAACCATCCAGGATATTCATCTGCCGCGCTGGGGACGCAACATGCTCCGCTCTCTCAGCTTGTGGCGTTACGCGCTGGGAGTCTACAAATTTCCGTTTGAGTTGCAATGGGCGCAGCGTCTGGTGTCGTTGCGCAAACCGCGTCTTGAGAGCCTTTGAATGCGCGTCTCGGCCATCGAAGGGCACCGGCAATGGGCGCCGATCTACGACGCCGGTCCCAATCCGCTGCTGGCGCTTGAGACGCGTCTTGTGCTGGAGCGCTTGAGTCCACCGCGGGCCGGCTGCTTAATCGACATTGCCTGCGGGACCGGCCGCTGGATGAAATTGGCGCAGCGTTGCGGATCGCGAGTATTTGGCGTGGATATTTCTCCCGAGATGTTGCACGAAGCCTCCCGCAAATTGGGCCTTTCCGGACATCTCGGTGTCGCCGACGCCTGCCACATTCCGATTACCAATGGCGCAGCCGACCTCACAATCTGTTCCTTTGCGCTCGGCTACCTCGCGTCTCCTCATCAGGCGATTGCCGAAATGGCTCGGATCTCGCGCCAAGGTGGCCGCATCGTCGTCACCGATCTGCATCCGCGCGCCTTAGTCGCGGGTTGGACACGTTCCTTTCGGTCGGACGATCAGTTTTATGAGATCGATCATCATCCGCATTCGATTGCAGTTTGGGAAGCTGCTGCCCAATCGGCCGGCCTGAACCTCGAGTGGCGTCTCGAAGCCAGCTTTGGCGAACCGGAGCGGGCGATCTTCCGCCAGGCGGGGAAGGATTCGTTGTTTCCGGAATTGAGCCGCATTCCCGCGCTGCTCGCCATGTGCTGGCGAAGATCATGAAATTGACGGGAGCAAGAGTCGCGTTCGGCGCAACGTCGGCAGAGCGCATGGATGTCGAAATCCAGCGCGGCCGCGTTCGATCTTTTGGAAGTGCCGCCAGTGGCGGCCCAAGGCTTAATCTTGATGGCTATCTGATCCTTCCCGGCCTCATCAATTGTCACGATCATCTGGAGTTCAATCTGTTTCCACGCCTCGGCCGAGGACCCTACTCAAACGCGGCGGCCTGGGCCGAGGACATTTATCACCCGAATTGTTCTCCGCTGAAAGAGCACCTGGCGGTTCCCAAAGCGGTGCGCCTGGTATGGGGCGGATTGAAAAACCTGCTGAGCGGAGTAACCACCGTCGCGCACCATAATCCTTACGAAGCCGCGGTCTTTGAAAACGGCTTTCCGGTACGCGTGGTCAAGCGCTTGGGGTGGGCTCATTCGCTGCGCTTTTCCTCCGACCTGGCCAGCCGCTACCGGGCTGCTTCCAAGCGATGGCCTTTCCTGATCCACGCCGCCGAAGGTACAGATGCCAGTGCGAGCGCCGAAATCCGCAAACTGGAACAGGCCGGAGTCTTGAGCTTTCGCACGGTTCTGATTCACGGCGTGGGAATTGATTGCGATTCGTTGGAACTTCTACTGCTCCGCCGGGTCTCGCTTGTCTGGTGCCCCAGTTCGAATCTGTTCATGCTTTCGCGGACACTGCGGCGGGAAGTGCTGCACTCGCCGATTCCCATCGGCTTAGGAACGGACTCCGCGATCACGGCTCACGGCGATCTGGCCTGCGAACTTAAAGTGGCACGCAACGCCAGTGGGCTTGCCGATGCGGACATCTATGCCATGGTGACCACTCAGGCCGCTCGCATCCTTCACCTGAACCGGGGCGAAGGTGAGATTCGGGAAGGTGGGGTTGCCGATCTGCTCGCCCTGCCCGATTCGGGCCAGTGTCCGGCGGAAGCATTACAGGAGTGTCTCCAGCCCTGGTCATCCGTGGAGGCAGAATTCAACTGGTCTCGGAGCAACTCGCTTCCAAGATCCATCCCATGTTCACGCGCCACTTACATAGGATCGAACTCGAAGGTCGCGGCGTCTGGCGTGTGAACGTGAATGTTTCCCGGCTGGTTGCCGCAGCGCAAGCGGCGCTCGGCCCTGACTTCCAGCTTGCCGGAAGGCGGGTGCGAGCATGAATCCCGTCCTCGATTCGTTGCCGGTGCTGATTCTCTACCCGCATAGCCGCTGTAATTGCCGCTGCGTCATGTGCGACATCTGGAAAACGGATTCGGCACGAGAAATCAGCGCGGCCGATCTGGAGCGGCACGGCGAAGACATCGCCCGGTTGCGCGTGGAATGGGTGGTATTTTCCGGCGGAGAACCGCTGATGCATTCCGACCTGTTTCGTTTATGCCGGTTCTTGCGAGAGCACAAGATTCGCACTACGTTGCTAACGACCGGACTGCTGATCGAGCGCAGTGCGGACCAGATTGTCGAATGCCTGGATGACGTGATCGTGTCGTTGGATGGCCCGCCACAGACTCACGATGTGATTCGGCGTGTGCCTGGCGCCTTCGATCTTCTTGCCGCTGGCGTGGCCGCGCTGCATCGAAGAAATCCGGACTTCGCGGTGTCGGCTCGCTGCACCGTTCAAAGTCGCAATTGCGGCCTCCTGCGCGCTACCGTGGAGACCGCCCGCGCTCTGGGACTGAAGTCGCTATCGTTTCTCGCGGCCGACGTCTCGTCAGAGGCATTCAATCGCTCGGTCATCTGGAACTTTGAGCGTCAGAAGCAGGTGGCGCTGGCGTCCGGCCAGATTTCGGTTTTCGAAGCCGAAGTGGAGGCGCTGATTGACGCGGGAGAGTGCGGCCGGTTGGTCGTCGAGACACCGCAAAAGCTTCGGCGCATCGTCGAGCATTTTCGAACCCATCTCGGTCTCGGCGTCGGAGTTGCTCCGCGTTGCAACGCGCCTTGGGTTTCGGTAATCCTCGAGAGCGACGGCGTTGTGCGCCCCTGCTTTTTCCATCGTCCCATCGGCACGGTCGCTGACGGCGCATCGCTCGCAGAAGTAGTGAACGGCCCGGAAGCCATCCGTTTCCGCCGCGATCTGGATGTTACGACCAACGCCGTTTGCCGGCGCTGCGTCTGTTCATTGAACTGGAAAGGCGCGGCGTGAAGGTCCAATTTGCGACCGCGGCCGTGCTGGCGGTTGCGCCACTGCTGATCCTCCCGGGCTGGGTTTTCTATTACGACGTCACTCCAAAGGTTGCCGTTGTTCTGGCCGGTGCGACCATTGGACTCCTGCTTTTCCTTCGCGACTCGACGCTCGCGGAAACCAGACGGTTCTGGACGGACCCGCTGGGGCGTTGCTTCTGTGTCCTTACTGCGGCGCAGATCGCATCGCTCCTGCTCTCCTCTCTCTTCTCCAGCCACCCCGCGCTTGCGTGGTACGGAGGTAACTGGCGGCGCTCGGGTTTCGTTTCGCAATCCGCCGTACTGGCACTGGCATTTTTGATCGCCGCATCACTTCGGGAATCTGGCTTGCGTATTATGCTCCACGCCATCACTGTTGCCGGAACAGCCGGCGCGCTCTACGGGATTTTCCAATACTTTGGCGTCGATCCGTTTCTGCCTTCGCGCGGTTATCACATCGGTGAAGGCGTCATGACCATCGTCCGGCCGCCATCCACCTTGGGACACGCGGATTACTTCGCCGGATATTTGCTCTACGTGGTTTTTCTGGGCGCTGCTCTCGCGGTAACGGAATCGGATGCCTTCTGGAAGGCCCTCGGGATCGCTGCTGTTCTCGTTGGATCGGCTGCTATCGCGCTCAGCGGAACCCGCGGCGCTCTGCTCGGCCTCGCCGCGGGCGCATGCTCGCTTTGGATCTTCAACCGTCCTCGGCTTACACGGCGCCACGCGGTGATCGCTGCCTCACTCTGCGTCATGTGCCTCGCCTTCTACTTCTCGCCAGCTGGGCTGAAGCTTCGCGCGCGTGGGCATTGGGAGCTCGAAGACCTG
Source organism: Bryobacterales bacterium (assembly GCA_963798295.1). Taxonomy (GTDB): domain Bacteria; phylum Acidobacteriota; class Terriglobia; order Bryobacterales; family Bryobacteraceae; genus Palsa-89. Next base: position 617,165 of record CAWCSV010000004.1, on the reverse strand, counting down.
CGCGGAGGCACGAGACTGTGGCTATGGCGCGATTCGCTGCGAATGGCGCGCCAGCGCCTGCTCCTTGGTTTTGGGCCCGAGACTTTCGGACTGGAATTTCCCCATTACCAATCCGTGGAACTGGCCCGCGCCTTTCCGGACTTCTATCATGAGTCGCCGCACAACATCTTTCTTGACGCATTGGTGTCGCAGGGCATCCCAGGATTGGCGATACTCGCCGGATTCATCGCAGTGACGTGGTTCGGTACCCGGCGCGCGATTGAACGAGAACAACGGGCCGCGCCGTATCTGGCATCGGCGCTCGTGGCGGCCTTCACGGCCGGACTGTTCGTATCCTTCACCCTAACCGGCGCTCTGTTCTTTTACTGCACCATCGCGATGCTGGCTGGACTCGCGGTTCCACAGACGGCCGGGCCCACCGTCGCGCGGCCATTGGCTTGGGTACGTTTTCCCGCCTTTGCCGTAGGCCTGATCGCCGTCGCGATGTTTCTGTATTTCATAATCCGGTTGACAACCGCCGATTTCCTGCTGGAACAAGCCAGGCGCGCTCTGGACGCCGGGCGTATCGAAGATTCCATAGCATCCTATATTCAGTCCCAACGCTGGCGTCCGCAGGGCTCAAGCGACGATCTCTATTTCTCCCGCGCGCTGGTGGCCGCATCTCATCGCACTTCCGCTCCAGCCTTCCATTTTGCTCAGCGCGCATCCATCACGTCGGAAGAACGGCAAAACGCCTGGTACAACCTTGCGGAATTCTACGCCACCCGTAACGATGTCTCGGGACTGGAGACATGCTTGCGCCGATCCATCCAGGCGTCGCCCAACTGGTTCAAGCCTCACTGGGCTTTATCGCAAGCGCTCCTGCTTTCCGGACGCCGTGACGAAGGGCTGGCTGAAGCGATGCGCGCAGCCGATCTGGACGGCGGCAAGGATCCGGAAATTGCAAAGTTTTTACAAACTGTTCACCATCGCGCGGCCCTGTCCAACGCAGAATAGAGTCGTGCGAGCTAGGAGTCCGCTTATGAAATACCTATTTCCCTTAATTGTGGCGTTGCTGGGCATCACGGTTTGCTCCGCTCAAACTCCTACCGTCGCTGCGCAGGACGGCGTCCTCAACGGCGCAAGCTTCGCCAAAGGACAGCCGGTGTCGCCCGGCAGCCTGGTCTCTATCTTTGGCACGGGACTTGTCAGCTCTCTTGCGATGGCCGACACCATTCCGTTGTCGAACAACCTGGGCGGGGTCACCGTGACCTTTAGCGATCTGCCGGCGGCGCCGCTGCTGGCCGTCGTACCGGGTGTCCCGGGCCAGTCCGCCGATCAGATCAACGCTCAAGTGCCTTGGGAAATCGGAAACGGAACCGGCGTGATCAACCTCACTGTGACCAATGCAAACGGCACCTCCGTACCCGTGGCGGTGAACTTCGCGCCGTCCATGCCCGGCATCTTCGAATCCACTGTAGGGGGAAAAGTGTACGGCGTTGCGGTCAACAACTCCGACAACACGCTAGCGTGGCCGCAGGGTTTGGTGGGAACTTCCCATCCTGCCAAAGCGGGCGACATTCTCATCATCTACGCCACTGGTCTCGGCGCAGTGGATCACACGCCTCTGGATGGCGGCATACCCAGCGTGCTCGCGCATACTCTGGCAACGCCCACCGTCCTGTTTGGCGGCGTGGCGGGCGACGTGCAATTTTCGGGGCTGACGCCGCAGTTTGTGGGCGTGAATCAATTGAACGTCCAAGTGCCCGCGGGCGTGACGCCGGGCAGCGCCGTGCCGCTGCAGATCCAGGTGAACAGCTTTACCAGCTCCAATCAAGTGGTGATTGCGATTCAATGATGGCCATTCTGAAGTGGCAACATGCACGACGCATTTGACGTTTTCGAATACATCGATTTTCTGCGTGCACGCTGGAAATTTGTGGCCTTCGCTTGCGGATTCGCGATCGTGGCCGCGCTCGCAACCGGCCTTCTTCTTCCCAAACGCTACACCGCCACGGCGACCATCCTGATCGATCCCCCGGCCGCGGGCGATCCGCGCATCGCTACCGCCGTCAGCACGGTATATCTGGAGTCCCTGAAAACTTATGAGCTCCTGGCCGCCAACGACCAGCTTTTCTTGCGCGCCGCCGGGCAGTTCCATCTTCTGGGCCAGGGAGCGTCCATTGAATCGCTGAAGCGCCGCGTGCTGAAGGTAGACAAGCTTCGCGACACGCGGGCGCTCCAAATCAACGTTACACTTTCCGATCCACGTACCGCGCAGGCCATGGCGCAATTCATCGCCGAGGGCGCCGTCGCGCTTAGCCGTTCCGGCGGGAAGGAAGCGGATGAGGCCAGGATTGAGGATGCCTCAAAGGCCGCCGACGCCGCCAAGGCTCGTCTCCTCGACGTGGAAAACGCTTGGCAAAAGGCCGCCGGAGCGCAGTCCGCGGAAGCGCTGCGGTTAGAGGTCTCCGACGAGAGCGATTTGAAATCGCGTGTGGGAGAGCAGCTTTTGGACGAAGAGCCGGGCGATGCGCCCGCTCGCGCCGAGCTGTTGAAGAAGCGAATCAACGAACTCAGCCTTGCCATACGCGACAAAAGCGCGGCGCTGGCCCAGCAAAGCGCGCGCGAAGACAATCTGCAGGCCATGTTGACCGCGGCGCGCGCATCGTACGACGCGTCCACGCAAAGGCTCGCCGATTTGCGGGTCGGCGCGGGGACACGATCGGAGTGGCTTCGGCTGGTGGATCCGGGCATTGTTCCCGAGCGGCCCAGCTCGCCGAACGTGTCGTTGATCCTGATTGGAGCCGCGTTGCTGGCGCTGTTCGGTTCTTTGTTCTACCTCACGGCATCGTTCAGCCTGATGCGAGGAAGGCGGCGCTACGATTTGCCGCTGCGCTATGCCACCCATGGCGACGATTGACGTTGGCGCGCGCGAGCTGACGCGCAACTTCTGGATCGCGGGATTACTCGGCGCTTATGCCTGCGTCATCGCGGTTGCGCCGAGCCCGCCTGTGGCGCTCTTGTGGAGCGCGCCCCTGATCGCGATTCCGCTGGTCCTGTGGACTCTCCAAACGCCCAGCCGCTGGCTCTGGTGCTTTTTCTATGCGGCTCTCCTGCTGCCACCCCTTCCCTTCGCGCTCGGAAATTCCGGCCCTCACGTCGCGGTGGCCGTGGCGGCGCTTGGTCTGCTATGCGGCATGCTGCGGCTCACGGAATGGCGTCCACAGCGCGGGTTGCTGCCGTTTGCGCTGGCGGTATTTTTCCTCATGCTGCTCGCCAGCTCGGCGCTGGCGGTGTTCTATTCCGGGCTGCAGGTCGCCGCCGGCAGTCTGATGCGCGTGCTGCTATTCGGAATCTCGGTGTACGTATTCTTTTATACCGCGCAAGGTCCCACGCTGGCCGACGAACCAGCCCTCGGCGGCGCGCGGCGTCTCTATTGGTTCGGTGTGCTTTCCGCGGCGTTCGCCTGTCTCGATTTCTACTATCAGTTTCCCGCGCCGGCCGGCTACGGACCTCAATTCATCTGGCTCGATTCGGGGGTCTATCGCCGTGCTCAGGGCTTTTTCTACGAGGCCAGCACGCTGGGAAACGTGTGCGTGTTCTTCCTGATCATGATCGCGGTCGCGCTGCTGCGCAGGCCTCGCGACCGGCCCTTATCGAGATGGGCATTGTGGATGGGCGCGCCCGTTCTGTTTGCGGCGCTCATCATGTCTTACTCGCGCGCCTCGCTGCTGAATCTGCTGGTGGCGCTGGCGGTGCTGCTCTACCTGGAGCGCGCGCGCATTCGGATCGGTCGCCTGCTTGCCATTGCCGTCAGTTGCCTTGTCGCCGGCTCGCTCGCCGCCTGGCAAATGTTTCCGGAGGCTGCGTGGAACTACTGGCTCCGGCTCTCGCACTCGCAGTTTTTCTTTTCGCAACCGGAGCGCGTGCTTTCCGGCCGCCTGGCGAGTTGGCAGGCCATCGGAGCTTTTCTCGCCGCGCACCCCTGGCACACGATTGTCGGCATCGGCTATAAGACGCTGCCTTACTCCGATTTCGTCGGACCCAACATCGTCGCCGACAACATGTATCTCAGCCTGCTGGTGGAAACCGGCATTGTCGGGCTTTCCGTGTTCGTCCTTCTCAATTTCGCCATCCTGCGAAGGGCCTGGCAGGCTGCCCGGCGCGCCGATTCCCGATCTTCGTTCTTCGGCGCGTGGATCTTCTGTTTCTGGATCGGACAGCTTTTCCAGATGCTTTCGGGCGACCTGTTGACGTATTGGCGAGTGCTCCCCTTGTACTTTTGGGCTCTCGCCATGGCGGTACGATGAGCACCAGGCTGCTGTTCGTCGACCAATACAATCAACTGGGCGGCGCACAGCGCTGCCTGCTCGATCTGCTGCCAGGTTTTCTCGAAGCCGGTTACGAGACGCACCTGGCAGTTCCCGGCGATGGCCCATTGGCGGATGGCGCGCGAAGATGCGGAGCCGTGGTACATCGGATTCCTTGCGGCGCGTACACATGCGGCCGGAAGACATTCGTCGATGCCGCTCGCTTCGGCATCGAGCTGCCCCGTCAGGCTTCGCGCATGGCTTCGCTGGTATCGAAGCACCGCATCGACCTGATCTACGTGAATGGTCCGCGATTGCTTCCGGCGGCCTCTTTCGCCGCGCGCGGACGGCCGCTCGTTTTCCACGCCCACAGCATCGTGGCACAGCCCGGTGCCGCTCGACTCGCGCGTTGGGCCCTGCGACGCACCCATGCCAGCGTGATCGCCGCGTGCCGCTTTGTTTTGGCGCCTTTGGCAGCGGTAGTGGATGGCACACGTTCGCGGGTCATCTACAACGGAGTTGAGCCAATCCGGCGTGAACGCGCCGGGCGCGCGAATGGGGATGTGTGGCGTGTCGGCGTCATTGGGCGAATCGCGCCGGAAAAGGGCCAGTTGGAATTTGTGCAGGCGGCACGCGTGCTGTCATCCCAGCAGCGCTGCGAGTTTGTCGTTTGCGGGGACGCGCTGTTTTCGAGCACGCAATATAGCCGGAGGGTCCGCGAAGAAGCCGAAGGATTGCCGATCGAGTTTACCGGATGGCGCGACGACATCGGCGACGTGTTGTCAACGCTCGATCTGGTTGTAGTTCCGTCGGCGGCGCTCGAAGCCACCACGCGCGTCATCCCCGAAGCGTTTTCTGCCGGCGTGCCAGTGCTGGCTTTTCGATCCGGCGGTATCCCTGAGATCGTCGAAGACGGCGTTACCGGCTTGCTCACCGCGCCCACGGTCCGGGATCTGGCCGCAAAACTTTCGGAGCTTTTCTCCGACGGTGGCACACTGCTCGATCGCCTTTCCGCGCGGGCCCGCGCCTCGTTCGCCGAGCGCTTCTCACTCGATCGCTACCGCTCGGAAGTCTTGGATGCGGTGGGGCGGGCCTTGTGACGCCGGCCCGAAACATCCCTGTGCATGCGCGCGCGGTGCTGGATACACTGCATTTCGCGACCCCGCGCCTTGACGTGCTGAACAGTTTGACGGACGCCCAATGGCGCGAGTTGATCCACTTCTGCCATCGCACGCAGTTGGCGATTCCATTTGCGCTCCAGTGCCGCGATCGTTTGCCGCCTTGGGTTGCGGATCGCTTTGAGAAAGACCTGGTGAACAACGCCGAACGCTGGCGGCGGACCAAGCGGGCATATCGAAATATCAGTCGCACTTTCGCCGCGGCGGGACTCGAGTTCGTGACGCTGAAGGGGTTCACCCACGCTCCTGCGTTCGTGGTCGATCCAAGCCATCGCGCGCAGTACGATCTGGATTTGCTGTTCCCGCGCGAGCAGATTGTGGCGGCGCGCGAAGCGGCTCTCGGGATTGGTTACGAACCGGTGAGCGGCCGGGATCGGCATCCCACCGATCACCTGCCCACGCTGATCCGCAAGACCGGCTGGGAATGGCGCGGCGACTATTTCGATCCCGAATTGCCCGTCGCGCTGGAGCTGCATTTTCGCTTGTGGGACTCGGGGACGGAGGACTTTGCGGTCTCAGGTGTGGAGGACTTCTGGAAGCGCCGCGAGCGTCGAACTCTGGAAGATATCGAGTTCACGTCGCTTGCCGCCGTCGATCTGCCGGGTTACGCGTCGGCGCACGCCTTGCGTCACCTGTTGCGCGGCGATTTGAAACCGTCGCACATTTACGAGATGGCTTATTTCCTCGAAAACCACCGCGATGCCGGGTTCTGGCGCATCTGGCGCGCGTCGCACGATGAGCCGCTGCGGCGTGTGGAGGCGATCTGCTTCGCCCTGGCTCATCGTTGGTTCGGTTGTCGTTTGCCCGTGCTCGCGCAGGAAGCGATCGAACAATTGCAGGAGCCGATCCGCGCCTGGTTGGCCGCACACGCGCACTCTCCGGTGGCAAATCTCTTTCAGCCAACCAAGGACGAGTTGTGGCTTCATCTCAGCCTGCTGGATTCCGGCGCTTCGCGGCTTCGCATTCTGCGACGACGACTGTTGCCGCTGCGGCTTCCCGGCCACGTGGACGCAGTGCATTTGCCCGACGACGCCATTGGATGGCGCATTCGTTTGCGCCGTGCCGGCCGCTACATGCAGTTTCTATCCTCTCGACTCTGGCGTCACGTACGAGCGCTCATTCCAACCCTCGCGAGCGGCGTCGTGTGGACGCTTACCAGGCGTCCTTGGCGAACAGTACATCGGGGACGGTCAGCAACACAATCCGGAAGTACAGGCGCACGGAAAAACGGCGCACCAGAAACAGGTCGAAGCGCTTTCGCCGGCGATAGGTGAGACGGCTGCGTCCGCGAACCTGCCATAGGCCGGTGAGTCCCGGTTTGACGGACAACACCTCCATCGCGTCCGCGCCGTAGTGTTCGCTCAACTCGATTTGCGTGATCGGCCGCGGACCCACCAGCGACATGCGGCCGGCCACCACCAGCGCCAATTGTGGAAGCTCGTCGATGGAGTGCCGGCGCAGGAAAGCAGCGAAGCGGCTGGTTACTCGCGGATCGCGGCCGCTCTTGAGCTCGGGCCTGTCGTCGGCGATTTGTTCGATGAAGAACGACGATCGCGGAGCAGGATTATCGCAGGGCCACATGGTGCGAAATTTATAAACCCATTGCGGTTTTCCGTGACGGCCCACGCGAAGGTGCGCCACCAGGGGCGACGCGCCCGACGCCAGACGGATGACGGTCGCTAACAGCAAGAGAAGCGGTGACAAGCAAGCGAGACTCAACGCAGCCACTACCGGTTCCAAGGCATGGAGGATGTGGATGGCGGTGGGAACCGCGCGGGCTTGCGTCGGTCCACAAGCGTCCTTCGCGCCGGCTAAACGCCAAGACTCGGATGCCTGCATGGCTCCATTATCCGATGCACTATCCGCTCTTTCTGCGCGTATTTCGTAAAAGCGTTGTAAAAAGCCGTGGCCGTTAGCGAACCAGGCGTTCCAGGCGCGATACAGCGTCGTCCAATCGCGAGTACCGCATGCTCCATAGCCCCGCGCCCAGCAAAAGCTCCTGGCAGCGCCGCTGCTCCGCCCGGACTTCGCCCGGACCGAGAACCGTGTACTGCGCCCAATATTCGAGCGCACGATCCTTGGGGTAGCCTTGAACCGATGCAATTCCGCCGGGCTCGCGGTCCAGGAACACAACGTGATCCACCGCGCATCCCGGCGCGGTCGTGAGCCCCAAGTCCCGCGGGCAAATTTCCATGGCGATTTTGCCGTTCGGCCGGGCAGCCGGAACGTGACGGGCCAACTCGGGAAACAACTCGCGAGCATCGGGGCGTAAGCGAACCAGGTGTGGGTCTCCGATCGCGTACCGGTCGTCACGGCCGCGAACCAGAAACGCGCCATCGTCGCCAACGTAGGTCCAGCCGGCGCGCGCGCACGCATACGCCAGCGTGCTCTTGCCGGCCAAGGAATTGCCACAAAACATCACGCCGGTTCCCCGCCGCATCACCAACGCGCCATGCAGCGGCGCGAAGGCCCGCTGCTGTGCCAGTGCGATTCCTCCCGGCGTCAGGAATTGATAGCGCAGCAAGGCGCGATTCGCCGCCGTTCGCGGCGTCACCCATCCAAATGCAAAACCACGATCGAAATCGCACATCAGGAAATTGGCCTGATCCGCGACAATCGACATCAGGTGTTCTTTTGCGCGGATGAGGGACATCGGCGCCGGCGATGGCAACTCGCCTTCGGCCACTCCCAGACAAATTCGCACGGGATCCCGCTGAAACATCTGCTCGATCGCGCCCCAAGCCTCTTTCGCCGCCAGCACCACGTCGCTGGAGTTGGTCTCCAGTACCAGCGGGTAACCCAGCGGGAAAAACGTGCGGCGCCGAGGCAGATCAAAGTCCGACAAGACGGGATCGTGTACCGGCATGATGACGCGCTTCGTTGTCAGCGTAAGCCATCAGGAAGGCCGTGCCAATGGCGCGCGCCGCAAAATGCGCAGATTTTACAAGAAAGCTACAAGGCGTCAACAACCCGGCTCCCGGACGCATGACATACTCCTATCAGTCGCGGAAGTTTGTCCTCCCATGCGCACCGCAATCGTTCATTACTGGCTGCTGAACATGCGCGGCGGCGAGAAGGTTGTGGAGGCGCTGTGCCGTCTGCTGCCCGACGCCGATGTGTTTACGCTGTTCTACGATCCGGACGGCGTCTCGGAAACCATCCGCAGCCACCGCGTGCAGGCCTCCTTCCTGCAGCCATTTCGCAAAGGGTATCGATACCTGCTGCCGCTGATGCCGCTCGCGCTGGAGAGCTTCGACCTGCGCGATTACGACCTGATCGTCAGCAGCGAATCGGGCCCAGCCAAGGGCGTGATCGCTTCCTCCCGCGCCCGCCACGTTTGCTACTGCCACACACCCATGCGGTATCTGTGGGACCTGTATCCGGCCTATCGCAATGAGTGGAGCCATACTCGCGCCCAGCGGGCTCTCATGACTGTCGCGGCGAATTACTTGCGCTTGTGGGATTCCGCCGCGGCGGCGCGCGTAGATCAATTTGTCGCCAATAGTGAAAATGTCCAGCGCAGGATTTGGAAAACCTACCGGCGAGATTCGCTGGTGGTGCGGCCGCCCGTGAACGTCGAGAAGTTTTATTGGAAAGCTGCCGCGGAATATTATCTGATCGTTTCTGAGCTCGTGCCGTACAAGCGTGTGGATGCCGCCGTCCGGGCCTTCAACCGAAATGGACGCACCCTTCGCGTGGTGGGCGACGGCCCGGAGTACAAAACGCTGCGGAAGGCCGCCGCGCCGAATATCGAATTCTGCGGCCGCGTGACGGACGAAGAGCTGCGCGTGCTCTACGCCGGGTGCCGTGCGTTTCTGATGCCGGGTGAAGAAGACTTCGGCATTACCGCCGTGGAAGCGCTCGCGAGCGGCAAGCCGGTGATTGCGCTGGCCAAAGGTGGTGCGCTTGAAATCGTGCCTGACTTCGGAGGGTTGCTTTATGACGATCCGGAGGGGTTGGAGCAGGCCATCGAGCTTTGGGATGCGCGCGGGTACGAACCCAATCCTGGCGCGCTAAAGGCTTACGCGGCTCAGTTCTCCGAAGCGGAATTCGTGAGACAAATGAATCCGATTCTGTTTGAAACCAAATCCTACGAGCGTGATTCGGTGGGTTTCAAGCCAAGCCAGCGAGCCAGGACGCGTATTTCAGCCGCCAGCGCCTCGGAAACCGCGGCGGTTTTTCGTCCTTCGAACCATTTCCTGCGTACCACCAGGCGTCCGTTCGCGCGGTCCGCCTTCAGATCCACGCGCGCCACTAATTTGTCGCCCAACAAGAACGGCAACACATAGAATCCATACTTGCGCTTGGCCGGCGGCACGAATATCTCCACACGGTATTCGAAGCCGAACAGGCGCTCCACGCGCGGGCGGCTCCAGATCAACGGATCGAATGGCGAGAGCAACGCAGCCGCCTCAAGCTTTCGCGGCGCCTTCGCCTTCGGATCCAGATACGCGATCTCCCGCCAGCCCTCCACGCGCGCCTCCTGTAATTGTCCGGACTCCACCAGCTCGCGCAGGCGCGGCTTGGCCTCTCCCACCGGCATGCGGAAATAGTCGGCCAGGTCCTTCGCCGTTCCCACGGCATGCGCCCGCGCCGCCTGGAGCAGCACCGCGCGGCGGCCTTCGTCATATTCCACGTTGCGCGAATGGTGCTCGGTTGGAATCAACCGTTCGGTCAAATCGTACAGTCGCGAGAAATCGGAACGTCTGCCCGCTGCCGCCAATTTCCCGCGCAGGAAGTGGGCTTCCAACACGCCGCGCATCACGGTTCCGATCCACGATCCTGGAATTCTGTGAGGTCCATCGTCGGGCGGCGGCAGCTCGTCGGCGGCCAGCGGTCCACGGCGCCGCACTTCTTCCAGGACCCAAGCCGCATAGTCCGCGCGCTCCTCTAGCACCTTCTCGAATCCCCAAGGCCGCACCCGATCCGTCTCCCGACGGAAGCGCAGCAGCGGCCAGCTTTCGATGGGAACGATCGAGATCTCGTGCGCCCAGTGCTCGGCGAATTCGCCGCTGCGGTAGATCAGGTGGTCGAATGCGGCGCGATCGTACGGACCCAGTCGTGAGAACGGCACCATGTAATGGGCCACGCACACCACGTTGACCGCATCGATCTGCAGCAGCCCCAGCCGGTGAATGGTGTTGCGCAAATGCCGGACGGTCGGGGACCGGGGGCGCTTTTCACCGAAACCCTGCGCCGCCAGAGCCAGCCGCCGCGCCTCGTCCAGCGAAAGCGAGGTAAGCATGGGAATTGCGCATCACCTTACTTATTTGTGGTGTCCGGCCTTCTTCCCTTCCACGCGCTCATCGATCCATCCCAGGATCAAATCGGCCAGCTGTAAATTGTTTTTGTCCTGCATCATCATGTGACTGTTTCCCTTGATGCCCATCTTGGGCAGGTACATCATCCGGGCATCTCCACCCGCCGCGGTCACTTGTTGGATGAACTTATTGCAAGTGTCCAGATTCGCCGGCCACAGCGAACTGAAGGGTCCGGGAATATCTCCCAGGTGATCGCCGAACATGATGAGAATGGGAATCTTCGAGAGCGTCGAAAGCTGCCGCGGATTGAGCGTGGTGGTGCATCCCATTTCGATGGACACGATGCCTTTGACGCCCGCCGGGTTGATCATCGCCGCTTCTTCGGGAAAGAAGCCGGACTCGGAATGGCCGATCAGCACCGCTCCGTGCAGTTGAACCGCCAGGTCCGCCATGTTCTTCCAGGTGGGATTGGGCATCGGCAGAAGACCGTTCAGATCGGGAATCATTTGCTTGTAGAGCTCATCGGCCGCCTGCACCGGAAACTGCTCGTCCGGAAATGCGGTGTTAAAGGTGGGGCCGAAGCGAAACAACGTCCAGGAAGTCTGATGGCTGGCCATGAAGATGTTCGGAAGCTGGCCAGGCGGCACGGCGCCCATCTTGATGGCGTTGATCTTGGTGGCGTCAAAACCGGAGCGGGCGCGGCCAGACTGGTCCGCCAGATAAACCGAACGATTCTTGCGCAGGAAATATTCGTTCCATCCCATCCTCCCGTCCGGAGTGGTTTCCCAGGTCTTGCTGCTCAGGCAGCAACCGTGCACCATTACCACGGGGACATGCTGGCCGCCGTTCACGGGCGTCTGATACTGCACGTACATCTGGTTGATAGTGACGTCGCCTTCCAGTCCCGCGCCGGGCCCAGTGGTACTGCCGCTAAGATCCTTCGAAGTCTTGGTCTCGCCGCCTACGAAGAAACTGCCCTGGGAAGCCACCACCAGCGGTTTCGCTGTTTCGGCGGCGTAACTCGGTATCACCATGGAGACCGCCGCAATCAGGGCCCATTTCGAAGCTGCTTGCATCTTCATTCCGTTATTCTCCTCGCCCGCACATCTTAGGCTACATCACTCCTTGCGGCATGGAGCGCATCGCAAGAAACGCCACGCGTACGTGTAGATCTTGTAGTACTAAAACGCTTGTTTCCATGAAAGTTTCTCACGTTTAGGAATGGCCTATTGGGATACAATCATTATCCTGACATCCTGTTTTGGAGCAAAAGCGAGCACGCTCGGCAGGTGTTTCGTCGGTATTTTATGATTGACCTGCACCTTCGAGGGAAGGCGGCTATTTTTCTGGCCGCTTTGGCCCTCCCCCTGGTCACGTTGGCCCAGACGCCGGCGAATCAACCAGTCAAAATCACCGTCAATGCGGTGTTCCCGCCGCTATCCTATCTGCCTTATCCCGGCACCCAGTACGCGAACGACTTCTTGCAGTACGTCGCCACCAGTCCGCTGGTCGATGGGGTCAATCCGGTGTTGCTTTGGTCCATGGTGGACAAAGGCCCCACCAATCCCGGAGGCCAATACGATTGGTCGGAATATGACGCCGTGATCAAGCCCTATATCGATCTCGGGAAGACCGTGAATCTGCTTGTTTGGTCCATCAGCACTGCCGGCGCCAATAGCGATAACTATGCCAATCACTCCACTCCCACGTATGTAATGAAACTGGTTGATACGGTAACTTGCGCTCAGTACCCGGGCGACGGCATGCACGCGGGAAACTACCCCATCGTATGGGAAGCGGGCTTCAAAGAGAACTACGAGAAGTTCATCACCCAAGTCCTGAGGCATTATGAAGGCAATCCGCATATCGGCTACATCCGTTTTGGAATTAGTGGAGGCGCTGCCATCTACCCCAATTGCGAAGGAGCGCAGGAGAAATTCCTTCCGGCCGGGGAAACTTTCGAACAGGCTCTCCTCGATTTTGACAGCGATATCTTGAGTTACGTCAAATCCCAGAACCCGACCTTTCCGATCATCGCTCCCTTCGCGGCATTCCAGGATCACTTCGCTTATTCCAAGGCCGAGGCGGCGAACGGCATCGCGAATGGATTTGGATTAGGTTATCAAGGACTCCGCAACGCGGATATCGCGGCCTATCCTAATTGCACCGGAGACTGGTGCAACCTCTTCAATCAATACTCCACCCTCCCATTCAGGCCGCCCTTTGAGTTGCAGACGGTTGGACAAAGCGATCCCTCCGCCACCTGCACGCCATCCTGCTGGAATGGAGTTCAGCAGCAGACGGGTCCGCTGCCTCAGGTGCTTTCCTTCGCGGTGGCCCATCATGCGAGAGTATTCGAGGTCTATGGGAACGACCTGCTGCTGGCGCTGGATCCGAATTATCCCGGTTACGCCGATTATCACGTCCAGTACCAACATGCACTCTCGGTCGTGCACTTGGGGAAGCCTTCCGCGCTTAGCATTTCGCCCACGTCACTGACGTTTAGCAAACTCAAAGTGGGAAGCTCCAGCGCCCCGGTGATGCTTACCGTGACCTACACAGGCCCGAACAAAATGGCATTCAGCGGGGTAAGCATTGTCGGAGATTTTTCGGAAACCGACGACTGCCTCACCGAAGTTCTGGCTCCCAACCAGCAATGCACCGTTTGGGTGGTCTTTAAACCCACCGCCACCGGGAAGCGCGGCGGGCTGTTGAAATTCGCCGATGGCGATGCCTGGAGTCCTCAAACTGTGGGCCTAATCGGTACCGGCGACTAGCCGTTAGCTCTAGCCTACTCTCCGACACCGATCAATTTCACTGCCTGCGGACTACCGCCCGCGCTGTGCGTCACGGTGACTGCGCCATCGATGGTTCCCGTCGTGGTTGGCGTGAACGCAACCTGGAAGGTGCAAGATCCCAGCGCCGCGACGCTTGATCCGCAGGGCGCGGTTCCTCCCGGAGAAACGGTGTAATCGCCGGTCGCCAGCAAGGAAACGATGCTCAGGCCGACCGATTGATTATTGGTGAGCGTCACAGTTTGGGGAGCACTGGTGCTGCCGACGGTCTGCGCGGCAAACGTGAGACTGGTTGGTTTCAGCGTGACCGGCAACGCGCCTGTCGCCGTAATATCGAGGAGCTGAGGATTCACGCTGGAGCTGTTCGCAATCGCGACAGTGCCTTTGACAGCGCCTGCCGCCGACGGCGTGAACGTAACTGAGAAAGTACACTTAGCTTTGGCCGCCAATGCTCCGCCGCATGGTTTGGTCCCGCTCGCGGTGACTACGAAATCAGTGGAGGCCGTTAGAGACAGGATGGTCACGCTGCTCGCGCCGCTGTTGGTGACTGTCACCGTTTTGGTGGCGCTACTGGCGCCAACTTCCTGATTGGCGAAGGTCATACTGGTGGGGTTTAACGTGAATGTCGATGTCGCGCCTCCCGTTCCGGTTCCGGTGAGCGCGGCAACTTGTGTAGCGAACGACGTTCCGGAAACAGCCAGCGCTCCGTTGATGGCGCCATTTTGCGACGGTGTAAAAGTAACCGCCACGGTACATTGCGCTTTCGCGGCCAGCGTGATGCCGCACGGCGCGGTGCCGTTGCCAACGGCGGTGAAGTCGGCGCTCGGCGCGAAGCTTAGACTTACGCTGCTTGAGGAGTTGTTGGTCAGCGTGATGGTCTGGGACGCACTGGTAGCCGCGACTGTCACCGTTGGGAACGTAAGGCTGGCCGGCGCTAGCGACACAACATTGACGCCGGTGCCTGTCAGGCTCACCACCTGCGGCGAGTTGCTTGCGTTGTCGGTGACGGTCAGCCCACCGGCAATGCTGCCTGCGACGGATGGCGTGAACGTGATAGTCACCGTGCAGGAGGCGGCCGGCGCCAGCGATTTCGGACAGTTGTTGGTCTGCGCGTAGTCGCCGCTGGCTGCGATTCCGGTGAGATTAAGCGACACGGTTCCTGAGCTGGTGAGCTTCACTGTCTTTGAAGCACTGGTGGAAGCAACCATTACGGACCCGAGATTCAGACTGGCAGCCGAAAGCTTCAACGCCGAAATCGCGGCGAGATTGGTGAGCGAGAAACTCGCCGGCGTCGCCACACCCGCCACGGACGCCGTCACCGTGTACGGCCCCCCGGCGGTTCCGTTCGCTGTAAACGGCGCCGAGGCGACACCGGATCCGTTAGTCGCAACCGTCATGGTCGAAGCCATGTTGCTGAACAATCCGCTTGCGCCACTCGCGGGAGCCGTGAAGGTCACACTAATGCCAGGCAATACGGCCTTTTTCGCATTTCTCACCGTCACCGCCAACGCATGGAAGGCGGCATCCACCACGGCGCTCTGCGGCGTAGTCCCGCTATTGGCGGCCACGGTGCTCGGTATGCCTAGGATCACGGTTGAATCCGTGGCAGTGGCGGAAGCCGCTCCGCCGCCACTTACTATCGCGGTATTGACCTGCGGCGAAGGCGCGCTTGCCGCCACGTCAACGGTTACTGTGATCGCTCCGTAACTCATTCCGGGGGCCAAGGCATTCGATTGGGTGCAGGTATTGCCTGTACAATTCCATCCCGATCCCGTCATGGAAACCAAGGTTTCGCCGGACGGTACGGTTTCGATCACGGTCACCGGATCGATGGTCGAACCCGTCCCCGTGTTACTCACCAGAATGGTGTACTGCGCATTCTGCTGGCTTTGGCCGAAATTCCCCGTGTGCGACTTAGTAATCGCGAGCGCCGGCGGCCCAGCCGAGTTAATAACCGGAAAAGTAAGATAGGCGTCTGGATTGCAGTCTGAAGCGATGGCGTTCAGAACGGCAATCTGATAATAGCCCGCGGTAGCGAGATCGCCGGGCAGGAGGTCAATCGATAATTCGGTTGGACTGATGAGCGTGTTGGACCGGTATAAGTAATACCCGGTACCAGGCTGCACATAGTAGGTGTACGTGACAGAGGGGTCTGTGGTGAACCCCGTGCCGGTAACGGTGAGCTGTTGCGCGCCAGCGGTGGCGGTGAGCGCTGGTGAAACGTTGGTAATCGTGAGCGGAACCGTAGCGCCGGGGACGTTGAAGTTGGCAGTCCCGATCACCTGCCCGCTGAGCGAGAATGGCAGCGGGTTCGTGGCGCCTCCGGTTGCTAGATCCTGCGACCAGCCGACGAAATTCAGGCCGCTGGTGGTCATGGACGCCGTGAAGTCCACCGTTCCGCTGACGAAGAACGCATCCAGATTTCCGTCTGTCCCAATCGAATTGGTTCCGGGCGGAGATGCCGTTACACCCAGCAGGTTGGCGCCTGGAGTGGTCCCGCAGTACAAGGAGGGGAGGACGATGGAACGGAAGTGGGGCTTGAAGTTCGCGGTGGATACGCTGTGGCCGGAAGCCGGCACAACTACACTTAGAGAATCTGCACTAGGGGTTCCCGCTCCCGACCAGCTATTGAACAGATAGCTGATGTTGGTCGTTACCGGCGATTGAGCCGCCGCGGTGGAGAAAGTCAACTTCTTTCCGGCGCCGAACCCCGTACCGTTGAAGGTGGCGTCAAAGTTTGCAGGAGTGTACGCCGTGGAGACGTTCCCGTCTCCGTCCGTCACTCCGATTGCGAATCCCGGAAAAATACCCGTCGCAGCGATGCCCGCCGAAGCCGCCGTGATGCTGGTCACGGGATCCGAAACCAGGACCGCCGTGGCCGGTGAGCCGTTGAAAGAGGAATCGAAGTTACTCGTTATATAAAAAGGAAAAGGGTTTGAGTACAGGTTGAAAAGCGGTACGTTGGCCCAGAAGTCAAAGCTGAGGCCGGCATTGGGAGTCACCGTGAAAGTAACCAACTGCCGGTCCGCGTAGTAGCTGGTGGGCGCGCCGTCGATTATAAGGCTGCTCGGGGGCGGTGAAGTTGAAATGATTCCGCCACCGCCTGGATAGACCACAGGGCTGTAAGGGTGGACCGGAATAAAACTGGCCAGATAGTTGGTCATCGCGGGCGCTGTGGAGGGACTCAGCAGGGCGCCGTTCCCCAGCGAGTTGGTAACTGCCACGGTCTGGACATTCGACAAGCCCGCGTTCCATCGTCCGAAAATATAGTTCTGCCCGTTGAGAGCCTGCAGCGTTTGATTGTTGGCATCCAGCGGTACGCTGAACGTATGCTCGGAACCGGCTGTCCAGGTGGTGAAGACGCAGGGAGCCGCGCAGGGAGTATTATCCACGATGACCTGCAATCCGGTGGGATTCGTGTCCACGGTGATGGAACTCGGAGCATGCCCGTACAGGCGCAGGATTCCGTCCAGATCGCCGGTGGTGTATTGAGGCATGCTGGTACCGAGCACCATCCCGGGCGGAATGGTTTCCAGAGTTGGCGAAACGCCGTCTTTATTGAAGATGAACGGGCCGTATTCCATGATCGAGGCGTAGTTGTAAAGACCGGAATCGACGCTGCTGGAGCCGATGATGTCGAAATTGCCGTGGTTAGGCTTGTCGATATTTTGCTCCATGTAATTCACATAGGTGTCGCGATCGGCGCGGGACTGCTCGTGGTACAGGCCCAGCGCATGCCCCATCTCGTGCAGGATGGTTGTGGTGGTGCAGTTGATCGATCCGCCAATCATTTGCACCCCTCCCACCATTCCGACCGAACTTTCGCAGCTTCCACTTAAGTTAGTCGCATCGAAGTCGAAACTTACTAAGTTGACGTCGCTCGCGGTGGCCGGCTCCCACTGAACAACGCCTGTTAACTGATTATTGGATTCTGCGATGGCCGCGTTAATGTTGTTGGTGTTCGCGGTGGTGACATTGGTGATCTTGTAGGGCACCCGAGCCACGCCATTCACCACGGGCCACAATCCGGAGGGGGACAAGAAATTGGGTGCGATAGTCAGCGACTCCGGGCGAAATCCCTTTGCACTCTTGGCGGTCGCCGGCCCCGCGGATGCGCCTGCGGCTAGGTCCGTGGCCTTCCCCAAGACCATATCGCTCTGATAAATCGCTAGCCCGTTCCTCACTTCGTAGGTGATCTCTTTTCCATGGAAGACCGTCGTTCCGAGCGCTGCTGTCGGAGTTGGTGCTTCGGGCGCGTAGAAGATATTCACGAATGTTGCCGCGCCGGGTCGGTCAAGCGCCTTGATCCGTATATGGTTGATTCCTGGACGCAACGGAACCGGAGAGGCGGTGCTCCAAAGATCGGTAAGGCCGTTGTCGGCCCGGCGAACTGTAGCCAGATCGCTGAACCCGCGACTGCTCTCCCACAATACCCGCCGGTCCTCGCCTCTCGAGGATAAAGTGCCTCTCAGGTAGATCGCTGGTTCGCTTGTGACGATGCTGCCGTCCCTGGACGGAATCGGGTCGGTGACACGCAGGCCGGCATTTTGGCCGAGCGCCAAGCCACAGAAAAGCAGGGGTGCGAGCCAGGGCAGGCATTTCTTGACACCCATTTTCGGGCAAATCACGGTTTCACTCCTCCAAAGGAACGTATGTGAGAATACAGAGTACGATGGATCTCACACCGCTTCAATGGCAAGGGTTGACTGAACGTAGCGTGAGTTCCAGTACGTAGCCAGAGGGTATTGAGTTGATGAAGGGGCGGTTCCGCAACCTGGATTTAGTTGCGGGAGCCCAGCCGGCGAGCACCCGGCCGAGCCCCCTGTCGGTTAATTTCTGCTTCCGAGGAGAAACCGGAAATTGTCCGAACGCAACTGTCCCTATGGTGCAGGGAGGCTACTTTCGTCACAATGGGACCAGGGTACTAGTACGCCCCAGTACTGTCCTAAGTAATTGTTATGACGGTGGATTGCCGTTCTCTAACAGGATTGGCCTGGCGCCAATCAAGACAACTTGCCCGGATTGTATGGGAGTTACTACGCCGGTAAGATCCCGATACTGAACAAAGGACTTCGGGGCAGTGTAGTTGGAGGTAGTGCAACCTCCGCCGGTAGTGCAGGTCTTGCTCGAATCCCAGACGGCCAAGGCGCTATATCCGTTCGCTCGAGTAAATGAGCAGGTATACACGGTGCCTTGAACCGAACAAGGCTGAGGCATGGTGGCTCCCGTCATCCATTGATAGACCTGATTGTAGGCGACACCCGCCTTGTTCACCACGCCGGAGTTCCACAGGGTGCCCCAAGTGGAGCTGTCCCAGGCGTACCAGTAAAAGGTTGTGATGCCGGCCGACCAGTGAAGGATATAGTAGCGGGCGAGGAAAGCAGCCTCAGCGGCGGGATCGAGCGCTGCCACCGAGTCCTGCCCCCACGAGCCTTCGGTATCCCAAATGGGTTTGTTTTCGAGACCATACTGCAACATCACAGGGTGCCACGGGATCGCCTTCAGTGTGGCGATGGACTCTGGCTGATCGGCGGCGTTCAGATAACCATGGACCGCGACAACGTCGACACCGGTGGGACCGCCCGCGGCGAAGTAATTGGACAGCCAGGTGGCGTTGGTGGCGGAGGGAGTTGCGATCAGAGCGGCTGGATCGTTGGCGCGAACGGCATTGTAGAGGTGCTGTGTCAGCTCCACCATGTCCGCGATGGTGCCAGTGAAATGCGATGTATTCGGCTCGTTCCAGAGCTCGTACAGCATGATCTGGCCTTTGTAGCGCTGGACCAAAGCCGTGCAGAATTCGTCCCAATCGGCGATGTTTGCGACGGTGGAGGAACAATCCTCAACGCCCTGCGGCGCGCTGCATTTGGAAGTGTCGGCGGCCGCCCATTGGGGCACGCCGTGGTTGGTCCAATAAATCGTATCGCCATGCGCTTTGGCATTGGCGACGAAGGTGTCCATGCGGGACCAGTTAAATTGCCCCTTCGCGGGTTCGAGGTAGGGCCATTCGGTTTCCTCACCCTTACCGAATGCGCCGAAGGAAATCGAGGGCCAGTTCGCGGGATTGATCGCGGATACTCCGAAAAACGAAGCCGGAATCGGCCCGGAATGCAGACCGATGTCGATGGTGATGGAAAGACTGGCGGTGGCGCCGTAGGGCTGGGGCGACGAATCGGTGGCCTGGACGGTAAACGCGATCTTCCCGTAATTCGCCGCTGGACTGCCGCTAATGATTCCCGTGGAAGCGCCCAAATGGAGGCCGGCCGGCAAGCTGCCCGATACAACCGACCAGTGATAGGGTTCTACGCCGCCAGTGGCTTGGAGCGTCTGGCTATAGGAGATGGCCGCGATTCCATCCGGAAGGCTGGCTGTTGTCACGGCGATGGTATAGGTATAACCGTTCGTCAGGACGGTTTGAAAGCCGCCCGAATTCACCACGGTGACATTCACCGGTCCTGCCGCGTGGGGCGGCGTCACAACGTCGATGAAAGTGGTCCCGCTGGAATGAATGGTAGCGGCCACACCATCGAAGGTCACACTTTCGGGCAGATAGAGCGTGGTTCCTGTGATGGTCACCTTCGCTCCGCCGACCATAGAGCCGAGGGCTGGAGTGATACTTTGAAGTGTTGAGGGCTTCGAGGCTGTGGCTGACGCAAACTGACTGAAACAAAGAAGAAAGAGAACAGGGATCCACTTTAGCTCTCCTACCAGGCGCCGCAGCGCGCTCCCTTCACCCATGCATGAACCTCCATTAATGTACGAGTTGGCGTCTATCGGCGAAAAACCGCAGGGGCTTTAGGCCTAAAGTTTGTAGCCCAGAAAACAGTGGGATGAACCATTACTACCATAGTCTCCAGTAGTTTTCCTCTCCTTGGGAGGACGTTCTGCGGCGGATACACGGGACTTGTCAATGAAAGCTATAGCAATCAATGACTTATAGTTACGGGTTCATCGAGCGGAGCAAACTGAGGTAACCGTTAGACGGTGAGTCACTCATTCAAACAGGTAGTACGGCTAGTAAGACAGCGTATGACGCCTTACACCAAAGTGAGGCTATATTTGATGCAAGTATCGCCATGGACCCCGCTGTTGCATCCGCTCGCCCGATCAGCGCCGCTGATTCCGTGCTGGCCAACGTCGCTGTCTTAATCCCCGCTTACAATCCGGACTGGAGACTGCCGCAGTTGGTTGCCGAACTTGTGGATCAGGGATTCGGAGCCGTGTTAGTGGTGAACGATGGAAGCGACGGCCGGTGCGAGGAGGTCTTCCAGGAGGTTGCGGCAACACCTGGCTGCACGGTTGTCCGGCATGTAGTGAATCTAGGGAAAGGCCGAGCGCTCAAGACCGGATTGAACTATTTCCTTCTGCGCTTCCCCACATTCATCGGCGTAGTGACGGCCGACGCGGACGGCCAGCACACCGCAGACGACACTGTTCTGGTTGCGAGAAAACTGGCAAGCCATCCGAAGCATTTGATTTTGGGCGCGCGCCATTTTGACAAGGACGTGCCGCTTCGCAGCCGCGCTGGCAACGGACTGACGCGCTGGCTGTTCGCGCTGCTGGCAGGCAAGAAATTATCGGACACCCAAACCGGGCTGCGCGGGCTGTCGCACGACTTATGCGCGCGCTTATTGCGCATCGACGGCGAGGGCTATGAGTATGAGATGAACATGCTGATCGCGGCGCGCACCGAAGCGGTGGGCATCCTGGAACAACCGATCAAGACCATCTATATCGGCCGCAACGAATCGTCGCACTTCAATCCCCTCACCGACTCGGTAAGAATCTACTTCGTTCTCTTCCGATTCTTGCTTTCCTCGCTACTGGCCGGCGCGACAGATCTGGCTATTTTCACCATCACCTACCGCAGCACGGGCAATCTGGTGTTGAGCCTGCTGCTGGGAAGAGTGGTGATTGGATCGCTGATCAATTTTGGGTTGAACAAACGCTTTGTGTTCCACAGCCAGGGTAGAATCTGGGGCCCGCTGGTGAAGTACTACATGCTGTTCTGCCTCAATGCGCTGGTGTCCTATTTGTGCATCCAATCGCTGCACTCGCGATATGGCATCAACGTGATATCGGCGAAGGTGGTGGTGGAATCGCTGCTGTTTATCGCGAGCTTCGCGATCCAGCGCACGCTGATTTTTTCGTCGCCCCAGGAGTCGGACTGACGCGCGCGGTTCAGTAAGTGCCAGCGGCCGCGGCACGCTGTTTCTGCGCGATCGCATACTGCAGATTGTTCTTCGCGAGCTGGAAATCCGGCTTCAGGCGAGTGGCTTCCGTGGCGGCCTGGATGCCGCCGTCCCAGAGCCCCATCGAATTGTACGCGGCGGCAATGTTGTTGTAAGCCTCGGCCGAGTCCGGCTTTAGTTCCAGCGCCTGCTTCGCCGTTCGGATGCATTCGGAATATCGGCGCTCCTGATAATACAGCAACGAAAGATTGATCAGCCCATCCGCGGTAGGCGCTTCACGCATTTGCTTCTCGGCACCGGCGATGGCCTGCTCTCGCGCCTGAAGCATCTCCAAGAAGCGGTGTGCGGAGGCTTCGTTGGGGGCCAGCCGCAGCGTGTCGTCCGCCACGCGTTGCAACTCAATCGATTTGCCCTGTTCGAAATAGATCTGCATCAGCAAGTCCCGAGCGTCCACGTTATGGGGACCGGCCCGCAGAGACGCTTCCAGATTTGCGATGCTTTCCTCCGTGCGGCCTTTGGACTTAAGCCAACTGCCGTAATAGTAGTAGGACTGCGCCTCATTCGGATCGAGCGCGAGGGCGCGGCGAAAATGGGTCTCGGCCTCGCCATCCCTTCCCAGCGCGCCATTCACGATCCCCAGGTTGACTTCGAGGAGCGGATAAGCGGGCGTGTAAATCTTAGCCCGTTCGAAATAATTCAAGGCGGTGACATACTCACCCTTGCTCATTTGAGTGAGGCCGTAATTCATGAGGCCGCGGCCATTCTTGGGGCTCTTCAGAGTGACGTCGCGCCATAGCGATTCCTCGCTATGCCACACGCGGTTGCGTTGCCAGGTTCCCGCCGCCCCGAGAAGAAGAACGCATGCCGCGGCAATCCCGCCGGCCCACACCAGCCCGCGACGCGTGGCGAGCCGCGCGGTTTTCCGGAACAGCAACAGGCGCAAGCTCCATACCACAGCCAGCGCAAGTCCGATGAATGGAAAGAACATGCGATGGTCGTTGGTCACTTCGGCCAGCGGAGTCATGGAAGTGGGAATCAACGCTAGGAAGAACCAGACGATTCCAAACGCGATGGGCCGCGTCCGCGGTCGCCGGGAGGTGCGGATCGTAAGCGCCAGCATGACAATCACAAACGCGAAGCCGATGATGGATTCGGTGCTGAAGATTCCCGAAACCGGTGTCCAGTCGGTGTCGGCGCTCAGCTCGGTGGGCAAAAAGAAGGACTTGAAATAATGCAGTGCGACGAAGGGCTGCGTGACGCGGTAGAGCAGGCTGGAGGCCGCGCCAGGAGCGAATTGAGGCGGCGTCATCATCGCGATGAAGATAGCCGTTGCGCCGCCAGCCAGGAAAGCGGGCAGCGTCTGTTTGAAAGCCGCGGCCCATTTCGATCGGTCCTGCGCGCCCAGGCTGCCGCCGGTTTCAAACATCAGAACATAGAAGAACAGGATGAGCGGGAACATGAGCGCCGGCGCTTTGGCCAGCATGCCGATCAGAGCCGGAAGCAGATAGCCGCCCCATTTTCTCGAGCGCGGCCAATAGATGTACCAAACCAGGCCTGCCGCCACGCCGAACGTGGAATAAACGTCGGCGCGTTGGATGATGTAATTTACGGTTTCCGCGATGGCGGGGTGCAGCCCGTAGCAGGCCATCGCGAGCACCGCGAAGTAGCCGTTAGAGGGATGCGGGTCCGCGATGTCCATGCATCGGCGGAACAGAAAAAAGAGCAGCGCCAGCATGGTCAGGAACCAGCAGAAAGTGGAAAGGTGGAAGTAGAGCGGCTTCAAGCCTCCGGCCAGCCAATAGTCGATGGCCAGCGTCGCCGAGGTCACCGGCTGGTAGACCTGGTGAGTGGGCATGGTGCTGAAGAGACGCGGATCGGCGAAGAACCTGGGGACGTTCCTTATGTTTTGGATGGCGACGTTCTGGCCGATGGTATGCCAGTCGTCGAAGTGAAAGGTGTTGTGAAAATGGTTGGCGTAGGCGATCGTTACGGCAAAAAGTACCAGGAGTACCGCTGCCAGCAGCTTTTTGCTTTCAGAGTGCGCCTTGCTTTCAGAATGCACGCTAATCGACTGATCGGCCGCTTCCGCGCCTCGGAATAGATTGAAAAGATCCGCCGCCTTGTGGCAGCGGATCTTTTTTCCGGAGGAGCTACTACTGCTTCTCCAGCGACGCGTGAAGGCTAAAGCTGTCCAGGGGGACCATCACCAATGGTGTATTCGTATTCGAAGCCGCCACAGATACAGAGACTAGGTCCCCAGCAATCACGGGCATTGCGTTTGTGGTGTCGGCGCACGTGAAGGTACCCGGGCCGCCCGGTGTGAAATTGCAAGTCAAAGGAGTGGCCTGCGCGGTGCCCGTCACAGTGACCGTAACGGTTATCGTGTCTCCCGCGAAGCTGGCGCCGACATTGGCGGCAACCGTCAGGTTCTTCAAGGTACCCGGCGAGGTGATAGGCACTCCGACCACCGTGGACGGCGTGTATTGGTTAAAGCAATGTGAGGCCGTTGCGTCCTCGGAACCCAACCCCTGAAGAATGCCGGTGAGGTTGGTAGCCCGCACCTGACGTCGACGGACCGCAGAAGCCGGTCAAGATGGCCGGCGGGCCGGTGGGGCCCGTGGCTCCAGTTACGCCCGGATCTCCCGTAGAGCCGGTTGTTCCAGTGCCTCCGGTTGCTCCCGTGACTCCGGTTGCGCCCGTGACTCCGGTTGCGCCGGTAACTCCAGTTGGGCCCGTAACTCCGTTTGCGCCTGTAGCTCCGGTTGGGCCCGTTGATCCTGTAGCTCCCGTGGCGCCAGTCGAACCAGTAGCGCCGGTTATACCGGTGGAGCCCGTGAGTCCGGTAGCGCCCGTCGCGCCCGAAATACCGGTAGCGCCCGTCGCGCCCGTCGCGCCAGTGGCGCCAGTGGGTCCGTGGGCGCCTGTTGCTCCCACAGCTCCTCGCTGGCCTACTGCTCCGGTTGCGCCCGTCTCTCCTGTCGCACCTGTAGATCCCTTTGCCCCGGCCGGTCCAGTAGAACCCTTGGGTCCAGTGGGGCCTGTCCCGCCGTTCGCGCCAGTTGGGCCCGTGGTACCCGTGGTTCCCGAAGCGCCCGTTGCACCTGTTAATCCGATTGCCCCTGTCGCTCCCTTTGCCCCAGTCGCTCCCTTCGCGCCGGTCGGGCCTGTCTTGCCGGTGGGTCCGGCTGGTCCAACCGATCCTGGCGCGCCTGTCGGTCCTGTCGCTCCGGTCAACCCTATTCCGGTAGCTCCCGTAGCGCCGGTCGTCCCGGTTGCGCCAGTCGGTCCGCTCGGTCCGCTGGTGCTGCCGTATACCACCGCAAATTCACCCGAATAGATCAAGTTTTCAGTAGCCCCTACGGCAACCACCTGAACTCCGTAGGTAAGTCCGGGCGTGAGACCCGAGGCTGGAAGTGTGCAGGTAAGCAGGCTGTTTCCGCCAACGGTCGGTAGTGTGAATTCGCCAATCGTGACGGTGGGGGTGTAGCCGTTGAGGTTGAAGTTGTCACCTGTGATAGTCATCGTCTTGCCGGAGATCGTGACCGAGTAAATCTGTGGCGTGTTTATGGCGAATGCCAGGCTGGACATTGCAAGGGCGCAAATCGCGCCGATTGCGGCGGTCCGTAACTTATGGATGGATGACTTCCGTATTAACAGCTTCATAGGATTACACCTTGACCGAAAAAAATTTGAAAAAGGGAACCTCATTCCTTTGGGCCGAGGTCCCCGGTTCTCCTTAGTTACTTGCTTTCAATTCCTGACCGTGGCTCTTGGTAGCCAGTTCCTGTTCCACCACCTCGCGGAGCGCGTCATACTTCATCGCGCCGCTGTAGTAATGGCCATTGATGAAAAAGCTCGGGGTTCCAGTCAGTCCCAACTCTTGTGCTTCCTGGACGCCCTTTTGTACCTTGGCGGCCTCGGCGCCGGAGTCCAGGCACTTGTCGAAGTCAGACGTGTTTAATCCCAGCGTTTTGGCGTCATCTTTCAACTGGGAGGTTTCGAGTTTCCCGGGGTTTTCGAAAAGGATATTGTGATATTCCCAGAATTTACCCTGAGAGCCGGCGCAAATCGCCGCCTCGGCGGCCTTCCTGGCGTGGCTGTGCATCGGGAGCGGGCAGTCCTTGAAAACCACAGACAGCTTGCCGTCGAAGTCGTGTTCCAGTTTCCTGAGCGTGGGATACACTTGCTGGCAATAAGGACATTCGTAGTCGGCGTATTCTACCAGCGTAACCGGAGCATTCTTCGCCCCCAGAGTGGGAGCTCCATCCACCGCCATCTTAACTCCAGGGGGGTCGAGTGTAACGGCGATGTTGGCTTGGCTCTTCAGGTTCTTGACATACTCAGCACGAGCTTTGGCGACCCGGAGATCGTGAATATGAGACAGGATCTGGGGTCGGACCTTTTCGTAGGGATCGTCGGTTCCCAGCCCTTCGTAGTAGACCTTCATCTGATCCTCGGTCGGATCGCTGATATGACTGGCGATGTCCCGCTGGATCAGCTGATCGACAGTAAGATGCTCCGCATTGGCTTTCTGCTCCAGTATCTGTTCATCGATAAAAAGATTAAGTGCCGCTTTCTGAGCCTGATAATATTGATTCCTTGCTTGCAAAAGATGAGCGGATTCCTTCTGTTCAACTTCAGCCATCGTAAACTTGTGACCGCCGACATCCACAACCACGTCGGAGGTATCGCTCTGCGCACTAGCCGTCCAGGCCAGCGCCATAATCCCTAGGACCAGGGAGATATTCGCTTTCAGCATTTTGACTTTCTCTCCTTTTTATTCAGCCTTACAAAACAACTGCGTCAGGCTTCTATTGATGCCTGACGCAGTTCATTCAAGCGGCAACCAGTTTAGTCACCATTACCGCACGAACACTTACCTTTTCCGCTACCAACTTCTACGATGGCGGAGCATTCGCTTCCCAACCTGGCCAGCTCAGCTGCGCTCAGGCCGGCATCCTGGAAGTCCGTTTCGGTGATGGTGAAACTGGAATTCTGGATGTGAGTTCCCCACGCGCGAACGCCGGAAGTCGGCTTGGGAGCTGTCGGCATTCCGCAGCCTCCGCTGACAACTGTGGCCGAAAGGATCTTAATCATACCGGCGCTGAGAACCACACCGGTCAGCGGGTTACCCGTGAGATTGGTATTCACGCTAAAAGTCCGCAGGCCATCCGGAGTCAGCTTGCAACCGCAACACTCCGTCAACTCCTGGCTGGGGTCGAACACGAAAATATCGGCGCAAACGTCCCCGCCGTTCGGGGTCGAAGTCCCAACGTCGGTGACATAAACCGTACCATCGGGAGCCGAGGCGGTATTCGCATTCGAAAAATAATTCACCTTGTAGGTGTCCGCATCGGCAGTTACTGCTTGAGCGGACAGGATAGCGGCACAGCCAATGAACGCTGCCACTAGTGATAACGTCTTAAGCATAGTTTCTCCTCGGAAGCAATTTTGTTTCGCCAAAGAATCCCTTGGCGGTTCTTGCCGGCTGGCTAGACCGGCGTGGCCCATTTCGCTCAACAATCAAACTAACGTTGTCGCAGAATCGATCATCAGAAATGAACGACTTCGCGTCTAGTAAAGAGTGAACTAGATAGCTCTTCCAGACAAGAGGCCGTTTCTGCTTTTTGAGGAAGCGAGGACTACTTTTGTACCCCTCGTACTACTCGCATCCCATTACCAGGGCTGATGAATCGCGATGAACCGCGTTGCCGGCTGCGAGTGGGCCGGCCACCTCACCGTCAAGGCGTGGATTCAGTGGCCACCGCCTTGCGGTGGTGCTATGGGGAGATCCCTTGCGGCACGCCAGGCGGGCAGAGTGTGTAACGGCGGTCGATAGGCGGACAGGCACTGCTCGGTGCTGGAGGTGGCGGAAGCGCTGCCGGTATCGCGGGTGGGGGACAATGTTTTGGCCGCGCCGGTCGATCCTCAACGGTTATTCTCGGGGGTGGCGACTAGCCCGTCTGCTCGTATTTCATCAGTATGCTTATGCCGATAGGCGGGGATTGCGCACGGTATTGGGACGGAGACAAGCCGTTGCGTTGTTTGAAAGCCCGCATGAAATGGCTGCGTTCCGTGATGCCGGCCATGCCGAGGATTTCACTGAGCGGCAGCGTGGTAGTCCGGATCAATTGTTCGGCTTGACGGAGCCGTAACTCTCTGAGAAAGCGGGCTGGACTCACGCCGATCTCACGCCGGAAAAGATGCGCAAAGTGAGAAACGGACAAGCCCACCGTGCGCGCCAGTTCGGCCAAGTTAATGCGGCGTCGATAATCCTGCGAAATGATCTCGACCGCGCATTGAATTCTCGGGTCACGATGCCGGTCGTGAAAGCTTGTCATGAGCACGGCGGCCTTCGACTGCATTGGGCCAGTGTACACCTCTTTTGGAATGACTTACTAATATTTTTATTGTTTTTTCGTCTTTGTCAACAGCGGATCGAACGATAGATGGGGCCGATCAAAGGAAAGAAGGCCTCCCAAAAACCTGATTGAGTAACAGTCTGATGAAGTTGGGGCCAACGATCGTGAAAAGGTTTGCTTCGCCGTTGGAACTGCTAGTACCAGCAGGGCTTGACTTGACTTGGCGTTCGATGCAAAAGTATTCATTCCAGGTTAGATGGTATTCAAAATTACTACCGCCATCTGTAGTTGGCGATCGCGAAGCGTCCCCGAATGTCTATATGAGAAGAAAGAAGGACTTGACTGCTTTTTTCAGGATTTTCGAAAAGAATACCCACTTCGTAGCGAGGCGGGCTTTTCGGGATTCTTAGCGGCTCGAACTTAGTAAGTTGTAGCTGAACCTTACGCGGACCACTTTGATGTTAACTTCCAATCGAGACAATAGTACCGGGGAGGCCATGCCGTTTCCCGAGGCCTCCAAGCATCCCTGGTTCGCCATTCGCGTAAAGTCCAATCACGAAAAGGCGGTCTGTACTTACCTTGCCGTGAAGGGCTTTGAGGTGTTCCTTCCCATCTGCCGGACGCGCAACCGGTGGGCGGATCGTTTCAAGCTGGTGGAGAGGCCCTTGTTCGGAGGTTATGTCTTTTCGCGTCTTGACCGTACACGACCCAACGCGGTACTTTCCACTCCCGGCGTGCTGCAGATCGTGGGATCCGGGCCGGCATCCCGAGCCAGTGCTCGAAGACGAAATAGCGGCCATCCGGCGCGCCGTGGACGCCAACTGCCAACTGCGCGAGTGCGATTTCTTCGTGAAGGGACAGCGCGCCACCGTGGTGAGCGGCGCCCTGGCGGGTCTGGAGGGAACGGTTGTGAGCTTGAAGCAGAAGTCGCGCCTGGTTCTTTCGATTTCCCTGCTGCAACGTTCGGTGGCTCTTGAAATCGATGAAAGTCTAGTACGAGTGGAGTCGGACGCCGGCGATCCTGCGGTATACCGTGCAATCTGAGCGCGGCGCAGTGAATCATCTCGCCGAGAGGAGTATATTTGAAGTCACATATGCAGTTCAGGCGCGATCGTTCGCGCCCCATTTCGGTCTCGATATTTCTTATTCTTGCGGCCCAAGTCTGTTTGGCGTTTCCATGCCTGGCGCAAGAAGCAGCGGATACCAGCAAGCCGGAATTCGCGGAACCCGGCAACCCCGCTATCACATGGGGCTGGGCGATGTGATCGATATCGACTTTCCGCTGGTGCCGGAATTCAATCAGGTTGTGACCGTCCAACCGGATGGATTTATTTCGCTGAAATCGGCCGGCGACATTCACGTGCAGGGTCTGACTTCGCCGGAAACGGTGGAGGCCATCAAAACCGCTTACAAAGACATTCTCCACGATCCCGTGATTGCGATCACCCTGAAGGATTTCGAGAAGCCCTATTTCACCGCTTTAGGGAAAGTGAACAAGCCCGGCAAGTACGATTTGCGCGGAGACACCACGGTGACGCAGGCCATCGCCATCGCGGGCGGGTTGGATGACGCGGCGAAACACTCGCAGGTTCTGCTGTTCCGGCACATGGACAAAGACCGGGTCGAGATCAAGACCATAGACGTGAAGGCGATGTTGAAGTCGGGAAACATGGCGGAAGATTTTCACCTGCGTCCGGGCGACATGATTATGGTCCCCAAGAGCGCGCTGTCCAAGCTGCGTCCCTGGATTCCAAACTCCTCCATGGGTATGTACATGAACGGTTTCTAAAAGAGAAAGATTAAGAACCATGTCACAATTTCAATCTCTTGGCCTCGCACCTCGGACGGCGCTGGCGCCGGCCCTGCCCGTCCAATCTGGGAAGCGCCATGGAGCCGGTGCTCGGCGAACTGCCCCCCGATCATCCCGTGTCGCTTTCCAATCTCTTTGGAGCGATGTCCCGTCGCCGGAAACTGGTGGCGGCCGTTTTCTGCACCATGCTGGCGGCGGTGGTCGCAGTCACTTTCTTGGCCGGCGACAAATACAGTCCGAATTCAAAGTTCTCGTCAAACAACGCGTGCGAACCGATTGCTTCTTCAGCCGACGGCGCCGGGCTTAATCGAACGCCGGAGGTAACCGAGGAAGAAACCAATACCGAAGTGGTGCTGCTGAAGAGCCGGGACTTGCTCGCCAAGGTGGTTGCGCTCTATCATCTGGATGCGCCCGGCACGGAGCCCTGGTCACCCTGGATCGAGAAATTGCAGGGTGGGAGCACTCCGGAGAGCGTACCGACCGGGCCATTCGCCGTCTGGCGTCCAATCTCCGAGTGGACGCAGTGAAAAAATCCAATATCATCGACGTCAGCTATTCGTCCAAGATCCGTACTTTCGGCGCGGGTTCTCAAATCGCTGGCCGACCTGTATCATGGCCAAGCACGTCAAACTGCACGAGACTCAAGGCGCGTATGACTTCTTTGCCCAACAGGCCGAAGATTCCAAAGCCGCGCTGGCGAAAGCCGAAGCGGACCTGACCGAATTCAGCCATGCCTACTTCGATGGCGGCGCCGCAGATGGAGCGCGATCTGATGCTGCAGAAGATGGCTGATATCCGCGTGCTGGAAGCGCAGAGCGAGGCTGCCGCCGACAGCGCGTTGAGCGCTACAAAACCCTTCAGACCGAACTGGCGGCACTCCTCCCCGCATGGTGACTCAGGTGAAGTCGGCCGACAACGCGATGTTAATGGGCCAACTCAAGTCGACATTACTGAATCTGGAATTGAAACGCACCGAACTGGCGGTGAAGTACGCTCCCAACTATCCGGCGGTTAAAGAAGTGGACGATCAGATCGCTCAGACCAAGGCCGCTATCGATGCCGAAAACGCCAAGCCGCTGACCGACAACTCCACCGACCAGAATCCCGACTTACCAATGGATCTCTGGCGAACTGGCGAAAGCGCAGGCGGAGATGCCGGCCCTTCGCACTGCAGGCCAGAATGGCCCAGCAGAGTGAAGCCAGCACGGAGAGGCGGGTGATGAAGCTGAACGACGCCAGCACCATCAAGGAAACACTGCTTCGCAATGTCCAGACGGCGGAACAGAACTACACTCTCTATCAACAGAAACGCGAACTGGCGAGGATCTCCGACGAGCTGGATAAGAGACGGATATCGAACGTGGTGCTGGCCGAAGAGCCGGTTCCCTCCACGCTGCCGGTGCGGTCCCGGGCCGTCACCATAGCGATGGGCTTTCTGCTTTGTCTGGTTATCGGCGGCGCTGCCGGATTTGCGGCCGATTATCTTGATCCGACATTCCGCACGTGGCGCGAAGTGGAGGATTATCTCAACGTGCCCGTTCTGGCTGTGGTGCCTGAATCGGCGGGCGGGACCACCAGCACTGTGATCGCCCCTCAGAAGATCGGTTTACAACTGGAACTGGAAGCCGGCGCCGGGACCCTCGGCGCATGATGGCCGTCTTGGCCAATTCCGGTCTATAAGAACGACGAGCCGCACGTGGATGACATAACACGCGCAGTAAGCGAACCGCCGTCCCGCGGTCCTGACAGATCAGTTCATGAAGATCGCTCCGCAGATTTTTCTGTCACCGACTCAACCGGTTCGAACCGCTCTGTTTTGCGGCGCCGCGGGCGGCGTGGGCTGCACCTCGGTGTGCATGAAAACGGCCGAAGCGCTGGCCCGGCTCACCACGGAATCGATCTGCGTAGTGGACGCCAATTTTCGCGCGCCGTCCCTGCATAACGTATTTAAATTGGACCGCGCGCCGGGTTTCAGCGATTTCCTAACCCAATCCGGGTTGGCTCGTTCGTTTGCGACACTGGTGAACGGCAAGAATCTCTGGCTGCTGCCGACAGGCAATCGCGTGGCCAATACCGACAGTCTATTTGCCTCCGCTACGTTCCGCGCGCGGCTGGCTCAGATCACCACGGAATTCCGATTCGTTCTGATCGACTCGGGCGTGGGGCAGGAATCCGGGCAATTCGCCCAAGCCGCGAGCGGCGCCATCCTGGTGATCGATTCGGACAAGACACGGCGGGACGAAGCGCAGCGCGTGAAGCGGATTTTGCAGGCCGTCCGGCTACCTTTACTGGGCGTGGTGATCAACCGAGCCAGCTGGAAGACTTCCTGGTAGCCGTCCCCTTAACCTTACGATCCCACAAGAGCGATTCATGAACGAGCTCCGGCGTCGTATTCTCCACAAATCGCTTCGAACCTTCGATATTGGCGTGATGTTGCTGGCCTTCGGAATATCGGCCGGCGTCCTGGATCACGCGACTCTCGCCGAGTTTGGGCGCATCCTGGCGATGCGCATCAAGGTGACGAATTTCATTCTGCTGCTGGCGTTGATCGGCATCTGGCACATCACGTTTACGCAGTTCGGATTGTATCGTTCGCGGCGCATCGGCGCCCAAAAGCAGGAGTTTTTGGACATCCTGAAGTCCACCCTGTTTGGCGCGGTTGTTCTGGGCGTGGCGAAATTTACATTTACGATACGGCTCCTTCCGCTGAATGGCCTGCCTTTGTTCTTCTTGCTATCGACGGCGGTGATCGTTTGTAGCCGCGTGCTGCTTCGCGCGCTGCTGAAATGGCTGAGAAGGCGTGGCCGCAATCTGCGTTATGTGCTGCTGGTGGGAACCAGTGAACGGGCCATTGAGCTGGCGCAAAAGCTGGAATCGCGGCTGGACCTGGGATACCGCATTGCCGGGTTTGCGAGCGAGGGCGTGCACCGCTGCGCCGGCGCTGGCTGAATCGGGTTACCGCGTGGTATGCGGAGCGGGCGATATTCGGGACTTCCTGCGGCATCATGTGGTGGACGAGGTGATGATCACTCTGCCGGAGTGGTCTTCTTTCGCCAGCATTGTCGAAATCGAAGCGATCTGCGACGAACAGGGCGTGATTGTCCGGCGCCTGGCGCCAGGCGCACGGACCATTCTTTCCGCCAGGTGCAATCAGGTGGAAGGCGAAGTCCTGCTGAGAAACGGCAAGGATTCGCTGGACAGTTGGGGCGCCACTCTGAAGCGCTGTTTCGACGTAGTGGGCGCCACGGTTTTGCTGATGTGCTGGTCGCCTATCCTGATGGCCGCCGCCATCGCGATCAAGCTGACATCGCGGGGCCCGGTTCTGTTCACCCAGGAACGCGTGGGACTGCACAAGAGAACGTTCCGCATTTATAAATTCAGGACCATGGTCGCGGATGCCGAGCAGCGCCTGGCGGAGCTGGAGCATCGTAATGAAGTGTCAGGCCCGGTTTTCAAGATCCTGAAAGATCCCCGCATCACCGGGGTCGGAAATTTCCTCCGCAAAACCAGCGTCGACGAGATGCCCCAGTTACTGAACGTGATCAAAGGCGACATGAGCCTGGTGGGACCGCGACCGCTTCCGCTGCGGGATTATGCCGGATTCAGCGAAGACAGCCATCGCCGGCGATTGAGCGTGCGGCCCGGCATCACCTGCAGCTGGCAAATCGAGGGGCGCAGTTCGATTCCGTTCGATCAATGGATGCGCCTGGATCTGCAGTACATCGACAAATGGTCATTCTGGCTTGATCTGCGAATTTTGCTCAAAACGGTACCCGCTGTGTTGAAGGGTTCCGGAGCCGCTTAAAGCCGATTACGGACAAGGACATGCACAATACACAAATAATGTTGGATGCCGTACAAACACCTTCGCGCGAGTCCGTCTCCATTAATAAGGTTAGGACCGCTCAATCCCTTCATGCTTTATTCGAAGCGCAGGCGAAGCGAACGCCCGATGCGATCGCCGCGGAATACGCGGGGCGCACACTAACTTACAAAAAGCTAAACGACGAAGCCACTCGGTTTGGGAGCGTGCTGGCGAGCCAGGGTGTCGAGCGCGAGAAGATCGTGGGAATCGGGCTGCAGCGCTCGCTCCAACTTCCGATCGCGATCTTCGGCGTGTTGAAAGCGGGCGGCGTGTGCATGCCCCTGGATCCCGAGTATCCAGCCGAACGGCTGGCCTACATGATGGAAGACGCCGGCGTGGAGGTTCTGATCGCCGAGCAGGAGATCGAAGAGCGGCTATCCCAACGAGAACCCGCGCGTGATTACGGTGAATCATGAGATAGCGGAATTGTCGGCCGATGCCAAGCGGGCCCTGCCTGCTGTCGAGCCCGGCGATGCGGCGTGGGTGGTTTATACATCTGGATCGACGGGGCGTCCGCGCGGCGTGGTGCTGACACACGCGGGTTTGGTGAATCATCATCTGGCGGCGATCGATCTGTACGGGATCACGGCTCGCGACCGCGTTCTGCAGTTTTCGTCCCTCAGCTTCGATATCTCGATCGAAGAGATGATCCCCTCCTGGCTGGCCGGCGCCACGGTTGTTCTGCGCGATCCCGAAATGTCGCTGGTTCCCGCCGAGTTCGTGCGCTGGATCGAACGCAAGAAAATATCGGTGCTGGATTTGCCGACGGCTTACTGGCACGAGCTGGTTCACGGCTTGGCCAAGGCCAAGCAGACGCTTCCGGAATCGCTGCGGCTGGTGATCGTGGGAGGCGAGAAAGCCTCGGCCTCCGCATTGCAAACCTGGACGGAGCTTAGCCGCGGCAGAGTGCGCTGGATCAATACCTACGGGCCGAGCGAAGCGACTATCATCGCAACGTCCTGGGAGCCGGGTCCGGGAGAAGAACTCTCCGCGAGCGCGACCTGCCCATCGGCCGCCCGATCGCGAACACGCGAATCCATCTACTGGATGAGAACCTCAATCCGGTTGAGTCCGGAGTAACCGGCGAACTTTATATTGGCGGCGCGGGCGTGGCGCGCGGATATCTGAACCGGCCGGTGCAGACCGCCGAGAAGTTTATTCCCGATCCGTTCTCCAGCGAGCCCGGCGCTACTCTCTACAAGACGGGCGATATGGCTCGTTACCGGCAGGATGGCAACATCGAGTTCCGCGGCCGGACCGATCAGCAGGTGAAGATCCGCGGCTTCCGTGTGGAACTGGGCGAGATCGAAACCGCGCTGGAGCGTCATCCGGGGGTGCGCGAATGCGCCGCCACTCTGTTGGACGACGAAACGAAAGTGCTTCTGGCGTGGATCGTTCCGTCCGGTCCGAAGTGTCCGACGGCCCGTGAGCTGCGCGATTTTCTGAGCAATACGCTGCCGCATTACATGATTCCGGCCGCTTTCCACGCCGTTCCCGCGATGCCTCTGACGCCTAACGGCAAAGTGGACCGGCGCGGGCTGATGCAGCACAAAAATCAGATTGCCCTGGATCAGGGGAGCGTCAGCTCCGGCGACGAAATGGAAACACGGATCGTCGCGATTCTGGAAAAAGTGCTGCAGGTTCGCCCCATCGGCATTCATGATGGATTCTTCGAACTGGGCGGAAATTCGCTGCTTGCGATCCGGCTGATGGCCGCCATCGACGAGGCCTTTGGACGAACCTTTCCGCTGGCTACTTTGTTTGAATCGTCGACGGCGGCACAGATCGCGTCGCTACTCCGCGAGAAGAAAGAGACCTCGGTCTCTTCCCTGGTGCCGGTGCAACCGCTGGGCGCCAAGCCGCCGTTCTTCCTGGTCCACGGCATGGGTGGGCACGTGCTTCGCTTCCGCGATTTAGTGCGGCACTTCGCGCCTCACCAGCCGGTGTTTGCATTGCAAGCTCAAGGCCTCAACGGTGAAGCGCCCTGTCTGAATCGCGTGGAAGAGATGGCCGACCGGTATGTAGAGGAGATTCGAAGCGTGCAGCGCGAGGGCCCATATTCACTGGGCGGATATTCGTTTGGAGGATTCGTGGCGCTGGAGATCGCGCAGCGGCTGGCGGAGATGGGCGAAGAGGTGGAATATCTGGCCCTCATCGATACCTTCGCCGGCCAAGCCTACACCAAGAGTTCGCTGCTCGCGACTTTTCTGCGACTGCCGATGAACGAGAAGGCAGAGTATTTGTCGAACAAGATCCGCAAGAAAATTAAGAGAACCGTCGCGGGCGTCGCGCTTCCGGCGACCGTGAAGGCGGTACGCCAGGCCTGCGCCGAAGCGGAAATGCAATATCGTCCGCGAATCTTCAAAGGGAAAATTTCGCTGTTTCTGCCGTCCAGTAAATCGTTGCGGAACTCGCGCGACGAAGATGGCGGCTGGGGAGCGTTTGCCACCGAAGGCGTAGTGGTTTACGAAATACCCGGCGATCACGGCAGCATCGTGGACGAGCCCAATGCCAAAGAACTGGCGGGCTTGATCCTCTCCGGGATGGAGCGAGTGCGGTCGCGACAGGTGCGGCCTGCGCGCAGCGCTTAATCAATCAAAGGCGCAGCGCTTCATCGATCGAACACAAATGACCCCAGAAATGATCGAGAAGCCCGCCGTGAATCTGTTGAATGGTTGGCGATCCGCGAACGGGACTGCGCGCGGCGCTTCCACCGCGGCGCGTTGGACCGCGAAAGCGGGATTCGCACTTACCGATCAAGGGTTGGTATCGGGTTCGAATTTCGTCATCAGCATTGTACTGGCGCGTTGGCTGACGCCGGAGCAATATGGCGGGTTCGCGCTGGTGTTCGCGGTTTTTCTGCTCCTGTCGATGGCTTATCAATGCCTGTTACTGGAACCCATGGCGATCTTCGGAGCGGGCGAGTACGGGCCGCGTTTGCGCGGTTACCTGAAGACGCTGATCGCGATCCATGCCATTATTTCGGGCGCGATCTTCGCGGTTCTCGCGGCCGGCGCGGAGCTGGCTCACATGCGGGGGATCTCCGGCGGATTGCCAGGCGCGCTGGCGGGCATCGGCGTTGCTGCCCCGTGCATTCTGCTTTTCTGGCTGGCGCGCCGCGCTTGCTACCTGGACGCGCGATCGGGCGTCGCAGCCGCGGGCGCCATCCTCTATTGCGCTACGATGATGTGCGGCCTTTGGGTGGTGCATTCCTTCGGAGCGCTCTCGTCGTTCTCGGCGTTCCTGATCATGGGGCTTTCCGGGCTTCTTGCCGCGATCGTTCTGTTCGTGCTTCTGCGCGGCTCCATCGCCACCCACGAGCAACCCGCGCCTACCGCCAGCGCTGCGTGGCGGCTGCACTGGGGTTACGGAGGCTGGGCGCTGGCGGGTGCAATCGCATCCTGGATTCCGGCCTACATCTACTATCCGCTAGTGGGAGGCTTTGCCGGCCTGGGCGCCGTTGCGAGTCTCAAAGCGCTCATGAATCTGGCGGCGCCGGTGACGCAGCTCCAAGCCGCCTTTTCGATGCTTCTGATCCCGTATGCCACGCGGCGCTTCCGGCAAGGAGGCGAGGACAGCGTGGTACGGTTGGGCAGATTGCTGACCTGGTGCGGGCTGGCAGCGGCCATCGGCTATTGGGCTTTGATCGCCGGCTTCCAGCACACCATCTTCCGCGCGCTCTATGCCGGCAGGTACCCGGAAGTGGCCGCGCTGATTCCCTTGGCGGCGCTCGGATCCATCTGCTGGGCCGGCACATTCGGCTTTTCTACCGCCTTGCGCGCCATGGAGCGGCCCCGCTTAATTTTCATCGGGTTCGGAGTGGCAGCCGCCATTTCGCTATTGGCAGGTATTCCAGCCACTCACGCGTTCGGAGTCAGGGGCGCAATCTGGGGCATCAACGTTTCCGATTTTGCGGCGTTCCTTTTGTTAATCGTCGCCGTTGGCCGAGTCCGCAGCAGCAGTAATCATACAAATAATCGTTCTTCCGAATGGGACCCGAAGATGACAGTTCAGCGTATTCGTTTTCAACTCTCCATGACCGCTTTACGCGGGCCGGTAACGGCACTACGGCACCGCGATGTGCGTCCCGACGATACTTTCGTCGCCTCTTATCCTCGAGCGGGCAGCACCTGGCTGCGCTTCATGCTGCAGGAAATTTTGATGGAGGCGCCCTCCACCTTTCCGTCGGTGAATCGAGTAATTCCGCAGGTGGGATTTCATCGCGACGCGTACCGGCTGCCCAACGGCGGGCGGTTCATCAAGACGCATGAGGCGTTTCGTCCGGAATATCGCAGGGCGATTTACCTGGCGCGCGATCCTCGCGACGTGCTGCTCTCCGAGCATGCTTTCCAGAAGGCGCTGGGGATCACCGCCGCCGACATGGACGACTATATCGACGAGTTTGTGCTGCGCTGCGTGAACGCGAACGGAAACTGGCGCGATCACGCGCGAAGCTGGCTGGACGCCAGCGAGAGGAACTCGAATATTCGCATTTTCCGCTTCGAGGATTTGCGCCGCGACACGCCGGGCACCTTGCGGGAGATTTTGAGTTTCCTGGAAGTCCCCGTGGATCAGAATCGAATTCTGAGCGCCATCCGCAATAACGGCGTCGCGCAGATGCGCGCCAAGGAGCTGAACACTCCGCAAAAGACTTCGAAGGAAGGCAGATTCGTGCGGGAAGGATCGTCCGGGGGCTGGCGCAAAAATCTCACGCCAGAACAGGCTCGGCGCATCGACCGCGCCATGCAGGATGAAATGCGGCGGCTGGGATACCCGGCGACCGAGGAGGCTCTTGCGGGCCAGAGTGTCTCGGAAGCCATCGGCCAGAGTCTGAATTCATGAGCACGGCGGGAACTCATCGCGCCGGGTTGCGCCTGGCGGCCTTGTTGTCTTTGTTTGTCCTGACGCTGGCATTCGTGTGGCTGATGCCGGCCTGGCTGCTCACCACGGCGATGCTGCCTGCGTTCAGCGTGGGCATTCTCATTATCGGAGGCGTTTTTTTCGCCAGCGCTCGCGGAGGCAACTCGGGAGAAGTCTACCGGCGCCTCGCATTTCTTTTGTGGTGGGTGCTTCTGAGCTCCGAGGAGTTTTTCGTCCGGCTGAACCAAACCGAAGACACCGCCGCGGGCAACTTCGCGCCGGAAGCGTTCGAAGAGGCCATGGTATGGGCCCTGGTGTTCTTCTGCGGCGTCATTCTGATGCTGCGGAGACCGCGCTCGCTGGAAGGCCTGTGGCGGGGGCCAAGCAAGTGGTTATCCATCTATGCGCTGCTGTGTGTTGCTTCGTGCGGCTATTCGGTTCAGAAGATGTTTTCCGTCGCGTGGAGCTTCAAGCTCTGCATCGTTGTTCTGCTCCTGCAGTTGTGCCGCAACCAGATCCAAGACGAAAAGGCATTGAAGGCCTTTCTGAGCGCGACCTTATGGGGACTCGCGTTTCTGACCATTGTGCCGCCGGTGCGTGCGCTGTTCCTGCCCGGTCCCATCTTCGAAGACGGCAGGCTCGGAAACAGCATCTCTCCCACCGGTTTATCCGGGATCGCCGGCACACTCTTCCTGGCGGCGCTGGCCTTCCGGCCGGTGATGCGCAGCCGATGGACGTGGCTACTGGCGGGCGCGGGAGCGATCGTCATGTTTCTGGCGGGCGGCAAGACAGCGATCGTCGCCGGTGTTGTCTCCGCGATGCTCTTCTTCCTGATGCAAAAGCGGATTGCCGCCGCGGTGGGCGTCGCCGCCGCTGTTCTGGCGGTGGGCGTGACCGTGATCGCGGTGACGCCGGTTTCCGGATACCTCTCGAATTATGTGGAATCGTCGGACGGAGCTACGCTGACCGCGCGCACGGAATTATGGAAACTTGCGATGCCCTTGATCCAAAGCCGTCCGCTGCAGGGCTATGGATATGTCGCTTCCCGATTCGTCTCGCTGCAGGTGGGCGGCGTGGCGTGGGATCCGGGTCACATGCATAACGGATTTCTCGAGGCGCTTTACAACAACGGATTCCTCGGCCTGCTGGTGATGATCGCGATTCACGCGTGCATCCTGCGCGGGATCTTTCGCATTCTGCGCAACCCCGCCGTGAACGAGCGCTTGCGCGCGCTGGCCATCGGTTGCGCGGCCATCTATTTCAACATCCTGCTGAATGGAATGTTCAACGCGAGTTTCGGCGGACGCGCCGGGGGCACGTTTGTGGCGCTGCTGGCGCTGATTACGATCGGCGAAAGACTCGCGTTCCTGGCCAGGCGCGTTCCCACAAGCGTTGCGGTGGAACCGGCGATCGCCGATCCCTTCTTTATTATTCCTGGACAATATAGTGAAAATCCTTCTGGTGCATAATTTCTACCGCCAACCGGGCGGTGAGGATGTGGTGATGAACGCCGAAGCCAACATGCTGCGGCGGGCGGGCCACGATGTCAGGATCTACGTTCGCGATAACGACGAGATCGATTCCAGCGGAATGATCAAGGCGGCATCGCTAGCGCTGAACACAGTTTGGGCCCGCGACACGTATCGCGAGCTGAAATCCATCCTGGCGAATGACAAGCCGGACATCGCGCACTTCCATAACACGTTTCCGCAGGTGTCGCCGGCCGGATACGACGCGTGCCGGAACGCGGGAGTGCCCGTTGTGCAAACGCTGCACAACTATCGCCTGCTGTGCCCCGGCGCCACCCTGTACCGCAACAACGTCTACTGTGACCGATGCCTGGAGGGCAGTTTACTGAACAGCGTGATTCACGGCTGTTACCGCGGATCCCACGCGGCCACCGCGGTCACGGCGGCCATGCTGGGCATCCATCGTTTCCGGAACACGTGGTCCGAGAGAGTGGATCAATATATCGCACTCACCGAATACGGGCGCCGCATGTTTATTCGTGGCGGATTGCCGGGCGAGAGAATCACCGTCAAGCCAAATTTCCTGGCGAACGATCCCGGGCCGCGGGAGAGTCGCGGGAACTATGCGGTGTTCGTTGGCCGGCTGAGTCCGGACAAAGGTCTCCGCACGCTGCTCCAGGCGTGGAAGCAGCTACCCGAGATTCCGCTGATGATTGCCGGCGACGGTCCGTTTCGCGAGCAATTGGAAGAGGAAGCTCAGCGGGCGGGTCTCACGCACGTGGTCTTCAAAGGTTACCTCAGCAAAGCGGACACGATGGAAACCATTCGCGGAGCGCGCTTTCTGGTTTTCCCGAGTGAGTGGCCGGAGGGATTCCCGATGACCATCGCCGAGAGCTTCGCCTGCGGTGTTCCGGTGCTCAGTTCGGACATCGGTGGATTGCCGGAGATCGTGATTCCCAACCGAACGGGATTCTTGTTCCGCACCGGCGATGCCGATCATCTGGTTCAAAGCGCCGAGCGGGCCTGGAACGATGTCGAAGCTACGGCCGCCGTGGGCAGAACCGCTCGCGCCGAGTATCTGGCGCGCTACACGTCGGGGCGGAATTACCGTCAGCTTATGGATATTTATGAGCGCGCCATGCATGGCCACGCCGCAGCGCCGGCCATCTTAAAGAGCAGGGCGGCCAACGCATGAGCGACTTCAGGGTTCTGGGCGTGCGGGTGAACGCGATACAAATTCCCGGTG
Organism: Bryobacterales bacterium; assembly: GCA_963798295.1. GTDB lineage: Bacteria > Acidobacteriota > Terriglobia > Bryobacterales > Bryobacteraceae > Palsa-89. The sequence goes on along the minus strand of CAWCSV010000004.1, from coordinate 575,838 downwards.
TCGTTGAGACGCTGCGTCAATGGATTCGCGATCGCGGACCGGTGCGCTTCGTCGCCGTAACGGGGATGCACGGGGTGATGGAGGCGCGGCAGTCTCCCGAGTTCCGCCGAGTGCTGGCCGACGCCGACCTGGTGGTTCCCGATGGCATGCCCCTGGTTTGGATGGGCAGATTTCACGGTCTGGATTTACGCCGGCGCGTGTACGGGCCGGAGTTAATGGAAACATTCCTGCGCGAAACCAAGGGCGCGTACCGGCACTTCTTTTATGGAGGAGCCGAAGGCGTGGCGGATCAGCTGGCCGTGGCGCTCCAGGAAAAGTTTGGCATTCAGGTGGCCGGTACATGGTGCCCGCCCTTCCGGCCGCTGACCGCCGCCGAAGAGAGCGAAGTTGTGGCGCGGATCGAAGAGAGCAAGGCCGATGTGGTCTGGATCGGTTTAAGCACGCCGAAGCAGGAACGCTGGATGCATGCGCATCGCAATCTAAATGTGCCGGTGATGATCGGCGTGGGCGCGGCCTTCGATTTCCACACCGGACGCGCCGTCCAGGCGCCCAGATGGATGCGCGAGAACGGACTGGAGTGGCTGTTTCGGCTGCTCTCGGAACCGCGCAGACTATGGCGGCGCTATATCATCCTGGGCAGCAAGTTCGGCTGGAACGTGACGCTGCAGATACTGGGATGGAAAGATTTCACATCATGAGGGCTTCGCTCTCATCCCTGGCGTGCGCCGTGGCGATGCTGTGCGCCACAGCCGGTTGCGCGCGCTCGATGTCTTCGGACGAGATCGTCAAAGGAGCGGATCAGCGCATCGAGCGTTATCGCAAGGGCAACATGGTTCTGGCGCTGACGGATGCGCAGGGCAAGCGCCTGGAACCAGGATCCCGCGTGCACATCGAGCAGGTCCGGCACAAGTTTCTGTTCGGAGCCAACCTCTTCCGTTTCGACAATATCGACAATCCGGCGCTGGAAGCTCAGTACCGCGAGAGATTCGCGGCGGTGATGAATTACGCCACGGCGCCCTTCTACTGGCGCGCGTACGAGCCGGCGCAAGGACAACCGCAATATGAGGCCACCGAGAAATTGCTGGCGTGGTGCCGAAGCCACGGAATCGAAGTGAAAGGGCACCCGCTGGCCTGGAATCTTCGCGACCCCGACTGGCTGCCCGCCGATCCGGAAGCGGTGCGCCGGCTCATGCTGGAACGTGTGACCGCCATCGTGCGACGATTCAGCGGCTCCATCAAGTATTGGGACGCTTTCAACGAGCTCACCGCGTACGACCGTTCTTCGATGAGGGAAGACGCGCCGAAGGAAACGGCGGTGATCGATCGCATGGGACAGATCCCCTACGCCAAGGCAGTGCTGCGCGCGGCCCGCGCGGGCAATCCCGGCGCGAACCTGATCGTCAACGACTATCTGACGGGAGCGCGGTTCCGGGATTTGCTGTCGCAAGTGACCGACGATTCCGGCCATCCCGGCTTCGATGTCATCGGGATCCAGAGCCACCAACACACCGGCGTATGGACGCCCGAAAAAATCTGGAGCGTCTGCGATACCTTCGCCGGTTTTGGCAAGCCCATTCACTTTACCGAGACCACTATTTTGTCGGGCCCGCTGCAAGGCTTCTCCGGGCCGCCCGAGTCCGGGTGGAACACCACTCCGGAAGGTGAGCAATTGCAAGCCGAGCAGGTGGTGCTCTACTACAAAATACTTTTCAGCAATCCCGCCGTGTCCGCAATCACCTGGTGGGACCTGACGGATCTGCACGCGTGGAAGAACGCCCCGGCCGGTTTGTTGAGACGCGATATGTCTCCCAAACCCGCCTATACGGCACTGAAGGATCTGATCAAGAACCAATGGTGGACGCGGGCCGATGAATCCGCCGATGCGAGCGGCGATGTCCACATGCGGGGTTTTTACGGCGCCTATGAGTTGACCGCCCAATCCGGCGGAAGGCGCTTGCACGGTGAGTTTACTTTCGACTCTGAGAGCTCGAAAGCTATCGAAGTGCGTTTGCAGTAAATGAGAAGCGCGTGGCGGTCCGCAACCAGACTAGAGAGCCGCGCGCCGACACCAGGTCGTCACAAAACGTTCGTAGAGAAAGAGCGTTATATGAAAGTCCATAAACCACAACATCCTTATTCTTTTTTATCGATATCCATTCTAAATATCGGTCGCCTGTTGGCGATGATTGTTTCAACGTTTTTGCTGTGCTCGGTTTCTCAAGCCCAGACGCCCACCATCACGAGCATCTCACCCACGGTAGCGACACCGCTGGGTGGAACCGTGACCACCATCACGGGCACCAATTTCTTCAGTGGCGCGACGGTCACTTTTGGAGCGAATAACGCCACCACAGTCACCTGGGTTAGCAGGACGCAGTTGAAGGCCACCACGCCCGCATCCACGGGCGACGCGGAGGGTGCGGTGAACGTAACCGTCACCAATCCCAGTACGCTGGCGGCCACTTTGCCCAATGGGTTCACTTATCGGTATCCGGCGCCTACGGTCACGAAAATCTCACCGACTGTGGCTACGCCCAATGGTGGAACGGTGATCACCATTACCGGCACCAATTTCCTGTCTGGTGCGACGGTCGCCTTCGGAGCGAATAGCGCCACCGCGGTAACCTTCGTGAGTAAGACCAGCCTGAAGGCCACCACCCCCGCCTCTCCTGGCGACGCCGAGGGGTCGGTGAACGTCACTGTCACCAATCCCGACACCCTGGCAGCCACTTTGTCGAATGGGTTCACGTACCAATATCCGGCTCCCACCGTGACGAGTCTCACGCCCACGGTAGCTACGCCGGTGGGCGGCACGGTAGTCACCATCACGGGGACCAATTTTATTAAAGGCGCGACTGTCGCTTTTGGAGCGAATAGCTCCACTACGGTGACTTTCGTCAGCAAGACCAGTCTGAAGGCCACCACCCCAGCCTCCCCTGGCGACGCGGAGGGTCCGGTGAATGTGACGGTCACCAATCCCGATACGCAAGCAGCCACCTTATCGAATGGTTTCACGTACCAATATCCGGCTCCCACCGTCACGAGTCTCACGCCGACGAGCGCCACGCCCTTGGGCGGAACGGTAGTCACCATCACGGGAACCAATTTCATAAAAGGAGCGACGGTCACTTTCGGAGCGAATAACTCCCCCACGGTGATTTTCGTGAGCAAAACGCAGTTGAAGGCCACTACTCCTGCCTCCACCGGCGACGCAGACGGGCCGGTGAACGTAACAGTCACCAATCCCGATACGCAAGCTGCCACCTTGACGAACGGTTTCACGTACGAACTTGCAGCTCCTACCATCACGAAGATCTCGCCCACCGTATCTTCCACCAAGGGTGGAACCGTGATCACGATCACGGGCACGAATTTTGTGTCGGGTGCGACGGTGGCCTTTGGACCGAACCCCGCCACCAGCGTGACCTTCGTCAGTAAGACGCAGTTGAAGGCCACCACGCCTTCCAGCGGCGGCGTGGAGGGCAACGTGAGCGTGTTCGTTACTAATCCCGATACCCAAACGGCCACGCTGTCAGAAGGTCTGATGTACGACCTTCCCCCCAGCATCACTTCCATTTCGCCTGCTTATGGCCCTCCAGCGGGCGGTTATGCAGTTACTGTCAACGGTCTATATTTCCGCTGTGGCACGCTATGCCCGGGCGGACCGATAGTCACGTTTGGCGGCACCGCCGCTACCTCGGTCATCTTTAACAGCAATACCAGCCTCACCGTGACGGTCCCTCCGGGAGTGGCCGGCCCAGTGAACGTAACCGAAAAGAATACAGACGGACTTGGCGTTACGCTGACGAACGGATTCACTTACAGTTCGATCGCGATTACGCAGGTGAGCCCGATCATCGGGCCACTGGGCGGTGGGAATACCGTGACCATCCAGGGCTCCGGCTTCGACAGTACATCCACTGTGACATTTGGCGCCACGGCGGCCACTTCGGTCACGTTGGTTTCGTCTACCACGCTTACCGCGGTGGCGCCTGCCCATGTCGCCGGCCCGGTGGCAATTACGGTTTCGGGCTCCGGTGGAAGCGCGGTCCAAGCAAAAGCTTATACGTTTTCGGGCCTGCCGATTATCACCACCGTGACTCCATCCTCCGGGGCTTTGGCGGGTGGCACTTCTGTCAACCTCAACGGCTACAATCTGGGAAAAGTTGGCAGTGTAACGTTCGGGGCAAGCGCGGCTACTATCGTCAGCGTCATGCCTGGCACGGTTCAAGTTATCAGCCCCGCATTCGCGGGAGGCGCCAATCCGGTATCGGTTACGGCGACAGCCCCGGCTGGAACCTACAGTTTGCCGAACGCCTACCAGTATCAACTATCGATTTTGACGCAAGGCCTGGACGACGGTTATCCGACCTTTCCTTACAGCAATACGTTGACGGTGACGGGAGGGACGGCGCCTTACACCTGGTCAATTAATTCGGGAAGCTTGCCGTCGGGCTTGACGCTCAACCCTTCCACCGGCGTCATCAGCGGAACGCCGGCCGCGAATTACGGCACTTACACGGTGGGTTTCCAGGTACAAGACTCTTCCTCCCCCACGCCCAACTTCGCCAGCGCGTCGCTGACTTTCAATATTCTGTTCGGCTTCACCACCGACACCATCACGCCGGATTTCTTTGGAATGATTCTGTACAACCAGGCCACCTGGCCCCTGGTGCAGTTCGGCGCTCTCGGAAAAGGATTGGCGACAACCTGGCCTTTCCTGGAGCAATCCAGGGGAGTGTACAACTGGACAGCTCTGGATGAGTACGTGGCGGACGCGGCGGCCAACGACGTGCCGGGCACCAGCACGCCCCTCAGTCTCTACTGGACGAACGCCAATGTTCCCCAATGGGCGGCTTCGGACCAGACCACGTGCTCAGCCTATATCGGAACCACCATTTATGCCTGCACAAGCATGGTGGCCAACATTCAGGATTTCATCGATTTCATGACGACCCTGGTGACGCGCTACAACGGACAGCCGGGGTCCAAGGGACTCATTCAGATTTACGAGTTATGGAGCGAGCCCAACGTGACCAACGTTTATACGGGAAGCTACGCCGACTTAGTAACTCTGACCTCCACGGCCTACAACATCATCCGGGCAAACAATCCGAGCGCGACGATTCTCTCTCCCTCGCCCACCGCGGCGCCGTATTTCCAGGCTTACGCCACCACGCCGGGCGCGCCGCTGGAAGTGGACGCGGTTGCCATCCACGGTTATCCTCAAGTGCAGCAGAACGACGCTCCGGAGGCGATCACCGGATTCAAGAGCGTGAACATCAAGCTCGCGATGCTTCAGATTCCGGGGCTGGGCATTAAGCCGATCTGGGACACGGAATCTTCCTGGGGAGGAATACTGGCCATCACCGATCCGAGTGAACAGGCCGGCTTCGTTGCGCGCAGCTACCTGCTGCATTGGTCGGCGGGAATCCATCACTTGTATTGGTATGGGTGGGATTCTCCGACTTGGGGAACTCTCTATTATCCGCCGACAAATCCGCCGCCCAATAATTACGGCATGTCGGACGCGGCATACGCTTATCAATACACCTACAACTGGCTGGTGGGCGCCTCCATGCCCGCGCCATGCACCGCTAACGGCGGGTCCACGTATGCGGCGGTTTATACCTGCCAGCTCACCCGACCGGGCGGCTACAATGCATTGGCCGTCTGGGACACCAACCAAACCTGCAATGCAGGCATCTGCACTACTTCCAGCTTTACGCCGCCTGCGCAATATATTCAATACCGTGACTTGCAAGGCAATCTGGTCCCCATCACTCCCGGCCAGACTCTCCAGATCGGCGCGAGGCCGATTCTTCTGGAGAATATGACGGCTCCGAACTACACGCCGCCAGTGCCCAATGCGACGTTCTCTTATACGGCCACGACACAGCCCTTCACCACTTCAGCGTCGCAATATCCCTATGGTCCGGCCGTACCCCCGTCTGGGAATCAGGCGCCTACCGGGACTCCCGCAGTGGGCCAGATAGCGCCCAATAACCTGATCGTCATGCCCGGCCTTTCGGCAAACTCTGGCGCGCAGCCGGTAGACTCCGACGCCACGCTGGCGGTTGGCACCACCCAGGTGATGCAGTGGGCGGATTTCGGGCTGCAGATCTACAACAAGAGCGGCGTCCCGCTTGGCAACGGTATCCAGGCCAATGCTTTGTGGTCCGGTGGCAGCCCTTGCGCGGGAGGGGTTGGCGCGGACGGAACGGTCCAGTTCGATAAAGCCGCATCGGTGTGGGTGGTGGGCATGCGATCGGGCCCGGATACCGAATGTATCGGCATCTCGCAAGGCTCAGACGCCACCCAGCAGTACAACGAATACGCGATCCAGTATACCGATCCGTTAAATCCAAGCTATCACATGGATTATCCCAAGCTGGGTGTCTGGCCCGATGGTTATTACCTGGTGTTCGACATGCTTGATTCCAGCATCTCCGGCTTTCCTCCCCGCTATTCCGTGGCCTGCGCCTTGGAACGGTCCGCCATGCTGCTCGGCGCGGCCAATCCACAGGCCATCTGTTTCACAACTCAATACAACGACAATACAGGCTTCTTCCACTTAATGCCTTCGGACCTGGACAGCGCGACTCCGCCTCCGGCCGGGTCGCCCAATCATATCTTCGCGTTCGCGAAACCCGTCGTGGAACCCCAGCGGTCAGCACCTGCATCTGTTCCGCTACGAGTTTCACGTTGACTTCGGGAATCCGGCGGCGAGTACGCTGACCGGACCCTTCCAGGTAGACACGAACGCGTTTGCGAACGTGGTGCCGGCGTGCCTCGCGGGTAATTCGAACTGTGTTCCGCAACCGTCGCCGGCGCTCTGGCCACTCGATTCCGTGGGTGGCTATCTGATGGGCCGCGGCGCCTACCGGAATTTCGGAGGCTATGAATCTCTGCTGCTGTCCCAAGCGGTTCAGACCGCGGCGGGCGATCCGGTGGGGGTCCGCTGGTACGAACTGCGCGGACTTAACGGCGGCGCCACCATTTACCAGGACGGCTTCCTGCAGGCGGCCAACAGCTCCACCACGCCGGATGGCTTCAGCCGCTGGATGAGCAGCATGGCGCAGGACAGCGCGGGCAACATCGCCATGGGCTACAGTATTTCGGGCCCTGCGGCGACGTCTTACTACAGCGGACTCCCAGGCCTTGCCATCGACGCCCGTTCGCCGAGCACGCCACTCGGAACGCTGCTGACCGAAGAGATCGTCTTCCCTGGCGTCAGCGTTGAGCAGCCCGTTCCTCCGATGAAGACGGGCCGCTGGGGCGCGGTATCGGGCATGGCCCTCGATCCTGTGGATCAGTGCACCTTCTGGTTCACCGGCCAGTATGAGCCCTTCGCCGGTGTTTACAACTGGTCCACCGAAATCGTTTCCTTCAGCTTACCCGGCTGCCACTAAGCGGCCGGGTCTTCGCAATCGCTGAACCCCGAACGGAAATAACAATCCGTTCGTTCAAACCACATTCGCTAGGAAAGAGCATCCTATGAAATTACACCGATCGCACAAGACGAATTCGTCTTCGTTGATGTCTGTTCTGCGCGCCGCTGGCCTTATGGCGGCGCTGGCTCCCCTCCTACTGCTGTGTCCGGCTTATGGGGCGAACCCGGCCCCTACCATCACGAAAATTTCACCGCTCTTAGGCTCGCCCCTTGGCGGGACCGTGATTACCGTCACGGGAACCCATTTTTTGTCGGGCGCGACGGTCGCGTTCGGGGCGAACAATGGCACCAGTGTGACTTTCGTCAGCGCGACACAGTTGAAAGCCACCACGCCGGCCTCCACTGGCGATGCCGAGGGTTTCGTCAATGTAACGGTCACTAATCCGGATACGCAGACTGCCACTTTGACGAACGGTTTTCACTACCTGTATCCGGCCCCAACCATCACGAAAATCTCACCGCTCTTAGGCTCGCCCAATGGAGGGACCGTGATCACCGTCACGGGGACCCATTTTTTGTCGGGCGCGACGGTCGCGTTCGGAGCGAACAATGCCACTCTTGTGACTTTCGTCAGCGCGACGCAGTTGAAAGCCACCACGCCGGCCTCCACTGGAGTTGCCGAAGGTTTCGTCAATGTAACGGTCACCAATCCGGATGCGCAGACAGCCACTTTGACCAACGGTTTCGAGTACCTTTTCGCGGCTCCAAAGATCACTTCCATCTCTCCGGTAGTCGCTTCCACCAATGGCGGAACGGTGATCACCATTACGGGTACCGGTTTCCTGTCGGGCGCGACGGTCACGTTCGGAGCGAATAGCGCCACCAAAGTGACCTACGTCAGCAAAACGCAGTTGAAGGCTACTACTCCGCCTTCCACCGGCGACGCTGAGGGCGACGTGAACGTCACCGTCACCAATACCGATACGCAGTCCGCCACTTTGACGAATGGCCTGTTGTACGAGCTTCCGGCTCCGAAGATCACGGAAATCTCACCCACCGTTTCGTCTACCAGCGGGGGAACCGTGATCACCATCACCGGCACGAATTTTGTGTCTGGCGCGATGGTCGCGTTTGGACAGAATAATGCCACCAGCACGACGTTCGTCAGCAGCACACAGTTGAAGGCCACCACTCCGGCTTCCACCCTGGCGGGCCAGGAGGGCGAGGTGAGCGTCTTCGTCACCAATCCCGATACGCAATATGCCACCTTGTCGGAGGGTTTGACCTATGATCTGCCGCCCACCATCTTGTCCGTGTCACCGGCGTCCGGGCTCCCCACCGGCGGGTACACGGTCACGCTGAATGGACAATATTTCCGCTGCGGAGCGCTGTGCCCTGGCGGGCCTACCGTCACGTTCGGCGGAACAGCCGCTACTTCCGTCATCTTTAATAACAACACCACTCTGACGGTAACGGTTCCCGCGCATGCTTCCGGCCCCGTGAACGTAGTCGAAAAGAATACCGACGGTCTGTCGACGACGCTCAAGAGCGGATTCACTTACAGCCCAGTGGTGGTGACGCAAGTGAGCCCCGGCATCGGACCGCTCGGCGGCGGCAATACAGTGACCATCCAAGGCGGTGGGTTCACTGCCGCGACAACTGTGACGTTTGGCGGCACGGCGGCCACTTCGGTGACCTTCGTTTCGTCGACTACGCTTACAGCGGTCGCGCCCGCTCATGCCGGCGGCCAGGTAGCGGTGGTGGCTTCCAACACCGGTGGAACCGGAACGCTGGCGAAAGGTTATCAATACTCGGGCCTGCCGATCATCACCAGCGTGACGCCAGCCTCCGGACCTTATGCGGGCGGCACTTCGGTAACCCTGAAAGGCTTCAACCTCGGTACCCTGACGAAAGTAACGTTCGGCGGCGCCACGGCTTCGATCGTCAGCAAGTCCTCTAACAGCGCAAAAGTTACGGACCCGGCATTTCCCGGAGGCGCTAACCCGGTAGCCGTTCAAGCGTTCGACTCTAGCGGATCGGGCACATTGCAGAGCGCCTTCACTTATTCCTTGTCGATTCTGACGACAGGGCTCGACGATGGCTATCCGGGCTTTGCTTACAGCAATACGTTAACGGCGACGCAAGGGACCGCGCCTTACACCTGGTCCATTACCTCAGGAACGCTGCCGTCCGGCTTGTCGCTCAATTCTTCGACGGGCGTCATCAGCGGAACGCCGGCGGCGAATTACGGAACGTACACCTTGACTTTCCAAGCGGAGGATTCTTCCCCAACTCCTGAAATCGCCAGCACCACGCTGAGCTTTAATATTCTGTTCGGCTTCAGCTCGGAAGCCATACCACCCACGTTTTTTGGAATGATCATTTACGATCAAACCACTTGGCCCACGGTGCCGGTCGGCGCTTTGGGAAAGGGCCTGGCCACCACCTGGCCGTTTATTGAGCAGACCAAAGGCGTGTACAACTGGTCGGTTCTCGATCAGTATGTGGCCGACGCCGCGGCGAATAACGTGCCCGGTACAAGCACACCTGTCACTCTTTACTGGACCAACGCAAACATTCCGCCATGGGCGGCCGCCGACCAAACGACGTGCACCGTATACACGGGAACAACCATATCCGCCTGCACCGGCATGGTGGCTAACATCGCGGACTTTCAGACCTTCATGACCGCGCTGGTGACACGCTACAACGGATCCCCCACGTCCCCTGTATACCCCGGATCCATTCAGATTTACGAGTTGTGGAATGAGCCCAACATCACGAACGTTTTCACCGGGACCGTGGCCAATATGGTTACTCTGACGTCTGCCGCCTACAGCATTATCCGGGCCAACAATCCCAGCGCGACCATCCTTTCGCCGTCCCCGACGCTGGAGCCGTATCTGTACTCATGGCTGACAGCGCCCGGCGCGCCGCTGGGCGTGGACGGCATCGCCATTCACGGCTATCCCGATGTCACCGGCAACGATGTGCCGGAGGCCATCACCGGCTTCAAGAGCGTCAACATCAAGCTAGGGATGGTACAGGCTCCAGGCGTTGGCCCGAGGCCGATTTGGGACACCGAAACCTCCTGGGGAGGCGCGGGCGCCATAACCGATCCGAATCAGCGTGCCGGGTTTGTGGCGCGCAGCTTCCTGCTGCATTGGTCGGCGGGCATTCATAACATGTATTGGTACGGCTGGGATTCGCCGGTGTGGGGAACTCTTTATTACTCGCCGACTGGGACGCCGCCTGGAATCGGCATGTCGCCCGCGGCTTACGCTTATCAATACACCTACGACTGGATGGTGGGCGCATCCATGCCTCTGCCTTGCACGGCTAATGGCGGGTCCACTTATTCGGCCGTGTACACCTGCCAACTTACCCGGCCCGGTGGCTACCAGGCGATGGCCGTTTGGGATACGAACCAAACCTGTAATGGCGTTTGCACCTATTCAAACTTCACGCCGCCCGCGCAATACACGCAGTATCGGGACTTGAACGGCGGAGTTACTACGATCACGGCCGGCCAAACGATCCAGATCGGCGCGGAACCGATTCTGCTGGAGAATATCACTGCACCTTCCGGTTACGGGAATGCCCTTCCAGCGCTCCAGCCGGCAGCGCACTCCGAAGTTGCTTCCGCGCTGGAGGGAGACGCGGCTCTGGCGCAGACGGCGGGCAATGTGAGTTTTTCGTATCTGGGACTCACGCCAGCCTTCGCCACTGCGGCAGCGCAGCATCCGTCTCTTCCGGCGGTGACGGGGTCTTCCAACCTGGCGCCTACCGGAGCTCCCGCGGCTGGTCAGATCGCGCTTACCAATCTGGCGGTCAAGCCGGGCTTGGCCGCGCCCGCCAGCGGCACGCAGGCGGTAGATTCCGATGCCACTCTGGCGGTGGGTACGACACAAGTGATGCAGTGGGCGGATTTCCGGCTGCAGGTCTTCGATAAGAACATCAACCCCATTGGAAACGCCTTGCAGGGGAATCTGTTCTGGTCGGCCAACACCCCTTGTGCAAGCGGAGTTGGCGCGGATGGAACGGTTCAGTTTGACAAGCTCTCGTCGGCTTGGCTGGTGGCGATGCGGACGGGGCTGAACCAGGAATGTGTCGCGGTCTCGAAAACCTCCGATGCCACGCAACAGTATCACGAATACGTTCTGAAGTATGTCGACGCGCTGAATCCGACTTACCAGATGGATTACCCCAAAATCGGGGTATGGCCGGATGCCTATTACATCACCTTCGATATGCTGGACGCGGCCAACGACTTCGTTCCGAAATACGCCGTGGTCTGCGCCATGGAACGTTCCATGATGCTACTCGGGTCGGCCAACGCGGAGGCGGTCTGTCTGCCTACCTCGTATTCCAATAACACCGGTTTTTTTCACTTGCTGCCGGCTGATCTGGACGGCGCCACCCAACCTCCCAGCGGCTCGCCCAACTATATCTTCACGTTCGCCAAACCCGTTGGCGCTACCGGCTATCATCTCTATGGCTACCAATTCCACGTGAACTTCGCCACACCCTCGGCGAGCACCCTCACGGGGCCTGTTCAGATCGATACGGCCGCTTTCGCCAATGTGCGGCCGGCATGCAATGCAGGCGCCAGCAATTGCGTCCCGCAACCCGCGCCGGCGCTGTGGCCGCTGGATTCGGTGGGAGGTTATCTGATGGGCCGGGCGGCGTACCGGAACTTCGGAAAGTACGAATCGCTGCTGCTGTCCCAAGCACTGCAGACCACCAAGACGAGCCCCGTGGGGGTGCGATGGTATGAACTGCGCAACCTGAAAACTACTCCGTCCATTTACCAAAAGGGTCTTTTGATGTCGGCCAACAGCTCGGCGACGTCCGACACCTTCAGCCGCTGGATGAGCAGCGCCGCGGGGGACAAGGAGGGGAACATCGCCATCGGCTACAGTATTTCTGGCCCGGCCGCCACTTCTTATTACAGTGGACTGCCGGGGCTTGCCATCGACGGGCGAGCCCGTACCACGCCGCTCAATTCTTTGCTTACCGAGGAGATCGTTTTCCCCGGCGTCAGTGTGGAGATGCCGACGCCTCCCAAAAAAACAGGACGCTGGGGCGCCGTTTCGGGCATGGCGATTGACCCCGTGGACCAGTGCACCTTCTGGTTCACCGGACAATATGAGCCCGAGTCCGGGGTTTACAACTGGGCCACACAGCTGGTTTCATTCAGCCTGCCGGGCTGTTAGACGGCCCGCGGGAAGAATCTGTTGGGCCAGATCTTATTTGGAGAAATTTATGACTCAAACTTATAAAGGAAAAGTCGTCGTCACAGGCGCCGGAGGATTCATAGGCCACTACCTCTGCAGTTACCTGGTCAGGCAAGGATATTGGGTACGGGGCGTCGATATCAAAGAGCCGGAATACGCGCCCACCGACGCTCACGAATTCGAAATCCTGGATCTGCGGCGTTTCGACAACGCCTTAATCGCCACGCGCGGAGCTTCGCACGTCTACGCTCTGGCGGCCGACATGGGCGGAATCGGCTTCATCGAATCCAACAAGGGCATTATCGTCAGAAATAACACCCTGATCAATCTGCATACTATCGAGGCGGCCAGGATCAACGGCGCGGAGCGTTATCTCTACACTTCGAGCGCGTGCATCTATCCCGGCTACCGCCAGCGCGACCCCGATATCGCGCCGCTGAAAGAGGAAGAGGCTTATCCCGCCGATGCCGAGGACGGCTACGGATGGGAGAAGTTGTACGCCGAGCGCGTTTGCCGTCACTACACGGAGGATTTTGGACTCGACACTCGCGTGGTTCGCTTCCACAATATATTCGGACCGCTGGGCACCTACGATGGAGGACGCGAAAAATCTCCCGCCGCCATTTGCCGCAAAATCGCTCTGGCCGACGACGTGGATTCCATCGAGGTATGGGGCGATGGAAATCAGACCCGTTCCTACTGCTATATCGACGACTGTGTGGAGGGGATCTTCCGGCTCATGCAGTCAAAGTTCGGCCAGCCGCTGAATCTGGGCCAGGACCGCATGATCTCCATCAACGAGCTGGTCGAAATGGTGGCGAAGATCGCCGGCAAGAAGATCGGCAGGATCCACGACCTTTCGAAACCGCAGGGCGTGCGGGGCCGCAACAGCGATAACTCCCTGCTGCGAACCGTGCTCGGCTGGGAACCTGCTATCTCGCTGGAGGAGGGCCTTGCCAAGACTTACTTCTGGATTCAGGATCAGCTGGCGGCCAAGGGCAACCTAAGCCGAGTGGTAGCCGCGGCTTCTTAAGAATCAGGCAGATAAGAATTCCCATTGTCGTACCAGTACGGGGGGAATTACTAGCTGAAAGTTCAAATATCGTTCTCTATTCGGCTTGGAGAGATTGCTCTATAATCCACTAGAAATTCAAAAGTGGGGTAGGGCTGCGCATTTCTCCATACCATCGAGCCGGCGATCGCTGGGATCGCGCTCGAAGCAATCACCACTTGAATTGAGGAAAACAATGAAATTGCATGACACCATGAGAACCGCTCTTCGCTTTGCATCTGCGGCTATCTTCGTCGGCATTGCGCTTATCAACACCGCGTTCGCACAAACGACTATTCCATCGGTCACCACCTGGCACAACGATCAGTTCCGAACGGGGGACAACCTGCAGGAGACCATCCTGACTCTGACCAACGTCAATCCCACGACATTCGGAAAAATCTTCTCCTATCCGGTGGATGGACAGATCTATGCCCAGCCTTTATATGTTCCCGGAGTGACAATCAATGGCAACGTGCACAATGTCGTGTATGTCGCCACCCAGAACGACAGCGCGTATGCTTTCGATGCCGACAACGCCGAGGCGAACCCCAATCCTCTCTGGCACGTGAACTTCACCAATCCGCCCAATGTGGTTCCGGTTCCGGCGGATTGCAATACCAGCTCGTGCACCATCCAGCCCGTGCAGGGCATCACTGGAACGCCGGTGATCTCAACGGCGGCGCAGACCATTTATCTTGTGGCGCGCACGCAGGAAACAACTGCGACCCCCGGCAAGCTGAGTTACTACTACCGCCTGCACGCGCTGAACATCCTGACCGGCGCGGAGAGGCCCGGCAGCCCGGTAGTGATCTGCGGCGTCACGTCCCCTAATACCGGCTGTGTGATCGGCGCTGGAAGACTCAACACGGTGACCGGAAATCAACGTCCCGGCCTGCTTTGGCTTCCGCAGACCGGCACGGCGCAGGGTGTGGTTTATATCGCGTTCGTCAATGCAGGAACTTTGGTGGCCTATGACGCTTCCACTCTCAAGCAGCTCGCCACCTGGACGTCGTCACCCACCGCGGAGCTGAACGCCAAGGGCGTGAAGGTGTCGGGCGGTCTGTGGGGCTCCGGCGGTGCGCTGGCAGCCGGGGATGCCGGCAACATCTTTGTGAGTGTGGGTGACGGAACCACGGATGGAGTTACGAACTTCGCCGACAGCGTGGTCAGACTGAATCTGAAAGCGGGCGCCACCAAGGGCACGTTCCAGTTGGTGGTAGAGGATTACTTTACGCCGCTCGATTACGTTTGCCGCGACGAGAACGACGCCGACTTAGGCGCCGGCGGTCCGATCATCCTGCCGCAGCAAACCGGTACTGTGCCGCATGAACTGGTGGTCGGGGGAAAAGGGAATCCGAAGTGCGATAGCGCCGGCCCCATCGAAATCGTGAACACCCAGAACATGGGCCATGTAGGCGGACAAGTGCAAACGGTACCCGGATCGGTCAACGGTTATTTCAGTACGCCGTCGTATTGGGAGCCTGCTTCGGGCAAGAGATTCCTTTATTATGGCGGCCTGACTTTTGCCGCGGGCGATTATCTTCGCCAGTACATCATCGTCAAAGGCCAACTCGACCCGGTAACGTCCATCGCCGAAAGCCCGGAGATCTTTCGAATCGGAACCACGCCTTCGGTTTCGGCCAATGGCGGCAAGAACGGAATCGTCTGGGCGATCGAACGGCCGGATCCGCTGGAACCGCCGCTCTCCACCCATCCAGGCGTATTACACGCCTTCGACGCGCGGAACATTGCGACCGAGATCTATAACAGCAATATGAATCCAACGCGTGACGCAGCCGCGCCCGTCAATAAATTCGCCGTTCCGACGATTGTGAACGGCAAAGTCTACGTGGGTACTCAAACCGAGCTGGATGTGTACGGATTACTGAAAGACATCAAGTAATTCTGGCATGGCCTATCCATCTTTGCGCCGCTGCTTTCGCAAGCATCCAGGCAGCGGCATCCGCGAGAGCAACTTTCCAGGAGAAACCGGTCTGAAATTTATAGGTCTAACCCTGCTGTACGCGTCGCTCGCTGTCCTGTCGGCCGGCGCGCAGATCACAAATTTCAAGCACATTGTCATTATCATTCAGGAGAACCGGACGCCCGATAATTTATTCTACGGTTTGTGCAGCGCGCCCTTCGGTACGGCGGCGGGGTGCAGCGTCAAACCGTCTGTAACGCAATACAACATCCTGACCAAGAACTGGCTGGACAAAACTTCCAAGACCGGCGTTACGCAACCTTTCGCCGCGTCCCTTTCGGCTAAGTACGGTCTGGGCCACACCCACCAAAGTTTCGTCAATATGTGTGATGCACCCGCTAACTCGACGGTCTGCGCCATGGATGGCGCCATTGGCGTCGGTTGTACGGGAACTTGCCCGAAGAGTCCGCCCTACGCCTACGCCGACAACTCCACGGGTCTCATCAGTCCCTACCTCACCATGGCCACGCAGTATGGCTGGGCCAACTACATGTTTCAGACCAACCAGGGCCCCAGTTTTCCGGCGCATCAATATCTGTTCGGCGGCACTTCGGCTCCCAGCGCGCAAGACGACGCAAACGGCATCTTCGCCGCCGAAAACAATTCGCTGTCGAATGCATGGAATGGCTGCGTTGCGCCGGCGGGCGACACAGTGCAATTGATTACGCCCCAAGGTGAGTTGCCTGGGAACAAGATTTATCCCTGCTTCGAACATCAAACCATGGGAGACCTGCTGGCAGGCTACACCTGGCGTTACTATGGCCTGGCGGGGGCGAGTGGAAGCCTTTGGGTTGCGCCCAACGCGATCCAGCACATCTGCCAATCCACCGGCCCAAGTGGTGTGTGCAGCGGTCCGGATTATACGGCCAACGTCGATACGCGAACGGCCGGTGTGCTGCAGGACATTGCTGCCTGCGAACTCAGAAATGTGAGCTGGGTGGTCCCCAGTGGCCAGAATTCGGACCATTCCACCGCGGCTGGTAACGACAGCGGCGGACCATCCTGGGTGGCCGCCATTGTGAACGCTATCGGAAATAGCAAGAAATGCGACAATAACGAGGGTTATTGGAAGGACACGGCCATTCTGATTACCTGGGACGATTGGGGTGGCTGGTACGATCACGTTGTGCCCCCCATTCTGCCGGGCGTCCAAGGCGACTACCAGTTCGGTTTCCGCGTGCCCTTCGTTTTCATTTCCGCCTACACGCCGGCCCGCTACATCAACAATAACCAGCTTGATTTCGGGAGCATCCTGCGCTTTGTCGAGCACAACTTCGGCATCAAAGAGGGAGCTCTTGGATATGCGGACGCCCGGGCCACCGGCGATCTGAACGGCTTCTACAGCTTGAAGAACGCCCCCAGGTCCTACACTACGATTAAAGCCGCCAAGACAGCGGCGTTTTTCCTGAACGATACGCGCACCCCGGCCGAGCCGGACGACGACGACGAGGGACATTAGAGCTAATGAGAGCCGTGAGAATCAACGGAGGATCGTTTGCAAGCTAATCCCAATGAAGGCCCGCTGTTCCTGGTGGGCGTCTGGCGCTCCGGAACCTCGCTCTTGCAGACTTTGCTCAACCAGCACTCGCAAATAGGTCTGATGTATGAGGCGGAGCTTCCGCTGTTGAAGCCTCTGTTCGCCGGAGGAGCCGCGAAACCTGACTGGCTGGAGCGTTGGGACTTCTGGAATAGCGCTCTCACCCGCCATCGGATCGAAGCTGGATCCGGTGCGCCGCGTCCCAGCGATCTTCGAAGCGCCGCCGAAGCGGTTTACCGCGACTACGCCCGCCGTAATGGCAAGGTGATTTTTGGTGAAAAGTCACCCAATTATTGGGATTCTCTGGATTGGTTATCGAAAACTTTCCCCAGCGCCCGCTTTATTCTCATCTGGCGAAATCCCGTGGCCATATGCCGCAGCGTCACCTCGGCCGGCCAGAGCGAGCCTTACTTTGCCAAGCGTGGGATGCTGCTGCGCGCGCTGCTCGGCTGCCACAAGCTGCGGGAGCAGCGTGAGCGTTTGCTGCAGCGGGGAGCTCGCTTACACGAGCTGCACTACGAAGAATTGATTCGCGATCCAGCGGCGACGCTGACCGGGATCTGCGCTTTTCTCGATATTCCGCTTGAGGCGCGCATGATTTCGCTGGAGGACGCGGACCGGCAGTCGGTATATGAGGGCAAGCACCATTCCCTGGTTAAGGGCGACCGCATCGTAGCCGGCGGTCAGCGCCCCGAGAATCTGCCCCGCAAGTTCCGAGACAAAATCGACCGCTACGTCGCGCTTTGGCGGGAGCAATCGAAGGGCGCATTCCCCCTGTATGCGTCCACTCCCACCGGACCGGTACGCAAGGCGGGCCTTGGGGAGCGCATATGGGATCGCTTCCTGCTCTGGCTGCTGCGCCGGCTGGATGCGTCCGTGGTGTTGATTTACTGTTGGGCGCCCTTAGCCCTGTTGCGAGCCTGGCGCGCGCGGAAACGGCCAGCCGGAGTGCTTCTGGCGGCGAGTGAGGACCGATAAAAACTTTTCCGGTGAGATTATCATGCAAATTCATAAGCATTGCGATTCCACACCCCATACACTGTTAATTCAGCCTTACGGCGGCACGCTGGTGGATCTGGTGGTAGCGCCGGAGGAGCGCGCGGAGCTGACCCGGGAAGCCACCGAACTTTCGGCGCTGCAACTGTCTCCTCGCTCGTTGTGCGATCTGGAATTGCTGGCGGTGGGCGCTTTTTCACCGCTCCGCCGTTTCATGAATCGCGCCGAATATCTTTCCGTCCTGGAGAACATGCGGCTGCCGGATGGAACCCTGTGGCCCATTCCGATTACATTGCCGGTGGACAATGCCGTGGGGTTGGCCGGCAAGCGCATCGGTTTGCGCAGCCCGAGCAATCATCTGATCGCGATCATGGACGTGGAGGAAATTTATGAGCGCGAGGTGGAGCGGGAGCCGCTCCTGGTGTGTGGGACTTCCAGCGAAGATCACACCTTGGTGGCGGAAATGCGCACCTGGGGAAGGTTCTATCTAAGTGGCTCCTTGAAGGTCCTGGAACTGCCCCAGCATTACGATTACCCCGAATTGCGCCTCACCCCGGAACAGGTGCGGCAGCGGCTGGAGGCCATGGGAAATCCGGATGTCGTTGCGTTCCAGACGCGAAAACCCATGCATCGCGCTCAGGAAGAGCTCACCAAACGGGCCCAGGAAGCCGTGGGGGGCAGTCTTCTGGTTCATCCCATCGTGGGAGTAACTCGCCCCGGAGATATCGATCACTTCACGCGCGTCCAGGTGTATAAGATGCTGATCGATCGTTACTACGATCCCAACAGCGCCTTACTGGGTCTGTTGCCGCTGGCCATGCGCATGGCGGGCCCGCGCGAGGCGCTTTGGCATGCCATCGTGCGCCGCAACTTCGGAGCCAATCGCCTCATCGTCGGGCGCGATTATGCCAGTCCCGACAGGAACGCCAAGGGGCACCGCATTTATGGTCCCAATGAGGCTCAGGAAATGCTTGCGCGTTTTAGCCAGGAGACGGGCGTCCAGCCGGTGGCCTTCGATGAAATGGTCTACATGCCGGATAAGGATTGCTATGAGCAGGCGGTCCGCGTTCCTGAACATGTGAAAACGCTTTCCATCTCTCCAGCTCAAGTTCGAAACGACTATCTCGCGAAAGGGAAGCTGCTGCCATCCTGGTTCACTCGTCCGGAGACCGCGGCTATCCTGGCGAAAAGCTTTCCCCCGCGCTGCCGCCAAGGAGTTTGTATCTGGTTCACCGGTCTTCCCAGCTCGGGGAAATCGACCATCGCCGAGATTCTCGCTATTCTGCTCACCGAGCACGGCCGGCGTATCACCATGCTGGATGGCGACGTGGTGCGCACGCATCTTTCCAAGGGTCTGACGTTCACGCGCGAGGATCGCGATATCAACGTCCGGCGCATTGGCTTCGTGGCGGCCGAGATCGCCCGTCATAACGGTACGGTGATCTGCGCGGCCGTGAGCCCCTTCAACTCCACCCGCAACGAGGTGCGCGAAATGGCCGGCGAAGAGAACTTCGCGCTGGTCTACATCAACACCTCGCCCGAAGTGTGCGAACGCCGCGACCGCAAAGGTTTCTACGCCAAGGCCAGAGCCGGCGAGCTGAAGGGCTTTACCGGCGTGGACGATCCCTACGAACCGCCTCAAAACCCCGATATCGTTCTAGAAACGGTCCATTCCACACCCGAGCAGAACGCCCGCAAAATCGTGGAGTGGCTGCGGCAACGCGGATTTATCGAGCAGGCCTACGATGAGTCCCATTCCAACGGATTCGGGCCATCGCGGATCGACTCCCGTCGGGAGCTTGGCCTCTCTGTGCGCCGTTACTTAGGCGCGGGCATTTGAGGACCGGCACGGCCGGTCATCCAGCTCAGTTAGTAGTTTCACCCTAGAACGCCCGCACTTCGCTTCTTCTTTGGTACCAAGGTGGGACGAAGTCTGCCCAATCTGCCGATTCCTAAGCATGGGACGGAGGCGGCATTTAACGTGCTGTCTTTCCAAGGATGGATTTCATAAAGACGGGTTTCATTAGAAAGGTCACGTTGATGCTGCAACAGGCTCGACATTTTGGCTCGAGGTTGGGGCTGGCTTTCCTGCTGGCCTCGGCGCTCGCGTCCGCCGCGAACACGCTGACCGTGGTCTCCGCCGCCAGCGATGTTGGGCCGTTGGCGCCTGGGTCGATTGCATCGGCCTTCGGTTCCGACCTGGCCACGACGACGCTGCTGACTACTCTTTTCGACTGGCCGAATTTGCTTGGCGGCACTAACGTATCCATTCGCGACAACGCGGGGGTCTCGCACGTCGCTCCGGTCGATTTCGTGTCGCGCGGACAGGTGAATTTTCAAGTGCCATCGAACGTTGCCACGGGCGCGGCCACTGTTACGATCACCAGCGCCGACGGAACCGTCTCTACAGGCGCTGTGCAGATTGCCACGGTCGCGCCTGGCCTCTTCGCGGCCAATAGCAATGGACAAGGCGTGGCGGCCGCCGTCGTCGTGCAGGTGGCTCCCGATGGCACGCAGACGACATCGGTGCC
The DNA here is from genome assembly GCA_963798295.1 of Bryobacterales bacterium. GTDB lineage: Bacteria > Acidobacteriota > Terriglobia > Bryobacterales > Bryobacteraceae > Palsa-89. The sequence continues at coordinate 555,106 of CAWCSV010000004.1, read as the reverse complement.
GTTTGTCTGCGGCCCAATTACGCTCAGTTGCGTTACCGTGCCCATCACGGTGAATTCCGCAAACGGAGCGCAAACGATTCTGGAACTTTACGGAACTGGTATCAGGAACGTCAGCTTGTTGGCGGCCGTAACATGCACCATCGGCGGAATCCAGGTGCAGGTGCAATACGCGGGGCCGCAGAATCAATATCAGGGGCTGGACCAGGTGAACGTCGTCCTGCCGGCCAGCTTAGCCAATCAGGGCCAGCTTGGCATCGTGCTTTCCGTGCAGGGACAGACGTCGAATACCGTGGTGGTGTCCACCGGGCCCGCTATCACCACGACTCAAAATTTCTATGTCGCGCCCAATGGAAGCGATCAATTCAGCGGAACATTGGCGGCGCCCAATGCCGCGAATACCGACGGTCCCTTCGCCTCCCTGGCCGTGGCCCAAAACGCGGTGCGGAACCTGGTCAAGGCCAATTTGTCGCAGCCTGTGTCCATTGTGCTCCGGAATGGGACTTTTTATCTCCCATTGAGCGGGACCAATCCAGGCACGCTCAATTTCACTTCCGCCGATTCTGGTACCGCGAATACACAGGTGACGTGGCGGAATTACCCGGGCGAAACTCCCGTTGTCAGTGGCGGCGTCCCGCTGGGTAAATCCTGGAAAAACGCCTCCGGCAGCCTGTGGCAGATACAGTTGCCGTCCAACACGCAACCTTTCGAGTATTTGTTCTACAACGGGGAACGGCGTCTGCGTTCCAGAGTGGCTGGATCCAACGGCGTCGGTTATTACATGAATAACGGGTCCTGCATTTCAACCGCTACTGGACAGGCTGTCGAACTTTCGTCGTGCAACCTGGGCACATTCCTGCGCGTAGCCGCAGAAATCGCTCCCACTGGCCCGGATGCCGGTTGCCCCAGCGTGACGAGCTCGGCCGGAGCGCAGTCGAAATGTCTGGACCGCTTCGGATACAATCCGAGCGATCCAATCGCTGAATGGATCAACCTGAACGCGTCGGGAAGTCTGTGCGGAGGACCCGACGATCCCTATCCCGCCGGCGATATTGAAGTCACCTTATTCGAAGCCTTCACCGAAGAGGTGATGCGGGTGAGCTGTGTGGACACAACCCGCCACATCCTCTATTTCACCGGAGCGACAAAAGGAAATAGCAGCTTGTACAATTACTTCGGTCCGGCCCTCGGCCACCGCTATGTGGTCGAAAACACGTTGGACGCTTTCCACGCCGCCCAGTCGGCCGGTCAAACAGGCATCTGGTTCCTGGATCGTTCCACCTCTCCCTGGACGCTGAACTACCTGGCCAACAATGGCGAGAACCCCAACACCGACAACGTCGTGATTGCTCAAGTCGCTCCGGCCACCGCCATCGGCGGCAGCCTCATCTCGGCTAGCAATCTCCAGTACGTCACGTTCCAAGGGATCACCTTTGAAGTGGATAATTTCGTTCCGCCGCCCGAAGGGTTCAATCAGGACGAGAACGACGAAAACACGCTGCCGGCCGCGATCGATTGCGAGAGCTGCCAGAATGTGACCTTCGATGCGGTGGTGGTGCGGCATACTTCGGCGTCGGGCCTTCAGATCGCTTCGACATCGGGAAACTCAGGGCCGCCGGCCTCCAACGACACGATTAAGAATTCCGCCCTCTATGATATCGGCGCCGCGGGTATCCATCTTGGGCATCATCCGTTGGGATCGGATCAGGCCGCCAACGTGGTGCAGTTCATCACCGTCCAGAACAATCTGGTTCAGGGCTACTCGCGCGTGTTCCCGAATGGGGAAGGCATGGCCCAGGGAAACGGTCACGACGTCACGTACATTCACAACGACATTACCGACGGCTATCATGCCGGCATCTCCATTTGTAATCTGGGCTGTCCCTCGGCAGATTTCGCCGCCAGTGGCACCAACATCATCACGCAGTACAATCACATCTGGAACGTGATGCAGGGCATTACATCCGACGGAGGGACGCTGTACTACAACATCGGCACCGCGGGCGGAAGCGGAACCGGCAACAAGATCTTGAATAACCTGCTGCATGACACAACAGACTCCTCGATTATCGACCAGGGCGTCAAAGGCTCCGGCTACGGAGGGCACGGCATTTACCTGGACACTCAATCGGCCGGCGTGGATGTAGAGAACAACGTGGTTTACCGGATGGCTGATTCTACGCTCTTCATGAACGACGGGCCGGCGCAGGGACAGATGGCCGATACGTTTCGCAACAACATCTTCGCCTATGGGCGCGTGAGTATGTTCGAACAACAAACGCCCTGGCTGCAAGGCTGCAAGTTGGCGCCCTCGCCCCAGGTAAACCTGGTCAATAACATCTTCTATTTCGATCTCAACGATTCATCGGGGTTCTACGTGACCAATGGTTGCGCGGATTCCTGCGGCCTGCCTTATAACCAGGTTCAGAATTTCCAGGGCAATCTGTATTGGAGAACGGATGGCCAATTCTCCACCTATGGCAAGGCTTTCCATGTCCTGACCAGGCCTCCGGGCGGCGCCGCCGCGAGCACATGCAGTGTGCCTGCGAATCCCAATACGGCCTGGACCTTCCTGAACTTCTCCGAGTGGCAGAACGGCACGCCATCGGTGAACGGAAGTCCTCTGCCGATGAATGAAGATGCGGGCGGGACAACGACCGTGAATCCCGGGTTTGGCATTTCCGGCCAAGCCTTCGATTACCAGCTCTTCGGTCCGCCGCTCGCGGGGTTCAGCGCCGCCGACACCAACGACACGATTCTGAACGCAGGGCGAAACATTCCGGTGATATTTCTCCTGAGTGTGCCGGCCACTTATCCCACCTACACCTACACGCAGTTCTGATCCCGACTGCAAACGCGCCTCGCGACCGAGGTTGAGTTTATTTCCGGAGTGAGCCTCTCCTCAGCGTCTTCGCTTGCCTGATGACATCGCGTATGGATTCAACGATGATTTCAGGCTGCTCCACAGCCATGAGGTGCCCGCTCTTGCTTTCGATCAGCCTGCCATACCTGGACCGCCTGGCCAAATCGATCTGAAGGCGGTGCCAGTCCACTGCGAGCCGATCCTCTTCGGTGCGCGCTGGGCCGATGAGACGCTTGTGTTCCAGGACAATCAGTGGCACGTCGAAATGCCATGCTAGGCGCTTGCCTGCCTCCAACTGGCCGGCAGCTCGTAGGAAGTCATTCCTATCGAATCGGCCGTCCTGGGTCGCGTAGCGTTCTGCCAGCGTAGGGGAGATCGCAGTCGTAGTGGTTGTATTGTCCTTCGTGGGAGGAATCTACGAGAACGATGTTGGCGGTCAGATCCGGATAGCGCAGGGCGAAACGTCTTACATAAATTCCGCCAAGCGAAGCGCCCACGAGCACATAGGGCCCCCCTAGCCTCTCGCTTTCAAGAAGCCTATACAGGTCGGTAACAACTGCGTCGGGGGTTGGAGGCTGGCTGGGTTTGTCGCTATGTCCCTCGCCGGCACGGTCGTAGCTGCAAACCTTCGAAAACCCTTCCACATTCGACTGAACTGCTTTCCATGTCTCAAGTCCGGCGCCGAGGCCGTTCTCGAGGACTACGGCCATCTCAGACGGCTGGCCGGTGCAGTGCACGAACAGCCGATGGTCACCCACGTTGACCAGTTGCGCGAGTGCGAGCCTTCCCGAGAGCCCGAGACACAGAATCACACTCCTCATAGGCTTATCGACACCAAGGGAAGACCGGAGGTTCCCGATTAGAAGGCATCGACGTCAAACAGATCCACGTCAAATAGAAAAGGCCGCACCCGATTCGGGGCGGCCTTCCTGGCGTACAAAGGTTTACTGCTAGCTTAGCTATTCGCCCGCTTTTGCATGTACCGGCGTCCCACCATCAAAATACCGAACAGCCCTGCTACCGCGAACGAAACCGACGACGGTTCGGGAACCGCGCTGGTGTTCTGGGTAACAACGATATCGTCCAGATGATAGTAACTGGTCTTGTTGCTCCCGCCGAACTCCAGGTCCGCTGTGCCGGAGGTTGCCTGCTCGGTGAAACTGTATAGGTCGTATCCAGGGGTGTCAGGACCGGTGCCGGTCTGTGTCGCGTTGGTGATTGTTAGAATATTGCCGCCGTTCCAGTTCGCCACGAATTGGCCGGTACCAACCCCGCCATTTGCATTCGTGCTCACGTAGAAGCTAACCGTGTAGTAGTCGCCCGCGGTAGTCGCGAACGATTGATCAATGTAATCGTTGATGCCGCCGGTCGCGCCAAAACGCGCGTCATCGGCGCCAGAATTCGGGCCTCCGGTAGTGCCCGTGATATTTGTGACGCCGAAAGCGCTGCCGGATGACGCAGGCGTCGTGGTCCAGTCGGTAAAGCCGCCGAGCTCGAATCCGCAATTTAGAATTAAGTTTCCCGACACGCCATCGCAAATGCTCGCGGTGGTCGCAAAAGTCGGCATCGCCAAGCCTAGACCAATAAGTCCGAATAGTAAACCGATATGAGATACCTTCATCGTACGCTCCTTATAAAATCCGCAAACCCACTTACAGAATCCGCAAACCACTTCCCAGTGGCTCTTGAAGTGACTATAAAGGGTGTAGTGAAGGATTTCAAGCAACCTAAGACCAGATAAGTACCGGTACGTCACTTAGTCCTATCTAACCGATCAAAGTAAGATGAGGCCGTGGTGCCCGCAGAATCGGCCAGAACATGAGATGGGCACTCTGTTCAGGCAATTTTCGACGCACCCCAGGCCGCTGGGACCGTCGAGTCCTTCGGACTTGATCGATCCCGAGCGGGCGCTTCACGGGACCCAGAAGCGTCACCAAATGCATCTGGTCCGCCATCCTTATATAGTGCACTCACTCTGGGCCAACCTCGCCTCCATTTCATCAACCGTGGCACGCAAAAATGATCGGATCGTACCATTCTTGCGGGTTTTCGGTAAGTTACAGCATACAAAGCACTTCGAGTCGTGCTTAGCCGCAAGATACTGGTACCGGGCATTACTAAAATCAGCTTTCGTTACAAGAGTTCCACGTGTACTCTCAGTTCCAGGTAGCCAGAAAAGGAAACCCTGGGGTAAGCGAAGCTTACACCAATCTTGCACGTAAGAAGGTCAACTATTATGAAATTCTCTATATCTCTTGGCGTGTTGGGGCTTTTGGGGGTTGCGAGCGCCGTTCCGGCTGCAGCCAGCACCATCAATCTCAATACCGGAAATGGGAGCGACCCGTACACGATCACATCCGATACTCTTAGTCCAAATGAGGGCACGACCGTTTACTTGGCCACCCAGGGTGGCACCCACTGGGTTTACGATCTCTCTTCGGAATGGATCGCGCCCCAGGCGAACGAGAGCAACGCCGCGACAGAAGATGTAGCGGACACCGGCAGCGTCACTTATGACACGACGTTCCTCCTGTCCCCCGGTTTTACGAATGCGATGCTGAACCTCACCTTCCTGGCGGATGACTGGGCAACCATATCGTTGAACAACAATGTCATCTACGCCGGACCAACCACAGCCGATATTCGCTCATGGCTGTCGGATAATGTGCTGGCGCCAATGAACGTGGAAAGCGACTTAGTCGCCGGACTCAATACCCTCCAGTTCGTCGTATACAACACCGGCGGCGGCACCAACGTCGGCGGCGGCACGGATGCCGGCGGCGGCCCCACTGGGCTCAATGCACAGGTCAGCCTCAGTTACAGTCAAGCTGCGGTTCCCGAGCCCTCCAGCGCGTTGCCGTTAGCGGGCGCAATGTTGCTGAGTATTTTCTTCCTGCGGCGTCGCCGGGCGGCTTAACGCTCTGGTCTTACTGCTTCGCTAGCGCGCCTGGTTGCTAGCGTCGCAAGCTGAGAGGAAGTTTGGCCTCCCCGCTGTAGGAGTGCCGTACCAGTACAAGTCGGTGGGAAGGTCATTACAGAAGTACCACTTCAATCCGAGTGCTCAGTTTGTATACTGCAAGCGTCTAGGTACCTCAATGGGAATCCGTGTTCCGCTATTTCGACGGTCGGGCCATGCATCCTCTGCGACGCAACCGGAATCGGCTCAAGAGTTCCTGCAGCAGGCGGGGAAGCTGGTGCATCGTCTGTTTGCGCCTCCCGGCCAGCCCGCGCCATCTTCAGTGATGTTCTGCGGTATCGATCGCGGCTCCGGTTGTAGCACGCTGAGTTGCCGGACAGCCGAGATCCTTGCTGCGAAGATGCGCGGGACCGTAATCCTGGTGGACGCCAACTTAGCCGCACCCTCTCTGCACCGGCATTTTCAATTAGAAAATCGTCAAGGATTTTCCGATGCCTTGGTCTCGCCCGAGCCCATGCACAACCTGGCGCGGCAAATTAAGGGAAGCAACTTATGGGTGTTGACGAACGGCACGGCTCCGGATGTGTCTTTGACGGCTCATACCGAGCGGCTGCATTCCCAGATCCTTGCACTGCGGACTCTTTTCAATTACGTTCTGGTGGATGTTCCTCCGCTGAATGTCTCTTGGGACGCGATCATGATCGGCCAGTCCGTGGAGGGCGCGGTTCTGGTGATCGAAGCCAAATCCGCCAGCCGGGAAGCGGCGCGCCACGCTAAGGAAGCCCTAAAGGCAGCGAATGTTCGTATATTGGGCGCGGTGCTGAATAAGTGGGCAGCGTCGCCGGCGGCGAAGAGCAATGCGGCTGATGCGCCTGCGCGAGCGGGGCAGACGGCTACGAAGGACGTTCCCCATGAAACGCAGAAGGGGACAACAGAAAAGCCTGAGAAAGTTGTAACTGAGAAAGCCGCAATTGAGAAAGCTGTAACTGAAAAGGCGGTTAGTCGCGAACAGCTGGTTGCACGAGAAGCTGTACGCACCGAGCCTGCCAGGCCGGACAAGGCGGCTAACTCGCCCGAAGTTAGCGGCAATGCTCACATGGCGGCCCAGGTCACAAAGCCGATGGAGCGAAAGACGCCGCCCTCCAACGCGCTTGCCAAGACCCTGAAATCGGAAATTCCTAAGAAGCGTGGGAAGAGACGTCGCTGGAAGAAGTTTCTCTGGCCCTTCACCGCTGCGCGTGCCGAACGCGCCGTTTCGACGGCCAGGGAATCCGCTCGCGAAGCAGCCGCCAGGCCTGTCCTAAGGAATGACCTCGGCAGGCGACCCAGCACGCAGGGCCCATGGAATAAGCCCGCCGCTGCGGCGAAGGCAACCCCGCGCGAGGAAACACTTTCTTCTATTCCCAGGCCCGCGATCGCTCAGGAATCGCCCAAGCCGATAGCCGGCAAGAATGCTTCCCCGAAGCTTAACCAGGGCGATCCTCGCAGCGCATCCATCGAATTGCGACCTGAGCCACCCGCACCCAAGGGACGTAACGCATCTTCCGGGAAGAAACCCGACGAATTGGCGCCAGCCGCGGCCGAAGACACTGGGCGCGAAGAATTGGCTACCTGGTTTCTGCAAAATGCCGCGCGTCCGGCTTCCGCCTGGCGTTCCAAGATTCTGGTTGCCACCCTGTGCACCATGGCGGTGGGCGCCAGCCTGTGGGTGGTCCGTGCACGAGGCGCATCGCAGTCTAGCTATCGCCGGCCGGAAATACGCGAAGCTCTCCCGATGACCGTTTCCAATCCGCTCGGCCTTCAAGTGGACCGCACCGGAGCAATCCTGGATATCCTGTGGGATCGCACTTCGGCCACTGCGGTGAATTCCAACGGAGGCTCGGTGACGATTCGCGATGGCGACCAGGTGAAGCGAGTGGGACTGGATCCGGGAGAAATCCGAACCGGACACCTCTACTACAGACCGCGCAACGCCGATCTCGACATCCGTCTCGAAGTAGCAGTGGAAAACGGCGGCACAGCCACCGAATCGGTCCGGCTAGTGGGTGCGCCCGCACCAGACGTCCGGCGGTCGAATCTTTAGCCGCGCGCGGGCAAACTCAGTCAGCGGCGACCGAACAGATGCGGCAGTCGAGTGCGAGCTGCGATCTGAAAGACATTCCCTTCCGGATCGATACAGTCACATGATTCGGCAGGTTCCTGCCAGGGTCGCCGCAACATCTTGACGCCCATTGCCTCCAACCGCGCGAGCTCGGCCGGCAGGTCCTCCACGGCGAAGATCAACTTTACCGGGCTCTGCTCCCGTTCCGCCGGCGAAGCGGGGCCAGTATCCGAGGCGCCGCTCGGAATGGCGTGGAGAGCGAAGGACGTTTTCCCGACATCGAATAGTGCCCAGGTGTCGCTCCACTCGGCTTTCGCCGGTTGTGTCTGCAGGAGCTTTGCATAGAACTCCCGCATTCCGGGAAGGTCTTTGACGTACAGCATGGAGCATTCCAGCGTCATGATCTCCATGCTATCCGAGCACGCCCGGGAGGGCAGTCCCGCCGCGCCGCGTGATTTACATTCCAGTCCCGGACAGGGTCACGGTCTGTGGGCTGAACAGATCGCTGTCAACCACGGTAACTGTGCCGGTTATCGGCCCGGTGGTAGTGGGCGTAAACGTCACATCGATGAAGCAAGTGGATCCCGCCTTCACTCCGGCCTTACAGGTGTTCGTCGCACTGAAGCCGGCGCTGGCCGTGATGGGGCCGAAGTGCAGAAGCGAACTCCCATAGTTGGTGACCACAATGGTTTGCTGCCCGCTGGTAGTGTGGATCGATTGCGGACTGAAGGTGACGCTGGAGGCGCTAAGCCCGACCGCGGTTGCTATTTTACCTTCTAACGGGACCATCCAGGGGCTGGAAGCGTCGGTGCTGTTGATGATCAAGTATCCGTGCCGTATGCCGGTCTCGGTTGGAGTAAATGTCACTGTGATCGAACATTTGGCCCCCTTTATCAGGGCCTTCGAGCAATTGGTCGTGGCGCTAAAATCGCCCGTTCCGCTGACACCCGTAATGGTCTGCGGGTTCGTACCGGTGTTGGTCACCGAAGTGGATTGCGAAACTGAGCTTCCCAGCACCTGCGCGGCGTTGAATGTCAAACTGTTGTGCTGCAGTTGTAGGTTGGTGCCGGTGCCGACTAACGTGGCCGACTGAGGACTGGTGGGATCGCTGTCGGTAATTGTGATCGTGCCGTTGCGAACGCCGGTGCCTGTCGGATTGAAGCCAATGGTCACGTTGCAGACGGCGCCAGCCGCGAGCGACGCGGGGCACGTATTCGTCTGCGGGAATTGAGCCGTTGTGGCAATGTTGGTGATCTTAATCGGCTTGGTCCCAAAATTCGAGACCTTCACGATCGTCTTGTTGGCGGTGGTGCCCACCGGAACAGTCCCAAACGCCACATGCGGCGTGGAAAGGACGGGGCAGGGGTGCGGTTGAAGAATGAGCGGGGGCACCGGGCTCTGTTTGAAATTGAATGCATCGCTGATGTCGTTGGCGTTGGCATCGCGGCTGCTCAAAGCCGGAAGTCCATAAAGCTCTTCAATGAACTTCAGCACCGAAGAAAATTCGTAGCGGGGGTGAGTAACGCGCCCCGGCTTGGCATAGGGAGAAATAATCAGGAAGGGGACTCGAGGACCAAAGCCATAGATGTCTACGGCGGGCGGGGCCTTATGATCGTAAAAGCCGCCGAAGTCGTCCCAAACCAGGAAAACGGCGCTAGACGCGCCATCGGGTCCGCTCAGTAAAGCGTTTATGTTTTTGACAGTCCAGTTTTCTCCCACGCATGTGCTTTGGGGAGGATGCTCGTTTTCCACTCCGGGAACCAGCCAACTCACGGCCGGGAGTTTGCCGTTCTGCGCATCGGTTACAAACTGCGCATAAGGGACAACGTTTTCCTGCCACGCCGGGCCGTTACGAATGTGGTTGATGGCATTGTAGGTCGAAAAATGATAGTCTGGCTCGCCTTCCGAAGGTGCATAGTATTTCCACGAGACGCCGGCCGCAGCCAGGGTATCGGCCAGCGTCTGGTAGTCAAAACAGGGGAACTCCCTGCTGATCTCGCCTTCTTCGTTCATCACGGGAACGCTGAAACTGGGGTCCTGATCGCAACCCCACCCGCCGGTGGACGACCCGCCGCTACCGTTCGGCAAGACCGGATCGTTGATAACGCCTCCTGCAGTGGCAGCGATGGTGTAGAGATGGTTGGGCATGCTGGGACCGCGCAGGGAGGAGTACATATGATCGCCCAGCCCATAGGCCTTGGCGTAGGCCCAGTAATTGGGAATTTCCGCCTCAGTCATCTGCGTATAAGCCAGTAAGTTCCCGTTGGTATTTCCACCGTCGATCAGATCGAATCCGTTCATCTGACCGTTATTCATGCCAATGAGGGCTGAAAACCAGTTATGGTCGATATCCGTCATAAGCTGGTCGGGAGCGGGGGTCATGGGGACCACCTGACCGGTGGAAGTTACGCCCGTAGTGGCGCCATCCACGCCGGGAAACGCACCGAAGTAATGATCGAAGCTGCGATTTTCCTTAATGATGAAGACAACATGCTTGATGACGTTCATGCCGGGCGGTCCGGGGGTTATCGTTCCCGCCGTTTTCACCACAGGCACCGAACCGGGGGTTAAAGTGAAGACGCCAATCCCCAAAACCACCGCACAGCCGGCAATCCAATATCGATGACTTATTCGCACGTGTATCCTTTCGTGAGAACTCTCAAACCGGGCCAGGGCGGACAGCGGCACAAAAATAGCCCAGCAGCACCGCTCGAGTTACGCGGCTTCGCGCCTTTAATAATTAGTAAGGTGGAAAGCTGTTTCGGGCAAGAGGCCGTTTCTGCTTTTCCCTAGACCGAGCAGCACTGTTAGTACTGCCTGTACCAGTTCACTTACTAGAACGCAGGGTTTAAGATTGACCGAGCTCGGCTATTTTGCCACAGGGCACGAACATGTGCCGGCTCCGCTGCCCACCAGATGAATTGCCGAACACTTGCTTTCCAGTGACTTCAGCTCTCCGGCGCTCAGGTTGCTGTCCGAAAACGGAGTCTCGGTTTCAGAGCCCGGTGCGCCGGAAGAATCTTGGATATGGGTGGCCCACGCGCGAATCCCTGCAGCCGGCGTCACCGAGGTGGGGCTCGAAGATTTGGACGACACTATTTCGATCGCGCCGGTGGTGAGCGTTTCTCCGGTCAGAGGATTGGAAGTGAGATCGTCGTTTATGTCCAGGGTGAGCAGACCGTTGGGCGTCACCAGGCAAGCGCAGCATTCCGACATCTCCTGATTCGGGTCGAACACGTAAATAGCGGCGTAGAGGTCTCCAGAGCCGCTCTGTGTTCCAACATTGGTGATTTGCACTGTAGCGTCGGCCACCGTCGCAACTGTGGCCTCGCAAGCGACCTCGGGGAATGCATTGGAAAAATAACTGACCTTGAAGGTATCCGGGTATGGTGAGGTTTGCGCGGACAGGCCAGCCGCCAGGCCGCTCAGTGCGACGATCGTCGATAAGGTCTTAAACATGGTCTCCCCCGGAAGTAATTGGTTGCGCCAGGGAATCATCCTTGGCGGTTCTTGCCGGCTGGCTAGACCGGCGCGGCCCGTATGCTCTACAAAAACAAAGCGTCGTCATGGCGTGAAAAATTCAATCACAAGTCGCCCGTGCCCGTACCGCAGCCGCAGACACCGCGTCCGCTTCCGACCAGGGCAATGGCGTGGCACTGGCGTTGCAGCGCGTTTAGCTCCGCTTGGCTCAGGGTGCTGTCTGAAAACGGCGTCTCGGTCACGAACCTGCCCCGGGGCGGATCCTGGATGTGAGTGGCCCAGGCGCGAATCCCCGGCGCGGGTTTTACACTATCCGTCGCTCGGGGCGTGGTGGAAGACACGATTTTTATCGCGCCGGTGGTTAGGATCACTCCGGTCAGGGGATTGGAATCGAGATCTTGGTTGATGTCGAGCGTGACCAAGCCATCGGGAGTAGTAAAGCAAGAGCAGCACTCGGACAGTTCCTGATTCGCGTCGAACACATAAATATCGGCGTAGAGATTTCCGGAAGTCCCGACATTGACGATTTGCACGGTACCGCCGGGACAATAGGAGCCTGCGCCCGAGAAATAGTTCACCTTATAGGTGTCGGGGTACGGCGAAGTTTGCGCCGGCAAACTGGCGGCCAAGCCGGCCAGCGCGGCCACAATCGATAGTGCCCTCAACATGACGATCTCCTCGGAAGCATCAAAAACTCCGCTCTGTTTACGGCGTAATACTGTTACCGCACGTGCAAATGCCTAATCCGCTGCCAACCAGCCGAATGGCGGAACATTCCTTCATCAGTCTGCTCAACTCCGCCGCGCTGAGGCTGCTATCGGAAAACTCCGTTTCGGTTCTATAGTCGCCGTTTTGAATGTGAGTTCCCCACGCGCGGACTCCAATGGTCGGCACCGGCTTGGTCGGGTTGCATCCCGGGTATCCGGTGGAAGAGACGATTTTAATGTCCCCTCTAGTGAGCGTCACACTGGTCAGGGGGCTGTCGGTAAGATCCCCATTCACACTGAGCGTGGCCAGGCCATCCGGTGTGATGGGACAACCGCAACACTCGGCCAGTTCCTGATTCGGATCGAATACGTACACCATGGCGCACAGATTGCCCGAAGGGTCAGTCTTAGAGCCGACCTGCGTTCCCACGTTGGTGATTCGGACCGTCCCGTCTAGATAACCGCCCACGTTTGCATTCGAATAATAGGTAACCTTGAAGGTGTCCGGGTAAGGCGTCTGCGCGGACAGCGTAGCGGCAAATGCAACCATGGCGGCCGCAAGGGAAAGTCCCTTAAGCATAATCTCTCCTCGGAAGCAGTTTCTGTCTCGCCGAAGGAACCGTCCTCTGGCGCTCGTCGCCGATTGTCTCGACCGGCGTAACCCAATTTGCTCGATAAAACCTGCCAGAATCGCCCATCGAAATGAACGACTTTGGGTGTCTAGTAAATTACAAGCTGGAAACGCTTTTCGAACAAGGGGCCGTTTCTGCTTTCCGGTGAGAAACCCGTACTTTTGTACCGAAGCACGACATTCTTTTGTACTACCGGTACCATGCACGTTCTCCTGGTACTCTGTAGTCAGACTCACGAGTCGGATTTCGTGCTTAGGTGCAGGTCATGACTTAGTAAGTGAAATCAGCCGGTTACATAGCAAGTTCACTTCGATGGCACTGCAGCGAGGGGGCTGTACTTTGAGGTGTGGGGATGGTTCGGGCTCTGCGCCAGGCCAATGCAATACCCGGCGCAGAACCGCTAAACCACTAAATACTAGGCGCCGCCTAGGCTGTCATAAACCTCGCCGCAAGTGCATTTGCCTGCGCCGCTGCCAACTGCTTCGATGGCCGCGCACTTCGATTGCAGGCTGTTCAGTTCCCCGGCGCTCAAGTTGCTGTCGGAAAACTCCGTCTCGGTGTCATATCCCAGCGGATAACTGATAGACCCAGGTGGTTTGGATGTGAGTCATCCAAGCTTTGACGCCCGTCGCCGGTTCGGATTGGTGGGATCGCAGCTGAGCGAAGACACGATCTTGACCAGGCCGGTCTGGAGGGTAGTGATAGGACCGGTGACAGGGTTTTTCGTGAGGTCGTGATCGACGCTTATAGTGCGCAAACCGTCCGGAGTGATGCGGCAGCCGCAGCATTCCGACAGCTCCTGGTCCGGCCTGAACACGTAGATCAGAGCGCACAGGTTCCCGCTTGGCTCAAGCTTTGAGCCGATCTGAGTGCCGACGTTGGTGATTTGAACCGTGGCGTCCGGAACATCGATGCAGTTCGCGTTCTGAAAGTAGTTGACCTTAAAGGTGTCCGGATAGGGTGATACTTGCGCGGAAAGCGTGGCGGCAAAGCCTACCAGCGCAACCGCAATAGATAACTTCTTAAGCATAATCTCTCCTCGGAAGCAGTTTTCTATATTCGCCAGGGAATTCTCCCCGACGGTTATTGCCGACTGGCTAGACCGGCGTTGCCCAATTGCGCTCGAAAATGGCTTTACTATCGCGTAACAGAAAAACGACAAAACTCGTGTCTAGCAATTACAAACCGTAACGATATTTCAAACAAGAGCGGGTTCTGCTTTCCTGGCAAACCAGCAGCACTTTTGTACCGTTCCTGGAGGCGCTTTTGTACCACCTGTACCATCCCGATAAGACAGTACCCGGCGCCGGCGCGAGTAAGTCGTTTGGTTCTGACTTACTTGGGTTTTGTACCGTGGGCGATTACCTGGCCAATCGCTTACAGAGCAGGCGGACGGGGCGTACCAGGTAGTAAAAGGCATCCAGAGCCCGCGGTAGGCGGAGGGCCGCGCGATCTCTTTCATTCGGCCGGAAAAAATCCCAGGACAAAAGCAGGAGCCACCGGCCGCGATCGAGAATTTCCAGCAACTGGAGGTTGTAGAACATGCGGCCCAGGGACGAGCGGGGAGGCGTATCAAACAAATTGTCTTGGATATGTCGCGCCAGCCGGCATGCCGTGGCATCGGACTCGAAACGCCGCAGTACATCCAGAGGGACCGCGGCGCCCGCCACTCGATGTGCCAGCAACACGCCCAGGGCGAGTGGTCGCAATAGCCCCACGCGTCCGGCTTCCCGGGTGACCTGCGTCCAATCCAAGCCGGAGAACGAGGCCAGCAGTTGCGCGACGTCGCAGATCCAGATCGCCCGCGACCACCGGTGCTTGCTGCCATGCAGACAAAGCACCAGAAGGGCGATCTCAGAATCGAGATTCGGAACCTTGGCGCCGGCCAGCATGGCCACTCCCCGCCGCGGCCACACCCAATCCATATCGAGATTGCGTCTGAACCGTCGCTCCGTGAGTCTCCAGCGAAGCTCCAGCAGCATTCCGTCGGCCGGCCGCGCAAACTGGTATTCGTAATCGCCCGGATCCACTGGCGCTCCATCCGCGCGCACCGGTGTTTTGAGCTGGTAGCCCCTTTCCATCAGCACAGCCGCGGCTCGCTGCAGATCCCGGTAATAAACCAGCACATCCAGATCGCCGGCCGGACGCTGCCTGAAGTCACCGTAGATGGCTGCGGCCAGCACAACGCCCTTAAAGGGCATTGCCGGTATCGCTTCGCGATCGAACTCCTGCAACACGCCGATCAATTCCGCCGCGTTAGCCGTGCTATGGAACACATTGCGCTCATATTCGGCCCGCAGGTGTTCCTGCGCGGGCGGCGGAACTGCCGGGCCTAGGTCCGCCAGGCGTGAGAACAGCATCGGCGACATGCGATGTGCCTGCGCCAACTTGAGCAGCGGATCCCAATCGCGAATGTTTGCCGCAAGCCGGCCGAGTGGCTGCGTAACGGCATCGTCCCGGTGGACGATAGCGCGCAGCAATTCGCAAGAGTCGCGATCCTCTGGCATTGGGCTCCGCCAGTATACACCGGATGGCTGCGGCGGCCTTCTCCAAGTTGTACTGAGCGTCATGGAACAAAATGCAATGCAATTTCCGCTTTGAAAGCGGCAAGCTCTCGTATACTCAAGTCAACATGCAAGTGGAGCGCACGAATTCAAACGATCTGTTAGTGGACAAACTCCCCGACGGCTCAAGAGTCATGATCCACCCCGAAAGCGACACCGTTTTCGCCTTGAATCCGGCGGCCGGCGCAGCCTGGGACGCCTGCAGTAGTCCGACGACGCTAGCCAAGGTCGCCAAACACCTGCGGCGTTCACTGGATTCACGGATCACCGAGGAATTCGCGCTGGAGGCGATTCTTCAATTGCAGGAAAAGAAACTGGTGACCACATCGGAGGCGTCCTCAGAGGCACCCGGCGCGCCATGCTGGCAACCTTGAGCGGCATAGCCTTGCCCCTGGTGGTCTCCATGACCATTGCGGAGCAGCGGGCACACGCGCAATTAGCCATATCGGAAACGACGAAGCCTACCACTACCACGCATGCCCCTTGAGTGCTAAGGAGCGCCTTTTTCCTGGAAAGCGATCCGGTGCGTGGATTTCACTTAGTCATCGGGACAGTTCAAGCCGTAATGGGAGTAACGGAATTAAACACGCAAGAGAGCTGCTCTTTAGCGGGTCATTAAAGTAACACGCTCGCGTATAATTTTCTGTACCGGTTTCAAAAGGAGACACGAGCATGCAAGTAAAAAGAACGAACTCAAACGATCTGCAGGTGGACAAACTCCCCGACGGCTCAAAAGTCATCGTTGACCACAAGAACGAGATGGTTTTCTCGTTAAACGCGACGGCGGGCGCAGCCTGGGACGCGTGCAGTGGTCCGACGACGCTCTCCGAAGTCGCCGAAGACATGCAGCGTTCGCTTGATCCACGGATCACCGAAGACCTCGCGCTGGAGGCCATTCTCCAATTGCAGGAAAAGAATCTGGTGACGACATCCGGATCGGCCCCGAACGCAACCCGGCGTCAGATCTTCGCCACATTGGGCGCTATCGCGATACCGGTGGTGGTGTCCTTGACGATGGCGGAGCAGCGGGCCCACGCCGAGGGCATATCGTCGGTTCCTTGAGCTGCAAATACCGGTACGAACCCTCAAAACCGCTGGGAGGTACTGGAGCGTTGGTACCATTTTCGCCGCCTGACCCGCCCGGAATACTACTAACTACATTTCGAGCATCGGCAGTGCGCTGCCACGGTGGGTGACTGCTGAAAAGGATTGAATATGCAAGTAGAGCGAACGAACTCAAACGATCTATTGGTAGATAAGCTTCCGGACGGCTCAAAAGTCATCTTCGATCCCAAGAACGAGATGGTCTTCTCCTTAAACGCGACGGCGGGTGCAGCCTGGGACGCGTGCAGTGGTCCGACCACCCTTTCCAAAGTAGCGGCGGACATGCAGCGTTCCTTGGACCCCCGGGTCACCGAGGAACTCGCGCTGGAAGCGATTCTTCAATTGCGGGAGAAGAAACTGGTCATGACGTCGGGAGCCTCGGGCGGTACCCGGCGCGCGATGTTGGCTGCATTGAGCGGCATCGCCTTGCCGCTGGTGGTGTCCTTAACGATGGCGGAGCAGCGGGCCCATGCTTTCAATATAGGGTCGAGCACCACCGGCATCGGCACCACCGAGGAATGAGAGCCCTGGGGTAGTTGGTGCAGAAAATGCCCGAAAATGCGAGCCCGAGTATTGATTATTTTCTCGGGATAATGGAGCAGATCTCGCCGTCGTCGGGCGTCTTCTCGCACACCAGCCGGATCGTCGACTCCCACTTGCTCCAACCCACCGGCACGCCCGAGGCCAGTCCTCGGGGGCCAGAGCGGTTTCTCACCATCGCCATGGCGACGTATGACGAGTACGACGCGACTTACTTCACCCTGCTGTCCCTTTGTATGTACCATCCGGAGATCGCCGATGAGATCGCGATTCTGGTTCTCGACAACCATCCCAGCGGACCGAATGCCCTTGGCCTAAAACACCTCGAGAAAAAACGAAAGGGATTCCGCTATGTCCCCTACGATCGTTTTTCAGGCACCACCGTCAGGGATTTTCTGTTTCGCGAAGCCAACAGCGAATTTGTCCTCGTCATCGATTCCCATGTGTTATTTCCTCCGGGAACCCTCGCCAGGTTACTGGCCTTCCTCAAGACCCAGCGCGATTCCAAAGATCTGTTTCAGGGGCCCTTGGTTGCCGAGGACCTGCAGCCGTATGGCACGCACTTCAACCCAATTTGGTCGAAGGGAATGTACGGCCGCTGGGGCATGGACGAGCGTGGCGCCGATCCGGATGCGCCGCCTTTTGAAATTCCTATGCAAGGGCTGGGTGTATTCGCCTGCCGTAAGCAGGCGTGGCCCGGTCTGAACCCCCGATTCCAGGGCTTCGGAGTCGAGGAAGGATACGTCCACGAAAAGATCCGCCGCAATGGCGGGAAGGTCATGTGCCTGCCTTTCTTACGCTGGCTGCATAGATTCCGGCCGGGAAAGGTGCCGTATCCACTCCATTGGGCCGACCGTGTTCGAAATTATCTGATCGCGTACGACGAGCTTGGCGTGGACAATGCACCGGTGCGCGAGCACTTTGAATCGTTTCTGGGCGCTGAAGTGGCGCGCCCGCTCATTGAGAAAACCTTACGCGAGATCGCCGGCCCCTATTATGCGTTCGATGCTATTTTCGGCATCGACGGAGATCCGGCTCGCTACCAGGATTTAGTGGGAACGCCGACACGCCGTGTCGCTACGCCCGAAACGCCTTGGAATCCCGGGATCGGCCGGGTTCTGGCGCATCGCAGCATCGTGGCGGAGGCGGTGAAGCAAGACCTGCGCAAGATCCTTGTTCTGGAAGGCGATCCGGTGCGTGCTTTCACGTATGAAGCCGCGGACTATGAGCGCGCCCTGGCGGAACTCCCTGAGACGCCAAGCAAAGTAGCGCTGTGGCTGCGCAAGCAGGGCGCTGTGGAAACCGTTGCCCGCGCAATCAGCCTTACGCCCAGCGCTTACAGTTTCGGAGTCAGTGCTTTCGGCTGCAACTTCCGAGTGGAGACGGCGTGCCTGGAAGCGTACGCCATGCTGGATCGTTATATTTTCCCATCATTGCCCAGAACGGCTTTCGCCGCCGGCCAGCCCGATATCGCGATCCGCATGGTTCGGACTGCGGAGCAGTTTGAATTATGGGCCGACGATGTAGTGGTGGCGTCGGCTGCCAATACGATCGAGCTGGTGCCGCCGCTGATACGCGTGGTGGATGAGGCGGTACTCCAACGCTTGACTGGGTTGCGCGCCGTGCATGCCGGCGCCGTCGTATGGGGCGGGCGCGCGTTGTTGATGCCGGGCTCCTCGCACGCGGGAAAATCGTCACTGGTAGCCGAACTGTTACGGCAAGGCGCCACATACTTTTCCGATGAGTATGCGCTTATCGATGCAGAGGGGCGCGTGCATCCTTATCCCAGGCCCTTGTTGCTTCGCAACGGCTCACCCAAACAACACCCAGTGCTGCCAGGGGAGTGCAACGCTTCCGTTGGGAATGCGCCTGCGCCCATCGGCTGGATTCTGTCGCTCCAATACCAGCCCGCTGGAGGTTGGAATATCGAGACCATTCCTCAAAGCGAAGCGCTGATGACCTTATTACGGCACACGCCTCATTTGTTGGCGGACTCGCCAGACCTGGTGGGGGCGTTCCAACGGGCTGTCGCGGGAGCCGCTTGTTACGCGGGGCATCGTACGGAGGCCGCTCACGCCGTCGGCCAAATCCTGCAATTAGTGGGCAGCCGTTCCTAACACGACATTGAATGGCTTACTGCGATTCGCTTACTGCGCTTGCTTGGCCGTCCCAATCGGCGTCCCGATAATGTCGCCCGAGACCACCATTTCCACGCGCCGGTTCTTTTGACGGCCCGCGGCGGTGTCGTTGGACGCTACCGGACTGTCTTTGCCGAACCCTTGAGCCGTGATGTTGTCGGGCGCAATGCCCTGGCCCACCAGATAGTCGCGCACTCCTCCGGCGCGATGATCGGACAGCTTCAGGTTGTAGTCTTCGCTCCCGATGCTGTCGGTGTATCCGTCCACTTCCAGGCGCAGGCCGGGATGCGAAAGAATGATTCCGGAGATCTTGGCCAGCTTTTCGCGCGCCGCCGGACGCAAGGTGTATTTGTTGAAGTCGAACAAGACATCCGACATGTTGACGATCAGGCCGCGAGCGGTATCGCGCGTTTCCAGGATCAGGTTGAACTGCTGCAGCAATTGTTGGCGTAGCTGCTGCTGCGCCTGTTCGGCCTGGGCGCGCAAGCGATCCGCCTCTTGCGCCTTTTGCTCGGCTTGCTGCGCCTGCAAGCGCGCCAGCTGAGCTTGACGCTGCTCCTCATCGGCCGTCAGTCTGGCTTGCTCCGCCTTCAGCCGCTCAGCCTGCTCTTGTGCACGCGCCTCTTCGGCCGCCGCCTTCTCTTCGGCAGCCTTACGACCCTGTTCTGCCGCCAAACGCGCGGATTCGGCAGCCTGTGCATCGGCGACCGCCTTCTCGCGAGCCGATTGGTCCGCCGCGGCGCGCGCGGCAGCTTCCCGGTCCGCCGCAGCCTGCTTCTCGCGCGCGATCCGTTCGTCCTCTTGCCGCTTTAACGCCAGGAGCCGGGCGGTCTCGGCGTTTTGCACTGCTTCGCGCGAGGTCATGATCACCGGTTTCGAACCCGCCTTGCGCGCCTGATACGTCTTCGGCTTGCCTCAGCAGATTGTCGGCGCTGTCATAGGTATCCTTCGCATATTGGTCCGCATTGGCCACTTGGGCGATCTCCACCGCATTCTCGGCCTCCAGCAACTGCAACGGCACGGCCTTGTCGGTTTTCACCGCGTGAAACCTGCCCGGCGTTCCGGTCAGCGTATAGGATCCGCGCTTCAGCAGATCGTATTTCACGGCGGTCTGCTCGATCTTGCCGACGGTGTCTTCGCGGATAATGTTTTCCATCACCACCACATCGCTCGGCTGGCTGACGCCAAAGTACGGCTCGGCCGTGACAATAAGCGCGAACGCCTGCAGGTCCGTGGTGACATCCAGGTGCGAGCTGCCGCCATCCAAAACCACTTCGCCCAGGTTCTTCGAGCGGCCCTCCGGCGTGATGGCCCACAAAACATAGGTCAGATACTCGGGTCCATACTGCGACGCGGGCAGCAGCTTGTGCATCTCCGTTTTCACTTCGATATAGCCCGGCCGGCTGTTGACGTCGGCATGTCCAGTGGCATCGGGCGCCAGAGGCGTGCCACGCAAATCCACCTTGGTCCAACCACTGCGATGACGATAGCTGACGGCGTTGGTGGTCCGCTCCACCACCGTGACGCGGAAGATGGGTTGGCCATTGCTGCTGGTCTCGGGAAGCTGGGGTGTTTGGGCGTCGAGGCCAAAAGTCAGTAACGAGCCTACAGCAAATAGTAGGATCGGGCTTAGCTTATGCATGGTTGGACCTCCTGAGAATACTAAGCGCGATTGACAGCAACTTCGTAGCCAACAGGAAAACGCTTTATTTTGAATGAACAGGAGATCGAGGGTTCAGTCCAGCCTTGCAATTTTTTCCCGCTGGCGACATCCACTTAGGTTCATCGCGCGACGACGAGAAATTCAAATTCTCATATTCAGCCGCGAGAGGCGATGTTATACTGTAAAAAGTTGTAGTCTAGGCGGGTGAATTACGGTGGCGCGTGGTTTAGTACGGGTTGGAAGTTTCGGCCTTCTTGCATCCCTGATCCCGATTGTTGGGCTCTTGATTGTAGCGCCCTCCGCTCGTCCGGCCGATGACGACAAAGTCAACGTAGCTCCTCCTCGCGCGAAAACTTCACCCAAAGACGCCGAAGCCGCGGTGCTGGAACAGCGTGCCGGAAGCATCCGGGTGGACACCACGCTGGTGCAGATCAACGTGACCGTTACCGATCCGCTGAACCGCTTCGTCACGGGCCTTGAAAAAGAGCATTTCCGTCTGTTCGAAGACAAGATCGAACAAAAGATCCGGGACTTCTCGAGCGAAGACGCGCCGCTGTCCATTGGGCTGGTCTTTGACACCAGCGGCAGCATGGGGCCCAAACTCCAGAAGTCGCGCCAGGCCGCGGTGCAGTTCTTCAAGACGGCCAATCCGGAGGATGAATTCTTCCTGGTGGAGTTTAACGACCGGCCGGAGCTGGTAGTGCCCTTCACTCCCGATACCGAAGACATTCAGAACCGTCTGGAGTTTGCGCAGTCCAAAGGGAAGACCGCGCTGCTGGATGGGGTTTACATGGCCATGAATCAGATGAAGAAGGCTCGTAATCCGCGCAAGGCCATTCTGATCATCTCCGATGGCGGCGACAATAACAGCCGCTATACTGAAAGTGAGATTAAGAACGCCGTCCGCGAGGCCGACGTGCAGATCTATGGAATCGGAATCTTTGAGCCCATTGGATCGCGCGGCCGGACTCCGGAAGAGCAGATGGGTCCGGGCTTGTTGAGTGAGGTTGCCGAGCTGACCGGCGGCCGCAGTTACAATGTGGAGAATCTGAACGAACTTGCCGACATCGCCGCAAAAATCGGAATCGAGCTTCGCAATCAATACGTGCTGTACTACAGCTCCACCAACCAGGCGCGGGATGGCAAGTATCGACACGTCAATGTCAAGCTGGTGCAGCCGCGCGGCTTGCCTCCGCTCAAGGCGTTTTTTCGCCTCGGGTATTATGCGCCGTCCCAGTAGTTTCGCCGCCCTCCTCCTACTCACTTCCTGGCTTGTTTGGGCCCAAAACCCTGCGGCGCAGCCGCCCTCTTCCGAAGAGCCCACTTTCACGGTAGGCACCCGGCTGGTGGTGTTGCCCGTGAGCGTTTTGAACAAGGACGGTAAGCTGGTGACCGATCTGCAGCAGAAGTCGTTCAAAGTTTTCGAGAACGGCATCGAGCAGCCTATCAAGATCTTTCGCCGCGAGGACGTGCCCATTTCGCTAGGCATCATTATCGACAACAGCGGCAGCATGCGCGAGAAGCGGCAAAAGGTGGAAACGGCTTCGCTCGATTTGGTACGAGCTTCCAACCCGCAGGACGAGGTGTTCATCGTCAACTTCAACGAGGACCCCTATCTGGACGTGCCCATGACCAGCGACATCAAGAAAATGGAAGAGGGCATCGCCCGCATCGATTCCCGCGGAGGCACCGCCATGCGCGACGCCATTGATTCGTCGATGACCTATCTGAAGAAGGAAGGCCATCGCCAGAAGAAGGTTCTGCTGGTGATTACCGATGGCAACGATAACGCCAGCAATGTCAGTTTGGAAAAGCTGGTAAACCGGGCGCAGCAGGACGAAGTGCTGGTGTACTCCATCGGTTTGCTGAACGAGGAAGAGCACCGCGAAGCGCGGCTGGCCAAGCGCGCGCTGGATGCCATTACCCGCGATTCGGGCGGCCTCGCGTTTTATCCCAAGGGCGCCGGCCGAAGTGGACGCCATCGCGCTACAAGTGGCGCATGAAATCCGCAATCAGTACACCATCGCTTACTCGCCGACCGTGCAGGAGATGGACGGCAGCTTCCGCCAGATCAAAGTGACGGTGAACGGTCCGGGGCATCCGCTGGTGCGCACGCGCACCGGCTACTACGCCACTCCCGACGCCTCGCCCAAGAAAGCGCTGAGCCAGCTGCACTGATGTCGGAACTGAAGTGATGCTGCGCTTCCTCTGGCTTTCTGCCCGGGGGTACCGCTTTTGTCCCTGGCGCAGCCCCTACCTGCGCTGGCGCATGGAAACTTATTGGGGAGTTCCCGCCGGCCAGATCGGCTTTGCGGATTTCTGGCGCTTCCTCTGGGTACATCGCGCCGATCTGGAGCGCTTTCTGGCCTGGGCGGAACGTATGCGGTGAAAACCCTGGACGGTGTCGGGATTACTTCACCGGCGTGGGTGCCGGCAGTGTCTGTGGTCCGCCGGTCGGGGCGGTACCAAAGTAAGAGTTGTTGTACGTTACCGCGGTATGCGCCTTCACTTGCTCCAAGGCCTCTTTCGCCATCTTCGGCTTCAGATCTTTCTCGATTTGCGGTTTGACTTCGTCGAAAGTCTTGGAAGTACGCGCCGTAATCTTGATGATGTGATAGCCGAACTGGGTCTTCACCGGCTCGCTGACTTCGCCGATGGGCAGTGAGAACGCTGCCTGGTCGAAGAGCGGCACCATCTGGCCATGCTTAAACTTGCCCAAGTCGCCGCCCTTTGCGCCGGAACCTGCGTCATCGGACTCAGCCTTCGCCAAGGTGGCGAAATCGGCGCCCGCCAACAGCTTCTTGCGGATGTCCTGCGCCTTTGCCAGCGCTTCTTCGGGAGTCAGATCTTTTTCATTCGGCTTGAGCGGCACCGCCGATCCTTTGAAGCGAATCAGGATGTGGCTTCCCTCAGCTTCCTCGAACTCATGCTTGTTACTGTCGTAATACGCGCGCAGATCGAGATCGGTAAAGTGAGTGTCGTCGGAAATCTTCTTCGCCAGGGTGTTGGCGAGATAGCTGTCGCCTTGGATCATCAGCATCTGTTTCACTTCGGGGCTTTCATCCAGCTTGCGCTTGCGAGCTTCTTGAGCCATGGTTTCCAGTTCGGCGTACTGCTCGGCCACTTGCCGCTTCTGGGCCGGTGAGGCGACCGGGCGGCCATTGTGCGCCAAAGCCAAAAGCAACACTTCGAATTGGGCGCGCGTTATGGACTGATCGCCGATGGTGAGAACCACGGCATCCGGCGCGAGATTGCTTTCCGGGGCGGGCGCCGAAGCGGCAGCCGGAGGTTTCGGGGGAGCGGTGGGTGGGGGCTGCTGGGCAAAAGCCGCTGCAGTCAGGCCGGAAAGAGCCAATACGAGGGCAAATTCGGATAATTTCATGGATACTCTCATTGTACACTGGACCCGCGTAAGCTAAAGTGGATGCCACGCCTGGGGGGAATCGAAGCCGGAGGGTCGAAGTTCGTGTGCGCCATCGGCAGCGCTCCCGTAGACGCCGAGTTCGCCGAATTTCCCACCACCACTCCCCAGGAAACCATGGCGCGTGTCATCGATTTCTTCCGTGCCAGTGCGCCCGTGGCGGCCCTTGGAATCGCCTCCTTCGGCCCTATCGATCCGAATCCGAACTCGCCCACGTTCGGTTACATCACCTCCACGCCGAAGCCGGGCTGGAGGAACTTCGACGTTGCGGGTACGGTGCGCCGGGCGCTCAAGATTCCGATTGCGTTCGATACGGACGTCAACGCCGCGGCGCTGGCGGAATCGCGCTGGGGCGCGGCTCGCGGCTTGGCCAGCTTCCTGTACGTTACCGTTGGTACTGGTTTGGGAGGGGGTGCGTTCATCGATGGCCGCTTGTTGCACGGCCGGCAGCATCCCGAGATGGGACACCTGCGCGTCCCACACGATCGTGTGCGCGATCCGTTCCCCGGCAACTGTCCTTATCATGGCGATTGTCTGGAGGGGCTGGCAGCGGGTCCGGCCATTGAAGCGCGCTGGGGGAAACCGGCGAATCTGCTTCCCGACGGCCATCCGGCTTGGGATCTGGAGGCAGAATACCTGGCGCTCGGCATCGTGAACTGGACATGCACGCTTTCGCCCCAGCGCATTGTGCTAGGTGGCGGCGTCATGCAGCGCGAGGAGCTATTGGGAAAGATTCGTTCACGAGTGACAGAGTTGCTACACGCATATCTGGAGCCTCCCGAACTGGTGGCGCCCCAACTGGGCAAACGCGCGGGCGTGCTCGGAGCGCTGGTCCTGGCGGCAGGACTAGTACCATAGCCCGGTAACGTGACAGCGGGTCTTACACGCCGCAGCCGCTTTTCGCGTCATAATTGTTGTCATGGTGCAGCTTTCGAAACGCCGCCGCGCCCGCGGTTTCTCGCTCATTGAGCTTTTGATCGTGATTGCGATCATCTTGATTATTTTGGCCATCGCCGTTCCCAAACTGGGAAGCGCGCGCATGAACGCCAACGAGATGGCGGTGATCCGCGAGTTGCAGACCATCAACACCATGCAGGTTCAGTACATGTCGCAGTTCCAGAGATTTGCAACCACGCTGAACGAATTAGGGCCGCCCACCAGCGGCGGACCCGGTCCACAGGCCGCCGATCTGATTCCCTCCGCGCTGTCGTCTGGCGACAAGGATGGGTACATCTTCACCATGACGGCCACACCATCGGGCTACACCCTGAACGCCAATCCCAAGGTGTTCAATACTTCCGGCCGCCGGACTTTCTTTACCGATCAGAACGCGCTCATTCACCAAAATTGGTCCGCCGAACCTGCCAACGTCAGCAGTCCTGAATTCAAGTAGCATTGCCACTTCTTTAACCTTGTTGGCAACGGTTTAACCTGCCGCTCTAAATCATTTCGCAAGATCCATGTTCGCTTTTGGGAACCGCTGTTCGCGCGTGGGAATCGAACAAAATAAACGAGATTTTAGCAAACGAAACTGCGCTCGCGTGCGTACATGAATGCATGAGTTCTCGTGAACCGCTCCTGACGACAGGTACTCCATGTCCAGTGACGGAAGCTGCGGGAAGCACCCTTCGCCGTCGCGACATTGTTGGATTTTCTCTTACCGAGGGATTGTATAGCGCCGGGGTTTCGCTGCCCCGGCATTGCCATGCCAACGCCTTCCTGACGCTGGTTCTTTCCGGGAGTTACCGCGAAAGTCACTCGCGGCGGGAGTTTGAATGGAAGGAAGGCGCGCTGCATCTTTTGCCGGCGGGCGAGCGCCATGACGATCAATTCCTGAGCGCCGTGCGCCTGCTGCGGGTGAAGATCGAGCCCGCCGCCGTTCAGCGCTTGGGGGAGGAGCATGCGCGGTGCCTGGCGGAGCCGCGCGAAATTTCGGGACCCCTGTCCAAGTGGCTGGCCAATCGCGTGCTTCGCGAGTTTATGTCGAATGACGATATCGCTCCGCTGGCGCTGGAAGGCGCGCTGCTGGAAATGCTGGCCGAGAGTGCGCGGTCGTCCGACGAGATTCATGGATCCAACGCGCCCAATTGGCTGCGCCGGGTGCGTGAGGCTCTGGAAGATTCCTATCTTCAAGCGCCCGCTCTGGCGGCGCTGGCGGCCATCGCGGGAGTGCATCCGGTGCATCTGTCGCGCGAGTTTCACAAGCACTATCGCATGACGGTGGGAGAGTACATTCGCAAGCGGCGTATCGAACACGCCTCCGAACTCTTGACGAACTCGGAGCTGTCACTGTCCGACATCGCCACCGCTTGTGGGTTCTCCGATCAAAGCCACTTCTGCGCGCTGTTCCGGAAGCACTCCGGGATGACGCCGGCCAAGTTCCGGGATGTTGCGGCCCCCGGACGTTCGCTACGGCACAAGCAGCGGCCTAAGGCCGTCTAAACCCACCAGGCTGCAGCGGACTTCTCCTTGATCACGATGCCGTTGAGGAACGCGGCCGCTTTTGCGAGACCTTCCTCGGCCGATAGTATCGAGTCTTCGTGCTCGATGGACAGCACGTAATCGTACCCGTACATGCGCAGCGTGGAGATGAATTCCTTCCACCAGCCATACGAGTGCCCGTATCCAACCGTTCGAAAAATCCAGGAACGATTCCGCTCATCGGTGTACTTCTTGGTATCCAGCACGCCGGCCTTGGGCAGGTTCGCCGGATACATCTGGGTGTCCTTGGCGTGCACGTGAAAAATACAATCGCCCAGCACCCGGATGGCCTGGATGGGATCGATGCCTTGCCAGAACATGTGGCTGGGATCGTAGTTGCAGCCGATGCTGGCGCCCGCGATGGAGCGCAGCTTAAGCAGCGTCTCCGGACTGTAAGCGACGAAGCCCGGATGCATCTCGATGGCGATTTTGACGCCGTGGTCATGGGCGAACTGCGCCTGCCGGGTCCAAAAAGGCGTCACCTTTTTCTCCCACTGCCAGTCGAGCGCTTCCAGATATTCGGGCGGCCACGGGCACGTGATCCAGTTGGGATATTTCGCGTGATTGCGGTCGCCGGGGCAGCCGGAAAAATCAATGACCACGGGCACGCCGAGCTTTTCGGCCAGGCGCACGGTCTTCCGGCTGGTCTCCTGGAAGGCTTTCGACAGAGTGGCATTGGGATGCAGCGGATTTCCGTGACAGCTCAACGCGCTGATGGAGAAGCCGCGATCTTCGAGCTTCAGTTTGAACTCGCGCAGAGCATGGCGGTCGGTGAGCAGCGACAAAGGACAGTGCGGATCGCCGGGGTAGTTGCCGGTGCCGAGTTCGACGGTGTGGATATCCAGGCTTTGCAGTTTTTCGAGGACTTGCGTGAGCGGGAGTTTACTTAAGAGTGCCGTGAAGACGCCGATTCTCATCGAAAGATCATTATACGGACGCCGAGGGACGGCACGCGCCGCCATGCTTGGTCGGAGGTGACGGCGGTCGCGTGGAGCTTTTTCGCCAAGGTGAGGCAGGCCCGATCGCCGAGCGAGAGACCGTGCGATTTATTGAAGTGGGTAAACTCCGCGCTGCGATAGGCAAGATCCTCGGTCCAGTCCTCGACCTTCAGCTCCAACTTCGCAAGAGAGGCCCGTACCTCCGCCTCGGAGAATCCCTTCTCGAGGAGCTTGTTGGCCGTCTCGGCAAGATTGACTGCGCTGACTGCGGAGCTCTCCAACAATTCAGCGACCTGTTGGGAGCCGGATTCCAGACCTACCAAAGCAATGAGGGCCGTAGAGTCCAAAATGTATTCAATCATCTATTCTCGCGGCGGGCTTCCCGGCGGCGATCTTTTATGATCTCCTCCGACCAGAGCACGCCGGCAGGCCGTCGCTTCGAGAAGAATTCCTGTACTTCCCGAAGAGCCTGCATTCGGGTCTGAAGCACGAGTTGTTCTTCGTTCACTCGCGCAATCAGTTCTGAACCCTTCTTCAGTTTTAGCTGCTTGCGCACTTTGGCGGGGAGCAGTATCCTTCCCGAACCGTCTACCGCTACCTTGAATTGTTCCATCCTGCCAATTTTAGCAGATCTGCCAGATTCCCAAAATCTGCCATTTAGCCCGCCGCGCTGCGATGC
The DNA here is from genome assembly GCA_963798295.1 of Bryobacterales bacterium. Taxonomy (GTDB): domain Bacteria; phylum Acidobacteriota; class Terriglobia; order Bryobacterales; family Bryobacteraceae; genus Palsa-89. The sequence continues at coordinate 526,881 of CAWCSV010000004.1, read as the reverse complement.
TCGATGCCCAACTGCTGGCACTTCTTGTAGAGATGGCTGCGCTCCAGTCCCAGCGCCTTTGCGGTATCGGTCATCTTGTAATTGTGCTTCTTCAGCTCGGCCACGATGATCTCGCGTTCGTGCGCATCCATTCGTTCCGATAGCGGACCCGATTCTGTCGATTGCGTTGGCGCGCTTGCATCGGAAGGCAGCGCCATCCGGGCGGTGGCGGCATCCACGCGATCGTCCGTCAATAACAGAAGCCTTTCAACCACGTTTCGCAGCTCGCGCACATTGCCGGGCCACCCGTAGCGCTCCAGTTCCGCATAAGCCTCCGGCGCGATTTCGCGCGGCTTCCAATCGTTTTGTTCCGCCACTGCTTGGGCGAAAAAGTCCACCAGCAGCCGGATATCCTCGCGGCGCTCGCGCAGCGGCGGCAGCGCGATGGGGAAAACAAAAATCCGGTGATAGAGATCCTGGCGAAACTCGCCCTTGCGCACCAGTTCGTCCAGATTGCGGTGCGTGGCCACGATCACGCGCACGTCCACGGCGATCGGCCGGTCGCCGCCAATCCGTTCCACTTCCTTTTGCTCCAGAACGCGCAGCAATTTGGCCTGCATCATCGGCGGCATGTCACCGATCTCGTCAAGGAACAACGTGCCGCCATGCGCCTGTTCGAACTTTCCGGCGTGACGCGTGGCCGCTCCCGTGAATGCTCCTTTTTCGTGCCCAAAAAGCTCGGATTCGATCAGCTCGGCCGGAACCGCGGCGCAGTTCAGGGTAATAAACGGGCCGCTGCGCCGCTGGCTCTTCTCATGTAGAGTGCGCGCAATCAGTTCCTTACCCGCTCCAGTTTCGCCCAGAATCGCAACGCGCGACTCGCTGGCCGCCACGCGCTCCACCTTCGCCATGACGCTTTGCATCACGGCCGATTTCCAGATCAATTCCTGCTTGCCCGCGCGCTGCCGCAGCCGCTTGTTCTCGTCTTCCAAGCGCGCCAGCTTCACCGTGTTCTCGATAGTGACGAGCAGCTTCTCCGTGGAGAGCGGCTTCTCCAAAAAGTCCACCGCACCCAGGCGCGTGGCCCGTACCGCCATCTCGATGCTGGCTTGTCCGGAGATCATCACCACCGGCGCCGCCACGCCCGCCGCTTTCAGTTCGGCCAGCAGAGTTAGCCCGTCTTTGCCCGGCATCACTACGTCGGAAAGAATGATGTCGAAACGCTGCGCCTTGGCGAGTTCGAGCGCCCGATCGGCTTGATCGCACACCACGGCTTCGTGCCCGGCCAGCCGAAAAGCGCGCGCCAGCGAAGCCAGTGTATTCGCGTCGTCATCCACCAACAGAAGCTTGCTCATACGGCCGCCTTGAGCTCGATGCGGAAGGTTGTTCCTTCTCCCGGCTTGCTTTGTACCGTAATCGTGCCTTTATGATCGCTCACTACCGATTGCACAATCGCCAGGCCGAGTCCCGTGCCATGCTGCTTGGTCGTGTAATAGGGCGTGAACAGGCGGTCGCATTCTTCGGGCGTGAGTCCCTGGCCGGTGTCCGACACTTCCACGGCGACTTTGCCGTCCTGCCGCGACGTTCGAATGGTGAGCGTCCCGCCTTGCGGCATCGCGTCGAAGGCGTTCAATACCAAATTTCTTAAGGCGCGGCGCAACTGGTCAGGATCGGCCGGGACTTCGCCGCTTTCCTCCGCAAGCTGCAGCCTGGTTTCGACGGCCGGCTGTCCGGGCGCCTGCAGCTGCGCTTCGAAGAGCTGCATCACCTCGCGCGCGATTTGATTTACGTCCACCGGCTCCAGCTCCGGCGCGGGCATCTTGGCAAAATCGCTGAAGCGTCCGATGATGGTTTTCAAATGCCCCAGTTCAGCAAGTAACGTCGAAGTGCTCTCGCGAAAAACTTCGTCGAACTGCTCGGGTGCGGCCTCGCGCGAGCGCTGCAAGTTCTCGATGGTGATCTGCAGGGGAAACAGCGGGTTCTTGAGCTCATGAGCCAGCCTGCGCGCCAGCTCGCGCCACGCCGCGACACGCTCGGCCTGAATCATACGATCGCGCTGCTCCACCAACTGCTGGGTCATATCGTTAAAGTCGCGCGCCAATTGCCCCACTTCGTCCGACGACGAAACGGTGGCGCGAGTACCCCATTTGCCCGCCGCCACTTCTTGCACGCTGGACGCCAGATCGCGCAAAGGACGCGTAACGCGGGAGGCCACCCAAAAACTCAGCAACAGTCCCAACAGCACGCCCGCGCCGCCCACGGCTGCCGCGGTTTCCTGGATATAGCGCTTCAAACTGAGCAACTCGGCGCGCGAGTTTTCAATCAGCAAAATGGCGAGCAATTGCTTATCGCGACCCTCCATCGGAATGGCTGTGATGCTGCTGGCATCGGTTACGCGTTTCAGCTCGCGCGATTCGCGGCGGACATCGTCCACCAACGCGGCCGCGAGCCCCGGATTCTCCCGCGGCTCGAAATTTCGATAGATCCGCAACCGCACGCCGTCGGTGGCCGGCAGGGAATCCAGAAACTCCTTGTCCAGCCGTTGACCGCCCGCCACATACAGCATTCCATCTCCGGCTTTCACGCTGCGAACTGCGAACAAGCCGAGCGCTGTCCCATCCGCCAGATCTTCTTTCTTCAAGAAGGAGCCTTGCGCTTTCCAGTCCACCGGTTGCGCCAGCCAGTCCTCTTTGTATCCGAAGCGCGCCGGCCATTCTGCGGAGCTGATGATGGCGCCGTCTGGGCCCACTAGCTCCAGGAAATCGAGTGATTGTTCTTGCGCCAGCGTCTGGGCCTCGGCGAAGTACTGAGACGTGTCGCCAAGATTTACAGACAGGCGCTGTACTGCTTCGGAATCGGCCACGGCTTCCACTCGCCGCGCGATTTCGGCGCCGCGCCGGCCGATTTCGCGCTGTAGCTGGTCGACCGCCGCCGCGGTGCGTTGGGTGTCTCTACGTTCGAAGGATTGGCTGACCAGCGTCGAGACCACCGCCGCTACAATCCAGACGGCCAACACCACTGTGGCTGTAATGCTGAGGAAGACCTTCGTCCTAAATCTCACGGCCCTACCCACGCGTCTTCCAGATGCAGGGTGGACGTGTCCGGCGATGATGACTGAAAGTGAACTCGCGGCGCGATGCCGTACGTCTCGCGCAAATGAAGCAGTGGAATGATGCGATGGTCATCCAATAGAGATCTCTCCAGTTCATACAGCGCTTCCGGCTTGGCTGAGTCGACCAGCCTGGCGCGATCGCCCGCTCCAGCTTGTTCGGCGATGCGCTTGAGCTCCTCGCCGGCGTTGGTGGATGCAAGCGTCCATTCCACCAAACGGAGATGCCCGTTGCTTGCCCCCGTCGGCTGGATCGCGATCCCCACGTCACGCGCGTTCAGAGCCACGCGCTCGGCGACGGACTTGAGAAACAGATCGTTCACATGATAGCTCAGGCTGATCGGGCCCAAACGCAGGGGCATTACCAACTGTCTGGCGCGCATTACGTCCGGCATCGTCTGGAACAGGAACGCGTAGCCCGACAGCCACTGCGGCAGCAGACCGAAAGCCGCTTCGCCCTTGTGCTGCGCCAGCACATTTGCGATGGGCGCGCGATCGATGGCCAGCGCCAGCGCTTGCAGCATAGTTGGATCCGCGTTCGCGGCCACGATCGCCACCAGCGTGCGCGGCGCGGACGACCAGGTCGCCAGGCCTTCCGGCAATATGCGGCGCGATGGGCCAACCGGAATATCGAACAGATCCGCGCGCCCGCGTCCAGAACCGAACTCGATTTCCACCGCGTCCAGATACGGCCGTCCATTCCAATAGTCTTCGAACGCGGCGAGCGTTACGCGCCGGCCGGGCTCCCAGGCAGTGACGCGGAAGGGGCCGGTTCCGATCAACACGTTCGCATCGCCCTTGCGGGACACCGCGGAGGCCGGCATTGCGAGTAGCTCAAGCAAGTCCGGCATCGGCTGCTCGGCGCTCATCTCAATGGCTTGCCCTCCAGCCTCAATAGAAACGTCGCTGTATTTTTGTTTCAGCGCCGCTAGCAGCGACGGCGCGGCGGAGGCGGCGGTGAGCATTTCGCCGTCATGAAACATCACTTTCGAGCGTAGTGAAAAGCGCCAGCGCTTAAAGTCCGGATCGTGTTGCCAAGCCACCGCCAGCACCGGCTCCGCCTCGCCCCGCGCGTTGATGCGCACCAGCATCTCGGCGATAGGAATTGACAACGCCGTTCCACCGATGTCGGAAGTGGACAATTCGACGGTCAAGGTTCCGCCGTAGCGTGGACGTGTTTCCCCCGCCAGCGGGTACCAGATTACGCTACTGAGAGCAAGCCACGCCCAGGCGGGAAGCCTCATACTCTCCAGTCTGCAGGTTGTGGACCACCAGGGTAGCTGCTTTGTCTGATTCGGCCGGCCAGAGCGCGGTTACCGGACCAGGCAACGGCACAGCATCGCTCATCGGGGTCGCTTGTCTATCCACAACCTGGTACGCGCGAACCGAATCGTGTTCGTTGTCTGCGCTGCTGGCGAGGACCACCGTTCCGGCGCCGCAAGTATCGGCGATGCTGGCCCAATCGCTGCCCCAACCCTCAAAACTGGGGGCGGGAGCGTCCCCCTCCAAAACGTTCCGATCCGCCACCCAATGTGTCCTGATCGTGCCAGACCAATTCGCCGTACCGCTCGAGCACGTCAGCCGGAGTTCGGGATTCCAGGCGCCGGTGCAGGTCGCGACCGGCAAAAACACTTGGAATCCTCCGGCGGTGGTTTCCAGCCGCCCACGCGGATCGCGAGGCATCGGCCGAGGCAGCAAGAGCGAAGCCGTCGCGGATGGCGTCCACCTGTCCCCGGTTGAACGATAGCTCGCTATTTTGTCCACGCTTAAAACCAGCATTTCGGAACCGGAATCCACCACCAGGATGTCGAGGATCGGTTCGGTTTGCGTCCAGAGCGCTTTCTTGGAAAGGCGCACGCGCGGCTTCGCCCCCCATGATGGCAGCGGCCAGGGCAGTATCGCCACTTGCCGGATATCTCCGGTGAAAACCTCAGCTATGAAGAGCAAGCCCTGCGGATTTTGGGATAGCGTGATGCGAACGCGGGATTCAGGCGGCGCCGCCGTGGTCTCCGCCCCAGCCGTCTCTACATTCGCTTGGCGTAATGCGTCCTGCAAAAGCTTGGGGAAGCTCAACCACTCGGCCGCCGGAAACGGCGTCAGGTTCTGCAATTCGAGTGAAACGAGGGCGCGGCGCGGCAGCAGAGAGGAGATACGGGCCGCCAGTTGCGACGCTGCCTGAGTCCAGTTCCGATTCGAGATCTGCGCCGGGGGCTGATTCGTGCTTTGGGCCGGCAACAGCGGCGCCAAACCAAAGAATAGAACGAACGCGGCTCGAATCACTGATTACATTATGATCATTCGGCCCGCCAGACTGTTGCCGCGTCATCAGGCCCAGCAGAAATCGGAGACAGACGAACGCGAGCAGCAGCGCGCACCCAAAGCTGAACGCGAGCCCCAGCACCATTTCCGGGAATTCGCCGAGTGCGCTCAGGAACGTCATTGCAATCCTCCAACGGTGCTTATATCGGCTGGGGCGGTTCTAGCCTGTAGATTATTTGCCGGACTTCCGTCAAAAAGACGCGCTTCTTCTGGAGTCGGGTCGGCGATCAAATCCACTTCGTCGCCCACTCGGACCAGTTCAAACAATTCTTCGACGTCAGGATTGCGCAGACGGATGCAGCCGTGCGACGCGGCGTGCCCAATCGACTCGGGATGATTCGTTCCATGGATGCCGTAGCCTTGAAAGCCGATGCTCATCCAGCGGGTGCCTACCGGATTGGCCGGCCCGGGCCCCAGTACTTTGCCGGCGTGAGTATAACTCGGGTTCGCCACGTGGCTCGCGATGTGGAATGTGCCGCGCGGGCTGGGCGTGCTTTTCTTGCCCACCGCCACCGAATACATCCTCACGATTTTTCCGTTCTCCACCAGCGCTATCTTGCGCGCGGGAATGTTCACCATCAGCCGCCGGGTTGGTAGGCTCTCGCCCGCCATCTCACTGGCCGCCGCCACCAGAACCGCGAAGAATTGTATGGTCTGCATCGCTTTTTCTCCTCTTCGCGAAAGGGAATGCAGATCTCGGTCCGGCTTGTAAGTAATTGATTTAAGGAATATTAGCCTCGCGCCCTCGTGTTCGGGTCGACACCATGTGTCAAATCTTACACGTTCACTTCCATGCCATCCCTCTCCGCCGCGTCATCGCATAGTAAACTCCGAAGAACGCTGCGCTGTTCACCATGCAGAAGTAATAGGGCAGGCGCAGTGCCCTCGGGCGGAGGCGGGCCGTCAAACCCAGGACGGCCAGAAGATAGAACAGGAGCTGCGCGCCCAGCAGGACGCGATAGCCTGGCGAGCCGATCAGGAAAAAATTCGCGACCAGCGCAATCAGCATCCCAAAAGGAATGAAAAGTCGAATTACTTTGTGCGATAAGAAGAACAACAGGGGTGTCGGCCGGAATGGCCTGAGGAATTGTCCCAGGTGCCGGAGCTGCTGGAAATTGCCCGCCACAATCCGGACGCGTCTTTGGAAACCTGTCATTTCGCGCGCTTCCTCAAACACCACCGCCGAGGGTTCGTGCACCGCGCGGAACCCGCGCCCGATCACGGAGAGCGGAATCACATAATCGTCGTTAATTGTTTCGGGGGACGGGAAGGGGTACAGCTCTTTGCGGATGGCGTGGAGATGGCCGTGAGCACCCATGGTGGATGCCAGGCGCGACTCCTGAGTTTTGACGAACGCTTCGTACTTCCAGTAAATCTCCTCGGAAGCGCCGATGTTAACTTCGTCTGATTTCACGACACTGTAACGCCCGCAGACTGCGCCCACCGCCGGATCGGCGAAGTTTTCCACCAGGCGGCACACCGCATCGGGCGCCAGCATCGCGGACGCGTCGGAAAACACGATAATCTCGCCCCGCAGATTGGGCACGGCCGCGTTGAGCGCCGCCACCTTGCCGCGATTGTCAGGCAGCGCCATCACGCGGACGCCGTCCATCGACCGCGCAATGTCCACGGTTTGATCCGTCGATCCATCGGAGATCAGGACGATTTCGATCCGATCGGCCGGGTAATCGAGCGCGAGCGAGTTTTCGATTTTCCGTCGAATCACCCGGGCTTCGTTGTAAGCGGGAATGAGCAGCGACACCGGCGGGCGGATGGGCGCCTTGCGAACCTGGCGGTGAATCATCAGTCCCAGCGCTCGCAACGCCAGCGGGTAACCGGCAAATGCGTACAACGGTACGGCGACCCCGATCCAAAAAATTGACTCGGCCAGCATAAGTCGCTCTCAAGTCAAACCGCGCAGGCTTCCGCCGATGTTGCCCTGGTTCGCTGCCGGCTGTCCTCCTGCTGGAACCACAATTCGAGCATGAGCAGCTTCCAAAGGTGATGATGGTTATCGCGCCTGGAGCGATCGTGCTCTTCGAGCAGATGCGTTACAAACTCGGATGAGACCATGTGACGGTCCAGAAACATGCGGCTGGTCAGGTGATCCCACACGAAACTGCGCAGCGACCCGCGAAACCAACTCGCCAGCGGCACGCCGAATCCCCGCTTGGGCTGGCGCAGCAATTCGGGCGGCAGCCGATGCCCCACGGCGCGCAGGAAGATAAGCTTACCACGGCCATGCTTCAGCTTCCAGGAGTGCGGCAGGCGCGAGGCGAGCGTGGCGAGCTCATGATCCAGCAACGGGCAGCGCACTTCCAGCGAGTTCGCCATCGACATGCGATCCACCTTCACCAGCATGTCGCCGGTCAGTTTCGCCATGGCCTCAAAGTACAGCGCCTGGGTGAGCGCGTCGGTTCCATCCGCAAGCAAGGTATGCGCCATTTTGCCCCTCAGGAACTGGGGTGTGACGGGCGGCATCCATTCCGGCGCGAGCAGACGCTCCAAAACAAAGTGCGGCGACACGCTTTCGAAATAGCGCTCCAGCGCCGAGGGCCGGCCGATCATACGAAGATAGTTCTTCCCATACGCCGAATAAGGAAGCAGATCGGCGATGCGCGAGAGCAGCGCGCGCAGGAACTGTGGAACATGGTCCAGAATCCGCAGCCGCTGGATCTCGCCAAAACTTTCGTATCCCGCGAAAAGCTCGTCGCCGCCATCGCCTGAGAGCGCAACCTTCACATAGCTTGCCGCGAATTGCGATACCAGGTAAGTGGGAATGGCGGAAGAATCCCCAAAGGGTTCGTCAAAGTGCCGCACCAGCTTGGAAACCAGCTCCACCGAATCGGGCCGAACCATCATATGGTGATGCTCGGTTCCATACTTTTTCGAGAGCGCGGCGGCGAGCGGCAGCTCATTGAATCCGGGTTCTTCAAATCCGATTGAAAATGTTTTGACGGGCCGCGGGCTTTGCAGCGCCATGGACGCCACCACCGAGGTGGAATCGATGCCGCCGCTCAGAAAAGCGCCCACCGGCACGTCGGCGATCAGGCGCATTTTCACGGCTTGGTCGAAGACCTGGCGCACATGGTCGGAAGCTTCCAGTTCGTTCAAGCCCACGGGAGGGCGCTGGGCAGGTACGGGCAAGGTCCAATACCGCCCCTCCTCAATGTGGCCCTCGGCGTCACAGCGCAGCCAGCCGCCGGGCGTCAGTTTTCGAATGGCAAGATAGGGCGTCCAGGGATCGGGAATGTAGCCAAGCAGGAAGTAAAGCTGCAGGGCTTCGCGATCGTTTTCCAGTGGAACTCCCGCCGCGCGCAAGCACTTCAGCTCGCTTCCAAAATACAAGCCTTGTGGAAGCGCCGCGTAATACAGCGGCTTTTTGCCGAAGCGGTCTCGCACTAACAGCAGGGACTTTGTGCGCGAATCCCAAATGGCGCAGGCGAACATCCCCCGCAGGCGCCTCAGCCCGTCCACGCCTTCTGCTTCGTAGAGGTGAACCAGAACCTCGGTATCGCTATTGGTGCGGAATCGATGGCCGCTTCGGATGAGCGACGCGCGCAGCTCGCGATAGTTGTAGATCTCGCCGTTGGAGACCACCCACGCCGTTCCGTCTTCGTTCGAGATGGGCTGTCGGCCGGTAGCCGGATCGATGATGCTGAGACGCCGCATGCCCAGTCCCATGCGCCCATCGATCCGGTAGCCTTCGTCATCGGGGCCGCGGTGCCGGATCTGGTCGCACATGGCCTGGACCTCGGGAAGCCCGGCGTTTCTCGATCGCAGAAAATATCCCGCTATTCCGCACATAGAGGTGTGAAGCTTTTATTCCGGGCCCGGCAGGAACTGGTGAACTTGATCCTCACCGCGCTGCCTCCCGCTCCCGCCTTCGACGTCGATTTCGAATCCACGGCTGTCTCTGCCCGATGCCGCCCCCGGCAGCGAGTGCGCGCAACAAATCATCGATCTCGCGGATCAACTCCAGCGCCACCAGTTTCCAATTTTCTCGACCACTATCGACGCCAGACCCGACATTCGTTGGCGTCGCGACTACTTGCGTGGGATCGAGACCGGGTTGGAATATTTCCGCCTTATTCCCTACCTGGACACGGCGCGTGCCGGCGACCACAAAACGATCTGGGAATTGAACCGGCACCAGCACCTGCTTGTCCTGGCGCAGGCGCATCTTCTGACCCACGAAGATGGCGCGCTGTACTGGATGTGGGTTTATTCGCTGGTAGGCCCAAAGCTTCCCGGCGAGTTTCGCGCCCGATGGCTCCATATGTTGTACCTACATGGTTGCCACTTAGCCAACAATCTCTCGTTCTATTTTTCGCCCAACAATCATTTGATTGGCGAAGCGTTGGCGCTGCATGCTCTGGCGCGACAGGTTCCGCGGATGGAGCGCGCACGCACAATACCATCCGTATCGACGACCGCGATCAAGCCACGGTAGCCGGGCCTTTTGCATGGCAGCGCTTGCCCGAAGTCAGAATCATCGGCTGACGGAGCGATACGGCGTGCGATCTTCTCGCAGCGGAATGCCGTTATTTGGGCTTCACCCACCGTCGGCGCATTCCAAGCTGATTCTGCCCGCCGGTGCTGAACTCATCGACGGCTGGCGATCAACCACGTTCGGCGAAAAGCGCCCCTCGCCCGTGCTCCGTGTTCACCGGCACTGCCCGCTGCCTTTGTCCCTGGAAACTCGCATCGATCTTAATCGCTGAGCAAATGCAGCACCACGCTACGCTGGTGCGGACGCTCGCGATGCTCGAACAAATACACGCCCTGCCAGGTGCCCAGCGCCAGCTTGCCATTGTGAATTGGAATCGATAGCTGCGTCTGCGTCAGCGCCGATCGGATGTGCGACGTCATGTCGTCCGGCCCTTCGGCCGTGTGCCGGTAGAGCCGCGTGTCTTCGGGAACCAGGCGCGTCATGAAATCGGCCAGATCGGCCACCACGTCAGGGTCGGCGTTCTCTTGAATCACCAAAGACGCCGAAGTGTGCTGGCAAAAGACGGTCAACAATCCAGTGTGCGCTTCCTGCTTGCGCAGCCACACTTCAATCTCCCTGGTAAATTCGTAAAGTCCCTGGCCGTGCGTCGTGATGTAAATCTGATGAGTGAACTGCTTCACTCGACGCCTTACTCCACGGTGACGCTCTTGGCCAGATTACGCGGCTGATCCACGTCGCAACCCCGGCGAACGGCAATGTGATACGCCAGCAGCTGCAGAGGCACAACCTCGAGAATAGGCAGCAAAAGTTCGGTAGTGGACGGAATGGCTATGGTGTAATCGGCGATTTTGCCCACCTCTTCGGCGTCCTGCTCGCACACCACCGCGATCACGATGCCGTTGCGCGCCTTCACTTCTTGAATGTTCGAGAGCGTCTTTTCGTAGCGCACGCGGCTATCTTCGCTCGCCGGATCGCGCGTGGCGATCACCACCACCGGAAGATTTTCATCGATCAGCGCGTTCGGCCCGTGCTTCATCTCGCCCGCCGGATAGCCTTCGGCATGGATGTAGGAAATTTCCTTCAGCTTGAGCGCGCCTTCCAGCGCCATCGGGAAATGAATGCCACGGCCCAGGTAAAGGAAATCGGTCGCGCGGAAGAGCTTCTTCACCAGCTCATCATAGATTCCCTCATGGCTGAGTACGGTTTCCAGCCGTCCGGGCAGCTTCACCAGCTCCTGGACCAGGCAGGCCGACTGCTCGGGCGACAGCGTCTCGCGAACTTGCCCCAGATACATCGCGAGAATAAACAACGCCGTTAGCTGCGAAGTAAACGCCTTGGTGGATGCCACGCCGATTTCGGGGCCGGCGTGCGTCATCAACGTGCCGGAGGCCTCGCGCGTGATCATGGATCCCACAACATTGCAGATCGCTAGTGTTTTTGAGCCGTGCTGCTTGGCTTCGCGCTGCGCCGCGATGGTGTCCGCGGTTTCGCCGGATTGGGAAATCACCACCGTCAGCATGTCGGAGGATACGATGGGATCGCGATAGCGGAATTCGCTGGCATAATCCACTTCCACCGGAATCCGCGCCAGCTTCTCGATCATGAATTTGCCGGCCAGTGCAGCGTGCCAGGCGGTTCCGCATGCGACGATCTTGAGCGACTTGAATTCGGCGAACGCTTTCGGATTGATATCCATCTCGTCGATGAACACGCGGCCCGTCTCCTGGCCCACGCGGCCCAGCACCGTGTCGCGCACCGCGCGCGGCTGCTCAAAAATTTCCTTGAGCATGAAATGCTTGTAACCGCCCTTTTCCGCCATGATGGGATCCCACAGAATATGGGTCACCTGGCGCTTGATGGGCCGTCCGTTGAAATCGGTCAGGTGTACGCCGTCGGGCGTCAGCACGGCGATGTCGCCATCGCCCAGGAAGAACATGTCGCGCGTGTGGCTCAGGATGGCGGGGACGTCGGAAGCGACGAAATATTCTCCGTCTCCTAGGCCGATCACCACCGGCGGGCCCATGCGCGCGGCCACGATCTTGTTCGGATCGGAACTCGAGATCACGCTCAGCGCGAAAACGCCGCGCAGCTCTCGAACCGCGTGCCGGACTGCGTCCTCCAGATCGCCGTCGTTGTATTTTTCCACCAGGTGGGCGATCACTTCGGTATCAGTCTCGGTGACGAACTTATGCCCTTCCAGCTGAAGCTGGTGCTTGAGGTGAAGATAGTTCTCGACGATGCCGTTATGAACCACCACGATATCGCCGGTGCAATCGCGATGCGGGTGCGCATTCTCTTCCGTGGGACGGCCGTGCGTGGCCCAACGCGTGTGGCCGATGCCGTAGGCGCCGTCCATCGGGTTGATGCGAATTGCATCTTCCAGGTTGCGCAACTTGCCCGATGCGCGCCGAACCGACAGATGCTGATCACCGTTCAGGACTGCGATACCGGCGGAATCATAGCCGCGGTATTCGAGCCGGCGCAGGCCATCCAAAATGATGGGGACTGCTCTTCTGTTCCCGATATAGCCGACGATGCCACACATATAACCAGGATACAGGGAAGCAGGAAACTTAAGTACTGGCGTGCAGCAGGACCCTTGCGATCAGGTACAGCGCCCCGACCAGGAATCCAATCGCGGCCTGATATTCCCGATTCCTCATGTACAAATCCCAGCGAAAATGTTCCGGCTTCCGGATAGGCGAGATGGTCGGCCAAAGAGCCGGCACGCGTTGGGCATACGCGGCAAAATCGGGAAACAGCATGCGCAGGTGCTGTTCTTCCAGCTCAATCGCAGGCAAATAGATGAACAAGAACACCACGCCAAATAACACGGCGAGCGGCCATTCGCGGGATGCGATCGCGAATCCCGCGGCCACTAAGAGCGTTCCCAGGTACAGCGGATTTCGAACATAGGCATAAGGGCCGCCTTCAGCCAGCCGGATGTTTTTCTCCACATGCCCGGTGGCCCAGGCGCGCAGTGCAAGCCCTAGCGCCGAGACCGGCAAACCCCAAGCCAGCGACCGGGTATCGGGCCGCGAGAACCATGCGAACGCGGCGACCATGATGAACCCGCACGTCACGCGCAGGCGCGCAACCAGGTCGGCGTAGGGCTTCGGAAACAAACTCGTTATCGATCCTTATGAGCGGCAAGAATTGGCGCTAGTGCGTCGAATACCTGATCGGGCGTGATCTCGCGCATGCTGGCGTCGGGCTCAGCCGTTCTGCGGTAGCTGGTCACGGCGTCGGGTGCGCGCAACACGCTGATAGAGCCGCCGAAGGGACCGTGCCGCGCTGGATCGGTGGGGCCGTAAATCGCGACGCCTGGCTTGCCCAGCGCCGCCGCCAGATGCAGCGGACCGCTGTCCAGACCCACCACCGCCGTCGCTCGCCGTGTAGCGTAGATCAAGCCCGCCAGGGTGGAGACGTGTGGTTGCGCGCCCTGGACGTGCAAAGGATAGGGAGCGTCCAGCACCAGCGGCATACCGCATTCGAGACGTAGTTTCTCCGCTAACTGTGTGTAGTATTCCAGCGGCCATTGCTTGGCGCCCCATCCGGCCAGCGGGTTGGTCAGTACAAAGTCACCCTCCGGCAGTTCGGCCTGTTGCTCGCCCGGCGGCAAGGGGAAGGTGCGCAGAATGTTCGACGCTCCCGCGGCGGCCGCCAGATCCAGATTCCGCTCCACGGCGTGATAAGACCGGATGGGCACTTTGGTCGAATAAAACCACGACGCGGGCGACTCCCGCGCATACGCCGCGTTGAATCCGAAAATGCGCTCAGGCCGCGCCAGCGTGGCCACTAAAGCGGATTTCACCAGCCCCTGAAAATCCACCGCGAAGTCGAAGCGGGAGGATCGCAACTGGCGCCACGCGTTGCGTAATCCGGTGAAGGTTCGGCGGTCCAGATGCAGCACCGAATCGACGTAGGGATTGCCCTCCAGCAGCAAGCTCCATTTCGGATCGATCACCCAGGTGATCTTGGAATGGGGGATGCTGTGCTTCAGGCTGGCCACCGCCGGTAGCGCGGCGATCACGTCGCCCATGGACCCCAGCCTTACAACCAGGATGTGCAGCGGGCTGACACGGGGCGGATTCATCGCGTCGATTCCTGGCCGTGCCGCTGGAGCACGTGATCGATAAAACGCGCCTTGATGTCGGCGTCGACGCCCGCTTCCCCATCGCCCAGCACCACGTAATTCACCATCGCTAACGCGGCCACCAGTTCGGCGCGCGCGCGCTGACCGAGCAGGGATTGCGCCGGGTTGGTTACTTCCACCACCAGCAGCTGTCCTGGTTCCCGCGCTGCGGCCAGCCGGCGAACATGTTCGGCGAGCAGCGGATCGAAGTGGCCGGATACCCAACGCGAGGGCTGATTTTGCAGCCGGTCTTGAATTTCGTGGCGCGGGACGATTTTCGTTCTCGTGTCCAAGAACAAAGTCTAGCAGTTACGTACTTCGCGCTGAGGCGCGACACGGGCGGCTTGGGATAAGCTGGACGGGGCGCGCCAGGCGGCGCCTGGAAGCACCTGGAGGAATCTGGAGGCACTATGAAGAAGGCTCTTTGGATTGGGCGCGTCCTCAGCGCCTTTTCCGTTCTGTTCTTGCTCTTCGACGCGGCCGGGCATTTGGTCAAGCCGGCTGCCGTAGTGGACGCATTCAACCGGTTGAACTTTCCGCTCAGCCTCAGTGAGCCGCTGGGGATCATCGCCATCGTTTGCGCGATTATCTACGCGATTCCGCGAACAGCGGTGCTGGGTGCGATTCTGTTGTCGGGCTACTTGGGCGGCGCGGTGGCCACTCACCTACGAGTACGCGACCCTTGGTTCGACACCATCTTCCCGATTATTTTCGGCGTGCTGGTCTGGGCGGGGCTCTACTTCCGCATCGCCCGCCTGCGGGGACTGATTCCAATTCAAAGCAGCAATTCTTAACAGGCGCTCAACCATGCCGAAAGGCCGCGGCGTTCAGGCCTGATCCACTTGTAGCTTCAAGCCCGCCACGCCTCGAACGCGAATGTGAGCGCCGGCCGGAATGGGTGCGCCGGCGATGGCGTCCCAGTATTCGCCCCGCACCAGCACCTGCCCCTCCGGCTCCAACGCCGTCTCGGCCACACCCAGCTCTCCGATCATCCCTTCGGCGCCGGTGAGCACCTTGCCGCGCCGCGCCTTGATGACCATCGATACCAGGAACATGGTGATCGCCGCGAAAGGCAGCGCCACTGCCAGCGCGGTCGATAGATGGATCCGCATATCCGGTGGTCCATTCACCAGCAGCAGCGCACCCAGCACCATGGAAATGGTGCCGCCGATGCCCAGCATGCCGTGCGAAGCGAATTTCGCCTCCAGAACGAAGAGCGCCACCGCCAGCGCCAGAAGCGCCGCTCCAACCCAGTTGATGGGGAGAACAGAGAGCGACGAAAGCCCCAGCAGCGCCAGAATCGCGCCGGCGATTCCCGGGAAGATCAATCCCGGCGAAGTAAATTCGACATAAATTCCCAGGACGCCCAGCACCAGCAGGATAAATCCGATGTTCGGGTCCGCGATGGCGGCGATCACCCGCTCACGCAGGGTTCGCTGCACTTCCGTGACAGCTGCGCCCGCCAGATGCAGCGTCAGCTTGCGCCCATCCCAACGCGTGATCTCCCGGCCGTCCAATTGCTGGAAAAGCTGCGGTTCGCTGCTCGCGATCAAGTCGATCAGCTTTTGATCCAGCGCCTCTTTTTCGGTGAACGACTTGGCTTGCCGGATGGTTTGCTCGCCCACGTCGGTATTGCGCCCGCGCCGCGACATCATGCTGCGCAGCATCGCCGCCGCATCGTTTTCCACTTTATTGCGCATCACCTGATCCATTTGCCCCACCAGCAGAACCGGCGAAGACGCGCCCGTGTTGGTTCCCGGCGCCATGGCCGCGATGTCGCCCGCTTCCAGCACGAAAAATCCCGCCGATGCCCCGCGCGCGCCGCTGGGTTCGACATAAGTCACCACCGGAACCGTCGATGCATCCAGCTTTTGGATGATCTCGCGCGTCGCGTCCAGAAGGCCGCCGGGCGTATTGATCCGCACCAGCAGGAGCGCGGCGTTTTCGGACTGCGCCTGCTCAATGGCATGGCCGACGATTTCGGCGGTGATGGGATGGATCTCGCCCTCAATAGATACGGCGACGACACGGGGAGCGGCGCCCTGTCCGAACGCGGACATGGCCCCGGCTCCGAGAAGCGCGAATGTGCACAGCAGCCGCAACCGGATCCACCTATTTCGTCTTAAGGGCCTCTTCGGCCTTATCTTCGCGCCGCGCGCCCGCGAGAATGCTCTGCAGACCGTAGTTGCCCTCATGGCAGGCGTACTCATAGACGGCTTTCTTCGACGGCCGCAGAGGAATCATCGCGGTCCACGGCTTGGTCCACGCTCCCGGATCGTCGATAGTGATTTGCCACTGCAGCGTGTCAGCGCCAGTGCGCGTGAACCTCTCCACGACATGCAGTTTCTCGGTGGAAACGTTGCGGAACGCGCCGGGCTTGAAGTTGGTGGAATCCACCACCAGCGTGTCGCCTTCCCAATGTCCGCGCGCGTCGCCCATCCAGCTCTGGATGTTCGGCGGCAGATGCGGACCCCCATCCAACGGAATGACACGGGTATCGTGAATCATCTCAGTCATGACGGCCACCGACTTGGCAGACTGCACGATCTCGTAGTAGCTCTGGTATCCGGCCACCAGTTGCGGCGAGCCGTACGTGATACAGCGTTCGCTCAGGGATCGATCCTCCGGGCCCGACGGGCGGCCCTTCGTCCTTGCAAACGCGGCACGCTGGTTCGCTTCAGCCTCTGGCGTCATCGCCGGCAGGCGTCCATCCGGCGGGTCGGTAATCAGAGAGGTCCGATTGTCCCAATCCCGGGCCACCGTCCAAACCGAGCTGTAGTCGCCCGTTCCGCCATCGGTGCTCTTGAAACCTGCCTTCGTGCCTTTGACATTCGCCAGCACGCTCTCGAAAACCGTGTCGCCGAACGCTGCGTCCGAATTGCCGTTGTCGAAAAGCTCCGCCGCCTTCTTCTTCAGGGCCGCCACCTCCTGGTCGGTTAGATAGGCACGTCCCGCCAGTTCCTTGGGACGCTCCAGCGGCGTTGCGTTGTTGTTGGACCAGACTCCCTGAAGATCCGGCTGGCCGTCAGCGGTCCGCGGCGCCGTCCAGCTCTGGGTCGCGGTCTTGGCCGGCTTCGCATTGATCGACTGCGCTAGGGCCTGTCCCTGGACCAATCCCAGAACAACTGCTGCCGCCGCTACGATAGTGAGATTTCGCAAGTGCATCTCGGCCTCCAATTGTCACCAAGTATATGCCCGATCGGGTCACGGCGTGTCGATGACTTCGTAATCCGCGGGAATCTCGAATATCGCCGGGTCCGGTTCATTGCGCGAGAGGTTCGTGAGCTTGGTGCTGGATTCGCCGCTCCGCGGATCCGAACTCTTCGACATCACCACCACTTTCAATTCGGGGGACGTCCAGGTTTCACGCACTTCTGTGATCGACCGGTCATTCCCAAAGAAGCCAATTGGGTAAACGATCGTCGAGCGTGAACCTTCGGCTGATACGCCTTCGATCATTTGGGTCCCAAGCGACTGGTTGGAAAACTGCGGGCGTGGCCCCTGCGCGTCGGGTCCCAAAGCGGCGCCAGCCGAACCGGCGGGCTGTCCAAGCCGGGTGGACGGCCTGGCGTATATAGTTCCCGAGTTCGGCGGGAGTGGAGGAGGCGGCAATGTCGCGGGCAGAGACGACATTTTGCGTGCGGTATGGTTACGCGCATCCAGCGTGTAATGGGTTCCCGCAATAGGGTCGCTGATTTCGATAATACTCGGGGCGACAAAGCCCGTGGTCGGCGCCCCAGCTGGCCTCGTGAAAACGTGTTCCACTCGCGTGCGTCCCTGCGAATCGCGGTACAACATTGTCTTTTCAGCGGGCCGGGTGATGTGAGTCCCGTCAGCCAGCGTCTGAACGTTTTCGGTCACCTGCTCGGCCGAAAAAGGCATGCCTGTCACGACGTCGCCCGGCCTGCTTGTCGCGGCGCCGGAGAACGATATCGTCCCGCGCGATACCGCGCCACCGCTGCTGGTAATGGTCGTTTGCGCCAGGGCCGCGCTGGCAAACGACAGTACGATGACAAATTTCATAGGAATTTCCGCTTATCACGAGGTATAGCCGATACAGTCGACGGCGTCAATGCCAATGCCCTTCAGGCCCGAATACCCGCTTGCGATATGATTGCCTCTTAAGGGCACGCGTGACCAAAACCATCTGCGCTGTGGTATCCATCCTGCTTTTGACGACGATGCGCGTCTCGGCGCATCACGCATTCGCTGCCGAGTACGACGAAAACAAGCGCGTCACAGTCTCCGGCACCGTGACCAGTCTTAAATGGGCCAATCCGCACGCCTGGCTGTACGTCGATGGAATGGATGAAAGCGGCAACGTCACCCGGTGGAGCTTCGAAATGGGTAGTCCCAACGGCCTCACTCACCGGGGTTGGACCAGCACGGAACTGAAGCAGGGCGACCAGGTCACCGTGGAAGGGTTTGCAGCGAAGGATGGCAAGAACACGGCGAACGCGGCCACCGTCACCCTGCCGGACGGCCGGAAACTATTTGGAGGCTTTCACTCCACTCCCGGCGCCCCCGTCAAGTAGCCGCGGCTGGGGTAATGTTCCGGCTTGAGCCGAGTGCGTCACTCTGCTTTGCGGGCGCGAGCGCGATCAAGACTACTCCAATGACGATGAGAACCGCCACGCCGATCAGCTCTCCATGCGAAACCATATTCCGCATTGCCTGCGTGCCCATCAAGGCGGCATGCGCAAAGCTCGACCATGCTGTAAAGGCGATCAGGCTCCGGTTCGCCCATGGGTTGCGGACTGCGAGCAGCAAGAAAACGCCCAGTGTGACGTAGAGGCTGAACATCATCGATAACGCCGGGTCTTGCCGCACAAAGATCACCAGGGGATAAGCTAACGCCAAAAAGAGCAATCCTACAATCGCCAGCACGATCTTCAGAGCCACTCTTCGATTCATTCGTCGCCTCCCGCGTCAATGACGCCTCTGAGGTATAGCCCATCCGGTTCGCTGCGTCAATGCCCGTCGAGTCTGAACGCCGCGGTCGCCGCACTATAATGTAGGGGAGAGATCGATGGAAAGAATCACGATCGAATCCATTCCGATCGCCGTCGGACGCGAAGACGACGGACGCTGGTGGGCCGACATCGAGTCCATGCCCGGCGTAATGGCGTACGGCGCGACCCGCGAGTCGGCCATTGCCGCGGTTCGAGCGCTGGCATTGCGCGTTGCCGCCGATTGCATCGATCACGGCGAGGAGATTCCCGAGCCGTTCACCAAAGTTTTCTCCGTGGCATGAGCCGCTGGAAATCTGTCAAGGCGAAGCAGCTATTAGCCGCGTTGCTACGGATAGGCTGGGAAGTCGCCTGGCAAAAGGGCTCGCACCGCCGGCTCAAGCGGTCCGGCTGGGCCAACTATACGTTTGCCTTCCATGACAACGAAGAAATAGGCCCGGCGCTTCTTGCCCAGATCGCCAAGAAGACGGGGCTGCAGCCGGAAGACCTGTAGTCGGGGTCAGGGCGATTGCGGGAGATTGGAGATTGGAACTGGGTTTGCCGTATCGCATCGGTATTCGGTCTGGCGATTTGCCGTTCCTAATCCCGAATTCGCACTTCTCACCATAGCCGACTATACGTCAATGTGGATTGCGGAACGTTTCTGTATCGCCGTGGTCCGTTGAGTTTCAAACCCGCGCGCCCAGTTGGCCTCTGCCTCGGGTACCAGGGCTAATCGGTTCCTTCGTCACACGGATGCTCGTTCGCGTTAAGCACTACATTGGATCTAAGGATGCACGATTTCAAACCAAAAATTTCTGACTCCCTAATGGGTGGCATCGATTTCGAGGCTGAGGTATACAACGCCGGGCTTGAGATTCGTGAGAAATCGAAACAAGTTTATGGCAGACTTCTCGATGCGAGGCTCGCTCTCATGGCCGTTGCGAATCAGCTTTTTCACCTGAAAGCCTTGTCGCCGGGAAGAACAGATGTGAACATTAGTGAGCGTCTCTTACTCACTACGGTTTTCTTTCAGGGCGTTTACGTGGTCGAAACGCTTGTTTCTGAAGGGCAGTACATCAAGGCGGCTGCCGCATTGAAGCAAGACTTCGAGATTTTGGCGCGTTTGGGGGAAATTGCGGCGGGGACTCACAAGTACGGCAAAACGCCAAATGTTAAATACGCACCTGCGGGCAGCCAAACCTTTTACGGTCAGTTAAATGACGTCGCGCACATTGCGAAGTCCGATTTACTTCAAGACTTGGTCTCATCCCACATCGATGGCTCGGTAAAGGGTGTATCTCCCATCCCGCGTTTCCACCCAGACGTCGCGCGAGGTCTCTACGAACTACATGTCTGGCTATTAGTTCAGGTGTGTCGGACGCAGATCGCCCTTCACTTGGATATGTACGGCGAGGCAAACAGCGAGATTAGCGGTGTACTGCAGATGTTCATCACCGCGACAGAGATTCTACGCGCATGTGGCTGGGAAATCGAGGACGTCCGAGCTTAGCTACGCTCGATCTTGCTGGGTGCGTGCTCGGTGCGCAGGCCTCGCGTACGATCTCCCAAGTTCGCGGCAATTGGCCGTATAACGGCCTATCGGTAAAACTATCGAATCAGCGATAACCGTCCGCTTCTTTTCACCTGGTTAATTGCTCTTCGCGAACGCCTCCCGCAGCTTCCGCCAGGTGCTCGCGCAAATCCTCCGGCAACACGCGCGTCTCCGCCACCGTGGTCATGAAATTCGTATCGCCCGGCCAGCGCGGCAGCACGTGCATGTGGATGTGCTCGGCGATTCCGGCGCCCGCGCTTTCTCCCAAATTCATTCCGAGATTGAATCCCGGCGGCCGGTAGATCTCCTGCAAATGGCGCTGCGATCGCTGCACCAGCAGCATCATCTCTTCCAGCGTCTCGCGCGACGCCTCCTGCAAGCGTATCCACATGCTCATAGGGAACCACCATCAGATGGCCGGTGCTGTAGGGATACAGATTCAGAATGATGAAGTTCTTGCGCGCCCGGTAGACCACCAGATTTTCTTCGTCGCGTCTCGGCAGCCGCGGCCATGGCAGAATACGCATCCGCCGCCAGTTTTCTCTTTTTGAACGTACTGGTAGCGCCACGGACTCCACAGGTGGTCCATAAATCGGGAACTGCGGTTACGAGCTGTGCGAGCTGTCTCCGCCCGGTGCGGGCTCGGCGGAAGCAGGCGCGGCCGCGGCTGGCCATCGCCGCTGGCGGAGGTATTTACCAGATCCTTCAGTTCTTTGCTGGGCTTGAAATAGGGGATGCGCTTGGAGGGCACTTCCACGCGAGTGCCGGTTTTCGGATTGCGCCCCACGCGCGGTTGCCGCTGCCGTGTGCGAAAACTGCCGAACCCCCGGATTTCGATCTTATCCCCGCCGCGCAGAGACTTTACGATGCTGTCGAAGATGGCTTCCACGATTACCTCGGAATCCTTACGGGTCATTTCCACAACCCGGGAGACTTCCTCGATCAACTCAGCCTTCGTCATGTGTGCTTTCTCTCCCTTTGAGTCCGGCTTCTACCGGCCTTCACCCTTCACTCTGATGTTCATTACTTCTTCGATGGTCATTGTGGCAGCGGCGGCGTGGCGCTGATAATCCTCCAGCCGCGTTCGTTCCTCGTCGTCGGTCAGAGCGCGAACGCTCAGCCCGATCTTCTTCTCGGCTTCGTTCAGCCGCACCACCTTGAAATCCATTTCCTCGCCGATCGGCAGCGGCGATTCGTCGTGCCGGTGCTCCGACGCGCCGGGAATCTCCGAACGGTGGCACAAGCCTTCCACGCCCGGAGCCAGTTCCACGAACACCCCGAAATTCGCGGCCCGGCATACCCGTCCACGCACCACATCGCCCACCTGATGCGCGCGGAAGAAGCGATCTCCCACGCATCCGGCTGCAATTGCTTCACGCCCAGCGACAGACGCCGGTTGGGAGCGTCGATTTGCAAGATCACGGCCTGCACCAACTGGCCCTTCTTCACCACTTCGGAAGGATGCTTCACGCGCTTGGTCCAGGACAGATCCGAAATATGCACCAGCCCGTCGATGCCTTCTTCGATCTCGATGAACGCGCCGAAATCGGTGAGCTTGCGCACGCGGCCTTCCACCACCGAACCGGGCGAATAACGGTCGGCCACCGTGGTCCACGGATCGGCTTCCAGTTGCTTGATGCCGAGCGAAACGCGGCGGTCCCTGGGCTTCACGTCCAGCACCACCGATTCCACCTGATCGCCGACCTTCACCACTTTGCTCGGATGCTTCATCCGGCGGCTCCAGGTCATCTCGGAGATGTGGATCAAGCCTTCGACGCCCGGCTCCAGCTCGATGAACGCGCCATAATCGGTGACGCTGACCACGCGGCCGATCACGCGCGCGCCCTGCGGATATCGTTCCTGAATGGTCTCCCACGGATCGGGAACCAGCTGCCTGAGCCCCAGCGAAATGCGTTCCTTCTCGCTGTCGAACTTCAGCACCTTCACGGTGATCTCGTCGCCGGCGGTCACCACTTCGGAGGGATGGTTCACGCGGCCGTAAGACATGTCGCTGACGTGCAGCAGTCCGTCGATGCCGCCCAGATCGATGAACGCGCCGTAGTCCGTCAGATTCTTCACCGCTCCCGGTAACCACCGCGCCTTCTTCCAGCACCTGCAGCGCCGCGCTCTTGCGCGAGTGCTGCTCTTCTTCCACCGCCATCTTGCGCGACACCACCACGTTGCCGCGGCGGCGATTCAGCTTGACGATCTTGACCGGAATGTCCTGGCCGAGCAGCGAATCCAGATTGTGCGTGGGGCGCATGTCGATCTGCGAGCCGGGCATGAACGCGGGAACGCCCACGTCCACCGAGAGCCCGCCTTTGATGCGGCCCGTCACGCGGCCGGATACCACCAGACCGTCGCGATGCGCTTTCTCCAGGTTCTCCCAGGACCGCAGCCGGCTGGCCTTCTGGTGCGACAGCAGGATGTAACCTTCCGGCTGCAGCCCTTGCCGGTCCACCATCACGTCGATCTGATCGCCCACCTGCACGTGAATGCTGCCGTCGGGCTGAGCGAACTGCTCGATCGGAACTAATCCTTCGGACTTGTAGCCGAAATCGACGATGACGTCTTTATCGTGGAGTTTCACGACGCGGCCTTGCAGCAATTCGCCGTCGTGTGGCGGAGCAAAATGAGTGTAATCGTCGATGAGCTGCTCGTAATCCGTCTCTTCGGATACGGGCGGATTCAGATTTTGCTCATCTGCTTTGCTGGCCATGGCCAAACTCCCGATTCATGCAACTACGACGGCGCGAACCGATAGACGGGTAAGTACGTCAGAATTCAAAACGACAGGGTTAAGCGACTTCGGACGTTCCCAACCAGCTCTATCAGCCGACAAACCGTTGATACATCAGCACTTCAGCACTATAGCGGAGCCGTTGGCGGAAGTCAACCGAGCTAGTACCAAGCGTCGCGCTGGGACGCGCCTTGGCAGGTCTGCTAATTCCGTCCGCAGAGATCCGGCGTCTGACACATTCCTCCGGCGCACGAGGGGAACTCGGCTGGTCCTTGGACGCCTGCGCTTTTCCGTTGGACGAATGAGCGGCGAAGGTTGAGAGAGCGGTCTTCAGGTGCGACTCGCCGCAACTGGGGCAGGCGATCGCATCTTGATTGCGGCGGACCAGCTTCTCGAATTTGGTTCCGCAGTCGTCACAGATATATTCGTAAATAGGCATTTTCGTTGGCTCCCGGCACGGTGCGTTTTACTAATTCTAGCGCATCCGAATCGCCAAAGTGGCAGCCCGGGAGGTCCTGGAGGGGACTACTGTAGCAGTGCCAGGACCAAATCGTCGATGGTCTTGGTCACGCCCGGGCCGGGCTCTTCGAAATTGTTCACCAGCAACGAGAACGCGACGCGGCCGTGGGTGGCTGTGTCGGCGTAGCCGGAGATCGCCTTCACATGATCCAGCGTTCCTGTTTTGGCGCGAATGGCGCGCGCTTCCGGATGCCCCGCGAATCGCGAGCCCAGTGTTCCATCCTCGCCGCCGATCGGCAGCAGGTTCAGCCACTCCTCGCGATGCATCGACTGATTCATGTGCGCCAGCAGCTTGGTGATGGCCGACGGGCGAGACCAGCGTGTCGCGCGAGAGTCCGGAACCGTCCGTGAATTGATACTCGCTATTGGATATTCCGATGCTCGACAGGAATTCATCCATCGCGCCAGCCCGGCTTCGCGGCTGCCCGGCGTGCCCGGATGCAACCGCTACTTCGCGCAGAAACATTTCGGCGTGCAGGTTCTGGCTGACTTTATCCACCACCTGCAGCAGTTCGAACAGCGGCGGCGAGTGGTGTTCCGCCAGCACCACGTCCAGTTGGGCAGGCTCGGCCGATGTTTCGTCCGGGAAGCGATGGCGCGCCACGGCCTCGCCACGAATCGATACGCCGCGCCGCAGCAACGCGTCCCGCAACACTTCGGCCGCATAGAGCGCCGGATCGCCGATGGCAAGTTCTTGCGTGATATCCAGCGTCGGCCTTTCGGAATCGTGCCCCAGACGTGCAATTCGCGGCCGGAAGCGCTGCGATAGATCTCGATTTTTCGCTCGCCGCGTTCGACTGGTGATCGACCCGGTTGTCGATCGCGAAGTTTTCAAACGGCGGCGTGAGCGTGATACGCGCCACGTCACCCGCGTGCGCCCCCGGACGCAGCGTCAGCACGAAGGTGTTGTCGTGGAGAATGAGAGCGCTCACCGGCGCGCCATATTCTCGCGTGGCGCTGTCGGAAGACCAGGGTCCGGGCTGCGGCTCCCAAACGTAGCGGCTATCGTCGCCGACCACATTGCCTTCAATGCGCTTCAAGCCGTGCGCGACAAGTTGATCGGCCAAGTCGTCGATGGCGCGAAAGGAATAAACCGCCGCCGGCGATGCGTGGTTGCGGTAGGGATATTCGCGTCCCGATAAGCTCGGATCGCCTCCGCCAACCAGTTCCAGATCGCCGGCCAGCGTGCCTTCGGCGTCGATCGCAACGTCGGCGCCGATTTGCGTCGTCAGCCGGTAATCGGCGCCGAGCTTAGAAAGCGCCAGCGCCGTGGTGAACAGCTTCATGTTGGACGCGGGCACAAACAGCCGCTCGGAATTGTGCGCGTAAAGCACGTGGCCATCGCTGAGCCGCACCACGCGCATCCCCACGAAGGCGTGCGACAGGGGCGTGGCGTTGTCAATGATGCGGTCGAGCTGGGACGCAAGATCGGCGGAAGTCGCCAGCCGAACCGTCAGCGCCAAGGCCAGGAGTACGCGCATCCACTGTCATTATGCGTGAACATCGGAGGGAAGATGGATCCGCCGGACGCGGATCTTCTTCTCCCGCTTGCGCGTCTGAGCGATGTCGTAAGAGGCTTGCATTCGCATCAGCGTGTCCATCCTCACCCCGAACGCTTTTTCGATGCGCAACGCCATGTCGCCCGAAAGGTCGGCACTGCCATTGAGCAGATTGGATAGTGCCGGCCGCGAAACTCGAAGCGCGGAGGCCGCCGCCGTTACCGATAGACCCGCGGGCCGTATGATTTCTGTCCGAATGAAGTCTCCGGGGTGGGGCGGATTTTTCATGGGCATGGCGTGGGTCCTCGGTCTAGTGATAGTCTTCCAAATTCATATCGCAAATTTCTTGTTCCGCAGTGTCGATGCGGAACGTCAGACGGCGGTTACGCGTAACGCTCAGGCTCCACGTCCCCTTGCGGTCGCCGGTCAACATGTGTGCCTTCCACGCCGTAAGGGACCGCAATTCTTCCGGACCTTTCATGTCATCGAGATAGGCGAGCATCTTCCGATGCTTGTCCACGGTATCGGGCGCAACGCCCTTCTCGATATCCTTGCTGTACAGCTGTTTAAGCCCCTTATGGGCGAAGCTCCGTATCGTCACCGATGGACTGTAGCCTGTAGCTTAACACTTATCAGGCAAGATTGGTAGCGTTAGTCATCACGACCCGGCTCGCGTGATCTCGCGACAGGCTGCTCAGCTTCGCTTCCAGCATGATCAGCAGCACCAGCAGGAACACCATGAACGTGCCGAGCAGCGGCAGAATCATCACCGCCTGAATGCCCCACGCTTCGGCGAAGTAGCCGAGCAGCCACGGCGCCAGGAAGCCGCCCGTCATCGCCAGCGAAAACAGCCCGTTGTAAAAGCCCGGATGGTAATACGGAAAGCGGTGCGCGATCTTCTCCACCACCAGCGGATAAATGGAAGCGAAGCCGGCGCCGACAAATAGAATGCCCATCAGCGCGCCGAACAGATTGTTGGTGGACGCCAGCACGATCATGCCCAGCAGCGCCGACACGATGGATCCGATCAGCAGCAACGCGCGGTTGACGCGCTTCAGGATAAATTGCGAGATGATGCGCCCCACCAGCAGCGACGCCCAATAGAGCGCCAGCAGCAGCAGCGAATCCTTCGGGCTGATGCCCAGCCTGCGAATCAGAAACAGCGGCAGCCATCCCGCCATCGACCATTCGTTGCCGAATTGAAAGAACAGCAGCAGGCTGAACAGCACCGCGCCCGGGATTCCGAAAATCGCGCAGCACCTGCGACAGCGGCAGCGTTTGAACTGGCTGGGATGCCGGGAGAAGTTCCCTTTGTAGCAAACCACCGCGTATAGGCCGGGGAGCGCGGCGAACAAAATCAGAATGCTCGGAACGGTGTAAACGTAATAGGTGCCGGCCACCAGCAGCGCCGTCAGCAAACTGCCCGATCCGAACAACAGCCCCGCGAAGTTCACGGTGGCGGCGCGATCGATCTGATAGATCGGAGAGATGGCATGGAATACGCCCGCGTTGAGCAACCCAGTGCTGAATCCGATGCAGAGCACGCCCCACAGTCGCCATGCCGCCGGCGCCGGCGGCGAAGAAAGCGCCAGGAACAGAAACCCGCCGCAAGCCAGCAGGCTGGCCAGAACCAAAACAAATTTCAGCCCGCGCCGCGGCAGCAGAAAATGAGCCGCTCCCACCGACAAAAGCAGCCCAAGCGCCAGGCTCAGGAAATAGTCGCCGACTTCGGTAAAGCTCGGCCGCAGATGGTAGCCCCAGGCGGGCAAGATGGCGCCCAGGAACGACATCAGTATTCCCGAGACCAGGAACGCGGCCATCGACCGCCATGCGTCGCGTGCCGCCGATCTTCTCGCCGTCCGGGTCAAGCTGCAACTGAGCAACGCTCGACATCAGAGGTCATTGTACCGCCAGTCCTACGGATTCCCGTAGGGCTATCGCCAGCGATCATCTTCCAGAAATAGGATCTTGACTGTCCGCGGCTGCTGAATTATGAACTACTTAACACTCGTCGCTGGCGCACGAATTGCATTTTCTGATGGCCAGTAGGGTTGATCTTCCAAGGCTACGGGAGTTGCCTCTTGGTTTTCGTCAATGCCCCGCAGGAATGCGGGGCATTTTTCTTGGCATCACTAGTAGTGGTCCTGCCGCACAACGCTTCCAGATGTTGTACTGCCTCTAGAAACTGTTTGACAGACTTCCATCTCGGTTTTATGATGGTTTCATCACTGAGAAAGGAGGTGGTCCAGTCTAACATGGGTATATGTAGTGACTGTAGATTCAATTCCACGCGCGAGGTGGCCGACTGTTAAAGTCGACCTGTTGAACGTTCAGGTTTCGTTCAGTGGACGAAGCCGCTGCTCCTGTGGACCGGCCGCTTCCCTGCGCGAAAAACAGTAACGTGCCCCCGCATCGCCTGTTCTGGCGGTGCGGGGGTTTGTATTTTGTGCCAGGACAGCGCTTGACGGGTGCGCTACACTGAAGTTTCGAAAGGATTCTGTTGCAATGAAAGCCGCTATTCACCCCGCCTACGAAGAAATCAACGTGATCTGCGCCTGCGGGAGCACCTTCAAGACCCGTTCCACCCACAAGGGCGACATCCGCGTGGAAATCTGCTCCAGCTGCCATCCCTTCTTCACCGGCCGCCAAAAGTTGGTGGACACCGAAGGCCGCGTGGACCGCTTCCAGAAGAAGATGGCGAAGTCCAAAGATTTGAAGGACAAGAAGGAACTGAAGGACAGCAAGAAGCAGCCGGTAGCAGCGCGCTAACCGCGCTAGCGCTTGCGCTTGCTGCTGTTCCTGCTGCTCTGGCTTTCGCTTCGCGCTCCGCGTGCAGCTTCTCGTACTTGGGAAGCTGCTCGGCGGTCAAGAATCGTGCGCACCCGCATGTAGTGCTCTTCGCCGATCTGCCGGATCTCCTGGTTCTCCCGCTCCCGCGCTTCGCGGAAACGCACTTCGGTCTGATCCAGCATCGCCTTTAGCTTTGTCCACCTGATCGGCCGTCAGGTCCAGACGCGAGCGGGCTCTCTTCGATATACTGCTGCTCGCCATTCGCCGGGCGAGGGCGGCGCGCTGACGCTGCGCGCCGTTGGCGGATTGTAGGTCCGATACCCGAGCGCGCCCACCACCGATCCGCTCACAAACACCAGCAGCAGGTAAAACGCAATGGGTAGATTCTTACGCGTCATCTTCCGTTTGGTTCAGTGTAGTCGACCCGGATGCCCACGGCGGAGAGGTTTTCAGCGGGATTGGCGTCCGCCAGCACGTCTACATAATTGCCGCTGACCGCCTGCCGATCGGTTGAAACCGGCACCTGCAGAGCGATTCCCAAGAAGCAGGCAGATCGCAGCGGCGGCAGCGACGAAAACCTGAGTCAGCTTCTTCAGGCGCGCCAGGAAGAACTGCCGGGCTTCGATCTTCCGCCACAGTTCGGGCATGAAATTGACGCTCGCCTCGGGATCCGGCACGGCGGTCCGGTATCGTTCGAACAGATGGTCCAGCTCTGTATTCTGATCCATGCGCGTCTCGGCGCCTCCTCGCTATCCTCGACTATTCTAACCCCTACTACGCTGCCCTATTGCTCTCCGGCCTTACCACCCTTGCCTTTGCGGGTGGCCTGATACGCGTTCAGTACTCTTTGACGCGCCCGGAAGAGCCGAACCTTTAAAGCATTTTCGTTCACCGAGTAAATCTTTTCAAGCTCTTTCAGCGACAGCCCTTCCACTTCTTTCAGCGTAAGAAGAATTCGATCCTGCTCGGAAACCGACT
Organism: Bryobacterales bacterium; assembly: GCA_963798295.1. GTDB lineage: Bacteria > Acidobacteriota > Terriglobia > Bryobacterales > Bryobacteraceae > Palsa-89. The sequence continues at coordinate 497,856 of CAWCSV010000004.1, read as the reverse complement.
GCAACAGCGAATCCACCAATTCCTTGACTTGCTTTTGACGCTGTTCCTCGCCAGAAGCCTTTCCCCCGGCGGCCGCGTCCGCCATCATCACCTGCTGCTCGCTCAGGTCCGACATCCGCGCTTCATTCCGCCGGCGCTGCTTTCGCAGATAATCATACGAAGCATTCACCGTCAGCCGGTACAACCACGGCTCAAATACTTCCGGAGTCCTGAGTTGATCGAGCGAATAGTACAGCCTCAGAAAAACTTCCTGGGCTACGTCCTCCACATCTTCCGGCCGCCCGATCAGCCGGGCGATCGTGCCTAAAATCCGCTTCCTGTATGCAACTACCACCTGATTGAACGCAGCATCATCGCCCTTTTGGGCTTTTTGAATCAGCTCAAATTCAACCAGCATGCAGGCCTTAGACTGCCAGCCGCCTGCTCGACAATTAGAGGCGTACCAGCAAATTGTTAGGTTACAAGGGCTTGGGACGGAAAGCAAAGCATTTCCCCGCAAACCGTTTCCCCCATACTCAATAGAGAAAGCCGGATAAACCAATCGCCTTAGGATCAACCGCTTGGGCTAAGTACACTCTCAAACACAAGGGAAAAATGAGAGGGCTTGCGCGCCCGTGTTCCGCTAGAATCATATTTCGGTAGAACTGTCGCTTACGGAGGTTTTCCACCTATGAAATGGCTTGGCGCCGCAGTACTGCTGCTTTTGCTGATATCTGCCGACGTGCGCCCCGCGCCCACCGAAACGCGTCTGCTCCGGCAGCCAGATATCTCCAAGAATGCGGTGGTCTTCGTCTATGCCGGGGATTTGTGGACCGTCTCCGCGCTCGGGCGGCGAGGCCCGCCGGCTCACTTCGCATCCCGGCGACGAGTTTTACCCCAAGTTCTCGCCCGGACGGCAAATGGATCGCATTCACCGGCGAATATGACGGCAACGCCGATGTGTACGTGATCCCGTCGGAAGGAGGCGAGCCGCGCCGGCTGACCTATCATCCCGCCGACCGACCTGGTGCTGGGATGGACTGCCGACAGCAAGAAGGTCCTGTTTCGCTCCAACCGCGCCAGCGCGCCAGCCGTCACCACGCGTCTGTTTTTGGTTTCCATCGACGGTGGCCTGGAAGAGATGCTTCCCGTGCCGCGCGCCAGCCTGACCAGTTTCTCGCCCGATGGCGAAAAGATCGCCTACAATCCCACCTCGCAGGAATTTCGCACCTGGAAGCGCTATCGCGGCGGCTGGAACAATTACATCGGGATCTACGATCTGAAGCGCAACACCTATGAAGAGATCCCGCGCTCGGGCGCGCCTGGATCAGTTTCCCATGTGGCGCGGCAACGCGGTCTATTTCATTTCCGATCGCGAAGGCGTCATGAATCTGTATCGTTACGACCTGGGCTCCAAGCAAACCAAGAAGCTCACCAACTACACCGAATACGACATCAAGTGGCCCAGCGCCGGAAGCGATGCGATCGTCTATGAAAATGGCGGCCTGCTGTACTCCTATGATCTCGCAAGCGGCAAAGTGACGCACATTCCGATCACGGTTTCGAGCGACCTGGTTACCGCGCGGCCCGAGATCAAGAACGTCTCCAACCTGATTCGCAGCTTCGAGCTTTCGCCCACCGGCGTGCGGGCGCTGGTGGAGGCGCGCGGCGACATCTTCACTATTCCCGCCGAGCACGGCAGCGTTCGCAACTTGACCGACACGCCGGGAGTGCATGAGCAAAACGCGGCATGGTCGCCGGACGGGAAATGGATCGCCTATCTTTCGGACCGCAGCGGTGAATTCGAGCTGTACCTGCGGCCGCAAAAAGGCGGCGACGAAGTTCGCATCACTACCGACGGCGAGTGCTATCGCTACGGCCCGAAATGGTCGCCCGACAGTAAGAAGCTGGCGTTCTGGGACAAGAAGCAGCGCCTGTACTACGTGGATATCGACGCCAAGAACCCGGTCTTGATCGATCACGCCGACAATGGACTGGACGGAGAGCCCTCCTGGGCGCCCGACAGCCGCTGGCTGGCTTACGCCAAGAACGAAGATAACCAGGCCACGGCGATCTATCTATACTCGCTCGACAAAAGCCAGTCCACGCGCGTCACCCAGGATTTCTACAACAACGTCAACCCCGCGTTCGATCAAAACGGAAAGTATCTCTACTTTCTTTCGGACCGCTTCTTCTATCCCAGCTCAGGCCAGTTCGACCGCCGCTTCAACTACTACGACACGCGCGGGATCTTTGCGCTGGTTCTGAAATCGGACGAAGCGTCGCCCTTTGCGCCCCAGATTGACGACGAGAAGGACGCGAACGATACTAAGAAGCCGGACGCGAAGCCGGAGGCCAAAGACGATTCCAAACCGGAAGCGAAAGCCGACGAATCGAAATCATCGGAGGAAAAGCCGGCCGAGAAAAAAGAGGACGTAAAGCCGATCGTGATCGATCTGGACGGGCTCGGCTTGCGCATCGTGCAGGTGCCTGTGCCGGCCGGCATGTACCGCAGCCTGGAAGCCCGCAACAACACGATTTTCTATGTTTCACACCGCATCGAGTCCACGGAAAACGGCCGGCCCGGCCAGGGGCCGAATGGCACGCTGCACATGTATGACATCGCAAAGCGCGAGGACAAAGTCCTGCTCACTGGGCATCGACAACTACGACCTGGATCGCGACGGAAAAAAGCTCATCTATCAGGCTGCCGCCAACTTTGGAATTATTGACGCCGCGCCGGGCAAGAAGGTCGGAGACGGCAAGCTGGAGTTGGGCGCTCTGCAGACGCGCATCGAGCCGCGCGAGGAATGGAAGGAGATTTTCCACGAGGCCTGGCGCGTGGAACGCGATTTCTACTGGGATCCGGCCATGGAGGGCCTGGACTGGAAGGCGATCGGGCAGCGCTATGAAGCCCTGCTTCCATGGGTGGCGCATCGCAGCGATCTGAATTACATCATCGGAGAAATGATCGCCGAGTTGAGCACTTCGCACACTTACGTGCAGGGCGGCGACGTTCCGGATCGGGCCCATATCGGCGTGGGATTGCTGGGCGTAAATTTCACGCTCGACAACGGCTATTACAAGCTGGCCAAGATTTATCGCGGCGAGAATTGGGCCGATGCCACGCGTTCGCCGCTCACCGAGCCGGGACTCAAAGTGAAGGAGGGCGATTATCTGATCGCGGTGAACGGTGCGGTGGTTCGAGCGCCCGCCAACCCTTATTCCTTTTTCGACAATCTCGCCGACAAGATCGTCACGCTGAAGATTAACGACAAGCCGTCCGAGCAGGGCGCCTGGGAGATTTCCGTGAAGACCATCGGGACTGAATCCGGACTGCGCTATTACGACTGGGTGGAATCGCGCCGCAAGATCGTCTCGGATGCCACCGGCGGACGCATCGGCTACATGCACGTTCCCGACACCGCCATTCCCGGGCTGGTGGCGTTCGACAAATACTTCACCGCGCAAATCGGCAAAGAAGGGTCTGATCGTCGACGAGCGCTACAACGGCGGCGGGTTCATTCCCGATTTCTTCACCGAGAAACTGCAACGTGAGAAACTGGCCAGCATTTCGCCGCGCGAAGGGAAGGACATTGACGTGCCGGAGTCGGCTGTATTTGGACCCGAAGGTGATGATCGTGAATGAACTGGCCGGTTCGGGCGGCGACGCCTTCCCATGGTTCTTCCAGCACGAGAAGATCGGCCCGGTGGTGGGGACGCGCACTTGGGGCGGGCTGGTGGGTATCTCGCGCAACATCCCGCTGATGGATGGCGGTTCCGTCACCGCGCCGGAATTCGCATTCTGGGCGCCCGACAAAGGCGGCCACTGGATTGTCGAGAATCACGGCGTCGATCCGGATTATGTGGTGGAGCAGCGTCCCGATCTGGAAGTGGCAGGCCACGATCCTCAGCTTGAAAAGGCCATTGAGCTGGCCAAGCAGGCGCTCGACAAATCGCCCAAGGCACCCGCGCGTCCCAAGTATCCGCGCCAGACTACGTCGACGGCGAAGACGTCGGCGGGAAGCAATTAGCCGGCCTCTGCTTGCTGGCATTACCGAACCGCGACCGACAGGGAGCGCCATGCTAAAATCGCTGTGTCTCCCCCTCGTCAGTCGCTGACCCGATGGATTTTCTCGAGGGTCTGAATCCGCAACAACAAGCCGCCGTGTCGCACGTCGAAGGTCCGCTGCTATTGCTGGCCGGCGCCGGGAGCGGCAAGACGCGCGTGATCACGCATCGCATGGCGCACCTCATGGAAGCGCATCGCGTCCCCGGTCCTTGCATCCTGGCCGTCACCTTCACCAACAAAGCCGCGGACGAAATGCGGTCGCGCGTGAACAACCTGCTGGGCGGCATCGGCAAAGATGGCCCGCTGGTTTCCACCTTCCACTCCTTTTGCGTGCGATTGCTGCGGCGCGATGGCGCGAGTCTGGCCGAAATCCGCAACGGATTCACGCGCCAGTTCACCATCTACGACGACGACGATCAGGTGGCGCGTGATCAAATCCATCTTTCGCGGCCTCGGCCTGGACGAAAAATTCATGCAGTACCGCGCCATGTGCTCCTGGATCAGCCACAACAAGAGCCACAAGGAATCGCCGCAGGATGTCTACGGCGCATCCACCGATCAGAAAACCTCGCAGCTCGCCTCCATCTACGAACAATACGAAGGCCGCCTGCGCCAGGCCAACGCGCTGGATTTCGACGACCTGCTGCTTGAATCCGTCCGCCTGCTCGCGCACGACGCCAATCTGCGCTTCCAGATCAATCGCCGCTTCGAATTCGTCATGATCGACGAATATCAGGACACCAATCGCAGCCAGTATGAGCTGATGCGCCTGCTCACCGAGGCGCACAAAAACATCTGCGTGGTGGGCGACGAGGATCAGTCCATCTATGGCTGGCGCGGCGCCGACATCCGCAACATCCTCGACTTCGAGCGCGACTTTCCGAACGCCACCGTGATCCGGCTGGAACAGAATTACCGCTCGACCAAGAACATTCTGGAAGCCGCCAGCGCGGTGGTGGCCAACAATACCGAGCGCAAAGGCAAGTGGCTGTGGACCGAAGCCGGCGCGGGCGAAAAGATCGGCCGCTTCGAAGCCTTCGACGGCGAGCAGGAAGCGCTGTTCATCGCCGACATGCATCGACAAGCTGCTCATCGCCAAACCCGGCCGATCGCGTGGCGGTGCTCTATCGCACCAACTTCCAATCGCGCCAGATCGAAGAAGCGCTGCGCCGCTACGGGCGCGATTACGTGGTGCTGGGCGGATTCAGTTTCTATCAGCGCGCCGAAGTGAAGGACGCGCTGTCCTATCTCAAGGCCGTCATCAGCCCGCAGGATTCGGTCGCCTTGCTGCGCATCATCAACACGCCCGCGCGCGGCATCGGCAAAAGCACCATCGAGCAGATCGAGCAGTACGCGCTTGCAGCACGAGCTGAGCGTGTGGTCGGCCATCGGCCGCATGCTGGAGGAAAATCTGTTTCCCGCGCGCGCCGAATCGGCGCTGCGGATCTTCAAGGGCATGATGGAAGAGCTGGGCGCAGCCGCGGCCGAAGCGAAAGTAGACGACCTGCTGCGCCAGATTCTGGAGCGCACCGGCTACGCCAGCATGCTGCAGGCCGACAACGATCCGGAAGCCGAATCGCGCCTGGGCAACTTGAATGAACTGGTGAACGCGGCGTCGGAAGCCGCCGAGCGCGGCGAAACCATCGCGGAATTTCTGGATCATGCGGCGCTGGTTTCCGACACCGACGATCTGGACGAACGCGCGCCCGGTCTCGCTGCTCACGCTGCACAACGCCAAAGGCCTGGAGTTTCCCATCGTGTTCCTGGCCGGAATGGAAGAGGGGCTTTTCCCGCACATTCGCTCGCTGGATTCCAAAGCCGCCATGGAAGAAGAGCGGCGTCTGTGCTACGTCGGCATGACGCGCTCCGAGAAGCGGCTGTTCCTGACGTCGGCGCGTTATCGCCGGCGCTTTGGCGGAGGCCAGCAGGAAGCTACCATCCCCTCGCGATTCCTGCGCGAAGTTCCCCGGGCGCTGGTCGAAGACCTTGGCCAGTCGCGCCAACGCTCGCGTCCCGCAGGTGGATCTCTTTGCCGAGCAACACGAAGTGCGCGAAACCGCCAAGCGCAATCTCTACACCGGCAAGACCTACAACTCCGTCGACAACATCCAGCAGTTTTTCGCGGAGCGCGGCAAAGCATCTGGCTCCCCACCAGCCACGCCGCCAATCCCCAATCCGCCAACCCCTAATCCCCAAACCCCAACCCCAAATCCCGCAAGCCCGGCCTGCCGGGCGCGCGCCGCGGCTTCCGCGCCGGCGCCATGATCCGCCATCCCAAATACGGCCGCGGAACGGTGCTGCGTCGCGAAGGCGATGGCGAGGATGCTAAGCTCACGGTAAGCTTTCCCGGCTACGGTTTGAAGAAGCTGGTGGAAAAGTACGCAGGAATCCAAGAGGACTGAACACTCAAACAGAATGAACACAAAGCAATTACAGACAGAGCAGAGCGCAAGAAGGTCAAGCGCGCAGCCCGCAAGAAAGCGGCCCCCAAAGCCAAGCGGGCATCCGGAGTCGCTCGCGGCTCCATGAAGAAAAAAGTGCAGAAGATGTCGAAGGGCCAGAGGAAGCGTTAACGCGCGGCGCTAAACCGAGCCGCGACCGTCAAGGAGCGGTCCGCCGATGAACCAGCTCCTCCGCACCAAAAGCATCGACGCTCTGATCGCGGCTTCCGAAGAGCCCGACCGGCGGCTGAAAAAGTCGCTGGGCGTTTGGAGCCTGATCGCGCTGGGCGTGGGAGCGGTCATCGGCTCGGGCATTTTCACCGTCACCGGAACCGCCGCGGCGGGCGAGCATTTCCTGGCCAAGTCGATTTTCAAAGCGCCGGTGCTCGACCTGCTGCTCAACGGCGGCACTGCATCCACGCTCAGCGGCCGGCTGGGCGCGGGTCCGGCCATCTCGGTGTCTTTCGTTTTGGTGGCGATCGCCTGCGGATTCGCCGCCATCTGCTATGCCGAGCTGGCGTCCATGATCCCCATCGCCGGCAGCGCGTACACCTATTCCTACGCGACGCTGGGCGAAATCTTCGCCTGGATCATCGGCTGGGATCTGATCCTCGAATACGCGTTCTCCAACATGAGCGTGGCGGTGGGATTCTCGGCCTATTTGAACGACCTGCTCGACAACCTGTTCCACTTCCATCTGCCCATGCAGCTCTCGCAGCCCATTTTCGAAGAAGGCCAGCGCACCGGCGCGTGGTTCAATCTGACGGCGTTCATCGTGCTGCTGGTGCTGAGCTACGTGCTGGTGCGCGGCGTGCGCGAAAGCGCCCAGACCAACAACACCATGGTGGTGATCAAGATCGTCGCCATTCTGCTGTTCGTCTTCGGCGCCGCGCACGCGGTGAACACCGGCAACTGGCATCCGTTCATGCCCAACGGCTATTCGGGCGTGCTTTCGGGCGGCGCGATCGTCTTCTTCACCTACATCGGATTCGATTCGGTCTCCACGGCGGCCGAAGAATGCGGACGTCCGCAGCGCGACATGCCGATCGGAATCTTCGCCACGCTCGCGGTTTGCGCGCTGCTCTACGGCTCCGTCGCGCTGGTGCTCACCGGCATCGCGAACTGGTCCACGCTGAACAACGATGCGCCGGTGGCCAACGCGCTCAAGATGATCGGCATGAACCGGCTGCGGCTGATCGTCACCGCCGGCGCGCTGCTGGGCATGCTGTCGTCGCTGCTGGTGTTCCAATACGGCCAGGCGCGCATCTGGTTCGCCATGTCGCGCGACCGCTTGTTGCCCGGCATCTTCTCGCGCGTGCATCCGCGCTTCCAGACGCCGCACATCAGCACCTGGGTGGCGGGCTTCGTGGTCGGAATTCCGGCCGGCATCTTCGACGTAAGCTGGTTCGCCGATCTGTCGAACATCGGCACGCTGTTCGCGTTCATTCTGGTCTCGGCCGGAGTGATCGTGCTGCGCAAGAAACAGCCCGAGCGCACGCGCGGTTTTCGCGTGCCGCTGGGTCCCGCTGCTGCCGGGAATCTCCATCGTCTGCTGCCTGGTGCTGATGCTCAGCCTGCCGCTCGAAACCTGGCTTCGGTTCTTCGTCTGGCTGATCATCGGGCTGTTCATCTACTTCCTGTATGGCAAGAAGCGCACCGCTGAATTGACGTAAGCCTTAGTACTTCGCTGTTGTTGGTACTAAGTCCACCCGATACTGGTACGAACGGTCTAATTTTCCTATTCGGCGTTCTCAGGCTTTGCCCCAAGATGGGGATCGCTTGGAACCAAATTCGGACCATCTCGCGCATTCGGACACGGTCGTTGAGCCGATACAACCCAACTATAATGAGGAAATTAGCGGCGCTCCGCCGCCCCTGGAACGCGGTTGGCCAGACAATGCCGGCCTGGAGATCATCCGCGCCACGCGCTCCTGGATCCAATATGGAGCCGTGGGCTTTGCCGTGATCTGCATTGTCATTGGGGCCGTCGAAGCTCTTTTTGGCCGCTAGACGAGAGTAATAGGCATTACTTTTGAGCTAGGGACAACCTGAGAATTTGGTTGCAACTTAGTACGATCGGAGCGAAACTACTTGTGGAACTAGCTCACTCCTCCGAGGGCTATCCGATGCCCGCCTCACTCCTGAAAAAGGATGAGGCGGGTTTAATTTTTTGGGTACGCTTCTTCAGATCCGGCAGTGCGCCAGCCCGCGTTTTTCCAGATACTGCTGGTGATAATCCTCGGCGCGCCAGAATTGGATCGCGGGCACGATTTCGGTTACGATCGGTTTGCGAAACCGCTTGGCGTCGGTCAGCTCCTGTTTGGAAGCTTCGGCCACTTTCTGCTGCTCGGGCGTGTAGTAGAAAATCGCCGAACGATATTGCGTCCCCACGTCCGGCCCTTGCCGGTTCAGCGTGGTGGGATCGTGGTTGTCCCAGAAGACTTGCAGAAGATCCCGATAAGAAACCTGAGAGGGATCGAACTCCACGTGAACTACTTCAGCGTGCCCGGTTCCATCCGTACAAACATCCTGATAAGTGGGACGGTCCAGCGTGCCGCCCATGTAGCCCACGGCCGTGCTGGTCACACCCTTAATCTGGCGGAAGGCCGCTTCCACGCCCCAAAAACAGCCGGCTCCGAACGTCGCTTGTTCCATGCTTCTAGTTTACGCCCGGCTGGACACGCAGTCACCGTTACCAGCGCTCCAAAAAACGTCCGTGAAACGTCTTCAGGCTGGGAGTTAACAAAGATGTGTGATTATTCGCTGCATACGTATCCAAATCGGCTGGCGGCCGATGGAGAGAATCTGATGGTTCATCGGTTTGGTGCGGGATCGCTGGGGTTGGCATCGCCGCACGACCTGACCCCTGTGATTTCGGCGGCGGCAGCCGGCGGCAGCTGGTGGTCGCGAATCAAAGCTTGGTTTCAAGGGCAAAACCCGAAATGGGAAGCCGAGAAACGGGTTCCAGCAGTCTGCGTTCCGCCCGGAGCGCGCTTGGTTCTGTGGGACATTCCCAAACACCTGCAGCGCGATTTGAAAATCGGCGAAATCGAGGAAGTGGAGTTCGTCCAGATCACGGCTGAAGTCAACACCTATCGCGACGCCGTCCGGTTCGCCAACGGACGGCAGGCGCTTCTACAGCAATTGCGCGAAGGACAACGCGTGCAGGTGATTTCCATCGCAGTGGAGGAATTCGAGTTCGAGCCGGTCGAGACCCCGGCTTGGATCGCCTGAAGCCTCAGCCTCCCGCCGCTGGCCTGAAGTGCAGATCGATGGCGTAGCCCGCGAGGTCGACGTGTACGATGTATAACACATCGATTTTCACGGAGCCTTGATCGATGGCCACATGCACGTCTTCGCCGTGAACCGGCAGACCTAAACCTGCGGCTTGGTTAAGCACTTGCGCCTGCACTACTTCGGCGGCCTTCTTGGACGTCGCGGGATCGTCGGCCAGATCGTTGACGTAGCTCTGCAGCCGCCAATTCGCCGCGTAGGGTGGAACCAGGAAGGCCCCAAGGATCACTAGAATGAGAAGTACCGCGGCTCCCGCGACGATTCGCGGGATTCGGCTGTTCACCGTTTACTGGCCTCGAGCGATTCCAGTTCCTTCCAGATATCGTCGTCGTGGCGTTCCCAATCGGGACTGGTGGTGGTGATCCGGACCTCGGGAACCTTGAGCGTCCCGTGTCCATACAAACAGATGTATTCGGTGCGAGGTTGTCCGAACAGCAACATATTAGGCCAGGACCCCGCGCTCACCGGCATCCGCAGCCGGCGCAGACAGGCGCGGCAGCGATAGCGCTGATCCCAAATAATCAGATACAAAACACCGAAGCAAGCCAGGAAGAAGACCAGCATGGCGCTGGTGTAGCCAAGATCGTGACCGAAGGGCTTTTGTTCGAGCCCCAGATACAACACCGGGCCGCGGAAGCCCAGCAGAATGGCGGCCCAGACCAGACGCATGAGCGCAACACCCACTGCCAGCTTCAGGAGCAAGAAGCCCCAATACTTCATGATCATTGGATTCCTTTCGCGCGCTCCGGGTTCCCGTTCGTCATGTGATCTTTATCGGCTCGCAGTTAGCTCTTCAGCAGATTGCGTACCAAAAATAAAACGTTCGCCGGACGCTCCGCCAGTCTCCTCATAAAATAGGGATACCACGCATTGCCATACGGAACATAGAGCCTCAACCGAAAACCGGCCGCCACCAGGCGCCGCTGCAGGTCGCGACGAACGCCATACAGCATCTGAAACTCAAAACGATCCGCCGCGATGTTTCGTTCCCGAATAGTATCCCATGGCGCGGTTCAAAATATTTTCATCGTGCGTCGCGATGGCCGGATATGTTCCATGATCGAACAATTCGAGCATCAAGCGCACGTAGTTGGCGTCCACGTCCTTCTTGTTGGGGAACGCGACGTCGGAGCGCTTCGCCATACGCGCCCTTGCACAGCCGGATGGGAATCGATTGCCGGCACAAGTTTTCAATGTCGCTGGCGGTGCGATACAAATACGCCTGCATCACCGCGCGGACGCTGCCGTAGCGGGCGTGCAGATCGGATACCAGGGCCAGCGTGCGGTCGACATAGGCGCTCGATTCCATGTCTACTTCCACCATACCGCCCGTCGATTTCGCGCGCGCGGCCAGGCATTCGATATTCGCGCGGCATTCCGCTTCCGAGAAATCCAGGCCCAGCTGCGTGAGTTTCACCGATACCGTGGCGTGCAGATGGAGCTTCGCGATCTGGTCCAGCGCCGCCAGATAAGCATCGCGCGATTGTTGGGCTTCTTCAAGCGAAGTAACGCTCTCGCCCAGATGATCGAGCGTTGCCAGATAGCCATCGGCGTTCAGCTTTTGGCAGACCGCGACCTCGCGCTCGAGCGTGGATCCCGCGACGAAGCGCGACGTCAGCCGGTCGGCGGCCGGTGAGGTTTCCATCCAGTGACGAAGCCACGGCTGGCGGGAAAGCACCAAGAGCAGGCTGCGGAGCACTCATTCATTAGGATACTGCGTTAACGACGAACCACCAACATTTCGACGTCGCGCCGCCCAGGCGTCAGCACCAAACCCAACTGATCGCGTAGCGCCTGAAAGAAGTCTTCCTGGCTGTCGCCGCTGCTCGAAACCTGAACGTCGTAACTCGCTTCCAACCCAGTTTCATCCACCACTAGCCTGTCGAGACTTGTTTCGAGCGTCCGGCAGAGATGCGCTATGTCCATGCCAGATGCGGAAAGATCGTGGATGGGCGCTCCGCCCCTTTGCAAGTCTTCGAATTTCGGCTCAGGGTTGGCCGCCCAATCGAACTTGACCGGCGAACTGCGTGTGCCGATAAACCCTCCACCCCCAGACTCGGCCTCGCGCAGACCCGGGCCCGCTCCCTTCGGTGCGGTCAGAACATAAACGTCCATAGTTCTGGTCTCGCGCGTGATCGTTAGCCCGAAATGCCGTTCGATGGCTTGCCGCACCAGCCCATGCATCGTCTCCCGGCTTTCCTCCCCCGGCAGGAGCAGCTCAAAATCGAACGGCTCTCCGTTGTCCAACTCTTTGGGCAACTCGATCCGGCTCTCATCGATTTCGTAAACCTGAACGATAGCTGCCTTCAGATCACACCCGAGCGCGGTCCAATGGTCAGGCCCGCGACTCGAGGAAGTCCCCTCTTCCCGGTCGCGCCTGGCCGGAGAAATGCGCACCGTGTACGACGACGGTATGTCGGGCTTGCCGCCCCCGAAGGAACGCGGTTTTGCACGAAGGCGCCCTTCCGCGGCATGTCCCGCTAGGATCTGTTCGATCTGGGAACCGTTGTAGAACGGATGATGATCGAAACCCAGGATTTTGGCGTCGGCGTCAATGTAGACGGCCTGCGGCATTTCGATGCCCCACGCGCGCGCCGTCTCCCAGTTCGAATCGCGCAGGATCCAACCTCGTAGCGGGTTCTTTTTCAGCCACAGCTCCAGGTCCGATTCGTCGTCGCGGGCGATCAAAATGAACTGAACGGGCTTGTCGGCGAATCGCTCCGCTTGCTGGTTCCAGAGTTCCGCAAAGGCTTCGGTGGCATCGGAGACGTTCGCGAAAAATTCCAGGACCGTGAGCCGGCCAAGAAAATTCTCATGCCGCCAAACGGCGTCGCCCGGCGAACGCATGATCTTCGTGAATCTGATCTCGGGCGCCAAATCGCCGGCTTGGAGCATGATCGTGCGTCCTTGCCGACAGTATATCTCCGCAGCGCGGTAGGTACGGATGATCTAAACTGAATGGCGGCGAGGTGAAGATCAGCATGAAAACAACTTTCGCGTTTCTCACGGCACTGGCGTTCGCATCGGGTTTAACGGCACAGACGCTGAAACCTGTGCGCACCCAATCGGGCTTGGTGCAGGGAGCTACGGCCGACGGCATCACCGTCTATAAAGGCATCCCGTTCGCTGCGCCGCCGCTGGGCGAATTGCGTTGGCGAGCGCCTCAGGCGCCGGTGGCATGGACCGGCGTCCGCAATGCCGACAAATTCGCGCCGGCGTGCATGCAGGCTGCGATCGTCAATGCGGATCTTGGAATGGAGGCGGTCGCCACCAATGAGGATTGCCTCTACCTCAACGTCTGGACGCCGGCCAAGTCGGCTAGTGAAAAACTGCCGGTGATGGTCTGGATCTATGGCGGAGGGTTCACCATTGGCAGCACTTCGGTCTCTCTCTACGACGGAAAGAATTTCGCGAAGAAGGGCGTGGTGTTGGTGAGCCTGGCGTACCGGCTGGGCAAGTTCGGTTTTCTGGCGCATCCCGAGCTTACCGCCGAGCAGGGCGGCCACTCCGGCAACTACGGTCTGTTGGACATGATCGCGGGATTGCAGTGGGTGAAGCGCAACATTGGCGCGTTCGGGGGCGATCCCAAGCGCGTTACGATTTTCGGTGAATCGGCGGGAGGAATCGCCGTCAGCATGCTCTCCGTTTCGCCGCTGGCCAAGGGATTGTTCCACGGCGCGATTTCCGAGAGCGGCGGCAACTTCGGACCCGAGCGGCAGACCGGTAACGAAGGCGGCGAGAACATGGATTCGCTCGCCGCAGCCGAGAAGAACGGCGTGGCGTTCCTGTCCAAGCTGGGCGCGGCTTCCATCGCCGATGCGCGCAAGAAGCCGGCTGCGGATGTGCTCAAGAGCTCGCCTCCCGGTTTGGGCGGGTCGTGGCCGATCTTCGACGGTTACACGCTTCTGGGCGATCAGTACAAGCTCTACCAAGCGGGGCGCTACAACGATACGCCGGTGCTCATCGGAACCAATTCCGATGAGGGCGCGCTCTTTGTCCCGTTCGCCAAGGCCGACGCGTATCAAAAAACCATTCGCTCCGGCTACGGCGAATACGCCGACAAGATCCTGGCCGCTTACCCCGGCGGGACCGACGCCGAAGCACTGCGTTCCTCTCGCGACATGTTCCGCGATGGCACCTTCGCGTGGCCCACGTGGACCTGGGCGCGGCTGCAATCCAAAACCGGCAAGGGCAAGGTCTACGTTTACTATTTCAGCCATCGGCCGCCTTATCCCAATGCGCCGCAGTTCAAGGATTGGGGCGCGGCGCATGCCGGCGAGATCGCCTATGTGTTTGGCAATTTCACGCCTACCATGCCCGCGGCGGCGAGCGATCGAACTGTTTCGGACGAAATTTCCTCCTATTGGACCAACTTCGCCAAGAACGGAAATCCGAACGGAAGCGGCCTGCCGCAGTGGCCGGCCTTCACCAACACCAGCGCGCAGGTGATGAACCTGGACGATCCGTCCAAGGCCGTGGATGTCCCCAATCTTCAGAAGCTCGAAGTGCTGGACGGTTATTTCGCGTGGCGTCGGGCGCAAGAAGAAAAGAAATAGTGAACCTGCTTTATTCAGGCCGTCGCGGGTGTGCGCCGCAGCCCCCAGAGTAGGAGAACCGTGGCGACAATGATGGCGACGCCGACGCTGAGCAAGCCGACGGTCACCACTATTTCCTGCCACGGCTGTCCGCCCTTGGGTGTGCCCGTCAGGGGCGACAGGCTTGACGTGCCGAAAAGGGCGGCGAGCGCGGTCATGGCCCAGTTGGCATAGGCGCCATACAGCAGAGTCCAGAAAGCGGTGGCCATGGCTGGGGGTGAAAGTTTCACCTTGATCCATGCGCTTCCAAGCGCGACCAGGAAGATTCCATTCATCACTCCTTCCAAATGCGCGGCGAGTCCCATGCGCACATTGGGGAAACTCGATTCCGCGAAGCCAGTGAGGAGCCCGAGCAGGAACAGGAACATGCCATGCCACATCAAACGGCGCTGAGTGTTTTCCATGCTGCTCATGCTCTCACCGAGCAAACACGGCGTCAATCGCGGGCCTCGGGCGCTGCGCCTATTCTTCGCGGAGGGCGATGGCCGGATCGATACGGCTAGCGCGAGACGCCGGCACAAAACATGCGATAACTGCGACCGTCATCAGCAGTCCCGCCGCGGCGGTGAAGGTAAGAGAATCCTGAGCGCGGACGCCGTAAAGCAGGCTTTTGAGGAAACGCCCCAGTAGCAAGGCGGCCATCAGGCCCAAACCGGCGCCGATCCCGGCCAGCAGCATGCCTTGTTTCATAACCAGGCCCAGCACATCGCATCGCTGCGCGCCCAGCGCCATTCGAATGCCGATCTCCTGCGTGCGCTGCGCCACCCATTGAGCGATTACGCCGTATAAACCGACGGCAGCCAGCAGCAGAGCGAATCCGGCGAATGCGCCCATCAGGATCGCCCGGAATCGGGGATAGGCCGTATAGCGCTCCACTTCATGCTGCATCGGAAAAACATCGGAGATGCGAACATCTGGCCCGAGCTTGAAAATCTCCTGCTGGATGCGGGCGCCGCTCAGGGTTTGCGGAGATGCCAGGCGAACCACCAGATCGAAGGCCGCCGCAGGCTGCTGGGCCAGAGGGCGATACACAATGGGCGGCTCCGCCCATGCCATTTCGTGAAACGTCGAGCTTTGCTTTTCGTCTGAGGCAACGCCGACGATGGTCAGCCATGGGTTGACGCCGCCGGGAAATCGTATACGTTTGCCCAGTGGATCTTCATTCGCGAAATAGCGGCGCACCAACGCTCGATTCACCACCGCCACGGGCGCCGATTTTCCCCGATCTGCCCATTGAAACTCACGCCCGCGCTGGAACGGGATGCCCATGAAGCGGAAATATCCGTCCGTAATGTGTTGCTGCTCGGTGTCGAGAAGTACGTTCTTGGGATCCGGGGATGGCCTGCCTTCCACCAACAGCGGGCTCAAGCCGACGCTGCCCTTCAGCGCGACCTGCGTGCTCATGCCGACGCCTTCGACGCCGGGTAGCGCCAGCAGGCGGTTTCTGACCTGGTCGTAGAACGCCGTTTGCTGCTCGGGTTTCTGATAAGACAACGGCGGCAGGCTTACCGTCATGGTGATCAGGCGGTCTGGCTTGAATCCCATGGGCGCGGAGGCGAAATTCGCGATGCTTTCAATGAGCAGTCCCGCGCCGGCCAGGAGCACCAGAGAAAACATAATCTCGGCGGCGATGAGTCCTTTCGCGAAAAGCTGCCCAGATGGACGGCCAGTGGAACTCCGTCCTCCCGACTTCAGAGCTTCACTCACGTCTGTCTTGGAACCCTGCCAGGCCGGCACGAACCCAAACAGGATGGTGGTCAACACAGCTAATGCCAGCGTGAACGCCAGAACCGGGATGTTTACGCTCAGCGTAGCGCCGGGCGGCAGTTCCACGGGATTCCAGATCCTGAAGCCATAGACCGCGGCCGCTGCGATTCCGACGCCGAGAATCGCGGCTGAAAGGCAAAGCAGGAAGTTTTCGGTGAGCAGCTGCCGCAGCAGGCGGATGCGGCTGGAACCGAGCGCGGCCCGGATGGCGAATTCCCGCCGTCGCACTAACGCCCGGCTGAGCAGCAGATTCGCCACATTCACGCAGGTGATCAGCAGAACCAGACTGACCGCGCCGAACAACACCAATACGCTCAAGCGCAGATTGCGTCCGGCCAGCCAGGTGAACTTCTGTTGTAGATCGAAGCTCACGGGTTCCATTTCCATGCCGTAGCGGCGGCCTTGGTCCGTGGCGTAGGCGAGCTGTCGCAATTCCGCCTCCGCGCTGGTTCTGGATACGCCTGGTTTGAGCCGCCCGAAGACGGCCACCCCGTTACGATCCGGATTGCGATCCAGCTCGCTATCCGGAGTGATCAGCGTCCACATGTCGGTGGGCGCCGGGAAAAAGACAAATCCGGGCGGCATGATTCCGACGACGGTGCAAGCGGAGTCCTCGAGAGTCAGGTGCTGGCCGATAATTCCGGCTTGTCCACCCAAATGGGTCCGCCAAAACCTGTGCGACAGCACCACCGCGCAGCCGTGCGATAAATCGTCGCGCGTATAAGTGCGTCCCAGTTGCGGAGGCACTCCCAGCATCGAAAAGAAGTCCACGCTGACGGGAATCGCCAGGATGCTTTGTGGAGCTCCCCGGCCCAGCAGGAAGCGAGGACCGCGAGCCCAGGTGGCCGCTGCCAGCGTGACATAACTGTGATTCTTGTTCGCCCACTCCTGGAAGTCGCGGTATTGCACGAAGAATCCAGTGTCCTGGTCGTGAAGCTGAGCGTCGAAGGTGAGCGTCAACCGGCTGGGGTCGCGATACGGCAAGGGCCGTAGCAGAACGGCCTGAACAATGCTGAAGACCGCCGTATTTGCGCCAATTCCCAGCGCGAGAGTGCCAACGATCAGCGCTGTTAGGGCAGGCGACTTCTTAAGGATTCGCGCGCCGTACGCCAGGTCTTGAAGGATCGTCTCCATGGAGAACCCTCCTTGTGTGGAATAGACGGGCAGCCACCTGTTTCGTAACGCCCTTATGGTGGCTTAGCGCCCGGGCGGATAGCTCCCCAACACGCGCAGGAAATCGGCGATCTCGGCCAGATGCCGCAGTGCGTTCTGCACTCGCGGCTCGTCTTCCCGGCCGAGCAGGTCCAGATAAAACAGGTATTCCCAGGGTTTGCCGCGCAGCGGCCGGGATTCGATCTTGGTCAGGTTCAAATCGCGCAGCGCAAAGGCGCTCAAGCCGCGGAACAAGGCGCCGGGAATATTGCGCGTGGTGAAGACCAGCGAAGTCTTCCATTCCTTGGCGCGCCGCGGCGGCGGGAGCTTTTTGGACCGGATAGAGCAGAAAGAAGCGCGTGAAATTTTGCCGGTCGTCTTCAATGGAACGCTTCAGGATGGTTCCGCCGTAAATGGCCGCGGCCACATCGGAGGCGATGGCGGCGGCATCCGGGCCCTTCTGATCCATCACCATCTTCACGCTGCCGGCGGTATCATAGAAAGGCACCCGCTCCAGCTTCGGGTAGCGGGCGAAGAATTTGAGGCACTGGTTCAACGCCACCGGGTGCGAATAGACCTTGCGCAGGTCCCGGAATCGGACGCCCGGCGGCACGATCAGGTTGTGCACGATCCGGACGTTGGTTTCCGCAGCGATCCGCACATCGAAATGCAGCAGATGATCGTAATTTTCGTGGACCGATCCGGCCAGGGTGTTTTCCATCGGGATTACCGCAGAGGCGATCTTTCCGGCTGTCCAAAGCTTTGAAAACGGATTCGAACGTGGGGTAGGGAACAACATGGGCCTGGGACCCAGAAGTTGGCGCGCCGCCTCCTGGCTGAAGGCGCCCAATTCACCCTGAATGCCTGCACATGACGCGTCACGCTGCAATTTCGCTTTCACTCGATTACGGTTCCGCGTTTTTCTCAAAACCGATCAAGCGTTCATTTTCGAGAGCCGTTCTGCTGACGATAAACCGTTGTAATGTCGAGCCGCTGTTCGGAAAACCGAACAAAATCTGCTTTCGTGCCTTGCTCTTTGTTGCCGTGACCGATATAATTCGACCCTGTAGAACGGTCTGCACGAAGCTGCTCAAGCCCTAAACCGCAAGGTCCCGGCGTCTTCGTGCAGGCGCTGGGAATGCATCATACCATGGAGGATCCTGGACAGAAACTACGGCGCATCAGAGAACGGCTTAATTTGCGGGTCCGGGACGTCGAGCAGGCCAGCCTCAAAATCGCGGACAAATACCACAATGACGAATTTGCCGTTCTCATTAATCGGATCTCGGAGATCGAGAATCGCAATTTAGTTCCTTCCATCTACAAGCTCTACTCCCTGTGTGCGATCTATCGCCTTGATTTTCAAGAAGTTCTCGAATGGTACGGGATCTCGCTGGGGAGCCTTCCCGCAGACGCCGCCGCGGTCGAGGTCCCGCAGACGCATCTGCTTTCTTTTCATGGCGACACCGCGCATGGCGGCGTTTCGAGCGAGGTGCTGCTGCCGCTGGCGCTCGATCCCGGACTCGATCCTCGCCGCACCACCTATCTTACCCGGATGGTTCAACGCTGGGGCAAGCTGCCGCTGCTGTTTCTCGATTCGCTCAATCTCAAGGAGCAGCGTTATGCCTTGATCGGCACCGAAGATTTGTTCATGTATCCCCTGCTGCAGCCAGGCACCTTTGTTTCCATCGACGAAACGCAACAGAAGATCGCTAACTCCGGCTGGAACAATGAGTTCGAGCGTCCGATTTACTTCTTCGAGCATCGCCAGGGTTTTGCCTGCGGGTGGGCCAGCTTGAACGGGGATCAGTTGATTCTGATCCCGCATCCGTTGTCGGGATGCAGCCCGCAGGTTTACAACTATCCGAACGATATCGACTTGATCGGCCAGGTCTCCGGGATCGCTATGCGTCTGGATCAGGGACGGCGACGCCGTACGCGGCCTTGAACATCTCCAGCAGGGCTGTAAAGTCAGCGACATAAAGACGTCTTTCTACGCCTCGGACCGAAGCGGGAAGCAAGTTCCGGTAGGGCGCCAACCGGATCCAGGTCTCCACCACCAGCCGTTTGTCTTCAAACAAGCCCGAGATATAGAGATCCAGGTCCGCTTTCTGCTGCTCGATGTTGAAGGAAAGCCACTCGGCGAATACGGCTGAGTGGCTGTTCTTCAGCGCTTTGTTTGCCTCTTCTTCGCCGAAAACCAGGGCCAACCCGTGATGTTCGTAGCAGCCGTTGTTGGGATTGCGCAGCGACGCCAGGTACACCAGCCTTCCGAAGACAGAGGGGATTTGAGAGACAGTGTTGCGCCAGAGGTCGGCGGCCGCACTCCGGTCGAAGGCCACGCCCGCAGTTCTTTCGGCTTTCATAGCAAGCGTTTGAAATTTCACAGCAATCACTTGAAAATGATACACCGGATCTGCCGGGAAGGAAAGACAAGCGGTACCGGAGAGCGGGATTACCGAATACGATCGGGTTTTCTCCTAAAAGCTACAAAATGTCCTGAGAAACTGCTTGGCTTCCTTGAGCAAGGGAAACTGCTTCTCGGCTTCCTTAAATTCGCGGGTGTGAACGCAACGGCGCGCGCCGCGATGCTCCACTGGAAAACGCAGATGGAGCATCTCGTGGAACAAAATGTATTCCACGGCCAGCCGCGGAACGCCGGGCCGGTCCAGCAGGCGGCTCAAGATGATGGCGTTGTGCGACGGATCGTAGTGCCCCAGCATCACGCGCGAGGGCTGGCGGCTCCAGCCCAGCAGCGGTTGCGCCATCAGACCATGGAAGTGAGCCTGATTCAGTTCGTCGAATATCTTCCTGGAGATCGTAAGCCTCGCCTTGCGGGCCGGAGACGAACTTGCGCCCGCGCGCCTGCTTCACCAAGCTGAAGGCTGCGGCGCATCTCCTTGCGATTGAGATAGCGCCGATATCGCTCGGCGTGGGTTCGCGGCGACGGCCGGCGCAACAGCTTGCACATCAGAATATGCGCCAGCGATTCCAGAATGGCCGACGGCGCGCCTTCCAACACGTCGGTGATGCGGAACTCCAGGCCCGCTCTCGTCCCATCGCACCGAGCTGTTGGCGTTGGCGAATTTGCAGAATTTCACCCGCAGAGGCGGAACGGCCGTGCGCGGCTTCAATTCGCCGAAAACGCGCGCGAAAATCTCCTCGGGCGTCTCGAAGAAAATCGCGCTTTGCAGCATGATTGATCTTCCACCAGCTTAGCGCTGAATCCGCGCCGAGCCGCCTTGGGCCAACGCGCGCACCTGATCAAGCGTTGCCATGGTGGTGTCGCCGGGAAACGTGGTGATCAGCGCGCCGTGCGCCCAGCCCAGCTTGAGAGCGTTCTCGGGCGATTCGCCGGCCAGCAATCCATAAAAGAATCCGGCCGAGAATCCGTCTCCGCCACCCACGCGATCGTAGACATCCAGTTCGGCATTTGGGCGCGGTATATGTCTGCCCGGTCGACCCAGGCGGTGGCGCTCCAGGTATGGCGATTGGCCGAATGCACTTCGCGCAGGCTGGTGGCGACGATTTTGATTTGCGGATACATCTTGACGGCCTCGGCCACTCCGGCCAGCCCGAGCCCTTTCTGCAGATCCTCTTCGTTGCCCACTAGCACGTCGACATTTTGCACGATGCGGCGCAGCACTTCGAGCCCGACGATGATCGTCGCCGCCCCAGACACTCCAAAGCTTCTCGCGAAAATTGAGGTCGAACGAAACCACCGCGCCGGCGGCCTTGGCGGCCTGCATGGCTTCGAGGATCAGATCGCCGGTGGTGGCGGAAAGCGCGGCGAAAATGCCTCCGCTATGGAACCAGCGAACGCCTGGCGCGAAGATGGCTTTCCAATCGAAGTCGCCGGGTTTGAGCATCGCTCCGGCTTCGTTGGCGCGATTGTAGAACACCACCGGCGGGCGCACTCCGAATCCGCGATCGCTATACACGGTCGCCATGTTCGGACCGGTGACGCCGTTGTGCTCGAAACGCTTATAAAAAGGCTGAACGCCCATGGCGCGGACGCGCTCGGCGATCAAATCGCCAATGGGATAGTCGACCATCGCGCACGCGATGCCGGTAGGGACGCCGAAGCAATTAGCGAGATTGGCCGCGACGTTGAACTCGCCGCCGCTCACGTGTATTTCGCATTCGGTGGCTTTGCGGAAAGGGACTACGCCGGGATCCAATCGATAAACCAGCGCGCCCAAGGAAAGCAGCCCCAGCGCGCCTTCGCGAGGAATGTCCAGAACACTCAAGCTTCAACATACCAGATGCAGGGGAATTTATTGAGCGGTTTCGTCGAGCAGCAAAATTTCAACGCGGCGGTTTTCGGCGCGTCCGGCCTCGGTATCGTTGCTGTCCTTGGGATCGTTCGAGCCGTAGCTTTGGACCGAGAGGCGCGACTCGGCGATGCCGTAGCGGGTGGTCAGGATTTCGAGCAAACTTACACTGCGTGCCGCCGAGAGTTCCCAATTACTCTGGAAGCGCTTGTTGTGGATGGGAATGGAATCGGCATGTCCGACCAAAGCGACTTTATTGGGGACGCTGGCCAGTACTTCGGCGACCTGCGAGACGATGGGAAACGCGGCAGGCAGCACGCGATCTTCGCCGGAGGGAAACAGAATGGCCTGCGGCAGACTGATCACCAGCCCGCGCTTTTCCAGGTGCGAATCCAATCCCTGCAATCGCAGTTTTTCGTCGGCGCGGACTAGGGCTTGGTGGGAATCCGTTAGGTCCGGCGTTGGCGCGGGTTGCGCTGGCTTGGGCTGGACTGCCTGCGGCGTTACTTGGACCGCCTCCGGCGTGGGCTTGGGTAGCGGCGGGCGCGACGATTGCGCCGAATGCAGGCCCTGCGCAGCGATGGCAACGAAGAGGATCAGCAGAATGGTGACGAAATCGGTGTAGCTGATCAGCCAGCGTTCACGCTGCCCGCCCCGTTCGGCTTCCAGGTACTTGGGTTTGAGCTTGTGCTGCATGAGCCCGCTCAGGCGCTCAGGTCGCGACTCTGCCCGTCGCGCTGGCGCATGTACGCGTTCAAGCGCAGACGGATCAACGCGGGATGCACGTTGTCGGCCAGTGAGAGCACGCCTTCAATGATGAGTTCCTGAATCTCGAAATTCTCGGCGACGCGGGCGCGAATCCGATGCGCGGCGGGCAGCAGAAGCAAGTTGGCCATCGCCAGACCATAAATAGTGGAGACAAACGCAGTGCCGATCCCAAATCCGACCGACTGCACATTGGCGAAGTGACGCAGCACTTCGATCAGCCCCACCACGGTCCCGATGATTCCGATGGTGGGAGCGAACCCGCCGGCCACTTCCAAAGTCTTGGCGTCCGATTCGCCCTGGCGTTCGCGCATGCGCAGCTCGTTTTCGAGCACGGCTTGCAACTCCGCCCGATTACCGACATCCAAGGCGAGTTGCAAGGCTTGTCCCAGGAAGGGATGCGCCGCCTGTGGCACCACAGCCTCCAGCGACAGCAGACTTCCGCGCCGCGCCATTCTCGCATACGCGATGATCTCTTCTATCAATGCTTCGCGATTTACTTCTTCCGAGGCGATCAGATTCGTGACGCGCCGGAAGGAATAGAGCAGCGAATCTTTGGGCGTGGTGACCAGCATCACACCCAGCGTGCCGCCAATGACGATGAGTGCGCCGGCCGGTTGAAAGAAATAGGTAATGGAAATGCCGGCGGCGGCCACCCCCGCGATAATCGCGCCCAGCGCAACCACCAGGCCCAGCACGAAAACCAGATCGATGCGACGCTGCGGACGGGCGCGTTGCGCCAAAGTTCCGCGAACTTCGTCAGTAAGAGCCGCTTGCGTTGTAGCCAACTACAATTCTCCGGGGAGTGCCTTTTATCAGCGCTGCAAGAGCACTCGGAGGTCCAGCTGGAAGTGGTTGAATCGACTGTGGCGCCGATTTCGAGGGTGACAGAAAATCGACGCTGCCGTTCTGCAAGCCCGGTCCGTTCAGGCTCGTAAGGCCGGTAGAATCAAGCCCCGGCACTCACCCAGGCCGATGCGACGAAATCCTGACGCTTCGCACCAGCCTTTCAGGATCACTTCATCGCCGTCTTCGAGGAACGCCCGTGTTTCACCGCTCGGAAGCGTGAGCGGGTCCGCGCCCCGGCGGGTGAGTTCGAGCAGGCAGCCTTGATTCTGCTTTTCGGGACCGGAAACCGTGCCGCTGCCGATGAGGTCGCCCGGGCGCAGCGGGCAGCCGTTGCTCGAGTGGTGGGCGATCATCTGGCCCAGCGTCCAATATAACGATGCGAAATCGCTCTGGCTCAGGCGCACAGGCGCCTCCATTTTGGCCGAGCGAAGCCAAACTTCCAGTGTGATTTGAAACGCGCCATTGCCGGAGGCTTGAAGGTAGGGGAGCGGTTGCGGATCGCCTGGCGCGCCGCGCGGCGGCGGGCGCGCGGAAAGGCTCCAGGGCGTCGAGCGTGACAATCCAGGGCGAGATGGACGTTGCGAAATTCTTTGCCAGGAACGGGCCCAGCGGCTGGTATTCCCAGCTCTGGATATCGCGCGCCGACCAATCGTTCAACAGGCACACGCCGAACAGATGGTCTTCAGCATGGGCGATTGGGATCGGTTGCCCCATCACATTGCCGGGACCTAGGAATGCGCCGACCTCCAGTTCATAGTCGAGCATTCGGGAGGGCGCATAGATTGGCAGGTCGTTCACGACGATCTGCCCGTGAGGGCGACGCACCGGCGTGCCGCTCAACACAATGGACGACGCGCGGCCATGATAGGCGATCGGGATCCATTTGTAATTCGGCGACAGCGGCTTGTCGGGTCGAAAAGGCTCCCCACGTTGGTGGCGTGATCGATGGACGCGAAGAAATCGGTGTAATCGGGGATTTCGCACGGCAGCAGTAAATCAATTTCTGTTATCGGCAGCAGCCATCGTTCAGCGCCGGACGAATAGTTCCCGAGCATCTCGCTCAAGCGCCGGCGTAAGCCAGTACGCTCGGCGCGAGACATCGCCATCACCGATAGAAGCGACGGGAGGCCAAGAGCTTCGCTCGCATCCAGCACCATGTCGCCGATCGCTACGCCGACCCGGATGCCCTCCTCGCCGCGCTTTCGGAAACTCGCGTAAGGAAGATTTTGAATCGGGAAATCGCCGTCGGGACGATTGGCTGATTCCACCCAGCTTTTCAGATTCGGATCGTGCGTCGCATCCATCGGCGCTATTGCGCAAGGAGAACGAGCGCCGGGTCCATTTTGACTGGAATCGCAAGATCGAAGAAACCCACCATCATCTCGTCCCAGCTTTGATCGCCCCAACGGACCGTCGGCTTCGGGTTGGGATTGACGCGACGATTGGGGCGAATTGTCGAACGTGGCGTCGGCCTTGAGCACCGTGCCCTTCGGCAAGAGGCGCGGCTTGGTGAATGAATAAACCAGTTGCCAGTTGAAATCGTAATGCGGCACGCGGACGAACTCCTCGCGTTCGCCGGTGGGATAGACGGCGCTCAAGGTCATCGATTTTCCGCGCAGATGCATATGCGGATAAACATTCAGCAGCTCGCAATCGACGCCCAAGGCGGCCGATCCCGCGACGGGATAATCGTCGGCGCCGGGCGGAATCACGAAGCCGGCGTTGGATGCCTGCACGCGAATCACGCGCTTCGACGGCGCGCTTTTGGCGTACACGAAACCGATGCGAGTGATGTCGGTTGTGGGCTTTCCGTTGGTGGTGTAGTGGAGCTGGAAGACCAGGTCGGAGCCCGCCGGAATCAGCATGGCGTAACCATCGGGGACTTGTTTGGCGGGCCTGCCGGGAGCATAGCCGGCGATCACTTGTTCGCGCACGCTGGCGCCCGCGCTGGACGATCCGCCCGTTCCCACGCGTTCCCCGCGCTCTTCGGGTATGAACAATTTGCCCATCGGATACTCGCGCAGCCAGTTGGAAGCGGGCTCGCGGATGTAGACATTGGCATGATGCACCACGGCGCGATTGCCAGGCCGCACTTCCGCTTGCGTAATCCAGCGGTCTTCTTTGAAGCCGGTGGGCACGATGACGTAGGTATACTCTAACGTTCCGGTGGCGGGAATCTGGAACGGCGTGGGAACCGTCGAAGATCTGATCGGGCTTGTCGATGCTCCAACCGTCCGGGAATGTCAGCTGGACGCGGGGCATCTTTTGGATCGCCGGCGGGCGCGCCCGAATCGGCCCAGGCCACCAGCTTGTCGATCTCCTGCTGCGAAAGGCGGGGATCGTTATGAAAACGGCCGGCCGGGGCGTCGGCATTCCATGGCGGCATTTTCTTCAGCAGCACGGCCTGCTTGATGGCCTTGGCCCAGGGACGCGTCTGATCGTAGGCGCCGAACGCCATGGGACCCACTTCGCCGGGCCGATGACAGCCCTGGCAGCGCTCCTGCAGAATCGGGCAGAACGTCGCGATAAAACGTGACGTCACCGGAGTGCCGGCGAATACAGGCCGCGCCCGACAGCAGGGATAGAACCAAGATCTTCATGCTCGTTTCAATCGCTCTTGTGGGACGTGCGTTGTCCTGGTCCGGTGCGGCGTCGCGGTGGCGGCATGATTCAGAATCAGCTTCTGCACGCGCCAGTTCAAGATTTCGGCGGTGTAGATTTCGTTCTCCGACGGGCACGCGATCTCGTGAACCCAGCCGAACTGCTTCAGCTGATGGCCCATGCTCCCGAACATGCCGACCACTTTGCCGTCCAGCGTCAGCTTGTAAATGCGCCCCGGATAAGCGTCGGAGCTATAGAGATACTGCGTCGGGCCCGGGCGTGATGCAGATGGCCCAGGGCGCGCCGGTCTGCATGGTTCCGTTGGGCGGTGGCGCTCCCACGGTGACGGGGGTTGTGGCGCGGGCGGATTGCCCATCCACATGTGCACCACGGGCGGAACGGGCACGTCGATGGTGATCTCGCGCAGGAACTTGCCGTCGGAGTCGAACACCTGGATGCGGCGGTTGCCGCGATCGGCCACGTAGATGTTGCCTTGCGCGTCGGAGGCGATGCTATGCGGCGTGTTGAACTCGCCCTGGCCGCTGCCGGGCGTGCCCCATTGCTTCACCCAATCGCCGTTCTTGTCGTACTTGGCGACGCGCGAATTGATGTAGCCGTCGCTGATGAAGATGTTGCCCTGCGGATCCCAGGTGACGTCGGTGGGCTGGCGGAACTGGCCGTTGACGGCGGGACGCGGCGGGTTGACGCGCTTCCAGGCCTCGGCGCCTTCGTCCGACGCTTCCTTCTTGCGGCCGAACACCATCTTCACGCGGCCCTCGGGATCGAACTCGACGATCATGTCGGAGCCTTTGTCCACGGCCCAGAGGTTGTCGTCCTTGTCGAAGCGGATGGCGTGAGCGAAGGACCAGGCGTAGAGGTTGTGGCCGATCTCGCGGATGTACGTTCCGTCCGGTCCGAACTCGAGAATCTGCGCGGCGGTGGCGCCATAGGCCGGCCCGGTGGTGTTGCCGCGCGAGAAGACGAAGATGTGCTTCTTGGAGTTGACGGCCACGCCCGATGCCTCGCCCAGATACAGGTCGGGTGGGAGCTTCAGGAAATTGGGAACCGACTCGTAGGGGATTTCGGGGACCTGCCCTCCCACGTCATCGCCAAACGCGACGCAGTGAAGCAAGCAAGCGCTAGGATCAAGGAACGTGTCACGGTAGCCTCCGCAGAGCTACGATATCAGATCCGTGGGCATTCCGAATCGTACCGCCATTGAATTAACCGCCGCCGGTTTGTTTGCCGCGGTCGCGCTGGGCTTCGGCATTTCGAGCGCCGGCATGGCGAGCGGCTATCGTCGATCCGCTGCTGCACGCGGGCGCGCAGGATGAGGCGGTGTATGGCCACGCGGCGGCCAGGATGGTTCGCACGGGCCATTGGATGACGCCGGTCTTCCTGGATCGCTTCATGCTCAACAAACCGCCGTTGCTGATGTGGGCCGGCGCCGCCAGCATGCGTGTGGCGGGGATCAATCCGGTAGCGTTGCGATCTGCCGGTGCTGGCTGCGGGCGTGCTCTGCTGCGTTTGGTTTATTGGTGGCTCAGGCGATCGAGATCGATGGCGGCGGCCATGGCGGGAGTGGTGCTGTTGCTGGGCACCCCAGTTGTTCCATTCCATGAGCCGAAAATTCATGACCGATGCGCTGCTGACTTTGTTCGTCGTGGCGGCCATGTTTTTGATTGCGGCCGATCCGCGCTGGGAACGGCGCTGGACGGCCATCGCATTCGGCGCTTTCTCCGGCGCCGCGGTGATGACCAAGAGCGCGGCGGGCTTGCTTCCATTGCTGATTCTTGCGGTCTACTGGATGTTTGCGGGAGCGAAGGAACGTCCGCCGTTGCGAAGGGTTTTGACTGCCATCGCGGTGGCGGCGATCGTCACCGCGCCCTGGCACATTTATCAATTTGTCGTGCACAAGGATTGGTTCATCGCCGAGTACGTGCGATTTCAATTGCTCGGATCGGGAGTGACCGCGCCATCGCGCTATACCGGAGACACCAACTTTTGGTTTTACTTGCGAACGCTGCTGCGCACCGATCCGATTCTGCTGGGATTGTGGCGACGAGTCTTCCTTGGATCGTGAAGGCATGGAGGAAGCAGGAGCACACACAGGCGCGCTTGCTCGCGGCATGGTTCCTGGTGGCGGTGCTCGCGCTCGGCGTCTTTGGAACGCGCGCCGCTTATTATTTGCTTGCCGCTTTTGCCAGTGCTGGTGTTGATGACCGTCGAATTTCTCTCCTCTCTGCGCGGGCGGTTGGCTTGGATCGCGTGCGCGGCTTGCTGATCGTGGTTGTTCGGCAGTGAAGCTGTGGCCGGGACTGGATCACGGCCCGAAGACGGTTCCCTCGGCGCAGGCGCTCGATAGCTACAGCCAATTGCGCCGGACGAACGAATTGCTGATTGTGTCGCCGACGATGAATTTTATGCGTCGGTGCTGGATTTGCCGAAGGTGCGCTATGTCTACTTGACACCGCTGGACGCGACCAAAACGTCGGAGTTCTTTTATCGGCTGGGCATGATCGTGAACGGTCAACGAATTCTGCTCGCTGGGGGACTGATGCCGGTCTATGAGCAGCGGCTGCGTGACTGGAAATTGCCGGCGGGCTTGCATCCGGAAGCGACGCTCATCGATGGAGTGATTCCAGATTTGGCTCGAGTGATCCGCTGCAGCCCGGATCGCGATTTTCTGATTCCGAACCAGTTCCGCGATGTCGCGGGCGCCGCAATCGCACCGCACATCGAGGCCGGTTTCGGCAAGAGTCTTGCTGCTGTCCAATAATTCCAGCCGCCGGACGGAAGGTTCTATTGCGCCGGGGACGGTGGCTGCCAGACTCAACTTCGGTAACAACGACGCCCAGTTCGCGCGCGTCGCCATTGAGCCCGACGGACGATTTGTCGAGTCGAAAGTTCACTACGACGATAGCCGGATCGCAGCGCTTCGGTGGGAACGTGGCGGAGTAGGTGTATTCATTCGACTGCGAGAAGGTTCGCGCGGGAAGCTCATGACCAGCGACGTCCGCGCTGATCGTGATCGGACCCAGATTCCGGATCTGGACATCGGGGACGTACAGTTTCAGGTAACCAGCTGTACGGCGCCGCCGGGCGGAGTTTTGAGCAGAACGGAAAAGTTCTTCGCGGTCCAACGCCATTTGCCCCTTCGATGTCGTAAAAACCACTCAACAGTTGGGCCGCTTGCGCCGGATCGGCCATATTCACGCTGCTCGCGCGCGTGGGGCCTGGATGTCTTGCGATAAAGATCGTAGGATTCGAGTTCAAAGACGCCGGTCTGCCAGAAAGTGCCGCCGTCGAAATGCCGGTGGCACTCGTAGCCCAGCAGAGCCGAGAAGATCGGCCCAGCGCTGCTTCTCACGGACATCCTTGTAGCCCACCAGCACCAGCTCGCGGCGCTGCGAAGCGAACAGCGCGCGCGGATCCTCGGCGGTGTTCCGTTTGGACCAATCCCAATAAGCTGGCCGCCCCGGTGAAAATCGGAGTATATGTTCGCGGGGAAATAGGGCTGGAGCGCGGTGGTCGGATATCCGATGGCGTAAAGTCCGCCGGCGGGCAAGCCGGTCTGGCCGCAAATATTGAGCCGCCGCCAGACTTCCGGAATATGCATGGCTCCAGTCGTAACGGATCGCGGCGGCAGTCCAGTAACATTGAAATCCGATGGCGACGATCAGCGCCAGCAAGTGCGGGCGCGGTGACTCGGGTCTTATACGCCGAGATCCAAATCGCAAACAGCCACGCCAGGAATAGGATGCCGAAGTGCCACACTTGCGCGTAGACGATGGTTCCGAAGAGGCAGAAAGCCGCGCTCGCAGAGAGAAAGAACAGCCATCCGCCGCCTCGCCACAGGAACGGCAGCAGACAGCGCGATCAAGACCAGCGACATGATCCAGTAACCGGTGAAAGCTCCCGCCAAGCCGGCCTTGGTGACATCCGGAAAGCAAGTGCAGGTTCGAGAGCCCCGGTGCTCGGCGAAAGCCACGTCTTTCGCGGGCCACGCGCAGACCATGAAGAAAATCAGAATCAGCCATAAGTCAGCCCGGCAATTGCCAGCTTCAGCGTCGGAATTCTCGGCGCCGAGAAAGTCGGGGCGCATAAAGAGTGACCCAAATGCAAAGCCGAAATCAGAAAGCCGTGCACGCTGACTCCGGCCAACAGCACAGCAACACGGTCGTCAAGGCCGGCCTGCGCGGCGCTTGCGGATAAATGGCCGCGATGGCGAATAATAAGGGAGCGATAAGAGCATAGCTGCGCGCAATGACTGCATATTGGTAACAAAGATAGTAAGTGAATGGCAGCAAGATCCGAATAAAAGCGGCAGCGGCGCGTATCGCAGCAAAAGAACCACAGCGGCCAGCCCCAGGACGCTGAAACGTAACTCTAAGCCGAATAAGGAAGGCCCAGCCGGATCAGCGCATGCAGCAAGGTTTGCCAAAGCCCGGGCGTTCCTTCGTAGTGCAGCAACCGGCCCCACAACTCGGCCAGGCTGGCGTCGCGGGCCAGCAGCCAGGATTGCGCTTCGTCGGCCCAGGGCTCATGGCGATGAATCGTCAAGCGCCACCAGCAGCGCATAAGCGCCGCGGCGATGTAGATCAACGCGTGCGGACGCGCCTTTGCAAGGCGGGGACTGTGAGCGCCGCGTGTCACATTGTTAGCGTCTGTGGAGACATCGCGTGGTTCAATTCTAGACGTCTAGAGTCGAAGATGTTAACAAAAAATGGAAACTTTGCGCTCCGGCGTGACTTCTATGGTGAGATAAGTAAAGTGTCCAGTTCCCAGTCCGCTTGCGTCCGCTGATCTTCCATCTTATGACCGAAACTCCTCCCGAGGAACTGCCGTGATTATTGGCGCAGGACCAGCCGGCTTGACGGCTGCGCTGGAGCTTTTGCGGCGCACCGGCATTAAGCCCGTGGTGCTGGAGAAGAGCGCCTACATGGGCGGCATCTCGCGGACTGTGGCCTACAAAGGCAATCGGATTGATATCGGCGGGCATCGCTTCTTTTCCAAATCCGATCGGGTGATGGATTGGTGGACTGTCGCTGCTGCCGGTGGAGCAGACCAGCGAAGCCAATCACCGGCTGGTTTATCAAAACCAGGAGCGGGCGTTCGCTGAAGGCCGCCGCTCGAACGGCCATGCGCCGGACCCCGAGCTGGACGATCTGGTGATGCTGGTGCGGCCGCGCAAGTCGCGCATCTTTTATCTGCGAAAACTTTTCGATTATCCGCTCAAGCTGAATCTTGCGACGCTGCGAAATCTGGGCCTGGTTCGCACGCTGCAAGGCGGGATTGAGCTATATGGCCAGCGCGATGCGGCCCATCCGCCCCGAGAAAACGCTCGAGGATTTTCTGATCAACCGCTTCGGCCGGCATCTGTATCGGACGTTCTTCAAGAGCTACACCGAAAAGGTGTGGGGCGTGCCGTGCGATCAAATCAGCGCGGAATGGGGCGCGCAGCGCATCAAGGGGCTCTCTTTGCGCAAGGCCCTGGCTGCATCATTTCAAGAAGCTCATCGGCGGGCAGCTCGAACGAGATCGGCCAGAAGGACACCGAGACCTCGCTGATCGAAAAGTTCCTCTACCCGAAACTTGGCCCCGGCCAATTGTGGGAAGAAGTGGCCAGCCGCGTCCGCGCCGGCGGCGGCGAGATTCTCACCGGGCTGGACGGTGTGCGGCATTCACACCTCGGGCGATCGCGTGACCGGCGTCACGGCGCGCAGCGACGCGGGAGAGCAGCGTCTTTTTCCCGGCACAGTATGTGTTCTCCACCATGCCGGTCAAGGATCTGATTCAGGCCTTCGATGCGTCCGCCTCCCCGCGAAGTGTCCAGAGGTGAGCGACGGCCTGATGTATCGCGACTTCATCACCGTGGGGCTGCTGCTCAACCGGCTGAACATCAGCGAAGCAAGGCGAGGCGCTGCTGAAAGACAACTGGATCTATATTCAGGAGCCGGATGTTCTGGTGGGCCGCATGCAGATCTTCAACAACTGGAGCCCGTACATGGTGGGCGATCCCGGACAAAGTCTGGATCGGCCTGGAGTACTTCTGCAACGATACCGACGAGCTGTGGCGGAAGTCCGATCAGGACATGATCGCGCTGGCGGTTGAGGAAGTCGAAAGCTGGGGATCGTCGGCGCGCGCCGATGTGCTGGACGCCACCGTCATTCGCATGGAGAAAACCTATCCGGCGTACTTCGGAACCTACGATCGTTTCCACGGTGATTCGCGATTTTGTGGACCGCTATCAGAACCTGTTCCTGGTCGGCCGCAATGGCATGCACAAGTACAACAATCAGGACCATTCCATGCTCACGGCGATGACGGCGGTGGATAACATCGTCGAGGGCAGGCGCGACAAGGCCAATATCTGGGCGGTGAACACCGAGATGGAATACCACGAAGCTCGCACCGAGACCTCAGACGACGCCAAGCCGGAGATATCCTCATGACACACTGCTTCGGGATGAAACACTGCTTCCAGTTCCTCGCGATCGCCTTAGTGACCGCCACGGCTAATGCTCAATTCAAGCCGCATCGGCACTTCGCTGAAACATCTGGTACCGGCGCGGCAGCGGATGCGGCACTTTCTGCGACAATAAAGTCGGGCCTGTTGTACGGGTGGTCGCTCGCGGGCGCGGTTTACTCGCTGGCGGGAGGAAAGTCCGGTCTCCATAGGGCAGCATGCCGGCTAACGGCCGGGGGGGTTCGCTCAAAGCGGATTTCACGGAAAGTGCCACAGAAAATATACCGCCGGGATGTTCGGGCGCAAGCTCGAGCTTTCGGTAAGGGTGAAAAGGTGCGGTAAGAGCGCACCGCGGACGGAGCGATCCGTCTGGCAGGGCAAACCCCATGCGGAGCAAGACCAAATAGGGGAGGAGGAGCGGCCCGCTCCGTTCGACTTCCGGGTAGGTTGCTAGAGCTTGGCAGCAATGCCTTGCCCAGAGGAATGATCGCCGCCCTTCGGGGTACAGAAACCGGCTTACAGTCCAGCAGGCCCAATCAAAGCCTGTGTCCGCGCCGGCACGGCCGGCTCCAGCCGAGCGGTGAAATGGAACGTGCTGCCTTCGCCTTCTTTGCTCTCCACCCAGATGCGTCCCTCCATCATCTGCACCAAACGGCTGGCGATGGTCAAGCCGAGACCCGTGCCGCCAAATCTGCGGGTGAAGGAGCCGTCCACCTGAGTGAACGCCTCGAAGATCATGGCTTGCTTTTCGGCCGGGATGCCGATTCCGGTGTCGCGCACCGAGAAGTGCAAGGCGTCCGCGCCTTCCGGCGAGCGCTCAATCGCGACTGAGACCTGGCCCCGATCGGTGAACTTGATCGCGTTCCCGATCAGATTGATCAGTACCTGCCGCAGCCGTCCAGGATCGCCGCGGACCCGCGCCGGCACATCCGGCTGCGACGTCGCACACCAGACTCAGCCCCTTGGCGTCGGCCGAGACTTTCAGGCCTCTCAGCGTGTCCGAGAACTACTTCGCGCAAATCGAACTCCCGCATTTCCAGCTGCAGCTTGCCGGCTTCGATCTTGGAGACGTCCAGGATGTCGTTGATGATGGTCGAGCAGCGATGCCGCGGAGCTCTGCACCAGCGTCAGATATTCGCGCTGTTCGGCATCCAGCTGCGTATCCAGCAGAACCTCGGTCAGGCCGATAATGCCATTCATCGGCGTGCGGATCTCGTGGCTCATGTTGGCCAGGAATTCGCTCTTGGCGCGGCTGGCGGATTCGGCGGCCTCCTTGGCCTGCAGCAGCTCCGCTTCGGCTTGCTTGCGCGGCGGTGATGTCCACGCCATGGCCGACGATGTTGCGACACCGCCCCCTGCTGGTCGCGCAGCGGACGAAACGTAAAATCGACGATCATCTGCTGCTGGCCTTGCATCGCGAACCTGGTCTCGAAACGCACCACTTCGCCCTGCAGCCGCGCGCATCATCATTTCCCGCACCCGAGCTCTGCTCGCTCGGGCTCGTGTCTCCAGCCCCGGTTTCCCAGAACGGCTTGCCCAGCACATCCTCCGAGCTTGACGCCCGGCGGCTTCCACGGCGGCGCGGTTGCACTCGATCAGTTTGCCGTCCAGCGTGAACAGTCCGACAAATCCGAACAGGGAGTCGATAATATCGCGCAGCCGTTTTTCGCTGGCGGCCAGCTTGGCCGCCGACTCCAGGCGGTCCGTCATGTCGCCGATGGCGCCGACGATGCGAATGGGCTGCGCCTTGATCGTTGCGGACGATCCGGCCGCGCGAAACCACCCAGCGATACGTGCCATCCCGGTGCTTGAGCCTCAGTTCGTCGAGGAACCGGTCTTTGGTGGGGTCTGCGTTGTAACGGTCTCTCGGTTTCCGCCATTCGCGCGCTGTCCTCGGGATGAATGCGCCCGAAGAATGACTCCGCGATCGTTGGGCAACTCGTCGTCGCGATATCCCAGAATCTCCTTGTAGCGCGGCGACAGATAGTAAGCGCCGGTCACGCATGTTCCAATCGAAAATTCCTTCGTGGATGGCCTCCGTCACCAGGGCGTAGCGTTCCTCGCTTTCACGCCGTGCGGCTTCGGCCGCATGCGCTTGGAAATGTTGCGGCCATTCCACAGCAGATGGGTGCAATTTCCTTGCTGGTCCATTACCGGATAAACGGAGACCTCCAGCGCGTCGCGCAGATCGGACGACGGGGTATCGAAACGAAGGGTGGTCCGCTCCTCGACCGCCTGGCGGTAGAGCGCGCGCCGGACTTCGATTTCCTCCGGCGACAGCCCGGTCGCGGCCAGCAGCTCGCCAAAGTCTTTGCCCAAGAAATCCGCCGCGTTCTGCCCATTCTCGCTCGAAAATTTTCGGTCATGGCGCGATTGACAGCCTCGGTCACGAAGACATTGCCCGGCTCAACCCGGAACAGCGCCTGCAGATCCGAAGTGGAGTTGAAGATGACCTTCTGCCGCGCTTCGCTTTCCCGCAGGGCCGCTTCGGCAAGCTTCTGTTCGGTGATATCGAAGCAGTAACCCGGCGATTTCCAGCGGATTGCCGGCCGCGTCCCTCACCAACCGCAGTTCGTCGTGCGTCCAGCGATACTCGCCGCTCTTGGTGCGGAAACGGTAGTCGTAACTGTGCGCTCCTCGCTCCAGCACTCGAGCCAGATGGCCGTATACCGCGGCGACGTCTTCGGGATGGATGCGGTCGCCCAGAATCCGGGTTGATCGCAAGAAGTCCTCGGGCTCGTATCCCCACAGCGTCCGGACTCCTTCGGTGACGAATGTGGTCGCGAAGTCGCCTCCGGCTTTGCAGGTGAACATGGCGATGGGGCTGGCGTTGACCAGCGACTCCAGCCGCCCGGACTTCGTTTGCCGGCCGCTTCCAGATTTTGCGCCAGCGATGTTAAAGAGGTTTCCATGATTGGCCTAACCGGCCGGTAGCGTTCTGCGTATCTTGTTGGATCTTAAGAACATGGATCGACCTGTCTAATTTGAAATCGGCTGGATTTTATGCGGGCTTTAGGGATAATCCGCGTCCGGCCCGCGGTGTGGCATCTTGGAAGGAGTGCTGAAACCCTGGCCCTGGCTTCGTTCCGCGCTCGATCACGGCACCCGCCAGCAGGTGACGCGCCTGGGCCTGCTGTTCACCTTGACTTGCGTTCTGGTGTCGCTGGCGGCTTTCGTTTCGGCCAACAACCTGCTGTTTCCTGATTCTGGCGCTGTTGCTCGCCACCTGGATGGTGTCGGGATTCATCGGCCGCCTGTCGCTGGCCGGACTGGAGCTGGATTTCCTGCTGCCCGAGCACCTGTGCGCGGGCCGGAAGCTGATGGGGCGCATCGTGATCCGCAATACCAAGCGCTGGATGCCGTCCTTCTCGATCCACGTGGCCGGATCGAGCGACAGCGGGCTCTCGCAGCCGCTCTATTTCCCCGTGATTCCGGGCGGGGCGCGGATCGAAGCGCCGGTGGAGCTTTTCTTTGCGCGCCGCGGCGCTTACCGGCAGAACAGCTTTCGCTTCTCCACGCGCTTTCCGTTTGGATTCGCCGAGCGGCGCATCAACGTGCGGCTGCTGCGCGACATTATCGTGTATCCGTCCATCGATCCGCAGCCCGGGTTCGAGGATCTGCTGATCTCCTTGCAAGGCGAGATCGCGTCGTTTTATCGCGGCCAGGGAAACGATTTCTATCGCATCCGGCCGTATGAGGCGCTGGAAAGCGCTCACCATGTGGATTGGAAAGCCACCGCTCACACCGGCGACCTGCAGGTCCGCGAGTTTGCGCGCGAGCGGGAACAGGCCGTGGCGTTTTTTCTCGATCTGGATGTGCCTGGCTCCGAGGCCGCGTGGTTCGAATCCGCGGTGGACCGCTGCGCTTTTCTGGCCTGGAATCTTTCCCAGCGCGGTTCGCGCATCCGCTTTTGCACGCAGGATGTGGACTGGCAGCTTCCCGAGGAGGCCGATGTTTACACCATCCTGAAGTACCTGGCGATCGTTTCCCCGCGGCAGGGCAGGCCGCTGGCTGCATCGCAGGATCGCAATGTGTTTCAGATCGTCTTCAGCGCGTCGCCCGAACGGCTGGCGGAAGCGGGATGGGAACTGGGGGAGAGCAACATGCGCCTGCTGACGCCAGACGGTGGGAATTCTGGCTTCTGAATTCTGAATTTTGACTTCTGAATTCTCAGAAAATCAGCTTCAGTCCGAATTGGATCTGCCGCGACGTTGTAGCCGTGGTCGTGATCAAGCCCGCCGAGGGGCTGATGGCGCCGTTGGAAAACACCGTGGCATTGGGCGTCCCGAAGTTCGCGTGGTTCAGCACGTTGAAAAACTCGGCGCGAAATTGCAGATTGGTTCGCTCGGTGATGGCGGTGGTCTTGAACAGCGAGGCGTCCACAGTCGGCCAGGCCCGGTCCGCTGTAGACGCCGCGGCCCAAATTCCCGTAAGTGCCGGCGGTGGGCAGAACAAACGCGTTCGGATTGAACCACTGGTTCGGATTGCCTAACACCACCGGGCCCGAGAAAGCGGGATTGAGCGAAGGCCGGTCGGGATTTCTGGTATCGCCATCTCCGGATTGATTCGAACCAATCTGCGGCGTGAAGGGAAAGCCGCTCTCAAGCGAGACGATGGTATTGAACTGCCAGCCGCTCACCAGACGGTTTCCAAATCCGCCGAAGTTGTTGGCCCACGCTTGGCCTTTGCCGAAGGGCAGATCGTAGGTGCCCGAAATGCTGGCTGAATTCGGGATGTTGTAGGCGGACGGTCCCCAATCGCGGTGCAGATCGTAGGGGTCCAGTACCATTTGCGCCTGATTGCTGGCCTGCGCGCCGGTGAGCGCCGAATTCATATCCAGATCCTTCGACCAGGTGTAGTTGGCGCGGAACTGGAGTCCCTTGCTGAAGCGATGGATCACGTCCACCTGCAGAGCGTTGTAGCTGCTGTTGCCCTCGGTGTACCAGAAAAATCCCGCGCCCAGCTCGGGATTCGGTAAGGTTGCGTTGGGACCGGGAATATACAGCGTGCCTTGCGGCACGATGCTGCCGGTGGCCGAGGTTCGCCGCCCGCCGAACAGCCCGCCGAGTTGGAGCAAATCTGCGGCGGAATGGCGTTGGGATCGACGCTCAACAAGCCGTGATATCCGAATTCGACCGACGTAGGCCACGCGCAGCACCGTATCGTGGCTCAGTTGCTGTTCGATCGTGAAATTCCATTCCTGAACGGTCGGCGTCTTGGCGTTGGGCTGCACGCCTTGCGGAGCGAAGATGGTGCCGGCCGCCGGAGGCACGCCGGCAGTGATCGGAAGCAGCGATGGCAGCGATCCCTTCAGCGAAACGGAGCCGTTGTAAGGCGGAATCGAGTTGAGCAGGAAAGCTCAAATCGTCGATCAGCGAATAGTACATGCCGTAGCCGGCGCGAACGGCGGTCTTCCCGTTTCCAAAAACATCCCAGGCCAGGCCCGCTCTGGGACCAAGCAGATGGGTTGCATTGTTTTTGGTGAACACGGAATCTGCCCACCAGCGGATGTGGTTTCGAGAATTCCGTTCGGACCGGTTATGTAGTTCGCTGCTCTGCCCGATTCTTCGTTCCACCCGGTGGTGAATTCGTAGCGCAGTCCGGCTTGGAACGTCAGATTCGGACGCAATTTGATGGCGTCTTCGAAATAGGCCGCGCCGAAGAGGCTGCGCCAGCCGAGCTCGTTGGGGTCCGGCACCACTTGAAACGATGTCACCGTGCCTTGCAGGAAGGTGGTCAAGCTGGCGAAGCTGGCTTGCCCAAGCTGGCGCGATGCGGTGTCCTCGTTGTCCTGAATGCGCTGGAACCAGACGCCCGCGGCTGATCTGATGGCGTACCTTTGATGATCTGCACGCCATCGGTGTAGGTGAACAGATTTCTGCGATTCCAGACGTTGGCGGCGTTGTTCGGGCCGGCCGACGTGATGGTGCCGCCTCCGGTAGTGGTGACGCCGCCGCCGACCACGATGCCGCCCGGGCCCAGGCCGGTGACAAAGGAAGTGC
The DNA here is from genome assembly GCA_963798295.1 of Bryobacterales bacterium. Taxonomy (GTDB): domain Bacteria; phylum Acidobacteriota; class Terriglobia; order Bryobacterales; family Bryobacteraceae; genus Palsa-89. Next base: position 459,595 of record CAWCSV010000004.1, on the reverse strand, counting down.
TGGCCGGAAATGTGGCGAACGTGACGGGATCGTAGTTCCAGGCGGCGCGCGAAAATCCGGCGCGGAACGTGTTCAGGATTTCAGGCGAAATGACGTGCGTCTCTTCCACGCTGGCCACCTGGCTGCGCAATGTTTCACACGCTCCGAACAGCGGATCGGCCTGCGGAATGGTGCTGTGGCCGTTGTCGATGGTGTAGATGGCAGAAAGGGTGTCACGGTCGCTGAGGATGTAGTCGGTACGCAGGGTTCCGAAATCCTCGCGAATCAGGTTTGCGGGGATGGTTGTAGGACAGAGCGACGCCGCTGCCCAAGTCCGCACCGTTGGGCGCAGGCCAGAGCTGCATGTACTTCAGCATCGCCGGGTTCAGCTTGGCCACCGGCGTTTCTACGCCCGCGGAGTTGGGCAACATCCCCAGCCGGGCGTCGGCGTCGGGAACGACACTGACGTTGCTGAGGGCCAGCGCCTGGCGGAATCCTTCATAGTTGCCGAACAGGAACCACTTGTCCTTCTTGAGCGGCCCGCCCAGCGCGCCACCGAACTGGTTGCGGCGGAACGGGGGAACGGAGCCTTGATCGAAGAAATTCCGGGCGTCCAGGTCGCTGTTGCGCAGAAACTCGAAGACCGTCCCGTGCAGCTGATTGCTGCCCGATTGCGTGACCACCAGGACCTGCGCGCCGGCGCGTTTTCCGTACTCGGCCCCGTAGGTGTTAGTCAGGGCGTTGAACTCGCGCATGGCGTCAATGCCTAAAAGCTCGCCACTGACGCCGCCTGGCGAAATCGCGAGTTGGCTGGACCCGGTATACTCGATCCCGTTCAGCAGGAAAACATTCTCATAGGTCCGGCGGCCGTCCACCGAAAACGTGTTGCCGTCGCTGGTGCTGGTTCCGGCGCTCTTCATCGCGCTGTAATTGACCGCTCCGGGATTGAGCGTGATCAGGTTGTCGAAACTGCGGCCGTTGAGCGGCAGGTCTTTGATCTGCTGTTCGCCCACCACGCCGGAGACGCGCGAGGTGGTGGTGTTCACCACGGGAGTTTCCGCAGCCACGGTGACTTGCTGGACCAATTCGCCGACCTCGAGCTGGAGATTAACCACCGCCTCCTGGCCCACCACTAGATCGATCCCGGTCCGCACGGCCGACTTGAACCCGGCCTTCTCGGCCTTTACCTCTTGCGGGCCGAGGGGGAGAGAAAGAATGATGTAATGGCCCGCTGAATCCGTGGTGGTCGTTCGGCTAGCTCCCGTTTCGACGCTCTTGACGGTCACCATGGCATCTGCCACGCCGGCGCCGGAAGTGTCGTCGACCGTTCCCGAAACGGCCGCTGTTACTTGTGCGTTTGAGGGTAGCGCGCTGGCGGCCAACGCGAACGCGCCTAGGACGATACTCAAGTACCCACTCCTGAAGCGTTTGTGCAAACGACCCTCCTAGCTTGGTAGCGAAAAAACGGTATTACGATTATATGCGAGGGCCGGAGGCTTAGGGCCTTAGGATATCTGGCCTGCGGCCAAGCTCTCTTCGAACGCATCCACGAACTTGTCCGCGTTCTTCGTAGTCCTCACGTCGGACAATTCGATGCTGCTGGCTTTGTCCAGCGCGACTGGTATCTTGCTTAGAAGGTCTCGCCGCGCCACCACAGAAATGATTTGTTTCCGAAGTACCCAAGCAGCTCCAATCTCCTGCAGAACCCAGCGCGATTTCGGGGATGAGGGGGTCAACAATGCCACTACCACATCGCTCGAGGCCAACTCATTTCGCAATCTCGAAAGCCACGCCTTAGTAGCGCTCTTCTTTTCGGTGGTGAACACCCGCGCGTTAACCCTGTTGGCGAGCAGTCTCCGTACATCTCCTGCAAAATCGGCATCCGCGTCGGCGTGGATGATGAATACCTTTACAGGTGAATTCCTAGAGCGTTTTTCCTGCTGCATCGTCTAACGCCTGGCCTTGGCTCGCCATGTGACCTGTTCAAGGTACTCGTCGAAATCGTTGAGGTCGATCGCCTTGTACGACCTCAGCACTTCGGGCATTTCCCCCGGGCCAACCTTATCCAGAATAGCAATGATCGGTGTCCCTAAAACCCAAGCACCACCTATTTCCGAGAGCACCCACGAGCTTTCCTTGGAGTAGGCGCTCATGAGTACGACTAACTCGTCGCACTTTCTGATGGCTGTCCGAACAGACTCCGGAATCGACTGTCCGCCTTCGATATCTGTTTCGTCGAGAAATACCTCAATGTACGGCTTGGCGGCCTCTTCGATTAGCCTAGCGCATTGCCTAGCAATCCAGCGGTCCTTGTGGGAGTGACTCAAGAACACGCGGTAGAACCGAGCCGTTCTTTTCCTGGCCAAGTTTGCACAGGTAGTTTAACGCATTTTGTGCGGGAAGCCAGGTAGCAGCCTACTGGGCGATGCGGAACGTGGTCCAGGGGTGCGAATCGAGATCTCGCAGCACGCCCTTTTCCCACGCGAACTCGGGATGCTCCTTCAAGTGCTGGGCGGCTTTGAAATCGATTCCATCGGCGTGGCCCATGGCGGCCGTGAAGGACATCTGCGCCAGCATCGTAGCGTCCGCGGCTTTGTTTTGCACGGCGCCCGCCGGGCCGAAGGGAGGCTGCCACGGACTGGAGCCACGCGCGGAAAGATCGATGTGCCCGCACAGCGTCCGCTCGCTGGGCGCGGTCTGGTGCGAAAACGTATCGTAGTGGTCGGCGAGAAACTGCTGCGCGGCCGCGACGTCGATCTTGCCCTTGTACTCTTGCATCAACTGGTCCCAGCGGACGTGCCGGGCGTTGGCGCTGATGCTCATATCGGCCACCGGGAAGGCGCTGGCCTCGTCCCGGATCAACTCGGGATTCTCTGGGAAATTGGAGCCCACGAAGTAGCCGTCTTTGGTGCGTTTCAATGTGACGTGCTTCAGCCCCAGCTCCAGTTGCCCGATTTCATTCGCGCGCGTATCGGCCAGCAGCCAGGTGTTGGCATAGCCTCCGTTGTTGCCGTCTTCCATGATGCGGGCGAAGTCGTCGATATTGGCGGCGTATTGCATGGCTTTGCGCGCGCGCTCAAACTCGGGGATGCCTTTGGGATCGAATCCCATGAACTGGCCGATGGTGGTTTCGGTGATCGCAAGCCCCGCGCTGTTCACGCCATAGTCGTCGCCGCTGTGAATCAGCCCGGGCATGCCGTCCATCAGTATGCGGTAGCCTTGCGCGGGCGCGATGTCGAAGATGATGTTCCAGCGCGAGCCTTCCTTGTATTCGGTCCAGTTGTTGTGCGCGATCACTGTTTTGCCGTCGCGCGTATAACTGCCCACCGCCACAAACGCGCTGCAATGTTCCGCCACAGGCTGGGCCAGCGACGCAAGGTCGTGCTGTTTGTCGTACCAGGTGGTGTAGTAGGGCGAAAGCTCCTGCCAGGCATTCAACGCGACCACGTCCCACAGATCCAGCGCCACCCCGCGCGCCTTCAGCCCCTCCACAATTCCCTGCAGTTCTTGGCGATACTGCGGCTCCACGCGCGGCCACAGCACCTTCTCCGCGGCAGCGCGGAAAAAGCTGTACGGCTTGTGGCTGTCGTGCTTCAGCCCGAGCGCTATCACTTTGTCAACGTCTTCGATTTCGGGAGCGAGCAAATAGCCGTGCTGAAATCCTATTTCCGCAGGCGTTCCTTCCAGATGCACGAAGATCCACCCGTTCTGCTCCGGCCTGCGAAAGGCTTTCGCCAGGCGCGGGTCCGATGAGGTGGAACGAGCGGCGGCGGCGAGGCTGGCGACGGGGAGACTGGCCGCGAACAGTAGAGCTACGAGCGCAGTTCGACGGGTCATGATTTTGAGGATACCAGGGATTCGATCGAACTAACTAAAACGCGTCCGCGTAGTCTATTAGGCAATGCGATCCATCGGGAAAGATATTCAATTTGCTCTGCGAACGTTTCGCAAATCGCCCGTGTTCACGGCTGTAGCCTTGTTGTCACTTGCCCTTGGGATCGGCGCGAACACCGCTATCTTCTCGCTGCTGGACCAGGTGCTGCTGCGGCTGATGCCGGTCCGAAACCCCAAACAGCTGGTAGTCCTGCACATGGAAGGCTTCCACTACGGGAACAACTGGGGCCAGAATGCGCTCTCTTATCCCATGTATCGCGATCTGGCCGAGCACAATTCGGCCTTCACCGGCCTGCTTTGTTACTTCTCGACCGACTTCAGCGTTGGATTTAACGGGCACACCGAGCGCGTCAGCGGCGACCTGGTTTCGGGAACCTACTTTCCGGAGCTGGGCGTGGGCGCGGCGCTTGGACGCATGTTCACGCCCAACGATGATCGCGTTCCCGACGGCCATCCGGTGGCGATTCTCAGCTACGCGTACTGGCAATCACGATTCGCCGGCGATCGCTCGATTCTTGGCAAGACCATCGCGGTGAATGGCCACAATTTCACTCTGGTTGGGGTGGCGCAGAAAGGTTTTGAAGGATTGGATTTTGGAACCTCCAGCCAAGTGTTCCTTCCAGTGATGATGCGCCCCCAGCTGATGCCTCTGTTTAATGAACAGTTCGATTTCCACAACCGCCGGACGCGCTGGGTGAAGGTGTTCGGCCGCCTGAAGCCGGGCGTATCGCGCGAACAGGCGCAGGCGTCGTTGCAGCCCTATTTCCACTCCATGCTCGAAATGGAAGTGAGGAAGCGGCCTTCAACAAGGCGGCGGCCGAAGTCCGGGCGCGCTTCCTCCAAAACGTGCTTCAACTGCTTCCCGGTTCCCAGGGCCAATCGCATCTTCGGAAAGTTTTGTCCACTCCTCTGTGGGTGTTGATGGCTCTTACCGGCGGCGTCCTGCTGATCGCGTGCGCCAACGTTGCCAGTTTGCTGATCGCCCGCGCGGCTTCGCGTCAGAAGGAGATCGCCATCCGGCTGGCCATCGGCGCAGGGCGCTTCCGCATCATCCGTCAACTTCTCGTCGAGAGCCTGCTTCTGTCGCTCGCCGGCGGAATCCTGGGTTTGGTGCTGGCGCTTTGGACGGATCGCGTTCTGCTGGCGTTCCTGCCGCCGGACACCATCGATCTGAAGCTATCCACTACCCCGGATCCGCGTATTCTGCTCTTCGCCGCGGCGGTGTCGCTACTCACCGGATTGATCTTCGGTCTCGCGCCGGCGCTGCAGGCCGTCAAGCCGGATGTGGCTCCCACGCTGAAGGACACGGTGGGAGGCGTCGTTGGCGGCGGTACGCATGTGCGCGTCCGCAAGACGCTGGTGGCGGCGCAGGTGATGTTGTCGTTGCTGCTGCTGGTGGGCGCGGGATTGTTCATCCGGAGTTTGCGAAACCTGCGCGATCTGGGTCCCGGGTTCCCCGACCGGCAATCTGGTCGCCTTTGAAATGGATCCTTCGTTGAACGGCTACAGCCCGGACCGCGACAAGATTTTCTATCGTCAGCTGAATGCGGAGATCAGTGCGATCCCTGGCGTTCGCTCGGTTGGGCTGGCGGCCCTGAGAATTCTGGAGAATAACGAATCGGACAGTTGGCTGACCATTGAGGGCTACCGTGCCAAGCCCGCCGAGACGCCGCTGGCCTTTATGAACTGGATCGGCCCAGGCTACTTCACCACGCTCGGAATCCCGCTGGTGGCTGGGCGCGATTTTACCGAGAACGACCGGCAAACACAGAAGCACGGCGACCGGCCCGATGTGTCCCAGGACGTGGCGCGGGTGGTGATCGTCAACGAGAAATTCGCCCGGCGCTTCTTCGGATCGGTGGAGAAGGCGATCGGGCGCCATGTGGGATACGGGATCGATCCCGGCACCAAAACCGATATGGAGATCGTCGGCGTGATCAAGGATATCAAGTACACCAGTTTGCGCGATGAAGTTCCCATCCAGATGTTCGAGCCGTATCTGGCGCAGAACTTCTTCAGTGGCATGGTGCGTCTACATGCGTACTTCCATGCCGCCCGATCAGTTTTTTGCCGCGGTGCGCGCTCGCAGTACGCACTCTTGATTCCAATTTGCCGGTCTACCGCATGCGGACCATGGACGAGCAAATCTCCAATTCGCTGCTGATCGAGCGCCTGATTGCGAGCCTGTCGGCGGTATTCGGTTTTCTGGCGACGTTACTGGCAGTCATCGGATTGTACGGCGTGATGGCTTATACGGTCGCTCGCCGCACGCGCGAGATCGGAATTCGCATGGCGCTGGGAGCGTTTCAAGGCGATGTGATCTGGATGGTGATGCGCGAAGTTCTGGTGCTGGTGAGTATCGGTTTGGCGGCCGGTCTGGCGGGCGCGTTCGTGCTGGCGAAACTGGTGCAGACGCAACTTTACGGGGTCACGGCGCACGATCCGGTTTCGGTGGCGCTGGCCGCGATCGGATTGGCGGTGGTGGCCTGCGCGGCAGGCTATATCCCGGCGGTGCGCGCCAGCCGGATCGACGCCATGCGGGCGCTACGCTATGAATAGCGCTAACGTTCGGAGCGCAACGGATACGCACGATCCCACAGCGCCTGCTTCCCGATACCAGTGCCGTAGATAACCACTTCCACGCGGCGGTTCTGCTCGCGCCCGGCCGCGCTGGCGTTGGATGCGATAGGCCGCGAGTCGCCATATCCAATAGCTGCCACCGCGTCCGGACGCGCGCCATGAGCGACCAGCGCCGCTCGCACAGCCTGCGCGTGTTCCGCGGAGAGCGCTTCGGTATCGGCGTAGCCTTCCACGCGCACGCTCAGCCCGGGATGCGACGAAACGATCGCCGCGACGTTCGCCAGTCGGCGGCCGGCGTCGTCTCGCAAACCATCGCTGGCTCGAACATGGAATCGGTGACCGTCACCACCAGGCCGCGCGGCGTATCTCGGGTCGTGAACATGCTATTCAGTTGCGCCAGCAGTTGAGCGCGAAATTGCCGCTGGCCGGCGTCGGAAGTTTGCGGTCACGACAATCTGCCGTTGTACCGGCGGAGGGGGAGGCGGCGGCGCGAGCGTGGCCTGTTGTGCTGCTCTGGCTTCGGCCACTTCCTGGCGAGCTTCACGGCGCGCGTCGGCGGCTTGCTGCGCTTCGGCATCTGCTTCGGCCCGCGCCTGTGCGGCATCCTGCTCCGCCTGCCGGCGAAGTTCGCTGTCATTCTGCGATCGCTGGATCTCACTCGCGGCGTGCGCTCTTCGTCGCGCCGCTTCACCGCGATGGTGCGGGCGTCTTCGGCCATCTGCGCGGCCTCGCGCGCGGCGGACACGATGGCGTGCGTATCCATTTTGCGGGCGTTCATATCCTCGCGCTTGCGCCAGCAACGTCGCAGCTTTACTGAAGGACTCCGGCGCAATACCGATCGGCGTCCCAGCGAGCGCGCGATCTGCACCGCGTTCTCGGCCTGATACAGCTCCAGCACCGCCTCGTAGCGGTCATAGGACAGCTTCTCCGCCTCTCCGTTGAACGAACGCAGCTGGGACGGCTGAATGTTCATCGTATATTGGCCGCGCGGCATCAATTCGTATTTCGCCGTCACTTCTTCGCGCGCCGCCGATGGTGTCCGGCCGCACCACGTTTTCGGCCACCACCACGTCGCTCGGGATGCTTACCGAATAATAAGGCTCGGCTGTCACCATCAGCCCGAAGGCCTGCAAATCCGTGGTAACCTTGACGTGCGCTTTGTTGGAGGAATCCACCAGCACCTCGCCGAGATTCCTGGGGCGGCCTTCCGGTGAAATGGCCCACAGCACATAGGTCAGGTATTCGCGGCCGAACTGCGTGGGCGCTTCCAGGTGCTCGAATTTCGCGTCGATCGCCACGCTGCCGCGATGGCTCTCCACGATGGCCGTGCCCTTGGCATGGGGGAGTAACACGGTGCCCTGAAAATCGAGCGGCGAGGGACCACCCCGGTGCTCGTAGTTCACTGCTTCCAGGCTGCGCGATACCACGGTGACCCGATAGATGGGCTGGGGGTCGGGCGGCTGCGCGGACGCCAAACCGATCAGCAGTCCGGCGCCCAGGCCACAGAGAGTATAGCTTTCATGCCTGTACCTCCATTCGAGGCCGAAACGAGCAAATACATGGCCCGCATACAAATGTAAAAGCGGGAAGCACTTACTGGAGGTGAGGAAAAGGTGACGCGGAGGAGGATGGTAAAAGTGACCGGATCCTGTCTAGTCGTCCGGCCGGTGCTTGAGCGTCAAGGTCTCGGCGCTCTCGTGAGATTCCAAAGCCCGCCGCTTCGGAATCCAGCTCTCCTGGCAATTGAAGGCGGCCCTTCCGTTGGCCGGCTTCTTACGCACGTACAAGCCGTCGGAAAGCATGCGCCGCGCGTTCGCGGTATCGCTGAGATAGCCTTCCAGCATTTCATCGCGAACCCGCGCCACCAGTTTGTCGTCCGCCAGCGGAAACAGGATCTCCACGCGATGATCCAGGTTGCGCGGCATCAGGTCGGCGCTGCCCAGGTAGACCTCTTCGCTGCCGCCGTTGTGGAAATAGTAGATCCGGCTGTGCTCCAGAAACCGGCCCACGATGCTGGTCACTTCGATGTTTTCGCTGATGCCCTGCAATCCCGGCCGTAGCGAGCAGATTCCGCGCACCAGCAATTGGACTCGCACGCCGGCTTGCGACGCGCGGTACAGTAAACGGATCATTTCCGGATCCACCAGCGCGTTGGTCTTGAAAATGAGATGGCCCTTGCGTCCGTTCTTGTGATGTTCGATTTCGCGCTCGATCATCGCTTCCATGCGCGCGCGCAGATTCACCGGCGATACCAGCAGTCGCTTGTAATCGGCCTTGGCCGAATAGCCCGTCAGGTAATTGAACAGGTGGCGTGACATCGTCGGCCACTTCTTCGCTGGCGGTAAACATCCCCATGTCGGTGTACAGGTGCGCGGTGACGGCGTTGTAGTTGCCGGTGGAAAGATGCACGTAGCGGGCGATGCGGTCGCCCTCGCGCCGCACCACCATGGCCACCTTGCAATGGATCTTGAGGCCGATGAGCCCATAGACCACGTGTACGCCCTCGGCTTCCAGCGCCTTGGCCCATTCGATGTTGCTCTCTTCGTCGAAGCGGGCTTTCAGCTCCACCAGCGTGGCCACCTGCTTTTCTTCTTCGATGGCTTCGAGCAGCGCCTGCACGATCGGCGAATTGCGGCCGGTGCGATACAGGCAGGTCTTGATGGCCAGTACGTTGGGATCGTGCGCGGCCTTCTTCAGGAAATCGATCACCGGCTGGAACGATTCGTAGGGATGGTGCAGAAGAATATCCTGCTGCTTGATGAGCGCGAAGAGATCTTCCTCCGGGCCGGCTTGCGCCAGTGCGGCCGGAAGAGCCGGGACAAACGGCGCGTCCTTCAGATCGGGCCGGTCCAGATTGTACAGGTGCATCAACCGGCTCAAGGAAAGCGGCCCGTCGATGCGATAGATCTCGCTCGCCTCCACCTCCAGATTGTTCATCAGGATTTCGAGGATGTGGGGCGGCATGTCCTCGCCCACCATCAGGCGCACCACGTCTCCCGAAGCGCCTCTGCCGCACGCCGGCTTCGATGCTTTCGAGCAGGTCCTCCGCTTCCAGTTCCTTGATCGCCATGTCGGCGTCGCGGGTGACGTGAAAGGGATGCGCCTCCAGCACCTGCATTCCAGGAAACAGCGCACCCAGATGAGCCGCGATCACTTGCTCCAGCCACACGAATTCGAGATGGGATTGCGATCGCCGGCGCTTTTGCTTGGGCGTCGCGGCGCGGTTTACGGGAACCAGCGGAGGCAGCGAATCGGGAACCTTGATGCGCGCGAAGCGCTCGTTGCCCTGGCTGTCGCGGATCAGCGCGGCCAGGTTCAGGCTGAGGTTGGAAATGTGCGGGAAGGGACGGCCCGGATCGAAGGCCAGCGGAGTCAAAACGGGAAACGCCGATTCGGTGAAGTAATTGCTGGCGACGCGCAGCTTGGACTTCGTTGAGATCGGAGTAATCGAGGATTCGAATGCCCGCTTCGTCCAACTCCGGTTGAAGGCCGGCCAGGCACTTGTAAGCGTCCGCCACCAGGCGCTTCATTTCGCGGCGGATGGCGATCAACTGCGCGCGCGGCGGCATTCCATCCGGACCGGCGTCGGTGATGCCCGCGTCCATCTGGCTCACCAGGCCCGCCACCCGCACCATGAAAAACTCGTTGAGGTTGGAGCCCAGGATGGAGAGGAACTTGACGCGCTCCAGCAGCGGATTCCCGCGGTCCTCGGCCTCTTCCAGAACGCGCCGCTGAAAAGCCAGCAGGCCGAGCTCCCGATTGATGTAGAGGCTACGGATCGTTTAGATCGCCTGGAAGATCGAGCGCGGCCGCGTCGGCGGGGCGCTCCGCCGCTTTCTTGCGCTTTCGCGACTTTGCCGGTTCCGTCTTCTTTTCCATGGGTGGCTTGGACGGGAAACAAATAGAGTGGCATCCCCGCGTTACAATCTCGTGGCGGCGCGATCAATTCAAGATCAATATTGCGACGGCTTCGATCGGCCAGCTACTTCGTGATCACTCCGCAAGCGATGCGCGCGCCGGCGTTTCCAGCCGGATCGCTCTTCATGTCGTCCGCTTTTTCATGAATCATCAGCGCCGTTCCGCCATTGGCGAACACAGAATGGGCATTGTCGTCCAAATTGACGCGTTCATCCATCACCGTTGTTTTGGCGGTCCCGTTCGCTTTGACAGTGAAATTCTTCATGTCGCCGGCGTGCGGGCCCTCGGGATTTTCCAGCCCATGTTTTTTCATGTCGGGGTTGAAGTGTCCGCCCGCGGAAGTGAACGGCGGCTCGCACTTTGCAACCTGATGGAAATGGATGGCATGCTCGCCCGGAGGCAGATTCTTGAGATCCAGCTTGATCTTTACGCCGCCTTTGCTGTCGCTGAGCACCGCCGTTCCGACGCTCCCGCCCTTGGCATCCTTCAGTTCAACCGTGACGGGCTTGCTCGCGGCCACCAGTGATACAGCCATGAGTCCGGCCGCCGCAACCACAATCACAATCTTCGATATCATGTTCCCTTCTCCTTCCAATGAATCTTCGCGCGATTGCATGGTACGCGTCAAAGCTCTCCGCCGTCCACGTTCCGTGCCTCGCTGTGCGCCCAGTGTGCCAAAAGCGCACGCTTCTGGAAGCCTGCCAGCGGCCACTCCAGTATGGCATCCTAAGGTATCCGCAGAACTTGCTAGTTTCGCGCGGGTTTGTTTCTAGTTCGCATTATGACAATTCGGCATCTTCTTATGCCCCTCACGTTAGGGGTTCTTTCCTTGAGTTGTGTTTGGGGCCAGCAGTACACCATCAGCACGTACGCCGGCAACCGGACGGCTGGTTTCTCCGGCGACGGCGGCGCGCCCACCAGCGCCCAGCTGAGCTCGCCCTTAGGCCTGGCGTTCGACTCTTCCGGCAATCTCTACATTGCCGATTCGGTGAACGTAGCGCGTCCGCGAGATATCCGGCGGGACTATTACCACCGTGGCGGGCAACGGAACTCCGGGCTTCGTAACCGCCACCACCACGACGAAGATCGCCGCCACCAGTGGCGAGATGCTAGGCCCATCGGCGGTGGCGGTGGACTCTATCGGAGATATTTTTATCGCCGACCCGCCCAACCACGTCGTTTGGGAAGTGGTGGAAGGATCCTCGGCGAGCGCATTAAGCGTGCCGGCCGGCACAATTCTCCAGTCGCGGGTAACAACACGGGAGGGTATGGCGGCGATGGTGGTTTAGCCGGCTTGGCGGAGCTGGATTTTCCCACCGGCGTTGCGGTGGATTCCGCGGGCAACCTTTACATCGCCGATTCCGGCAACGACGTAATCCGCGAGGTTTCCGGAGGCATTATCAACACCATCGTCGGACTCGTCCCCGGACAATATATGAACGATCCCGAATCGGTGCTGGTGGACTCTTCAGGCAATCTTTACATCTCGGAGCAGAACGGGTATAAGATCTCAAAATTCTCGAATGGAGTTTTGACGACCATCGCGGGCAACGGCAACATCGGCTACTCCGGCGACAATGGGCCAGGCGTCAACGCTGCACTCAACGAGCCGACGGGCATGGCTTTGGACTCCAAAGGCTATCTTTATTTTTGCGACACCGCCAACAGCGTCATTCGTAAGATTTCGCCGGATGGAATCATTACCACTATCGCCGGAACCACGGTCGCCGGACGAGTCACGCCGGGCTATTACGGCGACGGCGGCCCTGCCACCAGCGCGCTTGCTGTTTTTTCCGCGAGGCATTGTCGTGGATGGCTCCGGGAATGTGTACGTCTCCGATACCCAGAACGACATCATCCGGTTGCTGCAGCCTGTGACGCCCGCGATCTCCAGCGCCGGCGTGGTGAACGCAGCCAGTTTCACCCCGCAGGTTTCTCCGGGCGCGCTGGCTAGCGTGTTTGGAACCAATTTCACAGGGACCGGTTTGGAAGCGAATGCGCCATCTCTTCCGCTGGCGTCCAGTCTGGGCGGCGTCTCGGTACAAGTGAACGGCGTCTCCGCTCCGGTGCTCTATGCCAGCTCGACGCAAGTCAATTTCCAGATACCGTGGGAAACCAAAGCAGGCCCAGCCACCGTGGTGGTCAGCATCAATGGTCTTCCAAGCCCGCCCGTGAACGTTACGGTGCAAGCCGCGGCCCCCGGACTGTTTGCGAACGGGTCCCACGCCAGCGTGCAGAACTTCGATTTCAGCCTCAACAGCTCCAGCAATCCCGCGAAAGTGGGAAGCACTATCATGGCTTACCTCACCGGCGCGGGCCCGGTGAGCCCGCAGCCTGCCGACGGAGCCGCTGCCGGATCGGGGGCCGACCTTTCCTATGCCACCTCCACGTGTGACCGCCACCATCGGCGGGATGCCCGCTAACGTGTCGTTCGCCGGACTTGCACCCGACTTCGCCGGTTTGTGGCAGGCGAATATCGAAATACCATCCGGCCTGGCCCAAGGCGATTTCCCATTGACCGTGAGCGTCGGCGGCCAATCCAGCAACACGGCCAACGTAAGCGTCATGCCCTAAAACCGGCCCGCCCTACGCAACCGCGACCAAACCGAGCCGCGACCAAAGGAAGCGGTCCAACGAAACAACTTCCCTGCCGAATCGGTCACACTGGAAAAGAGTGGCGACCAACGATTCGACCACCATTGCCGATTCCGATCCGCTCTGGTACAAAGACGCCGTTATCTACGAAGTCCACGTGCGCGCGTTCTACGACAGCGACGAGGACGGGATGGGCGATTTCCGCGGCCTGACCAAGAAGCTGGATTATCTGCAGGACCTGGGCATCACAGCCATCTGGCTGCTGCCGTTTTTCCCCTCGCCCTGGCGCGACGATGGCTACGATATTTCCGATTACAACGACGTCCATCCCTCCTATGGAACGCTGCGGGATTTCCAGAGTTTCCTGAAGCAGGCGCATCGCCGCGGCATCCGTGTTCTCACAGAGGTGGTGCTCAACCACACCTCCGACCAGCATCCCTGGTTTCAGCGCTCGCGCCGGGCCGCGCCTGGAACGCGCTGGCGCGACTTCTACGTCTGGAGCGACACCGCCGAGAAGTATCAGGACGCCCGCATCATCTTCAAGGATTTCGAAACCTCCAACTGGACCTGGGACCCGGTGGCCAAAGCGTATTACTGGCACCGCTTCTATTCGCACCAGCCGGATCTGAACTTCGACAGCCCTCATGTCCAGGAGGCCATTCTGGACGTGATCGATTTTTGGTTCGATCTGGGCGTCGACGGATTCCGCCTGGACGCGGTGCCGTATCTTTACGAGCGCGAAGGTACCAACTGCGAGAACCTTCCCGAGACGCATGCGTTCCTCAAGCAGCTTCGCGAGCATATCGATTCGAAATACAAGGACCGGATCCTGCTGGCCGAAGCCAACCAGTGGCCCGAGGACGCCGTGGCGTATTTTGCCGACGGCGTCGCGAATGCCACATGGCGTTTCACTTCCCGCTCATGCCGCGCCTGTTCATGGCCATTCGCATGGAGGATCGCTTCCCGGTGATGGAGATCCTGCAGGAGACGCCGGCCATCCCAGCCAATTGCCAGTGGGCGCTGTTCCTGCGCAATCACGACGAGCTCACGCTCGAAATGGTGACCGACGAAGAGCGCGACTACATGTATCGCGTGTACGCGCACGACCGCCGCATGCGCATCAATCTCGGCATCCGCCGCCGCCTAGCCCCGCTGCTGGAAAACGACCGCCGCAAGATCGAGCTGATGAACGCGCTGCTGTTTCTCGTTGCCCGGCACGCCGGTGATCTACTACGGCGACGAGATCGGCATGGGCGACAACATCTATCTGGGCGACCGCAATGGCGTCCGCACTCCCATGCAATGGAGCGCCGATCGCAACGCCGGTTTCTCGCGCGCCAATCCGCAGAAGCTTTACATGCCCATCACCATCGACCCGGCGTATCATTACGAGGCCATCAACGTGGAGGGGCAGCAGAACAATCCGCACTCGCTGCTGTGGTGGACCAAGCATCTGATCGAACAGCGCAAGCAGTTCAAGGCGCTGGGCCGGGGGACGCTTGAATTTCTGCGGCCATCCAATCGCAAGGTGCTGGCGTTTTTCCGGCGCTATGAGGACGAGATCGTCCTGGTGATCGCGAATCTATCGCGCTTTCCGCAGCACGTGGAACTCGATCTCGCCGAAGTGAAGGGCATGACGCCGGTCGAGATTTTCGGGCGCGCGGAATTCCCGCCGGTGAACGACCAGCCGTATCAAGTGACGCTGGGTTCGCTGGGCTTCTACTGGTTTGCGTTCCAGGCCAAGCAGGCGCATCAGGAAACCATCCAAACGCCGGCGACGCCTTCCGGTCTGCCGCTGATCGTGGTGGAATCGTGGGCGCAGGTGTTTCAAGGCCGCAGCCTGGCGATTTTGTTGCGCCGCCTGCCCGCGTATCTGAGAACGCGCCGCTGGTTCCAGGGCAAGGACCGGACTGTCCGCACCATCGATGCTCTGGACACCATTCCGATCCCGGATACCTCGGCTCAACTGCTCTTGGGAGCAAGTGGAATACACGGACGGCGATCCGGAGATCTACGTCATGCCCGGCTCGGTGGCCATCGGCGAGGCGGCCGAGCAAGTGAAGGCCAAGCTGTCGGATGTCTCGGTGGCGCAATTGCACGCCGAGGACGGGACGCGCGGCGTTCTTTACAGCGCGATTTTCGATCCCGCGTTTGGCAATGCGCTGTTCAGCGCCATTCTGCGGCGCAGGCGTTTTCGCGGACGGTCCGGCGAACTGGTGGGCTCGCACACGCGCGCCTTTCGCGCCGCCTGGGGCGAAAGCCATCCCGATCTCGGCCCCGCTGTGTTGAAGGCCGAACAATCCAACACCTCCATCGCATTTGGGAATCGGTTCATCCTCAAGATCTACCGGCGCGTGGAGCCCGGCATCCATCCGGAAGTGGAAATCGGCACGTTCCTTACGGAGAGGAACTTTCCATACAGCGCGCCGCTCACCGGCGTCATCGAATACCGCCCCAACGACGGCGATCCGATCACCATCGCCTCGCTGCACGCTTTCGTGCAGGATCAGCAAGGCGACGCGTGGAACTACACGCTGGATTCCCTGAGCCAGTTTTTCGAAGCGGCGCTGGCGCGCAAGGAGAGCGACTTCTCCGGTCCCGACGGCAGCCATCATCCGTTCGACCTGCGCAAGGTCGAGATTCCGGCGCACGTGCATGAATCCATCGGCAGCTATCTGGACGCGGCTCATCTGCTCGGCCGGCGAGTGGCGGATCTGCACCTGGCGCTGAGTTCGGATCCCTTGGATCCCCAGTTCGCGCCGGAGCCGTTCACCGATCACTATCGCCACGCCATCTTTCATGGCGTGATGAGTCTGTCGGCCGAGACTTTTCAGCTCTTGCGGCAGCGCCTGAAATCGCTGCCGGCTTCCGTGCAGGCCGACGCGCAAAAAGTGTTGGATCGCCCGCGAAGAACTTCGCGCCCGCGCCCGCCTGATCTCCGAACGCCGCATCTATTCGCTGCGCACCCGCATCCACGACGATCTGGGGTTGAACCGCGTGCTGCACACCGGCAAGGATTTCGTGTTCATCGGTTTTGACGGCCCCTCCGATCGCACCTTGGGCGGGCGAAGGATCAAGCGATCGCCGCTGCGCGATGTCGCCAGCATGCTGCTGTCGTTCCAATATGCGGCCCAGGCCGTCTTCTTCGATCAGCTTCCCGGCGTAACACGGCGGCCCGAAACCGCGAACGCGCTGGAATTTTGGGCGCGCTACTGGTCGGATTGGGTGTCGGCTACATTTCTGAAAGGCTATCTGGAGGCGCTCGGCCAAAGCCCCCTCATTCCACAGAATGACGCGGACCTTCGATTGCTGCTGGACCATTGTCTTCTGGAGCAAGCGCTGGAAGGAGCCAGCGCGGAACTTCGCAACCGGCCGGACTGGGCGCGAGTCCCGATCGGAATGCTGCTGCGGATTCTCGAAAGTCCTCGCCCGTAACATCTTTGTCACATGGGGTGAAATCTTATGTCGCTGGCCGGAGTCATACTGAGCGGAGCGCACAGCGCTGGTCGCGCACGGAGGCTGAACAGGATCGCGGCTCGCTGCGTTGTGCGCGCTAAAAAATGAAGCGCCGCGAAACTCAACCCGTCTACACGCCTTCGGCCACTTATCGCCTGCAGTTCAACAAGTCGTTCACGTTTGACGACGCGGCCGGCCTGGTGGATTACCTGGACGAACTCGGAATCACCGACATCTACGCCTCGCCGTTCCTGATGGCGCGGCCCGGAAGCATGCACGGCTACGATGTCACCGATCACTCGCGCTTCAATCCCGAGATCGGCGACGAGGCTTCGTTCTCGCGGCTTTCGGAAGCGCTGGAGCGCCGCAACATGGGCATGATCGCCGACGTGGTTCCCAACCACATGTGCATCACGCATCCCTCCAACGTGTGGTGGTGGGACGTGTTGGAGAACGGCCCCAGCAGCCCTTTCGCCCGGTATTTCGATATCGACTGGCATCCGCCCAAAGAGGAGCTGGTCAACAAAGTTTTGCTGCCGGTGCTGGGCGATCAATACGGCCGCGTGCTGGAGAATCAGGAGATCCAGATCGCTTACGCCGACGGGCAATTTCACGTTTCCGTTTACGATACGCCGCTGCCGCTGGCGCCGCGAACCTGGACCATGATTCTGGAGCCGGCCGTGGCCAGGCTGCGCGAGAAGCTGGGCGCGGAAAACCAGCACGTCGCCGAGATGGAAAGCATCGTCACCGCTCTGAGCCATCTGCCCGGCCCCACCGAAACCGACGACGCCAAAATCCGCGAGCGCCAACGGGAGAAGGAGATCGTCAAGCGCAGGTTGTCCGGTTTGCTGGAGGCGAGCGCGGAGGCGCGCGGAATCCATCGACGCGTCCCTGGCCGAAATCAACGGCCGGCGCGGCGAACCCCGCAGTTTCGACCGCCTGGAGCGGCTGCTCGAAAGCGAAGCCTATCGCCTCAGCTTCTGGCGCGTCGCCATGGATGAGATCAATTACCGGCGCTTTTTCGACATCAACGATCTGGCGGCCATTCGCGTGGAAGATCCCGAGGTGTTCTCCGCGGTGCACGCGCTGATTTTCGATCTGGTGCGCCAGGGCCACATTCGCGGGCTGCGCGTGGATCATCCCGACGGGCTCTTCGAGCCAGAGAAATATTTCCGCTTTTTACAGGACGCCTGCAAGGCCTGGAGCCCGGCTTCGAACGGACACGCGAAGCGGAAGCGGACGGAACGTTCTACATCGTGGCCGAGAAGATCCTGACCGGCAATGAGCCTCTGCGCGCCGAGTGGGCAGTGGAAGGCACCACGGGCTACGGTTTTCTGAACCTGGTGAACGGGCTCTTTGTGGATCACACCAAGGAGAAAGCGTTCCAGCAGCTCTATCGCCGCTTCACCGGATGGACCACTGCCGTTCGACGATCTGGTCTGCGACAGCAAGCGGCTTATCCTGCAAGTGGCCATGTCGAGCGAGTTAAATGTTCTGGCCCGGCGGCTGGATCATATTTCCGAACAGCATCGCTGGTCTCGCGATTTTACGCTGGAAAGCCTGCGCGACGGGCTGCGCGAAGTGCTGGCGGCGTTTCCGGTTTATCGCACCTACGTTCGCAGCGACCAGAACGAAGTGGACGCGCAGGACCGGCGGCAGGTGAACATCGCCATTCGGGAGGCCAAGCTGCGCAATCCCGCCATCAGCGAATCGGTGTTCGATTTTATCCAAAGCGTGCTGCTGCTGGAGCATCCCAACGGAGTCGACGACGCCCAGCGCGCCGAGCGGCAAATGTTCGCCATGCGATTCCAGCAGCTCTCCGCGCCCGTCATGGCCAAGGGCGTGGAGGACACCGCCTTCTATCGCTACTATCCGCTGGCGTCGCTGAACGAAGTGGGCGGCGATCCGGCGCACTTCGGCGTCTCGGTGAATGCCTTTCATCGCCGCAATCTGATCCGCCGCGAGTTGTGGCCCAACAGCATGAGCGCCAGCTCCACGCACGATACCAAGCGCGGCGAAGATGTTCGCGCGCGCATCAATGTGCTTTCGGAAATGCCGGGAGAATGGTATCGCGCCATTCGCCGCTGGCGGGAGTTGAATCGATCCGCCAAAACCAGGGTGGACGACCGTCACGCGCCGGACGCCAATGAAGAATACCTGCTGTATCAAACGCTGGTCGGCACCTGGCCCTTGTATCCGATGAATGCCGCACGAGCATGAGGTCTACGTTCGAAGAATCGACGGCTACATGCAGAAGGCGCTGCATGAAGCCAAGGTCCACACCAGTTGGGTGAATCCGAACAGCGAGTATGAGCAGGCGGTAACCAAGTTCGTGGAGCGCGTGCTGGAGCCCTCGCCCGCGCAACGTATTCCTGCAGGAACTGCGCCAGTTTCAAGCGCCCATTGCCAAGGCCGGAATGTGGAATTCCATCGCGCAGCTGGTGCTGAAAATCGCGTCGCCCGGCGTGCCGGATTTCTATCAGGGCAACGATCTTTGGGCTTTCGATCTGGTGGATCCCGACAACCGGCGCGCCGTGAATTACGACGTGCGCCGCCAGATGCTGAAGAGCCTGCAGGAGCAGGCCGCGCGGGATCGAGCGGCGCTGGTGGATCGGCTGCGCGAGAACCCTGTGCGACGGCGCCATCAAGCTCTATGTCACCAGCGAAGCCTTGCGATTCCGTCGGGATCATCGCGATTTGTTCGCGCAAGGCTCCTACACCGCCCTGTGCCGCGGAAGGAAACCGCGCCCGCCACGTGGTGGCATTCTCGCGCGCGACAGCGAATCAAACGCTGATCGCGGCCACCGGCCGCTTCTTTCTGAAGTTGTGCAACTCCCACAGCAAGCCGATCGGCGACGTGTGGGGCAACACCACCATCGCGCTTCCGAAGAAAGACCGAGCACCGAGACTTTTCGAGATATTTTCAGCGGCGAAACCATTACCGCCGAGGAGCGCGAAGAGCGGCCTGGTTCTTCCCGGTCAATAAGATCTTTTCGCACTGCCCCGTCGCACTCCTGTTCGCCGAGAGCGCGCGGGTTAATGGAGCACGGCGCAACTCCTCTCGAAACGCGGCGGCGTCCAGTTTCGCGTCTGGGCTCCGGACGTGAGTTCCTTAGCCCTGCAGTTATCCGAGCGGCCTGCCGCTTCACGATGACGCGCGATGGCGAAGACTTCGAGTTGCTCGTTCCCGATGCCGCAACCGGGCGACGACTATTCGTTCATTTTTGAAGACGGCCGCCAGCGCCCCGATCCGGTTTCGCGCTCGCAACCGCACGGCGTGCACGGCCCGTCGCAGGTTGTCGATCCGGATGCGTTCGTCTGGTCCGACCAGGATTGGAAGGGCATCCCGCTCGCCGATTACATCTTGTACGAGCTGCACATCGGCACTTTCACGCCCGAAGGCACTTTCGCGGGCGCCATCTCGAAGCTCGGCCACTTGAAAGATCTCGGGATCACGGCCGTCGAACTGATGCCGGTCGGCGAATTTCCCGGCGCGCGGAACTGGGGCTACGATCAGGTGGATCTCTACGCGCCGCACTCGGCCTACGGCGGCCCCGATGGGCTGAAGGCCTTCGTGGACGCCTGCCATCAGGCCGGCCTCGCAGTGGTTCTGGATGTCGTTTACAACCATGTGGGTCCGGAAGGCAACTACCTGGCCGAATTCGGCCCTTACTACACCGATCAATACCGCACGCCATGGGGCCGCGCCATGAACTTCGACGGGCCCGGCAGCGATGGCGTCCGCCGCTTCGTCATCGACAACGCGCTCTACTGGCTCACCGAGTATCACATTGATGCGCTTCGCGCTGGACGCCATCCACGGGATTTTCGACTTCAGCGCCCGCCATATTCTGGCCGAACTTCGCGACCGGTTTCATGAACAGGCCGCGCGCTGGGACGCCAGGCGTGGATCATCGCCGAAAGCGATCTCGAACGATGTTCGCGTCCTGCAATCCGCACTCGGCAGGCGGCCACGGCCTCGATGCCCAGTGGCTGGATGAATTCCATCACTCCGTACGCACTTATCTTGACCGGCGCGAATCGCGCGTACCTGGCCGGGTTTGGCCAGCTGCGGCATATTCAAAAAGCCATCACCGATGGCTTTGTTTACGACGGCTGCTATTCGTCGTTTCGGAAGCGGCACTTTGGAAGTTCCTCGCGCGATCTGCCGGGCCACCGCTTTGTCGCATTCATTCAGAATCACGATCAGATCGCCAATACCAGCCAGGGCGCGCGGTTGTCCCAGCTGGTCTCGCTCGAACAATACAAGATCGCCGTCGCGCTGCTGTTGTGTTCTCCTTACCTGCCGTTGCTATTCATGGGCGAGGAGTTCGCCGAGACCAATCCATTCCTGTATTTCACCAGCCATGGCGATCCCGGCCTTGGCGCGAGCGGTGAGCGAAGGCCGCCGGAAGGAATTTGCAGAGTTCAGCGTGGCCGGCGATTTCGTTGACCCTCAGGCCGTCGAAGCTTTCGAGCGGTCGAAGATCACTGGAATCGGCTCGACGAACCGGCACACCGCGATATTCTCAGCTCTGTATTGCGAACTCATCGGGCTGCGCAAACGCTGGCCGTGCCTTCACAATGGCCGCAAAGATCTGACGCGTGTCGAATATCAACGATGCCGCGCGTGGCTACGCATGGAGCGCGCCGACCCATCCGGTTGCCATGCGCTCCTCGTCTGCAATTTCTCCGATCACGATCCCATGCCGAACCTCGACGCGCGTGATTGGAACACTTGCCCTATCCGACTGGCAGCTGGCGCCTTGCAGCGCGTCCCTGTTCCTGGCCAATCCCTAACCCCCAATCCCCAGATCCCTACGCCTTCGACGCAATGGTCCGCGATCGCGGCCGATCGCTTGTCGCGAAATCGGCTTTCGCTTCCGTGGTCGCCGACACGTCTTCGGCGCCAGTCTGCACCAGGATCTCGCGCGCGGTCTTCACCCACTCCCGATCGTCGCAATGCACCGAAAGCAGGATTCCGCCCTTGCGAATGCGGCCCTCATAGCGCTTGGCTTCGTACTCGGGAGTTCCCAGGCCAGCCAAGGCGCCCGCCATCCACCCAGCACGCCGCCCACGCCGATGCCGCTCAGCATCGCCATAATTGGACCGGCCGCCACGAACAAGCCCAGCCCCGGGATCGCCAGCAAGCCCACTCCGGCCAGCCAACCCAAAATGCCGCCCACCACCGCGCCGCCCCCCGCACCCGCGGCCGTGCCTTCGGGAGCCTTGGTATTCCGCTCCATCGCCAGATCCTTGGTGCCCGTGTTGTCGGGGAACAGGATCGATATATCCGTGCTGCGAAAGCCCGCCAGCTTCAACCCGTGAACCGCGTTTTCCGCGTCCAACTGGCTTATATAGATGCCAAAAACCGCCTTGTTTTTTGCCGACATGACCGACTCCTTCTTCCTGAAGTAGTACTTGCGCCTCTCCACGGGTGCCTGGTTCCGGCACACTCTTAATAACGCTTCATCTGGCAGCAAGCCGATGGCCGCGCTTAATATCGCGCTCTTTCCGTCCGCAAGCCGTATAGAAAATACCTGGTTGGACGCGCTCCGGGAAAATTCTTCCGGGTTCTCACCGTTTCACAAGCGCGCGTAGAATTCCGCGCTCACGTGCGTCTAATCCGATGGACATGGACAAAAGTGCTCGCAGTTCCAAGGGCTTTAAGATCACCAGTCTGCTCCGGCCGCATCTGAAGCTGCTGGTGATCGGCTTCTTGGGCGTGATCGGCGAGGCCGTAGCCAATCTGCTGGAGCCCTGGCCGCTGAAAGTGGTGCTTGATAATGTGCTGCAGTCCAAGCCCACTCAAGGCTGGCTGAATACCTGGATCCTCTCGTCACTTTGGGCAATAACAAGCTGAACGTGCTAAATTTCGCCGCGCTAGCCGTGCTGGCCATCGCGATTGTGGGCGCCGGCTGCTCCTACGTCGAGAAATACGTCACCACCAGCGTCGGCCAATGGGTGACGCACGACCTGCGCCGCACGCTCTACTCCCACATCCAGCGTCTCTCGCTGGCTTATCACGATCACAAACAAACCGGCGATCTCATCAGCCGCGTCACCGGCGACATCGACGCCATCCAAAGCTTCATCGTCTCCGGCCTGCTGGATTCCATGATCAACAGCCTCACGCTGGTCGGCATGCTGGGCGTGATGCTGTATCTGAATTGGAAATTCACTCTGATCGCGCTGTCGGTAGCGCCGTTTCTGTTTCTGGTGGTTTTCTCCTACACCCGCCGCATCAAGAAAGCCTCGCGCGAAGTCCGCAAGAAGGAGGGCGAAATTGTTTCGGTAATGCAGGAGGTGCTCTCTTCCATCCACGTGGTCAAGGCGTTCGCGCGCGAAGATTACGAACAAAAGCGCTTGGAAGAAGAGAGCCTGGAGGGCGTCGAAATCGGCCTGCGGGCGCGGTCGCTCAAGGCCAAGCTGGCGCCGCTGGTGGAAGTGATCGTGGCCGTCGGCACCTGCCTGGTGCTGTGGTTTGGCGCGCGCATGGCGTTGAGCGGAGCGCTTTCGGCCGGATCGCTGGTCATGTTCATCTGGTATCTCGGCAAGATGTACAAGCCCATGCAGCAGCTCTCCAAGATGACCGACGCGTATTCCAAGGCCGTGGTCGGATATGAGCGCATCCGCGAGATTTTCGAGACCGACAACGAGATCAAAGATCTGCCTGGAGCGCGCCGCGCGCCGCAATTCAAAGGCGGCATCGAATTTGAAGACGTAAGTTTCGGATATGAGCCCGCCACGCTGGTCCTGAAGGATGTCAGTTTCCAGATCGAGCCGGGGCAAGTGGCCGCGCTGGTGGGCCCCACCGGCGCCGGCAAAAGCACCATCATCAGCCTGATCCCGCGTTTCTACGATCCGACTGTCTGGCGTGGTGAAAATCGACGGCCAGGATGTTCGCCGCTTCCAGCAAAAATCGCTGCGCCAGCAGATCAGCTTCGTGCTGCAGGAGACGCTGCTGTTCCATGGTCCCATCTGGAACAACATCGCCTACGGAAAGCCCGAAGCAACCCGCGCCGAGATTCTGCGCGCCGCCGAACTAGCCAACGCGCATGAGTTTATCGAAAAGCTCCCCGATGGCTACAACACCATTCTCGGCGAACGCGGCGTCACGCTTTCCGGCGGCCAGCGGCAGAGGATCGCCATCGCCCGCGCCATCATCCGCAATACGCCGATCCTGATCCTGGACGAGCCCAGCTCCGGCCTGGACGCGGCTTCGGAAAAGCTGGTCTTCGAAGCGCTGGATCGATTGATGGAAGGCAAGACTTCCATCGTGATCGCTCACCGGCTCTCCACCATTCGCCGCGCGAATTGCATTTTCGTGC
This sequence comes from Bryobacterales bacterium, assembly GCA_963798295.1. Lineage (GTDB taxonomy): Bacteria > Acidobacteriota > Terriglobia > Bryobacterales > Bryobacteraceae > Palsa-89. The sequence goes on along the minus strand of CAWCSV010000004.1, from coordinate 435,842 downwards.
TGGAGGATGGGATCGATCGTCGAGCGCGGCACCCATGATGAGCTGATGCGCGCCGGGGGACTCTATTCCGAGCTGCACGACATCCAGTTCCAGGACCACGATCAGCTCGTGGCTGAACCACGACCCTAACCGAGCCGTGACCGTGAGGGAGCGGCCTACAACTTCTTCAACTCCGCTACCCGCTTCTGAAATTCGACCGTGAACCCATTCAACTCCTCACCCTCATACCCCGCGGCGCGGAATGCATCGCTGAATCTGATCCTGCGATAGCTGGCCCAGCAGATCGCCGATCCAGCGGGCGTCTCGACGGGGAATGTTGTCGCCGATCCAGCGCATATCCATGCGGTCGACGTACTCGTGCGGATCGAACGCCACCAGCAGCGTCGGCCGGCTGGGCACGTTGAAATCGACCGAATCGGGCCCCGCTTTGTCGATGAAAGTCGACGTGGCGTAGGAGTACAGATTGCCCTTCGATTTGGTGTGCGAAAGCTTGCGCCCCGTGGTGCCAAAGCTGGCGCCCAGGTCGCTCACTTCGTATTCGCGCGTGTCCCCATATTCGTCACCGTTCTTAAAATCCCGAATGGCGTTGTTCTCGTCCTTGAGATCCCAATTGTTGATCACCGCCATCATCACGCGCAGGCCATCCATCTCGCGCGTGCCCGCGAACGGATTGTCCCTCCAGCTCCAGTTCGCAACCTTCTTTCCGCTCCTCGCGCTTCAAGCGCACGTTGCGCATCACTCCGCCCGGTTCGATCAAGTCTTGCCCGCGATGCACGTGCGCCGGCATGCCCATCACCTGAACCATGGGCAGGAAATAATCTTCATCGGCGTGATAACCGACGGCCCAAACAAAACGGGACGCCGCCGTTTCGGGCTTGCGCCTCCGCGCCCAGCTTGATTTTCCATTTCACGCCGTCCGCATCGCGCACGTCGAACTTGGGGTTGGTGCCTTCCAGATCCTCGCTCTCGAAAGTGAAGGGACCGTGCGGCGCGTGCTCCTGGCCGCCGCGCCCGTAGAACAGGTTCTCGGAGCCAATGTCTTTCGGCTCGCGCCACAGATAGGTGATCGGCGGCTGTGTAATTTCTCCAACTACGCCGGCTTGCAACGTAACGTTTTTGCGCGATGGCGGCTGTGGGGACTGCCGCCGCGGCTAAGGCCCAAACCATCGTAAGTCTCTTTCCGCTGATGCGCATAGGCTCCCTCCTCCGGAATGGCACTCATCTTGATTAAGCAAAAGCGATGCCACGAGCGAAAGCGATTCAAAGAGTGACAAGGGAGTACGTTTGAAACTGCTGGTTCAGCCCGGCGACGGGGTCGCGCCCCTGGTGGACGCGATCAACAGCGCCAAAAGCCGCGTGGAAATCGCCATCTTCCGCTTCGACCGCGCGGAGATCGAAAAGGCCCTGGCCAACGCCGCCGCCCGCGGCGTGTTCGTGCATGCCCTGATCGCCTACACCAATCGCGGGGGCGAACGAAATCTGCGGAAGCTGGAAATGCGGCTGCTGGAAGCCGGCATCACCGTGGCGCGCACCGCCGACGACCTGGCGCGCTACCACGACAAGTTTCTGATCATCGACCGCCGCGAGCTGTTTCTGTTGTCCTTTAACTTTACCCACCTGGACATCGACCACAGCCGCTGCTTCGGACTGGTGACCACCAACCCCAAGCTGGTCGCCGAAGCGGTGAAACTTTTCGAAGCCGACACCAAGCGCCAGCCTTATGTAGCGGGGCACCCCTCCTTCGTCGTGAGTCCCGTGAATGCGCGCAAGCAGCTCACGGCGTTTCTGAAAGGGGCCAAGAAGGAGTTGCTGATCTACGACCCGGAAATCAGCGATCCCGCAATGTTGCGGTTGCTGGATGCGCGCGCGCAGGCCGGCGTGGATATCAAGGTCATCGGCCGCGTCAGCCGGGCTGGCTCGAAACTGGCGGTGCGCAAGCTGTCCACCATGCGGCTTCACGCCCGCACTATTGTCCGGGATGGCAGCCAGGCCTTTATCGGAAGCCAGAGCCTGCGGGAGATGGAGCTCGGCTCCCGGCGCGAGGTGGGCATCATCTTTCGCGACAAGAAAATCGTCGGCACGCTCGCCAAGATTTTCCGCGACGATTGGGATGCCATCGAACGTGCCGGAGAGCAGCCCGCACAGGCAACGGACGGTTGCGCCCGGAAGACGACTCCGTGCCGGCAGCCAAGGTGGCGAAGAAAGTGGCCAAGGCCATCACCAAAGACTTGCCGCCCGTGGCCCCGGTGCTCCGTGTGGTGGTGCGGGAGCTGGTGGGTGAGAACGGACACACGGATCTGGACACCGCTGTCGTGGAAGAGAGGTGGAAGACGCCGTGAAAGAGGCGGTGAAGGAAGCGGTTCGCGACGCGGTGGAAACCGTGGTGGAGCAAAACGGCTCCGCGCAATAGCCCGGTGTGTCACCCTGGAGTCGAGAGGAGTTCGCCATGGCGATCAACCCGGCCGCTGGTCAACCGGCGCAGCCATCCAATCTGGTCAACGTTCCCCGGCTGATCACCGCCTATTTCGCGGACCGGCCAGATCCGAAAATTCCCGAGCAGCGCGTGACGTTTGGAACGTCGGGCCATCGCGGCTCAGCGCTGCATCGCGCCTTCAACGAGTGGCACATCCTGGCGGTCACGCAGGCCATTTGCGCCTATCGCAAGGAGAAGGGAATCGATGGGCCGCTGTTCCTCGGCATCGACACGCATTCGCTTTCCGAACCCGCCTTCGCCAGCGCCATGGAGGTGCTGGCCGCCAATCGAAGTGCACGTCCGGATCGCGCCCAACGGCGAATACACGCCCACGCCCGCGGTTTCCCGAGCCATTCTCAATTTCAATCGCGACAGAAAAATGGGACTGGCCGACGGCATCGTGGTCACTCCTTCGCACAATCCGCCAGAGGATGGAGGATTCAAGTACGATCCTCCGCACGGCGGCCCGGCCGATGCCGACATTACTGGATTCATTCAGAAGCGTGCCAACGAATTGCTGGAGAACGATTTGGAAGGCGTGAAGCGAACCTTGTTCAGCAAAGCGCTCCGCGCATCCACCACCGAAACGCACGATTTCATGGCCGAGTATGTCGCCGATCTGAGCAAGGTGATCGATTTCGATGTGATTCGCGGCGCGAAGTTGAATCTGGGCGTCGATCCTCTGGGCGGCGCGAGCGTTCACTATTGGGGTCCCATCCGCGATCTGTACGGACTGAATCTGACGGTAGTGAACGATGCCGTAGACCCCACCTTCCGCTTCATGACGCTCGATTGGGACGGCCGCATCCGCATGGACCCCTCGTCTCCTTACGCCATGCGCCGGTTGATCGGCTTGAAGGACAAGTTCGATGTCGCCTTCGCCTGCGACACCGATGCAGATCGGCACGGAGTGGTCACGCGCAGCTCCGGCCTGCTTCCCCCCAATCACTACCTCGCGGTATGCGCGCACTACCTTTTCGCCAATCGCACAGGCTGGCGCAAGGATGCGGCGGTAGGCAAGACCGTGGTTTCGAGCAGCATGATCGATCGTGTAGCCGCGAAGCTCGGCCGCAAGGTATACGAGGTCCCGGTTGGATTCAAATGGTTCGTCGACGGCCTGCTGCGCGGATCGCTCGGATTTGGGGGCGAGGAGAGCGCCGGCGCTTCCTTCCTCTGCCGCGACGGTTCCCCCTGGACCACCGATAAAGACGGCCTCATCGCGGCCCTGCTTTCGGCCGAGATCACCGCTCGCGTAGGGCGCGACCCGGGCGAGATCTATGCCGAGTTCGAGCGCGAATTTGGCGTATCGTACTACGAGCGCATCGACGCGCCGGCCAATGCCGGACAGCGCGCGGCGCTGGCCAAATTGTCGCCGCGGGATATTACCGTCACCGCACTGGCGGGCGAAAAAATCCAGAACATCCTGACCAGCGCGCCCGGCGACGGCAACGCTATCGGCGGTATCAAGGTGATCGCCGAAAATGGCTGGTTCGCCGCGCGTCCCTCCGGCACCGAAGACGTCTACAAGATTTACGCCGAGAGTTTTCGCGGGGCCGATCACCTGAAGAAGATCCAGGAAGAAGCTCAGGCCATGGTCGGCGCGGTCCTGGGCGCTGCTTCAGTGGCTTCCTAGGAGACCGACTCCCTAACGGCCACCCGTCCGGTGCTCTTCGAGCCGATGTTCTCCAGTGCCACCCCAGCGGGAGTCCTTGAGTCGATGTTCCCCGGTGCACGACTCCCTGGCGTCTCCGAACGTCCTGCCGGCCACGACGACCGGGGAATTTCCAAGTCGACGTTGACCCCGTGGACAACTTTGGGTCATCTTCGACCGGCGTGCGGGCACGACTTCCGATCGTCTCCGCGTGCTGCTGGCGTCGCGGCTCAGTAACGCTGTCATTCCGCACGATTGCCGACGCCGAGTCGTGACCGTGAGGGAGCGGTTGTCGGGGTTTCCGTTTCGCTCCCTAGGCAACTTAGGGTTGATATCCGTCGCTTCTCCACTTGGCGAAGAACGCAAGTTGTTCCTGGGTCCAATAGGGGCCGCCCGGCGGCATGCTTTGATCGCACAGGGTCTTCTCAGTGGCCTGCGCGTGCGCGTAGTTTTTGGAGGCGTCGGACATGTATCGGTAGTCGTCCAGAAGGACGCCGTGGACCTTCATGTGATCAACATCCATCTTTCGAAACAGTGGCCGGATGTCTTTTGAGAATGATACGGGCATATTGCTCCCTACTTGGCCGCTAGCGTCAACGGGCTGAAACTCTCCGCGCCGTAATTCAACAAATCGCCGATTCGTTCCAGGCTGATGTCGGCCGGCGGATACTTCTTGAAAACTTCCGGATCGTGCGCATAGTGTCCCTGCCGCACGAATACGGTGGTTACGCGAGATTTCCAAATCTCCTTGATGGCGTGCAGGATTCGCAGCTTGTCATCCACCAGCACATAGTGCTCGGCTGGATAGCGCTGCTCCACGTCCGCCAGTTCCTGCTCCTTGTGAATGTAGATCAACACGTTGCCTTCGAACAGCTCGAAGAGCCCCGAGCGATAAACTTTGTGCGGCTGAAAAACCACGTCGCCATCCGACAGAATCACGGGCGTTCCCCATTGCGCCACGTGTTGCACGGCATCCACCGAATTTGGAAATAGCCGATTGGCGAATGGATAGCTCATCAGAAAATACGACACCGCCAGCAGATTGGGATCGTGCGGATAGTCGAAGCGATAACGCTGCAGCGCCCCCAGATAATCGGCATATCCGAGTTCGGAGCGGATCTCTTCGAATCGCTGCCAATAGCGTTGCGACCGTTCGGCGCCCACGTGCGTTTTCAGATGGCGCTTCAAGTCGGCGGTGACGTGATCGTTGTCGAGCAGCGTGTTATCCACGTCGAAGAGGAAAACGGTTTTGTTGTCCGGCATTGTGATCCTTTACACCAGTTGCGGCTGCTGGCGATTGCCCCGGTCGGCCGCGATGGTCACTTGCATGTCGCGCGCCAAGTGTACCACTTGCTGCACCAGGCTTCGGCGGGACAAAGCCGGCCACTGGCTGGGTTGCGGGCGGGCCAGGAACAGGTGCGTGACGCCATTCAGGTGCGCGAATTCCACCAGCGTCTTAGCCACGTCCTGCCCCTGCAGTACGCGCGTCTCGATGTGCAGGTTGCGCGCGAAGTTCAAATGACGCTCCACCATTTCGCGATCGCGAGCCGGCATGTCGTGCAAATCGATTTCGCGCGATACCGCCACGGCGAAACAATCGGCATGCAGATAATCCGCCACGCGCTTGCCCCGGCGAATCAGCATCGCGGTGGCCGGCTCCGGCGTCACCAGGATCAAGATCCGGTCGGCGTTGGCCGACGCCGGCTCGGCCTCGTCGTGATAACCGGGTTCCGCGTCAAATCCGGGAGCGTCGTAATCCACTTGCCGGATCTCGACTTCGTGCGCCGTTTGCCGCAGCGCCAGCTCGCGCAAAACCACCAGCGTCGATTCCTGGAAAAAATTCTCCAGCGCCTTCTGGGCTTTCTCCTGCGAATACACCACCCCGCGCGCCAGGCGGTTCAATAGCGCGCGCGGCGTCAGATCCACCATCACCACCTGGTCGGCCTGCTGCATCACCCAATCCGGGATGGTTTCGCGAACGCGAATTCCGGTGATGTTCCAGATCTGATCGTTCAGGCTTTCCAGATGCTGGATGTTCATGGTGGTCAGAACATCGATGCCGGCGTCCAGCAAGGCCTGCACGTCCTGCCAGCGCTTCAGCCGGTCGGAACCCGGCACGTTGGTGTGCGGAAATTCGTCCACCACGCAGAGTTCGGGATGCCGGCGCCAGGATGGCGTCGGTGTCCATCTCCTCGAAGAGGCCGCCGCGATAATCGATCTTGCGGCGCGGAATCACCTCCAGGCCCTCGGTCTTGGCGATGGTGTCCTTGCGGGCGTGCGGCTCGAAATAGCCGATCACCACGTCGACGCCCTGGCGCTTCGCTTCCTGCGCCTCTTCCAGCATCTGATACGTTTTGCCGACGCCGGCGGCGTAGCCCAGAAAGATTTTGAGTTTTCCCAAGGGAGGGCGATCGGGCATAGTTTATTTTGGATAACTTCAGTGCGGAAACACTCGCACGTCGATGTCGTTGGCGCCGCGGATCAGCCGGTCCAGCGGCGTGCCGGTGAACCGCTCCCACCATTGCTCGCGCGTGCTGTGCCCGACAAAAATCTGCGTGACGCCATGTTCGTGCGCGAACTTCAGCAGCGTCTCGATGGGATCCTGCCCGTCCAGAATCTCGATGTGGGCCTGGGCGGCGCGCGCGATGGACGAGGTTGCGTTCCAGCGCCTCCTGATCGCTGGCGGATATTTCGGCCTGGCGCACGTAGGCCACGGTGAGATCGCCATGAAACCGGTCGGCATTGCGCTTGCCGCTCGCGATCATGGGCGCGGCGTTGGCGCGCGGCGTGATGCAAACCAGAATGCGCTCCTGCGCGCCGAAAGTTTGCGGCATGCCGTTGCGCTGCAGATACGCTTCCAGCTGCTTGTCCACCACGTCGGCCGCCAGCAGCAGCGCGATTTCCCGCAGTTCGGAAAGCTTTTGCTCCGGCCCGGCCGATCCGCTTCCGATCTGGCCGTCCCGCGCGATGCACATCTCCGGCGGCGCATCCACCACCACGATCTCGTCGGCCGAATTCAGGAAGCTGCGCGGCACGGTTTGCGTCACGTTCTTGCCGGTGATGCGCTGCACGCGCTCCCGCAGGTCGTCGATGTATTGAATGTTGACGGAGGTGATGACGGAGATGCCCGCGTCCAGAAGTTCGTTTACGTCCTCCCAGCGGCTGGCGTGGGCCGATCCCGGCGGATTGTCGTAAGCCAGTCCGTCCACCAGGCAAACCGCAGGGATGGCGCTTGAGAATGGCCGGCGTGTCCATCACGGAAACGCCGTCCACTTCCCGCAGCGGAATCACTTCCAGCTTGCTCAGGACGGCTTCGATATCGGGCGACGTCTTGGGCTGGATGGCGCCCACCACCACGTCCTGGCCGCGTTCCTTCCGCCGGCGTCCTTCGTCCAGCATGCGAAAGGATTTGCCGACGCCCGAGGCATAACCCAGAAACACCTTCAGCCGGCCCCGGCGCTCGTATTCCTCCTCGGCCTGGACCTGTTGCAGCAACTCCTCCGGAGTTCGGCGGCGAATCGCGCTAGGCATGGGTTACTTCCATTATGACCGCTCGGGCCGGTATCCTGAAAGATCGCATGGGGAACGCCATTACACGCCGGTATGAACGCTGGATTCGCGCGCGCGAAGAGCAGCTCTGTTTTCGCGCCACCAACCGCGTGGTCCGGGATTTCGAATGGGGGCTGGAGTGGACCCGGGATTGGCCCTGCGCCCGGCTGCATCCCAAGAATGGCCAGACGCCGGAAGATTACGTCGCTCATCTGAATCACCTGGCGATGCTCGAAAGCGACGAGTTCTACGGCTATGAGAGCCCCAGCGATTTTGAATTGCGCGACGGCATTCTGCGGTTCCATTCGCCGGTACACACGCCGTATCCGGAGAATAATCTGGTCCACGCGCAATGGTTTCCGGCGGCCAAGTCCAAAAGAGCCGTCGTCCTGTTGCCGCACTGGAACGCTCCCGTGGACGCACACAACGCGCTGTGCCGCGGATTGGCGCGCCTGGGCATCTCCGCGCTGCGCATCAGCTTGCCTTATCACGATTACCGTATGCCGGCCGAGCTGACGCGCGCCGACTACGCCGTATCCTCCAACATCTGCCGCACCATGGACGCCGCGCGCCAGGCCGTCATCGACGTGCGCTGCTGCTTCGACTGGCTGCAGATGCAGGGCTTCGAGCGCCTGGGGATCGTCGGCACCAGCCTGGGTTCGGCCTACGCGTGCCTGGCCAGCGCGCATGACGAGCGCATTTCCGTCAACGTGTTCAACCACTGCTCCACCTACGTGGCCGACGTGGTGTGGGCCGGGCTTTCCACGCAGCACATTCGCCAGGGCCTGAATGAACACATCGATCTGGACGGTTTGCGGCGCGTCTGGATGGCCGTCTCGCCGGTGAGTTACATGGAAAAATTCGCGGCCAGGAAACAGAAGTCGCTGTTCATTTACACCGCCTACGACACCACCTTCCCGCCGGAGTTGTCGCGAGACATCGTGGCCAAGATGCGGGAGCACGATGTGGATCACAAAGTAGTGGTGCTGCCTTGCGGGCATTACACGCTAGGTGAGACGCCGTTCAAGTTTATCGATGGGTATCACATCTGTTCGTATTTGAAGCGGAATTTGTAGCGATACCCGGCTAGACCGTTTTGTCTTTGGCGTAACACAGCGGATCCAGCTTGCACTCGGCACACTTGGGCTTGCGAGCCACGCACAACGCGCGGCCATGATAAATCAACTGCAGCGGAAACTCAAACCATTTCTCGTGCGGGATGATTTTCATCAGGTTTTGCTCGATTTTCACCGGGTTGGTGTTCTTCGTCAGATCCAGACGCTGCGCGTTGCGCTGGACGTGCGTGTCCACCACGATTCCTGCATGGATGTCGTAACAGGCGCCCAAAACGACATTGGCGGTTTTGCGCGCCGCGCCGGGAATGGTCAGCATTTCATCCATGGTCTTCGGAATCTGGCCGCCGAAGTCCGCCAGGATCTTGCGCGCCGCGCCAATCAGCGACTTGGCCTTGTTGTTGAAGAATCCCGTAGAGCGGATGGCCAGGGCCAGCTCGGCCTGATTCGCAGACGCGAAATCCTGGATGGTGGGATATTTCTCAAACAAGGCGGGCGTCACTTCGTTGACGCGCTTGTCGGTGCATTGCGCCGAGAGAATCGTGGCCACCAGCAGCTCCCAGCAATTGCGGTGATGGAGCGGCACCTCGGGGTGCGGATACATTTGATCCAGAAACTTCAGGATCTTGCGCAGGCGCGCGGCGCGTTCGGCGGCGGTCTTGGGGCGGGGGACCAGCTTGGGAGGCGTGGCTTTGTGTGATCACGCCGCTATCATCGCACGGGGAGCAGTGCGATCGGTCCTACTGTCGCGCGATCAAGACCTCGGTGCGCATGGACTGCCAGTCGGGAATGGAGGCCGGCTTAATGGTGGGATCCAGTTCCACGTGAATCTCTTTCGATTGATTCGGCCCCAACGCCGGGACGAGGCTCGAAACGCTGAAGAGCGGCGGGCCCGCCAATGCTTCCACCGAGCGCACGGCAATGTGAATGTTCAGCCCGGTCAGTTCCTTGGCGGAGTGATTGATCGCCAGGTATTGAAGTTGAGGTCTTTTGTTCGGACCCGTGACAATGCGCACCCCGGCCACTTCCACCGAGCGGGCGGCGGGATGTTCCTGCAGCACCGGCACGGCTGCGCGGCGGACGCTGGAGCCGGCGTGGAAACTTGCGCGGTCGGCGCCACCGTGGGCGTCCTGGAATCGCGATCCTGCATCACATACTGAAGCAGACTTACCGCGCCCAGTATGACGACGGTGCCTATCATCAGTGTGAGCGGCCAACCGTACACGCGTTGGTGTTTCGGCCCTAACTTTGTATTCTCCTGAGTGAGATTGAGAAGCTGCGGCGGAAGGCTGGGACCGGCCAGCGGTGGCGCCTGCGGCGGGGTAATTTTAGCCCTGCCGTGTCCGGTGTACTCTGGCGCGACGCCGGTAAACTTCGGCTTCTCGGTCCGCATCCACTGCTCGGCGGGAGGCGCGGGCGCCGTCACGATGTCGGCCGGCGCGGATAACAGGCAAGCCGTGGGTTGTGCGCGGAAGGACGCCTCAATGGCTTGAATGGCTCTCCGCTCCGTCTCTTCGACGGACGCCTTCAGAGCGTTCAACAACTCGGCCAGAGATGCCCCCGCAAGTTGCAGCCGGGATGCCAGCAGGGCCGGCCTGTTCCCTTCAAAAACCAGCGGCGCTGATACGCCATTGGTCGCCTGGCTGTTTTGGGGCTGTACGTCGTCCGGTTGAGCCAGCGGCCCGGCAAAATCGGCGGTGGCCAATCCGCTATGGGCCGCGCCTTGCAATTCGGCGCGCAGAAAAGCGACTGATCGGCGCCGCGATGGCAGCGGTTCCACGGGCTGATCGAGCATTGCGGCCTCGCCGCAGCCAGCGGCCTGGAATCCGATTTCGCCGGCCTCCTTCATCTCCGCGGTCGAAAAGCTAAATATGGCCAAAGTTGGCGCGGATGCGGATGATGCAACCGCTGGACTGGATACCGGCGCCGGCACTGGGGTCAGGTTTAGCTCCATCGGTTTCGATCGCGTGGGGCGCGCCGGTTCGAAGGCCAGATTGCCCAACGACGCCAGATCGAGCGATAGGCTGGGTTCTTTTTCGATCTCCGGCTCCTCCACCGCTACCGCTGCCCCTTTGCCGGCCACCAGTTGCTTCCTCTGCGGCGCGGCGGCTAACAAACCGACTGGGGAGGGCTGAAAATTTTGGGCCAGCGACAGCAGCTCCTGGCTGATGGGGCTAGGCTGGGTTGTTTTTGGCTGCTGGACCGCTCTGGGCTGCTGGACTGGGCTTGGTTTCTGAACGGGAGCTGGCTGCTGGACGGTCGAATTACGGGCCGAGGTCTCGGGCGGCGCCGTACATGTAGGACATTCCCGGATGGCCGGCGAACACTCGTGCCCGCACTCAGGACAAATCCAGTACAGCATATATATTCACTTTAGGACCAAAGTGCTTTTATATCTGTCGGTGACTCACCCTACCTTACCCTAAGAGTGGCCCTATCTTGCTAAGTGACGGTACTTAAAGGTGTTCCCGCCAGGAATCTATACTGGAAGGGCTTGCAGTTCCATCGTCAACGGCCGGCGGCAGAGGGCAAGATCGGAATCTTGGCGGGAAGCTTTAACCCGCCCACTATCGCGCATCGGGAGTTGGCGCTGGCCGCCAGCCCGCATGTTGACCTGATCGTCTGCGTGGTGCCGCGCCTATTCCCCCACAAGGAGTACAACGGGGCAACGCTGGAGCAACGGATCGAGATGCTGGAGGCCTCAGGACTGGATATCCCGCACGCCATCGCGTCCACCGACAAGGGCTTATTCATCGACATCGCACGTGAGTTTCGCGAGCATTGTGGCCCTGCGGCGCGCCTGTCCTTCATCTGCGGACGCGATGCGGCGGAGCGGATTCTGCACTGGGATTATGGGCGCGCGGGCGTGGTGGAGGAGATGCTGCGCGAGTTTGAGCTGCTGGTCGCGCCGCGTGGCGGCCATTTTTCGCCGCCTCCGGAACATCGCGGGCGGATCCATGCGTTGCGAATGCGGAGCGGGCACGAAGAAGTGTCGTCCACCGAAGTGCGGGAACGTATCGCTCGCAGGGAGCCTTGGGAACATCTGGTGCCGGAAAAGATCAGGGAGCGGGTAAGGGAAATCTACTCGTGAAGGCTAGTATCCAAAAAAGCCCGTAAGCGGTGACTGCGGCTGGGGTGCCGCAATTTCCGCAGCGCTTTGGCTTCGATCTGGCGAATGCGTTCGCGTGTGACCGCGAAATGCTGGCCCACTTCCTCCAGCGTATGCTCGCTGCCATCCTGCAGGCCGAAACGCATCTTGATGATCTTCTCTTCGCGCGGGCTGAGCGTTTTGAGCACTTCCGCCGTTTGCTCGCGCAGGTTGAGGTTGATGACGGCTTCCGACGGCGACACCACGCGCCGATCCACGATGAAATCGCCTAAGTGTGACTCTTCCTCCTCACCCACCGGCGTTTCGAGCGAGATGGGCTCCTGAGCGATGCGCAGCACTTTGCGAACCTTGCCCACCGGCAGCTCCATCTTGACGGAAAGCTCTTCGGTGGTGGGTTCGCGACCGAGTTCCTGCTGGAGCTGGCGCTGGGTGCGGACCAGCTTGTTGATGGTCTCTATCATGTGCACCGGGATGCGAATGGTGCGGGCCTGGTCTGCAATGGCGCGGGTAATGGCTTGCCGCACCCACCAGGTGGCGTAAGTGGAAAATTTGTAGCCGCGCCGGTAATCGAACTTGTCCACCGCCTTCATGAGGCCGATATTGCCTTCCTGGATCAGATCCAGGAACTGCAGCCCGCGATTGGTGTAGCGTTTGGCGATGGAAACCACCAGCCGCAGGTTGGCTTCGATGAGCTGCTTCTTGGCGGTTTCCGCTTCCAGCTCGCCGCGCTCGACGATTTGCAGCGTGCGCCGCAGCTCGGTTGCGCTGGCGCCGCAATCTTCTTCCAGTTGCTGGATGCGCTGGCCGCATTGGCGCAGTTCCTTGCGAAGATCGCGCGCCGGATGGCTACCGTTGGCCGGTTCTTCCAGCTTGCGCTGGATCTTGGCGATTTCCCGCTCCAGCGGCTTCAGCTCTTCCACCGAGCAGCGCAGCCGCCCCGCCAGGCTGCGGCGGACCGAGGTGCCAAACCCGATGTTGCGGATAATGCGCGAGATCTGCACCATGTTGCGCGCCAGGCCGTAGCGCAGGCCGCGATGCTGCTTGGGTTTCATTTGCCGCGAAACGGCTTGCAGCTTCTGGCGGAATTGCTGGCTCTTCTTGTAATATTTCTCGATTTCCGCGATCTGGGCCAGCAAGTCGTTTAATTGGCCGGTGAAGTCCTCGTCGGTGATGACGAATTCGGGCAGCACCAGCACATCGCGGATGCTGGTCACGCCGCGCTGCAGATCTTCGCCCAGCTGCACGATTTCGCGGATCACCAGCGGGGAGCGCGAGAGCGCCTTGCGCACCGCCCACTGGCCGCGTTCGTTGCGCTTGGCCAGCTCGATTTCGCCTTCCCGGGTGAGCAGCGGGACGGTGCCCATCTCGCGCAGATACATCCGCACGGGATCGTTGGTTTTGTCGCCGGTCTCCTGGGTCAGTTCCAGGTCGCCGAAGTCGTCGGGTTCTTCTTTGGATTTTTCGAAGTCGAGCTTGGGCTCTTCCAGAATCTCGACGCCCGCGCTGTCCAGATCGGTGAGCAGATCTTCGAACTCGCGCCCGGAGGGAAACTCCTCGGTCAATAACTCATTGACCTCGTCGTACAAAACGAATCCCTTTTCCTTGCCCGCTTCCATGAGGTGTTTTAACCGGCCGTACTTTTCTTCGGTTGCCACTGGCGCCCCGCTTACCAGCGAAACATCATCTTACCAACCCAGCCCGCGCAAAACGGCGCACGGCGCGGATGAATTCCTCTTCGTTTGGTGCGCGCCGACCCCTTCGCGTTTGGCCCTGATCTCATTTAGTGTACAACATCGTTCGTGGCCTCTCCGGCCTATTCCAGCCCGTCTCGTACTAGTATCGGCGGGCGTTATTCTCATGGTCGGGCTCATCGTCGGGTCATGGCTCCTGACTCCTGTTCATCACTCTTGTTCATCGGGGGGTGGCGCTGGCGGCGCGAGATCTCCGATCCAGTTCCTGAGCCAGCCGCATGGCTTCCTCGAGATCCCCCTGGCGTTCGGCAGCTTTGATCCGGGCGCGCAGAGCCGCGGCCTCGGACCGGGGATCTTGTGACTTGAGGCTGCGCAAACATGCCATGGCTTGTTCGGCGGCCTTCTCCTCCTCTAGGACTTCATCGGCAAAAACGGCGGACGACAATAGGTCCTGGTCGGCCTCGGAAAGACGGCCTTCCAGATCCGAAAATCGGAACATTCCCCCGTCGGAATGCATTGCAAACAAGGCCTGAAACACGTTCTTGGACACGAAGCGGTCCACCGCTCCCAGACCGCTCAATTCGGGGATCGCCTGGGTCCGGGCCGCCTCACTTGACAGCAGGGATTGCAGCAGCAACCGCTCTGCGGCGGGCATCACGGCGCGCCTCGCGGCCGGAGGGTGCTCCGCCGCAACGCCCTTACTAAAATGATCGCGCACCAGCTTCTCGTCCACGCCCAGGTAATCGGCCACGTCGTTGGCGACGGCGAAGCGCTCCAGCCGGTCGGCAATGCTTTGGATCTTGGGCGCCAGGAACTTGAAGGCGTCCATTCGCCCCTCCACGGTCCGCATGTCGAACTTCTGGCGCGCGCGGTCGGCCAGCCAGTGGAAATACGCCGGGGCCTTCTCCAGCCGCAGGCGATACCCCTCGGCCCCGTGCGCTTTGACGTACTCATCGGGATCGAGATCGCCTCCTAGTTCCAGTACCCGCACCCGCAAACTTTCGTCCAGCAGCAATTGAATCGACTTCTCGGTGGCGTTGGCGCCCGCGGTGTCGGGGTCGAAATTCACTACAATCCGCTCGGAGTGGCGCTTCAGAATGCGTACCTGCGTGTTGGTGAGCGCCGTGCCGCAGCTAGCCACCACATTATGAACGCCCGCCGCATAGACTCCGATCACGTCCATGTAGCCTTCCACCAGCACCGAATATTCCGCCCTGCGAATGGCCTCCTTGGCGCGATGCAGGTTGTACAGCACGTAGCTTTTGCGATACAGCGCCGTCTCGGGCGAGTTCAGATACTTCGGCTCTTCGCCCGGCCGCAGCGCGCGCCCTCCGAAGCCGATTACTTTTCCCGATTCGTTGTGAATGGGAAACATCAGCCGGCCGCGGAAGCGATCGAAATAGCCGGTCCCCTCCTGACGCTTCATCACTAGGCCCGATTGCTCCAACTGCTCCGGCGTGAAGCGTGACTCGAATTGGCGCGCCAATTGATTGCCGGACCCTTCCGAGAGCCCTAGCTCGAATTCGGCAACCTGCTCTGGCGCTACGTTGCGCCCGGCCAGATACTCGCGAGCCTGCGCGCCGGCCGGCGAATGCAAGTTGTTCTGGAACACGCGCGCGGCGGTTTCGTGCATTTCCATCAGCGCGGCGCGCAGCTTGGCGTCGGGATCGGAATATTCGCGCCGGGGCATCGTCATGCCATTGCGTTCGGCCACCAGCTTCAGCGCCTCAAAGAAACTGATGCGCTCTATTTCCATGACGAACTTGAAGAGGTCGCCGCTGATCTGGCAGCCGAAGCATTTGAAGTATTGGTGGCCTGCATGGACCGAAAAGGACGCCGTCTTCTCGGTATGGAATGGGCACAACCCGGTATAGCGGGGCGAGGCGCCCGCTTTCTTCAGGCGCACGTATTCACCGATGACGGTGACGATGTCGACGGACGATTTGACTTGCTCGGCGAAATCCATATTCGTTGCAAATGCCGCTAGTCGGGGGAGCTGTTGCTCTTATGAGTAACACACCACGGAGTGCAATGGACCCATGTGGTGTAAAGATAGGTCATCATGCGATTCATAGACCGTGACGAAGTCGCGCGCCGCCTGACCTACGCCATGTGCATCCCGATTGTGCGCCAGGCCATGATCGCATTCTCAAAGGGTGAAACCAAGCAGTTGCTGCGCGGGATCATCACGCTGTCCGAAGGGCGGCTCTTCGGCGTCATGCCCGGCGCCATGGGCGCGCATGCTCCGTTCGGCGCAAAGCTCATCAGCGTCTTTCACGACAACTTCGCGCAGGGGATTCAATCGCACCAGGGGTTGGTGATCCTGTTCGATCCCGCTTCGGGCGCGCCGGTGTGCGTGGTGGATGCGGGCGAGATCACGGCCATTCGAACGGCTGCGGCCAGTGCGGTGGCCACCGATGCATTGGCGTGCAAGAGTGCGCGGAGGCTCGCGATCCTGGGCTATGGCGAACAAGCCGCCACGCATGCTCGGGCCATCGGGAAAGTGCGGAAGATCGAATCGATTGTGGTTTGGGGACGATCAGTCGATCGGGCGCGGGCCTTCGCGGAACGGATTCAGACGGAACTCGGGCTTCCGGTGACCAGCGCCGCGAGCGTCGAGGAGGCAGTGAGCAGCGCCGACATCATTTGTACCGTCACTGCGGCTGCCGAGCCGATCTTGAAAGGCGATTGGGTGCGCCCCGGCACGCATGTGAATGTGGTTGGATCAGGCTACGCGGGCCCGGCGGAAGTGGACAACAGTCTGGTGGTCCGCTCGCGCTTCATTGCCGACAGCCGCGAAGGCGTGCTACAACAAGGCGCCGAATTCCTTCGGGCCAAGACTGCGGGATTGATCGGCGACGACCATATTGTGGCCGAGATCGGGCAGGTGCTGGCGGGCGATGTCGAAGGGCGTCGCTCACCGGACGAAATCACGGTCTACAAATCGCTGGGCCATGTGGTGCAGGACTTGGCCAGCGCGTGGGCGTTGTACGCGGGATGAGAAGACGCTCTGAAGAGTCTGATGGCCAGTCCTGCCGTTATCCGGACGCGTGACTCCACCCTATCGAGAGTAGCGCTCAGCGCGTGATTGCGGCCAACTCTCGACGTCGACAACGCACTCCCGGCCGATTTCCGACGAAGGAAGCAAGCGCCTCCCATCGTCAATTTGCATTATTCAGTTCGGAGAGCGCCTCCGAGAGAGCGCGGTAACGGTCGGTCTCCTTCTTCCCTTCCAGAGCAGCTTGCGCTTGTTCAATCGCGTCACGGAGCTTGGGATAGTGCTTTACTTCTAGCGTTCGGGCTGCAGACCAAAGCGCCAAAGCGGCGTGATAACCGATGAACGGCTTCTCGTTTTTTATGCGCCCTACGAGCCAATCGAGTTCTGTAGGCCTGGGCATCATTTCGAGACACAAGACCGCAGCAAGCCGCATCCCAGGTGACTCGCTCACCTTCAGCTCAGCAAAAAGGTCATCCGTAACGACGCGGCTATAACTCAGCATCTGCTTCGCTACGCGCTCCATCGCAACCGTGCGCTCGCGTCCTGGAGGCATTTGGGGTCGCAAAGCCTCATATTCCTGTGCCAAGCTTTGTAGCTCAGCCTTAACCATCGCCCTCGAGAGACCCTTTGTGGTAAGCGCTCTAACCTGCTGAGTTCTAGCAACATCGCCCTCTGTCACAGGGTCCTTCGGAAAAGGAAGTGCTCCTTGGGGGCTCACGTCAGTGGGAGCACTGCTCACGGCTTCAGCGTTGACCTTCTCCAAAGCCTTCTCAACGCTTTCAGCATCCGTGAATGCCTGCTGGAGGAACAACCGCGTCAATAAATACCCAAGCAGAAATCCAGAGGCCCCGAATGACGCAACTACCGAAAAGGCAACGGTCTCCGGTAAGGGCTCGCACCCCGGCTGAGGACAACCGGGTGAATGCGCGATAAAATATGTGAAGCGCTGAATGTATTCGGGAATCCTTCCAAGCTTAGTTAACCCCAAGCCGACAATGATCTTAGTCAACCAGTCGGAAATCTCCTCCAGATTCGTGTTAGGCCTCGCCTTACCCGTGGACGGAGGCCCCTCACCCCCCGCTCCATTCCCATTTCGTACATTCATCTCTGACCCCTGTCGACTGGCTCGCGGAATCCCAAAGACAAAGCCGAGGACGGCACCACAAAGAAGGGCGGCAAGCCCGAGCAGCGCCCCTCCACCAAAAACGCCGAACACCATCTTGTAGGGTTCGCGGAAGATGTACTGCGACGAATAGAGGGCCAGTGCGACCAGGCCTATGACCACAAAAAAAAGCACAAAATTGCGGGTCCATCGCACATTGCGCTGCTGTGTGGACTCCACGCGCTTCGACTGTCCAAAACGCTGATACAGCTGCTCGACGCCGACGCCGATTGCGAATAAGCCCGACATAATTAGCAAGCCGATACCAATTGTAGTGAGCGCCGCCTCGTGAATCTGCAGTGCGATCGCATACACGATCAGCGCGGCAACGATTAGCGGGATTGGTCGGACCACGAAGGCGCAGGCGTTTCCCAAAAAACTTCGCAGTTCGCTCCACATAATTGTTCTCAAGATTATATTTAAATGTGAACCTTGGCTGCAAATAGGAGGAGTCGACGAAAATTCGGACCGCAGGTCGCGCCGCAGGACGCTGGAAATAACTCATATTGTGGAGTCTGAACGCCCGCCCATGTCGACTTTACCTGTGCCCGTAATCCGTGAAAACGTAATCTCTCGTCTTCACCTGAGTGTGGCACGCGAACCCGCACTTGGCGTCGTTTCCTTGCGGTGGCTTGTCAGCCGTGGTTCCCGGCCTGAACTTGTCGGACGCAGCGTCATACTCGAACACGGCGTATCCCCAACCGCCGCTGTCCGCGAACCGCTTGCTGTCCTTCACCATGAAGTCCATGTCATGCTGCGTATCAGGCACCGTCGCCGCCGGGAACGTCTCCATCTTTTTCGGGTTCCAATGGATTTTCGCCATCTTGGCGCCGTCCGGAAAAGGCTTGCCGTTGCCGGGAACGCCGGCCATGTAGGCCTTGATCATCACGGGATTCGCGAGGATCGCCGCCATAAGGGGTCCGTCGTGACTGATGGAGACCACCTGCCAGGCCTCGTATCCTCTGAACTCAGAGAACGCGAGCCCACCCGGCACTTTCAGCGTGTACTTGTCCTGCGCGGAAATGGCCCAGCCGCCTATGAAGGCGAGCATTCCGGCAGCAATCGGGATCGTCAGCATCCTTTTGCTCTTCATCGCAAGCACCTCGTTGATCAAGCTTAGCATCCATACTTCGGGCGCCGTCACCACGCCAACGCGCCTCTTTCTCCCCTCCCGGCAATAGCTTCCGTGACGCTCGCGGCCCCGCACCTCCGCCAGGCTGGTACCCTCTATCGAGAGGCGCCGACCCCTAATCCCCAACCCCCAATCCCCAGCAGAAAATCGCGTCACCAAACACAAAAAGTACCCTGATGCGACGCAACCAGCCAGCCACCAATCACCAGCCACGCGTCCAGCTACGCTGACTTTGCGACAATAGAACCGGAAGGTCCTGTTTTTGAAACCCATCCTGCTCCTCCTTGCGGGCGCGGCGCTCTTTCTGGGCGCCGGCAACGTCGCCAAATTGAATTATCCGGTCGCGCCGAAAGGCGCCCAGGTGGACGATTATCACGGCGTCAAGATCGCCGACCCCTATCGCGGGTTGGAGAATGCCGACGCGCCGTCCACGGAAAAATTCGTCCAGCAGGAAAACCAGCTGACGTTCGGCTATCTCGCCAAGCTCCCCGGTCGCGAGGCCATCAAGAAGCAGCTCACCGATCTGTGGAATTACGAGAAATTCGCCGGCTTCCACAAGGCCGGCGGCCATTATTTCTATTTCCATAATTCGGGGCTCCAGAACCAGTCGGTGCTGTATGTAACGGATTCGCTCACGGCGCCTGGGCGCGTGCTGCTGGATCCGAACACGTTCCGCAAGGACGGCACGGCCGCCCTCGACGGCGAGTCGGAGAGCTGGAACGGAAAACTGATCGCGTACGCCGTCGCGCAGGCCGGTTCGGATTGGGCGGAGTGGCACGTCCGCGACGTGGCTACGGGCACAGATTCCGCGGACCTGATCCAGTGGACCAAGGGCAGCGGCGTTTCCTGGGCTCCGGACGATCGCGGGTTCTACTATTCCCGCTATCCCGAGCCGCCTCCCGAAAAACTGCTGACCGAGGCGTCGCTGAATGAAAAAGTTTACTTCCACAAGCTGGGCGATCCGCAGTCGGCCGACAAGCTGATTTACGAGCGGACGGATCATCCCAACTGGAGCATCGATCCGATGGTGACGGAAAACGGCAGGTATCTGCTGCTCTCCATGTACGCGGGCGTGCCAGGCAAAAATCTGCTGGCCTACCAGGACCTGCGGACCGCGAATCCGAAAACCGTGATGCTGATTCCGTCGCCCGATTTCGGCTATGTACCGATCGAGGTGGTGGGTTCGACATTATATTTGCAAACCAACGACGGAGCGCAGCGCGGGCGCGTGATCGCGATGGACATCGCCCATCCGGAGCGCGCCAATTGGAAGGAAATTGTCCCCGAGCGAACCGACACGCTGGACAGCGCGCAGCTCGCCGATAACAAGCTGCTGCTCTCCTATCTGAAGGACGCGCACTCGGCGGCGCGCCTGGTGTCGTTGGATGGCAAGGGCGCCGAAGAAGTCGCGATGCCGGGCATCGGGACGGCCGTATGGTCGGGCGCGCGGCTCCAAGACAAGGAAATGTTCTTCCGATTCGACGGCTTCACCATCGCTCCCAGCATTTACCGCCTGGATTTGGAAACGGGCATAAGCGCGGCCATCCGGCGAAGCAAAGTGGCCGTGGATCTATCGCAGTACGAAACGAAGCAGATCTTTTATACCAGCAAAGACGGTACGCGCGTCCCGATGTTCCTGAATTACAGGAAAGGCCTGAAACTGGACGGCCAGAATCCCACGCTGCTCTACGCCTATGGCGGTTTCGATGTCGCGGAGATGCCGCAGTTCCGGCCGCAGATCGTGGAATGGCTGCAGATGGGCGGGATTTACGCCGTGGCGAATATTCGCGGTGGATCGGAATATGGCGAGGCGTGGCACCAGGCCGGAATGCGCGCGAAAAAGCAGAACGTGTTCGACGACTTCATCGCGGCTGCGGAATGGTTAATCGCGAACAAATATACCTCGACGCCCAAGCTGGCCATTTATGGCGCGAGCAACGGAGGGTTGCTGATCGGCGCTGTGCTCAATCAGCGGCCGGATTTGTTTGGCGCGGCCATGCCGGCGGTGGGCGTAATGGACATGCTGCGATTCCAGAATTTCGGGTTCGGAACGCAGTGGGTGGGCGAATACGGATCGTCTGCGAATCCCGAGGACTTCAAGGCGCTGCGTGCGTATTCGCCGCTGCACAATATTCGCAAAGGCGCGCAGTATCCGCCGACGCTGGTCACCACGTCCGATCATGACGATCGCGTGATGCCGGGTCATAGCTTGAAGTACGCCGCGACGTTGCAGCAGGCGCAGGAGGGTCCGGCGCCCATCCTGATCCGCATCGAAACGCGCGCGGGACACGGTGCGGGCAAACCCACCACCAAGCAGATCGACGAGTGGGCGGATCGCTATGTGTTCCTCAAGAGCGCGCTCAAAATGGGTAGCTAGTGCTAGATCGCCCGTTTCGTCCTGAGACGCGCGTGGTTTGGCGCAATGGCGCGAGCCCGCTGCGGGAGCACTCGGCCGACATTTGCGTGGTGGGCGCGGGGATCTCGGGCGTTTCGGCGGCCATCGAAGCGGCGCGCTTGGGTCGCAAGGTAATCCTGATCGATGGCTTGCCCGCGCTGGGCGGCCAGGCGGTGAATTCCATCATCGGAATGATCGTCGGGCTTTTTGGAAACCCTCCGAAAAGCAAGCAACTCACGCACGGCATCGCCGACGACATCCTGCGCGATCTGGGCGCGACGGGCGATGTGCACGTGGTGATGGGCGGCGTGTCGCTGAACGCGCTCTATGACGAAGTCGCGCTGGGCCGCTGGGTAGAGCGCAAAGTTCTGGAGTTGAACATCACGCCGCTGGTGGGCGCGATTCTGCGGAGCGTGCGGCGCGAGGGGCGCAGGATCGCGGCGCTGGAACTCGCCACGCGCTATGGCGACGTTTTGGTGCGCGCGGATGGTTTTGTGGACGCGACGGGCGACGCGGCGGTGGTGTGGCAGGCGGGCCTGGAGTGCCGCGAGCCGGCCGAGGGCGTGATTTACGGATCGCAGATGATCGTCATTGAGAATTTCGACGAGGCGCATAAGCCCAGCCGCGCCGAAATGTCGGAGCGCATTCGCGAGCGCGGAACCGAGTACGGGATGATTCGGCGGGATGGGTTCGCGATGAGTTTTCCGGGACGCGCCACTGCGGTTGTGAACATGACGCACATCGAGAATCCGATGGATCCGTTTGGCGCGTCGAAGACGGGACTGGAAGGCAAGGAGCAAGCTGACCGGACCATGAAATTCCTGCGGTCGGAATTTCCGGCGGCGTTTGGCGAGGCGCGCGTGCGATCGTATGGGCTGCCCGGCATCCGGCAGACGCGTTGGATCGTGGGGCGGCATCATCTGACGGTGGATGAGGTGCGGACCGGCGTGAAGTTTCCCGACAGCGTCGCCCGCACGGCGTGGCCGCTGGAGCAGCATCATAACGCCGAAGGCTATGTGTGGGAGCCGTTTGACGCCGATCACGTGCACTATGTTCCGCTCGGGAGTTTGACGCCGCCGGACGTGGAGAATCTGGTGGCGGCCGGGCGCTGCATCGATGGCGATGCGACGGCTTTGTCCAGCGTGCGCGTGATGGGTCCCTGCATCGCCATGGGCGCGGCGGCGGCGCATGCGCTGGATCTGGCGGGGTCCGGAAGTGTGCACCAGATCGACCTGGGAGCGCTGCGGAAGCGCTTGGCTGCGAACGTAGATGACTAAGCTGATCCTGGCGGACGATGAAAAGGCCATGCTGGACGGCACAGGCGGCGTCGCGAAACAGAAGGCCATGGAATTGTTAGTACGCTACGCGGAAGCTTTGGGCGCCGAGCGGTTCGTCGATACCAGCAACATCGCGGGCGTGCCCGGCTCGTCAACGCTGTTTCTCCAGAAATACTTCGAAGAACACGCGGGCGACGGGAGCTTTGAAGCGGTCTTCTCGCTCTACGATTTGGATGCCGCGGAAGTGATGTCCGTGCCTCAGGCCTCTGGAAATTGCTGCCATTTGCAGGGCGGAATGGATCTGGAGCATTGGTCCGATCTCGGTATGAGCCATGAGGCCATGCAGCACCAGCGGGCGGACGAATCCGAGTTGGCGCGCCACGGCGTCCGGATCATGAAGACCTGCACGCCCTATCTGGCGGGCAATCTGCCGGTGTTCGGTGAGCATTGCGCGTGGATGGAATCTTCGGCGGTGGTGTACTGCAATTCGGTGATTGGCGCGCGCACCAATACGGAGGGCCGCGAGAGCACCAGCGCCGCGATGCTGACCGGCAAGATTCCCGACTGGGGTTTTCATCGCGATGAATTTCGCCACGCCACGTATCTGATCGAAGTGGAGACTGCGGTTGAAAGCGTGATGGATTGGGGCATGCTCGGCTACTTCGTTGGCGATGTTGTCGAAGAAGCTATTCCCGTGTTGACGGGCGCGATCCGCGCGGCCGATCCGCTGCGCCATAAACATTTCGGCGCGGCTGCGGCGTCGTCCGGCGGAGTGGAGATGTATCACATGGTTGGCGTGACGCCGGAAGCGGCGAGTTTAGAGCTGGCGCTGGGTGGGCGCAGGCCAGTGTCGACCATCAAGTTCGGCGAGGCCGAACGCCGCCGCGTGTACGAGGCGCTCAACGCGAATGGCCGCGATCCGAGTGTCGATTACGTGATGCTGGGATGCCCGCATGCGTCTATCGATCAATTTCGCGAAGTGGCACGGATGCTTGCCGGCAAGAAGATTAAGACGCACCTTTGGATGTTCACGTCGCGCGCGGTGAAGACAGTGGCGGACATCAGCGGATTCACCAAGGCGATCGAAGACGCGGGCGGCGTGGTGATGACCGATACCTGCTCGGCGATCGCGCGCGCGGTTCCGAAAGGAACGAAAGTGGTGGCGCTCGATTCGGCCAAGCAGACTCACTACCTTCCGGCCATGGTTGGCGTGCAAGCATGGTTCGGCACCACGGAAGACTGCATCCACGCGGCATTGACCGGACGCTGGACGGGAGAGCTGAAGTGATCGTCCTGCACGGGCGCGGCATCGTGGGCGGCTGCGCGGAAGGCGAAGCGCTGGTGACTCGCGAGACCATTTCCGGATGGGGCGGCATCGATCCGATGACGGGAACCATTATTGAGACGCGGCACGAGCTGCGCGGGCAAAGCTTCAAGGACAAGGTGCTGGTATTTCCGGGCGCGAAAGGATCGTCGGGATGGTCGAACGCGTTTCACATGACGCGGCTGACGAAATCGGCGCCGCTCGCAATGGTGTTCAATCAGATGACCACCAAGGTGGCGCTGGGCGCAGTGGTGACGCGCGTGCCGGCGGTTACGGAGCTGGATCAGGATCCGCTCAGCGTGATCGAGACCGGCGATTGGGTGAAAGTGGATGGAGATCGCGGCGTGGTGGAAGTCATCAAGAAGCCGGCCGTTTGAGTTCTTGCGGTCACAGCTTTCCCGGCAGCTCAAACACCCACAGCTGGGCGCCACCGCCGGGCGGGTTCTTGATCTCGGGCACCAGCGGAGGCCAGGTAGCGGCATGCGCGCCGCCGTTGCCGACGATCACCGCGACATACTGCTTGCCGTTGACGCTGTAAGTGATGGGGCAGGAACTGGGCACATCGTTCAAACGGGTTTCCCATAATACCTTGCCGTTGGAATCGTCGTAGGCGCGAATGTAGCGGTCGAGCGAACCGTCGAACACGATGCCGCCCGCGGTGTCCAGAGCGCCGGTGGTTTGCGGCGCACGCTGGCGATCGGTCCAGACCACTTTGCGCGTTTCGAGATTGATGGCTTCGAAGCGTCCATACTTGCCGTCGCTATCCAGGCGCGGCCGGATGGTGAATCGCACGCCGGAGGAAAGCCCGCCGCGCTCGCCGGGCGCTACCGGAATCAGATCCATGCAGGATTCGACCAGCGGCACGTAGAGGATTTTACTGTCTGGATTGAGCGACCCCGGGATCCAGCTCTTGGCGCCGCCCGCGTGCGGGCACACGGTTTTTGTTTCCCCGTCGCCAACAACAACCTGGTGGTTAATTGTTTTTGCGCCGGTGACGGGATCGATGGCCGTGACCACATTCTGGATGCCGACGTCGAATGAGAAATCGTATTTGCCGGTGGCCGCATCCAGCGCATCGTAAATGGCTTCCTTGCCGGCGGTCACCAGCACGCGCCTGGTCTCGCCTTTCACCGGCATGTTGATCAACTGGCGTTCGAAGGCCCAGTCGAGATCCCACTGATCGTTGGGCATGTGCTGGAAATGCCAGACCAGCTTGCCGGTGTCGGGATCGAAGGCCAACGTGGTGTCGGTGTAGAGCGCATCATTGTTGATGCCGGGTTCCTTGGACGGATGCACCAGGGGCCCGGTGTCGTAAGTTTGCGCGGCTCCGAAGAAGACCAGGTTCAGGGCGGGATCGTAACTTCCGGCGGTCCACACCGAAGCGCCGTTGCGTTTGTCGAGCGGAAGACCGTTCCAACTATTGCCGCCGGGTTCATTGGGACGCGCGATGGTATTGAAGCGCCAGGCTTCCTTGCCAGTGGCGGCGTCCAGCGCGACGATCATGTTGCCGCCGGGCGCCTGGCCCACGGTCCCGACGATGATTTTGCCCTTGGCTGCGAGCGGGCCGCCGGTCATCATCACGCGCGGATTTTTGTCGCGGTCCAGGATCTCGTGGTCCCAGGCCACTTCGCCGGTTTTCATGTCGAGGGCGACGACATGCAGGTCGGAAGTGTCCATGAAGATGTGGTTGCCGTAGATCGCGATGTTGCGCTTCACCAAATTGAGGAAGCCGGTTTTCGGTTTAGGAAGCTGCCGCGAATACTGCCAGAGCAGGTCGCCCGTTACGGCGTCCAGCGCTTGCACGTGATCGCCGGAGCTGTGAACGAACAGGACGCCGTCGTGCACCAGCGGTGTATTTTCGTTGGCGCCCGGAAAGAGCGACCAGCTCCAGGCCGAGCGCAACTGCGCGACGTTCGAGCGGTTGATCTGCTTCAGCGGACTGAAGCCCTGATCGTCGTAAGTGCGACGCCAGGTGAGCCACTCGCCGGCCGGAGGATTTTGCAAAAGCGCATCGCTGACGGGAATGAGCTTGTCGAGCGGATTGGCCTTGGGTGGCGCGGGAATCAGGCTGGCATAGGGTGAAAGACCGCCGCCTGGTCCGGCGTTGGCGGGCGGACTGGGCCTGCCGTTGGCGCCGCTGGGAGCCGCGCCCGGAAGATTTTTCGCGTCTAGCGGGATGCCGTTCGATTGCAGAATGAATGCCGTGACCTGTCGGTAAGCTGGATCGCCGAGCCCGCCCGCATTGCTCGGAGGCATCATGGTGCTGATGAAATTGAGGAGGTCGCTTATGCTTTTGCCGCCCCACTGCGCGGTGAAGGCCGTGCCTTTCACGGGAGGCGCGAATTCGCCGTCATCGAGAGCCGCGCCGTGGCAACTGGCGCAAGTTTGCGCGTAGGCGGATTGACCCTGGGTCGCTTGAGCGGCAGTGAAAGCTGCCTGACCCTGAGCCAGACCGGGCAGCGCGATAACGATCAGCGCGATGGGAACCCAGGGGTATTTCAACTTGTTACAAGGTTGCATGTTTCCTCGATGGAACGAAGTGCCTAGTTTATAACCTCCGCGTGCTTCGATCAACGTTGCATGCAAGCAATTTGTAACGGATCTGAAATGTAATGTATATTCAGCTGTAAGAAAGTTCTCCGGAAGTGTCGATTCGTTCAGAGGAGGCAACATGCCGTTAGCGAGGCTAAAGCTGACTGGGGCGTTCGCACTGCTGGTATTTCCGCTCGGAGCGCAGCCTTCGGGCGCGACACCTGTCGGTCGTGAAGCGACGTCGCACACAGTCTCGGCGGAGCTGCTGCGCTATCCCATTTCCCACAAGGCGATGCACATGCTGCAAGCGGCCTTGCAAACATCGGAGGCAGGCGACCATGAGGACGCCATCAGGCAACTGCAGAAAACCCTCACCAAATGGCCGGTCACTGGCGCTTACGTTTATAGCATGTTGGGTGTCGAGTATTTGAAGACTGGCCAGCTTAGCGAAGCCGTGGATGTGCTGGAGCAGGCGGTGACCCTTTTGCCGCACGACGCTTCCAATCACGCCAACCTTGGCCTGGCTTTGGCTTGCAAGGGGCAATACGAACTCGCCGAACCGGAGCTGCGGCGAGCTCTGGAACTGGACCCACATGATATCGTCGCCAGCCAGTTGCTGAATGCTCTGGCGTCTGCCGAAACCGCTGAGAAATAACACGGAAATACCGCTCCCTTCGGTCACGGCTCGGTATCGAGATCGTGCTGTCAGGGCATTTGCGGGCTGGCGGTTTCCAGGGTCCGCGCCATCCAATCGGCGTGGGGCAGGCCGCAAGTGGAGAGAGCCTTGAGCTCCGCGTCGACATCGTACTCCACGCGCCGGATGGAGGGTTTGGATTCATCCAGCAGCAAATAGGCCGCGCGGCGATCGCCATCATGCGAAAGACTGACGCTGCCGCTGTTGGCCACTGTGAGCCCCGGCATGGCGCGAATGTAGGAGCGATGGATATGCCCGTAGATGGCGATCGGTTGGCCGAGCGGCGAGTAAACGGACTGCAATTCGGCGTCGCTCGCTTCGGATGCAGGCGCTCGCCAGGTGCTATCGGGGCTGGCATGGACCAACGCGATCGGGCCATGAACTTGAGTGCGCGGCAAACGGCTCAGCCAGGCGAGCCTTTCTTGGCCCAGCATTTCGCAGGTGGCGGCGGCCATCTCACGGATGGCGCTCCAGAGACGATCCAGTTGCGGCAATTGGCTTGCAAAATCGGTGAGCGATTCCGGAGCGAACAACATTTCATCGGTATTGCCCAGGACGCCGGGCCAGCCGAGGTCGCGAATCTGGTCCACGATGTGCGCGGGACTGGCGCCTCCGTGAGGAAGATCGCCGCCGTGCAGGATCAAGTCGGGAGACGTTTGCCGCAGGTCCGCCAGCACCGCCTCGAAGGCCGGCCGGTTACCGTGGATGTCAGAGACGATGGCGATCCGCATAGGCTACGACGCCGGCGTTGGTTTGCGCGTCGTCGTAATCACTACCACGCTGATCAAAACCAGCAGAGTTCCCAGGATGGTGCGCGTGCCTAAGGCTTCGCCACCCAGGAAATATCCAACCAGCACCGCGACGACTGGATTGACGTACGCGTAGGTCCCGACCTTGGTGGGCGATTCATGATGAATCAGCCACACGTAAGCTGTAAACCCCATGATAGAGCCGGCGACAATCAGATACAGCAAAGAGAGCCAAGCTGCGCGTGAAACGGTCCAAGGATGAAAAGATCGAAATTCTCCCAGTGCGGCCGAAGTGAGCGCCAGCAAGATCCCACCGGCCAGCATCTGGGCGCCCGAGCTCATGACTTTCGAAGATGGAAGCGGCAGCAAGCGCGTAAGCGACGAGGACAGCGCGAAACTCAGCGACGCAATGAGCAGCGCGACGGCTCCCGCGAATTCAATGGGAGCGCCGCCGAGATTCAAAGAGTTGCTCGTCAATGCAGCCACGCCGCCAATCCCGATCAGGAGCGCCGAGCCTAAGCGAACGGTCAGCCTTTGCGTTCGGAGGAACACGATTTCCGATAGAGCCATGAACAGGGGGATGGTGGCCATCATGACGGCGGCAATCCCGGAAGGCACGCGCTGCTCGGCCCAGAATAAGAGACCGTAATCGAGAACGAAAATCAGGATCGCGAGCAGCAACGCGGACGACCATTGCCGGAGAGTGGGGGAGCGTTCGCCGCGCGCGAGCATCCAGACATAAAGAACCAGTCCCGCGGCCAGGAAGCGAAGGGCCGCGAGCAGGAACGGGGGAACCTCGCGCACACCAACGCGGATGGCGAGAAAGGTAGATCCCCAGACAAAATAGATGATGGCGAAAGCCAGCAGGATCTGCCAAGTCGGGGGACGGGCTGCGCGCGGGGTCTCCGGCAAAATGCGCGGCTCACTTCGCGGCGATGATGGAGTCGACGTGGATGGTTTTGGTCTTGGCGTCCAGGGTGCCCGCGACCGTCACTCTCTTGCCCGCGAACTTTTCGGGCGTCTTCTGGTCGCTCAGGGTGTATGCCGCTTTGCCGTCCCACAGAACGTACGAAGCGCCGTGGATGCTAACGCAGGCAACAGTGCATTCGGCGTCGGTGGGACCCATGCGCATGTGCGAATGATCGCCGTTCTCGCACATGCTATCGGTGATGACGCCGGTGAACGTCTTGCCTGGCGGCGCGGCCGAAGCCGTCACCGCCAGAATAATCCATGCCAAAAATACGCGCGACAAGACGGTCTAGCTGCCAGGCGTCATGATGTGGGCCGTGGATGTGCCCGCGTTCATGATCCAAGCGCCACCCTGTTTGCCGTTCTCGGGCAGTCCGAGCGACTGCGTGGTCGCGCCGGGCACGGCGATGGTGGTGTGGTGGAAGGCGTGCTCCTGGTCCGGACCCATGAAGTGGATGAACACGGAACCGAACTCGGGCTTCACGCGGGTTCCATCCTTCTCGGCGGCTTCCAGCGCGGCTTGAACCTTGGCTCTGTCACCCAGGGCCTCGAACTTGAGGTTCTGAGCGACGCGAGGCAGATTCGCCATGACGGTGCATTCCACCGTGAAGGGCGGGTGGCCAGGGTAGCCGGACAGGTCGTAACAGACCATTGCACCGGCGCCCTTCTGCAATGTCTCGTAAGTGAAGTCGGGCTTCCACTTGATGACGGTGATGTCCTCTTTCTTTACCCGCGTGGGGGCGGCCAGGAGGGCCTTTGAAATAGCGTCGCTGGGCGCTTGCGCGAAGGTGCCGGCTGCAACCGCCAAAATGCCGAAAGCGATGAGTATGGTGCGTTTCATGGTGTGATCTCCAGTTCATCCGCCGGGAACTGCTTTTGCGAGTCAGATTCGCGAACAGCGATCTCGGCGAAGAATTAGTATATCGCGGCGCGGGTGAACGTGATTTGTAGGGTTTTATCGGTCCTGGGCGCCTCAGTCAGGCTGGCCAATGTGGGCTAGTATCGTGGAGGGGCGTTCGCATTGAAGACCATACAAGTCGTTTTGGATGCGGAGCTCCTCAAGGCGGCAGATGCGGCGGCCAAACGGCGAGGCTTCAATCAATCCGCGCTCATCCGCCAGGCCTTGCAAGAGCACCTGAAACGTCTGCGTATCCAGGATCTGGAGGCGCGCGACAGGCGGGGCTATCAAGCTCGCCCCCAGCGCGTCGAAGAGTATCGCTCGTTGGAGGAGACTGCGGTTTGGCCGGATGAGTAAGCCGCGGCGATATTCGGGTCTGCGCCGCGCTGCGATTTTCACTGGGATGTGATTGACGGCCGCTACTTCTTCTGCTGCGCCGGGCGAGGCTCCGATGCGGGCGGAACGATGTTCTTCATTCGCAGATAGGCCACCATGCTTCCGTAAATCTCGTTGTTGTGGCCGTAATTGAGGATCAACAGGCCCATGCGCAGGCTGCGCGTCTGGCGGCCGCTTTCCTGAGTGATGTCGATGGTCTCGGCGCCGGAGGCATCGGTGAGCGCGCTGTAAGCGCCGTCGCAGTAGGAAAACGCGTCGTTCAGCACTTTCAGGATGTCGGCTTTGGACGTCAGCTTGTCGAGGTTCCCCGGGTTGGGATTCTTTTCGCCCTTGGCCTGCGAACACCACAAGAAGTTGAAGGTTGCCACGTGCGTCACCTGCTGTCCGAAGGTTCGGACTTCGGTCTGCGTGCCCGGGCGCATGCCATAATTCTCCTCCGGCATTTTCTCGGCAGTTCGAACGATGGTGGCACGATTGCGTGTATAAGCGCCGCGCAGCCAGGTTGACAATGGATTGGATTGATCCGGCGTCGCGGATTGAGCGAAAGCGGCAGCGGCCAGCAGACCGAGCAGGATGAGCTTGTTCATCGTTTCAATTGCCTCCGAAGCCCGCACCCGGCGCGCCGCAGTTGCGAGTGCACTTGGGCGGGATGGTGAACTTGTCCTTGATCTTGTCGCGGAAGGCCGGATACATGGTTTCAGCGCCGCCGAGCGAGGCTTCGGGGGGAATGTGGTAGACCTTGTCCATCTCGTCGACGAATGGATTCTTGCCCGGAAGATAATGCGGAACCCGGCCCGACTCCACGCCTTCATATCCGACGATGCAGGGCGGTCCCGCGACGGCGACGGGCGTAGGCGTCAATATATACGACCGCGTCAGAATATACGGCTCGGTCAGATAAACCGGGTCTTCCATCACGAGCGCCAACGTCAGCATGTCTCCGTGACGCATGAAGGTGGTGGTGATGGTGGCTTCGTCGCTGCTGGCCGCGCCATTGCGGCGCATGTATCCGGTCTTGATGTGCGTGGTGTAGGCGGTGAGCACGTCGCCATTCCAGGTTCCGGTGGTGAAGCCGGTCTGATTGTGCGGAGCGTTCTTGGAAGGATGCGGGCGGCCGTCCATCCAGATGGTCATGGGCGCGCGCGTTTCCCATCCGCCGATCACCCAATCGAGTATTTTGCCCGTTAAGGGATCGCTTTCGCTCCAGATCTTGAGGCTGAACGGTCCGGCAGCGATGTGCCACTGCGTCTGGAACCAGCAGATGCGCTCGGGCATGGAGATGGTGGATTGCGAAAAGCTCAGCGCTTTGGCGCGGCCGGCATCGTTAAAGGGAAGGCCCGCCCAGTCGTCCGGGTGAGGACCGGCGCCGCGCTCCAGGTTGTCCTCGTGATTCTTCGAAGCCCAGGATCCCGAAAGATCGATTTCGGCCATTACGGGCAGGGCAAAGCAGAGGATCGCCGGGATGATTAGATAGTTTTTCATTTGATCACCATCGTGACGAACACTCGCTGGGCTTCCACCCGGCGTTGTCCGCCTGCTTCTTAAAATGGGAACTGATGATAAAAGGCTCGCGCAGATACATCGGATCGGTGACCACGATGGTGACCACCAGCAACGTGTCGCCGTTGCGCTCCTTTACCAGATCGTAGTATTCGGTGAGGCCGGCGTTCTCGCTATAGGGAACGCCGTTCTTGCGCAGATAGCCCGCCTTGAGATTGGTGGTGGCGACCTTCAGGGATCCACCCACCGGTCGGAAGTTGGCGCGCTGGATTTCCCACTCAGCCATTGAATCGCCCTGCCAACTGCGCTCATTGCCGGGTGCCTTCCAATCGCCGAAATGAAAAACACGCGTTTGCTTGCCGGCGTCGACTTCCATCTTCAGCGTTTGATCGTCCTGCCAGGTGATGTGCAGGTGTTCCGGCACGCGCAGAATCGCAGGCGCGCCGTAGGATTTGCACTGATC
This sequence comes from Bryobacterales bacterium, assembly GCA_963798295.1. Lineage (GTDB taxonomy): Bacteria > Acidobacteriota > Terriglobia > Bryobacterales > Bryobacteraceae > Palsa-89. Next base: position 403,807 of record CAWCSV010000004.1, on the reverse strand, counting down.
GCCCGCGGCTTCATCCTTGGCCGGATCCCAGGCGTCGGCGATTTTGGCGGCGGCGCGGGTCATGGGAACGCCCTGGTAATCGCCGGGCGCGGGCGTCACCATGCGGTAGCGCCAGTCTTCGGTGACGATGGAAACCCAATAGCCGGTGAGGTCGATGGGCGCGGCGGCTTTGGGACTCTGTGGCGGACCGCCTCGGCCGCCGCCGGGAGGCTGCGCGGCAAGCCGAAGAGCGACCAACGGGAATGTCAGGGCAATGGTCAGCGCGAAAAATCTGTTTGAATGTCGCATCGCTATTTCTTGGCAGTCAAGCCTTTGTAAATCGCTTCGATAAACGCGTTGGTGGAACCGGGCTCGCGGCCGTATTGTGTTTCATAGGGCTTGGCTGGAGACGAGGCTTTGATTTGATCCAGCGTCATGCCCTGCTTGATCATGTCGGCCACCACGTCGCGAACCGTCACCACCATGTCGCGGTAATCCACCACTTCCATCTGTTCGCAGAGCCGGCCGTGGCCCGGAATGACGTAGGTTCCAACACCTTTGTAGATGAAAGGCGTGGGTGGGATGGCCAGGTCAATCAGCTTGTTCAGGGCTTCGATCTCCCCCTGGATGCTGCCGCCGTTGGCGATATCGATCACTGGAAATCGGGTCTTGTCGAGCACGTCTCCGGCGACGACGACGTCCGAGCCGCGGAAAAATACGAAGCTATCGGCGCCGCTGTGGGCCGCGGGCTGATAGTCGACCTCAATCCCCTCGTCATTCATGCGCAGCGTGTATCGCTTGGGGTAAAAAGCTTCGGTGGGCAAGGCGTCATCGGGGAAAGGGGCTGTTTTGCCGGTAGGCGCGCTCATCCTTTGAAGGATGCTGTCGTGCGCCAGAATGGCGGCCGCGCCGCCGTTAGTCATCGCCTCGGCCAGTGCTGCATTACCCAGCACATTGGTGAAAATGGTTTTGCCGGCTTTCGCGAGATTGCCGTTGCCGCCCACGAAATCGGCGTCGGCATTGGTGTCGATGACGTAGCGGATGGGCAGATCGGTGATCTTGCGGAGGGCGGCCAGGACTCGGGCGGACTCGCTTGCCAAGCCGGCGTTCACCAGCACCACGCCATCCGAGCCGATCTGGACGCCGATGTTGGCGCCCGCGCCGGCCAGCATGTAGAAGTTGGGCCGAACCTTTACTACATCCAGGTCGCCACTATCGGGTCCGGCGGCGGAGAGCGCGCCACACGCCAGCAGTGCCAGGGCGGAGGCGGCGAAGATTCGAGCGGTGGCGTTCCAGGCGTACATCGTTGTTTAAGGCAACCTCCTGAGAGGTCAATTATGTCATGGCCGCCGGGGGTTGAACAAAGCTTCATTTTTCAAGTGGAATCCGGATGCGGGTCCGGATCGTCTAAGGGGTGTGAGCGCACTTGCAGATATTACCCGCGCCGACGTGCTCCAGGCAGTGGAAGAAGCCAGAGCGAGGTTTGCGCGCGCGGACGCCGAGTTGAAGTCCTTCCGCTTTTCTTACCCCGCCGGGAGCGAGGATTTTGAGAAGTGGAAGCAATTGCGCGAAGCCTGGGATCAGCGCGACGAGGAGCTGCAGGCCGCGCGGGAGGATCTGAAAGACTTCGACCGGGGAAATCTGACGGCGTCGGATTAGCATTCGCGGGTTACGCTTCTGCCTAGACGATTGATTTTACTAGAAAGAGGACGTAGAATTTAAACTACGGGTATGTCAAGTGCCACTGTCGGCAAAATCCGAACGCAAGTCCTCAAGCATCTTGAGAATGGAACGCCTGTCAAGCTGAGCAATATGGCTCAGAAGATCCGGCACGAAAACGCTAATCTGAGCGGTGTTCGGGACGCTGATATTCGAGCAGTCGTTCAACCCATGATCGCAACTGGAAAGCTCAGCTACGCTCCCGGACTTATGATCAAGCTTGGCAAGACGGACGAGTAACGATCGGCTCGAAGATCGATTCTATCCAGAACGGGCCAGCGATAGCCGTACCCCCGCCCAACGCGACCGCGATCGTATCTTGTATTCGGGCGCCTTCGCTCGACTCGCTGAGATAACGCAGGTCGTTTCTCCTGAGCGGGGTTACGTTTTCCATAACCGGCTGACACATTCTCTAAAAGTCGGCCAGATTGCCAGGCGGCTTGCGGAGTATTTGAATCGGGACCAACGTAGCGAGGTGGAGAAGCTCGGCGGTCTTGATCCAGATTCGGCCGAGGCCGCAGGCCTCGGACACGATCTCGGCCATCCGCCTTTCGGACACATTGCCGAGGAGGAATTAAATCGTCTCGTCCGCGAAGCTGGCCTGCGCGATGGTTACGAGGGAAATGCCCAATCCTTCCGCATCGTGACGCGGCTGGCCAATAGCGACGCACGTGACATCAAGGAAGGCGCGATTCCTGGCCTCAATTTGAGTCGGACGACGTTGGACGGCCTGTTGAAGTACCCGTGGGTGCTGGAGATCGTGAGCATCCGCACAAGTGGGGCTACTACCGAACGGAAGCAGAGATCTTCGCCTGGGTCCGGAAGGGCAAAAGGCCCAAACGACGCAGCGCCGTGGCGGAGATCATGGATTGGGCGGACGACATCACATTCGCGATTCACGACCTTCTGGACTTCTATTGCGCAGGTAAGATACCCATCGACCGCTGCAAAAAGCAGAGCAGCGTGGAACGCCAGCGTCTGATAGAGGGCATGTTCCAACGCAAGCCGGCATGGAAATCCAAGCGGAGCGAATTTATTGATGCACTTGACTCGATCGTGGAGGCGTTTCCGTTCGAGCCGGAGGAACGCTACAGCGATTCGTCGGACGACCGAGCCAAGCTGTTTGCATTCTCAACAGGATTGATCCGCTACTTCGCAGATGCGTGCCGCCTGACCGTCAGCGCACAGAGCGCCTCAGTGCTGTCCATTGAGCCGTCCGCCAAGAATGTAGTAGAGGTGTTGAAACAGTTCATCTGGGAATATATCATCGAAAATCCGGAGCTCGCCGTTCCGCAGAACGGGCAACGCGTAGCGATCCAATCGGTGTTTGAGCGTTTAGCGGGTGCCGCGAAAGAAGAGAAATACTTTCTCTTTCCTATGGCTTTCCGCGAAGCTATTGAACAGGCGAAGGGCAACGCCCACGAGATTCGGGTCGTTGCTGACTGCATCGCCGGCATGACTGAGAAGGAGATCATGCACTTCCACCGCTCCTTGCAAGGTGTCGCAGGCTAGGTTGGGGACCGAGCGTTGCAAGCGTCCTGTTACACGAGTCCTTGCGTTTGCCTGCGGCGTCCTTATAGAATGGCGACTGCTTGCGAACTTTTTGGATTAGCTTTTTTCTTCTAACTTGCATGGCATTGAGCTGGGCGCAGGAAGGCCATCCGCTCACCGGCTCCTGGCATGGCGAATGGCACCCCGCCGCCGGCCAGAAAATTCCGATCTTTATTTACATGAAGTGGAATTCCAAAGCCATTGAGGGGACCATCAACCCGGGCCGGAACGCGGTGCCGTTGAAAGTGGCGGATCTGGACGCCTCGAACTGGACCGTGCACCTGGAAGGCGACACGAAAGACCAGAAACATATCGTGATCGACGGCAAGCTGGACAATATCGGCTCGTACAACCGCACCATTACGGGCACTTGGACGGAAGGGTCCATGAAGGGCGATTTCAAAATCACCCGGGATTAAGCTGGATGATCCCGGTTGTGGCATTGACGGCAGTGCTGGGGCTCACGTCGCCGGCCAAGGATCGCGGGCGCGAGCTGGTGGAAGACGTCTGCACCTACTGCCATAACCTGGATCGGCTGCGCGGCCAGCAACTCAGCCGGGAGGAGTGGCGCGGATTCACCAAGGGCATGATTTCCGAAGGCGCGCCGGTGACGGACGAGGAGTTGTCCATGATCCTGGATTATCTGGCGAAACATTACGGGAGAAGGGCTCCGCGGGAATCTCGATGAAATCAAGCGTTCTAGCTTTCGCCACGGTGCTCGCGGCGCTGCCACTTTTCGCGCATCACGAGCTGCGCGCGGAGTTCGACGAGACCAAGCCCGTTTCCCTGCGCGGAACGGTCACCCGATTCGAGTGGGACAATCCGCACGCGCTGCTTTATCTCGACGTACTGGACTCAGGTGGCGCCGCCGTCAATTGGGCCGTCGAATGGGCCAGTCCGCTGGAACTGCGCAAGTCCGGCTGGACGAGAGATTCGCTGAAGGTTGGCGATGTGGTGACGGTGGAAGGCTGGCTGGCGCTCGATGGCAGCAAGCTGGCGAATGGAAGAACCATCGCGCTCGCGAGCGGCAAGCGGCTGGCGGAAGCTTCGGAAACGCAAGTAGCGCAGTCGCACGGACAGGCAAAACCGACGCCGCGTTGGCCCGATGGTCATCCCCGATTGGGCGTCGTGCCCGGCGAGACGGGCTACTGGGCCAGTCCGAGCGCGGCCAGTCTGGTGGAGACGACAGCCGGCAACATCCGGATGGATCGGGATGGGCTGCTCGCGAATCTGGCCGATGCGGGCAAGGTGGCGCCGTTTCAGCCGTGGTCCAAGGGTCTGTATGAGTATCGCCAGCGCATGCTTCTGAAAGACGATCCGATGCTCAGTTGTCTGCCACCGGCGGGCCCGCGCATGTTTCAGGCGGCGCATGGCGTGCAATTTCTGGAGCAACCGGAGCGGAAGCGTATCTTCGTCATGTCCGGCGGCGGCAATCGCAACTGGCGGTTCATTTACCTGGACGGGCGCGCGCTGCCCAACAGCGAAGACGTCACACCGACGTACTGGGGCTATTCGTCGGGACACTGGGAGGGCGACACGCTGGTGGTGGAATCGGACGCATTCAACGAGCGATTCTGGTTTTCCAATGGCGGATTGCCCCACACCGAAAGCCTGCGCCTTACCGAACGGTTTTCGCGCCCGGATTTCAACACGCTGCGATACGAAGTGCTGGTGAACGATCCAGGGACTTATACCCGGCCATGGTCCAGCGCCTGGACGCTCAGCTGGGTTGCCGGCCAGGACATCCAGGAATATTTTTGCCAGGACGATTCTAAGGATGAACCCCATATGGTGGGGCCGGCGGGGTCGCCGAGCGGGCGCTGACATATAATGACTGGCAAGGAGACGCTTCCATGAAATCGAGCGCTTTCGCTTTGTTGGCCGTGCTTTTTGGCGCGTGCCTGGCGGTAACGCCGCTATCGGCGCATCACTCCTTCTCGGCCGAGTACGACAGCAAAAAGCCGGTGACGCTGAAGGGCATCGTCACCAAGGTGGAATGGATGAATCCGCACGTTTACTTCTACCTGGACGTGACGGACGAAAGCGGCAACATCAGCAACTGGGCTTTGGAAATGGGGCCGCCCAACGGCTTGGAGCACAGCGGCTGGACGCGCAACACCATGAAGATTGGCGACGAAGTGATCGTGGAAGGGACGCTGGCCAAGGATGGCGCCAAGCAAGCCAACGCGCGGTCGGTAACCATGGCGTCCAGCGGCAAGAAGCTGGGCGCGGCGTCCAGCGAGCGCGGCACTCCCCAGCCTAACCCTTAATGGCGTCACCAATGCAGGATCTTCGGTTGGCCCAGACCGTCGCGGCGCTTCTATTGTGCGCGCTGGCGTATCCGCTGGCTGCGCAGGATGGACCACCGGTGGGTCTCAACGGCGGACGCCTGGATCGGCCGCGCAACAATCAGCCGGCGCGTCCGACGCCGCACTGGCCCGATGGCCACGTGAACCTGGGGCCGCTTCCCGGAGAGAAAGGCGTGTGGGAAGGCAACGCCGGCTCGACGCTGGCGACGAACATCGGGCGCGGCATCGACAATCCGCGGATGAACCTGCCGACCAATATGAAGATCAGCGAGGTTCCGTTCCAGCCGTGGGCGCGAGCCTTGTACGATTACCGGCAAGGCACCACCACCAAGGACGATCCGCATACCAAGTGCCTTCCGTCCGGCGGTCCTCGGCTGTTTCATACTCCCTATGGGTTCGAATTTGTCGAGGTGCCCGAAGAGAAACGCATCTACATGATCGAGGTGGGTGGGCCGCACACCTGGCGGATTATTTATATGGACGGCCGGCCGCATCCCAAGGACCTGGATCCCAGCTTCTTCGGCCATTCCGTCGGCCACTGGGACGGCGATGCGCTGGTGGTGGATACGGTGGGTTTCAACGAGCGATTCTGGCTGACGCGCGAAGGCATTCCGCATACCGAATTTCTGCATCTCACGGAGCGTTTCACGCGCACCGACTACAACACGCTGAAGTATGAAGCAACGGTCGACGATCCAGGGGCCTACACCAAGCCTTGGACGGGCGGGTGGTTTATCCGCTGGCAGCCGGATCAAGAGATGTACGAATATCTCTGCCAGGACAACAACAAAGATCCCAAGCACATGTACGGTGGCGAGCGCTAGTTCAACTTTCCCGGTCTCAGTAAATCAGTGTCCCGATTACTTGCTGCCTGAGGCCGCCTCGCACGGCGCCGGCATCCATTTCGACCGGTCTGGCTCTCGCTTGAAATGCGTGCTGGTGATGAATGGCTGGTTCAGATAGTGTGAGTCGTCAACGATGGTGAATACCGTCAACCAGTCCGTCCCATACGCCGTCAGACGATCGAAGTATTCCGTCATCGTGGTGTCCTCGCTATAAGGAACTCCGTTCTTGCGCAGGTATCCGGCTTTGAGATTGGTGGTGAACACTTTGAGCGCGCCGGGTTTGCCCGGCCCTTGCTGGAGACTCACGCCCAGGCCGCCCGGCTGCGTGATGCGTTCCCACTCGGCCGCTGAGTACCCTTGCCACGTCCGTTCCGGCGGCGGCTTTTGAGCCTTGTCGAAGTAGAGCCGCCGCGTTTGTTGCCCGGCATCGGTATCGATTCGCAATGTGGTGTCATTCTCCCAGCTAATCTGGAGCCGCCCGGGCACGCGCATGAGCGCCGCGGCGCCATAGGGCTTGCAGCCGTCGCTCGCCAACATGCCGGGGTCCCACATGTCGGCCACCTTGCGGCCTTCGGAACTCAGCGGGACGCTGGTATAGTCGCCTTTCTTGGGGATCAGCATGCGCCAGCGCCAGTCTTCAGTGACCACCGAGACCCAGTTACCCGTCAGATCGATGGGCGCCGCCTCCTTGGGAGTTTTGGGAGGTTGAGGAGCTTGCCGAGCCTGCGGAATCGCCGGTGCACACAACGCCAGACTCAGCAAAGCTACCGCTGCGATTCGCATGCTCATTTCTTCGACAGATTTCGATACACCACTTCGATGAACATCGAGGTGGTCCAGGGGCCGGTGTCCGATCCGTAGCGCGAGTCATACTCCAGCGTCGGCCGGGCGGCCTTCACCTGATCGAGCGTCATCCCTCGCTTGACCATGTCCTGAATCCGATCGCGAATGATGGTGACCATGTCCCGATACTCCACCACGTCGGCTTCATCGCAGATCCGCCCGCGCCCGGGGATCACCATGGTTCCGCCTTCCTGCCAATCCTTGGGGATGGTGATTTCAATGATGCGATTCAAACCGGCAATCACGCCGTTGATGCTGCCGCCTTTGTCGATCACTGGATAGCTCGTGGTCACGAAGATGTCGCCGGTGACCACCACATCGGAACGGCGGAAGAACACCAGGCTGTCGCCGTCGGAATGCGCGGCCGGAATATGGAAGATTTGAATGGCTTCATTATTCAGAGACAATTCCTTCCAATCCGGATAGGATTCGGTGGGCCACGCGCCTACCGGCAGCAGCGCCTTCTGACCGCTGGGCGCGCTCACCGCCGCGAGCACCGCCTGCTGCGCAAACACCATTGCGCCAGGGCCTCCGCTGTCGCTGGCACGCCCTCCGCCGGGGGCTTTTCCAGCGGCCGCCAGGCGCTCATTACCGCCCATATGATCCGGATTTGCGCTGGTGTCGACGATGAAGCGAATCGGTTTGATCGACAATTTTCGGATCGCCGCAATCACCTTATCCGTGGCCTTACCATTGCCCGTGTCCACCAGCATGACGCCGTCTTCGCCTGCCTGCACGGCCATGTTCGCGCCCGCGCCCGCCAGCATATACACGTTGCCTTGCACCGGCAGCACCTGAATTTCGCCGGTATATTCGCTGGTCTGAGGAGACACGACACGCGGGAAACTTTTGCCGGGGACTGGCGGCGGGAAGATGCGGTTGTCCAGATCGTTTTTCTCCAACTTCGCGATATATTCGGGGTAGGTGGTAGCGGCTCCGCCTCGCGCCGCCTCCGCCGGAACGCCGCTCTTGGTGAGGAACTCCTGGACATGCGCCGTCTGGCCGGGAAGGTAGTGCGGTACCCAGCCCAGTGGACGCCCGCCGAGCTCATCGATGATCTGCGCGGGCCCGCAGTTTCCCCACGCGTCGGCATTGGTGGTGAGGCTCAGAACAAAATTCGAAGTTCGAATGAGCGGCTCGTCCAGGTACACCGGATCGTTGATGAAGCTCGCCAGCATCAGATAATTGCCGTAACGCGTGTAATACTCGGTCATGGTCGCCAGATCGCTGGTGGGCGCGCCATTGCGCAATAGCCATCCGGTCTTGATGTGCGTGGTCTCCACCACCAGCATGTTTCGCTCCCAGTGTCCGGTGGAGAAGCCGGCCCAGGTGTGGGGCGCCAATTCCGAGGGATGCTCGCGACCATCCATCCAAATGGTGCGTGGGCGGCCGTAACTACCCAACAAGCTGTAAGCCTGCAACTCTCCCGACACCGGATCGACGATCTTCGAAAACCGAATGTTCGCGGGGCCGCGCATGGCGTAGGTGACCACGTGCGGGATGCATTGGCGTTCAAAGGTGGAGCGCGCCGATTCGTCCCAGCTCTGCGCTTTGCGCCAACCCGATTCGTTCAGCGGCAGCCCGGTATAGTCGCCCAGCCGCACGCCTCCCCGATGTTGCAGGTCTTCGTGGAATGTGGCGGCCCATTCGCCGCCCAAGTCGATTTGGGCCAAGGCGGAGCCTGCCGTCACAAGGATGGCAAAGGCGAGTCGGCGTCCCGGAACAAGGTACATGAGTAAGCAAACGAGTCTATCGCAAAACAGACCACGACTCGTGAATTCAGGAACCTCGCGGCCCGGTCTCGCGTAATCCCTTCATGAGCATGTGGCAGGACGTCCGTTTTGGTCTGCGTACTCTGTACAAACGGCCTGGATTCGCGCTTACCGCCGCCTTGACGATGGCGCTTGGAATCGGCGCCACCACGCGCCATCTTCAGCCTCTGCGACGCCATGCTCTGGAGACCGGCACCTCTGCCGCACCTGGAGACTCTGGTGACCGTGCTGCAACGGGATCCTGGCGACGCCAACAATTGGGACTCCGCAACGCCCGCCGATATCGACGAGATCCGCCGCGAGCAATACGACGCTCGCCAGTCTGGCCAGTTGGGAGAGCGGCCTCGCCAATCTGGCTGGCGCCGAAGCCGCGCCGGATCGCGTGGGCCAGGCGCTGGTGAGTGCGAATTTCTTCGACGTCGCGGGCGTGCAGCCGGTGCGCGGGCGCGCGTTCCGCCCGGAGGAGGACCAGCCCGGGCGGGATCGTGAGGTGATCCTTAGCGATCAGCTCTGGCACACCCGATTCGGCGGCGATCCCGAACATTGCCGGCCGCGTCATCCGCCTGGACGATGTTCCTTACACCGTCACCGGAGTCATGCCACCGAGTTTTGAATTTCCGCTGGCCACCGACGTCTGGACACCGATGGGCCTCAAGCCCGAACAGCCGCAACTCCCGCAGCGCGCAGTTACTGCAGTCCGTCGGGCGGCTGAAGCCGGGGCGCACCGTGGAACAGGCCGCCGCGGAGATCGACGGAATCGCCGCCAGGCTGGAAAAATCGTATCCGGATACGAACAAGAACCGCCATTTTGTGGTGTGGCCGGCGTTGAGGTTACTGGTCGATTACACAACGCGGCAGTATCTGACCATGCTGCTGGCGTCGGTGCTGTTTGTGCTGCTGATCGCGTGCGCCAACGTCGCCAATCTGCAGTTCGCGCGCGCCACCGGACGGCTGCGCGAAGTGGCGCTGCGGCGCGCATCTGGGCGCCAGCCGCTGGCGGGTCATCCTGCAACTGGTCGGTGGAAAGCACGCTGCTTTCCTGCGCGCGGCGCCGCGTTGGGCCTGTTGGTGGCGCAATGGGGAATCCGGCTCATTCACGGCGGCATGCCCGCCGAGGTGGAACGCTACGTTCTCGGCTTCAAGGATGCCCAGGTGGACGGCCGCGCGCTGCTGTTCACGCTGGCGGCCGCGCTTGCGAGCGGCATCCTGGCGGGACTGGCGCCGGCCTGGCAATCGTCGCATCCCAATCTCACCGATGCGCTGCGGGAAGGTGGCCGGGGAGCGTCCGCCGGCAAAGCCGGGCAACGGCTGCGCAACATTCTGGTGGCCGGGGAGATCGCGCTGGCCGCGGTGCTGCTGGTGGGCGCGGGACTGATGGTACGCGGATTCCGCGCGCATGGTGGAGACCGGCAAAGCCATCGAACCCGACACGCTTGCTGACCCTGCGGCTGGCCATCACCGACAGCAAGTATCACGAGAAACCTCAGATCGTGGAGTTCTACAGCCAGGTGCTGGAGCGCATTCAGGCGCTGCCGGGCGTGCGCTCCGCGGCGGCCGTCACCGCGCTGCCTTACAGCGATCACTCCGAGCGGACGAGATTTCATGATTGAAGGCCGGCCCCGGGATCCCGGAAACGCGCCCAATGGCATGTATCAGGTGGCCAGCTCCCGAGTATTTCCAAACCCTGCACGTTCCTCTGACGCAAGGGCGGCTTTTGCGTGAGAGCGATGGCCCGTCTTCGCAACCAGTGGCGGTGATCAGCGAACGCCTGGCCGAACGCTGGTGGAAGGGAGAATCGCCCATCGGCAAACGTATCCGGATTGGCGGCAGCGATTCCACCGCGCCATGGATGACGATCGTCGGCGTGGTGGGGGACATATCCCACAATGCTTTCGAACGTGCGCCGCGCCCCACCTTCTACGTTCCGTGGCAACAGCAGCCAGCGCTTGTGGATGGACATCGGAGTGCGCACCGCCGGCGATCCTCTGCTGCTGGCGCCCGTCCGTGACGGCGGCTATCCATTCGGTGGATCCCGACCAGCCCGTCACCGAAATGCGCACCATGACGAAATCCATCCACGATCGGGCCATTGGCCTGAATTATGTAGCCACGCTGATGGGCGTATTCGGCGCCATGGCGCTGCTGCTTTCGGCGATCGGCGTCTACGGTGTCATGGCCTATATGGTGTCCGAACAAACGCGCGATATCGGCGTCCGCATGGCCCTCGGAGCGCCGCGCGGGAGCATATTGAAGGCCATCTTCCGCCGAGGACTGCTGGTGACGGGAGCAGGGCTGGCGGTGGGTTTACCCTTGGCGTACGCGCTGGCGCGTTTACTGGCGTCGCTTGATTTACGGCGTGAAGGCCACGGACCCGGCGACCTTCATCGGCATTCCGCTGGCGCTTGATCGCCGCGGCGGTGCTGGCGATTTATCTCCCGGCCCGGCGCGCCATGAAGATCGATCCGATCGTGGCTTTACGATACGAGTAGACTTTGATAGGATCTCGGTCAATCGAGCCGAGAAAATGAAACAACACTATCCGATCAGTCTGCTGGCGCTGGCCGCCATTGCAGCAGTTCCGCAGTATGCCAAGGACGCAACGCCCACCACACTCGCGGGAGTGAGCTGCCAGATGCCGCCTCCGCTGCATTGTCCCGACGCCAATTGCCCGGGCCCCTTGGTCATCGAACAGGGGACGGCGGTGGAACCCATGACGGGACGCAAGTTCTTTCTCGATTTCCCGTGCGATTTGAAGCGCGGCGAAAAGGTCACCTTTATCCTGAGCCTGCATGGCGCGGGCTCCTATGGGAACTGGCAGCGCCATTATTTTCCGATCATGGACTATGCGAAGAAATATCGTCTCGTGATCGCTACTCCGAATACGCCGACCCGAGTATGGTCGCCAAACGATGATGCGTATCTGCAGAATATCGTGAACCTGGTCTACGATCAGCTCGGCAAGCAGAACATCAAAGCGTTTTGGCTGGTGGGGCACTCGCAAGGCGGGATGACTTCCAACCGGCTGGTGCGCACGGAATTCTTCAAAGAAAGAATCACGGGCTGGTTGAGTCTGTCGGGCGGCCGTCTGGGTCCGCAGCCTCCTATTCCCGCGAGCTTCTTCGCCGCCGCACGAGCGGGCAGTCCGGGTGCGGCCCCTCCGCCTGGTGTTCCAACCGGCGCGGCTGGACTGGCCGCGGCCATGGCGCCGCTGCGCGAACTTCCGGATGCGACCTTTTCCTTCATCTTCGAAACGGGCCAGCATGAGCTGGGGATCAACCAATTCCCGACGCCTCGCCCTGGGCCGCAAAGCTCGGTTGCCGCGCACAGAGTCCGGCGCGCGGATATCGTGGATACCAAGGGCGGATATGTTTACGATTCCACGCGGCAGGATCCGGGCTCCGATGCCTGGGGACGACTTGCCGAGGCCGGGCACTGCTGAGGTCTTCGAATATCCGCATTGCAAAGACGGCCGCGTGGTGGCCGACGTGGTGCGTATGGGCAAAGGCCACACCGAAGGACTGGAGCCGCGCGTCACCGAGCAGCTTGTCAAGATGATGCTCGCGGCGAAGAAGTGATTGTGGGCGTGGGCGACCCAGCGACCGAGAGCGGGCGCTCCCGCTACTCGGAGCCTGCACGGCGCGCTCTCGTGAAACGGCTGTACCTTCCCCGACGACCCAGCTTGTTCGGTACGGATCGTATATAGTTACAGACGCGAGCACGGCCCTTCAAGCTTGCTTGACGCACGCGGTTCCCGGCCGGGGGACTGCCTTCGGCACTGCCGAAAGGAGCACGCGTGGAATTACCCAAACGAGAGTTGCTGGTTTCAAAAACATGGATTCAAACCGTCTCACTGGTCGTTGTGTTCGGCTTTTTCGTATTGGGTTTGCTCGCCTATCGAACCTACTCCGGTGAAGCGCCCATCCCGGCACGTGTGGTGGACCCAAAGGGAATTGTTCTTTTTGCCGGTGATGACATTACATCTGGCCAGGAAGTCTTTCTGCGTAATGGCCTCATGGAATATGGCTCCATCTTTGGGCACGGAGCGTATCTGGGGCCTGATTTCACGGCGGATTACCTGCGGCGGTCCGCGACCACGGTATTCGAAGCTCATGGCGGCCGACAGTCAGATAGCGCGAATACCGAGACTGTGGACGAGTTTAAGACCAATCGTTACGACCCGGCCAGCGATACGCTCACATTTACCGCGGCCCAATCGACGGCATTCAACCAGCTCAGGGACTATTATCAGTCTGTCTTCAATGATCCTTCCACTAATCCGGGCTGCGGCCGCACGCCATCAGTGCCGCCGTGATACCGACCAATTGACCGCGTTTTTCGCATGGTCGGCATGGGTGGCATCAGCCCTCGGCCCGGTACCGATTATTCGTATACCAACAATTGGCCGCCGGAGCCGCTGGTCGGAAATCGAGTTACGGCGGATGCAGTGCTCTGGAGCGTTTTGTCCCTGATAGCACTGTTGGGCGGCATCGGTGTTTTGTTCGCGGCGTTTGGGAGATGGAACTTTCTGGGATGGCATGGGCGCGAGCAGAAGACCCTGACCTTTCGCGCTCCGGGAGCCGTCGCCCTCACTCCGGCGCAGCGCGTGTGCGGCTGGTTCTTCTTTGTCATGGCCGCTGTTGTTTCTGCTCCAGACCCTGGTGGGCGCCGCGTCGCAGCACTACCGCGCGGACGATCGTCGAACTTTTTCGGATCTGGATCTGGCCCAGATTCTCCCGTTCAATCTGGCGCGCACCTGGCATTTGCAACTGGCCATCTTCTGGGTGGCCACTTCCTTTCTCGCCGCCGGTATTTTCCTGGCGCCGATGATTGGCGGGCGCGAGCCAAAATCGCAGAAATGGCTGGCGATCGGTCTGTTGTCCGCGCTGGCCGTGGTGGTCTTCGGCAGCCTGGGGGCGAATTCGCGGGTATCCACGGCTTTATCCAGCGCGGCTGGAGCTGGTTTGGCGACCAGGGCTTCGAATACTTGGATCTGGGGCGCTTCTGGCAGATCCTGCTTACGCTGGGCCTGTGCTTCTGGGTTTGATGCTGTACCTGGCGCTGCGCGGCCGCCTGCGGACGGAACACAAAGGAAACATGCCGTGGTTGTTCTTGTTCTCCGCCCTGGCCATTCCGGCCTTCTATGCCGTGGGGCTGCTGGCGCAGCCGGACAACCATTTCACCACCACTGATTTCTGGCGCTTTTGGGTTGTGCATCTGTGGGTGGAGGATTTTCTGGAGCTGTTCACCACGGTTATGGTGGCCTGCATTTTCGTCCTGTTGGGGGTGGTGGCGGAACGTGTGGCCCTGACCGTGATCTACCTGGACATCGTGCTTTACTCGGCGGGCGGCGTGATCGGCACCATGCACCATCTCTACTTTTCGGGGACGCCGGCCGAGCACATGGCCTGGGGGCATTCTTCTCGGCCGCCGAGGTGATCCCGCTGACCTTTCTGACGGTGGAGGCTTGGAGCTTTCTGCAACTCGGCGCGCAACAACAGGCCAAGTCGCGCACACCTTTCCCGCATTACTGGGCGGTGATGTTTCTGGTTGCGGTGGGCTTTTGGAATTTTCTGGGCGCGGGCATCTTCGGATTCCTGATCAATCTTCCGGTGGTGTCGTATTACGAGATTGGCACCGCTTTGACCGCCAACCATGGACATGCGCCATGATGGGTGTTTACGGGATGCTGGCAGTGGGTTTGGCGTTGTTTTGTATTCGCTACCTGATCCCGGAGGAGCGTGGTCCGACCGCGCCGCCAAGATCAGTTTCTGGTCGCTCAACTCGGCCTGGCCTGGATGGTTTTCGCCACGCTGTTTCCGCTGGGACTGCTGCAGCTTTACGAATCGGTGAACCACGGCTATTTCGAAGCCCGCACCTCGAAATATCTTGACCAACGACGTGAACGCTTTTCTGGAATGGTTGCGGCTGCCCGGGCGACGTCGTGTTCATTGCGGGCGGCGTGCTTGCCGGTGCTCTATCTATGCTGGTTGGGGATTCGGCACACGGTTCCGCCCACGCTGGCTGAAGAGCCCGAAACGGTTCTGTTCGCCGAGGTCAGCGAGCCGTAATGCTTGCCGACTTCCCGTTGGAAACGTTGCTCGCGATTGGCTACGCGCTGTTGCTTTGCTGATCGCGGCGGTCTCGAATTGATGGGCAAACATTCCCATAGACGCGCCGGCCAGTTTCACCAGCGCGGCTTCCGCTTTCATAAGCAGGCGGATCATTGGGAATGTCCCCAGGGGGCCCTGCTCAGCGGGCCGAGATCGACAATCAACTGCGCGTCATTCGCTATCGGGCGCCCGCCCACACCTGCAACGGGTGTGCCATCAAGGCTCAATGCACGGATTCCGACCCCGGTCGCGAGCTTTCGGTTTCGTTGGACCCCTGGCTAAGCTCCGCCATCGGCCGCTTCCACCGCGGAGTATCGCTGGCGCTGTTGATCCTGGCGGCTTCCATCCTGGCAATCGAGTTGGTGCGGCATGGCCGCGGGCCCGAGCGGTGGCTGCTGTCCGCCGCGGTGGCGACGCTGAGTCTGCTGGCTTTGAACCTGGCGCGAGGTCTCGGAGGGGATACTCGGGCCTGACCGGCTACTGTGCTTTTTCTGCCCGGACCTGTTTCAGCATGAACAGAAGCATGACCACCGGCGTTCTAGCGGCGATCCCGTGCGACAATCCTGGAGGCATGTGCACCAAGGATCCTGCATGAGCGCTTCTTTTCTCGGTGCCTAGCGTGAGATCAGCGTCGCCCTTCAAGAAATGGAGCACTGCGGCCATCGGCGCCGAGTGAGGGGAAAGTTCCTGGCCGGCGGCGAATCCGAAAGCCACCACGTTCAGTGCTTCATCGTTGAACACGGTTCGACTTAGGACTCCGTTGTCAGGGATAGGAACTTCCGCTTGGATATCTTCGACGAAGGTGTATGTCATGTTGTTATTGTGAGCGCATGACCGCAACACCGTTCTTACAGTCTCCGGCTTGGAGCGGCTCCAATGACAACCGAAGGCATCGCATCGAGCGTCCGGCAGACCACAGGCCTGATATCATCGATCCCATTGGCTCTGGTGGCATTCGAACCCGATACCTCGGCGGTCCGTAGCGGGGAGGAACTCGATCGCGCGGCGTTGCTGGAATATCTCGATCGCAACCTGGCGGAAGGTGCTTTCGAGATCGAGATCCAGCAATTTCCCCATGGTCATTCGAACCTGGTGTATCTGGTTCGAACCGGCCTGCGCGAATATGTTCTCAGGCGTCCGCCGCTAGGGCCGGTGGCGCCGAAAGCGCACGACATGGCCCGCGAATACCGGGTGCTGGAGGCGGTACACCCGCATTTTCCAGAAGCGCCACGGGTGTTTCTGTTGTGCGAAGATCCAGCGGTGATCGGTAGCACGTTTTTTCTGATGGAGCGGCGGCGGGGGATTGTCATTCGCGATTCGATCCCGGCCGAGTTGGCCGCGCTTCCCGATTATCCGCGACTGGTGAGTGAAGCATTCATCGATTGCCTGGTGCGGCTGCATTCAGTGGACATTTCGCCGCCGGGTCTGAGTGCGCTCGGAAAACCGGAAGGTTTCGTCGAACGGCAGGTGCGCGGATGGGCCGACCGCTGGCATCGCTCCAAGACCGAGGAGTTTCCGGAGACCGAGGAGTTTCCCCAGATGGACCGGATCATCCAATGGCTGCAGCATCGCTTGCCGCCTTCAGGCGCTGCGACGCTGGTGCATAACGATTACAAGCTGGACAACACGATGCTTGGTCCGAAAGGCGATCGCGTGGAAGCGGTGCTGGATTGGGAGATGACCACCATCGGAGATCCGCTGGTGGATCTGGGACTAACCATGTGCTACTGGACCTGGGCGAGCGCGGCAGCCGAGGACGATCCTCATCCAGCCACGCCGGCTCTTACGGCACAGCCCGGCTGGTACACGCGCGACGAATTTCTCGAACGATACGCTCGGCGAACCGGGCGCGACCTGACTCATATCCGATATCACGAAATTCTCGGGATCTTTAAATTAGCCGTCATCCTGCAGCAGATCTTTTATCGTTTTCAGCAGGGACAAACGCAGGACGAGCGCTTTCGCACTTTCGACAGGCGCGTGCGCGGGCTGATCCGGCTGGCAGTGGAACTGGTAGATAAGGAAAAGCCCCGATGAGCCGCGTCTACCTGGTCAGGCACGGACAAGCGGGCACTCGCGAAGATTACGACTCGCTCTCCGAATTGGGGCGTCGGCAGGCGAGATTGCTGGGCGAGTATTTCGTCTCCGAGAAAATTTGCTTCGCGGCGGCGTATTCGGGAGCGCTGGTGCGGCAGTGGGAAACGGCGGCTGAAGTGAGCGCGGTGTATCGCGAAGCGGGTGCGCCGTTCCCCGATGTGGTGCGGGAGCCCGGCTGGAACGAGTTCGATCTGGCGCACGTTTATAGCGCGCTCGGGCCAATGTTATCCGCCGAAGATCCGGAATTCGCGCGGCAATACGAGGAACTGGTGGCGCAAGCCCGCGCGGCGGCTGAACAACCCGAGGCGAATGTGAACCGGCGCTGGCTACCATGCGATCTCAAAGTGGTGCAGGCGTGGATGCGGGGCGAACACGCCTACAATGGCGAATCGTGGCAGGCGTTTCGCGAGCGCGTGGGCGGATGCCGGGTGAGCTTCGAGACGGCCCCAGCTGACGCGAACATCGTTGTGTTTACTTCCGCCACGCCGATCGGAATATGGACGGCGCTCTCTATGGAGATCCACGATGCGCGGGCCATGCGGCTGGCGGGCGTTCTGTACAATACGTCGTGCACCGTACTGCGGCTGCAGGATGGCGACTTGCGGCTGCATTCCTTCAACGCCGTCCCGCACCTTGGCGAGCCGGATCTTCGCACGTACAGGTGAAAACGAAATGGAATTCGAGTTCTCACCCAAGGTTAAGAATCTTCAAAAGCGCCTGGCGGCGTTCATGGATGAGCACGTTTATCCCAACGAATCGAAATACAAAGCGCACTGCGAAGGCCCGGATCGCTGGCAGCCAGTTCCGGCGATCGAGGAGTTGAAACCAAAGGCGCGCGCCGCCGGATTGTGGAATCTCTTTCTGCCCGCGAGCGAAAGTGGGGCGGGTCTGACAAATCTGGAATACGCTCCGCTGTGCGAAATCATGGGACACTCGCCCATCGGTCCGGAGGTTTTCAACTGCTCGGCGCCCGACACCGGAAACATGGAAGTGCTGGAACGTTACGGCTCGGCGGAGCTGAAAGAGAAATGGCTGAAGCCGCTGCTGGCGGGTGAAATTCGCTCCTGCTTCGCGATGACCGAGCCTCAAGTTGCGTCTTCCGACGCCACCAACATCGAATCCAGCATCGTGCGCGACGGCGACGATTACGTTATCAACGGGCACAAGTGGTGGAGCTCCGGCGCGGGCGATCCGCGCTGCAAAGTTGCGATCTTCATGGGCAAGACCGATCCCGCGGCGCCGAAACATAAGCAGCAATCCATGATCGTAGTGCCGATGGACGCGCCCGGCGTGACACGGAAGCGGCTGCTCACGGTCTTTGGATACGATCACGCTCCGCACGGCCACGGCGAGGTGCTGTTCGAGAATGTTCGAGTGCCGGCCGGCAATCTTCTGTTGGGCGAAGGCCGCGGCTTTGAAATCGCGCAAGGGCGCCTGGGCCCGGGGCGCATACATCACTGCATGCGATTGATCGGCGTGGCGGAACGCGCGCTGGAATCCATGTGCCGGCGTGTGAAATCGCGCGTGGCGTTCGGACGCGCGCTCTCTGAACAAGGGACCATTCGCGCCGACATCGCGACGTCGCGCATGGAGATCGAGCAAGCGCGGCTGCTGACGTTGAAGGCGGCCTACATGATGGATACGGTGGGCAACAAGGCGGCTCGCGCGGAAATCGCGATGATCAAGGTGGTGGCGCCGAATGTCGCGCTGCGCGTGCTGGATCGGGCCATCCAGGCGCACGGGGGCGCGGGCGTTTCCGGGGATTTTCCCCTGGCAGCGGCGTGGGCGAACTCGCGGACGCTGCGTCTGGCCGATGGTCCGGACGAAGTGCATCGGGAGGCCATCGCCAAGTACGAGCTGGCGAAGGACTGAGACAAAAAGAAGCCGACGCGGGCGTCGGCCGCGGGCGAGAGCGCCCGCCCCACCAGAAATCTCCGGTTGGTGTAGACTGCACCATGAGGTGGGTATGAAATTCAAACCAGTGGTGCTGATGGTGGGCGTGATGGGGTTGATCTGGCTCGCGAACGGTGCGCCGGCGTCGACGAATGCCGACCGGAAAGGGACCGTCGAGACGATCAAGGTCCACGGGAAGTCGCTCGAAGGGAACCTGGAGGGCGACTCAGCAGATCGCGACGTGTTCGTTTACCTGCCGCCCAGTTACGCCACCGAAAAGAATCGCCGTTACCCGGTGGTTTATTTTCTGCACGGATACGGCGTCAAGGCAGAGACCTATTGGAAAATGATGACCGTCCCGGCCACGGCCGACAAGGAAATGACGGACGGAACCGTTCACGAAATGATCCTGGTGAATCCCGACGCGTACACCATCTACAACGGCAGCATGTACTCCAGCTCGCCGACCACCGGCGACTGGGAGGCTTACATCACGCACGATCTGGTGGACTACATCGACAGCCATTACCGCACCATCGCGAATCGCGACAGCCGCGGACTGGCTGGGCACTCCATGGGCGGCTACGGCACGCTGCGCATCGGCATGAAGTACCCGGAAGTTTACTCCAGCATGTACGCCATGAGCTCGTGCTGTCTGATGAATAATCCCAGCGTGCGGCCACCGGCGCCGCGGCCTGCCGCTGCTTCTGAGAGCCAGGACAAGGGTGACAAAGCTGCGCCGCCGCGCAGAGGACCTGGCGTCTTCGGGAATGTTCTTTCCGCCGAGGCGGCCGCCTGGTCGCCAAATCCGCAGAATCCGCCCAAGTTTTTCGATCTGCCGACAGAGAACGACGCGGTGCGGCCTGAGATCGCGGCCAAGTGGATCGCCAACTCGCCGCTCGCGATGGTGGATCAGTACATTTCCAATTTGAAGGAATACCACGCAATCATGATGGACGTGGGGTTGCAGGATGGCTTGGCGAATTCCAACAAGGAAATGGACGCGTCGCTCACCCAGGTGGGAATTCCGCACAAATTCGAAACCTACGAGGGCAATCACACCAACCACGTGAAGGATCGTTTTGAGGGCAGCGTGCTGCCGTTCTTTTCGGAGAACCTGAAATCCACGCCGACGCACGCGGCCAAGCACCACTAAGTTCGGATCATTGTTCGTCCTGGCACGGAGCGTCCACCACTTCGGTGTCCAGCTTTTTGTAATAGCGCGTATAGCTGTACGGTTTCATCAGCGTTTTCGGATCCTCCGCCACCACTTTGTATTCCAGGTACTGGCCATCCAGCACCGGACGAATCCGCTCCACCAGATGCAGCGCGTCGCTATGCTGCGCGCCTTGTCCATTCAGCCATGTTTGGTCGTTGAAGCCGATGGTGTCCACCACCAGCGTGCCGTTCTCCCATTGGCCCACCGAATCCCCGAGCCAGGTCGGCTCCAACTTCTGTGGATGGCCGCGCTTCAGGTAGATGGTGCGCAGCATGCCGTGAGAGAGATCTTCGAACAGCATCACGATTTTTGCGGTGACTGGAACCAGCTCGATCTTGGTCTGCTCTTCGGCCATCATGCGGAACGGGCCAACGGGCTGGCACATCTTCCATGGATCCTCTTTCAGATCGACGGACTTGGCCTGATCCCTGGCTTGCGGCAGCAACTCGATGGCGCCGGGCGACCCCACGTTCTTGCGATTTCCAGGAAGCGTGACGCGGTCGGGGATGGCTTGGTAGACGCCTTGCAAATCCGGAGTGTCGGCCGCCGGGCTGGTTTGGAGCAACACCAGAAATAGAAATGGCACGAGTGTCTTCATTTGACCTGCCGCGCGCGATCCAGCTCTTTCTTCAGCGCCCGGTCCCGATACTGCTTCCACGTCTGGGGATCCTCGTTGCAAACATCCTCGGCCATTTCCGCCGCATCCGGTTGCTTCTTGTAATAGCGGTTGTAGGTGTAGGCCGAAGTGAGCGCCTCGCGATCTTCCACCGTGATGGCGATCTCCAGGAACGCGCCATTGCCGGGACGGCGGATGCGCTCCATCAGATGAGCCTCCTCGGTGTGCGGCTCCATTCCGCCGAACAGCCATGATTTGTCGTTGAACCCGACCGTATCGACGATGAGCGTGTCGCCCTCCCAGCGGCCAATGGAGTGACCGTTCCAACTGGGAATGGGATTCGCGGGATGCGGACGATCCAGATAAATACGGCGCACGCCGGCGGTGTTGACGTTATCGAACACCATCACGATCCGGCCGCGCTCCTCCAGCCACAGAAACCTGCCCGCCATGCTCGGGTAGCGAAAGATTCCGTCAGGAAGGCAGACCTGACCAGTATCGTCGGCTATGCCATCGGTGGCCTCCATGCGCGCCTTCGCCCAGGGCTGCAGGTGGGCGACGATCAAGTTGTTCAACTGCTCGCCGGGAAAGTCCTGTTTCAGGCCGGCGCCGGCGAGATCGCTTCGGCTGGCCAGCGTGTAATAGCCGGTCCAATCCTGGTGCGTATCAAGCGCGGCTTGTGCGCGGGCCAGATTCCACTGGGTCATGGTCCCGATGACGAGCAAGCCGACAAAAGCTCTGAAGAGCAAGCAGACCATGTTATCCCAGGCGTTGCGACAGCTCAACCCGGGGCAGCGAAAATGTCACCAGATACGTCAGGGGCGCTTGAGGATTACGGTGAGCTGAATTCCCGAGGGCTGCAAGTTTTCTACGGTGATGGAACCGCCGAACAGCGAGAGAATACGCTGCGATACCGGAGGTCCCAAGCCGAGATCGCCCCCTGGAGTGATTGCTTCGCCGATGGAAAACACCTGGAAGAAATTCCCGATCGCCGATTCGGGAATGTGGCCATGGCTGTGGATCAAGACTGCAACGCTCTCCGGACTCGCCTGAAAGCTCAGCCGCACGGCCTGCCCGGGTTTGGAGAACTTCACCGCGGTTTCAAGCAGCGCCTGCATGGCCTTCAGCAGCAAGTCCCGCTTGGCGACCACGCAGCCCGCATCGCCCGGCTCCAATTCGATACGCACTCCACGCGATTGGGCAAACCCGGCGGCGCCTTCGATGGCGGAATGAAGAGTGGATACCAGATCGGTGGCCTCGGACGAAAAGTTGTCGCTGGCCACTTCGATTTCCGTCAGCAGCAGCGCATCGTCCAGAATGGTGAGCATCCTTTGGCGGGACAGCTCGAACATTTCGCGCAGCTCCGCGCCTTCCTCGGATGCGCCCAGCTCGTCCAGCGCCAGCTCGCCAACTCCCAACAGCCCATTCAGCGGCGAACGCAACTCATGATGAATCAGTCTCAAGAAATCGCTCTTGGCGCGGTCCAGCACTTTTAATCGCGCCTGGCTCTCGGCCAATTCGCGGGTGCGGGACGCTACCAGGTCCTCCAGATGGTTGGCGTGCAACTGCAGCTGTTTCTGCAACTGGTGGATTTTCAGATGGGTCTCCACGCGAGCCTGCACTTCGTCCACCTGAAAGGGCTTGGTAACGTAATCCACGCCGCCGCACTGGAAGGCCTGCACTTTGTCGGAAGAGTCCGTCAAAGCGCTCAGAAAAATCACCGGAATCGCAGCCAGCTTCTCATCGGACTTCAGCAGCTCGCAGACCTTGAATCCGTTCATCTCCGGCATGTTGATATCGAGCAGGATCAGATCCGGGGGATTGCGGGCGGCGGCTTCCAGCGCGAGACGCCCGCGTGGGAACGATCGAACCGTGTGGCCCTGCTGGCTCAGCAAATCTTCCAGCAGTTTGAGATTGGCCGGCTGGTCGTCCACCGCCATGATGTTGGTCTTGCCGTTTGTGTTGCCGTTAACCTGGGCCATATCTCGATGTCTACACGCCCTGCAATTCGCCCGCATAGGAACCCTGCGGAGCACGCACCTGAATGGGATCGCGCACACCGCGAGTACGGGCGAAGTTTCGTACTCGCTCCACCAGCGTGACGGTGAGCGTGGTGCCCTTGGAAATCACCGTCATGCCATCCTGAGTGACCACGTCGTCTTCCAGAATCATGCCCGGCAGCAATTGTGGCGCCGGCAGGCGTTTAACTTCAAAGTGAACGCGCGACGGCGAATACTCCCTCAGCGCATCGAGCAACGCAGTTGGATACTTTCCGGGCGCGGCGCGAAGCTGATCACAGGCGGCCTGGAACGGAATGCCGCGTAAAGTCCGGCGATCCAGCTCCTGCGCGGTCTTCAGCATGCGAGAGCCGCGTTCGGCAGTGTCGTTGGCGCCCCAGTTCGCGGTCTCAATCTGCTGCAGGCGGATCATCTCGGCGACGTTGTCCAGGCGAGGAATGCGCGAAAGGAGCCGGAATCCGACGTCCGGGTGCGCGCGGTACATCTGCAGTTCTTCGGCGGAGGCCTTCTCGCCGACGTAGGCGTGTTCAAAGGCGTCGGAGGGCAGGGTAATGCAGCCGATCAGGCACAGCCTGGCCGCCAGCTCATACTGCCAGGCATCCGCCAGGCGCAATTGCGCGGCCATGTGAACCACCATGTCGCACAGCGCGCCCGACCGCTCCGTCAAGGTGGGCGACGTCAGGTGCGCAAGATCGGACAGCGCCTTGACCGCGCCGTTGAGAGTTTTTTCCAGAAGCTCGCGCTCCACTCTGGCGCGCGCGATGCAGCTGAAGATGCGTCTCCACGCGCGCTCGCACTTCTTCCAACTGGAAAGGCTTGGTGATGTAATCCACGCCGCCCGAGCGAAAAGCATTCAATTTATCCTTGGTCTCGTTCAGCGCGCTCAGAAACAGCACCGGAACGGGAGCCAGCTTCGCATCCGCTTTCAACCGCTCGCATACTTCAAAGCCGTTCATCTCCGGCATGTTGATGTCGAGCAGAATCAGGTCCGGAAGATTGCGGGCGGCTGCATCCAGCGCCAGGCGGCCGCGCGGAAACGAGCGCACTGCGTAGCCCTGCTGCGTCAGCAGGTCTTCCAGCAATTTCAGATTGGCCGGCTGATCGTCCACCACCATGATGTTGCTCGGGGACTCTCCCGCCGCACCTTCCGAGGTGCTCTCTGCCAGCCGCCTAAGCTCTTCCATCAACCGCAGCCTCAGTGAGCAAGCTAGTCAGAGCGTCGTATTCGTACTTGTCCGCAAGGTCCTTCAGGCGCGCGCGGACTGCGTGTCTTCCTTCGCCACCACAGCAATCAGCTCATCCAGACGATCCTTTTCGCCGTTCTGGACCGCGCTCAATAGTTGCTGCAGGAGCTCGGAAGGGAGCCCCGCAAAACTGAGGGCCTCCGGCGCGAAGCGAAGCGTGGCGTCTATCTGGGACGGCTTGGGGGTGGCTGACGGCTGTTTCACCAACTCGCTCGCGTCCTGCTCCGCGGGTTCGCACTGCAAGGTGCTTTCCAGCAGCGCGATCATCTGTCGTACGTCCAAAGGCTTGGTAAGGTATTCGCGAGCGCCGGCGGCCTGCAGACGATTCATCTGCCCGGGCGTGGCATCCGCGCTGAGAATGGTTACCGGAATGTTCGCCGTGCGCGGCTCTTTCCGCAGCTTACGCAATACTTCTTCGCCCGGCACGTCCGGCAAATGGAGATCCAGCAGAATCCAATCGGGCGTGTGGGTGTTGGCCAGATCGAGGCCCAATTTACCTTGCATGGCTTCCAGCAGCCGCACGCCCGGATAGCGTGCCAGGATTTGCTCGATGAGGCGAATATTCGAGAGATTGTCTTCAATGTAGAGTACGGTCCCGCGATAGGAAGCAGCCTGGGCTAAAGCAGGCGAGCGGGCGTAGAGATCGCGATCCAGTTTGGGCTCGGCGGCATATTCCACCAGCGCGAGCTCGAAGTGGAACTTGCTGCCGACACCTGGCGTGCTTTCCACGCCGATGGTTCCACCCATCGCCTCGACCATGCGCTTGGAGAGCGCCAGACCCAAACCGGTTCCACCTACGGCGTTGCGATCGGCGCCCAGGCGCTCGAACGGAGTGAAGATCTTCTGCAGTCCTTCTTCGTCGATGCCTGAGCCGGTGTCGGCAATCTCGATGCGCAGGCGATGGTTGCGCGTCTCTTCGCAGCGCAGCACAACCAGGCCGTTGGTGCGATTGAACTTGATGGCGTTGGACAGCAGATTCAGCAATACCTGCTTCAGGCGCTGACGATCAGCGTGAACGTAGCGCTCTCCGTGCACAGAGAAATCTGCGCTGAGCGTGATGTTCTGCGAATTCGCGATCGGCCGCACCAGATCCAGCGCCTCCTTGGCGGCATCCTTGATTTGCACCGGCTCCGGCGACAGGCCCAGCCGGCCCGCTTCGATCCGCGCCAGATCCAGCACTTCGTTGATCAATTCCAGCAGATGATATCCGCCCTTCAGAATCTGCTGGACGTTGCTTTGATGCTGCGCCGCCAGGTCCGCCAAGCCGAGGAGCTGGGCAAAGCCCAGGATGGAATTGAGCGGCGTGCGCAGCTCGTGGCTCATACGCGAAAGAAACTCGCTCTTGGCGCGATTAGCGCGCTCGGCTTCTTCCTTGGCCTGCTGCAGCATACCTTCGGCCGCCCGCTTGCGCGTGATGTCACGAACAACGGCCACGCCGCCTTTGATTTGGCCGCTATCGTCCTTCAAGGGCCGAACGTTGACGCTGATAAACATCCCATCTGGCGTGTACTGGTTTCGGACGTACATTTCAATCCCGTCCGCGCTCTCGCCGCGCGTCGCTCGGGCGAAAGGAAGTTGGTCGATCGGATAGGGGGTGTCGGTTCCAGGCACATAGATGCCGTACCTTTCAACCCATTCCGACTCTTGCTTACCGGCCGCCCCGCGGCCAACCAACTGTTCCGCGGCTGGATTGAGTAGCATTATTTTCCCGCCGTCGTCGGCCACAAGAACGCCGTCTCCCATGCTGTCCAGCACAGACCGCAGGATTTTCGTCTGCTGACGGTAAGCAGCCTCCGAACGTGCCAGCGCCTGTTGTTGCTCCGCTACAATCTCCGCCGCCTTCTTCCGCTGGCTGACTTCCTTGGAGTACGTTGCGGCCTTCAATACCGTGACCTTCAGGTTGGCCGGCTCCCAAGGCTTGGGAACATAGGAATGGATCTGGCCGTCGTTCACGGCGCGAATCAGCGCGTCGATATCCACGTAACCGGTGATGAGAATCCGGGTGGCATCGCATATCTGGCGGGCTTTTGCCAGGAACTCGCCGCCGGTGAGATTGGGCATTCGCTGGTCGGCCAGAATCACCGCGATTTGCGCGTTCTTCAGAAGCTCCACGGCTTCCATGGCGTCGCTGCTGACCACCACGTCAAAATCGTCTTCCAGCAGCGCGTGGATCGACTCCAGGATCTGGGGCTCGTCGTCCACCACCAGCACTGTGGGCTTTGAGGTGAGCTTCAGTCATGCCTCGTCTCTGTGCCCAATCAGTTCGGCCACCGGTTCGTCAACCGGCGGAACGCCCGGCAGAGCTGTCGGGGCGCAACCGGAATCTTCAAGATGAACTCAGTGCCTTCCCCGGCCTTGGTGGAGAATTCCATCGAACCCTGGTGGGCCTTCATGATGCCGTAGGATATGGCGAGCCCCAGCCCAGTGCCTTGGCCGACCGGCTTGGTGGTGAAAAACGGCTCGAATATTCGGTTGCGAATGTCCTCCGGTATTCCCTTTCCGGTATCGCGGACACGAATCACGAAATGGCCATTCTGCTCGCCGGTGACGAGCGTGATCCGCCCCGGCCCATCGATCGCGTCGATGGCGTTGGCGACGATGTTCATGAGCACCTGGTTCAGCTCGCCGGCCAGGCAAGTGACCATTTCCACTTCGACCGTAATGGCGATCCACTTCAATCCGGCCTTCCATTTTGTGCCGCAGGAACAGCAGGACCGATTCGATACTCTCGTGGATGTTGATGGTCTTGACCGTGCCCTCGTCGAGGCGGGAAAAGGTGCGCAGCTTCGACACCAGTTCTTTCACGCGTGTTGCGCCCGGATGCGCGTCGCTGATCCGGCTCTTCATCTTGCGCACCCGCTCGGTGGCCTTGGGCGGCAATTCCGCTTCTTCCGCGGCCAGCTTTCCCAGCGTCTCTTCGACGATGAAGATGTTATTGATCACGAAGGCCAGGGGGTTATTGATCTCGTGAGCGATACCTGCGACCAGCTGGCCCAACCCCGCCATTTTTTCGGAATGAATCAAGTGCGCCTGCGTCTCACGCAGCTTTTGGTTGGTCCGTCCCAGTTCGTCGGCCAGCTCGGTTCGCTCGCGCACCTGCTGCTCCAGCGATGCATTCTGGGCCTTGAGTTGAAGATGAAGATGGCGAGTCTCCAGCAGATTCTTGACTCGAAGCTGCACCTCGGTCCGGTTGAGAGGCTTGGAGAGAAAGTCATGGGCGCCGTGCGAGAGCGCCTTTTCCTTGGCCTCCGAGGTGTTGTCGCCCGTGAGCACCAGGATAGGCAGATAGTCGTCCTTGGGAATCACGGTGGCCAATTGATCCATGGCGGCCAGACCGTCGACATGGGGCATATGGAGGTCCAGCAGGACTAAGTCCGGCTGAAATTCCCCGAATATTGGGAGAATCTGGCGCGAGTCGCGCAGGCAGCTGACGTTGGCGTAACCGGCAAATTCAAGTACGGTGGCTAGTACCTGGAGGTTGGCGGTTTGGTCGTCAACGATCAGAATGCGGGAATCCGTGAGGTTCGAGACTCTCAAGCCCTAATCCTTCCTATACCCCGCTACTGACGACGGCAATATCCCCGGCTATTCGCCTTAGATTACGTGTAATATGAATCGACCTTTTTCACTTGCCCTTTATAGCCGTATCCTTCTTTCGGCTAACTAAAGCGCGGCAAATACTTGGCCGATAAGTGGAATGCCCTAAAACCATGAGCGCTGTCCGGTGGTATTCCCCCGGGGATACAGGGAGGACGCAGTGATCAGTTGGCTGTCGATTACAGGAAAGCTCTTCATAACCGGCGTGCTGATCGCGGGCGCTGCCCAGGCCCAGACCTCGGGCGGCGTGTTTCGAGGCGAAGTGCGCGATCCCTCCAACGCCGTCGTGCCGCAGGCTAAAGTCATCATCCGATCCAACGACAACGGCACCGAGATCATCGCCGAGTCCAATGGCGACGGGCTCTATGTCACTCCCACGGTGATCCCCGGTTCCTACACATTGAGCGCGACCAAGCCGGGGTTTGAGACCGAGGTGTTCGGACCGGTGACGCTGGAAGTGAACCAGACCGTGCGGGTCGACTTCGCGCTGAACATCGGCGCGGCTTCCGAGTCGGTTCAAGTGGAGGCTTCCGGAACGCAATTGCTTTCCACTGAAAGCGCCGAGGTTTCGCAGGTCATTGTCAGCAAGCAGGTCTCCGAGATTCCGTTGAATGGCCGGAGCTGGCAGCAGCTGATCGACCTGAGCGCGGGGGTGAATCCCGGAGCGCCCGGCGAATCGGGCTCGCCCAATCCGGTGAATATCAACGGCCAGCGGACCAAGGCCAACCTGTATCTGGTGGATGGCATTTCGACCACTTCGTCCACCGAGGGCCGCGGGAACGACTTCAACATCCCTCTGGACGATGTTCGCGAGTTCTCGGTGCAGGCGGGAGCCTACTCCGCCGAGTACGGCGACGTGGCAGGCGGTGTGATCAACCTGCAGTCGAAATCCGGCACGAACCACTTGCACGGATCGCTGTTCGAGTTCTTTCGCAACGACGCGCTGGACGCGGCCGACTTCTTCTCGAACCAAACCGGCCAGCCCAAGAACGCGCTTCGCTACAACCAATTCGGCGGATCGGTGGGCGGCCCCATCCGGCACAACAAGACCTTCTTCTTCGCCGACTACCAGGGCACGGTTACGCACAGCGCGCCAACCGATGGTGACCAGCGTTCCTCTGAGCAGCCAGCGCAGCGGCAATTTCTCCGGGCTCGGCAGGTCTCCGATCTACGATCCGTTCGCTCGCTGCCTTCGTCCGCACGCCATTTCCGAACAACATCATCCCGGCCAGTCTGCTGGATCCCGCGGCCGTCAAGATCACCTCCCTGCTGCCGCTGCCAAATCAATTCGACGGCTTCGGCAATCCGCTGCCGTTCAACAACTACGCGGTGACGCGCGTGGACACGTCGAATGTGGAGTCCTTCGATGTTCGGGTGGACCACCAGTTCTCGTCGAACAGCAATCTTTTTGCGCGCGAGTCGTTCCAGAATACCGGCGCCTTTGCGCCCTCCATCTTTGGGCCGCCGCTGGGCGGTTCCATCTTAGGCGCGGGCGCCACCAGTGCGCGCAATCAAAACGCGGGAGTCGGTTACACCTACACCATCAGTCCCACGCTCCTCAACGAGGTCCGGATCGGGCTGAACCGGCAGACCACCGCGCTCACGCAGGAAGACTACGGCCAGAATCTTTCGCAGCAATTCGGCATTCCGGGCGTCAATCTGAGTCCCGCAGACTTCCGGGTTATCGAACCTGGATGTGGCCGGCCTCTTCGACATCGGCGATAGTCTGCTCACTCCGCTGCAGCTCGCCACCACGGATTGGAACTTCACCGACAAGATCACCTGGGTGAAAGGCCGGCACGTCATTCACGTGGGAATCGACTACCAGCATGATATGGGCAGCACCGGCTATCTGGTTTACGGCCGCGGCAACTATACTTTCCTGAATCTCTCCACCAGCTCGCTGCTCGGGCCGCCCGGCGGCAACGCGTTTGCCAGCTTCCTGGTGGGCGCGCCCTATCAAATTCTGCGCGACGAGTTTCCGCCCGGCCTGGTGGGACTGATTTCCTATCGCGTGGGTTTCTTTGCGCAGGACGACATCAAGCTCACGCAGAAACTGACGCTCAACATCGGCGCGCGCTACGACATCATGCCGTACCCGCGCGAAATGCATAACCGGCTGTCGAACTTCGATCCGGCGACCGGGACGATGCTGATCGCCGGTCAAAACACCAGCCAACGGCTGGTGAATACCGACTATAAGGACCTGGCGCCGCGAGTCGGCCTGGCCTACTCGCCGACCGCGAAGACCGTGATTCGCGCCGGATATGGCATCGGCTTCATCGATCCTTACGGCGCGGCGGGCGTGCTCAACAGCAACGAATTCAACGTGCCGTTTTACTATCTCGGCAACATCACGGAGTTTCCGTTCACCGCGCCCACTTACACGCTGAGCAGCGTGCTGCCCAGCCTGGTGATGCCTTCGCCGAACGCGCCCACGGGCAATCAGCGCTACATCGTCCCCACGGATGGCAATCAGTATTCGCAGACCTGGAGCTTCACCGTACAACGGGCCATCAATCCGACTTTGATGTTCGAAGTCGGATACGTCGGCACCAGCGGTAACCGGCTGCTTGACCGCGTCCGACATCAACGCGGCGCTGCCCGGCGCCACGGACCCGACTACCCGCCAGCCGTTACGGCCCCGCGCTGGGCGAGATCCGCGAGCTGTCCAATAGCGCTCATTCCATCTATCACGGGCTTCAGTCGAAGATCGAAAAGCGCTTTTCCCGCGGCCTGTATTTCCTGGGCTCCTACACCTGGTCGAAGTCGATCGACAACCAAAGCAACGGCACCGACACGGCCATCGCCAGCGGCCAATATCCGCAGGACCCGCTCAACGCCAGCCTGGATCGCGGGCTCTCCAGCTTCGACCGCCCGCAGGTCTTGCGTGGGAAGCGTGGTGTGGGAGATCCCGTTCGGGCGCGGCCCAGCCGAGCGTTCCCGCGCTCGCGAACTGGTGAATGGCGTTCTGGGAGGATGGCAATTGAGCGGCATCTTAACCGCGGAAAGCGGAACGCCGTTCAGCGTGCTGATGAACTGCGCCGACATCAACGCCCAGGGCAATAACTGCCGGCCGAATCGTATGGCGAGCGGCGCGCTGCCGTCGGGCCAGCAGTCCATTAACGAGTGGTTCAACACCGCCGCCTTCGTGATTCCTTCCACGCCCGAGTACGGCAATGCCGGACGCAACATCCTGCGCGCTCCGGGACTCAACGATCATCGATCTCGCGATGTCCAAATCGTTTCCCTGGGGATCGGTCGAAACCCGGCGCTTGCAAATCCGATCGGAGTTCTTCAACGCGCTGAATCACACCAATCTGGGCGTCCCGGTGAACTCCATCGATTCACCCGCTTTTGGAACCATCACATCGTCGCTGCCGGGGCGTGAAATTCAGCTCGGCGCGCGTCTGGAATTCTAGCCCATGCGCTCCCCCAAATCAGTCGCGCGCTTCTTTGAAAGTTTGTTGAAGCAGCCCGGACCCGATCGTCCGGTACCTGCTGCCATTCGTCACGCTCGCCGTCGCGCATCGGCGTCCAAGTCGTCGTCGCCCAGTTTGTGCCGAAGAGTGTCGACTTCCCGTATGTCTTTTTCTTCCTGATCGCCATCTTCGTGACGGCCTGGATTGGCGGCTACCTGCCCGGCGCGATTGACTTGCCTGATCACCATGGTCGGCATTCCATTGCTGGCCACTCCCGGCTTCCGGATAGCCAGCGTCGATCCCAGCCGGCTGATCCTGCTGATCGGGGTCTCCGCGCTGGTCAGTCTGGTGGCTCAACTCCCAGCGCAAGAAACGCGATCAACTGCGCGACGCCAACGATGAATCTGGACCAGCGCGTGCAGGACGAGAACCCAGGAATTGGAAGCTCTGGAGAAGTCGCGCAGCACAAGCGCACCGAACAAGCTCTCCGGCAGAGCGAAGAACGCGTGGATCTGGCGCTGGACGCCGCCGGCATCGGCCGCTGGGATCGTGGATCTGATCACCGGCCAAGTGAACCGCTCCGATCGGCACGTGCAGATTCTCGGGCTACGATACCGCAGGCGGCGCTTCGGCGCGTGAAACGCTATTCGAACACGTGCTCCCGGAGGACCGCGCAGCAGTCGAAGCAGAATTCCAGAAGGCCGTGGACACGGGCGGCGTGTGCGAATTTGAAGGCCGTGTGAAGCAGCAGGACGGAAACATTCGATGGGTGTGGGGTCGCGGCAAAGTTCTGCAGGATGACCAGGGACGCGCGGTCAGCTTTCTTGGCAGCTCCCGCGATATCACCGATCGCAAGGTCGCCGAACAAAAACTGCAGACTCAGTTGGAGCGGCTGAATCTGCTCGGCCAGATCACCCGCGCCATCGGCGAGCGCCAGGATCTTCGCAGCATCTTCCAGGTGGTGATCCGGAGTCTGGAAGACAGCCTGCCGATCGATTTCGGGTGCGTCTGCCTGTACGACGCGCACGCCGAGGAAGTGGTCGTCACTTGCGTGGGCGTGCGCAGCGAAGCGCTGGCCATGGAATTGGCCATGACGCGACCAGGCCCACATCGGCATCGATCAGAATGGCCTGTCCCGATGCGTGCGCGGCCAGCTGGTTTATGAGCAGGACGTCAGCCAGATCGATTTCCCCTTTCCGCAGCGCCTGGCCCGCAGCGGGCTTGCGCGCATTCGTAGCCGCGCCGCTCTTGTTCGAAAGCCAGGTCTTCGGGGTCCTGATCGCCGCCCGCCGCGAGCCCAACAGTTTCAGCAGCGGCGAATGCGAGTTTCTGCAGCAGCTGAGCGAACATGTCGCGCTGGCGGCGCATCAAGCGGAACGTCTACAACGCCTTGCAGCAGGCTTATGACGATCTGCGCCAGACGCAGCAGACCGTGATGCAGCAGGAGCGGCTGCGCGCGCTGGGGCAGATGGCCAGCGGAATCGCGCACGACATCAACAACGCCATTTCGCCGGTAGCGCTGTACACCGAGATGTTGCTCGAGCAGGAGACCGGGCTCAGCAAACGAACGCGCGAATACCTGGAGACCACGCAACGCGCCATCGGCGACGTGGCGCACACGGTGGCGCGCATGCGCGAGTTCTATCGCCAGCAGGAGACCGGAGTTGGTCCTGTCGCCGGTGGATCTGAGCGTTCTGGTGCAACAAGTGATCGACTTGACGCGCGCGCGCTGGTCCGACATGCCGCAGCAGCGCGGAATCGTGATCGAACTGCGTTCGGAACTGGGACAAAATCTTCCGCCGGTCGCGGGCATCGAAAGCGAAATCCGCGAGGCCTTGATCAATCTGGTCTTCAATGCCGTGGACGCCATGCCGGAAGGCGGGAAGCTGACCATTCGCACCAAAGTCCGCCGAAGCCGGCAAGCAGCGACATGTGGATGTGGAAGTGGCCGACACCGGCGTCGGCATGGACGAGGAAACGCGCCGTCGCTGCCTGGAGCCGTTCTTCACCACCAAAGGCGAGCGCGGCACCGGCCTGGGACTGGCCATGGTTTACGGCGTGACGCAGCGGCACAATGCGGAGATCGAAATGGAGAGCGCCATGGGGCAGGGAACTACCGTCCGCCTTCGGTTCCCGGTGCCCGCATCCAACGCGGCCGAGCGCCGAGTCCGACGCGCCCCAAGCGATGCCTCCGCGCCTGCGCATTCTGAGCGTGGATGACGATCCGCTGCTGATCAAGTCGCTGCGCGATGCCCTGGAGGCCGATGGCCATGCTGTCGTGACGGCCAATGGCGGACAGGAAGGCATCGACGCCTTCCGCGCGGCCGAAGAGCGCGACGAGCATTTCGCGGTTGTGATCACCGATCTCGGCATGCCCTATGTGGACGGCCGCAAAGTGGCGAGCGCGATCAAGAACGATTCGCCGTCCACCCCCGTGATTCTGCTGACCGGCTGGGGCCAGCGCCTGGTCGCCGAAGGCGACATTCCGCCGCATGTGGATCGCGTGCTCAACAAACCACCCAAGCTCAAGGAACTTCGCGCGGCCCTGGCGGAACTGGCAGGGAGCGCCGCGGGCTCCAAGGCCCGCGAATAAAGCGGAGCCCGTTTTTCGGAAGGCCCGCGATTGACATGCGTGCCGCATCGACGTATTTTGGGAAGCGCCTATGCCGACTCCGCACTCTTGGCGCCGTGGTTTGTTCGCCGCACTCCTTTTGATCCCCGCCGCTTTGCCCGCGACGCTTCTCGCTCAGTGGCCGTCTTACCCCACTCCCGGCGTCCCCCGAACTGCCGATGGAAAGCCGAACTTGAGCGCGCCCACTCCCCGAACCGCCGACGGAAAGCCGGATCTTACTGGCATCTGGCAAAATGGCCGGCCGCTGGCCCGAGTGAATACCCCGCAAGCCGCTCAGCCGGCCCCGAAGGCCCCAGCACAGAACGGCGACATTTTTGCCGGCCTCAAGACCAACGACGATTTCCTGGCTTTCGCCAAGCGCAGCGCTTTCTGGAATCTCGGTTCATCTTTCAAAGATGGCCTGCCGTTTACGCCCTGGGCCGCGGAGCTGCACCGCGAACGCGTCGCTGACAACAGCAAAGATAATCCGGACGCGCACTGCCTGCCGATGGGGATCATGCAGTTTCATAACCACGGGCAGCCTCGCAAAATGATCCAGACTCCGCAGGTGATCGTGATCCTGTATGAAGCCAACGCGGGCATTCGGGAGATTTTCACCGATGGCCGGCCCTTGCCCGGCAAGGATGCCGATCCCTGGTGGTACGGCTACTCGACCGGCCATTGGGAGGGCGATACGCTGGTGGTGCAATCGGCCGGATT
Organism: Bryobacterales bacterium; assembly: GCA_963798295.1. GTDB lineage: Bacteria > Acidobacteriota > Terriglobia > Bryobacterales > Bryobacteraceae > Palsa-89. Next base: position 369,242 of record CAWCSV010000004.1, on the reverse strand, counting down.
CCGCGATTTGGGATGGCTGGATGTAGAAGGCAGCCCGTTGACCGACCAAGCCCACATAACCGAGCGCTATCGCCGCCCCGACTTCGGGCATCTGGAAATTGACGTAACTATCGACGATCCGAAAGCCTACACCAAGCCGTGGACTGTCTCGGTACACCAGGTCATCATGGTGGATACCGAATTGATCGAGTTCGTTTGCCAGGAAAACGAGAGAGACGCGCCGCACTTGGACGGCAAGTGAGCACGAAAGCACGGGCGCAGAACGGAGCCGCTCTGTCGCGACGCGCCTTTACCGCCATGGCTGCGGCCCCGTGGATTGCCGGGACTTTGCGTGCGCAACAGCCTTTGCACGCGCGCATCAAGGTGGACACCGAACGCGTGATCGGCGATATCGACCCGAAGATTTACGGAAACTTCATCGAGCACCTGGGCCGCTGCATCGATGGCGGCGTGTTCGAAGAGAAATCGCCGCTCTCAGACGAGAACGGATTCCGCAAGGACGTGCTGGCCGCGGCCAAGAACTTAAACGTATCGGTGCTGCGCTGGCCGGGCGGCAACTTCTCATCGAACTATCACTGGATGGACGGCATCGGTCCGCGTGACAGCCGTCCGCCCCGGCTGGAAATGGCATGGGGCACGGTGGAGAGCAACCGTTTCGGCACTCACGAGTTCATGAAGTATGTGGAAATGGTGGGAGCCGAGCCGTATGTCTGCGCCAACCTCGGCACCGGAACTTGGACCGAAGCGCAGCAATGGGTGGAATACTGCAACTCCGCGCAGGACACGGCGATGACGCGCCTGCGCAAGCAGAATGGGCGGCAAGATCCGTGGAAGATCACCTATTGGGGTTTGGGCAACGAGATGGACGGTCCCTGGCAAATGGGACATCGCACGGCCGAAGATTACGGCAAGTTCGCCCTGGAGGCCGCGAAGCTGATGAAGCTGACCGACCCCAGCATCAAGCTGATCGCCGCGGGTTCTTCGAATTTCGCCAATGGTATCGATTGGATCGGCTGGAACCGCACCGTGCTCGATTATCTCAAGCCGCAGGTGGATTACCTCTCGCTGCATTTGTACGTGGGGAACCCGGCCAACGACTTCGGCGATTTTCTGGCCAGCTCCATGACTCTGGACGAGCGCATCAAGACCACCGAAGGCGTGATCGACGCGGCGCTCGCCACCCTGACTCCCCGTCGCAAAATCTACATCGCGTGGGACGAGTGGAACGTGTGGTATCGCGCCCGCGGGCCGCAGCAGCGCGGCCGGAATATTCTCGAAGAGCGCTACAACCTGGAGGACGCGCTGGTGGTGGCCACGTTCCTCAACTCCTTCGTGAACCACGCGCACATCATCAAGATGGCCAACATGGCGCAGCTGGTGAACGTGATCGCGCCCATTTTCGCCAACGAGCAAGGCATCTTTCTGCAGACCATTTACTATCCCTTGCAGCTGTTCGCGACCCATTCAAAAGGCCAGGCGCTGGAGCTCTTTGTGGATGCGCCTAAATATCCGAACCGGCGTTTCGACCAGGTTTCTTATCTGGATACTTCAGCGGCCTGGGATAACGGCACGCTGGTGCTGAATGTGGTGAATCGCCACCCGACCCAGGCGATGCCCACGGATCTGGAATTAGAGGACAAGCAATTCTCCGGCCCGCTCGAGATTTCCGAAGTGAACGGTCCGGATATTAAATCGCAGAACGATTTCGGCTCCACGACGGTCCAGACGGTGAAGCGAAGCGGCCAGGCGGAGGGGCGCAAGTTCACTTACAGCTTCCCGCCGCATTCCTATTCCATGCTGAAGGCGAAATTGGTTTGAGCGTCACGGCTTACTAGCGGGCGCCGCGTCAGCCGCCACGCGCATGAAGGTGATCTTCAGCAGCTTGGTGGGTGATCGGGGCCGGTCGCGATCGTCGCGGATCACGTGGGAAATCTTGGCCACTAACGGTTGGCCACTCACCACCTGGCCGAAGATCGTATAGTGGCCGTTTCCGGCTGGATATTTGTCTTCCGTGATAAAGAACTGGCAGGCGGCGGTTCCGGGGCCGGCGTTGGCCATCGCGACGCGGCCGGGACGATCGAACTTGAGGCTGTCGACAAACTCATCGGGAAGCTTGAATCCACAGTTATGCGCCCCGGTCTCGGTGGGATCTCCGGTCTGAATCATGAAGTCCGGGATGACGCGGTGGAAGATCAGATTCTGATACAGGGGACGATTGGCGGGCTTCTTGGTTTTCGGATCCAGCCACGGCTGCGTGCCGCGCGCCAAGCCGACGAAGGCGCGAACGGTCACCGGCGTCTCCTTCTCGAACAACTGCGCAGTGATGTCGCCCACCGAAGTCGAGATCACGGCATAGAGGCCGGGAGGAAGGCCGGGCGCGTCGCTGGGGGGCGCTTGAGCCATCGCTGCCGTCGCGATCGCTAGGAAGCTGAAGAGGATTTTGGACCGAATCATCTTCTAGAGCTTATCGAAGTGACAAGCGGGCCGCTGGTCCTACCACGTCCTAGCGGTACCCTCATTGACACCGAGATTGCAAGAATATACGATTTGAATCAGCGGCATATAGGAGGGACAACCATGGCCCGTCGCGTCGAAATCACCCTGAGTGTGCTTACTTTGCTATGTGCTGGGGCTTCCGGAGCCGCCGCGCAGGCCCTGAACGTCGCCGCGAAACCCGCGCCATCCCCCGCTGCTGCGGCGGCCACGGCCGGTTCCTCGCTGCGGACGCAGGCAGGCCAGCCGGATCTGCAGGGCTATTGGACCAACACCACGGTGACGCCTTTGGAACGGCCCAAGGACCTGGCGAACAAGGCGTCCTTCACGCCCGAGGAGGCGGCGGCTTACGCCAAGCGCCAGTTGGCGGTACCCGAACCCACTGGTCCGGGAACCTACGCCGACGTGCACTACAACATGGCCCAGTTTGGCCTGGAACGCCGCCAGAACAAGGTGGCGGCCAACATTCGAACCTCGCTCATTACCGACCCGCCGGACGGCCGCATTCCTCCCATGACGCCGGAAGCTCGCGAGCGGAACGCCGCGCGTGCCGCCAAGAACAAAGGTCATGAGTTCGACGGCCCCGAGAATCGCGGCCTGGCCGAGCAATGCATTATGTGGGGCAACGAAGGGCCGCCCATGATGCCGGCCGGCTACAACAGCAACCTGCAGATCGTGCAGGGTCCCGGATACGTGGCCATCATGCAGGAAATGATTCACGACGTCCGCATGATTCCAACCGATGGCAGCCCGCATCTTCCGTCCACGGTGCGCCAGTGGATGGGCGATTCGCGCGGTCATTGGGAAGGCGACACGCTGGTAGTGGACACCACGAACTTCACGGACAAGACCGCATTCCGCGGCTCCAGCGCGAATCTGCACGTGGTAGAGCGCTTCCGTCGCGTGGATGCGGACACCATTCTCTATCAATTCACCGTGGACGACCCTTCCACCTGGACCCGCTCCTGGAGCGCCGAGATTCCCATGACCAAGATTCAGGGCCCCATCTTCGAATATGCGTGCCATGAAGGCAATTACGGAATGGCGAACAACTTGAGCGGCGCGCGCGCCGAAGAGAAGAAGCTGGCAGAGAAAAAGCAATAGGACGCGAAATGATCCGATTCTTTGCTGCTTGTCTGCTGGCCGCGGCCGCGATCCCCGCCTGGGCGCACCATTCCTTCGCCGCCGAATTCGACGTCACCAAGCCGGTGAAGCTGGAAGGCACCGTGACCAAGATGGAGTGGATCAATCCGCACTCCTGGATCCACATCGACGTCAAGAATCCGGACGGCACGGTGACCAGTTGGATGATTGAAGGCGGCAGCCCCAACGCGCTGCTGCGCCGTGGATTCACCAAGCACTCGCTGCAGCCGGGAACGCGAGATTGTGGTGGAAGGCTATCAGGCTAAGGACGGCGCCAACCGCGCCAATGGCCGCGATCTCACTTTCCCGGATGGCAGGAAGCTGTTTATCGGTTCCAATCCCGACGAAAAGACTCCCGACGCGAAGTAGACTCGCTGTATAATTCAAGACGGTTGGCGTTCCCCAAGGAGACCTGATTATGCCCCGTTCGATGGTTGTTACATTCCTCCTCGCTGTGCCGCTGGTGGCAGGCACCGTACGGATCATTCAGACCAACAGCGCCGGAGACGAAGTTTCCATCATCGATCCCGCGACCAACAAGGTGGTCGGAATCATCCACGGCATTGAGGTGAATCACGGCGCCGCCGCGGCTCCGGACGGCAGCCGTTACTACGTCAGCGATGAAGAGCGGAGCACGCTGGATGTGGTGGATCGGAAAACTCTGGAGATCACCAATCGGATTCGCTTGAGTGGCCATCCAAACAACATCGGCATCAGCAAGGATGGCCGCCGCGTGTACGTCTCGATCGCGGTTGCGCCGGGCGCGGTGGATGTGATCGACACCGGCACTCTCGAAAAGGTCAAAAGCATTCCGGTGAAAGGCGCGGTTCATAACACCTACGTCACGCCGGACGGCAAGTACGTGGTCGCTGGCTCCATCGCAGGCAAGACGATCACGGTGATCGATCAAAAGACCGAAGAGCCAGCCTGGGTGCTCGACATGGATCTCGGCCTTCGCCCCATGGCGTTTTACACCAATGCCGACGGATCCACCAAGTGGATACTTGCTCAATTGACTGCGTTGAACGGATTCGCCGTCATCGATTTTGCCACGCACAAAGAGATCAACCGCGTCACGCTTCCCTCTGTCGCTCCCGAGAAACAATACAAGTGGGGCGGCAACGAATCGCACGGCATGGCGATCACCTCCGATGAAAAGACGCTGGTGGTCAACAGCCGGCTGAACAGTTCGATCTACTTCTATTCGCTGCCCGATTTGAAGCTGCTCGGAAGCACCGGGGTTGGACGCTCGCCGGATTGGGTGACGCTGACGCCCGATGGCAAGATTGCCTATGTGGCCAATGCGGCGTCGAACTCGGTATCGGTGGTGGACGTCAAGGCGATGAAAGAGATCACGCGGATTCCGGTGGGCGAAGTTCCCAAGCGGAACATCACCGCGGTGCTGCCGTAAATGACGATGCGTCTACTTTTGGTAGCATTGCTCGCGTCCCTCGCGTCTCTCGGCATCGCTCAAACGCTCGATTACGAGACGTATAAGACCACCGTCGAGCCGATCTTTATCAAGAAACGCCCCGGCCATGCCCGCTGTGTCGCCTGCCATAGCGCTTCGAACAACCGTTTTCGTCTGCAGCCGCTCGCGGAGGGCGCCACCTGGACCGACGAGCAATCGCGCATGAATTATGCGTCGTGAAGAAACTGGTGAATATGAAGAACCCCCAGGCCAGCCCGCTCCTGATGCATCCGTTGGCGCATGAAGCGGGCGGCGATGAGTTTCATAGCGGCGGACGCCAGTTCCTGTCCAAGGACGATCCCGATTGGAAGGCGATCGCGGCCTGGATCGGCGTCTCCGAATAACGGATCGCTATTTTTTCTCAGGCAGCGCAAACACGTACAGCGCATTCCCGTACGACGGATAGTGGACTTCCGGAGCGAGCACGGTCGGGGACCATGCGGGGCTGCCGCCGCCCAATCCGCTCGAGACCGCGATGTACTGCCGCCCTGCGATGCTGAATGTCAGCGGGAAACCCTGCACCGATGTTCCCAGGCGCGTCTCCCACAGCACCTTGCCGGTTTTTACGTCCATCGGCGCGGAAGACGCGGTCCATGTCGCCGACAAAAGCGATTCCGCCGGCTGTCGAAAGCACGGCCGTCATGAACGGAGAGCGCTGCTCGATCTTCCACATTTCCTTCAGCGTCTTGACGTCGTAGGCGGCCAGCTTGCCGACGTTGCCGTTCGATCCCGGCGATTCGTAAAACTTGCCGGTTGGCGCCGCCCGCGCTGCCTCCGCCTTCCTCCAGCTCGATCTTTTGCGCCAGCATTTCCTGGCAGCTCTGCGCCACCGGAATGATCAGCTGGTTGGTTCCCGGATGATAGCTCATGGCGTGCCAGTTGTGGCCGCCTTCCGATGTCGGGCAGCTCTGCACCCATGTGCCGATCTGATTCTCCACGATGTCGTTGCGATAGTGCGGCTCGCCGGTCTTGGGGTCGAACGAATCGTAGATGTTCTGAAAAACAGTCTCCTTGTGGCCCAGGTATTTGCCGGTCGCTCGGTCGTTCTTCCACAAGATGCCCGCCTTGCCGGCGCTGAAGACCAGCTTCTGGCCGCCATCGTCCACCAAGACGCGCTCGAACACCTCGTCCAGATCCAGCGATTCGCCGGGAGCATGGGAAAAATACCAGGCGAGTTTGCCGGTGTCGGCGTCGAGCGCCACGGTGGAGTTGGCAAACAGCGTCGCGCCGTTGCCCGGATTGACGGCTGGCGCGCATCCAGGGCTTGGACTGCGCCACGCCCCAGTAAGTCAAATTCAGATCGGGATCATAGCTGCCGGTGATCCAGGTTTCGCCGCCCGCGCGGAACAGATTCGGAAGCTTGCCCCAGGTGTCGCCGCCCAGCTCGCCTTCCTTCGCGATGGTGTAAAACCTCCAGACCTCTTGCCGGTTTCAGCATCATAGGCGCTGATGAAGCACTTTTCCTCCTGATACTTCGCGCATCCACCCAGGCCTTGCACCACTTTGCCCTTGATCACGATGGGGCCGCTGCTGGTGGAGTAATTGCTCTGCTTGCGATCGCCGATCACCGTGTCCCACACATTCTTGCCGGTGCGCGCGTCGAGCGCATAGATGTGCGCGTCGCTGGTGGTGACATACACCTTGTCGTCGTAGATCGCGAGTCCGCGCTGCGAGCTGCCGGTGGCCGTCGGCCCGATGCGGTTCTCCCAAATCAGATCGCCTTTGCGCGCGTCCAGCGCCTGCACGATGTTGCCGGGATTCATGATGTACATGACGCCGTTGTGCACGACGGGCGCCGGTTGATTGGTCCCTTCATTCATGGCCCACACCCACTGCAGCTGAAGCTCCTTGACGTTCTGCGTGGTGATCTGATTCAGCGGGCTGTAATTGGTGGCGTGATAATCGTGGCGGATCATCAGCCAATCGCTGGGATCGGGATTGCGCAGCATGGCGTCGGTCACCGGCGTGAAATTCTTCACTTCGCCGGCGACCACCAGACCTCGGGGCGTCGGCTGGAACGGGCGCTTCGGCGCGGCCGCCCAGATGGTTCACCGCGGCGCAGCTTGCCGCGCGGTAGGTCGCTCTCCGCTGTCCGCTGGCCACCGAACGAATGGCGACCTTGCTGGCGGCCGTCAATGGCTGGTTTCCGGGGCGCGCGCCGTTGATAGTCGAGAATGTATGCCGTGACGTTGATGTACGCCTGTTCGCCCAGGCTGCCGGGATTGCCGGGAGGCATGGCGCCCTCCAGGAACGCTACCAGGTCGCCGGGAGTGCGGTCGCCCCAACTGCTCAGGAACAGCCCGCCCGCTAATGCCGAGGCGCTGTTCTGTCCGCTGAGATCGGCCCCGTGGCAGCCGGCGCAGTTGGCCTGATAGATTGCGCGCCCGGCGGTGGCCTGAGCCGAGGTGTACACTCCAGCGACCTGTTGCGCGTAGCAAATCACGGCTATGGAACAGGCACAAAAAATCTTGCTCAACATGTTTCGCGACTCCTATCGCAACAGCCAGCCCCACAGAACGCCATCGGGGGCCTTCTCGCTATGAATCTGGACATACAGCCCGCCTTTGCGCAGGCTGGTCAACTGCTGGGGAGTCAGCTCGATGGATCCGCTGATGGTCCCGCTGGTGGCCTTGGAAATCGTCAGGTCGCCAATGGCAGGTCCTCTGACGCCGGCGGCTACCGAGCCGTGCAGGCTGGCTGATGTCGCCGCCGAGAGCAGCCCCGTCGAAGGATCCGGTGATCGAAAGCTTTGTGCCGCTGAGCACCGCGGAAGCAAAGCCTGAACCCGCCAGGCTGGCGCGCGTCCTGGCGTCGGCTGGCAGCGCGGAGAGGCGCGCCTTGAAGGTTTCACCACTTTGCGCGGCCAGCGAGAGCGCGAATCCGCTCAACCCGGTTCCAAGCACTGCCATGGCAACTCGTCGATGGAATGTCATTTCCGGCTTTCCATTCTACATCCGGCGGCTGCGCATTTGTAACGCTCGCGTGTGCCGGGACGCGCGCGGTGAGATAAGCTAAGAAACAAATGCCACGGACCACGATGTTCACTCGCCCTCGTTCTTCTGGCTGCCGCCGTGCTTGCACAGCCCCAGCAACCGCCCGGCAGGCCGCCCTCCACAACCTCAGGCCATCCAGCAGGTGAAGCCGGGGCTGTACATGATCACCGGCGCCGGCGGCAATACCACGGTTCGGGTGACCAGCCAGGGATTGATCCTGGTGGATGGAAAGCTTCCCGGCCAGGCGAACTACGATGCATTGATGGCGCTGATCAAGGGCGTCTCCGATCAGCCCATCAAGTACCTCATCGTCACTCATCACCATGCCGATCACACCGGCAACAACCAGCGATTTCTGGATGCGGGCGTGCAGGTGGTGGCGCACGAAAATCTCAAGAAGAATCTCGTGACCTACGCGGTGGATCCGAAACCCGCATCGCCCAGCATGACGTATCCAGGCGCGGAGCACACGCTCAGCCGTGGGCGACGTCAAGGTGGAATTGCATCACTTCGGCCGCGCTCATACCAGCGGCGATACCGTGGTGTATTTTCCCGATCTGAAGGTGGTCGCGGTGAGCGATGTAGTCACCACCGGCAAGACCGGCCCGCTGATCGATTACGCGGGTGGCGGAAGCGCTACCGATTGGACCAACGTGCTGGCGGGCATCCTGGCGCTGGATTTCGACGCGGCCATTCCCGGCAATGGAGACGTTCTCACCAAAGCCGACGTGCAGGCGTACAAGACGAAGTTCGATACCGTGATCGCCAGAGCCAGGGAGCTGGTGCGCATGGGCGTGCCTCAGGATCAATTGCTGAAGCAGCTCAAGACCGACGATATCGGATGGACGCCGCGAGTTCCCAAGATGGACGCGTTTTACGCGGAACTTCGGAGGCGAAGTAGAAATGATGCGGCGAGCGCTCCTTTTGCTGCTTGCAGGCAGCGGCCGCCGTGCTGGCGCAAGGCAATCCGGATTGGCACACCGAATTTCCAGCGTTCCAGATCGCCGGCAATCTGTACTACGTCGGCACCGCCGATCTGGCCGTTTACCTGATCCACACGCCGCGGGGCAACATCCTGATCAACTCCGACTTTCAAGCAGGATCTGCCGCTCATCAAGAAGAGCATCGAGCAGCTCGGGTTCAAATACAGCGACACGAAAATCATCCTCATCAGCCACGCGCACGGCGATCATGACGCGGGAACGGGCGTGATCCGGAAAGAAACCGGCGCGAAGTTGATGGTGATGGATGCCGACGTTCCCGAGGAGGAGAGCACCGCGCCGGGCCGTCCAGGAGCGCACGTGGATCGCGTGCTGCACGATGGCGACGACGGTGGAGCTGGGAGGCGCGAAACTGGTGGCGCATCTCACGCCCGGCCACACCAAAGGCTGCACCACGTGGACCATGCAGGTGCAAGAGGGAGCGCGCAAGTTGAACGTGGTGATCGTCGGCAGCCCGAACGTGAACCCCGGCTACATTCTGGTCGGCAACAAGAATTATCCGCGGATCGCCGACGATTACGTGAAGACGTTCGCCGTCCTGAAGAGCCTGCCCTGCGATCTTTTCCTGGGAGCGCACGGCGCTTACTTCGGCCTGAAGGCGAAGTACGAGAAGATGAAGGCCGGCGACAAGGATCGCGTTCATCGATCCCGATGGATACAAAGCCTACGTCGCCGAGCGTGACGACACGTTCCGCAAAGAGTGGGAGCGGCAGAAGCAAACTCGGGGTTCGACGGCGGAGTAGGGCTTCCGCCCGCGTCGCCGCTACTTCACCATGTGAGCGCGATCCTTCTCGTTTTGCGTGCAGAACATCTCAAAGATATCGTTGTTCGGAATGAGATTGTAGGCGATCTTGACGCTGAATTTCCGCGTGTACATTTCAGGATCGTCGAACGTCACCTCGGTATCCAGATGCCCGAAATCGCGCCGATGGAGACGCTCCGTCACATGCATGTTCTCGCTGCGGGGATGCCCCATGCCGTCGATGGGCGTGCGGTCGTTGAATCCGCGCGTCTCCACCACGAAATCGTCGCCTTCCCATCGTCCGATCGAATATCCCAGATAGGCCGGAAATTCCCAGGTGGCGGGAAATTCGCGGCCATCGGTGAAAATCTGGCGGTGCAGGCCGTCCACTTCGTACAGAATCATGGTCTCTTTGGGGGCCTGAACGATTTTGAACGGTTCGGCTAGCAGCCCCGCCACCGGCCAGCCATACTCGCCATGGCAAACATTGTCAACCCGCTGCTCTGTCATTCGCCGCTTCATCGCCGCCTCTCCCGCGGGCGTCAGAACGGACTCTCCCGGCTTTAAGTCAGCCATGATGTTGAGCCCGTACTTGTGCACCACTTCGAGTTCCATGCCAAGCAGCGCAGACCGCGACTCTTTCTCGTAGGAAGCGCCAAGCATGCGCTTGAATTCGGCGATCGAAGTACGCTCGTGCGCCCAGACGCCCGTCAGATCCGGCTTGCCATCCGGGCCGCGTGGCGCTGGCGCAGAGAGATCCGGCTGGCCGTCTTTCAGCTTAGGCGTGCCCGCCGGTGTGTAGTTGAGCCACTGCGCGTGCGCTACAACGGGCAGGAGAACGGCCGCAAGGAGCAGCCAACAAGACTTCATCTCCAGATGATACTATTCTTCCCGTAAAGCGACCATCGGATCCACCCGAGCCGCTTTCCTGGCAGGCAGGTAGCAGGCCAGCATGGACACCATCGTCAACAGCAGCATCGCGATCAATAGCACCGTCATGTCCACCGGGCGAACGTCGTAAAGGAAACCCGTCAGAACCCTTCCCAGCGCTAGCGCCAGCAGTACCCCGCACCCCGATCCAATGGCCGTTACCATGAATCCTTCCCGCAGGATCATGCGCTGCGTGTCGGCGGAGCTTGCTCCCAGCGCCATGCGAATGCCAATTTCCCGCGTGCGGCGCGCCACTGTATAAGCCCTTACGCCATACAGCCCGATCACCGCCAGCAGCAGCGCGATCATCCCGAAAATCCCCAGAATCCGAGCGCCGGTTTCCACCACCCACAGATCCAGGCTGTCATCCAGCTGATCGCGGAGCGTTTTCAACTCCAACACGGGCAAGCCCGCGTCGACTGCGCGGATTTCCGTGCGTACGGTTTCGAGCATGCGCGCTTGCGCTTCCCTTCCGCGGGCGGCCACTTTCAGGTGAACGTGCATGTCCGCCCGATACTCGGGCCCGAACGGCACGTACAGGTGGGGCTGCAACTCGCTGCCAACGATCCGTTCCTGTACGTTGCCAACCACGCCCACCACCTCCAGGTCCTGCGAATCGTCGCGGTGGAGGTGCTGGCCCACTGCGTCGCCCTTTGGCCACAGCCGCTCGGCGGCGAGCTTGTCGATAATGGCGACGTGCCGCGGCGATCCGCTGGTCATCTCCGAGGGAACAAACGATCGGCCGCGAAGCAGCGGGATGCCTAGCGACCGGAAGTAATCTTCGGTAACTATGTTGTGCTCCGCCCACACCTCGACGGCCTGCGGACTGCCTGCGGCGGGGCGTATCCTCGCAATGTTGGTGACGCGTCCGAACGGAACCGTCCACGCAAGACTGGCTGACTCCACTCCCGGAACGCTTTTCAACCTTGCCAGAAGCGCCGCGTAAATCTGCCGTCCACGGGTCTCGCTATAACCGGCCAGGCTGGGGTCCACCTCCGCGACCACCCCGCTTTCCAGAGAAAATCCCGGCTCCACATGCGCCGCCCGCATCGCGCTGCGAACAAAAAGTCCGCTCGCCGTGAGCATCATCAGCGAAAGCGAGAGCTGCGCCATCACCAGCGCGTTCCGGCGTGAGAACAGGCGCCGCAACCCTCCGCCTGCGTCTTCGCCGCGGGTCTTCAGGTCCAGGGTCACGTCCGGCCGCGAGAGCCTCCACGCCGGCCACAGACCGAACACGATGGTGCTGAGCATACAGAAAGCCATGGTCGCCGCCAGGACCCGGATATCAGGTTTTGAGTCGAAAACCAAATCAAACGGAGCAACTGAAACAAGTGACCGAATGAGCAGCGCGCTGCCCCAGGAAGCCACCAGCAGCCCGGCCGCTCCGCCGAGGATGGCGAGCAGAAATCCTTCCGTACAAAGCTGCCGTACAATCCGCCCGCGCCCGCCGCCAATCGCCAGCCGGATGGCGATCTCCTTGTGGCGTGCGGCTCCCCGGGCCAGCATCATGTTGGCAAGATTGAGCGAAGCAATCAACAGAACCACGGCCGGCATGCACATCGTCAACAGGATGACCAGCGGCAGGGACTTCCCCTCATCCGACGGGTTCGGTGAGATGCTCAGCCGGGCCAGCGGCCGCACAATGAACGTCTGGTTTTTGTTCTCGGCCGGGTACGCCTTCTCCAACTGGGATGCTACCACCGCGAGTTGGACATTGGCCTCTCGCTCCCTCAGCCCGGACTTCAATCGGCCGATCAAAATTAAGTAGGGAAGGTCGCGTTCGCTCAGGGAGTGCCCGCGCCCCTGCATTGTGTTCGCCAGGATTGAAGCGGCGCCCAGCGGCAGGTATAGTTCGCCGCTGATCAGCGGCACCGTTCCCGTGAATCCCCGCGGGGCGATCCCAACCACTGTGAATATCCTTCCGTTGATGCGCAGCGTCTTTCCCGGCAGCTCCGGATCGGAGCCGTGCTTTTGCCAATACGAATAGCTGACAATCGCCACTTGTTTTCCAGCATCGGGTTTCTCTTCAGCGGCCGTGAATGTGCGGCCTCTGAATAATGGAACACCCAGGGTGGCGAAGTAGTTCGAAGACACGGTGTCGGCAAAGACGTGGCGCGTTGTTTCGCCCTCCGTCAATCCAACCTGCGCTATGTTATGCGCTGCCAGGTTCGAGAAGACGGAATTCTGCTCGCGCAAGTCGGCATAATTCGGGTAAGAAAATGCGCGCGAGACGCCTGGCTTATGGATGTCCACGCTATAGCAGCCGACAATCTCCTTGGGACTTTGGATATTGAGCGGCTTCAGAAGAAGTGCGTTCACTAAACCGAAAATCGCTGTGTTCGCGCCGATGCCCAATGCCAGCGTCAATACCGCGGCCGCCGTAAACCCAGGAGCGTTGCGTAGCACTCTCGCCGCATACCGGATGTCCCGAAGAATTGTCTCCATGCCAGCTCCTGTTCGCGCGTCTCTTACTTTGTCTTTCACTTGCTCGGCGCCTTCGCACTCTATCCGCGCGGCCCGTGCCGCTTCTTCTCGCGATAGGCCCCGCGCCATGTGTCGCTCGATCAGGATCGCGAAGTACGCCTGTACCTCGTCGTCGAGTTCTCGCTCTGCCTGATCCTGATTCCGCCATCGCCGGTAGAGGCTTGCCAACCGGCGGATCCAAGACACCGTTAGGCCTCTTCCCCGAGCACCTGGTTCATCGCGGTGAATACCTTTTTCCAGTTCCGCTTCTCTTTGGCCAATTGCGCGCGCCCCGAGGGCGTCAATGCATAGAACTTGGCGCGATGTCCGTTTTCGAGTTCACCCCAATGGCCCTCGATCCAACCCTGTTCGGCCAGCCGGTGCAGGGCCGGGAAAAGAGACCCCGGTCCCACCATGAAAACGCCGCGGGTGAGCTGCTCAATACGGTCCGCGATGCCTACGCCGTGCAGGGATTGAAGTTCCAGCGTACGAAGGATGAGGAGATCAAGCGTTCCTTGCAGGAGCTCGGCGGGCTTGGCCATACGGAGGGATTATATCGACTGTCGATATCGTGTGTCAATAGATGGCGAACCTCACTTTATTTCACATGGTTGGCGCCATTCTTAGTGAGCAGCCGTTCCGTCCGACCACCGTCCAAGGGGAACCATAAAAATAGTCAGCCGGCCTTGCGGGTCCTGAGTTGAAAGGATCGGGGAGCCCGGCAGGTCCGCGCCCCAAGTTGCCGGATCTGTCGGGGGGAGGAAAAACATCAGGTGAGGGTGCCAGTGCCCGGCTTCGTCGTTCAAGTACCCTTGCTTGGACATCATGTAACACATCGCGCCAGATTCGGGTGGCGGCAGTTTCTTCTTGTCGAGAGCAACTTTGAGGTCCTCGAACATCTGAGCTTTGGATCGTCCAGCCAATATCGACTCGGTTTTCATGATGGTTTGCGGAAGGTAGGATCGCACGGCAGGCGGGTTGAAGCAGATGGGGCCCCGCAGTTTGGGATTCCAAAAACTGGGATCGTCGATCCCAGCGGTCCAGGATCGTTCCACCATGCACACGAAACCGTTCTTGCCTTTTGCCGCGATTTCGTATTGATGCCGGCCGAGCACCATGACTTCGGCATCCTGCGAGATAGATACCGGTGCAGCGCTCCGCGCTAGCGTTATCTCGGCGCTGCGCTCCATCAGGTACTGATCCAGCGGGGCCATGCGCGGATACGGTGTTTTGACCTCCTGTGCGGGCGCCCGCCACGCCGCCGGCGGCATGACCAGCAGCGCGAAGCTTGATAACGCGATCGTCCTAAGAACCTTCCGCTTCATTGCTCCCTCCTGGGTTACGTGATGAGATGCTTGATTCTACTGGATCGGCTAGAAGTAAATCTTCGCGCCGAGTTGAAGCACCCGCCCGGCCGCATTGGGATTGTACGTCGTGACACGCCCGAACGTGCTGGGCGCGTTGAAGTCCTCCCATGCGGTAATATTCTGCGAAAACGCGAAATTGGTGTGGTTGAAGACATTGAAGGCTTCCAGGCGAAGTTCAATCTGCCTGGTTTCCGTGAACGTTATCAATTTGCTGAGAGCCAGATCCGTATTGTTGATTCCCGGGCCATGGAAGTTGTTCCTTCCTTCGTTCCCCAGCACGCCCGGCGTTTCCTGCGCGAAAGCGTTCGGATTGAAGTAGTAGTTGGGCTGGGCAGGATTCGATCCGAACTGGAGCGTCGCGTTGCGCGGATCGTAGATCCCCGGATAGCCGACCACATTGGGCGCGTCCCAGCATCCGTAATAACTGAACGGGGGCCGCGACCGGGCATTGTAGCGATAAATCGGACGAATCGCCCACGATGATCGGAAAGCCGGTTTGCAGCGTGGTAATACCCGCCACCCGCCAGCCGCTCACTACGTACTTGCCGAAAGCATTGTTCCAACGCGGGATGGGCAACTCGTAGGTGTAATTGACTACGAAACGGTGCCGGGCATCGAAGTTGGAATCTCCCTTGTTCAACGCGAAATCGAACGGATTGCTGGTGCGAGTAGATCCCGAGGCTGCGCCGCTGCCCTCGTAACCCGAGCTGTCGTCGATGGAATGGCTCCAGGTATAGGCAGCCTGGAACATCAGGCCGCGAGCCAGGCGTTTTTGGAGTTGCACCTGCAGCGAATTGTAATTGGAGACGCCTTGGCTGCCCTGCACCCCAACCGAAGCGAATATATTGCCCGGTGCGTACATACTGTGGCTGGGGTACAAGATGGCCTGGTTGTCCCGGTTGGCTATACAAGTCGGGTCGGCCGCGCACTCCGCCGTTCCCGCGGGTGAAATGGGATTGCCTTCATAGACCATGTCCAGGTGCCGGCCTTGAGCTCCCACGTACCCTACTTGCAGGATCATCTGTCCGGGAAGTTCGCGCTGGATGTTCAGGTTGTAATTCATCGCGTAGGCATCGGTCAGGTTCGGATTCACCGTACTGATGCTCAACGGTTCGAATTGTGAAAAGTTCACAGCCTGGCCTTTGGTGGCCGGAGTGAAGGGGAAAGGATTTTGGGCCACTTGGCCGCGTGGCGATATCTACATAGGGATTGGCGAAGGTGGGGCTCCCGCCGATCCCGGTTGCGGCCAGGGATTCGATGAAGAAAGGCGGAGCGCCGAGCTGTTGGAGCGCCAGTTCCTCGGCGGCGCGATTGAAGTAGATGCCGTATCCGCCGCGGATCACAAACTTCTTGGCTGTGCCGCCGCTGATGGGGCCCCAGTTCGGGTGAATACGCAAATCCGAAGCGCGGCGCGAAGTTATCGTTGTGCTGGTGATAGCCGGACGTCGTGCATCCGGGGTCGCCGGGAAAATCCAAACCCACCGGCGCCGTTGGGAATATCGTAGATTGCTGACCCGGGATGAAGCAGTTGTTGTACAACCCGTCGTAGCGATGATTGACCAGCGGAGTGTCGATCTGCCAGCCAAGCCCGTAATTGAGCGTCAAATCGTTCCTGACCTTCCAGCTATCTTGGGCGTACGAGTAGAATTCGTAGCTGCGGAACGCCTGCACGCCGCCGCTTTCCTGGACGAATATATCTGGTATTCCCAGCAGAAAATCCGCGCCGGGATCCCCGGTGCTGTAAGGACCAGTGCCGTTAAACGCAAACTCGCCGTTGTTCAAGGCATCGAACGAGTCGTTGACCTCGTAACGCCGCCAATCGAAGCCGAACTTCAAGGTATGACTGCCGACTACCTTGGACAAGCTCTCGGTCATTTCATACGTGTTATCGATAGACGGTTGCGGACCATCGGGGCTTCCGCCCAGATTGAAGTATCCGTTGAGGCTGACCAACGGCATGCTGGCCACGCTCGGAAATTGCGAGTTTATCCCGGAAAAGCCGTAGGAGGAGGGAAGCGCCGGATTCTCAGGCGTCACGGCCTGGTAATTCAACCGGTACCACGAAGCACGGAATTCGTTCAGGGTGGTGGGATTAAAAGTGTGAGACCACTGCGCGGTGTATTCCTTGGTCGCTTCCGGATCGGTCTCTCCGAAGCCGGGCAGCGTGGAGCCCAGGAACGGAAGCCCGCGCAGAGTGGAGTCGTGCTCGATGAACAGGCTGGCCCACACGCTGTCCTTCGTGCCGAAGGTGTGATCGACGCGCGCGATTCCCTGCTCGAAGTCCTGGGTCGCGATGGAGGTGAACGAATATTGGTTGACTCCGAAATTGGGCAGCGGGACGAACTGGTTCATCAGTTTGACCGCCAGCGGATTTAAGTCCGCCGAGGGAATGTGGCCCGTTGGAAAAAGCGTACTGTAAGGCGTCCCGGCCGGATAGGTGGCGCCGTTCTCGCCCACCAGCGGAATTGGCGAGGAGGCGGTGGACGCGGCTATATCGGGAAAATATCCGTCGCGTTGAGCCGGCGTAAAAACGGTCGTGGTTTCCGAAGTCTGATTGGTGTCGGGCCGGCGGTTTCTGGTTCCCTGGTAGGACAGGAAGAAGAAAGTGTGGTCCTTCCAAATCGGGCCGCCAACCGTTCCGCCATACTGATTCTGGTGGAAAACCGGCGGCGTCACCGAGAAAAAGTTTCGGGCGTTCAAGAACGTGTCGCGATAAAACTCAAATGCGCTGCCGTGGAACTGATTCGTGCCGGATTTGACGATCGCATTCAAAATGCCGCCCGAGTTGCGGCCGTATTCGGGATTGATGGTGCTGTCGATGAGGTTGAACTGATCGATGGCATCCGGACTCGGCGCCAGCCCCACCGCGTTCAGGCGATAGTCCACGGCGTCGGCGCCATTCAGGAGAAACGAATTCTGCTGACTCTCGCTTCCGTTGATGGCATAGTTGCTGCGATTGGCGTCGCTCTGGCTGACAGCACCTGGCACTAACTGCTGGAGTTGAGTCCAATTGCGGCCCAGCAGGGGCAAATCCACTATCTGTTTGGCGTTGATGATGGTGCCGAGCTGTGTCGTGCTGGTCTCCACCTGCGCCGGGTTGGCTTCCACCTGCACCGATTGAGTTACTTCTCCGACTTCCAACGCGACTGGAAGATTGTAAATCTGATTCAACGTAAGAAGAATATTGTGGGCCGTGGACGTCCGGAAACCGCTTTTGGTGACGATCACCTCATACTTGCCAGGCGCCAAGCTAAGGAACTCATAACTTCCGTCGTCCTTGGTCGTTACGGAGGCGGATACCTGGGTCTGCGTATTGGTGGCCTTCACCTCCGCGCCTGGAACGTCCGCTCCCGACGGATCGGTTACAGTGCCACGGATATGCGCAACCACTTCCTGCGCGGGAAGATTCCAGAACGATGCCAGGGACAGTACGAGGAGTCCCCAGCCAAGCGGCATTAGCCCGTTGGCGCGATACAATCGGTGGTGTTCCATCTCGATTTCCTCCACGAGATACGTTGATATCAACATTATCACGGCATGTCAAGCCCTTTCAAAGTTCCGTTTGAGACCACGCTCCTGGTTCGCGATTGCTGCCTCTGCCTGCACGTGCAGCGGGCTGCCCGGGCGCTGGCGCGGCGCTTCGATGAGGCCCTGCGCCCGCTCGACCTCACCAACGGTCAATTTTCGTTGCTGATGTCGCTGAACCGGCCGGAGCCTCCGGCGATGGGCTCTGTAGCGTCACTGCTCGCCATGGATCGCACCACTTTGACCGCCGCGTTGAAACCGCTGGAAAGGCGAGGACTGGTCAAAGTTACGGCGGATCCGCTGGACCGGCGCAGCCGTCTGATGAAGCTGACGGCTAACGGGCGGCGCTTGCTGGCGCGCGCCGTGCCAATCTGGGAGCGCACGCACCGGGAGGTAGAAAGCCTTCTTGCGGATGGAAATCCCGAGGGCCTTCGGAACAATTTGCGCGCGCTGTCCTGAGCGCTAGCCGCGCCGCGGAACGCTGCGTCAGACCTCTAGCTTCGCCGTGCTGTCGCCGAAACTGTCCTGATGCACGCCCAGTTTGTCCATCAGCGCCAGCATTAGATTCGACATCGGCGTGTGAGCCGGAAAGGTCAGGTGGCGTCCGCCTTTCAAATTGCCGGAAGCGCCGCCCGCCACCACGATGGGCAGCGGATCGTGATCGTGCTGGTTGCCGTTGCTCATGCTGCTGCCGTAGAGCACCACCGAATGATCCAGCAGATTGCCGTCGCCGTCGGGAGTCTTGTTCAGCTTTTCGAGGAAATAGCCCAGCATCTGCACGTGATATTTGTTGATCAGCGCGAAGCGGTCCATATTGGCGCGCACGTTCGAATGATGCGACGCGCCGTGGAATCCATCGCGCACGCCGCTGGCCGGATAGGTTGCGCCGCTGGTGTCCCGCGCATACATCAATGTGGAAATGCGTGTGATCTCGGCGCGCCACGCTAGCGCCAATAAATCGTACATCAGCTTCAGGTGATCCTCGAAGGCCTCCGGAATTCCCACCGGCGCCTCGGGAAGGGTCACATCATTGGCGGACTGCTCGGTCGCCTTCTGAATGCGGCGCTCGATTTCCCGGATATCGTCCAGGTACTCGCCCAAGCGAACCCGGTCGCTCGGATCCAGCTTGCCCTGCAGCCGCGCAACTTTGTCGGTGACGGAATCAAGAATGCTGCGGTCCTGCAGTTTCCGCGAAAGGCGCTGTGCCGAATTGGTTCCATCGCCGAACAGCCGCTCGAACACCACCTGCGGGCTGTTCTCCATGGGCAGCGGAAGCGTCGGCGTGCGCCACGCGATGGTGTTGAAGTACGCGCAACCGTAGCCCGAACCGCAATTCAAGCCCACTTCCTCGATGCCTAGCTCGAGCGACGGCAGCGGCGTGTCCTGGCCGATGTGCTGCGCCAGCACCTGATCGATGGTCATGCCGGCGTGCACGGAACCTTTCTCAGGATGCGCGCCGCTCAAGAACACGGCCGCGGACCGGGCGTGATCCGCCCCGGCATCCGAGCCCACGCCGCTGGCCGCCGGATGCGCCAGATTGCTTACCACGTAAATACGCTCCCGCAGTTTTTCGAGCGGCTTCAGGGTTTCGGTGAATTCGAAACCGGCGCCTTCCTGCGCGGGCGTCCATTTGTCCATGGTGGCGCCGTGCGGGACGTAGATGCCGCAGAACCTGCTCTTGGAAACAGCGGCGGTCTTGCTCAGCGGCGTTTGCGCGGGAATCATGGAGTCCAGCAGCGGCAGCGCCAGCGTGACGCCCATGCCGCGCAAGAACGTCCGCCTCGGTAAATGTTTCTTGGTGATGAACATTATCTTTATCCCTCGCCTCTCATTCGGTTCTTCTGGCCGTCGTCTCTGTCGTGACCGCTTCTTTCATTCTCGCCTGAAATGGGGCACTTTTGACAATCCCCAACACCAGCTCGGAAAACCGGTAGCGATCTGGCGCCGCGCCATGCATCACCGAACGAACCACCGGCATGTCGTAATACTTGGTTTCGCGGCCCACCGCGTACATCAGCAGTTTTTCGGTCATGGCGCCCACGAAGGCTTCCGGACGATTGAGCAGAGCTTGCCGCAAGCTGGCCGGGCCATCCACGCGCGTGCCATCCACCAGTTGGCCCGCGGCATCGATCTTGAAGCCGGAATCCACGTCGCGCCACGCGCCGACTCCATCGAAATTTTCGAGCGCCAGGCCGATAGGGTCCATGATCTTGTGGCATCCGGCGCAAACCGGATTGGCGCGATGTTGTTCCATGCGCTCGCGCACGGATGTAGCGGCGGCGTCGCCCGAATTTTCCTTCAGCGGCGGAACGTTGGGCGGCGGCAATGGCGGCGGGCTGCCGAGCAGGTTCTCCAGAATCCATTTGCCGCGCTGCACCGGCGAAGTGCGATTCGCGTTGGAGGTGACCAGCAACATGCTGCCTTGTCCCAGCAGGCCGCGGCGCGCATCGCTTGGAACGGGAACGCGGCGGAAATCGGGACCGTAGATATTGGGGATGCCGTAATGCTTCGCCAGACGTTCGTTCACGAAAGTATAGTCGGCGTCGAGAAGATCCAGAACGGAGCGGTCCTCGTGCGACCACGCTTTCAAACAGCAACTCCGTCTCCCGCTGGAACGCCTGGCGCAGATTATCGTCGAAATCGGGAAACTCGCGCCCATCGGGATTGGAGCTTTTCAAATCCCGAAGATAGAGCCACTGGCTCGGCGAAGTTGGTGGCCAGCGCATCGGCCCGGTCGTCGGCCAGCATCCGCCGCGTCTCGCGCTCCAGCACAGCCGGTTCGTGCAGCTTGCCTTGAATCGCCAGATTCAACAGCTCGTCGTCGGGAATGCTGGACCACAGGAAAAACGACAGGCGCGAGGCCAGTTCCGTATCGCTGATTCGATAGGGCTGCGTCGGGCGCGACATTGGCGGGCGGCGGTTCGAAGCGGAAGACAAATTCGGGATCGGCCAGGATGCGGCGCAGAGCGATTTCGATTCCCGCCTCAAAGCTGCCGGTTTTGTTGCGTTCCTGCTGATAGAAGCTCAGCAACGATTCGATGTCGTTATCCGCAGGCGCTCTTCGAAAGGCCCGGCGAACCAGGTTGGACAAAATCTTGCGCGCGCACGGAATCTCGTCGGCGGGCGCGCTGGGGTGGCACACAAAAATGCGCGCGGCGGCTGGGCGTGTCGCCGGGGCCGGTGGCATGGTAGGGGCCGGTGATATCCACGCGCGCGAGATGCGGCACGGTGTCGTATCCGTACTGCATGCCGATGTTCGGATCGAACGTGCTGGCTCCGGGCCGATGCACCAGATCCTCGTTGGCGGCGTAGCTCTTTTGCAGGAACGCGACGCCCAGAGTCTGCGGACCGGCCTTGGCGTTTAGCTTGAATTCCAGATGAATGTCCGGCGTCATCTTCACGCGCTCGGCAAGTGGATCCGCGGCCGGGATCAGTGAGCGGCGTGGGCGGCTGCGGATGCACCCGGCTTCGCCCGCATGAAGAACATCGGGACCGGATCCAGCTTGTACAACTTCACGCGCTGGCCATTCAGGGTCACTTCCAGCTCCTGGCCTTCGGCGCCCTCGCCGAACACCTGGCCGAAGCTGAGCTTCATCAGCGACAGCTTGATCTGATATTCGCCATCCAGCGGAAAATTGTGCCGGATCACCGTGCCGCCGCGCGTTCCTAGCGGCAGTCCATCCAGCGTTTCGGTCTGGCTCAGATCCCCGCGCACCGTGTAGGTGACGTCCAGCGGAGCGGTCTCGGGATCTCCCACCGCCAGCCGGCTGATCTTGGCCGCTGCCGAAACGTAGCGTTCCAGCAGCGCGGGCGATATGCCGAGAACGTCGGCGATGTTGTCGAAGCCGTTGCTGGAATCGTCGGCGGGCAGCAGCGTGGCTGGCGTCCACGTCCACCGCCAGCAGATCGCGGATCGCGTTGGCGTACTCGCCGCGATTCATGCGATGCAGCGGCACGCGGCCAGGGTTGGGATTCGCGGCGGCGGCGCGATCCAGCGCATCTTCCACTGCGCCGGCCAAGGCGTCCAGTGACTTCCGGTCCGGACGGGGCGCGCCCGCCGGCGGCATCATGCCAGCGCGCAAGTTTGCGAGCGACTTTCTCCCAGGTTTCCGCATTGGCGCCTACGCGATGGAGATCCAGCTTGTCGAGTGCCAGGCCGCCGGTCTTCAACTTCGCGTTGTGACACGTGACGCAATACTGATTCAGCAGCGCCTGAGGGGCGCTAGGTGGTTGCTGCGCGCTCATCACGACGACGGCGGCGACGCCCAGTATGAGAGAATCTGGTCATTGGTTGGATGAGGGTTTGGACAGCTTCTCCAGCAGCGCGATGGCTTCGGGCTTCGCCACCGGAGGCCGCACGGCAAGAAAGATTCCTTTCGCGAAGACCATGGGCGTGCGTCCTTCTTTGTCCTTGGCGTCCACCATGGCGCCGTGATCGGCCAGGATCTGCATGATCGATGTCCATCCGCGATTGGCCGCTCCATGCATGGCCGTCAGACCCAGCGAGTTGGAAGCGTTGACGGGAGCGCCGCGCTCCAGGCAGAGCTTCACCGCCTCCACATAATCCGCTTCGCTGCGCGTGTAGGTTTGGCCGGGGATCCAGTTGATGCCGGCCGCGGCCATCAGCGCGGTGGAACCCTGCGTGGTCGCGATATTCGGATCGGCGCCGCTTTCAAGCAACAGCCGCATCACCTCGATATCGCCCGAAAGCGCGGCGCGCACAAATGGCGTCTCGCCATCGAAGTTCACCCAGGAGGCATCGAATTGCATCAGCCCATGGACTGGAACCGTGTCGGTCTTGAGATTGGGATTGGCGTCTTTCTTGAGCAGCGCCTTGATCAGATCCAGGGGATCGCGCCCGTCGGTGGGAAGATCGCCATATTTTTCGTGATTGAAATTGCGCAGATCGATGGCCGCGAACAGCGCCGCGCGATGATAGTCGTCGGCCGCATTCGGATCCGCGCCTCGATCGAGCAGCTCCGTCGCGATCCCGACCTGCCCGTTCAGCAGAGCGATCAGCATCGGCGTCGTGTGATTGCCCGACGACTCGCCCAGGCTCGCTCCGCGATCCAGCAGCAGCCGCATCATCGGGACATTGCCGTCTCGAATCGCAAACAGCAGCGGCGTCATCCCGCCATTGGGCGTTGGCAGAGCGCGCTGCCGGATGATCCCGTTGCCCGAAGCCGCCGCGGCGCGGGCCGGCACGTACTCGCCCTTGGTGATGGTGACGTTGGTATGAGCGTTGATGTCGGCGCCGCGCGCGAGAAGCAGTTCCACCACGTCGGCGTGATTTTCGAGCACCGCCCACATCAGCGCGGTCTGCCCATGCACCGTGTCCTTCGCGTTGACGTTCGCGCCGCGATCGAGAAGCAACGTGACCGCATCCATTTTGCCGGTGCGAGCCGCGGTCATCAGAGCGGTTTCGCCGCCCGGATTGGCGCTGTTTGGATCGACGCCGGCGTCCAGCAGTTTGCGGATCATGGCCGCGCTGCCGTTCATGGCCGCCAGGGCGATCGGCGTGACGCCATACCGGTTCGCGGCCTTCACATCCGCGCCGGCTTTGATCAACGCTTCGCCGCTGTCTTGAGATCGTCGTGGCGAACCGCCCAGTGCAAGATCGGTGGTGCCATCCGGATCGGTTACCCGCGCTCCGGCGGCGGCCGCATAAGCCCGCACTCCATGCAACATCACGATGAACAGCGCCGAAAGAAAGCTGGCGACGCACGCTCTTTCGGCCCATCTGCTTGCCTCCAAGACGACTCTTACACTAGCGCTTATCTATTGCTATTCTGATGACACGGAAGCTTGTTTCAGTGTTCTTGCTCGCGGCGGTCGCGGCGTTATTGGCCCAGCCACCCGCTGGATCGGAACGTGCGGCGCCGCGCGGCGCTATTGACGGCCGGCTCACCTGGTTTGATCGGCAAGGCAAAAAGGTCGGCACGATCGGCGAGCCAGGCGTGTATCGCACCCTTACCATTTCGCCGCGACGGCAAGCGGGTGGCCGTTGAGCGCACCGATCCGCAGACACAGAATCAGAGACATCTGGCTGCTCGACTCGCGAGCGGCGCGGCTACTCGATTTACCTCCGATCCCGGCCTGGGAAGCGTTTCCCACCTGGTCTCCCGACGGCAGCCGCATCGTCTTCACCTCCAATCGAAGCGGCGTTTATGACTTGTATCAGAAGCCCTCGAGCGGCGCGGGCAACGAGGAGTTGCTGTACCAATCCACCGAAGGAAAGGGCCCGAACAGTTGGTCGCCCGATGGGAAATTTCTGATTTACTACAGCCTCGGACAGCCTACCCATTTGCGGCTGCTGGCTGCCGATGGGCCCGCGGACCGCAAGCCTGTGCCGCTGGTCGATCCGCAGTTCTCCAGTGTCACGGGACGATTCTCACCGGACGGGCACTGGATCGCGTACAGCTCCAATGAGTCGGGCAAGAATGAGATTTCCGTGCGCCCGTTCGACGCGGCCACAGGGACCGCGGGCAATCCGGTGATCGTCACCAGCGGCGGCGGCAGAACTCCGCTTTGGAGCGGAGATGGCAAAGAGCTGTTCTACATCGCTCCCGATGGAACGGCGACGGCTGTGGAAGTAAAGGCCGGAGCCACGTTTCAGGCCGGGACTCCGAAGCCGTTGTTCAAGGTGCCGGCGGGACTGCTGTTCTGGGACGTGGCGCCGAAGACTTCAGGGAGGACGCGATTCCTGATGCCGGTGCCTGGCTTAATTGTTCTAGACTTACGACACTGGAGGATCAGCATGTCTTAAGAAACTTCTTACCCTTCTGGCGATTTTCGCGGCTATTGGCTCGGTTCCAACTGGCCGATCGACTACGCACGCGCCGCAGCAATCACGTTTTTGAGATCCGCACTTACACGCGGAGCCCGGAAAACTGGAGCTTTACAGCCCGCTTTCGCGATCACACGATGGAATCTTCAACAAGCACGGGATGACGAGCGTCGGATACTTCGCGCCCACGACGAGCCGCTGTCGAAAAATACGTTGATCTACATTCTGGAGTTTCCAAGCCGGGACGCCGCCAGAAATCCTGGGCTGATTCCGGAATGATCCGAGTGGCAGAAGGTCCAGAAGGAGTCGGAAGCCAACGGTAAACTGGTCACGAAGGTGGACTCCGTTTTCGCGAGCCCACGGATTTTTCGCCGCTGAAGTAATCCGCGGTATCGGCGCGCCATCCAGAACGAACGTCAACAGCTTGGGCAAGCCGGCGGCGTGGTGGATGGAGGCAGCGGAGGGAACCCACCGACGGTATCACTTTGCCCGTGCCACCCATCAAAGAGACGTACTGCTTGCCGTCGATCATGTAAGTGATCGGCGGACCCATGCCGCCGTGCAGGCCGGTCTTGAGATCCAGCAGCTTCTCACCGGTGTCGGCGCGATAGGCCACCAGCCGCCCGTCGGGAATCACCTGCAAGACCAGATTCCCCGCGGTGGAAACGGTTCCGCCGCCGAGAGCGCCGCCGCCCGATGCATGCCAGCGCTCCTTTTGAGTCACCGGGTCCCAAGCGACCAGGAGATTGCGCTGCCCTTCCGGCGGCGCTGGTCCAATGGCCGGCGGAGAAGGTCTCGTTTTCGGAGCCGCCTGCGGCCGCGGAAGCGGTGCCGGCTGTGTCGCCAGTTGCGGCCTGCGCCTTCGGCCGGATGATACCCAGGTTCTTTTCGCCCGGCTTGTAGACGAAGTTCTCATCCGCCGTGTATCCGTTCACGCCGCCGTTGGAAGCTGGGAACATACACCAGGCCGGTGCTCGGATTGAAAGACATGGGCGACCAGTTATGCCCGCCGCCCGGTCCGGGAGTCAGCATCACAGTTTCGCCGCCGTAGTGCGCTTCCTCGTTGACGATCGGCCGCCCGGTCACCTCATCCAGTCCCTTGGCCCATGTGACTTGCACCCAGGGCTGGCCCGAGATGAACTGTCCCGTCACGCGATCCAGCACGTAATAGAAGCCGTCCTTATTCGCCTGCATCAGGACTTTGCGCTGCCGTCCTTTGATGGTGAGATCGGCCAGCATCAACTGCTGCACGCTGTCGTAATCCCAGGAATCGCCGGGAACCATCTGGAAATACCATTTCATTTCGCCGGTGTCGGGCCGCACCGCAACCACCGAGCAGGCATAGAGATTGTCCTTGCCTTTGGATTTACGAAGCTGCTCGGGCCACGGTCCGGCGTTGCCGGTGCCGACGTAAATCAAATCCGCCTCCGGATCGTACGCCATCCCGTCCCAAACCGTGCCGCCGCCGCCCATCTTCCACGCTTCGGGCGACCATGTCTCGGCAGCTTTTTTCATGGCGGCATTCTCGAAGGGCTTGGACGGATCGCCGGGCACGGTATAAAACTTCCACGCGAAATGGCCGGTCTTCGGCATCGAAGGCGGCGAAGAATCCGCGCACCGGATATTCCGAACCGCTCACGCCGACAATTACTTTTCCTTTCGCGATGCGCGGAGCCATCGTGATGGTGTAGTTGTCTTGCGGATAAGCGACGCGCGATTCCCACACCGGCTTGCCGGTCTCCGCATCCAGCGCCTCCAGCCTTCCATCGATGATGGGCGCGATGATCAGGTTCTGGTAGATCGCCACGCCGCGATTCACAACGCCGCAGCAGATGCTCGGAAACACCGCGGTCTGGTTCACTTCCGGATCCCACCGCCAGCGCTCTTTGCCGGTGCGCGCATCCACGGCGAAAACCACGCTCCAGTTCGTGATGCCATAGAGCGTGCCGTTCCACACCAGCGGAGTCGCCTCCTGATTGCCGCCTCCCTGGCCGACGTCGTACGACCAGGCCAATCCCAGCCGGCTGACATTCGTGGCGTCGATCTGCTTGAGCGGGCTGTAACGCGTTTCCCCGGGATTCTGGCCGTAGGTCAGCCATTCGTCCCCGCTATTGGCCGCGTTCTTCAGAACGCCGTCGTCCACGCGCTGGGACTTGCTGACCCACCAGAATCGAGGCCATCAAAGACGGCAACAGGATCGTTTTGCGCATATGCATATCTTACTTTGAACAGAACCGGACGGGCTTGGAACAGGAACCGGAGCGGCAGCGATTCGGTCGGCGAGTGCGATAGAATCTCATAGCCTAAAGGGGAATTGTAGATTGCACAATCGATTTATCCGAACGATGCTGACCGCGACCATCATGCTGTTCGCCGCCGGCGTCGCTATCGCGCAGCAACTGGATCGTCCCGCAAAGATGGCGGGCCATCCGAACTTCAACGGGATCTGGCAGGCGCTGAACACGGCCTATTGGAATCTGGAAGCCCATCCGGTGGAGGGATTGAGCAAGGATTTTTGGCAGCTCGGCGCCATCGGCGTCATTCCCGCCGGGCAGAGCGTTCTGCGCGGAGGCGGGACCATTCCGTACCTGCCTGAGGCGCTGAAGAAGCGCGACGAGAACCGTTCCAAATGGCCCGCGGCTGATCCGGAAGCGAAGTGCTACATGCTGGGCGTGCCGCGCGTCACCTACCAGAATTTTCCGTTCCAGATTTTCCAGGGCGACGGCGATCTTCTGATGGTCTACCCGTTCGCCGCCACCAACCGGATCGTTTATATGAAGGATCATTCCGATCTGCCGGTGGATTCGTGGATGGGCAGATCCAACGGGACTTGGGAAGGCGACGTTCTGGTGGTCACCACCACTTCGCAAAACGGCCAGTCCTGGCTCGATCGCGCCGGAAACTTCGCCACCAACCAGCTAAAGGTCACCGAACGCTTCAAGCTTCTGGACGTCAACCATATCTGGTATGAAGCCACGCTGGAGGATCCGCAGACCTTCTCCAAAGCCTGGACCATCGAGATGCCTTTATATCGCCTGATCGACAACCACGCGCAATTGCTGGAGCACAAGTGCGTTCCGTTCACCGATATGCTGCTCTATCATGATTTGCTTCAGCCCAAACAAGATGGCGTAAAGTAGGACAAGGAGTCATTCCAAAATGCTAAAAGCCGTATTCAGTGCCGCCGTGCTGCTAGCGCTCGCGTTGCCACTAGCGGCGCACCATTCTTTCTCCGCCGAGTTCGACTCCACCAAGCCGATCACGCTGGACGGCAAAGTGGTCCAGATGGAATGGGTGAATCCGCATTCCTGGCTGACCATCGACGTGACTAAGGCCGACGGCACGGTGGAGCGCTGGCGCATTGAAGGCGGATCGCCATCGGTATTGCTGCGTCTGGGATGGAATCGCAATTCGCTTCCGGCCGGCACAAAGATCAAGGTGGTCGCTTTTCAGGCCAAGGATGGCTCCCTGCGCGGGAGTTCGCGAAGCATCGAATTTCCGGACGGCAGGAAAATGGATCTCGGCGGCTCCGGAACCAAAGACGGACAGGACAAGTAAAGCTTGACTCGCCGCCAGACGCTTGAAATTTTGGGCAGCTGCGCGGCGGCAGCTGTCCTCCCCAGCCGCGTCTCGGCGCAAGCGCCCGTGTTCCCCAAGGGTGCCATCATTCGGACCATTCTCAAGGACTACGCGCCCGAGGAATTGGCCAGGGGCGCTACCTTGTTTCACGAGCACTTGCAGCTTGCGTCGGACTTCGGCGCGCGGTTCGCCGCAGCGTCCGCAGCTGTGCGCGCCGCGAATGGATTGCCGCCCTTGCCCGCGAGACCGGCTGGTCCGCCTCGTCAAGGTGCGCCTCCTCCGGACATCATGCACGACGTGGACCTGATGTCCGCTGAAGTTGCCAAAGCTGCGCGCGAAGGCAACATCGCCTGCATCGTCGACGCCGGCCACAAGGAGATGGGACGCGACATCAACTTCGTTCGGCAGGTGGCGATGAAGTCGGGCGTGCCCATCGTCGCGGGCGGCGGCTTCTACTCGCAGCCGTTCTATCCCAAAGAGCTCCCGGCCATGAGCGAAGATCGAATTTTCCACGCGCTCTTGAAGCAAGTTGACGACGACGTGGTTGGTGTATTCGGCGAGATCGGATCGTGGGACGAGATCACCGCCGACGAGAGGAGGGTGTTCCGCGCGGTAGGCAGGGCGCACGTCGCGACCAATATTCCGATCTTCACGCACACCGGAATTCCCGGGAAGTCGGCGCTGGAGCAGCTGGATATTCTCGAAGATGCCGGCGTGAAGCCTGATCGCATTGTCATTGGCCACCTGGGAAACCTAGTCGACCCGAATGTCTACGTGCACAAGCAGATTTGCAGGCGCGGTGCGTTCATCGGTTTTGACCGGCAGGGCGGCATCAACGACGCGCAGCAGGTGCCGATGGTGATGTCCCTGATTGAGGCGGGATTCGCCGATCACCTGATGTTTTCGGCCGACGCATCCAGCGGCTACGCCAAGACGGTAACCGTTTTTCTGCCAAAGTTGAAGGCCGCTGGCGCGTCCGATGAAGTGCTGCACCAAATCATGGTCGATAACCCGCGGCGGTTTCTCGCGTTCGTTCCGAAGAGGCCTCGCAAGGACGGACGAAAGGTCAGCTAAGAAGGCGCCACGCTCGACCCTCCTACTTCGGCTTCGGATGCGCCCGCTCGAAACGCGACGTCTCGATATACCCGCGAATGGCCGTGTTCCCTTCGTGACAGGCGTACTCGAACATCTGATACTTGTTATCCAGCTTCAACGGATACTCGACCGCCCACGGACTGACCACGATCTCCGGGTCTTCCACTCTCATTTGATAGTCAATCGTATCATCGGCCGTTCGCGTGAAGCGCTCCGTGATCCGCATATTCGCCGACGCCGGGTTCAGCGGCGGAGAACCCGGAACGCCCGCGTTGGTCATATCTGTTTTGCCATTAAAGTTCGTCGTCACCACCACCAGCGTATTGCCTTCCCAGTGCCCGCGCGATTCTCCCAGCCATTCTTTGATGGATGGATCCAGCGCCGCGCGTCCGTCGGTAGGAATGATCCGAACCTCATGGGCCATTTCCAGCACGATCAGAACGTAGCCCGGCGACTGCATGATCCGGATGCCGTTGTTGTAGTTGCGCGGCTCCATGGAAACCGGCATCCCGCGCGTGATGCAGCGGTCCCAGCTATCGAAATCGTCGGGGCTGTCGAATACGGTTTGGCCCGGCTTGTAGCTGCCGTGCATCTTTTCGTAGAGCTCCTGGCCATGCGGCGTCAGCGCGGGAAATCGTCCATTCGCCGGCTCGCTCATCAACGATGTGAGCCGCATCACCTGGGTGCCGGAGTCGGCCTGTGGGATCGCGCCGGATTCGAAGCGTTTATTGCGCGCGTCCGCGTTCTTCTGCGCGGCGGCGAATTCCTCGTCAGTCAGGAACCGCCGGTCGCCGTATTTCTCCGGCCTCTGGAATGGCGTGGCGATCAGATTGTTGAGCGGCCAGATGCCTTGCAGGTCGGGCTCGCCCCATGCGGTTCTAGGCGGCGTCCAGTTGGATTGCTGTGCGAAAGCCGGAAACAAAATCAGGACGAAGCTGATTCCCAGCCGATGGATCATCATCTGAAAACGGATCATATCATGATAATCTCGTGCCTATGAGAATCGCGCTTGGCCTGCTGCTGGCCTGCTTAACCTTATTGGCTCAAGATAGTGCCGACCCGCACATCGCTGCCGCAAAAGCCGCGGCGGGTGACGATTTTCAGAACCTGTTCCAGTTTCAATGCAACGGGCCAGGTCCAGGAGGCCCACGCGCAGCGACAGGCGCGAGAGTCCAGCGTGCGCCAGGCGGCCCTCCAGGCGCCGGGCAGAGACCGCCGGGTCCGCCCGCTCCGCCGGACCGGTCAACATGGCACGTCGAACCGGTGAAGGTTTTTGACAACCTCTACTTTTTCGGCCAGTCCGAATACGCAGTGTGGGCCATCACCACGTCGCAGGGCATCATCGTGCTCGACACCATCTGGGACTATTCGGTGGAAGACGAAGTGGCCGGTGGGATGAAGAAGTTGGGTCTGGACCCGGCCAACATCAAATATGCGGTCGTCAGCCATGCCCACCCCGATCACGACGGTGGCGCGCGCTTCCTGCAGGAACATTACGGCACGCGAGTCATCATGTCGCCCGCGGATTGGGATGTGCTCGACAAGAGAACTGTCGGCACCAAGCCCAAGCGCGATATCGAAGCCACCGACGGCCAGAAGCTCACGCTCGGCGACACTACGCTCACGCTCTACATCACGCCCGGCCATACGCCAGGCACCATCTCCACGCTATTTCCGGTGAAGGACAACGGGACGCCGCACCTTGCGGCGCTGTGGGGCGGGGTGGGACTCAATCCAGACCGGGAACGCGTTCAGCTCTACATCCGCTCGGCGCAGCGCTTCAGCGACATTGTGAAACAGGCGGGAGCGGATATCATCCTGGCCAACCACACCGATTGGGACCGGACCAAGATCAATCTGCCGATGCTGGCCCATCGCGCGCCCGGCACTCCGAATCCCTACATCGTGGGTAATGCTAAGGTTCTCAACTTTCTTAAAGTCGCCGAGGAATGCGCTACGGCCCGGCTTAAAGACGCGAACTGAAGACGAGACCAGAGCCTCATGCCGATTCCTCAAGACCTCGCCGAGAAAGCCGCAGCCATGCGCGAATTCCGCCGGTTGCGGGAAGCTGGCTTGCCGGTCCCGGCCGAAGTGCGAGAGCGTCACGTGTGGGCCACCAACGACGGCTATGCAAGCGGCCCCGATCCGGGCGAGCGGATTCCCGAGTTTGCATTGCCCGATCAGTCCGGCGTGATTCGCACCCTCCGCGATCTCGCCGGCCCGCATGGCCTGTTTCTGGTGTTTCATCGCAGCGCGGACTGGTGACAGTATTGCCGCTCGCAGCTCGTGGAGCTGGAACAATCCCGAACGATGCTGGAGCAGAATGGTGTGCATATCGCCGCGGTCAGCTATGACTCGCAGGAGATCCTGGCCGCGTTTGCGCAAAAGCACTCCATCGGATTTCCTCTACTCTCCGACCGCGACAGCCAGACCATTCGCAAGTTCGGCATTTTCAATTTCAACATGGCTCCCGATCTGCGAGCGTTCGGCGTGCCGCATCCCGTGGAATACCTGGTGAGTCCCGACGGAATCGTAGTCCAGAAATATTTCGTGCCGAACTACCAGCATCGTGTGACCGGATCCGCCGTCGCGCTGCGGGAATTCGGAACCGTCGAAACTGACGCCCCGGTCGCGACGTTTGAGAGCGGAGCCTTAGCCGTCCGGATTGGGCTCTCTTCGGCCCGCGCGTTCTCCGGGCAGGAGATCGGCTTCTTCGCCCATTTCGCGCTGCAGCCCGGATGGCACATCTACGGCGCGCCAGTGCCGGAGGCTTACACCACGACTTCGATCATTTTCGAGAGTCCCAGCGTGGTACGCCAGAAACTGGAACTTCCGGAGGCGGAACTGTTAGACATTCCCGCCCTCGGCGAAACTCTGCCGGTATATAGCGGCTCGTTTCAAGCCATCGGCACGCTGCTGCTGAAGCATCCTTTGCCCAACCGCCCTCTCGTGTTGCCAGGCCGGCTCGCGTTCCAGCAATGCAGCGACACGGTCTGCGAGCCGCCCGAAACGAAATCTTTCGAGCTGGCGTTGACCCTGCAGCCCTTTATGGTCTCCGAGCAAGACAAGAAGTTATTGGAGAAACAGGGCCGCTGATTCTTCCTATTGCGGCGCGAAAGCCAGCAAAACGTTTCCGGGGATTCCGGAAGTCACGCTGTATCCCGATCCCACGAAAACCATGCCACCTGCGATCGTCGGCCCGATGGAACCGATGGACCCGCCGTGGGCCGCGACTTGGTTGACGGTGGTGAAATCGCGGGCGGTGTCGTAGCTCCACAGTTCGTGGCCGTCGCCGGTGGAAAGCGCATGCACCTTGCCGTCCGTCCCTCCGATAAACACGGCTCCGGGAATCGCGCTGCTGGCCGCGGCATAGGACGCGCGGCTCTCGGGTGTCGCAAGGCGCGTGCTCCAGATCTTCTCGCCCGTGGCCAGTTGAACGGCCGTAATCGCGCCCGTCACCAAACCCACGTACAGATTCTGCCGGTCCGCGCTTCCGCCCCAAACCAGGTTGGTGGCGCGTGTTCCCTTCTTCTCGGACACATCGGTCTTCCACACCACGGCGCCCTTGTGATCGGGATCCAGCGCAAAAACAATGCCGCTCTTATTCGGAGCGATCAGCAGATCGCGCCCGCCTACCGTTTTCAAAATGGGCGACGCGCCAAAATCCCAATCGGGACCGGGATTCTCGGGACAGTTGTCGGTCCTATTTTTGCCAAAGCAGCCGCCCAACGTCGCGTCGTTCGGCTCGGCTTGAAAATGCCACAGGAGCTTGCCGCTATCCGTGTCCACGGCCAAAATAGAATCCGACGTTTCTGGCGCAGGCTCGGTGGCCGAGTCGCCGTCTCCGAAATAGATAGCGTGCCGCTTGGCGTCCACCGTCGGAGAATTCCACACCGCTACGCCTGACGGAGCCCATAGCTGCGTCCCGATGGAGTTTTTCTTTACGGGCTTCGGTTCCGGAATGGTGTAGGCTTTCCAAACTTGATCGCCGGTCGCGGCGTTCAACGCCACTACGCTGCCGCGAAAGGTGCAGCAGGGATAATCGAGCGTGGATGCCGAAAAGCCTTCCGATGTGGAGACGGGCACGTAGAGCCGGCCATCGTACAGCGTGGGCGCCGCGGTGATGCGCGCGCTGAAATGATCCTCCACGCGCCTGGTCCACAGCAGAGCGCCCGCCGCCGCGTCCAGCGCGTAAACATTGGCCTGCATGTCGCCGACATACACGGCATATTGAGCGGATTTCCCCGCGCCCGTCCGGCCGATCGTCACCGCGGTGCGCACTGCCGCCTTGGTTTGATAGGACCAGTACACGCAGCCCGACCGCATATCCAGCGAGTACACGTAGCCGATGTCGGAACCGACGAATACGCGTCCCGCCGCCACCGACGGCTGTCCAAAAGCCGAAACGCCCAAAGGAAAACCGAAGGCCCATTTCAGTTTCAGGCCCGGGATCTGCGCAGTCGTGATTCCGGCGCCTTGGGCGTCTTGAAATCGCGTGTTGTGGACATCCACGCCCCAGCCGTTCCACTCAGGGCTTTTCGTTGGATCGGGCAGCTTAGCGTCCCCCGGGCAACGATTCGGCATCTGGCTCGCATCGCCCACTGCCGCGCTTCCCAGCGGCCGTCCGCCCATGTATTCCGCGAGGCGCCGCTTTTGTTCGTCGGTCAAGTTCGCCGCCTGTGTCTGCATCACGCCCGTGGTGAGCGCGGCGTAAATCCGCTCCGGCGGCATTTGCCGGATCGCGGCGGGAGTGGGCGCGCGCTCCACCGCGGCATTGCCATGGCACTTGCTGCATTCGCGTTCGAACGCCGAAATCCCGAATTCCGTCCCCATCCTTTGTTTCGGAACCGGATCTTGCGCCACACATTCGGCGACGCACAACAACGGAAGCAGGCTTGCAATGGGAATGATAGTCTTCATCACGCTCACGAAACGTTTCGACCTGTCGAACGTGATTGTAGTGTAGTTGATAGAATCGCCCCTACGGAAAACTATGCGATTCAAGACACCCTTCTTCTTTTTGATTGCCCTCGCGCTGGGTGGCGCGGCCGGGGCGCAACAGCCGCCGCAGCCCGCCGGTCCTCCACTCGCCACTTGTGGCGTCCACGGCGACATCGAAGTGCTTTGCGGAACACGCTCGCCCGAAGATCTCGAGCTCACGCCCGATGGCAAATTCCTGATCGCTACCCAGTTCGTGAACCAGGGCCGCAACGGAACCGCGGGCGCCGGCATGGCGCTGTACGATCTGGCCAAGAAGACGTTCACCAAAATGGCGGTGACGGATGAGCCGAATAAATCCTGGGGCGATCCCGCCTGTCCCGGTCCAATTGGCGATGCGTTGGTCTCGCATGGCGAGTCGCTCGCGAAGCGGCGCAATGGAACCTGGGCGCTGTACGTTGTCAACCATGGCGGGCGGCAATCCATCGAGATGTTCGAATTGAAGCCGAGCTGCCGGCAGTTGGGCCTTGGTGTGGCGCGGCTGCGAGGTTGCGGCGCACGACTATAACGATGTCGCCATTCTCCGGGATGGCGGCTTTGTCGGCACCTATCCGACTGCGCTCTCTTCTGGCGGCGCCGGCGGGCCGTTCGGCGGCACGGTGACAGGCTACGTCGCCCGCTGGACCCCCGGCAAGGGCGAGTCCGAAATCATGAACACGCGCATCCGCTACCCCAACGGAGTGGTGGTGAGCTCCGATGGCCGCTTCATGTACGTGAACGAATTCGCCGGCAGCCAGGTGTTTAAGTACGATCTCAAGACTGAGAAAATGATCGGCTCGGTGAAGGTCGACTTCCTGCCCGACAACCTCACCTGGACCAAAGAAGGCCGACTGCTGGCTGCGGGCGTGAAGGGCGCTCGCGGCGATTGTCCCGCGGGCAGTGGCCGGCCCTGCATCCAGGGCTTCGGCGTCGCCGAGATCGATCCCGGGAAAATGCAGGCCCGCGTGATTTTCGATTCCGCCACCCACGATCCGCTGATTGGCGGCGTTTCTGTGGCTCTGGAGGTTGGTAACTCCATCTATTTGGGCGCTTTCCAGGGCGACCGGCTGGTGAAGATTCCCTATCCGAAATAAGTTCCGTACGGCGCCCAATCAGGCTTACTGATAAATAGAATCAAAAGTTTCGGCGCGTTGCATGCAATCCAGCGATACAATTGATTTGCTGAGGGAATGTGACAGGATTCCGTGATCTCCTGGTATTTCGTGATCTCCTGATATGGACGGCGGCCGTGGCTGGAAGCGCAGTTGTCGTTGTCGCTCAACCCGCAGGTGCCCAACAGGATACCGCCGCCGCGCAGCAAGCCGTGGTTGCCCGATACTGCGCCACCTGCCATAGCGATAAACTTCGCACGGGCGGGCTTTCGCTCCAGGGCGCCGACCTCGGCAACGTGCCTGCCGCGGCCGAGACCTGGGAGAAGGTGATTCGCAAGCTGCGCACCGGCTCCATGCCGCCGCAGGGGATGCCTCGCCCGGACGCACCGACACTCGACGCTCTGGCGTCCTATCTCGAGACCTCGCTCGATCGCGCGGCCGCCGCGAAACCCAATCCCGGGCACGCCGCCATGCACCGGCTGAACCGCGCCGAATACGCCAACGCCATCCACGATCTCGTCGGGCTGGATGTGGACGCCACCGCGCTGTTGCCGCCCGACGACGAGAGCAGCGGCTTCGATAACATCGCCGACGTTCTCCGCATGTCGCCGTCGCTGATGGAGCGCTACCTCTCGGCTTCCTGGAACATCAGCCGTGAGGCGGTGGGCAACATGAACATCGCGCCGGCCACCACCACCTACCGCGTTCGGCCCGATCTTTCGCAGGACCAGCACATCGAAGGGCTGCCGCTCGGAACCCGTGGCGGCATTCTGGTGAATCACTACGCGCCTCTGGACGCCGAATATGTCATCAAGCTGCGCCTGTGGCGCAATACCTTCGACCTGATGCGTGGCATGGAAGACGCCCATCAGATCGAGATCAGCGTGGATGGAAATCAGGTGCGGCTGGTCACCGCGGGCGGCCACGACGAATTTCTCAGGATGACCGCCAATCCGGGCACATTCGGCGCTGAACTGGACAAGCAGTTGACGGTTCGCATTCCGCTGAAAGCTGGCCCGCACGTGATCGCCGCCTCCACCATTCTGAGGAGCCACGCCGAGAAGGACGATCTGATCAAGCCTTTTCTCCGGACCACCATCGATGGTTTGGACATTATGGGCGATCCTTCGGTGGACCGGCTCACCGTTGAAGGACCGCTCAATCCGACGGGTCCCGGCCAGACGCCGTCGCGCGCCAAGATTTTCGTATGCACTCCTCAGAGCGAGAAGGACGACCTGCCGTGCGCGCGCAAAATCATCTCCGCGCTGCTGCGCCGCGCCTATCGGAGGCCGCTCCGAGACGGCGATCTGGAAACGCCTCTCAGCTTTTATCAGCGCCGCCGCAACGGCCAACGGCAGTTTTGACGCTGGAATCGAATCGGCGCTGCAATTCATCCTGACCAGCCCCGAGTTTCTGTTCCGTTTTGAGCCCGATCCCAACGATCTCGCGGTGGGCGCAGCCTATCAGCTCAACGATCTCGCGCTCGCCTCGCGCCTGTCGTTCTTCCTGTGGAGCAGTCCGCCGGACGACGAGCTGATCGATCTTGCCGAGCCACGGGAAACTGCACGAGCACGCCGTTCTGGAGCAGCAAGTGAAGCGCATGCTCGCCGACCAGCGCGCCGACGCTTTGGTGGACAATTTCGCCGAGCAGTGGCTGTTTCTTGCGAAACCTCAAGAACTCCTCGCCCGATCCGCAGATCTTTCCCGATTTCGACGACAATCTGCGCCAGGCCATGCGGGAGGAGACCAAGCTCTTCTTCCAGAGCATCGTTCGCGAAGACCGCAGCGTGATGGACTTGCTCAACGCCGACTATACCTTCGTCAACGAGCGCCTGGCTCGCCACTACGGCATTCCCAACGTATACGGCAGCCAGTTCCGCCGCGTCGACGCTCACGTCGCCGAGATCGCGCGGCTTGCTGGGGCAGGGCAGCATTCTCACCGTCACCTCCTATCCCAATCGAACCTCGCCCGTGCAGCGCGGCAAGTGGATTCTGACCAATCTGCTCGGCATTCCGCCCACTCCGCCGCCGCCCAATGTTCCAGCGCTCAAGGAAAATGGCGATGGCAAGCCGCTGTCGCTGCGCGAACGCATGGAACAGCATCGCGCCGATTCGGTTTGCGCCGGCTGCCATAAAGTGATGGATCCCGATCGGATTCGCGCTGGAGAATTTTGACGGCGTGGGCCAGTGGCGCACCACCGACGACGGTTCGCCGATCGATCCCTCGGGCACGCTGTACAACGGCACGAAAGTAGACGGCCCGGTGGCGCTGCGCAACATGCTGGCCAGCCATCCCGATGTGTTCGCCGGCGTCATGACCGAAAAGCTTTTGACTTACGCCCTGGGCCGGGGCGTCGAGTATTACGATATGCCGGCCGTTCGCAAGATCGTGCACGAGGCCGGCGCTCACGATTTCCGTTTTTCATCGCTGGTGTTAGGAACCGTGGAAAGCGCGCCGTTTGAAATGAAGATCAAGACGGCGATGCCGTCGCCCGGACAGTTCCCGCTAAAGGAGATTGCAGACATGACGTTCATCACTAAGACAGCATCTTTCGCGCCGGACGTTGTTGCGAGGCTTGGGTACGGCCGTATCGCTTCCGCTGCTGGATTCGATGCTGCCCGCCCAGACTCCTCTGGCGAAGACCGCGGCCAATCCGGAAATCAAGCTGGGACTGTGCTTCATCCCGCATGGCGCGGTGATGGCCAACTGGACCCCGGCGGCGGAAGGCGCCGAACTTCAAGCTCTCGCGGACGCTCGCACCCGTCGAGCCGTTCAAGGACCAGGTGGTGGTGGTGACGAATCTGGCGCACAAGATGGCCGCGCCGGGCGGTCCCGGAGACAATGGCGGCGATCACACGCGATCTCCCGCGGTTTTCCTGAACGGCGTTCATCCCAAGCGCACCGATGGCGCCGATATCCAGGCGGGCGTGACCATCGATCAGATCGCGGCGCAGAAGATCGGCCAGCAAACGCCGCTGCCGTCGCTCGAACTTGGCCACGGAAGATTTCAGCGGACTGGTGGGCTCCTGCGACGTCGGATTCAGTTGCGCCTACATGAACACCATTTCGTGGCGCACGCCCACCACGCCGCTGCCCGATGGAAATCAATCCGCGCGTGGTCTTCACCCGCCTGTTTGGCGACGGCGCTAACGCCGCAGAACGCCTGCAGCGCATCGATGAACAGCGCAGCATTCTGGACGCCGTGATGGGCAGGTGAGGCATCTGGAAGGCAGGCTGGGCCCGAGCGATCGCAATCGGATCGCCGACTACCTGGATACCGTTCGCGAGATCGAGCGGCGCATTCAACTGGCCGAAAAACAAAACGCCAACTCCACGCTGGCCGTGCCCGCCTCTCCCACCGGCATTCCCGACGATCATCAGGAACATACCAAGCTCATGTTCGATCTGATGACCCTGGCGTTCCAGGCCAACATCACGCGCATCTCCACATTCATGATGGCTCGCGAGGTGAGCTATCGCACCTTCCCGATGCTCGGCATTTCGGAAGGTTTCCATCCCGCTTCGCACCATCAGAACAATCCCGAGCGCCTGGAGAATCTGACCAAGATCAACACCTATCATGTGGGCTTGATGGCCTACTTCCTAGGTAAGCTGAAAGCGACGCCCGGATGGCGACGGCAATCTGCTGGATCATTCGCTGATCCTTTATGGAAGCGGGATGAGCAACAGCAACGTGCATAATCACGCGCCGCTGCCGGTGTTCGTGGCGGGCGGAGCCGCCGGGCGAATGAAAGGCGGCCGCCACCTGAAATATCCGGACGGCACGCCGATGTCGAATCTGCTGCTGACCGATCCTGGATAAAGCCGGCGTGCCGCAGGAACGAGTGGGCGACAGCACCGGGATATTGACCGAGCTGTGATGCGGAGGATCGGCAATGAAGACAATTTGCATTCTGTTGTTGTCGAGTCTTACGGCGTTCGCCGCGAGCAGTCCGGTGGCCGATGCGGTACAGAACCGCGACACGTCCGCTCTTCAGTCGCTGCTCAAGCAGCACGCGGCCGTCAATGCCGCGCAGCCGGACGGAACCACGGCCCTGCACTGGGCCGCGCACTGGAACGATGCGGAAACGGTCGGCCTGCTGCTCAAGGCGGGCGCCGATGCCAAGGCGGTCA
Source organism: Bryobacterales bacterium (assembly GCA_963798295.1). Lineage (GTDB taxonomy): Bacteria > Acidobacteriota > Terriglobia > Bryobacterales > Bryobacteraceae > Palsa-89. The sequence goes on along the minus strand of CAWCSV010000004.1, from coordinate 329,429 downwards.
ACCACTATGGCGCGACGCCGCTATCGGAAGCTGCGGCGCTCGGCAACGCCGCCATCGTCGAGCAACTGTTGAAGGCCGGCGCCGATCCGAACACGCGCACCACCGCCGACGGCGAGACTGTTCTGATGACGTCGGCGCGCGCCGGGAACGCGGACGCCGTAAAGGCTCTGCTGGACCATGGCGCTGACGTGAACGCCAAGGAGGCTTATCGCGGCCAAACCGCTTTGATGTGGGCCGCCGCCGAACGTCATGCCGACGTCGTGAAACTGCTCTTGCAACACGGCGCGGACTGGAAGGTTCAATCTTCGTTCCGCGAAACCAAGATTCCCAAACTGAGCACCGCCTCCTCCATCTCTCCCATCTCCCGCGGCGGTTTGACGGCCTTTCTCTTCGCGGCGCGCGAAGGCGATATCGAGACTGCGAAGGCGATGCTCGACCAGGGCGTCGATATCAATCAAACCGACGTCGACGGCACCAGCGGGCTGGTGGTTTCCATCATGAACAAGCAGTACACCTTCGCCAAGTTCCTGCTGGACCGGGGTGCGGACCCGAATGTGACCGATGTCAAAGGGCGCGCCGCGCTCTACGCCGCCGTCGACATGCGCAATGAGGATTGGTCGGCTTTGCCCATGCGCAAAGGGCAGGACCCGCTGCCGAGCATCGAATTGATCAAAGCCATCCTCGCGCACGGCGCCAACGTGAATGCCAGATTGACGCATAATCTGCCGGGACGCAGCGGCATGGATTATGGCGACGTCGCGCTGGACGAAGGAACCACGCCGTTCATGCGTGCCGCCCGGTCCGGCGACGCCGCCACCATGCGAGTTTTGCTCGCAGGCCGGAGCCGATCCCAAGCTCGTCACTAAGGACGGCAACAACGCGCTGCTCTTCGCCGCCGGCATCGGCTATCGCGACAAACAGACGCAAGGTACCGAAGCCCAGGCTCTCGAAGCGCTGAAGCTGTGCATGGATCAGGGCCTCGATATTAGCCAGACCAACAACAAAGGCGAAACCGCGCTGCATGGAGCCGCGAACCGGGGCTCCGATCTTCTGGTCAAATTCCTGGTCGAACACGGCGCGAAGCTGGATGCCAAGTCCAAGGCTGGTTTTACGCCGCTGGACATCGCTCTGGGAAAGGACAGCTTCGGCCCCTGCCGGTTCCGCACGACAGCACGGTGGCGCTGCTGCGAAGCTTGGGCGGCGCTGAAGGGACACGTTGAGACATTGGCGAAACAAGGTCTGAAAAGCGCGGCCTTCGCCCTAGGCATCCTGGGAATCGCAGGAGTGCTGTACGCGCAGAAGAACCAATTTCCCTGGGACGATTATTCGCGTCGATGGCGATCTCACAACCATCCACGTTCAGGGCAACGTGTACATGCTGCACGGGCTGGGCGGGAACGTCGCGGTCCAGATCGGCGACACCGGCGTTCTGGTGGTAAATACCGGGTTGCAGCAAAACTCAACAAGACTCATCGCCGCCATTCGCAAGCTCTCCGATAAGCCCCTGCAATATATCATCAACACCTGCGCGCATCCCGACCAGACGGGCGGCAACGAAGCCGTTCGCAAAGCCGGAGTCACCATCACCGGCGCCAACGTCACCGGCGACATTGCCGATGCCGGGGAGGGCGCCCAGATCATCGCGCACGAAAATGTTTTGGACCGTTTAAGCGCTCCCACCGGCCAAAAAGCCGTGGCGCCCGCCGGCGCGTGGCCCACCGACACCTATGTATCCGGTCAAAAGGAAGTCTTCTTCAATGAGGAGCCGGTGGAAGTTCGTTGGCAGCCCGCGGCGCATACCGATGGCGATAGCCTGGTCATTTTTCGCCGCTCCGACGTGGTGGCCACCGGTGACATCTTCAACACCGAAAGCTATCCGTTCATCGATGTGGAGCGCGGCGGCGGCATTCAGGGCGAGATCGACGCTCTCAACAACATCATCGATATCGCCATCCCCAAGCATGAGGAGGAAGGCGGAACGTACATTATTCCAGGCCACGGGCGCATTTGCGACGAGTTCGACGTGGTCGAATACCGCGACATGGTCACCATCGTGCGGGATCGCGTTCAGAACGCCATCAAGAAAGGCATGACGCTGGAGCAGGTCAAGACCGCGGGTTTCACCAAGGATTACGACGCCCGCTGGGGCGCCAAGGAAGGCCCTGGGACCGCCGAGAATTTTGTGACATCGATTTACCGAAGTCTGGCGCCTTTGGGCAGTGGCAGTAAATGAGGCCGGAATCATGAGGCAAAGTTCGTTACTGATCCTGATCATCGCGGGCTTGGCCCAATCCACGGGAGCGTTGGCCCAGTTCTCCGGTTCGTTCAATGCGCAGCCGGGAGTGGATCTGAGCGGCGCCTGGGCGCCTGAGCCGCATGAGGAGAGCACCGGCAACCCCGCTATCGCCGATTATCTCGGCGTCCCCATCAACGACGGCGCGCGCGCCCTGGGGCTGGCCTGGAGTCCTTCCCGCGTTACGGTCCCGGAGCATCAATGCCAGGTGCACGTGGCTCCCTACCTGCTGGGCGGGCCTCTCAATTTGCGCATCTGGGAAGAACGCGATGGTCAGGCCCAAAAGCTGCAAGACATCCGGATGTATATCAGCACGTACGAACAGAACCGAACCATCTGGATGGACGGTCGCCCGCATCCTCCCGAAGCCGCCGTTCACACCTGGATGGGTTTTTCCACTGGGCATTGGGAAGGCAACACGCTCACGGTTTACACCACGCACATGAAGACCGGCTATTTAAGACGCAACGGTCTTCCCGAGAGCGATAAGGCCACTTTGATTGAGCACTTCATGCGGCACGGAGATTATATGGTGCACGTCAGCGAAGTAACCGATCCGGTCACTTTGACTGAACCCTTTGTCAGAACCCAAGTTTTTCACCGCATCAGCGCAGAGGGCCAGAACTGGCTGTACCCTTGCGAATCGGTGGTTGAAGTGGCCAACCGCCCGCGCGGTGCGGTGCCCAATTTCCTTCCCGGGGAAAACCCGTTTGTCGCCGAATTTGCCAAGAAATATAGACTGCCACTGGCTGCGACGTTAGGCGGCGCCGAAACCATGTACCCCGAATTTCAGCGCAAGATGAAACAGGCCGCGTCACCCGAGAAATAGGCGGGCGTTCCTACTTTTGCTCCGGAAGCTGGATGGCGGAGGGATGCTCCGGACCGCACAGAATCTCCTGGTGAGCCACCACCATGCTGCAGGCATCCCCTAACGGCTCGCCGCTCCCCGGATTGCGCGCATAGCGCGGGTGGGCTCCGCTCGCGACGATCATGCGCAGCCGGTGTCCGCTTCGAAATCGATACGCCGTTGGCCAAAAGTCCACATGCACCTTGCGCGAACGCGCGCCGTGTTCAGGCCGCAGTCGTCTATAGCCGTCGCAGACATTGGTGGAACGGGAGCCTGGCGTCACGTCGCACAGGCATAGATAAAGGTCCGTATGCTCGGTATTGGAGCGCAGAAAGATCTCGGCGGAAAGAGGGCCAATCACGTCCAAGTCCGCTGTCAGCGGCTCAGTGCTGAAGATCAGCACGTCGGACCGCCGCTCTAATTCCGCCATATCGCCCGAACCGCTGCGTCCTTCCAGCGTCGGTCCATAAAACGATGGCGTGGGCCGGGAGGGGTCGTAATCGAATGTACTCGCGCTCTCCGACGCGGGCGCGTTAGAGGCGAGAACGCCGCCGGCGTCGAGGAAGTAGGTTTCTGAAAAGCTGTTCGGAATCGGCCACGACGGATATTCGCGCCATTCACTCGCGCCCATCAGGAACAGCCGGACGCGCGGCTTCGATCCGGTATCGCCGGTCTTCTTCGGTCCAATGCCGAAGCGTTCCCGAAACAAAGCCATGCTCTGGCGAAGCGACTCCCCACCCCCCGCCGGCGCCGCGTGCATCCAAGGGCCAATCGTGATGCGAACATCCCGCCCCGCGCGCTGTGCGGTCATGAAATCCTTGAGCTGCCAAGGCAGGAAGATGTCATACCAGCCGGCGATCATCACGGTGGGAGGAATGGTCTCCGCCGCCCGGCCATAATCGATCGCGTCCCACCACGCGTCGCCCGGCTCGGCATGATCCATCCAATCCTGCCACCAGGAAACACCCTCCGGTGTAAGAACGCGGTCCGCTTTGCGCAGCGGAATGGTCTCCATAGCCTGCTCGGTAAGGCCTCGCGTTTTTCGAGCGCTCAGCATGGCGCTCAAGCCGCCCATCCCGCTAGTCCGAAAAACGCCCAGCATGGTGGCCGTCCAGCCGATGCAGCTCAGCAACGTGAATCCGCCAAAAGCATACGTCCGGTCGCGAAAGTTAGTGAGCGTCACGTGCAGGGCCATCGCCTTCACTCGATCCCTGGCGCTGGAATTCGCAATGGCCCAAGCGGTATTGCCGAGGTAGCTTATGCCCCACAGCGCCAGATCTCCCGTGAACCAGGGCTGGCGCGCGATCCATTCCACGGTGTCCTCGCCATCGTTCTGCTCGTCGAAGAACGGCCGGAACGTGCCTTGCGATCCACCCGTGCCCCGGCAGCTCTGCACCACCACTTGCATTCCTCGCTCCGCAAATAACCTGGCGATAAGTTTGAATAAGGTCCCTCGTCCGTAACAGCTTCGAATAAGCAGCGTGGGTTGTGCCGTGTCGCGCCGCGAAAAATAGCGGTCCGCCAATAGCTCCAGGCCGGCGCGCATGGGAATTCGCAGAGGCTCGGCCGCCAGGTCACGCGTAACAGGGGCGGGCAATCGCCACAGGCGGCCCACCAGGCGGCTAACAAGACTCACCATGTCAGGATACTCTCCGCCGTTGTTCATTTGGACACCGGCGCAGTCTATGATGAATTACAATCGCTACTGGAGAATTCGATGAAGACCCTTTACACAACCGCGCTAGCGGTAACCACCATGCTGCTGCTCGCGAGCGCCGCGCCCGCCCAGGTGACGCTGAACTCCGTGCGAGTGGGCGCCAAGGACAGCGTTGCATTGGCGAAGTTCTATCAAGCCGCGTTCGGCATGCAGGAGGTCAATCGGATCAATGCGCCCGGAGGGCCAGAGGTTTTTGTGAACTTCGGCGCCACGGCCGACGCCGCCAAGGCCAACAAGAGCGAACCGATCGTGATCATGCATCGCGATTCCGACGACCTGAAGGACCCCATCGCGCACGTGATCCTCAACGTGAAGGACATGACGGCCACCGTCGCGGCCATCAAGGCCGCGGGCGGCTCCATGGCCGGCGATCCGCGTCCGTTCGGAAACAGTGGCATCGTCATAGGCATCGCGATCGATCCGGCGGGCAACCGCATTGAGATGATTCAACGGCCGTGATGCGGGGGCTGTTGGATCGCTGCGATGGCAGCTGGGATTGTGATGGCGCAGACTCCGCCGTCGCAGGACCCGCCGAAGCGCGATCCCACGCAAAGCCCAGCCGCGCAACGTCCGCCGAAAACCGTTACGCCGCAGACCTATTCCGCCGAGCAGATTCAGGCCGGCGAATTGCGATTTACCTCGCAGTGCGGTTTCTGCCACGGCCGTGACGCCGCGGGCGGAGAAACCGGGCCGGATCTCACTCGGTCCAAGCTGGTCACCGAAGACAATCGCGGCGACAAGATCGGACCTCTGGTTCGCCATGGACGCCCGGAACAGGGAATGCCGGCCTTTAGCTTGAGCGACGCGGATTTGGCCGCGATCGTCGCTTTCATCCATGACAAAAGACTAAAGCCGAAGCGCTGGGCGGCGGGCGTCGCTCCGTAGACGCCGCGGACCTGGCAACCGGAAATGCCGCGGCCGGGCGTCGCTATTTCAACGGAGCCGGTGGCTGCTCGGCGTGCCATTCCGCGAAGCGCGATCTGCATCGAGTCGCCCGCCGATATCACGGACTGGCTCTGTTGCAACGCATGCTGTATCCCGCCGGGCGGACCAATCCAGCGCCGCCGGACGCGCTGTCGGCGCACTTCGATCAACTCGGGAAATACACCGACGATGACATGCACAATGTCTACGCCTATCTGGTTACCTTGAAATGACGCGCCTCCTGCTCGCAATCTGCCTCACTGCGCTGACGTATGCGCAGACGGATACCTGGCTCACCTTCCATGGCGACTATTCCGGCCAACGTCACACCAAGCTTGCGGAAATCACCCCGGACAACGTCGACCAGCTCCAGCAGGTGTGGCGATTCGAGACCCACCAGAATCAGCAGATCAAGGCTTCGCCGATTGTCGCGAATGGCATCATCTACATCACCACGCCGGATAACATCTGGGCTTTTGACGCCCGCACCGCCGCCGAACTCTGGCATTATCAGAATCCTCCCAACAACGCCTTCCACATCGGCCACCGCGGCGCGGCAATCTACAAGGACACCGTCTACTTGACCACCCCGGACTGTCACCTGGTCGCGCTCAACGCCAAAGACGGAAAGGTCAAGTGGGACGTCGTGATCGCGGATTCCAACAAGGGTTACTGGTCGACCAACGCGCCGCTCATCGTGCGCAATCACGTCCTGGTGGGCGTCTCGGGCGATTTCGATAACCTGCCGGGTCAGTTGAAATCGATCGACCCGGATACCGGCGCGACCCAGTGGATTTTCTACAGCACGCCTCCGCCCGGCAGTAAGGAATCAATTAGCGGAGGCGCAACCGGCGGCCAGATGTGGACCACCGGCACGTACGATCCCGATCTCAATCTGGCTTACGTCGGCACCGGGAATCCCACGCCGGTTTTGAATGGAGCGGCCCGGCCCGGCGATAATCCCTGGACCTGCAGCATCGTCGCTCTGAATCCCGATACCGGAAAACTCGTTTGGGGTTTCCAGGTTTCTCCGCATGACACGCACGATTGGGATGCGAACGAAGTTCCCGTTCTGGTGGATACGAATTTCAGCGGGGCGCCTCGCAAACTTCTCATGCAGGCGTCGCGCAACGGCTACTTCTTCGTGCTCGACCGGACCAACGGCAAGAATTTGCTGACAACTCCGTTTGCCACAGTGAACTGGGCTAAAGGCATCGATCCGTTGGGACGCCCCATTCCGAATCCGGCCAAGTTTCCCGCGAAAGACGGAGTTCTGGTTGCGCCCAACGAAACCGGCGCCACCAACTTCCGCCCGCCCAGCTTCGATCCACGCACCGGCCTGTTCGTCGTGAGCGCTCAGGATGGTTACGGAATCTATTTTTTCAAGCCCGAGCACGGAGCCTACGGTTGGGCCGGCGCCGATTATGGCGTCGCGGGACGTGCTTTCCTCCGCGCAATCGATTACCAGACGGGAAAGATCGTATGGAACCATCCGATCGGCGATGGCGCGGGCACGGCCGGTGTCCTCACCACCGAAACTGGCCTGACCTTCAGCGGCGATGTCGCCGGCAATGTGCTGGCCCTGCGGACCAGCGACGGCGCCACGTTATGGCAGCAGAATATCGGCAAAATCGGAAACGGTCCCATCAGTTATGAACTGGACGGCAAACAGTACCTGGTGGTGGGCGGCGGAAGCTCGCTCTACGCGTTTGCGCTGCCGGGAGCGGCGTCGCAGATCTCCGCGGCGAATCATGCCCCCGCTCGTGCCCCGATTCGAGTCATGCTGCTCGATGGCGAAAGCGGCGGTCCGTATCACAACTGGCAGCTCACCACGCCCGTTCTCCGAAAAGAACTCGAAGAGACGAAGCTGTTCCAGGTGGATGTCGTAACCGCGCCCCCTCCAAACGGGGACTTCAGCGCGTTCCATCCCGACTTCGGCAAGTATGCGGTGGTGGTGTGGAATTACGACGCACCCGACGAGCGCTGGCCAGCGGAATTAAAGGCGTCGTTTGAGAATTACGTTCGCGGCGGTGGCGGCTTCGTCAGCGTGCATGCCGCCGATAACGCGTTTCCGAATTGGCCGGCGTTTAACGAGATGATCGGCGTGGGCGGCTGGCGCGGCCGAACCGAGAAAAATGGGCCGTTCTGGTATTTCAAGGATGGTAAGCTCGTTTCCGATCCAACTCCAGGACGCCGCCGGCAGCCACGGCCAGCGCACGCCGTTTCAGATTGTAGTTCGTCAGGATCATCCCATCACGAACGGCCTGCCCAAAGTGTGGATGCATCAGGGCGACGAGCTCTACGCCCGGCTGCGTGGCCCCGGGAAAAACATGACGGTCCTCGCGACCGCGTTTTCCGATCCCGCCAACAACGGAACCGGTCACGACGAGCCGATGTTGATGACCTTCAGCTACGGCCGTGGGCGCGTGTTCCACACCACGTTGGGGCACGATGTCAACGCGCTCAGCTCCGTCGATTTCGTAGTAACCTTTCAACGCGGGACGGAATGGGCCGCAACCGGCAGGGTGACGCAGCAAGTTCCCCGCAATTTCCCAACCGCCGACTCGGTCAGTTACCGCGCCGACCTCGCCGCCATGGATCCGCGCTCCAAGCGCGGCCTGAATCCTCTGGACGCAGCCCCCGCGCGATAACGTCCGGGCAGATTATCGCGCGACACAAGCGCAGCTTCAGGCCCGTCTTCGCGCCCTGTTCGGTTTTCGACGGCCTTGGAACCTCGCGAATTAGTCGCGGCCAATGTTTCCCTCCAGTGTCCTTCGCGGTCTACGTTTTAGGGCTTGAGGCTCTTATAAACCGCCTCGACGAACATCGCAGTGGTCCAGGGACCGGAGTTAGCGCCGTAACGCGTGTCGTAGTCGGCGGTAATTCGAGCCGCTTTAACCTGCTCTAGAGTGGCGCCAGCCTTGATCATGCGCCTGCACACGATCGCGCACGATGACCACCATGTCGCGATATTCCACCACCTCATGTTCGTCGCTCAGATAGCCGTGCCCTGGAACGATATAGGTGCCGCCCTGCTCTTCGTGTTCATAACCGGTGCGGCCGAGGATATCGTTTAGTGCTTTGATTTCGCCTTGCACGCTGCCGCCGTTCTTCAAGTCGATGAACGGATACTGTGTGGTAGTGAAAATGTCGCCTGTAGCAATTACGTCAGAGCTTGCGGAAGTGAACGATGCTGTCACCGTCGGTCATTGCGTTGGGTTCGTAAAACAGCTCGATCAACTCGCCGTTGTGGAACTTTCGCCTGCGGTCTTCGAGATAGGTGTCCGCCGGGATCATATCTTCGGACGCTTTGGCCCCCTCCAGACGAAGCACAACATTGTTCTGCGCCATCAGAGTGGCGTGATGTGCGGGGTCTGTCAAGTGGCCAGTCGCCCCGCCGGGCGTCTGGAGGTCGAAGAAAGAACCGGGAAGGCTGGGGTCGGAGCCGGCCGCCGCAAGTTTGGCATTTCCCCCCACGTGTTCGCCGTGCATGCTGGTGTTGGCGATGAACTGAATGGGCCTCTGGCTTAATTTGCGGATGGCGGCGATGACCTTGATCGGCCAGCTGGCCCTCCCCGCTATCCACTACGAATGCCCCTTGATCGCCCGTCTGAACGACGATATTTCCGCCGTCGCCTACCAGCATGTAGACATTTTCGCGGATCGGCAGCACATGGACTTCGCCGTCGTGCGGTTCCGGATTCGCCGCCCGGCTTGTTTCCGGGGGCTGGTTGGGCGCGGGTTGCAATTTGGCCAGCGCCTCCGCTTCGGTCGCGTTCTTGGCCTTCGCCGCGAAGCCTGGATACATCGACTCCGCGCCAGCCAGGCTCGCTAGGAAAGGCAATTTGTACTTCTGTGAATATTCTCTGGCAAACGGCTGCTTGCCAAACGGATAATTAGGCACGGCGTCGGGCGCCCTTCCCGTAATCTCCTCACCATCGTCGCAGGCGTACAGCCAGGCATGATGGTCGCCAGGTTGGCGAACATAGTCGTTGCTGCGGACTTCCGGCTCGGTTAGATATACGGGATCTGTGATCACCGTGGTATCGCTGAGGTGGTCGCCGTGACGGACGATGAACTCCATCACCGTGGCCTGGTCGCTCTCGGGAGAACCGTTGCGCCGCAGCCAGCCCTGCTTCAGGTGCGTGGTGTAGATCACCAGCGCATTTCCAACGAACCGTCCCGTCGAGAACCCTGCGAAGCTATGGGGAGCCCAAGCCGGAGGGTGCGGGACGGCCATCCATCCAGATCACGCGGTGTCCCTCCGTGGTCTGAGCCCATACGTCAATGGCGATCAATTGCTGGGTGTGCGGATCCCGCTCTTCCCAGATTCGAAAATTTCCGACCGCGCGCATCTGATAGGGCATGACGTAAGCGTCACACTGATGATGGCGCAGCGTCAGGCGCGAGGGATCGTAAGACAGCGCGAACAGTCGGCCTGCCTCATTCAACGCGAATCCGCCATAATCGGCGATTTCCGGGCCAGCTCCGCGCTCCAGACCGTCCTCGTGCAAGGCCGGCGTCCAGTAGCCGGTAACGTCGATGTCGAACGCAGGCGGCGATTGCCCCACGGGCGCGCGGCCTTGTCCATCGAGCGTCACGCTCATCACCAGCGCGAGGGCAAGCGGTGGTATCGTGAGGGGGATTTTCATGGAGCCTCTCATCGTGACACGCATGGAGTGGGGTTCCAACCCGAAGCGTCGCTCTGTTTCTTGAAATGTGTACTCGTCCAAAACGGCTGTGCCAGGTACTCGGGATCGTCCACCTCCGAGGTGACCAGCAAGAGTGTCTCGCCGCCCGGCACATCGAAGCGATCGAAATACTCGGTCAGTACCGTGCCCGCGCCATAAGGGACGCCATTCTTGCGCAAGTATCCGGGCCTGATTTTGGTAGTTACCACTTTTAAAGAACCACCCGGAGGCGGCGGCGGCTGAATCCAAAGTCGATTCCGCCAAATCCAGAAGTGATCGGAGCCCGAGGGTAGTCCCAGGAAGCCGACGAAATCCCCTGCCAGTCTCCGCTCGTGGCTTGGGGTGGCCCAAAATGGAAGATCCGCGTCTGCGTGCCTGCGTCGGTTTCGAGCTTCAGCGTGTTGTCGTCCTGCCAGGTTATATGCAGCCGCGTGGGCATGCGCATGATCCCGGCGGCGCCGTAGGCCTTGCACTGTTCGCCGGCTGCCTCATCCTTTGCGGGATCCCATGCTTCAGCGAGCTTACGTCCCGCTGGATTGATCGGAACGGACACGTAATCGCCCTTAGGCGGCGTAAACTGCCGGTAGCGCCAGTCCTCAGTGACTAGCGAAACCCAATAGCCGGTAATGTCGATCCGCGCCGCGGCTCTGGGTGACGGGAGAGGCCCCGGCGGCCCTCCGCGTCGGCTTTGGGCGCAGATATCGGGGATAGCCGCGACGACGATCAAGCTGATTGCTAAAGCGATTCTTCTGTTGACCACGCTCTCACCCCCGTTTCGTTACGTGATAAACATTATGGTCCGGCCGGGTCTTTGCGTCAAACTCAAACCGACTCTACAACTGCTGCTGGCGATTGACGAACCGGAAAGGCGACGCCAGATGCGCTCCGTATGCGCGCCACGTCGTCATTTTCAGGAAGTTGTGTCCGATGCGCCAGAATCCACTACCGGCCCTTGCGCTTGGCCCCGCCTATCGTCACGCCACTCCCGCGCCGATGTCCCCTTCCCACCCAACAACATCCGCCACTCGGCGCACGAAAACGCGATCGGCCCGTGGTAAAACCGCATCGGAGATTCCCCTAAATGACAAACCCGATCCCGACGCCAATCCCTAACCCCCAACCCCTAATCCCGGACCAGCGCACTCGCGCCAACCGCGCGAATGCGCTTCTTTCCACCGGACCCCGCAGCGCCGCCGGCAAACAGCGTTCCTCGCTCAACGCGGTGCGCCACGGCTTGACCGCCGCTTCCCCGATCTTGCCATCGGAAGACCCCGCCGCCTACCAACACCACTGCCGCCAGTTCCTTCACGAATACCAACCCGCCACGCCCACCGAATCGCACCTCACTCAAGAACTCGCCGACACTGCCTGGCGCCTCATCCGTATCCCGCTCCTCGAAGCCGAGCTGTTGTCCCAAAGCCTTAACCCCCAAACCCTAATCCAGCAGCTCGCCTCCCTCGGCATGCACTCTCAGCGGCTCTCCCGCCAGTTCCAAAAGTCACTCGACCAGCTCCGTGAAATCCAGGCCGAGCGCGCCGATCGCGAGCGCCGCGATCTCAAAGATGCCGCCGCCCTCCTCGAATTCCACAAACACAAAGGAGTTCCCTGGCAGCCCGCGGATCATGGCTTCGTTTTTCCAAAAGACCGTGTCGAACGCTTCGCCCAGCGCCTGAAAGACCTCAATGCGTCGCGCCACATCGAACATGTGCTCTTCTACATGCCACCGCCCGTTCGCGCCGCTACCGCCTCTCACTGAAACCCGGCGACGCCGCCCCCGCGCGTTAACAGTGACTCGATTTATTCCCCACGAGCAAGAGCCGCGAAGGCATTGTCAACCCCGTTCAACACGACCCCAAGATCGGGAGTGTGAGATGTATCCACTTCGACACGCGGCCCAAGGTCGAGTGTTCCGAAACTAGCGACTTGACGGATGCTGGCGAGGATCTCCGCATGAGATCGCTGGTGGTCCAGATGTCCGGGGTGCCGCGCCCGATCGGCGAACCGGCTGGCTGACAACTCAGGCGAATATTTGCAGTGGACATGGACAACCTTGCCGGGAGGTTGAAAAATCCAAGCGGTCGGAGTTCCAGAAGTCGAGGGCATTCCGGGAAGGTGCCAGTGACTAACCAAAACTGCGCCTTCCGAAACGGTCGCTTGGGCTTCGAGCATGAGATCGCTTTCTCGACTCAACTTGCGGCGCCACTCCACGTCGCCCAATCCCTTCGACTCGAAGAGTCGTTCGAGAATGTGGTCTTTGTCCAACAGCGGAAGATCCAATTCCTTAGCCCATTGTTGTGCCAAAGTGCTTTTGCCGCTGCTGGGCAGCCCAGAAACCACAATGAAGTGTTTTGCCATGCGCGTGCGTCCGAACTCTCGCCGAACCTCGATCATACGATGGCGCCTGCGCGCGAGTGACCTGCGCGCGAGTGACCTGCGCGAGTGACCTGCGCGAGTGACCAGAATGAATGGTGGTAGCCTTAGCGAAAGCGATGACTTCCCTCAAAATGCCGCACCTCAAAATATCCGCCACACTTCCTGCGATCCTCTTGACCCTCACCGGTCTGCTCACTGCCGCCGACCCTGCCACCGACGCACTGAAGAACAGCGGCTCTCTCGATCGCCTGCTCAAGAAAACCGGCGTATACAACGCATCCAGCACCGGCAAGACGCCCGGTTTCGTCGTCGATCCTGCGTGGCCGCAGCCGCTGCCCAACCACTGGCTGCTCGGCCAAATCGGCGGGCTCTATGTCGACCAGCACGATCATGTCTGGGTCTACAACCGGCCGCGCACCATGTCCACGGATGAGGCTGGCCTGGAAGGACCGGTCTCCGGCGCGACCGACGACAAGGGCCATCCCATCGACGGGCTCGGCCAGGAGCGCTCCTTCGGCCCCGTGTCCGATTGCTGCAAGGCTGCTCCCTCGGTTCTGGAGTTTGATTCCGACGGCAAGCTGCTGCGCGCCTGGGGCGGTCCGTCCGATCCCGGTTTCATCGGCGGTAAATGCAAGGCCGAGGCTGGTTGCATCTGGCCCAACAACGAGCACGGCATTTACGTCGACCACGACGACAACGTCTGGATCTCCGGAAACTCCGCGGCGCCCAGCGGCGGCGTGCAGCAACTACGGAAAGCCCCGCCCTGGACCTCGCACAAGCAAGGCGGCGACGGCTTCGTACTGAAGTTCGACATGAACGGCAATTTCAAGATGCGGATCGGCGGAACTCCGAATGGGCCGAACAGCAACGACACGAATGGCGGCATCAACGGCACGCCCGTGCTCTATCTTGCGGCCGACATGGTGGTCGATCCCGCAACCAATCGACTCTACATCGCCGACGGCTACGGAAACCGCCGCGTTCTGATTGTCGACGCCAATACCGGAAAATATATCGGCCACTTCGGCGCCTATGGAAACAATCCTGTGGACGATGCGTCCGCTGCCGCCGCCGGCTCCTGGATCGCCGACTCCACCAAAGGCAACCGGAAACCGGCCTTCTTTCGGAACCCTGTGCATTGCGTGAAGATCGCCAACGACGGCAAGCTTTATGTCTGCGATCGGGGAAACGATCGCATCCAGGTTTTCGATAAGAACGATCCCGCGCTGGGTAAGCCGTGCAGCAATTCCAACCGGCAAGGCCGGCACATGCGGTTTTCTTGCCGAGCAATTCGTCAGCGACCACACCAACATCATCGGAACGGCGGTCTCCATGAATTTCTCCACCGACAAGGCCCAGAGCTGCCTGTATGTGGGCGACAACGCCAACATGACCATCTACATTCTCAACCGAAGCAATTTGCAGGAGCTCGGCCAGCTGGGGCGACATGGGCGAGGCGCTGGAGAATTTCACTATCTGCATCAGGTGAGCGTGGACAGCAAAGGCAACATCTATACGGGCGAGGTCGACACCGCGAAACGAATCCAGAAGTTTCTCCGGTTTGGCGCCACGGGGTGCAGCGGGACCGGATCGGCTACCGTGGGCGGAGTAGCGACCACTTCCGCGGCGCGCACGACCCGCACTCGATCATCGCTCACCAGCAACTGCTCGCAAAGAGCAAGCAGGGCCGCATCGATGTCTATTTCGAAGGCGACTCCATTACGCAGGCGCTGGGGAGCTACCGATTATCCCGAACTGCTGGCGAATTGGAAGCACAATTTCTTCGGATGGAATGCCGCGGATTTCGGATGGGGCGCGGACAAAATCGAAAACATCCTGTGGCGTTTGGAAAACGGCGAACTCGATGGAGTAAATCCGAAAGTGATCGTCCTGCTGGCCGGAACAAACAATGTCGGCAACCACGATCCGCCGGAAGGAATCACAAAAGGCTTAGAAGCCGTGGTGCGGCTGATGCAATCGAAGGCTCCCGGCGCCACGATTATCCTGACCGCGATTTTCCCCCGCAATGACAATAGCGCAACATGTGATGCCGGTGATCGACCAGATCAACGCGAATCTCGCGCATCTCGCCGACGGGAAGAAGATTCGTTACCTGGACATCAACCGCAAGCTGGCCGATGAGAACGGAAAACTGTTTGACGGGATGATGAATCCGGACTTGCTGCATCCATCGCTCCAGGGTTATCAGGTGTGGGCGGATGCTTTGAAACCGATTCTGCTGGAACTTCTCGGACCCCCGGCGTCGGAAGATCACGCGCCGCCGCCCACCGGCGACCCGAGCGCGCGGAACTCAGGCCATCGGGAATAACGGCTTCAGCGCCGGATACAGCGAACGGTACACGGCGTGGCCCGCAGCATAAATTTTCGCTTCTTCTGCTGCGAGGCTCGACGATATCCCGCTCTCGTACGATCGCCCGGCAGGCTTCTTCAACAGACGAGTATTCTCCGGTCGCGACCATCGCCAGGATCGCAGCGCCCAACGCGGAGCCTTCGTCCGACGCCATGGTGACCACGGGCTTTCCAAAAACATCGGCCAGGATCTGACGCCACAGCCGGCTGCGCGCGCCACCACCCGGAAGCCCGAATCGACCGCGACGTTCACGCCCAGCGCCGCACCAGATCCAAACCATCCTTTTGGCTGTAGGCCACTCCTTCGATCAACGCTCGAATCAAATCCGCGCGCGTATGTTTCGCCGTCAGGCCGATCCAACCGCCCCGCGCCGCGGCGTCCAGATGCGGAGTGCGTTCGCCCATCAGATAGGGAAGCCAGTACAATCCGCGCGCGCCGGCAGGCGATTCGGCGGCTTCGGCGAGCAATTCGTCATAAGACATTCCCGGCGCGAATTGTTTCCGGAACCATTGCAAACTCAGACCGGCCCCTTGCGTCACACCCATGACGTGCCACTTGTCCCGAACCGCGTGACAGAAGGTATGCACGCGTCCCTCGCGGATCGTACGCTACGCGTTCCATGTGCGCGAAGATGACGCCGGAAGTTCCCAGCGTGCAGGAGACCGCGCCCGGTTCCACAACGCCATTGCCCACGGCGCTCGCGGCCTGATCTCCACCGCCGCCGGCCACGGGAGTGCCGGGAGCCAAGCCCGTCAACGCCGCCGCGCGTTCAGAGATCGTTCCCGTGACATCGACGGACTCGTACGCGCGCGGAAGAATGGAACGGTCCAGGCCCAGACCATCCATCATTTCCAACGACCAGCGGCGGCGAACGACGTCGAACATTGCGGTTCCCGACGCGTCGGAAACCTCGGTCGCGAGTTCGCCCGTGAGGCGAAAACGAACGTAGTCCTTGGGCAGCAGAACATGCCGGACACGCTCGAAATTTTGCGGCTCGTGATCGCGCACCCACAACAATTTCGGCAGCGTAAATCCAGTCAGCACCGGATTGGCCGTATGTTCGAGCACCTTCGCGGCGCCCAGACGTTGATTGATCCAATCCACCTGCGGCTGACTGCGCTGGTCGCACCAGATGAGCGCTGGACGGATGACTTGGTGGTCGCGATCGAGAATCACCAGCCCGTGCATCTGCCCGGAAAGTCCGATGCCTCGGACCTGATCGCCCGTGATTCCGGCGGCAGCCAGCGCACCGCGAATCGCCTCGAATGCCGCGTCGGCCCAGTTTTCCGGGCGCTGCTCAGCCCACAGCGGCTGCTCCATCACGATTTCTTCGTGAGCAACGGAGACCGCGGCAGCTTCCCTTCCGCTTGAATCGAGCAGGATCGCCCGTGAACCGCCGGTTCCGACGTCCACCCCGAGCCAGTACGCGTGCTCATTGGATTTCGATATAGTCCAAGGCCGCGGATTCTCCGCCATCGGGCGACCCTTCGATGCGGATCTCGTCGCCGGGTTTGAGCGCAACTCCGGGCACGATTCTGAGCGAAGAAGACGTGCCGTCGATCTTCTGCGCTGGGCAAGCGATCCGAAGCAACCCACTGATCGAGAAGTTCGCCGTTCACCAGAAGGCGGAACCGTGCGGCGCCATTGTTTTGGTCGAAATAGCGGATGCGAATGTCATGCCGGCCTGGACTGCCCTTAAAGACGAAGCGCGCCGCGCACCGCGAAATCGCGCACGAGACCGCCATTCCGCCGGACGCCGCTTCCCAAGGAGTGACTGGAACCGGGGTGTAGCCTTCCAGCTGCATGGATTCCGCCTCCATGCGGCCTGGATGTTTTCCCGCCCGGCCTTTTTCATCGGGGATGCCGGATGTTTTCAGAAACCAGTTCACCACTGCGTCGCGCCACACTTCGGCCTGGCCGGCCTGATACTCGAGTTGCGCGAGCACTTCCTGGTAACGCCGCTCGTCGATCAAGCCCTGAAGCTTTCGCCACTGCCGGACGTAGTTCGCGGCGGCCTCGGCGCCCTCATAATGCGAGTCATACAGGGATTGAATCACTGTCTTGCCGGAATGTAGCCGGTAGGTGTAGGGCACGTGATGGAAGAAGAGCAGCAGCTCATCCGGCGTGCTGGCCGGCGATTCGTAAATTTTCGCGACTTCGGCACGGTACTGGCCCGCGAAACCGGTTCCCGACTTTACGCTGCGATCCATTCCGACGCCTTGCGCTATCGGCATTGTGCCATTGACCCCAGCCGTTTCTCTCGGATGCCTCCACATTGACGCCATAGTGGTTGCCGGTGATGTCGGTCAAGGTTTGCAATCCCAGCGGCCCGGTATAGTTTTCGTAAGTCTTCCACGAGCTGAGCTGAATCTCATTGACCGCTGCATTGACTGCTCGGATCGGGCCCAAACGTAAGCCGCGTCCATTCCTCCGATATTTCGCGCGCGCTCAAATCGGGATTCCATGCCAGGCGGCCGAAAGCGTAGAGATTCGCCTGGGAGAGGTGATTCCCGAACCAGTTATCGCTCGAGGCCCACGTTCGAGACGCCCACGAAACCGCCCACCGGCCGGCGGAACATCTTCCCGGAAACCAGCGCCTTTACGGGCGTGGGCTTCGCCGGCTTCGACGTGCATATCGAAATCCAAAACTTCTTTCCACATCGGCGCAAGAAACACAGTATGACGCGCCTGCCCGAAATACTCCTGCGTAATCTGAAGCTCGATGGCCTGATTGGTTTTCTCCAGAGTTCCGAACAGAGGCGAGGCTGGTTCGCGCACCTGAAAATCGATGGGGCCGTTCTTGATCTGCACCACCGCGTTCGGTTCGAATTTTCCATCCAGCGGCCGGAAATTGTCGTCGGCGGCGCGAGCGCGGTCGTTCTTCGGATTCCGCCAGTCCATGTGGTGGTCGTAAACGAAGCCCCGGTAGAAGAGCAGGCCGCCGTGAGGCTTGCAGCGCGCGGGCCACCACGTTCGCCGCATCCGCGTGCGTCCGCCCATAGGCCGAAGGTCCCGCGCGCCCCTCCGAATCGGCTTTGATAATGATTCCCGCCAGGTCTGGAACCGCGCGATACAGCTCGTCCACTTTGGCGCTCCACCATCGGGCGACGCGCGGATCGAGAGGATCGAAGGTATCCAATCCGCCCAATGTTTTGGGGCTCGCAAAATCGACGGAAATCGCAACGCGAACGCCCCACGGACGGAATGCCGCAGCGATGCGCGCGATCTCGGGCAGCATTTCGGCCGACAGAATCCCGGGATCGGCATTGACGTTGTTGATGGAGCAAGCGTTAATGCCGATGGATGCCAGAAGGCGGCCGTAACCGGAGACGCGCGACAAGTCGGCGCGCGCATGCCGGTTCTCCCAGAAGATGGAACGGCCTCCGTAACCACGTTCGATGGAGCCGTCCAGATTGTCCCAATGGTTCACCCAGCGGATGGGCGCATAGGGAACCTCCGTTTCGTCCAGGGAGTCGATGCGGCCGCCCCAAAGCGATCTTGCGCAGAAGCGCAAAGACGCCATAAAGGACGCCGCGTTCCGTTCCGCCGGCGACCACCGTGTAACGGGCCGATCCTTGTTGCACCGTCTTGATGCGGAAACCTTCGGCGGGCAAGTCCGCCGCGAATCGAGCCGAGGGCTCGTTCCGCGACCTCGATCCGGGGAACGCGGCCGAGCATTCCCCGCATGCCTCGCGAGAGTTCGTCGCGCGCCGCGAGAAGGACTTCGGAGGCTGACCCGAACCGCCCAACAACGTCACTGAATCGCCCAGCGCTTGAACATCAGCTTCGGCCACCCGCGCCGGGAGCGCTTGATACCGCAGCCAGGCGTCGTGAACCGCTCTCGGCGTGCAGACTGAAACGCGGTCATGCACGCGAACAGCAACCCGATTCGTCTGCCTCGCATCACGTGCTCATGGTACAACGATAGACTGCATGAAGCCGATTCCGATTGAGCAACAACAATCTCTCGTCTCGCGATTAATGAAGGCCTGCGGTGGCTCCTATAGCCCGGAAGTCCGGCGAAAATACTTCATCTCCGGCCCGCAATGGGCCGCCGCTTATGACGGCAGCGCCCTGTTTCATGCTCCTACCAGGCCACCGCTTGGATTTGAAGATGTAATCCGGCATTACGGGGAGATCGGCATCGGACATTGGTGCACGCATGATACCGATGTCATTCCCGCGGATGCTTTGGGCACTCCCAGGCAAGCGGAGATCCTCGAACGCATCAAAGCAACATTGCGCAAACATGGGGTCCGATGTTCGATGGTGACCGCCGAGACCTTCCACCATGCGGTATGGGCGGCAGGCCCGGCCGCCGAATCGCCGCACGTACGCGAGTACGCGAAATTCAGGGTTCGGAACAATGTAGACATCGGCCACGAACTGGGCGCGAGGTACGCCGTGTACTGGCCCGGTTCGCTCGGCTACTACGTGCAAGGCGCGGTGGAAGAAACCGATACATTGCGCTGGTATGCCGAAGCGCTGAACGCCGCATGCGAACACGACATTCAAGTATCAGCCGAGCGGGGCCGCTCCCCACTGAAGCACTGCCTGGAGGCCAAACCGTTCGAGCCCCAGGCTGAAATCCTTCTTCCCACCAGTGACGCCATGCTCGCGTTTATCTCTTCCGGGCTTCTGACGCACGCGGAGATGGTGGGCCTGAATCCCGAGTATCTGCACGAACTCATGTGGGGCGGCGCGCCCCGGGCGCGCTCGCGCGCGCTCTTGTGGCGGGCAAACTCTTCCACTTCGACATCAACGACGGCTACCGGCTGAAGCACGATGTCGATATCGGAATCGGCCTGGTGAACCCGCTCGACTGGCTAAACGTCCTGGTCCTGCTGCGCAGCCACAACTACACTGGCCCTTTCAACCTGGATTACAAGCCTCCGCGAACCACCAGCCAGTTCGGCGTGTTCGAAGTCAGCTTCCCTTCCGCCGTGGATCGCTTCATCACGCTATGGGAAATGTCGGGCGAGGCCATCGCCGATCCGGTGATCAAGGAGGCCACCGATGCGCTCAAGGCTGGAGCCGAATACTCCGGCGATCCTCGCGACGTGCAACGCCATTACGGCGGCGCATCGTGAGCTCCTGAC
Source organism: Bryobacterales bacterium (assembly GCA_963798295.1). GTDB lineage: Bacteria > Acidobacteriota > Terriglobia > Bryobacterales > Bryobacteraceae > Palsa-89. The sequence goes on along the minus strand of CAWCSV010000004.1, from coordinate 309,114 downwards.
GCTGCACGAGTTGATCGCCCACCGGCTGGTACAAATCCTGTGGGGCGCGCACCAGGGCCGCGTGTTCTCGATGGCGTAGCTGTTTTGGTGGACCTGGTCGGGTTCGAACCGACGACCTCTTCCATGCCATGGAAGCGCGCTCCCAACTGCGCCACAGGCCCGTCGCGCTAACGGCAACGATACGCTCTCAATATATCACGCGAGTCCGCTAACATGGATGCCATGGATCGCGAAAAAGCATGGGATCTGCTGTGCGAGTTCACCAAGTCCGACGGGCTGCGCCGGCACGCGCTGGCGGTGGAGACTTGCGTCGTGGCCTACGCGCGGAAGCTCGGCGAAGACGAGAACAAATGGTCGGTCACGGCGCTGCTGCACGACTTCGACTGGGAGATCCACCCCACGCTGCCCGATCATCCGCTGAAGGGCGAGCCGATCCTGGCCGAGCGCGGCGTGGATGCCGAGATTCGCCGGGCGATTTTGTCGCATGCCGATTTCAGCGGCGTTCCGCGCGAGTCGCCGCTGGAGAAGACGCTGTTCGCCTGTGACGAGCTGGCCGGGTTCCTGACCGCCTGCTCCTACGTGAAGCCGGGGCGAAGCATTCACGAAGTGGACGTGAAGTCGGTGCGAAAAAAGCTGAAGGACAAGGCGTTCGCGCGGTCGGTGAATCGGGACGACATCGTCAACGGCGCATCCGGCTTGAATGTGGATCTGGATGAGCACATCGCGTTCTGCATTGAAGCCATGCAGCGGCGCGCTGCCGAGTTGGGGCTGGCCGGCGCGGAGCCCTTGTCTACAGTGGAACACGCCTCGCCTCAAAACTGACACGAAGTTCTTCGTCCAGCGGTCTTTTTCCCAGATGTTTCGCGCGGCAACCAACGTGCGTTGCGCTTGCGCTGAGGAGAAGACGTATGATCGTCCTGAAGGTTCTGCTCGAATTTCTCGGCTTCGCAATGCTCGCCACGGCGGCGGGTTTGGTGACGGCCGATTTTGTCAACCATGACCGCCGGGTGCAGTGGCGCCTGCCTGTGCGCCTCGCCGCGTTCAGCTTGATTCCGCTGCTAGCGGGTCTCAGCATCGCGTTGGTTCCCGCGGGTATGGCGGGCGTTCGCGTCAGCCAAATCTCGGGGACGCTGCCGGATACGCTGTATCCGGGACTGCATCTGGTGATCCCGCTGGTACAGTCCGTGGAAAGCTACGACCTGCGCGATCAGATTTATCAGACCACCGTGCTGCCCGATTCGAAAAAGGGCGAGTGGTTGAAAGTGCAGACCAAGGAAGGCCTGGAACTGGGACTGGCGGTGACGGTGCGATTTCGTTTGGACCCGCATCGGCTGGCCTATATTCACGCCAATTTGCCGCAGCCGGTGGAACAGGAGCTGGTCCCGCCCGTGGTCGCCACCGCGTTTCGCGATCTGACGCCGCGCTACCTGGTCCGCGAACTGTTCGCCACCAAGCGCGACGAGATCCGGACCCAGGCCGCCAGCGACATCGCGCAAAAGCTGGCGCCCGACGCGGTGATCGTCAAGGAAGTGATGCTGCGCGACATTCAATTGCCGGCTGAATACGCCAAGGGGCTGGAAGGCGTGCTGCTCAAGGAGCAGGAAAATGAAAAGCTGAGCGTGGAATTGGATGTCAAGCAAAAGGAGGTCCGGGAAGCCGAGCTGGAGGCTGAAGCGCAGAAGGCGCGCGATGTGAAGGCCGCGGAGGCGCAGGCTCAGGTGACCGTGCTGCAGGCCAAGGCGCAGTCCGACGCCATGCAGTACACGCTGCCGCTCAAGGAGAAGCAAATCGAGCAGACGCGCCTGGAGTCGGCGGCCCGCAAGGAGGCCACGGTGCAGCAGGCCGAAGCGCAGGCGGAGGCAAAGGTGATCGACGGCAAGGCGGAGCTGGAGCGGCGCAAGCTGATGAACCAGGCCGATCTGGATCGCGTGCAGTTGCTCTCCAAGGCCGACGCCGACAAAATGCACCTGGAAGGCGTGGCGCTGAAGGAGAATCCGTTGCTGATCCAGAAGATCATCGCCGAGAAGCTGTCGGACAAGGTCCAGATCATGATGGTGCCGAGCGACGGCAAATTCTTTTTCGCCAACGACGTGCTGAAGGGCGCCATGCCGTCGGCTGCCATGGCCGAGCCCGAGGAGCCGGCGTCAAGTCAACGTGGATCGCATTAGCGGGGCCGAGCGCACACTGCGGGAAGGACACCCCGGCCTGTTAGAATCGCGGGTGGAAGCTAGTCTTGGCCGGTGCTGGGCCTGGTCTTCAAAACCAGTTGTGCGGCACTTTGTGTCGCGGGTGGGTTCGACTCCCACTAGCTTCCGCCACGAAGTTATTCCAGCGAGACCCGCGCCTTTGCCCAATGGAGAAGTAGAATCAACGAATGACGAAAACACGTACGATTGTTGCCCCATCTTCGCGTTGGTGCGCCGCGATTCTGCTCGCAGTCTCGGCATCCTTCATCGCGTATGGTCAATCCAAGCTCTCCGCCGACCTTGATCCCCAATCGCGGGCCCGCCTGCCATATTTGAAGAAGTCCGATATGGATGAGAAGGGCCAGAAGATTTTCGAAACCTTGCCGGGCGCCGGCAAGGATGACATCTTGCGCGGTCCTCTGGCCTTCGCTGCCTATAATCCTGCTGTCGCGCAGGCCTTATTTGACCTCCATAACGGCGCTGTAACGGGCGGAACGCTGGATCCGCACACGCGTGAACTCGCCATCCTGGTCGCCTGCCGTCAAACCAACTACAACCTGGAGTGGAACGGGCATGCGGCCAGCGCTCTCAAGGCTGGAATGGACGCCAAGTTGATCGACGTCGTTCGATACAACCGCCCGCTCGCCGGTTTGAATGAAAAAGACGCCACGGTCATCCGTTTCGGCCGCCAGATGTTGCACGACAAGAAGGTCGATTCCGCCACGTTCGCCAAGGCCGTCGAATTCTGGGGCAAGCGGGGTGCGATGGACATGGTGGCTGTCATGAGCACGTACGCGGTGAGCGGTTATTTTGCCATCGCCGTCGACGAGCGCTCTCCCGCAGGCAAGCCCGAACTTCCGCCGGTCAAGTAACGTCGTCCGGCGGTTCGACTTGCCCCAGAATTGGGCTCAGGAATGGGGCCCCAAAGGGTGGGCCTTGCACTTGTCAGCGCAGCGATATATCTTATTGCATACAAGTGCATTTGTTGCATGCAAATGCATCGGAGGGAGGCGTAGCGATGCAATCGGCGAAAAGAACGACCGCAAGGTTGGTGCGCATCTGGTGCTGTGTGGCGCTTATACTTGGGATCGCGACCGTGCGGCCCAATGCCCTTCTGGCAGCCGCTTCCAACATCAGCCCCGTGGCCGACGCCGCCAGGGCCGATGATCTCCCCGCGATCCGCAAGCTGATCAAGGAGCACGCGGACGTGAATGCTCCCGCCTCTGACGGCTCTTCCGCGCTGTTATGGGCGGCTTACCACTCCGACGTGGAAATGACGAAGGCGCTGATTGCGGCGGGAGCCGCGGTGGACACAGCGAACCATTACGGCGTGACCCCTCTTTTGCAAGCCAGCCGCAACGGCGACGTCGAGGTGATGCGCGCCTTGCTGCATGCCGGAGCGGACCCCACGCGTTGGCACCCGGAGGGCGAAACGCCGCTGATGGCTGCGGCGCGCACGGGCCGCGTGGACGCCGTTCAATTACTTCTTTCGCGCGGCTCGTTCGTCAACGCCGCGGATCCTTATCAGGAAGAAACCGCACTTATGTGGGCGTCTGCCGAAGGTCACGTTGAAGTGGTGAAGGCGCTGCTAGCCGCGGGCGCGGATCCAAATCTCAAGGCGCATGTTTCCACGATCACGGAGCGCAAGAACGCCGACCATCCTTCGGGTGGCTTTACGGCGCTGATGTTCGCCGTTCGCAACGGACATACGGATGTGGTTGAGGCGCTGATCAAGGGTGGCGCCGATCCGAAGCTGACCAACGCCGATGGCGCCTCCGCGACCATTGTCGCGATCGCAAACGACCGCTTCGATCTGGCAAAAGAGCTGCTTGACCTCGGCGCCGATCCCAACGACGGATCTTTGTACTGGGCCGTCGAAATGCACGACGCCACTACCGACATGCGCGCGCACGATGGCTCGCGCATGCAACCCACCCATCCGAATCATCTGACTTCTTTGGCGCTGGTGAAGGTGTTGCTCGACCTGGGCGCGGATGTGAACAAGCCCTTCATCGGCGCATTGCATTCCACGACGCTGTGCTGCGGCGCAAAGGTCAACAGCTCGCCGTTTTACCGCGCCGCGACCGCGGCCGATGTCGAGGTCCTGAAGCTGATGCTGGCCAAAAGCGCACAGATCGAATGGAGCCCGAGCGAGGTCGAAGCCCAAGGACGGCAAACCGGCTGCTCCCGGCCGCCCCAACCCGAATATCGGCAAGACGCCTCTAATGGCCGCCATAAAAGGTGGCCAAGGCGCACCGATTGCGGGGGGACCCGGTTTCACCCGCATTGGTCCGCCGCAGTTCCGCGAGCCCGGCAGCCGCGATCCGCTGGAAGCGCTCAAGCTGCTGCTGGCGGCGCAGGCCGATCCGAACGCCAAGGCGCCCGATGGCAACACGCCGCTCCACATCGCCGTGCAAGAGCTGCAAGTGCCGATGATTCGTGCGCTCGTCGCGGCCGGCGGCGAAGCTGGACGCGGTGAACAAGGACAATCTGACGCCGTTGCTTCTGGCCGAAAAACCCAAGAAACCGGACCCTCTCGACATGGGGGATCAGGACGTGTATAAACCGAAGCACAATTCCAAAGAGGAGGTCGTCGCCGCCCTGCGCGAGCTGATGCACCTTGGTCCCAACGATCCGGCGCCTCAGCCGCCACCGCTGCCGGCCGCGGCCGATAAGAAAGATGACAAAAAGGATGAGAAGAAAGTAACGGAAGACAAGGAGAAGAAGACCACCGCAACAGCGGCGGTCGCGGGCGCGCAATGAAGAAGATCGTAATTACGGCGGCGCTTGCCTGCGCGGCAATAACCGCTGCCGGTGATAGCGCAGACCGACTACCGCGCAAAGCGGCCGCCACGGGTGACACCAAATACCGCGCGTTCGTGAATCAATATTGCATCGCCTGTCACAGCAAACGCGCGGCGAATCCCGCGCAGGCCCCGGTCAATCTGGAGGCTGCCAGCTTCGACGATCTTTTGGGCCACGCCGAGACTTGGGAAAGAGTCCTGCGGAAGCTGAGTGTGCGGGCGATGCCGCCTCCGGGCGTTCCCCGGCCTCCCGAGGCCGAGTACGCGGCTTTTACGAGCTGGCTTGCCGCGTCGCTGGACCGCGCCTGGGAAGGCCATAGCACACCGGGCCGTTACGTCGTGCATCGTCTGAATCGCGCCGAATATGCCAACGCGGTCCGCGACCTGTTGGCGGTCGACATTGACGTGAGCGACCTGCTGCCCACCGACGGCGCCGAATTCGGGTTCGACAATATCGCGACGGCTCTGAAAACGTCGCCGCTGCTGCTGGAGGGATACGTGAACGCGGCCGAGCGCGTCAGCGCCATGGCCGTGGGCGATCCGCAGGTGAGGCCCGGCACCACCGAACATTCCATCAGCCGCGAATTCAGCCAGAACGGATACATCGACGGGCTGCCGCTCGGAACAGTCGGTGGCACGGTTGTCCATCACGTTTTTCCGGCTGATGCCGAGTATAAACTTTCGGGCCGGCTGGTCCGGGGCGTCCAGGAAGGCTACGCCGGCGTGGAAGGAAACGATACGCCGTACACCTTCGTTATCACCCTAGATGGCGCTGAAGTTTATTCGGCTCCGGTTGGCGGTCCCGCCGATGACGCGATGCAGGCCAAGGATTTGGCCGCGGCGCAACCGGTCATCGACAAAAGAATGACGGGACGCGTGCGGGTGACCGCCGGTCCACATGACGTCGGCTTTACGTGGAGAGAGCGGCCGGCCAAGTTGCAGGACGTCTGGGAGCCGTCGCGGCGCGACAGCCAGGAAGTTCACATGGTGGCAGGCCTGCCCAGGCTGAGGACCGTGTCCATCGACGGCCCGTACAACGTGCGCGGCCTGAGCGAAGGGCCCAGCCGGCAGCGGCTGTTTGTCTGCCATCCCGCCGCGAGCGCCAGCCGCGTTGCCGCCAAAACCGCTCCGGGCGCCACTCCGGATGAGAACGCCTGTGCGGTGAAAATCCTCACCAATCTCGCGCGCCGGGCGTATAGACGCACGGTCACTGCAGCCGACGTCGAGGCGCCGCTGTCGTTCTACAAGCGAGAGCGGCAGAGCGGCGGCAGTTTCGACGATGGGATTCGCGCCGGTGTCGCGCGCGTTCTCTCCAGCCCCTACTTTTTGTATCGCATCGAGAGCGACCCGCCGGCGCCCGCGCCGGCGTCGCGCATCCGGTCAGCGACGTGGAGCTGGCCTCGCGCTTGTCCTTCTTCCTGTGGAGCAGCATCCCCGATGAAAAGCTGCTCGACCTAGCCGCAGCCGGGCGGCTGCGGGAGCCGGAAGTGCTGAGCGCGCAGGTGCACCGCATGCTCTCCGATGACCGCTCCGACGCTCTGGTCGACAATTTCACCGGGCAGTGGTTGCAGCTCCGCAATCTGGAGGCGAAGGTGGTTCCGGATATCCTGATGTTCCCGGATTTCGACGACAACATCCGCAAAGGATTCCGCACCGAGACCCAGATGTTCTTCGGCTACATTTTGCGTGAAAACCGCAGCGCTCTTGAGCTCCTGAACGCGGACTACACCTTCGTCGACGAGCGGCTGGCGCGGCATTACGGCATCCAGGGCGTCTACGGCCCGCAATTCCGCAAGGTAAAGCTCACCGATCCCAATCGCCGCGGTCTGCTGGGGCAAGGAAGCATCCTCGCGATGACGTCCGTCGCCACCAGAACCTCGCCGGTTTACCGCGGGAAGTATGTGCTGAGCACTTTCTTGAATACGCCTCCGCCTCCTGCGCCGCCCAATGTCCCTACGCTGGACGAAAGCAATAAGGACTCGAAAATTCCCAAGACAGTGCGCGCCCAACTGGAATTGCATCGCAAGAACCAGCCCTGTGCGGGCTGCCATCGCGTGATCGATCCGCCCGGGTTTGCGCTCGAGAACTTCGATTCGGTGGGGGTATGGCGCGATAAGGGAGCCGATGGCGCGCCGCTGGACGTCGCGGGCACGCTCGCGGACGGAACGCAGGTCAACGGTCCGGTGGCGCTGCGCGAGGCCATTCTGAGCCGTCCTGACGCTTTTGTGACCGTCGTCACCGAAAAGATGCTGACGTACGCGCTGGGCCGCGGGCTGGAGCCCGCCGACATGCCGGTGGTTCGCCGCATCGTGAGGAAGGCCGCCCAGAACGATTACCAGCTTTCCTCGGTTATCATGGGAATAGTGGAAAGTGCGCCGTTTCAGATGCGCACCAAGTTGGAACCGGCGGAAACGGCCGGCATACCGGTCCGATGCATTAAACTTGCACGATCGAGTAATACTTCACGATCAAAGAGGGAGCAGCCATGATCATTACGAAGAAGCATCTTTCGCGACGCACGTTCGTGCGTGGCGCCTGGGCGCCACGATTGCACTGCCGTTCCTGGACGCCATGCTACCGGCGCTTTCCGCTGCGCCGAAATCGCCGTTCCGCTTCGGTGCGGTCTACTTCCCTTGTGGCGTGTTTCCCACTACCTGGCATCCCGATGCGGAAGGGAGCGACTTCGTCTTCAAGCCGGTGATGCAGCCACTGGAGCAGTTCCGCAATCAGCTCGTCACGGTCAGCAAGATGAAGGCGCCGTGGGGCGAGTCGGTCCACCTGGGCGCCAGCTCCGCGTTCCTGAACGGCGTAGGGCCTGCCGTCCGCCGCGACGGGAGGGGCGACTCTTTCGGAAAGATTGAATCGAAAAAGACCGTCGACCAGTTCATAGCGGATCAGGTGGCAGCCGATACACCGCTGCGGTCCATCGAAGTCGGCACCGAGGACATGGGCACCGCCGTCGGGGCCTGCGACGGTTTCGCTTGCACGTTCTTCAACACCTTGTCCTGGCGCGACGATGAGAGCCCGCTGCCGGTGGGGATCAATCCGCGCGTCACCTTCGAGCGCATGTTCGGCGAGACGGATTCCACCGAGCGGCGCTTCGCCCGCCTGAAGGAAAAGCAGAGCCTGCTGGACTCGGTGACCGAGGAAACCGCGAAACTGAAACGATCGCTCGGAGCGCCCGATCGCGCCATCCTGGACGAGTATCTCGGCAACATTCGCGACGTGGAGAACCAGCTCCAGCGCATGGAGACCCGTCTCGGCACCATCACCGGCAATCCCGAAGCGCCGGTGGGCTTGCCGGAAGCGTTCGACGATCACATGACCATCACCTATAACTTGATGCACCTGGCGTATCAGGGCGACATCAGCCGCGTCTTCACCTTCATGACCGGTCATGAAGCCAGCGATCGCGCCTATGGGCACATCGGAATTCCCGAGCAGCATCACACCATCTCGCATCATGGCAACGATCCCGAGAAGCTCGCCAAGTACGCCAAGATTGCGACGTACCAGATCCAGAAGTTCGCCGATTTCTGCGACAAGCTGAAGGCCACCAAAGAGGGCGACGGAAACTTGCTCGATCACGCCGTTCTGTACTGGGGCAGCGGCATGAGCAACGGCAATCAGCACGATCGCAACAATCCGCCTGCGGTGATCGTGGGTGGCGGCGGCCGGCTGAAAGGCAACCGGCACATCGTCGCACAGGATACGCCAACCGCGAACCTGCTGCTGGCGATGGCGCACTTAGGCGGCGCCGAGATCGATAAGCTCGGAGCGAGTAACGGCAGAGTAGATCTCTAAACACTCGCTCTCTCTCTACGGACACTTCTCGGCGACGCGGCTCACCGTCGTCACGTTGATGCCGTCCTTGCCGCCGTCGCCGATCAGGAGCCCGCTCACGGCGACCCGCGAACCGGCTAACGGATCCAGGCGCGTCACCACGAACTTCAGTGGGATCGTACGATTGCCTAAGGGCCTGGTGGCGTCTGCGCTGCCCGAAACGACGGTTTCGGCCCGCTCGGGGTTTGTCGCTCTCGTCACCACCCAGTCCGCTCCGCTTCGAGCCAAGCATCCCACCACGCGAGCCAGCGCATCGGAGGGGAGCTCTGTGCGTCCGTCCTTCTGCACAATCCTTACGTTGGCAATGGTATCGCGCCGAAGCTCCGTCGTTCCGGCAGGAAACCCGTTGGATTTCAGCATCAGCGCGACAATGTCTCCATAGGTGGATTCGGTGAGGGTGCCAGGATTGCCGTTCGGCATATTGGCGCTGACGTACTCCAGCAGATCGCCGACGGTCTTTTGCGCGAAACTCTTCCAGAATGGTTCGCCCACCAGCGGCGACTTGCCTTCCGCCGCCAGCGCATGACAGCCCGCGCAGCTTTGGCCGAAGGCCGTTGCGCCACGGGCAGCTTGAGCCTCCGTGTACACGCCGTCCCATACGGTCCGGCGCAGGGTGCCGGTCTGAGCAGTCACCAGACTGGCCAGGGACAGCAGGCCAGCCAGCCGTAAGACGGGTCGAACAAACGCGCTGTCCATTTCGTGATCCTGTCAAGTAAGGGCAGCCTTGTCAAGGCCGCAAGTGCAAGCCACCTCAAGGGTGCGAACGCGCATGTAGCCCAGCATCATAAATGTGAGCGACGTTTTCGGTTCCGATGCTCCTCCTCAAGTCAGATGGAAGCTGATTGAATAGAAGCACAACCTGTTCCCAGCGTGCAGGGCCCGCCGGCTCCGGGTAATGCTGGTCGCTGCCGATGATGAAGCGATCCGGAAAATCCTCGAAAAGCGTTAACCATTCCGGCTTGATCTTGTCTCCGGCCATCAGGAAATTCTTGCCTGGGGCCTTGGGATCCAGCTTAATCTCCATGTAGAGATTGGAATGTTTCTGAAGCAGGCGGCGGCAGAGATCGGGCGTGCGATACCCGGTCCCATCCGATCCTAAGTGTGCCCAGATGATCTTCGCGCGCGGATTATGCGCCAGCAGCCGTTCAAAAGCCGGGATATTCTCGTGAAGCTGCGGGGGATTCGGAGGCGACTTCAAATCCGTCGGAAGAGCCATCGCTCGTGGTACCGCCTCCATGTGCAGGTCAATCGGCACATCGTGCCGGGCGGCGATGTCGGCCAGCAGCAGAAAAAGAGGATGGTCGGGCGGCGCGAATTGATAAGGAGTACCGCCCGCAAAATGTTCCGCGGCCATCTCACCAAATCCCGCTGCTCCCCTGCGCAGCAATTCTTCAGCGCGTTTGCGGAATTGAGTCCGAATCGCCGCGCCGGCATCGCCTGAGCGGACCGCTTGCTGAATCATTGAATTGAGAGTCTCGCCTCCCGCCAGCACCGCCAGTCTGCCGGGATAGCGTTTCGCGGCCGCCAGAATACCAGCTGCATCCATTGCTCCCCGAGGGCTCACCGTGTCGGGAGGGATCAGAAGATATGTCTTGACCATATTCTCTCGTGGGGATGCTTGCATGATCGCGCGGACCGATCCCTCGGGATCCTGCTCGTCAAAATGCGTATGGGCGTCGATGTAGGGAGAGACTGCTGGCACGACACGATGCTCCGCAGAAGGCGGAGGCGCGCCCGATGCGAGCCCGATAGCCACCATAAGCATGCACACCGGCAGCCGCCCGCTGGGACAGATCAAACCCTGAATGGTCCTGGCGTCGTTCTGAGAATTTTTCATGGGGCGGCGTCCTCTCGCACCTGACAGCATACATAAAGAGCGCCCTTTCGTGCCCAGTAAAAACTGAAAGGCTTTGGCCGTATTGCGGTCAAACAGTTTAGGAGACGACATTATGGCAGATCCCAAGAAGTGCGCTCATCCCAGCTGCAACTGCATGGTTACGGACAAGAAGTATTGCAGCACCTTCTGCGAGGGACAGGCGAAAACGCCCGACCTGGAATGCGAATGCGGGCATGCCCCCTGCGCGACGAAAACATCCAGATTGGTTTAGGGCCGCTTGCGCTAATCCGGTAGCTGGCGACCTTCAGTTGGAGTGTTTATTGGCGCGCGGCGACGTTGCCTGGCTGGGGCCGCTGGTCGACGAAATACGTTATTCCCGAATACTGCATTTCTTGCCAGGTCTGCTCGCCCCAATGCACCTCCACCGTGGGGTCGGGATTCCATTTGTTTTCCGCTGAATTGTCGTAGTGCGCAAACGCCTCCAGGCGGGATCCCTTGGGAGCCGCCAGAGGATTGGTGAACACATAATACGTCTGCCAGTTGAAATCGTATTTCGGCACGGTAAGCACCACTTCAGAGCGGCCGTCGGGATACACCATATGATATTCCCAACTCTTTCCACGCAGATGCGTGTGCGGGAAAATCGCGGTTATGTGGGAATCCTCCAGGAACTGAATGGCCGAATCGACCTCCGTGTCCGGTGAGCCGGGCGGCAGCTTCATGGTCACGTTCATAAACGCGCTGCTATGGATCTCCTGTCGCGGAGGTTCTTTCGCGTAGATCACTCCGACGCTGGTCCGGTCGCTCGCCGCGGTTCCGTAAGCGGTGTAGTGGAGTTGCAACACCAGAGTGGAGCCGGCGCGAATCCGCATGGCGCGGCCGGGCGCGAAAGTCATGGCGTTGGTGCCGGGCGCGTTGGTGGCGATGAGCACGCCGGGCGATTGGTTGGGCGCGGGCTTCAGATGATCGGAATCATTGCCGGACCCGCTAACCGGCGGCTTCGGAATCACCACGGCAAAAGCCGCCGGACGCGTCGCCATCCCCGGTTCTTTCGAGAACACCAACACATGGTGAACCGCCTGCCGCACCCCGGGCCGCACCTCGATCGCCTGTATCCATTTGTCCTCCGACAAATGGGTGGGAATGTTGACGTACTGATAATCGATCGTGCCGGAAGCGGGCACTTCGTAGGCCTTTTCCATGGTGAAGACCTGATCGGGTTGGCCGATTTCCCAGCCGTCGGTAAATTTCGGCACTGAAGGCAGATCCTTGGAGTCCCCTTGGGGCGCGCCGTTAGACGCCCAGCGGATCAGAGTGTCCCTTTCGGCGTCGGTCAGCCGGCGGTCATTCGAGAAAATTCCGCGCGCCTGGGTTGCATGCCAGGGCGGCATTTGGCCGAGCGCAACTTTTTCTTTGATGGATTTGGCCCAGGGCCGCGTCTGTTCGTAAGTCAGCAGCGGCATCGGCGCAATCTCGCCCGGCCGATGGCAGGTCGCGCAATTCTTGTACAGAATCGGCGCTACGTCCGTGGAGAACGTCGGGATGGTGTCGGCGGCGATTGCATCCAGAGCGAGGACGACTAAAACTAGAGCGGCTTTCTTCAAGGAGAATCCTCCTTGTTAGTGTAAATCTTCCGAGCCCGAGTCGCATCCGACAGGCGATTTCCGGCCCCAGGCAACGCGCCGCAGGCGAACAACCGGTCAGCACAGTAAGATATCAATTGAACGAGAGGCCCCGATGATTCATCGCGGTTTGTTTTATTTCCTGGCGCCAGCCGCGCTGGCCGTAGTTTCGGTTACTGCTATTTCCGCTCAGGCACCGTCCCAGACGGCATCTGCCGCCAAGAAATGGAGCGTCCCGCGCACCGCCGATGGGCGCCCGGATCTGGAAGGCGTCTGGGATGCGGCGAGCATGACTCCGCTGGAGCGTCCCGTGGAGCTTGGCAATAAGGAATTCTACACACCCGAGGAAATCGTGGCGTATGAGAAGAAACGCGCGCATGACCTGGATCGCGACCGTCGCGATGGTTCGGCCGAGGCCGATCTCGGTCGTGCCTACAACGACGGTTGGTTTGACCGCGGCGCCCACTTGGCCAGCGACAGGCGCACGTCCCGGCTGATTGATCCCCCCAACGGCAGATTCCCCGCGATGACGCCCGCCGCGGCGGAGAAATACCAGGAAATGCATGCGTGGCTTGTCCAGCATGCCGACGATGGTCCCGAAACACGCATGCTGCCCGACCGGTGCCTGGTATTTTCGCAATCGGGTCCGCCGTTCCTTCCCGGGAACTACAACAACTACTACCAAATCGTGCAAGCTCCGGGCGTCGTTGCGATTCTTTCCGAGATGGGGCATCAAGCCCGCATGATCCCATTGACCAATGGAACGGCAACCCAGCCGCACCTGCCGGAGAACATGAGGCAATGGCAAGGTGATTCGGTGGGCCGCTGGGAAGGCGAAACGCTTGTGATTGAAACCACCAACTTCCGTGGAAGCGACCAGAGCCGCTTCGGCGTCCAATATGACGGGATGAGCGACGAGAACTTGCGTGTCACCGAACGCTTCACTCGCACGGGTCCAAACACCATTACCTATCGCGCCACGGTGGTTGACGCTACCGTGTACACGCAGCCCTGGACGGTCGAGTTCCCCATGGAGAAGAGTGAGAGCCGGGTGTTCGAATACGCGTGCCACGAAGGCAACTATGGACTGGTGGGAATTCTGTCCGGCGCGCGCGCGAAAGAGAAGGCCGCACTGAAGAAGTAGATTTCCAGCGATTGGGGCAAAGCCCTGACACAGCCTGGTCCGGCCCATGGGCTTCCATCCACGCTTATCCCCTGGATGTCCGTCTCTTCGCGGCGAACAACAAACCAATCCCCGCCACCACCGCTATCGCGCCATAAACCGCCCATTGGATCTGCCCGGTCATGAAACTTCCCGGAAGTACGCTGACCCCTTGCAGGAACCAGATGCAGCCGAAAACCACTAAGAGGACACCCACGACTCGTAGAACGATCTTCATGCTCACTCCCTTTGCGGAACTGGCGATATTGATAACATCGACACCATGAATATTACCAACGGGACCATCTCCGGCGACGTGGAGTACACCGAGCACGAAGACGGCACCTGGTCGTTCAAATTGACATTCGAGGATGATCCGGTCCCGATTGAGAGCGTGGGTAATTTCCCTCGCAAGGAACTTGCGGAGGAGCAGGTGAACTATGAGCTTCACGCGGCCTCCCTGCGAATCGCCGAGGGTTAAGGGAAGTCGAAGGCACATCCACATTAGAAAGCTCCTGGATTAGAAAGCTCCTGGATTAGAAAGCTCCTGGATTAGAAAGCTCCTGGATTAGAAAGCTCCTGGATTGGCTGCACGGCGGTCACTCGGTAGCCAGAAACGGGTCCTATACAATCAATCTTATGTCCGATTTGCGGCGTTTTGGCGTGGCCATTGAAGGCGAGCTGCTGGACCAGTTCGACGCATTGATGGAGCGCAAGGGATACAGCAACCGCTCGGAGGCATTTCGCGATCTGGCCCGAGCGGAGCTGGTGCGGGAGAGCGCTCAACAACCCAACGCCACCGTGGTGGGAACGGTCACCATTGTTTATGACCACCACGTGCGGCTGCTGAGCGAAAAGCTCACCGAGCTGCAGCACCAGCACCACAAATGCGTCGTTTCGGCCTTGCACGTCCACCTGGATCACGACCATTGCCTGGAGGTGATCGTGCTGCGCGGAAAGGCCAAGGACGTACAACAGATCGCCGATTCGCTGATCGCCACCAAAGGCGTTACGCACGGACGTTTAATCGTCGCGGTGGCGGATGCGGGGCATGCTCATTGATCGCGGTCGTGACGATGCAGGTGCGGATGGGGATGCGGGGCGTCGCCCGCGTCATGGACATGCTCGTGAACCCGTACTAAGCCGGTGCGCTCCAGCAAAGCGACGTCGTGCAGCACCTGGAGCGGCTCGCCCTGGCCCGCGATCCGGCCGCTCTGGAAAACGTAGCAGCGGTCGGCGATGTCTTCCAAGGTATCCAGATCGTGCGTTGCCGTGATCACGGTCTTGGCGCCGTTCTTCCAGGACTTCAACAGCTCGATGATTTGCCCCTGGCTCACCGGATCGAGCGCGGCGCTGGGCTCGTCCAGCAGCAGCACCTCGGGATCGGTGACCAATACCGACGCCAGGGCAACCCGCTTCTTTTCTCCGCCGGAAAGCCTGTGCGGGGCGCGGTCCCGCAGGTGGCCGATCCCCATGGAGTGCAGCGCCGCTTCCACGCGGTCCCGAATTTGCGCCTTCGGCCAACGAAGCTGCAACGGTCCAAAGGCCACTTCATCGAAGACGCTGGGGTTGAAAAGCTGGACGTCCGGATTCTGAAACACCAGTCCCACGCGCCGCCGGAAGCTAAAGAAGTAGGCCTCGTCTCGTAAATCCCGTTCCGTCACCGGCTGGCCAAAAAAGGAAATATCGCCTGCTTCCGGAAACGACAGGCCAGCCAGCAAGCGTAGCAACGTAGATTTACCGGAGCCGTTGGCGCCCAGCAACGCCACGCGCTCGCCCGTCGCTACCTCCATCGACAAGCCGTTCAGAGCGGGCACCTGATGGTAGCGATAAGATACACCGCGAACGCAGAATGCAGTTTCCCCGGAGGCGCTCATCGGCCAAACCACATTGCCGCGCAAGCCGCGCAGGCGAAGGCCGCGAGCGCTGCCCAATCCTTCGGATCGAGAATTCCTTCGTCCAGCAGCAGGACCTCGCCGCGAAAGCCGCGGGCTTGCATGGCCAGGTGCACCTCGCCGCTCAACTGAATACTCTTCGCGAGCAATAATCCGGCGCTGGCGGCGGCCAGACGACGCCGGTCCGATGGTTCCAGGATGCCGATCAGACGGGCCTCGCGCGCTTCAAACATTTCTTCGGCGGTTTGGGCCAGCAGGAAAAGATAACGGTACGTCATCCCCACGATCGCCACCAGTACCGCGGGAATACGAAACCAGCGCAGCGCTCGCAGCAGTTGCGGCCACAGCGTGCAAAGGACAAGGAGCGTGGCCAGCGTGGCGGCGGTTTCCGCGCGGAGAATCAGGAAAGCCGCACTGCGAAGCCCCTGGTACGACGCCGTCCAGTTCAGCGCCGGAAGGCGAAAGAGCGCATCGCCCGGCGTCAGGAAAATCGCTGGTATCGCGATCGCGCCCGTAAACGCCAGGACGCCAATCCACACTTTGGTTGCAAGAACGCGGATGGGGACTTTGGAGGCAACAGCGAGCAGACCGGCGGCGATCAGCAGAGTCCCCAAAACCGAGAGCCGATGCAACGCAATGGCGGTTGCGATCAGTACCCCGACTCCAGCCAACTTCACGCGAGCATCCAGGCGCTGCAACAGGCCTGGCAATTGCGCAGTTTCTTCGGCGAACAATGCCTGCCGCACCACGCGCAATAAACCGCGGATGGTCTTTTCGACGAAATTTTCACGGCGCCGCCGGCTGTGAGCGCTGGCGCGGTACAAGAGCAGACCCAGAACAGCGATCACGCCGACGCCCAGCAGCGCGGATAGCAGATATCCGAGCGAGGCGCTGCGTATAAAGGATGGCGCGTATCGAGCGAACGGCGCGGCCCAAAGCGACGACAGGCGTTCCAGACCACGCGGGACTTGTCCCGGTGCAAAATCCGCCGGGCTCCACTCGCCCCAGGCGGTTCCCACGGCCAGGATGCCCAAGGGCGTCAGAGCCAAGAGAACGCCGACCGCCAGCCAGAGCTTCCAGGCCGCCGGCCAGTTCACGCCATTCGATGGGGGCGCGGCGGGAGCATCGCGATCGGGAGCGTCGGGCGCCGTGAGGCGCAACAACGACGGATCCACTCTTTGCAGCCAGGCTACCAGGCCGGACGAAATCACCAGTTCGGCCAGGCCCGCAAAGGTGAGGTGACCGATCAACATGGCGGGAATCGAGATGCTGAGACCGTAGGGCGCGTACAGCGGCGCGCCGGAAGCATCATGAAACAAGAGGGGCTGAATCCCGAATTCAATCGCCGCGCAAAGGGCCGCTACATTGATGGCGGCGTACCCGGCCAGGCCCGCCGCAAACACCCGCCTCCGGGAGCCGATGGCCGCTCCCGTTGCCAGGACGCGATATGCCCCGTACGCCACCAGCGAACCGACGATGGCCATGTTGAAACAGTTCGCGCCAATCGCGGTGATGCCGCCATCGCCGAAGAACGCCGCTTGAATCGCCAAGGCGACGGAAATCGCCACCATGGAGGCCCACGGCCCCAGCACGATACTGGCTACACCCATGCCTACGGCGTGTCCCGTGGTCCCGCCGGGCAAGGGCAGATTGAACATCATGATGACGAAAACGAACGCGGCGAATACCGACAGCAGCGGAATCATGCGCGTGTTGAGCATTCGCTTCACGCGGTTCAGGGCCACGAACCAGAAAGGCGCGGCCGCGCCAAACAATCCTACGCAAGTGGAGGGGCTTAGATAGCCATCGGGGATGTGCATAGCCGATGAACAGCTGCCATCGGAAGGTTAACACGATTATTCGTTTCGTGCGAAAGCTCAAGGCGGATTAGGTCGGCGTCGCAGCCCTCAGCGGGCCCTCCTTGCGTGACAAGACGCAGGCGATTCTGCGGATAAAACCTCAGGACTAAGACGCCTTACCCACGAACCCCCAGCAATATAGGGGTTTACAGTGGTTTGGCGATTGCACCGTCTTCCGCCGGAGGCAAACACCATGCGTAAGGCCGTACTCGCAGTAGTCATTTCCGCCTTGAGTCTAGCCGTCATAGGGGCTCAGGACAAAGCCGCCCCCACGCCGCAAATCGAGCGGGGCCGCGAACTCTTCACCAACGCCAAGAAGGGCGTCGCCTGCAAGACGTGTCACTCGCTGGGAGGCGTAGGTACGGCCATCGGGCCGAACCTGACCAATATGGCTTCCAACGGAAGCGTGCACAGCATCGTGATGACCATGCACATGACCATGACCGAGCATGTGTATCGCGTTAGGACCCAGACCGCCAACTTTCCCGGCATCCTGAAACAAAAGTATGGCGACAAGGCCGAGTATTACGACTTGAGCCAGATTCCCCCCGTGTTGCGGACGCTGTACAACAATCAGATTGTTTCCCTGGAACGGGACGATAAATGGCGTCACCCGCCAGCCATGGCCAATTACACGGCGCAAGAGCTGGCTGACGTGATCTCATTTCTGAAGTTTGCGGCCACGGGATCGCAGCAGGAGATCCCGGCGGCCGACGTGAACCCCAACTGGTAGTGTTCAATAAAGTGATGGACGATCTCACCATCACTGATGCGCTGTGGGAGTACATGCGGCGCGTGACCCTACGGGAGCCGGAGCTGCTGCGGCGGCTGCGCGAGGAGACTGCGGCCTACCCGAACTCCAGTTTCCAGATCTCCGCCGAGCAGGGCCAATTCATGACGCTGCTGATGCATCTGATCGGCGCGCGCCGCACCATCGAAATCGGCGTCTATACCGGCTATAGCGCCCTGGCAGTGGCGCTGGCGCTGCCCGAAGACGGCCGGATCATCGCCTGCGACATCAATCCGGAATGGACTTCGGTGGCGCGCCGCTATTGGCGGGAGGCGGGCGTGGACCATAAGATCGACCTGCGTTTGGCGCCGGCGCTGGTCACCCTGGACCACCTGATTGAGAGCGGCCTCGGAAATCAATTCGATTTTGTCTTCATTGACGCCGATAAGACCAACTATGCCAATTATTATGAGCGGGCGCTGGTGCTGCTGCGGCGAGGTGGCTTGATCGGCGTGGATAACGTACTCTGGTATGGCCGGGTGATCGACGCGGCCTTTGACGATCCGGATACGCGAGCCATTCGCGCGTTCAACGCGCAGCTCAAGAACGACGATCGGGTGTGGCTAAGCATGCTTCCGGTGCGCGATGGCCTGACGTTGGTTTGCAAAAAGTGACGCTCGCATGTAAGAGGTGATGCTGGTCTGCGAAGCGCGGACAGCCCGTTAGTCCCGGTCTGGTACTGGAACCGCACCGGTACAGTACGGCCCAAATAGTGATAGCCTTTTCAAGGGATTTCGTCGATCTTTGTAGCGTGACGCGAGAACTTGACCGAGACGGAATGGTTCAGTAGTCTGAACTGGAACGGAGGGTGGTTTGGTCCTTCTGCTCTTTGGACCGCCTGGTAGCGGCAAAGGAACGCAGTCAGGAAGAATCTCAAACTGGTTGGGCATCCCGGCCATCTCGACCGGCGATATGCTGCGCGAGGAAATCAAGGCCGGCACGGCGCTGGGGAACGCCGCGAAGTCCGTCATGTCCAGTGGGGGATTGGTGGGTGACGACCTCGTCAACCGGATGCTGGCTCAACGTGTGTCTTCACCCGACAGCGCGCACGGCTTCCTGCTGGACGGCTACCCGCGCACCGTGGAACAAGCCGAGTATTTGGACGGCTTGCTGGCCGAGCGGAAATTCCAGACGCCCATCGTGCTGCATCTGGATGTCCCGCTGGATGCGCTGGTGGGCCGTCTCACCTCGCGCCGCCAGTGCCCGCAATGCAAGCGGATCTACAACCTGCTGCATCAGCCTCCGCGCACGCCCGGTATTTGTGACGACGACGGCACCCCGCTGATCACTCGCAAGGACGACAGCGAAGAGGTGGTCACCGAACGCATCCGAACCTACGACGAAGTGACGCGGCCGGTTTTGGCTTATTACCAGGACCGCAAGTATCATCAGATCCGTGGCGACCGCTCGCCCGGCTACATTTTCGAAGAAATTACGGGCATCCTGGATCCGCTGGTGTCAAAGAACGGGGCTAATTGCTGCGCCAAGGCCAAGCCGGGCTGAACCGTTCGCTGCGCTCGCGGGGTTGGCTAGGCGGAAGGCTCGCTTGTTCCCGAATCTGCAGATGGGGCGAACACCCTCGTTCGCGCCGGCCCCCCTTGGTCCGGCTCCGCCAAATGCACCAGAACAGCACCCGAAGCATGCAGCGGTCCGTGATCGGCACAACCTAAGAGCGTTCGCTTCGATTGTAGTCCGCCTCCAGCTGGCCTGAAAGGGGGCTGCTCTCATGAAATTGGCCTTGCGAGGCGATGAACTTACAGCCGACGCCGTTCGGTAAAGTCCCCCAGAGCGCAAATCACTCTTCCGATCTCTCCATGGCTGTAATGCCTAGACGCGTCCGGGTCCAAAGCTCGGACGCCCATCGAAGGGACCTTTTGCGTCGAAGCGCACACAGGTCTCTCGTGCTCGCTCGGACCTCAATGGTCTCGGGAATTCAAATCATCGTTGCGCCGGTGGCAAGGGGCACCTTTTGTTGTCGCGCTCGAGCGCCCGGTCATGCGGCTGCGCGACCGTAATACGTTGTATGACCTCACCAGACGGTTTGGACGCTGGAAAAACGGATGCGGCGATCGCGACTGATGACCGGCACACCAAAATACAAGGCTGTGGCGGCGACAATCCGATCAGGCATATCCGGGATCTTCTGGCGTGGCACCTGGCGCATCGTTTCGACAACTTCGCCCGTAAACGGGGCCTCTTCAAGAACGAAATCGGGATCGTTGAGCGCTTTTCTCAACTCGTCGTATGCCGATGCTGGGAGGCGACCTTTCTCTACCAGATAGACGATCTCGGCCAAACTGATCGGCGAGAGCACGATGTCGTCACCGGCACTGGCAGCGTCATCCATAAACCCGCGCGCTGTGGCCGAGAGACGCGGATTCTTGAGCAAGTACCAAAGCGCCGTGTGGGTGTCGGCAACACCGGCAATCACGGAACGTCCTGAGCGAATCCGCGGAACATCTCCCGGCGGTTCTCGTCAATTTCTTCCTCGGACGGGCCAGGACCGTACATGGCGAGTAAACCGTAACCGGACCTCTTTGGCTTAGGCCTTTGCCCTTCCGTCGGCTTGAGTGCCTCCTCAAGCACTTGCCGGGTAAAGCCGGCAAGCGAGACGCCTTGCGCGAGGGCCCTCGCTTTCAGAGCCGCTCCCAGATCGTCAGGGAGATCAATGGTCAAGTTCATGGACGTCTACCTCTTTCAGATTACCCCGACCAGCTTGAGTATGGAAGGGCGAGCTATTAGGACGCCATAATGAAGCGCTCGGTCTAACGCGCTTCGGCCAGAGAGGAGTCTTCCGGAATCGGCACAACCTTGGCGTGCCGCCACAGCCGCTCCAGTTCATAGAACGTCCGCGCTTTGGGCGAGAAGACGTGTATCAGGTAGTCGCCGTAATCGGCCAGAATCCATTCGGCGTTGGAGAAACCCTCCACGCTGACGGGATATTCGCCGCGCCGGTCCAGCTGCTGACCGATCTCTTCGGCGATGGCCTGGATCTGCTTGGGATTACTTCCGCTGCAGATCACAAAGAAATCGGCGAAGCTGGTCACTTCGCGCAAATCCAAAACGCGAATGTCGAGGGCTTTCTTCGATTCGGCGGCTCGAACGGCGGTGAGCCAAGCGGGGGTGGTGAGCGGCGGCGCTACCGGGTGCGCAACCGTGTTGTGTTGCTGTCGGATACTAAGGCTCGCTCCTACCTGTATGGTACACTGAAATTTCCAATGCGACAATTGCTGGCACCCTTATTGTCCTTGGGAGCCCTGATTCTGTTGGTGGCAATCCCCGCGCGTCCGGCGGAAACTCCAGCTAATACCGCCGCCGACAAGGGAATCCAACTGGCTCAACAGGCACTCGCCCGTGTGACGGACCTGGTGGCGGCCGGCGCCCTGCCGCGCATCCGCATCCAGCAGGCGGAGGCGGACTTGGAAGACGCCAAGGATGAAGTGATCCTGGCGCATGACTTGTATGGAGACCTTCCGGAGCAGGGCGCGACCGAGCAAGCCTCGGCGGAGATGATCGCAGCCGCCCAGCGCCGCCTGGACCGGCAACAAGCGCGCCTCGATGACGCCCGCAAAATGGTGGACGCGGGCGTGGCGGCGCGGTCCTACCTGTCGTCCTTTGAAGCCGAAATGGCCGCCCGTCAAACAGCTCTCGACCTGACTCATCTGCGGGCTCACCTGATGGCCGATCGCGCGGCAATGGCTGTTCCCGCTGCGCCGCCCGTTTTCGTACAGGCGCCACCACCGGATGACGCCGACTTGGTTTTTCAGGGCATGGAACACTACGAGGGCGACGGCGCGTTCAACGAAGCGCGCGACCTGCCGCCGCTGGAACTGGCCTTCTCAAGCAAATTCGATCGCTCGCTTCCCATCAGCGCCGAGGGAGAAACCGAAGTGCATCGCGCGCTTGGATTCGATCATCGCGGCCGCGTGGATGTGGCCGTTGTTCCCAGCGCACCGGAGGGAGTCTGGCTGCGGCAGTATTTGCAAACCAGGAAGATTCCCTACTACGCCTTCTCCCGCGCCATTCCCGGCAAAGCCACCGCCGCTCACATTCATATTGGTCCAGGAAGCACCCGTCTCCCCAGCAACCAATTGAGCAAACGTCTGGGCGCTCGCACGCACAACGCCGACTAGCGAATGGCTCTGACGCCGCGCGTCTTTCTCACCGCCGAGCAGATCCAGAACCGCGTGCGTGAGATGGGCGCGCAGATCAGCGCCGATTATCCTGAAGGTCCGCTCTATCTGATCTCGGTGCTAAAAGGCGCGTTCATCTTTATGGCGGATTTGTCGCGGCACATCAAGACGTCATCGCGGATCGAGTTCATGGGCATCTCCAGCTACGGGCGCGGCAAAACGTCGTCGGGCGAAGTGAAGGTCACCAAGGACCTGGATGTTTCCATCGAAGGGCATCACGTTCTGATCGTCGAAGACATCGTGGACAGCGGCGTCACGCTGACGTATCTGATGAACGTGCTGGAGCAGCGGCGTCCGAAGTCGCTGGCCATCGCGACGCTACTCGACAAGCCGGAGAAACGTCTGCGCCCGGTGGAGGTATCCTATGTCGGGTTCCAGATCCCCGACGAGTTCGTGGTCGGCTACGGGTTGGACTTCGCGGAGGACTATCGGAACTTGAGTGACATTTGCGTGCTGGGGGAAGAGTAGGGATTGGGGATTGGGGATTGGGGGTTGGGGGTTGGCACCGTTGAGAAAAGCCAGCCCGCTCGAACACTAATGGCGTGAATGGTAAGAAGCTTTCGGGATCTAGAAGTCTGGCAACTAGGGCTCCAGTTAGCGGAGACTGTTTATCGGTGCACGGGTCGCTTCCCGAAAGCTGAGCTCTTTGGATTGACCGCGCAGATGCGACGAGCGGCCGTTTCGATTCCGTCTAACATTGCCGAGGGAAGGTCGCGTAACTCCAGCCGTGAATTCCTGCATTTCCTCTCGATCTCACGCGGCTCGCTGGCGGAGCTAGAAACCCAGCTGGAACTCGCCGTTCGTCTCGACTATGCAGACGCAGACCTGCAGGCCGCCAGGATGCAGGGCAACTTGCTCGGTAAGAAACTGAACTGCCTCCAGGCGTCAATCCGTTCGAAGTTGCCAACCCCCAAGCCCTAATCCCCAATCCCGCCCCCAAAACCTACGGTTTTGGGGCGAGATCGCGCGCGACGCAAGCGGAATCGAATCCGTTCACCTTATGGCTTCCATCGCAAAACGGCTTGTTCGCCGAGTGCCCGCATCGGCACAGCGAAATCACGGTGCGGCCGCCCAGCCCGAACTCGGCGCCCTGGGCGTCGTGAATGCTGAAATCGCCTTCAATGCGAATCGATCCGTTGTTGTTCACTGTAATTTTGGTGGCTGCCATCGACTGAGATGGTAGCACTGCGATATATAATGTCGCCCAGATGCGCTGCTGGATCGCGTTTCTGGTTGCCATGGCCGCAAGCGCGCAGACGCCGTCGCTGCTCGGCCGGATCAAGGCCCGCGTCGCGGAAAACCTGAGGCGCCTGCCGAATTATACCTGCACCGAAACCATTGAGCGCTCGCTTCGGCACGGGCCCCGGGACCGGCTCCGGCACACCGACACCATCCATTTGGATGTTGCCTTCGTCGAGGGCAAAGAATTGTTCGGACGTCCCGGCGAACACCGCATTGATCAGCCCGACATCGGAAAGTTCGTAAGCACGCCCATCGGGAACGGCCAATTCGCGCTGTTCGTCAAGAACATCTTCTTGGGCCCGCGCGGCACGTTTGGGGATTCCATGGATACCAAGCTTCAAGGCAAGCGGGCTTTCCGTTTTGACTATGCCGTTCCTCTGGCGGCGAGTAGTTTTAGCATCCGGTCCGGCGTGGGCGAAGCGACTGTCGGATACAGCGGCACGTTTTGGGTGGCCCGCGACACGCTGGATTGATGCGCCTCATCATCCAGGCCGACGATTTGCCGCCCCAACTCAAGATCGCGTACGATCTCTCCACGATCGACTACGGTCCGGTCTCGATCGCCGGCACACTTTTTCCGCTGCCTGTGCGTTCCCACTGGGAAACCAAAGACGTGTTTGGAGAGGAAGCCCGCAACGTCACCACTTTTGAGAACTGCCACGAATTCATCGGCGAATCGATTCTCAAGTTTGGCAATCCATAAGGGCTGCTAGAATCCATAAAGCATGATCCAATTCGTTCTGGAAACGGACCGTGGCCTGTTTGAGGACGCCATGCGGTTCGCGCAGCAACAGACACGCAAGCTGGTGGAGACCCACCCGGGCTTCTATCCGATGTACACATCGGAAGGCAAATGGAAGCATGAAGGCCAGGTATGGACCAATTGGTGCGACGGATTTTTCCCCGGAATGATGTGGATCTTTCACAAGTGGAACCTCTCAAGCGCGCGTGCGAACGGCGGTGCGGGAGTCGGCGCAGGCAGCGCCGCAATGAATGACAAATTCTGGCTGGAGCAGGCCATTCGCTATACCACTCCGCTGGCGCCGCGCCAGCATGACCGCGACGTCCACGATCTGGGCTTTATCTTCATGTCCACTTATTACCGCTGGTATCGCCTGACGCAAGATCCCAAGTTGAAGGACGCGCTCATTCAGGCCGGCAAGACCGAGTCCCTGCGGTTCAAAGAGAACGGCCAGTACCTGCGCTCGTTCGTCGGCGAGAATTCGCTGTTCATCGATATCATGATGAACGTCGGGATCATCTTTTACGCGGCGCGGGAAACCGGCGATCGCAGGCTGCGCGACATTGCGTTGCGCCACTGCCTGACCACGCGACGCAATCTGGTGCGCGGCGACGGCTCCACGGCCCAGGAAGGAATTTTCGATTTGCAGACCGGCGAATTTTTGCGCCAGAGCACGCAACAAGGTTACCGCGGCGATTCGTGCTGGTCGCGCGGCCAGGGGTGGGCGCTGTACGGCTTCAGCCTGTCGTATGAATATAGCCGCGATCCGCGTTTTCTGGAAACCGCCGAGTCCTGCGCCGACTACTACATCACCCATTGCAACAGCGACGGTGTGCCGCCGTGGGATTTTAATGCGCCGCCGGAATCCCGCCGTCTGCTCGACACCTCCGCGGCGGCCATCGCCGCTTCCGGATTACTGCGCCTGTGCCGATTGCTGCAGGATCCGGTGAAAGGGCATCATTATTGGTCGCTCGCCATTCGCATCCTGCGCTCGCTGTGCGAGCATCACCTGGCGAAGAAGGACAAGAAGTGGGAAGGCATTCTGAAAGGCGGCGTCTATCATTTGCCCAAGGAGCTGGGCGTAGATGAATCGGTCATTTGGGGCGAGTACTTTTTGTGGAAGCGCTGGAGCAGGCGCTGCAACAGTTGGGTTAGCGGCAGCCTTCGGTCTTGAACCGAACGGTTGTGGGATCGCGCGTGTCGCCATGCCCTGTTTCCGCAATCGTGACGTGTTCGTATTCGATAAAGGACACCCATGCCAAGCCGAAATTCTCCATCATCCGGCTAAGCTCTTTGCCGCGCATGGAGTCGGGAACCAGTTCGGCCAGAAATTCGTCTGTGTCCTTTATTGTCTGCAGCACCGGGATCTCGACCGCGCAAACCTGCTGGTTCGCACCGTAATCGACCGCGATGTCGAGTCCCGCCCGGACACGAAACGTTTCACGATTGAGCGGCTCGCCGAACTTCGCGCGCAACGTGGAGGAATCCAGCTGCGCCAGCGCAGGGAGGGCCAACAGCAAACAGCCCAGGGCTAATCGCATGCCTCATGGTAACTCCGCGAAACGCCCTATGGAGCCGCCGCGATCCTGGCCGATAAATAAGCAGGATGCAAGCGCAATCGTCGGTCAATTATTACGATCTGCTGCAGATCAATCCGCGCGCCGAGATCGAGACCATCGAGCGCGTCTACCGCATCATGGCGGCGCGCTATCACCCCGATAACCAGCAGACCGGCGACGCGGAACGGTTCCGCCTGCTCACCGAGGCGTATCAGACTGTTGCGCGATCCGGTGAAGCGCAAGGAGTATGACCGGCAGTTCGAAGTGAATCCAGGCCGGGCCGCTGCCCATCTTTCTCGGCAAAGAGTTCACCGACGGAATCGACGCGGAAGCCAAGATTCGCATCGGCGTCCTCTGTCTGCTCTACAGCAAGCGCCGCGCCAATCCGGATTACGCCGCGCTTTCGCTGCTCGACATGGAGAATATCATGTCGTTCCCGCGCGAGCGCCTGCTCTTCGCCCTGTGGTATCTGCGCGCCAAACGCTACGTTCTGCAGGACGATCGCATCGCAGCTTCATCATTGCGGCCGACGGCGTGGATTTTCTGGAAAGCCAGCTCCCCACCAACCAGATTCTCTACAAGATATTTCGCGACACCGAATCAGGTGTCATGGTTTATCCCAAAGCGCTCACGTCGAAAACGTCATAATAGCTAATGTGAATCTTGTACGGGCGCTGCGCTCGCGCTCCTGTTCACCGTCGCGCTCGCCCACGCGCAAGTCCGGCGCCCATTATCATCGACACCGACGCCGGCTCGGACGACTTCATGGCTGTCGCGCTGCTGCTCTCGCATCCCAATGTCAAGATCGACGCCATCACCGTCGTCAACGGATTGGCTCACGTGGATGCGGGCGCGCGCAATATGGGCCGCCTGCTCGACTTGGCCGGACGCAAGCAAGTCCCGGTCTTTGCGGGACGGAACGCTCCGATGCGAGGCAACGCCGAATTTCCGGCCGAATGGCGCAAGATTGCCGACGACCTGCCCGGCGTCGCCGCTGCCGCCCGCATCGCGGCCGCCCGAAACCAAGCGCGCGGCCGACTATTTGGTGGAGCGCCTGCAGAAACGCGCGCGCGCCGGTTCAGATTCTCGCGCTCGGCCCGCTCACCAATATCGCCGAAGCACTGGAGCGCGATCACTCGGTGGCTGCGCACATTCGCGAGATCGTCATCATGGGCGGAGCGGTGCGAGTGCCGGGCAACCTTCAGGACGGCGGCGTGTTCCACACCAGGAACAGCACCGCCGAATGGAACATTTTCATCGATCCGCATGGCGGCGCGCATCGTTTTTCGATCGGGCGTGCCCATCCGGCTGATCGCGCTGGATGCGACCAACAAGGTTCAGATCGAGCCGCGAGTTCCTGCGCGAATTCGCAGGCCAAGGCACACTCGCCGCTGGGCGCGCGTGGTGGCAGGAGTGCTCGAAGCCGATCGGGAAACGATCGATGCACGGCATTTTCTACGCCTGGGATCCGCTGGCCGCCGCCGCGCTGCTGCGGCCGAGTATTGTGAAGACCGTCGCCGATGCATATCGAGATCAAACAAGACGCGGCCCGAGGAGGGACGAACCGTCGCGACGCCGGCAGAGCCAACGCCAATGTCGCCGTGGACGCCGATGCCGCCGCTTTCCGCGCGTTCTTTCTTAGCGATCAACGTTGCCACGTGACCCCAAGAGCCACCAGTCTTCTCCGCCAGCTCGGGATCGGCAGCGCCACGGCGCTGGTGATCTCGAACATGATCGGCACCGGCATCCTGACCACCTCCGGGTTTCTCGCCGGGCAGCTCGGTTCGGCGAAGTTGGTGCTGCTCATTTGGGGCGTCGGCGCGGTGTGCGCGCTGGCCGGCGCGTTCTGCTATTCCGAATTAGGCGTGAACTTCCCCAGCTCCGGCGGCGAGTACGTTTATCTGACGGAAGCCTTCGGCCCCACCTGGGGTTTCATGACCGGTTGGATCTCGTTCTTCGCCGGATTCTCGGCTCCCATCGCCGCCGCGGCGCTGGCATTTTCCGATTATCTCGGGCATTTTTTCGCCGGGCCTGCGACTGGACAGCGCCCGCCACGTCGTCGGATCGGGCTCCTGGGAATTGAAACTGGGGGCCGCGCAGATTCTGGCCAGCGCGATCATCGCGCTCTTCACCGTCCTCAATTGCCTGGGGATTCGCCGCACGGCGCGCGTTCAAAATGTTCTGACGTCTCTGAAGATTCTGATCATTCTCACCTTCCTGATCGCGGGATTCGCGTTCGGACAGGGAAGCTGGGGCAATTTCACGCATCCGGCAGTGCGCACGTCGGTCACGCCCCTGTTCGCGCAATTCTTCATAAGCCTGTTTTACATCTACGTTTCCTATAGCGGATGGAACGCGGCAACCTACGTCGCCGAGGAGTTGAAGCACCCGGCCCGCACGCTGCCGCTGTCGCTGGCGTATGGGACCGCTCTGGTGGCCGCGCTATTCATCGGTCTCAATGTTCTGTTCATCTACGCTGTGCCGCTGGAATCGATGAAGGGCGTGGTGGCGGTGGGCGCGCTCGCGGCGCAGCATCTCTTCGGACCCGCGGTGGCCGGCATTTTCAGCGCGGCCATGGCGCTTTCGTTGCTTGCAACCGTGAATGCCGAAGTCACCATCGGCCCGCGCGTTTACTACGCGATGGCCAAAAATGGCGCGTTTTTCAGCATGGCCGCCAAAGTGGACCCGCGCTGGCACACGCCCCTCATCGCGATCCTCTGCCAGGGCGTCTGCTCCATTCTCATGACCGTGAGCCCGTTTCTCAATCTGCTGCTCTATATCGGGCTGCTGCTCAACTTTTTCGCCGTGCTTTCGGTGGGTTCGCTCTTCATCTTCCGCCGGCGTCCGGGTTGGCAGAAGCTGGGCGTGGTGAGTTTCGCCTATCCGTTGTTGCCGCTGTTTTTTGTCGCCGTGGGAGTATGGATGACGATTCTGGGCGTGATGCTTCGCCCGGGGATTTCAGCCATCGCGGTGCTTACGGTAGCGGCTGGCGCGGCGGTCTACCATTTCAGGCTCCGTAAAGCGACGGCGTAAAACTCTGCGGCGCTTGCAGCATTTCGAGCAGCGCCTGCCCGGCGCGATGGAAGCGCTTCTTCCTGCGGTGCACAATACCGACCGGACGAAACAATTCAAAACCCGCGATCCGAATGGGCACCAGGCGTCCCTGGCCGATCTCCTCTTCCATCACGCGCGCGGGCATGATGCTGACGCCTGAGCCGTGCGCCACCGCTTCCTTGATCATTTGAATATTGTCGAAATGCAGCGTGGTGTTCACATGCACGTGATGCTCTCGCAAAAACCGATCGATGTCCTTGCGAATGGGCAGATCTTCGTCGAAGCCGATGAAGTCCACGCCATCCAGATCTTCCGGTTTCACTTCCGTATTCTTCGCCAAAGGATGATAGGGCGATGCCGCCACCGCCATCTCTTCGCGCCGCCAGGGAAGCACCGTGACCTCGCGGGTCGCCTCCGGGTAGCTCATCAGGCCCAGGTCGGCCCGATCGGTGGCTACCGCTTCATACACCTTTTCAGGACGGAGGTATTGCACTTCGATGCGCGCCTGCGGATAGCAGCCGAACGAACTCCTTTTCCAGGCGCGACAGCTCCGACAGCCCCACCGAATAAATGGAAGCCACCCGAACGGTGCCTTCAACTTCGCCTTTCAGCAGATCGAGCGCTACTTGAAATTCGTCGCGCCGGCTCAAGATATCGCGGCACATCTCGAGATACAGTTTGCCCGCCTCCGTGACGGTCAGGGGACGGCTGCCGCGGTCCAGCAGCGTCATCCCCATCTGCTCCTCCAAATCCTGGAGATACTGGCTGACGGCCGATTGGCTGATCCCATTCATCCCGGCGCCCTTGCTGATACTCCGGCTCTGCGCTACGTCTCTGAA
This sequence comes from Bryobacterales bacterium, assembly GCA_963798295.1. GTDB lineage: Bacteria > Acidobacteriota > Terriglobia > Bryobacterales > Bryobacteraceae > Palsa-89. The sequence goes on along the minus strand of CAWCSV010000004.1, from coordinate 279,487 downwards.
AAGCTTGAGCCGATCAAAATCCATCGCATGCCTATAATATTAGATTTTCTAATGATATGTCAATTGAAATTTCTCCTGATCTAATATTGCGGATCGTTAATTGTGCTGATATACTCAGTCATGGTCGGACTCCCGGTTGAGCAGGGTCTCTACGATCCAAGAAACGAACACGATGCTTGTGGCATCGGTTTCGTCGTCAATATTCAAGGCCAGCAGTCGCATGACATCATCGTCAAGGGACTGCAGATCCTCATCAACCTGGCTCATCGCGGCGCTTGCGGATGCGATCCGGAGACGGGCGATGGCGCGGGAATCCTGATTCAGATCCCGCACAAGTTCTTCGCGCGGGAGTGCGCCGAGCTGGGCTTCACTTTGCCTCCCGTAGGCGAATACGGCGTGGGCATGGTGTTCCTGCCGGTTGAGCCGTCGCACCGCTTGCTGGCCGAAGGAATCCTGGAACGGATCGCGCGCGAAGAGGGGCTCGCGGTGCTGGGCTGGCGCGACACGCCGGTTGAAGTCCGACGCCATCGGCCGCATTGCACGCGCTTCGCAGCCCTACATCGAGCAGATTTTCATCGGCGCGCGCGGCGGGGATGTCGCAGGATGAACTTGAGCGCAAGCTCTACGTTGTCCGCAAACGGGCCGAATCGGAAATTGCGGCGTCCGATCTTCCCGACAAACATTTCTTCTACATTCCGTCGCTGTCGTCGCGCACCATCATCTACAAAGGCCTGCTGCTGGCCAATCAGATCTCGGAGTTTTACAAAGAGCTGAGCGATCCGGACGCCATGAGCGCGCTGTGCCTGGTGCACCAGCGCTTCTCTACCAATACGTTCCCGTCCTGGCAGCTGGCGCATCCCTATCGCTACCTGTGCCACAACGGCGAAATCAACACCGTGCGCGGCAACATGAACTGGATGCACGCGCGCGAGAAGGTGCTCTCCTCCAAGCTGTTTGGCGACGATCTGAAGAAGACCCTTCCGGTGATTGCACCTGGCGGCAGCGATTCAGCATCGCTCGATAACGCGGTCGAGTTGCTGACGCTGGCTGGCCGCAGTCTGCCGCACGTGATGGCGATGCTGATTCCTGAAGCCTGGGATGCCGACAACACCATGCCGGCGGAGAAGAAGGCGTTCTACGAATTTCACGCTTCGCTGATGGAGCCGTGGGATGGCCCGGCGGCGATCGCTTTCACCGATGGCCGTTCCATCGGCGCCACGCTCGATCGCAATGGTCTGCGCCCGGCGCGATATTTGGTGACTCACGACGGCCTGGTGATTCTTGGCTCGGAAGCGGGCGTGCTTCCGGTGAAGCCGGAGGAAGTGAAGTTCAAAGGCCGGCTGCAACCCGGACGCATGCTGCTGGTCGACACCGAGGAAGGCCGCATCATTCCCGATGAAGAGCTCAAGGAGCGTCTGGCCAGCCGCCAGCCTTACGGCGAATGGCTGAAGGCCAATCAGATCACGCTCGACAGTTTGCCTGAGCCGCCGCGCGTGTATGAATCCGATCTGGCCAGCATCGTCATGCGCCAGCGCGCCTTTGGCTATACCGATGAAGATTTGCGCGTGCTGATGCTGCCGATGGCGGAGAAGGGCGAAGAGCCCATCGGATCCATGGGCACCGACACGCCGCTGGCTTGTCTTTCCGATAAGCCGCAGCCGCTGTTCCACTACTTCAAGCAGTTGTTCGCGCAGGTGACGAATCCGGCCATTGATCCTATTCGCGAAGAACTGGTGATGTCGCTCACCAGCTACATCGGGACCGAGCGCAACATACTCGAAGAGACGCCGCAGCATTGCCACACGCTGAAGTTGCCGCATCCATTGTTGACCAATCGCGATTTGGAGAAGCTGCGCCGCGTTTCCACGGGCGACCTGCTGGCCAACACGCTGCCCATGCTGTTTCGAGTGGCCGGCGGCGAAAAGGAACTGGAGCGCGCTCTGGATGGGCTGTGCCGCCGTGCATCGCTCGCAGTGCGTTCGGGCTATAGCCTGCTGATCCTCACCGATCGCGGCATGGATGAGGAGTACGCGCCGATCCCCAGCCTGCTGGCGCTTTCGGCCGTCCACAACTTCCTGGTTCGCGAAGGCACCCGTACGCAAGTGGCGCTGATCATCGAATCCGGGCGAGCCGCGCGAGGTGATGCACTTCTGCCTGCTCATCGGCTATGGCGCCAGCGCGGTGAATCCGTACCTGGCCATCGAAACGTTGGAGGATCAGGCCGCACGCGGGCATCTGCCTGCCGGAGTCACGTTTGAAACGGCGCTGAAGAATTACAAAAAGGCCATCAACAAGGGGCTGCTGAAGGTCTGCTCCAAGATGGGCATCTCGACGTTGCAGAGCTATCGCGGCGCTCAGGTGTTCGAAGCCATCGGACTGAACAAATCTCTGATTGACCGGTATTTCACCGGCACCGCGTCACGCATCGAAGGTGTCGGGCTGGATGTGCTGGCGCGCGAAGCCAAGATGAAGCACGACTATGCTCTCGAAGCGCCCTCGGAGGCCGACACCGAGCTGGATGTCGGAGGCAGCTATCAATATCGCGTGCGCGGCGAGTATCATTTGCTGAATCCGATGACAGTGAGCAAGCTGCAGCACGCCGTCCGGCAGGAGAGCTTCCAGACCTTCCAGGAATACACATCGCTGGTGAATAATCACAGCAAGGAATTGTGTACGCTGCGCGGGTTGATGGAGTTCAAGCTGGCCGAGAAGCCGGTTCCGATCGAAGAAGTGGAACCCGCCAGCGAGATCGTGAAGCGCTTTGCAACGGGCGCCATGTCGTTCGGGTCCATCAGTAAAGAGGCGCATGAGACCCTGGCGATCGCGATGAACCGGATCGGCGGGAAGTCCAACACCGGCGAGGGCGGGGAGGACGAAGAGCGGTTCGAGCGCGATCCCAATGGGAATTGGCGCCGCAGCGCCATCAAACAGGTGGCTTCGGCGCGCTTCGGCGTTACGGCGCATTATCTGGTGAATGCCGACGAGCTGCAGATCAAAATCGCGCAGGGCGCCAAACCCGGCGAGGGCGGCCAGTTGCCCGGCCACAAGGTGGACGACGTGATCGCGCGCGTGCGGCATTCCATCCCCGGCGTCGGCTTGATTTCGCCGCCGCCGCATCATGACATTTACTCCATCGAGGATTTGGCGCAGCTCATCTACGATCTGAAAAACGTCAATCCGCAAGCGCGGATTTCGGTGAAGCTGGTGGCCGAGGTGGGTGTGGGAACGGTGGCCGCGGGCGTCGCCAAAGCGCATGCCGATGTGGTGCTGATCAGCGGCTATGACGGGGGCACCGGCGCATCGCCGCTCACCTCGCTCAAACATGCGGGCATCCCCTGGGAGCTCGGGCTCTCGGAAACGCAGCAGGTGCTGGTGTTGAACGATCTGCGCAGCCGCGTGCGCGTGCAAACCGATGGAAAGCTGCAAACCGGCCGCGACGTGACCATCGCCGCGCTGCTGGGCGCCGAAGAGTTTGGATTTTCCACCGCGCCGCTGGTGTCCATGGGCTGTATCATGATGCGCAAGTGCCATCTGAACACCTGCCCGGTGGGCATCGCGACCCAGGATCCCGCTTTACGCGCCAAGTTCCAGGGGACGCCCGAAAACGTCATCAACTTTTTCTTCTTCATCGCCGAAGAAGTGCGCCAGTGGATGTCCAAACTGGGCTTCCGCACCATGGACGAAATGGTGGGGCGCGTGGATCACATCGAAATGCGCCGGGCCGTGAACCATTGGAAGGCGCGCGGCCTGGACTTTTCAGCGATTCTCTACAATCCGCAGGTGCCCCGCCGTGTGGGCCGGCGCTGCCTGATCGCCCAGGATCACGGGCTCAGCGAAGCGCTCGACTATCAGTTGATCGAGCACGCCAAACCCGCCCTCGATCATCGGACGCCGGTGGAGTTCAGCGTGCCCATCCGCAACGTGCATCGCACCGTGGGCGCGATGTTGAGCGGTGACATCGCGCGGCGCTACGGGTCCGTGGGCTTGCCGGACGATACCATCCGGTTCCATTTCTCCGGATCCGCCGGCCAGAGCTTCGGAGCGTTTCTCGCCAAGGGCGTCACGCTGACGCTGGAAGGCGACGCCAACGATTACGTGGGCAAAGGACTGTCGGGCGGCAGGCTGATCGTCTATCCGCCGCGCACCTCCACGTTCCTGCCGGAAGAAAACATGGTGGTGGGCAATGTGGTGCTCTACGGCGCCACCTCGGGCGAGGCGTTTTTCAACGGAATGGCGGGCGAGCGCTTCGCCGTGCGCAACTCGGGCGCGACGGCGGTGGTGGAATCGGTGGGCGATCACGGCTGCGAGTACATGACCAAGGGACTGGTCGTCGTGCTCGGCCGCGCCGGCCGCAACTTCGCCGCGGGTATGACCGGCGGAATCGCGTTCGTATTGGATGAAACCGGCGAGTTCTCCGGCGTCCTGTGCAATCAAGCCAGCGTCGATCTGGAGCCGGTGGTGGATCCCTCCGACATGCAGGCCTTGCACAACCTGGTGGTCCGGCATGTGGAGGCCACCGGCAGCCCGCGCGGCAAATGGATTCTCGAAAACTGGGGCGAGATGCTGCCGAAATTCGTCAAGGTGTTCCCGCACGAGTACAAGCGCGTGCTCGGCATCCCGAAGCATCAACCGGCCAAGGCCGAAGCGGCTCATCCACAGCTGGCGCAGGGCGCAATGCTAAAGCAAGAGGCGGCGCATGGGTAAGGTCACCGGCTTCTTCGAATACACGCGCGAAACGCCGGGGCGCAGGCCGCCCGCCGAGCGCATCAACGATTGGTTCGAGGTCTATCAGGATTTTCCCGAGGACAAAGTTCGCACCCAGGGCGCGCGCTGCATGGACTGCGGCGTGCCGTTCTGCCATACCGGCTGCCCGCTGAACAACATCATTCCGGATTGGAACGATCTGGTCTATCGCGATCGCTGGCGCGCCGCCATCCGCGTTTTGCATTCCACCAACAATTTCCCCGAATTCACTGGCCGCATCTGTCCCGCGCCCTGCGAAGCCGCGTGCGTGCTGGGCATCAATGAGCCGCCGGTGGCCATCAAGGTGATCGAGAAAACCATCATCGAACATGCCTTCCATGAAGGCTGGATCCAGCCCGAGCCGCCCTTGCGGCGCACGGGCAAACGTGTGGCAGTGGTGGGATCGGGTCCGGCTGGCTTGGCCGCGGCGCAACAGCTCAACCGCGCCGGGCATTCGGTAGTCGGTCTTCGAAAAAGCCGATCGCATCGGCGGATTGCTGCGCTACGGCATCCCCGAATTCAAGATGGAGAAATGGGTGCTCGATCGGCGTCTGGATCAGATGCGGGCGGAGGGCGTGGAGTTTCGCACCGGCGTGAATGTCGGACAGAACATCACGGGCGACGCCCTGCACAAGGAATTCGACGCCATCCTGCTGGCCGGCGGCGCCGAACAGCCGCGCGATCTGCCGGTGCCCGGCAGGGAATTGAAGGGCATTCATTTCGCCATGGAATTCCTGCCGCAGCAAAACAAACGCTGTGCCGGGGACGAAGTGCCCGAACAGATTCTGGCCACCGGCAAACGCGTGGTGATCATTGGCGGCGGCGACACGGGCGCCGATTGCCTGGGTACCTCGCATCGCCAGAAGGCCGCATCGGTGCATCAATTCGAGATCATGCCGATGCCTCCCAACGAACGCGCTCCGCACACCCCATGGCCGCTGTGGCCGCTGCAATTGCGCGTGGAAAGCTCGCATGAAGAGGGCGGGATTCGCGAGTGGAGCATGGCCACCGCTTCGTTCACCGGAGACGAGAATGGCCGCGTAAAGCAAGCTGCACGGCATTCGCGTGGGTCCCGCACCCAAATTCGAACCAATTCCAGGTTCCGAATTCACCCTGGACGCCGATCTGGTGCTGCTCGCCATGGGATTCACCGGGCCCGTGAAGCAGGGATTGATCGACCAGCTCGGAGTCGCGCTGGATGGGCGCGGCAATGTCGCAACCGACGCCAATTACGCGACGAATGTTCCGGGCGTTTTCGCGGCGGGCGATCTGCGGCGCGGCCAGTCGTTAGTCGTTTGGGCCATCGCGGAAGGGCGCAAAGCCGCCGAGGGCATGCATCGCTACCTGGTGAACGCGGAGAGCATGGCCGCCGGCCACGCTTAGTGGTGTTGGCTGCCGTGACCCAGGAACGCGATCCCAACCAGAATCAGGCCCACGCCGGCCAGCTTCATGGTTGTGATTACTTCTTTGAAGAACAGCCGGACCAAACCAGCGTGCATACATAGCCCAGCGATACCAGCGGAAACAGATCGACAGTTCACCATTCGACATGCCTTTGACGAACAGCACCGATGACAGTAGATAGGTGACAATCCCGAGGGCCAACCGCCAATTGAACGCGATGCTGGTCCAGTGCTTGTTCACCGCGTGCGCGCCCGACTTTAGAAATATCGAACCTAACGAGCCGATAACCGCCCCGACCAGCACCAAGACCATCGAAGAAACCGGAGTGGTCATTTCCCTCGCCGCCCCCAAAACCCAACACCGCCACGCCCAAGATGATCACCAGCACTCCGACGATCTTGAATGGGTTCATGCTCTCATGGAATGCCAAGACGGCCGTGATTGTCACCCAGACGTAACTAAGCGAGATCAGCGGATAAAGCACGGACAGCTCGCCGTGACGAAGCGCATAACACGAACAGCACGGTGAATACGCCGTAGATACAATAACCGAAAAAAAGCTGCGGTATGGTGAAAATCCCAATTATGGTCCCCAGCAGGCCCGCATGGGACAGCCGGTTGGCGCCCAGCTTAATCAAATACTGCGCGATGGCGACCAGTAGCGTGCAGGCCAGGACGATGAAAATAGCCAGCTTCCGTCTTCGCCGGATCGGGCACATGCACTTCAGGCGCGGATGTGGCTGGCGTCACGATTCCTCCAGGATCTCATGATAACAATCGGGCGGGAAGTAGAATAAGATTATGGCTCAAGCGTCCGCAGCCGCCGAAGTTCCAGTCTCGCCCGTGGACCGCTTCTTTGAGCTGTCGCTGCTGGGTCTGCTGGCCAGCGGTTTTCTGGCCGTGGCGGGCTCCGGCTACCTGGATGCTCCCACCATCGTGATCACCGCGGCTGCCCTGATCACGCGCGTGTTGATGGTGGCCGGGCTCATCCGATTCGATGTGCCGCCCATCGTGGTGACGCTGGCGACGCTCGCCTACATCGGCTTTTATGCCGCCGATTATTATTTGATTTCGCGATCGTTTATTCCATCCGCCATCCATCTGGTGTTCTTCGTCGCCGTGGTCAAGATTCTCACCGGCCACACGGACCGCGATTATCTGCTGCTGAAAGTGATCGCGTTGCTGGAATTGCTGGCGGCCTGCATTGTTTCGGCCAGTTTCAACTTCATCGTGTTTCTGCTGCTCTTTCTGGTATTGGGCGTGGCGACGTTCGCCAGCAGCGAGATTCGCCAATCACGCAAACGCGGCCTTTCCATCTCTCGGATCGCCGGCGCTCAGGTGACCGCGCGATTGGTGGGCGTGGTTCTATCGGTTTCGCTCGCCATCCTGGTCATCACTGGCGGACTGTTTTTCTTTCTTCCGCGCACCGCGCGCGCCGCGTTCCAGCACCTGGTTTCGCACCGCTACCATCTGGCGGGTTTCTCCAATCACGTCACGCTGGGCGAGATTGGCGAAATCAAGCAGGAAAACGTGCCGGTGATGCACGTGAAGATGGATCACCCCCAGGATCGAACGCTGGCGCTGAAGTGGCGCGGGGCGGCGCTGTCGGAGTTTAACGGGCGCGCCTGGTTCAATCGTCCGGCCGCTGGCCAGATCCTGCAACCCGATCACGCGGGTCTGCTGCGCCTGGACGACGATGTGCCGCGCGGCAACGGACGCTACATCTCCTATGCCGTTTATCTGAGCGACCTGGCGCAGGACGCTTTGTTCTTCGCCGGAACGCCGCAATACGTGCGGATCGATACGCTGGTGGTGCGGCGCCCCTGGGACAATTACAGCGCCCAGTTCACCGATTCGCGCACCGTTTCCTACCAGGTGTACAGCCATCTGGATTCGCCCGACCCGGTGGTGACGCCACCCGCTCCCGGGCGCTGCCCGCGAAGCCTATCTGCAATTGCCGCGCCTGGACCCGCGCATCCGCGAGCTCACGGAGAACATTGTCGGCGGTGAGACGTCGCCCGCGACACAGGCCATACTGCTCGAAAAATATCTGCGCACCAATTATGGCTACACGCTGGAGCTGCCCAAAACGGAGCCTGACGATCCGCTGGCTTTCTTCCTGTTCCATCGCAAGAAGGGCCACTGCGAATACTTCGCTTCCGCGCATGGCCGTGATGCTGCGCGTAGTGCATATTCCCTCGCGCGTCATCACCGGCTTCCAAAGCGGAGTCTACAACCCCATTAGCGGCTCGCAATTGATTCGAAGCTCCGATGCGCACAGTTGGGTGGAAGCCTGGCTGCCGGATCGCGGCTGGACTACTTTCGATCCCACGCCTCCCGATCCGAACGCGGCGCGGCTCTCCGCCTGGACTCGCCTCGGCTTCTATGCCGACGCCGTGGACGTCTTCTGGCAGGACTGGGTTCTGAACTACAACCTGGAGCGCCAGCTTCAACTGGCCTCGCGGGTGGGCGAGTCCGGACGGCGCATGAGTTGGAATTGGACTGCCGGTTCGCGATTCTGGAAGAGCCCCAATTGGAGCGGGCTGCGGGATTTCGGCTTCATCGCGCTGGGCGCGGTTGCCTTGGCGTTTCTGGGGAAGTTCCTGCGGCGCGATGGATTGCGCTGGTGGGCCATGCGGCAGCGTATGCTGAAAGTCCAGCGCGGCGAAGGCCAAGCGTCCGATGCCACGCTGCTCTATCAACGCATGCTGAAAGCGCTGCGGCGGCGCGGCATCGAAAAACCGGCCTGGCTGACGCCCTGCGAATTCGCGCGCGTATTGCAGGAGCCGGAGCTCGCGTTGCTGGTCGAGGATTTTACCGCCGCTTATAACGAGCTGCGCTTCGGCGGAAATGCGGACGCGGCCGCGCGAATCTTCGTGCTGCTGGAACGATTGGAAACCGCTTCTTAGTTCGGGGCCAGTGGGATATCCACTACCATCGGAGTGAGCGCGCGTTGCAGAAGGGGCTGCGGCGCGGGGTTCACGACGCCCCCGACGGCTCCTGCCGCGCCATTCACCACCACCATTTCGGGCCCGGGCGCGGGCACCACAACCAGCCGCAACTTCTGGTCTTTTGCGGCCTGAATTGGCATCCGCACTGTGACGTTGGGCAACACGCGCACCGCTGGCTCGTTCACCGGGTACACGCGTTTCGGGTTCCCGGCTGAGCCCACTTCATACAGCGCCAGGTAGCCTGCGATCCCGGTAGTGACCTCCACGCTTACCGACGCCCCGCCCGGACCGCTGCGGATCACCGAGTACCGCACCAACGGTCCTTGATAGGGTGTCGCATTTGCGACCAAATCCGCGGCGAACTGCTGCCGAATCGCAGTGGGCATGGCAACCGGCGCGGCCACCAAAAAGCTTCGCGCCGCCGTAGGGGCTGGCGTCGTCACGCGCGCCACTTCGTCCAACGCTTTGGTCACTTTGTCCGACGCCTTCGTCACTTGGTCCGGCGCCTTCGTCTTGGATTGCTTCTTCAATTCAAGCGGCGCGGGCTTGGGCTGGGGTGCTTCCGGCGCCGGCGTCGCCTGATTAGCCGCAATCTCCACCGGCGGCGCGATTGGCTCGGGCGGCTTCGCGCGGTTCATCAGCGCGATCACGATCACCGCCGCCACTGCCGGTATCGCCACGCCGAACATCCAGCGTCGCGACCAGAAGGTCTTTCTGCCCGCATGGCGAGGAGCCGCCAGCGCCTGCTGCACCTGCGCTCGCGTCACGGGATCCGCCAGCAACTCTCGCAGAGCGTCTTCGTTCTGCAAAGCATTGAACAAATCCTGATCTTCCAGCGCCGCTTCAAACAGCGCCTTTCGCTCTTGAGCGCTGAGCGCGTCCGTTGCGTAGCCTCCCAGTAGTTTGCGGATCTCGTCTTCGGTCATTGGCTTGTTTGCCGCTCGCGCAGGCTCTCCATCAACTGCTGTCGGCATCGAAAATCCCAGGTGTAAACGGTGTTGATGGAACTCGCTCCCAACACGGACTGGATCTCGGCGAAGCTCTTGCCTTCCAGCTTCAGCGCCAGCAGCTTCCGGCACCGCTCGCCCATTTTCGCGATGGCCGCGACCAGCCGCTCCCGCGCCTCGCGCTGCTCCAGGGCCGTAAGCGAGTCCGTGCGCCCGTCGGGTACCTGAATTTCGTCGACGGGCACCTGCGTGAATTCCCCATGTCTCCGCGCTTTCCTGCGGTGCGCCAGCATCTTGTAGCGGACGATTTGGAGCGAAAGCGGGAGCAGATCCTCCAGCCGGTCCAGGTCCCCGTACTTCTCATGCAGCAGGATCAACACCTCCTGCGCCAGGTCCTCGGCGGCGTCCCTCTGCATTCTAGATGCCGCGAAGCCCACCATCCTTTCGCGCAGCTTCCGCAGGATCTCCTCGCGCGAGACCGGCTTCTGGTCCAGACTCTTGGTGGAGCTTGGCGTCATGGAATTGGATTTACCGTCCAAAGGATACTGCTTCCGAGCGCCCACTGACAAACATTTGCCCGTCACTTCGGGAATTTGCGTGGATTCGGGGGTTTGTTAATATGGAAAGGTCATCCATTGCGTCGTTCCGTTGATCGTCCCGTAGTGCTTGCCGGTTCTGGACGCTGCGGTTCCACGCTGCTCCAATCCGTCCTGAACACCAACCCGGATTTTCTCATATGGGGCGAACATAACGGGTTCCTGCGGCACGTTGCAGCGTCCTATTACGACGCGCTGCACCCGCGATTTCCGGACCGGCTGCAAGTGAGCTCCCTGCAGCGGATCAAGCGGCTTCGCGATGCGCGTCACTGGCCCGCTTGGGACAATCTCTGCGGCGAAGCGGAATTCCGGGAACGCTATCGCGACTTTCTCAAGTCTTTCTTCGCCGACCCCGCCGGCCATGCGAAGCGCTGGGGATTTAAGGAAATCCGGTACGGACACGATGCCGGCGATCAAACTTTGCGCTTGCTGTTCGAGTGCTTTCCCGAAACCCGGCTGATCGTCGTTATTCGAGAACCGCTGCCGACCATCTTCAGCATACTCTCGCGTTGGGTCTTGGCCGACCAGCGGAAGGGAGATGCGAGCGTGGATGAATTGGACCGCACCTTCTGGCGGTCGCCGATTCCTGGAGCGCGCACTATACACAACTGCGCTCGCTGCTTGAGACCTACGCGCCGAATTCTTTGGCCTTGCACTACGAGGATCTGGCCAGTGCGCAAACCTACCGCGAGCTTGCGAGCTTCCTCGAGACCTCTTCCTTCGATTATCAAAGGATCGTCGGCAAGGTGAAGGATGCCTCGAACAAAACCGATCCCACCGCTTTGCTGATCCGCAGCCGCATGGAACTGCTTGAGCCCAGAATTGTCGCCGCTACTTGCAAAGCCCGTGAGGCCTACGGCTATGTACCGGTTTCTTCTCAACCCTCCGTGGTACACTCAGATTTCCGTAAGTCGTAAATCCTGTGGTTTCCCGGCGTGCTTTACTGCAAGGCGTGGCGTTGTCTGTCGCGGCGCCGATGCTTCAACGAGGGCGCTTCTGCCTTTTCGCACAGAGCCCTGCTGCGCCAAACGAAACCGCGTATTCCACGCTTGCACTGGACCTGGTCCGCAACTCCACCGTCATCGACATGCTGGGCCTGCTTACGCTCAACTACTCCAAGCTGACGTCCTGGGAAACGCAGCCGGCCGATTTTGCCGCGGGCGATTTCGAAAAGCTGCGCTCGTCCGGCATCACGATTTTCCATCCCGCGGTGGGCTTCACCGAGGGCGATGTTTATTCCAGCTCGCTGCGCGACATCACCGGTTGGAACGCATTCATTGCCGCGCACGGCGACCAATTCCTGCGCATCGATTGCCCGGCCGATCTCGAACGCGTTAAAGCCAGCGGCAAGCTCGGCATCGTCATCGGCCAGCAAAACTCCCGGCACTTCCGCACCGTCGACGACGTCGACTGCTTCTACCACCTGGGCCAGCGCGTTTCCCAGCTCACCTACGACGACAACGCCATCGGAGGCGGGTCCACCGATCCACGCGATGTCGGTTTGACCCCTTACGGCGCGCAGATTGTCGATCGCATGAACGCCGTCGGCATGGCCGTGGATATCTCGCACTGCAGCGACCGCACCACCCTGGACGCTCTCCACGCGTCGCGCAAGCCGGTTCTGGTCACGCATTCCAATTGCCGCGCGCTGGTGCCGGGCAGCGCCCGCTGCAAGACCGATGAAGCCATCCGGTTGTTGGCCTGCCAGGGCGGCGTGATCGGAATCACCATGGTTCGCAGCTTCGTGCAATCGTCCGGTCCGGCCACCATCGAGGACGTGCTGGATCACATCGATCACGTGGTGAAAATCGCTGGCGTGGAGCATGTCGGCATCGGAAGCGACGTCGATCTGGACGGCCGCGACGCGCATATTCGCCCCAAAAAGCGCTGGGATCTGGACGGAATCGATTATTCACGCAAGATCTTCGATCTTACCGAAGGGCTGATTCGGCGCAAATATTCACCCGAAAATATCCAGCTGATTCTGGGCGGAAATTTCCAGCGGGCCTTGGCTTCCATCTGGTCCCGATATCCGCTGAAACCCAATCCTAGCGGCGACCGTTACAATAATGAGAGGTGTCTCCAGGAGAGCCTCACCCCGCATGAAATCACCCACATTCCGGTTCACTCTACTGTTGCTGTGCCCGCTGCTGCTTTGCGCGCAATCTCTCAAAGATTTTGAGAAACGGGTCACCGAGTTCACGCTCGGCAATGGACTGCATTTCATTATTTTCGAGCGGCACGAGGCGCCCGTCGTCTCCTTCCACTCCTACGTCAACGCCGGGTCGGTGGACGATCCGGGCGGCGAAACCGGCATCGCGCACATGTTCGAACACATGGCGTTCAAAGGGACCGAGACCATCGGCACCAAGAATTACCCGCTGGAGCGCAAAGCGATGGACGATGTAGAGCACGTCTACGATCAGTACGACGCGGAGCGCAATAAAGGGGTGAAGGCCGATCCGAAGAAACTGGAGGACCTGCAGCAGCAGCTTAAGGCCGCCATGGAAAAGGCCGACAGTTACGTCATCCCCAACGCGTATCCGGAGTTGATCGAAGCCAACGGCGGAGTGGGAATGAACGCGGGCACCGGCGAGGACGCCACCAATTATTTCTACAATTTCCCGCGCAACCGTCTGGAGCTGTGGTTTCTGCTGGAATCGCAGCGCTTCTACGATCCGGTGTTCCGTGAATTCTACAAAGAGCGCGACGTAGTGCGTGAAGAGCGCCGCATGCGCGTGGAATCCAGCCCGCAAGGTCAGTTGGCCGAAGCGCTGCTGGCCACGGCATTCGAGGCGCATCCTTATCGCAACATGCCCGGCGGATGGGCCAGCGATATCGAGAATTTCCGATTGCCCGAAGCCATCGCGTTCTACAAGAAATACTATGTTCCCGCCAATATCACGCTCGCCATTTCGGGCGACGTGGATCCGAAGGAATGCCGGCGCCTGGCGGACAAGTATTTTTCGATTCTGCCATCCGGCCCTCTGCCCAGTGGACCTCGCACTGTTGAGCCGCCGCAAAAGGGCGAGAAGCGCGTGGAAGTGGAATCGCCGGCGCAGCCTTTCATGGCGATCGCCTACAAGCGGCCCGATCAGCTGGATAAAGACGACCCGGTGTTCGACGTTCTGGGCGAGATCCTGGCCGGCGAGCGCACCGGTTTGCTCTACACCGATCTGGTCCGCGACCAGAAAATCGCTCTCGGCGCCGCGGCCGAGGCATCCTTCCCCGGCGGCAAATATCCGAATCTGTTTCTGTTCTTCCTGGTGCCGAATCGCGGCCACAGCGTGGAGGAGAATGAGAAGGCCTGCTACGAAATCATCGAACGTTTGAAAACCAAGAAAGTGAGCGACGACACGCTGCAGCGCATCAAGACCAAAGTTCGCGCTTCGCTGATCCGGCGGCTGGACAGCAACTCCGGCATGGCCGAAGCGTTGACCTTCTATCACGTCAACTACGGCGACTGGCGCAAACTATTCACCACCATCGACGACACCGACAAGGTGACGGCCGACGACGTGATGCGCGTGGCCAAGCAATATCTGGTGCCCGAAACGCGCACGGTGGTCTATACCGTCCAACCCAAAGCGGCGCCGGCGCAGGAAGGAGCGGGAAAATGAAACGGCTCATCCTATCGCTCGCCCTGTGCGCTGTGGTCGCGAGTGCGCAAACCGAAGTGCGCCACGCCATCGTCCTGCCTTCTTACAAGGATCTGAAGTATCCGCCGCTTCCTCGGCTGAAGGTCCCCGATCCCACCGAGATCACGCTCTCGAATGGCTTGAAGGTTCTGCTGCTGGAGGATCACGAGCTTCCGCTGGTAAGCGGCGCCGCTTTGATCCGCACCGGCAATCTATTCGACCCTCCCAATAAAAGGGGCCTGGCTGGATTGACGGGCGATGTCCTGCGCTCGGGCGGCACAAAAGCGCGCACCGGCGATCAGCTGGATCAGGATCTTGAAAACGTGGCCGCGTCCATCGAAAGCCAGATCGGCGAGAGCAATGGCACGCTGTCGTTCTCCTGCCTGAAGGAAAATACCGATCAGGTGCTGGCGCTGTTCCACGATGTTCTTGTCTCGCCCGAGTTCCGCCAGGACAAAGTGGATTTGTCCAAGACGCAATCGCGCAGCGAGATTTCGCGCCGCAACGACGATCCCGGCGGCATTTCGGAACGCGAGTTCAGCGATCTCGTTTACGGCCGCAACACGCCCTACGGCTGGTCCATCGAATACGCCGATATCGACAACATCCAGCGCCAGGATATGCTCGATTTCTACCATCGCTATTACTTCCCCGCCAATATCACGATGGAAATCATCGGCGACTTCTCCACCGCCGAAATGCAGGCCAAGCTGGAGCGAATACTGGGCAGTTGGAAATATACCCAACCGCCCGTTCCCGCTTTTCCCAAGGTGAAAGAGAAGGCCGAGCCCGGCGTCTTCCTGGCTTCCAAGGACGATACCACGCAGACCTTCTTCCATGTCGGTGAACTGGGCGGCGAACTGCGAAGCAAGGATTATCCGGCGCTGGAAGTGGCCGCTGAAATTCTAGGCGGAGGTTTCTCCAGCCGGCTGTTCCAGAACGTTCGGACCAAGCACGGCTGGGCTTACAACATCTCGGCCAACTGGGCCGCCAATTACGATCATCCCGGAACGTTCGTCATCTCGGGCAGCACGCAATCGGCGCACACCGTGGATACGCTGAAAGCGATTGGCGAGGAGCTGGAAAGAATCCGAACCACCGAAGTCACCGACGACGAACTGCAAACCGCCAAGGACACGGTCCTGAACGGCTTTGTCTTCAATTTCGACCGGCCCAGCAAGACCATCAACCGGCTGATGATCTACCAGTACTACGGTTACCCCAAAGATTTCATCTTCCAGTATCAGAAGACGATTGCGGCCGTCACCAAGGCCGACGTCCTGCGCGTGGCCAAAGAATATTTTCAGCCGAAGAATTTGAGCTACGTCGCCGTCGGCAATCCGAAGGACTTTGGAACGCCGTTGGCGAGCCTCGGCATGAAGGTGCAACCGATCGACCTGACCATCCCTGAACCGAAGCAGCAGGCCGCGCAAGCCGACGCGGCGTCAATCGCTAAGGGCCATGCGCTCCTGGCAAAAGTGCAGCAGGCCATGGGCGGCGTGGACAAGCTGGCCGCCGTGAAGGATTTTCAGTTTCACGCCGACCTGGAAGTGTACACTCCCGGAGCCACCATGAAGGTAAAGCAAACCACCTCCTTCATCGCGCCTTCCATCGTCCGCCAGGATAACGAGCTTCCTTTTATGAAGCAGTCTGTCTATTCGGACGGAAGTGCGGGCTGGCTCTCCGGCGTGCAGGGCGTGCAGAACCTGCCGCCCGCGGTATTGAAACAAATCCATGGCGAAGCGTTTCGTCAAATCGCGAGCCTGGCGGTCAGCGATCGCGTGGCCGACCGCACCGTGAGCCAGGTGGCCGATGGAGTGCTCGAAATTTCTTCCAAGGATGGGGAAAGCGTCCGCTTGACGGTGGCTGAGAAGACCAGCCTTCCTTCCAAGCTGGCCTATCAGCAATCGCCCGCCGAAGGGGGAACCGCGGTGGAAGAAATCTTCTCGGACTGGCGCAACGCGGACGGCCTACGCCTGCCTTTCCAGTGGACCGTGATGCAAAGCGGCAAGAAATTTGCCGGAGTCGCCGTTCAGGATTACAAGATCAACTCCGGCCTGACGGCGGAGGCGCTGGGCCAAAAGCCGGCCAACACCAAGCCGCTGTTCACGCCACCCGCGCCAGCGTCGAAGCCATGAAGCAGCTGTTTTTCGCGGCCCTCGCCGCAGCCCTGCTGTTGCACGCCGAAACTCCCGAGCAGCGCGGCAAGCGCGTGCTGGATGAATGCCTGCAGGCCTTGGGCGGTGATCGCTATCTCAATATGCAAAATCGCGTAGAAACCGGCCGCGCCTATTCTTTCTACCGCGAGGCTCTATCCGGTTTGAGCATCGCCACCATTTACACGCGTTACGATTCGGGCGTCACCGACACCACGCATAACCTGGCGCAGCATGAGCGCGACAACTACGGCAAGAAGCAGGACTACGGCACACTCTTCACCGACAAAGAAGCTTGGGACGTCACCTACCGTGGCGCGCGTCCGCTGCCGGCGGAGCGCTTCGCGCGCTACAAGGACACCACCCTACGCGATATTTTCTATATCATCCGCGTGCGGCTGCACGAGCCGGGGTGGATCATCGAATCGAAGGGCGCCGACGTGATCGAGAACAATCCCGTCGAGATCGTCGATCTCACCGACGCCGACAACGTCACCACCACCGTTTCCTTCGATCAGATCACCAAGCTTCCCGTTCGGCAGCTCTTCTACCGCCGCGACCCGGTGACCAAAGACCGGAATGAAGAGGTCACGCATTTTACCAAGTACCGCGATACCGGCGACGGCGTGCAATGGCCCTTCGCCATCGAGCGCGACCGGAATGGCGAAAAGATCTACGAGATCTTCTCAAACTCGGTGGAGGTGAACGACAAGAAGGCCGGCGACGATTTGTTCATGCTGCCTTCCACTATCAAGTTGCTGAAACCGGAGTAGCGGCCGAAGCCGGCTTGGAAGGGGCCGCACTTGCATCCCGGGGCGCGATGGGAAATTCCATGGTCACCAGCAGGCCCGGGCGCGCATTCTGCGCGCTGAGCTTGCCTTTGTGCAATTGCACGCTGCGCCGGGCGATCGCCAGTCCCAGCCCTAACCCGCCGCTCACGCGATTGCGATCCGAATCCACGCGATAGAACGGGTCGAAGATTCTGGTCAGCGCTTCATCGGGAACGCCCGGGCCGTAGTCGCGAACGCTCACCACCACGGCGTCGGTAAACTTCGCCAGTTCGATATCCACGGACGTTGCGCGCGGCGCGTAGCGGATCGCGTTGCGGATCACGTTTTCAAGTGCCCGCCGGATCAGCTCCTCGTCGCCGCTCACCACCACCGACGTGGGGGCCTTCAGCAGCAGCGTGCAATCCTTGGCCTTGGCCTCCAGCAGCGAATCGTACACCAAGTCCGCCAGCAGCTCATCCAGATGCACGCTGTCGGTCTTTTGCATGGATGGATCGGACTCCACGCGCGTTACCTGCAGCAGCTCACCCACCAGCTCGTTCAGCCGGTCCGCTTCTTTTTGAATGCGATCCAGCATATGCTCGCGGTCTTCGCCGCTACGCGCCAGTTCCACCGCCACGCCCAGCCGCGCCAGCGGGCTGCGCAATTCGTGCGAAATATCCAGCAGCAGGCGGCGCTCGGCGGACAGCAGCGTCTGGATGCGGCCGGCCATTTCGTTGAAGCTGCGCGCCAGTTCACCCAGCTCATCCTTGCGATTGGCGGGTGCGCGAGCCGAAAAATCGCCGCGTCCGAAGCAATCCACCACCGCGCGCAACCGGCGCACTGGCGACGTCAGATGGTAAGCGAAGGCGTAACACAAAAGCACCACCAGCCCGATAATCCATAGGTGCTGCGGCTGCAGAAAGAAGAAGTTCAAACCGCGCTGCTGATTGATCAGAAAGAGGCGGTATTGGCGGGTTGAATCCTGCCGCGCGATGATCGTTCGCCGGCTGCCGAAGGGAAACGGGAGGCGCCAGCGGCTGCGCGGCTTGGGCAGATTCATCAGCTCCGGATGCGCCTGGCCGGTGAGCAAGTCGGTCCCTTTGGCGTCGGTAAAAACCACGCGAAATTGCGTAATCTGCTGGAACTTCGCCAGCGCCGCGGCTAAGGCATCGCGGCCGCCAGTCTCGTAGGCGCGTTTGGCCTGCTCGGTCTGCACGCTTAGCAACAGGCCCAAAGGCCCCCGGCCCTCGGTGGTGCTGAACGTAGCGGCGGTGGTGATAATGATGCCGGCGATGGCGACGGCCGTTGTCGCCAGGAACCACAACAGCGTTTTTGCGAATAGCGATCTCATCCGATCACCGCATCCTCCGGGCTTTGGCAGAATTGGTAACCCACGCCGCGAATCGTTTTGATCACCGGCCGGCTGCTTTCCAGCTTGCGCCGCAGATGGCTCACATGCATGTCGATGGACCGGTCGAATGGCGTGGCTTTGCGGTTGTACAGGCTTTCCATCAATCCGTCCCGCGACACTACCCGGCCCGCGTTGCGCATCAGTTGTTCCAGGATATCGAATTCCAGCGTAGTCACTTCCACCGGCTTGCCGTCGGATGTTACTTCGCGCGTCCCGGGATCCAGCGCCACGCCGTTGATCTCCACCTTGCCGCGATTCACCCGCGCTTCGGTGCGCCGCAGAATGGCTTTGACGCGCGCCACCAGTTCACGAGGATTGAACGGCTTGGGAAGATAATCGTCCGCGCCCAGCTCGAGTCCGACAATGCGGTCCACGTCTTCGCCGCGCGCGGTCAGCATCAGCACCGGTACCCGGCTGGTGAGGCGCAGACGCTTGAGGATTTCAAAACCGTCCAGGCCGGGCAGCATCACATCCAGCACGATCAAATCGTAGCCGCCCTGCTGCGCCGCTTCCAGCCCTGCGTGTCCTTCATGAACGCACTGCACCGTGAAGCTCTCCCGCTCCAGGAATTCCTTGAGCAGAGAGCACAACTCAGCGTCGTCGTCGACGATCAAAAGACCCATCTGGCTTCATTTTAGCGCAGGGCGCCCAAGTTGCCATAATACGGGCGTTTTAGACCTGGATCATTGCGATACAACTTTGAGCGACGCAGTGGCCGACCCGTTCGCCGTCACCGAGATGGCCGTCGCCCTCCCGTGGAATCGCTTCACGAACTCCGGGTTCTCTAGATCGTCTCGCGATACGTCAGTCCAGGCAATCAGCTTGTAATCCCCCGGTGGAACGGCGCTGAAGTGGAATGCACCCTTGGCGTCAGCCTGCAACGATGCCGGCTTCCCTTTTCCATCTGCCGGAAACAAACCAACTACGGCACGGCCTACGGGCTGATCGTCATCACCAGCGACGGTGCCGTCTACTCTCCCGCCATCCGCGCCAATGGTGATCACGAGCATGGCGTCCGGCTTGTACTCGACTCCCGATTCCGGAACCTCCGCGCCGCCATAATTGATCGAGGAGACGTAGCATCCGTCGGGAAGATCAGAAATCTGTACCCGGAAGCCGGAAAATCCGTAATGGTCGGGAAGATACCCGCGAAAAGTTAGGTCACTGCCGATCTGAACCGGCGTGTACCCGGCGCCTGGGTCCTTCCCGATCCAAATCGCAGGAATCCGCACGGAGATCTTGCGCAAGTCTACGGGCCGGTCGTCGAGCTTTCGCTGCGCGACTCCCGAAAGGGCATCCGGATGCTTCAGGCTGAGAACTAACCCGTCGACATCGGCGGCGACGACGTCTACTGCCTGTTGCGCCTGGTACAAAGACGACACGTCCAATTTGCCATAGGCGAGGTAGGAACCTGGGGGAATGTGCGCGAGGTCGAAATGAAAATTAGGCGGCACGGCTTTGACGGTCGCAACAACCTGGGAGGGATCTGCGCGGTCCAGCAGCATGAACTGCCCAGTGACGTTTTGCCAGCCCTCGTCCGGTAACTGGAGACTGCCACGCACGTGAAACAGCCGGGCGGGGTTCAGCTGAATGTCCACGCCCCGGATCTCGCGGCCATCGGAGACTTCAATCTGCCTGGCGAGCGATGGATCGGTCACGTTGGGGTGATAGGTGGCGGCATAACCAGTCTCCACTTCCGATTCAGACGGCATGCGCGCAAATTCACCAGTCGGAATCGTACACTTGATCAGATACCGGCCGGGACCCACGCGCGGAATTCGATACTCGCCGTTGTCCAGGGTCTGGGCGAAGGCCACCTCGGCCCAGCGTGTGGCGCTGCCGCTAGAACCGGATTTCAGCAAGCTGACACGCGCACCCTCTACTGGCTTGTGGTCGGCATCCAGCACCCGGCCCGTCACCACTGCCTGGGGGATGAGCTTCAGAACGATGTCTTTGATCTGTTGGTCTTTCGCCAGCGAGAATCTGCCTCGCGGATCATATCGTGTTGCCCGGTACGTTCCGGCTACGAAGCCGCTGCCCACGGCGGAGAGTTCAAACTCACGGCCCCACAGACCGGTGAAAGAGAAACGCCCCGCTTCGTTGGTCTGCTGAACCGTGATTTGGTCGGGACCGTAGGGGTCTAGGTAGCGAAGCGTGACAATCGCATCCTTCAACGGTGCGCCGGTGGCCTGGTTCACCACTCGCCCGGCGATCATTCCCTGATCCACGCTTTGAAAACCCAGCGCCGGGATGGCGCCGGCCAGCAACCATGCAGCGAGCGACTGGCGCATCGACGAACTCCTCAGAAGCAATTTTACGTCACCACGCTTGCCCGCCTCATGGGCGGATTACGGCCAGAAGTGGGAGGCGTGTCAGGCAGGAGCAGCCGGGGGTGTTACAATACGAAATCCCCTGAAAATAGACGCGAACATGTCCCAAGATAAAGACATAAGATAAAGACATAACTCCGAATGACGCTTACCACGGCTGCCAACCCGCTGCTTCAAATTAATTTTCAAATCCCCTTCGACCAGATTCGCGCGGAGCACGTGGAGCCCGCCATCGAGGAACTGCTCAAGGACGCCCGGGTGGAACTGGATGGCCTGACTTCCCAGACCGGGCCCCGAACCTTCGCCAACACGCTGCAGAGGCTGGATCAGTTGACCGAGCGCCTGGATTACGCCATGCAGATTGTTCGCCATCTGGAGGCGGTGGCCACCACGCCGGAACTGCGCGCGGCTTACAACGCGGTGCAGCCCAAGGTGAGCGAATTCTACTCGTCGCTGCCGCTGAACGAAGATTTGTGGCAGGCGGTGCTGGCTTATTCGCGCACCCCGGAGGCGGGCGCGCTCAGCGGCGTGCGCAAGCGTTTCCTCGAAAAAACCATGGATAATTTCCGGCGTCATGGGGCTGAATTGGATGCAGCCGGAAAGAAGCGCATCGCCGAGATCGACGTAGAGCTGACCAAACAGACCATTCGATTCGCTGAAAATGTCCTGGACTCGACCAATCAATACGAATGGGTGATCACGGACGAAGGCCGGCTGGCGGGGCTGCCGGAAAGCGCGCGAGCCATGGCACGCGCCAGCGCGGCCTCCAAAGGTTTGCCGGAACCCTCCTGGCGATTCACCCTGCAAGCCCCCAGCTATCTGGCGGTGATGACGTACCTGGACGACGAAGCGACTGCGGCGGCAGGTCTATGAAGCCTTCGTCAACCGCGCCACCGAGGAAAAGTACGACAACCGTGCCGCATCATGCGGAGCATTCTGGAGCTGCGGGGCGAAAAGGCCCGGCTGCTGGGCTATCGCGACTTCGCCGACCTGGTGCTGGAGGACCGGATGGCGCACGCCGGCGATCGCGCCCAGCGGTTTCTGGAGGATTTAAGGCACAAAACGCAAGCGTACTTTCGAGAAAGAAAATGCCGATTTACTGGCCTTCTCCGGGAAATCGGAACTGCAGCCTTGGGATATCGCTTATTACGCGGAAAAACAACGCGCCGCGCTGTATGATTTCGACGAAGAAGCTCTGCGGCCCTATTTCCCGCTGGAGAGCGTGATCCAGGGGATGTTTGAGATCGTACACCGGCTGTACGGCATCTCGGTGCTGGAAAAGCCCGGAGTGCCGGGCTGGGATCCGCACGTCAAGTATTACGAAATCCACGACGAGAGCCGGCGTACGCGACGAACTGCTGGTGGGCGCTTTCTATGCCGACTGGTTTCCGCGCGAGAACAAGCGCGGCGGCGCCTGGATGGATACGTCTGCATCACCGGGCTGCCGCGCGGCGACGGCCGGTCGCACGATCCGCATCTGGGCCTGATCTGCGGCAACCTGACGCCGCCCGGCGAGGATCGCCCGTCGCTGCTCACGCATCGCGAAGTCCAGACCATTTTTCACGAGTTCGGCCATCTGCTGCACCATTGCCTGAGCCGGGTGGAACTGCGCGGGTTTGCCGGGGTGAACGTGGCCTGGGATTTCGTGGAGCTGCCGTCGCAAATCATGGAGAACTGGTCCTGGGAACGCGACGCGCTGGATCTGTTCGCGCGGCACTACCAGACCGGCGCGCCGATTCCGGCAGAGCTTCTGGAGAAGATGCGCAACGCGCGCAATTTCCGCGCCGCCAACGCCCAGATGCGCCAGCTCGGATTCGGACTGGTGGATCTGGCGCTGCATCGGGACATCCCGCCGGGCTCGAACGTCGACCTGCTGGCTTTCGCGCGCGACATCCTGCAGCAATTTTCGCCCGCCAGATTGCCGGAGCACTACGCGATGATCGTCAGCTTCACCCATCTGTTCGCCAGCCCGGTGGGCTACGGCGCCGGCTACTATTCGTACAAATGGGCCGAGGTTCTGGACGCCGACGCCTTCACCAGCTTCCAGCGCGGCGGCATCTTCAGCCGCGAAGTGGGCGGGCGTTTCCGCGATCGAATCCTTTCGCGCGGCGACAGCGAAGATCCGGCCGAGCTGTATCGCAGCTTCATGGGCCGCGATCCGGATCCCAACGCGCTGCTGGAGCGCTCCGGCCTGCTGGTGCAACAATAAGTCGCAGTGCCTCTTCGGCTCGCCTGCGAGCGTCTTAAGATTGAAAGGAGGGCGTCCATGAGATCTTCCATTCGGCTCGGCAAGCTCTTCGGCATTGAAATCGGCCTGCACTACAGTTGGTTTCTGATCGCGCTGCTGATCACCATGTCGCTCGGCTCGCAGTTCCAGGCAGAGCCATGCCGAATGGGGATCCAGCGTCATCTGGGCGCTCTCGGCTCTGACGGCCATGCTGTTTTTCGTCACGCTGCTGGCGCATGAAATGTCGCATGCGCTGGTGGCGCGGGCGCGCGGGCTGACCACCAAAGCCATCACGCTGTTCGCGCTGGGCGGCGTGGCCCAGATCGAGAAGGAGCCGGAAGACGCCAAGACCGAGTTCCTGGTGGGCATCGTGGGGCCGTTTTCGAGCGCCGTCATCGGCGTGGTTTCGCTCGGAATCGCGTGGGCGCTGGGATGGCGCATGGGAGCGACGCCCGCCACGCCGCTGCGAGCGCCATGTTCGTTTGGCTGGGATACATCAATCTGATCGCTGGCAGCCTTCAATATGATTCCCGGCTATCCGCTGGATGGCGGGCGGATTCTGCGCTCCATCCTGTGGCTGACTTCGCGCGACGTCCATGCGCGCCACCCAACGCGCCGCCGCGGTCGGCAAGGTGATCGCGCTGCTGTTCATCGCGTTCGGAATTTTCCGCTTCTTCGGCGGAGCGGGTTTCGGCGGACTATGGATCGCCTTCATCGGATGGTTCCTGCTGCAAGCCGCCACCGCCAGCGCCAGTTCCGTCGCGCTCACCGCGGGCTTGAAGGGCGTTCGGGTGAGCGACGTGATGACGGCGGATTGCATCATGCTGGACGGCAACATGAACGTGGAGCAGTTCGTGGAGAACTACCTGCTTCGATCCGGCAAGCGCTGTTTCGTGGTGCAGCAGAATGGCGAGATGGCGGGTCTGGTGACCCCGCACGAGATCAAGGAGCTGGAACGTCCGCGCTGGCCTTACACCACGCTTTCCGACATCATGCGGCCGCTGGATGAGCTGCACACCGTGGCGCCCACCACGCCGGTGATGGAGGCGCTCGAAACCATGGGCCGCGATGACGTGAATCAGCTTCCGGTGGTCAGCGGCAACCATCTGGACGGAATCATCACGCGCGCCAACGTCTTGCAGTTCCTGCAGACCCGCGCCGAGCTGGGGCGCTGATAGATCTGCGTCAGATCGCCAGGCCCGCGTAAACTTTGGTAAAGTAGGCGCAGTGCGATCCGTTTTCGTCGCAGCCCTGGCTTTTTGCTGCTTCGGCGCCTCCATAGACGATCAGGACTTCAACGGCCGGTGGGACATCACCGTCGGTGGTCCGTCGTCGCCGCGCGGATGGTGGCTGGAAGTGTCGGGCGCGGGCACCGACAATCTCAAGGGCAAGTTCCTGGGCGCTCCGGTGGGCTTGCTGGACGACATCCCCAAGCTGTCCATTTCGGAAGGCGAGCTTCGCTTTGCGCTGGAAGCCAATTTCCGCAAAGAGCACAGTCCGGAAAAGGGCCTTTACTGGGCGCGGTTGGAGGACGGCAAGCTCAAGGGAACTTTTGAAATCGAGGGCGATCCTTCCACGTATCTGGAATGGACCGGCGTTCGCGCTCCGGCGCTGGCCGAAAAAGACGACGGCTCCTGGAAGCGCGGCGACCCGGTGGTTCTGTTCAACGGACACGATCTGGCGGGCTGGCAAGCCGTTCCGCCCGGGCATCTGGCGGGCTGGGTGGTGAAGGACGGAGCGCTCACCGCTCTGGCCGGAGCGCCCGATCTGGTTTCCGACAAGAAGTTCACCAACTTCGTGGTGGACGCCGAATACCGGATCGAGCCGCACACCAACAGCGGCATTGGCTTGCGCGGACGCTATGAAGTGCAGATCGCCGACGATGCCGATCGGCCGTCGTCCAATCGCGGAACGCGGCGCGATTTTGGGCCGCATCGCGCCCACGCTGAACGCCGAAAAACCGGCCGGAGAGTGGCAGATGCTGGCGGTTCGCCTGGTGGGCCGCGAAGTGACGGTGATCCTGAACGGCATTCGCGTGATCAACCGGCAGAGCATCGACGGGCCGACCGCGATCGCGCTGGATACCAATGAGGCCGAGCCCGGGACCGATTCTGCTGCAAGGCAATCGCGGGACGGTGGAGTTCCGCCGGATTGTTGTTTATCCGCTCATCAAGAAACCTTGAGCGAACAGAAACTAGCCAGATTGTATCGCGTGCGCGGACGCGTGCAGGGCGTGGGATTTCGCTATTTTGTGGAGCAGGCGGCCAAGGCGCTGGGCATCCGCGGCTGGGTTCGCAACGACGATGACGGCAGCGTGGAAGTCTACGCCGTCGGAACGCCGGCGCAGCTTTCCGAACTGGCCGGGCTTGTTGTGGAAGGGACCGCGCTGGGCCGAAGTTCGGGGAGTGGATGAGAGCGAAGCGGCGCTCGAAAACCATTCGGGATTTTCGGTGAGGCAATAGCGCATCAGGCCAGCAGGCGGGCGGCGTCCTTGGCGAAATAGGTGAGCATGAAATCCGCGCCGGCGCGGCGGATGGCGGTGAGCGATTCGAGAATGGTGCGGTCGCGATCCAGCCAGCCGTTTTGATGGCGGCCGTCAGCATGCTGAACTCGCCGCTCACTTGATACGCGCCGAGCGGCAAGGGAAAACGCTCGCGGGCCTCGCGGATGATGTCGAGGTACGGCATGGCCGGCTTCACCATGATCATGTCCGCGCCTTCCTCGATATCCAGCTCGATTTCGCGCATGGCTTCGCGCGCGTTGGCCGGATCCATCTGATAGCTGCGGCGATCGCCGAATTGCGGCGTGGATTCGGCAGCCTCGCGGAAAGGCCCGTAGAAGACCGAAGCGTATTTGGCGGCGTACGAAACGATGGGCGTGTTGATGAACCCGGCCGCATCCAGCGCCTTGCGGATGGCGGCCACGCGGCCGTCCATCATGTCGCTGGGCGCGACGATATCGGCGCCGGCGCGCGCGTGAGACACCGCGGCTTTCGCCAGCCACTCGAGCGTCGGATCGTTCTGCACTTCGCCATCGACAACCAATCCGCAATGGCCGTGGCTGGTGTATTCGCAATTGCAAACGTCGGTCATCACCAGCAGCTTGGGAACTTCGCGCTTGAGCGCCCGGACGGCCTGCTGCACGATGCCGTCGTCGGCGTAGGCGCCCGACGCGATTTCGTCTTTCGTTTCCGGAATCCCAAACAGAATGACGCCGCCGATGCCGAGCGAGTGAGCCTCCGCGCATTCCTTGACCAGCCGGTCGACCGAAAGCTGCGCGTGCCCGGGCATGGAGCTGATCTCGCGGCGCACGCCTTCGCCCGGGCAGATGAACAGCGGCAGGATGAAATCGGCCGGATCGAGCAGCGTTTCGCGAACCAGGTTGCGCAACGCTTCGGTCGCCCGCAGGCGGCGCATTCTGTGAATGGGAAAGGCCACGGGTCAGCCTTCCTGGATGGTGACGGACTTCAACTGATCGCCCTGCTGCACCTTGTCCACGACATCCTGGCCGCTGGTGACCTGGCCGAAGACGGTGTGCTTGCCGTCCAGCCAATCGGTGGCGATGTGGGTGATGAAAAACTGGCTGCCGTTGGTGTTCGGGCCGGCATTGGCCATGGAGAGCGAGCCGACCTTGTGGCGGTTGGGATTGCCCTTGGTCTCGTCCTCGAACTTGTAGCCGGGACCGCCGCGGCCGCTGGCCGTCGGGTCGCCGCCCTGAACCATGAAGTCCTTGATGACGCGATGAAATTGCGTGCCGTCATAGAAGCCTTCGCGGGCCAGGAATACGAAATTGTTCACCGTCTTGGGCGCGTCTTTCGCGAAAAGATCGCAGACAATCTTGCCCTTCGATGTTTCGAACGTGGCCGTGTACTTGGCGGCCGGATCGATCGACATGGACGGCGGTGCTGAGTATTGTTTGGACATAGTTTTAGTGTAGCGGGCTCCGCTCCCTCACGGTCGCGGTTCAGTTAGGGCGGGCCTGGTCAGAGGCGCAGATCGCGGCCGGTCATTTCCTTGGGCTGCTTTTCATCCAGGAAGCCCAGAATGGTGGGCGAGATGTCCTGCAGCGCGCCGCTGGACCGCAGCATGACGC
Organism: Bryobacterales bacterium; assembly: GCA_963798295.1. Lineage (GTDB taxonomy): Bacteria > Acidobacteriota > Terriglobia > Bryobacterales > Bryobacteraceae > Palsa-89. The sequence goes on along the minus strand of CAWCSV010000004.1, from coordinate 252,222 downwards.
GCGAATCGCTCACCAGGATGAACGGCACGGGATTGGTGGTGTGATAGGTGTGCGGACCTTTGGTGACGGGATCGATCATGGTTTCGGCGTTGCCGTGATCGGCGGTGATCATCCACGTTCCGCCGGAGCGGCGCAGCGCGTCGTAGATCTGGCCGAGCCCGGCATCGACGGCCTCCACAGCCAGCACGGTGGGCGCCATTTTCCCCGAATGGCCCACCATGTCGGCGTTGGCGAAGTTCATCACGATGACGTCGAACTCGCGCTGCTCGATGGCCTTCACCACCACGTCGGTGATGCCTTGCGCGCTCATCTCGGGCTTCAGATCGTAGGTCGCGACCTTGGGCGACGGCACCAGTTCGCGGCTCTCGCCCGGATAGGGCTTTTCGTTGCCGCCGTTGAAGAAGTAAGTGACGTGCGCGTATTTCTCGGTTTCGGCGACGCGCAGATTCTTCCAATTCAACTGCGCCATCACGTCGGCCAGGATGTTGTTGGGATGCTCGCGCGGCAGCACGAAGGGAACGCGGAAGCTCTTGTCGTACTGGGTCATGGTGGTGAAGTGCAGATTCTTCGGCGCAGCGAGCGGGACGGTTTTTCGAGCGTTGGATCCGTGAGCGCCATGGTCATCTCGCGGCCGCGATCGGCGCGATAGTTGAAGAAGATGCAGGCGTCGTCGTCGCGAATCAGCCCGACCGGCTGGTTGCTGCGCGTCCACGATGGTGACCGGCTCGATGAATTCGTCGGTGACGCCGCGCTCGTAGGATCGCTTCACCGCGGCCACGGGATCGTCCGACTTTTCGCCGTTGCCCAGCACCATGGCGTCGAAGGCGCGCTCCATGCGATCCCAGCGCTTGTCGCGATCCATGGCGTAGTAGCGGCCGGAGACGCGTCGCGATCTTGCCCACGCCGATCTGCCGCATCTCCTTCTGCACTTGCTCGATGAATCCGGCGCCGCTTTCGGGCGGCGTGTCGCGGCCGTCCATGAAGCAGTGGACAAACACGTGCTCCACGCCTTGCTGCTTGGCCATTTCGAGCAGCGCGTAGAGATGCGTGAGCAGGGAATGCACGCCGCCGTCGCTGCACAGGCCCATCAGATGCAGGCGATGCGTCTTGGCGTGCTGCATGGCAGCCAGCAGCACCGGATTGTTGAAGAACTCGCCCGAGGCGATCATGCGTCGATGCGCGTGACGTCCATGTAGATGACGCGGCCGGCGCCGATGTTCAGATGGCCCACTTCGCTGTTGCCCATCTGTCCTTCGGGCAGGCCGACGGAGGGCCCGGAAGTTTGCACCAGCGTGTTGGGATATTCGCGCAGCAGCAGATCGTAAGTGGGCTTGCGCGCGGCGGCGATGGCGTTGCCTTCGATGGCGGGCGAAAATCCCCAGCCATCCAGAATGGTCAGGACCAGCGGCTTCTTTGTGCCGTGCATTATTGGTGGAACGCCTTCCGGCCGGCGAACTGGGCGTCGTCGCCCAGCTCCTCTTCGATGCGCAGGAGCTGATTGTATTTCGCGATGCGATCGGTGCGGCTGGCCGATCCGGTCTTGATCTGCCCGGCGCGCGTGGCCACGACGAAGTCGGCGATGAAGGCGTCTTCGGTTTCGCCGGAGCGGTGCGAGACGACGTTGGTGTAGTCCGCGGCGGTGGCCATCTGCATGGCTTCCAGCGTTTCGGTGACGCGTGCCGATCTGGTTCACCTTGATCAGAATCGAATTGGCGATGCCCTTCTCGATGCCCTTGCGCCAGCCGCTCCGTGTTGGTGACGAAGATGTCGTCGCCGACCAGCTGGATCTTCGATCCCAGCGCTTCGGTCAGCGTGCTTCCAGCCGTCCCAATCGTCCTCGGCCATGCCGTCTTCGAGCGAAATGATGGGATACTGCTCCACCCACTTGGCCCAGAACTTCACCATCTGCTCGGAAGTGCGCTGGCTCTTGTCGGATTTCTTGAAGACGTATTTGCCGCTCGCCTTGTCGTAAAACTCGCTGGCGGCCGGATCGAGCGCGATGCCGATTTGCTCGCCGGGCTTGTAGCCGGCCTTGGTGATGGCTTCCAGCACCACTTCGAGCGCTTCTTCGTTGGATTTGAGATTGGGCGCGAAGCCGCCTTCGTCGCCCACCGACGGTGGAATAGCCGCGCTTCTTCAGCACGCCCTTGAGCGTGTGAAATACTTCGGCGCCCATGCGCAGCGCTTCGGAAAATTTGCTCGCGCCGTAGGGGACGATCATGAATTCCTGCGGGTCGACGGAATTGTCGGCGTGCGCGCCGCCGTTGAGGATGTTCATCAGCGGCACGGGCAGCAGATTCGCCGCAACGCCGCCCAGATATCGATAGAGCGGCGTCATCTGCGATTGCGCGGCGGCGCGCGCGGCGGCCATGGAGACGGCCAGGATCGCGTTCGCGCCCAGCTTGGCTTTGTTGGGCGTGCCGTCCAGCTCGATCATCTTGCGATCGATGGCGCTTTGGTCTTCCGCGTCCATGCCGGTGACGGCCGGCGCGATTTTCTTGACGATATTCGCGACGGCCTTGCGCGTGCCTTTGCCCAGGTAGCGCTTCGGATCGTTATCGCGCAGCTCGACGGCTTCGTGCTCGCCGGTGGAGGCGCCGGAGGGAACCGCGGCGCGGCCGAGCGTACCATCGGCGAGAAGCACGTCGGCTTCTACAGTGGGATTGCCGCGCGAGTCCAGAATCTCGCGGCCCACAACCTTGACGATTTCCATATCTAACCATGATGCGGGAAGGGTGAAGCTGTTGTCCATCCGGCAAGCGAGGGAGTGGGTGATCACTGTGTACGACAGCGTTCATCGTGAAGAGGTCTGCAAATAGATCTGCGGGTCGGATCGGGACTGGGGTGGGTCATAATAGGCGGGATTTTGGAGAATCAGGAAGCGCGCGTGGCGCTCGACTTGTTCCTTTGAAAAAACGAAGCCAGGTTGTTCTGAAAAAGCGTCGGCTGGCTCCCAGGGAAGGCCTTTGCGCTGATGACGTATCAGGATTTCGGCCGCATCGCGAAGTTGGCGGTTCTCCAGGCGGCGGCGCTCTTGCTGGATGTCGCGCAACTGCTCAAGGGTTTTGTGGAACTGGCGGGAGAGGCGGCTGGAGTGGAGCCCGAGGGTGGCGAGCTGCGGGATTAGGGTTTGGGGGTTGGGGTTTTGGGAGAGAAGCTCGGATTCGAGGAGAGGAATGCGATTGAGGCGCCAGGAAGTGTCGACGAGTTCCTGCACGAGCTGGGATTCGGTGGGTGTCGCGGGGGCGTACTCATCGAGAAATTGCTCGGTGTGGCGCTGGTAGGCGTCGGGGGCCTCGGTGGGCAAGACCGCGGTACGGGCGGTGAGACCGTGGCGCAACGCGTTGAGCGAGGAACGTTGCTTGCCCGGTTCGGTGCGTGGACCGGTGGAGTGTTGGGCGTTGGCTCGGTTGGTGGCGGCGCGGCGTTCCAACCAGCGATCGACGTGATCCGTTGTTGCCGGTGTTGCTTGAGCCTGCGTTGCTGTTGCCATATGTGGAGACCTCGGTCACCGGGATAGCACGAGCGCCAGCGGGAAGAACGCTGGGTTTGTGGACGTTGTTGTGTCAAAGCAAGATGAGGGTGGAGGAAGGTTGTGACTGGAAGCGCGAGATGGCAGCGCAATCGTTTTCGCCAAAGGCGGGTCGGAAGCTCAACCCTTGATGCACCCCGGCAACGGCGGCCGCTCCTTTGTAGCGTCTATCGTGGCATGGATCTCAGAGCGGCTACTTTCCGCCTTGGTTAGCCTTCCCCTAAAATCCCCGCAAAGTTATCCCGCATCCTCCGAAGCCCTCGGAGGGAGATTTGTTTCCCGCATTTTTGCGTAATGCTCTTCGGCGAGCGTCAGTATACCCGGCTGAATAATCGTTTCAAGAATCTTGTGAGCGGGGACTATCACACTGATTCCGGAATTCACGCCAGTTCCTTTTGCTGCTGGACTAAAGTGCGGTCGATTCAGTTCGGACTCCTTGACGTCCCAATGTCCATGCATCAACCCCAAGAAGTTAAACTTGGACTTGTGAGCAATGAGCTGCTCATCAGTTCTCTCTCCGAAGAATTTGCCGGGTATGCCAACGCTGGCTCTAACAAAAACTGGAGACCCGCTCATGCCACTTATAGACCGCGCCTCTGCTAAGTAAACCTCTGCAAAGCCTTCATCGACTTGGATGGCTTCATCAGGAATCATCGCGATCGTGCCGCGCCTAGTCAGGGGCATGTTGCGCCGCACTCCTGAAGCGTATGTGAACAGTCCCGGAAAGACGATTTCATCTCCTATTCCTATTTTCAATTCCGCGCGACGCTCTGGTGTCACAAAGCCATCCGTCCCGATGGTCACGATATCAAGGGCCGCATCGATTCGGCAGGGCAATACGGCTACATCGGCTGTTGGGTCAGAGGGGTGAAAATACCATCGATCAGAAGCCATAATTACGTTCATCGTTCCGCCGCCCTTTTTGTTCGCCATAAACCGGATTGTTTGTCTCTGACTTCTCGGTGTCTCTAGCGACGTGCTTGGCTGTTACGAAGAATGTAAAAGGATGGTCATGCCATCTGTGTACGACGAAGAAGCCGGTACCAAAGAAGTCAATCTCCTCTCGCGGGTCATCCTCGTTGACCACTTCGCCGATGAATACCACCGAGTTGAGCAACGCATCGGGTACTCGCACAGGAGCGAAAGCTTCCCGTCGGCATGGGCGCCTCTCCGCCCAGATCATGCCGACCACCCAATCCTACACCTCGCAGACTGGATTAGGAAATTGTATATCCGCCTTTTTTGACTTTTTCGATGCCCTTGCGGAATTATGGAGACTTGGCATCCGGTTTGCAGACCCAACTGGCGGAGCGCATCGCCGAATTCGTGTGGCGAGCGGAAGGAAATTGACTCGGCCTAATCGTAGACGGACATCTCCGCTCCCTGACGGTCGCGGCTCAGTAAAGCGCGGTGGGTGGAGGGCTGGGTGGAGCGAGAGGAAGGGCAAGGCGGGCCGATTAGGCCTTGGCTTTTTTTACGGCTTCGACCAGGGCGGGGACCACTTCGAACAGGTCGCCGACGATGCCGTAGTCGGCTACTTCGAAGATGGGAGCGTTGGCATCCTTGTTGATGGCGACGATGGTTTTGGCACCTTTCATACCAACTAAGTGTTGGATGGCGCCGGAGATTCCGACGGCGAGATACATCTTGGGCGAGACGGTCTGGCCGGAGCTGCCCACCTGGCGCTCCATGGGAAGCCAGCCGCTATCGCAGATGGGGCGCGATGCCGCGAGTTCCGCGCCGAGCGCTTTGGCGAGTTCTTCGACGATCGGGATGTTGTCCTTCTCTTTTATGCCGCGGCCTACGGAGACGATGATGTCGGCCGAGGTTAAGTCGACGGCGCGGGCCGATTCGCGGAACGGCTCCTGCGGTTTAGCTCGGATGATGCCGGCGGTTAATTCCGGTGTGAACTGTTCCACCTGGGATGTGCCTTCTTCAACCTGATCCGCTCGAAAGGCTCCGGCTTGGATGGAAGCGAAATGTGGTTCGGCGCCGCCGAGTTTCACATCGGCATTCAGCTTGCCTTGAAAAAGCTGGCGAACAAAAACAGGCGCTCCGGATTCAACGCGGAAGCCGACCGCATCGCTGACCAAGACCTGGTTGAAGCGCGTGGCGAGTTTAGGCGCGAAATCGCGGACCTGGTAGGTGTGAGGAAAAAGCACGATGGAGGGATTGAGTTTGCGGATGAGTTGCTCTAACGCTGCGGTGAAGCCATCGGCGGTGTAGTTGGCGAGTAATGGGTGCTCGATGGAATAGACACGATCGAGCTTTTTGTTGGCGAGCTCGCCCGCCTGACCGACGACGGCCGCCGACACAGTTTGACCGGTCTGCGCTGCAAGCTGTTGGCCGGCCGCGAGAGTCTCCCACGACATGCGATGCCACCCATCACCGCTGCGCTGCGCGATGATCAAAACGCCGCTCATATAACGCGCACCTCGAATCGGAGCTTTTCGACCAGCTTGGCGGCGGCTTCTTTCGGGCTGCCTTCGATGATCTGGGTCTGCTTGCTGCGCTGCGGCAGATAGACTCGTTCGATGGTCGCCGTGGGCGAGGCGGCGACACCCAATTCCGCGGCGGTAAGCCGCTTCACCTCTTTGGTCTTGGCCTTCTTGATGCCCATCAATGTTGCGTAACGCAGCTTGTTGATGCCGGACTGTATGGTGAGTACCGCCGGAAGCGGCATCTCGACGCTTTGAAACCAGCCGTCTTCGAGCTCACGCTTCACGCGAATGCCCGCGTCGATTATTTCGACCGCCATGATGATGGTGCCGTGCGGGAGCCTGAGGATTTCCGCCATCACGACGCCGGTCTGGCCATAACCCAGATCGTCGGACTGCAAGCCGGTGAGAATCAAATCGGGCTTTTCCGCTTCCGCTGCTTTGGCGAGCAGCCTGGCGACGCCCAGGGTGTCGAACGCCGTCAGATTCTCTTCTTCGATGTGAATGGCGCGGTCGGCGCCCTTGGCCAGCGCCTCACGAATAGTCTGCGACGCGCGCGCGGGTCCGGCGCACAGCGCCACCACTTCGCCACCGTGTTTTTCCTTCAACCGTAGAGCCTCTTCGAGCGCGTAGGCATCGGGTTCGTTGATTTCAAAACTGAGATCGCTCTCTTGAATCCAACGGCCGCCGGCGTCGATGCGAAGCTGTGAGTCGCGCGAGGGGACTTGCTTGATGGAGACCAGGATTTTCATGAAAGGCGCGGCCGATCAGCCGGTGAATCGCTTGAAGATCAGGCAGCCGTTGGTGCCGCCGAAGCCGAACGAATTCGAAAGCGCGTACTCCATCTTCATGGGGCGCGCCTTGTGCGGCACATAATCGAGATCGCACTCCGGATCGGGCAGATCGAGATTCACGGTAGGGGGCGCGATCTGATCGCGCAAAGCAAGGACTGTGATGCCCGCCTCAAGACCGCCCGCGCCACCTAGCAGATGGCCGGTCATGGATTTGGTGGAGCTGACGGCGAGTTTATAAGCGTGATCACAGAAGACGCGCTTGATGGCGGTGGTTTCGATGCGGTCGCCCACCTCGGTGGAGGTGCCGTGCGCATTGACGTAATCGATGTGCTCCGGCTCAATTCCCGCATCTTTGATGGCCAGGCGCATCACGCGGAAGGCGCCGTCGCCGTCTTCCGACGGACTGGTGATGTGATAGGCGTCGCCGCTCATGCCATAACCGACGATCTCGGCCAGGATGTTCGCTCCGCGCCGCATGGCGTGTTCCAGAGCCTCCAGAATCAGAATGCCGGAGCCTTCGCCCACCACGAATCCATCGCGCTGCTGGTCCCAGGGACGGGAGGCTTTCTCGGGCTCGTCATTGCGCTGCGAAAGGGCGCGCATGGCGGCAAATCCTCCGATGCCCATGGGAGTGATGCAAGCCTCCGCACCACCGCAGATCATCACGTCGGCGGCATCGCGCTGGATGATCTTGAACGAATCGCCGATGGAGTGGGCGCTGGTGGTGCAGGCTGTGGCGGTAGCGGAATTGGGGCCCTTGGCACCGGTGCGGATGGAGACATAACCCGCGGCAAGGTTGATGATGGTGGCGGGAATGAAAAAGGGCGAGATGCGGCTGGGGCCTTTTTCGAGTAAGGTCCTGTGCTCGCGTTCGATCACTTCGAATCCGCCGATGCCGCTGCCGATCACCACGCCCACGCGTTCGGCGTTCTGCGCATCTACCTTGAGCCCGGACTGGGCCATGGCGAACTCGGAGGCCGCGATCCCGAACTGGATAAAGCGACCCATTTTCTTGATTTCTTTTTTTTCGATGAATTGGGCGGGATCGAAATTCTTTACCTCGCCCGCAATGCGGCAGGCAAACGCGCTGGCGTCAAACTGCTCAATCCGGGAAATGCCGTTCCGCCCCTGGCAAATGGCCTGCCAGCTCTGGTCGGTGCCCAAGCCGAGTGGGGTCAGCAACCCGACTCCTGTGACTACTACTCTGCGCGACAACAATAGCTCCCGGCGGTTTACTTCTTCTTCTTGTTCTCGATGTAATCGATGGCGTCTTTCACGGTGGCGATTTTCTCAGCATCTTCGTCGGGAATATCAATATCGAAAGCCTCTTCAAACGCCATAACCAGTTCCACGATATCGAGCGAATCGGCGCCAAGATCGTCGACGAACGAGGCGCTATTATCCACTTGGCCTTCATCCACGCCCAACTGCTCGACGATGATCTGCTTCACTCTTTGTTCAACCGACATGAATCCTCCAAGTTCTGTACAAACTCATTGATTCTAGCGATGGTAGCGGCCAGCCGCAACTACAGGGCCGCGACTCGCGTGATGAAGGGCTCGGGTGCTCCGATGTCTCCGCTTACGACTAGATCAAGAAACCCGTTTCTTGTCAACCCAATTGTAGCCCAGACCGCCCGTGCGCCAGGATACACACCAGCTGCGGGAGCTATTTGTGAACATAGGCCGGATGGCGGGCAGAGGCGCGGCGGGGGAGCTCGCGACGGATCTTCTTGAGCCAGCGCAATTCGGCCAGTACCTGATCGATGTTCAAGCTGAGCATCCAGACGGCTTCGTGGAAGCGATGGCCCACCTCTTTGCGAACGGCGGCCTGAATTTCCCGCCTTCGTATCAGCTCGCTTTCGAGAAACTTCTCGCGGCGCTGGAGCTGCCGGGAGAAAACGCCGGGGCGGCACTGCCAGGATAGGGCGAGCCACGTGAGGAAGGGCGGGCGCTCGGAATGCTCCGTCCAGTCGTCGCGCTCCAAGGCGTCGGCCAGGGCGGATCGGCCGCGAGCGGTGGTTTCGAAGACGCGCCTCTCGGGTCCGCCTGCCTGGTCGTCGGGGCCGGTTGAGCGAATGAATCCGAGCCGGGCCAGCTTGTCCAGCGAGTAATAGACCTGGGGCCGGGAGACTCCCGCCCAGTCGCGAACCCGGCGACCGTCCAGCAGCACGTTGGCCTGGTAGCCGTGCATGGGGCGTTCGGCCAGAAGGCTGAGGAGGACAAGATCGGGCGTGGTCAGTTTAGCGCTTGACATGGTCTTTCTCCTCCACTAGTCTAAATAAGACTAGTGGGCCTTGGCAAGCCCGAAAGGAGAACCATGAACGTAAAACGATTGACCCCGAACCTGTACACCGACGACGTGGCGGCCTGCGCCAAGTTCTGGGTGGAGCGGATGCATTTCGAGAAGACCATGGAGGTGCCGGACGGCGGAGGCGGGCTGGCGTTCGCGGCAGTGCAGAAGGGCAACATCGAATTGATGTACGGCAGTTACGCGAGTCTGGACAAGGACCCGGAAAGCGCCCGCGCTTATCAAAGAGGGACCGGCTTCCTATTCCTGGAAGTGGACGATCTGGAGGCCGCGCTGGCGGCGACGGAAGGCGCTCCAGTTGTATTGCCGGTGCACCAGACGTTTTATGGATCTACTGAATTCACGGTGAAGGATCCGGCGGGCCATCTGATTACCTTGGCTCAATTTGCGCGACACTGAACGCATGACGATTGCGGGTGGGCTGGCGGCGCTGTTCTCGCGCGACCTTACCAGGCTAATTCAGGAGTTGCAGGCGTTTCCCGACGATGAGTCGCTGTGGCGGCGGGCGCCTGGGGTCAAGAATTCGGCCGGAAATCTGGTGCTTCACTTGGAAGGCAATCTGCGCGAGTACATCGGGCGGCAGTTGGGGAACGTGGCTTACGCGCGAGTTCGGGATCAGGAATTTGAACTGGGCGGAATTTCGCGAGAGGAATTGGTGCGGCGCATGGAAGAAGTGAAGGAACTGGTGGTGCAGGTGGTCGCTCATCTCACGGATGGCGATCTGGCAGCCGTCCATCCTGAGCAGATTCTCCAAATTCCACTTTCGTCGCACGATATTCTGGTTCACTTGCACGGGCACTTGAATTTTCACCTGGGACAGATCGATTACCTGCGCCGCATTTTGACGGAAGGCTCGGCGGTAGCGTTCGCGGGTTTATGACGCAATGAGCCGGTATGTTTATCTGCATGGCTTCGCCAGCAGTCCCGGTTCGCGCAAGGCTCGATTTTTTGAGGAACGCTTCCGCGAACTGGGGATTGGTTTGCAAGTCCCGGATCTGGCGGAAGGCGATTTCCGGAACCTGACGCTGACGGCACAATTGAAGGTGATCGAACGGCTGGCCGGCGGCGAGGCAGTTTCGCTGATCGGATCGAGCATGGGCGGATACCTGGCGGCGCTCTACGCGGCGCGCCATCCGGAAGTGCAGAAGCTGGTGCTGATGGCCCCGGCCTTTTCGTTCGCGTCGCGGTGGCCCGAAACCTTAGGTGAGCAGGCGATGGAACAATGGAAGCGCACCAACGCGCTGGAGGTGTTTCACTACAGCGAAGGGCGTGTGGTGGAATTGGGCCATCAATTGATCGATGACGCGCGGCGATATGAGGCCTATCCCGACTTCAAGCAACCGGCACTAATTTTTCAGGGCCGGAACGATACGGTGGTCCCGCCGGAATACGCGGAGAGGTTCGCGGCCGAGCATTCGAACGCGAGCTTGCGATTACTCGATTCGGATCACGATCTGGTAAACGTGCTGAATGAGATGTGGAGGGAGACGGAGAAGTTCTTGTTTTGAGAACCCACCGTAGATGAGAATTGGCCACAGATAAACACGGATCAACACGGATGGGGAAACAAAATTCAATCACATGCTAAACGGTGACCCATCCACGAGTCTTGGCGCTTTCGGCTACCTTTTCCAATAACTGCATCCCGAACAGCCCGTCTTCAAACGTCGGGTACTCCACCGGCGCCGACGGGTCCGCCACGCGTGCGTAGAAGCGCTTGAACACTTGCTTATGCGTGTCGTCGTATCCTTCGCTGTGGCCGCCGGGAAGATCGGCGTAGGAGGCGGCCTGGGGATAGAGCAGCGCGGGGTCCTTGAGGATGATCTGGTTCGGGGTATTGCGCTGGCCGATCCACAATTCATCGGGGCGCTCCTGGTTCCAGGAAACGCCCGACTTGGTTCCGTAAATATCGATGGTGAACATGTTCTTGCGGCCGGCCGACATCTGGCTAACGGTGAAAGCGCCGCGCGCGCGATCGCCCAGGCGCAGCAGAACGGCGCCGAAGTCGTCGGTATCGATGGGAAAGTTTTCGTACTCCCCATCTGATTGTTTCTTACCGGCGAACGTCTCCACCGATCCTTTGGGCTTGCGACGCGTGCGATGAAAAGTCGCAAGATCGGCGCAAAGTTCGGTGATCCGCAGACCGGTTACATGCTGGATCAGATCCATCCAATGCGATCCGATGTCGCCCATGGCGCGCAGTGCGCCGTTCGCGCCCGCATCCACGCGCCAATTCCAATCGCTGTCGTACAGCAACCAATCCTGCGAATAGCTTCCTTGCACAATCAAGATCTCGCCCAAATCGCCGGCTTCGATCATGCGGCGAATCTGTTGGACCAGCGGATAGTAGCGGAGGTTATGTTGAATGCAATTCGCGAGGCCCGTTTTCGCGGCGAGATCGACAAGTTCACGCGCTTGAGCAAGTGAAATGGTGAACGGCTTCTCGCACAAAACATGTTTTCCAGCCTGGAGCGCGGCGCGGCACATGGGATGATGCAGCGCATTGGGTGTCAAAATATGCACGGCCTGGATGACGGGATCTTCGAGCAACTCCTGATAATTTCCAGTGGCACGGCTGACTCCAATGCCTTTAGCAAACTCGCGCGCGCGTTGATCGCTGGAACCGGCCACCGCCACGATTTCGACATTGCCCAAGCGGCGTAGATTTTCGGCGTGCACCTTCCCCATGAAACCGGTGCCGAGGATAGCTGTCTTGAGCGTTTGCATAAGGTGGTTGGAGGGGCGTGTCGATATGTTGGGAGTGGGAATTGGTAAAATGAGATTCTAACCGAATGGTAGTCAGGATACGACTCAATTCCGAAACCAGAGTGCGGCAGAAGCGGCGCAAGAACCAGCACGTCGCGCTGGCCATGGCGGCCTTGCTCACGCCCGCGGCGGTAATGGCGTGTGTGCTTGCTTGCTGGAGGCTGGCGGCGGACCTGAACGCCACCGGACAGTTTCCCATTCCCAACGGGTTGTTCTCGCACTGGCAGATCTGGCTGGCGCTGGCGGGTTCGCTTCAGTTCTGCGCCACCGTGCTGAACCGGTATGGAAAAGCAACGGTGATTGTTCCAGAGAACGTTGATGACGGTGAGCGCAAGCTGGTGACGCGATATTGACAAAGACCACTCGCTCACGCTCGTGGCTCAGTAAAATCGATCGTGGTTCAGTAGCGGGCCTTAGTACTTCGCTACTGTGGCAACCTGCCACACCTAGTGCATCGTCCGTGTGCATTCGGCTTCTCATCGAATCGAAATCCACAGGTTAACCCGCGAGCAACTCGTCCACTGCGTCGTTCGGAATTCCAGAAACTTTGGCTAGTCTCGTGCATCCATTGCAAATGTAGATTCGGAGGGACATGCCAGTTTTCAAGGTTGGACTAACGCCACAATTCACCGTAGTTCGAAGCACTTCAGCCAGTACAATCCATGCGCAGCTTTGGTTTGAGACTGCATTGAAGTTGATTACTCACATCTTCAGCCGTCAACTGGCGAACGTCTTAGTCGCTCTGTTGACACCCGCCGCGCTGGTGGCTTTGGTGTTGGGAATGTGGCGCGTTTGCCAGGACCTGGGATGGGCAGCGGCATTCCCCATCTCGGGCGGGTTATTCTCGCACTGGCAGGTGTGGATCGCGCTGTCCATCGGCCTGAAGATGCTCTCATCCACGCTGATCGCCTGGGGCGCGCGAACAGCCAAGTTCTCTGAAGAAAACTGATCTCCGTTCTGATATTCTGACTTTTAGGGCGGGTCTTCAGTTCATGTCCTTCCGCAGCAGAACGCGAGAGATCGGTGCATTCTACATTCCCGGCTTCCCGAAGGGCGTCAAGTGGCTTCTCATCAGCAACGTCGCCATCTTCATCCTGAATTTCTTCGCCGACCGGGCAGGGCTCTCGGGTCCGCTCATTTTTCTTAAGCTGATTCCCATCGCTGTGGTCAAGGACTTTTTCGTCTGGCAGTTGGCCACCTACGCTTTTCTGCACCAAGGCTTCGGGCACATCATCTGGAATATGCTGGCGCTGTGGATGTTCGGCGCCGACATCGAGCGGGTGTGGGGAACTCGGCGGTTCGTGCAGTTCTACTTCTTCTGCGCGGTCGGCGCGGGCATCTGCGTGGTGATCGCCAACTACATTTTGCCCTGGGGCAACCCGAGCATTCCCACCATCGGCAGCTCGGGCGCTATTTTTGGAATTCTGCTGGTGTACGCCCTGATGTTTCCAGATCGCGAGATCCTGTGGGGCTTCCTGATTCCGATCAAAGTGAAATATTTTGTGTTGATCGTCGGCGCAGTGGCGTTCCTGAGCTCTTTCGGAGTCAACACGGGAGTCAGCAATTTCGCGCATCTGGGCGGACTGCTGTTCGGTTATCTATTTCTCAAGACGCCGCATATGCAGTTCGATCCGGTGGGCCCGCTTCGACGGCAGTATCGGGAGTGGAAACTGCAGCGCGCCAAGAAAAAGTTTCAGGTGTACCTGCGCAAGCAGGGCCCGCCCGGGCGCGGCGGACCCAAAGTGAACTAGAAGCTGCATCCAGGGTTAAAATAAAGGGCGAGGCGGTATGAAATACGTCAAGGCCGGGTTAGCGGTCGCCGTGCTTGTCGCACTGGGCGCCATTTCGTTGCACGTCACTCTGGCGCAACAGGGACCGGACTCCGATTCGTCGGAAACCGTGGCGCGGCCCCGAAAGAAGAATCCGCCGCTGGACGACACCCCGCCGCCAACCAGCGCCGAAACCGCTCCTGCCCAGCCCAATGACGAGCCGGCGGTGGAAGAGCCGAAGATTCCCTCCAAGTTCACCAAGAAGGACAAGGATCTGCCGGCCGACACTCCCACCTTCACCAGCGACGTGAGCACCGTGGAGTTGGACGTTGCCGTGCTCGACAACAAAGGGAAATTTCTTCCGGGTATTCCCAAAACCAATTTTCGCGTGCTGGAAGACAACGTTCCGCAACAGATCTCGAGCTTCAACGTCAATAGCGAAGCGCCGATGACGATCGCGATGGTGATCGAATTCAGCAACCTGTTCCAGCAGTATTATTCGCAAGGCTGGTATGAGACGCTGGTGGCGTCGTACGGGTTCGTTCAGACGCTCAAGCCGCAGGATTACGTGGCCATCATCGCCTACGATCTGCGGCCGGAGATCCTGTGCGATTTCACCACCGACCGCGGCAAGGTTCAAGAAGCGATGCAGCGTTTGCGTATCCCAGGATTCTCGGAGGCGAACCTGTTCGACGCTCTGGCGGATACCGAGCAGCGCATGAGCGAAATCGAAGGCCGCAAAGCGATTCTGCTGATCGCATCCGGGCGCGACACGTTTAGCAAGCTGACTTACGACAAAGCGCGGAAGGTGGTGCAGCAATCGGGCGTGCCGGTCTACGCGGTGAGCATGCTGCAAGCCATGCGGATCATGGCGGAACCTTATATGGGCCAGATCCAGCAGCTGGATTTTCTGCAGGCCGATAACGAGATGAAAACGTTCGCCAGCGAGAGCGGGGGGCAGGCGTTTTTTCCGCGCTTCTTCGCCGAGTTTCCTAACATCTTTCAGAACGTGGAGGCGGCGCTGCGCAATCAGTACACGCTGACCTACCGGTCCTCCAATCAGGCCAAAGACGGCTCGTTCCGCAAGATCAAGGTGGAGTTGGTGGATCCGCAGACCGGCGCCGCGTTGAGAATCACTGAGAGTGGAAAGCCGGTGAAGTACACGGTAGTCGCCAAAGGCGGCTACACCGCGCCGCGCGCCGTGGAATAAATTCGTCTCATGCCGGACACCGAAGGGCGCTCTTCCCACGCGGACTGACGTGACACCGTTCACTCCTCACAAGTCAAGCTCTCGATCTTCCGACATTGCAAGCTGATAGAAATTCATTGACAGTGCGATTACGGCTTTGTTAAGTTCGATGGGTCCTCTCGATGGCCAACTCATCTTCTCAGAACCCGTGCGGACGGATTCTCTTAGTCGACGACAACTCACTCGGATTAGCGGCGCGGCGCAGTGTGCTCGAAGAGTTGGGGCATCAGGTGCGAACGTCGGGCACCGCGGCCGATGCGCTGGATCTGTGCGGCAAGCACGCCTTTGACGTGGTGGTGACCGACTACAAGATGCCCAAGATGAACGGCGTCGAATTCATCGGTCGATTGAGAAAACTTCATCCGGCGACATCGGTGATCCTGATTTCCGGCTTCGCCGATACGCTGGGCTTGGACGAGGCCTCGACGGGCGCCGACGTGGTGCTGCAGAAGAGCAACAACGAAGTGAGCCAGTTGATTCGCGCGGTGAATCGATTGTTGCGCAAGCAACAGACGCCGCCCAAGAAGTCGGCCGGATCGCAGCCTGGTTCCAAGGCGGACAAGCGCAAGGCTCGTTAGTTCTTCCCGCCATCCACCTCTGACGTTCGCGGTAAAGTAGAAGCAGATGCTGCCACGCGCGTGGATCGCCTTCGTCCTGTCGATCCCGCTGATCATTTCAGTATCCAGCGCCGCGACACGCGCCAAGGTTTCGAAAAAACCGTCCGATAAGTCCGTCAATCCTTCGGTCCGGCAATGGACGCGCTCCATGAGTTTGCGCGATAAGGCGGCGCAGCTCGTCATCGTGCCGATTTACGGCGAGCTGGCCAACACTCGCTCGGCCGAGTATCGCAAATATCAGCATCTGATCCGCGATCTGCATGTAGGCGGCGTTATCGTGACGGGCCATTCGCTGAATGGCGGCATTCGCAACGCCGAACCTTACGCCATGGCCGCGCTGCTGAACCGGTTGCAGAAGCTGGCGCGCACGCCGCTGTTCGTGGCGGCCGATTTCGAGCGCGGGGCGTCCATGCGCGTGAACTCCACCACGGCGTGGCCGTACAGCATGGCGTTCGGCGCCGCGAACGATCTGGATGCCGTCACCGAGGAAGGAGCGGACACCGCTCGTGACGCGCGCGCCATGGGCGTCAACTGGCTGTTCGCGCCGGTGGCCGACGTCAACAACAACCCCGATAATCCGATCATCAACATCCGCTCCTTCGGCGAGAATCCGGAGCAGGTGGCGAGTTTCGTGGAAGCTTACATCAATGGCGCGCATTCGGATCGCAAGAATCCGGTTCTGGTAACCGCCAAGCATTTTCCCGGACACGGCGACACCACCGAAGACAGCCATCTGGCGCTGCCGCGCTTGGACGCCGATCACGATCGCATCGAAGCCGTGGAGCTGACTCCCTTCCGCGGCGCGATCGCGGCTGGCGTGGACGCGGTGATGACCGCGCATCTCAACGTCCCGGCGCTGGAGCCGGATAATCTGCCGGCTACCGTGTCGCCCAAAATTATCACGGGCGTCCTGCGGGACGAGCTGGGCTTTCATGGCCTGGTGGTGACAGACGCCATGGACATGCAGGGACTGGCGGCGATGTTCGATTCAGCCGAAGCGTCCGTGCGGGCGCTGGAAGCGGGCGCCGACGTGTTGCTGATGCCCAAGCATCCCGAAGAAGCGATTCGCGGAATTGTCGCGGCGGTGCAGAAGGGCCGGATCACACGCAAGCGTCTGGATGAAAGCGTCAACCGCGTGCTGGCGGCCAAGGCTCGCCTGGGACTCAGGAGCAAGAAGCTGGTGGATCTGGAGGCCATCGCCGACGTGGTGGATTCGCCCGAATCGGGAGAACGCGCCCAGGAAGTGGCCGATCGCGCCGTAACGCTGGTGGAGGATTCCAAGGACTCGCTGCCGATCCGCCATCCTGAGAGCACGTGCCTGATCGCGATGACGGAAGGGCGGCGCAGCCAGCAGGGCATTCGTTTGATCGACGAAGTAAAGAAGCGCGCGCCCAATGTCACGACCACGGTGCTGGATCCCACCATGAGTAAGACCGATCTGGATCAGGTGAGTGACAAGACTTCGAGCTGCGGTGAGATTATCGCGGCGGCGTACGTTACCGTGAGCGCCTATCGCGGCAATGTCGCGCTGGCGGGAGGCTATCCGGATTTTCTGAACGGGCTGCTGGCCGGCAAGGTTCCGGTGATGCTGGTGTCGCTGGGTAATCCGTACCTGATTCGCGGCTTCCCGAACGTGAGCGCTTATCTCACGACCTACAGCCCGACGCCCACTTCGGAGTTGGCGCTGGCCAAAGCGCTGTTCGGCGAGATCGCGATCGGAGGGCACTTACCGGTGACCATTCCCGGCGTGGCCAAGCTGGGCGATGGAATCCAGGTTCCGGCAGCGTCCGCCCCGTAGCGAAGGGTTCACAGACACAAGAATGATAGAGATTACGTGGCTCGGTCACGCGACCGTTCAATTGCGCCTGGAGTCCGGCGAAGTGATTTTGATGGATCCTTGGATTGACGGCAATCCCGCATATCCTAAGCATCACAAGATCGACCGGCTAGACGCCATCCTGATTTCGCACGCTCATTTCGATCACATTCACGACGCCATGCCGCTGGCCAAAAAGTTCAAGCCCAAGGTGGTGGCCATCTATGAAACGTGCGTGTGGCTGACTTCCAAAGGCGTGGGGACTTGCAGCGGGATGAACAAAGGCGGGTCTCAGGAAGTGGGTCCGCTCAAAGTTACGATGACGCACGCGGTGCATAGCTGCGGCATCCAGGACGGCGAACAGATCCTGTATGGCGGCGAGGCGGCCGGTTACGTGATTCATCTGCCGGATAAGCGCGCGATCTATTTTGCCGGGGACACGGCGGTGTTTTCGGACATGGAGCTGATCGAGAAATTGTACAAGCCGGAGCTGGCGTTCCTGCCGATCGGCGATTTCTACACCATGGGTCCCAGGGAAGCGGCGCTGGCGTGCCGTTTGCTGAAGGTGAAGAAGGTGATCCCGATGCATTTCGGAACCTTCCCGGCGCTGGTGGGCACTCCGGCCGAGCTGGCGCGCGAGATCAAGGATGCAACGCGCACCGAAGTGTGGCCGCTTGAAATAGGCAAGCCCGTGAAGTGGTAAATGGAGTATCTGGTCATCTACGAAAAGGGAGCTACATCCTGGGGGGCTTATGCTCCCGACCTGCCGGGCTGTGTTGCGGCCGGGGAAACGCAGGAAGACGTCCGCGAACTTATCGAGGGCGCGATCAATCTCCACCTCCGTGGAATGCGCGAGGATGGCGACGCTATTCCGGAACCCACGGCGGTGGCAGCTGGCTTCATTGACATCTCGCGTCTGTCCGAAGCGACGTGAGGCCTTTCCACACCGTCACACGCCCTTGTCACGATAATCACTTCAGCCCTTCCGCCAGGAACAAATTCGTCACCGCGCGGCGATAGCGGTACGCGAAAGTCTTGCCATCGGGCGTCGCCACCACTTCGCCGTATAGCACGCCCGCTGGATCGGCTGGCGCGAGCGTGGTGGCAAGCTGACGTTGCCCGCTCCCTAAATCCACCACCATGATATGCGCCGGAAATGCGCCGTTCCAGGTATACAGCTTGCCACCCGTGCCGAATTGCACCGGCGTTTCGCCGGCTTCCATCCCTTTTATCGGCTGTGGCGCGCCGCCATCCAGCGGATAAAGCGCGAACTCGCGCTGTGGGTTCCGTGCAATCAGCGAGCGGCCGTCCGGCGAGATAAAAGGATCGGTCATGCCTTCCGCCGTCACCGGCCGCACCTTGCCCGCCGCCAGATCCAGCACGATAGATGCGCGGCTGTTTGCCGGGTTCGGCGCCGGTGAATGCCACAGCCGAACCGTCGCTGGTCCAACTCCCGCGAAATTCGAGCACGTGAACCGGGCTGATATCGATATCGCGCGCGTCGCCGGTCCCGGTCGGATAAAGCCTCAAATGCGAGGTCGCGCTGGCCATGCCCACCAGGATCTGTTTGCCGTCCGGCGTAATTCCTATTCCCGAACCGTCCCCGATGCGGACCGGCTGCGAACCGTCATTCTTGACGAAGTACGTCGTGTAATCGGCACCAGAGTTCGCGCCGCTGTAAGTTACCGAAAGCTCGGTACCATCGGAAGAAATACCATCCACCTGACGCTGCTCTCGCTGGCCACATCGACGGCTTGGTCGACGCTCCCCGACGCAGCGTGAAATGAGATACCACCGCCCTCCTGCGAATCGCCCAGCAGCACCTTGCCCGAAGCGCTGATGTCTTGCAGCCACAAATAACCCGGCGACTGCAAGATGTCGCGCAACTTCCCCTGGCGATCGACGGCCATCAGTTTCTGCGGCTGCGCGGTTTCGCTGGCAGTGAACCAAATCTCTTTCCCGGAAGGCGCCCAGGCCAGCCCCCGCAGCGACGACCATTCCTGAGTCAGGCGCTTCGATCTTCCCTGTAAGTCGACCAGCGTGACAAAGCCGCGATCGTCTCCCAGCACCGGATGTTCCGCGAAAACGATCGCTATCGCCGTCTCTGGATATCCGAACGCTGCTGATGTAGCCGCTGGTGCGGAAGAGCACCGTTCCGGACGGGAACTCCAGCGTCTCCGCCGCGCCGGAGCAGCGCACAAGCGCCATGTGCTTTCCATCCGGCGACATATCGCCGTCGCAAACGTTCTCGAGCAGCGGCCGGGGTGCGCCGCCGGTAAGGGAGACTTCGGCGAGCGTGCCCGTGGTCATCCAACTCAGCGTGTGGTGCATCCCCAGAGACACCGCCATCTCTCCATTGGCGCCGATGCCCAGGATGTTGGCCGACGGCAGGCCAAGGCTGCGCGACTCCAATCCGTCCAGGCCGGTGGTGAAGAGCTCGAACGGCTTGCCGTTCCAGGAGGCGCCATAGACCACGTTCTGTCCGTCCGGTGTGAAGCGGGCGGTCTCGATAAATCCGCGTCCGAAGATCAGTTGGCGGAAAGTCGGCTCCAGTGGCGCGTGTAGCTTAAAACCGGCGAAGACTCCGGCGACCGCTAGTGCCAGAGCAGCTACAGCAACGAGCAACGCCGAAGGCCAGCGGCGCTTCTCTGGCGCTGGGAGCGCAGCCTCCCGCGCGCTGCCAGACGAAGACCCCTCCAGTGCCTCCAGCGCGAAACGACAAATCGCGCGCCGATTGAAATCGCTCTTCCGGCGCTTTCTCCAGGCACCGCCGGATCACCCGCTCAATGGCCGGCGGAATGTTTCCGGAGATCGGCGGCGGATCTTCCTTGAGGATCGCGTTCATGGTTTCCACCGACGAATCGCGCTGGAAGGCGCGCAGCCCGGCCACCATCTCATAGAGGATGGCGCCCAAGCTGAAAATGTCCGAGCGCGCATCCGCGGGCTTGCCGCGCACTTGCTCGGGCGACATGTAACCGGCGGTTCCCAACACCATGCCGGGCTGCGTGGCTACCGCGGTGATGGTCGCGTTCTCGCCGCTCCCTTCGGTGCTCGACTGCTTGGCCAAGCCGAAGTCGAGAATCTTCGCCCGCCCGTCGCGCGTGAGGAAAATATTGTCGGGCTTGATATCGCGATGCACGATGCCTTTTTCGTGGGCCGCGGCCAGTCCCTTGGCGATCTGCACCCCCAGATCCATCGCCTTGCGCACCGGCAACGCGCCTTCCTCCAGCCGCTGGCGCAGGCTCTCGCCTTCCAGGAGTTCGGAAACCAGAAAATGGGTGCCGTTCTGCGCCCCGACGTCGTGAATCGCGAGCAGATTGGGATGACTCAAGGCTCCCAGCACCTGCGCCTCCTGCTCGAAGCGGCGCAAGCGCTCTTCCTGAGCGCTGAATTCGGCGGGCAGAACCTTGATAGCGACAGTGCGATCCAGCCGCGTATCGCGAGCGCGGTACACCTCGCCCATGCCGCCCTTGCCGATCAAGCCGAAGATCTCATAAGGTCCCAGGCGTTCTCCCGTGGTTAGTGGCATGTTGAAGTTCCAACTTAGTTTACCGAAGGGAGCCAGAGCGAGGACGGCCGGCGAGGATCACGGTCCGAATGCGCCGTCGTTGAGCGGCGCTGCCGGCATGGTATCTATGAGGCATGCCACTCGTCTTCATCACAGGACACGCGCCTCAGACAGGACGACTAAGAGGGCGAAATGCTCACCAATTTTCAATATCGAATTTTAAAGCGGATATCTCCCGGAGCTCCGGATTGCTGTAGAGGTTCCAATTACAAAGGCAAGTCAAAACTCGCAGTTCTACTGGGGGATGAAATCTTCAGCAAGATTGCCGGGAAAGTTATCATCGACTTCGGCTGTGGTGAAGGAGACGATGCCATCGAGATGGCTGGAAGAGGAGCCAAGCGCGTGATCGGTATAGATATCCGCGAAGACATTCTCCAGATAGCAAAACAAAAGGCGCTTAGAGCAGGTCTTCAGGACACTTGTCTCTTCGGATCCTCGACGAAGGAACTTGCGGACGTTGTCGTTTCCCTGGACGCCTTTGAGCATTTCGCCGACCCTGCGACAATCCTCCGGACCATGAACACACTTCTGCGACCAGCGGGCGAGGTGTTCGTCAGCTTCGGGCCAACGTGGTACCACCCTTTGGGCGGTCATCTATTCTCAGTTTTTCCATGGGCGCATTTAATGTTCAGCGAGAAGGCCCTGATCCGCTGGCGTTCTACGTTTAAGACGGACGGAGCCACGCGATTCAATGAGGTGGCCGGGGGGCTGAACCAAATGACGATAGCGAAGTTTGAGGAGTTGGTCGCCGGCAGCCCCCTTAAGTTCGCCAACCTAGAACTTGTACCGATCAAGAAGCTTCGGCGCTTCCACAACGGGTTAACGCGCGAATTCACAACAGCTATTGTGCGTTGCCGTCTCGTCAAGCGAACATGAAAAGACGACAAGCCACAGACTATCAGCCGCCCATGAATCCGAAGTCAGCGCGAAATCATCAGTGATTCCCCGGACGACAGCGTCGTCTTCGTGAAGCGGAAGCGCTCGGACAGCGTACGATCGGCGAGGCTCCCCAACAAAGAGAGCTCGTTGCGATCAGTTCTACCCTTCAGCTCTCAAAACCCTATAGACGCATCAGGGACGGTCCTGAGGACGCCTGGAACAAACCGCACCCGATCCTGCGTATCCTAATGACAGTGGAATCCGAATACGCCATCGAAACGAAGGATCTCACCAAGGTCTTCATTTCCCGCTGGAAGCGGCGGGAGGTGCGGGCCATCGACGGCGTTTCCCTGCAGGTTCGCCGCGGCGCCGTCTTCGGGCTCCTCGGCCCCAATGGCGCGGGCAAGACTACTTTCGTCAAGACGCTGCTGTCGGCCGTGCGCCCTACTCACGGCACGGCCCTGATTTTCGGACGGGACGCCCACCAACCGGAGGCTCGCCGGCCGATCGGGTACCTGCCCGAGAATCATCGCTTCCCCACTTACTTTACGGGCGCCGGCATGCTCGATTTTTACGCCGCGCTGTCGGGTGTGGAGGCCTCGCGCAGAAAGACGCTGATTCCCGAGCAACTCGAGCTGGTGGGCTTGAAGGATTGGGCCACCATGCGGATCGGCAAGTATTCCAAAGGCATGCTGCAGCGCCTGGGGCTGGCGCAAGCCCTCATTCACTCCCCGAGCATTCTGATTCTGGACGAACCCACCGATGGCGTCGATCCGGTGGGCCGCCGACATATCCGCGATATTCTGGGCCGTTTCGAGCAGCAGGGCGTGACCATTTTCGTTAATTCCCATTTGCTCGCGGAAGTGGAAACGCTGTGCCGCGAGGTTGCCATCCTGGACAAAGGAAAAGTGGCGCTCTCGGGGAAAATGCAGGATCTTACGGCCGGCAAGGGTTACCGGCTCACCGTGGCGCAACCGCCCGAGGCTCTGGCGGATGAACTGCGCTTCCGTGCCACGTCCATGGCGGTGCGCGACGGATTAGTGGATTTTCAATTTCCCAGCCGCGAATCGGTCAATAGCGCCGTGGATCTTCTGCGCGCGCAGCAGTGCGAAATCGATGCGCTCGTTCCTACCACCAGCACGCTGGAAGACGTGTTCGTGAGAACGGTGAAAACTTAATGGTAACCATCGCACTGATCCGCGACACCTTTCGCGAAGCGCTGGCTCGGAAAATCTTCTGGGTGCTGTTCGGTCTTTCGACGCTGCTGATCCTGTTCTTCCTGTTCCTGCTGCGGATCGATCTGGTGGCGGGCGCCACCGCGACGGTGTCGCTGTTTGGCCGTCAAGCCGGCCCGGGTACGGGTACCAACGTGGACCGGCTGGTGCGCGGCGTCTATGGCGGGATCGCGACGTTCCTCTACACCTGGGGCATGTTTCTCGCCGTCTTCGCGTCGGCCGGCCTGGTTCCCAGCGTGCTTGAACCCGGCCGCATCGAACTGCTGCTCTCCAAACCCCTTTCGCGAACGCATATTCTGCTGGGCCGTTTCGCCGGCAATGTTCTGGTGGTCTCGCTCAACAGCGCGTACCTGGTGCTGGGCGTGTGGATCATTCTGGGCATCAAGACCGGCATCTGGTCGCCGACGTTTTTGATTGCGATCGTTACCACCACGTTCATCTTCGCGGTGCTGCTGGCGGTGGTGGTGTTGATCGGCGTCACGCTCGAAAGCGCCGCGGCTGCGACCATGATCACAGTCGCTCTGATGATCATTAGTCCCATTCTGGCGCAGACCAGCCTGATGATGCGCCTGCTGTCGTCGGAATGGTCGCGCGACTTGTGGCGTGTGCTTTATTATGCGCTTCCCAAGGTCTATGAGATCGGCAAGATGACGTTGGACGCCATCCAAAGCCGCACGTTCTCCGGATACCAGCCCATCTGGACCTCGGCCCTGTTCGGCGCGGTGATCCTGGGCGCGGCGCTGGCCACCTTCGCGCGGAGAGATTTTTAGTGCGCTGGTTCTCTACGGCTGCATTGGCATGTTTACTGCTCATGCGGCTGCCAGCCCAGGCAATCCGCTTCGCTCCACGTCAGCCCGGCGCTCGAAGCCCTGGTCCCATCCGATACCGTGGTCGTGCTGGGCGTGAACCTGGCCGGGCTTCGGGACACCAGCATCTATCAAAAACTCATCACGCGCGTGCCATTGCCTCAGCTGGACAGCTTCACCCAGCAAACGGGTCTCGATCCGCGCAAAGACCTTTCCGAGATCCTGCTTTGCTCCAACGGCAAGAGCGCGCTGCTGCTGGTGCGCGGGAAATTTCGCCCCGCCGACATCGAAGCGCGCTTCAAATCGAAAGGCGTAGCGCCATCGAATTACAAAGGTCACGCTATATTTGGCGATGAGCGAGCCGCGATCACGTTGATGGACGATTCCACCGCCGTGGCCGGACCGCCCGCGGACCTGCGCGCGCTCATCGATCAGCCCTCCGGCGCCGCCCGGGGCCTTCCCGTCTCTCTTCGCGACCTACTACGTACCCTGCCGCAAGCCGATCAGGTTTATGCCGCTCTCACCGGCGGCCTCGAAAACTTGAATCTGCCGCTGCCGCGCGAAGGCAACCTCGGCAGCATCCTGGATTCCCTGCGATCGGTGAATAGCGCGACTCTAGGCATGAATCTGACCAGCGGCATCGACGCGATCGCCGTGGTGAATTGCAACACCGAGCGCGACGCGAAGTTCATTCACGATCTGGTGCGGGGCCTGGTGGGATTCGGACGCCTGAACACGCCCGATAACCAGCCCGAGATGCTGAAGCTCTACGATGGGATTCAAGCCACGCAGCAACAGGCGCAGACCACGGTAACGGCGAACGTGCCGCAGCAGCTGGCGGATAAGTTTATCGACTTGTGGCTGCTGAAGAAATAGCGGCGGCTACTTTTTGCCCACCGGCGCTGGAATCGCGTCGCCCAGGTTCATCGACCCGCCGCCTTCGCTGACGTAATTGATGTTCCAGGTCGGGATCTCCACCTTGACGTCGCCTTCGACAATACACTGGCAACCCAAACGCGACCGCAGGGTCAGCCCCGGCGCCATCTGCAAGCGATCCGCTTCGTCGTCGTCCATTTCGGAAAGGTTTTCCATGCCCTCTCGCACGATCACGTGGCAGGTTGTGCAGGCGCAATTTCCACCGCAGGCATGCTCCAGATGCATCCCGGCGTTCAGGCAGACATCCAGCAACGATTCCGGTTTTCCGTGCTCCTGGTAGGGCAGTTTTCCGGATTCGAACTCGACAGTCTTGCCGTCAATGGTGACCTTGGGCACGTCCCATTATAACGTCTGCGGCCTTTAGAGCCCGTGCTGCATACTTATAAGCAGTGTTTCATTCCATCGAAAAGAAGATTTCCGAGCGTGTTGCCGAGGTTGTCCGATCGAAGTTCGGCGTCGAGACCGGCGGGGCCCTGGAGCAACCCAAGCAGTCTTCCTTCGGCGAATTGGCCATTCCGGTTGCGTTCCATTTGGCGCGGCAGTTGAAGCAGGCACCGCGAAACATCGCGGCGGAGCTGGTGGCCGGCCTGGGATCCATCGACGGCGTGAGCGCGCTCGAAGTGGCGGGCAACGGCTATATCAACGTCCGGCTGGATCGCGGTGCTATATGGCTACGCCGTACTGCACACAGCGAGCAGAACCGGCGTGCCGTGCCGGTCACCGGCAAGATCATCGTCGAGCACACCAACATCAATCCCAACAAAGCCGCGCACATCGGCCATCTGCGCAACGCCGTGCTGGGCGATACGTTCGTGCGCATGCTGCGCTCGGGCGGCCGGACGGTCGAAGTGCAGAATTACATCGACAACACCGGCGTGCAAGTGGCCGACGTGGTGGCGGGCTTTCATTTCCTCCGCAAGATGTCCTACGACGACGTCGTCGAGCTGATCGGAGCGCACGCGATTCGATTACTACTGTTGGGATCTCTATGCCGAAGTCTCCGCCGCATCCCGAATTGAAGGAATGGCGGAGTGTCACGCTGCACGCCATCGAGCATCGCGAAGGCGAACTGCTGCAACTGGCGTCGAAGGTCAGCGAGGTCATCGTCGGCTACCACCTGAACACCATGGCCCGGCTGGGCATTCACTACGACCTGCTTCCGCGCGAGAGCGAGATTCTCTACCTCAAGTTTTGGGAGACGGCCTTCGAACAGTTGAAGGAACGCAAAGCGATTTATTTCGAGACCGAAGGCAAGAACAAAGGCTGCTGGGTGATGCCGGCCAGCGCTTTCAAGGATCAGACCGGCGAAGACACCGACGACAGCAAAGTGATCGTGCGTTCCAACAACACCGTCACCTACGTCGGCAAGGACATCGCCTATCAGCTCTGGAAGTTTGGGTTGTTGGGCAAGGATTTTTATTACCGTCGCTTAACTAGCGTCGGCGGCCACGTGGTGTATGTCACCACGGCCGAGCCGCAGCCCGAAGCGCCTCTGTTCGGTCACGGCGAATGGGTCTACAACGTCATCGACTCGCGCCAGTCCTACTTACAGGATGTCGTTGTGGCCGGCCTGCGCGCGCTCGGCTACAACCAGCAGGCCGACCGGTCCATTCATTTCTCCTACGAAATGGTCGCGCTCACGCCCTCCACTTGCGTCGAGCTGGGCATCGAGCTTTCCGAAGAAGACAAGAAGCGCGCCTACGTCGAAGTCTCCGGGCGCAAGGGCCTGGGCGTCAAAGCCGACGACCTGATCGACAAGCTGATCGAAAAGGCTCTCGAAGAAGTGGACTCGCGGCATCCCGAAGCGCCCGCCGAAGAGCGCAAGCAGGTGGCCACACAAATCGCGGTCGGAGCGCTGCGTTACTTCATGCTGAAGTTCACGCGCAATTCCGTCATTGCCTTCGATCTTCAGGAAGCGCTGAGCTTTGAGGGCGACACCGGCCCTTACGTGCAATACACCGCCGTTCGCGCCGGCAACATCCTGCGCAAGCTGGCCGAGCGCGGCGAAGCTCTACCGGATTTTGCGCGCGAGCTCGATCAGTCCGCTCTCGCGCGCCAACTGGCTTCGGAGGATTTCTGGCAGCTACTCCTGATGGCATCCAAATCCGATTCGGCCATCGAGCGCGCCATCGCATCCGGCGAGCCCGCGCATGTGGCGAAATACGCATTTCAACTGGCGCAGGCGTTCAATAATTTCTATCACGGCTATCAGGTGTTGAGCGAAGAAAATCGCGAGAAGCGCCTCTTTCTGCTCTGGATGACCACCTACGTCCGTGCGCAGCTGGAACGCACGCTGGCGGTGCTCGGCATAGCTGTTCCCGAATACATGTAGGTTGACAGCTCCTCGCTACACAGGTAGCTTACAGGTATGACGATTCATCTAAAGCCCGAGCTGGAAGCCCTGATCCAGCAGGACGTGGAGCGCGGTCCCTACCAGTCCGCCGATGAATTCGTTGCCCAGGCGGTTCAGATGCTACATGAGCACGAACAGTGGCTGGCTGATCACCGCGCCGAAATTGCCTCGAAAATCGAGCATGGCTTAAGCCAGGCGGAACGGGGTGACCTGGTGGACGGCGAGGAAGCGTTTCGGCAACTGCGCCAGCGGCATGATCAGCACCGCAATCAACCCTGATGGCTTCTTTCCGGCTTAGCCGGGAAGCCATTGAAGATCTGGACGCTATCTGGCTGCACATTTACGAGAGCAATCCAAAAGCCGCGGACGCCGTTGAGGAAGAGATCCGGTCGGCTTGCGCATCGCTCGCTAAGAGTCCGCTTCAGGGTCATCTGCGCCGCGACTTGACCAAGCTACCTGTTCGCTTTTGGACCATTCCCAAATACCCGAACTACATGGTCGTTTACAATCCCGATGCAAGACCGCTCACGATTCTGCGCGTCCTACACGGCATGCGCGATCTGCAGCGGCTCCTCAAATCGTGAAAAGTCTCCTAAACCGATGAGGCCTCAGTTGCGCCGATCACAGTGAACTCGAAAGCGGTGGCATAGAGCGTTTCGGCCTTAAACCTTCGCTTTTCTAACCCTGCGGCAGGCTGCTCCTCCAACCACTTAACGAAAACTTGCATAAAGTCTTTGTGCCTGACCGCCAAAAGCGAACTAGCCCAGCCCATGTAGTACAGCAGGAACTTTTCGGTATCGTCTTTTTTGGCCGCCTTATATTCGATTTTCTCGCTCTCACAGAACGCCCGGAAGTCATTCTGGAAGCGCCTGAATACTTTGTCCCCGATTATCGCGTTGTCGTAGATCGGAAACAGCCCGGGATTGTAAAAATGGAGGAACTTCGACACAGTCATGTGGGGATAACCGTTCTTCGGCTTAATATCTTCCATCGTTGCGAGGCGCGATTTGAGTTCGCGATAGAGCCGAGTTCCGGTTATAGGAAACTCCAGAAGGCTCACAGTGTCCCATGAGAAACTCGGGAACTCACCCTTAATGGTTTCAAAAATCGTCTTCGGCCCCCAACATTTTCCGGGGCCGTTGGGACGGAATACTTGCCAGTTGGGGCCCTTGAGCTCCTGGTAGATCTTGTGAAAATGTTCGAATGCCTCATCTGCGCTCAACCGCTGATCGAATGCATCCTTCGAGGCATCATATGAATCTAGCAACTCTTTGTGAACGCACCAGGTTCCTCCCCACGCGACGAAGAAGGCATCCAAGGCGCGGCGCTGTTGTTCAGGCTTTTCAAAATAGCTGCGAAGCGTCTGCTCACACATGGCCAGCCCCCAACTGAAAAATGATCCGCCTTTAAGTATCTCTCATGTCCGTCGGCGTGCGAACCAACCGCCTCCAGCGTCTACAATGAAAGTAAATGCCACAATCGAATAGCTTTGGTGCAGCTTCCACCCTCACGGTCGGAGGCAGCCAGTACCGTTACTACGCGCTTGAGGCGCTCGAAAAGCGCGGCGCGAACATCGCGCGCATCCCCTATTCCATCAAGATCCTGCTCGAAAACCTGCTGCGCACCGAGAACGGCGCAAGCGTCAAGCCCGCCGACATCGAGTACGTCGCCGAATGGAAAATCGGCGCGCAGCCTAAAGAGATCAACTTTAGCCCGGCGCGCGTGCTGCTCCAGGACTTCACCGGCGTTCCCTGCGTCGTCGATCTGGCCGCCATGCGCGATGCGCTGCGCGACATGGGCGCCGATCCCAAGCGCGCCAATCCGCTCATCCCCGCCGATCTGGTGATCGATCACTCGGTGCAGGTGGATCAGTTCGGTTCCACCGGCGCTTTCGAATTTAACGCGCTGCTCGAATTCGAGCGCAATCAGGAGCGCTATGCGTTCCTGCGCTGGGGGCAAAAAGCGTTTCAGGATTTCCGCGTCGTGCCGCCCGACACCGGCATCGTGCACCAGGTGAATCTCGAATATCTTGCGCCGGTGGTCTTCACCGATCGCAAGCAGTCGCCCGTGCTGGCTTATCCCGACACGCTAGTCGGCACCGATTCGCACACCACCATGATCAACGGCCTGGGCGTGGTGGGCTGGGGCGTGGGCGGCATCGAGGCCGAAGCTTGCATGCTCGGTCAGCCCATTTCGATGCTGCTGCCTGAAGTGGTCGGATTCAAATTGCGCGGCCGGCTGGCCGAAGGCTGCACCGCAACCGACCTGGTCCTCACCGTCACCCAGATGCTGCGCAAGAAGGGCGTGGTCGGCAAGTTCGTCGAATTCTACGGACCCGGCGTGGCCGCGCTGCCCCTCGCCGATCGCGCCACCATCGGCAACATGGCGCCTGAATACGGCGCGACCATCGGCTTCTTCCCCATCGATCATCAGACGCTCGATTATCTGCGGCTGTCGAATCGCGCGCCCGAACAGATCGCGCTGGTGGAAGCCTACGCCAAGGCGCAGGGCCTGTTCCTCACGCCCGAGTCGACCGATCCCGAATATTCCGATTCGCTCGAACTGGATCTCGGCACGGTTGTTCCGTCCATGGCCGGTCCCAAGCGGCCGCAGGATCGCATCAATCTTCCGGATGTCAAAAAGAATTTTCTCGACACGTTGACCGCGGCGCAAAAGACCGCCGAGATCGCGACCAACGGATCGAAGTCCACCATCCAGGACGGCTCGGTGGTGATCGCCGCCATCACCAGTTGCACCAACACCTCCAATCCGTCGGTGATGATCGCGGCCGGCCTGCTGGCCAAGAAAGCCGTCGAGAAGGGCCTGAAAATCAAGCCTTGGGTGAAGTCCAGCCTCGCGCCCGGATCCAAAGTGGTTACCGATTATTTGAACGACGCTGGCCTCACGCCGTATCTGGAAAAACTGCAATTCAATCTGGTGGGCTACGGCTGCACCACCTGCATCGGCAACTCGGGGCCGCTGCCGGAGCCGGTGGCCGACGCGGTGCAAAAGGAAAAGCTGACCGTCGCCGCCGTGTTAAGCGGCAATCGCAACTTCGAAGGCCGCATCAATGCGCTGGTGCGCGCCAACTATCTGGCGTCGCCGCCGCTGGTGGTGGCCTACGCGCTGGCCGGCCGCGTGGATATCGATCTGCAGAAAGAACCGCTGGGTTCGGACCAAAACGGCAAGGGCGTTTTCCTCAAGGACATCTGGCCGACCACGGAAGAAGTACAAGCCGTTGTCGGCAAATCCGTGCGCGCCGAAATGTTCCAGAAACAGTATTCGGAAGTGTTCCAGGGCGATGCTCGCTGGAACTCGGTGAAAGTTCCCACCGGCGATCTGTACGAGTGGTCCGAAAAGTCCACCTACGTGCGCAAGCCGCCCTATTTCGAAAACATGGTGGACCCGAAGACTTCGGTCCAGGATCTCACCGGCCTGCGCGTGCTGGCCATGCTGGGCGATTCCGTCACCACCGATCACATCTCGCCGGCCGGCAACATTCCCGCCGACAGCCCGGCTGGAAAATTTCTGATCGCGCACGGAGTGAAGCCCGGCGATTTCAATTCCTACGGCGCGCGCCGCGGGAATCATGAAGTGATGGTGCGCGGTACGCTGGCCAACATCCGGCTGCGCAACCAACTCGCCCCTGGCACCGAAGGCGGCTGGACCACGCACGTGCCGTCGGGCGAGAAGATGTTCATCTACGACGCATCGGTGAAGTATCAGAAGGAAGGCACGCCGCTGCTGATTATCGCGGGCAAGGAATACGGCTCGGGCTCCTCGCGCGATTGGGCCGCCAAAGGCACGCTGCTGCTGGGAGTGCGCGCCGTGATCGCCGAAAGTTTCGAGCGCATCCATCGTTCCAACCTGGTTGGGATGGGCGTGCTGCCGTTGCAGTTTCTGCCGGGCGAAAATCGCGAGTCGCTGGGACTGACGGGGTTTGAGAAGTATACGATCACCGGGATTCCGGAAGCCGTCGCCTCCGGCGCCCGGGCGCGGGTCTGGGCGAAATCGGACGATGGCGAGAAGACATTCGAAGCGATGGTGCGGATCGACACGCCGCAGGAAGCCGAATACTATCGCAATGGCGGCATCCTGCCGTATGTGGTGCGCCAGCTCGCGGCCCGAAACTGAACCGCGCGCCAGCAGCACACCCGGAGACAACCGGAAGTCGTGCACTGGAGAACATCGACTCGAAGAAGACCGGACGGGTGGCGCGTGAGGGAACGGCCTGCTTAATCCAGCACGCGCACGAACTCGGCGATGATCCGATATTTCTCTTCCTCGGGATCCAGGTCCCAGGAAGGAAATTCGGGATTGAGCGATTCCAGGCGGATCCACTTCTGGCCTTCCGTGGCGCCGCTTCGATAGCGCTTGACGGTATAGCGATTATTGCCGGCAGCGTCGAGCTGTTCGGCCAGCACCAGCCGTCCGGTGCGCGATCCTGTGACGCCGCGGCGGAACACGCACAGCGATCCATCCGGAATCAGCGGCTCCATCGATCGCCCCGCGATCTGAGCCACAAACATTTCGGGTGTCAGGCGCAAGTCCTCCGGCGCCTCCACCCAGCCTTCTTCCGAGATTTCCTGGTTCTCGAGGAATTTCCCGGCCGCCGCCCGCAGCGAATAGCGCGGCAGGTGCGTGCGAAATGCGAGCACCTTGCTCTGGACGTTCTTCAGATACAACTGGTTCAGAGCGCGCCCGAAGTCCTCCACCGGGACCTCCTGGCGATCCGTCACCTGCACCGCGTTTGAGGCGTTCGATTCCAGATACTCGAACAACCCCCCGGCGCCCATCTCGCGGGCCTTCCCCGCCAGATCGTCCGCCAGCGCCGCCAGCGCCTCCCGGTCTTCTTCGTCGTCGGCCAAGGATTCCAAGTCCCGGCGGAAGCGCAGCCGCAACAAATCGGTTTCAGGATCTTCCAGCAGAATCCCGACGTTCACCCGCCCCTGCCCGGGAGTTTCGGCTTGAACCACCGCATACCGGCCGGTTCGTAATTGCGCGATGGAATCGGGCGTCGGCATGATAAGGTGCTTATCGTCAGGGGGCGCCGTAAGGATAGTAGCCCTTGCGGGCCCGCACCTTGACGTTCGCCAGATCCACCTTCACTTCGATGTTGCGGAACTGCTTCTTGGCGTCGGTGGCGTTGGGGATGTAGCGGATGATGTACTGCGTGGTCACTTCGCCCACCACGTCTTCCACCGCGTGATACATCCCGTTGGCGATTTCAGCGGCGTATTGGCCGGTGCCCACCTTCAAGGCGTAATTGCCTTCATCCGACGGAACGGAAAAAAAGCCCGCCACGTCCTTGTACACGCCTTCCAGCGGGTATTCCACGCGGCCTCCGGTCTCCTCCGACAGCCTGGTCAGGTCCTTCGCGCTGTCGTTGGCGAATCCGAACGCCACCGTGCTCACGCCATAGATGGTCACCAGCTCGCGCTGCGCGATTTCGAGCGTTTCTTCCAGCGTCTTCTTGCTGGCGTTGTCGTGCCCGTCGCCCACGATCACCAGCACGCGCCGCGGCTCGATCGGTTCGCCTTGTACCAGCTTGCGGCTGGTGCACGCCATATAGATCGCGTCGTAAAGGGCCGATCCGCCGCTGGGCTTCAGCTTCTGCAGCTTCTCCACCATCGGCTCGGGATCGGAGCCGGTGTTGACCAGCAGGTCGGCGGTGTTCGAGTACCCGATCAGGTAGCCGCTGAACTTGGGATTGTCGCCAGGAATCAGATTCTGTACCAGCTCCACGGCCGCGTCCTGATAGTTCTTCCAGTGCAACCGGCTGGAGTTGCTCAGATCGATCAGGAATCCCACCACCACCGGCTGGCTGCGCTCACGGGTGAAAAACTGGATCTGCTGCTCCTTGCCCTCGTCCAAAATGGTGAAATCCTTCTGCTCCAGATCCGAGACAAAGCGGCCCTTATCGTCGGTCACCGTCACCGGCACGATAACTTCGTTCACCTGCACCTGGATGGGGGCGGGCTGGTTGGTGGAAGCCGACGGTTGGCTATTGGCGGCCACGTCCGGTTTGGCAGATTCCGGCGCCGAGGATTGTCCAAGAAGGGAAAGCGCGAGCAGAAGGATGAACGCGAACCGCGAGTACATGTTGGGACCTTGCTCTGATTATAGAGCAGAGCGAAGAGGGAGGCTGTACCAATTCCCGGCCGCCAGCCACCGACCACTAGCCGCCGGCCACTAACTGGCTTGTAACGCTAAGAATCTTCTATTACACTTAAAAAGTTCGAACAAAACCCGCACCGGGGGCCGGCTGGTAGGCCTGTTGAAGCCGCCGGTTCCGGTGCGGTCAGGATCTAGCGCCGGCACGTCTGACTGGAAACTAACTTTCAGTTCCTTCGCGAGCGAGGCCCGCGTCCTGCTATCCTCACCCGGAATGCCAAACGCCACCGAAACCATTCCAAGCTGCGAGTTGGATCGGTCTGGTTCGTCGATTTGTCAATGAAGCGGCCCAAAAAAATCCCTCTGTTGCAACTCGCCGGTTCAGAGTCAAAGCGGTTGCAAATCCTAGAAAGCACCGGTTCCCGCAAGCACGCCGTTCACCAGCCCGCTCATGACCCCGTCCCGCTCATTGCAAGCAGAGGGCAGGTTTCAAAGGTCACTTCATCAATTCGCTCCCTGTAGATGCACGCCGCGCGCCATCTTTCCCCCTTTGTTTTGAGCGAGCTCCAGGCTTGCGCTGCGGCGGCTGGCGGCTAGTCCTGTGTCAGTGTGACACAATTGGCTTTTGGGGATTAGGGATTGGATTGCCGGCTTTGTCGTGGTCGCTTCGAGCGTAGCGGCAAGCCCTAACCTTCACGCGCAAGACGACGAGTACCGCATCTACATGGAGCATCCCCGGCTGATCCTTACGGCCCAGCGGCTGCGCCTGCTCAAGCGCGAGCGCGAGCGCGAATCCCAGCGCTGGCGGCAGTTCGATTTGCTGGTAAAGGGAGGCGCCTCGCTGCCAGAACCCGGTTTCGCCCAGGCGCTTTATTATGCCGTAGCCGACGACACCGCGGCGGGCAAGCGGGCCGTGGATTGGGCGCTGGGACCGGGTTCAGACGACCTCCGCCAACTGGCCCTGGTCTACGATTGGTGCCAGCCGATCCTGAGCCCCCAGCAGTCGGCTGCCCTGTCAACTAAGATCCGCCAGTTGCTCCAGAAGCGTACGGGCGACAGCCTGGCGGCCCGGCGCGATCGAGTGCTGGCCCTGATTTCGACCGCCGGCGACCGCCACGCCTCCAGCGATCGCCATGAAGAAGAAGCGCCCTTGGCTGACGTGGTACGAAACGGGTGGCGCAAAGGATTGGCCCCGGCGCTGGCCGAGGGCCGTACCGTCCCGCCCCTCCCCGACCTTTACGCGCTGCTCGAAATGCTGCACGCGGTGCGCGACAACCTGAAGATCGACCTGCGCGACGATGCTTCCGGCTACTTCGCGCACCTGCCGATTTATCTCATCGCCGGCAATTATCCCGCGCCTTACCAGGCGCCCGAAAACCAATTCCGCATCCCGGTGTATCGCGACAGCGGCCAGCCCGATCTGAATCGCGCCGCGTTGGCGCGCGCGGCCGGGCTGAGCATGGTGGCCTACGATAACAACGCGCTCGACAATCAATTCCTGCAAGGCTGGCTGATGCAGGATCGTTACCTGATGATGACGGCCTTCGGCGCGCCCTATGAATTTCTTTGGGCCAATCCGTATCAGCCCGGACTCAGCTACTACCAGCTCCCGCTGGTGTATCACGACGCCAATTCGGGAACGCTGTTCGTGCGCTCCGGGTGGGATGAAGACGCCGACTGGTTCGGCTTCTACGCGGGCGTGGCCGAGCTGTTTCACGATGGGCGCACCGGCATCGTGAACCAAAGCGTCTCGGGTTCTTCCAAACCCATGCCTATGCGGCTGGGCGACGCGAGCGTGGTCTTCGGACGCATCCCATTTCAATTTCCGCTGGAGGGCGGAACGGTTCTGGTGATCGGCTTAAAGCCGCGCCAGAAATATCTGGTGGAGACCGACGACGAGGAAATGCGGGAAGTTTCGACGGACCGCGCGGGAACCTTCGTTCTGGACTACCCGCGGGATCGCATGGCCGGCATTCGCGTTCACGCAACTGTACCGCGACCGTGACGGAGCCGGCGTCGCCTTACTTAATCTCCAAGACTTCTTTCTCTTTGCCCTTCACCGCCTGATCCAGCTTCTGGATGTAGTTGTCGGTCAGCTTCTGGCTCTCTTCCAGCGCTTTCCGTTCATCGTCTTCACTGATGAGCTTGTCTTTGAGCAGCTTCTTGATGTGCTCGTTGCTGTCGCGGCGAACGTTGCGCAACGCCACGCGATGGTCCTCGGCGATATGGTGGACCTTCTTCACCAGATCCTTGCGCCGTTCTTCGGTGAGCGCCGGAATCGGTACGCGGATCAGCTTGCCGTCGTTGGAGGGGTTCAGTCCCAGATCGGCCGCGCGAATGGCCTTTTCGATAATGGCGATTTGCGAAACATCCCAGGGCTGCACCGTGATCATGCCGGGATCCGGCACGTGCAGCGTCGCCATCTGGCTGAGCGGCGTGGGCGTTCCATAGTAGTCGGCCCGCACATTGTCGAGCAGATTCACCGATGCCCGGCCGGTACGCACGGCGGCCATTTCATGCTGCAGGTCCGACAGTACCTTGTCCATCCTGGACTTGGCGTTGGTCTCGATTTCCTTGACGTTTTGAAAGTTATGAGCGGTCTGGGTGGCGGTGTGAGGTTCGTTTTTCATATCGCGGCCTAGTGGGTCGTATCGCGATGGGTTGCCCATCGACATTCGCATTATACTCTAGGTCTTTTGCACCGCTTAGCCCACTGGCGCGCCCGAGCGAAGGTTACAGCAAGTGACGCTCGGGAAGAATGATCAACGTGCTGCGCCGGGGTGTATGGTGAAAGAGGAGGACAAAATTTATGTTCTCGATCGTGACATTGACGAGTTCGACTCTTGACGCTGGAACTCCCGGCCTTTCTGAGCTGCAGACGATATTGTTGCTTCTGATGATCCTGGGAATCCCGATGATCCCCTACCTGATCCTGCACCGGACTTGGCGGGGACAGGAAAGGGCGGCATTGCTCGGGCATTCTCGCGTCTTGGAAATGCTGGAGTGGCCGTTCCACCAGATGGCGGAATGGATTCATATGCATCGGCATCCGGAACTGCTGCACCACTAGAAACTTAGTGAATCAGGGTTCCGAGGGGCTCGCCCATGCTCATACGCATGATATTGCCGAATACGTTTAAATTGAATACCAGGATCGGAAGCTGGTTATCGCGGCACATGGCCACGGCCGAGGCGTCCAGCACCTTCAGGGCTTTGGCCAGCACGTCGTGATAGCTGATTTCCGGATACAGAATGGCGTCGGAATGGTGCAAGGGATCTTTGTCGTACACGCCGTTGACG
Organism: Bryobacterales bacterium; assembly: GCA_963798295.1. Taxonomy (GTDB): domain Bacteria; phylum Acidobacteriota; class Terriglobia; order Bryobacterales; family Bryobacteraceae; genus Palsa-89. The sequence goes on along the minus strand of CAWCSV010000004.1, from coordinate 215,740 downwards.
CGCGTTCCTTTGGCGATCACATCGGCGTGGATCTCGAGCGCGCGCAGCGTGGCTGCGGTGTCCGTCGAAAAGTAGGGGTTCGACGTGCCAGCGGCGAAAATCACGATGCGGCCTTTTTCCAGATGCCGGATCGCGCGGCGGCGAATGTAAGGCTCGGCCACCTGATGGATCTGGATGGCCGTCATCACGCGGGTAGGGACGCCGGTCTTTTCGAGCGCGTCCTGTAAAGCCAGGGCGTTGATCACCGTGGCGAGCATTCCCATGTGGTCCGCCGCCACGCGGTCCATATTCATGGCCGCCGCCGAGACGCCGCGAAAGAAGTTGCCGCCACCCACCACCAGCCCGATCTGCACGCTGGCGCGGGCCACGTCGGCGATCTCCTCCGCCAGGCTTTTCACGCGTTCGGGGTCGATGCCGAAAGTGCTCCCTCCGGCCAGAACCTCGCCGCTGAGCTTGAGGACGATGCGCTGGTATTTGGGCATGGCCAGCGTCGGGCCTCAGTCCTTCGGCGGAGCCTGTTCCGCAGTCTCTTCGATTAGCGCCGCTTCTCCCACCTTGAAGCGGACGAAGCGCGAAACCGAAACGTTCTCACCCAGCTTGGCGATCGCGGACTTGATCAGGTCGCCGACCGTGGTCGCGTTATCGCGAATAAAAGGCTGCTCGTACAGGCAGATCTCTTCGTAGAACTTGGCCAGGCGCCCCTCCACGATCTTATCCACCATCTTCTCCGGCTTGCCTTCCTGCAGCGCACGGGCGCGCTGGATGTCGCGCTCCTGGTCCAAAGCTCCGGAGGTCACGTCTTCCTTGCGGATGAATTGCGGATCGGCCGCGGCCACCTGCATGGCCAGATCCTTCACCAGATTCTGAAAATCGTCGGTGCGCGCCACAAAATCCGACTCGCAGTTCACCTCCACCAGCACGCCCAGCTGCGACCCCGGATGAATGTAGCTGCCGATGATGCCCTGCCGCGTGGTGCGCGTGGCTTTGCTGGATGCCTTGGTGATGCCCGCCTTGCGCAGAATGATCTCGGCCTCCGGCAGATTGCCTTTGGCCTCAATGAGAGCCTTCTTGCACTCCATCATCCCCGCGCCCGTCCGGTCGCGGAGTTCTTTCACTAATTTCGCACTGATTTCCATGGCTTCCTGTCGATTCGTAAATTGGGCTCCGCTTCCTCACGGTCGCGGCTCAGTTGCAGCGGGCAGGCAACGAGCGGGTTACGGGCCTTTCTCCCCCTGCCTGTCGCTAGGCTATTCTACCGTTTGCGGTGTGGTGCTGGCCGCGTCGCCGGCTTCCGAGCCCGGACCCTTGCGGGGCAGGGACATGGAAGGCAGATCTTCGTCCGACAGGCCTTCCGACATAAGCTGATCCAGTTGCTGTGGATCGAACTGCGCGTACTCCAGATTCTCTTCGGTGGGAGTTTCGTCGGTGACGATCTTCTCGGCCGCGAAATCCTGTTCGGTGGCCAGCGCCCGGCCCTCGATTACCGCGTCGGCCACCTTGGTGGTAAACAACCGGATGGCTCGCAGCGCGTCGTCGTTGCCGGGAATGACGTGATCCACTTCATCGGGGTCGCAATTGGTATCCACCACCGCGACCACGGGAATTCCCAGCCGCCGCGCTTCCTTCACCGCGATGGCTTCTTTGTTGGAATCCACCACAAAAAGCACGTCGGGCAGCCCCGACATATCCTTGATGCCGGCCAGATTCTGCTGCAGATGTTTGCGCTCGCGCTCCAGGCGGCTGGCTTCCTTTTTGACACGGCCCTCGTAGCCCGCGCCTTCCGCCGCCATGATATCCAGTTCTTTGAGCCGCTTGATGGATTTTTGCACCGTCAGCATGTTGGTGAGCAGGCCGCCCAGCCAGCGTTGATTGACGTAGTATTGGCCGCAACGCGTGGCCTCTTCGGAGATAGCTTCCTGCGCCTGCCGCTTGGTTCCGACGAACAAAACGGTCTTGCCTTGCGCCGCCGCCTCGGCCACATAACGCATGGCGTCCTTGAACAGCTTCAAGGTCTTTTGGAGATCGATGATGTAGATTCCGTTACGTTCGCCAAAGATGTACTCTTTCATCTTTGGATTCCAGCGCTTGGTCTGGTGCCCGAAGTGAACGCCGGCTTCGAGCAATTCCTTCATGGAAATTGATGGCAAACTGCCTCCTTGGTAACTGGGTTACTGGTTCGCCCGATCGCGCCCGCGCACACGGCCCAAAGCGGAATTTGTGTGCACTGGACGAAAGCCTGGCGTGGTCTCTAGCGCTTCGAGAACTGGAACCGCTTGCGCGCGCCCTTTTGTCCGTACTTCTTGCGCTCGTGCGCGCGCGGATCGCGCGTCAGCAATCCGAGCTGCTTCAACTTCGGCCGCAGCTCGGAATTGAATTCCAGCAGCGCGCGGGCGATACCCAACCGCGCCGCCCCGGCTTGACCCGACGGACCGCCGCCGTCGGTCAAAATGATGATGTCGAATTTGTCGGCCACTTCGGCCGCTAGCAGCGGCTGGCGCACGATGGCCCGCGCCGCTTCGTTCGCGAAGTAGTTATCGAAGGTCCGCCCATTGACCGTAATCTGGCCTTTTCCCGATCGCAGAAAGATGCGAGCGACCGAGGTTTTGCGGCGGCCGGTTCCCAAATATTGAACAATTCCTGCCACTCAGATACCTTCCTTGATGGTTGTTGGGGGGTTGACGGCCGGGCGGGAGAAAGACATTCCGGGCACTACGATACCGACAGCTCCACCGGCTTTTGCGCCTGGTGGGGATGCTTGTCGCCTGCATAGACCTTCAACTTGCGATACATCTGCTTGCCGAGCTTGTTCTTCGGGAGCATTCCCGCGATTGCGTGCTCGATAATTCTGGTGGGCCGCGTGGCGCGCATTTTGGCCACGCCCACTTCGGTAAGGCCGCCCGGGTAACCCGAGTGGCGGCGATAAACTTTCTGGCTTTCCTTGCGGCCGGTGAGCCGGACCTTGGCGGCGTTGATCACGATCACGTGATCGCCGGTGTCCAGGAAGGTGGTGTAGGTGGGCTTGTGCTTGCCCATCAGAATCATGGCGGCGGCGCTGGCGATGCGGCCGAGAACCTGGTCGGCGGCATCCACAACGTGCCACTGGCGCACGATTTCCCCTTCAGACGGAATAAGAGTTTTCATAAGGACAGACCTTCTCCCCAGGAGACCTGCGGTCAATTTAGGTTACCGAATTGGGCGGGATTGTGTCAAACGGGGCCAAAGCGTGGCAGAGCTTGGAGGCAGCACTTTCCATAATCCACGTGAGACTTCGCTCTGTAACTGCGGCCCAGTCCAGCCTGCATAACCGGCGTAGATGCGGAACGTCGCGCTGGTCGAAATCAGCTTCAACAGATCGGCCTTCTCCGTGACCACCGAAAAGGACGGCGGCGCTTTGGTTCGAACCAGCGCGCGAACGCCGATCGCCACCGGGCCGCCCGCATATACCGTCACCGCTTGGCCTTTCGCCTCCGGCAGGAGATCCGTAATCGGGATGGGCGTCGGTTTGTTGAGCATCAATCCGATGGCGGACTGCGCGTCGTAATGAATCAGAACAACCACGCTGCCCGCAAAATCGGGATCGTGCGACTTCGCCGTCGCTACCAGCAGCTTTCCCGTCGCCAGTTGCTGGCAATTGGCGGATAGCGCCAGCAGAAGTAGCAGCGATGCTTTACCGCTGCGCCAAATCGTCGCCGACATCGGCAAAGCCCGCCGAGCCCTGCGGGGCCTCGTCCATGCGCGCCAGAATCGATTGGAGCAACAACCTGCGAGCCTCCTGGTCTTCACTCGTAGCGGCCGGGGTCCCAGCCAGACCCAATATTCGAATCAGCGGGGCAAGCGTGAGACCTTGGAATACCAGCGTCACCAAGACGGCGCAAAAGGTCAAGAACACAATGAGGTCTCGATGCGGGAACGGACTCCCGTCGGCCACCGTCCTGGGTATCGACATTGCGGCTGCCAGCGCGATGGCCCCGCGCATTCCGCTCCAGCCGGCGACAAAAATCTGGCTGCCCGTTGGCCGCTCCTCGTCGTCCCGATGAAACACTCGGGTGCGAATGAAGTGCGATCCATGCAGCAGGGGAAACATCCAGAGGATGCGCAGCAAGATCAAGAACACGCTGAATAAGGCTCCATAGACAATGATCCGCTGGACGCTCCATTCGCTCACTCCCGCCAGCACCGAAGGAAGCTGGACGCCCGCCAATACGAACACCAACCCGTTCAAGATGAAAGTCAGTGAATTCCACGCCGCTTCGGCCTGAAACCGCACGCCTGGAGAAAAGTATTGTGTGCCCTTCCGGCTCAGATACAAACCGGCGGCCAGCACGGCCAGCACGCCCGACGCGTGCATTGCCTCCGCCGTCAAGAACGCCGCGTAGGGCGCCACAATACTGACCGCGATCTCGGTGGGGCCGTCATCGATCCGGCGTTCGAACCATTCCGCAATGTAGGCGAAGATCAGGCCGCTGGCGATCCCGGCGAAGGCGAGATAGAGAAGGCGCAGCAAGCTGAAGCTGACGGTTGGATCCTTGCCCTGCATCACCATCGTCACGGCGAATACCAGGACCAGCAGCCCCACCGCATCGTTGAGCAGACTCGAACCCTCCAGCAGCTCGCCGATACGCTTTGGCAATCCGCAGCGTTTCGCGATGGACTTCGCCGCAATCGCGTCGGTAGCCGCCGCGGCGCCACCTAAGATGACGCACAGGCGCCAGTCAAAACCGGGCAGCAGCCGCCCTGCACCAAAGGAAGCCGCGATGGCGATCCCCGCGATGGTCAAGCCAACCAGCCCGAGCGCCAGCAGCCAGAGGGTTCCCAGGTGGTCGGAGAAATCGCGCCATGGCGTAAGCCAGGCCGCCGAGTACAACAGCGGTGGCAGCACCAGTAGGTAAATCAGGTGGGGATCGAAAGCGATCGGGGAACCCCCCGGCGTTATACCCAGCAGCAGTCCCGCGACCACCAGGACGATCGGGTAGGGCGTCCGCAGCCTTTGCGACACTGCCGCGAAAGCCGCGACAAACAACAGCAGCAACGTTAAGATCAGTTCTACGCCGTGCATGCCCATACTGGCAATGACTTGTGCTCCTTTGGGCGATCCGTCGCCTTATTCTTGAACTGCGTCAGCGAATGGCTGCCTGATAGCGAAGTAGGATCTCGGGGTTTTCAATCGATCCGTGGTGATGCACTTGACGCCAGCGGCCGCCGGTGAATCGGAACACACGGGTGGTGCGGATCTTCAGGTCCAGCGCCACATCATCGCCCAGCAGCTCGCCTCGCTCCCGGCCAACCACGTAGAACACTTCGCCGAATCGATAAATCGTGTAGTCGTGCAGCTCGATGCTGACCCTCGCCGCCGCATCGAAGATACGCCGATAGACTTCGCGAATGTCGGCCCAGCCGCGGCGAATGCCGCCCAGTGGATGCGCCATCGAGGCCTCATCCGAAGAGATCCAGTTGCGTTCCATCAGATCCAGATCACGGCTATTGAACGCCCGATAGAACTCGCGGAGCGCTCCCAGCGGTTCACGGGTGTCGATCAGGGGCTCGCGCCCCGTCACCGCGGGTATGATTAAACAAATCTTCGCGTACATCCGATCGCCTACCGCGCTGTCCTCCTGCGTTACAGACATCGTAGGCTGTGTTGGCTCCTATTGGAATCCTCCTTTAGTAGGAGACACGGACCTGTTCGGCTGGGGCCAGACACGGCAATAAAACGTGAGCCTTTTAGAATGTTTGGGTTGGAAGCTCGGCGGGATCGGGCGAGCTATTCGCCGGGCGACGCCACGAACCGGTACCCCACGCCGCGCACGGTTTGCAGATGCCGCGGACGGGTGGGATCGTCCTCGATGTAGCGGCGCAGGCGCACGATGAAATTGTCGATGGCGCGGGTGTCGGTGTCCTCGTGCAGGCCCCAGACGTTCGCGAGCATGGCCTTGCGGGAAACCGCCTTTGCCCTCGTTCTCGATCAGGTAGCGCAGAACGTTCGCCTCCATCAGCGTGAGCGGAAACACCTGCTCGCGCACGCGCAGCTCCAGCCGGTCGAAATCCACCGATTTTTCGCCGAACGTGAAGGCGTCGCTGCGATTCCACCGGCTCCGGGAAAGAGGTTCGACCGGCGACGCCCCGGCCGCGCGCAACCACTCGCGGCGGCGCAGCAGGCCGCGAATGCGCGCGATCAGGATGGACAGCTCGAAGGGCTTGGTCAGATAGTCGTCGGCGCCGGCCGCGAAGCCTTGCAGCACGTCGTCGGCATGGCCGCGCGCGGTCAGCATCAGCGTGGGCACGAACTGCCCGGCCTCGCGCATTTCGGAAATCACGTCAAAACCGCTCTTGCCCGGCAGCATGACATCCAGAATCACGACGTCGAAGGCCGGCGATTCGGTCTTGCAGCATTTCGAGCGCCGCTTCGCCGGTCTCCACCACCTGCACCTGATATCCCTCGGCCTCCAGGTTGAAGCGCAGCCCCTCGGCCAGGTGCTGCTCGTCTTCCACCACCAGAACGCGGCTCATTTGGTCATCTTCACGATCGGGAGCTGCAGGACGAAGGTGCTGCCGCGGCCGGGCCCCTCGCTTTCGGCCCAGGCGCGCCCGCCGTGCCGTTTGGCGACGGAGCGAACGATGTACAGCCCCAGTCCGGTGCCCTTGACGCGCGTCGCCAGCGGTCCGGGCACGCGATAAAAGCGCTTGAAAATCTGTTTCAGTTCCATCTTGGGAATGCCCGGGCCCTGGTCGCGCACCCGCACCGACACGAATTTATCGTCCGCGGCCCCGGTTTCCACCAGCACCTGCACGGCGCTTCCGGAATATTTTACGGCGTTGTCGATGAGGTTCGAGACGGCCGCGCGCACCTCGTCCAGATCGCCCATGACGGTCACCGGCGGACCGGCCCGGTACTGCGAGCGAGTCGGCGGAAAGCTGATGCAGCGTTCGCGTGCGCGCGAGGCATTCCTCGATCACGCCGTTCAGATCGATGCGGCTCAAGTGCAGCTTGCGACGGCTGGTGGATCCGATGCGGCCGGTGCGCAGCACCTGTTCGATGGTGGCCAGCAGCCGGTCGCTGTCCTCCACCATGGTGCGGTAGAACTCCTGGCGCTTGGCTTCGTCGACGGGGCGGGTTTGCAGCGTTTCCAGGTACAGCCGGATGGACGCGACCGGAGTCTTCAACTCGTGCGTGACGGCGTTGATGAAGGCGTCGTGCTGTTCGTTGCGCCGGATCTCGCGGACCAGAAACGTGGTGTTCAGCACCACGCCGACGATGATGATCAGAGCCAGCAGCAGGAGCCCAGGAACAGCAGGATGCCGGTGTGCCAGTGCAGCAGCACCCAGCCGATATAGAGGAGAAGGATGACCGAGATCAGCCCGACGCCGAGCGCGATGAAGAAGGCGATGGACCTGCGGCGGCCGGCGACAACCATACTTCCAGGTTAAGATAAACCGCTCCCGTGCCGTCGCGGTTCGGGAGCGGGGGTTGGGGGTCAGCCAATCCCGGAGGGCGCAAGCCCGACCACCGCCAATCCCGGGAGGCGAGCTCCGCGAGCCGACCTACGCCGCTTCGCGCTCCGGAACCGCGGTGTGAACTTTGGCGACCCGCACCGCTTTCGCGATGCCCAGGTATTTCAGGATCGCGATCTGAATCCAGGAGAAATCGATCTCATACCAGGCCAGGCCATGCCGCGCCGACGTGGGATGCGCGTGGTGGTTGTTGTGCCAGCCTTCGCCGAAGGTGATCAGCGCGACCCACACAGTTGTTGCGGGAATCGTCGCGGGTGGTGAAACGGCGGCTGCCCCACATGTGGGTGACGGAATTCACCAGTCCAGGTGGCGTGCAAGCCGAAAGTCAGGCGCATGCAGGTGCCCCACAGCAGCAGCGGAAGCCCGCCGAAGATCAGCAGAAGCCCGAGAACCACGATGTCGGCATCCAGTGGTAAGTGTTCAGCCAGGCATAGAACGGATCCTTGGCCAGGTCCGGCGCGTACTTCGCCATCAGCCGGGTGTTGTTGTGCTTGGATTCGCCCACCAGCAGCCAGCCGATGTGCGACCACCAGGCGCCCTCGCGCGGCGAATGCGGATCGCCGGGCTTGTCGGAAAACTGGTGGTGGATGCGATGCGTGGCCACCCAGAAGATGGGTCCGCCTTCGAGCGACAGCGTTCCGCAGACAGCGAAAAAATATTCCAGCGCCCGGGGCAGCCGGTACGAGCGGTGGGTGTGCAGCCGATGGTAACCCATGCTGATGCCCAGCCCCACGCTGACCCAATAGAGCAAAATCGATATGATGAGCGCGTGCCAGCTGAACATAAACAGCGCAGCAATGGCGCCCGCGTGCAAAACAACCAGAACGCTGATGATGGCCCAGTTCAGTCTCCGGTGTTCGCTGATAGTTTGGATGTCGGTAGTCAAGAAATCTCCCTGAAACGTCCCAGCCCTTAAGTCCCAACGTAACAGGGAAGTCTCGGCTCGTTTGTAAGAGTTGTGTAATACCGCTTGCGACGTGGATTCCAGACCCAGTCTTTTCACTTAGCCTCCCAGGGCAGAGGGCTACAATCTAGAGATGTCTGTCTCCGTCGATACCCTCCGGCTGCATCTCGATTACACCGCCTGGGCCAGCCAGCGCCTGCTAGATATCGCCGCTAAGCTGTCCCCCGAAGAACTCTCGCGCGATTTCAAGACCGCTGACAAGACGGTGCTCGACACCCTGGTCCACATCTATGCGGCCGACCGTATCTGGCTCTCCCGAGTGCTGGGCGAGCGCCGCGCCACCTTTATCGACTCCGAGGACCGCGATCTCACCCTGCTCCAGACCGACTGGCCGGCCCTGCATCAGCGCTGGAAGCTCTGGCTGCGCGATTTCACCGACGATGACGCCGCGCGCGTGATCGCCTATCAGGACACCAAGGGTAATTCCTATTCCCAGCCGGTCTGGCAGATCCTTCTGCACCTGGTCAATCACGGAACGCACCATCGCGGCCAGATCTCGGGATTTCTGCGCGCCATGGGCCGCACCCCGCCGCCGCTGGATCTGATCGCGTATTATCGAGCCATAGGCTGAATTGCCCCATTGATTGGCCTCAGCCAATATGGTATGATAGTGGCATATTGGCATGTTGGCGATTAATCCATTAGACCCGAGCAATAGTTCGCCCCTTTTCCGCCAGCTCTATGAGCAGATGAAGGAAAGGATCGAGTCCGGTACTCTGCGCCGGGGCGACCGTCTGCCAGCCACTCGCGAATTGGCTGGCCAACTTGGACTGAACCGAACCACCGTTTCGGCCGCCTATGCCCTGCTCGAATCTGAAGGCTTGATCGCGGGCCACGTTGGGCGGGGAAGTTTTGTGACCGGCCGCGCCAATAAGAATGACGCCTCCGCCGCAGCCAGTTTCTCGCGCTCGCGTCCGTCGGAGTTGCTGTTTCCGCTGGAAGAATTTCGCAAGACCTGCGCCGAAGTGATCGCAAGCGATGAAGCCGCATCCATCCTGCAACTCGGCTCGCCGTCCGGCTACGCGCCCCTGCGCCGCTATCTGCTCGAACAAGCGCGTGCCGAAGGCACCGCGCGCGATTCCGACGACATCCTGATCACCAGCGGTTGCCAGCAGGCTTTCGATTTGCTGCAGCGGACCATGGGCGAAGGCTCCAAGGTGCTGATCGAAGACCCTGTGTATCTGGGGGTGCGCAGCGTGTTCGAACGCGCGGGGGCGCGGCTGATCGGTGTTCCCGTCGGATCCGATGGCATCGATTTGGGAGCGCTGGAGCGAATCATTGCGCGCGAGCGGCCGCGCTTGCTGTGCGTGACACCCAATTTTCAAAATCCCACCGGCGCCACAATGCCGCTGGCTGCGCGGCAGGCCCTGCTTCGCATCACGCAAGCGGCAGGTGTCGGCGTGATCGAGAACGATATTTACGGCCCGCTGTGCTATGAAGGCGCGCCGATCCCGTCCATCAAGCAATTGGACGAAACGGGCGATACGATTCTGTTGCGTAGTTTTTCCAAAGTCGCGTTTCCCGGGCTGCGTGTCGGCTGGGTGATGGCGCGGCGGGCGCTGATCGAAAAGTTGACCGAAGCCAAGCAATGGAGCGATCTGCACACCGATCAGCTTTCCCAGGCCGTGCTGCTGCGCTTCGCCGAATCGGGCCGGCTGGAGCGGCACCGGCAGCGGATGTTAGTAGCGGGTCGCGAGCGTTTGCACGCGGCGCTGGAAGCTTGTGAAAAGTTCTTGCCGGCGGGTGCGAAATATACGCGGCCGCGCGGCGGAATGAATTTGTGGATCGAGTTGCCCCAGGCGCTGGATGCGGCTGAGTTGCTGCCGCGCGCCGAGCGCGAAGGCGTTACGTATTTGCCGGGCAAATATTTCGCGGTGTCGCGGCCGCAGCCCAACGGTGTGCGCATCAGTTTCGCGGGCATGACGCCGGAGGAGATTCGCTCCGGCCTGGAGATTTTGGGAAGGATTTTTCAGACTGAACTAGAGCGTGTACCCGCCTATGCGACACTGGCGGAAGCGCCCGCGTTTGTATAGCTGCTGGAGCCAAGGAGATTCTCATGTACATGGATGAAAGCTTTCGTCTGAAGGTGGGCCTGGCCGAGATGTTGAAGGGCGGCGTGATCATGGATGTGACCAACGCCGAGCAGGCCGTGATCGCCGAAAAAGCCGGCGCCACCGCGGTGATGGCGCTGGAGCGCGTGCCCGCCGATATCCGCAAAGAAGGCGGAGTGGCGCGCATGGCCCCCATTTCCAAAATCCGCGAAATCATGCGCCAGGTGAGCATCCCGGTGATGGCCAAGGCGCGCATCGGCCACTTCATGGAGGCGCGCATCTTAGAGGCGCTGGAAGTGGATTACATCGATGAAAGCGAAGTGCTGACGCCCGCCGACGAAGAACATCATATCGACAAGCGCGGCTTCAAAGTCCCGTTCGTTTGCGGGGCGCGCAATCTGGGTGAAGCGCTGCGCCGCATCGCCGAGGGCGCGGCCATGATCCGCACCAAAGGCGAGGCGGGGTCGGGCAATATCGTGGAGGCGGTGCGCCACATCCGCACCATCGTGAAAGAGATGAAGCAGCTCACGGTGCTGGGTCACGAAGAGCTGGTGGCCGAATCGAAAAAGCATCAGGCGCCGCTGGAGCTTGTCGAGTACGTGGCGGAGCACGGCCGGCTGCCGGTGCCCAACTTCTCGGCCGGCGGCATCGCGACGCCCGCCGACGCGGCTCTGGTGATGCAGTTAGGCGCCGAAGCGGTGTTCGTCGGCTCGGGAATTTTCAAATCGTCGGATCCCGAAGCCCGTGCTCGCGCTATCGTCAAGGCGGCCACGTATTACAACGATCCCGTCAAGCTGCTCGAAGCCAGCGAAGATTTGGGCGCGGCGATGTTCGGTCTCGATATCGCGAAGTTGCCGGAATCGGAATTGATGCAGACGCGAGGCTGGTAGTGAAACGCATCGGGGTCCTGGCCCTCCAAGGAGATTTTCATGCCCACGCGCGCGCGTTGCAGCGCGCCGGCGCGGAAGCGGTGGAAGTACGTTCGTCCGCGGATCTTCAAAATATTCAGGGGCTGGTGATTCCCGGCGGCGAGAGCACCACCATGCTGAAGCTGCTCGAAGAAGAAAAGCTGATCGAGCCGTTGCGCGAGTTCGGCCGCAAGCATCCCATCTTCGGAACCTGCGCGGGCGCGATCCTGCTGGCGTCGCAGGTAGTCAACCCGCCACAGGCGTCCGTTACCAATTCGCCGCAGGCTTCGCTCGGATTGATGGATATCCAAGTGGAGCGCAATGCTTACGGGCGGCAGCTGGACAGCCGCATCGCTAAACTGCGGCCCCAGGGCATGGAGGGCGAATTGGAAGCTATCTTTATCCGCGCTCCCATTATTCGCAGCGTCGGCCGCGATGCCAAAGTGTTGGCTAGTTACCAAGGCGATCCGGTACTGGTGGAACAAGGCCGGCATCTGGCGGCGACCTTTCATCCGGAACTCACCGACGACTCACGTGTTCACCTAATGTTCCTTCAGAAAATACCTTAGAGCAGTTCGAGCGTTGTTCGCTCCGCTAGACTGGAATCAGTGGCAAAACGTCGGGTCTTGTTCGTGTGTATCGGAAATGCTTGTCGCAGTCCTATGGCGGAAGGTTTTGCGCGCGCCTACGGGGCGGATGTGCTGAACGCGCAGAGCGCGGGGCTGGCTCCGGCGCTGGCGGTGGTCCCGCTCACGCATCGCGTGATGCTCGAAAAGAACATCGATCTGGGCGACTGCTATCCCAAAGAAATGGAGCACGTAGAGGGCGACGTTGATTTGATCGTGAATATGTCGGGCCACGATCTGCCGGAGCGCGCCGGCGCGGAAGTGGAAGTCTGGGATGTTCGCGATCCTATCGGCGAAACGGACGAAGTGTTTCGCCAGGTGCGTGATGAGATCGAGCAGCGCGTCCTGCAACTGATCGAAAGGCAGCGCTCGCGCAAGCCGGCCGCTTCGGAAAGACTGCCCGTGGGCGCGTCTTCCGGTGTCGGGAAATCCGGTGTGGCGAAGGTTGACACTCGGCGACGGCCTACTCGACAATAGGAGCGTCCCACCCATCAAGCGGATGTGGCGGAATTGGCAGACGCGCTAGATTCAGGTTCTAGTTCTCGCAAGGGAGTGGAGGTTCAAGTCCTCTCATCCGCACCAAACATTCCAAAGGGTTACACGTTCCGGCTTCGATCTTATCGACCCAGCATCTGGACCCGTTGGACCTTATGTTGTCCATTTCCAAGTGTCCCAACCAATGATTTTTGGTTTCGAGACGACAACCATGGGAATGGCTACACGGCGATAGCAGGCATCTGGGTCATTTCGCGCAGAGCGTGACTTCCCTCAATCCATGCCACCTCCGGGCTTCAGCCAACGATCTCTAGAATCAGGGGCTTACCCGAATAATCCGCAGGCAAGGGAAATGCCCTAGTCCAGCCAAGATAGGACTCGGTGATCTGGCTCCAGGCCGGCATCGATTCCAAGAGGAAAGAAAGGATTAACCATGAAACTATCAGAAGCTGAATTCACCAAGCTCGCCCGCTCGCATAAAACGGGCGAGGATCACATCAAGCTGGCGGAACATTTCACCGCGCATGCTCTGGAACATGAGAACGACTCCAAGGTCCATGAGGAACTGGCCGGCTACTACGAAACGAAAGAACCCAGACTCGCGGGAGAAGTTCGGCATTACGCTGGGCATTCCCGTGAGGCGGCCGAGGCGATGAGAAGCCTGGCCAAAATCCACCGGGAGCTTGCAGCCGAACACAAAGTTCACGCGCACGCCTGATTCTGGGGACCGCTGAGCCAGGGAGGGCGCCATGCCGAATACCCATGCGGAAACATTGGCCGAACTGACGGCGGAAGAGCGCGTTGCGGCGGCCGCCGCCGATCACCAGGACGGTGCGGATCATCACCGGGAAGCTGACGAGCATCAAGAACACGGCCGCGAATGGGCACGCGTGGGTTTCGTCGCCCTGGTAATCGTGTTGGTTTGGTCGCGCGTGGTCCCGCGCTTCCATGGGGTGGACTTCCTGGCGCTGACGGGAATCCTGATCGGAGGATTCCCTATCTTCAAGGAAGCCTTCGCCGACCTGTTCAAGGGCCGGATGACCATGGAATTGTCCATGACCATCGCCTTGGTGGCGGCTTCGGCGATCGGCGAATTCTTTACGGCTCTGCTGATCACCGTATTCGTGCTCATCGCCGAAATCATCGAGGGGATGACGGTAGGACGCGGCCGAGGCGCCATCAAACAGCTGCTGGATTTGCTGCCGCAGACCGTGGAAGTGCGGTCGGGGGGGCAAGTGGCTCCGCGTGGCCTAGCGAATGTCCACGTCGGTGACGTCGTGCTGGTCCGGCCGGGCGGCCATGTTGCCGTGGATGGCGTGGTCGTCAGCGGCCATTCGTTCGTCGATCAGGCTAACATCACCGGTGAATCCATGCCGGTGGAAAAGATTCCCGGCGCCCGGGTATTTGCGGGAACCATGAATCAGTCCGGCGTTCTAGAGATCCAGACTGACAAGGTCGGTCAAGACACCGCCTTCGGACGCATCATCGAGCTGGTGGAGCGGGCGGAGCGTTCGCGCGCGCCGATCGAGAAAATCGCGGATCGCCTCGCGGGATACCTGGTGTACTTCGCGCTGGCCTGCGCGGCGCTGACATTCTGGATTACGCGCGACGCCCGTTCCACGATCTCGGTGATTGTCGTTGCGGGTGCTTGCGGCATCGCTGCCGGCACACCTCTGGCGATTCTCGGCGCAATCGGCCGAGCAGCCCAGAAGGGCGTGATCATTAAAGGCGGCCGATACTTGGAAGGTCTCAGCAACGTCGATATCGTCGTGCTCGACAAAACCGGCACGGTGACGCTGGGTACGCCCGAGGTTTTGGACGTTCATGCCGTAGCGGGCGTGAGCCCCCAAGAGGTGATCCGTATCGCAGCCTCCGCCGAGCGTTTCTCCGAGCATCCATTGGGCAAGGCAATCGTAAAAAAGGCCCTGGCGTGGTCGCTTGCTATTTCCGAGCCGCAAGAGTTTCGATACACTCCTGGCAAAGGCATCCAATGCCGGGTTGATGGCGCGCGTACGACGGTCGGCACTCGCGCGCTGATGGAAGCTGAGGGAGTTTCCGTTCCAGCTGCTGACGCCAAAGCGCAAGAATCGTCTGAGGTGCTAGTCGCCACGGACGGAAGCTTTCTCGGCTCCATCCATATTGTGGACGTGGTGCGCAAGGAAGCCGCCGCGGCGATGCGCGAGTTAAAGGCAATGCGATGCCGAACGGTCTTGCTTACCGGGGACCGCAAGGAAATCGGCGAGGCTATCGGCCGGGAACTGGGCGTCGACGAGGTTCGATCCCAATTGCTTCCAGAAGAAAAAGTGGAATGGGTTCGGGATATTCAGCTAAAAGGCAACTACGTCGTCATGCTGGGCGACGGCGTCAACGACGCTCCGGCGCTGCTCGAAGCTGATGTCGGCGTCGCCATGGGATCCGGAACCGACGTGGCTCGCGAAAGCGCGTCGGCGGTGCTGCTCGGCAACGACCTGTTGCGATTCGTAGAAGTCCTGAAGATTGCTCGCCGATGCCGCAACATTATCTACGCCAACTTTGCGGGGACGCTGATCGTGGACGGCGCCGGAGTCCTGCTGGCGGCTCTGGGTATGCTCAACCCGGTCTTCGCGGCCCTCATTCACGTTTCGTCGGAATTGCTCTTCATCGGCAACTCCGCTCGGCTATTGCCGCGTCTGGCGCGTCGCGAAGAGTAAGGTATGCATATTTCGGAGGGTTTCCTTCCCATTACGCACTGCATCGGCTGGGGTGTCGCGGCGCTGCCCCCGGCCGTTCTCAGTGTGCGAGCGGTTGCCAAACAGATGGAAGCCAAGCGCGAGAACCGCGTGTTGCTGGCAGCTTCGGCGGCGTTCCTTTTTACGCTGAGTTCCCTGCGGATGCCCTCTATCACGGGAAGTTCGTCGCATCCAACCGGGGTAGCGGTCGGCACGTATCTGTTTGGACCGGAGGCCATGCCCGCATTGGCTTTGATCACCCTGGTGTTCCAGGCCCTGTTGCTGGCCCATGGCGGATTGACCACGCTGGGCGCCAATCTGTTTTCACTCGGCATCGTCGGACCGTGGGTCACATGGTTGTTTCTGCGGCTCTTGATCCGGCGGAACAAGAAGCCCACGACGGGGATCTTCGTCGCCACCGTGGCGGGCGACCTGGCCACTTACCTGACTACCGCGGTCCAGTTAGCCGTCGCCTATCCGTCGTCTCACGGCGGGTTTCTGGCTTCGTTCTTCAAATTCGCCGGAATATTTTTTATCACGCAGATCCCCATCTCGATCGCCGAAGGGATGCTCACCGTCGCGCTTTTGAGCGCTTTGTCCGCCACGCAGATGGCGGCGCTGCAAGGTCCGGCATACACGAAAGCGAAAGAGCGAAAGATCGGAGTGCGGGCGATGGCGGCGATTGGGCTGCTCGCTGGATTGGTTCTCGCCATTGCCTTTGCGAATCGCCACGCGGCTCCAGTAGGCAGTGACGATCAGGCGGAAGGAGCGATCAAGATTCTGCGGCCCGGCATCCGGCCGATTGCCACATCGTTCTATACGCCGGGCCCCATCGCGGAATCCGTGTTGTTCGCCACGCAGGGAGTGGCCGGCGTCGCGATCCTTTGGTGGGCGCTCTACAGCCTGCGAAAAGCACGCAAGCAAACCGGCGAGCGCGTCAAGCGTCACCTGCATCTTCATCCGCACTTGAACGACATCGCCTTCACGAATCATTGGAGGCATCGCAATCCCTGGGAAAAGGTGCTGTTTGGCGGAGGGTTTTTGGTGGTGGCGCTGCTGATTCCGCCCATGCCGGGCGCTATCGTGATCGCGCTGATCGTTTCGGCTGCGGCGATCGCCGGCGCGCGAATTCCGCTCTCGAGTTGGCTAACTGTTCTCTCGGTTCCCGTCTCGTTCGCGATCCTGACCGCAGTTGGATTACTAGTGCAATTTGGCGGTTCCGCGGGCTTCCACGTCAGCATCGACTGGAACAGCCTGCCCATCGCGCTTGGTTTGCTATTGCGATCCACCGCGGCCATCTCCTGCCTGGCGTTCATCGGTTGGACCACGCCGCTGATGGAACTCATTCCGGTCTTCGGACGCATCGGCATACCCAACGTGCTGATCGACCTGGCTCTCATGATTTACCATTTCTTATTCGTCACCGCGACCACGCTAAAAGAGATGCGACGCGCCCAATCGTGGCGTTTGGGCCGCGCCGACTATCGCAGCCGGATGCGCGCGCTATCGATGCTCGCCAGCGGTCTGTTTGTCCGCTGCATTGATCGTTTCCGGCGCTTGGAAAACGGAATTGAATCGCGCGGCTACGAAGGCCGGCTCTGGGTCCTGTCGCCGGAGCGTGGGGCTTCCCTTGGATTCATAGGCGGGACCATCGCTCTTCAAGTTGTCCTGCTGGCGTCGGGCTTGGTCTTGTGGAAAGGAGCATTATGAACTCGATTCTCGAAGCTCGCAACGTCTCCTTTGCTTATGGGCCAGCGAAGTGGGCGATTCGTGAGCTCAGTTTTTCATTGCCCGCGCCCGAGCGCGTCGCGCTATTGGGATCGAATGGCGTTGGTAAATCGACCTTGATGCTGATGCTCAACGGCACGCTACGGCCGCAGGAGGGAGAGTTGTTGGTACTGGGCCAGCCGATTGACTATTCGCGCTCAGGATTGCACAAGCTGCGCCGCGAAGTAGGCATGGTGCTGCAGGACCCCGACGATCAACTGTTCGGCGCAACCGTCGAGCAGGATGTGGCCTTCGGTCCGCTAAACAACGGTATCGGTTCCAAAGAGGCGCGGGCTCTAGTGGATGAAACGCTCAACGACCTCGGTATAACCTACCTGTCCGAAAGGCCGATCCACGAGCTGAGTCTCGGAGAGAAGAAGCGTGTTGCCATCGCTGGGGTTCTCGTGCTGCGCCCGCGAATTATTCTGCTCGATGAGCCCACCGCCGGTCTGGACTTCGCCGGCATCTGCGCTATGCTCGCGCTGCTCAAGAAACTGCACCAACAGGGCACCACGCTAGTGATCAGCACGCACGACACGGACCTGGCATACGAGTGGGCGAATGAAGCCTGGGTGCTGGGAGATGGACGCCTGGCGGCTCAGGGGCCCATCGGCGAGGTAATGAAGGACCGCGCTACGCTGCACAAAGCTCATCTGAAAATTCCTTGGGTTATGGATGTTGGACTTGCGATCCGAGAGACCTATCCCAATCTTGGCGGCCAGGCCATGCCCACGACCCAGGACGAACTGATTCAACTCATTCAGCAGATCCGACTTGTTTCAGCAGCATAGTATCTACGCAAGCACGGAGGCGGATCCAACTCGAGACCGAAACATGAGTGAAAGGCGACAGCTACTGCGAAGGTGAGGCCAATGCGCATTGCCGGCTTCGGCTGATGGATGCTGCACGATTTTGGGGGATGAATTGTAGGATGAGAATGTGCAGCTTCCCGTAAATCCTCCGATTCTTCCCATGCTTTCGAAACGGATCGGTAAATTGCCGGAAGGAGACGGCTGGATCTTCGAACCGAAGTGGGATGGCTTTCGCGCGCTGATTTTTCGCGATCACGACGAACTCATGATCCAAAGCCGCGATGAGAAGCCCCTGAACCGCTTCTTCCCCGAACTGATCGCACCGTTGCGGGCCCAATTGCCGGAGCGTTGCGCGTTGGACGGCGAGATCGTCATCGCTAGGAACGGCGCTCTCGATTTCGATGCACTGCAGCTTCGGCTTCATCCAGCGGCGTCGCGAGTGAAGCTGCTCTCCGAGCAAACTCCGGCCTCCGTGGTCCTTTTCGATGTGCTTTGCGTGGATAGCGCGGACTTGAGAGCTGAGCCTTTTCGCAAACGGCGCGAAACGCTGATATCCATGCTTCGATCGGCTGCTGCGCCGCTGCATGTGACTCCCGCCACCCAGGATCGGAGCATTGCGGCCGATTGGTTTCACCGCTTTGAAGGCGCCGGTCTGGATGGCGTAATGGCCAAGCCTGCGGCCGGCCTCTACGAATCGGACAAGCGGGTCATGTTCAAAGTGAAGCACGAGCGGGACTGCGATTGCGTGGTGGCGGGATTTCGCTGGTATAAGAAAGGCGAAAAAACAGCCGTCGGTTCGTTGCTGCTCGGCCTCTTCGACGAAGACGGCGCGTTGCAGCATGTCGGGGTGTGCGCAAGCTTCACGCAGGAGATGCGGCGGGATCTGGTGAATTTCCTGGCGCCCTATCGGGAGAATGCGCTGGCCGATCATCCTTGGAGGGCTTGGGCCGGCCATGGCGAAGCGGGACAACGCATGCCCGGCGGAATGAGCCGGTGGAGTCAAGGCAAGGATCTATCCTGGGAGCCGATACGAGCTGAGCTGGTGGTGGAGGTAACTTACGAGCATATGCAAGGCGCGCGCTTCCGGCATACGTCGCACTTCCGAAGATGGAGGACGGGCAAAAAGCCGAGCGATTGCACCTATGCACAGCTGGAGGTGGTTCCACCTCACGAATTGGCGTCGATATTCGCGAGAGGCCGTTAGGCCCGTTTGGAGGCTCGTTTTGCAGCTCGCATGTTGCGCCACTCACGCGTGGGGTCGTCGTCGGGATCGGGCGTCTCCTCCACCGGCCGCATCGATTCGGGAATGTGTCTCAAATTGATGCGAATGCGGGTCCAGGTCGACGAACGGCCGCGCATTGAATCGATGAGCACGTCATCGATGGCCAGCAGCTCCGCTACCGAGGCGTGTTTCGATTTCCAGCGTTCCAGCCCCGCGAGCGCGGCCTCTTTATCAGGAGAGTTGGCCACCACGATGAGCGGCATCTTTGTTCTCGGCTTTGTCTGCGACGGGGTCCGCGCCCGGCCCCCCGCGGCCGATTTTGCGCGGGAAGGCGCTACCCGCGGGGCCTCGCCTTCCATCTTGCGAAAGTGCGGAGGCCAAGGCGCGTCTCCGAGTCCCGCGGATTCATCGGCCGCCGCCAATTCCAACAACCTCTCGAGCGAGCCTGGTTCTTCGTTCAGCCCCAAGTGCGGATCGCCCAGCTTCGCGAATCGCGCGGGAACCGTCAGGATGGTGAAATCGGCCGGGTCGCAGCCTGGAACTTCGTCCCAATAGAGTGGAGTGGAGACGCGCGCGTCGGGTAGAGGCCGGACCGAATACGCAGAGCAGGTGGTCCGATCCTTAGCGTTCTGGTTATAGTCGATGAATACGCCGTGGCGCTCCTCCTTCCACCACTTGGAACTGGCCAGGGCGGGAATGCGGCGCTCCACCGCCCGCGATAGCGTTACGGCGGCGCGCCGAACTTCGGCAAAGGTCCAACGCTGCTCGATTCGGACATAAATATGCATTCCGCGCGAGCCGCTGGTCTTTGGCCAGCCGCGCAGTCCCATTTCCTCAAGGAACGCCTTCACCTCCAGACTGACGGTCCGAAGATCGTTCCAACTCACGCCCGGTCCTGGATCGAGATCGACACGCAGTTCGTCGGGATGGTCCAGATCAGCCGATCGAACCGGATGAGGATGCAGCTCAATGCATCCCAGATTGACTATCCAGGCAAGCCCGGCAGCATCGTCCACGACAAGTTCTTCCGCCGTGCGGCCGGATGGAAACGCCAGCGTAACCGTGCGAAGCCAGGCAGGATGGTCGGAGGGAGCGCGCTTCTGGTAGAACGCCTGGCCTTCGGCTCCGTTAACGAATCGTTTGAGCACAATCGGCCGATCCTTGATTCCGCCGAGAGCGCCGTCCGCGACAGACAGATAGTACCGAACCAGATCGAGCTTCGAGAGTTTGACTTGCTTTGAGAAATACGGTTTCTCGGGGTTAGTGATCCGGACTTCCCGCCCCGCGATAGAAAGCAGCTCACCTGCTTCTTGCCTGGCCACAAGACCAGCCTACAGAAATTCGGGGTTTCCGGCAGCTTCGTGTCCTGTTCGATGATTTCAATCTAATCGGCCAGCTCTTCGCCGCTGATGATCTTCTCAATCAATTCCGTCACGCCCTGGCCACGCTCTCCCCGAGTGACGTAGTCAGCCTTTTCCTTCAAAGCAGGGATGGCGTTTCCCACGGCGACCGCGCATTCGCAACTCTCCATAAAGGCGTGATCGTTTTCCGCGTCACCAACGGCAACAACGTTGTGAGCCGAGAGGCCGAGCTCCCGGAGAGCCACACGAAGTCCCGTCATCTTGTTAATTCCGGAGGGCAGCACCATCACGGCTTCTTTGTTGAAGACTACCTGCAACTCGAGCCCGGAGTCGCGAATGGCTTCCACCACGTGTTTTTCGTAAGGCCGCCAAGTTGAGACTATCACGTCGCCTAAGCTTAGACTCTCCACTCCGCGGCGGCGAAGGTCGTTGACAAAGCTTTGGGGTGGCGGGCTAGCATGAACCCTCATGTCGCGCGTGGCAGGATCGTAGGTAACGGCGCCGTTCTCGGCAACAACTCGCTGACATAGATCCAGGCGCGGGAAGAGTGCTCGCAGCTCTCGCAGCTCACGTCCAGTCACTAAGATGAAACGGCGCCCGGAATGTATCAGCCGCTCGATTGCTCGAATCGTAGCGTCAGACACGACGCCGTCCTGGGCCAGAGTTCCATCGTAATCCGACGCCAGGGCAAAGTATCGCATCCGCCGTTAGACACCGGCAAATCCGGCGCTATTCTCCAGCGGTCCGAAATCGGGCGGGAGCTCCAGGGGCTTCTTCACGGTTACCCATCCAATCCTAACAACACCTGTCTTGCTGGCAGCGGTCCATAGAGTGAAGGAGTATGACAAATGCGGCAAACTTTAACAATGTTAATCTGCGCGGGCTGTGCCTGTGGATTTATGGCTTTCGCACAATCGAATTCACTGAGCCCCACGGATCGCACGTTTATGCAGAAAGCCGGCGAGGGCGGAGTAGCGGAGGTTCAGTTGGGACAGTTGGCCGAGCAAAAGGCCTCATCTCAGGCAGTAAAGGACTTCGGCCAGCGCATGGTGGCCGATCACACCCAGGCAGACGACAAGCTGAAGGGCGTGGCGACCAGCAAGGGCGTGACGCTCCCGACAGCCCTCAACGGCAAAGACAAAGCGCTCTACGACAGGCTCTCGGGCCTCTCAGGCACCGCATTCGATCGCGATTACATGCGCGCGATGGTGAGTGATCACAAGGCGGACATTGCGGAATTTCAAAGGGAGTCCAATGCGGGCCGCGACTCCGATGTTAAATCGTTCGCGTCCTCCACGCTGCCGACGCTCGAAGATCATCTCAGCGCGGCGAAGCAAGTGGAATCCAAAGTGAATGCTAGCGCTCGGGTGAAGTAGGCGTTAACTCAACGGGACGCCCGCCGCGTTACAAACAGAACATCAGTTCTCACGTTAATAAACGTGAGGTGCTAGTCAGAAGGTGAACTTGGCGCCCACCTGGACCAGCCGGGGTGCCGTGGCGCTGACCACCTGGCCGAAGGTGCCACTGCTGATATTGCCATCCACCGATTGTGGCCCGAAGAACTGCGCGTGATTGAAGATGTTGAACGCTTCCAGGCGGAACTGCAAGAATTTCGATTCGGTGAGGCGCAGGTTCTTGAGAAGCGCCATATCGAAGTTTTCCATCCCAGGGCCATGGAAATAACGGCGCGAAGCGTTGCCCGGAGTGCCCAAGGCGTTGTTGCTGAAAAGCGCCGCATTGAAATACGCCTGGCCATTGCGCGGATTGTGATTCAGGTTGAGAGACCCGGTCGCTACATCCGGTTCGTCCACGCCATAGTTGTTGATGCCATTGGGCTCGGCGCCCAACAGCGAGTTGTCGCCGTAGTTGATCAGCGTCACAGGAAGACCGGTGCTGAAGCGCGTGATGCCGGACAGCTCCCAGCCTTGCGTTAAGCGGTTGGAAGCGTGAAACAGGCGCGCAAACGGAAGCTGATAGTTGTAGCTCACGACAAAATTCTGCGTAATGTCGAACGCGGACAAAGCGCGGCTGAGCGAAGGATTCAGCGGGTTCACCTCTTCACCCAGGTTGGACGATTGATCGAGCGACTTGCTGTAGGTGTAGGCGGCAAGCAATTGTAACGGGCCGCTCGAGTGCCGCAAAGTGACCTGCAGGGAGTTGTAGTTGGAATTGCCGATGGTGGTTTCCAGCGTGTCGCTCCCGAAGTTCGATCCCAGCGACCCCCGCGTTCCATTAATCACCGGACCCGCTGCGGTGACGAAAACATTACTTTCGTTGAAAGGGCCGCAGGGCGTTTGCCCCGGCGCCAGATTGGCGGGATCGCTCAAGGCAATGCACTGCGCGGGATTGCCGGGATTGGCTTCTTCGAGAACCAGCAGATGATGCGATTGGGTGCCGACGTAGCTCACATCCAGAACCGTGTTCTTGCCAAGCTCGCGCTGGATGGAAAGCATGTACTCTTCGGTGTACGGAATTTTGTTGTTGGTGGCGTAATTGGGCATCCCGCTGATGGGTTCAAACTGCGACCAATCGACCGCCGGGTCGGGATGGCTGGCGCTGGTGTTCAGCGGCGCAAGCTGCACCGGAAAATATTGCCCTTGGTTCTGGCCATTGGACGCGGTGATGAAGGGCGTTGCAAACAGCGGCGGAGCGGGGCTGGTATAGGTTGTCCCATAAGGCGCGTTGGCGCTGCTGATGCCAATGGACAGCGCTTCGATAGCGGTGTAAAACATGCCGTAGCTGGCGCGGATGCTGGTTTTGCCGGAACCGGGCGCGTACGCGATGCCGATGCGCGGCGCAAAGTCCAGATTGCCAGGCGACGCCAGCGTGCGCGGTATGCCCTGATCGCCCGGAAACAGGATGCCCGCGGGCGCACCGGGGAAAACGGCGGACTGGCGGCCCGGCGCGAACGTCGCGATCTGGTTGTATTTTTCATACCACGGTTCGATGCGATCCCAGCGCAGACCGTAGTTCAGTGTCAGGTTCTTTTTCACCCGCCAGCTATCCTGCGCGTAAAGCCCGACATATTTGTTGCGATCGTAGAAGGACTGCAGTTGAGTCTGGTTGTACTGGCTCGGAACGCCCAGCAAGAAGTCCGCGAAATCGATGCCCGTGGCGCTGCCGAAGAACAGAAAATTGCCGTTCAGCTGCGCGATCGGATTCACGTTGACCTGGTCGTAGTGGAACTCCGCGCCGACCAGCAGGGTATGAGTGCCCAGGACCTTCGAGAAGTTATCACGCCATTGAAACGTGTTGTTCACCTGCTTCAGTTCGTTGGTATTGGTCCCGATGGAAAAGTTATTGAAATCGACGCTCTCCACGCCTTCGGTTTTGGGCGACAGCGGAACGATGCCGGGCGTGTTCGGGCCCACCACGAATCCCTGCGATGCCAGGCTCACGCCGACGCCGCCCACCGGCTGCCCCAGGTCGGTGGAGTCACGCATGAAGCTGAAGTGAATTTCGTTGACTGCCGTGGAACTGAGCGTTTTGGTGTCGCTCAGTGACAGCAATTGCGCTCGCCCGGAATTAAGAGCGTTGAAGCCTGGAACGTTCGCGCCGCCTTGCGCCACCGGGTAGGGATTGTTCTGCGACCATCCGTCGAGAAAATAGTAGGCCGACAACATTCCCCAACGCGTCGTCGCGTCGACGCGGAGCGCGCCTTTGTCGTCGTTCAACGTCTGGTTGTAGGAGGAAGTGGAAAACGTGTCGTTGGGATTGTTGGGCGCCGGAATATATTGCAAAAGGTGCTGTGCCGGAGCGGACCAAATCTGTTGCGGAATGATGCCGCCGGGAAAAACAGAGCTAAGCGGAGTTGTCGGAGTGACCGCGTAGCCTTCCTGCGACAGCAGATTCGCAAGACCGCCCACCTGTCCCGAAAATCCACCAAAATTGCCGGCTCGCTCGGCCAGCGATGGAACCGGGATCTCGCCGGTGTCGATGCCCTGCGTCAATCGCGTCCCCTGATAGTCGGCGAAGAAGAAGGCCCGGTTTTTGCGAATCGGTCCGCCGAAAGTGCCTCCAAACTGATTTTGGTCAAACGCGCCGCGCGTGGGCGAAAAGTAATTGCGGGCGTCGAGATCGGTGTTGCGCACAAATTCGAAGACGTCGCCGTGGAATTCATTCGTCCCGGACTTGGTGACCACGTTGATCTGGCCGCCGCTGAACTCGCCATACTCGGCGTCGAAGTTACTGGTGAGAATCCGGAACTCGGCGATGGAGTCCAGATTGGGAACGATGGCCGCGCCCATGTTCACGTCTTCTTCCACGTCGCTTCCATTCAGCACGAAGCTGTTGGCGAACTCGCGCTGGCCATTGATAGAGATGGTGCCGGGATTCAGATCGCCGGAGGGGGAAAGGGCGGTGGCGCCCACGTCCTGAACGGTATCCGAGGTAATGGAAGTCACCGGCACGACGCCGGATTGCAACGCCAGCAGGTCCGTATAGCTGCGGCTGATGAGCGGAACGGCCGTCATCTGCTGGCCTGTGATTACCTGGCCGATCTGGGTATCCACCGTTTCGACGTGCGTGGCTGATTCGGAGACGGTTATGGTTTCGGTTCTTTCACCGATAGCGAGAGCGGCGTCCACAGCCACTTTGCTGTCGACATCGATCACCACGCCGGTGCGACGAACTGGCTTGAAACCGGCCGCGTTGACGTCGACATCGTAGCGTCCCACGGGCAGGCTCTGAAAGAAGTAAAAGCCACGGCCGTCGGTCGCGATGGTTTGCTTTACGGCGGTGCCGGCTGCGGTTGCGGTGACCGTGGCGCCAGGGATGGCCGCGCCATTGGGATCGGTGATGGTCCCGAGTAAGCTGCCGCCGTCGCTCGCCCGCAGGCTCCACGCGAGCAGGCCTAACACAATGAATGATCCGACTTTCATCAGTTGTCTCCAGTTAGAGGCGGGCGGCTTTATAATGATGTGGTCGCCAGCCTTCCAGGTTGTCGATATCGGTCTCCATGGTGCTTCGCCAAAAGGTTGCCGTGGAGACCCTTTAGTTTCAGTGACTCAGTTGCTTCTTGTCATCCCTGGATTCTGCATCCAGCCGGGCCCGTCCTCAGGACTTTCTTTCCACATTGAAGATAACAAATGTCAATGTCTATCTCGGACCTCTTTGGTCCATATTACGGAAGGAGGCAGTACAAGTCAACAAAAAACAGCAAGTGAGTTGCAACTGATGCTGAATGGTGGAGGAGTCGGGGTGACTGGAGCGGTAGCCGTGACTACGTCCGCCAAGGGTTGAAAACTCGAACCTGCACATTCGCAAAGTCAACGAGGTTCCGCGAGACGACGGTGAGATCGTGATGAAGTGCGGTGGCGGCAAGTAAGCCGTCAATGACTGGCAGGGGTCTTCCTTTTCGCTCGGCCTGGGCGGCGACTGACCCCCAGCGATCGGCGACCGTGGCGTCGATAGGCACGATTCTTCCCGCGAACCGGGCTTGCAGGTCCGTTTCCAGCCACGCTTCGAGCCGCGCCCTGCGTTTGCCCCGGGTTAGCGCGGCCACTCCCTTGCGAATTTCTCCTAGGGTGAGAACGCTCAGGTAGAGCATTGTCTCGTCAACAGCTTCCATCCATTCCATAACGCGCGGGTCGGGCTTGGGGCGCACGAGCTCAGAAATGCAATTGGTGTCGAGGAGATAACCGCTTATAGTTTAATGTCGCGCCCGCTGTCTTTATCCCGTTCCAGGTCGAGTTCGATGCCGACCAGCGGTGATTCCCGAAAGAACTGCACCAGGCTTTCCGGCTGAGGCGATTTTACTTTGGGGCGCTCGTCATGCTCGTCGAAGGTCGTCACAACTCCATTGTAGGACCGGTTGCGAGTTACATGAGTTGGTATGGGACCGCTGGCTCACGCGCAGAAAAGTTTCAGACCTGTGACTACGCCATGCGTCTCCGCGCGAACGGCAGGCTCAATACGAAGATTCCGACGCCCAACAGGACAATCGCGGGGCCGGGCAGGAAGCGGAAGCTTTCGGCCAGCCACACTCCGGCGACGGAAATCGCGCCGCCGAAGATCGCGGATAGAATCACATAGCGGCGCATGCTTTGAGCCAGGTTCTTGGCGATGGATGCTGGGATGATGGTCAGCGCGCCCATCAGCAGCGTTCCGACCAGCTTGATGCCCAGCGCCACAATCATGGCGAAGATCAGCAGCAGCGCCAGATCGTAACCGCGGCCCAGGCCATTCACGCGCGCGAGATCGGGCGAGACGATGAGGAACAGAAAGCGCTTGGCGAGCAGGAAGCACAGCGCGGAGAGCGCCACGGCGGTGAAGAGAATCGCCAGCAGTAGCGGTAAAGAAAGTACCGGAAATGCGCCGAACAGCGACTCGATGACGTCGGAGTTGGGGAGCATCAGGATTCCGACGGCCAGGCTGGCGGTGAACAGGAGCCCGACAATGGCATCCGGCGGTACTCTGCTTCGTCCTTCCAGCCAGAAAACCAGGAACGCGGCCGCAATCAGAAACACGATCACGCCGTAGAAAGGATCGAAGCGGTAGATCAGCGCCAGCGCGATGCCGGGAAGCGCCACGTGAGAAAGCGCGTCGCCAACCAGCGCCATGCGGCGCAAAAGGATGAAGGGACCCACGCTGCCGGAGGCGATTCCCACCAGCAGAGCGATCCAGAATGAGGTGTGCGGAGGGGTGGGCATCAGTGTTCGCGATGTTAATGTTCGTGATGATAAAAGCTGGCTTCGCCGTAGAGGGTCGCCAGCGCTTGCGGATTCAGCGCATCTACGGGAGACCCCTGGCACACCACGCTCTTGTTCAGACAGAGTACCCGCTGTGCGTAGCGGTAGACGACGCTCAGATCGTGCGAAATCAGCAGCAATGCGGTTCCGCGCTCCATCTGGATGCGATGGAGGAGGGTATAGACCGTCTCTTCGAAACCGGCATCGACGGCGGCGGTGGGTTCGTCCAGGAGCAACACGCTGGGTTTTTGCAACAACGCCGATGCGATGAGCACTCGCTGCGTCTCGCCTCCGGACAATTCCCCGAGCCCTTTCCGCAGAACGGATCGATTGAGGCCCATCAGGGTGAGTTCCCGATCCAGTTGGCCGTTGAAGGCCGCGCTGGGCCGCCAGAAGTTGGGCGACTGGAGCAGGAAAAATTCCATGGTGGAGATGGGAGCCGATCGATCCACCGAGAAGCGCTGGGGAACATAACCGATCTTCGCGTCCGCGCGCCATTGCACTACGCCGGCATGCGGGAGCAAGCCGAGCAAGGCGCGAAACAGAACCGTTTTGCCCGCGCCGTTGGGGCCGATGACCGCGAAGGCTTCGCCCTGCTGAAGCGTGAAGGAGACTTTTTGGAGAACAGCCGTGCCGTCGAGATTTACGGAGAGGTTGTCGACGGTCAGGACGGTGTCGGGGGTCATGGGGGCTTGGAATCAACGTATCATGAGGGCAACGGCCCATGGTGTCGACAGAGGAGAGGCTTCTGCCCAATCGCGCCCCGCTCTATCTGGTTGGAGCGGCGGCCGTTACAACTCTAATCTCGATCCGGGCGTTCGAGATCCTGATGGCGCTCGCGGTGGTGGCGCTGATCGTCGAGCGGCGGCGATGGCGTGTGCCTCCGCTCTGGCCGCCGCTGGCGCTTTTCCTGTTGGGAACCTTGGTATCTCTTTTTGCGTCGGGCCACGTACGTGAGGGTCTGCCGCAAGTCAGAAAATTCTACGTTTATTTGATGCTGTTTCTGGTGGCGAGCGCGGTTCGAACCGTAAAGGAGATTCGCTGGATAGCGATCGGATGGGCCGTGGCAGCTACGCTCTCGTCAGTTTGGGCGATCGGGCAATTCTATGAAAAGTACCGCGCCGCCGAGATCGCCCATCGGAACTTTTACACGTCGTATGTCGATGCCCGCATCACCGGATTCATGGGCCACTGGATGACGCTGAGCGGGGAGTTGATGATGACGCTGCTGCTGGTGGGCGCGCTGGTTTTCTTCGCGCGGGATCGAACTTGGACCACCGGATTGATTTGCGCCGCTGTGCCTGTGAGTGTGGCTCTGGGACTCGCTTGGACGCGCAGCATGTGGCTGGGCGCTCTGTGCGGCGGCGTGTACCTGATCTGGTTTTGGAAAAAATGGGCGCTGGCGGTGATGCCGCTGGCGATCGCGGCGCTCTTGATCGCGAATCCCTTGGATATTCGCGAGCGCGCCGTTTCCACACTCGCGCCTCACCAGGGCCAGACCGATTCCAATGCTCATCGCGCGGAGCTGCGGCGCATCGGCTGGGAGATGATCAAGGCGCATCCCTGGCTGGGTGTGGGTCCGGAACAGGTGTCGCGGCAGTATCGGAACTACATGCCGCCGGATGTGCAAGCCAGTGCGTCCGAGTATTACGGCCATTTGGAGAACGACTACGTGCAATACGCGGCCGAGCGCGGCGTTCCGACCATGCTCGCGCTGGTGTGGATGATCGGATGGGCGTTGTTCGACTTCGCGCGCGCACTGACTCGATTACCTTCGATTGCCGAGGGGCGCTGGGTGCTGCACGCCGCCATCGCCGTAATCATCAGCGTCCTGGTGAGCGGCTTCTATTCCTGGAATCTCAACAACAGCGAATTGTTGGCGATGTTTTTGGCGGTGATGGGCTTCGGGTATTCGGCCATGTGGCAAGCGGATGCGGCGCAGGGGCGTCAATCCGCGGGCGCCGTGCCGGCCGCGAGCAGCCTTAGGTAGAATCTCTCGGTTTCTTCGACCGTTCGCTCAATGGAGAATTGAGCCGCGCGATCGCGGGCATGGCAGCCGAATTCGGTGAGACGCGCGGGATCGGAGGCCGCGTCGCTGATGGCATCGGCCAGAGCTTCCGGCGATTCAGACGGCACGAGCCAGCCGCTCTTGAGGTGCTCCACCATTTCCGGAAGGCCTCCGACATTGCTTGCGACGACGGGCAACCCGTGGGCCATGGCTCGCAAGGCTGTGAGCCCCCAACCTTCCGAACGCGAGGGCATGATGTAGAGATCGAGCGCGGCGTAGAACGTGTCCAGATCGTCGAGGAAGCCTGGTAACTGCACGATGCCGGATGCATGGCGCGCCAATTCGGCGATGCGCGCTTGCGATCGCTGGGGGCCATCGCCGGCCAACAGCATGCGCGCGCCAGGGAACGCGGAGGCGAGCAGTAACGCGGCTTGAAGCGCGATGTCCTGTCCTTTCTCGTGCGTGAATGCGGCGATGTTGCCGATCACGAATTCATCGCGGGAGAAGCCCCACTTGGCCCGCGCCGCCGCGCGGGTCTCCGGCGTGAAGAGAGTCTTTGGCAGTTCTATTCCAGGCGAGATCACTTCGATGTGCGCGTCCGGCACGCCTGCTGCAATCAGAACGTTGCGGACCGATTGTGAATTGGCGATGACGCCATGGCATGTCAGGGAATATTTCCAGCGATGAATCAGCGGATGGCGCGGCGTGAACGCGACCTGACGGCTGGCCACGCGCCGGACTGGCAGGCCGATGGAAGCGCGAAAGGAAATGGTTTGTGCCTTGCCATCGTGTGCGTGGACGATATCGAATCGCTGATTGCGCAGGCGCTCGCGTAACGTGCGAATGCTTCCAAGTCGCAGCACCTCCAGTCCTTGGGCGGCCGCGCGCCCGGCGAGTGGGCTCTCTGGACAAATGATGAGCTGGCTATGTCCGCGCTGCTTCAGTCCCCTGGCCAGCGACAACAACAGCTCCTGCCCGCCGCGAAAATCCCGGCCAGTGTCGATGTGAGCAATCTTGGGAATGCTGTGGGCCTCCAGGCCAGAATAACAATAGCCTCGGCATAACAACAGGATGGCGAACTCACGCCGCTTCGCTCTTGGCTCTGCTAGAATTCCGATGGACTGCCGTGGGCCGCTTCGATTCCACCGTTCCTTTCTACGCGCGTTATCGCGAGCCTTATCCGCCCAGCTTTTTTCGAGAGGTTGCGCGCCGCCTGGGCCTTGCGGGAGCCGAGAGGCTGATCGATATCGGATGCGGGCCAGGGTCGCTCGCCATCGGATTCGCTCCCTATGTGACATCTTGTGTGGGGGTGGACGTCGAAACCGAGATGCTGGCCGCGGCGCGGGTGGAGGCGGCGCGAGCGGGAGTCCACGTGCAGTTGATCCAGGCGCGGATTGAAGATTTGCCGGCCGGCATCGGCCAATTTCAAGCGGTGACGATTGGGCGCGCGCTGCATTGGTTCGATCGCGACGAGGCCATCGCGGTGCTGGAGCGAATCGTCGACGCGAACGGTTGGATCGCGATCTGCGGCACCAGGGGACACAGCGCTGCGGCGCAGGGCTGGAACGGCAAGTTTCACGATGTGCGCCGGGCCTGGTCGTCCGATCCGGAAGAAAAGTGCTACCACATCGACATCGAGGAATGGTTTCGCGGATCGCGATTCCAAAAGGTTGAGCAGATCGAGGTGGCCGAGAGCCATCAAGTGACGGTTCCGGATTTGATCGGACGCGCGCTGTCGCTCTCCACCACGTCGCCCGAGGTGCTGGGCGACCGCCGGCCGGCCTTTGAAGCCGCCATGCAGGAGGCGCTGGAACCGCTCGCGGTCGAGGGCGTGTTCGAGGAAAAAGTGACGGCGATCGCGACGGTCCTGCGCTAGAAAACCGCCGTGTCATGATTCTGTTCATCGAAGTGCAGTTCCCGCAAGCCAGGGCCAGGCGCGCGTGATAGCATTTGAAGCAACGCGAGGTGTGTGAATTATGCGAAATGCCAAGCTGCTTTTGCTGACGGCGATTCTCGCCGTCCCCGTATTCGCTCAAATGGATCCCACGGGCGAGTGGGCGCCGCAGTTTGACGAAGATTTTCTGGAGCGCATCCCGGGACCCGACATCGGCGACTATCTGGGGCTGCCGATTAACAATGCCGCGCGCCTGCGAGCCGATAGCTGGGACGCGTCCCTGCTGACGCTGCCTGAGAATCAGTGCCGCCCGCATCCTTCCGATTATGCCTGGCGAGGGCCGGCGAATCTGCGGATCTGGAAGGAAGTGGATCGCGACACGCAGAAGCTGATCGCCTATCACACGCACATTTCCTGGCAAGCGCCGGAGCGAACCATTTGGATGGACGGGCGCCCGCATCCGCCGGCCGAGGCAGCACACACCTGGCAGGGATTCTCCACCGGCAAGTGGGACGGCGACGTTCTCACCATCACCACCACGCATTTGAAGGAGGGCTGGATCAGGCGTAACGGCATCCCGCGCAGCGAGAACGCCACCGTCACCGAACATTTATTCCGGCATGGCGATCGTTTGACTGTCATGGTGATCATCGACGATCCGGATTATCTGACTGAGCCGTTCGTCCGGACCACGGATTTCCTTTATGACGCGCGGCAGGAGATTGCGCCGTACCCGTGCGAGGAGGTGGTGGAGGTGCCGCGGCCGCGAGGGACGGTGCCAAGCCATCTGCCGGGCGACAACAAGTTCCTGGCCGAGTTTGCGAATCGTTTTCATGTGCCGTTTGCGGCCACGCGAGGCGGCGCGGAAACCATGTATCCCGAGTATCTAAAGACGCTGAAAACCGAATCGGCGACACCGGATATCACGAAGATCGTAGCGGAGACCGATGCCGCGCCCGCAACCGAACAAAACGCGATTCGTCCGGCGGCGGAGAATGACGGCGAAGTCCACACGCAGCACGTGCAGGGCAATGTCTACATGCTGTCGGGCGCCGGCGGCAACATCGCGGTCCAGGTTGGACGGGAAGGCGTGCTGGTGGTGGACACGGGCTTGCCGAACATGAGCGACAAAGTGATCGCCGCGATTCGCAAGCTTTCCGACGGCCCTATCCGGTACGTGGTCAACACGCATGTACATGCCGATCATACCGGAGGCAATGAGAAGATCGCGGGCATTGGGAGCACCATTGTGGGCGGCAATGTCACCGGGGACATCGCCGATGCGGGCAAGGGCGCGGCGGTGATCGCGCACCAGACCATTCTGGACCGGATGAGCATGAAGGATGGCAATCAAGCGGCATATCCCTCCGGCGCGTGGCCCACCGATACGTTCACCGACGAAAAGGATTTCTTCTTCGACGGCGAGGGAATACAAGTGATTCACCAACCGGCGGCGCACACCGATGGCGACAGCTTCGTCTTTTTCCGCCGGTCGGATGTGGTAAGTGCCGGCGACATTTTCGTCACCACCGGGTATCCGATCATCGATCTGGCAAGGGGCGGAAGCTTGCAGGGGATCATTGATGCGCTGAACCGTTTGATCGCGCTGACCATTCCGGCCGGCAAGCAGGAAGGTGGCACGATGGTGATTCCGGGGCATGGACGGCTGTGCGATCAGGCCGACGTGGTGTTCTATCAGGAGATGGTGACCATCCTGCGCGACCGCATTCAAGCCATGATCAAGCAGGGCATGACGCTGGAGCAGGTGAAGGCGGCGCGGCCGACGCGCGATTACGATCCGGTGTATGGCGCGACCAAAGGCTTTTGGACGACGGATATGTTTGTGGAAGCGGCGTATAAGAGTATGGGCGGGAAGTAGGGCGGCCGCTTACTCACGTGCGCGGTTCCGTTAGTCGGCGACGCTCGTGCTTGCCGCGCGCAATCTCGCCCGTGAGCGCTTTGAGGCGCTGTTCCCAGAAGCCGCGAAACTGATCGAGCCAGGCGTCCACCTGCTGGAGTGGCGCGGTAGTTACCGCATAAACGCGGCGCGCGCCGTCTACACGGACCGTGGCAAATCCATTCTGGCGCAGAACTTTCAAGTGCTGCGAGACTGCAGCTTGCGAGATCCCGAATTCCTTCTCCACAGCTTGCACCAGCGCGCCCGCCGTTTGTTCGCTGGTGGCGAGCAACTCCAGAATGCGGCGGCGAACGGGATCGCCGAGCACGTCAAAGGCATGGATCGCAGCCTCTTTAGCTTTCGCCGCCATAAAACTTTGTGGTGCGGTCCGCTGCTTCGCGCGCGGCGTTTTCGGGCGTGCCGGATGCGATGGAAGCGCGGCACCACTCTTCGCTGCTGCGCCGCAGGAAGAGCTTGCCATCCTCGGATTTTGACCACGCTGCCGCTTGGGCGGGGTGAACGCTCGCCGGACACGAACCCAACTGAGTTGGCCGCCAAATTCCCAAGTGACCGCTAGGCTGCGCGGTGGGTCACAAACCGTTATCTCGCCGCCGGCGTTGCCCTGCAATTGATAACGGCCGCCAACGCGGAGGTCGTCAGAAATGGGCAAGAACCAGCGCGGGATTCGGTCCGGGTTGGCGATGGCATCCCACAGGTCTTCGAGTGTGGTGCCATAGGAACAGGTTGCCATCACGACACGAGCGGGCCGGCCGTCATGCTCTCTGGACTCGACCTCGCGCGTTACGGCTCCTATGTAGCGCAGGACATCCGGCTCCATGACACGGACAATATCAGCATTGACTTATATAAGTCGATACTTATTTTAGCGCCTGCCCTGAAAGCGCTGTTATTACGGTTGCGTAACGGTTTTCCCGGGACCCAAAACCTGCCGCTCGCCATCCAACGTTACGAAGGAGGTACGCAATGTCTGCTACCAAAACCGATCAAGGACAAGGGAACAAACAGCAGGACGCCCAAAAGCGGCAGGAAGGCCAAGACCAGCGGAGACAGGAACAAGGCTCCCAAAATCCGGGCCAGAATCCGAACAATCCGCAGCGGGGCCAGAACGAGAAAGAGAACGAGCAGCGCGGCCACAATCAGAATCAACCGCGGCCGGATCACATGAACAAATCATAGCAATCGATCCCTTACAGTCGCGGCTCAGCCAATAGCTGGGCCGCTGACTACTTCGCTTCGCAGGGTGTCGGGCTCCACTTGGAGCCGTCCTTCTCCATTTTGAAGTGCGTGCTGGTGACGAAGTCCTGATAGAGATTCGCGGGATCGTGAACTATGGTGGTGACGATGAGCCAGGAATCGCCATTGGGCTCGTTGGTGCGGTCGTAATATTCGGTCAGTTCCGTGTCGCCGCTATAGGGGACGCCGTTCTTGCGCAGGTAGCCAGGCTTTAAATCGGTGGTGACCACCTTGAGCGAGCCGCCGGGAGGCGCAGCGCCGCCGCCGCGACGAGGAGCGGGTCTGAGACCGTCCCAGCTTGCATCGGAATATCCTTGCCAGCTCGGAGCTTCCTTGACGGGTGCTTTGGCATTGAAGTGGAACATGCGGGTCTGTGTGCCGGCGTCCGTTTCAACTTTCAGTGTATTGTCATCCACCCAAGTGATGTGAACGCGGCCAGGCACACGCATGATCCCGGCAGCGCCGTACGCGCGGCACTGGTTCCCGGCGGCGGTGTCTTTGTCGGGATCCCAGGCGTCGGCGGCTTTGCGGCCGGCCTGGCTGAGGGGCACGCTGGTGTAATCGCCCTTGGCGGGAGTGACCATGCGCCAGCGCCAGTCTTCGGTGACGATAGATACCCAATAGCCCGTGATATCTTCCGGCGCAACTTGTTTCGCGGGGCGAGGCGCCTGGGGCGGAGGAGGGCCAAATTGCGCGCGCAACATCACGGGCGCTAAGATTAGCGCCGCAGCCACTGCACCTTGTGTGAGAAGTCTCGAAATCATATTTGTCTCCAGTTCATTTGCCCTGCGGTGTCACTTCGCTACGCAAGCGGAGGGACTCCATCCTTCGCCGTCGGGAATCTTCTTAAAGTCCGTGCTAGTAACGAACGGCTCGCTCAGGTATGTCGGATCCGTCACGATGGTGGTCACCGTGAACCAGGTGTCGCCATTGCGCTCTTTATGAAGATCGTAATATTCCTTGAGCACGGTGTTTTCGCTGTAGGGAGGGCCGTTCTTGCGCAGGTAGCCGGCGCGCAATTGCGTGGTGGTCACTTCGAGCGACTTTCCGTGAGCGCCTTC
Source organism: Bryobacterales bacterium (assembly GCA_963798295.1). Classification (GTDB taxonomy): domain Bacteria; phylum Acidobacteriota; class Terriglobia; order Bryobacterales; family Bryobacteraceae; genus Palsa-89. Next base: position 180,514 of record CAWCSV010000004.1, on the reverse strand, counting down.
GCGGGTAGCGCCGAGTCCGAAGCCGGGCGCTCCCGATCCACGCACGGGCCGTTCCCAATTGGCGATGGAGTAGCCTTGCCAGGTACGCTCGGCAGCGTGCTGCGGCTTGTCCGTGAAGTGAAACAGGCGCGTTTGCGTGCCGGCGTCGGTCTCTACCTTGAGCGTGTTCTCATCGGCCCAGCTAATATGTACGCGCCCGGGAACGCGCATGATAGCGGGAGCGCCGTAGGACTTGCATTGCTCGCCCGCAGCGGTATCTTTGGCCGGATCCCAGGCATTGCCGACGCGCCGTCCTTCGTTGTTCAGAGGGATGCTGGCGAAATCGCCTTTGATGGGCGTCACCATGCGCCAGCGCCAGTCTTCGGTGACCACGGAGACAAAATAGCCGGTGAAGTCGACGGGCGCGGCGGATTGGGCGGACTTAGGCCGCTGAGGACCGCCGGGAGGGCCGATTCCGGATGGCGGCGGAACGCCTTGCGCCAGCACACATGCGGGCAGCGCGAGCGAGCAGATGGCCAAGAGCAGAGTTCGCATCGTCATTTCTTGCCGCTCAGGCTTTTGTACACGGCGTCGATGAACATGTCCGTGGTCCAGAATCCGGTGGTGGCGCCGTACTGCGTGTCGTAGTCCAAGGTAGGTTTCGCGGCCTTGATCTGTTCCAGCGTCATGCCCTTGTGGATCATATCCTGAAAGCGATCGCGAATCACGGTCAGCATATTGCGGTACTCGACGACGTCGGCTTCGTCGCAAAGGCGGCCATGGCCGGGAATCACCATCGTTCCGCCTTCCTGATATTTCGCCGGAACGGTAATCTCGATGATCTTATTCAGCGCGTCGATTTCGCCTTGCACGCTTCCCCCACGGTCGAGATCGATGATGGGGTAAATGGCGGGCAAGAAGACATCACCGGTGCTCAACACGTCGGAGCGGCGGAAGAACACCAGGCTGTCGCCGTCGGTATGAGCGTTCGGGACATGATAAACCACCACGGCCTCGTTGTTGAAGAAGAAGTCCTTGGTCGGCATGAAATATTCGTCGTTGGGCCATTCCGCTTCGGGGATCTTGGGCTGGCCCGGCTGAGAGGCCGTCATGCGATTGAGCACGTTGGACTGGGCGACGATGCGGGGCGGGGCAATGGATTCGCCGGTCATCCCGAGCTTGGACATCTGCGCATTGCCGTCGGTGTGGTCGGGATGGACGTGAGTGTTGACGATCCAGCGAACCGGTCCGCTGGATAATTTGCGGATCTCGGCCAGGGCTTTGGGTGCGAGCGCCGCGTATCCGGTGTCCACCAGGGCGACGCCGTCTTTACCGATCTGCACGCTGATGTTACCGCCGTCGCCCAGGAGCACGTAGACGTTGCCTTGAACGTGGGCCATGGTGAGCTTGGCGGTGTCGGGATTGATTTGGGGAGGTTGGGCGAAGCAGAGGGCGGAGAAGAAGAGGAGGCCGGACCAGGGGGTCCAGCGCGGACGCGGGCGTCCGCCCCACTTTGCGGTCATTTGGAACCTACGTTGCAGTCGAAGAGAGAGGTGCACTTGCAGTAGCGCGAGCAGTGGTCGGGCGGATGATACTCGTTCGCGATTTTCTTCTGGTACTCGGGATACAAAGTTTCCGCGCCGCCGCGAGTGGCCTGGTAAGGGAGGCCGTACCAATCGGCGAATTCGTGGAGGTATTTATTCTGCCCCGGCAGGTGGCTGGGAACGGTCCCCTCGGCGCGGGGCACTTCAGGCGCGTACTCGCATCCGAAGATGCCGATGTTCTGGCCGGGATCGATAAACCAGTTGTCGCTGCGCACCAGGGGCTCGGTCAGATAGACCGGATCTTCGATCACGGTGACCACGGTCAGGTAGTCGCCATGCCGCATCCAGTGCTCGGTGAAGATGGCTTTGTCGCTGCGCGGGATGCCGTTCCTCCGCATGTAATTGGTCTTCAGATGCGTGGTGGTGATGGTGAGCATGTTGCCATCCCAGACGCCGGTGGAAAAGCCTTGCCAGGTGTGCGGCGCCCAGTCCGGCGGATGCGGACGTCCATCCATCCAGATGGTGCGCTCGCTATCCCAGGCCAGCAGGTGGGTGTGGAAGGCGACCAGTTTTTGGGATTCCTGATCGATTTCCCGCCAGATCCGCAAGTTGCCGAGGCCACGCATGGAATAGTCGCCCCCATGCGGGCGGCATTGATATTCGGGCACCACCGAGATGCGGTCGGCGTCATAGGTATCGCCAGCCATGCGCGCGGCGGCGTTGATGGGAAGCTCGGTATAGTCGCCGAGCTCGGGGCCGGGAAGCCGCTCGGGTCCGTCCTCGTGATAAAGAGGCGACCACTCGCCGGTGAAGTCCACCTGGGCGAACGCGGGAAGACTCACCAGGGCAGCCAAGAGCAGGCTGTAGGCGGTCCTACATCGAGGTAGGTGATGCATAAAAGTGCGGGCCGCTCCCTGACGGTCGCGGTTCAGTAATACGGTCAGTAAAGCGCGCGGTCCAGCGCTACTGGACGACGCCTTTCCAATTCCAGCCGTCGGAAGGACGCGTAATGCTCTGCATGCGGATGCGATGGTCGTCCGGGTTGCGTCCGGGGTTGCCAGTGATGATGACGACGTCGCCCGGCTTAAGCGATTCGCGGGTGACGCCATCGCGGCTCAACTGACCGCCTGCGCCCCATTCCACGGCCCAGGTCTGCATCTCGCCCTTGTCATCGGGAGCTTCGACGTGCACAAACGAATGCGGATTCCGATACAGGAACTGTACCAGCTTGCCCTGAATCGTGATCTTCTGATCCTCGAAATAGGTGGCCGCAAAAGAGTGGTGAGCATACACATTCACCTGCGTGCTCAACACGGACGCCGCGGCGATCACCAAGAACAACAGTGTTCGTTTCATAGAGTTTCCTTTAGGTTTTGTTCTCGCTAAATTACATCATATACCGTCTTGTTCAATCCTGCATGCAAGATGTTACTTGCCGCCTAAGCTCTTGTAAACAGACTCTACAAACTGGTCGGTTGCGCCGAATCCTTTGTCGGCGCCGTAACGGGCATCGTAGTCCATGGTGGGCCGAGCGGCCTTGATCTGATCCAGCGTCATGCCCTTCTTGATGTCGGCCTGTATGCGATCGCGAATGATAGTTACCATATCACGATATTCGACCAGTTCCCAACGGTCGCAGAGCCGTCCGTGGCCCGGAATAATGTAGGTGCCGCCTTCCTCGTCGTGCTTGGAGATGGCCAGGTCCAGCAGGTTGTTCAACGCGTCGAGCTCGCCCTTGATACTGCCGCCGCGCGCCAGATCGATGAACGGGTACCCGGTGGTGGTGAAAATATCGCCGGTGCTGATGACATCGGAGCGACGGAAATAGACAATACTGTCGCCGTCGGTGTGGGCGGCTTTCTCGTGCGTGATGTCGACCGACTCATCGTTGAACCATAGCGTTTTGCGATCGCCCAGGAACGTATCGGTGGGCCAGGAATCGGCTGGGGCGGCGGGCTGGCCAGCGGAGGCCGAGCTCATGCGATCCAAAATGGCTTGATGAGCGATAATCGCCGCGCCTTTCGACGCATCGGCGATATCGCCCGTGACATTGGCGCCCGTGATGGTGACGCCGGCGGCGCGCAGCTTCGCATTTCCACCCGTGTGATCGGGATGCACGTGAGTGTCGATGATGTACTGCAGCGGCTTGCCGGGAGCCAGCTTATGGATGGCATCGATCACCTTGTCGGCGTTCTGCGCCAGCCCGGTATCCACGATCAGCACGCCCATGTCGCCAACTTGTACCGTGATGTTGCCGCCCGCGCCCACCAGCATGTAGATGTTGCCCTGCACGGGAAGAACGTGCACTTCACCGTCGGTGGGGTTCGGGTTCTGCGCCATGTTTTTCATGCGGCATGGGCACGATCTCGTCCTTTTGGAACACGTCGGTGGGAACGGGAGGCGGGTTCTTGATCACCTTCTCGAACTCGGGGTACATCGTTTCCGGGCCACCCAAAGCCGCCACCAGCGGCAGATGGTACATGTTGGCGTATTCGGTGATGAACGGATTCTGGCCGGGCAGATAATTCGGCACCGCGCCGCGCGGACGGCCTTCCACTTCTTCCACCTCTTCGCAGGGATACAGCCAGTTGCCGCCGGCGTTGGGGTTGAGCATGAAATCCTCGGACTTCACCAGCGGCTCGGCGAGATACACCGGATCGGTCACGATGCTGACGTGCGTGAGGTGATCGCCGTGGCGGATGAAGTGCTCGACTAAGGTCGCCTGATCGCTTTCGGGAAGACCATCGCGCCGTACCCAGCCTTGTTTGATATGGGTGGTGTAAACCGTGAGGATCCCGCCTTCCCATTTGCCGGTGGAGAAGCCCATCCAGGTGTGAGCGGCCCAAGCGGGAGGATGCGGACGTCCGTCCATCCAGATGGTGCGGGTCTGCTCGTAGGTGCTGATGTAATTCTTGATGGCGATGATTTTTTGCGACTGCGGATCTTTTTCGTCCCAGAAGCGCATTTGCAGCGGGCCGCGATAGATGTAGGGCGATACGTGCACCTGGCATTGGTGCTCCGGCAGGGTAAGCCGCGAGGAGTTCCAGCTTTCTCCCCACAGGCGCGAGCCTTCGGTGATCGGGAGGCCGGAATAATTGACAAGCTCGGGGCCGGGGATGCGTTCCAGGAAATCCTCATGCAGCAGCGGGTTCCAATTGCCCGATAGATCGAATCCGGAATCGGGGATAAATTCTCCGACTACGCCCTGCGCGGACGCGTTAGGGCTGTAGGCGCAAACGCCCGCCAGAACCACGAGAGCCAACAAGATCCACTTTGTCAACGAACCAACCGAGGTTCGGCACAACTTGCCCATTTCACACTCCTGAAAACGACAGTCCATTCGTTGTATGCAACAGATGTGGCGTTCGTAAAGATACTCAAGTTACGCACGCCGAATACAAAGCATCACCAAAGGTAATAATACCCCGTCTGTTATGCTACGGGGCTGGAGGCGCGCATGCGAGGATTCGCTTTGGGCTTGTTAGCTGTTGGATTGTTGGCCGTCGGCCGGGCCCAATCCGTTGAACCCGGAGCCGCTGCTTCTGGCGCGCCGCTGCCCAAGGACATCGACTCGCACTCATTGTCGCGTTTGCCGAACGTGAAGCGCGGCGACCTGGATGACGACGGCAAACGCATCTACGATCAACTGGCGGGCGGCGTGGGAAAGACCGTGACTGCTACAGGGCCGGCGGCCATTTCACTCCAAAGCCCGAAGGTGGCGGAAGCCATCCAGATGCTGAATCAATACCTGCGTTTTCAGGGTGTGCTGAAGCAGCGGGATTATGAGGTGGCGATTCTGGTGGCGGCGCGCGAATTCGATCAGCAGTACGAATGGAGCGGGCATGAGGTGGGTGCGCGGAACGCCAAAGTTCCCGATGCGGTGATCGATGCGATCAAGTACAACAAAGACGCCGCCGGATTTTCCGACCGCGACACGTTGATAATCAATTTCGCGCGCGACTCGTTCCACAAGCACAGGATTAGCTCCGAGCTGTACGCCAAGGCTGTGGAAACTTTCGGGCAGCAGGGGACGCTGGAGCTGGCGACCATTATCGGCGATTACGCGATGGCGGCGATTATGCTGAACGCAGCGGACCAGCATCTGCCGCCGGGGCGTACGGCGACGTTGCCGGTGAAGTAGGCCGTAGCGCGTTTTCAGGCGGGCGGGTGAATGAGAGGAATCGCCTCTCTGCGGCCGCGCCTGTAAACGCGAAAGTCGGCGAGATCGGTGGTAATTACCGGGTGTTTGGGGTGAAGCTCACTTAAGCGGATCAAGCACAGGTCCGCCAGATCGGGCTCACGGTCGGCGTAACGGCTGGCCAATTCGGTCAACCGGGCGAGGTGGTCGGAAAGCACCAAAACCGGACGTACCAGTCCCTGGGCAACAAAAGCCAGCGCCAAAGCGCTACTGTTCAGGTGAAAAGCAGTTTCTGCCAGAACGGCATCGCATGTCAGGAGAGGCTCCGTGACCCGCCGCGCGAGATCCCGCGCCCAAGCATGGTGCTGATCCTTGCGATTGCCGAAGGCCACCAGAAAACCGGTATCGGCGATTCCTTTCACTTGCGTGAGAAGCCTTTCCTGGTGGATAAATTCGCGGGCCCTTCCACCAGTCCGGCTAGTCTCAGGAACGGCTGGCTCTCCGATTTTCTTGCTCTCTCCAACTCGTCCCGGATGATGCGGCCTTTGGGAACGCCGGTCTTCCGCGCGGTGTCGTCGAGCCAGCGGGCGAGATCGGTTGATAGCCGAACGGTAATTGTATTACCCATCTGCTTCATTGTAATACAGAGAGAAACCGGCGTATCCTGTTTCTATAATCCTGGTTTCTATCGGGGAGGCGCCATGATTCGTTTCGGCATCGCGACCATTGTCGCTTTGAGTTTGCCGCTGGGGGCGCAGTGGCTGCATTACCCCACGCCCGGAATCCCACGAACGCCTGACGGCAAGCCGAACCTGGCGGCGCCAGCTCCTCGGACTGCCAACGGGAAGCCGGATTTCTCCGGGTTGTGGGAGAAGACGGCGGACAAGTTCTACGACAACATCGCGGCCGATCTGAAGCCGGGCGAAGTGCAGCCATGGGCGGAGGCGCTCTATCAGCAACGCAAGAAGGAATTCGGCAAGAACAGCATGGAGGCGCAATGTTTGCCGATGGGTCCGGCCTACACCACGACGCCCTATCGCGAATCGAGAATTATTCAGACGCCAGCGATCATCGCGATCCTCAATGAAGACCTCACGTTTCGCCAGATTTACATGGACGGGCGCGAGCTGGAGAAGGACCCCAACCCAACATGGATGGGCTACTCGGTGGGGCATTGGGACGGCGACACGCTGGTGGTGCAGAGCAACGGATTTAACGAAAGCACCTGGCTGGATGTCGATGGCCATCCCCACACCGAGGGCCTGCGAATGACCGAGCGCTATCGCCGGCCCGACTTCGGCCACATCGATCTGCAGGTCACGCTGGAAGATCCTAAGGCGTACGCGAAACCGTGGACCGTCGCAGTAACGATGGATCTGAAGACGGACACCGAGATGCTGGAGTACACCTGCGAAAACGAAAAGGATCGCAAGCACATGCCGGTTGACGCCAGGGCAGGCGATCTGAAGCTGCCGGTCGAGACCTTGGCGGCGTACGCCGGCTCTTATAATGTCCAGGACAACGGCAGGACGGTCATCGCCGAAATTACGCTGGAAGGCGACACATTGTTTTGGAACTACGACGGCACGGGCAAGCAGCGGCTGGACGCAGTGTCACAGACCATTTTTTCGCAGGCCGGCAACTCGATTGAATTCGTGCGCGATCAGCCCGGCCCCGCTACCCGTTTCCTGATGCGGACCATCGAAGATGAAACCATTGGTGTGCGCCGAAAGTAGCGTTTGAGCCTACGCCGTGGCCGTGACGGCAGGATAATGGTTCAGGATGCGACGCTCAGGCCATGCCGATCTTCCTTTGCATGGCGGGCGTGTGCCGGCGTGGCTGGCCGATCGCATGACGCGCCTGGGCACGGCGATTAGCGAGAGCGTCCTGCTGCACTACGGACCCTCCGAGCTGCTTTCGCGCCTGAGCGATCCATTCTGGTTTCAAGCGCTCGGATCGGTGATGGGGATGGACTGGCATTCGTCCGGCATCACCACGTCGGTGGTGGGCGCGTTGAAGCGCGGCCTGAATCCGCGAGCGCATGAGCTGGGTATTTACATTTGCGGCGGACGCGGCAGGCACTCGCGCAAGACGCCCGACGAGCTGCGGGCGGTGGCTGAAAAAACCGGTCTGGACGGCGATGAGCTGGCGCGTACCAGCCGGTTGACCGCGCGCATCGATAACAATGCCATCGCGGACGGCTTCCAGATTTATTTGCACTCCTTTGTTCTGACCGCCGGCGGAGAGTGGGCCGTCATCCAGCAAGGCTTGAACGATCAAGCCGGGTTAGCAAGACGTTATCACTGGCATTCGGCGACGGTGCGGGATTTTATCTGTGAGCCGCATGCCGCAATCGAAGGCGCGCCGCAGGGCGAGATCATGAACCTGGTGGACGCGGAGGCGCGGCTGGCGCAAACCGCACTGCTGGACATCAGCCATCAGTCGCCTGAAATCACCATTCGCGATTTGCGCCTGGCGATGCCGGGTCATCATGACGTGCGGGCGGAAGATGTCGATCTGAATCGGCTGGGCGCTGTGCTGGCGGTGGCTTATGAGCGCGATCTGCATGACTTCGCCTCGCTGTTGTTGTTGGAAAAGCTCGGGCCGCGCACGTTGCAATCATTAGCGCTGATTGCCGAAGTGGTGCACGGAGCGCCGGTTCGGTTCCGGGATCCCGCGCGCTTCTCCTTCGCCCATGGCGGCAAAGACGGCCATCCATTTCCGGTTCCGCTGAAGACTTATGACGCGTCGCTCTCGGTTCTGCGAAGCGCTCTCGATTCGGCCCGGGCCGGCGATCGGGAAAAGCTGGATGGGATGCGACGCTTGGATCAATTCGTTCGAGCGGTGGAAGAGCGCCATCAACCCGAGGCGGATTTCGACGCGATCATCCGGCATGAACGTGCGATCTCGCCCAGTCTTGGCGGACGAACGGTCTTCGACGACCGCCGGCGCCCGCGTCCGCAATCGCGACAGCTCGACTTGTTCCCACAAAAGGGTCGCTGAGGCGAAACCTCCCGCACTGCGCCGAGTCCAACCGCAAGGAGTCAATCATCATTTATGGAACTACTGCAAGAATTGTTAACCGAAGAGTTGAAGGACCTGTTGCATGCCGAGGGACAACTGGTGAAGGCGCTGCCGAAGATGGCCAAGGCCGCGAAAGATGCCGATCTGAGGACGGCATTCGAAGATCACCTGGAACAGACCAAGGGTCATGTGGAGCGGCTGAAACAAGTTTTCGACATGCTGGAAGAAAAGCCCAAGGCGAAACCTTGCAAGGGCATGGCCGGGCTGGTGGAGGAAGGCGCGGAAGTGATCACCGACGGCAAGCAGATGGAGGAAGCTCCAGCGGACCTGGCGCTTATCGGTGCGGCGCAGCGCGTGGAGCATTATGAGATCGCCGCCTACGGAACGGCGCGTGCGATCGCCGAGCAGATGAATCGCCGGGACATCGTGAAGCTGCTAAGCCAAACGCTGGCCGAAGAAGAGAAGGCCGATCAATTGTTGACCAAACTCGCGCAGCCATTGCTGGCAGAAGCGGGCGCTGAAGAAGAGGAACTGGAAGAGGAAGAGGTTTAAGATTGAGCGATGAGCCAGGCATCGCATAACAATCGGATCGACTACATTGAATTTCCTGCCACGGACATCCCGAAGACCAAGGAATTTTACTCCTCGGTCTTCGGGTGGAAGTTCGAGGACTACGGGCCGGACTACACCAGCTTTGTGGACGGTCGGATTTCCGGTGGATTCACCCCCGGCGGATTCAACAAGGATGCGCCGTTGCCGGTAAAAGGAATCCTGGTGGTGCTGTACGCGAGCGATCTGGAAGACGTCGAGAAGAAGGTCAAGGCGGCGGGCGCCGCGATCACGAAGGAAATCTTTTCCTTTCCGGGCGGACGCCGTTTCCATTTCATGGACCCCAACGGCAACGAACTGGCGGTTTGGGGCGAGTAGAAGTCTTCGCCAAGTAATGCCCAGGCTGCATGCAGCTTTGCTCGAGTTGTTATATGCTCCGAGGGAAGCTGTCTATGAACAACGCCATCTTATTCAGGATTGCGGGCGCGACGGCGCTGCTCGCTTGCACGTTTGCTCCGCTGCGCGGGCAGGACCAATTCTCGGGCGAGTGGAGCCCTCTGCATCACGAAGATTATAACGAGCGCATTCCGGGACCCGATCTGGGCGATTTCGCGGGCCTTCCCATCAACGATTCGGCGCGGGCGTTCGCCGAGAGCTGGGACGCATCGCGGCTGACGCTGCAGGAACATCAGTGCCGCGTGCACGTGTCTCCGTACATCTATCATGGCCCGCTGCACCTGAGGATCTGGGAGGAGAAAGATCCGAACACCCAGCAAGTGATCGCGATCAAGAATTACATCAGCACCTACGAGCAGACGCGCACCATCTGGATGGACGGCCGTCCGCATCCTCCCGATTACGCCGCGCACACCTTCATGGGGTTTTCCACGGGCAAGTGGGACGGCAACATTCTGACGGTCTACACCACGCACATCAAACAGGGCTGGGCGCGCCGCAACGGATTGCCGGAGAGCGACCAGGCCACTATGACCGAGCATTTCCTGCGGCACGGAAACATCATGACGCACATGACGATTCTGTACGATCCGGTGTATCTGTCGGCGCCCCTGGTTCGCACCGACGATTTTCAACTGGACGATAAGGAACTCGGCGGATGGCTGTGGCCCTGCGAGTATGTGGAAGAAATCCTGACCCGGCCCAAGGGCCAGGTGCCAAATTATCTGCCGGGCCAGAATCCGTTCCTGTTTGAATACGCAGACAAGAACCACTTGCCGCACGCCGCGGTGATGGGTGGACCGTCGACCATGTATCCGGAGTACAGAAAGGTGCTGGCTACGGCCAAGATCGAATCCTCGCCCGCGTCTGCTCCAGCACCAGCGAACGCGAAGAGCCAGGAAAACGCGGAGCTGCACATTCTGCCAGTGCAGGGCAACGTCTACATGCTGGTGGGCGCGGGCGGCAACATCACGGTGCAAGTGGGCAGCATGGGGGTGCTGCTGGTGGACAGCGGGCTGGCGCAGTTCTCCGATAAAGTGAGCGCCGCCATCCGCACGTTATCGGACAAGCCGATCCATTACATCATCAACACGCATGTGCATCCGGATCACGTGGGCGGAAACCAGGCGCTGGCGAAGATAGGCGGCGGCTCGGCGCGCGAAGTGACGCTGGTGAATACGCCGGGTGAGACAGCGGCTTACAGCGTCCAAATCATCGCGCATCAAAATGTTTTTGACAGGATGAGCGTGCCGGCGGCGGGCGGAAAGCCGTATCCGGAAAGCGCCTGGCCGACGGACACGTACCTGGGAGCGGAGAAGGAAGTCTACTTTAACGGCGAGGCCGTGCAGATGTTCCATATGCCCGCCGCGCACACGGACGGCGACACCATCGCCTTCTTTCGACGCTCCGATGTCGTCAGCACGGGCGATATTTTCGTCACCAACGGCTACCCGATCATTGATTTGAAGAACGGCGGCAGCCTGCAAGGCGAGATCGACGGGCTGAACAAGATTCTCGATCTGGCGATTCCGGCGCATCACGAAGAAGGCGGAACATATATCATTCCGGGACATGGCCGGCTGTGCGATGAGTTCGATGTGCTGGAGTATCGCGACATGGTGACCATTGTGCGGGATCGCATTCAAGCCATGATCAAGAAGGGCATGACGCTGGACCAAGTGAAGGCGGCGCGGCCGACGCTGGATTACGATCCGCGCTATAACACGCCGGGCGCTTTCTGGACCGCGGACATGTTTGTCGAGGCGGCGTATAAGAGCCTGACGCAGACCAAGTAATGCAGGAACCATTGACCGGGAAAATCGCTCTCGTCACGGGAGGCGGGCGCGGGATTGGGCGCGCGGTTTCACTGGCATTGGCGGGCGCGGGCTGCGACATCGCGGTGAATTATCGAGAGCGGCGTGACGATGCGGATTCCGCGGTGCGGGAGGTCCAAAAGCTGGGACGCCGCGCGGTTGCGGTTCAGGCGGATGTTTCGCGCGGAGCCGAAGTCGCCCAACTGGTCCGCGCCGCTGAATCCCAGTTGGGGCCGATCGGGGTTCTGGTGAATAACGCGGGCAAAATCCTGATCCAGGCCATCGACCAGGTGACTGAGGAGAGCTGGAACGACATGATCGCTTCCAATCTCACGTCCTGCTTCCTGGTTACGCAAGCTGTATTGCCGGGCATGCGCGCGCGACACTGGGGCCGCATCATCAACATGTCGTCGGTAGCGGCGCAAGCCGGCAGCATTGTGGGCGTGCATTATGCCGCATCGAAAGCCGGGATGCTGGGGCTGACGCGCAGCTACGCCCGAGTGCTGGCGAAGGAGGGCATCACGGTGAACGCCATCACACCCGCGCTGGTGGCAACCGAAATGGTGATTTCCAATCCCGTCGCCAAGCCCGATATGATCCCGATCGGGCGCTTCGGCGATATCGAAGAAGTTGCCGACGTGGCGCTGATGCTGGCGCGCAATGCCTACATCACGGGCCAAACCATCAACGTCAACGGCGGCTACTACATGAGTTAGATCACTTTGGTTGCGCCGCCATCCATGTCGATGAGCGCGCCTTGCAGGAAGCGTCCTTCCGGGCTGACCACGAATGCGACCAGCGCGGCGATGTCTTCCGGCTCGCCCACCCGCGTGGTTCGCGCGCTTTCGATCAACCGGCGTTCGGCGGTTTCCACATCGGTCCCCTGTTGCCTGGCATTTGCCTCCAGCATGCGCCGGTAGCGCTCGGTGCGAATGCTTCCCGGATTCACGGCGTTCACCTGCACGCCGTCGCGAATGCCAATGTCGGCCATGGCCTTGGTAAACGAAAGCAGCGCGGCATTGACGGACCCGCCGATGGTGAACAACGCACCCGGCATCCGGCCGCCGACGCCCGAGACATTCAGCACCGAACCGGCTTTCGCCCGCAAATGCGGCCAGGCGACGCGCGTCAGCCGCATGGCGCCGAAAAATTTGAGCGCGAAGCCATCCGCCCAATCTTCATCGGTCAACTCCAGAAAATCGCCGCGCTTGGTGGCGCCCGCGTTGTTCACGACGACGTCGATCTGGCCGTAGGTCTGGAGCGCGAAATCCACCGTGCGCTTGGCCGCGTCCATCTCACGCAGATCCACTGCCAGATGCGCGGCGCGGCCGCCGGCGCGTTCGATCTCCGTTACGGCATGCTCCATGAGATTAACGTCACGCGCGGCCAGCACCACTTGCGCTCCCTCACCAGCCAAGCGCAGCGCGATGGCCTTGCCGATGCCCCGGCTGGCCCCGGTGACAATCGCGGTCTTGCCCATCAGTCGTTTTTCCATAAAGCATCCATTATGCTGGTTCGAGAGAGTGCTGTGTGTTTGCTCAATCCTGTAATCCTTTAATCCGCCACCGCCTGCTGGCGACAGCCTGGCGCCTGGGCCTGGCCCTGATCACATTGGCGCCTGCGACGCGCATCGCGCAGGCGGTTCCACCTCTTACTTCTGATTACGTCGTCATCCTGGACGAAGCGCCGGTGGTGAGCCGCTATCCTGGCCGCATCGAACGGACTCGCGCGGTTTCCGAGCCTTATCGCCAGCACCTGCGGCAGGTGCAGGCCGCGTTGCGAGGGCAGATCGAGGCACAGCACATCCGGGTCCTGGGCGGGGTGCAACATTTGATGAACGCCTTGTTTGTGCGGGCCACGCCCCAGCAGGCGGAAGCGCTCAAGAACATGACGGGCGTGAAGGCTGTGATTCCATCCAAGCGCTATCACCTTAGCGATCAGCTCACGCTCAGCGACGTACAGGGCGCGTGGGCCTCCTCGAAAATCGGAGGCCAGGGCAACGCGGGCGCCGGCTTGAAAATCGCCATCATCGATACGGGAATCGACCAGACTCATCCGTCTTTCCAGGATTCCTCGCTGACGGCGCCTTCGGGCTTCCCCATGTGCGACGTGCCGTCAAATTGCGCCTTTACCAGCAATAAAGTGATTGTCGCCAGAAGCTATGTGAGTTATCTCACCGCGGGCAGCAATCCCTCCGATCCAGCGGCCGATTCTCGTCCTGACGATCTGGATGCGCGCGATCTAATCGGCCACGGCACCGCGGTTTCGTCGGTGGCCGCCGGCATGCCTGGAACCGCCGACGGCGCGTCCATCTCCGGCGTGGCGCCCAAGGCGTTCCTGGGAAATTACAAAGTCTTTGGTTCTCCGGAAGTGAATCCCTACGCCTCCGGCCCCGGCATTATCGCCGCGCTGGACGACGCAGTCACCGACGGCATGGACGTGGCGAATCTGTCGATAGGGGGTCTAGCGTTAGGCGGTCCGCTGGATACGGGGGCCACCTGCGGCTTGCCGGCCGGCCAGCCATGCGATACCGAGGCGTACGCGGTGGAGCAAGCCGTCGCTAACGGCGAGATCGTGGTGGTAGCTGCGGCGGGCAATGAAGGCAGTAGTGGTTATCAATACACGCAGAACGGCGCACCAACCTTCGGCACCATTGCTTCTCCGGCTTACGCGCCGTCGGCGCTAGCGGCTGGTGGCGTGCGGAACGACGTTGCCTATGCCGCCACGGTGGACATCTCCGGTTCCAGCGTTCCTTCGAATCTCGCCGAAATCCCCGCTTATCCCAGTTCCATAGGTCCGCCTAGCGGCAGCGTCACCGGCCCGTTGGCCGACGTGACGAAACTCGGCGATAGCGACGGACTCCTGTGCAACGGCATCGCCGCTGGATCGATGACCGGCGACGTCGCATTGATTCAGCGCGGCACATGCACGTTTGCCGTGAAGGTTGCCAATGCGCAATCGGCTGGCGCTATTGCGGTGATTTTTGTCAACAATGTGACCAACCCGCCGATTGTCACCGCGTCCGGTTTGACGCCCACGCAGATTCCCGCGTATATGATCTCCGAGTCGGATGGCGAAAGCTTGAAGAGCTTTATCGATGCGCATGCGGACGTGCAGGCCACGCTGAATCCGAACACCGTGCAGACTTCCGCTTCATCAATCGGCTTCATTCCCGACTCGGTGGCTTACTTCGCTTCGCGCGGACCTTCAACGGGAAACTATGGCCTGAAACCGGATGCTGCTGCGGTGGCCACCGACTTCTTACTGGCTGCGGGAACCTACGATCCGTACGGCGAAGTCTACAGTCCAACCGGGTACACCAGCGCTGACGGCACCAGTTTTGCGGCACCCATGATGTCCGGCGCGGCGGCCTTGGTGTTGCAAGCTAATCCCGGGCTCAGCCCGCTGCAGACCAAATCCGCGTTGGTGAATACCGCGACGCTTTCGGGCTTAACGACGCAGGACGGATCGGCTCCGCCGTCGCTGAGCGAAGTAGGCGCCGGGATATTGCAGGCGCAGAACGCGGTGCTCGCCACGGTCGAAATCGTGCCATCCAGCGTCTCGTTTGGTTTATTGAGCGACGTTCTGCCCAGCGCGCAATCCTTGACCGTCACCAATACCGGCGCCGCCGCGGTTTCCCTGGCGGTTAGCGTGGCGCAACCCTCCCAAGCCGGCAGCCCGCAGGTTTTGGTGAACGGCGGGACCAGCGCCACAATCAACGTGACGGCCGGCGGATCGGCCACTCTGCAGGTGAGCTTGTCCGGATCGGTTCCCCCAGCGGGACGCTATGAAGGGCTCATCACTCTGACCGGCGGACCGGTGACGCTGCATGTTCCTTATATGTTTCTGGTGGCGAGCGGCGCCGTCTACGATCTGATTCCGCTGTACGGGCAGACCTTCGACGGTCCCATCGATCAAGTGCTGCCAAACGGCGAGGGACCGCTGCTGATCCGCGTGATCGACAAATATGGAGCCGCGGTGCCGAGCATACGGTTAAGTTGGGCCGCCACACAAGGAGGCGGGAGCATTGAGGCGGGCATCGACAACACTTCCGATTTCACCGATTTGAACGGCCTTGCTTACGCAACCGCGGTGCTGGGACCTACCCTGGGATCGCAGACCTTCACGGCGACGGTTGCGGGGATGGTTCTTCCCTTCACAGGCAACGCACGCATTCAACCCGCCATCGCCGCGAGCGGCATCGTGGACGGAGCCAGTTTTACCAGCGGCCGGGCGGTGGCGCCAGGCTCCATCATTTCTATTTTCGGCACTGGAATGGCCGACGAGATCGCATCGGCCATCAAGCTGCCGTTGCCCTATGGCATCGATGGCACTGCGTTCAGCTTCGACGTTCCCTCGGCGAACATCAGCGTGCCTGGGCGTTTCTTCTACATCAGTCCCGGCCAGCTGAACGTGCAGGTTCCCTGGAGACTGGCCGGCCAATCCTCAGTGACCGTGAAAGTGATCATCAACTTCACTTACAGCGCCGAATACACACTTCCGCTGGCGACTTACTCGCCGGGCTTTTTTGCCAACAGCGTTGGCGGACAATTCATCGCCGCCGCGCTGGATCAGAACAATAACAAGGTCAGCGCGGGCAATCCAGTGGCGCGCGGCACCACCGTGCAGTTGTTCCTCAACGGCCTGGGACCGGTGCAGAACACGCCGGCCGATGGCGCGGCGGTCAGCTCCAAGGACTCCACTGCCACCCCGGCCAGCATCACGATCGGCGGACAGCCGGCGATGGTGAGCTACAGCGGTCTGGCGCCGGATTATGCGGGGCTCTACCAAGTGAACGCAGTGGTTCCAACGTCCATCGGCACTGGCCTCCAAACGATAACCTGCTCCATCGGCGGGATCTCCTGTCCTACAGTGATGTTGCCGGTGCAGTAAGCTTTGGTGTTCCAGGAGCGCGGTGTTAGCACAAAACACGGCGGCACAGTCGCGGCGCGGGCAGATCATGCCGGTGGTGCGGGTGGCAGCGGGCAACGCGCTCGAGATGTACGATTTCCAAATCTTTGGTTACTACGCCACGGCGATCGCGGCGACTTTCTTCCCGAGCGGCCATGAATTCGCGTCGTTGATGCTGGCGCTGGCGACATTCGGCGCGGGTTTTCTCATGCGGCCGCTGGGCGCTATCGTTTTGGGCGCGTACATCGACCATCGCGGACGGCGCGCCGGATTGCTGCTGACGTTAGCGCTGATGGGCTTCGGGACGCTTGCTGTCGCGTGCCTGCCGGGCTACGCAGTGCTGGGAATCGCCGCGCCGCTGCTGGTGTTGGCGGGCCGCCTGGTGCAGGGATTCTCGGCGGGCGTGGAACTGGGCGGCGTCTCGGTTTACCTTTCCGAGATCGCTCCGCCCCATCGCAAAGGATTCTATGTGAGCTGGCAATCCGCCAGTCAGCAGGTGGCCGTGATGTTCGCCGCGGTGCTCGGGATCGCGCTGACATCGACGCTCTCGAACAATCAAATGTCGCGCTGGGGATGGCGCGTTGCCCTTCTGGCTGGTTGCGCGCTGCTTCCCTTGCTGCTGTTCCTGCGGCGGTCGCTCGAAGAGACCCCTGAATTTCTCGCGCGCCCGCGACACTCCACGGTGGCCGTCATCGTGAAATCGCTTTTCGCCAACTGGCGGCTGGTGCTGCTGGGCATGATGATGTCGACCATGACAACGGTCTGCTTTTACCTGGTCACAGCCTACACGCCCACGTTCGGCAGCTCCGTGCTGCATCTGGCCGCCAAGGGCAACCTGGTGGTGACGCTGTGCGTAGGCGCATCCAACTTCATCGTGCTGCCGCTGTCGGGCGCGCTGTCGGATCGTGTTGGACGGCGTCCCATCCTGATCAGTTGCACCGTGGTCGCATTGCTCACTGCCTATCCCGCGCTGTTGTGGCTGGTGAGCGCACCGTCGTTCACGCGCCTGCTGATTGTGGAGCTGTGGTTCTCGCTCTTCTACGCCACGTACAACGGCGCGATGGCCGTTTTCTTGATCGAGATCATGCCGGTGGAGGTGCGCACGTCAGGCTTCTCGCTGGCCTATAGCTCCGCTACCGCCATCTTCGGCGGATTCACGCCGGCCATCTGTACTTATCTGATCCATGTCACCGGAAATCGCGCGGTACCGGGGCTGTGGTTATCGTTCGCCGCCGTCTGCGGACTCGCAGCCGCGCTCGCGCTTTCGCCGAAGAGCACTCGGACAGCCACGATCGCTTGTTGATATGCTGCAAAGTTGGAGGTGACCCACGTGGTCTCATGTCGGCGAATCGGATATCGCAGCATTGCTCGCCGCCGCGCCGTTGATGGCGCAGCAAAGTCCTCCCGCCCAAACCTCGGTCACGATAGCGGGCAAAGTCGATCCGCATTAACTATTCGGCGCCGTCGATGCGCGGGCGGAAAATCTTCGGTGGCCTGGAACCTTATGGGCGTGTATGGCGCGCGGGTGCCAACGACGCTACCGCGCTGCACACCGATGCGAATCTCGATATCGGCGGCCTCTCAGTTCCCAAAGGCGATTACACGCTGTTTGTCTATCTGGATCCGAAGCAATGGCAGCTGGTGGTTAGCAAGGCAACCGGCGAATGGGGACTGGACTACGATCCAAGCCACGACCTGGGCCGCGTCAAGATGGAGATGAGCAAGCCGCCCAAGCCGGTGGAAACGTATAAGATGACGCTTTCCAGCCTGGGCGCGAACAAAGCCAAGCTGCAACTGGAGTGGGAAAATACCGTCGCTGAAGTTCCCATCACCGTGAAGTGATAAGCGCAGGTTAAATCAATTGTTAACAGTTGGCATCTTCCAGCGTCTACCGTTCGGATATGTCAACCAAGATGTTGCCGGGACGCCCGCATCCGCTGGGCGCCACCTGGGATGGCTCCGGGACTAACTTCGCCATTTATTCCGAACATGCCGATTGGGTGGAGTTATGCCTTTTCGACCAGCCCAATGCTCCCGAGGCCGCGCGGATGCGGCTGCCGGAGCGAACCACTTACGTTTGGCACGGATACATTCACGGATTGCAGCCGGGCCAGATTTACGGCTATCGCGTGCATGGGCCTTTTCAACCCAACGACGGCCTGCGATTCAATGCCAGCAAGCTGCTGATCGATCCGTACGCGAAAGCGCTGGCCGGACAAGTGGATTGGTCGTCGCCGATTTTTCCTTATCAGCCCGGCAACGGCGACGCCGACTTGTCGTCCGATGAAAACGACGACGCCGCGGGAATGCAGAAGTGCGTGGTGGTGAATCCCTATTTCGATTGGGAAGAAGATCGGCCGCTGTGCCTGCCGCTGAGCGACTCCATCATTTACGAGCTGCATGTCAAAGGTTTCACCAAGACGGCATCCCGAGATTCCGGAAGCGCTGCGAGGAACTTATGCGGGGCTGGCGGCCAAGCCCTCCATTCAATATCTGAAGCGGCTGGGCGTCACCGCGGTAGAGCTTATGCCGGTGCATGCGTTCCTGACTGACAAGCATCTCGCGGAGAAGAGGGCTCACCAATTATTGGGGCTACAACACCACCAACTTTTTCAGTCCGGACGCCCGTTATTCCAGCTCCGGCGATCGCGGCGGGCAGGTGGCCGAATTCAAGGCAATGGTGAAGACCTTCCATCGAGAAGGAATCGAGGTGATTCTGGACGTGGTCTACAATCACACGGCGGAAGGCAATCACATGGGACCGATGCTGAGCTTTCGCGGGGTGGATAATCCCACTTACTATCGCCTGGTGGGCGATAACGCGCGCTACTACATGGATTACACCGGCACCGGCAACAGCTTGAACGCCCGGCATCCGCAAGTGCTGAAGCTGATCATGGATAGCCTGCGCTACTGGATCGAAGAAATGCACGTCGACGGTTTTCGCTTCGACTTAGCCTCCACGCTGGCGCGCGAATTGCACGACGTGGATCGCCTGTCGGCTTTCTTCGACATCATTCATCAGGACCCGGTGATCTCGCAAGTGAAGCTGATCGCCGAGCCCTGGGACGTGGGCGACGGCGGATATCAGGTGGGCAATTTTCCCGCCGGCTGGGCGGAGTGGAACGGACGCTATCGCGACACGGTACGGCGCTATTGGAAGAGCGACGAGGGCCAGTTGTCCGATCTTGGTTACCGCCTCACCGGATCGAGCGATCTTTACGATCGCGATGGACGCCGTCCTTCGGCGAGCATCAATTTTGTGACGGCGCACGACGGTTTTACGCTGCACGACCTGGTCAGCTACAACGACAAACATAACGACGCCAATCAGGAAGACAATAAGGACGGGACCAACGACAATTACTCCTGGAACATGGGCGCGGAAGGCCCAACCGACGATCCGGAAATCATCCAGCGCCGGGAGCGGCAGAAGCGGAACTTTCTTGCGACGCTGTTGCTATCGCAAGGTGTGCCGATGATTCTCGGAGGCGATGAAATCAGCCGCACGCAGAACGGGAATAACAACGCCTACTGCCAGGACAACGAGACCGCCTGGGTGGATTGGCGTTTGGACGGCTGCAAGATCGCGCTGTTGGAATTTACGCAGAAGCTCATTCAGTTCCGCCGGGATCATCCCAGCCTGCATCGCCGGAAGTTCTATCAAGGGCGAGCGATTCGCGGCACTGAAGAGAAGGACATCGTTTGGCTGCGTCCCGATAGTCAGGAGATGTCGGACGAAGAATGGGGACTCGGCTGGGTGCGCTGCCTGGGCATGATGATGAACGGCAATACGATCGGCGATGTGGATGAATCGGGCGAACCGATCAAGGACGATACATTTCTGATCCTACTCAATTGCCATCACGAACCGATCAAGTTTTTCGTGCCCCAAGCCGCCGGACTCCGAAAAATGGGAAGTGGTTATCGATACCAACGATCCTGCTCTCGAAGCCGATTCTCGTTTCGCGGATCCGGGATCGGCCATCGACCTGGTGCCGTTGTCGCTGGTGGTGTGCCGCGAACCGACGCCGCCCAGCGTTTCCCGTTTGCTGACTTCGGAACGCCAGTGAAACCTTATACCAGACGTTTTCCAGTGGGCGCGGAGGTTACGAACGGCGGCGTCCATTTTCGCGTGTGGGCGCCCATCAGAAAAACTGTCGAGGTAGTGTTCGATAGCGGCGAGGTTGTTCCGCTGCAAGCGGAGGAGGCGGGCTATTTTTCGGGACTTGCAACCGGCGCGCAAGCCGGCTGGCTCTACAAATATCGAATCGACGGTGACGAATTATGTCCCGATCCGGCTGCGCGTTTCCAGCCCGACGGACCGCACGGGTGGTCGGCCATTGTGGATTCCGCCGAGTTCGCCTGGACCGATCGGAACTGGCGCGGTGTGGCCCTCCCCGGCCAGGTGATCTACGAGATGCATATCGGCACGTTCACCGGGCAAGGCACGTGGGCGAGCGCTCAGGCGGAACTCCCGCATCTGGCTGAAACCGGCGCCACCGTTTTGGAAGTGATGCCTGTGGCCGAATTTCCGGGCCGATTCGGCTGGGGCTATGACGGAGTGCAGTGGTTCGCGCCCGCGCACATTTATGGCTCGCCCGACGATTTTCGCCGCTTCGTGGATCGGGCGCATGCGCTTGGGTTGGGTGTGATTCTGGATGTCGTCTACAATCATCTGGGTCCCGACGGGAACTACATCGGAAAATTCGCTCCGCAATTCTTCTGCGAGAAAACCACGGACTGGGGCAAGGCCATCAATTTCGACGGCGACGGTTGCGGGCCGGTGCGTGAGTTCGTGATCGCGAATGCCTGTTATTGGCTGGAAGAGTTCCACCTGGATGGCTTACGGCTGGATGCGACCCAGGACATTCACGACAGCTCCGAAGACCACATTCTGCGGGCGATGGCGCGCGAGGCCCGCAAACGCGCCGCTCCGCGCGAAGTGATTTTCATCGCCGAGAACGAACCGCAGGAAGTGAAACTGGTGAAGGCGGCGGAGCAAGGCGGCTACGGGTTGGATGGACTGTGGAACGACGATTTCCATCACACCGCGATGGTGGCTCTCACCGGCCACAACGAAGCTTATTACAGCGACTATCTGGGGACGCCCCAGGAGTTCGTTTCATCCATGAAGTACGGCTACCTGTATCAAGGCCAGCGCTACAAGTGGCAGAAGAAGCGCCGGGGAACGCCGGGGCTGGACGTCAATCCTGCCGCGATGGTCACCTTCATCCAGAATCACGATCAGATCGCCAACTCGGCGTATGGCAAGCGCTGCCATGCTTTGACCGCGCCGGGCAAACTTCGCGCCCTGACCGCGCTGATGTTGCTGGCGCCCGGAACGCCGATGCTCTTTCAAGGTCAGGAATTCGCGGCGTCCAGCCCCTTTCTCTTCTTCGCCGATCACAGCCCCGAACTCAACCGGCAAATCCGGAAGGGCCGCGCCGAGTTCCTGGCGCAATTCCGGAGCCTGGCGACTCGGGAAATGCAGAAACGCTTGGCCGACCCGGGCGATCCCGCAACTTTCGAGCGCTGCAAGCTGGATCAGTCCGAGCGCGATAGTCATCGCGAGATCTACCATCTGCATCGCGACTTGTTGAAGCTGCGGCGCGATGAGCCGGTGTTTCGCGCGCAGAAACGGCGTGGCGTGGATGGAGCGGTGCTGTCTTCCAACGCCTTCGTGCTGCGCTTTTTTGGCCGATGATGGCAATGACCGGCTCGTGATGGTGAACCTTGGCATGGATCTGCATCTGGATCCCGCGCCGGAACCGTTGCTCGCTCCACCGGAAAGTTCCGCATGGGCTCTACTGTGGTCGAGCGAAGATCCCAGGTATGGAGGCGCCGGAACGCCGCCGCTCGATACAGAAGCGAACTGGCGGATTCCTGGCCACGCCGCGGTTGTGTTGAAAGCAAGCTTGTCTTAAGAAACGTATGACTGACCTGGTAATTCGACTACCCTGGCCGGGCAAAGAGGGACGTTCTCCCGAGGAGGGTCTCAACTGCGAATGGCTGGTGACGAATGGCCTGGGCGGCTATGCCTCCGGGACTCTAGCGGGCGTTATCACGCGGCGCTATCACGGCTACCTGGTGGCGGCGCTTGCGGCGCCTTTCGGCCGCGTCATGATGCTGAACGAACTGACCGAACGCATCGAACTTCCTGGCGGCCGCTTCGTTCAATTGAGCGGCGAAGAGCGCGGCGGCGATCCCGTGAAGCTGGACGCCATGGAGTACATCAGCGAATTCCGGCTGGAAGGCGGCGCGCCCGCCTGGCGCTATGAAGTTGGAAGCATCGCGATCGAGAAGCGTTTGGTGTTGCCGCACGGGCAGAACACGGCGTTCATCAATTATTCACTGCTTTCGGGCGAGGATGTCAGGTTGGTGCTGCGCCCTTCCATTCACTTCCGGCCACACGAGACTCCCGTCAGCGCCGAGTTGGAATCTTCGTACACCTTGACCGTGGGGCAAGAGCGCTATGAAGTCTCATCGGGAACCGATCTTCCGCCGCTGCGGCTGCTTCTGGATGGAAGGAACGCCGCGCTGACGGTGGATCGCGTACGCATCGAAAAGGTCACGTACCGGATTGAGGAACGCCGCGGCTATCCGGCGCAGGGGGATCTATGGAGTCCGGGTTTTTTTCACGCCGATCTCAAGAAGGACTGCGACGCGACGCTGATCCTTTCTTCCGAGTCTTGGGAGAACATGCGCGCGCTGACTCCTTCTCTGGCTGTGCAATCGGAGACGGAGCGGAAACGCCGCCTGCTGGCCACCGCGTCCAGCAAGTTAAGTAAAGAGACGTCGGAGCTGGTGGAGAACCACGCCACCGTGGCCGAGCTGGTATGGGCGGCCGATCAATTCCTGATCACGCCGGCGGGCAGGACCGACGATGCCACGCGGGCGCGCGCGGTAGGCGATGAAATCCGGACGGTGATCGCGGGCTATCACTGGTTTACCGACTGGGGCCGTGACACCATGATTTCGCTCGAAGGCCTGACTCTTACCACCGGCCGTTACGCGGAGGCGGCGTGGATTCTGCGAACGTTCTCGCATTACATACGCGACGGCCTGATTCCGAACCTGTTCCCCGAACGGCGCACCGAAGGCTTGTATCACACCGCCGACGCGACGCTGTGGTTTTTCCACGCGTTGGACCGTTACACCGAAACCAGCGGCGATCGCTCCGTGCTCAAAATGGCGCTGCCCAAGCTGCTCGATATTTTCGAATGGCACATGCGCGGCACAGCGTTCGGGATCGGCGTGGACGCTCGCGATGGCTTGCTGACGCAGGGCGCTGAGGGTTATGCGCTCACCTGGATGGATGCCAAAGTGGACGATTGGGTGGTGACGCCGCGGCGCGGCAAAGCCGTGGAGATCAATGGGTTGTGGTACAACGCGCTCAAGTTGTTGGAAGCCTGGCTGCGGGATGAAAACGAACGGGAACAAGCCGAGCGAGTGGCGAAAGCCGCTCAACAAGCTCGCGAGTCGTTCAACGCCCGATTCTGGTATGAGCCTGGCCGTCATCTTTTTGACGTGATCGACGGCCCCCACGGAGACGATGCCGCCTGCCGCCCTAATCAATTGCTGGCCTTCTCGCTGAAGCACCCCGTTCTGGATGATGCACGCTGGCCGGCGGTGCTGGAGGTTGCGCATTCCAAGCTGCTCACGCCCGTTGGCTTGCGATCGCTTTCCCCGGATCACAAGGACTACAAGCCCAAGTACGACGGCGACCTGCGCGCGCGCGACGCGGCCTATCATCAGGGGACCGTGTGGGCCTGGCTGATTGGGCCGTTCATCGATGCCTGGTTGAAGGTTCATCCTGGCGATCGAGCAGGCGCGGGGAAGTTTCTGGATGGGTTCAAGCGGCATTTGCGGGAGGCTTGCATCGGCTCCATCAGCGAAATCTTCGACGCCGAGCCGCCGTTCACGCCGCGCGGGTGCGTGGCGCAAGCCTGGAGCGTGGCGGAGGTGCTGCGGTGCTGGGTGAAGTGCCGGTTGCGGTAGGAAACTGCTGCTATCAGATGAAACCCAGCTTCTGCGATCCGAAATTCGCGAAGTTGGGAAACACCGTCGCCAGCGCGCTGCTGGGAATCCCGAACCAGGAACATAGCGTCGCGCCATATTGATCGATGGACGTGGTTGGAATCCAACGGCCTCGAACGTCGGCGTCGTTCGGCCCGGCCAACTCAAAAGTGGGGAACTTGCCGTAGACCTGCCCGCCCTTCACCGCACCGCCCAGCACCAGATGATGGCTGCCCCAGGCGTGATCGCTGCCATCGGTGGTGGCGGGTTGAAAGGTCCGGCTGAAATCGGACTCGGTGAAGGTGGTTACGTTCTGCGCCATGCCCAGTTCCTGCGTCGCAGCGTAGAAAGCAGCCAGCGCCTGGCTCAACTGCGGGTAAAGACTGTTGTGCGTTTCGAGCTGGTTCGCGTGCGTGTCGAATCCGCCCAGCGAACAAAAGAAGATCTGCCGGTTCATCCCCAGGTAGGATTGCACCTGGATGATCTGCGCCACGTCCTGCAACTGCGCGCCCAGGCTGGTGGCTGGGAATTGGGTCTTCAACGGAGAGCTCTTCGCGAGGGCCGCGTTGAGAGCCGTCGCATCGGCCATGCTATTGGCCATCGTGTTGTTAGCGGCTTGCACCAGGGAGAGCCCGTTGTCGGCCGTCAGCAGACTGGTCAGGGCACTCAAACGCGCCTGCTGCACCGCTGAGCTGCCGAATCCTTTTAGCGGCAGCGATTGTCCCGGCGCGATGGCCGCCGCCTGTGTCGTGACACCTTGCCCCTCCATCGCGTTGCCGGCCACCGAAAGGAACGCCGGAAAGTTCGAGGAGTTGATTTTTTGTGAGCTGAGATAATCCGCCACGCGTCCGCCCCAGCCGGTGGAACTGCTTCCCTGCGCTACGGAGGTCTGCCACTGCATCTGCTGATCGGCGTGCGAGAACAGATTGAGCGGAATGGGCGCCTGTAATCCTTGATATTGGGCCCGCGTGAGGGGCTGCACCAGCGAGCCCGTGTTCGCCACCACCGCCAGCTCTTTGCTCGAAAACATGCTGGCTACTTCCGCCAGCTTGCCGTGAAACGCAAACGGAGCATTCGAAGCGCTATATACGGTGGGCGTCAACTCGCTCGACGATAACGCCAGGGGCCCGCGCAGGGAAGTGTAGGCCTGATAGCTGGTGTCGTCCATCGGGATCACGGTGTTGTTGGAGTCGTTCCCGCCCAACAGGAACACGCACACCAGGGCGCGATAATTGGCGCTGCTCTGGGCCATGGCCGGAAGCAGGCCAAAGGGGCGCAGCGCCAGCGTCCCCACGGTTGCGGCGCCGGCCCGAATGAAACCTCGTCTTGTAACACGGGGTCGTGACAGCATTTGTCGGTCTCCTAATGAATGATTTGGTACTCGCCCGAAGTAAGGACGACATAGAGCGCGGCTTGCGCTTTCGCGGTGGATGTCAGCGCGGCATTGACCGCATCCGTGGCCGACTCTTCCAGGGCAGCCGACATCGTCCCATGCAGAAAAATCGAGCTGATATCGTTGAGCAGCGATGTGGTATTGCCGGTTAGTTGGACGAACGGCGTGAGATTCACCTTTGTAACCTGGTCGATCGTGCCATAGAGAATCATGTTCATCAGATCCGCGCGGTCCGCCGCGGTCTGCGTCGAGTAGACTTGAAACTCCGGCGCATACAATCCTCCCGCGATACGATACTGCGGCGAGAAGTAGCTGAACACACTGGGAGCGTTGAATAGATTCTCGCCGAGTTCCGCGCTGTAGTTGTAGATGCCGCTGGTGGGGGCGAGCGTGGCATTCAGGCCGCGCAGCAGATTAGCCATGAACAGAACCGGCTCGCGCATGTGTCCGAAGCTTGCGTTGGTGGATGTGGCTGCATTGTCGCCGGCCCGCGCTTCAGGATCGGTGAGGATTGCGTTGATCACCGCCTGAAGGTTCCCAGTGACTCCTGTGCCATCGTTCTTAAACACGCCGGAGACCCGCGCGATGTACTGGGGACTGGGGTTGCTGGTGACCAGGTGTTCAATCAACTGCCGGGAAATGAATGGCGCCATGCTGGGCTGCGCCATCAGCGCATCGAGCAACGACGTCAGGTCCTGCTCGGCGGTCTGCCCGGCCGGGATGGTGACGCCGCCGAAAATGGTTTTCGCGCTGGTGTCGTGTTCCGATTCCACGGCAAACAACTGGCCGAAGTAGTAGGCCGGATTGTTGGTCTTGGCCGTCGCGCCGGGCGCCGTGGGGTAGGTCCAGCCGGTGAGCACCTTGGCCATGTTGGTCACCACCGTTTGATCGTAAGTGGGAATCGGGTTGTTGTTCTGATCCAGCACCGGCGTCCCATCCGGATTCAATTGCGTGAGCCCCAGCGTGAAGAGCTGCATCAGCTCGCGCGCATAGTTTTCATTGGCTGAAGTGTTTTTCGCCGGATTGCCCTTGTTGTTGTTCGCCACGTTCAGATAGCGGCCCATGGCGGGGCTGAGCGTCATGGCGTTAATCAAATCGCGATAGTTTCCAAACGCGTTGTCGCGAAAGATTCTCCAGTAGGGAGGATAAGCATAGGCGAAAGGAACAACGCCGGTGGAGACCACCCAGATCTGGCTCAGCGCAAACGCCACCCGCTGCCGTAATTGATCCTGCCCACTCAAGGTGTTTTGAAAGAAGGCCGACAGCACCGGGTGTATGTTGTAGTTGTTTGCGCCGGAGACCAGAATCGGCTGGTCGGGAATATTGGAAGTGTTCAGCGCGAACTGGGCCTTCAGCCAATTGGCGATGCCCAGTTGTTGCAACGAAGCGATAGAGGCTGGCGTGGGCCCCCAAGTGGCCTGATCGAGAAAGCGCGCGGCGGCGCTCGATGACATTTGTGTGCTGGACTGGGCAAATCCCGGACAGGCGATGATAGCTGCCGTACACAAGATCGCTGTTGTCCGAGCGGTCATGGAGTAGTTCATCCATCCCCTCGTAGTAGTAGTACTTTGTTTACTCTGGTAACAACACGATTAGTGGTCAAGAGTATCTTAAAATCTCACCAGTTCAACTAAGGGAAATGCTTGGTTGTAACGTTACAAATCGCACTAGATCCGAAGAGGAATGCAGGTACGAAAATGTTACAAGGGCCAGAGGGGTCGCAGCCTGCGGATCTGATGAGAATTTTCCGTGCCGCATCGCGCGTTGCGATGGGCTCTGTGGGGTTGCTTCGAATGATCGGGTTTCAAGCGACATCTAGCAGGTAGTTTAGCGGGAGAGTTTGACAACGTTCGTTTGACAAGGAGTGCCGTAATGAACAAACATAGTACGCATGAAAATCCAAATCACATTAGCTGCCTTGTTTGCCGCGATGCTCCTCCCCGCCACTGCGCCCGCGCAGGAACCGGTGGTGGCCGCGCCGGACGTTGACGCTCTGTTCCACAGTAAGGACAAGAAGCTGGACCGCAACAAGCAGGCGGCGTATCATATCGAAAAAGATTTGTTGGAAGCGAATCACTGGGATGAAGCCGACAAGTGGCTGACTGCGCAGTATCTGCAGCACAATCCCAACGTGAAGTCGGGGCGCGAAGGCGTGGTGAAGTTCTTTTCGGCAACCAGAAAACCGACGCCGGTTCCCGAACACCTGGGCGCTAAAGTGGCTTTCGTGAACGCCGAGGGCGACTATGTGACGGTAGCCACGGTGCGTGAAATGACCGACCCGGCCACGCACGAGAAATACACCACCACCTGGTTCGACACCTGGCGATTCGTGGACGGCAAGGCCGACGAGCACTGGGACGGCGCGGAGAAGGGCCGGCGACCTTAGAACGAAGCCTGGACCAGTTTCGTAATTCGCTTGGCGAGATCGTTGGTGACGCCCAGATTCTCGCCAAAGAATCGCACGCGGCCGGTGATTTTTTGTTCCATGAGCGTGTGGCCGTCGCGAGCGGTCACGGTGGCGGTGACATCTACCTTGGTGGCGCCCAGCACGGTGGTCAGTTCGCGTTTGGTTTGACTGCCTTCTTTAAAGCCCTCCACCTTGGTGTGCAGCGTGACCAGGTCGGGTACGCCGTCGGCCGCGCGATCGCCAATGCGGTAGACCTTTTGAAAAGCTCCAGAGGCGCGCACGCGCTCCACCAGGCGCTCGTAGACAGCGAAACGAAACTCGGCGGGAATCGAAATTTCCCCGGCCTCAACCATGGCGATCTGGATGGCCTGGGCGGAGAGCTTCGTGCGTGGTGCGGTTTGAGCCGACGCCATCGAGGTCGCCGCCAGCGCGCAACCGATGCCGAGAACAGCGAGTACGAGGCGGCTCTTCACGGCTTGCTCCTTTCGGCGGCCGGGCTCTCCTCGGGGCTGGCGTGCGCCCCGGCTTGCACCAGTTGCGTGCGCATTTGTTCAGCCTGACCAATGGGAAGCGCGAAGATAGCGCCGTGCAGCCCGCCGTCCGGATCGTGATACGAGACCGTAAGTATGTCGACCTTAGTGCGCATCAAAATGGTCAGCACTTTCCCGCTCTCGTAGGGGGCGGCGATGGCCGCGGTCTTCACCACGCGCCCGGTTTTGCCGCCGCTCTGGGTGGTTTCGGCGCCAATGAAGATGTCGTCGATGGAAGCGATGGGCAGTGCGTTTTCGGCCTTGCCGGTCTTGAAGCGGAGTGCGCCGTCCGCAACGATCAGCGAGCCCGTGGCGTTTAGCTTGATGTTGTCCAGGCCGATCACGTGGCGCACATTGACGCCTGCCGCGGTAGCCGCGGGCTGCGCCTGGGGTTGAGCAAAGGCCAAGCTGGCAGTGGCCAAGGTGATGAGGGTGGCAGCAGTCAAATTCACAAGGTCCTTTCCGCCGTATCGAGGTCCATGGTGAAGACAAGGCTACCACTATCCGAACAGGTAGAGAAAGAGCGCCTTGCATCCACCCCTGAGGGATGTTACTAATAACCGTTTCGGAGGCAAGATTTCTATTACAGAGCCTAACGAAGCCAGCCTGCCCGACATGAAAGCGCCTATCGCCGCGCCCTTTGCGCCCGCTCACGCGCAACCGAATTCGGAGAAGATTCAGGATTGGGGGCCGAACGCCCTTCGATTGCGGAACGAGCGAAACCGAAAACACCAGGCGGCTCAGGCCAAGAGAAGGCCGGCCTGGATTCGGCGGAACATGTACTACTATCGCTCGCTCACGCGGCTGCTCGAACATATTGTGGAGCCGGCGAAACGCGTGCTCTGTATGAACTGCGAGAGCGGCTTCTTGTTGCAGGCCCTCAAGCCGGCGTACGGGGTTGGTGTGGACATCAGCCAGGAAATGCTGGAGGTGGCCCGGGAGAGTTATCCGGAATTTACGTATCGGCAGGCGTTTCCAGAAGATTTTACTTCCTGTGAGCGGTTTGATTATGTCCTCATCAACAATGTGGGTGATATTGTGGATATCCAGGAAGCATTGCACCGGCTGCGAGCCACCTGCCATCGGCACACCCGGCTGCTGATCTACAACTACAATCATCTCTGGGAACCGCTGCTGGCTTTGGCCGAAAAGCTGGGGCTCAAAATACCTCAGACCGAACAGAACTGGCTGTCTGAACGGGACCTCACCGGGCTGCTTTCGCTCGGCGGATTCGAGTGGCTGAAGACTTATAAGATCCTTCTGTTTCCCAAATACATCCCGCTGCTGTCGGCATTTGCGAATCGCTTCCTGGCAAAGTTGCCGCTGCTGAACCGGCTCTGCATGGTGGAGGTTCTGGTGGCTCGGGCGATTCCGGAGCGCCTGGATCCCGCAACGCTCAGCGTTTCGGTGATCGTACCTTGCAAGGACGAGCGCGGCAATATCGAAGCTGCGGTTGCGCGCATTCCGGAGCTGGGCCGCAGTACGGAAATCATTTTTTGCGACGATCGATCCACCGATGGCACGGCAGACGAAGTCCGCCACATGCAGACGCTTTACCCAGAGCGCAACATACGCTTGGTGGATGGGCCCGGCATCTGCAAGTCGAAAAATGTATGGGCCGGATTCGACAGCGCCACCGGCGACATTCTTATGATTCTGGATGCGGACCTGACGGTGATGCCGGAGGAGCTGTCGTATTTTGTCAAAGCTATGGCATGCTCCGGCGCGGAGTTCGTGAATGGCTCGCGTCTGATCTACCCGGTTCCGAAAACCGCGATGAAGGGCGCCAATATGATCGGGAACAAGCTATTCAGCACGATGTTTTCCTACCTGCTCGGTCAACGGATCAAAGACACGCTCTGCGGTACCAAAGTAATCCGGCGATCGGATTGGCTGAGGCTGCAGCCCATGGTTGGAACCTGGGGCACGATGGATCGCTGGGGGGACTATGATCTGTTGTTTGGCGCCGCCAAGCTGAACCTGCGCATCGTGGACCAGCCGGTTCACTATCAGGAGCGGATCTTCGGCGCCACCAAGATGACGAAAGTATTCAAGAACGGGATCATCATGCTCCGCATGTGCTTCCACGGCTTTCGCAAGCTGAAGTTGCAATATTGACCGGCGCCACTTTTTGTCCAATACAACTCAAGATGCGCGACGCCAGCGCTGGGAGCTTGGAGAGCAGTGCATCCAGCCAGTTGATCCAAGCCAGCCACTTCTCCGGATAAAGCTGCGGGCCGCGGAAGCCTCCGCGCTGTCCCATGGCGGGCTTAAAGATAACGATCCTTCCGCCGGGCGTTGAGAACTCTTGAAAATTCGCACAGCGCTTCGCCCGGGTACTGCAAGTGATGCCACACGTCGAAGATGATCAGATTACCGACCGTCTGGTTGCCGATTAGTCAGAGCATAGCGTTCTCCACGCGATCTACCCATGGATTTGCAAATACATCCGTCGTAATGCAGTGGGGAAGGTGTTGCTTAATGTTTCCGCAGGCCGGAGCCCAACTCCTTCCAGCCGGGATGTTGGTCGAATACAGGTTGACGGTCTTTAGGGCTTGACTACCTTAAACACCTCAAACACCGAAGAAACCTGGGCGACCGGAGTAGCATGCTCGGCCACGTAGGCACGATACTGGGGCTCCCATTGGCGGGACCAAGCCGATCCTCCGGTGAACTCCGGTTTGAGAAATAGGATGTAATCGCTGGAGGATATACGCCGCAATCCATCTTCCAATGTTTTCTTGCCGATTGAATCATACACTAATGTATCCAGGCGCACCGGCTGAAGCATCGCGTATCCGATCTGGCGCGCCAACTGGAAGGTGTTAATGTTGTAATCCGGTCCATCCGTTGCGATTTCGATTAAGATTGGCTTACTGCGGGACAGATTTTCCTGCAGGCTTTTCACTTCTCGTATGGGCCCGAGGTTAGGACGCGCCACCATCGGGACGGACGCCAGTAAAGCCACCAGCGCGCCCCCCAGAAAGTGCATAGCTTCGAAGCGCGCGGGAGGCGAATAGCGCAAGGCGTTCCAGGAAAGGACCAGAGGCAGCGCGATGGCCACGGGCAGCAGATAGCGAGGCTCGAGATTCCTGGCCATAGCGGACACCACGAGAAAACCGAGCACGATTCCCAACGGCAAAAGGCGCACCCTCTCGGTGCGAACGCCCGACACGAATAGCAACGCCAGCGCAGTCAATGGAATCAGGCCGAAATGAAAGCCCGCGAAGAACTGCACCACGTACCCCGCAGCGGTCAGTCCCGGGACACGAAACAATGCCGCCGCGTCGCTGAATGAAGAGAAAAGGCCAAACCTGATCATCCCTGGCCCATCCAGGCTCCAAACGAGTAACGCGGGGAGAGAAAAAGAAGCGCGCCGGCCAGGGTGAACAGCAAGGGTCGAAGCCCAGAGCGCCGCCAGCGCAGGTACAGAAGAATGGGGAGCGTCGTGGCGGCGAAGAAACCGAAAGTCAGCTTCGCCAAACTGCCAATGCCGAGCGCGACGGCCCAGAGGGCGCCCCGCAGGAAACTGTTCCACCGAGGTTGGTCCGGGATCCGCGCCTCAAGCAGGATCAGCATCAGCAGGAGCGCGCTACACCAGGCCACCAGCGCGTCCGTCATCAAGGCGCCGGCGCTCTGACGCACGTCGCGTGTTAATCCGATACTGAATGCCGCCAGCGCCAGGGACCATGGCGCCAAGCCACAACGGATGCCAATTCCGTAAATGGCCAATGCCAGCAAGAAGTTCAGAAACCCGAGACCTACCAGAGCTAGTCCGATACCCGATTCAGTGGCGCCGGCGCGGCCCCAGGGCAGGTCGACGAGTTCTATCGCCGCGCCCTTGTGGGCAGACAGGCAGCCGGATATGGCCCCAGGATTGAAGCGGGAGAACTCCCGGCTCATACAGATCGCACGCTCCGCGTAATACGCTTCGTCCCAATGGAGGGCATAGGGTCTGAAGCTCAACATTCCCGGTGCGACGCCCCCCAAAAATAACAGCATCCAGCACCAGCTGCGGCAAGCGGAAAAAGAAGGAGGGAGTTTGAGATTCATACGGGTGAATACTCAAGCTTGCCTCGCGCTAACAAACAAACTACCCACATTTACATTGGTCTCCAGGCCCGCGCGGAACTTTGGCCTGGCCAGCACTTGGGGAAAATCAAGGGAGAAACGCTCAAAAACATTCATCGCTTCCGAAATGACCAGTTTCCGATTCTCGTTGATGGTGTTATGCGCGTGCATACGGTACGCGGTAAGATACCGCTGCACGTAAAGCGAGCGGCCCAAGGCCATGGCCCGCAGAGCGAAGTCCCAGTCGTGCACGTAACGGTAATCGTAAAAGCCACCCACCCGAGTATACAGATCCTTGCGAAACACCATGTTACTGGTGGTCCCCAGATAGTTCTGATGAGAGAGTAATTCCAGAAACTCACCGGCGGCAACCATGGACGGCAGGTCGAACTCGGGCGGGAAGGGAGCATCGGTATCAAAGGGGCCGCGCTTGGCGCCCACCAGCGAGCTGTCCTGATTCGTTAACAGGAGATTGCCGAAGATGAAATCGCTGCGCGGGAAAGCGGGGTGGGAAACGATGGCTTCAAAACGCCCGGCGACAAATACGTCATCGGAATTGAGCACCGCGACCCACTCACAGTTGGCCGCCTGAACCAGCTCATTGAGACGGTGATGCGCCCCCCGGTTCTTGCCTCCCGCGGTGGTCAAATTCCGGACGCGCCGGTCCACCGCAGTCCAAGAAGCCGCCAGACGGGGGGAGGCATCGCTCGAACCATCGTCCAGCAACAGAACTTCGGTGACTCGCGGCGAGCGGAGCGCCGATGACACGGCCTCGGCCAGAAAGGCTTCGTGGTTATAGATCGGTATGATCACCGAGAACATAAGCGTAAACTGCAACCCGCGGAGAGCCGAACCGCCAGGTTGGGTGAGCTGCCGCGGCGCTGATCCCCAGCCGCGACGGTGCAGGGTAGGGCCAGAGGATCGCATGCCTCATGGGCCGGTGAGAACCAGTATAACCTTGCCGGTCTGAATATCCCAGATATAATGTTTTAGTGCCAACGGAGTGGAATGCCGCCTGGAATAACATTTACGATTGGTCCAGAGCCGGTGAACAATGCTCGCGAACTTGGGGCCGATCCGAGTCGCAATGGTTTGGCTGCATTTTGTCTTGGCGGGGAGGCTGTTTTCCGGCTCACACCATCCCTGCAATCGCCTCCGGTTATGGAAGGCGGCCGCGGTTTCTTGGGCGGCAGTGCGACCGCCTGGTTGGAGTCACGCCGAGGTCGTCATGAATGCAACAAAAGCCGGGTTGCGAGAGATTTTTCCCCATTCCTGGCGTTGGATCAGCGTCAGTAAGCGCATTGGCGGCTGGCTGACGGATCGCGAGGCGAACGCGCTCTTTGAGCTGGCCCGTTTTCACACTCCCGGAAGAGATGCGGTTGTGGTCGAACTCGGGGCGTGGCAGGGCAAGAGCTCGGTTCTCTTGGGCGCTGGCCTATGCGGAAAATCCAATGCGCGGCTGTTTTCGATCGACCCCTTTGAAAGGGCCCACCGTGCTCACTGCAGCGACCCGCTGCCCCGTCCCAACCTGGAAGAGACGTTTCGTCGGAATATTCGGCGCTGCGGCGTAGCTGATATTGTAACTACCCTGAGAGGGTATTCCCATGAAGTGGTCAAATCCTGGAAACTACCCATCGATTTGTTGTTTATCGACGCGAACCACGAGTACGAATGCGTTTATCGCGACTTCCATTTGTGGTCGCCCTTCTTGAGGAATGGCGGAATCATCGCTCTTCACGATGTTTCCCCGAACTTTCCGGGGCCGGCGCGGGTGAAGCAAGATGAGATGCAGTCGCCGGATTTCGAAGCATTAGAACAAGTGGATTCGCTAGCATGGGCGGTGCGCCGCACGGGAGGTGTTTCACAGTCCGAGGCTTCCGCGGATCCGGAATTGGTCGAATCCCTGATGCAAGCCCTCGACCGCGCGATCGGACAGATCTCGGTTCTTAAAACAAGCGCGACGCGATTGACAGCCGAGCTCATGGAACAGACAGAAATGGGCGGACGTATGGGCGCTCAGATTGCCTCTCAGCGGGAAGAAAACTTCCGGCTGGAAGCCGAGAATGCCCGCTTGGCTGGTTCGGCGCAGAATCCCGCTCAGCCCCTGCCTCCTCCCGTGGTCGAGTTGATCGCGCGGCCCGTAGGTTCGGGGCCTGGGGCTGCCTGGTCGAGATGGCTTCGAACGCGCGGCAAGATTTGTGTTCGTTTGCTGCAGTGGCTTTGCTACCAGCGCCTGGTCCGGGCCAGCGGGCTTTTTGACCGGCGCTACTACCTGACGCAGAATCCCGATGTGGAGCGGTCAGGCATCGATCCGTTGCGGCATTTTTTCCTCTGTGGGGCCGACGAACTACGGAATCCGCACCCGCTCTTCGATCTGCGATATTACCTGGGCCGCAATCGGGACGTCGCGCGGTCCTCGATCAATCCCCTGGTTCACTACCTGAAGTGCGGCGCATCGGAAGGGCGAGACCCTCACGCCGACTTCGACAGCAGTTTTTATCTGGAATCCAATCCCGAAGTGCGAGCTTCTAGGACGAACCCGCTGGTCCACTATTTAGGGCCTGGCGCCAGTTCGGGGCTTGACCCCAGCCCATGGTTTGATACGACTGAATATCTGGAGTCGCATCCCACGGCGGCTTTGCGCGGCGTGAATCCGCTGGTCCATTATCTTGAACACGGCTGGCGAAGGGAGGTTCCATCTGAGAGCTACTCCGACGCGTTGCCGGCCGCGGAGCTTACAGCGGTTCCCGGCTCCCGGCACTCCAATGGTCTACCGTTATCGATGCGCCTCGACCCGCGGAACACGCTATTGCGCCAGTCCTTTCGCCGCGAATATGTGGCCGCCGGCAGCAGGGACTTAAGCGGCGAATTTGACTCTCTGCCTCTGGTGAGCGTCGTCATTCCTTGCCTGAACTACGGGTATTATCTGGAGGATGCGATCCTTTCCGCTATGGCAGCCTGTTCTCATCCGCTGGAAATCCTGGTGGTGGATGATGGTTCGACAGATGATACTTCCATAGCAATCGTAGAAGAATTAGCCCGCCAATATCGTTTTCGATTGCTGCGCCAGGACCATGGAGGCCAGAGCTCCGCCCGGGATAACGGGTTTCGGCATAGCCGGGGGAAGTTCATCCAGTTTCTGGACGCGGACGATTTCCTTGCTCCCGGCAAGATTGATTTTCAGGTCGACAGAATGGGCCGCGCACCGGAAATCGATATTGCGATTTGCGAATATCAATTCTGCGATGCGGACGGCGAGGGCTGCCGTCTCCACGAACCTTCCTCGCTGGCCGGCTTCTCATTCTCGGTCGAAGATTTCTTATTGCGATGGGAACGAGGCTTTTCTCTGCCGATCCACTGCGCGCTGTTCCGCCGGGATGCGCTGGCTCCGGAGGACTTTCCCCGCATTACCAAGAAGGG
Organism: Bryobacterales bacterium; assembly: GCA_963798295.1. Lineage (GTDB taxonomy): Bacteria > Acidobacteriota > Terriglobia > Bryobacterales > Bryobacteraceae > Palsa-89. The sequence goes on along the minus strand of CAWCSV010000004.1, from coordinate 144,259 downwards.
CAAGGAAGACTGGATCTTTTGGGTGATCATCGCCGCGCGCGCGCCGCGATTCCACTTTCACCCCGAAGTTCTTGCCACGTACCGGGTGCATGGACACAATACCTACACCAATCCCGAGGCCATGGGACTGGATTTTCTTCGCGCCTGCATGTTCGTGCTGCAAAACGGGTTGAGTCCCAGCGATGCCTTTTCCAGAAGCTTCTGTCGAACACTTTCGAAATGCATATTTGGGGTCGATCAAACGCGACGCCATCGCTAGTTCACACTCTGATCCTTAGGATGGTCGCATGCCCGCAATGAAGCACGCGATGACCGTTCTCATGCCGGTGTACAACGGGGCTCGCTACCTTCGGAGCGCGGTGGAGAGCATCCGTTCGCAAACTTATGGGGATTATGAATTCCTGATTATCGATGATGGCTCAACCGACGCCTCGCCTGAAATTCTGGCCCATTACGCCGCCACCGATAGCCGTATTCGCGTAGTGACCCAAGAAAATCGGGGTGTTATCGCCTCGCTTAATCGCGGGTTCCACGAGTCTGCTGGCGAATTTATCGCCCGGATGGATTCCGACGACATGGCCCGGCCTCGTCGCTTAGCGATGCAACTCGACTTTATGCTCGCCCATCCCCATATTGCCCTGGTGGGAGGTGCGATTGAGGTGATCGATTCCATGGGGAGGCCATTTGAGATCGTCAGACTCCCTGAGACCCCCGAGCGCCTCCGCTATCACATGCGAAATCTGGGGTGCGCGTTGGCCCACCCGACCGTGTTATTCCGGCGTCAGGCCGTACTGGATGCTGGCGGACTTCGTCCGGCGTATCGGCACGCGGAAGATTACGACTTGTGGTTGCGGATGCTCGACAAGCACGATTTCGCCAATTTGCCCGACGTGCTGCTTTCGTACCGCCGGCATGAAGCCAGCGTCTCGAATCGGCAGATGACGCAGCAGGTGTTGGCGGCGTATTGCGCCAGGGTGGCCGCGCGGCGGCGTATTTGCGGATTGGAGGATCTGACGTCGGACGTGGAGTTAGTTACGCCAGAAGTGATATACGCCCTCGGCGTTGACCCGCAAGAGTTTAAAGCGAACATATTCCGCGGCATTTCTGAAGCGACGGAAATGGCGATAGATCAAGGCAGGCCTTTGGCGGCGGTGGAATTTCTGGAGACGGCCCGTCCGTATGCGGACGACGCCCTCTTGCGGGAGACGGCCTTGAAGCACAACCGCCGGGCGCTAAACATCCCGGTGTCCCGTGAAGAACAATCTCGCCAACGGAGAGCGTTGCAGGAGGCATCGCCGGAGATTTATCGCGAGCTCTTTGGCACCGCCGTCGGAGTTGCCGCTCTGAAAAGCATCCCTGCAAGAGCAAATGGAGAATACCTTTTGAGTTCCAACACACTGCGGGACATGCTGAAGCAAAACCGGTACGACACGGATAAAACTGACGAGCCGCTTCGGCAGTACGAGCGCTGCTTCGCGCATCTTCGAAATCGCTCCATCTCCCTTCTGGAGGTGGGCGTCAACCGGGGCGGATCGCTCTATCTGTGGCGCGACTATTTTGAACGAGCCACCCTGGTCGGACTCGATATTGCGCCGCCGCTCGATTTTTTCGATCCCAGCGGCCGGTGCAGCGTGTTCCAGTGCGATCAAGGCGATCCTTCCGCCTTGCGCCGTATCGCGAAGGAAACCGCTCCGGGCGGATTTCATATCATTATCGATGATGCATCGCACATCGCTTCGTTGACGGCCATCACTTTCAAGACCCTGTTTTATGAGCACCTCCAACCGGGCGGCTTCTACGCCATTGAAGATTGGGGCACCGGATACTGGGATAGCTGGCCGGACGGAGCACAGCTCAGCCCCCCTGCCGAACTGTCTCTTCCTTCCTCTGGGAATCGCTTCCCCAGTCACGAAATGGGCATGGTGGGACTCTTGAAACAATTGATAGATGAGTCCGCGCTGTCCGATATCTTCCATTCCCGCTTCGGCATGCCTCGCACTCGTTCAAGCTGGATTCGCAGCATGCACATTTGCACCGGCCTGGTAATTATCGAAAAAGCCTGGGAGTCGACGGATGGTGAAAAGTAAATGATGCAGACGGATCTCATATTCGACATCGGTGCGCACAATGGGAACGACACGGCTTACTACCTGTCGCGTGGCTTCCGGGTGGTGGCGGTGGAAGCCCATCCGCAATATTGTGGCGCTCTGTACCATCGTTTCCCCCAAGCGATCGCGGCCGGAAAGCTTCACGTTCTGAACTTCGCCATCGCCCAAAGCGCTGGATTCTGTACGCTGCTGGAAAGCCAGGCCGAATCACAGTGGAATACGATTGTGCCGGCCGTCGCGGCCAGCAAGGCAGGCGAGTTCCGCGAGATCGTGGTCCCCGCTCTTACTTTTGATCACGTCTTTGAACGATTCTATACGCCGTATTATCTGAAGGTAGATATTGAGGGTAGTGAACTCAACGTCTTTAAGTACCTGGTTGATCGGCCGCAATATGTTTCCTTCGAGGTTGGCCAAGATGTGGTGCCTATTCTGCGAATACTCCGTGACTTAGGATATTCTCGATACAAATTGATCAATCAGCGACTGATCCACCTGCAGACGGTTGCATGGAGTGGACCCTTTGGAGAGGATACTCCGGGTCCGTGGGTCAATGAGCAAACGCTGGAGTTGCAATTGCGCAGTACCCAAGTCCCCGGCGGAAGACATCCCGAAGACTGGTTTGATATTCACGCCGGGTTGTGACATTCGGACTATAAGAGAAGCCGCCAGGATTGTCTCGGAGCTGGCATCAGTGTGCTGCGTTGAAGCGCGTGAGCGCGAAGGAAGCATTTTCTAATCCAAGGATGAGCCTGAAGGGGTGAAGTTCAGGCGCGCGTTCTGCTGGACTCCTTTCTTGGTTTTTTCGGGTTTGTTTTCTGGTTCGAAATAGAAAATCGCCGGCGCGGTGGGAATGTGGGAATCGCGCAGCGATTTGCAAGGGCTGGGGGAAACGAAGGGAAACCTGGGTTTGGTTTTCCTCGTTTTCCACGCGCCCTTCATTTCCACGGCGCTCCTCGGTTTCATGCGCTCTTACGCTCCTAGCGGAAGGCGAGAAAGAGCTTGCGTTTGGCCGCTTGCATATCGCTCGCCGATTCGGTGTCGCTGTGCGCTTGGGCCATCTGGTCCAAGGCCGGAATGCTCAGGGATGGTTTCAAGTAGCTGGGTTGATCCGGAGCACCCGGCGACAGTTCGCGCAACACTTCCCACGGCGTGGCGTAGCGCCGGTATACGAACTTTTCTTTGCCGCGCGGATCGATGATCCGTTCTGGCTGTCCGCACGGGCGATGAAAGTTCAGATAGGGATTGAAGCTGCGTTGGTAGAACCGGTTGAGGTCCTCGGCGTGTACCGCGGCAATGTAGCCGTAGCCCATGTGCTTGCCGTTCACTAATCCGTTTTTCGATTCCACCAAGCCGTTGTCGTTGCTCCTTCGGGCCCTCGACTTGGTTTGCTCGATCAGCAGATCTCGCGCAACAGACCAGAGACCATATCGTTGATGAACTCCGAGCCGTTGTCGGAGTGAAAGCCCCGGATGGGGAACGGAAACTGGCCAAGAATCGCTTGTAAAACCGGCATTAGATGCGTTTGCGTGAGCGCCGATACAGCTCCCACCACTTGCCATTGCGTCACCTCGTCGACGGCATTGATGTGATACACCCCCTTGATTCCATCCCGATCTCCTTGGTGCACCGTGTCCACCCGCAGATAGCCCGGCTTGCCTCCCGGTTGGGGCCGCCGCCGCTCGCCGATGGCCACCTGCACCGGCCGTGTGGGGGTGTAGCTCAGCCAGCACTCGCGGTAGTGCCGCCGCCGGCGCAAGTTGTAAATGTGGGCCACCGAGATCGTCGCCAGCCGCTCGTACGCAGCGTGCTTGTACTGCTCACACTCGCGCACCAGAATCCTCTTCGTGGCTGGGCCGGAGAGCGTTTCGTGCGCTTCGTCCACCTTCGCCAGTAGTTCGATGTCGGCCCGCGTGAAGCGGCTCGGAAAGCGACGGCGTCGAGCGCTGGACTCCTTCACCTCGCTGTGCTTCAGATAACGTCCCACCAGCCGCGTGGTCTGCGCCCGGCTTCGCCCGGTCATCTTCGCCACAAAGCGCCGCAATACCCCCCGCACCTTCTTGCCTTGCTCGCCGTAACGTTGCCGCCGCAAGGTTCGCGTGATCCACTCATACACCTCCCGCCGCCGTTTTCCGTGGAACTCAACTTCTTGGCTTGCCTCCAAAAACGCCTCGATCTGCCCCAGGCTTAGTTTCTCGCCATCCTGCATGCTGATGATCAATCCCTAGCATGCGCTCCCCTCCTTCAGGCTCATTCTGTGTTAGAAATCGATCCCCCTTCAGGCTCATCCTGTATTAGACAAGACTAAGGATGTTCGCACGTTTCTCACTTGGGCGAACATGAAAGACTGTGCGTGGTCGGCCATGCTGAACAGAGTCCGCTGCTGGCCGAACAGGCGTTGGTCTAGAAGAACTGGATTCCAAAGGATCTGGACCGCGTCAATATCTCCACCTCCGGCGGTACTGCTGTAAACGGCGGTGAAAGCTTGAACAGATCCGACCGGTGCGGACGTTGAGACTGTCCACGAAAGACTCTGCGTGCTCGGCCACGCTGAACCGAGTCCACTGCTGGCGGAGTAAGCATTGGTCCACATGCTCTTCTGGCCCGCGAAGGCCGCCTGGAATTGGAGATTGAAGACAAACGTCGCTTGGTTTCCCGAGACACTGAGGCCTGATCCGGATCCGAGCAGCGTGCACTGACTATTGCTGACGCTTCCCGATCCGGCGGAGATGGCCGCCAACCAGGCAGTGCCCGCATCGTTCAACAGCAAGAACTGACCCTTCGAGTAGCCGAGGAAGCAGGAATGCGGGGAATTGAAAACTGAATTGATCAGAAGCTCAACCGAGTCAATATCTCCACCTCCGGCGGCGCTGCTGTAAACCGCCGAAAAAGCTTGTGCCGACCCGCTTCCCGACGCGGGACTGAAGGACACCAAGGTAGGGACTATCGGAGTGGCGGTCGAAACGGTCCAGGAAAAAATCAGGGTGCTCGGCCATGTCGAACCAAGTCCGCTGCTGGCGGAATAAGCATTGGTCCAGAGGGTTTTCTCGCCCGCAAAGGCCGCCTGGAACTGAATGTTGTAGGTACGAGTCACTTGATTTCCAGAAATACTTGCGCTCGATCCTGATCCTAGGAGCGTGCATTGGCTATTGCTGACACTTCCCGATCCGGCGGGGATCGAGGGCAACCAAGCCGTGGCCGCATCGTTCATAGCATGGAACACGGCGTTGATGTAACCTACCTGGCATGAATGCGGAGAAGAGAAAGAAGTGTTGATCAGCACCTCGGCGGCGGAAATGTCTCCGCCCCCGGCAGGACTGCTGAAAATCTCGGTAAAGGCTTGCGTTAGGCCCGCTCCCGACTCGGGACTAAAGGACACCAGGGTAGGTACTATCGGCCCGGACGTGGAGACCGTCCAGGACAAGGTCTGAGTGCTCGGCCAGGCCGAGCCGAGTCCGCTGGTGGCGGAGTAGGCATTGGTCCAGATAGTTTTCTGGCCCGCGAATGCCGCCTTGAATTGGATGTTGTAAGTCAACTGTCACTTGATTTCCGGAAATACTTGCGCTCGATCCTGATCCTAGCAGCGTGCATTGGCTATTACTGACGCTACCCGATCCGGGGGAGATCCAGGGCAACCAAGCGGTGGCCGCATCGTTCATCAGCAGGAACACGCCGTTGATATGGCCCACTTGGCAAGAATGCGCGGAGGAGAAAGAAGTGTTGATCAGCACCTCGGCGGCGAAGACATCTCCGCCGCCCGCGGCACTGCTGAAGACCTCGGTGAACGCCTGGGCGGAGCCCGTTCCCGACGTGGGGCTGAATGAGACCAGTGTAGGCACGATGGGACCTGCCGCAGTCACCGTCCAGGAAAAGGTCTGGCTGCTCGGCCATGCTGAGCCGAGTCCGCTGCTGGCGGAGGAGGCATTGGTCCAGATGGTTTTTTGGCCCGCGAATGCCGCCAGGAATTGGACGTTGTACGTCACCGTGACTTGATTTCCGGAAATGCTGGCGCTCGATCCGGATCCCAGCAGCGTGCACTGGCTGTTACTGACGCTTCCCGACCCCGGCGAGACCGCCGCCAATTCTGCGGTGCCAGCGTCGTTCAACAGAAAGAATTCGCCGTTGGTATAACCGAGGTAGCAAGAATGCGGGGCCGTGAAGGAAGTATTGATCAGAAGGTTGACTGCATCAACATCGCCCCCGCCCGCGGCGCTGGTGTAAACGGCGGTGAAAGCCTGCGCAGACCCGCTTCCCGACGTTGGAGAGAACGAAACCAGCGTCGGCACGATCGGTGGGGCACTATACGCCATCGACCCTACAAACCCGTCGGTTTGATTGGCCGGAGGCGATGAGAACCGCGGCGGCATGTAGGAGACAGTGCCGGACAGCACCTGCCCGGCGGCGACAAGCGTCCCGGCGGATCCTGGCGCGATGCCATAGGCCCGATCGTCTCCCGGCCCGCCAATATACGACGCGAAGGCAAGTGAAGCTCCTGATGGGGCCAATACCGCGACGAAGCCGTCCACGTCGCCGCCGAACGCGGTCTGAACCGGCGCCAAGGTCGGGAAGTTCACCGACGTGGTGTATCCGGAGCTGACAACGTTCCCACTGGCATCCACAAACAGGCTGGTGACGGAATCCGTTCCACTCCCGCCCAAGTAGGTGGCGTACAGAATCTGGCTTCCATTGCTCGCCACTTTGCACAAGAATCCGTTGTAGAGTCCGAGCAGCTGCGTTTGAAGCGCCCCGGACGTCACCGGAAACAGCGTGGAACTGGTGGTGCCGCCGACATAAGCGTTGCCGCTCGAGTCCAGTTGCACAGCGTTGGCGTTGTCCACGCCTTCGCCGCCCAGGTAGGTTGAAAACAGGAGACTGGTTCCCGTGGGGCTGAGCTTGGTCAGGAATGCATCCGGCGAGTAGGTGCTGGCGATCGCCGGCTGAAGCGCGGCAACCATGGGAAAATTTCCCGATCCAGTAGTGCCAGCCACGAACGCCGCTCCGGTGGCGTCCACCGCGATGCCGGCGCACTCATCCAGACCGCTGCCGCCCAAGTAAGTGGAGTACGCGAGAGCCGACCCGGCGGGATTGAGCTTGGCCACAAAACAGTCCGCCTCGCCGCCCTGGAAAGTTGCCTGCGGTGCGCCGCTGGTTGCGGGAAAGTTCACCGAGCTGGTCAGACCCGTGACATAGGCCGCTCCGGTTGCATCCACCGCGATTGCCAGACCCATGTCGGTGGAACTGCCGCCGAGATATGTGGAATAGAGCAGTGCTCCGGTGGGACTCAATTTGGCTACGAAAGCGTCTTGCAGACCCGGGCTGAGCGATTGCGTATGCAATGCCCCGGCGGTTACAGGAAAATTGGAGGACGCCGTATAGCCGGTAACATAGGCGTTTCCGCTCGAATCCACCGCGATTCCGCGCGCTGAATCGCCATTGGTGCCGCCCAGAATGACGGTGTAGAGCCGCTGTGTGCCGGTAGGATTGAACTTCGCGACGAATGCTACCGTGGACCAACTCGAGGAGCGGATAGCACCGGGAAAGTCCGCCGAGTTGGTATCTCCGGCGACATAAATGTTATGCGCGGTGTCGGTGGCGATGGCGAAAATCCTATCCGTCCCGCTACCGCCAAAACTGAAGCCGAACGACAAACTCGCCCCGTTCCCTTGGCAGGTTAAAGCGAAAAAGCAAACTGCGACGAATCCCGCTCCCCTCGTGGAGTGAATGACGCCGGAGACCACTGTTCTGGCCGATATCATTTTGAAGTTTCCTCCCGCCCCTAGTGTGGGCGTCGATGATCACTGATCGACGAAACGACTGCGACTTCGGAGGGTAACTTCGCGATTGCAAGAGGAAAAAATACTACACCGTCCGGTGATACAACGGCGCATTATGCCGGTGGCAGCTACCGGGTGTTAAATGGACCGCGTTTGTAGAAGCAGTTCTCGAATTTGGAAACCGACTTTCATAAACTCACCCAAATCGGCTGGCTTCACAATGTATCGTTTCACCAGAAACTTGTCCATGCGGGCGCGATCGCGCGGAGAAGAGGAAGAGGTGAGGATCACGATCGGCACCTCCGCAAATCTGGGGTTGGCGCGCATCTGCTCGATAATCTCGACCCCGCTGTGCTTGGGCAGATTCAGATCGACGATCGCCAGATCCGGCGCCTGAGGCACTTCGAGTGTTGCGCCGGTTTGCCGGAAGAACGTCATCGCATCGGCTCCATCGTCGATGACGGTCAATTGACATTCCACGCCCGCGCCAGCCAGAGCGTGCCGCAGAAGCGCGACGTCCGCCGGGTTGTCCTCAATGACCAGGAGCTGAGTCTTGGCTGCCAGGGGCGTTGTATTCATTGATCCTCTCCCGCCGAACGAATCGCGACATTGGGCAAAGTGAAAAGAAAGGTGGCGCCTTGGCCGGACTGCGACTCCACCCAGATTCGTCCGCCATAGCGTTCCACCACGCGCTGGCAGATCGCCAAACCGACGCCGGTTCCGGGAATCTTTCTGCCGTGTAGGCGGCGGAACACCTCGAAAATCTGCTGGTGGTACTCGGAATCGATACCAATGCCGTTATCGGATACGCTGAATCGCAGTTCGCCATTCACTTCTTGCACGGACACGTGAACGCGTGGCGGCCGGCCGGAGCGATATTTGATCGCGTTGCCGATCAGATTCTGGAACAACGACTCAAGATGAGCCCGATAGGCGCGCAGGACGGGTAAACGATCGGCGGTCACCACGGCGCCGCTCTCATCAATGGATGTGGTCAGATTCTGGCGCACGTTTTCGATGACCACGTTGAGATCGACAACTTCCACGGGTTCTTCCTCGCGGCTTCGGATTTCCGTGTAGGCCAGCAGGTCCGCCAGCAAGTCGCGCATGCGCGTGGTACCGTCGACAATGTTGCCGACGAAGGTGCTGGCCTTGCTGTCAAACTGGCCGGGATAGGACTGGATCAGGAGCTGAGAGTACGCCGTGATCATCCGCAGAGGCTCCTGCAGATCGTGGCTGGCGATAAAGGCGAAGCGCTCCAGATCCTGATTGGTAAGCGCCAAAACCTGGTTGGAATGCTGCAGGTCGGCGTTTAGCTGGGCCAGGCGGTCGGCGGCGCGGACTTGCGCGGTAATGTTGCGGGAAATCACAGAGGCGCCGGTGATCCGTCCCAATGGATCCTGCATCGGCGAGATGGTGAGCGAGACGTTTAGAAACTCCCCGTTTTTCGTCCGGCGGATGGTTTGGTAGTGCTCGATCCGCTCCCCTGCTGCGATGCGTTGCATGATGCTGGATAGCTCCTGAAAGCGGTCGGCTGGAAAGATAGTCCTAATCGATTGGCCGATCATCTCCTTGGCCAGCCATCCGAAGGTGTGCTCGGCTCCGCGGTTCCAACTGGTCACAATCGCGTTCAGATCCTTGCTGAAGATGGCGTCGTCGGAGGATTCCACAATGGAAGCCAGCAGGCGGCTAGTTTCCTCGGCGCGCCGCCGCGCCGTAACGTCCCTGAACACCAGCACTGTTCCTTGGATGGTCCCTTTCTCGTCACGGATCGGCGCACCGCTGTCATCGATGGGGATCTCGGTTCCATCCTTAGCGATCAGGACGGTGTGGTTTGCCATGCCAACGATTCTGCCCTCGGCCAAAACCTGCGATACCGGGCTTGCAACCCTGGCGCGGCTGAACTCATTGACGATTTGAAACACCTCGTCGAGATGCTTGCCGACGATTTCAGTTTCTTGCAGCCGCAGCATGGATTGAGCCACTGGATTGACAAAGACCACGCTGCCTTGCGCGTCGGTGGAGATCACCGCGTCGCCGATGCTGGCCAGGGTGGTTCGAAGCGAGTCCCGGATCTCCTGGCTTTCTTTCAGGGCCGCCGCTTGAGCCTGCAGCGCCTTTCTGAGTTCGCTGTCCTGCGATTGGATGCGGGTGAGCATCTCATTGAAGTCGTCGGCCAGCGCGCCCAGTTCGTCGTTGGAAAGCCTCTGCGCGCGAATGCTATAGTCCCTGGTCTCGGATACCGAACGGGTTGCGTTCGCCAGCTGTGAAATCGGTCCCGCGATGATGGCCCGCAGCCGGGACGAGAGCAGGAAAGCAACCAGGCTGGATGCCACCAGTATGATGAGCACGGTTTGACCGTACAGCCGGGCGCGCTCCGAGATTTCGCCCAGGTCGTAAAGCAGGACCAACGTTCCGATGCGCCGTTGGTTGAGCGCGATGGGACGCCGGATCATCAGCCCGGCGCTGGTGAATAACAGTTGATCGGCTGCATTGCCCGGCGGACACTGCGCGGACAAGCCGGGGTGTACATAGCGGGCGAACGGCGTACCGTCGGTCCGGTAGATACAGGCCGCAACCAGATGGGGCCGGGCTTTCAACGACGCCAGGGTCTCCGTCGCGGTGCGCGGGTCGTCAAAGGCCAGCGCCGCCGTGCTGTTGTCGGCGACAATCTGGGCCAAAGCGGAAATGTCCCGTTCCAGAGCGGAACGGAAAAGGACGGAATCCGCCACCACGATGCCCACGCCAGACACCAGCATGGCCGTGGCGGTAACGGACATGATGATCGCCAGCAGCTTCTGCTTGATCGGCATGTCACGGAAGAAGTGCATAGCGCTCTAATTCTCTACAGACCTGGCCACGTTCATGAGCCGGGAACTGATGGTGAGCATGGCTCTCGCCGCAGCGCGCTGGCCGATATCGAAGCGCACCCGGCGATTCTCGATCACGAACGCCACCACGCCACCGTCCTGCAGGAACCTGTCACCTTCCCCGACCGTCAACACGCCCGGGCCCAGCTCAGCCAAAATCCTCCGAACGTCCTTTTTCGATCTTGAAACAAATAGTACCTGGCACGTTTTCGGCGCCGGTGCGCGAGCGATCCTTGCGATGGTGAGTTCACGGCCTTTTACCGCTTCGCCTTTGACGATCTCGTTGAGCGCATTTCCGAACGGATCTTCGCCCAGGATGCAAATGGCGAGGGGCGAATGTTCCTCCGCAAAAGCAGCCGGCGGCCAATCCACGAATTTTGTGAAGTTCAGCAGGAATGCCGCTTTGACCTGGTATTCCAGGGGTTCGGCTTCAGCGGCGCGCGCCGGATAACTGGCGGTGACGAATAGCCATGCCAGAAGCAGGACCATCGCCATTGTGGTGGGGCGGTCGCTCCGGAGGACCGCTCCCTCACGGTCGCGGCTCGGTAACGCGCGCGCGGAATGAACTGAGCCGCACACGTAAGTAAGCGGTGCTAGCGGCTGCTCCATGTCAATCTCGCGTAGGCGCTTCTCTTGATCAGGACCAGTGGTCCCGGATCGCCGCCGAATTCCGCATGACCGGGCTGAAATAGGTTCTCGCCTACCAGCGACAACTCGAACCGCCGGCTCATCCGCCATCCGAAGCGCGCGTCGCCGGTGGAATACGCCGGGACTGCCTGAGCCGGCAGCGTGCTGACATAACGGTAATCGAAATCCAACTGCAGCCGCTTGGTGAAATCCACCGCCAGTTGCACCGATGCCTGGTGCTGGGGACTGGATCCAACGATTCCCGGCGCGCTGCCGACGTCGGAAGAGTGCGGCGCTCTTCCTATATTCATGTGCAGGTAGGAGTACGAACCCCGCAGGCGCAGAAAATTCGTTGGACTCCATTCAGGCGCGATTTCCGCTCCCTTGGTATAGCCGATCAGCCCATTGCCGAAATCGGCGGGCAGCAGGAAATGCACAGGTTCGGGATCGGCTTCCAGATACGTGGCCCCGATGATGTCCTCGCTAAAGAGATCGTGGTAATGGTTATAAAATCCGGTGACGTCGACGTAGATTTTCTTGCTGAGCAAGCGGCGGTAACCGAGCTCATAGCCGTTCATCTGCTCCGGCAAGAACGCGCGGTTGGGATTGAATCGCGCGAAGTAGGGCGTTCCGTTGGGCGTCGTGCCAATATACCCCAAAAGATAGAAATTTTCCTCCGAATCGGAAGGCGTGCGCAAGGCGTGCGTGAAAGCGGCCCAGACGGTTTGGTTCGCGCTGGGCGTCCATAGCAGCCGGATACTGGGTTCAAAGTCCAAAACGTTGGTGAAATTGGTTTTCAGCATCTTCGTCCCCAGAATCAGGGACAGGCGTTGCTCCACCAGCCCGATCTGATCCTGGACGAACGCGGTCCCCAGGTAATCCGTCCGCTTGTAAGGGACAAATTGCAGCCCGGAGACCACCACCGGATCGTTGACCGGATCGACCCGGGCGCCCAGGCCCCAGGTAACTTCCTGCCGAGCCGGCAATTTCATACGCTGCAGAAAATCCACGTCGAATGTATCGCGATCCTCCACGTAATTGGGCGTGCGGCGATCGGTGCGGTCGAAGTAAACCTGCACCTGAATATCGTTGCCGTCGCTGAAAATTCGTTTCCAGCGGCCCAGGATATTCTGGCCGGACATTAGCGCATTGGCATCGATGATTTGCGAATAGGGCGGGGTGTAGCTGGTAGCCTGCACACTCTTGCCGGCGATCTCGTTGTAGGCGTCGCCTTGCAAAGTGAAGGTATCGCGATTTTCGGCCCAATCCATGCGAAAGCCGAATTGCCCTTCGCGCCAGTCGTCAAAATTCCTGCCGTCGGGGTGGTCTTCCGGACTGCGCGTGAAACCCATGCCGTAGACGCGATAACTGAAGTCCCGGTCGTTGCCGCCGCCATAGCGGAAATTGAGAAAGCCCTGCTCTTCGTTCCCCCCGCCGGCGGACACCAGCATCCCCTTGGTGTCCTTGGCATCTTTGGTGATGATGTTGATGACGCCGTTCACCGCGTTCGGACCCCAGATGGTGCCGCCGGGTCCGCGGATCACCTCGATCCGGTCGATATCGTCCATGTTGGTGTTTTGAACGTCCCAATTGGTGCCGGCGAAGAGTGGTGTATATACTTCACGGCCGTCAATCAGAACCAGCACGGAGCGCGTCAGATCGGATCCAAAACCGCGAATTCCGATGGCCCAGTTATTTCCGTCGATCCGCGCCACCTCCACGCCCGGCGCCAGCCGCAGCGCTTCCGGAATGCTGGTGGCGCCCGAGCGCCGGATGTCTTCTCCGGTGATGACGAAAATCGCCGCCGCCGTTTGCGAGACTTTGGTCGGTTCCTTGGAGGGTGTCGTAACCTCGATTTGAGAGAGCTGTTCGAGGCTGAGTTGCTTGAGAGCCTCGGGACCGGCTTGGCCGGCGGGATTCGGTTGCGGATCGTCCCCCAGTCCGATAGCCGGCGAGAAGGCGCAAACCAGCCAGACGGCCGCGCGAAGGTGGCGCTCGATTCGGATTCTAATCATTCCTCTCGCCGGGCTGCCGCAGGCGCAGCATTACGGATGCAGGGTGTATCCAATTGAATGTGTATCCATGGGAAGACTCCGCACCAGCCGACATTGTTTCAGCAATTTGTTTTCGGCTCCCGGACGGTCGCGGTTCCCCAGTCAGTAAAGACAGTGTACTGGAGGTTTGGGATCTTCGCTACATTCTTTAGCGCTTATGTTTCAGCTTTCCAGGGCGTCTGGCCGGCCAGCGTGGTGTAGAAGGCCCAGATGGCGAGCGCCCCAATGGTGGCCAGAGCGAGCGTGGAATCGGCGAAATACCAAGCCGACAGGTTGAGAGTTACCGAGACGTTGAGCAGCATGTCGGCGGTGAACAGCGCCACCACCAGCGCCACCAGGCCGAACCGCAAGGCTCCGGCGGCGAGCGCCGCGTAGAGGACGATCTCGATGGGCCATTCCACGGCTGGATAGTCTGAGGAGATGGACTTGAGAGCGGCAAACAGGAGCACAAATGCCGCGGCCGCCGCCCAGGATTTCCGCAGGAGCACGCGGAAGAGGAATAAGAGCAAAAACATGAGCAGAGTGAAACCAATGGAGCCTGGAAGTTGCGAGAACCAGGCGCCAATCGCCACCCGCGCGCTTGCCAAATAGTCCGTATTCAAGAAGGCGGGAGGCGCCCCAAATTGCGACTCCAGATGATAGCGGACGCCGTACAGATCGCAAAACAGGATGCCAAGAACCGCGCCGTAGAGCACATCGCGGCCCACCAGGGGATCGCGCCCGCGTCCCGCCAGGACTCGCGCCCAAGAGATGATGGCCTGTGGCCAATAGCGGCGAACGTAGGGTTCCAGCGCCAGATAGAGCACCCACACCGCCCCTCCCCACAGCAGCGCAGTGCTAATGGCTAGAAACAAGAGATAGACAAAATATCCTCCCGAGGAGATATGGGTTTGAAAAACCCACAGCGCCATGTGGAGCGAGAAGATGAGCGTCGCCAGGCGCATGGCGCCCCGGCGGTCGCCTTTGCCGTGCGTATAATTCCAGCGGGCCATGAAAACGGCGGCGACAATCGGCGCGAGAATCAGAACCATGATCAAGATTCGAGTAACCAGATCGCTGGCGCCTTGCGATTGGGTGGTGGGCATGCGTGCCGAGCGGCTCCAGGGTCCCGTCAAGGAGAAAAAGACCGGCCGGCCGTACCACGCGGCAGCTTCGACGTGCAGAGGCCGATGCTTATATCCGGGCCACTCACCGTCCCACGCCTGACGCACATCGGATGCCGCCAGCGAAGCCCACTGCGGAGTGGCGGGTTTGAACTTGGACAGGTCCAGGCCGGCGGCGGCGAAGAGAGCGTTCCAATCGGGCGGCGGGCTTTTCGCGGGCGGAGTCTCTTTCTCCGCTGGGAGCGCTTCAAAATAAGTCAGCCGGCCTTGGGGATCAAGCCGCACATCGATCATGCCCGACATGCTGGCTTTGGGATCGTCCTCCTGCAGGGTTCCAGGGATCAACATCTGATCGTGCAAACCGTACGCCAACATTGGTTCGGGGCTTTGGCGATACCAGAACCAGAGCGGCGATGGACGGCTGCGGATAATTTCATCCCAGTGTGGAAAGGGCCCGTCGGATTTCTGGACGGCGTTCAGAAAATCCAGATTGTAGTCGAACGCAGACGCCGAATCGGCCGGCGGCGTGCTGTAGCCGAGAGATTGCACCAGGTCGCGCGCTTTATCCGCCAGAACCTCGGAGGACTTGGTCAGTTGGGCCTTTTCCACCATGCTGGAGGTCGCGGCCAAGAAAGCGAAGACAGCCAAACCCGCCAGCGCCGCGATGAGACCGGGGACGGCGATTTTCCAGGGCAGCGCCGCGGTCTCTCCGGAAGCGGCCACCATTTGCGGCGACGGCGTTTCCCCGGCGGCCAGAGCGGCGGCTAAAGGATCGCCACCCGGCAGACGGGCGGCCACCGCGAGAGCGGACTGCGGACGATTGGACGGCTCGAGATCCAGGCAGCGAAGAATAGCGCTCTCCACCGCCGGGTCGAGTTCCTTGACGACAGAAGATGGGCTGACAGGCGCGGTCTCGCTATGTAGCCGGACCAGCTCCGCCAGCGTGGACGCGTCGAATGCGCGCTTGCCGGTGAAAACCTCGTACAGCACCAGGCCCAGCGAATAGATGTCGCTCTGCACAGTCACTTCTTTTCCGGCCAGTTGCTCGGGCGCCATGTAAGCCGGAGTGCCGTTGCGAATCTCATCACCGGGGATTTCGTCGGCCAGCGCCGCCAGGCCGAAATCCGTAATCACCACGGTGCCGCGTCCGTTAAGCATGACATTGGCGGGTTTCAGATCGCGATGCAAGACGCCTTTGGCGTGCGCGGCGGCCAGCCCCGCGCACAACTGACGCGCGATTTCGACGGCTTTATCGGCGGGCAGGCGGCCGATGCGGCGCAATAGCGATCCCAGGTCTTCGCCATCCACATACTCCATCGATAAGTAAGGCTGCCCGTCCACTTCGCCCAGATCGTAAACCCGGCAAACATTGGCGTGCGAGACCTGTCGCGCAATGCGGACTTCGTTGTAGAAGCGAGCCAGGGCGGCCGGATTGCGCGCCGCCGCTTCGGGCAGAAACTTGAGCGCCACTTCCTGGCCCAGCGTGAGGTCGTGCGCGCGATAAACCTCGCCCATGCCGCCGCGGCCCAGCAGCGCGACCACGCGATAACGATTGGCCAGCAGCGCGCCGGGCAAGAAGCGGCCTTCGGCCAGCGAACCGGAGGAAGAGGAAAGGTGAGAGTGAGAGGGCGTGCGAGCCGGTGTGGGCGTCGAAGCGGAAGCCGGAGCGACCGATGGTGTGGCGAAAGTTTGCGTGACCATCGGCCCGCCGCCATTCAGTTCCGCGCCACAAGACAGACAGAACCTGCTCGAATCCGGAACGTCCTTCGCGCAGGTGCGGCAGGTCAAGAGGGCTCCTTGGGCTTAATCGTCGTGATGCTCGATGGCTTCCCGATCGGCGATGGCTTTGTCGCGCGCCATCTTGGAGTTGGCCCGCCGCGCCGAATTAATGTTGCTCTGCCGGATGCTGGCCGAATCCACGCTGAACAGGGAGATCAGTTGCTCCAGGCGTTTGCCCTGGCAGGCCGGGCAGGAGGGCTCGGTCTTCAAAACGAGCGCTTCGAACTGCTCGCCGCAATCCAGGCATTTGAAATCGTACAACGGCACGGCAGGCTCCTTTCAGGACACATCCATTATGCTAACCTCGGATTCCTAATGCCAACCACCGATTTCGCGGCGCGCCGCGCGGCGTTCCGCAAGCTTCATGAAAGCGGATGTTTCGTGATCCCGAATCCATGGGACATCGGGACTGCGCGGTATTTGCGGCATCTCGGATTCCAGGCGCTTGCCACCACCAGCGCCGGCTTCGCGTTTTCGCGGGGATTCGCCGACGCGGACGTGCCGCGCGACATGGTGCTGAGCCATATCGCCGAGATTGTGAATGCCACCGATTTGCCGGTGAACGCCGATTTCGAATCTGGATACGCGCGCGATCCGGAGGGCGTGGCTCAGAATGTTCGGCTGTGCGTGGAGACGGGCGTCGCGGGAATTTCGATTGAGGATTCCACCGGCTACCGATCGAAGCCGCTGTACGATCTACCGATGGCAGTGGAGCGGATGAGAGCGGCCTGCGCGGCGATGGCCGACTCGGGTGTACTGTTGATAGGCCGAGCGGAGTGCTTCCTGACCGGGCACCCAGAGCCGTTGAAAGAAGCCATCCGGCGGCTGCAAGCCTACGCGGAAGCTGGCGCGGACGTGCTTTACGCGCCGGGAGTCAAGGAGCGCGCCGATATTCAAGCGATCGTTTCCGCGGCGAAGCCGAAACCGGTGAATGTCCTGATGGGCGCGAATACCGGGCTCAAAGTTTCCGATCTGGCGGAGCTGGGGGTACGACGGATCAGCGTGGGAAGTTCGATGGCGCGCGCGGCGTGGGGCGGTTTCATTCGGGCGGCCAAGTTGATCGCGGAAGAGGGAAGCTTTGCGGGATTCGACGACGCCCCTCCGTACGCCGAATTGAATGGACTCTTTAAGAACAGCTAGCGGTGCGGCCGCCAGCGACGTCCCAGCGCGGGAATGATGGCGCCTCCGATATTGGCCAGCTTGGCGTCGGGGAACGGCGCGCGTCCGTGCATCAGCGCCGAGGCAAATCGTCCGAGCGCGTGCAGCTTTTCGCGCCAGGAGAACCGGAGCCGCCGGCCATTGGCGCGAACCACCAGCACGGTGACATCGTCCTCGGATAAGTTTTCCGGATAACGCGCCTCGATTTCACCTAGCAGCGTCTCGATCAGCTTCTGCGGCTCCACGTCGCCGAGCACACGCACGATCCGCAGCAGCCCGTCTTCACCCAGCATTTCGCCGTCGGCGTCGCGCGATTCGATCAGCGCGTCGGTGAAGCTGAGCAGGCAATCGCCCGGTTCCAGCTCCAGATCGAATTGCTCGTACTCGGCGGCGTCGTAAAGCCCCAGCGGGATATTACTGGGCGCGGATCGCGAGCTGGTTCCCTGAGAGCCAAGAAAATCCCACTCGCTCTTTGCTGCGCGGTACAGCAGCGGCCGTGGATGGCCCGCGTTGCAAACGGTGAGGCGGCGGCTGGGTTCGAAGAACGTAGTGACGATGGCGGTGGCGAACGCGCCGGTGCGCGGCAGCGCGGCGAACTGCTGGTTCAGCAGGCGAACGAATTCGGTTTGATCCAACCGGTTGACGAAGCGCCGCATCAGCGTCCGCAGATCGGCGGCGGTGGCTGCGACGGTCTGGCCGTGCCCCGCGACGTCCGCCAGCAACAGGCGGCTGATGCGTCCCGTGGCGCAGCTCGAAGCATAGTAAACATCGCCGCCCGCGTGCGCTTTCCCGAAAGGCTTACTGTAGACCCACGTATCCAGTCCACCGAATTCAACGTAGCGCGACGTGAGCTGGCTGCCGCCCCACACTTCCATGCACTGCATCTGTTGCGCCGGTTGATCGGACATCAGTCCCATCCATTTTAAGCCGCATGGCAGCGGTTGCTGTGATAGGATGCGCCCAGGAGGTTCGGGAATGCGGAGAATTGCGGTGGCGGCGGTGTTGACGTTGATGGCTTGCTCGGTGGCGCTTTGCCAGTTGAAGCTGATGTTGCAGGTGGACGGGCGCATGGCGGGCACATGGAAACTGGAATTTGAGCGCGTGCTGGCGGGTCCATCGATTGCGCCATCCCTCGCGCTGGGGACGATCGCGACAATTCGTAAAGAGGCGGACGGTCACGCATGGCTTGAGAATTCCAATCCCATCTTCGGGCACGTGGTCCTTTCGCCTGACGGCAATACGATTACGGGAACCGTGGAAAGCCCCAACCGCGAATATTATCGCGTGGTCCGCGTTTGGAAGAGGCAGTGAGCGGAATCACACGGCGCGATCTTGGAACCTTGGCGGCAGCGGCGATCGCAGTTGCTCCGAAAAGAGCGCACGCACAAGCAATCGCGCCGCAAAATGCCGGACCCGTGCTCGACATCGCGGACTGGAGTTACCACTGGATCGGCGTGGAGCACGCCACGCTGGCGCGCGGAACGTTGTGCAACGGGATGCAGATGTACGTGGAACATTGGATCCCGCGCGAGGTCCGCCATCCGTATCCGGTGGTGCTCATCCATGGCGGATATGGACAGGGGTCGGACTGGATCAGCACGCCGGATGGACACCGCGGCTGGGCCACGCTGCTTCTGGAGCAAGGCTACAAGGTATACGTGCTGGACCGGCCTGGGCAGGGCCGCAATCCTTATCATCCCTTTGTTCACGGGTATTTCGACAAGCAAGCGCCGACGTTCGAAGGCGTAGCAAAGACCACCGGTGCCAATGCAAACGATCCAGCGGTCGCCCAGATGGTCGCATCCATGGGTCAGCCGATGGCGAACAATCCGTTGACGCAGAATTTATGGCGCTCGCGCGGCGCGAAGCTTCTTGACGAGATCGGTCCGTCGATTCTAATTACACGAGGCGACGGAGCGCTTTTCGCGACGGTCACGGCGCAAGACCGCCCGAAGCTGGTGAAAGCCATTGCGGCGCTGGAACCCGGCCAGACGAAACTTGCTGAGATCGCGAATATCCCGCTGAAAGGCTTTTCCGAAGATGCCATGACTCCCGTCCTCGCATGGCTTGATGCAGCTGTGGGAGATGCAACGGTGCCGGGAGCGCCGGAAGCAAATCCAAACCGGGACAACACCGCGTTGAGACTCGCCGATCAAGGCTGCTTTTGGGTGGGTGTGCAGCGCAAGAAAATGTCATACGGCACCATCGCGATGGGCCAGCAGTATGTGCAGTACATGATCCCGGCCGTGAAGCGTTATCCCTATCCCGTGATCATGGTGCACGGCGGCGGGGGGCAGGGTACGCACATGATGGGCATCGGCGGACGTCCCGGCTGGGTGCATTATTTCGTCCAGGCCGGTTACAGCGTCTATTGGCTGGATCGGCCGAGCTACGGCCGTTCGCCCTATCATCCCGACGCGCTGGGCCCCAGCCATTTGCCGAATGTCCCGCCTTACGAAGGGCTGGTGCAGACGCCGGTGGTTTTCAATACGGCGCAGTGGCCGGGCCCGGGAGGCATGAACGATCCGATAATCGATCAGTTCATGGCTTGCGAATCCGGCAACGTGATGGACGAAACGTTCCACAGCGACTTGGCGTGGCACGGAGGCGTGGAACTGGTGGATCGCATCGGCCCGTGCATCTTGCTGACGCATGCCTTCGGCGGATTCTTCGGCTGGGGCGTGGCGGATCGCCGTCCCAATCTGGTCAAGGGAATTTTCTGCATGGAGATTAACGGCAATCCTTTCGCCGCGCAACTGCGCTGGGGATTAACGGCTAGCCCGATGACTTACGATCCGCCGGTAACCGATCCCTCACAGTTCCAGTTAGTGGATCACACGCTGCCGCCCGATTCTCCGCGACCCATTGTCCCCACTTACAAGCTGCAGGCCGAGCCGGCGCGCAAGTGGAAAAACCTGCGGGGTATCCCAATCGGCTGGCTGACCAGCGAATTCGGCGGCGGCGGATCTCCGATCAGCAACGTCGAATTCTTGAAACAAGTGGGCTGTTCGGCCGAAATGGTGCGCCTGCGCGACTACGGCATCGTCGGCAACGGCAACCTGATGCTGCTGGAGAAGAACAATCACGAGGTGTTTGGCGTGGTGCGCGACTGGCTGGATCGGAAAGTTGCGCCGCCCAAGACCGTATGATCGGTATATAATTGCCGCGATGACTTCCAGAAGCAGTCTCCTGGTCCTGCTTATCGCCTTGCCGCTATCCGCTCAATGGCTGAAGCTGCCCGACAAAGGGATTCCGAGAACCAAGGACGGCAGGCCGGATCTGTCGGCGCCGGCGCCCCACAAAGCGGACGGCAAGCCGGATCTTTCGGGAATCTGGATCGTACCGGGGCCCAAATATTTGCAGAATCTCGCGGCCGACTTGAAGCCCGGCGACGTGCCGATGCAGCCTTGGGCGGCGGCCATCACCAAGGAGCGCATGACGGGCGTGCATGCGGCGGAGGAGTCCGATGCAAACTGTTTGCCGCAAGGTGTTCCCAAGATTAACGTGACGCCGGTTCCGTTCAAGATCGTTCAGAACCCGGATGAAGTAATTATTCTTTATGAAGCGTTCGGAATCTATCGCCAGATATTCATGGACGGACGCGAGCTTCCCAAAGATCCCAACCCCAGCTGGATGGGTTACTCGGTCGGTAAGTGGGATGGAGACGCGCTGGTGGTGCGAACTTCTGGCTTCAATGGCAAGACGTGGCTCGATCAGGCCGGTCACCCGCAAACCGAATCGGGGCTGGTTATCGAGCGTTTTCGTCGGCCGGATTTCGGTCACCTGACCATCGAAGTTACCATCGACGATCCAAAAGCGTACACTAAGCCCTGGACGATAACCGAAGGAATGAACTTACTTGCCGATACCGACTTACTTGAATTTGTCTGCAGCGAGAATAACCGGGACCTTCCTCACTTAGTAAGTAAGTAGCTAACTCGCGGCGCTTCTGCCCCACAGTCGTTCGGACGCGATGTCGGCTCCTTGGCGCAGTGCTTTCAGCTTCAGCCACACTACCGGTTCAATCACGTACTCGCGATTAGTGAATGTTCCAAAGCCGCAGTCCGCGCTGGCGATGACGCGCTGCCGGTCGCCCACCACGGCCACCGCTTCCTGCAGACGTCGCGCCACCACTTCCGGATGCTCTACGATGTTGCTGTTGCTTTCCACCACGCCGGGCAGAAGCAGCATGTGATCGGGCAGCTTGTGGCGGCGCAAGGCTTCCAATTCGTGCTGATGGCGCGGATTGCCGAACTCGATGCTGAGCGCGCCCACGCTGGCTTGATACAGCACCGGCAGAATCAGATCGAGTGGGACATCGTAGAGATGCGGGCCGTTCCAGTTGCCCCAGCAGCAATGCAGGCGCACCCGGTCGCGTGGGATGCCGTCGATGGCCTGATTCAGCGCCGCCGCGTGCATCTCCGCGGCTTTCACGAATTCGCTATCGGGAAGATCGCGGTAGAACATGGAACGGTCCATCGCCAGGTCCGGCGCATCGATCTGCAGCAGCAGGCCGGAGCGATAGATGGCCAGGTACTCGTTGCGCATCTCGCGCGCCAGCGCGGTGAGGTAGGATTGTTGCGAATCGTAATACGCGTTCAGCATCGTGGTGGAAATAATGCCCGGCGAGGGAGCCGTCATGAAACACTCGGCGAAAGCTCCCGCATCCTTGGCGGCGCGCTGCAGCCGATCGATCTCGCCCGCGATGGTGGACGAATCCAGGTAACGCAGCTCGGCCTGCGCTTCGGGCGCATTCTGCATGCGGCTGCGCTTGGGGAAGCGGCGTGTGAGATCGTCCACCAGGGCGGGGAACTCCTCAAAGTCGCGGCCCCTGCGGCGCTTCGATTGGCCGCCGAATCCCGACATGCGGCGCGGCATGTAAGTCTGGAATCCGACGCGCTGCTGCTCGCCGTCGTTGCCGATATCGATGCCGGCCTCGGCCTGTTTGGCGATCACGTGGCGCACCGCGCTGTCCATTTCCTGAGCCAGCTGGTCTTCGCGTACCGGCTTGCCTTCCTCGCGGTCGATGAGCATTTCAGAAAGCGCTTCGCCGCGTGGGAGGCTGCCCACGTGGGTAACCAGAAGACGGTCTCGGCTAAGGATCATGTGGTGTTCCTATCATGCCATTCCCGGAGTGATCCAGGAAAAGTTTGCGCCAGCCCCTTGACAGCTGCCGGGCGGTATGTTAATTTTTACGCAGGATGCTAAGATATGCGCACAACGAAGAAGATCGCCGATCCCGATTTGAGCCGGCGCGAACGGCAGATCATGGATGTTCTTTTCGCGCGCGGGCGCGCCACCGGGCAGGAGATCCAGGAAGGGCTGCCTGACCAGCCGAACTATTCCTCGGTGCGTACCATTCTGCGGGTGCTGGAGCGCAAGGGCTACGTCCGCCACGTGGAGGAAGGGCTGCGCTACGTGTACCAGCCGACGGTGGCGCGGGAGGCCGCCAGCCGGTCGGCGTTGCAGCGCATTATCAAAACATTTTTCGACGGGTCTGCCAAGGAGGCCGTGGCGGCGCTGCTGGATCCGGCGGCGTTCCATCTTGACGAAAAGGAACTGAACGAACTGTCCCGAATCATTGAGCGAGCAAAGAGGAAATAGTCATGTTGGAAACTTATCTGGTTTCTGTTGCGGTCAAATCCACCGTCTTACTGGCGGCGGGGATTATTTGTTTGCGATTCCTGCGCGGGCATGACGCGACGGTACGGCACCTGGTTTGCCTGACGGCGCTTGTCAGCGCGGCCGCGGTGCCTGTGCTGTCGTTGTGGTCGCCACAATGGAGCGTGCTCATCAGGGTTCCGGCGGGCCCGCATCCCGGAGCGGACGCCACGACCCTCGGAACCGGGCCATGGAGTTGGCCGATGGCGCTCGCGGCCCTCTGGGCGTTGGGAGCATTCTTGATGACCCTCCGCGCGGCCGGCGGATGGATCCTGCTGCTCCGTGCTCGCCAACGGTCAGCGCCTTTTCAGATTCGCGACGAAGCCGAAGTCCGGGTGGGCAACGTCAGTACTCCGCTGACCTGCGGCGTGCTACGCCCGCTGATCCTTCTTCCCCAGAGCGCGTGGGATTGGGATGAGGCTCGATTGCGCGCCGTGCTGCTGCACGAAGCGGCGCATGTCCAGAGGCGTGATTGCCTGGCCAAGTACTTGGCGCAAGCGTCGCGTGCGTTGCTGTGGTGGAATCCGCTAGCTTGGCTCGTGACGGCGCGGCTGAATCACGAGCAGGAGCTGGCCTGCGACGACGCCGTATTATCGGCGGGCGTCTCAGCGGATGCCTATGCCAAAGTGCTGCTCGACGTGGCGCGCGAGTGCTCCAGCTCGTTGCTGCTGGGCTGTGCCATGTCCACTTCGGCGACATTGCATGAGCGCTTCGCACATTTGTTCGAATGGCGTCAAAGACCCGGCCGCGCGACGCGCAGAACCGCCATCGCGATTCCGCTCCTTCTGGTGTTGATGACCTCGGTGTCCTTCGCCGAGAAGATCTACAAAATTGGGCCAGGGATTGTTCCTCCAAAAATCCTGGAGAAGGGGAGCGAGCCGCAATACACGGACGAAGCGCGAGCCGCCAAGCTGGAAGGCAAAGTGGGGCTAATGATAGTAGTGGGCACCGATCAGCGCGCGCATGACATCAAGGTCACCAAATCGCTGGACCGGGGCTTAGACGCCAGTGCGATTGCCAGCATCAAAACGTGGCGCTTCCAGCCGGGCACGAAGAGCGGGAAGCCTGTGCCCGTTCGAGCCAACATTGAAGTGAATTTCCATTTGCTATAGCTGCGCGCTGGTCAGCGCCTCGGCGACGTCCCGCAAGAACGCCGCGGCTTGCGCGCCATCCACCACGCGATGGTCGCTCGATAGCGTCATGGTCAGGATCGGGCGGATGCCGATCAATCCATTCACCGCTACCACACGATCGGCTATGCGGCCCACCGCCAGAACCGCGGCTTGCGGCGGCGTGATGATGGCGCTGAAAGCGTCCACGCCGAACATCCCTAAATTGCTTATCGTAAATGTCCCACCGGTGACGTCGGGGGGATGAAGGCGCCCGGCTCTCGCGCGCTCAGCCAGGTCCTGCCGCCTGGCGCTGATGGCCGCGAGCGTCGCCGTGTCCGCGTTCGGGATCACGGCGCCCACCACGCCGTCTTTCACCGCGATCGCGATGCTGATGTTCACGCTCGGATGGAACTGAATCGCACTGCCGGTCCAACTCGCGTTCATCTTGGGATGCTTCACCAGTGCCCGCGCCACTAGGGCGACTAAAAGATCGGTGTGCGTGATCGCCTTGCCATGTTTTTCACGTGCGGCAATTAAACCGCTCGCGTCGATCTCGCGCACCAGGAAGAAATGCGGCGCGGTGGTCCAGCTTTGGGTGGTGCGCTCGGCCATTAGGCGGGCGATTGCGCTCATCTGCGCTGGTCCCGCAGGTGAAGGCGCGGAAGCGCCCTTCGCAGCGGCTTCTACATCTTCGCCGCTGATCGCACCGCCGGGGCCCGTGCCTCGAACCTTCGACAGATCTACGCCCAATTCCTTGGCCATGCGGCGCGCCTTGGGCGATGCCTTCGCTTCCGGGAGCTCTGTGCGGGCAGCCGGCGCTGCAGCCGGCGCCACGGCCTGCTTCGATTGCTCCGTCATGGTTCGCGCAGCGGGAGCCGCGGATTCCGATTCAACCGGCGGCTTCTCGCCCGGCGCGACAATCCAAGCAATGGTCTTGCCCACTTGCACCACATCGCCGGCGGCGGCTTTCACGCCCGCGAGCACGCCGTCAGCCGAGGCTTCCAGCTCCAGCACCACTTTGTCGGTTTCGATTTCGGCGAGCGGATCGCCCTTCGCGATCGCGTCGCCTTCCTTCTTCAGCCACGAGATGATCTTGCCGGTCTCCTGCGCCATCTCGAGCGCGGGCATGACGATGCTGACGGCCATCTAACGGGAAACCACCTGTTCGATGCGCGCGCTGGCTTCCACCATTTCGACGATACGCTCGCTGGGCGCCGGATCGTGCTCGCGCGTGGTGGGCAGCGGCCCATCCACGGTGAAGTAATGCGCGCCCGCCACCAGCAGCTTTTCAGCCGGGAAACGTGTGATCACTTCGTGGCCGGTTTCAGTGACCACGATCTCTTCTTCGATGCGCGCCGCGCTCCAGCCGTCTTTGGACGGCCAGAAGGTTTCGAGCGCGAACACCATCCCGGGCTTGATCTCGTAAGAATGTTCGAGTGAAACCAAGCGGCTGATCACCGGCTTTTCCCAGATCGCCAGGCCGATGCCGTGCCCGAATTGCAGTGCGAAAGCCGCTTCTTCATTGGGGAATCCGAACTCCTGCGCCTTGGGCCAAACCGACGCGATCTCGCCGGTGGTGCGTCCGGGACGAATGAGCGAGATCGCGGCATCCAGATAATCGCGGCAGCGCGAGTAGGCGTCGATCAGCGTGTGCGGCGCGTAGCCGATGCTGAAGCAGCGGTAGTAGCAAGTGCGGTAGCCCATGTACGAATGCAGGATGTCGTAATAAACCGGGTCGCCGGGGCGCAGCACGCGATCGGAGAAAACGTGCGGATGAGGATTGCAGCGCTCGCCCGAAATGGCGTTCACGCCTTCCACATATTCCGAGCCCAGGTCGTACAGGATCTTGTTCACCAATCCCACCGCCTGGTTCTCGCTCATGCCGGGCTTCATGGCGCAATACAGATCGTGATAGGCGGCGTCCACCATCATGGCCGAAGTATTGAGCAGCGAGATTTCGTCCTGGGTTTTGATCACGCGCGCGTCCGACATCAGCTGCTGGCCGTCGACGACGTTGATGCCTTCGCGCTGTAGCGCAAACAGAATGGGCGGCTCCACTACGTCGATTCCGACCGGCTCTTTGTGCAGCCCGCGCATTTCGAGCTCCAGCTTGATCTTTTTGGCCACATCCTCGGCCCGGCCCATCTCGGGCGACATCGCGCCGCGCAGCAAGGAAATACCGGGACGCGAGCGCTCGCCCAGCCACGGACAATTGAGCTGATGGTGCTTGGCGGCCGAGCCGAAATCCCACAAGATGGGCTCGTCATTTTGCGGCAACAAAGTGAAGCGGCTGATCTTGTCCTGCGCCCAGGTGCCGATGTGCGTCGCGGTGATGTAGCGCACGTTGTTCATGTCGAAGCACAGCAGTGCGC
Source organism: Bryobacterales bacterium (assembly GCA_963798295.1). Classification (GTDB taxonomy): domain Bacteria; phylum Acidobacteriota; class Terriglobia; order Bryobacterales; family Bryobacteraceae; genus Palsa-89. Next base: position 117,644 of record CAWCSV010000004.1, on the reverse strand, counting down.
CGATTTCCGATTTGGCGAGCAGAGCTTTGACGCGCGCCAGGCGCTCCTTGCGCAGCCGATCCATATCGATGCGCTGCTCCCAATCCACCGCCATGGTTCCGTGAGTTTTCAGTGCCACAGGATTCTCCAGTTTTGACTTTTAGGCCTTACCACACATAGCGCGCGCCGCGTCCGCCACCGTCTTCTCGGTCGGAACCGTCACATCTTCCAGCGGCGGCGAGAACGGAATCGGAACGTGCATCGCGCCCATACGTTTCACCGGCGCTTCCAGATCGAAAAACGCATTTTCCTGAATCACCGACGCGATCTCGGCTGTAACGCCGTAGCGGCCGTAGCCTTCGTCGACAACGATGACGCGCGAAGTCTTCCTGGCCGATTCCACCAGCGTCTTTTCATCCAATGGCCACAGCGTTCGCGGATCCACCACTTCGGCGCTGATGCCGCTCTCTTCAAGCAGGCTCGCCGCTCCTAGCGCCACTTGCACCATGCTGCTGGTCGCGATGATGGTGATGTCGTCGCCTTCACGCTTGATGTCGGCGACGCCTAACGGAATCGTGTATTCTTCTTCCGGCACCGCGCCCTTCAGCCGGTACATCATCTTGTCTTCGAAAAACACCACCGGATTGTCGTCGCGGATGGCCGATTTCAAAAGCCCCTTGGCGTCGTAAGGCGTCGAAGGCATCACCACTTTCAGTCCCGGAATGTGGCAAAACCAGGCGTGCAGCGATTGCGAATGTTGCGCGGCCGAGCGTCGCGTGGCGCCCAGCGTGGTCCGCATCACCAGCGGAGCTTTCCACTTCCCGCCCGACATGTAGTGGATTTTGGCGGCCTGGTTCACCATCTGATCCATGGTGAGGCCGATGAAATCGCCGAACATGATGTCGATCACCGGGCGCATGCCCGTCATGGCCGCGCCCACCGCGATGCCGGTGAAGCCCGCTTCGGAAATCGGGGTGTCCAGCACGCGCTGTGGCCCGAATTCATCCACCAGTCCGGTGAGCACCTTAAAAGGATGGCCCGCTTCGGCGATGTCTTCGCCCAGAATGAAGACGCGCGGGTCGCGGCGCATCTCCTCGGCCAATGCTTCTTTGATGGCCTGCGCCAGCGTTAGCTCTCGAACCGCGGCGGCTGCGCCAGGTTTGATTTCAAGCCCGCCTTTCGCTTCAAGCATAGACATCTTGATCCACCTTGTCGGTGCTGGGATAAGGCGCGGCCAGAGCGAACTGCACGGCGGCGTCGATCTCCACCTTCACTTCGTTATGAATTTTGTCGAGCGCGGCGTGGTCGGCTTGGCCTTGCGATACCAGCCACTCGCCCATGATCCGCAGCGGATCGCGCTCCGTCTTCCATTGCTGCTCTTCCTGCTTCGAGCGATAGTATTCGCGGCTCACATCGCCGACGTGGTGGCCGTGATAGCGGTAGGTTTTCACCACCAGCAGCGCTGGGCCTTGGCCCGCGCGGGCGCGATCCACCAGCTTCTTCGCCGAGGCGTAAACGGCCCGCACATCCTGGCCGTCCACCTCTTCGGAAGGCATGCCGAAAGCCGGGCCGCGCGCCAGGATATCGCCGGCCGTGGTTTCCGAAAAATGCGTGTACTCGCCGTACAGGTTGTTTTCGCAAACGTAGACCACAGGCAGTTTCCACAACGCCGCCATGTTCATCACTTCGTACAGGATGCCCTGGCCGAGCGCACCGTCGCCGAAGAAGCAGACAGACACCTGGCCGGTGCCCAGACGCTGCGCCGAAAACGCCGCGCCCGTGGCAATCCCGGTGCTCCCGCCGACGATGGCGTTGGCGCCGAGGTTGCCAGTAGCAGGGTCCGCGATGTGCATCGATCCGCCCTTGCCTTTGCAATAGCCGACTTCTTTGCCAAGCAGCTCGGCGAACATCAGATCCACCGCCGCGCCTTTCGCCAGGCAATGGCCGTGGCCGCGATGCGTGCTCGTGATGTAATCGTCCGGCCGCAGCGCCTCACACACGCCGACGGCCACCGCTTCCTCGCCGATATACAGGTGTGCCAGGCCAGGCATCAGCGCGCGAGTGTACAAATCGTTCACTTGTTCTTCGAATAGACGGATCATCATCATGCGCCGGTACATGTGCAGATGCAGCTCGGCGCCAGATCGCGCATCGGTTGGGGACGGGTTTACGGCCGTGCTCATTTTGGAACTCCAGACATTCTTGCCAATACCTCAAATACTACTGCGAAATCCTGCTCAACGTAGCCCATGGCCCGCGCCGCGGTGAGGAACTCGTTGGCGGTGGCCGTGGTGGGCAACGGGACGTCGACTTTGCGGCCCAGCTCCAACGCCAGCAGCATGTCTTTCTGCATCATATTGACGTTGAACCAAGCCTCCTCCGGCATTTTAAGCACAAACGGGCCGCGATACTGCACCATGGGCGACGCAATGGCGCTGTGCGTCAGAACGTCCACCGCAGTCTCGCGCTTGATGCCGTTTTTTTCCGCTAAAAGAACCGCCTCCGAAAACGCCAACATTTGCACCGCAAGGCTCAAGTTCGTCGCGATTTTCATGACCAGCGCGAGCCCGTTTTCGCCGACGTGTGTCACTTTGGGCCCTAAGTCCAGCAGGATCGGGTTCGCGCGCTCGAAGGTTTCCGCGCGTCCGCCCACCATCACCGAAAGCTTGCCCTGTTCCAGGGTGATCACGCTTCCCGAAACCGGCGCATCCAGAAGATCCGCGCCTCTTTCGCGGACGCGGCCGGCCAGAGCCTTGCTGATTTCCGGACTGACGGTGCTCATGTCGATCCAGATCTTGCCGCTGCCCAGCCCGGCGACCACTCCGTTCGCTCCCTCGGCAATTTCCTGAAGCGCGGCGGAATTGGTCACCATGGACAGCGTGAAGTCGGCCGCCGCGGCCACAGCACGGGGCGAATCGGCCCACTTCATTCCTCGATCAATCAGCCATTGCGCTTTGGCGCGCGTGCGATTGAAGCCGGTGACGGTGTGCCCCTTCTCCAGCAGGCGGCTCACCATGCGGCTGCCCATCACGCCCAAACCCACAAATCCTAAATTGGCCATTCTCTTTAGTTTACGAGTTGCAGCACGATTTTGTATTGCGGGATCTGTGTCGCCGTGAACAGATTCGTGTCTCGCGCGGCTCGCGCGCGCCTATACGGACACACGAGCTTCGCGGAAGCTATTGAAGGCGAAGAGGCATCGATTGGCCCCCGATTTGCATCGTGTTTGGGTGAATTTGGTCTTGTCATGGCGATTCGTATTGCTGTTTTCGCTGCGATTCTGTGCGCCGTACCGGCAGCGCAGACGGTCGGCGTGATCCGTTCCCGCCCGTTGCCCTCGCCGGGGCAAGCGGCCAGCCTTGAATCGCGGGTTCTAGAGAATCCCGAGGATCTGAACGCGCGCATCCAGCTTCTGCAGCTTTATCTCGACACGTCGTCTTTTCCCGCCAGCACCGACCCCGGCCGCCAATCGGTCCGGCTGCAACATATTTTGTATCTGGTGGAGCTCCATCCGGAAGCGCCGGCCAGCGGGACCAGGATTGCGTACGTTTATCGGGCCAATGGTCCTTATGCCAACGCAAGCGATCACGATGCGGTGCGCGCGCAGTGGCTGGCTGCGGTGCAGTCTCATTCAAAGAACACTGCGGTGGTGCTAAACGCGGTGCGATTTCTGGAGGTGGAGGACGCAGAGGACGGCGAGCGCGTGCTCGAGCGCGCCATGGAGGCGGAGCCGGAAAACCGCGAGCTGGCTGCGAATCTGGGGTTTCTGTACGCGATGGAGTTGCTGGGCCTGGATTCCATGGCGCCCAACCGGCCGCCTACGGTAATCGGTCGTGACCGGCCGCAACGCGCCCGCGCCGCTTTGGAACAATGCTCGAACGCCGTTGTGCTGGCCGCCGCGGGGACCGCGATCCCGAATCTTTCCCGCCCGTTCAGTGTGGACTCGATCAACCAGACGATGTTCGATTACGCGAGCGAGCTTTCCAGGCGCGCCAAGCAACTGGCCCCGGCCGATCCGGATATTCAAGGTCCGCTGCCGTTGATACAGTATTTCGCCGCCGCGCAAGGCAGCTCGGGACGTTAACCGCGCTGCAACGCAGCCAGCACGCGCTTCGGCGTCAGCGGAAACTCGCTCATGCGAACGCCGGTAGCGTCGAAGAAAGCGTTTGCGATCGCCCCGGCGGCTGCAGCCATCACTTCTTCTCCCGCGCCACTGGACGGTTCGTTCAGCCGCTGCACCACCACCGGCGTCACTTGCGGGCATTCCTCAAAGCGTAGGATCGGATAGCTTGCCCAGTCCAAACTAGTGACGTTGGTTTTGCTGAAGGTCACTTCCTCGTGGAACATGCGGCTCGCGGTCTGCACCAACTGTCCGCTGATCTGGCTTTCGACATTGCCGGGATTGACCACCAGACCAGCGTCCACTGCGCCGTACAGATGCCTGGCGACCACCTTGCCAGTCTGCTTGTCGATCTCGATGTCGGCCACCGCCGCGCCGTAGGAAGCCAGGTGCGTGCCCATTCCGATGCCGCGTCCCGTCACGGTCCTGCCCTTCGACAAGTTCGAAGCCGCCGTCCGCACGGTCCAATTCGCCGCCTTCGCGGCTGCGTCCAAAACTCCCAGCCAATGGACGTCTTTAATGTTATTGCGTCGAAATTCGTAGGGATCCATCTTCAACAGAAAAGCTAACTGATCGATGGCCTGCTCGGAGGTGAACGAGAACGACAGATCCAGCGGCGAGCGCAGCCACGCGCCTTTTAAGTAACCCAGCCCAGGCACGTGATGATTCACCAATCGCACGTTGGGAATGTCGTACATTCCGCCGCAACAGCGTGGATTCACCTGCATCGCAGGGTTGGGCTGCCATTCGGCCGCGGGTTTTCCAAGCGCCAGTTGCTCGCTTGTTTCCACGTTGCTCCAGTGATGCTGCCAGCCGTGATATTCGTATCCGACCAGCTTGCCGTCGGCGCTGGCCGCCGCGCGAACTTCGCCCACGTGCGAGGGCCCGTAGTTGTCCCAGCCGTGCTCGTCCCAGCGCATGAACTGCAGGCGCACCGGCTTTGCGGCCAATTGCGAGAGCAGCGCCGCGGCCTGCGCTACGTCGTCGTAACAGCTGTGCCCATAGGTGCCGGATCCTTCGTAATACTGCACGCGAACTTTGTCTGGTGGCAATCCTAAGACGCGCGCCAGCGTGCCGCGCGTGCCATAGACATCTTGCGTCGAGCACATCACCAGCGCGGAATCCGGTTTCACATCCGCCAGGGCGCAGTTGGGTCCAAACGGCGCGTGCGCCTGATAGGGAGCGCGGCAGTTGTATTCCACCTTGTGCGGAGCGGCTCCGATGGCATCGGCCGCGTTGCCGCGTTCCACCACCACCCGGTCGTCAGTCTTGGCGGCACGCATGGCGTTGTACATGCCGTCGCTGCCGGTGAGCGTGGGCGAAGAGTCCCACTGTATTTTCAACTGTCGTGCCGCGCGCACGGCGTCCCACTCGTTGTCCGCAACCACGCCGACAAAATCGCCCTTACGCAACACGCGCGCGCCGGGAATATTGCCGATCGACGTTTCATCCAGCGCAATTACTTTTGCCCCCGCGCCATAGGCGCCCTGGCCGCGCGGGCGAACCACCCGGCCGTGCAGCATTCCAGGCACCCGCACATGCTGCATGTAGACGTAGCGGCCACTCACCTTGTCGGGCAGGTCGTTGCGCGGAACAGCAGTGCCGACCACCTTGTATTCGGCCGACGATTTCACCGGAGCTTTGCCCGTGAACGCGAGATGGAACGGTTTATCGCCGACCAGTTCGCCGTATGGAACCGAGCCCGCCGCACCTGCGGATACAATTCCTTTCGATACTGTCAACGCATTTACCGGCGCGCCCAGCTTCTTCGATGCAAGCTGCAACAGCGCCTGCCGCGCCTCTGCTGCTGCCGTTCGAACCTGCGGCCCGCCTCTTTGAATGGATGCGCTCGAATACGTTCCGCCCTGATTGGGAGTAACGTTGGTGTCTAGGCGTACGGTTTTGAGCTGGCTCATCTCCATATCCAGCTCTTCAGCCGCCACCTGCAGTAGCGCCGTAGAATTGCCTTGTCCCAGTTCGGCGAAACCAATGTAAACCGTCGCCGTGTTGTCGGCGTGAATGGCGAGCCAGGTGTCCACCTGCTTGGGATCGGGCGGACCAGCCACGAGTCCGCGCACCAGCGGCGCTTCCTGCGCGCGCAAACGAAAACCAATCACGAGCGCGCCTCCGGCTTTTAGGAAATCTCTGCGGAGGGTCATGCCTTGGCCCCCGCCATCGCGCGCGCCGCGCGTTGCACCGCCAGAATGATGCGCGGATAGGTCCCGCAACGGCACAGGTGTCCATTCATCGCCGTGCGGATTTGCGCTTCAGTGGGCTGAGGATTCTTCGCTAGCAGCTCAGACGCCTTCACCATCATGCCGTTGTAGCAATATCCGCATTGCAGCGCCTGTTCGTCCAACAGGGCTTGCTGCACCGGGTGTAGCGCCGGAATATGCGACAGTTTCTTTTGCGCCGCGTACCAGGCGGGCAGCCCTTCTAGCGTAATCACGGATTTTCCCTGCACCGCCGACACCGGCGTGACGCACGAACGGGTTTCCACGCCATTTACCAGCACGGAGCACGATCCGCATTGCGCCAGTCCGCAACCGAAGCGCGGACCCTGCAGCAAAAGTTCGTTCGAAAGCACGTAGAGCAGCGGCGTGTCTGGTGCGGCCGAAACGGTCCACGACCGTTCGTTCACTTTGATTTTGAGTTCACTAGCCATGTCGACCCTTGGTAACAGCCTATCAAAGTCACTCTTTCTATCGACGGCAGCAGCCAACCATCATGCTGGAACCATCATCACCGTGAGAGAAATCGATATCGCCGCTCATCGCGGATGGTGAAACCAAGCCTTCTGGCCGCAGTCAAACCAGCAGGAGTTTCACCGCATGAAACAAACTGTACTCATTTCGGGGGCGGCCTTCATCGTGGGCGCCGCGCTTCTTTTCGCCGCCGATGTGAAGACCGACTATAGTCATTCCGTCGATTTCGGCCAATACCATACCTATTCCTGGCTCAAGGTGGACGCCGGAAATCCTCTTTGGGTGGATCGGATCAAACGTGACGTTAACGCGCAATTGATGGCGAAGGGCTGGACCGAAAATCCGTCGGGCGGGGATGCCGGGGTCTCCGCGTTCGGCGCCACGCACGACCAGCAAACCCTGCAGACTTTCTACGACGGGTTCGGCGGAGGTTGGTTCTGGCGCGGTTTTGGCCCCGATCTCGCCACCACTACGGTAGAGAACACGCCCGTAGGTACCCTGGTCATCGACATTTTCGACGCGCACAACAAGAAGCTGATCTGGCGCGGAACGGCCCAAAAAACTCTTTCCGACAAACCCGATAAGAACGAGAAGAAACTCGAAGACGCCGTGCAGTCGATGTTCAAGCATTTTCCTCCGCCGGCTAAAACCTAGCAGTTGTTCGTAAGTTGACTTCGGGCGCGCGCTGGCTTGAACGAAGTTCGCGCACGCCCCCGAGAAACAATTCGACGGCAAAGCCGTCCGATGTGTGGAAAGGTTGGTCCCATGGCTGAAACCAAGAAATGCGCTCACCCGGCCTGCAATTGCCTGGCGCCGAAAGACGGCAAGTATTGCAGCCAGTACTGCGATGACGCCAGCGACACCACCGAGCTGGCTTGCAATTGCGGTCATCCCGGCTGCGCCGAAGAATTGACGCATCAGGGATGAGCATGCCCGAAACGGATAGCGGCGCTCTGCATTCGATCATTGAGATTCTCGACCGGTTTCTCAGCAAGCCCCTGCCGGAGAAATGGGGCAAGTGGAAGCTGGACCGCGATCGCCGCGCCATCTATTACGACGGGCCGCATGACTATTGGTTTTCTCTGGGTCAAATGAACAACTCCACCGAAGTGCTGGATTGGATCGTTCAACTTCACGAGCAGAGTTGGGCCACGCCGGAAGACATCGGCAACCTGGTAGCCGCGTTGGATGACATTTTTGACCTGCAGAATAATCTTTGCGGCTGCGGCATCGAGCATCGTTTCGACGCCAAGGAACACATTGCGAAGCTATTCCCGCCTTCTGGAAATGGCGCCGGAGTCAACTGACGACCGGGCTATTTCGTGTTGGAGTTGAGCCAAATCTTCGGTCCCACCGACATTCCGATTCTTAATCTGTGTTGCGGATCTTCGTCCGGTTTGAGGCGGATGCGGACAGGCAGTCGCTGCAGCACTTTCACGTAATTGCCGGTTGCATTTTCAGGCGGAAGCAGGCTGGCTCGCGCGCCCGTGGAGCCGGGCATGCTTTCCACGTAGCCGTGAAACGTCCGGTCGAACGCGTCCACCCTGACATCCACCCACTGGCCGGGCCGGATCCAGGTCCACCATCGCTGGCCTGGCTTGACGAACTGGTTGTCTTCGACATAGACCCCAACCACCGTTCCCGCAATGCGCGAGCCGATCAAGTTCAAATGCCCGTCCACTTCGGCATCGTCGGTCGATTCGTAGGACGACAGGTAGCTCCACAACCAAGCGCTGCCCACCAGCGCCACAACCAGCGCAGCCACGCCCAGCAGCACACGCCCGGGATGACGCTTCAGGTAGCGCCGCGCACGCTGCGCGAACGGTCGCTTGGGCTTCTCCGGCGGTTTCTGTTGTCCTTGCTGTTACCCTTGCCCGTTATGTCTTTTCTGTTCCTGGCCTTTTTGCTGATCTTCTTTAAGCCGCTGCTGTTCTTGCTCCAGGTGGTCTACTTTTTCGCTTAACTCATGTACCGTTGGTTCATCGGGCATAACGATCTAGCGATAGGACGCATTCATGCGTCCTAACCGTTCTTGCAATGACGCAGCGGAGATTAGAATGCCAAGCGGTAGTATCGCCGGCGGCACGACCGGCAGCGGAAGGGACGCAACAGGAAAAGCATTAGGAGCAGGTCCAGCCCGGTTCGTCGCCGGGAAGGCTGAGCACAGTTCCATTTGCACTTCGGACAAGCTTGGCGCTCCGCAGGCGGCGCAATAGCCCTCCGCCGGACTGTCCCCGTGAGTGCCGCGAGGGTGTCACTAAACGCCATTCTTGTCCAAAGCCGTCCCGCCAAAGGATTTCCCATCATGATTTTCGTTGGGTGGCGACAACTGGGGGCCACTATGCTTCGGATCCACTGACTTGAGAAGAGGTTTCAGAGCCCTTGAAACTGAAGTACTGAGTACCTCTAGTTCCTAACCGTGATAACGCGTTTTTCCTTAAGATTTGCTTCTCTTTTTCGGAATCTTGGCACCCGACTTGCGCGCTTCGCTCAACGCGATGGCAACTGCTTGCTTGCGGCTTTTCACTTTCTTGCGGCCGCCCGATTTCAAGGTGCCATGCTTATACTCGTGCATCACCTTCTTGGTCTTCGCACGGCCTTTCGACGCGGACGAAGATCGTTTCGAAGATCGTTTCTTAGAAGAGGTTTTCTTAGCCATTATTCCTCACTGGCAAACACACATTGGAGACACATGCTCGCCGCAAAGTGTTTCCCTCCGGAAAGCGCCTGCGCGATCTCCGATGTACAACAATAGGCAGAATGACAACATCGAATACTTGGTTTGCGAAGATGGCGCAGAAGGCCGCCAAAGCAACGGGCTCTAGTACCTACTTGCGTAAATTGGAGTACTTAGAGGCGGGGCGCGAGGGAAACACAACCGCCTTTTTCCATTCAAACGGGGCCGCCTTCTGGTTATAGACAGCGACGAAGTCGTCGATCGCCTGTCGGAGCTGACGCGCGGAGGTGAAACTAGCACCCCGCAAAGCTTGTCGGCTTAAGATGCTGAACCAGCACTCCACCTGATTCAACCAGGATGAATAGGTGGGGATGAAGTGGAAGTGAACTTGGGCATGGCGCTTCAGCCAGCGGTCTTCTTTTGGCTTGTGCGTGTTTAGGTTATCCAACACCACGTGGATTTCGCGTTCGGGATGGGCGGCGACAATCTCGTTCATAAAATCCAGGAACTCGCGTCTGCGCCGCCGTTGGTAGTGCGCAGTCCTCACCAGCCCGGTGGTCACTTCCAAGGCCGCGAATAGGGTCGTTGTCCCGTGCCGCGTGTAGCAGTGGTTGAATCCGTTAACGGCTTTGCCATCCGGCAGACGCAGATAACCCTGGGCTCGCTCCAGAGCCTGAATCGAAGGCTTCTCATCCACGGCGAGGACCAGCGCGTTCTCCGGCGGATTCAAATACAGGCCCACCACATCGGCAGCTTTGGGGCCGAACTCCGGGTCCGTGCTGATACACCAACTGCGCCGTCGCTGCAGGCAAATATCGTGCCGCCGGAGAATCCGCCAAACCTGGTCCTTACCGATGCCTGGCAGGGCTTCGGCTATCCGGGCACCATTCCATTGCGAGTATCCTTTCGGCGGAGCTTGGTCCAGTAGTTCCAGAACGCGTCTCTCAGTGGTTTGGTCGTATTTTGCAGGCTTGCCTGAGCGCGGCGAATCCCCGAGTCCCGCCAGCCGATCTTTACCGAAGCGCTGCCTCCACTTGGACACCCTTGCGGTCCGGGTCTTCAGTTCGGATGCGATCTGCTCGTTGGTGCGACCTTCGTTGGCCAGCAAGATGATTCGCGCTCGTTCCACCACGCGCTGTTCACTCTTCCCGCGACGCGCCCATTCCTTCAGCTTGCTGGCCTCTTCTTCCGTGAGACGCACCACCGCAGTTTGACGGCGCATGCTTCAAGCGTACTCTAGTACGCTAACTATTGCAAGTAAATACTAGTCCGGCTTTTCTCACAGTGTGCTTGCTCACGCTGGTCTGGCTGGTGAGCGGTCCCTTCTTTCATTGGAGCGATACCTGGCAGCTGGTGATCAACACGGTGTCCAACATCGTCGCCATGCTGATGCTCTTCCTCATTCAGAACACGCAGAATCGAGAAAGCGCCGCCTTGCAATTGAAAGCAGATGAACTGTTGCGCGCCGTGCGGGGCGCGCAGAACGCCTTCATCAATCTGGAAGAATTGAGTGAGGAAGATCTGATCGTCATCAAGGAACGCTACGCGAAAATGGCCGAGTTGGCGCGCGCCCGATCGGGGATGCCGTCTTCGCCCGGCCCCGCGTCGCAGGAGGCGTCGGAATAGGGCCCTCTTTCAAGCCCGCTTGCGGAGACTCTTCCATACAAGCTGAACCTTCTTCAGATCGTCGACAAACTTTTCGTATTCGATGTGGTGCTGCTCTTCGTCCGGCGCGCGCAGGATGGCGGAAGGATGAAGCGTGGACGTCACATACGGCGCCCAGCAATTTTGCACGAACTGCCCCCGCTCCCTCGTCAAGCGATAGGTGCTGCCGAAGATGGTCTGCGCCGCCGTGGCGCCCAGACCAACGATGATGCGCGGCTGGATCAGATTGATCTCTGCTTCCAGCCATGGCCGGCACGCCCGGATTTCCAGCCCGTTAGGCTTTTTGTGTAACCTGCGCTTGCCGCGCTCCTCGAACTTGAAGTGCTTCACTGCGTTCGTCACGTACACCAACGACCGCTTGATTCCCACCTCTTCCAATGCGCGATCCAGCACTTTGCCCGATGGCCCTACAAAGGGATGGCCCTTCCGGTCCTCTTCGTCTCCCGGCTGCTCGCCGATGAAAACAATTTCAGCCGAGTTGGGTCCTTCGCCAAAAACCGTTTGAGTGGCGTGAGCGTACAGATCGCATCCCCGGCACGTTTGCACCGCTTCCCGCAGGCTGCGCGGCGATGGATGTTCGGGAATGTATTCGGCGGCGCTGCTCGATTCTGTTCGTGGCATGTTCTCTCTATTTTGTTAGAAGCAACTTCCGGGCCGAAGCAGACAGCGTGAAACATACTTCGCCGCCTCCGGTCTAGAAAGTTAGGGAGATGAAATGAACGCATCGGATGTCTTGATCGAAACCATTCATGCTTGGGGAGTGGATGTCGTCTTCGGGCTGCCGGGAGACGGCATCAACGGGATCATCGAGGCTCTTCGCAAAGCCAAGGATAAAATCCGGTTTATCCAGGTCCGGCATGAGGAAGGGGCGGCATTCATCTCCTCAACGGGCTCTACGACGCTAAGCTGGATGGCCAGCCCGTTCTCGCCATCACCGCCAGGCCACCCATAAGACTGCACGGACCAGAAAACGCGCGGGCAGGTAAGAATTTCCTGTCACTCTAAGTATCGGCTGTCACTAAATCTCTGGAACTCCGCGCTTTAACTGTTTGGCAGCCAACCCGCATGTCTAGGGCGGGAGTGTGCCTGTGTCCGTCGATGCCTTTAGCCTCGCGAAACGACCGGTTGTAACCTTCTTTGAATGGTTCGGCGAACTCGGCGTCTTTTGCGGCCGCGTTGCCCGCGCAACCCTCGGGCCTCCCTGGGAATGGCGCGAGCTCGTGCGGCAAATGGATGCCATCGGCTCCAAATCCTTTCCGCTGGTTGCTTTGGCCGGAGCGGCCACTGGTGTTGTCCTCTCGTTGCAAACCCGCGATAGTTTGATCCGCTTCGGCGCCAAGGCCCTGCTGCCGGCTGTCATTGTCTTTTCGATCATCAAGGAAAGCGGACCCGTAATAACGGCGCTGATCGTCAGCGGACGCGTCGGCGCTGGTATCGGCGCCGAGCTGGGCTCCATGCGCGTCACCGAGCAGATCGACGCCATGGAAGTGTCCGCCGTCAATCCCTACCAGTTCCTGGCGTCCACTCGCGTCCTGGCATGCCTTTGCATGCTTCCCTTACTGACCCTCGTCGCAGACGCTTCGGGCATCATCCTGGGATGGATATCCACCACGCTTGCGAGCCCCATAACCCTTCGTCTTTTTCTGCATAGCGGCTTCAAGAACGCTACACTCAGCGATTTTCTTCCGTCCACCTTCAAGACCGCCGTTTTTGGCCTGATTATCGGCTTGGTTTCCTGTTTTCAAGGGATGCGCACGCGAGGCGGCACCGCGGGAGTGGGTCGCTCGGCCACTAGCTCCGTGGTTCTTTCGTCGCTGTTTATTATTCTTGCCGACGTCCTGCTGGTTCGATTCATACAGGTGTTTTTCCCGTCATGAGCGCCGCGCAAAAGCAAAACACGCCCCTGGTCGTGCGCCAGCTGCATAAATCGTTCGCGTCGCAGAATATTCTAACCGGCGTCGATCTCACGGCCAAGCGCGGCGAGACGGTGGTGGTGCTGGGAAGAAGCGGAACCGGCAAGAGCGTGCTGTTGAAGCTCATCGTCGGATTGCAAAAGCCCGATGCCGGCTCCATTCGAATCCATGGCCGGGAGGTTGTGGGCCTTGAAATGAACAGCCTGAACGAGATCCGTAAAAAGATCGGATTCCTGTTTCAGCAGGCTGCATTATACGATTCGCTCACCGTCGAAGAGAACGTCGCCTTTCCGTTGGAACGTCACACCACGCTGTCGGACGCCGAGCGCAAGGAACGCGTCCGCAGCCTGCTCGCCAGCGTCGGCATGGAGCATGATTTAGCCAAGATGCCCTCCGACATTTCGGGCGGAATGCAAAAGCGTGTCGGTTTGGCCCGGGCCCTGGCGCTCGATCCGGACATTCTGCTTTTCGACGAACCCACCTCGGGTCTCGATCCCATCACCGCCGCTGAAATTGGAGAGCTGATCGTGAAATTGAAAAAGGAGAGGAACCTGACGTCCATCGTCGTCACTCACGATGTTCACGGCGCGAAGTCTTTTGCCGACCGGGTGGTTTTGCTGCGCGAAGGCAAGGTGGCGATCGATGGAACGTTCCACCAACTGGCAGAGAGCCCCGATCCGTTCGTCGTCCGGTTCCTGAAAGACGCGGCCTAGGAGAATTATGTCGCAAACATTTCGACTCGGTTTGTTCATTGTCGCGGCCTTGGCGGTGCTCGTTGCGGGAGTCTTCCTCATTGGAAGCCGGGAATCGCTGTTCCAATCGACTTACCATGTCAAGGCTGAATTCCAGAACGTAGCCGGCCTGGCCGACGGCGCGGACGTGCGGGTAGGAGGGCTTCACCAGGGCACCGTGAAACAAATCCATCTGCCCAATCAACCGGATGGAAAGGTGACCGTCACCATGGATCTCGACAAGGGCACGCACGACGTACTCAAGAAGGACTCCATCGCCTCCATTAAGTCCGAAGGGCTGATCGGCGACAAATATGTCGAGATTTCCTTCGGGTCCGATGGCGCGCCTCCCTTGAAGAATGGCGATGTCATTGCTAGCGAGCCGCCGTTGGACTTGTCCAACCTGGTGAGGAAGGCGGACGGTCTACTAGACAGCGCCAAAAGCGCGGTGACTGAATTGGACGGCACCGCGACGAATTTGAAATCGATCAGCACCAAGATCAACGACGGCCAAGGCACCGTGGGCGAGCTGATTAACGACAAAACCATTTATCAAAAGGCCAACGCGGGGGCCACGGCGCTGGATGAAGACATGGAAGCGCTCAAGCACAACTTCCTGCTGCGGGGATTCTTCAAGAAGCGCGGTTATGAGGATGCCGCGGATCTCACCAAACACGCCATCTCGAGTCTTCCCGCCGGTGAGCCAGTGAAGACCTTTGAATACGACGGGCAAAAGCTCTTCAACAACCAGGCCAAGCTCAGAGACCAGAAAGCTTTGAAAGACGCCGGCGATTATTTGCAGTCCAACAAGTTCGATCTGGCCGTGGTAGCCGCTTCCACAGGAATGAAGGGCGATTCGGGGCAGGACCGCGTTTTATCGGAAGGCCGCGCCACCGCCGTCCGCGATTATCTCGCCAAGAATTTCCGCTTGGACGACACGCGCATCAAGACTCTCGGCCTCGGCAAGACCAGCGACACCGACGACAACGGGAAGGCGGAGATCTTGGTGTATGGCGCCACGGCGGGCAAGCCAGAAAAGTAAGCCTATTTCGCTTGGGGCGTCCAAGCGATTCGGATCACGCCGGGACGCTCCGCCAGCCCGTGAATGACAGCCGGCACGTCGTTATTATCGGCCGTGGCTCTCCAGCGTAAATCGCAATTCAGTCGGCGATTTTCCGGCCGTGCCCTGCAGGTAGTGGCCGCGGTCGAAGCTAATCAATCCACCGGCCACCATGGTACACACCCAGCCGGATCGCAACATCGGACCATACTAAATTGGTAGGCATGAGTTTCCTTCCGAAGCTATCCCGCCTCTAATAGAGTGGACACGCCAGCATGCCGGTAACCGATCCACTGCCAAAGCAAAACCGCATTGAAGTGTTCTTTTCGGACCTGGGTCCGGGATTAATCACCGGCTGCGCCGACGACGATCCCTCCGGCATCTCCACCTATTCGATGGCCGGAGCCGTATTTGGTTACGCCATGCTCTGGACGGCGCTCATTTCCTTCCCGCTCATGGTGTCGGTCCAGATGATGTGCGGCCGGCTGGGGATGGTCACCGGCCGGGGTTTGGCCGGCGTTCTGCGCCGCCGCTACTCCAAGTGGATCCTGTGGGGCGCCTGCGCGCTCTTGATCGTCGCCAACGTGGTGAATATCGCGGCCGACCTGGGCGGCATGGCGGATGCCACGAAAATGATCACTGGCGTCAGCGCCCTGATCTGGACGCCGATTTATACCGCCTTGATCGTCAGCTTCCTGTTCTGGTCCTCTTACCGTCAGATCGCGCGAATCTTCAAATGGATCACCCTGGTGCTGTTGGCTTACGTAGTCACCGCCTTCTTCGCCGGCGTGGACTGGCGTCACGCGCTTCTTGTCACGCTGCTGCCCCGTCCCATTTGGTCGCGCGATTATGTGGAGGTGCTGGTAGGCATTCTGGGCACCACCATTTCTCCCTATCTCTTTTTCTGGCAGGCTTCGCAGGAGGTGGAAGAAGAACGCGCCATGGGCCGGAATCTCGCGCACCGCAAAGGCGCCACCGACCAGGAACTGCGCGCTCTGCGCGTGGATGTAATCACCGGCATGTTCGCCTCCAATTTCATCATGTACTTCATCATCCTGACCACGGCGGCCACTTTGCACGCCCACGGGATCGTGAAAATCGATACCGCCAAGCAGGCCGCCGAAGCGCTCCGGCCTCTGGCTGGCCAAGCGGCCTATTTGCTCTTTACCGTGGGGTTGATCGGCACCGGAATGCTGGGAGTTCCGGTGCTTGCCGGGTCGTGCGCCTACGCCATCGCGGAAGCCGCCGCTTGGCGAGGTTCGCTCGAGAAAAAGCCACACAGCGCGAAAAAGTTCTACAGCGTGCTGGGCGTCGCCATGACGCTCGGCCTGGTCATCAACTATGCCGGACTCGATGCCGTCAAGATGCTCTTTTGGTCCGCCGTTACCAATGGCGTCCTTGCGCCGCCGCTCATTTTGCTGATTCTGCTGCTCACCAGCGACCCGAAGGTGATGGGCCATCAAACCAGTCCTACGCTGGAACGAATTCTCGGCTGGGCCACTTTCGCGTTGATGACGGTTGCCGCCGTGGCCATGCTGTTTTGATTACTTGCTGCGTTTCTTAATCACCCCAACGATCCGCACTCCACATGGGCCGGTCCGCCAGGACATGTCGCCCTCGCTATGCCGCACTTTCTGCTGGCGAGAAGTAAAAGTTACTTCTCGAATACCTTCTCGATCTGCCCGATTTTCTTCTGGATCTTACCGCCCAACTTCTCGTCTTGTCCTTCACCCATCAAGTTCGGGTTCTTCGTGGCGATTCCGGCCTGTTCTTTGATCTTGCCCTTCACTTCATGAACCTTGCCGTGCAGCTGGTCCTTGGTACTGGCTTTCATCTGGTTCTCCTTTTCGGAGTCTCACTGTGCAGGCCACGTGCCAAACGTTAGCCGGCGCAGCACCCGCCGGACATGAGCGACACTAGGGTGCGCCGCCAGGAGCCGCGGCGCGAGCACTAAAAGCAAAGGCGTGAGAAACCCACGACGTTCCATGAAGGCATCATCGAAGCCGGTTAAGACGCCCGCGCGGTTTCCGTTACCGCCCGCTCCACCGGCGCCCGGTCCTTGGCCGGAGGCAGCGTGAAGTAGAAGCACGACCCTTTTCCGGCTCCGACTCCACCCAGATCCGCCCGCCGTAGGTTTCCACGATTCGCTGGCAAATCGCCAGGCCGATGCCGGTTCCCGGATAATCCTGCCCATGCAGGCGCTTGAAGATCTTGAAGATCTGCTGCGCGTACTCGGGCGGGATTCCGATGCCGTTGTCCTGCACCGACAACACCCATTCGGGTTCCCGCCATTGCGGCGCGAAATGTGAATGCGCGGCGGATCCTCGCTGCGGTATTTGATCGCGTTGCCCACCAGGTTCTGCAGCAGCTGCACCAGCCGAATCTCGTGCGCGTGAACGGCCGGAAGCGCGTCCCAGGTAATCATCGCGCCGCTCTGCTCCACCGACGCCTGCAGATTCAGCAGCACCTTGCGGATCACATCGATGAAATCCACGGTTTCCGCGGGCCCTTCAGCCGACGACCCGGTCTGCGAATAGGTCAGCAGATCCTTGAGCAGCATCTCCATGCGCTGCGCGCCGCCCACCATGTAGGAGATGTACTGGTCGGCGTTGGCGTCCAGCTTCCCGAAGTATTTGCGCTGCAGCATCTGGCTGTACAGCGCGACCATGCGCAGCGGCTCCTGCAGATCGTGACTGGCGGCGTAAGCGAACTGGTTCAAATCGTCGTTGGATTGCCGCAGGGCTTCGTTGGACCGCAGCAGCTCTTGCGTGCGCTCGGCCACGCGCTGCTCGAGCGTGGCGTTCAGTTCGCGGATGGCCTCATCGGCGCGCCGGCGCTCGGTGACATCGCGAATGGCGGAAGTGAGCAGCAGCCCTTCTTCGGTCTGCAGCGGGCTCAAGCTGATTTCCACCGGAAATTGATGGCCGTTCTTGCGCCGGGCCCACAGCTCGGTGGGCGATGCCAGCCACGGCAAGCCATTGCTCGCGCCGGCCGCGATGACTGCTCCACTCCGGAACCAGCATCCGGATGTTTTGCCCGATCAGCTCCTCGCGCGGGAAGCCGAACATGATTTCGGCCTGCGAATTCACCAGGCTGATGCACCCGTCCTCGTCGCTGATGATCATCGCGTCGGGCGCGGCTTCCAGCAGCGAGCGGAACTTTTGCTCCGCCTTTCCCAACACCTCGGCCTGGCGGCGCAGCAGCGCGGTGTTGCGGCTCAGCTCGACGAACACCCCCACCTTGGACCGCAGAATCTCGGGCACGATCGGCTTGAACAGAAAGTCCACGGCGCCCAGATCGTAGCCGCGGAACAGATGTTCGTCGCTCTTGTAGCCGGTGAGAAACAGGATGGGCGTGTGGCGGGAGCGCTTGCGGGAACGGATCAGCTCGGCCGTCTGGAACCCGTCCATGTCCGGCATCTTCACGTCCAGCAAAATGGCCGCGAAATCGTCGTCCAGCAGATGGCGCAGGGCTTCCGTGCCGGACCGCGCCAGCACCAGCTCCTGGCCCAGCCCATCCAGCGCCGCTTCGAGCGACACCAGATTATCCGGCGTGTCGTCCACCAGCAGGATCTTGACGCGATCCTGGGCCGGCTGCTTCCGGCAGCGCGTGCGTGCCTGCTCCGCTCATGTTCCCGAGCGTTGGCTGGACTCGAGCGCCTTGTTCCATATTAGACCGACAGCTCGCCGGTGAGCTGCTCACCTCATGGCCCCGGCTCATCCAAACGCGCAGCACCGAGAATAGTTGCTCCAGATCCACCGGCTTGGTGATGTAGTCGGACGCCCCGGCCTCGATGCATTTGGCCCGATCGCCCTTCATGGCCTTGGCCGTCAGCGCGATGATCGGCAGCGACCGGAATTCGGGCATCTCCCGAATCGCCTGCATGGTCTCATAGCCGTCCATTTCCGGCATCATGATGTCCATCAGCACCAGATCGACGTCCGGCGTCTTCTTCAACAGTTCGATGCCGGCCCGGCCGTTTTCGGCGTGCGCCACTTTCAGGTTGTGATCTTCGAGCAGGCTGGTGAGGGCGAAAATGTTGCGAACGTCGTCGTCCACCACCAGCACCTTCTTGCCGAACAGCGTCACGTCGGTTTCCCGCAGCTGTTCCAGGATTCGGCGCTGGTCCGGCGCCAGATCGGCTTCGGCGCGATGCAGCAGCAGCACCGATTCATCCAGCAGCCGTTCGCGCGTTTGCACCGTCTTGACGATGCCCGTTCCGGCCCAGCCGCGCCAGCTCCAGCTCCTCGTCGGCGGTCAGCGGACGGTCGCACATCAGCATGATGGGCGGCGCATAGGGACCCGCGTGGGTCTGTATCTCTTCCACCAGAGCCAGCGGCGCGATGCCGTCGATCTGGAGATGGACCACGATGCCATCCAGATACTGCTGCTTCAGCACGGCCAGCGCTTCGCCCGCCGTGGCCACGCCGATGGGTTCCAGATCCGGCGCGCCCACCGTCGCGATCATGCCCGCCCGCTCCACTTCGTCGGCGCAAACCAGCAGCAGCTTCTTCACGCGCTTCTGCACCGAATGCTCGATGGCCGCGAACGCCTCCGCCAGCAGATCGTTGGTGACGGATTTTTCCAGATACGTCATCGCTCCCAGCGCCAGGCCGCGGCGCCGGTTCTCGTCGCCGGAAATGATGTGCACCGGAATGTGCCGCGTGGCCGGATCGTGCTTCAGGCGATCCAGAATGGTCCAGCCCGCCATGTCGGGAAGATTGATGTCCAGCGTGATCGCGCCGGGCTTGAACTCGCGCGCCAGCGTCATGGCGCTCGATCCGCGCAGCGCCACCAACGCCTTCAGGCCGCGATCGTGCGCCATGTCCACCAAAATGCGCGCGAAAGTGATATCGTCCTCGACGATCAGCAGCGCCGCATCGCCCGGCTGCACCAGGTTGCGATCGTCGTCGATCACCAGATCCTCCACCAGCTCCTCGGTGGCCATCGCGGTGACCGGCAGAATCATGTCGACGCTGGCATCCGCGGTTTCCTTGACGGCCTGTTCCAGCAGCACCGGCGCAGTGATGCGCAGCGCCTCGCTCTTGGGCTGCGCGGCGGGCGTGACGTAGGTTTGCGGCAGGTACAGCGTGAACGTGCTGCCCACGCCCGGCGCGCTCTGCAGCCGGATTTCGCCGCCCAGCAATCGCGCCAGTTCGCGGCTGATGGAAAGCCCCAGTCCGGTGCCGCCGTACTTGCGGCTGGTGGTTCCGTCGGCCTGCTGG
Organism: Bryobacterales bacterium; assembly: GCA_963798295.1. Taxonomy (GTDB): domain Bacteria; phylum Acidobacteriota; class Terriglobia; order Bryobacterales; family Bryobacteraceae; genus Palsa-89. The sequence continues at coordinate 97,569 of CAWCSV010000004.1, read as the reverse complement.
AACGCTTCGAAGATGATGCGCTGCTTGTCCGACGCGATTCCGATACCGGTGTCCGCCACCGAGAACGCGATCACCGATTTCGCGCGGCTCAGGATGCCATTGGCCGGGCTCCAGCCGCTGGTGACTTTGTCGATGGTCAGCCGCACCGATCCCTGCTCGGTAAACTTCAGCGCGTTCGACAGCAGGTTCTTCAGCACCTGCTGCAGGCGCTTGGCGTCGGTGTGGATGATCTCGGCCGTCAGGTTCGATCCCAGCTCCGACGGTGAAGTCCAGCCCCTTGCCGTCGGCCACATGCCGGAACGTGCGCAGGCAGTAGTCTTCCAGCTCGCTGAAGCGAATGCCGCCCACTTCCACGTCCATCTTGCCCGATTCGATCTTGCTCAGATCCAGAATGTCGTTGATCAGCGCCAGCAGGTCGGTTCCCGAAGTGTGAATGGTTTCGGCGAACTTCACCTGCTTGGCGCGTCAGGTTCTTGTCCGAGTTCTCCGAAAGCATGCGCGCCAGAATCAGCAGATTGTTCAGCGGCGTGCGCAGCTCGTGGCTCATGTTGGCCAGGAATTCGCTCTTGTACTTGGAAGTCAGCGCCAACTGCTCGGCCTTTTCTTCCAGCGCCTTCTTGGCCTGCTCCACTTCCTGATTCTTGGTTTCCACTTCGGTCTTCTGCTCGGCCAGCAACTGCGCTTTTTCCTGCAGCTCGGCGTTGGTCTTCTGCAACTGAAGCTGCTGGCTCTGCAACTCTTCGGCCAGCGCCTGGCTTTGCGTCAGCAGCTGCTCGGTCCGCATGGTGGCGCGAATCGTGTTCAGCACGATGCCGATGGATTGCGTAAGCTGATCGAGAAACGCCAGGTGAATATCGCTGAACTGGCCGAACGAAGCCAGCTCGATCGCCGCCTTGACGTCGCCTTCAAACAGCACCGGCAGCACCACGATGCTCACCGGCGCCGTGCTGCCCAGGCTGGAATTAATGCGGATATAACCGCCCGGAAGATTCGTTACCAGGATGCGCTCCTTCTCCTTGGCGCACTGGCCCACCAGTCCCTGGCCCACTTCAAACTGCATCGGCACGCCGTCGCGTTCGTGAATCGCATAGCCGGCCAGCAACTTCAGCACGGTCTTGTCGTCCTGCCACTCGGCGATATAGAACGTGCCGTGCTGCGCGCCCACCAGCGGCGTCAGCTCGGAAAGCAGCAACTGCGACACGGTCAACAAATCGCGCTGGCCCTGCATCATGCCCGTGAACTTGGCGATGTTGGTCTTCAGCCAGTCCTGCTCGTTGTTCTTGCGCGTGGTGGCCGCAAGATTCACGATCATCTCGTTGATGTTGTCCTTCAGCGCCGCCACTTCGCCCTGCGCTTCCACCGCGATGGATCGCGTCAGGTCGCCCTTGGTCACGGCCGTCGCCACTTCGGCGATGGCGCGCACCTGCGTGGTCAGATTCGCGGCCAGCTGATTGACGTTGTCCGTCAAATCGCGCCAGATTCCGGCCGCGCCCGGCACGCGCGCCTGGCCGCCCAGCTTGCCTTCGATGCCGACTTCGCGCGCCACCGTGGTTACCTGATCGGCGAACGTCGCCAGCGTGTCGATCATTCCGTTGATGGTGTCGGCCAGCTCGGCGATCTCGCCCTTGGTTTCGAGCACCAGCTTGCGCTTCAGATCGCCGTTGGCCACCGCGGTAACCACCTTCGCGATACCGCGCACCTGCGTGGTCAGATTCGCGGCCATGAAGTTGACGTTGTCGGTCAGATCCTTCCACGTGCCGGCCACGCCTTTCACTTCGGCCTGCCCGCCCAGCTTGCCGTCGGTACCCACTTCGCGCGCCACGCGCGTCACTTCGCTGGCGAACGAATTGAGCTGATCCACCATGCGGTTGATGGTGTTCTTCAGCTCCAGAATTTCGCCCTGCACGTCCACCGTGATCTTGCGCGACAAGTCGCCGTTGGCCACCGCCGTAGTCACCTGCGCGATGTTGCGGACCTGGGCCGTCAGGTTGCCGGCCATCGAATTGACGCTGTCCGTCAAATCCTTCCACGTTCCGCCCACGCCGCGCACATTCGGCCTGGCCGCCCAGCTTGCCTTCGGTGCCCACTTCGCGCGCCACGCGCGTCACTTCGCTGGCGAACGCGTTCAGCTGATCCACCATCGTGTTGATGGTGTTCTTCAGCTCCAGAATTTCGCCGCGCACGTCCACCGTGATCTTGCGCGACAAATCGCCCTTGGCCACGGCCGTGGTCACCTGCGCGATGTTGCGGACCTGATTGGTCAGGTTGCCGGCCATCGAGTTGACGCTCTCCGTCAAATCCTTCCAGGTGCCCGCCACGCCCTTCACTTCCGCCTGGCCGCCCAGCTTGCCTTCGGTGCCCACTTCGCGCGCCACGCGCGTCACTTCGCGATGCGAACGAGCTCAACTGATCCACCATCGTGTTGATGGTGTTCTTCAGCTCCAGAATTTCGCCGCGCGCATCCACCGTGATCTTGGTAGTTAAATCGCCGCGCGCCACGGCCGTTGTGACGCCGGCGATGTTGCGCACCTGATTGGTCAGGTTGCTGGCCATGTAGTTGACGCGATCCGTCAGATCCTTCCAGGTGCCCGCGACGCCGCGCACATCGGCCTGGCCGCCCAGCCGGCCTTCGGTGCCCACCTCGCGCGCCACGCGCGTCACTTCGCTGGCGAACGCGTTCAGCTGATCCACCATGGTGTTGATGGTGTTCTTCAGCTCCAGAATTTCGCCGCGCGCATCCACCGTGATCTTGGTCGATAAATCGCCCTTCGCCACGCCCGTGGTCACCTGCGCGATGTTGCGAACCTGCGAAGTCAGGTTGCCGGCCATGAAGTTGACCGAATCCGTCAGATCCTTCCACACGCCGCCGACGCCGGTCACTTCCGCCTGGCCGCCCAGCTTGCCTTCGGTGCCCACTTCGCGCGCCACGCGCGTTACTTCGCTCGCGAACGCGTTGAGCTGATCCACCATCGTATTGATGGTGTTCTTCAGCTCCAGAATTTCGCCGCGCACGTCCACCGTGATCTTGCGCGACAGATCGCCCTTGGCCACCGCCGTCGTCACTTCGGCGATGTTGCGAACCTGCGATGTCAGGTTGCTCGCCATGGAATTGACCGAATCGGTCAGATCCTTCCACGTTCCGGCGACGCCGTGCACGTCCGCCTGGCCGCCCAGCTTGCCCTCGGTTCCCACTTCGCGCGCCACGCGCGTCACTTCGCGAGCGAACGCTGCTCAACTGATCCACCATGGTGTTGATGGTGTTCTTCAGTTCCAGAATTTCGCCGCGCACTTCCACCGTGATCTTGCGCGACAGATCGCCCGTGGCGACGGCGGTCGTCACTTCGGCGATATTACGCACCTGATTGGTCAGGTTGCTGGCCATGGAATTGACGGAATCCGTCAGATCCTTCCACGTTCCGGCCACGCCCTTCACCATCGCCTGGCCGCCCAGCTTGCCTTCGGTTCCCACTTCGCGCGCCACGCGCGTCACTTCGCTCGCGAACCCGTTGAGCTGATCCACCATGATGTTGATGGTGTTCTTCAGCTCCAGAATTTCGCCGCGCACATCCACCGTGATTTTGCGCGACAGATCGCCATTCGCCACCGCCGTCGTGACCTCGGCAATATTTCGAACCTGCGAGGTCAGATTGCCGGCCATGAAATTGACCGAATCCGTCAGATCCTTCCATACGCCGCCCACGCCCTTCACCTGCGCCTGGCCGCCCAGCTTGCCGTCCGTTCCCACTTCGCGCGCCACGCGCGTCACTTCGCTGGCGAACGAATTGAGCTGATCCACCATCGTATTGATGGTGTTCTTCAGTTCCAGAATTTCGCCGCGCGCATCCACCGTGATCTTGGTCGACAAGTCGCCCTTGGCGACGGCCGTCGTCACACCCGCGATGTTGCGGACCTGATTGGTCAGGTTGCCCGCCATCGAATTGACGCTCTCCGTCAGATCCTTCCACACGCCGCCCACGCCCTTCACTTGCGCCTGGCCGCCCAGCTTGCCTTCGGTTCCCACTTCGCGCGCCACGCGGGTAACTTCCGATGCAAACGAATTCAGCTGATCCACCATCGTATTGATGGTGTTCTTCAACTCCAGAATTTCGCCGCGCGCATCCACCGTGATCTTGGTCGACAAGTCGCCGTTCGCCACCGCCGTAGTCACGCCCGCGATGTTGCGGACCTGGTTGGTCAAATTGCCGGCCATCGAATTGACGCTCTCCGTCAAATCGCGCCACGTTCCGGCCACGCCTTCCACTTCCGCCTGGCCGCCCAGCCGTGCCTTCGGTGCCCACTTCGCGCGCCACGCGCGTTACTTCCGATGCGAAGCGGCTCAACTGATCCACCATCGTGTTGATGGTGTTCTTCAATTCCAGAATCTCGCCGCGCACCTGCACCGTGATCTTGCGCGACAGATCGCCCTTGGCGACGGCCGTGGTCACTTCGGCGATATTACGAACCTGCGCCGTCAGGTTGCCGGCCATCGAATTGACCGAATCCGTCAAGATCCTTCCACGTTCCGCCGACGCCCGGCACATCGGCCTGGCCGCCCAGCTTGCCTTCGGTTCCCACTTCGCGCGCCACGCGCGTTACTTCGGCAGCGAACGAGCTGAGCTGATCCACCATCGTATTGATGGTGTTTTTCAGCTGCAAAATTTCGCCGCGCGCGTCCACGGTGATGCGCGTCGATAAGTCGCCTTTCGCCACGGCCGTGGTCACTTCGGCGATGTTACGCACCTGATTGGTCAGGTTGCTCGCCATGGAGTTGACCGAATCCGTCAGATCTTTCCACGTTCCGGCTACGCCGCGCACATCGGCCTGTCCGCCCAACCGGCCTTCGGTTCCCACTTCGCGCGCCACGCGCGTTACTTCAGCGGCGAACGAGCTGAGCTGATCCACCATGGTGTTGATGGTGTTTTTCAGCTGCAAAATTTCGCCGCGCGCGTCCACGGTGATGCGCGTGGTCAAATCGCCCTTGGCCACGGCCGTGGTCACGCCCGCGATGTTGCGCACCTGATTGGTCAGGTTGCTGGCCATCGAATTGACGCTTTCCGTCAAATCGCGCCACGTTCCGGCCACGCCCGGCACCACCGCCTGGCCGCCCAGTTTCCCCTCGGTTCCCACTTCGCGCGCCACGCGAGTCACTTCGCTCGCGAAAGAATTCAGCTGCTGCACCATGGTGTTCACCACGCGCGCAGTGTGCAGGAATTCGCCGCGCAGCGGACGCCCGTCCACTTCCAGCGACATGTTCTGCGACAGATCGCCCTTGGCCACCGCGCCGATCACGCGCGCCACTTCCGTCGACGGCTGCACCAGATCGCCGATCAGGCTGTTTACCGACTCGACGCAATCCGCCCAGGCGCCCGTGACCGATCCAATAGACGCGCGCTGGGTGATCTTGCCGTCCTTGCCCACCGCCCGGCTGATGCGCTCGAATTCGCTGACCATTTTCTGGTTGATCTCCAGAACGTCGTTCAGCGCGTCGGCGATCTTGCCCTCCAGATCGGTCTGGTCCACCGGCATCCGTACCGAGAAATCCCCCCTTTTGAAGGCTATGAGGGTGTTCAGCAGCACGTTGCCGGCGCGGCGGGCCTTGGCCCGCTCGGCTGCGGCAGGAACCGCCTTGCTTCCATTGGCTTTGTTGTCAACCTTCGAAGTCTGGAGCTTCGAAGTCCCATTCGGCTTGGAACCGCGCACTGTGGCGCCGTTCTCAACGGTCACACTCTTCATTTTCGTGGCTCCCGCGAGAGTAAGCTTCCTTACCATACAGCACTGGCTCTGGTAATCTTTCCATAGGACTCACCCGTGCCAGTGTGGTTACAACAATTTTTCGTACCACCTTATAGTTCGGCAAGTTTATCTGTGTTATTAGGTTACTAGGGACGTGTTTGAGATCCTACTGGCGGAAGACAATCCCGGAGATGTCTTGCTGTTCCGCGAGGCGCTGAATAGCCGGCAGTTGCCGTGTAATGTAGTGGTAGCCGCGGATGGTCAGAAAGCCATCGCACTTCTGGGAGAAGAACCCACCTGGCGGCCCCACCTTATTGTGCTGGACGTGAACCTCCCTAAACACAATGGCGACGCGGTACTACGCCATGTCCGCCGCCAGCCCTGGCTGAAAGGCGTGCCGGTGATTATGTTAACGTCCTCGGCATCGCCGGCCGATCGGGCAGCGGCGCTGGATCTGGGCGCCAATCTCTATTTACAGAAATCATCCGACCTGGATGAACTGCTCGAGGTGGGAAAGATTGTGGAGGCCGTTCTCGCGCAGTCGCATTGATGCCCGCGCACAAACTTTTACAGCGATCCTTGCCGCCTCACCGCACTATTTCGTGGTTTAATCGGTGTGAAGCCTGTGTGGCTAGATGACGGCCGGCTGATTTTAAGCCGACTGGCGCGTTAACCAGGTTGCCGTCTCGCGCGTCAACCTTTTCAAGAGCCCGAATCGGGCCCTGTGTGCGATCCATGAAAACAAACTCTTCTCTTCTTGTTGCTGTTGTGCTTCTCTTCGGCGCGTGCGCCTTGCCCTCCTTCGCTCAGCCTGCTTTCGACTCGTCGGGCGACGGGCAATTGAACGGCAATTACTATCTGCGTCAGGTGTTCTATTTCCTGTCCGACGAATCTGGCGACTTAGGCGAAGCCATGAATGTCCAGGGCGAAATCACTTTCAGCGGCAGCGGGACTTACACCTTTAACGGAACCATCTTGGACAGCGCCTCCGGTTCCGCCACGCCCGTGAGCATCAGCAACTTGACCGGAAGTTACGTCGTTTCGGCCAGTGGCGAGGGCTACATGAGCTCCGTCAATCCCGATTTTCCCAACGATCAGATCATCGGGCTGGTGTCGCATGGCGTCTTCATCGGCAGCAGCACCGAGAATAGCAACGGTTATAACGATCTGTTCATCGCCGCGCCCATCGGCTCCACTCCCGCCACCAACGCTACGCTCAACGGCAGCTACCAAACGGTGTATTTCGACCCTACCTTCCCAGGAGACGGGCTATTCACAATGAACGCCAACGGCTCGGGTACTATCGGCGCCGTTAGTGTAACTGGTTATACCGCGGCCAATACTACGTCAAGTACCGAATCGCTCACGGGAGTCACTTACAGTTTCGCCAACGGCGGCGCACAGCTTAACTTCGGAGGCACCTCCAGCGAACTGGTCTTCGGAACCGAGGTGCTGTATATCACTCCCGACGGAAATTTTATTTTTGGCGGTTCCGCCAACGGCTTCGATATTTTCGCCGGAGTGCGCGCCGCAACCAGCAACCCCTCCAATTACGCGCCCGCACTCTATTATCAGGCCGGATTGGATTACGATCAGTATTCCGACGCCGCCCTATTGGACAGTTACTTCGGATCGCTGAACGCGGCCGCACCGAGCGCGTCTTCCGGTAATATTATCGGGCACCAGCGCCTGAATTCGTTGCAGGTATACGGCGGGTCCAGCGACTATACTTATTACGACTCCTACACTCTGAACGGAAACGGCACCTCGATCGACTACGAGTTCGGTCAGGATTATGTGAGCACCGCCGACGGCAGCATTCGTGTCGGCTATGGACTCGGCCCTTATCTGTCGCTCAACGTCGCATTGCAGGCGCCGTCGCTCAACGGTTCCGGTGTATATCTGAGTCCGCAGGGAGTGGTGAACGCGGCCAGTTCCGCGCCTTTTACGGCCTTCATATCTCCCGGCGAATTCCTTACCTTGTACGGAACGGGTCTCGCTCCTTCCACCGATACCGCCGCCACGCTGCCCATCTCCGGCAACCTCAATGGCGTGCAGGTGATGATTAACGACGTCCCGGCGCCGGTCCAATACGTGAGTTCGACGCAAGTCTCCGTGATTGTCCCTTTCATCACGGCGCCCGAATCGATAGCGCAGATTCAGCTGATCAATAACGGCGTGAAATCCAACATCGTCACCTACTTTACCGGAGAGACTTCGGCGGGTGTGTTTACCTACAATCCGGAGGGCGGCATCGGCTACGCGGCCGCACAGCGCCCGGACAGTTCGGAGATCTCGGACTCCAACCCCGCGCTGATCGGCGAGACTGAGGCGGTGTATGTGGCCGGGATGGGCGCGGTGAGCAATCAGCCCGGCGATGGAGCGGCCGCGCCGGGCGGTCTGAACACCAGCAACACAACCAATACTCCATCGGTGTATCTCTATGACGTCAACGGCGACTGTCCGACGGACGTGAATGGCAACTGCGTGCCGGCCACCGTAACGTACTCGGGGCTCGCTCCGGGATTTGCCGGGTTGTATCAGATCGACTTTACGATTCCCTCCGGCCTGGCGGCGGGCGACGGCACCATCGAGATCGAGGGCCCGGATTCGGACACGCTAGAGGCACTGCTTCCCATAGGAGGGACGGCCGCAGCCCGTACCAACTCGGACCATCAGCGGCCTCGTTTGCGCCGCCATCGGCTGGCCGCCGGCCGCCTTCATTTCAGCGCGCGTTCGCAGTCGTCGGTGAACTGGCGAGACCGCTAAACGGGCTTGCGCTTGATCCCCAGCGCGCCCAGCATGAGTTTGCCGAAGAATCCGCGCCGGCGCGGGTGGAGAAACATCCACGACAGTGCCCGCACCGCTACCGGCGCGCGGAAACTCGGATCGGCCGCGCGGCGGCGCTCCAGAATCCCGGCCAGCGTCTGGCGCGGCTTCTCGCGGAAATCGTCCAGCATGGCGGTTTGGTGGACGCAGGATATGGTGCAGAAAGGCGCGCAGCCCTTGGGTCGCGCGGCTTCCCGGCGCAGGTCTGCCACCGTATAAGCCTCCAGCGGAATCCCCGGCTTGCCGCGTTGTTGCGAGCAATAGTGCACCAGCCCGTCCTCGCAAATGTACAGGAAGCGCCCGCCGGCGCGGCAATGCCAGGCGTTCGGCAGCCCCCGGCTGACGTTTTCCTGAAAGCTGTCGAAGTGCGCGAAGGAAAACAGCGATCCTTTGTGCTCCAGAAACTGCTCGTACACGCTCTGATGAGCTTCGCCCAGCGGCTTCAATTGGCCGGAATGATCGTGCAAAATACCAAGGGTACTGGTGAACCCCAGCGCCCGCGCGCCGGCCCGAAACCGCCAGCGCATCCGCCGGGTTCCGGATGCCGGCGCCCAGCACCGAATTGATGGTGACGCCGAATTCGGCGTACTCGGCCAGCCACTCCAGTTTCCGATCCAGCACCTGCAGGCTCTTCTTTGAAATGTCATCGGGTCGCGCGTTGTCGATGCTGATCTGCAGATAATCCAGGCCAGCGTGATTCAGCCTCTCGATCCGCTCCGGCGTGAGTAGCAGGCCGTTGGTGATCAGCGTCGCAATCGCGCCCCGCTGGCGAATGCGCGCGATAATCGCGTCCAGCTCGGGGTGCAGCGTGGGCTCTCCGCCGCTCAGCGTGATGATGGTGGTTCCCAAATCGCCCAGGCGGTCGATCCGCCTGAACATGGTTTCCAGCGGGACCGGATCGGATGTCTTGTCGTACTCGTTGCAATAGCCACAATCCAAATTGCAGCGCCGGATGGGCACGATCTGCGCCAGGATGGGATGCCCGTCCGACTGCATGGCGCGAGCGAACATCCGCGACTCGCGAACCTTGCGTTCGATTTGTCTGAGCATTTTCCGGCTGCGCATGAACTAGTACGTACTGGATTGACGAAGCCTGCGTTTTTACAGTAACAAGGATTTCAGTCGGTCCGTCTAAAGTTGTAGCAATCCAAGGTCGATCACGCTATTGGGTGAGAGATATGATGTTTCAAGGTCGGTCTGTAATTTCAGCCGTGTGGGGCGTCGTCCCCGCGCAGGCTACTGGCCAGGTGGCAAGCCAACCAGCATGGTCCGTGTTTCGCTTCTTTCGCCGCCAGGTTCCGCAACGCCCGCCCCGTCTGCCGGTCTCTGCTCCTGAGCCTAAGGCCGGCCGAAACCAGCGCTAGCTGCACGGCCTCGTCGAAACCAGCCAATCAAAGCCAGACTTGCGCCTGCGATCAGGATCTCGCGGGGCTCTGGAACCGGCGCAATTCCTCCAGGACCGGCGGGATCGGTGAGTACAAATGCCGTGAGTTGCCCGTCATAGAGGCCGGTTCCCGTAATCTGTCCTGCATCGTTGATTCCATAGGCTTGCAGCAGATCCCAGCCTGAATTCCCTGGAAGCAGCGAGTTCAAATCCAACATGCTTCCGTCATCATACAGAAACGCGCTCTGGCCGCCATTGGCCAGCCAACTGTAGCCAACGATCTCGCCGCTGTCGTTAATGCCGTAGGCATAGCTGCTTCCTCCTCCCAGCGTCCCCAGGTCCATCAGCGTGCCGCCCGTGTCGGAAAAGGCGTTCTGGTAGCCGCTCGCAAGACTCGCAAATCCCACCACCTCGCCGCTTGCGTTCACTCCCGTGGCCTGGCTGCTGCTTCCCCCGAAAGTGCCTAGCACGGTGATACTGCCATCGGGATTCCAAACGACGCCGCGAAACGTTCCGTTGGACAATTGCCCGTCGCCCACCACCGTTCCTGTGTTGTTCACGGCGTAAGCCGCGCTCCAATCGATGCCCGGCGCGGCGCCGAGATTCTGCATCTGGCCGTTTACCAAGGTGAATGCGTTGCCGTTTCCGCCCACCACTTCGCCCGAGTCATTGATCGCCATCGCGTAGGTTCCGGCTCCCAAATCCGTGACGCCCGATATGCTCCAAATGGTTCCGTGCGCCTGCCCGCTCGAGTCGTAAGTGGTCCCCACCACAGTGCCTGAGTCATTGATCCCATACGCGTAAGATTCGTAGCTTCCCGAAGACAGGGACTGCATGCCGTTCGGCGTCGATACAAATGCCTGCTGGCCTCCGGAGGGATTTTGGGCCCATCCGGCCACCGTGCCGGAGCTATTGATGGCATAGCCGGTGGCGGGACCGGGAATGCCTCCCAGGCCGGCGACGATATAGATGGGGTTCGCTGCGGCGGCCGCGGCGAAAATGAGCAACAAACCGCCGGTTTTCACGGGAAACACCTCAATTCATTTCTGGAGTCGGAGCGATTATCCCATGCGGAAGAACGCCTCAGGCATCACCAAAACGGGTCTATTGAAGCGTACTCGCACTGGTACAAAGACGCTATAACCCTAGAGGTATATGGGGCGGTGCTAGGCAGTGATAGCCTGAGGAAACTATGCCCATCGACGCGTCGATCCTGAACGAAATTGAGCACCTGCGCGAGCTGAGCCCGGAGGAGAAGGCCGCCCTGGCCGAAAAGATCGACCTGCAACGTTATTCCACCGGCCAGCTGGTCTTCAGCTTCGGCGACCCAGGGCACGCCCTGTATATTGTCCGGTCGGGCGAGGCGGAGATCTACGTGAAGAACGATCAGGGCGAGAAGATCGTGCTCGAGACCTCGCAGCCGGGCGACATCTTCGGCGAGGTGGCGCTGCTGGATGGCGGTACTCGCACGGCCTGGGTGGCCGCCTTGGGCGACGTCGAGTTGCTCCGGTTGGACCGCGAGCATTTCGAAGCCTACGTTCGTCAATGCACGCCCGCGGCGCTAAACCTGTTGAGCATGGCCGCGCGCCGCCTGCGCCGCAGCGATGAAGTGATCCGGCGGACCGTCAGCCGTAACGTCAACGATGTCGCGGCCGAGCAGGAGACGCTGCTTACGCGGCTGGCCGACGCCGTGCCCTCCTTCACCGGCAGCATCGCGTCACTCGCCTTTCACGCGCTTTTCCTGGGCGGCTGGATCGCGCTCAATCTCAGCGTCATCCGCAACCTGAAAGCTTTCGATCCCTATCCCTTCGAGTTTCTCTCGGTGATGGTGTCCCTGGAAGCGATTTTCCTGACGCTGTTCGTGCTCACCAGCCAGAACCGCCAACGGGCGCGCGACCGCATCCGCTCCGACATCGAATTTGAATCCAGCATCAATACCGAGACCAAGATCGCCTATCTGCACGAGAAGATCGACAAGCTCACCGAAGGCCACTACGCGCTGCTGGTGAACACGCAGAAGCTATTGGAACGCCAGCCCTGAACGCCGAGTGGCTACACTGTCCGCCTAACGAAAGAAAAGTGGCTTATAGTTTCGTTAGAGGTTTCTTAACGAAACGATCCCATCGCTGATGACTGCGCCTATCAAAAGGAACCCACGGCTCGGGAACTCCATAACTACGAAGTTCGATGACGAGGCCGTCCGAGCGTTTGTGCCCCCTCCACTACCACCGGACCCGCCGGTCAAGCTGGACCCATTTCAACGTCGTCTCGAAGACGCGAACCGGGCCTTAGGCCGGCGATATGTATTCGTCGCCGATAGGCTGTCACATGCGCGTTGATGGTTATTGTTGCAACACCCAATGGGCAAGAATCGCAACCGTCCGTTGCCTTGGACTACTGGGGCCGCCTCCGTCGCAGATCCCACAGCCCGCGCGCCGAGAGGATCAAGGTGAAGCCCCCTAGCCCGCCGAGCGCCCAGAGTATCCAGACGAAGAAAAAGCCGCCGGGAGATTTGGCGATCTCGCCGTAATGTGCCCCCCTCATGTGCATGACGGGCATGGCTGCTGCGATCAATCCGATGAGCAGGATAATGACGTGCCCCGATCGCCGTTCGGGGAGCACGAGTGTCCCATACAGGAAGACCGCGAGGACGAGCAGCGCAGTGTTTGAGCTCTCTGCCTTCGATATCCCGCGAACGATGTCGCCCGTAATGTGAAGAGTCAGGAAGAGGAGCGAGAGCAGAGATGCGACGGTCAACATGGTGGTGTGTTTCATTGGGAAGTCTCCTTATTGGATTTTATGTGTCCCTCATTGCCCTGCTGCCTTTGCCTACTCCGTCCAGCGCTGCTCATTGACACCAAACACCAGGAGCGACAGCGTATTTGATAACCCCGACTTCCACCTTGCCGACTTCGGTACCGGCGAAAGATCGCGAATGCACGTCAGCATCATTTCCGAGGTATGCGGCAATGAAGGTTCCTCGTCACGACGGATTCGAACTACGAACGCATAGTCTATCCAAGCTTGAGCAGGGCGTAGGATACATGACTACAGATACCTGACTACTGGCCGAGTTGAGCGCTTGGGGTCGGACCAGGTGAGGTTTACGACAGCTACCGAGGGCTCTTCGAGTAATATGTCGGAAGTCCAGTTGCGGAGCCGGTGTGTTTTCCGGCCAGATGGGCGTCCGCGACGGATGGAGCCACACTGTGGCCAAGGCACTTTTGCAACTGCAGGACCTGGGCTTGGTAAGGGAGCAAACCGGAAGACAGCGCCACAGGCGATTCGTTTATGAGCGCTACCTTGCCATCCTCAATCAGGGTACCGAACCGATCGCCAAAGGCACGTAACGCTATCATCACAACATGGACCTGAAAAGCTACACCACATTGGGCCGCACCGGCCTGCGCGTCAGTCCGTTATGCCTGGGCGCGATGACTTTTGGAACGCAATGGGGCTGGGGCGCCGATGAGGCCGGCTCGCGCTCCATCTTCGACCGCTACGTCGACGCGGGCGGCAACTTCATCGACACCGCCGACGGCTACCAGGGCGGCCAAAGCGAGCAGATGTGCGGCAAGTTTATCAACGAGCGCAAGCTGCGCGATCAGATCGTGCTGGCGACTAAGTTCACCTTTAACGGCTCGCCCGGCAATCCCAATTCGGGCGGCAACGGCCGCAAGAACATCTACCGCGCCATCGACGCCTCGCTCCGCAGGCTGGCAACGGACTTCATCGACCTCTATTGGCTGCACGCCTGGGACACCGTGACGCCGGTGGAAGAGGTGGTGAACGCTCTTACCGATCTGGTGCGCGCGGGCAAGATCCGGCACTACGGCTTTTCCGACACTCCCGCCTGGTATGTGGCGCGCGCCAAGACGCTGGCTGAACAGCAAGGCAAGGAAGGCGTGGCCGCGCTGCAACTGGAATACTCGCTGATCGAGCGCAACATCGAGCGGGAGCACATCCCGGCGGCGCAAGAGCTGGGGATCGCGATTTGCCCCTGGAGCCCGCTCGGCGGCGGCTTCCTCACCGGCAAGTACAAGCGCCAGGGCGACACCGGAACGGGCGAAGGACGCCTCACCAAGGGCAGCCCGTTCAACAAATTCACCGACGCCAACTGGCGCATCTTGGAAACGCTGCTGGATGTTAGCAAGCAGCTCGGAAAATCGCCCGCGCAGGTATCGCTGCAATGGGCGATCGCGCAGCCTGGAATAACCTCCACCATCCTGGGCGCGAGCAGCCTGGCGCAGCTCAACGATAACCTGGCCTCGCTCGACTTCGCGATCCCCGCCGAACTTCGCAAGCGGTTGGACGAAGCCAGCGCGCTGGAACCCGTGCACCCTTATGTGTTCTTCGGCGGACCGATTCAGGGCATGATCAACGGTGGCGTGGAAGTGAAAGCCTGGAAGGCCGCCGCGGGCCGCTAGGCGCTCTCTGTCCCGACGCTTATGCCGGCCGCTTGATGGAATGTTCCAGCTGGAGCATGACGTTGCGGCTGGCGCGACGCTGCTCCTTCACCTGGGCCAAAGCCTGCTCTGCGAACGCAAACAGGCTATCGGCGTCGGCGCCGTTTTCGGGGAAACACGCCAAGCCGATAGCCAACCCCGAGCTTTCTTCACCGCACAAGCCGCGGCAGGCGGCCGCCACCAGGCGGTCCAGCGCCTCAATCTTGCCTGCGAGCTCCTGCGGGCGCGCCGCCATCAGCAGCCCAAATTCGTCCCCGCCGGCGCGCGCCACATAGTCATTACTGCGCGAGTTGTTCCGCAGAATAGTAGTCACCTGCTTCAACAACTCGTCCCCGGTGGACTTCCCGAACAGCTCGTTCACCCGCCGGAACTCGTCGATATCGCAGAGCAGCACGGTCATGGGCTTGTGCTGCGCCACAAATCCCTCCTGCAGGTAGGTCAATAGCGCGGACTTGGCCGGCAAGCCCGTCAGTTCGTCGGCGACGACGCCTTGCTGCATCTTCTGGAACCGCAGGGCCCCGTCCACGGCTCTGGCGATGTCGCCCTTGATGGCCAGCAGAATGCGCAAATGATCCGCGTTGTAAGCGTCCTTCTCGGTGCGGTACAAGGTGAGCGCGCCGCTGAATTGATCCAGCCCATCGCCCAGCGGGATGGAGAGCGCGGAATTCAGTGCGCCCGCCTGGCTGGCCGCTTCGATGTAGCCTGGCTCCACGGCCGGATTTCCGTTGACGATGGCTTTCCCGTTTTCCACCACCCATCCGGAGAGGCCCTGTCCCACCGGAATCTCGAGCCCCGCGAACCGCTGGCTGTTGGATCCGCTGGTGTAGCGGGCTTTGAGCACGCTGCGTTCCCGAACGTAGACCGCCAGGCAATCGTAGGGTACCAGCTGCTTCAAGCGCTCGGCCAGGATGGAAAGAATGTCTTCCATCCGCAGCGATTTGCTCAAGTCCATGGACAGATCCACGATGGCCCGCATTTCCTGTCGCGCCGTTGCGATGGAATCCGCCGGAGTTTGGACACGGCCCTGGGAAGCTGCCGGCGTCACGGCGCTCTTCTCGAATCCGGCGTCGGGCGCCTCGCCCCGGCCCACGATCACGTCTTTGCTCAACCGTTGATTGCGCAGAGGCGTGCTTTGAGCCAGACGCTCAAACTCGCGGTAGTTGGCCTTCAGGATCTCCACCACTTGCGGATCGAAGCTGCGGCCGGAAAGTCCGGCGACATATTCCATGGCTTCGTCCAGTGGCAGCGCGCGGCGATACTGCCGGTCGCTGGCCAGCGCGTCCAGACAATCCACCGCCGATAAGATGCGCGCGCCGATGGGAATGTCCTCAGCCTTTAAACCATCCGGATAGCCGGTGCCATCCCACTTCTCGTGATGCGAGCGCACAATGGGCGCCACCGGATAAGGAAACGCCACCTGCTCCAGGATCTCGGCGCCCACCACGGTGTGGACTTTCATCTTGTCGAACTCTTCGGGCGTCAGTTTCCCCGGTTTGGAAATGATATAGTCCGGCACCGCCAGTTTGCCGATGTCGTGCAAAATCGATGCGGCCTGCAGAGCGCTCACCTCATCGGACGCCAGGCCCAGGTGCTTGGCCAGCTCGAGCGAATAAACCTGCACGCGCCGCAGATGGTCGCCGGTGCATTCGTCCTTGGCCTCAATGGCCTTGGCCAGCGCTTCGATGGTGCGCAGATGCAGCGCCGCCATGCTCTCGGCGTGGGCTTTGTCCTGTTCCATCTTGCCGAAATACAACCGCACGGAACGATAGATGAGATAGAGCGGGGGCAGCAAAGCCAAGCTAAAGGCCCATCCCAAATGCTCCGTGGCGGTGTGCACAATCTCGGCCAGCGAGACGCCTACCGGGTAGTAACAAGCCGACCAGTCGAAGAGTCCTCGGATCACCGCGCTTATGTTCTGGCCTTCGGCCAGAGCGATGACCACTGCAAGCAGGGCGGCATTGACCAGGAAGTAGGCTAACCCGGCCAGCATGAGCCACAAAAACTGGCTTCCTGTAACGCCAGTGGAAGGGGGCACGCGGTAGACAGCCGCGGCGGCCATGGTCGCCAACGCGAAGCACGCGGTATTGAAGAGCAGGTGGACCAGCTTTACCCTGAATTTCGCGTGCCAGAGGGTCTGAGCGGCGGCGCTGGCCACCGCCAGAATCAGCGTCTGGGGCAGGCTCAATTCCACCAGGCCAAGCATGATGAGGATGAAGTTTAGAGAAAGGGTGGTCTGAACCCCGGGCAGACCGACCTTCATCCCCGAAGAGACCAGGGCCAGCAGGAGGTAGATCAGAAGGCGCGGCGACGATCCCAGGTTCCCGCCGTGGAACGCGATCGCCATCCCCACCATGGCGACCAGCAGGACCCCACCGATGTAGAGCCTGGCTGGCAAAGGCATGCGCTGCTGGGGCTGTTCGTGTTCCACTACTTCGGTTCCCTTACAGGTTCTGGGGCGACACCAAAATCCTGGATAATCCCACGAGGATTGATCGTCACATTCGGGGGCGAACTTTATAGGGATGAATGGGTTGCGGGGTAAGTAGTAGGGCGAATCACTCAGCGTGGAGCGTAATGGCTGGATCCACTCGCGCGGCCCTCAGCGCGGGCCCTAGGCTGGCAGCCAACGCGACGGCCAAAATGATCAGGCAGACCAGCGCCAAGGTAAGAGGATCGGCGGGCTGTATGCCGAACAGAAATCGGGAGACGATCCGGCCGCCCGCCACGCTGGCGCCAATCCCGATGGCGAGTCCAATCGCGGCGAGACCGGCGGCGTGGAAGAGCACCAGCCGCAGGATGTTCCCGGGTTCCGCTCCAAGCGCCACGCGCACGCCCAACTCGGGAATGCGCTGCGACACCGAGTGAGCCACCACGCCATACAGGCCCAGCGCGGCCAGAACCAGCGCCAGCGCGGCAAAGGCGCTAATCAGAAAGGTGCGAAATCGCGGCTGCGCCACCGATCCGTACAGCACGTCCTGCATGCTTTGCACGTTGTAAACCGGCAGGCTGGGATCGAGCGTGCGCAGTTCCGCTCGCACTGCCGACGTCACGCTGGTGGGATCGGCGTTGGTGCGAACGGCCAGCGACATGGTGCCTTCCGCCAGGTTCATGGCCTCGGGTGGAACCTGCAGATAGTGGTAGTACGTTTCCGGACTCGTTTCCACGTCCAGCCCGGCGTGCTTGACGTCGCCCACTACGCCGATCACAGTGGACCATTGTTCCTCATCCAGTCCAGAGAGAATGCGCTTGCCGATGGGATCTTCTCCCGGCCAGTAGCGGCGCGCCGCCGTCTGGTTGATGATTACCGCTTTGGGCGTGCGCTGATTGTCGCGGTCGTCGAACAGCCGGCCGCGGCGCAACGGGATGCCGAGCGCGCTAAAGTATCCTCCGCTGGCCGCCCGATATTTGGCGCGCGGCTGATCGGCGGCGCTACCCCGCGGCTGGCCTTCGATCTGGAAATTGAGGCTGGCGTCGTTGCCGCCCAGCGGCAGAAAGCGGCAAATTCCAGCCTGTTGTACGCCCGGCAGGCGGCTCACTCGATCCAGAAGCTGATCGTAAAAGAGTCCCACCTTCAGGCCGGAATAGCGCGCCGGCGGTAAGGATAGCTGCATGGTGAGCACGTGATCGGCGGCGAATCCGGGATTTACTTGCTGCAGACGAACAAAGCTGCGAATCAATAATCCGGCACCCATCAACAGCGCCGCGCTGGATGCCACCTCGCATACCATCAGCAAATCCCGCAGGCGGGTGCGAGTGCGGCCTCCGGTTCCGCCGCGTCCTCCGCTGCGCAGCACCAGATTGAGATTGGATCGCGCGGTGGACAAAGCGGGCGCCAGGCCAAAGGCGAGTCCGGTAACGATGGAGACCCCCAGCGTGAAGGCCAAAACGCGCCAGTCCATGGCGATTTCGCCGTTTGGCGCCAGTCCAGCGGGCGCTACCTTGGCCAGCAGCCAGGTGCCCCAGTAAGCCAGCAGCAGTCCGAAACATCCCGCGACGACAGCCAGCAGAACGCTCTCGGTGAGAAGCTGGCGCACCAGCCGAGCGGGATTCGCGCCCAGGGCCGTGCGGACCGCGATCTCTTTTTCGCGCGCGCCGGCCCGCGCCAGCAGCAGATGCGCCACGTTGACGCAGGCGATCAACAAAACCGCGACAACGGCGGCCATCAGCATCCATAGCGTAGGACGGACGTCGCCCACCAGTTGCTCTCTGAGTGGCACGAGATCCACGCTATAGCCCGCGTTCATGTTCGGATACTCGCGCGCGATGCCGTCCGCGATAGGTCCGCATTTCGCTTTGCGCCGCTTCGAGCTGAAATCCCCGGGCGCAGATGCGCCAGCACATTCAGGAAGCGATCTCCACGCTTAGCGGGCGACAGCTCGGCGGGCAACGGCGCATAGGGAATCCAAAGCTCGGAGTGGCTGGCGGGAAGTCGAAAATCGGAACGGCGCTACGCCCACCACGGTGTATGAGCCGCCATCCAGCAGAATTGTTTTTCCCAGAATGTTCGGATCGCGGCCGAAGCGGCGCTGCCAGAGGCCCGCGCTGAGAATGGCGACAAGGTTCTTTCCTGGCTGATCCTCATCGGGGGCGAAGCTTCGTCCCAGAGCCGGCTTCATTCCCAGCATTTCAAAGATGGCCGGGGATACGGCGGCGGTTTCTACCCGCTCGGGTGTTTCACCCGTGGTCAGCACCGAGGATTGGGAGCGAATGGCTCCCATGCGATTCAGGGATTGCGCGCGGGACAGAAAGTCTTGGAAGTCCGCCGCTGAGATCTGCTGTTGCCGCCTGCCTTTGGAGAGCTGGTTCTCCCACACGAAAACCAGGCGTTGGGGATCTTTGTAAGGGAGGGCACGCAGGAGAATCGCGCTAGTGACGCTGAAGATGGCGGCATTGGCGCCGATCCCCAGGCTGAGAACCGCAATGGCAACCGCCGTTGAACCGGGCGTCCTGGAGAAGGTACGCAGGGCATACCGCAGGTCTTGTGTGAGCGCGCTCATTTCCCAGAGTCAGCATTGTAACGCTGACCTGACAGAGAGGGCAAAGTCAGCCCCAAACGCAAAACCGCGGCCGGGTGTGGTTCCCGACCGCGGTATTGTTCCAGCTTGGAAGCGCTATTGCTAGCTTCCCCAGGCCGCGCTACCCGCTTTAACGTTCGTCTTGGTCCTCATTGGAGTCCTCCTTCTTTTTAGATTTCGAAATCTGCTTGGTACTTACTTACGCCCTTAGGAATGCAACCAGAGTGCCAAGAGTACCATGACCCGACAGAGCAAGTACTAAGTAGGGTTAAGAATATTGAATGCAAAGAAAAGGTGAACGAGATCGTCGCCGGACTCATCACCGCGTAAGGCCGGACCGACCTCTCGCCTATCCACTCAGATAGTCACCCTATCCCGCTGGATAGGGTGTTCCCCTTAGAGTCGCATTCTTTCTAGACCCGCGTACGCTAGCACTCTGACGCGCTCGCAATCCGTTATACTTACGCCTGAGATGCCCGACACTCCCGCTGAACTCGAAGCGGTCGCCGGCCCGCTCAAGGGAAGCAGCATCCCGCTTTCGGAGGATGAAATCTCGATTGGGCGCGAACCGTCCAATCAGATTTCGCTGCTGGACGCCGCGGTTTCGCGCCGCCATTGCGTGATCACCCGCAGCGAAGCGGGCAATTCAAAATCCAGGATCTGAACAGCCGCAACAGCACCTTTGTCAATGGCGTTCCGGTCACCGAGCGAATCGCTCGCTTCCGGCGACGAAATCAAGATCGGAATTCGCTCTTCGTCTTCGTGCTGCCCGAAGCGGAGACGGCCAAGGGCTTTCCACTTCGGTCGAATTCGACAAGACGCGAGCAGCCGGCGCCGGGTCCACCATCATCCTGCGCAAGCAGGACGCGCGCTATCTGCGCGACCTGGAGCCGACATCATCAAGCCCAGCAGCCGGATCGCTCGGCGATCTGAATGCGCTGCTCCGCATCAGCAAAGCGGTCAACTCGGTGCGCGGCCTGGAGGCGCTGGAAAAGCAGGTGCTCGAATCGATTTTCGAAGTGGCGCCGGCCGACCGCGCCGCCATTCTGCTGTGCGAGCACGGCATGGAGGAATGGACCTCGGTCTTCGGATGGGACCGGCGCAGCGGGCCGAATCAAGCGGTGCAAGTCAGCCGCACCATCGTCTCGCAGGTGCTTTCCGACGGCGTGGCGGTGCTCTGCAACGATCTGCCGGCCGACCGAATCGTTCTCCGACACCGCCAGCATCGTCGAGCGCCGCATCCGCAGCGTGCTGGCGGTGCCGCTGGAAGTGTTCGACCGGATTCTGGGCGTGATCTACCTGGACGCCTCCAATCCCGAGGCGCGCTTCGACGAGAATCATCTGCAGCTGCTGACCGCCATCGGCAGCATCGCCGCCGCCGCGCTCGACAACGCGCGCCGCATGGAATCGCTGGAGGAGGAGAATCGCCGCCTGCAGGACGAGATCAGCCTGGAGCACAACATGGTGGGCGACAGCCCGCGCATGCGCGACGTCTATCAGTTCATCGCGCGCGTGGCGCCGCGCGACATCACGGTGCTGATCTTCGGCGAAAGCGGAACCGGCAAGGAACTGGTGGCGCGCGCCATCCATCGCAACAGCAGCCGCGCCAACAAACCGTGCGTCGCCATCAACTGCGCCGCGCTGGCCGAGAATCTGCTCGAAAGCGAGCTGTTCGGCCACGAGAAAGGCGCGTTCACCGGCGCCATCGCGCAGAAGAAAGGCAAGCTCGAAATCGCCGAGGGCGGCACGGTTTTCCTGGACGAAATCGGCGAGCTGGCGCCGCTGCTGCAAGCCAAACTGCTGCGCGTGCTGCAGGAGCGCGAATTCGAACGGGTGGGCGGCACGCGCACCATCAAGCTGGACGTGCGGCTGATCGACGGCCACCAATCGCGATCTGGAAGAAGAGGTCAAGAAAGGCCGTTTCCGCGAGGATCTGTTCTATCGCCTGAACGTGGTCTCGCTGCGCATGCCCGCGCTGCGCGAGCGCCGCGAGGACATCCCGCTGCTGGCCAGCTATTTCGCCGCCAAGTTTGCGCAGCGATCCAACCGGCCGGTGCTGGGAGTCTCGCCGCACGCGCGCGCCTGCCTGATCGAACTACGATTGGCCGGGCAACGTGCGCGAGCTCGAAAACGCCATCGAGCGCGCCGTGGTGCTGGGTTCCTCCGACATGATCCTTCCCGAGGATCTGCCCGAAGCGGTGCTCGAAAAGGCGGAATCGGCCGGGCGCCAGCATGACCGCGTTTCACGACGCCCTGCGCGAAGCCAAGAAGCAGCTCATCCTGAACGCCTTCGAGCAGGCGCAAGGCAACTACACCGAAGCCGCGCAAGCTGCTGGGCCTGCATCCCAACTATCTGCACCGCCTGATCCGCAATCTGAATATGAAGCCGCTGCTGAGGCAAGCCGCGGCGGAGTAGGGGACGGGCGCTCGCATTCGCTCGCGCGTGATTGGGATTGGCGACCAGTGCACTGCGGGTACGATATCCAAGTGCTTCCCTTGCTCGCCGAACTGTTCGATCATCAAGCCTGGGCCGACGCAACGCTGCTGGAAGCCGTTCGCGCCTGTCCCGACCGCGCGCGATGACGAAAAGATGCGCCATACGTTGCACCACATGGTGACTGGTTCAACGCGCGTTCCTTTCGATCTTCCTCAAATGGCCGCTCGATATGGCCGCCGAAGTTGAAGCAACCCGAGTCGTTGGATGCTTTGGCGGCTCGCTTCCGCGATACGCATCCAGCGGAATTGGCGTTCGTGAAGCAGGCCTGGACGAGGCGGCCCTCGCGCGGCCGATCGAAACGCCGTGGTTTCCCGGCGCGAAACTGACGCTCGCGCAGGCCATGATGCAAGTGGTGATGCACAGTCAATCGCACCGCGGCCAGTGCGCTATCCCGGTTGCGGGCAGCCGGCGGCCAGCCGCCGACCCTCGATTTCATTCTCTGGCTCAAGGACCGTCCCGCGCCCGTTTGGTCATGAACCAGGGAATCGCGTTCGCTCGAACCCTGCGCGCCCTGGACGCCGACGATTTTCGAGCTTCGAAACTCGGCCTTGCTGGCAGCCGCGATTCTGCTCGTCGCCTGGACCTGGTGGATGCTTGCCGCGCGCGTCCCGCAATACGAATCCACGACCAATGTGCGGATCGAATCCGGCCACGCCATCGCGTATTTCCCGCCGACGGACTCGATCGCATTCACGCCGGGCCAATCGGCTATCGTGCACTCGAACGGCATGCGCTCTTTCCTGCCCGGGTTCAAATCGATCGCCTCTGACCACGCCGAGCTGGTCTTCGCCAGCCACCCAGCCACCAGCCACCACTTCGTCATCGGCTTCCGCCGATATCGAAATCTCACGCGCGTTCCCCAGCGGCCATTGCGCTTCGAACCTCTGACGCGCGGCACTCGATGACGAAGCAGCACCCGCCTCATCGTCCCCGAGGTGGTCCAGACCTCCAACATGGACTGCGGCCCGGCCGCGCTCAAATCGCTGCTCGAAGGCTTCGGCATCCCGTCAATTACGGCCGCCTGCGCGAGGCCTGCCAGACCGGCGTGGACGGCACCTCCATCGACACCATCGAAGAAGTCGCGAATCAGCTCGGATTGCGAGCCGAGCAGATCATGCTGCCGGCCGATCACGTGCTGATCGATGAAGCGCGCGCGCTGCCCGCCATCGCCGTCGTCGTGCTGCCCAACGGCGTCACGCACTTCGTCATCGTCTGGCGCAGGTTCGGCCGATTCGTCGAGTTGATGGATCCCGCGGTGGGCCGGCGCTGGGTGAGCGCGGCGCGCTTTCTGTCCGATCTCTACATCCATCAGCAGCCCGTCGCGGCCGAGGATTGGCGCGAGTATGCGGGCTCCGCAGGATTTTCTCGCGCCCTTGCGCCGCCGCTTGCATTCGCTCGGAATCGACGACGAGCGCAGCAGTCGACGCGAGCGACGAACGATCCGGGCTGGCGATCGCTCGCGGCGTTGGACGCCGGCGTTCGCATGCTTGCGTCGCTGGTGGATTCCGGCGCCATCGATCGCGGGCCCGAGAGCGCTCGCGTGCTTGACGAATTTCTCCGCCACGACGACACCATCCCGGAACATTATTGGTCGGTTCGCTCCGCGAGCGAAGACGAGCACTGTCATGCGCGGCGCGGTTCTGGTTCGCGCCGTTGGGATCCGAGCGAAGGCCACGCCGTCCTCCCCCGAACTTATCGGCCGCGCTCCAACAACCGTCCGCGCGCCCCGGCCGCGAGCTGCTGCGATTGCTCCGCGCCGACGGCGTCTTCACCCCGGCCATCATCGCCATCGCGCTCGCATTGGCCGCGGCCGCGGTGATCTTCGAAGCAATTCTGTTTCGCGGATTGATCGGCATCTGGCCGCAGCCTGTTCGCTGTCACCATTGCGTTCTCGGCCGCGCTTCTGTTGCTCGAAATCCCGCTCGCCTCCAGCCTGCTGCGCCTTGGGCCGCCGTCTGGAAATCCGTCTGCGCCTGGCGTTCCTCGAAAAAATCCCGCGCCTGGGCGACCGCTATTTTCAAAGCCGCCTCAAGTCCGACATGGCCGAGCGCAGCCACAGCATTCATCTCATCCGCCGCCTTCCCGAACTCGGCGGCCAGCTGCTGCGCTACAGCTTTGAAATTGTCTTCACCACCGCGGGCATCATCTGGATCGATCCCGCCGCGCGCCCATCGCGCTGCTCGCCGCGTTCGCCGCCCTCGCGATTCCGCTCGCGTCGCAACCTTTGCTTGATGGAGCGCGATCTGCGTCTGCGCACGCACGCGGGCGCGCTCACGCATTTCTATCTGGACGCGCTGCTCGGATTGGTCGCCATCCACACGCACGGCGGACAACCGGCCGTGCGCCGCGAGCACGAGTCCCTGCTCACCGAATGGGCGCGCGCCGGATTGAATCTGCAGCGCGCCGTCCTTTCGCTCGAAACGCTCCAGTTTCTTGCCGGCTTCGGGCTCGCCATCTGGCTGCTGGCGTCGCACCTGGGGCGCGGCGGGCGAAGCCGGCGCGGTGTTGCTGCTGGTCTATTGGGCGCTGAATCTGCCGGCGCTCGGCCAGGAAGTCGCGATCATTGCGTGGCAGTATCCTTCGTATCGCAACGTCACGCTGCGATTGCTGGAGCCGCTCGGGCGCATTGGAACAGCGAGCGCCGCGCGTTGTCGCCGACGACCGAACTGGCGCAGCCGTGTCGATCGACATTCGAGAACGTGAGTGTCGTCGCCGCGGGGCATCAGATTCTGCGCGATATCAACCTGTCGATCCCGGCCGGCTCACATGTCGCGATCGTCGGCGCGTCGGGAGCCGGAAAATCCAGCCTGGTTGGACTGCTGCTCGGCTGGCATCGCGCCGGCATCCGGCAGCGTGTTCGTCGATGGCGTCGGAACTGGACGATTCGCGTCTCGATCAACTGCGCCCGCACATCGCGTGGGTGGATCCGGCGGTGCAACTCTGGAACCGGCCGCTGGCCGAAAATCTGCGCTACGGCATCGGCGGAAGATGCGGCCATCGACGAGCGTCATCGACGCCGCCGAGTTGCAGCGCGTCATCGAGCGGCTTCCCAACGGTCTGCGAACTCCGCTCGGCGAAGGCGGCGGATTGGTCTCGGGCGGCGAAGGCCAGCGCGTGCGCCTGGGCCGCGCGCTGCTTCGTCCCGGCGTGCGCCTGGCGATTCTCGACGAGCCGTTTCGCGGGCTCGATTTCGAGCAGCGGCACAAGTTGCTGGCGCGCTCGCGCGAAATCTGGCGCGATGCCACGCTGCTCGTCATCTCGCACGACATCGCGGAGGCCATGACCTTCGAGCGCGTGCTGGTGCTGGAAGACGGACGAATCGTCGAAGACGGCGATCGCCAGCGCGCAATCGCCGATCGCGCTTCACGCCATGCTCGAAGCCGAGCGCGCGATCCGCGAAGAATTCTGGAACGGAGCGGAGTGGCGTCACCTGCGTCTGAAAATGGCCAACTCACTTCCTGATTCGTGGCTCTGGCCAGCCTCTCGGCTTGGGCGAAGCCCTCAGCCTTTTAACTGATGCGACCAGGCGTCGCCAATCCCCAATCCCCAATCCCTGAGACTCGGCTGGATCGAATCCGCCGCGCTGACTCATCGGCTTCGAAGCGCAGCCCGCCGAAACACCTACGCCGATTTCGAGCGCCAACTTCGCCACATGGGACCAGCCTCTAATCCGCCACGACGGCCCAGCCTTTCTCGCGCTCCTGCCCGGCTCAATGCTGCTCACGCCCGACTCAAGAAAGTCCGCGTCGATCCCGCCACCATCCGCTCCGCGCTCTGCGCCGACATGGAAGCGCCCATCCTGCGCGAGATTCAAGAGATGCTCGACCGCGCGCAAATCCCGCCCGCGAAACAAGCTCGGGCGCGCGATGCCATCCTGCGCGAACGTCTCAGCTCCAAACGCATCCGCGGCATCTGGCTGTTGCGCTTGCCGCCCGGCGCGAACTTCTGGCGAGCAACTGCGCCACGCCCGCATTCCCCGCCGGCTGCCGCGCTCGCCAGCGCCCACGCGCTTCAATACGTGCTCTGGATTCTGGCATGGTACATCGTTGGCTCGAACGTCCTGCGCGGCGGAACGGATCGCGCATGGCTGATTCCCTGGGCGCTCCTGCTGCTGACGCTGGTCCCGCTGCGCGTGCTGATCACGCGATTGCAAGGCTGGGTCGCCATCGGCGCGGGCGCGCTCTTGAAGCAGCGGCTCTTCTTCGGATCGCTGCGCTTGGATCCCGACAGCCTCCGCCATCAAGGCGCGGGGCAACTGCTGGGACGCGTGCTCGAATCGGAAGCCGTGGAAGCGCTGGCGCTGAGCGGCGGCTTTCTCGCGCTGGTGGCGCTCATCGAAATCATCGCCGCGATCTTCGTGCTGGCGGCGGGCGCCGGCGGGCTGCTGCAATCGGCGCTGCTCTTCCTTTGGCTGCTGGTCGCGGCTGCCATCGCGTGGAATTATTTCCAGCGCAATCGCGACTGGACCGACGTTCGCCTGGCGATGACGCACGATCTGGTGGAGAGCATGGCCGGGCATCGCACGCGCCTGGCGCAGCTTGCGGCCGATCGCTGGCACGACGGCGAAGACGAAGCGCTGGAAAAATATTTGAAGAGCTCCGAAGGCCATGGACCGATCCACCGCCCGATTGATCGCGCTGGTTCCTCGCGGCTGGCTGGTGCTCGGCCTGCTCGGCCTGGCGCCCGCGTTCGTTCACGGAAATGCTTCGCCCGCGCGCATCGCGATCGCTGTCGGCGGCACGCTGCTGGCCTATCGCGCCTGGAGGCGGCTCGCGGCCGGCGCGTGGCAGTTGGCGGGCGCGGCAGTGGCATGGCAGCGCACGTCGGTTCTGTTTCACGCGGCGACGCGCCAGGAATTGCCCGGAGCGCTCGATATTGTTCCGCCGCGAATTCACCGCACGTTGTGGACGCTCGCGACCTGGTCTTCCGCTACAGCGATCGCGCTGAACCGGTGCTGCGCGGCGCAAATCTCGAAATCGCGATGGGGCGAGCGCGCTGGTGCTGGAAGGCGCCTCGGGCGGCGGAAAATCCACGCTGGTTTCCCTGCTGGCCGGCGTGCGCGAGCCCAACTCCGGCCGCATCCTCATGGACGGATTCGATCGCCCGACGCTGGGCGCCGCCGAATGGCGCAGACGCCTGGCCGCCGCGCCGCAGTTCCATGAGAATCACGTGCTGGCCGAAACATTCGCCTTCAATTTGTTTTTGGGACATCCGGCCGTTCTTACGCCCGCCGATTTCGAAGAAGCGCAAGCCATCTGCGACGAGCTCGGCCTGGGCGATCTGCTGGCTCGCATGCCCGCGGGCATGCTGCAAATGGTGGGCGAAACCGGCTGGCAGCTTTCGCATGGCGAACGCAGCCGCCTGTACATCGCTCGCGCGCTGTTGCAGGATGCCGAGCTGGTGGTGCTGGACGAAAGCTTCGCCGCGCTGGACCCGGAAAATCTAAAGCGCGCCGTGGAGTGCGTCGTCAAACGCGCGCGATCGTTGCTGGTGATCGCGCACCGCTGATCGAAGCCGAGCTACTTCAGCCCGTCGGCCAGATACAACGTGCGAAATATCGCGCTGGAACGAATACGCGTACGCGTTCCCGTCCGGCGTCATGACCACTTCGCCGATCTGCACGCCCACCGGATCGGCCGGCTTCAGTTCCTTCCACGGCTCCTCGCGGCCGCTTGCCAGATCCAGCCGGCTGATCCTCACCGCCGTGAGGCCTTCGTCCTGCCGCAGAAACAGGTAGCGGCCATCGGCGCTCCAGCGCACCACCGACTCCCCGGCTTGCACCTCGACGGCTGGCCTTGACGCAGCGCCCGCGATCGGGCATCAGGTTCAGCTTGCCTCCCACCACCGCCGTCACATATTTTCCGTCGGGCGAAACGTGCGCCGCCGGCATTCCTTCCGGTGTCAGCGGCACCGGCGCGCCGCCGCGAATATCCTGCAGGTAAGTGCGCATGGGCCGGTTCCGCTCATTGCCGGTGAACAGCAGCTTCTGCCCGTCCGGGAACCATTCCACGCGCTCGTAGTGCATGCCAGGCGTGCTGAAAATGCGCGCCTCGCCGGGTCCGGTGGGCAGCAGACTCAGCTCCGTCTTTGGAGCCGTTGTTCAAAATGCACGCCACAAACTTTCCGTCCGGCGACAGAGCGGGCCGGTTGCCATCGCCCAGCCGCACCGCCTGCGAGCCGTCCGTTTTGCGGAGATAGATGGCGGGATTGCGCGCCTGGCCATAAGACAGCTCCACGAACAGATGGTCTTGCCGTCCGCGGAAATATCGTAGACGCGGCTGGCGTCGAACCACGAAAGATCGCTCTCCTGTTTGGCGCCGGGCGCCAGCGCGGAAATCCCCAGGCGCGAATCCACCACCGTGAACAGAACCTTCTTATCGCGCGTGATATCGTCCACCAGCATGGACGCCGGCGTCTCCACCACCAGGCGCTCTTTTCCGCTGAGCGTCACGGCGCGCAACGCCGGTTCCCCGCCCGCCTTGGCTGCCGCCGAACCAGATCTCGTCGCCTTTGGGCGACCACGCCAGCCCGCCCAGCGTCTGCCAGCCGCGCGACAGAGCCCGCTTCGCGCCGCTCATGTCCAGCACCGTGACGGTATAGTCGCCGACTGGTTGTCATGCTCGAAGAACGCGATCAAGTCGCCCTTGCGGCGAAACGCGCAGCAGCTGGGGCGCGAGCCCGTCGTTTTCGTAGCGCACGGTTCCGATCGGATACTCGATGCGATTCTTGCCGCCCACGGTGCGCGAAACCGCCAGCGTAGACCCATCGGGCGACCAATCGGCGTCGTTGACGTTTTCGAGAATCTCGCGCGGCGCTCCGCCCGACAACGGCACGCGCGCCAGCGTTCCCGCGCCGTCCCATTGTAGTCGGCCCCAGCAAAATGGCCATTTCACCGGTGGAGCTGATCGCAAGAATGCGGCCTTCCGGCAAATCGAGCGGCCGATACTCGCGGCTGCCCGGGACGCATGGAAAAGATATTGGTCGGCTCATTGGCCCACTGCGCGCTGAACACCACGGTCTGGCCGTCGGGAGAAAACTTCGCCGCTGGAATCTCGCCGCGCCGATACGTCAAGCGTTCGAAGGTCGGCTGCGCGGGCTTCAGAGATCTCCAGCCGGCATAGCCGCCGCGCCAGCAACGCGAGGACAATCACCGCCGGCCACAGCAAAATTCGCAAGCCTGCGCCGCGGCGGGACGGCCGCGGCGCCATTATCGGCCAACCCGAGCTTGCCGGACTCCAATTCATCCAGTACGTCTTCGAGCGCCACCTTAATGTCGGCCATGCTCTGCCAGCGGCGCTGCGGATCTTTGCGCAGGCAGCGGCTGATGATGCGCTCCACGTCGCGCGGAATACCTGTTCCCGAGCTGACTCAACGGCACGGGTTCGGAATGCAGCACCGACGCCAGCGTGGAAAGCTTCGAATCGCCGGAAAACGCGCGCTTGCCGGTGACCATCTCGTACAACACCGCGCCGAACGAAAAAATATCCGAGCGCGCATCCACGGTGTGGCCGTCCGCCTGCTCCGGCGACATGTAGGCGACGGTTCCGATGATGGTGCCGGCTTCGGTCCGCAGCGCGGCGTCCACGTGCACGCTCTGCGTCACCGCGAAAACGTCCGGCTCCTCGATCTCGGTCAGCTTGGCCAGGCCGAAGTCCAGAATCTTCACTTCGCCGTTCTCGTTGACGATGACGTTGGCGGGTTTCAGATCGCGATGCACGATCCCGGCGTTGTGCGCGGCGCCAGGCCGTCGGCGATCTGGATGGCGTAGCGCAGCGCCTCGTTCAGCCGCATGCCCTTGCGGCCGATCAGCCGGTCCAGCGTCTTGCCCGCCACGTACTCCATGGCGATGAAATCCACCGGCTGCCCGTCCACCTGCCCGGTGTCGATATCGAAAATGGTGACGATGTGGCGATTGCTTAAGGCCGAGGCGGATTTGGCCTCCTGGGAGAAACGCGCGCGGCGATCGGCGTTGGCGACGGCCGTCGAAGGCAGCACTTTTACCGCGACGGAGCGATCCAGATGGGTGTCCAGCGCGCGATAGACCACACCCATGCCACCCGCGCCCAGCTTGGCTTCGATGCGATAGTGCCGGAGAGTCTCGCCGATCATGGCCCGTGCCGGAGTTTACGGTCCGAGCGTCCATCTTATCATCCGGAGTAAGAGATCATCCGCGTAAGACATCAACGCGTATGGGCCCGGGATCGTAATGCTTCCGCGGCGCGAAACCAGTCTTCCTCCGGCGATCCGTCCGGACAGCCGCGAGCCTGCCACAGTTCATAAGCCAGCGCCGCGATGTCGGCGTGCCCGAATGCGGCAATGCCATGGCCGACAGTCGCCTCCGCTGGTTGATGAGCGTGGTGCGAGTGCTCCTCGGCTTGCCGGGACTGCTCGTGTCCGGTCAAGTGATCCTGCTTCCCCTGGTGTTCGGCAACGTTATGGGCGTGCGCGGCGTTGTCGTGGATTTCGGCGGCTTGTTGCCGCGTGTCGCGTTGCGATGGGTCTTTAGTCTGAGTGGACATGGAACGGTAGCTCCCTCTCAATTGTAAGCGCCGGTCAGGAGCACGGGGGAGCCGATCCGGTATTTTTCGATAGCGTGTATCCGCATGCTCACGCATGGCGGTTCAGCAACAGAGCGGTTCAGCAACAGAACGGTGCAGCAACAGATCTGAACCGCGACTGTGAAGGAGCGGATCCAGATTACTAGCTCACCATCGACACCAATCCCCGCTCCTTCAATCCGCTGATGGCCAGACCGTAACGTCCACGCACGCCGGTTTTTTCGAAGATATGTTTCAGATGGATCTTGACGGTCCCGGGGCGAATGCCCAATTCGAGCGCGATCTCTTTGTTCTTGAACCCCTGCTCCACCATTTCGAGCACCTGGTGCTCGCGCGGCGTCAGTTCCGAGCGCGGATAGCGCTCCTGGCGCGCCGAATCGCGAAAGACGCAGTCCTCCATCCAGCTTCGTCCGGAGGCCACGGTGCGCAGGCAACTCAGGATGCTTTCCAGATCCGCGGTCTTGCGGACGATGCCCTTGGCGCCGGCCTGTAGCAGACGCAGCGCTTCAGCTTCGGTCATGGAAACGCCCCACACCGTGACGGCCGGCGCGGCGTCCGACAGTTTCAAATCGTGAATCCAATCCAGCACGATTCGCATGCCGAATCCCTTGTCCACGATCACCACGTCGGGTGGCCGGGCGGTCACCAGTTGCGTGGCCGCTTCCAACGAATTCAAGGATGCCAGGAACTCCAGGTCTCCGGCCGCGGTCAGCAAGGTTCGTAATCCTTCCGCCGTTATCGGTTGCGTGTCGCACACGACGACAGTTTTCTTCGAGTGGTCTTCTTTCGGATGTTCTGGCTTCGGATGTTCTGGGTTCATGTTGGTCTCTTAGCAGCCGACACGCCTTTCTCATGCGGGCCTGAGTTTGATTCATTAAGTTGGTTCGTGAATCAAACTAAGCCTTATCGACCAGCGCGTTCGATTGTTTAGTTGATCCGGTGAGTGAAGGCTCTCATGTTATGATCAACACTCAGCCGATTTGACCGTTAGGACTCCCATGAAGGAAAGTCCTGCGTGCGCCGATGCCCCAGCCTGATGCCCCGAAGTTCAGCGGTACGTGGAAAGCGCTGTTCATTTGCCCTAATCAGAAGATAATTCGGGACTTAGCGCCCCTCCTTCGGAAGCATCTGCCCACTTTTTCCGGCCACGATCTGAACGCCTATCCGATGCGACACCAACTGGCCGAGGTGCTTACTTCCGAGGCGCCCAATCTTTGCCTGCTCGAGATCGGCGAGCCGCCCGAAGCGGGTTTGGCGCTGATCCCGGACCTGCTGCGCATCGATGCGAAGTTGCCGATCATCGTGGTGCTCGCGAGCAACGATCCAGAGCTGGTGCTGCGCTGCTCTGCGGCAAGGCGCCAGTGATTTCCTGATCCCGCCCTTCACCTCCGAACAAGTGGAAGCGACGCTGCAGAAGATCGCGCGGCTGAAACCCGGGCTGGCCGCGAAATCCGGCAAAGTGTATTGCATTATGCCCGCTAAAGGCGGCTGCGGCGCCAGCACCATCGCCAGCAATCTGGCGTATCAAATGAAGCGCGGCGACAAGCGTATCCTGCTGGCCGATCTCGATCCGCTGGCGGGAACCCTTTCGTTCCTGCTGAAAATCAAATCCAACTACAGCTTTATGGACGCGCTGGCGCGCTCGCAGGATATCGACGCCGACCTGTGGAGATCCATCGTCACCAGCCGCAACGGTGTGGACGTTCTGCTTTCGCCCGAAGTGATGATGGAAGGCATGAGCGACCTGAAGGACGCCAGCAGCATCATCGAATACGCGCGCGGCACCTACGACCTGGTGGTTCTCGACACCGGCGGCGTGTACGGAGATTGGAACCTGAGCCAGGCGCAACTGGCCGACGAGATTCTGATGGTCACCACCAACGAGCTGACCTCCCTGCAAGCGGTGCAGCGCGCGCTCGGCTACCTGGATGCCAACAACGTGGGCCGCTACAAGCTGCGTCTGATCGTCAACCGTTATGACCGTCACACCGGGCTGAGCAAAGATGTGATCGGCACCGCGCTGCACACCGATATTTTTCACATCCTGCCGCCGGATTACGAAGCGATCCAGAAATCTTTGATGGAGGGCAAGCCGATGGGGCCCGCCACCAGCTTCGGCAAGAGCGTCATCAGCCTGGTGGATCGCCTGGCCGGAAGCGCGGAGGCGCCGAATAAGAAGAACAGCTCGCTCTCGGGCCTGCTGTCGCTGTTCTCGCGCACGTCGTAACAGACTCCATTGTGGCGCACGCACTCGCGCGTGCCTCACGCTCAGTCGGAACCGCTAAACTGAAATCGGAGGACGTTATGGCCGATCAGCAGGACCTCCGCCCGCCCACTCAGGTTCTCACGCGCGGCTTCGATCCCAGCCTTTCGGTTGGATCGGCGCGCCCCGCGGTGTTCCGCAGTTCCACCTATGTTTTCCCCAGCCCCGAAGCCGCCGAGCGCGCTTTCGACCTGGTGGCTGGCCGCGCGCAGCCCGAGGCGGGCGAGCAACCCGACCTGATTTACTCGCGCTTCAATCACCCCAACGCTGAAATTCTGGAATCGCGCGTGGTGCCGCTGGAAACCGGCGCGCACGCTGCCTTGGTTTTCAACTCCGGGATGGCCGCCATCATGACCGCGCTGTTCACCTTCGCGCGGCCCGGCCAGAACATCGTTTACACCGTTCCCATTTACGGCGGCACGCAGCACTTGATTGAAGACTTCCTCAGCACGCTTGGTATCGGCGGTATTCCTGTTGAAGCCGGACACACCGGCGAGATGGACGAGGCCATTCGTCTCGGCCAAGAACCTGGCCATCGTCCTGATTGAGACTCCGGCCAATCCCACCATCGTGATGACTGACATCCGGCACGCCGCCGATGCGGTGGCGCATCTCGATCCCAAACCGCTGGTCATGGTGGATAACACGCTGCTCGGCCCCACCTTCCAGCACCCGCTGATGCTGGGCGCCGACCTGAGCCTGTACTCGGCCACCAAGTATCTTTCAGGCCTCAGCGATTTGATCGCCGGCGCTCGCCATCGCCAGCGATCCGAAGCTGATTCGCCAGATGCGTTCCAAGCGCAATTTGTTCGGCAACATTCTGCAGCCCGATGAATGCTGGATGCTGGAAGGCCGCCTGCCCACCGTCACGCTGCGCATGAACCGCTCCAGCAAGAACGCCGAGCGCATCGCGGTCCGGCTGGCGAAACATCCCAAGATCGGCCGCGTCTTGTATCCGACGCTCTTTACCGATCCGGAGCAAGTGGAGATCGCGCGCAATCAGTGCGATTTCCCGGGCGGCATGTTGTCCATCGAACTGCGCGGCGGCAAAAGAGCCGCGTTCGAGTTTCTGCGCAACCTGCGCATCGCGCGCAACGCCGTATCGCTGGGCGGCGTGGAAACGCTGGTGTGCCATCCCAAGACCACCACGCATTCCGGTTTTACCGAAGAAGAGTTCGCCGCCGCCGGAGTCACCGACGGGCTGGTGCGGATTTCCATCGGCATCGAAGACTGGCGCGATCTGCTGGCCGATTTCGAGCAGGCGCTGGATCTGGTTTAAGACATGCGGTCACGTTTGGCCACGGATGAACACGGATGAACGCGGATAAGGCAGCATAACGCCTTTGGTTTTCGATCGGTGTTGATCGGCGTTCATCGGCGGCCAGATATGTTCTGTCGATTTCATTGGCATGAATGGCCCGTGCGCTACTTCATCTGAAATTTCAGCACGGCTTTACCGAGGTGAATCTCGTCTCCCGGCAGAAGCCGCGTTCCCCGCGTGTCGCGATGCACTTCCTGCCCCATGCCATCGCGCACGATCCATAGCCCGCAGTTGTTCTCGGCCTTGTCGCCGCGCTTGTACCAGCGGTCGTTGAACAGGCGATATTCGCCGGTCTTTTTGTCGTGCACGATGTGGGCATGCTCGCGCGACACCGTGCGATTGATGGGATTGTCTTCGGCAAACGACAGATCGTTGCGGCGCGAAAGCCCTTCCGATTTGTAGACGTCGCCGAGCCGGCCGATATTCGTGCGCGCTTTTTGCAGCGGGATCTCGGATTTGTTGGCCTTACCGGCCGCGACCACCAGCCTGGCCGTCCGACGCGCGCGCGGAGCTTCCTCGACAGGCGGCGCGATTTCCTCAGACAGCATTTCGACGCGCAGCCATTTTGTCAGTTCGTTTATCGCGCGAATCTCCACGCGCAGATCTGCGGGGAAACGGCACGCTTCTTTCAACAGGCCCTTGCGCACCTCCTCATCGAAGAATCGCCGGAAGAAATCGCGCTCGAAAACAGCGCCATCCTCCGCGGCGGCGCGGATCAGGATGCGCACCACGTTGTAGGGGAAAAGCGCGTGGCCTCCGGCGCGCTGGATCTTCTTCGTCACTTCATCCAGCACCGCGATGCGAATCTCAGCCACTTCCGGCGATTCGCCCAGCGCTTGCGCGTTCGCGCCGAAGGGCGCTTCAAATACGGTTCTTCCGAGGCGCTCAATCAGTTCGGAGATCTTCATTGCACCAACCCCAATTCGGCAGCGGCATCCACGATTTCGCGGGCAATGGGAGCCGCCGTCGTTCCACCATATCCTCCGTGCTCCACCACCACTGCAAACGCGATGCTTTTCGAGCGGCTTCCGTCATACGGAGCGAAGCCGGCGAACCAGGAATGCGGCATGCCTTCGTCCAGTTGCGCTGTGCCGGTTTTCCCGGCCACGCTCACGGCCTCGCCCTTCATGGCGCGCCGCGCCGTTCCTTGTTACACCACCGATCGCATGGCGCTGGCCAAGAACGAGGCAAGATCTGGCGCAAGAATCTGCTTCGGGGGCGCGGTTCGTGCATTGCTCGGATCGATCACCCAGCGGCCCTCCGGCATGGCGCCATTCGCCGCGATGGTGGCCGCTACGCGCGCCATCTTGAACGGCGTCACTAGCACGGGACCTTGTCCATACGCCGCAAACGGCATCGCTGCTTGGATATCGGCGACGCTGCCCGCTGGTATGTCCAGGAGCTTCGCCGTATCGCTCAATTGTTTCGCACCCACGGAGAATACGCCAAGCTGTGCGAAATACGCGTTGCACGAAACCGTGATGGCCTGATGCATGGTCAGCGTCCCGTGCGCCGAATCGCCCACATCGTCGCGAATCGGTTTGCGCCATCCCGGAATGATGGCGCCCACGCGGCCATCCGGCAGCCGCCGGCAACTGAAGCTCTTGTTCTCGAGCGCGGGATCCAGGCGCAGCGCGGCCATCGCGGTTACCAGCTTAAAGGTGGAACCCGGCGGATACTGGCCGTAACGCGCGCGATCGAATAATTCTTCGGGCGTCGTGGTCTTCGAGTCGGGCGCGGGCGCGCTCACCAAAGCCAGCACGTCGCCGGTGTTTGGATCCATCACCACCGCCGCGCCCTTGTCCTTGTGGGCCTTCGCCAGCCGGTCTTCCAGCGCCTTCGACACCCGCGCCTGCAGCCGAATATCGATGGAGGCCCGCACGTCGCGATCGCGCGCCATCAGCTTCGCGATTTCGGGATTGCCCGGCTGATGGCGATAGCGGATCAACGGCGCGAGCTCGCGATAATCGTTGAAGCCCTGCAAGCGTGCATTCGAATCATGCTCGATCAGCGATGCGTTGGTCGCGTGGAAATTCTCGCCGGTACGCAAGTCACCCAAGAGATGCGCCGTCAGCGCTCCAAACGGATAATGCCGGTTGTCGAGCCGCGAGCACGCCGTGTCGATGGAAACGCCGAGCTTCGAGTATTGATCCCGCCGCCGCTCCAGCTCGCCCCAGTCGCTAGTGGCGAGCAATACGCCGTTTCGATCGAAAATGTTTCCGCGCCGGATCTCGCGCGCCAGCGAATTGAGCCTGGGATTGCGTTGCGGCCTTTTTACGCCGTCGTCCTCGAAGACCTTGGCCTCGCGCGACAGATAATCCCGATCGTGCGCGATTTGATAGTATGCCGCAAATCCCAGCAGCGTCGCCGCTGCCCCGCCCAGCACCCATTCCAAGCGAACCACGGGCTTGCGGAACGGTTCGTCAATCATGGCTTCTTTGCTCTGACTCGAAATCGACACCAAGATCCCGAAGATCAGAAAATTCGCCAGCATTGCCGTGTTGCCAAAGCTCAGGAACGGCGACACCACGCCCGACAACGGAATGGCGCCCAGCACGCCGCCCGATATCAGCAGCATTTCAAATGCGATCAGCGCCGACAGGCCGAGCGCGAGAAACAGGCCGTACTCGTTCGGCGCGCGCAGGCCGATCCGCATTCCCCGCCACACCAGAAAGCCGACCAGCAAAAGCACCGTCGCCACGCCGCAGAATCCCCACTCTTCGCCGATCGCCGGCAGCACCAGATCCGTGTGGCCGGCGGGAATCATTTCCGGATCGCCCCAGCCCGGTCCCGAACCGAGCGCGCCTCCCGTGGAAAATGCCCACAGCGAATGCGCCAGTTGATTGCCGCCGTGAACGTCGTTATCCCAGGGCGAGAGCCACATGTTGATGCGATCCACCACCGTGGCCGGTTTGCCCAAGTGATATCCCACTGTCACGCCGCCCACCAGCAGAACAAGGCCGAGTACGGCCAATCCCGCGCGGCTGCGCGCCACGGCGAACATCGCGAGAAACAGAAACCCGGTGACAAGAGCAGGCCCGAGATCTTTCAGCAGGAAGAAAAATCCCAGCGCCAACGCCACTGCGCACATCACCGGCAAGACGTGCGAGAGTCTCGGCACTCCGATCCAGCCCGGCAGCAATTTCTTTTCGCGCAGGTCCCTGAGCCGCTCCCAATTGCGCGTAAAGTATCCGGCCAAGAAAAACACCAGCAGGATCTTGATCGCTTCCACCGGCTGAAACGGACCGAGATTCACGTGCGCGTCGTTGCCTGTCGGGCCCGATCCGAATCGCATCAATAAAACAAAGAGCGCAAGCGCGGCAAACAGCGGTGTATAGCACCAGGCGGAAAAGCGCTCATAACGCAGCGCACGCAAGGACGGCGCGAGCAGCACCAGGCAACCCAGCGCCGCGCCCCAGGCGAATTTGCTGAACTCGAGCGTATCGCGCAGCGGATCGCGCAGGCTAACCGCGAGAATCAGTCCCATGCCGGTCAATAAATGAATGGCGGGCAGGATCGCGAAGTCGCCGCGCAGCCCGCTCCATCGCCAGATGAGGAACACGGCATGGAAGGCGGCCAGATAGAGCGCGATCCAAATCAGGTACTGCGTCTGAAATTCATTTGGCGTCCGAACTACGAATGTCGGCTTGAACTTTGCGATCGGCACTCCCAGACGCAATCGCGCCAAAGCTCCCACGTTTGGAAGCGGCCGGTGCGTCGCAACGTAATCGAACATTTTGTTCGCCACTTGTTCGCGTTGCGTCTCATCCTGAACCACCTGCAGGAACGGCAGCAGTTGCTCCGGCTTGCTCACTTGGTTCAGATCGATCAGTTCACCCCGGGCCAGCGCCGCCGACATCTCGGGAAAGCCTTGGGTCTTGGCCGAATAGACCATCAGCAATCCCGCGGCAACCAGCGCGGACGATAACGCCAGCCATATAAACTCGCGCCAGGCGATTCTTCCCGGCGCTATCGCCCCTTTTGCGCCCGTGGAAATAACGTTCGATTCCCAGCTCTTGGTTACTGCCAATGCGCCCTCCGGGTGGCATAGCGAGGCCGCGTTGACCTGTATTTGGGCTTGGCTTTCTTCGCGAGCGCATCGGCCATCTCCTGCCGTGCACGATCGTCGTCATCCACTTGCCGCAGAGCGACGCTGACATTGGAAAAGCCCTCGATCGGCTCGTACAATTGGCGCGCGCGGTCGAAATCGCGCTGGGCCAGGCGCAAATAGCGCTCTTCCTCGGTCTTGCTGCTTGCCTCCTTCCGCGCCTGGTTCAACTCCGCGCCGGCGCGGAATCGATACCCGTCCGCCTCTTCTTCCGCTTCACGCGGACCCGGCACGAACCCCAAGCGCTGGGCCTGATGCAACTCCGCCATGGCTTTGCCGATGTTCTTCAGCGCATAAACATCGATACGCGCCAGGCCTAAATGCGGATCCATAGAACGCGGCATCAACGACACCGCGTTTTCGAAATCGGCCTGCGCGGCCTGTTCGGAGTGTTCCAGGTTCTCATATCCATGGCACAATGCCAGCTTGCCCTCGAGGCTCCGATCATTGCGATCCATCTCGATCAGGTGCGTGAAGCACACCGCGGCCTTCGGCCAATCGAAATCCTCGACATGAGTGTCCGAACTGTTGCGATACGCCTCGATCACCCCGTCGCCCATTTCAAGCAAGGCCGCGCGCACGTTCGAAGCCAGACGAATGGCCGGCGACGTACCGCCCAGAAACGCATTCTGCCGCTGGATGCGCTGCAGCAGATCCCAATCACGATTGATCTCGCCGATGCTGGCGTGCGTGTAGTCCAGCTTGCGACGCAGCGTGTTGCTTTCGCGCGAGAAGCGATAGTAATAGCCGAGCGGCACGCATACCACCAGACCCGCGAGCAATCCCCAGAACAACGCCACCAGGATGCTCATCACCGACGCGATTCGTTGCACGCGCGGAGGCTTCAGCTTCAGCACGCTGCGCCGCACCGTCTCTGCCATGCCGCT
Source organism: Bryobacterales bacterium (assembly GCA_963798295.1). GTDB lineage: Bacteria > Acidobacteriota > Terriglobia > Bryobacterales > Bryobacteraceae > Palsa-89. The sequence goes on along the minus strand of CAWCSV010000004.1, from coordinate 58,508 downwards.
CACGCGCTGCGACAAATACGGCAGCCGCTGTTTCTCCACGGTCGGGTTGCTCTTCCACGAAACGCGCCGCTCCATTTCCGCGACAGTCGGCTGGCCTTGCAGGAAGCGCGTCACATCGTTTTCAAACGCCGAGGCGGAAACATAACGCTGGTGCAGATCGGCCGCCAATGCTTTGTGCAGAATCGCGGTCATCGCTTCGGGACAGCCCTGCGGCAGCGCGCGCGGCGGACGTCGCGATTGAATGAGCGCTTCCAGCTTGCGCGTGTCTTCTGCCTGATAAGGAGGTACGCCCGACACCATCTCGTACAGCGTCACGCCCACCGCCCACAGATCCGCGTGGCGGTCCACTTGCCCGTGATTCAATCGTTCCGGCGAACAGTAGCTGGGGCTGCCCAGTCCCAAGTGCGTGCGGCTATGCGTAAACGTCAGCGCCTTCGCGATCCCAAAATCCAGCAGCCGCACTTCGTCGTTGGCGCCGATCTGAATATTCGACGGCTTGATGTCGCCGTGCACCACGGATCGCCGCTGCCCATCGATGGCGGCCTGAAACGAATGCAGCTTGTCGAGCTGGCTCAGGATCTCGGCCGCGAATCGCGCGGCGCGCGCCGGTTCAATGCGGCCCTCCTGCTTTAGAATCTCGGCCACCGTCCGTCCCTCGATGTACTGCATGGAGACGAAGAAGAAGCCGTCCAGGTGCCCGTACTCATAGACTTCGATCACGCGCGAATCGGCGTCATGCAATTGCTTCTGCAAATCGGCGCCGCGCCGCTCCGCTTCCAGGATCAGTTGCGTCAGCGGGTCGGGCGATTCCTCAACGATCTTTAATACGGCGTGGCGATTGGCGCTGGTATCGAAGGCCAGATACACGTCGGTCATACCGCGCGCAAGCTTGCGGATTACCTCGTAGGCGCCAAACTGCCTGGTTCTAAGCAAGGTCCGATCGGATATGTTGACGCGCCCCCCGGTTTACGGTTTCGGCCAACGCAGCGCCAACGCCAACGCCACTCCCACTACGAACCCGTAAATCAGGAAGGCCACTCGGGTGAGCAGGACACGCGCCACCTTACTTAGAACGCCCGGCTTTGGCTGGCCATCCGCTTCGGCGACCTCGCTATCGCGAGCCTTGGTGATGGCGTTGCGCACGCGAGCCTGGGCCGCCCGGGACGACGCATTGCCCAGGAATTCATTGCCTGCCACAAAGATAGCCGTGATATTGTCGCTGCCGCCGGCCACGTTCGCCGCTTCCACCAGCTCTTCGGCCACTTGCGTGGGATCGCCGTCGTAGCGCTCGATCACTTCCAGGATTTCGGTCGAAGTCACCAGGTCGCTCAGGCCGTCGCTGCACAAAAGAATCGCGGCATCCGGCTTGAACAAAAACTCCTTGATCTCGATGAAATCCTCTTCATCCGGTTCGCGCCGCCGCGACCCTACGTCGCGAAACACTTCGTGCCGCCGGGGATGCGTCATGGCCTCAGCCTCGGTGAGCTCGCCCGCGTCCTCACGCTCGCCCACCGGCGAATGGTCCGATGTCAGCTTTCGAAGGGCTCCGTTCCAGGTTAGGTAAAGGCGAGAATCGCCGACGTGCCCGACGATCACCTTGTCGCCGGCGATCGCGGCCAGTGTAAGTACGCACGCCATGCCGCGCCAGGTTTCGTTTTCCGCGGCCTCCGCAAAGATGCGATTATTGGCGGCCGTAATGGCTCGCCGGATTCGATCGCGCAGATCGCCGGCACGCGGATTCATCTCCGCGCGAATGGCCTCCACTGCGGTCTCCGCGGCCTTCTCACCGGCCGCATGGCCGCCCAACCCGTCCACGACGAGAAAAATTCCGAGCTCGTCGTCCGCGTAGGCGCGATCCTGATTCTCGGCGCGCACTCGCCCCGGATCGCTGGCCTTTGCCGATCGCCAGGCATAACCGGATTGGCCCTCGAGAGTCTTCGCCATGGCTAGCGCCGGGATGCGGCTTTAGTCAGTACAAAGCACAGGGCAAATCCGAGAAACAGCAGCACGAACGGAATGTGCGCCAGGTAGGGAATGTGAATCATTGTTTTCCCTCAAATTGCAGTGTGATCACTTCCGCCACGCCGATCTGCGCTTTGGCCGGCAGCGTTTCTTCCACGCCGCGCTCCAGTCGCTTGCCGTTGAGCCACGTCCCGTTCATGCTCTTGTCGACGATCACGAAGCGCTTCGCGATCGAATCGTGCCGAATGCGCAGATGCTCGCGCGAGACTTCATCGTTGGTATAAAGTGCCAGGCTGACCTGCGCGCCGTCGCCGCCGCGGCCCACGCTGATTTCGTCTTGGGTCATTAAGAAAAGCTGCGGACCAGAATCGTCTTCATAGCGGATCTCAGCGAAGAGGCGATCGGGACCCATTTTCGAAGACTGCCGAGTCTCGGGTCGTATCCCGGCTCTACCGGTGATCGCACCGACACTCGGCTCGCGATCCAGCAGCGTCGTTTTGGCGCCGTGATAGCCCGGCTGCGGCGTTTCGTTCAGCTCGGAATGAATCTCGACGTCTCCTAGCGGGACAGCGCCTTCGGAGTCCGGGAAGAACTCGAAGGTCCAGTCCTTGCCCGCGATTTTGTACGGCTTGCGATTCTTCGCGCCGCGCAGGGCCCCGATTCCCAGCGGCTTGGCGTTCAGTTGCGCCAGCCGCCCCGCCAGGGCTTTCTTCGCGTCTTCGCGAATTAGGTCGAAGACACCGGTGAGGCGCGTGTAGTCGTCCGGGTGTAAATAGAGGCTGAAAATGCAGGGTGCCAGGATGCTGAAGCCCATCTCGAACTGCCCCAGTTCCATGTTGCGGATGAGCTGTTCGATGATGATCCGCCCGCTGATTTTGCCTTGCGCTTCCCCCACCGCCTTGGGCATGCCCGGAGCCTCCACTCAAGACTTCGACGCCGGCGGGGCCGGTTTCGGTTTCGCCTTGTTGCCGAGCCGGCAGCGCTCGGTTATGCCATAATCTGGCTGGAAGCCCTGCCGATGTCCGCCACTCACCGCTTAGCTAAGGGACGGGGCATCGTTCCTAAGGTCCCTTTCCCGGAAACCACTCTCGATGAGGTTGCGGGCTGTCTTCGCTCTAAACGAAAGCCTAAGACCATCGCGCAGATGAACAATGCCATCGCGCGGGAAGTAAGCCGCCGTCGTGATCGCGGTCGATACTAACGTACTTGTTCGGCTGTTAACGGAGGACGATCCCAAGCAGGCCGCTCAAGCTCGGTCACTCTTCATCGCCGAAGTGATCTGGATCTCGAAGACGGTTCTGCTCGAAAAACAATGGGTCCTGCACAGCCTCTACGGATTTCAGGACAGTGCGATCACGGAGGCATTCAGCAGGTTGATCGGCCTGAGAAATGTTCGGGTCGAGGATGACGAGTCCGTCGCCTCCGGATGCCGCCTTTGTTAGTTTTGACCAGTCTCAGATCCAGCGCGCCAGGCGATCCGGAATCTCGGGAGTATTGGGCGTCGCTGCCAAGGAGTAGTCGATTCGAGATTACCGAAGAATCTCCACCAGCAGTACCCAGGCGCTCACAATCGCGGCCACGAACGAGAATACGAAACCAGGCGCCAGCCAATACAGCGCGCCCGGCGCTCCCAACAGGAGCTCGACTCCAGCCACTTCAAACGGAACCGCCGCCAACAGGCCGAGTATCGCTCGGTACCAGAACCACCTCCAAGGATGTCCCGCTCTCAGCTTCAGATAGCGAACTTGCCCCATAATCTGGCAGCCCCACAAGACTGTGCCGATCGCAAGGATTTCAATCGCAAGAAATCGCTCCGGCTGGCGCGGGACCAACGCGACGGTGGAAATCAGAAACACTTCCAGAAGTTGCAGGAGCGATTCCATGGCGCGTCCCGGCAGGCCGGGAAAATCCATGATCTTGCTCTGATTAATGGAGAACGCGACAAACACCAATCCGGTGAGCGTAGCGGATGCGCCCGCCTGCACCGCCAACAAAGTGGTCCATTCCGATATCAACGAATCCGCGCCCGCGCGGGAAGCTACTCGGCCGGCTCGATCCGCAGCACCGCGCCATCCTTGTCGTCGGTCAGCAAATACAACAACCCGTCGGGACCTTGATGCACGTCCCGGATGCGCTGCCGCAGCTCGGTGAGCAGAGACTCGCGCCGCAGCTCTTCCCATTTGTCGTTGAACAGGATCCGTTCCAGATGCCCGGTACCCGGAATCTCGCCGGTGCGCAGCGAGCCGACGAAGACGTCGTTCTTCCATTTCGGAAATTTGTCGCCGGTGTAGAAGGTCATGCCGGAGACCGCAATGGCCGGCATCCAGTACACGATGGGCGGCTCAAACCCGGCGTGACCTGGAGGTGTGGATTGCCACGGGCCCTGATACGTGCGGCCGTAGCTCACGATGGGCCAGCCATAATTGCGGCCGGGCTTCAGGATGTTGATCTCGTCGCCGCCGTTGGGGCCGTTTTCGTTTTCCCACATCTCGCCGGTCACCGGATTCACAGTGAGGCCCAGTGCGCTGCGATGTCCCAGCGTGTAAACCTCCGGCCGATGCCCGGCTTTGCCCACGAACGGATTGTCGGGCGGAACAGAGCCGTCGTCGCGGAGCCGCAGCACTTTGCCGCCCAGCGTGTTGGGATCCTGCGGGTCTCGGCCCGTAGTGCTCAGGTAAAGCATTCCGTCGCTGCCGAACGCGATGCGCGAGGTGCTGGCTTCGGGTAAAACAAAAATGTCCTTCACATCGGCTAACGCGTTCCCATCCCAACGCCCGCGCGCCACCGCGGTGGTTCTTTTGCCGCCGTCCAGCGGCTTGGTGTACGTGAGATACAGCAGGTGATTTTCGGTGAAGCGCGGGTGCAACGCGATGTCCATATAGCCGTGGACCGCCCCGGGATCGCCCGATTGTCCTGTCCAATAAGCAGCTGGCGCGCCCGCGATCGGCTTGGGATCCAGCACTCCATTGCGAATGATACGCAAATGCCCCGAGCGCTCGGTCACCAGCATGCTCCCGTCGGGAAGGAACGCCATGCTCCAGGGAAACTCCAGCCCCTTGGCCATCACCACCAGGCGAATGTTCTGGCCCTCGGCCGTGTCGAACACCATCGGATGATCGGGCAGCGGACGATGCGCCAGGCCGGTGGGCGCAACCGGAATGTTGAACTTGCTGTTCCACTCCACCTTTTGCTGCGCGAAAGCGGCGGCGCCCGTCAGCGCCATGGCCAGCAGGCCAAGCCAATGTGAATTCCTCATGTTCATTACCTTTCTGAAACGACTTTGATCCTACATTCGCGCTGGCGCGAGTGTCAATCGCGGAGCACCCATTTGGCCAGTTCACCGATCTGCGGCGTCTTGCCTTGGGACAGAATGCCGATGCGAAAAATACGCGCGGCCACCCAGATCGTCGCAGTGGCCCACGCGACGATGCCCACCAAACTGACCCAGGGCTGCCACCACGGGACGCCTGCGGGCATGGACTGTCGCAAGAGCATGACAATGGGCGTTAAGGGCGGGATGAACGACATCACTACCGCCAGCCCGCCATTGGGCTGCTGCATGATGGGAGCGAGCACAAACATCGGAATCATTAAGGGCAGAATCAGCAGGAACGCAAACTGCTGGGCATCCTGCGGAGTGGCGCATGCCGATCCGAGCGCGACGCCCACCGCGGCCAGCATAAAGACATCGGCGAACACGTACACAAAAAACCATGGAATCAAGTGCAGCGGCGCCGCCCCAAGCGTCGCCATACCGGCCAGCGCCAGCAGGCCGCCGATGATGTACACCGTCGAACTGGTCAAGGACGCGCCCACCGCGGCGAATACCTTGCCCATCATGAGTTCGAAGGGCGAGGCCGAACTCAGCAACATTTCATAGACGCGCTGCATTTTATCCTGGGCTACCGCGCCCAGATTGGGCGCCGACCCGAAGATCGCGATAATGTACAGCAAAAAGACTAGAAAGAACGGCACCGCGCCGGTCTGAATCGGACTCTTCTTGCGGCCTTCGACGACGTTGCCGGTGGCCGGATTTTTCGAGACCAGATCCATGGGCACTACGCCGATATCGTCTAGAACGCCAGGCACGCGTGCCGGGTCGATTCCCAACTGCGTCAGTCGCACGCGGCGCAACCCGTTGTTCACGGCGGCCGGCACCCAGAAATTCTGTTGATCGACGATGCCGCCGGAATTGCTGTAGTAACGCGCCAACGGCCTGTTGGGATGGCTGGGTGGCTGCAGCGCCTCGGGAGAAATTTCGACCACCAGCGACAACTCGCCGCTGCGAACGCGGTCGGAAAGCGACAGAAGTTGAGCCGCCAGATCGGATTCCGGCTTCACTTCCTCGAAGCTATAGCGCGGCGCGCTGGGCGAACCAAAGGATGTGTCCGATCTCGCCCTGCGGTTGATTTCCTGGGCGGATTCAATCACCGCCGCCCCCGCGACGCCGGTACCATCCAGCACCGCGACACGCAGATCTTTCGGGCCGCCTCTGTTGGCCAGCGGCAGAACGAAAAATCCTCCGCCGAACAGCAGCGGCAGCAGAATCAGGCCCACCAGGTACGCCTTGCTCTGAACCATTTGCAGGTAATCGCGTTTGGCGATGAGGAGGGTTCTAAGCAACGGCCATCTCCTCCGGCTGCGGGCCCGCGATACGGACAAAAATGTCGTGCAGGGAAGGCTTGACGACAGAAAACGTAATCACTCGCGTCCGGCTTATCAGAGTTTGCAGCACCCGTTGCGGATCGCATCCTTGCGCCATTCGCAGCTCCTGCACCTGTCCCAGGTCCTTGATTCTTTCGATGCCCGGCAGGTTGTCCAAAGAGGCCAGCCCGCCTTCCACCTCCACGCGAATGGTGTCGCTGCCATAGCTCGCCTGGATGGCGTCCAGCGTCCCGTCCAGGACTTTTTTGCCGCGAAAGATCATGAGGATCGAATCGCACAGGCTCTCGGCAACACCCATATCGTGCGTACTCAGAATAATAGTGCATCCGCGCTTGCGCATTTCAAGGATCGCGCCGCGAATGGAATCGGCGCTCACCGGGTCAAGGCCAGTGAATGGCTCGTCCAAAATGAGCAGCTGGGGTTCGGGAACCACCGTAGCGATGAACTGAACCTTCTGGCTCATGCCCTTGCTCAGCGTCTCCACTTTGTCGTTCGCGCGATTGCTGAGGCCCAGGCGGTCCAGCCATGCGTCCACTTCGCCGCCCACCTTGCGCCCCCCGCGCAACTCGCCATAAAACTCCAGTAGCGGGCGCACGCGCATCTTGCGGTACAGGCCGCGCTCTTCGGGAAGATACCCGATCTGTCCCGAGCGCGTCCCGGAGCGCTCCTGGCCGAAAACGCGGATGGTCCCCGAGTCCGGATAAAAAATATTCGCGATCATCCGCATGGTGGTGGATTTGCCCGAACCATTGGGACCGATAAATCCGTAAACCGATCCCTCTGGAACGGAAAGCGAAAGCCGATCCACCGCCGTTACGGTGTCGAAAGTCTTGGTAACTTGATCGATTTCGACCGCGGACACTTCAGGGATGCTACCACATATAAGTTAAATCCGGCGTTACAAGCGTCACGCCGGGAAATTCAAGGGAAGCGTGCACGCTGTAGCCTCGCTCGAAGAGCGCTCGGAACGGAACGTCTCTTCGATTCACCACGCATATGAGTTGACTCAAAGGATAGACGAACTCGCGGACCTCGCCGGGCTGCAGGTGCGCGCTGATCGGCAGCAGGAGCGAAGACGAAGACGCCTGGAGAGCATGTAAATCGAACACAGGTTGGTCTGGCTGTCCCGGCGCACGAGTGGCGATCTCGACGTTGTAGAAGTCCACGGCTCCCGCTTCGCCGATCACCGAATCTCGCGACTCAATCCCAACGTTCTTGAGCGAAATACGCAACGCAGGTTCCGGTGTTGCCGTGACATCAATGCCCAATTGCAGTCCGCTTTCCGCCAGCCCCCATTGGATGTCGGCGGAGAACAGCGTACTCGCCACTGCGATCAGAAGAAACGCAAATCGCACTTCAAACCTCGTTAATGTCGACAGTCTCCAGCACCGGCTTCGGCCAGCCACGCTTTGCGACTTTGAGCATAGCTCGGCCGATTTGCTCGGTGGTCGTCACGAACTTGGGGAAGCGCCGCAGGAATGGGAGCAGCGGCCCGAGAAGCGCGTAAAACAGGCGAACAAACTGGGTCTTCGACTGGATCCCGTGCAGCGGAACAATCAAACCGGGGCGGAACATGTAAGCGGCGTGGAATCCGCATGCGCAGCAGCTCGTTCTCCGTCCTGCCCTTGACGCGCGCCCACATCGATCGCCCGCGTTCGGAGCTGTCGGTGCCCGCGCCTGAAACATAGATGAACGTCATGTTTGGGCTGCCTTTCACCAACGTTCGCGCCGCGGCCAGCGTGAAACCGTACGTGATCCGCTCGTAATCCGGCTGGCTCATTCCGGCCGATGAGACGCCCAAACAGAAGAAACACGCGTCGAACCCGGCCAGTTGGTCTTCAATCGCCGAGAAATAGAGAAAATCGCTGTGCAACATTTCGCGCAGCTTGGGGTGCCTCTGGCCGGTAGGCTGCGTATGATCGCCACGACGCCTTCGACATCGGGATCGAGCAGGCATTCGCGCAGCACGCCCTGACCCACCATCCCTGATGCGCCGAAAAGAAGAACCCGCATGTCTTATTAGAACTCGCCCGTAATTCGTCGATCAGACTTATATGATCTTTCGATTGTCGCTAGCGTTTTGCTGTCTTACGTTGACGGCGCAACAGGCGCCCACGCCACTCTTGAATGTTGCCCAGCCGGTGGACTGGTGGTTTGCTTTCAAATTCAACGCGGAGTCGTTTCCCAAGTGCGGCGGCGTGCCAAGGACCTGCCCGTTTGGCGGGACGGTGCAGCGGTACAAATACTTCGGCCAGCAGTTTGTATTTGCCAGCAGCGCGGACCACAATCTGCAACCAGGCGGCGGATGCGTTGGCGACACCACGACCGATCCGTTGGGTGCAACGTTCGACGAAATCTACAACGGAACATTCTTCTATGTGATCTGGAACGATCAGTTCTACGGAGATCCCCTTCCCAATAAAGACGCGCCCGCGGGCCATTCCAAGGGGCTGCTGGCATGGAACGCCGATGGAAACGGAATGGTGCTGCAAGTCTCCACGCCTTCCTGGCCGGGCTCCGGTAGCGTCACCGAACCGCGGAAAACCGACGGAAACACGCTAGGCTGCGTCGCGGACAACGACGTTTTGGTCAGCCAGCATTTCTTCGCACTCAAGCTGACGAAGGACGATGTAGTCGCGGTCCTCCAAGCTCTGGCCAACGCGAGTGTCGTAACCGATCCATCCAAGCTTCAAATTGTCAACGATGGAGGACCCGCGGACATTCAAGCCCTGGTCGGCGGCCTCGGAAAAATCTCCAGGAGCAAGACAGCCACCAAAACCACCCTCTCGAGCGGCGTCGCGCTCATCTCCAAGCCGTCCGATCTGCACATCCCGCCCTGGCAGTTGGTCTCCGCCATGTTGAACGGCGAACCGCTGCGCACCGCCACCTGGTGGGCCGCCCCCAAGATTCCAACCACCAGCGCCGCTACGCCGGTGACATGTTGGGACGCCTCGCTTCCCGCTCCCGGCGCCGTCCAGATCGCAACTACCGGAACATGGCAGGGAACGACGTTGGGATTCGAGGGCGTCGGCGAGCCGGATGGCAATCACGCCAAGATCGCCGTCTCCACCGGCCAACACACCTACGCCATCTTCGGCGATCTCAACCAGCAAGGCACGCTCAACGGCCCCCATTGCGACAGCAGCCAGAACGGCCGTGGCGGTCTTTTCTTCGTTGTCGACGATGCTCAGTTATTCACCGGCCTTCAAGCTTTGATCCAGGGCGAGACAGCGCCGCAGTAACGCCCGGAGTCATAATAGTCTCCGATGTCCGCTCCTTCTTTAGTCCCCACCGCTGCCCGCCAATTCCGGCTTGCCGCAGTCCCCTCGGGGTTGCCCAAGGAATCCGATTTCACTCTCGAGCAAGCGCCGCTCTCCGCACCGCAACCGGGCGAGGCGCTGGTGAGGACCGTTTACCTCTCGGTGGACCCCTATATGCGTGGGCGCATCACGGGCGTTCGAACCTACGCCGATCCGGTCAAGGTTGGCGACGTCATGGTGGGTGGCGCCGTGGGACAGGTGATCGAATCGCGCGATGCCAATCTTCAGCCGGGAGATTTCGTGGTCGGCTATTGGGGCTGGCGGGATCACGTGGTAGCCCCCGCCCAATGGCTGCGAAAGCTGGATCCCAAAACCGCGCCCGTGTCCACGGCGCTGGGCGTGCTGGGCATGCCTGGGATGACGGCCTACTTCGGTTTCCTCGAAATCTGCCATCCCAAGGCGGGAGAAACGGTGGTGGTCTCCGGAGCGGCCGGCGCCGTGGGATCGCTGGTGGGACAGATCGCGAAGATCCACGGCTGCCGCGCTATCGGCATCGCGGGAGCCGACGACAAGATCCGGCACATCGTCGACGACCTGGGCTTCGACGCGGCGTTCAACTACAAAACCACCTCAGACTACATCGCGAAGTTAAAGGAGCTGTGCCCTAACGGAATCGATTGCTATTTCGACAACGTCGGCGGCGTCGTCAGCGACGCTGTTTTCACTCTGCTGAATTCATTCGGGCGCGTTTCGGTGTGCGGCCAGATCTCGCAATACAACCTGGCCAAGCCCGAACCCGGGCCGCGCCTGCTGGGACAAATCTTGACGAAGCAACTCAAAGTGGAAGGCTTCATCGTGACGCGGTTTCAGGAGCGCTGGCCGGAAGGCGTCGTCCAGATGGCGCGGTGGATTCAGGAAGGCAAGCTACGCTATCGCGAGGATGTCGTAGAAGGCTTCGAGAACACACCGCGCGCATTCATCGACATGCTGAAAGGCAAGAACACCGGCAAGATGCTGGTGAAAGCTTGACCTCCACCGCCGCCCTTCACTTGTGAACCAGAAAAGCCTGGTACAGGTAGATCGCCGCCATGGCCAAACCAATCAGCACCGTAATCACGGTCAAGGTTTTGCCCCAACGATCGACCGCCTTGAGTTTGCCTGCCAGCGCCACCTGTTCGGGAATGCGCCGCTCTTCTCCGGGACCCAGATGAATCAAATCCTCTTCGCTGGCGGAGATCAACTTTCGATACAGCGCCAAGCCGAGGGTTGCGATTGCGAGAATGACCCAAATCACGACAGCGGGTGTCAAGTTGATGTTCGCCATGGTCTTCTGCCTCCGCCGATATAGGTGGCAATCCTACAGCCATAGGCCAGTCCTTCTGCTTTCAATTCCTTACGGGGTGCCGGCATAAAGTCCTGCGTGAAATCACGCAGACGCAGTGGTTCATCAAAAGACAACCTATTCTTCACTGTATTCTCAAATTGCGCCTGTAGACTCCTGGGTGTTGTTCGATTTCATTTCAAAACCAAGGGAGGCGTCACCGCCATGGCTCACAAAGGAGCGGAGCATCACCATAAAGCTGCCGAGCATCACGAACAGGCTGCGAGACACCATCGGGAAGCGGCCCAACATCACCAAGCGGGCGATCATGAGAAGGCCGGGCATCACGCCCATATCGCGCACGGACACACGGTGCACGCTACTCATCATGCCGAAGAGGCCGGGAAGCATCACGCCGACCAGCACGGATTAGTGCACGCATAAAAACCGTACCGAGCCGCGACCGTGAGGGAGCGGTTTTTCGGGCTTTCACAGTGACCATCAGGGAGCGGGCAACAGATGCAAGCGCAGGAACGCCAGGATCTGCCGGATGATCTCGCGCGACGTCTCGCTGTCGTCCATGATGTCGAAAGCGTGCGGGCCGGTGGCGTGATTGGCCACCGTAATGGGCAGATTGGCGGCCAGCGCGTGGGCGATAAAGCGGTCGAGCGTTACGTTCAAATCAACGCTGTCGCGGCCCGCTCGCGCGATGAACAAAGGCAGGTCCGGCGGTAAGTCGCGAACCGTTTTGCGGGCGGCGGGTGTGGCGAACCTCCATTTCTTCGCCGCCTCTGCCACAGCGGTGCCGCCGTCGAGATCGAGCGCGTACCCGTAACACAACGCGGCGCACTTCACCGACGTCCGTTCGGTCATCAGCAGCGCCAGCGCCCTGGGGACGTTGCCGGAGCCGGACCAGACGCCGATGCGGCGTTCGTCGATACCTAACGCCTGGGCGTTCTCACGCAGGTAAGCGAACAAGGCGTCCAGATCGCGCACCGGGTCGTGATTCACGTAGGTGACGGCCAGCAAACCCGAAGCCGCCACCAGTTTTGCCCACCCAACATAGGCCTCCATCTCTTTAAACTTGCAGCCGAACATTTTCTCTGCGCCAAGGTCGGAATAACCCATGACAAAGACTACGGCGGGCAATCTTGTGGCGGCCTTCGCATCCGGCGGGCGGTAGAGATCCATGCTGAGCGCCGCGTTGGAGCTGTCATACGCGATATCGCGCTGCACTGTGACCTCGTCCATGCCGGGAATCTGGTAGACCACTGGCTTGGCCGCGATCTCGGCCCGTGGGGCTTTCGGGTTCGCCACCGGCCAGAAAATTTCGGTCTTCCAATCCTTGGGATCGGGATAATCGGCCGGGTCGGTCGTGTAGACTTCCCACGGCGCACCTGCTGCGACGAGACCCTCGGCCTCGATCCATTGTTGAACCGCGGCGTGAGCTTCGGCGAGTTTGTCGTAGGCGCCGGTGTGCGTGGTGGTGGCCACCAAGCCGCCGTGCAACGCATCCGGGCGAACACCGCCCTCCGATGGAGTTTCGCAAACCTTGGCTGTCACCGGCATTCCAGCCTCCACCGTCCATAATCCCGGTCCCCATTCCAGATAGCGCATGAAGGGCTGGCCCGCCAGCGCGATGCCATTGCTTTGCGCGTGCATGAAAATATGGCCGAGCGCTTCGCCCAGCATGCTTGCGATCTCGGCCGGCTTGACGCGCCGCCGCACCACGATCGCGGGCAGCGCTGGAATTTCCTTCTTGACGATGGAATACGCCATGTCCTTTTTCTGTGATCTCCCGTCCTGTTGAATACGAAAAAGCCCGATGCACGGGCCGACGCTGCCGACGATCGCCGCATGTTCCGGCGCCTCCCACGAATGAACTCCTGCGGCGAAGCCGCGCGCCCGATACGCGCTGGGCGTCCTGGAATATCGCTTGCGGAAAGCCCGGCAGAACGCCTCGTGGCTCCCGAATCCGCACTCCAGCGCAATATCGAGAACCGAATCGCCGGTGGTGAGCAGCATCGCCGCCGCCCGCGCCAGCCTGAGCCGCAGGGTGAACTGCTTGGGCGTCTCTCCGGCGGCCGCGGAAAACACCCGATGCAGATGAAACGCCGACAGGCCCGCGCGATCGGCCAGCGAGCTGAGCGAGAGGTCTTGGTCCAGGTGCGCGGAGGCAAAAGCGATCACCGGTTGGACTTGTTTGAGCACGTCCCTATGAATCTAACCCGGACGCAAGCCGGTGTGCTTGATCTTTCTTGCTCTTGTCTCTTACCAGTCGGCGTGCAGTTGTTACAATCTTGCCAAGCCTGTGTCGAGGAACTTTGTCTCTCGCCTCCTTTTCTTCCTGTCGCTGGCTTGTGGAGTGGGCGACTTTGCCGGGAAAACCATCGCCGAGACTCTCGAGGATGCGCTTCGGGCCGCGAACGTGCCAACCGGTCTTTTTCAAGCCACAGAATTAGGCGCAAAGATCACCAGCTACGCCGTTTCCAAGGGCGATCCGTTCCTGTTGGCTTATTACGTCGATGACGGGTCGGGTCTGCTTCATCCCCCGCTGCGCGTGATTCGCTTTGACCGGGCGGCCAAGGAGATCCGGCGCGCCGGCCATCGCGATGTAACCGCCGCTTTTCAAGGCGCAACGTTTCAAGGCGCAACGTTTCAAGGCGCAACCAGGATGGACTGCCTCGGATCCGCCCTCCACATCCGCGAGTACCGCGACTTGATTTACATTGAGACGCACTACAATCCCTCGGCGGGCTGCGTTATCGTCCTCTCGTCGAGCCTTGCGCTCAAAGCCGCGCTCTCCGGTTCCTTGCTAGGTTTCATGGGCAATGACTACGCGATCCTGCGTGAGGGCGAGGTCCATTTCACGTCCGTCCACCCGCTGCACATTGCGGTCTTTGATCTGAAGCGCAATCGAGCGAAGGAGTTATATCCATTTAAGAAAGATCCGGAGCGCCGCGAGTTCTCACGCTCGATTCAGCGGCATATTTCCGAGAAATGGTGCGCCGACCACAACGCTCCCTGCGATCCGGAGGCCTTCGATGCCGATCTGCAAGGCAGCTTGATGGTGAACGAAGCCGCCAGCGCCTTCGGATTTCGGGTCCAATTCGACGCGCAAGGTTTTGGCGAGTCGGTGGAGAAGCAGGTCGAACCTCGAACCATCACCTACATCTTTCGGAAACAAGGCGACGATTGGGACCACAAAGAATACCGGGGCCTGCAGCTTCAACGCTTGCTCGGTGGGCAGCGGCAGGAATAATTCCCATGCTTATGCCACAATATTCCTGACGCCCACCGAAGGAGCAATCAAATGAGAACCTCGACGTTCGTGCTTCAACTAGCCGCGGCTTTATGCGGCTTAGCGGCCCTGAGTTTTGGCCAGACCTCCTCGCAAAATGCCTGCGAGAATCTCAAGGCCCTCTCCATCCCCGGCGTGGAATTTACCGCCGTGGAAGCTGTCGCCGCTGGGCCGTATCAGCCTCCGCCGCGCGCAGGATTCGGAGCTGGAGGACCCGCCGCTCTGAACAATGCAGCGCCCGGTGCTCGCCCCGCCGCACCACCCCAGATGCTCCCGGCCCATTGCCGAGTCGCCGCCACGCTGCGCCCTTCTTCGGATTCCGACATCAAGATGGAGCTGTGGCTGCCGGAGGAAAATTGGAACGGCAAGTTCGAGATGGTGGGCAACGGCGGATGGGCCGGTATCATCAGCTTCCCGCAGATGGGCGCCGCGCTGCGCGACGGATACGCCACCGCCTCCACCGACACCGGGCATCAAGGCGGCAACGGCATGTTCGCTCTCGGTCATCCTGAAAAAATCGTCGATTTCGGCTGGCGCGCGGTGCACGACACGGTTGTTCAGTCCAAGGCTCTGATCAAGGTCTACTACGGCGCGGATTCAAAATATTCCTATTGGAACGGCTGTTCCACGGGCGGCCGGCAGGCGCTGGTGGAAGTGACCAAGTTCCCCGACGATTTCGACGGCGTGCTGGCCGGCGCTCCCGCCAATCCACATATTCACTTGCACGCGGCGGGCGTCGAGAGGTCGCTTGAGATGATGAAGAACCCGGGTGGCGCGCTGTCCCAAGCCAATGTCGAGATGCTGCACAAAGCCATCCTGGCCAAGTGCGACGCGCTGGACGGCGTGAAGGACGGACTGATCGGCGATCCCAGCAAGTGCCATTTCGATCCGGCCTCGCTGCGCTGCAAGGGCGAGGAAACGGAGGGCTGCCTCACCGCCGCCCAAGTGGAAACGGTGAAGATCGTGTTCGCCGACGTCAAGACCAAGAAGGGCCAGATCGTGTGGACCGGATTTCAGCCCGGCGGCGAGCTGCAATATGCCGCGCTGAAGAGCACTCCGACGCAACCCGGCGGCGGGTGGGACAGCATCCGGATCCTAGGGCACCAGGACGCCGATTACGATTTTCACAAGTTCGATCTGGATAGCGACGTCGAGCTGGCCGACAAATCCGGCATCGACGCGCACACCGCCGATCTTGCGCCGTTTAAAAAACATGGCGGCAAGCTTCTGCTTTATCACGGTTGGGCCGATCAGGCCATTCCGCCCGGCAACACCGTCAACTTCTATAGCGCGGTGTTGGACAAAATGGGTCCCGATCAAAGCGATTGGCTTCGCCTGTTCATGATTCCCGGCATGCAGCATTGCAGCGGCGGACAAGGAACGGATCAGTTCAACAAGATGGCCGTGCTGGAGCGCTGGCGTGAAGACGGCCAAGCCCCCGCGCGCATCGTGGCCGCGCACGTCACCAACGGCCAGATCGACATGACGCGCCCCTTGTGCCCTTATCCGCAGGTGGCCGTGTACAAAGGCAGCGGCCTCACCAGCGACGCGGGCAATTTCACATGCGCGGTGAAGCGGTGACGCCGCTTGCTCACGCGCGCGGTTCCGTTACGCCCGCGCCTACCGAGCCGTGACCGAAGGGAGCGGTAGATCGTACTCTTCACAAAGACTCTGACGCGCTCGTAACATTCGGCGGAGTGAAACGCGGCGATTTTGTGCCTGATCACCGCGGCTTCCAGCAGCGTTGGCCTGGCGGCGATTCAGATCGTAAATGCCGAATGCGGCACGCCGATTGCCACCACGCGAAAATCAAACAAGCGCGCGGAACTTCTGGCCCTGGGCGCCGCCCACGTCATCGCCATCGACGAAGAAGACCTTGTGGCCAAGGTTAAGGAGATCACCGGCGGCAACGGCGCTTCGATCCCGTCGCCGGGCCGGGCGTCGAGAAACTGGCCGAAGCAGCCGTCTACCACGGAATCATTTTCATATAAGGCGGCCTTTCCATACAGCCCACGCCGTTTCCGACTATGAGCGCGCTGCCCAAAGGCCTCAGCATGCGAGCCTATTCGCTGATGGAGATTCGCCGCGATCCGCAAACGCTGAAAGCCGCCAAGCAATACGTTTACGATCACCTGGCCGACGGCCGATTCCCAATCAGCGGGTCGGCAAAGTGGTCATCACGGTATAACGCCCGGGTTGTGATTGCCAACCCGGGTTTTCGCTGCCGAATTACATTCTGTGGGCCACAGTGCTGGTGCTGGAGGGTCTGGGCGCCATCATCGCGATGATGACGGATAGGACGAAGCCTACCACCCCGACGCACAGGCTATTGATAAATCGCCCTTCATCCAAGCGATAGCTGTAGATCCAAGGCGAGAAAAAGACCCAGATCGATAAAATCAGGCTGAGCCAGCTCCAGTGCGCGCCAGTGCGCACGCTGCTGCTCAACCCCACCAACGCGGCGATTGCGAGCACGCCGCCCACGATCCAACTGTTCCATGCATTGGGCATGTGGTAAGCGCCGTACACCCAAGGCGACACGAAAAACCATAAAGCCACCAGCAAATTCAATCCAGCGGTCATCCTCATGGCGTCTGTCGAAGAATGTTGATTTTGATCCGGTACCATACATCTACTCCTATTTGTTGGATGGCTCCCAGAACCAATTGGCAGGAACGTAACGGTGAAGATTGAGCGAACTTCCCCCGGCCGGATTGCGTTTGACAAGTTAATCGACCGATGAAAACGGAAAGGGAGGCACCCGGATGCTGAAGTCCTTAATTCACGCCTTGCGGCTGTTGAAGAAGGCCCCCGGATTCACCGTGGTCAGCATTTGTTCGCTCGCCATCGGGATCGGCGCAACCTCTGCCATGTTCAGCTTTTCGGACGCGCTGCTGTTGCGCCCACTGCCGGTTTACCAGCCGGCCCGAATCGCGGCGGTAACCACCACCACGGGCGAAGTATTCGCCAACACCGCGCTATCGTACCCGGATTATCGCGACCTCCGCGACGGCAACCGCAGCTTTGACGGACTCATGGCGGCCTCCGGCGCATCGTTCGGTTACAAGCTGGACGCGGCTTCGCTTCCTAAGATCGCGGTTGGCATGTTTGTGTCCGGCAATTTCTTCTCCGTTCTGGGCGTGGCGCCGGATCTGGGGCGAGCATTCTTGGAATCGGAAGATCAGGCGGTGGGCCGCGACGCGGTGGTGGTGTTGGGGCACGACTTTTGGGTAAACCAATTCAAATCCAATCCTTCCGCGGTCGGTTCCACGCTCTGGATCAATGGAATGCCGCTCACCGTCGTCGGCGTCGCTCCAGAGCAATTCACGGGCATCGATCAATTTGTGAAATACGCCATGTTTATTCCGCTGGCGATGTCTCCGCGCCTCAACGGCGATAGCGCTCTCGAGAAGCGCGACCTTCGCTGGCTCACCGTAAAGGGCCGCCTGAAGCCCGGCGTCAGCATCGCGCAGGCCAATGCCGATCTCACCAGCATCGGCTCGCGGCTGGAGCAAATGTATCCGCAGACCAACCGCGGCCATCACGTCGACGTTCAGACCGAGGTTCAGCTGCGCGTCCGGCAATCGCCGCCCAATGCCGCGCTGGTGGTGATGCTCATGCTGCTGGCGCTGTGCGTGCTTCTCGTCGCGTGCGCTAACGTTACCGGATTGCTACTCAGCCGTGCGCGTGCGCGATCCCGCGAGATGGGTATTCGCCTGGCCATCGGCGCCGCCCGGGGCGCGCTCATCCGTCAACTGCTGCTCGAGAATCTCTTGCTGGCGATCGCGGGCGGGCTGGCCGGAGTTGCTGTCGCTTACGCCGGAACCAGCTTCTTCAACAGCATTCCCATCCCCATCGATATTCCGCTGGCGTTCCATGTATCCGTGGATCAGCGCATGCTTTTGTTCACCATCGGCGCGTCTTTGATCAGCACGTTCCTGTTCGGCCTGACGCCGGCGCTGCAAACAACTCGCTTGGATCTTGTTTCATCGCTCAAGGCCGCCGACGCCGACAGCGCGGGCAAACGCCGCCTGTGGGGCCGCAACTCGATTGTGGTGGGACAGGTGGCTCTTTCCCTCGTCCTGCTGATCGTCTCCGCCGTCCTGCTGCAGGGCTTCCGCGGCGAGTTGCTGCAAGGGCCAGGCTTCCGCGTCGATCACTTGTGGATGACCAGTTTCGACACCGGTCCGGTTCACTACACCGACGATCAATCTCGCCGCTTCTTCAAGGACCTTTTGGATAAAACCCGCTCTGCGCCCGGAGTGCGTTCTGCGGCCCTCATATCGGGTATTCCGCTGCTGGGCGGCGGGGGCGTGAGTTTGGTCCCGGAAGGCTACACTCTGCCGCCGAAGCAGGAATCCATTTCCGTTCCGAACTTCTATGTGAGCGACGGCTACTTCGCCACCGGAGGCATCCCCATCCTGCGCGGGCGCGCGTTCCTGGATTCCGATCGCCGGGATACGCCGCTGGTTGCCGTGGTGAACGAGCAGTTCGCCCATCATTACTGGCCCAATCAGGATGCGGTGGGGAAACGGTTCCATCTGAAGTCGGCCACCGGGCCGATCGTTCAGATTGTCGGCATCGCCAAAATGGCGAAATATTTCTGGATCGCCGAGCCCCCGCAGGATTTCATCTATCTTCCTTACACCCAGGAGAAAAACCCGGCCATGACCATGATGGCCGAGAGCGACGCTCCCGACGCGGCCACGTTGGCGCCGGTGCTGCGCGACGTGCTGCATCGCATCGACCCCGACATGCCCGTCTCCAATGCGCGCACCATGCAGGATTATTACGAACAGCGCGCGGTGAAGACGCCGAACATCATCGCCCAGAGCGTTGCGGGCCTGGGCACCATGGGGTTGATTCTCTCCATGGTCGGCTTGTACGGCCTGATCAGTTACTCGGTGAGCCGCCGCGGGCGCGAGATCGGCATTCGCATGGCGATTGGCGCGGACCGCGCGAAAGTGATTCGCATGATTTTGCAGCAAGGGCTTGTGTTGGGATCCATCGGAGTCGGCCTCGGACTCATCGCCAGCTTCTTCGCCTGCCGCGCCGTGATGACCGCGGCCTGGGTGGCCAGCTTCGATCATCTCAATTACGCGCTGTTCCCCGCCATCGCGATCCCGCTGCTCCTGATTACCGTCGCGGCAACCTATATGCCCGCGCGCCGGGCCTCGCTGGTAGACCCCATGCGGGCATTGCGCGATGAGTAAATTCTGGATTCTGAATTCTGACTTCTGTATTCTGACTTCTGTATTCTGAGTTCATGCGCATGAATAGATTCCTGCCGACGCTACTGGTGGCCTCCCTCTCTGCCTTTGCCCAGACGCTCCCGCAAGGGGTGGAGAAAAAAGCGACCGTCGCAGGGATCACCGAATACGACTATGCCAACGGTCTGCGCGTCCTTCTCTTTCCCGATGCTTCCAGCCCTAAAGTGACCATTAACATGACCTATCTGGTCGGCTCGCGTTTTGAGGGCTATGGCGAGACCGGCATGGCGCACCTGCTGGAGCACATGAACTTCATCCTCACCACCAACGGCAGGAGCATCAAGAAAGAGCTGACCGATCACGGCGCGCAATGGAACGGCAGCACCGATTACGACCGCACCAACTATTTTGAAACCGTCAACGCCAGCGACGACAATCTCCACTGGGCGCTTGGTCTGGAAGCCGACCGCATGGTCAAGATGCGAATCGAAAAGCCCCTGCTCGATACGGAAATGACCGTGGTCCGCAATGAGTTCGAGCGGGGCGAGAACAGCCCGCAGCAGATTCTGGAAGAACGGGTGGTGGCAACCGCGTACCTCTGGCACAATTACGGCAAATCGGTGATCGGCTCGCGCGCCGACATTGAAAAGGTTCCCATCGACAAGCTGGCGGCGTTTTACAGGAAATACTACCAGCCGGACAACGCGGTGCTGGTGATCGCCGGCCAGTTCGACCAGTCGAAAGCGTTGGCGTATGTAGCCGAAACCTGCGGGGCCATTCCGCGGCCCACGCGCAAGCTGGATGAAACGTACACGGTCGAGCCCCCTCAGGATGGCGAGCGATTCGTGGCTTTGCGGCGGGTGGGGGAGAATCCGGCCATCACCATCGCCTGGCACGCGCCGGCGTTGTCGCAACCCGACTCCGCTGCGTTGGAAGTGCTGGACGGCATCCTGGCCGGCGGCGGACGCGGCGGAACCGGTCGGCTTTACAACGCGCTGGTGGACAACAAGAAGGCTCTTTCGGTGAGGATGGATTATGAGGAATTGCACGATCCCGGATTCGTGCTGGTTTCGGCCGGTCTGAGCAAGGATCAATCGCTTGAGGCAGCGCTCAAGACGATTCTCGATACGGTGGCTGGCGTCGCGAGCGAGCCGCCGACTGCGGAGGAAGTGGACAAAGCGAAAACCCGAATTCTCCACTCCATGGAATTGCGAATGTCCAACTCGCAGCAGGCCGCGCTGGGTTTATCGGAGATGATTGCCAGCGGCGATTGGCGTCTGTACTTCCTGAATTACGATCAGATCAAGAACGTTGCTCCCGATGACGTGGTCCGCGTCGCGAAATTGTATTTCAAGGAGTCCAATCGCACGGTCGGTGAATTTATTCCCACGCCCGCGCCGGATCGCACCGAAGTACCCGCGTCTTCCGATCTCGCCGCCGTCTTCAAGGACTACAAGACCGGCATGACCGTCTCGCAGGGGGAAGCATTTGATCCCGCGCCCGCCAACATCGAGCGGCATCTGACGCGGATTAAACTCCCGAATGGGCTCCAGCTCGCGATGCTGCCCAAGACCAGCCGCGGCGGCACTGTTTCCGCCGTGCTCGAAATTCAATTTGGGGATGAAAAGGCCCTGGCGGGAAAAGATGCGATCGGCGGCATGACCGGCGCGCTTCTGATGCGCGGGACCAAGAATCGGACGCGCCAGCAGATTCAAGATGAGATGGTGAAACTGAATTCGCAGATCAACGTTTCGGGTGGAGTTTCCCAAGCCGGCGCCAGCATCCAGACCACGGAGCAAAATCTGGTTCCGGCGCTGCGGCTGGTGGCGGAGATGCTGCGCGAGCCGTCCTTTCCGGACTCCGAATTCGAGTCCGCGAAGAAACGAAGGATCGCTGGACTGGAGAACCGCCGGACCGAACCGGGCGCACTTGCGCCTCTGTCGCTGGAACGCGCGCTGAATCCCTATCCGAAGAATGACGTCCGCTACGTAGGGACCATCGACGAGCAAATCGAAGATGCGAACAAGGTCACCCTGGACGATGTGAAGCGGTTCCACGCGCAGTTTTATGGCGCCTCGCACGGCGAACTGGTGATCGTCGGGCAATTCGATCCAGCTGCATTGAGCAAAGCCGCGGCGGAGCTGTTCGGAAGCTGGAGCAGCCCTGCGCCCTATCAGCGCATCACCGAGAACTTCGAGAAGACGGCGCCCGTGAATCTGAAGATCGAAACGCCGGACAAGCAGAACGCCAGTTTCGCCGCTGCCCTTCGATTCCCAATGTCGGACACCGATCCCGATTATCCCGCCATGGTGCTCGCCAACTACATGTTTGGCGGGTCCATTACGGGGCGCGCGCCGGACCGCATCCGGAACCGGGAAGGCTTGAGCTACGGAGTCAATTCCAGTTTTCAGGCGCCCATCCCCGCTGACGGCAATGCGGCCAGGTTCGGCGGGACCGTCATCAGCAACCCGAAAAACTCACCGAAGGTGGAAGCCAGCTTCCGCGACGAACTGGCGAAGACGCTGGACGGCGGATTTACCGCGGATGAGGTTGCGGCGGCGAAGAAGGCGATCCGGGACGCGAGGACCATAGGCCGCACGCAGGATCAATCGCTGCTCCGGCTGATCGCCGTGCGGGAAGATGCCGGCCGGACGCTCGCCTGGGATGAACAGATGGATGCCAAGCTCGACGCGCTGACCGTCGATCAGGTGAACGCGGCATTCCGGCGGCACGTAGATGCATCCCTGCTCTCCATTGTGAAGGCCGGCGATTTCAAGGCCGCCGGCGTTTACCAGCAGTGAACCGAACCGACATAGAAGCGTGCCGCGACCAAAGGAAGCGGTGCTACTCTCGATCATAGGGAGGCGTGAGTGTCCATTCGACCAGTGAAACGGCTCATCAAGTCCAAGCCAACGCTTGAGGGCGCCGGAGTGCATCTCAGGCGCGCGTTCGGTTTTGGCAACACCACCGACTTCGATCCTTTTCTGCTCCTGGATGACTTTCGTAACGACGTTCCCGCCGACTATCTGGCCGGCTTCCCCTGGCATCCGCATCGCGGCATCGAGACCATCACCTATGTGCTGGCCGGAACCGTGGATCACGGCGACTCCATGGGCAATCAAGGCTCCATCGCGGCCGGCGACGTGCAATGGATGACCGCCGGAAGCGGGATCATCCATCAGGAGATGCCCAAGGGCGACGCCACGGGCCGCATGCACGGCTTCCAGTTGTGGGCCAATCTTCCCTCGGCGCTCAAGATGACAGCGCCGCGCTATCAGGAAGTGAAAGCCCCTGAGATTCCGCTGATCACCGATGACGACGGCACCGGCGTGCGCATCGTTTGCGGGAGCTTCTGGGGCAAGCGCGGGCCGGTGGATGGAATAGCGGCCGATCCAATGTATCTGGACGTTTCGGTGCCGCCCGGCAAGCGCAAAGTGCTGCCTATTGAGACCACGCGCCACGCCTTCGCCTACGTGTTCGCGGGCGACGGCAAGTTCGGCAACGCATCCGGCCCGCTGGCTGTACCCACCGAGAGCGTGGGATGGGCCGACACAACGCCTCCCACTGACGCCGACAACCGATCGCTGGTGCTCTTCGATCAAGGCGACGAGCTGACGATCCAAGCCGGCGAAGAAGGCATCCGGTTTCTGCTGGTCTCAGGCCAACCGCTCCAAGAGCCGGTGGCTTGGTATGGGCCCATCGTGATGAACACGCAGGATCAGCTTCGCGAGGCCTTCACCGAGTTGGAGCAGGGAACTTTCCTGAGAGCCGCCGCGGGCGACTAGCCGACCCGAGATGCAAAGCCTGGATCTTTCCAAGCTCTGACCGGAGGAAATGGCAAAGCCGCTCTGCGCGAGTTTTATTCGCGCGATTTTATCCCGAGTATGCCTCCCGATACGAAGCTCACGCCCATTTCGCGCACCGTGGGGGAGGACCAACTGGTGGACGAGATGATCTTCTCCTTCACCCACACGCAAGCGATGCCCTGGATGCTGCCGGGCATTGCGCCTACACATCGCCGCGTGGAAGTGGCGTTAGTCGCCATTGTCCGCTTCCGTGACGGCAAGCTCGCGCACGAACACATCTACTGGGATCAAGCCTCGGTGCTCAAGCAAATTGGATTGCTTGCCGATCCGTCGCTGCCGGTGTGCGGCGCCGAATCCGCTCGAAAAGTAGCGATCGGTCATTAGCATCCATGTGGGGCGGACGCCTTCGTCCGCGCCGGGCCCCCTGGTCCGGCTCCCCTACCTATCGAGCCAGCGGATTGGGCCGAACCTGGAATTTCACGATCTTGCCCTTGGTGCCCTTGCCGCCTTCGATGTGCCAGACGAAATGCGTGCCGTAGTTGGAATAAAGCGCGCGGCCCTTCCAGCCGGCGTTCGGATCGTCGATGCGGCCGTCCATCCCGCGTGAATAAAAGCCCAGCGGATACGGTATACGGAAGTAGGTCCACTTTTTGGTCTGGGGGTTGAGCGCAATCAGCGCATCGGAGTTTGATCCGGTGGCGAAGGGCGTGTCTGCGCCCAGTCCTATTACGTTGTGTTGGTCCACCCAGTTGTAGTAGTGGAAATCGGCCGGCACGTCCGTGCCTTTTAGCTTGGGGCCCGTAGTTTGGTACAGCGTCCAGCCTTCGCGGCACTGGCTGCCGTCTACTTTCGCCGGACCACCCAAGTCTTTGCACTTGCGAACGTCGAAGCTAGCCAGGTGGCTGGTGGCGGCCAGCGCCGTCCACACCACGCCGTGGCTGTCGATATCCACGCCGCGCGGGTCGAAGCCCGGCGCCGGAATCTTGAAGAGCTGAGTTTTGCAGGACTCGGGAGGATTGTCGCCCCGCTGCATCCGCATCAGGTAACCCGGATAGAACTCCGAGATCCCCCACACCGAATCGTCCACGGGGCTTGGAATTACCGAATACATGCTATAGCTGATGAGCGTATCCAGCTTGGGATTGAACGGCACGTTGGTCGCATTCGCCGCGCCGCGCCCGCCTCCGCCTCCCGATGCAGTATCGCTCGCGTACAGGATGGATACTTCGCCGCCGCTGCCCGGCCGCACAACATTCCACGGTTTGGTGATCTTGCCATCGCCGTTGGTGTCCAGCACCTGCCCACACCAGCCCACGGCTTTCTGTTCATCGTGGGTCTGGTCGTACACCTTGGTGTCGATCCAGCCGAACATGGGACCGGTCAGCTCGTTGAAATAGAGAGTCTCGTCCGGATCGTTGTCGAATTGCAGATGGTGCGTGGAAAAACACGTATCGATGAGCGTGAACTGGCGCGTCATCGGGTCGAAGAACGCAGCTTGCCGCCCGCTGTTGCGGAGTGGGAACCAGGCGGCGTATTTGTTGTTCGGATCGCTGCACCATGCCGGATCCTGATTGCCGCGAATCTTCGACGTTAGCCAAACGCGGCCCTTGCTGTCGATCATGGGGTTGTGCGGGTCGGCGGGATCGTAGGGAGGGTTCGACCACAGATGTTCCATCCCCCAGAAATTGGAAGGGCGATTGGGGGCGGGGAAGCGCGAGGGGACTTGATCCCTGGGCGCCCGCGTGGGAATGTCCAGCGTGAATGTGCTGTTCTCGGCCGTATCCAAAATCACTAGCTGACCGTGACCGGCGTTCACCGCATAGTTACGGCCGCCCCCGTTGACGGTGGGGTGGTTCTTGTCGGTGGAGATTTGATCGTGCATGAAGGAGTGGTCGTCGCCCACGTCCCAAAGGGTGGCCACGATGTTTCGCTCAATCCCGGTCGGCCGGGGCGGCGCAGGCGGCACTTCACCCGCGGCGATGCGTTCAGTCCAGCTCGAAAATGCCTTGAGCGACGGATCTTTGCCCTGCCTCAGGAGCACCGAATACATGTTGGTGCCGCGAACGCCCAAGCCCAGCCGCCATTCCCAGGCCTCTGTGTGCGTTTTCAACTCCGGCTTCGCCTTGAACACATCGTCCACCGTGCGCGTCAATTGGTTGCCCAGCTGATGGCAGAAATTGCAGTCGGACTTGAGCGAGTTGATCCAATGATTCTGGTCCAGCATGCCCGTTCCCACGCCGTTGCCTTGCGGTCCCGTGCCCGGGAACAGGCTCTTGTCCGGCGGCTCCAGCAATGAAAGCCAGTAGTTACCCGGATAGACCTTGGCCGCCTCTTGCGGCGTCTTCGCCGAGGTCACCTTCAGGGCCACCCCGGTGGCGCCGGGTTTCTCATCGATGGGCGAGGAATCGACAATGCCATAGCCGCGCACCCAGACTTTGTAATTCGCGGTCGGCAGCTCGGGCAGGACGAACCGGCCGCGATCGTCGGTAACCACAATCTTGATGAAGTTGGTCGGCAGATCTTTGGTCTCGGCGATCACCCACACGCCGGCCTCGGGGCCCTTTTCACCTTGCACGGTCCCCGAGATGTAGCCCGGCGGGCTGACGTAATGCGACTTGGTCTGTTGCGCGCTGATGCAGGCGCACACCAATACAACCATCAGGCTGGAGCGGAGAATCTTCATGACCTCGTCAGTATATTAGGGCGGCTCTCAGGGATGCAACAGGCCCCGCTCGTGGCGCACGCACTCCTGCGTGCCGTGTCGGCACTCGTGCCGACGCCCTGTTCGGATCGAAACATAACTTTTTGACTCGTTTGGCAAAGATCATCGTGGGGCGTTTCCGTCAAACTGACGTGACGGGAAATACAGGAGTAGTCTAAGGAGATCAGGCAGTCGGGCCAGGGAGCGCAAACTTAGGATTTTTGAAGATGATCTCGTTGATATCTGAAAAAAAAGATGCCAGGTTGTATTCGGTGACAGGAGCTTCGCCAGGATGACCACATTGGTTTCGTAGATCAAAACAACTTTTCAGTCGAGTGTGCTGGTTGCTGTCGATCAGTTGCATGCCTTCGAGTATCCACAGGATGTTGCTGTCAAAGACCTCTCTAAGATCGTTGACCGATGTGACGCTCGTGAGGGTATTGAACTTCTTGAATCTTCCGGACGTTGCCGCTCTCATGCTCTGCGATGTCGCGTTGAATTTGTCGTAGCCGGTCTTTCCGATAACCCGGTGAATGCGATCTATCGCCCCACACCATCCGAGAACCGCCGAACCTCGATACAACTGGTGCGACGCGCAGTCGATCGCTTCTTTCATATAGGCGTCTTCAGCAGGGCTGGCCAGATCTGCGAAGAGCTTTGATAGCATCGAAACTTCGTGCGCGATCTTCGGCTCCATTTGGATCGGCAGGACCAGCTCGTTATGAAATGTCTTGGTGACACAGTTCAGCGCCGTGAGATAACTCGTCTTGCGATTGCTCGGCTTGCTCAGCTTGAGGAGCTTGGCAAAACAACCCGAATATCTCTCAACGGTCTCTGCAGATAAGGTCGGATGGCTAGCAAGTTCTGGTGCAACGTCAGCGAACCATGTGGTCGCAAGTTGCTCGGTTCTTTGGCGTAGGTTCGCCTTCGCGATCATTAGCCCGGATTCCTTGCTGATGTCGTTCTTGAGCGCTTTGAGATCCTGATGAAACTTCTGAAGCTTCGCAAGCATTTCACTTCAGCTCTACGATAAGATCAGCGAGGCGTTTCTTCCCCGCGTCGGAAAGCTTAATGGGCGTAAGCTTGTCGTACTTTTCAAAATTGTCGAAGAGGACCGCATTGTTTTTGAAATTAGCAGCAAAGTTCGCGGCGTCGTAGGCCTTGCGAAGCTGGCACTCGTCCCGTACCAACTCGCCGTCAAACTGGAACTCGCCGTCGTTGATCCCTGAGCGAAGAGCGGACAATAGCGCGATGCGCATCTGGCTCTCGGACGCCTTGGTGGTTTTAAGATCGTCATAAAGAGCTTTGACTTCGTCGCCTTCCTTAAAGAAAAGTTGGTTAAGGTCTTCAAGTGTCCGGCCATATTTCTCTAAGAATTTGCGTGCTTTCAAATGGAGATCGGCGGGTACGAGATCTCGTTGAGCAGATGTATCCGCGGTACTGTCCTCCTGGGCTTCATCTGGTGAAACGATCGGCTTGGCTTTGTCGTGGGGAGTCTCAGAGGCCGGCGGACGTGCCGCGGATTTCTTTAAATAGTTCTCCAACAACAGGACCAAACATTTTTCTTGAAGCGCGTCCGGGCACTGTTTCGTAATCGCAATTATTTCGAGAACATCTTCTTTAAAGTTCTCAGGCAACATGAAGAACAGCATACCGCAACGCTTTGCGCGAATGCCCCAGATGATCGCCACGCCGCCATGAGCCGCGCCAGTTCCGCGCGCTCCACCGGCTCGTTAAGCGATTTTCAATCGCTTCAGTTTCAGCCGGTCGCGGCGGACTTCCGCAAGGTCGTACTGGGCCTGTGCACAAGCCAGCCTTGTTCCGTTCCTCCAAATACCTTGGATATTCTCACGGCCATTTCGGGAGATATCCCCCGCTTCCCGTTGACGAGTTCCGAAAGCGTGTTGCGCGTCACTCCAAGGGCGGCGGCGGCTTCTGTGATCGTCAAGCCTGACGGCTCAATGCACTGACGCAAAACGACGCCTCCGGGGTGCGGTGGGTTTTTCATCGTCATGGGTTGTTCTCCCTGTCTAGTTGTAATCGAGGTTTAGTGGTAATCGACATAATCAACCTCTTCCCCGTCGCCATCAAAGCTGAAGATCACCCGCCAGGTGGCCCGAACGGTTACAGGCCCAAAATCCTTTCATCTGACCCTTGAGCGCGTGCAATCGAAACCCCGGACAAGTCCATATGAGTAACAGTAAGTCCTGTCTCATGCCAGGTGAGCCTGAAGCGGCAATATCGCCCAGGGGTCAATGGCGTTAAACTGGAAGTGAGCAGGAAGCCACCATGGACGCATTGGCGGAGAAACTGGACGAGCGATTGCGCAAGTGGGATCCGGACACGGCGGCCCAGGCCAGGGAGCGCATCTTGGAGGTGATAGAGTTCGCCGATCAGGATCTCCTTGATGTCGCGCGGTCGCGCGCCGCCGAACAGGAGGTCCTCGACCTGCTCGATGAACCCCCAGCCCGGTGAGATCTGGCTGGCAGACCTGGGTCTCGCCGCCAAAACACGTCCCGTCGTCATTGTCTCCCGCCAGGACCCTCAATCCGCCGCGATCATTGGTGTTGTATGTGCCTCTCACTACTCAGCGAAGGAACAGTCCGTACGAGGTGCCACTGCCGCGGCTTTCGTTCCTTGACCGTGAATCAGTCGCTAACGTTCAAGGGTTAGGATCGCTACCAACCGTGCGCCTCGAACGCAAGCTTGGCACGCTTTCCAATGACGTCATGATGCGGTTGAAAGATGCGCTCGCTTTCGCGCTCGATCTTCAACGGCCTTGACCCGCTGATCTGCGAAGTGCTTGGCCGGCATCGTCCCAGCAGATCCAATCACAAACTTCCGCCCGCTCTTTCTGCTCCCCCTCCAACAAGCCACCCCGGCCCTCCATCCGCTGCGTCCCCGGCCCGTGCTATCCAAGAAGCGCAAAGGGTTCGGCGCGCACCAGCAGTTGAACCAGAAATCAGCCCGCGCCGCACTCCGTTTTGCGCGAATTTCTTAAACACCGAGGTGTACAAATGGCAACCGCAGCCCAAGCTCAACCAACGCAAACCGCCAATCGCCAACCCCTAATCCCTAACCCCCGTATTCGCGCGAACCGCGCGAATGCGCTCCACTCCACCGGCCCTCGCACCGAATCGGGCAAGCAGCGCTCTTCGCTCAACGCCCTCAGCCATGGCCTCACCGCTCGTACCGCCGTCCTGCCCACCGAGGACCCCGACGCCTACCAGCGCCACATCCAGCAATTTCTCGATGAGTACGCCCCCGCCACTCCCGCCGAGACTCAATTGGTGCACGAGATCGCGAACACCGCCTGGCGCCTCAACCGCATCCCATTCCTCGAAGCCGAGCTGCTCTCCCAAAACCCCAGCCCCCAAACCCTAATCCCGCAGCTGGCCACGCTTGGCCTCCACGGCTCGCGCCTTTCGCGCCAGTTCCAAAAAGCTGTCGAGCAGCTCCGTGACATCCAGGAAGATCGTTGCCGCCTGGAACGCCGCCAGCTCACCGAAGCGGCCGAGCTCTACCTACGCCATCAGCACAAAGGACTTCCCTGGGAGCCAGCCGACCATGGCTTCGTTTTTTCAAAACAACAAGTCGAGCGTCACGCACAAGTCCTGATGCGTCAGAACCCCGCCTTTTACGCCGCCCACGCCGTTTCCAGGACCACTTGATGCACCTATCTCACGGCTTTTCTTTTGAACTCCACCGTGCAGGCGCGGCCCTCCACGCGCTTGCCCGTTCCCGAATCGCCGGAGAACTTCGCTTCCACGTGATAGTTGTAGCGCGTACCGGCGCGACGGTGTCCCACGGCCGTTTCCGCCGCTCCAACCAGGCCATCTGCGTAGAAACGCGCCGTGCCGTCCGGGGCGATCTTCCCGTCCAGCTGGAACCAACCAGGCTTGCCTTTGTCGCCTTTTTCTCCGTGCAGCACGTCGTCTTTCACCAGGGAATCGAACCGATAGGAATAGCCGAGGGCGCCCGCGGCGTTCTCACACGAAACCGTGGTGTCCCAGGCGCCATCGAAAGGATGGTCATCGGCGACGCAGGGCGAACCCAGCAGGAGTGTGACAACCAGAATCGCGTACAAGCGCACGACGCATTTTATCGCACATCAGCCGCGATGCTGTCGTCCCAATCGGGCGGGCACGGTGGTACATTGCTGAAATGCGCCGCCGGAACTTGTTCTTCTTGGCATGCCTGCTCGCTGCTTGGGGACTGGGCTCGCGGACCGCATGCGCGCTCGCACAGTCCAACTTCGGAGCCATCTCCGGCGTCGTCACCAATCCCGACGGCGCGACGGTTCCTAACATTCCGATCCAAGTGAAGAATTCGCAAACCGCCGCTGTCTCCCAAGCCTCCACGTCGGCTTCCGGAACTTACGCATTCGATCGGTTGCCGCCGGGAACCTATGAACTCCTGGTCCCCGCCGTCGGATTCACACTGGACAAGTTCGAGCTGAAGGACCTCGTCGTGACGCCCGGCAAAACACTGCGCGTCGAGATCAAGATGCCCTGGGGCGCCAACTTGGGAACGTCCACTGACGACCCGTCTCAATTTCTCCGCAACAAATACGCCGGTAAAGGAGGGCCGGTTCCACGTACCGCGGACGGCAAACCCGATCTCTCCGGCGTTTGGAACAGCAATGATGATCCCTATCCCGAGGAGCCTTCCCTGCTGCCCTGGGCCGCGGCCCTGTTCAAGAAATGGACAGCCGACGGCTTCCGCGAAAGTCCAAGTGGCTTCTGCTTGCCGAGTTGGCCGCTGATCACGGGACCGGTGTTGTACAAGATTGTCCAAACACCCACTCTGTTCATCACCATCACCGAGGATGTCCTGGCCGTTCGACAGGCCTTTCTGGACGGACGCGGCCATCCTAAGGATCTGAATCCGACGTGGATGGGCCATTCCATCGGGCGATGGGAAGGAGAGACGCTGGCGATCGATACCGTGGGAATGAACGACAAGAGCTGGTTGAACAACTATCCTCACACCGAACAACTGCACGTGGTGGAGCGTTACAGGCGGACCGATCTCGCTCATCTGAAAGTGGACATCACGATTGACGATCCCGGAGCGTTTACCAAGCCCTGGACCATCCACAGCGTTTGGAATCTGGCCCCCGGCGAGGAAATCGGCGAATACGTTTGCACTGAGAACAACCGCGACGCTGCGCATCTGAACGCGAAGTGAGAATCACTCTGCTAGAGTAGGCACCATCGGGAGGCTGAATTGGATATTCACCCGCGGAGGTTGGTTCGACGACCCCAGGCTCATTCGCGCTTCCTATCGCAGCCGGATTGAAGTGGGCGATCGCGACTACAATATCGGCTTCCGATGTGTTGGGGAATGAGATGAAAGACTTGACCTTTGGATGAGGAGTTGCACTATGTTCATCGGCCGGATCGCTATCTCCGCAGTGCTCGTGCTGTGCGCGCAAGCCTCGGCCCAGTGGCTGAATTACCCAACGCCGGGGATACCACGTCTGCCCAATGGGAAGCCAAACCTCTCGGCATCCGCGCCGCTGAGCGCCGATGGCAGGCCCGACCTGTCGGGCATTTGGGCAGTTGAATGTAGCGTCTATGGGGACGCGTGCTTTACCAAAGGTCTGTTCTTTGATTTGGCTAAAGACTTAAAACCTGACGATGTACAGATGACGCCCTGGGCGTCGGCCATCCAAGCGCAACGCGAGAGCCGGGAACATGTCGATGATCCCTATGGTTACTGCATGCCGCCCGGCGTTCCGCGTATCGATTATGCGGGCGGCATGTTCAAGGTGCTTCAAACGCCGAAAGAAACAGCGTTTCTCTATGAGACATTAGTCGGCATGATCTTCCGGCAGGTATTCACCGATGGGCGGCCTCTTCCCGCATCCACGGAACCAACCTGGTTAGGTTACTCGGTGGGCCGCTGGGATGGTGACACCTTTGTGGTGGAGACCACTGGTTTAAGAGATGGTGGTTGGTTGGATACCAAAAAGGCCCATCCGCACAGCGATGCACTGCGTGTCACGGAGCGATTCCAGCGCATTGATTTTGGCCACATGAAGCTGGCGATAACGATCGACGATCCGAAGGCTTATCGGAAACGCTGGACCGCAAACACCACTTTGAACCTGCACGCCGATACCGAACTGCTGGAAGCATTCTGTGACAATCACGAGAAGACCATGGAGCACCGCCAAATCGCGCCGCCAGTCGCGGAGCCGCCGAGCCAGGCCGTCAACGGATCGAAGAAATAAGGCGGCGTCTGCGCGGCGCCTGTTGGCCAGTTTCTAGGAGCGACCTCCGGTTTCCAGGAGCGATATAGTAGCTCCCATGCTCTCTCGACGAACCGCGCTTCTCGCTCCCCTGGCCCTGGCGGCCACTTCCGCCGGTGCGGCTTCTAAGAAAATGGTTCTCTCTCTGCACCAGAACACCTCGGCGGCCGCCGGATACCGCAAGTCGCTGGAAGGCTGGGCGAGGGCTGGGATCAAGAATGTGGAGCTCACCGATCGGATGCTGGATGATTTTCTGAAGACCGATACGCTCGCGGCCGCGCGCCGCGTGGTCACCGATCTGGGGTTGACTCCGGTCTCCTGCGCCTCCGTACTTCCGGATTTTTGGATTCCCAATCCCAACCGCGCCGCGGCGCTCGATACCTGGAAGAAACGCTGCGAGCAATTCTCCTCATTCGGCCTCACCAAGATCTACTGTCCCGCCGTCACCAGCCGCAAGGTCACCGCCGACGATTATAAAGGCGCTGTCGATTGCATTCGCGAGGGCGGGGACGCGGCCATGCAGTTCAAGATGACCGCGATGATCGAGTTCGCGCGCAATTCCTCGTTCATTGCCACGCTGACCACGTCGCTGAAGCTGATCCGCGAGGCCGCGCATCCCAACGTGCATCCCATGCTGGATTGCTATCACTTCTGGTCGGGGCTCAGCAAGTTCGAAGACCTCGACCTGCTAAAACCGGGTGAGCTTGCTCACGTGCATTATCAGGACGTGCCGGACATGCCTCGCGAGTTATTGGACAACACCACGCGGCTGATTCCAGGCGACGGAATTTCCCCCTTGGTACGAATTCTGCGGAAACTCGCCGAAAAGAACTACTCCGGAGCGCTTTCCGTAGAACTGTTCCTGCCGGAGTTCACGCAGGGCGACCCCTACGAGGTGGCCACCAGGATTCGTGAGAAGGCTGAAGGGGTGATGCGCCAGGCCAAGGTGATCTGATTGAAGAGAATGCAAGGAATACGAGGAATGCAGGGAATTTTACGAACGAAATGGGAACTGGCGCGTATTACATCTACATAGGAGGTCCCCATGCTCCGTTTGCTGATCGCCGCCTTGGCCTGCGCCTCACTCGTTCTGGCCGCCGATTCGGAGGAGGAACATATCCGGAAATCGGTGCCGGTTTCTTCCGCCACTCGCCTGGTACTGAACGTGGACGCAGGTTCCATTCACCTGCAGCCCGGCAATGAGAAGACCGTGGACGTGGATGTCTACTTCCATGGCTCTCGGCCGTCCCGGGGAGATCGGGAGCGCCTGCGCCGCGAGTACACACTCGATGTTGCCCAACAAGGCTCTGAGATCCACGTGACCGGCACCTTTCGCGATGGGCCGGATCAGTTTTTTGGAATTTTCCGCTTTTTCACCTGGCCGCGTGAAATAGAGTATCGCGTCACGGTACCCAAGAACTTCAACGCCGATATAGCCACGGCGGGAGGGCCGATTGCCGTGAGCGATCTCCAGGGTCAGGTGCACGCCCGCACCTCCGGCGGTCCCATCAGCATGGAGGGTGTGGAAGGGGATGTAGACGTATCCACTAGCGGCGGTCCCATTTCCATCGAGCGGAACTCAGGCCGGGTGCGAGCGCACACCTCGGGCGGGCCGATCGCGATCAACGAATCCAGGGGTGCCATTGATGCGTCCACATCCGGCGGTCCGGTAAGCGCGACGCTGCTGGGGCAACCGAAGGAGGACTGCCGGCTGTCTACTTCGGGAGGCAATATCGACGTGCGCCTGAGCCGGGACATTCACATGGATTTGGATGCCGCTACCGGCGGCGGAAGAGTGTCGACCGATTTTCCGGTTACCATCAGCGGCGATCGGAATCCGGGCGAACTGCGCGCCGCTTTGAACGGCGGCGGACCACGGCTCTACCTGCGCACTTCCGGCGGTGGCATCCGCGTGCACCACGCCGATTGAATCCCTCACGGACTCGCTTCGGTAACCGTGCGGAGGAAATCCGCGATTTCAGCGTGACCGCCCGCTTCCGCGATGCTCTGCGCGGTCAGGCCGCTGGCAGTGAGCTGGCGAGCATCGGCGCCCGATTCCAGCAGCAATCGAACCGCTTCCGCGCGTCCCATGGCGGCCGCGGCGTGCAGCGCGGTGAGCCCGCTTTGATCCGCCGCGTTGATCTCCGCGCCCCGCGCGAGCAAAACGGGAATGGCCTCTGGATGGCTGTTGACCGCGGCCATTAGCGCCGTGACGCCCTGGCTGGTGCGCGCGTTGATGTCCGCGCCCGATTGGATCAGCAGTTCCGCCATGGCGCTCTGTCCGCGGACCACGGCCGCAATCAACGGCGTGATGCCGGTTTGCCCGGCGGCATTGGGATTTGCTCCCGTGCTCAGCAGCGCCTTGGCTGCTTCGACATGTCCGCCCAGCGCCGCCGCGAGCAAAGCCGTCGCGCCGGAGGGATCGGTATCGTCGATCCGCGCGCCCTTGGCCAGCAGCATCGGTACGGCTTCGGCATTTCCACTGGCTGCCGCGGCAACCAGAACCGGCCGGCCCTGTTCATCCAGCGTATTGGCATCGGCGCCCTTTTCGAGCAGCACCCACGCCACGGCCGGCGTGGCCGACACAGCCGCCACCAGCGCGGTAAGACCGGATTTGCTGACCGCGCCGATATCCGCTCCAGATGCCACCAGTGCGCACAGCGCTTCCATTCGCCCGTTCACCGCCGCGCCAATCAGGGGCGTGACGCCGCGCGTGTCGCAGGCATTGGGATCGGCGCCGGCGGCCAGAAGCGCCTCCACCACCGCGCCGTGTCCTTCGATAGCCGCGGCCAGCAGCGGTGTGACGCCGCTGCGAGTGCGTTCCTGATGGCTGGCGCCCTTTTGCAGCAGCAACTGCACCACGCCGGCGTGTCCCTGCGTGGCCGCCATCACCAGCACCGTGGCTTCGTCGCGATAGCGAGCCTTCAAGTCGGCGCCTTGCAGCAGCAGAATCTGCAGCGCTTCGATGCGTCCTGCCACCGCCGCCGCCAGCAGCGGAGTGGCGCCGTTTTTCATGCGCGCGTTGACTTTGGCGCCGCGGCCCAGCAGCGCTCGCATGCGTTCGGCGTCGCCCGCGGCGGAGGCTCGGATCAAATCGAGATCGCGTTCGCTTGGCATGGAGATCCGCGCAATGCGCGCGGGTTGTAGACTTCTTGGCTTAAACCTCGGCCGCGCCGACCGGGGCCGCCTTCTCCTGCAGGTCCTCATTGAAAACCGAGAAGACCTCGCCCTTCCACAGAACGTTGATCAAGCCGGATTCGGCGACGCCGCCTTCGATTTCGACAATCACTTCGGCGGGGATCTGGACCAGCGTGCCGGTGGGATCGCGCAGACTGCTGCCGGGATGCTCAGCCAGCTTGACCGCCTGCAGCGGCGCAGAGACCTTGTATCGAATGGGCGATCTGCTGTTCCGCATTCGTGGCAGACTCCTGAAAAATACCGACTTCGCTTCAGGATAACACGCCCGCCGCGCCGCTCACGATATTCGGCGCTACCTCTTCAGCCCCTTTTGCCAGTTCGTCACGATGGTGATGGGCGGCGCCGTAGCTATGCCGGCAGCGGGGACATTTACCAGAAAACGCTGGCCGTCGCTGGATGGCGCGTAGACGGATGTGACCAACGGCAGCGTCGTCCGGGGAATCGGGAAAAGGGGTTGCGGCGCGCCGGCCTCCACCGTGGCGCCCAGCTTGACCGGTACCGCCATCAGCTTCTGGTCCGGAGCTGTGAAGTACAGCTCTTTTCCGTCCCGCCGCCATTGAGCGTCGGCGCCGCCCATCGGCGAAATCTGATATTTTGTCCCGCTCGGCGGGAACGACTGCACGTAGACCTCGAACCGGCCAGACTCGTTGGATTGGTACAGCATCCATTTTCCATCCGGCGAAAAATGCGCGTTCAACTCGTCGAACGGGGTCTGCAAGTAGGGGACCGGCTTGCGCTCGCCAGTCAGAGGTAACAGCCACAGATCGTTTGCCGTGGTGGAACCGTACTGATGATAAACCAGCCACTTTCCATCCGGCGACCAGTCGTCCTGCCAGCCGCCGTTTACCGAACGGAACAGCACTTCTTCGTGGCTGTTGCCGCCCATGGGTTTCTGGATAATGTCGAAGGAAAACGCGCCTTGCGGCTCCGACGCAAAAGCCAGCAGGCTGCCGTCCGGCGACCAGATAGGACTTCTGTTGTTTCCGGAATTGAACGTGAAGCGCGAGAGTACGCCGCGCCCCATATCCAGGAGCCAAACATCGGACTTCGTGCCGCCGGTAATCAATACAGCGAGAGTCTTACCATCCGGTGAGATGGTGAATTCCCGGAAAGCGCCCGGCTTGCCAACAGTTTCGAGGCGCTTACCGGCGCGATTGAGCCAGACCAGCTCACGATCGGGAGCCACACTTCCCGAACGAAACGCCAGCATGCCGTTTTCGGAAACGGAAAATGCCCCAAAGCCGGTGTTCACACTAAGCCAAACCTGTTCCGCAACGGGGAACATGTCCCCCGTGATTTTGAGACTCTTGGCATCGAAAGGCGCGGCCGTCAAAGTGTCCCCGTGCCGGAACAGGATATAGCCAGTGCCGCCGCCCGGCGCGGCCGGCGGGGCGTATAGCGGGTTCGCCACGTCGGGCAGCAGGCGCACCGCGGCGGCGTCGTTCAGAGAGCCGGCGAAAATACCGGCATCGGCCGGTTTGTTGCTCCCTGCGTTGTACAGAAAGTGGACGCCATCCGGCAGGAAAACCGGGAAACGATCGCCCCCGGAAGGGCCTTCCGGGACTTTCGTAACCGCCACCGGAACGCCTCCGGCGGCCGGCACTCGGAAAATCGGACTCGCCGGACCGGGCGAGAAAAGAACCACTCCGTCGCGGTTCCATGTGCCGCCGCGGCCTTTGGAAGCGTCACATAACGTCTGCGCTGGGCCGCCCGCCAGGGCGATCTTCTGAAGTAAGCCGTTGTCCGTGAAGAATCCCAGGTAGGCGCTATCGGGCGACCAGAACGGATAGCTCGCTCCATCGGTACCGGCCAGCGGCCTTGCTTCCAGCGCGTCCAGGGCCCGAATCCACACCTGGTTCGGACCGTTACTGTTGGTCACGAACGCGAGGTACCGCCCATCCGGCGAAAGCGCCGGAAACTCCGACGCGCCGGGAGCGAAAATCTGATAGCGCAAGGTCTGTTCCAGCGGCGGCTTCCGGCGGAAGTATGCGAACCCCAGGAAGGCCAGCGCGGCCAGGAGGAGCGCGGCAATTGCAGCCAGCGCCCACGGAACCCACCGGGATCGATGCGATGCCGCGGACAACGAGGGAGCGCTCACAGCCGCGGAACGCGGGGACCGCTCCACGCGCTTCAAATCGATGGACAAATCCGCGGCGTGCTGATAGCGTTCCTTAGGATCTTTCTCCAGCGTCTTTTCAAGGATTTCTTCCAGCCGCGGCGGGATGGAAGTAATGGACGGATGAGAATCGTAGATGATGGCGTGCAGCACATCCACCTGCGATTTGCCTTGGAACGGCCTCCTTCCCGAGACCATTTCATACAGCACGATGCCGAGCGAAAAGATATCGCTACGATGATCGGTTTCGTGGCCGGCGGCTTGCTCCGGCGACATGTAGGCGACGGTGCCCAGGATGGTCCCGGTTTCGGTGAGCGTCTCGACGCTCTTGGCCTGGCTTTTCGAAAGGTCCTGATCGGTCAACTTGGCCAAGCCGAAGTCCAGGATCTTGACTTGTCCTTCCGAAGTCACGATCAAATTGGCGGGCTTGATATCGCGATGCACGATCCCGGCGGCGTGCGCCGCGGCCAAAGCGCCGGCAATTTGGGTGGCATAACTAATGGCTTGCGCCAACGCAAGGCCCTTGGGCGTGATCAGTTTGTCGAGCGACTTGCCATCCACATATTCCATCGCCAGATAGTCGACGCCCGAGGCGTTGGCGATATCGTGCAGCGTGACGATGTTGGGATGATTCAGAGCGGACGCGGCCCGAGCCTCGCGCTGGAAACGATGCAAGGCCTGCGGGTCGCTGGCGAATTCCTCGGACAGGAATTTGAGAGCGACAAAACGATGCAGCCGGGTGTCCTCGGCCTTATAGACCGCGCCCATGCCGCCATCGCCCAGCTTTCCTAGAATGCGGTAATGGGAAAACGTGGTACCGATCTCGAAATCTTTGCTGTGGAGCGAGTCGGCCAGCGAGCGCGCGGCCACTTCCATGGCGGGATGCTCCAGGAAGCTTCCGGCGCGCTTATCGACACTCAGCAGCGAGCGGACTTCGCGCTCCAGCGCCGCATCTCCGGCGCAGGCCTGGCGCAGAAACGCGTCGCGTTGTTCGGGCGCGCGCTCCCGCACCGAGTGCAGGACGCCTTCAACTTGTTTCCAGCGTTGCGGATCCATTGCTACTTGCTCCGGCGTTGCTTGCTCCGTCGTTGCTCGCGCCCGTCAGTTCCCTGTACAGCCAGGTTCTGGCCGCCCTCCAATCGCGCTTGACGGTTATCGAGGATATCTGGAGTACTTCGGCGGTTTCTTCCACGCTCAGCCCGCCAAAGAAGCGCATCTCGACCACCTGCACTTTGCGCGGATCGATGCGCGCCAGCGCATTCATCGCGTCGTCCAGCGCCACCAGATCGGTGTCCTCGGCGTGGCCCATGATAGCGGCTTCGTCCAGAGCGACGTGCTGCACGCCTCCGCCGCGTTTCAGGTTGTGACGCCGCGCATGCTCCACCAAAATGCGCCGCATTAATTGGGCCGAAACAGCGAAGAAATGCGCGCGATCCTGCCATTGCATGCGCTTATAATCCACCAGGCGCGTGTAGGCTTCGTTCACCAGGGCCGTAGTCTGAAGGCTGTGACCGGGGCGCTCACGCCGCATGTAGCGGCGGGCCAGGCGGCGTAATTCGTCGTACACGATGGGTGTCAACTTTTCAAGCGCACTGGGGTCGCCCGTGCTCCAGGCGTGCAGCAACGTGCTGACGTAGTCGCCAGCCGGCTGGCCAGGTTGTGCCGTGCTCCCCATCCCTTATGGGCTGTTATTATATCGCGCGGGAAGCCTGTCCCCACTTCGTTTCAAGCTTCGGCGGGTGCGCGAGGGTCTGCATCACCACGCAATACTGTTCGGTTTTTTCCTGCAATCCACGCAGCTGTTCTGGGGTAGCGTTCGGCGCGGCGATATCGAAATGAAAACGAATGCTCTCAAAACCCACCGGCACGTCCTTGGATATGCCAAGCGTACCTCTCAGATCCAGTTCTCCCTCCACCGTCACCTCAATGCGCTCGGTTGCGATGCCCATGGCGGCAGCCACCATTTGGCAGGTGATTTGCGCGCAAGCCGCCAGCGCACCCAGTAATAGATCGCCGGAACAGGCCCCGGCGCCCGCGCCCCCCACTCCCTGGTGGGCCTCGGCCTGGTAAATAGCGCGCCCGATATCCACCGAGCAGGCGATGGGAGCATCCGTCTGGCCGCCTTTGGCCCGGAGGGTAATCTGCGAGGCCTTCGGGTCGGCGCGGTACTGTTCCTTCAGGGGTTTCTGAAGAGCCCGGAGATCCATGGCCACCTCATTCTTTCGTTCTGGGACATGCTAGCATCATTCAGAGACGCCCATGCCCCAATTTGTAATCGAACGCGACATTCCAGGATGCGGAAATCTATCCGATGCCCAATTGCGGGAAACCGCCCTAAAGTCGATCAGCGTTTTGCAGGGGATGGGTCCGGAGATCCAGTGGCTCCATAGCTACGTGACCGGCGACAAAATTTACTGCGTCTATCTGGCCCCCGATGAGCCCACCATCCAGGAACATGCCAAGCGGGTGGGGCTTCCTGCCAATCGCGTCTCCGCGGTACGCCGGCTCCTGGATCCGGTAAACGCGGCGTAGACTAGGGCGAGAGAGACGTTGCATCCTTCGTCAACGCTTCCAGTATCGCTTCGTCCACCGGCATATCCCAACCTTCCAACCAGGCTGTCGCGCTGGCGGTGTTGCTTAATGTCTGCCGCGCCGGATCCAGAATAGCTTCCAGCTTGGCCTGATCCGCGGGCGCGAGAGGAGCGCCAATACTACGACGCAGCGCCGCCGCCGCGCCAGCCAGCCTTAACGAACGTTCCGCCTTGAGTTGAGCGGCCGCCAAAGACGCGAAGTACTCCAACAGGCGGGCAATGCCGCGTTTGTGGTCCAGGGTCTGGAAAAGTCTTATGCTTTCCCGATACAAGGAATGCGCCAGGGAGTAGTTCGGCTCTTCTCTCGCCAGGTTGCCCAAATCCGTGAGCGTGCCGGCAATGCCCCAACGATCCCCGAGTTCCCGAAAAATGGCGAGGGCCTGTTCGTACTGCATCTGCGCGGCCGAGGAATCGCCCTGATCCCGGGCTACATCCCCCTGAGAGTTCAGCGACCAGGCGACGCCGGTGCGGTCTCCCAGTCCCTGGAAGATGGAGAGACACTCCGCGTGCAGCGAACGCGCGCGGGCGAAATCGCCCTGCAACTTGACGACGGTGGCCAGGTTACTGATGGAACGAGCCACCATCTTCGCGTCGCCCACTCCTCTCCACAGCAGCAAGGTTTCTTCGAACAGAGCGTTCGCAACCGCGAGGTCGCCCCGTTGCCGCGCATTCACCGCCATCGCGTTGAGGGACACGGCCACGCCCTGCTGGTCTTCCAAGTGACGGGCGATGTCCACGCTCTGCCTTAAGAGAGCATCCGCCGCCGCGTAATCCACCTGCTCGCTTGCCAGAATACTCGCGGCAAACAGGGCGCGCGCTCGCGCCTTGGTGGGCGCCGCTCCGGGGAGCCTTAAAAGCTTGCCCAGCGCGTCCCGGCCTTCGGCCAGAAACTCGCGCGCTTCCCAAAAGCGAAACAGCGCCGCGCCCAGACGCAGGCCCCACTCGGCGTCCCCAGTGTCGGTGAGCCACTCCAGCGCAGCGCGGAAATTGTCATACTCCTGCGCGAAGGCCTCCAGCCATTCCACTCCTTCCGTGCCGGCCTGCTCGGCGGTCTCCTCCTCCGCCAGCACCAGGCAGTAGGCGGCATGGGCGCGCTTGGTGGAAGCTTGCTCGCCGCTGCCCAAGAGTTTCTCCAGCGCGTACTCGCGAATCGTTTCCAGCATCACGAACCGCGATTCTCCACTGGCTTTCTCCACCTGCTGCATCAGGCTTTTGTCGACCATGGAGGCCATCCCATCCAGCAGGTCTAAATCCAGATCGCCTTTGGTGTCGCACACCGCTTCCACGGCTTCCAGATTGCATCCGCCCACGAACACCGATAATCTCCGGAACAGCTTTTGTTCGGCGGCGGTCAGCAGGTCGTAGCTCCAATCGATGGCGGAGCGCAGGGTCTGCTGACGCTGGGGCAGGTCCCGCGCGCCGCCCGTTAACAATTGCAGGCGGCTGGCCAGGCGTGTCAGCAGCGCGGAGGGAGAAAGAACTTTGACGCGCGCGGCCGCCAGCTCAATCGCCAGAGGCAGGCCATCCAGCCGGGCGCAAATCTCGGTCACGGTGCGGGCATTCTCCGAGTCCAGCTCAAAACCTGGTTTCGCGGCCATCGCGCGTTCCACAAACAGCGCGACGGCGGGGCATTGGGACAGGACTTTCAGCGCCGGCATGGAGCGCGCGTCGGGCAGCGCCAGCGGCGGCACGGGAAATTCATGTTCTCCGTAAACATGCAGCGCCGCTCTACTGGTCACCAGCACTTTGAGATGAGGCGCTACGGCCAGCAGTTCCGCCACGGTGGGCGCCGCCTGCATCAGATGCTCGAAATTGTCCAGCAGCAGCAGCATGGGAGCGCGCCCGGAATCCTGCAAGGTTTTCTTCAACAGCTCCAGCGGCGAGTGACTTCCCGCTTCCCGGATGCCCAAAGTCTGAACGATCACCGAAGCGATCAAGGCCGCATCGGTTAACGGGGAGAGGGGAACAAAGTGGGTGCCGCCCGGGAAACACGCCACCAGGCCGCCGGCCACTTCCACCGCCAGGCGCGTTTTACCGATGCCGCCCGGTCCGGTGACGGTGACCAGGCGGACGTTGGGACGCAACAGGAGTTCCTGGGCCGCGGCGACTTCCTTCTCGCGCCCTACAAAGCGGGTCCGCTGCACCGGAATATTGGCCGGACGGACCTCGGCCGGTTGCATCGGCCGTTCTGAGAAGCGGTCGCGTATCGCCGCCAGCTCGCGCGCCAGTTCGCGCGTGGACGCGTAGCGCCCGCCGGGATCTTTCGCCAGACACCGTTCGATAGCCCATCCCAGCGGAGCCGGTACGTCGGGTTTTTGCGCTCCGATTGGCTCGGGCTGCTCCCGCAGAAGGGCCACCAGCGTATCGGCCGCGGAACCTCGTTTGAAGGGATGCTTTCCCGTCACCATTTCATAGAGCACTACGCCCAGCGAGAATTGGTCTGAGCGGGAATCCATTTCCCCGCTGCTGGCCTGCTCCGGCGACATATACAGCAGCGTTCCCATGACGTGACCCGGTTGCGTATCCCATGCCGACAGGTTGCGCGTGGCCGACAGATCACTGCTCGGCGGGGCCATCTTGGCCAGGCCAAAGTCCAGGATTTTGACGAATCCATCATCGGTGACCATCAGGTTCCCGGGCTTTAAATCGCGATGCGCGATGCCGGCTTCGTGCGCCTTGGCCAGCCCTTCGGCCACCTGGGCCGCGATTTCAATGGATTTTCGTATGGGCGGCAAGCCGCCGAGAAAGAGCTCGCGCAGTGTCTTGCCGTCAATCAGCTCCATCGCAAGATAGTGCGTGGAGCCCTCCGATCCGAGTTCGTAGATGGTAACGATGTTGGGGTGGTTGAGGGAAGACGCCAGGCGCGCTTCCCGCTCGAAGCGGCGCAAGCGCTCACAGTCGGACGAGAATGCGGCGGGCAGAATCTTGATTGCGACGCTGCGCTCTAGTCGGGTGTCGCGGGCGCGATACACCTCGCCCATGCCGCCGGCGCCCAGCGGGGCGACGATTTCATAAGAGCCGAGTTTAGTCCCCGCAACCAGGAAAGGGCTGCCGACCTGCCCAGTGGGTGGTTCCAACGTCATTCGTGAGCGGACCGCCCGCGCAGGCTATTATAC
The DNA here is from genome assembly GCA_963798295.1 of Bryobacterales bacterium. GTDB lineage: Bacteria > Acidobacteriota > Terriglobia > Bryobacterales > Bryobacteraceae > Palsa-89. Next base: position 15,005 of record CAWCSV010000004.1, on the reverse strand, counting down.
CGCGCGTGTCCGGCGAAACCCCATTTCCATGATCCGCCGGCGATCCGTTCTGCGCCTTCTGCGATGGAGGCACAAAATATGAAACATTTGATTTGGATCGGCGTAAGCAGCTTATTCGCGGCCCTCGCACTGGCCCAGACGCCCAGCTACACCGTCACCGACCTTGGCACCTACCCCGGCGGCGACACCAGCTTCGGTTTTCAACTGAACAACGCCGGCATGGTGGCCGGGTCGTCCAACGCGGCGCCCAAGGGTCCGCAAGTCGCGTTTATCTGGTATGGCGGCCAATTGATAAACCTTGGAACGCCGGGAGGGTCGGCCTGCCCCAATTGCAACAGCGGCGCGGACGGCCCGAATGCGGGCGGCGAAGTGGCCATCGGCTCCGACACCGCTAAGATGGACCCGAACGGCGAAGATTTTTGCCTCTTCGGAACTCACCGTCAATGCCTGGGGGGCATTTGGCGCGACGGATTCCTGACCGCCCTTCCCACGCTGCCCGGCGGCAACAACGCAAATGCGTTCAACCTCAACGATCGGGGCATGGTGATTGGATTTTCGGAGAACGGTGTGAAGGACCCGGCCTGCGCGTCGAACGGAATGCCTAATCAGGTGTCCCAATTTCAGGCCACGTGGTGGGACGTGGAAAACCAGATCCATCAACTGCAGCCGCTACCTGGCGATACCGTCTCGTTTGCTATTGGCGTTAACGACCTCGGACAAGTGGTAGGGTCGTCCGGTTTGTGCTCGAATACCGCGGTGCCCCCCATGCCGGCCGGACCGCACGCCGTGCTTTGGGACACAGACGGCACACCGATGGATTTGGGGAATCTGGGAGGCACGAATAGCATTGGAGACGCCATTAACAACCGCGGACAAGTGGTGGGCGGCGCCAGCACCAAGGACGGCGTCATTCACGCCTTCCTTTGGACTAAAGATGCGGGCATCCAGGACCTTGGCGCGTATCCCGGCGCGATCATCACCGTTCCGCCTTGCTGCAACACGATCAACAACCTGGGGCAGATCGTCGGATTCGCCCTGGACGGAACCACGTTCACGCAGCGCGCCCTGATCTGGCTGAACGGCGTGATGACGGACCTGAATACGCTTTTGCCGGCAGGCTCGCCGTGGTATTTGGCAAGCGCCGCCTCGATCAACAACGCGGGAGAAATTGCTGGAGTTGGCATCATCAACGGTGAAACGCACGGCTTCCTGGCGACCCCCAGTTCGCCTGTGGCTACTGCCGCGGTGGTGACGCCGCTCGCATTGACTACCAGTGACAGCTCGGTGGTGTTAGATGCCAGCGGATCCACCAGCGCATCGGGGCATCTGACGTATTTCTTCCAGGTGGTTCCAGGCGGCCTGCAACCGGCTTTGCTGCAAACGCCGAGCAATCCCAAGGCGACCGTCGACTTCGTGAATGGACCGGGGCAATATCTCGTTCAGCTCACGGTGACGGATGCCGGCGGCAATACCGCGAAAAGCCCGATAATTACGCTGAATTACCAGCCCTGATGAACATCGCGAATTTATTGCAGCCTGGCGTATTCCATCTTGGCTTGCTTCAAAATAGGGACGTCGGGATCGGTGTCCTTCCAAAGCGTCAGGAATTCCTGGTATGCCGCTTTGGCTGTCACGCTGTCTCCTGACATCTGGAGGCGCGGCCGAGTTGCAGGTGGGCGAGCGCGCCGACGGGGTCCGCGAGAACCAGTCCCCGATGTTTGAGAATCCTCTGAAATTTCGCGGCGGCTTCCGCTGGCCGATGCATCGCCAGATAAACTTCGCCGCGCACGAAGGCCGAATAGAGCCCTCCAAAATGGTGTGTAAAGTCGATCGGCGGCATAGCGAGTTCGTTGGGAAGGGCAATCTCCAGCGCCCGCACCGCCTCCTCCCGCCGCCCGCGATCCAGCTCCAATAATCCCCGCAGGACAGGAACATAACCGAATCGAACGGCGGTATCCTCGGGAAACCGCTTCGCCAGATCGTCCGTCAAGGCCTGGGCGCGCGAAAGATCTCCGGATCGGGCCAGTGCGAACGCAGCGGCATATTCCACATCGCGGCTCATGGACGCATCCAGCGCGGCGGGTGCGTTCCGCTTGGCCTCCGCCGTATTTCCATAAAAGGACTCCCAAACCGCCCGCCCGGTTTGAAACCCTGCGGCTCTTTCGCGCCCGCCCGATTGTTCGGCCAAGTCTGTGGCGCGGTGGGACAACGTCTCTGCCTGTTTCAAACGGCCGGAACGCGCCATGACCAAAGCTTGCGACTGCGCAAGAAAATCCTCTGGGGCTTCGCTCCTGGCGCGAGCGATTTCCTGTCCCATCCCCGCGTCGTCGCCCGCGAGGAACGCAAGGTAGTAGCGATAGATAAAGAAATCGGGGCCTCTAATTTGTGTGCGGCCGCCTGTCGCAGCGCGTGGGCGGATTCGTCGAAGCGGTCCAGATACAAATTACTGCTGACCTGGTTCATGTAGCCGTAGATAAAGCTGGGATTGAGCGCCAACGCTTTCTTGGATTGTTTGATCGACATCACATAGCGGCCGGTTCCCTGAGGCGCGAATCCCGCCACGAGCCCGTGAGCCTCCACGTCGCGGGGGTAATTTTGAGCCCAAGACTCCAAAACCTGGCGCTCCTTTTCGAGGTCTCCGCTTACCTGCCGAGAATACATGGCCTCGATGAAGTACCGCTCCTGCTCACTGGCGTGATCGCGCAGTCGATATGCCTTGGTGGTGGTCTCGCCGGCAAGTCCCGCCTCGCTGTACGACAGTCCCAGATTCGCGTAGGCGATTGCGAAGTTGGGATCGATTTCAACCGCCCGCCTGAAAAAGGGAAGCGCCGCGTCGCCACCTGATGAAAAGTCCAACTTCTTAGCAGTGGTGAAGGCCTTCAGTGCTTCGAGCGATGGCGTCGTTGCCTCCTCCAGCGGAACGTTGTGTTTTTCGATGGTCGCCAGCGATTCGCCCACCCGCGTGCGGAATTTTGTCGCGATCGCGCTTAAGGTTTTGATTACATCTTCTTTCCTGGCTGCCTGCACCTGCTCGTCGCCGAGGCTCTCGCCCGTGCGGCAATTCTTGGCGCTCAGTTGAATCACATACTGGCTACCGAGCGCTGCGATCGAGCCATCCAGCACCGCCGCACTCGCCGTTCGCTCGCAGATTTCTCGAGCCGTATCCGTTGGGCTCCTAGTGTTCTGAATCAGAAGTTCGCAACATAAGTGCAGGTGGGCGGTCGCCCCCGTCCGCCCCACAACGCGAGTTGCAAACAATAGCAGGTCAATGAACCGGCGGCGCGCCCGCCCGCGGTTTGGCGGACTTCATGAAAAACATCAGCGGAATCAGCGCCACGCACACCCAGGCCAGAAGCCGGAACACGTCCACGTAAGCCACCATCGCGGACTGCCGCAACAAGTCGCCATAAAGAACGGCCTGCGCCTGATGCATCGCCTGCGTGGGGCTCGGATCCCGACGCCTGCAGCGCGCGCTGGAAATTCTGCAGCCTCTCGGCGTACATCGGATTGACCGCCGTCACATTGCCCGCCAGGCTGTTCTGCGAGACTTGCGCCATGCGGCTCTGCGCGGCGGCCACCAACGAAATTCCCACGCTGCCTCCCAGATTACGCGTCAAATTGATCAATCCCGTCGCATTATTGGTCTTTTCGCGCGGCACATAAGCGAATGCCATCACGTTAATGGGCACAAACAGAAACGGCATTCCCGCGCGCGAGATTGTCCAGGTGGTGACGAAGGTCCAGAAGCCGGCTTGCAGGCTCAGCTCGGAAAGCCGGAACATTCCAGCGCCCAGGATGATCAGCCCGCAGACCACCAGCCAGCGCGGCTGAAAAATGCCCAGCAGACGGCCCACCAGCGGCATGACGAAGAGAGTGACCAGTCCGCCGGGCGAAAGCACCAGGCCGGCCCATTCGGCGGTGTAACCCATCTGGGTCTGCAGCAGAATCGGAAGCAGAACCGTGGTGCCATACATGATCACGCCCATGGCGAACATCATGAAAGTGGCCATGCTGTAGTTGCGCTGCGTGAACAGGCGTAGATCCACCAGCGGCTCCGCCTGGCGCAGCTCCCACACGATCACGCCGGTCAAACCGAGGACGCCGATAACGGCGCACGTCACGATGAAGCGCGACTCAAACCAATCCTCCGTCTGCCCTTTGTCCAGCATCACCTGGATGAAGCCCAGGCCGACGCTCAGCAGGCCCAGTCCGATGAAATCGATCTTCAGACCCTGCTTCAATGTTTTGCGGACCAGATAGGGCGGGTCCTGCACAATCGCCATCGTCATCAGAATCGCCACCACGCCCACCGGCACATTGATGAAGAAGATCCAGCGCCAGGAGAAGCTGTCGGTGATCCAACCGCCCAGCGTGGGACCGATGATGGGCGCCACCACCACGCCCATGCCGTAGACCGCCATCGCCATGCCTTGCTTTTTGCGCGAGAAGCTCTCGACCAGAATGGCTTGCGAAATCGGCTGCAGCCCGCCGCCGCCCGCGCCTTGCAGGATGCGAAAGAAGATCAGCAGGAAAAGATTGGGCGCCAGGCCGCAAAGAAACGAGCTGATAGTGAAGATGACCACGCAGCCGATGAACAGCCGCTTGCGTCCGAACAGCATGGAGAGCCAGCCGGTGAGCGGCAGCACGATGGCGTTCGAGATCAGATAGGAAGTGAGAACCCAGGTGCTCTCATCGACGGTGGCCGAGAGGCTGCCCGCGATGTGCGGCAGCGAAACGTTGGCGATGCTGGTGTCCAGCACCTCCATGAAGGTGGCCAGCATCACCGTGGCGGCGATCAGCCACGGGCTGACGCTGGGAGTCCAGGGAACGGGAGCGCTCGCGACCGGCGCTTCGACTGCCGCCACGCTGAGCCCGCTTAGCTCCTTTCCTGCCGGGCGAATTTGGGGTGCGGCGAAAATGCGCTGGGCTTCCACGCTGTGGATCATCGTTCAGGATCGTGTCGATCACAATCTCGTCGCCCACTTTGGAATTGATCATCAGGTGATAGAGCTCGCGCGTGGGCCACTCCATGCCGAAATATTTGCGGACGAAAATCACGCGCTGCCGGTCCAGATTTTCGATTTCGTCAGGGCTTCGTCTTCGCTTTTGCCGGCCTCCCGCAGACGGCGGAGTTTTCTCTTCGAGCGGGGCATAGACGAAAGACATGAAAAGTATCGGGACGCCCGCGCAGAAGAAAGGGCGCGCCGCGTCCGACAATCACCGAATTGCCCTCCGACGCCGCTCCGGAGATGACGCGCTGCATGAACTCCACCATGCTGTCGGCGTCGAAATGATCCATGCCGCTGCACCGCCAGGCTTTGCTCCATGCTGCCGCGCATGAACACTTTCATGAGCCGGTAGAACAGCGAATCGCAGCGCTCGTCCATGCGCTCCACCACAGCCTGATCCACCTTGGCCACGGCGCGCGATCTCGCAGGTCAGCTCCTGATCCCAAAGCTTCCAGCCCAGCCGCTCGGCAAGCTTCTTCGCGATCGCGCCGCCGCCCGCGCCGTATTCGCGCTCGACGGTGATGGTCCGGATCAATGCGTTGGGCCTCCGGGTTTATTTTACGCTACGGGGTGGGGACTGGGATTAGGGATTGGCCGCGTCCGTTTCGAACTTCATCTCGGAATCCGTGCTGAATAGCCAATACGACCTGTAATCCGCCTCATTGGTTGCCCCGCCCCTGGTCATTTGAAAATGCGCCACGCTGTGAGACGGAAGAGGGAGCATGCGGCCTCCCACGGTGAAGGGTTTGAAGTCGAGCGCGAATTCCGCGCCGGTGTACTCCGAATTGCCCGGAATGTTGACGCACTTCATCTCGACACGGATCAATGCGCCGGTAAGCGCGTCGGCATACAGCCAGCCCCTGTAAGGCACGCGGATGGTCCCGGTGGTGTCCACCAGGACATAACCGTCCGACATCGGGACGCGGAAAGAAAAGACGGATACTCTGCGACCTTTGAGCGAATCCACGCGGGACCAAGTGAACTCGGCGTGGGTCTGCGGCTCGACGATAGCGGCTAGAAACGCGGAGATCGATTCGAGCGGTGCCGCGGCCAGCCGGTCGCGCCAATCGGAGGAAGCTGAATTGTCAACCGCGCGCCGCGAGCGGTTACGAACCGAAGCCGGTCCTTCGGCAAGTGCGACAGCCTGCACGGCAAAAAGTTTGTATTGCTGCGTGTCGCAACTGTCCTCGCGGCTTTCGGACAAAGCGAAATCTCGAATCGAGACCGTTTGGCGCGTGTCCAGGGTGCAGGTGAGCCGGGGTACGTCCTGTATATAGGTGCTGACCTGCTCTCGAATTTGCTGGATCGCCGCTGCCCTGTTGGGCTGATCGCCCGAAGCGGCGTCTTGCCCCAAGGCAAAACCGGCAAAGAAGACCAAATAAAGAGGCGCTATTGGCCGCATTTTGCTCTAGCCTCCAGCCACGATTGTAGCGGGAATCGTCGCGCCGTCGCATGCAAGGGAGATGATATTCTGGAACGCGGAACTGGGAGGCTTTATGAAATTGATCGCGATGATTACGATGCTGCTGGGTGCGACACTCTGCGTGGGACAAATTCCGACCCCGGCCGGCAAGACCACCGGGCCGGGAGTGCAGGCGCCGCGCGATTCCAAAGAACCTGATGTGCTGAAGACGTGCAAAGTTCCACCTTCGGCTGGAGGCGGCTTTCCCCGAGGTCCCGCTCGCGCGCGCGCTGCCGAAGCGCCGCGTCCCAAAGAGGCAACGGCCATACCCGGCGTGATTGCGGCGGGCGCGCAATGGAAAGAAATTTGGGAAGTGGACGGCAACAACGCCGACGGCATCGTCGCCACTAAAGACGGCGGCATTCTGCTGGCGCAGAACGACAACAGCGACGTGGTGAAGCTGGATAAAGATGACAAGACTTCCATCGCTTATACGGACACCAATACCGGCGGCGCGCTCGCCATTAATTCCAAGGGCGCGCTGTTCGTGAACAATCGCGGGCTGAACGCGTCGGTGGAAGAGCTCGCACCGCGGCGCAAGACGCTGGCCAACCATTACAATGGCGATTCGTTCGATTGCATCGGCGGCGTTTTGAACGATTTGACTGCTAACAGCAAGGGCGGCGTGTATTTCACCATGGGCGCGGTGTTTTATTCGGACTCGCAAGGCAAGGTTTCAAAGTATGGCGAGAAACTCTTCACCAACGGAATCGTTCTCAGCACCGACGAAAAGCATTTGTTCGTCACCAATGGGCCCACGTTAGCCGAATTCGATGTGCAGAAAGACGGCTCGCTCACCAACCAGCGCGAGTTCGCCAAGCTCGAAGGCGGCGGCGATGGCAGTACGTTCGATTCCGAGGGCCGGCTCTATGTGACCTCGAACGCCGGCGTTAACGTGATCTCGACAGACGGCAAGAACCTGGGCCTGATTCCGACGCCGCGCGATGTGATCAGCGTGGCATTCAGCGGGCCGGATCGCAAAACGCTCTACGCGGTATCCAGGGACAACGCGCAGAATAAGGACTGGATTATCGCCATCCCGATGATCGCGCAAGGGCCCAAGGGGCGGGGCAAGTAGGCAGGAATAGTCTCGCTGGAGAGATGGGACGAGCGCGGCCAAATTGTTAACGGCGCGCGAAACCATTCGGAGATTTTTTGCCCCCGTTCTCGCACTGGAAGGTGCATGAAAACTTCACTTCCGGTGTTTGTGCTGGGGCTGCTTGTTAACGCGGCTCTGGTTTATGCGGGAACCGGCGCGGCCACCATCACGCTGTCCAACACTCCGGCCGCCGTTAACTGCGGCGCATCCAGCTACGTCAACACGGTGATTGTGTCGGTAATCCCCGGTGGGGAAGGCAAGGTCTACGTCGGCCAATCGTCGCAAAATGTATCCACCGGCGCGGGTATCGCGCAGATCCTGTTTCCCAACGGCGGCGGCCATAGCGAACAATTCGAGCTGTCCGATCCCTCCGGCAACGACACCATCAACCTCTGCAACCTCTATGTGGCCGGCGAGATCGCGGGCGAGATCGCACTGGCCAGTTGGAATACAAGAACGGGACCTCCACTGGAAATGAAATGGTGCTGGCGCAGGCGCAGGCTTATATGGGTCCGATTCCGAGCCAACGCGCCGAGTGGATGCGCGGGCGAGACCGGTCCGTTCGTTCCCTTTGGTCCGGCTGGTTTGTTGCAGGACTCGTCGCTCACCGACACCGATCCTTCGTACTACTTCAGCAAGATTCGCGTGCAGGTGATTCCGGGGCAGGAAGGCAAGATTCACCTGGCTTGGTGCAATGGCGTCACCGACGGATTATTTTCATGTTTTATATCCCAATATCGGGACGCTCTGGCAGCACAGCGCATGGTCGGAGGGTTGGGATTTGCAGGACCCCGGCGGGCAAAACGGGCTCTCCATGTACGATGGCGCGCTCAGCTGGCCAGCCTTTCCACGGCTGGGGCTTTGTGCCCGACATCAGCACGGAGGGATTGCAGATGGCGTTGTGGCAACTGCAATCGAACGGCAGCGTGGTGGATCCGGCCAGCGTCTATTCGTTCTCCGGAACCAATGGCATTCCTCCGGCCACATGGAGCGCGACTGCATCGCGATTGCGTTTTCGGGTAGAGCCGGGTTATTGCGGGAAATTCTATTTCGGAAACAGTTCGCTGGATCCGGTAGCGGGCGCGGGGCTTTATAAAACGCTATTTCCCAATTGCGTCGGCGGATGGAGCGAAGAGTTCATGGCGATCCCGGACTCCATGGTCAATGTTCCGGTTACGATGAACATCGCCGGCGAGTTTTCCGACCGATGCTGTGAGTTCGGAAGCATTGTGCGTCGCGCCCTACGGAGGGTCGGGCGTCGTCAGTTCGCAATCGGTGGGCGGCGGGACGATGTGCTCTCCACCACGCCCACCGCGATGGGAAGCTGGTTCGTTCATCGAGTCACCATTTCCGTTACGCCGGGGCAGGAGCGGCAGGTCTTACATCGGCACGGCATCCATGAGCACGGACCTGGGCGGCGTGGTCGCGATTCTTTATCCCAATACCGATAGGGCGATGGTCGGAGCAATTCGATCTGATCGATCCGCAAGGCGACGGGATCGATCTGAGCGCGCTGTATATGATGGGCGAAATTGGCGGCGAATATGTCGCAGGTCGCTACAGAGACCACCGGGATCACGCCGGCGACGCCGCTGAGCGTTTATCTGGCCAACGTGATCTATTATCCCGGCGACTGCGTGCCCGCACAGCTACACGTTTGCCGTTCCGCTCACAGGTTGTCCAGGGAGCGCGCCGATTTCCGCGCTGCGCATCCAAGTTATTCCCGGACTGGACCTGGCCGTGTCGGTGGGGACTTCGGCGATGTTGTCCGATACCGAGCCGGATGCAACCTTCGCCGATGCAGTGAAAATCCTGTATCCCGAACTGGGGCGATTACGACGTCTATGAAGGATTTTCCGAAACGTTCGCGCTGGCCTGCCAGGATGGAACGAATTGTCTGACCAGCGATGCGTTTTCGCTGTGGCCGGAGTACGCGTACTATCCGGTGCTGGTGGCGCTTTGGCAGCATTGATTGCGGTACCGTTGAGTTGGAGCTGCCGTGATCCAGACCGACGACCAGATGCTACTCGCCCAGCAGTGTGTCGCTAATCTTAGATCCGTCCTCATGGAGGCTCGTAAGGCACACTCGCCTGAAGAATACCTGCGACTTGCCGTGCCGATTCTTCTCGAAATGCAGCAGCGCGAGCAGGAGATTCTTGAATACTTGAGCTAGCTGACCTACGCCGCTTGCAGCGTGTTAGACAACTCCTCTGCCGTCTGTTCAGGCGTATCGCGAATCAAATAACGGCGTAGACGCACGTCCAGTGGCAGAACATTAGGATCCATGTCTTTAGGCACAATCGCTACCACCCGTTTGCCCATACCGATGGCTGCACCAAGCTCGAAAAAGAGATTGGGGAGCGCCGAAGACTCCGCATCGAGCAACGCCACTAACACATCACTGGTTCGCAAGCCGACCTCAAGCGCGTCCCGAACCGATTCACCGGGTCGAACGTCGAATTCATCAAACCAGACAGTAACGCCTCGTTCCTTAAGAGCCTGTGCGAAGGAACGCGCCCAACCTGCATCTTGAGCAGAGTGTGAAATGAAGACTGTTCTTTTTTCCATGCCCTATCCTTGCTATTGTCGGACGCGCGCTGCCAACTGCCCCAAATAGATGTCGATCTCATTCAGCAGCAAAAGGTCCCGCTTCTTCAGCAGGACCGGGACGCCGGGGCGCGTCTGTAACTCATTCGGCGTTAAACCGAGCAGCAACGCGACGATAGGAATGCGACGCCCCCAGGCGGCCCCAATCTCAGCCCAGACGTACGGTCGATCAAGAGCCCACGGAGTAAGCAGAACAACCAATTCGTGCGCGCGCTCCAAGAAATTCAGGATGTCCTCCTCAAAATCGGAGCCGGCATCAACCTGGGATTCGTCCAAGAAAGGCGTTGCACCGCAGGCCGTCTCCCGCGCGATCTGTTTCGCCACCCAAGTGTCGGCGCTGCTATGGCTGACGAACACCAGTCTGCTCTTTCTGGCTGCATCCTCTTCCACTTATAGAACGATTGTACGCCGCTTACGGCAACGGGTAGTGGGCTACTTTGACTTTTTGGCGGCTGCGTCAGTGCGGAGGTTGCGCGGGTTTTGGCATTGCTTGCTGAACCGCGTTCTGCATCCTAGTTATTTCCCTAGCACGTTCGGCGTCATCTGGATAGGCGAATGCGGCAAGAATGTTCAAGTGGCGATTGATCTCCACGTTAATCGCTTGTGGAATTGGGAAGATGTTCCTAGTGGAGACAACGTAAAAATAGGATTCAAGCAGCGATCTCCAAGTCTGCCGCACGCTGTCACGCATCAGGGCCACGTTGGATTCCGTCGTTTTAACCGCGCTCACAGCGGCTTCAGCCTGTTTCGCCAGTCCTGTTATAGCTTTCTTTGTGTCAACTGCGTCCTCGCTCAACTTTTGCACGTTCTTTTCGCTGCTGGTGATCTTTTCATTGGTCGAATTTGCATTATCTACAAGCAGTTGGGTTTGCGATTTCAGGTCCCTGACCTCTTGCGTCAATTGTTCGACTTCCTGCGCTCGGGTCTCAACCTGCTTGACTTGGCGCTCAATATTGACGGTGACGCCGCCAACCTTCTCGCCCTTGACGGCCAATTGTGTGATGTTTTGGCTATTGGCGACTACTACGCACAAGATCACGCTGACCAAGGAAATGGCGAGAAATCCCTTCCAGTCCACGGTCTTGTCCCGCAGGAGAAACACAGCCACGGCAACCCCATTGATGCCGATCAACGCCCCGACGAATTCGCGCATAAGGAATCCCCCTAGATGCAATAGCGATAGCCTTGATTTGGATCGCCGGCCTAGCCTTCATTTGGCTAATTCTTCGCGATCGCTAAAAAGTATACAGCTATTTACGCCGCTCTTTCTAAACTCAGTTCGGAGGCTTCCAGGAGCCTTGAAAGTAGCCACTACCCGGCAGCGTCTCGTAGGTCACCGGCATCCTCCAGCCCTAATGCGTCATCGCGTACACGATGTAATTCACGCCGATCCGGATCCCCAGCGCGGAATATTTCTCCGGATACTTGCGGATTGTCGGCGTGCTCCCAGGAATCGCCCAGATCCATGTCGTGGCAGATGGCCACCATCAGCCGGCCCTTGTCGTCATAGATGCCGCGCCAGTGCGGCTCGTAGCCGTCCTTCTCCGAGATGCGGTGCGTGTACAGCACCTGCTCGCCGGGCACCTGGTAGCGATCGTCCAGATCGAAGATGGTATGGAAGATGGCGCTGCCGTTCTCGATGTCCACAATCGGCCGGTCCGGAAACACGCGGCTCATGCCGGAGATGAAGATGTTCCATTCATCGCGTGCCGTGGAAATCGTCGCACATGAAGAACCCGCCGCGCAGCAGGAAATCGCGCAGCTTGGCGGCCTGCGGCGTCGGTCAGATCCCAATGGCCCACTTCGACGCCGTACAGCCACGGCCAGTTGTAGACTTCGTCGCCGTCGTCCAAATTCACCGGCTCCTCCACGGAGCGCGCCTGGATGCGCGTGAGCCGGCGCACGGCTTCGGAAAGATGCCGGTCCGAGCGCGGATAATCGATGGTCCAGTCCGTTCTGCCGTCCCACCAGTCGGCATGGTAGGGCCGTGGATATTCGCCGGCATAAAAGCGGTGCTGCGAGGGGTACATCAGGCGCGCGAAGGTCCATTCGCCGGGAACCCGCCAGTCGGAAGGGCGCGGAAAGTTCTCGTACTCATAGCCCGGATACTCGCGGAAGGGGCGCTGGGCGAACGCGGCGCAGATCAAAACGGAAGCGGCCGAGACGCAGGCCACCAGAAAACGCAAGCGGACGAAGTTGCACATCGATGCGGTTAATTCCAGGATGCCACACTCGATCGAAGCCGCACTTGGTTCCGCGCCCGCGAAACTTTTGGCCCGCCCGATTGTCCTATCGTTGAATCATGGAAGAGGGGTTTATGGAAAACGACAAGCCGCCCAACACTGACCCGCCGGAGGAACCTGAAGAAGACGAGGTGGACGAAGCAGGCGAAGAATCCTTCCCGGCCAGCGATCCTCCCGCATGGACCACGGCGGCTGCGCACTAAAGCCGCGAGGTTGACTCACTGGCCGGCTTCTTGCCGTGCGCGCGGCGCCAGAGACTTCGGATGGACGGCAACTCGTCGCGCAGCTGCGAGGTGTATTGCCCCTGATCGAATCCGGCGCTGCCCTCGTGGTCCTCTGATGCGGATAAGGATGCCCGGTGGGTGGCTCCACAATCAGCCGGCGCGGCGCATCGGGATCCACAGCCTCATCCGGCCCGCGTATACTTTTCGAACCGGAAGCGATGCGGCCCACTTCCAGGAACGAAAAGACGATGGCCCACACTACAATCAACACGCCCAACAGCAACACCAGGCTCTGCCAGCGGGATAGTTCCGCCATCATGCTGAAAAGGATGATGCAGGTGGCTACCACGGCGGTAATCACCGCATAGAGGAAAGCGACGCGACTGGCTTTTCTTTTCGCCATACCTACTCTTCAGATGCCTCGCGGAAGGAAAGTGATAACAGCACATGTCGTTCGTAACCGTTACTCGGCATCGTTCACTTCGCGGCGCTCCGCTCGGCGGTGACTGCGGTGACTAAAGTCACGGCGCGTCCAGAGGCCCCAGCATGATACTGCTAGTAGACGGTGGACAAAGCAGCCGCGTTAAGTCGCACCGTACTCTTTGGCAATCTCCCGCCTAAGGAATTGGTGGAACTGGCCGCGCTGGCGCGCCTACGCGAACTGGCGCAGGGCGAGATGTTGTTCCTGGCGGGTGACAAGGCCGCGGGACTGTTTGTGATCGCTTCAGGAACAATTCGCGCGTTTCGCGTCAACCCGCAAGGGCGCGAGCAAACCATCCATATCGAGCGCGCGGGCGCAACCCTGGCCGAAGTGCCGGTATTCGACGATGGGCCGTACCCCGCCACCGCCGTGGCCGAAGAGCCGACCACGGTATTGTTTCTGGCGAAGCGCGACGTACATCGATTCATGCTGCAGCATCCCGAGGTAGGGCTGACGGCTTTGAAGCTGATGGCCCAGCGCTTGCGCGGTCACGCCGAATTGGTGGATGCTCTATCGCTGCAGCAGGTGGGCCAGCGTCTGGTGCGCTATCTGCTGGCCCAGGTTCGGGACGGCTCGGAAGTGGAGCTCCGGGTCTCCAACGAAGAATTGGCCCGCCGCGTGGGCTCGGTGCGGGAAGTGGTGTCCCGAACCTGGACACGTCTGGAACGGGAAGGCTGGATCGCCCGCAAAGGACGGCGCGTGATCCTCCTGGATGAAGCGGCACTCACGCGCTACGCCGGAGAGGAGCGTCCATGAACGAAGCACAAATCGGCGAACTGGTGGATCGCTTCTACGCCAAAGTCCGCCTGGATCGGATGCTCGGGCCGATTTTTGCGGAGGCAATCGGCGACGGGTGGGACTCGCATCTGGCCACCATGCGGTCGTTCTGGTCCACCGTGATGCTGGGCTCGGTCAGCTACAAAGGGAACCCGATGGCCGTGCACATGCGCTTGCCCCGCTTGACATCTGTGCATTTCGAACGCTGGCTCAGCTTGTGGAGGGAAACGGCCGCGGAGGTTTGTGGCGCCGACGGCGGCCTATTCGTCCAGCGAGCGGAAGCTATGGCTGTACGCCTGCTTTCGGCGGTGACCGCGGGCGCGGCGTCAGCTGAACTGACTCGAATCGGCTAGCGCGCCTGATGCGCGGCCGGCCGCTCGTCCCGGTTTGGCGAGCGAACATGCAGCACGCGCTCGCGGTCCCGTTCCTCGGCGAGATTGCGGGTACGCGCCGACAACAGATCCTGCAGTCCGATCATGCCGACCAGTTTGCGGTCGTCGCCCCGATCCACCACCGGGAATCGCGTGAATCCGGTTTCGGCCATGCGGTAGACCACCACCCGCAACGGTTCGTCGGGATGCGCTACCACCGGATCCGCCACCATCTGGGCCAGCGTTTCGTGAGCGGGATGTGGTTCCTCCACCCATTTCTTCAGGTCGTTCCTGGTAATGACCCCTCTGCAGATGTTCGTTTTCATCCACCACTGGATAAAGGTGCTGGCCGCGAGGCCGGTGATTGGCGCTCAAGACGGCGCGCACCTGTTCCAAGGTGCTGTCGGCGCGAAACGCCGCCAGGTTGGTTCGCATGGCGTCGCGCGCGAAAAGAATTTCGAGCGGATCCACGGCGTATTCGCGGCTCAAGTGATAGCCGCGGCGCGCGACTTTTTCGGTCAGAATCGATCGCTTGAGCACCAGCACGGTAAATGCGTGCGCGATTACGCTCGCCACCAGCAGCGGCAGAAGCACGTTGATGTCGTGCGTAAGCTCCAAAGCGAAAATGATGCCGGTCAGCGGCGACCGCATGGTGCCGCCCAAAATGGCGCCCATCCCGATCAGCGGCCAGAAACCCGCGCCTTCGTTGGGCAGAAACATCGCCTCTATGCC
>CAWCSV010000003.1:0-495502 GCA_963798295.1 Bryobacterales bacterium | reverse complement strand
GCGTCGGCGTGGGGGAGGCGTGATCACGGCCAGAATGGTATGTGTGGTCAGGATGCTGAGATAAAGATAGCGAAGAAATCCGGTCTTCTGGTAATACACGATGCCGGCGTTGAAGTGATAAATCAGGTAGCTGGCCAGGAACACCACCGACACCGAGAACGCCGTCAGCATCACGCGTCGATGCGCCTGAATCCGCTTCTGCGGATCAACGTATAACCGATTGCGAGCAGCACCGCGGCGATGCCGTTCAGCGTGGCATTCACCGCCGGCAGGACTGGATGTCCATCAGGTCGTTCCCGCGCCAGCGCGCGAATGTCGGAAATCACCTTCGGGATGGACGACGGCTTCCGACGTGTCGTAGTAGCCGCGAATGCGCCCCTGGCGGTCCACCAGCACGAAGCGCGTGCTGTGCTGCATCGCCGCATCGATGTTGCCGAGCTTGAACGCATCGCGATCCAGCATTTGTAGCGTGGGCACCGGACCGGTCAGGAAATACCACATCGAAGGCGACGCGCCGTGCTTTTTCGCGTAAGCCGCCAGCACCGGCGGCGTGTCGTTGGCCGGATCGACGGTGAACGAGACCAGACGACACGTCCGGGATTTTCAAAACCGCGTCCTGCACCTCGCGCATCTGCGAAGTCATGCGCGGGCATGGGCCGGGACAGGTGGTGTAAATGAAATCGGCCACCCAGATTTTGCCCGCCAGCACCTGGCTGTGGAATGGCTGGCCGTCCTGCGCGGTCAGCTCAAATTGCGGGATGTCGCCGAAGACTTCGAGCGCGGGCGCGTGCCGCGAGCACGCCGCCAGCGCGAGCAACCAACGCGACAACAGCCAACAGCTTCATGCGGGACGGTCGAACAACATCAGGCTGAACAGCACCGGCAGATAAACCACCGATGCCAGCAACACACGCCGCGCCTGCTGCCGCGTGCGATCCCAGCGGATGCGCAGGCCGTAGTAAAGGAACGCCAGGCCCAGCGCGAGCGCGCCATACAGATAAACATTGCCGGCCATGGCAAAAAACTTCGGCATCAGGCTGATGGGAATCAGCGCGATGGAGTACAGCAGAATGCGGCGCGCGGTGGACTTGCCATCCGGCTCCACCACCGGCAACATGCGGATGCCGGCGCGCGCGTAGTCTTCCTTGTACATCCAGGCGATGGCGTAAAAATGCGGGAACTGCCACAGAAACAGAATCGCGAACAGAACCCAGGCATCCCAGGTCAGCGTGCCGCTGGCCGCAGCGAATCCGATGAGCGGCGGCATGGCGCCGGGGATGCGAACCGAAGGTTGTGGAATGCGGCGAGCGCTGCTTGAGCGGCGTGTAAACGAACAAATAAGTGAGCAGCGTGAACAGCCCGAGCATGGCGGCCAGCGGATTCGCGCCGAACCATAGCTCCACGAATCCAGCCACGGAAATCGCGATCGCGAATACCAGAGCCGTTGCCGGCATCCAGCCGGCCCGATGGCAGCGGACGAGCCTGCGTGCGCCGCATCTTGCCATCGGCCACGCGCTCATACCATTGATTGAGAGCGGCGGTTCCAGAAGCGATGAGTCCGGTCCCGATGATGGTGTGGAGCAGCGTCAGCCAGTGCCAGCCGGGCACTCCGCTTTTGGGCGCCGAAAAAGTATCCGACGCCGGTGCTCATCAGGATGAGCCAAGTGATTCGCGGCTTGGTTAACGCGATGTAGTCCTTCATCAAGGAGAGACTGGAATCGAGCTTAACTCTTAAGGTATCACAGGAAGCTAGCGGTCAGGCAATATATTTTACGGTCTCAGCGCAAATCGCGGAGCCAGCGAGACCGCAGCCGACACCCTGCTAAACAGATGCCACCGAAGAAGAATTCGTGGCACTCGAAAATGCGCGCTCCGCATCGGCGACGGTGGGATAGGCAGGCAGTATTTTGCTGACGCCGGTCATCTCCAGCAGCACCTGCACGCGTCTCTGACATCCCGACCGCCGCGAATTTCACGCCGATCCGCTGGGTGTGCGCCCAGTGGCTGAGCACGATGCCCAAGCCGGCGGAATCCATGTAAGGCACGCCCGAGAAATCGATGATGGTGCTCTTCAAATCGGGCTGGCGAATGGCGGTTTGAAAGTCGAACAACGTGGCGATGGTGAGCGGGCCGGTGAGGGTGAGTATGGTGACGTCGCTCGCGGAGCCGGGCGTCCGCTGGATTTGGATTTCGTCCATGGGGAGCATTTTATACCTCGCACATTACAGCGGCGTTACACATGAGTGTAGCGTAAAAGGCGGGAAGTTCTAGAGGCGCTTGTAGACTTGGCCGCGGCGCTCGATGGTCACCACGGAAAGCGTCTTGGCCTTTTCGTCAACCAAGAAATGATTCGCCATCCAGCTACACGAGACCTGCGAAGTCCGCCCTGGTTGGTTAGCTTGATCGAGAGTTTCGGATCGTAAGGCGCATCGGCTAGTTCGGCGATGCGGCCGAGCATTCGCTTTTTGATCTTGTGTCCAGCCCGTCGAGGTCTTTCACGGCGCGAGCGGACAGCCTCTGGGCGTATTTCACACGCCGCGCGTGCGCCTGTATTCCTGGACATCCATAACACGGCCGTGCTGGATGTCATCCAGGCCTTCGCCTTCCGCCGCGAGCGTCTCCTCGCTGAGCGATTCCTGGCCGCGAAGCTCATCGATGTACTGCCGCACTTCAGCAATCTGTCGACTGTAAGCGTCCGAGGAACCCATCTTGAAGAGAGCCCCGAAGTGCCGAAGATGGCGGCATGGGAAAAGAGACGGAACGGTCTGCCGAGATGCGGCGAGTGTTGGAGGAGTACACGGCCAGCGGATTGAGTCGACGGGAGTTTTGCCAGCAGCGAGGCATTGCTTTAACGACTTTCGATTACTGGCGGCGAGAGCATGCGGTGAAGCCGGGGAAACAAGAGCGGCGGCCGCGCATGCTGGCGGTGAAAGTGGCCGGCACCGAACCGGCGCCGCACTTTACGCTCAGCCTGGCAAATGGACGGCGTATTGAATGCTCGTGGCAGTTCGGCGATGCAGAGCTGGCACGGCTGATTCGGACCGCCGAAAGCGCGTGATGTTCGGGCTGGGGCTGGCGACGAAGATTTTCATCGCCACCGAAGGCATCGATATGCGCAAGGGGTTTGAAGGATTGCACGGGCTGGTGCGCGATCACTTGAACCAAGATCCGTTGAGCGGACACTTGTTTTTGTTCACCAATCGCACGCGCACCCGACTGAAAGCGCTGGTGTGGGATGGGAGTGGGCTGTGGGTGTGCGCGAAACGGCTGGAGAAGGGCCGTTTTCGCTGGCCGGAAGCGGACCAGGCGCGCAGCGTGACGATGCGGGCCGAAGAGTTGGCGATGCTGGTGAACGGGCTGGACTGGAAACAAACGCAGCCGCGAGCATGGTATCGCAAGAGCGGTTGAAAAAGCTCTGGAACATTTTCGCGAGTTCGCGTACTATAGGGCTTCCCCCGTGGCGCTCCCGATCCACACGCGCAAATCGCGAACTGGAGACGCAACTGCAATGGGCACACCTCACCTTGAAAATCGCAACGCGCAAATCCGGCTGCTGGAAGAGCGGCTGCGGCAACGGCGCATTCAGCTGTTGGGTCCGCACAGTGAAACGCTGAGCGACTTGCAACTGGAGTTGCTGGCGGATGAAGAGCCCGGCGTCACGCGCGAAGAAGTGGAGGCCGAAGCGCGGCGCGAACCGCTGCCACAAAAGCCCGCAGCGGAACGCAAGCCACATCCGGGCCGGCGTTCGTTGCCGGAGAATCTGCCGCGCATCGAACAGGTGATTCGGTGCGCCGAGGCGAACTGCAAGACGTGTGGCGGGGAAACCTCGATCATCGGCTACGACGAAAGCGAAGTGCTGGACGTGGAGCCGGCGCGCTGGTTCGTGCGCGTGACCAAGCGCGAAAAACGCGCGTGTGCGGGGAAAGTGTTACGCCTCGATCGCGATGGCGGAGCTGGAGCCGCGCATCGTGGAAAAGGGTTTGGCGAGCGACGCGGTGGTAATCAAACGGTGATCGCGAAGTATTGCGATCATCTTCCGTTGTACCGGCAAGAAGCGATACTGGAACGCGAAGCGGGCGTGGAGATCAGCCGCGCAACGCTGGATGGCTGGGTGATGCGGGTGGGCGAACTGCTCGAAGCCGATGGTGGCGGCGATGCGGCGAGATCTGCTGCGCGCATCTTATTTACAGGCCGACGAAACTACGGTGCCGGTGCAGATGCACGACAGGCGCGGCGCCGATCATCAAGCCTACTTGTGGCAATACGGCAAGCCGGGCGGCGAGACGGTGTTCGAGTTTCTGCTGGGCCGCGGGCGCGAGGGTCCCAAGAAGTTCCTGGGCGAGTGGGAAGGGATTCTGCAAACCGACGGCTATCAAGCCTACGACAACATCGGCGGGCCGAAATCTGGTGCACGTGGGCTGTTGGGCGCACGCGCGCCGCAAGTTTGTGGATGCGGTGAAGGTGAATCCCAAAGACGCCGAGGCGATCAAGATGGTCACGCGCATGGACGCGTTGTTTCTGGTGGATCGCCATGCACGCTCGGGGCAGTTGAGCGTCGAAGATCGCCTGGCCTTGCGCCGCGAGCACGCCGATTCGTGGGCCAGCGAGATTCATGACCAGTGTGTGTCGCTGCGGAAAACGGCGCTGCCGAAAAGCGCGCTGGGACAAGCCGTGACCTACACCTTAAATATGTGGCCGAAGCTGCGCCGCTGTTTCGATTACGCCGAAGTGGAGCTGTCCAACAACCTGGCGGAGAACTCCATGCGCCCGGTCGCGCTGGGCCGCAAGAACTGGCTGCATGTGGGCAGCGCGCAGTCGGGACCGAAGGTGGCCGCGATTCTCTCGGTGGTGGAATCCTGCCGCCGGCTTGGCATTCCGGTGAAGGAATATCTGCTCGCCGTGCTGCCTGGCATGGCCCGGCGCAATCTGTCCGAGCTCGCTCACTCACCCCCGCTCGTTGGGCCGCCTCCCGAAACTAACCTGGGTTGGTCGGACGCTTACGGTCAAGTGAATCCAGAGCTGCCTGGACTATGACCAGAGCGCTTGGTGCGTCCCCGTATTGCATGCAGTTCAGCAATGGTCGCAGATATGGACGAACCGCGAATCGCGATACTTGTCCCAAAGATCTTTCGTAGAACAGCCGTGAAAGTTCGCTTGATCATTTCGATGTAACTCCTCGGGTGCTGATCGGCCGAGGATTCTATCACGATTTGTTGATGCCTGGCTTTGTCCCGGCGGTGGCACTGATCGTCGCGCCGGCGTTTGGCCTCCGGACGAGGCTCTTCGGCTTTCGGCAAGCTGTTAGAGTCACGAATCGATCATCTCCGACAATGGACCGCAAGTTGACGCTAGCCGAAAGAGGGAGCGCAATCGATGAGCTCGACGCCCGGGAGTTCGGACACGTATCTCTATCCCGGCACGAACGCGCTCAAGAACCTGCGCGGTCTCACTGATCCGGAACTACTCGCCCGCTTTGAAGCACGCCAAACCCACGGGCATCAATACGCCCGTTGCATGCGGGTGCGATGTAGCGCACCTGAAGGCGATCCATCAGCACATTTTCCAGGATGTGTATGAATGGGCGGGAGAGTTTCGGATTGTGAGCATGTCCAGGGAGGTCATCTCTTCGGGTTGGCTACTCTCTTCGAACCGGCGCTACAGCAGATTCTGGTGAAGCTCCCGCGACCGAGAAGCATCTTGTTGGACTCGACACCGAGAGTCTCGTCGCCCGCGGCGCCTATTTCATCGGCCAGTTGAATGCCCCCATACGTTTCATGAAGGCAATGGCACGACGCAGCGAGAGTTCATTCGCGAGTTCCGGCTGAAGGCCGGCCACTACATTGACTGGGAGATCGACAACTGTCGAAAGCAATAACGGAGGCTTCACGCTTGAGCCACCTGATCGGTGAATCGTCCCTGTTCGCTAGCCTGATTCGGGAGTGCATCCGAACCGGCTAAGCGACCGCCTCCTCTGAAGCGGTCCGGGAGCAGATGGCAGCTTTGCCGTGATGATCTACTCTTCTGGTTTCTCTTTTCCCGGATCTATGAGCCGCAGCGGTTCGGTTGGGTCGAAGTAGAAGCCAGTGTCAGATGGCATTGTGGCTGGCTTGCGAGCCTTCAGCGCTGCAATTCTTCGCCGAACTTCTTCATCACCGGATCCCTGGCTGGAATGCAAACTCGCTGCTTTGGGAACAACGGGGGGCGGCATCGCCACCCGGCGCGAGATTTGGCGGGCGGCATTTCTCCTGCGACGGGCTCGCTCTCGCACGAAATCGTTGACGGTGCTTTTCGGAACGTGAAGCTGCAGTTCGGCCGTGAGGATTTCCGCGATATCCCGATAAGTCAGCCCGCGGTCGCGCAGCTCGTCTATCAACTCGCCGTATGGCTCCAAACGGGAGCGTCCCGATTTCTTGGTCACCTTGTTCAGAATGTCCTGAAACTTGTTTTCCACATTCCCCCAAAGTTGCATCAAAATGCACCGGACAGAGGCCGGACAAGTTCCGGACAGAAGCCGGACAACGACCGGACAGACAAGCCGCTACGCGGACCGCGCGAACCTAAGCCGCCAGGCTTAGGGATGGTGTCTATTTCAGAATGACGCTCTCGAAGGAGAGCGAAACCGTTACCCGCGCTCAATTGCCACTTTGAAGCACGTTTCGCGCGCATTGGCTTCATTACTCACCTTCGATCCTTCGGACGACGATTTCACGGATGAACCGCCCGGCTTGGCCGGAAAAACGCTCGGAACGCTCGCTCACACGAAGCGACACAACTCTATGGGCGGCGATCGCGGGGAGGAGCGGATCGAGCCCTGCACCCTTCACGACCACATCGTGGCTGGCGAAGGCGATTCGTACGTCCTCGCTGTCGCCCTCGGCGTAGACAAACTGATTCCACGACAGAACCACGGTTTGCCTTGGCAGCAAGATCTCCAGGGTTACTGGCAGATCGGACGCACTGATAACCCACGGCGCTTTATCGGCTGAAGCCATGTTCACGCGCCCGCTCCTTTCGGGGCTTGATCACTACTTGTTGGACAAGACTCGGCAGCCCTTCGACGCATGTCTCGCGCCATCGACATACCGCGCTGCGAGTGAATGCTCTTCCGCGCACGAGCTCGGACGCCGACTTTCGCGCCATGGACCGGCCGACGGTTTGTTGCAGACGTTCCTTGTCGCTTGTGATCACCGTGACGCTATGGCGGCCACGCGAAGCGGCAACATAGAACAACTCCTTTTGCATGCCGTCACCCGACAGAATGACCGAATCGACCGTTTTGCCTTGGCTGCGATGGGCGGTGACCGCGTAGCCGTGGGCGAAGCTGTGGTAGTTCGAGGGCAGAGTGCGGCCATCTTCCAGATGAACCCGACCTGGGCATCGACGGCGGAGACGGTGACCAGTTCGCCGTTCGTGACCCGGAGTCCAGTTTCGCGGCGATTGGCGGTCAGCAGGAGCCGGTCTCCGGGAGAAACCTCAATCGGCTTCGCCTCCAGAACATCGAAGCTCCCTGCGTGCCTCCTGGAGATGTTGGATTCCTTTCCGTCGGCGCCGAGCGAACCAGGATGCCGTTCGGCGCCACACCTAGAACTTCCACCGTCTCGTGCTTCGCAATGGATTTTACCGCCCGGTGAAAGCCCAGCAGTTGCCCTGGGCGATAGTTCTGCAGGTCAGCCTTCTGTGCCGCCGTCCAGTTCAGCGAGACGTGACGCGTAAGGGCCACGCCTTGGCCGAGTTTCCCGCGCGCTTTCCTGCGTTCCCGTATCGCCTCGGTCACTCGGTCAATCTCGTCGTGAGTGGCGCAGACGACCAGCGTTTGCCCTACGGCACCGGCGTATGCGTCGGCGATGGCCGCGGCTCGATCAGAGAACCGGACCTCGCGGACGGCGCCCATCGCGTCCAGCTTCGCGAATCCTCCCTCGGGATTTCGGCGAAGCTCTTCCATCGCGGCGCGATACTCCTTCCGGGTTTGCCGCTGCACCTGAGTCAGCGAAACCGTCTTGAGCCGCGATTCCTTTTCCAGTATTCGCAGGGCATCGCCTGCTTCCACGCTCCGGATCTGCTTGGTGTCGCCGCTGAAGACCACTCGCAGCGAACACTCTTCCGCCAACCGCAGGAGGTCCGCCATCTGACGCGCCGAAACCATACCAGCCTCATCGAGGATGATTACCTTGCCCCGAATGTCATCGCGAATGCGCGGGTCTTGCAGCAGCCGTTCGACCGTGATGGCGTCGGTGAAACCGACCTTCTGCAACTCCTCGACGGCGCTCATCGTGGGAGCGACGGCGAGCACGGCACGGCCCGCGTCCATTCAGCCCGCGCCGCAGTTCTTGTAGAGTTGCCGTCTTGCCTGTGCCGGCGGCGCCGCTGATGCTCACCGCACCGTCACGCGATCGGAGAACGAATTCCACCGCATGCTTCTGTTCAGGTCGCAAACGGTCCGAGGCGACAAACGCATGAGCAGCCACCGAGCGGCTCGAATGCCGCCCAGTCCGCGGTTGACGGCGGCAATCATGTTGCGTTCTCGCTCCAGACTGATTTCCGTCGCCACCTCGCGGCCTGAGCGCAATATCCTGCCGGCGGCTTCCTGGACGCTCAGTTCACCCTTCAACTCGTTTAGCCGGATTCGTCCCCGGCCATGCCGCAAGGCCTCGGTAAGCAGTTCATGGTCCAGCGCGACCGAGACGCGCTCGAAGATGTGATCCTTGGCATGATCCAAAGAAGGTGCGCTCGAATCCACAGACGGCTGTGAGCCGGCTGCGTGTCACCACGCTTCCGCACCAAGCATCTTCTCTTCGTCCGGAGTCAGCCGCGACCCGCTGCTTCTGGCGCAGTTCGCGCGTCGAAATCTCGGTGAGCTTGTCGGCCCGCGATTCTCGAACCAGCACGGCGACCTCATTATCGGTTGGCTTCTGCCCATGTTGCTCTCGACAAAGCATCGATTGCCTCATCGCGTTGACGGCTGCGCTGGCTGAACTTTGCGAGCAGCTCCTGCGGGACGCCTCGAATCTCGAACCCGGCATCTCGCCCCTTTGCGTCGCGCTGATTCTCGATTTCATAGCCGAGGGCGCGAACTTCACGAGCCAGCGCATTGCGGTAGACCTCCGAGAGATAGGCCCGGCGTTCATAGATCTCCGACGCTTGCAGCGCCTTCCAGCGGCCTTCCGTGCCGTCGAACGTCAAGTTAGCCGCGACCGCATGCGTGTGCAACTGCGGATCAAGTTCGCGGCTGGTGTCGTGGTGGTAAACCGCGAGCGCCAGGTTTGCCGGTCAGCCGGTCCTCATTGGCGCCGCGCTTGCCGTACGCGGCTAGCTGCGATACGTCTCAGCTTCTTCCAAGGCTTCCGCGACGGCGGTGCGATGTGCCTCGATCAGCCGATGATCGCCTCCTAGAATCGCGAGCACGGAAACCGACTTCGGGGCAGAGATCGTGAAATCGTAAAGGCTTCGCCCCTGTGCGAGCTTCTTACCGTCAACCGCCGTCGCGGTCCGCGCTGTGCCGGACTCTCAAAAACTCCTTCGTTCGTGGATCGAGGCCCTGCCGCAGAGCCTCGAAGTCGTCCGTCTTTACAGCCCCACTTAGCCCCAGCAGTTCCGCACCGCGCCCCTGCCACACGCCGGTTACACGCTCGCCCTCGGCGTAATAGTCGCTGTGCTCCAGGTGCCGCGACGAATAGCCCTTGCCGTCCGACATGGCGCGGATCGTCAGCATCGTTGCCTACGCGCGCCACTGCTCCGATCCAGTGCTCATACCAGACGCTGAGCCCGATGCCAATGAGTATGCAGAGGGCCGGAAGCGCAAACAGCAGACCAACGATATTCCTGGCGAACCACGGCCATGAGTTCTTGCGCCTGGCGTTTGTTGCTGCTGATGGCCTGGGACGAGGTGGATTCGAGATCCTCAATCGCTCGACGCGCCTCGACCGCCGCACCGTCGTAAGCGCCGCCCAGTGTGTGGGCAGCAGAGACGAACTCATCGGCCGCCTTCTTTATCTGCGCGGCGTTCGACCGCCAGCGCGTCGGCGGTTTCAGGGATTGTGGTCTTGATGAATTGTTGTCTCAGGTTCTCGTTGATCTGCGCGGCCACCGCCTCCGGGTTTAATGCCTTCGCGATGTCTGCCGATACTTGCGCCAATCGCTGATCGATCTGCCTGGTCGCTTCGTCTACGAACTGGTGGACATCGTTTAAGATTCTTTCGCGACCTGGATACGATCTGCTCAAATCGTTCCCGCTCCTGGGCCATTTGCTCAGGCAGTTTCACCATGATTAGGACCAAGTACTGCATCGCCCGTATGATCCGTAACATCTCGTCGTTCTGGGGCAGCGAGCGGCAATGGCGGAGCTCTCGGTAATAGCCGGCGCGCACCTCAGTCGGGAGGAAGTTTGCGATCCGATCGATCGTATCGTCGTTAAACGGGTCGTCTTGATCAAACAGCTCATCCTGGCCGCTCATGGCAAAAGCAACTCCTGCACCTTGTCGAATTCTGCGAACATCCGTCGCGATAGCTCTGCGCGCGCATCACGAGCGACGCTTTCCGCAACTCAGGAGCATTAGTGAGTCTTGCTGCGACCGCGCCAAGAGTTACGCCGTGATTCCTCGTGGCGTTTTCAAGGACTGGCAGGCGGAAATCCATCCGCAGCACCGACGGCGAGTACTTCTGTTGAAACAAGAGCGCCTGCTCGCTCTCTCGCCAATATCTAAAGTCGGTGTGCTCTGCGATTGAGTTCTCGACGATCAGGTAAGCGGTTCTGTCGCCCAACCGCGATGCCCAGGCAAGAACGCTCTCGACGCTGGCAGGGTCGGACGTGATCACACCAACCGAAGTGAACGCGATGCCGGCCTCTGCGACGTTCGAATACATCTTGTCGAACCATTCGTAAGTCACTTGGCCTGCGCCCGCGCCCATATCCGCCAAAATCACCGGCGGACCATCGGTGAGCTCATCGACGAAGGCATCCAGACCGGCTGGCGTATGGATGTTCACCTTCGGCACCTGACCGCCGAAGAAATGCGTCAACGACCCGCGCGCCTTATTTTCGATGTCCAGGTCGAGTAGCTTGACCGGAATCGAGTTCTCCTGGAACCACTCGGCGAGGCCGGTCATGACGCTCGTCTTGCCGACTCCGCCTTTTCCACCCATCGAAAGAATCACTCGCTTTTCCGGCCGACAGGAATCCCTGCGACCGGCGATTCCGGAATCGTTTTCATGCCGTCCATTTTTTACCCTCTACTCTCTAAGAGGATTTGAGAAGGGCAAACCCCAACACTTTTTTAGTACTATTTTGTGGTTGGGATTTGCCGGTCGTCACGCCTCTATGTATTCAGAGGGCTACTACCGTGCTGATCGACAACACTTTTGAAAAGCACTACCGAATTGGCGACCTGGCGCGCATGTGGGGCCTGGGGAGAGAAACGGTGCGCAAACTCGTCAAGGACGACCCAGGGGTCATCAAAATCAGGATGGGACGAAAGAAAGCGCACACCGTCTACAGCATTCCCGAATCCGCGGCGCGGCGCATCCACACGCGCCTGCTGAACGTCGCCTAGCCGCGCCCGCCCGGAAGTGAAACGAGTTTCGGTTTCGGCTTATCGTCGAACGCTTCCTTGAGGATCCTGGTAAGGCGCTCTTGGCGTTCTGGCACCCACCGCGCATAGTGCCTGCGCACGATCTCTTCTGTATCTCCGATTAGCTCGGCAACGTCGGCCACAGGTACACCTTTCTGTAGCAGGATGCGGACGAAGGTATGCCGTAGCCGATGAGGGATCGGTCGTTCCTTGAACGGGCCGGCAACCTTAAAGACCTTTTTCAAATTATCGCGCCACCGTTCGGACATCGCGCTCATGTTGGTGGCTTGGCCGGCGCGGAAGATCAGCGCGCCATGTTTCCGCTCACGATCGCGTAGCCGGTTAACCAGCCAATCTGGAATCCAGGTGTACAGTTCCTTTTGGGTCTTATGCATCCGCAAATACACGTCATTGCCGTTGAGTCGTTGGCCGATGTCGAACGTGGCAACGTCACTGATACGCATGCCGGTGTAGATCGACAAGTAAACGAAGTCCTTCACGTCTTCGCCACTCCAGGGGCGATGGCCAGGTCCCAGCGGAGTGGGCCCGCCGATGGCGTCGCAAGCGGCGTAGATGCGGTTTAGCTCTTCGTCGGTGAAAGGTGTCTTGTTGGCGGGAATCGAAGAACCCTCGGGCGCCTTCAGGTCATCGGAAATGTCTTCGTTCAGCCACTTGCGCTTCAGGCAAAATTTGACGAAAGCCTTCAGCCGTTCCAGTTTCTTGGCTCTCGAACGTTTGGCATCCTTCCAGGAAGCGTAAAACAGATCCATGTCGGCAACGGTAAGCTGATCGAGCATGATGTAGCCGCGCGACTCACAGTAGGCTTTCAGCTGCTTGGTGAAGGTCTTGTATTTCTTCAGAGTCGGCACTGACACGCCGCGACTGACGCAGGTTGCAATGAAGGCATCGGTGCCTTCGATTGATCGTAGTCCGCCTTGGCCGCATCGCGGTTTCTAGCGCCGGTGGCGGTGGAGCCGCGATGGGCTTATCGCTCCACGATCCGTTCTGCTCCCAGGTCGCCGCGGTAGCCTTGGCTTGGTCCCACTCCCACGCAGCGGTCGATGCGCGCCGGAAGCTACCAGCCAGCGAACCGGACGCGAAAATCGGGCACTGACATTTCTTCCAGCCCTTCTTTCGCTCCTCGACTTCGCCTGAACGCGACTCCTCCAGATGCCGCGCTTCACAGTCGCGACGATGGCGTCGATAGAGGCTCAAACGGTGGGCGGAAGAGGGCGAAGTCATGCTCGCATACTAGCATTTTTTCAAGGATTCATTGCCCGATATTGCCCGACGGAAGGGTCTATTTTGCGTATGTTGTTGATTCTTATGTGGTGGCCGAGGTGGGGGTCGAACCCACACGAAGAGTGAACTTCGCCAGATTTTGAGTCTGGTGCGTCTGCCAGTTCCGCCACTCGGCCACGCCTGGCACGCTGCTAGTTTAGCATTCCATGCTTACATAGATTGATGTCCTTCCTCGACCTGCTGCTCGGCAAGCCGCTCGCCAACTGGGAGGAAACCGGCGAGCGCATCGGCCCCGCCGCCGGCATCCCCATCTTCGGACTGGACGCGCTCAGCTCCGCGGCATACGGTCCGGAAGCGGCGCTCACCATCCTGATCCCGCTCGGCGCGCTGGGCGTCGCCTACATCGTGCCCATCAGCGGCGCCATCATTCTGCTGCTTACCATCGTCTACTTCTCTTATCGCCAAACCATCGACGCGTATCCGGGCGGAGGCGGATCCTACACGGTAGCGCGCGAGAATATCGGCCCGGGCGCGGGTCTGCTGGCGGCGGCCGCTTTGCTCATCGATTACGTGCTTACGGCCGCGGTTGGAATCTCGGCCGGAGTGGGCGCGCTGGTGTCGGCGGTTCCATCGCTGCTGCCGCACACGCTCGCGATGTGTCTCGGCATTCTGGTGCTGATCACCATCGTGAATCTGCGCGGCGTCAAGGAAGCCGGCGGCGTCTTCATGATTCCGACGTATCTGTTCCTGGGCACGCTGCTGATCACGATCGCTAATCGGCGTGATCCGCGCGCTACTCTCGCATGGGCATCCCATTCCGGTGGCGGCCCCTCCGCCCGTGCCCCCGGCCACCGCGATGGTCGGTGCATGGCTGCTGCTGAAAGCCTTCGCCAGCGGCTGCACGGCGCTGACAGGCGTGGAAGCGGTCAGCAACGGCGTGCGGGCCTTTCGCGAGCCGACCAACGAAAACGCGAAGAAAACCCTGACCGTCATCATCGGGCTGCTGATCATTCTGCTGGCCGGCATCGCATGGCTGGTGAAGGTGTATCAACATCGCCGCCACCGATCCCGGCGCCGCCGGTTACCAGAGCCTGCTGTCGATGCTGGTGGCAGCGGTGGCGGGAAAGGGCGCGTTTTACTACGTCACCGTTGCATCCATTTTGTTGGTCCTTTCGCTCTCCGCCAATACTGCGTTCGCGGATCTGCCGCGCTTGTGCCGCATCATCGCGCTCGATGGCTATCTGCCACGATCGCTGGCCAATCGCGGACGGCGCCTGGTTTTCTCTGAAGGGATTTATGCGCTGACGGTGCTCACCGGATTGCTGCTGATCATCTTCGGCGGCGTCACGGACCGCCTGATTCCGCTGTACGCCGTGGGCGCATTCCTGGCATTCACGTTCTCGCAACTGGGCATGGTGTTTCATTGGAAACGCGTGCGCGGTCCTCACGCGGGGCGCTACATGTTGGTCAACGGACTGGGAGCGTTCGTCACCGGAATCACGGTCCTGGTGGTGCTGGTGGCGAAATTCGTGGAGGGCGCCTGGATCACGATGCTCCTGATTCCCGCGCTTTTGCTGCTGATGTACGCCGTGCATCGGCACTACGGGCGAGTGAGCCAGGAAGTTGCGGATTCCACGCCGCTCGATCTCACCCACTTTCATCCCGCCATGGTGGTTGTTCCGTTGGAGCGGTGGAGCGCGGTAGCCAAGAAGGCGATCGCGTTTGCACTGTCCATCTCGCCTGACGTGATTGGGCTGCATGTGAACTGCGAATGGACCGACCAGTTGAAGAAAGAATGGCAGGATTTCGTGGAGAAGCCCACTCAGGAGGTTGGGCTGGCCGCGCCGCGGCTGGTCATTTTGGAGAATCCCTATCGCTACGTCAGCAGTCCCATCGTGGAGTATGTGCTGGAGCTGCAGAAGAAGGATCCCGAGCGCCAGCTTGCCGTAATCATCCCGGAATTAGTAGAGCGGCATTGGTATTATTATTTTCTTCACAACCAGCGCGCGGCGGTGCTGAAGACGCTGTTGTATGTGCGGGGAAACCAGCGCATCGCGGTGGTGAACGTGCCCTGGTATATCGAGTAAAGCCGATCGACTAAAGCTCATCGATTACGCCCGCGCCAATCCGGCGCGCGCCAGATTCAGAAACGCCGCAATCGGCGCCGATTCGCGCGAGTTCTGCCAGCCCACGGACACGCTGGTTTCGAGGCCCGAAAGCGGGCGATACACCACGCCCTTCCAGCGGAACTTCTGCACGCACGCGGGCGCGAGCGATACGCCCATGCCGCTCTCGACGAACGTCACCACGCTCTGCCATTGCGTGGCTTCCTGGACCACGCGCGGCGTGAAGCCGGCATTCGCGCAAAAGGTGACCAGCTTTTCATAGAACGCCAGTCCCAGCTGACGCGGGAACAAGACGAACGGCTCCTTGGCCAGTTGGCGGAGGCGCAGGCGTGGAGCGGCCGACAAGGGATGGGCCGCCGGAAGCACGGCAACGACAGACTCGCGCAGAATTGTTTCCACCGGCAGCGCGCCGCACTTGCTTATTTCGCGCAGAAAGCCGATATCCAGCGAGCCGGCCGACAATCCTTCGGCGATGGCGCTGGTGGACATTTCGCGCAGCGTGAATCGCACGCCGGGGAAGCGCTCGCGGTACTTGCGAATGACGGCGGGCAGGGAGGTGAGCATCACCGATGGCGGCGTGCCCACCGTGAGCTGGCCGGTCTCGCCACGCCCCGCGCGTCGGGTGCGATCAATGGCCTGATCCACATCGGCCAGAATGCGCCTTGCATCGTCTAACAGCGCCAATCCAGCATCGGTGAGCGCGGTCTTGCGCGATTGCCGGGCCAGGACGCGATACCCCAGCGCGCGCTCCAACTTTTGGATCTGCTGCGTCAGCGGCGGCTGCGCCATGCCCAGTCGCTCGGCGGCGCGCCCGAAATGCAGTTCCTCGGCGACAGCCACGAAGTAGCGGAGCTGCCGCAGGTCGACGCGGTTTTCGCTGGAGCGATCCATATCAAAATCATATCGTCAATGGGTATCCATTTAGCGGGCCCAATCGTGCCAGAATGGATTTACCCGCCCGCGTCCCCCAGGAGATTGTGTGTCTATTCTTCGACTATCCCTGCTGATCGTTTGCGTGAGCGGTCTTTTTGGCGCAACCGCACCCGATCATCCGCTCTATTTCGAACAGCGCTCAAACGATCAGTTTGAGACGCGTTCCGCCGGCCAACTAGTCACCATCCGCGCCGATCGCATGGAACTGGACGGTGTTACCTTGCAATTCATCCATCCATCGAAGCGCGCCCGCATCGAAGGCCTTGGCATATCCGCGCCCAGCACCTACATCACGCGCGGCCAGACCCGCACTTTCCGGCAATATCCGAAAGCCCGAATTCAGAATCTTTATCGAGGCATCGACGCCGCGTTTTATGGACGCCCCGGACATCTGGAATACGATCTGGAGCTTGCCCGCGGCGCTTCATCCGATCGCATTCGCATCCAGGTGAGCGGCGCGCGTGGCGTCAGGCTGGATGCAAAAGGGAATCTGATCCTGGAAACTCGCTCGGGTGAGCTGCAACAACTTGCACCGCGCGTGTTTCAGACCGAACGCGGAGTTCGCCAGGAAGTCCCCGCTCATTATGTGCTCCTCGCGGCCAACCAGATCGGGTTCCAGCTTGGAAAGCACGACCGAACCATTCCGCTGACCATCGATCCGGTGATCGTGTACACGAAATATTTCGGCGGCAGCGCATCCGATTTCGGCGGACCCGTTGCCACCGACGCACAGGGTAATGTCTACGTCACCGGCGGCACCAACTCCATCGATTTTCCATCCACCAACGGAACGAAGACCAGGCTCCAGCCGCCACTGCTCGCGTATTCTAATGCCGGTCAGACGGTGACCCCGCTGCCGGTAGGGGCCGAGGTCTCCGTCACCGCGATTGGCGGGACGCCCGATGGCAAGGTGCTCTATGTGGCCACGCCGGATGGCATTTTTATCAGCGGCGATCACGGCGCCAGCTTCACGCAGGCCGCGCCGTTAGCCAGTGCGGGAACCATCCAGGCAATTTCCGTGGATGCCATCGATCCCTCCCGCGCTTTCGTCGCCGCCACCGGCGGTTTATTCACCATGAACGCTAACGGGCAGGTCTCGGGCCTCAATGAGCAAGGCATGGCCAACCTTGGCAACGGAACCGTCGATGCAGCTTCCGTCCAGATCAGCTCCGTGGATCACACCGTTGCTTACGCCACCACAGCTATTCCCAATTTCCTTTACACCACCACCGACGCGGGCGCCACCTGGCAGCAGCTGAATCCTTCTTATCCTGGTGAGCCGCCGGTGATGCAGTTCAGCGGCACTTCCATCACGTTCACTCTGGCTCCCGGCGGAAGCGATCTCTACGTGATCGATGGCAACGGCAACTTTTTCAAAAGCTCCGACGGCGGCATGACCTGGCAGAAATTGTCGGGACAGTATTTTCTTGGCGCGCAATCCATCACCATCGATCCGAACAATCCATCGAACATTTATGTGGTCGACGCTTCCGGCTTGCAACAGAGCACCGACAGCGGTGCGAAGTTCACCAAGATATCGCCGGCGCTTCCAGCCGGTATCAATATTGTCTCCTTCGCCATGGATGGAACCGGCGCGCTCTATCTCGCCACTTACACCCAGATCGAAGTCAGTGTGGACGGTGGCGCGACCTGGAAGAATCTGCCGCTGCGGCTAAATCCTCATGTGCTGGTTGGTTTGGGCGGTCAGGTATTCGGTGGAGTGGATTCTCCGTCGGTTCCGTTCATTACGAAATGGAGTCCGGACGGTTCCCAGTTGCTTTACTCCACGTTTTTCGGCGGCAGTTATGGCGATACCATCAAAGCCATCACGGTGGACTCGCAAGGAGAGGCCACCATCGCGGGCAACACGTCGTCCTCCGATTTTCCAGTCACCGAGACCATTTCTCCGGTTACAGCCGGAGCCGGAAGCGGCTTCGTT
The DNA here is from genome assembly GCA_963798295.1 of Bryobacterales bacterium. Lineage (GTDB taxonomy): Bacteria > Acidobacteriota > Terriglobia > Bryobacterales > Bryobacteraceae > Palsa-89. Next base: position 477,698 of record CAWCSV010000003.1, on the reverse strand, counting down.
GCAAAGCTGAGTGCGGACGGTTCGCAAGCGATTTATTCCAGCGTTATCGGAGCATCGCAGGGCGTGAACATCAACGGCCTGGCCACCGATGCAACTGGCGCGCCCTATATCACGGGCAGCACTGCTTCGCCCGATTTTCCGACCACCGCGAACGCCTTCCAGCCGAAGCTGCCCACCGCCATGTGCCAACTCCCGAACACTGAGCCGCTGGCGCCGGCGGGCAACTTGATCTTCGCTTTCGTCGCCAAGCTGAACGCTAACGGCGGCGGCCTGGCCTTTTCCACTTTTCTGACCGGGGCTTGCGGAAGCCAGGGGCAGGGCATCGCGGTGGATTCGGCGGACGAGCCGGTGGTGGTGGGCTTGACCACGGCGTCCGATTTTCCCGTCTCGACCAACGCGTATCAATCCGTTTTTCCTCCAAATCCGACCGACGTTGGATTCGTCACCAAATTGAGCGCCGTCGGCGACAAACTGATCGCGAGTTCCTTCATCGGCGGCAGCTCGGAGACTGGAGCCAACGCGCTGGCACTCGATTCTTCAGGCGATGCTTATATCACCGGATTCACCAGCGGAATTACTCCCGGCGCGACGCCCGGCGCGTATCAAACGAGCGTGATCCAAAGTTGCGTGGTTTTCAATATTGGCCCTGCGCCGCCTTCCATCCCAACGAACGCTTTTCTATTGAAGCTCGATCCGGCATTCACCAGCGCGCAGTTTTTGACTTACCTGGGCACGGGATGTTTCACCTCGGGAAACAACATTGTCTTAGCAGCCTCCGGGAACGTTTGGATCGCAGGCTCGCCCGCCACGGGTTTCCCATTGGTGGCGCCTTTCGAATTACCCGGAGCCGGATCGTACTTCGTGAGCGAATTCAATTCCGACGCATCCCAATTGCTTTTTTCCAGCTACAGCGATGGCCAAAATCTGGCGCAAGATCCCAGCGGCGAGATTTATGTTTCCGGCAGTGGCCTGCCTGTGTCCGGTCCGCCCAAGAACGCGGTTGGCAGTTCCAGCGTATTTCTCGCGAAGATCGATCCCGCCGGCACTCCGGCCATTGTGATCGATGCCATCGGCGTCAGCGCCACCTATCAAATCGTGTCCAACCCAACCAACGTTTATGCAAGCACGGTGGCTCCAGGCGAGCTGATCGGCATCACCGGGCAGCATCTGGGACCGAGCATGACCGCCATGGCGCAGCTCGATTCCACTGGCCATCTGCCTTATGTCGTGGACGCCACCAGCGTGTCGTTCAACGGATATCTCGCGCCGCTCATTTCGGTGCAAGACGGCCTTATCGTGTGCTTCGCGCCGTTTGAGATCAACGGGCCAACGAATGTGACGGTCACCGTGGATGGCCAAAGTTCGACGCCGGTACGCGTGGCGGTGCAGCCGACAGCGCCGTACATTTTATCGATCATCAATCAAGACGGAAGCATGAATTCGGCGGCCCATCCGGCTCCGCAAGGATCCGTGGTTACGTTTTATATCACTGGCCTTGGACTTACTTCGCCGCTCAGTCAGGACGGCAGCATCAGCGCGCCGCCTCTGCCCATGCCGTTGATGCAAGTGTCGGGCCATATCGACGGCAATCCTGTCACGCCGCAGTTCGTGGCCGCGGCAGATGGTCTGGTGGCGGGAATCACGCAAGTGAACATGCAGATCCCGGTGGCAAACTATTCATCGAACGCCGTCAGCGCCGACTTGGATAGCGGGATTGCGCAGATCTACATTCTGCAGTGACGGCGCTGGCATCGCCATCCGCTTGCGGCGTCTTGCGGCGTGATCCGCCACCAGAAATAAAGCCGAGATGGTGACCGTCAGGATGATGCCATCTTGCCACCAGGCCAGGCTCACATCAGGCCCGGCGCCGATCCCAAGGAAGATCAGGCAAAACACCACGTGCGCCGAAAACACTTCTAGAGACGCTCGTCCCAGTTTGGCCAAGCGCAATCCGATCCAGGTGTCGGCCAACGGCCGGCCAAACCTGACCAGCAGTACGCCGAGAGCGGCTGCATCCAGCATTCGGAAAATTCCCAGGCGCCACTTGTTGACCAAAGCGTCGAAGAGCGTGGGGCCGGCCAGCACGTCGAAGGCGGTGTGGCGGCAGACGAAAAGAACTATCGCGATGCCAGCGCTCAGTACGATCGTCCATCGTGGAATGCGAATCCTCGAGAAGTTCGAAAATAGAGAAGACGCTCCGGCGCTTCCGAGGTATAAACCGATAACCCACAGAAACTGCCATCCGAACAGATCGAATGCGCCGGTTTCATTCAGCGGAATCGGAAAGCCGGTGTGAGCGGCCGCCGCATACACCCAACTTCGTAGATCAAATTGCGCCAATAACCAGATGGAACCACTGGCGGCCAGCACCAACCGCCATCCCCAACGCTTCGCGATCCGGATGAGTAACGGAGTGAGCAGCAGGAAGACGATATACATCGGCAAAATATCCAGGAGCGGTGGATTATAGAGCAGCGCGGGCGCCGCGATGAGCGCCAGCCTGGGGTGCTGCAGGTAAAAATCCAGCAAGTTCTGCAACGGCATGCGATGGAGGTAGAGTGCCGCCGCCGCGCAGACGGAGAAAGCGAATCCGAGCAGCGCAAGGTGATAACCATAGATCCGCCAGATGCGGCGCGATAATTTGTCGCGCGCGATCCACGGTCCGTATTTCTCCTCAGCGCCTTGCTGAATCCGCGCTACTAAGATGGCCGCCAGCAGGATGAATCCCTCTGCCGCGGAAACATACCCCACCATTTGATTCGAGTACGCGCTGATGTGAGTAGGCAGGTGCGTTAACGTCATCCACAACAGCAGAGAACCGCGCAGCGCGTCGAGTTGAGGTAACCGCTGCGTGCGAGCATCCACAATTACGAGATCGCCGCCGCTGGCCTGGGGTTTCGTAATAGATTGTCTCGGAAACGATATACGCGGCATATGAATTTGTAGCGCTTTGAGTATTGGATCTATTGGCAGCCTCCCGTTTAAGCTCCGAGTATGACGCCTACGCAAATTCTTCCGGACATAGAATCGGTCGTACAAAAAGAGCGGCAGTTCGTGCTGCAAATCTACGACCGTTACCCGCTCGTCATAACCAGGGGACAGGGCTGTTATGTCTTCGACGTTGAAGGCCATCGCTATTTGGACGCTATCACCGGAATCGGGGTGAATGCCCTGGGCTATTCACATCCGCGCATCGTGGAGGTTTTGGCGGAACAGATGCAACAGTGCATCCATACGTCGAATCTAGTCTACCATCCCTATCAAGGCGAACTTGCAGAGAAATTGTGCGCGATGAGCGGATTGGATCGTGCGTTCTTCTCAAGCTCGGGCGCCGAAGCCATGGAGGCCGCGCTCAAAGCAGTCCGCGCGCACGGACGATCGGTGAACGTCCGAAAAACGAAACTGGTGGCGCTGAACAATTCGTTTCACGGGCGAACCTTCGGATCGCTCGCCATCACCGGGCAGCCCAAATATCAGCGGCCGTTCGCGCCGCTCGCACCGCAAGTGACTTTCGTCGATGCGAACGACAGCATCGGCCTGGCGAATGCGGTGACCGATGAAACGGCCGGAATCATTGTGGAGCCGGTGCTGGGCGAAGGCGGCATCTTTCCGTTGACAGCGGAGTTCCTGCAACTGGCGCGCGAAGTGGCCACGCGCCGCGGCGCTCTGCTGGTGGCAGACGAAACACAATGCGGATTGGGACGCACCGGCCGTTACTTCGCGTATCAAAGCGCGGGCATCCAGCCGGACATCGTGGTCACCGCCAAACCCCTGGCCGCCGGGCTGCCGCTAGGCGCAACGCTCTTCACCGAGCAGGCCGCGCAGGCGCTAAGCATGGGATCGCACGGGACAACATTCGGCGGAGGACCGCTGGCCTGCCGCGTGGCCATCGAGTTTCTCTCATTGCTGGACGAACTGCTGCCGAACATCCGTCAGGTGGGCGCTCAATTGCGCGAGGGTCTGGACGAAATCCGGCGCAGGCGGCCCATCGTGACGGAGATTCGCAGCGCTGGCCTTATGTTCGGCATTCAACTGGCGGGGCCCGGAAACCACTTCGTGATCCGGGCGCTGGAACGCGGCCTGCTGCTGAACTGCACGCACGATACGGTGCTGCGTCTCCTGCCGCCGTATATTCTTTCGAGCGACCAAGCCGGCGAGTTGCTCGGCATTCTGGACGATGTGCTGAATGTGTGATCGCGCGCGCTCCATTGCGCTGCTATGCTGTATCGTATGCAACTTGGCATGATCGGTTTGGGACGAATGGGCGCGAATATGGTGCGCCGGTTGATCAAGGCGCGGGCATGAGTGCGTCGTTTTCGACATGAACCCAGCCAATGTCGCGCAGCTTGGCAAGGATGGCGCGACCGGATCGGGCTCGATGGATGAATTCCTGAGCAAGCTGAAACCGCCGCGCGCGGTTTGGCTGATGGTTCCGGCCGCGGTGGTGGATCAGACGCTGGAGCAACTGGCGTCGCGCATGCAAAAGGGCGACATCGTTATCGATGGCGGCAATTCGTATTACATCGACGATATTCGCCGCGCCAAGGAGTTGCAGCCCAAGGGCATTCATTATGCCGACGTCGGCACCAGCGGAGGCGTTTGGGGCCTGGAGCGCGGATACTGCCTGATGATCGGCGGCGAACCCGACATCGTGAAACATCTGGATCCCATCTTCAAGACGCTGGCGCCGGGGCGCGGCAATATCGATCGCACCCCAGGACGCGAAAAAGTCGGCGGCACGGCGGAAGATGGCTACCTGCATTGCGGGCCGGTGGGCGGCGGCCACTTCGTCAAGATGGTTCACAACGGGATCGAATACGGCATCATGGCAGCTTACGCCGAGGGTTTGAACATTTTGCATCACGCCAATGTCGGAAAGAAGACGCGAGAGGCCGACGCCGAGACTACTCCGCTGCGCAACCCGGAACACTACCAGTACGATTTCAACCTGGCCGATGTCGCCGAAGTGTGGCGTCGCGGAAGCGTGGTGGCGTCCTGGCTGCTGGATCTCACGGCGATTTCGCTGCTGGATCAGAAGTCGTTCGAGAAATTCTCCGGACGGGTTTCCGATTCCGGAGAAGGACGCTGGACCATCAACGCGGCCATCGATGAAGGGACGCCCGTGCCGGTTTTGAGCGCGTCGCTGTATCAGCGCTTCGATTCGCGTGGGGAAAGCGACTTCGCCAACAAGCTGCTCTCGGCGATGCGTTTCCAATTTGGCGGTCACATCGAGCGCACCTCGGGTGGTTAGATTGGCCCGTTGCGTGCGCTACCAATCTGTAATCCCGGTGTAACGAAGCAGCAATATTCGCTTGTTAGCATCGCCCATGACCTTTCTGAGGCGATTCTCCACCACCATTCTGCTTGTTGTTTTCTTTTCGGCGTCCGCTTTGTTCGCCCAATTCGAAACCTCCGAAGTTCTCGGTTCGGTGCATGACGCATCGAATGCCCCGGTAGCGAACGCCACGGTTACACTGAGCAATCAGCAAACCGGCATCGAAGCCAAGACCACGACCAACGAAAGCGGCGAGTACGATTTCTTCAACGTCCAGATCGGCGCGTACACCGTGAAAGTGGAGCATCCGGGATTTTCCGTGGCCAGCGCGTCCGATATTCGCGTGGAGGTGAACGCCCGCCAGCGTGTCGATCTGGTCCTGCAAGTGGGCGCGGTTTCGGACACGGTGAACGTGACTGCCGCTGCTTCGGCGTTGGCCACCGATTCGAGCGAACACAGCCAGGTGATCGGGACCGAAGCCGCCATGGAGCTGCCGCTGAACGGGCGCGATCCCATCGACCTGGCCCTGCTGGCCACCAACACCGTGAAGTCGCCGATCGCGATTTCGTTCGGGCCCACCGGCACGCCGCGCGAAGGCGCATTCAACGTAAACGGGATGCGCAGCACCTACAACTTCTTTCTGTTAGATGGCATGGACAACACCGCCTACGGCACCAGCAATCAGGGATATTCCGCGCAAGTGATCCAGCTCTCGCCGGATGCGGTGGCAGAATTTCGCGTGATCACCAGTAACTACAGCGCCGAATACGGACGCGTCGGGGGCGCGGTGGTGAACGCGGTGATGCGAACCGGCACCAACCAGTTTCACGGCACCGCGTATGAATTCCTGCGCAACACCGACCTGAACGCCGCGGGTTACGACTTCGCTTCGGCGGTTTTCGTGAAACCGCCCCTGCAGCGCAACCAGTTTGGCGCTACCATCGGCGGCCCGCTCATCAAGAACAAGCTGTTCTTCTTCGCCGACTACGAAGGCCTGCGCCAGTTGCAGCATTATTTCAATTTCGACTCGATCCCCGACCGCTAACGATCGCGCGGGAATTCTGCCGGTGCCCGTGTATGATGCGCTCAACAAGACCCTCTACCCGGCGAATGCTCGCGATTCCGGTTTCCGCACTGAATCCTTTCGCTGCTCAGGTGCTCGGCGCCTTGCCGGCAACGAACAGCGGCACGGGCCGCGCCAGCGATTTGCGGAGAGCTGCTGCTGATCCGCGATTACGGCGACAAATACGATGCCAAGCTCGACGGCCAGATCAACGACCGCATGACGGCCTTCCTCCGTTTCAGCCAGCGCAAGGATCTGGACTATTATCAGCCCGATATTCCCGGCCCCTCCGGTGGCGACGGCAACGGCTACATTCACTCCATCGATCAGAACGCATCGGCCGGCTACACCTGGACCGTTACGCCCTCGTCGCTGCTGGAAGCTCGCTTCGGATTCGACCACGTGCTGGCCGGCAAGGAGCCCGCGTATCTGGGCGGCCCCAGCATGGACAGCTCTCTACGGAATCCCTGGGCTTGCCCACCTCGCCCAATCTCACCGGCGGATTGAACTCGCAAAACATCAGCGGATTCTCCCAGTTGGGGCGCCAAACCAGCAATCCGCAGTTTCAGAACCCGACTTCTTTCAATCCCAAGCTGAATTACTCCTGGATCAAAGGCCGGCATTCGCTCAAGTTCGGTTACGAATTCCTGGCGGTCCGGACCGAAATTCTGGATGTGAATCCGCTGTACGGCGAAGATCAATACACCGGCCAATTCAGCAAGCCCACCTGCGCCGAGCTAGGGCAAGGCCGTCCGGCTGCTCGATCGCGAGCGACGCCACCAGCTACAATCTGGCCGATTTCATCTTCGGCACGCCCAGCATCATCAATCTCGGCAACGACGCAGTGGTCGAATCTGCGCCAGCACGTCAATTCGCTCTATGCTCAGGACGATTTTCGCGTCAACTCCAAGCTCACGGTGAATCTCGGGCTGCGCTGGGAATACGCCACGCCGCTGTTTGAGCGCGACAATAATTATTCGAATTTCGATCCCACCACCGACACCATGATCAAGGCCACGGGCGGCAGCCTGTATAACCGCAGCCTGGTTCATCCCGACTACCATGACTTCGGGCCGCGGCTGGGCTTAGCCTACAGCTTCGATCCGAAGACCGTGGTCCGCGCCGGGTACGGGATCAGCTATACGTTCTTCAATCGCGTGGGCAGCGCGCTCGAAGGCATCAACGCGCCACAAGCCTTGTTCGGCGTGATCAATCAATCCATCCCCGCGGGTGGCGCCGTCCCCGCCGATTTCCTGACCACGCAGAACAGCTTCACCACCGGTATCGACAATCCGTCCAGCTTCAATCCGGCCAACTCCAACGTCGTCTACCTTCCGCCCAACACGAAATGGCCCTACATCCAGAACTGGTTCTTCTCCGTGCAGCGCGAGCTTGGGCTGGAACACTCTTCTGGAAGTTGCCTACAACGGCAATCACAGTCTAAGCCTGCCGATCATCGCCGACTACAATCAGGCTTCTCCGAATGCCGCCCGGCGCATCGCTGGGAGTGCAGGCGCGCGAACCGATCCCAAGCTTTGGCCCCATCACCTGGGTGGATCCGGCCGGCGACAACGATTACAACGGGCTTTCAGTGCGGCTGGAGCATCGCTTCTCGCGCGGATTGTACTTCCTCAATTCCTTCACCTGGGGCAAAGCGCTGGGCGACTCCGAGCAGGCGCTCGAATATTTCTCGGGTTACGTGGAAGCCAATCCACAGAATATCTACAATCTGGCGGCCGAGCGCGGGCCGTCCAGCTTCGACGTGAAGCTCAACAACGTCACCAGCGTGGTCTACGAACTCCCCTTCGGCAAAGGCCGGCAGTTCGCTTCCATCGCCAATCCTTTCGTGGACGCTGTCATTGGAGGCTGGGAACTGAACAGCATCAACACCGCCCATACCGGCACAGCCGCTGAACGTCTACTACAGCCCGTCGGCGGCCAACGACGTGACCGGCCTTTCCAACGATTATCGCGGCGAAGCGTTTCTGCGGCCCAATGTATCCGGCAGCGCGTCCAGCCAAAGCACCGCGCAGATGCTCAACACTTATTTCGCCGGATACACGTTTGCGACGCCTGCCGGTCCAGCGCTCCCTTCGGCGACCTGGGCCGCAATGCGTTCCGCGCTCCTGGCTTCGAGCAATGGGATTTAGGCGTGGATAAAAACTTCCGGATTCACGAAGACATCCGCGTGCAGTTCCGTTCGGAGTTTTTCAACATCACTCAACAACGTCAATTTCGGAATACCGAACACCATCAGCAACAACGCTTCTTTTGGACAGATTCGCAGCACCTATCCGGCGCGGCAGATCCAGTTCGCGCTGAAGCTATTGTTCTAACGTCTATTTCTTCGCGAAGTTCGCCGTTACTGTTTCCGGCCCCGTCATGGTTATCGTGGTGGACGCCATGGCGGACTTCGCCACGTTTCCGGTCCAGCTCTTGAAGGTGTAACCAGACTTCGGGGACGCTTGGATGCTCACCACCGATCCGGCCAGGTAGAATCCACCCAACGACGGCGTCACAGTTCCACCGGCAGCGGGCGAATCCCCTGTCGTCAATTCATAGAACACCTCGAAGGTGGCCGTGTAGCTGGTCGTGCTCGCCGACGCCGTCACGCTGTGTGAAAGCGCTCCGCCATCGGACCAGGCGGGATCCTCATAATTGATTCCCGTCACTCTTTGCGGCGTAGTGGTGGCGATGGTGTGCTTGGTGCCGGGAGTCCAGGTCAGGGTCTGCGTCGAGGTATAGGTTTTGCCATCCACGCTGAACGAAACACCAGTCGGCTTGGTCCCCACCGTTACTTTCACAGTTAGTGGATTATTGGTCAGCGAGAAGCCGCCTGGCGATGTTGTCACGGTGCCGCTGCTGGTGCTCGCGGTCACGATATAGGGACCGCCGGCTGTACTGTTCGCCTTCACCGGGACGCTTGCCACTCCCAGCGAATTCGTCGTGGCCGTGTTCCCGCTTGGAAACGTCACGCTGGCCAGGGATGAAGGCGCTGTGAATGTGACCAGCGCGTTCGGCACAAGAACCCCGTTGATATTCTTCACCGTGGCCTGGAGGTTGGTTGAAAACGCCGTTCCGATGGTCGCGCTCTGCGAAGAGCCGCCACTCGCGGTGATCGAATAGGGCACCGGCACAAAATTCGCCGTGACGCTTTCGTTCGCGTTCATCGTGATGGTGGAACTCGAGACCGAATCAGGCATGCTGCTCCAACTCGAGAACGCATAGCCGGTACCCGGTGTGGCCGTAAGCGTCACCACCGTGCTTGGCAGGTAGGTACCCGCCGAAAGTCCTGCACTATTGGCCGGGTTAACGCCTAAAGTGCCGGAACCCGACGGGCTTACCGCCGTCGTGAGCGTGTATAGAGCGCAGCTCGCTGCATTGGCGTTGACAGTGGTGCTGGTGTCGGCGACGGTTTTCGTTTCCATGTTTCCGACGCCGTCAGTAGCGATGCTGTAGAAGCCATAGATATGGCCGGCCTGACCGGCATAGGTTGCCGAGCCGGCGGAGGTGCTGGTTTGCCACAACGTGAATGGGCCACCGTTATCGGATACATAGATGGCGTAACCCACGATGCCGGATCCCACATCGGTGCCTGACCACGCAACCGTGAAGCAGGTTTCGGTCTGCGTCGTCGAAAGAGCCGTAACGGAGCTCACGGGCGGCGTCGCGTCGATCGTGTTCAGCCAGGTGGCCGTGTTGATGGGTGCGTTGGCGTCGAAAACCACCGTGGCTTGATTTGTAATTTGAGTTCCCGTGGTCAGTGTACTCAGGGGCGCCACCGAGAACACCACCGCAGCCTGGCCTTCCACGCCATTGGCATCCGGTGGAAGAAAGCCCACGGTGGGATCGGTGGGTGGCAGTCCGGTGCTCGGATCGATGGACGTGAAGGTGAACTTCAGCACACCAGTGTCGATGTTCAAGCTCCCTTGAATGCGCACTGAAAGACTCGAGTTTAGCGGGTAGATCGTGGTGTAGTTGGCGGCGTTTGCTGGAATTGTAATCACGTTCCCGGCGATGATGATCGACTTCAGAGTAAGCGTGGTGAGGTCAACGAGAGTCGCGTTCAGTTGATCCGTGACCACTACATTTGCGGCAGGCAGCGTCGCGGTTGCTTCATTTTCGAACCCGACGTTGTAGGTCAAGGGAGTTGTTCCCGCTACATACTGGGAAGTTCCCGATCCGGTGGGACCCGATTTGTAGTTTGGATCGTCGCCAGCGCCCGCGGTATTCCCCCCCGGAAATGGGAGCTTTGGATGGGGCGGCGGCATCGGCATGCCGCAACCTTGGACCACGGTGTAACTAAGCATGCCGCAAGGACCCGCTGGACCAACGTATTGCCAGGTATAGGTGAACACTTGTTGGTTGCCAATACACGGCAACATGTCCACTTTTGGGGGATCGGCTTGCAGGCACATCCCGTGGGCTATTTTCAATAGGTTATATAGGTTAGAAACCAAGGCCCTATCTGTAAGCAAGGTTAACTGTGCGTCGATCGTCGTCGCTTGCTCTGGTGTGGGAGGTCCCTGCGGAGCTGTGAGCGGATGAACAACCGATGGCTTGGAGCGGGCCTTCAACGCCGACATAGAGACACCGCTCGGCGGGGCCAGTTGACCGGCAAAATCCTGAATGGTCAAGGGCATTAAGTCCGCCACGGTGGCCGGGGTCGCGTTGGGCAAACCGCTGACGGTATTGCTTAGCTGAGTTGTCGATGCGGACCCACTGGCGTTCATATAAACCTGAGATGCAAGACAATTTAATAGGTACGGCTTTAGCGGATCGCTGACGCACGCGGGCTGAGACGTCGGCGGATTAGCCCATATAGACGCGAACGCCGCCACGGCGTCGGCATAGGAATCAAACCACACCGCTTGGATTCCCCCATACACTGCGAATGACTGCACCCCCGGCACAGTGACTTGAATCGGAACCGAAAGCGAAGACCCGGCTGGGACATGGAACGCCAGGAATGGGATGACGATGGTCCCGTCGGATTCCGTGTAGTAATTTCCATTCAGACCGGCGTTGGTGTCCGGTTGCGAAACCTGGATTGGTCCGGCCGGGAAGCTGAATTGAACACCCGGTGACAGCATGATCGTCCACTGCACATAATAAGCATCTGCGGTGCCGCTATTGCTTAGCGTGACGTAGTAGGTGGATGGCACGCCCGTCCGAATCATCGACCTGCCCACCACGCTCGCCGACACATTCGGCTGACCGCCGTTTTGTACCGTTACAGCCGCTTTCTGGGTGATGGTCAAATTGCCTGGGGCCGTGATAGTGAGATCGTAGGCGGAGGGATTCGCGCCATTCAAGGCAAATGTGCAGGTAACGCTGGTGCCGTCTGCGGCGACAACTGCTGCCGCTGCGGTAATCGTGGTCGGTCCATCCACCAACGAACAACTGGAGCCTTGCGAAAAAGCAGCGCCGGTAATGGTAATCGTCGTATCCCCGTTATTGCCGACCATGGTGGGTCCGACGGAAGTTACGATGGCATTCTGGGCTAGGATCAGGAAGAAAATGTCGCCGGGCTGGAATACCGTATCGCCGTTGGCATATATTGCCTGGAAGGCGTTCGCCGTAACCGGGAAGTCGGTGGAGGTAGTGCTTCCGGTCACGTAGACGTTGTTCTGGGGATCGAATCCGAAAGCCAGTACCTGGTCAGAGCCCGAGCCGCCGATATAGGTGGAATAAGGCGCTTGCGTGCCGTCTGTGCTGAACTGCGTGAGGTAGCCGTTGAACGTCCCCTTCTGCGTGTTCTGGTAGGTGACAGCCGAGATCGGGAAGTTGGCGCCTCCCTGAGTCAAGCCGCCAACCCACGGATCGCCTTGTGCGTCGATAGCCAGCCACGTGGGGAAAGTGTATCCAGCATTGCCTCCGATGTAGCTGCTCCACAGCTCTTGCGTTCCATCCGAGCTCAACTTCGAGATGAATCCCGCGTAGCTGTTGGAACCCGGGAACGATGCCTGGACTACGCCGCCGGTGGTTGGGAAAGTCGCTGAGGCGGTGGCTCCGGCGATATACACATTCCCCAATGAATCCAGCGCCAGCGCATGGGCGTATTCCGAGCAGGCGGCATTTACGTGAGCTCCAGTGGTCTGCCCGCTGAAGTAGGAGCCGTACAGCAGCTTCGTGAGGTCCGAGCTCAACTGGGCGACGTAGGCAGCCGAATTGAGGTTGGAACCGTTCGTCTGGCAAGTGGTGCTCAACGCCGGAAGAGTCTGCTGCAAAGCGTTGGCTGTGGTGGGAAGGTTGTTGGTGTAAGTCTGCCCGGCGATCCATGGGTTCCCGGAGCTGTCCAGGACCATGCTATAGCCACCGTTCCCGGTCGCGCTGAAATTGGGAAGAGGATTCGTCGCGCCGTAGTAGGTGGACGCCACCAGTTGAGCCGCCCCGGCTGCCGCCAGGTTGAAGGCAGCCACGAACGCGGCTTGCCCGGAGTTAATCTGAGTCAGATAGGCGTTCGTCGTCGTGGGCAATCCAGTGCCGGCAGTGCCAACGACATACAGATTGCCCTGGTAAAACGCAATTCCGTCGGCCGCCGTGGAACTCGCGCCGCCCGGTCCGCCGAAAAACGTCGAGTAGACCAGCGCCGAACCATCGGGGCTGATCTCCGAAACCACGAAACTGGTGGGCGCGCCACCTGGATACGTTCCCTCATAAGCGCCGCCTGTGACCGGATAGTCGGTGGACATTGTAGTGCCGGTTATATAGGCGTTTCCAGCAGCATCGAGCACGATGCTACCGGACGTCTCGCCGGTGCTTCCGCCCAGGAAAGTCGAATACAGCAGGGTTCCGGCGGGGCTTATCTTGGTAAGGACCATGTTGTATAGGACAATGCCCGCTAGCGCTCTTTGCGGCTGATAGGCGTTTGCGCTGACAGGGTAAGTCGTGGATGCTGACCATCCCAAGATGTACGAGTTGCCTTGGGAGTCGACCGCGACGGCGGTGGATTGATCGGTGTGCGGGCCGCCCAGGTAAGTGGCATACGAAAGTATCAGCGCCGGATCGATTACCAGGGTTCGGCTGGCATCGTATCCGCCGAATCGGAATCCGACTGTATTGCCGCCCAAGCTGACAAATTTACCTTCGATAGCCTGCTTACCCGAGCCCCGGTTCTGGTAAAGCATGGGACGGTGTAATACAGCTTCGGCACCCTCGCCGACTTGCAGCACGCCATTCCCAGTGATGTGTACGGGACGGCCGTCTTCCACTCGCAGGCGGATGGAGCTCGGGTCGGCGCCGCGCGCCACCACAAAATCGTACTCGAGTGCGCCCTGATTGGAGTAAAAAAGCAGGTCAATCCCCGGGTAGATGTTCTTGTAACGCAACCGGGCGTAGGTGGCGAGTCCCCGGACCCAGCGTTTGGAGTCGTTGCCGACGAAAAAACTCATTTTACCCGGCAATGGATCGAGCGCCTCAATTCTGGCATTTGGGCTGGCGCCGGCAAACGAGATACGTTGCTCGGTGACGGACACCCGCTGGGGCGACGGGGGGACCCCCTTGAGCAGGCCCGTGGCCGCCGCACTCGCGGAGTCCGTTGCGGCTTCAGGTTTAGCTCCAAAGAGGCGCAACACGAAGCTGTCGCGGCTGAAGTTGGCTTCAAATCCCGCTCCCTTCGCTTGAAACAGGACATTCTTGGGCGCCTGTCCCTGGTTCTGAACAAATATGCTGGGCCGCATCGTACGCGCGGCCGTTGGGCTATGGAGCGTGCGAGGGTTTTGCGCGTCGGCGGCGCCTGCCAGGGTCAGAATAGCGATGATTCCTAGAACGACACGTAACATGTCCGAAAACCTCCAGGGCAATACCGCGACGGCGATGTAGCTGTAGCAGCGGATTCTTCCATGGAATCGTCGAAAGGGCAAGAATTTCACCGTGAAACACCTCCAGCGTTGCTGTTTTTTCAACTGCTTGCACGGTGGTACTCTTCGCAGTTGCGTTACCTTCTTAGGCCATCTATACTCACGGGTGCCGGAGGTTTCTTGGCGAGCGTGGGATCAACCCCGGGGCCCTTGGTGCGCGAAGAACAGGTTCGCGCGCAGCTTGATCGCATGCTCGGTTCGAGCTCATTTCGCAAAACAGCTCGATTAGCGCGCCTGCTGCGATACCTGGTGGAATCGACGCTGGACGGACGCGGAGCCGAGCTCAAAGAATCCGTGCTCGGCATGGAAGTATTTGAACGTGGTTCGTCTTTTGACCCCAGGGTGGATACGCTGGTCCGCAGCACGGCCCGTCATCTGCGGTTCAAAATCGAGGAGTACTATAAGCTCTACGGGCAAGATGATCCGGTCATCGTCGAGTTACCCAAAGGAACTTATGTTCCCGAATTCCACGCCCGTGCTGCGCCGGCGGCAAATTGGCAGCGATGGTGGATGCTGGTTGCGGCGGCGCTGATCGTGGCTGCAGCCGCGGTGGCTGCAACCCACTGGAATGTGCGGCAACCGGCGTCCGATCCAACTTCGCTGGTGGTGCTGCCTTTCGAAAATCGAACGGGCTCCCAGGCCGACCAGTACCTGATTGACGGCTTGACGGACGAGCTGACGAACGGCTTGGTGCGGGTCCGCGGCCTGCGCGTCATCGGCCGGACGTCGGCGGAGCGCGTAGACCGCGCCAGGGATTTCCGCCGGATTGGAGAGCAGCTGAAGGTGGGCACCATTCTGGATGGAAGCGTGGAGCGCTCGGGTATTCAGCTTCGAATTAGCGCGCGTTTGATTGGCGCCGCCGACGGGAACCTGCTGTGGTCGGACAGCTTTGCCGTGGCGCCGTTTCAAATGGAAGCCGTGGAGGAATCCATCGTCGAAGCCGCCACCTCGGAGCTGCATGCCGGTCTCCGGCTTCCATCGCGAGCGGCGGTGGATCCGGAGGCACACGACTTGTATATTCGCGGCCGCTTCCTTTGGTATAAGCGCGACGGCGACGATATTCACAAGAGTATCGGGCTGTATGACCGCGCCATCGCCAAGGACCCAAGTTACGCGCTGGCGTATGCCGGCTTGTCCGACGCTTATGGCACTCTGGCGTCTTACGATATCGCGCCGGCATCGGAGGTTCTACCCCAGGCCAAGGCCGCCGCGTCTCACGCGCTGTCGCTCGATCCGGATCTGGCCCAGGCTCACGCGGCGCTGGCGCTGGTCCACAACGCGGAATGGCAGTGGCAGGACGCGGAGAAGGAACTGCGCCGCGCCATCGAACTGAACCCCGGCTTCGCCACCGCCTATCAGCGCCTGGCGATGAACCGGACAGTTCATGGCCGTTTCGGCGAAGCAGCGGCTCTGCTGGAGCGGGCGCAAACGCTGGAGCCGCTGGACTGGATGCTGACTTATAATCTCGGCGAGAACGCTTACTACGCGCGCAATTACGATGAAGCTATCCGGCGAGCGGGGGAGCTTCAGCCACTGGTTCCAACCGCAGCGGCCAATCTTCTCACGCGCAGTTACACGCAGAAACACATGCTGGTGGAAGCGCGGCGGGCGAGTGAACAGATGGCGGCATTTCCAGCCGCCGATCTGGATCGACTGGTTCTGCTCGATAACCGCGCGTTTGCCGCTCGAGCTTTTCGGCAACAACTCGCGCGCCGTCCCAACCTGCCGGGGTTTTACCTGGCATGCAAGGCCGCTCAATTTGGCCAAACGGATCTGGCTCTTGAGTATTTGGAAAAGGCCCTGGCGGCCCACGATCCGGACCTGTGCTCCATGGGCGTCGAACCGGATCTCGACCCGGTCCGCGCCGAGCCCCGCTTTAAGGCTGTGCTGGAGCGCGTGGGATTGAGCCGGTAGTCCATTACTTCTTCGCGAAATTCGCGGTCACGGTTTCGGGCGCGGTCATGGTTATCGTGGTCGATGCGCTGGTAGATTTCGCCACATTTCCGGTCCAGCTCTTGAACGTGTAACCGGATTTCGGGAATGCCTGGATGCTCACCATCGATCCAGCTTGGTAGAATCCGCCCAAGGACGGAGTCACCGTTCCGCCGGCCGCGGGCGAGTCCGCGGTCGTCAACTGGTAGAAAATCTCGAAGGTGGCCGTGTAGCTGGCTGTGGCGCTGGTAGGAGCGGTCACGGTGTGTGAAATCGCTCCGCCATCCGACCAGGTGGGATCCTCATAGCTGATTCCCGTCACTCTTTGTGGCGTGGTGGTGGCGATGGTGTGCTTGGTGCCGACTTGCCAGGTGAGTACCTGCGTCGACGTGTAGTTTGTGCCATCCACAGTGAAGGAAAGCCCGGTCGGCGAAGTCGCAATGGTGACTTTGACGGTGTTCAGTACAAAGTTGGCGGTTTCGGAATACGAACCGTTCATCGTGATTATCAGAGGGTTGCTCGTGCTGTTGTTGTTGGTTGTTCCGGTCCACTTGGAGAACTTATACAGGTTGCTGGATGGTGTGGGGGTGAGCGTCACCTGGGTACCGGACAGGTAGGTGCCGGCCGAAAGATTGGGCGTGACATTCGGAGTACTAGTTGGATTTGCTTGCACGGTTCCGTCGGCGGAGGGGCTGGCGACAAGCGTGAGCGTATACTGCGTGGTGTTGATGACGATGGTGGTATACGCACTGAGCGAACCCGCCGCGCCGGGTGCGGGCAGGGTCAGAGTGGCCGGGACGCTGCTTGAGTCGCTAATCGATCCGCCATTCAGCGTGAGCGCGGTAGTGGAAGACGCGTCCAGCGCGGGGCTGCTGTCTCCGGAGCCGACCGTGTATTTGAATACCAGCGCGTTGCTCGGGGAACCCGAGTAGTAACTGGCCGTGCCTCCGGAATTGAGCGCCAATTGAGGGGTCCCCGTCACAGTGACGGCCTTGCTGAAGTTGACCGTAATATAGATAGGCGCGGTGGTCGTATAGGTGCCATTCGGAGAGGTGGAAGTGAGACTTGTCACCGTGGCCGGGGTATCGATGTCGAGCGCGGCCGTGTTGCTGATGGTGACCGAGCTCGTGATGGCGAGCGAGGCTTCGAGAGTATAGTCGCCTCCTGGACTGACCTGGAGAGACGAGAATGTCGCGCCGGTACCGGCGACGGTGGTGACTGGCCCGTTCCCGGTGACCGACGTGGGGGCCGTTCCGGAGAAGCTGAGCGTGACAGGGACTGCGCCGATATTCTGGCCATTCTCGGTGACCGAGACCACGGGAGCGGCCGGGTTGCTGATGTCCGCGCCCGGTGTGCCGCTATAGGCGGATTGGGCGAACTGGATGGAGGAATAATTGGTCTGAACCGCGCCCATATCGAGGCAAGGGGTGCTCGTGCTATAGCCGGTATAAGTCGTGTTGAGGCGCGGGAAAGCGCGCTGATCGTAAAGGAGCCCGGCGGGGTCGAGCGCCGCGGAACCGGCGCAGATGGCCGGGCTGCCCGGCAGCGGGAGCATCGTTTGGGTGGGGCCGCCGTACCAACCAAGCGTGGCCAGCAGTGGATTGATCGGCGGTGAATCGGAGCGCGTGTTGATGAGGTTAGAGCTACTCTGCGCGCCACAATCGTCGCAGTCGTCTCCCGTCAGGACTGTCGTCGTGTTGCCGGCCACGATGCTGTTGCTCAGGGTCAGGGGCGTGCCGGTGGTCTGGATGCCGCCGCCAAGGAGTGTTGCGGTATTGCCGGAGAACGTGCTGTTGTTCACGGTCAGTGCGCCGTTTTCGTTGTAAATGCCGGCGCCATAAAGCGCCGTGTTACCGGAGAAGGTGCTGTTGGTCACCACCAGCGTCGCTTCGTTGTAAATGCCTCCTCCATACGTTGCCGTGTTGCCGCCGGAGAAGGTGCTGCTACTCACAATGAGCGTTCCGGTTTCGTTCGCGATGCCGCCTCCGTAGCCGCCGGCCATGTCGCCAGAGATGGTGCAGTTGGTCACCGTCAGGATGCCGCTGATGTTGTTGTTGTTGATGCCGCCACCGTAGGTAGCGCCGCTGTTTCCATTGGCGATGGTGATGCCGGAGATGGCCGCGTTCGTGGATGTCACCGTGAATATGCTGCCCAGGGCTGGCGAGTTGCCGCCCGAGACGGTGAGAACGTTGGCGCCGGGACCGAACAGGTCCAGATTGGCGCCGATCGTCGGCAGCGCGCCCAGCGTGCTGCTCAGGTTGATGACGCCGGTCACGCCGGAAGCGAAAGCGATGTCAGCGGATCCAGCGCTGTTAGCCGCTGTCAGAGCGTCCCGCAGCGAGCAGGGGGAGTCGCCGCTTGGCGTCACAGCCGGGCGTGGCGTCTGACGTATCGGCGGTGGTGATCACGATCAGATAATTGGTCTGGACCGCGCCCAGGTCTACCGAGCCCGTAGTGGGACGCGCAAAGCCCCGTTGGTCCGGGCTGTCCGTGGCTGTGGCCGTGCCTTTGCCGATGACCTGGCTGCTGCCCGGCAGAGGGAGCATGGTCTGGGTGGGACCGCCGTACCAACCAAGCGGCGCCAGTTGCGGAGTGCCCCCGATCAGGTTATTGCTGCTCTGCGTGCCGCAACCGTCGCAGTCGTCCGAGCCCAAAGAGCCGTTGGCCGTGTTGCCGGCCACGATGCTGTTGTTCAGCGTCGGACCGGAACCCGCGTTGAAGATGCCGCCGCCGTCCATGCTCGCCGTGTTGCCGGAGAGGGTGCTGTTGTTGACGGTCAGAGAGCCGGCGTTGTTGTAGATGCCGCCGCCGTCAGAGCCCGCGGCATTGCCGGAGAAGGTGCTGTTGGTCATTACCTGCCGACGCCGCCGTTGTAGATGCCGCCGGCGGTAGAGCCCGCGGTGTTGCCGGAGAAGGTGCTAGAGGTCACCATCAGCGTGCCCACGTTGTAGATGCCGCCCCCAGTGCTGCTTGCGGTGTTACCGGAGAAGGTGCTGTTGTTCACGATCAGCGTGCCGCCGTTGAAGATGGCGCCGCCGGTGGTGCTGCTTCCATTGGCGATGGTCAGACCTGAGATGGTCACCGTCGGCCCAAAGGCGATGCTGAATATCTGATACAAGTTGGAGCCGGAGATGGTGAGCAGGTTGGCGCCCGGGCCGGCGATGGTCATGCTCCCGGTGATGGCAGGCAGCGCCGAGCCCAAGGTGATGGTTCCCCCGTTGAGAGAGCTCTTGAAATTGATGGTTTCGCCGTTGTTCGCGGCAATGGCAGCCATTATGCAAGCGCGCAGCGAGCCAGACCCTGGGTCGGCTGAGTCGCCGAGATTTTGGACGCACTGCACACTAGCGGCGAGCGGGACGGCGAATATCGTCGCCAGCAGCGCCGGCGCCAGAATCGCGCGCGCCCAGCGCTTCCAGAAACCATGCAATGGCCTCATCGACGCAGCCCTCCAGAAATGGATCTAGCAGCGTACCACGGATCTAGGACTAAACCTAGGGAATTAGTACTTTATCTAACTGTTAGGTCGTGCCCTGGTACTGGTTAAGGAATGGCGACTTCGCCGCCGAATTTGATTGTCGAATCAACCGTATAGACCTTCACGCCCGCTTCCACCGGACGGAGCATTTGAAGGATAATCGCATCGCCTTGCGTCTTAATCGAGAAATGGGTACTGTCGTCGCGCTGCACCGGGAACTGGCGGGAGGCGTAGGGGGGAATCAGGACGTCGAAAGCCTTGGAGCAAACCAGCGTCAGCTCCGCCGCGGGATGGGCCTCCGTGGGATTCGAGTAGAGATTGCCCGCGGAATAGCATAAAGACGCTTCGGCGGCGCGCTCTGAGGTATTCACCACCGAAATCATGCTCTGCTGCATTTCCTCCACGTCGCCCGAAAACCAGGGATTGCGCGTGGGGTAGGAAAGCTGGCGCGGCGTGCTGCGCAACTGATTGTTGAGCGTGCACTCGCTGAGGCCTGAGACGGCGATGACGGGCGAAAGCTTGGGGGAGGGAATGCGCTCGCGAATCTTGAGCCAGCCTTGGCCGGATTCGTCGCCGATTTCCAAGCGATGGGAGACGCGCTCGCCGGGATTTAAGTGCAGCGTCATTTCATTCAAGCCGGCCAGGCCGACTAATCCGCCGCCCGCGCGATGCGCCTCTATTTCCACCGTTACCATGCGATCGCCGAGATTGGCGAGCGTCACGGTGGACCAGCAGGAAGTTCCATAGTCGAGGGAGGGAAGGATGCTGGTGACGACGCGGTCCTGATCGGCGGCGCAGGCGGTGGCGGCAAGTACCAGGAGTCCGAGCCAACATCGTGACATCACCCTGCTTTTCGGCCGTTTGGCTGGGAAGCTTCAGTGAGGGCCTTCCGGATCGCGTCTTGCGCCTGCCGCATGGTCTCCTCGCTGGGGTGGGCATTCCGTGGCCAGAAAAAACCACGCAGGCCGTCCTTCTTGCGGCGCGGCACAATGTGTACGTGCAAATGCGGAACGCTCTGGCTGACGCGATTGTTGATGGCGACGAAGGTTCCCTCGGCCTGCATGCCTTGTTCGACGGCGCGCGCCAGCAACTGCGCGTTCAAGAAAAACGGCCCCACCAATTCCGCAGGCAGATCGGCCAGCGTTTCATAATGCGCTTTGGGAATGAGCAGGGTGTGGCCGGGGAACAGGGGCCGGTAATCGAGAAATGCGATGGATAAATCGTCTTCAAATACGACATAATTAGCGTGCGCGGCGATCTGGCAAAAGCGGCAATCGCTTGCAGCCATCAGGTTTCGACCGGGCCTTCGCCGTGGCTCAGCGCGCCGATGATCTGCTCACGGCGATCGGACGCGGCTTTGAGCGCCGACTGCAACGAATAAAAGTACACCAATGCGCCCACCCCCGCGCTGAATAGCAACACGGCAAAAAACGCCCATTCGGTATCGAACGCATAGCGCGCCAGAAAAGCGACCGCCACTGGCAGCAGAGTAACCGGGAAGACCAGCATCAACAGCGCCTGCGAGCGGCTTTGCGCGGCGGTCTTCATGCTCTTTGCCGGATTCACGGCGCGCGGATTATGCAGCGAGCTCATGTTCCCGACCGCCAGGATGAACAGAGTAAGGACGCAGGTGACGGCGAACGCCTCCAGAATTTGCTGTCCGCTCAAAGGCAGGCGCAGCAGCGCGCACACCACGGCGATGGCCGCGATCTCCATCAGAACCAGAAACGCCGCGGCCAGATTCTTTCCGGCTAACACGGTGGACATCTTCACCGGCACCAGGAAATACACTTGCGCGGCGCTACGGTCGAACCCGAAACAATTCCAGAACAGCGCGTCGCTCAACAACAGCAGCGCGTAGATGCTGACCATGGTCAGGTAGTTGTCGCTCAAGAAGCTGCGCTGGGTGCTGGCGCGGCCGAAAGCGATGGGCGCCCAGATCAGCAGGCCGAACGAAAAGCCCATCAGGAAGACCAGACGGAAACGCGGGGCGCGGCTCAGGAAGCGCAGCTCCTTTTCGATGAGGGCGGCCAGCGGATCGCGCAGGATGGCGTTGGGCAATTGATAAAACCACTCCAGGCGGCTCACCCGGCGTTTCGAGGACCATGAGCCGCGCGCGGAAGCCTCGGCTGCATCGAAGCGCAGTCCGCGCTCAAACTGGGTGCGTCCGAAAACATAAGCGGCCAGCGTCCAGGCCAGCATGACGGCTAAGCTTTTCCACGAGAATTGGCCGAGCGCCAGGCGGGCAGTGGCCGTCCAGGGAAGAAAGGCGGAAGGTTCACCGCCGAAGAATTCTCGTATGCGGCCGTGGGAGCCTCTTAACAAGATGAGCTGTGGCAGAGCCGCCGCGATCACGAACAGGAAGACCACGATTTCGCGCATCCGTTTGTGCGCCAACAGCCGGACGAGAAGATCGCGAATACCGGTGGAGCAAAACAGGTTGAAGAGGACGAAGAGCGCCAGCGTGAACGGCGCCCAAAGCGGGACGTCGGGATTCACGAAGAGGCCGGCAGCCGCGCCCGCGAGGATCAACATCATTTCGACGCCGGTGGTGACGCGCAGGATCACTTCGATGGCGAACAGGGCGCGCTTGGGGATGGGATAGACCAGCAGCTTGCGCAGATCGAGCGACGCTCCCATGGAGGTGAGGAGCACGGGAATCACCTGCCAGTAGAGAAAGCAGATCAGCAGCGCGGGCGGAAGGATTTTACGAAACGACTCCAGCTCGACCGGCTGCGAGAGCAGGATGGCGGCCAGCACGGCCAGATACGCGAAGGCTCCGTACCAGACGGCGGTCAATACGCTGGTGAAGATCAAGCCGCCCAGGTTGGCGCGCGGAAGGTGATTGCGCGTGCTGCGATACTGCGCCCAGACGATCGCGCTGACTTGGGTCCACATCAGGCTCTTGCCCTGCGCGTCATGGTGAAAATCACGGCGGCGGCCGCGGCTGCTGCGGCAAGGTACCAAGGCAGCAGAAGAACACGCGCCATCTCATCGGGAACGTCCACTGATCTGGCGACGCGAACAAAGATCCAATAAAGAACGGGAGAGACCAAAACAGGCGCCAGCAAAACGATGGCCCCCTTGATCAGCTTGGATGGGAACCGGCCGAAGGCCAAGGCGAGCAACGCCGATACGAAGACGCCCAGGGCCGCGCTGGTCCACACCAGCCCTGGCACCATGTCCAGGTATGCCCGGGAGTCCGACTTTCCGTCGATCCGGGTGAGGATCAGGCGAGCGGGTTGGGACCGCCCGAGTTCGCGCCAGCGAGCCATTTCCCCAAGCGCGTCACCGGCGTCGGATGGAATACGGCGAAGCAAAATAGGATCTCGCGATTGCGTCAGGAGCAAGAGCAACATGCTCCCTTTGTTGCGGTCCGTCCAGGTGCCGGAGCGAAGCATGTCGATGAAGTTGTCCGGTGGAATCTGTGATGCCGCAGTGGGGTTGGCGCGTAGGATCTCAGAGAGTGCGCGCGTCACGTTGTTTCGCACGCCTTCGTCCGGATCTCGCGCGGCGCGGACCAGAGCGGCCATCTGCTCAGAGGTTCGCGCGCCGAAACCAAGCGCATCCGCGGACATCGCGCGCTGGTCCGGGTCGCCGGATGACGTCAGCACCTGGATGATCTCTTGTTCGTGCCCGAGCGCATAAGCCCGGAAGGAAAGCTCGGCCGCGCGTGCCACGGGCTCTTTCAGGAGGCGGTAGCCCACGGGCTCGTCTTCCTCGGCGAGAGATCTGAACGTAGCATCCCTTTCAGCCTGGGACATCTTTTTGTAAAGGTCGACTAGCTCCGCCGGGAGCGAGACCGCGCGCTGGGGAGCCGGCTCAAACGCAAGTGGGCGGGACGAAGCGCCAGGCAGCCCAATGAAGACTTCGAACTCGCCGCGGCCGCTACAACAAGCGATAAATACATCCGTCGCCTTCCGCCCGGTAACGCGCTCCACCGCGGACTGAGCCTCGTCCTTTAACGTAGGCCGGGACAGGTCCCCCTCCCGGAAGGGAAGCGCCATGCGAATAGCCGGCAGATCCAATCCCTGGTAGCCGAAGAACTCGATGTAGCCGATTTTCCTGGGGGCTGGCGATGGCTGGGCCAGCAGAACCAGTTGCGTGGCCAGAAGCGATAAAGCGCCCCATCGCATACTTCCTGCCACGAGCTTTGACGTTGAAAGTCGCATTATCGGCTCCTACGACATTGCGGGTCGATTTGTTCCGTTCCCAGGGCAAGAGTTCCACTGATAGACGGCGCATCGGGAAATAATCGGACGTCTTTCAGGATAACTCGTGGCGCCGTAGCGTCTATTGCTGCGCTTCGCACAGAACCGAGGGCGCGCGAGGGCGCTGTCGGCCGCGGACCAGGGGGTCCGCCCTATAGCCAATCCAATGTTTCGGCCGGATGGTCCGCGCCCACCACGCGTACGAACACGTCCTCCAGCGTTTCGGAGCCGGTGCGCAGCTCGGCCATGGTTCCCGAGCGCACCAGCTTGCCGTCATGAATAATGGCGACGCGGTCGCACAGCCGCTCCACCACTTCCAGCACATGCGAGGTCAGGAACATCGTCGCGCCGCGGCGCACTTGATCGAGCAGGATCTCCTTCATCAGCCGGGCGCCTACCGCATCGACACCTTCGAAGGGCTCGTCCAGCAAAAACAGCTCTGGGCGATGGATCAGCGCGGCGGCCATCGCCACGCGCTTTCGCATGCCCTTGGAATAATCGCCGATCAGTTTGCCCGGTTCGCCATCCAGTTCGAACAGCGCCAGCAGCTCACGGGATCGCTCGCGCGCCACGGCGCGGTCCAGGCCGTACATGCGGCCCACGAATTCGGTGAATTCCAGGCCAGTGAGATGGTCGAACAGCAGGGTTTCGTCGGGGACCAGTCCGATCTTGCCCTTCACCTCGAGAGCCCGGTCGGGCATCGGCAGGCCCAAAAGCTCGATGCTGCCGGAGGTGGGCGGAGCCAGGCCCATCAGCATGCGGATGGTGGTGGTTTTGCCGGCCCCATTGGGTCCCAGGAAGCCGAAGAAGCAGCCGCGGGGGACCTGCAGGTCCAGCCCGTCGACAGCCGCCTTGTTTCCATAGACCTTGCGGAGGTTGTGGACCGCGATGGCGGGGCTGGAGTCCATGTGTTCCATGTTACAAGCCTGGGGCCGAAACTTTCGCCTCTCATGCTTTTCACCTTACCTGACGATAATCCAAAGGTGACAGCTCCCGCGACGCCAATGGCAGGTACACCCACGGTTCGTGAGCGATCGATGCTGGCTTTGGGGCAACTACCGCCCTTCTCGCCGATCCTGAATCGCCTGATTGCGAGCCTGGCCACCGAAGATGTGTCGTTCGCCAAAATTGCCGATCTCATCGAAAAGGATACGGTGCTGGCCGGCAACATATTGAAGCTAGTGAATTCGGCGCTGTATGGTTTGAAGGGCACTGTTAATTCGATCCGCCACGCGGTTTCGTTGCTGGGCATCAACAAGCTGCGGAATGCGGCGCTTAGCATGTCGGTGACGCGGATGTGGAGCCAGGTGAAGACGCCTCCCGGCTGGTCCACGGCGAACTTCAACCAGCATTCGGTGGGCGTGGCGATTCTCTCCGATCTTCTGGCCCAGCGGCTGAACATCGTGTATGCGGAAGGTGCGTTTGCGGCGGGCCTGTTTCACGATCTGGGGCTGATGCTGGTAGCTATCGGGCTACACGACGAATACAAACAAATATCGCTGCTCTGCCAGCAAAACAACAAGTGGGCGCCGGAGTATGAAACGCAAGTGCTGGGCATGAGCCACGCCGAGCTCTCCGCCCAAGCGCTGGCGCAGTGGAATTTGCCGGAGGAGATTCAAACCGCGGTGCGCTATCACGGGTCGCCGGACCTGGATCCTACGCCGGTGGAAGCCGGACAGCTCACGCTGAGCCGCGTGCTGAACGCCGCCGATCGTTATGTGAAGGGGACGGGTGTGTTTGTCAGCCTGTTCGAAAATCCGGGCGAAGATGCACAGCCGGTGCTGGAGCAACTGGGGATCGGGGAACGGTTGCCGGTGATCCTGAGCGAGTTCGATAGCGAATTCGCGGCGATCAAATCGTATTTCTAAGGTGGTCAGGAAACCGGCTGTGCGCCGTAGAATTCGCCGGATCCGATAATTTCGGCCGGACCAGTTAGATAAACCGAATCATCCCATCGCAGCACGAGGCTCTCACCGGCGGGCGTCCGGATCTCAACCGGACTTTGAGCCACCTTCCTTAGAATCGCCGCCGCGCCGGCCCCGGTGGATCCAGTGCCGGAACTCAGCGTCACTTCCGCGCCGCGCTCGTAGAAACGCGTCTCGAGGGTATGCGGATCGATCACGCGCACCAACGAGACGTTGGTCCGTTTCGGGAATCGCGGATGAGCTTCGATTTCGGCGCCCAACGCCTCCCAATTCTCGGGGAAGCTCTCGACGAAAACCACGCATTGTGGATTGCCGACATCCAGGATGGTCACTTCTTGCGCGCCGCCCTTTAGCGGGATGCTGGTGCGGATTTCGCGTTCCTCGAAGACCGGCGATCCCATGTTCATTTCGAACCAAAAGCGGCGGCCGTCGCGGCGAAGCAGGCGCAGATGCTTGGATCCGGCGCCGGTGTGGATGATCACCTGATCCACGGCGCGGCCGGAATCGATCAGCCATGCAGCCACGCAGCGCGTACCGTTGCCGGACATTTCGGGCTCGCTGCCATCGGAGTTGAACAGCCGAATGGAGGTATCGCGGATGATGATCCAGCCGTCGGCGCCGATGCCGGTGTGGCGATGGCAAATGGCGCGGGCGAGGGACGGAAGATCGAGGGACGGAAGATCGATGGCGGGAACATCGGCGGCCGGAGTGAGCAGAAAGTCGTTTCCAGCGCCGTGCGCTTTGATGAACGGGATCGGCATAGAGGTTCAGTCGCGCTTGTAGATTTCGATCACAGGGGCGCCTTTGACTTTCACCGTTTGTACCAGATGATAGCGCGGCCCGGTTTTGAGTGACGACCCTTGAATCGCGGTGGCCACTGTGTCGCCTGAAACGGTGAGCGCCCACTCCTCGTGCAGGAACAAATCGGGCCGTGTGGTGGCGGCCAGCCACTGCAGTTCATCGCCGTTGTACAGCGCCTCATGCAGAGGGATGCCGGCAGCGCGCAGGATACCGATGAGATCGCCGAAGCTGGTTACGATCCCCTGACCGGAATGATAAGCGCCGGCCAGTAGAGGCGCGGCCGCTTTGATCCAGGCGCGGCGCGTGATGGAATTGATTTGCGATTCTTTCCAGGTGACCCAGTCAGCAGGCTGCGGACGGATGAGCCAAGGCGCGGCAGCAGCAATCACGATCGCGGCTGCGATCCAAGGCCGGAAACGTTGCGGCGCGAGGAGCGCCAAGCTGCCACCAGCGATCGCCAATAGCGGCAGTGCGGCCAGCGCGTAACGGGTGTTGTAGTAGGAAAACGGCCAGAGGCTGGGGACGAAGATCGGCGTGCCGCCCGAGTGCATGCTCCAGATGTAAAACAGCGGAGGAATCGCGACGAGAAAGACGGGCCAGAACATGCGCTTGAGCACGACGCCGGCGAGGCCTGCGATCCCGATGGCCACTGCAGCCCAACCGGCGCACAGCCGCACGGCCGTCAGATAGTAGAGCGCCGCCGCTCGCCAATCGTGGTCGCCCCGATAAGGCGTCATGTTTTGCGCCAGCGCGCGCCGGTAAATGGCCATCGCCGAGTAAGGGCCGTTGTAGAATTCGAGCGGATTGGAATAAATCCACCAGTTATGAGCGAACCAGTAGAGCGGAGCCAGAGCTGCGATCGCCGCGAAGAGCAGCGGGGCGGTGAATCTGTGTTTGCGTCCCGCAATCAGAAAATAAATCACGACAAAGGGGATCACGAACCAGCCTTCGTAGCGCGACAATGAAGCCGCGATGCTGGCGAGACCAGCGCCGATCACGGCTGCGATGGATTGCTTGTCATGAAAAAGAACCGTGAAGTACAACAGAGCCATCAGCGATGCCAGGAACACCGCTTCCGACATGGGAGTGGCCTGCAAGTACAGAAGATTGGGATTGAGAGCGAGCAGGCCGAGCGAGGCGAAGGCAACCGCGGACGAATGCGCCGCGCGGCGCACGGTGGCGAAGAGAAGCAACCGGCAAAAACGAAGCACGCCGAGGCCGGGATGGCCCCGGCGAGTCCGCTGCGCCAGAGCCGGTTGTTCTGACACGAGCGGCGCCATGAGGGTGCGGCAGTGGCAGCCAGACGGTGCCGATCTGATCGTATGCCGGGGGTGCGCGAATCGATGACGCGGCGCGCGATGTTGAGGTGCGCCTCGGCGTCGCCATACTACAGACAGTCCAGCCGTGATTGACGCAGGCCAGCCGCACGAATGCGCTGAGCTCAACCAGCGCGAGCGCCAGGGCGAGTGCCAGCCAGCGGTTTCAAAACTCCGTGAAGTCACGAAACTCGCTGGAAGCGCTTTTCGATGTCGTCGCGGGTGAGGGTGCGGAAGCGATCCACGCCGAATTTCTCGCAGCAGAAACTGCCCATCACGGAGCCGTAGATCACGGCGCGGCTGAGGTCGCGCCGGTCGACGTGTCCGCCTTCAGATCGACGCCGCTGTTCGGCCAGGTAGCCGATGAAGCCGCCGGCGAAACAATCGCCCGCGCCGGTGGGTCGAAGACCTTTCCAGCAGGTAGCCGGGAACCATGAAGTGCGAGTCGCCCTGGAACAGCATGGCGCCGTACTCGCCGCGCTTGATCACCAGCGTGTTCGGCCCCATCGTCTAGGATTTTGCGCCGCGGCTGCGCCGTAAGATTGTTCTTCGCCCGACAGCATGCGCGCTTCGCTGTCGTTGATGAGCAGAAAATCCCAGTCGCGGATGGTGGCCAGCAACTCCTCGCGATAATCCTTGATCCAGTAATTCATGGTGTCGCCGCCGACCAGGCGCACGCCGTTCATCTGCTCGCGCACGCTGCGCTGCAGCGCCGGCTGGATGTTGCCCAGCAACAGGTACGGCGGGAGCTTTTGTAGCGCTCCGGCAGCTTCGGATTGAAATCGGCGAAGACGTTGAGGTCGGTGCGCAGCGTAGTGCGGTTGTTCATGTCGTGCGAATAAACGCCCGACCAGAAAAATGTTTTGCCGCCCTGCACCCGCTCCAGGCCTTCCAGATCGATGCCGCGATCGGAGCAGCAACTTCTCGTCTTCGGCCGCGAAGTCGTCGCCCACCACGGCGACAATCTTGGTCCTGGCAAAATAGCTGGCGGCTAAACAGATGTAAGTGCATGCGCCACCCAGCATGCGATCCACTTTGCCATGCGGAGTTTCAACTCCGTCATAGGCGACGGAACCTACTACGACAATGGACATAGTTTTGATTCTATCTGAGAGGGTCCGCTTCCTGCGGCTGCGGCAGGGTGAATCTTCTAATGCAGATCCACTACATTCGCGCCGGTGATACGGAAGGTGTCGCGCTCTTGCACGAACACCACCGCGCGCAAGTTTTCACGCTTCCATTCCGGCGGCAAGCGCAGGGTGGACACCAGTCGGCCGCCGTTGGCTCCCTGCGGATTGATGCGGCCGATGACGCCGAAGCTGCGGACCACCGAGGAATGGCGCAAAGTCCGGCCGCTATTCTCGCCGCGCGGCACAAACATCGTGAGGCCCTTCTCTGTGACCGCGAGATAGACATTGGAGTCGCGCCACTTGGCGGGCTTGACGTTGGTCACCTGAACGGAAAGATCGAGCAGCTCCGGATCGTGCGAATTGGGGACGCTAGCGAGGGCAACGTCGGTGGTGTTGGTCTGAGCCGCTTCCGCAATCTCCCGATACGCGCGAGCGTTGTCACTTCCGACAAAGGCGTACTGGCCGTTCACCACCATTTGCGGCGTATAAATGTCGCTGGCCTTAAAGGCCTTGGCATAGTCGTTCTGGCGCGCGCGATATTGGGGAGACGAAAACGGGTCTGTCCAGCCGAGTTGATTCCAATAATCGACGTGTTCTTCGATGGCGATTACTTGCGCGCCGGGTACCGGCTGGGATTGTTCCAGACGCGCCAGCGTGCGGTCCGCGGCGGGACAGCTGGAACAACCTTCACTGGTGAAAAGCTCGACAATGACCGGGACCGGCCGGTCGGCAGCCAGAGCCAGAGGCACACCGATCGCTAATCCGAGGATGCCCAAATACCGCATACTGCTAGCATATTACGCCGCGAACCCGGGCGGGTTGTTAGGCTGAAAACCCCACGTATTGCACTTCTTCTTCCAGTTCCAGTCCGAATTGCTCGCGCACGCGCGATTTCAAGTCGTCGATCAATTCGCACAACTCTCGCGCCGTTCCGCCGCCGGCGTTGTAGATCAGGTTGGCATGATAGTCGGCCACCTGAATGCCGCCGCTGCGCATGCCCTTTGCGCCCACCTGTTCCAGAAAGTAAGCCGAGGGCGCTTTTCCTTCGCGCACCACTCGCTCGGGAATCTGTTGGCGTACCGAGTCCGGCAACTCCGCCAGGATCAGGTTCTTGAAGATGCTGCCCGCGCACTGCATGGTCTGGGGATATTTCGCGAGACGAATCTGGAAAATCTCGTCGGCGGACTTGCGCAGCTCGCCGGGCGAAGCAGGCGTCATGGCTAATTCGACGCTCAGAATAATCCATTCTTTGTGGTCTTTGAAGATACTCTCGCGATAGTGAAACTGGCATTCGGCCGCGTCGAAAGATCGAATGGCTCCGCCGTCCAGGAATCGCACCTGCTCGACGCGCTCGTCGATGGAATGGCCATAGGCGCCCGCGTTCCCATAAACGGCCGCTCCCACCGATCCGGGAATGCCGGTCATGGTTTCCAGACCGCGCAGACCCTGATCGATGCTGTAGTCCACCAGAGCCTGTAGCTCGGCCCCCGCTTGGGCGCGTAGCGTCGATCCGTCGCGCGCGATCGCGTTGGCGGCCAGCCGCAGGACGATGCCGGGGAAGCCGCGATCGGAAACAATCAGATTCGTGCCACTCCCGATGACGGTGTGCCGCGCTCCGCTGGACTGCGCAACCCGCAAGGCCTGGCCGAAAGCCTGCTCCGACGTCGCCTCGACAAATACGTCGGCCGGCCCTCCGATTCCGAAGCGCGTGTGCCGGCTCAGCAGCGCACATTGCGAGACGGATACATTGGGAATGCCGGTGAGCCGATGGATCGTTTCTTCGCGGACGGTCATCTTGTCAAATTATAAGGAGTGTGTGTGCGATCTGCCTTTGCTGGTTTCCCGCCGGAGATGGTCAAGTTCTTTCGCAGCTTGAAGCGCAACAATCGCCGCGAGTGGTTTCAGCCCCGCAAGCATCTTTTCGAGCAGCACATCAAAGCTCCCATGCTGGAACTGGTGGCGGCCATCAACACCGAGCTCGCGAAATTTGCGCCCGAGTACGTCACCGAGCCTAAGAGCGCGATTTTTCGCATCTATCGCGACACCCGCTTCAGCGCCGACAAGACGCCCTACAAGACGCACATCGCGGCGTCATTTTCCCGGCGTGGCGGCGAGCGGATGGGGGCAGGCGGTTTTTACTTCAGCGCCTCTAACGAGGGCGTCGAAGTGGCGGCCGGGATCTGGCATCCGGAACGCGAGGTCATGCTCGCCGTGCGCAACCATATCGCCGACACACACGAGGAGTTGCGGCGGATATTGGCGGACAAGAAATCGCGAAAGCTGGCCGGGGAGTTGAAGGGTGACGCATTGACGCGTTCACCCAAGGGTTTCGATCCCGCACATCCGGCAGCCGAGTTCATCAAGATGAAAGACTGGATCTTGGATGTTACGCTCGAAGCTAACCTGGCGACCACGCCGCAGCTCCAAGGCGCCATCGTGGACCGGTTGCGAGCCATGACGCCGCTGCTGGTGTATCTGAATCGTCCGCTGTTGAAGCGTAAACCAGTTAGGGACTTACTAGCAGATCATTGGTGACCGAGAACGCTCACGGAATGTTGGGGGATGGCCAGAGGGTGCCTCCGTGCGGGTTGGTTTGTTGGGGAAAGGGTACCGCGCGGAGGCGTAGCTGCTTAGTTGGCTAAATGGACGGACGCCGGGCTCTGTGCGTTCCAAAGAAATTTGCGACGGCTCGCCGAGGCCCGAATCGGGCGCCAAGAGACCCGCCTAAGAATTACACAGAATTACACTCGATACAGTGATAACTAAAGGTTATTCGACGAGGTACCATAACCAATAGGACGTTCCATTACTTTAGTCCTATCTCTCTTTGGAGTACTAGTCTGATATCGTGGAACGCGAATTCGTCGCAATTCACGTACCTCAGGCCTAATTGCGAGGCTGAGGTGCAACTAAACTCAAGGAGAAAAACCACATGAAGAAGCTGACTCTTTCACTCTGGCTCGCACTCGCCGCCGCCGGAATTTTCGCCATTCAGGCCATGCCGTCCAAGCACAACATGACAGCGGACATGCCCCTTCCCACCTGCCCGCCAGAGTGTCCACTAAGATAATCTACCCACGGCCGCGGCGGGGCACTCGGAACGCGTCTCGCCGCAAAGAAAGCGCTTATTCGGACGTCGCCGGTTGAGGCTTCAAGACGCTTACCCACGCTACAAAGCAGAGCGTCAATCCCGAGGTCAGGTAGCCATTTACTAGCGTAGTTCGTACCCAGCCCATCCCAACAAGGAATGTCGCGATGGCGTAAATTCCAAAATAAAGCGCGAGCATGCCCTCATGCCGGAAGAGGCTGCTGGCTGCTCCGTTATTCACGGCAATCAAAAATAAAACGGCGGAAAGCACCAGGAAAATGGCCAGAACGGTGGAAACATAGCGCGTTACAAGAAAGCCATAGTGCACCATTGCGATCAAGTGCGACGCGTTCGCGTGGACTAACTCAGCTCTCACCGGAATCGCCGCCGACACCAATGCCATGAGGAGTGCGAACACCAGCAGGGGCCGGGTTTGCCGCACGACGGATTCATAGCCTTTCCACATCCCGGCATGAACTTCCAGCGCCACCGCGATTTGGGCCAGCAGCACGATGGGTTCGGCGCTCAGCCAGTAATAGGTGTATTTAAGCGGGAGACGCGCCCCCACGGCCCCCATCATGAAATACATCGCGCCCAAAGAGGTGAGCACGGAGACAGCCAGGTAGATGGTAAAGATCGGGTAGCTTTTTGCGAGCCGGGTCCAGATCAGGTAGAAGCCGAACAAAAACTGCACAACAATCGAGCTGTACCAAAGTACGTTGGTCGTGTCGAGCATAGTGTGCGTTATTTCGCAGCGCTGCCGATACGAGGCCGTTCCGAGACGCTCGTGTGCCGCTGGGGGTTAGCTAGTTCGGCTTTTTCTTGGTTGTACCTTTCTTGGCGTCCGGATTTTGATAATTGGTCTGGATGCTTCCGCCGATGGCCTGCAGCAGCCCCTTGGCGGCGTCGGCATATTGGCCCATTGGGTCCAGCTGTAAATATTTTTCCAACGCCTCCCGCATTCCGTCCGGAGCGATAATCTTGCCGTCCTTGTCGGTGGACAAGCGGGCCGAAAGAGCGTTGCCGTATTGGTATTGGGCGTCGGCATAGTTGGGATTGGTGTCGATGGCCTTCTTGAACGCGATTTCCGCCTGAGCCGATTGGCCGGCGTTCACCAGCACCGCGCCCATGTTGTAGTAATAGCGGCCTGCTTGGGGCGGATCCAACTGCGCGGCTTTGTTCAACTCGGTCTGCGCTTCATCGAATTTCTTAACTTTCGCCAGCGTCAACGCGTAGTTGTTGTGGTAGCCGGGATTATCGGGCTTCAAGGCGATGGCTTTGCCGTAGGCTTCCTGCGCTTTGTCGAGGGCAGCCTGCTGATCGGCGCCCGTCTTGGTTCCGGATTGCGCCACGTACGCGTCGGCCAAGTTGGCCCAAATGACGTTCTGGTTGGGGTCCAGATCCGCGCCCTTCTGGAAAGCGTCGACAGCCGCATCGTAGTTCTTGGCGATCATCGCATCCTTGCCGGCGTTGAAGCTGTCATTGAGCGCTTTATTCTTGGCGATGAGGGCCGCATTCTCTTTTTCCTGCTTTTCCAGCGCTTCTTTCTGTTCCTTGGTCATGCCGCGCTGTTGCTCCGCAGTAGGCGCAGCGGGAGGGGTGGCCGACCCTTGCGCCGCCTTCTGCTGTTCGGCGCTCTTTTTGAGATCGAATGAAACGCTCACGGGATCGCCCAACTGGGTGCGGACGTCTTTGGTCTCATCCTTCTTTTGCCCATCCACAAAAACACTGACGGTATAAGTGCCGGGGAAGGGAAGGCCGTTGTAAATGTAGTGACCTTTCTTGTCGGTCTTGGCGCCTTTGTAGGTGCCCTTCATGTCCTGACGTTCAATCAAAATCACTGCGCCCTTCAGCATCTCGCCGTCCGCGCCCTTGACGTCTCCCTCGATCGCCGCGATCTGCGCCCAAGAGGCGGTGGCGAAGAACATGAAACAGAAACTTCCTAAAATGTACCCGCGAGACTGAGCGAGCATGCGTTTTTCCCTCCCCAGGACTTCAACTTCATCTTCAGCATACTACGACGCTTGTCGGCGTGGCACGTTCTTGAAAGCCTGTATCCCAGCCTTGCCGCCGTGCATCCAAGAAACGTATCACAAAAAAACGGGATGATACTGCGATTCGTGACGCACACGTTATAATGGAGCAAATTCGGGGATTCATGAGCATGCGTGCAATCACTATGCTTTTGCTGGCGTTACCTGGGTTGTTTGGGCAAGCGGCGTCATCGCTAGATCCGCTGTCGAAAGCCGAAGATCTTTATCGCCGCACAGATTACCGCGCTTCGCTGACGGTGATTCGCGAAAGCGGTCAAAACAACGGCAAGGCTTACGATCTGATCGGACGCGACCAATATATGCTAGGCGATTACAAGAAGGCCACGGGGGCATTGGAGCGAGCGTTCGCGATGGAGCCTTCGAATGCCCACTACGCACTGTGGCTAGGCCGGGCTTTCGGACGCCGCGCCGAAACGTGCCTGCCGATCTTCGCTCCCAAGTATGCGTCGGAGGCGCGCGCCTATTTCGAGAAGGCCGTGGCGCTGGATCCTGAAAACCAGGAAGCGCTGAACGATCTGTTCGATTATTACCTGGAAGCGCCGGGCTTTTTGGGCGGCGGCTTCGATAAGGCGGAGGCCATCGCAAAGCGCATCGCCGAGCGAAATCCCGCCGAGGGGCACTTCGCCGAGGCGCAGCTGGCGGATCGGCGAAAGCAGTTCGACACTGCGGAGGAGCAACTGCGCCGGGCCATCGAGTTGGCGCCGCGCCAAGTGGGCCGGGTGCTGGATCTGGCGCGCTACCTGGCCAAACGCGGACGGATCTCGGAGAGCGAGGCCGCTTTCGACCAAGCCGAACGGCTGGCTCCCCAGGCGCCCAAAGTGCTTTTCACCCGCGCCCGGACCTACGTGGAGCAGAAACGCAATCTGGGCCAGGCCAAGGATCTGCTGCAGCAATACCTGCGCAGCCAGCTGACGCCTGACGATCCTTCGCGCGAGCAAGCCGAAAAGCTGCTCAAGGAAGCCTCCGGCGTCTGATGTATTTCGGCGAAGCGCTCCGGTTCAGCCTGCAGGCGCTGCGCGCCAATAAATTCCGAAGCTTCCTCACGGCGCTGGGCCTGGTGATCGGTAACGCGTCCGTCATTTTGGTGGTGACCATTTCAATCACCAGCCGCGACTACATCCTCGACCTGATCCGCGGCGTCGGCTCCAACCTGATCTACGCGCAATATTCATCGGGCACCACCAGCGCCACCAGTGTGGATGCCGACTTCATCAAGATGGCCGATGTGGCCGCGGTTCGCCAGCAATTCGGCTCGCGCATTGTCGCGGCCACCGGGGTGATGAGCAACTCCGGCCGCCTGCTGATCAACAGCAAGGAACAGGATGTATCGGTGATCGGGGCGGATGAACAGTATCCGGCGGTGCGCAACATGGTGCTTTTGTCGGGCCGTTTTATCGACGCAGACGATGTGCAAGCTCGCCAACACGTGGCATTGCTCACCGAAAAGCTGGCCATCAAGCTGTATGGCAACGTGCGGGACGCCGTGGGCCAGGTGATCAAACTGTATGACCTGCAGTTCACCGTAATCGGGACGTTCAAAGAGCGGACAGGGACCTTCGGGTTCTCGGAAATCACCAACGAAACGGTGTGGATGCCCATCACGGTGGTCAAGCTCTTCACTCCCGTGGAGCGTGTCGATCCGATGTACGTGCAAGCCCGGCGGGCATCGGATGTGCGGCCTCTGACGGCGGCGATCAAACAGTTGCTGGAGAGCCGGCATCGCGCGGGCGCCCGCTACGATGTCGAAAATCTGAGCGCCATTCTGGAGGCGGCGCAGCGGATCGCGATGGTCATGACCATCGTGCTGATCCTGGTGTCGACCATTGCGCTGATCATCTCCGGTATCGGCATCATGAATATCATGCTGGTGACGGTGACGGAGCGCACGCGCGAGATCGGCCTGCGCATGGCGGTGGGTGCGTCGCGGCACGCGGTACTGGAGCAATTCCTCACCGAATCGGTGGTCATCAGCATGGGCGGCGGATTGATTGGCATCCTGGTAGGGATCGCGATCCCGCTCAGCGTGCGATTCTTCACCGATGCCATCAGCCGGGCGATGCCGTCGGTGGTTCCGCTATCTCATGTGCCCATCTCAGTGACCTCCGTGCTGGTGGCTTTCGTGGTTTCCGCCGGTATCGGTGTGGTCTTTGGAATGCTGCCAGCTAATCGCGCTTCGCAGCTTAATCCCACAGAGGCCTTGCGATACGAGTGACCCGTGAAGTTCCCGTACCCGCGGCAGCGGGGTGGACCGTATAAGATTATTGAGGTTAAACTGATTTGGTGAAAGAAGCATTTCGCTGGAGGACTGTTTGAAGACTTTTGTGACCGTGTGCCTGGCGGCAACACTGTGCGGATTTTGCGCCGAGGGCCAAGACGCTCCGCAGGCCCCGCCGCCGTCGAGTCCAAGCTCGCCCCAGAACCCTCCGCCGTCCACTCCGAGCTCGTCGTCCTCATCTTCGTCGTCGGCGCTGGCGCCCAAAACCGAAAGGCGCTTTACCGGCGGCGTCACGTTGACGGTGTTAGGGTTGGGACTGGTGCCTGGAAAAACCACCACCGTGGACAACACTGCCGAGATCAGCACGCAATACCAAACCCAGCATGCATCCGAGAGAATCGGATATGGGCTGACGCTCCAGACGCGCATCACGAATCATTTCTATCTGGATCTGAGTGGGCTGCTGCGCCGCATCGGGTATCAATTCACCACCACGGTGGCGACTACTACTACCAGCACCTTGAATGGGGTCGCCTACCCGACCACCACCACCACCAGCACGCACGAAGACACGCGCGCGCGTCTGATCGACGTCCCGCTGCTGCTGCGCTATTACGGAACGGGCAAGCGTCCGGGCAGCCCGCGATGGTTTCTGGAAGCCGGCGGCGCCTGGCGCCTGGCGAACGACATCCGCACCTCCATCGATAGCACCGACGCTTCCGGCAACGTCACGTGCTGCACCTTCACGCCCACGGTGCCCGCGCATCGCTCGGCGATCGGAATGGCCGCGGGAGGCGGAGTACAGTTTGTGGATGAATTCGGAATTCACGTGGTACCCGAAGTGCGGTACACGCGCTGGGTTGATCCGATTTTCCAGAATGAATCCACCACCACCCAAAGAAACCAGGTGGAAGCGAATATTTCGCTGACATTCTGAAAGCCGCTCCCTGACGGGCGCGGTTCAGTAAATTGCGGTTCCGTAATTAGTGTTTGACATCGACGGGCGGCGTCCCGTAGGTGTGGAACGATTCGATGGTTTTCAGGCCCCAGGCTTGGCCTTTCCTGCGCTCGGCTTCGCTCCAACGGATGGGCTTCCAATCCGGCGCCAGGATCAGGCGCGCTCCCGCGTTCGCCAGTTCCACGCGATTGCCGCCAGGCTCGTAGACGTACAGGAAAAACGTCTGCTGGATGGCGTGCTTGTGCGGCCCGGTTTCGATGTACACGCCGTTTTCGAGGAAAATATCGGCGGCGCGCAGCACGTCTTCCCGGCTGTCTACTGCGTAGGTCACGTGATGCAAGCGGCCCTTGGTTCCGGTGTGGTCGCGCGAGTAAGCGAAATCGTAGCTCTTGTTGGTGCACGTCATCCACATAGCGGCTTCCGAGCCGTCGTCCAGCACGATCTGCTCGGTGAGCCGGAAGCCGAGGTACTTCTCGAAAAACTTACGGTTGGCTTCGATATCCACCGCTAGCCCGTTCCAATGGTCCAGCCGCCGGACGTTGGCTCCGCGAGCGGGATAACGTTGGGCCTGATTCTTGAGCGCGGGCTTGTGCTCGGGCGGGGCTTCATACCACTGGGTCTCGTAATAGAGCTCGATCTTGTGCCCATCCGGGTCCTGGCAAACGAACGCCGGACCGTGCGCCAGATCCCCATCGTTCCATCCGATGTCGTAGCCTGAGCCTTTGAGCGCCGCCACGCGCCGTTCCAGCGCCTGCGGGCTGCGCGTCCGGTAAGCCACGTGACCCAGGCCAGGCAATTTCCATGCGGTGAGCTTCAGGGTGTGCCGCTCATAGTCGTCCCAGCCGCGCAGGTAAACCGAATCGCCTTGGCGGCCGCTCTCGGTCATGCCCAGCACGTTCACGAAGAAATGCAAACTCTCTTCGGGCTTGGGCGTCAACATTTCCAGGTGGCCCAGATGGGCCAGATCCATATTTGGTTCAGGGTTCATGTGTTCTTTCTGCTGGCTTAATGGGCCCGGCTATTTGACATGGTGCTCGGTAATTTCTTTGTTGTTTTCCTCGCACGAATACTCCATCAATTCCCATTTCGGCTTCAGCGTGAAAACGCGTTTGTTGGTCCAGGGCTTGGTGTAGGCTTTCGGATCGTCCACGGTGACTTCGTAGGCGATATGCATCGCGTCGGCGCGCGAGAAGCGCTGGATCACGTGCAGTTGGTCGCTATGCGGATGGCCAATAGTATCCAAGCGCGTTTTGTCGTTGAATCCGATGCTGTCCACTACCAGCGTGTCGCCGTCCCAATGGCCCACCGAATTTCCCATCCAGGTGGGGTCGGGGTTCTTGGGATGATCGCGGCCGTCGGTGGGAATGACGACGAACGTGTTCCAGGCTTCGAAAAGAAGCGCCACGCGTTTGGGCATCTGAAAGATTTCGAGTGGCATCGGCGTGTTCATCTGCCGCGTCAGTCCGGCGGGCAGGCAATGCGCCGTGTAGTCGAATTTGGCGGGATCGTAGGCTTTGAAATCCGCCTCGCCCCAAGCGGTGAAAGGCAGGAGGCCGATTCCACGCGACATGTCGGCGACATAGGGAATCTCCCACACGCCAGTGAGGTCGGGTTTGCCGTCGGGGGCCCTGGGGATGGCCGGCTGGGTTGAGGCTGGGTCCGTCTGGCAGAAGGCGATTTGACTGACGAAGCAAAGCGCCACACACGCGCACGCCAAAATCAAAAGCTGTTGGAAATGGTTTTTCACTGGAAATCCCTCCAGCCTGGCCGGGTAGTGTCCTAAGATGCTGGATGGAGGCAAATCTCTTCGTGTTTTACTATATCACTGTGAGATCTACGCTCCTCCTGCTCATGCTTTGCTGCGGTCTTGGCGCCCAAACCAACGATTCGCCGCTGTTCGCCCTGCCCTACAGCCCCAGCCTGGACACGTCGTCGATGGACCGCTCCGTGGACCCTTGCACCGACTTCTATCACTACGCCTGCGGCGCCTGGATCAAGAAGAATCCGATCCCGCCCGACCAGGCTCGCTGGGACGTCTACTCCAAGCTCAATGAGGACAACGAGCGCTTTCTGTGGGGGATTCTGGTGGAAGCGTCCAAACCGAGCGCCGGCCGCAATGTGGTGGAAACCGAGATCGGCGATTACTTCGCCGCTTGCATGGATCAACCG
Organism: Bryobacterales bacterium; assembly: GCA_963798295.1. Taxonomy (GTDB): domain Bacteria; phylum Acidobacteriota; class Terriglobia; order Bryobacterales; family Bryobacteraceae; genus Palsa-89. The sequence continues at coordinate 438,224 of CAWCSV010000003.1, read as the reverse complement.
GCGGTGGAGAAGGCGGGAACCGCGCCGCTCAAACCAGAACTGGACGCAATCGCCGCGCTGCATTCCATTCGCGATCTGGCCGCGTATCTGGGGCGCGAGCATCTCGACATCGCGGGAAATGGCATGCTGTTCGGCTTCGGGTCGAATCAGGATTTCGAGGATTCCAGCCGCGTGATCGCATTCGCCGACGCGGGCGGCCTGGGTCTTCCCGATCGCGACTACTACACCAAGACCGACGCGAAATCCGAGGAGACTCGCCAGAAGTACGTGGAGCACGTGCAGCACATGTTCGAACTGCTGGGCGAGACGCCGGCCGCCGCGAAGGCGCACGCTCAAACCGTCATGGACATCGAGACCGCGCTGGCCAAGGCTTCGCTCACGCGCGTGGAGAAGCGCGATCCCTACAAGCTGTTCCACAAGATGACGCCCGCCCAGTTGCAGGCTCTGACGCCGTCGTTCCGCTGGGCCGCGTACTTCAAGACCAGCCAGGCGCCCGACACGTCGGTGATCAACGTCACCGAGCCGGCGTTTTTCAAGGAAGTGGAAGCGCTGCTCCGATCCCGCAAGCTGGAGGATTGGAAAACCTATCTGCGCTGGCATCTGGTGCACGCCAAAGCTTCGTTCTTGCCCGCGGCTTTCGACAACGCGAATTTCGATTTCTACAGCAAGTATCTGCGCGGCGTGGAGCAGATGCCGCCGCGCTGGAAGCGCTGCGTGCGGCGAGTGGATGGCGATATCGGCGAAGCGCTGGGCCAGGAATTTGTCGCCAAAACCTTCGCTCCCGCGACCAAGCAGAGCGCTCTGAACATGACCAAGGAAATCGAAGCGGCCATGGAGAGCGAGATCAAGCAATTGCCGTGGATGGGCGACGAAACCAAGCAGCGCGCGCTCGAAAAACTGCACGGGATCGTCAACAAGATCGGCTATCCCGACAAATGGCGCGATTACAGCTCCATCAAAATCGCGCGCGACGATTATTTCGGCAACGTGGAGCGCGCCACCGAGTTTGAATCCAAGCGCGAGCTGGCGAAAATCGGAAAGCCGGTGGATCGCACCGAGTGGGAAATGACGCCGCCCACCGTGAACGCCTACTACGATCCGCAGATGAACGACATCAATTTTCCGGCCGGCGTGCTGCAGCCGCCGCTTTTCGATCCCAAGATGGACGACGCGCCCAATTACGGCAACACCGGCGCCACCATCGGCCACGAGCTGACGCACGGCTTCGACGACGAAGGCCGCCAGTTCGACGCCAAGGGCGATCTGAAAGACTGGTGGACCAAAAGCGACGCCGAACAATTTCAGAAGCGCGCCGTTGCGTGTCCGATCAATACTCGCAGTACACCGTGATCGACGACATCAAGATCAACGGCAAGCTGACGCTGGGCGAGGATCTGGCGGATCTGGGCGGAACGTGGCTGGCCTATCTGGCGTGGAAGAGCGACACCAAAGGCCAGGATTTGCAGCCGATCGGATGGATTCACGCCGGATCAGCGCTTCTTCATCGGAATGGCGCAATGGGCGTGCGGCGACGAGCGCCCGGAGAGCAAGCGCATGAACGCCATCACCAACGAGCATTCGCCCGATGAATACCGCATCAACGGCGTAGTGTCCAACATGCCCGAGTTTGGGAAGGCGTTCGCGTGCCGCGTGGGACAGCCGATGGTGCATACGCATCCGTGCAAAGTTTGGTGAGATGATGATTTCGCTTTTCGCTTTCCTGCAAAGCGCCGCGCCGCAGACCGACGCGCTCACCCGGCTGCTGCACCAACAACAGCTAACGCCGTGGATGATCGCGGTGGCCATCGGCATCGCGTTCGTGCTGGGCGCCGCGCATGCCTTGACGCCGGGGCACGGCAAAACCATCGTCGCCGCGTATCTGGTGGGATCGCGCGGCACGCTGAAACATGCAGCGTTCCTAGGCGGGATGGTGACGTTCACGCATACTGTGTCGGTGTTCTTACTGGGGCTCGCCACTTTATTTCTTTTCCAATACGTGGTGCCGCAAAAAGTGACGCAAGTGTTAGGAGCGATCTCGGGACTGTCCATTGTCGCGATCGGCGGCTGGATGCTTTACAAACGTTTGCGAGGCGCCGGGCACGCCCATGTGCATCACACCCACGATCACACGCACGAACATCATCACCACCATCATGATCACGGCCATGAACATCCGCATGAGCACAGTGACGCTCACGATCATTCGCACGAACACTCCCATGGTCCGGGCGGTCACACGCACATGCCGGACGAAGTCTCGTGGTCCGGCCTGACGGCTCTGGGCGCGAGCGGAGGCTTGGTGCCGTGCGAATCGGCCCTGGTTTTATTACTCACCGCGATTGCGCTGCGGCGTGTGGGCCTGGGCCTGGTATTGTTGATTTCGTTCAGCGTTGGGCTGGCGCTGGTGCTGATGGCTATAGGCGTTTTGGTGATTTACGCCAAGAACCTGCTGCCGTCCAGCAACGGAGACAACCCGTTTTTCCGTTGGATGCCAGTCGCATCCGCCGCCATTGTGATGATGCTTGGGGTGGTGATGACCGGCGTTTCGCTGGGCTGGATTCAGCCGCACTGGATCGCGGGATAAAAACAAGGCGGAAACAACTTCACGCCTAAGCAGAATTTGCCCTAGCCTGGCTAGGACTCCTAGAAATCTTGTTTGCAAGGGAGTGTTCGGCATTTCAAGGTGTTAAGATGGGTGTAGCGCCCTCCCCGTTCGCGGCCACTGATTTGCAAGCAATACCTCGATAACGGATGTCTTCCGCCGTGTCCTCGTCTAACGAGAGCTCTTGGAGTAAACGATTAGCCGCGCTCCGCAATGTGCCCCCGGTGCTGCGCCTGGTATGGGATGCGGCGCCGTCGGTGGTCGCGGGCGGGATCGCGCTGCGTCTGATCAGCGCGCTCATTCCCGTGGCGATGCTCGCCATTTCCAAGTTCATTATTGACCTGATCAAGGCGGGGCATGCTTCGGCCATGCCGCCCCAGATGTGGTGGCTGCTAGGCGCTGAATTCGTGTTGGCCGCGTCGAACCTGGTGCTGGGACGAGCCATCGATTATACGGACGCTCGCCTGGCCGACGAGTTTACGCGCGAAGTTAGCCTGCGGCTGATCCAGCATGCCACGCGGCTGGACCTGGCGTTGTTCGAAGACCCCGCGTTCCATGACGTTCTAGAGCGCGCGCGGCAACAGGCCACCGATCGCATCGGGATGCTGAACGCCATGGGCCGGCTGCTGCTGCAATCAATCACGCTCATTTCGCTTTCCGTGGCCGTCATTTTCTACTCTCCATGGGTGTTCCTGCTGCTGGTGATCTGCGTGGTGCCCGCGTTCATGGGCGAAAGCCATTTCGCCTTCCTCGGTTATTCGCTGGCGCATGCGATCACGCCGGTGCGCCGCGAACTGGACTATCTGCGCGTCATCGGCACCAGTAAAGAAAATGCCAAGGAAGTGAAGCTGTTCGGCTTGGGACGGCACCTGCACGCTCGCTATGCGTCCCTGACCGGCGAGATCATCCGCAAGAACATCAACCTGACGCGCCACCGCTTGTTGTGGGGCTCTGTTTTTGCCGTCTTTGGATCCATCGGCTACTACGGCAGCTATGTGTTTCTGGTGTGGCAGGCCTTGCAGGGACGCATCACAGTTGGCACGCTGATCCTGCTGACGGGCTCCATCGCAGGGGCCAGCACGCAACTGCAGGGCGTCTTTTCGTTGTTCTCCCATATTGCCGATCAGGCTCTGCACCTGGCGGATCTGGTCGACTTCCTGAAAGTACAGCCCAACATTCGTTCGCGCCCGAATGCCCTACCCCTGCCGCGGCCGATCCGCGCGGGCTTTGAATTTCGGAATGTTTCGTTCCACTATCCAGGGTCGTCGCGCCTGGTTCTCAAGAATATGAACTTTCGCCTGGAGCCGGGCGAGCACGTCGCGCTGGTGGGCGAAAACGGGCAGGGAAAAACCACGCTCGTGAAACTGCTGGCGCGGCTCTACGATCCCTCCAGCGGCGGGATTTATCTGGATGGGACGGACCTGCGCGAGTACAGCGTCGAAGAGCTGCACAAAGAGATCGGGGTCATCTTTCAGGATTTCGTGCGCTACGACATGTCCGGCCCGCATGAATATCGGGGTGGGGCGGATCGAGAGTCTCGACGACGACGATGCGCTTTGGACCGCGGCGGAGAAGAGCCGGGCGGATCGCTTGCTCACTCGCTTCGCGGACGGCCTGGATCAGATGCTGGGCCGCCGTTTCGAGGGCGGCGTGGATCTTTCCGGCGGCGAGTGGCAGAAGTTCGCACTGGCGCGCGCCTATTTGCGCGATGCGCAGGTGCTGATTCTGGACGAACCCACGGCGGCGCTGGACGCGGTGGCCGAAGCCGAAGTGTTCGCGCGCTTCGACGACCTGTCGCGCGGCAAAATGGCGCTGCTGATCTCGCATCGATTTTCCACGGTGCGCAAGTCCGATCGTATTGTGGTGCTGGAAGGCGGGCAGATTTACGAGGAAGGCACGCACGATCAGCTGGTGGCCCATGGCGGCCGCTACGCCAGTCTTTTTGAATTGCAGGCAGCGAGTTACCGATGAGCCCGCGCATCACAGATCATTGAAAATGCGCCTACGGCGCCTCCGCCACAGGCGGCCGGTGGCTTTGAGGTTGCCGAGCGCCTGACGGGAATGCGCGGCGAAGTTGCGCGAACACCTGCGCGGGCCGGCGGTTTCGCACTGGTTGAAAGACAATCGTTCGCTGCTTGCAATCCCACATCGCCGACCTGCGCCACTCGCTGCGCCCGGCGTTCCTGATAAACTGCGTCAGAACGGTGAAGGCGAGCCGCGAATTTATCGCATCGTTACCGGATGGCTGGCGAATGCGCCGGGCGTTATCGACAATGACGTCCTGCTTCCGTTCGCACAAACTCTGCGGGAAACCGAAGCGCTGGATATGGATGAGCTGTGGGCCTTTGCGCCGATGCTCAAGTTCGCGATCGTGGAGCGGCTGTGCGCGAACTTAGAGAGTGAGCGCCTGGTGGCGGGCTGCGTTCGTACGCTGTGGGCGTTGGAAGCCATTTCCTGGAAGACTTTTGTCGAAACAGCCTCGCGAACCGAAGCGGCCCTGCGAGAAGATCCAGCCGGCGTCTACTCGCGAATGGATCTTCCCACACGCGATCGTTACCGCCAGGAATTGAGCCGCATCGCAAGGCAGGCGGATGTGGCGGAAGAAGAAGTGGCGAATGCGATTCTCGAGCGAGCGGCACAAGAGCGTGACGCGGGCCCTGGCGATCCACGCACTTTTCACGTGGGCTACTATCTGATCGGCCCGGGCGCCAAGGAGTTTCGGAAAAGCTTGGGTTGTAATCGTTCGCTGAAGGCCCGGCTGTCCGACTGCACGGAACGCTTCCCCAACTTATTTTACGCGGCCGGCGTCGCGCTCCTGATGTCCCTTCTCATCTGGGGATTCGCCTCGATGGCCGGGCCCGTCGCGTGGTGGATGCTGGCGCTTCTTCTCATCCCCGCCAGCCAGGCGGCGCTTGAAATCGCCAACGGGTTGTTCAGCCGGATGCTCAGCCCGCGCTTCATTCCCAGCATGGATTTCCTGGAGGCGATTCCCGACGACGCGAAGACCATGGTGGTGGTTCCGACGCTGCTTTTCTCCGAGGCCAATTGCGCGAAGCTGCTCAAGGACCTGGAAATTCGCTACCTGGCCAATCGGGACCGCAATCTCTTCTTTGCGTTGCTGACCGATTTTGCCGACGCAGACCATCCGGAAACGGAGGGCGACAGCGTTCTCGACTCCTGCGCGAACGGCATCCGCCAGTTGAATGAGCGCTACGGAGCCGGTGACCACGGGCCGTTTTATCTGTTGCATCGCGCGCGCCGCTGGAATCCTCAGGAGCGCAAGTGGATGGGGTACGAGCGCAAGCGCGGCAAGCTGAACGACCTGAACAAGCTGCTGCTGGGCCGCGGCAACTGGTTCAACACCATCGTGGGCGATCTGGGGCGCCTGCTCGAAATCCGGTATGTCATCACGCTGGACACCGACACCCAGCTTCCGCGCGATACGGCCTCGAAGATGGTGGCGGCGATGGCGCATCCCTTGAATCGCCCGATCGTGGATCCGGCGACGAAGGTGGTGAAGGAGGGCCATGCGCTGCTGCGGCCGCAGGTGGCCATTAGCGTCGATTCGTCGCAGCGCTCCTGGATCGCACGCATCTTCAGCGGCCAGCCGGGATTCGATCCCTATTCGATCTCGGTTTCCGATGTCTACCACGATCTGCACGGCGTGGCCAGTTTCACCGGCAAGGGCATTTACGATGTGAACGCATTTGCCGCCGCCGTGGGCGGCCGGTTTCCCGAGAACGCGATCTTGAGCCACGATCTGATCGAGGGCGAGCACGCCCGTACCGGCTTGATGAACGTCGAGCTGGTGGAGGATTATCCCGCCACCTACGGAGCGTTTTCAAAACGCAAACATCGCTGGGTTCGGGGCGACTGGCAACTGCTGCCGTGGCTGTTTTCCCATCCTCCGGTACGGGGAGGCCGCGCGGCCACGAATCCGCTGAGCGCGCTATCGCGCTGGAAGATTTTGGATAACCTTCGCCGCAGCCTGCTCGAGATCTCATTGCTCGCGCTGCTGCTGGCCGGATGGCTCGCCACCGCGCACCAGGCGCGCTGGACCGTCGCGGTTTTGCTGTTGATCCAAATCCCCGTCTATGTGGACATGCTGTTGAGTATCGTTCGCGCGCCGGAGCGGCGTTTCTGGAAGGCTTTCAGCAAACTACTGGGCGAGCGTTTGGTCCAAAGCCATCGCGATACGCTGCTCAACCTGGTCTTTGTTCCGCACCAGGCTTGTCTGATGGCCGACGCGATTGTTCGCACTTTGTGGCGAAGATATTGCAGCCATGCCAACTTGCTGGAATGGGAGACCATGGCGCAGGCGGAAATTACCGGCGGAACGCGCTTCTCGCTTTTCGATCAATATCTCTATGTTTCGTCGCTGCTGTGGCTGCCGTTTCTTTTTCTGGCCGGTCCGCTTCCCATTCTCGCGCTGCTGATCTGCGCGATCTGGATCACCGCGCCCATGGTGGCCGGATGGCTGAATGAACCGCTGCCGAAGTCGGCGGCGCTGGGGCCCAAGGATCGCGATTTTCTGCGGGACGCGGCTCTGCGCACCTGGCGTTACTTCGCGGACCATTCCTGGGAGGAGCAGCACTGGCTGGTCCCCGATAACGTCCAGCAAAACCCGCCGCTGGTGACGCATCATATTTCGCCCACCAACCTCGGGTTGTCGCTGACCGCGCAGTTGGCGGCGCATGATTTCGGATACCTGAACCTGGACGAGCTGGCGCATTCGGTTCAGCGAATACTGGATTCGCTGGAGGAAATGCCGCGCTACCGCGGGCACTTCTACAACTGGTATGACACCTCGACGCGCCGTCCGCTTACGCCACAATATGTGTCCAGCGTGGACAGCGGGAACCTGGCGGCTTCGCTTGCGACGCTACGCCAGGGCTGTCTGCTGTTGCTGCAGCAGCCAATCATTGAACAAGGCACGCTGGAGGGGCTGCGGGATCATGTTCTGCGGCTGCGCGACGAAGTGCCGTACGATTCGCGAACCTTTTCCACCATGAAGCTGTTTGGAAGCCTGTTGCGGCAGCTGGAGTGCCGGCCCAGGGATCTCTTCTTTTGGGAAGCCGTGCTCACCGAATCGCGCGACCTGATGGAGCGCATCAAAGCGGCTCTCGCGCCGGTGCACGCGCGGACCCATTCCGCCGAATTGCGCTACTGGGAGGGCCTGCTTTCGGAGCGCATGGACGCCGCGCTCCAGCAGCTTTATCGGCTCGCGCCGTGGCTCGCTCCGGCCTACGAACCTGAGCTGAGGGTGTGCATGCGCGATGCCACGTTCACTCCGTTGATGGCGGAATTGGGCAAGGTTCCTACGCTCGGCGAATTGCCCGATGCCTACGAACGCATCCGCGCCAGGCTGCGGGAGCGCCTTTCAAGTACACGGCCGCTCTATCCGATGCTGCGCGATACGCTGGACCATTTGTTGGGCGAACTTCCCGCCGCTCGTGCCGCGGCGATCGATCTGGCGAAGCGCTTCCAGAGCGTGGCGACGCTTTCGCAGCGCTATTTCGACGACATGGACTTCGGATTCCTTTTCGACGAGAACCGCCAGCTGCTGCGCATCGGCTACAACGTGGACGTAGACAAAGGCGATTCATCCTATTACGATTTGCTTGCGTCGGAAGCCCGCACCACGGTTTTCCTGGCCATCGCCAAAGGCGACATCCCGCGCGAGGCATGGCTTCGTCTGGGACGCAAGCTTACCGCTTATCGCGACCATGTGACGCTGCTGGCCTGGAGCGGCACGATGTTTGAATACCTGATGCCGCAGCTTTACTTGCGCTCCTACGCCGGGACGCTGCTGGATCGCTCCTTACGAGCGGCGGTTCGCATCCAGCAGGCTTACGGATTGGAGAGAGGCGTGCCGTGGGGCATCTCCGAAGCCGCGCACGCCGAGCGCGATCAACGCGGGCAGTATCAATACTACGCGTTCGGAGTGCCGCCGCTCAGCGCCAGTGGTGAGGAGGCCAAGCGTCTGGTGATCGCGCCCTACGCCACGATGCTGGCCCTGATGCTGGATCCGGCGCGCGCCACCGCCAATCTGCGCGCCATGGCGGCCAATGGATGGTTGACGCGGCATGGCTTCTTCGAATCCATCGATTACTCGCGTTCCGGCGCGGGGGGCGCTCCCGAAGTGGTGCAATGTTTCATGGCGCATCACCAGGGGATGGCGCTGCTGGCCATCGACAATGCACTTTTAGGCAACCGGATGCAGGAACGGTTTCATCACGACCCGCTGGTTCAATCCACCGAGTTCCTGCTGGAAGAGCGGATGCCCGCGCTGGTGGACGTTACGCCGGTGAAGGAAGCGGCGTAGCCTTTACGGTGCGCTTGGTTCCCGAAGTGGAGTGCGCCCTCTTCCGGGGGGTGGGCTTCCTGGCTTCTTTGACTTCTTTCAGCGGAGCTTCTTGGCCGGGCGGCTCGCTGAAACCGATCAGATCCATGGCATGCGAGGCCGGTTCGTTGGCCATGAACCAATGCCAGACATTGCCGGTGAGCAGGTTCTCCGCGCTCAGTAACGTGATGCCGACGTCGATGCCGACGACGTCCGTGTCAAACCATCCGAGTGTCGGATTGTAGCCATCCACGAAGCCATAGCGCCCGAACACGCGGTCGCCAAAATGTTCGTGAATGGCTTTGAGCGCCGGGATCGAAATGTCGGGCGTGAACATCAGCGATCCTCCGGCGGCCGCAGGAGCGACGGTTCCATCCACGGGGTCGAAGGCTTTGATCTCGCCGTAAATGCGATAGCCCTTGGGGCCGTCCGACGCCGTGATGCCCCAGATGTCTTTCCCAAACGTGTTCGGCAGATCCAGATTGATACTGTATTGCTGATTGGCGCGCGTGGCGTTCACCGAGTTGAGGAAGAAATCCAGGAAGCCGCGATCGCGGCGATTGCGGAAGTCGATCCAGGCCTGCGAATACTGATGCGTGAACAGCGGGCCGCCGCTGACGAACTCGTACTTTCCGTATTGGTAGAGTGGCCGCTGCCAGGCATACCAGGAGTCCGCCGAAATCGGATGGGTGGGAGAGCCGATGGCCAGGACATACAGCAGTCCCAGTTCACAATAGGTGTCCCATTTGTTTTTGATGAAGCCTTTACCGCTGCGCCAGCCGTGCGAGAGCAGCAAGGGATCGCCATTCAGCATCCACTGGAAATCCACGCGATCGTAGATTTCGTTCGCGAGTTTGGGAATCTGGGGATCGTCCGAGAAATATTGTCCGGCGGTGAGGACCCCGGCCAGAAGGAACGCCGTGTCCACCGAGGATGTCTCGCTGTCCCACTTGCGATCGCCGTTGGCGACGTCCATCCAATGGTAAAACCAGCCGTGCTCCTGGTTGGCCTTATTGGCGAAGAATTCGAGCGTGGCGCGAACGCGCTCGGCCGCCTCTTTCTTCGTGATCCAGCCGTGCTGGGCGCCGATGCAGAGGGCGGTGAGCCCGAAACCGGTGGCGGCGGTGCTCGCGATGTCGCGGCTGGGACCTTTGGCGCGGCCACCGTCTACCCGCGCGCGATCCAGCACCAGGCCGGTGCCACGGTCCGCCTGCTCCCAGAAATAGACGAAACTGCGATGCTCCAGGTCTTCCACGAAGGCGCGATCTGTGGCCGAGACCGGGGCGACGCGATCGGCATTGACGACCGGACCAGGCTTTTGCACCGTGGGTTGCTCCACCGTGGCGCCCAGGACCACGCCTGACGCCGTCAAAAGCAGACCAATCAGGAGCACACGAGGACCGATTGCCGTGGCGCGATAGAGCATAGTATCAGCGGGGCCGCAGTTCTACGAACGCCAAACCTTGGGACGGGAGCATAAAACTCGACGTGCCATCCAGCTTCTGGGTTACGTTGGCGGCGGCTTTTAACCGTTCGTATTGTTCGCGCGTAGGATTCGTCGGGCTACCCATCGCTTTCCAAGCTTCCAGTGCCGACCCGTGATTGGGATCCACGATCTCGACATGATATCGCGGAGCACTCCATCCACCAACAGTTAAATGTATTTCGCGGGCGGCCGCTATGGTACCGGGGGACGCGTAGTTCCAAACCGCAACTGCGAAGGTACCATCGGTTCGTTTGGTGATCAGGGCGTTGGCGAGATCGGGCTGCGAGCGGCGATCGCCCAACCGGTGCAGCATGGCGAAGGCGTTGAAGGCGGCTTTGGGAACTCCGCCTTCCGCGATGAGCCCGTAGCCCCCGTAAAAAGGCGTTTTGATCACGCCTTGCTCTTCGAAAACGTCCGAAAATGTCCAGTAAGACATCATCGCGGTCTCGCCATCGCACAGGCGGATATTGTTAGCTAACCAGGGCCCCATGAACGCCGAGTCCGTAACGTCGATTTCGTTCTTGTAACTGGCGTTGTATTCGCTCCAGATGATGGGAAGCTCGGGACGGGCGGAATCCTTCACTTGCTTGTAGACTTTCTCGACGGCGCGGCTTACCATCACGGCGCGATCAATGCTCTCATCGGTGCCAAATACATCTTTCGATAGATCGTTTCCATAGACGTGCGTGGAGACGAAATCAAGCGGAACCTGATGTTCCATGGCGTGTGCGATCATGTCGGGAATCCAGGCTGCCTGCGCCGTGGCAGGACCGCCCACCCGCAGTCGAGTATCGGCTCGTCTCACCGCCCGGGCCGCATGATCGTACAGCTCAAAATACGTCGCCTGCTTGGGTTCGCCGGTCCAAAAGTCGATGTTCGGTTCGTTCCAGACCTCGAAATACCATTGTGAGACTTCATTGATGCCGTAGCGCTCCACCAGGTGTTTCGCGAAGTTATAAACCAGATCTTCCCACTTCGCATAGTCGGCGGGAGGCGAAGGTAATGGCTGATACCAGAATGGGTGCGGCTTTAGCGACGCGGCCAACGCGCGCGGCATGAAGCTCATTTCGACGAAAGGCCGTACGCCGTTTTCGAGCAGGCCGTCATAGATCTGGTCAACGTAGGACCAGTTGTAGACCGGCTGGCCCTGCGGGTCTTCTGAGTACACGCCGACTTCGTCGCCGAAGATGGCGTGGAAGCGCACGTAGCGGATGTCCGTGGCCGATTTCATGGCACGCAAATCGCGCCGGTAGCTATCGCGCAACGACAGAATCGCGTGGCCGGATCCAAACATTTGTTCCCAGTAGTGTGGAAAGGGACGCGAGGCTGCACCGGTATCGATGGTGATCGCTTCCGTGCCTACCGCTTGCTGGCTCGAAACCTGGGCTACCGTGGCGATCAAGATTGCCGTAAACAATAGGAGTCGTCGCATCGCGGCTGTTATCGCACGTAGCGGGCCGTACCGCTCGACCAAGGATCATAGGTGAAGGCGAAGCGCAGCCGCTCGGCCGTGGATGGATGCGAAAAGAGCCAGAACTCGATGAAATGGTTGGGATTCGGTTCGTCCAGACCGATTTCGCCCATTACCTGGAAAGAATGCGCCGCCGCAGCCGAGGAATCCGGCACGATGCCGTGTGTGATCTCCAGCCCGTAGATATCTGCCTGATGCTCCTGCCAGCGGCTGTAACCGTTAACAACCGGTTCAGTAAGGGCGCTGAAGATGGCGACGACTAGCAGCAATACGGGCAGCGACGCCCAATCCGCCGTGTTTTGGATGCGCCATTTGTTCCCCCAACGCGCGATCGTCCAGCGAGCGATTCGGGAGCCGAGGAAGAGCAATACCAGCAGCAGCAATGACAACCAGAACAGGGAATTGCGAACGTGGCCGAGAACGTAGTGGCCCATTTCGTGGCCTAAAACAAAAAAAGCCTCTGGCGTGGTGAGCTTCTGTAGCGTGGTGTCCCACACTACGATGCGCTTGGAACCGCCGAATCCGCTGACGTAGGCATTCAACGAATTCACCTTCTCGCTCGCGTGCATAAGGAACATCCGGTCTCGCGGGATGGCCAGCCCGCTGCGCGCGACCAGTTTTTCCAGTTGATCCACCAGCGCGGGATGCGTGGCGGCCAGCGGTTCAAAGCGATAGAACATCGGCTCGATGATCATCGGTTCCAGGTACATCACCGTAACGATGATGGGCAGCGTGGCGAGCCAGAAGTATAGCCACCAGCGGCGCGGGCTGCGGCGAATCACGGCGTACAACAGCCACGTCAGAGGCACCGCGCAGACCAGCAGGATCAACTCGCTCTTGGTCCAATCCCAGAACCAGGACGGCCAGCTTTGGATAGACTGATTGAACTTGAGCTCCAGATGCTGGCCGTAGATGTTCGCGGGCAGGTAGAGGAGGTCGTTGGTTAAGAGGAGTAACGGAATAAAAACCAGCGCCTGGATGAAGCGGCGTTGGGATGCGGCCGCGGCCCAGTCGCGAAACCTGGCCGAGAGTCCACTGGCGACGATCGCCGCGAGAATGACGATGGCGTAGATCTCGCTCGAAAAATGCAGCCAATAGCCCGCGTGCGCGTATTCGATGGCGCGCCGCAATTGATCCGGGGGCAGGGAATAGGACTGCGGGGGCGGCACACCTAAATCTTCGCGGGCCGCGAACACAAAAAGCAATGCCCGGAGCGTTGTCACTCCGGGCGAAAATTACCTCCGATCGCTCGCTTACTTGCTGGCGGCCGGTTTGGCGTTGGTGCTGGTTACCGCGGTGCTCTTCTTGCTGTGATGCTTCTTGGCGGTCTTCACCTTCGAAGTGGTCTTGGCGCTAGCCGCGGGTGCGGACGCAGCCGGTGTCTGGGCCGCAAGAATGGCGCCCACGCTCAGCAAAGAGGCGAAAATAAGTTTGTTCACGTTGATTCTCCTTTTGCGAGGGGCTCATTTCCGCCTCGCACAACCATCTTGCAGCCGCACGCGAAAATCAACGATAGCCTGCGTAGGGGAGTTCCCGACACCATTCTGCGGGGGAAAGCCCGCGCGGATCTTAATGAATGAAACTTTATTGAGCGTCCGCGTCCTGCCAGGCTTCGAAGTCGGTGATTTAAAGCACACCGCTCGCCTAAGCCGGCTGATGCGCCTTAAGGAAGGAATGAATCTGGCGCACGGCCAGAAGGATTCGCTCCTTGGGTTCTGGCCAAGGGAAGATGCTCACTTGAGTGGGATGAGAAGAAGGACACGGCCAACCGCCGGAAGCACAGCGTCGGATTTGCCGATGCGAGTACGGTGTTTGGCGACCCACTTTCCATCACGATTCCGGACCAGGACAACGCCGCTGCCGAAGAGCGCTTCCTGATCGTTGGCATGTCCAGCGTGCGCGGAAGCTCCTGGTTGTCGTTCATACTATGAGAGGAGCGCGAATTCGCATAATCAGCGCGCGCATTGCGACACAACATGAAAGACGCAACTACGAAGAAACCTCGCTCTAGCCGCGCAGCGCCGGAGATGAGGGCCGAGCACGATTTCTCTGGTGGTGTTCGGGGCAAGTACGCGGACCGATACCGTCGAGGTGTTAACGTGATTCTGCTCGAACCTGAAGTAGCGGCGGCGTTCCCGGACTCGAAATCGGTGAATGACGCTCTGCGGGCGCTCCTGGAGATCGCTGACCGGGCGTCACATCGGAAGCGTGCTTAGCCCACAGCGTGGGGTTCCGTCCGAGTATTGGCCTGAGGCGAAAAGTCGCCGTGCAGGGATCGCTTGCTTCCGTGGGTTGGCGACAAAGTGTCCGAGTGGCCGTAACGCCGGATTATCGAAAGCTGGAATGAGGGCGTTAGCTATTCGTCTGGTGAGCGAGCATCCTGTCCACGATTGTCTTCACCTGCAGGTACCGCTCGCGCGCAAGCTGCAGCGAGTCACGGGGATACGATTTCACGAGCTCGACATAGAAGGCCTCGTATAAGCGGAATTCGGCCAGATTAAATAGAGCCGGGTTGCCGGTCAGCATGTAGTAGAAATTGTGGAACGCTTCGGCCAGGCGCTTGTACAGGTTATCGCGAAAATAGTCGACGGAGCCGCGTCCTGCGGTTATCTGAAACTTTTGGGCATCATCGTCCAACTGATAGATGTGCTCCTCAATGCGACGCGTACCGATGTTGTTGACCGCCCTCCGGCAGAGCTTCAACAGTTGCGTGACCTTCGGCCGAATATCGTCTCTGCTCTCAGAGGCGTTGAAGGTGCACACGTGATAGCAGTTGAGCGTCACGCCAGTTTTGGCATCGAGCCCTTCCCAGAGCTTTGAGAGGTCACATTCCTCCACCAGTCTCAACCAAAGCTTCTCTGGTACGCCGAACTTCGCTGTCATCATCGGGAACCATTCGCCGGAATAGATTTTCAACTCAGCAGTGGCCAGTTTAACGACCCCAATGAAATAAGGGATCTCCAGATGAAACAGGGACTGGACCTTGTTGTGCGCGGTGATCTTCCTCGCGTTGCTCTTGATCTGAATAGCGAATGAGGTACGGGGTTCGACAGATGGCGGATTCGTATTGAGGATGTCGAAGATCGTGCAATAAAAGTCCGACCCGGTATCATCCGCAATGGTCGTGGGCTGGGCGACGAAGCTGAATCGGGAAAGGAGGTAATGGGCCAAGCGCTCCCCCTCCCAACCGGTGCGGACGCGATAAAGGTGAGGCACAGTCCTTCAGTTTAAGATAGAAACGCCCGGCTTTCACGAAAACTCCAGGGTTTGTCCGCCAGGAACGTCATGTATACTTCTCCTGCGGGGGTCGGTCATTTAACGGCCTGCGCGCGGATGTGAGACGGCGCGACAGCCCATGCGAATTGAGATTGGAACTCGACTGGTTGTCCGCTCGCCTAAGCCGGCTGATGCGCCTTGAGAAACGAATGAACTTGGCGCACCGCTAGCGGGATTCGCTCCTTGGGTTCTTTCCAAGGGAAGATACTCACTTCGGCCTTGGGCGCGAGCAGCGCGCACTCCATGGCGACGGCGTAGGGGTGCGCGGGGACTTCGTCCGGCAGCACCAGGATCGGGTTTTGACAGCTGCGCACGAAATCGCGCGTCACGGTGAAGACGAAGTCGGGGTTGGTTTCGAACATATTGGTCACGAATTGGTCGGTGGTCTGCAGCGTGATCTCGGGCCGCTTGGCGATCAGCGTCGCACCCCAGTTCTTCCAAAATACGCCGGGGTACTTCGGGTCGCGCATCTCCGGACGCCAGCCTACCGGCTGCGCCAGCACTGCCGCGGCCACACGATTGGGCGCGCGCTTCAGCAGACTCCAGATGAAGGGGCCGCCGATGCAGAAACCCATCACCATGAACTTGTCGATCCCCAGATGATCCATCAGGCCGAGTTGATCGTCGGCATAGGATTCCCACGGCCGCTCCACCTCCACTGGGCCGGTGGATTGGCCGCTGGGCGCGTTGCGCAGGTCGGCTGTGATGCAGCGATACTGTCCCTTGAACTCCTCGATCGCATTAAAAGGCGAGTTGCCGGTGAAGAAGCCAATGGTCGAATTCAACCCACCGCCGGGAATCAGTAACAGCGGGAAGCCGGAACCGGCCTCCTCATAGTAGATGCGAACCGGGCCCCGTTCATAGAACTTGCCGGTTCCTCCGGCGCCCGGTTGCTGGGCAAACGCGCGCGTAACGGCGGTGCTTGCCGCTACCGCGGCTCCCGCTGCCAGTAGGGTGCGTCTGGTGGAACCCATATTGGCGTCCTCCTTGATCATTGACGCCGACTCCCTGACGGTCGCGGTTCGGAATTGGCTTAGTGGCGAATTTGGGTGGCGGCGTGACCGAACTCCTGAACCTCGCAGTTGCCTCGCTCGCGGACGAGCCCCGCTTGGGGATTCGCATTGAGCCGCACCACTCGTGTCGGATACACATACGGCTCGGCCAGCACTTCAGGGTCTTCGACAGTGACGTCGTAGAGAAGCGCATCGCCTTCACGCTTGAATCGCTCCACGACATGCATTTGATCGGAGTGGAAAAAACCACCGCGGCCCAGCCAGGTGGTATCGGTGAACGCGATGGAGTCCAGCACCAGCGTGTCGCCATCCCAGTGTCCAACGGTATCGCCCATGTACGTGATATCGAACTCGGCCGATTTGGGGTGGGAGCGGCCATCGGTGGGGATCACGCGATACTCGCCGTACCCGCCTCCCGCGTCGCCTCCCTGATAGATAAACGTAATATCGTGATCCGTCTGGTAAATGCGCCGGGGTGGGCCCTCACGCGGCACGCCCAGGGGCTGGCAGGTCATCACGGGGTCATACTTATTGGTCCACATGTCGAGCTGTTGAACTTTGTCCCAGTTCTCCGGCTTGTATATCGGACGGCCCAGATTGCCAAACCGCGACGGCGAGTAGAGCTCAAAATCTTCGGTCTGATTGGTTGTCCGATTACTGTCCGCGGCCTGCCAGGGGCTGCGCCGGCGTCCGCCTCCGGTCATGTAGTTCCCAATCCAGTCGTTCCAGGCCCAGTTGCCCGTAAAATCAGGATGCTCGCCCAAACGCGGCGTGGGCGCCGACTTGTTCACGGGAGGTTCCGTCTTCGCTATCACGCCGCGCGGGATCGACCCAGTGACCTGGATGGCCGCCTGCACACTGGCCGGAACGGGCGCAACCACATAGACGTTGCCGGTTTCCGTCTGGTTGGTAGTCAGGTCGCGGACCACGGCGCCATTCCGGCGCTCGACCAGCTTGCCTGCGTCAAGCACACCGATCTTATTCAGCGGGTTGTTCCAGTCCTGATAATCGCCGTAAGTGAACTCGGTGGTGGTGGATCCCTGCTTCACCACCACGCGCTCGGCCCTATAATCCGCATCGAGCGTGGCAGTGGCTGTGGCGCCCGCAACGCCGGGAATGGGGAAGGTCACCACGGGTTTACCGTTCTCCCATGACATTGACGTTTTGCCCACCGTCGAGAGACCATCCGCGAAAAGCGTGCCTGGGTTGGCGCCCAACCAGAACGTGTCGGTGGTCCCGGCTACAGCGGCCTTGGCCGCGCCCTGGGGACTGGCCCAAATTCGGATGAGGCGCTCCTGGTCGGTCGCCGGTTCCGGCGTGGTCTTTCCTTTCGTCGGACCGATCTGGGCGCCGGGGATGTCTTCGTTCCAGGCGTACAGCCCGCTGACCACCTCGATGTTCGAGTACATTTCCCCGTTCGCCTTGGTGCAGGTGTACTGAATCCGCTGGCTGAAGGTCTGGTAGTTCGTGCTGGCACGATATTTGGTGAGCGTGCACGGTTGTCCGTCTACCTGAATTGTGCCTTTGCCCTGATATTCGAGGGTTGCCACCATATCGCGTTCATCATGGCCCTTCAGCATGCCCGTGGACCACATCCATTTGAAGAGCACGCTCTTCAGGTCCTTGGCGTCCGGCTTGGGTGTGTAGGGTTCGGGAACCGGACCGCGAGCAAACTGCGCACCGGCGGTAAACGGCACGCCGATGGTGAAAACGATCGCGAGCGCGACCTTTGTCCAAATCATTCGTCGTCGCAAGGTCATGACGATTCCTCCCTGTTTTTGACTTTCGTCCCGAGTCATTCTACACCCAACCGCCTCCGCGTGCTCCTGAAGCGGAACAGCGCGAAATCACTTATTGGGGAGCGCGAAAACCACGTACGCATTCGGCGGCGGACCGGTGGGGCCACCGCGCCTGCCTCCTCCCAGGTTCAGACCGTCGCCGCCCGCCACGCAAAACGCGATGTACTCGCGGCCGCCGACCTCGTAGACCGCGGGAACGCCGTCGGAGCCGGTGGGAAGCTCATGCTCCCAAAGCACTTTGCCTGTGTCCTCGTCGTAAGCGCGGACCTTGTGATCGGAAGCCGTGGCGGCGAAGATGAGACCACCCGCCGTCACCACGGGTCCGCCGCGAGGATCCCGAGCGCCGGTGTCGTTGTGCCCTTCTTTCTCCAATGCCAGGACTCCGCCGTTGGGAACCTGCCATCGAATGGTTCCCGTGTTGAGATCGTAGGCGGTGAGGTTCGACCACGGCGGGCCCATCGCGGAAAGTCCGCCGCTCTGCGTCATGAAATTGACCGGCGACGTGTAGCGAGTGAAGCCGTCCTGTTGGAGCGGGAGAGACCGCGGTTGGAGCCACTGGCGCGGGAGCCGCAGGCTCTGGCCCTCTGGCGGCCCTCCCGCGTCCACGCGACCCTGCCCTGGCAGTTGCAGCTTGTCGAGCGTGGGATGTTCCTTCGTGATCACGTACAAGAATCCTTTTGCGGGATCGACCGCGACCATGCCCCAGTTGGCGCCGCCATTGTGACCCGGGCGATGAAATCGATCCACGCAGGCTGGGCGGCGTGAACAGTCCTTCGTTGCGCGAATTCGCCAGCAGCTCCCGAATCGCCGCCTGCTCGGCTTCCGTCGCGTACGGATTGATGTCCTTTTCGGTGAAGGACTGGCGGGCGAAGGCCGGCGGTTTGGTGGGGAAAGGCTGGGTGGGCGAACTCCATTCGCCGGGAACGTCGGATTGCGGAACCGGACGCTCTTCGATGGGCCACATCGGCTCACCGGTTACGCGATCGAAGACAAACAGGAAGCCGAACTTGGTGGCCTGCGCCACCACGTCCACATTCTTCCCGTTGTGCTTGACGGTGAGCAGTTTTGGCGCGACCGGCAAGATCGTAATCCCACAGATCGTGATGGACCAGCTGGTAATGCCACAGCCGCTTGCCGGTGCGCAGCGTCCAGCGCGAGGAGCGAATTGCCAAACAGGTCGTTCCCCTTGCGGTTCGCGCCGTAGAAATCGAAGCGCGCGGTTCCCAGGGAATGTAAGCGATGCCGCGCTTCTCATCGACCGTCATCTCATTCCAGTTGTGAACGCCGCCCACCGTTTTCCAGGCGTCCGGAGGCCAGGTGTCGTAGCCGAATTCGCCGGGATGCGGAATTACGTGGAACGTCCACACGAGCTTGCCCGTGACGAACGTCCTAGGCGTGAATGTCGGCGGGTGTGGAATCGTAACTGGCGCCGCCGGCGGGCAGCGGCGTGATGATTATGTTTTCGAAAATTCGGCCGGGATTGCTGGTTTGAAGCGGGCGGGGCGGATCGCGGTCCAGCCCGTTGCGCGATATCGGTGCGCCCGTTGTCGCCGAAACTGTTGATGGTCTTGCCGGTGCGGGCGTCAATGGCCGTCAGGAATCCGGCATTGATGAAGAACAGGCGCCGGTCTGACCGGTCCTTGCTCTCCCAATAGTTCATCCCGCGCGCGCCGACAGCTCCCATGTTGGGATGAACCCACAACTCCTTCCCGGTGGCGGCGTCCAGCGCGACGATCGGAGTTGTTTTGCGCCAGCACGTACATGACACCGTCGACCACGATCGGATCGAAGGTGTATGTTCCCGGCCCGTCGGATAAGTCCAGGCAACTTCGAGTCTGCTTGACGTTCGATTTATTGATCTGCTTGAGGGACGAGTACTGCGAGGAATCCGCGCCGCCCAGATATTGGCTCCAGGTGGCGAAAGACCGCTCGGGAGCCGATGCCAGCGTTCCGCATACGCAGAGGAATATCAGGAGCATGAACCATGGCGTTGATCTACGCATTATTAGAAAACCCTCCAACGGGTCAGTTTACAATGAGACGTTCATTGGCAGGGCGCGGGTAACGGCCGGACTCGCGGATTTTCAAATTACGACCGAGCGACTGGCCGGCGCAGCGGGAGCAATGCTCGCAGGCGCTTCTCGCGCAGATAGATGCCGGCCCAGGCAATCAGGCTGGTGGACAACGGGACCAGCACCGGATAAGGCTCACCCATGCGAACGTAGGTGGCGATGGCGCCGCCCAGGTAGCCGGTGAGCAGCACCGCGCCCAGAACCGCGGTGGGTGGAATGAGGTACAACGCGAGGCAGCCAAGCTGAAGCAACGCGAGGCCGGTGAGGGCGCTTTCGTGCCAACCGATTCTTGCAAACTCCCCGACGTACCACGGGTTTCGGGTGAGCTTCCAGGTAGCGCTCAACACCACGATAAACGCGGGCCAGAGCGAAAGAGCCCAGCCAGCCCACAGCAGCCAACGCTTCCCGCTCTTTTCTCGAGGTTGAGTATCGACGGCATTCATGGTTGTTGTTCCTCTTGTTGAGATCGACCACGTAGTATATGCGAAAATGCGGCGGTGGATTTGGCACGTATACTGCGTAGTGGAGGTTAACGGATGCGGCCGGCGATGATTTTCCTTCTGTTCCTTGGTCCGGTCAGTGGGCAATGGATACACTACCCGACGGCAGGCGTTCCTCGGACGAAGGACGGAAAACCGGATCTGGCGGCAGCCTGCCCGCGCACCGCCGACGGCAAGCCGGATCTTTCGGGCCTGTGGATCATGCCGACGTCGCGTGAACCCAACGCGAATTTTCCCGGCTGCGCGGCGGTTGCAGACGAGTTCATCAATATTGCCGCGCACCTGAAGGGCGGCTTGCCCTATCAGCCCTGGGCCGCGGAACTGGTGAAGGCGCGGCGGAGCGAGCAGCGTGTAAACGATCCGATGTCGCGCTGCGTACCCATCGGACCCATCCGGCTGCACACCTGGAACGGACCGCAGAAAATGGCGCAGACGCCTGGGCTGCTGATCATCATGAATGAGCTGGACACCACATACCGGCAGATTTATACCGACGGCCGTCCCTTGCCGGTGGATCCCAATCCGTCCTGGAACGGGTACTCCAGCGGCAAATGGGAAGGCGATACGCTGGTGGTTCACAGCAACGGATTCCGCGACAACATGTGGCTGGATGCTGCTGGCAATCCGATGACGGACGCAGCCCAGATCACGGAACGTTTCCGGCGCATCAACTACGGCAATTTGGAGATTGAGATTACGGTCGACGATCCGAAAGCCTACACCAAACCGTGGACCGTGAAGATTGCCCAGGTGATCCAACTGGACCAAGACCTGCTGGATTTTGTTTGCGGGGATAACGAGAAGGACATCTCTCACCTGTCGAGCAAATAGAGTTGTCTGTAGTGTACGATTAACAACGACGCCCGAAACGATTATGGTCGGGCGCTTAAGAAGCAAGGAGAAATGACGATGAAATTGGTGAAAGCGGCGATGCTTTTCGCGCTCGCGTCGGTGTCGGCCTGGGCCCAGGTCAATATAGGCGAACAGAAGCCCGAGGCCAGCGTTCCCTTCAGCATGACCACGGTGACCACATTTGAATTGCCCTGGCGGCTGGCCTTCCTGCCCGATGGCCGCATGCTGGTCACCGAAAAGATCGGGCCCATTTGGCTGGTGACGCAGGACGGACAAAAGACCGCGGTGAACAATACGCCCGCCGTGTATTGGCAGGGGCAGAGCGGCATGTTTGGCGTCTTCCTGTCGCCGACTTATGCCACTGACCAACGCATCTATCTCACCTATTCCGAACCAGGCGACTACGGCGGCGGCCTGGTGCTGGCTCGCGCCAAGCTGAACACCGCCGGCCGTGGAGGGCCGGGCGACACCGGCCCGGTGGCCAGGCTGGAAGATCTGGAAGTGCTCTGGCGCCAGTTGCCCAAGGGCAAGGGCGGCCAGGAAGGCGCGCAAATCGCCTTCGCTCCCGACGGCCAGTCTCTTTTCCTCACCGTTGGCGACCGCCAGCGCTTCACGCCCGCGCAAGATCCCAATCAGCCCGAAGGCAAGATCCTGCACCTGACTCTGGACGGCAAACCCGCGTCCGATAATCCGAACTACGGAAAAACCGGCGCTTCCACCATTCCCCTGATCGATCCGTCCCGCAACACCGAAACCGCCAAGACCGCGAAGGTGGTGAGCACCTACACATTCACCAGCCCCAACCTGACGCCGGCGGAAACCTGGGCCAGCGGATTCCGCACGCCTTACGGCCTGGCGTTTTCACCCGCCGGCGAATTGTGGGAAGTGGAGCACGGCCCGCGCGGCGGCGACGAACTGAACCACATCGAGAAGGGCAAGAATTATGGCTGGCCGCTGGTCTCCTTCGGCAATAACTATGACGGCGTGCCGATTCCGAAGCCCGACTACGCGGCCCGATCTGGCGATGCCCGTGCTCTATTGGGCGCCGGTAATTGCGCCGGGCAATCTGATGTTCTACCACGGCGCCAAGACCTTCCCGCAATGGGACGGCAACGGCTTCGTCAGCGGCCTGGGCGACCCGGTCGCTCAGCCGCATCATCTTTGACGGCCATGGCGGCGCGAAATCCGCCGAGCGCTGGGACGTGGGCAAGCGCATCCGCGATGTGGAAGAAGGCCCCGACGGCTCGCTGTGGATGCTGGAAGACGCCAATCCGGGCGCCCTGATCCATGTGACGCCCTCCGCGGCGGCCAGTTCGCGTTAGGCGAACGCATGACGATAGTGGCGAATTCGAAATGTGGATCCGCTCCTTCACAGTCGCGGTTCAGTTGTATTGCTGAACCGCCATGCGTGAGCATGCGGAGGCACGCTTTCGGTTTCCCACAAGTCGGCAATTTTTCCGGGCCTGATGTAGCCAAATTCCTATATAATTCCCGCATGGGGAAAGCGTGCATGCTTGCGCTGATTGCGGTAGCGGCGGTGGCCCAGAGCACGGAGAAAGATCCGGAGAAATTCTACTCCGCGATCCGCGACAACAACCTTACCGAATTGAAGGCCCTGCTGGGTCAGGGCGCGGACGTCGCCGACAATCGTGGGATCACTCCATTGATGTACGCCGCCGAAATCGGCTCGCTGGACGCGATGCGCCTGTTGCTGGATCGCGGAGCGGATGTCAACGCACAGAATGCATTCGGCTCCACGGCCCTGATGTGGTCGGTTTCGGATGCGGCCAAGGTTCGCCTGCTGCTGGATCATGGCGCGCAAGTGAACACGGCCGCCAAGAGCGGACGGACCGCGCTGATCATCGCGGCATTCACCAACCCGTCCGCGGAAGTCGTGCGGCTGCTGCTCGCCAAAGGCGCGAAAGTCGACGTGATGGATCGTGCGGCATGTCACGCCTTTGAATGCGGCGACGTTTGGAAACGATACCGCGACCGTCCGGCTGCTGCTGGACGCGGGCGCCGATATCGATACTCCGGACACGTTCATCGGATTGACCCCGCTGATGAACGCGGCCGGGAACCGGAACGTCGAGGCAGTGAAGCTGCTGATAGCCAAAGGCGCCAAGGTGAACGCCGTATCGAAGACCGAAGGCCTGCCGAAGATTCAGACCGGCACGGTTGAATTCGGCGGCTGGACCGCCTCTGCTGATGGCCTCCGCATTCGGGCCGCCGGAAGCGGTGAAGGCGCTGCTGGATGCCGGCGCGCGCATCGACGCGCAGGATTATCGCGGCTTCACGCCGTTGATGCTGGCGGTGGGAACGGACCGATACGACCGCCGGATCGTGAATATGTTGCTGGCTCACGGCGCCGATCTTCGCCCCACCAATCACGCCGGAGAGACCGCGCTGGACTGGGCGCAGAAATTCGGGGATCCGGAAGTGATCCGCGCGCGTGGGAGGAAGCCCGCAGGATCTTGCCAAGCCGGTCCAGTTGTCGGAGCGAGCCGGCGGATCACGCGCGCAGCCATCGCGCGCAGCCTTCAATTGCTGGATCGCACCAGCGATCAGTTCTTTCACAAGAGCGGATGTTTCGCCTGCCACGAACAGCCCGCGGCCGAGTTTGCCACAGCGGCGGCACGCGCCAAGGGCATTGCGGTGGATGAGAAAGCGTCGCATGAACGGATCCGGCAGATCACGTCCACCATCAACCCCGCCGCATTGGAAGGAGCAGCCGCGCTAGGCGGCGCGGACAACAATTTGTACGCCGTGGAAGCGCTGGTGCGCGCCGGTTATCCGTCCAATCGCATCACGGATTTTCTTGCCGCAAACCTGGCGGCGTCTCAGGGCGGCGACGGCGGATGGCATCTTCCCGGATATTCGCGCTCGCCGCTCCAGGACAGCGATTTTTCGCGCACGGCGATGGCGATGCGAGCATTGAAGACGTACGGGACTCCTGGACGCGCCGGCGAAATGAAGCAGCGGATCGAACGCGGCAAGCAGTGGCTGCTGCACGCCGACCCCGTGATCCTGGAGGATATGGACATGCGGCTGGTGGGAGTTGCCGCGGCGGGCGCCAGCGCCGCGGAACTTCGCAAACTGGCCGAGCCTATTCTGGCTCTGCAGCGCTCCGACGGCGGTTGGGCGCAACGCCAGGGATTTCCGAGCGATGCGTATGCCACGGGCATGACGTTGTGGGCTCTTGCATGAAGCCGGCGTGATGACGCGGCCGGATTCGAAAGGCGTAAAGTTCCTGCTCGGCACGCAAAGCGCCGATGGCTCCTGGCACGTGGCCAGCCGCGCGACGAAATTTCAGCAATATTTCGAGAGCGGCTTCCCGTACGGGCACGATCAGTGGATCTCGACGATGGCCACAGGCTGGGCCGCGAATGCGCTGGCGTTGTCGATCGAGCGCTAACGGCTACATCTCCAGCTTGCCGTTCACCACCATGTCCTTCAGT
Organism: Bryobacterales bacterium; assembly: GCA_963798295.1. Classification (GTDB taxonomy): domain Bacteria; phylum Acidobacteriota; class Terriglobia; order Bryobacterales; family Bryobacteraceae; genus Palsa-89. The sequence goes on along the minus strand of CAWCSV010000003.1, from coordinate 413,352 downwards.
TTGAATTTGTATTTGAGAGTGGAAGCGCCCAGCTTCGTGGTTAAATCGACCTCTTTGTCCTCAACCGTGAAAGGCATGGTGCGCGGGAAGGCGAACAGCACGTCCATGGTCTTGCCCGGTTTGCTCACTTGGATCTGGATGGGCTTGATGTCGCCGGTCCTGGCGGATGACAGAACGCTCACTTCGCTAAGAGCTTTCGCCGCCTCCCCCGGTTTGCCGCCCAGGAACATTCCCATGGGTCCGGAGAGTACGATTTCATAAGGCCTGTCCTTCGCTTCAAGGACCTTCTTCGCTTCGTCCGATTTGTCCGCCTCAGCGCCGAACTTGAGACGCACGAATGCCTCACGGACGGGCAGCGCGGATTGCCAGCGCGCTACGACATCGAAGGTAGGGGGCCCTGAACCGGGGGCGCCAGGTCCGAACTCCGAGCCGCCTCCGCCCTGCGGGCCGCCGGGAGCGCCACCACCAAATCCTCCAGGAGCGGCTCCAGGGGGTGGCGCACCACCGCCCCCGCCCGGACCGCCCATCGAGACGCTGGCGGACTTCGCCCACGGAGAATTGTTGATCATCTTCGTGAGGTCCTTCTCGCTCCATTCCGCGTAAGGCTTTTGCCAGAAGTCGGCCGCCACCAGACCGCAACCAAATAAGAGTAAGAGCCCAACTGTTTTCTTCATTGCCGCAATCTCAGGATTGAGTATATAGCAAACTTGAGGCGCGGAAATGCCATCGGTGATCTAATGATTGGGGAGATTTGAAGGAGCCATGCCAGCGAACCAGAATCGAATCCTTACCACTCATGTCGGCAGCCTGATCCGGCCGCCCCAGTTGCTCCCGTTCCTCAAAGAGATCGAAGACGGCGGAGCTTACGATGAAGCGGCGTTCTCACAATGTTTGCGGGAATCGGTGGGCGAGGTGGTGCGGCAACAAGCGGAAGCCGGGGTCGACATCGTCAGCGACGGCGAGTACGGCAAAACGGGAAATTGGGCCTGGTACATTCACCAGCGCATCGCGGGATTCTCGGAACGGCCGGCCACGCCGGAGGAAGAAAAAGATCCGCTGATCACGATGAGCCGGGGACATGACTTCGTGGACTTCCCGGAATTTTACGCCGAGTATTTTCCCACCCAGGGATTTCGTGTGCGGAGCGCGGCCATCACCACAGTGTGCAATGCGCCCATTCGCTACGTGGGACAGGCGCAGGTGCAGCGCGATATCGCGAACCTGAAGGCGGCGCTGGCCAAAGTCAAGGTGGAGGACGGATTCCTGCCGGTGGTGGCGCCCGGCAGCGCGTTTCCGATTTTCAAGAACGAGTACTACCGGGACGATCAGTCGCTTTTGTGGGCGCTGGCCGAAGCCTGCCGCGAGGAATACAAAGCGATTCTGGATGCGGGCTTGAGAGTCCAGATCGACGATGCGTTCCTTCCCTGGACCTACGAACGCATCGTGCCGCCAATGACGCTGCAGGATTACCGCAAGTGGGCGGAGCTGCGGATCGACGCGCTGAATCATGCGCTGGAGGGATTGCCGCAGGAGCGCGTCCGGTATCACATTTGCTGGGGAAGCTGGAACGCGCCGCACACGCACGACGTGCCATTGAAGGACATCGTGGACCTGCTTCTCAAGCTGCGGGTGGGGGCTTATCAATTCGAGGCAGGAAACGTGAGACACGAGCACGAATGGAAGGTGTGGAAGGATGTCCACGTGCCGGAGGATCGCATCCTGATCCCCGGCGTCATCAGCCACGTGACCAACGTGGTAGAGCATCCCGAGTTGGTTGCCGAACGCCTGATCCGCTTCGCCGAGATCGTGGGTCGCGAAAGGGTGATGGCGGGCTCGGACTGCGGCTTTGCGCAGGCTCCGCTCACCCGGCGCGTGCATCCGACCATTCAATGGGCGAAGCTGAGGGCGCAAGCCGAGGGGGCAAGAATCGCGACGGCGAAGTTATGGGGGAGGGGATCGGCTACTGCATAGCGTGGCGCGGCGCTTGGAGTGGCGGGCGGTTGCAAAATGGCGTGCTACAATCCGCGCATGTGCCGGCTTTTAGCGCTGCTGTTTTTCTGCCTGGGAGACGCTTGGGCCGCAATGCCGCCGGATGCGGATCGGCAACTGGCGCGGGAAATATACAAAGAAATGGTCGAGATCCGGTCGGGCTACACCACCGGATCCACCACGCCGGTGGCCGAAATGGTGGCCGCGCGATTGCGCTCGGCGGGCTTCCCGGAGTCCGATATTTTCGTGGGCGGCGCCAGTCCCAAAAAAGCAAATCTGGTGGTGCGCTATCACGCCGAGAAAGCGGGCAGCGGAGCGCTGAAGCCGATTCTGCTGCTGGCGCACACCGACGTGGTGGAGGCGAACCGCGAAGATTGGACCACCGATCCGTTCCAGTTCGTGGAAAAAGACGGCTATTTTTACGGCCGCGGCACTTCCGACGATAAAGCGCAGGCCGCGGTATGGATCGCGAACCTGATTCGCTACAAGCGCGAGGGATTCAAGCCGGATCGCGACATCATCGTGGCGCTTACGGCCGACGAAGAAGGCGGCGGCCCTTACAACGGCGTCATCTGGCTGCTCAAGAACAAGCGCGAACTGATCGACGCCGATCTGGCGCTGAACGAGGGCGGCGGGGGCGTGATGGTGGGCGGCAGGAAGATCGCGAACAACATTCAGGTGAGCGAAAAATCGTACGCCGATTTCAAGCTGGAGGTTCACAACAAGGGCGGCCATAGCTCCGTGCCGCTGCCCGATAACGCCATCTATCATCTGGCAGCGGCGCTGGAACGGCTGTCCCGCTTCACCTTTCCTCTGAAGACGGACGAAGTGACACGCGCCTATTTTCGAGAAATGGCGAACGTGGAGGGCGGATCGCTCAAGGACGATCTGGTGAAGATCGCTGACGGTTCGCCCGAAGTTGCCAGGGAGGCGATGCAGCGCGTGGCTGCGGTTTCGCCGCGCTGGAATTCGATGCTGCGCACCACGTGCGTGGCTACGGAGCTAGCCGGTGGTCATGCGCTGAACGCGCTGCCGCAGCTTGCCACGGCGAATATCAACTGCCGGATCTTTCCGGGCGACAGCATCGAATCGGTGCAAAAGGCGCTGCGGCTGGCCATCGGGGACGAGCAGGTTGCCATTCACGTGCAAGGCGATGTGGACGTGGGTCCATCCTCGCCGATGCGGAAGGAACTGCTCCACGTGGTGGCTCGCCTGAGCGACAGAATGTGGCCCGGCGTGCTCACTATTCCGGTGATGAGCACTGGCGCCACCGATGGCCGCTACCTGCGTGTGGCGGGGATTCCCACGTACGGCGTTTCTGGGTTCTTCGGCGACCGCGACGATGTGCGCGCGCATGGCCGCGACGAGCGCATGAACGTCAACTCGTTTTACGAAGGGCAGGCCTTCCTGTATCAGCTGGTGAAGGAACTGTCTCGGCGGACGCGCAGTGATTAGAGCCGGTGATTACAGGATGACGCTCAACCGCTCGTCGAACGGGCTTCCCAGCATCGGCTGCAGCTTTTGACGCATTTGCTTGGTGTGATTGGCTTCCAGATGCGCGTCGAACGCCGCCTGATTCTCCCAGACGGAAACGACTCGTGAAATGATTCTTCGCGCGCAACATCCACCAGCATTTCGAACCGCAGCATGCCCTTGTCGTTGCGGCTTTCGGCTGTGTATTGCTGCAGGAGCTTGGTGCCGTCGGCGATGTAGTTGGGAGTGACATCGATATGCGTGACGACGTACAGCTTGCTGTCCTGCGCCGAAAGAACGAAACTGGCTGCCAACAACAGAAGAGCTGTGAGTGAAAGTCGCATGACTTCTGATAGTCTACTCCCGATGGATCTGGATCGCCTGGAAGCTTTGAAGCGCGCATTTGGCTCGAAGGAACAAATGCGGCCTTGCCGCCGCTACTCCGGAAGCTGGGGCGGGCGCGATTTCACGACGCCGAGTCGCTGATTCGTTTCCATGAAGCACTGCTCTTCTTTCGGGCTTATCCGCCGAATGCGGAAAGTACTGGGCTTAACCGACAAGCTGCTCCAGGAGATTCCGGGGAAAATCGCGCAACTGCGGCGCGCGGGCGCGGATCTGACGCCATTCGAGGAGCCCGATGTTTCGGGTATCGCGGGGACGGCGTTCTCGGCCCGGTTTACTTACGACATCACGCGCTGGCTGGCGGAGCATCATCCGCGGGAGTCTGGAAATCGATTGGGACGGCTACGATGCATCGCTGCTGGGCCCGCTGCTGCCCCATCTGCATCCGTTCGCGAACGAAGACCTGCTGGTGGAAGCAAACATTCCTTATATGGATTGGTTTCGCGCGGCGAAGCGCGGGACGGGTTCAGATTTGCGCTGGTTGCTATCAAAAATCGACTGCGCGGAACGGTTCGAGCAGGCCAAAATATTCGTCCGCTGGCGGCTGGGCGAATCGCGAGCCACTCGCACCAATGGGCGATTGCCGGGGCGTCGCAAGTTTTTCTACCACGACAGCCCAGTGATCCGGCGCGCCGATGTGTCGCTGGCCGCTGAATTGGAATCGCCCGCGCTGGCCATCGAGAAACTCAGCCGTGCCGAAGGCGAAGAAATGCTCGATTTCGCGCGGGAGACTTCGGCTATGCGCTATCGCGAGCTGCATGGGTTCACTTACGGAGATCGCGTCACACGTGCTGCGCGCCGATCTGGGCCGAGGCGTGCAGGCGTTCGTTTCGGGCGTGCCGCCCGAGCATCGTCTGCCCTTGCGCGCCTATCACGCAGGGATGTTCTTCAAGAACGGGTTCCCATCGGCTACATCGAATGCCTCACGCTGTTTGAGCGCATGGAGGTGGGCTTCAACCTCTATTACACGTTTCGCGAAGGCGAGACCGGCGTGGCTCTACGCCCGGCTGCTGCGGCTCTTCAGCCAGCTGCTGCCGGTGACTTGCTTCACCGTGGACCCCTATCAACTGGGAGCGCACAACGAAGAAGCCATCGAGTCCGGCGCGTTCTGGTTTTATCGCAAACTCGGATTCCGGCCCGCGAGAGCGGACGTGGCCAAGCTCTTGCAGACGGAAGAGGCCAAGCTGCGCGCCAATGCCGCGTATCGCACGCCGGCACGGACGCTCAGAAAGTCTCGCGCAAGGTGAGATGATCTATGAAACTGCCTGGTTCGCCCGCATGGGCGACTGGGATCATTTTGAAACGCGCCGCGCGGCGATGGCGCTACGGAAGTCTCCGTTCCGCCCGCGATCCAGCGCGCGAAGAACGCTCCTGAGGAATCCACCTACGTGCGCGCGCTGCAACGCGACCCGGCATTCCGCCGCCGCATTCTAAGGCTCGGTTCGACCACAACGAAAATCACGGCGCGACGAAAATCGTGACGTTGCTTTGATTCAACGGAAAACTACCGACCTGTAACCCGATAGCCTGCGCTCCGCCGCCCAGGATGGAACCAGGCACTGCCGACATTCAATTGCGTAAGTCCCGACAAATCCGGGTGCGTCGCCCGCATACAAGATTTCCGCGTTCTGACTGGCGATGGTTGCGACCACGGGAAGCTTCGGCCTCGGAAGCGAATCTGGCGGAGCCGTTCCATCCGATCCGGGTGGTACGGTTTGCCCAGTGCCGGTGGCGTACAGCACCACAATAGAGCCTTGGGCTGCCGGGTTCGCGGCGGAATTAAGCGTGCCATCTTGATTGGCTGCGATGGCCGGCCCGGTGGGTTGGTTACTCATGGTGAAGATAGCGGGATTGGCTGCCTGCACAGGGATGGTCGATTGAATTGTGACGCCGTTATAAGTGAGCGCGACGGTCGCCTGGAACTGGCCATCCAGTTCGAAGGGCGCCTGCGCGACGATCTGGCCCGAAGAAACCGTAATCAGTGGCGCGGGGGTTCCGTTGAACTGAATTTGTGTTCCGCCCGCGCTGGCGCGCAGCGCGCCGCCGGCGCCGAAGCCATCGAACACCGGCTCAAACGGCCCGATGCAGACGCCGCGAATTCGTAGCAATTGGCCGGGTGCAATGGGCGCTTGGATGGGCGGCGCTGGCGGCTCGCCGCTGAGTGTTACAAGATTCGCGGGCGCGGCGCTCTGGATTCCCGTTCGCCCGAAATACGGCGTTGGTTTTTCGTTGGCGGGCGGGGGCGTGGGTGTGCCCATCCAAATGACGCCTTGCCTGGCATCGGCGATATAGATGTTTCCCTTTGCGTCGAACGCCAGGCCTGACGGCTGGCGCAGCGTTGCGCCACCATCCACCGAAAGCGCGCAATGAGGCTGACGCGATGGATGACAGCTTTGCTTTGATCGGCGACATAGATGGATCCCGGCCGAGTCCAACGCCACGGCCGATGCTCGGGAAATTTCCTCCAGGCCGCTTGTGAATCCAGGCGCTGCGCCGAAGTGTTAAATTCGCCGGTCCCGGCCACGGGCGAGATCGCGCCGGAGGCGGCAGACAACCGCTCCACGCTGGTCATCGCGGGAAAATACAAATCGCCCGCGGCATCGAACGCCATCGATCCGGTGGCGCCATTGGTCCAAACAGTCTGGATGCTTCCGTTGGTCGCACCTCCAGCAATGCAGAATTGCCAGCTATTCGGTAAAAACATTTCGCCGCGGCATCGGCGAGCACGCCCTGCGGCAGCGGAAATTGCTCGGAGGCCACCGTGGTTTGTGTTCCGTCCGGCGCGATTTTCAACACACGATTCTTGCCTGTGTCGACGGTAAAATATCGCCCGCCGCGTCCACCGCCACGCCTTGTGGATTGCGCAAAAACTTGACTTGGTCAGGCATGCAGGCGGGGTCCTGGTTGTAAACCGGCCCACCGCTCGCCGACGACGGTTTCACGATGCCACTGGTGTCGACGCGGCGAATCCGGTTATTGTTCGTGTCGGCGATATACAGATTTCCGGCTTTGTCGAACGCAATCGCATGCGGGTTCGCGAAGGTTGCGTCGAGGCCGGACCGCCGTCGCCGGTGAACAGATTCGGACCCGCGCCGGCGATGGTGCTGATCTTGCCGCGCGGCCGTGGCTTCCTCCAAGCCGGTTCCCAAGCAGGTTCGATGAAGAATACGTCGCCGCTTGTGTCCGCCTTCATTCCCTGCGGCACGAACCGTGGCTTTCAGCGCGTTGCCGCAAGCTTCGCTGAAATTTGCTGGCTTGTGAAGTTTCGATGCCGGCAAAGGCGTGAATGATTCCATCCGGCTTGATTTTTCGCACGCGCGGCGTCGCTACAAAGACATCGCCTTGAGGATCCGTGGCGACAGAAAACGCGGTGAGTGAGGATTGTGTAGCGGGCACTTCGTCCAGGCTTACGGTGCCGATGGGCAGTGCTGTTCGCCCGCGATGCGCGTCAGCACGCCGTGAGTGTCGATCTTCGCAACGCGCTGGCCGTCGGCGATATAGAGATTGCCATGCGGCATCGAATGCCAAGTCGGACGGTCGATCCAACTGGGCCTCCGCGTGCCGGCCCGCCTTCGCCTGCATAACCAGGGGTTCCGGTCCCCGCAAAGGTGGATATCGTGCCGTCGATGCGTGATCACGCGGATCATCGGCATTGCTCGGCTTAGCCACATACAGTCGATCCTGCGCGTCCACCGCCAAACCCGGCCACCCTTCTCCGTCACGACTATGCGAAATGGTTCCGTCCGGGGCGATGCGCCGGATCCGCGCCTGGTCCTCGCTGAAATACAGAGATTGCCCTGGCTGTCGATCGCGATGCCACCTACAAAATTGACTTCGGCTGCCGTGGTCGTGTCCGCCATCCCCGCTTGTCCCCAGGAACGCCCGTGCCGGCGATGGTGGTGATGATGCCGTGCGTATCAATCTTGCGGATGCGCGCTTCTCGCCAATGTATATGTTGCCCGCCCGCTCGCGCGCGACCGCGTACGGGGCCTTGGAATGCCGCATAGTAAGCGGGACCGTTATCGCCCGTCAGCGTGGAGGTGTCGAGGCCCGCAAAACGAGTCAATCCGCCGCTCAAGAAGGATTGAGCCGCGCGGCGCACGGTAGAAAAACGATGAAAATCCTAAATGTCCGGCTCATTTCATTTGCAACGTAGCACTTACCCCTCGAGGCTCAATAGAATCCCTCTAACCAATGGTGTTCGGCCCGCCTGCGCTAGGATGAAAGCCGTGGAGCGACACGATCCGCCGCCGGCGCGCCTGAACAGCCCGCCCGGGCCACGCCCTGGCCCTGAAGGACGACGAACTGCTGCAAAGGCGCATCTGCGATCTGGGCGCGCGCATCCCGGGAAGCGAGCTGGAAGGCCGCATCGCGCAGCTTTACGACGAACTGGGCGCGCATGGCCTGGCGTTTCGTCCGGCCTGCTATTTGGGCGATGAATGGTTCTCGCCGGCCGGCGCTCCGGCTATCGCGATTCCGTTTTATCTGGCGCATCCCCGCCTGAAGACGCTTGAAATGCATCAGATGCTGCAAGTGGAAGGCGGAACGCCCGAATGGTGCCAGCAACTGTTGCGGCACGAGAGCGGCCACGCCATCGATCATGCCTATCGTTTCTCCTCGCGCGACGATTGGCGTGCCGTCTTCGGCAGCCCGGAAACCGAATACTCGCCGGAAACCTATCAGCCGCGGCCTTACAGCAAAGGCTTCGTGCGCAATCTGCCGAATTGGTACGCGCAGGCTCATCCCGACGAAGATTTCGCCGAAACGTTCGCGGTCTGGCTCTCGCTGACGCCCGAACAGTGGCGCGAACAGTATCGCGGCTGGAAGGCGCTGGACAAACTGGAATTCGTACATTGCCTGATGGAAGAGGCCAGGAACACGCCGCCTAAAGTGAAGCGCGTGCGGCGCATTTATGAAGCCAGCCGGCTGAGAAAAACGCTGGCGCGCTACTACACCGAGCGGCGCAAACTGTACGCGGAAGACTTTCCCGACTTTTACGACGCCGATCTGCGCGTTATATTCGGAAATGGTGAACCGAACGGAGAGTCCGCTGCAAAAGTTATGCGACGCAATCGCCGGCGCTGGTGGGATCGCATCGTTCGTTGGACCGGACAGCACAAATACACGGTGGATATGCTGGTGCGCAAATTGATCGAGCGCTGCCAAAAGCTGAAGCTGACGTTTCCGCCGCCGCTCGGATCGCGCGCGCGTTTCGTTCGAACTGGCCGCGTATCTGTCGGCCATGGTCACCAATCATCTGCACACCGGCCGCTTCAAGAGGTCTGTTTAACCGTGAAGGTTCTGGTATTGTTCGACGTGGCTTATCACACCGCGGCTGCGGGAACGTTCTCTCCGCAAGAGTTGAAGGAAGAAGAAGACAAGCCCACCGAAGCCGACGTGCTGGCCTGCCTGCAGCGGCTGGGCCACGAGGTGGATACGCTGGCGGTCTTCGACGACGTGGTGTGCATCGTGGAAAAGCTGAAGAACTTCGCGCCGGAAGTGGTCTTCAATCTCACCGAGATCGTTCCATTCCAACCGCGCGCATGAGCCGAACATCCCCGCGCTGCTGGAACTGATGCGCGTGAAATACACGGGCGCGCGTCCCGGACGGCCTGATGCTCTGCAAGGACAAGGCGCTGGCCAAGAAGGTGCTGGCGTATCATCGCGTGCGCGTCCCGCATTTCGTCATCTCCACCGAGCAGCGCCCGCTGAAGCGCCTGCGGCGTTTTGTTTATCCCGCCTTTGTGAAGCCGGTGGGCGAGGAATCGTCGGACGGAATCGCCAAGGCGTCGTTCGCCAAGAGCGAGGAGGAGGCGCTGGAGCGCGCGCGCTTCATCCACGAGAAATTTCACTGCGACGCGCTGATCGAGGAATATATCGAAGGCCGCGAGCTGTACCTGAGCGTGATGGGCAATCGCAAACTTACTGTTTTTCCGCCGCGCGAAATCTTTTTTCACGAGGTTCCCGAGGACACGCCGAAGTTCGCCACGTTCAAGGCCAAGTGGGACGATACCTATCGCAAGAAGTGGGGCATCCAGAATGGCCCGGCGACACGAGCTTCCCGCCGGCGTTGACGAAAAGCTGGCCCGGCTGGCGCGCAAGGTGTATCGCGTGCTGAAGATCCGCGGCTTCGGCAGAGTGGACGTTCGTCTCACGCCAGCCGGCGAAGTTGTGGTGATCGAAGCTAATCCGAATCCGTCGCTGGCCTGTGAAGACGACTTCGCGCAATCGGCCGCAACGGCGGGCGTGCCGTACGACACGCTGATTCAGAAGATTCTGGACACCGCCTGCGCGTAACTAGGGCGGATTTCGGCCCTCACCTAGTACCAACTTCTCACTATTCCTTTTCCGCTCCGCCTGCCGATCTCTCTTGGCTAGAGGAGCAGCTTCTGACGTGACGCGGCTATGTGGTGGCCGCGTCCATGGTGTCAGCGGCCGCTCGATAGCGTCTTGTGTCCATGATTTGAGGGGAACGGTTCCCTTGTCCGTCCCCTCACTTTTTTCTTCTCGAACGACTCAAAACTCCAGCCGCGCCTGAAACGCGATCATTCGCGGCGAACTGTCGCCGCCCAGTCCAACGCCCAACAATCCTGTCGGCGGCGAAGTGGTGTAGCTGAGCGCGCCGAATCCCGTCTGGGTGGAAGGCTTGCCCGGAATTCCCGCGTACACGACGATTCGGAAGCCCGAAGTTCGGATGATTGAAAACGTTGAAGAACTTGGCCGTCGATGCGCAGCTTCACGTGTTCGCGCAACTGGAACCACTTGGTGAGATAAAAATCGCTCCACGACGAAATCGGGACCGCGCAGAGCGTTGCGGCCGAGATTGCCGAACTGGCAATTCGCCGGATTGTCGCCGCCGGCGCAGGCGCCGGTGCTGGGGTCGACCGCGGAAACGAACGCGTTCGGGATTGAGCCACTGGATCGTTCCCGGCTGCGTCACGCCGGCGATCGGCGAGTGCTCGTACAGCGGCACGCCCGGAACCACGCTCGCATACTGCGGGCCGCTGCCTTGCACGATGCCGTTTCCGTTCGCCGAATATGGCGTGCTCAGACACCGAAAACGGCACGCCGCTGTGCCAGAACGCGGTGCCCGAGACCTGCCATCCATTCAGCACGCGCCCCAGCGCGCGGTTCCGCGCCTTGAACGGCAACTGATAAACGTATTGCGCCGTGAAATTGTCGCGCACATCGTAATCGCAAGGGCCGTATTGCCGCCCAAGTTCGCCCGGCAGCGGCGAGAGAATCGCGCCCGCGGAGAACGGCAGGAATCCGCCGTTCGAAACCGTGTCCATGCAGCGGCTCCAGGTGTAATTCGCCAGCACCTGCAGCCCGTGCGTAAGCCGCTTGTCGGCCGTCAGTTGCAGCCCGTTGTAATGGCTGTTCGCGCCGGTGCTCAACTGCGTCACGGCGCCGAATCGCGGGTCGATCGGCTGGCCGTAAGGGAACGGAGCGAAGCAGCCCTGGCACACGGTTTGATATCCGTTCACCTGCGTTTCGTAAGGCTGATTCACGGCGCGCGTGCCCACATACTGCGCGCGCAGGTTCATCGCCTTGCCGATCTGCTGTTCCAGCGCAAAGCTCCATTGCATGAAGTATGGCGCGTGCAGCTTGCCGTCCGGAACCGCCGTGATCGAAACCGGCGGAAGCAAGTCGCTGGATTGCGACAGAGCCGAGGCGCAGGAAAGCTGGCCTTGCGCGAACCGCGGCCGATCGAAGCGCTGGTTGGCCGCAACGGTCGCGGCGATCGCGCTGTCGACTGTTCGATCCGCCGACCGTGCCCAGCAGCCCGCCCTGGAATGTCTTCGAGTAGGGCGGATTCGCGCCCACCAGATCCACCACGCTGCCCGGCAGAATGTCGCTGAACAGGCCGAAGCCGGTTCGCAGCACGGTCTGCGGTGCGATCTGCCAGGCGATCGCGGTTCGGGGCTGCAGGATCGCCAGCGGCGTCGATGCAAAGATGTTCGCCGAGCTGCGTCTGAATCACCGCATCGAGCGGCTGATTCACATCGTGCGAGATGGAATCGAACGATCCGGCAGGCGCGCCACCGCATCGTGCGGATTCAGCGGATTCGAATTATACGTCGCGCGGATACCGAAGGTCCAGGTCAATGTGCGAGTGATCTTCCAGGTGTCCTGCGCGTAGACATCCAGATTGAGAAAGTTGTACGGCTGCGAATCGGCCAGCGGAAACGTCTCCGAAGCCGTCGACGCAACGCCGTAGATGAACTGCGGCAAGGCTGGTGTAAGTCACCAGCGGAACCACGCCCTCGCCGAAATCATAATCGTTCAGGCGGAAAATCCGGCTGTTGGTCCCGAACCGAAATTCATGCGCGCCCACGCGTCCACGCCAGATTGTCGTTGATGAAGAAGCGCGTGGCGCGCCGGCCCTGCACCCAGGTGTTGTCGAGCCCGCCGAGCGGGGTGAACGGCGCGTTCGCGCCCCTGCCTTCCAGCACGATCGGAAACGCCGCCAGCGTCTTCGCCAAGTCGGCCGGACCGAACAGGCTCTCGTACCAGGAGAACGCGGGATTGAAATAGTTCACCAGATGCGCGAAAACACGTGCGTGTAGCCGGCGGCGAAGGAATACAGAGGCTGCGGAGAGAGCGGCGTTGAACAGCGGATTGATCGGATCGGTGTAGGCCGCCTGCAGGCCGGTGTCGGCCTGAAAACGAAACCAGGCCATGTTGTTGGTGTCGATGTTGTAGTCGATGCGGCGCCGTTTGCACCTGCTCGCGATCGTCGCTCGAATGCGAAATGCTCTGCCGATTCGCGCATCCGTTGCCGTTGGGAGGATTGCCCGGATTGCCCGCCGCGGCGGCTCCATCGCTATTGAACGGGCAGCCCAGAACCGCGAGCGGAGCGCCGGCGGTGTTGCCGTAGAGCGAGAACAGCTTTTGGTAGAACGGCACCAGCTGGGGCGCGGGCTGATAGGTCGATCCGGTGATGGAATCCATTCCGCCGCGCGGAAACTGATCCAGGACGTAATTCTGAAATGCCGGCGTGGGAACGGTCGTCGCCGTGACGATGGGAAGCGCGATCCGGACCCATTCGGAATCGAAAAAGAAGAACAGCTTGTCGTGAAGGATGGGACCGCCCAGACTGCCTCCGAAATGATTCACCGTCGAGCGCGGCTTCTGATTTCCGGGCGTGGCGTTGGTGAAGAAATCCGCCGCATTGAACTTGCGAGCCGTTCCACAGCTCGTACAGATTTCCGTGAAACTGATTGGTCGCCGGACTTGGTGACGTAGTTGACCTGCGCCGCGCCGTAGCGGCCCTGATCCACCGCGTAGGAGAGCGTGTTGACGGTCACCTCGGCGATCGAATTCAGTCCCAGAACCAGATTGGTGGAGAGGCCGCTGTTCAGATTGGTCAGCGGATCGTTGGTTTCCAGGCCATCCACGATGTAGCCGTTCGAAAGCGACGGCAGACCGTTGAACTGCACGTTGCCATAGCCGTTCGTGCCGCCGACGAAATCGTTCCCGCTGCCGGCCGTATTGATGAGAGCGCCCGCGGCGAATTGCAGCGGATAAGTCATGTCGCCGCCGGGATTCGGAAGATCTTCGAGCGCGCGGGCAGTCAGCGTGGTGGAGGTGTTGGGATTCTCTGGATTGATCAAGGGCGCTTGTTCCTAGAACCTGAACGGTGGCGCTGGCCGATGCGATGTTCAGCTTGAAATCGACGGTTTGCTTTTGCCCCAGCCCGGCAGACACGGAATTGTTCTGCTGCGCCTCGAACTGGTCCGCCTCCACCTTCACCGAATAGACGCCGGGCTTGAGTTGCGGGAAGCTGAATCGCCCGGCGTCGTCTGTTTTCACCGATCGTTTCAGGCCGTTCTCGACGCTCGTGACGGTCACCGTGCGCCGGGGATGGCCGCGCCGGTTGGATCGGTGACCGAGCCGACGATCGCGCTGGTGGTCTCGCCCTGACCCATGGCCAGCCACGCCAAGAGGAGCAGGCGAGACAGGATTTTAGGCATGCCTAAAGTATACAATCAAGGCGTGCCACGTTCCATGAGCTGCCTCGTTCGAGGCCCCTATAACACCGAATCGGTCGACGATTATCTCAAGGCGATCCTGGAGCTGAGCGGCGCCGCAGGAGCAGCGCGTCACCAGCAACGCTCTGGCGCAGCATCTCGGCAGTTCGCGCGGCATCCGTCACCGGAATGCTGCAAAAGCTGGCGGCGCAGCAGCCGCCGTTTGTGAAATACGAGAAGCATCACGGAGCGCGTTTGACCGCGACCGGCAAGCTGCGCGCTCTGGAGGTTCTGCGGCATCATCGCCTGCTGGAACGTTTCCTGCACGATGTTCTCGATTACTCCTGGGACGAAGTTCACGACGAAGCCGAACGGCTGGAGCACTTCATCTCCGAGCGGCTGGAAGATCGGATCGCCGCGAAATTAGGCGACCCTGAAACCGATCCGCATGGGCACCTGATTCCGGAGCGAGACGGCGCGCTTCCGGCGCGCGAGGAAGTGCTGCTTTCGAAATGGGCGTGCGGAGTTCCGGCGGTGATCAGCAGCGTGTCGGACCGCGATGCCGCGGCCTTGCGCGAAATGACGCGGCTGGGATTGAAGCCGGGCGTCGCCATCACCGTGGAAGCGGGCACGCGCAATGCATCCCTGCGGGTCCGGATCGGCGATCGTACGGATTCGGTTCGCTTGAGCCAGGCTCTGGCCGATGGGATTTCGGTACTCGCCGCGCCCTCCCACTAAAATAGTTGTTTGCGGCCATTCGTCCCATTCTTTCGGAACCGCATCTGCTCACCATCGCGGGCAACTACTGGCGTCGCGATCTGGACGAGGGGCGCTTCCCGGTGACGGCGAAATTCTACGACACCGAGCCGGGCGTCCAGGTGCTGGTCCATTCGCAAACGCCGGCCGGGCGAGCCCGTCGCGCACTTGATTATGGTGCATGGTCTGGAAGGCTCCAGCGCTGCGGGCTACGCGCGCAGCTTGGCCCAGGCCGCGCTGGAAGCGGGCTGCGCCACGCATCGTTTCAACATGCGAAGCTGCGGCGGCACCGAACACCTGAGCGGCCGCACGCTGTATCATTCCGGCCAGACGTCGGACTTGCTAGCCGTCATCCGCCAGCTGCCACGCGAAACGCGCCCGATTTTCCTGGCCGGCTTCTCGCTGGGCGGCAACGTGGTGTTGAAGCTGGCCGGCGAACTGGGGCCGTCGGCCCCCGATCTGATTGCGGGCGTGATGGCCATTTCCACGCCCATCGACCTGGCCGCCTGCGTCCGGCAGCTCGACAAGCCCTCCAACATCATTTATGCGCGCAGATTTGTCGCGCGCCTCAAAGAGCGCGTGCGCGCCAAGGAGCGGCTTACTCCCGGCGCTGTTCGATTTGAGCGGGCTCCGGATGCAGGTGCGAAACATTTACGATTTCGACGATCGGTTCACCGCCCAGGCGTTCGCCTTCGGCAGCGCCGACAACTACTACGCCACGCAATCGTCGAATCAGTTCCTGGACCGCATCCGCGTTCCCACGCTGGTGGTGCAGGCCAAGGACGATCCGCTGATCCCCTTCGCGGTTTACGATCACCCGGCCTTTTCGACCAATCCCTACCTGCGCCTGCTAGCGATCGAGCATGGCGGCCACCTGGGCTTCATCTCCAAAACCAAGCCGCGCTTCTGGCTGGACCAGGTTCTCGTAAACTGGGTATTGGAAGTAAGGAACAATGTTAGCCGGCCGGTTTCGTCTCTTAATATCCGAGTGGCAAAGTGTAAGCACAAACCGCGTCCTTTCGCGAAGCGGCGGCCGTCGCGGCGGATTCGCTGCGCTCCAGCAAGCTGCGCAGTTTCCTGACGCTGCTGGGCATTATCCTGGCCACCACCACGCTGATCGCGGTGATGGCCATGATTCACGGCATGGATGTGTACATCGCCAACACCGTCTCCAACATGGGGTCGGATGGGTTTCGCATCGTCAAGATCGCTTTCCTGGGCAATTTCGATCCCAAGAAGTATCCTGCAAATGCAGAAAAGGAATCCCGGAGCTCAGCGCCGACGAGTTTCAATATCTGAAGGACCATGCCACGCTGGTGAGCGATTTCGGAATGAGCGCCGGCCGCAACGTGACCGTCTCGCTTGGATCGCAAACGCTGACCAACATCTCGTCTGAACGGCGGCACGGCCAACTGGGCGGCGCTGGGCAACACCCAGATCGCGCACCGGCCGCTACTTTACCGACATCGAAGACCGGCACCGCAGCGCCGTGGCGGTGATCGGCTCCGATATCAAGAGCAACCTGTTTGGGGATGCCGATCCCATCGGCCATGAGTTCAAGATCGAAGGCCGGCCGTTCACCGTGGTGGGCGTGGCTGAAGCCAAGGGCAGCGTCTTCGGCCAGTCGCAGGATGCCTTCGTCGACATTCCCATCGGACACCTACTTCCAGATTTATGGATCGCGCACCGGCATTCGCTACGCCGCGCGCGCCGCCGATCAAAAGGTGCTGGAGCAAGCCAAGGACGAAATGCGCATGCTGATTCGCGCCCGGCGGCATGAAGCGCCCGGCCAGGACGATACCTTCTCGATTCTGTCGTCCGACGCGCTGGTCAGCGCCTGGGACCAGCTGACCAACGCCATCGCCGCAACGGCCGTCGCCATCGTATCCATCTTTATGGTGGTGGGCGGCGTGGTGATCATGAACATCATGCTGGCGGTGGTGAGCGAGCGCACGCACGAGATCGGGATTCGCAAGTCGGTGGGCGCGCGCCGCCAGGATATCCTCAATCAGTTTCTGGTGGAGTCGTCCATGCTGGCGGGCATGGGCGGGTTCATCGGCGTGGTGCTGGCTTGGATCATCGCCACCGCGGTGCGAAACTTCACCTCGCGTTCCCATGGCGGTGCCCATTTCGGCGGTCCTGATCGGCGTGGGCGCTTTCTACCGTGGTGGGGCTGTTCTTCGGAATCTATCCGGCGCAGCGGGCGTCCAAACTGGATCCGATTGAAGCGTTGAGGGTGGAACGATGAGGGTGAGACAATGACGCGAGTCGAACTTGACGGCCGCCGTCGGCCTGGCGCTAGCCACGGTGCGCGAGCACAAGATGCGCTCGTTCCTCACCATTCTGGGCGTGATCATCGGCACCGGGACCATCATCGCCGTCGGCTCCATCATCGCCGGGCTTGGATAGCGCGGTGACCGGCATTATCCGCGCCTTCGGAACCAATACCGCCATCATCTTCAAATTTCCGGTCGGCATAGGAACCAACACGCCAGAGATGCTGCGCCGCAAGCCCATCACGTACGAAGACGCCCTGGCGATCGCGGCTCGCTGCCCGGCGGTGGAGTCGGTCAGTCCCTATTTGCTTCCCAACATCTTTCGGAACCGGTCCGCAGATCAACATCGCTCGCTATAAAGGCAATGAACTGTATAACGCCAGCCCGGTTGGAACCGAAGCGTCCTACGCCGAAAGCGGGCAAGTCGAGATGCAGGAAGGGCGCTTTTTTACCGATGTTGAAAATCAGCATCGCATGCCAGTAGCCGTGATCGGCGCCGATGTCCCGCGGGCCCTGTTTAACGGCGAAGACCCGATCGGCAAATGGATCGACGTCAACGGCCACAAATTCGAGGTCATCGGCGTCACCAAGCGCCCCGGCGATTCGTTCCCCGGCCAGGACGACATCAACATCTATCTGCCGTACTTCAGCATGCACAAGCTGTTCCCGGCGTCCAAGGAAAATCTGCTGTACATCAACGCCAAGCCCGGCCGCCTGGCCGCCGCCGTGGACGAGGCCACTGCGGTATTGCGCATCCAACGGCACGTTCCCGCCGACAAACCCGACGATTTCTCCATCTCCACCGCCGATGAGCTGGTGGAACAGTTCCACAGCGTCACCGCCATTGTCGCGCTGGTGATGGTGGTGATGAGTTCGGTCGGATTGCTGGTGGGCGGCATCGGCGTGATGAATATCATGCTGGTGTCGGTGACCGAGCGCACGCGCGAAATCGGCATTCGCAAAGCGATCGGCGCGAGACGGGCCGACATCGTGCTGCAGTTCCTCACCGAAGCGGTGGTGCTCACCGGTCTGGGCGGCCTGATCGGGATGAGCATTGGATGGTCCGTTTCGCTGATTTGCCGGCTGGCCTATCCGGCGCTTCCCACCGCGGTTCCCTGGTGGGCGGCGGTGTTGGGGGTGGCGGTGTCGGTGGCGATCGGGCTGTTCTTCGGGATCTGGCCGGCGAATAAGGCGGCGCGGCTGGATCCGGTGGTGGCGCTGCGCTATGAATAATACGAAGCGTGGCGCGCGCGCTGTACGTTAGTATCTCTCTACGTTAGTATCAGTGATATGTCCAAAGGCAAACGCCAGCTTGTGGAAGTGCGCTGCCCGTGCTGCGAAGCGACGCTTCAGATCGACGCGGAGCTCAAAGCGGTGATCAGCTTCGAGGAGCACAAGAAGCCGCCCGCCATCGAGGACATTGGCGCAGCTGTCCAAAAGATGAGAGGCGAAGAAGCGCGGCGCGACGAGGTATTTCAGAAATCGTTTGAGCAACACAAAGGTCATCAAAAAGTGCTCGAGCGCAAGTTCGACGAATTGCTGAAACAGGCCAAGGCCAACCCCGACGCTCCCAAACCCAAGAATCCATTTGACTTCGACTGATGGGCGGCAAGCCACGTTAGAACGAACGGCGCGAATGTACTAGAGAAAAACAGTACGCCGGCTCAGGTGAAACGCCCGGCGCCCTTACCGCAATTCCCCCTGGTTTCAATCCCTTATCGGCCGCATACTTACCTCAGTCAGCGATCAAGGCGTCAAAAATGAGAAAACGGCTATTAGTGGCTCTGGTCTTTGCCGCGGCAGGTCTCGCGGTCGCAGTCCCGCTGGGCGACCGGTTCGGGTACAGCCTGGCTCAGTCCCTCATTGGATGCGGCGCCGCTGGCGCGTTCCTCGGATACGTCATCAGTATCTTCCTCGACATTTTCCTCGCCAACGCTCACACCACCGAAAACCAAAGCTAGTCTTCGTAGTTTCCATCCCTCCTCCGCGCTATCGGAGAATCCCCGACCCTTCAAATCGGACCGCCTCCGATTGTAAGACCTTCCACCCTCTGGCTTAATGGAGACGGTGCAACGGATTGGCCCTCATTCTTGAGGCGCCAACGCCGCCCCACGCGATAACTCGGAAAGGAGCGCCTCATCATGGCGGAAGCAACACCCTACGGGCGTGTCACGCAACGACCTTCGCCGATTCCAGAAATTCACATCGTTTGGATGACCTCGGGCCTGGGCTGCGACGGAGATTCGGTATCCATTACGGCGGCCATGCAACCGAGCATTGAAGACGTTGTTATGTCGGCCATTCCCGGCCTGCCGAAAGTTCACGTCCATAATCCCGTCATTGCCTACGAAGTGGGCGCGGACTTTCTCAAGTACTGGCATCTGGCGGCGGAGGGGAAACTCGAACCGTTTGTGCTGGTGTTGGAAGGTTCCATTCCTAACGAAAAGATCAAGAGCGAAGGCTACTGGGCCGCGTTAGGAACTGACGCCAAGACGGGCCAGCCCATCACCACCAACGAGTGGATCGACCGCTTGGCTCCCAAGGCGATCGCGGTAGTGGGGGCCGGCACGTGCGCCACCTATGGCGGAATCCATGCTATGGCGGGCAATCCAACGGGCGCCATGGGCTTGGCCGACTACCTGGGGTGGGACTGGAAATCGAAAGCGGGTCTGCCCATCATCAACGTTCCCGGATGCCCGGTGCAGCCGGACAATTTCATGGAGACGCTGCTGTACCTGCTCTACCAAGTTGCGGGACTGGCGCCAATGATCCCGCTGGACGACCAGCTTCGTCCCACCTGGCTGTTTGGCAAGACGGTGCATGAGGGCTGCGATCGCGCCGGCTACTACGAGCAGGGCGACTTCGCCGAGGAATACGGCTCGCCCAAATGCATCGTGCGGCTGGGCTGCTGGGGCCCGGTGGTCAATTGCAACGTGCCCAAACGCGGCTGGATGGCCGGAATCGGCGGCTGCCCCAACGTAGGCGGCATCTGCATCGGCTGCACCATGCCGGGTTTCCCCGACAAATTCATGCCCTTCATGGACGAGCCGCCGGGCGCCAAAGTGTCGTCCAATTCCATCGCGGTTTATGGCCGCGCCATCACGGCCCTGCGGTCGTTCACCAACCACACTGTCAACAAGGAACCCAAGTGGCGGCATCGAGGAACGGAACTCACCACCGGGTACCATCCCAGATCGTATTGAGGAAATCATGGCTACCATAACCGATCAAGCGTCCAAGACTGACGTCCCGAGGAGAAACCTGGTCGAGATGAACTGGGACCCCATTACCCGCATCGTGGGGAGTCTCGGCATCTTCACCAAAATCGATTTTGAAAATCGCCAGGTGGCGGAGTGCCACAGCACCTCTTCCATCTTCCGCGGCTACAGCATTTTCATGAAGGGCAAGGATCCTCGAGACGCCCACTTCATCACCAGCCGCATTTGCGGCATCTGCGGCGACAATCACGCCACCTGCGCCAACTATGCGCAGCAAATGGCGTTCGGTGTGAGGCCGCCGCCGCTGGGTGAGTGGATCGTCAACCTGGGCGAGGCCGCCGAGTACATGTTCGATCACAACATCTTCCAGGACAACCTGGTGGGCGTCGACTTCTGCGAGCAGATGGTGAAGGAAACCAATCCCAGCGTTTGGGCCAAGGCGCAGAAAACCACCGCTAATCATTCCAACCTGCATGGATTCCGCACCGTCGGCGATATCATGACGGCGCTCAATCCGTTCACCGGTTCCTTCTACCGCGAAGCGCTGCAGATGAGCCGCATGACGCGCGAGATGTTCTGTTTGATGGAAGGGCGCCACGTGCATCCTTCCACGCTGTATCCGGGCGGAGTGGGAACCGTCCCCACAGTGCAGCTCTTCACCGATTACCTGGTCCGCCTAATGAAGTACGTCGAGTTCATGAAGAAAGTGGTTCCGCTTCATGACGATCTTTTCGACTTCTTCTACGATGCACTGCCAGGCTACGAAAAAGTTGGCCAGCGCCGCATTCTGCTGGGCTGCTGGGGCTCGTTTAACGATCCGGCTCATTGCGATTACACCTACAAGAACATGTCGCAATGGGGCAAGAAAATGTTCGTCACGCCGGGTGTGATTGTGGACGGCAAGGCCGTCACGCACGACCTGGTGGACATCAATCTGAACATCCGCATCCTGCTTGGCAGCTCCTATTACGACGATTGGGAGCACGCTGAAACCTTCGTGCGCGAAGATCCTTTGGGCAATCCGGTGGATCAGCATCATCCTTGGAATCAGACCACCATCCCTCGCCCGCAGCGTCGGGACTTCAAGCACAACTACACCTGGGTGATGTCACCGCGCTGGTACGACAAGCGAACCGGCGATCATTTGGCGCTCGACACCGGCGGCGGTCCCATCGCGCGCTTCTGGTCCACGGCGCTGGCCGGGCTGGTCGACTTCGGCTACGTAAAAGCCACCGGCCAGAGCGTCAAAATCTATCTGCCCAAAACCGCGTCGCTGCCCGAAGTGGAATTCGAATGGAAGATTCCCAAGTGGAGCAACGCCATCGAGCGCGACCGTGCCCGCACTTATTTCCAGGCTTATTCGGCCGCTTGCGCGCTGCATTTTGTCGAGCAGGCCATGAAGGAATTGCACGCGGGCCGCACCAAGACATGGAGCGATTTCAAAGTTCCCGAAGACGCCATTGGCTGCGGTTTCCATGAAGCGGTGCGCGGCGTGCTCTCGCATCACGTGGTCATTCGCGACGGCAAAATCGCCAACTACCATCCTTACCCGCCGACGCCCTGGAACGCGAACCCGCGCGATATCTACGGCACGCCGGGTCCCTATGAAGACGCGGTGCAAAACACGCCCATTTTCGAGGAAAACGGGCCGGAAAACTTCAAGGGTATCGACATTATGCGCGCCGTGCGCAGCTTCGATCCGTGTCTGCCGTGCGGCGTGCACATGTACCTCGGCAATGGAAAGACACTGGAGACGCATCACTCACCGATGTTCGGGGCGCACTCCTAAATGTTGCAAGATCGATCCTTTCAGCAGCGGATCGGACGCATCGACTCGCTGGTTGCCGAACTGGAAGCGGTGGCCGACCCGGCGATGAAAGCTGCGGCCAAAGAGTTGGTCGCGTCCGTCATGGATCTGAATGCGGCCGCTTTTGAGCGCGTGGTGGAAGTAGCCGCGCGGTACGGCGAAGCTGGCTCCAAGCTGATGGATGGCCTGATCCGCGACGAAGCGGTCTCGAATCTTTTGATCCTGTATGGCCTGCATCCCCAGGATTTCGAGACGCGCGTTCGCGGGGCGGTGAAGCATTTAGACGGCGTGAAGGTAGTTTCCATTGAAGACGGGCGAGTGACGCTACGCCTGGAGTCGCAGACACGATCGGAGGACGCAATCCGCCAGGCCGTGTACACAGCCGCTCCTGACGCGTTGGAGTTGATCATCGAAGGCGTCGCTCGGAACGGCTTCGTTCCTTTGGAGGCGCTCATCGGAGCGCGCGCATGAATCCCACGGTGGAGGAGGGTCCGCGGCAAGCCTTCCAGACTCTGCGCCGCCTGGTTCCCCGTGCCGACGAGGCGGAGCGCTGCGGACTTTGCAGGCAAGCTCTCGCGCCCCAGCACGATCATCTAATCGATCCGCGCATGCGCCGGATTCTGTGCTCCTGCCAGGCTTGCGCGATCTTGTTCAACAATTCCGCCGCGCAGTACAAGCGAGTCCCCAAGCGCGTCTTGTTCCTGCCGGATTGCGATATTGGCGATGCCGAATGGGATGCTCTGATGATTCCGATCGGCATCGCCTTTTTTGTCAAGCAGAGCGAAGGTAAAATCGCCGCTTACTATCCCAGTCCGGCCGGCCCGGTGGAATCATTGCTTTCGCTCGACGGGTGGCTGGAGATCGCAGCGCGCAATCCGGAACTGGATCATCTAGAGCCCGACACCGAAGCCCTGCTGGTGAATCGCGCGGCACGCGAGTCCTTTATCCTTCCGATCGACGAATGCTATCGGCTGGTGGGGCTGATGCGGACGCATTGGACGGGCTTGTCGGGCGGGACGGAAGTTTGGAATAAAATGCGGCTCTTTTTCGAGGAAATGAAGAATCGCGCGCATGCCTAATCTGGACTTCAGCGTCGAATCGGCCGACAGCGTTCCCTTCGCGGCGACGCCCATGATCGCGTTTCGATTGCGGGTTCAAAACAGCGCGCCCGAAGAAGCGATTCATTCCATCGCCCTGCACGCGCAGATTCAGATTGAAACTCCCAAGCGCCGCTATTCGCCGGCCGAGCAGGAGCGCCTGCTGGATCTGTTTGGCGAACCCGGCCGTTGGGGCCAAACCCTGCGCCCCATGCTGTGGACGCACGCCGACGTAACGGTGCCGGGATTTTCGGGTGCTGCGAATATCGACCTGCGTGTGCCCTGTTCGTTCGATTTCAACCTGGCGGCGACGAAATATTTCTACGGACTCGCGGACGGCGATGCACCCTTGATCTTCCTGTTCAGCGGGAGCTGCTTTTATGCGGGTTCCAGCGGCAATCTGGAAGTGGCGCGCATTCCGTGGAGCAAGGAAGCGCGCTTCCGGCTCCCGGCCTCCGTGTGGCGCGAAATGATGGAAAGCTATTATCCAAACTCGGCCTGGCTGCGAATCCGCCAGGATGTGTTTGACCGGCTGCATCAGTACAAGATGCAGGCCGGCATCGCGACCTGGGAAGAAGCGCTGGAATCCCTGCTGGAGCCGGTAAAAGTATGACCACCGTGGAGCAGATCGCCGACGCGGTTCTCTATGAGGGATATATTCTTTATCCCTACCGCGCATCTGCCTTGAAGAACGGCCAGCGCTGGAATTTCGGCGTGCTTTATCCGCCGGCCTATGCGGCGGCGCAATCGGGATCCGATGCGTCCAGCGTGCATTGCGAATGCCTGGTTCGAGGCGGGGACCTTAGCGTAACGGTTCGATTCCTGCAGTTTGTCAGCGGCGGCCGCAGTTGGCAGGAGGCGATGACGCGCGACGTGGAAGTGCATGCGCCCGGTGTCCATCAGTTCGTATTCGACAAACAAGAGACGGAAGAAGACGGAGTCCTTAGGCGTCAGGAACGCGTGGAGGGAAGCATCGACGTCGGGATGCACACCGTTCGCGATGGATGGTCGCGAGTTACCGTGCGGATCTCCAATACTGGCGCTTTTGAGAATGCGCAGAATTATTCCGCAAGCTGGACGGCGCGCGAAGCGGCGCTCAGCCGTTCGATGGTTTCCACGCACGCGATCCTGCGCGTCACGGGCGGGGAATTCGCATCGCTGCTGGATCCTCCGGAAAACTTGCGCGACCTGGCGGCCGAATGCACCAACTCCGGGCTCTGGCCGGTTTTGGCGGGCGAGGCTTCGCCGCCTGACACGATGCTGGCGTCGCCCATCATTCTCTACGACTATCCGCAGATCGCACCACAGAGCGCCGGCGCTCTTTTCGATGGCACCGAAATTGACGAGATTCTCTCGCTGCGCATACTCACGCTCACGGACGATGAGAAACGGCAGATGCGAGAAACCGATCCGCAGGCCCGAGAGCTTCTGGAGAGGACTGAAGCGCTGGATCCGGAGCAATGGCTGCAACTGCACGGCGTGATGCGTGAACCGGGAGGCGGCCAATGAATGAACTCGAGTGGCGGTTGCTGGAAGACAAAGCGCCCTTGGATTCAATCCGCTTACCTGACGAAACCGAGTTGCGCATTGGCGACCGCGTCCGCTTGCGCCCCCGCGCGGGCGGCGACGTGATGGATCTGGCGCTCGACGGCAAGATTGCGGTGATTGAATCGCTCGAACAGGATTATGAAGGCTCGGTGCACGTAAGCGTGGTGCTGGATGACGATCCCGGTTCCGACATCG
The DNA here is from genome assembly GCA_963798295.1 of Bryobacterales bacterium. GTDB lineage: Bacteria > Acidobacteriota > Terriglobia > Bryobacterales > Bryobacteraceae > Palsa-89. The sequence continues at coordinate 388,617 of CAWCSV010000003.1, read as the reverse complement.
GCCACATGCGGCAACCCGGGCATCGCTTCTTCTTTCGCGTGGAAGAAGTCGAGGCGCTCGCCGATGCGGAACAGCCGGCCGCCGCGCCCCGCATCCTGATAGCTGGAATCGGCAATGTGTTTTTTGGCGACGACGGGTTTGGCGTCGAAGTCGCGGCCAAGCTCGCCGATGGCCAGCTTCCCGCCAACGCTCACGCCATCGACTTTGGAATTCGCAGCTACGATCTCGCCTATGCGCTTACCAGCGGGCGTTACGACGCCGCCATCCTGGTGGACGCCACTTCGCGCGGCGGCGCGCCCGGTGACATTTACGTGCTATCGCCCGAACTCGACGAATCCTCCGAACCCGCACCGGCCAACGCACACGCCATGAATCCGGACACGGTTCTGCGAATGGCTCGAACCCTGGGCCGGCCTCCCGCGCAATTGCTGGTGGTGGCCTGCGAGCCGGAGACGCTGGGCGGGGAGGAAGGCCAACTCGGGTTGAGCGAAACGGTGACCGCCGCTGTCGACCGGGCAATAATGGTGCTGGAATCGCTGGTAGTTCGCATTTCCGCTGGAGAACAAATCACTCAAGAAGAGACTCGGGAGAGAACCACATGCTTATGACCGATCGAATGAACAATCATACGGACGACACGCGCGACACCCTGATGTTGCTCAGCGGAGTCTCGTTGGTCATCTTTGGCGCGGGATTAATCTTAACCACCCCGGCTGTCCGCAAACTATTGGGCGGTGTCGGGATCGGAACTTTATTGCAGGCCGCGGGGCCCGATTTGCAGCGCTACCTGAAACTCAAGGCGATGTGACCAACCCCAATCCAATCGGCCCCTCACTCGCCGCATCCACGGTTTACGTCCTCGATCCCGGCTTGAGCCGCTTCACGGTGCGAGCTTTCGCCACCGGTCTGCTCGCTTCCATGGGACACAATCCCAGTTTTGCGATCCGGCAGTTCGCCGGCGAAGCGAGGTTCTCACCCGATGCCCCGGAGCAGGCGTCGGTGCGCATTGTCGCGCAATCCGGATCTCTCGACTTGTTGGACCAGGTGAGCGATAAGGATCGCCGCGAAATCGAACGCACCACGCGCGATGAAGTTTTGGACGCCGGGCGGTTTTCCACCATTGTCTTCGAAGCGTCCAATTCGTCCATGTCGAAAGGTGGCGAGGGCGTTTACTGGGCGAATATAACCGGCAAGTTCACCTTGCGCGGAGTAACGCAACCGCAGCAAATTACCGCACAGATTTCGGTGGATAATTCCCGCCTGCACGCCACGGGCGAGTTTACGGTGCGACAATCAAGCTACGGAATCAAACCCGTGTCGGTGGCGGGCGGAACTTTGAAAATCAAAGATGACGTGAAAGTGACTTTTGATTTGGTCGCTCGCAAAAAGGAATAAATATGTGCCTGGCCATCCCCGGACAAATTCTTGAGCTCATCCCCGGCCCGCCGCTGCTGGGCGTGGTGGACGTCACCGGCGTGCGCCGCAAGGTGGATCTCGGGCTGTTGGAAGACGAAAATCCCGTACCGGGCGATTGGGTGCTGATCCATGTCGGCTTCGCCATGAGCAAGATCAGTGAGCAGGGCGCGCGCGAGCAGATGCAGATGCTGCGCATGCTGGGGGAAGATGAAGCGGCCATGCAGGAAGTCAGCGGCTATGGTCTCACCGAGAGCAGGCCCCAAGGAGATGTGAAATCGCCATGAAATTCGTGGATGAGTTTCGCGACCCCGCTGCCATCGCGGAAACCGCGGCTGAGATCCGGCGCATCGCCGATCCGCGCCGCCACTATCGCCTGATGGAGGTCTGCGGCGGGCATACGCACGCCATTTATCGTTTCGGGCTAAAAGATTTGCTGCCTGAAAACGTCGAGCTGGTGCATGGTCCGGGCTGCCCGGTGTGCGTGCTCCCCATGGGCCGCATTGACGACGGCCTGGCGATCGCCGCGCAACCCGATGTGATTTTCACCGCGTTCGGCGACATGATGCGGGTTCCCGGAGCCAACGGCAGTCCACTGGAGCATAAAGCGCGTGGGATGGACGTGCGCATCGTCTATTCGCCGGCCGACGCGCTGAAGATGGCCGATAACAACCCCGAAAAGCACGTGATGTTTTTCGCCATCGGATTCGAAACCACCGCGCCCTCTACCGCTCTAACCTTGCTGCGCGCGCGCGACCAAGGGATCCACAATTTCTCGGTCTTTTGTAATCACGTCACCATCATTCCCGCCATCCGCGCGATCCTGGATTCGCCCGACATGCGTATCGATGCGTTTCTCGGGCCTGGCCATGTGTCCACCGTCATCGGATGCCGCCCCTACACCTGGATCGCCGAGAACGAGCGCAAGCCCATCGCCGTCTCCGGGTTTGAGCCGCTGGATCTTTTGCAATCCATCGTCATGACGCTGCGCCAGCTCAACGCCGGCCGCGCGGAAGTGGAGAATCAATACCAGCGCGTGGTTCCGTGGAATGGCAATCCGGCCGCTCTGCGCGCCATGGGCCAGGTGTTTGAGCTGCGCCCGTATTTCGAATGGCGCGGCCTGGGATTCATCTCGCAATCGGCCCTGCGCATCAACGACGAATTCGCCGAGTGGGATGCCGAGCGCCGTTTCCAGGTTCCCGGCGTGCGTGTCACCGATCCTAAGGCGGCGCAGTGCGGCGAGGTGCTCAAGGGCGTGCTGAAGCCAGTGCAGTGCAAGCTCTTCGCAAAAGAATGCACGCCCGAACATCCCATCGGGGCGCTGATGGTTTCTTCGGAAGGCTCCTGCGCGGCTTATTTTAACTACGAGCACCGCAAGAATACGGAGCTGGTTGGCATCGGAGCGTGATCGAATGGCGACCATTGTAGTCCCCGCCAAAGTTCGCTTCCGCGACGCGCAGGTGGAAATGGCGCATGGAGCGGGCGGAAAAGCCAGCCGCCGCCTGGTGGAAGGATTGTTCGCGCCGCTGCTGTTCGGCACGGATTCGGAGCCTCTGGGCGATGCAGCGCATCTGGATTTCAACGGAACCTGCATCGGGATCACCACCGATAGTTTCGTAGTCCGCCCGCTGCGTTTTCCGGGCGGCTCCATCGGAGAGCTGGCGGTGAATGGAACGGTGAACGATCTGGCTGTCTCCGGCGCGCGCGCTGAGGCGCTGGTGGTCAGCTTTGTTCTCGAAGCCGGCCTGCCCACGCCGGTGCTGGAAGCCGAAGTCCGCTCCATGGCCGAAGCCGCGCGCAATGCCGGCGTCATGGTGGTCAGCGGCGACACCAAAGTGGTGGAGCACGGCAAGGCCGATGGCATGTATATCACCACCACGGGCATCGGCCGCGTGATTCCCGGTCTCAAGCTGTCGCCGCGCTCGGTCCGGACGGGCGATCAAGTGATCCTGAGCGGGCCGGTGGGCGATCATGGCATCACGGTTCTTCTTGCCCGCGGCGATCTGGATCTGGAATCCGATCTGCATTCCGACACACGGCCTGTGCTCCCGTTCGTAGAGGCGCTGGTGGACGTGGCTGCACCCGGGCTGCGCTGGATGCGCGATCCCACGCGAGGAGGGTTGGCCACTTCTCTGAACGAACTGGCGCGCGATTGCGGGCTCTGCATCGCGCTGCGTGAAGACGCCATTCCGGTGCGCGACGCCGTGCGCGGCGCTTGCGAGCTGCTGGGTCTGGACCCGCTGCATATCGCCAACGAAGGCCAGTTCGTCGCGGTGCTGGCGCCGGAGTTCGCCGAGCTGGCTCTCGACGCGTTGCAGCGTACCCCGGGCGGCCAGGATGCGGCCATCATCGGCGAAGTGCGCGCCGCGCCAGCAGCCAGCGTGCTCGGAATTGCACCCTATGGTGGAACCCGCATGATCGACATGCTGGTGGGCGATCCGCTACCGCGCATTTGCTAACGTCATGACCCCCACGCAGTCCACCCTCGCCGAGCAGATCGCCGAACGGCTGCTGGATCGCAATCGCATCTTCGAGGATTTCTTCGCGCACGAAGCTCCCCGGCTGGCCGCCGTGTCTCAGGAGATGGCCGAGCGCTTCCAGAAAGGCGGCCGGTTGCTCGCGTTCGGGCGCGGCGCATGCGCTACCGACGCGCAGCATGTGTCGGTGGAATTCGTGCATCCGGTGATCGTCGGCAAGCGCGCTCTTCCGGCGCTCGACCTTTCCGCTGCATTCACGCCTTGGCTGGATGCGCTGGCGCGGCCGGAAGACATCGTGATGGGTTTCGCTCCGCCCGAAGGCGATATCGAAGTGCAGGCCGCGCTGGAGACGGCGCGTGCGCGAGGAGCCATGACTCTCAGTTTCCCCGCCGTCAGCCACGATGCCTTCATCCATCAGGAAGCCATCGAGATTCTTTATCACACGCTGTGGGAAACGGTGCACGTTTTCCTGGAGCACCGGGAAATGGGAAAGGACACCGGACCCGCTGGATTTCTGTATCCATTCCTTGGGCAGAACAAACACGACAGCGCGGCTCTGCTGAAGGAAGTGGCCGAATCCATCCGCATGAAGGTCGCGGACGACGCGCGGCTACGTGTTCAGGTTGCCGAGGAGCAATCCGAGCAGATCGCGGCTACCGCGCTGGCCATCGATGAACGCCTGCGGCGCGGCGGCAAGCTTATCTTGTTCGGCAATGGCGGCTCGGCCACCGATGCCAACGACTGGGCGCTGGATTGCGTGGCTCCACCCAACGGCTGGCGATCGATGCCCGCCATTTCGCTCTCCATGGAACCCGCCAACATCAGCGCCATCGCCAATGACGTCGGCACCGAAGTGGTGTTCCTGCGCCAGTTGATCGCGCACGCGCAGCCTGCCGACGTTGCGGTCGGCATCTCCACCAGCGGCGGCTCGCGCAATATCGTAATAGCCCTGGAGGAGGCTCGCAAACGCGGGCTGCTCACCGTGGCGTTACTGGGCTACGATGGCGGCGAAATTCTGCGCCGCGGCCTGGCCGATTTTCCGCTCATTGTGCGCTGCGATTATATTCCGCGCATCCAGGAAGTGCAGGCGTCGATTTATCACTCGCTCCGCGCTGTCCAGGAAGGCGTCGCGCATGCTTGAACTCTTCGGTTCCTCCGGCTGCCCTTACACCGCGGAGATGCGCGAGTGGCTGGAATTTTCGCGCCGCGATTTCGTGGAATTCGACGTGGATACCGACGCCGCCGCATTGGCTCGTATGCGTGAAATCACGGGCCAGCGTACCGTTCCGGTTCTGCTCGAGGACGGCAAGGTGGCGCAAATCGGCTGGCAGGGCCGCGGCTGTGTTGTCGGCGGAGCGCCGGAGACGCGCCATGCATGAACTTTCGATCGCCATGAGCATTCTCGACATGGCTGAAGAGGAAGCCGGCCGCAGGAGCGCGGAAGTGGACGCCATTCACGTCAAGCTGGGCGCGCTTTCCGGAGTGGCGAAGGAAGCGCTGCTATCTGCCTATGACCTGGCTCGCACCGAGACCACGCTTGAAACCGCACAGCTGGTGATTGAAGAGGTGCCGGTGATGATTTACTGCCCACGGTGCAAGGCCCCGCGCGCCGTTCCTTCCATACAGCAAATATCTTGCAGCGTGTGCGAAACGCCATCGTCGGAGATCCTGCAAGGACGCGAATTGCAAGTGGTCGCCTTGGAGTTGCGCGCATGAGTTCCACTCCCAGAATCCTGGAAGTTCGCAAGAATATCCTCAAACAGAACGACGAAATCGCGCGCGCGTTGCGCAGCCGCTTCGAAGAGGCGGGAGTGTTTGTGGTGAACCTGGTCTCCAGCCCCGGCTCGGGCAAAACCGCATTCTTGGAATCCACGCTCACTCGCATGCGTTCCGAGTTCCGTGTCGCGGCGCTGGTGGGCGATCTGGCCACCGAGAACGATGCCCAGCGTCTGGCCCGCAGCCAGGTTCCGGTGCGCCAAATCATTACCGGCACAGTTTGTCATCTCGATGCCGCCATGATCGAGACCAACCTGAAGGACTGGAATCTCGCCGAACTGGATTTTCTGTTCATCGAAAACGTCGGCAACCTGGTGTGTCCTGCCTCCTACGATCTGGGCGAAAATCTGCGCGTCGTACTGATGTCGGTCACCGAAGGCGAAGACAAGCCGCTCAAATATCCCACCATCGTCAACAGCGCCGACGTCGCCGTGATCACCAAGACCGATCTCGCCGACGCGGTGGAATTCGACTGGCCCGCGGCTTCGAAAAACCTGCAAGCCGTGCGTCCCGGCATCGAAGTCCTGCGCGTTTCGGCGAAAACCGGCAGCGGCATGGATGCCTGGCTCCAGTTCATCACGTCCCAAAGAAGGGACGTGGTAGAACATCTGGTATGGCATTCGTAAAAGTCGGTTCACTCGCCTCTCTGCCGCCAGGCTCGATCACAGAGGTGAATCTGGGAGAAGATTCCTACGCGGTCTGCAACGTCGGCGGCGAATTGCACGCGCTGGGCGGAGTCTGCCCGCACGCCGGCGGCCCCATCGGGCAGGGCAACGTGCAGGACAACCTAGTCATTTGTCCGTGGCATGAATGGGCGTACGACTGCCGCACCGGCGAAAACGATTTCGACCCCACCATCAGGCTGGACCGCTTCCCGGTGAAGTCCGACGGTGATGATATTCTGATCGATCCCCAGGCTCGCGCGTAAAGTGCCTCGTGCCTGAACTCCCTGAAGTTGAGACCGTAGTGCGCACCCTCGCGCCCAAACTCACTGGCCGCCGCATCGTGGACGCGCAGTTCTCTTCGCATCACGTGGTGCGGCAGAAATTCCCGGAGCTGCGTAAACGGGTTCGCGGCCAGCTTGTAAAATCCGTGGAGCGGCACGGCAAGTTCATCGTCATCACGCTCGACCGTGGCGTGCTGGTGATTCACTTAGGGATGACCGGAAAGCTGCTGCTCGATTCCGAGCCGGGCCCTTACGCGCGCGCGATTTTCCAGCTGGATCGCGGCCTTTTGGTTTACGACGACATCCGCCATTTTGGGCGCATCGAATGGAGCCGCGAGTTGCCGGACCGCGCCGCCGCGCTCGGTCCCGACGCGCTGGACATCTCGCTCGAAGATTTCCGCAAATTGCTCAAGACGCGTAAATCGGGAATCAAGCCTTTGCTGCTCAACCAGCGATTCCTGCGCGGCATGGGCAACATCTACACCGACGAGGCGCTATTCGAAGCGCGCATCCATCCCAAGGCCATCGCCGCCAGCTTGAGCAAGGAGCGCGCCGGGCGCCTCCATGGCGCGATGATCGACATTCTGGCCACCGCGATTCGCCTGAAGGGCTCCTCGATTTCCGATTACGTGGACGCCGACGGCCAGCGCGGCAGTTTTCAGCAGCAGCACCAGGTGTACGGGCGGGCCGGAGACCCGTGCCCTATTTGCGGAACCGCGATCCGCCGGATCGTGGTGGGGCAGCGCGGGACGCACTACTGTCCGAAGTGCCAGCGAAGCTAGGGCCCAAGTAACTAAAGACCTGATCGGCCACCAGGGCCGCGGCTTTCATTTCGAGAACATCGTGGACGCGGACTACGTGAGCGCCGCCCAGGACTGCGGCCGTTACCGCGGCAGCCGTGGCGCATTGCAGAAATCCCGCCGACGGCTGCTCCAGTTGAGGCAGGAACGATTTGCGCGACGGCCCCAACACCAATGGAAATTCGAGAACCGCCAGCGAGCTCAGATGCGCCAGGATCTCTGCGTTCTGCTCTTTGCGTTTGCCGAAGCCGAGGCCAGGATCGATGGCGATCCGCGCCCTATCCACTCCGGCGCCCACGGCACGATGCGTGGAAGCATCCAGATCCTGCCGGATGGTCCCCATCACGTCTTTGATGGGCGCCAGCTTGGCCCAGGTTTCCGGCGTCCCGCGCATGTGCGAAATGATCAGTCCCGCGTCGTGCTGCGCCACCACGTGCGCCAGCTTCGCGTCAAACGTTAGCCCCGACGGATCGTTGATGAGCGCGGCGCCGTGCTCCAGCGCCTTCTGGGCCACGGCAGACTTGTAGGTGTCCACCGAAATCGGAACCGTCAGCTTGCCATTCAGGCGCTTCAGAACCGGCACCAGACGGCGCAACTCCTCGGCTTCCGAGATCCGCACGGAACCTGGCTTAGTCGATTCCGCGCCGATGTCGATGATGTCCGCGCCTTGCTCCTCCAGCTCGACTGCGCGGGCAAACGCGCGATCCGGATCCAGATACTTGCCGCCGTCGGAAAATGAATCGGGCGTCACGTTGAGGACACCCATCAGCAGCGTGCGCTCGCCGAGCAGCAGCTCGCGTCCGGCCAGCTTCCAGACAAAATGACGGCGTTCCACTACGGCACGATCCTTTTCCACTTTTTGCCGACGCGGAAAACAGAGCCTTCAGGCGGATTCACGAACTTTAGGTCCGTATACTTGACGCCGTTGATCTCGACGGCTCCGGCCTTGATCTTCCGCTCGGCGTCCGTACGTGATTCAGCCAGGTTCGTACCAAGCAAAATCTTAGGCAAGCTGTCCCCTCCAAAGATGACGGTTTCCATGTCGGCCGGAGCTGCGCCCTCACGCACCTCGTGCTGGAAATCCGCCTGCGCCTGCTCCGCCGCTTCCAGCGAGTGAAAGTCGGCCACGATCTGCCGCGCCAGCCGCATCTTCACCTGCATTGGCTCTTCGGCCTTCATGGCCGCGATCTCTGCCAGGCTCTTGTCGGTCAGCAGCTCCCAATAGCGCCACATCAACGCGTCGCTGATCCCCATCACTTTGCGGAACATCACCTTGGGCGGTTCCGTGATGCCGATGTAGTTGCCCTTGGACTTCGACATCTTCTCCACGCCGTCCGTGCCTTCAAGCAACGGCACCGTCGCGACGATTTGCGGCGGCTGCCCGGAATCGCGCTGCAGCTCGCGCCCCACCAGCAAGTTGAAGCGCTGATCGGTGCCTCCCATCTCCACGTCGCATTCCAGCATCACGGAATCATAGCCCTGGGCTAGGGGATACAACAGCTCATGCACGAAGATCGGCGTGCCTTCCTTGAAGCGCTTGGTAAACTCGTCCCGCTCCAAGATACGCGCCACGGTGTATTTCGAGCACAACCGCACGATGTCGGCGAACTTCATCGGCTCCAGCCATTCGCTATTGAAGCGCACCTCGGTCTTCTCGCGGTCCAGGATCTTGAACACCTGCGTCTTGTACGTCTCGGCGTTCTGATCGATCTCTTCGCGCGTCATGGGCGGGCGCGCGGTGTTGCGGCCGGTGGGGTCGCCAATGAGTCCGGTGTTGTCGCCGATCAGAAAAATCACCCGGTGCCCCAGATCCTGGAAATGTTTCATCTTGCGCAGCAGCACCGTGTGACCCAGGTGCAGGTCGGGCGCGGTGGGATCGAAACCCGCTTTTACCCGCAACGGCCGCCCGGTCTTCTCGGCTTGTATTAGGCGCTCGCACAAATCCTCTTCGCGGATCAAGTCGGCCAAACCCTTCTTCAAGTACGCCAACTGCTCGTCGATGCTGGTCTTCGCTATGGACACCTTCTCTATTAAAGCGCGTCGGCGATCGATTTCGCCGACAGCGTCGGCGATTCAACGGGGATCAAGTGCCAATGCTGGGCAAGACAACCGGCGGGTGGTTATTCGGCTCGGCGCTCGGCCCACAGCCGCGGTGTGGATGGTTTAACTATGGATTGGCTGCGAAGGTTGCTCCGCCGTTTTGTTTTCCAGGTGCGCGAGCACCGTTTCGATGGTCTCAAACAACTCGTGGGCGTGAACCGGCTTTGCGATGTAGCCGTCCATGCCGGCCTGCAGGCAGCGCTGGCGGTCCCCCACCATGGCGTGCGCTGTCATGGCGATGATCGGAATATGCGCGCGTGTGGCTTCCTCCAGCCTTCGAATGGCCGCGGTACATTCAAATCCATCCATCACGGGCATCTGGGCGTCCATAAGAACGACGTCAAAGGTCTGCTTCTCCAAGGTGCCTAGCGCCTGAGCGCCGTCGGACGCCACTACCACCATGTGGCCCTGATTTTCCAGGATGCGTGAAGCCAGCTTCTGATTCACCAGGTTGTCTTCGGCCAGCAGGATGCGCAGCGGCAGCCGGCCCTCCCGCAGGGTGTGCCGCGTGATTACCTGGGTCTGCTGTGCCAGGCCGTCGTGCGAAGACAGCACCTGCAGCAGGGCGTCCAGCAAGTCCGCCTGGAGGACCGGTTTGATCAGATAGGCCGCGATGCCAAGCTCCTTGCATCGCAGGCCATCGCCGCGCTGGCCGCCGGAGGTCAGCATGATGGTGACCAGGTTCGACAAATCGGGCGATTGCTGGATCTGTTCCACCAGCATGAACCCGTCCACATCGGGCATGTGACAGTCCGCCACCAGCAGGCTGAACGGCACGCCGGCGGCCTTGGCCTCCTGAAGCGCGGTGAGCGCAGCCGTGGCGTTCGATACGGCCGAGGGCCGCATGCGCCAGTAGCTGAGCGTTCGTTCCAGAATCTGGCGATTGGTGGCGTTGTCGTCTACCACCAGCACGCGCATGTTGTCCAGCAGCGTCGGATCGATAAGCCCGGGGCGCGGCGTCGCATTCTTCACCACGCCGAACCGCGCGGTGAAGTGGAAAGTAGATCCCTTGCCCACTTCGCTCTCCAGCCAGATACGGCCGCCCATCATCTCGATCAGGCGCATCGAAATGGAAAGCCCCAATCCGGTGCCGCCGTAGCGCCGTGTCGTGGAGGTATCGGCTTGAGTGAACGGCTCGAAAATGAGCTTCTGCTTCTCCTTCGGGATGCCGATCCCGGTATCGCTTACGGTGAAGTGCAGAACCAGGCTATCCGGATCGCTCTCCTCCAGATCAACCCGCAAAACCACTTCGCCCTGGTCGGTGAACTTGATGGCATTGCCCGCCAGATTCAGCACGATCTGACGCAAACGAACCGGATCGCCAATCACGAACTCCGCGAGTTCGGGCGGAACGAAGCAGGCCAGCTCCAAATCTTTCTGGTGCGCCCCGACGGAGAGCGATTTCATGGCGTGGCCCAGATGATCCCGCAGGTTGAACTCGATAGGGTCCAGCGCCAGCCTTCCCACTTCGATTTTCGAGAAATCCAGAATTTCGTTGATGACGCTCAGCAGCGAATCCGCCGAGTATTTGACGGCGTTCAGATACTCGCGCTGCGTCAGGTCCAGCTCCGTTTCGAGCGTCAGCTCGGTCATCCCGATGATCCCGTTCATGGGCGTTCGGATCTCGTGGCTCATATTGGCCAGAAACTCCGATTTGGCGCGATTGGCCGTGTCCGCGGCCACCAGCGCCTGCTCCAGCCGCAGCAGCATTTCCTTCTCTTGCGTGATGTCGATCATCGCGCCGCTCAGCAGCTTAGGTTGGCCGTCCTCGCGTTCGGCGCGGGCCTGGCACCGCATCCAGCGGATCAATCCGTCGCGCGTGACCAGCCGGAATTCCGAGCTGAACGATCCCCCCTCCGCCATGGCCTTGTTGGCCGCGGCATCCAAAGACGCCCGATCGTCGGGATAAATCATCTTGCGCCATTCGCTCAGGTCCATCCGCAATGGTTGTTCCGCTCAGGCCGGCCAACTCTGCGAAGCCCTCCGAGAATGACAAAACGTCGGTCGGAATGTCGGTCTGCCAAATGCCGAACGCGGCGGCCTTTTCCGCCATGGCGATGCGCTCGGCGTTCTCCCGCAGTTTCTCCTCGGCGCGCAGCCGCTCGATCGCGTTCCCGGCCAGGTGCGCGCCCGCTTCCACCACTCGCAAATCGCGGTCGCGCGGCTTGGCGGGCTGCTTGTGGTACATGGCGAACGTTCCCAGCACCTTCTGCTTGGAATCGCGGATGGGTACGCTCCAGCAGGCGCGCAGCCCGAAGCTCAAGACGAAGTCTTTGGCGGCGCCAAAGCGGTGATCGTTGGCGATGTCTTCGATAATGGTTGTTTCGTTGCGGAAGGCCGCCGACCCGCAGGCTCCCACCTCCGGCCCGATTTCAAGCCCGTTCACGGCCTGCATGTACGCCGGCGGCAGACTTCCTCCCGATCCCTCCCACAGGTGCTTGCCCTCCTCGTCCAGCAACAGCACCGTGCAGAAGCAATCCGGGGCCATGCGCTCAATAGCCGCGGTGAGGGCGTTCAAGACTTCCTTGAGCGAGTAGCCTTTGGCGATCAGCTCCAGAACGCGCCGTTCTTCCTCGATTACTCGCGAAGAGCGCTCCAGTTTTTCCTGGTCCCGCTGGCTTTCGGCCAGCCGCTGGGTTTGCCAGTAAGCCCAGGCACAGGCAGCGCACGCCAAACAGAGCGCTCCTATCGCCAGTGCGGCTAGCATCCCTTTTCTATCGGTAAGAAGCCCTAGATTTTTTAGGATTAAGCGCCGATTATTTTGGGTTCACCGTCTGTAAAATCATGGTTTTGCGCTGCTTGCCGGATTTCTAATCTTGGGGCTTTCGGTCCGGCATGGCGCTGAGGTTCGCAAGAAACACATTTCAGGGGCAAACCCTAGCCGCCGCGGCCTGGACTTTCCCGGGGGGAAGCGCGCTCCGTTGTATACTTCATGGAGACCGGACGCCACGAATCGCGCTCCGACATCAACCACGAGAGATGAACCAGGAGATAGGAAACGAATGAGTGAAGCGCTCAGTGGAGCTGAGTTTAAGAAACAACTGCGCGAAGGACAGCCCAAGCTCGGCTTGTTCCTGAATTCGCACAGTCCGACGGTGGCCGAGCAACTGGCCCACAGCGGTTACGATTGGCTGCTGGTGGACACGCAACACGGTCCCATGGGTTTTCAAGAGCTGTCGGCCATGCTGGCCGGTATCTCGAGCGGCGGCGCCAAGTCGATGGTGCGCGTGGCCGGATACCACGACCGCGGCGGCATCCAGCAGTCTCTCGACATGGGCGCCGACGGCGTGCTGGTCCCCTATATCAACACCGCCGAAGAAGCGCGGCAAGCCGTTAGTTGCGCGCGCTATCCCACCGTGGGCACCCGCTCGGTTTATTTCCCGCAGCGCAGCATGAATAAAGCCGGATTGCTCGGCTATGCGGGCGCGGCCAACGACAACGTCATCGTCGCCTTGCAAGTGGAAACGGCGGATTGCATCAAGAATATCGATGAGATCGCGGCCGTCAAGGGCGTCGATATGCTGTTCCTCGGTCAAAACGACCTGTGCATGTCCATGGGCCTCTTTGAAAAATATAAATTCCCGGATATGTACACTTCGCCGGAACTGCAGGCCGCCACCGATAAACTGCGTGCCGCCGCCAAGAAGAACAATGTGATCCTGGGCCTGTTCCTGTTCGGAACCACGCGCGTGGGCGAATTCCTGGAGAAGGGCTTCCCGTTTATCAGCGTCGGAAACGATCTGCACCACATCCTCACCCAGGCCGGCGCTTACGTAAAAGACGTCGAAGCGGTCTCGAAGGATAAAGGCAAGGCCTGGACGCGTCGAGCCACCGCGCTCCTCTAATCGCTGCTTCTGAGCCGCGACCGCCCTTACTGAACCGCGACCGTGAAGGGAGTGGTCCGGCGGCGCTCGTGAGGAAGGCTGTCGCTAGTTTCCGGATGGCGGCTCGATATGATCTACGACGATATTCGGTTGAGCGGCTTTCCGGCTCTCAAGTTTAAGCCCGACCTTTGCGAGCGCCGAGAATATCGAAGGTCCTCTGTCGGCGGTGTTCGGAATGAAGTTGCCGTCGCTCGCGTTGACAACCAACGGCTGGACAAATCCTACCTCGAACTGGAAATCGTAGGCATCCGTCAGTCCCGTCTCGTCCACAACCGGTCGATCAATCCCGACTGGGTATTTCGGTAACTGTTTGACAAATTCGGCCATGGTAAGGTTCTGACACGCTCGTCGCATCACCCCGATTTCTGCCTTCTGCCAGGTGCAGTTTTGCCGTCCGCCCGAAGCCCTCTGAAGTCTCGGTCCATTCTTTGCGACTGTTAGAACCAAGACCGACATTCTCTTGTCCTCGGTATGGAAGATGAGCTTAAACCTTTCTGCCAGGAGCGATTGCACCATCAGGCGAAGGCCGGCGACTGACGGGTTGGGCGGAGCCTTCGCGACTATATCGAAGTACTTGTTGCCGCCCCATTTTGGAACCCCTTCGATCATGTTGGCCTGCACACTATAGCCGAACATAATCAGACTCAGCACGGTCTCGCCCGGTAATTCAACCCTCCCGCCAGGAAGAATCCGTTCTTTCCCCTGCGATGCTTTTGCTTGGTCGCTCGGTTTGACATCGGCCACTTCGAACGAGGGGCGTTGGGGATGCGATTGGCCGTAAACCTGCCACGCTCCTAGAAAGGTGGTGACCAGGAGTGCCGGAATTCGCGCCATTCATCGAGCCTACACGTCTGCCTCCGCCGAACGCAACGAAGCGCGATTTCACCCGGCCCATCTACTCGTTCGCAGCGTTTTCTCCCCAAGATTCGACTAACCTTTGGAGAGCATGCACTCGAAGAAGGATGCCGAACTCGTCCATCTGGCCAGGGCCGGAAACCGGGATGCCTACGGCGAGCTGATCCGGCGCTATCAACACCCGATTTGGGGCTTGGCGTGCATCCTGGTGGATGACCGTTTTGAGGCCGAGGACCTCGCTCAGGAGGCTTTCCTGGCGCGCCTGGCAGAATCTGGATGTTCTCAGCGACCCCGCCAAGTTCGCTCCTTGGCTGCGCCGCATCGTTTTCGGAGCCTCCATTGATTGGCTGCGCGTCTTTCGGCCGGACTTCTTCCGGCTGGCCGACGCGGGGACTGACCTTGAGCTGTCCGCGCAACCGGCTCACACCGAATCCGCCCTTCAAAGGCTGGAGGCGATCGAGCTGGGCTTGATGTATGAAGGGCCGGCGCCGGCCGGTCTAAGCGCGGAGGCTTGGCGGGACGCCCGCGCCCGCTTCATGGCCGAAGCCGGCTACGCCACTTTGGAGGAAGCTCAGCATTATTTGAAATCGTGTGACGATGCACTCGCGGCTTTCCGCCAGCATGAGGAAGTAGTGATCTGGCTGGACTATCGGCTTTCCGATCAGCTCATCCTGATAAGGGCGCTCGACTGGTTCAGCCGTCAGAATCTGGACGCTCAAAAGCTGAGCCTGATCTGCGTCGGGCGCTTTCCCGGCCGGGGGCGTTTTGTCGGACTGGGCGAGCTCACAGCCGATCAATTGGCATCGCTGGCCGACACGCGCCTGCGGGTCACAGATGCTCAGTTGCGGCTGGCTCAGGCCGCGTGGCATGCGTTCACCTCGCGCGATCCCACCGCTATCGAACGTCTGTTGGAAACGGATACGTCCGCGCTGCCGTTCATCGCCGCCGCATTGCGGCGTCACCTGAAACAGTTTCCTTCCATCGACGGCGGATTGTCCCGCACCGAGCGCCAGGCGCTCTCTGTGCTTCGCGAGCGGGGCGCTCTCGCTCAACGGCGCCTCTTCGCTGCGGTGCAGCAACTGGAGGAACAGATCTTCATGGGCGACGGCTCGTTCTATCGAATACTGCGCGAATTGGCCTCCGCTCGTCATCCGCTCGTCTATATCGCGCAGGCTGAAGTCACCCTCACACAGGCGGGCCGGAACGTCTTGGAAGGTCGCGCGGACCACATCCTGCTCAACGGCATCCATCGGTGGCTCGGCGGTGTCCATCTGGAGGGCGACGAAGCCGCATGGCGTTGGGATCGCGTGTCGGCACGGATTGTCAGGCTGGGGCGCCCTCACCACTAACAATTCCGAGTGGTATGTTGGATGAGGTTGGAGGTGTTATGAAAGGCAGAGTTTCCGCCGTTTTCGCCACAGTGTTGCTCGCGCTCGGCAGCGCGGCGCAGGCTTGGGCGCATCATTCCTTTGCAGCGGAATATGACATGAAACATCCCATCGAGGTTCACGGCACGATCGTTCAGGTGCGGCTCGAAAATCCGCATTCGTGGTTCGTGGTGGATGTGAAGGACGCCAAGACAGGCCAAGTGGACAGATGGTCCTTCGAAGCCGGGACGCCTAGCGGAATGTTGCGCAACGGCTATCGGCCGGGAGTGATCAAGCCCGGCGACGAGGTCACCATCAAGGGCTTTCAGTCCAAGGATTCCGATGTGAGGGGAATGTTGCGGCAGCTGGTCACCGCGGAAGGCAAAGTGTACGGCCTGTTCGGGCCGCAGGAAAATAGACAATGAAGCCCTCGATGATGGCGGCAATCGCCGCAGCGCTAGTCTGGTCCGCGGCTGTGCCACTCCATCTTGCGGCGCAGGGGCCAACCGCAGAAAAAGCATCGGGCACCGAAAAGGTGTCAAGCACGGAAAAGGCCCCCGTGAAGCCGGCGCCACGCATGGCTGACGGTCATCCCGACCTGTCGGGAGTCTGGTGGCGCGGCGGCGATGTCGGCGGGCGCGGCTTTGGTGGCGGACCGCCGCGGGGCGCGCAAGGTGCTCCGCCGCCGAGGCCAACCACCTTCGCAGACTTGTACCAGCCCTGGGCACTGGCCCACGCCAAATTGCTGGCCGACAAGAACGACCCCACGGTGCATTGCCTTCCAACCGCGTTCGGCACCTTGAACGTGAGCATGTTCGATGTGGGGGCCGTCGGGCAGATCGTCCAAACGCCAAAATTCGTGGTGATGCTGACCGAGACTTTTCACGGATTCCAGATCATTCCCTTCGACGGCAGGCCGCATCGCGATGACGTGCCTCCTTCCTACCGGGGGGACGCGGTGGGGCGTTGGGACGGCGACACGTTCGTCGTCGATAAAACCAACTTTACCGATGACACTTGGATCTCCGCCGAAGGCCGCGTATCGTTCCATTCCGATGCCCTGCATATCGTGGAACGCTACCGCCGCGTGGACGCGAACACGCTCGAGATCGAGGCCACGCTGGAGGATCCCAAGGTGCTGACCAAGCCGTGGGTGGTTCCCAAACAGACTCTGACACTCGCGCCGTTCGATCAGATCATCCAGTTGGCTTGCTCGGACGACGACATCGAGAAGTTCAAGGAATCCGCGCCGCCTCAGACTGCCGGAAAAAACTAATCGCAGAGTTACCGAGCCGCGACCAAAGGAAGCGGTCTTCGGTCTTTTTCCGCCCGCCCCCCGGATTGACGCTGCCGACGAATCATAATATTGTGCTTACCATCAGTAAAGTTGATAGGTGTCAGTAAAGTTGATTGGTATCAGGCGAATAGCAGCGGAAGAAGGGAGCAAGTCGTGACACGTGGAACTACCCTCATCAAGTCTTGGCGTCGGGCGGTTGAGCTTGAACCACCAGTACACCGAGCAGGAGGAATGCGGAGACAATCGAAACCTTTCGCATGCGGGTATTATATGCGGAACAGCCACATTATACGCCTAGGAAAACCAGGTCAAACGCGTTCTAGCGTGGCTCATTCTTCCTTTCGTGCGGCTGATCCTTTTCGTTCTCGCAATAGGTCTCGATCAGATCGGTATCGGGCAGCAGATGGAAGGGAACGTTCGCGCGCCAGGGCTTTTCGTAAGCGCCCGGATCGTCGATGGTGATGGCAATCTCCATGTGCCCGACATCGTTGCGCGTGAAGCGCTCGGTGACGTGCGCGGATTCGGTCTGCGGATGGCCCTTGGCGGTGTCGATCCAGGAACGGCCGTTGAACCCGAGCGTGTCCACTACCAGCGTGCCGCCTTCCCAGCGCCCGATCGAATAGCCTAGCCACGTGGGCTGCGGATCCTTGGGAAAGGTGCGGCCATCCAGGAACACTTGCCGGAAAGTGGAATTTGTGGAGGTCTCATACAGCAAAACCACCAGCGTGGGCGTCTGCACGATCTTGAGCGGATGCGGCCCGTTGGCCGTGGTCATGTTTATACGCGGAACACCGGGCGGCATGCACGTATTCAGGGGATCGTCGCGATGATCCCGTCCTTCGCGCTCGGCCTGCAAAGTTTTGGCCCACGGCAGCATCCCCAGTTCGCCTGGCTTCAGATCCCTGGCCAGATCGTTGAAGTACAGAGGGCTGCTCTCCCACACCCCCGATAGATCGGGCTTGCCGTCCGGCGCCTTGGGCGTGGGCGCGGTCAGGTCCACCTTGCCATCGGCGGTGCGCGGAACTCCTGGAACGCGATAGTTCAGCCACTGCGCTCCCAGTGGCGCACAACTGAGAAGGATCGCAACAACGGTCTGTGGTTTCATGGCTCCCTCTGCCGCGCGAAGCGGTAATCGCCGGACACGTGCTGGACGAAAAGATCCGTCACCACGCCCTGGCTGTTTCTCACAAATTCGATGGCCAGCCCGGCGAAGCCCGAAAAGCTGGTTTCCGAGCGCGCGTATTGGCGCTCTTTTCCACGTCCATCTATGTCGCCGAAGAGCACGCCGTCTGAAAAGGTGATGGTCACCACCCGCGGCACAATTCTCCAGAGTTTGGGCTGCTCCACGTAAGTGCCCACGTAGCTCGCCAGAATTGTGGGCGCCACCTTGACTTGGGACCTGGCCTCATCCGATGCCTTGCCCACCCAGTGCTCGCGCCGGCCGCTGTTCTCATTGCAAACGAATTCCAGCAGCTCGGTATCGGCGGCCAGTTCGGCGCTCACTGCGACGGTCCAAGGCCGGGCGTAGACTGCGGTGTCCTGGAGCGTCACGTCGAGATCCAGGTGACCAAAATCGCGCCGCCGGTATCGCTCGGTCATTCGCAAGTTTTCGGAATGAGGGTGGCCGCTGGTATCCAGCCACGTTCGGTCGTTGAATCCGAAGCTCTCCACCAACAGCGTGTCCTGATCCCAATGTCCCACCGAGTATCCCATCCAGCTTGGATTCGGCGAGGTTTCGAGCGGACGGCCATCCAGGTGGATCTGGCGATACGTGAGATCCGGGTTCAGAATGACGATCAGCGTTGGCGTCTGGATAATCTTCATCATCCCGCCACTGGTGCTGTCCGCGTCGGTGGTATAAGCGGGACCGGCCGGCAAACACAGCGCGCCCATGGAGTCCTTGCCGAAGTTTTCCGTTCGCTGATGGACCAGGTCTCTCGCCCAAGGTTGAACTTCGCCCGGCTTCAGGTCCGCGGCGATATTGACGCGATACTTTGGGGAAAGCCTGTTCCACACGCCCGACAGATCGGGCTTACCGTCCGGACTTCTGGGCGCTGGGGCCGCGAGATTCGGCTGGCCATTCGGCAGCCGGGGAATCCCAGGAGTCGGATAATTAATCCACTGGGCATGCAGTATCCCCAGTGCGGGTGCGGCGATCATGATCGTTAGAAACCGCGTGCGGCTTGGTGGTCCCGGCAGTCTTTCCATGGCTTCTCCCGGCCAAATGCAAGACGGAACGCCAATAAGTAGATCACACATTCAAGGCCGTGGCAATGTGGGTTCGAGCGCCTGAGTAGGACCCGTAAACTGAAAGCCAGCATGACCGTCACCCACAAACTCAAAAGCGAAATCCCCACGCCATAGAGCATCCGCCGCCAGGACGGCATCTCGCCGAAGGAATTGCATGCAAAACTTCGTTCGCATCCAGGCTAACTTGCTCGCGTCAAGGTACCATCATGGGCTAACTTTATTAAAAATCAAAATTGCGTCAATTCGCCTTTGAATCATTGACGTACCCGGCAAGTTGATATATAGTCCCCACCAGTATTTGATGGCCGGCCGGTATTAGGGTATCGTTTTGACCAAATCCGTGGAACGGGAGAATTTGCATGCGTCAAGCAGTGGGAGTGGTATTTTTATCGCTTTGTGCCTTCGTAGCGTTTGCTCAGACTGATCGCGGCACGATCACAGGTACCGTTCTGGACGTGTCGGGCGCCGTGATCCCCACCGCCTCCGTTGAGGCGAAGAACGTCGCAACCAGCGAGGTCTATACGGTAGGTTCGACAGGTACCGGCAATTTCACGCTCGCCAACCTGCCTGCGGGCGCCTACGATTTGACGGTGACTGCCGCGGGTTTCAAAAAGTACGTCCGGCCCGGCCTCACTGTCCAGGTGGCCGAGACTGTTCGTGTGGATGCCACCCTTGAGGTGGGAGCTGCCACCGAGTCGGTCACTGTCAACACCGAAGCTCCGCTGCTGAAAACGGAAAGCGGCGAAATAAGCCATCAGATTGATTTCACCGACGCGGATAACCTCCCTCTGTTCACCCAGAACGGGAGCGGCACTGAGGGCATTGGCAACGTGCGGGACCCGCTGTCGGTTTTGAACACCCTGCCGGGAGCGACGAACGCGTCCGATGTTGAGGTTCGCGTCAACGGCCTGCCGTCCGGTTCGCAAGCCATTCGAGTGGAAGGCCAGGACTCCACCAACGGCTTTATGCAAAATGCCAGCCAAGCCACCCAGCCAAGTGTCGATGCCATTCAGGAAGTGTCCGTCCAGACCAGCAATTTCGCGGCTGAATACGGCCAGGTGGGCGGCGGATACATCAACTTCACCATGAAGTCGGGCACCAATCAGTTCCACGGTTCCGCTTACGATTATTTCCAGAACTCGGCTCTGAACGCGGGATTGCCATTCACGGACAACCCGGTGACAGGCATCGGTCTCGTCAAGAACCCGTTGAACCGGAACGATTACGGGTTCACGCTGGGCGGCCCGGTCGAAATTCCCAAGCTGTACAACGGTAAAGACAAGACCTTCTTCTTCTTCAACTTCGAGCAGTTCCGCCAAGCCGTGACTGTTACCAATCTGATTGCTACCGCGCCCTCGCCTGAATGGACAGGGGCGGATCCCCAGGGTGCAAACTTCGGTCCGACACTGGCAAACGGCCAGCCGAACCCGGGTAATATCGAGAATCCATTAGGCCCATTCTTGACTGCCGGATTCGGCACTCCCTCGCCAACGGGCCAGGTGGATCTGATGGGCCAGTTGTTTGACCCCTCCACAGCCCGCTATGTGAACGGCGGGGCGCTCGGTTCCGGCATCGTCGAAGACCCCTTCCCGGGCAACATTATTCCGTACAGCAGGATGGATCAGTCCGCGCTCCGGTATCAGGCGCTCTTCATCAAGCCCACCGGGGGCGGGCTGGTGAACAACTCCGTTCAGCCGGCTTACTCCAACTACCGCCACACCACGATTCCCTCCATCAAGATCGATCAGAACCTTAGCTCGAAAATAAAGCTATCCGGATACTATTCCCAGACGATCACCTATTCGCCCAATTCGAATGGATTCTCGGAGGAACTGTCGTCGGCCACGCCCCAGAACACCAGGGCGCAAACCATCCGCGCCAATTTCGACGATACCCTCACGCCCACCCTGCTGCTGCACCTGGGCGTCGGTCTTCTGTATTTCAACGCGGACCAGTATCCGCCTTCCTTTAACGCAGGCCAGATCCTGGGTTGGGGCGCTAACCAGCAGTTCCCAGCGAACAACATCATGCCTCAGGTCGCCGGCTTGTCCAGCTTCTTTGAGGGTGGCCTGAATCTGGGCGCTGGCTTCTTCGCTCCCACACCCGGCGTGGGCTTCGCGGCGGACCAGGATGAGAAGGAGTACAAGCCGACCGCGAACGCCAACTTGACCTGGGTGAAAGGGAAGCACACGTTTAAGGTGGGCGGGGAAATGGTGGTCGAGGGTTTCCCCACGCAGAGTTCCAGCCGCGCCAACGCTCTCTATGGCGTCGCCTACGAAGAGACCCAGAATCCCTGGGAGTACACCAGTCCCGCAATCGGCCCCAGCTCAGTCTTTACGTCCGGGAACCCGTATGCCAGCTTCCTGTTGGGATCCATGGACTACCTGAACGCTTCCGCGATTACCGACACCCGGCTGGGCAAACATTCCTTGGGCTTCTTTGCGCAGGACAGCTGGAAGGTTACCCGCAAGCTCAGTCTGGAGCTGGGTATCCGCTGGGATTATTCCACGCTGCTGGAGGAAGAGCATGGGCGCATGCAGAGCGCCAACTTCCAAATGCCGAATCCAAACCTGATTCCAGCGGATTCAACCACTCCGTTGGACGGGCTGGTGGTTTATCAGAAGCAGTTCAACAAGAACTATCCGTTCGCGTTTGGACCGCGCCTCGGAGTGGCCTACCAGATCGATTCCAAGACGGTGTTCCGCGCGGGCGGCGGCGTCGCTTACGCCACCGCTGGCGGCAACGCCGGCTTGTCGGGTACCGATGCCGACTTCTATGCCGTTGGAGCCCCGGAGGGAACCGGCCAGGGCATCGGCGGATCCGGCGCCGGCGCGATCTATTTCAGGGATGGAAATCCGTTTGCTCCCGGCAACATCTACGGCAACGGACCACTCACGGCCCCCTTGAACGGCGCCGCCTTTCCCTCACAGACTTCCAGTTCGGGTTGTGGCGCGCCGCCTACTTTCTCAACCCCGTGCAAACCGATCGATTCCCCGTTCATTACCATCGACCAGGGCACGGGACGGCCGCCGCGCATTTTCCAATGGAGCATCGGGCTGCAGCGCCAAATCCTGCCCAGCCTGCTGGTGGAAGCCGCCTACGTGGGCAACCGCGGCGCGTGGTTTACAGCACCGGACCTGGACCCCGAAGCCGAGAATGGACTCACCCCGGCCGGACTTCTCGCCTCGCGGCAGTACGGGAACACCACGGGACTTAACGTAAACAACCCGGGACAGCTGGCCTTGCTCACCCAGCCGATCAGCAGTCCAGCTGTGATCGCGGCCTTTCCCGCGCTGGCGAATCCCAATAATGTGTATCCGGGATTCCCGGACTATGAACCATTGAACCAGGCCCTGCGGGCCCATCCGCAGTGGATCGGTGTTCCGCCCTTCCTGGGACCGCCGCTCGGCGACACCTGGTACGATTCGCTTCAAGTGAAGCTGACCAAGCGTTATTCTCACGGGTTGACCGTCGCGGGGTCCTACACATTCCAGAAGACATTGATCCTGGGCACCACCTCCGCCACGCCCTATTTTACGGCCGGCCAGGTGGTGGTCAACGACGTCAACAACCGTATGCAAAACAAACAGCTCTGCAGTTGCGACGAGCCGCAGGTGCTGACGGTCACGTTCAACTACACCACGCCGAAATATTTGAAGCGAATGGCGCCGGGATGCATATCTTGTCGTGGCTGGCGCGCGACTGGACCTTCGGCGGAGTGCTGCGCTATCAAAGCGGAGTGCTGCTTCAAACGCCCGCCTCGGAAAACAACTTCCTGTATCAGTTGGGTGTCGGTACGCAAGACAACCCGGCGGTATTCAGCGCACCCGACGGCCTGGAAAACTACGTTCCAGGGCAGCCCTTCTTCTCGGTGAATCCGAACTCGCACTTCGACCCGACCAAGACGCTGGTGCTGAATCCCAAAGCGTGGACTGACGCGCCTGCCGCCACGTACGGGGTCTCCGCGCCGTATTACATCAACAACCGCTGGCAGCGGCAACCGGCTGAAAATCTCAGCGTGGGGCGGATCTTCCGGGTTAAGGAGAAGTATCAGTTCCAGATCCGGGCGGAGTTCCAGAACCCGTTTAATCGCGTGTTCTACGCCGTGCCGGTTTCTGGCTACCCCTCCGGTGCTTACACGCCGGCAGCTTACGCCAACCCCTTCCCGGTTCTGGGATCCACCGCCGGAGCGTTGTCGGGAGGCTACGGCTTTGTCAACGAGTTTAACGGCGGCGGGGCAAGCGCCAACGGACTGGCCACCGGACTCAATACGACGGTTCCGAGAACGGGCCAAATCGTGGCGCGCTTTACGTTCTGACGTAGCGCCGCTTGGCGGTTAAACCTTCGCTAGTAAATCATGGGCCTCGCTAACCGGTGAGGCCCTTTTCGTCGGAGCGCACATATTCAGTGGCACGGCTGGCCGGTACCTTCGCGCAGATTCACAATCCGGTCCACCGCCGTCTGTGGCCACGCCTCGCATTCCCCGGCCAGCCAATGGACCTGGATGCGGTCTACCTGAGTGTTGCGATCCACCTGGGCGTCTTTCCCCAGACCGAAATGTACTCTGGGATCGTTGGCGGCGAGATAACTGCCGTCGCCTCTCACATAACGTCTGACCGACGTGCCATCCTTCCGCACCAGTTCCACCACGCTTCCGTATCCGGAACGATTGGTGCGGACTCCCTCCAGATGAACCGAGTATCCAATGACCGCGGTCCGGCATGGTGTTCAACAGCAGGTGCGCGGGACCGTTGTTGGTGGTGACCAGAATATCCACCCCGCCGTCGTTGTTCACATCGCCGAAAACCGCCGCCCGGCTCACCTCCACGGGTTGGAGCGCGGGTCCCGCCGAAGCCGTAATATCCTCGAATCCCTTTCCTTTGCCCTTATTGCGCAGCAATAAGTTGCGTTGGCGGTAGGGAAACTTCTCGCCCTGCTCCGTCGCCATGGCGGCCACCGCTCCATTGGCGCTGAAAAAATCCAGCAGTCCGCGATTTTCCATATCGAACAAGCCGACGCCAAAGCCGCTATAGGGCAGGGAAATGGGGGATATTCCGCTTTGCTCGGTGGCATCCACGAATTCTCCGTTGGGCTGCCGCTGGAACACGGTGAACGACTCGTTGGGAAGGTTGGTGACGATCACCGCTTCGCCGCCGTCGCCGTAAATGTCTCCGTCCGCGATGCCCATGCCGGCCCGGGCCTTGCCGTCGGAAGCGTAGGCGAGCCCGTGCGTGAGGCCCTCTTCGTGGAACACGCGGTCATTCGGTTTCCCCTGCGGCGTGCGCGGAGAACTGATCCAGAGATGATTGGCCGCGCCGTCGTTGGCCACCATGAAACCCGGATAACCGTCCGTGCCGAAATCTCCGGTCAGGATGCCCAGCCCGGGCCCCCTCTTCGCGTTCAGGCCCACTTCCTCCGTCACGTCCTTGAATCGGCCGTTCCCCAGGTTGTGAAAGAGTTGCGTGACGGTTCGTTTAAATGGCTTCGGCCCGCAATAATCCTTTGGACCCTGCGGCAGATAACAAGGCCCGCCAAAAAACTCCACGTAGTGAACCACGGCCAGATCCAGGAGGCCGTCCCGATCGTAGTCGATAAAAGCGGCGCTGGTGGACCAGCCGGATGAGGCCACTCCGGCGGCTGCCGTCACGTCCGTAAAAGTGCCGTTTCCATTGTTGTGATAAAGAATGTTGTGCTCGTAATTTGTGACATAAAGATCCGTGAAGCCGTCGTTATCATAGTCGCCGGCCGCCACGCCCATGCCCTGATCGGCGTGTCCCAGGCCGGCCGATTCGGTAACGTCGGTGAAGGTGAGTTTGCCGCTGGGATTCAGGTTATTGCGGAACAGGCGGTTGCCGGGTTTCCATCCCGCTGGCACCGGGACCAGAGCTTTGCCCTGAGGATCGGTCGGATAGCCCTGGACCAGAAAAACGTCCATATCGCCGTCGTTGTCGTAGTCGATCAGCGCCCCACCGGACCCCATCACCTCCGGTAAGAAGTATTCTCCCGTCGCGCCGGAATACTGCCAGAAGTCGATCCCGCTCTGTTTGGCGACATCCTCGAAAGAGGGGAGCGCTGTGCGGCGGGGAGGTCTTGCACGACAGGCAAAGGCCCAGCAGCGGAAGCAGCAAACACCCCGATTTCACTTGCAACAGAATCCCACGGGCATAATATGGAGTCAAACTTTGTGAAGGCAATGTGCGGTAATAAGTGTTGGGATGCTGGCCGCGCTCTCGGCCGTGGTGTTCGATGTTTCCTGCGCCCGTCCCATCCCGCCGGTTCCGGCCGTTCCGCTGGATGGTCTGGACGCCGGACGTTCGGGCTGCGATCGAGAACGCTCGCGACGAGGCCGTGGCCGAGTCCAAGAGCGGGCAAGCTTCGGGACGCTTCGGCATGGTGCTCGAAGCTCAAACGCTCTATGCGCCGGCCGCGCTCGCCTTTGAACGGGCCATTCGTCTGGACCCCAAAGAATTCGCATGGCGATATTATCTGGCTATTGCGCAGGAATATTCGGCCCAGCCGGAACAAGCTCTGGCAGCGGTTTCGGACGCATTGCGTATCCGCCCGGACTATACGCCCGCTGTCCTGAAGCGCGGGGCGCTGCTCCTGAAACTGGGACGTTTCCAGGAAAGCGACGCTGTGCTCGAGCCGCTGCTGGCGCAAAATCCCAACTCGGCCGAGACGCTCTACACCCTCGGGCGGGTTAAGTTCGCGCAAGGCGATTTCACTGCCGCCGAAGATCTCTACCGCCGGGCTTGCGCAGGCGTACCCAACCTACGGCGCCGCATGGTTCGGCCTGGCGGAAGCCGGAAGGAGACTGGGGCACGACGACGAGTCGGAGAAAAACTTCCGGCTGGCGGAGAGCTACAAAGACCGAAACCCGCCGTCCGACGACGAGCTGCTCCACGAAATCCTGAAGCTGGCCATCGGCATTGAGAATCGCCTGGCCGAAGCCAAACGGCTCATGGATCGGCGACATTTCGACGAGGCATCGCGGATTTATAAGGAGGTTCTGACCCGGCATCCGGACAACCCGGACAGCCTGGTGAACCTTCTCTATATGGCTCAATTCCCGAACCAGTCGTCTCCCGAAGAAGTGGAGGCCCTCTATGCCACCGCCAGCCGGGTCAGCCCTGACGTTCCGCAGGTCTATCTGTACTATGGCACCGCCCTGGCCAGCCAGGGCAAATATGACGCGGCCGTCGCCGCGATCGAGAAAGGGATTTCACTGAAGCCCGACGACGGGGAGGCTCAGGCGTGGCTCGCGGACGTAATGATGAGGCAGCATCGGCCGGCCCAGGCGATCGAGCATTATCGCCGTGCGCTGGCGGTCGATCCTTCCTTTCGTCCCGCCCGGCTGATGCTGGCGCAGCTCCTGATCACCACGGGCCGCAGCCGCGAAGCCATTCCCGTGTTGCTCCCGGCCCTCCAGCGGAATGACAAGGTGACGCCTCTCTTCCTGATGACCCTGGCGCAGGCCTACGCCAACACCGGAGACCCGGCCAAGGCGATCGAGTATCTCAAGCAAGCCCGGCCCCTGGTGCTCCAGTCAGGCCCTCCGCAATCTGCTGGCGCAGATCGACCAGGGGTTGGCGCAATTCGGGTCACACCCTTGACCGTTATCCGTCACTCCGCCTGGCAGGAATCGCTACGATTTTCGGTTCCAGTGGTTTAACACTGCGCCCAGCACTGGTATCCCGTCTTGTTGCAGCCGCAACGTGGCCGCCTTGGCGGACCTTCGATCGCTGCCGGATTGCACCACCATCAGAACTCCGTCGGAAATCCGGCCCAGGATGCGTGCGTCCGGCAGATCCCGCATAGCGGGCGTGTCGATGAGAATAAAATCGAACGCTTCTCTCGCGGACGACATCAGTGTCGCCATGCCGTTGGAGTAAAGCAGGTCCAAAGCTCCCGATTCGCGCGGTCCGGCAGTCGCCAGCCACACGTTGGGCACGCCCGTTTGGTGCGTCACGTAGGGCAACAGGTCGGAATTGTCCGCCTGGCTGCGAAGGTCGCCGAATCCAAAATTATTCACCTGGTTGAAAATGCGGTGCAGCCGCGGCTTGCGCAAATTGCCGTCGATGAGCAGGACCCGTCGATTGAGCTGCGCCAGCGAGATCGCCAGGTTGGTGGTCACCGTGGTCTTTCCTTCGCCGGCCTTGGCGCTGGTGACGGCGATCACCTGTGGGGATCGTCCGAATTGCTTAGAGAGGAGGATGGAGGTGATGATAGCCCGGAACGAATCCGCGACTGGCGATTTAGGGTGCTGCACGGTATCCTGCGCGATCTTCGCAGCCGGGTCCGCCCCTCTGGCTTGCAGGCGGCGGTGGGTCCAGGAAGGCTCCGCCCAGCCATCCGGTACCACTTCGATCTTGGGAATGGCGCCCAACTCCGGAATGTGCAGATGAACCCGCAGCTCGCCCGGATCCTGGAATCGAGGGGCGTAGCGCTCCCGCCCATAAGTGAAAACCAGGCCGATCAGCAGTCCCAATGTTGTGCCCCACAATAGATGGAGCGTCACATTGGGCTTGTAGGGACGGCGCGGAACCCGGGCTTCATCCACCACCCGCGCGTTGCCGAGGTGTATCCCCGAAGCCAGACGAGCTTCGGTGGCGCGTAGCAGCAGGGCTCCGTAGAGTTCCTGATTGGTTTCCACTGCGCGCTTGAGACTTCCATCCTGATTCGCGTTTTCGGCCTGCCCCGATACCTTGGCGCCCGGTTGGTGATAGCTATCCTGCAGGCGTCTCTCGGACCGCTCCAGTTGCGTTCGCAGATCGTTCAGTTGGCGGTTCAGCCGGGCGGTCGTGGACCGCGACGTTTCCTGCCGCGATTGGCTGTTCAAGGCCATATACTGCTGGGCCAGTTGGTTCAAAAATGTCGCGGCGTATTGCGGGTCCTTGCTTTCGTAGGCGAGATCCACGATCGTGGCTTGGCGCGATTGCCGTACGTCCAGGTTTCGTGCGGCGTTGTCCACCATCTCGTCGCGTGTCAGCGGGCGCGCATGCCGGACCCAGCGCAGAGGAGACCACCAGGCCTGTGGTTTTGGAGCGGGCTCCGGATGGTCTTGCTCCAGTTGATCGAGCACCCGCTCGATGAGGCTGCTGCTGTGCAGGATGCGCAGCTGAGTTTCGAGATTGTTCGGATCCTGGATCTCAATACTCGCCACTGCGCGGTACAGGGGTGTTTGGATCTTGGCGATGCTAAAGGCCAGCAGCAAACCGGCCAGCGTGGTGGCCAGCACCAAACGGTAATGGCGGCGAATAAATTCGCCTACATCCAGCACGGCGGACTCTTCGTCGGGAATGGGTTCCCGTTGTTGCGGCGGAATCCCTACTGAGATGGGAGGCGAAACGGTGGAGACCATCCGCGGGCCAGTGGTTCTGATGATTTCCGTGGGAGCTAAAGCAAACCGCGGTGTAAGTTCATTCATAGTCGTTCACAACGGCGTTCCGTTTTTAATCGGCTGGCTATAACTCATTCAAACGATAGAACGCCACATCTCTCCAAACAATGGTCCTCTAGTCCTGAGGGTACTAAGCGGTGGTTTTTACGTGGCCGAGGGGGGCTGGACGGACTGTTATTCAGGTATTATCGGTAGCCACCGGGGCGGCGACTATCGGGACTGATCTCGAAATCGCGCTTCTCACCATAGGCGCCTATCTTACAGGCCACAGGTACGGGCCGCCGACTTTACGTCCTTGTGTTTTGCTAAACGCTGCGCCGTCAGTCGCGGGGATCGCCGATCAACAACCCACAGGCCGACTTCTTGCGCGCTTTGTAGACAAGCTTCTCGGGCGACCTACTCGTCGGGCGCTGCTGCCTTGAACGGATTCAGCTTTGAGCCGGTCCCGCGAAGCCGGGTAACCGCTGATTCGACTCCTGATTGACCTGCCTTCATGGCGGCGGCGACGATGGCTTTGATGACACTAGCCCCCGAGGCGCTTACGATCGATCCGAGCATGGACGCCGCAGCGATACTCGCGTTACGGCGAGCTTCCCTGCTATCGACGGCCGTTACCGATCTACAATAGCTTCGGCAGACAATCCCCACTCGCAGCGTTAGATACGCGTTGGCCGTGCCCTCGACGACAGCGTCCATCACGATATCCGTAAGTTTATCCGCCGCCTGTCCGACCCACGGCACAAGGCTAGCCACATGGAGACCAGACAGATGCAGGACCGCCTGGTGAATCACTGGCGCAATCTGGGCGCCGATGTCCGTGTCCTCGATTGCGTTCGCCGCGAATATGGCGGCTCCTACATTCGCGTAGAGCTGCCCAAAGTCTCGCGGGTTCGGACGCTGGTTGTAGATGTGGGCGACTTGCCAGATTAAGCGGGTCTGTGCCGCCAGTACCATGAGAGTATCGAGTTTTCCGCTCTGCGAGACAGCCGTGCTGACGAAGAGGATCGACGCGGCCCTCTTGATGATTTCGTCAGCCTTCGCGTCCAAAATTTTCATTGCGGATTCGATGCTGGCGCGATTATTCAACGAGCCGACGCCCATCAGATGGGGATTTTCTGCTAGCCTTCCACCGAGCCGACGCAGGTAGGTCTGATACTCGCGGGAATGCTCGTCTGCGGGAGGGCTCATGGGTCTCGGTAGGCGGATGAACAGCACCACGGGCACGAGAATCACCACTGCATAGACAGTCAGAAGAGAAACTAGCACGATCCTTGCAAGAGCGGGGCTGACCGTATTTGCGAGGGACACGACCTGCGCCGTCTGATTGATGACAAAAATCGTGGAACAAACGAGCACCAGTAGGCTGCCAAATATGATTAGTTTTCTTAGCATTTTAGGTGCCGCCTTCCCGGATTAAGTAGCTTTCGGTTTTCGTGGGTTGCGGTCTAGGTTTAGCTCATCTTGGCGTAGCAATGGCCTGGAACATCACTCTCGTGGTGTAGCCGTCGCGTCAACTTGACGAGAAACGGCCAAACCGCAGACCTGCCAGTGACGCGATCCAAAAGTCCAGTTGGGAACTTGGAAATCGGAGGCCCTGCCGTGGGCTTGTACCATGAATGCCGTCCACGGAATGCACGCTGCCCGCTTGTCGCTGTCACTGACTCCGCCTTCTTATGGACGATCCCTCAAACAGGCCCGCTCTCGCTCTTCGTTGCCGATGCGGATCATCGCGCCCTCGCCGCCACATGCCGTCTCCGGCGGCACAGCGATGCAGGCGGTCAGCTTGACCTCACTTTCAGCCCTCAAGGAAATACTCGACGCCGCAAAGTTATTCTCCAAGGCCCGAAGCCCACACGTCAATGCCGTCGGCGCCGTCCCCGCCGATCCAATCACAAACTTCCGCCCGCTCTTTCTATTTCCCCTTCAACAAACCATGCCGGCCCCTCGATCAGCTTCATCCCCGTCCGTGCTATCCCAGAAGCGCAAAGGGTGAGGCGCGCACCAGCAGATGAACCAGAAACTAGCCGGGCCGCACTCCGTTTTGCGCGAAATTCTTAAAGACCGAGGTGTACAAATGGCAACAGCAGCCCAAGCTCAACCAACGCCAATCGCCAATCGCCAACCGCCAATCCCTAACCCCCGCACTCGCGCGAACCGCGCGAATGCTCTCCACTCCACCGGCCCCCGCACCGAAGCGGGCAAGCAGCGCTCCTCGCTCAACGCGTTGCGCCACGGTCTTACGGCCCGCACCGCCGTCCTGCCCACTGAGGACCCCGAAGCCTACCAGCGCCACATCCAGCAATTTCTCGACGAGTACGCCCCCGCCAATGCAACCGAAACTCAACTCGTTCACGAGATCGCCAACACCGCCTGGCGCCTCAACCGCATCCCATTCCTCGAAGCCGAGCTGCTCTCCCAAAACCCCAGCCCCCAAACCCTGATCCCGATGCTGGCCAGCCTCGGACTGCACGGCTCGCGCCTCTCCCGCCAGTTCCAAAAAGCCATCGATCAACTCCGCGACATCCAGGAAGAGCGCCGCCGCCTGGAGCGCCGCCATCTCAACGAAGCGGCCGAGCTCCTCATACGCCATCAACGCAAAAGGACTTCCCTGGGATACGGAGGACTTTTCAAGGGAATCTGGCTTCGTTTTTTCAAAGGAGCAAGTCGAGCGCCACGCACAACACCTCATTCGTCAAAACCCGGCCTATTACGCTCCCACGCCCCGCCCCCAGGCGGCCTCGATGTGAAGGTGAACGCTGGCGGCCGGACGCAATAACGATGCTTCCACTGGCGGTATAATGTACCCGCCGGAGACAACCCAGCATGCATTTCGCCAACGCGAAGTTCGCGAAGGTCTTGCGTCGGACCGCTTATCCGGCGGCGGTCGCTGTCCTCGGTCTGATCCTTTTTTCGCGGGTCGCGCGAACGGGAGACGACGCGAACGCCATTCCGGTGCGGCTGATCGTCGTGAATTCAGCCGAAGATGCGCAGGCTCTTGAGGACCGGTTGAAGGCGGGCGCCGACTTCGCGGTCCTGGCGCGGGAAGCGTCCGTGGATCCGACGTCAGTCCGGCGGCGGCTTCCTGGGGAAAATCGATCCCGCTTCGCTGCGCGACGAATTGAGAGACGGGCTGCGCGCGCTACAACCTGGGCAGCTTTCGAAGATCGTCAAACTGCCGGCAGGTTACGCGATTCTCCAGGTATTGACGGACGCACAGGCCGCGGATCTGGGGAAGGCCGACCGCGCGCTCCAGGCCGCCATCAGTGCTGAAGGAAGCATAAGGCTGGCTCCTCTGGTGGGCGGACAGGATGAGGCCATGTCGCGTTTGTTCCAGCGCGCCATGCCGGAGGGCTGGGGCCAGGACCTGCATGCGGTCTGCGACGCCTACCGTCAGTCGCCGTTAACGCTCATGAAGGAGCTGGACGCGCTGGTGGACCCGGCGAACAAAGCCAGCCCGCTGAACGCCAAGTCCACCAGGCCGAACGACCGTGCTGGATGTCTACATGACCAGGGGACAGCTCCACGCTTACCAGGGCGAAATGGCCCAGGCCGTCGCCGAGTGGGAGATCGCCTATCGAATTGCCTCGTCGGATGTTCCGCGGGCTATGCCGCTGATGGAAGAAGTGCTCGGGGTCGGTTACCTGCACAAATCCGAGATGGACAACGACGTTTATCGCCATCCGGGTGACCGCTGCATCTTTCCCATGCGTCCCGATCTCCACTACGCGCAAACCGCCGCCTCGGCGAAAGCCATTCAGTATTTCACGAAATATCTGGAGCGAAAGCCCGACGATATCGAAGTGAAATGGCTGCTGAACCTGGCATATATGACGCTCGGGAAACACCCCTCCGGCGTTCCGCAAAAATACCTGCTGCCGCTGTCGTCATTTGGACATCGCGGCGAGACCATTGGACGCTTCACCGATGTGGCTCCCCAGGCAGGGCTGAATCTGTTTGCGATGGCTTCCGGCGTGATGGTCGACGATTTCGAGAATAACGGCCTGTTCGACGTCGTTACGTCGACCTACGACGCCTGCGAGCCGATGCACTATTTCCATAACAACGGAGACGGGACTTTCTCCGACCAGGCCGCCAAGGCCGGCCTCACCGATCAGTTGGGCGGCCTGAACCTGGTGCAAGCCGACTACAACAACGATGGATGCACCGACATTCTGGTCCTGCGCGGAGCATGGCAGCCGCAGAACGTGGCGCAGCGCAAGTCGCTGCTTCGCAACAATTGCGACGGGACCTTCACGGATGTTACGAAGGAGAGCGGCCTGGCGATACCGGCTACCAATACGCAGACCGCGGTTTGGGCCGATATCAACAACGACGGTCTTCTCGACCTTTTCGTGGGCAACGAGACCGGTCCCAGCCAGCTCTTCCTCAACAAAGGCGACGGAACCTTTCGAGGACATCTCCCATTCCGCGGGTATCGACCGGACCTCCTTTGCCAAGGGCGTCGTGGCAGCCGATTACGACAACGACGGCTACGTGGATTTCTACGTTTCCAACCAGACTGGCGCTAACTTTCTGTACCACAACAATCACAACGGGACGTTTACCGACATCGCCAGCCAGGCTGGGGTGCCAGGGGCCGGAAGGGGTTTCGCGGCGTGGTTCTTCGATTACGACAACGATGGCTGGCCCGACTTGTTTGTCGCCAGCTATTACGGATCGGTGGAGGAGAGCCTGACAACTTACCTCGGGCTTCCTCACAAAGCCGGGACGCTGAAGTTATACCGGAACCTGGGAAACGGGGCTTTCCAGGACGTGACCAAAGAGGCCGGGCTGGACAAGGTCTTCATGCCCATGGGGGCCAACTTCGGCGACGTGGACAACGACGGTTATCCGGATATCTATCTCGGCACGGGAAATCCTTCGTATGCCTCGCTGCTCCCCAATGTGTTGCTGCGGAACAAGGAGGGAAAATCCTTTGTGGACGTCACGGCTTCTTCCGGCACGGGCGAGTTGCACAAAGGACACGGTGTCGCCTTTGCGGACATCGATAACGACGGCGATGAGGACATCATCACTTCGATCGGCGGCGCAATGCCCGGGGACCGCCATGCTTTCCGCCTGTTCGAAAACCCCGGCAATGGCAACGACTGGATCAGTTTGAAGCTGGTGGGAGTGAAGGCCAACAGAGCCGCGATCGGAGCGCGGATCAAAGTGACGGTGAAAGACCAGGCCGGCGCCGCACGCTCCATCTATCGCACCGTCAGCAGCGGAGGCTCCTTCGGCGCGATCGCCGCTGGAACAGCACATCGGGTTAGGGAAGTCGGCGCAGAGCGTGAGCATCGAAATATTGTGGCCCGGAGGCAGCAGGACGCCGCAGACCTTTTCCAACGTGGGCAAGAACCAGTTTCTGGAGATCAAAGAGTTCGCCACCGAATACACGAAGCTGGAGCGTCGCCGCGTCCGCCTGGGGGGCGCGAAGCGAGTTCAATGAAACGCGCGCTGTTACTGGCCATTGCGGCGTGTTTTTTCCTGAGTAACGTCGGCGCTGCCGCGGCGGCGCGCTACCCCGTTACCGGGCTGATCCTGAGCATAGACAAGCCGCATCGGACTTTTAGTGCATCCTGTTCGGAAATCCCCGGCTACATGAAGGCCATGGTGATGCCGATCACGGTACGCGAGCCGAAAGCCCTCGAAGGCCTGAAACCCAGCATGTTTGTGGATTTCACGCTGGTGGTGGAAAAAGATCGTTCCTATGCCGAGAACGTTCGCGTTCACGAGTACGAAAACCTGGCGCAGGAACCGCTGCTGGTTCGCCGGCTTGGAACTGCTGGCCAGACTCGACAAAACGAATCCACCGCCGGCGCCGCTTGCCATCGGCGCGCCGGTGCCGGATTTCACGCTCACCGATCAGACCGGGCAGCGCGTGAGTCTCTCACGGTTCGCGGGCAAGGTGGTGGGAGTCACCTTCATTTACACCAGTTGTCCGCTCCCCGATTATTGTTTCCGGCTGTCCAACAATTTCGGACGCCTCCAGAAGCGCTTCCCGGGACGGATGGGCCGCGATCTGGTGTTGCTGAGCATCAGTTTCGATCCGGCTCACGATACGCCGGAGGTTCTGGCGAAGTACGCGAGTATCTGGAAGGCCGATCCGAATTCGTGGCACTTTTTGACGGGAACGCCCGCTGAGGTAAAGGCGGTGTGCCGCCGGTTTGGCTTGAACTTCTGGCCGGATGAGGGGGCTCTGGCGCATTCCATGCACACGCTCGTCATTGACCGCCAGGGCAAACTGGCGGCCAACTTCGAGGGCAACCAGTTCAGCGCCGAGCAGCTGGGCGATTTTGTAGAGACAACGCTGAACCACGTCAAGGTAGCCGTTCACCCTTGACACCATCCGCGCCGAACGATATACCTATTTGAAACGGATCGGGGAAGGGATCGGGGTGTGTCGCTCCTTGCCGTTCCAAACCAGGAGATCAGAATGACAAAGAAGATAAGCTTGGCGCTGGCCGCGGCTGCGGCGCTGATTTGCGCGGTGCCGGTGGTGGCGCATCACGCGGTTTCGGCCGAGTTTAACTCCGAAAAAGTGGTAACGCTCAAGGGCGTGGTGTCCAAAGTGGACTGGGTGAATCCGCATATCTTCATCTACGTTGACGTCAAGGATGAAAGCGGGAAAGTTACCACCTGGCGGCTGCAGTCGCTGCCCCCCATGTTCTTCAAAAATAGCGGCCTGACCAAAGAAAAGTTACTCGACGGCCAGGAGGCCACCGTTACCGCCTATCCGGCGAAAGATGGCACCGACGGCTTCGGATTCCTGCTGAAGCTGACCTATGCGGATGGACATTTTTATAATCTCGGCGGCGGGACAGCGCCTGCGGCCCCGGCCAAATAGCGGTAGCAAAGGAGAGAAACTTATGAACTTCCGTTCCATCATTTATGCCGTGGGAGCCGTAACGGTCGCTGTAAGTGCTTTCGGCCAGGCTGCCAATTACGGCCCTCCAGCCACCAGCTACGCCATCGAAGCCGCCCGATATCCGAATGCCGCCTCCAAGCCAACGCCCAAGATGGCGGACGGGCATCCCGACCTGAACGGCGTGTGGCATCACTATTTTGGCGGGCTGGTGGGGAAAGTGGGCGAAAATTCCTTTACCCTCAATTTCGGACAATCCGTCCCGCAATCCAAAGCCGGTGGCCCACCCGCGCCGGAGGCCAAGCCCGATCCCGATCCTGAATATAAGAGCCAGTTCGTGGCCAAGGTAAAGTTCCTCAACGACAATCAGGTCAAGGAGGATCACACCTTGCATTGCATGCCTCCCGGTGTGCCGCGCATCGGCCCTCCGCAGCAAATCGTGCAGACTTCGAAACAGTTTGTGTTCCTCTATGCCGATTTGACCGGCAATCACTGGCGAGTGATCCCAGTGAACGGCCAGCACAGCACTGATCCGGAACAAGAGGCGACTTACAATGGCGATTCGGTGGCTCGCTGGGACGGCGACATGCTGGTGGTGGACGTCACGCATCTGACCGACGATACCTGGCTAGCCGACAATGGCTTCTATCACAGCCCGAAACTGCACGTCGTGGAACGTTTGCGCCGGGTGGGAGATACTATTCAATACCAGATGACGGCCGACGATCCGGCGGTTCTGGCGAAAGCTTGGACCATCACTCGTACGCTGACCCTTCAGCCGGACACGCTGGGCGAAATGCCTCCCTGCGTGGATAACGACGCCGGCCATTACGTCAATTCCGAACATCACGACAACGTGCGCTAACAATCGGCGCCGCGCCCTGCGCTAAAATCGCCTTACCATGCCGTTGAAGGCGGGCGACAAACTCGGCCCCTACGAGATCCTTGCGGCCATCGGGGAGGGCGGCATGGGCGAGGTTTACCAAGCCCGCGACACGCGCCTCAACCGCATCGTCGCCATCAAAGTTTCCAAGGACCAGTTCACGGATCGTTTCGAGCGCGAAGCGCTTCTCGTGGCTGCGCTCAATCACCCGCACGTCTGTCAGCTTTTTGATGTCGGAGCGAATTACCTGGTCTTCGAATATATCGATGGCGCGCCGCTCAAAGGTCCCATGCCGGCCAAGCACGCCCTGCCAATTGGGCTGCAGATCGCCGAGGCGCTCGAGGAGGCGCACAAACACGGCATCGTGCACCGGGACTTGAAGCCCGCCAACATCCTGCTCACCACGCGCGGCGTCAAGGTTTTGGACTTCGGACTAGCGAAACAACAGGGCGAGAGTCGGGCAGCCGAGGACGAAACGCAAACTTCGGAGCTCACGCGCGCCGGCGCGGTCATGGGAACGCCGGCCTACATGGCGCCCGAGCAATGGCAAGGCAAACCTGCGGATGCCCGATCGGACATTTACGCTTTCGGCTGCGTGCTCTATGAGCTTCTCACCGGCCAGCGCCCAGGCCGCGAACGATCGCCGGTGAAACGGGCGGCGCTGGAAGCGATCGTTCGCAAATGTCTCGCTGATGATCCGGCCAGGCGTTTCCAGTCCGCTGCCCAGCTCAAAACGGCGCTGGCGGGAGCGGCGAAAGGCAACGGCCGCGTGAGGGCGTATGCAGTCGCGGCGGCGATCTTGGTCCTCGTGCTCGCCGGTGCGGCGCTCTTTTGGCAACAACGTGCGCAAGCCAAGCCAAAGCTCACCGATCAGGATGTGCTGGTGGTGGCGGACTTTGACAATAAAACCGGCGATCCGGTTTTCGACACGGCCCTGAAGCAAGCCCTAGCGTTTCAGCTCCAACAATCGCCGTTCCTCAAGGCCATGGACGAAGAGGAAATCCGGCAGACCATGAAGCTGTCTGGCCGGTCGCCTGACTTGCACGTGACCGGCGAGATTGCGCGCGATATCTGCATCCGGGAGGGCCAGAAAGCCACGCTCGAGGGTTCTATTGCCCAGCTCGGTTCTCGGTACTTGATTGCGCTTCAAGCGGTCAATTGTCAAACCGGCGAGACGTTTGATCGAGAGGAGACAGAGGCATCGGACAAAGAGCATGTTGTGGACGCGCTCGCCAAAGCGACCAATTCGATGCGCGCCAAGCTGGGAGAATCGCTCAGCACGATACAAGGTGAGAACCGCGCGTATCAACACGCCGTCACCACCAGTTCGCTGGAAGCCCTGCAGGCGTTCAACATGGGTGACGAGGAGTGGAGCAAGACCGGGGACCGTCGAGCTGCCATCCCCTTTTACCGCCAAGCTACCGAGCTTGACCCAAACTTTGCGATGGCTTTCGCTGTCCTCGGGCTCAATTATTGGGGCGTAGGCGATGCGTCCCTGGCGAAAGAAGCAGCCCGGAAAGCCGAGGCACTAGAGGATCGCGTCAGTGAGCGCGAGCGCTTGTTTATTGAATATCAACGCTACTACGCTGTGGGGGAACACCAGAAGATTCGTGAGATCGCGGAGCTGCTCGCCAGAAGATATCCTCGGGATTCGATTTTTCACTCAAATCTGGCGGGCGAGTACCTCTTAGCAGGCGAACCGGAGAAAGCGCTACCAGAAGCCCAAATGGCAATCCGGACGGGCCCCCGGATTCTCGCGGGGTACGGCGTTGCGTTTTTGGCGCTGCTGGATCTGAATCGGCTCGACGAGGCGAAGGCGACGCTTCAAGAAACGATCTCGAAAGGATTGGGTGGCCCACTTGTTCACCTGTTTCTCCTGAGAATCGGATACGCCCAAGGGGACGTGCAAGCCCAGGAGCGTGAAGCCCAATGGCTGGCGAGTCACCAGGCGGAGGCAATTGCATTGGCGGAACAGGCGAACAACGCGGCTGTAGTCGGCCATTTGAAGCAAGCGAAGGGGTTCTTTCGGAAAGCCTCGGATCTGGTGCGTCAACGTCCGTCCGAGGGAAGCTTGCAAGAGTTTCTCTCGGATGCTGCCACAGCCGATGCGCTGCTCGGAAAGTGCGATCCCCATGCTTCCCGCGGACAGCCCATCGTAATCGCACTGTGCGGCGCGGCGGCGAAGAAGGTCAACGCGCAGCAGGCCAGCAACGGCTCCGCACCGATCACCGGGCCGGAGGCTTATGTCCGCGGATTGGCACTGCTCGCGGAGGGACAAGCAGAGAACGCAGCCTCGATATTTTCGCTGATGGTCGACCGCAAGGCCGCCAATTGGGGACCAGAATACCCCGCAGCGCAGGTCGGCCTGGCCCGCGCCGCGAAGATGATGGGCGACTCCGCCCGTGCCAAGAAGACCTACGAGCAGTTCTTTGCTTTCTGGAAGGACGCCGATCCGGACATCCCTTTGCTGCTCGAAGCCCGAAAGGAGTACGCGGCGCTTCGCTAGTCCGGCGTCTTCCATCTGCTAAACTGTTGCTGGCTCAGAGGCCTTTTTAACAACGGAGGGAAAACAAAATGAAATTCATGGTGACGTGGAAGATCGCACCTGCTCACATGGCCCCTGCTGTAGCGCGATTTTTAGAAACGGGTGGAAGGCCGCCCAAAGGCGTAAGGATGCTCGGGCGCTGGCACGGGCCGGGAGTTGGTTTCGCGCTGGCTGATTGCAAGGATGGGAAGGCGCTTTATGAGTGGATGGCGGAGTGGTCGGATCAACTAGAGTTCGCCGTGCATCCGGTAGTGGACGATCGCGAAGGGGCGTCCGTCCTGAGACGGGTATATAAGGGACGGTAGTCACCGCTCCCACTAACAAGCGACGCTGCGTCAACCGATATATTGACAGTAATGCGATCTCGAATTGCTTTACTAGTCGTGCTAAGCCTGAGCGCCTGTTCTCATTCCCGCAAACGGGAACACGAGGAAAGCGATCGAAACTCAGCGGCGTTCAAGGTTGGCGAAGCCGCGCATGAAGTGGCGAAGCACGCCGAGAAGACCGCGGAAACCGCCGAACGCGAACTGAAGGAGAGCGCGCGCAAAGCGGCCGAGGGCTGGAAACAAAAAGAAAAGGAGGACCGGGACCAGCAAGGACGCTGAATCTTTCGGTTTGGCGCTTTGGTCCGAAAATAACATGAGCACACCTCACACCGCGCCCGCGCTTGATATGGATAAATTGCAGTCGTTCATGGGCCAGGCGGTTGGCGACATGGGCGCCGCCATGCACGCCGTGTTGGTCCTGCTTGGCGACAGGTTGGGTCTCTATAAAGCGATGGCGGATTCCAAGCCGGTGACTTCCGCCGAGCTCGCTCAGCGCACTGGAACCCACGAGCGTTACGTCCGCGAGTGGCTCAACGCCAACGCCGCCAGCGGGTACGTCACGTACGACGCCGCGGCGGGTACTTATACCCTTCCTCCCGAGCAGGCCTTCGCGCTAGCCGTCGACAACAGCCCGGCATATCTGCCCGGCGCGTTTCAGATCATCTCGGCGTGCTTCCAGGATGCGGGAAAAATCGAGAAGGCTTTTTCCACCGGCCAGGGCGTCGGATGGCACGAACATCATCACGACCTCTATCACGGTACCGAGCGGTTTTTCCGGCCGAATTACATTGCCAATCTGATCGCCAGTTGGATTCCCGCGCTGGAGGGCGTGGACGCGAAATTGAAGCAGGGCGCCAAGATCGCCGACATCGGATGTGGGCTTGGTTCTTCCACTATTCTAATGGCGAGAGCCTATCCGAACTCGAAAGTGTGCGGGTTCGATTACCATGCGGAATCGATCGATTTGGCCCGCACGGCGGCGATTCGGGAGGGCGTGGGCGACCGCGTCACGTTCGAGGTCGCTTCCGCGAAGGCGTTTCCCGGGAAGGATTACGATTTCGTGGCCTTCTTCGATTGCCTGCACGACATGGGAGACCCGGCGGGCGTCGCCCGTTATGTGCGGTCCACGCTGCAGCCGGACGGCACCTGGATGATCGTGGAGCCTTATGCCGAGGATGCCACGGAGGCCAACCACAATCCGGTGGGCCGCTTGTTC
The DNA here is from genome assembly GCA_963798295.1 of Bryobacterales bacterium. GTDB lineage: Bacteria > Acidobacteriota > Terriglobia > Bryobacterales > Bryobacteraceae > Palsa-89. The sequence continues at coordinate 348,214 of CAWCSV010000003.1, read as the reverse complement.
TACTCCGCGTCGACGCTGTTGTGCGTGCCCGCGTCGCTGGCTCAGGAAGTGGGAACGGCGTTGGGCGCGCAGGCCGGCGAGAAACGGCTACGCGAGGTGGTCACGTCGGCCGGCTTTAAGCATTTTCGCCGGGCCACGCAAACGCCGTTCAATCTGGTGTTTGAGGCAAAGCCTTAACAGCCCGTGGTAATAGTAACTACTTCGACAAAACTTACCAGCTCCAGAAAACCGACTGCAGAGAGAGGCGCTACAACGCCCTCCTGCCGGGTGGTTGAGGGTTCGGGCATCCCTCATTCGCCGTCGAATCGCCTCCCGTGTCCGGATCTACTAATACACGGACTGCTAGGCCAAAGCCGCCTGCTTACGCTTACGGTTCTGAACCACGACCGTGAGGGAGTGACTGGGCCCCTACCGGTTGTCGTCGTTGGTTTCGCGGCGTTCCTGTTGAAGCTTGCCGCGCGCCTTATCGGCATCGCGCTCGGACTGGTTCAGGGCGTGGTTCAACTGGGTGCGCGCCTTGTCGAGATCCTGGTGGGTCTGTTCATCGGCGCGCTTCAGGTCCTGGCGCAGTTTGTCTCGAGTTTCCTGCAACTGCCGCTGCGCTTTCTCCTGCGCCTCCTGGCCCTCGCGCCGCGCGCGATCCTGGTCGCTCTGTGTGCAACCCAGCCCCGCCACTAATACGACTACAATCCCCGCGATTCCGCTGAACCTTTGCATGCCAGTCTCCTAACCGTGAGACGCGATCCAATCTATTCTGTTGCCGCCATTTGTCCGACGAACGCCGGCTGCGGTCTACTCTACAATTAGGAGTGAGGAGGTTTCGATGGCGGATTGGCAGCCAGCCGCATACAAGCAGTATCAATGGATCGTAGCCGATCCACAACTTCTCGGTGGGAAGCTGGCAATTCGAGGCACCCGGCTTGCGGTTTCCCTCATCCTCGAATGCTTGGCTAGCGGAATGTCGCTTGATGACATTGACCAATCTTTCGGTGGAACCTTTCCGCGCGAAGCCTTGCCCGAAGTTCTGAAACTCGCTTCCGAGATCACCGACTCGTTTCATGTGGCTGTTTGACGCCAACATGGATGTGCACCTCGTTTCTGTCTTAACTGGCTTCCAGATCTCCTGCGATACCGCTGGCCAGCGTGGGTGGAAGAGCCTGTCCAATGGGGAACTCGTGCGCGCGGCCGTGGGTGCGGGCTTCAAATGTCTGCTGGCGCGAGATCAACTCTTTGGCGAATCCGCTTCCCAAGCCCTAAGGCAGTTTCCAGAATTCGCAGTCGTCGTAGTGAACATCCCACAGCGGCCTTGGCCACAATATCGAGAGGAATTCCTCGCCCAATAGAGGCAACGTCCAATACAACCAATTGCCGGCAAAATGATTCAGTGGCCGTGAGGCGGCCAAACGATGAATGAGGTGCCACACGGAGTTGGAGAGACCCAAGTTGCTTGCCTTCGCCAACGCTCATTTCCTGGGCATTTCGCGACCTTGAGCGATTCCAAATGACTTCTAACAAATCGAATCACGACCTGCCAGAGCCGATCGACGCCCTGTACCGAATCAAGCGGGGGCTGTCTGGTTACGTCAGCTATCTTGCGGCTTGCGAGATGAACGAATCATTCAGCGAATACGTTCTGTATGAGCCAATTCTGCGGATTCTGACCGCGCGAGGCTACTCCGTTGAATGCGAGGTCGAGTGCCCAGGCGTCAAGCACGAGGAGAAGGGCGATCGTAAGAGGCTGGATTTCGTCGCCACCCGCAACAGCCTGGCGTTTGCGCTCGAGGTGAAGTGGGCCAACCGGCGGTCAATTGACATCAAGCAGGATTTGTTGAAGTTGGTGGCCTACCGCACCGCCTCGAGCAGTGCACGGGCTTTCCTGTGCGTTTTCGGTCGACAAAGCATCCTTACGAATCTCCGACTCAAGGCCGAGAACCTTGAACAGCAGGGGCAGATCGTGACAGCGGACCTAGGAAAAACAAAGTACAGTTGCCGCATATACGAACAGAAGTCGCCTAACGGGCCCCCATGAGTTACGAGATAACAGACGCAACAAAGCGTCGCAGTCATGTGGCTCGATTCTGGTCACCGACGCAGGCCCGTTTTTCGGCACCTCGGATATTGGGCGTAGTTGGGCACCCAGACCGGCAGCGCAAGCGAACGGTTTAATAGCTGCGCCGAAATCCTCTTCACGCCGACTAACGCGCATCTGCGGTTCGAAACGAACCACCAGGCGACTTCGCGCCCCGGAGCCTGTCGCGTTTGCTCCCGGACAATCTTTGTGAGCGACTTTGAAATTCGCCGCAAAAGTGACACTTCCGGCCCAGTTTCTTTCCTCCCCGATCCAATAACTTACGCGCTCGCATAGCTCTGAGCGTTGCGCCGTCTGTTAGACTCGATTCGCAGCTCAATCCCGCCTCTTCTCCGTGCACTGCGTTTCAAATGCGTCGCCCAACACAAAAAGTACCCTGATGCGACGCAACCCGGCGGCCACCAATCACCAGCCACCAGCCACCAGCACCGCCCACAAGCCACCAGCCGCTATTGCAGGCAGTGGTTTAATAAAGGTAGACACCTCCTCACTTATGAGAATCCTCGTCGTCGAAGACGAAAAACGCATTCAGGACTTCTTGTCGCGCGGTTTGGAAAGCGCGGGCTATGCCGTGGATGTGGCCGGAACGGCGCCACTGCGGTGGATCTGGTGCACGGCGCCGAGTACGACCTGATCATTCTCGACCTCATGCTGCCCGACATGGACGGCCTCACCGTGCTGCAAAAGATTCGCAACCGCAAGTCCAGCCCGCCGGTCCTGATCCTGAGCGCGCGCGACGCCGTGGATGATCGCGTGAAAGGCCTCGAACTTGGCGCCGACGATTATCTAGTGAAGCCCTTCGCGTTCGTCGAGCTTCTGGCCCGCGTCCGAGCGCGCCTGCGCCGCGGCCAGCCCATGCCCGAACGATTGCAGGTGGGCGACCTGCTGCTCGATTGCATCCGCCGCAAGGTGACGCGCTCCAACGAAAATATCGAGCTGGCGCCCAAGGAATTCAGCATCCTGGAATACCTGATGCGCAATCGCGGACGCCCGCTGAGCCGCACCATGATCGTCGAGCACGTCTGGGATATGGACTACGACGGCCTCACCAACATCGTCGACGTGTACATCCGGCATCTGCGCAGCAAGATCGACGACAAATTTCCCGTCAAGATGATCCACACCGTGCGCGGCATCGGCTACATGCTGGACACGCCCGAAAAGGCCGTGGAGACGCCGCTCGAGCAGGTCACATGAGAAGCCGTGCATGATCACCCCAGGCAAAGCTCTCGGCTGGACTCGCGGGCTCCGCTTCCGCCTGGCGTTGAGCTACGTCATCTTCTTCAGCGTCCTGCTGGTGTTCCTGGGCATGCTGTTCCGCCAGATCCTGAGCGGCACGTTCCAAAGCCAGATGGAAAACGTGCTGGACGAGGAGTGGGGCGCGGCTAAAGGTTATTTGCGCACCGGCCCGGAAGGGCCCGATTGGGTGTTCGACGAAAAGGATCCGGACGAAAGCTTCGCCGTCCGCCGCGTGCAGCGCGTCTATATGCTGGCCGACACGCAGGGCCATCCCCTTCAGCATTCCGAGATCTACGATTCGCTGGGCGTCGATTCGGCGGCCGAAATCCGCTCCATTCTGGCATCCGGCAAACCGGCCATCCGCGAGCGCACCGACCCGAACGGCGTTCCCTACATGATCCGTTCCGGGCTGTGGGTGGATCATTACGGCCACAAATATTATCTGGCCATCGGGCGCGCCCTGGATTACAACGACAAAGTGATCCGCAATTTCACCTGGGACTATTTCGCCTGGGTGCCGCTGATTATCGTGCTGAGCGGCGTTCTGGGATGGTTCCTGGCCGGGCGCGCGCTGGATCCGGTAAATTCGGTGGCCGACGCCGCGCAGCGCATCACCCACTCCAATCTGGATGTGCAAATTCCCGCGCGCGACACCGGTGATGAATTGGACCGGCTGATCGAAGCGTTCAACCACATGATGACGCGCCTGAACCATTCCTTCGAACAGATCCGCCAGTTCTCCACCGACGTTTCGCACGAGCTGCGCACTCCGCTCACCGTGGTTCGTGGGCAACTGGAAGTGGCGCTATTCACCGCCGAGACGGTGGATCAATACCGCGAAGCGATGGCCGACGCGCTGGAAGGCGTGGAGCGTCTCTCCAACATCGTCCGGGCTCTGCTGATGCTTTCGCAAGCCGAATCGGGGCAACTGGCGCTGCAAAAGGCCGAGCTGAATCTCGCCGAGCTGGTTCGCGACCTGGTGGATCAGCATCAGATTCCGGCGGAGGCGGAAGGCGTCCGGCTATCCTCCGAGCTGCCCGCGAATTGCGTCATCAGCGCGGATCGAATTCAGATCGAGCGGCTGGTCTCCAACCTTCTGGGCAACGCCATCAAATACACGCCGGCCGGCGGATTGGTGAAGGTGAGCCTGGTTCCGGCCTTCGATCACGTGAAGCTGATCGTGGAAGACACCGGTGTCGGTATTTCGCCCAGCCACTTGCCGCACATTTTCGATCGCTTCTATCGCGTGCCTTCAGCGGATGCGGAAAAAGGTCTCGGCCTGGGCCTCAGCTTCGTCGCTTGGATCGCGAAAGCGCACGGCGGCGCGGTTACCGTGGAAAGCGTTCTCAAGGAAGGCACGCGTTTCACCGTGCTACTGCCGGCGGGCCGCTGGACCGCTGATGCCGCCTGAGACACCGGCCGTGCCCGTCGCCGAGCGGGTACACTAAAAGGACATGGCTCACCTCGAGATTTCGTCCCGCGAGAAAGAAGGCGTCAAAATCCTGGACCTCAGCGGGAAATTGGCGGTTGGCGGAGCTTCCGATCTGCGCGAAAGAGTCAATGCGGAAACCGCGGCCGGCCATTTGCAGCAACTCTTGAATCTGAAGGAGGTGGAGTACATCGATAGTACCGGCCTCGGCACCATGGTGATTTGCCATATGGCGGTGCAGAAAGCCGGCGGCACACTGAAATTGTCCAATCTCAATCGCCGGAACCTGGAACTGGTGCTGCTCACCAAGCTCTCCACGGTGTTTCAGATTTTCAATGAAGAGCAGGAAGCCATCAACAGCTTCTTCCCCGATCGCGAGATCAAACACTTCGATATTCTCAGTTTCGTCCAACAGCAAAAGGAAGGCGCGTAAGGCGCGGATGGCCCGTAAGTAAATGTTCGGCCGTCGCAGGAAAGTGCCGGTGGGGCCGGGCGCGAAGGCTCCTGCATTTCAGTTGGCCGCGCTGGACGGAGCGGCCCGGACGCTGGAAGATGTTTTGGCCGGAGGACCCGCGCTTCTGGCCTTCTACAAAATCAGTTGCCCGGTCTGCCAGCTCACCGCGCCTTATCTGGAACGCCTGGCGGCGAACCCTGACCTACAGGTGATCGGAATCTCGCAGGACGACGAAGGCCCCACCGCGCGGCTTCATGCAGCGCTTCGGAGTCACGTTCCCCACGCTCTTGGATTTGTCGAGCCAGGGCTACCCCGCGAGCAACGCTTATGGCATCACGTCGGTTCCATCGCTGTTTCTGCTGGAGCGCGACGGCACCATCGCGCGGGCTTTCAACGGATTTTCGAAGCGCGATTTCGAAGAGATAGGCGAGCGCGCCGGTGTGACGCCCTTTGGTCCAGAGGAACACGTGCCGGAATGGAAAGCCGGTTGAGGCTCCAAGAACTAGGCCCCGGTCGGGGACCTGCGATAATGGAAAGCGCTAATGGCATCTAAAATCTCTGAAGCATTCGGATCCGCCGCAGCCATCGCCAAGGGCATGTCCATCACCCTGGGTGAGATGATGAATCCCACCATCACCGAGGATTATCCCGACGCGCCTCCCAAGTTTCAGGAACGCTTTCGTGGCGTGCACGTGCTGCAGCGCGACGAAAACGGTCTGGAGAAGTGCGTGGCCTGCTTCCTGTGCGCGGCCGCCTGCCCCGCCGATTGCATCTACATCGAAGCCGCCGAAAATACCGAAACGCTGCGCATCAGCGGCGGCGAACGCTACGCCAAGGTCTACAACATCGACTATTCGCGTTGCATCTTCTGCGGCTATTGCGTGGAAGCTTGTCCCACCGACGCCATCACGCACGGCCACGGTTTTGAGATCGCCAGCTACAACGTATCCACGCTGATCTACCGCAAGGAAAACATGCTCGCGCCCATCCCGCAGGGCGCGCATTTCCCGTTGAAGGCTGAGGCGGAAGAAGCGCCGTCGGGGCACTAATTCTTCAGGATCTCCAGCAGCCGGGCGCGGTCCGCCGCCGACATTCCCGAATTCTTCGCGATGTCGCCACGTGTTTCGAGCTTCCGCCGGTAACGCCCGAAATACTCGTCGATATCGCCGCCGAATTGGAAGCTGTACATGATGTCGGCGAACACACGGGTGTGCGCCAGCCCCAGCGCGTGTCCCGATTCATGCAGGCAGGTCAGGTATACGATGGCGTCGCGCAGTAACCGGTCGCCATTCACCGGCAGCGGGGAGGGGCGCACGTACACCTCCGCGCCCAAGTGTCCTTGGAAAGCCATCGGCCGGGTCTCGCCGTACAGACCTTGCTCGGCGGAAGCCCAATACAGACGAATGCGCGCGCGATCGCGATCTTTCACGCGCGTAAATTCGAGTTCGCCGCCGGATGCCTTCTGCCAGGCCTCAAGGGCCCATTGCGCCAATTGCGGATCGTCGGGCTGGCAGAGCGACGCAGGGTCCGTGCAGGGCTGCACCCAATACGTGTATTTCAAGGGCGCGGCGCCTAAGCCAACGGCCAACAGGCCAATGGCCAAAAAGCGAAGCCTGCTCATCGTCGCTCGGCCAAGCGGTCTTCCGCCAGCAGCTTGATCTGCGCCTCCAATTGCTCGATGCGCTTGGTGAGATCGTCGATCAATTGGCCCTCGGGATCGGGCAGCGTGCCGTGTTCCAGATAATCGCTGGCGTCGTCCCCGCCCGCGTCCGCGCGCGTCCGCACCACGCGCCCCGGAACGCCCACCACGGTGGAGTGATCGGGAACCGAGTGAATCACCACGCTGCCAGCGCCGATCTTGGTATGATCGCCGATCGTAATATTCCCGAGAATCTTCGCGCCGGTTCCGATGACGACGTTGTTGCCGATGGTGGGATGGCGCTTGCCTTTCTCCTTGCCGGTTCCGCCCAGCGTCACGCCCTGATAGAGCAGCACATCATCGCCGATTTCGGTGGTCTCGCCAATCACCACGCCCATGCCGTGATCGATGAAGCATCGCCTTCCGATGCTGGCGCCCGGATGGATCTCGATCCCGGTCACGGTCCGGTTGAATTGCGAAACGATGCGCGCCAGCAGCACAAAGCCGCCGGTGTACAAGCGGTGCGCGGCGCGATGCAGCAGGATGGAATGAAAGCCGGGGTAACAGAAAAAGATCTCCACCGCGCTGGTGGCGGCTGGATCACCGTGAAAGACGGTATCGATCTGCTCCCGTATGGCCTGAAACATACTGCCTTTGCTTTGATTATCTCACTGGTGCGAGCGATGCAAGCATTTTGTCGAATGCCGGCTGGTTGGCGGCCACCGTTTTGGCCGGGCCGGTAAACTTAATGAAAATCGAGCCTTGCGGTCCTTCGACGATGGCGCCCAGCATCCGATACGCGGGCATCGCGGGTCCTGGTTGAGCCGCTGGCCCACCCATTCCGGTGTAAGCGCCCGAGACATCCACGGTGGTGACCGGCCAGCCGTGAATGGTCCGCTTGGCAATCTTTGCCGCCGCTTTCGACGGTTTTCCATCCGCCTGGAGGAACTGGCCGATCCAGCGATCCAGGTTCGCTTCGACGCTGCCGCCCTGGCCGGCGCCGAAGAAGTAGACGCCGCATTCGGCATTGGGCGCGATGCTATAGGTGGCCAGGCGCATGGGCCGCTGCGCTTCGGATTTCCAACCCGCTGGCGCGTTCCAGCGGACTCCGGCGCCTGAATCCGCCACCAGCCACGTCGCCGCAAAAAGCAATCCAAAAACGATGCGCATATGGCATCAGTATGGCACGCGTTATTCGTATCGGAGGGCGACGCTTGGATCGACGCGTAACGCTCGGCGTGCCGGCGGATAGGCCGCCAGCAGCGCGATCGCCAGGAACAAGAGCGAGACGCCCGCGAAAGATGCGGCATCCACGGCGTTGAGTCCATAGAGCACGTCTTCGAGTAGAACGGAGGCTCCCGCGGCCAGAATCATTCCAGCCAGCAATCCAGCCATCACGGGCCGCGTGCTTTCGCCCAGGATCAGCCCCAGAATGTCGCGCTTCTGCGCGCCTATAGCCAGGCGGATGCCAACTTCGCGCGTGCGCAGCAGCACGATATAGCTGACCGTACCGTAGATGCCCATGGAAGCGAGCAGAAGCCCGAGCAGCCCAAGGCTGGATGCAATGGCCGCCGCAAGGCTTGCGCTGATGAAGGGCGGCGCGCGGCGGAGCACGGCATCGAGAGTGGAAGTGGTCGCCACCAGGTTGGGATCGAGGGAGGAGAGTAGCAAGTCGATGGCTGCTGAGACCTGCGCCGGATCGGACCGCGTGCGGATGAGGATGGGGCGATCCGCAAGCCGGTCTTCGGAAAGAGGAAGGTAGACGCGTTTGGAATCGCTCGCGTCGAACTCGGCTCCACGCGTGTCGCCGGCCACTCCAACAACGCGGTACGCGGGCCCGTCGGCGACCACTTGCGGAGAAAGCTGGCTCCGATTGTGGATGCGTTCGTCTGTCACGCCCAGGCGCAGGCTTCGTCCGATGGGGTTTTCGCCCGGCCAGAGCTGCTTGGCGGCCGATTGGCTGAGGATCACCTCGCGCTCCGCTGCGCGGCCGTTCGGCTCAAAACCGCGGCCCAGGAAGAGCGGGATGCCGAGGGTCTCAAAGTACTTTGGCTGAATGTAGGCGTAGCAGAGCGATGTCCCCGCGCCGGCCGATTTTCCCGCGTCAACCGGAATGGCTGCCGTTCGGAACGCGTCATCCAGCGGCGGGCGAGCGCTGGTGACTTGGGTCACGCCGGGCAATGCGGCCAGCCGCGCACGAAGCTCGCGCACCAGCGCAACCTTGCGGCCGGCGGTATATTGTTCGCCCTCGGGAAATTGGAACTGGAGGCTCACAACGCGTTGGCTCGCGTAGCCCGGATCGATCTGGAGTGAATGCATGGCGCTGTGAATCAGCATGCTCCCGGCGATCATGAGCACAAGTGAAAGAGCAACCTGCGCGGCGATGAGGACGTTCTGGATCCTGCGGCTTCGAACCGGCGAAGTACTGGATCGCTCGCCGATTGAGAGCGCGGAGCGCGAGCTTTCGAGCGCCGGAGCCAGTCCGAACAGCACGCCGGTAATTAGAGAGATCGCGAAGACATACGAAAAGATTCCCGGGTCGGGGGCCACGTGAAAAACGAGCGAGCCGTATGCCGCGGGCAAAGCTTCGGCCAGCAGCCTGGCCAGGATGTCGAGCAGCGCCCAGGTGAACAGCAGCGCTACCAGGCCCGCGAGTAGCGCCAGCAGAGCGCTCTCCGTCAGCAATTGCCGGATGATGCGTCCACGGCTGGCTCCCAGCGACAGGCGCGTTCGCAGTTCGTTCTGGCGGGATCGGGCGCGCGCCAGTTGCAGGCTGCCCACATTGGCGCAAGCGACAGCCAAAAGCATGGCGGCAGCCAGCATGATGAGCAGAACGGCCAGCTTGAGCGGGCCGTAGAACTTGAGTGGAAGCGGAAAGGGAGAGCCCGGCCAGACCATAGCCGTGGCGGGCTTCGCCGCGTCCGAATGCGGATCGTGGAACCGGCGGACCCGATCGCTCAACAGCGTCATCTCAGACTGCGCCTGGCTGATTCCGACGCCGGGAGCGAGGCGTCCGAAGACGCTGTAGCGCAGGGCTTCGCGATCACGCAGCCAATTTTCGTCGGCGTGAACCAGCGGCTCCAGGCTGAGCGGAAGCCAGAAATCGGGCGTGGCGATGTTGGTTCCAACAAAATCGCGCGGCGTGATTCCAGCCACGGTCACTGCAACGCCATTCAGGCGGATGGTTCTTCCCAGCACCCCGGGATCGCCCGCATAGCGCGTCCGCCAATAGTTCTCGCTGATCAGAACCGAGGGCGATGCCGCAAGGTCACGAGCGCCGATGGACTCAAACGTCCGGCCGCGCAGGGCCGCCACCCCGAGCACCTGAAAGTAGTTTTCCGAGACCGCATAGACGCTGGCGAACTCCGCGTGGCCGGCGCGGGAAGGCATCGCCACCAGCTTTCCGAGCATGGCGCCAGCCGCCGAATCGCGCCGGCTCAGCACGCCGCCCGCGTCCTGAAGGGTCAGGTGCTCGGGGCTATAAGCGATCAACCCGCTGAAGGAGCGCGCCGAATCGCGATACGCTGCGTAGTCGGGATAGCTGAATGCCGCATCGGCGACGCCTGCGCCGCGGACCAGCGCGAGATTCACCATTTCGCCCGGATGGCGCGCGTCGAGCGGCCGGGCGACCATCGATTTGTAGGCCGTGAAGACCGCTGTGTTCACTCCGATGCCGAGCCCCAAGGCCAGCACGGCGACTGCGGTGAACCCAGGATTGCGGCCCAGCATGCGGGCGGCATAACGCAGGTCCTGAAACGTTCCGGGCGAAAGCATGAGACGAACGTATCGCAATTTCATCGCCAAGCAGCCGCGTTGATTCGACGGCGTTTGATTTTCTTGCAGTGTTCGCTCGTGGGACACCATGCTCGCTGTTATGATAGGTTCGATGCGGCTCGGTTGGCTGTTTCTGGCGGTCTTTCTCGCCGGTTGCTCTTCATCCTCATCGCGACAAGCAAGCCAAGGCCGCGCCGGCAGTCCCGGCGCACTTCACGGCCAGCAACACCTCCAACCCGATCGCCAAATATATCGAGCTGGTCGGCTTTCGAGTCACCGAAAGAAGCCCCGGGCATCTGATCGTTCAATTCGGCGTGGTCAATCACTCGGAAGCCGATGTAGGCGACGTGAAGATGACCGTCAATCTGGGAACCACCGCGGCCAAGCCCGGCGATCCGCCGCTGATCACGTTTCCAGCGCAGGTTTCCCGTCTCGGACCGAGCGAACTCAAAGACGTGAAGGTGGAGGTTCCCACCAAGATGCGCGTGTACGAACTGCCGGACTGGCAGTTCTTGAAAGCGGATTTCGAAATCACCGAACCGAATCAATGAAGACGTTAGGAACATGTTTCCCATTGCCTCAGCGGTTGTGGCGAAACACATCCGGCGACAATCCGACAGCCCCGGCCGTACGGCAGCAGAGCCTTGATTTGCAATAGACCAACGATTCGCAGCAATGGTACGCGGCCTGCACTGCGGTGGCTGGATCGCCCCGCGTCCCGAAACCCGGTTTCGAACACACCTGGACTTGAACACCAACAAAAAAGGCTAAGGAGCTTCCGTGATTCTTAAGAATTCTCTGAGCGTGCGACTTTTTCTGCCGCTGCTGTTCGTCTCGGGCCTGAGCGCCGCGCCCCGGCTGAACCTGATTCAAACCTCTCTCACCGTTTCGGTTCCGGCCGGAACCAACGGCCAATCTTATACGCTGGACACGTTCAACATCGGCAGCGGCACGTTGAGCCTGCAAGCTTCCTCTTCGGTGCCCTGGCTGGCCGCCACCGTCGGCTCCTCGCAGGTATGCGGGTTGCGGGGCGGATGTTATCCGGTGACCATCGCGTTTCAACACCTCTTCGCTGGCCGCGGGCACCTACACCGGAATCATCACGCTTACCGATCCCAACGCCGTGGATTCGCCGCAGACCATCACCGTCACGGCGCAAGTAGGCGGCGACGTTCCCAGCAATCTGATTTTCTATCTGGCGCCGGGCGGCACGACGTCCGCCACGTTCACCAGCAACGGCTCCATTAAGGCAGGTAAGCAATGCAGCCGTGGCTCACCGTCTCTACGTCGGCCAATGCGGCCAGTGGCGACTTCGTAACAACGATCACAGCCAAGGCGGGCGCCAGCATGGCCGCCACCGATTACAACGGAACCGTCACCATCAGCGGCTCGTCCTTTGCGGCGGATAACAAACAGATCGCGGTGACGTTGAATGTCACCACGCAGCCCATCGCGCAGGCCAGCAGCAATACGCTCACCTTCAACATCGCGCAGGGCGCGGCAGGCGCAGACCGACAACGTGGCGGTGACGGATGCCGGACAAGGCACGCTGACGGTCTCCAGCGTCACGGCGGCAGCCGCCAATAGCGGAACCTGGCTGGCCGCGGCTACGGTCAGCGGAGGCATCAGTGTCACGGCCGATCCTACCGGTCTTACGCCCAACACCTACACCGGCACCGTCACCATTGCGAGCAACGGCGTCAACGGAAACATCGCTATCCCGGTTCAACTCACGGTTGTTGCGCAAGGCCCGCCGCTGGCTTCAGCGGGAGGCGCAGTGAACAACGGAACTTTCGCGAATGGAGAGCCGCTGGCCCAGGGCGATATCGCCGCGGTGTTCGGCAATCAATTCACCTTCGATGCTCCGCAGTCGGCCGGCAGCCTGCCGCTCCTGACCACGCTGGATGAGGTCCAGGTGCTGGTGAACGGCAAAGCCGCGCCGCTCTACTACATCGTCGTCCGGTCAAATCAATTTCGAGATTCCCATCGATGCGGCCACCGGAGATGGCACGGTCCAGGTGCTGCGCAACGGCACGGCGGGGAATCTGATTTATGTGGACATCGTCTCGCGCAGGCGCCGCGCTTCATCGTGTACGACGGAGGCTACGGCATCATGACCACGGCCGACGGCAGCGCGAAGACTGGCATTCCTTCTCATCCCGTAAAGATCGGAGACACGGTCGTGATCTACGCGATCGGCCTGGGGCCAACTTCGCCGCTGGTCGCCTCCGGAACCGCGTCGCCCGGCGCTCCGGCTGGCAACGTGCCGGGGACCACGAAGGTTTGCTTCGGCGTCGAAACCCCGTTCCACCAGGCGCCCTGCGCTACGGCCGCGTTTTCGGGCCTGACGCCGGGTTTCGTGGCGCTCTATCAGATCAACGTGACCATTCCGCCCGGCATCGCAAGCGGCAACACCACCATGTCGTTGATCCTGGAAAACAACATTTCAAGCGATCCCGCGCTCTTAGCGGTGCAATGACGGAGCGGCTCTATTATCACGACAGCTATCTCACCGAATTCCGGGCTCGCGTAGTCGACGCGAGTCCGGACCAGAAACGCATTTATCTCGATCGCACGGCGTTTTATCCCACCTCCGGCGGCCAGCCTTTCGATACCGGCCAATTGGGAGGACTGGACGTTATCGAAGTGATCGACGAAGGGGATCGCATCGCGCACGTCATGAGCGAGCGCCCGACCCAAACTGAAGTGGAAGGCCGGATCGATCTCGCGACGCCGCTTCGATCACATGCAGCAACACACCGGCCAGCACCTGCTGTCGGCCGTGCTGGTGGAGCTGTTCGACGCGCCCACGGTCAGTTTTCACCTGGGCGCGGAATCCAGCACCATCGATGTTGCGCGGAACGCTGGAGCCCGATCAGCTTCGCGAAGCCGAACGCCGCGCCAACCAAATTGTCTTCGAGAATCGGCCGGTGACCGTCAGCTTCCAGCATTCCTCCGAAGATCTCGGGCTGCGCAAACCAACCGAGCGCGAGGGCGAGGTTCGCATTGTTTCGATCCAGGGGCTGGATCGCAGCGCTTGCGGCGGCACGCACGTTCGCGCCACGGGCGAAATCGGCCCCATTCTGCTGCGCAAGCTGGATCGCATTCGCGGAAATCTGCGCATCGAATTCCTGTGCGGCGGACGGGCGGTGGCGCGCGCTCGCGCCGATTTTGAAGCGCTCTCGCAAATCGCGCGCGCATTTTCCTCGCCCCTGGATGAAGCGCCCGCGTTGGTGGACGCGCAGCGCGAGAAGCTGCAGGAAACCGACCGGATGCGGCGGCGTCTGGCCACCGAACTGGCGCAGGCCGCAGGCCGCGCATTGTACGGCGAAGACGCCGCCGGGCCCGGACGGCATTCGGCGTGTGCTGCGGGCGTTGGAAACGCTCGCGGAGGAATCGCGAGCCGAAGCGCAAAGTTTCACCGCGGCCGGGTCCGGCGATTTTCCTGGCCATCGCTCGAAATCCGCCCTCGGTTCTGCTGGCGTGCTTCGAAAGACAGCGGCGTCCATGCCGGCGATCTGCTCAAACGCGCACTGGCCGAGGCGGGCGGACGTGGCGGCGGGAATGCGGCGCTGGCCCAGGGTAGCCTGCCTTCGGATGGCGCGCTCGAAGAATTGTCCAAGATGCTCTCGCGGGACCTGAAATTTCCGGGCTAGGCAACCCAAGGAAAACACCCGCTTACTCACGTGCGCGGTTCGGTAAGGCAACACGTTACCGGGGCTCGACGGCCTCGTACAGCCTTCGCCTACGCGAAAATGCAGTACCTAGGTGCTAAGGTTGAATGCTAAAGTTCCCGCAAAAAGATTCCGAACTCACCTGGAGTGAAATCCATGCAGGTTTCTGTTCCCGCGCTCGTCGTGTTGCTGGCCCAGCTGCTGCTAACGGGTGACGCGCTGGCGGCGGACCGGCACAAGCTGGACGCCGATCCGGAAACCCAGGACGGCCTGCTGCTGCAGAGAATCGAACAGGAACCGACGCAACCGCGCAAGCTGGCTCTGCTCGAAAAATATGTCGCCGAATATCCTCAGACGGCCTCCATCGCCTGGGTCTACGAGCAGCTGCTTCCCATTTACATGGAGGCGAACCAGTGGGACCGCGTCATTGCGACCGCCGAAGGGCTGCTGGCGGTGGATCCCAACGATCTGGACTCCGCGCATGATGCCCTGAAAGCCGCCGAGGCCCAGAACAATTCCGAGCTGAGAGCCAAGTATGCGCGAGCTGGCGTGGGACCTGGCTACGCGCGCGCTGCAAACTCCCAAGCCCTCCGATCCGGACGACCTTGCCGACTGGACCAAGCAGATGGCTTTCGCCCAGCAGGTTCTGGATTATTCCGAATATACGCTGGCGACCCTGGCCGCCGCGCAAACCGACGATCTCAAACGTGCCGAGCTGACGCTGGCTTTGGAGCAGCGCAATCCCCAGAGCAAGTTCCTGGCTCTGGCCAAGAAGCCGACGGTCATCGAACTGGCCACGCTGAATCCCCAGAAGGCCATCCAACTGGCCGAAGAGGGGCTGGTCAAGGATCCCGACAACGTCGACTTTCTGATGACCGTCGCCGATCACGATATGAGCCTGGAGAAGAACCTGCCGCAGGTGCTCACTTACTCGCTGCGTATCCTGGAACTGGTGGAGGGACACGCCGCAGCCCGCCGACATCACGCCCGTCGGAATGGGAAAAGAAGAAGGCCAAGTTCACCGGCTGGGCCAGTTGGCTGGCCGGCGTGGTCTATGGCAAGCAGGCGCGCTATGGCTTGTCGGACCGCTATCTGCGCGCGGCCTTGAACTACATCCAGGAGGATCAGCGCTTGCTGCCGCCGCTTATTTCTATCTCGGTTACGCCAATTATGCGCTGGCCGGGGAGCTGGCCGACAAGGGCCGCGCCATCGAGGCGGTGAAGTTCAGCAAGCAGTGCGCGGATATGGATTCGCCATTTCGGTCGCTGGCGCTCAAGAATCTGGAAGCGTTGCGCAACGATTACAACCTCGAATAGCGGGCCGGGTTGCATGCCGGTTCAAGGCGCGAGCATTTTGCGCCGCACTTGCATTTACCCCCTCAATAATGCGTCAAGCTGGATAGTTTTCCACGCTTCACGGATATGAATTCATGCGGGTGAGAGTTCTCTACCACGATCACTGTTTCGACGGTGCGGCCTCGGCGGCTTACTTCAGCCGATTTTACGAGGGAAAATACGCTCCCGGCGCGGATTTTGAATTCACCGGCCTGGCGCACAAGGCATCCCAGCTTTTTGAGGACGGGCTTTTTGACGGCGACGTGAATGCGATTGTCGATTTCAAGTATTCGCCCAATCCGCGGCTGACCTGGTGGTTCGATCATCATCAAAGCGCGTTCCTGAGTCCCGGAGGACGCCGAGCATTTCCGGCACGATCATAGCGGCCAGAAGCTCTACGATCCGTCCTACAGCTCCTGCACCATGTTCATCGCTGACGTGGCGCGCCAGCGCTTCGGATTTGATGCGCCGGATCTGGCGGAGCTGGTGGAATGGGCCGACGTCATCGATGGCGCGCGCTACGCCAGCGCGCAGGAAGCCGTGGAGCTGAAGGCGCCGGCCATGAAGCTGACCCTGGTGATCGAAGGCGCCAAGGGTTCCGAGATCATCCACAAAATCATCGGCTGGATGCGCCGCTGCAAGCTGGGCGAGATTGTGCAGCAGCCCGAAATCCAGCAGTTGTATGCGCCTTTGTACGAGCGACACCTGCGCTCCATCGATATCATCCAGAAGCGCGCGCACACCGGCAACGGCGTGGTGTTCTTCGATTTGATCGGGGACGACCTGGAAGGCTACAACAAATTCATCCCGTATTATCTGTTCCCGGCGTCCACTTACACGGTATCGGTGAGCACCTCCAGCTTCCGCACCAAGGTTTCGGTGGGATCCAATCCCTGGGCACCGAGCCGCTGAAGCACAATCTGGCCACCATCTGCGAACGCTACGGAGGCGGCGGGCACCCGCGCGTGGGCGCCATCAGCTTCGAGATCGGCGCGGCGGATAAAGCGCGTGCGGTGGCCCAAGAGATCCGGCGAGAGCTGGGAACCTAGCGGGTTTTGAGTGGTATGGCTCTTGCCGCGGGGACTCGCTTGGGACCCTACGAGATTCTCGCGCCCGTCGGCGCGGGCGGCATGGGCGAGGTGTACAAGGCTATTGACACCCGGCTGGGCCGCATGGTCGCCATCAAGGTTCTGAAAGGGCCTCACAGCGACCGCTTCGAGCAAGAGGCGCGCGCCATCGCCGCGCTGAACCATCCGCATATCTGCACGCTGCACGACGTCGGCCCGGATTATCTGGTGATGGAGTATGTCGAAGGTGCGGCGCTGAGCGGTCCGCTGCCTGTGGAAGAAGCTCTGCGGCTGGCGCTGCAGATGGCGGCCGCGCTTGAAGCCGCGCACGCCAAAGGGATCACGCATCGGGACCTGAAGCCGGCCAATATTCTGGTGACGAAGGAAGGCGTGAAGCTGCTGGATTTCGGGCTGGCAAAGGTCGCGGAAACGAAGGAAGCATCGGTTACTCAGACCCTGGCCGGAACCATTCTCGGCACGCCGTCTTATATGGCGCCGGAACAGATCGAAGGCCAGCCCTGCGACGCACGCTCCGACGTGTTCAGTTTCGGCGCCGTGCTGTACGAAATGCTCACCGGGAGGCGCGCGTTCGAGGGCATGGCGTCCGTGCTGCGTGACGATCCCCGCCGCTTGGAGACGCCGCCGCCGGCGCTGGAGCGCGTGGTGATGCGGTGTCTCGAGAAGCAGGCGTCGCGCCGTTATCAGAGCATGGCCGAGTTGCGGGAAGCCTTGCAGCAGGTGACGGCCAGCCCGGGGGAGAAGCAGCCGTCGATTGCGGTGCTGCCCTTCGCCAACATGAGCGCGGACAAAGAGCAGGAGTACTTCAGCGATGGACTGGCCGAAGAGATCATCAACGCTCTGGTAAAGATTCCCGGTCTCAAAGTGATCGCGCGCACGTCTGCGTTTGCCTTCAAGGGACAGAACACCGACATTCGCAAGATCGCCGAGACGCTGGGCGTGGCCCATATTCTCGAGGGCAGCGTGCGGCGTTCGGGCAATCGCATCCGCGTTACCGCGCAGTTGATCGCCGCGGCCGATGGGAGCCACTTGTGGTCCGAGCGCTATGACCGCGAGTTGGCGGACGTCTTCGCCGTGCAGGACGAGATCTCGGCGTCCATCTCCGGGGCTCTCCACACTAAGCTTTCGCCGCAGGCTGCCGCGAAGGCGCGTTATACACCCAAGCTTGCCGCCTACGAAGCGCTCCTGAAGGCCAAGCACTTCCACTGGAAGGTGACGGCGGAGTCGATGGACCAGGCCAAGGTGTTTTACGGGCAGGCCATCGCGCTCGATCCGCAATACGCCTTGGCCCACGCCCTCTACGCCGACTATTGTTTTGGCCGAACCACCGTGGGCATGACGCCCCTACGCGAGGCTGCACCAGTGGCCCGCGCGTTGGCACAGCGGGCGCTGGAATTGGACCCTTCGCTCCCGGAAGCCCACTCCACTCTGTGTATACTCGCCGCAACCTATGACTTCAACTGGAAAGAGGCCGGGAGCCAGTTCACGCTGGCGACGGCTGACGATTCCACCTCGCCGGTGAGTCGAATGGGCTGCGGATTCTTTTACCATTTGGGCTCCGGCCACAGGAAGGAAGCCGTGGAGCAACTCGAACTCGCCCTTCAGGGAGACCCGCTTCACCTCGCAATACGGAGCATCCTGGCAGCGTGCCTGGGCGGGGCTGGCCGATATGCGGAGGCGGAGGAGCATCTCCATCAGGCTATGAATCTGGACTCAAACTTTTTCTGGGCCTGGCACTTTCTCGCTGAGATCCATGCGGCGCGCCAAATGTTTGTGGAAGCGCTGCCATTCGCTGAAAAGGCCTTTTCTCTGGCGCCCTGGTACACGCCCAGCGTGGGCCTTTACGCCGCGCTGTTAGTTCGCGCGGGCGACCAGGACCGGGGAATGGAGCTCATCCGGAAGCTGAGTTCGGGAGTTGCCTATGGAGCTGCAACCGGGATGGCGGTCTTCCACACCTGCTGCGGCGAAATAGAATTAGCCGCGGACTGGTTCGAGAAGGCCATCGAAGAACGATACTCCCTGGTCCCCCCGTCGCTGCAAAGCGCGATCGGCGAACCGCTACGCGCCAGCCCGCGCTGGCCGAAATTGGCGGCTCTGATGAACTTGGAGCGATGAATTTGCCTTGAGCCCTATGCGACGGCGCGGCGGGCGATCGCTTCCTTGAATTGCGCCGTATCGGTGTACTGCTGGAAGCTGGCGACCTTGCCGTCCTTGAATTTGAACACGTGTACGAACTGGGCGTCCACTTTGACGCCGGTGGCTTTGTAGACGCCGCTATAACGGCCAAAGGCGACCACGGTGTCGCCCCCGTCGACGATCTCGTGGGCAACTGCCGCGAAGCCATCCCATTCCGGCCCCAAGTGTGCAAAGACACCGTTGAGCACTGCGTCGGCGCCCACGTAGGGATTCCCGTCGGCGTAAATGAAACTCTCGGCCTCGTTCCAGACCACCTTCGGGTCGAGCGTAGCCAGGACGAATGGAATGTCGCCCCGTCCTAAAGCGGCGTACAGGTCTTCAACGATCTTGCTGTTTTGTGCCATTTCTTCTCCGGGCGCTCCCCCAGGATTATGTCACAAACGACGACCTTAGCGATCCGCCGGTAGTACCGAGCGCCTGCTAGGTCTATTTCCCGACGCCGTGATCAGCGCCTGAAATGTTATACTCGGTTTTCAAAAGCGTCCGACATCGAATTGCAATGCTGGCTCGTCTTCGCTACATCCTCCCGGTCGTGGTGCTTCTGGCTTTCGGCGGGTGGGTCTACAGCGACGACATCCCCAAACCCGATTTGAGCGCCGCGATTGAAAACGTTCAAAAAGCGCTGTCCCAGTTGCAGAGCCAGATAAAAGACCTCCAGTCCTCGGTGAAGGAGCTGGCGCGGGACGCCAAGGAAGCCAGGCCAGGGAAGGAAAGGCGGAGAAAGCGTCGCGCGCGAGCGCCCAGCCCTCTAGCGGAGCGCCGGCCGAGTCCGCTCCGGCGGCTGGATCGTCGGCCTGGCAACGCGCTCAGGATGCCTATGAGCGCGGAAGGCGGTCGGAAGATCTAAAAGCTTACGGATCGGCGATCGAATCCTTCACCGAGGCCATCGATCTGGATCCCAAGAACGACTCGGCGTTTCTGCATCGCGGATATGCGCATTTCTATCTGGGCGATTATGCGATGGCGATTTCCGATCTGGGCCACTCGATCGCGCTGCAGCCGAACAATTCGCGGGCCTATGCGATGCGGGCGTCGGCCTTGGCTTCGAGCGGGCGCACCAATGAGGCCATCGCCGATGTTACGGAGGCCATCCAGCGCGACCCGCGCAACGCGGACAACTACCTGGCTGCGCGCGAACTTTCTCCAGCAGATCGGGCAAGCGCAGCAGTCGCTGAACGATTACGGGCAGGCTATCCAATTCGCGCCCGAATCGGCCAAGGCGTATCTGGGACGAGCGGCGGTTCTGCGCACGCACGGCCAACTTCCGCAATCGCTGACCGATTGCAGCAAGGCCATCCAGCTCAATCCGGCGGACAGCGCGGCGTATGTGTGCCGGGCGCAGTTTTATCTGGCCACGGGCGCGCCGCAGCCGGCGCTGGAGGATCTCAACCGCGCCATGCTGATCGGGCAGAATCCGGCGGAAGCCGCGAATTTGCTGGGCGCCGCGCAGAAGATGATCGAGGCGCATCCGCCGGCCCCGACGCCCCAAGCGCCCCAGCCGCCGGTGGTGGTGGCTGAAGCGCGTCCCGCGCCTGTGGCTGTCCCGACGCCCGCTCCTCCTCCCGCCGTTGCGGAGCCGACTCCGGCGCCGGTCGCCGCGCCGCCTTCCACGCCACCGGCAGCGGTCCCGGTAGAGAGCTTGCCGCACCTGCCGTTCGCAACGCCGCACACCGCAACGCCACCCGTGGCGCCGCCGCAGTTGACTCCCAGGCCACGCGCTACGCCACTGCCATCGCCAGCGTGAAGCCGCCACAGGTTCTTCCCAGGCCGTCGCGGGATGCCAATCGCTTCTACCGGCAAGGCCGGTATCTGTCCGAACAGGAGAATTTCGAGGCGGCGGTGCAGGCCTTCGATCAAGCGCTCGAAATCGATCCCACGCACGCCCTGGCGCTGAATGCCCGCGGCTATGCGCAACTGCGGCTGCGCAATTACCAGGGCGCCATCGACGATTGCAGCCAGGCCATCCGGTTGAATCCGAGCTATGCGAACGCGTATGTGAACCGCTCCGTCGCCAGGAGGGCCAGCGGCGATGTTGCGGGAGCACGCGAGGATCTGCACCGCGCCACGAGCTGGACAGCGTGGCGCAAAACACGATCGCAAGACGACGCGGCCGTAAGCGCTTACTGCAGCGGCAGATCGTTCTGGCCGTTGCTTCCATCCGCTTCGCCCTCGCCCGGGATCACGGTTGGAATCACGGACGCCGCGGCCACCTGATCGCCGTCCTCCATGCGCACCAGCCGCACGCCCTGCGTGGAGCGGCCGGCCTGCCGGATCTCGCCCGATTCCAGGCGAATGATCTTGCCGTCGCGCGTGATGATCATCAGGTCGGTGTCTTCCTTCACCGAAAGAATCGCCACCACCTTGCCGATCCGGGGCGCGAGCTTCATGTTGATGACGCCCTTGCCGCCGCGCGCCGTGAGCCGGTAGTCTTCCAGCGGCGTGCGCTTGCCGAATCCGTTTTCGGAGATCGACAGGATGAGCCCCTCTTTCTCCACCACCTCGGCGCCGATGATGGTGTCGCCCTCCGCCAGATCCATGGCGCGAACGCCGCGAGCCGGCCGGCCCATGGCGCGCACGTCGCTTTCATGGAAGCGGATGGCCTTGCCTTCGCGCGTGCCCAGGAAAATGTAGTTGTCGCCGTTGGTGAGGCGCGCGGCCAGCAGCTCGTCGCCATCATCCAGCGAAACCGCGATGATCCCGCGCGCCATGGGATTGTCGAACTCGGTGAGCTCGCACTTCTTGATGACGCCCTGCTTGGTGACCATCACGATGTACTGGTTGGGGACGAAATCCTTCACCGGCAGGAAAGTCTTCACGGCTTCGTCCGGCTGCAGATTCACCAGGCCGGAAACGTGCTTGCCCTTGCCCGTGGTGCCCGCGTCGGGAATCTCGTAGATCTTCAGCCAGAACACGCGGCCCTTGGTGGTGAACACCAGCAGATAGGCGTGCGTGGATGCGACCACCAGATGCTCCACCACGTCCTCGGTGCGCGTCCCCATCCCGATGCGTCCCTTGCCGCCGCGCGATTGCCGGCGGTAGGTGTCCACGGCGGTTCGCTTCAGGTAACCGCCGTGCGTGACGGTGACCGCGACGTCTTCCACCTGGATCAGATCTTCGAGATGAATCTCGCCGGTATCTTCGATGATCTGGGTGCGGCGCTCGTCGCCGAACTCCTTCTGCACGTCCTTCAACTCCTGCACGATGATGCCGCGCAGCTTTTTGTCGGACGCCGAGAATTTCGAGATACTCGGCGATCTCCACCTGGATATCGGCCAGCTCCTTGAGGATCTTCTCGATCTCCATGCCGGTGAGGCGCTGCAACTGCATCTCGATGATGGCTTGCGCTTGGCGCTCGGTGAACTCGAACGTCCGGATCAATCCGTCGCGCGCTTCGCGAGGGCTGGCGGAGGCGCGGATCAGCTTGATCACGGCGTCCAGGTTTTCGAGCGCCTTCTTGAAGCCGAGCAAAATGTGCTCGCGCTCGCGCGCCTTGCGCAGCAGGTAATCGGTACGGCGGCGCACCACATCGATGCGATGATCGATGAAGCGCTTCAGCACGTCCGCCAGGCCCAGCTCGCGCGGCTGCCCGTTGACGATGGACAGCATGATGACGCCGAAGTTGATCTGCAGCTGGGTGTGCTTGTAGAGATTGTTGAGAATCACCTCGGCCTGCTCGCCGCGCTTCAGCTCGAAGACGATGCGCATGCCGTCGCGATCGCTTTCGTCGCGAATTTCGGAGATGCCTTCGATCCTCTTGTCGTTGACCAGGCGCGGCCGTCGCTTCGATCAGCCGCGCCTTGTTCACCTGATACGGAATTTCGGTGACGACGATGGCTTCGCGATCCTTGCCGAACTTCTCGGTGGCGGCTTTGGCGCGCAGCTTGAGCGTGCCGCGGCCCTTGGTGAAATAATCGAGAATGCCCTGGCGGCCCAGAATGAATCCGCCGGTGGGAAAATCCGGGCCCTGCACCAGATTCACGATCTCGCTCAGGTGCGTGTCGCGGCTTCTGCACCAGCAGAATGGTGGCGTTGATGATCTCGGTGAGATTGTGCGGCGGGATATTGGTGGCCATGCCGACCGCGATGCCGGACGATCCGTTGATCAGCAGATTCGGAACGCGCGTCGGCAGGACTTCGGGCTCCACGCGCCGCTCATCGAAGTTGGGCCGGAAATCGACCGTCTCCTTGTCCAGATCTTCGAAGCAGCGCGGTGTCGATGCGCGAGAGCCGCGCTTCGGTGTACCGGTAGGCCGCGGGCGGATCGCCGTCCACCGAACCGAAGTTTCCCTGCCCATCCACCAGCGGATAGCGCAGCGAAAAATCCTGCGCCATGCGAACCAGCGCGTCGTAGACCGGCGCGTCGCCATGCGGATGATAATTTCCGAGCACTTCGCCGACGATGCCCGCGCACTTGCGGTACGGCCGGTTGAACGCCAGGCCCATCTCCGACATGGCGTACAGAATGCGCCGATGCACGGGTTTCAGGCCGTCGCGGATATCGGGCAGCGCGCGCCCGATGATCACGCTCATGGCGTAGTCGAGATACGAACGCCGCATCTCGTCTTCGATATTGATGGGGATCAGGTTCTGCTTGCCGTCGCCACCGAGCGGCATCTGGCCGGAAGGCGGAACGGGCGGATTGTTCGGGTCATTCGGATCGCGGGGGTCTGCCAACGGTTAACTCCTAGAAAATAGAGGAGCGAAGCGCTCAAGAACGGGATGCGTTTCGCAAACCTTATTTTAGCAGCCCGGACAGGTGCAAACGCCACCTAAAAACAGCCTGTAAAATCAACGAGATAGGAGGCGCTGAAGGACGTGTTGCGCGGCGCTGTTCGCCGGGTCCAATTCCAGAGCTTTGCGCGCGAAGGTTTCGGCGTCCTGAATGCGATGCAAGAGCCAGCGAAGTGAGCGCCTCATTGGCATAGAGGGACGCCACGGGCGGCCCGATGTCGAGAGCCTTTTGGAACTCCGCGTCGGGCATCGGCAACGCGTCCCGAGCGGGCGTATTGCACGCCCAGATTCACGTGCGCGTCGCGATACGAGGGGTCGATGCGGATGGCATTTTCCAGTTTCGCGATGGCCTTGGGAATATCGTTGGCGCGCGAGAACCGCTCGGCTTCATGGGCTTCCCGGATGGCTTTCTTAGGAACGGGATGTTCCAGTTCGTGCAGCGAAACGACGCCGGAAATTGGATGGTTGGCAGAGGTGTCCGGCCAACCTCGGAGCCGCCGTGGCGTCGCCCGATTCGAACTGGCGAATGGCTTCCCCCATTGGGCTTTCCCTGGACGCGCCGAGCAGCGGGATGGAGCGCGGATCGCCCATGACGCGTCCCTGGTAGGGATCGACAATGGCGTGTTCCGGGGACTCATCGGCGGGGTAACTCCAGGCGGGAGCGTGAGCTGAGCGGGCAGATGGGTTGAAAAAAGGAAAGCGGAAAAACAAATGATTCCGAAGAGTTTGATTGTAGACACACTACCTCCTGGGTGAATCTAGCCGCAAAACTTATTAGACGAGGTTTGTGAGTTTACTTACGAGGAACAACCGGAGCTGACGGGACTCTACCGGTATTCTAGAGCTGCTCCCGAAAACATTACCAATTCAAAGTTTCTATGCGGGCTATGGCTTTGTAACGTCAGCCGGAAGGACGGAATTGCGGGTAATCTTTCCGCTTTTTACTTCGTCGATCGAGATGTGATTGGCCACGAGCGTGATGCCCAGCGTCTGGTCCAGCGACACGCGCGCGGCGCTATAGGCCACCTCCGCCGCCACCGCGGCCGATTGCGCGTTGATCAGATCGCGCTGCTGGAGCGCGACGTTGTAGGGCGTGGACGCGCCCAGGCGAAAGCGCTTCTGCTCGGCGTCGAAGAGCTCCTGCTGCAGTTCGCGATTTTTCACCGCGGCATCGAAGCGCGCTCGCGCCTGTTGCAAGGCCACTACGCTGTTTCGCACATCCACTTCCACCTGATTCAGATCCTTGCGATTGGTGAGCTGGGTCTGCCGCAGCTGCAAGAGATCGATGGAGTAATCGGCTTGCGCCTGGCGGTTGCGGAGAGGCTCCTGATAGAAGGCACCGGCCGATTCGGTGGGAAAGTTGCGGCGAAAGACTTGGCCCAGAGCGCGTGCCAATGCCGCCCCCGAAATATTTGTCGCCGCTTTCGCTGAAGCCATTCACCGTTACGGTTCGCGGAACGCCGGCCAGTCCGGCTTGGCTTTCCACCAGCGAATCCATCCAGAGTGGGAAGAATACCGTTCTTGGTTCCGAGCGAGTTCACCTCGTTGGCCTTTTCGCCGGCCAGTTCGGACGCCAGGTCGGTTCGGTTGGTGAGAGCTTGCCGGACCATCTGGTCGACGGGAAGCAGATCGTCGGCGTTGGGAATCGCGAGAGAATCGATGGGCACGATGCGCGCGTTGGCGAGCACCGGATCGGCCGGGCCGGTTCGGCTGATCAGGTTCTTCAGCGCAAGCTCCTGTTGGCGCGCGGCCACGTCGGAATCCACCACGGCCTGGGCGCTGGAAGCGGCCCCAGACTCGGCGCTGATCAGGTCACTGGGCGCGGAAGCTCCGATCTCGATCTGCCGCTTCACATCCTTCACAAAGTCTTGCGCGGTCTGGGAAGCGCTGCGTTTGGCGCGGAGATCTTCATAATCGGCAGCCAGGTTGTAATAGGCGTTCAGCACCTGGCTCACCACCGAGGTCACCTGAGTCTTGAAGTTGAGCTCCGTGGTATTCAGATTCATACGCGAGACCGTGATAGTGCGGGCGTTGGCGGCGATGCCGAAGCCGCGCAGTAGATTTTGCTGCAGGGACACGCTGACACTGGGAGCGACGGTGGGATTCAGCAGATCGCTGGACGCGGTTTCGTTCAGGTAGTGGTCGCTATAGCTGACCGTGGCGATGCCGCCGATGAGCAAACCTTGCTGATAGCTTCCGCTATAGACGTGCGTGGTTTGTACCAGATTGAAGACGCCGCTTTGCACCTCGTCGGGCTGAGGAGAGCTGAGATGGCTGAAGGTAGTGTTCTCTTGCAGGATCGGATCCAGGTTCTGCGTCACCGGCCCGATCTGCGAGACGCTGGCGTTGGAGCCGGACCCACTGGAGCGCCCTCCGGGAACGCTGACTCCCGCCGCGGCCTGGCTGCCTGCCACGCCTTGTCCGCTGGCCACCGATCCGGCCTGCGATGCTCCACTGGGGACGCCGGGTAAGGCACCGCCCGCTTGAGCGCGCTCCAGGTTCCATTCCGAGATGAACGGGTTATAGCGGCTGACTTCGATATCGATGTTGTTTTCGAGCGCCAGCGCGATGGCGTCCTGTGCGGTCAGATACAGCATGCCGGCGCGCACCAGTTCACTGAGCCGCTCGGAATTGGCGAGGCGTATGGGGGGGACGGTGACGGGCAGATAGGGTCGAACGATAATGGGGGCCTGCGGGCGCACCGGGGCGATATCTTGTGCCCAAATTGTCGACGCAAGGCAGAACATGGCAAGCGCATGCCTGAATCGCCAACCCCAACCGTGACCGGAGGGAGCGGCCATCGCCAACCGCGCGCGAGTGCCAGCGAGCGCTCTCATGGCCGGACTCCGGGAAGATTCGCGGGCACCGCTGAATCCCTCACGATGCGTCCCCGCATGGCCTCCTCGAGAGAGATGTGATTGACGTCCAGCGTGGTCCCCAGCGCCTGATCGAACGAGATTTGCGCGTGCGTGTAGTTGGCCATGGCCTGCACTTCGGTGCTTTGGCTGGTGGCGAGATCGCGCTGGTCCTGGATGACTTGAAAAACGGTGGCCGCTCCCAGTGCATAGCGGCGCTGGTCCCCGGCGAGCGTCTGCTCCTGAAGCTCGCGCGTTTTTGAGGCGGCGTCGTAACGCACGCGGGCTTGCTGCAAACCAATCACGGCATTCTGGACATCCACCGTCACCTGGTTGGTGTTCTTGCGCAGGTTGAGCTGGTTCTGGCGAAGCTCCAGCAGGCTGGTGGCGTAATCGGACTGGGCAGCGCGATTGCGCAGCGGAATATTGAGGGAAATCCCCGCCGAATAGTTGGGGAAATTGCGGCGGGCGATCTGTTCCAGCAGATTGCCATAGCCGCCGGCCAGATACTGGAAAGCAGGGTCCAGAGCGCCGAAGGCGGTGAGCTGTCCGGTGAGAGCATTGCTGGTCAGCTCGGCGAAGGCTTGCAGCGTGGGTTTCAACGAATTCTTGATACCCACCAGGTTCAGCTCATTACTTTCGATGTTGATGCGCGCGGTGGCTATTTCCGCCCGGTTGGCCAGCGCCTGGTTCACCAACTCCGGCACGGGCCGCGTATCGTCGCTGGGTGGAATCTGGATCTTGTCGAGCGGGACGACGTGAACGTTCTCCAGACCCGCGGCCGAGATGCCGTCGCGGCACAGCGCGTTTTTCAAAATCGTTTCCTGCTGCTGCAGATTGGTCTGGGAAACCACCAGGTCCTGCTGGCTGGAGTAGAGCTGCGCCTCGGCGCGCGTCACTTCAATCTCCGCCAGGGCGCCAATCTGCACCTGCCGCTTGTTGTCGTCCAGCAGCTGCTGGGCGGTGGACACCTCCTGCTGGCGCGCCCGTACATCTTCGTTAAAACTCACCAGATCCCAATACAGATTGAGCGCCGCCGACACGGTAGTGATCACTTGCAGCTTGAATTGCAGATCGCTTACCTTGACGTTGTTCTTTTGAACCCGGATGTTGCGGCCGTTTACGGCGCTTCCGAAGCCTTGTAGCAGGTTTTGTGTCACCTGAAGATCGAGATCGCCGGAGGTATAAGGATTCAAGCTGAACAGCTGGCTGTTGAGGTGGAAATAGCTGCTGGCGTAGGTCACCTGCGCGCTCAGTCCGAAGTCCCAATTCTGCTGGTACTGCGCGGTGACGCTGCGTGTGCTCTGGATCAGAGCGGTGGTGCCGGTCAGGAACGTGTTGCTTTGCGGAGCGCTGGCGTGTTGAAAATTTACTACCGCGAACAGCGAGGGATCGAGGGAAGGAATGCTGGGACCCAACTGCGTCACGATGCCGCCGCCCGAACTGACGCCGTTGCCTCCCGAGAGCGCCACCCCGCCGGAATTGTTGACGCTGACTCCCTGCAGGCTGACGCTTTCCGGCCCCGCGGCCACGCCCAGTCCGACGCTGCGCAAAGCTCCTCCACCTTGGGCGCGCCGCAGAACTTGTTGGGCCAGCAGCGGTCCATAGCGCTGCACCTCGACGTCGATGTTGTTTTCGATCGCCAGCGCCACTACATCCTGCGCAGTCAGATACAAGTTCCCGGCCCGAATCAGATCGTTGAAGCGGGGCGAGTTGGTCAGACGGATGGCGGGAACGCTGGATGCTTCATAGGGATGCGTGAGCCATCCCAGCCTTCCAGTGGGGGGTTGCACGCTGATTTCCGACTGCGCGGAAACAGGGGGCGCAAAGAGCAGAGGTACGAACAGGGTTAGGCTCGCAATTCGCAATCGATTCGACATAGATTCTTTCAGTATCGCCGGAAGAGGCTTCCGGCGAGGAGCACCATGGAGAGGATACGCCGCGCGCCTCCTGTGTGTTCCGTGTTTTTCGCGACTGTTATACAATACGCGCTGGAAGAAGAAGAAACGCACATGCTTCGAGTTTGTTTGTTTATCACGATGGCGGCGCTGGCAGGCGCCCCGCTGTTCGCGCAGGGCGGCATGGGCTTCAATCCCACCGGAGTGTGGACCGCGATGTACCACGAGGATGAACTGGAGCGCACCGATCCGGGGTCGCCGGCCGGCGATTACCTGGGCATTCCCATCAACGACGATGCGCGCCTCCGCGCCGATACATGGGATGGCGATATTGTTTCGGTGCTGCAGCACCAGTGCATCCCGCATTCTGCCATCTACGCCATGCGCGCGCCCACCGGCCTGAAGATCAGCACGGTGAATGATCCCGAGTCCGGCCGGATTATCGCGTTTATCATCGACGGCAGCTATACCGGGCCGCGCACCATCTGGATGGATGGCCGCCCGCATCCCTCCCAATTCGCGCCGCACACCTGGGCCGGTTTCTCCACCGGCGAGTGGGAAGGCGACACGCTGCGCATTGAGACCACGCACATCAAGTCGGGCTACCTGCGGCGCAATGGTATCGCGTTCTCCGACCAGGCCAAGCTGACCGAGTTTCTGGATCTGCACGACAAATACCTGACGCTGACCAGCATCGCCGAGGATCCGGTGTACCTGACCGAGCCGCTGGTGCGCACCGAAAGCTGGGTGTGGAATCCTTACCAGGTGTTTACGCCGATCGCGGGCTACGGTTCGTGCCTGCCCAGTCCGGAAATTCCCCGGCCGTATGGATGGGTTCCGCATCATTTGCCGGGAACCAACACCGTGGTCCGCGAATTTTCCCAGGAATATGGCGTGCCGTATGAAGCCAGCCGCGGCGGCGCCGAGACCATGTACCCGGAATATCGAAAGAAGCTCAAGCAAATGGCGATTCCGCATGCCAAAGTGTTCGAGGTGCAGTTTGAGAAGGAACATGCCAAGCCGGCGGAGACCAAACCATGAGGAGCGCGGCGCTATTTCTGGTGACGCTGGGCGCGTGGCTGGCTGCGGCGCAAGAAGCGCAGCAGGCCGATGGAATCCCCTATGAAGTCCGGCACGTGCAGGGCAACGTCTACATGTTCGCCAGCACGCTGGGCAACGTCGCCATTCAAGTGGGCAAGGATCCGGGGCATGACGGAGTGCTGCTGGTGGATACCGGCGCGCCCCGCCTGCGCGAAACGCTGCTGGCTGAAATCCGCAAACTATCCGCTGAGCCGGTGCGTTTCATCATCAATACCAGCGCGGACCCGGATCACACCGGATCGAATGAAGTCCTGTTGAAGCCGCCGCGAACCTACCAGCTGCAGGCCGAAGTAGCGCTCTTCGCCCAGGACAACGTGCTGCAGCGCGAGAGCCGCGATGGATCGGGAGTGCCATCCGGGGTTTGGCCCACGCTGACATACCTGGAGGGAAAAAGTTTCACCTTCAACGGCGAAGCCATTCAGATGTTCCACGAAAAGGCCGCGCACACCGACGGCGACAGCATCGTTCTTTTTCGAGGCTCGAACGTCCTCAGCGCCGGCGATGTTTTTCTCACCACCGGCTATCCGGTGATCGATCTAGAGCGTGGCGGAAGCATCCAGGGCGAAGTGTTGGCCTTGAACCATATTCTCGATCTCACCGTGCCGCGCTCCATGCAGGAAGGCGGAACGATGGTGATTCCCGGACACGGGCGGCTGTGCGACGAGTCTGAAGTGGCCGACTACCGCGATATGGTCACCATCATTCGCGATCGGGTGCAGGACCTGCTGCGCAAGGGCAAGACGTTGGAAGAAGCGAAGGCGGCGAGGCCCAGCCGGGATTACGATCGGCGTTACAGCACCAGCGCTTGGACCGGTGACATGTTCGTCGAAGCCGTTTACAAGAGTTTGAGCCATGCCGGAGCGGGAGGCTCAAAATGAGAGGCGCTTGGATCGCTATTGCATTAACGCTGGCGGGGAGCGCTCTGAGAGGGCAGGCGCCGCAGGCCAACGCGGCCCCGCAACTTAACGCTCCGATCGACATCACCGGCTACTGGGTATCGCTGGTCACCGAAGACTGGCGCTATCGCATGCTGAACGCGCCCAAAGGCGATTACTACAGCATTCCGCTCAACGCGGAAGGCAAGCGCGTGGCCGACACATGGGATCCGGCCAAGGACATCGCGGCGGGCAAACAATGCCTGAGCTACGGCGCGCCCAACATCATGCGCGAGCCGGCGCGTTTGCACATCACCTGGGTGAACCAAAGCGCCCTCAAAGTGGAGATTGACGCGGGAAAACAAACTCGCTTGTTCATGTTTGGGCCGGTTCCGGCTGCCGCCGAGCCCAGCATGCAAGGAACATCCGCAGCGATTTGGCAAACGCCGCAATCCATACGGGCCTACACGTCGAAGATTTCGGCTCAGGACCCCAACACGCCCGGGTTCCGCGACGCCAGCATGGCCTCGCCTCCCGCGCCGCTCGACACGCGCAAGCTGGGCGGAACTTTGAAGGTGGTGACCACCCACATCAAGCCAGGATACCTGCGCAACAACGGTGTGCCGTTCAGCGCCAACGCGGTGCTCACCGAATACTACGACCTTCACAAACGCGGCAATGACGAATACCTCGTGCAGACGCAGATCGTCGAAGATCCCAAGTATCTGGACGCCCCGTGGGTGGTGAGCAACCATTACCGGCGCGAGCCGGATGGGACGAAGTGGGATCCCGAGCCATGCGAGCTGGTGCTGCCTACAGAACCGCGACCGTGAGGAAGCCGGTCCCGCGCTCGCTGACGCTCGCGGTTCTGTTATTGTTCCGCCGGCAGCGCGTGTCGATGGGCTTCGAGGGGTCCGACGCGATCTGCAAGATTCTGGCAGTGAATGTTCGGGATCTGTATGTCCGTCTCGAACGGAGTGGCCTGGCGCTCGGTGTGAACGAACATGCCATCGGCCAATAGCGGGATTTGAGGCGAGCTGGCGATGGGCGAGGAAACCGACCACGGCCCTTTGTCGGTATCGCGCGTGGTCACCGGCGGATCCGGCGGCAGCTCGGAGCGCGAGTTCACCGCCAGCGCCACACGATCGTGTCCGGGATGAAAGATGGTCTCCTCGCAGTTTGATGCAACATCTGGCCGCCTTGCAGCATGTTCACGGCGTTGGTGGGCGTGCCGGGGTCGGCCGAGGTGCCGTCACACGGACCGGGCTTTTGAGAATCGCCTAGATCAAGGCCGTCGTCGCGAGAAAACCGCGCTCAGGGCTTGCCCACCAGCGCCGACGATTCGCTCACGAAGCGATACAGTGCGTCGAGTTGATCGGCGATGCGGGCGGCGTCGGCTTGCGCGGCGGCGCTCTCGATCTCGCGTCCCATATCTTCGATGGGAGGGAATCCATACCCGCGGCCGGTGCCTTTCAGATTGTGCCCGAAGCGCCGGATGAGTCCGAAATCGCGCGAGGCCAGGGCGGATCGAGCCTCTTCAATCTGTTTCTCTTTGGACGACAGATACTGCGGAACCAGCGCCATTACCTGGTCGGAGATTCCAAGGCCGCGGACGGGCGGCGGGCCCGCGGCCGGCTGGCCCAAGGCATATCGGCGGATGGTTTTCAGAAGCTTCTCCCGGTCCACCGGTTTGGCGACGTGGGCCACGCAGCCGGCCTCTCTGCTAGCGTGAACGGCCTCCTGCATGGCGTCCGCCGACAAGGCCACGATGGGAGTCTCGAGACCTTGCGGATGTGGTTCCTGCGAGCTCTGCCAGGCCCGGATCCGCTGGGTAGCGGTGTAGCCGTCCATTACGGGCATGTCGATGTCCATCAGGATCAGATCGAATTGCTCACCGTGCTCCACGGCTTCCACCGCTTCCTGGCCATTCAGCGCGAAGCGCAGCTTCACCGGCTGATCGCGCAGGAAGTGCTCGAGCAACAGCCGGTTGTCTTCAGTGTCCTCCGCCACCAAAATGCGGATCGCTTCGCTTGCTGGAAGCTGCATCGGCGCCAGTTGCATGGCAGGGTCTTCAACCACCGGTTGCACGGCCTCCAGCGGCAGGCTGAAGTAAAACGTACTCCCGCTGCCTTCCCGGCTCACTACGCCGATCTCTCCTCCCATCAACTCCACCAAGTCGCGACAGATGGTCAGCCCCAGCCCGGCGCCGTGCTGGCCGTTGCCGCGATTGGGCAATTGGACGAACCGGGCGAAAATCTTGTCCTGGTGTTCCAACGCGATACCAGGACCGGTGTCGCAAACCTCGAATCGAAGCTTGTCGCCCACGCTGGCCGCGCTCAGCACCTTCACAGTTACGTCCACGCGTCCTTGGGTGGTGAACTTCAATGCGTTGCTCACCAGATTGATCAGCACCTGCTGGACGCGCAGCGGATCGCCCAGCGCATACTCAGGCGCCGCCGGGTCAATCTCCACGCCTAGCGCGATGGCTATGCGCGCGGCGGGTTCGCGGAAGGTGGCCACCGCGTCTTCCACAGTCGCGCGGACGCGAAAAGGGACGATTTCCACGCGCATCGCTCCGGCTTCGATTTGCGAGAAATCCAGAAAGTCGTTGATGAGAGCCACCAGCCGGCGGCAATTGCGCTGGAACATACTGACGTATTCGCCTTGATCGAAGCTCAACGGAGTTTGCGACAGCAGATCCGCCGAACCGAGGATAGCATTGAGCGGAGTGCGGATATCGTGGCTGATCTTGGCCAGAAATTCGGTTTTGGCGCGGTTGGAGTGCTCGGCCGCATCCTTGGCGCGGATCAACGCGGCGTCGCTACGTTTGCCCGCCCAGATGTCGCGCAAAAAGACATAAAAGCCCGAGCCCGGGTTCTGGGCGGCGGCCAGAAATGTGAAGCCGACGTCGGACATCGGGCCGTACCCGTGGTCCATCCGGGCAGCGATTTCGGCGCGCCCATGAGTTCGCATTTGTGCAATGGCTTCCTGCAGTCGGGACCGGTCCTCGGGCTGCACGGTGGAGGCGAGCGTGGCGGATCCGTAGCTGGGTAAACAACCGGTGGCTTCGGTGTAAGCTTTGTTGAGCCACAGGTAACGCCCTTCGGCGTCCACCTCCGCAATTCCGTGCAAAGCGTTCTCAAGCGCCACGCCTTGTCTCCCCAGCAGGCCGGCCACATGGATAAGCCCATCGTTGAGCATTCCGATTTCATCGCGTCCGGAAACCGGCGCCGGGCGTTCGCCGCTGGTGAGACACAACACGTTCCGTTGCAATTGGCCAAGGCGGCTGGTGATGCCGCGGGCGAACAGATGGGTCATCGCGGCGCCGCCCAGCAGCCCGAGAAAGAGGCAAATGCCGGTCATGCCGGCTTGCTCGGCACGCAGAGTTTCCATGCGCTTGAGAGAGGCCGCAAGCTGCCGCGCGTTGTCGCTTTCGATGTCCTTGAGCAGGTCCTCAATCTGCCCCCGCTGGTTTTCGACGAAGTGCAGCGAAACACGCAATTGATCCCACGGCAGAGTGCCCGCCCGGAAGCGGGCGATGCCGCCGAACATGCGCTCCTCGCGGGCGTGTTGGATGGAAGCGATCAGGTTCAGGCGCTGTTGTTGTACCGGACTCGCGGACGTCAGGTTCAGAAGCTGGTGCTGGCTGGATTCCAAGGCCGTGAGCGCGGAGCGGGCCTGGACCACAAACGTCTCATCGGAGGTAATAAAATAGGCGCGCGCGGCGGCGCTCATCTCGGTTTCCACCGCGCGCAGGCGTTGGACCTCCTCGGCCGTCTGCAGCGCCCGATTCTCCAGCGCCGCGGCCGCTGCATTACGCGCCGCGAGAAGATTGGCCACTCCAAACATCAGAACGGTGGCGACCGCCGGAATGGAAATCAGAAGCAGGCACTTGGCCGTGAGAGAAAGGTCCGGCCATGTTCGCATCCCCGGCATCCCTCAGCGCTCCAAAACTACCTGCAACAGAGGACACAGCGCACCGATCCGCGCCTTCTCGAGCGAAGCGTCGGCGCCCAGATGAGCGGACACCGAAAGATAGAGATCAGACTGCTCGGCTCCCGAAACGGCCACGATGCGGATCTCAGGAAATCGTTTTTTCATTTCGCGCAGGGCTTCGATGCCGTCCTGGCCCGGCATCACCATGTCGAGAATCACCGCGTCCACGGCGCAGGAGCGCAGCTGCGACATGCACTGCTCGGCGTTTTCCGACTCGATGACCTGGAATCCCGCCGGCTCCAGGATGGTGCGCGCCAGCATGCGGAAGTGCCGGTCGTCGTCCACCACCAGCACCTTGCCGCTCGGACTTCCCAGGGAAGAGCGCAAGGGTTTTTCGTAGACCTCGGAGGCCATGACTGGGCTTATCGTCTAGCCTGGCGCAACCTTGAGGGCGCCGCCTTTGCTCTAGTTCTCGGCGGCCGCAACCGATAAGCCCTGCGTGCGGAAAGATAACCGTCGCAACCCGCTGCGTCGTGCGCCATCTGTCATGAGGGGGCAGGCGTGATCCTGGCAACGGTCTCAGCGGATGCGGATTTTCATAAAGACGTGCGGGCGGCGCTGGATGGGCACCTCCGGTTTGAGGCCGCGTGGGACCTGAGTTACGAGGACGCGAACCGGCTGCGAGTAATGTCAGCGGAGCACCAGTGCGTCCTGATCGTCGACTTCGCCGATCTGTCGCTGGCGATGCCGGTGGCGCGCGCGGTGGATGGCCGTCCGCACATCGCCCTGGTCGCGGTCCGGGGCGGATCCAGCCGCGAGGAGCTGCTGCAGCTGATGCAAGCCGGGGTTCGCGAAGTGCTGCCCAACTTCACCCATCGCGACATCCGGCAGGCGGCCGCGCGCGCCGCTTCGACGCTGGCCACGGCCGGGGAGATCCTGGCCGAGTTGTACGCTTTCATGCCCGCCAAACCAGGCTGCGGCGCAACCACCATCGCCACGTATGCCACCTCCATGGCGGCGCAGTTGAGCGCCGAGCCCACTCTCCTGCTGGATTTCGACATCCGTTTAGGCCTCACCTCCTTTCTGCTCAAGGCCGAGGGCGCCCACACCATCGTCGATGCGCTGCTGCAGTCCGACCGTCTGGACTTCGATATCTGGTCCAGCCTGGTGGTTCAGATCAAGACCCTGCATCTGCTCGGCTCGGGTCCCATGGATTTTTCGCGCCACATCTCCTCCGAGCGCTTCATGGAACTGCTGGATTTCGCCATGCGCCGCTATTCCCTGGTAGCGGTTGATCTGCCGGGCACCATGGAGGTTCAGGAATGTGAAACGCTGCTCAGAGCCAAGCGGATCTATCTGGTATGCACGCCCGATATCGGCGCTCTGCATGTGGCTCGACGCAAGGCGATCTGGCTGCAGGATCTTCGGTTGACCGATAAAGTGGCGGTGGTGCTCAACTGCATGGAGCGCAGGAGCACGCTGTCGATGGAGGACATCCAGCGCATTATCCAGCTTCCGGTTCGCCATATGCTGCCGGCCGGAGCCGGCGAGATCTCGCGCGCGGTGCAGAAAGGCGCGGTGCTGGACAGCTCCTCCGGGCTCGGCAAGCACATCGCCCGCATCGCCGAAGAGATGGCCGCTACCCGGCCTTCGACCAAGAAGCCGGGGGCGGTGCGCCGCTTCGTCGAATACTTCTCCATCAGCGCGGCGCGCGATGTCCAAACCTGAACCCGGCCGTTACGGAAAATCCACATGACGAACGAAAACGTCCTCAGCCTGCTAAATTACCTCTGCAATGAAGCCCGGAATTCCGTACACGCCGGCCTGGGCCTGATGGCGTTGCACCCCAGTCTGATTCCCGATCCCGGCTGGAGGGCCTGCATGGATAACAGCAAATCGAGCGCCGACCGGCTGCTGCGCTCCATCGACGACATACGGGAACTGCTGGCGACCGAAAATCCGGTTCTCGATCCGGCCGAGGAGTTCGATCTCACCTTGTGCCTGGGGGAAACGATTGAGCTGCTCAATCTGGCGTCGGGCGACCGTGCCAGCCGCCTGGTAATGCAATCCGCGGCGCAGTCCGTGAGGGGGCGGCTGCATCGACGCGCGGTGGAGCAGGCCTTGACGCGGGTTCTGGACGCCATTTCCAAGCTCGGCCGAAAAGGCGAGGCGCTGGTCAACGTGGCGCGGACCGCGTCAGGCGACGGTATCCGCATTGAGATCATACCAGCCAATTCCAATGTCGCTCTGCGCGTCGCCGATTGGCTGAATACCGTGCCGGACGAGGCGAACTTTCAGGACTCCGACGATATGCTGTACGGCGTCGCTACGCTGGTAGCCGGAAAACGAATTCGAGCGCTGGGAGGCGCCGCCGAATTTGCGTCCGACGCTCGCGCTCCCATGGCGCTGGTGATCTCGCTGCCCTGGTCCGATTCCCTTGGCGAAAATGATCCGCCGTTCCCCCAGCAGGAACAGACCGGCCTGAGCGTCCTGGTGGCCGAGGACTCCGACGAAAGTTTCGTGCTCACCGGAATCTTGCTGCAAAAGGAATCCGTCTGTCGCGCGCGGGACGGGCTGGAAGCGCTGGATATGATGAAATCCCGCCGCTTCGACGTGGTCTTCATGGACATTCACATGCCAGGGATGGACGGCTACAAAGCCATTCGCTCCATGCGGGACTGGGAGACGCAGACCGGCAACGCCCGAACTCCCATTGTGGTTCTCTCATCGGACGACTTGGACACGCAGATGCGCTCGGCGGCGCGCTCGGGTTGCTCCGGGTTTCTGCGCAAGCCGCTTGATAATCACGATCTGATGGACCTTCTGGATCGCTTGAAAGCGGCCCGAGCGGTCTCGGTCTAATTACTGACGGAGCGCGAACGTAAACAGCGCCGTGCCGGCCGACACAGCGATATATTGCCTCCCGTTCAGCGCGTAGCTCATGGGCCCGCTATTGATCTGCCCGCCGAGCGAAGCCTTCCACAGCAGCTTCCCGGTGCGATCGTCCAGCGCGTAGAAATAGCCTTCGCGTCCTCCGCTGAACAGCAGATCGGATTCGGTGGTAAGGACGCCGGCCCAGGTGATGTCGTTCATCTTGAACTCCCACTTGCGCTCGCCGGTCTTGGGATCGAAAGCCCGCACGGCGCCGTAGCCTTCTTCCTCCAGTTTGGTGTTCGTGCCCAAATTGGCCGCGCCCATGGGAGTGTTTCCCGTGGCCTTGGGCCGTCCGCCTTCCAATGCGATGGTTCCCGAATTCTCCCACAGAGGAATGTAAAACCATCCGGTGCGCGGGCTGTAGGAAGGCGGATACCAGTTGGTGCCGCCCAGCACCGTGGGCATGATCAGACTGCCCGCGGCGGTTGGCACTTTGCCCGGAACGCGCATCGGCCGGCCTTTTTCGTCGAAGCCGGACATCCAATTCACCTGCGTGAAAGGCTTGCCCATCAGGAACTGGCCGGTGTTCCGATCCAGCACATACATCAGGCCGTTGCGATTGGCCCACATCATTACTTTGCGCGGCGAGCCCTGCCAATCGATATCGGCTAGGACCGGCACCTGCGTGGAGTCATAATCCATCTCGTCGTGCGGGGTGAATTGATAAAACCATTTCAGCTTGCCGGTGTCGGCGTCTAGGGCGACCACCGAATCGCTATAGAGATTGTCTCCGGCGCGCTGGCGGCCATCCCAATCGGGCGCGGGATTTCCGGTTCCCCAGAAAGTGAGATTGGTTTCCGGATCGTAAGCGCCGGTGTTCCAAATGGCCGCGCCGCCGTGCTTCCAGGAATCGCCCGCCCAAGTCTCGTGACCAGGTTCGCCCGGTTGCGGGATGGTGTGGAAGCGCCAGACCTCCTTGCCGGTGTGGACGTCGAATGCCGCCAGGATGCCGCCGATCCCGATGTCGCCGCCCGCGGTTCCCACAATCACCTTGTCTTTGACAACCAGCGGAGCGTGGGTGATGGAATAGAATTCGTTGACGTCGGCGACCGTTGTGTTCCAGAGCACTTGCCCGGTCTTGGCGTCGAGCGCCAGCAGATGAGCGTCGATGGTTCCCATGAACAGCGTGTCGCCCAGGATCGCCAGGCCGCGATTCACGCGCCCGCAGCAGGTGCGCGACTTGGGGGACGGATTGTAAGTGTAACTCCAGAAAATGCGGCCGGTGGCGGCGTCCAGCGCGAAGACGTCGTCGGGAGGCTGCACGGTGTAAAGAACGCCGTTAACCACCAGCGGAGTGGCTTCGAACTTTTCGAGCGACTTGGCTTGAAACACCCACTGCAGTTCGAGTTTGTCGACGTTGTCCGGCGTGATCTGGGTGAGCAGGCTATGCCGCTGCCCGAACGTGGTTCCCGAGTACGTGAGCCAATTCTGCGGCTCCTGCTGCGCGTGGAGAATGCGGTCGAACGAGACGGAGCTCGAGTTCTGTTGCGCCGGGAGCAAGCCCGCGGTCAGGAGGATCAAGAACGTGCGTGTCATTATTTGTTTCATCGCGTCATCTTGCTTTCATCGCTTCTCGGGCAGCGCGAACACATACAGCGCATTCCCGTTGGATGGATGGTGAATGTCGGGCGCGATCAGCCCCGGCACCTGCCGCGGACTGCCGCCGCCAAGTCCGGTCGGCACCGCAATGTACTGCCTGCCATCCACGCTGAACGAAATCGGAAAGCCCTGCACCGACGTTCCCAGCCGCGCCTGCCACAGTATTTTACCGCTGCTCACATCCACCGCTTTGAACTGGCGATTCAAGTCGCCCGCGAACACCACTCCGCCGGCGGTGGAGAGCGCGGCCGTGAGGAAAGGCGCGCGCTGTTCGATGGACCAGAGCTGCTTCATGGTATTGACGTCGAACGCTGCCAGCTTGCCGATGTTGCCGTTGCTGCCGGGCATTTCAAAGAAGCGCCGCCCCGCACCGTTGCCGCTTCCGCCGCCCTCCTTCAGGTCGACCTTCTGCCCGTTCATGGAGAGGCAGCTTTGGCTGAGCGGAATGATCAGCCGATTGGTTCCCGGATGGTAGCTCATGGCCGGCCAATTGTGGCCGCCTTCGGTGCTGGGGCACGCGTCAATCCATTCGCCCAGCTGCTGCTCGACGATGTCGTTGCGGTAGTGCGGCTGACCGGTCTGGGGATCGAACGAATCGAAAACGTTTTGGAACACCGTTTCTTTGTGGGCGACATACTTGCCGGTCTTGCGATCGAGTTTCCACAAAATGCCCGGCTTTCCGGCCGAAAAGACAAACTTCTGACCGCCGGAATCCACCAGGACGCGTTCGAACACTTCGTCCAGATCGAGCGACTCGCCGGGCGCATGCTGGTAATACCAGGCCAGCTTGCCGGTGTCGGCGTCGAGCGCCAGCGTGGAACTGCTGTAAAGAGCGGCGCCACCGCCCGATTGACGGCTGGCTCGCATCCACGGTTTGGCCTGCGCCACGCCCCAATACGTGAGATTCAGATCGGGATCGTAGCTGCCGGTGATCCAGGTTTCGCCGCCCGCGCGAAACAGATTCGGAAGCTTGCCCCAGGTGTCGCCGCCCGGCTCGCCCTGGCGCGCGATGGTGCTGAAGCGCCACACCTGCTTGCCGGTGGCCGCGTCATAGGCGCTGATGAAGCACTTCTCTTCGCGATAACGCTCGCAGCCGCCCAGGCCTTGCAGCACTTTTCCCTTGATGACGATGGGCCCGCTGCTGGTGGCGTAGCTGCCTTTGGAGCGGTCGCCGATCACGGTCTCCCAAACCTTCTTGCCGTTGCGCGCGTCGAAGGCGATCAAGCGCGCGTCGCTGGTGGAGACGAAAATCTTGTCTTCGTAAATCGCCATGCCGCGCATGGAGCTGGCGTTGGCCAGGCCGCCGTAACGATTCTCCCAGATCAGCTCGCCCGTCCTTGCATCCAGCGCCTGCAAGGTGCTGTTCGGATTATTGAGATAAAGGACGCCATCGTGAACCACCGGCGCGGTCTGATTATTTCCGCCGTCGTTCATCGACCACACCCATTGCAGCTGAAGCTCATGCACGTTGTCGCGCGTGATCTGGTTCAGCGCGCTGTAATCCCAGGCTTGATAATTGCCGCGAATCATAAGCCAATCCGCGGGGTCGGGATGGCGCAGCATGGCGTCCGTCACGGGCTGGTAATTCTTGACCTCGCCTTCCACGGTGAGGCCGGTGGCCCTCAAAGGCTCCAGCCGATTGCTGGCTGGGGGAGTCGCTTCGGGCGGAGGGTGACGAACCGAATCCGGGACTTCTCCCGTGGCGATGGAGCGAATCTGCACTTTCGCGCTGGGCGTCAGCGGCTGATTTCCAGCATGCGCGCCGTTGGCTTCCAGAATGAACGCTGCGATGTTGACGTAAGCTTCGTCGCCGAGTCCGTGGGGATTGTTCGGCGGCATGGTGGATTGCATGAAGGCGATGAGATCGCTGGTGGTCCGGTCGCCCCACTCACCGATGAAGTTGGATCCAGCCAGCTGCGGCGCTTCGTTGCGGCCGCCCAGGTCGGCCACATGGCAGATGGCGCAATTGGATTGATACATGGCGCGGCCCGATGCCGCCTGCTGTGCCGTGTAAGGCCCTGCCTGCTGCGCGAGCGCGCTGGCGGCGAACACGATCGCAAAGAAGTATTTCATCGCAGTAGCCAACCCCATAGATTGCCGTCCGGCGCCTTTTCGCTGTCAATTTGAATATAGAGCCGCCCCTTCCTCAGGCTCTCGATCTGTTGCGGCGTCAAATCGAGCGAAGCACTCACCGCGCCGCTGTTTGCTCCAGAAGCCGCGTGCGCGACGGTGAGGTCGAGAATGGCGGGGCCGCGCACCCCCGTCACCGGTCCCTGATGAATCTTGGCGGACGTGGCGGGAGAAAGCAGCCCTTCGTACGATCCAGTGATGGAAAGTTTTGAGCCCACTAATGTCGCCGTCGCCGAGCCGATGCCTGCGATGTTCGCGCGAGTTTGCGCGTCGATCGGCACCGGGGACAAGCGCGCTTTGTAGGTTTCAGGCGCCTGCGCCAGGAGCGCTACGGAAAATCCAACCGCGATGGCGAGGCGGAATTTCTTGATCGGCATGGATCCGGATCGCATTACTGCTTCGGCACGATTTTGATAATCGTGGCGGTGAACTCCTTGCCCGGCTCAACCAGAAATTGATGAACCATGTTCGCGGGAATGTAGAGATTGTCGCCGGCTTTGAGCGGATATCTTGTTCCGCCGTCGATCGATTTGCCGCGCAGCTCATCCGGTCCGCTGGGCTTTCCGTCTACAATGGTTCCACCCGCCAACACCGTGCCTTCGCCGGCTTGGACCACGATAAAGTCCCCTTCCTTGGTGTGGACCTCAGCCTCCGATGGCCCTACGCGGTGAATCACGATGGCCGAATCCATCAGTCGCTCCACCGCGACATGCGTCTGTGGATTTACCTTGGGCGCGAGCTTTTGGTCGATCGTTTTCATTTGGGAAGCGCTCCAATGGACCGGCGTCGCGGGATTGGCGCCCGACAGCGACGCGGCGCAGCAGACGATCAGGGCCGGCAGTGTTCTCATGATCGGCCAGTATACTACCGCAGCGCGGAGGATTGTCCTGCGATATGCTTGCGGGAGGAGAAATTATGGAAATCGACCGGCGGGCATTTTTCGCGGGACTGGGTGGCGTGGCGGCCGTGGCGGCAATGGCTGACGAAGCCAAAGCCGAAGCGCTGGAACATCACATGATGCTGCAGCTCAATGTTGCCAATAAACCGGCGGCAAACCAGGCGGCGACTACCTCCAAATTTCCGAGCGCGGCTGAAGTTGCGGCGCAGATCGAAACACAGCCCATTCGCCGCGGCACGGGAAACCTGTTCGTCTCGCGCACGGGTAACGTGAAGAGACTGACGCCGCTGCCCGAGAAGCCTACGCTGGTGGATTACTACCGCATGCGGTTCATGGCGACGTCCAACCATTGCCTGCAGAGCGCCAATCGCGCCATGCAGAACGGAATGTCGGAGGAGATCGTGCTGGCGTGCCTGCTTCACGACACGGTGCAGGATCTGATCAAAGTGGATCACGGCTGGTGGGGCGCGCAGATGTACGAGCCCTACGTTTCCGAGAAGGTCAGCTTCGCCATTCGCTATCACCAGGCGCTACGCTTCTATGAAGACAAGGAGCACGGCTACGAATATCCCGATCTCTACCGGCGCGTTTTCGGTTACGACTATAAGCCCGAGCCGTACATCGAAGAGACGTACAAGATGGTGCGCAATCACAAGTGGTACCTGGAGCCGCGCATGGTGACGGTGAACGATCTGTACGCCTTCGATCCCAACGTCAACCCCAAGCTCGAGCAGTTTCTGGACATCATCGGACGGAATTTCAAGCAGCCCGAGGAAGGCCTGGGGTTTGACAACAGCCCGGTGGCGCACATGTGGCGGTCGATTTCGCGGCCAGACGCACCGCTGTAGGCGGTCGCGTGCGCTCCCGCGCGATTGGTGGTTGGTGATTGGTGAGGCGACGAGCCGCACGCACCAGCTAAGCAGGCGAGCGCCTACTGCAATCGCGCGATGGCCCCGATCACTTCCGCAGGCTTCTCGAACGGCGCCACGTGTCCGGCTCGCGGAATCATGACCACTTCAGCGCTCGCGATGCCGCGCTGGAACGCCTGGGCGTAAACCGGCGGGATCAGCTTGTCGCCTTCGCCCCAGATCAGCATGGTCTTGGCCTTGATGCGGTAGAGCCGCGACGCCAGGCCGCGCTCGGGAATCGGGAAAAGAATCTTGCCGGCCGCGCCCAGTTGCCGGGCGTTCTGCACCAGGAAGGCTTGCAGGAATTTCGGATCGCTCATGTCCGTGCCCGCGCTCATCATTTTGGCGCCGGCCTCGACATCGTAGAACAGGTAGTCGGGAAGCTGGTAGGGAAGCATGGCGAAAATATCCGGGATAGGATGCTCGTCCATCCAGAGGCCCGCCGGCGCGATCAACGCCAGGCGAGAAACATCGTTGGGTGCGATGGCGGCCATTTCGCTCGCGATCATCCCGCCCATCGAAAAGCCCGCGAGAATCGGATCTTTCAAGCCCAGCCGCTCCACCACGTCCCAAGTGTGCAGCGTGAAATCCAGCATGTCGCGCAGCTCGGAGCACTCTTCGCTATCACCGTAGCCCGGCACCAGCGGCGCGTAGACGTGAAACTTCTGCGCGAGCGAATCCAAAAAACCGAGATCCATGTCCAGCCCGCCCGCGCCATGCAGGAATACCAACGGCCGGCCTGCGCCGCCTTCGTAGTAACGCACCGGAACGCGTTCGGTCTGAATTGTTTTGAGTTCCATTAGCGCTGCGCTCCCACCGGCTCCGATTCGGTTTGCAATGCACCCGGCACGGCGCGCTTGGCCAGCGGTTTACACCAGAAGCGCTGGTCGTCGGAATGTTC
This sequence comes from Bryobacterales bacterium, assembly GCA_963798295.1. GTDB lineage: Bacteria > Acidobacteriota > Terriglobia > Bryobacterales > Bryobacteraceae > Palsa-89. The sequence goes on along the minus strand of CAWCSV010000003.1, from coordinate 304,535 downwards.
GGGGAAAAGATGGCGCAGCTTGGGCATTACCTTTTCGGCGAAGAGCCGCGTGGAGTGCATGCATTTGTCTTGCGGCATATCGCCGATTTGCATCAGGCAGAAGATGTTGCCGACATGCAGCTTCTTGATCAGATCTTCCATGCGCTGCGTCACCGTTTCTGGACTTCCCGCGATCACGCTGCCATTGTCCACCAGTTCCTTCCAGGGCAGCTCCTGGAACATGGTCTGAGGCGCGTACTGCGAGAGGATGCCCTTCTGGATGGTCTTGATGGTGCGATATCCGGGCGCATCGGCGAAGCCCGGATAGACGTGCAGGCAGCGATTGTAGAAATAGCTGACGTGTTTGGCGTAAAGTTGCTCGGCCTCGGCATCGGTCTCACCGACGCAAATGGTTTGGGCGAAGCCCGCGCGATAGGGCGACGTATCCGGAGCGTTGCGCTCGGCCACGCGATCCCAGTAGCCCTGCATCAACGCCTGCCCGCGAATGTAGCCGCCGAAGCTCAAGTAAGAATACGAATAGGTATTGTCGATGCAGAAATCGAATGTCTCGATCGATCCGCCGCCGGGAATGTGAATCGGGGGATGGGGCTGCTGGATAGGCCGCGGCCATGGATTCACGTAGCGCAGCTTGGTGTAGCGGCCGTTGAAGGCGAACGGCTCCCGTGCGGCCCAGGCGCGCTTGATCAACTCGTGGGCTTCGCGGTATTTCTCGCGGGTCAATCCGGGGATGGTCCCGTAACAATAATTGGTGTCCATCGAAGTGCCCACCGGAAACCCCGCCACCAAGCGGCCGCCCGAAATGCAATCGAGCATCGCGAACTCTTCGGCCACGCGCAGCGGAGGATTGTAGAGCGCGATGGATGCGCCCAAAACCACTAGCGCGACATCATCCGTTCGGCGCGCCAAGCTGGCCGCGATCAAGTTGGGCGAAGGCATCAGGCCGTACGCGTTCTGATGATGCTCGTTCACGCCAATGCCGTCGAAGCCCAACTTGCCAGCGTATTCGAGCAGATCCAGGTAGTTGTTATAGACCTGGTGGCCTTTCACCGGATCGAACAGGTTGGCGTCAATGTCCACCCACACCGAGCGATTCTTCTCGCGAAAATCGGCCGGCAGATACGGCCAGGGCATCAGGTTGAACCAGGTAAATCTCACGGTTCATCAGACTATCACAATTTCTTAAATTGGGGCGCACGGACTTTGCGTGGCGCGGAGAAACGATTACGCAGCGCACTTGTCAGCCGCCGCGATTTTCTCACCGTTGCGAATCACATGGATCGCGAGCGGATGTTTCTTGTCCCACCACAGCAAGAGCAACAAGACACCACCGGCGAAAACGGTAATGAGAATGGTTCGGAGGACACGACCCTTGAGGCTCATACAAATTTTCTTAGGACGTGGCCGGCCGATCTGCAGCTACTTATCTGGCTTGTCAGTGGGCGCGCCGGTGCCCGCGGATCCCACAAACAGCTTGCGCCCATCCGGGAACGTGATGTCGCGGCCGTTCATTTTGTTGCTCTCGTCCTTGGACTGATAGCCATCCACGACGATTTCGGTGCCCGCCGGAAGCGAATTCTTGGTAAAGCCATTTCGCAGCAAGGTATTCGGGCTGCCGCCTTCCACCATCCAACTGGTCACCGTTCCGTCCGGATTCTTGACATCGATGTGAATCCAGGCGTGCGGATTGATCCATTCCATTTTGGTCACCACGCCATGCAGCTTCACCGGTTTGGTGGAATCGAATTCGGCCGCGAACGCGTGATGCGCCCATACCGGCGCCGCGCTCCCCAATAAACCCATAGCGGCAATTGCCATCGCTAGCTTCGTTCGCATCAGGTCTCCTTCTGGTTGCCTTATATTAAATCACTTCGCGGATTTCTTTTCAGCGCGGCGCGCGCCCGCCAGAATATCGGTCATGGCGTAGTTTCCCTCGTGACACGCGTATTCATAGACCCGTTCGGTTGTCTTGTTGAATGGGATGCGGGCGGTCCAAGGCTTGGTGAACGCGGTCGGATCGTCCACCGTGAATTCGTACTGCATCACGTCCGGCGATACACGCCTGAAGCGCTCCGTCAGATGCAGGTTCGCATCCGATCCGCGGAAGGCCGCCTGGCCACTGAAATTCGTGGTGTCCACTACCAGCGTGTTGCCGTCCCAATGGCCGCGCGAATCGCCCATCCACTCCCGGATTTCAGATGAGATGTGCGGCCGTCCATCGAGAGGGATCATGCGCACATCATGGATCATTTCGTTCAGGATCGCGACATAGCCCGGCCCTTGCACGATCTCGGTATCGTTGTTGTACGGTCCCGGCAGCATTGGCGGACCGGCCGTGGTCCACGACAGGCAGCGCTCGGCGAGCGAACGGCCCTCCGGACCGTCGGTGGAGTGGGCTTGCATCCAGGCCCTGTTTTCGTCCACGCGCTTCTGCGCTTCCGGCGTCAGCGCGGGAATCCTGCCATCCGGCGGATCGACGATCAGCGAGGTGCGCAGGTCGGCGACCAAATTGTTTCCGCGGTCGCGCCAAAATTCATTGTAGGAGCGGCCGACGTCCACTTGCGCGCCGCCATCGCGGCGGTCGGTATTCACCCGCTGCAGCAGACCTTTCACGTAATCGGCGGCCTCCTGCTCGGTCAAAACTGCTTTGCCAGCGAGTTCAGCGGGCCGCTCCAAAGGCGTGAGCGTAGAGTTGGTCCACACGCCCTGCAGGTCGGGCTGGCCATCGGCGGTGCGCGACGGCGTCCAGCTCTTGGAAGGCGCGGATTTGGCCGTAGCCGGAGTGGCGCCCGGGAGCGAAACCGCGGCAAGAAAAACTACGATAAGCCCCGGGAACGCGGCACATCGAGCCTGCATAAGCACCTCCGCTCAACTACTTGCTGGGCTGTTTGCGGAGATGGCCATAGAGCAGCTCTTCCACAAACTCCACACACTTGAATTCTAGCAATTGGGCATTCTTTTCCACGTGCTTGTACAGCGGCATGCTGATTTTCCAGGACCGGGAAAACGTTTGCGGATCTTCGATAGTCGCTTCGTAGTTCAAGACGGTGGCCGACACCGGCGTGTAGCGCTCCACCACGTGCAACATGTCGCTGTGAAAATCGCCCGCGCGGTCGAACCAGGTCTGATCGTTCAAGCCCGTCACATCCACCACCAGCGTGTCGCCTTCCCAGTGCCCGGCCGACCATCCCATCCAGCTGTCCACCGGCGCCGGCCCGGGATTGTCCATGTAGATGGTTCTCACCGCGCTGTCGTACTCATACGAAATCAGAATCACCTTGCCTGATTGCACGATCTGAAACGGAAACGGCATGTATGTCGCGCGCGGCACGCCCGGCAGGTAGCATTTCACTTCCGGATCCAGCTTCAGCCGGTTCGCGTAATTTTCTTTCTTCTTCTGCGCCGCCGCCGGAAGATAGGGAATTTCGCCGCCCTCCACCACTCCGATGCCGGGAGGTTCGGCGCCGGTCGCGCCCAGCGCCACCACTTGAGCTGCTTGCGCCGAGTGGCCTTCCAGATTCCAATTGGCCGTGTTCATCGCCTGCCAGATGCCGTTCAGGTTGGGATGGCCGTCGGCGGTACGGGGCGCTTTGTAAGGTTGATTCTGCGCGTGCGCCGGTGCGAGCAAGGCCGCGGCGGCTATTGCGCCGAGAAACGAGAGTCGAAGGTGATTTCGCCAGGACATATTGGGTGACTTCGATCCTACATTCGGCGGATGCGGGTGTCAAATGGAGTGACCGCGCATGTCAGCGCCCACCGCGGCAATGCTGGTTCAGGAAGCGAAACACATCGGCGCCCCAGACGGAGCTACCGAAATAACCAAAGCTGTGACCGTCTTGCCGGGACACACCAAACGGGGGATAGATTTTGATTTCGAATTGCTTGCCGGCGTCCTTCATCGCCGCCCAAAGCGTGCGGCCGGGAGAAAGGTCATAGTCGTTTTCCGCCTGGAAGAAGAAAATGGGAGCGCGCGAATTGCGAACGGCCCGGATCATCAGAGTCCGGACTTCTGGCGCTTCGGCCCAACTTTGTGCCGCGCCCGCCGAATCGATTGCAGCGCAGTACACGCCTCTTTCCGCACCGAGCACTACCTCAATGCCGCCAAACGAATTGCCAGCCACAGCAATACGATCCGGCGTCACGAAGCTTCGTGCTCGCAACCACGCGAGCGCCGCCAACTGATCGTCCAGGTGATCGGTTTCCAGAAGCCGTACCATGGTTGCGGCGCCGGCCGAGACGCCACCCTTTTTGGTAGCGGCGGCGATTTCATCCCCGATGTAGGGCCCCCCCGATGCGCTGCGTCCTTGACCGCGCCGATACGGTCCGAAGAACACCCAACCGCGACTCGCAAACACTGGACCCAACGCTTCGAATGCCTGCTCGCTCAACATGCCAGCGGCGCTTCCGTGGTTGTAAACCACCGCTGGAAACGGTCCTGCTCCTTCGGGCTTGTAGAGGATTCCTTGCAGGGTGAGCGTTCCGCTAGGAAACGAGACAATGGCCGATCCGGGCGGAGCCGCTGGTGCGGCCGATCGCAGAAGACCCGCCGTGACCAAAAGCAGCGCGCAAGAATTCCTGATCATTAGGAACATTGTCGCGCGATGGCGGGCGGAGTCCCGGCGCATAGGGAGAGCGGATGGGCAATTTCAAAAGAATTGCTCCAGCTTCACGCGCCGGCGTATCAGCAACAGCGGATGAAACAGATCGCCGGTTCTTCGGACCCGATCGGGAACATTGTCGATGCGGAACTCCCCAATTTGGATCCCTCGCTCGATTTCGTCCCAACCCACCGGTGTGGAAACGGTCGCGCCCGGCTTGGGCCGCGCCGAGTACACCGATGCCAGTGTGCGGCCCCACGCATTCTGGTTGTAGTCCACCAGCACGTGTTCGGCGGGCCGCTTGGCCACCCCATATTCGGCCGTAATCAACTTGGGGAATCGGGCGGCCAGCCTCCCAGCCTGCTCCTTTGCAAAGCCCCACACTTCCTTTTGTGTCGGCCCCCGGCGAATGGGCACGTAGATATGGATACCGCGCGAGCCACTGGTCTTGGGATAACTGGGTATCTTCAGTTCCGACAGGCTGGTTCGCACCGCCAGCGCCGCCTCCAGCACCTGGCTAAATGTCGCGCCCGGGCTGGGGTCCAGATCGAAATGCAAATAATCGGGGCGATCCACATCGTCGCAGGTGGCATACCACTGGTTCAAATCGATGCAGCCCAGATTCACCACCCACAGCAGCGACGGCAAGTCCTGAATCATGGGGAAGTGGATTTTCTTGCCCGACGCGTGCAGGATCTCGCAGGTCTCCACCCAGTCCGGATGCGGCTCCGGGATGTGCTTCTGAAAAAAGAAGTCGCCCTCCGCGCCATTGGGATAACGTTTCATCACCATAGCGCGATGCTTGAGATGCGGCACCAAAACCGGTGCAATATCCACGTAATACTGCAGCAGCTCGCGCTTGGTAATGCCCTGTTTCGGCCAGAAAAGCTTATTGAGATTGGTGAGCCGGAGCTCGCGCCCCTCAACTTCCACTCGCGCCTCGTTCTGGCCGCCAGGAATCAGAACTCGCGTCTTGGCGATGGTATGCCTCCACTTTGTAGACCGCTGCGGGAGGACTTCGTTTCGGCCAGCTGGAAACTATAGATTTGAAGCGGCGATATCGGTGGCATCGAGGCCAGCCAGCGTGGACCTTAGCCGGGCAAATTCGATCACTTGTCCCACCATGATGGCCATTTGCCGCGCCGCTGGTTCCGCAATCCCAACGCCCTTTTCGTCGAACTGCTCCACCAGCGTGTTGATCGCGACTCCCATGGGCGTGGGCCATCCGCGCAGCGCATGCACGATGGAGCGGAAGGCCGACAACACCACTCCCGTGGATTGCCAGCCGTGCCCGCACACAATGAGCCCCACCGCGCGCCCGTCCAAGTAAGGTTCGCGATCCTTGCACATGTCTTCGGTGTAGTCGAGCGCGTTCTTCACCAGGCCCGAAACCGACCCGTGATAGCAGGGTGTGGAAAGAATCACTCCGTGGGCGCGCCGCAATGCGGCAATGAGCCCTTGCGCGGCCGCGGATCGAACGGGCGATTCGGGCGTGTACATGGGCAAGTTGATGCTGGCGCCGTCGAATAGCTCCACATCCGCGCCCTGCGCCTCAGCCAGCGAGAGCGCATAACGCAGCGCTTTCTCCGATGACGACCCCGGACGCGTGGTGCCGCCGATCCCGACGATAGTCGGGCGAAAGCCGGAGCGAGGCAAACTGGACATTTATTCTTGCTTCACCAGTCCGAGTTGCATCCGCATTCCATATTCATCGTAGTCTTCCCAAATCTCGGCGATTTTGTCGTCCTGGGTGGGCAGGATTAACGTCTCCGTAACATTGATTTTGCGGCCGGTCGGCTCCAGTCCCCAGAATTTCCCCTGATGCGTTCCAGTGAAGGGAATGCGAAGCGCGATCTTGTTTCCCTGGATGATCTGATCTTTCAGCTTGAAATGACAATCAGGGAAGGCCTTCCGCCAGCTCTGCACAATCTGCCCGCCAAATTTGCTTCAGGCCCCTTGGGAATGGCCGGCTGCTGCGCGTGACCCTCCGTGCACAAAACCGCCGCCAGGATAGCCACTTTGAATCCGTAGTTTCGTTTCATGATTGTTCCTGTCCCAAGAGGTTATCAAAGGTACAATGATAATTTTGAAAGCGGCATAGGCACTCACAAATGAAATTTGGCGGTTTTTACGAACATCAGCTTCCACGGCCCTGGGCCAGCGATTCCGAGCACACGCTTCTGAAGAACGCGCTGGAACAGGCTGTCTTGTCGGACCAATGCGGATACGATTACGTGTGGGCCACGGAGCATCATTTTCTTGAAGAATATGCGCACTCCTCGGCGCCCGAAGTGTTTCTCGCCGCGGTGAGCCAGCGCACCAGGAACGTTCGTATCGGCCACGGCATCGTGCAGACGCCGCCCTCCATCAATCACCCTGCTCGTATCGCCGAGCGTATCGCCACGCTCGATCTATTGAGCGACGGCCGCGTGGAATTCGGCACCGGCGCCGGGGCAACCGAGACTGAGCTGGGCGGATTTAACGTCCCGCAGGCCGAGAAAAAGAACATGCAACTGGAAGGTATGCGCGTGGCCGTCCGCATGCTGGTGGAAGACCCGTTTACCGGGCACGAAGGGCAATTCGTCAAAGTGCCCGCGCGCAATGTCGTTCCGAAGCCGCTGCAGAAGCCACATCCGCCGCTGTGGATGGCGTGTTCACGCCGTGAGTCGATCATTCAAGCCGCGAAGCTCGGCATGGGCGCGCTCACCTTTTCCTTCGTGTCGCCGCAGGAAGCGCGCCAGTGGGTGAAGGACTATTACCAGGTGATCGAAAATGAATGCGAGCCCCTAGGCTACGCCGTGAATCCCAACTTCGCGGTGGCTGCTCCGTTTCTTTGCGACCGCGATCAAAAGCGCGTGGAGCAGATCGGCGCCGAAAGCTACGGCTTCTTTCTCTACGGACTCGGCCATTACAGCTTCTTCGGCGAGCACCGCCCTTCCAAAACTGACATTTGGGATGAATATAAGAACCATCCTAAAGAGTTCGCTCCGCCCGAGGGCCGGACGCAGGATTGCGTGGGAACGCCCGCCATGCTGCGCGAGCGCCTGCGCGATTTTGAGCAGGCCGGCATCGATCAGGTGCTCTGCATATCGCAAGCCGGAAAGATCCCGCACGATCTGCTGTGCTCTTCCATCCGGCTGTTCTCCCAGGAAGTGCTGCCGGAGTTCAAGGAGCGCGATCTGGCCGATGCATCGAAGCAGGCCGAACGCCGCGCCCGCATCAACGAGAAAGCCATGGCTCGCAAACCGAAAGTGGAAGCGTCCAAGAGCGAAGTGATCATCCGCGCCGCCGGCCACCACTAGCTGGATGTAGACGCGGTCCACATCCGAGCCAGCCGTGGTCTCTTACAAACAGCACGCTTTAGACGATGGTTGGGACGCCATCGTCATCGGCTCCGGCATCGGCGGACTCACCACCGCCGCGCTCTTATCGCGGCACGCAGGCAAAAAGGTTCTGGTGCTTGAGCGCCATTACACCGCTGGCGGCTATACCCACAGCTTCCATCGCCCCGGTTATTCCTGGGATGTCGGCGTCCACTACATTGGCGATCTGCGGGATCCAGGGTCGCCGCTCCGAGCGGCGTTCGATCACCTCACGGGCGGCCAACTCAAGTGGGCTCCCCTGCCCGATGTTTACGATCGCATCCTCATGGGTGGGCGCACCTTCGAATTCCCCACCGGCCGGGAGCGCCTGCGCGCGCGCTTCAAAGATTACTTCCCGGCGGAAGCCGGCGCAATCGATCGTTACTTTGTGGCCGTCCAATCCGCTCAAAAGGCGAGCCGCCTCTACTTCGCCGAAAAAGCCATTCCGCGACCCGCCGCGCGTCTTGCTGGAGGTTTCCTGCGTGCGCCATTTCTGCGCTGGGCCTCGCAATCCACGCTGGATGTCCTGCGCCGCTTCACGCAGAACGAGGAACTGATCGCGGTTCTCACCGCGCAGTGGGGCGACTACGGACTACCTCCCGCGCAAAGCAGCTTCGGCATCCACGCCATTGTTGCCGCGCATTATTTCGAGGGCGCGAGTTATCCCGTGGGCGGCGCATCGCGCATCGCGGAAACCATTACGCCTGCCATCGAACAAAACGGCGGAAAGGTGGTGGTGAGTGCAGAGGTGCAGGAAATCCTCGTTCAAAATGGCCGGGCTACAGGTGTGAAAATGGCCGACGGCCGCGAATTCCAGTCTGATCTTGTCATCAGCGATGCGGGCGCGCGCAATACTTTTCAGGGCTTGGTCCGCGGCTCGCAGCCGATCCTGCAGCCTATTCTCCAAGACCTGGAGCGCGTCCCCGGCTCCCTCGCGCACCTGAGCCTGTACATCGGAGTGAAACAAAGCGCGCGCGATCTGGGCCTCTGCGGTACCAATCTCTGGGTCTATCCGTCATCAGATCATAACGCCATCAATCACGACGCGAATCTGGCCCGCTTTCTGCAGGATCCATCCGCGCCGTTCCCTGTGCTCTACATCTCTTTTCCGTCCGCCAAGGACCCTGAGTTCGAGCGGAATTACCCCGGCCGCGCCACCCTCGAAGGCGTCGTCTTTGTGCCCTACGAGTGGTTCGCGCGCTGGGAAGATTCACGCTGGAAACATCGCGACGCCGAATACAATTCGTTCAAACAGACGTTAGCCGATCGCATCCAGCGCGAAGTGCAGCGCAACGTTCCCGCGGTCGCCGGCAAAATCGATTACGCCGAACTTTCCACGCCGCTCACCACCCGCCACTTCATGAACTATCAACAAGGCGAAGCTTACGGTCTGGCCGCCACGCCCGCGCGCTTTGGCCTGCGTTCGCTCACGCCGCATACTCGCATCCGAAATCTTTACCTCACCGGCCAGGATGTCGCTTCGCTGGGCGTCGCGGGCGCTCTCTTCGGCGGCATCATGACGGCTTCCGCCGTGCTGGGACGTAATCTGATGTCGAAGGTCACCAAGCCCGGGCGCCCGGGAAAAAGCTCTGTCACAATCTAGCTTCGGGTGGCGTTGTTCTATTGTGAACGCATCAGGCGAGATCGCTGCTGACTTGAAAGCGGCTGAGGCCGATTTCGACCTGGAAACCCTATTCCGCTCCCAATACCAGCGCGTTGCAGGCGTCATCGTACGCGTGGTTCGCGACCACGCTCGTGCCGAGGAACTCGCCGTCGAAGTTTTTCTCAAATTGTCCCGGAATCCGAAGGCGCAAGGGGAAAACGTCGAAGCCTGGCTTTATCGCGTCGCGGTTCGAATCGCGCTGGATGAGCTTCGCCGTCAAACCCGACGCCTGCATTATGAGAGCCTGCTTGGGTTCGGTCGCGGCGCCAGCAATCCTACCCCGGAAGAGATTCACGCCGCCGGCGAGGAGCGCGACCGGGTTCGCGGCGTATTAAGCAAAATGGCGCGGCGACAGGCCGGGTTGCTGCTCCTGCGCAGTAACGGCTTGAGCTACGAAGAATTGGCGTCCGCCCTGCAGTTGAATCCGGCGTCGGTGGGGACGCTTCTGAGCCGCGCGCAGCAAATATTTCGAAAGGAATACATCAAACGATATGGAACACGATAACGAATGGATCGATCAACGGCTCGCGGCATTGAATCCCGATAAGGGATGGACGCCGGATACCGACCGGGGTCTCGCGCGTCTGCGAGATGGTCGTCGCGTCCGACGTGCCGGCGCTCCTCTTTGGAAGTGGTCGTTGCCGTGGTCGGCCGCGGCAGGGATGGCGGGTCTATGTCTGATGGCCGCGTTTCCCGCGCCCCGCGCAGCCGCGCACTATTGCCTCGACTGTTCGGCCGCTCTGTGGCAGAACCTCGCGGCGTCCACGGCCGTCCGCGCCAAACTGGCCCCGGCCCAGGCTCGCAAGCCGGCGCCCGACTTCACCTTGCAGGACGCGTCGGGCCAGCCCGTTCAGCTTTTGGCACTGAAGGGCAAAGTTGTGCTTCTGAATTTCTGGGCCACGTGGTGCGCGGGGTGCAAGATGGAGATCCCCTGGTTCGTCGATTTCCAGCAGACCTATGCGGGTCGTGGCTTTCAGGCCTTGGGTGTCTCCTTCGACGATGACGGCTGGAAGGTGGTGAGGCCCTACATCGCCGCCAAGCGCGTGAACTATCCGGTGATGATCGGCGACTCGCACGTCGCGGGCCTGTATGGAGGCGTGGAAGCGCTTCCCGTGACGTTCGTCATCGATAAAGCCGGCCGCATCGCGTCCACGCACCTCGGCGTGGTTGCCGAGGCCGATTATCGGGCAGAAATCGAAAAGCTTCTTTCAGAGCCGCGACCGTGAGGAAGCGGAATTAGAGCCGGCAAATCAGCAATTCCCGCTCGTAAATCATCTCCGGCGGCAAATGATCGTGCAGCCTGAGGAACAGCTCCTCGTGCGCCATCACTTCCGATTTCCAGGCTGTCCGGTCGAACGCCTGCAGCTCATCGAACTGCTGCTTGGAGAAATCCAGCCCGTTCCAGTCGATGTCTTCGTAGCGCGGCATCCAGCCGATGGGCGTCTCTTTCCCTAGCGCCCGGCCGTGCGCGCGATCCACGATCCACTTCAGCACCCGCATGTTCTCGCTGAATCCGGGCCACAGGAACTTGCCGTCGGCGCCCTTGCGAAACCAGTTCACGTGAAAGATGCGCGGCGTCTCACTGAGCGTCCGCTGCATCTTGATCCAGTGCCGGAAGTAATCGCCCATGTGATAGCCGCAGAACGGGAGCATGGCCATGGGATCGCGCCGCACCTGGCCCACGCCGCCCGTCGCCGCCGCGGTGGTTTCCGAGCCCATGGTGGCGCCCACGTAAACACCCGCGCTCCAGTTGAAGGCCTGATACACCAGCGGCATGGTTGTCGCGCGGCGTCCGCCGAAGATCAGCGCGCTGATCGGCACGCCATTGGGATCTTCCCACGCCGGATCGATGGTGGGACACTGCGAGGCGGGCGCGGTGAAGCGCGAATTGGGGTGCGCGGCCTTGACGCCGGTCTCTTTCGCGATCTGCGGCGTCCAGCGGTTGCCGCGCCAATCCAGGCACTCGGCTGGCGGCTCGTCCGTCATGCCCTCCCACCACACGCCGCCCTCGGGCGTCAGCGCCACGTTGGTGAAAATCGTGTTGCGGGCCAGCGCCGCCATGGCGTTCGGATTGGTTTTCACCGAAGTTCCCGGCGCCACTCCGAAAAATCCCGCTTCCGGATTGATGGCCCGCAGATGGCCATTCTCATCCGGCTTGATCCAGGCGATGTCGTCGCCGACCGTCCACACTTTCCAGCCTTCGAACGATTTGGGTGGCACCAGCATCGCGAAATTGGTCTTGCCGCAGGCGCTCGGAAACGCGCCGGCCACGTAGGTCTTCTCGCCCTTGGGATCTTCGACGCCCAGAATCAGCATGTGCTCGGCCATCCAGCCTTCGTCGCGCGCGATGTTCGACGCAATGCGCAGCGCGAAGCACTTCTTGCCCAGCAGCGCGTTGCCGCCATAGCCCGATCCGAACGACATAATCTCGCGCGTTTCCGGGAAATGCACGATGTACTTCTGCTCGTTGCAGGGCCAGGGCACGTCGTGATCGCCCGGCCCGAGCGGCATTCCCACGCTGTGCAGGCATGGCACCACGCGCTTTTCGTCCTTGTCGATTTCTTTGAACACCCGCAATCCGATACGCGCCATGATGCGCATGTTCACCACCACGTACGGCGAATCGGTGAGCTGTACGCCGATTTGCGACATGGGCGATCCGATCGGCCCCATGCTGAACGCCAGCACATACATGGTGCGCCCGCGCATGCATCCGCTGAACAGCCGCTTCAACGTCTTGCGCATCTCAAACGGATTCACCCAGTTGTTGGTGGGCCCGGCGCTGTCTTTCGATAGCGAACAGATAAAGGTCCGATCTTCTACTCGCGCAACATCGCTCGCGTCCGAGCGCGCGTAATAGCAGCCTGGCCAAAGCTCCTCATTCAGCTTGACGAAAGTCCCGCTCCCAACCATTTGGGCGCACAGCGCCTGGTTCTCTTCTTCCGAACCGTCCACCCAATGAATACTGTCCGGCTTGGTCAGTTCGGCCATCTTCTCCACCCACCGAAGCAGATGCTTGTTACCGCTCAGGGCCTGGGAAAGATCCCGGGCATAGTTAGTAGTTGCGCTGCTCATATGCTCTACTATTATGCCAACTCAGGACCGGATCGGGTCTCCGGTATAATCCGCCTATGCGTCGTAGAGATTTCGTTAGCGGCCTGGCAGCGGCCGGCATTGGCGCCGCTCAGGTTCCTGCTCCCGTTTCGCGCAAAGGACGCTTGAAGCAATGCGTCACGCGGGGCGTGTTCGATCCCAAAATGCCGTTTGAAGACACCTGTCGCGAAGCCGCGCTGCTGGGCTGCAAGGGTTACGACTTGGTTCCCGTGCAAAACTGGCCGATCCTCAAGAAATACGGGCTCATTCCCACCATGCGCCTGCCCAATGCGGGTGTCACCATCCCCGACGGCATCAACCGCAAGGACGTTCAGGATGAGCTTGTCAAGACCATGGGACCGGCCATCGACGAATGCGCCGCGGCCGGATGCCCGAACCTGATCACCGTCTCCGGTAGCTGGCGCGGCATGTCCGACGCCGAGGGGGCGGACAATTCCGTCGCGCTTCTGAATCGCGTGAAGGCGCAGGCCGAAGACAGAGGCGTCACCATTTGTCTGGAGCTGCTCAACAGCAAAATCGATCACAAGGACCAGATGTGCGACCACACCGCCTGGGGCGTGGAGGTCTGCCGCCGCGTGAATTCACCACGTGTGAAGCTGCTGTTCGACATTTATCACATGCAGATCATGGAAGGCGACATCTGCCGGACCATCCGCAACAATTTCCAGTGGATCGCGCATTTCCATACAGGTGGCGTTCCGGGACGGCATGAGATCGACGGCACCCAGGAGCTGAATTACCATTTCGTGGCGCAAACCATCGCTGAACTCGGCTTCACCGGTTACATCGCGCACGAGTACAAACTGAGCCAGGGCCGGGATGGGGTGCAGACTCTGAACCAAGCGATCGAAATCATGGACGTTTAATCGCTACGCGCGCGGTTCAGAGATGAATAATTCCGCGCTGGATGGCCGCCGTAGCCGCCTGCGTCCGATCGTCCACGCTCAGTTTATTCAGGATGCTCTTCACATGATTCTTGACGGTATGTTCGGCGATCCCCAGCGCGTACGCGATCTGCTTATTGCCGTAGCCTTTCACGATGAGCGCCAGCACTTCCGCTTCCCGCGCGCTCAGGCCGGCCGGCAGCGCGCTTGACTCCAGCGCGGCCGCCACTCCCGGCGGCAAGTAATTTCCGCCCGAATGCACCGCGTGGATGGCGCGGATCAGCTCATCGTGCAGCACGTCTTTGGTCAGGTACGCGCGAGCGCCCGCCTGCAGCGCCCGCCGGACGTCTTCATCGCCGCCATAGGTGCTGAGCGCGATAATGTGCGCCTCCGGAAATTCGGCTCGAATGGCCCGCGTGGCCTCCACGCCGTTCATCTCCGGCATCCGCACGTCCATCAGGCTGACGTCGGGCCGGTGTTTGCGGAACAATTCCACGGCTTGCAGACCGTTCCCGGCTTCGGCCACCACCTGCATGTCGGGTTGCGCGTTGACGATGGTCTTCACGCCCACCCGCGCGATGAGATGGTCCTCCGCGATCAGGACGCGAATCGCCCCATCCGGCGGCCCGGTCATCGCGCCAGCGGAACCGTCACGGCTACTTCCGTGCCTTGGCCGGGTTCGCTATGCAACTGCAGTTCGCCGCCCAGCCGCTCGGCGCGTTCGCGCATGCCCAGGAGTCCAAAATGGCCGCCCACTTCCGAGAATGCTTCATCCTGCTCAAAGCCGCGACCGTTGTCGGCGACGCTCAAGCTCAACTTCCGCTGGGCCATTTCCAGATGGATACGCACCTGGCTGGCGCGCGCGTGCTTCACGGCGTTGGTGACGGCCTCCTGCGCGATTCGCAGCAGGTGCTGTTCGGTCTCTTCCGGCAGCGGGCGGTTCTCGCCTTCCACATCCACCCGTATCTCGACGGCCGATCCCGCCGTCCATTGATAGGCCGCTTCGGACAGCGCGGCCGGCAGATCGTGACCCTCCAAAGCGGAGGCGCGCAGATCCATCACCGATCGGCGCGCTTCGGTCAAACTATGCCGCACCATTTTCCGCGCCAGCTCCAGGTGCTTGCGCGCCAGGTCTACGTGATTGTTCAGCGTCAGCGCCACCGCGTCCAGTTGCGACGAAATTCCCACGAAGCCCTGCGCCAGCGTGTCGTGAATCTCGCGCGCCAGCCTTCCGCGTTCGTCCAGCACCAGCGAAAATCGCTGGCGGATCTGGCGGAGCCGCAGGTTGTACAGGCCCCAAATGGCCGCGGCGGCCAGCAGGATGCAGAAATATCGGAACCAGGCCGTCTCATAGAAGTGCGGCAGCAGATCGAAGGCGAACGAGCTTTCACCCGACGGCCCATTCCCAACAGCCGCGCGCACGATGAACCGATAGTGGCCGTGCGGCAGACTATTGTAGTTGGTCACTCGCCGCGACACCGACGTGATCCAGTCGCCCTCCAGGCCGTCTAGCCGATAGGAATAGCGCACCCGCTCGGGAGCGCTGAGATAGATGCCGGTGTAACGGAATTGCAGGCGTCCATTGCCGGGCGCGAGCTGCGCGCTCTGTGCAAACGGGATGGGATGGCCATCCACCGTCACCTCCAGCAAATGAACCACCGGCGCCGCCACCGCTATCGGCCGATCGTTCGGATCCAGCACCGCTAATCCGCGGCTGGTGGGAAACCACAATCGCCCGTCCTTACTGCGCGTGCCGCCGCCGCTGGTGGGATATCCGGGAGCGCACTGCGCGCTTCGCAACCCGTCCGCTACGCCGTAATTCACCGGCTGGATCTTCTGGATCTTGCCGCTCGCCAGATCCCAAATATCTCTCTTGCGGACGCGGCAGATCCCGCGCGTGGTGCTCAACCACAGCGACCCATCGGCGTCTTCTTCGATGTGCGAAATGTTGTCGCTCAGCAGGCCGTCGCGCGCGGTAATGTGGAAAAACCGGCCGTTGCGTAATGCGTCCAATCCTCCGCCGAACGTGCCGATCCACAGCGTGCCATCCGCCCCTTCCACCAGCGACCGGATCTGATTGCTGGAAAGACCGTCGGCGACGGTGTAGAGCCGAAGCTTCCCGTTATTGAGCCGCCACAGACCCTCGCCATACGTGCCGGCCCACAGGTTGCCGTCGCGCGTTTCGCATAACACCACGGTGTCGTTGTTGAGCTGCGATCCGCCCGGCATCACGATGCGCGACCGCTTGCCGCCCAGTTCCACCACCCCCGCTGGCGTGGCCACCCACTGCCGGCCGCCGCGGTCCTCCAGGAAGTCGAACGCTACCCGCCGATTGAGCGGATCGTTCCAAACCAGGTTCACGAAATGCCCATCATGCAACCGGCTGGGACCTCCGCGCGCCGCGACCAGCAGGTCGCCGTCCCGGCCTTCGCGAATGGAGAAAATCTCGTTGCTCGGCAGGCCGTCTTTCACTGTATACACGCGCGCCGGCTTTCCATCCGCCCATTGCATCAGGCCGCTTTCATGAAAACCGACCCAAATGCTTCCGCGCCGGTCCTGGTAAACGGTGGTGGGCTCGTCGCTCGGCAATCCCTCCGATTCGCCGTACATGCTGAACAGGTCGTTCCGTAGCCGATTCAGTCCGCTGGTCATCCCCACCCACAGGTTGCCTTCGTTATCTTCGTAGAGGCAGCGCACCCACTCCCGCTCGCGCGAACTTCCGAGCGAGCCGCTGACGAAACGGCCGTTTTCCAGCCGCGCCAGCCCGCCATCAGTGCCGGCCCAGAGATTTCCATCGCGGTCCTCCCAAATGCATCGAACAAAGGTCGCGGGCAAGCCGTCCTGCATCGTGTAGTGGCGGGATGTTCCATCCGGGCTGCGCGTCAAAAGTCCAAAGCTGCCGCCCACCCAAAGAGTGCCGTGACGATCCTGGAGCAGGGAATTGACGATATCGCCCACCGGCCCCAGCACCGATACGAATCGGCTGCCGTCGTGGCGCAGGACTCCGCCGAATCCCGCGACGTAAATGTTCCCGTCGGGGCCGCAATAAATGGTGCGCAACGCCTGAATCGGCAAGCCCTGGCGCGGGCTGAAGTTGGTGAACTTCCCGTCTTGAAAACGATTGACGTAGATACCGGCCGCTACCCAGATGGCGCCGCTGTGGTCTTCGGCGATCGAATTCACCGAGTCGTCGCCCAGGCCATCCTTCTTGGTGAAGGTGGTGAATTTTCCGTTGCGATAGCGCGTGAGCCCGCCCAGTGTTCCAATCCACAGGCTACCGTCCTTGCCCGCCCACAGCGCCCCGACGCTGTTGCTGGGCAGCGCGCCGTTCTCTTTGTTGAAGACCACAAAGTCGTAGCCGTCGAATTGCGCGAGACCTTCGTCGGTGCCCACCCACAGGTACCCGTCCTTGGTTTGCGCGATGGCGCGAACCGTATCCTGCGGCAGGCCGTGCTCCTGAGTCCACACGGTGCGCGTGTATTGCGTTAACGCGCGTTGAGGATTCAGCGCGAACGCCGGGCGGATCAGCGCGCTCAGCGCAAGTACGGCGAGCAGACCCTTTGGCAACACTTTTGAGTTTAAATGATTGGCCGTTCCCGCGCCGAAGCCAGGCCGGAACACGCTAACATCGATGTCACATGAGGATTTCTGTCTGCACTATTTCCGCGTACACATGGATCGTGCTGGGCGGAGCTTGCTTAAGCGTGAACGCCCAATGGCTGAATTACCCCGCGCCGGGGACTCCGCGCACCCGCGATGGTAAACCGAACCTCACTGCGAAGGCTCCTCGCGCCGCCAACGGCAAGCCGGATCTATCGGGCGTTTGGCAGGTGGAACCTACGCCATCCGCTGAAATGAAGCGGGTGTTCGGCGACTTGAGCGCAGACATTTCGGCAGCGCCGGGGCGTGGAGTCGCCATTAACACATTGCCTGCCCATCGGCATACCCGCGGATGACGTGCTCCCGGGGCCTCTTAAGATCATTCAAACACCCAGCCTGCTGCTGATGCGAAATGAATACGAGAACACGCTCCGACAGATCTACACCGACGGCCGCCACGTTCCCGCCGATCCCGAACCGTTGTGGCCGGGCTATTCCGTCGGCGCTTGGGAAGGCGATACGTTAAGAGTGGACACGGTGGAATTCAATGACAAGACTTGGCTGGATGGCTTCGGTCATCCGCACAGCGAAGCGCTGCATGTGACGGAACGCTTTCACCGCCGCGACTTCGGACACCTGGATGTTCAGGTGACCATCGACGATCCCAAGGTCTACACGAAGTCATTCTCCGTTAAGTTTACGGAGCTTCTTCTTCCCGATAGCGACGTCGTGGAGTATTTCTGCGCCGAAAACGAACGGGACCAGCCCCACATCAAAAGCAATTGAAATCGATTACTCCGATCCTGATTTTGCTTCTGGTCGCCTCTTGCGCGAGCCCCGATCGAAGACCCTTGCGGGATTTGTCCGGCCATGAAGATTTATCCGGCTTCACCATTCAATCGGTGCGCGGCGTGCGTGACGGCGATCGCCTGGCGGCGCAGGTTTTGATCAGCGACAGCTCGTCGATTCTCACGCTGGATCTGCATTTCGCGATTGGCTCGCCGACGACGCTCGCATCCGGAGACTGGCGCTGGTCGCGTCCCGGCCGTCTGCTGAACGGGACGTTGTCGGCGCGCTCGGTGATGTTCCTCGGCGGACAGGATGGCCCGCCCAGCATTGGAGGCACGTTCGACCTGACCGCTACGGACGGGTCCATCTACCGCGTCACCCTGCCGCTCACCGCGCTGCCGCGCCGCTTTGAGAGCAAATAAAATGGTTGAGGGCCCATCCGCATGTGCAGAAATATCAAAACGCTCTTTAACTTCGATCCGCCGGTGACGGACGACGAAATTCGCGCCGCGTCCCTCCAGTTCGTCCGCAAGATCAGCGGTTTCAATAAGCCATCCAAGGCCAACGAGAGGCTGTTCGAAGCCGCGGTGGACGAAATCGCCGGCGTTTCGGCCCGTTTTCTGTATGCGCTCGAAACGAATGCCCGGCCCAAGAATCGTGAGGAAGAGGCGGCCAAAGCCAAAGCTCGCGCCGCGGAGCGTTTTGGAGATTAGCTGTGGCGCACGCTATTCGTCCCGGAGCGCCCGCATCGGATCGATCAGCGAAGCCCGCCGCGCCGGAACATACGCCGCCAGCAACGTCACCGCCAGCAGCGGCAGCGCAACCGCCGGCAGTATCAGGTAGTTCATATGGCCGGCCAGAACCCATACCGCCGACGCCAGCGCGCGGTAGACGAACAGGCTCAGGATCACGCCCGCGATCCCGCCGATCGAACCCAGCACCAGCCCCTGCCGCAGCACCATGCGCAGCACGCTCGATCGATCCGCCCCAATCGCCATGCGGATGCCAATCTCGCGCGAACGCCGGCTCACCGAGTACGCCACCAGCGCATACAGCCCGACCATCGCAAGCAGTAACCCCAGGATTCCCAGGAAGGCGGTAACTTCCACCAGCATGTTGGTGGTCTTTACCGCGCGTTGCAGGAAGAAATCCCGGATGGTTCGCGCGCCCACCACGGGCATGGAAGGATCGATCCTTCGCACCGCGTCGCGCAACACCGGCGCGAGATTTGCCGCGTCCGGCTGGTTGGATTCTGCGATCGCGATCAAAGCCGACGCTCCGTGTTGCGCGTACGGCAAGTAGATGAAGTCCAGCGGCGGCTCGGCGATCCACACGTATTTTCCGGTCTCCGCGATTCCCACCACTTGAACCAGCGGCCCTGCCGAGTCACGCAAATGAAAGCGTTTCCCCAGGGCGTCCTGGTTGGGCCAATAGTGCTGGGCGAAGTGTGCGTTCACTATCGCCACGAACGGGGCGCCGGCCCGATCGGTCTCCAGGAACTCCCGCCCGCGCAGCAGCCGGATTCCCATGGTCCTGAAATAGCCGTCGCTCACGTAGTCGTTCAAGGTGTTGAACGGTTGCTGGCCGCTCGCGAGCGCGTAGCCCTCCGGAACAAAACTGGTATTGGATTGATTGAATCCGAGCGGAACATCCGACGCCAGCGCGGCCGACCGCACGCCCGGCGCCGCGCGCACCTGGTCCAGCAGGTCCTTGTAGAACTTCCGCGTCTGCGCCGCGCTGTAATGAACCGGTTGCGTATCGAAGCCGGTGAGATACAAATGATCGGTACGGAAGCCCGCGCCGGCGCGCAGTTGATCGTGAAATCCCTGCCACAGCAGAGCGGTCACCACCAGCAACACCAGCGATAGCGCCACCTGGCCGGCCACAATCAGGTTGCGTCCCCACAACCGCCTCCGCGCGCCGTGGTCTGCGTCGGTCGCCTTCAGAGCCGGAATCAGATCGACGCGCGTGGTCTGGAAAGCTGGAGCCAGTCCAAACGCAAAGGTGCTGAGGACCGAAACCGCCAGGGTGAAAAGGAACATGCGCTGATCGACGGTGGCATAGAGAGAAACCGGGACATCGCTGGGAATCGGGATGCGGTTGAAAAAATCCACGATGCTTTGGGCCAGAAGCACGCCCGTCAGACCGCCCGCGATGGCGAGCAGCAGGCTTTCGAGCATGAGCTGCCGGATCAGCGGGCCCCGTGCGGCGCCGATGGCCAGCCGGACCGCCATCTCTCGCGAACGCGCTCGCGCGCGGCTCAGCAGCAGGCCCGCAACATTCGCGCAGGCCACCAGCAGCACGCAAAGCGCGAGCACGAAAATCATGATCGCCATGGCCGCATTGGGCGGCGCCTGTCTGTAACGTACCTCAATCTCCGACAGAACTTCGACCTTCCGATTGCGGTTGGTGCGCGGATACAGTTGCTCCAGCCGGGCCGCGATGGCGCTCAAATCCGCATTGGCCTGCGGCAGGCTCACGCCCGGTTTGAGGCGTCCTTTCACGGTGAACCAGCGATCCTCCCGCCGCTCCAGAGGATTTTCCTGCTGCAGCCGGGGAAGCATCGCCAGAGGAACGAACAGGGACGCGTTAATCAGCTGATTCACGCCGTTGAACCGCTTGCCGGTAACGCCGATGATCTTGCACTACACGCCGTTGAGCCGCAAGGTTGACCCCACCGCCGCTGGATTCGCGTTGAACTGGCTCACCCAGAAGTCGTGGCCCAGCACCACCACCGCGTCCCGTCCCATGCGATCTTCTGAATCCAGGAAGGCTCTGCCCAGTACCGGCTGCACTCCGAGAACGCGAAAATAATTTCCCGATACAAACGCGCCGTAAGTGACCTTCGGGAGCGTGGTCGCATCGGGGCTAAAACCGAAGGACGTGAAGTCGGAGGCGATCAAGCCCTCGAAGGTGCGGTTATCGTCGCGGAAATCGCGATAGTCGGGATAGGAAAGCGTCGAATCGACGCCAAAAGCGCCCTGGCGCCCGGGTGTCACCGTCACCACGCGGCTAGGCTCGAAGACCGGCATCGGCCGCATTAGCATTGCATCGGCGATGCTGAAACTCGCCGATGTCGCCCCGATCCCGAGCGCCAGGGAGCACACGGCAACCAGCGTGAACCCTGGGTTGTTGCGCAACATCCGGACAGCGTGGCGGAGAGATCTTAGCATTTGGGCCTGACCATTAGGCCTGACAATGCAATTCTTCCACCATCCGCGGATGTTGCAAAGCCGACTTCACCAAACAGCATGCGCGCGCGAATGTGGGATCAACCGTCCGTGTCCGGACACCTACCCCATTGCTTGCCGGCGCTCCCAGACGACGAACAGCAAAAGCAGCCCCACCAGGACGGGCATGATAGCCATCGCGATGGTACCGGTCATCAGCGTAACCACAACGGCGCCGATCATGATTCCCACTAGCCCCGCCGCGGCCAACGCAGTCAATCCGGGCCGGATGCGAAACAGTCCCGGCAAGATGAGCCCAAGCGCGCCCAGCACTTCGCACACGCCCACGAATCGCAGGAATCCCGCGGAGAGCATGGGCGCCTGCTTCACCAATTGGTCGGCCGGCATCACCAATTTCACGCCCCCGGCGAACAGGAACAGCAGCGCCAGTAAAACTTGAAGAATCCACAACGTCCGGTTCTTCGTCACGCTTCCACCTCTTGGGCGAGTCGATCCAGCGACATACTCCAGCCCTGTTCCATGCCGGCCAGATGCTGCGCGGCCTCTGCCTTTACGTTCGATACGCTGGCGTGTACCGTGAGTTTCGTTTTGCCGCCTTCGTCATCGAACGTCACCGTATTCAGCACCTCGAACAGGGGCTCGCCGTTGGCGTCCAGCGCCGAGCTGGTGAATACCAGACGCTCCGGCTCCACGATTTCGTGGAAAACGCCCATCATCGGATAGACCACGCCATCGGGCGCGCGCATGTGAATACGAATAGCGCCGCCAGGGCGCACATCCACTTCGCACACCGGATTGGTGAAACCCTTCGGACCCCACCAGCGCTTCAGCCGCGCCGGATCCGTCCAGGCCTTGAATACCAGTTCGCGTGGCGCGTCGAAAACCCGCGTGGTGATCTGTTCCTGCATCTTTTGCAATTGCTCGCCCAGCCGGTCCAGCGTCTGGTTTGCGCCCTGGATCGCGTTGTATGTTTTCACCACCGTTTCGCGCTCGGCGGCTGAAGTGAAGACCATCCGCATCGTGAGCCTGGTCTTGCCGCCCTCGGCGGCGAAGGATACCGTAGTCCGAAAATATCCTGGCGCTCCTGCGTCGCCATGATCGTAGACCAGCCGCTCCGGCTTCGCAATTTCGAGATAGGTGATCTTATTCGGGAAGTCCCGACCGTTCGGCCCATGCATGACGAACAGCCAAACTCCGCCGGGCCGCACGTCCATGGACTGGGTGGTAATGGTAAACCCTCTCGGCCCCCACCAGTTGCCGACGTGCTTGGAATCCGTCCACGCATCGAACACCAGAGTCCGCGGCGCGTTCAACAGGCGGGTGACGGTAATCGAGCGCGCCGCTTCATCCAGGGACTTGGCCAGGTAATCGGCCAATACATCCAGCGCGCTGCTCCATCCAAAGTGGTGCCCATCGCGGGATTCCACTGAAGTGAAACCGCTCTGTCGCAGCGTGAGTTCGGTCTTCCCGTTGCGTTCGGCCAGCGCGATCGTCACCAGCGTTTGGTTGCCAGCTTTGCGTCCGCCTTCGAGCCACGCATGCGTGAACACCAGCCGCTCGGGCTTCACAATCTCCCGGTAACCGCCCTCCAGCCACCGCTCCACGCCCTCGGGCGAGCGCATGCAAATGCGGAAGAACCCGCCGGGGCGGATGTCGGACTCGCTCGACGTGACAGTGAGCCCGCGCGGCGCGCCTTGCCAGTGCTGAAGATGCTCGGGTTGGGTCCAGCATTCGAACACCAGCTCTCGCGGTGCATCGAACACACGCGCGATCTCGAGCTCAGGTCCGCTCGATTGTGCCGCGGCCATGGTATAGAGATGCTCGGCCAGCCGATTATATGTTTCGCCCGCGCCCTGCTCCATTCCGGACCGGATTAGCGCATCGCGGGTCTCTTTGGATGCATAGAGAACTCTGGTGGTGAGCGTCGTCTTTCCATCTTTCTCCGAGAACGTCATGGTGTTGAGCGATTCGCCCGGATAGTCGTCGAAGCTTTCGGTGGAGATCAACCGCTCGGTGGGCTTGATTTCTCGATACACTCCGCGCATTCCCAAGCTTTTGCCGTCTGGCCCTCGCAGGATGAAGCGCCACGCTCCGCCGACACGCAGATCGATTTCGCAGGCCACGATCGGGCAGCTATGCGGACCGAACCAGCGCAGCAAGTGCTCGGGCTTGGTCCATGCCTCGAACACCAGACGGCGCGGTGCATCGAAGACGCGCGTCATCATGATCTCCCGCTCCGACGGCGTGGTCACAATCAGCGCGGAGCTAGCTTTTGCGGTGCTTGCGGGCATGTTTCTTCTTCTCCTTTTGCTCTTTTGCTTTCAATTCGACGAGGTACGCATCCAGGCGGTCGAAGCTCTCTTCCCAGAAACGGCGATACTTTTCCACCCAACTGGCAACGTCCTTGAGCGGAGCCGCCTCCAGCCGGCACGGCCTCCACTGGGCTTCGCGGCCGCGTGCGATCAGTCCGGCGCGCTCCAGAACTTTCAGGTGCTTGGAAACAGCCGGCATGCTCATGTCAAACGGCTCGGCCAGCTTGGTAACGGACGTTTCACCGGACGCGAGCCGTGCCAGGATCGCGCGCCGCGTGGGATCGGCCAGAGCCGCGAAGGTCGCGCTGAGTGGATCGGCCGGGGCTGCTTGTAAGCTCATGGGATGCTATAAACCATGTGGTTAAATAACCATTGAGTTAAATATACGTCCGGCCCCGGAATCTTGTCAATAGCTTTTGCGACAAGTTTCTGGTTACCACGTTTGACATCGCTACGGGTATCCCGTAGCATGAAGAGGTTGGCGTTTGAATGGGACGATGCCAAGGCGAGAGCGAATTACAAAGCCCACGGCGTGAGCTTCGAATTGGCGGCCACGGTTTTCAAGGATGTGTTCGCCACTGAGCGCCTTGACGATCGGAAGGACTATGGCGAGGAGCGCTTCATCATTCTCGGAATGGCCGAAAGGCAGGTTGTGTTGTTCGTAGCTTACACCGAGCGCAATGAGGACATTCGCATAATTTCGGCGCGGAGGGCGACCCAACATGAGCAAGACGACTATTTCGGACAAAATGCTTCGACCGATGTCCACTGAGGCTGTTGAGAAGGCAGCCCACGCCGATCTTGACGCGCAGCCGCTCAGCCAGGTTGACCTCAAGCGTATGAAACAAACGCCGCGGGTGAAAATTATCCGCCGCGCCCTGAACCTGACGCAAGAGGAATTTGCGGCGCGGTACCACATTCCCCTCGGTACGCTGCGCGATTGGGAACAAGGCCGCGCGCAACCGGATCAACCCACGCGAGCGTACTTGACGCTCATCGCGCTCGATCCGGAGCACGTCGATCGCATATTAAATCGAAGAACCTAGTAGGCTAGTTTGGATGGATTGTCGTCGGGATCTTAGCAAGCCATTCTTCGCCTGACGTCGCGAGTCGCTCCGTTGTCGCATATGTTGCATTCTTCGCCGTCCAGGGCGCTCTTACCTTCCGTCTGGTCCGAGAGAACTATCGCTCGTTTCGCATCTACATTGTTCGCGACGAAGTTGAGCAAAGCCGCAGCTTGTTTCCGCGTGAGATCGGTTTGGTTTGGCTTTGTATTGTAGGGGCCAGATCGCGTGCCTCATCGCGTTTGGACTGGTTATCATTTTGTTTAGTGGCATACTCTCGCCCGCGGTCCTGAGGAGTATTTCTAGCTTGGAGCCTTGGCTTCGCTTCTTCGTGTTTGGACCTTTTGCGATCGGTCTCGCTCTCCGGTACCCAGGATTTCGATTACAAGCCTGCGGTTACCGGTACATTTAGGCACCGATAGAAGCTCCCGCCGCCGTGCCCTACAATAGGACTTCCCCTCATGGCCGAATCTCCCATCACTCAACGCAGCCAGGACTTCGCTGCCTGGTATCAGGACGTCGTGCTTCATGGCGACATGGCCGAACCGGCCGAAATCGTCAAAGGCTGCATGGTCATCAAGCCCAATGGCTATGCCGTCTGGGAAGTGCTGCAGCGCGAACTCGACGATCGCTTCAAGGCCACCGGCCATCAGAACGTCTATTTTCCGCTCCTGATCCCGCAAAGCTTTCTGCAGAAGGAAGCCGAACACGTGGAAGGCTTTTCTCCCGAGTTGGCGATCGTAACCATCGCGGGCGGCAAGAAGCTGGAAGAGCCTTACGTGATTCGTCCGACTTCGGAAACCATCATCGGGCACTTCTTCGCCAAGTGGATCCAGAGCTATCGCGACCTGCCGATGCTGCTGAATCAATGGGCCAACATCATCCGCTGGGAGCTGCGCACGCGCATGTTCCTGCGGACCACCGAGTTTCTCTGGCAGGAGGGCCACACCGCGCATTCCTCGCACGAAGAGGCGCAAGAAGAAGTGCTGCGCATGTTGGGCGTGTATGCCGACGTGGCGGAAAACGTCATGGCGATGCCGGTGATCAAGGGCCAGAAAACCAGCGCTGAAAAATTCGCGGGCGCCGTTCGCACCTTCGCCATCGAGGCCATGATGCAGAACGGACTGGCGCTGCAATCCGGCACCAGCCACGATCTGGGGCAGAATTTCGGCCGCGCCTTCGACGTCAAGTTTCAGACTAAAGAGGGCCAGCTGGATTATGTGTGGCAGACCAGTTGGGGAGTCAGCACACGGCTTATCGGCGGACTGATCATGAGCCACTCCGACGACAAGGGGCTGGTGCTGCCTCCGAAAGTTGCGCCCATCGAGTCGGTGCTGGTGCCCATTTATCGTAAGGACGAAGAGAAAGCACAGGTGCTGGAGACCGCGCACCGTATCGCGAAAGACATCGGGGCGAAAGTGGATGACCGCGAAGGCCCGTCACCCGGCGCGAAGTTCTTCCACTGGGAGCGGCGCGGCGTGCCGCTGGTTTTGGAACTGGGCCCGCGCGATGTGGCCGCCGGCAACATTGTGCTTAAACGGCGCGACACCGGCGCCAAGGAAGTGCTGCCCCAATCGGACATTGCCGCGCGAATTCCCGCGACGCTGGCGCAAATGCAGACCGATCTTTACTCAGCCGCCAAACAGCGCCTGAAGTCCAATACCGTGCTGGCGAACTCGATCGCGGAAGTTGAAGCGATTCTGGCCGATGTCACCGCCGAAAAGGGCGGCGGCAAATTCGTGATGGCGCACTTGAAAGACGATCCGGCTTGCGATGCCCGCCTGAAAGAGTTCAAAGCCACGGTCCGCTGCATCCCGCTGGTAGACGAATTCGACGGTCCCGGCAAATGCATCGTCACCGGCGAAGCGGTGGACCGCCGCGTGGTGATCGCGAAATCGTACTAAGCCGGCGTCCGCGCCAGCGCCCGATTCAGCGTCGCCAGCACCGTTTCTTCCTTGCGCCGGGGCTCCTGTGTGGCCGGAATCGCCGCTTCTTTGATGAACACCATCACGTCCTCCGGCACCGGCCGGTTGCTCTCCAGAAAATCCATGCCATCCACCGTGATTTGCAGGCTGCTCTTGTCGTCGCTCGCCGCCAAGCCCCGCTGCTTCAAGTACCACAGCGCTGACGCCAGCTCCGCGGCCGTGGCTTCCACAATCACTTCCAGGTGACGCATCGAGAGACTCGGCGCGTTCGGTTTGCTCAGCCGCCGATCGTAGAGCACGCAAAGAATCGCCGCCCGCCGCAGAGCTTCGCGCCCCAGTGCGTCGAAGAACTCCACGCCGCTGAAGCGGGGAGCGCCTTCCTGCTGGCCAACGCCTTTCAGCTTGTCGAAGATGCCGCGCAATTCCGGATCCGAGAGCGTCTCATACGCCGAGTTCACGGCCTCGAACATTTCGGCGCTGCCCGTCTCCGCGTTATTGGGATGATATTTCTTCGCCAACTTGGCGTACGCCTTCTGAATCGTCTCCGAGTCCGATTTGGCTTCGACCTCCAGAATCGCGTAATGATCTTGGAACTTTCCTGCAAGTGGGGCTGACATGGTCTGTTACCGCTATCGGCTGAAACGCGCGAAAGCTTGCTCGGTAAATCCCTCACTTGGCGACTAGGGCTCTGGTGCGTCTGCGTCTGCGATAATGGTCCTACCCGCGCCCATGCACCGCCCCGCTGACGTTTTTGTCGAGGAACACAAGGGTCGCCTGCTCGAAGAGCTCAAAGACTTTCTCCGCATTCCGAGCATCAGCACCCTGCCCGAGCACCAGCCCGACATCGCCACCGCCGCCGAGTTTGTGGCCGAAAGTCTGCGCCGCGCCGGCCTGGAGAACGTCCAGATCATCCCCACCGCCGGCAACCCGCTGATCTACGGCGATTGGCTGCACGCCGCTGGCAAGCCCACCGTTCTCTGCTATGGTCACTACGACGTCCAGCCGCCCGATCCGCTGGAGCTTTGGCATTCGCCGCCCTTCGAGCCCGTGGTTCACGACGGCAACATCTACGCGCGCGGCTCCTCCGACGACAAGGGGCAGATGTACATGCACATCAAAGCGGCCGAAGCGTTGCGCGCCGTGCACGATGGCAAGCTGCCCCTGAATCTCAAGTTCCTGATCGAAGGCGAAGAAGAAGTCGGTGGCGCGGCCATCAGCAAATTCGTGGCGGAAAATCCCGCCAAGCTCAAGGCCGACGTCGCGCTGGTCTCCGATACGCAGCTTTACGCCGAAGGTCTCCCGACGCTTTGCATCGGTCTCCGGGGCCTGGCCTACATGGAAGCTGGAAGCCGTCGGCCCGGCGCGCGATTTGCATTCCGGACTCTATGGCGGCGTCGCGCCCAATCCCATTCAGGGGCTGATGGAACTATTGTGCAAGTGTAAAGACGCCACCGGTTCCATCCGAATTCCAGGTATGTACGATGACGTGGCGCCTCCCGCCGCCGTGGAGCGCGCAAGCTGGCAGCGGCTTCCCTTCGATGAAGCGGACTTCCTGCGCCGCGAAGTGGGCTCCAGCGAACTGGTCGGCGAAGCGGGCCGCTCGGTACTGGAGCGTGTCTGGGCGCGTCCCACCATGGAAATTCACGGCATCGCCGGCGGGTTCACCGGCGCGGGTTCAAAGACGGTGATTCCGTCGAAAGCAGTTGCAAAGCTCAGCTTTCGCCTGGTGCCCAATCAGGATCCCGAAAAGATCCTGAAGTCGTTCCGCGATTTTGTGCGCTTCAACACGCCCGCCCGGCGTCCGCATGGAACTGCGCGTACTGAACGCCGCTCCGGCCGTCATGGTGGATCCCGATCATCCCGCCATTCGCATCGCGGCCCAGGCTTTCAGTGACATTCTCGGCAAGCCCACCGTGCTTACGCGCAACGGCGGATCCATTCCCGTGGTGGGCGATTTCGCAACGCATCTCGGCATCCCGACCATCCTGATGGGTTTCGGGCTCCCCGACGACGGGCTGCACTCTCCCAACGAAAAATATCGGCTGGGCAATTATTACACCGGCATCATGACCATCGCGCACTTCTTCGAACAACTGGGCGATCGGTACTTACTGAACCGCGACAGTCTACCGAGCCGCGACCGTGAGGGAGTCGGTTTCACTTGGCGACCAAAATTGACAACCCGGCGCCCGCTGAAAGCGTGGTCCGTTCGGCGGGGATGGTCTCGGTCGCCATGGCCATGTCGCGCGTCACGGGACTGCTGCGCGAAATCGTGATGGCGCGGCTGTTCGGCGCCGGCTTCGTCTACGACGCGTTTCTGCTGGGCTTCCGCATCCCCAATCTGACGCGCGACCTTTTCGCCGAAGGCGCGCTCTCCTCCGCCTTCGTTCCCATCTTCACGCAGACGCTGGAGCAGAAGGGCCGCAAAGAAGCCGCCGTGTTTCGAACCTGGTGGCCACGGCGCTCGATATCTGTCGTCGGCGCTGTTCTGTCTGCTGGGCGTCGTCTTCACCCCCGCCTGGGTCGAATCTGCTCGCCGCCGGCTTCCACCAGGTGCCCGGCAAATTCGAGCTGGCGGTCAAGATGACGCGCATCATGTTCCCGTTCCTGCTGCTGGTGGCTCTGGCCGCGCAAGCCATGGGCGTGCTCAACGCGTGCAACCGTTTCGCCGTTCCCGCGCTCGCCTCCACGTTTTTCAACATCGGATCGGTCGCCTTCGGCTTGGTCCTTCGGCTACTTGCTGGGGCCGCACCTGGGTATCGAGCCGATCACCGGCATGGCCATCGGCGTGGTGCTGGGCGGCGCTCTGCAATTGATCTGGCAACTGCCATGCGCTGCGGCCGAAGGCTTCCGTTTCCGTCCCGCCTTCGATTGGAACCATCCGCGCTGCGCAAGATCTTCCGCCTGATGGGCCCCGCGATCCTGGGCAACGCCGCCGTGCAGATCAACGTGCTGGTCATCACCAACTTCGCCTCGCCGCATTCCCGGCAACGGTCCGGTGAGCTGGCTGGGCTACTCGTTCCGTTTCATGCAGCTTCCGCTGGGATTGTTCGGCGTCGCCATCGCGTCCGCCACGCTTCCTTCCATTTCACGCAGCGCGGGCGCTGGGCGACTTCGACGAATTCCGCCGCACGCTCTCCAAGTCGCTTGGGCATGGTGTTTCTGTTGACGCTGCCTTCCTCCGTCGGGCTGATCGTGCTGGGCCGCAGCATGATCGGCGCCATTTATCAGGGCGGAAAATTTCAGCGCCTTCGACACGCAGCAAACCGCGCTCGCGCTCTCCTGTTATGCCGTAGGTCTGGCCGGATACGCCGCGCTCAAAGTGCTGAATCCCGCGTTCTACGCGCTGCATGACGCGCGCACGCCGATGCTGGTCAGCCTGATTTCCATCGCGCGTCAATTACTTTACGGCGAGCTTGCTGTTCCGTGACACCGGCTTGAGCCACGCCGGCCTGGCGCTTTCCACTGCCACGGTGGCCACCTTCGGGGCGTGGCGCTGTTTGTGATTCTCCGCAATCGGATCGGCGGCATCTACGGACGCAATCTGATCGAGAGCTCTGGAGAATCGCCGCCGCGTCCGCGGTGATGGGCTGTGGCGGTTTTGCTTTCGAGCCATCGGATCGAAGCCTGGCTGGGCGTCGGCCGCCTGGCGCCGTTTGTTGGACTTGTGTCCATGCTCGATCCCGCTGGGTCTGTGGTCTTCTACGCCGCTTGCCGGATCCTTCGCGTCAGCGAACTGGAACTGCGCCACTCGCGCGCTTATTTCGCGCGTAATCGCCTTCCGGATCTCGGCTAGCGGCGCGCGGTCGTCGAACGTCACCACTCCGTTCTTCACCTGCGACGCCCAGTCCGCCGCCAGAGATCGTCCAGATCCATTTGCACCGGCGGTCGCCTTCATCTGCCGGATACAAATCCGCCATCACCGTCGTCCCGGTGGCTTGGTCGCCCACTTGCGCCACGCGCTCCACGGTCCAGTCTTCAGTGATGTTGCCGCCCGCGTCCAGAATCCCGCGCATCGCGTCCTGCAAGCCTTTTTGGTTCTCGCGTGCCTCGCCGAATCCGCACGTCCGCCATCAGCCAGAACATCGCCCCGCCCCAATACGTGCGCCCCCAGGTGGGTGTTCGATCCAGGCCTTGATCGCCCGCCTGCGGCAATCCCTGCGGCATGTCGCGCACGAAATCTCCCCACACGCGCTCCGGCGTCATTCGCCCGATCTGGGCCCGCGCGATCGGCTCGATGTAAGTCGCCATGCCCTCTTCCATCCAATGATGTTCGTCGATCTCGCCGCTCACATCGGGAAAAGCCATGTGGATGAATTCGTGCGTCATCATCCAGTCGTCGTCCAGTTGCTTCTCCGTGGTCGCTTGCCCCACCGAAATCCGAGTGAATGCCCCTCGTCGCCCGCCGTAGGTCGTTCCATGAAACACTCCGCTGCGCCCCTCCGATGGCCGCACCATCAGCGCGGGATGCTCCACCGGAAATCGTCCGAAATATTCCGCCACCGCGTTCGGCCGCGTTCGTGATCCACGCCAGCACTGCGTCTCGTGCCAGATCGATCTCGCCCGGAGCCGAAGCTCACATCGATCGTCGCGCCTCCGGCACTTTAGCTGCGCTGGCTCAAGCGTGACCTTGGCGCGAATGCAGCCCAATCGCCAATTAATGCCAGATCCGCCAATCCCCGTACGCAGCATGCGTCTCAACGATAGATCGACGCGCCCATCCAGCGTACGGTTCCGCGGAGATGTTAACATAGACCCAGAGATGACCGCAGAAATTGAGCAGGTCACCCGCTTGCAATCGCTGGATCTGAGAATTGCCGAGTTGGAGCGGGAAGTTGCCACCTTCCGAAACACATCGCACAGATCGAAAAGGCCCTGGATTCGCACCTCCGCCGGCTGGAGGCCGACCGCGCCGCCCTGGCCGCCAACCAAAAAGAACGCAAGCGGCTGGAAGACGACGTGAAAGTGGAGAATCAGAAAATCTCCAAGCTTAGCGACCAGATGCTGGGCGCCAAAACCAACGAGCAATATCGCGCGTTCCAGCACGAGATCAGTTTCTGCGAAGACTGCCATCCGCAAGGCCGAAGATCGCACCCTGGACCTGATGGCGGAATCCGAGCCGCTGGACGCCAACGTCAAGAAGGCGGAAGCCGCGCTGAAGGAAGAAAAGCAGCAGGTGGAGGCCGAAAAGGCGCAAGCCCGCGAGCGCACCGCCGTGGATCAAAAACAGCTCGACGAACTGAAAGCCGAACGCCAGCAACTGGTGGCGGGTTTGAAAAAGCCCACTTACTCCGCCTACGAACGCATCCGCAAGAAATGGCACGGCGGCTCGGCTGTCGCCGAAGTCACCGATGGCCGCTGCTCCGTCTTGCCAGATCCTGCTGCGCCCGCAATTTTTCCAGGATCTGCGCAACAGCGGAGAAATGATGTTCTGCGAAAGCTGCGGCCGCATTCTGCTACTACAATCCGCCGGTCAGCTTCGAAATGCACGTCGCCACGCACCCCAGCTCGCTAACGCCTCGCTGCAGGCTGCTGCGTTACCATTCACTCTCCATGGTCCGCGCCGCGCTCGCTCGTTGTCTCGCTCCTTTCTCTCTCCCTCCCCGCCCAAACCACCTCATCCGCCTCGGCACGCTGGTTCCCAAAGGCTCGCGCTGGCACCAAATCCTGCTCAACATGGGCGACGAGTGGAAGAAGGCCTCGGGCGGCAAGATCGAGCTCAAGATTTATCCCGGCGGCGAGCAGGGCGACGAGCCCGAGATGGTCCAGAAGCTGCGCATCAAGAAGCTGCAAGCCGTCGCGCTCTCGGGCGCCGGCTTGAGCGGGATCGACGCCGACGTCGCCGCGCTGCAAATTCCCATGATGCTCTCTTCCTATGAAGAGCTGGATTACGTTCGCGACCACATCTCCGCTCGCCTGGAAAAAGGCCTGGCGCAGCGCGGCTTCATCGTGCTGAATTGGGGCGACGCCGGCTGGATTCATTTTTTCACCAAGCAACCCGCCTCCCGTCCCGACGACATCCGCCGCATGAAGCTGTGCGTTCTGCAAGGCGACAACGCCACCTTCGAGCTTTACAAGATCAACGGTTTTCAGCCGGTGTCCCTCGCCGCCACCGACATTCTCACCGGCCTGCAAACCGGGCTTGATCGACGCGTTTCAAGCCCCGCCGCTGGTCGCTCTCAGCAACCAATGGTTCGGCGGCGCCAAGAACATGCTCGATATTCAGTTCGCGCAACTGGTGGGCGCGACAGTGATCACAAAAGATGTTTGGGACAAGATCCCGGCGCCCGTGCAAAAAGAAATGATGGCGTCGGCGCGCACCGCCGGCGTCGCCCTGCGCGACGAGATCCGCAAATCCGAAGCGGGCTCCATTCCGTTGATGCAGCAGTTCGGGCTCAACGTCGTTCATGCCGACCCCAAAGCCGTCGCCGAATGGCGTCAGCTGGCCGAAAGCATCTGGCCCAAGCTGCGCGGCGGCGTGGTTCCACCCGACCTGTTCGATGAGGTGAAGCGCCTGCGCGACGAATACCGCAAGACGCATCACGCGTGGCCAGCCGGCAGTGAGCGCGACTCTTCCCGTCAGAAACGTCCGGCCCGGCCACGCCGTCTTCAAATTTTCGAAGACTCGTTCTCCATCCTCGCGCTCTCTCTGATGACCGCGCTGCCGGTGATCGAAATGGTCGCGCGCCAATTCCGCTGGTCCGGCATCCCCGGCTCGGCCGTCATCGTGCAGCAGCTCACGCTGTGGATCGGAATGCTGGGCGGCATGCTGGCCTCGCGCTCCGGCCGCCTTCTCGGGCTCTCGTCGTCCGAGCTTCCTGCCGGACTCCTGGATCGCGCCCGCGAAAATCTTCTGGAGCGCCGCGCTCGCCGCCGTTTCCACTTGCCTCGCCTAGGCCAGTTGGGTGTTCGTCCAGAGCGAGCGCGAATCCGGCAGCTATCTGCTGCCCGGCCTGCCCAAATGGACCGCGCTCGCCATCATGCTGGTCGGTCTTCGCGGTCATCGCACTGCGCGCCGTTTGGCAACGCCAGCGAATCGTTGGACCGGCCGCGCCATCGCCGCCCTCGGTCTGTTCATCCCCGCGCTGCTCGGCTATGTGATTCCCGTCGGCGCGCCCGGCATTCTTCCGCTTTCATTCGCGCTGCTCGCGCTCGCCACCGTTCTCGGCCTTCCCATCTTCGCCGTCTTCGGCGGCCTGGCGCTCTTGCTCTTCTGGTCCAGCGGCACGCCCGTCGCATCGGTGCCGGTGGAAATGTATCGCCTGGTGGCTTCGCCGTTGCTGCCGTCCATCCCGCTCTTCACGCTGGCCGGATATTTCATGGTGCAAGGCGGCGCAACCAAGCGGCTGCTGCGCGTCTTCACCGCGCTCTTTAGCTGGATTCCCGGCGGCCTGGCCATCGCCACCGTCGCCATCTGCACCGTCTTCACCTTCGCGGGCTCGGGCCTCACCATTCTTTCGCTCGGCGGGCTGCTGGTCCCGATGCTCATCAAGACCCGCTACCCCGAAAACTTCTCCATCGGCCTGCTCACGTCCTCCGGCTCGCTCGGCCTGCTGTTCCCCACCAGCATCCCCGCCATCCTTTATTGCGTCTATTCGCAGACGCCCGCTCGATCGCCTGTTCACCGGCGCCGATTCTTCCCGAACTGGTGATGATCTCCGCCATCGCCTTCGTCGGCATCCGCATGGGAATCAAGTGCGGCGCGGTGCGCGAGCCGTTTTCGCTGCGCGAAGCCGCCGCCGCCATCTGGAGCGCCAAGTGGGAGCTGGCGCTGCCCGTCATCATGATCGTCGGCCTCTTCGGTGGTTTCGGAACGCTGACCGAAGCCGCGGCGCTCACCGCTTTCTGCGCCTTCTTCGTCGAAGTCTTCATCTATCGCGACCTGAAGCTTTCGCGCGACTATCGCGAAGTTTTCGTCGAATGCGCCACCATCGTCGGCGGCATCCTGCTGATCCTGGGCGTCGCGCTCGGCTTCACCAATTACCTAGTCGACGCCGAAGTGCCCTCGCGCCTGATCGATTGGGTGCAGATGCACGTGCAGTCCAAATACCTGTTCCTGCTGCTGCTCAACATCGCGCTGCTGGTGGTGGGCGCGCTGATGGACATCTTCGCCGCCATCCTGGTGGTGGTGCCGCTGCTCAAACCGCTCGCCGCCGCCTATCACATCGACCCGGTGCAGATGGGCGTCATCTTCATCGCCAACCTGGAGCTCGGTTACCTGCATCCGCCGGTCGGCATCAATCTGTTCCTCTCCGCCTACCGCTTCAAGAAACCGATGGGCACGATCATCTGGGCCACGCTGCCGTTTCTCGGAATCCTGGCCGGCACCGTGCTCCTGATCACCTACGTCCCGTGGCTGACCACCGCGCCGCTGCACTGGCTGGGAAAGTAAGAGTGCGGCCGGCCGTTAGCTATTAGTTTTAGTGGACCTGTGGCGCACGCATTCGTACGTGCGCGCCTCCCACTCTCCACGCTTGCCACACGCGAGGTATATTTGGATTGGGCAGCGCCATGAACAGTAAACGCACTGGGAAAACCGATTTCGGCGCATTTGTCAAACGCCAGCAATCCAAGGCAGCGCAAGACAAAAAAGTTGATTGGGCAAAGGAGCGCGACAATTGGCTGGCCCATCTGAAAGGACTCTACGACCAAACCGAATTCTTTCTCGCGGAGTACGTCAAGACCGGCGAGATCAAACTTCGCTACCGCGATATCGAGCTGAACGAGGAGAATATTGGGTCTTACAGAGCGCGCCAAATGATCCTCAGAATCGGCCCACAGGAGATCACTATGACACCCGTCGGTACGTTACTCATTGGCGCGAAGGGCCGTGTCGATGTCGTGGGTCCGGCGGGGCGGACACGCCTCGTTTTGGTTAACAGCGAGGCATCCGGTCCTGTTATTAAGGTGACTGTCAGCATCGGGGGCAGGCCTGAGACGCCCGCGCCGGTGGCTGCGCCAAATAAAATCAAGTGGGCATGGAAAATCGCCACCAGCCCACCCGCTATCCGTTACATTGAGCTTACCGAGGATTCTCTTTTCAGCGCGCTAATGGAAGTCGTAAATGGCTAATCGGGTGAGCTTGTCCGGCGACCACCTAGGGCTTACTAAGATCGCCACGCACCATCAGGATCTGGAGTCTTCGCTCACGCTCTATTTCAGCGCTGCCTCGCCCAATTACTCACTTCGCTTTGTCGGATGTGCCGCTAATGAAGTGACTGATGAGTTGGTTGACCGGCTTAACGAGGCGGACCTGACCTCGTCGCTCACGATCTTAGCCGCGGTCGAAGCGGCGTTTGGTATTGATTACCTGCAGCGCTGCTACGGGCGGGAAAAGGACCCGCTCTCCCGCGCCTTCCGCAACATCTATAAGGCCAAGCAGCAGCATGCGTCACTTGAGGATGAAATATTCGAGACCTGGGTCGACAACTATTCTGGGATACGCTCGATTGTCGGTGATCTGCGTTCCGTATTTAGGTTCCGTCACTGGCTCGCGCATGGACGCTACTGGACACCCAAACTGGGACGGCGCTACAACTTCAACGATGTTTTCGCACTCGCGGATCTCGCCTTGCGCAGTTTTCCCTTCTACGGCTTTGGCAACTGAGCGGGAAGGATGCTCCTTCGCGGAGACAATGCGTGCGTACCGCTCCGACCTAAGCCAGCTTCCCGGCTGCCACCGTAAAGCACGCGATCGTGATCTTTCTGCGCGATCCACTTCTTGCCCTTGTCCGGCTTAGCCTTTTTGAACGTCGTCAGAATTCGCAGCGCTCTCTTCCGGTACCCCTCATCTGCGTAGTCCCCGCTCTGCGCGCCGGGGCGAATACTGATGTCCTCCGGACGGATGCCGATCAGACAAGCTACAGGCCGGCCCCGCGACGTGATGATAACGTCCTCCGTCGCAGCTTGCCGCAGCAGCTCCGAAGTCTTGTTCTTCAGTTCTCGAACTTGGGCAGTCTTCATACTTGTGGCCACATCGGTAGCTACATCACAACATCCGCCAAGAGACGCGGTGCCGGACAACAAAGCACCCTCCACGCCGGCCGGGCAGTTCCCAATGTACTAAGCTAGTAAAGTATCGCCGTCGCGCCTTGTGGAGCGCCCCTGGACCGCTTGTTCGTCCCCGAATTTTATCGACCGGAGCCGAACACGATGCCTGCCGCAGCCGCCACCGCCGTGAAGTCGCCCGCGAACCGCAATCCCGAACTGATCCGCTATATCAATCTCAAGCTCGCGGCGCTTGGCCAGCCCACTAGCCGAAGCACCGCCGATCCGGAGTTTCTGGAGATCGCGGGACCGCTGCTCCGCAATTACCATCAGAAGGACCAGCTACTCGGCAACCGGCTCTGCCCGGCGGACACGCGCATTCAATCTTTCCTCGATAGCTATCTCGCCGATGTCGCGCCGCGTGGCGCAGCGCGGCTGCCTGTCGACAGCTTCGCTTTGGATCGCGAAGGCATGGCGCGCATCATGTCGCTGCCCGCCAGCGCCGACGTTTTTGCCTCGCCGTGTTTGCAGTCCTATCGGGTGGCGCAAGGCGTGCTGCACAATCCGAAGAGCGACAAGCGCACCACGCAAGGGCTGTTTCACATCGCCGAAGGCGGGCTGCCGGTGCCGGCCGATAAGATCGCAGTCCCCAAGCAGGCCTTCGCCGCACTGTGGGAGGCGGCGCTCCATCCGCCCGCGAGCATGCTGGTGCTGCCCTTCACCGCCGATCAGGACGAGCGGGTGCGCTGCTTCGTATCGCTGCTGCTGCGTCCCATGGTGTGCCCGGCGGCGGGGCGCGATCCCGAAAAAACCATGGAGATCCGGTTCGTCGCGCCAGCCAGCCTGGTCAGTAATCTCGATTTTGTCGAAAGCATTTTCGGAAACGGCGGCGATCCGTATCTTCCCGAAAACGACGCCGCTCTCGACGCATTGCACTGGACCGGCCACACCGGCTGCGTGGTGCTGGCGCCGCACCTGGTGGGGATCAAGAAGAATGACATCGGGCTGCCGCACATGAGCCGAGGCCACCGATCGCCAGCGCCGCGATGGCATGTGCTGGGAAAACGAAGACGAGCAGTACAACGGCGGGACCGCGTTCAAGATTACTTGCCGCGATCAGCGCGGCGTGATGGTCACCATCCTCGCCGACAATTACTACGGCTATTGCAAGAAAGAAGTGAAGACGCAGATCAGCTTCGCGGCGAATCTGTTCGGCATGTGCGAGGAAGAGCATGCCGGCGGGGCCATCGCGTTCGCCACTTACGTGCTCGGCCAGGAATTTTACGCCGGCCGCACGGTCAGCTTGAAGAAGGCGAATTACTCCGATGCGATGTGCCTGCTGGGCGATCTTGTTGAGCCGCGGCCCGAAGGGTACGCCAAGGACAAGCGCTTTCCGAACATCTATTATCGTGCCGGAGGATGCGGTCTTCAACGTCCTGGATGGGACGATTGCGTGGCGGCAAGGCGATCACGAAAAGCATCTGACGCTGCGCAACGATGCGACTTACTTCCTTCCCAACGGCTTCCGCATTCGGCTGGAGAAGCAAACCGGCGGAACGGCCTGGAGATTAGTCGGCGCGCGGCCGCGCGGCACGCTGTGCCACAAACCGTGCACGGTTTCGGGCGGCGGCAAATCGGAGATTTCGAAGTCGATCGCCAACGCGCTGCTCAAAGGTCCGGTATTCGTCAAGGATTATCATCGCGACATGGATCAGGTGGCGGAGATTTTCGAGCGCGATTTTTCCGCGGCTTACCGCAAGCGCGTGCCCGACGCGCGGACGCGGCGGCCGATCCTGAGCCCGGAGCGCACCCTCGGTTCGGTGATCCAATTGATGACGCCGTCGTCGGAATACACCGACGAACACAACGCCTGGGTGCGGCAGCTACCGCAGACCATCCGCCAGCTCCTGTTCACGGTGAAGCGCTATTATCAGCCGGAATGGGGCGACAACTGGCGCGAACATTTCACCGTGGATCGCATCAACGGCTTTCTGGGGCATGAGCTGAAGTTCGACAACCAGCCGCTGGTGAGCAACTATCTGCGCGTGGGATTCGATCCCGACGGCTCTTGGCGCATTTACAAGCTGCGGCCCGATTTTCATCCCGCCGACAAAGTGGCGGTGGAAGACGACATCACAGCTTCGGTGGTGCTTGCCGCGCGAAGCCCTCAACGATCTGGATCCTGAGTATCCGAATCCGAGCGTCAAGCTGGTGGCCAATTGCGAGCGGCGTCTTTTCCAGCGGCCGGACGACGCCATTCGCCGCGGCGCAGACCGGCAAGCGGAAGCCGACATCGCGAGCGCGGGCAACTTCTTTTCAAACTATGAAGCTTTTGACGCGGAAGCGGCGCGCGCGCTGGTGGATCACGTGGTGGAATTCGACCGCTACACCGAGCCGATGAAGCAACGGCTGGAAAGCTTTCTGGACGATCCGCAAACGGACTACGTCGTCTCGTCGGCGCATCCGCGCGTGGTGAATGGCGCGCCTTCCAGCAACCCGCGTTATCTGCAGCCGCGGCCCGGACTTGGTGAATCCGCGCGATTCCTACCTGGCGGAGATTGCGGCGCGGCTGGAACGCGAGATTCCCGCCGCCCGCCCGGTTCATCAGCCGGTGAACGCGGTGCTGGCGGGACGACGAAACAGTCCCGCGGACCCGAAAAGCGGCACGCCGCCGCTGGCGGTCTACGGACCCGTTCACTATCAGGAACTGCCCGAGTTGTTCATGGATTTCGTCGCCAGCCTTACCGGCAAATCACCCGCCACCACCGGATTTGGAAGCGAAGGCGCGCTCACCAAGGGACCGTTCAACGCGCTGTGGCCGGTGGTGGATCTAAACAACGCGCTGGTGTCGGCGATTGTGACCGGCTACGCGGGGTTCACCACGTCGGCGGGTTATGCGGGGCCGAATTTTCGCGTGGATCACGATGTGAGCCTGCTGGTCCCCGAAATCTGGTGCCGCATGCGCGTGCACGAGCGCGATCCGGAGTTCATGAAAGCCCACGGGTATCTGGAACAGGTGAGCGACTTCACGCTGGACGGCCGCACGGTGCTGGCCAGCCGGCTGGGGTATCGGATCACGGAGCTGTTCGTGGATCATTTTCTCGGGCGTATTTTTGAGACGCCGGACGCGGTGTTCCCCGACGCCATGCTGCGGCCCGAGAAGCAGGATCTGGCGCAGTTCGCAGCCGGCGTGGACGCGATCGTGGAAACGCAGACGCGCGTGGCGCTGCAATATTTCGAAGACGGCAGCGTTAACGCCGCCTGTCCGCCGCTCAAGGCGCTGCTGCACATCATGGCGCACGGATCGTATGAAGGCCGAGGGTGTGGACGCGCCGGAAATCCGCGGTCTGTTCACGCGCGAGGCGATGCTCGCAAGCGACTGGTATCGCGAGCGCCTTCATACCAAGCAGCAGCGGGACATCGCGTTGTGGACGCGCCACGTGGCGGCGCTGGAATCGGGCGGCAAATCAATCGATGACGCGCGCGCGCAACTGGCGCGAGTGAGCGCGCCTGAGTACTTGGATGAGCTGGAAGGCACCATCGGAGCAGATCCGTTTCACTTGCAGCTCTGATTTATTCGAGTGGTGCGTGCGACGCCACTACCAAATGGATGAAATGCAGTTTGGCGACGGCCGGACGCGGCAGCGCAAACGGATAAAGATCGGGCTGGCCCATGCTGCGCGACAGTTCGTTGAGCACCGCGGTGAGCGAGATCCAGGCGTTTAAGAACGCGAGAAAGCGCTTGGCGCCAGGGTGGTTGGGCTGGAACAGCGCGTCGCGGCTGAACGGATCGATTTCCAATTCGAGTTTTCTGGAATCCAAGCCGAAGCTGAGCGCGGTGTCAAGCGTATCCACCATGTGTAGATAGTGCGCCCAGGTCTCGGCCCAATCCTCCCAGGGATGGACGCTCGCGTAGGCGCTGACGTGCTGTTGCTCCCAGCCGGGCGGCGGACCTTGCTGGTAGTTGCGCTCCAGCGCGGCGGCGTAATCCTGGCGTTCGTCGCCGAACAGCCGGCGGAAATCTTCCAGCCACGTTGAGCCGTCGATCAGCCGGTCCCAATAATAATGTCCAACTTCATGCCGCAGGTGGCCGAGCAGGGTGCGATAGGGCTCGTGCATCTGTTCGCGGACCCGCTCGCGCGCCGAGTCGTCGGCTTCTTCGATGTTGATGGTGATGACCCCGTCGGCATGCCCGGTCAACACGCGCGGGCCTTCGGCGGGAGAGCGCAGGAAATCGAACGCCAAGCCGCGTTCGGTATCCTGATCGACGCGCGATTCCACCGGAAGATGCAGCGCGATCAGGGACGAAACCAGGCGGCGTTTGGCGGCCTCCAGACGGCCCCACAGCACGCCGTTTTCAGGAACCGAGAGATCGGGGATGGTGCGATTCAGGCGGCAGGCGATGCACAGCTGGCGCGCATTGCCCCCCGTCTCGGCTTCCGAAACCAGCCAGTTGCAGCCGGCCGGCGTTTCCAGATTCGCGCAGCGCCGGTATTTTCCCGGATTCACCCCTTC
This sequence comes from Bryobacterales bacterium, assembly GCA_963798295.1. GTDB lineage: Bacteria > Acidobacteriota > Terriglobia > Bryobacterales > Bryobacteraceae > Palsa-89. Next base: position 263,534 of record CAWCSV010000003.1, on the reverse strand, counting down.
GCGCTGCAGCTGCCAGGCAGCGTCGTCGGGGCCGGGGACTAGAGGGAAAACCTGCCGCAGATGGGGTTCATAGCCGAGCGGAGCGTTGCACGCCAGGCAAACGCTGTTGCGGAAGAAAACGGGCCGTCCGCAGCGGCAGAAATAAGCGCGTCCGGCCGCCACCGGCTTGCGTTTGCGCGGCGGGGCGAGCTTATCGAACAGGGATTGGATAGAGCTGCTCATGAGTTGGGGAAGGGAACCGGAGATACCAGCGCCCGTTGGTTAGATGCGCGGGCGTCCATTAGGTGACCGGCGATTTCACCTCAAGCTTTTGTTCCCCTGAACGATGAGGAATGTGGAGGGAAACGTGGCTTCCAACGCAAACGTGGCTGAAACAAGCCCAGGGGTATTGAATGCGGGCGCATCCGCCGAGCAGCGGGCGGGAAAGTATCTTTCATTCCGGCTGGGTAAAGAAGATTTCGCCATTCAGGTCTTGAAGGTTCGGGAGATCGTGGGTATTCAAGACATCACCTCGGTCCCGCAGATGCCGGGTTACGTAAAGGGCGTGATCAACCTGCGTGGCAAGGTAATCCCGGTGGTGGATCTGCGGCTGAAATTCGGATTGCAGGAACGCGAATATACGCAACGGACCTGCATCATCGTGGTGCAAGTACACAGCGGAGGAGTAGCTATCCAGAGCGGCATCATCGTGGACGAAGTCTCGGAAGTTCTCAATCTGGCGGCAGCTGAAATCGAAGACACGCCGGACTTCGGGGAGGACGTCGCGACGCCTTATCTGCTGGGGATGGCGAAGGCCAAGGACAGCGTGAAAATGCTGCTGGATATCGACCAGGTTCTGGCCAACAGCGAGACCATGTCGCTGGCCGGACTAGTGAATTAAGCCCTATGACCGTAGGCAAGAAGCTATTTCTTGGATGCGGGGCGCTGTTGGCCTGCGTGCTGGGATTGAGTTACTTTTCTCTTTCCGGCATGGGCAAAATGCGCTCGGACCTGGACGAAATGGGACAAAAGAGCGCGGCGAAGATCGAGCTGCTGGGGGACATGAAGGCTGGGGTATCGCAGATCCGCGCTGAGAATCGCGGGATGATTCTGGCGGCCACGGTCAACAACCAGGCCGATCTGGCGAAAGCTCATCAGAGCGGCCAGCAGATCTTCGATCAACTGGATGGATACCTTACAGAGCTGCGTCCTTTGATTGGCACGGACCAGGCGGGGCAGCTTATCCAAGAGATGGCGACTACGCTGCCAAACTGGCATGCCGCCTTTGAAGAAATCGCCCGGGCAGCCGCCATGGGAGACACCAAGACGGCCAACGATCTGCGTTCCAACAAGGAGGGTCCGCTGGCCAAGAACACGGCCAGGATCGCCGACGATCTGCTTGGGATCGTCAAAAACTTGGTGGCGGCATCGCTGAAGGACGCCGAGGCTCGCGCTTCCATCAATCGTTGGATCATCACCCTTTTAGTCGCCGTATCCCTGGGCGCCGGTCTGGCGATTGTGTGGGTAATCCGCTTCGTCAACCGCGAACTGCGGCGAGCCTCGAGCGAACTCTCGGAAGGCGCCGATCAGGTGACCAGTGCGGCGGCGCAAGTGTCCAGTTCCTCCCAAAGCCTGGCGCAAGGAGCCAGCGAACAAGCCGCTTCCATCGAAGAAACCTCAGCCTCGGCCGAACAGATCAACGCCATGTCGACGAAGAATTCCGAAAACTCGGAAGTGGCCGCGGGATTAGTATCGCAATCGCAGCGCAAGTTCGCCGAAACCAACCAAAAGCTGGAACAGATGGTGATCGCCATGGGCGACATCAACGCCAGCTCCGACAAAATATCCAAGATCATCAAGGTCATCGATGAGATCGCATTCCAGACCAATATCCTGGCTTTGAACGCGGCGGTGGAAGCGGCGCGCGCCGGAGAAGCGGGCATGGGTTTCGCGGTAGTGGCCGATGAGGTCCGCAATCTGGCGCAACGCTCGGCGCAAGCGGCCCGCGACACCGCGCCCCTGATTGAAGAGTCCATCGCGAAATCGAACGACGGAAAAGTGAAAGTGGATCAGGTGGCCGCCGCCATCCGCTCCATCACCGAAGATTCCGCCAGCGTCAAGACCCTGGTGGATGAGATGAGCCTGGGCAGCCGGGAGCAGACCAAAGGCGTCAACCAGGTATCGAGCGCCATCGTACAGATGCAGCACACCACCCAAGCCTCGGCAGCCAGCGCCGAGCAGGGCGCCGCGGCGGCCGAAGAACTTACCGCCCAAGCCACCGCCATGAAAGAAGTGGTGGGCCGGCTCACGGCCATGGTGGGCGCGGAATAACGCCGTTCACCCCGCCGCCGGCGGCACATGCGGGGACGTGTCGAAATGCGCACTCGGCGATAAATCCTGGGTCACATCCGGGGCCACATCCACAGCCACGCTAATCACCTGCTCGCCCCCGCCTAGCGCCACACCCTTCACCGGCGTCACATCGGAATAATCGCGGCCCCAGGCCACGGTGAAATGCTCGCCGCGCGGCATTACGTTATTGGTAGGATCGAAATCCTGCCAGCCAAACACCGGGCACCACACCGATACCCAGGCGTGCGATGCCTCTTCACCCGCGAAATCCCCGCCGCTGCGCACGTAGCCACTGACGTAGCGCGCGGGCAACTGTAGCGACCTGCAGGCACGCGATCATCAAATGCGCGAAATCCTGGCATACGCCCCGGCGCGACTTCAAGCACTTCATCCACAGGAGTCGCCGATGGTGGTGGCGCGTCGATCGTAATGAAACTCGCTGAAGATGCGGCGCGAGAGATCACCGGCGGCGCTCAGCAAAGGACGGCCGGAAGTGAAGGAAGCCGCCGCATATTGCGCGAACGGCGCGGCCACCGGAATGGAAGGCGATTCGAAAACAAACTGGCCGGCTTCAAACGTTTCGGCCGTGTCGCGTTTCGCCACTTCGCCGCGCGCCTGCTCCCAGGCGGGTGAGAGATCCAGAGCCGGGGGCGTGGACGGTTCCAGATCCGCCACGCTGCGCGAGGTGACGATCATCTCGCGGTGCGGCTCGGCAATGGAGAAGAACGTCACCTGGTTGCCGAAATAATCTTCGCGCGAGAGCAGCGAATCGGGCGTGGGCGTGACATCCAGAGCAAACTCGAGAATCGTCTGATGCTGGCGCGGGCGCGGCTGTAAGTGAACCTCGGTTTGACACATGGAAACCGGACCGGAGTACCAGTAGCGCGTGGTGTGAGTGGCGAGCAGCTTCATGGTGTCCTTAGAGCCGCCGCGATTGCGCCGCGTGGCTGAAATAGGCGCGCGTCAGGGTTTCCGAAAGCACGGTCAAGATCCGCGATCAGCTTGCCCAGCAGGCCTTCCCGCGCTTCAGCCGCGGCGCGCCCGCCTGAGCGGGCCAGCTCCCGCACGTCGATGAGCTGCACGGTATTCAACAGCGACAGCGCCAGGCGCTCTTCGGCGGGACGGCGAATAGAAGTCTTGCTGCCCGGAAGCTCGCCGATGTGCTCGCGCAGCCGCGCCAGTTGAAAAGCGATGGAGCGCGGGTTGGCTTCGTCCACCAGGAGCAGATCCAGCACCAGGTCCATTTGAACCGATGTCAGGTAGCGCGAGCGATAAGTGATGGAGCTGTCGGCCATTTCCAAAATCGCTTCCAGCACGCCGGCGCCTCCAAAAGCCTCCTTGGGCAGTGCGTTGCGCAACAGCTCCACCATCTGGATGGCGCGTTCCAGCCGGCGTCCGATATCCAGGAAACGCCAGCCGTCGCCGCGCGTCATGCTCTCCATCACCAGACCGCCGAAGGCCGAGAGCGTAATGATGGCGTGATTCAGACGGTCCTGCGCGGCGCTGATGCGGAATTCGTCGGAGGGCGGCTTGATGGAAAATTGCTGGTCCAGCTGATTGAGAATGAGCCAGGCGTCCACGGAGATGCGGTCGCGCAGCAGCCAGGCCACGCGGCGCACTTGATGGATGTTCCAAACCAGGCCGTTGGAGGCGGCCGGATCGTAGATCATGGAGAGCACTTCGTGTTCGGCAGCGACGGGCTTCTCGCCTTCCACATAGCCCAGCGCAACCAGGATCTCGAGACCGGCGTTCAAGCCGGCGGCGCGCGCGGCGTCTCCTTCCTGGAAGAAACGCGCGAGAATGGCGCGCGTGATCCGCACCGCGGCTTCCACGCGTTCCGTGTAGCGGCCCAGCCAAAAAAGATTGTCGGCCACGCGGCTGGAGAGATCGAAAGTGGCGCGGCTGACGTCCAGCGGATGCGTGGCGGGACGCAGCAAAGTGAACGGAGGCGCGGGGCCGTCGCCCAGCACCCAGGTGTCCTTGCTGCCGCCGCCGCGCTGCATGGAGACCACCATGCTGTCGAGCGAAGTGGAAACGCGCGTCAGGCCGCCCGGCATCACGGCGTAGGTTCCACCAGATGGCACGGCAAAGACGCGCACCACCATATGGCGCGGATGCAGCGGGCCGTCCTCCCACACCGGCACGGTGGAAAGCGCGACGCTGCTCCTGCGCCACGTAGCGGTCCGGTTCGGCTCGCACGCGATCGAGCAGCGCTTCGCCGTTCCCTGCCGCTCAGCGCCGCGCCGAAGATCGGATCGCCGCGCGTGCCGGGGAAAGTGGGTTTGAGCACCAGCTTGTCCAGATGATCCAGCACGTATTCGAGCGGCTCTTCCTGCCCGCACCACCAGGTGGCGACGGTGGGAATTTTCAATTCTTCATCAGCAGATGCCGGCACAAGCCCGGGAAGGAAAGCGGCGTAGGCGGGCGATTCCGCCAGGCCCGATCCCAGCGCGTTGGCGATGGCCACGTTGCCCGAGCGGACCGCCTGCACCAACCCGGAACGCCCAGCATGGAATCGCCGCGCAATTCCAGCGGATCGCAGAAATGGTCGTCCTGCCGGCGCACGATCACGTCCACCGGAAGCAGGCCGCCCAGCGTCTTCAGGAACACGCGGTTATCGCGCACCGTCAGATCGCCGCCTTCGACCAGCGTGTAGCCCAGATAGCGCGCCAGAAACGCGTGCTCGAAATAAGTTTCGTTATAGGGACCGGGCGTCAGCAGCACGATGCGCGGATTCTCGCGATTGCGCCGGGCACCAGGCGCTGCAGCGCGTCGCGATAGGTCTGGAAGAAATTGGCCAGGCGGCGGACGTGGGACGCTGCGGAAGACGTCGGGCAGCACGCGCGTCGTGACCAGCCGATTTTCGAGCGCGTAGCCCGCGCCCGACGGCGCCTGCGTGCGATCCGCCAGCACCCACCATTGCCCGTCGGGCGAGCGCGCCAGATCCGCCGCATACATGTGCAGGAACACGCCGCCGGGAGGCTCGATGCCCCAGCAGGGCCGCAGAAAGGCGGGATTCGGAAAGACCAGCTCCGGCGGCAGCATCGGTTCTCGCGCAGCAGCCGCTGCGGTCCGTAGAGATCCGCCAGCATCGAGTTGAACAGCATGGCGCGCTGGATGATGGCGGCTTCGATGGCCTTCCATTCGGCCGGCTCCATCACCAGCGGAACGGGATCGAGCGGCCAGGGGCGCGAGGTGGTCTGCGGATCGCTGTAGACGTTGTAGGTGATGCCGTTGTCGTGAATCAGCCGCTGGCCTTGCTGCCAGCGCCGCGCCAGGCCCGCGATTGCCCATCGCGGTCAGCGACTCGGCCAGCGCGCGCCAGTGCGGGCGGACCTGGTCCGGAGCCCAGCACTTCATCGTAGAAGCCGGGCGTGGCTTCATATCGCCACAGCCGGGTCCAGCTGGCTCGTGCCGATGTGATGCTCGCTCGGTCATCTGCAACACCGAGACTATCCTTCTGTAGTTGCATGGCGTGACAAGCCATATGGCCACAGATGAACGCAGATAAGACACAGTCGTCGTGTATCTGTGGCGTCCTAGCAGACCGTCCGAGGCGCTGGGTGCCTGCCGCGAGATCGAGCGTCAGCGGGAACTCGGGATTCTCCTCGGGCAGCGGCACGCGCATCGGCCCGGCCGTGTGGCCGAACGGGAAAAAGCGCGATCCGCGGCGCGCCTCGGCTTCGTTGGCGTTCACCGGAAAGATTCGCGAAATTGCGTCCGCCCGGATGCGCGACGTGATACGTGCATCCGCCCACGCGACCGGCCGGTCCAGGTATCCACGACATCGAAGATCAGCGGCGTGTGCACCGGGATGGTGGGATGCAGACAGGATGGCGGCTGCCAGGCGCGGATAGCGCACGCCCGCCACCCACTCGCCCTGCTTGCCGGTGGAGTGCAGCGGCACGCGGCGCCCGTTGCAGGCGACGGCATAACGGCGCTTCCGTGAGTCCCTCCACTTTGCACCTGCACGCGCTCCACCGAGGAATCCACGTAGCGCGCCGTTCCACCCGGAGCGCCCTCTTCGCCCAGCACGTACCAGGGCTCGGTGGCTTGGCGGATTTCGATCTCGATGCCGGCGTGATGCGCGTGGCCGAACACCGGATAGCGAAACTCGAAATGCGGCGCGAACCATTCGGCTTCGAACGGATAGCCGGCGCGATTCAGATCGTCGCAGCACTTCGCGGAAATCCTGCGCGACAAAATGCGGCAGCATGAATTGATCGTGCAGGCGCGTGCCCCAATGAATCGGGCTTTGCATGTATACGGTTCTTTCCAAAACCAGGCAAGAAGCGCGCGCACCAGCAACTGCTGCGTCAGGCTCATGCGCGCGTGCGGCGGCATTTCAAAGCCGCGCAGTTCGAGCAGGCCCAGGCGGCCTGTGGCGGAATCCGGCGAATACAGCTTGTCGATGCAAAACTCGGCGCGATGCGTGTTGCCGGTAACGTCCACCAGAATGTGGCGGAAGATCCGATCCACCAGCCAGGCGGGAACCGGTCCCTGCTCCGGTCCGGGAATCTGGCTGAACGCGATTTCCAGTTCGTAGAGGCTGTCCTGCGCGCGTTTCATCCACGCGCGGCGCCTGGCTGGTGGGTCCGATGAAGATGGTCGAAAACGCGTACGACAACGCGGGATGATTCAGCCAGTAGCCGATCATGCTGCGCAGCAAATCGGGCCGGCGCAGGAACGGACTGTCGGCCGCCGTGGGTCCGCCGAACACGAAATGATTGCCGCCGCCGGTGCCAGTGTGACGGCCGTCCAGCATGAATTTTTCCGCTCCCAGGCGGGATTGGCGCGCGTCCTCATAGAGCGCCGTGGTGTTCGCCACCAGCTCGTGCCAGTTGGCGGCCGGATGCACATTCACTTCGATGACCCCCGGGTCAGGCGTCACTTTGATCTGGCGTAGGCGCGGATCCTCGGGCGGAGAATAGCCTTCGATCACCACCGGCATCTCCAGATGCTTGGCTGTGTCTTCGATGGCGGCGAGCAGGTCTACGTAGTCTTCGGCCTCGGTCAAGGGCGGCATGAAAACATACAGCCGCCCTTCGCGCGGCTTCCACGCACAGAGCCGTGCGCACGATCCAGGGCGCGGATTCGCCTATTTCGGGTTTGCGATCGCGATGGGATTTCTTTTGCGATTGTAAGCGCGGCGTGTCAAATCCGGGAGGCATGCGCGGCGGGATAGGCAGCGGCGCGCGATTTACCATGGGATCCAACGGATAGGCAATCGGCGCATCCGACGGCGCCACCCACGGCAGGCTAGGCAGCGGAAGGCGCAAGCCGACTGGGGAATCGCCGGGCATCAGGAACAGGTGCTGGCCGCGCAGCATCCACAATCCGGTCTGCCACTCGGGACCGTTCAAACCAGCGACTCGCTGCACCGGCAGCACGAAGCCGGTGGGCGTGTCGAGGCCCCGCTCGAAGATTTTGCGGAGCCGCTCGCGTTCCACGGCGTCGCTCAACTTGTTGTCGACCGGGTCGACGTTGACCGGCAGCTGGCGCTCTTTCTGCAAATAGTAAACGGGATCTTCAAAGGCCGGGTTGACGTACTCGGGATCGAGTCCCAGGCGGCGCGCCAGGGTCTCGGCGAAATGCCGCGCTTCGAGCGGACCGAAGCCGCTCGCGAAATGTTCCTGAGCCAGCAGCGAGCGATCGTGCCACAGCGGCACTCCGTCGGCGCGCCAGTAGCAGGTCAGCGCCCAGCGCGGCAGAGGCTCGCCCGGATACCATTTGCCTTGCCCGTAGTGCAGAAGGCCGCCGGGGGCGAAGCGCTTGCGCAGACGATCCAGCAGGCGCTCGGCCAGCTTGCGTTTTTCCGGACCCAGCGCCGCGATGTTCCACTCCGCGCCGTCCATGTTGTCGATGGAGACGAAGGTGGGCTCGCCTCCCATGGTGAGGCGCATGTCGCCCGAGCAGATGTCCTGATCGATCCGGCCGCCCAGTGCCTGGATGCGCTGCCATTGCGCTTCGGTGTAGGGTAGCGTGACGCGCGGGTCCTCATAGATGCGCGTCACCGACATTTCGTGCGTGAACTCGACTTCGCACTCATCCACGGCGCCCGAGATGGGCGCGGCGGAAGAAGACTCGGGAGTGGCCGCGAGCGGGATGTGGCCTTCGCCAGCCAGCAACCCCGAAGTGGGATCCAGGCCCACCCATCCGGCGCCCGGCAGATACACTTCGGTCCAGGCGTGCAGATCGGTGAAATCCTGCGAAGGGCCGGGCTGGCCGTCCAGCGGCTTCAGGTCGGGCTTGAGCTGGATCAGGTAACCGGAGACGAAGCGCGCGGCGAATCCCAAATGGCGCAGGATCTCGACCAGCAGCCAGGCGCTGTCGCGGCACGACCCGCTTCCGAGCGCCAGCGTCTCTTCAGCTCGGCTGAACGCCCGGCTCCATGCGGATCAGGTAGCGAACCTGGTGCTGTAGCTCGCGGTTGAGATCGACAAAAAAGTCGATGGAACGGCGCGGGGTGAGATCAATCGTTTTCAGATAGGCGGCGAGCTTGGGTCCAGGAGGACGGACCTGGCGGAAAGGAGCGAGCTCGCGCTCGAGCGTGGGCTCATAACAGAACGGGTAGTTTTCGGCGTAGGCTTCAAGGAAAAAATCAAAGGGATTGATCACGGTCATTTCGGCGATCAGATCCACTTCCACCGAGAAGCGCTGTACCGGCTGCGGAAAGACAACGCGCGCCAGGAAATTGCTCTGCGGGTCCTGCTGCCAATTCAGAAAATGAGGCTTCGGTTCAACCTTCAGCGAATAAGCGGTGACGGGCGTGCGGCAATGGGGCGCGGGGCGGAGCCGGACGGTCTGCGGAGAAAGTGTCACCAGCCGGTCATAGTGATAAATGGTCCGGTGATGCAGCGCGACGCGGATGGGCATAATGGCTTAGATAAGGATGGCCAACGGTGCCCACAGCATCCACGGACCGGGGGGAGACTTGTGATCGATTATACCCCGGCCCGCGGAACAAAAACGCGCGCTGGTGTCGTTTATCTTGCTGACCGGTCCTCGCGTTCGCGGCCTAGTGGAGTCGCCGCGCTACAGCGCTACGGCTAGCACTCTGGCTTGGTCGGGATGCACGTAGATCGATTTCATGGTGTCGATCAGGTCGGCATAGGTGAGCTCGGCGGTGCCGCCCTCGACGGCGAATAGCACTATATCGTCCAGGCTCAGAATGCCGACGAGCGCGCCCTCATTGTCTACCACCGGCAGGCGGCGCACTTGCTGGGCTTGCATGGTGTTGAGAGCGCTGTGAATATCGTCCTGCGCCAGGCAGAAGAACACCTTGGGCAAAGCGACGTCGCGGACGAAGGTGTCGCCAGCCTTCGCATTACGAGTGCCCAACGCGATCGAGACGTCCCGGTCTGTGATCATGCCGATTGCACGGCCATTATCCACTACCGGAAGCGCTCCACAGCCTTGCTCCCAAAAGATTCTTGCGACGGTGGCCAGATTCGTGTCGGGATTGCAGAATCGGACGCCTCTTACCATTACATCTTGGACTTTCATGTTCAGGTCCTCTCTAGACTCGCCCCCGGTAGGGGTACGAATCCATCGTAGTACCTGCACATCACCATCCAAGTCTTGATCCAGTGCCTTCCTCAGGAATGCGCGAATCCCCTCTAGGAGCTGAGAAACTTCGCCCAGCGCTGAGTGTCTCAACGCAGGTGAGCGCTTTATTTCTTCCAGGTGCGGATATAGGCGACGATATCGGCGGCGGAGCTCGAGGCGCTGGCCACCGGCTTCATCTTGCCTTTGCCCGCGGTAATGACCTTCTTCAGATCGTCGTCGCTCATGGCCTGGACGTCGGCGGATTTGAGGTCCTGCATGTCGACCTTCATCATTTTGGCAATGGCGGGATTGGCTGTGCCATCGGCGCCGTGGCAGGTTTTGCAGGACTTGTCGTAGGCGGCCTTGCCGGCCGCGGCATCGGCGGCTTGAAGGACGGTGGACGCCGCGGCGAAACAGAGTACGAAAATGAGAGAGCGCATTGGGTAATCTCCTAGTGATTTTGGGTCGGTGTTAATTCTAGCGTTTTCAGAATTTCGGGCGAAGGCTTCGTCCACGGCAACGGCCTGGTGGCAGGAGTTGCAGTCCTGCGAGATGGTCTTTTTATCGGCGGTCAGGTGCGATTCATCGTGACAGCGGAAGCAGCCCGGATCGTCGGTGTGGCCGAGATTATTGGGGTACGTGCCCCAGGTGACCTTCAAGTCCGGGAACACGTTGCGCTGATAAATCGCGGCCAGGGTTTGTCCGGCGGCTTGAATTTGCGATCCCTGCTTGGCGGCGTCGTCCGGATATTTCTGCAGATAGAAGGTGCTCAAGGCAGCAGGGATTTTTTGGGCCGCTTCATCGCCTGGTGGCGTAATCGGCCTTCAGAAGCTCCATCGATTCTTTCTTGACGTAAGGGAGCGTAGCCGCGATCTGGCCCTCCGCCATGGCCTGGTTGACGGCCCGGTCCGGCGATTCGAAAGCGTGCGATGCGCGATTGTGGCAATCGACGCATTGCATTTCAAAGGTGGGCAGCGCGCCGACAGAAGCCGCCGTGGCGCCGCTGGCTAGATATGATCGCGAGACGCCGGTTTGCGTGTTGGTATATTCCACCCACGGAATGGTCTGGCGCTTTTTATCGGCGGCGGCGTAACGGATGCGAACGCCGGGCCCCAGGTGCGCGCCGTGGATGCCCCCATGCTTCCGCCTCCGATATGCATCAGCAGCACGGTCTGGGTGCGGGTATTGGCTTCGTCGTCTTTATAAGAAGGAATCACGCGCAGGCGCGGCGAGATGGCCTTTTCGCGCGCATGGCATTGTTCGCAAGTCTCGGCCGAGGAAACCAGCTTATTGTTCTCCATCGCCGACTCGATGGGCCGGGGATAGTTGTTGAACACCACCCCCACGAGTTGCATGGTGCCGTTCATCTTGGCTTGGAACCAGCCGGTGGCTCCGGGAGCGATGTGGCACTCCGCGCAAGCCACGGCCTGATGCGGCGGCATGGCGGCATGCGCGGTGAACTCGGGCTTCATGACGTGGCAGGTCTGCGCCGCAAAACTGAACAGTGTCCATCTGCTCCACGGCGCGATAGCTGAGCTGGCTGGCGATGACCACGTTCGCGACCGTCATCACGGCGAAGAAGATGCCCACGCGGCGCCAAGCCGTGCGCCGGTCTTCCACTTCATTCAGCTTCTCGGCGACTTTGCGCTTGGCCAGCGCGATACCGATCGGGATCAGCGCCAGCCCGGCGAAGAAAACGATCGGAATAGCGATGAACAGCAGCAGCCCGATGTAAGGATTGCTGACGCCGCTGCCGCGAACGTTCAACGGCAGCACGAACAGCCAGGAAAATCCGGCCAGCGTGACCAGCGCCGCGCCCAGCATGCTGATCCAACTGCTGGTGAGGAGAACGAGAATAGGACGTTTGTTCATGGCTTCGTGGAATTCAGGTAGGCGATCAGATCGGCCATCTGGGCGCCATCGAAGCGCGGCCAGTCGAGCCCTTTCGACTTCATCAGGTCCAGCATGCGCGGCCCGTGACGCCACAGCACGGAAATCATAGCCGCGCCGCTGAATTCGCGTCCCGCGCCATAGGCGGAGGCGCGGCGCGCCGCGTGGAGGCATCGTTATGGCAGACCGTGCAGTTCTTGCTCTGGAAGACGCGGCTGCCGGAGGCCGGATGGCCGGCATCGGTAAAGAATTTCGCGGCCCAAAAGGTGCTTACCAGATCGCGCATCTGGCCGGGCGTCGAGTTTCGTGGCGGGAGCGCCAGCGGCCGCCATGCGTGGCGCGTGGTTCCACATCTCGGCCGCGATTTCGGTGAGCGTCTGGCCTTGCACTCTGATCGGCCAGCGCGGCCACCGTCTGGTGGCATTTGGCGCAGCCGGCCGATTGGAACACCGCTTCGCCGGAATCCGCCGCCTCGATACGAAACAGGCCGGTTCGTTCAGGCTTTCCAGGTTGATTACGGAGATACACCAGGATGTCGGTGAGCTGCTGGGCGCTCAGTTGCGGAAGCTGGGCTCCTTTCGATGCGGCCGCCGACTGCATGTCGGCGCGATGGTTCCACATCGCTTCGAGCGAGCGCGATCGGATCGGCCAAGCGCCGCCCATTGCGCCGGCAGGTTTTCAAGTCATGGCAACCGGCACAGCCCAGGCTTTCAAACGCTCGCTTGCCCCGGCCGGCATCGCCGGGTTTCTCAAAGAAGCGCGCGGCGTAGAAAAAGGCCATCAAATCCTGAGCGGCTGCTGGTCCAGTTGGCCGGCTGTGATTTGGCGGTCGCGCATGGCCGCCCACATACCGGGCGCGTGATTCCACATGGTGGCGGCGAGCGTAGCGGGAGTAAAGCCGCGGTCCAGCATGCGTCCCAAGTCGGGAGCCGTTTTTCCTCCCGTTCCATTCACGCTATGGCATTGGATGCAGGAAAGCGTTTCGAACAGACGCTGGCCCCGCGCCGAATCGGCCGCTAAGCCAGCGGCCTGCACGCGCGAGCGGCGCGAGCAGAACCACCAGCAGCGCGCGCTTCATCGCGTAATCCTTAATCCGGTGGTCACTAAGTGCGCCCGGAATCCTTCGTAAAGATAGAACGCTTCGCCATAGCCGTAGTAGGCCCACTCAGCGAACCAAGTCACGTGGCTGCCCAGGGGCGCCGACAACTTCACTTGCGGCTGGTAGTAACTGGTGGGCTGGCTGCCGGAGGAGATAAACATCGATCCGCCCATCGCCAGTTTGGGAGCAAACCGCTTGCCATGCGGCCAAGCCAGGTCGATCAGAGCCGTGGCGGTGTGGGAGTTGTCGCGATAGGCGGAAAGCTGTGGCGTCAAGGTCTCCGGTTCCAGATACCCGATGTTGGATTTGAGATCGGAGCGCGAATAGGCGCCCTGGATATCGAAGATCTTGCTCGCTCGCGGCGACCAGTACAGCGACAGCGACTCCTGGTGCATCGAGTAATCGTAATTGGTCCCGGCCAGCGGATTCTGATTGTTCAAGAGCGTGAAATCGGCCGAGACGCTGAGCGATTGCAGCGGTTGATAATGCACCTGGGCCCGCACCTTCTGATAATCGTAAAGGCTGGTGCGGAAGTAAACCCCGCTACTGGATGCGCCCTCTACTTCGCCAGTAACCGAGATTTTCTGCGCGGGCCGATAGGTGACCGAGCCGATTCCTATGTTTTGCCGAAGCTGCTGGGAATCGGCGCTGGCCAGGCCCTGGGGCGGCAGGAAGGCGTATTCGGCGTCGCCCCAAACATAGCGATAGCCGCCTCGCAACGTCAGCTTGGAACTGGCGTCGAAGAAGACATCCAGCGACTCCTGGCTATAGTTGGTGACGAGCGTAGTGGCGAGCAACGAGCTTAGCGTGAGAGCGGGGAAGGCCAGCGCTTGCGCCGACGCAGCGGAACCGGCGTCGTGCAACCGGTCGGTGAGCCAGCTCTCGACAATGCGCACGCGCTTGAACGGCCGGATCTCCGCGCCCAGGTTGGCGCTGGTGTGCGGCTGCTCGGCCATCGATGTCAGCAATTCCTGCTCGGCGGGATAAAACAGAATCTGGCTTTGGAGGTAAAGGGTCCCGGCGTCGTCCTGTTGGTAATTCACGTGGACGTCGGGTTGACTGAACAGAAACTGCCCGTAAATGTCCAGCCAAGAGGTGGGACTCGCGCTGAACAGTGCTTTGGAATAAGCGCTGGAGCCATGCTCGCCATAGTCGGCCACCAGGCCGGTCAAGTCCAAAGTTTGCCCCAGCACCGGTGCCGAGAAATTGCCGTTGTTCACTACGCCGGGCATTTGAAACAGGTCCTGATCGCTTTTGAAGACGGTGCCGCCCTCTTCGAGCGTCACGTGAAACTTGCGCTTTTCGAATCGGATGCCGGCGCGATACAGATCCGTGGAGTCGGCGAGCGTGTTGGGAACAGGATAGTTGTTGCCGTCGGTGACGAAGACCGAGGCGCCGGTGCCGGCGCTCGAGTCGTGATCCCATCCGAAGTAGGGCGTCCACCAATGGCCGGGCCGGATGTCGAGCGAAAGCGCGGCGATCTTGCGGCGGGTGTCGAAGGACTGCTCGTCTAAGACAATCCCCTGGCCCAGCAGCGGGTCGGCATAGGATGGCAGAAAGTTGTAGTAGGCGAAGTCGCGATAATCGGCGTTGAAATCGTACAGACCGGACTTTTTAGCTTCCACGTGCAGCGACGAAGATGGCTCGGCGCCCCAGGTGGTGCTGCGCACCTGAATCGTATCGAACCAGCGATGTTTGGGATCGGCCAGCGTGAAGTCCGCGCCCAGCAGCTTGGGGCCGGAGTGAACGTCGATGATGCTGCGGTAGGTATCGTAGCTGCCGCCAACGCCGGGAAGCCAGAGATAGCCGAAGTCGACCCAGCCGGTGAGCGCGGGCTCGGCGGATGGGACGGGCGAAGCTGCGTCCTGCCCGAACAGCGCCGGCGCCAGGCATAGGATGACCAGCAGCGCCTTCATTTGAGCAGGTTCCGATCCACTTGGCTGCCATGAATTTTCTGATGGCACACCGTGCAGTTTTGAAATACGGGTGAACGCAAATCGTGAAACGACGGCGGAACCACGCCCGCCACTTTCACTTGCGCCGAGGGAAGGTTGGCGTGGCACTCCAGGCATACGAATCGAACATCGGCGCGCGTGAGCATGCGCGGATTGGCCGAGCCGTGCGGCTCATGGCACGCCTGGCAGCCTTCAAAGCGCAGCGGTGCATGTTCGAAGGTGAACGGACCCCGTTTGTCGCCATGGCACTTGAAGCAGCCTGGATCGTTGGCGGCAAAATTTTGCAGCATCGCGGGCCGGATGCTGCCGTGCGGGTTGTGACAGTCCACGCAATTCATGGCTCCTTCGGGAAGCTTGTGATGGAATGGCCGCTGGAATTGCGCCCACTCGTTTAAGTGGCAGCTGGAGCACAACGTGTTGACGGCTTCCGATTTGCGAGCCACCAGCGGTTGTTCGCTGGAATGAACTTTATGGCAAGCGGTGCATGCGATCTGGTTGTGCGCGTGGCTGCTTTCCAGGCGACCGGCCTGGGTCGGCTGATTCAGATGACAGGTCAGACAGATTTTGTCAGCCGCAGCGGCCGTCAGCTTGGCCGGATTCTGGATGTTGTCGGCCGCTGGCCCCTCGGTGTGGGCTTGGCCGGGTCCGTGGCAGGACTCGCAAGCCCGGCCCATCCAGCCCTTCTTCGAATCCACTTCCAGCGGGTGATGCGGGCTCTTGGCAAAGCCGTTGTAGATATCTTCGTGACAGACCTTGCAGGTGTCCGATCCGGCGAAACCGGGGGCTGGCGTTTGAGCGGCTGCCCAGGGAGGCGCAGCCGCGAACAGGAAACCCAGCAACACTTCACGCCAATATGTCATCGAGAGGAATGAACTTCTATCTCTGGCGACACATTATTGCGTATGCTCCGCGTCCACGGCAAACTGCGCGCCGGCGGCATGGCACACCGTGCAGCTTTCACCCAGCGTCGGGTCGGTGTTGGCCAGGAAGTGCGCGGCTTCCGGTTTGGAAACATGGCAGCCGCTGCAAGCCGACGAAACGGCCTGCACCGGATTGATCCAGCCTTGCGGATCAGTGACCGCGTTGAGCCCGATAGGCAGATTCTGTTCGCTGCCGTTGACGTGACACAGGGAGCAATCTTGCAGATAGGCTGCGGATCCAGTGGGACTCATGCCCGGGAAGAGCACGCCCGAGAAGTTGTTGATGCTTCCGCCATGGCCTACGACGATATAGGGGTTCTTGGGGCCGCCGTCGTCTGACGCGGCATTCACACCGTCATGAATGCGGTGAACCAGCAGATTGAAATTGATGCCCTGCGCGGGCTGGGTCTGATACGACGCAACCGTGGCCGTGGCGCGCGTGCTGGCGTCCGTGTTCGATGGGTTGTGACACAGCACGCAGTACTCCACGTTGTTGCGTAGGCCGCCGTGCAGCGAAAGGGCCACGTGGCAGTTATTGCAATTGGCCTGTGCCACCACCGTGCGGCGGGGCGCTACCGCCGAGCCGTCCACCGAGAAATTGATTACCGGGTTGATGGCGCCCAACTCGACGCTTTGCGCGGCGGTTGTGCCGGCCAGCACCGTCACACTCGTGCGCGCCTCGGCGCCGATGGTGTACGTCCCGGTAGCGCCGGCTGGAATGGCGTGGGTGAAATTATAGGTGCAAGCGCCGCTGGAAGTACAGGTTGACGCCGTAACGCTCTCTGTCACGTAGCCCGGGGTGCTGGCAGTCCCGCTTCCGAAGCTCGTGTAGCCGTAGTCGATGGTGGGACCCGCCATGGTGAAACTCAGGGTGGTGGTGCTCGATAGGGCGATATTGTTGCCCTTATCGTCCTGTATGGTGTAGTTGACGATGGGCGTTTGCCCGGCCTTGGTATTAGTCACACTGGTGATGGCGACGTTCAGGCCCGCCAGCAGCGTGTCCGGATTCGGAGGATAGGTTTCTTTAGTGTCCGTCGGCACCACGTGCGCGCCCATGATGGAAGCATCGAAGGGCAACTCACCCTGTGGAACATGGCAGTTGGCGCACTGGGTGTCGTCCGGCTGGGGGCCGCCGGCGTGGTTGGCCTCCGGACCAGTAGAAAAGCCGGTGGCGAAGTTGACATCGTCGTGGCAGGCTCCGCAGGCCGCTCGCGACGGTTCCGCCAGGAATGCCTTGGATTGCGCGGGAACCGCGCTGGGCCCGGTGCCCGGCGGCACGCCCGTACCTGCCGTGGGGCTGGCGGTCTGGCTATGGCAAACCTCGCAACGGCGGGTATCGGCGGGATCGATGACGGTTGAGAAGTTACTAAAGGCGCCCATGTAGCCGGCGATCTCATAAGGAACTCCAGGCGTGGTGGAAGTTCCCACCACACTCGGCAAACTCGATCCCATGTGGATCTTATGCGCCATGACCTTCAAGTCGAGCGAATTGCCAGTGGTGGGATCCACGTTTTGCGGCTGATGACAGAGAACGCATTCCTCCATGCCGAAGGCGTGGCCCCCGTGGAAGGCCAACTGGTCGTGGCAGCCGTTGCAACTCGCCGTGCGGATGACGTCGCGCGTAACCGTCACCGCCGATCCATTGGGGACGAAGTTGAAGGTATTGCCCGCATAGCTGGTGCCCAGGTTGAAGGACGTAAGGTCGCGGGTGCCGCTCATTCCGATGGTGGTGGTGACGGTAGGATCGAACCCTGCCGGCGCCTGAGCCTTCAGCGTGTATGTATATTGTCCAGCGCCTGCCGAGACCAGCGTCCCGCCCCCCTCTTCAAAGGTAGGACGTGTTACGGTGCCCAACGCCGCGCCTGTAGCCGGGGCGGTGGTGTAGGCGACGTACTGCTCCTGACCTTTCGGGATGTAAGAGGCGAAGTACGTCAGCGCTACGGCTCCCGGAGTATTCACCCCGGCCGCGTCCAACGGCAGCCCTGAAGGATCGGTCAAAGTGTAGGTTACGCTGATGGCGCCAGCGCTGCTGATAGCGGCCGAGCTGATCGTGATGACCAGGCCGGGCCGCACAAAATCCACCAGCGCCGGATCCGCGTAAAAAGCTTTTTCGCGCGGACTGTACACATGCTTTTTAGTCTGGCCCGTCAGGCACAGAGCGATGAGTGCGACCAACGCCGCGATCCGTACTACCAAAGAGAGCCGTTTCATAGAGGTCCTTATCGGTTCGTGCCTTGAGTTCTGTAGTAACACCCTACCTGTATCTGGTAATGCCAGCTCAGAATTTTTCTCATATTGTTTCGGACCTGCGCCGCATGTTGATAGCCAAACATCTCCCTTTCTATGCTTTGACTTATAAGAAAGAATAAGTGGAAACCCGCAGCCGTTGGGGAATATCCCCCACTTCGAACTATGGAATATCATGGGCTATGACGCCGCGAGCGTCAACTGTGCTCCCGCTTACGGAAGCGTTTGTCAAAAACGAAGGAACGCCACTTGCTCTTACGATCCGTGAGCCGAACCCCACATGGAGCACGAGCATACCTGCGAGGCCATCCATCAACGCCTGGCGGCCGGTCCGGAACAAAGTTATTTGCGGGATTGGGTCTATGGCGGCATCGACGGGACGGTGACCACCTTCGCGATCGTCTCCGGTGTGGTGGGGGCGCACCTGGCGCCTGGTATCGTCCTAATCCTGGGCGCGGCAAGCCTGATCGCCGACGGCTTCGCCATGGCCGCGGCGAATTTTCTCGCGACGCGGGCCGAGCATGAGGAGTTCCGGCACGCTGAAGCGGTGGAACGCCGCCACATCCAGAGCGTTCCGGAGGGTGAGCGCGAAGAGGTGCGCGAGATCCTGCGGGGGTTCGGACTGGCGGGCGCGTTACTCGACCGCGTGGTGGCGGTGATCACGGCCGACCGCGATCGCTGGGTGCGCCTCATGCTGCGCAACGAATACGGACTGCCGGCCGCGGTACGTTCGCCGTGGCGCGCGGCGGCATCCACGTTTTCCGCCTTTTTAGTTTGCGGGCTGGTCCCGCTGTTGCCCTTCCAAGCGGGCCTGCCACATCCTTTCGGGATCGCATCGGCCGCTACCGGACTGATGTTCCTGTTGATCGGCGCGCTGAAGAGCCGCTGGTCGATCGAGCCTTGGTGGCGGTCCGGCGTCGTAACGCTGGCCATCGGGAGCGGGGCCGCTGTTGTCGCGTACGCCATTGGCGACTGGCTTAGGCGCCTTTCCTGAGTGAAATGGCTCATCGCACACCGTTCGATTAGCGGCATTCAGCGCTTGCACCGGCTGGCCGCCTCCATTTATCGCCCGGAATCCTGGCAGACGGCGTGCTTATTCCCTGGGTGAAAGGCGGATTCCCATGAGGGCTTTTCAGAAGATCCTTTTTCCAATCGATATGTCGGAGAGTTGCACGGCGACGGCTCCCTTCGTGGAAGCCATGGCGCGCAAGTATAACGCCGAGGTCACGCTGCTGCACGTGCTTGAAATGCCCGCCGGCCTGATACCGGATTGGTACGGCGGCGCGGTGCCGATCATCGATACTGGCGCGATCTGGCAGGCGGAAACCGAGACCGCGAAGTCTTATTTGAAGGACAAATTTCAAGGCCTCAAAGTCCAGCGCGTCATCGTCCAGGGTGATGCCGCCCAGACCATCGACGACTATGCGCAAGAGAACGGCATGGACTTAATCATGCTGCCCACCCACGGTTACGGGCTCTTCCGCACGCTGCTGCTCGGGTCGGTGACGGCCAAGGTGCTGCATGATACGCCCTGCCCGGTATGGACCGGCGTGCACGTGGCAGACGCGCCGGCCGTCTCGCCGGAATTCGCCACCGTTATGTGCGCCGTGGATCGCACCGAAGACAGCGTCGCCACCATGCGATTCGCTTGCCGGCTGGCGCAGGACAACCATGCCAGGCTCTTTCTGGTGCACGCCATTCCAGGGGCCGAAGTTGCGCCGGAGAAATACTTCGACACCGATCTGCGCCAATACCTGGAGCAAGACGCGCGCAAGACCGTGGCCCATTTGCAGGAAACGGCCGGCGTGGCCGCGCCGCTGTGTTTGGGAGCGGGCGAGGTATCGCATGTGGTGCGCGACTCCGCGCTCGGTCACAGCGCCGACCTGATCGTGATCGGCCGCGGAAAAGCGACCCGCACGCTGGGACGCCTGCGCAGCAACGTTTATTCCATTATTCGGGACGCGCCTTGTCCCGTAATCAGTGTGTAGGAGTCACTGCTATGTTGCCCTTTCACAAGATTCTGTTCCCGGTGGATTATTCCGCGGCGTGCCAGGCCGTGATTCCCTACGTCCAAGAGATGGCCTGCCATTACTCGGCCGAGCTTACGGTGTGCCACGCCTATGCGCCGCTGGCGGCGATCGCGCACAGCGAAGTTCTGGTCACCGATCCTGACTTGGAGATCAAGGCGCACGCCATGGAAGAAGACCGGCTGCGGCAGTTTGCCTGCCAGAGCTTTGCCGGTCAGAAGCTGGAATCCGTAGTGGAATTGGGCGAGCCAGGCGGAGTGATCGACCGGCTGGCCCAGCAGCAGCGCGCCGATCTTGTGATGCTGGCTACGCGCGGCCACGGGCCGGTCCGGCGATTCCTGCTGGGATCCGTCACCGCCAAAGTGCTGCACGACGTCAGCGCCGCGGTGTGGACCGGCGTGGGAGCGGCGCTGGCGGATCATCCGGTCCGCATTCCTTATCGATCCATTGTGTGCGCCTTGGACGATAGCCAGGAAGCCGAGTGCGTGCTGCGCGCGGCCGCCGCTTTGGCGTCCTCCTATAGCGCGCAACTGTGGATCGTGCATGTGGTGCCGACGCCGCCGGTTTATCCGGACATCGATCTGGGAGAGCATACCCAGGAGCTGATGGAAGCCTCGCAATTCCGGTTGCGGGAACTGAAAGCCAAGCTCGGAGTGGACGCGCCGCATAGCGTGATCGATGCGCTCTTAGCCGACGGCATCCATCATGAAATCGTTCGCCGGAAGGCCGACCTTTTGGTCACCGGCCGGGGCCACTCCATTGGAACGTTCAGCCGCTTGTGGTCGCATCTTTATTCGATCATTCGGGACTCGCCGTGTCCGGTGCTGAGCGTGTAAAGAACGCTCCCTCACGGTCGCGGTTCTGAACCCCGACCGGATGCCCTGTTAAGGGCCAAGGGAGGCCTGCCTTTTTACTTGCTTTGGATGTCGCGCAGGTAACGCGCCAGGTTATCGATTCGCACCCGCCCGAGATCCTGATCCCGGGTGACTTGTGAAAACACCGGCCCCCAAATTGGCATGGGCGTGTTCCATGGCCGCTCGGCAGCGTTTCTTCGCCGGAAATGATCCGGTCCACACGCTCCAACGGGAACTTGCCGCCATTGCGGGCTGCGATACGCGTCAGGTCCGGGGTCGGGACTTTGAGCCAGGCCGCCATCGGCCCCTTGCCTTTGGCATCTGGCGCCGTGACAGGAGGCGCAATAAGCCTGATAGAGGTTGTCTCCTCGAATCGAGATAATGAGGGACTGCTCCGGGGTTCCGCGCGTCTGGGCTTTCAACAGAACCGCGCCGGCCGCGGTCACCGTGACGAACGCAACGAGAGCAAACCATTTCTCTCGAGAACCGCCCGTGCCCTCTCGGGAATCGTCGCGTGCGTAGTTGGCAGTAGTTGACACGCCTGACTCCTTAAGGCATGCAATCGGGATGCCGCTCGGCGTCACGGGTAAAATCCAGCAGTTTTCCGGGATTTGGCGTCCTGTGCCCAATCCGGGCCTGCGCGATCTTGCTCAAGCCGCGCCGCTCGGCGAGACTCGCTGGTCGAGCCGGCTTGCGACTGTTCCAGTTGGGCCTTCAGTTTGGCCACTGTTACGGGCTTGGTGACATAATCGTCAAAACCGGCTTCAGGGCGCGCTCGCGGTCGCCTTGCATGGCAAAGGCGGTGAGCGCCACCACGCGCAGGCCCACCAGCGACGGGTCGCTCCGGATTTCCCGCAACACCGCATAACCGTCCATCTCCGGCATCTGGATGTCCAGCAGCACCAGATCGGGCCGCGCTTCACGAATTTTATCCAGCGCCTCGCGTCCGTCGGAGGCCTCAATGATCGAACCCACGTGCTCGGCTAAGCTCTCGCGAACCAGCTCGCGGCCGGCCGGATTATCGTCGGCCACCAGCACGCGCTTGCCCTGGTCGGCGCGGCGCAAGCGGCGCAAGCTGGTGCAGCAGGTCCTGCCGCCACCCCGCGCCTTTCGCGAACACTTGCGCGCCTTGAGCAGTAAGCGTCTCCCGCTCGCGCTCGATGAGGTCCTTGATGGTAACCACCAGCACAGGCAGCCGGCTCAGCTTGGGATTCGCGCGGATGTCGCTCAGCACTTCAAACCCGTTGCGGCCCGGAAGCAGCAGATCCAGCACCACGGCATCCACTCGCGAAGTGGCCAGAATTCGCAGCGCTTCCGCCGCATAGCGGGCGGTCAACGGCGTGATGTCCTTCAGTCATGAGGGTATCGGCCAGCAATTCACGGGTCTCCAGATCGTCGTCCACAATCAGGACTCGCAGCGCGCCCTCCGGCTGCAACACCCGGCGCACGGCCTGGACCAGCGCATCGCCGGTAGAGAGGCTTGATCAAAGCACTCGGCCGCCCCCAGCGCCAGCGCCCATCTTGCTCTCGTCCGCGGCGGAGGCGATGATCACCGGAATGGCGCGGGTTTCGGGCGAGCTCTTCAGTTCATGCAGCGTCTCCCAGCCGCTCTTGCCGAGCATCTCCATGTCGAGCACACCAGATCCGGCCGCAGCTCCTTGCGCCTTCTGAACGCGTCGGCGCCGGAAGCGGCGGTTTCCACGCGAAATCCCTGCCGTTGCAATTGCTGAGAATTTCGTCGCGCCAGGAGGTGAGATGGCTGGCCACCAGCAGGAGCGGCGGCAAGCTGGCATCGGCTGGCAGGGCCGGCTCTTCCTCCAGCTCGCTGAGCGGCAAAGTGAAGAAGAAGCGGCTGCCCTTGCCAGGCTCGCTCTCCAACCAGATTTTTCCGCCATGATGCTCCACCAGGCGTTTGGTGATCGCCAGTCCCAAGCCGGTACCCTCGCGCACGCCCTTGGTGGTGGCGCTGGCCTGGCGGAAGCTTTCAAAGATCGGCCTGCTGGTCTTCGGCGGCGATTCCGATTCCCGTATCGCCCACCAGGATGCACACCGCTCCGTCGACTATCGACGATTCGATCCACACCCGGCCGCCGGAAGGCGTGAACTTGATGGCGTTGCTGAGCAGATTGTAGAGGATTTCCTTGAAGCGCAGGCGATCGGCGTGCAAGCATCAACTGAGTGTCCAGGTCGCTGTCCAGGCCGATGCCTCTTGGTGGCCGCCAGCGGACTGTATGCTGGTGAGCACCTCGGCCACCGCAACCGCCATGGGAAACTTCTCCAAACGCAGCTCCAGCCGGCCGGCTTCGATCTTGGAAAGGTCCAGAACGTCGTTGATCAGCTCCAGCAGATGGCTGGCGTCGCGCTGGATATGCGTCAGGAAGCGTTTCTGTTTTTCGTTGAGAGCGCCGGCGCTCTCTTCGGACAAGCAGTTCGGAGAATCCCAGAATGGTGTTCAAGCGGCGTGCGCAGCTCGTGACTCATGCTGGCCAGAAATTCGCTCTTCAGCCGGTTGGCCCGCTCCACTTCCTGGTTGCGCAGAGACAGCTCCTGGTTGGCGGACGCGAGCTCCGAGGAGCGCCGCTCCAGTCTCTGATTCAGCACGCGAATTTTCTCTTCGTTGCTGCGGCGCTGGCTGACGTCGCGCATCACGCACATCACGTGCCCCCGCTCGGTTCCATCCAGCAGAGGGCTCAGATTGATATCGACCGCGAATTCGGTGCCGTCTTTGCGGACGGCGTACAAATCCAGACCGGCGCCCATCGGCCTGCGCACCGGATGTGCCCCGTAATGCTCGCGATGCGCCGTGGTGGCCGCCTCGAAATCGCTCCGGGAGCAAAGCTTCCACCGGCAATCCGACTAATTCGTCGCGCGAGCGCTGGAACAGCCGCTCGGCTTCCGTATTCGCCAGAACGATTCGGCCTTGTGGATCCACTTCGAGAATCGCGTCGGGCGCAGCCTCCAGCAGTAGCGAAAAACGCTGGCCCGCCACGGCCAGCTCGTGCGCCGCGCGTTCTTTTTCAATCAGATCCGCGCGCATGCGCTCGCGCTTCGCGGGCCTCGGTAAGATCCTCCAGCACCGACAGCCGGCCGCCCAAGCTGGCCATGGCCGCGCTCCAGACTCGTACCGGAACGCGCGCGCCATCCTTGCGGATGCGCACCGATTCGATGCCCTGAACCGGCTCGGCGGGGAGATCGACTGCCGAGCGCGGCGCCGATCGAGATCCGGAGGAAGAATCGGAGTCGGCTGTCCCAAAACTTCCTCTTCCAGCCAGCCAAACATTCGTTCGGCGCTTTCGTTCCACAGAATGACGCGCTCGTCCGCATCCACGGCGATAATCGCCAACGGCGAGGCCTTAATGATGGCTTCCAGCACAGCTTGAACCTTACACACTTATCTTATCGGACACTGTTGGAAGAAATTCTAAGCACTTTCGGTTTCCATTGCCGATGTATATAGTCAGTGAGCCGATTCTCGGCTAACATGGTGGTATCTAAGCCCAGTTATGCCTCCATCCGTTAAGTTGGTCGCGATCGACGACACGCCTGCGAGCCTTGAGCTGGTGAGCGAGGCTTTGCAGCAGGAGGGTCTTACCATCTTCACGGCCACCGATCCGGAAGAAGGATTGGACCTGATTTTCCAGGAACATCCGCAAATCGTGCTGCTGGATCTGGTAATGCCGAAATTGAGCGGCCTGGAAGTTCTGGAACGGGTTGTAGAATTCGATCCGGCCATCGACGTGATCTTGATGACGGCGCATTACACCACCGAAACGGCGGTCGAAGCCATTCAAAAGGGCGCCAGCGATTATCTGAACAAGCCCATTTCGATTCCGGCCTTGCGCAGCCGGGTGGAAAAGTTGCTGGCCGACGTTCGCCAGCGCCAGCGCGCGCTGGAACTGGATAGCGAACTGCTGGAGACCTCGCGCTTCGAGGGCATGATCGGGCGCAGTCCCCTGATGTGGGATCTATTTGCACGAATACGTCGAGTTGCCCCGCATTATCGTTCCGCGCTCATCACCGGCCCCACCGGGACCGGCAAGGATCTGGTGGCCAAGGCGCTGCACAATCTGAGCCCGGCCAGTTCCGGCCGCTTCGTGACCTGCAACTGTTCGGCGGTGGTGGAGACGCTGTTTGAAAGCGAGCTGTTCGGATATGTCAAAGGCGCGTTCACCGGCGCGGCCGCCGACAAGATGGGGCTGATGGAATTCGCGCACGGCGGCACGCTGTTTCTGGACGAAATCGGAGACATGCCACTGAGCACGCAGGCCAAGCTGCTGCGCGCGCTGCAGAATCAGGAAGTGACGCGCGTAGGTTCGGTGACGCCGCGCAAGGTGGATGTGCGGGTGATCGCGGCCACCAACCGCGATGTTCAGGATTTGATCGCGCAAAAACAGTTCCGCGAAGATCTGTATTATCGGCTGGCGATGGTGGAGTTGCGGACTCCGGCCCTGGCGGACCGGCGCGAGGATCTCCCGCTGCTCGAGAAGTTTCTGCTGGACAAGTTTGCCACGCAGTTCAATAAGGACATTCGCGGACTCACGCGGCGCGCCCAGATCGTGCTGGCGCGGCATTCCTGGCCGGGCAACATTCGCGAGCTGGAAAACGTGCTGGGCCACGCCTGCATGATGGCCATCAGCGACATGATCGATGTGGAGGATCTGCCCGCGTCGCTGCGCCACAGCGAGCGCACGGTGGGGGCCGCGGCCGGAAATTCGCACGATCCCGAGCAGCCCGGCGACTTGGCGGGTTCCCGGGTGTTTCCTTTGACGAACACGAAAAAGGGCTGCTGGCCGATGCGCTGGAGCGCTCCGCCGGCAACCAATCGGAAGCCGCCCGAATGCTGCGCATCAGCCGGGACCGATTGCGCTACAAGATGGCGAAATACAATTTGCAGTAGCAAAGACCGCTCCCTCACGGTCACGGCTCGGTAAATGCATCGGAGCCGCGACCAAAGGAAGCGGTCAAGCGGAGACTTCCAACACCGCCCGGACGCCGCCGTCGGACTGCTGGTCCATCCGAAACCCCAGCTCGCGGCACACCCGCTGCATGTGAATATTCTCGGGAAGAATTTCGGCGATCACGCGCTCCATCTTCTCCGCCCGCGCGATTTCAACCAGGCGCCGCGACAGTTCCGTGCCCAGGCCGCGCCCCTGGTATTCGTCGGTGATCAGCACCGCCAGCTCGGCATCGCAGGCGTCGATCTTTCGCAGGCGTCCCACCGCCAGGATCGCGCCGCTGATGTTCCGCCACCAGCGCGATGTCGCGGTCGTAATCGTTGAAACAAATGCGGGTGAGACGATCGTGCGAGACGCGGCGGTCCAGATCGAGCAGGTGAAAATAGCGCAGGTAGACGCTGCGCTCCGACAAATGTTCGTGGAAGCGCGCGATCATTGGCTCGTCTTCGGGACGGATGGGCCGGATCAGGACTTCTAGGCCGTCGGGAAACTTCCAGGGTTGGACGTACTGCGCGGGGTAAGGCCGGATGGCCGATCTCGGCAACGTACTCGAATCCGCCGGGTGCAACACTACGCGGGCATCCAGAGCCAGCAGCCCTTCGGGCGAAGCCGTCATTTCGTATGAAACCAGGAGGGGATTGATGTCGATCTCCTTGATCCAGACTTAGTTCGGTGATCAAATAGCTGAAGCGCACGATCAATTGCTCGAGCGCCGCCAGATCCACCGGCTTCCTTCCGCGCACTCCCTTCAGCGCCGTCAGGATTTTGGTCCGCTCCATCACGCGCCGCGCGAGCGTAGTGTTGAGCGGCGGCAGCCCGATGGCGCGGTCTTTGTAGACCTCCACCAATTGCCCTCCGCCGCCAAACAGAATGACCGGGCCGAATTGCGAATCGATGCTCGATCCCAGAATCAACTCGTAGCCTTCGGCGCGCATCATGGGCTGCACGGTGACGCCCAGGAAGTCCCGCTCGCTCGCGAGCTTTCGCACGGATTCGGCGATGGCTTGATACGCCGCGCGCACGGCGGGATCGTCAGCCAGATTCAGCCGCACCCCGCCCACGTCGGTCTTATGCGTGATCGTCTCCGAGTGCAGCTTCAGGACCACGGGATAACCTACGCGCGCCGCCGCCAGCACTGCTTCGTCGGCGCTGGTTGCGATCTCGGTGGCCACGGTGGGAATGCCATACGCCGCGAGCAGGCTTTTCGATTCGGCCTCCGTCAGCAGCGTGCGATTTCGGGCTCGCGCATGGGCGATCAGCGCGGCGGCCCGGGCGCGCGCGGCATCGGAAATGTCCATTTCGAGCGCCGCGGGTGTTTCATAGAGCGCCTGCAAATTTGCGCTGTAGCGCCACATCAATTGAAAGACGCGCGCCGCGGAATCGGGATAAGGATACGCGGGAATGGCGGCTTGGTTGAGGATGGCTTCGCCCGACGCGACGTCCACACCGCCCATCCAACTGGCGATGAGCGGCTTGGTTTGGCTCTTGGGCAGCGCCGCCAATCGCTCGGCCACGGCCGCTGGATCGGTCATGGCTTGCGGCGCCAGAACCACTAGCGTGCCATCGGTGCCGGGATCCTGGATGGCGAGATCGACGGCCTGGGCGTAGCGGTCTGGGCTGGCGTCGCCCAAAATATCGATGGGGTTCTGATGGCTCCAATGGGGCGGCAGGAACGCATCCAGCTGAGCCAGGGTGGATGATGAAAGCTCCGCAAGTTCGCCGCCTCCCATGAGCAGCGCGTCGGTGGCCAGCACGGCCGGACCGCCCGCGTTGGTCACGATGGCCAGGTGCGGGCCCCGCGGACGGGGTTGCTTGTCGAGCGCTTCAGCCAGATAGAAAAGCTCCGCGATGGTATCGACACGGAGAACCCCGCATCTTCGAAATGCCGCGTCCAGCACATCGTCCTGGCCGGTCAGCGCTCCGGTGTGCGATGCGGCGGCCTTGGCGGCGGCCGCCGTGCGTCCGGGCTTAATTACGATGATGGGTTTCGAAAGCGCCACCTCGCGCGCCGCCGACAGGAAGCTGCGGGCATCGCCCACCGACTCCATGTAGAGCACGATGCTGCGCGTTCTCGGATCGTCGCCGAGATACTGGATCAGGTCGCCCCAGCCGACGTCCAGCATCGATCCCACCGAAACGAAGGCGCTGAATCCCACCATTTCGCGCTGGCTCCAGTCCAGGATCGCGGTGCACAGCGCGCCGCTCTGGCTGATGAAACCGAGATGGCCCGGCCGTGCCATGGCGCTGGCGAAGGTGGCGTTGAGCATGTGGTGCGGGCTCATCAGGCCCAGGCAATTGGGCCCGACGATGCGCATGTGGCCGCGCCGCGCTTCGTCCAGGATCTCGCTTTCGAGCGCCGCGCCGCGTTCGCCGATTTCGCGGAAGCCGGCGGAAATGATGATGGCCGCGGGAACGCCTGCTTGCACGCACTCGCGGATCACGCCCGGAACGGTAACGGCCGGCGTGGCAATCACGGCCAGGTCCACCGGCTCGGGCACATTCGCGATGGCGCGGTAGCAGCGCAGCCCCAGCAGCGTGTCGTGCTTCGGGTTCACCGGATAGACGACGCCGGGGAAAGGCGCGTCCTTGAGATTCGTTACGATGGACCGGCCCACGCTGTGCAGCGCTTCCGTGGCGCCGATGACCGCAATACTCTTGGGACGGAAGAAAACATCAAGCGTGCGGCGACGCGCGGAAGTCCGGGGCTGCTCCTTGGGCGGGAGAAGGCCGGATTCGGTCGGAACCATGGCCCATTATGGCATCGGGCGCCAGTCAGCTAGCCCGTCGTCAATTCAGCGGAACTGCGTTGCTCGCGTTGAGCGTCAACGAATTCGGGCCCGGCTTGAGCTGCACGGCTTGCACCCACACCAGCGACTGGTTGTTGTAGCGAGCGGAGATCATCAGGTAGTAAGTTCCCGGCGGCACGCCTGGAAAGGTTCCCGCACCGTTGGCGTCCGCCCGGACGGCCGAAGCGGCGCTAACCTTGATGGCGTCGGAAACCTTTTGACAATCGGGCGTCCCGCGGCGAGCGGATTTGCGACGCCCGGCTGAGCGAGAAATCCGGAGACAATGGAAAGGCCGCTGACTCCGGCGGTTCCACCAGTCGCCACCACCCCGCAGCGGTGCCTCACATTTTAAGTAGGGGTCTTAGCAAAGCGGCTTACGCGGCTCACTTACGCATTCTCGCTGTTCTGGGACAACCTGCGAGCTGCGCTAGCCCTCCATTTCGCGTACTACAATCTGTGCAGGATTCACTGATCGTTGCGAATTACTCCAGCCATGGCTGCGGGAATAACGGACCACGTTTGGGCCCTTGAGGAATTGGCGCAGTGACGCTACGCGAAATTGTACGCAAAATGTTCGATGGGAGCCATCCCTACTGGGGATGCTTTGTTCTTTTGGCTCTCGGCTTGATACTGGCTTGCATCGGAATAGTTTGTTACACCGTTATTACGAATTGGGGCGGCTGCGGACCCGGCACTGGCCATCCCTGCCTGTCACCTTTCAGTTAGTGTCCCCACTAAGACCCCACTACCGACATTAGAACACCCGATATCCGGTAAACTGATAACAGTGCCCGATTTATCGAACCGTCGCGGGTTTCTGCGCAGCGTTGCCGCCGGAACAGCTGGTGCAGCGCTTTGCCGTCACGGGCTCGCACAAACCGGATCGGTTCCCCCGCTCGCTCCGCTCGCAGTCATCAAACTTACCGATACGTTCCTGCTGATCACCGGCGCGGGCGGCAATGTCCTGGCCGTTCTGGGACCCGAGGGCGTTTTGCTGGTGAACGGCGGCTCGGCCGAACGATCCGGCGAATTGCTCAAGCTGCTGGCCGAACACTCCGGCGGCAAGCCGGTCCAAGTGCTCTTCAACACCTGCTGGCATCCGATTCACACCGGCTCCAACGAAACGCTGGGCAAGGCGGGCGCGAAAATTATCGCGCACGAAAATACCAAGCTCTGGCTGGGCACAGAAATCGACGTCGGATGGCAGAAGCGCACTTATGAGCCGAACCCCAAGGTGTCGCTGCCGAAGCAAACTTTCTACACCGGCGTGCAGAAGATGATGTTTGGCACCGAGCCCGTCGAATACGGGTATATGATGCAGGCCCATACCGACGGCGACATTTACGTATACTTTCCTGGACCGAATATTCTGGCGGCGGGCGACGTCGCTGCAGTGGGCAGCTACCCGATCGTCGACTGGTCTACCGGCGGCTGGCTGGGCGGCATGATCGAGGGCCAAAAGACCCTGCTCAAGGTAACCAACGCCTCGACGCGCATCGTCCCTGGAAGTGGACCTTTAATGACACAAGCCGACCTGGAAGCGGAGAACCAGATGCTGGCTACGCTGAAGGATCGGATAACGAAGCTGATCAAGCACGGGATGGGTCCGAAGGAAATCATTGCCGCTGCGCCCACCAAGGATTTCGATGCGAAGTGGGGCAATCCGGATTTGTTTATCGAGTTGTGTTATCGCGGCATGTGGGGACACGTTCGAGAGCTCGGCGGGATCGTCTGATGCGTCACTGGGCTGAAGTTGTTTGCTTCGCGCTGGCAGCGCCGGTATTTGCTGCGACACCTGCAGCTTCTGTGGCCGCGAATCGAGCGATGCTCGATCATTATTGCGTCACTTGCCACAACCAGAAAGCCAAGACCGCCGGCATCACGTTCGACACCATGGATCTCGCGCACGTGGGCAAGGACGCCGACGTGTGGGAGAAAGCAGTCCGCAAGTTGCGCGGCGGGATGATGCCGCCGCCGGGGATGCCTCGGCCCGACGCGGCCACGCTAAATTCATTCGTCACGTACCTCGAAACTTCGCTCGACCAAGCCGCGCTGGCCGCGCCCAATCCCGGAACCGTGGCGCTGCACCGGCTGAATCGCGCCGAATACCAGAACGCGATGAAGGACGTGCTGGGCGTGGATGTGGACGCCGCCGCGCTGCTGCCGCGCGACGACATCAGCAATGGCTTCGACAACATCGCGAACGTGCTGAAGGTGTCGCCGTCGTTTCTGGATCAGTACATCGCGGCCGCGCGTGAGGTGAGCCGCCTGGCTATTTCGCACCCGCCCCCTACTGAGCCGGTGAAGGCGGTCCTGCATGGCGAGCCGGCCGATCCCGCGAGTTTGCCGCTGGGCGCTCAGGGGGGAATCGTCGCGGAATATCTGTTCCCCTTCGATGGCGATTATCAATTCACCCTCGCGGGACCGAATCCGGTTCTGACCATCGACGGGCTGCCCATGCCGATCAACGGCTTCGTGACAAGTGAAAGCCGGCATGCACCAGCTTGGGCTCACCGCGCCCGCTCACAGTTTTGCCGAACCCGAGGGGATGCTGCAGTCGTTCGTTCCCGGCCGTGCGTATCCCGGCTACGGATTTCCTCCCGGTGGCGCGGGACCCGGTGGACGCCGCGGACCGTCTGGACCGAGCATTGAGATCATCGGTCCGTTCCATCCCACCGGCAAACCGGTGTTGACGGAAAGCCGCGCGCGAATCTTTGTGTGCCAGCCGCCCAGCGAAAGTGAAGAAGCTTCCTGCGCCGCCCGTATTCTCTCCGAGGTCGCGCACCGGGCTTTTCGAAGGCCGATAACTTCGAAGGACCTGGTCGCGCCCATGGCGTTCTTTAAAGAAGGACGCGCGAACTCCGGGAATTTCGACGGCGGAATCCAGAACGGCATTATCGCCATTCTGGCCAGCCCCAAGTTCCTCTATCGCGCCGAACCTCCGCCGCCGTCTCTTGCGCCCGGAACAAATTATCGCGTCAATGATCTCGAACTGGCGTCGCGACTTTCGTTCTTCCTGTGGAGCACCGTTCCCGACGAGCGAGCTGCTGGCGGTGGCCGAGCAGGGCAAGCTGAAAGATCCCAAGGTGTTTGAGGAGCAGGTGCGGCGCATGCTGGCGAGCGACAAATCGCGTGCCCTGGTCACCAACTTCGCGTCCGAGTGGCTGAAGCTGCGCGACCTCGACACTATCGATCCGGATCCGTTTATCTACCCCAATTTCGACCCCAGCCTGCGCGCGGCTTTCCGTCGCGAGCTGGAATTGTTCGTCGATAGCATCCAGCGCGAGGATCGCAGTGTGCTGGATCTGCTGACGGCCAACTACACCTTCGTCAATGAGCGGCTGGCGCTGCACTACGGCATCCCGAACGTGCGCGGCGACGAATTCCGGCGCGTGATCCTGCCGGATTCCAGGCGCGATGGCCTGTTCGGCAAAGGCGCGGTCCTGATGGTGACTTCCTACGCCAACCGCACCTCGGTGGTGCTGCGCGGCAACTATATTCTCGAAAATATTCTGGGTACGCCGCCCTCGCCGCCCCCACCCAACGTGCCCGCGTTCAAGGAAAACAAGGAAGGTGAAAAGCCGCACACCGTGCGCGAGACCATGGAGCTGCATCGCGCCAATCCCACCTGCAACGGCTGTCACGGCATCATCGATCCGCTGGGATTCGCGCTCGAAAACTTCGACACGGTGGGCGCCTGGCGCGACAAGGATCGTTTTACACGCACTCCGATCGACGCGTCGGGCAAGCTGATGGACGGCACCGTGGTGGCCGGCCCGGACGATTTGCGCAAGGCGCTGATGTCGCATCCGGAAGAATTCGTACGAACCATGACCGAAAAGTTTTTGATGTACGCGCTGGGCCGCGGCCTAACGGCCTACGACATGCCAGTGGTCCGCAAGATCGTGCGCGACGCCGCGCGCGACAATTACCGATTCTCGTCCATTGTGATGGGAATCGCTCAGAGCGCACCGTTCCAGATGGAGAGAACGCCGGAAGAAGCTCCGAAGCCGGCGGCGCAAGTCGCCGAGGCTCATCGGCAATAAGGGGAGATCGCATGTTCATCACGAAAAAACATCTCGAGCGCCGCACGTTCTTGCGCGGAATGGGCGCGGCGGTGGCCCTGCCGCTGCTGGACGCCATGATTCCGGCGCGCACCGCTCTGGCCGCCACGGCCGCCACTCCCACGCCGCACATGGGCTTCATCTACTTCCCGCACGGCGCCATTATGGAGCACTGGACGCCCAAGACCGAAGGAACCACGTTCGATCTCCCGACAATTCTGAAGCCGCTGTCGCCCTTCCAGAAACAACTCACTGTCGTGAGCGGTCTCGAGAATAAGCCTGCAATTAGCCCCGCGGTTCACGCCATCACGCCCGGAACGTGGCTCAACTGCGTGCATCCGCGCGCCAGCCAGGATCCCTTCTGCGGGCCGACCATCGATCAGATCGCCGCGCTGCACATCGGACAGGACACGCCGCTGCCGTCGCTCGAAGTAGCCATCGAAGGACGCGGAGGCGGCGGCTCCTGCGATCGCGATTTCGGATGCAGCTACTCGGGAACCATTTCCTTCCGCACCCCAACCACGCCGCTTCCCATGGAAACCGAGCCGCGCAAGGTTTTCCAGAGTCTGTTCGGCCAGGGCGACACCGCTGCGGAGCGCAAGATTTTGGGCAAGCAATACGCCAGCATCTTGGATCTGGTGACCACCGAAACCAACGATCTGCAGCGCACGCTGGGACCTTCCGATCGCGCCATGTTGAGCGATTATCTCGACACGGTCCGCGAAATCGAGCGCCGCATTCAGAAGATGGAAGCGCACGATCTGTCGCACGTCGACGTACCCAATGCGCCGGCCGGCACACCCGCGCAGTTTGAACCGCACATCAATCTCATGTTCGACCTGCTCGCGCTGGCCTATCAAGCCAATATGACGCGCGTCTTCAGCATGATGGTGGCGGCCGAGGTGAGCAATCTCACCTACAACCAGATCGGCGTTCCCGATGCATTCCATCCCTTGTCGCATCACAACAACGAGCAGGCCAAGATGGACCGGCTGGTGAAGATCCAGACCTATCACACCGAGCTTTTCTCGAAGTTCCTGGCCAAGCTGCAGAAGATGCCGGATGGCGACGGCAGCATGCTGGATCACTCCTTGATTTTGTACGGCAGCAATATGAGCAACAGCAATCTGCACAATCACTACCCGCTCCCGACCGCGCTGGTGGGCGGATGGAAGACCGTCAAGGGCGGCCAGCATTTGAAGTATCCAGATCAGACGCCGCTGGCCAACATGCTGCTCACAGTGCTGGATCGCGCGGGCGTGCCGCTGGACAAGTTCGGCGACAGCTCGGGCAAGTTCGCAGAGGTTTAATATGCGCACTCCGCTCCTGCTCGCTCTGTGTGTCGCGCCCTTGTTCGCCGGCGTCTCTGGCGACGCATCGCTAGTCGAACTGGCGAAAGCCGATAACCACCAGGCCGCCATCACCCTCATCGACCAGCACGTCAACGTCAATACGCCTACGTCCGATGGCACCACCGCTCTGCACTGGGCCGCGCACAACGGCGATGCCGAATTAGTGGACCGGCTGCTTCGCGCGGGCGCTGACGCCAAAGCTAAAAACCAGTTCGGCGCGACGCCGATGTCCGAAGCCGCGTTTCTGGGCAACGTCGCTATCATCGAAAAGCTGCTCAAAGCAGGCGCCGATCCCGATTCGCCCAGCGCCGACGGTCAAACGGCTCTCATGTTAGTGGCGCGGACCGACAACGTCGCCGCGGCAAAGCTGCTGCTGCAGCACGGCGCGCATGTGGACGCGCGCGAGAAGCAAAAAGAGCAGACCGCGCTGATGTGGGCGTCCGCTGAAAGCCAACCCGCCATGGTGCGCGAGCTGATTGCGCATGGCGCCGACGTGAATGCGCACTCGCACATCGACGAATTTCTGGCGCAAGTAAGTTCCGAGCCGCGCGCCCAGCATCTCTCCTATGGCGGATTGACGCCGCTGCTGTACGCCACGCGCGAAGGGTGCCTCGCCTGCGTCCTCAGCTTGGTGGATGCCGGCGCGAAATTGAACCAGCCTGATCCGGAGGGCATCACGCCGTTGATCGAGGCCATCACCAACGCCCACTTCGATACCGCGAAATATCTGATCGGGAAGGGCGCGATGATGGATAAATGGGACTGGTGGGGCCGCAGCCCGCTGTACTGCGCCGTCGACATGAACACCATTCCGCATGGCGGCCGGGCGGATGGGCCGTCGCTTGATGAGACCACGCCGCTGGATATCATCCAGATGCTTTTGGACAAAGGCGCGAATCCCAATCTGCAATTGAAGCTGTTGCCGCCGTTTCGATCGGTAGGCGCGGACCGCGGTGTGGATCAGATGTTGGGCATCGGCGCCACGCCGCTGCTGCGCGCCGCCAAAGCGCTGGATGCGCCCGCCATCAAGCTGCTGATCGCGCACGGAGCGCTGGTGAATCTTCCGAATCTTCGCGGCACCACGCCCACCATGGCGGCCGCGGGCCTGGGTTCTGTGGATGCCGACACGCGCGGCGTCTTCACCACCCCAGATGTGCAGCAGCGATCGCTTGCGTCGCTCGAGCTTTTGCTCGCCGCCGGCGGCGAGATCAATGCGGCCGACAACCGTGGCCAGACGCCGCTGCACGGCGCGGCTTTCTGGGGCTGGAACGACGTGGTGCAGTTCCTGGTGGATCATCACGCCAATTTGCACGCCGTGGATGGGCGCGGCAAAACCGTGATCGATTCCGCCATGGGCCGCGCGGGCGGAAACAGCCGTGGCGGACAGCGCATCGACGTGCATCAGGACACTGCTGATTTGCTGAAGAAGCTGGGCGCCACCGCTTCCAACTGAACCGCGACCATAAGGGAGCGGCCGGCGAGAGAGCGCGCCACATGCTAAATCGTTCGAGAAAACTTCGCCTGGGGCAGGGACCGTGGCGGCCCTAGTTGCACTCCTGGTCTATCGGAAATTCGGACTAGCGCTGCTGCGCAAGGGATGGTTCAATCTGGACCTGGTTTGGGCCATCGCCTTGATCGTTACCGGCTGTGGCGCTGGTGGCTTAAGGGCTCCAGCCCGCAGGTTTGATACGCTGGAAGCGGAATGAGAACGATCTCCAAACGGACCCAGTATGGTCTTAAGGCGGTGATTGCGCTCGGCCGGCGCTATGGCGAGGGGCCGGTGCTCATCGCGACCCTGTCGTCGGAGGAGACTATCCCTCTGAAGTTTCTGGAAGGTATTCTGCTCGATCTCAAGGGTCGCGGCGTGCTGGAAAGCAAGAAAGGGAAGGGCGGCGGCTACCAGCTGAGCCGTCCACCGTCTACTATTACGATCGGGTCTATTATCCGACTGCTGGAAGGCCCGCTCGCGCCATTGCCCTGCGCCAGCGAAACGGCGTTCAAGCCCTGCGAAGAGTGCGTGGATATCGAACACTGCGGCACCCGCATCATCATGCGGCAAGTGCGCGACTCCATCGCCGAAGTGCTCGACAAAACCACGCTGGCCGATCTGATCCGGCAAGTGGAGACGGCCAAACAGGAGCATAGCCGGCTGCCGCTCATGTATCACATATGAGCGCCAAGCTGATCGTTGTCGTGGTGTTTGCGATCGCGCTGAGCGCGGCGAATTCAGGCGACACCTATCGTCAAGAAGTAGACCAGTGGCGCGCCCAGCATCAGGCTGAGTTAGCGAAGGACTACGGCTGGCTGACGGTGGTGGGCCTGGACTGGTTGAAGGAAGGCGACAACCGCGTGGGCTCCGATCCAGCGAGCGAAGTTCCGCTTCCGCCCGGCTCCGCGCCGAAACATGTAGCTGTGATTTCCTTGCATGCGGGCAAGGCGACCTTGCAGCCCGCGCCCGGCGTCGCGCTCACGCTCAATGGAAAGCCCGCCACCAAAACCACGCTGCGCGAGGACGACGACGTTCTCGCCGTCAATCATTTGAAATTTTTCGTGATCCGGCGCGGCGATCGCATCGGCATCCGATTGAAGGACAACGACAGCGCGGGGCGCAAACATTTTCAGGGACTTTCGTGGTATCCAGTGAATCGCTCCTGGTTGATTCAGGCGAAATTCACCGCCTGGACCACGCCGCACTCCATCACGTTTCACAACACCATCGGCCAGGAAGAGAGCGAGCCGAGTCCCGGCTACGTGACGTTCCAGAAAGATGGCCGCGAGTTTCGCCTGGAACCGACCATCGACGAGGGCGAGCTGTTCTTCGTTCTTCGCGATCAGACCAGCGACAAAACCACCTACGGCGCGTCGCGATTCCTCTATACCAAGCCGGCCCAGAATGGAATGGTTTTGTTGGATTTTAATCAAGCTGAGAATCCGCCCTGCGCGTTCACGAATTACGCGACGTGCCCGCTGCCGCCGCCGCAGAATCGGCTGGCGCTAGCGATTACGGCGGGCGAGAAAAAATACGCCGGCAGCGCGCACTGAGATCTTAGAGTTTTTCCTATCCGCGTTCATCGGTGTTCATCTGTGGCAATTTATTCTTTCCCCCTGTCACGGCCGGCCTTCGCTCGACGGCGGCACCAGCCCCTTGATCCTTAGAAACGCGCCGATAATCCCGTACATTTCGTTGTCGTGCGCGATGTTCCAATTCAGCAGGCCGAGTTTGCTCATGTCCCAGCGGAACCACTTCACTTTGGCTGCGCCGGCTGCGTCGGTCATGGAAGCGTACACCGGATCGCAATAATCGAAGGACGCCTTGAGCGACGCAACCAGATCGGCCTTGCCGGTCTTCGGCGGTGGGAACTTGGCATTCGCCGTGGTCTTCTCGCCCTTGGCCACCTGGCACATCAGCAACTGCCCATCGGCCACGTGCGCGATCATCTCGCCAAAGGTGCGCACCGCGGGAACAGTGCGGAACGAATAATCTTCGGCCGGCATTTTCTCCGCCGCTTTC
The DNA here is from genome assembly GCA_963798295.1 of Bryobacterales bacterium. GTDB lineage: Bacteria > Acidobacteriota > Terriglobia > Bryobacterales > Bryobacteraceae > Palsa-89. The sequence goes on along the minus strand of CAWCSV010000003.1, from coordinate 225,995 downwards.
AGCAGGCTGTCCTTCACCAGTGCATAGCTCTGGCGAGCGTCGGCGCTGGAAGGATTGTCTTGCGCGTGCATTGCCGCCGCGCCCAGCAATCCGAAAAGAATCGCGCGATAGAAGCTTCGGTTCATAACTTTATTTCCCCACCAGGTGCTGCAGATCTTTGTTGTTCTCGTTGCAGACGTATTCCAGCAGATCCGTGTCGGGTAGCAGCTTAAGCGGCAACTTCACGTCCCATGGTTTGGTGTACGCCTTCGGATCGTCGATGGTGATCAAAATGTCCATGTGGCCGAAATCCTTGCGCCGGAAGCGCTCGGTGACATGCAGCGCGTCGGTGGCGGGGCGCCCATCGTTATCCAGCCAGCCCTGATTGTTGAAGCCCGCGGTCTGGGCCACGAAATCGTCGCCTTCCCAATGGCCGATCGAATAACCCTGCCAAGTCGGATTCGGATCTTTGGGAAGCTCGCGGCCATCGGTGAAAATCTGGCGGTAGCTGTGCACGGCTTCGTAGAGAATGATCACCATCTTGTCGCCGTAAACGATTTTGAAAGGATAAGGCACGGCGTCCGATCGCGGCACTCCGCCCGGAATGCAATTTCCGGTGGGATCTTCCTTGCTCTCGGTGTCGCGCCGATGCTTGAACAACGCCGCCGCCCAGGGTTGAAAAGGCGCATCGCCGGGCTTGAGATCGGAAGCGATGTTGCCGATGTAGGGCGGGGAAGGCTGCCATATTCCGGACAGGTCCGGCTTGCCGTCGTGCGTCTTCGGCGTGGGCGCGGAGAGATTCGCCGAACCATCGGGAAGCCGTGGAGTGCCCGGTGTCTTTACGTTGAACCATTGCGCCGAAGCGAGCGTGCACGCGCCGCACAGCAGAGCTAAACGCAAGACAGTGTTTTTGATCTTCATGAAAAGCGGCCAGATCGGTTTCAGTATACATGCCAGGGGAGGGCCAGGAAGGCGCTGCGGGAAAATACGCTGCGGGAAAATACTTAAAATCGGTACGCTTGCGGGCCGATAAGAAAGGGGAGCATCCCGGCGTCATCATGATCTCACTGCGCAAGACCGCCACCGAGCTGGAACGCCTGGAGGAGCTTCATCACACCGCCGTCAACTGCTATTCGCAAGCGCTCCGTTCCACCGAACAGCACGCCATCGAGCTGGACGCCGCTCAGATGGCGAACTTCCGCGCGCAATTGCGGACTCTGCGCGAGCGACTGCGGGATGACGCCGGGCCCCGCGAGTTGGAGTCCGTCCAAAATTCCTTCGACGCCGAATTGAAAGATTATCGCGACAAGACCGGTGAACAGGTGGAGAGGCTACGCCGGGAGGTGCGGGCGGCTGCGGCTGCGCTGGAATCCTTCGCCGGCTCTATCAGTGAAACCGAAGATACTCTCGAGTCCGGGCTCAAACGGGAACTGAACAGTCTCAATCAGATCGCCGAAAGCGACGACATCCAGATAATTCGCGGCGCCATCCATGCCTCCACCGCGAAAATCTCCGCCAGCATCCAGCAGATGCGGTCCTCCAATCAACTGGCCATCGCCCAGCTCAAGGACGAGATTCGGCTTCTGCATCGGGAAGTCGAGGCCGCCCGCCGTTCCGAGACGCAGGACCCGTCGGCGGAAAGCCATCAGCGCATCGCGGGACGCATGGAAGAGTTCATGAGCAGAAATGCGTCATTTTCGGTGCTGCTGGTAGTGGTTCGCAATTTGGACGGGCTGCAGAATTGCTATTCGACCAACATCATCGATAACGCTTTGCGTGGCTTTCAGACCCGCTTTGAGAACATTCTGCCGGCCTACACCGTATTAGGACGCTGGGCGAGAGATCAATTCGCCGCTATCTTGAGCACGCCGCCAGGCAATGCCATCGACATGTCGGCCGACGTAGTCCGCAAGCTCTCCCAGCCCTTTCTGGAAGAGGAGAAAGGCGCGACGCATTCCATCGCCTTCAACCCACGCGCCGGCGTCATCGAGTGCGTCCCCGGCTCGGATTTGGCGAAGTTTCAATCCCGGCTGAAACAGTTAGCCGACGCCCTGGCCAGCTAAGGCGTGCTGGTCCCATAGCGCAGCGTCACCACCTGGGCGTTGCCGTCCGCTCCCAGAAATAGAACCGTCATCCGGTCATACTCGTTCTCGCGAAACGCGGGCGTCGCTCCTCCTCCCAGGCGTTCCACCATCAGCGGCACCGTGTCGGCGTGTCCTACCACCAGCACCGTTTCGTTCCGGTCCAACTTGCGAAGCTGGCTCACCAGCGCATCCAGGTCTGCTTTAGCTATGACCGTCGGCTTCAAATGGAGCCGTGCGGCGATCGGTTCGGCCGTCTGCTGCGTGCGTCGTACATCGGTGACAAAGATGCGTTGAATGCCAGCGTCCTTGAGAACCTCCCCAAGTTGCCGCGCCCGCTCTTCTCCGGCCGGACTGAGCAATGCGTCCGGAGCCATGCCGCCTACCCGCTCGGCGTGGCGCACCAGAATAATGGTTGCCGCCGAGCCAACCGCCGGCAAGAGGGAAAGAAAAGCTGCGAACAGAGCTAAACGAAAGCGAACCATAAGGCAAGTCCCATCCCTGCGACAATCACGGATGCCAGGAGGCCCGCGATCAACCGGCTGGGATCCATCCTTTCCGCGACTGCGGCGCTCCTGAAGATCAATCCCAATGCCACAAAAAGCGCCAGATCGATGAAGCCCTGGGTGGTCCAATCATGACCGGACAGCGACCCCATGACCACCTTCAGCGGCGCATACGCGTCCTTGGCGCACGAGATCGCGGTATTCAACAGAACCGTGATGGTCGCGGCCAGAACGAATCCCGACGTCGCAGGCGACAGTTTCCCGGATTCCGAACCGATGACTGAATCCGTCATGGAACTCCTTTCGAAGCGCTCTGGAGCAAAGCCAGCTTAACGCCGTGATCGATCACCGCGCCTGCGCCTTCCAGCGCCAGCCCCGTAATCGCGATCAGCCCGGCGACAGATAACACCAGCCGGCGCGCGGCTCTATTCGTATCCAGCTTTTCACCGGCAGCGATAGGAAGAAGCAGCGCAAGGAGCGCGGTGACGAAAAACAGGTGCTCTTTCGTCTCCATGAAAAAATTGTGCGCCAGCGGCCACGGCCCATGCAGAATGAGCGCCTTCTCCGCCGGATAAAAATGCAGGTACCAATAACCGCCGCAGATCCACGCAGCCACCATGCACACGGCTACTCCAAGCGCTGCTCTCCGGATTCGCCCCGCATTTCCCGGCCGCGCATTCAGCGCTTCCACAAACACCCACACGGCCGCCAGGCAGCCCAACGCGCCGAAGGTGGCGTGCGCCAGAAGCAGGACGTCGCTAGGGGAGATAAGCAACGCTTTGCCCCAGACCCCCTGGCGATCGAAACGCGGCCGGTTTATCCTGGTCTCCCGGTTTGGTGTTATCCGCCTTCTTACCCCAGGTCCAATACAGCCCCAGGTAGGCGTAATTTTCCGTTTGTCCGACGGCGGAGTGTCCGTAACAAAAGAGCAGTTGAAACCCAGGATCGCGAAATTTGTAGTAACCGCCCACATCAATCAGTGTGGAAGGCCGTGTTTGCGGCGCCAGCGGACCTTCCGGGCCGTGATAGAAAATCTCCTCTCCCAAAGTCCACTTCTTGCCGACGTCCCTCTGCACCAGCCAGCCCGCGAAGGGATAATTGCGATAGCCCGGAACGCTGAACACCGTCACCCCGCCGCCACCGTACGTGGTCCAGGGGCCGAAGCTCTTTTGCGCCCACAGCGGCACCTTGTACCAGGTCTTGCCGACGCCCAGGCCGCGGGGCGCGCTGCCGGTCGGAATTTCAAACATCGTGAATGTGCCGATCTGAGGACGATGTTTGGTTTCCTGTAGAAATCGGTATTTGACTCCAAGCTCGATGTCCCCGATGCCGAAAGCGCGCGGAGCATCGGCGGGAAAAATCGCCGCGGCGGGAACGATGATGTGAAGGTGAAGGTTGGGCGCGGCGCCCCAATTGAACTCGAGCGCCGGGCCCTGGGTATCGGTTTCGAGCGGCGTTCCGTCCGAAGAGGCGAAGGTGTAAAACTCATAATTGCGGAAATCGATAGGCTCCGGATCGTCGGTTTGGAACGGAGGACCGGCCAGGGCCGTTGAAGCGGCGAGCACGAGCGCCGGCATTCCGAATAGGCTATTTCCCTTCATTCAACTCTCCAAATAACTCGCTCACTTTCGTTTTCATCGCTTGCAGCGCCTTTCTGCCGAGCGGCGTGGCTCGATAGACTTTGCGAATCGATTGGCCGCTGCGCTTTTCGCCCGAGCGCAGGTAGCCCTTCTTCTCCAGCCCATGCAGGAGTGGATAGAGAGTGCCGAGACTGATCCGATAACCGTGCCGCGCCAGCTCCTCGGCCATTTCGAGTCCGAAGATGGGCCCTTCCACGGCATGATGCAGAATGTGCAGGCGGATCAGGCCGGAGTAAAGATCGCGGTATTCAAAGCGACTATCGGAATCGTGTTTCGTTATCGCCATTCGATAGCGATATCCAGCATAACGACGGCTGCTTCCGGAGTCAAGAGCGTCCAGTACGCGTGGACGCGTTACGTTTAGGTGAATGTTACGATTTATAACAATGCGGTTACAGTGCGGCCTTCTCTTACTTGCCGCTGCATGGGCGGTCCATGCCCAGGACAAGCCCGCCACGCAGGCCCCGGACCGGGAAGCCTACAGGCAAGCGGTCCAGCACAAGGATGCGCGCGAGCGCCTGGACGCTCTGCATAAGTTCGTAAGGGCTTACCCCAAGAGTTCGCGGACGGGCCGGGCCAATGAACTAATCCTCAAGACGCTGGCGCAGGACTGGCCGGATCAAACCGGCGAGCTCGGCGATCAGGTCAAGGTAATGATGCGCGGCGTGCGCGGAGACGACCAGATCGATCAGTTCGACACTATCGCCGACATCTTAGTGAGCAACCTGGTGACCAACAAGGTCCTGCTGGAGACGGCGGAGAAGCTGGAGCGTCAGGCGTTGCAGCGCTTCGATGACAAGCGCTTTCGGGCAAAAATCAGGCGCGAGTATGCCGAGGCGAAAGAGCCCGTTTCCGAACGTGAGGTCCAGCAAATCAGCGATGAAACCCGCGCGGATTTACTCACAACTATGGGCCGAATTCAAATTGCGCGTGGCGACACGCCGATGGGCCAAACTCTGTTGCAGCAAGCTTACAAGCTCGACCCTGGGAACTCGCTCGCCGCGGCCGCGCTGGGCGAAATTGCGCTGCACGCGGGTCACGAGTCCGATGCGTTGGACCTTCTCGCCCGTGCGCAATTGAACGGAATGCTCGACACAGGACAGCGCAAAGATCTGCAGGACCTCTACGTGAAGGTTCATGCCGGATCTCCCGATGGACTCGCTGAATGGATCGATCGGATGTATCGCGAGAAATTCCCCGAATCGTTTCATGTCGATCACTATCGGCCCGCGGACAGAAACGGAAAAACCGTACTCGCCGAGCTCTTCACGGGCGCGGGCTGCGCGCCTTGCGCCGGTTTCGATGTCGCCATGGACGCTGCCATGGAGCGATACCCGAGAAGCGATCTGGCCGTTTTGATGTATCACGAGCACATCCCGGAGCCTGACCCGCTGGCCAATCCGTCCACCGTCCAGCGCCTGACCTTTTACGATGTGCGCGGCACGCCGACGCTTGAAATCGACGGCGAAGCCGTGTCGGGTGGAGGCACTCGCGACGCGGCCCAGGGCATCTTTGAGCGCGTCTCTCCGAAAATCGAAGCCGAGCTCAAGGCCTCGCCGGAATTGTCTCTCGCTCTGAGCGCTTCGCGGGAGGACGGACGCGTTACAGTTCATGCCCGCGTAGACCCGCATTCACAAACTTCGAAGGGCATGCGGCTGGAAATCGCCCTGGTGGAGAAGCAAATCCGCTACAGCGGCCAGAGTGGAATCCGCTTTCACCCCATGGTGGTTCGCGCGATGGCGGGCAAGGACGAGGATGGATTCACGATCGATCCGTCCGGGCCGAAAGTTTACGATGCCACGTTCGAACTTTCAGAAATCAGCGCAGCCCTGAAATCGTACCTGGATGGTTATGAGGCAGTGAACGACCGGTTTGGTCCAATTCAGTTTTCCGAAAAGAAGGATTCGATCGACGATAGTAACGTCGCCATTGTCGCGTTCGTGCAGGATTCCGGCACCAAGCGCGTGCTGCAAGCGAGTTACCTGGAGCCCGATGCGTCGCCTGCGCATTAGCGCGTCTGCGTTCCTGTTCGTCGCGGTGTTCTCCGTTGCGGCGGGCGCAGAGGATCCCGTGGCGTGGTCGGGCAAAACATCGTCGGACAAGGCGCTGCCGCGTGGCGCACGCTTCACGGTGGAACTGGAAGCTCGCATCCAACCGGGCTGGCATTTGTATTCTCTGGATCAGCCGGATGGCGGACCCATCGCGACGGAAATCTCGTTGCCGAAGGGCCAGCCGTTTTCGTTCGCCGGTACCATCGCCGCTCCCAAGCCGCATGTGGTCTTCGATCCGAATTTCAATATGCGCGTAGGTTTTTATCTGGAGAAGGCACAGTTCCGCGTTCCGCTCGAAGTAGGCGTTGCAGCCCAGGCGGGTCCTGAGACGCTGAACATCCAAACGCGCTACCAATGTTGTAACGATAAGATGTGCCTTCCGCCGAAAAGCGTGACGGTGCCGATCGCAATCCAAGTGCGGTGAGGAGGATCGTGCGTACCACGCGAGCGCTTGTGGCTATTTTGCTATTGGCCGCCAATTCCTTTGGAGAAAAGCCAACCGACTCATTGACGCACCTGGCGTCTGACTTCTGGACTTGGCGCGCGCAGGTTCGGCCCTTCACCTTTGACGACGTTCCGCGCATGGAGCACACGCCAGGGGTGCGCGATTGGTCGGCCGTCGCCATCGCCAGGCAACGCGCCGATCTCGCGGCGTTCGAAAGCCGCTGGAAAGCGATGCGCACAACCGGTTGGCCGATCGCGCAGAAAGTCGATTACCGGCTGATGGGCTCCGCTCTGGCGCGCGTCCGCTGGGAACTGGATGTAAACCCGCGCTGGCAGCGTGATCCCGCGTTTTATGTCGAGCAGACGGTCGGCGCGCTTCAGGAGGCGACGCTACCTCCGCCGCCCACCTCCGAGACGCAAGCCGCGGCGCGATCGCGCGAGATTGTAGCGCGCGCCGAAAACATCCCCGCCATTCTTCAACAAGGAAGAATCAATCTGAAGCCCATCGCGCCCTTCGCGCAATTGACCATCGTGCTGCTCGGCGAAATCGATGCGCGGCTGGCCCGCGTCGAGCGCGGTGTGTCGCCGTTGCTCACGAGTGACGATCAACGTGCCAGGTTCCGAACCGCGATGGCTTCTGCTACCAAAGCGCTTATCGATTATCGCGAATGGCTGAAGAACAATCTGCCCAACATGCCGCGCGAATTCGCTCTGGGCGGCAAGGCGTACGGATTCTTCCTCCATCAGGTGGCGCTTTTACCCTATACGCCCGAGCAATTGCTGGCAATGGCGCGGCAGGATTTCGAGCGCGTGCTCGCCGCGGAAAGCTATGAACAGCAGCGCGACATCCATGCGCCCGAATTGAAAATGCCCGCCACGGCCCAGGAGGAATCCGCTGGCATGCAGCGCGACGACGCGAACATTCGCCGCTATCTGACGGATCACCAGATCCTGACCGTTCCCTCCGATTTGCCGCATTGGACCGTGCGCCCCGCACCGGATTACATCGCGGCCCTGGATGGCTTCGGCGAGCTGGACGACTTCACCGGTCCGTCGCGCCCGCACGAAGATGGAACGCGCTGGGTTAATCCGCCCTCGAACAATCTGCCGTACTTCTGGAAAGCGTACGCGCTCGATCCGCGCACCACCGGCGTGCATGAAGGCGTGCCGGGACATTTCTTTCAACTGTCGTTATCACGGCGAAATCCCGATCCCATCCGCCGTCAGTATTACGATTCAGGCGTCAACGAAGGCCTCGGGTTTTACGCCGAAGAGATGATGCTGGCCGCCGGACTATACGACGACAGCCCGCGATCGCGTGAGATCATTTACAACTTTGCGCGCTTGCGTGCCTTGCGCGTGGAAGTGGATGTAAAACTCGCGCTCGGCGAGTTCACTATCCCTCAAGCGGCCGATTATCTGGCGCGCACCGTGCCGATGGACAAGGCAACGGCACAAGGCGAAGCGGCGGGCTTTGCCTCGGCGCCCGGCCTGGGCATCGCGTATGAAATCGGCAAACTGCAGATCGAGCGGATGCTCGCCGCAAGCCGCCTGGAGCAAGGCGCCAAGTTCAACCTCCGCGCGTTTCACGATTACGTGTGGAGCAACGGCAATGTGCCGCTATCGCTCCAGCGCTGGGAGCTGCTGGGTCTGGACGACGATATCAAGAAGGTGGACGAACTGGCGAAGTAAGCCCGGCGCGGTCAACTGCCATCCGGAAAACCGCCGCGATGCAGCACCATCGGGTAGTGCGGCAGAGTGTCGGGCTTGCGCACCGCAGCGCGCCAGCCGTCGGGGTAGGGCTCGATTCCCCCGAGAAACTGTCCGGCCAACTCTTGGAGCGACTCCTTGAGTTGAAGAATGGTCTTCTTGCCGAAGCGCGCCTGCCAACGCTCTTCCATGACGACGAGCAGTTGACGGTAGTGGTCCCGCACCGTTCGTCCGTTCGGCGTGAGACGCATGACCTTGGCCCGGCCGCCCGTCTGATCCGGCTCCTCGACGGCAACGCCGCTTTTGCGCAGAATGCCGGCAGCCATTCTGATCGCTTCCTTCGACACGCCCGCCAGACGCGGAAGGTCGCGGACCAGCACTCCCTTCTCATCCAGAACCCGCAAGATATTGGCGCTGATTGCCAGCGACAATTCCGATTCAGTTTCGAACTCGATGGCGAATGCCAGCAGCACCCTGGAGAGGAGAGCGGGCAGTGAGAGAGAGGAAGTGTCTCCGAACGCGGCCGGCGCTCGCTTCGTCTGATCCGGCGCTTTGCTGAAGAGCCCGTAGCCTAATATCGGGAGACAGTCGGGCAGCTCCAGATCGATCTGGCTTATCACCGCGCTCAGCGATTCTCGAAGGCGCTCGATCCGGTCCTCGCCGAAGCGCGCCCGCCAGCGCTTCTCGATATCGTCGAACAGCGGCCCCCAAACCTGCTGCGCTTTGCGGCCTCTCAGGGTGGCGCGAACAATCCAGTCGGACCGTGGAGGCTTTGGCCGGCGGTCGGCGGGATCGGGTTGGACGGTGATGTAGCCCCACCGTTGCATGCCGTGCCAATTCGTGCTGGTGTGGGCCATGCGCTCCAATTCGCGCGCGGTGATGCCCTCATCAGACACAAAGCGCATGCAGTTGGAATACATCGCCAAGGACACCAGCCAGGGCCCTTGGCGCGATCCGGCCGTCGAGCCGCGGGTGGTTCGATGCGGCATCTGCCGCTCAAATTCGTTGTCGAACTCAATGGTGAACGCAACCAGCGCGTGGGACAGGAGCGTCGACAGGGGAAGACCAGCAGCCGCCGAGCCGGGCATACGATCAATAGAGTAATGGTTCCAAGGTTAAAGCATCAACACTCTGCTATCTGAGGCCAACGCCTTATTCCTGCAAAGCTGGCAAAAACCCGAGAATCGAACTATGAGAACACTTGTCCTGGGCCTTGTTTTGGCGGCCAGCGTCTATGCCCAATACGGCCACCAGCGCTTTAGCTGGCAGGAAGCCTGTTACAGGAATTTTGGGCTTCCCCATTGCCAGGGCGTGATTTTGCGATCAAGCCTCAGCCGAATTACCCCCGGCAGTGAATGTGACGCCAGCCCAGATTGTCGCGGGCGCGATCGACTGGCGATTCGCGGATCCCGCCGCCGACTCACTGCTCGGGTTTCGCGCCAGAAGACGCGGAGACCGACAACATGCTTGAGCGACTCTCAGGCGTGGAGCAGGTAGCGACCGCGACTGGCCAAAATCAGACCCCGGTTATGATCACTGGCCACGCAAGCGATTTAACTCTTCCCCCGCTCGAGCCTGGTTGGCAGGCCGTACCGGTGGTGGAAAACGCAATGGTGTTAGGGCCGGCCGATGCCGTGGACCGTGCGCTCCAGCGCATGGCGAAAGACGACCCGCCCGGCGAGATGATGCGCTTGGCGATCGCGCGTCAGGCCAACAACGAATTTTGGGCGATCGGGTTCGCTGGGACGGCAAGTCCGGCAAGCGCGACTACGAAGGTGCAGGGCTTTTCGGTGGAAGTGTCGATCCACCAGCCTGGAAGCCAATGAAATCGACCAAAAGCTGGTTCCAATTGCGGCCAGCCCGAGCGGCGAACACATGACGGCCCTGGTGAAACCGGCGCACTATCTCCCGGTACAGGAAGCCAGTGCGCCCAAGCCGGCGAAGCCGGTCATCCATGGGCTGGAGTGAAGAGTGAATCTTGGGACGCCGCTCGGAATCGCGGACCTGGCGATATAACTTTTCTGCGCACTTGACCATCCGCGTACCACTTGTCGATACCACGCTGTCCGCGCCGCCTCGCTTGCCGACACATCCCGTCTCTCGCTGGGATCGCGCGCCAGATCGAACAGCTGCGCCCTGTCCGATCCGATTTCATAGATAAACTTCCACGGCCCGTCGCGCAGGCCCAGAAGGCCCAACGAGTAATCGGCGAAAAAGAGCGCCATGCGCGGAGCGGGATCGAGCATGGTGTGACCCTGGTAATTGCTCGGCGGCGCAATGCCCATCAGGTCCAGGATGGTTGGCGCGGCGTCCACCAGGCTCACCACCTTACGCACTCGTCGCTCGCCACGCATCGAGCCGGGCGCGGCGATGAGAAACGGCACGTGGATGTTTTCGTCGTAGAGAAAAAACGTGTGCCCGTAATTCCCCTCGTGCTGGTGGAAGGCTTCGCCGTGATCGCCATAAATCACCCAGACCGTATTTTGTTCCAGCCCTCGCGTTCGCAGTCCTTCCCTCAGCGTGCCCAGCGAAGCATCTCCGTAGTGCAGCGCGTTGCGGTATTGATCGATATCGGCCGTTCCGGCGAAGGGGCCGGGACCCTGGGTTGCATCGGACGGGGTCGCATAGGGATGATGGCCTGCAATAGGCAGGTAGGTGAGAAAAAATCGCTGCCCGTGCGGCAGCGCGTCAATCCACGCCAGCATCCGCGTCACGGTTGCCGGTTCGTCCACGCCAAAGCTTGACTCGTGATTGCCGCCGATGTCGCCCGCATCTTCCAGCGTCTGATAACCGCGCTTGCGGATGATCGATTCCATCCCCAGATAACTGAAGCGTCCCGAATGGAACAGGGCCGTCCGATAACCAGCGTCATCCAAAATTGAAGCTACCGAGCGGCAGTTTAAGTTCGCATACTCTTCGGGCTGGCTGTCGAAAGCCGGAAACGTGGAACACAGCACCGAGTAGAGCCCCTTGATGCTCTCCGGATAAACCGCGTAGGCATTATCGAACACCAGCGCGTTGCGCGCCAGGGCGCTCAGGTTGGGCATCACTTCCTGTGAGGCGCCGTAGAGCGACAAATACTGGGCCGCGGTGGACTCCAGGCTTACCATCACGACGTTGAGCCCGCGGGCTGCACCTCTGTACTGCGAGAGATCTTCCGCGCTCTCACTTTCAAAGCGCGATGCGCGCCATTCGCTCACTCCAGCCCGTGCCACGACACGCGGCGATGTAGTGCCGATCAGCGCGGTTACTACGTTGCGATCCATTCCCCTTGTGTCCGCCCGGCTGCTCGCCATCGGCCCGAGCAGAACGAGAGCCAGCGCGCCAGCGAACGCCAAGCCCGCCACGCCCGCAAGCTTTCGCGGCACGCGCCCTATCAGCCAGGGTAATCCCGCGGCTGCCCCAAGCAGCGACGCCATCAACCAAATGTTGGTTGCGGTCAAATAGACCCGCATGGAATCGGCCAGTGGTCCACGCGCCGCGCGCAGCATGGGGCGAGTCAGCGGAGTGGAAAGCGCGCGTCCCACGGGAATGTTGATCGCCGTGTAGATCACAAGCGCCCAGTAAGCCGCCCAGACCGTGCGAGTTGCCGCGGCGACTTTTTGAATAGCGATCTCGAACGCGCCAAACGCCAGCGCCACCAGCGCGTCCTGCCACACGTAGGCGATCGGAGACCAGCCCGTCAGCGGCGCAGCCTGGCCCCATAAGACGACCAGTTTCGCCAGGACGAAGACCAGAAACAGGCTGGCGCTTTTCATTTTCCAGTCCTTCGCCCAATTCATCGTCGAACCAGATTCAGGCGCTTCAATAGCGCGACGGAAACCACGGCGCCGGTACCGCGGCGACGCCAGATCCAGTCATGCACCAGGACCGCTGGCGAAGGCGGATGCCGATAGATCGTTTCTCGCTCGCCATCCAGGCACAAGGGAATTACCGTCAGGTCGCAATCGAGCGATTCGCCAGGCGAGTAGCGCTCGTTGCGGTACTCGATTTCCTCTCCCAGGATCCCGCGCGCGCTTTCCAGATGGCGCGGATCGGAATCGACGATCGTGAGTTGCGCCTCGGGAAGCAGCTCTTTGAGGATCAGCGCCGTCCTCGGAAAAAGCCCGCCGCCGACGATAGTGACGGTGCGAATGTCAGGCAATTCAGGCAGGAGTGCGAGAAACGCTGGCCGATGAGTCCTTAGAACGAAGCGCTGCAGCGGCGTTGACCGCAGTACCAGGAATTCGAGCGCCGCCAGCGGCCGTACATCCAGCCAGCGCATGAGTGGCGGCCACGGGCTGGCAGCCGCATGGGCCTCACGGATCTCCGGCAGCTTCGACCAGTGAATCGCCGGAGCGGCGTGGTGCTCGGCGTGGTATCCATCGTTAAAACACAAAAAATTATAGACGCGCCCGTAGTGGCTCGTAGGCCGTCCGACCGCGTGTTCCCAATACCCCTGCAACGCGCACAATCCCAGCCCGGCCAGATAACCCGGCAGATACACCGACAAGAAAAAACGCGGCTCGAACCACGCCAACGCCGCCCAAAGTCCGATCACCAGCGCTGTCTCGGCCGCCAGGCGTCGCGAAACGCGCAAGCGCCACTCGACGCCCGCGTGATGCGCCAGGTGACGCTCGCGCCACAGCGTCTGCGGGATTCCCAGTAACACGCTCAACGCCGCGGAAAACAGCCGGTTCGTCGCGTCTGATCGGAAGAAGGGCCGATGGATGAAATTGTGCGCTACGGTATTCGAGTTCCACCACACGCCGAGCGCGATGACTGGCGCCACCGGCCAAAGCAACAAAATTGCCGCGTGCAATGCGGCCAGCGTCACTAGCCTCGAATCGCGCCGCGAAAAGCGCCAGATTCCCGCCCGCGGATAATGCACTGCGACGGTTGCCATCGGGTTTCAGCGGTCTTTGTAATCCAAAAGCGCCTTCGCTCTGGGTTGGTCGGAATTGATTCTGATGACGCCGTTTTCTACCGGATAATCGTCGGGGGGCCTCGCTCCCTCATACGTTTTCCTGACGCGGATTTTAGGGCCCCAACCCGCCCCAAATCCCACCACTTGGTGCGTGCCGGCGACGGATTTCAGATCCGCCCACTCCCGCCGCGCGAGATCCTGATTGCCGCTCGGCAAACTCGGCAGCTTGAAATAAAGATATCCGCGCTGCGGCGTCGAATAGACGTTCGCATTATCGGGAGTTTCCAGGGCTGTCATGAAGACGCCCCAGATCCGAATGAGTTCCGGCTTGTCGGCATTCGGTTCGAATGTCACTTTTTCGACCAGTGCGTAGACGCCGATTGGGCCGCTGGCTTTGGCCACTCCGGGAAGGAGTGCGATCGCGAGAACCGCGGCGGCGAGAAGAAGAATGGGCTTCATTTCCGCCCTCCTGTGAAAATGCTATATCACAGGCGAATGACGTTCAATCCACCGGATTGGTTGCCTCAATCCACCGGATTGGTTGCAAAGACTGACAGCTCGGGAGTAAAACCGCGATCGTCCATTTCGAGAACAGCCTTGATCATGTGCGCGATGTCTTCGCTCTTGAGCTTGCTCGGGTGGTCCTTTTGCGGAAACCCGGCGCGGCGCGCGAAATCGGTGATCACTTCGCTTGGATTGATCAGGCACACGCGTACGTTGTACTTGCGAAGTTCCCCGCGCCAGCACTCCGTCATCCCGCGCAGTGCGAATTTGCTGGCGTAGTAGGCCGTGCCTTTGGGCGCGCCACGCAGCGAAGCGGTGGACGAAATGTTGATCAGGTTGCCGCGCTTCCGTTCCTTGAAAAGCCGGGCTGCTTCGCGTGACATCAGCATTGCGCCCGTTACGTTGGTGGCGAACACGGCGTCGAAGCTGGCGCGATCCATCTCGATGAGCTCCTTGAATACGCCCACGCCCGCATTGTTGATCAGGACATCCAGGTCGCCCAGCTTCTCCTTCAACTCGCGAAAGGTCCGCAGGACATCGGCCTCGTTCGCCACGTCCGCCTGTATTCCCACCACACCCAGCGTCCGAGCCGCTTCGGCCAAACGTTCCGGATCGCGCCCCGTGATGGCGACGCGCGCGCCTGCCCGCTTCAATACCTCAGCCGCGGCCCGTCCAATGCCGCTCGATCCGCCGGTGATCAGAACCACTGCATTCTTGAGATCCATCTGCATAGCGTACCTTGATAACATGCCTATCGAAAAATTCCTGGGGGGCGTCTCCCAATTTCAAAAGGACGTTTATCCGCGGCATCAGGACCTTTTCGAGAAGTTAGCCCACGGCCAGCGGCCCGAGGCGCTGTTTATAACCTGCGCCGACTCCCGCATCGACCCCTGCCTGCTCACTCAAACCAAACCGGGTGAGCTATTCATCTGTCGCGTGATTGGTAACATTGTGCCGCTGTACCCCGATTCGCTCGGCGGAGTCTCGGCCACCATCGAGTACGCGGTGGGCGTGCTGCGGGTGCCGGACGTCATCGTCTGCGGCCACACCGATTGCGGCGTCATCAAGGGAGCTCTCCATCCGGATGCCCTGTCATCGCATGCCGCCGTATGGAACTGGCTGCGCCATGCCAATATTCAGTACCGGCAAACGGACCCCAGCGCCGAGCTTCTTCTCACGGCTACCGAAGAGAATGTGGTGACACAACTGAAGAACCTGCGCTCGCATCCCGCTGTTGCAAATCGCCTGCTCGACCGCGATCTTGCGCTGCATGGCTGGGTTTATCACATCGGTCCCGGCGTCGTGACGGCCTATAACGAAGAGACCCGAAAATTCGAGACGCCGGAAGTTAGAGACACGTCCTGCAAAGGGGCCTTGTGAGACAGGTACGGAGGCACATTTCGCTCTAATCAGACTACGTGATACGCTGCGACGTATGAAATCGAGCCGCCACAGGAACACCAGCCGAACGCCCTCATTGCTCGTCATTCTGGGTCTATCGTTCAGCATGCTCGCGGCCGACCGGCCCATTTTTGTGGTCCATGGCCCGACGGTAATTGCGTTTTTTTCGCCGCTCACGAACGACGACCTTAAGGACGGCGGAAACGAAACGTTGTCTGATTTCCGATACTATTCTGGCGAGGCGCGCGCACGGCTCATGGATGCTGGAATCACCCTGCATGAGGTGTATGCTCACTCGTTTCGCGTACGAATAGGAACAAATGTGAAGACCTTCGGTTTCGCAAAGGACCAGCTCGGGTACTACTTTATTGCTCCCGGCAAAAAGCCAAGGGTCTACTATGGAATCGCGACGGATTTGGAAGCCCGTGCCGCCAGTTATTTTGGCATTGCGGTAAAGTGAGCGGGCGCCGCCGCCCAACCGTGGTAAGCGGGTACGATGAAAGAGGAGTAAGAACATGGCAACTATCGATTGGTCACAATGTCCGGTCGTGGAAAGCATTCCTGGCAAAGTGAGCGGCGCGTGGGTGCTGCGCGGAACCCGCACGCCTGTGAAGGTTCTCTTTGAGAACCTCGAAGCAGGTATGAGCATTGATGAAGTGATCGAACAATTCCCCGTTACCCGTGAACAGCTGGAGAGTCTCATGGCGTTCGTGGCGCGTTCCCTCGACAAAGCCCCAACGTACCGCTAAATCGCCGGGATGCTGGTTCTCTTTGATAACGGCACGCCACGAGGTCTGGCACGTTTTCTCGTCGGCCATTTTGTGGAGGAGGCGCGAAGTCGCGGTTGGGAAGAATTGGAAAACGGCGCGCTGATCGACGCCGCCGAACAAGCCGGTTTCGAGGTCCTGGTGACGACGGACAGGAACATTTATTATCAACAGAACTTAAGGGTTCGCAAAATCGCTATCGTGGCACTTGAGCATTCACAATGGCCCATGGTGAAGCTGGTTGCCGAAAGGATCGCTGCAGCCGTGAACTCGGCGCAGCCCGGCAGCTATGTGGAAGTAGAAGTCCCGTTCAAGGACGCTTAGGTTACTTTCTTACTCGTAATACGCCGGCGCTTTTTTCAGCTTTGCATTGCCGAGAAAATCGTGCTGGATCCACAACTGCGCGCCCGTCTTTTTCAAGAAAACCTCCAGCTCCGCCCTCGATGCGGCCGTCTGATCCTTATTGAATTCGGCCACCGGCAAACGATGCAGCGTGCGCTCCTCCGGATAATGATAAAGATCGCCGCTCAGAACCACGGGTCCAGTCTTGGCCAGCTTCAGAAACAACACCTGATGGCCCGGCGTGTGCCCGGGCGCGGATTTGATGATCACCGTTCCATCGCCAAAGACATCGTATTCGTCCTTATCGATAATCACGGTCTTGCTATTCTTCAGCGCGCTGTAATTGGCGGGATCGGATCGCGGAATCGGTTCGCCGGAGAACATGCGGTCGCGCTCCACCTTCCGCACCAGCCACGTGGAACCGGCGAAAGCATTCGCGTTCGCCACATGATCGCCGTGATAGTGCGACATCGCGAGATACGTGATGTCGGCCGGCGTGTAGCCCACAGCCGCCAGTTGCGGCAGCAACGGCTTGGCCTGCGTAACCACTCCGGCCGCGACTGGGCCACCGCCGGGCGGAAACGCACGATCGGGAATGTCGCCGTTGTCCCACATCAGCGTTCCCTTCGGATGGACTACTAGGATGCACGGAATCGCCATTTCAGTGGACCCCACTTCTTCCTTCTTCAACGAATAAGCATCCACCGTGGTGGTGTGAATGGTTCCGCAATCGAAGATATAAAGCCGCAGAGACGGCGGAGCTTTGGGACGCGCCCAACATGCTCCCACCAACCAGGAGGCTCCCACCAAAAAGACAAGGGCCGTCGCGATTCGCCGCGCGGTCATTGCTTTGTTTCCTGAGCGGGTTTTGCTTCCTGACCTGGCTCTGTCCCAATCGTCTGGCCATTGGCAAGCGTGACCTTGCGCCCGTCGGCGGAGTGCGATACGTCCTTGGCGGGGAAACCGTGGACGGTCACCTTATCGCCTATTTTCAGCGAATCGCGCGTCCAGCCGCGCCGCGCCAGCCGGTTGGGCCCGCCGGTTTCGCAAGCCCAATTGACCATCGTGCCGTCGGCTTGCGCGACATCAATGAAATAGTGCACGTGCGGATTCTCCCAGTCGATGCGTGTCACCACGCCTTCCAGCGTGATGGGCTTGGATTCATCGAACTCATTGGAAAAAGCATGATGCCCGAGCGCCGGCAGCCCGGCCGCGAGAAATGTGATGATTGCCATCGAGAGGTGGTATCGATTGGACATGGCGGTACCTGAACATTATCGCGCGGTGATGGTGACGAAAAAAGGCGGTCCGGAAGCGCTTCAGATCGTGGAGTTGCCGCTCGAGCCGCCGGGCCCCGGCCAACTTCGCGTACAGGTGCGCGCGGCCGGCGTGGGATCCACCGACTTAATCATGTTGGCCGGAAAGTACCGCTACTCGCCGAAGATGCCATTTGTGCCCGGTTATGAAGTCGCGGGCGTGGTGGAGGCCATCGGCGCGGGCGTCAGCGGTTTCCAATTGGGCCAGCGTGTGGCGGCGCTCACCGTCTATGGCGCCTTCGCCGAAGTTCTGGTGCGGGACGCCGGGCACTTCCTCCCGATCCCGGACGGCGTCTCCGATCGCGACGCGGCTGCTGTGATCCTGAACTATGGAACCGCCTGGCAGATGATCCATCGCGTCGCCCAGATTCGCGCCGGCCAAACCGCGCTCGTTACTGGGGCGGCCGGAGGCGTGGGCACCGCAGCACTGCAACTGCTGCGGCTGGCGGGAGTGAAGGCGTACGGCGCAGCATCTGCGTCGAAGCATGATACTGTGCGATCACTCGGCGCGACGCCCATCGACTACCGGGCCGGTTCCATCGATCGGCTGACACGCGCTCTGGTGCCGACGGGCGTCGATTACGCCTTCGACGCCATCGGCGGCCCCAACATCGGCCCCTGCATCGGAGCGCTGCGGCGTGGCGGGACATTGGTCGCATTCGGTTTCGTGGCCGCTCCAGGCAAGCTTTCCCAAGGCGCCATGTTCGCGAACATTTTCGTGGGCGCGCGCCTGCGCGGAAGGGTGGGCAAGTTCTATGGCATCACGATGCTCTATCGCAAGAACCCGCAGCCGCTCCGCGAGGATCTGCCCAAGATCTTCGCGCTCCTCGCCGAAAAACAGATCGATCCGCTGATCACCCGCACCTTCCCGCTTCTCGAGGCGAGACAGGCCTTGGAGCTCCTGGCGTCGGGTGCCGTGGAAGGCAAGATCGTGCTCACCAATATCTGACCGCTCAATTGCGCTTTGTTAGGCGACATGAAATAATGATTTTCCTCGGAAAGGACTCGATCCCATGACACCATCCAAAGCTCCACTCCCGCTGATCGGCACCTGGAAACTCTCGAAATGTGAAACTTCTCGGCCGGACCTGCCATACCCCACCGGCGGAATCACAAAGTTTACTCAGCAGGGCGATGCGATCGACTACAGCAACGATGCCGTCTGGTCGGACGGGCGCACTGCCAAAGTTACTGCCCTTCTGAAGCTCGACGGCAGCTGGTGCCCCGTGACGGGCAGCATGGTGGCCGACTCCCTCAGCCTTCAGGACCAGGCTGCGGATGGCTCGTTTGTAGTCAAAATCAGAAAGGGCGGGGCCGATGTGGGCAGCACTCGTTCCACCTATTCCGCCGACGGCCGAACCATGACGGGATACTGGACCATGGCCGCTCCTGGCGGCACGATGACCTGGACCACCACCTTAGAGCGCCAGTAGCTCATCGGGCGCGTTCGCCGAGCGCGCCAGTTATTGCACCGCCACCACTTTCGAATCCACCTGGAACTTGCGGTAGTTATTCCAAGTCGTCTCTTCCTCGCCCACCAGCTTCTTCACCAAACCCAGCCGCGCCGCGCCCTGCACCAGCTGGCGCTTGGGCAGCCATACTTCGTCGTTGACGCGCGTCTGCTCGAACTCCAGCTTCGCGCCGGGAGCAAGCCGCGCGATGAACAGCCCGAACGAAATGGTCGCGGTGGTTTCGGCTTCCAACCGCACCCATTGGTACTCGGCCTTGTCGATCCAAACCTTCGCCCGGATCTTCAGCAGCGGCTTGGCGTCGCCATGCTTCGGTTGCGCGCCGGGCTTGGGCTCGGCCGAGATCACCCACACGTCGTGACCGTCGATCTTTTCCTCGCCCAGCAACGTGAAATCGAATAGGTCGGGGACCTCACGCAGGAACTCGCGATCCTTTTCGCGCTCCTTCTCGAATTCGGCTTCCCGATGCTCGCGCTGCTGCGGCGTTTCGTTCGCCCGCCTCGCCACGGCGCGATCCAGCTTCTCCTGATCCTTGCGCTGCTCTTGCGGCGAAAGCGGCTTGCCATCGCGCTCCAGCATGCGATGGTGCAGCTCGCCATAGATCACTACTGCTTCCCATTCTTCCGTCTTTTGCGATTTCACTTGGCCGTTCGAATCCCGCAGGCGATCGGTTTGCCGCGCGATCCAGGTGTAGTCCTTCATGCGCTGCCAATTCGACTGATCCAACTCGACGGATTTGCGGACGATCTGGAGTGCGTCCCCTTGAGGGCTCTGTCCGAGCAGCGCGGTCGCTGCGAACAGCAATATCGCAACTAGCCGAGTGACCATTCATGCCCCACGCGAGTCGCAACCACGCGGTCGGGATGCCCCCCGGCGGCCGCGAGAAATCGCTCGATCGGCTCCAGCCGTGGTTCGCGGCTCAACCGAAATGTTTGATGATGCACCGGCAGCAGATGCTCGGCGCCGCAATCGCCGCCCATGCGCCAGGCTTCCTCCGGATTGCAGTGCACATAGATCCACGGATCGTACGCCCCTATCGGCAGGATCGCCAGATCCACCGGCTTCGCGGCGCGCACCGCTCGAAACGAATCCGTCAGCGCCGTGTCGCCACCGAATACCACGCGATGCCGCGCGCTTTCGATCAGATACCCGTTGTAGCCGCGATGCACGTCGGACCGCATCCGCGCGCCCCAGTGTTTCACTCGAATTCCGCGAATGGAGAGCGGGCCCACCCTCACCCGCTCGTCCCAGCCCAATTCCCGCACGCTTTGATAGCGCCCGACGCGCAGCAGGTCGCTAGTCGATTTCGCCGTCACCACAGCCGTTCCCATGCGTTCCAAGCTGCGTAGCGTGGCCAGATCGAAATGATCGAAATGCGCATGCGATAACAAGATCAAATCGATGTGCGGCAAATGCGCGCGGCTCACCGCGGGCGCAACTAGCCTGCGCAAGCCAACAGTCACTGGACCCATCCGCGGGCCGCAACGCGCACCCAGGATCGGATCCGTCAGGATGGTGAATCCGTCGATTTTCAGCAGCACCGTGCTATGTCCCAGCCACGCAGCGTGCAATCCGGTATCGGCCCAGCGCTTGGGATGCGGCGTGAAAGGCGCGGGCGGAACCGCGCACTTGCGTTCCTCGCGATAGCGTTTGAAATATTCCGGCGCGGCCCTCCGCACGTATCGGACCACGCCGGCGCTCCTGGGGGCAGGAATACGCCCGTCGTGTGTTTTGTTGTGATCCATGGCAAACATCGACGCCTACATCGGGTGAGAATTTCGGCGGGATCGGAGCTACTTACAACTTCAGTATGACATCCCCAAAACCGGCCGTGCTCGCGGTCTTGCTTTGCGCCGCCCTTACGGGCCGGGATCTCGGCGGCCGCGCGGAATACGTCGGCGGCACCATCACGCAGATCCCCACCGGCTGCCAGGGGATCGTGCAGGCCGTCGACGACCGGTTTTTCGTCTTTTATTCCGGAAAAGCGAGCTGGCGCGTGCCCTACGAAAAGATCAACCTGGTGGAATACGGCGAAAAGGTGGACCGCCGCTACATCGCGGCCGTGCTGGTCTCGCCGCTTTTTCTGCTCGCCAAGAAGCGCCAGCATTTTCTGACCGTCGGCTATTCGGACGAAGACGATCGCCAGCAGGCCATGATTTTCAAGATTAACAAGGACGACATCCGCGCCACGCTGGTCGTATTGGAAGCGCGCACCGGCCGCAAGGTCGAATATCAGGATGACGACGCTCGCAAAAGCGGAAAGGGCTAAACGATGCCGTGGCTGCTTTACACACTTTTGTTATTCGCGCCCTTTCTGGAACAGACGCCAGAGGAGCAGTCCGCCGAGCAGCTCAGTAAGGTCCGGCGGATTTATATCGCCATTCTCACCGGCGGTGACGCCGCGCTCCAGCTTCGCGATCTGCTGATGACCAGCCTGCACAATTCCAAACAGTTCGTCATCACCGAAGATGAGGACAAGGCCGACGCGATTCTGAAAGGCGCGGGCGACGACGATGTTTTCACCGATACTTTTCAATCGTCGGAAGGCATTAACGCGCACACCCAGATCAGCGCGGGATCTAGCGAAGGCTTGCGCAATTACTCCAGCAGTAGCAGCAACCGCTCCGGCGGCCTCTCAATCGGCGAAAACGATAGCCGGCGCGACGAAGAGCGCAAGCATGAGGCCATCGCGACCGTGCGCCTGGTGAGCAAAGACGGCGACGTGATCTGGTCCGCCACGGCCGAAAGCCTGGGCGCTAAATTCATGGGCGCGAGCGCGGATGTCGCCGACAAAATCGCCAAGCGCCTGGTCACGGATTACAAAGCCGCGAAGCTGCAGGTGGCCAGCCGCACCCCGGCCACAACCACCACCGCTGCCGTTCCGGCCACCAAGTAGCGCTATTGTGGCTGAAATCCCACGGCCGCTATCTTGCCGTCGGTCTCCAATAAGATCCGGAATTCCACGGCGCCGTTTTCAAACTTGCCTTCGTACATATCCAAGCCTGCCTGGCCGACACCCTTGAACGTCAACGTTTGCAAAGCACCCAGTTGCTGCATGATGGATTGAATCTGCGGCAGCTGCTGGCGCGTCAAATTCGCGAATGGGGGCGTCATCTGGTCGTAATCCGGTTGGCCGCGCTTCATCTCCTCCACCAGCCGCTTCAACACCGCCTCGGTCCTCGGATCCTGCGTCTGATCCTTGAACTTCTTATCCGCGGCGGCCTGCAATTCCGCTGCGCGTTTCGCCCCATCCTGGTCCAATCGAGGCGCTGTGTGGTCGCCATTCTGGTGCAGCGTCAACTCCGTCGCCTTGCCGTCAGCGCCCACCTCAAACGTAAGATGCGCGTCCACTACTTTCAGAAAGAACTCGCGATCGCCCTTGGAAAAGATTTCGAACTTGGGCTGTCCGGTTAGCTGCGCGAACATCTGATCGCCGTCCCGCGTGATCGTTAGAATGGCGCTGGGCGCCAGCTCGTACGCGCCCACGTATCCGTCCAGAACTTTCGGGTCGGCCTTGCTGACGGTCTGTTCCGACGGCTGAAAATCCGGCCATTTGTATTCGTACGCGATGGTGCGCAGAATCTCGCCCCCCACCTGGCCGCCGGCATCGCTATTGGTCATGATCGCCGCGCCATCGCCATTCTCATACGCCGTCAGGTCGCATCGATAGCCTTCGTTGGCGCCGTCATGCATGAAGTAGGAATGGTCCTTGCCGCCTCCCGTTTCCGGCCCCAGCCCCCACTGATTCATGCCGGCCGTTAGCATCTGCCGAGCCATCGCGGCTGAAATTACGCGGCTCGATTTTCCCGCCAGCGCCTTCTGAACCTCGATCGCGTAGCGCGCCAGATCCGAAGGCGTCGTCCACAATCCTGCGGGCGCCATCTCCGGATAAGTGTGCGGTCCGCCCGCTACCGGATCGCCAGTCGGACGATACGGCGTGGCCACTTCCGCCAAGCGCGGCCCGGGCAGCGGCTGCTGGTACGTGCTGTGCGTCATCCCGATCGGCCCCAGCACCAGTTCCTGCATCAGCTTCGGAAAAGGCTCGCCCGTGACGTCCCTCAGCAACTGCTGTACGATCACGTAGCCGCCGCCCGAATATCGCCACATCGTTCCCGGCGTGGTGTCCACGCGAATCGCGGCGCTGTTCGCGGGCTTCTCGCCATTGAGCACCTGCGCCAGCGTCGGCACCGGCGCCCGCCGCATAACCGGGAAATCCATGCACCGTCATCCCGGCCGTGTGGGTCAGCAATTCGCGCAGCGTCACCTTGGTCTTCGCGGTGAACTCGTTGTCCGGCACCTTCCACGTTTTGAGGTACCGGTTCACGTCCGCGTCCAGATCCAGTTTTCCCGCTTCCACCAGATGCAACACCGCCAGCGCCGTCACCGGTTTGCTGATAGACGCCGCCTGGAACAGCGTGTCGGCCGTCACCGGCGCTCCGCCGATTTTGGCGACTCCGAATCCGCGCGCCCATTCGATCTGGCCGTCATGGATCACCGCGATGCTGACGCCCGGGACATGCAGCGCCGCCATCCGTTCGGCCAGTTTGGTGGTTTCCACTGGCTGGCCCTTCATCAGGACCGCGGGCACCAGCCCGTCCTGGATGCTCAGAGTGACGCGTTGAATTCGGGTTTCGAGATCCGAAGGCGCGGTGGCTACTTGGGCCGGCAGCAGGCCTGCGCCCCGCAGCCCTAATGTGACGGCGCAAGCCGCGACGCACGCGGCGCTAAAGTTTCATCCAAACGTGGTCGAAATCACACTTGATAGCCAAACTGCATGCACCGGCGCGTCTCGAAAACCGCTCTTCTGCTCGCCGCCGGCCTCTCGGTTTTCTGGGGCATTTTGGGCGGCCCCATCCTGGTTCACTTTTATAACAACGATTTTCTGTGCTATTACATCGGCGGCACGCTCGCGCGCGAGGGCCGCTTTGCGGATCTCTACCGTCCCGATGCCCAGATGGAAGTGCAGCGCCGCGTGTCTCCGGGCGTCCTGGAGCCGCGTCCCTACGTGCGTCCGCCCTGGTTCGCCTTCGCACTCGCGCCGCTCACGTATTTCTCGCTGGTGCACGCCTACGCCGTCTGGATCGCCACGCTTTTGATCACGCTGCTCGCCACCTGGGCCTGGGCGTCGACGCGCTTTGGCGAACAGGCACTGGTGCTGGCGGCGCTGTTTCTGCCCGCCAATCTCGGTATCTGTTTTGGACAGGATTCCGCCGCGATGCTGGCGGTTCTCTGCGTCTCCTATGCCCTACTTACGCGCCAAAGGAATTTCTCGAGCGGTGCGGCGCTGGGGCTCGGCCTGATGAAGTTCCATCTGCTGCTTCTGTTCCCAGTCTGGATGGCGTTCGAGAAGCGCTGGCGTATGCTGGCCGGCTTCGCCGCTACCGGCGCTGCTTTTCTTGCCGCCGCGCTCGTTCTGCTCCGCCCATCCGGACTCGCCACCTACATCGCCGTCCTGCTGCACGGCAGAACGGAACTTTTTGACCCTTCGCCCGACACCATGATCAACATCTACAGCGTCACGGCGAACTTCGGCATTCAATCCAAACCTCTCAACGGACTGCTCGCGGTGCTGGTCGTCGCGATCGCCTTCTTCGGGATTCGCCGCGCACCCCTATGGCGCGCCCTCGCGATCGTCGCAGCCGCGTCGCTGCTCATCTCGCCACACGTCTTCGGCTACGACGCCAGCATGCTGCTGCTTCCCGTATGGCTGGTCATCGAGAACGCCACGCGCAAGGTGTCTCGTTACGTGACGCTGATCTTGGCCGCGCCCTTCACCTTCTGTTTTACGCTCGCCAATCCGCCGCTGCGCTGCATCCCAGCGCTGGCGCTGCTGGCGTTTCTGATCGCGATGGCGACGGACCGCGGGCTAGCTTCCAGCGAAGAACGTGTCCCAGACGTGAGCGGCGAAATTCCGTGTCTTGCGGAATCCCATCCGCTCGTATAGCCCGATCGCTTCGGCGTTCGACCCCGTCACCGTAAGCGTCACCTTCCGGCACCCGTGCGCCGCCAGCGATGCCAGCGATCTGCGGATCAGTTCGTAGCCCGTGCCCGTTCCCCGCGCGGCTTTCGAGACGCACACTTGCGTGACGTGTCCCACGTCCGCCTGCACCAGGCTGGCCAGGCAGATGCCCGCCAATCGTCCCGATCCCGGTTCGATGGCAACAAACGACGCCGGCTGGAAGAAGCTCCCGCAGCCTGGAAACTGCACGATGTTCATCAAGAAGCGGCGAGCGCCCGCGGGCGACCGGTACTGATCGTTGATCTCGCTGTCGATATGCCCCTGATATGCGCTCGCGATCAGCGTGGCCGCTTCATCCTGCTTGCGCTCGGACCAGCTATCGAACCACACCGGCTGCGCGGGCTGCCGCTCCGTCAAACGCGCCGCCATTCCGCCCTCAATTTCCATGAAATTGCGCACAAATGTTCGCACGAATTTGCGCTCCGGAAGCGAGATGCGAGGGCCCGTGCGCAGCATCATTAATTGCGATTCGATGCGCCGGATCAGCGGCGTCTTCATCAAGCCTTCCACCACGGCGGTGAGCAATCGCTCCTCGTTCTCCACGTTGAGGAAGTTTTTCATGACGTAGAGATCGCCGATCAACCCCTTGCGCTCCTCCGCCACGTAGTAGCAATAACCCGCCGGATAGCCGTTGATCAGCAACGCGTAGCCGTTGAGAGCCTGGATTTCCAGGAACCGCCGGACCAATCCCGCCGATCCGCGAAAATCCCAATCCAGCGTCTCCCGCCAGGCCTGCGTTTCCTCGTCCAGCAGCGGATCCAGGTCGCCGCCGCGCAAATGGCGCAGTTCCACCACGCGTGCCAGCGGGGAATCGGAGAGAGCCGCCATACGGTTCAAGCCTACAACGAAACAGGTCGTGGCGCACGGTTCCGTGCGGGCTAACCGATTAGCCTATTCAGCTTCTCCGTGATCTCCGCCAGGTTCTTGCGGATTCGGCGCTGCAACTCGTTCGATTGATCGAGAAACAGCCCGCTCTGCGGCCTTTCGATGTCCGCCAGCAGCGCCATCGCTTGTTGCAGCTCCTTGATGGCCGCCTGCATCCGTTCACTGCTCATCGCAGTCCACTGTATCCCACTCGCCGCGCGTTATCCTAAAAGGGATGCTGCGCTATCACGTAGCCTACTTCCTGCCGCAAGGGGATGACCGTATGGTCGTCGCCGAGGTCCTGGACTTCCCGGGCGTTGTCAGCCAGGGCTTCGATCTCGCCGACGCGCGCGTCATGATTGCGAGCGCGCTTGAAGAAATAGCGCAGATGCATCTGGAAGAAGGGAAGGCCCTCCCGGTCCCGAATCCAGAAGCGATGGCCGCCGATGCCGACCTGATTGAATTGCTTTCGTACACCGACCGCCAAAACCAATTGAGCCACAGATAAACGCAGATCAACGCCGATAACTTTTTTCTCTTATCTGAGTTCATCTGTGTTCATCTGTGGCCAATTCGATTTCTCCCCCTCGTACCCCACACGCTACAATGGAATTTTCAACGGAGGCCCAATGGCTGCACTTCCCCGGCGCACTTCTGTGCCCGTCAAAATCGGCGATGTTTGGGTGGGCGGCGACCACCCCATCGTGGTCCAGTCCATGACCAACACCGACACCGCCGACACCGCCTCCACCGTCAACCAGGTGATGGCGCTCGCCCAGGCCGGCTCGGAGCTGGTGCGCGTCACCGTCAATACCGAAGCCGCCGCCCAAGCCGTCCCCAAAATCGTTGACACGCTCGACAAATTCGGCGTCCGCGTCCCCATCATCGGCGACTTCCATTACAACGGCCACATCCTGCTGAAGAAGTATCCCGATTGCGCCCGCGCGCTCGCCAAGTACCGCATCAATCCCGGAAACGTCAACATCGGCAAGAAGCACGACGACAATTTCCGCACCATGATCGAAGTGGCCATCGAGCACAATCGCCCGGTGCGCATTGGCGTCAATTGGGGTTCGCTCGATCAGGCCCTGCTCACGCGCATGATGGACGAAAACTCACGCCTGCCCGAGCCTTTGGATGCCATGGAAGTCACCATGAACGCCATCGTGGCGAGTGGCCTGCTGGCCGCCAAGGCCGCCGAAAGTTACGGGCTCGGCCGCGACAAGATCATCCTCAGCGCCAAGGTCTCGGGCGTCCAGGATCTCATCATGGTGTACCGCAAGCTGGCCGCCCAGTGCGACTACACGTTGCATCTCGGACTTACCGAGGCCGGCCTTGGTTCGAAAGGCATCGTCGCCACCACCGCCGCGTTGTCTGTGCTCCTGCAGGAAGGCATCGGCGACACCATTCGCGCCTCGCTCACTCCGCTGCCCAATGGCGATCGGACCGACGAGGTCGTCGTCTCCCAGCAAATCCTGCAAGCCCTCGGGCTGCGCAGCTTCACGCCGCAAGTCACCGCCTGCCCCGGCTGCGGCCGCACTACCAGTACGTTTTTCCAGGACATGGCCGATCAAATCCAGACCTACCTGCGCGAACAGATGCCCAACTGGAAGGAGCGCTACGCCGGTGTGGAAGAGATGAAGGTTGCGGTGATGGGCTGCGTGGTGAATGGCCCGGGCGAGTCCAAGCATTCGCACATCGGCATCTCGCTACCCGGCACGTTCGAAGAGCCCGTCGCGCCGGTTTATGTCGACGGCAAGCTGTCATGCACCCTGCGCGGCGACCGCATCGTCGCCGAATTCATTGAAATTCTGAACAATTACGTCGACCGCCGCTACGCCGAACGCGTCGCCGAAACCACCTCGGTTTAATTCACTTTCTCGCGCCGCCGATTCGCCACCGCCAAGACGACGATCCCCTCGACCACCGCGATCCCCCCGTATACCGCCCATCGGATCTGCCCCGTCATGAAACTGCCCGGCAGCACATTGATTCCCTGAAGGAACCAGACGCCGCCAATCAGCACCAGCAATACGCCCAGCACGCTTAGACCGATTTTCATGTTCCCCCCAGTTTTTCCGCGGAAGACAGTCCGATCGGCACTATTGTTGCACATGAACCCCACAGCTCAACGCGGTTTGGTGAAAGAGAGCAGCGGCTTGACGTTGTACGGAAGTATACCGTACGATTGAAGCGAGAGGAGACGCCTCATGCCCCTTGCCAAGAAGCGAATTCAGGCCAAATCTAGAGGTTTCCGCTTTGACGCCCGCCTCAACGAAGAGCAAAAGCTCCTCATCCAGCGCGCGGCCGACTTGGAAGGTCGCTCCATGACCGACTTCGTCCTCCACAGTGCCGAAATTGCCGCCGAGCGAACCATTCAGCGGCGCGCCACGCTGGTTCTGACCGCTCGCGAAACCGAAGCCTTTGTGGACGCCGTCCTGAACCCTCCCAATCCCGGCGCCGTCCTGCGCCGCTCGGCCCGTGACTATCTTAAAAAGACCTCCCTGCAGTGAACGATGCGCCCAGCTTCGAATATTCCGTAGTGCCCCTGAACGCGTCCCATCACCGGCTCGCCTTCCATTCCGCCGTTCCCGAGCTCGACCGCTATTTGCATCAACAGGCCGGCCAGGACGCCCGGCGAAAGGTCGCCGCTCCTTTCGTCATGGTGGATAAGGGCGGTTCCATCGTTGGCTATTACACACTTTCGGCCTACAGCATCCACCTTCGGGATCTTCCACCGGCGTTGGCCAAGAAATTGCCGCGGTATCCTGTTCTTCCAGCAACGTTATTGGGCAGGTTGGCCGTTGCCGATTCCTATCGCGGCAAGAAACTGGGCCGCTTTCTTCTGATGGACGCTCTTTATCGCTCTTTAAGGGCCACCGCCGAAGTGGGTTCGGTTGGCGTCGTTGTAGAGGCTCTGAACGAAGGCGCCCTCGCGTTTTATCGCCACCATGAATTTCAATCTATCCCCGGGCACCAGGACAAGCTTTTCCTCGCCATGGCCACCATCGAGAAAGCCCTGAACCGCTGACCGGCTCCGCGGTCACCATCCCTGACACGCGTTTCTCACTGCCCCTGCAATACCTTCCCCGCCAACCAGGATCGTAATCGCCCGTCCGCATGCTACTCTCGTCCCGCAATGACCATGTCCCTCGGTTCCAGCCCCACCGCTTTCGACTCAACTTCGCCGAATTTTTCAAATGAATCACCACCAAACACAAAACTAGGCCTGATGCGACGCCGCTCACCAGTCCCCAACCCCCAATCCCAAATCCCCAATCTCCAGCACAACCCTAATGCTTTCAACGATCTCGGCCGATATCCCCGGTAGCAGTGGAAGCCCCAAAACAGCCCAAGCGATCCATCGTCCTCGCCGCGCGCGTGATCAGCCTCGTCCTCGGACTGGCAGGCGCGGAGGGCATTCTTTGGTTTGGGGGCTACCCTGCCTGGTGGCAGGCGCTCAACCTCTCGCGCGACGATTCCGAATATGCGCCCGACCCCGACCTGGGTTGGAAAAATCGTCAGGGACAGTTCGACCTGGTCGATCCCCAGCGTCACAGCCCCTTCCGCTACACCAATTGGAGCCAGGGCCGCCGCGCCACGGCCGATCATGAACCCGGCGAAGACGTATCCAGCCGCGTGCTATTTTTCGGCGACTCCTATGTGCAAGGTTACGGCCTTTCGAACCAGCAAACCTTCGCCTGGATCGCCCAGCAGAAGCATCCTGAGCTCGCGATCTCCAACTTCGGCACGGCCGATTACGGAACGTATCAGTCGTATCTGGCCATCGCGAAATACGTCCACGGGCCCTGCTCGGTTTTCTATCTCTTCAATGGCTTTCACGAAGGACGCAACGTCGCCGAGCCGGACTGGGTTCGCATCCTGAAACAACCTCCGTCCGGTTTGTTTTTCCCCTACGCGGAGCTTCAGGACGGCGCGCTGCGGCCACAACGATCGCACGGCGAAATGGTATGGCCGGTGAGCCGCTGGCTGCGCACGGCTGCGCTCGCGCAGGACTACTACATGCGCTTGGAAGCCTACTCGCGCATGCGCAACAAACACCAGGTCACTCAAGCGCTGCTGGCCAAGATGAACGATGCCGTGCTCGCGGCCGGCGGAAAATTCACCGTGATTTTATTTGACATGACGCCCGATCAGCGCCGCGATTATCGCCGGTTCGTTCAATCGAGCGGCATCCGGTACGTCGATTGCGATCGTCCGGAAATGAACGAGAAACGCCTGCGACTTCCCGATGGGCATCCCAATGAGGAATTGAATCGCTTGCTGGCCCAGTGGATTGAGCCGCTGCCGTCAGCGTCTGGAGGAAATCCCGTAGCGTCTGGAGGAAACAATGAGCGCGCCGGCAAACTCTGATCGTGCGGCGCTCAGCGCTGTCTTGAGCCCGCCAACGGAAGAAACCATCACTCGCTCGTCGGACCGCACCCTGGGTCTGGTGTTCGCGGCTTTCTTCGCGCTCGTCGCGCTGCTTCCCCTCCTGCGAGGCCACGCGCCGCGTCTTTGGGCGCTGCCGGTCAGCGCTCTGTTTCTGTTAGCCGCGCTGGCCGCGCCAAAATTGCTCGCACCCCTAAACCGCGCCTGGACGGCCCTCGGCGCGCTGTTGCACGCGGTGATCAATCCCCTTGTTCTGGGCGTCTTGTTCTATCTTGTTTTCACGCCGTTCGGATGGGTGCTGCGCCGCATGGGCAAGGATTTCCTGCGCCTGCGCCCTGCTCCAGATGCGCAAACCTATTGGATCGCGAGGCAACCGCCGGGCCCTTCGCCCGAAAGCATGTCGAGGCAGTTTTAGGAGTTTGCTGTGTCCACACTTGTCGAGCTTTGGTCCTTTATGCGTGAGCGGAAGAAATTCTGGCTGCTGCCCATCTTCCTGATGATGATCGTCCTCGGCGGCTTGCTGATCCTGACTAAGATTTCAGCCATCGCGCCCTTCATCTACACGCTGTTTTAGCCCCATGAACATTCTGGGCATCTCGGCGTTCTATCACGACAGCGCAGCCGCGCTGGTGGTGGATGGCGAGATCGCAGCGGCCGCACAGGAAGAGCGATTCAGCCGCAAAAAGCACGACGCGCGCTTTCCCGCGCATGCCATCCGCTACTGTCTCGATCAAGCCGGCGTTGAACCCCGCCGATCTCGATTCTGTGGTCTTCTACGATAAGCCATTCCTCAAATTCGAGCGGCTTCTGGAAACGTATCTGATGTTCGCGCCATCCGGATATTCCTCGTTCCGCATGGCCGTTCCGCTTGTGGATCCGCGAAAAGCTATTCCAGAAGGACCTGCTCCAATCCCAGCTGCAACGAGTTAGCCCCCGGCTTCGACTGGGCAGAAAAGCTTCTATTCACCGAACACCACTTGAGCCACGCCGCCAGCGCTTTCTTCCCATCCCCGTTTGAAGAAGCCGCGGTGCTGACCATGGACGGCGTGGGCGAATGGGCCACCACTTCCGTCGCGCACGGCTGCGGCAACCGGCTTGAGATCCTCAAGGAAATTCACTTCCCGCATTCGCTCGGCCTGCTCTATTCGGCATTTACTTACTACACCGGTTTCAAAGTGAATTCGGGCGAGTACAAGCTGATGGGCCTGGCGCCCTATGGCGAGCCGCGCTTCACCAAACAAATCTTCGATCATTTGATCGACCTGAAGCCCGACGGCTCTTTCCACCTGAATCTTGATTACTTCAACTACTGCGCAGGCTTGACGATGACCAACGGGCGTTTCCATCGCCTCTTCGGTCCACCGCCGCGCAAGCCGTCCGAGCCGCTCACGCAGCAACACATGGACATCGCGGCATCCATCCAGGCCGCGCTCGAAGAAGTGATCCTGCGCCTTACGCGAGCGCTGGCCGTCGAAACCGGCGTGCCCAATCTTTGCCTGGCCGGCGGCGTCGCTCTCAACTGCGTGGCCAACGGCAAGATCCTGCGCGACGGACATTTCAAGAACATCTGGATCCAGCCCGCGTCCGGCGATGCCGGTGGCGCGCTGGGCGCCGCGCTGGCCGCGCATTACCAATTTCACAATCAGCCGCGCAGCGTCAGTCGCTTGCCGCGACGCAATGCATGGAGCGTATCTCGGCCCCGAATTTTCGCAGGAAGACATCGAGCAGCGTCTGCGCGCCGTCGGTGCCCGCTTCCAGAGTCTCTGTGAGTGCGAGCTTATCGCGAAATCCGCCGACGCACTGGGCGACGGCAAGGCCCTCGGGTGGTTTCAAGGGCGCATGGAATTCGGCCCGCGCGCTCTCGGAGCCCGTTCCATCCTGGGCGATGCCCGGTCGCCATCCATGCAAAGCGTGCTCAATCTCAAGGTCAAGTATCGCGAGTCTTTCCGTCCGTTCGCGCCCTCGGTGCTGCGCGAGCGTGTAAGCGATTATTTCGATCTCGACACCGACAGCCCCTATATGCTCCTGGTCGCCGATGTCGTCGAACACCGCCGCCGCGCAATGTCCGAAGCCGAGCAGCAGCTCTTCGGAATCGCGAAGCTCAACATCCCGCGGTCCGATATTCCCGCCGTCACCCACGTCGATTATTCCGCGCGCGTGCAAACCGTCCATCGCGAAACCAACCCGCGCTACCACGCCCTGATTTCGGCGTTCGAGCAGCGCACCGGCTATCCGGTCATCGTGAATACCAGCTTCAACGTCCGCGGCGAGCCTATCGTCTGCTCGCCGGAAGACGCTTTTCACTGCTTCATGGGTACTGAAATCGAAGCGCTCGCTATCGGCAATTGCTTCCTGCGCAAGGAAGATCAGGACATGAGTCTGAAGAAGAACTACGAAACAGCTTTCGAGCTTGATTAACTAACGATGATCCACGCGGATCTTCAACAGATCCACAAAAGACTTCATCCCCTGGCCAAGTCCCACCTTCGTTCCCTCCACGTTGGCCCACCGCACCGGAACTTCCACCGCCCTCACTCCCAGCCCTTTCGCGATCAGCAGATCCTCCACGTCGAAGCTGAAGCCGTCCTGCTTCTGCCGCGAAAAAATCTGGCGCGCCGCATCCGCGCGATACAGCTTGAACCCGCATTGCGTGTCGCGGAACGGTAACCCGGTGGCCATCCGCACTACCAGATTGAAGAATCTTCCCGACAGTTCGCGTAGCGGCGGTTGGTGCACTTCCACCAGGCTTCGATCCACGGCTCGCGACCCGACCGCCACGCCCGCGCCTTGCTCACGCGCGGCCCGGCACAACTTCTCGATCTCTTCAATCGGCGTCGAAAGATCGGCATCGCTGTATAAAATCCAATCGCCCTTGGCCTCCAGCATTCCGTGCCGCACCGCGTACCCTTTGCCGCGATTGCCGGGATTCCGCGCCAGCCGCACGCAGGCGTCGGTTTCCGCAAACCGCTCCACCACGCCGGCCGTCCCGTCGCGCGATCCATCGTCCACCACGATCACTTCGTGAAAGGAAAAATTACCGCGCGCCAGCCAATCCAGAACGTGCCGCAGCGTTTGCGGCAACCGATGTTCCTCGTTGTAAGCGGGGATGACGATGGAGAGCGAGTCCAACGGTCAATTATACTTGGCACGAGGAGTAAGGATTGTCTCTCGAAGACGACTTGTACGATCAGCGTATCCAGCGTATCGCCGAGATCGAAGCGCTCGGTTTCCAGCCCTACGGCCACCGGTTCGATTTCACCCATACCATTCCGGGGATTCTGGCCGAATTTGGCGACAAAACCGCCGAGCAGCTTGCCGAGCCGCGCGTCCAGGTCCGTATTGCCGGACGCATCATGACCGTTCGCCGCATGGGCAAGGCCGGCTTCGCGCACTTGATGCAAAACGGCGAACAGATGCAAATCTATGTGCGCAAGGACGCGGTCAGCGAAAAAGAATACGCGCTTTATCAGCTGCTCGATTTGGGCGACATGGTCGGGGTGGAAGGCTACCTGTTCCGTACCCGCACCAATGAACTGAGCATCCACGTCGAGCATCTCTATTTTCTGGCCAAAACGCTGCTGTCGATGCCCGAAAAGTGGCATGGCCTGGAAGACGTGGAGACGCGTTATCGCCAGCGTTATCTGGATCTGATCACGAACCCGGAAGTTCGCAAGGTCTTCGTCACGCGGGCGAAAATCGTTTCCTCGTTGCGCCGGGAACTCGAATCGCGCGGATTTCTCGAAGTAGAGACGCCCATGCTCCAGTCCATCTACGGCGGCGCGGCTGCCCGGCCGTTCACCACGCATCACAACACGCTCGACATCGATTTGTATCTGCGCATCGCGCCTGAGCTGTACCTGAAGCGTCTGGTAGTGGGCGGATTAGAGCGCGTTTATGAAATCAACCGCAACTTCCGCAATGAGGGCATCTCCACGCATCACAATCCCGAGTTCACCATGCTCGAGTTCTATCAGGCCTACACCGACTATCACGGCATGATGGATCTTACCTCGGAGCTGCTGCGGCAAGCCGCCATCGACGCTACCGGCGGCACGAATGTGGAGTATCAGGGGACTCGCCTGGACTTCGCCAATATCCCCCGCGTCTCCATGCGCGAAGCGGTGGGCGACTCCAGTTTGAAAGGCCACGCGCTGGTGGAAGCCTTCGAGCGCGACGTCGAGCCCAAGCTCCTTCAGCCCACCATGGTCTACGATTTTCCGGTGGAAGTTTCGCCGCTTTCTAAAAACAAGCCCGATGATCCGGACTTCGTGGAGCGCTTCGAAATCTTCGCAGCGGGCATGGAAATCGGGAACGCCTTCACCGAGTTGAACGATCCCCGCGAGCAGCGCCGCCGTTTTGAAGCCCAGCTGGCCTTGCGAGAAAAAGGTGACGCCGAGGCGCATCAAATGGATGAGGATTACGTCCGGGCTCTCTCCTACGGCTTGCCGCCCACCGGGGGCGAGGGCATCGGAATCGACCGGCTCACCATGATCCTGACCAATTCGCGCTCCATTCGCGACGTAATTTTATTTCCCCTATTGCGTCCTCAAACATGAGCGCGCGCACGTTCGAGCTCTTCATCGCCAGCCGCTACCTGCGCGCCAAACGCAAGCAGGCCGTCATCTCGGTGATCACCGTGATTTCCATCGCGGGAGTTGCGGCCGGTGTGATGGCGCTGGTCATCGGCATCGCCATCAACAACGGATTCCGCGATACCCTGCAACGCAGCTTGCTGGGCGCAACGGCCCACGTGATGGTTCTGGACAAGGAATCTGGCGAGGGCATCGACAATTGGCGTGAGCTCGATCCCAAGTTCCGCCGGCTTCCGCACGTCATCAGCGTAGCCCCCAATCTCTACGGTCCTGTTCTGCTGGCTGGGCCGCTGGGCGGCAGCCAGGCCGGGGACGCCGAACTCAAGGGCATTCCAATCGACAATCCGCCGGACATGCTGAAACATTTGAAGCAGGGTTCGTTTGAAAAGATGAAGGACGCCGGCGGATTCCCCGGCATTATCCTCGGTTCGGGCGTGGCGCAGAAAACCGGGATGCTGCTGGGCAGCATCGTGAACGTGATCAGTCCGCAGGGCATCGAGCTAACCCCGTTTGGCCCGAGGATGCAGCAGCCAACGCGCTTTCGCGTAGTCGGCATTTTCGAATCCGGCTTCGGCGATCTCGATTCGTTCTTTGCGTTCACTTCTCTCCGTTCAGCTCAGCAACTGTTGAGCGTGGGGGACGTGGTCAATTCCATCGAGCTGCATCTTGACGACATTTATCAGGCGCCCGAAGTTGCAAAAATGGCTGAAAAGATCGCTGGTCCGAAGCTGGACGCCACTACCTGGATGGAGCAGTATCATCAGATTTTGGACGCTCTCGCCACGGAGCGCAGAGTCACTATCGTCACCATCGGGCTGATCGGAATCGTGGCCGCTCTCAATATTCTGATCACGCTGATCATGATGGTGATGGAGAAGAACCGCGACATCGCGGTGCTGATGTCCATGGGCGCCAAGCGCGCGCAGATCCGGCGAATTTTCATGCTGCAGGGCGTGCTGATTGGAGTGGTTGGCACCGCCATCGGCCTCATGCTGGGCTACTCGCTCTCGATTCTCGCCGATCATTACCGCTGGATGCGTTTGAGCGAAGACGTATATTCAATCAGCTACGTCCCATTCAATCCGCGCTGGGAAGACGGCATCTGGATCGCCGCCGCCGCGATTTTCGTCAGCTTGATCGCGACCTTGTATCCAGCCAGAGCCGCCACCGCCATCGCGCCGGTGGAGGCCCTGCGCTATGAGTAGACGGCTTAGTGACCGTCATGATCGGGGTCGCCTTGGGCCACCTCGTTCGATTCCGTGGCCTTCTTGCTCAGCACCACGGAGTCTTGTGGCTGCTGTTCATTCTGACTGTTCTTGTTGGTCTGCGTGCTTTGTTGATGCTGCTGCGTTTGATACGCCTGTGCAGCTTCCGAACTGCCGGATATGCCGTTGATCATGGTATTCTCCTGACGCCTTGCTTATCGGGCGCCGGGCGAAAAGTCTTAGCCGCGCTAAACTGAATCGATCGGTACCTGCATGACTTGGCCGGTGTTGCTGCTGGCCCGCGAGCTGGATCTCGGCGGCAGCGAGCGCCAGATGACCGAGATCGCGAAGACGCTGGATCGTTCGCGATTTTCCCCGCACGTTGGATGCTTTCGTCCCCAAGGGTTCCGCCACGCGGAACTCGCCGCGGCCGGTGTGCCCATCGTCCACTTTCCCGTGGGTGCCTTCGCGTCGTTCGGAGCCGTCGCCGAAGCCTGGAAGCTTCGAAGCTATATCCGGCGGCACCGCATCCGGCTGGTGCATACTTTCGATTATCCGCTCACCCTGTTCGCCGTACCAGTATCACGCTGGTTCACGCGCGCCGTGGTGGTATCCAGCCAGCGCTCGCATCGCTCCTTGATACCCGGCAAGTACCGGCGGCTGATTCGAATGACCGACCATCTCGCCGACGCCATCGTCGTCAATTGTGAATTCGTGCGTCAACATCTGGAGAATAACGAGGGTGTTCCGAAGGAACGCATCCGGCTCTGTTATAACGGCCTGGATCTGGAACAATTTCAGGTGCGGGAGACGCCGCACGATTCGCTCACCATTGGCGTGGTGTGCGCTTTGCGGCCGGAAAAGGGGCTCGACACGCTGATCGAAGCATTCGCCCGGATTCGGCGCGCGGGATTGCGGCTGCTGATTGTCGGGAGCGGTTCGATGCTCGGCGAGCTGCGTTCGCAGGCCGCGCGTAGTGGACTGGTGGGCGATTGCAGCTTCGTTCCGGCTACCGGAAATGTTGCCGAATGGATGCGGGCCATCGATATTTTCGTCTTGCCGTCGCGCTCGGAGGCGCTGTCCAACTCACTGCTGGAAGCGATGGCCAGCGGTTGTTGTCCGGTGGCTAGCCGGGTGGGCGGCAATCCCGAGCTGATTCGCCACGGCGACAACGGGATGTTGTTTGAGCCGGGTGACGTAGCCCAACTGTGCCATGTTCTGGAACCGCTGGTGGAGCACCGCATGCTGCGCCAGCAACTGGCCGCCCGGGCGCGCTGCACGGCGGAGCGGTTTTCCATCCGCGCCTCCGCCCGGTGCATGGAAGAGATCTACCTCCAATTGATCGAAGAGTCCGACCGGCGGCGATAGAGAGCCATCCATTGTGACCCGATCGCAGACCACGAATATCGGGAGCATTCAGCTCGGGCGTTGGCCGTAAGACGGGATGCCAGGCCGGGCTCTTCGAGGAAACGCAGCGCGCAGGCAGCCATGGCCCGATGATCGTCCGGCGCGAAGAGCAAGCCGTTGGTTTGGTCTTCGATCATGCCGGGAATGCCCCCCGCGTTGCTCGAAACCACGGGCAAACCGGAAGCAAAACATTCCAGAAGTGACAGCGGCATGTTGTCGGCATTCGGGCTCATCAGATAGATGTCCGCCAAATCGTACAGCGCGGCCATGTTTTCCATTGAAACAGAACCGATAAATTGCGTTTGCCGCAGGCCCAGCGAAACCGCCAGGGCTTCGAGCGCGGGCCGTAGAGGTCCATCATGGGCCATGGTGAGGCGGGCATCGGGGTAGCTCTGCTGCACGATGGCGAACGCGCGCAGCGTGCACGCGGGGTTATATTCGACGGCAAGGCCGCGATTATGGAGAAAAGCCGGGCGAGGCCGAATCCGGTCTCGATAGCGCAGGGTGGGCCCTTCGGCGATATTCGGGACACGCGCAACATCGAAGCCGAAGCGGGCGAAAACATTGACCAGATAATCCGAGGGCACGACGATCGTAGTGGCCAGACGCATCAGCCGGCGCGCCAAGGGCCAGTGGCCCAGGTGATCTTCCGCGCGTCCGTCGTGATAGTTGAGAATGGCCGGCTTGTCGAAGAGTCGCGCGAGCAGAAGAGCGGGCGCCGGGGCCAGATAAAACGCGAGGTATCCGGGCGTGAAAATGTGCAAAACGTCCGCGCGGACGATGCCGGTTGCCAGCCGCGCCAGATAAAGAACGAGAGTAATCGCGGTTCTGAGGTACTTCATGCTCAGCGCGCCGGGCAGCCGGGGATTGACCGGCAGAAACCGAGCCTGAACGGAGGGCTCCTTGGCCAGGCAGCGCAGCAACTGGTTGGCTTGAACGGATTGACCGCCGATGATACTGAGCGAGGGTGCGATCAGGAGAACGCGGACCGCCGAATCGCTCGCCTGGCGAGTGTCATGGCTGACCTTGGCCAAAACAGCGGGCTTCGTCTTGAGCATCACGTTACCCCTGCTGCTGGTGCGGCGCATGGACCCGGTGCAATACGGGCTCTACAAGCAGGCATTCCTGGTGATCACGACGGCCGTGATGGTGCTGCCCCTGGGGGTCGGCATGAGCGCCTTCTATTTCCTTCCCCGTTATAAGACGCGGGGGCGGCAAACTGTTTTGAACATTATGCTGTTCCATGTTGCGGTAGGCGCGCTGGCCTGCGGCGCATTGGTCCTCTATCCCTCTCTTCTGACGGCGATCTTCGGCGATGCGCGTCTGACGCCTTATGCGGGTTGGATCGGCGCAACCATGCTGCTCTGGATCACCGGAACCTTTCTCGATATGGTTCCCGTAGCCAACGACGAGATTCGCGTGGCTGCCGCTTTCATCGTCGGCATCCAGGCCTCGCGCGCGCTGATTTTCGTTGGGGCCGTGTTGCTCTTTGGCACTCTGCGGTCGCTGCTCGTCGCGGCGGCGCTGCATGGATTGATCCAGACCGTCGCGCTGCTGTGCTACCTGGAATCGCGCTTCCGGGGATTCTGGCGCGCATTCGATTCGCGAATGCTGCGGGATCAGTTGTCCTACGCGATTCCGCTGGGCGCCGCCGGCTGGCTCGTCCTGGTGCAGACCGATCTGCACAACTACTTCGTCTCGAACCATTTTGGCCCGGCTTTGTTCGCGGTCTATTCCATCGGTTCGCTGCAGCTGCCGCTGATGGGATTGCTTCAGGAGGCTACCAATTCGGTTTTGATTACGCGGGTCAGCCTGCTCGAGAAGCGCAACCAACCGCGCGAAATCGTCCTGCTGCTGGCGCGCGCGGCCTCCAGGCTCGCCGCTGTCTACTTTCCGGTCTACATATTCTTGATGGTGGCCGGGCGCGAGTTCCTGCGGGTCCTGTTCACGGCGCGCTTCGCAGCCAGCTGGCCGATCTTCGCGGTGAATCTCACGCTGCTGCCGCTGGGCATATTGCTGCTGGATCCTTTGTACCGGGCGTTTGAACGCGAGCGGTATTTCCTGTTGCGGCTGCGGCTCCTGCTGGCAGCCATTTTGATTCTGACGCTTTGGCTGGCTACCGCGCGCATCGGATTGCGCGGAGTGATCGCCAGCGTGGTCCTGGTTGCCATAACCGAACGGGCGATGATGGCGATTCATTTCGCGCGCCTGCTGGGCGTTACCGCTCGCGACTTGGTTTTGCTGCGCGATGCCGGTAAGCTCGCGATGGCTGCGTTGCTGGCCGGCCTGGCTGCGGGCACGGTTCGATCGCTTCTGGCTCCCCAGACTGCGTGGATCGTGCTGGCGGGTTGCGGCGCGGCGTTCGCCGTGGTCTATCTGCCCTTGGCGAGAAGGGTCACTTCCATCGGAGTAAGTTCGCGATAGCGCCCGATGGGAAGGTCGCCGATGCGCAGGCCTCCGATTTCGGTGCGCTCCAGCTCCAGCACTTTGCTTCCCACCGCTTCCAGCATGCGGCGCACCTGCCGGTTGCGGCCTTCGTGCAGCGTGATCTCGATGAACGAGTGTTTGGCCGAGTCGCGGACGCGCTTCACTTGAGCGGGTTGCGTGGGGCCATCGCTTAGCACGACGCCCGCGCGCAATTGTTCCAGTTGTTCGTCGCCCAGCAAAGTAGATGCCTTCACCAGGTATGTTTTCGGCACCTGGGAATGGGGATTGGTGACGCGCTCGGCGAACTGCGTGTCGCTGGTGAGCAGCAGCAGTCCGCTGGTATCCTGATCCAGCCGGCCCACCGGAACCATCCAGCGCCCGGCTTCCTTCACCAGATCGTAAACCGTGGGCCGCCCCTCGGGATCCTTGAAGGTGGTGATGTAACCGGTCGGCTTGTAGAGCAGCAGATAGATTTTCTCGCCGGCTTGAACCGGCTTGCCGTCCAAGGTGACTTTGTCGCGCGCCAGGTCCACCCAATGATCGGGTGTCTGGATCAGCTTTCCATTTACTTTGACGCGTCCGGCGCCGATCCACTTGCGCGCCTCGGTGCGCGATCCCAGGCCCGCTTTCGAAAGCACGCGTTCCAACGTTTTGAGCGGGCGCTTTCCGGGCGCGGGCTTCTTCACGCCAATACACTAGCATGCGGTCTAGTTGGAAATGGCGCGGATTTTTCTCGCTCCTGGTGTACGCTGAAGGCGGCAGTTCCTGGCATGCGGAAAGTCACGCTGATCCGGGGCGCGCGCCAGTTGCTGACCTTGCGCGGCCCCAACGGTCCCCGCCGCGGGGCCGATCTGCGCAACCTGGCAATCATTCAAGACGGCGCGGTATTGATCGCCGACGGCCTGATCGTGGAGGTGGGGCCGAGCCGGCGTTTGGAGAATCTTGCCTCGGCGCGCGGGGCCGAGGAGATCGACGCCAGCGGCTGCGTGGTGATGCCGGGCTTCGTGGATAGCGAC
Source organism: Bryobacterales bacterium (assembly GCA_963798295.1). Taxonomy (GTDB): domain Bacteria; phylum Acidobacteriota; class Terriglobia; order Bryobacterales; family Bryobacteraceae; genus Palsa-89. Next base: position 184,957 of record CAWCSV010000003.1, on the reverse strand, counting down.
ATTCATCTGGTGGGTAACGCGCACGATCTTTCGCCGCGGGTATTGAAGACTCTCGCGCTACGCGCCATCGACGAAGCCGTACGATGCGGGACCACCGCCATCGAAGCCGAGTCCGGCGCGGGTCTTAGCGAGGCCGGAGCCTTGAAAATCCTGCGCGTCTACTCCACGCTGCGAGAGCTTCCGCTGACGATTGTTTCGACGTTTCTGGCAGCGGGCGTGGAGCGATTGTTGCCGGTGGTGCGGCGGCGGAAGCTGGCGGCTTTTGCTGAGATGGGATGTGCCGAGATGGGATGCGAAGCGGAAGCCCGCCGGTATCTCAGGCTGGCGCGCGAACTGGGCTTGGAAGTGAAAGTGAACGGGGGTGCGATCGCGCTGGCGCTTGAGTTGGGCGCGACATCGGTGCACGGCGTAATGGAGGTAACCGAGCGGGATGCGATGCTGCTGGGTAACTCGGACACCGTCGCCATCCTGTCTCCGGGCATGACCTTGGATGGAGACAATGGGCGCTGCGCTCCCGCGCGGCTGCTGATCAACAGCGGCGCGGCCGTGGCGCTCTCGAGCGGTTCTCATCCGCCCAATATGCAGACCGCCATCGCGCTGGCCTGCCGGGCCATGAAGATGACGGCCATGGAGGCGATCGTGGCGTCCACCATTAACGGAGCGCATGCCATGGGACAGGCCGGAAGCGTCGGGTCCATCGAAGCGGGCAAGAGCGCCGATCTGGTTATTCTCGGCGTGCCGGATTATCGGGAGTTGCCGTATCATTTTGGAGTGAACCTGGCGAACGTGGTCATGATCCGAGGAACGGTGCTGGTGGAAAGGCCCGAGGTGAAGTGGCCGGCCCGCTGAACGCCCCACTCATGGAGTGCGTCGCCAATTTCTCCGAGGGGCGCGATGCGGAGACGGTGCGCGCCATCGAAGACGCGATCGCTTCTTCGGCGGGCGTGCTGGTGCTGCGCGCCGAACGGGACGCCGATCACAACCGTTCCGTTATCACGTTCGCGGGGCCGCCGGATGCGGTGTCGGAAGGCGCTCTGCGCGGGATCGGGGTGGCGGTGCAGCGCATCGATCTGCGCAAGCACGCGGGCGTGCATCCCCGGATGGGCGCGGCGGATGTTGTGCCGTTCGTTCCCCTGCAAGGCGCGACGCTGGAAGATTGCGTGGCCATCGCGCATCGCACGGGCCAGGAAGTGTGGAAACGTTTCAAGTTGCCGGTGTTTTTCTATGAAGCCGCGGCCACCAGCCCCGACCGGCGGATGCTGGAGAATTGCCGGCGCGGCGGCTTTGAGAATCCGAAGATTGCGCCGGATTTGGGCGGTCCGGAACTGCATCCCTCCGCTGGCGCGTGTATCATCGGCGCGCGAAAGCTGCTGATCGCGTTCAATATCAATTTGCAGACCGGCGACGTAGCCGTGGCGCGTGACATCGCGCGCAAGATCCGCGCTTCTTCGGGCGGATTGCCGTTCGTGAAGGCGCTGGGGCTGCCGCTGGTTGGGCGCGGGCTGGCCCAGGTGTCCATGAATCTCACCGATTTCGAGCAGACGCCGCTGCATGTCGTGTTCGATGCGGTACTGCGTGAAGCAGCGGCGCGCGGCGTTGCCATCGCCGGCAGCGAAATTATCGGCCTGATTCCGAAGAAGGCGCTGGAAGACGCGGCGGCGCATTACTTGAAGTGCGAGAACTTCGAAAGCGGCCTGGTGTTGGAAAATCGACTGCGGGCGCTAGAATAAAGCTAGTGCTGGTTTCCATCAACCCCCAACCGCAACGTCCCGCCTGGCTGCGCGCGCCCGCTCCTTCCGGCGATAACTATCACGAGCTGAAGCGCCTGGTGCGGCGAGCTGAATCTGCACACTGTATGCGAGAGCGCGGCGTGTCCGAACGTGGGCGAATGCTGGAACCAGCGCACCGCGACGTTCATGATCCTGGGCAATGTCTGCACGCGGCGCTGCGGTTTTTGCGCGGTGCAAAAGGGCCCGCCGATGGCGGTGGACTATGACGAGCCCCGACGCGTGGCGGAGGCAGTAGCCGCGCTGGGTTTGAAGTACGCAGTGGTGACCAGCGTGAATCGGGACGATCGCAAAGACGGCGGGGCGGAATTGTTCGCCCACACCATCGAAGCCATTCGTACGCGGATTCCGGGCTGCAAAGTGGAAGTGCTGGTACCCGATTTTCAGGGATCGCACGCCGCCATGGATATCGTGATGAATGCCCATCCCGACGTGCTGAATCACAACACCGAAACGGTACCGCGGCTGTACCGGCAAGTCCGACTGGGGGCGCGCTATGAGCGCTCGCTCGACATGCTGGCCCATGCGAAACGAACGTGTCCTGACGTGCCAACTAAATCCGGGTTGATGCTGGGGCTGGGGGAAACGGGCGACGAAGTGCGCCAGGTGATGCGGGATCTGCGCGCGCATCAGGTGGATATTCTGACGCTGGGCCAATACCTGCGGCCCTCCCTGAAGCACCTGCCGATCATTCGCTACATCCCGCTTGAAGAGTTCGCCGAGCTGAAGCGCTTCGGATACGAGCTGGGCTTCGGGCATGTGGAATCGGGGCCGCTGGTGCGCAGTTCCTATCACGCGAGCGACGCGGTTTAAGCGTGGCGAAACCCAAAGTCAAGACGCGCTGCGCCTGGGCGCGCGATGAGCTTTCCATCGCTTACCACGACACCGAATGGGGCGTGCCGCTACACGACGATCGCGGATTGTTTGAGCTGCTGATCTTAGAAGGCGCGCAGGCCGGGCTCAGTTGGATCACGATCTTAAAGAAGCGACCCGCTTACCGCAAGGCGTTTGACCGCTTCGATCGCGCGCAAAGTGGCCCGCTATGACGAGGCTAAAATTGCGGCGTTGCTCGCGAACGAAGGGATCGTGCGCAATCGGCTGAAGATTCGGGCGACGGTCCAGAATGCCCAGGCGTTTCTAGCCGTCCAAAAAGAATTCGGCAGCTTCGACCAATACATCTGGCAGTTCACCGGCGGCCGGCCTATCGTCAATCGACTGCGGCGCCTAGATCAATTGCCGGCGCGTACCGAGCAGTCCGATGCCATGAGCAAGGCTCTGGCGAAGCGCGGCTTCAAGTTTGTCGGCTCGACGATTTGCTATGCGTTCATGCAGGCCACCGGCATGGTCAACGATCATCTGGTGGATTGCTTCCGATACAAGGAATTGTCTTAGCGATAGTCGGAAGCAGGCCTGGTGTCGGGCGCGGGCCATCGAACATGCTGGAGGGCTCGGGCGCGTTTTCGATGGACGCCCTTCTATGGCGCTAGTGTCAGTCGCGTTCAAATCGGATCGTTAATTCTCCGAAGGCTTTTCGACTATGTCAATCACCAACACGTCGGTCTGCGCCCTGGTCGATTCCAGCTTCAGTCCCAGTTCAATCAGGCCGAAATCGAAATCGGCATGTTTTCCCGCCAGTGCCTCGGCTCCCGCAGAATCCAGGATCTGGCAGTTCGACCGCCGCGTTGCCCGCCGCAAGACCTGAGTTACAAATCCGTTGAATCACCAGGCGGTTCATCATCTTGTTGTAAGCGCTATGATGATAGCGGAGGAGTCGGCCCCATGAACGCAGACTGGAGATACGAGAGAGATCACCTCGTCTGCAGGTGGTCTGGAGTTGGGGAGCGCGCATCTTATAACCCGCCTTGGGTGCAGGCGGCCGGGAACGCCAATCCGAGGGCTTCTGCGCCCGCGTTTCTCGACTTCACCCGCCTTAGTCCATTTGGTGGGGGGATATGGTACAACCCAAATCGCGGCTATGGGAGCCCCGACTGCGTATCTCAGCGGTAGCAACCAGTCCATGATTCAACGTATTTCTAACCGTCGTCGGCACTTCATAACCACGTTACCGCGACACTCGCCGGCTCCTTACGTCACGGACATGATCCTTTGGTCGGGCCCCTGCGGTGAAGTCACGCTCAAGCCGGGCCCTTAATTCTCGGAAGGCTTTTCGACTTTGTCAATCACCAACACGTCGGTCTGCGCTCTGGTCGATTCCAGCTTCAGTCCCAGTTGCTGTTGAATGGCCGTGAACAGATCCGGTTGCGTTTCGGCTCCCTCGGGAGGCTTCGGCGGTGCGCCCGGCGCGCGAAGTGAGTCGGACTGAGTCTCATCGGGCGTCCATTGCAATTGGAAGTCGAACCGTCCCTTCAGCCCGGTTTGATCGACCACCGGGCGATCCAGGTGGGCTTGCATGACACCCGCGAACTCCTCCATGGTGGCGTTCGACGCGGGCAGATTACCAAGCCTGAAAGGAAGATTGGGGATGGGACTGGCGGCCCCGCTCCTGGTCAGCTTGGGCCCGTTCTTTCCCACCGTCAGCGTGTACATCGTAAGCTGCTTCTTATCACGATGGAAAGCGAGCTGAAACCGATCCGCCAGGAGTTTCTGAAGCATCGTCTTAAATTGATTTGGGTTGGGCCGCCCCTCGCCCTCGGGTTTTCCTGTGATATCGAACTTGTCCGACTCAACCCAGGTAGGTGCGCCGCTGATCTGCCGGACATGAACGCCATAGGCGAAGACGATCAGGTCGTTTACCGTCGTGCCAACGGTGCTCACCTCAGTACTCCCTATAGAGAACAGTCTCCGCCGGTTCGGGTCGCTGGGTTTGATAGTGGCTACTTCGAATATCGGATCGGCGTCCGCAGCCATCATTTTCGGTGGAGGTGGTGGCTTCGGTATTTCCCACGCGGCGTCGTCTTTCACATGCGCCAGGGTCAGAGGAAACGGCATGCCTCCCTGGGACCACTCCCCCGTCAGAGTAATCGCGTCTGCATCCAGTTTGCCTTCGTAGGCGCCCCCGATTCCCGGGATCGTTATTTTAACGTTCGAGCCCTGAATCGCGACTGCGCTGGCAGGGAAGCCGGGGCTGGGCTGGTCAATAGTGTACAGCATCGCCTTAAGGGCGCCCCCGTCAGTCTTCAATATCTTGAAGACAATTCGTAATTCTCCATTGGGCGCCTGGGGCACCGGCAATTTGCCCTGCCAAGTACCGGTTATATCCTGAGCCGGCAACCCGCAGATTGTCAGTGTCGCGAGTGAAGCGATCCGCAGCATCCATTTCGCCATGGCGAATCTCCTCCTGCAAAAGTTGTGACGCCAGGCATTGTCCCATGATCTCGTTTGAAAACCAAGCTCCGCTTTAACGCACATCGGGCCGCAGCGGGGTCCGATGGGTCACCGCTTGAGCAGTCGGAAGCAGACCAGGTGTCCGGCCCGGGCGATGATCTGGTTGGGAATGCCGGATTCCACGCGCGCGCGATAAGCGTTCACATCCATGATGAAGACGCGGGTCTTAGGCCGTTCCAGCGCGGCGGGCAGTTGATCCGCTGCGAGCACCGCGACAAAGTAACGGTCGCCGTACCACAGCATCTCATTCATCTCGTCGAAGCGCGGCGCGCCATCGTCGTAGAAGGTGATCAGCTCACCGGGCGCCGTGGCCGCGGTGGACGCACGAGCCATGGCCCGGGTGTCGACGGCGTGCAAATTCACGGGCGGCCGGATCGCGACCGCGATGACTACAATCGCCAGCAGCGGGGTGAGCACGCGCAGTCCGTTTCGAACATAGCGTTCGGGCGCCAGCCATAATAGCCCGATGGCGGAAAGAATCGCGAAGGCCGGATAAGCGGGCAGCATGTAGCGCAGTACGCGGCTCTTGGTGATGGCGCAGAGCACGTAGACCACGGCGATCCAGAGCAGAAGCAGGCGCAGTTTCCGATCTTTCTTTCGAATCGCGAAAACCATTCCGGCGATCATGGCGGGCAGCCACGGCCAATAGGATTTCGCGAGCATCCAGATGTATTCGAAAGCGCCGGTATAGCGCCGCCAAGCGGGTGACAGCGCTCCATACACTTCCTGGTTGAAATAGACCGAGCTGCGCAGGAAAAAATCGGCGCCATAGCGGTAAATCCATTGCGCGTACCAGGCGGCGGGAGGGAAAAACGCGATCAATGCCGCGCCGATTAAGTAACGCAGCGGAGGACGACGGCGATCGACGATCAGCACCACCGCGAACAGCAGGGGAATGCTCAAGCCGGCCATCGCGCGAGTCAACTGCGCCATGGCGGCGAATGCTCCGGCGGCCAATAACCAAGCCGGATTGTCTTCGCCCAGCACCCAGGCGCACACGGCCGCGAGAAAAAAGAAGGTGAAGGGAACATCGGTCATGGCACGCGCGGCGTATTTGATGAAGTAAATACTGGTCGCCATGACGAACATCGCCAGCACGCCGGTCAACGCATCGCCGGTAAGCCGGCGTCCGAGCCAGGCCACTAGCAGAATCACTCCCAGGCCGCACAGCGCCGAGGGAAGCTTGGCGAGCGGGTCCGACAGTCCGAAGGGGATAAAAAGAAGAGCCTGCATCCAGGAGAACAGGGGCGGATGTTCGAGCGCGGGCCCGCCGTTGCTTTCGATCTCGAGCCAATGTCCCGACAAAGCGACATGTTTGGCAACCAGAGCGTAACGGGCGTCGTCATAGCCCGCCAGATCTCCGGCGCGAATGGGCGCCAGAAGCAAAATGGCGGAGAGCGCGGCCAGGATCCAGAAGTAACGGCCGGTGGTGGCGAGCGGATCGAAAACTCGGAAAAAGCTCAACGGTCATTATGGCATCTAAGCCGGGATCTAAGGGATTTTTGACGCTAATCTGCGCGTCTGCTGGATACCAACGCTCTTACAATTCGCGCAAGCTCTCTGGTAGGCCTAAATGTCATATCGGGGAATCGTACTCTCACTCGCGGTGCTTTGCTGCTGCGCCTTTTCTTTGAACGGTCAGATTCCGTGCCAAGTAGGGTCTGTGCTGCCAGGAGCCGCGAATGCGCCTTGCAGCGTGGGTTCGCCGGTATCGTTTGATTTCGGCCAATTGTTCGAGCTTTCCGATCTGGCCAGCTTGATCAACGGATTTGGGGGCATTGAGTTCACTTACGACTTCACCGTCAGCGCCGGAACTTTGCCGCCCGGTTTAGCATTGAGCCCCAGCGGAGTGCTCGGCGGAACTTTTACCCAGGGCGGAGATTTTAATTTCACGGTCACGCTGGACGAGATGCTGACTTTCTCATTCGACGGAGCTACTCCGCCTTTCAACGAATCGATTCCCATACCGTTCGACTTCAACGTGTCGGGCTACTCGGGCCCTCAATTAACGGTGGACCCTTCGAACCTGGTCTTTCGGTTGACGCAAAGCGCCGCCGCGGCCACGCAAGTGGTTACGCTGAACAATCACGGCGGACAAGCAGTGCAGGTTTCCGCCTCGGCGGCCACGAATTCGGGCGGAAATTGGCTGACGGTTTCCCCGGCCGGTTCGGTGCCCGCCTACAGCTCTGCCACCTGGGCGGTTACTGCCGACCCGTCACAGCTGGCTCCGGGGACTTACTCGGGGGCCGTTACGATCACTGCCGGCGCGTCCATTTCCAAAGTGTCGGTGCTGGCTGTGGTGGCGGGCACCCAACCGAACCTGGCGCTGTCGCAGACCGGGCTTTTCTTCGGGGCAGTCTCGGGCGGATCCGCCACTCCGCCGCAGACGGTTGAAGTTCTCAACGCGGGATCGGGCACGCTCAACTTCTCCGCCGCCGCGTCGACGGTTTCAGGCGGGAATTGGCTCAACGTCGCTCCAGCATTCGGTTCCAGCAGCGCCGCCAGCGCGGGCTCGGTTACCGTCAGCGTCGACGCGAACGGATTGCAGCCCGGTCCCTATTACGGACAAGTACAGTTTTCCGCTACCGGGGCGCCGGACTCGCCTCAAGTGGCATCGGTGGTGCTCAATGTTGTTTCGCCGGAAAATAGCCCGGGCGCTTTGGTGCAGCCTTCGGGCTTGATTTTCGTGGGTAGCATCGCAGGCGCCAATCCCGCGCCCCAGAAGGTGTCGATTAACAATCCATCGCCCGACCAGCTGTCGTACCTGGTGACGCCGTTCAGCAACGGGAACAAGTCCTGGTTGACGGCCACGCCGACATCGGGATCGGTGAGGGCCAATCAACCGGCGTCGATAAGCGTCCAGCCCGTTATCGCCGGGCTCGCTGCCGGCGTCTACCTCGGCGACTTGACGGTGACCACGGTTCCCTCCGGTGACTCCGGCTACGGTAATCCGCAGATGCTGCATATCGAGGCGCTGTTGGTTGTTTTGCCCGAGGGCGTTTCACCCGCCAACCGGGCCGGTCCCCGGCCGCAAGCCACTACTTGTACACCCACGCAGCTACTGCCGGTATTCACACTGCTCGGCACGGGCTTCAGCTCCACGGTCGGTTGGCCGACCGAAATCGAAGTCACCGTCGTGGACGATTGCGGAAATCCGATGACCTCGGGAAGCGTGACCGTTACCTTCTCCACTGGCGACCCGGCTCTGGCGTTAACTTCGATTGGAGGCGGCAGCTGGACCGGGACGTGGAATGCGGCCAATGTGTCGCCGACTGTCACTATCAGCGCCAAGGCGCTGGAGCTGCAGCCGAGTTTGACCGGTAGCGCATCCATCGGCGGCGCGCTGAAATCGAACAATGCGGTGCCTTCGGTGTCCACCAACGGCATCGTGAGCGCGGCGAATTTCGTGCCTAATCAGCCGCTCGCGCCCGGATCGTTCGGGGCGGTGTTTGGATCGAATCTCAGCAATGGCCTGGTCGGGTCCACGCAACTTCCGCTCGATACGACATTGGGGAACACCTCGGTGTTTCTGGCGGGGAAGCTCCTGCCGCTGTTGTTCGCCAGCGGCGGCCAGATCAATCTGGTGGTGCCGTACGAAGTGCCGGTGAACAGCACGCAACAACTGGTGGTGCAAAGGGGATCGGCGATTTCCATCCCGCAACCGGTAGTGATTGCAGCGGCGGTGCCTGCCATCTTCACGCAGAATGAGCGCGGAACGGGCGACGCGATTGTCGAAGTGTTCAGGTCAGGCACACAATTGCCGGACAACAGCGTGGTAACCGGCGGCGATGTCATCGTGCTCTTTTGTTCGGGGCTGGGCGCAGTGAATCCCCCGGTGCCCGCAGGCAGCCAGGCGCCGCTCTCGCCGCACTCCAATACGGTGAACGACGTCACGGTCAGCATTGGCGGTGTGTCGCTGAAACCCGCGTTCGCAGGCTTGACGCCAACCTACGCGCAGCTTTACCAGGTGAACGTGACGGTTCCCAGCGGACTGCCGTCGGGGGACACAACGGTAACCATTTCCGTGGCGGGGCAGCAAAGCGCGCCGGTAACCATTAAGATGCAATAAGCATCTCGATTGCCCGAACTCCCCGACATCGTCGTCTATATCGAAGCGCTGGAGAAGCGCATTCTCGGGCAAACGCTGGAAGGCATCCGGCTGGTGAGCCCGTTTCTGCTGCGCACCACCGATCCGCCGCTGTCCAGCGCGCAGGGAAAACGGGTTCGCGAGATCCGGAGGATAGGGAAACGGATCGCGATCGGCATGGATGACCAGCTTTGGCTGGTGCTGCACCTGATGATCGCGGGCCGATTGCACTGGCAGAAGCGCGGCGCCAAGGTGTCGCGTCCACGCGGACTGGCGGCATTCGATTTTTCCAATGGCACGCTGGTTTGGACCGAGGCCGGATCGCAGAAGCGAGCGTCGCTGCACGTGGTGCGCGGAGAAGCGGGACTGAACGCGCTGGATCCAGGCGGCCTGGAAGTTTTAGATACGGACCTGGAACATTTCGCGGCTGTGCTCACGTCGGCGAATCACACGCTCAAGCGGGCGCTGACCGATCCCAGGCTGTTCAGCGGCATCGGCAACGCTTATTCCGACGAGATCCTGTTCGAAGCGCGACTCTCGCCGCTGGCGCTGACGCAAAAGCTCAAGCCCGATGAGATCGGAGCGTCTGTTCCTGGCGGTCCGCTCGACGCTCACGCGTTGGGTGCAGGAGCTGCGCGAAGAAACCGGCGACGGGTTTCCGGAAAAGGTGACCGCATTTCGTCCCAACATGGCCGTGCACGGCCGCTACAAGGAGCCGTGCGTGCGCTGCGGCGCGAAGATCCAGCGCATCCGCTACGCGGCGAATGAAACCAACTATTGCCCACATTGCCAGACCAACGGAAAGCTACTGGCGGACCGCGCGCTGTCGCGCCTGTTGCGCGAAGACTGGCCGCGGACTCCGGAAGAACTCGAGATGCTTACCCGGAAGGCGTGAGTCTGATTTGTGCTCGTGCCCGCCCTCAGGACGGCCGTGCGGTTGTGCGGCATGCCCCTGCGGCGCGGCGTGACCTGCTGGTCGACCAGCTCCAGCGGGTCGGCCAGCTGCGGCAGGACGGCCTGCTCCGGGCCGGGCTCCTTGGGGACGCGCGGCGGGCCTCTCCACTTGCGAACGCGCGGCTTGCGGACGCGGGCCTTGTGCACGAGCGGCAGCGGCGGGTGAATGCGCCAGGGGCCGGTTGGCGAAAGCGCCTCCAGCGGGTCTGGCGGCGGGCGCCGGACGATTGAACCCCGCGGCTGGCCGTTCCGCCACGGGTCCCCGTGCGAAGCCGGCGCGCGTTGCGGCCGGATGGAAATTCGCGGGCACGCCGGGCCCGGCATGCTCGAAAACGCCGCGATTGTAGGCGCCAAAATGACCGTGGTTGAACACCGTGGGGCTGCTCGAAATGTACGCGTTGTGGTTATAGACTACGACGCCGCCGCGCCAGTCTGGCGCCCAGCTGTGAAAACCCCAGCCGTAGTGAGCAAACAATCCGATGGAAATGCCCACAGCGGCGAATCCGAGCCCCAGCCCGACGGCGAGACCCACGGGTGGCGGAGCCACATAAAAGCCGGCGTACGGCGAAACCCAACCGCCGTAGATGCGCCACGGATTGTAATACGGCACGTACACTACGGCAGGATTCACCGGCACAATTTCGATCAAACCACCGTTGTCAATCACGCGCTGCTGCGGCGTGGATCGCAGATAGCCCGCCTGCTGCGCTTGCACCCGCGCGGCCTGGACGGCGTTCATCACATCGCCGGGCTGGTTGTAATAGGCGTTGCCGAGCGAAGAAGTCCAACTGTTGTTGCGCGCCATGTTATCCAGCACGGAGGGGAACGCGGTGAGCGCTTTGACGCTCGGATCCCAAGGCATGCCGTTGGCGATATCGGCGCGCTGTTGCGGCGGCATCCCGGCGTTCTGGTGCGACCAGTTATCCGCATCGTTTACCTGCTGCGGATAAGTGGAAGCGGTCAAAATCTGCGCCACCAGCGAGTCCGGGTATAAGGCGATGGGCGCCACCAATTGATCCAGCGCCACGGGATCCAGCGGCGCATAAGCGCCGCCTTGCGCGTTAAGGTTTCCCGATGCGAAGGGAATGAGTAGAACCGACAACGTCAGCGCGATGGACTGCCGCGCGATTTGATAACCTGAAACTGCCCGGATTGGCTTCATGGCTTTTCCTTTCGTTTGCTCCCTGTCGTGCGTGCTCAACCCATGGACGCCTCCCAGCTCCCGCGGGTTCACCTTAGAGTACCTAATGCCGATTAAAAACATTAACCTAGCTCGGGGCTGAAGAGTGCCGTACTACGAAAAAGAGCTGGCCGCACATCGTCGCGGAGTTGAACCGCGCCGCTCCGGCGCCGCGCGATTCGCAGGAGCCGCGCGCCGCGGGAACCTTGGAAACCTCGATTCACTGGACCAATTGTTGACCTACGCGGTGCACCAGACGGCGTCCGATTTGTTGCTTATCGCCGGCGCGCCCGTCACGCTGCGCATCGGCGGAGAGCTTGCGAAGACCGGGTGGCCCGCCGCTGGAGGCCGAGGACACACGCAGTCTGCTATTGCCGGTGCTGACTCCGGCGCAAACCCAGGAACTGCAGCGCAACCGCTCGGTGGATCTGTGCTTCCATCGGGAAGGCATCGGCCGCTTCCGCGCCAACATCCATTATCAGCGCGGGACGCTGGCGGGCAGCCTGCGGCTGTCTGCCCGAGCGCATCCCGACGCTTGAATCGCTGAACCTGCCGCCACTGCTGCGCCGGCTGGCCGAAGCGCGGCAGGGATTAGTGCTGGTGACGGGGCCCACCGGCTGCGGAAAAAGCTCCACGCTGGCAGCGCTGTTGGATTTGGTGAACACGCATCGGCACGATCATGTGGTGACCATCGAGGATCCGGTTGAGTTTCTGCACACCAACCGGCAATCGATCATCGAGCAGATTGAAGTGGGCCGCGACGCACCCGATTTCGCGAGCTCGGTACGGAGCATTCTGCGGCAAAACCCGGATGTGATTTTGGTGGGAGAAATGCGCGATCCGGAAACCATCGCTACCGTTCTGACGGCGGCCGAAACCGGCCACCTGGTGCTCTCCACGCTCCACACCAACGACACCTCGCAGGCCGTTTCGCGGATTCTGGATTCGTTTCCCGGCGGCCAATCAGGCGCAGATCCGCCAGCAGTTCTCGCTGGCTTTGCTGGCGGTGGTGGCGCAACAACTGATTCCGGCTTCGGAGAAATCATCGGACAAAGCCGCGCGTTACCCGGCCGTGGAAATTCTGATGGGCAGCAGCGGCGTGCGCAGCCTGATCCGCAAGGGAGAGGACCACCAGCTCTACAGCGCGCTCTCCACCGGACGCGGCGAGGGAATGATCACCATGGAACAATCCCTCGCCGAAATGGTGCGCAACGGACGCATCAGCCGGGAGACGGCCGTCGCCCGCTGCTTCCGCCCCGAGGAGCTGCGGCGCTACCTGCAGGAGTGACTATCCGGCTCGCGTGTTCTCGGGGAAAACGATTGAGTTCCGCGGTCAGAATGTTGCCGGCCGGCGGCGGAGGCACTTCGCCATAAAGCATGGCGTGTTCGCTCACCTCCTGACCGTACAGCTTGCGATCCTCACCGCCGTCTTTCTTCACCACCGTCCCATCCAGCGAAATACCGGCGAAGACGCCGTGAGCGCGCGACCACGACAGGATCTCAGCGTGCAGAGAGGCGTCCGTATCGGCAGCGGAAGTTCTGCCCACCGGACCGGCGGCTACGGAGGCATCCGCGCCAACGGTGAATTTGTCACTCGCCAGCTTCTCCATGCCCTTGCGATCCATCACCAGCATGACGACGTCGGTGGACTCCACGCCGATTTGCGCGCCGAAACTGCCGCCGCCCAGAGTGATGGCCGCGGGCCCGGTCCAGCTGCCCGCATGACGGCAGAGCGCGTATCCTTTTCCATAATCCGCGCCGAATACGAACCCTGCTTTCTTCAGACCCGGCACGATAATCACGCACTGGGCCTTTTCCAGCAGATCGCGCGGGATGCCTTTATCGGGCGCGCCGATCATTTCGTGAAAAACACTGGCCGCCGAACGCAGCCGATGATCGGGAGTTTCTTCTTGAGCCCACAGGCCAGTCGCCAGGACCGCCGCGCCTGCGGCAACGAATGTTAATGTTTTAAGCATGCAGTTCATCACCTCTGCCTTTAGATGCCGCTGGGCCGGAGAACGTGTCTCTCAGGCGATCTCGCTAAAATAGTTAGAAGCAGATGGAGCTTCTCTAGCGTCTCACAAAAACATGCGAAATTGTCTACCTGGGATAGGGGCACTTGGTTCTGGTTGGGGTCCTATTCTTACGGCCAGGCGAGACCGAGCCGATGTCCTCCTGTTCACGGACGGGGAAAGGCTCACCGGGCACTTTGTGAAATCGTCCGGGTCGCTGCGCTGACGTTTCAAGAGCGACGCGCTGGGTGAAATCACGGTGGATTGGAGCAAGGTAAAGAGCTCCAAAGCTCGGCGAAGGTGGCCGTCATTCCCAAGGGTGTGCGGCTCCGCAAACGCGGCAGACGCCGCGAGCATCCCGCAGGGGACGCTGTCGGTCCAGGATCAGCAGGTGCACTTGGCCGCGGAACCGCCGCAGTACGATGCCCGTGGCCGACGCCGGGCTAGATTATCGATCAGGCCGGCTTCCAAAATGCGCTGACGCACCAGCCCGGATTCTTCGAAGCCTGGAAGGGGACCGTGACCATCGGCGCCGCGGTGGTGAATGCCACCCAAGACAGCGAGATCGTTTACCGGAGCAGTCAGCCTGGTGCGCGCCATCCCCACCGAGAACTGGCTGGAACCGCGCAACCGGACCAGCTTGAATCTCAGCGCGGCTTACGGCGAGGTGACGCAGCCGGCGACGCCCAGCATCAAGACCTCGATCTTCCACGGCGACGCCGAGCGCGACGAATACTTCAGCCCGCGCCTGTACGTCTTCGGACAGGGCGACTTCGATCACAACTTCTCGCAGGGCTTGGACCTGCAGCAGACCTATAGCGGCGGAATTGGGCATCACGCTGATTCGAGCGCGCCAATGAGACGCTGGATCTGAAAGCCAGCGTGAGCTACGTCCGGCAGCAGTTCTCACGGCGCGCCCAATCAGGAACTGATCGGCTCCATTTTCGCGCGAAGCGTTCAATCGCAAATTCAAGCGCGCTGACGCTGGATCAGCATCTGACTCTCACGCCCGACCTGGAACAATACCAACGCTTATTCGGCGGCTTTCAACGCGCTGCTCAGCATGCCGGTTTACAAGCGGCTGAACGGATCGGCGGGCTTCATCGATTCGTATCTGAACAATCCGCCTCCGGCCTTCCGGAAGAATTCGGTGCAGGTGACGATTGGGCTGACGTACGCGCTGCCGTAAGACCGTCCCTCTGATCGCAGCTCGATGTGAACGCGCGAGCCTACTGAGCCTTGACCATAGGGAGTGGTCCTTCAGCGGCGGACGATCACTTCGCGCAGATGATCGCGCGTAAGGAAGAACTTCACCGAATTGAACTTCTGGAAGAGCTTCTCCAGGCTGCGATTGTTGAAATATTGCACCGGCCGCACCTGATTGCGCGGCGTCAGCGACATGATCTTCGATTCGACAATGCGGTAGGAGTACAGCGGCGCGGTTTGCGCTTTCTCTTCGGCGTGGAAAAACGCCAGCAACGACGACTGCGGGACGCAGAATGCGGTACAGCCGGTCCACGGTGTCCTGCAGCAGCGGCGGGGCCAGGAACTGCAGCGTGTCCCAGATGAGCGCGCCGTCAAAAGTGCGATCCGCAAACTCCAGATTCTCCCGCAGAAACAGCGCGGCGCGTTCCGGATCGGATTGATTGGTGATGAAGTCGCCGCCGGCTGCCGAAGGCTTCTTCCATGGTCCGCAGGGCATCGTTGGAATAGATCCGGTGCCCCATGGAAGTGATGAAGCTGATGTTGGCCTGGCTGGCGCCGGAAAAGTCCAGGATGGACAGACTCTCCTGATCCTGTAGCGAGGCGAAAAACTGGTCCAGGCCATTGCTGGCGCGATTCTGCGGCTGTCCGGCGCCCGATTTCTTGGGGGGTGAGTGAAGCGAGGGTGAAGACGGTTCCGATCTTAACCGGTCCTTCAGCAAAGCTCCACTCCTTCCTTCAGATCTCATGCGCGGAGATCAGGGCAATTATCGCGAATCGCCGGCCGCCGCCGTGGCAGGCGTGGACTGGCGTTGGAGGTAGCAGCACTGGCGGACTGCGGCTTGGGCTGAGCAGGCGCCGGCGTTCTGGCCGCTTCCGGCCGCGCGATGTCGATGCTGCCCTTGAAATAGGCCCCATCTTCGATCACGATGCGGGCAGTTTTGATGTCGCCCACCAGCTTGGCGTCCTTGCGAATGTCGATCTTGTCGGAGGCTTCGACGTTTCCGTGAATGGTTCCCAGCACCACCACTTCGCGCGCCTTCACCCCAGCCTGCAGCTTGCCGTTCGGCCCAACGGTCAGACGGTGCTCATGCAGTTCGACGGAACCATCGATCTCGCCATCTATGGTCAAGTCTTCGCGGCTGAAGATCTGGCCTTTGATCATGACAGACTTTCCGATGACCGCCGGTCCTCTCGACTCGGTGGCATGATGGCTGGGAGCGGGATTCGTCGACATAGGGGCGTTCTCCTTGATCTGGCTAGTGGGCGCGGCCGGCGTCGCGGGCGATTTCGGCGGATATTCTTCTTCTTTCCGTTTGTTCCACATTCGGAAGATCTCCTTGATTCAATCTCGTTTCAATCATTACATTTTGCACTATGGTATTACCAATATGGATGCAACCATCGTACTACGCTGGTTGAAGTCTGTCATTCTCTTGTTATCGGCGGTTCTAAGGCGGCTTGTTAGGGGAGCTAAGGCTTATTTTGCCCGGTATAGCCCGTTCGGCCCATCCGGACCTGGCAGCCCGATCAAATTTGCGCCGGATTCGACGGCCGCGTGGGATAATGAACTCGTGTCCAGGGTAAGAGAACTAGAACAGCGCCTGGAGCGCACCGAGCAGCAGTTGCGTCTGCTGCAGAAAATCAGCCGCTACCTGGTCCGGCAGACCAAACTCCAGGATGCTCTGGACGGCGTGGTCTCGCTGGTGGTGGAGTTCATGGAGTGCGACTCCTGCCTGCTGTACCTGCTCGACAACCTCGCGAGCTGGTGTTGCGGGCCAGCAATCGTCCCTCCGCCGTGGGCAGCGTGAAGCTGGCCATGAACGAAGGTTTAACCGGCTGGGTGGCTCGCGAGAAGCGCCTGCTGGCCATCTCGCGCGAAGCGTTTCGCGATCCGCGTTTCAAGTTTTTCAGCGATCTTCCCGAAGACACCTACGAGGCGTTCCTTTCCGCGCCCGTGCTTTCGCGCCGGGGCGTGGAAGGCGTCATCAATGTGCAGCATCGCGATCCGCATTCCCACACCGGAATCGAAATGGAGCTGCTCACCAGCGTAGGCGAACAGTTGGGATGCTTGTTAATGCTCTCGCAGACCGAGAAGGCGGCCAATGAGAGTGCGGATCTGGTTCGCGCCAGCGGCTAAATTGATACGGCCACAGATGAACACAGATAAACACAGATGCCGGAAAAGCTTCTTATCGGCGTTCATCTGTGTTCATCCGTGGCTAATTCTCCCGTTGCTTTCCGCTGAACCCCGCTGGAACATCCAGTTCCTTTACGATCACGCCGATTCCAACTTCGCCATTGAGGATCTGGAATGCCCCAGCTCCACGCACTGCGTCGCGGCCGGTTTGATCGACGACAAAAGAGGTCACGAGCAGGGCACGGTGGTGGTGACAAGCGACGGCGGTCTGCATTGGTCGCAGTATGAGGTGAGCGAGCGCCCGGTTTCTCTCTTCTTCTTGAACGACAGCGCGGGCTGGATGGTCACCGATCGCGGGCTGTGGTCGACCGCCGAAGGCGGCCGCTCCTGGGTCAAACTGCAAACCCGCAAAGGCATCCTGCAGGCCTGGTTTCTGGACTCCCATCACGGCTACATCGCCGGACTGAAGGGTTTTGTGCAGGAGACCGCCGACGGCGGCAAGACCTGGACCAGGCTGGAGGCCGGGCGAGAGGTCCCCGGTGCACTTTCGCTGGACTATGACATCATCGCGTTCCAGGGGATGCACGGCATCATCGTAGGAGCCGCGGATGCATCGTCGCCGTTGTTTGCCGACCCCCGGCCCGAGGCTTCCGCCGCAAAGAAATTGACGGTCCTGGAGACGCAGGATGGCGGCCAGAAGTGGACCCAGGGCGTCATTCCCATCGACGGTGAATTAGCGCAGTTGAGATTGGCCAAGGGATACGTGGTGTCGCTCATCCTGTATTCGGATCCGAAGTATCCGGTGAGTTCGGCGGTGTACGAGACCCCCTTGGGATCCCGGGACGGCCGCATGATTTTCGCCGAGCGGGATCGCGCCGCCACCGACATCGCACTGTTCAGCAACGGCAGCGCGGTTTTGGTGACCATCGAACCGCCCGGAAATTCCACCCAGGTTCCCATTCCCGGCAAGCTGAAAATCCTGAAGAGCGCCAATCTGAAAGTCTGGCGGGAGATGGACGTGGATTATCGCGCCGTGGCGCAGCGCGCGGTGATTGCAGCGCCCGATGCCGAACATATGTGGGTGGCCACCGATACCGGCGAGATTTTGGGCCTGGTGAATTGAAAACATCCAGCGAGGGTGTTGTTTTATCCACATTTTGTCCACAGTGCAAATGTCGTAAACTGTTGATTCAAGGGCGAATAAAAGTTCTGGAAAAGGCTTTGTCATGCACATTTAACAGTTGACTCCTAAGGCCTTTCGCGCAATCATGGACCTGGTTCCAAGAGGTTCAGAGAGCAATGAGCCTGGTGGACGGTAGCGAATCTGGAGCGGCGATCCGAGCGTGCTTAGTTAATAAGACTAATTAACGCGTTCGGGGAGTGAAAGGTTATCGGGCCGTACACAAAGGTAAGCTTCTCAGACTGTGACGCCGACCGAGCGCTTCGATCCGGAAGGATGCGAGTCCTGAAGGGGAGCGAAAGTTGGATGGACGTTTGAGAGTTCTGGGCTTGCAATCTGGCAACGGGTTGAAGCATTGAGCATCCCCGGCTGCGTGAAGAGCGCGGCTGAGGATGGGAGCTGAAGACCGAACGAGCTGGATGAAAAGCTTAGAATTTCGCCGAAGAAATAGGCCGGGAGTGCCGACCTCACCGCGGAGGTTCTCGAAGGGGAGCGATCGCTGTGGGCGAGTGAAAGGCCGTTTCGAGGCGCTTGCTTCTAGCAGGTGGTAAGGCGAGCGAATTCTGGAGCGCTGAACCGTAGCCGGTCAACAGAAAGACGGTTGCGGGGAGCAAGAGAATGCGGCTTCCGCCACGCTGTATGCTATGCTCTGGCCGCGCATGCCGGCCGGGGAGCGAATTGCCGCCTGGGTCACTTGGAACCTTTTCTTTTTCCGCTTCCTGACGGTCGCGGTTCAGCTCAAGCTACCGTACCGGGACTCTTAGCGATCCGGCCACGCCGGTAGATGGATCGCGCGCCACCACTTGCAGGCTGCCCGCGGAGACGGGAATGCCGGCGGCCGTTACCACAAGTCCCGCCTGCAGGGCTTTTGCAAGCTGCGCGTCGGTCAGATTCAGATCGATGGTTCGGCCGAGTGTTTCGGCTTGGAACGAAATCGCCACGTCCAGCTTTCCCACTGATCGGTTGCCTTCGCGTTCCAGATGTACGTCATGCAGATCCACTATAAGGCGCAGTTGATACTGCCCTGGCCGCGCATCCGCCGTGAGTTGCGCCGTCAGGCCGATGGCGGTGGCGTCCAGTGGATTCTGCAATAGTTCGTCCAGCGCCTCCCGGGCCGAAGGTACAAACGTAGGCGCCGTTTGTTTCGTCGCGAGATATCCCGGCCGGTAGCGCACCTCGACGTGGGCGAATTTGTCGTTGGCCACGGTCACTGTTAAGCGATGATATTTGCCGTCGAGAACATCTTCAGAGGGATAATAGCCGAGCGTATAAGCGCTGCGGGAATCTTCTTCCGCCGTCTGAAGGGCCACTCGCAGATCGCCGGCGTCGTCGAAGCCCGCTCCGCCCGTTACAGCGGCCAGGGTGCGCGCGGCATGTTGAGTGGCCATAAAATCGGGCGCCCAATAATCGACGGTTCGAATGAGCACTGGATACAGAGCGATATTGGCCCCGAGCAGCATTCCCATGACTGGCGGAGGCACGCTTGGCTCCTCCTTCACCCAGATCAGGTTCCTGCGGCCCGGCATCCCTCCCAGATGTTCCACGATTCGTTGCAGAGCTTCCACGGTGGTGGCAGCGTTATTCACGCGATAGATCGCGGCAGTCATTGCGGCCTCCGCCTCAATGGATGCCCTCTGCATTCCCCGTTCGTGAGCGCTTTGCTTTCTTCCACCCGCGTCGATCTGGCCCGTCATGTCGACCGGCAAATCAAACAGAGCGTCAGCGATATTCGCGGGCATCAGGTCCCGGCCCGAGTCGAGATGCCGCACTGCTGCTAGCAGTTTCTCCGGGTCGTCGGTGAACTCCTGCAGTACGTGCAGATCCCGGCCGAGCGCGTAGATGGCCACGCGGTCCTGAGCGGTTAGGGACCGGATGAGTTTCAGGATTGCCTTGCTCTCGTACGCTTTGTAATCGAGGCGCGTATTGAGCTGATCGAAGAGCAGCACGGTGGCGCTGGGCAGCGATTCGCCCAAGCTGTTGCGGCGGTTGGAAACCGCTCCTGGCGCGAGCGGGATCGGCCGCGCTTTATCGTCCTGATGTCCGGCCTGCTGTCCGGCGCGGAACACATCGATGCGCTGCGGCTTGCCCTGGTCGAGCAAGGTGAAAGCATCGCGCGTCAAACCGGTCACCGGACCATGTTTGCTGCGGACCACTACCTCTACCTCCACCAAACGCGTACCGGCGTGGAATGTCGCGGGCTGGTTATTGGGCGTTTGAAAACCGGCCGCCATTGCCAAGACGCCGAAACCAGCAAGTATCCGCGGAAATCTCATGCGACGCAGCGACCTTACCGCCGGGTTGATTGGAACACCGTGGCGTTGTGCCGCACGTAATCGGCGCGGTATTCCTCCAGCGCTTTCACCAGGTCTTCCGCCACCGTTCCCCGGTTCTGAATGGGGAGGCCTTCAATGGAAACCGCGGGTAACAAGTCGCGCGTGGTTGAAGTGATGAAGACTTGATCGGCGCGTTCAAAATCTTGCGGCCTGAGCGGCCGTTCCATCACTTTGATGCCTGGGACGCGCACCACGTCCAGCAGAAGCTCGCGCGTGACGCCGGGCAGGCACCCGGAATTGAGCGGCGGCGTCCACACCTCGCCCCCGTTAGCCGTGAAGATGTTCGCCGAGGTGCATTCGCTCACCTCGCCGCGTTCGTTCAACAGCACCGCTTCATCGAAGCCATGCTGGCGCGCTTCTTCATACCAGGTGAGGTTCTGGGACCAGGACAGGATCTTGCATCCGGAGAATTCGTTGGCCGCGTAGCGGGCGTTCGGCTTGATGGTCAGCCGTACGCTGTTGCCCCAGGGATTTAAGTCCTTGGTGAACGCGAGCACATCGAAGTCGCGCTCCAGGTCCGGACCTTCGAACATTCCGCCGCGATTGCGAACCACCATCACGCGCAGGGTCGCGTTCCAGGCGGAATTGGCTTCGATGAGCCGCAACAAGTGCCCTTTCAGATCCACCGGATCGGCGGGGAAGGGAACGTGCATCTTGGCGGCATCGCGCTGCATGCGCCCCCAATGTCGCTCGAAGGCGAACATCACACCGTCAGCCACGCGCAGGGTGCTGAACACGCCCCAACCATTGAGCAGACCCACCTGGCCGGGGCTCAGGCTTTTCTCGTGCGCGTCCAGGATGGCGCCGTTGTGAAGCAGGAAGCGATGCATATTTTAATGTTATCGCGCCGTAGCGATCACCGAGATCGTCGGGAATTCTGTAAAATGAAATTTCACGCCGCGAACGACTTTATCGCCCCGGCGGAGGAAGCCGTTACTTACAGACAGGAGTTCAGGAGTTCAATGCCAGTTACACAAGCGGGGCTCGAAGGGATCGTCGCCGCCGAGTCCAATATCTGTTTCATCGATGGAGATCTAGGAATCCTGAGTTACCAGGGTTTAACATCCACACTCTGGCCGACCACGCCAAGTTTGAGGAAGTGATCTACCTGCTTTGGCACGGCAAGCTGCCGAAGCAATCCGAGTTGGACGCGCTGAAAGCCGAGCTGGTTCGCTACCGGCCCGATCCCCAAGGAAGTGGTCGAGTTTCTCGGGAAAGTGCCGCAAAGCACGCCCATGGACGTGCTGCGCACCGCGGTTTCCATGCTGGGTCTATACGATCCGAAAGCGCGCGACAATTCCATCGAAGCGAATGTCGAGAAAGCCGCGCGCTTGATGGCGCAGACCGCGACCATCGTCACCACGTTCGATCGTCTGCGCACCGGAAAACCAGTGCTGGACGGGCGATCCCAAGCTCGGCTTCGCGGCCAACTTCCTCTACACGCTGACCGGCAAGAAGCCGGACGACGTGATGGAGAAGGTGTTCGATGTCGCGCTCACTCTGCATGCCGATCACGAACTGAACGCGTCCACCTTCGCGGCACGCGTGGTGGCGGCCACGTTGTCCGATATTCACTCCGCCGTCACCGCCGGCATCGGAGCGCTGAAAGGACCGCTGCACGGCGGCGCCAACGAAGAAGTGATCCGCATGTTGCTGGACGCGGGCGACGAACGCACCGCTCTGGCGCATGTGCAGGACATGCTGGCCAACAAGAAAAAGATTCCAGGATTCGGCCATCGCGTCTATCGCACCGAAGATCCGCGCGCCACGCACCTGCGCGTGTTGTCGGAGGAGCTGGGACGCCGCACCGGGCACCTGGATTTGTATCTGACCTCGAAGAAGATCGAAGAGACCATCAAGGAACAGAAGCGGCTGAACGCGAACGTGGATTTCTACTCGGCGTCCACCTATTATTCGCTGGGGATTCCGATCGACCTGTTTACGCCGATCTTCGCCGTGAGCCGCATGTCGGGCTGGACCGCGCACGTGCTGGAGCAATACCGCAACAACCGGCTTGATCCGGCCGCGCGCGGATTACACCGGCAAGCCGGTGGGCGAGAAGTGGATCCCGATCAACGAAAGATAGATGGCCACAGATGAACACAGATGAACGCAGATAAACGCAGATCGCACTAATGCACGATCTCTCGTTCTTCCGGGCGAACCTGGACTCCATCGCCCAGCGGCTGGCCACGCGCGGGTATCAGCTAGAGCTCGAACAATTTCGCGCGCTCGATACCGAGCGCCGCGCGGCGCTAACCCAAGCCGAGCAACTCAAGGCGCAAGTAAATGCGAAAAGCGCGCAAGTGGCCCAGTTGCGTAAACAGGGCCAGGATACCAGTGACATCCAGCAGGAAGTGCGCGCCATCGGCGAGAGCGTTTCGGCGCTGGATCAAAAAGCCAAATCCGCGGATGAATCGTTCCGCGCTTTGATGGCCGGCGTTCCGAACATTCCGCACGAGTCCGTACCGGTGGGCAAGAGCGCGGACGACAATGTCGAAGTGCGGCGCTGGGGCCAGCCGCGCCAGTTCGATTTTCCGCCCAAAGCGCATTGGGATCTGGGCCCGGAGCTGAAGATCCTGGATCTGGAGCGCGCCACCAAAGTCACCGGCGCGCGATTTGCCGTTTACTGGGGCATGGGGGCGCGGCTGGAGCGGGCGCTGATCAACTTCTTCCTGGATGTTCACACGCGCGAGCACGGATATACCGAAGTGCTGCCGCCGTTCCTGATCAATTCCGCCAGCATGTTCGGCACCGGCCAGCTTCCCAAGTTCCAGGAAGATCTGTTCAAGATCGAAAACACCGATCTCTGGCTCGCGCCCACCGCCGAAGTTCCCGTCACCAATCTTTTTCGCGACGAATCTTCTGAACGCCGTCCGATCTTCCCATTTCGCTCTGCGCCTACACGCCGTGCTTGCGCAGCGAGGCCGGGTCTTATGGAAGAGATGTGCGCGGCATCATCCGGCAGCATCAGTTCCAGAAGGTGGAGCTGGTGAAGTTCACGCTTCCCGAGCAAAGCTATGAACAACACGAGAAGCTGACTGCGGACGCCGAAGATATCCTGAAGCGCCTGGGGCTGCCGTTCCGGACCGTGGTTCTCTCCACTGGCGACATGGGCGCATCCTCGGCGAAGACGTACGACCTGGAAGTCTGGCTGCCGGGCCAGAACGGCTACAAGGAAATCTCCTCGTGCTCCAACTTCGAAGCCTATCAGGCGCGGCGTGCTTCCATCCGCACCAAAACGGGCAAAGGGAAAACCGAGTACGTCCACACGCTGAACGGCAGCGGCCTGGCGGTGGGGCGCACCTGGGTGGCGATTGTCGAAAACTATCAGCAAGCCGATGGCAGCGTGATGGTGCCCGAAGTGCTTCGTCCGTATCTGGGCGTCGAACGCCTGACTGCCGAGTCACAGACCTTCCACTAAAATTCCTCCCGTCCGAAGTCTTTGCGCGGCTGAAAGTTGACCCACGGCGGCTGGCACCGGCGGCGTCCGTGCGCGCACAACTTGTATTTAACCTGTAGGCGGATTCCGAAGTTTGCCTGGAGGTCGAATGTTCCGTTTCGTTCCCGTGCCTGCTGTGCGTGCTGGCGCTCAGCTCGAAGCTGGGCGCCACTCCGCCCCTCACCACCATCAGCGATACGCTCTTCAACGCGGACGGAACCTATTTCAACGGGGTTGTTGTTAATCTCCTGGCCCAGTTTCGAGGCCTCCGATACTTCCAATGTCGCGGCGGAGACCCTGAACGTCCCCATCAACAACGGAGTCCTCTACGTCCAATTGGTCCCCACCACCAATGCCGATACCGCCGCCGTCTACACGGTTCAATACACCAGTTTGGGCGTCACGCAGTTCACCGAGGCTTGGGCCGTCCCTCCGCCCAGCATTCTTCCTTTCCGGGTGCGCGATGTGCGCCTGGCGCCGGGATCGGTCAGCGGATCGGCTCCGGCGGACGCCACCATCATCACCATCGGCGACGTCACCGGCCTGCAGAACGCCCTCAATGTGCGGCCGCCGGAGGGCACCGGTTTCACCATCTCGCGATCGGCGGTGATCGACGCCACGGGCGCCATTGATGGGGCAGCCGGCAACCTTTCGGACTGTCTGCACGTGGATGGAACCTCCGGGCCGTGCGCCAGCGTCTCCACCACTTTCATCGACGGCGAGGTTCCTGCGGGAACCATCAACGGCGCCAACGCCGCATTCACTCTGGCCAACGTTCCGAATCCACCCACCAGCCTGGCCCTGTTTCGCAACGGGCTGCTGCTGACCCAGGGCGGCGATTACACGCTGTCGTCCAACGCGATCACCTTCCTAACCGGCGCCGTGCCCCAGCCCAACGACGTCCTGGCGGCGTTCTACCGGCTGTCGGTGAGCATTCCTGGCGTTGGCTTCGTCGATCAGCAGACGCCCACCGGGGCCATTAACGGCGTTAATGCCGTATTCACGCTAGGCCAGACCCCCAGCCCCACCGCCAGCCTGGCGGTTTATCGCAATGGCCTTCTGTTGACGGCCGGGTTGGACTATACGCTGAGCGGCGCGGTGATCACGTTTATGACGGGTTTAGTGCCGCAAACCAGCGACACTCTTATCTGCTCGTACCGGGTCGCCCAATAGAGTTCCAGTATTAAGGGTCCTTTGCCCCCAGAGCTACGGTGTTTTCTTAGTTGCTCGTAACCCGCATCTGGTTCAAGATGGAGACATCGAGCTGGAGGATCAGGCAGAGATGACGATGCGCGGATGGCTGCATGTCTATGGCTGCGATGTCTATGGGACGACCGGCGCGGGCAGGACTTGATCGAGTATGCGCTTCTTGCGGCCGCCATCGCGATAGTGGTCGCCGGTTTTCTTCCGCCGGCCGTGATGCCCCGGTCAGCACCATTTTCTCCAAGATCACCAGCTCGTTGGCACTCAGCTAGGCTTGCGCGCCTGGGGTTTCGACCGCACCAGCAAGATCAAGACCGCCGCCAGTACCGACGCGCCCGTCAGATACCAGATGCCAGCCGTGTAGCCGCCCGCGGCGGTGCTCAGCGCCCCCAGCAAATACGGCCCCACGAATCCTCCCAGATTGCCGAGGCAGTTGATGGCGCCGATGGACGCCGCCGCCGTGGCGCCCCACAGCAGCGTGGCCGGCAAGGTCCAAAAAGCCGGCAAACGCGCGCTGATCCCAATGCCTGCCAGCGAAAACATCAGAATCCCGATGGGGATGCTCTTGCCGCTCCAGATGCTGCCCGCCAAACCAGCAGCCAGGGCGACATAGGCCGCTGCGGTGTGCCAGCGCCGCTCGCCGGTGCGATCCGAACTCCAGCCCAGCAGCAGCATCGCCGGCCAGGAAGCCAGGAAAGGCAGGGCGGCGATCATGGCCACTTCGAACGATCCGAACCCCGATAATCGCTGGATCATCTTCGGCAGCCAGAAGCTGAAACCGTACTGCGCGCAGGATCCCAAGAAGTAGACCGCGGTGAGCAGAATCACGTCGCGGTCCTGGAACATGCGCCACACGGCGCGCCAGGCGGATGTGCGTGGCCTGGCTTGGAGCGAGCTTCGCGCTCCAGTTCCCCAGTGATCCAGGCGCGTTCGTCGTCAGCCAGCCAGCGGGCGTCGCGCGGACGGTCCGTCAGAAAGAACAGCGCCACGAATACCAGCGATCACGGCCGGAACGCCCTCGAGAACCAGCAGCCATCGCCAGCCGGAGTAACCGAGCCAATGAATCTTCAACAGAGCGCCGGAGATAGGCGCGCCGATCACCTGCGCGATCGGGATGGCGGACATGAACATGGCCATGGCGCGGGCGCGATCCTGCTCGCGATACCAGTGCGTCAAGTAAACCACGATGCCGGGAAAGAATCCGGCCTCGGCGACGCCCAGGATGAAGCGCGCCCAATAGAACTGGTGGGCGGTGTGAATGAGTCCGGTGAGCGAGCCAACCATGCCCCACGAAATCATGATGCGCGCGATCCATTTGCGGGCGCTCCACAGCTCCACGATCAGCGATCCGGGAATTTCGAGCAGCACATAACCGGCGAAGAAGATGCCCGATCCCAATCCGAAGACGCGATCCGAGAATCCGAGCTCGCGCGTCATATCCAGGCCGGCGAAGCTGATGTTGATGCGATCCAGGAACGCGATGATGTACAGCAGAAACAGGAACGGCAGCAACCGCCGGTTGATGCGCCGCCGCGTTCGTTCGGCGACGTCAGTGGACTCGCGCGTGGGCGTCAACGCTGCATGATATCAGAGCTGCCAGCCGCCGCCGAGCGCGCGATAGAGCTGCACCACCGACTGCAGCTCCAGCAGCCGCAACTGCGCCAGCGTAAGCTGCCCGGCGAACAGATCCCGCTCGGCATCCAACACTTGCAGATAGCTGTCCAGCCCGCCGCGGTAGCGCAGATTCGACAGCCGCACGCTTTCCGACAGCGCCTGTCACCAGCTTTTCTTCCTCCGCGCGCTGTTCGCGCGTTCGGGTGTGGACGGCCAGGGCATCGGCAACTTCGCGCAGCGCGCCATAGATGGTTTTCTGATAAGTGATCAGCATCTCGCGCTGTTGCGCTTCGGTGAGTCTGGACGCCGGCGCGCAGACCCGCGTGGAAAATCGGCTGCAGCGCCGAGGGCGCGATGGACGCCATCCGCGCTGGCCCGCTGAACAGCATGGCCAGCGGCTGGCTTTGGCCGCCCAGGAAACCGGTCAGCGAAATTTGCGGGAAGAACAAGCGCTCGCGCCGCGCCGATCTGCGCGTTGGCCGCGATCAGATTGTCCTCGGCCTGGCGAATATCGGGGCGGCGTTCCAGCAGCGACGAAGGAAGCCCGGCGGGCAAATCGGGCGCCGCGGTGATCTGTTCCGCCTCGATCTGTTCTAAGCCTGGCCGCGCGGAACCTCGGCGGGCGCGTTGGCCAGCAGCAGATTCAACGCATCCTCGGTCTGCGCGATGGACCGCTTCACGCTCGGGATCTCGCCGTGGTGGTGTAGAGGAACTGCTCGGCTTGCTGAACCTCCAGACCGTTGGCCGCGCCGCGATCTTTGCGCACCTGGATCAAGCGCAGATTGTCGCGCGCGATGTCCGTTGTTTTGCTGGGCGATTTCGAGCTCCAGATCCAGTTCGCGCAGCGCGAAATAAGTGGTCATCACATCGGAGATCAGCGAAATGATGACGCCGTTTCGCGCTTCCTCCGACGCCAGATATTGCGCCCGCGCGGCTTCGTCCAAGCGCCGCAATCGGCCCCACAGATCGAGCTCCCAGGAAAGCTGGAGCCCGGCCTGGGTGTAGCTGAAGGCGACCGGCGTTCCTGGCGGGAAAGGGAATGAACCGATGGAAGAGCTGCGCGACGCAGTGTAACTGGCCTGCGCATCCAGCGTCGGAAACAGGTTGGCGCGCGTGATTCCGTATTGCGCGCGAGCTTCGATCACTCGCTCGGCCGCGATCCGGACATCGAAGTTCTTCTCGAGCGCGGTCTCGACCAGTTGCTTGAAGGTGGCGTCCTGGAAAAGATCGAACCACTTCTTGTCGGCGATCGATTCCTTGGCGGCTGGAGCGCCGGGAAATTCCGCGGGCAGGCTGGTTGCGGGCGCTGATAGTTCGGTCCCACCAGGCAACCGGACAAGCCCAGCGCGACGGAACGGAACAACGCCAGCGCCGCATCAGGCTCATCAGTCCGTCGCCGCCTCAACAGGTTGCTCGGCTCTGCGCCGGCTTCTTGCGCGCGCTCGACGAAAGTTTCGATGACGTAATATTGCACGGGCACGAAAAAGATCGCGAGCAGTGTGGCCGCGTGCATTCCGCCGAACACCGCGGTTCCGAGCGAACGGCGCGACGCCGCACCCGCGCCGGTGGCCAGAAACAGCGGCACCACGCCCAGGATGAACGCGAACGACGTCATCAAAATGGGCCGCAGCCGCAGATTGGCGGCGTGCAGAGCGGCCTCCCGCACCGGCATCAGGTCGCGCTGGTGGCTCTCCTTGGCGAATTCGACGATCAGAATCGCGTTCTTGGCCGCCAGTCCGATCAGCGTCACGATGCCGATCTGCGTGTAAATGTCGTAGGGAAAGTTGCGCAAGTACACCGCCAGCAGCGCGCCGAAAAGTCCCAAGCGGCAGCGCCAGCAGCACGGCCAAGCGGGATGGACCAGCTTTCGTAGAGCGCCGCCAGACACAGGAAAACCAGCACGGTGGCGAATCCGAAGATCACGCCTTCGTGTCCCTGCGCCAGCTTCTGCTGATAGGTGGTGCCGGTCCATTCGTAGCCGTAGCCGGCGGGCAGCGTTTCCGCCGCCACCTTTTCCATGGCGTCGATGGCCTGGCCTGAGCTGACTCCGGGCGCGGGCGCGCCCAGAATCTGAATGGCGCGAAAACGGTTGTAGCGGAACACCACCTCGGGGCCGGTGGACGGCTTGACGGACGCCAGCGTGCCCAGCGGCACCATGTTGCCGTCGACGCTGCGCACGTAGAAGCGGTCGATGTCGGAGGGCTGGTTGCGAAACTCGGGCTCGGCCTGGATCAGCACCTGCCAGGTGTGGCTGAAGCGGTTGAAGTCGTTCACGTACAATCCGCCCAGAAATGTTTGGAGCGTGTTGTAGGCGTCGGCTACCGGAACGCCCAGGGTTTCGCAGCTTGTCCAGATTCATGTCGATGCTGTAGGTGGGAACGCTGGAGCGAAAGGTGTTCACCGCGTTGCCGATTTCCGGCCGTTTGCGGGCCGCGTCCACCAGCGCGTCGCCGACGCTCGCGAGCTGATCCAGTTCGCCGCCCCGGCGGTCTTCCAGCATGAACTGGAATCCGCCGGTGTTGCTCAGACCGATAATCGGCGGAAAGCCGAAGACGGACGTGAATGCTTCCGGCACGTCGGCGAAGGCGCGCTGGGACGGCGGCTAGAATCGCATTGAGCTGCAGGTCTTTCGATTTGCGTTCATCCCAGGGCTTGGTGACCACAACGATGGTGGCCACGTTGGAGGCGGCGGTGCTGGTGGTGAAATCGTTGCCGCCGATCACGAACCAGGACTCCACGCCCTTCACTTTGGCCTAGCCGCTCCTCGATCTTCGCGACGGCGGCGTCGGTGCGGTCGATGGATGCGCCGTCCGGCAGGCGAACCGAGACGAAGTAGGCGCGCCTGATCCTCGTCGGGCAGGAATCCGGCGGGCAGGATCTTGAACAGCCACGCGCCCGCGGCCCAGAAAACGGCCAGCCCGACCAGCGCCAGCGCCGACCGGCGAATCAAAACGCCCACGCCGGCCAGATATCGATTCGTGGCCCATTCGAATCCCCGATTGAACTCGCCGAAACAGAACGCGAGCGGGCCGCGCGATTTCTCGATGCGGCTTCAGCAAGCAGCGCGCTGAGCGCCGGGCTCAGGGACAGCGCGCTGAAGGCCGACAGCAGCACCGAGCTCGCGATGGTCAGGGCGAACTGCCGATAAATCTGGCCGCTGATTCCGCCCAGGAACGCCACCGGAATGAACACCGCGGCCAGGATGCAGGCGATGGCCACCACCGGCGCGGACACCTGCTCCATGGCGCGCACGGTCGCTTCGCGCGGCGCCATCCCGTCGTCGATGTTGCGCTGCACCGCTTCCACCACCACGATGGCGTCGTCCACCACGATGCCGATGGAGAGCACCAGGCCGAACATGCTGGTGATGTTGATGGAGAAGCCCAGCAGCGGGAACAGCGCGATGGCGCCGATGACGGCCACCGGCACGGTGAGCAGCGGAATCAACGTCGCGCGCCAGTTCTGCAGGAAAATGAAGACCACCAGAATCACCAGGCCGACCGCGGCCAGCAGCGTGAAGACCACGTCCTGAATGGCGGCGCGCACGAACCGCGTCGAATCGTAGGTGACCTTGTAGTCCACGCCGGCCGGAAAATTCTGCTTGGCCTGCCGCATAAACGCGTTGACCTGGTTCGACGGTTTCCACGGCGTTCGCGCCGGGCGAAAGAAAGACGATCACATTGCAGGAAGGCTTGCCGTTGGTGCGGCTGAAGCCGTGTATAGGTGAACGCGCCCAGCTCCACCCGGCCGATATCGCGAATGCGCAGCAGCGAAGCGTCCGGCTGCGCGCGCAGCACGATGTCGCCGAACTGCGCGGGATCCACCAATCGGCCGGGCGCGGTGACCGCATATTGAAAATCGGTTCCGGGGGGAGCGGGCGCCTCGCCCAGCGCGCCGGCGGGATTCTGGCGATTCTGCGCGTTGATCGCGTTGCTGATGTCGGTGGCGGTCAGCCCCAGCTTGGCCATCTTGTCGGGGTCCACCCAGACGCGCATCGAGTAAACCTGCTGCGAGGAAAGCCGCGAATCGCCGACGCCCGGAAGACTGCCGATCTGGTTCAGCAGATTGATCTGCGCGTAGTTGGTGAGGAACAGCGAATCGTAGCGGTCGTCGGGCGAGACCAGGCCGATCACCATCAGAAACGCGCTCGATACTTTCTTCACCGTCACGCCTTGCCGCTGCACTTCGGGAGGCAGGCGCGGCAGCGCGATATTCACTTTGTTCTGCGTCTGAACCGTGGCGGTATCGGGATTGGTGCCCAGCTGAAACGTGACGTTGATGGTGATGGAGCCGTTGTTGGCGCTGCTCGAAAGGAAGTACATCATGCCGTCCAGGCCGGCCAGCTGCTCTTCGATGGGCTGCGCGACGGTCTTTTCGAGATCGATGCGAATTGCCGCCCAGATAGCTGGCCGTGATCTGGACCACCGGCGGCACCACTTCCGGGAAAGCGGCGATGGGGAGATTCGGAATCGCCACCACGCCCAGGATGACGATGACGATCGCGATGACGATGGCGAAGACCGGCCGGTCGATGAAAAATCGCGCCATGACTGCGTTAACGGCCCTCGGCTCCGGTGCTCGAGTGGCTGACGATAGGGCGTCGGCGTTACGCGCGCGCCGGGCCGCACCTTCAGCTGCCCTTCGACGATGACGCGGTCGCCCGGCTTCAGCCCCTGCTGAACGATCCAGTCCTCGCCCACCCGCTCGGCGGTGGTGATGGGGCGGAGCTCCACCACGTTTCCGGCGCCCACGGTGAGCACCGTTTGCACGCTCTGCAGCTGCTGGATGGCGCGCTGCGGAACCAGAATCACGTTGCGGCGCAGCTCGGTTTCGACGCGCACCTTGCCGAACTGCCCGGGCAGCAGCGTGTGCTGCGGATTCGGGAAGCTGGCCTGCAATTCCAGCGTGCCGGTCTTCGGGTCCACCTGGTTGAGCGTGTTTTCGATGCGCCCCTTTTGCGGAAATTCGGTGTTGTCGGCCAGGATCAGCGGCGAGCGCGGATTGGAGCAGCGTGGGATTCTTCTTGAACGAAAGATATTGCGACTCGGTGACCTTGAATCGCACCCAGATGGGATCCAGCGGAACGATGGTGGTGAGCGGCTGCGTGCGCATTCGCGGTCACCAGCCCGCCCACCGGAACCAGCGTGTCGCCGATCAGCCCGCTGATGGGCGCGCGAATGGTCGCGTATTCCAGATTGAGCGCCGCGGTGCGCAGAGCGCCGCGCTGCGCGTCCATTTTCCCTGCCGTGGACGAGATCTGCGTTTGCGTGGAGAGCCGCGTCTGATCCACGTTGGCCTGGTTGGCCCGCACGTTGGCCTCGCCCGCGTGCAAGGCCGCGACGGCGGTGTCCAGCTCCTGTTGCGCGGCGGCATCCGTCTTTCACCAGCGGCGTCAAGCGATCGTAGTCCTGCTGGGCTTTGAGCAGGTTGGCTTGCGCGGCCGCCAGATTCGCCTCGGCCTGCAACAGCGCCACCTGCTTGCGCGCGAATTCCAGATCCGCCTCGCTCTGCGCCAGATTTCCCTTGGCCTGCTCCACCGCGGCCTCATAGGGACGCAGATCCAAAACGTACAGCACATCGCCCGCGTGCACTTCCTGGCCGGGATGGAACAGCCACTTGTCGATATAGCCGTCCACGCGGCCCGCGCACCTCCACCGTATTGCGCGCGTAGGTTTGCGCCGGATATTCGGACATCACCGGCACGTCGGCCGGCGTCCACTTGGGTGACCACCACGCATCGGCGGAGGCGGCTGGGCGGGACGCTGGTTTTGCGCCGCCGAATTGCAGCCGGAGTAGCGCGAGATAACGGCGTAAGCGCCGATCGCGAGGAATAAAACGAAGTCTGGAATGCGATCGACCAACCATGAACAGCCTTAGGCTGAAACTCCTTAGATGCTACGGCGGATTGACCAACTCTGTTAGCGAGCAGCTCCTTTTAGCGGATACGGCCGCTCTAGCTTGTCACTGTAGAAAGCGTCGGACCGCGGGTTCTACGGCGGCGGTCGGTTTTGGGCGCGGTCTTGGGCGGATGAATGCCCAGACGATTTTCCAGAATCCGGACCAGGTTCTGCAAGTCCGCTCGGCAGCGGGCGCGTTCCTTGCCGAGGTCCGCCTTCAATTGCTGCACCTGCGCTCGAGCGCTTCGTCTGCCGCGGAGGCGCGGCGGAGTGCGCGGCGTGGATGTCGGGGAGCAGTTGCGGCGGTTGCGTGGGGCGTATGAAACACCGGCGCCACCAGTCGTGCGGAGTCGTGAATCGGCTCGCCCGTTCGCGGGATAAATGGTCATGGTGAAACCAACGTCGCTCGATTGCGGCAGATACGACATTTTGCCCGCGTGCAGTTGATCGCTGGTAAGCGAAACCTGCGAGTCTTGCCGCCATCGTCGATTTCGATTTCGGCGCGGTCGGAATCGCGAATGGCGCGCGAATTCGCGTCCCACGCCAGTTGCACGGTCTGGGCTTCATTCGATGCGCGCAGGGCGATGGATGCGTTCGCGACGGAGCGCGCCGCTGATACAGCATGAAAGCGGCGATCCCAAGCGCCAGCGACGATGGGTATGGCCCACAACCAACGTTCGCGCGTCGGGAAGGCCCTCTTCAATTTGAAAGCTGGGCAATGGAACGGCCTCGGCTGGAGATTCACGCGGCGGCGATGGCTAGGCTGGCTCAATGCGGCTGACGGGCGCGGCAGGCAGCTGGGGTCTGGGTGCCGCTTGGAGCAGACAGTTTGCGCGGAGCGGCCGGTGGCGGCGCTGGAGCCGGTTTCGCCATGGAGCCGGCGTCGCAACTTCGCGACTTCGTTTCGTTCTTCTGGACCTCCGGTCCGGCGCTCTGGGCAGGCATGCGGGACCGACGGCCCCGAAGACTGGCGTTCCAGCTCAAAGCACTGGTAGCTGGACT
Organism: Bryobacterales bacterium; assembly: GCA_963798295.1. Taxonomy (GTDB): domain Bacteria; phylum Acidobacteriota; class Terriglobia; order Bryobacterales; family Bryobacteraceae; genus Palsa-89. The sequence goes on along the minus strand of CAWCSV010000003.1, from coordinate 151,578 downwards.
CCGGCTGCACCTTCTGCATCGGCTTCGCGCACGAAGAAACCGGCCTGCGCGCGGCCGCCGCCCTTGCGGACAGATCACCAGCGTCACTTGCCACGACTTCCGGAAAGAAGCCGTTGTAGATTTCCAAATCCGAGGACGACAAGCAACGCCGCCGGCAAATGCGACACGAACCAGCCGAGCGGCCGGAGATCCTTCAAATCCGGATTCTGCCTGGCCATTTCCAACTGAACGGCCAGGTTCATGCGATCGTTGTAGGACAGCCGCAGACCCTCGCCTTGCGTGTGGTCGCAAGCAATGGGCCGCCAGGTGAGGATGCGGATCAGGTCGTCGCGCCGCGTTCCGAACAGCACGCCAGCCACCTCATCGCCGCCGTGGGAAAGTTGTAACAATTCGTCACAGGCGAATGCGCGGATCTCCTCCATGACCTCCAATGGATATTCGATCGCCCGCGGGAACTGCGGAACGCGCCAGGAAGCAAATTCGAATTGAGGGCTCAGTCCGTTTACTGGCATGATAGAAGAAAGTTCCTAGACTATCGATGCTCGACCGCGGCGGCGCGTGGTGTCGTCATCCCCTTCGTCCTGCTCTTCGTGCAAGTGATAATAATACGTGATTCCACCCATGGCGATGCAAAAAAGCAAGATGCCCGCGAACCAGCCGATGGTGCGGCCGCGTCCAAACTTTTTGCTGTTCCACGATGCCGGCCGTAAAACGCACCGAACACCAGGCCAAGCCCAGGATGCATCCCAGCTTGATGTACCAGGGCATCAGATCGAGATGACCTTCTCCCCCAATTTCGCTCCACATACTGATAATGGCAATCAATGCGATTAGGAACTCCAAAGCGTAGGCCAGCGCGCAGCCACGACGGATTCAATGACGACGCAACGCGACGGCAGCGATGCCGGATCGACCGACGCTTCCGCCGGCAGGCTCCGTCGGTCAGACTCCTACGACAGTTCCAGTCCTTCGTCCACTTCGCTTGGGTTCACTTCACTTCCCAACGTATCATGTTCGTTCCATTTCTCCTTCCTGTCACGATATTTCTGAGCGCTTTTCTTCTCTTTCAACTGCAGCCGATGATCGGGCGTTACATCCTGCCCTGGTTTGGCGGCGGGCCGGCGGTCTGGACCAGTTGCCTGCTGTTCTTCCAGGCCTGTCTGCTGGCTGGTTACGCGTATGCGCACTGGCTGGGTTCGCTCGCGAACGTGCGCCTGCAGGCCGGCGTGCATATCGGATTGCTGCTCGCCTCGCTCGCGTTTCTGCCGCTGCACCCCAACGCCGCGATCTGGAAGCCGGCTCCAGCGCCGATCCGTCCGGCCGGATCTTGCTTCTGCTAACAGTGACAGTGGGCGGCCCTTACCTGGTGTTGTCGGCGACGGCGCCGCTGCTGCAGCGCTGGTTCACGCATCGAGCAATCGCCGGGCAGATCGCCCTGGCGCTTGTATGCGCTTTCGAATTTCGGATCGTTTCTTGCCTTGTTGAGTTATCCGTTCGTCTTCGAACCGTTGCTGCGGCTGCGCACGCAAGGTTCGATATGGTCCGCGTTGTACCTGGTGTTCGCGGCTGCTGTGCGGATTCGCGGCGTGGCGGTTGCGGTCCGTCGACCAGTGACGCAGACGTCGGGCGAGCTGGAATCGATCCGCGCCGCGCCCCACCGTAGGGACCGTGCTGTTCTGGCTCGGGCTTTCGCGCCTGCGGGTCCACGCTGCTGGTGGCGACCACCAATCAAATCTCGCAAGACATCGCGGTCAGTCCGTTCCTGTGGGTGGCGACGCTCGCGATTTACCTGCTCACGTTCGTGCTGGCCTTTGAGAGCGACCGATTCTACCGGCGGACGCCGTTCGCCATCGCGGCCGGACTTTTCGCTCCGATTGCGTGCGCGCTTCCCAGCGTGTCCATCGGGCTCTCGCTGCGGCTGGCAACTGGTGGTCTATCTGATTGCGCTGTTCGTCACCTGCATGATCTGCCAGGGCGAACTGGCGCGATCCCGCCCGTCGCCGCGCTATCTCACGGCGTTTTATCTGACCATCGCCGCCGGCGGCGCGCTGGGCGGAGTTTTTGTGGCCCTGATCGCGCCGCGGTTGTTCACCGAATTCAGCGAATATCCAATCGGCCTGGCGGCGGCTTGTCTGCTGGGCTTCGTGGGATGGCTGCGAACGCGGCGCGCTGGCGCAATGGACCAGCCGCAATTTCGCCGTGCGCCTGCCCCTGATGGCGCTGTTGATCGGCGGAATGACCGCCTTCGTCGCCAGCTTCACCACCGGCAAGCAAGGCGCTGTGGCGAGCGCGCGGAATTTCTACGGCATCCTGCGCGTGATGGCGCGCGCAGGATGACAACGGGGCTTTTCGCGAGCTGCAGCATGGCCGCACGCGGCACGGGTTCGAATATCTGCAAGCCGCGCGGAGAGACTGGCCCACCTCCTACTATGGGCCGCATAGCGGCATCGCGATGGCGCTGAACGCGCTCGACAAGCCCAACCGCCGGATCGGTGTGGTCGGCTTGGGCGCGGGCACGCTGGCCGCATGGGGACGGCCGGGCGACTCCTTTCGCTTCTACGAAATCAATCCGGATGTGGAGCGGATCGCGCGCGACCTGGTTTTCGTTTCTGAGTGACTCGAAGGCGCAAACCGAAGTTGTGCTGGGCGACGCGCGCGTGCAACTGGAACGCGAATTGGCCTCGGGACGCTCGCGGGATTTCGATTTGATCGCGGTGGACGCGTTTTCGAGCGATTCCATCCCGATGCATCTGCTGACGGCCGAGTGCGCCGACATCTACCGGCGGCGGCTGGCGCCCGATGGCGTGCTGGCGCTGCACATTTCCAATCGGGCGCTCGATCTGGATCCGGTGGCGCGGGGCATGGCGAGCTATCTGGGATGGACGGCGGTGCAGATTGATTCACAGAGACGATGCCGGCACCGGTGAGAGCAGCTCGCGCTGGGTTTTGCTGACGTCGAATCAGGATTTTCTCGAACGGGCAGGCCTGGCGCAGCCATGCTTCGGGTTGGAGCAGCCGCGCGCCCATCACCTGGACCGACGATTTCGCCAGCCTGTGGCACGTGCTGAAATTCTGACAATTCAGTTCTGACCGTGATGGAGGCCGGCGCTACTTCAGTGATGGACGCGACGGCCGTGAGCGGAACAGCGTTCTCGCCAAGCGCTTCGATGGCTCCCGTGACTAACGGTGGCCTCTGTAGAATAGTATTGCAGCAGCGCGCCCAGCGCCGGCAGCGGCACCGCGCTTTCCTTCAACGCCGCGTCGTGGAATTGCTGGAGTTGGAAGGCCGAGCCTTTGCGCTTCTTGTATTCCTCGCGCGTGTCCAGCCAGCCGCGCCAGCCGATGAAGTACATCGGAAGCTGGCAGGACGACAATTGCGCGCGCTGGAATTTGCCGGTGGCCTCTTCTTTTTCCTGGAAGGTGTCGTTCATCATCAGATCCAGCGCCTGCTGCTCGGTCATGCCCATGGTTTGCAGCCGGATGTCGAGAATCGCGTTGGCGATGGAGCGCAGCAGTTGCTTCATCATCGTCAGCCGCAGCTCCTGGCTGTTGTTCATGAAGCCTTCGTCCGACATCATCTGCTGCGTGTATAAGGCCCAGCCTTCCACGTAGGGCCCATTTCCGTAAATGCTGCGGAGCACGCGGCGCGATTTCGGTTCGCAGCGCGTTGGCGAACTGGAACTGCACGTAATGGCCGGGCATGGCCTCATGAATGGTGATCTCCATCATGCCGTAGCGATTGTATTCGCGCAGCTTCGATTCGACGCGCGCCTTGGGCCAGTCGGGCGGAATGGGCGTCACCCAATAAAATGCGCCCAGTTGCGGCTCCAGCGCGGGCGCGGCATTGAAACCCGCCACCGAATAAATGCCGCGCATGAACTCGGGCGTGGGAATCACTTGCAGATTGGTGGTGGATGGCAGCGTCACCAGGTGTTTCTCGCGGACGAAGTTGGTGGCTTCTTCCAGATCCTTCTTGGCCTGATCCATGTAATGCGCCGGGCGTGGTGTGCTGCTGCGCGATTTTGTCCAGCGCGGCCTTCACGGATTGCGGCGCAGCCAGCTTGGCCATCTGATCGCGAACGTCCTTCAGCGCGGCTTCGGCTTCGGAAAGCACTTGCTCGGGCTTCTTGCCGGAAACCAGCGTGTAGGCGAACTTCTGGTCGTACTTCTCTTTGCCCAGCCGCCAGTCGCTGGTCTTCTTCGACAGATCGTCCTTCAGGAACTTCGTGAACCCGCGCAGAGCGTCCAAAGCCGGCCCGGCGGCGCGATCGTAATCCGCCTTCAAGGCGTCCGGCGCCTTGGCGCGCAGGGTTTTGTCGATCAGATCCAGGTTGCCTTCGTTCTCTTCGCGCGCCACGCGATTCCAGATCTCCGGCGCGTCCAGAAGATTGGCCTGGCCTTGCTGCATCAGCGCCGGAATCTTCTGCGAGCCGCTGGATGATCCCGCGATAGCGCTGTCTCGAGCGGCGCGTATTCCAGCACAAACGGATTGAACAGCGCGTTGCCGACCAGCTCCACGTAGACCGTCGGATTGTGGCGATAGCTCTGGATCTTGTCGAGCTCCAGCAGCGACAGATTCACCTGATTGTCGATGATCTGGAAATCGGCGCGGTCTTCGGCCGAGAGCGCGTCCTGCTGGATGGCGGCCAGGCGATTGTGAAAATCGGAATAGAACTTGTGCTGCTGGTCGATGCCCGCCGCGCTGAAGTCGTCGATCTGCTCATCCAGATTCGCGCCTTTATGCTGGTGATAACCGGCGGAGGTGGCCGAGACCGGCGAGAGCGCCAGCGATCCATAGACGAAATCGTCGGTGAGGCTCGCCAGATCCGGTTTGGCCGGCGCAGGCGGCGGCTTGTTTGCAACTCGTCATACAAAAAGCGATACAGCCGCGAGAACGAACGCGATGTTAAGCGATTGCCGCATGTACTTTCTCCAGATCTTCCGCTTCGCCAAACTTGGAACCTTCCAGGCGTCGCTACTGTTCGATATTGCGGAGCAATCCGGTGAGCACCCCGCCCGCGCCCACTTCGATAAAACGGCTGACGCCGAGCGAAGCCAGCTTCTGGATCACTTCGCGTCCAGCGGACCGGGTTGGGCACCTGTTGATACAGACCCTCGCGCGCTTCGGCGCCGGTGCGAATCACCCGCGCTTGCCAGCCGTTCACCAGCGGCACGGCCAGATCGCGAAATTCGGTGGCGTCCAGATCCGCCTTCAGGCGTTGCTGCGCGGGCTCCATCAGCGGGCAATGAAACGGCGCGCTCACCGGCAGCAGGATGCGCTCGCCGGGCGCCGGCCGCTTTGGCCAATTCCACCGCTCGCTTGACGGCGCCCGGCGTGGCCGGCGATCACCACCTGGTCCGGCGAATTGTAGTTCGCCGCCGTCACCACTTCGCCTTGCGACGCTTCGGCCAGAATACGGAGTCGAGCTTTTCGGCAGGCAGCTTCAACAACGCCGCCATCGCGCCCACGCCCACCGGCACCGCCTCCTGCATATATTGGCCGCGCTTGCGCACCAGGCGCACCGCGTCGGCGAAATCCAGCGATCCCGCGGCCACCAGCGCGCTGTATTCGCCCAGGCTGTGGCCGGCGACATAATCCGGGCTGGACGTTCTGCTCTTCCAGCACCCGCCAGGCCGCGACGGAAACCGTCAGCAGCGCCGGCTGCATGTTCTCGGTGAGCTGCAGAGTTTCGGCGGGGCCTTCGAAGCAAAGTTGGGTGAGCGAAAATCCCAAAGCCTGGTCGGCCTGGTCGAAAATTGCGCGGGCGGCGGCAAATTTTTCCGCAAGGCTCTTCCCCATGCCGACGTATTGCGAGCCTTGCCCGGGGAAAACGAACGCTGTCTTCATATAAGAACGAACAGTTTCAGTGTAGCTACGTCTTCCACGAAGCAATTTTTTCGATCCTTTGGCCCATCACTTGCGTCTTATGCAGTGAGGAAGGAGGAGGCATGAACATTCAGACTCGCCCTCAAGCGCAGCAGCCAGTGCCTCAATACGAGACCAAGGCGTTTGTTTACTGTCCCATCTGCACGCACACCGTGGAAGGGATTGTGGTCAGCCGCGGGAAAACCGCCAAGGTGAAACCCGGTCAAAAATGCTCGCGGTGCTCGGCTGCTCTGGATCCGGCTTACATCATGCGCATGGACCGGGCGGCGTAACAACACGGTAGCGCGAACATGTTACTGTAGTCTTCAGTTGATGAAACGAAAACCAGCGGCGCGCCCAATCCGGCGCCCCAGATCCGGTGCCTCCGATCGGGTAATCGATCAGAAGCTTCTGGATCAGGCGAAACGCTCCGTGATGCGCCGATCAGATCAAGCGCGTGGAAAAGTGTACGGTGTGCGGCGCGGCTTGCGCGCCCAATTCGACCGAAGGGCTGTGCTGGGTTTGCCGCCGGCTGAAAATCAGCGCGTGGCGCGATTCCGATCAGCAAACCGTTCAGGAGTAGCGAGCGCCCGCTCGTAGACAAAAGCTCCCGCCGCCACGTCTTCCACGCCAATTCCAAGCGATTTGAAGATTGTGATCTGATTCGGGTCGAAGTGTCGCTCGACGTCTTGCAGCTCCACGACGTTGGCCCAACTGTCGGCCAGGATCAGATCGCCCGCTTCGATCTTGGCCTGTTCCGAGGAATCCACCGCGACCAATCGCCGCGCGGCGCACCAATTCCGCCGGGCAGCTCTCGGCGATTGGCGACGTTCGAGCCCATGGCATTGATCATGGTTCCGGGGCGATCCAGGCATCTTCCAAAACCGGATCCTGGAGTTGGTGGCCGTGACGACAATTTGAGCGCCGCGCACGGCTTCTTCGGCTGTAGTCGACCGCCTGCGCGCCACATCTCCTCGGCGAACTTCCGCCGCTTCTCCTCGCTCCGGCTCCAGACGCGCACCGTCTTGATGGGCCGGACGGCGCGAATCGCCTCCACTTGCGTTCGCGCCTGGAAGCCCGAGCCGATCACGCCCAGCGTGTCGGCTGCGGGGTTTGCCAAAAGATCGGTGGCGTAACCGCTGGCCGCGCCGGTGCGAATCTGGCCCAGATGATTCGCTTCCATCCAGGCCAGCGGCTCAGCGGTCTGGGCGTCGTACAGCACGAAGTAGAAATACGCGCCGTACTTGCGGATGCGCTGGAATAGAATTTTGTTCCGAAATAATTGCCGTAAGCGCCGGCCATGCTGTGCAGCGTGGAGCCCGTGTCCAGAATCAGACGCCGCCGAGGCTGGTTGATCGCCCGGCCTTGTGCCAACGCTTCAAAAGCCTGGCGCATCAGGCCGATGGCTTCCGGCATCGGCAGGAATTCGCGGACGTCCTCTTCGGAGAGGTAGAGCATTCTGAAATGCTACTACTTCGTTGACGGGTCGGGACTTTCGGGATCCAGACCCAGTTCGACGATGGCCGCTTTCGCGCGCTGCTTGTCGAACTTGCCGTCGCGGGCCAGGCGCGCGAGCGTCGCCGCCGCGATAGCTTCCGCGCCGTTCTCGAAATGCTTCCGCAGATGCTCGCGATTCTCGCTGCGTCCGAAGCCGTCGGTGCCGAGCGTGACCAGGCGGCCGGGGAGCCAGGGCGCGATCTGATCGGCCACCACTTTCATGTAATCGGTAGAGGCGATGATCGGGCCCTCGACGCCTGCCAGCGCCTGGAGCAGGTAGGGCTTGCGCTCCGGTTCGGCGGGATGCAGGCGGTTCCAGCGCTCCACTTCCAGCGCGTCGCGCCGCAGTTCGTTGTAGCTGGTGACGCTCCAGACATCGGCTGCGATCTGGATATTTCTCGGCCAGGATCTTCTGCGCGCGCAAGGCTTCGTTCAGAATCGGCCCGCTTCCGAAGAGCTGCACTTGCGCCTTCCCGCCCTCCGCGGTCTTGATAGCGATACATGCCGCGCAGGATTCCGTCCGCGACGCCCTCCGGCATGGCCGGCTGCGCGTAGTTCTCGTTGTAGATGGTCAGGTAATAGAAGCGATCCTCCATCTCCTGATACATGCGCCGGATGCCATCCTGGATGATCACCGCGATTTCGTAGGCGTAGGCCGGATCGTAGCTGCGGCAGGTGGGCACGGTGCTGGCCAGCACCAGGCTGTGCCCATCCTGATGCTGCAAGCCTTCGCCCGATAACGTGGTGCGGCCGGCCGTTCCGCCCATCAGGAAGCCCTTGCCGCGCGAATCGGCGAAAGCCCAGATCAAATCGCCGATGCGCTGGAACCCGAACATCGAATAGTAAGTGAAGAACGGAATCATCGGCACGCCGTAGTTGGCGTAAGCCGTGCCGGCGGCGGTGAACGACGCCATGGAGCCAGCTTCGGTGATGCCTTCTTCCAGGATCTGGCCGTTCTTGGCTTCCTTGTAGAACAGGAAATTCTCGCTGTCCACCGGCTTGTAGAGCTGGCCCCGGCTGGCGTAAATGCCGTACTGCCGGAACAGGCTCTCCATGCCGAACGTCCGCGCTTCGTCCGGAATGATCGGCACGATGTACTGGCCCAGGTCCTTGTCCTTGAGCAGCAGCGTGAGCACGCGCACGAACGCCATGGTGGTGGAAACTTCGCGGCCCTGCGATCCGGCAACCGATTCGGCGAAGAGTCTCCAGCGGCGGCGCCTGGATCTCGATCTTGGCCACCGAACGCGCCGGCAGGCTGCCGCCCAGCGCTTCCCGCCGCTCGCGGATATAGCGCATTTCCGGGACTGTCCTCCGGCGGCCGGTAAAACGACGCCGTGTGGACGGTCTCTTCGGAAATCGGGATGTCGAAGCGGCGGCGGAAATAGATCATCTCGTCTTCGTTCAGCTTCTTCTGCTGATGCGTGACGTTGCGGCCTTCGCCGGCTTCGCCCAGCCCGTATCCTTTGACGGTCTTGGCCAGGATCACGGTGGGCGAGCCGGTATGCTCCACCGCGCGCTTGTAGGCGTTGTAGACCTTCAGCGGATCGTGGCCGCCGCGCCGCAGCGCGCCAATCTCTTCGTCGGACAAGTGCTCCACCAGCTTCAGCAGCTCGGGATACTTGCCGAAAAACTCCTTGCGGGTGTAAGCGCCGCCCTTGGCCTTGAAATTCTGATATTCGCCGTCCACGCATTCGTTCATGCGCTTGATGAGCAGGCCGGTGGTGTCGCGCGCCAACAAGTCGTCCCAACTTGCCGCCCCACAATACCTTGATGACGTTCCATCCGGCGCCGCGGAAATGCGTTTCCAGCTCGGTGATGATCTGCCGTTGCCGCGAACCGGGCCGTCCAGCCGCTGCAGATTGCAGTTCACCACGAAGATCAGGTTGTCCAGCTGCTCGCGCGAGGCCAGCGCGATGGCGCCCAGCGATTCCGGCTCGTCGGTTTCGCCGTCGCCCAGAAAGGCCCAAATCTTGCGCGCCGTTACGGGTATGATGCCGCGATTTTCCAGGTACCGCATGAAGCGCGCCTGATAAATCGCGTTGATCGGGCCGATGCCCATGGAGACCGTCGGAAACTGCCAGAAGTCCGGCATCAGCCAGGGATGCGGATAGGAGGAAAGGCCGGGATGCTCGCGCAGTTCGTGGCGGAAGTTCTCCAGGTGCTTCTCGTTCAAACGGCCTTCCAGAAACGCGCGCGCATACTCGCCGGGCGAGGCATGGCCCTGGAAGTAGACAAAGTCGCCGGGCTGATCGCCGTGCCGTGCATGAAAGAAGTGGTTGTGCCCCACTTCGGCCAGCGTGGCCAGCGACGCGTAGGTGGAGATGTGGCCGCCGATGCCGCTGTCGTGCTTGTTGGCGCGCACCACCATGGCCATGGCGTTCCAGCGGATGAGGCTCTTGATGCGGCGCTCGATGGCGCGGTCGCCGGGGTAGGGGACTTCTTCGTCCACCGGAATGGTGTTGATGTAAGGAGTTCTCAGTCCGCTAGGAGTTTGGACTCCGTAGAGAGCGGCGCGGTCCGTGAGGCGGGCCAGCAGGTACGCGGCACGGTCGGCCCCTCCCTCCTCTACGACGCCGTCTAAGGCTTCCAGCCATTCGCTGGTTTCTTGTGCGTTGGGATCCTCGCTGGTTACGAGTTTAGTTGCAAGCATGAGTATAAAATAGGGCTCACTTTCACCATAGCATTTGTGGAACTACCAGGCGTTCGCGGACGGGGCGGGCTAGGAAGGACGGGGCTCAATAGAGCGCAGAGCAAGTCTATTGCTATGATAGCTCGGCTGGGAGGGTGATCGAGTTCCGGCGTGGGTCCGCGTCGTCGAGACTCACGTTCGATACCTTCCCAGCTTATCGCGGGCGCTTCGCACCCGGGCCATTTCTGTCAGTGCACGAATTGCCTTCTGCACCAGTCGATGCTCCTGGTGCAACCTCTTCAAACGTGCATGGATGACCGTCTTGACCCCTGGCAATCTCTCTTCCGGAGCAGGCTCCGCCTTCCGATTCATCGATTGCCCCGGGATGGAGTTGGTGACCTGACCCTTCAGTCTAGGTGGGCATGCGGAGGTTGAGTATCAGGATGTCCTTGATTTAGTTGTCCGAAATGGGACTACACTGCTACCAGGGTCTAACTTACGCACCTCATTCAGAACCGCGACCGTCAGGGAGCCGGCCCGCGTTAATCCACCAGTTTGTTCTGGATGGCGTAATGCGTCAGCTCGGCGTTGGTGCGCATCCGCATCTTCTCCATCAAACGGGCGCGATAGGTGCTGATGGTCTTGTCGCTTAAGGCCAAAAGGTCGGCAATTTCGCTGAGCGTCTTGCCGGAGGCGATCAGGCGCATCACCTGAAACTCGCGATCCGACAGCGTCTCGTCAGGCGGGCGATCATCGCCGCGCTCCAGGTCGACGATCAGCCTTTCGGCCAAGGCCGGGCTTAAGTATTTGCCGCCGTCCATCACCTTCTGAATCGCTTTGGAAAGTTCCGCGCGGGGGCTGTCCTTGGTGATAAATCCGGCGGCGCCGGCTTTAAAGGCGCGGCGCGCGTATTGCTCCTCGGAATGCATGGTGAGAACCAGAACGGGAAGGCGCGGGCGAATCTGCTTCAGCTCTTTCAGAACTTCGAGCCCGCTTTTGCCGGCGAAGGAGAGATCCAGGACCACGGCGTCCCAATCCTCGGCCTGCGCCATGCGAACGGCCTCGTCGGGCGTGCCGGCCTCGCCGCAGGAAAGCGCCACGGGCTGTTCATCCAGGAGTCTTTTCACGCCTTCCCGAACCACTTCGTGATCGTCGACGATCAGAATCTTTCGCATTAGACGGCTCCCGCCGGTTGCGCTTGGCTTAAAGGCACGCGAACCTGCAGCGTGGTGCCCGCTCCCGGCAATCCAACGATTTCCACGTTGCCGCCGATCAGGTGGGCGCGTTCCTGCATTCCCAGCAGCCCGAGCGATTTTCTGCTGGTCTTTTCGTTTTCTGTGATGCCACGGCCATTATCGGTCACGGTCAAAACCAGCGCCCCGTTCTCCTCTTTCATCGCAATACTAACCCGCGTGGCTTGCGCGTGACGGATGATGTTCGTCAAGGCTTCCTGAACGATGCGAAATACGGCAGTGGAGGTCTGATCGGGCAGCGGGATGCTTGACATGGAGCTGTCGCACTTGCATTCGATTCCCGTGCGCGCCTGAAACTGCTGGGTCTGCCATTCGATGGCTTCCGTTAAACCCAGGTCGTCCAGGATGCTGGGGCGCAGTTCGGAGGCGATGCTGCGGACCACATTGATGGTGGCGTCGGTAAGGCCCAGCATGGTTACCAGTTTTTGCTGCATGGCTTCGAAGCGCACCGGATCCGCCGTCTCCGGAATTATCTTACTCAGCGCCTCCAATTCCCAGCGCAAGCCGGTGAGGGTACCGCCTAGCTCGTCATGGACCTGATGAGAGATTCGAGTAGCTTCCTGCTCACGCGCCGATTGAAGGTTCGCCGATAGCGCGCGCAGTTGTTCTCTACTGGCCTTCAGCCGGTCGTCGGCTTCCTTGCGCTCTGTGATATCTTCGGCCACCCCGCCGATGCGATAGATCCTCCCGGACTGGTCTCGAATGGGGAAGCCGCGGTCCCGTATCCAGCGGACGTCTCCGTTCTTGGTGATAATCCGATATTCAATGTCAAATTCGCTCCCGGCGAGCCTTTCCACTGTTTCCATCACACGGGCACGGTCTTCGGGGTGGACGCCTACAAAACCGTGCCCCGCTTCATAGAGACTTTCGCAGGTTCTGCCGCAAATCTTTTCATACATGGGACTGACATAAAGCAGATGCTTGAAGTCTGGCGACCTGAGCCAAAACACCTCGCTGATATTGGCGGCGAGCTGGCGGAAGCGCTCCTCGCTCTCGCGCAGAGCTTCCTCGGCGAGCTTGCGCTCGGTAATATCGTTAGCGATTCCTGCGATCCGATAGACCTTCCCGGACTCATCGCGGATGGGGAATCCACGATCGCGAATCCAGCGCTGCGATCCGTCCGCATGCAGGATGCGAAACTCGACGTCGAACTCGTGCGCGCCCCGCCGCATGATGTCCGCCATCTTCTCGCGATCTTCGGGAACAATCCGGTCGAGGAACGGCTGATAATCCGTATCGTTGTAGCGTTCTTCCGGAGAGCGGCCGCTCATGCTGTTGTAGACCGGGCTTAAGTACAGCACGCGCTTGAAATCCGGCGTCTTGATCCAAAACAGGTCCTGGATGTTTTCCGCCAGTTGCCGGAAGCGCTCCTCGCTCTCCCTGAGCCCCTCTTCGGCGCGCTTGCGCTTGGTGATGTCCTGGCCAATCCCGATGCCCGTCCCGTCGGAAAGGTAAAGCATGGCCCAGGAAATGTCCACCACCCGTCCATCCCGGACGGTAACTTTGAAGTCTGCCCATTCGGCGTTCGAATTGGCGATGAAGTCCTGCACCATTTTGCGATACTCGGGATCCGGATAATTTTCGGCGACGATATCGATTCCCTGGCGTTGAATTTCTTCCAGTGACCATCCCAGTGTCCGTTCCCACTCCCGATTTACCAAGTAAAAATTCTTGCCATCGCCGAAATTAATCATCACCGGAATGTGATCGAATATCGTTTGGAGAATTTCCTTCTGTTTCCTCATCTCCTGCTCGGCCTGTTTGCGCTGCGTAATGTCCTGACCAATACCGATCCGGGACCCATCGGAGAGCCGGACAACCGCCCAGGTGGTGTGATTGGTGCTGCCGTCCGGGGCGCGCTTTTGGAAGTCCTCCCATTCCGAACTCGAACGTTCCATGAAGGCAAGGGCGCGTTGACGGTCCGCCGGTTCGGGAAAGGCTTCGGCGAATATATCGACACTTCCGCTGGCAATCTCTTCCCGGGTGTGACCGATCATCCGCTCCCACTCACGATTGACTACCTTTACCTGGCCGCTCTTATCGATGAAATTCATGCCCACCGGAACATGATTGAAAATGGTTTGCAGAATCTCTTTCTGCTGCCGCAAGTCCTCTTCCACGCGCTCGCGGCGGGCGATCTCTTTGCGTAACTCTTCGTTCGCCGCCTCCAGCGCCCGGGTGCGTTCTTCCACGCGCTTTTCCAGCTCTTCGTTGAGCTTGGTGATTTCCGCATGCGCTCGCCTGCTCTCGGCCGTCTCGATGATTTTCCAATCGCCCTCAGGTCTGGCGAGAACAAAGCGATGGGACCGGGCGGCGTCCAGAATCTCCGCCGCGCTGCTCTCAGCCAGCGAAAAATAGCACAGGGCGACGATGTTTTGTTGCGCTACCGTCTTGCCGAGCTCCCACTCGAATTCCCGGAACCAGTTCGGATTGGCTTTCTGCAGGCACGCCGGGCTTCCGGCTATTCGAATCCCGTTGTAGCCCTGGGCGAGGGCGGCGTCCAGCTTTAGCTGGATGAATCGCATGGTTTCACGCGGCTCGGGAATCTCCTCGGAGTGAAGCATGATCTGCATCGCTCCCGAGGCGAAATACCGATCCATGCCGGGGATCACTTCGCGCAGCGCGCGCAGTGCATCCTGCTCCGTCACGGGCCGAAAGACCACCCACAGGCAAAACTGCCGATCCTCCAGGCCGGCCCGAAAGAACGCGGTGGAGGCGTCGAGCAGATCCTCCTTGTTTTCCCAGAAATAGCAGAAGTGAGTGCCCCAGGGCATGTCGCCCATGACGCTGATCCCTGTACTGTTGGCTGCGGGCTGCACGGTTCGTAAATCCCTGACGATATGGAGGGAAAGCATATCACATTGCGGTGCGTAACCTTGCCAGGGAACGGGGCGTCTTATGGTTTCCGCGATAGGAGTGAGTACTTACTTATGGAAGCCCCGATGCCCGCCGTCCCGCCCAAGCCCCCTGACGCCCCGGCTCGCGCCCCCCGCATGCCCGGAGAGGACCGCCGCCGGCAGCTGCTGCGGGTGGCCGTGGAGAGCTTCGCCCGGAACGGCTTCAGCGGCACGAAAACAAAGGACATAGCCGCCGCCGCGGGGGTCAGCGAGGCCATCCTTTTCCGCCATTTCGCGAGCAAAGAGGACCTTTATCACGCCATTTTGGACGAAAAGGAAGCCAATCTGGGCGCCGAACGCTGGTTTGTGGAGCTGAAGGAGCTGGCCGAGCGCCGTGACGATCACGGCCTTTTCCAGCACGTGGCGCGGCAAATCATCCGGTCCTTTCGCGAGGATTCCGCCTTTCATCGCTTGTTACTGTACGCTTCGCTGGAGGGGCACTTGCTGGCGGATCTTTTTCATGAACGCTTTGGGCTCCCCATGGGCGATTTTCTTTCGCGCTACGTGGCCACGCGGCAGCGGGAAGGCGCCTTTCGCGCATGCGACCCGGGCGTGGCCATCATGTTCGCGATCGGATCTGTAGTGCATTACGCGATGGCCCGGCACGTTCTGGGCGCGAAGAATTTCCCGCCTGGCGAAGAGGCCATCGTGGAGCAGTTTGTGGATCTGGTTCTGGGCGGCCTGGAACAACGGCCTGCCTCTGGCCGTTTAGCAAAAGGAAAGCAGAAGTAATTTCATGGCAAGCCGCACATCACAATCCATTTGGTTTAGCCTGGCGGGACTGGCGCTTCTGGCTGCGTCAGGATGCAGCAACGCCAGCAAGAATATTTCGTTGACCGAGGCCTCCACCGGGCCCGCCAAGGTGCTGAAGGTGGCCACTGTGCGCGCGGTCACGCGCGAGGTGTCGTCTTCGGTGCAAGTCACGGGAAGTTTTCTGGCCGAGGAATCGTCGGATGTAGCCCCGCCGGCCGCCGGGCGAGTGATAGCAACTCCGGTGGATGCGGGCGCGTTGGTGCAGGAGGGGCAACTTCTGGCCAGGCTGGAAGACAAAGACGCCCAGCTTCGATTGCAGGCGGCTGTCGCTTCCGAGCAACAAGCGGAGGCCAGTTTGCGGCAAGCTGAATCGCGCATAGGCCTGGCTCAGGGCGGCAAATTCGACGCGAACACCGTCCCCGAAGTGCTTTCGGCTAAAGCGTCCTACGATTCGGCCGTGGCGCAGGCCAGGAACTCGGAGGCGGATGCGCAGCGCTACGACGCCTTGATCAAAACCGGTGACGTGTCGCAAAGCGCCTACGATAAAGCGCGCACGCAATCCGACACAGCCAAGGAACAAGCCAATTCCGCGCGACAGCTTTATGAAGCGGCCCTGAATTCGGCGCGGCAGAATTTCCAGGGCGTGATCAACGCGCAGGCCTCGCTGGCCGGCGCACAGGCGCAGACCGCTATCGCGCGCAAAGCGGTGGAAGACACCGTTATCAAAGCGCCCTTCGCCGGTTACGTCAGCTCGCGGCCGGTGGCGGTGGGGCAATATGTAGCGCTTACCGCGAAGATCGCGACCGTGGTGCGCGTGACGCCGCTCAAGCTGGATCTGCAAGTGCAGGAATCGAACGCGCCGCAGTTGAAAATTGCAGCGGACGTGGAAGCCAGTGTTCCTGGATATCCGGGCCGCACGTTCCAGGGCAAAGTGACCGCGATCAACCCGACTGTCGATTCGAACTCGCGCACCGTTTTGGTGGAGGCGAAGTTCGCCAACCAGGACCTGGCGCTGAAGCCCGGCATGTTCGCTACGGCGCGCATTCTGCTAAACGGCAGCAGCGTGGGAATCTTTTTGCCGCGCAGCGCGATTCTTACCGATGCCAGCACCAACTCTTCGCAAATCTTTTTCATTCGCGACGGCAAGGCGCGCGTCGCGGTGGTGCAATTGGGCGCCGTGGACGGCGGCATGATCCAGATTCTGTCGGGCATCACGGCGGATTTCGTGGTGGCCAACGATCATCTGCAGGATTTGTATGACGGAGAGCCGGTGGATGCGGACCGAGCCGCGATCGTGAGGGAGCCGGTGGGTGGTGGAGGCCAATAACCATGCATAAACTTGCTGAACTCTGCGTAAAACGGCCGGTTTTCGCCACCATGCTGATCGTGGCGCTGATGACGGTGGGCGTGTTCTCGTTCTTCACGCTGGGCGTCGATCTGTTCCCCAAAATCGACTTACCCACGGTTTCTGTCTCGGTCAGCAATCCCGGCGCATCGGCCGAAGAAGTGGAGACCGACATCACCAAGCGTGTGGAAGATGCGGTGAACACCATTAGCGGCATCGATTCCATCAACTCCACCTCGGTGGAAGGCGCTTCCACGGTGGTGATCACCTTCGAACTCGACAAGAACGGCGACGTGGGCGCGCAGGAGATTCGCGACAAGGTGAACCTGATCGTCAACGATCTTCCGGACACGGCCAAAGCGCCGGTGGTGCAGAAGTTCGATCCCGACGCCACGCCCATCATGCAGATCGCGCTTTCCTCGCCGCGTCCTTTGCGCGAAGTAACCGAAATCGCCGACAAGCAGATCAAGCCGCAGCTCGAAAACATCAACGGCATCGGACAAATTCAATTAGTCGGAGGATTGAAGCGCGAGATTCGTGTCTGGGTGGATCCCGACAAAATGCGCGGCTACAACCTGGCTATCTCGGATGTGGCGAATGCGCTGCGCCAGCAGAACATGGAAATGCCGGCCGGTAATGTGAACGCGGGCGCGCGCGAGCTGGCCGTCCGTACACTGGGCCGCCTGGTGGACCCGGCGCAGTTCAACGAAATCGCTATCGCGACGCGTGGCTCCTACGTGGTGAAGCTGCGCGATATCGGCTACGCGGAGGACTCGCAGGAAGAACCGACTACCGCCGCGCGGCTCAATGGCGATCCGGCCGTCACCATGGTGGTGTCGAAACAATCGGGACAGAACACCGTCGCGGCAGCCGACGCGCTGAAGGACCGCATCAAACAGATTGCCGAGGCGCTTCCGAAAGACATCCACATCCAGATCATCAACGATCAGTCCATCTTCATCAAGGCCACCGTACATTCGCTGGAAGAGCACCTGATCGAAGGCAGCATCCTGGCCGCGGCCATCGTCTTCGCGTTTCTGGCCAACATCCGCACCACTTTGATCTCAGCGCTGGCCATTCCGACCTCCATCATTTCCACCTTCGCGCTGATGGCCGCGATCGGCTTCGATCTGAACCAGATCACCATGCTGGCGCTGACGCTCATGGTGGGCATCGTGATCGACGACGCCATTATTGTGCTCGAAAATATCTATCGCTTCATGGAAGAAAAGGGCATGTCGCCTTATCGGGCCGCCATCGAAGGCACCAAAGATATCGGCTTGGCCGTGATGGCAACCACGTTCTCGCTGCTGGCCGTGTTTCTGCCCATCGGCTTCATGGGCGGCATTGTGGGGCGGTTCATGTCGTCGTTCGGATTCACGGCGTCCTTCGCGATTGCGGTTTCGCTGCTGGTGTCCTTTACTCTGACGCCGATGCTCACGTCGCGTTTCGTCAAGGTGCTTCCCAAACACGACGGCGAAGCGAAGCGAGGTTCCAAGGATTCGCGCTTCTTCCGCTTCTTGGATGGGCACTACACCGCGATGCTGGAGTGGTCCATGGCGCATCGCAAAACCATGGTGGCCATCAGCGTGGCGGTGGTGTTGAGCAGTGTGCCGCTCTTCATGCTAGTGGGCAAGAATTTCATTCCTGCTGATGACCGGTCGGAATTTCAAGCCAGCATTCGCGCCCCCGAGGGTACTTCACTGGCCGCGACGGTAACCATCGCCGAGCGCATCGCGCGCGATATCCGCGCGCTGCCGGGAGTAACCGCAACGCTGACATCGGTGGGCATTGGCTCGGCTTCGTTCACCGGCTCCAGCGCGGGCGAGGCCAATAGCGCTTCCATTTACGTGAAGCTGGTGCCGCGCGGCGATCGCGTGGACACGCAGGATCAAATGATCGCCAAGGCGCGCGAGATTCTCACGCATTACCCGAAGGACCTGCGCACCAGCGTAGGCCAAGCGGCCGATGGCCCCGGCGGCGGCCAATCCGATGTGCAGTTCACGGTTACCGGACCCGATCTCGACAAGCTGAACACCTACTCGCAGACCATTCTCGCGAAGCTGAAGGAACTTCCCAAGGTGGCCGATGCGGACACATCGCTGGTCTATGGGAAGCCCGAGTTGCGCGTGGA
Source organism: Bryobacterales bacterium (assembly GCA_963798295.1). Taxonomy (GTDB): domain Bacteria; phylum Acidobacteriota; class Terriglobia; order Bryobacterales; family Bryobacteraceae; genus Palsa-89. The sequence goes on along the minus strand of CAWCSV010000003.1, from coordinate 133,204 downwards.
GATTGACCGGCAGCGTGCGGCGGATTTGGGCGTGCGCGTCAGCGACATCGCGCAAGCCTTGAACACCATGGTGGCGGGCCAGGTGGTTTCTTCGTTCCCATCCGGCGGCGAAGAATACGACGTGCGTTTGCGCGCCGACATGCAGTTCCGCACCAGCGCCGAAGGCCTGCGCCAGCTGACGGTCTTTTCCACGAACACGCGCGGCTGGGTGCCGCTGGATCAAGTGGTTCGCATCAAGAGCGGCGAGGCGCCATCCAGCATCGGACGTCTGGACCGGCAGCGGCAAGTGACGCTGAGCGCCAACGTGTTACCGGGCGGATCGCAACAAAAAATCATTTCGTCTCTGAATCAGATCGCCGACGATCTCCACATGGGCCCGGGCTACCGCACCGGAACTGCTGGGCACTTCCAAGGAACTCAACCGCACCGCGTACTATTTCATCGTCGCCATCGCGCTGACATTCATCTTCATGTACATCGTGCTGGCCGCGCAGTTTGAATCGTTCCTGCACCCCTTCACCATTCTGTTGACGCTGCCGCTGGCCGTGCCGTTCGGGATTCTGTCGCTGTTGATATTCGGACAGAGCGTGAACATCATGTCGGGGCTGGGCTTGCTGCTGCTGTTCGGGATCGTGAAGAAGAACGCGATCCTGCAGATCGACCATACCAACGGATTGCGCGCGGCGGGCGTGGATCGTTACGACGCCATCATTCAAGCCAATCGCGACCGGCTGCGTCCCATCCTGATGACGACCACCGCGCTGGTGGCGGGCATGCTGCCCCTGGTGCTTTCCAATGGCGAAGGCAGCGCCAGCAACCGATCCATTGGCGTGCTGGTGGTGGGCGGGCAGACGCTGTGCCTGCTACTGACGCTGCTGGCTGTCCCGGTATTTTACTCGCTGTTTGACGATATGAAGCAGTTACCGATGTTCCGCAGGTTCTCGCGCAAACGCGAAAAAACGCAGACGGGCGTTTCTGGTTTGGACGTCGCCCCTCAGCCCATGCATTTCGAGGGAGGAGAACGCGCGTGATGCTACGAACCACGTTCGCGCTGTTGATGCGGTGTGTCTCTGGCGCTCCCGCACGAGCCAGACACCTGTCGTCACGGCCTAACAGCACCCTGGTGCCGCCGGTGCGTCCCTTCCGCCTGCCGCCGCGTACCGGCGTCGAAACTCAGATGGAAATTTCGCTCGACCAAACGCTGGCGATGGCGCTGGCCAACAACAAGGACATCGAATCGGCGCGCATCGATCGTGTGGAATCGGACTATATGCTGATCGCGGCGCAGGGAGCTTTCGATCCGCAGCTCAACGTCACAGTTATTGGGAGCAGCAGATCACGCCCATCGCGTCGTCCCTGGGCGGATCGGCCAGCGGAAGCCTGCTGAACAAAACCTGGCAGGCCGATCCGGGAATCAGCCAGCCGTTGCCGTGGGGTGGGGGGACGTTCAAGACGGATTTGTCGTCCGCCGACGCGTTTTCCAACAACACCTTCCTTTCGCTGAATCCGCAATATGAGACGTCGCTGAATTTTTCCTACACGCAGCCTCTGTGGCGAAACTTGCTCTATGACAGCAATCGCCACCAGATCGACGTCGCGAAGAAAAATCGCTCGTTGACCGACGAGCAGTTCCGGCAGCGCGTTATGGCGGTGGTGCTGCAGGCCGAGCAGGCTTATTGGGAGCTGTCGTACGCCTACAACAATCTGCAAGTGCAATTGGACGCGGTGCGCATCGGCATCCAGCAGGACGAGAGCAACCGGCGCCAGGAAGAACAAGGGCTGCTCGCGCCCATCGACGTGGTGGCGGCGCAGACGCAGCTCGCCAATTTCGAAGTGGGCGCTTACGCGGCGCAATCGGCTTTAACCGGCGCGGAGAACGCACTGAAAGAACTGGTGCTGCCGGATCGCACCGACGCCGCTTGGTCCAGCCGCCATGATTCCGACCACGCCGGAGGACGTGAAGGCGCCGCTGACTCCGCTGGCGGACGCTATCGCCGAGGCCATGGCCAATCGTCCGGAAATCGCCGAGGTAAAGATCAATGGCGAAATCAATGAGAAGGATGTTCGCTATTATCGCGACCAGACCAAGCCGCAAGTGAATCTGACCGCGCTCTACACGCGCGCGGGACTGGCCGGCGTGGTTTTGCCGCCGGGCCCCAATCCGTTTACCTCCGCGTTTGGTCCACTCACTACTCAATTGAATGAACTGTCATTACTGGAAGGGCTGCCCCCGCTTTCCGCTGTGTCCTTTGGAAGCTCGGTGATTCCTCCGGTGCTAGTGGGAAACTACGGGCACTCGCTGGCCGGGATTTGGGGCGGAGATTTTCCCACCACCGAAGTGCAGCTGAATATCTCGCTGCCCATTCGCAACCGGACCGCGGACGCCAACCTCGGCAAGTCTCTGGCGGAGACGCGGCGGATCAAGAATCAAAAGCAGCAGACCGAACAGAACATCCAATCCGACGTGCGCACCGCCATGGAGAATGTGCAGATGGCGCAGCTGCGGCTGCAGGCGGCGGAAGTGGCGCGCGAATCAGCCGAAGAGCAGTATCAAAGCGAGCAGCGCCAATTTCGCGCGGGAACGTCGACGCTCTTTCTGGTGCAGCAGCGCCAAGCGACGATGATCGCCGCGCGCAGCCAGGAGCGGCGCTCGCAATCGGACCAAAGCGAGGCGATCGCGCAGTTTCAGTTGGCGACGGGGACGATTTTGGCGGAGAGAAATATAAAAGTGAAGTAGGGGAGGAATTCCAGGAATACGGGGAATACAAGGAATACGAGGAATGCGGTTACTTGCCGACGATGTGGCGGGCGTCCTTGTTGTTCTCTTCGCACACCGATTCGAGTAACTCGGTGTCGGCCAGCAGGCTCGGATTTTCGGTGATGGTCCACGGCTTGGTGTAGGCTTTCGGATCGTCGATGGTGATCTGAATGTCCATGTGGCCGTAATCCTTGCGGCGGAACCGTTCGGTGATGTGCGCGGCTTCCGTGAGAGGATGGCCGTTGGTGTCCATCCAGATTTTGTCGTTGAGGCCGTTGGTCTCCACCACGAAATCGTCGCCTTCCCAGCGTCCAATCGAGTAGCCCTGCCAGGTGGGGTTGGGATCTTTGGGAAGCGGGCGTCCATCGGTGAAGATCTCGCGGAAGATGGTGCGCGATTCATAAAGGATCACCGTTTCGCCGGGAAATTGCATGATCTTGAACGGCGACGTCACGGCGTCTTTCTCCGGCACGCCCGAGGGCAGACAGGTATTGTTGGGATCGTCGCGGCCCAGATTTGCGCGGCGTTCTTTGTAGAGAGCTGCCGCCCAGGGTTGGAACGGAACTTCGTCGGGCTTCAAATCAGCGGTGATGCTGATCAGGTACTTCAGGCCATTCGGCATCCAGATTCCAGTGATATCGGGCTTGCCGTCCTTGGTGCGCGGCACGGGCGCCGACATGTCGGGCTTGCCGTCTTTAGTGCGCGGCACGTTCTTGCTAGGGTAATGCAGCCACTGCGCGTGCGCGGCCGCGAGAAAAAGCAAAAAGACGGACGATCGCAGCATGTGTCTCATCGTTATTCACCCACCAGATGTTTCAGATCTTTGTTGTTCTCGCTGCAGATGAATTCGAGCAATGTGGTATCGGGAAGCAGATGCTCGTGTTCGGTGACGGTGAAGGGGTGGAGGAAGGTCTTGGGATCGTCGACGGTAATTTGAATATCCAGATGGCCGATGTCGCGCCGGTGAAAACGCTCCGTGACATGCAGCGCTTCACTGTGCGGCGTGCCCGCGTTGTCGAGCCAGGTGTCGTCGTTGAAGCCGGCGGTGTCGATCACCAACGCATCGCCGTCCCACTTGCCGACTGAATAGCCCATCCAGGCCGGCTGCGGATCTTCGGGAAGGGCGCGGCCGTCCATGAACACCTGGCGAAACGTGGTGAAGGCTTCGTATAAAATCACGACTTCATCCGGCGACTGCAGAATCTTGAACGGATTCGGGACCGAATCGATCCGAGGGACGCCGGGGAGCGTGCAGTTGGCGTCGGGGTCCTCCTTGCCCTTGGTGGCCTGCCGATGCAGGAAAGCAGCATTGGCCCAAGCGCGCATCGGCATGGGCGTGCCATCCGCGCCGAGATAGGTCAAGTAACTCAAATTATCCGGCGACCAGACGCCCGACAAATCCGGCTTACCGTCGGCTGTTCGCTGCACGGGCGCGATCAGGATCGCTTTGCCGTCGGCAGCGCGCGGCACGCCGGGCGCGGGATAATTCAGCCACTGCGCCATGGCGGTGTGTGATGCAATCAGCGTGACTGCGATAAGAAGGACTCCAAGTCGCATGTTATTGCCTTAATCCGTATACAAATAGTGAATTGCCGGCCGCAATTGCTATAAATTGCCTGCCGCCCGCCGAATAACTCATGGGCCCCGCCGATACCTGGCCGCCCACCACCGCCTTCCACAGTAACTCGCCGTTGCGGGCATCCATGGCCATGAAATAACCTTCGCGGCCGCCGGTAAATAACAAGTCGGTCGCAGTAGTGAGAATACCGCTGTCGGTGACATCGGTCATCCTATACTCCCACTTGCGCTCGCCGGTTTGCGGATCGAACGCGCGGATCGCGCCATATCCGTCCTCTTCCTTGCGATTCACAATCTGCGGCGGGCGGATCAATGGAACGGGAGATTTCGGCAGCGGACCGGCAAACAACCGCCCTTCCGCGAAATCGACTTTTTCCTTCACGTAAACCGAGTAATAGTTGTCCCAGGTTGGAATGTAGAACAGTCCGGTGTGCGGACTGTAGGAAGGTGAGTACCAATTCGTGGCGCCTTGATTTCCCGGATAGATTTTCGTGCCGTCCGCGGTGGGAACCATATTCGCGGCGCGCATCGGACGCCCCCTCTCATCCAGACCCTTGGCCCAGGTAACTTTTGCGAACGGCGCTCCGCGCAGGAACTCGCCGGTGGTGCGGTCCAGCACGTAGAAGAAGCCGTTGCGATTGGCCCACAGCAGCACTCTGCGCCGCGCGCCTTTCCAATCGAGATCGGCGAGCACGGGAACCTGCACCGAATCGAAATCGAAATCGTCGTGCGGCGTGAATTGAAAATACCATTTGAGTTTGCCGGTGTCGGCATCGAGCGCGACCACGCAATCGCTATAGAGGTTGTCGCCCAGGCGCACGTCGGCGTTCCAATCGGGGCCGGGATTCCCGATGCCCCAGTAGGTGAGATTGGAATCCGGATCGTAGGAGCCCGTCATCCAGACGGAAGCGGCACCATGTTTCCAGGAATCGCCGGACCAGGTTTCGTGGCCTTTTTCACCGGGTCCGGGAACATTATTGAAGCGCCATGTTTCTTTGCCGGTATGCACATCGTAAGCGGCCAGAAATCCACGGATGCCATATTCGCCGCCGGCCGTGCCGACGATCACCTTATCCTTCACCACCAGCGGCGCGAGCGTGATGGCGTACCCGGCTTCGGGACGGGCCACCTTGGTGTTCCACAGCAGATGGCCGTTCTTCGCATCGACGGCGACGATATGCGCGTCGATGGTTCCCATGAACAACGTGTCGCCCAAAATCGCGAGGCCCCGGTTCACGCGTCCGCAGCACAGGCGCGCTTGCGGCGCCGGGCTATAGGAGTAAATCCAGAAAATGCGGCCGGTGACGGCATCCAGCGCCACGATGTCGTTGGGCGCCTGCACGGTGTACATCACGCCATCGACCACCAGCGGAGTGGCTTCGAATTTTTCGATCGAGCGCGCCTGGAAAATCCATTTCTGCTCGAGATTCTCGACGTTGCCGGGCGTGATCTGATCGAGCGCGCTGTAGCGCTGGCTGAGATAGCCGCCCGAGTAATTGAGCCAATCCTGCGGAGTGTCGGCGGCGTGCAGCAGACGGTCGAAAGAGACCTGGGCCGGCAATGAAACAGCGGCGAGCAATAGCGCCAACGTGGAGCGAAGCATAACGACTCAGAGTCCTTTCAAGGAAACCAGGTAGCCGACCAGATCCGCCGAGTTCGTTGCCGCTCAGTTTATCGCGATAAGAAGGCATCGGCGGAGTTCTTCAGAAATTCGAACTTGCTCAGATCCGCTTTCTGGAACGAGACCAGTTTTTCTTCGTTGTCGATGAGCTGGAGCGTGAAGGTATCTTCGTTGAGAATTCTTCCGGTGATGGTTGCGCCGTCGCGAGTGACCACGCGCACGTAGCGATTTTCCGCCAGAACCTCCGCATTAGGATCTACGATGGAGCGCTCGATGTCGTCGCGTTTGCGGCGCGCGCCGATATCGCTGAGATCCGGCCCACGCGCGAGCCATGGCCGCGCACGCGATGACAATTCATGCAGCCTTGGCTCTCGAACAGCATCTTGCCGCGCGCCATATCCGCCTTGCTGGCGCCGGAGGTATCGCTGGCGGCGGCCAGGGATCGCAAGTACGCCACGATCTGGTGGGCCTGCGATCGCTCAAATTAGCCGGAGGCATGGGCGTTCCAATAATGCCTTGCACCATGATGGCGACCAGTTCATTGTCGGTGGAGGCGCGCTTGAAACGTCCCGTGGCCCAGATCGACGCCCGATACCGAATCGCCATTTGGCCCGTGGCAGCTGGTGCAATTGACGCGGTAGAGCTGCTTGCCGGCCTGGATGTCGGCGGGTCTGTAGCCCTGCTGCGCGCACAATGCGCCGGCCATCAGCGCCAGCGACAAAAAACCGCAGACTCCACATGGTCACATCACCTTTCGCTTCCAAAACAGGCTTTTGCAGGTATGTTAATCCCGCGAGGTTGGCGCGGTCAACGGTGCACGGTGGCTGGTGCCAGCATGTATAATTTTGCTGGATGGACTCCGATGATCCGAATGCGCCGTCTTGTCCGCGCAATGATACTGCTGGCGCGCGGCGCTTTCTCTGCTGGCGCAGTCCGGAACTGAGCATGGCGACTGGCGCTACTACGGCGGCGACGCCCAGAGCACCAAATATTCGCCGCTCGATCAGATCAATCGCGACAACGCCAGCAAACTGCAGATCGCCTGGACCTGGAAAGCGCAAAACTTCGGACCGCGCGCCGATCCCAATTATGAAGTGACGCCGCTCGCGGTGAATGGCGTTCTCTATTTCACCGCCGGAATGCGGCGCGACACCGTCGCCGTGGATGCCGCCACGGGCGAAACGCTGTGGATGTATCGGCTGGATGAAGGCGAGCGCGGCGATCACGCCGTACGCTTCAACAATCGCGGCGTCGCTTATTGGACCGACAATCGGGGCGACGAGCGGATCCTGACCATTTCGCTCGGGCTATCAGTTGATCGCGCTCGAATGCCAAGACCGGGCTTCCGAGCCGCCGGCTTCGGCAACGACGGCATTGTGGATCTTCTGGTCGGTCTGGATCGCGAAAACATCAAGCCCGGAATCATCGGCGCTACTTCGCCCGCCATCGTGGTGGGCGACACGGTGGTGGTGGGTTCGGCGCTGCAGCTTGGCACCGCGCCGCATTCGAAGGAAAATGTTCCGGGCTATGTGCGCGGCTATGACGTGCACAGCGGCAAACTGCTGTGGACCTTCCACACCATCGCGCAGCCCGGCGATTTCGGGAACGAAACATGGAAGAACGGATCGTGGAAATACACCGGCAACACGGCGGTTTGGGCGCCGATGAGCGCCGATCCGGAGCTGGGCTACGTGTATCTGCCGGTCGAAACGCCAACGGGAGATTTCTACGGCGGCCATCGGCCCGGCGACGATCTTTTCGATGAGAGCCTGGTGTGCGTGGACGCGCGAACCGGCAAGCGCGTCTGGCACTTTCAGATCATCCATCACGGTATTTGGGACTGGGACAATCCGGCCGCGCCCGTTCTGCTGGACATCACGGTGAATGGGAAAAAGATCAAAGCCATCGCGCAGGTGACTAAGCAGGCTTTCGTCTATGTTTTCGATCGCGTCACCGGCAAGCACCGGTCTGGCCGATTGAAGAGCGGCCCGTGCCGCAGTCCGATGTGCCGGGCGAAAAAACCTCGCCGACGCAGCCGTTTCCCACCAAGCCCGCGGCCTTCGACCGGCAGGGAATCACGCCCGACGATTTGATCGACTTCACGCCGGAGCTGCAGGCCGAGGCGCTGAAGATCGTGTCGGAATATAAGACCGGGCCGCTCTTCACGCCGCCCTCGGTCTTCGACGCCAACGGGAAGAAGGGAACCCTCATGCTGCCGAACGCCACGGGCGGCGCAAATTGGCAGGGCGCGGCGGCCGATCCGGAAACCGGCATGCTGTACGTGCCATCGGCCACCAGTCCTTACGTGGCGGCGATGGTGAACGACGCCAAGCATTCCGATATGGATTAGGTCGGCAAGACGGTGATTCTCGAAAAGATCAAAAGGACTGCCGATCATCAAACCGCCTTATGGCCGCATCACGGCGTTCGATCTGAACTCGGGCGACGAGACTCTGGATGATTCCGAACGGCCAGCCGCCCGATGAGATCAAGAACAATCCCGCGCTCAAGGGCGTGGACACCAGTAAGTTCGGCAATCCGGAACGCGCGCTGCTGCTGGTGACAAAGACGCTGCTGTTTTCAGCCGACGCGACGGGGACTGACGCCGGTGAACGGGGCATATGCTTCGACTTTTCGCGCGCTGGACAAGAAGACCGGCGAGACGATTGCAGAATTCAAGCTGCCCACGCACGCCGCTGGCGTGCCGATGACGTACCTGGCGAAGGGCAAGCAGTACATCGTGATCGCGGTGGGCGGGCGCGGCGAGCCGGCGGAACTGGTGGCCCTGGCAGAGCCTAGTCCGGCCGAATGATTCGGCGAACGCGTTTTTGGCGCGCCGCTCTCCGTTGTCGCGCTTTTTTTCCTCTACTTCTTTGGACTCACGCGCACCGGCCTGCTTGGTCCCGACGAGCCGCGCTATGCGGCTATTGGCCGGGCGATGGCGGCGACGGGCGATTGGATCACGCCGCGTTTGTGGGGCCAGCCCTGGTTCGAAAAACCGGCGTTGCTGTATTGGATGACGGCGGCGGGTTTCAAGCTGGGGCTGGGACCGGATCTCGCGCCCAGGCTTCCGGTGGCGCTGGCGAGCGTTGCGTTTCTGATCTACTTCTTCTTCGTGCTCAGGCGCGAATTCGGCGAGCGCGCGGCGTGGTATTCGGCGACGATTCTCGCGACTTCGGCAGGATGGCTGGCCTATAGCCACGTGGCCATCACCGATCTGCCGATGTCGGCCGCATTCGCAGCGGCGATGCTTGCGATACTGGCGCGAGCGCGAGAGCCCGGGGCCAGTAGTCGCCGATGGATCATCGCGGGCGCGATGCTTGGTCTCGCGGTGCTGGCCAAGGGGCTCGTCCCGCTGGTGCTCTTTATTCCAGCGCTGTGGTTCCTGCGCCGCCAGATTCGCGATCTCGCGCTGCTTTTCGGGGCGGCCATTGTTATCGCCGCGCCCTGGTACGTGCTGGTCACGCTGCGCAACGGCAGGCCATTTCTCGAAGAGTTTTTCTGGAAGCATCACTTCAGCCGATTCCTGGCGAGCGCGCTCCAGCATGGACAGCCCTTCTGGTTTTACATACCGGTGCTGCTGGCCGGACTGTTTCCGTGGACGCCGCTCTTCGCACTGCTGTTCCAGCGCCGCTTTTATGACGATCGGCGTGCGCAGTTCTTGTTGGCGTGGCTGGCTTGGGGCTTCCTGTTCTTTTCCGATCTCGCGCAACAAGCTCCCCGGCTACCTGCTGCCGCTGCTGCCAGCCGTAGCCGCGCTGATGGGGATGGCGCTTGCGGGCACGGAACGCGCGCGAATCTGGTTGCCCGCTTGCGCCTTCCTGCTGTGCCTGGCGCCGGGGTTGGCCGGAATGCTCCCGCAGGCGCTGGCTGGCGGAATCTCTCGCGCGTCGTTCCATCTGGATTGGCCCTGGGTGTTGGCGGGGCTGGCGGTCGCGATCGCGTGCGCGGTGTTGAATCGAGCGGGTCGCCGCGATTTCGCAGTCGCGATGGTGGCGCTAGGGACCACGGTCGCGGTGATCGGCATCGTTTGGCGCGTTTATCCGGAGCTGGATCGCCAGGTGTCGGGCAGGCAAGCAGGATCAATCACTTGCGTGCCGCCGACCAGCCGATCCCAGCGCTATAGCATCGACTATTATGCCGGCCAGTACTTGCCGGATTGTAAATGACCGGCAAATATAGTAATCTCTATAGACATAAGGGTAATCATGATCGCTGAAGTATCCCCTAAGCTCCAAGCCGAGACGGAAGCTCAATACGACGCCACAGTCCGGGCCGATATCGAGTTGTTCCGATCCTACGCCGAGAAGTTCATGGCGGGCGGTCTCACCGATGACGAATTCCGCGCGCAGCGGCTGCGGCGCGGCGTGTACAGCCAGCGCCAGTCCGGCGTGCACATGATTCGCACCAAGATCCCGGGCGGATCGATGACCGCGGCTCAGATGGATCAACTGGCCGTGATCGCCGATGAGTTCGGCGGAGGCAAAGGACACCTCACCACTCGCCAAAACATTCAGTATCATTTTGTTCCGCTGCCGCAGGTCTCGCCGCTGCTGCATAAACTGGCCGATTTCCGCCTGACCACGCGCGAGGCCTGCTACAACACGGTCCGCAACGTGACCGCCTGCCCGCTCAGCGGACTGCTGGCCGACGAAGTATTCGACGTGCATCCCTACGCGCAGAAGATCGCATTCGCGTTCCTGCACAAGACGCTGACCGATAGCATGCCGCGCAAGTTCAAGATCGCGTTTTCGGGCTGCAAGGACGATTGCATGCTAACCGCGATTCACGACGTGGGGCTGCGCGCGGTGATCCGCGACGGACAGCGCGGGTTCCGCATGCTGGTGGGCGGTGGGCTGGGTCCGTTGCCGGTGGAAGCACACGTTCTGGACGAATTCGTGCCGGTGGATAATCTGGTCAGTCGCATCGAGGCCGTGCTGCGGCTGTTCAATACCCACGGCAATCGCAAGAACAAGAACAAGGCGCGATTAAAATTTGTTGTTCGCGAGCGCGGCTGGGATTGGGTGAAGGAAGAGATCGAGCGGAACTACCAGGACATCCGGTCCAATGGCGGCATTGCGACACCGGAAGTGGTCCCGGACGGCTTTGGTGGTTTTCAATCAGTACCACCACCGTTGGGAACCGGCGCTGAGCTGCCTCCGGTACTCGGATCGAACGGGCATTCCAAAGCCGCTTACGAACGCTGGCTCGAGACCAACATCCGGGAGCAGAAGCAGACCGGCTACGCCATGGTTACGGTGAAGGTGCCGCAGGGCAACCTGACGGGCCGGCAGATGCACGGATTGGCGGATCTCGCCCGCAACGCCGGCGATAGCCTGCTGCGGGTGACGGTGGACCAGGACCTGGTGCTGGCGTACATACCCCTGCGAATCCTGCCTCAGGTTTACCGCTCGCTGGAGCAGATTGGTCTGGCGGAGGGCGGAGCGCATGAGCTGGAGGACATCATAACTTGTCCAGGCGCATATAGTTGCAATCTGGCTCTGACGAAATCCATGAACCTCGGCGCCGCGCTGGCCGAAGTGGTGAAGGATTATTCCGACCCCCTGGTACGCGGCCTCCACATCAAGATCAGCGGCTGCCCCAACTCCTGCGGACAGCACTGGATCGGCGACATTGGCTTCTACGGCAATGCGCGCAAGATCGACGGCAAGGAAGTCCCTTACTATTTGATGCTGCTGGGCGGTGGATACGATGCGGGTGCCGTGATGCGGTTCGGCGTAGCGGTGCAGAGCATCCCGGCTCGATTGGCGCCGGAAGCGGTGCGGCGCGTGCTGAATCATTACATGGCGAACCGGCAGGATGGGGAGACGTTCCGCGACTACGTGCTGCGGCACAAAGTAGAGACATTCCGCGGAATGACGAACGATCTGGTGAAACCGCCGGAGCTAGCGCCTGAGATGTACCGGGACTGGGGCGATGAGGCTGAGTATTCGCTGCAATTAGGTCGCGGTGAGTGCGCCAGCTAATTGCCTAGCGCACCCACCGTTCTGCTTCCGAGGAAAAAATCAGGCCCGTTTTGAAGAGCGGGCGCTCTGTGTTTTGGCGGCTTCGATGAAGGCGCCATTGGCCAGTGCAAAAGCCGGGATGGAGATGGAGCGGTCCACCAGATCGGCCATGGCATGGACGGCCAGACCTTCCGCTTCCTTGATAAACGTCAGCGAATTGTTGACTGCGTCGAAATCGACATTGACGCAATCGCCGCCGCGCACCTGATCGGTAGCGATCAAGTTGGACATGGGCTGGACGAGAAGGCGCTCGATGGCGCGCTTCAGATGCCGTGCGCCGTACTTCAGATCGGTGCCTTCCTTCAGCAGGAAATCCCTGGCTTCGTCGCTGGTTTTGAAGACGAACGATTTCTCGGGGGAGGTGTTGAAAATCCGCTGCTGGACCATGTTTAATTCGATGTCCAGAATCTTTCTCAGTTCGTTGGTGCCAAGCGGCTTGAAGGTGACGATTTTGTCCAGGCGATTGATGAACTCGGGAGTGAACTTGCGCCGCGCCGCGTCGGCGCCGCTGCGCATGATTTTTCCATTCAGCTTTTCATCCACGGTTCCGTTTTGGGCTTGACGAGCGCATTCGCCCGCGTTGAAACCGAGGCGCGGATTCATAAGCGCGCTCATTTCGGTAGCGCCCAGGTTGCTGGTCATGAAGATCAGCGCGCGCGAGAAATCCACCTTGCGGTTGTCGCCTAAAGTGAGCGTGCCTTTGTCGAGAATGCCCAATAACAAATTCCAAAGCGCGTCACTCGCTTTTTCGATTTCGTCGAACAGCACGAAGCTCAGTTTGCAGGTTTCCGAGTGGTACTGATTCAGCACTTCCTGGCTCAATAAGGGATGCGTTTCGCGATGCCCTAAATATCCGGGAGGCGAACCGATCAACTTCGCGATCTCGTGACTGTGCTGAAACTCCGCGCAATCGATTTTGATCACCGCGCGAGGGTTGCGTATCAACGCCTCAGCCGTGGCTTCCACAATGCGTGTCTTGCCGGATCCGGTTGGCCCCAAAAACAGGAAATTCCCGATGGGACGGTTCGACGGCGACATTCCCGTCAGATTCATTTGATAAATGTTGACGATCTGCTGGATAGCTTCATCCTGCCCGACGATCATGCGCCGTAAGCTAGCTTCCAGGGCTTCCGCGTCCCGCCCGGTTCGCGATGGATCTAAAGGAACGTTAACCCGTACCATTTTCTTCTGGGCCCCTTTCACAACCACTCCGTACTTTCCGAGAGCAAATTGGATGCCATACTTTTGGGACCGCCGTAAAGGGCCTAATTCCGGGGCTTTGAGGGTCGAACCTCAATCCGGCTTACCAGAGTCCTTTCCGGCATTCTCAACAACATGAGTACAATCTCCCCAATGTCCTCTGGCGCTATCTTCCAGTCGGCTTTCGCCGATCCGCCACTAAAAGCTGTATCGACGCTTCCTGGCATAATGTGAGTCACGCGCACGTTGTCATGGCGGTGATCCAACATCATGGCCTCCGTAAATCCGTTCAAACCGAACTTGGACGCGTTGTAAGCCGCGCCGCCTGCAAACGCATTCTTTCCCGCCAGGCTACCTATATTGATGATGTAGCCCTTCCCACGACTCTTGAAGCGCCCCAGCGCCTCGCGCGAGCAATAAAAGGCACCCGATAGATTCGTCTCGATGGTCTCGCGCCAATCTTCCACGGTGAGTTCCGCTGTGCTTTTCATTACACCCACACCCGCATTGTTCACCAAAATATCGAGACCGCCCATTTCTTCGCCCGTCACTTCACTATCGATCCACATAAACAATGCCGCTACGCTTGTGCTTGATCTTACATCGGCAACTTTTCCCACCACTTTACGCTGGGACTGGTTGGTCAGCCCCCTTACTGCTTCATCCACGCCCTGCTGGCTGCGTCCGCATATGGCCACTGTGGCTCCAGCGTGAGCCAACGCACGCGCAATGGCGTAACCAATCCCGCGCGTGCCTCCTGTAACCAGCGCGGTTTGTCCGGTTAAAAACATTTCGTTCATGATTCCATCCTACGTGGGGCATGGGGACCCAGGTGGGTACTCGCGCCAGCGTACTACCCGCAAATGGGGCGAAAAAGGCTGGTAGATTGGGTCCATATGCACCAGGCGAAACCCAGCCGGACCGCCCAGCGGGTGGCCATGCGGCGCGCCGCGCATCAGCTTCTCGATGAACCGCGCGTCTTCGACGATCCGCTCGCGGTGGCCATCGCCGACGGCGAGTCCGAGCCGCCGTCCGATGCGAATCAGCCGTACTCGCGAGCGTTGCGAGCATTCCTTGTGGTCCGCAGCCGCTACGCCGAGGACCAGCTGGCGCGAGCCGTCGGTCGCGGAGTCCGGCAATACGTGGTGCTGGGCGCGGGACTCGACACCTTCGCTTATCGCAATCCTTTTCAATCCGCCGGGCTGCATGTGTTCGAGGTGGATCATCCGGCCACGCAGGAATGGAAGCGTGCTCGGCTGGGCGAAGCCTACATTCCCATTCCCAGAGAAATGACATTTGCAGCAGTCGACTTTGAGAGACAATCGCTCGAAGAGGGCTTGATCGCGGCCGGTTTCGATCAACGGCAGCCGGCGTTCTTTTCCTGGCTGGGCGTGACGCCTTATCTGTCGCGCGCGGCTTTCGATGCGACCATTGGGTTCATCGCCAGAATGCCGCCTTCCGGCAGCGGCGTCGTATTTGACTACGCCGTGGAACGATCGCTTCTCAGCCCCCGGCAGCAAGTGGCTCTCGACGCGCTGGCTGAGCGAGTGGCTCGCGCGGGCGAACCTTTTCAATTGTTCTTCGATCCCACTGCGCTTGCGAGCGAGCTTACGAGCCGGGGATTTGAAAACATCGAAGATTTGAACAGCGATGCGATCAATGCGCGCTATTTCGCCGGGCGGAGGGACGGCCTCGCGGTGGGAGGCGGAGGGCGTTTGCTGAGCTGCGACGTGGCGCGGGTCAGTTGGTCCTCTGTCCCTTAAATTCACTCTTGCCGACGTGCCCCGAAACGGATTCCTTATCGGTGTAGAACAGCGTCATTGTGAGTTGTAGTTCGCCGCCGTGGACCGTTCCCTCGAATCGCATCTGGGGGTAGCCGTCCGACGACGGCTGCCAGCCGACAACCAAAAACGAAATGCGGTCGCCGTTGATGGATCCTTCGGAAATAGGGGCAGCGCCGGGCCACCCCACCCCAACATGAGCCGTGCCCGAGAGTTGGTCGTTCTCAACCGTAAATTCGAAGTCGGCATCGCCGATGGTTTGCCATTCGACGCCACGAACGAAGACCACGTGCCAGTTTCCGGCAATGTCGTTCGCAGAGGCCTCGGCAGCAAATCCCACCAGGGGCAGGAGCACCCAGGGCGCAAGCTTCAAGTGCGTCTCCTAACGTTCCATCCTACTCCAGCGGAGCGTGGCCGAGGTTCTTTCCTGGTGCGCGATGCACATCTGCCGTAGGCTGGTATCGTAGGACATGGACGACCTTCGCTACCCCATCGGCGAGTTCCGCTTCCCCGAATCGGTAACCGCGCCCGAGCTCGCCCTTTTCATCGATCAGATCGCCGAAACGCCGGCGAAGATGCGCGCCGCGGTGGCCGGCTTGTCGGATTCGCAGCTCGACACTCCTTATCGCCCGGGAGGCTGGACGGTACGCCAGCTGGCGCATCACGTGCCCGACAGCCACATCAACAGCTACACGCGCTTTCGGTTGGCCTTGACCGAGGACCAGCCTATGATCAAGCCCTATGAAGAGAAGGGCTGGGCGGAACTTTCCGACGCCCGCAGCATGCCGATAGAGCCTTCGCTGGTGTTGCTGGAATCGCTGCACGCGCGCTGGGTGCCGCTGTTGCGGTCTTTATCAGACGCCGAATGGAAGCGGAGCTTCCGCCATCCCGTGTACGGCCCGGTGAGGTTGGAGCAGAACGCCGCGCTCTACGCCTGGCACGGCCGGCACCATGTGGCGCACATCACGGCGCTGCGCCAGCGCATGGGTTGGTAGCGACGCGCGGAGTTCAGGCGCCGGCGTAAACCGCGTGCTCAAAATCGCCCAGCACCGCGATGGCTTCTTTGTCTGCGAACGGCAGAAACTGCATCATGATCACGCCCGCCACGCCTTTGCGGGGATCGATCCAGAAATAAGTGTTCGCGATGCCGGCCCAGGCCAAACTGCCGGCCGAACGGCCGCCGTCATAACTTTTCGAATTGATCAGGAAACCAAATCCGAAGCCGTCCTTGAAGCCGGGATGAAAATCGACATCGCTGGAGATCTCGGGCCGCGCCGTCTTCAATTTTCCGGCGCTCAAGTGGCCGGTCTGGATGGTCGCCATCATGTCCACCGTTTTGGGCTGCAGGATGACCGCGCCGTCGGCGCCCTTGCCGCCGCGCAGGATCATTTGCATGAAGCGCACGTAATCGGGCGCGGTAGAGTACAGGCCGCCGCCTCCGTTGAAAGCTTTGGGCGGTGGCGGCTGCCGGCGCGGATCTTCCTTGAGCATCCCATCCTGTTGTCTGCGATATTCGCTCACCAGCCGGTCGAACTTCGCGGGCGGCACCAGGAAGCTGGTGTCGTGCATCCCGAGCGGCTGCAGAATGTTCTTTTGAAAATATTGTTCCAGGGTCATGCCACTCACGGTTTCGACCAATCGGCCGCTCCAGTCGGCGCTGGTGCCGTACTGCCAGCGCGACCCCGGTTCGAACATCAGCGGAGTGAGCGGCGCCACGGTTCCGAGAGGAAGCTGCGTTCCGGTGGCCTTTTCCCAGCGCAACATGTCGGGGAACCAGGTGTCGTAGCAGAAGCCGGAAGTATGCGTCAGCAGCGTGCGCAACGTCACCGGTTTGGTGGCCGGCTTCAGGATCGGTTTACCGGCTGCATCGAAGCCATGCAGCACCTGCAAAGAGCCGAGCTCCTTGATGTAAGTGGACGCCGGCTCATCCAGCTTCAGGTTGCCCCGCTCCACCAGTTGCATGGCCGCGACGGAGGTGACGGGTTTGGTCATGGACGCGATGACGAAGAGCGAATCGGGCGTGACGTCGATGCCGGAGGCGGAGTCGCGCTTGCCGAAGGAGCCGGTGTAGGTGATCTTGTCGCGCGTCGCGGCCATGGCGACGCAGGCCGGGATCTTGTGCTGCTTCAGGGACGCGCGCAGGGTCTGGGTGATTGCATCGGGGGTAGCGCCCCAGATGGTGCGCGGCTGCGCGCCCAGAACGAGCATGGCGGCGCCCAACTGTTTGGGAAAATCTCTTCGGCTGATGGCAGGCATTCCTCTGTGATACCACGAGCCGCGCCGGGGCGCTTGCAGGGCGTTATCTTATAAACATGCCTTCCGCAGTAGAATCCCCGGAAGTCAAGCTGGGCGGCCCCCACGGAGGCGGTCCGCGCGATTACGATCCTTTCGATGGCGGCGGAGGAGGAGGCGGGGGCGACGATCACAGCAATGACGGGCACGGCGTACCGGGCGCGGGACTGCTGGCCATACGCTTCCTGCTGGTCTCCATCAGCATGCTTTTCGCCACCATCGCGTTGGCCTATCACGAACGCGCGCGAACCCACACGCACTGGCAGCACATCCACGTGCCTTCCTGGCTGTGGCTGAGCAGCGCGTTGATTCTCCTGAGCAGCTGGACGCTTGAAATCGCGCGCGGCGCATTCGAGCGCAAGAACAGTGTGCGCTACGCGCATTGGCTGGGCGTGACGGTGGCGATCGGAGCGTCGTTTCTGGCTTCACAAGTCATGGCGCTGCGGGAACTGGCCAGGCAAGGGATTTATCTGCGGAACAATCCGCACAGTTCCCTGTTTTACGTGCTGACGGGCGCGCACGGCGTTCATTTGCTGGGCGGGATGGTGGCGCTGGTTTGCCTGCTCATCACCGCTTCCCGGCGGCCGGAAGTAGTGCTGTTCGATTTCCGGCGGCAAAGCAGCCGCACCGCCGCGGCAGCGTTGTACTGGCATTTTCTGGCGGGGATTTGGTTGTGCCTGTTTCTTGGCTTATTGTTTTGGCCGTGATGTCAGCGCATCAGGCGCATGCGCCAGGCGTCCATTCCAGGTCCGTAGTAGCGTTTGACTAATCGGGCGCGGACGAAGCCGTATTGCTGGTAGAAGCGCAGCGCCGGCGCGTTGGCCGTACTCACCATCAGTCGTAATGCTCGGGCTCCGGACTGGGCGAGGGTCGCGTCCAGCAAGGCTTGCGCGACGCCGCGGCCGCGATAGAGAGGGTCTACCGCGATCGATTCCAATTCCGCGCCGCGCCAATTGAGGCGTGTGATGCTGTAGCCCGCGATGCGGCGGCCACAACGCGCGGTGAGGAACAGCTCGGGGCTCTCGCGCCAATACTCGAGGAATAGTTGGGCCGGCCAGGCGTCTTTGCCGAACGAAGCCTGTTCGATTGCGAGGATGCGGTCCAGGTTGCGGCGCTCAAAGGGCCGGACAGTCAAGCACTATCAGGGTAGCAGCGGGGACCGCTTCCTTTGGTCGCGGCTCAGTAACGGAGCGGCTCAGTAGCTGATTCAGTTGGCGCTGCTGAAGTAGTTTTCGGCGAGATCGGGCTTCTGTTCGAGCGCGCGCTTCCAACAATCTTTTGCGGCGTCCTGCTGGCCCAGACTCTTCAGCACGTGGCCCAGGTTCAGCAGAGCCTCGGGGAAGCGGTCGCGTTCCTGCAGGGCTTCGCGGTACAACCGTTCAGCGTCGGTTAATTGACCCGATTTTTGTAATAGAAGCCCGGTATTGTAGAACAGCTCCGGGCTGCGCTCGCCTTTTTCGATGAGGCGGGCCTGATACTCCAGGGCCTGATCGAAGTGACTGCGCTCCACCGCCAGAGCCGCCAGGCCGCGCAGCGCATCCAGCGATTCGGGATTAGCGTCCAGCACGGCTTTGAAGGCCTGGAAGGCGCCATCCTGATCGGTCATGTTCCAGCAGCAGATGCCCAGGTTCAACTGCGCTTCGGTCCAATCCGGCCGCTTGGCGATGCAGTGCTGGAAGGCTTCGGCGCCGCCCATGTGGTCGCCGCGCTCCAGGCGCAGGTAGCCCAGCCGGAACCAGACGTCTTCCAGGTCGGCGTTCTTGGACAGGATGCGGGTGTAAATGCGCTCGGCTTCCAGCTTGGACCCCTGTTTGTCCAAAACGGCCGCGAGATTGTGCAGGACCTCAAACAAGTCCGGAGAGATTTCCAGGGCCTTCTCATAGGTGGCGCGCGCCTCCGCCAGGTCGCCCGATTCCTGATGGATGGCGCCCAGATTCACATAAGCCTGGCTGGCATCCGGGCGGACGCGGACGGCTTCGGAATAGGACTTGGCGGCATCTTCCAGTTTTCCGGTCTTCTGCTGCGCCACGCCCAGGTTAAACCAGCGGTCAAAGCTTTCGGGCGTGTATTCGGTGAGCTTGCTGCAATAGCGCAGGGCGGCTTCGTAGTCGCCGGCGGCGAAGGCGCAGGTAGCCAGGCCTTCGAGCGCGGTCTGGGAGTTGGGCCGCAGCGCCAGCAGTTTTTCGGAATAGTCGGCAATCATGGCCTGGTCCTTGCGAGCCATGCCGATAGTCACCAGGTTGATGAGGCACTCTTCGAAATCGGGCTTGCCGGACAGGATGGACTGGTAGATGCGCGCGGCGTCGTCGAACTGCCATTGCAATTGCAGCGTCACTGCTTTGCCGAACAGGGCGGTGGTGTGATCGGGCTCCTGGTCGAGGACGCGTTGGAAGTTTTCGGCCGCCGTATCGGACTTTTCCAGATGCAGCAGGGCGATGCCGAGGCCCAGCCGCGCGTCCAACCGGTCCGGCTGCGCTTGGGCCGCCTTCTCGAAGAAATCGGCGGCTTCCTGCCAGCGTCCCAGCCGTTCCAGGCAAACCGCCAGATTCAGATTGGCATTGGCGTGCTTGGGATGCATGCTGAGCAGCTTGGCGTAGCTCTGCGCCGCTTCCTCGTACATCTCCAGCTCGAACTGGATCTGGGCTTTGGCGGAGAAGATCTCGAGCGTGCCCTCGCCGGTGGTAAGAACACGGTTGATCTCCGCGAGCGCTTCCTCCAGTTTGCCTTCCATGTGGAGGGAGACCGCTTTGGCCAGGCTGGCCGCTTTGGTATTGTCCGCCGAGGCCGTTCTCGTAGTGGGTTGGCTCATAATCAGTTCACGCTTCCGTTTCTGCTGTCCATGCCGTAAGGCGCAAGATAGGCGCACAGCCGGCCCAGGGCGTCATATTGGTGGGAAACTTCCACCCAGCGCAGGCGGGCGCGCTCACCGCGATTGCAAAAGAACCCAACGCCGCCGTGCTTGAGGCGATTGTCGGTCCAGAAGTCGACCACTTGCCCCTGCGCCATGATGGTGAAATCGCCGCCCCGCGTGTTCACCTGGATGCGATACAGCATATCGGGCCGTACTGTCAGCGGCAGCGGCTTATCTACGTGCGGACCTTCCTTGCCGTTGATCACGGCGTAGCGCACGATGTGAATCAGCGGCAGCGGCCCCGGTTTCACCACCACAAACTTCATGGCGTAGTAATTGTTGAAATCCTGCGCGCGGAAGGCCCAGCCCATGGCCTTCTGATCGATCTCCGCCAGAAATTCGAAACGGTAATCGGTGAGTTCGATGGTGGGTTTGAAAATGGCCAGCGGACCCGGGCGGACAAAGCCCGCTACGTCATACGACCAGCTGCGGGTCAGGTTGGAACGGCTTTCCCAGGCGTCCAGCCCGGAACGAAAATCGTCGGCGAAGGCCACTGCGGCGCGATCCGAAATGGTCTGATTCACATTCTTCCATTGCAGCGCCACCACCTTCTGCACCTGCTGCACCTGCGGCATATTCTGGGTGGTTAGTTTCTGGATCTGCACCTTGGGCAGGGACGCGCTGATAGCGATGGCCAGCAGCACCGGAAGCAGCATGCCCACCAGCTTCAGGTCGCGCGGCGCTTTCTTCCAGGCCGAAGTCAGCCAGGTCCAGGAAGCGTCGCTTTCGCGCACCCGACGGGGGCGAGGCTCCGGCGGCTCTGCATCTAACTCAAAAGCGCCGGATGTTTCATCGGCCCCGGATGTTTCAAGAGTCTCGGATTCAACAGCACTGGGTTCGGCCTCGGATTCGAAAGTGCCAAAGGCGGCGGGTTTAGAAAAAGCCGCTTCGAACTCCTCGGTGGATTCGGCGGAAGTGGATTCGGCGAGGGTGGATTCGGCGAGAGTGGACTCAGCGAAAGCGGATTCAGCGAAGACCGGCTGTTCTAGGGTCACCTCAGGCAGGGCTGTCTCGGCGAAGCTCGTCTCAGGTTCCACCGTCGCAGGCATTACCGCCTCAGGCATTGCTGCCGCCTGGGCAGTCTGCTCCACTTCCGTCTGCTCCACTTCCGGCTGCTCCACTTCCGGCTGGATTCTTTCCCGAGTGATGCTCTCGCGAGCGATGCTCGGCGCCACCACCGGTTCCTCGGCGCGTTCGGGCGGGCGGGGCGGGAATTTTTGGCGCAGCATGTTCACCGCAGCCGATATGGATTTGGAGACCTCAGCCGGGGCGGAGCCTTCCAATTCAAACATCTGGCGATGATCGTCGCAGCAGAAATCGCCGTCGATAATACTAGGCGAAGTGAGCTCGGTATGGCAGTAGCGGCACCTCATGAGGTTGACCCGCTTCCATCTTAGGGCCGAGGGCGCGAATTTACTACGCAGTGAAATCCTTAAGGACCGTACGCAATTCGGCCTACAACGGTCCGTTTGGTCAGGGATTAGCCTT
This sequence comes from Bryobacterales bacterium, assembly GCA_963798295.1. Lineage (GTDB taxonomy): Bacteria > Acidobacteriota > Terriglobia > Bryobacterales > Bryobacteraceae > Palsa-89. The sequence goes on along the minus strand of CAWCSV010000003.1, from coordinate 111,549 downwards.
AGATCGAAGGTGCTAAGGGGTAAGGGGAGCGATCAGCCCGCGCCGTGTCCCACCGGTTCGGCTGGCACCTGGGCGCGCCACGTCGTCTGCAGCGAGAGCTCAAAGCTGTGAAGCTGGGGAAGCACCCGGCGCACCGCGGAGATATCGACCAGGCACGGGGGGACACGCGCTTACACCGTTACGTTCTGTTAGGATTGATCGCTAGGGAGAAAAACGCATGCCCGATGCCTTGAATGCATCCGATGAACGCCGCATCGACCGGCGAGCGCTGTTCAGCGCCCTCTCGCAGGTTTCACTTGGACTCGCCGCCACGGCGGCCATCGCCGAGCAGGTAAAGGCGGCGCCAGCGGAAGAGACCAAGGCCGAAGAACTGGAGCCGTTCAAATACGACATCGAGAGCGAAAAGGGCTGGGTTGGCCCGGGCGGCTCGGCCAAAGAGGCGACCGTAAAGCAACTTCCGGTGTCGCAATCGATCGCGGGCGTATCGATGAAGCTGGAGCCGGGCGCCATTCGCGAATTGCACTGGCATGCGCTGGCGGCCGAGTGGGCTTACGTGATCACAGGACGCTGCCGTACCACCGTGATCACGCCGAACGGGCAGGCGGAAGTGGACGATTTCGAAGTCGGCGACACCTGGTATTTCCCGCGCGGGCATGGGCACGCCATTCAGAACACCGGACCGGGTCCCTGCCATTTCCTGCTGGGATTCGATAACGGGCATTTCTCCGAATTCGGCACCTTCAGCATTACTGACTGGATCAAGACCACGCCGCGCCACGTTCTGGCGCGCAACCTGAACCTTCCTGAATCGGCGTTCGGGCAGATGCCGCAGAAGGAGCTGTATATCGGGCCGGGAGCCGTGCCGCCAGCGGTGGAAGACGTTCGCAATGCGGAGCTGCAGCCCAGCCAATCGTCGCACAAATTCCGGCTGGGAAAGATGGCGGCGCACGGGTTCGCAGGCGGCGAAGAGCGGATTGTCACACAGAACGAATTTCCGATCCAGACCACGCTGACGGCCGTTCGGATGGACCTGAAGCCGGGCGCGCTGCGCGAGATGCACTGGCATCCGCATGCCGATGAGTGGCAGTTCTACGTGAAGGGCCGCGGGCGCGTCACGATTTTCGGGTCGCATGGACGCGTGAAGACCGAGGAGTTCGGGCCCGGGAATGTGGCCTTCATCAAGCAGGGCTATGGCCACTTCATCGAGCAGGTGGGCGACGAACCGACCCAGGTCCTGATTCTGTTCAATAGCGGCCTTTATCAGGAGATCTCCCTGACCAACTGGCTGGGAGGCAATCCCAATTCGCTCCTGACCACCAATTTCGGGCTGAGCCGGGACATGCTGGACCGGCTGCCGAAGAAGGAAGTCGGGATATTGGGGAAGCGCGGCTAGCACCCCACTCGACTAAGGTCCATACTGCACTGCCAGGTTCACCAGGCTGTCATTATCGGCGGCAGAGATGGTTAAGCTTGTGGTATTGGTCCCGTTGCTGATTTGAATTACTCCGTTGGTCCTGCAACCGACCGGCGGAATGATCGAGAGCCCGTATTGTACTTAAGGCGACGTTTGGATAACTGTGCGTTGCCTGCGTATTTGCGAGTACACCTCCCAAAATCAAAACGAAAACAAGCTTCACCAAGCATGGAACTGGAGAATGTCCCACTGACGAGGGCATACGTTCCATCGTAGCGGCTTACTTTCATCCAAATCTCCTTCGCGTCAAACAGCCTAATGGGACCGTTTTCGCGTGATCATGCGTCGATGGCTGGATCTACTGGCCGAGGTGAGCATCTCGAAGTCAATGATAAAGGCACGCGCGAATTACACCGACAAACCGTGTATGACGCCAATCAACCGGCTTAGGTGAACCACGTTCTGGCGGGGAATGCGGGAGGTCAAAACAATTGCTTTTTGGAGCGTTTTCTGTATAATCGCTGTATCCGAGCGGCAAGTCGCGAAGTATGTTCTCTGGAAGGGTGCAAATATGCTCAATCGACGGGATTGGTTAAAGAGCATTACCATTTCGGCGGGCTGCAGCGTGCTCGCGCCGCGGTTAGGCGCGGAACTCCGGTGCGCGGATAATGCATTTGGCGTTCGGACCTGCCAGGCTGGAATCGACCCCGACAAAATGGATACCGCGTACGCGGTGCAGCAACAAAGCGAGTGGTGCTGGGCGGCATGTATTCAAATGGTATTCGCCTATTACGATCACCCGGTTTCCCAGGGGAACATTGTTCGAAAGACCTGGGGCACCGTAACCAACATGCCAGGGCAGCCCTCGCAAATCATAAACGACCTCAATCGTGACTGGACGGACGAGGATGGCGACGATTTTTCGGTGGAAGGCGATGTATTTAGCGCAAATGCCATCACCGCTGCCCAGGACTTGGCCAACGATTACCCGCTTATCTTGGGATCGCTTGGCCACGCTATGGTTTTGACGGCGATCACTTATCAGGGCGTCCCGAACCGTTACGGCGCGGGGAATGTCATCGCGGCCACAGTGCGGGACCCGTTGCCGGGGAGAGGAAAGCGCCTCCTGAGTCCTCAGGAATATGTGCAAACCTTTCTGCTGGCGCGAATCCGAATTACGTAATCGTGGCGCGGGGTCGGTCTGAGGTTATTCATATCCGTCCCCCCAAAGTCGATTTTCGTCGGCCTTCGTTTTCAATCGTTGGCGATCCGTCTGCTCTCTCAAGTGACGAGAGCGGATTATGGACGTCACAGCGGAATATCTGGGCAATTTGAGATTTGAAGTACAGGCGCGCGGGCATCGCCTGATCAGCGATCAGCCGGTGGACAACGGCGGGTCCGACACAGGTCCGACGCCTCCCGAGTTCCTGCTGGCGTCGCTGGCCAGTTGCGCGGCCTATTACGCGGCTCAATACCTGAACGCGAGGCGGTTGCCGTCGGCGGGCTTGAGGGTGCGAGTGAGCGCGCAGAAGGCGCAGCAACCACCCGCGCGGCTGGCTTCGTTCAAGATTGAAGTGGAGGCGCCGGGGCTTGGAGTAGATGCGCACGATCAGGCTGATCGCCATCAGGCTGGCCTGTTGCGGGCGGTGAAAACGTGTTTGATCCACAACACTTTGCTTGGCAATCCAGCCGTTGAGGTCGTGTTGGCGACGCCGGTCGCAGCCCCAGCCCACTGACAAAATCCTGCCCATGGACAAGATCGTGTGCGTCAATTTCCGCACCCGAGCGCGATTGTCCCCATTTGCGAACTTATTGAAACTTCAGCGCATCGGCAGCCGCTCGCGCTAAGAGCCTGAGAATCCTTGCCGATACGACACGATAAGCCTGTTTCGATGGGTGCGTATTCCTATGGGCGGGAACCTGCTAAATGCTTGCAGCAGGTGATTCAGGATGTGTTTATCAGTCCCAGGGCGGCTTGAGAGCGTGGCGGGTGACGACCCGGCGTTTCGCATTGGCCAGGTGGATTTCTGCGGTGTGAGGAAGAGCGTGAATCTGGCCTTCACTCCCGACGCCGCGCCCGGGGATTTCCTGCTGGTGCACGTGGGTTTCGCGGTCAGCCGCATGGAAGAGGCAGAGGCGCGGCGGACGTTGCAGGAGCTTGAGCGGATGGGCGCGCTGTAATGCACGAAATGGGGATCGCCAATTCGATCCTGGAGGCGGCTTGGGAGGAGGCGCGGCGGTATCCGGGCGGGCGTCCGGCCAAGGTGGGAGTCGTGATTGGCGAATATGCGGGCGTGGATACAGAATCGCTGCGATTTTGTTTTGAAGCTATCACTAATGATCAAAAACCGGCGGCCATTGAGCTGGACATCGCGTGGCGCGCGGGGAGCGACGAGCTGAGGTTCGCTTATCTGGAGTTGGAAGAGGGTGGGCTCGACGAGGTGAAAAATGACGCGAGTGGCAATCGAGAAGAAGGTTCTGAGCGAGAACGATTGGATTGCGGCGCGGCTGCGTGAGCGGCTGCGGGACCAAGGCACGCTGGCGGTGAATCTGATCAGCTCGCCGGGTTCGGGCAAAACCATGTTGCTCGAAAAGACGCTGGAGATGTTGCCGGCCGCCTTAGGCAAGGGCACGCGGGCCGCCGTTCTCACCGGCGACATCCAGACCGACAACGACGCGCGGCGGCTGGGCCGTTATGGCTATCCGGTGCGTCAGATCACCACCGGCGGCGCCTGCCATCTGGATGCGCGGATGGTGGAGAATCATCTGGCGGACTGGCGCAATGAACGGCTGGATCTGTTGTTTATCGAGAACGTCGGCAACCTGGTCTGCCCCACCAGCTACGATCTGGGCGAAGACGCCAAGATCGTGGTGCTGAGCGTCACCGAAGGCGAAGACAAGCCGCTGAAATACCCGGGAATATTTCGCAAAGCCGAGTTGATGATCTTGAACAAGATCGATCTGTTGCCCTATGTTCCTTTCGATCCGCAACTGGCGCTGGATAACGCGCGGCAAATTCATCCGGGGATTGAAATTATCGATACGTCTTGCACTACCGGCGCCGGGCTGGAGCAGTGGCTTACCTGGCTGGCCGATCGCGTGAAGAGTAAGAAAGCCGAGGAGGTTGCCCATGCTGTCAACTGAAACCGATGTAAGCACCGTGCTGGCGCGGAGAGGCATCTCCCGCAGGCAGCTGGTGAAATTTTGCAGCGCCATGCTTGCCACTCTGGCGCTGCCGGATCGGTACCTGGCGCAGGTTGTGAAAGCGGTGGGAAGCGCCCGCAAGCCAGTCTTGCTCTGGCTGCAGTTTCAGGACTGCACCGGATGCTCGGAATCGATGCTCCGCTCCAGCCATCCCGACGTCGCCGAAGTAGTGCTCGAGCTGCTTTCGTGGGAGTACCACGAAGTGATCATGGCGGGCGCGGGCAAGCAGGCCGACGCGGTGCTAGAGCGCGTAGTGAACGAAGACAAAGGCAAGTATCTGGCGGTGGTGGAAGGCGCCATCCCGACGGGCGAAGGATTCTGCACCATCGGCGGGAAAAGCGCGATGGACATCGCCGAGAAAGTGTGCCGCAACGCCGCAGCCACCATCGCGGTGGGCGCCTGCGCCTTTGACGGCGGCCTGGTGCGCTCGGCTCCCAACCCCACCGGCGCCCTGGGCGTGCACGAAGCGCTGCCGGGCGTCAAGGTGATGAACATGGCGGGTTGCCCTCACAATCCGGCCAATACGGCTGCGGCGCTGGTGCACTACCTGACGTTCAACGACCTGCCGGCGCTGGATCAATATAACCGGCCGCTGTTCGCCTATGGGCGCATCATTCACGATCAGTGCGAGCGGCGCGCGCATTATGACGCCGGACGTTTCGTCGTGGATTGGGGCGATGAAGGGCACCGCAAAGGCTGGTGCCTATACAAGATGGGCTGCAAAGGCCCAGCGGCGACGTTTAATTGCCCGGTGGTGGGATGGAACGACCATACCAGTTGGCCCATTCGCGCGGGCCACGGCTGCATCGCCTGCGCCTCGCCGCGCTTCTGGGATCACATGTCGCCTTTCTACGATCGGCTACCTTCGGTGCCTGGGTTCGGGGTCGAAGTAACCGCCGGTGAGATTGGTCTTGGACTGGTGGGCGCGACCGTGGCGGGCGTAACGGCGCATGGGTTGATTCAGATGATCAAGCCCGCGCCCAAGCCGGCGCCTCCGCCGCCGGATCCGCATGCAGAGGAAGAACTGATCCTGCCGGGAAAGGGGAGATAATATGGCACGCCTGGTGGTTGATCCTGTCACGCGCATCGAAGGGCATTTGCGCATTGAAGCCCAGGTGGACGGCGGGAAGATATCGGACGCCTGGAGCGCGGGCACGATGTTTCGCGGTATTGAATTGATCCTACAAAAGCGCGATCCGCGCGAGGCCTGGATCTGGGCGCAGCGGATTTGCGGAGTATGCACCATGGTCCACGCTCTGGCCAGCGTCCGGGCGGTGGAAGACGCGCTGCAGATCGAGGTGCCGGAAAACGCCCGCATCGTCCGCGATCTCATCGCCGGGTCGCAGATGGTGCAGGACCATGTGATTCATTTCTATCACCTGCACGCCCTCGACTGGGTGGATGTTACCGGAGCGCTCAAGGCCGATCCGGGGAAGACGTCGCAACTTGCGCAGTCCATTTCCGATTACGAAAAGTCCAGCGCCACCTACTTCAAAGGCGTACAGAATCGGGTGAAGGCATTGGTCGACAGCGGACAGCTCAGCCTGTTCACCAGCGGCTATTGGGGACACCCGGCGTATCATTTGCCCCCCGAAGCGAATCTGCTGGCAGTGGCGCACTACCTGGAAGCGCTCTCCTGGCAGAAGGACTTCATCCGGCTGCACGCCGTGTTGGGCGGAAAAAATCCGCATCCGCAAACTTTCCTGGTGGGCGGAATGTCGACGGCCATGGATCCCAATGAGCCGTTCGCGGTCATTAATCCGGAGCGAATCGGATTTCTCAGGGAGCTGGTCCGTGGAGCGCGAAAGTTCGTCGAGCAGGTTTACGTTCCCGACGTTCTCGCTGTCGCCAGCTTCTATAAGGATTGGTTTGCGCTCGGCGAGGGCGTGGGAAATTTCCTGTCTTACGGCGACTATTCGTCCATCAACCAAAACGATGCGAGCACGTTCCTGTTCCCGAGAGGAATCGTCTTGGGCCGCGACATCAGCAAGGTCTATCCGGTGGACCCTACGCAAATCACTGAGTCCGTCAGCCACGCCTGGTACGACTATTCCGACGGCGACACGGCCAAGCATCCCTACGATGGCCAGACCAATCCCAAGTATTCGGGTCCCAAGCCGCCCTACGAACTTCTGGACGTCGATAAGAAATACTCATGGCTGAAGTCTCCCCGCTACCAGGGCAAGCCCATGGAAGTGGGGCCGCTGGCGCGCATGGTGGTGGGTTACGCCGCGGGACAGAAGGATATCAAGGCGTCCGTCGATGCCGTACTGAAGCACTTCAACGCGCCGGCCTCGGTTCTCTTCTCCACCTTGGGCCGGGTGGCGGCGCGGGCCATCGAGTCTCAGTTGATGGCCGCACGTCTGGAGCAGTGGGTGGATCAACTGGATTCCAACCTGGCCCACGGCCAGGTAGCGATCTGCAACACCACTAAGTGGGACCCCAGCACTTGGCCCGCCAGCAGCCGCGGATTCGGATGGCACGAGGCGCCGCGCGGCTCGCTTGGCCATTGGGTGGAGATCGAAGGGAAGGCCATCAAAAACTACCAGGCCGTGGTTCCCACCACTTGGAACGCCGGGCCGCGAGACGCTCAGGGCCAGCGCGGCCCCTACGAGGCGTCGCTTATCAAAACGCCGATCGCCGATCCAAACCGGCCGCTTGAGGTTCTGCGCACCATTCATTCCTTTGACCCCTGCATTGCGTGCGCCGTGCATGTGGTGGATGCTCAGGGCCGGGATTATTCGGTTCTTAAGGCAGGTTAGGAGCATTCGCTATGGCCACTCAACGAATCTATCCTGGAAAAAGCTTTCCTGGCGAATTCGGACCCGTTGCGCCGGTCTACGTGTGGCAGTATCCGCTGCGGCTGGCCCATTGGGGCCTGGTGATTTCGATCTGCGTCCTTTCGTTCACCGGATATTACATCCACAATCCTTTCATCTACGGACTGTCCAACCGGCCGTTCCTGATGGGCTGGTTCCGCTTCGTGCACGAAGCCTTCGGGATGCTGTTTATCGCGCTGTTGCTGCTGCGCATCTACCTTTTCTTCGGCGGCAACAAGTGGGAGGGTTGGCGGCAGTTCATCCCGCTGAGCAAAGACCGCTTTCGCGAAATGTTGGAGGTGATGAAGTTCTATGGCTTCCTGCGGCCTACGCCAGTTTCCAAAATCGGCCACAACCAGATGGCCGCACTCTCCTACGTGGGAATCTATGCCCTGATGCTGGTGGAAGTGGTGACGGGCCTGGTGATGTACCAGCGGCTGCTCGACAACGCCTTTCTGCGCGTGCTGGTGGGATGGGTTCCGCGCTTGATCAGTCTGCAGAACCTGCGTTTGATTCACTTTTTCTCGATGTATGTCTTCTTCGCGTTTGCGGTTTTTCATGTGCATCTGTGCATGCTGGTTTCGCGGGCCGAAAAGCGCGGTTTGATGGATAGCATTTTCATCGGCTATAAGATTATCCCCGTAAAAGAAATCAGACGGGAGATTGAGAAGGACCAGGCCGCCGCTCACAAATGATCCGGATATGACAACAGCAGAAACCAAGACACTGGTGCTCGGCTTGGGAAACTTGGTTCATTCCGACGATGGCCTCGGGGTTCACGCGATTCAGAGATTGAGCGAAGATCCCCGAGTCCCGTCTGACGCCGTTCTCATGGACGGTGGGACCCAGGGATTAAACCTGCTCCCGCACATCGCCGCGTTCCAGCGGCTGCTGGTGATCGATGCGCTGGACGTGGGCGAGCTTCCGGGAACCCTGGTTCGTCTGGAGGGGAACGCGCTGCGGAATCTGCCTGGAAAGGCGAGCGTGCATCAATTGGGATTCGCGGACCTGATGGTCGCGCTTGAACTGCTGGGCGAGTTGCCGGAGGAAATTGTGTTGCTCGGCGTCCAGACGCTATCAACCGAATGGGGGATCGATCTTTCGCTGCCGTTGGTGGAAGCGCTACCCAGGTTATGCAACGCGGCGCTCGATGAATTACGGCGTTGGGGGCATCAAGCTACGATGCGCGCCGCAGACTCTGAGCGCCCCGCCCGTCGCGATTCGACGCCACTAGCTGAAGCAGATCGTAGTGCGGCACATGCCGCTCGGGGAAAAAGCTGTTAACGGCATCCAACTGGCTGCCGAAAACATCAAAAACGGATTCCAGCTTAGCCACCAGCAGCGTCCTCAGGTGTGAAGGCTGCAAATTCGCCAGAGCCAGTCCGCCGCCCGCTCTTCGCAGTTCCGCGCGAGCATACAACAGCGTGCCTAATCCGGCGCTGTCGATCTTATCCACTTCCGCCAGGTCAATGACCAGCCGCAGTCTGCGCGCAGCGATGGCGTGCCGGATCTCATCATTCAGCAGGATATCCTCCGGCCCAAAGATAAGGCGGCCTGAGAGCTGAATAATCGAGATTCCTTCTTGCTCCCGGCGAGTGACATTGAGTGCCATATGAGGTCTCCTGGGCGAACAATACGCACGAGACGTACCAAACTATAACAAGATGAAACGAAAGAGATTCCCCTGGCTGAAGGGGGGCAGGGGGATCGGTCGAGTTTACGCGATGGCACGCAATTCCTGTAGGGCCAGGCCGCAAATCCACGCACCGGGAGGCGCCGGGTGATTAGTATAGTACTGAACTAGATGAGATCCCTCCTCGCAGGCGTGGCGCTGTTGTCGGCCAGCCTCTCTGCACAGCCGCCTACGTCCCCGCCTACGCCGGAAAGCCACTTCGGCCATCGCATGGGCGTGGATCGCGAGTTGCTGGATTGGGATAAGGTCGTCTCTTATTATCAGGCGCTGGCTAAAACCAGCGACAAAATCCGATTCGAGGAATTGGGCAAGACCGCAGAGGGCCGGCCGTTCGTAGCGGTCACCATCAGCTCGCCCGCGACGCTGCGGAATCTGGACCACTATCGGGAAATCCAGGCGAAGCTCGCTGATCCACGGCGTATAAATCCCGTGGAAGCGGCCAGGCTGATCACCGAAGGCAAGACCGTGGTGCTGATCACCTGCTCCATTCACGCCACTGAAGTCGCGTCCACGCATTCCGCCATTCAATTTGTCTACAATTTGTTGACGCAGGATACGCCGAAGTTTCGCGCCATCCTCGACAACGTGATCGTCATCCTGGTGCCGTCGCAGAATCCGGACGGGCTGGATATCGTGACGCGCTGGTATCGCAAAACGCTGGGCACGGCGTATGAAGGCTCGTCGCCGCCGGAGCTTTATCAGAAGTACACCGGGCACGACAACAATCGCGACTGGTACACATTCTCGCAGCCTGAAACGCGCCTGACGGTAGCGCTGCAGAACGCCTGGCATCCGCAAGTCGTCTACGATGTGCACCAGCAAGGCGCCTACGCGTCGCGCATGTTCGTGCCGCCGTGGCTGAGTCCGATCGATCCGAACGTGGATCCGATTCTGGCGCAGGAAGGCAACTACCTGGGACTCGGCATGGCGGCGGATTTAACGGCTGCCGGCAAGAAGGGCGTGGTGACGAACGCGCTCTACGATTTCTGGGCGCCGGCCCGGCAGTACATGGCGTATCACGGGGGCATTCGCATCTTGAGCGAGTCGGCCAGCGCATCGCTTGCCAGCCCGCTGACGGTGCGACCCGATCAGATCGATACCGCCGCTCTGGGGTTCAATCCGCGCGAAGCAAGCTGGAATTATCTGGAGCCGTGGGAAGGCGGAACGTGGCACATCGGCGATATTGTCGATTATCAGTTGATTGCGTTCGAGAGCTTGCTGTACCAGGCGGCGGTGCGGCGAGCGGATCTGCTCCGCAATTTTTACCAAATCGGAGAGCGGGCGATGGCGCGCACGTCGCCCTACGCGTTTGTGATTCCGCGAGCGCAGATGGATCCGGGGGCGGCTCGAAAAATGCTGGAGCTGTTGACCTTCGGCGATGTGGAAATCCAGCGTGCCAGCGACGCGTTCGTGGCTGGCGGCAAACGCTACGCGGAGGGAAGCTACATCATTTCCATGCAGCAGCCGTACAGCAGTTACGCCAAGACGCTGCTGGAGCGTCAGCACTATCCCGATTTGCGCACGTATCCTGGCGGTCCGCCGCAGCGCCCTTACGACGTGACCGCGCAGACGCTGCCGCTGCTGATGGGCGTAGAGACGGACACCATCGACACGGCGTTCAACGTCCCATCCAAGGTTGCCAAATCTTTTGAATTCGACCCCGCGCCGGCGGACATCGATTCATGGCGTGCAGCGAACCAGCTTTGGAGCGCCGGTAAGCCCGTTTGGCGCGAGACCGTCACGGGCCGTTTTCGCGATCGTACAACCGCAAACGCCGTAGAAGTGCATCGCCCACGGATCGGACTCTACAAGAGCTATGTGCCGGCCATCGACGAAGGTTGGACGCGTTGGCTGCTCGAAGAGTTTGGCTTCACATATCAGAATGTTCTCAACACCGATATCGACGCGGGCAAACTGCGCGAGCGCTTCGATGTCATTGTGTTTCCCGATCAGCCGGCCTCCCAAATCGCGAATGGGTTCGAGCTCGGCAAGATGCCGCAGGAATACACCGGTGGCTTGAGCAAGAAAGCCGTGTCCAACTTAAACCGATTCGCCGAACAAGGCGGCACGCTGGTGTTTTTGAATCGTTCCGCGAATTACGCCGTCGAACACCTCCATCTGGACGTCAAGAACGTGCTGGCTGGAGTTGCGAATCGCGACTTTTATTCGCCTGGATCCTTGCTCAACGTTTCGCTCGACACGCAGAACGCCCTTACACTCGGGCTTCCTAAGAGCATCGCGATATGGAGCGAGGAGAGCCCGGCATGGGATGTTCCAGCGAAGAGTAGAGACGTCATCGTCGCGCGCTACCCGGACGATCACGTGCTTGCGTCGGGATGGCTGCTGGGTGAACCGTATATCGAAAGCCGCGCGGCGCTGGTTGAAGTGCCGCTGGGGCAGGGACGCGCCGTGCTGTTCGGGATGCGCCCGCAATATCGCGCGCAGAGTTATCAGACGTTCAAACTGTTTTTCAATGCGCTGGTGTTGAGTTCGGCACGTTAAGAGCTGCCGATCAGAACGCCAGTCAGGAAAACCAGAACTCCGCCCAGCCCTACTTGCAGAACCGCTGACACCGGCGGCGTATCCATATAACGGTTGCGGATCCAGGAAATGACGCCGAGCTCCACCACCACCACCAGCGCCGCGATAATCATCGCCAGCCGAAAGCTTGGGATGAGGAATGGCAGCGTGTGTCCGATTCCACCGAGCGCGGTCATCAAACCGCAAACCACGCCGCGGGCCCACGGGTGGCCTCGGCCGGTGAGGCTGCCGTCGTCCGACAGCGCTTCGGCGAAGCCCATGCTGATGCCCGCGCCAAGCGACGCCGCGAGGCCTACCTTAAACGCGTCAAAACTGCTTTGCGTGGCCAGCGCCGCGGCGAACACCGGCGCGAGCGTGGAGACGGACCCATCCATTAAGCCAGCGAGTCCGGGCTGCACGATCTGCAGAACGAACAGGCGCCGGTTGGCTTCGTCTTCGCGATGCTTGACGTCGGGCTGGAGTTTGGTCTTTTCCAGTTGCTCGGCGCGGTCTTCGTGAGTGCGCTCTTCCTGCGCCAGATCGTCCAGCAATTGGCGAACGCCGCCGTCTTGCGCGCGCGCCGCAGCCTTTTCGTAAAAGCGGCGGCTCTCCACTTCCATGGCGCTGGCTTGATTACGGACCGTATCTAGACCGAGCGGCTGCACCAGCCAGACCGGATTGCGATGCACGAAGCCGCGCACGTCCTGACGCCGGATCAAGGGGATGTGCTCGCCGAACTTCTGACGGAACAATTCGATCAGCCGACGGCGGTGTCCGGACTCCTCCTCGCGCATGCCGTCGAATACCTGGGCGGACGCGGGAAAGTTTTCCCGCAAACCTTCGGCATACTCGGAGTACACGCGCTCGTCTTCTTCTTCGAGCGAAATCGCAAGAGCTAGAATTTCACGTTCCGAAAGGCTGTCAAAGCTGCGCATGTCTCCATAATGTCAGGCCCGTAAGCGCAGAAGGAACCAGGCGACACCCACCGCCAGCAACAGCGACGCGGCCACCGGCACGGCGCGGCGCAAGAAGGAGAGGCGCACCAAACGGTCGAGGAGGAAAGCGAACAACGCGATGAGCATCAGCTCGCAAACGACAACACCTGTTAGAAATGTTGCGGCGTGATATCGGCTTTCGGTAAGAAATGCGGAGAAGTAGGCGCCATGAAAGAGGCCCAGCACCGCCACCACCAGCCAGCGGTAGCTCGAATGCGGCAGCAGGACAATCTCGAACGCCAGATAGGCGATAGTAAGCGCGGCGGCGGCTTCAATGAATCGCGGGGATAACGAAAGTGTCATGCGCGGCGCGATGGCGCAGGCCAGGACTTCGGCTGCGACGAATGAGCCGGTAAGGGCCGCCAGCTCGCGACGGCTACGCGCCGCCAGCGCCAGGCTCACAAGAAACAGGAGCGGCGCCAGCCCACCGGCCGCGCGCATGAATCCAGCAGAAATTTCGCGGGTCGCCGTTTCAAACGCCGTGGGCGGTAGGAAGCGGAGTTCCGCCTGCGTGAATGAAAGATCGAAGACGGCCTGATCGGATTTGTCGCCGCGATACGCTCTCAGCAAATGGATGTGGTTCGGAACGGTGACGGAGGCGAGCGTGCATTCCACTTGCACGGTGTCGATGGGGGCAGGGAATTGATACTCGGCAGTGCAGACGTAGGTGTCCAGCTCTTGCCGGCAATTCTCGGCGGAAGGTTTGGCCCAAACGCCGCCGCTTTCGAATCGGACGTGATCGAGCAGAGTGTGCTCCGGTTGGCGCACATGAGCCACTTCGTACATGGGCATGCGCAATTCGAAGCTGGCGTGCGCGCCGTTCACTTTCAGGTCGCCCGTGCTCATGCTCACCATGTGGCCAATAAGCGGAGACGCGCACACCAACAAACACGCGAACCGTTTCACAGCTCTCCTCGCGGAGCAACCAGATCTATGGAGCGTGCGCGCCGCAAGCGCACGAAGACCACGCGCAAAATCGCCAGCAGCGGCACCGACAAAAACATTCCCAACACGCCCGCGATCTGATCTCCCGCCAGCACTCCGAACAGCACCAGCATGGGATTCAATTGCACGCCTTTGCTCATCAGGTACGGCGACAAAACGTAATCTTGAACCATCCGGTAAAGCAGCCAGAACAGGAGGTATAGCAGAACGTGATTGTATCCGCTGAGGCTGGTTACCAGCACAATGATCAGGCCGCTGGCGGCCGGCCCAACCACCGGGATGAACTCGCCCAACGCGGCCACGCCCGCCAGCAGGACAGCATAGGGCGCTCCAGACGCTGCCAGAAAGATGCTATGCGCCGTGAAACTCGCCACCGACAACAGCACCAGCGCGCGAATGTATTGACCGAGCAGAAGATTGATGTCTTCAAGAATATTGTCCACCACTGGTCTTCGGGGTTCGTCCACCAACGCCGCGACGAATTCATCTCGAATGGCGGCTCCATCTTTGAGGAAGAAGAACGCGAGAATGGGAATCAGAACCAGGTAGAGCGCGTATCTTGCGCCGGAAATGAGTTGCCCGCCCAGTCCTTTGATGTAGGGCAGGATCTGTTGTCCGCCACTACTCAACTGATCTTCCACCTTCTGAATCATGCTGGCCCGCGCTGGTTCCAGCCAACTCGGCAAGGGGATCCTCTGCATCCACTCGGGATTCTTTACCAAATCGGGCAATCGCATGGCGAGACTGTTGGCTTCATCGGCCAGCCGCGAACCCAACGTCAACACCAGGGCGACAATCGCACCGACCAAGGCCAGATAAACGATCGCCAGCGCGATCCGCGGTGACACCTGGCGTGGTGTGATTCGCTCCACGAAGCCGACCAAAGGCGCCAGTAAATAGGCGAACAACAAGGCGATCACAAACACCGCGAGCGTCTCTCGGACCGCATAGGCCGTGGCCACCAGCAAAGCCAACAGAAATACGGTCCAGGCAGCGCGCGCGGCCTTAGGATCGATGCCCAACGCCCTTAGCATATCGTGGCAAGCGGGCGCGAAGAGCGTCATTGAGGACTCTATTCTGAAAGTGAGTACTGTATTCTGAAAATGGTGCCCACCGCCAGTTCGCCTCCGATGCGTCAGCTTGTCGAAGATCTGCAGACGCTCGAAGACAAGCTGCGGCAAGGCGGCGGCGTCAAACGAATCGACAAGCAGCATCGCGATGGCAAGCTGACGGCGCGGGAGCGGCTCGCGAAGCTGCTGGATCCCGGAGCGATGTTTCTCGAGGTCGGGCTTCTGGTCGCCTACGATCAATATGACGGACAGGCGCCCGGCGCCGGCGTCGTCACGGGCGCGGGTAAGATCGAAGGCCGGCCGGCGATCGTGGTCGCCAACGACGCCACCGTGAAGGCCGGTGCATGGTGGCCGGAAACCATCACGAAGATTCTGCGCGCGCAGGAAATCGCGATGCGCAACCGTGTTCCGATCGTCTATCTGGTGGACTCGGCCGGAGTGAATCTGCCGCTGCAGGATGGAATCTTCCCGGGGCAATACGGTGCCGCTCGCATCTTCTACTACAATTCTTTGATGCGGCGGCGATTGCATGTTCCGCAGATCGCGGCGGTGATGGGCCCATGCATCGCGGGCGGCGCGTATCTGCCGGCGCTGAGCGACGTGATCATCATGGTGGAAGGCACCAGCTTCATGGGGCTGGGCGGGCCGAATCTGGTAAAGGGCGCGGTGGGGCAGGTTGTCGATGCGGAGTCGCTGGGCGGCGCGCGCATGCACACCACCGCGAGCGGCGTGGCGCATTACACGGCGAAGGATGACGCCGCGTGTCTCGAAATGATTCGCGAAAGGTTTCGCGCCATGCCGTCGGCGCCCGCGGCTCTGGATGGATCGCCACCCGCGAAACCGACGGAAGGTCTCTATGATTTGATGCCCGCCGATCACCGGCTGCCATACAACATCGAAGACGCGATTGCGCGCATCTTCGATCGCGACGATTATCTCGAATTTCAGCCCAACCATGCGCCTGAGTTGCTGTGCGCCGACGCGAAACTATTTGGACGTCCGGTGGCTGTGGTGTCGAATCGCCGCGGATTCCTCAAGACCGAGAGCGGGGCACGGATCGGCGGCATCGTGTACGCTGAGTCGGCTCGCAAAGTGGCGTATTTCGTCGAGAACGCTGAGAGAAACGGCGTGCCGTTGATTTATCTTCAGGATGTTTCCGGCTTCATGGTGGGCCTGGAGGCGGAGCGCGACGGAATCATTCGTGCCGGCGCGGAGATGGTGGAGACGATGGCGTGCTCCACGGTGCCGAAGATTGTGCTCACGCTGAATCATGCGAGCGGCGCTGGGTATTACGCGATGGCGGGGCAGGGCTTCGATCCGACGTTCACGTTTGGATGGCCGACCGCGCGCATCGGTGTTATGGAGGGCGATTCGGCGGTGCAGGCGATCCATGGTCCGGAGCTGGAGCGGTTGAAATCGGAGGGAAAGCCGGTTCCACCGGATCTTCAGGAGCGCATCGAGCGCACGCGCGCGGACTATGACCGCTGGCTGGACGCACGCTACGCCGCGGCCCGGGGGCATGTGGACGCGCTGATCGATCCGTTGCAAACCCGGCGAGTGCTGGCGTTCGCGTTGGAAATCGCAACCTCGCACCTGCATCGCGAGCACCTGGTGATCGAGACGATCGCGCAGAACCTTGAACGGCTCAAGGTCCGGATGGTTGCTAGGCGCGCGGGCCAGAAACCCGAAGATCAAAACCAATGATCCGAATCGCAAACGGGCAAGGCTTTTGGGGCGATTGGCTGGAAGCTCCGGTACGGCTGGTGGAGCAAGGCCCCATCGATTATCTGGCGCTCGATTATCTGGCCGAAATCACGATGTCGATTCTCCAGAAGCAAAGGGAGGCCGATCCCAATCTCGGCTATGCACGCGATTTTCCGCCTTTGATTGCGCGCATCCAGCGGCGTTTGATCGAGCGCGATGTCAAGGTGATCGCCAATGCCGGCGGCGTGAATCCGATCGCCTGCGCCCGCGAAGTGCGGCGTCTTGCGCCGTCGCTCAAGGTGGGCGTGGTTTTGGGCGACGACGTATTCGGGCGGCTGGATCAGTTTCTGGCAGCCGGTTATGTGATGAAGAACATGGATACTGGCGAGCCGCTGAGCGCCATTCGCGATCGGATACTGAGCGCGAACGCCTATATCGGGGCTTTTCCGTTGGCGGAGGCTCTGGCGGCGGGCGCGGACGTGGTTATCGCGGGCCGATGCACCGATACCGCGCTGTCGCTGGCTCCCATGATCCATCGTTTTGGCTGGCAGCCGGAGGATTGGGACAAACTCGCCGCCGGAACAATTGCGGGGCATATTGTTGAATGCGGCGCGCAGTGTACGGGCGGCAACTGCCAGGTGGATTGGCAGAGTATCCCCGACATGGCGAACATCGGCTATCCCATCATCGAAGCCGATCATGACGGCCGTTTCAGCATCACCAAGCATGAAGGCACGGGCGGGCGCGTTTCGGTGGATGTGATCAAGGAACAACTGTTGTACGAATTAGGCGATCCGAAAAACTACATCACGCCCGATTGCGTGGCCGATTTCACCAGCATTCAATTGAAAGACGCCGGGCCGGATCGCGTGCAAGTTTCGGGCATTCGCGGCGCCGAGCGGCCTCAGATGCTGAAGCTTTCGATCGCTTATTCCTATGGCTGGAAGGCGATCGGCACGCTGGTCTATAGCGCGCCGCAGGCTCTGGAAAAGGCCCAAGCCGCGGACCGGATCGTGCGCGAGCGTCTGGAGGAACTTGGGTTGGCGTTCGAAGAGATCTACACCGAGTTCTTCGGAGTGAATGCATGCCATGGACCGGTTGCCATCCCCCAGCCCGATCCACCGGAAGTGCAACTACGCATCGGGGTGCGCGGGCAAGATCGCAAATCCGTGGATCGCTTCACGCGCGAATTGATCCCGCTGGTGCTCAGCGGCCCTCCCACTGCGACGGGCTTCGGCGACGGTCGCCCGCCGGTCCGTGAAGTGGTGGCTTATTGGCCGGCGCTGATCCCGCGCGAGCTGATTCAAACGTCGGTTGAGGTGGTGGAATGAAAATTCCGCTGTCGCGCATCGCGCACGCCCGCTCCGGCGACAAGGGCGATACGTCCAACATCGGCGTCATTGCTTTCGATGCGCGGCATTATCCCGTACTGGCTCGCGAAGTCACGGCTGAGCGGGTAAAACATTTCTTCGGTGAGCTGGTAAAGGGGAATGTCGAGCGCTACGAACTGCCGAACCTGGGCGCGCTCAATTTCCTGCTGCATGAAGCGCTGGGCGGCGGCGGGACCTTGTCGTTGCGGATCGACGCGCAAGGCAAAACGCTGGGCGCCGCTCTGCTGCGCATGGAAATTGAAGCTAGTGAGAGCGAACTCGGGAACTGAGAAACGAAGTATCGAACTTTCCGGAAATGAAGTCGGGATCCTGCATGATGCGCTGGTGCAGGGGGATGGTGGTGTAGATGCCTTCCACGACGAACACATCGAGCGCGCGGCGCATGCGGGCGATGGCCTCGGTCCGGTCGCGGCCATAAGCGATCAGCTTGGCGACCAGCGAATCGTAGAACGGCGGTATCACATAGTCGGTGTAGGCCGCGGTGTCGACGCGTATTCCGATGTCGCCGGGCAGATTGAGCGCGGTGATGCGCCCGGGCGACGGCACGAACGTTTCGGGATGTTCCGCGTTGATGCGGCATTCGATAGCGTGGCCTTTAATCGCGACCGGCTGTTGGATGATTTCCGCTAGCTTGTAGCCTGCCGCGATCAGGATCTGGCTCTTCACCAGATCGATGCCGGTGATCGACTCGGTGACCGGATGTTCCACCTGAATACGCGCGTTCACTTCGATGAAGTACAGATTGCCATCGCGATCCATCAAGAATTCGATGGTTCCGGCGTTGGTGTAGCCAATCCGGGTCATGGCGGCGCAAAGCCGGGCACGCATCTTCTCGCGAAGCTCCGCGGTCACCACCGGCGAAGGGCCTTCTTCCAGCAGCTTCTGATGGCGCCGCTGGATGGAGCAATCGCGCTCACCCAGGATCTCGACATTGCCATGTTCGTCGGCCAGCACTTGAAATTCGATGTGGCGTGGCCTCTCCACGAGTTTCTCCATGTACACGTCTTCAGAAGAAAACGCCGCTCCCGCTTCCTGCTGCGCCTGCGTCAGCAAGGACGGCAACTCGGAGGCTTCCTGCACCATGCGCATGCCGCGGCCGCCGCCGCCCGCCGAGGCTTTCAGCATCACGGGAAATCCGATGCGCTGCGCGGTTTCGAGCGCCTCTTCCGCGTTCTGGAGAATGCCTTGGGAGCCCGGCAAGATAGGCACGCCGCATTCCGCCATGGCCGCGCGGGCATGCTGTTTCAGACCCATGGCGCGCGTGACATCCGGCTTGGGGCCGATGAACTTGATCTCGGACGTTTCGCACACTTCGGCGAAGTCGGCGTTCTCGCTCAAGAAACCGTAGCCGGGATGAATGGCGTCGACATTGGTGATCTCGGCCGCGCTGATCACCGACGGAATATCCAGATAGCTGCGCGAACTCTTGGCGGGGCCGATACAAATCGCTTCGTCGGCAAAACGCACATGCAGGCTGTGGCGGTCGGCCTCCGAATACACTGCGACGGTCTTGATGCCCAGATCTTTGCAGGCACAGATCACACGAACCGCGATTTCGCCTCGATTGGCGATGAGGATCTTCTGGAACATATCAGATCAGCTCAACGTGGACGAATCGCAAACAACGCCTCTCCGTACTCCACCGGCCGGCCGTTCTCCATGAGCCTGGCAGCTACAATTCCGCCGACGTCGGACTCGATTTCGTTCATCAGCTTCATCGATTCGATGATGCACAGCACCTGCCCGGCTTCCACTGAATCGCCCACTTTGACGAAAGGAGGGTCGCCGGGCTTGGGCGCGTCGTAATAGGTGCCGACGATCGGCGATTTGACGATGTGTTCGTCGGCCGGCGAAGCAGGCGATAATGCGGCGCTGGGCTGTCCTGTCTCGACGATCGTGGCCGGCGCGGAAGTTGCGGCTGGCGATTCGATGGTGCGGCGAATGCGAACGCGGTCCTCGCCCCTTTGGAGCTCCAGCTCGGCGATGCCGCTTTCCAGCACCAGCTGGATCAGCTCTTTGATCTCGTCGTTCGACATTCTAAAGAAGTCTTAGCTCCTTGGAAGTGGGCGTAAGCACTTCGCACCCGGTCTTGGTCACGAGCACGGTGTCTTCGATGCGGATTCCGCCGAAATCGCGCACGTATGCGCCAGGCTCGATGGTGATCGCCATCCCCGCCTGGAGTTTCGTTTTGTCACGGCGACCCAGGCGCGGGCCTTCGTGAATTTCCAGGCCGAGCCCGTGACCGGTGGAATGGACGAACTCTTTTCCCAGTCCTTCGATCTCGAGCACACGGCGCGCCGCGCGGTCCACGTGCGCGGCTGTCACACCAGGCCGAACTGTGTCGATGGCAGCCAGCTGAGCCTTCAAAACCGCGTTATACATGCCGCGAACGCGGCGGCTGGGCGTACCCAGGAACAACACGCGCGTCATGTCGCTCATGTAGCCGTCCTGGCACGCGCCCATATCAATCAATAGTAGTTCATCGCTTGCGAGCTTCCGCGACGTAGGCTGCGCGTGCGGCAGCGCGGATCGCGATCCCATGGCGACGATGGTTTCAAATGCCGCCTTCTCCGCGCCCAGCCGCCGCATCTGGTATTCGAGCTCCGCGGCAATGGTGGATTCCCGCGCGCCTGCACGGATGGATCGGATGGCCCGCTCGAACGCCTCCGAATTGGTCAGCACGCTGCGGCGAATCAGCGCGATCTCGTCGTCCCTCTTCACCATCCGCAGCCTGTCCACCACCGGTCCGATGGGCTTGAGCGTCACGCCGCGCGGCAGCGCTTTCGCGATGCGCTGGTGAACGTCATACAGCATGCGTGAAGCTTCAAAGCCGATTCGTTTGAATCGCTTTTTGCGAACGGCCTGGAGCGCGGCCTGATCGAGCGGCGTCTTGGTGACGGTCTTGACTTCACAGGCGCACTCCTCGGCGGCTTGAATGGTGAAGCGCGGATCGGTGAAAAGCGTCTGCGAATCGGACGTGACAAGCAACAGCCCGTTGTCGCCCCTGAAGCCGCTCAGGTAGCGAACGTTGGACGGCGCCGACACGAGCAGCGCGTCGATCTTGAGATCCTTAAATGGAATCGCGGCGCGATCAGCCGACACGGAGCAGCAGCTTTCCGGTCGTTTTACGGCCCTCCAGATCGCGCTGCGCCTGGGCGGCCTCGGCCAGCGGATAGATTTTGTGGATGTGCAGTTTCAGCTTGCCTTGTCCGATCCAATTCAAGACGTCGTTGGCGCGCCAGTCCAGCTCATCGGGGGTCGCTATATAGTTGCCCAGCGTCGGGCGTGTCAAGAATAACGATCCCTTCTGGCTCAGGATGAGGGGCGCGAAGGTGGGCATCGGTCCGCTGGCGTTGCCGAAGCTCACCATCATACCGCGGGGGCGCAGGCAGTCCAGGCTTTGCATGAAGGTGGATTGGCCCACCGAATCGTACACCACGTGCATGCCCTTGGCTTTGGCGGTGAAGTCTTCCTTGGTATAAATGATTACCTCATCCGCGCCGCATTCTTTCGCTTGCTTGGCCTTCTCCTCATTGCCGACGGTTCCGATGACTCGCGCGCCGAGCATCTTCGCCATCTGGACGATGAGCCGTCCGGTGCCGCCGGCGGCGGCGTGGACAAGGCACGAATCGCCCGGTTTCAGCGGATACGTGGAGTGGGTCAGGTAATGCGCGGTCATACCTTGCAGCAGAGCGGCGGCGGCGGTGTCGAAATCCACCGAGGCGGGAATCTTCACCAGTTGCCAGGCGGGAACGACGGCGTATTCGGCGTAAGAACCGCGGGCCATGGCGTAAGCCACTCGATCGCCCACCGCGACGTTCTTCACGTCAGGCGCCACGGCCTCCACGGTTCCCGCGCCCTCGCTGCCAAGCACAATGGGCGGAGTGGCGGGATACACGCCCATGCGGAAATAAATGTCGACGTAATTGACGCCCGACGCCGCAATCTTGACGAGCGCCTGTCCCGCGCCGGGCGTCGGCTTCGGAAGCTCCGCGTACTTGAGATTCTCGACGCCGCCGGGCTGTTCAACAAAGACTGCCTTCATAGAGATCGTAGGCTCCTGCGAAAGTGCACTGTGATTGCGTACAAGATCAGGTATAGCAGGCTGAACGGGAACAATACCACTCGCGCCAGCGTGCGGACCGCGCCCGAGCCGGTGAGGCCCGCGCGAAAGAGGATGAAATAGCGAATGGTGGCCAGTTGCCCGTGGTCCATCCAGAAGTAGTCGCCGTTTTCGTTGAGCACAAAAACCTTGCCCGGCAGCCGCGCGGCCAGCACCCATTTCCACTTGGTCATGATGGCTTCGGCCGAGCAGATGATGCCGACGACGGCGTAGCGGTTGGCGCGGAGCTCCTGAAACAGGCGCTGCCGCAGCGGACCCGCTGGATAATCGCTGACGCGGTAAACTTCGCCTTGTTCCTCGCGAAACGTGGTTGGAACGCCCCCGTAGCAGGTGATCAGATCGCACGTCATGTCCGCATGGTTTTGGTACAGCACCGGAAGCAGCTTCTCGAACAGCTCGCGGCTGCCGCTCTCCACAAGAAGGACGCGCGAAAACGGCGGGACGGATCGAGTGAAGAAATAGCGCATCGGCGCGGCTAGGTTAGCTCGAAGAAAGCGGAGACGGGAGAAGAGAAGCCGGGCAGGAGGGGATCAGTGATGGATTGATCGCCCTTGAATTCTCGGACTGAGTTGCTCGTGTGAACCCTGACTGAGCGGGCTTCAGGAAAAACAATCCAAACGGCCTTGGCCCCGCCTTTCAGATACGCGTCAACTTTGCGATCAAGATGGCTGGGGGTGTCGCTCGGTGATACAACCTCGATCGCAATGTCCGGTGCGCCTTGAAAAACTCTCGATTTGCCAGTCAGCCGGCTACGCTTTACGATGGACACATCGGGAATGAATGCATCAGCTTTGCTAACCTGCGCTCCGATCTCCACTAAAGTTTTCAAACCCAATTCTGCATTCGCGCGAAGATATTCAATCAGCAGCTCGTTAATCCCATTCTTGATCAGGTCGTGTATTAGCGAAGCGGGCGGCATTCTGACGACTTTGCCTCCAATGAGTTCGTCTTTGATCCGATTCCCGTGTTGGTCTAATTCCTCGGGCAACGCCAGGAACTGATCGGAAGTGAGGAGGGTAGTCGCCGCCATCGCTACTATTCTAGCGCGCGGTTCTCTTGTTTTAACGGCCAGCCCGAGCGAGCGTCTAGGTTAGCTCGAAAAAAGCGGAGATGGGAGAAGAGAAGCCGGGCAGGAGGGGATCAGTGATGGATTGATCGCCCTTGAATTCGTGGACTTCCTCGCGCGTATAAACCAAAACCGATCGGACCTCGGGGAACACAATCCACACCGAGCGCGAGCCGTTCGCGAGATAGGCCTCGGTCTTGATCCTCAGATAGGCCGCGCTTTCGCTGGGAGAGACAACTTCGATAGCGAGTTCCGGCGCGCCCTGAAAGTACTTCTCCGCACCCTTGTCTAACCGGCTGGCTGCGATCACGCAAGCGTCGGGAATGAAGGCATCGTTAGGAGCAACAACGAATTGGAAGTCTGGGAACGCTCGCAGGCTGCTGTTGCGGGATTTCAAAAGGTATTCGATGAGCGCCTTGAGGATGTTGCCTCGAATGACATCGTGTCGTTGGCCCGCGTGAGACATGGGGACCACCTCGCCGTGGATGAGTTCCTGATGAATAACGTTGCCGTACTGGTCGAATTCCTCGGGCAACGCCAGGAACTGATCGGACGTGAGGAGGGTAGTCGCCGCCATCGCTACTATTCTAGCGCGCGGGTTGAGCCGGCGAGCTTAGACGCCCCAGCAGTAGTCTTCGACCACTTTGTCGACGTTTTCGTCCTGCTCGGTCAGGCGCATCAGCTCCAGGCGGATGGCGTCCACCAGCGCGCCCCAGCTGGCTTCGATCACGTTGTCGGAGACGCCCACGGTGGCCCAGCTGCGGCGATGGTCGGACCATTCCACCAGCACGCGCACCTTGGCGGCGGTGCCTTTTTTGGGGTCCAGCACGCGGACCTTGTAATCGGTGAGGCGGACGTTTTCGATCTGCGGATAGACCGTCGAGAGGCATTGCCGCAGGCACATATCGAGCGCGTTCATCGGGACCTTGGCCGTGGCGCGTGGCGGTGTGCACGCTGTCCTGGATGCGCAGCGTGACGGTGGCGGTGGTGCCGCCCACCAGCCGGCGTGCGTGACGTCGTAGCTCACCACTTCGAAGAAGCTCCAGCCCGGATGCAGCGCCTCGCGCACCAGCAGCTCGAAAGTGCCTTCGGCGGCTTCGAGTTCATAGCCTTGATGCTCCAGATCTGCTTGATGCGCTCGAGCAACTGCCGGCGCGCTTCGGAATCCAGGCGCTCGGCCAAGCCATGCTGCTTCAGCTTGTAGAGCACGTTGCCGCGGCCGGAAAGATCGCTCAGCAGCACGCGCTGGCGGTTGCCGACGATTTCCGGCTTCATGTGCTCGTAGGTGGCCGAATCCTTCAACACCGCGCTGACGTGGACGCCGCCTTTGTGCGCGAAGGCGCTGTGGCCGACGTACGGCTGATCGTTGCGCATCGGCAGATTGGCCAGTTCGGCGATGTAGCGCGCCACGGTGGTTAAGGTTCTGCAGCTTCTCCGGACCGATGGTGGTGTGGCCCAGCTTCAGCTCCAGATTGGCGATGATGGACACGATATTGGCGTTGCCGCAGCGTTCGCCGTAGCCGTTGATGCAGCCTTGCACGTGCGTGCAGCCGGCTTCGACGGCGGCGATGGTATTGGCCACCGCGACGTCGCAATCGTTGTGCGTGTGGATGCCCATCACGCCGTCGAAGCGCTTGCGAACTTCCGCCACCACTTCGACGATGCGATGCGTCAGATTGCCGCCGTTGGTATCGCACAGGCACAGCACGTCGGCGCCGGCCTTCTTTGCGGCTTCCAGCGTGCGCAGCGCGAATTCGGGATTGGCGTTGTAGCCGTCGAAGAAATGCTCGGCGTCGTACACCACTTCGCGGCCGTGATCCTTGAGATACTTCACGGTTTCGCGAGATCAGCTTGCAGATTTTGCTTCTTCGGCGATGCCGAGCGCGCGATGCACGTGCAGATCCCAGCTCTTGCCGAAAATGGACACGGTGGGCGTCTCGGCTTCGAGCAGCGCGCGCACGTTGGGATCCTGGTCCACCGCGTTCTTCGCGAAACGCGTGGATCCGAACGCGGTCAGCCGCGCGTGCTTCAGTTTTACGTCCTTGGCACGCTTGAAGAACTCCTTGTCCTTGGGATTGGAGTTCGGCCATCCGCCCTCAATATAATCGATACCCAGCTCGTCCAGCTTCTGCGCGATGATCAGTTTGTCATCGACGGAGAATGAGACGGCTTCGCCCTGCGTGCCGTCCCGGAGCGTGGTATCGAATGTGTGAATGCGCATGCTACTACTTGGTGACCGCCGCGGCTTCTTGCTCCTGCGGTACGCCTTCCTCCTTCTTTTTCTTGCTTAGGAACGTCATCATCTGCCGGAGCTCCTTGCCTACGCGTTCGATCGGCTGGTCATGCCCCGCCTGCCGCATCGCGAGGAATTTGTGACGGCCGGTCTTGTTTTCGTTGATCCACTCTTTGGCGAACTGGCCGGATTGAATCTCGGACAGGATCTTTTTCATCTCTTTTCGCGTCTCGTCGGTGACGATGCGCGGCCCGCGCGTGTAATCGCCGTACTCCGCCGTGTCTGAGACCGAATACCGCATGTAACCGAGCCCGCCCTCGTAGATGAGATCGACGATCAGCTTCACCTCGTGCAAGCACTCGAAGTAGGCGATCTCGGGCGCGTATCCGGCCTCCACCAATGTTTCAAATCCCGCGCGGATCAGCTCGCTAACGCCGCCGCACAATACGGACTGCTCGCCGAACAGATCGCTTTCGGTCTCTTCTTTAAAGCTGGTCTCGATGACGCCGGCCTTCAAACATCCCAGCGCCAGCGCGTAAGCCAGCGCGTTCTGGAGCGCGTTCATCGAAGGATCCTGATGGATGGCCACCAGCGCCGGAACTCCCACGCCTTCGGTGAACAGCTCGCGCACGCGATGGCCTGGCGCCTTGGGCGCGATCATCGATACGTCTACGTTGGCAGGCGGCTTGATCTCGCCGAAGTGGATGGCGAAGCCGTGCGCGAACATCAGCGTTTTGCCAGCGCTCAGGTGGGGCGCGATTTCGTTGCGATACAGATCGCCCTGGATATGATCCGGCACCAGGATCATCGCAATGTCGGCGCCCTTGATGGCGTCCGCAACGCTCAACACCTTGAGCCCCGCCGCGGTTGCCTTGGCTGCACTCTTACTTCCCGGATGCAGTCCCACGGTAACGTTCACGCCACTGTCGCGCAGGTTGAGCGCGTGCGCGTGCCCCTGGCTTCCGTAACCAATAATGGTCACCGTTTTGCCTTTTAAGCGGCTCAGGTCACCGTCTTTTTCGTAATATCGTTTCGCCATGATGGTCTAGAGTCTCGTTTCCAGTTTTTCGTCCGTTTCATCCGTTGCGGCGTGCCGCGCGATAGGCGGCGCCAGGCGCAGCTTCTTGGCTTCGAGCGATACCGCAATGGCGCCCGAGCGCGTCACTTCAATTTCGCCATAACTGCGCATTACGTCGATAAATTCATCCAGCTTTTCGGAATCGCCGGTGGCTTCCAGCGCAAATCCCTCGGTGGAAGAATCCACCACGCGAGCGCCGAAGATCTCGGCTTCTTTCAAGATCGCGGTGCGGCTGGCCAGCGGCGCGCGCACGCGCAGCAGCGCCATTTCGCGCTTGACGGCCGGGGAATCGGTGAGGTCGGACGCCTGCAGCACGTTCACCAGCTTGTTCATTTGCTTGATCACTTGCGAGCGCAACTGGGGTTCGATGTCCACCACAATGGTCATGCGCGAAAGCGTGGGATCCAGCGTGCGCGCGACTGTCAGGCTCTCGATGTTGTAGCCGCGCGCACTCAAGAGACCAGTGATGCGCATCAGCGCGCCGGGCTTGTTTTCCACCAGTAATGAAATCAGTTGCAGCATCGTTTCGCCTTGGTTCTTTCTTTACGCTTCCACCGGTTGCGGCGCGCCCAGCACCATTTCGTTGATCGCGCCGCCGGCCGGCACCATGGGGTACACGTTTTCAAAAGGCGATACGCGAACGTTCAACAAATAGGGACCAGGCTCGCGCACGGCTTCCTCCAACGCGGGCGCCAGTTGATGCACACCGTCGATCGTCCGTCCTTTGAATCCGTAGGCCGCGGCCAGCTTCTCCGCATCAGGGAAGGACGTAAGCTCGGCCTGCGACAGACGGTTGTTGTAGAACAGCTCCTGCCATTGCCGGATCATGCCCAGATAGCCGTTATTCAAGATCACGATCTTGATCGGCAGCGCGTGATTGACGATGGTGGCCAGCTCGGGAATGGACATCTGGAAGCCGCCGTCGCCCACCACTGCAAATACCAGCTTGTCGGGCCGGGCAAACTGCGCGCCGATAGCCGATGGCAGGCCGAAGCCCATGGCGCCCAGACCGCCCGAGTTGATCCACAGCCGCGGCGAGCTGAAGCGGATGAACTGCGCCGCCCACATCTGATGCTGGCCTACGTCGGAGGTGACGATGGCGCGGCCGCCCGAGAGCCGGTCGATTTCGCGCATCACGTGCTGCGGCTTGATCTCGGTGGTGGAAACTTCCGGTGTCAGCGGATGCTCGGCCTTCCAGCCTCGAATCTGATCCCACCAGGCCGCGCGCGCGGCGGAGTTTTGTTCACGACTCTTCGGCGCCGTCTCTTCCAGAACCTTGTTGAGCTTTTCGAGCACGCGTTTGACGTCGCCCACGATAGGCAGGTCAGCCATGCGGTTCTTGCCGATCTCGGCCGGGTCGATATCCACGTGAATCACTTTGGCGTGTGGCGCGAAAGCGGCCAGGCGTCCGGTAACGCGATCGTCGAAGCGGACGCCGAGGGCGATCAACAGGTCGGCATGCGTCATTCCCATGTTGGCCGCGTAGCTACCGTGCATGCCCGGCATGCTGATGTAATTGCGGTGCTCGGCCGGCAAACCGCCCAGGCCCATTAGCGTCGTCACGGCGGGCGCATCGGTGAGCTCCACCAGCTGGCGCAGTTCTTCGCTCGCGTTGGCCGCGATAATGCCGCCGCCTGCATAAACAAAGGGACGCTGCGCTTCCCAGATCATCTGGGCCGCGCGCCGGATCTGTCCGGTGTGGCCCTCAGTGAAAACCTTATAGCCGGGAAGATGAATGGACGTAACCGGCGTGTAATGCGCCTGCGCCTGAAACACATCTTTGGGGATGTCCACCAGCACCGGACCGGGCCGTCCGGTAGACGCGATGTAGAACGCCTCATGCACCACCTGCGGCAGCTCGGCGATGGTCTTCACCAGAAAATTGTGCTTGGTGCAGGAGCGCGTGATGCCGAAGGTGTCGGCTTCCTGAAACGCGTCGCTGCCGATCAGCTTGCTGGTAACCTGGCCGGTGATGGCGACTACTGGGATGGAGTCCATCATGGCGTCCACCAGACCTGTCACCAGGTTGGTCGCGCCGGGGCCCGAAGTAGCGCAGCACACGCCGACGCGTCCGGTGGATCGCGCGAAGCCTTCGGCGGCGAATGCGGCGTTTTGCTCGTGGCGCACCAGGATGTGACGGATGGGATGGTCGTAGAGCGCGTCGTACAGCGGCAGCGTGACGCCGCCGGGGTAGCCGAAAATGCAGTCTACATTTTCACGAACCAGGCACTCCAGAAGAATCTGGGAGCCGGACATCAGCTTCGATTCCGTCACGCCGCTGGTACGATGCGCAGGGGTGGTCGACATCTTTCCTCCAAATCAGTGCGCCTTGAAAAGCGCCTCCAAAAACTCAAAAGGCCACCGGGTGGTTTTTCTTTCCCCACCCGATGGCCTTTCGGAAACTGTTGTCCGAAGCCCTCAAGCGGGGCTGGGTACGACGACCTCAATAATAATGGGCCGAAGCTTCGGAACTTGACCGCTTGAAAAGACAGAGGCAATCGCGCCGGGTAGAGCGCGAGTGAAGCCGACATGTCCTTTCAGAGCGATCATTGGATCTAGGTTATCCCAGCAGGGCGGTAAATGCAAGAGGGTGTTTGTATAAATTATGTTAATCTTGGCATATGGACAAGCTTGGGGGCAGCGCCGCTGGTCCCATCGCGGAAGCGGATCACATAACACTTTCCGAGAGGGATAGTTGGCGGGTCCTTGATCTTTTGGAGAATCCGCCCGCGCCAAACGCGAAACTGCTGGGCGCGGCTCGCGTGTTGCCAAAGAGATCGAAATCGAACCGGCCCCTGCAATCGTTGGGCGGCGCGTAGCGATCAAGCTGGTGTAGGTTGAATCATGCGACTCGTTCTGATCGGCGGCGCTGGGTTCATCGGGCCATTTGTAGTCAGGAACCTACTGAACCGGGGGCACGAAATTGCCGTCTTTCATCGCGGGCACCGCCAGACTAAGTTGCCGGATGACGTGCGGCAGGTCCTTGGCGATCGTCGCGATCTGGCGGCGTCGCTCCCCCCAATTTCGCGATTTCGCGCCGGATGTCGTGGTCGATTTCATCCTTGCGAGCGGACGGCAGGCGCAAAGCACCATGGATGTATTTCGCGGCATCGCGCTTCGGGTGGTGGCGCTGTCGAGCGGCGATGTGTACCGCGCCGCCGGAATCCTGCATGGGACCGAGACTGGTCCCTTGCAGCCAGTTCCTCTCACCGAGGATTCCGATCTTCGGACCAGCGGCCAGACTTATCGCGAAGAGGCGCTGGAAGTGATTCGCCAGACCGTGCCGTGGTTCGAAGCTGATTACGACAAGATTCCGGTGGAGCGCACGGTGATGAACGATCCCGAACTCGCGGGCACCGTGCTGCGCCTTCCGATGATTTACGGCCCGGGCGATCCGTTTGGGCGGTTGCATCCTTATCTCAAGCGCATGGACGACGGCCGTCCGGCGATCCTGATCCAGGAAGACGCCGCGCATTGGCGCGGTCCGCGCGGGTATGTGGAGGATGTCGCCGCCGGAATTGCACTGGCTGCCACATCGGCCGAAGCCGCGGAACGAATCTACAACATAGCCGAGCAGCAGTCGTTTTCTGAAATCGAATGGGCGCAGCACATCGGGGAGAGTGTTGGATGGTCCGGGTCGGTATACGCGGTGCCTGTGGATTTGACGCCGGCGCACTTAAAATTGCCGTACAACTCGGCTCAGCACTGGATCATGAGCAGCGCGAGAATTCGGAAAGAACTAGGTTACGCTGAGCCGACGCCGCCCGACGTGGCGATGGCAAAGACCATCGAGTGGGAACGCGCCCATCCGCCCGCGCAAGTAAATCCGGCGCAATTCGATTACGCCGCCGAAGACGCGGCGATCGAGCGGCTTCATTCGGCCAAGACTTTGTGAACGAACTGCACGGCCATCGAACCTTCGCCTACAGCGGCGGCAACTCGCTTTAAGCTTCCCGCGCGGACATCGCCCACGGCGAAGATGCCAGGACGGCTGGTTTCGAGCATGAAAGGGGGCCGGCGGCTGAGGGGCCATTGCTCGGCTACCTCCGATCCCGTCTTGATGAACTGCTTGCTGTCCATTGCCACGCATCCATCCAGCCAGCCTGTGTTGGGCGCGGCGCCGGTCATCAGAAAAAGATGCTGGGTCTCACAAGTATGACGCTCTCCGGTCTTGGTATTACGCCAGTGCGTCCGCTCCAGGTGGCCATTTCCCTCCAGCGCTTCGATCTCGGTGAAGGTCTTGAGGGTGATCTCAGGGCAGGCTTCAATTCTCGAGATCAAGTAGCGCGACATGGTCTCGGCGAGGCCCGGCCCGCGAACCAACAGGTAAACGTGCTTGGCCACCGTCGATAAGAAGATGGCGGCTTGGCCGGCTGAGTTGCCTCCACCGACGATCGCCACTTCCTGATTCGCGCAGACCTGCGCCTCCACCTGCGTGGCGCCGTAGTAAACGCCGACGCCCTCAAACTGCGCCAGGTTGGGAAGGTTCAATTTTCGATATTGAGCGCCGGTGGCCACAATCAGGCTGCGGCTTTGCACCGAACCGCCATCCTCTAACTGAAGCTTGTAGGGCGGACGAGCGCACTGCAGCGAGGCGGCCGAGCGCGCCACCGCGATATGCGCGCCAAATTTTTCAGCCTGCACGAAGGCTCGCGCGGCGAGCTCCTGCCCGGAAATACCCGTTGGGAACCCCAGATAGTTTTCGATGCGCGAACTCGACCCAGCCTGTCCTCCCGGCGAATTGCTTTCGATCACCAGCACGTTCAAGCCCTCGGACGCCCCGTAGACGGCCGCAGCCAACCCGCTGGGTCCAGCGCCGACGACGATCAGATCGTACACGCCGCCTTCGTCGATACCGGTATTCAATCCGAAGCACTCGGCGGCCTCGGCATTAGTGGGATTGCGGAGCACCAGCTCGCCGCGGCAGATCAGCACCGGGATGTCGGTCACCTGGACTGCGAAGTGATCCAGCAGGGTCTGAACGTCGGAATCTTTTTCCACGTCGACATAAGTGAACGGATGGCCGTTGCGGGACAGGAAACCTTTGAGACGCAGGGTGTCGGCGGAATTGCTGGAGCCGATCAGGACCGCATCGCCCACCGAGTTGGTGATCAGATACACGCGCCGCAGAATGAAGGCGCGCAGAAATACTTCGCCCAACGCCGCATCGTTTTGCATGATGTGCTGCAGGTTCGCGCGGCTGATTTCGAGCAGCGTGCTCGCATCGTGCGCCCGGCATCGGACCAGGCTGCGGCGTCCCGAGAGCTGATTCACTTCACCGGTGAAGATCCCCGGGCCGTGGATGGCGAGCATGGTCTCTTCGCCATTCACCACGCTGACCAGCTCGATGCTGCCGGACAGAACTACGAAAACACCATGCTCGGAGTCGCCCTGATCGAAGATGATTTCACCAGCCGCGAGGTGCCGTTCCTGGCCCAGGGGCATCAGCCGCGCAATCTGCGCCTGGTCCAGTTTTGGAAACATCCCCTCGGTGAATTCGGCAGCGCCTGCCATGCCTCAAGATAACACCGCGCAAGTCGGCCGATTCGCCGCGTCAGCTGAGCGATTTCGCTCAACCTTGACAGGCCAGGCTGAGAGCCATGAGCGCCATCACCCAGCTACTTGATCTGAAGGCTCGCTTGCCAGGCCATATATAAGAAGACCGCCACGATCAGCAGTCCGAAGGCGACGGTGAATATGGTCAGGCCTTTGCCCCAGCGGTCGATCGCGTCCAATTTATGGGCCAGGGCAACCTGTTGAGGAATGAGCCGTTGTTCGCCGGCAGACAAGTGCACGAATTCGTCGTCACCGTGAAACGTCAGGATTTTTCGATAGAGCGCCAGTGCCAAGACCGCCAGCCCGCAAGCGGTCCAGATGCCGATAAAGGGTATCAGGTTCATGGTTCTTACACCTCCTAGGCAATGCTAAGTGCAATCCGCGGTCCACCTGTCCGCATATAATGTTGGGCTCGGCCTCCCGGCCCGTTACGATAGAACCTATGTTGGACGGGCACGCCTACCTTGAAACACTGCGCGACGAGCGCGCGGTTTACATTTACGGAGAACGCGTTTCCGATGTCACCGTCCATCCGGCATTCCGCAACGCCGCCCGTTCCATCGCCCGGCTCTACGACGCGCTGCACGATCCGCAACAACAGGAGGCGCTGACGGCGATCGATGGCTTCGGACAGCGCACGCACAAATTCTTTAAGCCGAGTTCGAGCGCCCAGGAGCTTCTGGAGGCGCGGGAAGCTATCGCCATCTGGGCGCGGCTCAGTTATGGATTTATGGGCCGGACTCCGGACTACAAGGCCGCGTTCATGGCCAGCATGGCCGCGAACCCCGAGTTCTATGCTCCGTTCGACGCGAGCGCCCGGGCCTGGTATCGGAAGTACTCTTCGCAATGTCTGTTCCTGAATCATGTGCTGATCAATCCGCCGGTGGATCGCAACCGGCCGGTGCAGGAGGTGGAGGACGTTTTCGTGCATGTAGTGAAAGAGCGCGATGACGGCATCGTGGTTTCGGGCGCTAAGATGCTGGCCACCGGATCCGCCCTGACTCATGCCACGTTCGTGGCGCAAAATAGCGCCGTAACGCTGGACAAGGACAAAGCGAAGGATTTCGCCATCGTATTCATCGCGCCCATGGACTCGCCCGGGACCAAGCTGATTTGCCGGCCGTCCCACGAGATGAATGCCCACAGTCCGTTCGACCATCCGCTGTCCAGCCGTTTCGATGAAAACGATGCGGTGATGATCTTCGACAACGTCTTTGTCCCATGGGAAAATCTGCTGGTGTATCGCGATCCGGAACGCGTGAATGCGTTCTATCCGGAATCGAGATTCGTGAATCGCTTTACGCTGCAAGCCGGAACCAGGCTGACGGTGAAGCTGGAACTGATGGCTGGACTGTTCGCGAAAGCCATCGCCACGAATGGCACCGATTCGTTTCGCGGCGTCCAGGCGGCCTTCGGGGAGATTCTGGCGTGGCGGCATATCCTGATGGCCATGACTACTGCTATGTGCCTGGATCCCGAGCCGGCGCCGGGCGGCACTGTGGTCCCGAAGTCCGAGTACGCCAGCACGCTCAGAATGTTCGCGCCCGAATGTTGGCCGAACGTCCGCCAGATTTTTGAGAAACAGCTTGCAGGCAGCCTGCTGGTGGCGCCTTCGAGCTTTAAGGATTTGAAGAACGAAGAACTGCGTCCGTTGATCGATAAGTATTATCGCGGCTCTTCGGGCTCAGCGGAGGAGCGTGTGAAACTGTTCAAGCTGATTTGGGACGCCATCGGCACCGAGTTCGGCTCGCGCCACGAACTTTACGAGATCAACTATTCGGGAAGTCACGAACAGGTTCGGTTGGATGTGGTGAAGTTCTCGCAACGCGGCGGATTGGTGGAGCAGTTCACGCGCTTCGCCGAATCGTGCATGGCCGAATACGATCTGGACGGCTGGAAAGATTCCACTTGGATGTTCAACGACTAATTTCTCATCGGGTGGTCTGCTTGTCGGCCGGGATCGGCTTGGGCATGGGGACGCGAGGCATCATCTGCGGGCGCATCGCGGTGTTGTAGACGAAGGCCGCCATGATGGCCGCGCATTGCATCATATCGCCGGGCTGCACGCGATCGTACACGTCCATGTTGGAGTGGTGAGTGCGCGTGTTGTAGTCCATGGGGTCTTGTAGAAAGTCAAAGCCGGGCAGCCCCACGAAGTCGAAGGAAGTGTGATCGGTGGAACTGGGGCGGGGCGCAGCCGGAGCGGTGACGCGCATGACCGCGGTGGCGCCGAGGTCGTGGAAGGGCGTCAGCCATTCCTCAAAGATGGGCCGTGCTTCATCGTTGCCTCCCGCGATAATTCCGCGAAAGCGGCCCGTTCCGTTGTCGTCGTTATAGTACGCGGACAGCTTGAAATAATCGGGCTTGGGCTGCATGGTCTCGCGGTCGGCGAAATGCTGCGTGACGTAAGCCTTCGAGCCGAGCAAACCTTCCTCTTCGCCGCCCCACAACGCGATCCGTACCGTCCGATCCATTTTGAGATTCAGCGCCTTCAAAATGCGCACCGCTTCGATGGCCACCGCCGACCCGGTGGCATTGTCGGTTGCGCCGGTGCCGCCGTGCCAGGAGTCCAGGTGCCCGCCCAGCATCACGATTTCGTCTTTCTTGCGGCCGCCTTCGATCTCGCCGATGACGTTGAACGAATCCGTGGGCGTATCGATAAATTGCGCTTGAATATCGAACTCCAGCTTGACCGGGATGTTGTGATCGAGCAGCCGCACCATGCGATTGTAGTGCTCCGGCGTGAGGACCACCATGGGAGGAGGAACGGGATCTTTCGGGTCGCGCGAGCCGCCTTGCTGGCCGAAAACCGTGCCCGCGTCGCCGTTGTTCCCCGAGTGCACCACCACCAATGCGCCTTCCTCTTTCAAGAATTGATTCTCTTTGTTGCGAAACGCGGTGCGCTTCTGCTGCTCGGGACTTTGCGGCGGACCGAGCGGGCGGAAGAGATTGGGCAGGCGTCCCGGATCGATGCTAGGGTTTAGCTCCGCATCGGTGAGGCGGCGGCCAGGCGGATCAGTTGGCATGGCCAGGTCGCGCGCTTTCATGGAGAGTACGATTTTGCCGCGCAGCTTGCCTTTGAACTTTTCGAAATCGGCGTCGTCTTGAAGCGGCGCGTAGATGGCTTCGGCTTCCACCGGGCCTTGCGTGCCGGGACTCCAGGCCAGCGGAAATCCGATCAACGGCGCATACACCGGTTCCAGCATGTGGCCGGCGAAGCGCGTGTAGGTCCAGCCGCGGCCGAAGGGTCCCCAGGATTCTTCGCGGACATTGGTGAGGCCGTAGTCTTCCAGGCGCTTGACCACCCAGTTGCCCGCGGACTTGAAGCCCGGCGAATTGGTGAGGCGCGGGCCATTCACATCAGTGAGATAAAAGACGTGGTCCATCACCTTGGAGTTTTCGAGCGCCTCGGCTTTGATGCGATGAATAACGGACAGGTCGACGGGTTCTTCGGAGAAGGCCGAGAGGGCGGAGAAAGCAACAGCGACGGTGAGGGCACGCAGTGGCATCGGGAGCTCCTTGAATAGAGCTTACATCGGGTGAGGAAGGTGGCTGGTGACTGGTTGCTGGCGCGGCTCGTAGCTAGTGGTTAGTGGCTAGTTCCGGCTTCCTCACGGTCGCGGTTCGCAGGGCGGAGCAGGCTCGTTGGTGTGCGGCATTGCATCGCCAGTGGCCGGAAGGGGGAACTGTTCGCATGGTGAATTGTTCCGGTTATCAATATGCATTGCGAGCAACGGAGCGGAACATATCTGCGACGGGTTTTGCAGCGGGTTCTGGATAACGACTGCCGTACGAATCTTGCAGTACACCTGATGGGCTCGCTGTGGCCCTTGCGACTACGCCAGTAAGGGCTACCGGTAGCTATGGGACGCTGTCTTCGCGCGACCTTCTCCCGGGATTGGCATTTCGGCTCCGCTGCGTTTAGGCAGCACGCTAGCAGACAATAGCAAGTGTGCCGGTGGAGATTCGTTAAGCCACCGCTGATCCAATTATCGACCGCCTTGCTGTAGTACGAGTAACTGTCGCGGCCGGCGAGGAGCGTTCACCTTGCGCTCGACGCCGGCGGACGCGTAATGGAGCTCGGGGAAACCACGAAGGGATATCACCGTAGGCTTCATAAACCGCCCGCCGGCAAGATAGTAAGCGCAAACCGAAAGCCGTCTTATCGTGTTGGGAATGCATCCGCGCGTGGATCGCGAATGAGGGATACTTCGCAATTGTTGGGGGCGCTGCACCCACTCAAGCTATGGCTGGGCCAGGATCCGGCGGACTCTTTCCAGCCATTGCTCACGGGAGATAGCCTCCCAGGGTGATGGCCGTTCCAGTGCACCCAGGGCCTGGATCCCGGTGGCCTTTCGATTGTCCGCCGGATTACGTATCAAGATGGTTCGCGTCGCAGGGTTGGCCTCCAACAGCCGCTGCACCATGCGGGCCGCGCCGGGTAGTTCGGGGTCGACGACAATGGTCGAAATCGGAAGCGGTAGTTGCCTGGCCACGGCCAAGGCTTGCCGGCAATGCATGGCCGGAACGGCCTGGCATCCCAGTTCGGCGAATACCTGCCCCAGCCACATCAGAAGTCCTAAATCGTGATCGACGATCAGGACGACGGAACAACCCGGGCTGGCAGTCACAGCTTGGAGGTTCGCGCCGCAATCGGTCCGACAGCCATATTGCCTCCTGAAGCTACCTGAAATGAATAGAATCTTTTATACCATCGGCGAATCCGGCGGGTCAATGAAACTGTGTTGTAACAGTTTTGGTAGCTGGGAGGCTAGCCGCGGCGTCTCATGGCGGAGTAGAATAATCTCTCGGAGGTGGCTCTGTGCGTCCTACTCGCAGAAGTTTCCTGAAAGCCGGCGGCGGCGTGATCGCGGCTTCCATTCTTGGTTTCGACGTAAGAACGGCCTACGCCCAAGCCCAGGAACTCAAGATCGCACGCACCACGGAGACGCGCTCCACGTGTCCGTATTGCGCGGTGAGCTGTGGCGTCATCATCCACACCCTCGGCGACAAGGCGAAGAACGTGACCGCGCAGGTGGTGCATGTGGAAGGCGATCCGGATCATCCCATCAATCGCGGCACGCTGTGTCCCAAGGGGTCGTCGCTGATGCAGGATATTCTGAACGACCGGCGAGTGCTGAAGCCGGCAGTGCGGCGCCCGGGTTCCGATCACTGGGAAGACATTTCCTGGGAGCAGGCCTACGACGAAGTAGCGCGGCACATCAAGAAGACCCGGGACGCTACGTTCATCACCACCGACTCGCAGGGGCGCACCGTGAATCGGGTGGAGAGCATCGCCTGGAACGGCGGCTGCACCGACACCAACGAATTTAATTTCCTGGCTGTCAAAACGATGCGCAGCCTGGGGCTTACCTTCATCGAAAATCAGGCCAGGGTTTGACACGGCCCCACGGTCTCCAGTTTGGGGCCAACGTTCGGAAGAGGGGCCATGACGAATGGCTGGATCGATATCAAGAACACCGACATGATGTTGATCATGGGCGGGAATCCGGCCGAAAACCACCCCTGTGGCTTCAAGTGGGCGGTGGAAGCCAAGCGCACGCGGAACGCGAAAATGATCGTGGTGGATCCACGCTATACACGAACCGCCGCGGTATCGGACATGTTCCAGCAGATTCGCGCCGGATCGGACATCGCTTTTCTGGGCGGCGTGATTCACTATGCGCTGGAAAACCAGCGCGTGGCCAAAGAATATCTCGTTAACTATACGAACGCCTCGCTGGTAATCAAGGAAGGCTTCAAGCTGCCAGAGGACGGGCTCTATTCCGGTTACGATCCGGCAGCCCAGACCTACAACAAAGCCACCTGGAATTACGAAGAAGCCGGCAGCCCCGCCGCGCACCCACCGGCTGCGGGCCAACCTGCGCCGCCCCCGACGCTGCCTTCTAATGCGGCCTACGACACGACGCTCGAACATCCGCGCTGCGTCTACCAATTGCTGAAGAAGCATTACTCGCGCTATACGCCGGAGATGGTAGAGCGCATCACGGGCATTCCGAAAGATCAGTTCGTAAAGGCCGCCGATCTGTTCACTTCCATCCGCAAGGACGGCGATACCAAGAAGGCCGGGACCATTATTTATGCGGTCGGCTGGACACAACATAGCTTTGGATCGCAGATCATTCGCACAGCCGCGATGCTGCAGTTGTTGCTGGGCAATGTGGGGCGCGCGGGCGGCGGAGTAAACGCGCTGCGTGGACATTCCAATATTCAGGGCGCAACAGACATTGCCGGGATCTTCGACATCCTGCCGGGTTACCTCAAGGTGCCGACGCCGGCCGATGCGGATTTCGCAGCGTGGATGAAGCGCATCACGCCCACCAGCTCCAAGCCCAAGGAATGGGATTCGTGGAATTACTGGTCGAACACGCCGAAGTTCGCCGTTTCATTCCAGAAGACCATGTACGGCGATGCGGCTACAAAAGAGAATGATTGGGCGTTCAACTATCTGCCCAAAGTGGATCGCGAATATTCCTGGGTTCACATCTGGGACGACATGTACAAGGGCAAGGTCAAAGGATTGCTGGCGTTCGGAATGAACGGCGTCAATATCGGCCCGAATTCACAGAAGAACATCGATGCATTAAAAAAGGCCGAATGGGTGGCAGTTTGCGACATTTATCCGGACGAAACCAGCGGCTTCTGGCAATCGCCCGGCATCTCGGCGGATGAGCAGAAAAATATCAAGACCGAAGTGTATCGTCTGCCCGGCGCGGGATTCGCCGAGAAAGACGGTACGTTCGTCAATTCGGCGCGCTGGCTGCAATGGAAGTGGGCGGCCGTTCCGCCTCCGGGCGATGCGAAACTCGACCAGGAGATTCTGGCGAGGATTTTCCTTAAGGCTCGCGATCTTTATAAGAAAGAGGGGGGCAAATTCCCCGATCCGATCGTCAATCTCACGTGGAGCTACACGGATCCTTATAATCCTTCGCTGGCCGAAGTCGCCCGGGAAATCAACGGCCGGGCACTCGGCGACGTGACCGACCCCGCCACCAAGCAGGTAGCGGTCAAAGCCGGCCAGCAATTGCCGGGCTTTGCGTTTTTGCGCGACGACGGCTCGACAACCTCCGGCAATTGGCTATATTGCGGCTCGTGGACCGAGGCCGGGCCACTCATGCAGCGCCGCGGTACAGATGATCCGTCGGGGCTCGGCATTTATGCCAACTGGGGCTGGTCTTGGCCGATGAATCGCCGCGTGATGTATAACCGCGCCTCGTGCGACCTGAACGGCAAGCCCTGGGATAACGATCGCCGGCAAGTCTGGTGGAACGAAGCGCAGAAGCGCTGGGTGGGCAACGACGTGCCGGACTTCAAAGCGGATTCTGCACCCAAGGACCATATGGGCCCATTCATCATGAATCCTGAAGGTCTGGGCCGCATCTTCGTTCCGCTGGCCGGCATGGCGGATGGTCCGTTCCCGGAGTTCTACGAGCCGTTTGAAAGCCCCATCGCGAATCCATTGCACCCGCAGCAGCAGAACAATCCAGTGGTCAAGAAATACTCGACCGACATGGACAAATACGGAACCACGGCGCAGGGCTTCACCATCATCTGCACCACGTATCGCCTCACCGAGCATTATCATTACTGGACCAAGAATAATCAGATGAACGTTCAATTGGTCCCGGAAATGTTCGTCGAAATTCCGGTGGAATTAGCGGCCGATCTGGGGATCAAGGGCAGCGATATGGTGAAGGTGACCAGCGCGCGCGCAACATATCTGGCGAAGGCGATGGTGACGCGACGCATCCGGCCGATGACGATCGACGGAAAGAAGGTCTATCAAATCGGCCTGCCGATTCATCAGGGCTTCCGCGGCATTCAAGAAGACGCGGGGCGCGTGCCGCGCAGCATCGCGAACCTGCTGTCGCCGACGGTGACCGATCCGAACGCGTACACGCCCGAGTTCAAGGGCTTCCTCGTCAAATTGGAGAAAGCCTAGTTGGAGAAAGCGTGAGCCTATGGCCAACGGACCACTGCAAATCAAAGCCATCTCGGGACACGCAGGAACAGTTCCCGGCAAGAACACTTCGCGGGATTACGATGTCTGCAAGTTGATCGACGTCACGACGTGCATCGGCTGCAAGGCTTGCGAGGTGGCGTGCCTGGAATGGAACGGCTATCCCTTCCGCGAGACCGTTTTCGACAACACCTACCAGACCATGCCGGACCTGGCGTGGAATTACTACAATCTGATCCGCTTCGACGAATTTACGGACTCTGACGGCAACTTCAGCTGGCTGATGCGCAAGGATCAGTGCATGCACTGCGCCGATCCGGGTTGCTTGCGGGCCTGCCCCGCAGACGGCGCTATCGTGCAATATACCAACGGCATTGTCGACTTCCAACAGGAACATTGCATCGGCTGCCAATATTGCGTGACCGGATGTCCGTTTAATATTCCTAAATTCAACCCGACGACGAAGAAAGTCCACAAGTGTACGTTGTGTTCGGATCGCGTGGGCGCGGGCCTGGAGCCGGCTTGCATCAAAGCTTGCCCCACCGGCTGTCTGCACTTCGGCACCAAGGACGACATGAAGGATCTCGCGGAGACGCGCGCCGCGCAGCTTCGGGAGCACACTTCGCACAAAGACGCGGGTGTTTACGATCCGCCGGGAGTCAGCGGCACGCATGTCATCTACGTGCTGCACGACATTAACAATCCGGAGCGCTATGGCGGGTTGCCCAAGGATCCACACGTGCCGTGGATGGTTCGGATCTGGAAGGGTCCGCTGAAGTGGGTCGGCAGCTTCGCGATGGCCGCCGGGATCATCGGCGTGGCGGCGCATTACATTCGGTTCGGCCCCAAGGAAGTGGAAGCCGAAGGAGAGCCGAAAGGTGGCAAAGTATGAGCACCGCGGCCGCACTTCCGACGACGCAGCACGCAGGCGTGATCGAGCGCTACAAGTTCGGCGAGCGCATCATGCACTGGACGACGGGGCTCACCTATCTTTATTGCATGGCGACCGGACTGGCTTTCTACTCGCCCCATCTGTACTGGCTGGCGTACATGCTGGGCGGCGCACCGACGTCGCGCTTCTGGCATCCCATCATTGGCATTGGCTTTGTGATCGCAACTTTGTGGATGCAAGGCCAGTGGGGCCGGGACATGGAGATCACCGAAGTCGATAAACGCTGGCTCAATCACACCGAGGCTTACATCACCAACGACGAAGAGCACACACCGCTCTCCGAGCGCTTCAACGGTGGGCAAAAAGTGTTCTACTGGCTGATGTTCTGGGGTGCGCTGCTGCTTGTGTTGTCGGGCGTGTTCTTGTGGTTTCCCGAGTACGTCCCGCGTGGCTTCGGGTGGGTGCGCGGCGTGATGATTCTGACGCATGAAGTGGCGGCGCTCCTCACCATCGGCGGATTCATCATCCATGTCTACATGAGTGTCTTCATGGTGCCAGGCAGCATGACAGCGATCACAACGGGGTACGTGACGCGCGCCTGGGCCTGGACGCATCATCGGCTGTGGTACCTTCGGGTAACCGGCCAGAAGGAATGACGACCCACGACGCTCGCATCGCGCGAGCGAATGCACTGGCACTTGATCATCCAGCTTCTGCGCCTCTTTTGAATTTCTACGCCGAGCTGGCGCGCTTTCAGAAACCGGTTTTTTCCGAACTTAAATCCAAGGGCGAAACGGATCTGCGCGCGCTGGCGTGCTATTTTCCCGGCTTGATCCAGGTGGTGAACCGGACCGGCACGGAGCTGCTGGCCACGTTCGCCGCGGAAAAGTTGCGCACGACGGATGCTCAATTGGAATTGCTTTCGACGGTTTGGGAGGGCGGGGAAGCGGTGGATCCCGCCGGGCGCTTTTTCGCGCGAGTTGTGCTACAGCCCTACGCGGAATACCTGGCTTCGCGCGGCGATGTCAATGCGACCAGCGAGAGTTCCACTTGCCCCTTCTGCAACGCGCGACCTGTAGCCGGGGTCTTACGCGGCGAGGGCGACGGGGGCAAGCGCTGGCTTCTATGTTCGCTCTGCTCCACCGAGTGGCAGTATCGTCGCGTGCTGTGCCCGGGTTGCGGCGAAGAGAATAAGGACAAGCTGCCGATCTATACCGCCGCCGAATTCCCGGCGGCTCGCGTGGATGCGTGCGACACTTGCCACACCTATCTGAAATCCATCGACCTGACCAAGAACGGCCACGCGATTCCGATGGTGGATGAAATCGCGACGGTGGCGCTGAATATTTGGGCAGAAGAGCACGATTATGTGAAGCTGGAGACGAATCTACTAGGAATGTGAGCCACAGATAAACGCAGATAAACACGGATCGTGTGCGGCCAAGCCACCCGATTCGATATGATTACGCGATATGAGATTTCGTGCCTGGATTCTCGCGTTCGCGGCCATGGCGCTGCAAGCTCAGTCTGCGAAACCCGCTGGGTCTTGTAATCGAGTGTGTCTGGAAGGCTTCGTCAACCAGTATCTCGATGCGATGGTCGCGCGCAATCCGTACAGTCTGCCTCTCGCGGCCAAGGTCAAGTTCAC
Organism: Bryobacterales bacterium; assembly: GCA_963798295.1. Lineage (GTDB taxonomy): Bacteria > Acidobacteriota > Terriglobia > Bryobacterales > Bryobacteraceae > Palsa-89. Next base: position 69,217 of record CAWCSV010000003.1, on the reverse strand, counting down.
CGAAAACGAACAGGCGATTCCGCTCGGCGAAGGCATCTGGGGCACAGCTAACGGAATCGGCACATACAAACTGGTGGTCAGCGATCCGGAGGCAGGCCAGGTGGGGTTTCTGGGTACACTGCGCGAGAACGACAATCCGGTCGCGTTCGCACTGAGGATGAAGATCGATCACCGGCGCATCACAGAGGTGGAAACCATCGTGGTGCGCGATGCCGGGGCGGCGAAAGCGGTGGAAGCGCTTGGCCAGCCCGATCCGCTCATGCTCACGGCGCTGCCTGCCACCGAACGCCGCTCGCGCGATGAAATGATCGCGATCGCCAACAAATATTCCGAAGGAATCGAGCACAGCAAGGGCGACCTAGTACCCTTCGATCCGGAATGCAATCGCATCCAGAACGGCACGCAGACTACCAATAACCCGGCTCTCAAACTCAATCCCAACGATTCGTGGACGCCGATGTCACTCGGTTGCAAGGAGCAAATCGATACCAAGTTCTTTAGGTTTGTCCGCAAGATTTATCCGCGGCGTTTCGCGGTAATCGACGAAGAGCGGGGAATCGTGTTCGGCTTGTTGCTGTTCCACATTCCGGGTACCGTCGCCTCGGTCGATATTCCCGGACATGGCGCGGTTGCCATTCCGCTTCCGTATCAAGCGCCGACTGCGCTGGACGTGGCCGAGCTGTATAAGATCAGGAACGGCAAGATTCGCAAGGTGGAGGCGCTGCAGACCAACGTGCCGTATGGCACAGGCGACGCGGTTCCGGCTGCGGTTTCCAGAGCAAACGCGGCGCCTGCCGCTACACCGGGCTGCGATCGCGCGTGCCTGGAGGGATTCGTCAATCAATATCTGGACGCGATGGTGGCGCATGACGCTTCGCATCTGCCGGTCACGCCTACGGTCAAATTCACCGAGGACGACGTCGCGCTCAAACTTGGCGACGGACTGTGGGCTACGGCCAGCGCGCGCGGGGCGTACAAAGAATATTTCGACGATCCCGACGAAGGGCAAGTCGCGTTCTTCGGTACGATGAAGGAGAATGGCCACGGCATCGCGCTGGCGCTGCGCCTGAAAATCGAAAACCGGCGCATCAGCGAGGCCGAGAGCGTGGTGGTGCGGAGCCCGCGTACATTCGACATGATGGAAAAGGCCGGCGCGCCCGACCCGGTGCTGCTGGAAACGGTTCCGGAATCGGAGCGCTTGCCGCGGACCCAGCTCACCGCGATCGCCAATCAATATTTCGAAGCGATCGAGCAGGGCAATGGCAAAGTTGCTCCCTTCGCCGCCGATTGCAATCGCTTCGAGAACGGCATGAAGACCAGCGGCGCGCTGGGATGTTCGGGCCAGCTGGATACGCAGGTCTTCAATTACATCAGCCGAATTTTTCCGCGGCGCTTTCTGGTGGTGGATGCGGATCGCCAGGTTGTTTTTGGCTTCTTCATGTTCAATCATCGGGGTGACGTGCTGTGGGTGAATTCGCCGGGCGAAGGCAAGCATGACATGATGGGCGCGGCCAAGCGTCCTTTCAGCGTGGATGTGGGCGAGGCGTTCCGCATTAAGGACGGCAAGATTCGCAAGGTGGAAGCGCTCATGACCGCGCTGCCTTATGGCGCGAAGTCGCCATTCGTTCCGCAGGAGTAAAACGATGCTCTTTCGTTCCGCTGTGCTGCTGTTGTTTGGCTGCTTGCTCCGCGCGCAAACCGCATCGCCAGCGCCCGACATCGGCGCGGCCTGGGCGGCCGAGTGGAGCGCCAAACGCCTGGACGATGTCATGACGATGTACACACCCGACGCCGTCTTCTTCGCCACCGACGGCGGACATTTCGCGGGCGCCGGCGCGCTTCGCGATTTCTTCCAAAAGACTCTGGCGACCAATGACCCCACTATTCATATGCATCGCGCGGCTTTCCACCAATCGGGCACGCTGGCCTACGAGAGCGGCGGCTATGAGGAAACCATTGTCACGGGGGGACGCTCGACCAATTACAAGGGCGACTACTTATTGGTTCTTCGGAAAGAGAATGGTCACTGGTTGATCGCGGAGCAGATGTTTACTGGCAGTCCTGTTCGCTAAACCTTGCTACACTCGGGTCGAATGGCGCGCCGCAGCGCCGCAATTTTCGCAAAGGAGCGATTAGATGTCGATTCAAGACGAAGCTGGTCTCATTCTAAAGCTGTATGAATTGCGTCGTGAGGAAACGATGCGCAAAGCTCGCGACTGGTATTTTCGCGAGTTCAATCCGCAATCGATGGCGGATTTCCAAGCCGCGATTTTCGGCGAACATAGCGGCCACGTGCGCATGGTGGTCACTTATTGGGATATGGCGGCGGTACTGGTCAACCGTGGAGCCATCGGCGCGGAGCTTTTCAACGAGGCCAACGGAGAGCACATTGGCGTTTTCGCGAAGATCGAGCCGCTACTGCCAGAGATCCGTGGCGCTTTCGGCCCGCAGTTCGCCACCAACCTGGAAAAGCTCATCGACGCGACGCCGGATGGCCGCAAACGGGCAAACGCCATGCGTGAGCAGATGAAGGCCATGCGCGCTCAGATGGCCGGTCAGAACACGCAGGCCGCTCAGCAAAGGGCCTAGCGCACCCGTGCGTGCGGTTCTCTCCTGGGGCCGCACGCACTCCATTCGTTACAGGAGCGCTGATTCGCGCGTCCAATCGCCGTGAACAGCCTTCTTCGCCATCTCTTCGTGTGGCTGCTCCACTTGGGGATCTTCGGACCGCTGCTGTTGGGAATCGCGGACTCGTCGTTCCTTTTCCTGCCTTTCGGAAACGACCTGCTGATCGTCATCCTCACGGCGCGCGATCATGCGCATCTACCGCTGTATGTTTTGACCGCTTCCATCGGGTCCACGCTGGGGGTCCTGTTGCTGGATACAGTTTGCCGCAAGGGCGGGGAAGAGGGGCTGAAAAAGATGATGAAGCCCCGGCGTCTGGAATACTTCAAGCAGCGCATGGCGAACCGTGCCGGCATGGCCATCGGGCTGGCCTGCCTTGCGCCGCCGCCCTTTCCGTTCACCTTGGTCATCGCGAGCGCCAGCGCCTTCGACTATCCCCGCCGGCGGCTGCTGGGTCTGGTTTTTATCGCGCGTTCGGTCCGATTCAGCATTGTCGGCCTGTTGGCCATCCGGTTCGGCCGCCAGATCCTGAGGATTGCCCGCGCGCCGGAGACCACCTGGATCATGCTTGGGTTCATCGCCATCTGTGTGCTTGGAAGCGTGTTCCAGGTGGCGCAATGGGTCCGCCGAAGCCGTAGAGTGGTATAGCTCCGCTAAACTAAATCTTGGCCCCGTGATTCGGACCGTAACTTCATGGACCTCTCGAGCGAAGAACGATTGGAGGCGTCCCGCGAGATTTCAGAACCTTCCCTCAACTCGCTCGAACAGCTCATGGGGCGATATCAACAGGCCGATGCCGTGGCTGCAACCGCGCTGATCGAACAGCTCAGCCCGCAGCTTTACCGCTTTTTTGCGGCGCAACTTGGCGCCAGGGACGAAGCGGGGGACATGCTGCAGGACGCGTGGCTACGCATTCATCGGGTGCGGCATACCTATCGCCCGGGCGAGCCGGTGCTGCCGTGGGTCTACGCCGTCGCGCGTTGCGTCCGTGTGGACAGCTATCGGAAGCGTCGCCGGATTGCGGTCAAAGAAATTGTGGTGGAAACGCTGCCGGAGCGGGCGATGGAAAGCGATGAATGAGAGCCCGCTGCCGCCCTTCGACCAGCTCATCGCCGATCTGCCGGCCAGCCAGCGCGAGGTTCTCACGATGCTGAAGGTCAACGGACTCAGTTTGGAGGAGGTTGCTCGGGCCACTTCGTCTAGTGTCGGATCGGTAAAACAAAAAGCGCATCGGGCGTATGAACGGTTACGAGAGCTGCTGCGGCCCATCGCGGCGGGGAAGGGGGCGGCGTCATGAACCGGGATCTGGACAACGCAATCGGCGCGCAGCAGTTTCCGCGCCTTCCAGCGGATCGAATGAGGCGGATCGAAGCCGCGGTTATGGCCGATCTGAAGCCCGTGCGGCCTTTGACGCCCGAATGGACGTACCTTGCGGGCTTGGGGAGCGTGTTCATCGCGGTCTGCATCGTTAGCTGTTACTTGCTTGCCGGTCAAAATGGCTGGGAAGCGCTCAACAATGTTCAGCGGCCGCTGGTGTTTGTTCCGCTGCTGGTGATCGCGGCGCTGCTGGTCTTCTCGGTGGTTCGTCAAATGACGCCGGCCGCGCGGTACGCCCGCGTCACATCGCTCGCCGCGGCCGCTGTGTTTGCGCTGCTGCTCGCGATCATGCCGTTTCTATTTCATCCGGAACAGGAGGCGGCGTTTGTTCACAACGGCCTGGTCTGCTTTAGGTCCGGGATGCTGTTCGCAATCCCCACCGGGTTGCTTCTCTGGTTGCTGCTTTCGCGAGGCGCCGGGTTGTCGCCGTCGCTCACTGGCGCGGCAGCCGGTGGTCTGGCCGGTTTGGCTGGCTTAACGGTGCTGGAAATCCATTGTCCCAATTTGAACGTCTATCATATTGTGGCCTCGCACATTTCCGTGGTTTTGGCATGTGCGCTGGCGGGTTTCATTCTTTCCAGCGTGACTTTTTCACGCTGGGTGTCGAAGTACTAACCAGAGTGGCGGCTGATCTGGACACTCACGAAGTAAGAATCACAAAGGAGAACAAGTCATGAAAATTTCGAAAAGTTCCCTGGTACTCACGGCGGCCTTCACCGGTCTGCTAGGCGGCACGGTGGCACGCGCGGCCACGGTGGCAAACAGCGGCAATTCGGCGGCCGGACTTACATCCGCGAGTTCCGCCATCAGCCCCATCGCCGGACAAGCCGCGGCCGACAAGGTGGAAAAACACGCTTGTAAGGGCCTCAATTCCTGCAAGGGCAAGGGCGGCTGCAAGTCGAGCGACAACGGTTGCAAGGGCAAGAACTCGTGCAAGGGCAAGGGCGGTTGCGCCACGGACGGTTCCAACAAAAACGTCTAAGCAGAGTTGGTAGGGGGCGCGAGTGACGAGCATCGCGCCTTTTTTCTTTTTCCTGAACGCTATTATGCCAGCCAATCGATTTAACGGACATACCGAGTACGGCATCGGGATCGGCCTGCGTGTTCCGCACTACCAGCACATTCTGGAGCGCAAGCCGGTGGTGGATTGGTTCGAGATCATTTCGGAAAATTACATGATCGATGGCGGCCGTCCGCTCGCGATTCTGGATCGGATTCTGGAGCAGTATCGCGTGGTGCAGCACGGCGTGTCGATGTATTTCGGTTCGGCCGAGCCGCTCAATCGCGAACATCTGCGGCGGTTGAAAGCGCTCGCGAAGCGAACCAAGACGCCATGGCTGACCGATCATTTGTGCTGGGGCAGCGTGGACGGCCGCTACACGCACGATCTGCTGCCCATGCCGTATACATTTCGAGGCGGCGGAGGTCACGGCGCGAAAGATTCGCGAAGCGCGCGATTTCCTGGAGGTTCCCATCGCGGTGGAGAACGTGAGCAGCTACGCGGAATTTCACGTTTCTGAAATGACGGAGTGGGAGTTTCTGAACGAAGTGGTGGAGCGGGCCGACTGCGGCATTCTGCTGGACGTGAATAATATTTACGTGTCGTCGCAGAATCATAACTTCGATCCGTACGATTATTTGAACAGCGTGCCTTCGGACCGCGTGGCGCAGATTCATATCGCCGGGCACTCCAAGTTCGAGAAATATATTCTCGATACGCACGATCATCCGGTGCTGGATCCGGTATGGAAGCTGTACGAGCACGCGATCCGGCGCGTTGGGCCGACTGCAACATTGCTGGAATGGGACGACCGGATTCCGTCGTTCGACGAAGTTCACGCCGAGGCGCGCAAAGCCGAACGGTTCATCGAGATTCCAGCGGTGGCGCAATGACCGAGTTGCTGGAATTTCAGCGGCGCATTGCCGGCGCCGTGATGAGCCCGCTGGAGGCTTCGGTTAGCGCGGAAGGCAGGCAGTTCGTCAAGCCGAATGACCGGTTGACAGCCACAGAGCGCCTGGATATTTATCACCGGCAATATTGGTATCGGATTCTGGATTCGTTTGACGAGGATTTTCCCGGATTGTGCGCGGTGCTGGGCGATCGCGCTTCCAGCGCCTGGCGCAAGCGTATTTGAACGATTGCCCGTCGCAATCGTTCACGTTGCGGAATCTCGGATCGCGCCTGGAATGGTGGCTTGCCGATCATCCCGAATTTGCGGGCAAGCAACTCGCACTCGCGCTCGATATGATTCGCCTGGAATGGGCGCATATCGAGGCTTTTGACAATGCCGAGCGTAAAGCGCTTGGTCCGGAAGACTTGCTCGAACTTGGCCCGGAGCTGGTGATTTGCTTGCAGCCGCATATAGGGTTGCTCGCGTTGCAATATCCCGTCGACGAGCTTCGGATTAAAGCGACCAAGAATGTGAAAGAACACAGCCAGGCCAGCAACGCTGTCGGCGCACCTGCGCGCCGTCCTATCGTACGCCGTTATGCGCGGCTGAAGCCGCGGCAGATCTTTCTTGCCGTGCATCGCGTGGAGTTCACCGTTTTCTATCGACGCCTGGAAGCGGGCGAGTTCGGTTTGCTGCAAGCGATTGGCCAAGGCCGGCCGATCGGCCAGGCGCTGGAAGCCGCTGCGGACCTGGAGCCGCAGCAGGTCCAAACGTGGTTTGCGAATTGGGCGCGATTAGGTTGGTTGTGCGGCGGAGAGCGTGATGCAGAGAATACAGAAGCTATATGAAATGTTTGTACGCGCGGCATGCAGCCTGGAGTCGCCGTTCCTCCTGATCGTTCGCCTCTACTGGGGTTGGCAATTTATGCAAACCGGTTGGGGCAAGCTGGGCGACCTCGGCAAAGTGACTAGCTATTTCGCCAGCCTCGGGATTCCGGCCCCAGCTTTGAACGCCTATTTCATCTCGGGGCTCGAATTCGCTGGCGGTATCTTGCTGGCCGTAGGGCTGGGATCGAGGCTGATCGCGTCCTTGCTGGCGGCCGATATGGCGGTGGCGTACTATCTGGGCGATCACGATGCGCTGTTCGCGTTCTTCCGGGACCCCGACAAGTTTTACGCCGCCGCGCCCTTCACGTTCCTGATCGCTTCGCTGATCGTACTGATCTTCGGTCCGGGAAAGCTGGCGCTGGACACGATCATCGCGAGGCGCTTCGGACAGCGGCCGCATCCGGCCGGCCCAACTGTTGGCGCAATCTCAGTTTCCATTCCACGAACGTAGTCACTGGTTCTTGTCATTGCCGCTGTCCTTGCGCCTATCCACTTTCGGAATACCGAAGTGGCCGCCGAGCTCGTTCAACTGATCTGGATCGATGGAGCCTTCGATGCTGACGATGGTCAGCTCCTTGGGATCCGTCGCCAGAATCGCGAGTCCGCCGATTTTGCCGTTTTCCGTTTTGATGTATACCTCCGCGTTGTTGCCGGCTTTGGTGCTCCGTACGCCGACAATACGCGACCAGGCGGGAGTTCGAAGCTGCGCGCGGATAGGCTCGACGTCGGAGTCCTGATACTCGCCTGGCTTGTCAAATTGGAAGCTCCGGACGTAGATCCCCTTCAGTCCGCCGATCAGCTTCTTGACCTGGGCGTCGTCCTTGTCCTTATCCGAAAGAAAACGGCCGGCCAGCTGAAGCAGATTCGAGTCCATGGTGACGTCCACCACTTCGGTGGCCTTGGACGCCAGCCGATCCAGGCTGAGGGGAAGCTTCAGCTCTTGCGCCGCCAGGGGCGCGAGCGCCATGCAAGTGAAAAAGACAAGTTTGTTCATTTATTCCTCCGCTGACGTTTGTACCGTCCGCTGAATCTTCGACAACTGGGTAACGGTGACCCTGAGGGCCAATTGCAGCCGCTCCCTGGCGGCTACTCCCGCGGCGCGCTCGGTAACAACCGCCTGGTGGTCCGTCCATACCGCGGCAGTGATCGCGATGGCCGCGCTTGCGGCTACCGCCCAACGCAGGAAGATCGGCCTGGGACGCCTCGCCGATGTTGCCGCCAAAACTTTGGCTTCAAACCACGCGGGCTGTTCCTTGCGAGCCAGCGCGTGTTTTAGCTGGCGCTCCAGATCGTCCATCATCGAATGTCTCCCATACTCCGTTCGCTCTTCTCACGCAGGATGGCGAGCGACCGGTGTAAGTGACTCTTCACCGTTCGCACCGGCATTTCCAATAACTCAGAAATCTCCTCCGGCGTCAGATCTTCCTGATAGCGGAGCACCATCACCATGCGCGGCTTCTCAGCCAAAGTCGCGATGAGTTGCCGCAGCCGGCGGTTCAGCAACGGGTCGCCCGGCTGCTCGGCGATCGAGGGTTCCGCGGTGTCCTCGAGCGCAATTGTGAGCTGCGACGCGCGCTTTCGAACAAAGTCGATGCAGCGATGGCTGGTCACTTTTCTCAGCCAGAACGTTATGTGTTTTTCGCTTTCCAGATGGTCGAACTCGCGATAGAGGCGCAGGAACACATCTTGAGCGATCTCTTCGGCCGCGCCCGGGTCCCGGACAAAATGAAAAGCCAGGCTGAACACCATGGATTGATTCGCGCGCAGCGCCTCGGGAAACGTCATCTGGGCCGGGGCCTCTGCCTTTGCTTCCGTAGCTGAGCCGGCCGTCGGCATCGTTTCTAAAGAGGAGTACGTTGAGCCAGGGCGGGCGGGACGCAAAAAGTTGCGGGCTATTTCGCGGGTTGGACGCGGTGCGGCAGATCGTTCCTGATGATCTTGCCGCCCTTCATCACGAACTTGACGCGCTGAAGCTCGGTGATGTCGGCCAGCGGGTCGCCGGAGACGGCGATCAGATCGGCGTACTTTCCCTTGTCGATGGAGCCGATCTGGTCCTGCCATCCCAGCACTTCGGCGTTGATGGTGGTTCCGGCCTGAATCGCCCGCGCCGGAGTCATGCCGCCGCGCTTCACCAGCGCTTCGAAATCGAGAGCCTGCGTGCCGTGCGCGTAGGTCGCGCCATCGGCTCCGCTGCCCATCATGATCTTCATTCCTTTGGTGGCGGCCGCCATGCGAACGGCCTTCTCGAAAATCGGAATCATGCGGTATTTGCCGCCGGTGTTCTTGGCGTCGTTATCGTCCATGTAGGGCTCGATGTATCGAACAAAAGTCGGATCGTAATAGAGCCCCTTCTGCACCATCATGTTGGCCTGCTCCTGATCCAGGCCGAAGGCGTGCTCGATGGTGTCGCAGCCGGCGAGGATGGCGTTCTTCTGCCCCTCGCCTCCATATACGTGACAGGCGGTCTTCTTGCCCAGGCGATGCGTCTCATCGATCAGCGCCTGCAACACGGGCATCGGATAGGTGAGCACGATATTCGGCGTCCCCGGTCGGCGGTGAACGAATAAGCGCCGGTGGGAAACAGCTTGATCCAATCCGCGCCGTGGGCGATCTGATCGCGCACGGCCGCGCGCGCTTCCTCCACCGAGCGAACCACGGTGCTGGCCAGCGGGTTGTCGGGAGCCGCCGGGTTCGGGCGGCTTGGCGCCCCACACGATGCCCCGCGTCGACACCTGATAGCGTGGGCCGTCGATGCGGCCCTGATTGATGGCGTCGCGGATCGCGATGTCGCCGTATCCGTTGCCGTGCGTGCTCATATCGCGCGCGGCGGTGAAGCCCGCCCGCAGATCCGCCTGCACGTTTTGCACGGCGATCAGCATGGAGGCCTCGGTGGTTCCGTTCGGCCCGCGCGTGTTGAACATGTGCGTGTGCGCGTCGATCAAGCCGGGCAGGACGGTGGCTTGGCTGAGGTCGATCACTTGCGCGCCTGCCGGAATCTTGACTTGGGCTTCCGGCCCGACTTCGGTGATCCGCTCGCCCGAAAGAATCACCACCTGCTTCGTCAGCATCTGGCCGGTCTTGCTGTCGAACAAGCGTCCGGCGCGGATCGCGATCACGCGCGGCGCCGGAGGACATTGAAAGATGCCGCCGTCCGATCCCACGCAGGGAGTCGGCCCCGCCCCTCGCCACGGAGCCGGCGGTTTCTGGACCTGCGCGACGGCGATGGCCGCGCCCATCGCTACAGCAAATAACGCGCTACTTTTTCGGCGCATAAGGACCCACTTCGGGCTTGCCTTGCGTGTCCTTCAACGGGCCGAGCTCGGCGGCCACTCCGCGCGCGATAGCGGCGGTTTCGCTGCCGGCCTGGAAACAGGTGAAATCTGGCCGGTCGCGCCAACTCAGCGGACCACACAGCCGCTTGCCGGCGCCCAGAGCCGCATCGTGCACGATGTTGATCAGGCGTTCGTAATCGGGCGTGCCTTGTTTATAGCCGGAGAAATTGCCCAAATCGCCGCTGGCGGCAAAGATCGCGGTGACACCTGGAATGGCCGCGATTTCGCGCGCGGCCGCCGCGCCATCCAGGGTCTCGATCATTTCGATCAGCACGATGTTCTGGTTGATGGTGGCGCGGTATCCGCCCGGAACGCCGCCCCACATGTCGGGATCGAAAGCCTGGCCTCCGCCCTGGCTGCGCTTGCCTTGCGGCGGAAACATGGTCCAATCCTTGGCGGCTTTTCCTTCTTCGACGGAGCGGACGGTGGGAATCACGATCACCAGCGCGCCCGCATCCATGGCGTGCTGGATTTCGCGTTCATCGGTATAGGCCACGCGTACGCCGGGCACGGCTTTCGCATGCGGGCACGACTTCCACATTCTCTGCACCGCTCCCCAATCGCGCGAATCGTGTTGCATCTCGGTCCAGATGAAATCGTAACCGGCGTTGGCCATGGCGCAATAAGTTTCTGGACTGTCGGTGCTGAAGACAGTGCCGCCGGTCACCTTTTCGCCTTTCATCATTTTGATCATCACCGGATTCCAGATCTTGGCGTCCGGCGGCGCATCGAAGGCCGGTCCGTATTTCCATTTGGCGGGATCGAGAATGCCCTGGTTGACTGCGCCAGCCGGCGCTTTGGTGATCGCGCCGGAATCCTTGCCCGCGGGCGCGGCCAGCGGGAATCGCAGCTTTCCGGCGTCGGGGTTACTTGCGTAGGGATCCGCGGAAGGAGGAGGGGTTTGTGCCAATGCCTGGAAGGTGACGAACCCGAAAGTGAGCACCGCTGCTAAGAATGGACGATACATGCCGAATATCCTATCAAGTGCCGGCGATGTACGTTGGTTCTGTGAGATTCACCATATTAGAGGCAACTGAAATGGCCGCACGGGTCATGACCGCCCTTGGCTACGATGCGGACGATGCTCGATTGATCGCCGATCATCTGATCGACTGCGAACTGCGCGGACTAGCTTACGGCGGACTGGCGCGGGCAATCAGTATAGCCGAGCGCATCCAGCGCACCGGGGATTGTCGACGTCCGATCGAGATTCTTCATGAGACGCCGGTCTCCGCGCGGCTTGATGGCGGCGATCACATCGGCTACGTTGTCGCGCATCGGGCCACGCGCATTGCGATCGAGAAGGCAGAGGCGGCGGGGATCGCGGTGGTGGGCGCGAACAACACCTGGTACACAGGCATGCTTTCTTACTACGCGGAGATGGCGGCCGGGCGCGGACTAGTGAGCATGATCGCGTCGAATGCGTCGCCGTGGGTTGCGCCGCATGGAGCGACGGAGGGACGGCTCGGAACCAATCCAATTTGCTTCGGCTTCCCCAACGCGGAAGAGCCAATTATTCTTGACATCGGAACATCGGCGATCATCCATGCCGAGGTCACGCTGGCGCGAAGGCTTGGCAATGAGCTTCCCGACAACGTCGCTTTCGATCGCGGCGGCTTGCCTACTCGCGATCCGGTGGCTGCGTTGGCCGGAGCATTCGCTACGTGGGGCGGGCACAGAGGGTCCGGGCTTGCCATCGTGGTGCAGCTTTTGGGCATCCTGGCGGGATCGCCACCCATTCCGCCCGAACTTGCCGGTTTCGGCTACCTCATAATCGCGATGCGGCCGGATCTGATGGGCCCGGCGGAAACATTTCGCCAGAACGCGTCGGCCTTCGGGGAAGCGGTGCGATCGGCGCGACCCGTCGCCGGCGGTCCGCCGGTGCGGATGCCATTCGATCGTTCGCGGCGCGAGCGCGAGAGGCGCGTAGGGGAAAATGCGATCGAGATCCCGGACGTGCTGTTCACCGAGTTGACGCGGATCAGCTCCTAATTCTCAGGCGCGAACGCGAGCAGCACGTTTCCGCCCATGGCGCCGTTGCGCGCGTAGCCTGAGTTGACGAACAGCATGCCGCCGACGATCACCGGGCCGGCGCCATCCAGCGAGCCGCCCTTGCCGGGCACTCCGTTCACGGTTTGATAATCGCGGACGGTGTCGAAATCCCACAGCAGCTTGCCGTCTTCTGTGGCGAAGGCGCGCAGGTGACCATCATCGGATCCCGAAAACACGACGCCGGGGATGGCCGTCACAGCGGCGGGTTGCGCCGGACTGCACAGGGGCCTGGATCCACACGGCTGCGGAGCGTCGTACCAAACTTTTCCACCATCTGTGATGCGGAGCGCGGTGAGACCGCCGCCTTGTGCCGGATCGGGCGGAGATCCCACTCGACCGCCGGCGGCTGTCACTTTCCGCACCAAATCGGAAACCGCCGCGTAGACCTTTTGTCCGTCGGTGGCCATGCCCCATTGCACGCCGCCGTTGGTTCCGCCTTTGCCCACGCGCGTCTGCCACAGGATCTCGCCTTTGTGATCGGGATCGAGCGCGTAAACGATTCCCGACTTCTGGCCGGCCAGCAAGATGTCGCGGCCATTGGGGAGTTTTTGCAGGATCGCGGACGAGCCGAAGTCGTAATCCGGTCCAGGGCATTTGGAGTTGCCGCTTTGACAAGCGCCTCCGAACACGTCGCCGGGCGTCATTTGTCTGGACCACACGATTCGTCCGGTCTTCACATCCAGCGCCATCACCGCGTCGCTCATATCAGTGGCGGGCGTGGAGAAATTGTCGCCGGTCGTGACATACAGCAGGCCACGCTTGGTATCGAGCGTCGGCGAGCCCCAGATGCCAGCGCCCGAAGGACCCCATGTTCCGACGCCGCCCTTCTCGAGCTGGTGGGGCATTTCACGAATGGCGTAAGTCTTCCAGACCTCGGTTCCATCCTTGGCGCGCAACGCGGTCACGCTGCCACGGAACGTACAACATGGATACTCGGGATTGTTGGAGCGCGTCTCTTCCCAGGACGCGGCGGGAATGAAGACCACTCCATCGTGGACCGCGACGGTGCCGGTTAAGCGCGTGGATTCGTTGGCTTCCGGCTTCTTCTTCCATAACTGATGGCCGGTCTCGGCTTCCACGCCGTAGGCCCATCCGGTGAGATCGGTGAAGACCAGGACATGCGTCTTGCCGTTGGGCACGGCAACGAGGGCGGATCGCACTGGGCCGCTGGCCTGATAGACCCAGCGAACGCAGCCTGAATCGGCGTTCAGGGCCTGCACCGCTCCGCCCGCGCTGCCGACGAACAGTGTTTTTCCCAGCACCGTGGGCGCGCCGAATGCGCTGACATCGCCTTCAAACGCGTAGGCCCATTTCAGCTTGAGCTTGCCGACTTGGTTCAGGGTGATGCCGCTGGATGTTGTGTAACGCGCATTGGAAGGATCGGGACCCCAGCCATTCCATACCGGGTTGGGCGACGCGCCGATGTTCACCGCGCGGTCTGAGCAGTAGGCTTTGGCGGGCACCGGAAGATCCGGCTTGTCGACGCCCAGGTAGCTTGCCACGGCTTCGCGCTCTTCGCGATTCAGGACATAGGCAATGTTGATCATCACGCCGAAGTCCAGCGTTCGCAGAATTCGCGTGACGCTCAACTGCTTCAGCGCCGCGCGAGGCGGAATGGTTTCGCTAGGATGATCGTGGCACGAGGCGCAACGCCGCTGATAGACCGCCTCGCCGGAGACAGCCGCTAAACAAGGCAGCGCCGCGACGGCCGTCAACAGCGCGCAGATGAGTACGATAGACCGGTTGGACACGCGGCCATTTTACATGAATCTGACGCTACACCTTGGCTGCCTTGGCCTTGCCCGGCGCGCGATAGGCGGTTTTCATTGTAAGAGCGCGATCGGTTTCTTCGACGGTCAGCAGCGGGATAGTCTTGGTGCGAACCAAGCCGCTTGAAGAGACCGCCAACGATAAGGCCGCGGCGCTGACATGGTCGGGGCAGTCGCACAAAACATACACGTCGGTGTCGCCGAGCGCGAAGTAAGCGCCTTCCAGCTTGCCGCCCAAAGAAGCCAGCGCCTCTTTGACCAGCGCCTGTCGCCCCGACGCTTTGTCCTTTGCGAGGCCGCGCAGCCCTTCGGCGGAATAGGTTGCTTCAATCAAAAACTTTGGCATGGTGAACCCTCCTGTTCGGCGCTAATCATATATCATTTAGAAACCCCGCATTAGCCGGATTATGAATCGCAGCGAACGTCGTATCCTCACTACTCATTGCGGCAGTTTGCCGCGTCCCAAAGACCTGTTGGATCTCATGAGAGCCAAGATTCATGGCGAGCCTTACGACGCCGACGCGTACGCCTCGCGGGTGCAAAGCGCGGTGGCCGAGATCGTTCGCCAGCAGGTGGAGTGCGGCATCGATATTCCTACCGACGGCGAGCAAGGCAAGCAGGGATTCTTCGCGTACGTGACCGAGCGGCTGGCGGGATTCGAGCCGAAACCGGGTCCCCGGCCGGCCATGTTTCAGGCGGAGGTGGAGGACTTCCCGGAGTACTACAAGCAGTATTTCAGCAGCGCGATGTTGGGCGTCACCATCGCTCCGCTGGTCCAATTCGCTTGCGTGGGTCCGGTTTCTTATCGAGGACAGGAAGCCGTGCGCCGGGATATCGAAAATCTGAAGGCCGCGCTACGCGGGTTGCAGCCGGCCGATGTATTCATGCCGGCCGTGGCGCCGAGTGGCGTTGGAAAAAACGAATATTACAAGACGTACGAAGAGTACATGCACGCGGTGGCGGACGCTCTCAGCCATGAATATCGCGCGATCGTCGACGCTGGCTTCCTGCTCCAGATCGACGATCCATTTCTCACCGAGCTCTACAGCTTCTCGAAACTCCCGGCGGCCGAGCTGCGAAACACAGCCGAGGCCTATGTAGAGGCGGTGAACCACGGTTTGCGCGGAATTCCGGCCGAAAAGATTCGCTTTCACACCTGCTACGGGATCAACGAAGGTCCGCGGGTGCACGATGCGCCGCTGAAAGACATGCTGCCGATGATTCTCAAAGTGAATGCGGGCGCGTACTCGTTTGAGGCAGCCAATGCCCGCCATGAGCATGAGTATCATGTGTGGGAAAACGTGAAGCTGCCGGTTGGCAAGCTGATCATACCCGGAGTGGTCACGCACGCAAGCAACATCGTGGAACATCCCGAACTGGTCGCCGAGCGCATCGTTCGCTTCGCCCGTTTAGTAGGACGCGAGAACGTGATCGCCGGGACCGATTGCGGATTTTCGTCGCAGGCCACTTACCAACCGGAGATCCATCCCACGGTGATCTGGGCCAAATTTCGCGCCATGGCGGAAGGCGCGCGGATCGCCACCGGGCAGCTGTGGCGAACTTAGCCTTTGATCCAAATCCAAATCGGCCGCCAGCGCCAGTGCGATTACGATGAGAGCCACCATCCACAGCGAAGCTCGAATGCGCATCGGGTTGGAATTGCTTTTGTTGCGGGATCGCTCTGTACTGCGCTTCGGTCTTCTTCAGGTCGCATGATTTCGTGGCTCCTCACCGTTCGACGCTTTCGCGGATAAATGGCTTCACAATAACGCCGGGGCGGGCGGGCAGGCTCCCCAGGTGCCGTGTATGCTTGTAATTTGTGAGGAAGCTTTGATGAAAACAAGTCGCGTTAGTGCAGGTCTGATCCTGGCGCTTCTGCTGGGCGCTACGGCCATTGCTCAGGACGCTGCAGCGCAGAGCGAAGATCCGCTGCACGCCTGGGCTGGGGCGTCGTCCGCCGATTCGATAGAACGCTGGGTCAATCACCGGCTGGAGGCCGCTAATCAATCCATCGAACGCCTGGTTGCAGTGTCCGGACCGCGCACCGTGGAGAACACGCTGGTCCCCTTCGACGAGGCCACCGATCAACTCACCACTGCCGGTACCGAATCGGGGATTCTGAACGCTGTGCATCGCGACAAAGCCGTGCGCGATCTGACGCAGAAGCTGGTGCAGAAGGTTTCGTCGGCCTCCACCGATCTCGGGCTGAATCAAAAAGTGTACAAAGCGCTGTCGGCCATCGACGCTTCCCACGCGGACGCCGCCACTCGCCATTACCTGGAACGTACGCTGCTCGAATATCGCCTGGCGGGAGTGGACAAGGACGACGCGACGCGCGCCCAGCTTCGGCAATTGCAGGACAAGATCACCGAGCTCAGCCTCGCATTCTCTCGCAACATAGCCGAAAGCGCGGGCACGGTAAAGGCGGAAAAATCCGAACTGGACGGCCTGCCGCAAGACTATTTGGCCAAGCATCCGGCTGCGGCGAATGGAGCGATTACCATCGGCACCTCGGATTCGGAGGTGACGCCGGTTCTCAATTACGCGCGGAGTGAAGACCTGCGCCGGCGCATCATGGTGGCTTATAACGCCCGCGCGTACCCCGCCAATAAGCAAGTGCTGCTGGATCTGCTCACTACGCGCAATCAGGTGGCTCAGATACTGGGCTATGCGAATTGGGCCGAACTGGCCACTGCCGATCAAATGATAGGCTCCGCCGCCAACGCGCAGAAGCTTCTCTCCGACGTCGACGTTGCGTCCAGGAAGTCCGCGGCGCGCGAATACGAAATGGTGTTGGCTTTCGCTAAAAAGAGCCAGCCCGGCCTGCAAACTATTTCGATGGCCGGCCGTCAGTATTGGCAAGAGCAATATCGCAGGGCCTCCTTTGACTTCGACTCCCAATCCGTGCGGCCTTATTTCCCTTATGAGCGTGTGCAACAGGGCGTCCTGGACACCGCGGCCCGCCTCTTCCACGTGCGCTTTCAGCCGGACCCGCACGCCGTGGTTTGGGACGCTTCAGTAACCGCGTGGGACGTCTACGACGGCGATCGAATGGCCGGTCGCTTCTATTTGGATATGCATCCGCGCCCCGGTAAAGACCAGTGGTACAGCATGTACCCCGTTCTGTTCGGCGTCCACGGGAGGCATCTGCCCGAAGGCGCGCTGATCTGTAATTTCACGGGTGGAACGCCGGGCGATCCCGGGCTGATGCAATTTGAAGACGTGGTGACTTTCTTCCATGAATTCGGCCATCTGATGCATCAAATCCTAGGCGGGGATCAGGAGTGGTCCGGGAGCAGCGGAACCAATACGGAAGGCGATTTTGTGGAAGCGCCCTCGCAGATGCTGGAGGAGTTCTTTCACGACCCGACGATTTTGCAATCGTTCGCCCGCCATTATCAGACCAATGAGCCGCTGCCGGTTTCGCTGATCGAGAAAATGAATCGCGCCAGTGCCTTTGGCCGCGGGACCTGGGTGCAACGGCAGTTGTTTTACTCCACCTATGCCTTGGATCTGCACACTCGCCGTCCCGACCAAATCGACTTCGAAGCCTTGCAGCGCACTGATTGGGATCGATTCGCGCCCTACACCTACATCGACAATCATTTCTTCGCGACGTTCACGCACCTGGTCGGGTACTCGTCGAATTACTATACGTATTTGTTGGACAAAGTGATCGCGCTCGATTTCTTCAGCCAGTTTGATCGCTCGAACCTTCTGGATGGTCCCACCGCGCTGCGCTATCGCAAGACCATCCTGGCGGCGGGGGGATCCAAGCCCGCGGCCGAGCTGGTGAAGGATTTTCTCGGCCGGCCGCAAAACATGGATGCGCTCGTGGCCTGGATGAACCAGGAGTTCGCGACCTCGAAATGAGCCTCTTTGGAAAAAAGCAAACAGAAACCGCGTCGGTGACCTATGTTTCGTACGCGGGCGAGACCAGTCAGGCTTCCGTGCCGGTGGGTGATTCGGTGATGGAAGGCGCGATCAAGAATGGAATCGACGGCATTGTTGCCGAGTGTGGCGGCGCGTGCCAGTGCGCTACCTGCCACGTTTATGTCGACGAGGCGTTTCTCGGCCTGCTGAATCCGATCCAGGAAGACGAGGACGCCATGCTGAACACCACAGCTTCGGAGCGCCGTTCGAACAGTCGTCTGGGCTGCCAGATCCCTGTGACCAAAGCGCTGGATGGCCTGATCGTGAGGACGCCTGAGAAGCAGCAGTGATGGCGTCCGAGTAACCTCATGACATCGGACGGCGTGGTCATTGTCGGAGCCGGGCAGGCTGGCTTTCAGGTTGCCGCATCGCTGCGAGCGGAAGGTTATAGCGAACCGATTGCTCTGATTGGCGACGAGCCCAGTCTGCCCTACCAGCGCCCGCCGCTCTCCAAGGGCTTCATGACCGGCAAGCAGGAAATCGAAGCGACTGCGTTGCGGCCTCTCGCGTTCTACGAGAGCCATCGCATCGATCTGGTGACAGGCGCGAAGGTCATTGAGATCGATCGCGTGGCTCGCTCGGTGAGCTTGGCTTCGGGCCGCGCGCTGCGCCGCAGCTTTCCTTACGATGCGCTTGTGCTCGCCGTTGGGGCGCGCAATCGGACGCTACCGGTGAAGGGCGCCGAACTGGACGGCGTCTGCTACCTCCGCACCGATGCCGAGGCGGTCGGTTTGCGGCAGCGCGTAGAGTATGCGCGCGATATCGTTGTGATCGGCGGAGGATTCATTGGCCTGGAACTGGCGGCGGCCGCCCGCACCTTGGGAAAATCGGTGCGCGTGCTGGAGGTCCAATCCAGGCTGATGCCGAGGGTAGTCCCACAAATCCTTTCCGATTTTTATCGCGATGTTCACGGCGCTCAGGGCGTCAAGATCTCGCTCGGCATAGCATTGTCCGAGATCTTCGGCCATCAAGGGAAGGTGAGCGAGATTGCGCTTAGCGATGGCTCGGTTTGTCCAGCCGACCTGGTGCTGGTGGGCATCGGCGTGGTTCCGAATACTGAGCTGGCCGAGAGCGCCGGACTCAGCGTCGCGAACGGCATCGTCGTTGACGGGCGCCTGCGGACCCAAGACGCGAGCATCTACGCCCTCGGCGACTGCGCCAATCATCCGAACCTCTTCGCTGATCCCTGTAGCGGCGGGCGCGTGCGGCTGGAATCGGTGCAAAATGCCGTCGATCAGGCCAAGTGCATCGCCGCGGCTATCGTGGGACGCTCTGTAAATTACCGCGCCGTGCCCTGGTTTTGGACGGACCAATTCGATATTAAGCTTCAAATGGCCGGGCTATCGGGCGGTTGCCAGCAAGTGGTGACCCGCGGCGAAGTTGAAAGCCGCAAGTTTTCTCTTTTCTATTTCAGGGAAGGCCGATTGGCCGCGGTCGACTCCATTAATCGCCCGGCGGACCATATGGCGGGGAGGAAGCTAATAGACGCCGGAACCGACCTGGCGCCAGAACAGGCCGCCGATCTCAATGTGGACCTGAAGATGTTTGCGGGAAAAGTGCAATAGAAACCCGAAAGAGCGTCCATACAAGTATGGATACGCAAGTTTCAGATGCCTTGGTGTTCTTCGGTGCGACGGGCGATCTGGCCCACAAGCAAATTTTCCCGGCGTTGCAGGCTCTGGTGAAGCGCCACAACCTGGATATTCCGATCATTGGGGTTGCCAAGGCCGGATGGAATCTGGAGCAGCTCAAAGCGCGCGCTCTGGATAGCGTCACCAAATACGGCGGCGTGGATCAAGCTGCGTTCGCGAAATTAACGGCCCTGCTGCAGTATGTGGACGGCGATTATCGCGAGTCGGGGACGTATACGCAGTTGCGAAAATTGCTAGGCCAGGCGACCCATCCGCTGCATTACCTGGCCATCCCGCCCAGCATGTTTGGGCCGGTGGCCGAAGGCCTGGCTAAATCGGGCTGCGCGAAGGATGCGCGCGTCGTGGTGGAAAAGCCGTTCGGCCGAGACCGGACATCCGCGAAGGCGCTCGATGGTATTCTTCATCGCTTCTTTCCGGAACCCGCCATCTTCCGCATCGATCATTTCCTGGGTAAAGAGGCGGTGCAGAATATTCTCTATACCCGGTTCGCCAACTCGTTTCTCGAACCAGTGTGGAATCGTACTTTCATTCGCTCCGTCCAGATCACGCTGGCGGAAAACTTCGGCGTACAGGGGCGTGGGAAATTTTACGAAGAGGCGGGGGCCATCCGGGACGTAATTCAGAATCACTTGTTGCAGGTGCTGGCCTGTCTTGCGATGGATGCACCCACTGGCGAGGAGTGCGACGCGATTCGAGATGAAAAGACTCGGGTGCTGAAGGCAGTGAAGCCCATAGCGCCATCCGACGTGGTGCGCGGTCAATTCCGCGGTTACCGGCATGAAGCAGGGGTGGCGCCCGATTCGAAGGTGGAAACCTACGCTGCTGTCCGGCTTTTTATCGACACCTGGCGATGGGCCGGGGTTCCATTCTTTCTTCGCGCCGGCAAATGCCTACCGGTGACCGTGAATGAGGTGGTGGTGAATTTCAAACGCCCCCCGCGCGCCACGTTCAGTGAGAAGTCAGCGGGGTTGACGAATCACTTCCGTTTGCGCTTAAGTCCGGAGGTGATCATCGCGCTCGGGATGCGGGTGAAAAAGCCTGGCGAACTGATGGAGGGCGAGGACGTCGAGTTGATCGCGAACCATCAAGAGCCGCGGGAGATGAGCCCCTACGAAAGGCTTTTGGGTGACGCGCTTCACGGAGATCCCTCCCTGTTTTCCCAGGACGATTGCGTTGACGCGCAGTGGCGCATCGTGCAGCCGATTCTTAGCGATCCGACGCCGCCGCATGAATATGAACCAAACACCTGGGGACCGGCGGAGGCTGACGCACTGATCGCGCCGATGGGCGATTGGGTCAACCCGGCTTCGTAGTTCAGAACCTCAATTATCGTCGTCCGGATCCCCTGCCGGCCTGGTATCGTTCAGGAAAAAGCTGGCGTCCTTGGGCGCGCTGAGGGCTTTGTAGGCGCGTGGCGTCTGGAGCGTCGTGAAGAATCCCGCAAGGTTGCCTTGCCCGCGCGCGTCAGCAAAGTTGAGCGCCCCCTGCGCGATTCCAAAATTGCTTTCGATGAATCGGAGAATACTTCCGAAGTCAAGGCGATTGTTGTTAATGTAACTATGCGGCGTGTACGCCGAGACGACAATCATCGGGACGCGGAAGCCATACTGATAGTCACCTGCGGGTTGAGCCAGGATGGTGGGCGGTTCGTGATCGTACCAACCGCCCCAGTCGTCCCAGACGATAATGATGGCGGTGTTGTTCCAGTACCCGGTGTTGCTGTCGCAGGAGGTGCTCGTGCCGATGGCGTTCACGATCGACGCCACCCAGGAAGGTCCGCCTCCGTCATTGACCGAAGCGTGATCGGAGTTCTGTGCTGTCGGAACAACCCAGCTCAAGGAACGAAGCTTGCAGCCCGCGATGTCCTTGAGCACGCTCGCGGAGTTGAGCTCGACATTGTCGGTCCATTCGGGTGCGGTACATTTCCCGCCGGGACCAGAGGATTTGCAGAGGTGTTGAATCGCGTTGGGAGCGGTCCAGATGGAGCCGGGGCTGGAGGCGTAATACCTCCACGTAAAGGTAGACGGAAGCAAATCCACCATGGTCATATGCTCAAAGCACGGATAGATCTTTTCGGTCTCGCTGCCAGCGGGATTGATGAGCTGCACGGTGCTGCCGGCCGGGGCGGCGCACCCGGCGTTGTTGCTGACGGTTTCGCCGTTCGGATTCTCGGAAGCGAAGATGCCTGCTGCATCGTCGGCGGCGCTGGGCGCGGACGTGCCGCCGAATAAGTATTGATGGGCCGGGAAACTGGGTCCTTGATTGGTCTGGAACATATAGTTCGCCCAGCCATATTGGGTCGCCAATTCAAGATAGGGGTCTAAGATTCCCGTCGAATTGTCGACAAAGTGGAACGCGGCGTTCTTGGGACACGAAGCCGCAGGCGAGCAGGGCACGCTGCTGGCGCCGTTCATCCTGCACGTGCCCGTCTTCGGATCGGCATTGCACATGGTGACGAATGCGGAGTGGGTATGGCTCAGATCGTATACGCTGGCCAGCGCCACGCGGCCGGGTTGAGTGAGCCCGGTCGGCACGGCTTTGTTCAGCCAATTCCCGGTTACGATATCGTACTGGGAATTGCTTGGGGCGGCAGTGCACAGCCCCGAGTTGCCATAGGGAGGCACGCAAAGGCCCTGAAAAAGATTGTCAGGCGTTCTATTTTCCTGCACGATGACGACGACGTGCTGGAAGGTGGGGGTTTCGGCTGGCGCCCAGGCGACCACCAAAGAAACGGGTAAAAAGATCCTGAGAATGTGTTTCATTGCTATGAAATAGCTGGAAAGAGGGCGCGCTATTTCCATCTTGGAAGTTGGAAACAAGTTCGTAGTATACACGCAACCGTGCCGCTATAGATGCCCATTTTCCCACTGTATTTGTTGAGTTCGTACTAGTACTTGGAGCTGGTTTATGGCTGGCAGGCGCCGTAGTCTTTGATGGTTCTTCGGGTGTCGAAAACCAGGGTCTGGCCGGATTGTTTTCGCTTGCCCTCCAGCGCCATTCGATCGCCTGGCTTGAGGCCTGCTAGATCGCCGGACAGCGTGTAAGATCGCTTGTTCTTCTCGTCGGTCAGGACCAAGCCATTGGCTACGGGCGTGACACAGCCCGTGAGGACGGTCTTCTTATGTTTATAGTGCAGGATCAGGACCGTTACCAGCACTCCAACCGCCACGGATACAATCACGATGCCGGCGAGGACCTTGGTCCTCCTCGGTCTGGAGAGTGATGGCCGCAATGAGAACGATAACCAGAACCGCACGCCACACCTTGATCGCCATTAATTCTGCTTAGTAATCCCTAACTGTCACGGTCGCAGCTCCGCTAGGACAAACCGTGAGCTTCTTTGGCTTTCAATTCTTCATCGGAGCCCGGCGGGCTAAGGTGCAGCTCGCTCGCGACCTCGTCTAATAGTTCGTCGGCCCGGTCTGTTTCCAATTCGCGCTCGAAGTGCAGAAGGGCCAGCCCGACGATGTCGCGATGATGCAAGCGGCTTCCAAACCGGTCGCTCAGTTTGAGCCACAGACGGTGCACCCGCTCGACATCCTCAGGCCACAGGCGCGGCGGATGAGGGCCAAGATTGACGAAGGCGCTGGGACGGCCGGGGCTGATGATTTCGAGAGAGAAGGCATGCCGTGGCTCCGGCAGTTTTTCCCAAGCCAGTCCGATGCTGCGGGCCAATTCGTTCGAATCCATTTTGGCTGACACCCCCGTTACCAGGCGCGACGCATTTACCTTTTCCGCCGTGCGCACCATGGCGTCGAAGGGATCCAGGCCGGGAACCACCAACAGTTCGACGGGCTTGCCCTCTTTCTCGGCCATTGCCACTACGCGCGTGAACAGTTCTTTTTCATAATCGGCGAACAACTGTTCGTCTTTCAGATCGTATTCGCCCGCGCCGGCGGTCATGGTGCGAACCGTCACGACGATAATGTCGTGGCGGCGCAGGTTGGTCTTCTGCAGCACCATTTGCAAATGCGCCATCTGGCTGTAGTCGCGAACCGCCACCAGAATGGAGCCGGGCCGCGCGTGAATACTTCCACTGGTGATGTCGGCCTGATGATCGAGATTGAACTCCTCCAGGCCCTTCTTTTTGCCGGTCATCTTGGGGCGGTTCACGCGATCGGAGATAGTGAAAAGCGTAAAGAGGCCCAGCGTGAAGAGAATTCCATAGATGGTCGCGATACGTTTGGAGAATAGATTCGCTATGGCGACCAGGAACAGAATGGAGGTTGTGACAATGAGTCCGGCCGGGATCTCGCGTCCGCCGATTTTGAAATTGCCCGGATGTTTGTATTCCTGGTCGTGGCGTTTGAAGCGCAGAACCAGCACGCCGAGAGACTTGAGAGAAAAGCTCCAGACCACGCCGAAAGCGTAGGCTTCGCCGAGAAGATAGGTGTCGCCGCGGCTGGCCAGGATGGTCAGAATCTGCAGCAGCGCCACCGAATTCACCAGACGCGATGTGGTGCCGTAGCGCGGGTGCGGCTTGCGGAACCAGTCCACCAGTACGCGATCCTCGGCCACGCGATTCAGGATGCCGTTGGCGCCAATCATGGATGTGTTGACCGCGCCGGCCAGGATCAAAACGCCTACTAGCACCACGAAGGCATGAAACACCAGACGCAGCATTTGTGGACCGGCCAGGTACATCGCCAGACCGCCCAACAGGTTTTCCGCATACCCGCCGCGAACTTTGTCGGGAATAATGAAGCCGGCGAAAAGGGTCACTACGCCTGTGCACAGGACCGCGTACACACACACGATGTTGGCCGTGATTCGAAGATTCTTGAGCTTGGGGTACGCTATCTCTCGGTAAACCTGCGCCAGCGTTTCAAAACCGCTCATGGAGAGCAGTGAGTGGCCGAAGGCTATGATGATGGCGACCACGGGGATGGTGGGCCAGATGGTTCCCTTAAACCAGCCCAGGCCCGCATCGCTAAAATGCAAATTGCTCAGCGTGGGCGGAGGCGGCGTCTGAGCGGCTCCGTGCATCAGGATGGTGAGCGGACACCAGATCAGGAAGATCGCCACCATGACGGTCGTGATTTGCATGATGCGCAGCGCCTTGCTGCTGGATTCGTGGATGCCTTTGATATTGTTCCACCAGAAGTAGAGCGTGACGATCAAGCCGAAGCCGGCGGCGAACAGATTAGGTGAAACCCTCCCGGAGAAATGCGCGGTTTCGGCCGCTTCGTTGATCAGGCGGCCCAGGTACTGGCCGGCGCTGACGCTGCTGATAGGCCCGGTGAGGATGTAATCGAAGATCAGGGCCGACACCGAAAGCCGGGCCATGAAGGGCCCCATCGCGTCGCGAACCACGACATACACGCCGCCGCGCACGAACATGCTGCAGCCTTCCATGTAAACCGAGCGCACGGCGAAGCTGAAGAGCATGACGCCCAGAATGAACCAGGGCGCGCTGGCTCCGACGGCCTGCTCGGCGATTCCGCCCGCGTAGAATGCAGAGGACGCCAGATCGCTTAAGACGATGGCCGCGCCACGCCAGAAGGAAATGAACGTCAGGGCTACAGCGGTGGCGACAGCTACTTTGGCTTTGCCATCACGACTCGGTGTTGGCAGCATGGGATCTCCTTGAGAGAAAAAATGAGACCGCGCGCCTCAAACACGCGGTCTCTCATCGTTGGCCGAAAACCAAACGATAGAACTAAAGCGTCAAATTTTGATGTTCCCGGCGTCATGGCTTAGTCGGCATGCGCCGCGATGGCGACCTTCCTTCTGTCAAAGACAAACTTCAGCGCCGAAGGCGTGATGAACGTAGTCAACATAATCATCAGGACCAAGGCGGAAAACGTGGCCGGGGGCAGTACCGGCTGCCCATGCAGAAGGAGCGTGCTTCCCATCCCGGCGAAGATCAGGCCCACTTCACCCCGGGGAATCATTCCGACGCCGATCACCAGGCGGTCCACGCCGCTTTCCAGGACGCCCAGACCGCACACCTGTTTGCCGAGGATGGCGGCCAACGTGATGAGCGCGGCAAAGCCGAGCACCGTGGGGGACGCAAAGGTCCGCAAGTCGACGCGCAGGCCCATCAGTACGAAGAAAACCGGAACTACCAGGGTGTTGATGGGATAAAGCAGCTCCTGTACGCGCCGTTCGCCGCGCTGCGTGAACGGACGATAGTGAACCTCTTCCAGCACGACTCCCGCCGCGAATGCGCCCACGATGGGGGCCAACCCTACCAGCCCGGAGATAGTAGCTACTACGAAGCAAAAACAGATACAGAGGCTGAGCAACGCGCCGGAGACCCTGAGGCGCGCCGCGTAATGAAACACCCGCGAGGACCAGTATCTGCCAATCACCACCGCGAGAGAAAGGAATAGGGCGGCCTTCAAGATGATCCACAGGATTTCGGTGAAGCTAATCCCGGCGGCGCCGGAACCGGACATCGCCGCGGTTACCAACCCGCTGACCACCGCCAGGACGATCAAACCGATCACGTCATCAGCCACGGCCGCCCCGAGAATGATGCGCGCTTCCTTGGTAGTGG
This sequence comes from Bryobacterales bacterium, assembly GCA_963798295.1. Classification (GTDB taxonomy): domain Bacteria; phylum Acidobacteriota; class Terriglobia; order Bryobacterales; family Bryobacteraceae; genus Palsa-89. The sequence goes on along the minus strand of CAWCSV010000003.1, from coordinate 43,196 downwards.
ACCTGTCCAGATCCTTCAAGACTCGCGCGGTGATTCCCACGCTGGTAGCGGTGAGCGTTCCACCGACGAACATATGGCTTAACCAGTCAGCGCCAGGCAGCAGCTGGGTGGAGACGATGTATCCCAGAATCATCGGCGCAATCACGCCCAGGGTGGCCACCAGAAGAGAAGACCAGCCGACTTCGAGAAGCTGAACCAGGTCGGACTCGACGCCCACTTCGAACAACAGCAGAATGGCGCCGATCTCTCCCACCATGCGCACCGTCGAGTTGGTCTTCAACGGATCGAGAAAAGTGAAACCAAGCAGGTTCAGATTTCCCAGCACCACTCCCATCACCAGTTCGCCCAGAACGGGCGGTTGGCCCAGGCGTCCCAGCAACTCTCCTCCGAGTTTGGCGGCAATGATGATCAGCGCTAGGACCATCATCGACTGACGAACCAGTTCGCCAATATCGCCGGCTGGCATGTTTCGTGAACCTCGTGAACCGCTAAAGAGCGCTGTTCGCGAACTCCTCGGCCCTTCTATGGCTGGGGGGCGTCATCGGATGGGGGCTTTTTTTTGACTCCTTCAACTTAAAGGCGCCCTGTTGCTTTAAGTTCAGCAACGCGGCGAAAGCGATGCCTGCGATCACGGCAAACAGCGGCGCGCCCACCGCGAGCATCGCATATCCCACCACCAGCACGGCCACCAAGAAATATCTCCACTTCATTTCCACACCTTCATAATCAGGCTCAACAGGACCATCGCCACCATCAATAACATCGCGGGCCTCTTCAAGGATTTGTTCCACTCGGGCTTTTGGGTGCCCTCGCGGATCAGCCGGCGGATTTCCTGCAATTGTTTGCGCGCCAGCGATAGCTCCCAGCCGTTCCCCGCCAGATTCAAGGCTTTCAGAGTTTCCTCTTCCGCGCGCGGCAGGGCCCGCAATCGATAGAGAAGCTCGGAGTACTTCAACTGCGCGAAAAAGTGCTTTTTGTCCAGCCGGACGGCCGCTTCCAAAACGTCCATGGATTTGTAGGCTTCATAGTTCATGGCGTAGGCCATGCCCAAGCAGGTGCGCAGGTCCGCCGACTGCGGATTTTCGTGGCAGGCCCGCTCGAGAGTCTCAATGTGTTGGCGAAGTTCCGCCGGCGAGACCGTGTGAGGGTCCCGCCAGGGAATCGGGAGAATGCGAACCGGTCGTTCAACTACGGGAACCAGAGCCGTACTCAGTGTCTGAAGGGCGGTGGATGACATCTAGTCGGCTCCCACTGCCACCGAAGCGGTCTTGAGCTCGAATTCCGGATAGCAGAGTGCGCCCATTTCGGGGAGATCCAAACCTTGCAGCTCGACCTTGGCCCCGACGCGCTGGCCGATGATGGCATCGAGAATCCAGTTGACGACAAAGCTGAAGGTGAATACAAAGCCGACCAACGTGGCTACGCCGATCAACTGGGCCACCAACTGACTGGCGTCTCCGTAGAACAGGCCGGTGACGTTGCCATTGACACCGTTCCAGGTGCCCCCGTAGTTGCTCTTGCCGTCGGCGAATAGCCCGACCGAGATGACCCCCCAAAGTCCACACGTTCCGTGAACCGATATGGCGCCCACTGGATCGTCCACCTTCATCACGCGTTCGATGAACTCCACCGACACGCACACCAGCCCGCCGGCGATCAAGCCAAGAATGACGGCTCCAACGGTATTGACGAAACCGCTGGGCGCGGTGATCGCCACCAGGCCGGCCAGCAGTCCATTGCCCGCCATGGACGCATCGGGCTTGCCGTAACGGAGCCACATGTACAGCATGGCGCCGAAGGAGCCCGCCATCCCGGCCAACATGGTGTTTACCGCGATGGAGCCGATGCGCAGGTTGCCGTTGCTGGAAGCGCCCAGCGTAGATCCGGGATTGAATCCAAACCATCCGAAGGCCAGGATGAAACATCCAGTGAGGACGATGACCAGGTCGTGACCCGGCATGGAAACCGGCTTACCCTGGCGCGTGTATTTGCCGATGCGCGGACCGATAATCATGGAGACCGCCAGGGCGGTTATGCCTCCCACGGCGTGAACGACGCCCGAACCGGCGAAGTCGGCGTATCCCTTGCCCAGGCCGAAATTCGTGCCGAGGTTCGCAAGCCATCCGCCGCCCCAGGCCCAGTTGCCGTAAATGGGGTAAGTGAACGCGCCCATGATGAAAGAAGAGACCACGAAGGCGGCGTACTTCCAACGTTCAGCGGCCGCTCCGGTGACGATGGTGAGCGCGGTGTCCATGAAGACCATCTGGAACAGGAACAGCACCATGACCATCACGTCATAGGAGTGATTGTTGGTGAGGAAGAATCCGCCCTGTCCGAACAGCCCGAAAGGCTTGCCGAACAAGTTGATGGCGAACTCCTTGTTCAGCACCGGCGTGTTGCCCAGGTTCGCATTGGCGCCATAGCCGCCAAACTGCACCGCGAATCCGATCAACCAATAGGCCAGCATGCCGACGCCGTACACCATGAAATTCATCATCATGGTGTGGTTGGCGTTCTTGGCGCGGCACAGTCCGGTTTCGACGATGGCGAAGCCGGCTTGCATGAACATGACCAGGAAGCCGGTGATCAACGTCCAAACGAAGTTGACGGCGATTTTGTTCTGCCCGATCTGATTGGCGATGTCGCCGATGGTGAGGCCCTTCTTAGAGTCGGCCACCGTGATATCGGAGACCGTGCCCGTGAGTCCGCCGTCGGGGTCGCCTTTGGCGCGCGCGTCGGCCGACGGGGCCGCGATGTTCTTAACATCCGCGTCGGTAATCGGCACAGGCGCGGGAGGGGGAGCCGCGGCCGGTGCGGCAGCGGGCGCCTGAGGAGCGGGCGCGGGAGTCTGCGACGCCGCAAACGGCGCCAGACTCAGGACCAGCGCGAATATCGTAATAGCGTTTTTCATTGAATCATCTCCTCCAGATAGCCTTGCTCAGGCACGCGCGGTTGAGCACGCCGATAATGCCAAATAGCGATACAACGATGCCCGCCAGCACGATTACCAGTCGCATCGTTGCGTCAGCCGTCATTCCGACGCTGAACACCGCGATCAAGAATCCCAGGAATGTAATTGCAACTCCAACGATCATCATTGTGTTATCTCCTTATTGCCCATGCGGCTTGCATCATTCGCTCTCCTGCTCCCACGGCTTGCATTTCAGGAAGAAAAAGGCTGAAACGCCAAGGAGCGCCAGGCCTATTACGTCCACAATGACGCCACCGCCGGCGAACCCTCCCGCCAGCACCGTGAAACCAATCAAGAAAATCGTAATCGCGATCGCTTGCGTCGCATTCGCTCCCATAAACCACCTCCAGAAGAATTTGTTTTGACAATAGCAACGGCTTGGGGTCGTTCCGCGCGGTAAAAAATCACGCCCCAATGAATCAGGCCGGATCCCGGCCAGCCTTAGTCGGTCGTCGGAAATGTAAGTTTGTAAGTGCGGCCAGCGAATCCGAGGCTGGCAGCGGGACGGGACTTCCGAATTGGTAAAGTGTAGTCTATCGGCCAAAAGAAGAAACCGTCCAATTAATATTTTCAATTAGGTTAGAAAGGTTTTTGGATTTTGTACCAAAAGAAAGAAAAGCGCGCCCGAAAGAAAGACGGCTGGATGTATAGGCGCTTATGGATTGACCCGGCCGGCGCTGGCGGGAATGCGGCGTCGCTGTCCCTTACGAGCTTGGGGCGGCTTCTTTCTTTTAGGCGCGGTATTCTATCTTCTGGATGCCAGTATTCACTTCCAGAGGCGTGTCGATTGTGGCCTCGCCGGGCCGAAACACCCGTTCATCGCACGTTTCGCCCGCCGCTGGCCCCGGTCTGCTGGAAACAATGATTGCATTCTGTCTGAAAGCCGGCCGGATCAAGATCGCGGTGGCCACTGCGGTGCTGGTGATGGTGGTAGGCTTCGCCGATTGGGCCGTGGGAAATACCGTGTCGCTGGGCGTCTTGTACATTCTTCCTATGCTGTTGGGCGCTACCGTCTTGGAACCGGCCGAAACCGCCGGGCTGGCGTTGGTCTGCGCTGCCATCCGGGCGCGTTTCGATGTGCCCAGCTCCCATCCCGAGGCGGTGCTCCGATTCGCTTTCGCCTCGCTGGCGTACTTCGCGACCGGTCTCTTTGTTACAGCCCTGGTGCGGAATCGCGAGTTGGTGGTGGAGCATCTCGCCAAGATCCAAAGGGAACAGGAACTGCGACGGGAGGCCGAACAGCAACTCAGCGTGTTGGTGGAGAGCAGCCCGGCTGCAATCCTAACGCTGGACCGGCACGGAGCAATCTTAGCGGCGAATCGCGCAGCCAAGAACTTGTTTCTGATTGGCGATGCGGATGCTATCGAAGGCCGCCCGATCGCACCTTATTTGCCCTTGCTGGCCGATGCCCTTCGGCTGGAGAGCGGCGCCGAAACGTTTCGCACCGCTGCGCAGTGCCAGGGCCGCCGCGAGAACGGCGAGATCTTCCTGGCCGACACCTGGTTTTCTTCCTATTTAACGTCGGAAGGCGCGCGCCTGGCCGCCATTGTTGTGGATTCGTCGGAAGAGATGCGCGACCGGGAAGAACAGAATCTCAAGCAACTCATGCAGTACAACCGCATCGCCGCATCCGGCGTCTCACACGAAGTGCGCAACTTGTGCGGGAGCATTTCGCTGCTTTCGACGAATCTTCGTGAAAAGCACGGTCTGGCGGACGATGAAGACTATCAGGGCTTGGTGGCGTTGGTGAAGGGGCTCGAGAAGATCGCTTCGTTCGGCTTGCACTCGCGCGTGCAGGACACAGTGGAGGCGGTGGATCTGAAACAAGTGCTGGATCACCTTCGGATTATGATCGAGCCAAACTGGCAGGAGATGAACGGAACAGTCAGCTGGGAATGGCCCGCTGCGATTCCCGCCGTGGTCGCCGATCCGCATGGATTGTTGCAGGTGTTTCTCAATCTGGCGCAGAACAGTTTGCGCGCGCTGGCGGCGTCGGCGGTGCGAGAGCTGGCCATCACGGTGCGCGGTGGCGAGCGGAGCGTGCTGGTGCTGTTTCAGGATTCCGGGCCAGGCGTAGAAGCGCCCGAGCGGCTGTTCCAGCCTTTTCAGGCGGGCGCCGATGGAACCGGGCTGGGGCTCTATATTTCGCGCGCCATTGTGAGAAGCTACGGAGGAGATCTGCGTTTCGATCCGAGCGCCCGGGGCTGCTGCTTTGTGGTGGAACTGCCGGTGGCCTAGGAGAGGCGGAAATGGAGAAGGTATTGGACAACACAGCGCTTGCCACCATCAACGTGCTGCTCGTGGACGATCACGCCATGTTCCGGGAGGGCCTGGCGCGCGTGATGGAAAAAGAACCGGGCATCAAGGTAGTCGGGCAATCGGCGACCTGCGCGGAGGCGCTCGCGCAACTGGCGAAATCCGGCGCAACCATGGTGCTGCTCGATGTCGATTTGGGCTCCGAGCGCGCGCTGGATTTTATCGTCGAGGCCAAGAAGGCGTCATTCGCCGGCCAAATCCTGGTGGTGACGGCGGGAGTGAGCGGCCTGGAAGCGGTTCAATTGGTGCAGGCCGGTGTGGCGGGCATTCTTCACAAGCATCATTCCACTGAGGCGCTGTGCAGCACGATCCGGCGAGTAGCGGCGGGCGAAGTCTGCCTGGAGCAGGAGTACCTGACCGCGCTGTTCCGTTCCGTGGATCGGACCAAGGAATCCAGGCGCCCCAGCTTAAGCGAGCGCGACAAGAAGGTGCTTCGATTCGTTTTCCAAGGTCTGACCAACAAGGAAATCGGCAGCCGGATCGAGATCTCCGAAGGCGCGGTTAAATTCTCCTTGCGACAGTTGTGCGACAAGCTGGGAGTGCGGACGCGATCGCAATTAGTCAAAGTGGCGCTGGAACAGTTTCACGATCAACTCTGATTCATCCGACCTTTAACGGCTTCCGCAGTCGGGAAACATGATCTGAGCCGTTTGATACAAATACCGGCGCCAGTTGGCCCACTCGTGCCCGCCGGTGCTCAGCACCCAAAAGTTGCGAACTCCGTATTGATTGAACAGCGCCAGGACCTTTTGGCCGTTGTTCAATGCAATGTCCGTCTCGCCTGCAGCCATGTAGAACGGCACGCGGAAAAGGTCGTTGGTTTTGGGATCTTTCAACAAAGGGGCGAAATTCTGATCGAACTGTTTCAGATCCGCCGGGTTGATGTGGCCGGAGCTATACACGTACAGCTCGCTGAATGTATCCAGGTGCGGCAAGCCGGTGTGCAGGACAACGAAACCGCCCATGGACAAGCCGGCCAGCGCACGATATTCGCGGCTGGACTTCGTCCGATAATGACTGTCCACGTACGGGATGATGTCCTTCAAATATTCCTCGGTGCAGGCGTCATCTTTGCCGGGAGCCGATGGAGTGGCGCTGGCGCATCCATGAGTATTCGGCATCACAACGATCATCGGCTTGGCTTTGCCGGCCGCGATCAGGTTGTCCAGGATAAATTGCGCGTTGCCGCCTCTCTTCGCATCCTGGGACGACCATTGGGAATCGTCGTCGCCGCCACCGTGGTTCAAGTACAAGACCGGGTAAGTCGCCGCGGAGCTGCCGTCGTAACTCGGCGGTAAGTAGACGTGCATGCGGTTGCCGACGCCCTTATAGTTTTTGTAAGTGGCCTGTTCCACCTTCCCATGTGGGACATCCGAGTTAGCGAAGAAAGCCGTATCCGAATACGCGGGCAGAGCCGCTAAGATCGGAAGGGGGCAAACTCCGGCCTTGGGCGCCACTAAAATGGGGCGGCCAGGCGGAACCGCCGGCGGCGATGTCTGCGCGTGAAGGGTCACCGCCATCAACAGCGCCGGTAATGCCCGAGCCACTAGCCGCGCTCGATTCGACGAGTAACTCCACAACGCGAGCACTAACAATAGCGTCGCAACCGCGGCCCCAATAATGAAATACCATCCGGCTGCGAATCCGCCGCTCCAGTCGCGAAGCAGGCCCAGCATCTGGGGTCCAAGGTAGGAGAAAACGCCCGCAACCATACTCACCACACCCATCACATTACCGGTCTCCCGGCCACGTAGCGCATCAGCGGCGAGCGTGTAGGATTGCTGAATCCCCGCGTGCCCCAAAGCCAGCACCAACGCGGTCCCGATGCGAAACATCAGCAGATGGCGCGAAGTCATCGCCAGGCCGCCCAGCGCGCCCAGTCCCGCCAGAGCCGCCATCACCTTCCAGCGATGAAAGCGATCCATCAGGAATCCGAACAGCAGGTTGACGAAAATCGCCAGGGCGAATCCGGTGCTGATGAGATACGATGCGGCCACCTGATCCAGATGGAACAAGGCTTGTGCGGCGGAAGGGACGAAGAAGTTCGCGCTCAAGCTCCCCATTCCGGCCAAGCCGGAGAGCGCCGCGAGAGACCAAACCAAAGGGCTGCGGAAAGCGCTAGAGGAAACCGCAGCCCCGTGATCCGGACGCACCCCAAGTACGCCCGGATCACTGCGATAGAAAATCGTAAAGACTAAGGCGCCCGCGAGCGCCACCGCGGCGTAGGCCAGGATGCCGTTTCTCCATCCGAAGTCTCGCCCAATCACGCCGCCTAAAGGCGCGCCGATCACGGACGAGAGCGCGGAAATGGCCCCCAGGATTCCCATGGACGCCCCACGCACCGCGGGCGGACACGTCAGCGCGACCGCTACCATCACGCATACGAACGAAAAGCGATAGCCTGAGAGCCACAGCGCACGGGCTCCGAACGCGGTGATGAAGCTTGGCGCCGCGCTTAATGCCGCCAAGCCGGCTGCCACCGCAACCAGTCCCGAGGCGAGTATCATCTTCTCGCCAAATCGTTTGGCAAGAAGGCCGGCGGGGACGCTCCACAGAATCGAGAGCAGTCCATACATTCCCGCAAACAGGCCCATCTGCGCGAAGTTCATGTGGAAGGCGTCGCGAATGGAGGGCAGCAGCGGGGAAAATCCAAGATTGGACATCTGCAGCGCCAGCATGGCAAACAACGTTGCCGCATAGGGCGCCAGCCAGCTTCGGCCAGTGTTCATAAACGCTCAAGAAGTACGGGAGCCGAGAGCACGCCCCACTCCGGCCAACGCGTCATAACCACTTCTCCAGAGAGACCCTTCACGCGGGCCCTTCGCAGCAGTTCTTCCAGCGTCACTTGCAGCATCAGACGGCCTAAAGGGGCGCCGGCGCAGCGGTGCGGGCCTAAGCCGAACGCGATATGTTTGTCGATGTTCGGGCGTTTTAGAATGAATTCGTCCGGGTTCTCAAAGACCGCCTCATCCCGATTCGCGGACGCGTACACCAACGCAATGGGCTCGTCCTTGTGGATGGATCGCCCGCCGAATTCCACATCGCGCTTCGCGGTGCGTGCGAATCCACGATACGGCGTAAACAGACGCAGATATTCTTCCACGGCAGCCGGGATCAAGTCCGGTTGTTCGCGCAATTGCCGTTCAATGTCCGGATGCTGCGCCAAGTGCACCAGAATACACCCGATCATCACGCTGGGCGCGATCATGCCGACCACGATCATCTGCCGGATGGTCCCCAGCACCAGGTTCTCCGGAAGCGGTTCGCCGTCGTTGCCGCGCGCCTGTAGTAATGCGCTGGTGGGATCCTCGGCCGGGTCCCAGGGCTCGGCCTTGCGCATTTCGATGATCAGCCGCGCGAGTTCGTAGAGGCGCAGGCTGGTCTCCTTCACCAAATCGTCGTTCGCCTCCTGCAGCGCCTGGTTGTAAATCACGCTGGTTTCCTTGATCGACATGGAAAGCTGCGGCGAGAGGTGAAAGAATTTGGCGAATACGTGGCCGGGAAGCTTGCGCGTGAATTCGGAGCAGACTTCGCCGCCGCCAGCTTCGATGAGCGGTTCCAGCAACTGGATGGTGATGGCGCGGACCGACGGCTCCAGCCGCTGCATCTTTTTCTCGGTGAAGAACGGATTCAACGCGCGGCGATACGGCGTGTGGTCGGGAGGATCGAAATGCAGGGGAGGGCGCCGTCCAGTGAATGCAACTTTCGGGACCACGTTTTGAACCGACGTGATGAACGTATCGGGCTGGCGCAAGGCGCTGACCACGTCGTCATAGCGCAGCAAGGCCCAGAAGCCGTTCCACGCGTTGCTATGCGCCACCGGGCACCGGGCGCGCATGTCGCGATACAAATCGTGCGCGCTGCTGAGATCTTCGACGGCCAGCGGATCGAAGTCGTCTGTCAGGCCCGGGTCCATGTGGGGAGTCTAATGGAACGGGCAGTTCATTCGGAAAGATTTTGCCGGTTGTGTTCTGAGACGTGGCACGTCTAAACTGGACCCCATGGAGCTCCGGCACCTGCGTTACTTCGTCGCGGTGGCCGAAGAGCTGAACTTTACGCGGGCCGCCGAGCGGCTGAACACGGCGCAGCCTTCGCTCAGCCAGCAAATCAAGCAACTGGAAGCGCACGTGGGCGTCCCGCTGCTGGATCGCAGTAAGCGGCATGTGGCGCTCACGGCGGGAGGCGAAGTATTTCTCACCGAAGCCAGGGAGATTCTGGCGCGTGTCGAACGGGCCGGCCGCCGTGCCGCGCGCGCGCAGCGGGGAAAAGCTGTCGAACTGGTTATCGGAGTAGTGCCGGCGGCGGAGATCAAGATCCTGCCCAAGTTGATTCCCCTGGTGGAACGAAGCCTTCCGAAAGTCCGCCTGGTGTTCCACAATCTGCCATCCGCCGAACAGAAGCGCATGCTCGTCAGCGGAGCCTTGGACTTCGGGCTGCTGAGAGGGCCGTTTGAAGATCCTCGTCTGGTAGTGGAGGATCTGCTTTGGGAGAAACTGGTGGCCGGACTGCCCGCCGGAAATCCTTTGGCGCGCAAAAAATCGGTTTCGGTTCGGCAGTTAAACGAGCTCCCGTTCATTATGGTGTCGCGCGAGGGCTCTCCGGAATTGCACGACGCGGTCCAGGCATTTTGTCAACGGCACGGATTGCATCCACGAGTGGTGCAGCAGGCGGACAACATTCTAGGGAACCTCAACATGATTCGCGCGGGCATCGGGTTTGCACTTCTACCGGACTACGCGGCGTCGATTCTTCCGAAGGGAGTGGTGGCGAAGCCGCTGGCGTGGAATCCCGCGCCGGTAGTCAGTCTGGTGGTGGCCCATCGCAAAGGTAAAGCCACCGCCCAGATGCTGGCGTTTAAGCGGCTTCTCCGAAGTTGCTTTCCCGCGTAGTATAGAGCCTGTGCCTCATTCCGGCCGAAGCTGGGTTTTTTCGTTCGCCGCCACCATCGTCGCGATGATGGCGATTCAAATGTCGAGCCTGGGCTTCTCGCCCCTGCTGCCCGCCATCCAAAAAGACTTCGGCCTCAGCTATTCACAAATCGGACTATTCACCGGGCTCTACGGTCTGGTGGCGATGGCGGTGAGTGTGCCTGCCGGCATGCTGGCCAAGCGCGTGGGAGAAAAGCTCGCGCTTACCCTTGGGCTGGTGGGCGTCGCCATCGGCCTGCTGCTGTTGAGTGAAGCGCCCAGCTACGAATCCGCTCTGGGAGCCCGCGCAGTGTGGCTCATCGGATATCGCGTGGCGTTCGTTTGCGTGATGACTTCCATTGCATTGGTTGCACCGCCCGAATTTCGCAGCACGGCGATGGGCATTCTGGGCGCGATGGCATCGCTTGCGTCGGTGATTGGCGCACCCTTCGGTACCATCATCGCGGAGCCTTACGGATGGCGCGGAGGGATCATTGGCTTCGCGATTATGGCTCTACTGGGCGCAGCCGTGTTCTGGTTTTGCTACAAGAAAAGCCGGGTCGGCGAGGGAGCGGCCGTGTTTAACGCGCATGGACCATCCATCCCCAGCAGAAGTGCATTCCGAACGCCCGTGGTTTGGAGTATGGTGCTGCTCGGACTGATCAACATGGGGGGGTTCAGCGCGACGTTTTTCGTGCCATCCGCGGTGAAGACCACCTTCCACTTGAGTGCGCTCGCGAGCGCGTACTTGATCAGCACCAGCTATATCGTGGCCATCTTCGTCAACATTGCGTTCGGCTATCTGTGCGACCGGTTTGACCGTTGGGACATGATGATCGCGCTCGCAGTGCTGCTGATTCCTTCTTGCTTCGCCATGATGACCCCGAACCTGCTGGTCTTCCGTATAGCCACCGCTTTGGTGATCTCACTCGGCCTCTGCGCGACGAATCAGATCTTCGCACTGGCCGGAGAAGTAGTGGGGAGAAGCGAGACCGGGCCCGTAATGGGCGTAGTGGGACTCGGGGGAGGCGTGTTCGGGTACATTGGGCCACAGGTTTTGGGAATGTTGCGGGATCGCACCGGAGGATTCACCGCCGGCTGGTATTTTGTCGCCATCGGAGTGATCCTTTCATTGATCGAGATCGTGTTCCTGCGGCGCTATGCGCGGTCACGCGCGGCGCGGGAGTTAAGCCCCGCGAGAAACTGACCCACTTTCCGGCGCATTTCGACGCCATTCCATCCGCGCGCATCCACCATGTCGGCGGCGATGGGAAGAACGGGAAAGCCGCTTGCCTCAAGCGCACGTTCGATGAAAAGATTGCCTGTAGCGGACGGCCTGGAGCCGAGCGGTTCCAGCACCAGCGCGGCGTCAATACGGTGGCGCCTGGCTTGATCGACCATCCATTCGTTGGCCCAGGGCGGATTGTGAAGCTGTTCATTGAAGCTGACCGTGCGGCTGGCAAGCGCCCGTAACGGATCGTCCAGGCCATAGCGAATGTAGCCGTCGGGCCCGAAAGCAAGATACATGGACCAGACGAACACCGCGCCGTATTGTTCTTCGAAAGCCGTGTAGAAGTCGGTATCGTGCCACAGGCCGGCGCCCACCCACATCAGGCGCAGGCGCTCAGTGGGGCAAGCTGCCGCGCCGGCATCGACGCGCTGCTTCACCTCGTCCCGAAACTCGCGCGCATGCGCGATAGCCCATTCGCTGCCACGCAACCACTGCGCCGCCATCACGTTGCTCACCTGCTCGTGCATTCGAACGGGAGCTTTGGGCGCGTTGCAAATCATATCGCGCACTTCTTCGAAATACTGCTCCTGCCGGTTGACGCCTTGCATCAGGGCGCGCAGGCGTTCGATATCAAACGTGCGGCCAGTAATGCTTTCCAGTTTTCGAATGAGCGAATGAAATTGCGCGACCATGAAATCCAGCCGGTGGCTTTCGAAAAGCTCGCTCCAACGATGGCGGCTCAACTCCCACCAGCGCGGCGGAAGTTCGGACGCGGCGGGAGCGTCCAACGGAACAAAAGGCGCGCCGAACGTGGCGGCCCAAATCTCAAAGACCCGCTGAATGCAGTCGCAAGTAAGCCGCGCGGAAAGCAGCGCGGGCTTCGGCAGGCCGCCCCAGGGCGCTTGCGCCGGATCGCCGGCAATGGTGGAAGCAAGTGACAGGCTGCAATAGCGGCACAATCCATCGTGATAGCCCAGCGCGTTAAGACCATCCAGATAGGACGGCGCCAGCCGCTTGGCGGCGACCATCGCGGCCCACCACTGATTGCTCACCACCGGCACGTCCATCGCATGGAACAGTTCTAATGGCATGTCGGCCTGCACGATGGCGTAAGGCTTCTGCTTTTCGAAGACGTCGTCGCGCAGTTGAGCGAACCAGGCCTTTTGATACGCGGCCGCGCGAAGCGTGGATTGCAATTGCTTTTCAGCCATGCAGACCCTCGACAAATGCCGCGAGTTGATCCGAAGATTCCTCGCGCAGCATGAGATGCGGAATTGCGCGCTCGTCCAGAAAATCGCGCAGCCGCGGATAATCCCAGCCCAGGACATCGTCCTCGTGCGGCAGATAGAAGATCACACCATCTACCTCACATGCCTTGCGATGAAACCATGCATCGGCCAGCGTGGACGGGAAGACGCGGGGACTGGGAGCGTCGAGATAGTATTTCTCGAAGATGGCCAGGAGCGGATCGGCAGTGGCGTCGATATCCTGGCCCGCGGCGCGCGAACCCCACCAATCGTCTTCGGCCACGACGATCGCTTCGTGAGATTCGATTGCCGCGCAAAACTCTGGACGGTCAAGTGGCGGACCCTTGAGCAGAATTCGCGGACCTTCGAGCGGTGGCCTCATCTCGATTTCCTGGATTGCGTCCCGCGCAAGCGCTGGATATTCCCCGCGATCCATAAAATACCAGGCGCCGATCAGCGGCAAAGCTTCCGATCCACATAGCTTGGGAGCCGGACCTTCGCGCTGCTGCAACAATCCGCGGACCGCCTGACGCGCGGCGTTCCCTTCGGCGATCGCTGCCGACAGCGTTCCGGGTTCAATGCGTCTTCCGGTCAGCCGCTCCAATTGCGCCTTCAAGTCGTGGGTTCGTTCCAATCCGTAGGCCTCCGCTTCGGGCGATCTGGCATGCAGTAAGTTGTAGAGGATCGGCTCCGGCGCTCTCTCCTCGCCCTGGCGAATCACCTCCCGCAGATAAAGATAGAGCTTGTGTTCCTGCTCGGAAGTTCTGGGGATCACGACCGCGCTCAACACTGCGGACTCGGGTGAGAGCAGAAAGTCGAAAACCGCTTTCATGCGCGAGCTGAAAACACTTTCCATGTAGCGATTGGCGAGCGGCGTGTTATTGCGGCGCGGGCTGACGACAATCGGATGCAATCCCGCAGCCCGCAGCAACTCCCACGGCACGGTATTGGATGTGACGCCTACGACGGGCCGGCCGCGATTTTGGATCTTTCGGTCCGTGTAAATCCTGGTGAGAGTCGCAATCGCGGACGCCACGCTTTAAATCACCTGCTGCGTTTTCAACTCTTCCAGCCGCTCTTCAGAATAGCCTAGCAAATCGCAATATACCGAGCGATTGTGCTCTCCCAGGCCGGGCGGAGGCTGATCGAATCCCGCTTGCGCCCCGGAGAACTTGATCGGCAACCCCATTCCGTAAACGTCTTCCACCATGCCGTACTTGGGATGCGGCAATGGAACCGTCTCGCCTCGCGACACTACGCGCGGATCTCGCACGGCGTCCTTCGGATCGCGAACCTCCGCGGCGGGAACGCCATGCTGCTCCAGCGCCGCGATCGCTTCCGCACTCGTTCGGCAAGACGTGAACGCTTCGACGATGGCATCCATCTCCGCAACGTTCACCACGCGATCGTCACGCTTGGCGAATCGCGGATCGGCGATCAGGTCCGGCCGGCCGATGGCCCGAAACAAGGAGTGCGCGAAGGCTTCCGTCGGAGCGCAGATGGAAACATAGCCATCTTTGGTGCGATACATCCCGAAGGGCGCCAGGCGTGGAACGGTGAGGCCGGTTCGTTGCGCGACACCACAACGTTCCAGAAGATCGAACGGCTCGCCCGAAACCATCATGGTCATGACGCCGAGCATCGATACGTCGACGTGCTGGCCCACGCCGGTGCGTTGCGCCTGATGGATAGCCGCCAGTACGCCGATCACGCCGAACAGTGGCGCGGTAAGATCCGCGAACGGCACGCCGATGCGTACCGGGGGATCGCCGGGGCCGCCCGAAGTCATCATCACCCCACTCAACGCCTGGATGATCGCGTCCATGGCTTTGCCGGTGCCCGGATCGCCCTCGCTTCCGAAGCCGGTGATGGAGCAATAGACGACGCGCGGATTCACCTGCTGCGCGAAGCTATAGCCGACGCCCAAACGGTCCAGCGTGCCCCGGCTAAAATTCTCGACGATGACGTCCGATTTCTGCACCAGATCGGCATAAATGCCGCGCGCCTCCGCATGCTTCAGATTCAGCGTCACGCCCAGCTTGTTGCGAAGCCGGTTGAGAGCGGAAACGGAAATATCGTCCTCATGCCGGCGCGCCAGCGTGCCTCCTTCGGAGCCGAGATAGGGTGCGTTGGAACGGCAGCTGTCGCCGCCGCCGATGGGGTTCTCGATCTTGATGACTTTGGCGCCTAGGCCGGCCAGCAAGAGGGTGGCGAAGGGGCCGGCCAGCGCGGTGGTTAAATCCAAAACCGTGATGTCTTCGAGCGGTGTCAAAGTCACCCTGGATCATAGCATTGGGTTTGAAGAAGAGGTGGCTGGAGCGTGGCCCGGCGTCGCGCTGTCCGCTCACTTCGGTGTGAGCCGCAAAAGCCCGGTGCTGGACAGCAGGTAAATAGCGCCATCCGGGCCTTGCCGAATATCGCGCACGCGCATCTTTCGATCGGTGAGCAGCCTTTCCTCGGCCACCACGCGGTCGCCATTCAAGACCAGACGCACCAAGGCCTGGCCTTCCAATGCGCCAACAAACAAGTTTCCTTTCCACTCTGGAAACCGATCGCCGGTATAAAACAGCATTCCGGACGGCGCGATATCGGGCACCCAAAAGTAAGCCGGCTCCTCGACGCCTGGCATGGACGAAGCTCCGTTGCCCACGGGCACGTTCTTGCGCCCATCGGTCCGCTGGAAATCGTACTGCACGCCGTAAGACACATCGGGCCAGCCGTAGTTTTTTCCAGGCCGTATGATGTCGATCTCATCGCCGCCCTGGGGCCCGTGGTCGGTCACCCACAGCAAGCCAGTCGCGGGATTGATTGCGGCGCCTTCGGGGTCGCGAAGTCCGTGCGCAAAGGTCTCCGGCGCCACCGTGGCGCGGCTCAGCCACGGATTGTCTTTTGGAATGGAGCCGTCCCGATTGATACGAAGCACGCGTCCCGAAAAGTTGCGGCCAATATCGGGATTATCCGTGAAAGCGTGTTCCATTCCGTCGTATTTCGAGTCGTAAAGCCGGAAGCGATCGGCGCCGGTAACATAAAGCGTTCCATCGGGAGCCAGGACGATCCGTCGCTCCGCGCCCTCCACCAGGGTCTCCACGTCCTCCAAGCTCTTATTGTCTTTGCTCAGCCGGGCGCGCGCCATGCGTTCGGTTCCGATCTTCATCGTCCGGCGTTCAGCCAGTGACTTGGTCCAGACCCGCTGATAGAAGAACTCGGTGGGCCAGATGGCCGGTTCCTCGCCGGGCGGCGGCGCGAAATAGCAAAAGTAGAGAAGCCGATTCTGCGCGAATCCGGGATCGAGCACTACGTCATGCAGGCCTTGCGCAGCCACCACTTTGACGCCCGGTACGCCCGCCAGGGGCGCCGAAACCACACCATCCGGCCTGACGATTCGCATGGTGCCGATGCTTTCGGTGACCAGAAAGTCGCCATCCGGCAGAAGCGCCATGGACCATGGCGTGGTGAGTCTTGTGGTAATGGTCTCGACCGCGATTTGCGGCGACGGTTTAGAGGGCGGAGGGGCGTCCGTCTGACCGGGAAATGCCGGCTTTGGTTTCCTGGCGACATCGCCCGCAAAGCGATTCGCGCTTACTGTAGCCGGCGTCTGCGCGTAAGCCGAGGGCAACACCAGGGCGGCGAATGCCGCGAATGCGAGCGTCTTCATGATTGTGATTCTCCGATATGAGTATGATTCTACGACACAGTTATGCCGACTTGATCTCCGTCCACAATCGATCGCGCAGCCGCTGCGTCGCCGGATCCAGCGTGATCGGCCCATTCGCCGCGCGCGACGACGTCGGGGGCGGGATAAAGCGTCGGATTATCGCGAAAATCTGGCGGAAGGATCTTGCGCGCGCCCGCGTTGGTGGTGGTGGTTCGCGCGGCCAGCGCATTGGCGGCGGCGATGTCGGGACGCAGCAGAAAATTGATGAACTGGTGCGCCAGTTCCTGGCGCTTGCTCTCGCGCAGAATCACGGATGCGTCGGGATAAACGGCGTAGCCTTCAGCTGGATAAACGAAGCCGACATCGGACGACGAATCCATGGCCTGTTGCGCGGTGGTGTTCCACATGTGCGCGGCCAGCACGTCGCCGCTCACCAGCTGATCGCGCACTTCGGCGTTCAGATAGGCGCGCAGCAGAGGCTTCTGGCGGATGGCTTCGGCGCGCGCGCGATCCAGTTGCGCCGGATCGGTCGCGTTCATCGAAAAGCCGAGCTTCTTGAGGCACGCGCCTATCGTGTCGAACGGATCGTCGAGCATGGTCATGCGGCCGCGCAGCCGCTCGTCCCACATGTCGGCCCAGGCTCTTGGGCGGCGGATCCAACTTGCGGTTGTAAGCGATGCCCGCGGCGGTCACCATGTAGGGAACCGACCATTTGAGGTTCGGATCCCAATCGGGATGCTGGAAGCGCGGCTCGAGTTGCGCGAGATTCGGAAGCAGTTCGCGATGGATCGGCGCCAGCAGTCCATTCGCCAGCATCGGCTTCACGATGTAGTCGGTCGGGAAAACAATGTCCCAGCCGGAATTGCCGCCCATCACGCGCGCCAGCATCTCTTCATTGCTTTCGTAAATGCCATAACGCACGCGGACGCCGAACTCGGATTCGAACTTGGGAACGGTGTCGGGCGCGATATAGGCCGACCAATTGAAGATATTCAGCCGCGGCCGGCGATCGCGGGCGCACGCGCCAAGTCCGGCCCCCATGCGCCGAACAAAAAATAGCGCCGGTTCATGCCGTCCGCAGCCTTTCCGAAATCAGCACCAGCGATCCGAATCCGACCACGATCAGCGCGGAAATCGCGTTGACCACCGGATTCACGCCGCGCCGCGCGATGGCGTAAATCACCATCGGCAGCGTTTCCGAATCCACGCCGGCCACCAGGCTGGTGATCACGTAATCGTCGAACGAAACGGTGAAAGCCAGCAGCGCGGCCGCGATGACGCCGGGCAGAATCGCGGGCAGCGTGACGTAGCGGAAGGCCTGCCACTCGTTCGCGCCCAGATCGAGCGCGGCTTCTTCCAGTTGGCGTCCACAGTGCGCAGCCGCGCGATGACGACGATCACCACGTAGGCGATCGAAAACGAAATATGCGCCAGAATCACAGTGTGCATGCCCAGCTGGACGCGCAGGAAGCGAAAGATCCACTGATAGAAGGCGAGCAGCGAAATGCCGGTGACGATTTCGGGAGTCACCAGCGACAGGTAGAGCGATCCTGCCAGCGGCGGCGAATTGCGCTTCCAGAGTCCGTAAGCGCACAGCGTGCCGATGTACGGTCGAAACCAGCGTCGCGACCACGGCGATGATCAGGCTGTTCCACGGCCGCCTCAGTCAATTGCGTGATCCTGATAGCTGCGGCCGGTACCAGCGCAGCGAGAAGCCTTCCCACACCGTGAATCGCGACGATTGAAGCTGAAGATGGAGAGGATCAGCAGCGGCAGGTGAAGGAACAGATAAGCCCGCACCGCGTAGATCGCAAGTCCCGCGCCGCGCGGCTTCATAACAGATCCTCGCCTTCGCCGCCGCGCGATCGCAAACAGCAACACCATCACGATCGCCATCAAGTACCAGCGATACGGCCGAGCCGAATGGCCAATCGCGCGCCGTGGTGAATTGGTTCTGGATCAGATTGCCGATCATGACGGACTTGCCGCCGCCCAGCAGATCGGGCGTCAGATACGCGCCCAGGCACGGAATGAAGACCAGAATCGCGCCGGCGCGAATTCCGGGAGCGGATAGCGGGATGGTGACGCGCGTGAGCGTGGCCCAGGGCTTCGCGCCAAGGTCGGCCGCGGCTTCCAGCAGCGTGCGATCCAGCCGTTCCAGCGTCGCGTAAAGCGGCAACACGATGAAGGGCAGATAGCCGTAGACCAGGCCGAGAATCACCGCGCCGTCGTTATAGAGCAGCGGCAGCGGAGCGTGGATCAGGCCCAGCTTCTGAAGCACCGTGTTGACCAGCCCGGTATCGCGCAGCAGAAACATCCAGGCGTAGGTGCGCACCAGAAAGCTGGTCCAGAAGGGAAGCATCACCAGGCCGAGATAGAAGTTCTTGCGCTGGCCCGCGCGCGAAATGAACAGCGCCAGCGGAAAGCCGAGCAGCAAACAGAGCGCCGTGGATGCGCCCGCGATCCAGAACGATCGCCAGAGAATGCCGAGATAGATGGGATCAGCCAGGCGCTGATAGCTTTCCGCTGTCCAGGGCGAAGTGATGCCCCCATAGACTCCACGCGTCAGCAAGCTGTAGCCGAGAATGATGGCGAGCGGCGCGAGAAACAGCGTGATGCATGACGGCCCAGGTGGGAGCGAGAAACCACGCGCGCAGGCGGTTCATTCTTGAGGCGTCTCGGCGAAGCGCAGCTCGTCGGCGGGTTCCCACCAGAGATGTACTCGCTCGCCGGGCGCTGAAGGCTTCACCCAGGCGCGAAATTTCCACCACCGCGGGCTCGCCATCGGACAAGCGGGTTTCCACGTGGACGCAGTTGCCGAGGAACGTGGACTGAACGATGGTGGCGGGACGCGAACGACGCGCCGTTGCTGGAAGGCTGCGCGCGCGATGCGCATGGCTTCCGGACGCACGCCCACGCCGCCGATCCAATTGACCGCGCCCAGGAACGATGCCACGAAGCGCGTGCTGGGGCGCAGATAAATCTCTTCGGGCGTGCCCACCTGCTCCAGCCGGCCTTTGTTCATGACGCCCAGCCGGTCGGAAAGCGACAGCGCTTCTTCCTGATCGTGCGTGACGAACAGAAACGTGATGCCCACGCGGCGCTGGATGTTCTTTCAGCTCCGCGCGGACCTGTTTGCGAAGGTTGGGATCGAGCGCGGAGAGCGGCTCGTCGAGCAGCAGAACGTCGGGCTCCAGCACTAACGATCGGGCCAGCGCCACGCGCTGCCGCTCGCCGCCTGAAAGCTGCGCGGGCCTGCGCGATTCCTTGCCGGTGAGCTGCACCAGTTCCAGCACGTCGCGAACGCGGTCGCCAATGTGATTGCCCGCGCGGCGCCGCAGGCCGAATTCGACGTTCTCGCGCACCGTCAGATGCGGGAACAGCGCGTAGTTTTGAAACACCGTGCTGACGTTGCGCTGGTAGGGCTTCAGATGCTGGATGCCGGCGCCGTTGAGGCGAATCTCGCCGGCGGTGGGCTCTTCAAATCCAGCCACCAGCGCAGCGTGGTGGTCTTGCCGCAGCCGGAAGGGCCCAGCAGCGAGAAGAACTCGCCGCGCGCCAGGTTCAGCGAAACGCCGTTGACGGCGTGGTGCGAGGGATAGTGCTTCGAAACGTCGCGAAGCTCTAAGACACACTCCATCGAAATTGCATGTTACCGCAAGTGGGCGCGGATCTGCGCTGCAAGCTATTCGTAGCGCAGCGCGATCATCGGATCCACCAGCGCGGCTCTGCGCGCCGGCACATAGCAGGCGAACAAAGCGACCAGCCCGAGCAGCACGGGCGCCGCCACCAGCACCAACGGATCAAGAGCCCGCATGTCATAAAGGAAGCCCGCCAGCACCCGGCCGAGTCCAATGGCCAGCAACAATCCCACGCCGACCCCGACCATGGTTACTTTCAGCGCTTCGCCCAAAATCATGCGCAGCGTCGATGATGCATCCGCGCCCAGCGCCATGCGAATGCCGATCTCGCGCGTCCGCCGCGCCACCGTATAGGAATTCAGGGCGTACAGGCCGATCACCGCCAGGAACAGCGCCACGCCGCCGAATATCTCCAGCATGTGCGCGCCGGTGCGAACCACCCAAATATCCATGCTGGATTCCAGATGCCCGCGCATGGTCTTGAGCGCGAGCATCGGCAACCGCTCGATCGGTGGCCAGAATCTCGTGCCGGATCGTTTCCAGCACCCGGCTCTCCGCTTCCGGCCCGCCCCCGGCCACTTTCAACGTGGAACTGCACGTTGGCCTGGTACTCCTGTCCAAAAGGAACGTAGAGGTGAGGCTCCGTATCCTCGCCAATGATTTCCTCGCGGATATTGCCCACCACGCCCACGATCTCGGCCTCTGCGCGTCTCGCTTGTCGATGCGAATGTGCTTTCCCAGTGCATCGCCGCGCTGGCCACAGTTTATCGGCCGCCAGCTGGTCGATAATCGCCACGCTGCTCTTCGATCCCGGCGTGCTCTCCGCCGCGTTGAACGGCCGCCCGCGCAGGAGCGGAATCCCGAGCGTCTGAAAATAGTCTTCGCTCACGATGTTGTAGCGCGCTTCGAGCGCCGGGTGCTCTTTGGAAACAGCGGCGCCGGAAGGTGTGACGTTCTTGCCGAGCCGCGTCATTCCAAACGGAACCGTGGCCGCGATGGCCACCGATTGCACGCCGGGCACGCGTGCGCAGCCGGTCCTTCAGCGTCGCGTAGAGTTGGCTGCCGCGCGCCTGGTCGTAGTCGATCAGGCTGGCATCCACTTCGGCCAGCACTTCGTTCTCCAGCGAGAAGCCAGGCTGGATGTTGGACGCCCGCACCGCGCTGTGTACGAACAGGCCGGCCGCGGTGAGCATCGCCAGCGACAGCGACAGTTGCGCCATCACCAGCATGTTGCCGCGCGAAAACAAGCGGCGCTGTGCGGCCCGCCACATCCTCGCCAGTATTTTCCTTGAGGTCCACCCACACGTCGGGCTTCGAGAGCTTCCAGGCCGGGAAAAGCGCGAAGACCACCGTGCTCAGGACGCAGAACAACAGCGTGAACCCCAGGACGCGAGCGTCCGGCGAGGCGTCGTAGACAATGTCTATCGGAACCAGCCGCGACATGGATTGAATCAGCAGCGTTGTGCTCCAGGAAGCGACCACCAATCCCGCGGCGCCGCCCAGAATCGCCAGCAGCAATCCTTCCGTGACCAGTTGACGCACGATGCGCCGGCGGTTGCCGCCAATGGCCAACCGGATCGCGATTTCCTTGCGCCGCGCCGTTCCCTTGGCCATCATCATATTCGCCAGATTCAAGGAGGCGATCAGCAGCACCACGCCGGCGAGCGAAAGCAACATAATCGCGGGCACGTCGCAGCATGCTGTCGGTTCTGCGGACTGGTGGAGATGCCCAGACGCGAGAGCGGTCGCACCAGCAGCGTCTGGTCTTTGTTCTCGGCTGGATAGGCCTTCTCCATCTGCGACGCGGTCACCGCCAGCGTCGCATCGGCAGCCTGCGGCGTGACGCCCGGTTTCAAGCGGCCCACCACGATCAACGCGTTGTTGTCGCGCGCCGCCAGCGGCTTGACCTGTCCGTCAAAATCGTTCATCACCATGCCGTAGGCGCTCAGCGGCACAAATATCTCGGGGCTCAACAGCGCCATGGTGCCCGTGAATCCTTGGGGCGTGATGCCCACGATGGTGAACAGATGGCCATTGATGCGCACCGCTTGCCCACCAGCTGCGGGTCTTCTCCCTTTTTCTTCCAGAACGGATAGGTCACGATGGCGGTCAACTCGCCGCCCGGCTTTTCCTCTTCGGCACGGAACGCCCGGCCCTTGAGCATCGTTACGCCGAGCGTGGAGAAATAGTTGGAGGAGACAACGGTGGCCAGCGACCGCCGCGTGCTGTCGCCTTCCTGAATGCCAACCAGCGCCATGTTCAGCGCCGCCAGGCTGGAAAAAGCCTGGTTGTTCTCGCGGATGTCGACGTAGTTCGGATAGGAAAACGCCCGATACGCGTCGGGATGCTTGTTGTCGCGGCTGTAAATGCCCGGTCAGCTCTTCCGGCTTCTGCACCTGCAGCGGTTTCAGCAGAAAGGCGTTGATCAGGCTGAACACTGCGCTGTTGGCGCCGATCCCAGAGCCAGTACCAGCACCGCGGCGACGGTGAATCCCGGCTTGCTCGCAGCATCCGAATCCCATACCGAAGGTCCTGCCAAAGTTGGTTCATTCTTTGCGCCTGATACTGCTACGAGTGTATGGACGTTCAGTTCCCGAAGAAAGCGGCGGTGTGCGGATACTGGAGATAGGCGCGGTGAACGAACGAACCACGATTACGATCCGCAAGGCGAATGGCGACGACATCCCGGCCATCCTGGAATGTCTTCAGGAGGCCTTTGAACCCTATCACGACCACTACACGCCAGGGGCCTTTCTGGATACCGTCCCATCGCTCGACGACCTTCGAAGGCGTCTTCGAAGCATGTGCGTTTTTGTCGCGGCAACGCCGTACGGCGAAATAGCCGGCACGGTCGCCTGTAATGTCGTGAGTTCAGAGGAGGGGCGCATCCGAGGAATGGCGGTCCGAGCAGCGTGGCAGGGTGTAGGCCTGGCGGGTGAGCTGATCGCCTCGGTTGAGATAGAGCTCCGCAACCGGGGATGTTCGCGCATTGCTTTGGATACGACGGCCGTTCTCCAGCGCGCGATGCGCTTCTATGAAAAGCAAGGATTCCGAAGATCGGGCAGGATCGTGGATTTCTTCGGAATGGAACTGATCGAATACGTCAAGGCCCTTGGCTGAGCCTTGACGTGTGAGGTGATCGGCTTACTTCGCCGAGTTGAACCGCTTCTCGATCTCCGGCCAGTTCACCACGCTCCACCAGGCGGCGATGTACTCGGGCCGGCGGTTCTGATACTTCAGATAGTAGGCGTGCTCCCAAACGTCCAGGCCCATGATCGGGAAATGGCCCTCCATCACGGGGCTGTCCTGATTGGCGGTGGAAATAATCTCCAGGCCCTTGCCGCTCTTGATCAGCCAGGCCCAGCCGGAGCCGAAGCGTGCGGTGGCCGCGGCGCCGAATTTTTCCTTGAACGTGTCGAAGCTGCCGAACGCGGAGTTGATGGCGCTCGCGACGTTGCCGGACGGGCTGCCGCCGGCGCTGGGCGCCAGAATCTGCCAGAACATCGAATGGTTGATGTGGCCGCCGCCGTTGTTGCGGACCGCGGTCTTGATGTTCTCCGGCACGATGGCGCAGTTGTTCGCGAGCAGCTCCTCCACGGTCTTGCTCTGCAGATCGGGCGCCGATTCCAGCGCCTTGTTCAAATTGGTGACGTAAGCGCCATGGTGTTTGTCGTGATGAATCTCCATGGTCTTGGCGTCGATGTAAGGCTCCAGCGCGTCAAACGCGTAAGGCAGCGGGGGAACGGTAAATGCCATAGTATTTCTCCTCTCGATTTTTCAATTTGAGCCGGCGAATCCGCCAGCCTTTTCAAAAGCGTCCGCCAGGCGGAACATGCCTGTTTCGTCGAAATGCCTGGTGAGTATCTGCATGCCGACCGGCAGGCCCTCGGAAGTTTTGCCGCAGGGCACGCTCATGCAGGGGATGCCGGCCAGATCGCCGGTGATGGTGTAGATGTCGGACAAATACATTTCCAGCGGATCGTCCATCTTCTCGCCGATCTTGAACGCGGGCGACGGCGAGACCGGAGCGACAATCGCATCCACTTCGGTGAAAGCCTTGCGAAAATCCTCGGCGATCAGCGCGCGCACTTTTTGCGCCTTCAGATAATACGCGTCGTAATAGCCGTGGCTCAGCACGTAGGTGCCCGAGCATGATGCGGCGCTTGCACTCGGCGCCGAAACCCTCGCCGCGCGTGGCGCGATACATGTCGCTGAGCGTGTCTTCGGTTGGCGCGCGTGGTGTAGCGCACGCCGTCGTAGCGCGCCAGATTCGAACTGGCTTCGGCGGTAGCGATGATGTAGTAGCAAGGCACGGCGTACTTGGTGGCGGGCAGGCTGATGTCGCGCACTTCGCAGCCCAGCTTCTTCAGCAGCGTCGATGGCTTCGCTGGATGCGGTCGCCCGATTCGCTCGCCAGCCCTTCGAAATATTCGCGCGGCAGGCCGATCCTGGTGCCCGCGACCTTGCCATCCAGCTGCGCGGTGTAGCGCGGCACCGGGGCGAAGGCGGAAGTGGCATCGCATTCGTCGCGGCCGGCCATGGTTTCAAGCAACAGCGCCGCATCCCGCACGGTGCGTCCGAATGGCCCGATGTGATCGAGCGAACTGGCGAACGCCACCAAGCCATAGCGCGAAACCCGTCCATAGGTCGGCGTCACGCCGACCACGCCGCAGAACGAAGCGGGCTGGCGGACCGATCCGCCGGTGTCGGAGCCGAGCGCCACCACCGCCGTTCCCTGCGCCACCGCCGCAGCCGACCCGCCGCTCGAACCGCCGGGCACGCGATCGAGCGCCACGGGATTGCGCACCGGTCCGAACGCGGAATTTTCGTTCGACGAACCCATGGCGAACTCGTCGCAATTGGTTTTTCCGAGAATGACGGCGCCGGCTTGTTCCAGGCGCATCACGGCCGTCGCGTCGTAGGGCGGAATGTAATGTTCCAGCAGCCGCGAGCCGCAAGTGGTCCGGACGCCCTTGGTGACGATCACGTCCTTCACCGCCAGCGGGACGCCGGCCAGCGGTCCGGCATCTTCGCCCGCGGCCAGTTTCTGGTCCACGCGTTCGGCCGCGGCCAGCGCGCGTTCCGGGACAAAAGTGAAGATAGGCGTTGGTCTTCGGGATTTTCCGCCTGCGCGAACTCGAGCGCGGACTTGCGCCAGTTCCACGGCGCTGAATTTGCGCGCGGCCAGGCCCGCTTGCACTTGCTCGATGGTGAGAGACAGCCACGGTCCGGTTGGCTCATCGCTCGATCACCTTGGGAACCTTGTAATATCCGGCGCCGGCCAGCGGCGCATTGGCCAGAGCGGCTTCATTGCCGATGGGCGGGATTATTTCGTCGGCGCGCAGCGTGGCGGTCTCCTCGCTTTGATACAGCACCTGCGCCATGGGCTCGACGCTGGACGTGTCCAGCTCGTTGAGCGCGTCCATGTGCGTGAGAATCTCGTCCATATCTTTCGCCAGGCGCGCGATCTCGGAATCGCGTCAGCTTCAGATTCGCGAGGTCGGCCACGTAGCGGACCTCGGACTCGGTGATTTTCACGCGGTCGCCTTTTTGTGGCCTGGCGGGTCGCCTATGCGCGCTTGCTTGTATACGATGCGCATCACCGGGGTCCTCGATGCTCTCGGCTTCGTCGGGCGGGACGCTCTCACCGTGACTTTGCGCCGACTGCGGCGGACGGCGCGGTACGGTCTTGGCGATGCGAAATTCCAGATCGGTGACGATGCCGCCGCCCAGAACCTCGGTCAGTTTGGCCAGAATATCGAAGCGCAGGTGAAACAGCTGCTTCTGCCAGATGGCGTCTTCGGCTTCCACGACCAGCGACCCGCGCACCAACGCCTGCGGGCAAGCGTGCACGGCGATGCGCTTGCCCACCGCGGCCGGCCAGGCGGCGAACGCCAGTTGGTCGGGTGAGATGGCAGTCGGAAAGTTTGAGTTTGGCGAGGGCCTTGCCGGCTCGTTCCATTCGGACCGAACTCAATTTTAGCATTCATGGGGCGCCTCAGATTTTCGCCCCGTCGTTCGGCTGTACGCGCCGGTGTGCTAACAATCGAGCATGGACGCTAATCGCATTGTTGTCGTCGGCGCTGGAATCGTCGGCGCGTCCATTGCTTATCACCTGGTGAAGCGCGGCGCGAGCGTCGTCATCGTGGAGGCTGTTCGTCCGGGCGCGGGAGCCACCGAGAAATCGTTCGGATGGATCAACGCCACGTTTTCGAAACGCCCGCGGGCGTACTTCGATTTGAATCAACTGGGCCTGGCGGGCTGGCGCCGGCTGGAGATCGAGCTGGGGGGCGAATTGAAGGTGCAGTGGGGCGGTAGCGTGGCGTGGTCCAATACGGACCGGACAGCGGAAGATTTGCGCGAGAACGTGCGCAAGCACCAGGAGTGGGGCTACGCGACGCATCTGATCGACGAAGACGAGTTCCGGCGCTTGTTGCCCAACGTCACGCCCGGCGAATTTGGCGCGGCTTGCCATTCCGAGTTCGAGGGCGCGGTGGATCCGGTGGATGCTTTGAAGGCGCTGCTGCGCCAGGTGCGCGAGTTGGGCGGGGAAGTGCGCTATCCGTTCCCGGCGGACGGGTTGAAGCTGGAGGGCGGCCGCGTGACGGCGGTCCGCGCGGGCGAAAGTTCGATCGACGCCGACATTGTTGTGCTGGCATCCGGCGTCGCCACCCGGCAGCTGGCGGAGATGGCGGAGGTCAGCATTCCGCTGAAGGAATCGCAGGGCGTGCTGGTCCACACGCGGCCACAGCCGAAGCTGATCGATCGCGTGGTGCTGGCGCCGGGCGTGCACTGCAAGCAGAAACTGGATGGGCGAGTGGTGGTGGGCGGACAGATTGTCGCGGGCGTGGGGACGGCCGATGGCGAGGCGCCGGAGCCGGGAGAGAACGGCCAGAAGATCCTGCGGGAGGCTGCGCGCGTGTTGCCGGGCATGCGGGGCGTCGCGGTGGAGCGCGTCACCGTGGGATATCGCGTGATGCCGGTGGACGAATATCCCGTGGTTGGCTTTGCGGATCGCTGCCCGAACCTTTATATCGCGGCGATGCATAGCGGCGTCACGCTGGCGCCGTTGATCGGGCAACTGGCGGCACTGGAGATTCTAGACGGCGCGCGAGTCAATCTGCTCGATCCCTACCGGCCGTCGCGCTTCACCGATTAATTCGAAACCGGCAGCAGGGTCGGATTGGCGGCCACGCCGTTTTGCGTTACGTCCACTTCCACCACGCCCGAAGATGCGCTGGCTGGCACCTGGAAATTGATCTGGTACAGGCCCACGAAGCCGGGCGCGAGTCCGGCGAAGCTGACGTTGGCGGTCTGCGATCCAACCGTGACGATGGGTTGATTCGTAACCTGCGCATAGGGAGCCGTCGAAGGCCCCGGATAACCGGAGGGGACGGCGGGATCGGTGGCGCCCAGGCCGGTCAGATACATGATGAGATACTCGCCGGGCTTGGCCGGGCTGGAGCTTGAAACCAGCGAATAGTCGGCCGAGTGCTGCGCGATCAGGTGCGCGCCGTTCTGCACACTGGGCGGATTGGGTCCATCGTTGGCCGACAAAACTCCCGGCGCGGTGGGAACGATGTCGAGCGTCAGCGGCAGCGTGAGCGCGTTGTTGACGCTGAACACGATGGGCAGCTGCTGTGGCGCGGTGATTTCGGTGGGGATCTGGATATTCACCTGGCCGTTGCTCAGATAGAACAGTGGGGCTTGCGCGGACCCCACCATCGCGTAAGTGTTATTGAACGACAGAGGCAGCGGAAGCTGGCTGGTGGAAACCGGGGCTGCGGCCAGGCCGGAGCCGAACACCTGCGCGATGGTTCCCGGCGCCAGAGCCGCGCCCACCACGGGGTTGAGATTGTTGAGCGTTCCGCCGGGAGCGAGCGCGGGCGGCGGCGTCAGATTAGGAGTAATCTCGCCATAGAGTTGACCGGTGGCGGGCTGCAAAGCGCCTGCGGCGGCGTTGAGGGTGACCACCATGCTAGGGTTGGCCACGCCGGGTTGCCAGGTGGCGGAGTAGTTGCCGAATGAGTCGCCCGTTAACGTGAGTGGAGAATCGCCGTTGGAGAAGCTGGCAACCACATTGCCGCCAGTGATGGGATTGCCGCAATCGTCGTTGAGCTGCACGGTCAAAGTCTCGGGCCATCCGGCCGGGACCGCATAGTTGTTGGCGAGTCCCACCTCCGTCGCCGCTACCTGGGTTGCGGTGCAACCGGTGTCGTGCGGCTTGGCGGCCTTGACGGCATCGGAAGCAGGGGCGTTCTGCACCACGAAAGTCACATTCACGGACTGAAGATACTCGCCGATGGACACGCTCACGTCGCCCGTGTAGATTCCCGGGCTGAGGCTGGTGGGGTCCACCGATATCGCGATCGAACCGGCCGTCTGCCCGCTGGCTGTGCCCGTGGCGGGAGACACGCTGAGCCAGGTGCTGCCATCCGTGGTGGAGGCTGCGGCATTGAATGTCAGCGGCGAGGAACTGCTGGTGTTGATCTGAACATTCTGCGGATCTGGCGCCGTACCGGCGCTGGGCGCGGTGAAGAACAGGCCTGCGGGCACCAGTCCCGGCGGCGGATCTCCGGCGGTTGGTTGCAAGGTGAACGCCGCCGTAATATATTGCGGCGAATTCGATGAATTGGGATCGCTGATCATCACCAGCGCATAGTAGGTGCCGGGCGTCAGTTGCGTGGCGTTCGGCGCCAGCGCCAGCGTGAGAACGCCTGGGGCGGCGTTGGTGGCCGTCCCGCTGGAGGGAGTCAGGCTCAGCCAGTTGGAGCCACTCACCAAGCTGGCGCTCCAATTCACCGTGGAACCGGCCTGTCCCTGATTGAGCACCTCAATGTTCTGCGTTGCCGTGGATCCGCCGTCTTCAATGGCCTGGAACAGCAAGCCGGTCGTATTCACCCCAAGAATGGGACCGTTGCCGGCGACAAACAACGAGACGGGCACCTGTACCGTGCCGCCCGAGGAAGAAACCATGATGGTGTCATGATAGCCGCCCACCTGCAGCCCGCTGGTGTTCACTTGAACCTGAAGCAGCACGGGACCTGTCAGCGTGGTCTGGCTGGCGCTGGCCGTGACGTTGGAGAACAGCGTAGAGCCGCCGACTACGGAGGTATTGAAGGGGAGCGGACCCGCCCCGGTATTCGTTACCAACAGATTCTGAGTCAGGGTCCCGGGCGTAGATGAGAGCGCGGCGAAATGTAATGCGGCCGGAGAGACCGTCAATTGCTGCGGCACATTGCTGACGTTGAGGGTGACAGGGATCGCGGTGGGCACGCCAATGGGATCTAATACTTGAATGCGACCAGTGTAAGTTCCAGAATCCATAGTGCCTTGATTGACCGTTACAACCAATCCCGCAGGTGCCGCTCCGCTGGCAGGCGCGACTGCAAGCCACGCAGGCACGGCGGAACCGCTCTGCCCGCTATCAACGATCACCGTATAATTCACCGGCGGCGTTGCGTTTGCGATCGGCACCAACGTAATGGCTTGCGTAGGCGGAGCACTGCCGTTGAGGTTCGCATTGAACGTCAGACTCAGCGGGCTGACCTGAATTTGGGAAGCAACGATATCGAAAGTGACCTGGAACGGCGATACCGCTTGTGCTCCCAGACTGTCGGTGACGCCGACGTTGAAGTTGTAGGTTCCCGCCTTGGTTGGTGTCCCGAAGATGACTCCCGCGTTGGGGTCGATATTGACAATTCCGGGCGGCTGAGCGTTCATGGAATACGATGTAGGGCGGCGTGCCGCCCGTCGCTGTTATCTGCTGCGAGTAGCCGACGCCTACAACCCCATCCGGCAAAGGAGAAGTCGTGGTGATGCTGGGAGGCGGAAGTATCGTGAGGCTGTACTCCACCTTTGTCACGCCTTGAAAGGCATCCGTAGCCGCGATCACAATGTTGAACGTCCCTGCCAGGGTGGGAGTACCCAGGAAGGCTCCAGTGGCGCTGTTGAGCGTCAGGCCTGTTGGAAAAGAGTTCTGAGCGAAGGGGTTCAGGGCAATCGCCGAAAAAGTATAGGGTCCCTGGCAACCAGAAGCGGTGAATTGGACTCCAGGATAAGCGACCCCCTGTTCTCCGGTAGGCAGAGGAGTGGAAGAGTCAGGTGCGATGGTAGCGGAGGTGCAGGCTCCGATGGTGATCGTAAATTGTGAAGTTGGGCTCAGATTTTTCTGCGTCACGGGGTTCTCTGCATAAACGGAGAAGCTTATCGGACTCATCGAGGTCGGGGTCCCCGTAATCGTCCCATCCGAGTTGAAGGACAGTCCTTCGTACAGAAGGCTCACGCTCGCGCTAGCGCTAGGAGCAGGAAGAGGGCAGTCCATTTGCCCGCCCACGGTATAGCACCAGCCGAACGTTCCGCTGCCGCCTTTGGCCTTGAGCTGAACGGTGTTTCCACTCGCATTCAGGTACGGTTGGCCAATAGTGGCATTAGGCAACGATGTGGTGGTTATGGTGATTGGGGTGGGCGGCGGCGCAGTGCCAAACAGAAAATTTCCACTTGCAAACAACAGGGCAACCAGGCTGAACAGCACAGGGAATGGGGATCGTTGCAACCAAGGGTCCTTTTTGTACGTCTTCTTACACAGAGAAGCGTGAGTCATTTACCTTCTCCTCCTCTGATTCTGGCGCGGTGCAGTAGAGACAGACCGCGCCACTTTGTTCCTCCCCCGCCCTTGTGTTTAGTCTTTCAGAGAATCACGGCATGGTCACGGCCGATTGGTACTAGTCGCTCTCAACCACGCACCCGGTACTCAGCAATGTATTCTAGAACACGAATCCCTGTATCCGTGTTGCGAGAAAGCACTTTGACAAAGTGCTAGTACCCCTGGGACTGCTCTGTAGTGACGCCTTAAGCCAACGGTTGCAATTCCTTGGCTAATTCGATACCGGCAGTGAGGTTGTATTAGCGGCGATGCCATTTTGCGTGACCGTCAATGGCAGGTTGCCGGAACTTACATTGGTCGGCACCTGGAAGTCGATCTGGTAGAGGCCGACGGATCCAGGCGTGAGGCCGGCGAATTTGACATCGGCCTGTTGCGATGCGACAGTCACGATGGGTTGCATGATGACATTGGCGGGCGGCGAAGAAGGCGAGACCGCGCCCGTAGCGACCGGGGGATTGGCATCGGTAGCGCCCATTCCGACCAGATAGATGACAACAATCTCTCCTGGCTTGGCGGGACTGGCGCTGGTGATCGGCGCCGAGCCGACGCCGTGCTGTGCGATGACGGTCCCGTCTGGCAAGGCGGCCACGCCTGGCGCGGTGGGAATGATGTTCAGCATCTGAGGCAGCGAGAGAGCGTTGTTCACGCTTAAAATGATGGGGACCTGTTGCGTAGCCGTAGCCTCAAAGGGGATCTGAAGGTCGAGCTGAAGGCCGCTCACATAATACAAAGGGGCTTCGGTGTCGCCGATCAGCGCGAAAGTGCCGTTGACGGATTTGGGAAGCGGAAGCGAAGTAAGAACCGACGACGGACCGTAAAGACCGGAGCCATAGAGCGCCGCGATGGTTCCAGGCGCCAGAGGCGCGCCGCCTACCGAGTTCAGGTTGTTCACTGTGCCGTTGGTGTTGACCACGGGAGGCGGCGTTTGATTGGCCGCGATTCCGCCATAAAGCTTGGCTGTGGCGGGTTGCAGGCTGCCGGCCGTGGCGTTGAGAGTCACCACCATGTTGGGGTTGGTGGAGCTAGGCTGCCAGGTGGACGAATAGTTGCCGAGCGCATCCCCGGTCAGGTTGAGCGCCGGGTCGCCGTTCGAAAAAGTCGCCACCACGTTGCCATTCGTTACCGCTGAACTGCAATCGTTGTTGAGCTGGGCAATTAATGTCGCGGGCCATCCAGCGGGGATGGCGAAGTTATTGGCCAGGCCGGTCTCCGTAATGGCCAATTTACTCGGCGAACAACCCACGGCCTGGGGCCTTTCAGAAGCCGGTTCGGATCCGGCTCTTGCCGTGGCATTCGAAGAAGTCGGTTGCACGACGAACGTCACGTTGACCGATTGCAGCAAAGCTCCGATCGAAATGTTGATGTCGCCCGAGTAGATGCCCGCGCCAAGCCCGGTAGGATTCACCGAAACCGCCACTGAGCCGGCGGTTTGTCCGCTGGCATTGCCGGATGCCGGAGTGACGCTGAGCCATGAGCCGGTGCCGAATGTGGAGGCCGTGGCGTTGAACGTCACCGCGGAAGAGCTGCTGGTGTTGATCTGGACCTGTTGCGGCGACGGTGCGGATCCACCGAACGGGGTGGTGAAGAACAGGCCAACCGGGCCGAGATTGGGCGCGGGAGCCGAGCCGGCCGGTTGCAGATTTAACACGGCGCTGACATATTGCGGCGAATTTCGCGAGTTGGAATCGGTGATCTTGATGATCGCGTAATAAGGGCCCGCAGGTTGCGTGGTGGCGGTGGACGTCAACGCCAGCGTGAGAGCGCCAGGATTGGCGCCGGTGGCGGTTCCGCTCGCTGAAACCAGATTCAGCCAACCGGTGGATGCGCCCATCAGGCTTGCGGTCCAATTCACTGTGGAGCTCGAATCGCCCAGATTGAGCACTTTGACGATTTGGGTAGCGGTGGATCCGCCGCCTTTAACGGCCTGGAACAAGATGCCGGTGGAATTCACCGCGAGGATGGGACCGCTGGCGGCAACGAACACCGACACCGGCACCTTTACGTTGCCGGCCGAGGACGAGAGCAGGATCGCATCCTGATACACGCCGGTCTGGAGGCCGGTGGTGTTTACTTCCACCTGAACGAACACCGGAGCGCTACGCGCGGTGGTGTTGGAACTGGCCGTGATACTCGAGATCCAGGAGCTGTTGTTGACCGAGGACGCGGTGAAACCGACCGATGAGACGCCGCTGCTGGTAACCACCAGCTGTCCGATGAGGTTGCCGGGTGTGGATGAGCGGGCAGCGAAACTCAAGGTGGATGGCGCGACATTCAATTGCTGCTGCGCGCTGGCGACATTGAGGGTGACGGCGACATCGGTGGGAAATCCATTGCCGTCGATCACCTGAACGCGAGCCGGATAAGCTCCCGCCGTCATACTGCCTTGATCGACGCTCACCACCAGTCCGGCCGGAACTCCGCCGCTGATAGGCGTCACGGTGATCCAGGAAGGCGCCGCTGCGCCGCTCTGCCCGTTGTCCACTACGAGACGGTAGGTCACCGGAGGCGTGGTTCCCGTGGCCGGCGTCAAACTGATGGATTGCGTGGGCGGAGGCCCGGCGCCCACCGTGGCGTTGAAGGTCAGGCTCAACGGTGCTACCACGATTTGCGATACCGCCGTCGCAAAGGTGACCTTGAACGGAGACACGGTCTGGCCGCCAATATTATCCGTTACAGCAAGATTGAAGTTGTAGGTTCCGGCCGTGGTGGGAGTGCCGCTCAGAAGTCCGCTTGCTGGGAAGCTGAGTCCAGGCGGTAGAATGCCGCTGCTGGAAAAGATGTAGGGGGAAACTCCACCGCTGGCGGCGATCTGTTGGGAGTACGGGACGCCCACCGGTCCATTCGGCAAGGGCGAAGTGTTGCTGATGGTAGGCAGCGGGTAGACGGTGAGGCTGTAATTAAATTCCGTTTGATTTTGGTTTTGATCCGTGATTGTAATCGGAAAATTGCTGTAGGTCCCGGCTGTGGTGGGTGTTCCTTTCAAGAGGCCTGAGCTGGTGAGTGTGAGACCGGGAGGAAAGGTGCTCGGAATGAAGGGACTTCCCTGGTTTGAAAACGTATACGTGCCGGCGCAGGAAACCATCAATTGGACTTGTGGATAGGGAAGATTCACGTCCCCGGGAGGCAAAGGAGAGGCAGGCGAAAGGGTGGGCGTGCAGCCGGCGACGACGTTGATAGTGTAGCTTTGGAACGAACATTGGTTCGCGGAAGAGTTGTACTCCGCCTCAACCGTGAACGAATAGCTGCCCGTGGTCGTAGGCGTGCCGGTAATGGTTGTGTTTGGGGTCATCGATGACGTATCCAGCGTCAGCCCCGGCGGCAGGCTCCCCGAGGTGACGCCCCACGCCACCTCGGTGAACATCGGGACACCCGTCTCCGTCAGTTGGACAGAATACGCGACCCCAACCGTGCCGCCCGACACAGACGACGGGGAAATGGGCGGGCCTTCCTCACATTGCGCGGAGAGGACACCCGCGAAGGCAAACAACAGGGAGGCAGCGATTCCAAGAGAGCGCATCTTGTCCATCGATTATCTCGTTAGGTAATTATTCTACTGCCGCTTCTGCCAATTTTTCAAAGAATTTCTTGATGATCATTTTCGACGTCGTATCGAGTAACCTTTGCCCCACGCTGGCGATGGTTCCACCCACCTGCACGTCGCCTTCGTATTTTACTTCGGTCGGTCCTTGCGGGGACTCAGTTGAAGTGCTTAGTTGCAACAAGCCTTCACCTTTGAGAAAGCCGATCTTGCCCGTGCCTTCCACCACCAGTCGAAAACTTTCGGGCGGTTGCTGATCGGTGAGGCGCACCTTGCCAGTGAAGAGGCCGCCGATGCTGGCGATGGCCATCTTCATCTTCATTTGGTACTCATCTTCGGCGATTTTATCCAGATGGTCGGTCCCCGGCATGCATTTGGCGAGCACGCGGGGTCTTGCAGCAGCTGGTAGGTTCGTTCGCGATTGGCCGGAACGCTATGGGTACCGCTGATCTTCAAGCCGTCCTCGAGCTCGCGATTCCGAGCGCCCGCATGCAGTGGATCTGCGCCAGGTGCTTGCGATAGTTGGCGGAAGCGTGCAGGTCGGAGTTCGCTTCCACTCCCTGCGCCACCAGCGCCGCGGCCTTCTGGATATCGCTGGGTGAACCGGCCGTGCCTTCCAGGGCCCTCTCGACGTTGGATGCCCGATACGGCTTGCCTGCCAGTCCAGTGACGCCCACGCGCGCAAAGGTTACCTTGCCCCCGGACTGCCGGATGCGGGCGGCGATGCCGACGATGGCGAATCCGGATGCGGGTTGCACCACTTTCTGGTAGCTGACGCCGGCGGATCGGCCTTCCACCGGCACGATTACTTCGCGGATCAGCTCGCCGGGCTCCAGCGCCGTGGTGAAGGTATCCACGAAGAAATCGGCAATCGGCATCTCGCGCTCGGATCTTGAGCTGACCAGCACGACGCGAGCTTCCAGCGCAAGCAGCGACGCCGGATAGTCGGCCGCCGGATCGGCGTGCGCGATGCTTCCACCGATGGTCCCGCGGTTGCGTACCTGGATATCGCCGATGTTAGTGGCAGCTTCCGCCAGAAGCGGGCAACTGGCGCGCAACAGCGCGGAGCTTTCGATCTCGTAATGCGTGGTGGTGGCGCCGATGCGGATCGCGTCCTTGTCTTTGACGGATGTAGTTCAAACCGGCGATGCGGCCCAGGTCCACCACTTGCTCCGGCGTGGCCAGGCGCAGCTTCATCAGCGGGATCAGGCTCATGCCGCCGGCCAGCGCTTTGGCTTCGCCATTGCCCAGCAGCTTGAGAGCTTCGCTCAGGTTGGTTGGAGCGGCGTATTCGAAATTCTGCGCGATCATGCGCGGCCTCCTGCCTGGATCAGATTCCAGATCTTTTCGGGTGTTAATGGCATATCGATATGCCGCACGCCGAGCGGGCTCAACGCGTCCACCACCGAATTAACCACGGCCGGCGAGCAGCCAATGGTGCCGGCTTCGCCCACGCCCTTCACGCCCAGCGGATTTACCGGCGATGGCGTGATGGTGTGGCTGGTCTCGATCCAGGGAATGTTGCTGGCCTTGGGCAGCGCGTAATCCATCAACTCGCCTGTGACAAGCTGGCCGTTGTCATCGTAGACCGCCTGTTCCCACAGGGCCTGGCCCAAGCCTTGCGCCACGCCGCCGTGCACCTGGCCTTCCACGATCAGCGGATTTAGGATATTGCCGCAATCATCCACCGCCACGTAGCGCTTGATGGCGATGTCGCCCGTCTCGCGGTCCACTTCGGTGATGACAATGTGCGCGCCGAAGGGAAACGTGAAGTTGGGCGGTTCCCAGAAATAGGTGGCCACCAAGCCGGGCTCAATCGGTCAGCCCCTCCTCGGGCCGACCACTCACGAGTCAGACATTTGCTGATTTGGGAATCCCTCGCGTATCCGAAACACCAAACGTTCTGCCTCCAAATTCCAATCCGTTCTCGCCTCAACTGAACACACGCCCTAGTCTCCCGGACGGACCCGCGCACAAGTTTTCGTGCGCCGATGATTTCAGCGGCTTAACGCCTCCTTTGCGCAACTTTGTAAATTCCCAACGACCTGTCCAGAGGGGCGACGCCGAAGGCGGCGCGTCTCGAAGGGCGCTCCCGCGCGATAAGACCGCGCCGGGAGTTCAGGCATGCTTCGAGACGCCGCGCTTCCGCGCGGCTCGTTGAGCCATGAGGTTGGCTAAGGCGTCGCCGTTCCAAAGCCCATCCTTTGCGAGTTGCGCAACTTTTCCGGCCGGAGCTCCGGAGGCGACGTGTCTCGAGGGCACACGCGCGACCCCGCTCAGACCAGGCCCCTTCAGTCGTTGCGTTTCGGGCGTCGACAAGGCGCAAAACAGAGAAAGCGAAAGGAATTCTTCGCGTAAGCGAAACGAGAGGTTTCGCGACGCTGGTCGTAAGCCATTGATATCATTGGAGTGCGAAATCGATGATTTCGCCAGATCGTTTGTTTTCAATGGGTTGACCGCCCTTTTTGTTTCGCCTCGCCGCGGAGCGTCCCCTTCGACAAGCTCAAGGGCCAAGCTTTCGAGGCCCGCGATCTGGGGCGCCTCGGGCGAGGCCTTGAGGGCGGAGCGGTTGGGCAAGGAGTCTCGGCTTCGGCGACCATGCCTGGATCATAGCCTGCATTTCTGTTAATAACAATCTATTTCTACACTTCTGATTTCCCAGTTAGTCGGCGATTCGACAAATCGCCGAGGCCTCTGGGTCAAACCCAAATCGGCTTGACCGGCGCCGACCGAGGCTGTGTAAAAACTTCCGCGCGTTTTCACACGAGCTTGTTTCGTTCGCTTTCGCGAGGCCTTAGAGCGTTCAGAGCCGAAAAAATCGCGAAAAATCTTGCTCTGCTCGATCGTTTAAAAATTTTCGCCGAGTTTTTACACGGCCTCGGCCCGAAGCGGAAGTTCTCTTCTCCAAACATCCGGTTCCTCTCGACGTGAAGCGGACAGCCCGGACGAGCCGGTACAGTTCGTCGGCAACGTTCACGGCGCGTTCCTCGGCTACATCGGCCAGGCCGATTATGAAACGCTGCTCCCCGCGTCATGGATACCACGTCGAACTTGCCGCTCCACAAGGTCGGCTGGAACCCGCCGCTCAAGTTTACGGTCAACGCCGAGATCGGGTCGAACCTCGCGGCGGTCAAGAAGTTCAGGCGGCGTGAGAAAGCTATAGGCATGGTCCGTACTATTCAAACCAGGCTATTCGGAACGGAGATTTTTGCAACAACGGGGCCGATGCCTTCAATCGACGAAATCTATCCAGAATCAGGTCCACGTCCTCGCGACTGAATCCCCGCTGTTGTATTTCGTTCAGCTGAATTAGGCGGTCTATCCCTGCGTCCACTTTGCTAACGGGACGTTCTCTTGCAGCTTCCTTACGGTCGACCGACCGGTTTCCAAAACGGCACACTATATATATAGAAGGTGAGGTGCGGAGCAAATCGACGCTGTTCTCATGCTCAGCTGGCTGAAAGGAATTGTCGAGCAGAATGGACGAGACGTACAATCCCCGGCGATTTTCGTGTTCAAAGTTGAAGCGGTTGGCGTCAAAGAAGTTGTAAGGCAGCCAGAGGTTATCGTCATCAAGACTTCCAGCCGCCACCCATACGTTGCTCCATCACCTCTTTCAGAAGATCGTGGTTGACGGCGAAAAGCGAGCCGGAACCATTCGCGACATCATATTCTTCGTAGCCAAACCGGAAAAACCTGTTTGCCTGAAGAACTTGATCCCCCCTTACCGTGCTCGATTCCCGTATCGAATAAATCCACATCGTCTGAAACAGTCATCCACAACTCGAGCGCGCCATTGTCAATGTCCTTTGTCAGCCGCCCCGGCAGAATGATCTCAAATGGTGCGCGTTTGAGACGGACTATCATGAAGTATTCAGTGTAGCGCTGCGAACGCGTAATCGGCATAGCCTGATCGTCCTGGAGGAACTGCAACCCGAGGTGGTCGGTAACCATCGTGTGGGGACCTGTCGGTAGCTCCAAGCGGGATTGGGGCCGAGGTTTTCTCAGCGCTTGGATTGCATCCATCTTGTCCTTAAACGAAACTGTCTTGTCTCCCAGGATCACCATACATGCAACATACACCAAATATCGGTCTTGCCGAATGGCTTCTCATTCGTTTGTAGTCTGATAAATGGTCTTTCGCTCGCTTTCGATTCGGCCACCAAGCTCAGCGCTCCCTAAATACTTCGTTAAAGCTTGCGCTTGCCCTTGCAAATCAGCTTTTTTATCTTCAGAAATCTCCCAGGGCTGTTTAGTTCTCAATGGAGGCGCGGCAGTTGGAGGATGAGGTTGAGATCGAGGGCGGCGCGCCAGCGAGCGTTTCGGATGTTCGAGCCGCCAGCGGCGCGGATCAGATTGTAAGCGAAGGATCGTAGGCGAGCGGCGATGTCGGGGTTCTTGCGGATGCGGGAAGCGTCCTCGGCGAAGGCGGTGTCGCGCACGTAGTGGCTGCCGTTCTCGATCCGCCAATGGGCGCGGATCCACTCGTTCCAGCGCTGCGGCATTTGGTTTGAAGCCGAGGAAATCCAGAAGACGACCTCGGTCGTTTGCGCGCAAAGTCCAGTCGCCGGGGCGCGCTTGCAGACCGTTCGCTCCAACCGAAGCACGGTCTTAATCAGCTTTTCCCAAGGCGTATCGCGAAACCAGGCCTTGGCGGGAAACACCGTCAATTCGCGGGTCTCCCAGCGATTGCGGCCCGTGGTCTCGGTCTTGGCGGACCCGCTCGGCTTGCGGCCCGCTACGCCCAGTTCAAGCCGGCGGCGCAAGCTGGGTTGGTTATCCTTGACCTGGGTCAGCAGGTGATTGCCCGAGGCGATCACGCGCTCGAACGATTTTTTTGGGCGTGTTCGGCGTCGAGCGTGAACACACAACCCTTCAGGCCGAGGGCCTCGATCAGCTCTGGCGCGGCCGGAATCTCGTTGCTCTTCTCCGCGACCATCAGATGGCCGAGCACGATTTGATCGGCTTGCCGCAGCGCCGACATCATGTGCGCCGCCTTGCGGTCGCTGAAGGCGTCGAAACTGCCGCGCAGCGTCTTGCCGTCGACGGCGATCGCCGGCAAACTGTCCGAAGGGGTCGGCGCCGAAATCGAGGACGCGTGCTGTCGGAACGCGGCCTCCAACGCCGCGGGATTGACGCCCTGAATGATCAACCGCAAGCCCGTATAGGAGGGCGAATAGGGCAGCCGCAAGCCGAACGCTCCGTTCAGGCGTTGCAAATGAACGCGAATGAATTCATGCATTTGCCGGTAGAGTTGGCGCCGGCTACCATTCCCAAGATCGAGTAGAGCACCACCGTCGCCAAATCGAACCGCTTGCCTTCCGCGCGACGATGGTCAGGGATCGAGCGCAAAAT
Organism: Bryobacterales bacterium; assembly: GCA_963798295.1. Taxonomy (GTDB): domain Bacteria; phylum Acidobacteriota; class Terriglobia; order Bryobacterales; family Bryobacteraceae; genus Palsa-89. The sequence goes on along the minus strand of CAWCSV010000003.1, from coordinate 3,669 downwards.
CTCCAATAGCGACGCCGGCATGCGACAACCTCCAATTCGGGTTGTCGCGTATAAATTCAGACATTTCCGCCCGCGGGAATCCCAAATCGCCCGTCACAGATCGGAGAACTGAACGGCCCTGAGAAATCTCCCTTGTGACATCGGGTGGAGGCGGCGGACCGCACAACGTGATATCATCCTGCTGAGTTAGTACAGTTCCGCAAGTCCCAATGATAAGAGCGATCGACGCAATGATCAGAAGCTTGTGCAACATCTCTACCTCCTGCTCAAGGACCGCTTAAAACCTCAAGATCTCTAAATCCCAACTAAGGCGACACAGGAGCATGCTTCTTACGGCCGCCGAGTTTTCTCCGTTGATCACCAGGTCAAGGGCTGACTGGAAGCCAGCATCGAAAAACCCTACGCTTCTGCGCACTCCGACCGTACTGGAACTGACCGGGAACAGCAGCAAGGGTCCTAACTAACACGTTCACCAAGTCGTCAGCGAATTACCGCTTTTTGCGCGTCGCTGTCATTGCGGCGCCTTTGTACGAGGTCTGCTTCCCGCCCAAAGCGGTCGTCTCCGAGCGCGTCGATTGAACTTTGATCCTCGGGGAAGGCCGGAAGAGCCCGGGCCTATCCTTGCGTTGACAATGCGCGGCCGGTCAGGCTAGCTCGGAAATGTCAGTCGAAGACACTTCGCGGAAGAGTCCGGCGTACTTTCCGCCGGCGCCGAAGGCGCAACCGCCCCGGAAACGCTCAGGCCCTAGGGACCGCGCAAGTGATGACGCTCTGGAAAGCGGCGCGCGCCGTTCAAGGCGTTCGCCCACCGACGGGGGTAACCGCTTAAACAGCGGGAAATCTCTCAGGTCATGGGACAGAGGGGGCGTCCGCGAGCGCTAAAGCCGCAATGCCGCGGCTCGGCGCGCGTCGGACGCTTGTTCACGACCGGCGGCCCCATGACCGAAGTCTCAAGCTTAAAGACGCCGCTCCACGCGCTGCACGTCGAGCTTGGCGCGCGCATGTCGCCGTTCGCGGGCTACGACATGCCGATCCATTATCCCTGCGGGGTCCTCGCCGAGCACCTCCAGACCCGCAAAGCTGCCGGTCTGTTCGACGTTTCGCACATGGGCCAGGCGCTGATCGAGGGCGGCGACCATGCAGCCGTCGCGGCCTTTCTCGAATCGCTCTGCCCTGCCGACTTCTGAGTCTCGCGCCAGGCCGCCAGCGCTATACCCAATTGCTCAACGAAACTGGTGGATCGTCGATGACCTTATGGTCACGCGGCCGCCCGGCGCAGAGGCGCGCTGAGGCTTGTTGTTAACGCGTCGCGAAAAGACGTCGACTTCGCGCTTTTTCGCGAGCGCTTGTCATCAAGCGTTCGGCTGACGCCGTTCCTCAAGCTCGCTGATCGCGCTCCAGGGCCCTTTAGCTGCCGCGACTTTGGCGGAGCTCGCTCCGGGAGAGGCGGTCGAGACCATGGCGTTCATGAGCGCGCGACCGGCGCGGATCGCGGGATTCGAGACCTTCGTCTCCCGCTCAGGTTACACGGGCGAAGACGGTACGAGTCTCGATCGCTTCGGCGAGGCGGAGGCTTCGCCCGCGTTCTGTTGGCCCAGCCTATGTTGCGCCGATCGGCCTCGGCGCGCGCATTTGCTAAGGCTCGAGGCTGGCCTTTGCCTTTACGGGCATGAGCTCGACGAGACGGTAGACCCGATCGAAGCCGCTCTCTCGTGGTCGATTCAGAAGCGCCGACGCGTCGAGGGCGGCTTTCCTGGGGCTAAGCGGATTGAGGACGCACTCGCGAATGGCCCGGACCGTCAGCGCGTAGGCGTGCGGCCGGTCGGCCGTGCGCCGGCGCGCGAAGGAGCCGAAATATTTCGGCCGAAGGGTTGCCTATCGGGGTCGTGACATCCGGCGGGTTCGGGCCAAGCGTCAACGGGCCGATCGCGATGGGCTCTGTTGCGCGCGCCCACGCTGCGGTCGGAACGCCAATCGATCTGATGGTGCGCGGCAAGCCCTTGAGCGCGCGTGTCGTCACGCTGCCTTTTCATCCCCATGCCTATTATCGCGGTTGAGCAAGGAGACGCATGATGTCGGAGATCCGCTACAGCAAGGACCACGAATACATCCGCGTCGAGGGCGGCGAAGGCGTCGTTGGCATTAGCGATTACGCGCAGCAGCAGTTGGGGGACGTGGTCTTTGCTGAGACGCCGCCGGTTGGTAAGGCGCTGAAAAAGGGCGATCCGGCCGCGGTGGTCGAGAGCGTCAAGGCGGCGAGCGACGTGTTCACGCCGGCTTCGGGCGAAGTCCTCGCCGTCAATTCCGAGGTCGAGTTGACGCCAGGCCTCATCAACGAGGACGCGCTCGGACGCGGTTGGCTGTTTCGCATTAAGCTCGCCGACCCCAGCGAATTGAGCGCCCTGATGGACGAGGCAGCTTACGCCGACTTCCTCAAGACTTTGGCTGAGCCATGCGCTATCTGCCGCTCGACGCGAGCGAACGCGAGGCGATGCTGTCCCGCATCGGGGTCCCGGACATCGAAGCTCTGTTCGCTGACATTCCGGCCGACAAACGGGTTCAAGGTCTTCTCGACATGCCGCTTTGAAAAGCGAAATGGCGGTCGAGCGGGCGATGAGCGTGATCGCCAATCGCAGCCTCGCGGCAGGATCGTTTCCGTTTTTTCTGGCTCGGGCGCCTATCGGCGACACATTCCCGCGACCGTCGATCATCTCATCCAGCGATCCGATTCCTGACGAGCTACACGCCCTATCAACCGGAAATCGCGCAAGGCACGTTGCAAGTCCTGTTCGAATTCCAGACCCAGGTTGCGGCGCTGACCGGCATGGAGGTTGCGAACGCTTCGATGTACGACGGTTCGACCGCGTGCGGCGAAGCGATGTTGATGGCCCATCGCCTGACGCGCCGCAACAGGTCGGTGATTTCCGGTGGGCTGCATCCGCAATATGCCGAGGTTTGCGCGACGTTGTGCGTATGGCGGGAGGCAGAATTGTCCGCTTCGCCCCGGACCTGAAGGCGAGCGAAGACATCGCAGCGGCGATCGACGCCGAGACGAGCTGTGTCATCGTGCAGTCGCCCGATTTCTTCGGCAATCCGCGCGATCTGACGCCAATCGCCGAGGCGGCGCATGCGCGCGGCGCGCTCTTGATCGCGGTCTTTACCGATCCGGTCGCTCTCGCCGCCGTGCGCTCGCCCGGCGAGATGGACGCCGACATCGCGGTTGGAGAAGGACAGGGAATCGGCAACGCGCTTAATTTCGGCGGTCCTTACGTCGGCCTGTTCGCAACGCGCGCCAAGAACGTGCGCCAGATGCCGGGCGTCTCGCCGGCGAGACCGTGGATGCGGAGGGGCGACGCAGCTTCGTGCTCACGCTTTCGACTCGAGAGCAGCACATTCGCCGAGAGAAGGCGACGAGCAACATCTGCACCAACTCGGGCTTGTGTGCGCTGGCGTTCTCGATCCATCTGACGCTGCTCGGCGGTGTGGACTCAACGCCTAGCGAAGGTCAATCACGCCAATGCGGTGGGCTCGCCGAGCGGCTTTCGGCGGTTCCATCGGTCGAGATCGTCAATACGCATTTCTTCAACGAGTTCGTCATGCGAACGCCCGATCGGCGGCGGAGCTGATCGAGGCTTTGGCTAAGCGCGAGGTGATCGGAGGATTGCCGGT
>CAWCSV010000002.1:0-844826 GCA_963798295.1 Bryobacterales bacterium | reverse complement strand
ACTCATCCAGACCGCCGCCGATGAATCCGTCCTATCGTCCTTGCACGATTGCATCCAGGCGCTACCCGCGCCGGCCGATATGCCGGACGAGATCGCGAATGTGTTCGCCACCATTAGCGAGCTCAATCGCCAGCGCAACGAGAAGATCCTCGCCAATGTCCACGAAATCGGCGCGGCGCTCAACCGCGCCGGCATCGAGCCGGTTGCGCTGAAGGGAGTCGCGCAAATCTTGGCGGGCGTCTACCCCAGTCTTGGCACGCGATTCCTGAATGATTTTGACTTACTCGCCAGCGCGTCCGATTTTCCCGCAGCCGTCGACACTCTGCGCGATCTGGGATACACGCCGCTGCACGACGGACCCATCGAGACCGCGGTCGGCCACAGTTATCCGCCCCTGTGGCGCCAGAACTCCGTCGAAGTGGATCTGCACCGCACTCTCGGGCTGGGCATTTGCCGATCCATCCTGCCCGCTTCCGACGTGCTGCGCGATTCCACGGTCCACGAGCTGGACGGCGTGAGAATCCGCATCCCGTCCCCCGAGCACCTGGTTACACACCAGATCATGCATTCGCAAATTCACGAAGTGTATCGCGAACGAATCTGGCCGAACCTGCGAGCGATGTACGACCTGGTCCTGCTGCAGCGCCACTTCGGCGATGCCATCGATTGGGCAGCGGTGGAGCGCCGGTTCCGCCGCAACGGACAACAGCACGTCCTGGCGATGTATCTGCTTCAAGTCCGCGACTTACTTGGCTTTGAATGCCCACTTAGCATTCCCCTGACTCCACTTACGAAATTGCGCTGGCATCGGCGTAACTTATTGCGCTCCGCGCCCTGGCTCAGGATGGCCGATCCGGTCTATATCTTCCGCGCCGGTCTTATGCCGCGCATGCCGGTTCGCGAGATCCTCGGACTTGCCAGGCGGGTTGAAATACCTGACCAGGCACGTCTTCAGCAAAAGATTTCTTTCCAATCTCAATACCGATCTGGGTTGACACACCCCGGATCGCACTGCAATGACCATTTCCGCTCCCGGACCCTCGCGCCGGCCAATCTACCGATGTGCGGCTATCCTATGGGCCACCGCTCTGCTCATCGGATCGCTCCAACCGAACCGGCCGGCCCACATCCATTTCGGTGTCGCTCACCAGGCCCTTCATTGGCTGGGTTTCGGATTGCTCGCGTACCTGGCGACCGCGGGCTTCGGCAAACTGGGACGCACCTGGTTAGGACCGGCGGCGGCGGCCTTTCTGCTGGGCCTCACCATTGAATTGCTACAGCATCGGCAATACCGGATCCCTATCGAATGGTGCGACGTTCGTGACGATGCCATCGGCATTCTGGTGGTGGCAGCCCTCTGCCGCATCGTCTATGGGTGGCGCCTTAGAACTAAAGAACCAGGAATCAAGGCGAAAAGTACCGCAATCGGACTAGACACGGTATGAAGCAATCGATGGTTCTTTCAACAGTACTTCCTAGATCGGTTTTAATACTTTAGTTACTACTGGCGTTCGTTCTATCCCGTTTACAATCCTCGTCAAGGAGACACCCATGCTCTCGGCTCGCCGGCATGTCATACTTACGGCTTTTTTCTTACTTGCTCCCACGCTGAGCTTCGCATCGTCGATCGTAGTGAACAGCACCTGCGAGGCGGGCACCTGTCCCCCCACGGACACGCTTGCTTCCGGCGGCAGCACCAGCGGCAACTTTAATTTGACTTACGTCGCCGGCGATAACGACTGGTACAGCATCGTGGGTAACTATTCGGCCACTAACCCAGCGTCCGGCGACACCTCGATGGTGTACAACGTGACTGCCACTTATGAGGGGAACGGCGGCATTAACAGCACGGCCTCCGCGGGCGCCGACACGTTCACGGTCTCCGACCTGCAGAATTACGACTTATCGACCTCCTATTACGCGACTTACGGCACCCTGGCCGGTTACTACAGTGAAGACACGGCTTCCGGCGTCATCGGAGGGCCAACCGGCAGTTCCTGGCAGGCGCAGCTTTTCTATAATGGGCAAGCCCTGCCTGTTCTTGGACCCTTTACCGGCCCTGGCTATGCATCTAACGGCACGGGTACGGCGCTCACCGGTTTTGGTTCTGCCTCCGTCCTGGACGCCGATTTCGTGTTCACTTACAATTTTGCTAAGGGCACGGCGGAGGGATCGGGCTTCACCAGCACACCCGGAGCCCGGAGGCCTGATTCCGATCGCGGCCGTCCTGGCGCTGTGCCTTGGATTCGGGACGATTCGCCGATCGCGGCTAAGTATGTCTTCCCTAAATCCGCAAAATCAATTATAATAGGACTTATTCGATATTCAGGAGGCGTGGCATGAAATTTGAGGTTGGTAAACAAATTCGAAAACAAGCAGACCGCCGAGGCGGATGAAACGCGGACGAGACGCGGTTCTCAAGCTCGGGAAAGTTTGCCGCCTACGCCGCGCCATTCACAGTGCTGGCGATGACCAAGAAGGCGGATGCGGCCACCGGCAGCGGTCCTCGCCCACTCCCGCGTTAATTAGGATCCGTGAAGGTGTAAGCCCGGCAGGGCATGGAACTTCCGTTCGATACGTTTCGCTGGTACCAACACCTTTGGGAGTTCCCGATTGACGATTTCCTCGTTCTGGCTCGTCCGGACGTTCCCGGCCTTTACATACTAAGTCCCACCGCCCGGCTGATCTGGGATATTTTCAAAACCGGCGCGCCGTTCGCCGACTTAGTGCGAGAGTTTGCGTCGGCGTGCGATATTCCCGGCGAAGTGGCGGAGCGCGATGTCACGCAAACTTTGCATGACTGGCGAGCGGGTTTGCTCTCGAAGCAGCCGGCCGCGCCCGAAATTTCAGTCAACCCCGCGGCTGCCCCGGCAATTGCATCTGGTTCGCCAAGCGCCGATTGTTTCGTCCGCGATTACCTGGTTCAAACCAAGAACGTCCGCGTCATTCTCCAAACCTCGGAACTCGCCGAAGAGATAGCTCCCAGGCTGAATCCGCTTCCCCCCGCGCCATCCGCCCCCGACCTTACCTTCAAGGTAGTCGAGGACCCGGATGGCTTTCGTGTTTATTGCGACGATCGCTTGATCGCGCACGAAGAGGGGCTGGGCGCCATTCGAGCGGTTCTGCTGCAGGAAATGGTGCGTAGCTGTCGCGCACGAGACTGTCTCGCGATTTTTCACGCCGGGGCCTGCGGCTCCCCCTCGCGCTGCGTCGTATTTCCCGCCAGCAGCCAATCCGGGAAAACTACTCTAGCGGCGGTCCTCATGAACAGAGGATCGACGTTTTATAGCGACGACTCGGTGCTGCTGGAACGCGACACGCTGACGGTTCCCGTCATGCCCTTCGCGCTCACGGTCCGGGAGGGCAGCTGGGACGTGCTGCATTCGCGGTTTCCCCAGCTTCAAGATTCCGCCATCGTCTCCCGATTCGGCCAGCGGGTCCGCTTTTTCTTTCCGGCCGCAATCAGACAGGACGATCATTGCGCGCAAGTGGCCGCGATTGTCTTTGCGCGATTCCGCCCCGACGCTGGGAACGAAATCGGCTCGCTCGATCGCCTGCAAACACTACTTCGTTTGCAAGAGAGCGGCTTTTGGGTGGCGCACGATGAGCAAAGCATTCGCGCCTTTCTCGAGTGGATCGCATCCACGGCCTCATACACCCTGACCTACTCAGACGTGGATCAGGCAGCTTCCATCATTCGACGCCTGGTCGGCCAGGGCTGAATCTAGCTTGGGATTGGGTTCGTTTCGCAAAAACTTAAATTCTCCGCCCCAATCGCTTGAAGCTCTTGATCGCACGATTTCATTCTTTGGCAGTGGTTATGCCGAAGCTAGCTCGGCGTCGCACGCGATCCGCTAACACGGCTAGTCACATTCATAGCCCCAACAGAATCCGAACTCGATCCTCCACTTGTTCTAGCGTTGCCGGAGAGACCCGTCCGCGGCGCCGTTTGAGTCTCAGCTTCGAAACTGATCGTACGTTCTCGCATTGGATGAAGCTCCCAGCGGCGAGTTCTCCCTCGGGCGGTCGGACGCTTACATGCCAGCGAATATTCCGCTGAGTACGTGTCAAGGGCACTATCACGACCAAGTCTGCCGGGCCTTCATTGAACAGATCAACCGAAAGGATGAGGGCCGACCTCGATCCCGCCTGCTCGTGGCCCTTGATCGGGTCCAAGTCAAGATCCCAGACCTCTCCGCGCAATGGTTCCGATGTCTTCACTCCTTGGAGATTCCGTCTCCCACTGTGGTCTCCCATTGCTCGCGATCGCGCAGTTCCTGTTTCCAGGCCTTTGCATCAACTTTTAGTGCTGCAAAATCTGCATTTGCTCCGAGGAGGAACCTCTCCCGGCGATAGCGCTCAATGGCGCTGTCCAGGATTGCCTGCATCGACTGCTGCTCCTCCTCGGCCAATTGGCGAAGTAGTTCGTGAGCCCGCGGGCTGATGCGAACGTTGGGAGTGCGGATCGTCGACTTCATTGTTCAAAGGATAACATTTGTGGCGTATCTTGTCTACAATTCTGTTTACCTATAGGCACATTATAATGCACACATCCGAAGCCTCTCGCGCCCGACGCCTGTGTGGACTGGCGCTGGGATGTGGATGTGGAAGTAGCAGGATCTGAACAATGGGTTTTGCAGGCAATGTGGACTAGAATAGTTGTAAGGTGAGTTCCACTAATCAGATCGAAGCGAATCGCCGCAATGGCCAGTTATCGACGGGACCAATTTCGATCGAAGGAAAAACAGCCTCGTCCAGGAATGCGCTAAAGCACGGCTTGCTATCGCGCGACCTGTTGATGCCGAGCGAGGATGAGGAGGAGTTCGCTTGATTCGCCGAGGGCTTTCGAGCAGATCACAGACCGGTCGGCGAGACGGAGTCTTTTCTGGTCGAACGGATCATCGGACTTGCTTGGCGGCTCCGAAGAGCGGGACGTCTTGAAACTGAGATTTTAGGCGCTCAGACGAGTGGCGTCGCGGCGCTCCGAGAGAGGGTCAAGTCCCCTCGATCTTACGACCAATCGCAAGAAGACCTACGAACGGTTATTAAAGGTTTAGGAGCACATAAAGAGCTCCGGCAGTTATTTGAGCGGCAGGAACCCTTAAAAAATGAAAGAAAATGGGCCATGGCGAAAACAAAAGACTTGCGAAACGCAAACCCTGCTCTTGCTGAGGCCGCGCAGCGAATGATGAAGGAACGCGCGGCGCCCCCCACGTACGGCGAAGCCTTCATTGTAGATACCAAGAGGGAGAATTCTCTAGCCAAGCTCTCGCGGTATGAGACTTCCATCGAACGAAGCTTCTACAAGGCGCTGCACGAACTCCAACGAATGCAAGCATCTCGGGAAGGGAAAGAAGTGCCTCTGCCGCTCGCTGTTGATGTGGATGTATCAGGCATGGAACCACAGACGAACTGAAGCGGCGGAACCGCGCCAAGCACGGACAGACCTTCACCTAACTCCATCAGGTTTTTTTGCTTTATCCCATCGGGCTGCTGCTGCCTTCCGGGCAATTTCACGATGATCTCACCACCGCGATGCAGGAGTTCCTCTCGGCCTCGAACCCAAGCCCGCAGCTGTTCGTCTGGACCGCAACCGTGGATTCCCTACTTGCCAAACTCGCTCGGTGTTATCAAACCTTGAAACCAATCCAGCCCGGCTGAACCATTCCCAAAACAAGCAAACGAAAGTCCAGCTCATTTCTGGAGACTATACGAGCCGGTTCCCAAATGCGCCCCAACACCGCGCACCTGCTGTTAGGGCAGGGTGATCCCATTGCATGAAAGTGAGATACAACCGATCTGGGCCAAACGCAAGGAGAGAGTCACCAATCTAACGGGCGTGAATTTTCGTTTTACAATAGGGCATGCCGCTTCGAGTTGACGCCGTCTACGAGAATGGGGTATTGCGACCACTACAGCCGTTGGATTTGAAGGAGCATGAGCAGGTACTGGTGAGCGTCGTCAAGACGGCGCCTGCGCTAAGCCGATCTAGCTTAGCCGTGGAGTACATCGAAAACGTCAAAAGAGAGCTACAGAACGCTGAACCGGCCCCGGGGTTGGAAGAAGTCCGGCGTCGGTTGGCGAAGATTGATGGATCAATGGCTGCCGAAATTGTTTCCGATCGAGGGGAACGTTGATCTTTGGCCGGCCTCTTCTTCGATTCCAGCGCCCTGGTTAAGCTGTATCATCCCGAGGCTGGCACACCGGCCGTCGATCAGATCGTCGATGCTACCGACAACCTGGTTCTAGTTTCCCGCCTAACCTTAGCTGAACTCACATCGGCGTTTGCGATCAAAGTGCGAACGCAGTCCATTAACCGGGAAGATGCAGAGCTATTCCTGCGTCAATTTCGAGGGGACGTCGCGACGGGACGGCTGGGGGTTTTCTCTATCGCGGAATCGGAATTTGCGATGGCCGAGTTGCTGGTCGAACGTTATGCGTTCGAGTCACGTCTCCGTGCTCTCGATGCTCTTCAACTGGCTGTCGCACTGGAACTGCGGAATCAGAAGTTGGTGGATCATTTTGTCGCCGCAGATGCGATACTTTGTGAGGTTGCCCGACTGGAGGGGTTCTCGGTAATCAACCCTGAACAATTCTGACCGCATGCCGTTGTTGCAAAGGGTACTTTCATGCAAGATCAGCTCGATCTTCGAACCAGACTAGAGAGCGCCCTTCGAGAGAGCCAACGGCTCCGCGAAGAAGTCCTGCACCTCAGAGCGATCCTTGCGCAACACTCCATCCCATTACCTGAACTGAGAGCGCCGCGCGCCACAAGCGAACGGTGTCTGCCCGCGCCCTCAGAAATCGCTCAGGTTGCAACGCTGCCGGACAACCAAGCGAAGATCGCCCTGTTTCGATCTTTGTTCCGCGGACGGGAAGACGTCTACGCGGAGCGGTGGCGCGAAGGATGGTATGTGGGCCTATCGCCCTGCAGGCAAGCAAGGACTGGATAGCGGTCCTTGCCAGCCGCCCGGAGGAGCATAAGAAGGTCGATCGCCAAACCCGAACTCTCTACGCGGTAACTGACGAAGTCATTCGGCAGCATTTGATAGGTAAGAAGACGATCGGAATCTATCCTCTGCTCGGCGATGAAAAGTGTTGGCTTCTGGCGGCTGACTTCGATAAGAAGACCTGGCAAGAAGATTCGCTGGCATTCCTAGCGACTTGCCAGAGCGCGAGGATACCAGCTTATCTGGAGCGGTCACGATCCGGGAATGGGGGCACGTTTGGGTCTTCTTCGACGCGCCGGTCCCAGCGGTTCTCGCCCGCAAAATGGGTTGCGCTCTACTTACCCAAACCATGGAGAGGCGCCACCAAGTCGGTCTCGATTCCTACGACCGCTTCTTCCCAAACCAGGACACTCTGCCCAAGGGAGGCTTCGGCAATCTGATCGCTCTTCCACTTCAGTGGATGCCCAGGCAAAACGGCAATAGCTTGTTTGTGGACGACGATCTTCGCCCCTACCCAGACCAATGGCAATTATTAATGTCAATCCGACGAGTCGGAGCCGATCAAGTTGAATGGATCGTCAACGACGCGACACGCCAGGGTCAGGTCATGGGCGTTAAGCTCTCAATGACAGATGACGGCGGGGACGCTCCCCGGACTCTGCTGCCCTCAAGAAGGAAAAGTGAGAAACCAATCCCAGGGCCTTTCCCCGAATCCGTTGAGATTATACGAAGCAATCTGGTATTCATACCAAAGGCAGACCTCCCCGAGCCAATGCTCAACCGGATGATCCGCATCGCAGCGTTTCAGAATCCGGAGTTCTACAAGGCCCAAGCGATGCGTCTGCCGACTTGGGATAAGCCGCGCGTCATCTCTTGCAGCGAAGAGATTGCTCAACATCTCGCTCTGCCAAGAGGGTGCTTGCAGGAGGTGCGCGAGTTACTGAAGGAACACGGAATCAGCGTGGTGATTCGCGACGAACGTTACGCCGGCAAGCCCATCGGCATAAACTTTTATGGAAATCTCCGTGATGATCAGGCCGAGGCCATACGCCAGACGCTCCGGCATGATGAAGGCGTCTTGTGTGCACCAACCGCGTTTGGCAAGACCGTGGTGGCTGCCAAATTGATTGCTGACCGAGCAGTCAATACGCTGGTCCTGGTCCATCGCCAACAATTACTCGAACAATGGTGCGCACGCCTTGCGGTGTTTCTGGGGCTTCCGGCGAATGCAATAGGTCAGGTCTTTGGTGGCAAGGATACTCGAACCGGATTCATCGACGTAGCCCTGCTTCAAAGCATGCAACGTAAAGGTGAGGTGAAGGACTGTGTTGCCGAGTACGGGCACGTGATTACCGACGAGTGCCACCATCTGACTGCATTCAGCTTTGAACAGGTCACGAGGCAGGTCAAAGCGAAGTTCATCGTCGGCCTGACCGCGACGCCGACTCGAAAAGATGGCCATCACCCGATCATTTTTATGCAGTGTGGACCTCTCCGATTCAACCTGAGCGCCCGTGAGGCCGCCGAGCTCTCTCCTTTTCAGCACCTGGTATCGCCGAGACACACTGGTTTCCGGATGCCGCTCGACGGCGCGGACCTCACAATTCACGACGCCTACACCGCATTGGTTACCAACGAAGAGCGTAACCAGCAAATCGCCCGGGATGTCATCCAAGCTGTTCGCGAGGGCCGCACTCCGCTCGTGCTCACCAATCGCACAGACCATCTTGAGCGATTGGCGAGCGGCTTATCCGAAATTCCGCACGTGGTGATATTGAGGGGCGGCATGGGCAAAAAGCAACGACAAGCAGCTGCGGAAACCCTAGCCTCGATTCCCGACGGAACGCCACGTGTTCTCCTCGCAACCGGAAGCTACATCGGCGAGGGTTTCGACGATTCAAGACTCGACACACTGTTCCTCACCATGCCCATCTCGTGGCGGGGAACGCTTCAGCAATACGTCGGCCGGTTACATCGGATTCATCAGGGGAAGAAAGTGGTTCGAGTATTCGACTACGTTGACGCACAAGTTCCGATGCTTGGCCGAATGTATGAGAAGCGAATGAAAGGATATCGCGCCATTGGATATGAGATGGAATCAAACGGTGTAGACGATTGTGTAAGTGGGTGATCAGTGCCTTTCCAAAGACCTCAAACGACTTCAACGGACTCTACACAAGAAACTCCATTTCTTGGCGCTTAAGATTTTCCAGTTTGGTTCTGGCCTTACAATCAAACGATTATCCTCAGGCCAATCGCTGGAAAAGACTTGCGTGCAGCAAACTGCTTCGTCTGGTCAACGTTTGCTCCGGCGTTCTTATTGAATCGATGATTGCCCGATCGAACGATTCTCCTCGGGATTTGTCAGAGATCTGTGATCAGAAGATAATTGGCGCACTGACAAAAGATACTGGACGCTGCGCACAGTCTCAAGGTAAGTTGTGAAATATTCGTCTTCGGCAACCCGGCCGAAGACTCTGCGCGGACCGTTGTAATTAACTCCTACGCGCACCGAAGGTAATGGCTGGAAGGTTCGTCCGCCTGCTTATGGAGCTGTTGCGGCCCGGTGTCTAACGTGTTTGCAGGATGGAAATCCACATTGGGGAGCCGTTGAGTCACTCTTTACGACATCGTCGTTCGACCAACTTCCTAGTTGGAAGGGTATAGCGACGAACTTATTGTTGGGTGCTATGGCAATCGCGTTCGGCCTTTTTGTTGTAGTATCGCCAGCCAGAGCCGCTGACATCTGGGCAGCGGGACGCCTCAAAGGGTTGGCTCCGGGGGAGAGAGTGTCGTTCTTGTGGTGGTATCGCGTATTCGGGGTCATTCTCATTCTAGGAGGAGTCCTCTTTGCGGTTGATAGCGCCAGGTCTTGATATTATCCGCGTTAGCTGGATCGCCGCTTAAGAAGCACCGCCGCCGAGGAACGCCAACAAAGGCCAACGAAACCGGGTAACGCCGCTACTTGCTGCACTCGATCTGCTCGAGGGCAAAGTGATCGGGGACGGTCACAAGCGACAGCGGCAGCAGAAGCTGGTGAAGTTTCTTCGACAAATCGACCGGGAGTTTTCAGGCTCGATCCAATTACATCTGGTGATCGACACTTACGGAACTCACCGCACCGACGAGGTCCAAGCGTGGCTAAAGCAGCACCCACGCTACGTCCTGCACTCCGTACCCACCGGTTCGAGTTGGCTGAATCTCATGGAACGCTGGTTTGCCGCGATGACTCGCACGCGCGTACGCCCAGATTCCTTTCTTAGTGTCGAGGATCTCACCGCCGCGATAGAGCAGTTTCTCTCCCACAGCTTCGACGACGATTCCTATATAAAGGAGAGGCCAAAACCGCCTCCCCTCAGAATCAACAACTTAGGGTGGGCCAAATTAAACCGCCGAAATGGGCCAAGTGCTCTTGCCAAACGCAACTACACGAGCCGGTTCCCGAACGCGCCCCAGCGGAGAGCAGGATGTGGTTTGAACAATCTTGTCGTAGGGCGTGCTGTAGAAGGTTCGATGCCAAGTCCTGGCGAACGCGCGAGACGTATATTGAGAATCCGATTTCCAGGCCCGGATTCTCACTTGCCGTATCGGGCGACGAGAACGAAGCTGCTAGCGCGGCAGACGCTGCGCGTGCCGACAGGCCGACTCGTGTCGGAATCTAGAAAGCGCTTGCACGGAAGCGGCAAACCAGGTTAGGATCAGCGGCAGAGATGCGCATCACCAGCGATTTGAGCCAAGCCCCTCCCGAGTTAGGGTACTGTAGGTACCAAAGTTGCATTTAAATCCCATAGCAAACCGCATCCGCCGCAAACGCCACCGGCTTCCTTCTAGTCCCCTTATCGAAAACGCCTCGGTCGGAGATTCTCTCCATTTAATCAGCGCTCGTGCGCCGCGTCACTTCCGATCAAGGCTAGCCACCATCTAGCCACCATCCATTCCAATCCTGCACACGTTTCCAAGCAAAACGCTCATGCGACATCCCATGGAGCAAATCAAACTTCGCCGTCAATCGCGTATTTAGCCCTTTGAATTACGGAGTGCTAGCCGGATTGCGCCTCCAATCACTGGGTGCGTTATAATCCCCACAATCCATGGCCGAGGTCTTCCAGACCAACCGGACTTGGCTGTGCAGCGTGCTCTTCATGGACATCGTCAATTATTCCTCGCAATCGGTCGAGCTCCAGATCAAATGGAAGGAACGATTCAACAATTACCTGGCTGAGGCCATTAAAAACGTTCCCGAAGCCGAACGGGTCATTCTCGACACCGGCGACGGCGCCGCCATCTGCTTTCTCGGCGCGCCTGAAGCCGCCATGTTTGCCGCGCTCGAAATCTGGCACTTCCTCCTGCTGGACGAGCGCGGGCACCAGGCCCAGTTCCGCGTTCGCATCGGCATCAACCTCGGGCCGGTGAAGCTGGTCCGCGACATCAACGGCGCTCCCAATGCCATCGGTGACGGCATGAACGCCGGACAACGCGTCATGAGCTTCGCGGCCGAAAATCAGATCCTGGTCTCGCAGTCTTATTTCGAGGTAGTGAGCCGCCTCTCGGACGATTACAAGACTCTGTTCACCCTGAAAGGCGTCGAGCGCGACAAGCACATCCGCGAACACGTCGTCTACACGCTTTCGCCGCCGCGCGCCGAACACAGCCAGGCGGCGATGAACCTTCCACCCGAATCATCCGTCGTCGCGCCCCCGGCTCCCGCACAGGCCCAAGCTCCTCCGCCAAGCGCGTCGAAACCCGCCAGCCGTTCCATGCCGCTGCTGTTGGGCGGTCGCGCCCGTTGGTGGTTTGGCGTCGCGGCCGCGCTGGTGATCTCAGCGGCTACGGTCCCTTGGTTCTACCGCAGCTCGGAGAACCCCGCTGCAAGCCCTTTGGCCGGCGCGAGATTCACTCAACTCACGGATTTCCCAGGTACTGAGACGGACGCATCGATCTCTCCCGATGGCCGGTTCGTTGCCTTCCTGTCGGATCACGATGGGCCGTTCGATATCTGGCTGAGCCAGGTGGACACCGGAAGTCTGATCAATTTGACCGGCGGCAAAGCCGATCATGTGCAGGCCCCTTTGCGGAGCGTCGGTTTTTCCGCCGATGGATCGGAAGTCTGGTTGGGAGGCGGTCCGCGCACCAGATTACGGTTGATGCCTTTAATGGGAGGAGGGCCTCGTCCGTTCCTCGAGGATCTCGCAGTGCAGCCGGACTGGTCTCCTGATGGCTCGCGCCTGGTTTACCAGACACGCGCTCCGGGTGATCCCATCTTTGTGGCCGATCGCACCGGGTCCGGTCCCCGGCAAGTGTCCGTCGGCGAAAGCAGTGAGATTCACGAACATTTCCCTACATGGTCCAAAGACCAGCGATGGGTGTTCTTCGTTCGTGGCAGACCCGCGCTCGGCCAGATGGACCTCTGGCGTGTCGCGCCAGACGGTACGCACGAGGAGCGCCTCACGTTTCACAACGGCAACGTCACCTACCCTGCGCCCATCAACTCAAGAACGGTGCTGTACATTGTCGCTGATACCGACCGCCGCTCCGCACTCTGGGCCTTGGACCTGGAAAAGCGGACAACTCGCCAAGTGAGCTTCGGTGTCGAACGGTACGTTTCCGTATCGGCCAGCGCCGATGGCAGCCGCTTGGCGACCACGGTGGCACAGCCCGAGGCGAGCCTTTACAGCGTCCCGTTGCTCGATCGCATCACTGAAGAACGAGATGTTGCGCCTTATCCCACACCAACGGTTCGTGCCCTGGCGCCTCGATTTCGTGGTGAGTCTTTGTACTACCTGTCTTCTCGCGGAGGCGGAGACGGACTCTGGCGTTTGACGAACGGAAAGGTCGCAGAAATCTGGAAAGGCGCGGACAGTCCACTCACAGAGCCTGCGGCGGTGTCACCGGACGGCACCTCATTGGCCGTCGTTCTGCGGAAAGATGGCCGGGCGCGGGTCCAGGTCCTGAGTGCGGATGGAGCCGAACAGCGCGAACTGACGGAAGCGATCGAGGTCCGGGGATCGGCCGCGTGGTCGCCAGATAGCCGGTGGGTCGTCATTGGCGGTAGCGATGCCCAGGGACAAGGGTTGTTCAAGATTCCGTCCCGCGGCGGCCAGCCGGTCCGTCTCGTTTCGGGCCAGGCCCTGAACCCGGTTTGGTCACCTGACGGGAAAACGATTATATTTGCCGGCCCTGACATTAGCACCTTTCAACCTCTGCTTGCCGTGAGTCCTGAGGGAAAGCAGATCGCGATGCCTGCCATTCAAGTGGAGCGGTCAGGCGAACGCGCCCGCTTTCTGCCGGATGGTTCAGGATTGGTGTACCTGCGAGGGCTTGGCGCAGAGAAAGATTTTTGGCTTCTAGACATGGCGTCAGGCATGTCTCGCCAGCTCGCCCGTTTCAGCGACGCCGCTGAAATCCGCACCTTCGACGTCACAGCGGACGGCAAACGGGTCGTATTCGACCGAATTCGGGAAAACTCGAACATTGTCTTGATCGATCTACCTAAGAAACGTTGAAACCGCGCCAGTGGCTAGGAGGATCGAGGCAAGTCCAGGCTTCCGCCTGGATCGTCGGTCATCGTGAAACAGTCCACCGGACGTAACGTCGGCATCCCATAGAACTACTCCGTGCTGCCGTCCAATGGCGGTTAGCGCCTGGATGACGCGTGATGCGTACTTTGAGGATTCAAGTCCCGGCCAGCGGCGAGGGTTGGCAATATTTCAACGCCAGCCATTGAGCATGCCGAACCCTAACCACAGCCTTTGCCGCACGGTGGCATATCATCTTCTATGAGAGCCCTTGTGAACACCGAAAAGCCGTCCTTTCCGCACCCGAACTTCAGTGACGCGATCAACCACAACGTGGTGCAGTCGGAGATCGAAGGCGGTGTCAACTTATATGACGTGCCACCGGGCACCGTTCTCCAGGTGCAGACCAAGAACCACATCTACACCATCGTGCATAAGGCGTGGGGCCAGGTACTCATCTCCGGCCACCCGGAGTTCTGCCCTAGTCCGGTTGAAGTGCGAATCCACGGTTCCACGTGGGGCGGTTCGATGATCATGAACCATTATCTAGGCCGCGGCATGCATCTCGAATTCGCGCACCCCGTGCACCAAGTCGTCATCACGTCGCGCATTGTAGACATCCACGCTGCTGCTTGAGCGTCTGCAGAGGCTGCTTGTGGGACCCCTGCACGTTAGATTCCGCCTGGCTAACGCGCGACCCTTCCGTTGAGACTCCGGTGCGGGCCAAGAATTCTCACTTGCTGTATCGGGGACAACCCAGGATTTGAGCAGTCACCCCGTGCAGTTTGTCGGCAGGGGAAGGATCACTTGGCCACCGGTACGCGGCGGCGCAACTCGTCAAACCAGTTCAGCACCACGGTCAACTGATCGCTGGGAGCCTGCGCGGCGGCAGCCGGCTTGATCATCAGGAAGCGCTTGCAGTCCGGCGCAACGTCATAAGAGTTGGCATAAGTTCCCGCTCCCGTGAACAGAGCCTTAGGAGCTTCGTCGCGAAACGCCGGGCCGGTCGGAACATCTACAGCCATCATCTTGTCGCCGGTGCGGTAAAACAATTCCTTCAAACGGTTACGTTAGTTCTTTGTCATCGTCAGACCGGTTACCATGACATCCGTGTTGTGCGCGAAGCGCAGACCATACGTCCCGTCAGTTGATTTCAGTTTGCCGCCGGTTACCAGCAGCGCCTTGTCATAGCTGGCGACCACCGTCCCGTTGATAGAGCATTCCACCTTGCTGCCCTTCACCGAGAGCGCGACATCTTGACTGACGGGCTGGCCTTGTCCCGCAGCCTTGTGAACGGCGTCATTGGCGTCGCCGCGAAAGCCATTCATTTTGAACGGCGCCGGTCCGAATCCGCGCACGATGAACTTGCCGTTTCCGTAGGCCGCACAGTAGAGGTCGGTCTGGCCCGGCGTTCCCATGTCATTGCCGCCGATGAACACCCCGTAGGGGTGCGGATGCGTGTTGAGGTTCATGTACTTCGGCTCATGGAATGTGGCCTTCACCGTGTAGTCCCCGGAGGCGTTTGCGCCGTTCATCCAGTAGGTCGCAGCGGGACCCGTAGTGGCGTGGAGGGAGTCACCTTCCTGCGACAGCTTCGCATCTCTGATGCTCATGCCCGCTCTTTCTTCTGCGGCATCCACCTCGCCGTTCCAACCCACAATTTTGACGCCGCCGTCGCTGACGGCGCGCGAGCCATCCGCGGTGCGGCTCCCAGGAAAGCCGACGAAGGGGCCCTTTAGGTACAACACTACGGCGAGCAAAGCCACAATCGCGAACAGGGAACCGAGAACGATCAGGGTGATCTTTTTTTTCATTTGTGCTGAGTCAAAAATAACGCATCAGGAGATTATTCTTCACCGCAGTATAATCCGTTTTGGCCTCCGCCGCGACCGTGTGCTTTGTTGGGCCAAACGCTGTCAGACAATGCGGCCCAAGGAAGAGCCGACTCGCGGATCTGCCTGCCTACAAACAGCTGAGCGTCATGAACAATTATCGGTAGCTTCCCAAACGCCGTTTCCGGCCAATGTCAGTATCGGGGACTACACAGGGTGCCGCTGACATTTTCTGCCAAAAGTAAACATGGCCCTCGGCTGAGACAGCAGGAACTCACTTTGTTTCGGGCTTTATGAACTTCGCGTCGTCTATCGCGACGTTCTCCTGGATGTGCTGCACGCGAACAGTGGAGTGCGTTACCAACTCGGTCCTGGATCCGGCCGGTTCCATGTGAATGCGAAACGGGTACTTCACCCCGCTCCCGGCATCTCTATAGTCTTCGTAGTCCACTTGAAAAGGACTATCGCCAGCCGCCGTGGGCACCACGGTGAATCTCCGAAGCAAGAGGCCGGATTTGGTGTCGAAGTAGAGCCGAACAGGAATGCCTTCGGAAGGCTGGCCGACGACGACATAGGCTTCCGCAGCGCCCACTTTTTCGATACCGTCTACTTTCAAGTCCGAGTATTCCTTTGCGATATCCAGCGGTTCATATAAATCAGCGCTTCTCCGCTCGCGAACCGACTCCAGTTCCACCAGTGGTACCACTCGACCTCTGGGGTCTTGGCCCCATGCGGCAGTTCCGTCGAAACCGCTCAGTAGCGTCGCCTGACTCGTTTTTGCCACCCGAAGTAAAAGGTTCGGTGCTTTTTGATACACCTCAACCTGCGCGGGCGCGGGGGTAACCCCGCCAGGTCCAGTTGGAACATCTTGTTCCGCCGTGATGAGCCGTGTGGTGATTTTCTTCAGATTCTCTTCGCCCCCGAGCGCGGCGACGTACTTGGAGAGAACCTCTGCCGCGGAAGGCAGCCCGATTTCGCGTTTAGTCTCCACTGCATGGCCCACCAGCGGAAGCAAGGGCGTATTTCTCGGGATCGCGTTGCCCTGGTGACAGGTATAGCAGGTGATCACCTGTTTGCCCTGGAACACATGCTGGTTCAATTCGGCAGTCATGGTGATCATCCCGCGGGCCACGTCTTTCTTTTTTACTTCGTCGCTGACGAAATCCATCTCCTTGTGGCAGTACTCGCAGTTAACCCCTAGCGCACCGGAAATGAGGTGCATCGCTTGATTGAAACTGTCGGCGGGGCTTCCCTGGAGGACTTTGATGTTCTTGTAAACCTGTTCAGCCGCTCTAGCACCACCAGCGGGCTGCGCCGCTCCGTGTTCAGCAGTCAAAAGCAGTCCAACCACAACGGCACAGGCTAACGTAAGCTGTGGAACCCACATCCCGAGGGATAATCTCATGTGTGCTTTTAGCATTGACTTTATGTCTTTCCCAGAGCACCCACACCGGTCTTCAGCGCAACTTCGCGCTTCAGCTTGGTATCTTTGGCCCGATATACCTCGCCCATGCCGCCTGCGCCGATTGGCGCGAGAATCTCGTAGGGACCGAGCTTTTCGCCAACCGAGAGCGGCATATGCGTGATTCAGGCTAAGTTTAGCCGATCAAACGGCGGATAGGGAATGTATAACGCGCTATGCTTCCATTGAGAATCCGGCCCCAGCCAAGACTCTCACTTTCAGTATCGTCTTCGATCAAGGAAGCGCTGCCGCTGATTAGCTAAGAACTGGTTCCCTTCAGTCCTGCTTTGCCTTTGCCCATCGAGCTGCCGCTGCCTTACGGGCGATCTCGCTGCGGCGTTTGCTCGAACAGCGTTTCGATCAAGGCCTTTGCTGCACACAGTTGCGAGTCAGATCAATCACGAATTACACTTACTGGTAGGAGTAATACCGTGCAAATTACTAGCAAGGGTCAAGTCACCATTCCGCAAGAGATTCGCAACCGGCTGGGCCTTCTGCCGCACACGCAAGTCGAGTTCGAGTTGGCCGGCGATCACGCCCGCATTCGCAAGGCTCAGCGCCCGAGCGGTGAAAGCATTCGAGGCCGCCTGGCGCTCGAAGCCCTCCGCGGCACCGCAGACATTCGCATGAGCACGGATGAGATTCTGGCGCTTACGCGGGGCAAGAGCCAGGCTGTAAAGCGACGCAAGTGACCCCGGCCATCCCTCGCTTACAGGCTCGCCTGAAAGGCTGCCGTGGTGTGCTGGTCGACAGCAATGTCCTGCTGGACGTGGCCACCAACGATCCGGTATGGGGGGATTGGTCTGCGCGCGCACTCGCCCAAGCGGCTGAGCATGTGACCCTGATCATCAATCCGATCATCTATGCTGAAGTCTCGATCGGCTATTCGACCATCGAAGCTCTGGAGACCGTTCTTCCAGCAAGTTTGTATCAGCGCGAGCCGCTTCCCTGGGAGGCCGGTTTTCTGGCGGGGAAGAGCTTCCTGCTCTACCGACGCCGTCGAGGCTCGCGGACATCGCCTCTGCCCGATTTCTACATTGGCGCGCATGCGGCTATCGAGGGCCTGGCACTGCTCACTCGCGATGGAGCCCGTTATCGTACTTATTTTCCGCAAGTCGAAATCCTCGGTCCCACAAAAAGCTGAGCGTGATTCGACGAATCACTGCGGCGCTTGCTGCTGAGCTCTTGGCTAGAACCAGCGTAAATCCTCCGGCCATCAACGACCAGTTACGACGTGCGCTATCCAGATGGAACAGCGTCACGTAGTCTTGCTGGCGCTGGGTGAAAAGCACCGACGAGAAGGCATCGGTCCGCGCCAGCCGGTTCCAGTAATCGACATGTTCGCTCAGCACGATTGATCTGGGCACCGGAGACCGGCCGTGTGCGGTCAAATGTTTCGAGAAGCCGGTTGGGCGTTGGGCGGGCTCGAACAGCCTTCCGAGGTGAAGAGTTCGAGCGGAACCGGCCGACGAGGGCGCGTGACGTTCGAATCTACAGGCCTGGACGAAAGCTCGGGTTTCGCAGCGAAAAGCCCGAGCTTCACCAAGAACGCGGCCAACGGCGTCCCGCATGTATCAAACCGTCGCTAGTTTCACGAAAGCCACTCCTGTCGAGCGGCAGCTACTTCTTCTTGGCCATCATCACCTTGGACACGGTAATGGTGTCACCGTTGAAATCGCCGGTCAAGCTGACCGATTCTCCCGCCTCCTTCATCACGGCCGCCATGTCCTGGTTTGCGATCTGGTAGACCTTCCCCTTCGAGACGAATACGTACTTGGCGCCGCCTTTCACGCAACCCAGCGTACACTGGGCGTCGGTCATTCCGGGATGCGCGGCCATCATTTTCGCGTGGCTGGCACCGCACATGCTGTCGCTGATCATGCCCTTCATCGTCATGGTGGCGGCGGAAGCGAACGGACCGAAGCCGGCAAGCAAACCTGCACAGCACAGACCTCTCAGAATACTCTTCATGGTTCCTCTCTTCCTACGTGCCCGTTGGGGGCGGATTTCACACTTCGCTATTATACTTCGCTCGACCGGACCCGCCAAGTTACACTCTTGTCTCATGCAAGATGAGCCTGAAGGGGGGCTGGATTCTCATACAAGATGAGCCTGAAGGAGGGAGGGATCGGGATGCTGGGGATTGATCATCAGCATGGACGATTCGGAAGCAGGGAGCCTGGAGCAGATCCGGGCGTTCCTGGCCGGGAGTGGCGAGGTACGGTTTACGGGTTTGAAACGGGCCGAGGTCTACCACTGGGTGGAACGGACGCTGGTGCGGCACGAGTACGCAAGCTTGGGCCGCGCCGACAAGGGCGTGGTGCGGCAATACGTGGGGCGGATGACGGGACTACGTCGGTCGCAGGTGACGCGGTTGATCGCAGGGCATCGCAAGACGGGACGAGTGAAGGCGGTCGAGTATCAGCGTACCAAGTTTGCAACGCGCTACACAGCGGCCGACGTGGGCTTACTGGCCTACGTGGACCAGGCGCACGGGAATCTGAGCGGGCCGGCGACCCGGCGGATCCTGGAGCGCGAGTACACCGAATACGGACAAGCGGTCTACCAGCGACTGGCGGGGATCTCAGTGGCGCAGCTCTATCGATTCCGAAACTCGGCGGCCTATCGCAAGCGCAACACCACCTATCAGCCGACGCGGCCCATGGTGATTCCGATCGGCGAGCGGCGCAGGCCGCAGCCGCAGGGTTTGCCCGGGTACCTGCGCATCGACACCGTACATCAAGGCGATCAGGATGGCCGCAAGGGCATCTATCACATCAACGCGGTAGACCAAGTAACGCAATGGGAGATCGTTGCCGCCACACCGCAGATCTCGGAGTTATGGCTGATTCCATTGCTCGAAACGATGCTTCAACAGTTTCCGTTTGTGATTCGCGGCTTTCATTCCGACAACGGCAGCGAGTTCATCAACTAAACCGTGGCCAAGCTGCTGGGAAAGCTTTTGATCGAACAAACCAAGTCCCGGGCCCACCATTCCGGCGACAACGGATTAGTGGAAGCCAAGAACGGCGCCGTGATTCGCAAACACCTCGGCTTCGGCCACATCGGGGTGCAACACGCTGCGGCGGTCGACACATTCCACCGCGATCAACTCAACCCTTACGTCAACTTCCATCGGCCTTGCGCGGTGCCGTCGATCCTTACCGCGCCAACGGCAAGCGCCGCCGTATCTATCTGCGCTGGGCCACACCGTTCGAGTTGTTCCAACAAGTGCCGCACTGCCGGAACCTGCTCCGCCCCGCTGTCACACTGGCCGAACTGGAGGGCTTCGCCCGGCGCCAATCCGATACCGAAGCCGCGCTCGACATGCAACGCGCCAAGCGCCAACTACTGGCAAACATCGCCAAGCTCAGCGCCTGAAGCCGCCTCCAACCACGCACCGAGCGCCGTGGAAATGCCGGGCCGTGGACCGCCGTGGAAAACCGCCATCGCTCACGCTCTGGGTGCTGCGCTCGGTTTCCCACCGCTGCCCACCGCCCTTGGAAAACGCTGCGCGTTTCGCACATTCCCACCGCGCCGACGAATGTCATTTTTTTTTCTCTCAAAACATCACAGAAAGGAACCCCGAACTGATCAACCCTCACTATCGACCTTCAGGCCCATCCTTCGATGAGAATATGCTGGTGTGAATTGACCCGAGGGTGCGAAGTCACTGAAAAACCGTACCTCATGGCCAGCACAGGACCTAACACGCCTGGGACGCTGTCTCCAAACCTACTGGACCGTGGGCGAGATATCGCTCCCAGGAGCATTTCCACCGAGGACTACGTGGCCACACCAACGATCCTCGGGCGGGCTGGCGGAAAACTCGGAAGCGATGAGGCGCGATGGGCAACACCAGCAGCAGCGCCGCAAAGCCAGGACCTGTCCATAGCCGGCGACGCGTCGGCACGTTGGGCGGCCAGATAAAGCCCGTAATAACTGGCCATCAGGAGCAAGATCACGGAAATCCAGTAAGTCCCGATCAGCACGCTGCTGGTGTAGAGCGCGCAACCGTAGAGCACTTGGGCGAACAACAATGGCGGAATGCCGAGATTGATCACGAAAACCATCAACGTCGGCAACCGATGCGCGAACATGCCGGAAACCTGTAGCATTTCCTGAGACGAGCACATTTGGCCCAACCGAGCGAACATCAGCCCCAGCAGCAGTCCTCTTACTAGTAACGCGACGTGGAAGTCAAGTGTAGTGCGAAGGTTGTAGTGCGAAGGTCAGATCGTACAGAACTTTCAGAAGCCAGATCGGCTCAAGAACAGGGATCGGATCACCAGCAGGAAATTCAGGCATAAAGCGCACAATGGGCGTTTTGACGCTACTCAACGACTCGGCAACACCCTTAAAGCATCTCCTGCGGAAAGCGATGCAATCGTGCTTCCTTCGGTGACAGGAGCGGCTGCAACACGATATGTATGCGCCTGACGTTTCTCGTTTGCCGCGGACAGCCCGCCAGAGCGCGGCGGAGCTGCAAGCCGGCCCATCAGAAGCTCTAAGAAACCACGACCGTTCACGTGGCTTCCGAGCGTGACTGTCGCGCGCTGCCCCTCGGGAAACTTATCCGCCGGCACAAAGCGTGTCGTGCCGTAAGTCGCAGGGTCTGCTGTTTCCACGGTAATGCTGCCAAGTCGAGACTCCATCAGCGCGGGTTGGAAAGAGACGGCAACCGCCAATGGAGCATGGAGAGTGGGGTACTCATTCATCTGGCCCTTCTGCCACAACTCGATCAGTCGCGCTAAGAATAGCGAAGCAGGATTCTGCGAGGTGCGTAAACGCTCCATATCGCCGGCCTCCAGCGTCAATCCCTTGGTGGCGTCGCGAGTGACCAGCGTGATCGGAACACCGGAGCTGAAGACAATCTCAGCGGCAATGCGGTCACGCTGGATCTTATATTCGGCGCGCGGCGGATTGAAGGCGCCTGCCGCCACCACAATGCGAGCGATGTTCTTCTTGATGCGGGGATCAACCTTCATCGCCAGGGCGATGTTGGTTAACGGACCCGTCGCAATCAGTATGACCTTACCGGACGAATAGAGGACCGTATTTGCGATCAGACTGATCGCGTCGCAATTGATTGCCGGCGGCAATAGATCCTCCGAGGTCAGGACGGCGAGGTCTGGGGAGCGCCCTACCGTGGAATCGAGCAGTGGCTCGGAGGCGCCCCGGCCGAGCGCGATGTCGCGCCGCCCGTACAATCCCAGTTCCTTCCAAGCGAGACGCATGCGGTTTTCAATGTCGTCTCCCACGATGGTGACCGCGCGCACGTTGAGTTCTGGCGATTGAAGAGCAAGAGCCAGAGTAAACTCATCGTCGATGTCATCGCCCATCTCACTATCAAAGATGATCGGAATCGGCTTCTGGGCGCGTAGCGAACCGGCAAACATCAGAAAAAGAACTAAAACGAACCGGCTTTTGAAGCCATAGAATCCGCACATAAAGATCGCCTCATTCTTGCCAAGTGCAACTCAAGGGCCTTTGTCCGCACGCCCACGAGTTTCAGGCCGTTGCTTTCTTTCCGCCGAAAGCTTGCAGAACGGTCCTCGCCGTCAAGGCTCCGCTACGCCGCGCAAAACCAGCGCGGCCTTGACTGCCGGGCCGTTCTACCGAGTAACTGATATGAAAGAAAGGGAGCCTCTGAACTTCGCCACGACCGTTCGGTTCGCCTCCCGTTGGTAGGCGTTCAGCATCATTCTGGGTTGGGATTTTTCAACCGGCGAAATGGGAATTTTCAGTCGGCGTTGATAGGATCACGCGCTATCATTCCATTGAGAATCCGGTCGCGGCCAAAGATTCTCATTGTCCGCAATGGGGACAACACAGGACTTGGCCGGTCATTTCTTGAGAAGAGAGGTCCACTTCAGCACCACCGTGAGCCGCATCGGCAGCTACGGGAATGGGGAACAAGAACTTCTTCCCGTCGGGACTCACGTCCCAGGCCGCCCCTGCGGCCGACCTCGCCGGAAAGCCGTTCGCGTGGAAAAGCACTTGGGGGCGCCGGGTTGAAACACCGGGTTGGCGGTTACATTCACCGCACCTCAGGTGTTCAGGAGGTCTCAGATTCGATTCACCTGTAGGATCGGGAGAGGAAGTCGGGCCCATCCTGGAAAGCTTCGCGAAGAATTGAGGTAAGAAGACATATGGCTGAGAGACTGAAGGACAACGCGATGTATTCCATTCCTGATGATCTGGAACATAGCACGTACCGGTTCATCATCGTCGCTTCCAAGCGCGCGCGGCAATTGTAGAATGGTGCGCGTCCGTTTCTGGCAACCACTTCCAAGAAGCCCACGGTGACTTCGATGGAAGAAGTCCGGCGAGGGCTGGTGAAGTATTGGCTGCACGTACGTCCGAAAATGTGAAGGACGATTTCGGACATTCTTTCAAAGCAACCGCTTGCAGCGCCGTCAATACGTATAGAATTGGTTAACGTGTGTCGCACTCTTTGACGCGCAGCCCTGTTGCCGTTCGTGGGTTAGCGGCCGGACCTGCCAACCTTCTGCTACCCCCGAATCGAAGGCAATACACCGTTGCATAAACGAAAACGGCCTCTTCCTCTTCACTGTTGGAACTGGGCTGAAAACCGCGTCCGTTTCCCCGAGCCTAACGCGGCACGATTCGCAATGTAAGAGATCCGCCTTCAATTTGATGACCTCAGCCTCGAAGCCCCAACATGAACGTTCGATCGCTGTTTAGTTTGTTCTCTTCCGATCTCGCGATCGATCTCGGCACTGCCAACACGCTGGTCTATGCCAAGGGGAAGGGGATCGTCGTGAACGAACCCTCCATCGTGGCCATCAACAAGACCAATGGCGAAGTGCTGGCGGTGGGCAAGGAAGCCAAGGAGATGTTGGGCCGCACGCCCGGAAACATCGTGGCCATCCGTCCCATGAAGGATGGCGTCATCGCCGATTTCAAAGTGACCGAGCGCATGCTCAACTACTTCATCCTGAAGGCGCATGGCCGCAAGCTGCTGGTGCACCCGCGTATCGTGATCGGCGTTCCCAGCGAAATCACGCAGGTGGAAAAACGCGCCGTCATCGATTCGGCTTACCGAGCCAAGGCCAGCGAAGTATATTTGGTGGAACAGGCCCTGGCGGCCGCGATCGGCGCCGGCCTTCCGGTCACCGAGCCTTCCGGCAACATGGTGGTGGACATCGGCGGCGGCACCACCGACGTGGCCGTCATCTCGCTCTCCGGCATCGTCTACTCCCGTTCGGTGCGCATTGCGGGGAACGAGATGGACAACGCCATCATGCAGTACCTGAAACGCAAATATAACCTGCTGATCGGTGAGCGCACGGCCGAGGCCATCAAAATTCAGATTGGGTCGGCCTTTCCTTTGGACAAGCCTCTGACGATGGAAATTAAAGGCCGGAACTTGATCGAGGGAGTGCCCAAGACCCTGACTGTCGACGACAGTGAGATTCGGGAAGCACTAGCAGAGTGCGTGGCCCCGATCATGAATGCGATCCGGGTTGCGCTGGAACAGACGCCTCCGGAGCTGAGTGCCGACATCAGCGACCACGGAATTGTTTTGACGGGTGGCGGCGCAATGTTAAAGAATTTAGATCAGCGGATACGAGAAGAGACGGGGTTGCCGGTATCGATCGCCGAGGATCCTTTGGCGAGCGTGGTCCTTGGGACCGGCAAAATGTTGACGGATTTCAAATTACTCCGAAGAGTCGCAATCGAGTAAGGCGGACGCTTGGCTGGCCTATTCAGCTTGGAATCAGTTCCTCGATTTGACGGAGCAGGGCGGACGTATGCATGCGATCGACCAGGGCGGTTGCGGCTGTGAAGAGATGATTGTCCATAAGACCCCACGTTAATTCTATGTTAAGGAACCGCGTCCCGCCGATCGCAAGGAAATCGATGGGCGCGCGTACGCTATGGAATGACAGCAGAGCCATCGAAGAAGAGATAACCAGCCGGCTCAGTTGGCGAGAAGCGTCTACGGGAGCCAGGAATCGACGTGAGGACGATCATCAATAGGTTCCGTCAGCTGGAGAATACAGTTCCTCCCGATGAGCGGCACAAGCCATGGCTCAAGCGATCCTGGCAGCTAGGCGACAGTCGCTTAGGAGCAAGCTGCGAGCCCCTTGGCTTCCCTCCAGCAAGCTACGTCGGCTGTCGCACGATTGCCGACCGCATGCTGCGCACCCGCCAGTTATTGATGGCGTGGCAGGGGATTAGCAGACGCATAGAGCGATGAAACGATCAGCAGGCGACTTCAGAAGGATTCGTAGGGCCCAGACGGTCACCTACGGAGAGGGGCATGAGTATCGGAACAATTCTACTCTGCCCAACAACTACCGAAATGCCCATCAGGGAGTTATGCGGAGCTTGCTTGGCGGTCCCAAGTCCCGAGCAACGCACGCCACGTACTTGAGGATTCAGACCCAGCGTGAGATTCGCACTCTCCGTTTGACACCCGCTACAATCTGGCCAACTATATCGAAAGGCTGTTATCGGCAATTCCTGCGATCAATGTGCAATTGTCAAGGAATGAGATTGAGCGTGGGCTACCCGTATGCTCCGGGCCAGATTGACTGCCTCGCGGGAGTCTTCTGAGGCACGCTGACAACGCTTTAATTCTTTGGCAGCGGTTTCACCGAATGGCGGTTCTGGGTAAAAATCCTGTAGTCGGGATTCTGCAGCGACGGCAATGCGGGTAGCTTCGACCTCAGCCCTAGACAGACGGTCGCATTCTGTGCAGCGCATGCCACATTATATCCCGCCGTTGTTGCAGGACGGCGCGGTCGGCTTGCAGTTTTTTTGCTGACGTGACCGCTCCATTACGTCGCCAAGGGAGGGCACACACAGCTCGTCGTGTAGCGTGTTTAGCCACAGGGTTTCCTGGCGCCCCAGCTTGGTGTACTTGGCACGATACACCTCGCCCATTCCGCCTTGACAGAGCAGGTCCAACCACCTCGTCGTTGCCCAGTGGTGCGCCGGCGGCCAAAGCCATACGGGGTCGATCGATTATCCCGACGAAGGGCTAAATCCCGAATCACGCGCTATCCTTCCATTGGGAATCCGGCCCCGGCCAAGACTTTCACTTTCGTTATCGTCTTCGGTCAAGGAAGCGCTGCCACTGATTAGCTAAGAACGCTAGTCTCCTCAGTCCCGCTTTGCCTTTGCCCATCGGGCTGCCGCTGCCTTCCGGGCAATCTCGCTGCGGCGTTTGCTGCTGAGCTTCGCGGAAGCGGGGTTGGCTACTTCCTCGCGATAGAATCGCTTTTAAAGCGGGCCCCTTGGAACCGGCGGTTACTTCTGTCCAACAAATAGCTGGGCATTTATAGAGGGCGCTGTTGATCGTTTGCGTCCAACAAATAGGTGGACACTCGAGCGGGGCTGGCTGCATCATCGAATCATGCCACGCGCGAAACGCAGTCCTATCGCCGCGGTTCGAGTCGGGCCAGGTGTCCGATTGGGCCGTTAGGCCCTCAAGTGCCGGTTCGGATATCAGGCATCCACGTGTCG
Source organism: Bryobacterales bacterium (assembly GCA_963798295.1). Lineage (GTDB taxonomy): Bacteria > Acidobacteriota > Terriglobia > Bryobacterales > Bryobacteraceae > Palsa-89. The sequence goes on along the minus strand of CAWCSV010000002.1, from coordinate 818,569 downwards.
CACGTGGTGAACAACCGGGCGCACGGCGAATTCAGTTTCTTCTGGAATGAATTAGCATGCCGACCACCCAGTCCAACTGTCTAGGCGGCGCAGCGTCAGCGCTTCACGTTCCAGGGAATATCCTACGCGCGATTCACGTATTTCGCCGTTCTTGGACTTTGCGCGCGCGGCGATATGCTGTCGAGCTTGTTCCCTCTGTACTTCAGCCGGTGTTTTAAACCGTTCGTCAGTCTTGTGCGCTATTGCTTCAAGCGCAAGGGCGATACGCCGCAGAGAAGCGTCGATGAGTGTCAAAGATTTCTGAATCTCATTTAACCTCGTGTCGTCGAGTGACATGCGTTATCCATTGTTTCATCGCAAAGTAGCGATCGTTTCGTGAATCAGTGAGGCGACACTCTCGTTGGCGTGCGCGTAAGCGGACCCGCTCAAAAAGCGATAGCAATCTTGATGCCCCTCTGGTCGCCTTTCGCGGGCGGCTGGCAAAGCAGCACCTTCATTTCCTATGAGACACCAGCGGCAACAGAGGGGCATCCACTTGAGTGGATGGATTCCGTATGAACTGGGTTGCAGCCTAGGCGTTACCGCGCGTGGTCGTGCAAGCGTTTTTGTTCCGCAACGTCGATGATGTCTTTGCCAGGCATGAGTTTCTCCTTCCGCTCCTGGAGCACACAACTAGGCCGTGGCCACACGAAGAGATGTAGACGCTAACGGCCTCGCTGTAGTTTTTCTTGAATATTGATAGCCGCCAACGTTAGGTCTTGAGGTGACTGTCTCGGCTGCCTTTTTCTCTGCGGGCGAAATGACGGTATGCAGCAACGCTGAGGAAGTTGATCAGCACGGCCACCACATTCCATGCGATCACTGGCCGGGAACCGATCAGCAAGCCATAGTAGACCCAGAGGATCTGGAATACGCACATGATGGCCGCCATCCTGGGGTTCATACCCGCGGTGGATCGGCGCTTGAGCATTGCAACGATGTCCGGCACGGCAGCAAAGGTTGTCCCTAAACCCGCCAAAAAGCCAAAGATCTCTGACCTTTGAAATTTGGGAATAAACAGGCTGGAGGTGTCGCGCGGAATCAGATCGGCACAACCAAAAAGTGCAATGACGCTCGGGATGAGGATAGCGAGCATCACTTTGCTGAGTCGGCCCATACGTTCCTTCGCAACATGCCGCCGCCGCTCAGCGGCGTCCAGCTTTTCATTTTCAAAAGTCCGGGCCGTCCCTGTCAAGGCGAGGTGCAACTGCCGGACGAGGATGCCGAAGCCTTCTCTTAGCTAGGCAAGAGCCACAGGGAAACGCTAGATCCCGTCGGGGCGCTTGAAGAGCCTCTCGCAGACCAGATCATTGCGCAGCTTCAGCCCAAAGACAAACTTGGACCCTACGAAATTCTCACACTCATCAGCGCGGGGCTTACACAAGACACTTGGCGCGACCGCGCCGCTGGGCTAAGTTTGTAAGAATGTCCGTGCCCACGATCCAGGAGCAATTCGGCCAGATCGACATCTATCTTTTCGACCAGCTTCTGAAAGGCCGCATCTCACCCGGAATGCGAATCTTGGACGCCGGATGCGGTTCCGGTCGAAACCTCGTTTACTTCCTGCGGGAAGGGTACGAAGTTTACGCCGTTGACCCGGACGCGCAGGCCGTGGAGAGCGTCCGCGCCCTCGCCCGGATGTTCGCGCCCGCGCTTCCGGAGTCGAATTTTCGAGTCGAAGCCGTCGAACATATGTCCTTCGACGATGCCTGCGCGGATGTGGTCATCTGCAACACCGTCCTCCATTTTGCCCGCGACGACGCGCACTTCGAGTCCATGCTGCAGGGAGCGTGGCGGGTCCTGAAGCCCGGCGGGCTCTTCTTCTGCCGCCTCGGATCCTCGATCGGCATGGAGAGCCAGATAGAGCGCATCGAGGGACGCCGCTACAAATCGCCGGATGGTTCGGAGCGGTATCTGGTGGACGAAGCGCTGCTCGGCTCGCTCACCGAACGGTTAGGCGCCGAATTGGCCGAGCCCGTGAAGACCACGGTGGTACAAAATCAACGCTCGATGACCACATGGGTCTTGCGGAAGAAACTGCTCTAAGAAAAGCAGACCTGCTTCATCGCCTGGTTCGGTGCGGATTGTGGACTGTTGGTCAGGCACCCTTCCGCTGCTGTCTTGCGGATCGTCGGCGATAGATAGTGTACGGATAGCGCATCATTCAGGAGTTGATCGCCAGTCGATGGCGGCTTCGTTCAAACGCCGTTAAGGGAAATTGGCCCGCTACTCTCCTTCGTTCATCCCACCCAACTTGGCCTGAGGTAAATTGAAGGGGTTCCCCGATTTCCCGCAGCAAGGGAGGTGACCGGTGAATCGACGCAAGTTTTCCCTGCTCCTTGGAGCGACAGCGGCCGCATGGCCGCGCCGGGCATACGCACAGCAAAGCGCACAACAAGCCGCACAAAAACAGGCCGCGCCAGCGAACCCGGTGCCTCGCCTGGATTGGCTCGCGCGGCACACCGAACCGATCCTCGAACCAGGACTGCCGATCATCGATCCGCATCACCATTTGTGGCAGCGTCCCGGCTGGCGGTATTTGCTGGATGACCTGCTGGCGGATACCGGCAGCGGCCACAACATCGTTGCGACCGTGTACATGGAGGCGAGTTCGATGTATCGTGACCGGGGCCCGGAGGAGATGCGGCCTGTCGGCGAGGTCGAGTTCGCCAACGGCGTCGCGGCGATGTGCGGCAGCGGCGTCTTCGGCCAGACCAGGGTAGCCTCCGGCATCGTCGGGCACGCGGACCTGATGCTGGGCAGCCGTGTGGAGCCGGTCTTGACCGCGCTGCTGCGCGCGGGGGGCGATCGCTTTCGGGGGATCCGCCACGGCGTGTCATGGGAGGCCGAGGCTGCCACCGTTAGACCTAATCCGCTGACCCACGCCGGGATGCTGGCCGACAAGAAGTTCCGGGAAGGCGTCGCGCTGGTCGGCCGCCTGAACCTTTCTTACGACGTGTCGCTCTACCATACCCAGATCGGCGAAGTTGCCGACCTTGCGAGCGCGTTACCCAATACCAGAATCGTCCTCAATCACGTCGGCGGCGTCCTTGGGTTGGGCTCTTACCGCAGCAAGCAAGAGGAAGTGTTTTCGCGCTGGTCATCATCGATCAAGGCCCTCGCTGCCCGGCCCAACGTGTACGTCAAGCTCGGCGGCCTGGGTCAAAGCTACACTGCCTTGCGCTTTGATGCGGACCCCGAACCGCCATCGTCGGAAAAGGTAGCCGCGCGATTCCGTCCTTACATCGAAACCTGCATCGCGGCCTTCGGGGCGCCGCGCTGCATGTTTGAAAGTAATTTCCCGGTCGACAAAATCTCCTACAGTTATCACGTCTTCTGGAATGCCTGCAAGCTGATGGCAAAGGGCGCCAGCAGCAGCGAGAAAGCCGATCTGTTCGCCGCCACCGCGGCACGGTGCTACCGTCTGAACGGGATTCTTTGAACCGGATGCCGCAAGAACCGTTGTGTGCGCGATGCAACCAAAGCAAGGCGACCTTAAGCGCTTCCGATCGGCAAACCGGTGACGAATACGAGCGGGCCGCCCAATCCCACTTGAAGGGCCGCCGCCCGACTAAGCCGCTCGGTGGCTACCATGTCTTACCGACATCTACTTGGTGATCTGCGCCGTTGGGGCTCACAGTTAACTGACGGATACGCCGTAATCGAGAGTTATCCACGTTCTGATCGAGTAAACCGTCACCCATGGGCCGCACGGCTGGGTTCGTTTCGTAAAATGGGCGGGGGCGCCGTAAAAAGGGGAGGCACAATCCCGTGCAGAAGATCACCCATCGCTTTGTCGAGACGAACAGCATCCGGATGCACATCGCCGAGTGCGGAACGGGGCCGGTTGTGGTTATGTGCCACGGGTTCCCGGAATCGTGGTATTCGTGGCGCCATCAACTGCCGGCGCTCGCGGAGGCCGGTTTTCATGCGGTCGCGCCGGATATGCGAGGCTATGGGCAAACGGACCGTCCCGAACCAATCGATCAGTACAGTCTGTTTCATTTGGCCGGCGACATGGTCGGCCTACTGGATGCCCTGGGCGCTGAGAACGCTGTGATCGCCGGACACGATTGGGGAGGGCCGGTTGCGTGGCATTGCGCGCTTTCCCGTCCGGACCGCTTTCGTGGCGTGATCGGGCTGAGCGTACCGTATCGGCCTCGAGGTCCCGTACGGCCCTCCACCGTGATGCCGCAGGACGAGAACGCTTTTTTCTACGTGCTTTATTTCCAGACTCCCGGCGTCGCGGAAGCGGAGTTCGAGCGCGATGTCCGGCATACGATGCGAAGCGCGCTGTACTCGGGTTCGGGCGACGTTCCGGCCGGGGGCGGCTTAGCCGACATGGTGCCGCGAAACGGCGGATTCCTGTCGAACTTAATCAACCCGACGTCCCTGCCCGCGTGGCTCACGGAGGCGGACATCGACTACTACGTGGCCGAGTTTACGTGCACCGGGTTTCGCGGGGGGCTGAACTGGTATCGGAACATCGATCGGAATTGGGAGCTCCTGGCGCCGATGGCCGGCGCGCGGGTCACGATTCCCGCGCTCTACGTCGCGGGCGAACGCGATCTCGTCGTGGCCTTTCCCGGAATGAAAGACCTCATCGCCAATCTCTCGAATTTCGTCCCGCAGCTCCGGGGAACCGTGATGCTGCCGGGTTGCGGACACTGGACGCAACAGGAGCGGGCGCGAGAGGTCAATGGCGCGATGATTGAGTTCCTGCGGCAAATCTAGCCCGCGCTTCCGCCAAGCGCGTGCGCCCGACCGGACCGAATTTGAAAAAGTAGTGGACGAGTACGACGCCACTCAGTACCTGTGTGCTTCTTGACGGCGGTTAGCTTGAGCCTGGGCGTCCCGGTTGTTGGGCGGCCCGACTATACAGTCGGGCTTCCAGCCACCAACCATCGGGCGGCAGCATCGGCGCTATCCTCGGGCCGTGTATTGAAGGCAATCGCCGCGCCTGGGGCAGCCTTATGAACAGCGTTGATGACGGCGTCGAATACTGCAAGGCGCCGAGGCGGCAGGCGCACGCCGGCTCCGATCACCACACAATCGTAGCCCTTGGAAGCTAACTGACGTTCCACAGTCGGCCCAGCGGTTTCATCAGGCCGGATGAAACCAGCGTCGGCCCCCTATCCGCGTTCAGCGAACTGCTTCAGAGCAGCCGCGATGCCCGCGCGAACCTTCTCAGTGGTCATACCTGGGGGCGAAAAATCCACAGTCTCTGGATCGTAACCTAGCAGCAGAACCCGCGTCATGAGCTCTCCCTTATTCTGATTCTCGCAAGCGCTTGGCGGCACCGTCAGCTACCAGCTTCGCAGCAATTTGACGCGCTATCATAACCTAGATCTGGTCCCAAGCGAGCCGGTTGGAAAAACAAACTTCCGGATGCGCCGTCGCCCGCGACACCTTCCGCCCGGAAGGCGTCCGTCAGGAATCCGCGAATGCGGGCAGCGGCAGTATAACATCGTGAGGTCGCAGGCTCAACTCCGTCTTTCAAAGGCTAAGACCCCCGGATTAAATCTCGGTTCCGGTCACCAAGCAAGAGACGGAATGGCGCTTTCTACCGCAGGAACGGTGGCAAGCTCGCGATTACGAACTGATCGTCGATACTGCGCTTGAGGATCTGGCCGGAAATCACCTCGGCCAGGCCTTCGACATCGATGTTTTTTCAGCATGTGACCGAGCATATCGCAACGAAAATCATCGCACTCCCGTCTGTCGTTCGCTAGCGAGCCAATCGTCGTGGGGTCCCAATGTTAAGTTACCGGTAACAGAGAAGTTCCGCGCGTTCCACTATAACAGCGAGACTGCATTTCCCTCTTTTCCGTCGTCAGACGGGCTTCAAGTCCCAAGGTCGCGAGCATCGACACAGTTCCAAACACCAGAAGCGATCAATGGGGCGGACCTGGGCTTATGTGTTTATCCCAGGGCGTACTGGTGCTTTGCAGACGCGGCCCAATTCTTCGAGCAAACTTTCGATCTGGAAGGGTTTCGATACGTAGCCATCCATGCCCGCGACGCGGCACGCATCGATATCTTCGTTGAGTGCATGAGCAGTCATGGCGATGATCGGCAAATGCGTTCCCGACTTCCGTTCTCGGGCGCGAATCGCGGCCGTGGCTTCCCAACCGTCCATCACTGGCATCTGCACATCCATCAGGACCACATCGAAAGGTTCTCGCGAGATCGCGTTCAAGCCCTCTTGGCCGTTGCTTGCCGTAGTAACTTGATGGCCGCGTTTCTTGAGCATCGACACGGCGACCTTCTGATTGACCAGATTGTCCTCCACCAAAAGGATACGGAGAGGCGCACCGAATTCCTGAAGCGGAGACGCTCCGTTCTGAGATAGGTTGGCCTGCGGTTGGTGGCGGGTGGTTTCTTGAGCCAGCGCCAACGCTGCTGTGAAGTGGAACGCCGTTCCCCTGCCCGGTTGGGACTCTACCCAGATGCGTCCACCCATGGCTTCAACTAAGCGAGCGGAGATCGTCAAGCCCAATCCAGTCCCTCCGAATCGACGAGAGATGGAGCCATCGGCCTGCGTGAACGCATTGAAGATCGCGCCCTGTTTGTCGATTGGGATTCCTATGCCGGTGTCCGCGACCGAGAAGTGCCACAAACAAGCGCCGTCGCACTGCGCTTGCTCTTGGTCAACCTTCTTCACCGACAGCACGATGCTGCCTTGTTCGGTAAATTTGATTGCGTTACTCACAAGGTTAATCAGGATTTGTCGTAATCGCGTAGGGTCCCCCACCACGGAACATTTTGGAAATGACTCCGCGAAGAGCCGCAGATCGGCGCTCCGCGCCCGGTGAGAAAGCAGCCGTATCACGCCATTTACGACATCGTGCAACTCGAAGCCGGTCGACTCCAGTTCTAGATGACCCGACTCGATCTTGGAGAAATCCAGAATGTCGTTGATGATCGTCAACAGAGCATCGGTGGACTGCTTAATAGTCACGGCGGCCTCTCGCTGCTCGGGAGAAAGCGGCGTGTCCAGCAATACCTGCGCCATTCCCAGTACGCCATTCATAGGCGTACGTATCTCGTGGCTCATCATCGCCAGGAAGTTGCTTTTGGCACGATTAGCCGATTCGGCGGCCGTTATCGCCTGCTCCAGTTCGGTGTTCAGAGCTTTTAGTTGCTGCGTGCGCTCTTCCACTCGGGACTCCAACTGCGCGTGTACTGTCTCGAGCGATGTCTCCGCGCGTTTCATCTCCGAAATGTCGAAGCCCGTTCCATGGATGAACCACGGCTGCCCGTCTTCGTGCCGAACCATCTTCGCTTCGCAGCGCAACCAAACCGTACACCCATTCCGGGCCACAAGCCGGTAGGTGGATTTGAGCGGCTCGCCTTTCAAGAAGAACTGGATTGCTTCCTGACTCCAACGTTCTTTATCGTCTGGATGTAACTGCTGGAACCACAACAGAGGGCTCTCAAGCCATTCGTCTTGGCTAAAACCGAGGATCTTTTCAATCTGTGGGCTGACGTATGCTTCACTCAGGCCGCCCTCAATCGGAGCGAAGAACACAACGGCGGGAACCTGGTCGATCAACGCCCGGTAACGGTCGTCGGCGCTTAGAGCGTACGTTGCGCGTGGTTTGTCGGCGATATAGGAGCCAGCCAACTCCAGCAATGCAGTCTCGGCTTCGCGCAGTCTGGCTGCGGCCGGAAGCGTTAGACTGTCTTCCCTGGCTCCTTCATCCCACAAGGAAATGACCTCGTGTTCCCATCGGCGTGCCGCTACTGAATCTTTAGTTGCTTTGTCGACACAACTTGCGAGAGTTGTGTTAGAAAACTCTTGAATTGCTTATACCGTAATTTATCTGCCTAGGAAATTCGGTGATCTCCCGCCCGCGTTTGCGGCGGATGCGGCAGCCTCTGGGTATTGAAGCCGTTTTTGGTGCTTCTGAGTACGGAAAGCAGTCGGCTTACTGAATGGCCAAAGTCGGTCGTACCGGTGCGCGAGCGATCAACCGTTTCTGCTTACGGTTGGCCTTATCAGCGTACATTCGCCGGTCCGCTTCTGCCAGAAGCTCTTCAGAATTAGCCCCGTCATTGGGCCAGGCCGCTACGCCAACGCTCGCCGAAAGAATGTTCTCGCCGCAGACCATCCGCCCCACTTCGGAAGCGAGGTCAGACAAGGCTGTTACCTTGCCGCCAGCGGCTTCCGCTTCCATACCCGGCAGCACCAGAACAAATTCGTCGCCTCCGAAGCGCGCAGTTAAGTCATATTCCCGGCTGATTTTGGCTAATCCTTTGGCAAACTCCTGCAACACTCTATTGCCAGTATTGTGGCCAAACCGGTCATTCACCTGTTTGAAGCCGTCCAGATCGCAGACCACCACGGCGACGGTGGAGTATTGCCGTTCGGAGCGGGAGAGTTCCTGCTGCAGGCGCTCAAACAAAGCTCGCGTATTGGTAAGTCCGGTAAGATAATCCGTTGTAGCGGACGTTTCCAGCGCGCGATACTTCAACGCATTCTCGAACGAGAGACCGATCTTGGAAGTGAGTCCGGAAAGAATACGTAAGTGATCCAGAGCGAACGCATCCGCTTCGGCGCGATACAGCGTGAGCACACCAACGATGCCTTCCTGACCGGGGAGAGGAACCGACAGCGCGGACCGCAGCAAGCTAAATTTCGTGCGGTCGTTGAGATACCCGGGTTCCACAGAGGGATTTCCATTAAGAATGGGCTTGTTATGCTTGGCCACCCAACCTGATAGCCCCTCCCCCAGGGGAATCTGGAGTGAAGAGAACAACATGCGATCCCGGCCGTCAACATAGACAGGTCTCAGCAGATCTTCTCGACTTTCATAGACGGCAATGGAATCACACGGGATGAGTTGCGTGAGCCGCGAGCTCAAAACCGAAAGCATTTCCGCTAGACCCAGCGAATTTCCTAGCTCGGATACGATTTCCAGGGTGGATTGCGCTTCCTGACCTGCAGCCGCTATCTGTGAACGGAAGTCGCCTTGTAGGTGTCCGCTGGCGGCGGACTCGAATCCCGTCGCGGGTGCTTCACCGCGCGCGATTTTCGCCTCCAGGGACAATTTCGCTGCGATGGGCTTGTCCAGCCGAGCGGCTTCTTCCTCTAGTTCGCGATAACGCCTAGCGAGAACTCCGACCACCTGAGGATCGTAGCTCCTGCCGGATTCGTCCAACACAACCGCCATCGCCTGGTCCAGGGGCAACGCGCGCCGGTATTGGCGATCCGAGGCTAGGGCGTCCAAGCAGTCGACGGCGGACAGGATCCGGGCGGCGAGTGGTATCTCCTCTCCGGTCAGGCCGATGGGATAGCCGCTTCCGTCCCACTTTTCATGGTGCGCCTTGACAATGGGGGCCACGGGATACGGAAAATTGACCTGCTCCAGAATCTCGGCGCCCACCAAAGGGTGGATTTTCATTTTCTCGAATTCCTGCGGCGTCAGCTTGCCCGGCTTTGTGAGAATGTGCTCCGGTACGGCCAGCTTTCCGATGTCATGCAGCAGGGAGGCCGCCCGCAAGGCCTCAAGCTCCACTTCGTTAAGACCCATTTCCTTGCCGATCTGGATGGCATAGTGCTGAACGCGGCGCAAATGCTGGTGGGTGGTATGGTCCTTGGCCTCAATTGCCAGAGCAAGCGTTTCGATGGTGCGGAGGTGCAGAGCGTTCATCTCTTCAACGTGAGCCTTCTCCTGCTCGACGCGTTTCTTCTCTGTCTCCAACCGGCCGATGTAAAGACGATACGAGCGATAAACCGCCCAGGCAACCGGCATCGTCAGTAGGGAAAACTCCCAGCCCAAATTCTGATTCACCCAGTGGATCATGCAGACCAGCGTTGCTCCCAGCAGGTAATAGGGCAGCGCCCAGATATAGCATTCCTGCCAGACCTTGGAGAGGCCCTGCTTCTCCGTCAGCGAAATCACGCCAGCAATCGGGAGTGTGTTGGTAAAGAAGTATGCCAGTGTTGCCAACAAAAGTCGGATGGGAAGGCTGCCGCCCAGAGCTTCGGCGATTGCAGAGTGAAAAGCCACCTCAGCGCACCGAATTGCGATCGCAATCACGGAGAGATTAAACAGGACTTGATAGAGCGGGGGGCGTTTCTGAGCGTGCCAATAGATCTGCACCAAAGCCGAGCCAGTGCCGAGCACCACAGTCTGAAAGGGGCCAAGTTCCAGAAGGCCGGAAAGGATGAAGAGGAAGCTGACTGACAACGTTCCGGTTACGCCCGGAAGTGACACCTTCAAGCCCGACGAAAGCAGCGTCAGCAACAGATAGCAGATAAAACGCGTGGAGAGCCCTTGCTCGGTTGCTGTCAGAAGTTGGAGCGCAGCCAAAAGTCCGACGAGTGTAACGGAACCGATGAAGATGTTGACCAGACTAGTCGACAGCTTCACCCCAACTCCTCCATAGAGTCCTTACAGCTCACTCTTAGCCGAAATCGTCTCCGGAGGGGCCTCGCCGGCCTTCGTTCCCCAGACGATGGCGCCGAAAGCCCGTGGGGGTTCCGCCATTGCCAAATTGGTGTTCAGGGACAGTACGGCGCCCCAGATCATGAAAATACTCCACTTGGACCGTGTTCCCCAAATCGCGGACGCGATCTCACGGGTCGTACTAATTCGAACATCGGCGGACTGCTCCGGGTAGGAGGTGAGGATATGTACGCTGTCCGCGGTGACGTTGCCCAGCTCGGCCGAATGCTTCGTGCCACCAGCCAGTAACGGCATCGAACAAGAGGCCAATGTTATGACGAGGATGGCTTGAACGAGCGCCTTATTCATAATGGCTCGGCTTATATCGTTGATATCGGACGTTTTTAGCATTTTCATCACGCTTACCCCTATGTTCTCGGTCAGATTGGCAGCAACCTTGGTCCCGGTCGCGCGTTTGTTAAGTTTGAAGATCATTTGTGCCCCCTTCGGCTTGCCCTTCGCTGCGGTCGCGGCGGGAGTCATCAGTGTGTTGAGACAGAGTTCACTTTCCCTGAATGTCATAAAGAATGAATCCTTTCGCTTTATTTCCTTAAGTCTTCGCCTACTGCTCTCCCTCGAGAGTGATGGCGCTGCTTTCTGTGGCTTCGGTCCCAGTTCCCCAGATCACATTGGTGCCCCAAATCACATTGCATGCAGCGGTGGTTCCGGTTCCCCAAATTACGTTTGTGCCCCAAATTATGTTTGATCCCGAGAGCACGCTGGTGCCCCAGATCACATTGGTGCCCCAGATCACGTTGGTGCCCCAAATCACGTTCGATCCATTCACGATGGTTACGCCGCCGGTAGTTGCGTTGAACTTCGCCGTGGGGGAAATTGCCGTTTCCCCAACCGGAGCAACGTTGCTGTTATTAAGCGCCGCTGCGGCGTTCAGGTATCCCGCGCCGACCGTGAATACGTCGTAGTAGCTGGTATAAGTCACGCCTGTGACCGCGTCGGTGGCAGTTGTCATCATCTGAGCCTGGGATGTACAAGTCTTGCCCGCCGGGCAGGTGGCGGCCGGAAAATTCTTGGTGGCCGTCATCATGAGAGAGGCCTTCACCTGATCCGGTGTTAGGTTGGGATTCTCCTGCAACAGCAGAGCCGCTGTTCCGCTGACCATCGGGGTCGCCATGCTAGTGCCGCTGAGCTGGAAGTAGTGGCTTCCAAATCCCGGCAACCAGCTGGACAGGGACGTGGCGATTATGTTCTGGGGATACTCTTGGGCCAGCGTGCTCTGGGGTGCCAGAACCGAGAAGATCCGGTTACCCGGAGCCACAAGGTCGGGCTTTACCACGTGATCGAACAGCGTGGGGCCCTTGGAGCTATAAGTTGTCATCTTATCGTCCGAGCGCGACAACGTGCCTTCGGTGTTCGTCGCGCCCACCGTGATCACGTAAGGATCGTTCCCGGGCGCAGTGATAGTGCCGTAGCCATTAGTGCCGGCGGAATTATTGCGGCCCTGGTTCCCCGCCGCGACCACCACCACGAGACCTGCGTGCCAGGCGGATTCTACTGCCTGACAGAGAGGATCGGTTTTATAGGACGATGCCACCGGCCGGCCGAGCGAGAGGTTGATCACCCGGATGTTGAACTGCGATTTCAGGGCAATGGCCTCTTGGATGGCCGCAATTACGCCGCTATCCGTTCCGTTGCCATTCTGGTCGAGCACGCGAAGATTAATCAGATTGACGTTAGGCGCCAGACCGCGGATTACGTAGGAAGAGGCCCAGCTCGAGGAATTGTACCCATTTCCGCCCACCAATCCGGCGACGTGCGTGCCGTGCCCGTACGCGTCAGCCGTGCTGGAATTGCCCGATAAAAAACTCTGGCTGTAAACCACGCGGCTGTTTGGATTTTGAGATGGAGACCCGCTTTCGAAGTCGTTGCTTGATCCGATTCCAGAGTCGATCACGGCCACGCCGATCCCGGTTCCGTCATAAGAGGCCTGGGCGTTGGAAGAGTTGAGGCCAAGAAGGCTCATCCAGCCGTAGTCTGGCGTGCTCACTGTCGACCCGTTCGACGCAGCCGCCAGTTTGTGATCCGGGCTGATGAGTTCAACTTCGGGATCGTTGGCCAGCTCGGCGAGCGCTTCGCCGCCGACGGAGTATACAGCTCCATTTACCAGGCCTAGCGTTCCAAGATGACGTCCGCCTTTGCTCACCACGGCGTCGATGTTGCGCTGCTCCGGCGCATGCTTGTACTGGATGATGACATTCACTGTAGCGCCCGGATGATGCAGGCCTTCCAGCTCAGCCGAAAGCTTCGGGCTATGTTGCCCGTATGCCAAGGTGCTCACCAGCACAAAGATGATGGTGATGCCCAGCATCCGCCTTCGCGTTTGTTCGAAGTAAGTCATGGCTCCTTGCTAGGCACGTGTCATTCCTTTTTAAAATGCTGAAAACAGAGGAGTCTTCTTCTGGCAACAAGGGACAATTTGTCTGGGTACCCAAGGCGGCGAAGATCTAATTTTCTTTTCGAGGCTTAATTTCTTTGGTACCGGAATGATCTTCGTATCAGGATCTATCGACGAAAAGCGACTTGCCCTAAAGCCAAGTGAGTCGGAAGTACTTTCGAGAATAGAGCGAGGGTACCAAACCCAGTGCCACTGAATGCCACACCGCAAGGCGACAACTTGTCCATTCGCTCGTTGGCCTAAACGGCTTCATGTCCTTTCGGTTGTACGTCCTTTCGGTTGCCGTCACGTCATTCAATGGGAATCGCTCGGAACCTATCCGCCCGCAAGGGGGGAGCGTCCGAGCGAGTCGGAAGCCGGCCCTCCTGTCCCGGTCTGCGAGCGTGCGGTTGCAGTTTCCGGCAACAGGAGGGGGGAATCATGGGCAAGAGACGGGGTCAGAACGAAGGAACAATTTTCGAAGAGCGGCGCGGTCGGTGGGTGGCCTCCATCAGTCTCGGGCACAAAATGGTTGATGGCAAGCGCCGCCGCGTTCGAAAGAAATTCGTCGGCGCCACTCGCTCGGCCGTTCATAAGAGGCTAACAGAAGCCTTACGTGAACAGCAGACCGGCGGAATCGTACCACTGCAGCACGAGTCCCTCGGGGGCTACCTAAGACGGTTCCCTCAGATCCTTCGGGCTAGGGGCCGTGCCGAATCCACCATCGCGAGTTATGAGTGGATCATTGCGAAGTACATCGAGCCGGAGATTGGCGCAATTCCGCTGCTAAAGTTCACTCAAGTCGACCTCAACGACTTCATGCGCAAAGAGTTGGAAGCTGGCCTCTCGATCCGCACCGTCCAATATTGCCACGCGATCATCCGAAGCGCGCTCAGCAAAGCGCTGAAAGACGGTTTGGTGAGCCGTAATGTAGCCAAACTCGCCGAATCTCCAACCAAGCGAGGCGGATCTGGGAGCATCGAGCCGTTGACACTCGAAGAAGCCCGCCGCTTCCTCGCCGCCGTCGTGGACCATCACCTTGGGGCTCTTTACTTGGTCGCGTTAGTCCTCGGGCTGCGACGCGGGGAAGCGCTTGGGCTTGAGTGGAATGCCGTGGACCTTCTCACCGGAACACTTACCGTAACGCAAACTGTGAAGCGCCTGAAAGGCAAGGGACTGGTTATTGAGCGGATCGGTAAGACGCCGAAGAGCCTTCGGATGCTGCCAATTCCAAGCTTTGCCTTAGGAGTACTCAGTGAGCATAGAGAGCGTCAGGCGCGAGAGCGTACGCTCGCCGGCACGGCCTGGCGCGAACAAGGACTAGTATTCACCTCTACCATCGGAACGCCTATCGAGCCGCGCACGCTCGGGCGACACTTCCATGCCACCTTGAAGACGCTAAGAATTGATCGTCGACGCTTCCACGATCTTCGCCACACAAACGCGAGCTTGCTGCTTGCCGAGGACGCGACATTGTTCGAGGTAAAAGAAATCCTCGGCCACTCTCAGATTTCTTTGACAGCTAATTTATACGGTTATGCCTATCTCGCGGCTAAGCGTGAAGTCCTGTCACGCGTGGATGCGATTTTAAAGCCTGACCTTTCCGGGTCGAAGGTCATCAACTAGCCTACGTTGTCGCATATGGTGGTCAGCCTAGCTCTTCCGGCGATGCCTTCAAACACGTCGAGCTTTGCGTGCTCATCGGTGTACGAGCCCGATAGTTTAGTGCTGGCCGGATCGTTGTCGCTCCAGGGACCAAACCTTCCGTCCGAACGGATCTCCCCGGGGGGCTCGGTGTTGTTGAAGTGGGCGTGAAACGTGACGGGGTCGCTCTCCCCACATGATCTAAGGTCAAAGATCGATTCTGAGGGTGAACCGGTCCTCTGTCGGTTGCTCCGATATGAACTCCAAGACGGCGCCGTCGGTGGTGATTTCCCCAATCGTCAGAGTCTTGCCGGACGTGCTATTGGTGAGCGGAAACGTTTGGCGCGCGGAGTCAGGATCCTTGGGCGTCACCAGTACATGCAACCCGGCCGCCTGAACGTCATCGACCAGCTTGTGAATTCTCAGCAAGCCGCTATAACCCGCGCGAATGGTCAGAGCTTGCACCGTGATGAGCGGCGGCAGGACACTCACGTTTACGATGCAGGAACTCGATACCTTCGGCCCCGCACTGGGGCGGGAAGTAGGTGCTCCGGAACTTGCGAATCTTCACGTCCCTGGCGAAGCGACCCTCTAAAGCTTCGGTGACCGCCGTTTCAGTGAAAGGCCAGTTGAGGCGAGCAGCGTAGCACCCGTTGCTATACACAATGCTCCGACTAACTAAAATCGAGCGCCTCAGGAGTCCGCTTGCTGGTGGACTGAATCGCCAAACTCATTTCGGTAACCTCGTAAGCGTGGAGTCGGAGTCCCGTTTTGCTTAGTCCACTATCGCAGGAACACGGGCTTCGCGCTGACACTCGGGAAATACTGACTCAAGAACTCGCCTTCCTGGAATCGCCGGAGCTGTCGGTTTTGCAAATCAGTGACGGGACTCTAGCAAACGGCACAAGTTAGCTGCTCATAGTGAACCGACGGGGCTCTCTGCAGAGCACCTCGAGATGCGCCTCGAATTGTTTCTGCTTTGAGACACCGAGAGAGGCGAGCAGCAGCGAATCGCCGAAAGTTCAACGTACGTAAGGATTCAATAATCCTCCCAACAAACATACCAACGTGAGTTACACACCTTTCATACAGTCCTGCAACGCAATTGCACTCAAGATCAGTAAGGAGAAATGAATTCATGAATAAATGTTGTGTCAGCAAGGCAAACGGAAAGCCCTGCGAAGCACATGTGCGCGCAGGCTCAGCCTATTGTTACTTTCACGACAACCAAGTCGCACAGCAGCGACGAATGGCTCAAAGCAAAGGAGGAAGTAAGCGAAAAACTAGCCAGCCGCTTTCTCCCCTGGCAGAGGACTTCGACCTGGCTTCGCCCCAAGGTCTGCTTGCATCCTTCCAGTTCACATTCAATCGCATCGTTCGTGGTGAGATCGATGCGAAGACTGCCCATGCGATGGCTTACTTGTGCGAGTGCGCGCGCAAACTCTACGATACGACCGTGCTAAAGGTGGAGATCGAGCGGCTGAAAGATCTCGCCGACACCGAGAGGGTCCAGAATCCGCTCGACGAACAACTGGACGAAGACTTCGATCAATTCGAAGAATTACCAATGGAGGAAAACACTCCCAATGCTTAACCGTCGACCAAGGATCGGTTTGACGTGGACTCCTCGCCGAGTCGTTCAAGCCTACTTAAGGGACGTAGAAGATTTACTTTCAGGCAAGTCTGTCAAGCGCCCAAGTGGGGAAAACGCTGCGGCCATGATTGCTGAAATCAAAAGCCAATGTAAGTCGAAGGACTTCAGCTTTATGCAAGCGAATTGGCGCAAGCGCATGGTCGCTCTGAACACTATGGAATTGCTCTTTCGCATTCACGTGCAACTGTGCTGCGAGTGGTGCGATCGCATTCGATCCACTTATGCGCCTCTGACTTTAGCAATAAGTACCCCCGCTATTGGTAAGCTCCTCGCCCCCATGTTCGTGGAAAAGCACAATGACCTCTCGATGATGCTTGCCGCAGCCGAGTCGCTCGAAGCCACTTTCTTCCGGTTTCCAGTGGTACCCGACTGGCTACGATTTGAAACGTCGCTTGTTCAAAAGGAGATTTCCCTCCTAGTCGGCCGGCTGCGACTGCCATCGATTCAAAGTAGCCTCCGGTCCCCAAAGCAGCTTCGATCTTTTGAAGTTAGAAGGGCAGCCACCGACTACATCACGTGGTGGCGGGATTGGCAACAGCAACTTCATGTACGAGTTACCCCACAGCACTCAATCGCACAAGCCAGGAGCCTATTGATCCGAGATGCTTTGGCTCACAATGAGTGCCTAAGCATGATTTGCCAACACTCGAAGCAGTGCATATTGGAAGAAGGTGGCAAGCTCCCAGAGTCCCGCAGAGCGGGCAAGCGTCGACCGCGCCAAACGCGAACTACTTAGACGCAACGTGTCAGAGCCGCAATGCCCTTGTCTGCAATGACATATCGACAATAGATTACTTCAAGTAATGGGTGGGTGGAGCTCGAGTTCTCTCGCGAAACTCACCGGGTGCCGGAACCAACCAAACTTACGGATAGTCTATTCGTATAGTAGACTACATACCTTTCAAAGCATTATCGTTTAAATGAATTATAAAAGCGCGTTTTTCGTTTGTCGTTCCGAAGTAGCTTAACGATAGTCTACGTCATTCGCCGCCTGGTCGGCGAGGGCTGACATCTAGCGGTGTCCCTGGCAGTGATATTTTAAACAGGAGCGGCGACCGAGCCAGATTCAGGAGGCTGAAGGATGCAACAGGATCGAACAAGCCGGCGGGAAGCGATTCAATGGCTGGGAGCATGCGCCATTCCTTTGTTGGCGCGCGGCGTCGCGCGAGCCGACGATCTGCCGCTGCACACTACCGGGATTGAGCATTTTGGATTCACCGTGCCCGACCCTGAAGCTACCGCGAAATTCTACGGCCGGATATTCGATGGCCAATTGTTTCAGGAAAAAGATCCACCGCCCCGGTTCTACGTAAAGCTCGGCACAGGCTATATGGCGTTCGGCGGAAATGCCACCGTCCACTCCCTCGATCGATCACTTCTGCGCCCTGGTTGAAAACTATCAGCCGCAGGATATGCGCAAGAGCCTCGAAGCCGCGGGCGTTACGTTGGGAGCAGGACCATTTGGTATGGCGACCGATCCCGATGGCCTGCGGCTGCAGTTGTTGCGCGTACCGGGCGGCCTGGCCAAGACCATCATTCCCGCGTTCCGGCTGTCACAAGACGACGCGCTGTTTGAGGCCATCGCGCCGGACCACGTGATGTTGCATGTTTCCGATTTGGATCGCTCGGCGGAATACTACAGGAAGCTGTTCGGGCCCGAAGTGTCGCGCACAAAAAAGCCGGAGCGCGTTTGGTTTGGCGCGGCCAGAACCAAGCTGGGCCTGGAGCTGGTGGCCTTGGATGAAAAGCCCAGCATTCACCACATTTGCGTCCGCGTGGCGGGTTACGACAAGAAATCGGCAATGGAAAAACTCAAGCGCGCAAGCATCGAGAGCTTGGTGGGCGATGAGGGGCTGCTTCGCTTTCGCGACCCGAACGGGATGACAATGGAACTGAAGGGCGAGGCTTAGGAGAAGGCATGCGAAGCGGAATCATCATCGCAGTTGCTGCAATTAGGTGTTGGCCATTAGCAATGCAGGCCGGCGATCTGCGGCTGGTGGATGCCGCGATGAATGACGATACCAGCGCGGTGCGCGCGCTGATCCAACAGAAGGCTGATGTGAACGCCCCGCTCGCGGACGGCACCACGGCGCTGCATTGGGCGGTGCGCGCGAACGATCTGGCAATGGTGGAGTCTTTGCTCGCCGCGGGCGCGAACGTCAAAGCGCGGGACCGTTACGGCCTCGCTCCCGTGTCGCTGGCTTGCTCGAACGCAAATGCCGCCATTCTGGCGAAGCTGCTGGACGCGGGCGCGGATCCGAATTCGCCCGACCCTCAAGGCACCACCGCGCTGATGATCGCCGCGCGCACCGATGGCGGAACACGAAGCGGTAAAGCTGCTCCTGGAACGTGGCGCCGCAGTGAACGCCATCGATTCGGTGCAATCCACCGCGCTCATGTGGGCGGTGCGGAGCAATCATCCGGAAGTGGTGGACCTGCTCATCCATCACGACGCTGAAGTCAACGCACGAACGCGCAAGGGCACCCTCCGGCGCGGCGGGCTCCGGATTCAGGCGGCGGATCGCACGGCCTTGGCATCGTGCGCGGCGGCTGGCCCGAGCGCGGATATCAGGAACCGACGCCCGGGGAAATGACGGCTCTGCTTTATGCCGCTCGCGACGGCCATATCGAGATCGCGCGCACGCTGATCGCCGCGAACGCCAATGTGAACCAGGTGGAGGCCAATGGCGTCTCGCCGCTGCTGATGGCGATCTCGAATAATCACATCGATGTCGCCCGCTTGTTGCTGGACCATGGCGCCGACGTGAACGCGATGGATTGGTGGGGCCGCACGCCGCTCTGGACCGCCGTGGATCTTCGCGATCTGGAAGTGAACAAGACCGACGACAACGGCGTGGATCGCCCAGCCGCCTTGCAATTGATTCAAGCGCTCCTGGATCGCGGCGCCAACGTCAACGCTCGAACGAAAGAAGTAGCCCCCGCTGCGGCGCTGGCTCATGCCGATCAGCGACATTTCCTGGGTGGATTTCACCGGCCAAACTCCGTTCCTGCGCGCGGCGCTGTCGGCCGACCTTACCGTGATGCACCTGCTCCTGGATAAAGGCGCGGATCCCAACATCGCGACCTTCGCCGGAACAACGCCGATGATGGCGGCTGCGGGAGTCAATTGGGTGGGCGGGCAGACCTATAGCGAATCGAAGCCAGT
This sequence comes from Bryobacterales bacterium, assembly GCA_963798295.1. Lineage (GTDB taxonomy): Bacteria > Acidobacteriota > Terriglobia > Bryobacterales > Bryobacteraceae > Palsa-89. The sequence goes on along the minus strand of CAWCSV010000002.1, from coordinate 799,220 downwards.
TCTTGGAGGCCGTCGAGCTCTGTCTGGAAAAAGGCGCGGATGTAAACGCCGTGAACTCCATGGGAATCACCGCCGTGATCGGCGCGGCCAATCGCGGATCGGACGACATTCTCGAGCTTCTGGTGAAGAAGGGCGCCTCGCTGGATGTGAAGGACAAACAAGGGCGCACGCCGCTGGTGTGGGCCGAAGGCGTTTTCCTGGCCACCAATCCGCCGGAGAAGAAGCCGAGCACGATGGCGCTGATACAAAAATTGACGTCGCAATGAAGACGCTGCTCACATTCCTGATTGGCTTTCGCCGCGCTGGGCTGCTCTCAGTGTCGCGCGCAGGATCGCGCGCTCGTGGATCGCTATTGCGTCGGCTGCCACAACGAAAAGACTCGCGCCGGCCAGCCTCGCGATCGACAAATTGGATTTCGCGCATCCCGGCAACAACGCGGAAACTTGGGAAAAAGTGGTTCGAAAAATCCGCGCCGGAATGATGCCGCCGGCGGGCATGCCGCGCCCGGACCGCGCCACTCTGGACGATTTTGCAGCCAAATTGGAATTGGCGCTGGATAGCGCGGCGGCGGCCAAGCCAAATCCCGGAACCACCGGCCTGCATCGCCTGAATCGCACTGAATATGCCAATTCCATTCGCGATCTGCTCGATCTGGAGATCGATCCCAGCACGCTGCTTCCGGCCGACGATTCGAGCGAAGGCTTCGACAATATCGCGGATGCGCTGGCCATTTCGCCCGCGCTGCTGGAACGCTACGTCGCCACGGCTACCAAACTGAGCCGGATGGCGGTGGGCGATCCCGGCACCACGCCGTCCACGGTCACCTATCGCGTTCCGTCCGATTTGTCGCAGAGCGATCACATCGAAGGCTTGCCGCTCGGCACGCGCGGCGGAATTCTGGTGCGCAACGTCTTTCCGCTGGATGCCGAATACGCGATCAAAATTCATGCCAAGGCCGCGAACATCGGGCTGGGCTCGCCCGGCTTCCTCGACAACGAACTGGAAGTGACGCTCAACGGCGAGCGCGTCAAGCTGGCGAAAGCCGCGGCGACGCTCGATCTGCGCCTCCCGATCAAGGCCGGGCCGCAAGAGCTGGGCGTCGCGTTCATCAACAAGAATCCTCCGGGCGCCGACGATATCTGGCAGATCTTCCCCAACAATTCCGGGGTGCAGAGCGTCGCCATCACCGGCCCCTTCAATCCCACCGGCGCGGGCGACACGCCCAGCCGGCGTCGCATTTTCGTTTGCCGGCCGGCCTCGGTCCTACAGATGAAGACGAGCTGGCGTGCGCGAAAAAGATCCTGTCAACGCTCGGCCGGCGGGCTTACCGGCGTCCGCTCTCCGATTCCGATCTCGAAACGCTGATCGGCTTTTATCGATCCGGGCGGCGCGACGCCAGTTTCGATGCCGGCATCGAGCAAGCTTTGGCCCGCGTGCTCATCGATCCGCGGTTTGTCTTCCGCTTCGAGCGCGAGCCGGCAATGTTCCCGCTGGCGCCGTCTATCGAATCAGCGATCTGGAACTCGCGTCGCGCCTTTCGTTTTTCCTTTGGAGCAGCATCCCGGACGACGAACTTCTGGATCTTGCGATTCAGAACAAGCTGCATGAGCCCGCGGTGCTGGAACGCCAGACGCGGCGCATGCTGGCGGACTCGCGCTCGGAAACGCTGGCCACCAACTTCGCCGACCAGTGGCTCTATTTGCGGGAGCTGAAAAATCAGCGCCCGCTGTCGCCCGCGTTCAACGAGAACCTGCGCGAGGCCTTCCGCCGCGAGACCGAGTTGTTGTTTGAGAGCATCGTGCGCGAGGATCGTAATGTAGTGGACCTGCTGAACGCCGATTACACGTTCGTCGACCAGCGCCTGGCGGCGCATTACGGAATGCCCGGCGTTCACGGCAGCCAATTCCGCCGCGTCGCGATACAAGACGACGCGCGCCGCGGCCTGCTCGGCCAATCCAGTTTTCTTCTGGTGACCTCGGTGGCCAATCGCACGTCGCCGGTGGCGCGCGGCAAATGGATTCTGGAAAATATTCTGGATTCGCCCGCGCCGCTGCCTCCGCCCAACGTGCCCCCGCTCAAAGGGGACGAAGGCACTCCGCAACCCACTTCGCTGCGCGCAGCGCATGGAAGAGCACCGCAAGAATCCGACCTGCGCGGCGTGCCACAAAATCATGGATCCGATCGGATTTTCGCTCGACAATTTCGATCTGATCGGGACCTGGCGTGCCGCCGACAGCGGCGAGCCGATCGACGCCACCGGACAGCTGGTGGACGGAACCAAGCTAGACGGGCCCGCCAGTTTGCGAAATGCGCTTTTGAGCCGCTCCGACGTGTTCGTCCGCACCGTGACCGAAAAACTGCTGACCTACGCCACCGGCCGCGCGCTCAAATATTACGATATGCCGGTGGTTCGCTCCATCGCCCGAGAAGCCGCACAAGAACGACAATCGTTTTTCGGCGCTCGTCCAAGGTATCGTGAAGAGCGATCCATTTCAGATGAGAATGAAGCAATCCGGGTCTCCATCCCCAGGAGGACAGCCATGAGATTCATCACGAAAAAACATTTGCCCCGCCGGACGTTTCTGCGCGGCATGGGCGTAACGGTGGCTTTGCCGCTGCTCGATTCCATGGTCCCCGCGCAAACGCCGCTGGCGCGCACCGCAGCCAATCCAGCCAGCCGCTTGAGCTGTATCTATGTGCCGCACGGCGCCACGATGTACAAGTGGACTCCGACGACCGAAGGCCCCGGATTCGCGTTTACCGAAACCCTCGCGCCGCTCGAAAAATTGCGCGACCGCATCACGTGGTCTCGAACCTGGCGCATCCGGCCGCTGGTGGAGCGGGTTCGGATGCCGGCGCCGATCACGCGCGTTCGGCCGCGGTGTTTCTGAGCGGAGTTCATCCGGAAAGGGAAAACATCCGGGTTGGCCCAACCATCGATCAGATCGTCGCGCGAACGCCTCGGCCAGGACACGCCGCTTCCGTCTCTCGAACTGTCCATCGAAGATGTGGCTCTGAGCTGCGGCTCCGGCTACGCCTGCGCGTACTCGAACACCATTTCCTGGAAGACGCCCACCACGCCTCTCCCCATGGAAAACAACCCGCAAGTGGTGTTCGAAAAGCTTTTTGGCGACGGCAGCAACAATGCCGACCGGCAAGCCAGAAAACAATTGAGCCGCAGCTTGCTCGATTCGGTGATGGAAGAAGCGGCTTCGCTCCAACGCGACCTGCCTGCGGCGGATCGCACGCGGCTGGCCGAGTATTTGGACGACATACGCGAGATCGAGCGCCGCATCCAAAAGGCCGAGCAGCAGGCTCGAACCGACGTGAAGCTGCCGGACTCGCCGACTGGTGTGCCGGAATCCTTCGACGAACATTTCAAGATCATGTTCGACATGCAGGTGCTGGCCTTCCGCGCCAATATTACGCGCGTCGCCACCATGATGTTCGCCCGCGATACCAGCGGCGCGGTGTATCCGCAGAGCGGCGTGCGCGAAGGCTTCCACGTCGCGTCCCATCACGCCAACAATCGCGCCAACATGGATAAATACGCGCTGATCAACCGGTATCACGTGCAGATGCTGGCCTATTTCCTGGACAAATTAAAGGCGACGCCCGATGGCGACGGCAACCTGCTGGATCACTCCATGGTGCTTTACGGCAGCAGCATGAGCAACGGCAATCAGCACGATCACGACCCGTTGCCCGTGGTGCTGGCGGGCGGCGCTTCCGGCCAGCTCAAAGGCGGGCGGCACATGCAATATGCTCGCACACACGCCGATGTCGAATCTGCTGCTGACTATGCTCGACAAGCTCGGCGTCCAGGCCGATCACCATGGCGACAGCACGGGCAAACTCGAAATCTGACCTTTAGGTTTTCGGTCACCACAGTTCACTCTCTCGCCCCCGGGAACCAAGTGTAGTACTATGTGCCAGGGAAAGTCCTATGCGATATTTTGGCAAGAGCTGCGCGATTGCGGTGTCGGCAGCCGCTGTGACAGCGGGTCTGTTCTGGCTGTTCGCGCCCAGCGCGACTCTAGTCTCCGCCGCGGTTGCGGACTCCGCGGGCCGCGTCGCCGGCAAACCCGACTTCAACGGGATTTGGGAAGCCAATAACACTGCCAACTGGGACCTTCAGACTCACCAGGCGCGCCCCATGGTCGCCCAACCCGGTCTGCTCCCCGGCTCCGAGGTCCTCGCGGCTCCGGTGCTCGCGCTGGGCTCGCTCGGATGGGTTCCTGGAGGGCTGGGCGTGGTAGAGGGCGAGGAGATTCCTTATAAGCCTTGGGCGGCAGCCAGAAAGAAGGAGAATGAGGAGCACTGGATCGATCGCGATCCGGAACTGAAGTGCTTCCAGCCAGGGACCCCGCGCGGCATGTACATGCCGCATCCCTTCCAGATCATCCAGAGCAACACCAAAATCCAAATGGTCTTCGAATTTGCGAATGCCCAGCGCACCATTCATCTGACGAAAATGGAGCCGTATCCAAACGTGCTATGGATGGGCTACTCGGTGGGTCATTGGGAGGGAGATACGCTGGTGGTGGATGTCTCGGATTTCACCGACGCCACTTGGTTTGACCGGGCTGGCGACTTCCATAGCGATGCCTTACATGTGGTCGAACGCTACACCCCAGCGGGAAAAGACGTCATCCATTACGAAGCCACGATCGAAGACCCGCAGGTTTTCACGCGGGCCTGGAAGATCAGCATGCCGCTCTATCGCCGGCTGGAGCCGAATGCGCAGCTGACGGATTTCAAGTGCGTGGAGATGGTGGAAGAGACCATGTATGGCCACCTCCGCAAGCACCAGCTTGTGAAGCACTGGGAAGGCAAGACCATGAACGTGGACATTACGCGCAAGATCCCGCCCGGAGAAGAGGTTTTAGAACGCTACATCTCCGGCAATCCGCCGGCCAAGCAGTAGAATCGGAAGGGAAGAATCAGGAGACCCGCCCTATGGAAGCCAAGTTTACTATCGCAGCCGTTGTCGCCGTTGGCATCGCCCTGTTGTTATCCGCGCCCCCGCTGAGTGCCCATCACGCGTTTGCCGCGGAATTCGACGCCAACAAGCCAGTGCATTTCGAGAATGCCACGGTAACGAAAGTGGAATTCATGAATCCCCACTGCTGGATTCACGTCGATGTGAAGATGCCGGACGGGACGGTGGAGAACTGGGCCATCGAGGCAGGGAGCCCGAACATCCTTATGCGAAGAGGCATCACCCGGTATACGCTCAAGGCCGGGGATAAGATCAACATTTCCGGCTATCAGGCAAAAGACGGGCTGAACCGCGCAAACGGCCGGGATCTAACTTTGCCAAACGGCCAGAAGCTGTTCTTGGGGGCTTCCGGTACAGGCGCTCCCTATGAAGTGCAACGTCCCGGAATTGACACGAAGGACAAGGATTCGCAAGAGAAAGATTCGCAAGAGAAGAAAGAGCAATGAGTGATCGCAATGCAATCGCTGCTGTCGCGCTGGCGTGCGTAGCGCTGCTGGCGTTGGCGGTGGTTTCCGTGCGCGGCCAGACCCCTGCCTCGCCAGCCAAATCGACAGGTGCGAAAGCGCCAGCGGCGAAAGCAGGCAATCCGCCCCGATTGCCGTGGGGCGACCCTGACCTGCAAGGCACCTGGTTCGTGCTGTACGACGTGCCCCTGGAGCGCTCGGCAGCGAACGTGGGCAAGGAATTCCTGACGGATGCGGAAGTCGAAGCAGCAGACGAGAAGAAGGGACTGAATCCAGGACGAAACGCCCGTTCCTCCAACGCCCAACAGGACGTCAGCGGCGCATACAACGCTGTATTTAACTCGGTTCTGAGAACCGGCCGGCGCACCTCAATGATCATCGATCCCCCGGACGGGAAAATTCCTCCTATCGTTCCCGGATCTCCGGCAGCCAAATTCGGCCAAGGATTCCGGCTCGGTCTGGGAACAGATCCGGGCGTGAACGACAACCCAGAGACTATCCCGCAATCGCCACGCTGCCTCGGCGTGCCGATGCCGTTCCTCCCGCTGAACACTTTGTTTGCGCAGGGCACGGTGATGCAAGTCGTACAATCTCCCAAATCCATGGGCATCTACATGGAAGACGATCACGCCGGCGGCGGCAACCGCGTCATTTTCATGGACGGCCGTCCCCATGCTCCCGCCAGAGCGAAGTTCTACCTCGGAGACTCACGCGGCCACTGGGAAGGAAACGCGCTGGTAGTCGAAACAACGAACTTCTTGGACGGCTTTCGCGGCTCAAACCCCGACACGTACAAGATGATTGAGCACTTCACGCGCGTGGATGCGCACACGTTGCGCCGCGACATCACCTTTATCGACCCCAAGACCTGGACCAAGCCTTGGACTGTGACCATCAACATGGGAAGGGCTCCCGATGGGCGTCACATGATCTTCGATTCGGCGTGTCATGAAGGAAACGAGGGAATCGTCGGCATCCTTTACGGGAATCGCAAAGAAGAGCAAGAACAGAAGAAGAAGTAAGGCCAATCGGATTACGGGATTGTGCTCCCACTCGGAATCCTGCTTGCGTTCGGCAGCGGCGTCGCAGCGCTTATCTACGAGGTGATCTGGTTCCAGCTCTTGGAACTGGTGATCGGCTCGACAGCAGTCTCGCTCGGAATGCTCCTCGCCACGTTCATGGGGGGCATGTGTCTCGGCAGCTTGCTACTGCCCCGTCTCGTCTCCGCCCAACACCATCCCCTGCGTGTGTACGCCTTGATCGAGGCCGGTGTTGGCGTTCTCGGAATCCTGGTGTTGCACCTGGTGCCGTTGGCGGGTGGTCTTTATACAGCCTGGGCTGGTTATGGCCTGAAGGGATTCCTACTCCGGGGAATTGTCGCGGCTGCGTGCCTGCTGCCCCCCACGTTGTTGATGGGCGCGACGCTCCCTGCGCTATCACGCCTGATCAATAAGACGGAGAACCGCGTCTCGTGGCTGGGTTTCATCTACGGCGCGAATATCGCTGGAGCGGTCTTGGGATGCTTGCTCGCTGGATTCTACCTACTGCGCCACTATGACGTGTACGCAGCGACGTACGTCGCCATGGCAATCAACCTGGCGATGGCAGTGCTGGCACTCGTGCTCACCGCGGTAATTCCGCACGAGAAAGGTCCAGATGACCGCATAGAACAAGCACCTGCCGCGGTTTCTGCGAAGAGCGCGGCGGCCATCTACATCGCCATTTCGCTTTCGGGACTGTGCGCACTCGCCGCGGAAGCCACCTGGACGCGCCTGCTGGGGCTGCTCTTCGGCGCTTCCGTTTACGCGCTTTCCATCATCGTCGCCGTCTTTCTCGCCGGCCTCGGGATCGGAAGCGCTATCGGGGCATTGCTCTGTCGAACTCTCGCGTCTCCACGCAGGGCCTTGGGCTGGTGCCAATGGCTGGCTGCGTGCGCCATCGCCTGGACCGCGTACAATTTAGGCGCGGCGCTCCCCTACTGGCCGATCAACCCATTGATCTCCTCGAACATCTGGTTCAACTTCGAGCTGGATCTCGCGCGCGCGTTCTGGGCGCTATTGCCGCCGACGATCCTCTGGGGCGCCAGCTTCCCCCTGGCGCTTGCGGCAGCTGCATCCCCAGGTCAGGATGCTGGCAGGCTGATGGCCAGGGTCTACGCTGCCAACACCTTCGGGGCCATCGTCGGAGCTCTCGGCGCGAGCCTGCTCCTGGTCGTGTGGCTGGGATCGGAGCGCACCGAACAAGTGCTCGTCGGGTTATCGATCCTTTCCGGTCTGATCCTTCTCCTGCCTGCCAAGCCTCACTGGTCAGCCTTGGGCTGGGTCGGAATAGCCGTGCTGCTTGCCGGCCTCCTGTTCCTCACCGTCCCACCCATCGCGAAGGTGCTCATTGCGTACGGCCGCTACGCTGCCACCTGGGTGGGCAAAGGCGATATTGTTTACGCCGCTGAAGGCATAAACTCGTCTGTGGCCGTCGCGAGTTTTCCAAACGGCATTCTCACCTTTCACGTCGCCGGCAAGATCCAAGCCTCCAACGTGCCGCGCGACATGCGTCTCCAGCGAATGCTGGGGCACCTCACCACACTGACGACGAAAAACCCTCGCTCGGTGCTTGTGATTGGCTGCGGCGCGGGCATCACGGCCGGCGCGGTGGCCATCGATCCAAGAGTGGAACGCGAGACCATAGCGGAGATCGAGCCGCTGGTGCCCAAAGCCGCTTCCGCCTACTTTAGCGAACCGAATTTCAATGTCCTCCGCAACCCCAAAGTCCAGCTACGGATTGACGATGGCCGCCACTACCTAACGACAACCAAGGAACGCTTCGACGGAATCACAGTCGATCCGCTGGACCCTTGGGTGAAGGGCGCTGCCAACCTGTACACGAAAGAATTCCTCGAAGTGATGAAGCAGCACCTCAACCCAGGCGGCGTTGTCACCATGTACATCCAGTTATTCGAGACCGACCTGGAGGCGGTCAAGAGCTCGGTCGCCACATTCTTCGACGTGTTTCCCAACGGCACTATCTGGGGCAACCCCTACCAGGGCCAAGGTCACGACATGGTGCTGCTGGGGCAAGTGGGACCGCTGCGCATCGATCTGGACGAGATGGAGCAACGCATCGGATATCGCGGCGGTGCCAGCAAGATAGCCCAGTCGCTCGCCGAGATCGGTATGAACTCGCCGGTGGATTTGTTTGCGACCTATGCAGGCCGGAGATCCGATCTCAGTGCGTGGCTGAGAAACGCTCCGCTGAATCGCGACCGGAACCTGCGCATGCAGTACCTGGCAGGGCTCGGGCTGAACCTTGACGACGCTGCCGCCATCTACGCCGGCCTTCTAGCCTTCAGGCGCTTTCCGGAGGATATTTTTGTCAGCACCGAAGGGCGGGTGGACTCGTTGCGGGAGGCTATTCGCCGCCAGCAGTAAACTGGCACGTGTTCGGCCAGCCCTCACGGCAGGCCAGCGCGTACAATGCGGACGGCGTCTTTGCGCGGATCTCGCCTTTGCTTCCTCTCAGGATAATCGGGTAGTCACGGAGAGGCGGCGGCGCGCTCGTGAACCGGCCCCCTCCGCTGGTTAATGTGTAGAAGTTCTGGCAAGCCGCCGCAAATCCCAGCCGGCAGCCGCGGTTGAGCGGTTCCACGGCGCCGGCCGGATCCAGCCTGCGAAGATCTTCGCCAGACCGGGAGAGGGCGATATCAAGTAGGCCGGCTTCGTTGCAGGCCCAGCCTGATCCCTGATTGCAATAACCCAAACTCAAATCGGCCAGGTAGGGACACGCGTAAGGACGGCCATCCTTGCAGGCCTGTCTCCAAAACGGCAGCCACTGGCCGGGATGGCTGTCGCCCACTGCTCCTGTAGCGCTCATCGCCGCAAACACAACCGCCCAAATGGACATATACGCCAGGTTGCGACGATAAGGCGCCAGCGACCGGCCAAGCGCCGCGGGATCGAAGACACGCAGCCATCGCGACCGCGCCGCGCTATCGATCGCCTTCACCGACAGGTTCAACAGTGGCACCTGCAGAAGCTTGTCATAGAAGGTCGGCATTCCCGCGCTGCCCAGCAGCCGGTACAATGCGACGGTGCTCAATCCGTACAGCGCGCCATAGATGATGCGTCCCAGCTCCGTGCGCGGTGAAGTGGACGGATCGTTAAACAGCAGATGCATTCCCAGGAAGACGGAAATCGGAATATACGAATCGTAGAAGAAATAGACGCCCGTCATAGCGAAGTAGATGCGAGAAAACAAGTACGTCGACACCACCGCCGACATCGTCATCGAAGTCACGCCGAAAAAGAATTGGCCGGGCAGGCTGATGAGAAAAAGCATCAGGTACATCTGCGGCGGATAGAACTGCGTGCTGGCAATGTTCTTCCCCCAAGTGAGGTCGCTTGCGTGTGTGGCGATCAGGACCAGCGAAACGACCGCCAGTGGAAAGGACGAGGGATTGAAGACATGCACCCTGCGGCCTTCCCCGTTCCAACGAATCAGTTCTTTCGCGGCCAGCCCAAGCGACACCATCGCGAACTGGAAATAGAACCAGTCTGGCTTGAACCACAGGAAGAGATTGATGCTAAAAATAACGGGAAAGGGAGCGAAACCGAGAGTGTAAGTGTTCCGCCGCGACCAACCGAGCAGCATGTCGAACGCGTACGCGAAAACGAGCTGGGCAAGGATCAAGTACGCCGAGGCGTAAACCTGAGGCCAATACCATCCCCAATACAACAGCACCGCACCCTGCGCGCAGGCTTGCACGTAGTGTTGCTTCCGCAGCACCACATCGATTGTGAACATGCGCCCGCTACGCCGGGCCCAGACCAACAGGATCGCGTTCCAGGCGCACAGCGCAGCCGCAGTGCCCAGAAACGTTATCAGCAATCTCGGGTTGTGGCGCACCGGTGGAAGCGATGCAAGGCCCGCTAGACCGAACGTGAACGCAAGCGGTAGAAGGAGCGCCCTGTTTCCGTCCAGGCGGGGCACCGCTTTTTCTGTCCTATTCACCACTTTCAACTTACCGAACTTCCTGAGTGCGCGAATCAACGCGAACGGCGGCCGCTGGACACCTGGTCGTGGTGTCCGAGGCACTCCATGCAGATTTCGCAGGTCTCTTCGGCAACCTGGTCCCAACTGCGCTGAGCCTGCTGAGAAATCTCCGTTTCGTACCATCGTCGCGACAATGCCTTGCCGAGAGCCCCGGCAAGGGCTTCGGAATCCTGGGGCGCAACAAGAATTGCGGATTCAGAATTCACCAGCTCCGGTATGCCGCCGACGTTCGTCGCCACCACGGGCCGGCCGCACGCCAGCGCTTCGATCACCGAATTTGGGCAGCCCTCGGCATAGCTGGGAAGACAGAAGACATTGGCGGCGGCCAGCCAGGTAGACACTTCCAGCGAACCGCGCGATCCCAGAAAGCGAATGCGATCCGCAAGACCCGCGCCGATCGCGCGAGCTTCGAGTTCGGCCTGAAGCGGTCCCTCGCCGATGCAGAACAGGCGCAAGCTGGGACGGGAAACGCGGAGGCGCATCACCGCCTCAAGCAATTCCCTCAAACCTTTGGTGGCAGCGATCCAACCGACAAAAACGACCACTTCCGATTCCGCGTCCAGCCCCAGCCCGGCGCGCGCCGCAGTGCGATCGGCCAGCCGAAACACCGAGGTGTCGCAGCCATTCCGGACGGCTCTCGTTCGTTCCGTGGACGCGCCCAGACTGATCGCCCGATCGCGCAGGTGTTCACTCACAGTGAGAACGAAGGAGGCCTCACGCAGAGCTTTTCGCGTCAGGAATGCGCTAATCCTGTCCGGGATACGGTTGATGTCGGAACCGATGGCGCCCAGAATAACCGGAACGCCCAATCGCTTGCCGGCGGAGAGCGCGGCGTAGCCTTCCGGGTACACGTAATAGCTCAAAATCAGGTCGGGCTTGAACCGCTCCAGGTGTGGCAGCACATAGTGGGCGCACACTGGCCCGTTCAGGGGCCGGCTGATCAACGGGAGCGCCGGATACTCCATGTATTGGGCAGGCACGTCCGATGGGGAATAACTCGGGTCAGCCCGTATGTAAGAGAAGTTGCGTGGTCGCCAGAAGGAGGGGTAGGTTGCGAACGGACAAAAAACCTGGATATCCATCCGTGAGGTCATCCGGCGAAGGGTCTGGTACGCTGAGTGGCCGCGCTGTGGCTGGGCGCGGATGGGGAAGTAGGAGCTGACGACGGCGAGTCGCGGCAAGGCTAATTCCGGCCGAGCGCTTCAGCGTAGACCGCTTGGTAGCTGCGCCACATATGATCCAGGCTGAACTTTGCGATCGCTATTTCGCGCGCGTTTTTTCCCATGCAGGCCAGATCGCAACTGGTGGCCGCCTTGTACATCGCCTCGGCCAAGTCGCACACGTTTCCCGGCGCGCACAGCACGGAAACATCCCCCTCCGGCGCAACCTCGGCCACTCCTCCGACACGGGTTGAAACTACGGGAAGCCCGGCTGCCATGGCCTCCAGAATAACCAGCGGCAGGCCCTCGCTGGTGGAGGACATCACAAAGATGTCGAGTTCCTGCAGTACGCCGGCGATGCGATGATTGAGACCTTCCACACGGATGCGACCGTCCAGGCCCGCCTTTCGCGCCTGTTCCTTCAATTCGTCTTCGAGCGGCCCGCCACCCACGATGCGCAGTTCGGCATCGGGGAGCTTCCCGCTGAGCTGAGCAAACGCGTCGATCAGAATCGAGTGCGCCTTGGCGGGCACCATGCGGCCCACTGTCCCAAAGCGGACCCGCGGCGAAGCGCTCATCGGGGCTGCCGGTTTTTCCAAAAAGGCTCCCGGCTCGATTCCGTTTATGATTACCGCTGACTTACGGCCGGACAGCCCGCCTTTCTCAAGCAAATAACGCCGGGAATCCTCACACACGAACACCACGCGATCCGTCAACGGCATCGCCGCGCGAAAATAACGTTCCTGGTAGGCGCGGCCGGACGATGTTGCCGGTCCATGGCGCGTGTTCACTACAGCCGGAACTCGAGCCATCCACGCCGCTATCGCGCCATAGGGATGCACCCCCGGATTGTGCGTGTGCACAACGTCCGGCGCATCGCGCCGCAGTTGCCGGGCCAGCTTGATCAGCGCCCTCAGCGAAAAGCGCGGCTCTTTGTGAAATTCCGTCACCGGAATGCCCGCCCGGCGAGCGTCGTCGGCAAGCGGGCCGCCCCCGAACATGCAGTAAAGCATCGGGCTGTGGCCAGTCCTCATCTGCGCCAGCGCAAGATCGACGGCCATTCGTTCCAGTCCCCCGGTCTCCAGCGTTTCTACTAGCTGTACGATTCGCATACTGGCTGAGCGGCGGCGATGCTCGTCGCGCGAGCCATACTCACGGGCCCGAATCCTCCCGCTTTGACTCCCCCGGACTGCCATGTTCCTGTGCGGTCCCATTCTGTTTCCCCGAGAAGATCGCCTTCTTTCGCCGCGCCAGGAACGAAAAGGACGATTTACTGAGGCGAGCAGGAAGATGCGCGTACGCCAGGTGCACGAGCACCAGCGCCAAGGCCCCCGCAAACCCTCGATATCCCGTGCGATGGCGAAACACGATCTTCACGGCGGACCGCACGTTCTTGCGCTGCTGCTGAAACGACCCGCCTCCGCTCCAAAGCGTATATCGGGTGAATATCTCTGGAAAATTATAAAGCTTTCCGAGCCTGCCGAACCGCAGCCACATATCCCAGTCCTGATAGCCAGCCAGCGACTCGTCGAAGTATCCAATCTCTTCGCCCAGCGAGCGCCTGAACATGGTTGTCGAGTGGGTCATGGGATTCGCGCAGAGCGCTCGGGCCCGGATCTCGTGGTCCTGTTCCGGTTTCAGATACGACATCTGGATATTCTCGTGGTCGTCGATAACAGTCATGCCGCCGCCGCAGCCGGCATAATCGGGATGGCTTTTGAGGAACGCCACTTGCTTTCCGAGTTTGTCGGCCGCCACCCAGTAATCGTCGTCATCAAGAATCGCAATATACTGGCCCCGGGCGCGGGCCAAACCGTAATTAGAGGCGTTTGCGATGTTGCCGACGCGCTCGCGTTGAAAGTAGCGAATTCGCAGATCGCGCTTCACCCATTCTTCCATGACCGCTGCCGTTTGCTGGTTCGGCCCATCCTGGACCACGATGAGCTCCCAATCCTCCAGGCTCTGGTCGATAACGCTTTGAATGGCGCGGCCCAGGAATTGGGGGCGGTTGTAGGTCAGCATCAGAACGCTGACCTCAGGGGATGCGACCTCCCGGCCGGAGACAGACGTGCTGACTAGCGGCAATATCGGTGCCAACCCGACTTCATGATAACAACAGTAGCCCGAATTGATCCCTGCCGGGATTCATCTTGGTTTTGTCGGTTGCGCCGACTCCTGGCGCGCTAGGATGGGTCAGTTAATCAAACGATGACTTCAGCGGCCGCGAATTCCGAAAACTTGCAGGACCCGCTTCAAAACCTCAGCGTTATCTATTTTGGCAATGACTGGTTTGCGGAGAATCGCACGTCCAGTCATCACATCGCGCGGCAGCTTGCCCGCCGCATGCCGCTACTGTACGTGGACACTCCGGGCATGCGATCGCCCACCGCAAGTACCCGCGATCTGCGAAAGATCCTCCGGATCGCGCAGAAGTTCCTGGCGAGGCCCAAGGCCGTAGGGCCGCAGTTGTGGCACATCACGGTGCCGCAGATACCGTTCCGCCAGTTACCCTTTGTCGAAAGTTTCAATCGGGCATTCGGCCGCTGGCTGGTGCGGCGCGCGGCCCGGATTCTGCACTTTGACCGCCGTCTAAGCTGGTTCGCGGTGCCGCACCCGGCTGCGATGGCGGGCAGGGTTGGGGAGGAGTTGGTTGTGTACTACGTGGTCGATGACTACGCCGCGATGGCGCAGATGGATGCTGCGCGGATCCAGCGCCTTGACGACCAACTTACATCGCGGGCGGATGTGGTTTTCGTCTGTTCGCAAACCCTTCTGAACCCGAAGCGGGAGTTAAACCGAAATGTCGAATACTCGCCGCATGGCGTCGATTTCGATCTGTTCAGCCAGGCTCAGGATCCGGCTACGGAGATCCCCGAGGCTGCGCAAGGGCTACGGCAACCGGTTATAGGATACTTTGGAAGCATCGCGAGTCGAATCGATTTAGCACTTATCGCCTACCTGGCCGGACAGCGCAAGAATTGGACGTTTCTACTGATCGGCATGGTTGCGGTGGATGTCGGCGCGATTGCGGCGCTACCAAATGTGCACCTCCCCGGGCCACAGCCTTATGAATCGCTTCCCCGCTGGGCCAAAGCCTTCGACGTGGCGATAGCGCCTTACTGGAGAGATCGCTTCGTGTTGAATTCGAACCCTCTCAAGATACGGGAGTACCTGGCGACGGGCAAGCCTGTGGTCAGTATTCGAGCGCCGGAGATCGAACGCCTGCACGATGTGATCTTTCTCGCGGACTCGTATGAAGACTTCCTCCAAAAGATTGAGCAGGCGTTGCAAGGTGAAACTGCCGAAATCCGCCGAACACGAATGGACGCTGTCCGGAACTCTTCTTGGCAAGCCTGCGCCGAAAGTGCTCTAGACCGAGTTCAAAAGGCTTTTGCCGATCGTTGACTTCTATGCTCTCGATGCCGCCTGCGGAGTGGCAACCGCGGGATCGTCCAGCCATGGATTGCCCTCGATAAACTCAACAGTGCGCACCACGGCCTGCTGAATGGACAGTGTCGGGCGCCACCCCAAGGACCGAATCCGATTGCAATCCAGGAGTATAAACGGGCTATCGCCGATCCAGCCCCGCTTCCCTCCGGAATACATCAAACGGGGGTTTACACCCAGGCGCTCACAGATCCAGGCGATCGAATCATTCACTTCGCAGGCCTGGTCGGTGCCAAGGTTGAAGATGTTCACTTTTGCCGACGCTTGCCGGGTAGCGGTGAGTATCGCGTCGATACAGTCCCCTATGTATAGGTAGGATTTTCGCTGGTGGCCGTCGCCGAGGACGTTCAGAACGTCGGGATGGACCCGGAGCTGCCGGTAGAAATCGATGATATGACCGTGCGTATAGCGAGGCCCCAGCAGCGCGACGAAGCGAAAGATCCAGGCTTGCATGCCGAAGCCCTCCGAATAGGCTGCGATTAATCCTTCGGCGGCGAGTTTGGCGGCTCCATAAAGAGATGTCTGGATCGGGAAGGGGCATTCTTCCGGAGTGGGAATGACATCGGGTTCGCCATAAACGGAACCCGAGGAAGCGAAGGCGATGCGGCGGACATTGTTGGTGCGCATGGCCTCCAGGACGTTCCACGTTGCGATGGTGCTCTGTTCCAGATCCTTGCGCGGATGGTGTGTGCCAAAGCGGACGTCGGCATTCGAAGCGAGGTGATAGACGAAATCCGCGCCGGCCATAGCCGCGGAGAGCGCTTCGAGATCCAGCAGATCGCCGCGACGCAGACGAAAACGGGGGTTCCGAAGAGCGCACTCCAGGAACTGGATACGCCCGGTGGAAAAGTTGTCGAAACCGACGACGTCGTGCCCCAGGGCCAGGAGCCGGTCAGTGAGGTTGCTGCCGACGAAGCCGGCGGCGCCTGTAATAAAGGCGGTCAATGGCTGAATCTCCTGAACCCCCCGGCCTCCGCTTGCCGGAGAAATAATTGGCGGGCAGCAGCAGCCATCCCGATCAACACGTAAAGCGTCATAGCGTAGGTTTGCGAAAGAAATAAGGCTGTTCCAAAGAACGTGAATAATGCAATTCGGACTCCATTGGCGCTGCTCGCGAGGCCCGGCGCCTGCACTAGGACGGTATGATTCCGGACAAACCCGTTCAGGTAAATGATCGAGAAAACCAAGAGACCGAGCCAAAAGAGGGAACCAACGATCCCGAGTTCTGCCAAGCACAGCAGGAGCGAATCATGTGCGGTAAGAGACGGGTTATGCACGGTAAACTGCTGGAACCCGACGCCAAACACCGGCGCGGCTCTAAACATGCGGACGCCGGTTCGCGCTACCTGGATGCGCCCCGCGATAGAGGGATCGCTGAGCGAGATGGAACGTGGTCCCGCGGCCCCCATCACAAACAAGAGGCGAAGCAAAACACCCGCGAGCACCAGCGAGAGTAATTTGCCGAATCTTTTCTCCAACAGAAAAAAAATCAGGATGGCGAGTCCAATCAGGCCACCTCTGGAATGGGTGACCAGAACACCGTAAAGCAGATAGGCGCCTGGCAGCATCACCAGCGCCAGATTACGCACCAGGCTACGCCGCCAACGCCCCGGCGACCAGGCCAACGTCAGCAGGCTGGCCGCCACCAGCAGATACTGCGCGAAGATATTGGGATCATCAAGGAGTCCAACAGACTTCAAACGGGGGAATTCGCCAATCACATCTTGCTGGGCGTTATAGAGGTGCTGCCGTAATACATACTGGCTCTGCACTCCATTCCGACACCAGCCATAAAGAGATTGCGAAAGTAAGTAGATCGCTACTATAACCACGGCAAAAGCCAAAACACGAATCTTCCGGACAGTATCCACGGCTGCAAACACCAGGAAGAACGCGCCTCCGGAAACGACGAAATCCCGCAAACCCCGTAGCGCGCCGCCAGCTTGAGCGTTTGCGATCAGGGAGATCGGCACGGCCGCCGTCAGCCCCAGCATCAGATAGACCTCTGGAGATCGCCACCGCGAGGGATGGAAAAGGACCTGCGACAGGCCTGCCAGCGCAGCGCCGACAGCCAACCACACCATGATGTGGTGGTGCGCCAGCTGCGGAAAAAGAACGGCCGGTGACAGTTGCGCCAGAACGATGTAGGTAGTGGTGAGGACGAAAGCCACCACCGGCAGCAATAGCCGCCTTTTCTCGATATGCGTGCGAATGCTTCCGAGCTGTGTCGAGGCTGTCATAATTACGGCGACTTGCCTTTACGGCCTGATGCGGAAGGCGGCAGCGCGCCGAGATCAGCGCTGTTTCCTTCCGGCCAAGCCGACCTCCATGGCCCAGTAGACTCTGCGGACTCTCGCCAGACGGTACCGGGCGGGCCAGGGCAGCGCTCCCAGGATCCCTTCCGCGGTCCGCATTGCTACCGCAGGTACGGGAACACGGTGCGATCTCCAGTTCTTTTCAACCCACAGTCCGCGGAATCCGGCATCCCGAAACAGCTTTGAGAGTTCCCCGACGGTGTATTCCTTCAAGTGAAAACCGGTCGCCTCAGTATCGAAGTAGCGGGAGATATCGTGCGGACCCAATAGCCGGTTCGGCGTGACGCAATAGTAGATTCCACCCGGCTTCAAAACCCGATGCACTTCCGCCAGATGCTGAACGATGTCATCCGGGTGAACGTGCTCTATGAGGGAAAAACTGAAGGCCATGTCGATAGTATTCGCGGGGATTGGGATCGAGCTCCCGTCCGATAGCACCAATTGAAAATTTGGCGGCGCTGTGTGCGGCACCAGGTGATCGGTGATCTCCAGGCCATAGGCCTGCTTGATTCTCGGGGCCACGAGAAACGAGAGGGCGCAGTCCCCACCGCCAATTTCGAGAAACACTGTACTGGGTTTCAAGAATGGTTCGATCAGCCGCAGTTGGCTGGCGGCCTTCAGCCTATGCGCGGGCCTGTCCGGCGCGGTAACCTGCGGATGATCCGGGACACGGCGAAACATCTCGTCATAGACGGTCCGATAGAGCCGCGCGCGCTCCGGTTTGGTGGCATTGCGCAGGCGGTCTCCTAACTCTCTTTCGACCTTGTAGTGGTAGTACAGGCGTTCCGCCGAACGATATTCGCTTTCTGGTATCTTCATCCGCATCGCTATCGACGCCGGCGGACATGCCCTATCAGAAGACCCTCCTGGCGCTATGGATTGCGGATGCTTCATAACGATTAAACCGGGATTTTCCACTTTGTTTCCCGGCACCGAGTAGTATAAGGCAAGTCTTGACAATCGCAGCCAAGCTCCAGCCAGCGCGTTGCCGGCAGTTGTACTAGTAGTACCCACAAAAAAATGGCAGCGCGGCTCACGCCTGTGCCACGAAGTCGACCGATGTAGTGGCTAGTTGTTCCGGAGGATACCGGCGGAACTCGGGGGCGATCGTCATGGTTGGCAGAACGGAAAGCAGCCTCGGGTTCGGTTTGCTCTTGAGCAACACGATCCGCAGTCCGCCTTGTTCCGCCAGATCGATGAAGTCACTCGGCCGAAGACGGTTCTGATAAAGCAGGCCATTATTCCACTTCGACCATTGCCGCTCGGGATAAGCCAGGTAGTTGACCGCAGTGATGCTACGGTCGAAATAGGCGTAGTGATCCCCGCAGTTGGCGCTGTGAAAGGCCAAGCCCCCCTTGCGAAGAATCCGTCGGGTTTCGCGCATGATGCGCAGGATTGCATCGGCGGGAACGTGTTCCAGCACGCTGTTGGAGAAGACCACGTCCACGCTGGCGTCCGGCAATCCACTGTCAGCGGCATCGTGAGGCGCGAAGATACTCGATGCTAGCGGCGCGCAGCAACTGCTTCCGTTGTCTTCGCATTGCTGAGCGATGCATAGGCTGCCCGAACTTCTGCCAGAGGCCTGAAGCTGCCCTCCGCAATTGCCGGCAGATGATTCTCGATGCGGCGCAGCATTCGGAACGTCAATTTGTGATTCAGATGCCGGGTAATGTCAAAGGTGCGGCAGCTGCGCGCGCCGGCCAGCCAGTAGCAGATGGGTAAAGCCGGATACCAGCCCGTTCCCACTTCTACGTAGTCAAGGTTCTGAGGCCTTACGCCCAACGCTGCCATGTTCCCCAGCAGGACCAGCCAGTCATCGACTACCTTGTCATCGACATTCGCCTCAAAATCGCGAAGATTCCCGAGGGTGGTCTGAAGAAAGTTGTTGACGAATGCCTCCGCCGGGCACCAGACTCAACACGCCCTGGACCACACCTTTGACGCGCCAGTTCATCCCACGGGTCCTCAATGCGTAGTGCCCGCCAAGGCCAGGACGGGGTCTTTTGCGCCCGCTTTGGAAAAGGTCCGAAGCAGGCCCTCGCGCGTGCCTACCGCCGGCGTCCAGCCCAACTGGTCGCGCGCCGCGGAGCCGTCGAACGGCGAAATGGGAGCGAGCGACCGGATCTTATAGCGCGAGAGAGGCGACGTCTGCGGCCGAAGCACTCGCCCGAGAAGTTCCATGCCCAGCGCAAGTGTGTAGAGCACAGCTTCGGCACGTAGGAAACTCGAGGCGCCGAACCGTACGTCTTGGCCGCTTCAATGTACTCACGCTGGGTCAACGTGGCGGGATCCACCAGTTGAAACACGCTGGCCGGACACATCCGGCTTCGGTTGCCGCCAGCAGGAGCGCATCCACCACATCCTCGACATAAACGAGATTCAGAGGCAATCGGCCCGAACCCATCACCAGCCAGCGGCCGGCCAGAGCCGATGACGCCCGATGGCGGTCGTCTTCTCCGGCACCGGGCCGAAGATCTGTCCCGGGCGAAGGATAACCGCCGGCAATTCCGGTTCCGAATCGCATCCAGCACCAGATTTTCGGCGATCAGTTTGGTTTGCGAATAGGCGCCTCTCAGCTCGGGGTGCGGCTCGACCGGAGAGGACTCAGTGATAGGAACACCCTTCGGGTGGCCGGCGTGATCGAGCACGCTCAACGAGCTGACGTATACCAGGCGCTTGATTCCGTGGCGCAGGCAAGCCGCCACAACATTCTTCGTTCCCCAGACCGTGCCGCTTTCAAAGGCCTCTGTGCCGCCGCGCATCCCGGCGCCGACGTGATACACCAGTTCCACTCCCTGGACCGCGCGCTCGACGGCCTCTGGATCGCCCAGGTCTCCGCGGACGACATGCACTCGTGGATTCTCCTTCCAGATCGGCAATGGGACGGCGCGCCAGTACGCGAATCGATTCACCATTGCTGAGCAGCCGTGCCACCAAGGCGCGCCCCAGAAACCCGCTCGCACCGGTGACCAGAGTTTTCGCGGGCGGGGGTGCGACCGCTGCCTGCTCGAGCATCGCTCGCTTGTCGGCCGAAGCTCCGCGAGTGGCGTGCTCGGCCCAACGAACGATGCGCCGACCCTCTTCGGCGGAAACCGGGGGCGCGGCTCCCTGGTCGAAGCGCCTCATAGAACTTCGCCACCGACACGCCAATGCCCGGCGAAGGCTGCAGCTTTCCGGTGGCGAACTCGCACCACATTACCGGAAACTTGGAACAACGTGGCCGCCGAGTTCGCGGACGCCGTGACAATCCGCTGGACCATTTTCGGTCCCCTCAGCCGCTTGCGTACAGTGCAGATTTGCAGATAGCAATCGACGTGCATGACGCCGCGGTGCCGTGGATGATCAGCTCGTTTTGGATCGGCTGCACGTTCCACGACAGATACATGTGGCCGGTTCCCCGCTCGCATTGGACGGACCCATGCCATTCGTCGAAGGTCAGATACGGGTCCCGGCCGGTTGCGACGTGGCGTACGTCCACGGCGTGGATCGCGCCTAGAAACGTTTCCATCAACGACAGCCCGTGGACGCCGATATCGAGAAACGGATACCCGCCTTCCCGGTAGTAAGCCGGCATTGCGCCGCCCCGTAGGGAGGATAATCCGAGCTTCGCAGAAAATCGACTGCCAGAACGTCGCCGCACGCGCCTTGCTTCACCAGACGGAGCGCCTCCAGCACCACTGGATCCATGCGCGCGGAGTGGCTGACGGAGAGGATGCGCCCGGTCTCCTTTGCGGCGTCCATCATGCGGTCGCATTCGTCCGACGACGGAGCCATGGGCTTCTCGACAAGAACGTGGCAGCCCATCTTCAGAGCCTGCACGGTCAGCGCGCAGTGGGAGGCGGGGGGCGTGAGGATATGGATTACATCCAGACGCTTCGGCGCCAGTTCGTCAAGACTCCGGTAGGCGCGGGCAATTCCCGCTTCCTTCGCAACTTTGAGTGGCGCAGTCGAGATTCGAATCGCACAGCGCGGCCACCTGCACGTAATCCAGCTTCTTCAGAGCTCGGAGATGGTACTGGCTGACGTAGCCGGTCCCTACCAGCCCAACGCGGAATTTTTCCTTCCTCATCGGACCTTTCCAACCGGCAGGTCCCTGGCGAACCTGTTTCGCAAATACCCTGGCAGCCAGAGCTCAGCGTGACGCGGAAGCTTCACTTGAGTCCTCGCACGCCTCCAACCGCGACTTTATGCCCGGCCTGACCAGTGAGGGTAAAGCCGGACTTTTTGGCATCGTCGTAAAACATTTGGACGGTTTCGCGCGAGTATTCCAAGAGATCTTTGTCAAGGAGGCTCAGCTTCTCGAGAACATCCGGAGTCGCGGTTATGATGTCGCAATGGATCGAGTCGGCCTGGATCACGTTATAAAATTCGCGGGGGCTGGCCCAGATCAATTCCGTTCCAGGATGCTGGTGAACCAGTTCCACGGCCTTTTTCATCACGGGAACGGGATCACGGCCTGTGTCCGCAATACGGCCGGCAAACACGGAAATGCACGAAGGGGCTCCGCCATCCAGGGCGTCCGCGGTGTCCCGTACCTGGTCGAGCGCGAGAAGGGCGGTGATGTTCAGCTTGACGCCCTCCCGGCTTAATTCGCGGGCGACGCTGAGCGCGCTCTTTCCTTTCGTGTTGGTGACAGGGATTTTGACATAAACGTTCTCGCCCCACTCGGCGATCTGCAGCGCCTGCTGATACATCTCGTCCGGGTCGTCGGCGAAAACCTCGAAAGATATAGGCCGGTCCCTGATCGAACGCAGGATATCGCGGGCAAAGGCTTCGTAATTGCGAATCCCCGCTGCGCGCATGAGAGAGGGATTGGTGGTGAATCCCTTGATCCACGGGTTTCGGTAGAGCTTGAGCATGGCGGCCTTATCGGCGCCGTCGGCAAAGAGTTTGACTTTCAAGTCCGAGATGGAATGCGGCAGGAGATACTCCTTATTCATCCCTCGCGAGCTGATCCAATCCACGGCGTCACGCAGCGAGGAAGGCACGGACCGACGAATCCGTCGACGGAGTAAGCTCGCTGTAGTTGTTGTCGATGAACACTTCGATCAGTAGCCGCGGCCGCGCCCTGCGACACCGGCAATGGTCCGCTTCGTCGTGAAAACACACCCGTACATCGTCCACGGACGACGCCGCCTGTAGTCTCTGACGCCGCTGAGTGCACAACCCTTCCCCTCGATGCTGTTGCCTATCAACAACTTAACCTGATGCCCCCGCTTCTGCGCCTGTCGCCGGCCCACGCACCTCCACTAGGCTACGCATTAGAGGCTGTCAAAAACTGAGCCGCGATCGAGAGGGAGCCGGTTCGCTTCGCCTTTCCCTTAGCGCGCTTGGCGCAGACCGCTTTGGATTGCTTCCACATCCGATGGCCGCAGTTCTAGTTGGCCCGACGTCAATTCTCGCGCCGATAACGTAGATTGCGCGACGCCATCCCCGCCGTGGTCTTCCGTGTCGGCCACAATGTGATAGAGCTCGTGCGCCAAAACTCGACCCATGGCGCGGCCCAGCAAAACATTTCCTTGAGCCTGATTGCCCGCCAGCAGGGCGTTTAGGACTGCACCGCGAATATTGTCGCAAGCCAGATCGCTGAACGGGAGAACCACGCCATCCGACTCGTGCGACCACCCAAGCGGTCCAGGCTCCAGAAACGCCGGCGATCCGTCCATGTCGCAACGGCCCACCAGCTTCACCACTACCAGCATCCCGTTTACGCCTTGCGTAGGCCGCCCGAGATGCCAATGGAACGCAATACCGGATTTTTTGAGGATATGAGCCGCCTCACGACCCATTTCGCGAAGGGCTATGCCGGAATATCGTCCATCCGGCATCACAACAGCGGTAACCGGGGCTGGCGGCTGGCCTCCCAGGACGCTGACGGCGTAAAACGCAGCGAGCGCCAAACGCACTTGGTTTAGCATTATTTCCTCTACAAAGAGGTCGAAGCTTACTCGGCTCCGAAATGATTATACACGCAATGACTTACGATTCTTTGACACCTTGCGCGTTTGACGCTGCTTCGGCCAGATAGTGAAATCGTGAAATGCCCTTCGCACGGACGTTTCATGCGCCCCAGGGCCTCGTTCAACTTTTCTCGCGGTCCCGGCCCCTCCGCCTCACTGCAAAGAGCGAAGAAACTCGCGCCACTGTGGGTCGGAGGGATCCCGTTCAGCGCCCTCCATCGCCGTCCCAATCGCTTTCTGCTTCTGGCCTACCTTGGCGTAGGTCTCGGCAAGCTTTCGATACAAGCTGACGTCGTACGGTCTGACCCGCAGGGCCTTTTCGTACAGGTCCAGAAGGCGATAGTAATTTTGTCTGTCGGAGTAATAGTCGGAGAGCCACGTTACTTCCTTACCCGATTTAAACCGATAACGCTGCACCACTGCTCTCCAGGCTGTCTCGATCGCCAAGTCTTGGTCGTTGTGGAGTCGGTACATCAGCGCCAGGTTCCAGCTGGCCTCTCCATTTTGGGGCATTAGCTCGACGATCCGTTGGGCAAGCTGCATCGCTTCGTCATAGCGCCCGCGCGAAGCTTCGTATTGAGAGAGATAAAGTAGCGGCTCAATCCAGTTGGGAGCCAGATCCATGGCGCGCTGAATCGCCTGGCCGGTGCGGGGATCGGCCGGAGTCCGATCCAACCTGGACCTTTGCAAATACAAAGACGCTAGCTTCAACCAGAGCGATGGGTCGTTTGCTGTTTGCCTGGTTGTCTGCTCCATCACAGCTGTCGCGCTGTCCAAAGCACTCTTCAATTGTTCTGGATCCAAAGTCTGATCGGCATCCGCCAATTGGTCCGCATACCTTCTGGCAAGCTCCGGGCGATCCCACGCAAAAGGAGATCGAGCCGCGCTATCAAACAGCCCAATGGACTTTGGAATGTCTTTAGGATCCGTGGCCTCGCTGATCTTGTTCATAACGTCAGCGGCTCCGCCGTATAGGGAATAGGCGCCGTAAGCACTGACTGCGACCAGGGCCCATACGACGAAGGCTGGAACCTGAACCCGCCTGGCGGCCTGCACATTCCGGCGTGGCAGGCTCTGAAACCACTGAATGCCTGCAAAGGCAACAAAGAAGTAAAACGCTACCACTGCGGCTTGTGTATCGAAGGCGAAAAGGTTCTGAACCTGATAGGCGGCCGCTCCACTAACCAGGGCGACAAATTCAGGCCACAGAAGAGAGCCGGCCTTATAGCCTTTCCAGAGCCCCAGTACCGCCAGCATCACAATTGCGGCATACGCCAGAAATCCTATGGCGCCTGTGGTCACCAGCAATTCCAGTACCTGGTTATGAGGTTTGTCGAAAAACGATTGATAATAGCCTACGTAGTTGTAGAGAGTTCGGTCAAAATACCTATAAAACACCACATAGAAATTCTCGGGACCTACGCCCAGAACGGGATTGTGCGTGAAGCCTCGCCATGCGACGTGCCATATGATCACACGAGCCTTCGCGCTCGGGTCTCCTAACTGCGCGAGGTGTCGAAAAACCTGACTTGGCATTGACTCGGGAAAGGCAATGATCGGCAGCGCGATCGAAACGATCAGAAGAGCCAGCCACCAAAGCTTGCTGGGACGATGGGACACCATCCGGGTCTTCCACAACATCAGGACGCCCGCCAGACAACCGCCCACCGCAAGACCCAGCAGAGCGCCGCGCGTCCCGGTCATGATGAGCGCCATGAATTGAAGCGCAAACAGCACCTCATAGACGCTTTTCGACACCCGGGTCGAAGATCGCAGCCAGCAGACGATGGTCAAAGCCATCGGCAGAATGAGAAAACTTGCAAAAAATATCGGATTCCCATAAATACTGGCGATCCGATGTTCATGCAACAGGAATGTATCGGGCGCTACGAACCTCGGGCCCAGAACCTCGCAAATTCCGTACACGCTCGCGAGGCCGGCAATCCAGACCAGAAGACCGGTGAGAATCTTGAGCAAGCGCGGCTCCGCGTTAGCCATCGTCAGTACATAAAAGTAAAGTAGCGTGAGATGTAGCAGATGGAAAACGCCACCCATGCGTTCATAGGTGCCCCAAAAGCTATTCGTCCAATTGACTCCGGCCAGGGCCGCTAGTATGTTGACCAGCGCAAACGTCACCACTGCAAGGTTTAAGGGATTACGCAAATCCGGTCTGAGCTTGGGATATTCCAGCAACAGGATGACGTAGATCGGCAGGGCGACGAATATCGAGGCGCGAAACCACAGCGCCTTCGCGGGCGTGGGGCCCCAGGTGCCGTAGGTCACGGCGGCCGTTGAAAGAATGCTGAGAGCGAGCAGGAGAAAAAGGGTTCTCAATGTCGCGCGTTCACTCATATTGGTTCCGTCCCGCGCGCGTCCCGAACTGCACACGCACGAATAACTCGCATCCGAGCTCACACGAGCGCGTAGCGATGCCAAATCGCCTGTAATGTACAGAATACCCACTTGGCAATTGAAAGCAAGTTTCTTTGTACTAGTGGAGTATCTCTGGCCCTGGCGTGGCGGCTTGCTCGTCCGCCCGTCCCCGGTTTATGCCATTTGTATGAAACCTAAGGGATTCGCGGTCCATTCCACTCAGCCTGGCCCGGGCCATTGGGTCACACGGCCCGACATCGCAGGCAATCGGCATCCAACCAAGGGCCTATCAGTCCTAGATCTGAATAGTACTTCTAGGATTTTTCGTGGCGCGGGTCTCTTGCACCCCAACGTGGAAGCAGCTATTCTCTTCCTGTCTTAATAGCGCAAAAAGCTTGTAACCGAATCTCGGTGAAGGGTCAGTGTCGACGGCCAGATGATTAGTGTCTTTAACCAATACGTCTCGGTGAAGCATATCATCCTGGTGTTTTTCGAAAGCCTGATCATTGTAATGTCCGTGGTTTTCGAAGCGAAGCTGCGGTTTGGCAATCAGCACCTTCAGTTCCTTCACTATGCATCGTCCTGGGTATTTCTGCTGCAAGTTCTAACCGTTTTCCTGGTCATCCAGGGATGCCGGCATTATTACAGGCTGGACGCCGGCCCTTTAGGGGGTGACCAGCCTGTTCGTCTGGTGCAGGCGCTGGGCGTCGGTTACTTCCTGATGTGCCTGCTGTATTATGTGTTTCCGAATGCCTTACTCGGCCCCGGAATGCTGCTGTTAACCCTCGCTGTAGCGGCCGGAACAATTGTCGCTATGCGCGCGGGCCTGGATTTGTTTTGGCACGCAACAACTCGCGAAAAGAACGTTCTCATTCTCGGCAATGGCGCGACGGCCGTCGCTACGGCCCGCGAGCTGGAGCGCCGGTCCGACCTGAAAATGACACTGGTTGGATTTCTTGCCCCTACCGACTCCGCTTCACCCGATTTGTTCGGATATCCGATTTTCCCCGGCAAGGATAAATTGCGATCCGTTGTGGACGATCGGCACGTGACCCGGATCATCGTCGCACTGGACGAGTTGAGAAATGTACTGCCGATCCGCGAATTGGTGTGGTTGAGAATCCGCGGAGTTGAGGTGGAAGATGCCCAGTCCGCGCTGGCAGCCCTAACCGGACGGGTTTGGCTTCAGACCACGCGGCCGAGCTGGTTTGTATTTTCCACCGGCTTCCGGCGCTCAAACAGCGCACGCGTCATTAAACGCGCAATGGATTTGAGCTTGAGCGTCCTTGGACTTATCCTGTTTTTTCCGTTCATGTGTTTGATCGCGCTCGCCATCTGGCTGGACTCGCCGGGCCCCATTCTTTACCGCCAGGTACGAGTGGGCCTCGGCGGAAGAACCTTTGAGCTCGTTAAGTTTCGCTCCATGCAGCTCAACGCCGAAGCCGAACATGGCGCTCAATGGGCGCAACAGGGCGATCCTCGCATGACCCGTGTCGGTCAGTTGCTTCGAAAATACCGCCTGGACGAATTTCCCCAGTTTTTTAACGTGATTCGCGGAGAAATGAGTCTGGTTGGGCCGCGCCCCGAACGGCCGGTCTTTGTCCAGCGACTGCGCGAGGTCATTCCGTTCTATGACGAGCGTCATTCAGTCCGGCCGGGCGTAACAGGATGGGCGCAGGTTCAGTACCCCTACGGATCAAGCGTCGAAGACGCCATCCGAAAGCTTGAATACGATTTGTTCTACTTGAGAAGCTTGTCCAATGCATTTGATGTCGCCATCATCTTTCGAACCATTCGGGTGGTGCTGTTTGGACGCGGGAGGTGAAGGACGCCGCCGAAGACGTTGACCGGCGATCGAGCCTGAATGAACGGAATCGTTGGATGTTGGTTGCATGTTTCGGCAATTCAGGAGTTGTTGTTTGTAAGTGGGACAGGCGAAGCCATGTCCGAAATGAGCGCTGATCCGTCGCGAGCCAAGTAAGTCACCTCCGTCAGACCCACATCCGCTCCGTTACTTTCGCAAATGTTTCACCTTCCCCGTTATGCCGAACACTGGCTGCCGTCTTATGTGCGGAGCCGTTGGGAGCGGCGGCTCGCGCCAACCCCATGCAGACACGTGTGGCTTGTTATCGCCGACCATTTCGAGCCGTTTTGGGGCAACGCAACCGCCGATCTGGCGTCCGAGCGAGTCGCCCTCTGGCGGCGAACCTATCCGCGGATCGCAACTCAGTATGCCGATTCGACGGGTCGTCCGCCCGTTTACACGTTCTTCTACGCCGACGAACATTACCGCCCGGAATTCCTTGACTCCCTCGCGGAAATGGCGGCGCTCCAGATCGCCGATGTTGAAGTGCACCTGCATCACGATGGCGAAGGACAACAGGACTTCGCCGATCGGATCAGCGGATTTACCGAAAAACTATTCACGCGCCACGGGTTGCTTCGCAAGGAAAAAGGAACCATCCAGTTCGGTTTCATACATGGCAACTGGGCGCTGGATAACTCCCTCCCGCATGGGAAATTCTGCGGGCTGGACAACGAAATCACTTTGCTGCGCGATCTGGGCTGCTACGCGGACTTCACCATGCCTTCCGGGCCCTCGCCCTCCCAGAGCCGATCAACGAACACAATCTACTGGGCGACGGACGTTCCGAACCGTCCCAAATCGTACGATACCGGGCGTCCGCTGGAGCCGCACGGGCCCGCGGGAGATTTGCTGATGATCCCTGGCCCACTGGGCCTCCGCTGGCGGGAGCGCTTGGTCCCGCGTGTGGAAATGGGCGAACTCGCCGGGTACGACAGGCCAACCGCGTATCGAGTGAAGCGGTGGCTCGAAATCGCGCCTCGTCTGGGCGAGCACACTTTCATCAAGCTCTTCACGCACGGCGTCCAGGAGCGACATTCTCGTTTCTTATTAAATGACGATTTGGCGGAACTTTTCGGGGCTGTCCAGGCGGCCTGCCACGAGCGTGAAATTCAGTTGCACTACGTCTCGGCCTGGCAGATGTATCAGGCCATTGTCGCGATCTGGAAGGGAGCGGAACCCGTGGCAGCCGCAACGCGTGGCAGCGGCGCCGTTTCTGCCTGATCTTGCCACGGGATGGCCTACGCACGCTGAGGCCCGGGACCGCTAGAGGGCTCCGCGGCGATTCACCGGGAAAGCCAGCGCGGCGAATGGAGAATGAAAAATCGTCCAGTTTTTGACCAAAGGAGGAAGCTGCCGGGCGGCGGCTGGATAAATGGAGTCGGCGGGCGGCGGACGTCCCGTTCTTTACGATGACGCGCTGGGCGGCCTTCCGGACTGGGACATCTGGTTGAAGCTTGGGCGGATGGGAAAGCTTCACAACTTCGCCGGGCTATTCACCTGCTACACGCTGTGGAGCAGCGGGGTATCGTTTACGGGGCAAAAAAGTAATGCCAGGTCGGCTTTGCGCATCGTGTGGAAGCATCGCAAGGTGTACGGATGCCTTACTCCCGCATGGGCCTGGTGCTGCTTTACTATCTCTACGCGTTTGTGCCGGTTCTCCGCCCCCCGAAAGTAGCTTCCAGCACATGCACATTGGAGTCATTACCCCGCTGTTCCCGACGCGCAGGGAACCCTACCGCGGAGCCGCCATTTGGAACACGCTACGCGCTCTGACAGCTCACGCCTCCGTCTCCGCGTACTGCGTTCATCCCTATCCGAAATTTGGCCGCCGCCGAAGTTTCCGTTATCACCATGAGCCTGTCGACGCTTTCCAGTACGGCGTTCCAGCCCAGATGGTCCATTACTTCGCCGTGCCCTGGGCCACTCGCTGCTGGAATGCACATGCAATTCATCGTCGTTTGACGCCAACGTTGCGCGCCGCTTCGCTCGACCTGCTGTTGTGCTATTGGATTCACCCGGAAGGCTACGCGGCCGTGAGACTGGCCAGGGCGCTTGGAATCCCCGTGGTGTTAGGGACGCGCGGGAGCGATTTGGCAAAGCCCCACAGGAATCCGATGCTGCGAAATCAAATCCGCCTGGCGATGGAGCAAGCCGACGCCGTGCTGTGCGTGAGCCAAGACTTGGCTCGAAGAGCGACTGCCCTGGGCGCCGCCGGCGAGAAGGTTCTCACCATTCCGAACGGCGTCGATCGAACTGTTTTTGATTGCCATGCCACGGACGCAACTCGCGAGCGGCTCCGCATTCCCGCGGGCTGCCACTTGGCCGTATTTGTTGGATGGCTATCGGAATTGAAAGGCATTTCTCAATTAGTCCAGGCCCTCGGCATGCTACAGCAGCGCGATCCCGGCCGCTGGCGTCTGGCCGTGATCGGAGAAGGTTACCTTCGCGGCGCAATCGAACGCCAAATCGCGCGGCTGGGCTTGAACGGCCAGGTTTTTCTGCTGGGGCCAAAGCGCCCGGCCGAAGTCGCCGATTGGATGAAAGCCGCCGATGTTCTCTGCCTGCCCAGCGAAACAGAGGGATGTCCAAATGTCGTGCTGGAGGCCCTCAGCGTTGGAACCCCGGTTTTGGCCACGGCAGTAGGCGGAGTTCCTGACCTGGTGCACGATGATTGCGGGATTCTGATCCAGAACCGGCAGCCGCAGGAAATCGCCGAGGGTCTGCGGACCATTACATCCCGGCGCTGGGATCGGCGCGCGATCGCACGCGCCAACGGGCGCGGCTGGGATCGGGTGGCCAGGGAGACTTACGACGTTTGCGAATGGGTAATGGACCAGAAAAAGGACGGCTCGGGCTCGGCCTGCATTACAAAATGAGCTCGCAAGCTACCAAGATACCGGATCAACTCCGCGCAGCGTCCGACACGGACTTGTGCTTCGTCTATTTTGGCAATGACTGGTTCGCCGAAAACCGCACCAGCAGTCATCACCTGGCCCGCTGCCTTTCCCAAAAGTATCCGGTTCTGTATGTGGAAGCGCCCGGATTTCGCACCCCGCAAGCCACCCGGCGTGATTTGAAGAAAATCTTTCGGAAACTGATTCTCGTGCTTCGGGGACCGCGCCGCTTGTCGGAACGGATGTGGCACTTGACGTTGCCTCAGATTCCGTTTCACGGCCTGCGCTGGGTGCGGCGCTTGAATGCGGCTTTAGGAGGCGTTTCGTGCCGCTGGGCTATGCGGCGCGCCGGTATGCGCTTGCCGATTTTGTGGTTCATGACGCCACACGTGCAACATCTCGCCGGCCAGCTTGGAGAACGGTTCGTGGTTTATTATTGCGTCGACGATTTCGCCGCGATGCCGGATATCAATGGGCAAGCCATCGCGCAAATGGACCGCGAGCTTACCGCCAAGGCCGGTCAGCTGTTTGTCAGCGCCAGTCATCTGTTGGACTTGAAAAAGGATCAGAACCCGACCGCGTCGTACAGCCCGCACGGAGTTGATTTCGAGCTGTTCCAGAAGGCCGCCGACCGGTCGCTTCCGATCGCACCCGGCGCTGCCGCGTTGCGCCATCCGATCATTGGATTTTTCGGATTGATCGATGCGTGGTTCGATTCCGAACTGCTGGCCGAAGCCATCCGCGCCAAACCGGACTGGACCTTTCTTCTAATCGGGCGGGTGGCCGTCAACATCGATTTTCTGGCATCCGCGCCCAACGTAACCCTTGTGGGGCCGCAACCCTACCATTCGCTGCCGGACTGGGCTCGAGCCTTCGACGTAGCCATCATTCCGTTCCGCCGCAACCGTCTGGTCATGAGCGTCAATCCGCTCAAATTGAAAGAGTACCTGGCCACCGGAAAACCCGTCGTTTCCACTTGGATGCCTGAAGTGGAGCATTTTTCCAAATACGTTGCGGTGGCGAACGACTCCAAAACTTTTGTCGAGCAAATTGAAAAGGCTCTGTCCCAGCAGTCGCCCGATCGGGAGCTTGCCAGCATGCGCGCCGTGGCGGACCTCAGTTGGGAGGCGCGAACCGACCAGGCGCTCCTGCAGGTGCGGCAGCAGTTGAGAAGAACGTCGCGGTCCGAGGAATGAATTCATGTGTGGCCTAGCCGGTTACGTCGCTGCTGACAGGCTGCCGCCCGGGAGCAGCGGACTGGTCGATCGCATGGTCCGTTCGCTGGCTCGGCGCGGCCCGGATGGCCAGGGTATGGAGTGCTGGCCTACCGCCGTGCTTGGGCATCGGCGTCTGTCCATCTTCGACCTCAGCGATGCAGCCAGGCAGCCCATGCGTTCCGCTGACGGAGAAATCGGTGTGGTGTTTAACGGCGCGATCTACAACTTCCTCGACATTCGCGCGGAGCTTGAATCCAAAGGTTGCCGTTTCCATTCTCGCTGCGACACCGAGGTTCTGCTGCATGGTTACCGGGTGTGGGGGATCGATGCGCTGCTCCCCCGTCTGCGCGGGATGTTTGCGATCGCCATCTGGGACAATCCCCGCCGCACTCTGACGCTGGTTCGCGATCGGCTTGGAGTGAAGCCGTTGGTTTACGCTATCCGCAATCGCAGCCTGGTATTTGCTTCCACCTCCCGCGCTCTGCGGGACGCTAGTTTCGCCGGTGAAATCGACGCTGCTTCGGTGCTCGATTTTCTCGACCACGGCTCGGTAACCAGTGACCGCAGCATTTACAAAGAGATTTCGAAGCTGCCCCCGGCCGCCATCCTGGAATGGCGCGATGGCCGCATCTCACAGCGGGAGTATTGGCGTCCTCCCGATGCGGTCGCCGCCGGCTCCATTCGCTTCGAGGAGGCCGTCCAGCAAACCGAGGACGCGCTGCTGGAATCGGTCCAAGTGCGCCTTTTTGCCGATGTGCCGGTAGGCGCGCTGCTCAGCGGCGGTATCGACTCCGCTTTGGTCTGCTGGGCCGTGACCAAGTTGAAGGGCGGCATCAAAGCCTACACGGCTTGTATTCCCGGCGATCCATCCGATGAATCGGGCCTCGCGCGGCAAACCGCTCGCGCTTTGGGCATCCCGCATGAAGTGGTGGAAGTATCCGCATCGGAAGGCCCGGAGCTGGACGCCTTGACCTTGGCGCATGATGAGCCTTTTGCCTGCTCATCCTCCCTGGCGATGCTCGAAATCTCGAAAGTCCTCCAGCCCTTGATCAAGGTCCTGCTCACCGGTGACGGCGGCGACGACGTTTTTCTGGGATATCCGCGGCACAGTCATTGTTGGCGGGCGCAAGAAATCGCCCGTGCCATCCCCCGCTCAGCCGCCGCTGTTTGGCCTCTCATAAGACCCGCGGTAAGCCCCTGTCCTCCGCTGCGGCGTGTCATGCACTTCACCGATTTCGCCACCGGCGGCATGGGAGCGATTCTTCGCGTGGCCGACGGCCTGCCGTATTATCGGGATCATCAGCTTTTGGGCGCCCGCCTTCAGAATCTTGCTCGCTTGCATCGCGGCGTCCCGCTATCGCTCGATTCCGCGCGGCGGCTGCTCACGGAATATCTCAAATATGAGCGCAGAACTCGATTCCTTTCCGAATACTTGCCCAAAATCGACAGTTCCACCATGCACCACGCCCTCGAAGCGCGGTCCCCATTCTTGGATCACCGCCTTTGGGAACTGGCGGCTTCGTTGCCCTATCGAACTCGTTTACGGGGCGGCCAACAGAAGGCTATTTTGAGGGCCTTGGTTCGCAAGCACATCGGCCAGGATTTGAGCCGCCGCCCGAAGCGCGGTTTTACCGTGCCGGCGGAACGTTGGCTGATCGGTCCTTGGAAACGCCAGGTCTCAAACCTGGTGCAATCCGATTCTTTGCTCGAGTCGGAAGGATGGCTGAACAAGGGAGCCTTGCCCGCCGCTTGGAAGCATGCGGTCCAGAGCAGGCATGCTCCCCGTCAACTGTGGTACCTCATCGTGCTCGAGAACTGGCTTCGATTCGAGCGGCAAGCGGCGCCCAGAGCCGCGCTCGCGGTAACACGATGACCATCCAGCTTCGGTCCGCATTAAGCGCCGCTTTCCAGCAGTCCAGCCAGTTCCCCAACCTGCTCCGCTCCGTCGAACGTCCGCAGAAACCAGAGGCTGGGGCTCGCCGGATGGGTGGGCCACTGAAAAAAAGTCACCAGTTTCTCATCGATCTCCGCATCCGAGTCGTCATCGAAGAGGTACATACAGGGAATGCCGCTGCGGCCAAGAATCCAGTGCACCGAAGAACCTCGTTTCGTCAGCGCCAAAATCGGACGGCCGATCCGGATGTAATCGAACAATTTCACGGGAACGTGCACTCCGGCGTCCGGCCCGCTCCAATCGCAGAGTAACAGATAGTGCGCTTCAGCCGTCCGGCGTCGTGCGTCGTCTTGCGGAATGCGCTGGCGGTGACATTGCACCCAAATGCTATTCAGAAGGCGAGCCACTGCCGAATCGCATACTCCACCCCACGGCCGATCGATTTCTCCAAAGAAGTGAACCACCAGATCCTGGAGCGAAAGCGCATCCCGAGACTTCAACCGCTCCAAAGCCAGCAGCAGCCGACCGGGGTGACGGCAAGAGTAGATGTCACCCGCGTGAATCATCACTCGCCGATTCCCGCCGGGAAGCGGCAACCACTCCAGCCGGTCTTCCGGATCGAATCCATTCCAAATGACATGGACTTTCTTCGCGTACCTGGGATAACGCCGGCGGAACATCTCGGCGGCAGCCTCGGTGTTAGCCACCACCATATCCGCGCGCTTGAAAATGGCCTTCTCGACGAACTGGCGGAGGCGTCCATCCCTGCGTCCTACGCCAAAATCGCCCGCCAAAGGATCGCGAAAGTCGGCAATCCATTGGATGCCGTAAAGGCGCTGAAGCACCAGGGCAGTCAGGTGCGTAGCGAGCGGCGGGAATGTAGAAAGAACAGTGCCAGCTCCCTCAGTGACGATCGCTCGGCGCGCCGCCTGCATCGCATACGGCAGCCATTCCAGGTGGTATCCGTTGGTCCGAAAGCAGCGCTGGATAAGTCGCAACCCTTTCGCCGTCATTCGAAGCAACGCAGAGGCTGGCTGGCGCGCCGATACCGCAATCACATTGGCTGGAGAGGGGGTGTTGATCTGGGACCCGTCGCAAATGACTTTGGGAACATACCCGAACCTTGATAAGTACTTGTAGAACCGCAAAGGACGCGCCGCTCCCGCCGCTTCCCGGGAAAGGAAATAGTACGCCAAAATCAGAATCGTCTTGTCCGGTCGCGAGCTTTCTTTCGCCATTCAAGGAAGGTCCTGATGCGCGATGATCTGAGCAATCCGTTCGGCCGCGCACCCGTCCCAAAGTTCGGGAATTCGCCCGCGCGGCGTCTTCCCATCCAATATTTCGTATGCAGCCGAAAGCATCTTCCGGGGGTCGCTGCCCACCAGGCGGTTGGTTCCCCTGTGTACGGTGATGGGCCGTTCCGTGCTGTCCCGCACCGTTAGACAGGGAATGCCAAGCACCGTGGTCTCTTCCTGGATTCCGCCCGAATCGGTCACCACCAGCGCGGCGTCACAAAGCAGACCCAAAAATTCCAGATAACCCATCGGCCCCGTCACGCGAATTTCATCCAGAAGCCCTTCAAGATGGCAGGCTTCTATCTGCCGTCGAGTGCGCGGGTGGATCGGAAAGATCACGGGAATTCTTGAGTTCAACTCGCGCAGCGCTTCCAGCCACCCTTTGAGCTGTGCCGGTGAGTCCACATTGGAAGGCCGGTGCAACGTCACAATCGCAAATGGAATGCGGCCTTCCACGCCCTGCAGGCCAAGGGACTCAAGCGTAGGCAGACGTCGGGCGCGATCGCGATGCCGCAGCAGGCTGTCAATCATGACATTGCCCACCAAGTGAATCCGTTCCGCCGCGGCGCCCTCGCGAATCAGATTCTCGACGGCGCTGGGCTCGCTGGCAAACCACAAATGAGCGATGGCGTCCGTGAGTATGCGGTTAATCTCCTCCGGCATCGACCGGTCAAAGCTGCGAAGACCCGCTTCCACGTGAGCTACCCGAATACCCATCTTCACCGCCACCAGGGCGCAAGCGATCGTGGAATTGACATCGCCCACCACCACCACCATGTCCGGTTGTTCCTGCTCCAGCACCGGCTCGAAGCGGCACATGATCTGGGCCGTCTGCTGCGCGTGGCTTCCAGATTTCACATCCAGGTTGATATCCGGCTCGGGAAGGCCAAGATCTTCGAACAGCAATCCGGAGACTTCACGATCGTAATGCTGGCCCGTGTGTACCAGGCACTGCGTCAATCCGTGACGTCCGAAAGCTTCCACTAGCGGAGCCGCCTTCACGAAATTCGGACGCGTGCCTACAACATTAACTACCTTCATTGTATGAGCGCACACTTCCTCTGCAGTATCTTGCGGCATCGCAGACCTAGATTCAAGAACTGGGCGGTACCAGTACTTTCTTACATGCCGCTATCTATGCCTAATCCACGGATTCGTGGTGAATTCAGTTGATGCGATCCTTCGGCTTGTCACCGCGTGCAATCAGGGGAAAGCGCGAACTATTGGCTCGCGGCTTATTCTGGAGTGGCGCTGTCGCTCTCAGCAGCCGGCTTCCGGAGCGCGACGTATTACTGGTCTTGAACTACCATCGCATCGGTACGCCCGGTTCAGAACCATTCGATTCCGCCGATTTTTCGGCGAGAGAGGATCAGTTGTATGAACAGGTTGAGTATCTCAAGCGCCGCGTCTCGCTGATCACCCTTCCAGAGGCGCTGGACTTTGTCGAGGGCCGCGCCGCGCCATCCCGCCTCTGTCGCGTTCTGATCACCTTCGACGATGGGTACCTGGACAACTACCGGGCGGCTTTCCCCATCCTGCGATCCCATGGCGTGCAGGCCGTCTTCTTTCTCGTCACCAGCCTGGTTGGATCCTCCCATGTACCTTGGTGGGATCGCATTGCTTATGTGCTGAGAACCGCGGGAAAACGCAGTTTTGTTTTGCGCTACCCGGCCGAGCTGGCTGTGGATTTGGACACTAGGGGTTTGCCAGCAAGTCTGAAAGCAGTGCTCACCCTTTACAAAACGCCCGCGAATACGGATCCAGCCCGCTTCCTTTCCGAGCTGGAGCACCTGGCGAGGCCGCGGACGCTGCCGCCAACATCGAGGCGCTTTCTCAACTGGAACGAAGCCCGGGAAATGATCGCCGGGGGCATGGCGATCGGATCGCATACCCACTCACACCCCGTATTAAGCCAAATGGAGCTTGCGCAGCAGCGCTTCGAGATGGCCCAGTCCCGCCTGCTGTTGAGCTCTGAGCTGGGCATCCAGGCCAAGGCGCTTGCGTATCCAGTCGGCACTGAGTCGAGTTTTTTGGACCGAACCCGACAGGCCGCTCAAGACGCCGGATATCGCCTGGCGTTCTCCGCCTACGGTGGAACCAATGCGCGGGCTACAACCAGCCGCTACGATGTCAAACGCGTCAACATCGGCGGCCAGAGCCGGCAGCGCTTCAAGGTTCAGACAGCCATCTGCAGGCTCACCGGGAACTACTGGCCGTGATCCTCTTGAACGCCCGGAGACTGGTACAGCCGGTACTTACCAAACTTTTGGCAAGCTGCGACTGGCTCTAAACAGCCCATCCGATGCTACGCTTTACTCCTGGATAACTCTTCATGTACGAGACCGAGGCGCACAGCAGAACGGAATCTGCGCGCGACATTCCGGCTCCTGTCATCGCCGCCTTTTCCGAACTAAGAGGCAAGGTTTCAGCTCGCACGTTGCTGCCTTGGGCCGAGCATTGCACCGAGTGTGCATATCCAACCTGCTACACAACCTGCGACATGTACCAACCGCGCGAGGATTCCAGGTGCCGCCGGTTTGTCGACGGAATCGTTCGTGTGGAGAGCCCGTCTAGCGCGACTCCCTATCTTCTGAAGGTCCGTTTCAAGAAATGGGGGAAACTTTGGACGTTGGGTAATCTTCGGATGTACACCGCCGAGGCAGCCCACCGGATCGAACAGAGGCATCGGCTCATTGACGGTCTTTACCAGCTTCCTCTGCCGGTTTCGTTGAAGAAGAGCGTCGTCCGCAGGAGTGACGGCCTGAATAGAAGGCAGGAGCAAAAGAGCGCGCGAGACGAATGGCCTGACAGTTTTCTTTTGGAGTGCTATAATCCGCAGGACCATCTGGTCCCGCTCTCGTTGGTCATCCGCCCGCGTGATCCGGATTCCAAGATCCCGTTTCAGACACAAATCCATCTTGACCCGGGTTTTCAGCGGATCCGGATTCCGCTGCACGAAATTTGCGCTGTGGTGGATCTGGCTGCTCCGTTCTCGATTGAAATGAGTCTGAGCGTTTCGGAAATTACAACCTTGTATTTCGGGACCGCAGACTTCGTGCGAGAAACTACGGCGCCTGCCGCCCAGCCGAGCCCCAAGATCAAGTGTGTGGTCTGGGATTTGGACAACACGCTGTGGGATGGCATCCTCATCGAAGATGGTCCCCACAAGTTGCGTCTCAAGCCCGGCATCCTGGACGTGATCCAGCAATTGGATCGCCGCGGAATCCTCCATTCCATCGCCAGTAAGAACAATCGCGAAGAGGCCTGGCAGATTCTAAGGAATTTCCAGGTCGATGAATACTTCTTGTGTCCGCAGATTTCCTGGCAACCCAAGGGCGAGGCCGTGCAGGCCATCGCAAAAGCATTGAATATTGGAACGGATTCGCTTCTGCTGGTGGACGACTCCGATTTCGAACTACAACAGGTGAAGGCCATGTGCCCCGAAGTGGGTGTTCTCAGAGCCGAGCGCTTTCCCCAGCTGCTTGAAATGGAGGAATGCCAGGTTCCAGTTACGAACGAAAGCGCCGCTCGACGGAAAATGGTTCAGGTAGAGAATGCGCGGCAGTCTGCCGCCAGCGGTTTTGGGCAGGATTACATGGCATTCCTGCGGCAATGCGAGATCCAATTGAACGTGCGGCCATTGACGAACGCGAACCTGGAGCGCGCTCACGAACTCACTCAGCGCACCAACCAGATGAATTTTTCCGGCAATCGTTACAGCCGGGAGCTGCTGCACCAGATTCTTTCGTCATCCCACCTCGATACCTACGTCTTGGATTGCCAGGATCGATTCGGCAGCTATGGAGTGATCGGGTTTTCCATTGTGGACCGTCGCGAGGTATGCATGACAGACCTGATGTTCAGCTGCCGCGTGCAGTCCAAGCGCGTGGAGCACGCATTCCTTGCTTTCTTGATCAGGAAATATCTCGCCGAATCCGGTCCGGACTTCTATGCGAATTATCGAAGGACCGCGCGCAATGCCGCTTCCGGAGCTGTGTTCGCGGACTTCGGCATGCAGGAGACCTGCCTGATCGATGGGGTTTCCCGGCTGGTTTTTCGCAAAGACCGGCAGCCGCCCGATGACGGAATTATCCAGGTCACCATTCATCCCGATGTCCTGGCAACCTCCGGGCCATGATCCTCCACGCTGCAGCCGGCGCAGTCCGCCGCAATTTCCATTCAGGCTTTTACCGTCGCGACGTTTCTTTGGGGCAGGCCGGCCCTTTGGTGTCTTTCACCTTCGACGACTTCCCTCGAAGCGCCTGCACCACGGGAGGCGAAATTTTGAAAAAGCTTGGCTTCCGCGCAACGTACTATGTGGCGATGGGGCTAATGGACACCCGGAATCAAGCCGGTGACCACTTCGGCGCAGCGGATCTCCGTTCCCTGGCCCAGGACGGTCACGAATTGGCCAGCCATACCTTTTGCCATTGTTCTCTTGAGCAGATGCCACTCAATAGCTTCCAGGAGGATGTTCGCAAGGGCCGGCAAGCCATGCGCGCGCTGGGAATCGCTGGCTTAACGACGAATTTCGCCTACCCTTACGGAGAGGTCACCTTGGCGGCGAAGAAGGCCTTGGGAGCGGAAATGATGAGTTGCCGGGGGATCTACCGCGGCTTGAACGGTCCCCTGATCGACCTGAATCTGCTGCGGGCCAATCCCATCTATGGCGGCCTCGATCGCCTCACCGCGGCGGAGTGCCTGATTCGCGAAAATGAGACGCGAAGATGCTGGCTGATCTTCTACACTCACGACGTCCGGCCCAACCCTTCTCGGTTTGGCTGCACTCCAGAGCTTTTGGAATCGGCCGTTCGATTCGCGGGACAGCACAGTGCGCGCGTTCTCCCAGTCGCGGAGGTTGTTCAATTGCTGAAGCCTTCACCACTTCGATAAAAATGCCGGACGTGAAGACAGGCGTATTGCGGAACGCTCTTGACCTTTGGCAGCGGTGCCGGACTGCGGGACTCTATACTTCCGTGCACGCGAACCTGGACGTCCAGAGGCACCTTGCCGAAGCGCGCGACTGGCTGTGCCGCGCTCAGGACCACGGTTCGGACGACGGGGCTTCGTATGGAGCCGTCCTGGGTCAGGACTTTCTGCCAAGTTATCCCGAAACTACTGGATATATCATCTGCACTTTCCTTGGATCTTGCGGATTATTATGCAGACCAAGCGTACCTTACTCGCGCTATCGCCATGGGTGCCTGGGAAACGCGCATTCAGATGGACTGCGGCGCCGTGATGGGTGGCATGTGCGACTCCGCCCCCAGCCCTGCCGTGTTCAACACCGGAATCGTTTTGCTGGGTTGGGCCGCCCTGCTTCACAGAACTGGCGATGAGCGTTTTCGTGTCGCCGGAGAACGTTCGGGCCGCGGAGCGAAACTCCGAGTTTGCTGTGTCGCGACAGATGCAGAACGGCTGGTTTCGCGACTGTTGCCTTGCGGACGCCGAGCGGCCCTTGCTGCATACCGTCGCCTACACCATGCAAGGCCTGATTGGAATTGGCAGGATCACAGGTCGTAACGAGTTTGTGGACGCCGCCGCGCGCACCGCTACAGCGCTCTTACGATTAATGTCGCCCGATGGCTACCTCCCCGGCAAGATCGATAGCGAATTCCAGCCCGCCGCGGACTGGTGTTGCGTGACGGGTACCGCGCAAACTTCCATCGTGTGGTCGCAATGGGCCGCGTTGCGGGGCGATGCCTGCTTTGCCCAGACGCCTTCTCATCCGTCACCTGCAGCCCCGTGGCTGCGGGTTGATCTACGCGCGAGCAATCGGATTAAGTAGCAGCGCCGCGCATTTTCAGCAGCCTCGCCTCTAATACATCCAGTCGCTGATCCCAGGTGTTCTTTACCGCTTCCGCGCGGCGTTCCGCGATCGTACCCCGGCCCCCGGAGTAAAGAGCGCGTTCCAACGCCTCCATCCACTGCTGGGGTCCCTTCGCGATTTCCACTACGTGCGAGAAGGGCACAATCGTTTCAAGGAGCGCGCCGACGATAGGCTTACCGACAGCTAATAGCTCATGCAGCTTCAGCGGGTAGCCCCGGATCCACCATCCCGGCCGGTCCGTGGCATAACAAATCGTGTTCACATCCATGTGATGCAGGTACGACGGCATGTCTCTATATGATTTTTCTCCCAGGTAGTGAACATTCGGGAGGTCTCTCAATATCCGCCACTGTCGCGCCGTGACACCGGGCGGCGCTCCGGCGGGGGCGTCAAGAAAGGACTTGCCGATCAGAACCCAATTCCACTGGGGCCGTTGCTTGGCGATGGCCGTCATCAGTTCCAGATCTAGCTTCGCATTGATCGTGCCGGTGTAGCCCAATCGGGGGCGGGGGATTGCAGCCAGGTCAGCCGGACATTCCTGTCCCTCCGCCGCAAAACGAGCCGTGTCCACGCCGTGTGGCAGCTCCAGCGCCTTTTCACGAAGATCCTCGGGCAGAGAACTCGTCATCCCTTTGGACACCGTTAAGAAAAGGTCGGCCTCTTGAGCCAGCTGGACCTCCCTAGCCCCCAGTTCATCGCTGTAATCCGGAGTCAATTCGAACGCATCGTAGACGTGGAACACCAGATACTTCGCCTGAAGCTCCCTGGCATACGGCAGGAACATCGGGTCAAATACATAGCAGATCAGTTCATCGCGTGCCGGATTGCCCAGCAGTTTCAGAAGGCGGTTTGTGTGAGCCTTGATCGCTGCGCGATCCCAGACAGGGAACCGCTCGCATCTCGGCCTCCAACGGCCTGGACGATCCACCAATACTCCCTCGATGGAATCGAAGGTGCCGAACCACGGTGCGGCAGCCCATCGCGGGCGGAAGCGTTCCCAGGTATGCAGCGCGCCCGTGGAATAGACGACCGGCCAACCCCGTTGTGCCAGACGCGAAATCAGGTGTTGGCGGCTTACTCTTCTGCCCGTCCAGTCGGTGCTTGCAAAAACCACGATGGGAACTTTGCGCCCCGTCAGAGAGGCGGAATCAACGCCGGAGACCGTGTCGGAGAACGTTATTTCCATCCTGGGCCGATCCCCGGTGTGGGTTACCATTTCCGCTGGCCACCTGCTGCTTCGGTGGCGCGCCGATAAAAATATTTCACGGATTCCTTGAAAATCCGTACCTTGTCGAGATGCGTTTCTCTCGAGATGGGTTGTGACTGCGGATTCTTGACGTCCAGAGCCACCAATTGGTGATGGTTCTGCTTCTTGCCTACCCAGCCCAGGCAATGCCGGCAAGCCTCTGGCACCGTGTCAGCCGTCAGGAATTTCCAAAGCTCGGAGGGCAGATCGGTGGCCGCATGAATGTCAAACCCATCCGGGTGCGGCTGATATTCTGGACCGCCCATTTTTTGGAGAAACTCTTCCAGATAAGGCGGGCAGGCGCATTTGTAGAGCCAGCCGGAATGGACCATGTGGCAGTGCGACAGATGGGCATTCTTGCAGGTGCGAAAAATCATGCGCGTCACAATATCCTGAGGCTGAGGTTCGGTAACCATCGTCACGCGGAAATCGGTAAATCCGCGGAAATTGATGAGGGTACCGGCCTCCGCGGCCCGGGAGCGAATCCGTTCCAGCGCCGGCTCGGGAGGCCGTGCTCCCGGGTACAGGCTGATGCGCACTTCGTCCACGCTTTCCCAAAATTCATCGGGCATGGCGACCAGGAGGAGACCGTTCGTGGTCAGCACAATCTTGCGCGCAATGCCGCTCGCTCTGGCGGCTTTAAGGATGGGTACAATTCGCGGATTCAGCAGCGGTTCGCCGCCCAGAATACGAACTTCATTGGCAAGCATCACCGTAGCCAGGCGCCCAAGGTCCCGTGCCGCTTCCTCTTCGGTACGCAGGCTCGGCCGCAGGAAAGGGGACATGTGAGAGCAGCCCGCGCAGCGAAGATTGCAATGATCGGCGGCGGCGTATTCCACGCCTCGAGTGCGTATTTTGCCGTCTTCGATTCTATACAACACCGATGTAGCGGTCTCCCCACGGCAGGATAAGGACCGCTTTTGAATCGGTCAAGATTCAAACGGTGCGAACTTTTGCAGGTTAAGTACTAGGATCGAACTGGTACCGCCCGTACGGCCAGAGTCTCAGGTCCCCTGTACCGTGGAATAATACATATTCGAAGAGCCGGATCTCTCCGACGTACCGGCGCATTCGCACGAAGATCAACCCGAAGATGAATAAGGATGCATGCGATGAAAATCTCACTCGGCTTCGCCGTCGTTGTCGGCTTCTCAGCCTTGGCTGCCATGGCGCAAAGTACCGCTCCCGCCGGCGCTATCACCGGCACTCTTTTCGACTCCATTGGCGACCCGGTTGATAACAACGCCGTGCAGGCAAAAAACGTGGAGTCGGGCGCGGTTTTCAAGTCCTCCAGTTCCGCCACGGGTAAGTACACGCTTCCCGATCTGCCTCCTGGATCCTACGATGTCTCGGCTTCCGCCCCCGGTCTGCGGCCCTATGAGAAGAAGGGCGTCGTGGTTCAAGCGTCTCAAACGGTGGCCCTGGACATTCGTTTCGGCGATACCACGCAGCTGAACACGCTCGGCGAAGATCGCACGCACATCCTTGCCGACCAGAAACGCGATGTTCCGCCTTCCGGTCCAACTCCGCGAACTTTTGGCGGCAAACCCGATCTGTCTGGCGTGTGGTGGCGGGCACGTACGGTGGATCCAGGCAAGCCCGAGTTTCTCCCGTCCGCGATCGCGATCACCGATCAACGCCACGAGACCAACAACCGGGACAGCCCTCAGGCGCATTGCCTTCCATCCGGCCCGCTGCGCAATGGTCCGCTGTGGGAGTTTGTGCAGAGCAAGGATGTTCTGGTCTACATTTCCGACGACGAAAGCCCCGGCTTCCATCAGATTTATCTG
Source organism: Bryobacterales bacterium (assembly GCA_963798295.1). Classification (GTDB taxonomy): domain Bacteria; phylum Acidobacteriota; class Terriglobia; order Bryobacterales; family Bryobacteraceae; genus Palsa-89. The sequence continues at coordinate 755,420 of CAWCSV010000002.1, read as the reverse complement.
AACGGTCGCGGCCACCCTGCCGATCCGAACCCGGCCTGGTACGGGGACTCCATCGGCCGTTGGGAGGGCGACACGCTGGTGGTGGATCGCGTCGCATTCGACCCGCGAGTCTGGCTCGATCTGGATTCACATCCCCACTCCGACAAATTGCACATCATCGAGCGTTACCGCCGTCCCGATCTCGGCCATCTTGACATCGAAATCACAGTGGACGATCCGGGCGTGCTGGCCAAGCCCTGGACGCAGAAGCGCGTCGCCGATCTGGCGAACGAAGAAATCTTCGAGTTCATTTGTACGGAGAACAACCGCGACGTGCAGCACCTGGTGGGGAAGTAAGCCCGGTCCGCTTCAAATCTCCGGGTAGAATTCGAAGAACGCATCCAGCGATTGCATCAGCTGCTTGCGAATTTCGTCTTCGCCGCCTTCCAGCAGATGCATGGTTACTTGCGCCTTTTTTCCACTCTTGAGCGTTACCTCCGCGTCCCCGACCTTTTCGAGTTCGTCCGCGGGGAGCAGACGCATGCCATAGATAAGCGCCAGTTTGGCCATGCCTCATTCTAGTGCAGCCTTGCGCGTGCACAAACTTGTACCATAGCAACCCAACAGCCAAAAGCGGTTTGGTAGGGACGGGCAGCTTCGAACTGCCGACCTGTCGCTTAGGAGGCGACCGCTCTATCCATCTGAGCTACGTCCCCGCAGGGTGCCACCATTGATTTTAAAATACTTCGACGCTCGCCGTGTTTTTCTTCCGTTATCTCTGCCACGAAAAACTGTATCAAAACCCTTCCCGAATTCATTTGTGCAGTGAGAGCCGCTGAGTTAGGCTTAGGACGCGATTTTGATTCGAAGAGTGAACTCCATCGGCTCTGCTCGGTGCTGCGCCATTCGCCATGAATTGCTCTCGCCCGAATATTCAGCTTCAAAAAGCAATTCCATCTGAGTGCTTCGGTAGAGGAAGATCTGGCTTGGCCAGTTGGATGGAAGTTGCTGAAATAACACGATCCTTTGTAAGTGAACGACATTCCCAAATCGACGCAGGCTCTCGCGAGAGCCTGCGGCCATAATGGGTGAACGCCTCTTTATGTACTTCGCCACTGTCGATTCCTCAACACCGAGATCGGTCGCCAGTGAAGCATTGCTATAACGTTCGCCTCTCGACTTCTTATATCGAACGAGGCCTTCTGAAACCGCACGGAGAAATTCTGGATCAGTTTTGGTCAGCTTTCGTTGACGACGCATATCAGGATTATAATCCTCTTGAAAGAGCGAGCTCAACAGGATTATAATCCTCCGTAGTGAATTGGCAGACGGATCCGACCGGGATCGTGATTTAGAAAATGACGGCCGATTAATTAGTGTCGGTAAGGTAGATGCGTTCGAGTAAGTTCGTGACCTATACTAAACTACAAGCTCCGTCTATTTTCCGAACCGTCGCCTTCCGTAGCTCCATCGGGACTGTCCGCGCCATCTGTTCGGGCCTTGACGAGCACCAACCGGAATGGCACTGAGCTTGACTCCAGGGAAGGCACTGATCTTCAGGATCACGCACCGGGACAATGTGCCCTGGATTCTGGACAACGGAATGCACGCACGCAATGGGGCCACGTTCGATCCGAACTTTCGAAACATCGGGAATGTCGATCTCATCGACAAACGATCGCGACGAGTCGTCGAGGTTCCGCCGGGAGGGACGCTCAGCGATTACGTTCCGTTCTACTTCACACCTCACTCGATCATGTTGTTGAACATCATGACGGGCTACAACGTGAAAAAGGTGCCTGGTGAAGACATCGTGATCTTCGTTTCATCACTACCGCACGTGTCCGATCAGGACATTCCGTTCGTGTTTACGGATCAACATGCTTACCCACCTATGGCGAAGTATTTTACGGAATCTGACTTCTCTCGGTGAGATTGACTGGCCGTTACTACAAAGCCGCAATTTCAAGCATGATCCAGACGATCCAGGGAAAAAGGAACGGTATCAAGCCGAGGCCTTGATTTGGAAGCACGTGCCCGTAGCTGCATTGCAGGGCGTATGCTGCTATACCGCAGCCGTTGAGCAGGACCTGCGAGTGGAGGTCGAGAGACGCGGTCTAGCGGTTAAGGTCGCTGCACGACAAGGCTGGTATTTCTGATGATGAGGTTTCTCCAAGGCAATTTGCTCGACGCTCCGACAGAAGCTGTAGTCAATACCGTCAATACAGTGGGGGTAATGGGTAAGGGAATCGCCTTGATGTTCAAGGAGGCCTTCCCCGACAACTTCCGTATCTATGAAGAAGCGGCAAAACGCAAACAGGTACGGATCGGTCATATGTTCGTGACGGAGAACCGGACACTAGAGGGACCGAGATGGCTGATCAATTTCCCCACCAAGAAACATTGGAGGCAGCCCTCCAGGCTGGAGTGGATCGTTGAAGGGCTGCAAGACTTGCGCCGTGTCGTCGAAGAGAAAGGGATTCAGTCGATCGCATTACCGCCCTTGGGGTGCGGAAACGGCGGACTCGACTGGAGCGATGTTCGGCCGGAAATCGAGCGGGCCCTCGGTCAACTGTCCAACGTAGACATCTGGGTGTTCGAACCCACAGCTAAATACCAGAATGTCGCTAAGCGCGCGGGCGTCATGAAATTAACGCCAGCTCGTGTCCTTGTCGCCGAGATAATTCGACGTTACTGGGTGCTTGGAATCGAGTGTACCTATCTCGAAGTCCAGAAGCTGTGCTGGTTCCTTGAGCGGACAATAAATGAACTTGGCTTCGAAGATCCGCTCGATCTGAGATTCGTCGCCGACAAGTATGGGCCATACTCTGATCGGCTCCGACACCTGCTGAACGGTCTCGATGGAAGCTATCTTCATTGCGATAGGCGCTTGAGTGATGCGGGTCCCTCTGACACTATCTGGTTTGATGAAGAGCGGCGTCCATTCGTTGATCTGTACCTCAAGCAGGAGAACGCCCGGCACCTACGCAGGTCTTGGACCGGACAGCCGAACGAATCGATGGTTTCGAGTCACCTTTGGGCATGGAACTGCTCGCGACGGTTGATTGGCTGATCGAGAGGGAAGGCTGTGGGCGGAACCTTGCGAGCATCCGAGAGGGACTACGACGTTGGCCGGCTGGACCGGCCGCCGCCGAACGGAAACAAAAGCTCTTCAACGATCGACTAATTACTCTGGCTCTTGCAAAATTAGATTCGGACCTTCCACTAGCGCGATAACCGCTGGCGGAATTGCTCTGTCTCAAAACTGCATTGAACCCTATCCGCTTGACTCGTCGAGATCCTGAACTGGCGAAAACACTTCGATTCTATCAATCGATCCCCCCGGCTACCGGGCGCCGGTCAGCGCCTTCAAATATCGATAGTAAAATTCCACTCCGTCATAGAACGAACCCACACGCACGCGCTCGTCCTTGCCGTGCGCCCGCACATCGTCTTCGTCCAGCGCGACGCCCGAAATGCCATAGCTTGGAATGCCCGCCGCGATGGTATAGACGCTATCCGACGCGCCCGTTTCCATTTCCGGAATCACCGGCGCGCCCGGCCACATCGTATCCGTCACCCGTTCCAGCGGCCGCATTACTTCAGCTGGGGGCAATACCGGCGCAAAGGCCTTGGTCTCGGGGGCGCGATCAAAAACCTGGTAAGCATTGTCCACATACTTCACGGTAATTTTCGGATCGGCGAACACTCGGATCAATTTCTGACGCACCTCCTCCATGGAATGCCCGGGCAGAATGCGACAGTTCACAATCGCTTGCGCTTGCTGTGGCAGCGCGTTGTTCGCATGGCCGGCGTTCAATCGCGTGGCCACGCAAGTGGTTCGCATCAGCGAATTGAATCGAGCATCCCCGGAGAGCCGTGCAATCGCTTTTGGATTCGGCGGCGTGAGCAGGATCGCTTTCATATCGGAAGCCGTTTGACCCGATTCGAGCGGGGCGCGTCTCTCGAAATAAGTTCGCGTAATCGGATTTAGCTCGAACGGAAACGGTGCGTATTGCAGGCGCGACAGTGCGTCCGCGATGTGGTAGATCGCATTGTCTGGAACCGGCAGCGAACTGTGACCGCCTGGATTGGTCGCATCCAGTTCAAAGTCGGCGTAGAGCTTCTCGTTCGCTTCTACGTCCATATTCACCGGCTTGCCCTTCACCGTGGTGACTCCGCCCGAATCCGGGTTCAACGCAAACGCCGCATCCACCAGCTCGCGATGGTTCTTCAAAAGCCAATCGACGCCGTTCGATTTGCCGCCCTCTTCATCGGCAGTCAGCGCCAGGATAATATCCCGATCCGGCTGGTATCCCTCGCGTTTGAAACGAATGAACGTGGTCACCAGTATCGCGTCGCTGACCTTCATATCCTGCGTACCGCGGCCGTAGAAATAGCCGTCTTTTTCGACAAACTGGAACGGATCGGTGGTCCAATCTTCTCTTCGGGCCTCTACGACATCCAGATGTCCGATGATCAGGATCGGCTTCAAAGAGCCTGTTCCGCGATATCGCGCTACCAGATTGCCCTTCCCATCGTTAGGACCTAGAACTTTGATGTCCCCGGCGGCGAATCCTGCGTCGAGCAGCCGCTGGGACATTGCTTCAGCCGCGACGGTTGTGCTGCCAACTGAATCGGTGGTATTGATTTCGATGAGCTGCTGAAAGATGTCGTGCGCCAGTTTGCGGGTAGCTTCATCCAGAGGCGCGGCGTTTGGTATGCCCAAAACGATTAGCGAGCCCAGAAGAACTACCACAGCAAAACGCAGCTTATTCATGCCCGATGTTACCAGCGCTTCAGGCCCTTCTGCCCGATGTCGTTGCGGTAGTGCATGCCGTCAAAGTGGATCTTTCGGACGTCGTCATACGCGTTGCTCATCGCCGATGCCAGCGTCGGGCCGCTCGCGGTGACGCCTAAAACCCGGCCGCCGGATGTGACCAAAACATTGTTATCTAGTTTTGTCCCGGCCTGAAAAACCGTCGCTTCGTGGACTTGATCCAGTCCCGTGATCGCGTCGCCCGGCCGCACCGACGCCGGATAGCCGGCGGCTGCCAGAACCACGCACACTGACGGATCGGCTTTCCAATCCAACGGTGTCTCATCCAACGCCCCGTGCGCCGCCGCGAACAGCGGCTCCACAAAATCCGACGCCATGCGATGCATCAGCGCCTGCGTCTCCGGATCGCCTAAGCGCGCGTTGAATTCCACCACCCTTGGTCCCTGCGCGGTCATCATCAAACCCGCGTATAAGAAACCGGTGAATGGTGTGCCTTCAGTGCGCATCTGAACGATCGCAGGACGGATCACTCGCGCCATCACCAGCTCCTGGCGAAACGCATCCAGGATGCGCCCGTCACAATACGCGCCCATGCCGCCGGTGTTCGGACCCTGGTCGCCATCGTTGACCGTCTTGTGATCCTGCGTCGGCTCCAGCGCCAGCACGTTGACGCCATCGCTCAGTACGATGAAGCTCACCTCTTCGCCAACCAGGAATTCTTCGATCACCAGCGGCGGTCCCAGTTGGCCGATTGCGCGGCGCGCCTCTTCGTGCGTGTTCGCAATGATCACTCCCTTGCCCGCCGCCAGTCCATCGGCTTTGATCACCACAGGAAGATCGAACTCAAGCAGAGCGTCGTTCGCTTCTTCGACGCTCGATGCGGTGGCAAATCGCGCGGTTGGAATACCCGCGCGCAGCATCAATTCTTTGGCGAAAGCCTTGCTCGCTTCTACCCGTGCCGCGGCAGCCGTCGGCCCCACAATCCTCCGGCCCTTCGCGCGAAATTGATCCACAATGCCGGCTGCCAGCGGAGTCTCCGGCCCCACCACCGTTAAATCGGCATCTATCGATTCGGCGGCTGCCAGATAATCCGTGGTCGCCAGGCAAGCGGCCAGCTGCGCCATTCCCGGATTTCCAGGCGCGGCATACAACGCGGACGTCTTTGGGCTCTGCGCCAATTTCCAGCACAAGGCGTGTTCGCGGCCGCCCGAGCCCACCACCAGGATCTTCATTGGGATAAATGGAAGTATGCCACACTGAAACTGAGTCATGAAGTCTTCCCGATATGACGTCGTTGTCGTTGGCGCCGGCCACGCCGGGTGCGAAGCTGCGCGTGCATGCGCGCGATTGGGCCTTCGTACGGCGATGATCACGATGAACCTGGACCTGATCGCGCAGATGTCGTGCAATCCTGCGATCGGCGGCATAGCGAAGGGCCACCTGGTTCGCGAGATCGACGCGTTGGGCGGCATCATGGGCGAAGTCACCGATGCGGTGGGGATCCAATTCCGTTTATTGAATACCAGCCGCGGGCCGGCAGTATGGTCGCCGCGCGCGCAATGCGACAAGAAGCAATACCGCATCAAGATGCGCGAGATGCTGGAGCGCGAACCAAATCTTCGGATTCTGCAGGCCGAGGTCGCGGAATTGATCATCGACAGGGCTCGCGTCTCAGGAGTCTTGCTGCGCGATGGTAGAACAATTTCGAGCCATTGTGTTGTCGTTACCACCGGCACGTTTTTGAACGGCCTCGCCCATGTGGGCGAGATGAAATACAGCTGCGGCCGGAACGGTGAGGCCTCCTCCAACCTGCTCGGCGATCAGTTACGAACGCTCGGTCTTAACTGGAAGCGGCTGAAGACAGGCACGCCGCCTCGATTGGATGGCCGGACCATCGATTGGTCCCGCTTTGAAGCGCAAAGTGGAGATGCGGAACCGACGCCCTTCTCGTTCCTAACAGAAAAGATCGAGCGCGATCAGATTAAATGTTATATATCGTACACTTCTAACAAGACACTCCAGATTCTGCGCGATAGTATCGCGCGATCACCGCTCTATAGCGGTCAGATCGAGGGTGTCGGCCCGCGCTACTGCCCATCCATCGAAGACAAGGTCGTGAAGTTCCCGGATAAGGAGCGACACCAGATCTTCCTGGAGCCGGAGGGCATCGATACCAACGAAGTCTACGTCAACGGCATGTCCACGAGCATGCCCATCGACGTTCAGTCCGCCATGGTGGCTTCGATTCCGGGACTTGAGGACGCGGAGATGATCCGCCCTGGCTACGCTATCGAGTACGACGCCATCGATCCGCGGGAACTGAAGCACAGCCTGGAATTGAAATCGATTGATGGCCTGTTTCTGGCTGGCCAAATCAACGGAACGTCGGGCTACGAAGAAGCCGGCTGCCAGGGTCTTATGGCCGGGATCAATGCCGCGCGCCGCATCGGTAAGCAGGATCCGATCATTATCGGACGGACCCAAGGATATACCGGGATTCTGATCGACGATTTGATCAGTAAAGGCGCCGACGAGCCTTATCGGATGTTCACGTCGCGTGCGGAGTTCCGGCTGCATCTACGGATCGACAATGCGGATCAGCGTTTGACGCCAATCGGCCGTGAGGCCGGGCTGGTGGGTGACGATCGCTGGGCGCTCTACCAGCGGAAGCAAACTCAGAAGGCGCTGCTAACCGCTCATTTGGAAACACAGCGACTGATTCCCTGGCTTCGACGGCCCGAAGCAAAGCTAGCGTCACTTTCCACTTCTCTCAGAGACGTTTTGTGCGAAGAGCCGGTCCATGGCGTCCTGGCTACAATTGAGACCGAGGCCAAATACTCCGGATATATCGACCAGCAGCAGCGTCAGATGGAGCGCCTGCGCGGCTCAGAACTTCGGCGCATTCCGTCTCTGTTTGACTTTGCGGGAATTCCTGGCCTATCCACGGAAGCCAGGCAGAAGCTGGAACGAGTCCGGCCACAGACCCTGGGACAAGCAGGCCGCATCCCCGGCATCACCCCGGCCGCTATCGCCGTGCTGGATGTCTACCTGAGCCTCGGTGCCCACCCCTGACTGGTTCTCCGAGCTTCTTCACCGCGAGCTGAGTCAGTGGACTTCGCTCTCTGATTTTCAGGTCGCGCAACTCTACCGTCACTACGATCTGCTTCTTCGCTGGAACCAGCGGATGAATCTCACCACAGTCAAGCCCGGCCCTGAAATCGTCGTGCGGCATTACTGCGAGTCCCTATTCTTTACCGCTGATCTGCCCACTCAAGAACCCGAGATTTCGGTGATGGACGTGGGCTCGGGGCCCGGATTCCCCGGAGTCCCCATGGCGATTCTCAAGCCCCATTGGCGGGTGACGCTGGTTGAATCTAATCAGAAGAAGGCAGTCTTCCTTCGAGAATCCACGCGGCAGTTGGAGAACGTATCCGTTCGCGCCGAGCGTATGGAACGCGTCGTCGACCATGCAGATTGGATTGTGGCGAGGGCGGTTGATCCTGCCGAAGTTCTGGCAAACGCAGTTCCGCTGGCGCCGAATATCGGACTTATGCTTGGTGAGGATGATTTTTCGACGGTCGGAAGCGATTCACGCATTGCATGGGCCGAGCCTGTTCGGTTACCTTGGGGAGACCGAAGGCTCTGCGTTTATGGGAATGTTTCACGTGGAACGTGGAACGGCTAGGAGAGGCTTCGTTCAACGTGGAACCTGTGGCAAATGTAATAGCAATTGCGAATCAAAAGGGAGGCGTGGGTAAAACCACCACTGCCATCAACCTGGCTGCATCGTTGGCGGCCAACGATCTGCGCGTCCTGTTGATTGATTCAGATCCTCAGGGGAACGCGACGACGGGTTTAGGGATTGCCAAGGGTTCCGAGCGACCCACACTTTACGAAGTGCTCCTCGGCCAAGCACAAATAGAGTCCGCTATCTCTCCCACCGAATTCGCGGGACTCGATATCCTTGCATCGGATAGAAACCTGGTCGCGGCGAATCTGGAACTTGTTGAAGCAGAAGGCCGCGAATTCAAGCTTCGAGAGAAACTAGAGCCGATCCGGGCACTTTATCACTTCATTCTGATCGATTGCCCACCGGCGCTGGACTTGCTTACGTTGAACGCGATGATCGCGGCCGACTCCATCTTGATACCGATTCAGTGCGAGTTCTTCGCGTTGGAGGGCATTTCGCAGCTCATGGACACCATTGAAAGGGTGCGGGGGTCTTTCGGCAGCAGCCTAAGAATTGAAGGCGTCCTCCTTACCATGTACGACGACCGAACCAACCTGACCCGCCAAGTGGAGCTGGACCTTCGGAATTTCTTCGACAAGTTGGTCTTCGAAACCGTGATCCCCCGCAGCATTCGGCTGGCGGAAGCACCCAGCTACGGGAAACCCATCATCGCCTATGATGTCCGCTCGCGCGGCGCCGAGAGCTATATTCAACTCGCAAAGGAGGTTCTGGCTCGTGAACATACCGCCGGACAAGCAACGCAAAGCCTTGGGTAGGGGTCTCTCTGCCCTCCTCCCTCAAAGATCGGCCGCAACGGCGGTTCAGCCGGCAACCGAGCCCGTGATCGCTGGACCTCAGGTGGCCTCAATACCGATTGCCGACATCCAGCCAAATCCTTTGCAGCCGCGCTCTGTATTTGAGGCCACGCGGTTGGAAGAGCTTGCTAACTCCATAGAGACACACGGGATAATCCAACCGCTTCTGGTTCGCCGTCAAGGCCCTCGTTACGAACTCATCGCTGGCGAGCGCCGTCTCCGCGCGGCAAAACTGGCAGGACTTGTGGAGGTTCCCTGCATCGTTCAGGACTACGCCGACGATCGAATTCTTGAGATAGCCCTCATTGAGAACATTCAGCGCGAAGACCTGAACCCAATGGAAACCGCCCAGGCGCTGGAGAGACTCCACACTGAAATGAACCTTAGCCACGAAGAGATCGCCGCGCGCACGGGCAAGGACCGGACCACCATCACCAATATGATCCGCCTTCTGCGCCTGCCTCGCGACGTCCAACTCCTGGTTGCCGAACGTCGGCTTTCGATGGGACACGCCCGCGCGATTCTCGGCCTGCTAACCCCCGAACTGCAGACGCAAGTTGCGGAGAAGGCCGCCGCTCAGGGCTTTTCGGTACGTCAGGTCGAGCGGCTAGTCAAGAAGGTGAACGAACCGAGAGAGCCCTCGGAGAATCCTCTCGAGGACCCCAACATAAAGGCTGCCGTGGGAAATCTGGAATCTGCGCTTGGTACGCGCGTCAGAATCGTTGAGAAATCAGACCAGCGCGGCAGGATCGAGATCGAATACTACTCGCAGGAAGAATTGCATCGACTTTACGAGTGGATTTTATCTTCTGGATCGCCAGGATCCCAGAACTGATTGGTGCCGGCGGCAGGAGTCGAACCTGCGACCTACGGATTATGAGACCGTCGCTCTAACCACCTGAGCTACACCGGCAGCGCTTCCCTAAGATTAGGCAGAGCAACAATATCCTGTCAACCAGCCGGGGCTAAATCATTAAAAAGCTTGACAAAGGTCGCAGATTAGAGTTATTTAATAATTGAAGGCTGGCGGTGAAAGAGCCAGCCCGTCGTAGTGAAGTTTAGGAGGTACCTATCGACTGCGATTACCTAGCAGGGCGGCTACCGGCTTCCTCGACGTGCTCGGACTAGACCATAACGCAGGGTGAGAGAATCTGCCTCACCAATTTGCGGCGGGTCCACCGCATTATAGCGTCCAGGTCGGCAAGCGGGGGTCGGCGGTCGCCCTCAATCAAACTCCTCAACCCAGCCTTGCATTTGACACCTGCTTTTTCCCTTCAGTAGATTCGATTTAGTGCCGCAGCCGATCGTCGAGTTCCGTGGCGTCTCCAAAAACTACCCGATCTACTCCTCTCCCAGCTCCCGCCTCAAGGAGTTGCTTTGCCTGAATCGGATTTCGTTCCACCACGACTTCTCCGCACTCAATGACGTAAGCTTCGAGATCCAACGCGGCGAGACCTTCTGCATCGTTGGCGAGAACGGCTCCGGCAAAAGCACTCTGCTGCAAATTGTCGCCGGCATTCTTCATCCCTCCAAGGGAGACGTCGTGGTCAATGGACGCGTGGCAGCGCTACTGGAGTTGGGTACAGGATTCAATCCCGAATTCACCGGCCGCCAGAACGTTTACATGAACGCCGCGATTCTGGGCCTCTCGCGCCGTGAGATCGACGCGAAATTTTCGCAGATTGAAGAGTTCGCAGAAATCGGTGAGTTCATCGATCAGCCGGTAAAAACTTATTCCAGCGGCATGGGCGTTCGCCTGGCGTTTGCAGTCGCGATTCATGTAGAGCCGGAGATTCTGTTGGTGGATGAAGCGCTATCGGTAGGCGACATCTATTTCCGGCAGCGCTGCATGCGCAAAGTACACGAGATGCGCGATGCCGGCGTGACCATTCTCTTTGTCTCGCATGCTATCGCCGAAGTGAAAGCCCTGGGGGACCGGGCGATGTGGCTGGACAGCGGCCGCATCAAGGAAATTGGAAATACAGACGTAGTAGTGACACGCTATATGGCCGCCATGGTCGAGAAAGACAATGTCTACCTGGCAAGCACGCATCGCAAGGTGCAAGAGGGTACTCATACCCCAGTGAAAGCCCCCGAAGTCGTGGATACGATCCCGAATATCGATCACCGTTTTGGCGATGGCCGCGCGGAAGTGATGGGTATCGCGATCCTGGACGCTGCGGGACAACCTCTGTACATTCTTGAGCCCTCCTCCACCATCGTGGTACGCATTAGCGTGCGCGCCATCGAAGACATTACGCTGCCGATTGTCGGATTCATGATGCGCAACCATCTTGGGCTGGATTTCGCGGGCACCAATACGGCGCGTGAGGCTTTCGACGTTCCTCCCATGGCGGCAGGCGATATCTACACCGTCGACTTCCACCTGCAGATCCCCGAAGTGTACCCCTCAGCGTTTTCTTTCTCGCCGGCTATCGCCGATGGGACGCTGCATTCCTACCGCACCTGCGATTGGGTGGACAACGCGATCGTGCTGCAGATGGGGCCGCCCGACGGCGAAGTTTACGGCCACATTCATTTGGCGTGCCATATTGAGCTGAATCGTTGCCTCACCTCGCCATCGCCGGTCCCATCTCACGCGGAGCCCGCCGTTGGTTGAATTCACCGGCGAGCGGGTTATTCCGGGCCAAGTGAACAACGACCTTTGGAGCGAGCATCTGGCCCGCTATGCCTTCGCTCGACGATATGCGCAGGGCAAGCGCGTGCTGGATGCCGGTTGCGGCACGGGCTACGGATCTGCCGAACTGGCGCAATCCGCCGCTGCGGTAACCGGCGTGGATGTTGCAGCGGACGCCATCGAATACGCTCGCGCGAACTATCCGCTTCCCGGTTTGGAGTTTCTCGAATCCTCTTGCATGGCGATTCCCTTCCCGGCCGAGTCCTTCGATGTTCTCGTCGCCTTCGAGGTGATCGAACATCTACCGGACTATCGTTCGTTTCTCGATGAGTGCGGGCGCCTGCTGACGCGCGAGGGCCTGTTCATCGTCTCTTCACCCAACAAGCGCTATTACGCCACCACCCGCGCGGCTACGGGACCCAATCCGTATCACGAGCACGAATTCGAAGCTGAAGAATTTGTGCGTGAACTGGAACGTGTTTTCCCGAACGTACGGCTGCTGCTGCAGAACCGCGTGGAGTCGTTCGCATTTCATCCGGCAGTCAGTTTTTGGCCGGCGGAAGCGCGCATCGATGGAGGAGGAGGCACCGCCGAAGACGCGCACTTCTTCGTGGCGATGTGCTCTCGCGTCCAACTGCCCGAACCAAAATCGTTCGTGTACGTTCCGAAGGCCGCGAATATGCTGCGCGAGCGCGAGCTGCACGTGGAGGCGCTGCAGCACCAGCTGGACTTTGTCAAACCCGAACGCGAAGCTTTGCTCGAACTGTACCGGAAGCAGACGCGCGAGCTGGAAGAGCGCAACGAGTGGGCGCGAGGGTTGGATCGGGAACTCCAGTCCGCGCGAGAACGGATCGTGGCACTACAAAAGGAATTGACTGAATTGGCCGCCGGCTATCAAGCTCAACTGGCGCACATGGAGCAAGAGGATCAGATCAAGACCGAGTGGGCCCGCAAAGCTTCGGCCGACCTGGAAGCCAAGTGCCAGGAGCTGGCAGACTGCGTAAAGCTGCTCGACGCGTCTGACGCTACCATGCGTGAACGAACCATATGGGCCCAAGCCGCGGAGGCGCAGCGCGCGGAGTTGGCGGCACGGCTTGAAATGATCCGGGAGTCGCGCTGGGTGAAAATGGGACGGACCGTCGGACTCGGGCCCGACCTGTCGAAATAGTGAAAACGTTCCTGATCATCCTGTGGCGGTTCGTCAAGGCTCTCCCGCTCGTCCTACTGTTCCCCATCCTGCTCGCGATCGCGATGGCCGCGCTCGCCGTGGTGGACCTGCTGTCAGCGTTCCGCAAAAAGCCGCTTCCGCCCAACCAGCGGCCAAACACCACCTCAGCCAGCGTCGTCATTCCCAACTGGAACGGCCGCGATCTTCTCGCAAAATACATTTCCTCGATCATCGAGGCATTAGCAGGCAATCCCGGCAACGAAATCATTGTGGTGGACAACGGCTCCCAAGACGGGAGCGCCGAATTCCTGGGCCAGCAGTTCCCTTCCGTGCGGGTTCTGGCGCTTGAGCGCAATCTTGGTTTCGGCGGCGGATCGAACGCTGGCTTTCGCGCCGCGAAGAACGACATCGTCGTGCTGCTTAACAGCGACATGCGCGTGGAGCGCGATTTTCTGGCGCCGCTGCTGGAAGCATTCACCGATGAAACGGTATTTTCTGTCGCCTGCCAGATCTTTTTCAGCGATCCGAACAAGCTGCGGGAAGAAACCGGTCTGACGCAATCCTGGTGGGAGAACGGAGCGCTGCGGGTAAGGCATCGCGACGATCCGGCGATCCAAGTTCCCTACCCCTGCGCCTATGGCGGCGGCGGATCGTGCGCGTTCGATCGGCGGAAATTTCTCGAGCTGGGCGGATTCGATGAACTGCTCGCGCCGTTCTATCTGGAAGACACCGACCTCGGCTACCTGGCGTGGAAGCGCGGCTGGAAAGTGCTCTATCAACCGCGCAGCATTGTCTACCACGAGCATCGGGGCACCATCGGGAAGCGCTTCACCGTGGCGCAGATCGATCTGGTGCTGAAGAAGAATTTCGCGCTGTTCTGCTGGAAGAACATTCACGAATGGCCGCGCCTGGCGTCGCACTTCTTGTTCGCCTATGCCGGCGCGGTGGTGACGGAAGTCTTCGGCGAGTCGCCGGAGCGTGCCAACTTCGCGGGCCTGTGGCGGGCATTCCGGCAATTGCCCGGGGCTTTGCGCTCTCGTGCGCGCGCTCGTCAATTGGCGTTGATCGACGACACCGAGGCGTTCCGCCGGCCGCTGGGCGGGTATTTCCGCGATCGCTTCGCGGTGCTTCCAAGAGATCCCGCGCCGCTGAGCGTGCTCTTCGTATCGCCCTATCCGATTTGCCCTCCCATCCATGGCGGCGGCGTCTTCATGTACCAGACCGCGCTCGAATTGAGGCAAATGTGCAAGCTGCACCTGCTGGTCCTGCTGGATTATGCCTGGCAACGCGAGGCGCACGCGGAGCTGGCGCGCCAGGTGGCCTCGGCGGAGTTTCTGGTCCGGCCGGAAGGCAATGTGAAACAGTTCGGCTCGATACTTCCGCATGCGATACGCGAGTTTGCCAGCCAGGATTTCGAGTGGCGGCTGCATCGCGAGATGTACCTGTGCGAGATCGACATTGTGCAGCTTGAATACACGGCGCTCAGCCAGTACGGCGGCGATTACCGGCGTTTGGGGTGCTTTCTGTTCGAACACGACATTTACTTTCAGTCCATCGCGCGGGGTTCGGCGAATCCGCATGGCCTGATCGAAAAAACGAAGGCGGCTTACGAATATCTGCGAGCGCTGCGCTATGAGCTGCGTGTGTTGCCGCGCTTCGATCGCGTGCAGGTGTGCAGCCCGGAGAACGGGAATTACTTGTTGTCCTTTCTGCCGGACCTGCGCGGACGGATCGACGACAATCGCGCGGGAATCGCGACATCGCGCTACCCTTTTCACGCCGATGGACGTGAGCCCGAGACCATATTGTTTCTAGGCAGCTTCCGTCACCTTCCCAATCAGGAGGGGCTGACTTGGTTCGTGAAAAGAGTGCTGCCCACGGTGCTGGAACACAAGCCGAGGGCGCGGCTGGTGATTGTGGGTTCTGAACCTCCGCCGCGCCACTCGCTCCCGCATCTGCCGGATAACATCGAGTTGCGCGGATTTGTGGAAGACGTACGCGAGCCACTGGGGCGCTATGCCGTCTTCGTATGCCCGATCCTGAGCGGATCGGGAATGCGGGTCAAACTGCTGGAGGCGTTCGCGGCTGGAATCCCGGTGGTCTCCACTCCTCTTGGCGCCGAAGGGTTGGCGGGCAAGGATGGCGAAATTTGTGCCTTAGCTGAGGACCCGGCTGAGTTCGCGCGCAGGATCGTGGAGTTGTTCGACGATCCGGAGAGAGCGCGCAAGCTGGCGTGCCGGGCGCGCGAGCAGATTGTGGCCACGCGCGACATGCGGGTGCTTACGGAGCGGTTGATGGAGAGCTACCGGGAGGTGCTGCGGGAGAAACGAAGCTGAGGCTGCTACTCGGCCGGCTTCTTATCCGTCAGGTCGTCTTTGAGATGCTTCACCACGCGTGCGGCGGTTTTACTTAGCTCGCCGGGCGTGGAGTTCTTGGGACGCTCATAGACCGACCACAGAACTGTCCGACTATTGCGATCCACCACGAAGAACGTGCCCTTGCCCCGGCCGAAAGAGCCCGAATGAGTGGTGCCCGCGCCAAAATCCAAGCCGGCTAATCCGTCCTTTTTCGCTGTATCGGGAGCGCTGCTGTCGCTGTTCTTCGGCGCGGGAGGCGGAGCATATAGATCGTCGAGTTTCTTTTGGAAGGATTCGCCCACGCTGTCGGTAACGATGGCGTCGGCCCTCTTGGGATCCGTTACCACTTCAAAGAGCCCGGCGTTGGTCAGCTGGTTCGCCAGATATTGATCCATTCCGCTGCCCATCGCCAGGATGTAAACCCGCTTCACCTCGTGGAGCTGAGGATTCACGCTGGCGAAAGCCGCGGCCGCAAGAACGGTGAGGAGAGAAAACAACTTCATGAGAATATGGTACCAGCCGGTCCGGCTCTCAGCCCCAACGTGTATAAGTCGCAAAGGATTACAGTAATCACTCCCTGTCTGAACGAGGAGCAAGGGATCGAACAGGTGTTGCGCCGGATGCCGGATTTCGTGGATCAAGTGATCGTGGTGGATAACGGGAGCACCGACCGCACGTCCGACGTGGCACGATCCTTTGGCGCCGAAGTGATTCGAGAACCTGTTAGGGGCTACGGAAGAAGCTATAAGCGGGGCTTCGCGTCCGCCACCGGAGA
Source organism: Bryobacterales bacterium (assembly GCA_963798295.1). Classification (GTDB taxonomy): domain Bacteria; phylum Acidobacteriota; class Terriglobia; order Bryobacterales; family Bryobacteraceae; genus Palsa-89. Next base: position 739,178 of record CAWCSV010000002.1, on the reverse strand, counting down.
CATTATTATCACGCTGGATGGCGACCACAGTTACCCACCCGATGCCATTTCCTACCTGCTGGAAGCCCTGCTACATCTGGATGTGGATTTCCTGAACGCCTCGCGATTCCCGGTGCGTGATCCGAAAGCCATGAGCATGAAGCACCGCATAGGAAACTGGGTGCTATCACTCGCCATGTCGGTGCTGTATTTTCGTTGGGTGCGCGATTCGCAGTCCGGCATGTGGGTTTTCCGCCGATCCATTCTGGAACACATGCACCTGGAGTCCAACAGCATGGCGTTTTCCGAAGAAATCAAGATTGAAGCGCTGAAGCACCGCGGCATCCGGTTCGCGGAAATATCCATTCTGTACACCTCGCGGCTGGGCGAGATCAAGCTGAACCCCTGGCGGGACGGCTTCTACAATCTCTATTTCCTGGTGAAGAAGCGGTTTTCGAAGTAATGGCTCCCCGTGTCGCGGTTGTCATCCCGACCTGGAACCGGGCGGCTTTACTGGCACAGGCGCTGGAAAACCTGGGACGCCAGACCTATCCGATTGAACGAGTGATTGTGGTGGATAATGGCAGCACCGATGATTCCGCGGCTGAAGCGACGCGCACGGGCGCTCAGGTTATCAGGCTGGCCGCAAACGCCGGGTTCGCTGCGGCGGTGAACCGGGGGGTTCAGGCAGCGAGCGCCGATTGGGTATGCGTTCTGAACAACGACGTCACGCTTGCGCCGGACTGGATGGATCGCTTGATGGGGGAGCTCGAATCGAGTGGGGCGTGGTTTGGGACGGGCAAGCTGCTCAACTCGAAAGCTCCGGAACGGATTGACGGGTCGTTCGACGCCGTGTGCAGGGGTGCATGCGCCTGGAGATGCGGGCACGGTCGCCGGGATTCCTCAGTGTGGAACCAGCCTAGAAACATACAGTTAGCGCCGTTTACCGCCGCCGTCTTCAAAGCCAGCCTATTTGAACGGGTGGGTTTCCTGGACGAACGGTTTGAGTCCTATCTGGAAGACGTGGACTTCGGGCTGCGATGCGCCGAAGTGGGGTTGACGGGTCTCTACGTCCCCGCTGCGGTGGCCTACCACCAGGGGAGTGCGACTCTAGGGCGATGGCACCCGGACACTGTCCGGAAGATCGCGCGAAATCAGTTACTCCTGGTGGCGAAACACTATCCGCCCAACTGGATCTTACGCTATGGCTGGCCGGTTTTCATCGCTCAAACTTTATGGGGATTCGTCGCGCTGCGGCACGGGACGCTGCTAAGTTATCTCGCTGGAAAAGTGCAAGGTCTGCGCGAGTTTCGCCAGATCAGGGGAAAGCACTGCGCCAATTTCGGTGCCATCGTAGAGCAAAGCGAGCGGGAGATCCGAGACCTCCAGCAATTAACCGGGTTCGATCTGTATTGGAGGCTGTACTTCGCTCTTACCCGATCGGCATCCAGATGACTCGGACCGGCGTGGTGATTGTGACTTACAATTCGGCGGACATGATTGAAAGATGTCTGGAATCCTGCGAAGGTTTGCCCGCGGTGGTGGTGGACAACCGGTCGCGAGATAGTACTTGCGAGTTAGTGCGGCGGCGCGCCGCGGTAACTTTGATCGCTAACCCACGGAACGACGGATTCGCGGCGGCCGTGAATCAAGGCGTCAGCGCGCTGGATACGCAACTGGTTCTGCTGCTGAACCCGGATACCGAACTGGTGTCACCGATTCAGGAGTTGGAGGAGGCATGCCTGCAGGCTGGAACCGGGTTAGCGGCCGGGCAGCTTACCGACGAACACGGGCAGCCGCAGCGTGGTTTCACACTGCGCCGTTTCCCCAATGCATCCACCTTGATCTTTGAAGTTTTGGGCATGAACCGGATGGTTCCCATTAACCCGCTCAATCGATCCTATCGATGTTTGGATCTGGATCTTACCCAACCGACAACAGCCGCCGAGCAACCGCCCGGCGCATTCCTGATGTTCCGGCGCGAAGTGTGGCAGCGGCTGGGCGGTTTTGACACACAGTTTTATCCGGTTTGGTTTGAAGATGTAGATTTCTGCAAGCGAGCCCACGACTTAGGCTTGAAAATACAGTATGTGCCACAAGTTACGGCGGTTCACCACGGTGGCCACAGTATTGCAGGTCTTGAGTGGCAACGCCGCGAGGTGTATTGGTATGTTAGCCTTCTAAAGTACGCCTCGAAGCACTTTGGCCCGTACGCCTTTCGGTGGGTGAGCGCGGCAGTGGTGCTCGGTTCCTTGTTTCGAACGGCCATCGGGGTAGTGACGCGGCGAAGTTTTAGGCCCATTACGGTATATGCGAAGATAGGCCGGCTCGCGGGACGCAGTCTTATCAGTGGCCGCATCGGTGAACTGAAAATGTTCGGGTTGAGCAGAGCAGTAGAGGAACAAGAGCAGTAAAAAATCAAAAAGAATAGAGTCGCGACCCCACATACATGTCATGTAACGATCGGGTTTCCGTCACAATCGTCACATTCAATAGCGGTCGATTCATTAAGCGGTGCCTGGAGTCGATTCTCGCGCAACGTTACGCTAACAAGGAAATCATCATTATCGACAATGCCTCCACCGATGGCACGGCGGATATCCTGGAGCAGTTCGTAGATCGCTGCCGGGTGGTTTACAACGACGAAAATATCGGGTTTGCAGCGGCGCAGAATCAAGCTATCGGGATGAGCAGTGGCGATTGGGTGCTTACGCTGAACCCGGACGTCCTGCTACTTGAGAATTTCATTCAAGCCCTGGCGGACGCCGGACAAATGGATCCCAAGATCGGGACCGTATGCGGGAAGTTGCTGACCATCCGCGCCACCTTCGATTTACCCGACAAGCCGCTGGTGGATTCCACCGGAATTTATTTCACCCCCATGCTGCGCCATTTGGATCGCGGCAGCCAGGAAGTGGATAACGGGCACTATCTCAAACACGAGTTTGTTTTTGGCGCCACCGCCGCCGCGGCTCTTTATCGCCGGCAGATGATCGACGATATCGCGGTGGACGACGAGTTTTTCGATCCGGATTTTTTCGTCTATCGTGAGGATGCCGATGTAGCCTGGCGGGCGCAGTTGATGGGCTGGCGCTGCATTTACACGCCGCATGCGCGTGGTTATCATGTACGCAACGTTCTGCCGGGCAACCGCCGGGCGCTGCCGCCGGTGATCAACATGCATTCGGTGAAGAATCGCTTCCTGATGCGCATGAAAAATATCACAGGCGACCTGTACCGGCGGAACTGGTTTTCGATCACGGCGCGGGACCTGGTGGTGTTTTCGTGCTGTCTGGTGCGGGAACAAAGCTCGCTGAAGGCGTTCTGGTACATCGCCAGGAACTGGAAGCGCGTGATGGGCAAGCGGCGGGAAATCATGAGCCGCAAACGGGTGGACGACGAGTACATCGCACACTGGTTCCGCTATGAGCCGGTGAGCGCGCCGGCCAGCAAGCCGAAATCGTCCGGAGGCGGCCTTTGGCGCGGTCCAAGGCAGCGCGAGGGTAGGCAATGTGGCCGCAGATGAACGCCGATGAACGCGGATGGCGAATGGTCGGCGCGTCGCGTAATTCTAGGCACCCGTCGGGATTCCCGCCCGCGACTATGGCGGGTTTGAAACCTTCGCCGAAGAGCTTTCCACGCGGCTGGCGGCGCGCGGCCACTCCGTTAGCGTTTACTGCCGCGAGCGGTACGCCCAGCCGGTTTATCGCGGCGTTGCGCTGGTGTACTTGCCCACCTGGCGTCACAAGTATTTCGACACCATCGTTCACACTTTCTTTTCCACGGTCCACTTGATTTTTCATCGCGTCGATGTCGCGCTGTATTGCAACGGGGCGAACGCCATCTTCACGCTGGCGCCGCGCGCGTTAGGCATGCCAACGCTGCTGAACGTGGACGGCCTGGAGCGCAAACGCAAAAAGTGGAACCGGCTGGCCAAGGCCTGGTATGCGCTTTCCGAGTGGCTGGCGACGTTTTGCCCGAGCGTTGTCATCACCGACGCACGCCAGATCGAAGATCTATTATCTGGACGCGCTTCGGAAAACAAACGCAGTTTATCCCCTATGGGGCAGAGACCGGCAAACTGGGGACGGCCGAGGTTCTTGGCAAACTGGGCCTGGAGCGTGGCGGTTACTTTCTCTATGTCAGCCGTATGGAGCCGGAGAACAATGCCCTGCTGGTGCGGCAGGCCTTCGAACGAGTCGCCGGGCAGGTGAAGCTGGCGCTGATTGGCGACGCGCCCTATGCGCAGGAGTACATCGAGCGGGTGCGCGATACCCAGGACGCGCGGGTGGTAATGCCGGGCGCGATCTACGGCGCGGGATACCACGAGCTGCTCTCGCACTGCCTGGCCTACATCCATGCCACTGAGGTGGGCGGAACGCATCCTGCGCTGATCGAAGCCATGGGCCGCGGCGCGTTGGTGCTGTATCTGAACACTCCGGAAAATGCCGAGGTGGCGGGTGGGGCGGGATCCCGTTCGAGGCCGCGAACCTGCAGCAGAAGCTGGAGGAGGTGCTGCGCATGTCCGCGCGAGGAAAGTGCCGGGTGGGGCCGGCGGGCCGAGGAGCGCGTGGCCGAGCGCTATGGTTGGGACGCGGTGACCGACCAGTACGAAGCGCTGCTGAGCGGACGATCGGCGTAGTCTCTCAAACTTCCCCAACGTAGGCCGATGAGGGAATTGTGCGTTGGCAGCCGACTCTCATACATCCTCTGGCTGGCGATGTTTGCGCGCCAGTCCCGGTAAGCGCAAACGCGAGCAAGCGCAAACGGATAGCAAGGACGCGATTATTCAAAAATTGCTGGACCGGGTGGACGCTCTGGAGCGGGAAGTAGCGGCGCTTGCAGCAAGCGCAGCCAGCGCCCGCGCAACCACCCGGCCCCGGAACAGGCTATCGCGACGCCGCAACCTGCGGCCAGACAGCGCCGGCACGCCTCGCGACGCGTCCTACACCGAGCGCGACAGCAATGCCAGCCGGTTTAACTTCCGCGGCTACGCCGATGCGGATTTCCAGAGAGACGTGGATGGAACCCCCACTAAGAAGTTCGAACAGGGCGAGATCGATCTGTTCGCAACCGAGCGGCTGTCGCCTCACTTGAACGGCGCTGCATGGAATTAGCGTTCGAAACCGAGAGCGAGCAGCTGGCGAACGACGTTGGGGTAAACGTGGAGAGGATGCTGCTGCAGTACCGGGCCAACGATTTCTTCAACGCCGATATCGGCTCCTACCGGACAGCTCTTGGATATTACAGCACCGCCTATCTGCGAGGCTCCTGGTTGCAAACCGCGATCAGCCGTCCGAAGATGTTTACCTTCGAGGACCAGGGAGGGTTCCTCCCGCTGCACGCGGTAGGTGTCAGCGTCAACGGAAGAGTACCGTCGGGAGATCTAAATCTGCACTATGTGGCGGAGGTGGGAAGTTCCAGGAACTATGGAAATACAGCGGGGCTGGGCCTGGAACCGTCGTTCAACCGCGCGACCAATCTGGCAGTCTATTCCCAGCCGCAGGGCGTTCCCGGGCTGGAGATCGGATTTTCAACCTATCACGACCTGTTCTCGCCGGGGGCTGAGTACCAGCTGGACCGTGCGGTGTGGATGGTTCACTTCGTCTATGTGAGGGGGCGGGTGGAATTCCTTAACGAAGGCATGCGGATCGGGCTGCTGGATCTAGCGATCCCCGGAGTTGCAACGGGTCTGGGATTTTATAGCCAGATTGCCTACCGGGTAGCGTCGTCCTGGAAACCATACGGCCGGGTGGAATATCTCAACGCGCATGGAACCGGGGTGATCGACACGGCGGTAGCCCGCGCCTACATCCCCTGGAAGACCGTGTATACCGGCGGCGTTCGGTATGACCTGACGGAAAGCGTGGCGCTCAAGTTGGAGCTGGGCCGGGAGACGGATTATCTGCGGGCCGGCTACATCACCGCGGCCGCGCAACTGGCCTTCACGTTTTGAACTATGCGCCGCGTACTTCCATTGCTGGGCGCATTGCTGACCGTAACGGCCCAGCATCAGGGCGCGGAACAGGACGCCCAGTTTCGCGGCAGTGGTGCATCAGTCCAATCCGACGCACGATTTGCGCTTCGCGCGATCTTACAGTCGATATTTGAAGGCGCGAACCGGCAATGGCCCAATCGCTCTCCGGTGGTGCTGGTAGAGCGCGACGCCCAGAGCGCACCCTACCAGTATCTGATGTCGCATCGTGCTGAACACCACGCCCGGGGAATATAAGCGGAGTCTGCAAAACATCGAATACCGCGGGGAAACGCCGGTCTCCATCAAGATCCTGAACAGCGATGCGGCGGCCTGCCAGTTTGTGTTCAACGTGCCATCGGCCATCGCGATTATCGAGACCAAGTCGCTGGTGTCGGCGGCCTGCAGCCAGGTCCAAGTTTTGCGTATCGACGGCAAGCTGCCGGGCGAAGAAGGATACCGGCTGAAATGAAGCGCGGCTGCGGAAAATCTTCGTGAGCGCGATTGTGCTGGGCGCGGTGCTGGGCTCAGTGTTCGGAACGCGCGGGCTTGATCAGGCCGTGACTCGCGCGCGGGACTTGTATCGGGTGGATACGGCTGGTTCTCAAATGGAAAGCGATCTGGAGTACGAGACCCAGGAAAGCCGGCGAGCCTTTCTTTATGCACTGGCGGTGACCGATCCGAACGATCAACTCCCTTATGTGGCGGCTGCGCGCCAGGCCAGCCAGCGCGTGGACCAGGCGGCCAACCGGCTGCGAATGCTGCGCGCGTCCCGAGATCACGCGAAACGTGGAGGACTTCGAGCGGGCCTGGACCAAGTACGACGACGCGCGCGACGACATCATGTCTTTGATTCTGGTGGGTAACGTCGCAGCGGCCTTGCGGGTGGAGTCGGCGCGCGGGCAACCGGCGTTCGCATCGGCGCTGGCCAGCTTGCACGCTCTTAAAACGGCGCTGGCGTCGCGTGCTCAAGCCGATTCGCTGCAGGTGAACGCGACGCTTTGGCGCAGTATCGGCGCATTGGCTGCCTTTGTTATCTCGACTCTGGTGATTCTCGGGGTGCTGCTCAAAACGAACCGGTCCCGAAAGCAAGCGCTCGAATCGCTGCACGCAGCGCATAAGGACTTGACCGAAGCACGCGAAATCGCCAGGCAACGCGTTGCGATTCTCGAGATGGTCACCTCGCATACCGCGCTTCTGCGTACGCTCGAAAGCGTGGCCATGCTGGCATCGCGCAGCCATGTCGAAGCGGGAGCGGCGGTTTGGACCGGAAACGCAGACCAATGGCACCTTCAGGTGGCCGGCAACCTGCCCTCCGAACTGGCCACGGCATTGGCGCTGGGGCCACAACCCTCCGGCCAACTGGGTGGGGCGGCGGCGGACTATCGAGCCAGCCCTCCCAAAGAGTTGCGGGAAGCCTCCGGCGAACAGATTGGAGCGGTGCAGATGTTCGCGCCTTCCGGATGCGTGGTCTCGTGGGAAGCCATGCTGGATCAGATGGCGCAGCTGGCCTCGGTGGCGATCGAGAATTCTTTGTTGTATGAGCGGCTGGCGTTTCAAGCGCAGCACGATACGCTTACGGGGTTGCCCAACCGGCTGCTGTTCCAGGATCGCGTCCAGCAGGCCACGCGGCTCGCGCTACGGCACCACAAGAAGGCCGCGGTGATCTGGATCGATCTGGACAAATACAAACAGATCAACGACACGCTGGGGCATCGCGCGGGCGACGAGGTGCTGTGCGAGCTGGCGCGGCGCCTGCCGGCTGCTTGCGGCAAAGCGATACGGTGGCGCGCGTGGGCGGCGACGAGTTCACGGTGCTGGCGCAGGATCTGGAGCGGGCGGAGGATGCCGAGCAAGTGGCGGCGAAGATCCTGGCGGCGTTCCAGCACCCGTTCCAGCTGGGCTCCCACCAGACCACGGTCGGCGCCAGCTTGGGAATCAGCATGTTCCCCGACCACGGCGAAGATCCGCTCACGCTGCTGCGCCACGCCGATCTGGCCATGTACAGCGCGAAGCGAGCCGGTGGCGGAGAGTTTCGGATGTTCCGCGTCGCGCTGAGCGACATCCATGCAACGCCGCGTTTTGCTCGAGCGGCACTTAAGGACCGCGCTGGAACGCGACGAGCTGACCCTGGAATACCAGCCCCTGCTCGACCGGAATGGGCAGTTGGAGGGCGTGGAAGCGCTGTTACGTTGGAGCAATGCTGAGGCTGGGCTCGGTATCGCCTGCGGAGTTTATCCCTATAGCCGAAGAAGACCGGGCTGATACCGGCGATCGGGGAATGGGTCATTCGAACGGCCTGCGCGCATGGCGTGCGCTGGCTGCAAAAGGAATACGTCGTGCCGCATATCGCCGTGAATGTTTCCGCCTTGCAATTCGCGAACGGCAAATTCCCGGCGCTGGTGGAACGCATATTGCAGGAGTGCGGGCTCCCGGCCTCTCGTCTGGAACTGGAGATCACCGAAACGGCGCTCATGAACAACCTGGAGCAGGTGATCGGCCAGATCGAAGCGCTGCGGCAAATGGGCGTGCGTTTTGCAATCGACGATTTCGGCACCGGCTATTCCTCACTCAGCCATCTCCGGAATCTTCCCGGTGGATTGCGTCAAGATCGATCGTTCCTTCATCAAGGACCTGAACGCGGGAAGGCGAGGGATCGCACCACGCTGGTGCGCGGCATTATTGGGCTGGCCCACAATCTGCGGCTCCAAGTGGTTGCTGAAGGCGTGGAAACGGCGCAGCAACTGGCGTTGCTCAACATACTCGGGTGCGACATCAACCAGGGCTTCTTCCTGCATCGGCCCATGCCGATCGCCGCGCTCGAAGAACTGCTGCAAAGCAGCGCGCCCGCGGATTGATCCCGCGAAGGATATCCCGCGGAGCGAACTAAGCGGCTTGCTTCCGGCTTCCTATCCGGCGTAATCACATCGCAGGTTGATCCCCGTAGTATAGAGCATGGGTCCGTTCGCTTCTCGCTCCTTCGCCAATCGATCTTCGCCTATCGATCCTGGGTGGAGATTTCTCTCAAACAAATCGCTCGAAAACTTCCGCGCGGTTCGCGAGGTGGTGGGGCCGGAGGTGGAAGTGATGCCGGTGGTGAAGGCCGACGCTTACCGGCACGGAGCGGTGGAGGTTTCGCGCGCGCTGGAGGCCGCCGGGGCGCGCTGGCTGGCGGTGAGCAACGTAGAGGAAGGAGCCATCCTGCGGGACCGCGGCATCACGACGCGCATTCTGGTGATGGCGGATTTTCTGCCTGCCGAACGAGCCGGCCTTTTGGACTACGACCTGACGCCGGTGATCCATTCGCTGGCCGATATCGCGGAGTGGGATCGGCTGGCGGCGGCACGGGGCATCGCGCGCGACTATCATCTGAAAATCGACAGCGGCATGGGACGGCTGGGAACGCGCGCCCCGGCAGCGGAGATTCTGGAGGCCGTCGGCGCGGCCCGGCATGTCCGGCTGGAAGGACTGATGACGCATTTCGCCTCCGCCGCCAATTACGCCAGTTCGCAAACGGAAGAACAGTTGCACGTGTTTCAGAGGCATCTGCTCGGAACTGGCGCGCGGGCGGCGTCCATCCGCCGATTCTGCACCTGGCCAGCAGCACTCCCATCGCGTATGGACGCAAGAGATGCATGGCAGCGCATGGTGCGGCCGGGGCATGCCGTTTACGGCTATGTGTCGCCATTAGCACAAGGCGTGGCTAAAGGCACGCCGCCGCCGCGTCTGCTGGAGGTTCGGCCGGCACTCGACCTGGAAGACATCGGTGCTGGCGGTGAAGGATCTGCCAGCGGGCGCGCTGGTGGGTTATGGCGGAATGTACCGGACCGCGCAGCCGACGCGCATCGCGGTGCTGGCGGCGGGATATGCCGATGGCATCCCGCATCGGCTTTCGAACAAAGGCCGGGTGATCGCCAAGGGCCATCTGGCGCCGATCATCGGCGCGGTCTCGATGGATCTGACCACCATCGACATCACGCACTGCCCGCCGCTCGCGGCCGGCGACGCCGTTACGCTGCTTGGCTCCGAAGGCGGAGTATCCATCGACGCGCAGCAGATAGCGCGGCTGGCGGGAACGATTTCCTATAGCGTGCTATGCGGCATTCACGCGCGAGTGAAGCGGATTTATGTCGACTGAGGGCTTTGATTCAGGCCACTCGGCGAATCACGCGCGCCGGAAGAGTGATGATGGACCACACCAGCTCCAGAACTCCGCCCACGGCGATGCCGATGATGCGGAAGGGAAGCAGCATCAGCCAGACGATGGGATAGAGGAACAAAGCCGCCAATGCCAGGGGCCAGCACAGGATGAACAGAATGCACCACAGCAGGAAACCGAGCATAGCAAGCCTCCACTCTAGAGTACGAAGAAAAGGCGGGAAGGTTCCGCCAGGAAGTGAGATATGGAGCGGGAGACCGGATTCGAACCGGCGACATCAACCTTGGCAAGGTTGCACTCTACCAGCTGAGTTACTCCCGCGCGGGAAGGCAGATCGCCCGATGCGATCAGCATCATTGTCGCGCGCGGCACCAAAGAGTGTCAAACCGTATGCAGGAAGCTGCACACCGCATGCAGCCGATCACATGCTGCCAATCCGGGAGGACTAGAACTCCCATCCACTTGCGGTGTTACGCAATATTCACCGTTACAGCGCGCACCGATCCCAACCATTTCGAACTAATCGTGTTTCATGTAAGCCATTCAAAACAAAAGAGTAAAAAATCATTACAGGCCCCGATGGGTTGTGCTATGCTGACTCTGCCTCAACGAGGAAGAGCGGATAGTTTCCAGAGGGACCGCTCGACATGATGGCAGTCGAGTGGGCTCCTCCAATAGTACTCAAACCTGAATTCTATCTTTTCCACAACTTGTGGAAAACATGTGCAAAAACTGCGCGGATTGTGATTGAAGAATGAATATTTGGGAGCGGATCAAGCAACAGATCTCGGGCAAAATCAGCACCGAGGCTTTCGACAACTGGTTATCCAAGGCGGTGTTCGTGAGAGCGGAAAGCGATCGCCTGTGGGTTTCGGTTCCGGACACGCACACACGGGACTGGATCCAGCAGGAGTATTCAGCCGACATCTGGTCGGCGGTTCGGGAAATGAATCTCTCGCTGCGCGAGATCGTGTATGAGATCCACGGGACGCCGGCGGCGAACGGCAACAAGAATCTTGGGGACGAAAAAGAGTCGTTGTTCGCCACTTCCATCTCCTTGAACCCAAGATTCACCTTCGACAGCTTCGTGGTGGGTTCCTGCAACCAATTCGCGCATGCCGCGGCGAAGGCCGTGGTGACCAACCCGTCGCGCACGTATAATCCGCTGTTCATCTACGGCGGGGTGGGCATGGGAAAGACGCATTTGATGCACGCCATCGGGCGGTCGATGGTGGATCAGCATGCCAGCATGCGAATCATCTATACGTCGAGCGAACGGTTCATGAACGAGATGATCACCTGCATCAAGAACGACCGGATGCAGCTCTTCCATCGGCACTATCGTTCGGCCGATGCGCTGCTCATTGACGACATTCAGATTCTGGCCGGCAAAGAGCGCACCATGGAAGAGTTCTTTCACACCTTCAACGACCTATTCGAGCATCAGAAGCAGATTGTGATTTCGAGCGACACGCCGCCCAAGAACACGCCAGGGCTAGTGGAGCGGCTGCGGTCGCGCTTCGAATGGGGCCTGATGGTGGACGTGCAGCCACCCGACCTGGAAACGAAAATGGCGATTCTCGACAAGAAAGCCGAGGCTGAGGGCGTGGCTCTCAGCGAAGAAGTGCGCATTTTCATCGCAACAAAAACCAAGTCAAACGTTCGCGAGCTGGAAGGCGCGTTGACCAAGCTGATCGCTTACTCGTCGGTGAGCGGCTCCCCGATCACTCTTCCCATGGCCCAGCAGATTTTGAAGCATCTTACAGCAGGTGGGGAGCGGCGAATCACCATTGAATCGATCGTGAAAGCAGTGGCTGAAAAGTTCTCGCTCCAGCCCTCCCAGCTCAAGCAAAAGACCAACGAGCAGAAGATCGCCTACCCCCGGCAGATCGCCATGTATCTGGCTAAAGAGCTGACGCCCGCCTCGCTGCCTGAGATCGGAAAAGCGTTCAACGGCAAGCATCACACCACGGTTCTGCATTCCGTCCAGAAGATTGATCGCCTGCGGCACCTAAACGCAGATTTGAACAATCTCATCCACAGTCTAATCGATTCAATCCATTAGGGTTATTTGTCTTATCCACATGACTACCCCGGGCAGACCTGTGATGGGATGTGGAAGAGAGCCGAGCGAGCAAATTTTCCTTGCCCGCCGACCCCGGAATCCACAACTTCCAGTGGTAGGAAGTTTCTTATTTTGGTATAATTTAGAGAGAAATCAACATTTCAACAGGCCCTACGATTACGGTTCTAGTTAGAGACTCATTTGAGAAAGCCCTAGAGCTAATCACGCTGGAGCAAATCAGGCGGCAGGCATAAGTAATAGAGCGAGGGGAAATGATGGAGTTTACAGTCAGCAAAACGGACCTGGTTCGAGAACTGAATCTCTCGCAGGGCGTTGTTGAGAAGAAGACCACGATACCGATTCTGTCGAACGTGTTGGTGGAAGCGACCGGGGACCGGATCAATTTGACGGCAACCGATCTGGAGCTGGGGATCCGATCTTCGTGTCCGGCGCGGGTGAAGAAGCAAGGGGCGGGAACGATTCCAGCCAAGCGGCTGCTGGACTATGTGCGGTTATTGCCGGACGCGGACCTGGAAGTGAAGCTGCAAGACAATCAATGGGCCAGCCTAGTGTGCGGGCGTTCGCGCACGCGCATTGCCGGGATGTCGCGCGAGAGCTTTCCCGAACTGCCGCAAATGCCGGATGTGCTGGCGCAAATTCCAATTGGCGTGCTGGCGTCGATGATCTCGCGAACAATTTTTGCGATCTCGATGGAAGAGTCGCGTTTCACGCTGAACGGATCGCTGCTTTTGCTGAAGAGCAATGGGCTGGCGATGGTGGCGACTGATGGGCATCGCCTAGCGATGGTGGAGCATCCGGTGGATCTGCCGGGCGTGACTAGCGTGTTTCGCGCCCTGTTGCCGCGCAAGGCCATGGGCGAGATCTTGAAGCTGGGTCAGGAATCGAACGCCGATGCAACGCTGGCGTTTTCCGGCGACGAGAACCACCTGTTCTTTCAGTTCGGCGAACGCCTGCTGTTGAGCCGCAAGCTGACGGGGAACTTTCCGGACTTCGAGCGCGTGCTGCCGAAGGATCATCCGCACTCGGTGGTGCTGGAGCGCGAAGAGTTGCGCAAGTCCATTGAGCGCGTTTCACAATTTTCCGATGAGCGGTCGCGCGCCATTCGGATGAGAGTTCAGGAAGGCGAGCTGCACATCCATTCGTCGTTGTCGGAGACCGGTGAGAGCGAAGAGAGCCTGCCGGCGGAATACCAGGGAAGCCCAGTGGAAATCGGGTTCAACGCTAGTTACCTGCTGGATTTTCTCCGAGCTTCCAGTGAGGAAAAAGTAACGTTTCATTTCAAGGACGCCAACAGCGCCGGTGAGCTAAGGCCCGCTGTAAATGGCGAAGCCGGATACAAGTACCGCTACGTCGTGATGCCGATGCGCATCTGAGCGCCGGAAGCGCGGACGTTCCGAAGAAGCAAAAAGGATTGAGCTTTTAAAACATGGCAACAAAAGAAATCACTCCAGCCGAAGTTTACGATTCCACGAGTATCAAAGTTCTGGAAGGTCTGGAAGCAGTCCGGTTGCGGCCCGCGATGTACATCGGCTCCACAACGGAGAACGGCCTGCATCATCTGGTTTACGAAGTTGTAGACAATTCGGTGGACGAAGCCCTGGCGGGACACTGCGACAGGGTGGATGTGACTATTCACGACGACAATTCGCTTACGGTGGTCGACAATGGCCGCGGGATTCCGACCGGTATTCACGAAGAAGAAGGCGTGTCGGCGGCGCAAGTGGTAATGACGAAGTTGCACGCGGGCGGCAAGTTCGATTCCAAGAGCTATAAGGTGTCGGGCGGACTGCATGGGGTTGGTGTTAGCTGCGTCAATGCCCTGTCGGAGTGGCTCCGGCTTGAGATCTGGAACAAAGGATTCACCTGGGAACAGGAATATCGTCGTGGAATTCCTCAGGCGCCGCTGGAGCAGGCGGGCAAGGCGGGCAAGAAGACCGGGACCAAGATCACCTTCAAGCCCGATGCCACCATCATGGACGCCACGGAGTTTAATTTCGACACACTGGCGCAGCGGCTGCGCGAGTTGGCGTTCCTGAACAAGGGCCTCACGATCACGCTGACGGACGAGCGCGTGGAGCCGGTGAAGCAGCACGAATTTCTGTACAGCGGCGGGATTGCGGAATTTATCAGGCACCTGAATAAGGGCAAGGCGGTGTTGCACGAAAAGCCGATCTACATTGAAGGCGAGCGCGAATTGCCGAACGGCGGCGTGCTCACGATGGAAGTGGCGCTGCAGTACAACGATGGGTATTCCGAGAACATTTTCAGCTTCGCGAACAACATCAACACCGTGGATGGAGGGTCGCACTTAAGCGGCTTCCGCAGCGCACTGACGCGCACCATCAACGCCTATGGGCAGCAGGCCGGGCTGTTCAAGGACGTCAAAGAAAACCTGACGGGCGACGACGTGCGCGAGGGCCTGACGGCGGTAGTGAGCGTGAAACTGCCGCAGCCGCAGTTTGAAGGCCAGACCAAGGGGAAACTCAACAGCGACATTCAGGGTTTTATCGTGCAGCTGGTGAACGAAAAGCTGGGCGAGCATTTCGACAAGAATCCGGCTGTGATGCGGAAGATCGTGTCGAAGGCCATTGACGCGGCGCGCGCGCGGGAGGCTGCCAGGAAAGCGCGGGACTTGACGCGTCGAAAAGGCGCGATGGATTCGGGCGGATTGCCCGGCAAGCTGTCGGATTGCCAGGAGAAGGATCCGGAACGCTGCGAGCTGTTTCTGGTAGAAGGCGAGTCGGCCGGTGGCACGGCGAAATCGGGCCGGGACCGGCGTTATCAGGCCATTCTGCCGCTCAAAGGCAAAATCCTGAACGTCGAAAAGGCGCGCTACGACAAGATGCTGGGGCACGAGGAAATCCGCTCCATGATCACCGCTATCGGGACCGGAATCGGGCTGACCGATTTTGACGTCGCGAAACTGCGGTACCACAAGGTGATCATCATGACAGACGCCGACGTGGACGGCTCGCACATCCGCACGCTGCTGCTGACCTTTTTCTTCCGCCATATGCAGGAGCTGATCAAACGCGGGCACGTGTACATTGCGCAGCCGCCGCTGTACTTGATCAAGAAGGGCAAGACGCAAAAGTACATCAAGGACGACAAGGAATTCACGCGCGAGATTCTGCGGCGAGCCACGGAAAACCTGGCGGTGGAAGCGAAGGACGGCACGAAGCTGGAGGGCGCTGAGTTGCGCTCGTTCCTGATTTCGCTAGACGAGTTCCAGCAGATTTTCCGCCGGATGGAGCGCCGCGTGCGCGATGCGCGAGTGGTGGAAGCGCTGGCGAACATCGACTTCAAGCTGGACACCAAGGCGGATTTTCAGGAAAAGTCTAATCTGGAACCGGTGCTGGCGGCGCTGACGGCGGCCAAGGTCACCGCCAGGATCGAGCGCGAAGAAGAGCACGAGGCTTGGAAAGTGATGTATCACGATCCGATGAACGCGGAGCGCGGCATCACTATCGATCTGGCTCTGCTGCCCGAGTTCCGGCGCATGCGGACCATGGCGCGTCAGGTGTCGAAGTTCAACCGGCCGCCCTTCAAGATCCTGAAAGAAGGGAAGGCCGACGCGGAGTCGCGGCCCGGCTGGCGGGAACTGCTGGAACACGTGAAGAGCGAGGGAATGCGCGAGGTTTCCATCCAGCGCTACAAAGGCCTGGGCGAGATGAATGCCGAGCAGCTGTGGGCCACCACCATGAACGCCGAGACGCGCACGCTGCTGAAAGTGGACCTGCATGATCTGGCCGAGACCGAGACGATTTTTTCCACGCTGATGGGCGAGGACGTAGAGAGCCGGCGCAAGTTCATTGAAGAGAACGCGCTGGACGTACGGAATCTGGACGTTTAAGCAAGAAGCGTCCGAACGCCCGCCCGCTTGGCGGCCTGCGGTGGCTGTGCAGTGGGCTGGAGCGGCTTCTCGCTCAACAAATATACGGCCGCGATGAATGGAAGGGATGGGTTGACGGCGTCCTTCCGGCAATAGACATGGTATCGGAGGCCGTCAGGGTCGTCTCAGTGGTCGAGGTAAGCCTTCGCGGTTACGCGATATGGGCGATTGGTCGAGGTCCTGCCTGGATCGAACCGTTCTTCGGTATCGTGCGGATCTCCGAGACAGGCGATTCGATCGCAGGCTATGAACTCCACTTTGGCGACGCGGTTCGGGGCCTTGGCAAGGTTCCGTATGGCAGACATATGCGGTGGGTCGCTTGGTTTTTTCCGACCGAGTGGCTGATGACGTTTTCGGAGGGCGTTTTCAAGGAGCCCCGTCTACAATAAGGCCATGGCACGTTTCTCCGGAGTCGACTACCTGCTGATCGACTCGCTGTTCTCAGAACAAGAACTGCTGGTGCGGCAGACCGCGCGCCAATTCGTGGAAGACCGGCGTGATCCCGATCATCCGCGATTGCTTCCGTGACGGGCGTTTTCCGAAGGAGCTGATCCCGGAAATCGGCCAGCTGGGATTCCTGGGCGCGAATCTGGAAGGCTATGGCTGCTCGGGGCTCAATAACGTCGAATACGGCATGATCATGCAGGAAATCGAGCGCGGCGATTCGGGACTGCGCAGCTTCGTTTCCGTGCAGGGTGCGCTGGTGATGTATCCGATCTTCACGTATGGATCGGCCGAGCAGAAAGACCGCTGGCTGCCGAAAATGCAATCGGGCGACGCCATCGGATGTTTCGGGCTCACCGAGCCTGGCTTCGGATCGAATCCCGCGGGCATGCAGACGCGAGCGAAACGAGACGGCGATCATTGGATTCTGAACGGCGAGAAAACCTGGATCACCAACGGGTCCATGGCGGACGTGGCCATTGTTTGGGCCCGCACCGACGACGGCATTCGCGGGTTCCTGGTGGAGAAGGGCACGCCCGGATTCACCACGTCCGAGATTCACGGCAAGCTGTCGATGCGCGCGTCGGTGACGTCCAGCCTGGCGCTATCGGATTGCCGCGTGCCCGCGTCGGCGATGCTGCCGGGAGCCCAGGGGCTCAAAGGGCCGCTGAGTTGTCTCTCGCAGGCGCGCTACGGCATCGGCTGGGGCGTGTTGGGCGCTGCAATGGATTGCTATGAGACCGCGCGCCAATATTCCATCGACCGCAAGCAGTTCGACAACCGGCCGATCGCGAGCCACCAGCTGGTGCAGGAAAAACTGGCGTGGATGATCACCGAGATTACCAAGGCGCAGTTGCTGGCGATCCAGGCCGGGCGCGTCAAGGATCAGGGCAAGATCGATCCGGCGCACATCTCGATGCTGAAGCGGAACAACGTCGCGATGGCGCTGGAGTGCGCGCGTTTGAGCCGCGATTTGCTGGGCGCCAACGGCATCATGGACGAGTACCCGATCATGCGGCACATGTGCAATCTGGAGACCGTGAAAACGTATGAAGGGACCGATCACATCCACACGCTGGTTATCGGCGAGCGGGTGACGGGAGTGGCGGCATATAAGTAGAGCGAGGCTAATCCCTACGTTGGTGCGAGCCGAAGATGTATCCAAGGATGCTTGCGAAGATCGGAAGTGAGACCTTGACGACCACCGAATCAAACAGTGATGTGAAGGGCTCGAGAGTTGCCTGTTGGAGCTGCCGGTAGTTCTCGATCAGAATGCGAGCCTTCTCACGATCGAGCTCAGCGGGCAGCGGAGGAATCGATGGAGCGTAGCAAATCCACTTGACAACGAGTGCCAACGTGACCACGCAGGCCAAGCCGCCAACACCGGCCGCGAGGAGGAGGCCCGTTTTCTGGAGGAAAGTTCCCTCCGTTACCGGGTGCTGCGCACCCGCGGCACGAAGCACTTCATCCGGTGAAACGGTCTGCGGGTCCGGCGTTTGCTTCAGGGCAGCACGATCTCCTTGGTCACCTTGTCATCTTCGGTAATCGCGATTTTTGCGTTCTTTCCGTTCCTTTGAGCCTTCTTCAAGTAGCTGTAGGTGGCTACAGCCCGCCTTATGACATCGGCCTTGGTTGTAGCATCGCTGGTTTTTACCAAATCCGTAAGCGTCTGGTCAAAGTCGTTGTCAAAATCGATGGTGTAGCGCGGCATACTTGAAATATACTGCATTTGTACTGCACTTTGAAGCACCCCAATCAGGTGACTCCGATATCAATGTGCAGAGAGGATCGCTGGATTCTCACTCCTTGCGCGCGCTGGTACATCCGCTGTCGGGCATTGCACTCGGCTGAGTTGAGAGATAGTCCGTCCTGAGCCCACTAGGATAGTGGTGATTAGAGACGAAGGACTGGGCGGAGGGCAACTCCGAAGGGAGATACCGATTATGGGCTTTCGGGTCGCTTGCGGGGATTTCCGAGATATGGAAAGCGAGCTCATGGAAAAGCCTGGAACCGCCCTGCTTCCGATAAATATCCAACACGCTCCGGGCATGTTTGTGGCGCGTGGCTGGGGTGATTCGATGCTGCCAATGGTCAGGAACGGAAGCTGGTTATTTTTTCATCCCAATGTAGTTGGCACACGGCAGCACCGTTATGTTTTGGTAGAAGATCAGAGCAAAATCACGGGGGAACGTTACACGCTAAAGAAATACAACGCGACAAAGGCGTATCAGCGGGATGGCACCCGTAGGAACGCCGAGATCCGATTGATCTCTCTGAACCAGGCGTATCCCGACATCGTCTTGAAAGAGGACGGAAACTATCACATTCGCGGTTGGTATGTGGGCCAAGCTGAGCACATCCAACGGGTCGAGCCGATTCAGTATCCAGATGCTCCTGTGGAGTAACGCGCGATCTGGGTTTCTGTTCGGCGAATCAAGTGCTCCCAGAGCGAATCGGGATCGGAATGGAATACCGTGGCGGCATCGGCGGACATAATATGCCAGGCGCCCAGGTCAACCTCATGCTCCAATTGCCCGGCGCCCCAGCCGGCGTAGCCGATATACGTGTGAAACACGGTCGCCTCGGCGCTGGAAGCGAGCGTACGGGTCAGCAGATCCCGGTCGCTGATCAGGTACACGTCGCCAAAAACGCGCTCGGCGCCCTGCGGCTTGGCGGCGGACTTCAGCAACGCCAGCACGCTGTTCAACTCTACCGGGCCCCCGATATACACCGGGTCTTTGCGGCCTTCGGCTTCCTTCAGATCGTGGAACACGCGTGAAATGGGAACGTCGGTGCGTTTGTTGACCACCAGGCCCACGGCGCCCTGATCCTCGTTATAGTGCACCAGAAGGATGACGGTTTTGGCAAAGTTGGGATCGCCCAGGTCGCGGCTGGCCACCAGCAGCTTGCCGACGCCCAGGTCGTCTGTCTGGCTAAAGGCGGGCAGGCATGACAGCAGGAGAAGCGCGCCAGAAATCCCACACCACATGCGTGCCATGCTTCATTCTAAACCCGCGCGCGCAGCTACAATGTAGCTGGAGGTTTGCGGAATGATCCTGGAAGCGATTCCGTCGTCGGAAAAGGAAACCAATCCATGGGTTTCAGCCGAGGCGCGCTTCGACGAAGCCGCGGAGTTGCTGCACCTGGACGAAGGCCTGCGCAAGATTCTGCGAACGCCGGCGCTGGAGTTGAAGGTCAGCGTGCCGGTGATGCTGGATGACGGACGCTTCGAAGTTTTCACTGGCTATCGCGTACAGCATTCCATCGTGCGCGGGCCCGCCAAGGGAGGCATCCGCTTCGCGCCGGACGTAACGCTGGACGAAGTCCGGGCGCTTTCGGCCTGGATGACGTGGAAGTGCGCGGTGGTGAATATCCCGTTTGGCGGCGCCAAGGGCGGAGTTATTTGCGATCCGGACGTGCTTTCCCCTGGCGAGCTGGAGCGCATTACGCGCCGCTACACGTCGGAGATTATGGACATCATCGGCCCCGAGCGCGACGTGCCGGCGCCCGATATCAACACCAACCCGCAGACCATGGCGTGGATCATGGATACCTACTCCATGCACAAGCGCCACACCGTGACGGGGGTGGTAACCGGGAAGCCGGTGGCGCTGGGCGGATCGCGCGGACGGACCGAGGCCACCGGACGAGGCTGCATGATCGTCACCATGCAGGCGCTGCGGCGATTCGGGCTGGACGTCGCCAACACACGCGTGGTGATCCAGGGCTTCGGCAATGTGGGTGGCATGTCGGCTCGCCTGATGGCGCGCTCCGGCTTCAAGATCATCTGCATCATCGAATATGATGGCGCGGTCTACAATCCCCAAGGCCTGGATATCGAAGCGCTGATGCAGCATCGGAAAGAGACCGGGTCCATCACCGGGTTTACCGGGGGCCAGGATATCGATCGCGAGTCGGCATTTTTCCTGGATTGCGATGTGCTGTTGCCGGCGGCGAAAGAGAACGTGATCACCACCGCCAATGCAGACCGCATCAAGGCGAAAATTATTTGCGAGGGCGCCAATGGGCCTACCACATCGGAGGCCGACGCGATACTGGCGGAGAAGAAAATCTTCGTGATTCCCGACATTCTGGCCAACGCCGGCGGCGTTACGGTGTCTTACTTCGAGTGGGTGCAGGATCGCCAGGGCTTCTTCTGGAACGAGCAATTGGTGAACGGACGCTTGGAAGAAATCATGGTGAACAGTTTCCGGGACGTGGTCAGCTTCGCCGAGAAACACCAGGTGCACAACCGGCTGGCGGCGTACATGCTGGCGATCGATCGCGTCGCTTCGGCTTTGCAGACCCGCGGCCTGTATGCCTGAAGTTGACGGGGACGCGCCGGCGTCCTCCCTATTCCAATCGACGCCGCTCATGCGGCAGTACCACGCCATCAAACAGCAGGTCCCGAATGCCCTGCTGATGTTCCGGCTGGGCGATTTTTACGAGCTGTTCTATGACGACGCGGTCACTGCGGCGCGCGAGCTTGAGATCACGCTGACCTCGCGCAACAAGGAAAAAGGGCAGGCGATCCCGATGTGCGGCGTGCCATATCACGCAGCGGACGGGTATCTGGCGCGGCTCATTCAGAAAGGCTACCGCGTCGCCGTGTGCGATCAGATGGAGGAAGCGGGGCCGGGCAAGAAACTGGTGAAACGCGAAGTGACGCGCGTGGTGACGCCGGGGACCGCCACCGAAGCGTCGCTGCTTCGCTCGCACGAAAACAATTACTTGGCGGCTGTTGCGCGTAACGGGACGCGCGCGGGCATCGCCCACGTGGACATTTCAACCGGCGAGTTTCATGCCACCGAGCTGGACGTCGCTGACGTGAATGCGGCGCTCGAGAATTTGAACGTGCGGGAGGTTTTGGCTTCCGAGTCGATGACTGATATACCCGGCTTGCGCACGGCGCTGGAGGATTGGATCTTCAGTCTGGATCACGCAGACCGGGCGTTGCGGGAACATTTCCGCCTGCTGACGTTGGATGGCTGTGGGCTGGCGGGAAAGCCGCTGGCGGTTTCGGCGGCCGGCGCGATTCTGCACTACTTGCGAGACACGCAGAAATCGGCGCTGGATCATTTGGATCGGCCATCGTTCTATGACCGTTCCGAATCGATGATTCTGGACGCGGTGACGGTGCGCAATCTGGAGTTGTTGGAGCCGCTGTTCGCTGGAGAAACGCGCGAGTCGACGTTAATTCACGTGTTGGATCAGACCTGTACCGGCATGGGCGGCAGGATGCTGCGCGCGCGTTTGCTGCGGCCGTGTTTGCAGCTGGATGAGATCGAAGCCCGGCTGGATGCGGTGCAGGCGGCCGGGGAAGCTACTATCGCGCGCTCGGAAACGCGCAAGCTGCTGGCAAATGTTTTGGACCTGGAACGGCTGCTGGCGAAACTGACGCTGGGCACCGCCGGACCGCGTGAACTGCTGGCATTGGGCCGTTCGCTGGCGCTGGTTCCGAAGTTGAAAGAACAAGCGGCCCTGTTCCAGGCGGAGCGATTGCGTGCGATCGTTGGTTCTTCAGATGGGATACCAGAGCTGCGCGATCGCATCCTGAATGCCATTGCGGAAGAACCGCCCGCGAATCTCGCCGATGGCGGGACCATTCGTTCGGGCTATCACGCCGGTCTCGACGAGCTGCGCGATCTGAGCCGCAACAGCCGTCAATATATCGCGCAGATCGAGCTACGCGAGCGGGCGCGAACGGGAATTCAGTCCCTGAAGGTGCGCTTCAACAATGTCTTCGGCTATTACATCGAGATCTCGAAGGCGAATTTGCACAACGCGCCGTCGGATTACGAACGCAAGCAGACGCTGGTGAACGCCGAACGATTCACAACGCCCGAACTGAAGGAGCTGGAGAGCAAAGTTCTGGACGCCGAAGACAAGATGCTCACGCTGGAGCGAGAGATCTTCCAGGAACTGCGTTTGTTTGCGGCCGAACACGCGGCGCGAATCCGGCAGACGGCAGCGGGCATCGCGGAGCTGGATGTTACCTGCGCGCTGGCTCAGGTGGCGGCCGAGAACCGATACGTGCGGCCGAGCTTTACGGATTCAGGCGAGATACGCATCGTCGCGGGCCGGCATCCGGTGATCGAGAAGCTGGCGGAGAAAGAGGCGCTGCGTTTCATCCCCAACGATCTTTACTTCGACTCCGAAAAGCAGTTCATCGCGGTGATCACGGGACCGAACATGGGCGGCAAGTCGACTTATCTCCGGCAGGCGGCGGCCATCGTGATTCTGGCGCAGATGGGATCGTTCGTGCCGGCGGATTCGGCGGTGCTCAGCATCGTGGATCGGGTCTTCACGCGGATTGGCGCGGCCGATAACCTGGCGCGCGGGAGATCCACGTTCATGGTGGAGATGACGGAGACAGCCGTGATTCTGAACACGGCGACATCGCGCAGCCTGGTGGTGCTGGACGAAATCGGGCGCGGTACCGCGACTTACGACGGGCTTGCGCTGGCTTGGGCCGTTGTCGAGCACATTCATCAGCGCATCCGCGCGCGCACGTTGTTCGCCACGCATTATCACGAGTTGACGGAACTGGCCGACCAGCTGCCCGGAGTGGCGAATCTGCATGTCTCGGTGAAAGAGGCCGGCGATCAGATCATCTTCCTGCGCAAGGTGGAGCCGGGACGCGCCGATCGCAGTTATGGCATCGAAGTGGCGCGGCTGGCGGGGCTGCCGATGTCGGTGGTGGAGCGCGCGCGGGAGATCCTGTCGCTGCACGAGCGCTCCGAGCAGGCGGTCACCGAAGAGTTGACGCCGCGTGCGTCGGCGCCGACGCAGATTCAGTTGTTCGAGCCTGTGAATTATCAAATCGCCGAGCGTATTCGCAATTTGAAAGTGGATGAGCTGCGGCCCATCGACGCGCTGCAGTTGTTGAGTGAATTGCAGCGGGAGCTAAAGCGCTAGTGCCTCGGTCATGAGGGTCGCGGGGCTGATCAGCGGAACGTCGGTGGATGGCATTGACGTGGCGGTTGTGGATATTGGCGATGGCATCCATGTGGTTGCGACGGCAACCGTGCCGTATCCGCCGGAGGTCCGCGACGCGATCCTGTCGGTCTCGAACGCCGCGACGCATACCGGCACGATCGCGCGGCTCAACTTTCTGTTGGGCGAACTCTTCGCGGAGGCGGTGCAAAAGTCCGGGGTGCCGCTTGAGACCATCCAGCTGATTGGATCGCACGGGCAGACGATTTTTCACGAGGGCGAACCCATGGAATTTTGCGGCCGCAGGATCGCGAGCACGATGCAGATTGGCGAGGGGGCGGTGATCGCGGAGCGAACGGGCATCGAGACCATCGCGGATTTTCGTCCCAGCGACATGGCGGCCGGCGGCAAGGGCGCGCCGCTGGTTCCGTTTTTGGACTTTGAGCTTTTCCGGCATTCCGAGCGCGCGCGCATCGCGCTCAATATCGGCGGCATCGCAAACATTACCGTGATTCCGGCCGACGCGAAACCGGAGCAAGTGATCGCCTTCGACACGGGGCCGGGCAACATGGTGATGGATGCGCTGGCGCCGCCGTTCGATCGCGATGGCGAGCAAGCTAGCGCGGGTCGAGTGAGAGCCGTGCTGCTGGATCGGCTTCTTGCCGATCCTTATTACACTCGCGAACCTCCCAAATCCTGCGGCCGCGAGCAGTATGGCGCGGAGTTCGTGCGCGAGACCGGTATCGACATCGCAACCGCGACCGAACTGACCGCGCGAACCATTGCGCTCGCGATTGATCGCTATCCCGATACCGTCGACGTGATTGTCTCCGGCGGTGGCGCGCATAATGGGTACTTGATGGAGCGGTTGAGTTCGTTGGTTCGGGCGCGCGTTACGACCACGGCAGAGTTCGGAATCGGCGTGGATTACAAGGAAGCCATCCTTTTCGCGCTGCTCGCGTACCAGACGTACCACGGACGCGCGGGCAACGTGCCATCAGCCACCGGGGCGCGGAAACCGATGATCTTAGGGAAGATTTCGCGGGGAACAAGCCAGCGTTCGGAACCGTAATCACTGACAGAGGTGAACCTCTATGTTTTGCACCAAGTGCGGAAGCGAGCTTCGAGAACAAGATAATTTCTGTTCGGTCTGCGGAGGCGGGACAGCGCGGGCTGCGGCGGGAGCAGGCGCATGGACGCGGCCGGTACCACGACTCAGCCGTCCCATGAGTGAGGCAAAAATCGCGGGCGTGTGCGCGGGGTTCGCTCGCTATTTTGGCTTGGACGTCACGCTGGTGCGAGTGCTCTGGTTGGTGCTGACGGTTTGCCCGTTACCGTCGTTCGGCCTCGTGGCGTACATCGTGGCCTGGATCGTGATGCCGAAAGACCCCGTCACGCTACCGGTGCACGTGCATGCTGCAAACGGCCCTGCCACCTAGCTATCGACCAGGACGCTTCCCCAAAAGGGTGAATGCGTCCATTGCGCCGTGACGGATGTGTATGACGTGCACGGTCTTGGTCCTCAGCACAATTCGAAAGATTACGCGGTACATATGTGGCTTCTTGCCGAAGAGCAGATGGCGAAATCTCGCGTCGCTGGACATCGCAGTGGATTCTCTTGCAGTGACAGGATAGCGCGCTTCAATTTTTGATACCACTTGAACGCCGCTGGTGTTTGCTCCGCCCCGATCGCTTCATACAGAAGGTCGAGATCACGCTCCGCGCGCCGAGCCAGGTTAACCCGATAAGCCACGCTTTGATTCGAAGTCCGCGAAAACCTCTAAAGCCGGCCGGCTGCGACCCTCCATGACGTCTTCCGAACCCTGCCGAATGCCCTCTGAGGCGTTTCTCCCAGCCGCAAGATCAAGGAGGCGCTGATGCGATTCCGCCGTTTGTACCACCAGCTCGGGCTTTCCGTGGACGGTCAGGATCAGAGGCCTCTTGGTCTTCTTCATTCGTTTTGCAAATCCAGACGGCAATTTGCCGAAAGCAGCTAGGGATTGGAAATCGCCCGTTATTTCGTGCATGGCCTTTATTAAATTATAGGCCCGGTGAGCCAATCAAACAGATTAACGCAGCTGGCTCTCCACTTCTTGCAACCAATCCGGGCGCTTCAACACCTCACGCGGCTTGCTGCCATCGGGAGGTCCGATGATGCCCTCATGCTGCATCATGTCGAGAATGCGCGCGGCGCGGCCGTAGCCTAATCGCAAGCGGCGCTGCAGCGTCGACGTCGACGCCTTGCCCATTTCCAGCACCACCCGGACGGCATCCTGATAGGCCGGATCGTCGCCGCCTTCAAACTCGACGCCCTCCGGGTCCTCGTCATCGGCCGGAGGAGTTTGCAGGAATGTTTGATCGTAGTCGGGCCGCGCTTGCGCCTTCCAGCACTCCACCACGCGGTTGATCTCGGCTTCGGTGACAAACGCGCCATGCACGCGGGTGAGCCGCGACGATCCGGGCGGCAGGAACAGCATGTCGCCTTTGCCCAATAAATGCTCCGCGCCCATCACGTCCAATACAGTGCGCGAGTCCACGCGCGTGGCTACGCGGAAGCTGATGCGCGACGGAAAATTCGCTTTGATCAGACCGGTGATCACGTCCACGCTGGGCCGCTGCGTGGCCAGAACCAGGTGCATTCCGACCGCGCGCGCCATTTGCGCGAGGCGCGCCACGGCCTCTTCCACGTTGCCGCGCTCCAGCATCATCAGATCGGCCAACTCGTCGATCACGATCAAGATGAAGGGAAGCGGCTTCAGATCCTCGGTGAGAATTTCTTCCTCTTCAAACAGGCTGCGCGGTTCGCTGGCCAGCAGCCGCACCTTTTTGTTGTACTGATCGATGTTGCGGACGCCTTGCCCGGCCAGCAGCTTCAAACGGCGCTCCATTTCGAGCACCGCGTTGCGTAGCGCGTTGGTGGCCTTCTTGGGGTCCGTGATCACGGGCGTAAGCAGATGCGGAATGCCTTCGTACAGGCCCATTTCCAGGCGCTTGGGATCCACCAGGATCATGCGCACCTCATCGGGCGTGGACTTATAGAGGATCGACATGATCATGGAATTCAGCATCACGCTCTTGCCAGCGCCGGTGGATCCGGCGATCAACAGGTGGGGCATCGATTCCAGGGCCGCCACCTTGATTCGCCCGCTGATGTCCTTGCCCAGACAAATCGTCAAGCGCGAGTTGGAGTCGACAAACTCGTCGGACTCGAGAATCTGGCGCAGGCTGATCACTTCGCGGCGCGTGTTCGGAACCTCGATGCCCACCGTGGGCTTGCCGGGGATGCGTTCGATCAGGATGGATTCGGCCTGCAGGCCGAGGCACAGATCTTCGGTCAGCGTGGTGATGCGGCTGTATTTGACGCCGGCTTCCGGTTTGAGCTCGAAAGTGGTGACCACAGGCCCGGGATTGATCTGCACCACGGCGCCGTGCACGTTGAACTCTTCGAATTTGGACTTGATGCGAGCCGCGATTTCCTTGAGCTCCAGCGAGTCGAATGGATTGCGCGCCGGCACTTCGTTGAGGAGCGTGGTGGAAGGCAGCTGGTAAGCCGGATGCTGGGCGAGTTCGGGCGCGGGCTTTCTGGGTTTACGAACGGGCGCAGGCGGGGGAACGGGTTCCGGTATTGGTTCCGGTATGGGCTCCGGCATCCGTTCCAGTAGAGGCGGAGGCTGGTACTCCAGTTCGTGAATCGGGATTTCGGCTTCCACCGGAGGGGGCTCTTCCCATGGCGGCGCGGCGTAAACCGGCTCCGGCTCAAAGGCAACGGCGGGCGCGACAGGTTCGGGTTGGACGGCCTGGTGTGTCGCGCGTTGTTCGGCCATCACTGCCGCGCGCCGTTCAGCACGTTCGCGCGCCAGTTCCATTCGTTCTTCCGTCCGGCGCTGATGCCAGGCTGCGAACCGCCCGTAGATCCAGTAATAGAACCTTGCAAGGAAGCTAAGCGGGCCCGCCAGCCAGCGCGCGGCGATCGCCATAAAGGCCGCCATGGAGAATCTTGATATCAGGTAGAGCGAAAGCAGGAAGCAGATGCCGGTGAACAAGACCGTTCCCATCAGGTTCAGGGACGACAGCAGCGAATCGGCGATCAGGATTCCCACTACGCCGCCCGCGGAAAACGCTCCGTCCCAAGGACGGAAGAAGGGCCGGATGGAAAGCGCGGTAGAAATGCTCAGGAAGAACACCACCGCGCCGAATACCTTCACTCCGGCGGCCTGGATGGGCGCGGAGCGGATCCATTTCCACGCCAGCAGCCAGAGCAGAACGGGCAGGCTGAAGGCGGCCAGCCCCAGTAATTGGAAGCAGAGATCGGCGGTATACGAGCCGGCCAAGCCGGTAAGATTATGCGCGCGCGCGGCGCCAGTCACCGTATTCCAGGAGGGATCTTGCGGGTGATAGGAGATCAGGCACAGGATCAAAAAGAATCCAGTGAACAGATACACCAATCCGCCGGCTTCGTTAAGTCTGTGGAAGCGTGTCGGTCCTAAAATCTTCATCCCGCTGAGAAGCGGAAAAATGCAGCCAGAGCGATTACTATTATGCCAAAGATGACGCGATAGTATACGAACGGCATCAAACTGCTGCGGCGAAGGTAGCGGAGGAAGAAGGCGATGACCACCGCGCCCAGCAGGCCGGACACCACAATTCCCACCACGATGGGCAGCTTCATGTCGGCCGGAATGCCGCCCTCTTTGTGAATGTCCCAGGCTTTCTTGGCCACCGCCGCCGCGATAGCGGGCGTGGAAAGAAGAAAGGAGAAGCGCGCCGCAGTCTCGCGATTCATGTTGCGGAACAGGCCCGCGGTGATGGTGGCGCCGCTGCGCGAGGTGCCGGGGATCACGGAAACGGCCTGCGCCAGGCCCACCGCGACGGCATCGCTCATTTGAATGGTGCTCATCGACTTGCTGCCGATGCGCCGCTTCTCCGCCATCCACATGACAAGGCCGACCACGATGAGCATGGTCCCGATCACGTAGGGCTGACGCCAGGTGGTGTCGGCCTGCTTGTCGAACAGATATCCGAAGATGCCGATCGGAATGGAGCCCGCCGCGAGCAACCACAGCAGATTGCGATTCTGCCTGAGATCGGGATCGTTCCCGATGTTGAGTCCGAAGGCCTGGCCGATGATTTGTATCCAATCCCGAAAGAAATAAATGATCACCGCAACCAGGGTGCCCGCGTGCAGCGCGACATCGAACGTCAGGCCGCCGTCCTTCCAACCGAAAAGCCAGGGGATCAGGACCAGATGTGCGGTGCTGCTAACGGGAATAAATTCGGTGAGCGCCTGGACAATCGCAAGGACAACCGCTTGGTAAATGGGCATGAACTAGCATCGTAGCAGGACGCTCCCTGGACAGTCGCGGGGAGGTTGGCTTGTGGCGCTCCTTGGCAGTCGCGCGTGATTGGCGATTGGCAGGCTAGTGAATGACAACCTTCGCCAGTCCAGCGTTGTTGGCGGTATCGTAGGCGCGCACCACCAGCAAATGCTCGCCGGCGCGTAGCCGGTCGATCGCAATATGATACTGCTCGCGCGGTGAATCGGTGACGCCATCGGCGGCTTCCACCGGGGTCCACGGGCCGGCGTCGAGCGAATATTCGAAGCGGCGCAGAGGCGAAGTTTGATCGTCGACGTCGGCGTCCACTTCCAAATGGTCGTTGGAGCGCCGCGGAGCGCTGAGCGTGACCACCGGCGGCGTGTTATCGATCAGGACGGGGGAGCTGACCAGTTCATCGGTGCGCGCAACGTTGGCGGCATTGGACGGCTGATCGGAAGCGATCACGCGGAAATAATAACGGCCGTCGGCCAGCACGTCGCCATCCAGAAGCAGCGAGTTCTCGGCGATATTGGCCCGCAGCAGCTTCCATTCCTTTTCTTCTTCGCCGCGAAAATACACCGAGTAAAGCAATCGGTCGCCATCGGGATCGTCGGCCTGCCACGTCACCTGAATCTGCGATCCAGAGCCGTGCGAAAGCGTCTGCGTGGGCGTGCCCGCGGGAGTGGACGTTTCGCCAGTGTCGGTCACTGTGATGCTATAAGCCGCGGCCGTTTGGGAAGTGGATGCGGCGGCCGCTTTCTGCGCCGAGTTTTGCATGGTCACGCTGATGCTGCGGATGACCGGTGGATTGTTCTGCGGCAGGTACGCGATGCTGACGTTTTCAACCGCGGCGCCGGGCCCCTCCAGACTGGCGCGCCATTGGATGTAGCGGGCGTTCGGACTCCGGATGAGCGAATCCCGAGTGTCGGTAAGCGGGTCCGACCAATCGCTCCAGGTCTTGTCGGGACGCGCGGAATTCCCCGAGCGAGTCTGCAGTTCCACTTTTCCGCCAGGGGTTCCAGAAGCGCCGCGCCAGGAGATGCGTCCCCAACGCGCGACCGAACCGGAATCATGCACGGGCGATTCGTAGCTTCCGCTGGGGCCGGCTGAATCGGCCAACCGAAAAACCTTGCCCATGTCGCCCGTGGCTGCCACCAGACCGTCTGGGGATTCGATCAGCCGGGTGGCTTCGCCCTCATTGGTTTCCAGCATCAACGTCGCCTTGCGATCCGCTCCCAAATGATACAAGCGGCCCTGACCGTCGGTTGAGAAGTAGAGGGATCCATTGGGGTGCGCCACCAAGCCGTAGACGTTCTCTTCCTTGGAACTCCACAAGGTCTCCACCGTGTCGTCGGGATTGATTCTGTAAACTGCCGATTTGTCGACGCCGGGAATCTCCGTCAAAGGATTGGCGCTGGCCACTTGCTGCACCGGCTGTACAACGGTGGCGCCCGATGTCCCAGCTTTGGGTTTGATCTCCGTTTCGGCCTGCGAGTCGGTGGTATCGGTAACGGTGATGGAAGTGGGAGGCGCGGTCACCGTGACGCCCAGAGACGAGAGAGCGGTGGTGAGCGGCGCGCTTCGATTGGCGATGGAACCGCCCAGTGCGGCCGCGTAGATGGTGCCGTCCGGCATAGCGACAATGGAGCGGATCTCAGGCAGGCCAGCGTTATAAAGCACGAAAGCCTTGTCCTTGGCGCTGATGCGATAGAGGATGCCGTTGGGCTCCGTGCCGGCCAATACATTATTGTGCGAATCGAAAGCCAGCGCCGTAACGTGCGATTGGCCGGTCTCGTAATAGGTCTCGGCCTTGCCGGTTTTGTCGATGCGATAAATATTGCCGGGATTTCCGGCGCCCACGAACAGGCTGCCGTCTTTGGCGAACGCGAGCGCCCAGATGTACTTGGCCTGAGGCGCAAAAAACTCGGTGGCCTTTCCGTTCTCGATGCGATAGACCTTGCCGTCGGGCGATGTGCCTGCGTAGAGAACACCGGCCGCATCTACAGCCACGGCGAAGATTTCGGGCTGATCGGAAGTCCAAAGCAGCTTACTCGCGCCGGAGGCGGCGATCTGGTAGACGCGTCCGCGGTGGCCGGTGCCTGCGTAAAGCGATCCATCGGGCGCGCGAGCGATGCTCCAGATGGTTGGCTGGCCGGAGGAAAATACGGTCTCCAGCTTGGGGGCCAGCGTCAGGCGGCCGTCGCGATCAAGCGAAATTCCCTGGAAGCGCCCCTTCAGCAGGTCCTGATAGGTGTTCATCTCCCAGGTGGCCGTGGTGGCCGCTTGAAGAGAAGCTGCCGAGGCTATCGCCAGGGCCGCGATAAAAAACTGCTTCATTCCGTTACTTCCACTTGTGCTGTTTTCGATCCACTCACTACGACGTCGCCAGTAGGGATCTGCAATTCATCGATTTTCGAACCGCGCGGCACCCAAACACCTTGCGCGGCTTGTGTTTTGGCCAGGATCAGGCCCACCGATGGCGGCGGATCCGGCAAATCCTGACCGGAGACCTGAAACGCCGGATCGGTACGCCATACGCGCACATAGGCATTGGTGTTCGGGCGGAGATTATTCAGGAACGAGACCAGTTGCGTCGCGCTCTTGGGTGCCTCCACGGCCATTTGTTGATAGTCCAGCGCGTTAGATACCGAACCGTCGGAGACGGTGAAGCTCAAGATGCCGTCGGGCGCACCTACAGGCACGCGATAACGCGCGCTTTTCTGCACTTCCAGGCCATTTTCACCGGTGAAGGTGACGGCCAGCTCAACCCAGCCGCCGGGATGAACCTGCTTCGGGGACGCCGAGATCTGGTCTACCTGTAGAAAGCGCTTACGCTCCGACGCTTCGATCTCCAGATTGATGCTCTTGATCTTCAGCGCATCGAAACCCGCGCCCAGAATGGACGAAAGCGGTGCGGCCACGCCAGAGGAAGCTTGCAGCGGCACGTTGAAATCGCCGGCATAGGTGTTGTCCAGCTTGAGCGCAGGGGCGCCGTTGACGAACTCCACGCCGCCGCGTAGCGAATAGCTAGCCAGGCCCAGCGTGCGCTCAGTGGCGTCCATGGCGGAATAGACCGCGGTCTGCACGATGTAGGGCGAGAGCACGCGATCCTGGATCATCTGCATGTGATAAGCCAGTGGCGCGCGGCGTCCATCCTTCACCGTAATGGTGAACGGAACGGTGTCGGCCTTGCGGCCCAGTTCACCATAGATACTGGTGCTGCGGTCCTGTGTAATAGTGCCCATCCATTCCAGGGGCGATGAGATTTTGAAGGACGACGAAAGATTCGGCAGCAGCGTGAGCACTTCGGCACGCGCGAAGGGCAGCTCGGTGTTTCCTACCGACATGAACTGATGGCCAAACGCGTAGATGCTCTTACCGTCAACAGCGGTTACCGTGCCTTCAGCGCCGACGCTCATGTCGCCCGAGAGCAGCTCCACAGCGATCATGTCGCCGGGACGCAGTGACGCGGGAGCGCCCAGCTTGGGAGGCAGCTTGCCGCCGCTTGAAACACCCTGGCGCGGCTCCAGGCCCAATTTCTTGAGCTGCGGCGCGAATTGATCCAGCGTGCCAGCGGTAAATCCGCTAAAGGAGACGGGGGTGGCGATGTCGATCAGTTTGGAGGCGAACGAGTCACTATTGGAGGCGACTTTCCGGGCGGCGGGCTGTATGGGCGGCTTGCCGGGATCGCCCACGGCCAGCATCTCTTCGATGGGCCGGATGCCAGCGATCGGTTCTTTGGAGAAATTGAAAGCCAGCGCCACCGCGCCAACCAGGCGACCGTCCATATAAACCGGGCTGCCGCTCATGCCCTGCATGACGCCGGTCTCGGCCAGAGGCCCTCCAGAGAGCTTGGCCAGGATGATGGATTGCCGGGGCCCGACGTTTTGGAGCACGCCCAGGATATCCACCTGGAATTCTTCGATTTTGTTGCCTTGAAAAACGGTCTTGCCGATGGCGTGCTGGCCGGCGCGTACGTCCCGTAACGGGAAGATGGCTATCTGCGCGGCTGCAAACTGCGGCCACACACTTGCCGCGAGAATCAGTGAGACAAAGAAACGCAAAATGCTCACTATTACATTCTAGCCCGTGCCGATGGCCATCCCCATAACCGCCGCGTTGCTTATCGCCTGCTATGGCCCGTTGCTGGCTGGTTTGGCGCGGCAATGGGCCACGGATCCGGACATGTCGCACGGGTTCCTGGTTCTACCGGTGGCCGCCTGCATCGTCTGGCGGCGGCGCGCGGAGCTGGCGGCAATCACGCCGGTTCCCAATTGGTGGGGATTCGCGATAGCGGTGTGCGGCGCGTTGCAGATGCTGCTCGCGACGCTAGGGGCGCAGATCTTCCTGGCGCGAACGGCATTTCTGGTTTCTCTCACCGGCGCGGTGCTGTTTCTGGGGGGGAGGCGGGCGCTGAAGACTCTGGCTTTTCCACTCCTGCTGCTGCTCTTCCTGTTTCCGATCCCGGCTATGGTTTACGCGCGCGTTACACTACCGCTGCAGCTTTTCGCATCAGCCACGGCTGAAACCGCGCTGAATTGGATGGGCATTCCGGTGCTACGGGAAGGCAATATCCTGGAGCTTCCGCACGAACGTCTTTCGGTGATCGAGGCGTGCAGCGGCATCCGATCGCTGCTGTCATTGTCCTTCCTGTCGCTGGTCTACGCGTATTTTTTCGACGGGCGCGTGAAGATGCGGTGGATATTACTTGCAGCCACGGCGCCGATCGCGATCGCGGCAAACGCCGCCCGGGTGACGTTGATGGGATTGCT
This sequence comes from Bryobacterales bacterium, assembly GCA_963798295.1. Lineage (GTDB taxonomy): Bacteria > Acidobacteriota > Terriglobia > Bryobacterales > Bryobacteraceae > Palsa-89. The sequence continues at coordinate 705,621 of CAWCSV010000002.1, read as the reverse complement.
GGGAGGCGCGTTTCATTTGCTGCAAGGCTGGGCGCTGTTTGTGGTGGCGCTTGGTCTGCTGGTCGCGGTTCATCGATTATGCCTAATCTTATGCCTCAATGGCCGTCCCTAATCCTCGGCGCGCTGTTCGTGGTTCAAGGCGCGGCATTTTACGGGATCTTGGGGCGCGCCGAAACAATTCCGGCGTTGAGACCTTTGTCCGAGTTTCCAGCAGTCATCGGCACATGGCGCGAGGTTCGCGAAGACGTGATCGATCAGGATGAAAAGGACGTGCTCCGCGCGGACGACTACTTATCGCGCCGATACGTGGGTTCCGGCGGCAAGCAGGCGAGCCTATTCGTGGCCTACTTCCGATCGCAGCGGGCCGGGCAAACGCCGCACTCTCCGAAGAATTGCCTGCCGGGCGCGGGCTGGACGTGGTCGGTGGCCGATATCATTCGTGTGGAGATCGCCGGACGCGGGCGGCCTATCGAGATCAATCGGTACATCGTCTCCAAGGGTGATCAGCGGGCCGTCGTACTGTATTGGTATCAATCGCGCGATCGCGTGGTTGCAAGCGAGTATCGCGCCGCCGCTTTCACGGCTTGGGACGCGCTGCGCTATAACCGAACCGATACGGAACTGGTACGCGTAGTCGCGCCGGTGACCGCAAGCGGCGTGGAGTTCGTCCAGGCGTTCTTCACGATGCTGCCGTAACTCCGCTCAGGATTTGATCCAAGCCCGCCTTCACCAGCCGGGGATGCGCCCAAGCTACGCCGAGAGCCCAGCCTACCGAGAAATCGCTTTGAAGCGCGCTGGCGAATTCCTGGGGCGACAGCATGCTCAGAAGCTGGGTTCGTTCATCCCATTTGCGATCGTCCCATTTTACGATCTTACGATTGATGCTATTTGCGATCCGCAAATTCCGCCCATTTTGGCGCAGCCATTCGGATTGGAATTGCGACAAAAACGCCGCTGACACATCTCCGCGCTTGGTGGCTGAAGCCGCGACGCCACCGGCCATGCGCCCTGCTTTGATGGCCCATCGGATGCCTTCGCCGACCAGTGTCGATGCGTGGCCCGCTGCATCGCCAATACCAATGATTCCGTCCCCGACGAAGGTTTCGGCCATCTCAGAAGGTATGAGGCCAAAGTGATATTCGATAGGCTGTGCGCCAGTGAGATTCACGCCGAAATCGTAAGCGTGCGCCACAAAGGAGCCAAGCAGCGCAACCGGATCGCTGTTCTGGTCCGGATGCTCGTGCGGATGGATGACGCCGACACCTACGCGAATACGATGCCGGCCCCAGGGAAACACCCAACCGTAGCCCGAAGGTGCAAATTGGCTGCCTACCACGAGCACGGCCTCTGTCTCATCACAGTTTGCCGCGAACATGTCGAATTCCGCTCCCACGCCGAAGCGCTGGATACGCGGACCGATTCCGGCCTGGCGCAGCAGATGGCCCTTGTAACCCGTTGCGTCGATCACCACTCCCGCGCCGATGTCGACTTGCGATTTCGTCCTGGTTTCCACGCGCACGCCGGTGACAGCGCCGCCATCCCGCAGGACGTCCAACACTTTGGTCGCGAGTGAAACCGTGGCTCCCGCTTGGATCGCGATCGTCGCCAGGTGTTGATAGACGCCGCGCACGTCCATAATGCACATCACCGGCTGATCGTAGGCGAAGGCTGCGGAGCGGTTGGGAGAAACAAATCGTACGCGCTGGATGGGATGAAGCAGCGACGCAGGAATCTCAAGTTCCGCCAGCTCGCGCAGGAAGCTCCCGCCGCTGGTGCGTGTCGGCGATCCTATTTCTGAGTTCTGTTCCACCAGCAGGACGGACGCGCCACCCGAAGCGGCGGTAAACGCAGCCGAGAGGCCGGCCGGGCCTGCTCCGGCGATGACGACGTCGTAGTGCGAATTCAATCTGAAGATTAGTATAAGGGCGGGTGCTATTCTTCAGAAGAAAGCGCTCATGGCTAATCGGCACTTGCGATGGTTTTTGGCCGGCGGCTTTTGTTTGCTGCTGGGATCGCTGTGGGCGTTTCAGCGCCAGTTTCGCGAATATCCAGGGATCGAATACGACGATTTTCCCCTGCCGGCCGACTCGGGCGAGAAAACCGAATTCGCTTTCGCGCGCTTGATGTATCCGCCCGCTCCTACGGCCATGTTCGATCGCGCTGGGCCGCGCTGGGCTGAAGGCATGTCGAGCTGGACGCAGGATTATCCGCGCGCGGATCGCCATTTCCTGCTGGCCCTGCGCCGCCTCACTCGCATCCACGTGCGCTCGGTGGAGGAACCGGTAAACCTGGACGACGGCGACGACGTCTACAACTGGCCCTGGCTCTACGCCGTGCGTCCCGGTGAATGGCAGCTCACCGACGCGCAGGCGCACAAGCTGCGCGATTACCTTTTGCGCGGAGGATTCTTCATGGCCGACGACTTTTGGGGCACATCCGAGTGGGCCGTGTTTTGGGATAGCATGGGCCGCGTTTTTCCGGACCGGCAAGCCGTGGAACTAGAGAATACGAACGCGATTTTTCATACCATTTACGATCTGGACGACCGCTACCAGGTGCCGGGCGCGTGGGGACTGTATGGCCGCGGTTACCAGAACGACGGCCGCGTGGCGCACTGGAAAGGCATCTTCGACGACAAAGGCCGCTTGATGGTGGCGATCACCCAGAATTCCGATCTGGGCGATTCGTGGGAGTGGGCCGACGCGCCCGAGTACCCCGAGCGGTATTCGGCGCTGGGGATTCGGATCGGGGTGAATTACATCACCTACGCGATGACGCATTGATCGAAGGCCATGGTACCGACACGGAAGGCCTAGCGGAACAGCGTCTTCACGAAATCCGCGCCTAAGCCCACCTTTTCGTAATGGGCCCGGCACAGCTTGATGTAATCGTGCACATCAAAATGCCCGTTCGATTCGCCGTTTTCATCCAGCCAAATCAGCGGGCCTTGCACTACGAAGAACACCTTCATCGGATCTTTGTGTTCGTACGCCACCAGGGTGTGAGCTTCGCCGGGAGTTTCGTAGATGAAGTCGCCCGCGGTGGCGGTCCAATCGTGCTCCAGGTAGCCCCACTTGCCGGAGATCGTGTAGGCGAACACCTCGTGCGGATGATAGTGGCGATTCACCAGGCCGGCGCTTTTCGCCATCAGGATGTCGGCCCATTTGTTCTGGCCGGGCGAAATCCACAGCGGTTTGGAAGAGACGGTTTCGGTGAATGGCACAAACAGGCGCTCGTCCCCGCCCGGAGCGTTGTGCGTGTAGACTTCCGGGAGTGCGTCCAACTGGAAAACTTTCTGGATGGGCTTCAGATCTCTCCAAAATTCGGTGACGGCGGTTTCAGGCATGGCGTAACTAAAATATCACTCCTTCAACGTTTGCGCCGGATCCCGCTTGAAAGGATCCGAACGGCGGCGGCATATCTCTTCTGGGAGAGCAACTTCATGCCTAGGAGCGGATGTTCATGCGTACTGCGACGCTTTTTCTAGCCACCTTAGCAGGTTTTCTGGGAGGCGCAATTGCCTCTCACGTGACAACAGTTTACGCCCAAGGTCCGGGCGTCGAGATTCTTCAGAGCAAGAGCTTCGTGCTCTTAGACCGCGCTGGCCAGAAACGGGGCGAGTGGATCATGGACTCGTCCGGCAAACCGGCCCTGCGCATGTTCGATACACAAGGCCACGTCGTTTGGGAGGCTGGGAAAGGGGGCGTGCAGCTGCTTCGCGAACCTTAGGCGAGTTCCCGCAAGCGCTGCGTCATGGGACCCATGAACCGCATGGAGCAACAGTTCTAGTCCCGTAGCCGCGTCAATTCCTTACCCGGGCGATCGAATTGCACGTGATGGTGCAGGGGGTAAGTCAAAATGCGAACAATCATCGTGGTACCGGACCCGGCGCTTCATCGCGACCTGTTTACAGCTCTGGGTGAGTTTCCTGAGATTGAGCTGGTTCGCCAGGTTGCGCCCTATCCCGAGCCCGATGCGTTGCTGCGAATCCTGCGCGCGCGCCGGCCCGACTTCGTTTTCATTTCCACGGAGGATTTCGCCCGCTTTGAAGCTTTGGCGGCGGCCATCGACGATCGCATGCCCGGGCTTCCGGTGATCAGTGTGGTGCGCGAGGCAAGTCCACTTGAGTTGATTCCCAAGCTGATGCACCTGGGGGTGCGCGATCTCCTGACCGGTCCCGTCACTCACCAGAAGCTGGGCGAGACCATCGCTTCCATCGCGCGGCAGCTGGCCAAGCGTCCGGCGCCGTTGGTGCGCGTGGGCGACCTTTATGCCTTCCTCCCGGCCAAGCCCGGCGTGGGCGCTTCCACCATCGCGGTGAGCACCAGTTGCGCGCTGGCCGATGAGCTGCACGTCCGAACGCTGCTGCTGGATTGCGATCTGATGGCCGGCGTCACCAAGTTTCTGCTGAAGCTGGGCAACAGCTCGTCCATCGTGAACGCGCTCGAGCACGCCGACAGCCTGGATGAAGATTTATGGACCCAAATGGTTGGTCATTGGGACGGGCTGGAAGTTTTGCATGCCGGCGAACTGGCTCCTCCCGCTACGTTGACGGCCGCGGGCCTGGAAGTGGTGCTGGGCTTCGCCCGCTCCCAATACGACACCATTTGCGCCGATCTGGCCAGCAGCCTGGATCCGTTCACGGTCCAGATCATGCACGAAGCGCGACGCATCTTCATGGTGACTACGCCCGAACTGGTTCCGCTGTATCTGGCGGCGGACCGGCTGCGCCATCTCAAGGAGCTAGGGTTGGCAGAAAAGGTGAGTTTACTGCTCAACCGGAAGAATCCCGCACACCACGGCCTGTCTGACGGCGAAGCAGCGCAACTGGTGGGGTTGCCGATCGCCCACCAGTTCTCCAACGATTATCCGGGCGTGCAGGGCGCCATTCTGGAAGGCGCTCCAGTGTCGCATCGGTCCGGGCTGGGCCAAAGCATCCTGACACTGGCGCGATCCATCGCTCCGGCCGCGTCACGGCACGATGCGCCGCAGCGCCACAGGAAATTCCTGGAGTTTTTCCATGTGCCGTCGGTCCGGGATCATGAGACGGTTTGGCGGGATTAGCCCGGATAGCGACTGTCACCCCGGATATCGACCCTCGATATAGCCCTGCAGTTGCCCGATGGTCTCTTCGTGCGCGGTGATGGTCCAATTGACCAGATCGCCGATCGACACGATGCCAACCACCAATTCGCCGTTCAGAACCGGCAGGTGACGGATGCGATGCTCGGTCATGGATCGCAAGCATTCCTCCACGGTGTTGCGCGGAGTGGCGGTGATGACGTGGTCGGTCATAATCTCCCAGACCTGCGTCTCTTTCGACGAACGGTCTTTCAAAATCACCTTGCGCGCGTAATCGCGCTCGGAGATGATGCCGGCCAGACGGCCCTCCGACATCACCAGCAAGGCGCCCACGCCTTTCTCGGACATGCGCGCGATGGCTTCGTAAACAGTTGCCGTTGGGGCGATGAACCAGATTTGGCGTCCCTTGAATCGGAGAACGGAATCCAAAGTATCGAGTGGCTTCATAACATGCCTCCCCGCGGCCATAATAGACCCGGGGCTGGTTGGACACAAGCCTATTCGATGTGGCCGTCGCGCATGCGAACGATGCGATGGCCGTAGCCGGCGGCTTCGGGATTATGGGTGATCATCAGAATGGTTTGGCCCAAGCGGGAGTTCAGGTCGCGCAATATTCCCAACACGGCGTTCGAATTCTCGGTGTCGAGATTACCGGTGGGCTCGTCGGCCAGCAGAATGGCCGGGTGATTCACGATGGCGCGCGCGATGGCCACGCGCTGCTGCTCGCCGCCGGAAAGGGCACGAGGCTTGTGATCCAGGCGCCCTTGAATGCCTAGCAGTTTCAGAATGTCGACAAACTGCGGGTCAAGCGGGCCGTTCTTATGCGCGATATCGCGAGCGATCTCGATGTTGCCGCGCGCGGTCAGGGTGGGCAGGAGATTGTATTTCTGGAAAACGAACCCCACGGTGGTCTTGCGGAGCTCGGTGCGCTCCGCGTCAGACATGCCGAGCAGATCGCGGCCGGCGATGTGAACGGTGCCCGCGGTGGGAGGCGTTAATCCACCCACGATGTTGAACAACGTCGATTTGCCGGAGCCCGACGGCCCGACAATCGAGACAAATTCGCCGGATTGAACGTCGAGATCGACGCCGCGCAGTGCATGCACGTCCACTTCGCCCACGCGGTAGGTTTTGCGCAGGCCATGGATGGAGATGATGGGCTCGCTATTCATACGCGAGCGCGTCATTCATATGCAAGAGCCTCGATTGCGTCCTGCTTCGCCGCCTTCAGCCCCGGATACAGCGCGCCCAGCAAAGCTCCGACGATGGCGATGGCGGCTGCGCGAGGCCACCACAGGGGAACGATAGCTTGGATAAGCGCGCTGTGCACCACATCGCGAATCACGAAACGCGTGACGTAAGAAAGCAGAATGCCGAGAATCGATCCGCCGATGGCGAGCAGGACGGTCTCACGCAGCAGGATGTTGAGGATGTAGCCGGGCGATGCGCCCAGCGCCTTCAGAACACCGATCTCGCGCGTGCGTTCCAGCACCGCTGTGTACATGGAAAGAAACACCACCAGGAAGCCAACCAGCACTCCCACGCCCACCACCACCCAAATGAACTCGGTCAGCATGGGAATATTGCTGGCCGAAAACAGACTGGTGTAGTCTTCCATGGAATAAACTTTATAAGTTTTCAATTTGCCGGAAAGTTCGGAGATCACTCCTGGGATGTTCGCGGCGTTGTCCACCTTCACGTAAACGGTGCTGACCTTTCCGGTATTTCCGGTGAGGTCCTGCAGCGTAGCGAGCGGCACCACCATGCGCGCCAGCATGCCGGGTTCATAGACCCCAGATACATGCCACGGGTGTCCTGTGTTGTTGATAGTGTCGCCAACATGGACGTTATGCTGGCTGGCGTAGACTTCGTCCACCATCATGTCATCCGGGTGCTGGAACGGTCCCCCTTGTACGAATCGGAATCCGCCATTCAGCCGATCGAAAGTCGCCAGATCCACGCCGGTCAGGTAGTTGAATAGATCCGTTCCGAAGATCAGTGTGCCGCTAGCCACCGTGACATGCGGCTCTTTATCGATCACCACGGGAATGATTTTCTCGATCATCTGGCCGCCCGAAGCGATAATGTTGCTGCCCGGCGGCCGGATGAGAATATCCGCGCCCACGCCGCGCGCGCGGCTGGCCTGCTCGTTCAACATGCCGTCGCTCAAGCCCACCAGCGTCAGCACCATGGTCACCTGGATGCTGATGGCCACGATGCCGAGCAGCGTCCGCACGGGGCGATGCCTCAGGTTTTCGAAAACCAGTTTGTTGGTCAAGTTATTGAGAGCCTATTTGTAAGAGACCACCAGGCGCTGGGGGAACGGCGACAGCTCGCGCATTTCACTGCGCGCGAATCCCGCGTTGCGGAACATCTTCTCGAGCTCGGAAAAAGTATAGGCGTCTCCCGCCGGGGTGCTCAGCATTTGCATGCTGAACATGGCGTCGCGCGGGGGCGAGATGCGATCTTCGTTTGGAATAAAGTCGGGCGTGACGGCGATCCCCGCCGGCGCAAGCGCGGCATGAACTTTCCGCAGCAGCTTTTCGTTGGTGGCCGAATCGAAGTGGTGCAGGAAATTCGGAATCAGGACGATGTCGTAGCCGGAGCCGATATCCACTTCAAAGGCGCTGCCCGCGATGGTGGAATAGCGATCGGCAACACCGGCCTTGCGGGCATTTTCTTTGCCGACTTCGAGCACGTTGGCCCAGTCCAGGCCGGTAACCTTGGCGGTGGGATTGTGCTTGGCAAACGCGATGCCGAACAAGCCGTGACCAGCCGAGATGTCGAGAACCCGTATGGGCTTTGATCCGGCGAACATTTTCGCGAGCAAGTCAGCGGGCATCGCCATCATTGCCGCCATGGAACGGGCGAACTCCACCCACATGGGATGCTCGGGCGCGAGCGCACCATGCTCGTTGGGCAAGGCGCCGCCATGGCGGATGACTTCCGTGATGTCTTCAAGCATCCCCGCCACTTGCGAGCTCATCAGGAAATTAGCCATGCTGCCTAGGTACGCCGGTGAACGGCGATCGAGAAACGCGGCCGAGTCCGGCGTCAACGCGTATTCACCGTTGTGCTTCGAAAGAAATCCCATCATGGTCAGGTAATCGCAAAGCACGCGCGTGCCCTTCTCGGACGCCTTGATACGCGCGGCGATTGCGCTTAAGGAGTGATTGCCCTCCGCGATCGCGGTGAACAAATCCAGGTCGATGCCGCCTTTAAGCGCCACCGAGCGCTGGTAGGCTTGCAACGTATCGAAAACGATTCCGGGCGACGGGGCTTGCGGTTGTGGAGATGAGGACATACGTCCATCATCTCACCGCGTAGTTCACCAGTGTATCCGTACGCCGCCCAGAATGCCGCGCGACAGCGCCTGATAGCCCAGCACTTCCTCATAACGCTGGTTGAGCAGATTTTCGACCTTCAAAATCGGCGTGAAGTGCCTGCCGATATCGTACGACGCGCTGGCGTAGATGTTTTGGTAGCCGGGATTGCGCGTTACTCCGAAGGTGAAGTCGGCATCCTGGCGCTCGCCGACGAAGCTGCCACCCACCACGAGCGACCAGCGCTTGGGCGTTACGGCAATGGAAAACGAACCTGAATTGCGCGGACGGCGAACCAGTGGCTCGCCAATGCCGGTGTCCGACGATTCCGGCGTCGTGGATGCCGTGATATCGGTGTACAGGCGCATGTAGGAGCCGGTAATCAGGATGTTCTGCGCGACGCGCGCCTGCGCGGATGTTTCGACGCCGCGCGCCCAACTGGCCTCGATATTTTCCCAGGTGTCGCCGACGAAGGCGATCAGGTCGCGAAACGAATTGCGAAACGCCGCCACTTCCGTTTTGACGCGCCGGCCCCACCATTCCGAGACTAGGGCGGCTTCATAGGTTGTGGTGGTTTCGGGACGCAAGGCCGGATTGCCGAAATAGTAAGGCGGCTCCTGAGCGTAATTTTCGAGCAGGCTGGGTTCGGTGACGCCGCGTCCCGCGCTCAAACGAAACAAGGTGGAGGAGAGCGGTCCGTGTTCGCCCAGCAGCAAGAAGCTTGCCCCGCCACGACCCGAGCCGATGGTTCCGAACGCGCTGCTATGTTCCAGGCGCGCGCCTCCGCTCAAGAATATTCGCCTGCCGAAGTTCTGCTGCACGTTGGCGAAGAAGCCGTTATTGTCGCGCGAGGCCGGGATGCCTGAAAGGTTGCCAGTCTGATCCTGATAATCGTAGCCGAAGACCAGAGCGCCTCCGCGATAGGAAAGCGTGCCCTGATAGCCGGCGATTTTCCTTTCGGTGAGATTGAGCGAATCGTTGTCGCCGCCGAAGTAATTCGTAGTCTGCAGCAGCGTCACGCCGGGAGGAATCATCGTGGGCGGCGCATAAGGATTCACCAGCGCCACGAAATACACCGCCGGCGGCGGGCCGGCGACGTTTTGAACCAAAGCGGCGAGCGGCTGTTCACCGTAAGGCTCATCGTCGTTATAGCGATCGGTGAGGCGGTGAAAACCAAACGTAAACTGCTGGCGGTAATTCGAACCCCGGCTGTCATCGAGACGAAGCGAGACGGTGTCGTCGCGCTCGTGTTCGTTCGGCACAAGATCGTCGATGCCATAAGCGATCTGGCCGGGCACGCCGGCAATCGCGTCGTAGACTCGAAAGACGCCGCGAAGTTGGGTGGAATTCGAGATCTTGTAACCAAGATCAACTGTGCCGGTGTTATTGCGGTTGAACGTGTTGGGCCACTCGCCGACGGTATGAAATTCCGAAGCGCTGAGCGAATAGTCGAATCGCGATAGGAACCCGCCGTTCAAATTGGCGATCCAGCGGTCCGTCTGAAAGCTTCCGCGCTCATAAGAGAACGACCCGTGTGGAACGGTGTTCTCCGGATTGCCGTGCTTGGTAAACAATTGGATCACGCCCGCCGCGGCTTCAGCGCCGAAGAGCGCGCTCTCGGGACCACGCACCACTTCCACGCGATCCAAGCCTTCTGAACTGATGTTCTCCAGGTGCAGCTCGCCGCCCGGATCGTTCAGCGGTACGCCATCCAGCAGCACCAGCGTGCCGGTGTAATCCGCGCCGCGCGTGAACACTTCGGCCAGCGCTCCAGGCGGCCCGTAAGCATCCACCTGTAGACCGGGAATCTCGCGCAGCATATCGAAGATCATCGGATATTGACGCGCGGCGAGCTGTTGCTCCGTGATCACATTCGCGGCCACGGCGGCCTGTTCGGGCGTCGTTTCGGTGCGGTTCGCCGACACCACAACGGTGTCCACACGCCCCGCGATGTCGAGCGTGATCTTCGTATCGGAGCCGGCGGTCAGATCTACGGTGCGCGGATCGAATCCGGTTTTCTCCACGCGGGCCTGGCATTTGTCGAGACCGTTCAACGTAAAACGGCCTTCGGCATTGCTGTAAACAGATTGGTTCTGGCAGGTGACGCGCGCGGCTTCGACGGGCCGGCCGGATGGATCGAGAATGGTTCCATGGATGCTAGAATTTTCGCCCGCGCAAAGCCCGAGCGATAGAGACAAAAGAAGGATGGTTCGCATCGTACGTTTCTCCCTCGAAAACGTGAATTGGTTTCCAAGCGAGGAACCGGTCTCCTGACTCGCGGCCGGCCTTATTCTGAGCTCGATCTTCCCACTTGCGCAGTGATCGCCTCGGCCGAAATACGTGCCGCTTACAGTTGCGGGGCAGTGGCGGATTTTCACCGCCTTCCCGAACATCCCTCGCGGTTAAGCTTTAAAGATCTCAGGCGAGTATAACATGCCGGTTAAAGCTTTCAGCGGCGAGAGTCGATTTTTCGAGCATGGGGAAACTTGCCGTCTTGTTCGCGCTCGCAGCAGCCAGCGCCTTTGCCGCGTCTGATGGCGCCGCCATCGAAAGCACTTTTGTGAAGCCGTGGGTGGAGGCGCTGCGGTCAAAAGATCAAGCCAGAATGGAACGGTTTCTGCACCCTGCCGTGCGCGCCTGCATCAATCCGGGGAACAAGGATTTCTTCGACTTCGCCTTTGAGCAAGAGGCGCACGCCAACATAAGTGGTCCCTATCGCATCACTAAGATCGAGCCGATGCGGCAGGCTGCGCCCGCTTTTCTGCCGGCCGAAGACGTCCAGTATCCGGTGCAGCCGACTTATGAGGTGAATATCGAATTCGAGCAGAGCAATCACCTCTTCGCCATGTTTCTTGCGCCAGCGAACGGATACTGGTTTGAGGTTTTTCCCTGTCCCAATGAAAAGGGGATGGCCTACCTGCGCGAGCGCCTGAAAGCGGGCGACGAGCAGAAAAAGAAGGCGGCGCAGCTCTTGGCGGAGTTGAAGGAACCGCTGCGCGGCGAATTGAGGGCTCTCCTAGGGCGGGAGCTGAAGTTCGACGCGATTAAGAAATATCAGGCGGCCACCCATGCGGACTTAACCACCGCTGTGGCCGTTATCAACGCGCTGCAGCAGGAGTCGAAGCTGTAGAAGTCACGAATCCGGACGTCATCACCCGGCCGGAATCGAAGATCGAATATTGCGTTTCGCCCCAAGCGGCTCTCGCGAGCAGAGCCGTTTCAAGCGCGCAGTTTCCGGAAACAACCAAAACCATGTGATGTTGGTCCAAAGGATTCGCGGCGGCGAACACCAAGGCTTCGGTTTCGGAAACGTGATCGCGGCCGTTGATGCGGAACAGGCCACCTGACGATTCTAGACCAATCTTCGATTGCCATCGAGCGAGCGCGGAATTGCTTTCGGGGCGGCCCACAAAGATGACATCGCGAGTGCGCAGCTCATCCTCCGTCACTTCAAAATCCTTGCGCAGGGGAACGGCGTGTTCCAGCGATCGGAAGAAGCGCTTCTGCAGCTCTTCGGCGGCGTAACGATTGGCGCCCGCGTCGGCCATGGTGCCATAGACCAAAATCGCCGAGCCCAGCCGATCCCGAATATCGGACGCGACATACAGCGCGCCGCTTCCCGCGACGGGCAATGAAAAGCCCACGCCCGCGGCGTCCAGGAACGATTGTGCGGTGACGGACTGGGTCTTGTGAGCGGCGAAAAAACCGGCCATCAAGTGGAAGAAGGCGTCGTCTCCCATCTTCCGGCGCAGCTGATCCAGGAACAATGCGCCCTTTTCCGTTTCCAGCTCGAAGCGCTGCTTCGGCGTGGGATCGGAAACGATGCTCAGGGCGCGGTACTCGGCCCAATGCGCGGCCATAGCTTTCGCAAGGTCTTTCGAATCCAAATCGTCGTAGTACGCGGCTGAGCCGGAGGCCAGCCAAACGTCCGCGTCAGTAGCCGGCAGAACCCAGCCGTTCCAAAGCCGGCTGCTGTAGTTTTGTTGCGGAGGATCCTCCAGCCAGGTGCGGGCGCTCTCCGTGGACGCGGCGGGAGGGGCCTGGGTCGAAATCAAGCGGTAGCCCGAAGAGAAGAGTCCGTCGTTGCTCGGGTATTCTTGCTGATCACCCTTGGATGGCAGCCGCTCGCGCTGATTGGGTTTGCCGAATTCGGCCCACACCATCATGCGGGACGCCATGTCGGCAGTGACAACCTTGGCGTCCATCGCGGTGGCGCTCACCAGCGGCGCGGTATGAAACGCGATGAATCCGAACTGCTCGTCGATCTTGCCCCTATATTCGCTATACAGCGCCTGCCACTTCAGGTCGCGATTGGTGGGCACGTAGGGAACGTAAGTGGACGCGCCGTTGGGATCGGGAGTTTCCTCCAGCCGAACGCCCAGATCCTTCGCATTGTTGTCGCCCCAGTAAAAACCTTCGGTGCCGCCGAACCAATCGTGCTTGGAACTGCGGTAGAGGCGTGTTTTGTAGGTACCAAGTTCGAACAGCGCGATCTCGTTGGTGCGGGCGTCGCCCAGCAGCCATTCGTTGGTGTACAGGCCGTTGTTGTCGGCGCTCAGGTATTGAACCACCCTGTCGATGTCGTCGCCATACTGAATTGCTTTGCGCGCGCGATAAGCCACCGGCGTGCCATGGACGTTGAACGGGCTTTGATTGATGGTGGTCTCAGTGAGCACGATGCCGGCATCGTTCTGGTACCAATCCGTTCCGCTCTCAATGCCGCCCGGATAGCTCTGCATCAGGACGCGATGTCCCGTGACGGGTTTTATGTCGAGCATCACGTTGGTCTGTTCGGCCAGCGTGAGCGGCCACCAGGTGGTATGGCCAATCACCATGCGGCCGTCGCGCGTGGCCGGGCCGGTGGCGGCGAAGGCGCTGCAATGGTCGAGCGCATCGCCGTGTTTGCGATTGATGTAATTGGGCGCTGCCAATCGCAGGCCTTCCAGGCCGCTGGGAGTGACGGTGAGGGCGGAGCTGAGTTCGCCCAGTTCAACCGTAGTGTTCACCACCACGATGTCGGTCAGGTCGATGGGGCGTCCTTGCCAGCGCGCGCCGGCATCCGATGCGCCGTCCGCGATGCCCTTCATTTCCTCCAGAATTTCCCGATCGAAACCGTGCAGAAAAAGCGCAGACGCGGTGGTGCGCGCCAGGTTCCAGCTCTTTTCCCCGTTCTTGGGGTCCAACTCGGCGGCGCAGCGGGCAATATACTGCGGAATCTCTTTGGCCATCAGATGCCCATGCTGATAGCCGCGCTCGTAGGGCTGGCCTTCGATGTGGAGGTAAATCCATCCGCCCGCCGGGTAGCGATAGGCGGGGCCATATCTGGTGACGGCGGCGGGAGTGGGCCAGCTATCGGGCGAAGCGGCCTGATCGATGCTGACGCCCGAAAACCAAGCCTTGCCGTCGAACGTTCCGCCGTAGGCGATGGTGAGCACGATGCTGTCCTGGGCTCGAGTGGCGGTGAAACGGAGATGAACGCGGGTCCAATCGCGCGTGCCGGCCAGCGATTCGGACTGAACGTCGTAGGGCAATGACGCCATGCTGAGCGCGGCGCCGGTGGCGATGGGCGAGCGGTCCAGATCGCGGACCTTGAGTTTGTCGGTGCGGACCCAGCCGGTCAGTTCGTAGCTGGCGCCGATGGTGAGCTGAATAGGAGCGGATTGGACTCGGGCGTCACGATTGGCGGCGTCAGATTCCAGGCGCATCGACATCTGGCCTTCATGCGTGATGGCGGGGTCGGTGACTCCGACGCCGTGTAGGACGGTCCAGCCTGGCTTGGGACCATCGAAGGAACCGTTAAATACCGGTTTGCCCCCCGGCGCGGCGTAAACGGAGGCGGCAACCGCCAACGTCAGGATGAACTTGCCCATAATTTATGAGACCACAGAATAAAAAGGCCCGCCCCTTTCGAGGCGGGCCAACTTCGCATTCTGAATTCTGACTTCTAGAATTCTGAATTCTTCGGTTTAATAGTCCATCTCCGGTCCGCCGTGCCCGCCAGGGGCCGGGGCCTGCTTCTTCTCGGGGATCTCGGCGATCATGGCTTCGGTGGTCAGCATGAGAGCCGCGATGGAAGAGGCGTTCTGGAGCGCCGAACGAGTCACCTTGGTCGGATCGATAACGCCCGACTTCACCAGGTCTTCATACTGCGCGGTGGCCGCGTTGAAGCCGAAGTTCGAGTCGTTGTTGACACGGATCTTCTCGATCACAATCGCGCCTTCATAACCCGCATTGCCGACGATCTGACGCACCGGCTCTTCACAAGCGCGCCGGATGATGTCCACGCCGATCTTCTCGTCACCTTCCAGCTTCAAGCCTTCCAAAGCCTTGGCCGCGCGCAGCAGAGCCACGCCGCCGCCCGGAACGATGCCTTCTTCCACAGCCGCACGGGTAGCATGCAGCGCGTCTTCCACACGAGCCTTCTTCTCTTTCATCTCGGTCTCGGTGGCCGCGCCCACTTTGATTACCGCAACGCCGCCCGCCAGCTTGGCCAGACGTTCTTGCAGCTTCTCGCGATCATAATCGCTGGTGGTTTCGTCGATCTGCGCGCGCAACTGCTTGATGCGGCCTTCGATCGACTTCTGATTGCCGGCGCCATCGATGATGGTGGTGTTGTCTTTGTCAACCGTGACCCGCTTGGCGCGGCCCAGGTCTTCCAGTCGAACACCTTCCAACTTGATGCCGGTTTCTTCCATCAGAGCCTTGCCGCCGGTCAGGACGCCGATATCTTCCAGCATCGCTTTGCGGCGATCGCCAAAGCCGGGCGCCTTCACCGCGCAAGCGTTCAGCGTGCCGCGCAGTTTGTTGACTACCAGCGTGGCCAGCGCTTCGCCTTCCACTTCTTCGGCGATTACCAGCAGCGGCTTGCCGGAGCGGGCGATCTGTTCCAGCAGCGGAAGCAGATCCTTCATGTTGCTGATCTTCTTTTCGTGGATCAGGATGTACGGATCTTCCAGCACGCACTCCATGCGATCGGGATCGCTGATGAAGTAGGGCGAGAGATAACCACGATCGAATTGCATGCCGTCCACGGTCTGCAGTTCGGTTTCCATGGTCCGGCTCTCTTCCACCGTGATGACGCCGTCCTTGCCCACTTTCTTCATCGCTTCGGCAATGGTGTTGCCGATAGCGGCGTCGCCGTTGGCGGAGATGGTGCCCACCTGGGCGATGGTCTCGTTGTCCTTGACGTCCTTGGAAAACTTCTTGACTTCGTTGACAACCAGCTCGACGGACTTCTCGATGCCGCGCTTCAGGGCCATCGGGTTCGCACCGGCCGCAACCGCCTTCACGCCTTCGCGGAAGATGGACTGCGCCAGGATGGTGGCGGTGGTGGTGCCGTCGCCGGCCGTGTCGGAGGTCTTCGACGCAACCTCGCGCACCATCTGCGCGCCCATGTTTTCGAGCGGATCCTTCAGTTCCACTTCCTTGGCGACGGTGACGCCGTCCTTGGTGATGGTTGGGCCGCCGAACTTCTTTTCGAGAACAACGTTGCGGCCGCGGGGGCCAAGCGTTACTTTGACAGCGTCAGCCAACTGGTTGACGCCGCGCAGAATCGCTTGACGGGAATTTTCGCTATAGACAATTTGTTTTGCTGCCATTGAAATTTCCTTTCAAGAAATCGTTTAAGCTACCTTGCTGGCTTTCTTGGGCGCGCCTTCCAGCACTCCGAGGATCTCATCCTCGCGCATGATCAGCAGCTCTTCTCCGTCGATGCGGATCTCGCTGCCGGAATACTTGCCGAACAGAATGCGGTCGCCCTTGGCCACGTCCGGCGGAACCACTTTGCCGTCCTCCAGGCGCTTGCCCTTTCCAACGGCCACCACTTCGCCTTCCTGCGGTTTCTCTTTGGCGGAATCCGGGATAAACAGACCGCCAATCTTGGTTTCTTGCTCCTCAACCCGTTTCACTACGATCCGGTCATGGAGCGGTCGAATGTTCATAGTTTTTGCAACCTCCTCGAACTTGGGGATGAAACTTTTGGGCGGGTCAGCGAACGCTACCCGCTCCTCGGTTATATTAGCAGACTCCAGCGAGGAGTGACAATATTTCCCTGTAAGTAATTGATACGTAACACAAAATAGTTGCAACCGAAACACCTGGACAGCGCTCCGGACTTCTCGATATGCTGAATACGTATCCCTCGGATACAAACGCATGCGACGTATAGCACCACTGATCCTGCTGGGCTTCGTCGCCATTGTGGCGGGAGTGGGCCGCATTTATTACTTGCGCCTCAAGCAGCAGGCCGCCGCCTCACCCGCTAAACCCAGAAAGCTCGCACCGGGCACATCCGCCACCTTTCATGGCTGGAAGTATTCGCACACCTCCAGCCAGAAGACGGTAACTACCATCCATGCCGACGACTTCCGGGAACTGGATGGAAAAGACGAACTGACCGGCGTAACGCTCGACATTTTCAACAAAGACGGCGATAAGTACGATCATGTCCACTCGGCCAAGGCCGAGTTCGATGTGGAGAAAGGGATTCTTTACTCGGAAGGCGACGTGGAGATCACGCTGAACGTTCCCGATAATGAGCAACCCAACGGGCGCCTGATGTCGATTACGTCTTCCGGCGTTAGCGTGGAAAGCAAGACCGGCAAAGCTTACACGGATCGTCTGGCGATTTTCAAGTTCGACCGCGGCGATGGGCACGCCATGGGCGCCGACTACGACCCCAATACGCGCGAGCTCAATTTGCACAACGACGTGTCGATGACCTGGCGAGGAGCCGATCCAGGCACGGTTCCCATGAAGATCGAGACTGCGCAGCTCAACTACAACGAGCACAACGGGAAGGTATTTCTCACGCCATGGTCCAAGCTAACGCGCGATACCATGACCATCAATGCCGGTCCGGCTACCGTGGCGTTTGAGAAGGGCAATCTGAAGCTGGTGGACACCACGCAGGCCAGGGGCACCGATCAGCGGCCAGGGCGCAACCTGGAGTACGCCGCCAATCAGCTTTTCGTCGAATTCAACGATTACAACCAGATTAAGAAGATCACGGGCATCGATCAGGCGCACGTGGTAGACCACGGCGAGACATCGCAAACTTCCATCAATTCCGATCGCGTGGTGATGGATTTTGAGACCACGGACACCGACAGCGTGCTGCAGGCCGCGGTGGCGCAGGGTCATAGCAGCATGGAATCGAAGCCGGTGATCAAGCCGGGCGTGGATCCCGCCGATACGCGCGTCCTGAAGAGCGAGACGATTCATACCAAGATGCGTCCGGGCGGTCAGGAAATTGAAGCGGTAGAGACGGAGGGGCCGGGCGCCATCGAGTTCATCCCCAATCGCCCGCAGCAGCCGCATCGTTGGATGAACGGCGATCACATCTGGATGACCTACGGACCCAAGAACACCATTCAGAGCTTCCGCTCCGTGGCGGTGACCACGCGCACCGAAAAGCCCAAGCTGAAGGACGCCAAGGAAGCGCCCGCACCGGCTATCACATCGAGTAAGAACCTGATTGCCACCTTCCTGCCCAATTCGTCGCAACTGGCCAAGCTGGATCAAACCGGCGAGTTTCGTTATCAGGAAGGCGATCGCCGGGCCAAAGCCGATCGCGCTTTGCTGGATCAACCCAACAACATCATGAATCTGGCCGGCGGAGCGCGTATGTGGGACGCTACCGGTTCGGCCGACGCCGACACCATCATGATCAATCAAGCGACGGGCGACTTCACCGCCGAAGGGCATGTCACCTCCAGCCGCCTGCCCGACAAGAAGAAGGACGATTCCAACGGCGGCGGGATGCTGTCGGAAGACGAGCCCCTGCATGCGCGGGCCAAGAAAATGGTCTCCCGGGACAACAATCTGGATATCCGCTATGAAGGCGACGCCGTGGTTTGGCAGGGCGCCGACCGGTTGGAAGCGGACACCATCGAGATCGATCGCGACAATAATCTGTTGAAGGCGCACGGGCACGTTCTGAGCCAGTTGCTGGACAAAGCAAAGGACGACGACAAGGACCCCCAGACCGCACAGAAGACAGGCGCAAAGGCCGATGCCAAGGTGGATGGTAAGCCGAAGCCGGATCCCGCAACCAAAACCTCCCTGCGCGTGTTTACTGTGGTAAGGGCGCCGGACTTGGATTACAACGACGACACCAGGCTGGCGCACTATAGCGGCGGCGCCACGTTGGAGCGTTCGAACATGACGGTGAAGGGCCAGGATATTCACGCGTTTCTTCGCAATGACAGCAACGATTCGTCGCTCGATCACGCAGTGGCGGACGGGCATGTGGAGGTTCACGAAATCGCCCCGGACCGCACTCGCGACGCCGCCTCCGAGCATGCCGAATACTATGTGGATGAAGACAAAGTTATTCTAGAGGGAGGGCAACCGCGATTTGTCGACAGTACGCGCGGAACCACCCGAGGGCAAAAATTGACTTGGTATTCGTCCGACGACAGGCTGCTGGTGAACGGAGTGGCGCAACAGCCGGTGAAGAGCGTGCTGCACCACAAGACCAGCGTCGCCCAGTAAGTCCCATGCGCACCCTGCAGACTGCCGAGATCTCCAAGAGCTACCGCGGACGAAAGGTAGTGGACAACGTGTCGCTGTGGGTGAAGCAGGGCGAAGTGGTGGGTCTGCTGGGTCCCAACGGCGCGGGGAAAACCACGTCCTTCTACATCATCGTAGGCCTGATCAGCGCCGATTCGGGCAGCGTGCTGGTGAGCAACGGCGAGGGTTCGGAAGACATCACCAACATGCCGATGTACAAGCGCGCCCAGCGCGGCATCAGCTATCTTCCGCAGGAGGCTTCGGTCTTCCGCAAACTGACGGTGGAAGACAACCTGATGGCGATCCTGCAAACGCTGCGCATGAGCGGGCGCGAGCGGCGCGAACGAATGAACAGGCTGATCGAGCAACTGGGCCTGGAGACGGTGCGGCACAACAAGGGCTACGCGCTTTCGGGCGGCGAGCGGCGGCGCGTTGAGATTGCGCGTTCGCTGGTGATCGAGCCCAGCTTCCTGCTGCTGGACGAACCGTTTTCCGGCATCGATCCCATCCAGATATTAGAGCTGCAGCGCATCATCTTCGATCTGAAAAACTCAGGGATCGGCGTCCTGGTAACGGACCACACTGTTCGCGAGACGCTGGCAGTGACGGATCGCGCTTACATTATCAACAACGGCAAAATCTTTCGGGCCGGAACGCCCGATGCGCTACGCCGCGATCCCGAGGTTCGGCGCGTATATCTGGGCGAGAACTTTGATCTCGAGCTCGAAACCGGCCGCCCGAAATACGTGGCTGAGAGATAATCGGAAAAGATAAGCTCCCGGCTAAGTCCCAATAAAATGGATCTCGAAAAAGTTCTTCTGCGCAAAGTGGGCGAGGCGGTGGGCCGCTTCAAGATGATCCGCGATGGCGACCGCGTGGCCGTGGCGCTGTCGGGCGGCAAGGATTCCCTTACGTTGCTCGAAGCGCTGCTGTTGCTGGCCAAACGCGCGCCCATCCAGTTTTCCGTCTGCGCCTTCACCGTGGAACAAGGCAAGTTCCTGCGTCCCATTGAGCCGTTGGGAGACTATTTGAAAGCCCGCGGCGTGGACTGGACCTACACCGTGGACAATCCATCCATAAGGCTGCTCGAAGAACAGCCCGATCATGGCTGCGACCTGTGCAGCCGTTTCCGCCGCCGCGCAGTTTACGAGATCGCGCGCGGTCTGGGCGCGAATGTGATTGCCTTGGGACACACCGCCGACGATTTTTGCGAATCGTTCTTGCGCAATGCGATGTTCACCGGACGCGTCAGCGCGCTGCCTCCTATCACTTACTCTCGCGAGAAGGATTTCCGGCTGATTCGTCCGCTTGCATTTGTGACCGAGGACATTACCGCCCGCTATGCGGAGTCGCTCGGCGCGCCCATCACCCCGTGCGGCTGCTCGCTGCGCACCGGCACTGTGCGCAAGTCCATTCGGAGCCTCTTCAGTGAAATCGAAAAAGACCATCCGCACTTGAAGGAAACGCTGCTCTCGGCCATGGGCAACCTGGAGCCGGACCGTCTGCTGGATCCACGCTATTTGGATTTGGGCGGCAGCAGGGAGACCGCTCTGCTACCGGTCTTGGACGATTGATCTGCTCCTTCAGCACGGAATCCGAATCGTCGCTTCGTCGCTGGGACCTTCTGCATTTGTTGAATCTCGCCGGCCAATACTCCGATCATGGCTCCATGACGATGGCTCACGGTTTCCACCCTTTCAACACGCAGCGCAAGGTCTGCATGGTTAACCAGCATCTCGCGCAGGCGAATGAACGCCCGAATGATTGCAATGTTCATCTGCACCGCGCGCTTGCTCCGCAATACCGACGAAAGCATCGCGATGCCATGCTCGGTGAAGACGTAAGGTGCATATTTTCTGTGACGCCCCCGTCCGGCACCCGCCTGTGACTTCCCGGCCTTTAAGGTCACAATCTGTGACCTTAGATCCTTTGCTTCTTCGGACGTCAATTGGAACATGAAGTCCGAGGGAAAACGTTCGATATTGCGCCTTACTCCTTGATTGAACACCTTGGTACTCACGCGATAGAGCTTCGCGAGATCCGAATCGACCATGACGGTCTGTCCCCGCATGGCGAAGATGCGGCGTTCAATAGTTCCGGCGGGAACACGAACGAGTCCCGTGGAAGCGTTGCTAACTTTGGCTAGTTGGGTTTTCATATTCATTGAGCTCCTCGCGATAACAGCATTACTTTTGCGGTGTGAAACATGATCACGGCGTCCAGCGCGGGCGCCAGGTTCTTGATGTAATACAAATCGTATTCCAGTTTCGCGATGGCATCCTCCATCGTGTCCCCGTATTTGTGCTTGATCTGCGCCCACCCGGTAATGCCGGGTTTGATGCAGTGCCGCTGGCGATAATACGGGATCGTCCGTTCCAGTTCAGCCACAAATTCGGGACGCTCCGGGCGCGGACCGACGATCGACATGTCGCCTTTCAGAACATTGAACAGCTGCGGTAGCTCGTCCAGACGAAGCTTGCGGAGCCAGCGACCCACCGGCGTGACACGCGGATCGTTCGGAACGGACCAAACGGCGCCGCTGCGCGCTTCCGCATCCTGGACCATCGAACGGAATTTGTAGAGCGTGAATAGCCGGTTGTTCTTTCCGACTCTTCGCTGCCGGAGCAGAGCCGGTCCGGGCGACGTCAGCCTTACCAGCGCGGCCAGTAGCAACATCACCGGTGTGGCGGCCAGCAGCGCAATTGCCGCGATGGCGATCGAATAACCGGTCTGCAACCGCACACCGGTCCGGCTAGGTCCCAGGTCGCTCGAACTGAAAACCAGTTGCGACGGGCGAAGCTCGTGCGTCGAAATCCGTTCAAATGTCATTTCATAGGTGCTCAGCGCGTCCTCGATGCGGATTCCGGAGAGCCGCAGCTCCAGCAGTTCGGCGACCGGCAAATGAGAGCGGCGTTCTCTCAAGCCCACCACGATGCGCCGCGGATGGAGCCGTTCCACAACCTCGCGGAGATCGGAAATGGCGCCCAGATGCTTTCCGCAAAAGGGAATGGAATCGTTCAGGAACCCTAAAGGCATCAGCCCTTTTTCGGGATGGTCTTCCAGATGGCGCGCGATTTCTCCCAGCAACGGCGCATCGCCGAGAAAAATCAGGCGCTCGGAAGGCATCTTCTTCAGCAGCACGCGCGTAAAGTACAAACGCCACGCTATCAGCACTCCAACGCTGAACATGCTGCCTACGATCATGGGACCGGCGGGAAGCATCAGGCGCCGTAGCTTGAAGTAGCCCAGCATGGCTTCCGTCAGGAAAGCTGTTCCCGCCACCACGCCCACTTGTTGCAGCAGTTCCCGGGCTCGCACGCCTAAATTGGTGTACAAGTCGTGAAAGTAGATGCTCATGATCAGACAAGCCGTGACGATGATGATGGGCAGCCACCCCTGGTCGTCGGCCAAAAAGACCCATGCGTCGGCGCGATGCCAGGCGAAGGTGGCGGCCACATAACATGCGACGATCAAAACCAGCTCGGAAGCCAGCAAGGTGGCGATGCTGGCCGAAACATAGACACGAAACAGCCGGAACATTATGAAGCAGCGCGAAGGGCGCGATCGCTTTCGGGCGCGGCGTTGAAACGGCCGTTCACCAACAGCAGCGAGGGAATTCCGCTGGCCTGGATTCGACCCATGGTTTCGAGAGTCTGTTTCTGCGTGACGACCAAAGAATCGGACCAATGTAAAATCTGGTCCAGGCTTCGCATCAGGATCCTGCCGATGTGTGGGATGCTCTCCTGGAGAAACGTGCGATTCGATCCGTAGATGTTTTCCAGACTTATGCGCGGATCGAACACGCGCACCGCGCGGCCCTTTCCGATTAGCTGTTCCAGCAAAGTGACCACCGGGCTCTCGCGCAAATCGTCGGTATTCTCTTTGAAGGCCAGACCGATCACCCCGATGCGCTGTGCGGGCAACTCGAGAACCGCATCCATGGCACGCTTCAGGTGCTCTTCGTTGCCGGGCAAGGTGGATTCCAGCAGCGGCAATCGCAAGCCCACCTGGCCCGCTCGATACATCAAAGCGCGCAAGTCTTTCGGCAGACAGGAACCCCCAAAAGCGAATCCAGGCTTCAGATACGCAGGAGAACAGTTGAGTTTCGAGTCCTGGCATAACGTGGCCATCACTTCGGTGCCCTCCACACCCACCCGCTCGCTGAGCGCGCCAATTTCGTTGGCGAACGTTATTTTCACCGCATGGAAGGCATTGCACGCGTATTTGATCATCTCCGCGCTTCGCAGCGATACGATCGCAGCGTTGACGCCGCTATTCGCGTGGAGACCAGCGACGCTGTGCAGTGCGGCCGGGTCGTCGCCACCCACCACCAGCAAAGCGGGTTCGAAGAAATCCCGAACCGCGGAGCCTTCGCGCAGAAATTCCGGATGCGACACCACGCTTACCTCCGGATAATCCGCGAAGGCTGGCAGAACCAGTTGTTCGCAGGTTCCAGGAAACACGGTGCTGCGAATGGCAACGATGAGCGGCTTCTGGCGGCGCGGAAGATGCCCGGCGATTTCGGCCACCGCGCGCCGTAATTGATCCAGCGCCAGATTGCCGTTTCTTTCCGAGGGCGTTCCTACGCACACCAGGGCGATGTCCGCCGCAGCCAGGGCATCCGCCGACGTGGCCGCCGAGAGCCTGCCCAACGCGACGTTTTCTCGAATCAGGTCTTCCAACCCAGGTTCAAAGAAGGGCGCGCGGCCGTTTTCGACGTCCCTCACCTTGCGCTCATCCCGGTCTATCCCCACCACGCGATGTCCAAGGCTGGCCAGGCAGGCAGCCGTTACACACCCGACATAACCCAGGCCGAGCACGGCCACAAAAGTTGGTTTTTCCACTTTTGAATTAGTCCTTCCCCCACGGGAACCCAACGGCCTGGGGTTACATTAAGGAGAGCTCTCATGCAATCCTCAACCGCCACGGCGACAGCGCTGGAAGAGAAAATCAAAAACCGGACCGCGCGCGTCGGCATCATCGGCCTGGGCTACGTCGGTCTGCCGCTGGCAATGGAGTTCGCCAAGGCGGGATTTTCAGTCACTGGAATCGACATCCAGTCCTCCAAGGTCTCGCAGCTGAATCGCGGCCATTCCTACGTTCAGGATGTTCCCACGGATACCTTACAGAAGTGGGTAGCGGCGGGAAAATTTCGCGCTACTTCAGACTTTTCAGTTATTTCGGATCTCGACACCATCAACATCGCGGTCCCCACGCCGCTGCGCAAGACCAAAGACCCGGACATGAGTTACATCGTGTCGGCCTGCCAGGAAACGGCGAAGTATCTCGGCCCCGGCAAACTGGTGATTCTAGAGTCCACTACCTATCCAGGAACCACCGACGAGCTGGTTTTGCCCATGCTGGAAGGCCCCGGCCGCAAGGTAGGCGAAGACTTCTTTCTGTGTTTTTCGCCCGAACGCGTGGATCCCGGAAACCCCCAATACCAGACCGCCAACATCCCCAAAGTGGTTGGTGGTATCACCCCCGCGTGCACCAGGCTAGGCGCGCTGTTCTATGCGCAGGCCCTTGAAAAGGTGGTTCCGGTCAGCTCGACCGGCGTGGCCGAGATGGTGAAGCTGCTCGAAAATACATTTCGGATGATCAACATCGGGCTGGTCAACGAAATGGCGCTGATGTGCGACCGCATGGGGATCAACGTGTGGGAGGTCATTGACGCCGCAGCCACCAAGCCTTTCGGCTTCATGCCGTTTTATCCCGGCCCGGGGTTGGGCGGTCACTGCATTCCGATCGATCCGTTCTATCTCTCCTGGAAGACCAAGCAAGCCGGCATCGAAGCCCGCTTCATTGAGTTGGCGGGACACATCAACGGGCAGATGCCGCATTTCGTGGTGGACAAGATCCAGGGCGCGCTGAACGATCATTCCAAGGCTGTTAAGGGCTCGCACGTGCATATTTTGGGCGCCGCCTACAAACGCAATATCGACGATGTGCGCGAATCCCCCGCGCTGGATATTATTCTGCTGCTGGAGCGCCGCGGAGCCCGCGTCACCTACAGCGATCCCTTCGTCGCCCAGCTAAGCCTGGACGATCACGAACTCACCGCGCAAGATCCGGTCGCGATGGCGGCTCAAGCCGATTGCGTGGTAGTGGTCACCGATCATAGCGGCGTCGATTATGCGGCCATCGTGGATAGGGCCAAGCTGGTTGTCGATACGCGCAATGCGCTGAAGAATCACCCGTCGCCCAAGATCGTGAGGCTCTAAGACACCGCTTCCTCTGGTCGCTGCTCAGAACCGGTGGCGGAGCCGTGACCAAAGGGAGCGGTGTTTAGCCCGGCATGGTAGCATCATGGGATGCGGGGGCCTGTTTGCTCGATTTCCTGAAGCCGCCGGTGGCCGCTATCCAGGATTTTTACGTGCTCTCCGGGCGCGCGCTACGCAATCTCTTTCGCGGTCCGCATTATGTCGACGATATCGCCATCCAGATGGACATCATCGGCGTGGGCAGCCTGCCCATCGTGCTTCTGATCGGCTTCTTCAGCGGCTTCGTCATCACCATGCAGATGTCGCGTGCGCTCGCGCAGTACGGCGCTACCGACCAAGTGGGCCAAATAGTCGCCATCACCCTGGTGCGGGAGCTGGGCCCGGTGCTGACGGCTTTGCTGGTGGCGGGGCGCAACGCGTCCGGCATCGCGAGCGAACTCGGATCTATGAAGGTCACCGAACAAATCGACGCCATGCGCGCCCTGGGCACCGATCCGATTCAGAAGCTGGTGACCCCGCGCATGATCGCAACCTGCGTGATGCTCCCCATGCTGACCATCATTGCCGATTTCGTCGGCCTGATTGGCGGCTATGTCATCGCCTACTTCTCCATCGGCCTCACCTCCACGCGGTACTGGACCAGCGCATATCAGGCGCTGGAGTATAACGACGTGGCCCAGGGGCTGCTGAAGCCTTTCGTTTTTGCCTTCATTATTTCCCTGGTTGGATGCTTCTACGGTCTGCGGACCACCGGCGGCACGCAAGGCGTGGGCCTGGCCACCACCAAAGCGGTGGTCGCCGCCTCGGTCTGGGTGTTCGTCATCACTTCCTTGATCACGCGCATTTTCGTGAATCTGAACTGAGGAAGCGGCGATGGGTACCCCAACCACTCCTCCCAGAGGCGATAGCCTTCTGCGATTCGAGGCCGTCAGCATGCGATTCGACGAGATTGTGGCGCTGGACGCGGTCTCGTTTGAGTTGCACGCCGGAGAAACCCGGGTGGTGCTGGGCGCGGCCGGAAGTGGCAAGACCACACTGCTCAAGGCCGGCCTTGGGTTGGTTCGTCCGGACTCGGGCAAGATTTATTTGTTCGGCCAGGAGATCACTCACCTGAAAGAGGCTCAACTATTCGATCTTCGCAGCGGCGTCGGAGTCCTATTTCAGGAGGGGGGCCTGTTCGATTCCATCACGGTGGAGGAGAACGTCGCTTATCCGCTGCTCAATCGGAAGGAACACGCCGAATCGATGGAAGAAGTGGAAGGCAAAGTCCGGGAGGCGTTGCGGTTCGTGGAGCTGGAACAAACCATGGAGCAATACCCTAGCGAGCTGTCGGGCGGCATGCGCCGCCGGGTGGGCATCGCTCGCGCGGTGGTGAGCGAACCTCCGCTGGTGCTGTACGATTCACCCACGGCCGGCCTGGATCCCATCACCGCTAATCTCATCATGGCGCTTATCGCCAAGGAGCGCGATTCCAAGGACACCGCCAACCTCATCGTCACGCAGCGTTATCAGGATGGACAATTGATGGCTAACTTTCGCTACAATCGCAGCAGCGGACACTTGGAACCGGCATCCAGTAACGGTGGGGCAGGACACGGTTCCAATCCGACGCGCACTATCTTTATGGTGATGAAAGATGGGCGGGTGGTCTTTGAAGGCACCCAACACGAACTAGAAGCATCCGAGGACGATTACGTCCAAAGGTTCGTGCCAAAACACTCATAACTTATGGCGATTCAGAACAGGGCCACCTGGGCGCGACTCAAAGTGGGAATCCTCGCGATTTTCGCTATGACTATCCTGGCGGTGCTCATTTTTCTTATCACCGGGCAAACCAGCATCTTTGAATCGCAGGTGCAGATTTATACGTATATGGCCGACGCCGCCGCGCTCACCAACGGCGCGCCGGTGAATCTGGACGGCATTCCCGTCGGCAAGGTGAAGGCGATCCGGCTCTCTGGTTCCAAAGATCCCATGCGGCTGGTTCGCATCGACATGCAGGTAGCGGAGCGCGCCCTCAAGGACATCCCCAACGATTCGCTGGCTTCCATCAGCGCCGCCAACGTGCTTGGCACCAAGTACATCAATATCAAGTCCGGCAAAGGCACTACCACTGTCGGACCCGATCAGGAACTTCCCAGCGTCAACACCGGTGAAATTCAGGACCTGGTGCAGCAGGGATTCGGCGTTATGAATTCGCTGCAAGATACGGTTCAGCGCGTGGATAAGATCGTGGGGTTGATCGAAAACGGGCAGGGCAGCATCGGGAAGCTGTTGGTGGATGAAACGCTTTACAACAACCTGCTGGCGATTCTCGCTCAAGTGAAGGGGCTCGCCGATACCCTGAACAGCGACAAAGGCACGCTGGGCATCCTGCTTAACAACCACGACCTGTACGACCAGTTCGCCGCCACGCTGGGCCGCGTCGATAGCATGCTGCAGCAATTGCAGAACGGTGAGGGGACAGCGGGTAAGCTGCTCAAGGATCCGGCCCTCTACAACGAAGCGCAACAAACCATCGCGGACGTGCACAAACTGGTGGATAACCTGAACGCCGGCAAGGGTACCGCTGGTCAGCTCCTGACCAGCGACGAATTGAGCAACCAGCTGAAGGCCACCATTTCCAAGATCGATTCGGTGATCGATAAGGTGAACTCTGGCCAGGGAACCATCGGCCAGCTGCTGGTGAATCAACAGTTGTACGACAATCTGAACGGCGCCACCCGTGAGATGCACCTGCTGATGCAGGATTTCCGTTCCAATCCGAAAAAGTTTCTGCGCATCAAGCTGTCGATATTCTGAAGTCAACGGCTTGAAATACCTGATCACCAACGCCGACGACTTCGGCTATACGCGCGATGTGAACGAAGGAATCGTTCACGCACACCGCCAGGGCATTCTCACCGCCACCACCTTGATGGCCACGGGCCGCGCGTTCGATCACGCCGTCGCGCTGGCGCACGAGAATCCATCGCTCGACGTCGGAGTGCATCTGGTGCTGGTGGGAGCCGACGGTTTTCCCCAAACGATTCCCCAATTGATGCAGCAGATCGCGCGAGGTCGTATCCGGATCTATGACGAACTTGCCGCGCAGGTCCGCAAGGTGCAAAGCGCGGGGCTTCAGCCCACTCACCTGGATACCCACAAACACACTCATCTGCTGCCGCCGGTGCTGAGCGCGGTAGCGCGTATCGCGTCTGAATTTCGCATTCCCTGGGTGCGGCGCCCGTTCGACCTGCCGCTGCACGCCGGCGGCGTTCCGTGGAAACGTCAAGCTGTCAGCAAGACGCTGGGATTCGCGCGCGCCGGATTTCATCGTGTGCTGGCGCGTCACGGATGCCGCACCACGGATCATTTCGCGGGCTTCCAAATGACCGGCCATTATGATGCCGCCGAACTGGCGTTGCTGATTCGCCATCTCCCCGACGGCGTGACGGAATTTATGTGCCATCCCGGCTTTTGCACCGCCGAGCTGCAAGCTGCCCGCACGCGCCTCAAGGAAAGCCGGCGTCGCGAATTGGATGCGTTGACCAGCGCTGAGGTCCGCCAGGCCATCGAAGAATCGAACGTCACGTTGGCCCGATACCCGGAAATCCGTTAACGTGGGAACAAGAGAACATGCCAGATCTTCCAGCAGTCACCCTTCCGCCAATCATTGATCGCGAACTGCTGTTCGGCAACCCGGAGATCTCGGGCGCCCAGCTTTCGCCGGACGGCAAATACCTGGCCTTCATGAAACCGTGGAAAGAGACCCGCAACATTTGGGTCAAGAAAACGGATGAGCCGTTCAGCTCCGCGCGTTTGATGACCACCGAGACGGCGCGGCCGGTGGCCGGCTTCCTGTGGACTCGCGATTCCAGGTTCATCGCTTACGTCAAGGACACCGCCGGCGATGAAAACTTCAACGTGTATGCCGTGGATCCCAGCCTCACTGCGGTGTCCAGCGACGCCCCACCTTCTCGCGATCTAACCAACCTGAAGGGCGTGCGGGTAATGCTGTTCAGCGCGCCCAAGTCCGACCCCGACGTGATCTACATCGGGCTCAACGATCGCGACAAATCCTGGCACGATCTTTACAAACTCCGGATCTCCACTGGCGAGCGCACGCTGATCCGCCAGAATACCGATCGGATCGCCGGATGGATCTTCGATCTCGCGGGGAATCTTCGCCTGGCGCAGCGCGTGCTCGACAACGGGGATCAGGAAATCTTGCGCGTGGATGCCGCCGGTTTCACCCCCATCTACACCTGCAATGTTTTCGAGACTATCGACGTAGTCCAGTTCCAAAAAGACGCCCGGCGTGCGTACATCCAGACCAATAAGGGCGGCCTGGACCTGCTGACGCTGGCGCTGCTCGATCCCGCGACAGGCCAAGTTGAGACCGTGGAATCGGATCCCCTGGGCCGCGTCGATCTTGGATCGGCCTGGTTCTCAGAAGCTACGGACGAGCTGGTGGAAACGCAGTACTCCGACGATCGCGATCGGCGCTATTTCAAGGACCCCTCGTTTGAAGCCGACTTTCGCTGGCTGGAAGCGAGTTTCCCGGATCGGGAAGTTTCCATCGCTTCCAGCACGCGCGACGAGTTGCAATGGCTGGTGGCCGCGCATGGCGACACCGAGCCAGGCGAGACGTATCTCTTCAACCGCACCACGCGCGAGCTTTCGTTCCAGTACAAGATCCGCGAAAAATTGCCGCGCGAATCGCTCGTACCGATGCAGGCGGTGCGCTACAAATCTTCGGATGGCCTGGAGATCCCCGCGTACCTGACGTTGCCGAAAGGTCTTGAGGCCAAGCAGCTACCGGTTCTGGTTGTGGTGCATGGCGGACCTTGGGCGCGCGACGAATGGGGCTACAACGCGCTCGCGCAGTTTTTCGCCAACCGCGGCTACGCCGTTTTCATGCCCAACTTCCGAGGGTCCACTGGCTTCGGAAAAAAGTTTTTGAACGCGGGCAACGCCGAGTGGGGCACGAAGATGCAGGACGACATCACCTGGGGCGTGAAGTATCTGGTGTCCGAAGGCATCGCGGACTCGCGGCGCATCGGCATCCTGGGCGGTTCTTACGGCGGATATGCCGCGTTGGCCGGCGTTGCTTTTACACCCGATCTGTATCGGGCCGCGGTGGATATCGTCGGCCCGTCGAATCTTATGACGCTGCTCGAATCCATTCCGCCCTATTGGGAAGCGGGCCGCAAGATCATGTACGCCCGCATGGCCGATCCCGATACGCCCGAGGGCAAGAAGTGGCTTGAGGAGCGCTCGCCGCTTTACTCCGCCGCGAAAATCAAAACCCCGCTGATGGTTGTGCAGGGCGCCAACGACCCGCGCGTCAATCGCCGTGAGGCCGAACAGATCGTCATCGCGCTGCGCGACCGCGGTTTCCCGGTGGAGTACCTGCTTGCGCCCGACGAGGGGCACGGCTTCGCGCGCCCGGTGAATAATCTCGCGATGTTCATGGCCGTCGAAAAATTCCTGGCCAAACATCTGAAGGGGCGCCATCAGGAGGGTGGATCGCCGGAAGTGGTGGCGCGCCTGGACGAAATCACCGTGGATCCAGAAACCGTGGTGATCTCGAAAGTGGTGGACCCATCCACTGTCGGCGTTCCCCAAGTCGCGGCCATGTTGCAGCCTGGAACTTACAAGTACGACGCCAAGCTCGCCATGGGCGATCAACAAATGGCGCTCAAGCTTTCGACAGTCATTGAGGACGCCGGCGGCGTATTCACCGCGTCCGAAACCATAGAAACGCCCATGGGCGAGATGTTGGACACCACCACGCTCGACAAGAGCAGCCTCACGCTTCAGAAGCGCCACGTGAAGCAGGGGCCGATGGCCATTTACCTTGAGTTTCCCGACGGGAAGGCCACGGGAACGGTCGAAATGGAGGGCGACGACAAGACGATTTCCGTCGACCTGGGCGGTCCGCTGTTCGCCGACGGAGCAGGTTCCAGCTTCGTCGTCGGATGTCTTCCGTTGGCCGATGGCTATCGAGCTTCCTTTCGTAATTTCGACGTGCAGAAGCAGAAGGTGAAGCTGATGCAATTGGAAGTAACCGGCTCGCAGAGCGTCACGGTACCAGCCGGCACGTTCGATGCGTTCCAAGTGGAGCTGTCCTCCGCTGACGGCGGCCCGGACAAATTCACAGTCTGGATCGCCAAAACCACGCGCACACCGGCGAAAATATCCACCGTTATGGCCGAGATGGGCGGCGCAATCCTTACGGCCGAGCTTCTGCCATAATCATCTGCCTCCGTTACGGTCGGGGTTCTGAACCGCGCGCGTCAGGAAGCGTCAGCTCATCGATGTGCAGGGACTTCAGCTTGGTCCTTCCAATCGCCAACCTGCCAACCGCCAAGCTGCCAACAGCCAGCGCCCCGATCGCAAAGGCGCCCAACGCCACGGCGCCAACCGCGCCGGCGATGGCCGCTAATCCTACGGAATGTTTCGATTCAATGGCATTTCTCATAACAACGATTTGATTCCTACGGTACCGTCCTGGCATCTACTACGTGTATAATGGAACTGTCGAAAGAGGCCAGTGGGCGAAAGCCCACTTTTTTATTGCAGTAGTAGTTGATGTCCCATGTCGCTCATAGCCAAAGACGAGATTGTCGCAAAGATCGCCGAAATCGCCGAACGGGTGGCCGACCCGGAAGGCATTGAAATCGTCGAAGTGCAGCTGTTGGGAGCAGGCCGCGGCCGTCTTTTGCGTATTTTCATAGACCGCCCATTGACACGTGAAACCTCGCCTGACCATCCGCACGGCGTCTCGCACGCGGATTGCGAATTTATTTCGCAGCAGGTAGGAACTATTTTGGATATTGAGGACGTCATACCTGGGGACAGTTATACGCTGGAGGTCAGTTCGCCTGGCCTAGAGCGTAAGTTGTCGAAAGCAAAAGACTTCGAGAGATTCGTGGGTCAAAAAGCGAAAATCATGCTCCGGGAGCCGGTGGAAAACCAACGCCGCTGGGAAGGCAGGCTGGCCGGAATCTCCGAGGGCATCGTCTTGCTGGAGCCAGCCGCTGGAAGGGTCATCCGCTTCCCGCTGGATCAGGTCCAAAAAGCCAACCTGAAGTTCGACTGGTAATTCACTCCTGAGACATTTGAGAAGAGGAAACAGTGGCTAGTATCTATCAGTCCATTGAGATTTTGAGTAAAGAGAAGGGCATTGACCCGCAGATCGTGATCGATGCGGTGAAGGACGCCATGCTGGTGGCGGCTCGCAAGCACTTTCGCACCACCGAAGATCTGGTCGCGGCCTTCAACGATGCCACCGGTGCGCTCGAAATCTATGGCGTGAAGAAAGTAGTGGAAGCGGTCCAGGATCCGGTGAAGGAGATCTCGCTCGATGACGCGCAGCGCATGGATCCGGCGGCTCAGCTGGAATCGGAAGTTCGTTTCCCCAAGCCCACCGAAGCCCTGGGACGCATTTCCGCCCAAACCGCCAAGCAAGTGATTCTTCAGAAAGTTCGCGAAGCCGAACGGGAGACCATTTTTTCGGAATACTCGGGCCGAGTGGGCGAGCTGGTCAACTGCATGGTCAAGCGCATCGAAGGTCAGGACCTGATGGTGGATCTGGGCAAAACCGAAGCGCGTTTGCCGAAGAAGGAACAGAGCAAGCTCGAAAACTTCAGCGTGGGGGACCGGGCCCGTTGCGTGATCCGCAGCGTGGAGAAGGCCGGTAAGAACGCGGGCGTTATTGTTTCCCGCGCCGCGCCGGAACTGGTGATGCGCCTGTTCGAACAGGAAGTGCCGGAGATTTACGACAACACGGTGGTCATCAAAGGCTGCGCGCGCGAAGCCGGCGAGCGCACCAAGATCGCGGTGGTGAGCCGGGATCGCGACGTGGATAGCGTGGGCGCTTGCGTCGGCATGAAGGGCATGCGGGTGCAATCGATCATCCGCGAGCTCCGTGGAGAAAAGATCGACATCATTGAGTTTTCCGAAGACCCGGTGGTCTTTGCCACCCACGCGCTCAGCCCCGCCAAGATCAGCCGCGTCTCCATCGTCGATGCGGCCGACAAGCACATGGAAGTGATTGTCGACGACACGCAGCTTTCGCTCGCCATCGGCAAGAAGGGCCAGAACGTCCGGCTGGCGGCCAAGCTGCTGGGCTGGAAGATCGATATCAAGAGCGAAGAGGAGAAGCGCCAGGAAGTGGAGACTGCCATGGCGGCGCTGGTTCCCGCCGGCGCTCCCGTCTCTGTCCTGATCGATCATGGCCTGGCAGAGGACATCGTCGAGAAACTTTTGGAAGCGGGCGTGGCTACGGTGGAGAAGCTCGGTTCCATGACGCCCGAAGAGCTGGAAGCCATCCCGAGCGTGGGGCCTAATGTCGTCGAGAAGATCCTGATCGCGGTGAATTCCTATTACGCTCAGTTTGAGCCCGGCGCGGAAGCGGGGGTCGCTGAGATGGGCGAATTCTCCGCCGAATCGCCTATTGATGCACTGTCGGAAGCGGTTGAGGAGACGCCGGTAGCAGGGGAGACGACGACTCTAGAATCCGCCGCGGAATCTTTCGATGAACCGGCGGTCGAAGCCGGGTCCGGAGCTGTGGGGAACGGCGCCGAATCGGCGGAAACAGGCCCTCTTCCTGGCGAAAACGTGTCGGATGAGAAAAAGGAATTTGATACTATAGAGAACTCGGAGGGGGTCCGTTAGGCGCGGCGCGATCGGGCGCAGCCGTTATTTATGAGCAAAATTCGAATCAATGAGCTCGCAAGGCAACTGGAGATCCCCTCCCATGCCATTATCGACATGTTGCCCGAGCTCGGAGTCAGCGAGAAGAAGACCCACTCCAGTTCCATTGATGAGCCGGTGGCGGAAATCATCCGGCAGAGAGTCCAGGGCGGGGGCGGCGCGGCGTTGCGCTTCGAAGCCGGCGGCTCCGTCGCGGTTGCCGAACCCGAGCCCCTCGAGCGGCATGAGCCAGCGGCGCGGCGTGAACCTGCAGCGGCCGAGTATCCCACGCATGCCCCGATTCCCGAATTTCAAGCGCCCGCCGCAGCACCCGCTCAGGAGGCTCCCGTTACCACCCCCGGCATTACCCCAGGAAGTTCAATAGAAGAACCGCTGCGCAGCAAGCCCGCTCCACTGCGGCCTCCGTTATCCGCTGGCGGCGCTGCTCCGCTGCATCCCCCGTTGCGCACGGGTCCGGTTCCGGCTCGTCCGGTTCCCACGCCACGCCCGGGCCAGATTTTGTCAGGTCCGCGGCAGCCCATGCCGGCTCCCAGTCCCTCGGCATCCATGCCGCCGTCGTCGGTGACGATTCCGTCCCAGCCGGTGGCCCGAAGTGCACCGCCTGCCGCCGAAGCTTCCGCTCCATTGGCCAGCCCGACGCCGGGCACGCCCTTGCGGCCGCAGCCACGCCCGAACCTCGCCGGACAACCGGCCGCGCGTCCGATAGTACCTCCGCGCCCCGACATGGTGGCGCGATTGCAACAGCAGCAGACTCGCCCGGCTCCCGGGCAAGTGCAACAAGCTCCCCGGCCGGGTATGCCAACGCGCAGTTCCACGCCCGTTCCCGGCCAGCCGATTTATCGCGGCCCCATTCGTCCCGGCCAGCCCGTGATGCGCGGACCTGGCGTGGGTGGCGGCCCTCCCGGGCCG
The DNA here is from genome assembly GCA_963798295.1 of Bryobacterales bacterium. Taxonomy (GTDB): domain Bacteria; phylum Acidobacteriota; class Terriglobia; order Bryobacterales; family Bryobacteraceae; genus Palsa-89. The sequence continues at coordinate 670,868 of CAWCSV010000002.1, read as the reverse complement.
GGCGGTCCCAGCGCCTTCCGCCGTCCACGGACGTTGCATCCTACGTCGCCTCTGCGCGCCGAACCGGCCACACCCATCCCCACCGAGCAGCAGCGGCGTCACCAGGCCAAACCCGGAAGCCGCGATCGGCATCGCGATCAGGAACAGGAAGAGGGCCGGCTACGAATGCCGTCCCGTCGCGGCGAGCAAGCTGCGGCGCCGCCGCCCATCGATCGCGAGATCACCATTTCCGAAGGCGTCACCGTAAAGGAGCTTTCCGAGAAGCTGGGCATCAAAGCCAATCTGGTGATCAAGAAGCTGGTGGAAAAGAAAATCTTCGCCACTATCAACCAGAACCTGGACGTCAAGATGGCCGAGGATCTGGCGCGCGAATTTGGCGCGTCCACCAACAAGATCAGCTACGAAGAGGAGAGCACGCAGGAGATCACGGAAGCCGAAGTAACCACCGATAAAGTGCGTCGTGCCCCGGTGGTCACCATCATGGGCCACGTGGATCATGGCAAAACTTCGCTGCTGGACGCCATTCGATCCGCCCATGTCGCCGACCGAGAGGCCGGTGGAATCACGCAGCATATCGGCGCCTACTATGTGGAGAAGAACAACCGCAAGATCGTATTCATCGACACGCCCGGCCATGAGGCGTTCACCCGCATGCGCGCCCGCGGCGCGAAAGTTACCGACATCGTTATCCTGGTGGTGGCCGCCGACGATGGCGTGATGCCCCAGACGCTGGAAGCCATCGATCACGCCCGGGCCGCCGGCGCGCCCATCATCGTCGCCATCAACAAAGTGGACAAGCCCGACGCGCAGCCCGAGCGCATCAAGCAGCAACTGGCCGATCGCGGCCTGCTGGCTGAAGACTGGGGCGGCGACGTCGTCATGGTGCCGGTGTCAGCCAAAGCCAAGACCAATCTCGATCTGCTGCTCGAAATGATCCTGCTGGTGGCCGACATGCTGGATCTGAAGGCCAACCCGGACCGCCCGGCCGTGGGCAACGTGCTGGAAGCCAATCTGGACCGCGGGCGTGGACCGGTGGCCACCGTTTTGGTGCGCAACGGCACACTGCGCGTCGGGGATTATTTCATCTGCGGCTCGGTATTCGGTAAAGTCCGCGCCATGTTCGACGATCGCGGGAATCCGGTGCGCGACGCCGAACCCTCCATGCCGGTGGAAGTGCTGGGTCTGGATTCGCTGCCCGAAGTGGGCGACATGTTCCAGGTGGTGACCGACACCGCCAAGGCCAAGCAGATCGTGATCTACCGCGAAGCCAAGGCGCGCGACGTGGCCATGTCCAAGAGCGGCCGCATGACGCTGGAACAGTTCCATGAGCAGTTGAAGGAAGGCGAGGTTAAGGAGCTCAACATCATTCTGAAGACCGACGTCAGCGGAACGGCCGAAGTGCTTTCCGACATGATGCAGAAGCTTTCCAACGACAAGGTTCGCATCCGCGTGCTGCGCGCGGCGGTGGGCGCCATCAACGAAAGCGACGTACTGCTGGCTTCCACCTCCAACGCGATTATCGTGGGTTTCAACGTCCGTCCAGAGAGGAACGCCAGCGCGCTGGCCGAGCAGGAAAAGGTGGATATCCGGCTCCATACGATCATTTACGAACTTACTGATGAATTGAAGCGCGCCATGACCGGCATGCTGGAACCGGTGTTCAAAGAAGTGTTCCAGGGCCGCGCTTCGGTGCGCGAGGTGTTCCGCATCAGCAAAGTCGGCAACGTGGCCGGTTGTATGGTCACCGACGGCCTGCTCAAGCGCGACAGCGACGTGCGGCTGCTGCGCGATAACGTAGTGGTCTATACCGGCAAGGTGGAGTCGCTCAAGCGTTTCAAGAATGATGCCAGCGAGGTCAAGAACGGCTTCGAGTGCGGCATCACTCTGAGGAATTTTGCCGACATGAAACCGGGCGATGTCATTGAGGCCTTCGCCACCGAACGGGTCGCCGTGGAGAGCATGGCTTGATGAGATGCCAACGGTCGGGGTACTCACTCTAGAATTGCGTTTGAACGACGCGCACTCGCTCAAAGACAAGCGTCACACCGTGAAGAGCCTCAAGGACCGGCTGCGCAGTAAATTCAACGTCGCGGTGGCTGAAATCGATTATCAGGATGTTTGGCAGCGTTCGCTGGTCTCCGCCGTGACCGTTTCGGGCGACCACGCGCACGCCGAACAGGTGTTGCAGTTGGTGGAGCGCGAAGCCGCACATCTGCTGGGTGGAGTACTCGTAGGAACCACGCTAGAGTGGATTGAGTGAGAGACTTCTTCAAGCAGATCGAGGCGCTGAGGCGGCGTCAGGAACGCATCTCCGAAGCAATCAAAGCGCTCCAATTGGTTTCCGAGCACGACGGCAAGAGAATTCAGGCACTCGTGCAGCTTGCTGAGCAGCGTTTGAAGGCGATGGAAAACCGGCGCAAGTAAAAATGCAGCACCGCACCGAGCGTATTTCCGAAGCTCTCCGCGAGGAGCTGACGGAGCTGATCGGCTACGAGCTCTCGGACCCGCGCATCGCTTCCGCTACTGTCACCGGTATTGAAGTTTCGCCCGACAAGCGGCACGCCCTGGTGCGCGTCCGCGTGGACGAAGGCGTTGATGTCCCGCAAGCCATGGCCGCGCTGGAACACGCCGCTCCCTTCCTGCGCCGCGAAGTGGCCAGCCGCCTGGAGCTGTTTCGCGTTCCCCAGCTGCACTTTGAGCCCGACGTCGCCACCGAACTGGGAGGGCGCATGGAACAATTGCTCAAGCGCATCCAGAAGGGCCGCCCCAGGGAATGAGGGCCCGATTGGCAGCTCCGCCGTATCTGATTGAATCTACGGCATAACGCCTCCATCGCCTAGATTTACCGTACAAATTTGGGGCCAAACTATTGACAGTAGGGCTTGGTCCAAGCGCTACTATAATTTGGGCCGTTACTCACGGCCACAGGATTTGCTTACCCACTTACACATGCTCAATCGCGAAATAGTGCCGGGAAATCGATGCGAATGACCTCGACGAACAGCCGTTTTCTGGATGCCTGCCGCCGCCGTCCCACCGACGTTCGGCCGGTATGGTTCATGCGGCAAGCTGGACGCTACATGAAACAATACCGGGACATCCGCGCCAAGGCTGGGATCCTGGAGATCTGCAAGCGGCCGGACTTGGCGGCGCAGGTCACTTTGCAGCCGGTGGAGTATCTGGATGTGGATGCCGCCATTATCTTCGCCGATCTGCTGCTGCCGGTAGAGCCGATGGGCCTGAAGCTTAAGTTCCTGGCGGGAGAAGGTCCGCATATCGACAACCCGGTCCGCACTACCGACGATGTCGATTCGCTTTCTATCTCCAACACCGACGATCTCAACTACGTTGGCGAGGCGATTCAGCAGGTGGTCCGGCAACTGGCCGGCCGCGTCCCGGTGATTGGTTTTGTCGGCGCTCCGTTCACGCTGGCCAGCTACATGATCGAAGGCGGCCCATCGAAGAACTTCGTCCGCACCAAATCGATGATGTATCGCGATGAAACGCTGTGGCGTCGTCTGATGGGCAAGCTGGTGGACGTGCTGGGCCCCTTCGCGCTCAGCCAGGTGACGGCCGGCGCGCGCGCCATCCAGGTGTTCGATAGCTGGGTGGGCGCTCTCAGTCCCGACGATTACGTGCGTTTTGTCGCGCCTTATTCGCGCGCTTTGATCGAGCGGATTCGCACCGGCAGCGTCCCGGTGATCCACTTCGGCACCGGAGCCTCCGGATTTTTCCGTGAATTGCACGCCGCCGGCGGCGACGTGATGGGCGTGGATTGGCGCGTGAATATCGACCAGGCGTGGATGGACATCAGCTATCGCTCCGCTGTGCAGGGCAACCTTGATCCGGCCGTGCTGTTCGCTCCGCTGCCTGAGCTAAAGATGCGCGTGCATGAGCTGCTGAAGCGCACCGGATCGCGTCCCGGACACATCTTCAATCTGGGGCATGGGATTCTGCCCGAAACTCCGCCCGACAACGTTCGCGCCGTGGTGGACTTCGTGCGCGAGTTCAAGATGTAGCGTGTCGCATAAAGCACTGATTATCGGCGGAGGGATCTCGGGTCTTTCCGCCGCTTACTACCTGTCGAAAGCGGGCATCCGTCCAGCACTGCTGGAACGCAAGCCACATGCCGGCGGAGTGATCCAAACTTCCGTCCGGCAGGGCTGCGTGCTGGAAGAAGGTCCGGATGGATTCATGGCCGCCAAACCGTGGGCCATGAACCTGATTCGCGAGCTGGATCTGGCGGACCAGGTGATCGGCTCTAACGACCATACCCGCGTCACCTACATCGTGAAGAATGGCAAGCTGGTCCGCATGCCGGAGGGATTCAGCATGATGGTCCCTACCAGGCTCCTACCGCTAGCCGAGACGCCGCTCTTTAGCTGGGCCGCCAAGATTCGCATGGCGCTCGAGATTTTCCGCCAGCCGCGCGGGCCGCAGCCGGATCGTTCGGTTTACGAATTTCTGCTGGATCACTTTGGCGAAGAGTCCATCGATTATTTGGGTGAGCCGCTGCTGGCCGGAGTGTACGGAGGCGATTTGCGCGAGATGAGCGTCAACACCGTGCTGGCTCGTTTTGTCGAGATGGAGGCCAAGTACGGCAGCCTGACGCGCCGCGCCCGGATGCTGGCCCGCGCCAGTGCCGCCCCGCCAGATTCGTTTTTGCAAACCCTCAAGGGCGGGCTCGGCCAATTGGTGGAAGCGCTGCTTCCCAGCGCCAGCGTGGTTTACGCCGAAGTGGAGACCGTTGAGAATACCGGCGCGGGCTTCCGCGTTCGAGCGAATGGCGATTGGCTGGAGGCCGACAATGTCGTCGTCGCCACGCCCGCCGTGGATGCCACGCGCGTTCTGCAAACTCTGCAGCCCGAGATCGCGAATCTGCTGGCGGGCATTCCCTATACCTCCTCCATCACGCTTGCGCTCGGCTACCGGAAAGCTACTTTCGACCATCCGTTGATCGGCCACGGCTTCCTGGTTCCGAAGAAAGAGCGCCGATCCATTTTCGGCTGCACCTGGGTGGGAAACAAATTCGACCATCGCGTTCCGCCCAACATGGTGGTGTTGCGCTGTTTCCTCGGCGGGGAAGCGATGCCGCTCAGCGACGAAGCGCTAGTGGACGCGGCGTGCGCCGACCTGCACAGCATCATGGGACTGGAAGCTGAGCCGGTGTTTCACAACATCGCGCGCTGGCCCCATTCCATGGCTCAATATCCGGTGGGCCATCAACAGCGCGTGGCACGCATTGAGGAGCTGGCGCGCGCAATACCCGGTTTGTACTTGGCCGGCAATGCTTATCACGGCATCGGCATTCCGGATTGCGTTCGGATGGGACAGGAAGCGGCCGCCTCCATCGTTAGCGGATGTAAACCTTCACTTCAACCGGCGTAACCTCGATCCGATTCACATGGTCGGCCAGATCGAACGGCTCATCGATCTGAGCGTTAGGATAAAACGGCAGCAGGAAATTCTTCACCAGAAAATCGAGCGTCGCTCCCGTTACCACCAGCCCGCCGATCTCGACCCGCAGCAGATGAACGGTGGCCTGGCCGTGGGCCGATTGAATGACGGCTCGCGCCGTCACCAGCTTTTCGCCTTGAATCAGCTTAGCCACAAGCCAGTTTGTCTCCACGCCGCTCGAGTGCCGCACTTTGAGAAAATCGATCAGCGCCGACGCACTGGCTTCGCCGTTTCCCAGCGTCAGGCGCGGCTGGCGAAACCCGTCGGACACGATGGTGGGCGCTTTGGCCCGTACCCAGGCGTTCAATTCCAGCGAAGTGAATCGAATCACCGACCCCGCTTTGGCTTTGCCACTTTGGATGAGATCCAACTTGCGGCTAACACCGAGCGCAAGAGGATCCGCGCCCCGCAGGCTACATGGAATTGTCATCGCCGCGATGAGCAAGCCTGTTAGAATCGAGCCTGGAGAGACCACGATGAAATTAACGCACGTAGCACTTCTTTTGGCAAGCAGCACACTGTTACATGCCGCCGGCGACGCCGCGAAACGGCTGGACGATTCGGCCGACATGCTGACCGAAATCATGTCAGCTCCCGACAAAGGCATTCCACAAGACTTGCTGGAGAAGGCTCAGTGCGTGGTTCTGGTCCCCGGCCTGAAGAAAGGCGCGTTTATCGTGGGAGCCAAGTATGGCAAGGGTTTCATGCTGTGCCGCAAGTCCAGCGGCGTGGGCTGGTCGGCCCCGGCGGCCATTCGCGTGGAAGGCGGAAGCTTCGGCTTCCAGATCGGCGGCTCGGAGACGGACGTGGTGATGCTGGTGAACAGCGAGCCGGGCGCCAAGAAACTGCTCGCGAGCAAATTTACGCTGGGCGCCGATGCATCCGTTGCCGGGGGCCCCGTAGGCCGCACGTCATCGGCTGAAACGGATGCGCAACTCCACGCCGAGATCCTCACCTGGTCCCGTTCGCGAGGCGCATTCGCCGGCATATCGCTGCAGGGCGCGACGCTCCGGCCTGACGAAGATTGGAATAGAGAACTTTACGCTTCGGCTCTGACCAACAGGCAGATTGTGCTGGGCGACACGCCCGCGCCTCCCGCAGCGGCCAAATTACTCGCGGTGCTCGACAAATATTCGAGCCGCAAGTAGCTCGCCATTGATTCCGATCCGGAAGTCGCGGGTTCCCGAAGCGAACAAGGCAAACGGCACCCGGATTTCGGCGATCCTCTGTTTGACAAACTGAATTGCGGGATTGCCCAGTAGCGAGACCGTTTGGGTTTCCGTTTGCAGTTCGAGCGCCTGGAACTGGAACTCCTGGTCGGTGTCCAAACGCAGATACAGATTGTCTTTGTCGGCGCCGTAGAAGATATCGCGGACTCTCGGCTCGCTGCTGTGCATGGCTCCCGATCGGTTGTCGGGCTGGTAGCGTCCGGCGCCCATCCATTCGAAATACGAAGTCACTTGGCCGTCGATCACCGGATGAATCGGATGAGTGGGCGGATGGTTCCAATCCGGAATGCCGGATTTCAGAATCGGGTGCGACAACTCTTCCGGCGCCGCGATGCCGAGGGCGTGATAGACGTTGGCCAGATGCTGCCGGTATAATTCATCGAACTCGATGCGGTTCTCGGAAATATGCTCGGGTCCGTACCACCAGCACCAGTCGCTGCCTTCGGCGATCAACAGTTCTTCGTAAGCCAGTGCGCGCTGAGCATCGGAAACGGTGTGTGCGATTTCATCGAATTTGCGCCGCGCCGTGAGCAGATACTCCCAAGCCGTGTTATCTTCTTCCGCGCCGATCCAGATATCAAAGTTGGCGTCGATCCACGATCCGGGATAGATGTGATCGATGGTTGTCGGAGCATCCAGCTTCAGCGCTTCGCTCACCGTGAGGGCCGCTAGATCCGACGACTCCGTGATTCTGCGGCACAGTTCGCGCAGAAACGCCCGGCCGTTGTGGTCGTAGTATTCCCAGGCATTCTCGCCGTCCAAAATAATCGGGACCAGCACGTCGGCTCCGCGCTCCAGCATAGGGCGCGTATTATCCCGAATACGATCCAGAAAGTTCGCCGCGGCGTCTTCCGGACGCCATCGGGAATACACAAACCCGACTTGGTCGCTCAAAAAGTGATCGCGAAAAATCATGCGAATCTCGCGGCCTTGTTGCTGCCATAAGTAGGATCGGTAAGTGACTTCCGGCCCGGCGTCCTGATGGACGGTTCGCGCCAGGACTCCGTTGTCGCTCGCGGCCCACTGGAAGCCCGCCTCGGCGGCCAACGCAAGCGCTTCGTCCGAAACCGAGCCTTCCGAAGGCCACAGGCCTACCGGCGCTCGGCCAAATTGGCGTTCGGTAAACTCGCGCGCTCGCTTCAGTTGATCCAGCGCGTCCTGTGGATATTGAAAACGGCTGGGCAGTGTTACGCCCGGATGCGAAACGCTGGCGATATTAGAATCGCAAATCAGCGGCAGGATTGGATGATAGAAAGGGGTGGTTGAAATTTCGATCTGGCCGCGAGAGGCGAACTCTTTGTAGACCGGCACAACCTGTCCGAGAATTTCGCGCTCTTTGCGAGCCATCAACTCCTGATCTTCCAGCGTGTAGCCGCGGCCCTTGGCGATGAGAGCCTTTACCTCTTCATCGTGTTCCTGAAACTCCTCGTCGAACCAAGCCACCTGCGACAGCACTTGCAGATCGCGCAGATCCTGGATGCTGAAGTGCCGCCTGGCAACGTGAGGATCCGCTCCACAAGATTTCCAGACGTCGAACAGCTCTCCATAACGGGGATAGCGATAAATCAGATGATCGGCGTTGGCCTGGAAGAAATAACGCAGAACGAACTCGCTCTCGGCTTCGCTAAGGTCTTCGGCGCGCTTCACCGCGGAATCCAGAAAGGGATCGGCCGCCGTGCCCGCGGCGTATTCCTGAATCTGCTTAATCATGGACGGGACCAGATTGAAGGTCTGATGAACGGCGGGAAAATCCTGGAGCAGTTTCGCCATTCCGTAATAATCTTTCAGGGCGTGAAAGCGGGTCCATGGCAGACGGTACTCGCCGCTCACCAAGTCCTTGTAGAAGGGCTGGTGCATGTGCCAGACGAAGCAGAGATTCGCGCGCGCCAAAGGTTTTCCGTTATCGTGCAAACATGCTCCGCACAGGGGGCGGAGGCTCGGTGCCGCGAATAGCGCGCCACAGGATGTCATTCACCTCATCGTCGTCGTTCAGATCCTCTTTACTGAAATCGAGCCGGGCGGAACGCGACGCGGTGGACGAAACGGCGGGATTGCGTTCATCCAGGGAGATGCGCGGCTTCTCGGCCTGATAGGGCGCCGTGGAGGCTTGCTCCGCGAAAGCGGCGAACATGGGACGCGCGCCCGCGTCGAAATGCGTCATGGGGTGCAAATGCAGGATCAGTTCCATGGTCCGCAGCATCGACGTGGTGTTGTACATGTTGCTGTCCACGGTTCCCCGATGCGTGTAGGGCGAGATGATCAACGCGGGCGAGCGGTGCGAATCCACGTGGTCCGGGCCGTCTTGCGCGTCGTCTTCCAAGATAAAAATCGCGGTCGAGCCCCAGAATTTGCTGCGCGACACGCCCTCCACAATCATGCCCAGCGCGTAGTCGTTGTCTGCGAAGGCCGAAAGCGGAGCGATTTTGCCGGGCGCGGTGGCCGACGTATGGTCGTTAGGCAAACGCATGAGGATGAGCGAGGGCATCTGGTTCGCGCTCTCAAATTGCGCCAGATCGTCCAGGAAAACTTGCGCGCGCTTGACGTCCGGATAATCCGTGTCGAAGCTGCGATACTTCATGTTCGTGACTTTGGCCAGCACGGGGTCCAGAACCTTTTCGATCTGAACGCCGTCCGCGCCGGCTTCTTTCTTGTTCTCCACCCAATAGCCGTAGTTGCGCATCGAAATGCCGGCCGAGGCGGCGTTGGTCCAGAGATAACCCGCCGGCGGATAGGCGGCCGGCTCGCCGCCTTCAAAACCATAATTGGGATTGCGCCTGCCGTAATTGCTGGGCCACATCTTCACCACAAAATCGTTCGCGATGGCCGACGTCGACCAGTTATGCCCGTCCGCGCTCACGTCGCTATTCACATAGAAGTTGTCGAACAGCACAAATTCGCGCGCCAGCTTGTGATGATTGGGGCCCACGTTCTCTTTGAACAGGCACAGAGCTGGATCGCTCTCGCCCTTGCCAATGTCGCCGAACACCTGATCGTAGCTGCGATTCTCTTTGACGATATAGATCACGTGCTGGATGGCGGCGGGAATACCAGCCGGAATCTCATCGAGCTTTTCATCGCTGTAGGGCGAATTGGATTTCACCTCGGCGGTGTAAGTGGCGAGCGAATCGTCCGTCAAGGAGGGAATCAATGAGGCGGAGCCGGTTTGCAGACGAGCCACATATTGCGGGGTCAAATTGTTCTGCCTGGTGATGGGGCTGGGCCCGTGGGGATTGGGGTAACTGCGCGATCCCTTGCCGTTCAAGACGATCAACCGGCCATCGGACAGTGCTCGCGCGGCCGTGGGATACCAGCCGGTGGGAACGAAGCCGAGCACCTGGCTGCCCGCCGACGTGACGTCCACCACCGCGGCGGCATTGGCGTCCGAACAGACCACATACAGACGGCTTTGATCGGGACTGAGCGCCAGCGCGCTGGGCGTCATGCCGAGCGGATGGTTGGGAGTGGTTGAGACGTTGATGGTTTCCACTATGCGCAGATCGCCGCTATCGGACACGCCGACGGAATAAACATTGTTGGTGTTGGCGGCGGAGACGAAGATGCGCGCGCGGAAGCTGGGCTGCTGGGCGCCTTCGTCACTTTCTTCTGCCCGAGTGGCCCGGTCGCGCCAAGCCATGTCGGTGGGATGCGCACCCACGCGCAGGGTCTGCACCAGCGCTCCATTCCCGGTCTGATGATGATACAGCGATCCATCGGCCCAACTAGTCACGTAAAACGACTTGCCGTCCGGGTTGAACAGGATGCGATAAGGGCGCCGGCCGGTTTTGAAGCGATCGATGACAGTACCCGATTGCGTATTCACCACCACGATCGCGTCGTGGTACAAATCGCAGGCGTACAGTAGATGGCCATCCGGATCGATGGCGACGTCGCCGATGAAATCGAGGGCGGAACGCGCCGCGGCTTTGACGATCTCGAAAGTGCGCGTGGGCGCGAGCTTGCCATTTTCATCCAAGGAAAATTCGTAAACCGACGCTTGCGATCCTCCGCCCACCCACAGCGTCTTTCCATTGGGCGAAAGCGCCAGCCCGAGCCATGCGTCCGCCACCGGCGTGCGGCCGATCTCATGCCCGTCCTTAGTGTCCAGCACGCTCAAAGACGGTGGATTGTAGCCGCCGTTCAGCACGATCAGGAAGCGGCCGTCTTTGGAAAGAACCGACGACATGGGCAACGTGTCGAGGGGGATTTGCGTGCCCGCGGGCTTCACGCGCCAGCCGCTGTTGAGCAGGAATCCGCCGCTGGCTAGCGGGCCCACTTGCTCGCGTGGCGGAGGCTGGGAGGACGATAACAGCGCGGCTGCAACCAAGATAGCCGCGGCGAAGATGACGTGGAATTTCATTCAGAAAACCTCTGGGCGATTGGAAAACGCCGGCCGATGCCGAACGCTTTGGTGGTTACCTTCAGGCCGGGGGCGGCTTGCTGGCGTTTGTACTCGTTGCGGTCGACCTTGTTCACAATGTCCCGCACCAGTGTTACAGGCAGATGAAGCGCGTCGGCGATATGCTGCGGCGCGTCGTTATTCTCAATGTAGAGACGCAGAATCTGATCGAGTATTTCGTAGGGCGGAAGCGAATCGGTATCCTTCTGATCGGGACGCAGCTCGGCCGATGGCGGCTTGCTGAACGTATTCTCCGGGATGGCATTCAAGTGTCGCTGGTTGGCGACACGCGCGAGCGAATAGACCAGCGTTTTCGGCACATCGCTGATCACCGCCAGGCCCCCGCACATATCGCCGTAGAGCGTGCAATAGCCCACCGCCAGCTCGCTCTTATTTCCCGTGGTGAGCACCAACGCGCCCCATTTGTTCGAGAGCGCCATCAGCGTGACACCGCGCAGCCGCGATTGGAGGTTTTCCTCCGTCACGCCCACGCTTGCGCCGTCGAACAAAGGTTCCAGAATATCGAGAAACGCGTGGTATTGACTCTTGATCGGGATCAGCTCGAACCGGATTCCCAGATGATGTGCCAGATCGCGCGCGTCGGTGACGCTGTGTTCGGAGGAATACGGGCCTGGCATCCCGACGCCGATCACGTTCTCTTTGCCCACCGCGTCCACCGCGATGGCCGCCGTAAGCGCCGAGTCGATGCCTCCACTGAGTCCGATAATCACGCGCTCGAAACCGCACTTGCGGATATAGTCGCGGGTGCCCATGGCCAGCGCCTGATAAACGGCTTCACATTCGTCGGGATAATTTTCGTGGCGCTCGCCCGTCAGGTCGGTGGTGTCCATCAGGACCAGGTCCTCTTCGAAGGAAGCCGCGCACGCGATCACCTCACCGTCCGGATTCATGGCGAAGCTGGTGCCATCGAACACCAACTGGTCGTTCCCGCCCACCTGGTTCACGTAGACGATGGGGACGCGAAAGTGCCGCGCGGTGGCGGCGAAAATCTCGGTCCGTTGCGCGCGCTTGCCCATGTGATAAGGCGACGCATTGATGCTGATCAGGATGCGAGCTCCGGCCGACGCGAGCTCTTCCACCGGATCGCGGCTGTAGCGGCGGCGCTCCCAATACTGCTTGTCGTTCCAGGCGTCTTCGCAGATGGTGAGCGCGGAAATGGCGTCGCCCAGCGTCAGCGGCGATTGTTTTGTGGCGGGTTCGAAATAGCGCGCCTCGTCGAAGACGTCGTAGGTGGGCAGCAGCATCTTATGCTGGCGGAAGGCAACTCGCCCGCCCCGCAAAACCGCGGCGCTGTTGTAAATGGGATGGCCGGCCTGCGCGCCGGTGCGGGTCACCGTTCCACAGACGATGGCCAGGTTCAGAGGCGCGGCGTCGGCCGCCAAGCGCTTCAGATGCTGCTCCGTCCGATCGAGGAAGCTCTCTTTTTCAAGCAGGTCGCGCGGAGGATAACCGGTGAGCGAGAGCTCGGGGAACACCACCACGTTCGCGCCGGCTTCGGCTCCCCGCGTTGCGAATTCCAGCATCCGCTTGGCATTGCCGCAAAGATCGCCGACCGTGCTGTTGGTTTGTGCCAGGGCGATCTTCATTTGGGGGAGTTACCCCATTCTAACGGGTCTGGGAATCGAGTTTGGTGTTGGGTATTCCTTGGTACTCGCCCGGAATCTGTGGCGGAAACACATGCACGCGCGACTTGAACCGCCAGCCTTTCGGCGTCCGCACATAGACATCCTGATATCCGCCCACGTGCCCGTCGAAGTCCGCGTTGCCGCGCTTGCCCTGGTCGCCTGGATAAACCAGGTACGATTTTCCGGTTGCGCCCTCGGGCGACGCCTCAATCACCAGGTTTTCCGTGGTGTGGGTTTGATGCGGCTGCTTGATGCGCGCGCAGGTGGGGCCGCCCGCAGCCTTCACCAGTTCGGCGTGGCCCTTGTACTCCATGCCGTTCAATCCAACTACGAACACGCCGTCGTCGGTGTAGAGATTGGCGTAGTCTTCGCCGTGATTGGAGCAATTGTCCAAGGCGAACGCGTACTTGTAATTCAACTGCTGGATTTCCAGGTAATCGAGCGCCGTGAGCGGCTTCACTTTCGGGTCGGCGCCCCGCATCTGAGACAAGCTCAAAACAGCGGCGGCGACAAACCAAATGGATTTCCCAACAACGTCTCCAAGCAGGAGTTTCATAGACATAGCTGCGTTGCATTGTATCGAACTTAGGTGAAATTCCGTCGGATCAGTTGAAATCCTGTCAGGCGAAATCCCCCTTCCACACTAAGCGATTCCCCCGTTTTCAGGCTCGCCCGATGCCCCTAGACTGGGACTATGAGCGTGGAAGCGCCTTTGGTGGCGGCCGGTGTCTCACAAGAGCAGACCGTTTGGCTCTCTGGCGAAATCATCACGTTGCTCAACAAGCTGGTTTTTCCGGTAACCTGGCTGGCCTTGATTTTGGGCTTCCCGGCGATAGTGCTGATGAAGACCGGTCACATCTCCGTTGCGAGCGATTTCCTATTCCTTCTGCTCGCAGTCTTGATGGGTACTGCGTTGATGCTTTGGTTCAGCATGCGGCTGCAGCGAGTGGGTTACGCGGGTAGAGAACTGATCGTCTCCAGCTACTGGCGTGGAGCCCGCATTCCGTTCGATCAAATAGACGCCGTCGAGCCGGTATGGTGGTATCGCCGTCGCCTGGTGCGCGTTCGTTTGCGGTCGGAAAGTCCCTTTGGACAGACTATTTACTATCTGCCGAAATGGGGGTTCATCCGCTGTCTTTGGTCGTCTCCGGACAAAGAGCTGAGAGACCTGATTTCCTAACGGTCTTGGCACGCAAGAGCGCGTGCGCTACAGGCCACCTACAGACGGACTGCGGTGACACCAGCGATGGAGTTTACCGCCTGCCAGAAAAACTGCACGTGTTTGTATAGCGCCTGTTCCAGAATCCGTTCCTGATCGCTATGCGGCCCGTAGCCTTTGGGCGCGTCTTCTTCGTCTACCATGGCCCCCACTCCGTAGCACTGCACACCCTTGGCCCGCAGGAACGCCATGTCGGTGGCGCCCGTGCTCATCACGGGAATCGTCATCACGTCATAGATTTTCTTGTAGGCTGCTTCGACGGCGCGATAGGCGTCGGAATCCAGCCGCGACGGCGCCGCGCCCGGCCGCTGATTCCCGGTCTCCGGTACCAGTTCGATGGCCGGATCGTTGATCACCTTGCGCATCATGCCGTAAAACGCCGCGATGTTCTCGTCCGGCAGCGCGCGAATGTCGAGCGTCGCCACCGCTTCGGACGGAATCACGTTCACCTGGTAGCCGCCCTGGATGATGTTGGGCGATATGGAGGTGTGCAGCATGGAGTAGCTGATCGGATCGTGCTGGGCCAGATACTCGCGAACCGCCGGCGCTTTTTGCGAATCGAATAGCCCTTTGAACCGCGCGGCCTCTTCAGGAGCGCTCACCGTCGCCATCTTCTCGAAATAGTAACGCGTGGTGTCGTTGAACCGCATCGGCGGATCCCACGCCGCGATGGTCTCCACGGCCTTGGCCAGATGCACCACGGCATTGGTTCGAAGCGGCCGCGATCCGTGCCCGGAGGGCCCGCGCGCGATCAATTTCGCGCCCTTGGGTTGCTTCTCCGTAGTCTCCACCAGCGCGTAGCGCGCTTGCCCGTTCTTCAACCGCACGCCGCCACTTTCCGCCAGACAAAACTCGGCGTCGATGTCCTTCCAGTGCTGGTTGACCAGATACTCGATGCCCGGCCCCGTGGCCGCTTCTTCGCCCGCTTCCGATACGAAAATCACATCGCGATCCAGCGGCGTCTTCTGCCGCGTTCAACATCAGCATGGTCATCATGGCGGCCAGCAGATCGCTCTTGTCGTCAAGAGTGCCGCGGCCGTAAACGTAGCCGCCTTGCCGCGTGGCGCTAAAAGGCGGGAAGGTCCATTTGGCGGGGTCGACGCGCACCACGTCGCTGTGGCCCATGATCAGCAGCGGGCGCTTGGAGCCGTTGCCCTTCAGCCGCGCGATGATGTTGGCGCGCGCCGGATCTTTGGCCACCATCATCACCGGAATGCCGTCGGCTTCCAGCGTCTTCTTGACGTACTCGGCCACGCGCGTTTCGTTGCCGGGAGGATCGGAGCTGTCGATTTGAACCAGCGCCTGGAAATGGCGCATGGCTTCGATGTTGATTTTCGACCAGTCGGGCGTTTGGGCCGTCAGGAACAGCGGCAACAGCGCGAATACAAAAAGCTTTCGCATCCGCTCAGTCTAGCGCACCGCTCCCTGACGGTCACGGCTCGGTTACTTCGTCAACCCAAACGCAGTCGCGAGCGTCGGTCCCGATTTTCCACGCGGCAACAGGCTAGGACCGGATGGGATGAAGATCTTGGCGACATTGGTATTCACATCCACCACCAAGCCCAGGAATCCGGACTGCATCTCGTCCCAATTCTGATCGCCCCAATGGATTTCCTTGGTCGCATCGGGATTGAACTTGTTGTTGAGCGAATTGTCGTAGTGCGCGATGGCGACCAAGCGTGTCCCCTTCGGCATCGGGAGTGGTTTGGCGAGCTGATAGCCCACCTGCCAATCGAAATTCCACCTGCCTTTGAAAATCTCTTGCTTTTCGCCGGTCGGGTAAATGGCGTCCAGCTCATAATCCTTGCCGCGCAAATGCATATGGGGCTGGATATAGACCAACTCAGCATTATCCACGCCGACGGTCACTTCACTCACTACCTCGGCATTCTCAGCTCCCGCCGGGATCACCAGGTTAAAAGCCGCCGGAGTTCCGGGCGACATCCAGTAGCGCCTCCTCGGCGGCTCCTTGGCGAACACCAGGCCTACCTTCGACAGATCGTCCTGTTCAGTTCCAACCGCGGTGTAGTGGATGTTGAACACGATGTCCGATCCCTTGGGCACGAACTTGGCGGAGCCGTCCACATCGAAATGCTGCGCCCCCAGACCCGGATTGTATTTGCCGAGCAGGTCCGTGCCTTCCTTCGCGCCAGTCATGGCCTCCGATCCCTCTTCGTACGATTCGCCGTAAACAGCCTTGGACATCCAGGTGGAGCCGGGCGGACAAACAATGGCGCGCATGTGGTGCACCACTTTGGGATTTCCGGCGCGCATCTCGGCAGCCACTACCCACATGTCCTCGGGGAAATTAACGTGCACCTTGATGTTCTGGTAGTTGATGGTGCCGGTGGCCTTCACGTGGAAGGGCTTGGGCATTTCGATCACCATGTCGGGCTTGATCTGCCAGCCTTCGGGGAACGTCAGCGGAGGCGGCGCGTCTTTGGCATCGCCTTCCGGCGCCCCGTTGTTGGCCCAGGTGACCAGCGTATTGATGTCGGCGGGGCTCAAGGTGCGGTCATTCGCGAAATGGCCGTACTCGGCGAACCATGGCGGCATCTTCTGGGTGACGACGGCGACTTTCATGGCCTTGGCCCACGGCCGCGCGTCCTTGTAGGTGATCAGCGACATCGGCGCAACTTCGCCCGGCCGATGGCAGCCCTGGCAGTTCTTCTGCAGGATGGGCAGAACGTCTTTGTTGAACGTGGGCGAGCCGGTGCCCGTCCCCGCCACGGCCGCAATCGCCATCGCCAGACCAACCACAGAAATGCGCAGCATGTCGAGAAACCCTCCTTGGGGGCAAAAAGCTACTGTCAGCATTATATTTTAGCGCTGCATGCAACGCAATGACCCCCAGCCGGCCGGGCGGCATCGCTCCGGGAATACAATAGAGAACAAGCGCGTCACAAAGGAGATCGAATGCCCAAGTTCGTCATTGCGCCCCACATGCGGCTGCAGGAGTGGGTGGCTGAAGAAAAGGGCTATTTCGCCGCGGAGGGACTGGATTACGAATTCCGCGACGAGATTGTCTCCCAGGATGGAAAGAGGCACGATCTGGGCGACAAAGTCGGCGCTTACCAGGTCTTCGAAAAAGGCCGCACCACCGATGTGAGCTGCGCCTGCCATTGGACCGTGAATGTCGCGGCCTCCAATGGTCACGGAAAGCTCTATGCCGACGCATATTCGGTTTCCCCCGCCGGGATTTTTGTTCCACCGGACTCGCCGGTGCGCGAGCCGGCCGATCTGGCGGGCGTGCCCATTTCGGTGGGCTATCAATCGGGCAGCCATTACGCCACCATCCAGGCTCTGGAACAATACATGCCGCTCCAAGCGATCAAGCTGTCTTTCTCCGATGGCCTGCTCTTCAATCGGATGGAGCTGCTGATCGAGGGCAAGGTCCCGGCGGCCTCGCTCTTCAGCGGTCCTTACTACTTTCTCGAACAGTTGGGTTTTCGCAAGGTGATCGACACCACCTTCATGATGGCGTCCATGATAACGGGCGATCCGGACCCGGAAGACATCCGCAAATATTTCCGCGCGCTCCGGCGGGCGCAGCGGGACATCGATCTACGCCCGGAACTGTACACGCATTACTACAAGAAAGAAATGCCCGAGCAATTTCATTCCCGTATGGACACGCGGCGCTGGGGACCTGGCGAGCGCATCGTGTTCGAGCCTTATACTCGCGAAGTATTCGAAGAATCCTTCGAATGGATCTCGCGACACGCCATTTTCCCCGACGGACAAATGGGCCCAGGCTGCTACCAGGACGCCGTCGTCACCATGGCGCGAGACGCGATGGCGGGAGACGTTCCGTAACGCCGTGCGGTTGTTCCTGCATTGCTGGTCAGCGGCGGTCGCGATCCCAGCTCTCGCCGCGCCCGTTCCCGGGTGGCGGCTTACGCGCAGCGAGCATTTCGAAGTGTACGCTCAGTTGAGCGACCAGCGCGCGCGTGCCATCCTGACGTGGTTCGAACAACTACGGGCGTTTTTCGAGCAGCCGGGTTGGAGCCCGAATTCTTCGCCCCCAGGGTCGCGCGTTCGCGTGGTCCTGTTTGCTTCCCAGCAGGAATACGAGCCCTATCGCGTGGGTGACGCCGCAGACGCGTATTATCTGGGCTCCGACGATCAGGATTATATCGTCATGCCGGCCGGCGAGGCCAAATCCTTCGGGATTGCCGCGCACGAATATTCGCACTTGGTCTTGCGCACATCCGGCTCGAAGTTTCCACCGTGGCTCAAAGAGGGGCTGGCGGAGGTGTACTCAACGCTGCATGTCGACGATCGAGGAACTGAAGTGGGCGGCCCTTTGCGCGGGCGCCTTCAAACGCTGCACCATCGCGACTGGATGCCGCTGGCGCGCCTGACAGATCTCTCTGACGAGGCGTTCCGACGCCAGGAACGCACAGACGAACAATGTGTTTTATGCCGAAAGCTGGGCTCTCACCGCAATGCTGGCACTGTCCCCCGGCTATGCGGCAAAGTTTCCGAGATTCGTTAGCGCCGCGGGAGAAGGCTCGTCCAGCCTGGATCTTCTGACGAGAATCTACGAACGATCGGCTGAGCAGATCGGGCGGGATCTTCGCGCGTGGGTGGAACAAGGAGCCCCGGCGACGGTTCAACTGCCAAAGCTTGCCCTGGCGCCCTTCGAGGTGCAGGTTTCCGATGTTTCCCCGCTTGCCGCGCGCGTGCTGCTGGGCAGCTTCTTCTAACCGGAGGGGCGTTCGATCGCGCTGAGGAGCTCTTCACGGACCTGGCTCGCGAAGCACCGGGTGCGCCAGAAGTTGCGGCCGCGCTGGGCGTGATCGCGCTGCATAAAGGCGATATTGCGGCGCGCGCAACGTGCCTGGAAGCAGGCCATCGATGAAGGTATCTCCGATGCCAAGCTTTGCTACCGCTACGCCATCGTGGCCGATCAAGCGGGCCTAGCCGCCGACCGAGATCCGTCCGGCGCTGGAGCGCGCGATAGCCTTGCAGCCCCATTTCGACGACGCCCACTACCAATTGGCCTTGCTCGAAAAGAACGCCGGGAATTACGAAGCAGCGCTGCGCGAGTTCCAGGCCATGCGCGCCGTGCCGGACGCTCGCGCCTATAGCTTACTGGCTGGCGCTGGCCGACACGTTCAACGAGCTAGGCCGTCGCGACGAGGCGCAATCGGCTGCACAGCACGCCGCGATGCTCGCGATTACGGCCTCCGAGCGCTCACGGGCGGAGGAGCAAACCTACATCTCGAAAACTGACCTCGGGGTTCGGTTCGCTCGCGACGCCACTGGCCGCCTGATACTTGTTACCGCTCGCATGCCGCATGGGCAATCGGACTGGAACCCATTCATTGAGCCGGGCGACGACATGCATCGCGTCCAAGGCCAGCTGCGCGAGATCGATTGCGGAACACGTCACCACCATTCGCGTGGAATCGGCCGGCCAACTGCTCACGCTGGCCATCCCGGATCTACAACATGTGCAGATGCGCCACGCGCCGCCCGACTTCGTGTGCGGACCGCAATCGGCGGCAGAGGTGACGGTGGATTACGCGCGGACCGCGAACCGCAGCGCGGATCGTGCGCGGCATGGACTTCAGTCCGGCATCGGTTAATCCAGCAGGCGCTCCCTGACGGCGTTGTATTCGCAGCCCAGCAGCGCGATCACCGCCAGCAGGTACATCCAGACCAGCAGCGCGATCACCGCTCCAATGCTGCCATACAGCACGTTGTAGTGGGCGATGTGGCGGACGTACAAAGCGAAGACCGATGTCGCCAGCAACCACAGCACGGTGGCCAGAATCGCGCCGGGCCAGACGCTGCTGAATTTCATGGGCCGGTTGGGGCCGGTGTAATACATCAAACCGGTGACGAACACGGTGGCGGCCAAAGCCACTACATAGCGCAGCAGGCCGAAGGCCAGAACCACGGAGGTCCTCAAATCCTCTTCCGGCGCGCGCTGCAGCATCCATTGTTCAATGCGCGCGCCGAAGACGATCAGCACCGAAGATCCTACAGCCGGCACCGCTGCGATAAACACCAGCAGAATCGCCACGGCGCGTTGCTTCACAAAGGGACGGCCGGAGGGCAGCCGGTAGGCCGCCTGGAATCCTTCCATCAGCGTCATCATCGCGCCCGAAGCGGCCAAGATGGAGAGCAGTCGTGGCCAGCAGAATCAGCCAGCCGGAACGTTGGTCTCGGGCCGTGAACTGCGAGCGGACCAGATCCTCGGTGCCGGGCGGGATCACCTGGAATAAAAGCCTGGAAAACACGCGCGCCACGGCGCCCGCATTGACACTGGCCAGAATCGCGGCCAGCGAAGCCAGCACCGGGAAGAACGCCAGCAGCGACGAGTAGGCGGCGCCCTTGGCGATGCCGAAAACAATTGTCCTCGTAAGCGGCGATGCTGGCCTGCTGGAACAAGCCCCAGAAGCGCTGCACCGGACCGGGGCGCTCCAGATAGAGGCTGGGCGAAGCAGGAGTCATGGCCACTCTAGATTCTAAACCCGCCCTACTTGCTAGGCGGTTACGGGAACGCGGGAGCGCTGGATCTCCTCGATCTCAGCCGCGCTCAGCCGGAAGTCGGCCGCGCCTATCACGCCATCCACCTGCTTGGCCGAGCGCATCCCGACAATGGCGCCGGTCACCGCCGGATGCCGCAGGGTCCACGCGATGGCCACTTCACCCGCCGTTCTTCCGTGCCGCTTGCCGATGGCGCCGAGCAGCGCCGCCAGCTCCAGGTTGCGCGACAGCAGCGGCTCTTTGAAATTGGGCGTGCGCTGCCGGAAGTCGTCGGCCGGCATCGCGGCGATCCGCTCGCGTGTCATCGCGCCGCTCAGCAGGCCGGACTTCATGGGCGAATAAATAATCACCCCGATATTGTTGGCCTGCGCATAAGGCAGAATCTCTTTCTCGATTTCCAGCGAGATGATCGAATACGGCGGCTGCAGCGAGGTGATGGGCGCGATGGCCTGCGCGCGACCCATCTGGTCCACGTTGAAGTTCGATACGCCGATGTGCCGCACCTTGCCTTGCTGCTGGAGCTTGGCCAGCATGGTCCAGGCCGCTTCGACCAGGTTGTCCGGTTCGGGCCAGTGGATCTGATACAGATCGATTACATCCACTTTCAGCCGGTTCAGGCTCTGCTCCAGTTCCTTGCGGATGGACTCGGGCTCAATGGTCCGTTTTGGCTCGCGCCGTTCATCCCACACGATCCCACACTTGGTGAACACCAGCGGCTTGCTGGATCGCCCGGCGATCGCGCGCCCCACTACTTCTTCCGAGTGTCCCAGGCCGTAGATGGCCGCTGTGTCGATCCAGTTGATGCCTTTGTCTAGCGCCGCATGGATAGCTTCCACCGATTCGTCGTCGTCCTGCGCGCCCCAGGCGAACTGCCAGCCGCCGCCGCCCATGGCCCACGCGCCCACGCCCAGCGGAGTGATTTCCAAGTCGCTTGCACCCAGTCTTCGCTTCTGCATTTCTCTATCTTGCCAGTTTTGGCTCGCCAGCTCCGCAGTTTTCGGGTTCAGGCGCCGTGGGCGCTTTCGTTGCGATGGCCCGCCCAGCGGTCGATGATGCCGCAAATGGCGGCGGTGAAGGCTTCAATGTCGGTCGGCTTTTGGATAAACTCTCGCGCTCCCAGCTCCAGTACTCGGGTTCGCTCGGCTTCATTCAACGAGGAGCTAAAGACGACGACGGGGATCTTTTCCGATTTCCAGCGCTCCAGCAGCGCCGTGCCGGTGACGCGGGGAATATTCAGATCCAGGATGATTAAACCTGGCCGAAAATGGGCGTCGCTCAGGATGGTAAGGGCCTGCTCGCCGTCCATGACGATATGAAGGTTCACCGGCATGGAGGCATCGGCCAGGATCTGGCGGATGAGCAGGGCGTCGCCCGCATTGTCCTCCACCAATAGAATCTCCATCTTTTTCATGGACCACTCAGCCTTTAGTGACTCCGCCAGCCCAACTCTGTTTCGGGTTTCTTTGAGCCTTTTCCTGCCAACTTTGCACTTAGGATGAGGCCCAGCGCCAAGTCCAAGTGAAGAATCCGTTAGTAACCCCACTCTTACTCCTCAGCTCCGGGATTCTACTGGCTCGATTCGTCCCCTTCACTCTGTTCGACTTCCTCTGGGTCCTTCCGTTACTCAGCGGTCTTACCTACGTCGCCTGGAGGCGCTCGCGCCGCATGCTGCCACTCGGCTCCCTGCTGATCGTTCTGTTCGGCGGGGCATTCCTGGCGGTCTTACACCGCCCGCGCCGACCTCCTGAAATCGATGCCGGCGGGCAGGAAACGGTGATCCTGGAGGGTTGCGTGGTCTCGCCGCCGGAGTTTTCTGAAGGCCGCGATCAGTTCGTCCTGGAACTTGCGCCCAAGGCTCGCGCCCAAGTGACTCTGGCCATTCGCAATGGCGAGACGCCGCCAGACCTGCGATACGGGCAATGGGTGGAGCTGGAAGCCCGGGTGCGGCGCATACGCAATTTCCAGAATCCGGGGGAATTCGATTATGAGGGTTTTTCCGCGCGAAGAGATATTTATTGGACAGCGGCGTCTATCGGCGCCGGCTCCGTAGTGGTCAAACCCGGCCGCTGCGGATCGCGGTTCATGGCCGCCGTATTTTGTGTGCGTTCAGGAGCTTTAGGGCGCATTGAGCGCCTCTACGCGGGCAATCCGTACGCCATCGGCATGATGGAAGCCACGTTGATCGGCGAATCCAGCCGCATGGAACGCATATGGACCGATCATTTTCGCCGTACCGGTACTTACCACATGCTAGTAATCGACGGCCTGCACATCACGGTGCTGGCGGCCTTTCTGCTGTTGCTGCTGCGCATGTGTTTTCTTCCCGAAATCACCGCGCTTGCCATCACCGCGTCTGGGGCATGGATCTACGCGCTGATCTCGGGGTGGAACGCGCCCACCATCCGCGCCGCGGGCGGATTCACGCTGTATGTCGCAGCGCGATACTTTTATCGCCGGGGCCGTCTGCTGAATCTGTTGTCCGCCGTGGCCATC
This sequence comes from Bryobacterales bacterium, assembly GCA_963798295.1. Lineage (GTDB taxonomy): Bacteria > Acidobacteriota > Terriglobia > Bryobacterales > Bryobacteraceae > Palsa-89. The sequence goes on along the minus strand of CAWCSV010000002.1, from coordinate 647,927 downwards.
GTTTTCTTGATCTATGATCCCAGCCAGCTCTTTGAGGCGGGCTTTCAATTGTCGTTTCTCTCGGTGGCCGCCATCGGGCTGCTTGCCATCCCGATACGGAAGGCTACCTCGACGCTCTATCTGCGCGGCCTGGCGGGAATCACCCAGCCGGGCCGTGGCCCGCGCCTGCCCCCGCTCGCCGCTCAGTTCCGATTGGAGCTGCGATTATTGGCGGAAACCGCCAGTTACTTCATCCCGCTGCCGCGCCCTTGGTGGGAGCGCACGTTTGCGTTCACCGCGCGAGTGGCGGCCTACGCCTACGATCTCGCGATCATCTCCGCCGCCATCCAGATCGGCCTCGCGCTCCCCATGGCGATTTACTTCCATCGCATCTCGCTCACGGGCATCTCAGCCAACATTCTGGTGGTTCCTCTGCTGGCGCTGGTGGTGCCGCTGGGCTTCCTGGCGGTTCTCACGATGTGGCATCTGCCGGCGGCGTTGGCGGGGTTGCTGCTCCGCGCGGGCGAGCGCATCGCCGAGTGGCACACGCATCTGGAACCTGACTGGCGCGTTCTGGCTCCGCCCCTGTGGCTGGCTGTTTCGTTCAGCATCGCGCTGGTGCTGCTGGCGGTCGCAATGCGCCGTTCGGTGCGCTGGTCGCTGGCTTCGTTCTCCTGCGTGCTTCTCCTTTTCACGCTGATCTTCTGGCATCCCTTTCCGCCCATCATCCACCGTGGTGAACTGGAACTATCGGCGATCGACGTCGGACAAGGCGACAGCCTGCTGGTCTCGTTCCCCGACTCCAAGCTGCTGCTTATCGACGGCGGGGGCGTGATTTCGTTCGGCCCACATCCGGCTGCCCGCCTGGACATAGGCGAGGATGTGGTGTCGCCTTATCTGTGGAGCCGGTCCATTCGTAAGATCGACGTGGTGGCGCTCACGCACGCCCATGACGACCACGCGGGCGGGCTGCCAGCCGTCATCGAGAATTTTCACCCTTCCCAACTATGGACCGGCGCCACCCCATCCAGTCCTGCATGGACCGCCGTGCGCGATAAAGCCCTTGCCGAAAAAGTCAAAATGCTAGCGCTTACCAGCGGCCACAGTTTCAATTTTGGCGGCGCCCGGATCGATGTGATCTCGCCACCGGCCGATTATGTCCCCCGGCGCGCACCGATGAATAACGACTCGCTGGGGCTCCGCGTGACCTACCGCCAGCGATCCATCCTTCTCACCGGCGACATGGAAAAACCCATGGAACGGCGCGCCCTTATCGACGGCCAGCCGCTCCGCGCCGACATTCTCAAGGTGGGCCATCACGGCAGCAACACGTCCAGTACCGACCCATTCCTGGACGCCGTTGCTCCCATGTTCGCCGTTATCTCTGACGGTTTTGAAAATTCCTTCCGGCATCCCCATCCCCAAGTGCTGGAGCGCCTCAGCGCTCATCGGGCGGGCATTTTCCGCACCGATCGCGACGGCCTGATCACCATTCGGACCGACGGCCAGCGCATTTCAGTCGAAACTTTTCGGCTCCGTTAACGCCTGTTCACGCGTCTTAAGGATTGTGGTGGATGCATGAACACTTCCAACAACACGATTCTGATCACCGGGGGAACCAGCGGAATCGGATTTGAGCTTGCCAGGCAATTGATTCAACTGGGCAATACGGTGATCGTTACCGGACGCGATCCAGCTATGCTGGCCGCGGCTCAGAATAAGCTGCCGCAGGTTCACGGTATGCAAAGCGACGTGAGCGACCCTCACGCCATCGCACTTCTCTTCGAGCAGGTGACTCGGGACTTCCCCAAGCTGAATATGGTGATCAATAACGCTGGAATCATGCGGAAAATCAACCTTCATGACCGAGCGGGCGATTTGGAAGACATCACGCGCGAAATCGAAACGAACCTGAGTGGTCCTATCCGAATGGTGAAACAATTTTTGCCGCAGCTAAAAAGTCAGGAGACCGCTGCGATTATGAACGTGTCCTCCGGGCTGGCCTTTGTTCCTTTCCCGATCTCGCCGGTCTATAGCGCCACCAAGGCGGGATTGCATTCCTTCACCGAATGCCTGCGAGTGCAGCTGAAAAACACCAGGATCAAAGTTTTTGAATTGGCTCCTCCGGCCACCGATACACCGTTGTTAACGGGCGATTTCCAGCCTGAAGATGTGAAGGGCGTGCGCGCCATGGATGTCGCCAAGGTGGTGGGAAAGGCCATCGCGGGGCTGCGCAAGGACCAGTTGGAAATCCGCCCGGGCCTGAGCAACGTGCTGAAACTCATGAGCCGGATCGCGCCGCAGTTTATGTTGCACCAGTTGAGCAAGCCGGTCGAAAAAATGCTGGCTGCCTAGCGCTCCAGCCGTATCGGTAAAGTATTGGTAATATAAAAGAACCCGAGGTCGAACATTCATGGCATCCCGTCGTTGGCTCCTGGGCGTCCTACTACTGGCCAGCCCGCTCCCGTAGAACCCTCTTCGCTCAGTCGGAGGCGGATGTAAATGCCAGCCTGAAGAAGTTCACCCAGGTCTACGAAGCGGTGGAGAGTAATTTCGCCGACAAGCCGGATGCCGACAACACGGTGTTCAAGGGCGCGATCCCGAACATGCTTCGCACGCTGGATCCTCACTCGAATTTCTTCGATCCCAAGGCCTACGCGCTGATGCGCGAAGGCCAGTCCGGCCATTATTTCGGCGTCGGCATGTATGTCGGTTCGCCCGAAGGCAAAGTGATCGTGATGTATCCATTCATGAACTCGCCGGCCTTCCGCGCCGGATTGCGGCCGGCCGATCAAATCGTCGCCGTGGACGACACCAATACCGAACATTCCACCGTGTCGCAGGTTTCAGGCATGCTGAAGGGCCCCAAAGGAACTCCGGTAACCATTACCGTGCGGCGCGCCGGGCATGCGGAGCCGATGCATTTCTCGCTGGTTCGCGATAACGTCCCGCGCGGCAGCGTGAACTACGCCTTCTGGCTGCGGCCCGGCATCGCCTACATGCGCGTGGAAGCGTTCAACGAAACCACCAGCCACGAAGTGGATCAGGCGCTGGCGCATTTTCCCGAAAGCGCCATCGACGGCCTGGTTCTGGATCTGCGCGACAACCCCGGCGGCCTGGTGCAGGAGGCCGTCAACGTGGCCGACCGGTTCCTCCACAAAGGCCAGCTCATCGTTTCGCACCACGGGCGCGCGTCGGCGGAAACCAAGTTCATCGCCAAACGCGGCGAGCGCGGGAAAGAATATCCCATTGTCGTTCTCGTCAACCGGGGCACCGCTTCGGCCGCCGAGATTCTGACCGGCGCGTTGCAGGATCACGATCGGGCCTGGGTCTTCGGCGAGCCCACCTTCGGCAAGGGTTTGGTGCAGGCGCCTTTCCCACTCTCCGGCAACAGCGCTCTGTTGCTGACCATCGCGAAATACTACACGCCCAGCGGCCGTCTGATCCAGCGCGACTATGAGCATCAGGGTCTGTTCGAATACCTGAGCCGGGAGAACGGCAAGTCAATCCCAAGGACATGAAGAAGACCGATAGCGGCCGGATCGTGTACGGCGGCGACGGCATCACTCCCGACGAGAAATACGACACGCCCCACATGACGCCGCTGGAAGCCCAGCTCAGCGACGAATTGGTGTTCTTCTTCTACGCTCCGCAGTACTTTGCCGGCGCACACGGCGCCGATGACCAAGGAGTGGACGCCGGACGATGCCGCCATCGACGATTTCCGTGCATTCGCCGTCGAAGCGCGGCGTGGCCTTCACGCCGGCCGAATTCGATCACGATCGCGCCTGGATTCGCGATCGCCTGCGCGAGGAGCTGTTCATCACCGCCTTCAGCAAGGAAGATTCCGACCGGCTGGCGTTCCAGAACGATCCCGAGGTTCTGAAGGGCCTGGGTTCGCTGCCGGCCTCCAAGGCCATGCTGGACCACGCGCACGAGATCGTGGGGGCCAAGAAGGTCGCCTCCGTCACGTCGCCGGAACGCGTGCAATAGCGGCTCCGTTGACATTCCGCGCCTCGGTTGCGTACCCTGAAGGCCGGATAGTACGTTCTTTCGCCCAGGCTTCGCCGCGCATGCTCACCACCGATATTCTGTCCTGGAAAAAGCTCTCCGAGCGCCAGCAGAAGCCCGTCCATCTGATCCTGTTCATCACCGATCATTGCAACGCCAAGTGCGGCACCTGCTTCTACTGGCAGAACCTGAATCAGGGCGAGGCGCTGCAGCCCGACATATTCAAAAGATTTCGCGAGGCCATGGGCGAGCTGGTGTGGCTGGATATCTCCGGCGGCGAGCCGTTTCTGCGCAAGGATATCGATCAGATCTGCCATCGCTTCCTCGATCACAACCAAGCCAAGTTCATCAACATCCCCACCAACGCGCTGCAGACCGACGTGATCCGCAAATCGGTGGAGGGAATCCTTGCGAACCCCAACAAATTCCGGCTGAACATCGCTATTTCCCTCGATGGCATCGGCGAAGTTCACGATAAGATCCGCGGCGTTCCCGGCAATTACAAGCGCGCCATGGCCACCATGGAAGCCCTGCGCGAGATTCGCACGCGCGATAAGCGCCTGTCGCTGAGCGTGGTCTCCACCGTGATGAGCAGCAACATCGAGGACATCAAGCGGCTGCTGCATCTGGGCGTTGACCGATTGGGACCTGGATTATCATTCGCTCAACATCCTGCGCGGCAAGTGGATGGACCCCTCGCTCTCGGCGCCCACGCCCGAGCAATACGCCGAAGTCTCGAAGCTCCAGTTACAGCTCTGCCGGCGCTATTTTCACGGACGCTGGGGAGGCATCGGCGGATGGACCGCCACCGTCGGCCGCTTCATGCTGAATCGCTATTACATGCAGGAAATGCAGGGCCACCCCAAGAACATCTCCTGCAATGCGGGCGACGTGAGCTGCGTCATCGACGCCAACGGCGACGTCTCCTTCTGCGAGTTGCTCAAGCCGGTGGGAAATCTCAAGGCCTATAATTGGGATTTCAACCGCCTCTGGCACGATTTTCAGGCTACCCAGCTTCGCCAGAAAGTCCAGAGCGGTTGCCACTGCACACACGAATGCTTCCAGACCAAAAACCTGATCTTCTCTCCGTGGCGCCTGGTCGTAGAGACCCCGCGTGTTTAAACCGAAATTCCGGAAGCTGGTCCAGCCCTTCATCCCCTCCTTCGTCATGCGCTGGGTGGACCCATTTCACACCGAGCTGCTGGAACACCTCACCGCCGCAGCCCGCAAGCTTGCCCGCCGGCTCGCATGTCCTGGACGCCGGCGCGGGCGAATGTCCCCACGCCCCGCTGTTCGCGCACACCCGCTACGTCCGCCTGGATCGCGGCATCGGCGACAAAGCGTGGGACTATTCGAAAATCGAAGTGCTGGGCGACATCTCCGAGCTGCCCTTCTGCGACAACGCGTTCGACGCCGTCATCAACATCCAGGTGCTGGAACATTTGAAGGAACCTGGCATCGGGATCAACGAAATGGCGCGCGTGCTCAAGCCGGGCGGCCAGTTGATCCTCACCACCGTGCAGTGCTGGGAGATCCATCAGCACCCCAACGATTTCTTCCGCTACACGCGCTACGGCCTCACATACCTGTTCGACAAAGCGGGGCTGGAGAGCCGCGTGGAAGCGCTGGGCGGCCTGTTCTGGCTGATCGGCTTTCCGCCTGATGGCCATCCTGGGCTTTTTTCAAAAGAGCTGGCGCTGGCTGATCTTCGCCGTGCTCGCGCCCATCTTCGGTTTCGCGATTCCCGTGGTCTGCTATTTCCTCGATCCGGTGGATCGCCGCCGCGACTACACGCTCGGCTATTTTTGCTGGTGCCGAAAGCCGTGAACGAAGCCGCCTGACCAGCTCGCTGATTATCATTACTTTGAACCGCGCCGCATTGCTCCAACGGACTCTCGCAGGGCCTGGCGCGGCAAGCGCGCCAAATTGACGAGATCATCGTGATCGACAACGGCCCAACTCCCGACACCGAACACGTGGTTGCGTCCTTCGCCGCGCGCTACGTCCCGGAACCGCGGCGCGGATATGGGCACGCCCGCAATCGCGGCCTCGCCGAAGCCCGCGGCGATCTGATCTATTTCTTGGATGACGATTGCGTTCCCGAACCCGATTGGTCCGACGTGCTCTGGAACGTTCTGAATTCGGGCGCTGCCGATCTCGCCAGCGGCTCCCGCACTCCAGGCCAGCCCGGTCTCGCGGCGCGCCTGGAATATCTCTCTACCGATGGTCCCGTTTTGTCGCCCAGCTCTCGCCGCCGGCCCCGCGCGGCATCTGTCGACTTCGAACCTTATCCTGCGCCGCGAGGTGGTCGCGAAGGTCGGCTGCTTCGATACCACTCTCACCATGTGCGAGGATCGCGACTTCACCACGCGCGCGCGCAAGCTCGGCTTCCGGCTGCGCTACGAACCCAAAGCCCGCGTCACGCACTATCCCGCGATTTACCGGCTCTCCGATTACCTGGGAAAAATGCGCCACTACGGAACCGGAACGTCGCAGTACTTCCGCCGCTGGCAGGAAGAAGAACCGCTGGCGCGCCTGTTTCCCACCAGCCCCTCCGCGCGCTTGCTGTTGTTGCCCGCGCTGGCCGCGGCCGGCACCGCCTATCTGGTGGCGCGCAATCTGCCGCAATGTCCCGACGCCTTCCGCTCAGTCCGCTGCTTGTTCATCGGACAACTCTGGTGGCAATGGGGCGGATTGGAAGCGATGCGCCAGCCATGCTGAACCGCAAAGTTGTGGCCCTCGGGCGCGATCTCATCCCGCGCTTCGTGCTGGATCAAATCAATCCGTTCGACCGCTTCGTGCTCAACGCGGTCCGCGAATTTTCGGGCATGCTTCCGCCCAATTCGCTGATCCTGGACGCGGGCGCGGGCGAAGCGCAATACCGGCCCGACGTCGCGCGCGCCGGCCATCGATACCGCGCCATCGACCTGGGCGTCGGCGAAGGCGATTGGAATTACGGCAAGATCGACGCCTGGGCGCGCGTGGAAGCGCTGCCCTTCCCGCCTGCAACCTTCGACGGCATGTTGAGCGTCGCGGTGCTGGAACACACGCCTTTCCCGCGCCAGACCCTGCATGAAATGGCGCGCGCCTTGAAGCCCGGCGGCCAACTGATGATCATCGTCCCCACCATGTGGGAAGAGCACCAGATGCCGCACGATTATTACCGCTTCACGCGCTACGGCGCGCAGAATCTGCTGGAAGAGGCGGGATTCGCCGTGGATCAAATCCGGCCGTTGGGCGGCTATTTCTGGTTCATGGGCCGCAAATTTATCGATGTTCTGGAATTCTTCGAGCGCGGCGCGCGCGTGCTGCTATGGCCATTTCTCGCCATCCCGTTCGGCTTCCTGCTGCCGATCCTCTGCACCCATTTGGATTGGCTGGACCGCGACAAATACTACACCATCGGCCAGCTCTGTTTCTGCCGCCGCGTTCGCGAGCCCGGCACGCCTGAGGGAGACGGAATCCTCCCGTAGAAGATCCCAATGGTGCCAATCGCCAACAGCTAATCCCAGGAACGGACAGGTCAGTTGTACAAACAGGCCTGTTTTCAATCCAAGATTTCGGTCGAAGAATTGCCTCGACCAATCCATGCCAAGTCATCAACGCATGCGCGAAATCTTATCCACTCCTCTGACCGCCGCCGACCTCGAACGCAAAGCCAGCCAGGGTTGGAAACCAGTGGCTGTTATTTGGGAGCGGGAAGTGGGCGAGGACGAACCGCCGCTCGCCGATATCACCGAACCGGTGCCCTATGGGCTCAAGATCGCCGAGGACTGCATGGCGCTGGAGCAAGACGTGCAGGAGCGCGAAGCCTTGCTGGTCATGCTGGAAATGATCATCCAGGACAAGTCGCTCTCGGAAACCGCCGACGAGCTGAACCGCCGCGGTCTTCGCACCCGCCTCAATTCCAAATGGACGCCGGGCTCCGTCTTCGACATGCTGCCGCGGCTGATCGAAGTTGGCCCGCGCGTGTTTAGCACCGAAGAGTGGGTGGTGCGGCGGGGCAAGCTTATGAATGTGGGTTGATCAAACTGCCGAGCAAACTCTGATAGAACGCGCTTAACCTGTGCCGGTACTCGGCTCCGGCTGTTTCCAGAATGTCGTTGTGGCCGGCGCCGGGAATCATCCAAAATGTTTTCGGTTCTTGCGCCGCGGCGAAGAGCTCCTGCCCCAGCCGCAACGGGAATCACGTCATCGCGATCGCCATGCATGAAAAGCTTGGGCACGCGAATCCAGCGGATCTTGGGAAGCGAGTTGAAGCTCCGGACCAGCAGCGGCCCAATGAACGGAACCACGGTGCCGGCCACATCGCTGGCGGAAGTGAACGGAGCTTCCAGGATCAACGCCGCGCAGGGCCGCCGCGACGCCAGATCGATGGCCACTGCCGTTCCCAGTGACTCGCCGTGCAAGATAATCTGCTCCGCTCGATAGCCTTTGCCGAGCAAATAGATGAAGCCGGCTTCGCTATCGCGATACAGGCCTTGTTCGCTGGGCCGTCCGCTACTCTTGCCATAGCCGCGATAGTCCAGCATCAACACCGACGATCCGGCAGCGACGATCTCTTGAATGCGCGGCGCGCGATATGTGATGTTGCCCGCGTTGCCATGCAGAAACAGCGTCACCAGCGGCGAGCTGCTCCGTTGCACCCACCAGCCATGGATCTTCACTCCGTCCGAAGTCTCGATCCACGCGTCGGACGCGCCCACCGACTTGCTGCGTGTCCCAATCGCCATTCGGATATTTCGAAGGATAGTAAACGGCCCGATTGGCCAAGTAATAGAGCAGCCCGATCACGCTGGCCGCGGTGAAGCCCCAGCCAACCAGAAGCGGTCACGCGCACCGTTACCGCGGAACCGCGCGGTCGTTGCGTAGAATCGCTCCGTCCTTCATCACGAAGATCACGCTCTGGGTCAGCTTGATGTTCTCGATCGGATTGCCCGGCACCGCCACCACATCGGCGAGCATTCCCGGCTTCAGCGCGCCAATCTTATCCTGCAAGCCGAGCAGCTCCGCGGCGGATGTGGTGCCAGCCATCAAGGATTGCGCGGGCGTCATGCCGTCGGCCGCCATGAACGCGAACTCCAGCGCGTTGTCGCCGTGCGGAAAAACGGCGGCGTCGGTTCCCAGCGCGATTTTCACGCCCAGCGCCAGCGCGCGTCTCACCATGGCGTCCTGCTGCTTCACCGCGCGCGTCGCTTTGGCCTGCACCAGCGGCGGGAACTTCGATTCGGCCAGCCCCACGCGCGTGGTCAGCGTCGGCACCAGGAACGTCCCGCGATCGTGCATCATTCGCATGGCTTCGTCGTCCAGAAACGTTCCGTGCTCGATGGAATCGATTCCCGCGCGAATCGCCCGCTTGCTGGATTCGGCGCCGTGCGAGTGCGCGGCGCGTCTTGCGATGCAGCGTGTGCGCTTCATCCACCAGCGCGTCCAACTCGGCCTGGGTCAATTGCGGAACGTCCACATCGTCGGTGGGCGAGAGCACGCCGCCGCTGGCGCAAGTCTTGATGACGTCCGCGCCGTACTTGATGTTGAACCGCACCGCGTAGCGCGCCTGGTCGGGCGAATTGATCACGCCGTCTTCCGGACCCGTTTCATGGCCAAACACGCCGAAGCGAAAGCCGTCGCCGTCATCGCAGTGGCCGCCGGTGGATCCGAGCGCGTGAACCGAAACCAGCATGCGCGGCCCGGGAACATATCCGGCGTTGATGGAATTGCGCAGCCCAACGTCGATGAAATCGGACGAGCCGACATCGCGCACCGTGGTGAAGCCGGCCATCACGGTCTTGCGCGCGTTCGCGGTGGCGCGAATCGCTTTCTCGGAAATCGGCCGCTGCAGGGAGAGCAGCGCATCGCCGTTGTAATCGGGGTTGAACTCATCGGACAGATGCGTATGCGCGTCGATGAAACCGGGAAGCAGCGTGGCATCGCCCAGATCGATGACCGTCGCGCCCGCCGGCGCGTTCGCGCCGCCAACGGACTGAATCACGCCGTTTGAAACCACCACCATCCCAGGCGTCACCATCTGGCCGCTGGCTGAGTCAAACAGCCGCGCGGCCTTTAAGACGTAAGTGTTCGCTCTGCGCGAGCAGCACATTCGCGCAAACCAGCAGCACAGCCGCAATCTTCATAGCAAGCAGAGTAACAAAACGAATTTACGTGTGGTTCAATGAAAAGTTCATAAGGAGGCAGAACCCATGAAGGTTGGTGTCGCCGGGCAAGGCGCTTTCGGAGTGAAACACATCGAGGCGATCAAGAATATCCCCGGCATTGAAATCATTACGCTGACCGGCGGCAATCAAGCCGCCACCGAAGAAGTGGCCAAGAAGTTCGGCATTCCGCATTGGACCGGCGATCTGGGCGAGAGCCTGAAGCAGCCCGGCCTGGAAGCCGTGATCCTGGCCACGCCCACGCAGATGCACGCCGATCAGGCCGTGCAGTGCCATGCGCGCGGGCAAGCACGTGCAGATCGAAATTCCCATGGCCGATTCGCTGGCCGATTCCGAGCGCATTCTGAAAGCTCAGAAGAGAGACCGGACTGATCGCCATGGCTGGCCATACGCGCCGCTTTAATCCCAGCCACCAGTGGATTCACAAGCGCGTCATGTCCGGCGAGTTGAAAGTGCAGCAGATGAATGTGCAGACTTATTTTTTCCGGCGCACCAACATGAACGCGGCGGGCAAACCGCGCAGTTGGACCGATCATTTGCTGTGGCACCATGCCTGCCACACCGTGGATCTGTTCGCGTATCAGAGCCGGCGAAAACATTTCGGAGTGCTATGCGCTGGAAGGCCCGCATCATCCGGAATTGAAGATCGCGATGGACATGAGCATCGGCCTGAAAGTCCCCTCCGGCGCCATTTGCACGCTGTCGCTGTCGTTCAACAATAAGGGGCCGCAGGGCACGTTCTTCCGTTACATCTGCGATAACGGAACCTACGTCGCTTACTACGACGATCTGGTGGATGGCGAGCAGAAGCCCATCGATCTCAGCAAAGTGGATGTTTCGATGAACGGCATCGAGCTGCAGGATCGCGAATTCTTCGCCGCCATCCAGGAAAAGCGCGAGCCGAACGCCAGCGTCGAGCAAACCATTCCGGCCATGCGAATCTTGGACCGCCTGGAACGGATGCTCGATTCGAACGGCTAGACCGAGAGTGCTTCGCGTCGCTACGCGTGCATCGATTTCGCCGCCGGCTGCTGGTGCCCCAGAACCTTGTGCGGCTTGTAAGGCTTCTCTAACGCCGCCACTTCCTCGGCGCTCAACTTCAAATCCACCGACGCGATCAGGTCCTTCAGATGCTGGGTTTTGGTGGCTCCGATGATGGGCGCGGTGACGCCCGGCGCCTGCAGCACCCATGCGCACGCCACTTGAGCGGCGGAAACTCCGCGCTGCTTGGCGACCGCCGCCACCGCGTCCGCCACCTGGAAATCGTCTTCGCTGTAATACATGTCCTTGGCAAAGGTGTCCACCTGGGATCGCGTGGTGGAACCGCCGTCGCGATGCCGCGTACCGGTGAGGAATCCGCGCGCCAGCGGGCTCCAGGGAATCACGCCCACGCCTTGATCGATGCACAGCGGAATCATCTCGCGCTCTTCTTCGCGATACACCAGGTTGTAGTGATTCTGCATGGCGACGAAGCGGTGCCAGCCGTGTTCCTTCGCCAGATACAGCGCCTTCGAAAATTGCCACGCGGCCATGCTGCTGGCGCCCAGATAGCGCACCTTTCCGGCGCGCACCAGCGAATCCAGCGCGTCCAGCGTCTCTTCAATCGGCGCATTGAAATCCCAGCGATGGATCTGATACAGATCGATGAAATCCATGCCCAGGCGGCGCAGCGAATTGTCGCAGCCTTCGATGATGTGCTTGCGGCTGAGGCCTTTCTTGTTGGGGCTTTTGCCCATGGCCCCACATACTTTGGTGGCGACGATGATTTCATCGCGCGAAGCCATTTCCCTGAGATACTTGCCGGTGATCTCCTCGCTCAAGCCCGCCGAATAGACATCCGCGGTGTCGAAGAAATTGATCCCGGCGTCGATCGCGATCTTGAAATGTTCGCGCGCGTCCTCCTTGTTCACGTGCCAGCCGCGCGTGCCGATGCGACCAATCCGGCAATTCGCCGCCGCCATAGCTCATGCATCCCAGGCAAATGCGGGACACGGTGATTCCGGTCTTGCCGAGTAACGTATATTGCATAAAAACTCAGTTTAGCTCGGAGGCCCGCCTGGTGCTGTAGAATGGCTGGCGTGAAACACAGCACCGATCGCATTCTTACCACGCACGCCGGGCGTCTGGACGGTCCGCGCGACTTGCGCGAAATGACTTTCGGCTTTATGTCGGGCCGCGGACCCGATCTGGCTACCGTGATGGCCCGCGTGCAATCCGGGATCACCGAAACCATTCGCAGGCAGGCCGACGCTGGCATCGACATCATCAGCGACGGCGAGTTGGGCAAGATCGGGTTTGGCTACCCCTACTACAGCCGCCGGTTGTCGGGCTTGGGTACTCGAAAAGTGAATCCCGGAGAGATCGCGTGGATGGGCGGCAACACCGGCGAGCGCGCGGAATTCGCGGAGTTTTATAAGGACCTCGAACTTTGAGCAGTTCCTGCCGCCGGAGAAGACCATCTGCAATGGGCCCATCGCCTATGTCGGGCAACAGGAAGTGGCCAACGATATCGCGCTTTTCAAAAGAGCGCTGGCGGAGGCCGGAGCCAGAGCCGAAGAGACATTCCTGTGCGTGCTGGCGCCGGGATGGCTGGAGCACTTCTTTCATAACGAATATTATTCCAACGACGAGCAATATCTGTTCGCGCTGGCCGACGCGATGAAGCACGAATACAAGGCGGTAGTGGACGCGGGCTTCATCCTGCAACTGGACGATCCGGCGCTGCCCGATACCTACGACATGATCGTGCCTACTCCCACTATCGCCGAATACCGCAAGTTCGCCGAAGTGCGGATCGACGCGCTGAATCACGCGCTGCAGGGGCTGCCCGAAGATCGAGTACGTTATCACATCTGCTGGGGAAGCTGGCACGGCCCGCACACGCACGACCTGCCGCTGAAGCATCTGGTGGATCTGATGCTGAAGGTGAAGGCCGGCGCGTACTCGGTGGAGGCGGCCAACCCGCGTCATGAACACGAATGGAAAGTCTGGAAGGATGTGAAGCTGCCCGACGGCAAGATCCTGATCCCGGGCGTGGTCAGCCACGCCAGCAATGTGGTGGAGCATCCCGAGCTGGTGGCCGATCGGATCGCGCTGTACGCCGGGCTGGTGGGCCGCGAGAACGTGATCGCGGGAACCGACTGCGGACTCGGCATGCGCGTTCACTCGCAGATCGCGTGGGCCAAGCTGAAGGCGCTTTCCGAAGGCGCAGCGCTAGCTAGCAAACAGCTCTGGGGCTGACAGAATGAGCGAAAAAGCCGAGCCACGCAAGGCGCCCTTCAACATGCGGCGAAAGTCTTTTTCGCCGTGGGTTCGCTATCCCAGTCTGGTGTTGCTGTATGGAGTGCTCGTGCCCGCCATGAAGCTGATGGAGAAAACGGGAATGTGGAATCGCTTGGCCGGCCAACGCCAGCGCCGGCGGCCAATGGGCGATTTCGGCGATTACCAGGCCACCGCTCACGATGTTTTCGCCTGCGTCTATTTCAAAAGCGGCACCAATTGGCTTATGCAGATCCTGGTCCAAGTGGTGCATCATGGCGCCATGGAATTCGAGCACATCCACGATATCGTTCCCTGGCCGGACTCGCCGGACCCCAGCTATGCCGTTGCTCTTAGCGATGAAACCGCGTGGAGGAATTCGTCCACCAGTTTGCGCGTGATCAAGACGCATCTCGATATGCCGCGAGTTCCGTTTTCACCGGAAGGGCGCTATATCTGCGTGATGCGCGATCCCAAGGACGTCTGCGTCTCCGCGTATCACTTTTTGCGGGCCGAAGGGATGGGCCCCATGACGCCGTCGGTGGATAACTTCATTACGTTTTTCTTGTCGCCGAATTTTCCTTTTCGTCCCTGGGCCGAATTCCTGGACGGTTACTGGCGCATGCGCGATCGCGAGAACGTGCTCTTCCTGACTTACGAGGAGATGAAGAAAGATCTGGATGGAACCGTTCGCAAGATCGCTGCATTCCTCAAGGTGCCGCTCTCGGAGGAGGAAGTGGATGCGGTAGTCCGGCAGTCGTCTTTTGATCACATGAAAACGATCGAACACAAATTCGAAACCGGATTGATTGTTCCCTGGGCGAAACCGCGCGGCGCGATGATCCGGCGCGGGCAGCATAGCGGATCCGGTGAATTGCTCAGCGCTCAGCAACAGCAGCGCATCGACGACCATTGCCGCGCCGAGTTGAAGCGCTTGGGCTGCGACTTTCCTTACGAGTACAGCGCGCTACCGAGCCATGACCGTGAGGGAGTAGCTACCACGGCAGGCGGCCATCCTCATTGAAATATCCGCCAGTGGGCCCATCCTCGCCGATGGTGGCGTATTCGATCGCCGCCACCGCACCCTGCGCCGCGGTGCGCGGACCGCTGTGGCCGTTCAGGTCGGTAGCGCAATAGCCGGGACAGATAGCGTTCACCTTGATGGGCGTGTCCTTCAGTTCGTTTGCAAACTGCACCGTCATGCTGTTCAAGGCCGATTTGGATGTGTTGTAGCCCAGAATGGCCATCTGGGCGATGGGTGAATCGGGCTGGCCGGCCAGCGTGATGGAGCCAAGTCCGCTCGAAACGTTTACGATGCGGCCGTGTTTCGATTTTCGCAGCAGAGGCAGGAATGCCTGAATCATGGCCATCGGGCCGAAGACATTGGTTTCGTAGACCTCGCGTACTTTGGCCAAGTCGGCCCCGCTGGGCTTGGCGCCCCATTCGCCGATTCCCGCGTTGTTGATCAGGATATCCAGACGCCCGAATTCCTTCTCGACCCACTCGGCGGCGCGTTGGATGGTCGCGCGATCGGTCACATCCAGCTTCACGAAACGCGCGTCGAAGCCCTCCACCTTTAGTTTTTGAGCGGCCTCCTGGCCTCGCGCCTCATCGCGTGCGCCCACCAGCACTTTGATTTTCTTGGCGCCCAGCCCGCGCGCGATCTCGAGCCCGATTCCCTTGTTCGCGCCACTGATGAGGGCGATGTCCCCTTGAAAGATTTCCACGTTTGGCATAAAAGGCCAGTCTATAC
This sequence comes from Bryobacterales bacterium, assembly GCA_963798295.1. GTDB lineage: Bacteria > Acidobacteriota > Terriglobia > Bryobacterales > Bryobacteraceae > Palsa-89. Next base: position 632,756 of record CAWCSV010000002.1, on the reverse strand, counting down.
GATTAGGAAGGTAAACCCCGGAAGGGGAAACATCGTCTACACGCGCATGCAAAAACAAATTCTCGCAGCAACCGCACTCATGGCTGTTACGTCCATGCTGGCGCATGCACAAACCACAACCCACACGCCGCCCACTCCGGCCCAGATCGTGGCTAATCAGGTGGCACGCCTGACCAAACTTTTGGACCTCACCTCCACGGAGCAAGCGTCGGCAACCACTATTTTCACGACGGAACAAACCGCGCTGTCCGGCGTCCGGACCAGCTTGCAGGCCGCTCAGACGGCGCTCAAGACGGCCATTACCGCCGACGATACGGCCACCATCGCCACCCAGGCGGCGCAGATTGGCACTTTGACCGGCCAGCAAGTGGCGGCTCAAGCCACGGCGTCGGCCGCGTTCTACGCGAGTCTGACGGCCGATCAGCAATCCAAGTATGAGTCGCTCGGACCCCTGGGCGGTGGACCCGGTGGTCCAGGAGGCCCTGGAGGCCCCGGCGGACCTGGACCGCGCGGATTTGGGGGTTCTCACTAAGCCCTTATGCACGCCGTGGCGGCGACGTCCGAATTGGAGACCGCGATCCGTCCGGACGTTGCCGCGTTCGCCGATTTCGAAGCTCTGGTGCGCCAGTATCGGCCGAAAGTGTTCCGTTTCGCCCTGGCTTCGCTGCGCGATCTGGACGCCGCCGAGAGCGTCACGCAGGACTGCTTTCTGCGCGCTTATCTGGCCCGCGAGCGCTTCCGGCAAGACTGTAGTACGCAAACCTGGCTGATGCAGATCGCCGTCAATTTGATCCGCGATCAGATTCGTAACCGGCGCTTTCAGTTTTGGAGACGCGCCAGCCGGCTGGCCACGCCGGTGGAAGTCGCCCGCCATACCATCGTCGATCGCACCCGATCTCCCGAAGCTCAGGCGCTCTTAAGCGAACAGGTGGCGGCCATCTGGTGCGCCGCGGAACGGCTGCCTGAAAAGCAGCGCACGGTCTTTCTGCTACGCTTCGTGGAAGACATGGATCTGCTCGAGATCGCGTTCGCCACGGGCATGAAGGAAGGCACGGTAAAAACTCATCTGTTCCGCGCGCTGCGCACGGTGCGAGAACGGCTCGGAGGGACGCTATGATCGCGCATCTGTCTTCAGAACAGCTATCGGAATGCATGTTGGGGCAGGCCAGCCCGATGGTGGCGCGGCATGTCGAGGATTGCCCAGCGTGCCGGGCGGAACTAGGGGCCTTTCGCGCGGCGCTCGGCGAATTTCGCGGCGCCGTGCACGCCTGGAGCCAGGATCAAGCAAGCGCCGCGCTGGCGATCCCGGCCGCCGTTCCCCAGCGGGTGTCCGGGATGTTTTCGCATCAGCTGGCTTGGGCTTTGCTGATCGCCGGCCTGTGCGTGATCGCCAGCTTCATCCTTCCCCGGCATAGAGCCGATGGCGCGGGGAGCACCGACGCGGTGTTGCTCAATCAGGTGGACACGGAGATATCGCGCAGCGTGCCGTCCTCTATGGAGCCGCTGATGAAACTGGTGGTTGAGAAATGAGCTTGATGCGCGCCATACTCACGTTACAGGCGATGGTCTTGGGCGCCGGCCTGCTGGCGGCTCAGGAAGGTCCGCCACCGCCCATGCGTCCGAATCGTCCGCCCATGGAGCGAGCGTTCCAGGGCGGTCCGCCGGGACGCTGGTGGATGGATCCGGCGCTGGTGCAAAAGCTGGGGCTAACGGCCGACCAGCAAAAGCGCATCGATGCGGTATTCCAGCAGGACCGGTTGAAGCTGTTCGACCTGAACGCGGGTGTGCAGAAGGAAGAAGCGATCCTGGAGCCGCTGCTCGAAGCGGACCGGCCGGACGAAACGCAAGTGCTGGCGCAGATCGACCGCATCGCGCAGGCGCGCGCCGAGTTGGAGAAAGCCAATGCGCGGATGCTGCTCGGCTTCCGCGGCGTGCTCACGCTGGATCAGTGGAAGAAGCTGCAGTCCGAAGGTCCGCCGCCGCATCGGGGAGAGCATCCCCATGGAGAACATCCATAGTCACTAACATCGTTACTAAGAAAAATCTTCCCTCATCCCGTCCAGATTCTATTTATTTCAGACATTTACATTTGGCATCCAGCGTGCTTTTTCGGGTGGCGAGGACTGACTATGACACTCAAAAGATTACTTGCCACGGCCACGCTGGCAGTTGGAACCTCGCTCATTACGTCTACCGCGTTTGCGCGCGTCGATGTCGGGATTAGTGTGGGGACCATGCCCCCGCCACCTCGGGTCGTTGGTCCGGTTGGCGTTGCGCCGGGACCAGGATACGTCTGGACCAACGGATACTGGGACTGGAACGGAGGGTCCTGGGTGTGGGTAGGGGGAAACTGGGTAATCCCGCCGCATGGGCATCATGTCTGGGTGGAACCGTATTATCATCCCTACCACGGCGCGTACCACTATCATCGCGGCCATTGGCGATAGCGTATTATCGCCGGATGAACGTGCTATCTTCGTGAGTTGCTCGCTCCCGGATACGGCCGTTCTTTCGACGAATTGCACCCGGGCCAAGCTTTTCGGCACTGGCCCGGGCGAACCATCACTGAGTTCGACGACACGCTTTTCAGCCTGTTGAGCATGAACCAGCACCCGGTGCATATCGACCAGCATTTTGCATCGGGAACGCAGCATGGCCAGAGGCTGGTGGAGGGGCCAATCGTCATCAGTCTGGTGATTGGAATGAGCCAGGCCGATGTCGGGGGTCGGAGCCTGGAAACGCTGGAATATTCCGGCATCCGCCACAATCTCCCGGTCTTTCATGGCGACACGATTTATGCCGAATCCACCATTCTGGACAAGCGCGAACTGCCGGATGGGCGGGGCGTCGTCAAGATGCAACATCGCGGCCTGAATCAGCGCGGTGAGATTGTGCTGACGATGGAGCGCACCATTGTGGTTCCGCGCGAGTAGCTCCTCACAATTCGCCGCAGCTCGCCGATAAGCCCTGCGTGGGCAAGATACTTTCTGCATGCGGCCTTTTGATTTTTTGCACAGCTGGTGCATTGCGGGCGCAAACCGCTACTGCGACTCCCGGGACGCTGGCGTTTACGTATCAGTCCGGGGCCACCAGTCTTCCCAAGGCGCAGACCATCGCAGTTAAGCCGAGTATAGGTAAGCCAACCTTCACCACCGCCACACCCCCCAGCGACTTCTGGTTGACGGTCAATATGGACAGCGGCACGTTGCCGGCCACCATCAGCGTGGAAGTGAATCCCACCAGCCTTGCGGTGGGAACCTACGTTTCATCGGTCACGATTACGGTGGCCGGGGTCGCGTCGCCGTTGGTGGTGACGGTAACGCTGGAGGTTACCGCTGCTCCTTCTACGTTAAGCCTTAGCACAAACACGTTGAGCTTTACCGCGCCTCCCAGCCCGTCGATGGCGCAGACCTTGACTTTATCCACCAATGGCGCGCCCATTTCCTTTAGCGCAACCGCGGGAGCAACCTGGCTGAGCGTATCTCCGACGGTGGGGATTGTTTTGCCCGGCGATCTGATCACACTCACGGTGGATGCGGACGCGACCAACCTGGCGCCGTCGCTGACTCCCTACAGCGCCAATATCACGGTAGTGGCTTCGGGCGCAGCCGTTACCGTCAAGTCGCAGAACATCACGGTATCGGTGGTGGTGAATAGCAGCACGCCCAGCATCGCCAGCGTCTGGCCTCTGGTGCTGCCGGAGAACGGAGGAGCGCAAACCATCACCATTCGCGGAAGCAGTTTTTATTCAGCGACGGTCGCCACGATTCAGGGAGTGCCCACGCCACTCGCCACCACGGTGTTGAGTCCCTCAGCGCTGCTGGCAGTGGTTCCGGCCTCGCTCTTAACGGGTGGGGGCGTGCTCAACGTGTTAGTCACGAATCCAGCGCCCGGAGGAAGCTCGGCGCCGGTCCAGGTGGCGGTGGCCAATGTACCCACCATTTACGGCGTATTCAACGCGGCCAGTTATTCCACCGCCACCGTCAGCCCAGGCGAGCTGGTCACCATGTTCGGCACCAATATCGGCCCTCCCATTCCCGCCTCGATGTCGATCATGGGCGGATATGTCACCACGAACTTATCTAACGTGACGGCAACCATCGATGGACAGAACGCGCCCATCCTCTACGTCAGCTCCAATCAAGTGACGGTGCAGGTGCCGTATGAGTCTTCGATCGGTCCCGGGAAGGCTGTCATCCTCACGAATGGCGCCAATGCTCCCGCCACAACCACGGTCACCATCGCGACGCAAGCTCCGGGCATCTTCAGCGCCGACGGCTCGGGCCAGGGCGAAGCCGCGGCCATCAACACGGCCGCCACCTCCGGGTTGGTGACGCTGAATAGCACCACCAATCCGGCCAAGATTGGCGATACGGTCAGCCTTTATGTCACCGGTGAGGGCGATTACAATCCAGTGCCGCTGTCGGGAAGCACCAACACCGGCTATATCATTCCCCTCACCCTGACGCCCCTTCCACAGTTGTCGCCCCTGCCCACCGTGAAGATCGGAGGCGTGGACGCGAGCGCGGGAGTCTCTTACGCCGGCGTAGTTCCGGGCTCCATCATCGGCCTGCTGCAAATCAACGTGGTGGTTCCCCTGGGCAGTTCCACCGGCGCGTCGGTTCCGGTAGTGGTGACCATCGCCGGCGTCACCGCGCAAGCGAACGTCACGCTGAACATTCACCCGTAGGACCGCTTGCCCACGCGCCATCTGTCACCCACCCCAGGTGGTTAAGAAGATTAATCAAAAGATCCTTGGTGGATCCTCTTCGGCGTGTTAAATTGATCAGGTCCCACATCTTTCAAGGAGGCGCTCCCATTGCATTCTGACCATCGACTCGCAATTTCCGCGGGCGGCCTCTCTACCGTCCGTTAATCCCCGCGTTCCATTAGTTGTCACAAACGAAGCGCCCACCGCCCGTGGGTGAAGGAGTTTTATGACCAAGATTAAAGTCTTTCAAGGCACCCGATCCATCGGCGCTCCGCGTCTGTGCGATTCCTGCTCGAACGGCGTGGTCATGCGTGGTCCAGCCAATAGTGAAGAGTACGTACATTGCTCGCTGATGGAGAAGCCGATTCAGATGCGCGTGACGGAGTGCAATCGCTACCTGGATCGTTCACAACCGTCGCTGTGGGCGATGAAGGAGATCGCCTGGGTACTGCAATCCGATTCCAAACGGCAGAAGATCGGCTTCGTCACAGCCAAGGAGTGGCGCAAGCTGAACGAATACGAGGAGCTGGTCCCGGCGTACTTGGATTAATTATTCGCTGGCGATCCAGTGCGTAACCGTGGGCGGTTCGACGCCCTGATGAAAAGCAAAAGCTTGGGCTTCGATTTCGCGATCGGACACGGTGACGCGCTCGTGCTGGCGCAGGTGCTCGGCCCAGCTCTCGACCACGAAGGTCTCGATGTAACGGCCGGGCGTGGCGGCATCTTCAAACAGTCCCCAACGAATGGCTCCGTCGCGGCGGCGGAGCCTGCGCATGAATTGCATGGCGCGCGCGAAATCGCGGGCGCTCGCCGTGTCGATGGAATATTCAACGGTCACTAGCACCGGGCCGTGCTCTTCGCTTCGCTCGACAACCAGGATCGGTTCGGGCCAGTGTCCGGAGGGGCTGGTGTCCAGCTCACGGAGGCCGGCCAGCTTCAGCCGGAAGGTCGCGGCGGCGGCGATGAGCAGAGCAATGCCCGCGCACAACAGCGTGGCGCGCAGTCCGATGCGCGTGGCAATTGCGCCCCAGATGACGCTTCCCACCGCCATCGCGCCCTGGAACACCAGCAGATAAACGGCCAGCGCGCGAGCGCGCACCCAGGAAGGCACCGAGGTCTGGGTGGCGGTGGTGAGGTTGGAATTGACGGTCATCCATGCGATGCCGGTGACCACCAGCGCCAGAGCCACGGCGCCGAAGCTGGTCAGATACGCCATCAAAATACTCAGCACTCCAAAGAGCGCCACCGCGGCGGTCACCATGCTGTCCAGAGAAAAGATCTGGCGCAATCGATGCAGCATCAGCGCGCCCAGGATGGAGCCCACGCCCAGGCAGCCCAGCAAGACGCCGTAACCGGTGCTGTCGCGATGCAGTTCAACCTTCGCCACCAGCGGCAACAGCGACCATAAGGCGCTGGCGGAAATGATGAAGCTGCCGGACCGCAGCAGCACCGAATGAATGGGCGGCGCGAATCGCACGTAGCGCATGCCCGCCCACATAGCCGCACCCACGGTTTCGGTGGAGAGCGGCTGCGGATGCGATTCGGGTTCGGGCTTACGACGCCATAAATAAAGCACCACCATCACGCCGACGAAGGAAATGGCATTTAGGACGAACGCCGCGCCCGCGCCGATGGCCGCAACCACCAGACCTCCCAGCGCCGGACCCACGGCCCGCGCCAGATTGAAGCCGACGGAATTCAGCGCGATGGCGGCCGGCAGTTCCGCCTTCGGCACCAGATCCGGCATGATGGCCTGCCAGGTGGGGCCGTTCATGGTAGCGCCCAGGCCGAGGGCGAACGTCAGCCACAGCAGCGTCCAGGGGCCGGTGGATCCGGTGAGCGTCAAGAATCCCAGCACGGCGGCGGCGGCCAGCATCAAGCCCTGCGTCATCAGAAGCAGCTTGCGGCGATCGAAAAGGTCGCCTGCCGCGCCGGCCGGGACTCCCATCAGGAAAACGGGAAGATTGGTTGCGGTTTGCACCAGTGCGACCAGCAGAGCCGAAGGCGCCAGTTCGGTCATCAACCAGGCCGCGCCGACGTTCTGCATCCAGGTGCCGACGTTCGACACCACGGACGCGATCCATAGCCAGCGGAACCAGGTGTAAAGCAGCGGGGTCCAGGTGCTGGTGCGCGGCGTAGGGGTGGCCGAGGTCAAACTCTATTTTAGGGAGTCTTCGGCAACAGGTGCTTTTGAATTTTACCGAGCGCGTTGCGCGGCAGCTTGTCCACCAGGATGAAGGAGCGCGGTACTTTGAAGGACGCCAGTTTCTGGCGGCAAACGGCTTCCAGATCGGCAACCTGGATGGTGCGAGTGGTAACCACGTACGCTACGGGAACCTCGCCCCGCACGCGATCCGGCGCGGCCGCCACCGCTGCTTCGGCAACGCCGTCCTGTTCCTGGAGGAACTCCTCGATCTCCCTTGGATAAATGTTGAAACCGCCCGAGATGATCAAGTCGCTTTTGCGGGCGCACAAGGTGTAGTAACCATCGGCCGACCGCGTGGCGATGTCGCCGGTGCGAAAGTAGCTGTCGGTGAAAGCCGCGCGCGTCGCATCGTCACGACGCCAATAGCCCGCGAAAATGTTGGGACCTTTCAGATGCACCTCGCCCGCTTCGCCGTCCGCGACGGGACGCCCTTCCGCATCGAGCAATCGCACCGAAACGCCAGGCAACGGAAGTCCCACGCTGCCTGGGCGGCGCTCGCCCAAATAGGGATTGCTGATGTTCATCAGCGTTTCGGACATGCCATAGCGCTCCAGCGGCGCGTGGCCGAAGCGTTCGCGAAATTCTCCGAACACCTGCGCGGGCAGCGGCGCCGAACCAGAGACAAATAGCCGCATGAAGCCGCCGATTTCGCGCGCTTGTTCGGGCGCCAGATCCAGCAGGCGGACGTACATGGCGGGCACGCCGAAGAATAGCGTCGGCCGGAAATCCAAGAACTCGGCGGCGGCCTTTTGATGCTCGAAGCGTTCCAACAGACGCATGCGGCATCCCCCGATGAGCCAGCAGTGAAGCCCGTTGCCAAGGCCGTGGACGTGGAACAGCGGGAGCGTGAGCAGGAAACGATCGGCGCTGGTGATTTGCCAGCACGTCAGCAGATTCAGCGCGTTCGCCGCCATGTTGTTGTGCGTGAGGATGGCGCCTTTGGAAACGCCGGTGGTGCCGGAAGTATAGATGATGCCGGCGGGGGCATCGCCATCGAGAGAAACCCGCGGCCTTTCGTTTGGCAGCGCCTCGGCTTCGCGCATAAGCGCCGCCGGGTCCCAGAAGGGAGCAGGGCTCGGGAAATCGGTGGCGGACACAACGGCGAACGGCTCGGCGTCGGTGAGGATATGGGCCAGCTCGCGCTCGCGGTAGAGAATGTTGATGGGAACGAAGATGACGCCCAGCTTGACGCAAGCCAGATAGAGGTCGATCATCTCGACGCAATTGGCCAGGTACACGCAGAGCCGGTCGCCGGATTTGAGACCGCGCTGCGCCAGCAACAGAGCCAGGCGATTGCTGCGGGCGTCGATGTCGCCGAAGGTGTAGGTAGCGCCTTGGAATTCGAGAGCGGCCTGTTCGCGGCGGCCGATAAGCGATAGATCGAAGAGGTGCAGGAGATTCAAGGATCGACGATATCATGGGTTGAAAGGTCCCATGGAATCGCTACGAACGAAGTGCTGTGTTGTAGGGGGTGGACCGGCGGGCATGATGCTGGGGTATCTGCTAGCGCGGGCGGGCGTGGAAGTGGTAGTCCTCGAGAAGCACGCGGATTTTTTTCGCGATTTTCGCGGCGATACCGTGCATCCATCCACGCTCGAAGTGATGCGGGAGCTGGGGCTGCTGGAGGATCTGCTGCAATTGCCGCACCAGAAAGTGACTCAGGTGACCGGACTGGTAGGCGATTACACCTTTCATGCGGCCGATTTCCGGCATTTGCCCACGCACTGCAAATTTGTGGCGCTGATGCCGCAGTGGGATTTTCTAAACTTTCTTTCCGATCGCGCGAAGCGATTCCCCGGGTTTCAGCTTCGCATGCAGCATGAAGGGCTCAGGCTGATTCGAAGCGGTGGAAGGATTACGGGTGTGGAAGCGCGCTCGGCGGAGGGGACTGTCGCGATCGAAGCAGATCTGGTGGTGGCGTGCGATGGCCGTCATTCGACGATACGGCAAGCGGCGGGCCTGGAGGTGCTGGAATCCGGCGTGCCCATCGACGTGCTATGGTTCCGCATTTCGCGGCGAGCGGGCGATCCCGATCAGGTGCTGGGCAATGTGAACTACGGAAGAGCGTTGATCCTGATCAATCGCGGCGATTATTTTCAGGCGGGGATGATCATTCGCAAGGGTTCGTTTGAACAGGTGCAGCGCGCGGGGATGAGCAGGTTTCGCGAGACCATCGCGCTCATCGCGCCCTATCTGCGGGATCGCGTGGGCGAATTGCAGGATTGGGATCAGATCAAGCTGCTCACGGTGCAGATCAACCGGCTGCGCAAGTGGTACCGTCCCGGACTGCTCTGCATCGGCGACGCCGCGCACGCCATGTCGCCGGCCGGCGGAGTGGGCATCAATCTGGCGATCCAGGATGCGGTTGCAACGGCGAATCTATTGGCTGAGGCGCTGCGGGGAGGGCGCGTGACGGAAGCGGCGCTCGCGCGAGTGCAACAGCGGCGCGAGTTCCCTACCCGCGTGACGCAATGGTTGCAGGTGAAAGCGCATCAAGCGCTGGCGCGCGTGTTTGAAACCAGCGATCCATTGAAAGCACCCTGGCAACTGAAGGTGCTGGAGCGGGTGCCGGGCCGTCCGCAAGTGATGGGATACGTAGTGGGCATTGGGATTCGGCCGGAGCATGTGGCGGGCGCGGCGAGAAGCGAGGCGAATCGCGAATGGTCGCTCAAGAAGGCTGCGGTAAGCGCCGGAGCGTTCCTTGGGGCCATGTTCGCCACAGTGCGCGCGTTGCGGGGCTAAATGGGGGCCTTGGAAGTTCTGACCAATGCAACGATAACCCCGGCCCCGATTGTCAGCGCTCCAGCCACAATCAGTACACGAAATCCAGCCGGGAGCTCGCTTTCTGGAAACGAGCCCTCGTACAAGCGTTCGATCTCCAAGCGGTAATTCCGAAACTCGATCAAGGGAATCTTCTTGGCTGGCGGCAGCATCCTATTCAACTTGATGGCCATGCGAAAAAACAACGACCAGCCAAGGAGCATTAGGATCGCGCCTACTGTCCACAGCCACATTGGTAGCTTGCCGATTACAGCCACAGATAAACGCAGATTAACGCAGATCGGTGTTCATCCGTGTTCATCTGTGGCCCTCCTAGATTTTCGCCTTCGGATTCTTCTTCCGCATCCACTCGACGAACTTCTCGGGCGCGGACATGGTCGACAAGCGGCCCTGACGGACCAGCGCCCAGTCGTCGAATAGCTTCGACTGCTTGATTTCGCCGAGGGTCACCGGCGGGTCGATACGACCGAGAAACTCGAAGTCGGCCACGGCGGATTTCGGATTCTTGGGGTCGTCCCGGCCCTCCGACAGCACTTTGGCCATCCCCACCACGGCCGAGAGACCGCCGCTGTGGTAAATGAACACCTTGTCGCCGGTCCGCATGTCGCGGATGGCGCGAACGGCCTGGGGATTGTTCACTCCGTCCCAGGTTGTTCTCTTTTCTTTCTCCAATTGATCGATGGAATAGGTTTCCGGGTCAGTTTTAGCGAGAAAGTATCTCATCTGAATGAACCTTACTTACTGTAAGAGACCTTCGCGAAAGGAGCAAGCGGAACCATGCGGCTATTGGCTATTGGCTTGTTGGCAACGGTCTTGGGAACGGCCGCGGAGGACGTGAAGGTAATTGCGGTCAAGCCCATCGATGGCTCAGTGGCGGCGCCGGTGGATCCAGATAAGTACCAGATCGGCCCGGAGGATCTGTTGTTTATCCGCGTCTGGCGCGAGCCGGACTTTACGCTGCCGGTGGCGGTGCGGCCGGACGGCAAGATCACCATGCCGCTCATTGGAGAGGTGCGGGCGGCGGGGCAAAGCCCCTTGCAGCTGACCGCAAGCCTGAAACAACTGCTCACCCGGTATCTGAACAACCCGGATGTCAACGTCTTCGTGACGGAGGTTCGCAGCAAGAAGTTCTATATCGACGGGGAGATGAACCGGCCCGGCGGGTTCGCGCTGGTGACGCCGACCACGGTGCTGGAAGCGCTCAGCCGTGGCGGTGGATTTCGGGAATTCGCCAATACCAAGAAGATCCGCGTGTTGCGGGGCGGCGACGTCCTCCACTTCAACTACAAGGACGTCACCAAGGGCAAGCATATGGAGCAGAATATCGCTGTGGAGAACGGCGATCACATCATCGTGCCGTGAATAAAGTATGCGCCGTGAGTAACATGTTCCTCGAGGAACCAACATCGCCAACCCGGCGTCCGCTCGACATCGACGCCTGTGCCGACGTTCTGCGGCGCAACACGGGTTGGATCGCGGGTCCGCTATTCCTGGCGCTGGTGATTTCGGTGGTGGTGGCGTTTGCTTGGCCGGATACGTACGTTTCGTCGGCCACCATTCGCGTGGCGCCGCCGCAGGTTCCGGAAAGCTTCGTGCCGGCGAATACCAATCAGGATGTGCAAGGACGGGTGAATGCGCTGGTGCAGTTGATTCTCGATCGCGCCACGCTCACCAACATCATCAACACGCACGGCCTGTACAAGAGCAAGCTGGCGCGCATGCCGCTGGACGATGTCATCGAAGACATGAAGCTGAACGATATCCAGGTGCTTCCGGTGCGCCAGAGCCTGAATGCGGGGCAACGGGACGCCCAGCAGTATCCGGCATTCGAGATCCGTTTTGCCTACGGCGATCGTTTCATGGCGCAAAAGGTGACTACCGATCTGGTGGCGCGGTTCCTGGAAGAAAACGTTCGTGAAGTGTCGCAGCAGACCGTTTCCACTACGGAGTTCCTCGAGGATCGCTGGGAGGAGTCCAAGAAAAAGCTGGATGAGCTGGAGCAGCGCTTGAGCGTCTTCCGGGCGCAGAACATAGGCCGTTTGCCGGAAGAGCAGCAGAGCAACTATCAGCAGCTTGCGGCGCTGCAGGCGCAGAAGCTGAATTTGAGCATGACGATCAATCGCGTGAATCAGGAGCGGCTGCTGTATGAGAACCAGCTCCGCATCGATCGCGACCAGTTGGCGTCGCTGAGGGATCCCAACGCACCCGAGCAGGCTGCCGAGCTAGGCGATTCCAAACTGGCGGATAAAGACCGCGAAATCGCGCAGTACGAAGATTCGCTCGCGACCGCGCGGGAGCGCTATAAGGAGACCCATCCCGACGTCGAACGGCTGGTGAAGTTGCTGGCGAGTGCCCGCGTGGAGCGCCAGGCGATGTTGAAGCAGGAGTCGGCAAAGCCGGATCGTCAGCCGCTGCGGCCGCCCAGCGCGCCATTCCTGCGCGAGCAGCGCGAGCTGGAAGCCGACGCCGAGAAAACCAAGGGTCTCATTCTGGCCAAAGGCGTCGAGATGGAAGATTACCGTAAGCAGAGCGCGCAACTGGATGGAATCGTGCGCAATTACGAGGCGCGGATTGAGAGCACGCCAGTGGGGATTCGGGAATATGACGAGCTGATTCGGGACCGGGATCTGGCCAAGAAGGAATACGAAGATCTGGACCGGCGGGTGACCAGTTCGGCCATGTCCACTGCGCTCCAGAATCGCCAGCAGGGGGAGCGGCTGGAACAACTGGACCCGCCGTCGCTGCCGCAAACCCCGGTCCGGCCAAAGCGAATCTTGATGATATCCATCGGGACCAGCCTGGGTTTGTTTCTCGGTTTATGTCTGACGGGCGTCCGGGAGATGCGCGACGGTTCGCTCAGAAACATAAAAGAGATGAGCGCGCATTCGCCGCTTCCCATTCTCGGCAGCGTTCCGCTGTTTGAGGCGCGCGGAGTGGTAAGGCGGAGGACCCGCGCAGGTTGGGTCAAATGGTCGGCCGCGGCGGTGGCCGGGGTGGCCATCATGTCGGCTTCGGTGGCGCAATATTACATCGGCAAACTTTAGGAGGCGAGGCAAAGCATGACCGGAAATGCCGCCGTAGGCAAGGCCCTGTCCGAGAGCGCGCTTGCACTGGACTTGGAGCTGGTGCCTGAAGTCGCGCTCGCGCTGGCGGAAATCCCGAGCGAAGAGTTTCGGACGCTACGCACCCGGCTGGAGCAATTACAATCGCCGCGGTCTCTTCGTACGATATTGATCACCAGTCCGGCGCCCGGAGAAGGGAAATCGTTTACAGCCGCGAATCTTGCTCTGGCCCAGGCGCAACTGAGGGACAATGCGACGCTGCTGTGCGACTTCAACCTGCGCAGTCCCATGGTGCATAGCGTGTTTCGGATCGAGCGCAGTCCCGGCATCAGCGACTATTTGTCGGGCCGGGCGGATCTTCACGAAGCCTTGCGGAAGATCGGAAACAGCAATTTGTTCGTGATGCCGGCCGGCGAGGCGGTGGCGAACCCGCTGGAGCTGCTGCACTTGAAAGAAGTCCCGCGGCTGATGGACCGGTTGCGGAACGCGTTTCGCTGGATTCTTCTGGACAGCCCGGGATTGCTGGCCGCTTCAGACGCCAATGTCCTGGCCGCGCTGGCCGACGGCACACTGCTGGTTGCCCGGATCGGCGCCACTACCGCGGATTCCATGAGCCGCGCGATCGTGTCGCTGGGCCAGGACAATATTCTCGGCCTGGTAGCCAACGGCGCGGGCGCATCCACCTTCCGCTAGCGCCTCCGCTAGCTCCACTGTGCGGGGCACGCCCGCTGTAGCGCCTTCGGCACACTGGTTCGCTTCTCCAACATCAGCTAAAATGAGACGTTCGATTTTAGGCGCACGCAGGGGCGCAGGAGCGCAGAGTGGAAAGGAATCCGTCTAGATGATATTTGACAGGCCTGGCCGCCTGCGAGTTCCCGCGCTTTGCTCGGCTGTCCTGCTTCTCAGCATTGGTGTGTGGCAAGCCGCCGCTCAGCAACAACAACAGCAACAGCCGCAGCCACCCAAACCGCCTAATCCTTTTGAGACGGTGCCGCAAGCTCCGCAGGAGCCCAAGCCCGCCCAGCCGGCGCCACAACCAGCGCAAGCACCTGCCGCCGCCCCGGAACCCTCCCGCGCCACCCGGCCCGGCCAGCCGCCGGAAAATATTATTGAGGCCATCGAATTCCGGGGCGCGCGACGTGTTCGCCAGGATACATTACAAGCCCTGATCTTCACCAAGAAGGGCGACCGGTTCGACGAACAAAGCCTGCACCGCGACTTCATGGCGCTCTGGAACAGCCAACGTTTCGACGATATCCGCATCGAACGGGAGCCTGGCAAGGAAGGCTGGATTATTCGATTCGTGGTGGTGGAGCGGCCGGTGGTGCGCACCATTAAGTACGAAGGCAACAAATCCGTCAGCGAATCCGACATTCTGGATCGTTTTAAGGACAAAAAGGTCGGCCTGGTTGTAGAGTCGCAGTACGACCCCAACAAGGTGCAGCATGCCAGGAACGTGCTGCTGGACCTGCTGGCCGAACACGGGCATCTGTCCGCAACCGTAGACCCGCAAATCCGCCGCGTTCCGCCGTCCTCGCTCGAGATCACCTTCAAAATCAACGAAGGCCCCAAGGTCAAGGTGGGCAACATCGATATCACCGGGAACACCGTGTTCTCGGATAAAGAGGTGATCCGTGCGATGAAGAACCTGCATCCCATCGGCATCCCGTATTCCATCCTGTTTGAGAGCCTGTTCGCCAAAACCTACGATCCCAGCAAGCTGGACGAAGACAAGAGCCGCGTGCAGGTGTTTTATCAGGAACACGGCTATTTCACGGCCCGCGTGACGGATTCCATGGTCACCATGCGCAAAACCGGCGGCGAGGGCATGCATATTCCGATTATTCACCCCAACAAGCCGGGTACGGTGGCCGACGTGAACGTTACGATCGAAGAAGGCAAGCTCTACCACCTGAACACCATCACGTTTTCAGGCGTCAAGTTCTTCCGCACGCCGGAAGCATTGATGACGCCGCTGTTCGGGATGTCCAAAGGCGATGTGTTCTCCACCGCCAAGCTGCGCAAGGGCCTGGAGAATATGCGCAAGCTGTATGGGGATTTCGGCTTCATCGATTTCGTGGCCGAGCCGTCCTTCGATCCGATGCCGGACAGCGGGCTCATGGATATGTCGCTGTCGGTGGATGAAGGCCACCAGTTTTTCGTGCGGCGCATCGATTTCTCCGGCAATACCACGACGCGCGACAAAGTGATCCGGCGTCAGTTGCTGATCGATGAAGGCCAGATCTTCAACAACCGGATGTGGGAGTTGAGCATTCTGCGCCTGAATCAACTGGGTTATTTCGAACCGCTGAAGGCCGAGGACGCGGCCGACATCAAGCGCGATACCAAGACCAACACGGTGGATATCACGCTCAAGGTCAAGGAACGCGGCAAAAACTCCATCCAGTTGAATGGCGGCGTTTCGGCCATCGCGGGAAGCTTTATCGGCGCGTCGTATTCCACCAACAACTTTTTGGGACTGGGTGAAACCCTGAGCCTGAGTTCGCAGCTCGGCACAACCATGCAATCGGTCCAGTTTGGGTTCACCGAGCCTTATTTGTTCGACCACGCTGTTCAGACCGGGTTCACGCTGTATATCCAGCGTTACAACTATGATCAGGCTCGGCAAGCCTCTATTCTTGAAGGGGTCAACCTGAATTCTTATTACAATTCCCTGGGCACCCAGAACCTGCTGAATTACGTGCAGAATGGCTACGGGGGAACGATCTTCGTTTCCTATCCTCTCAAGCGCAGCTTCGCGCGCTTGGGGCTGACCTACGGTTACAATATTTCCAATGTAAAGACGCTGACCAGCGCGGCCGCGAATTATTTCAATTACATCGACTTCGAAGGCGTAGGCGGCCCCAACCAGCTCAGCGGCATCCGCACCAGCACCATCACGCCGTCGTACACCTACAACAGCATCAACAATCCGATTAATCCAACGGGAGGCCGGGAGCTGTTCTTCTCGCTGGCTTACTCGGGCACCGAACTGGGCGGCAACGTCAATACCATTCAGCCCACTTTCGACGCGAAGTATTTCCGCCCCGGGTTGAAGAAGGGCCACGTCATCGGCTTGCATCTCTCGGCGCGTATGATCATCGGTTACGGGGGCAAATCCGCACCTCCCTTCTCGCGCTATTTCACTGGCGGCGAGAACGATGTGCGTGGCTTCTACGATTGGACCATCAGCCCCATCGTGTACCTGCCCAGCGACGTTGCAAGCGTGCAGGTCTATAACTCCGACGGTACGCTGCGCACGCAAAAGGGCGTCCCGGTGACCATGACTGTTCCTTCCTACCAGGTGACCTTCCCGGGAGGCGACACCAACATCGTTGGGAACTTTGAGTACCGGATTCCGATTGTGGGGCCCGTAACGCTGGCTATTTTCGCCGACGCCGGCCTGGATACGTTGCTGTTCCCGGGACAGCTGAGAATGAATCCCGGACGAGTAGCGCAGTTGAACCAAGAATTTCCGGAGGCCGGCTTCACTGGCCTGGCAGTGATCCAGCCGGGTTCGGAAAAGCTACGCACTTCCACTGGGCTGGAACTCCAGGTTCTGATGCCGGTGGTGAACGCCCCGTTCCGGGTTTATTGGGCCTATAATCCCACGCGCTTTGAAGGCACGCTGACGGCGCCCATCGTCGCCGACAAATCGTATTTTCCGAATACCACCACGTACAATAACGCCATCAGTTCCATTGGCGCGGTACTGCCCTATAGCGCCGAGCGCTCGGCCATGTTCCGCTTCACCGTGGGACGGACGTTTTAAAGCCAGCCGGATTGGATAGACTATAATGACTTTCGAGATTAGGAGTCTCACTGTGAAAAGTAAGGTATTTCTGTGGCCAGTCCTTGCATTGGCTCTAACATTGACGGCCCAGGCGCAGCAGGGCAAATTCGCGGTCATCAACATTCAAGGCGCCATCATCAGCACCAAGGACGGCCAAAAGGCGGCCGCGGAACTGGGCGCCAAGACCGCGCCCAAGAAGCGGGAACTGGAACAAAAGCAGAACGAGATCAACCAGTTGCAGGACCAGCTCAATAAAGGTTCGAATACACTGAGCGACACGGCCAAGAACGATCTTTATAAGAACATCGAGGCCAAGAAGAAAAGCCTGCAACGGGAAGTGGAAGATGCACAAGCGGATCTGGAAGCCGACCAGCAAAAACTCCTGCAACAACTGGGGCAGAAGATTCTGGCGGTGATCGAGAAGTATTCTCGCGATAACGGCATCACCATGGTGTTGGACGTGAGTTCACAGCAAACGCCGGTGCTCTACGCTTCGCCCAGTGTCGACATCACCAAAGAGGTCATCGAACTGTACGACAAGAACGCGGCTGCGGGTAGCGCTCCCTCGCCCGCTCCTACTTCGGCTCCCAAGCCGGCTGCACCCGCTCCGAAGCCGGCGGCGCCTACCAAACCGGCTGGACAATAGCGCAGTTTCAGCCGTGCGAGTAGAGCTTGCGAGCGGCCGCAAGCTGCGGGACCGCAATAAACCGGCGTATCGCCTGGCCCATTGGCCGATCTGGATTTTTGTGTTTTTTATCGCGCCCGGGCCATCCACGTTCGATCTGTTCGAGCGCGGCTTCGACCGGAGGAAGCTGATCTGGCTGGGTCTGGTGATTCTGGGGACAGGCATCGCAGCGCTGCGAGGCCGTTTGCCGGGCGTGGAGCCGCGGCCGTATATCATCCGCTTCGTCGAGGACAAGCCGAATCCGTTGTACCGGCGCATTTGTTACACCTTCGCCTGGAGCATCGTCATCGCGTTCGCGGTGTTGAACTTCGCCGGGCTCCTGGAAGCGGCGATTACCGGCGTGTGGCAGTTGAAGCAAATCTATCGGGACGCGTATTTCCCGATCGCCGGGACCATCTGGGCGTTGGGTGTAGTGGGTGTGCTGCCGCGCGTGAAGGCGTCCACGAAAGGCGAAGGCCAGGAGCGGCGCTATTTTTACGGCGCGGTGTGGGCCTCCTGCATCGCGCAGCCGGCGCTAGGAATCCTGTGGAAGCTGCTGCCGCATACGCGCGCGGACGACATCGTAAAGCTGGTGGTCTTCACCGGGCTGCTGGCTTTCTGCGGCATTCTGGCCCGGCGCGGGGCGCTGCCCAGGACGCGGCCCATTGTTCCGGGTGAATTGGCCATCTCAGACTAAGTGATTTCCCTAAACATCGGACGCCCCAAATGCGTCAAAATGGTTGAGAGGCTCTACGGCCGATGAAGCTATTTTTGTGTTTTGTCGGGTTTCTGGTAACGGCTCAAGCCGGTGAGTTCGTTGTGCTTTCCAACGGCTTCCGCATTCATGCCGACAGCCATACCGCCGATGGGCCGGTGATCCGGCTCCAGACCAGTCAGGGCGTGATCGAAATTCAGGCCAGCACCGTGGCCGCGTTTGAGAGAGAAGAATACACCCCACCCGCCGCACCATCGGTCGAAGCCGCTCTTCCGGCTATCCATCAGCTCGGTCTGACGCCCCAAGAGCTTGTCACACAAGCCGCGGTGCATGCCGGTCTTCCTCCGGCGATCGTCCATAGCATTGCGCGAGCTGAGTCGGGCTACCGGCAGGACGCGGTGTCGCCCAAGGGCGCTATCGGCCTGATGCAGCTGATGCCGAAGACGGCCGCGGACCTGGACGTCGATCCCCGGGATCCCGAGCAGAATGCGGAAGCGGGCGCCCGATACCTGCGCGATTTGCTGGCGAAGTACGAGAACGATCCGCATCAAGTCTCCAAGGCCGTGGCTGCCTATAACGCCGGACCCGGGGCGGTGGACAAATACCATGGCATCCCGCCTTATCGGGAGACCATTCAGTACGTGAACCGCGTGCTGAAGGAATACGAAAAAGAGCAGGCTGCTACTCTGAGGTGATGCCGTTCGATGGTCTGCGCGTCATGTCTTTCGAAAGCAGGCGCGCCGTCGAGATGGCCGAGTTGATTCGAAAGCAGGGCGGGGATCCGTTTGTCGCGCCTTCCATGCGTGAGGCGCCCATTGAGAACAATCCCGAAGCGTTCGCCTTCGCCGAGCGCCTGTTTCGCGGTGAATTCGATCTGGTGATTTTCCTCACCGGTGTCGGCACGCGGGCGCTTCAGAAGGTTCTGGCGTCGCGTTATCCGGAGGAGCAGTTCGCCGATGCGCTGCGCAAGATCGCGGTGGCCGCCCGAGGGCCCAAGCCGCTGGCGGCGCTGCGCGAACTGAAGGTTCCCGTGGCAGTCATCGCGCCGGAGCCAAATACGTGGCGCGAGCTTCTTGTCGCGCTGGAAGGCCGTACCGAACGTCGCATCGCGCTTCAGGAGTACGGCAAATCGAATCCAGAGCTTTTGGACGCGTTGCGTGCCCGAGGCGCTGAAGTGACGCCCGTTCGTGTCTACCAATGGGATCTGCCGGAAGACTTGACGCCACTACGGGAGGCGGTTCATCGCATCGCGGAGGGCAAGGCCGATGTCGCGATGTTTACCACGTCGATTCAAATCCCGCATCTGTTCCGCATGGCCACCGAAGAGGGCTTGAGCGATCAGATGCTGGCGGGCTTGCGCCGCATGGTGATCGCATCCATCGGGCCGACCACCACTGAGACGCTCGAAGAATTTGGCTTGACGCCCGACATCACGCCCAGCCATCTGAAGATGGGTTTTCTGGTAAAGGAGACCGCCGAGCAGGCCGCGGCGATTCTGGAACGCAAGCGGCAAGTGCATGCCTAAGCGCGACGACATCTTCACTCAGTTTGGCAAGTATTATGGCTTGGCGTTTCTGATTCCTTCCTCCATTCTGGTCGGTTATGGCATCGGATACGCTCTCGACAAGTTCTTCGGCACCACCTATCTCAAGATGGTCTTCCTGCTTTTGGGAATTGCCTCCGGCATGCTGCAGCTTATTCGCGAACTGAATAAAGACGATGCTGGGAAGTGAGCCGGGATCCTATGAGGGATTCATCCGGCGAGTCCGCTGGATTATTCTCGCATTGGGGCTGGCGGGAGCTGTGGCGCTCAGCATTTGGCAGGGCATCCGCAGCGGAGGCGCGTTCCTGGTGGGCGCGGCAATTTCATTTAGCAGTTTTTGGGGTTGGCAAAGAGTAGTGGATGGTTTGGGGCCCAATCCACGCCAACGCGGGCGCCTGTTTTTCGTCCTGCGCCTCATCGCACTGGTAGGTTTGGCCTGGGTTATAATCAAGTATTTGCAATTGAGTGTGGCCGCGGCCGCCATTGGATTGTTGGTATCCGGCGGAGCGGTGGTTCTCGAACTCATATACGAAATGATCTATGCAAGCTGAAGCAGAAGTCTGGACTACCGCTCTGTTCAACCGCTTCCTGGCGGCGCCGCTCGATTCTTTCCTAAATGCTATTGGCCATCCGGCGGCCGATCCGGCGCATCCCTGGGAAAACTGGATCACTGTGGAAATTCTGGTGGTGGCCATCATTCTGGTGCTATTCGGGTTGCTGCGATCGAAACTCTCGGTGGACAAGCCTGGCAAATTCCAACTCAGCTTCGAGGCGGTTTACAAGTTTGTATCGGGGCAAGCGAGCGAATCCGTCGACAATCATGCAGATCGCTACGTCGCATTCTTCGGAAGCATTTTTATCTTCATCTTATTCCTAAACCTGATCGGGATTATTCCCGGTTTGGAATCTCCTACGATGTCGCCCGCGGTTCCGCTGGCATTCGCCATCTCGGTGTTCCTCTACTACAACTGGATGGGGCTGCGCGAACAGGGTGTGGGGAAGTATTTGCTCCATTTTGCCGGCCCGGTATGGTGGATGGCGCCCGTCATGATCCCGATCGAAATCATCAGTCATTTTGCGCGCCCGCTCTCTTTGACAATTCGTCTCTACGCGAACATGTTCGCGGGAGAACGTGTCACCATAACATTTCTTTCGCTCACCTATCTTCTGCTGCCAGCGGTTTTCATGGGGTTGCACATCTTTGTGGCACTTTTACAGGCTTTCATATTCATGCTGCTGGCCGCTATTTACGTCGGCGGCGCAGTGGCGCACGAGCACTAACGGCTTTATCGGTTCGCAAGCGTGAGCCCGCCGTCCCCCAGGGCGGATTGGGAACCACCTCCTCGCGAACAATTTTCTACAAGGAGAAACACTCGAATGAAACGTAAATTCATGTACTCGGCAGGCATGTTGATGCTGCTGGGCAGCCCCATTTTCGCGCAGACCCCCGCCGGCGGAAGCGGAACAACGGACTGGCACTTGCCATTTGCCTATCTCGCCATGGGCATTGCATCGGGCCTCTGCGGTCTCGGACAGGGCAAGGCGGTGGCTTCCGCCACCGAAGGCATGGCGCGCAATCCTGGCGCTGCCGCCGCAATTCGTGGCGCACTCATTCTCGGACTGGTGCTGATTGAATCACTAGCGTTGTATACGCTGGTCATCACCTACGTCGCAAAATAGTCTGGCCAAGGGGCGGCTGCGAAACGGCTGCCCCGTTTCCTCGCATGAAACTCCAAGGCATCTTCAGCCCCATCACCACGCCCTTCAACCACGAAGGCGAGATGTGGAAAGTCAAAGTCCAGCACAACGTCGAAAAGTGGAACGCTACGGGCCTGAGCGGTTACGTGGTGGTTGCTTCCACCGGCGAAAGCGTGATGCTGGGGACCGACGAAAAAATCCAGCTCTGGGAGTGGGTGGCGCAGTGGGCCGCGCCCGAGAAGCTGCTGATCGCGGGAACCGGCATGGATAGCGTGCATCAGACCGTGGCGCTAACCAATCGAGCGGCTGACATCGGTTATAAAGCGGCGCTGGTGAAAACGCCGTCGTTCTTCAAAGGGCAGTTCGCGAAGCCCGAAACGCAGATGCTGTTCTTCCGCGCGGTGGCCGATCAAGCCAGGATTCCGGTGATCCTCTACAACTTTCCGCAGAACACGGGTGTGGATTTAGCGGCCGAAGCGGTGGCCGAACTGTCGCATCATCCCAACATCATCGGGATCAAGGAAAGCTCGGGCAACGTCGAAAAGCTGCTGCAGATGGTGCGTGAGACGAAAAAAGGCTTTCAGGTTTTGACCGGGTCGGCAACCACGCTGGCTCCCTCGCTCGCCATTGGCTGCACCGGAGGCATCCTGGCATTTGCGAATCCCGCGCCCTACGCCACCATTTCCATTTGGGAAGCGCATCGCACGCGCGAGCCGGAAGCGGCGCTCGATTGGCAGAATCGCATCGGCCGCGCGGCCAAGCTGGTGACCACCAAGTACGGTATCGGCGGTCTCAAATACGCGATGGATCTGACGGGCTATTACGGCGGTCCTCCGCGGCTTCCGCTCACCGTTCCTACGCCCGCGGCAAAGCAGGAGATCGAAGAGGCGTTCGCCGATTTGCGGGGCTGACTTCACGATTGATCTCGCCGATCATGCGCAGCGTGTTTTCGCGGACCGAGCGCACGAAAGCATCGCGCGAAATGTTCCGATCGCCGAAGGCGTAAGTGATGCCACGCGAGGAGTTCACAATCGCGCCCAGGCCGTCTTCGTTGAAGCATTCCGCCGCGGCATTTGCGCTTCCGCCTTGCGCGCCATAACCAGGTACCAGGATCAATGCCTTGGGCATCAGGGCACGCAACCGCCGGCCTTCTTCGGGAAAGGTCGCGCCGATCACCGCGCCGATGGGGCTGTAGCCCGATTCGCCCACCAGGTCGCGACCGAGTTCATTCAACACGCCCGCGATCTTTTCGTAGAGCGGCCGGCCGGTTTCGGCGAGCGCCTGATCTTCAAAATCCTTCGACCCGGGGTTCGAAGTTTTCAGAATCACGAACAGCCCTTTGCCGTGCGTCTTACACGCATCAACAAAAGGAGTCAGGCTGTCGCGGCCCAGATAGGGCGTCACAGTGAGAGCGTCGCAATCGAATCCGTCGCCGCCCAGGTACGCGCTCGCGTAGGCTTCGGCAGTAGAAGAAATGTCATTACGTTTCCCGTCGGCGATTACCAGCAAGCCGCGCTGCCTGGCCGCGCGCACGGTGTTCTCAAAAGCTTGCATGCCCGCCAAGCCGTATTGCTCGAAGAACGCCAGCTGCGGCTTGACGGCCGGCACCAGATCGGCCACGCCATCCAGAACCAGCTCATGAAACTCGCCGATCGCAGCGCAGGCAGATTCGCGCGCGATAAACGCCGGCATCTGATCCACGCGCGGGTCCAGCCCCACGACGCAGCGGCTGTCTTTCGCGCGGATTGCTTCGATTAAGCGGTCGGAGAACGACGCCATCAATTAGAAATTATAGAGGACTTGGCGCAACGCGTCCGCGTACTCCTGCCGCGCCGCCTTGGCAACATCGCGCGCGTCCTGTTCGGCGAAGTTCGCCTGATCCCAATCTTCCGACGCGATCATGGAATGATCGGGCGTGGCGAGGTCTTCCTCGGCGCGTATGGCGGCGATCCATCGCTCCACCGCCGCCTTGTATTTGAATCTCAGTTTGTCGAGTTCAGCGTTTTCCATGGGTTTTAATTTAGTGGAATGCGTTCTTCAATGCCCAGAACAGGAAGCCAGACATGAGCATGGCCATGGGAAGCGTCAGCACCCACGCCAGCGCGAGGTTGCGAACCGTACTTAACTGCAGCCCTGTATGATTAGCAGCCATGGTGCCGGCGATGCCGGACGAAAGCACGTGAGTGGTGCTCACAGGCAAACCCATATAGTCGGCCAAGCCGATGGTGGTCATAGCGGTTATTTCAGCGGCCGCGCCCTGCCCATAAGTCAGATGATCCTTACCGATCTTTTCGCCCACTGTAACCACAATGCGCTTCCAGCCGATCATGGTGCCCAGACCTAGCGCCATCGCTACAGCCACCTTTACCCAGAGCGGAATGAACTTGGTGGCGAGATCGACGTGCTTCTTGTAATTGCCGAGGATCTTCAGGTCATCCGGGCTAAACGTAGCCTTGCCAGACTTCTGGACCAGGCGAATGGTCTCGCTCACGACATACATATCGTTGCGGAAGTTGCGCGTCATGTCGGGTGGCACGTTCTTGAGTTCCTTGTAAAGGGCCGTCTCGTTGCCGATATCGCTGATCAGGGAGCGCAGCGCCAGCATGGTGTTGGCGTTGAACTCCTTGGTCCGGATGTACGCCGTTAAATCGTCGCGCGGGTCGGCCACCACAGCGTTCGGGTCAACGTAGCGGCTAACTACTTGCACGGTTTGTTGCGACACTGCCAGAAAGTCCGCGGTTTGGGCCGGCGTAACGGCGCGATTCAAGGCGTAGGTGGTGGGCACGGTGCCGATCAGGATCAGCATGATGAGCCCCATGCCCTTTTGACCGTCATTGGAACCATGCGCGAAACTGACGCCGGTGCAGGTGAAGACCAGCAGGGCCCGAATCCAGAAGGGTGGAGGTTCGCCATTGGTTGGCGCTTCATACAGGCGCCGGTCTTTGATGATTGCTTTGCAAAGCAGGAGGAGCAACCACGCCAGGCCGAACCCTACCAACGGCGAGAGCAGCAGAGAGCGGCCAACGCCCGCCGCCTGGTTCCAATCCACTCCGCTGGTGCCCTGCCTGGGATTCATCAACTGATTCGCGATGCCGACGCCGATGATGGAGCCGACCATGGTGTGCGAACTGGAGGCGGGCAGCCCGAAATACCACGTGCCGAGATTCCATAGAATGGCGGCGATCAACAGCGCAAAGACCATCGCAAAGCCGGAGCCGCTGCCCACTTGCAGAATCAACTCCACTGGCAGCAACGTGATGATGGTGAATGCGACGGCGCCCGTGGAGAGCAAGACGCCGATGAAGTTCCACATGCCGGACCATGCCACCGCCAAGTGGGGTTCCATCGAATGCGTATAAATGACGGTGGCAACGGCATTGGCTGTATCGTGGAAGCCATTCACGAACTCAAAACCCAGCGCGACGAGAAGTGCGACGCCCAACAGAAGGTACGGGAAGATACTGGTGCCCCGCTCCGCTTGCAGATCCCGCGCGAGGCTGATGACGGTGTAAATGAGACCAACAATCAGAGCCACTCCGAAGACGGCAATGCCGATCTTCCCGGGGTTTCTCGACATCTTTTGTTGTAATGCAGGTGCCGCAGCGGCCATAGTTCTCCTTCAGCCTGCCCACTATAAACCGGTGAAGTTACAGTTTGCTTAAGATCCGGTTACAACGATGTGCCGCGAGGAAAAACCTTTAGTCAATTTTGAGGTCGCGTGTCAGTCGGATGAAGCCAGGTACGCCCAGGATCTCTTCCAGCTCGGTGCAACGCTTCTCGTCCAGGACTTTGAAGTCGGCTTTTTCGTACGCCGACCGCGCGGGATCGTTTCCTATGTAAGTGGTGATCTGGGCGAGACTGCATCCGCGCCGGATGGCGTCCCGGGTGATTACGTCCAGGAGGAGGTCGGCCAACCCGCGCCGCCGGTATTCCGGCCGTGTTGCCACATTCTCGATGACGAAATCCGCTCCGGCGTCCGGAGGCATACAAGCGGCCCAGACGGGAGCAAGGCGCTGATAGGCGGCGTCCGCTTGTTCGTCGGTCCAGCCCAGATCGCGCTGAACGTTGGACATCGCCTCCCCAGCCATCGCCCATCCGCCGGCCCGAGGTTCAAAACCACACAGCGCCGCCGCGCGTTGGCCCCGGAATTCAGCGACTACAAAACTCTCGAAATGATAGAGCGAGCGCGGCTCCGCCAGAGCCAGACGCCGCAGGTAATCCAGGCAACCCGCTTCGTCAGCGCCAATGATCAGATCCCAAAGGCCGCGCGGAAGATGAGAGCGAGACGCGTACAGCGTCACCCAAGCGAGAAACTCCGCGTCGCTCGCATTCGCACGGCGGAGATAAATATCCACCATCGGACTATACGGTCATGAGGGCTGTCACGGTGGTCCGGTCAACCACCTGTTGATACGCATCCAGCATGCCCTCGATGCCCACAACGGTGGTGGCCAGCGACTTCGCATCGAATTGCCGCTTGTCGAGCAGCTCCACGAATCGCGGGATGTCGCGCATCGGATTGGCGCCCCCGTATTGCCCGGCATGATGAGTGCGTCCGCCGATGGTAAATACGACCGCCGGTAGCGTGATGTTGCCGGTGGGAAGGCTGGTGGTGACGATGTGGCCGCCCGGCGCGCACATCATATAGGCCTGTTGAAGAGGAAGAATGCCGGTGGGATCGGGGCCGGCTTCCAGCTTGGGCTTAGCGCGATCGGCGCCGACCGCCTCCACTACAAAGTCCGCGCCCGCTCCGCCCAGCAGTCCTCCGGAATCGCGCCCGCCGGCCCACAGACGGTTGTTCGGGCCATTGGAAAGCTCGCGAACCTTTTCAACCAGCTTGTCGCCCTCCACGTTGGGATCCAAGACATGAGTAGCGCCGACTTTCAGCGCCACCTCCCGGCGAACGCGAATGGGATCGATGGCAATGATGGTGGAAGCGCCTGAAATGCGAGCGCCCTGGATGGCGCTCAATCCCAGGGGACCGCAGCCCACCACCGCGACCACGGAACCCGGCTCAACCGCAGCGAGCACTTGCGACGCCGTGCATCCCAGACCCGCCACGCTAACGCAGCTACAGACCATGCCCAGGTCGGCGGCCGAGGCTTTAGTGAAAACCGGCACCACCCATTCCTCGAAGGTGACCATCAATTCGGCGAGTCCGCCGATGTGCGAGTTCGCGTAAACCGGCGTGCCGTCGCGCATTTCGGCGATGGGAACCAGATCGTTTGGACCCTGGCGGCCCAGAAACTGGCACATGTCGGCGCGCCCGCGCAGGCACTGATAACAGGAGCCGCACTGGGGTGTGCCGGAGACGCACACGCGGTCGCCCACTTGCACTCGCCGCACTTCGGGACCAATGGCTTCGACAATCCCCACGCCGCCGTGGCCCTGGATCAGAGCCATGCGGGACATCGCCAGGAAGCCAGGCGGAGCGGGACGCGGCGGACTTCCAGCGGGAGGTGCAACGAAGCCTGGGGGCGGAAGCCCCAGGACATCGCTGGAGTTGGAGTAACAAAGATTCGTCGCCTCGGTTCGCACCACGATTTGCCGTCCGCTGATGGGGCGCAGCGTTAAATCCTGGAGGGTGGTTCTTCCGGGGCCAGTTCCACGCGAGACCCATCCGCGAAACTTGCGGCCCGGCGCAGCGGGTATGGGTTGCGCCGGCTTGGATTGTGCCAGTAACGCGCCCGATTGCGCGGCCAACGCGACGCCTCCCGCCAGCACGCCCCGGCGCGAGAGAGCGGAATCTTTAGGTGCCATCGGAACCAGTGTATCTCCTACTGGATGTCGAAATCGGCGCTGCGGCGGACGGATTTTCCAGCAGTATCGCTGGCTTCGAGTTCCAGACGGTAGGCGCCGGGAGCTAGCGAATCGATTGGCACTTTCTTGGCGAACGGAATGGCCGGGTTGCCAGGAACGGCCGGGGTGGTGACCGACAGCAGGCCAGTGTCCAACTTCTGCTCGCCAGTTTTGCGATCGAAGATACGGAGAGTGACGCCAACGCTGGCGGGATTGGGCTCATAGATTTCCGCATAGACCGCCGGCGCATCGGCTTTATTGAAGCGATTCGAACCCGATGGCACGATGCGCACGCCATTGGCGATCAGCGGCGTGCGATCGGCCATCCACAGGGCGTCGGTGTGCAGACGCGGATCGGACGCAGGCCCGTATTGGCGACTCAGAACCAACCCGCTCAGCGCGAATTGCGCGGGCTGGTAGGGATCCACAACAAGCGGCATCTCCACCTTTCCGCGGCTCTCGGTGCCCGCGTCGTAGGCGACGGCAAGCGTGTACGAACCGGGCAGAATTTCGAACTGGTCCTCATAGTGAAGCGGCGAAGCCAGGAAAGCAGCGAGCTGCTTGTGGTCGTC
Organism: Bryobacterales bacterium; assembly: GCA_963798295.1. GTDB lineage: Bacteria > Acidobacteriota > Terriglobia > Bryobacterales > Bryobacteraceae > Palsa-89. The sequence goes on along the minus strand of CAWCSV010000002.1, from coordinate 605,212 downwards.
AAACTCCACCGTGACGTTCTCGCTGAAACGCGCAGCCACGCCGCCATCGGGGCGGTGTGCGATGCCGAGTACGTGGATGGTTGCGCGCAACTTGCCACGCTCCTTTTCCGTCTGCATCTTCTTCAGTGGAATCTCCATGGCGAGATTCACGCGCGCCAAATCGCCGGGTGTATAGAAGAAGGGAGCTTCCAGCCGGGCGTTGGCGCCCCCGGGCGGTGAGGCCGGGAGACTTTCCAGTTCCTTTTCGATCGAACTACCTGCCAGCACGTTGTTGGAACGGGCGTTGCAGTAGCCGGGGCGCGCCCGCACGGTCGTACCGCCGCGATCCACTTTCACGCGCAACTTGTGGCAGCTTCCTTCGGGCGAGTCCGGCGGCGTGTAGCCGATCGAATAATATTCGTTCTGCTCCTTGCCAATCTTCTCCAGCCCGCCGGCCAGATCGTTGGAGTTGCTGATCGTGAATCCGCCGCTGCCGGAGGAAAGCATTCGCAGAGCGCCCTGCTGGCCGCGGGAGCTATCTAGCTCAGCCGATGCCGGTTGACATCCGTTCGGGTTAAAACCCTGGTTGCAATCCTGGCCTCGAAGCCCCATGCGGGGAGGAGCGCCAGCGCGATCGTCGATGCCCGTCGCGGATGCGACGAAACCGCGCGCGTCGATGCCATAAATCGCGACATTGGCACGATTGCACGCGTCCAGCGCTGAGTTAATCTCGGCGCTGAGATCTTCGGTCTTGATCTGGGAATCCGCGCTCAACAGTATTAATGTCTTGCGCCCCGGAGCGGAAGCGAGATCTCGCGCCAGGCTCCGCACAGCCAGGAACAGACTGCCCGCGCGCCGGCTGGCGGCGGAGGCTAGATCCGGCGCCGCACGATTCACGCTGACTACACCAGGTTCGCCCCGCAAGACCGCTTTCAGCCGGCTTGCATCGTCAGTGAAGTTCTGCGCGACCCGCAACTCACCATGGAAGTTGACGATCGCGACCATTTGGTTAGCGCCGGCATTCGCTTCGACGAACTGGAGCGCCGCTTCCCGCGCGCGCCGCTGGTCCGAATGATCCATGCTGGAATCGTCGAAGAGCAGGACCATGTAGTGCGTTTGCGCCTTCGAGACGGCGGCCGGATCGGATTCCGATGAAAAGCTGGTGATGCTTTGCTTCTTGTCGTCCTCGAATACCTCGAAGTCCTGGGCGGTCAGATCGTGAACGTAGCCTCTCTTGTCCGTGACCACGGCATCCACCAAAACGATCTTGGTTTCGCTGCGTATGGTATTGGCTGCCTGAGCGAGTATGGGAATGGGAGCGAGAAGAACCAAGACGAAGCCGCAAATGGTTTTCATGGAATCTCAACCACGCCATTGCGCGCGGCCATGGTCTGACCTTCTTGGTCCCGCACCACCAGGCGCACCATGTAGTTGCCCGGCGCGACATCGAAGTTCATTCGGACGCTGATGCCGTAAGGTTGAACATTCTGGAGCGTCTGGTCCCGCAGGTGCATTTCGACAGTCTTCTGAAGCGCGCTGATGTAGTTCCCGTTGGCGTCGAACAAAGCGCCGGTGATGGTGAGAGTGTTGTCGTTTCGTCCGTTATTCCTTCCGAAGCGAAGGTTCCTCAGGTCCAAGTGGGCGAGAACGGCAAGCCGCGCGCTGATGTCGCTTAACGAAGCGAATTGCAACTGCAAATCGATGGGGAGTCCGGCCAACTCGTCGCGAGAGAACAGAGCGTCCTGGATCTCCTGCCTGGCTTGCTCTTGGGCATCCGCCGCGTGCGAAGGCGCAAAGTAGCCCTGGCGCGCTTCGAGAGTGAGGCCCTTGGAAGTTCTCAGCGTGACCCGCAGCGTGTGGTAACCGCCATCCAGCTTTTCACCGCGCGGCTCGAAACCGAGAATGTAGACGAACTCCGGCGGGCTGGCCAGACGCCGGAACCCCAGGCCCAGATCGTTGTTGTTGTGAAAGTAAATGCCGCCGGTGCCGGCTGCCAGTTCGGCCAGCAGATTTTCGTCCAGCAATTGGCTTTGACGAATGTAGCCCGATTTGTTATTCAACAATTCCTCGCTCCCTCTCAATTTCGAGCTCGCGTTGGCATCGGCGGTGAAGAGTCCGCGGGCATTGAGCGAATTCATGATGATGTGGTCGCGGATGGCGTCATCCATAACCGCGGCTTCGGCCTGGAGAAACTCGGGCAGCACCAGGAAGCCCTGGGAGACCAGCACAATACTCTTTGTTCCGGGCAGGGTGGACATGCGGCGGATGATGTCCTTTAGAACATTGAGCGAGGATTGGGAGTCGCGGTCGCCGAGCCTGAGAACATTGGAAGCCACGCTGCGCGCCTGGATTTCAAGTGGTGAGGGAAAACGCCTCTGATCGCGCAGTTGATCTTCCAGGCTGGTTCCCGCACTGCTGCCAATAGGTGTGCCGGCGGCGCCGGGCGTGCACAGGGCGAGTTCCATCATCGCAGTGGCCAGCGCGCGCGGGTCTTGCTTGTTCAGAATCAAATCCGCCTGGTAATAACTGATGTCGGGACACGTAAAATGCTGGTCGGTGCTGGCACGTGGCTGAAGCGCGAACAACGCCTGGTGGAGAGCATCGCGGTCGGCGGTGAAATCGGCGGTCGTCAAGCCCGAGGTAGTATAGATGGCCACGCGCGTCTTCCCGTCCAGCGATTGGGCGATTTGGCCGTCGGCGGCATCGCGGGCACGCGCCAGATCGGCGAAGCTGGCGTGGATGTCATCAAAAAGATAGGCGACGAAGCGGTTGGCAATCGGTGCGGGCGACGAGGTTGGCATGGGAAGCGATTTCTCGCTGTTGGCGCTGGTCGCGATGGCGGCGACGGGTGCCGAGCTCGCGGTTTTCTCGATGGAAAATTTGCTGATGACCTGGAGTTTACCTTTGTCGAAAAGCTGGAAGTCCTCCTTCCGGAGGGTGCCCACCGCCCGGCCTTCTTTGTCCCTCACCACCACCGGCACATTGACCAGGTTTACGCCGGCGCTGAAGGTCGGCATGTCGCGTGCAGCGATCTCGGGCTCGCTTTGAACCGTGTTAGCCGGCGGTTGAGCCAATGCAAGGGGTAGGTCCAGCAACATAGCGGCTAGCGCGTAGGATGTCACCAGGATTCGCATTTCGCATCGGGTCTGTAGCGTAATCAGTATACATTTGTTACCTTTTCCTGGCTCCGTCCGCTGTACCCAACCTGCCGAAACCAAACTACGCGGGCCCTAGTACTGGGACATACCAGTACCAAGCGGCGATTTGGGTAGGTGAGGGTGGCGTTCCATCATCGGTCAGGTGAAATTATCATGAGCACTCAGCTTGCATATGAGCCCGGCAATTTCTATGTATGGCGAGCATCGGACGCCTTCGCCATCCACTTGAGTCTGAGCGTGGTGGGTCAACTGACGGCGCAGATTTCGCGCGCGGGAAATGAAGCTGCGGGAATGTGTGGAATCCTGATCGGCCGCACTGTCGACACGCCGTTCCGCGCGAGCATCGTTGAGGATTTCAAGCTGATCGCGCCGACCGAAAACACCGCAGATTCCTACGATGCCGCCGACGCTCTGCTGGAGATGGCCTGTCGAAATGTGGAAACGGGCAAAGACCAGCGCGCTCTGGGCTTCTTCCGCGTCCTGCGCGAGGGCAGGCTGAACCTGCGCGGGCGGGACCTGGACACCTTCAGCCGGCTGTTCTGCGAGACCGGAAAAGTTGCTTTGCTCATTCAGACTTCCAGGCGCGGCAACGAGAGCGATGCCGCACTCTTCTATTGGCAGAACGGCGGGGCCTATCCCCGCGACTTCGGTTTTGGTTTTCCGCTGGATGCGGCCCAATTGGCGGAGGGCCATCCGGGCTGGCGATATCCCGATCCGCTGGAGGGCGCGCAAGTGGCCGCGCTGCCGCCGCCTCCCGCGCCAAAACCACAGCTCAAACCACAGGCCGCGCAGCAGGCCAAACCGCAAGCTTCTCAACCCGTGCCGCCGATGCCGCCCCGGCCGGTTTCCACCTTTATGCGGGACGGAATCCGATGGTCGCGTCTGTTGCCGACGGCCGCCCTGGTGGTGCTCGGCATTTGCGCGCTGCAACTAGTCACCAATCCTAATCGTTTTGGTTCTGCCGCTCCTACGCAATTCGGGAGCGCGCCCAGCCAGGCTTCTCTCGCCGCCGCGCCTAATCAGCCGGCGATCCTGGGCCTGACGGTGACGGCACGCCCGCGCCAACTGGAAGTTCGCTGGAATAGTGAATCGGCGCCCATCAGGCAATCCGAACGCGGCGCGATGAAAATTACCGAATCGGGAGTTACCCAGGTCATCCCGTTCGACCAGCGCGAACTTCACGATGGATACGTCGCCTATACGCCGACCACCAACGACGTCAGGATCACCTTGGATGTGACCGGACCGGGCGGCGTCACGACTTCGGAGTCCATCCGAGCGGTAGCAATTCCCTAGCGCAAGCGGGCGCGGCTCCGAAAGGTCCGCGCCGATTACTTCGCCCGCCGGCCACGCGCAGTAACCTCCACGTCCAACTCATTCTGCTTCCATGCTGTGCAAAATCGCTCATTGCCTGCGTGCCACCGCGCAGACTAGATGTTTGCCCCTAGCGATCCCAGTGCCAGTTCCGGATGCACAATTGCAATTTATACGGCTGCCAAGAGTCGGCGATGCGGCGATTCTTTCGCGGCCGCCGGGCGTGGCCAGGCTCAGTTGAGCGACACCGCAGGGGCGAAGGGCCGGGGAGTGTGGCGATTGGGGGCGCTCCCCGGCCCGGCGGGAGAAGGAGGTGAACCCAATGGCGAATGTACCTGTTCAAAAGGTAGAAGAAAATAAACCAGCGCTAACTCCGATTTTGGAGGGCGTGAAGGAAACATTCGACAAGATCCGAAAGAGGGCTTTCGAACTTTTCGAGCGCAGAGGCGGAGTGCCTGGTTTCGATTTGGAAGACTGGCTCCAGGCGGAGCATGACCTCTTCTGGGTGCCGCAAGCCGAGCTCACCGAAAATGAAGCTGAGTTCAAGCTGAAAGTCGGAGTTCCCGGCTTTGAACCGAAGGATCTGGATATCACGGCGCAGCCGTACGAAATTCTGATTCAAGGCAGGACCGAAAAGACCGAAGAGAAGACCGAAAAAGGCATAGCCTATAGTGAGTTCGGCGCGAAATCGCTATATCGCCGGTTCGTTTTCGCCACCCCGGTTGATGTCGGATCCGTGGCTGCGAACGTGGAGAAAGGAATGTTGATTATCACCGCTCCCAAGAAGAAGGAAGCGGGCAAGAAAATCGCCGTAGCCGCGTAGTAACCGGCAGGCAGTAATATGAAAAGGGGCATGTTGTCACGCCCCTTTTTTCTTGCTGCTGCGTTGTTCAGGCTGGGCGCTCGGCACAGGGTTTGTCGGCGCAGGACTTGCAGTTGAAAGATACCTCCACTTGGCCTGGACTTGGGAGAACTGGCCGGCCACGGATTGCCTTGTAGGTATTCTCGACATCGGTGTAGGAAATATCCTTGCGAGAAATGTGTTCACGCGCATGCAGCACGATATCGTCGATGGAGAGAATGCCCACCAGAGCGCCGTCGCGGTCCACCACCGGAAGCCGCCGGATTCTGGCGCCACGCAGCGTCTTCAAGGCGCAGTGGACGTCATCGCCCTCCATGCAAGTGAAAAGCTTGCGAGGCATAATGTCCCATACACGCACATCCGACGGCTTGCGATTGCGGGTACCCAGAGAGATGCAGATGTCACGGTCTGTAATCACCCCGATCACATTGCCGCCGTCGCCCACCACGGGCAGAAAGCCGCAATTATTCTTTCGCAGCAAAAAGCAGGCTTCCTCCAGGCTGGACTCCGGTCCGCAGAAACAAGCTTGCTTGGTCATCACTTCACGCACTTTCATAGGAAGCTCTCCTTCGCTCTTTGCTCTATGGCCTTCTCTGTGGGCTTCTGGCCTCTACAATGAAATGTGCAAGTGGCTCGCCGAAGCAGCTGACGCTTTTTCAATGAAATCAGAGCATTCTGACGAATTTCACCCAGGGTCCGATGAGTGAAGCCCCACAGTTTACACCTGAAATCGTGGAGCGCTATCTGCGCTCTGTCCTCGGAATGGACCTTCGCATCCTCCATCTGCGCCGGTTGGGGGAACCGGAAGAGGGCAAGGGCTTCGGATACGGCGTGCCGGTCCTGGTGGAGTACCAACTGGCCGGAGGGCGTCACGAGCGCGCCGTGCTTCACACTCTGGGAGCCGGCTCGTTCGGTCACGAAGAGATGTCGGACCGCGCACGCATCCTGCTTTGGTCGCATCGGGCTTTCAACCGGCTTCCGCGGCACGTGAAGTCGCTGGATGTGGGCGGCTTCCAGACCGATGGCGGACTGCTTCCGCTTGGGGGTGTCGAAGAATTCTGTCTGCTCACAGAATATGCCGAAGGTCAGCCCTACGCCCTGGACTTGGAGCGGATACGCGAGACGGGGCAGCTGGCCGACGGTGACGTGGCTCGCGCTGATTCGCTTTGCGATTACCTGGCCGAAATTCATGCCGAGCGCGGCGGCGATCCGAAGCTCTATGTCCGGCGCAACCGGGAGCTGGTGGGCGATGGAGAATGCATTATGGGATTGGCCGACTCGTATCCGCCCCATCCGTTGTTTCAACCGGAGGTTCTGGAACACATTGAGCATCGCGCCGTCGCCTGGCGCTGGCGCCTGAAAAACCGCACGCACCGGCTGCGGAGAGTGCACGGCGATTTTCATCCCTGGAATATTCTGTTCACATCGGGAGCCGATTTCCGCGTTCTGGACCGTTCGCGCGGCGAATACGGCGATCCGGCCGATGACGTGACCTGTCTCACGCTGAACTACGTTTTCTTTTCCTTGCAGCGCGCGGGAAGGCTGGAAGGCGCGTTCGAAAGGCTCTTTTTGCGGTTTTGGGATCGCTATCTGGAAAAGACCGGGGATGAAGAGATTCTCCAGGTAGCCGCGCCGTTCCTGGTCTTTCGCGCTTTGGTGCTGGCGAGTCCGTTATGGTACCCGTCGCTCGGAGACGCGGTGCGAGCGAAGCTGCTGAACTTCATCCTGGCAGTGCTGGAGCAAGAGCGCTTCGATCCGCGCCAGGTCAACTCGTACTGTGGAACCTAAGAGAGCAGCATTCGCGGTTTGGATTACGGGCCTTCCGGCTTCCGGTAAGTCGACCATCGCGGAGGCGCTGAAGAATGAGCTGGCTTCGCGTGGGGTGGACGCGGCGGTGCTGGAGTCCGATGTCCTCCGCAAGATCTTCGCGGACGATCGGCCGTATGAGGCGTCTGGGCGAGAGGCGTTTTACCGGCAGATGACGTTCGTGGGGCGGCTGCTGGTGGAGCATGGGGTGCCCGTGATCTTCGATGCCACGGCGAACCGTCGTGCCTACCGCGAGCGTGCGCGGCGCGAAATCGCCCGCTTCCTGGAAATATACGTGAACGTGCCGCTCGAAATCTGCAGGGCGCGAGACCCGAAAGGCATCTATCGAAGCGCGGCGGCGGGCGAAGCTACGAACGTACCAGGACTGCAGGACCCCTACGAACCGCCCGAGGCGCCGGACGTTGTCGTGCACGCGGATAAGCCGGAAGAGGATGCGCGCCGAATCATCGATAAGTTAGCCGAAAAGGGCTACCTGACATAGGGCAGTTCCTTTGGCATTGCGCTTGCTCTCTCTATAAGTGGAGGCGCTGTATGTCCAACGGTGCTTTGAGTCAAGAAGACAAATCCGTGCGGGAAGATGTGATCCGCGAGTTGGATTGGGAGCCGGTGGTCCGTTCCACCGAAATCGGCGTGGGCGTCAAGGATGGGATCGTAACGCTGAGTGGCGTGGTGGATAGCCATGCCGCCAAACGCGCCGTGGAAAGAGCCGCTGCACGAGTGCGCGGCGTGCGAGCCCTGAGCAGTCAACTCGAAGTGAAGCCGGCAGGTTCCGCGGAACGTAGCGATGCCGATATCGCCTGGGCGGCCGCGAACGCGCTGGCCTGGAACGCTCTGGTTCCCTCAGAGCGCATTTCGGTGAGCGTTACGCGGGGCTGGATCGTGCTGGAAGGCGCCGTGGAACGCAGATTTCAGCGGTCAGCGGCCGAAGACGCAGTAGCCGACCTGGCGGGCGTGGTGGGCGTTACCAATCTGATCGCGCTGCTGCCCGCCATTCCAGCCCGGGAACTGAAGGAAGAGATCGAAAGCGCGCTCAGGCGCTGCGCGGACGTGAATCCGGAGCGGATCGTGGTGGAAGTGGATGGCGATTGCGTCCGGTTGTGGGGCTCGGTGCGTTCCCTGGCCCAGCGCGAAGCGGCGGAACGCGCGGCGTGGTCGGCGCCGGGGCTTCGCGACCTATCTAACCATCTGACGATTGAGACTCACGAAGAGAGCCACGCGCTTGCTGCGCGGTAGGTGCGCCGTGCGGCTGGGGCTTTTACTCGCGATGGTTTCGAGCGCGTTCGCCATCGCGCCGGCCGGCGAGCAATCGCACGATCTGGTGAATGCGGGCGTCTTGCCCGGTTTGCGCTGGCCCAACTTCGGAAGCCTCAAACCCGATGTAGCAAGATTCTACGAAAAGAATGGCTATCGGCTGGCATGGGTTCGCGCCGGTGCGCCGACACCGCAAGCCCAAGCGCTGATCGCCACGCTTCAAAACGCCGCGCTCAAAGGGCTGGATCCGGAAGACTATGATTGCTGGCGATGGAAGCTGTCCGATGCGGGGCCCGAGCGCTTCGATCTGGCGCTCACGATCTCTGCGATGCGCTATATCCATGACGTGTCTTGCGGCAAAGTGGATCCCGCCGTATTCTCGTTTGGCCTTCATTTCGATGGGAAGCAATGCGATCCCGCGGCGACGCTAGACGCCCTACTGACCGCGCAAGATGTGGAAGCGGAGTTGGCCCGGCTGGAGCCGCCCTTTGAAGGCTACTGGCGAACCGAAAAGGCCCTGGCTGATTATTTGGCGCTGGCGCGGGCAGACACCGATCTTACTCCCGGCCCGGCCAGAGTGGAGCGCTTGCTGCGCCTGGTGGGAGACCTGGGGCCGAACGACACGCTGGCCGATGGCGTGAAGCGCTTCCAGATCAGGCATGGAATCCAGCCCGACGGGCGCATTGGCAAGAACACGTTGAGACAATTGAACACGCCCCTAAGCCAGCGGGTTCGGCAATTGCAATGGGTGCTGGAGCGCTGGCGTTGGGTGCCGCATTCGTTCCCGAGACCGCCCATCGTGGTGAACATTCCGGAATTCCGGTTGCGAGCCTACGATGACAACTATCGGCCGGAGTTGGAGATGAAAGTCGTGGTGGGCAAGGCCTACCGGCACAAGACGCCAGTCTTCTCCAATAACTTGACCTATGTAATCTTTCGCCCGTATTGGGACGTGCCGCTCAGCATCGTGCGGGCGGAACTGGCGCCGAAGATGGCGCAAGATCCGGGTTATCTTGCCAAGAACGAGTACGAGATCGTGAACGCGCGTCGCCAGGTGGTCTCCAGGCAGACCGTGACCGCGCAAATGCTGGCGCAATTGCGCTCCGGAAGCCTGTTCCTTCGACAGATACCAGGCAACAAGAACGCGCTCGGCCCGATCAAGTTTCTTTTCCCTAATGAGTACGATGTGTACCTGCACGGAACGCCGGCCAAATCGTTATTCCAACAAGCGCGTCGCGACTTCAGTCACGGCTGCATTCGCGTGGAGAAGCCGGAAGAACTGGCTCAATGGGTATTGCGCGGATTGCCTGGTTGGGACAGGGAGCAGATCGAGGATGCCGAACATGGTGCCGATTCGCAGCGCGTCAATCTGGATCGTCCGATTCCGGTGCTGATCGTGTATGGAACCGCGGTAGTGGAAGGCGGCCAAGTCTATTTCTTCGACGATATCTACGGACACGACGCCGCGCTCGCGGAATTACTGGATCATGGTTATCCCTATTCGGGATGGCAGCCTACCAGCGCCGCACGCGGCCCACGTCCACGTGAATGAAGTCCGATTTCGCGTAGTAGCCCACACCGCCGCGGTGCAGCGCTAGGGCGGCGTCGCGCAGTGCGGAGGTTTTGAGACCGGGCAGGCGAATATCGATCGCTTCCGCTTCCATGTGCAGGCTGTGCATGGCCACGCCAACCGTGTGGGTGCGTAGAAACTGATTGCTCCAGGGCGTCCGGTATCCGCAGATGATGTGTAATTCCGCGCCCGCGCGATCTACTGAGGCGGTCAAGTCGCTCAGCAGATCGAACACCCGGGGATCATAGTGGTGAATATCGCCGGTGCGATGATCGCGCAAGAAGCGATCTAGCCGATCGAGAGCACCCGGAATATACTGATCGCCGATCCGATAAACCAGATCGATGCGTTCACCGGTGTGGGTGTGAAAGAGCCGTAGATGGTACGGCTGCGCGGCCAGGTCCGCTCCCGGCACGAGCGGGCCACAGGCGAGCGTCAGGCCCGCAAAATACAGCAAAGGACGCATAAGTCGATGGTATCGCAGGCGCCTGGCGCGCCGCGTCTTCCGCCGGTCCAATTTACTGGATCATTGCGGCCGAATTCGAGCGGCGGATAATATCCACCGAGCATTGAGCGTGCAGAGCAACCGCCTCCGAGACGCTTCCCAGTAGCATACGGCTCACCCCGCGCCGTCCGTGCGAGCCCACTACGATCAGATCCGCTCCCCATTCCGCGGCTTCGCTCAAAATCAACTCCTTGGGGGTAGCGGCTGGAACAGCCACCGTACTGCTGGCTTCAATGCCAGCCATTTCGAGAATACTTTCCGCGCACGTAACCGCCGCCTGAGCTCGCTGCATGTCCTTGCCACGCAGTTCCTCCAAAGCCTCCGGGCTGAAATAGGGTGGCCGGAACAGGGGCGCGGAAGGTTCCACAACGCTCAGAATTCGGAAAGAGCTTCCCAGTGGCCAAGGCCGCATGGCAACGGATCGCGCCGCGTCTTTGGAACACTGGGAGCCGTCGGTGGCCAAGAGGATCTTGAGCGGTTCGGGACCGGGCCTGCGCCGCACGATCTCCACCGAGCACGGCGCCAAATGAGTAACCGCACGGGCCACGCCCCCCAACAGGAATTGCAAGACACCATGGGTGCTGTGAGATCCCACCACAACAAAATCAGCCTGCCACCTGGCCGCTTCGCTTACAATCTCCGTTTTTGGATCCCCTGTCAGAACCGCGGTAGTGGTTGGAAGGCCAGCCTGCTGGAAATAGTCCGCGGCATTCTGAACCGTTTGCTGGCCGGACTGCTGAAGCGCGTTTTCCACGTCCGGGACGCTCCAGCCAACAATTGGCTCCACGACGCTGACCACGTGTACCATTGCGCCGGCTGGCCAGGGCCGCGCCGCCGTCTCGCGAGCGGCCAGGGTGCTGGCGTAGGACGAATCCACGGCAACCAAAATCTTCATTGGGATTCCTCTCAATAGCGAAAAGCCGCCGCGGCAATAGCGCCGCCGCGCATTTGATGGCTGGGCAGCGAATAGACGTTGCCGCCGCGCCGCAAAGTTTCCACCGCGGCCACGTTCAGCAGGTCTTCAGCGTGCCAGTTGTTGCGGCCGCCGAACATTTTACCGTCGAAGTTTCCGAATCTCATGCCATTCTCATCGAGATAAAGATCGATCACCCGGCCTTCCACGGCTCCCCGCAAAATTACGTCAAGATCGATGGAGAAGCGTCCCGGCGCCAACCGTTCGGTCGACTTCCCGAGCGCGTCCGCGGCGCGCTTCTCATAATCGAAGAGAACGATATCCTGCGCTCGCCGCGAGATTTCCCCCGGTGTCAAACCGCCTGCCAGGCTGCCGTGAATCGCCTGGTCCAACAGATTGGGATATGCGCTGACCGTTCGGTAGATCGCCACGTCTTCGTCCACGCCCGCCAGGATCACAGGCGGATGGCTGGAGCGCAGGAGCTCCATCAAACCCTGGTCGACAACTCGGTAGAAATCGTGCAAGTGGGCATGCTGACGCTCGCGCTCCGCGCCGGTTCCAAATTGCACGCCACGCATGGCCCCCGTCGAGGGGCCAGCCGCTGAACGATTCTTGAGATCGTGATCCGGCGCATCAAATCCCATGGCTTGGTCAAGGGTCGTGGGCGTTCCCTTAGGCAAATCCAGTGGCGTCAAAACCGAATGGGTGCAGCAGAACAGGGCCACGTCCTTTTTGGCGACGTCGAGTACGTAGAGCTCCGCGGGAATCGCCAGGGGTCGAAGAATCGAGCGGAGGTGAAAGCAATCTCCCACGTTGCACGCGCCGGCGGTGAATGGCGAGCCAGCCAGCTCGAATTGGCGAAATACTTCGGCCGAGCGAAAGATCACTCGCGCCGCGCCAGTCCCCTTGAACGAATCTTCGTCGCGCGACAGAGCCTGGACAGGATCCAGCAATCGGGTGATGGCGGCTGCTTCCACTCTGCGGGCAGCCAGTTTTCGAGCGGCCTCCTGCAGATCCATCTTAAGGAGGGCAGCGGCCGGTTGGCTTGGCTCGCCGGGACGATAGGGTGGTATCAGCAGCGTCAAGCAGGGTCCGGCAGTATTCATCAGTTCCGCGATCGTGTCTTTTTCGAGCGGTTCCATCGCTATTTTTGTTTCGATCATGATGTCCTCCAAGAAATCTCACGCACGCCTTCCGCCAATTAGTCAATTCGCGGAATAGGGACCTTGGCAAAGGTATTGCACTGAATCGGATGTAAAGCGATGGAAAGATTCGCGCCGGAGCCAATTACAGGGGATTCGACGATTTCCTGGCCCTAGGAGTGGCGGGAAATGGCACAGTTCCCTTGTGGCTCCGCGCCGAATCACGCAGCTCCAGCGGAGTTGGGAAAGAGGACTCGACATGGAAGACATTGAATTGAAAAAACAGGTGGGCGAGGCGCTCGACTGGGAGCCTTCACTCGACGCGCGCGCCATTAACGTGTCCGTCAAGAATGGAATCGTCACGCTGGCCGGTTCAGTGGCAAGCTATCCCGAAAAGCACGAAGCCGAAAAGGCCGCCGGACTGGTCCGGGGCGTCAAAGCCGTGGCTTGCGATTTGGCAGTGGCCTTACCGGCGGCGATCTGCCGGACCGATCAGGAAATCGCCGGCGCGGCAGCCGCCGCGATCGCCTGGAATGCACTGCTAGGCAACACCAACATTCAGGTGTTCGTGGATCGGGGACGCGTCACGCTGCAAGGCGACGTGCGATGGCACTACCAGCGGCAGTCTGCCGATAGGTGCGTGCGCTACCTGGCTGGCGTGAAAGACGTCAACAATCACATCGTGATACGGCCGGTGCCGGAGCGCGCTGCGGTGAAGAGCCAGATTGAAGCCGCGCTGCTGCGAAATGCACAACTGGATGCCGAGCGTGTTCGCGTGGAGGTTCGGGGAGATTGCGTGATTCTCAGCGGCGCCGTTCAATCTTGGCTGGAACGCGAGCAAGCGGAACGTGCGGCGTGGGCCTCGCCGGGAGTCGGCGATGTCAACAACAAACTGATTGTCAATCCGTTGCCGGTGCTGCCAGGTTCGATAAGCCGGCCGGTGAACTTCAGCCAAAGAGGGCGACGCCATGATTACGTTTCAGCGCATTCTATTTCCAGTTGACTTCTCCGAACGCTGCGCCGCGGTGGCGCCTTCGGTTCAGGCCATGGCCACCAGATTCGGCTCCGCGTTGACGGTGCTGCATGTCGTGGACCTGCCTCCGGCAGGAATTGCGCCCCCGGAGGCGGCAGCATGGGCCACGCTGATCGGTGGGAGCCAGCTGCGGGAACAAGGAAAGATTGCGCTGGGGCACTTCATCTCACGCGCTTTTCCGGATCTGCAGGTTGCGGCGGAATCGGCCGAAGGCGATCCGGCAACCATGATAGTGGACTATGCCAACCATGCCGGCGTCGATCTGATCATGATGCCTACCGCTGGAGCAGGTGCGTTTCGGCGGTTCCTGCTGGGATCCGTCACCGCCAAGGTGTTGCACGACACTGCTGTGCCGGTTTGGACGGGCGTGCATGCCGAGGAGATCGCGGCTCACTCCCCGGACCGGTGGAAGCACATGCTGTGCGCACTGGACGATCGAACGGATTGCCTGCCGGTACTGGAATGGGCCGCGCAATTCGCCGCGGACCAAAAGCTGGACCTGCGGTTGGTGCACGCAGTGCGCACTCCCGGCGATTGCGAAGACAATCCCAAGTTTCGGCAGTTTCTGTTCGATGTGGGGCAGGAGCATATCGAAAAGTTGCAGGCTAGGGCGGGAACGAAATTCGAAACATGCCTGCGACTGGGAAACCCGGCCCACATCGTGCATGAAGCCGCCGTCGGGTATTCGGCCGATATCGTAGTGATTGGACGCGGGCTCATCCAAAGGCGCTTTGGTCGGCTGCGAAGCGCCGCCTATGAAATCATCCGCGAGGCTCCTTGCCCGGTGATCAGCGTGTGACATCCGATTTGGCTTCCATGTAATAGAGATTTCTCGCCAATTGCCAGCGAGGCACATTAGAATTGAGAATCTTCAAAAACCCTCCGGGGATCAACAGGGTACTGGAGGCACGATGACCGCGGACGCGAACCCTACCTCTCGCCTATCGAGCCGCCCGCTTATTGCCCCAGCGTGGCACACGATTGTGTTCATTACTATTTTTGTCGGCCTGTCCCTCGCTGGCGGTTTCTTTCAGCACGCCGTAAAACAGCACCCGCAGGCGACAGTGCCGAGCGGCGACGCCCTACCCCGTTACATTTCGGTGATCGTCTTTGAATGGCTATTGGTGCTCTATGTCCGCATGGGCGTGCACAAGCGCGGTGTGCGTTTGCGTGATATTGTCGGCGGCCGATGGGCAACGCCGCAAGCGGTACTGAAGGACATAGCTCTGGGCGCAGCACTCTGGGCACTTTGGATCGGCTTGATGAATCCTCGTATTCTGGGCGAAGGAACGAATGCCGCGCAGGGACTTCTTCCCCTGGGGTTGCTTGAGAGCCTGGTGTGGATACCTGTTGCTCTCTCCGCGGGATTTTGTGAGGAAGTCGCATTTCGCGGCTATCTTCAGAGGCAGTTTCAGGCGATCACAGGCAGCGCTGGATGGGCCGTCATTATGCAGGCGGTAGTATTCGGTATTGGCCATCTCTACGAAGGGGTGGGCCCGGTAGGGAGAATCATCCTGTACGGCCTCCTGTTCGGGCTACTCGCTGTTTGGCGCAAGAGCCTGAGGCCCGGAATGATGGCGCACGCGTGGTCCGATATTTTTGGGGTAGTTATTTTCCGCGGAATGTAGATTAAACGGGGGCCGCTTGGTTCACACTCGCTACGCTGCGAGGAAGCGGTTTTGGGTCGTATCTGCCAGCGTTATCGCAAGTCTGCGCCGTTTGTTCGCCCCTTCGTTGCCCAAAACTTCTAAGGCCTGATGTAGCACCCCGATCGGACAGCGTAGTCCATACCGCGTAGACCATCACCCGAAAAACCTACTCCGGAGAGCCAACAGCCCCCCGGAGTATCGAACGTTCCTTACTGCTTCGGACACTGCTTGCGAGCTAGACTACGAAGCCCGCACGGTGCGTACAACCCCGAAGAGGACCAGCGACAAAAGTCCAGCCAGTCCGATCAACGGATACGGACTCGCCGTCTTGGGAAGCTCCGTCGGCAACTCGATGGGAGCCGCTGGAGGAAGTTGCGCTAGTTCAACGGGCGCCGTGGCTGCTGGTGGCTCGGCTGGAGCCTCGGCAACGACGGGCGGCGCCACTTTTTCGATCGGCGCGATAGCTATTTCAGCCGGCTTCTGTGCTTCGGTGGTGGGAACTTCCACATGAGCCACCGCCGCTATTTCAGTTGCCTTTACCTTCGGATAAGCAAACTCCTGTCCGAACTTTTCGCCCGGATAGAACCATGCCCTCAATGCTCTGGGCTGTCCCGGAGGCATTTCCCAAAACGTGAAAACGGTTTTGCCGGTAAGGCGCAAACGGTAATTTGGAATCGCAAATATTGTGGTTTGGAGCACGGTCTCATCGGCGTTGAAGATTTGTACAATGTGCCGATCGTTTTGCGAATCGACCAGTTTAACTACGTAGACCCCAGGGGCCAAGACTTTACCCGGAACCTGGATCGTATCGTTCACTGTCAATATAGTTCGCTTGTTCCATTCGTCTGCCCGGCTGTTGGGAGCGAGCCCCAACCCAAGCAGTCCAATGGAGGCGACCGCAAGAAGTAAGCGCTTCATGATGTTTCCTCCTTCTACTAACGGTCTGCCCTCTCGCGCTGGGCAGCTTACCCCTCAATGCGCAGCTCATAGGCCAAACGGTGCGATGATCCGGTATGGCTCATCCCAAGTTCGCTTGGGACGAAGGATTAGGTGCAAATACTGAGTGAATGCCGCGGCGGTCCATGCTGTTTTCGCCTTCGGTCATTTCCTACCCGAGTTGGGATTCCCGCTCAAAGATTCAGAATCGCTGCGTGTCGCTACGCACTGCTGGGTGAAGCTTCTCATGTTGGGGGAACACGCCCCGGGGATGGCTGGATACGAGTCCCCGGCCTTGGATATGCACGTGCGGGTACTAGGGATCGAATCGTAGCCTTGTGGGTCGATTCCAGAGAGGACCTTAATATGAAAGTCCAAGATGTCATGGTAAAGGGCGTTCGATTTTGCAGCCCTAACACGAATTTAGCGAGCGTTACGAAAATGTTTTGGGAACAAGGTTGTGGAGCCGTTCCGATCGTTGAAAATGGGCGTGCAATCGGCATGATCACCGACCGGGATATCGCGATTGCGCTGGGCACTCGCAATGCGAAGGCAGGCGAAACCTTCGTGCGAGAGGTCGCGCTGCCCAAGGTGTTCTTCTGCTTTCCGGGGGACGACGTTCACACCGCTCTCAGCACCATGCGAGCGCAACAGGTGCGGCGGCTGCCTGTAGTGGATCACGAGGGCGCGCTGGTGGGCATTCTCAGCCTGGACGACGTAGTGCTGTTTGCCGGCGAGAGAACCACCGGCGAACTCACCTACACCGACGTGGTGGATACGATGAAGTCGATTTACGAACACCCCGCCCCAGCCAGGGCGATGGCTGTCACGGGCTGATCGGAGATTTTTTGCGAGTGGCGGAGGAAGAGGGATTCGAACCCCCGAGCGAGTTACCCCGCTAACGGTTTTCAAGACCGCCGGTTTCAACCACTCACCCATTCCTCCGATTTCAGTTTATCGAAGTTGAGAGAGAGCCATCTTCACCGATGACCACGGAAGATACTTTCGTCGTGGCGATGGCAACGTGATAGCGCGCGTGCCGCCGCTCGCCGACGCGGAGCAGCGCCCCCTTTTCGACCAGATCGGCCAGATCGCGCGTGGCTGTGGCCGGAGAAGCGCCCGTGATGCTGGCGTAGTTTCCCGCGCTTAAGCCCCCCTGGAATCCCTCTGGCCCTTCCCTCAGCATGCGGAGCAGAGCTTTTTCCTGTCGCGCATTGATGTGCCCGCGCAATCGATCCAGCAGGCGGGTCTTTTCGATCAGGAACTCCACTTGCGCGGTCGTTCGCCGCTGCGCTTCAATGGCCATCCCCGCAAACCATGCCAGCCAGGCGGTCACTTCATTGCCTTTGTTCGCGGCTTCGAGCGCTGCATAATAGCCCTTGCGCCTGGCGAGAATGGTGGTCGCCAGCGCCGTCAGGGTTGGCTGCCCGAAAGACTGCGCGAGCGCCTTCTCGGCGATGGCCCGGCCGATGCGCCCGTTGCCGTCCTCGAACGGGTGAATAGATTCGAAATAAAGATGGGCGAGGCCAGCTCTGGTAAGCGCGGGTAGCGGCTCACTGCCCGGAGGGGCCGTGCGATTGAACCAGGCGACAAACCACGCCATTTCTTCCGGTATCTTCGCCGCTGGCGGCGCTTCAAAGTGCACTTTCGGGTCATGGAGGGGGCCGGAAACGATTTCCATTGCATCCGCACCGGTGCGATAACGGCCCACATCGATCAGCTTGCCGCGCTCCTGAAATAGCATCTGGTGCCAGGAAAAGAGCGTTTCGTCGGAGAGTGGCTGTGCGAAAGAGCGGTAGAGATCGACCATCATCTCTGAAATCCCCTCTTCGGCAGGCCTGACTCGCCGATTGTCCGTGGCGAGGCCGAACTGGCGGCGAATCGACGATTGTACGCTGGCGCGGTCTAGAAGCTCACCCTCGATTTCCGAGGTGGTGACCGCTTCTGCGCTAATGGATTCAACCGTAAGCAGTTCCCGATCAAGCCGGGGGAGGTACTTGAGAGTTCCGGCCAGCATGCCTGTGCCTACTAGGAAATGCTCCTCAGCCCTCCGCAGGCGAGCCTGATTCCAGGAGAAATTGGGCCACTCGGGTTGTTGCCAATTCCAGGTCATGATCGATAGGATAATGTCCTATCGATCATCATATCATTTCTAAATGATCGATAGAAGAAGCTTCAATCGCTCAATGAGATACATGCCTCCTATTTGGCACTCCTGGTCATGTGCGGGATAGCGGGATTTGTCACTGTGGAACCGGTCGACGGAGGGATCGGGATTTTGGGGCGCATGGCCGAGGCGATCCGCCATCGCGGCCCCGACGATTTCGGCTTCTATCACGACCACTGGGCACATCTGAGCCATCGGCGGCTCAGCATCATCGACCCCCAGGGCGGCCACCAGCCTATGAACAGCCAGACCAAGGCCAACCAAAGCGGCGCCCTTTGGACGGTGTTCAACGGCGAGATCTACAACCACGCGGAGCTGCGCCCCGCGCTGGAACGGGCTGGGCATCGCTACCGGAGCCATTCCGATTCCGAAACCATCCTGCACGCCTACCAAGAGCACGGTACCGAATGCCTGCGGCTGTTCGAGGGCATGTTTGCCTTCGTCATCTGGGACGCCAAGCAGCAGCGGCTATTCTGCGCGCGGGATCGACTGGGTATCAAACCCTTCTACTATTATTGGGACGGCCGGCTGTTCGCCTTCGCATCCGAGATCAAGGCGCTGCTGGAGCATCCGGCGATATCTCCAGCGCTCGAAGAAGAGCTGGTGCCGGAGGTACTGGCTTTCGGTTTCAGCAGCGGCGATCGGACGTTATTTGAAAATATTCGCAAACTCATGCCGGGCCATCGCATGCTGCTCGACTTGGGCGGTCCGCGCCCCGAGTTGAAGTGCGAACGCTACTGGGATATTCCAGTGAACGCCGGCCAGGAAGAACGCGACGAAAGCACCTGGATTGCCGAAACCCGCCGGCGATTGGAAACATGCGTTGCGAATCATCTGATGAGCGATGTTCCTCTCGGGGTGTTCCTCAGCGGCGGTTTGGATTCGAGCGCCATCGCGGCGCTGGCCCAACGGGTAGCTTCCGGACCGCTACAGACCTTCGCCGTTGGCTACCCCGAAGCCAAATTCAGCGAATTGAACTATGCGCGGCAAGCAGCCTCGGCGCTGGGCACGGATCATCGCGAAGTTGTGGTCTCCAAGGAGGACTTCTTCGGCGCGTTGCCCAAGCTGATCTGGCACGAAGATGAGCCTCTGGCTTGGCCTTCCAGCGTGGCTCTCTATTTTGTCTCGAAGCTCGGGGCGCAACACGTAAAAGTGGCGCTGAGCGGCGAAGGCAGCGATGAATTGTTCGCCGGTTACGAACGCTACCGCTGGCTAATTCTGAACCAACGCTGGGCAGGACGCTATGCCAAGGCGCTGCCTTACCCGGTTCGCCGCGCGCTTCATCAATGGATTGAAACGTCCCCGCTGCTGGGCGCCCGATTGCGTCGCAAGCTGCGCCACACCGTATTCGGCCGCGAGCTTGCTTTCGGGTCTTTGTACCTGGAGAACTTCTACTGTGCGTTCGAGGCGGGACTCGATTGCGAAAATTACATGAGCTATTGGAACGCGCGTCCGGAAAGTTCGACGCTGGCGCGCACGCTTTATGCCGACCAGAAAACCTATCTCGTCGAGCTGCTGATGAAGCAGGACCAGATGAGCATGGCGGCATCCATCGAAAGCCGCGTGCCCTTTCTTGATCACACATTGGTGGAGTTCGCGGCTGGAATTCCCGATCGGCTCAAGATGTGCGGCCGGACGCAGAAGTACATTCTCAAAGCCGCCGTGAGCGATCTGCTGCCGCGCGGCATCGTGCACCGCAGGAAGATGGGGTTTCCCACGCCGCTGGCCGAATGGCTGCGCGATCCATGCGCCGAGCCGCTGTATGCGAGCCTGCGCTCGCCGGACGGACTGGTAGCGGCGTACTTCGACCCGCGCCAGGTGGACGCGCTGATTGAGCGGCATCGCGCGGGGCGCGAAGATGCCACCGATCGCCTGTGGCGGCTGATGAATTTCCAGCTGTGGGGCGATTTATTTCTGACCGGCCGGCGCGATCGAGTGTGGACCGAGGCCGCTGCGCGGGCATGAAAATCTTATGGGTGAAATCGGATTTCCTGCATCCCACGCGGGGCGGCGGCCAGATCCGGACGCTCGAAACTTTGAAGCGGCTGCACCAGCGGCACGAAATCCATTACGCCGCGCTCGATCTACCGGAGCCGGACATGGGCTTGAGCCGCAGCGCCGAATATTGCACGAAGGCGTACCCGGTAGCGCATGCGATCCCGCGGAAGAGCGGCCCGCGGTACTGGGGGCAGCTTGCCAGAGGCCCCTTTGCGGACATGCCGCTCGCAATGCGGCGTTACCGCTCGAGTGCGCTGCTGCGCGAAGTGGAAAAGCTGATACGCCGGGAGAGATTCGACGCCATCGTTTGCGATTTTCTGGCAGCGGCAGCCAATATCCCGGAACTGGGTGGCGCGGTGCTTTTCCAACACAACGTGGAGTCTGCCATCTGGAAACGGCACACCGAACACGCCCCCACGCGCTGGCATGGCGCGTACGCTCGCGGGCAATATGAACGCATGCTGCGCTACGAAGCCACCGTGTGCCGCGCTGCGCGGAAGATCATCGCTGTTTCTGAGGCCGACGCGCATGCCATGCGATCGCTCTATGGCGTGTTGAGGGTGTGCCCGGTTCCGACCGGCGTCGACGTCGACCGTTTCACGCCACCCCAAGTGATGACGCCCGTGCGGGATCTGATCTTTCTTGGCGCCATGGACTGGCGGCCCAACATCGACGGATTGAATTGGTTTGTCCGCCGGGTTCTTCCTTTGATCCGCGCCCTGCGGCCGGATTGCTCGCTTACCGTAGCAGGCCGCAATCCGACCACGGAAGTACGGCGACTGGCAAGTCCGCAGATCGTAGTCACCGGCAGCGTCGATGACGTGCGCCCGTACTTGTGGCAATCGACGGTGTCGATTGTTCCGCTACGCATCGGCGGAGGCACGCGCCTGAAAATCTATGAGGCTATGGCCGCGAGGATTCCCGTGGTTTCGACTGCGGTAGGCGCCGAAGGACTGGATATTTCAGACGGCGAGAACATTCGAATCGCCGATTCTCCGGAGCATTTCGCGCAAGCCTGCCTA
This sequence comes from Bryobacterales bacterium, assembly GCA_963798295.1. Classification (GTDB taxonomy): domain Bacteria; phylum Acidobacteriota; class Terriglobia; order Bryobacterales; family Bryobacteraceae; genus Palsa-89. The sequence continues at coordinate 583,886 of CAWCSV010000002.1, read as the reverse complement.
GCGTTACTGGCCGATTCCGACGTGCGCCGGCGCATGATTGTGCAAGCTTGGGAAATGGTGGCTGCATGCTACTCTTGGGAAGTAGTTTCTCGCAAATTCGAACAGCTTCTGGCATGATTCGCTTCCTCGATCTGGCGGCCGAATATCACGAACTGAAGACCGAAATCGACGCAGCCATAGGGCGCGTGCTGGAAAGCGGGCAGTTCGTCGGCGGCCGGGAAATCGCCGCACTGGAAGAGGAATTCGCCAGCTATTGCGGAGCTCGGCGCGGAGTGGCGGTCAATTCCGGAACCAGCGCGTTGCACCTGGCGCTGATCGCTTCCGGCATTCAAGCGGGCGACGAAGTGATCACAGTTCCATTCACGTTTTATGCCACTGTGGCCGCTATCGGATACGTGGGAGCCACGCCGGTCTACGTCGATATTGACCCAGGGACCTTCAACATCGACGTCGCCAAAATCGAAGCCGCTATCACCTCGCGTACGCGCGCCATTTTGCCCGTGCATCTTTACGGACAGTGCGCCGACATGGATCCGATTCTCGAGATCGCGCGACGCCACAAACTCATCGTGATCGAGGATGCGGCGCAGGCCCATGGCGCCCAGTATCGTGGACGGCGCGTGGGAAGCATGGGTGACATCGGGTGTTTCAGCTTCTATCCGACCAAGAATTTAGGCGCGGCCGGGGAAGGCGGAATGCTCACCACCAACAATCCGGAATATGCGCGAACGGCGGCGCTGCTGCGCAGTTGGGGCGAAGAACAGCGCTATCGTCCGCGGCTGAAGGGCTTCAACTACCGGCTGCCATCCATGCAAGCGGCGATTGTCCGGGCCAAGCTACCGCATTTGGAAGGCTGGATCGAACGGCGGCGCGCTCGAGCGGCGGAATACGATCGATTGCTCGCAAGCTCCAGTGTCACGCGTCCGGGGACGCTGGCCGATTCGCGGCACGTCTATTGTCTATACACGATTCGCGCGGAGAATCGCGACGCGTTGCAGAGGGATTTGGAAGAGGCGGGAATCCAAACGGCGGTTCACTATCCTCTGCCAATTCACCTTATGCCCGCTTATACCGACGCGCGATACAAGGCTGGCGATTTTCCGGTGGCGGAGGCTTGCGCCAACACAGTGTTGAGCTTACCGTTGTACTCCCAGATGAGCGGAGCTCAGGTGGCAGAAGTGGCTTCGCGGGTCTGCCAACTATCGCCCGAAAACAGTCAAGAAACAATTCTCTCAGGCCGATAAATAGGCTGTATGGGAACCACCAGCAGTAGTTTGGGATCCACTAGCAGCACTGCCAGTCAGGCAGCCAGCATCGCAGCTCCGATTTATTTTACGGGGCTCAGCAGTTTCTCGAGTGACTTTCAGAGCATCATCCAACGGGCCGTTCAAATCGCCGATATCCCGGTGACCAATCTGCAAAACGAGCAAGCCACCAACACAGCGGAGGAGAACGCGCTCACCGCGATCGAGCCGAGCGTTGCGGCGCTGGGTACGGACGTCACGAATTTGGGCACGCTCGCGAGCACGCAGGGACTGTCGGCCTCCAGTTCGGATTCCAGCACCGTTTCAGTGGTGAACACAGGGGCCACGGCGCCCGCCACCTACACCGTTTCCGATATCACTTCGCTGGCCGGGGCGGCATCTGAAACGTCCCTGCAAGGCTATTCGGCAAGCCAGTCCGTTAACGCCACTGGTCTGGTGAATCTGGTGGTGGGTTCCAACACCTATCAGCTGGATCTGACCGCATCGGGCGATAATAACGTCAGCGGGCTGGCGCAGGCCATCAACAACGCCAACGCAGGCGTGAACGCCACAATCTTAACCTCGGGCTCCACGCAATACCTGGTGGTTTCCGCGAGCAGCACCGGAGCTACGACGCTGCAACTGAATAGCGTTACTCCCGCCGACCTGATCAGCGCAGGCGGCACCGGGACGGAAACTTCGTTGCAAACCTATGCCGATGCGACCAGCGCCTCCGTCTCGGCCAACGGCCAAGTTCAGTTGGTGGTGGGAACCCAGGATTACGCGCTGAGTCTCAGCGCCGCGAATAATAATCTCAACGGCCTGGTGCAGGCCATCAACGGCGCCGATGCGGGCGTCACCGCCACCGTCACGGGGAGCGCGGGAGCGTACTCGCTTTCCATCACGGCGGCTTCCGGGCCCACCACCATTCAGCTCAACGATCTCCAAAGTCCGACCAATCTGGTCTCCGGCAGCAATCAAGGGTCTAATGCATCGTTCATGCTGAACGGCGTTCCCATCACCGAGTCCACCAACAACATCACCGACGTCATTCCGGGGGTGAGCTTCAATCTGCTGAACACGGACCCCACTGGATCGGTCACCTTGTCGCTCGCTACCGATCCGACGCAACTAAGCAGCGCGCTCCAAACCTTCGTTACCGACTACAATACGTTAGTCAGCGCGGTGAGCGCGCAACAGGGACAAAATGCTGGGCCGCTACAGGGCAACCTGATCATCAATGAGATCAGCACGGATATGCAGGATTTGGTCACTTACTTCGACCCCAACAGCACCAGCACCATCCGCAGCCTTTCCGATCTGGGGGTTACTTTCAACGACAGCGGCCAGATGAGCTTCGACTCCAGCACCTTCAGCGCTCTTTCCGACACCAATATCGCCGACGCGTTCCAGTTCCTGGGATCGGCGAACTCCGGCTTCGCGGCACTGGCCAGCAACTTTACGCAGTTGAGCGATCCCATTACCGGTCTCATCCAGACGCAGATCACCGGCTACGATACGGAGAATACAGAACTGGGTAACGAGATCACCGCCGCGCAAGCCCAGGCTACTCAAGTGGAGCAAAGCGCCACCGCTCAAGCCGAAGCCGCCGATGCATTAGTGGCACAACTGCAACAGCAACAAAGCGACTTGGATGCTTCCATCCAAAGCGTCAATTACGTTTTGTATGGAAGGCAAGTTGGCGCGAACGGGATCTAAGCTTTATTCCAGGCGGTAATTGGGCGCTTCCTTGGTGATGATCACGTCGTGGACGTGGCCTTCACGCAGCGCCGCCGAAGTCACGCGCAGAAACCTGGCATTCTCCTGCAGGTCCCTAATGTTGGCGCACCCGCAGTAGCCCATGCCCGCTTTTAGACCGCCTACCAGCTGATACACCATCTCCGACAGCGGCCCTTTGTAGGGCACGCGGCCTTCGATGCCCTCCGGCACCAGTTTTCCGCTAGTGTCCTGCGGATAGCGATCCGACCCGGCAGTCATGGCGCCCATGGAACCCATGCCGCGATAACTCTTGAACGTTCGTCCCTGGTACAGAATCGTTTCGCCCGGGCTTTCCTCGGTGCCGGCCAGCAGGCTGCCGATCATCACGGCGTCCGCGCCGGCGCCGATGGCCTTGCTGATGTCTCCCGAGTATTTGATACCGCCGTCGGAAATCAGAGGCACGCCCGAGCCGCGTGTGGCGCGCGAACATTCCGCGATTGCCGTGATCTGCGGCACGCCCGCGCCGCTCACCACCCGCGTGGTGCAGATGGAACCTGGGCCGATGCCAACCTTAACCCCGTCGGCGCCCAGGCTGATCAAATCACGCGCGCCTTCAAACGTGGCGACATTTCCGGCAATCAGGTCCACATCGGGGAGTTTGTGCTTGATGGTGCGTACCGCTTCCATGACGCGCTGGCTGTGCCCGTGCGCCGAATCCACCACAATGACGTCCACCTTTCTCGCCACCAGCTCCTGGGCGCGCTCCAGGAAGTCGGCGCCGGAGCCCACGGCTGCTCCCACCCGCAATCGCCCCTGAGGATCCTTGGCGGCGTTGGGATACTTCAGTTTTTTCTGAATGTCCTTGACGGTGATCAGACCTTTGAGCGCGTACTGGTCGTCTACCACAAGCAGTTTTTCGACGCGGTGGGTGTGCAGAATCTTCTCGGCTTCTTCGAGCGTGGTGCCTACCGGAACCGTAATCAAGTGTTCCTTGGTCATCACGTCGGAGATCGGCAGATCGTGGCGGGTCTCGAATCGCAAATCGCGATTGGTCAGGATTCCCACCAGCCGTCCGTTCTTGGTCACCGGCACGCCCGAGATGCGGTAGCGCTTCATCAACGCCAGGGCGTCGAAAATCTTGAGTTCGGGCTCGATGGTAATGGGATCGACGATCATGCCGCTTTCACTGCGTTTAACGCGATCCACTTCCTCGGCCTGGCGCTCCACCGACATGTTGCGATGGACGATGCCGATGCCCCCTTGTTGCGCCAGCGCGATGGCCAGGTGCGATTCAGTGACAGTATCCATGGCCGAGCTGACGATGGGGATGTTCATCGCGATGTGCCGGGTGAGGCAGGTACGCGTGTCGGTTTCGGCCGGCAGCACGTCACTGCGCGCCGGCTGGAGAAGAATATCGTCGAAGGTGAGACCTTCCAGAATCGTTTCTTGGATCATGAAGGGGTACTTCCATTATTGCGCGAACCGATACGATGAGGTAGGACGAATTCACAGGAGCGATATGGCAACTCTCGGATTGATCGAATACAGCGACGCGAGCGAGGAAGTTCGCGCAGTCTATGACGACATTATGGCTACGCGCAAAACCGACTGGATCAACAATTTCTGGAAGGCTCTGGCGCACGATCCGGCGACGCTGCGGCGCACCTGGGAAAGCGTCAAGGAGATCATGGCGCCCGGAGCGCTGGATGTGCTGACCAAGGAAATGATTTATTTCGCCGTGAGCGCCACCAACCAGTGCGGCTATTGCATCGCATCGCACACTGCCGCGGCGCGCAAAGCCGGTATGACGGACGCGATGCTGGCCGAAGTGATGGCCGTGGTGGGAATGGCGAACGAGAGCAATCGACTGGCGAGCGGCTATCAAGTGGAGATCGATGAGCGTTTTCTGAGCTCTGCTCGCAAGTGACAAAACGGTCACGGTTACAGTGAAAATTCTTTCATTCACTCCGTCCGCTGAGGTGTAGGATTGGGACTGGGAAGGCAATCGAGAGAGGCCTTCTCAAGTCAAGCATCGACAAAGAGGTGAACCAATGACAAGTACTTTCCTGGCCGGAGATGCTCGGCAGACGTTGGATCATTTCCGGCGTTCCGTCGATCAGCTCTTTGAAAACTTTTACGGATTACCCGCGGAAACCGGGCGGTCCATGCTGCAGGGTAATAATCAGTGGACCTTCAGCCCGGTGTTAGAGACCGCGTGGGGAGACTCCAGCCTGAATGTGAGGGCCATTCTTCCCGGAGTTGCGCAACAAGACCTCAAGGTCAGCGTGCAGAACAATCAACTGATCATCGAAGGGGAGCGCAAAGCTCCCGAGACGTTCAAGAACAATGCGCACGCGCAGCTGGCCTATGGCAAGTTCTACGCCGCGGTCACGTTGCCGAGTGGACTGAACGTCGACAAGTTAAATGCCCGGCTGCAGGACGGCATCCTGGACATCCAGATTCCCGTCTCCGAGCAGATGAAGCCGCGCCAGATTCAGATTCAGTCCGGCGAAACCCGCAAAAGCATTTCAGCATAGCAGCCTCAATCGCTGTGCATCTGAGTGGGAGAGCGATCTCCCACTTGTTTTGCCATGCCATGGAGGCCCACCAATCCGGAGTCCTTGGAGCTATTGCGGCAGGCCAGGCGCGAGATCGCCGAACGCGGCGATACTTATCTGGCGCTGCTGCTGGCGGGGGTTGAGCTCTACGCGGTGCTGGGGCGCGAGTTCGATCTGTTGGAGATCATGCGGTCGTTCGCACACGACATGCACCACGCGGTAGAGGGCACACCGAGCGTTCTGGAACTGGAGCAGTTGTTCGAGCGGGATCCGCCGTCCTAGGTTTTTTACGCGGCTACCGGCTTTTGAGTTTTGCCAGCCTTTTGAATTTTGCCGCTACGGATGCAGGAAGTGCAAACCCGGATTCGTTTGGCTGCGCCGTTCACCAGCGCGCGAACAGATTGTAAATTCAGATTCCAGCGGCGCTTGGTTACGTTGTGCGCGTGGCTAATCCGGTTGCCGAACTGAGGGCCGCGTCCGCACACTTCACATACTTTCGCCATAATCGTCGCTCCTTGGGGTAAAACCAAGTCTATCAAGTTCAGGATGGCCCCCGCAACCGATCTGATATTCTGTCAACGTTGACCGATTTCAACCATATTCACTCGCGCGATGGCGAGGACTGGGTTTGTGGGCGCAGCATGTCCGTCCGCGACGAGCAGATGCTGCATTGTGAGGGGCGCGATCCGGATGAAATCGAGGCTTGCCGTCTGTGCGCCGAGCGGATCATCGGATATTTCGGCGATCCCATGCACGTGCACTAAAACGGCTGGCGAAGGAGCCACGTGCGGATCGCCAGCTTCACCCGGTCGTCGATAGCGCGCACCTCGTCCGAAGTTAGCGTGTGGTCTGGCGCACCCACTACAAGCCGGTACGATACCCCCTTCCTGTCGTTTTTTAGTGGTGGGCCCGTGTAGACGCCCAGGAATGTGATATCGACAAGATCGCTACCCCCAGCCCTGCGCAGTTCCTCCTCGATGATGGCGACTGGCGTTTGAAGCACGGTATCGACTGTGATGTCGAACGAACTCACTGGAAAGCGCCGCAAGGTTTGATAGCGCGGGTCTTCGCGAGCCGCAAGGGTTTCCAGCTTCGCCAGATCGAGATCCAGAATAGCCGCGCGGCCTTCTTCGACCAGCGACGGATGTAGCTCAAATAATCGCCCCACGTCTTCGCCCCGCCACGCGACCATCGCGGCGCGCTCGGGATGCTCGAAGGCGCGGGCCGGCGTCATGCGAACCTGGCAACCATCCATCAAGCATTCCGCCAGGCGTTTCAACTCGAATAGCGACGCGCTGCCGTCTCCTTCCCGCGCGTACATGGCCGCGACGAAGTGCGGAATTTCTTCGGGAAGGTCGCGATTTCGTGCGTGGATTTCCCTGCCAATTTCGAAGAGCCGAAAACCTGGAAGTGACGGCTGTTGTCCAAAATGTTTTTGCGAATGGCTGGCAGCAGGGTTGCTCGCAGCAGCGTCTGGTCCGACGCGATCGGATTGGTCACTCCCACATGCCCGGCGGGATCCATGTGGAACGCGCGCACCATTTCTTCCGTCACAAACGAATAGTTGTAGACTTCCGTGAATCCCTGCGCCGCGGCCATGTTTCTTACGCCGCGAGCGAACACGCGGCGAAGGGCTGGCCGGCGGAACGACCGATTCAATCAGCGGCGCGCGCGGTGTGATGGATTCGTAGCCCAGCATGCGGCCCACTTCTTCGAGCAGATCGTCCTTGATGGAGATGTCTTTCGTCGCGCGCCAGCTTGGCACCGTGACCGCTGAAATGGCCGGGCGCTGTTTCCTTCACGCCGAATTCGAGCGATTCGAGAATTGATCGGACTTCGCCCGCACCCACATCGCGTCCCAACTTGGCCCTCAGCCAATCGACGGTCAATTCGATCGGCGCGGGCGTTTTCAACGCGCCATGCGAATCCGCCAAGCCTCCCACCAGTCGAATGCCGGGCGAAACCTGCTGCAGCAATTCCAGCGCGCGCGCCAGGCCTCGCACCGTGTTCGCGGGGTCCTGCGACTTCTCGAATCGCATGGACGCATCGGTTCGCAGCTTCAACGCCACCGAAGTCTTGCGAACGCTGGCCGCCTGGAAATTCGCGCTCTCCAGCACGATGCGCTGGGTGTCCGGACCGATCGCGCTATGCAATCCGCCGATCACGCCAGCCAGCGCAATAGGACCTTCAGCGTCGGCGATCACCAGATTCGACGGGCTCAGTTTGTAGCTCTCGTCGTTCAACGCGACGATCTGCTCGCCCGGTCGCGCGACTGCGAACGAAGATTGTCGAGCCGTGCAGCTTCTCGGCATCGAAGGCGTGCATGGGCTGCGCCAACTCCGCCATGACGTAATTGGTCACGTCGACGATGTTGTTGATGGCGTTCAGCCCGACGGCTTCCAGGCGATACTGCAGCCACAAGGGCGACGGCCGCACCGTGACGTTTTCGAAAACCAGCGCGCTGTAGCGCGGGCACAAAGCGAAGTCTTCGATCTCGATCTCAATGGGCGCCTGGCCCTTCGGAAGCAAGTCGAGCTTCACCGGATCGCGCAGCATGTCTGTGCGTTATGGCCGCCACTTCGCGCGCCATGCCGTGATGGCCCCACAAATCCGGACGATGCGTGAGCGACTTGTTGTCCACTTCGATGACGGTGTCGGCCGCAAGCAGCGCTTCGCTCTCCAGCTCCACAATTCCGGTATGATCGCGCGTGATGCCGAGCTCCAGGGCGCTGGCGAGCATGCCGTCGCTTTCCACGCCTTCGATCACCACGGGCGGAAGCGGAAGATAGGCAGTCAGCATTCCCGGGACGACAGTTGGGCGCTCCGCACACCACCCGTTTGGTCCCATAACGAGCGGTTTCCACGACGACGATCTGGTTGTGGCTTCCGGCGATGAATTCCACTTCCTTGACGCGCGCCACGGACGCTTCGGCCAGCGCGGCGCCCACCTGCTCCAGGCCTTCGCACTCCGCCGTCTTCATCGTGATCAGGCGCATCAGCTCCGCGGGCTCGGTATCCAAGCCCGGCACCAGCTCACGAATCCAGTTGATAGGAGAATTTCATCTTGCTCCGCCTAGAACTGGCGCAAGAACCTCAAGTCGCCGCTCGCAAACAGGCGAATATCGTCGATGCCGTAGCGCATCATCGCCAGCCGCGTCAGCCCCAGTCCGAATGCGAAGCCGCCCCATTCGATCGGGATCGATGCCGCTCATCCGCAGCACATTGGGATGCACCAGACCGCACGGCAGCAGCTCCACCCAGCCGCTCTGCTTGCACACCGGGCACCCCGGCCCGCCGCAGATCAGGCAGCCGATATCCAGCTCGAAGCCCGGCTCGACGAACGGAAAATAGCCGGGACGCAGCCGCACCAGAGCGTCGCGATGAAAGATCGCGCTCAGCAGCGTCTTCATGAAATAAATCAGGTGCGCCACCGAGACATTGCGATCCATCATCATGCCTTCCAGCTGATAAAACGTATGCTCGTGCGAAGCATCCACTTCTTCGTTGCGAAAAACGCGGCCCGGCGCGATCATGCGCAGCGGCGGCCCCAGCTTCTCCATGCCGCGCACCTGGACCGGCGAGGTGTGGGTGCGCAACAGGTGGCCGTTGGCCAGCCAGAACGTGTCTTGCATGTCGCGCGCGGGATGCTCGGGCGGGATGTTCAGCGCATCGAAGTTGTGATATTCGGTCTCCACCTCCGGGCCATCCAGCACCGCGAACCCGAGTGAGGTGAACAGATCCTCGATTTCGTTCTGGATGATGGTCACCGGATGCAAGCTGCCGGGCCGCGGACCCGGCGCGGGCAGGGTTAGATCCAGCCATTCCCGCTTCAGCCGGGTGTTCAGCGCCTGCGATGCAAAAGCCTGCTCTCGCGTTTGAAACGCACTTTCCAGCTTTTGTTTGGCCGCGTTCAGCGCTTTTCCCGCGACTTTGCGTTCCTCGGGCGCCAGCTTGCCCACATTGAACTGCGCGAGCGATCCCTTGCGTCCCAGGAACTCCACGCGCACCTGTTCCAGCGCGTCCAGATCCTGGGCTTCCTCGATCCGCTGCAGCGCCGCGGACTCCAATTGTCGAATTTGGTCTTCGATCACGCTTGTTTGATTATTGGGCGTACTCATCCAGCACGTCGACCACGGCTTGATGTCCCTTTCCCAATGCCAGATCCAGCGCGTTCTGCTGGTTGTCGGCGCGCGCCTTCACATCCGCGCCGGCGGCGATGAGCAGCCGCACCATCTCCACGTCCCCATTTTGCGACGCGGCGTGCAAAGCCGTCCATCCGCCTTCCTGGCGCGCGTTGACATCCGCCCCATGTTCCAGCAGGGCCCGAACCGCATGCTTGCTCCGTCCGGCAGCCGCGGCGTGAAGAGGAGTGTTTTTCGTCGCATTGCGCGCCCGGGTGCGCACGTCCGCTCCCTGCGCAATCAAAATCTCAGCCACGCTAGGCTGGCCAAAGAAGCAGGCCAGGTGCAAGGGCGTCCAGCCGTCATGACTGTACGCTCCGATCAACTCCGGATTCTCGCGAATCAGTTCCTGCACCCGTTCCTTCGCGCCCGCCATGCAGGCTGCGAAGAGATCCAACTCCACGCCCTTCTCCAGCAGCACGGCCGCGATGTCGTTACGTCCGGAATACTTGGCTGCGGTGTAAGCGCCCAGGCCCTTGTCGTCCTTGGCGGCCAGCAGCGTCGCGTCGGCATCCAGCAGCGCGACAACGGTGTCGCGATCGCCCGCCCGAATCGCTTCGAAGAACTTGCTGGGTCACGCTGGAACCTGAAACACTTCTTCGCTTTTCGCCAGTTCCCAAGCCAGATGATTGATGTAAAACAGCAGCACGGGCGCGGGATAGGTGTCTTTGAATTTGTGATACGTGCGCTGCTGCCAATCGCCGGTCAAATACTTCGTGCCGTCGATGTCTTTGTCGAAGAATCCCTCCTGGTTGGGAATCCCAAGGTCGTCGACCACGGCCTTGATCATCTCCAGATGCGAAACCAGGATGGCTTGAGCCAGGTCGCTGGCGAACTCCTCCTCTTTATCGTTGATCCGTGCCCAAAAACGCGGCGTCGACTTCCGCATGCTCTCCGAGTTGAGCTTGGCCAGATGGAAGCGGACCTTCATGCGGTCGTAGAGCTGGTAGGTCTTCAGCTTGCCGATGGAGATGCTGCGCACCAGGTCGGTGAACGCTGGCTCACCCTGGCCGAGGAAAATTTCGGACAACTGCATAAACTGTCAGCGTACCACCGAGTTATATACTAAAGGAACAGAGATTTGGCTCCCAGGAGGCCCACGATGGCACTTACTTTCACTCTGAATGGAAAGCCCCAAACCGTCGATGTCTCGCCGCAAATGCCGCTGCTATGGGTTTTGCGCGACTCGCTCGGTATGACCGGCACCAAGTTCGGTTGCGGCATGGCGCTATGCGGATGTTGCACCGTGCACCTGAACGGCCAGCCCATCCGCTCGTGCGTGACGCCGGTTTCGAACGTCGCCGGCAAGAGCGTTACCACCATCGAAGGCCTTTCGTCCGACAACAGCCATCCCGTGCAGCGGGCCTGGATTGAGGTGGATGTGCCGCAGTGCGGTTATTGCCAGTCTGGCCAGATCATGACGGCGGCGGGGCTGCTGAAAAAGACCGCCCATCCCACCGACGCCGATATCGATGAGGCCATGCACGGCAATATCTGCCGCTGCGGGACTTATCAGGCGATCCGGCATGCGGTTCACCTGGCGGCGGAGTATCAGGCCGCGGCTAATCGCAATCGCACGGTTGCGGAGAACGTAGCGGAAGGAGACGTAGCATGAGCGCTACTCTTTCTAATCCCAATCGCCGGGCGAATCTCAATCGCCGCGGCTTCCTGAAAGCCGGTGCGGCCACCGCGGGTGGTCTGTTCATCGGGTTCCATCTGCCCGAGGGCAACAAGCTGGAAGCCGCACCCACTGGGGCGGCGAAGCTGAATGCGTACATCCATGTGGGCAGCGACGACATCGTGACTTTCTCGATCGCCAAGTCCGAAATGGGCCAAGGGCCGATGACTTCGCTCTCACAGATCCTGGCGGAAGAGCTGGACTGCGATTGGAAGCAGGTCCGGACCGAATTTGCGCCTGTCGATCCGGCATATGGACCGCTGCAGGGAACTTTCGGCAGCATGAGCATCCGCACCAGCTGGGGTCCGCTGCGCAAAGCGGGCGCGTCGGCTCGCGACATGCTGCTGGATGCCGCCGCTCAGAAATGGGGAGTCGCAAAATCGCAGCTTCGCACAGACCGCGGGCAGGTGATCAACACCGCTACGAACGCGAAGTTGAGCTATGGCAGTCTGGCAGACGCCGCCGGCAAATTGACGGCGCCGGCGAAAGTGGCAGTGAAAGATCCGAAGGACTTTCGTCTGATTGGAACATCGGCAAAGCGGCTGGACACGCCGCTGAAGGTAAATGGCAGCGCTGAATTTGGCATTGACGCGCGGCGTCCGGGCATGGTGTACGCGGTGCTCGCGCGCTGCCCCGTGTTCGGAGGCAAGGTGGCTAGCTTCGACGCGACCAAAGCCAAGGCTGTTCCCGGTGTCAAGGATGTGGTGCAGATTTCGCGCGGCGTGGCGGTGATTGCCGACAACACCTGGTCCGCGATGGAGGGCCGTCGCGCACTTCAGGTGCAGTACGACGAAGGGAAGAACGCCAATCTCAGCAGCGCGAGCATTCGCGAGTTGTTCGTGAATCTGGCCGCGAAGCCCGGCGCGGTGGCGCGCAACGATGGCGATGTCAATGCGGCGCTGGCCGGCGGCGCGAAGAAGCTCGAAGCCGTTTACGAAGTGCCTTATCTGTCGCACGCTCCGATGGAGCCGATGAATTGCACCGCGGACGTGCGGCCCGATAGCGCCGAGGTTTGGGTTTCCACGCAAATCCAAACTGCGGCCATGGGGACCACCGCTAAAATTACCGGCCTTTCTCCCGACAAGATTCAGATCCACACCATGTTTCTGGGCGGCGGATTTGGACGGCGTGGCGGAGACGATTTCGTGGGCGAGGCGGTGGAGATTTCCAAAGCCATCGGCAAGCCGGTGAAGCTGACATGGTCGCGCGAGGACGATATGCAGCACGATCTGTATCGCCCCGCGTCGTACGCCAAGTTCGAGGGCGCGCTGGATCAGAACGGCTGGCCCGTGGCATGGAACACGCGCGTAGTCTGCCCGTCTTTCGGCGGATTGCGCAACGGCGTGGATCGCACCAGCGTGGAAGGGATCATCGATTTGGAATACACGATCCCGAATTTCCACGTCGATTATCATCCGCCGGATGTGGACATCCCCACAACGTACTGGCGTTCGGTCGGGTTCTCGCAAAATTGCTTCTTCTCGGAGAGCTTCCTGGACGAACTGGCAGTGGCTGCCGGCAAAGATCCGTTGGAATTTCGCCGGCACTTGCTCACGAAATCTCCGCGTCTTCTGGGCGTGCTGGAACTCGCGGCTGAGAAAGCCGGTTGGGGGAAGCCGCTTCCGGCCGGACACGCGCGCGGTATCGCCGTGGTCAACAACATCGGCAGCTATAACGCGCAGGTGGCCGAAGTGTCGGTGGATCAAGGCAAGCTGAGGGTGCATCGCGTGGTCTGTGCCGTCGATTGCGGGCACGTGATCAATCCGGCCGGAGTGGAACAGCAGATCCAAAGCGGCATCGTGTATGGATTGAGCGCGATGCTAAAAGACGCCATCACCATCGAGCGCGGACGCGTGGAACAGGGGAATTTCAACCACTACGACGTGCTGCGCATCAATGAAATGCCCGTGGTGGAGGTGCATATCGTGCCCAGCCAGGCCGCGCCGGGGGGCATCGGCGAAGCCAGCACGCCGACCATCGTTCCGGCGGTGGCCAATGCGATCTTCGCGGCGACGGGCAAGCGTTTACGCAAGTTGCCGATTCGTTCCGAGGATCTGGCATAGAACATCTGCTCCTGTTGCCGGGATTGATCTGCGATCAAACGGTTTGGCGGAAGCTGATTGACGCGCTTCGAGATGCGGCGGTCTGCATTTGTGCCGACTACGGATCGCTCGATTCGATTCCGGCCATGGCGGAAGCGGCGCTTCGCATCGGACCCGAAAGATTCTCCGTGGCGGGGCATTCCATGGGCGGACGCGTCGCGCTGGAAATCTACCGGAGAGCTCCCGATCGCGTGGCGCGCATCGCGCTGCTCAATACCGGATATCTGCCGCTGGCGGCGGGCGAGGCTGGCAAAGAGGAAACGCGCAGGCGAAGGGAACTGGTGGCGCTGGCTGAATCGCAAGGCATGCACGCCATGGTGGCGCAGTGGCTGCTGCCGATGATCGATTCGCGCCGCCACAATGACGCGGCGCTGGTGAAGTCGATTATTGAGATGATGTCGCGAAAAACGCCCGAGATTTTCGCCGCACAGGTGCGGGCGCTGCTGGCCCGTCCAGACGCAAGCGCGGTCCTGGAACAAATTCGCTGTCCGGCGTTGCTCCTTACAGGCCGCGAGGATGGGTGGAGTGGGCCGGCCCAGCACGCGGCTATGTCCGCCAAGATTCCCGGCAGCCAACTGGCGATCGTGCCGGATTGCGGTCACATGTCGACAATGGAGCGGCCCGACGAAGTCAGCGCCGCGCTGCGGACGTGGCTGGCAAGCCCGGTTTGATATGCTGGCAGCACTATGGAATCCCGGCGCGCAAATCTGACGAAATTCGCAGCCCTGGCGGCGTACCCGCTCGTCCGGCGCCTCTCCGCGCAAACCGCTGAGGAGCTCTTCCGGCGCAATATCGGCTCGCCCGACCAATTCAACAAGCGGTTTCCTCCGCACAAAGTGATCGGCAACATCTACTACGTAGGCTCCGAGTCTCTCGGGTCGTTTTTGTTCGTCACACCGCAAGGGAACATTCTGCTCAATAGTTGTTTTGAGGCCACGGTACCCGTGATCCGCGGCTCGGTTGAGCAGCTGGGATTCAAATTTACCGACGTTAAGATTTTGCTGGGCAGCCACGCGCATGCCGACCACATGGAAGGCGACGCCCTGGTGAAACAATTGACGGGCGCGCAGGTGATGGCCATGGAGCAGGACGTGCCCGCGCTGATGAAGATCCGGCCCGGCGACAAGCCGCATCCGCTGGATAAGACGCTGCACGATGGCGACGAAGTGAAGCTGGGCGGCACTACGCTGGTAGCCCATCTCACGGCCGGCCACACGCGCGGCTGCACTACCTGGACTACCAAGGCGCAGGAAAACGGCAAGAGCTACGATGTCGTCATTATCGGCAGCGTGGGCGTGAATCCGGGCTACATCCTGGTGAACAACAAAGACGTTCCCGACATCGCGGGAGAGTATCAGCGCAGTTTCAAACTGCTGCGGTCCCTGCCCTGCGATGTTCCGCTCGGTTCGCATCCTTCCATGTACAATCTGGCTGAAAAATATCCCAAGCTCGGCAAAGGCCCGAACCCATTTATCGATCCGGAAGGCTACCGGCATGAGCTGGATATTCAGGAGCACGCGTTCCTGGCAAAACTGGAGGAACAAAAGAAGGCTGCGGGAGTTTAGCGGGCGGCCTCGGCTGCCGCGTGCTGGACGTTCACCGTTAGCAACACCAGCAGCCCCGCCACGAAGAACGTCACCAGCGAGAGAATTGCGAGCCGATAGCTGCCGGTGAATTGCAGCGCGAGCCCGAACAGCAGGGGACAAAGCCAACTGGTTCCCTTGTCGCTGATTTCGTACATGCCGAAATACTCCGCTTCACGGCCCTTTGGGAATCATCTGCGAAAATAACGACCGGCTGAGCGCTTGTGTTCCTCCCAGAACCAGCGCCACAACCGCCGCAACGATAAAGAACTGCGTTTCGGTGCGCACCGAAACATACATCGCCACCAGGACGCCAGTCCAGATCAGCAGACTCACAATCACCGCCGGTTTCGCGCCGATCCATTTTGCAATCCAATCGAACAGGAACGACCCGAAGAACGCGAGGAACTGGACCATGAGAATCACCTCGGTAAGGTCGGCCATCGAGATTTTCAGCTCTCCGTTGGCGAATTGCGTGGACAGCGCAATTACGGCCTGCACGGCGTCGCTGTAGAGCAGGAAAGCGATCAGGAATCGGAGGGTCTGTGGATAATGGCGCATCTCACGCAGGGTATCCACGAACTCGCGCAGACTGTCCAGAAGCCCTTCGCCGGGCCCGCGCGTTCGCCCCGCCGGACGATGCCGGATGGCCGCCAGTGGAATCATGCTGAAGAGTGCCCACCAGACTCCCGCCGATGCCAAATTGATCCGCACGGCCATGGCCTGGGAAAGCCCGAACGCTTTCGCCTTTGCAAACAGCGCCAGGTTCAACACCAGCAGCAAACCGCCGCCTAAATATCCGATTCCCCAGCCGGTGGACGACACCGCGTCGCGTTGTTCGGGAGGTGCGATTTCAGGCAAAAACGAATTGAAGACGACCACCGACGCACCGAAGGCGAGATTCGCGATCAGGAACAGCACGCCGCCCGCGAGATATTCGCCTCCGTGAAGAAAGAACATAGCGGCCGTCGCCAGCGCGCCGGTGTAGGCGAACAAGCCCATCAGGCGCTTCTTGTTGGGGCTGAAATCGGCGATGGTTCCCGCGATCGGCAGCGCCAGGATCTGGGTGAGGACCGAAATCGAGATCAGGTAACCCCACCACGACCGCGGGTCCACGGGAATGCCCAGTGGATGCACGCGACCGTCCGGACCGGCGGCGGTTTGGGCCAGATCCGTCAGGTAGGGGCCCAGGAAAAGCGTAACCACCGTGCTGTGGAAGGTGGAGTTCGCCCAGTCGTACATGTACCAGCCGCGCTGCTCGCGCTTGCTGTAGGGTAGGGCGGGGATGTTCATGACAGGCGGGTCATCGCAGGCACTGCCCGCGAAGCTATTAGAGCACACGGTACAATGAGGAGGTTTTGGCTGCTCTCCAAATGGGAAACATGGCAAACATCGTCGTACTAGGCGCGCAATGGGGTGACGAAGGCAAGGGCAAGGTGGTCGACCTGTTCTCGGAGAAATTTTCCGTCGTGGCCCGCTATCAGGGCGGCCACAACGCCGGGCACACGGTCTTCATCGGCCCGAAGAAATTTGTTCTCAAACTGATTCCAAGCGGCATCTTGCGGCCCGGCATCCAAGCCGTGATCGGCAATGGAGTGGTGATCGATCCCGCGGCGCTGATCGAGGAGATGGAAAAGCTGGAGCAGGCGGGCGTGGATGTCACCAAGCAGCTGGCCATCAGCGATCGCGCGCACGTCATTTTTCCGTTTCATCGCATCGTGGAGAAAATGTCGGAGGGACGGCAGGATCGCGTGCCGATCGGAACCACTTCGCGCGGCATCGGCCCGTGTTACGAAGACAAAATCGGGCGGCGCGGCATACGGATCGCGGATCTGTATGAGCACGACAGCTTCTGCGCGATGTATACCGCGCTAGCCGAAGACAAGCAGCTGCTGGCTCAGACGTTCAACATCCAGGAAACCATCGATTTCGAGCAGATTCGCGATGAATACCTGGGCTATGCCGAGCGCATCCGCCCGCTGGTGTGCGATACGGCCCAGCTTCTAAACGACGCTATTCGCGCGGGCAAGCGCGTGCTTTTCGAGGGGGCGCAGGGCACCATGCTCGACGTGGATCACGGAACGTATCCGTTTGTGACGTCGTCCAGCGCCACCGCTGGCGGGGCGTGCACCGGCGCGGGCGTTCCTCCCACCGCGATTCATGGCGTGATCGGAGTGTCCAAGGCCTACACCACCCGCGTGGGCAGCGGGCCGTTTCCCACAGAATTGCTGGGCGAGGATGGCGAACGGATTCGCAAGGCGGGCAACGAGTTTGGCGCCGTCACGGGACGTCCGCGCCGCTGCGGCTGGTTCGATGTGCCCTTGCTGCGCTACACCGCCATGATCAACGGGTTCAGCAGCCTGGTGATCACCAAGCTGGACGTGCTGGACCAATTCGATGAGATCCTTGTTTGTACGGAATACAAAAACGTAAAGGCCATGCCCGCGACCTTCCGGGGTCTGGAAGCCGTGGAACCGGTGTACGAGAAGCTGCCCGGCTGGAAGTCCGAGACGCGTGGTCTTGCTCGCGAGCGCGATCTGCCGGCACGTGCCCGCGACTATCTGCGGTTCCTGAGCGACCGCGTGGGCGTGGAAGTAGGCTGCATTTCCACTGGCCCCGAGCGCGACGAAACCATCCTGATCGAAAACTCGCGGCTAGCCGAATTGCTGTAGCGTTCAGTTTCTGGTGACGGCGACCGACCTCCAGGCTTGATTTCCAGCGGCGTCGGCCGCATAGATCGTAATGGTGGTCATACCTTCATAAAGCGGAATCGGTCCTGTGTTCCAATTGCCGGTGCCTGTGGCAACGCCCGCGCCTCCGGTGGAACTGGACCACGTAACCTGCGCCACTCCCGCGCTGTCCTGCGCGGTGCCACTGACGACGATGGAACTCGCCGAGGTAGCGACGGTGGTCATGGCAGGCGACAGGATTGCGAGCGAGGGCGGCGCCGCGGCGGTTCCGGTTCCCGGATTAGTGGGTGGTGGATTTGTCGAAGTGATCGGATTATCGGCAGGCGGCATTTGGCTGGTTACCGTCACGCTCTGCGATGCCTGGTCCTGCGCGGCGTCAACCGCAGTCACCGTGATCACGTTCGCGCCTACGCTCAAAGGAATGGCTGGGATGGACCAGTTCGTCGAACCTTGCGCCGTTCCCGTCGCGCCTTGATTGGTCGACCAGCTCACCTGTACTGCTCCAGCCCCGCCCGACGCGTTACCGTTCAGCGCGATCGAGGATGCAGTCGTCGTAGCTTGCGGGGCTTGAATGGTCAGTGTCATTGGGACACCCTGCTGCGTTGGGGTGGTTGCGGCCGCATACTGCTGCTGGATGGCCGCGATGTCGCCCGGTCCCAGCCCTGACACCATGCGATAGTACGGGTACATTACGTCAGCGGGGTCGTCGGAGTGTCCCAATCCCAACGCGTGCCCCGTCTCGTGCAGCGCCACGCTGAAGACATCCACGTCCGCTCCTATTTTCCAGGTCTCGTCGTTATTGAAGTGCTGGTCGCCTGCAATCGGCTCCGGATTGAGCGGATAAGGATAAAACGTGTGCGCCAGCACTCCACCCGGGCCAGTGAATGGATAGCCATCTCCGTGCGCGCCGCTGGCGAACAACACGGCCAGTGTTTGCGGCGCGTTGGAGTCGCTGGTTTGAGTAAACGTGACCTGCACATACTTGGCCCATTCCGCGTACGCGCGCTCGATCTCCGACTCAACCGAAACCATGGGCTGCTGCGCGGTCACATACACGAACGAATAGTTCAGGTTGGCGCTCCCCAGGCCCGGCCCATCCCAGCCATCGCCAATCAGCGGAACGGCTTGCCCCACCGGCCCGGCTGTGGTTTCAGCGCCCGCGCAACCATGCACGGGCAGGCCACGGAGCAGATCGTGCGACGCCGGAAAAATGTACGACACTTCGTCCCAATCCGCCAACTGCCGCACCTGATCGACCGTGCCTTCGATCAACAGATGGTGCGGCAGCAGGTCCGGATTGTCGCGAATGGCCGCGCCGGCTTCCAGCGCGATCGCGCGCGCGTCACTCGCGGAAACATCGGAGTAAAATTCCACCAGAACCGCGGGCGCCTGGCCGGCCACCAGCTTTCCATCCAGTTCCGGACTGAGCTTTTCATCGGGCCGCAGCCGTCCCATCCAATGAACGCCCAATCCGGCGAGACTGGAGCCATCGCGGAGTGCGACTGAGAGTGCGGCGTTGGGAACATAGGAAAGAACCGTCGCTCCCCGCTCGCTTAGCGCCTTCAATTGTGCCGAGCCCGGTTCCGCTGCGAACTGTACCAGAAAGTGCGATCGGCCGGGCGAGCGGGTTTTCGTAACAACCGCTGCCAACCGATCACGTTCCGGTTTCAGGCCCCTCAGCCGGAGCGATGGCTGAGCCCCGGCGACGGAAGCCATCAGGACGAACCCTGCGATCCAGGAAACTTTTCTCATGAGCCTAATCACGAGAGTTCCATCGGAAGTCGCCTGAGAGTTTTCCATCGGGAGGACACACTACTCCTGGCAGGAATACCTGTGGTTAGACCGTATCCTCTCGCTGTACTCGCGTTGCTGGGCGCTGCCGGTCTTGCTCGCGCGGACACGCCCCCGGCTTCTTACGTCATACAGACAGTCGCGGGAAGCGCTGACACTGGCGATGGCGGCCAGGCGCTTTCGGCTACGTTGAGCCAGCCCGAAGGTATTGCAGTGGATGGCTCGGGCAACGTCTACTTCGCCGATGCCGCCACGCATCGGGTTCGCAAGATCGCGGCCGATGGTTCCATACAAACCGTCGCGGGGACGGGGGTGGCAGGCTTCGGGGGCGATGGAGGACCAGCCGCGGCGGCGCTGCTCAATCAGCCGTACGGGCTGGCGCTGGATCTCGCAGGCAACCTCTACATCGCCGACCTGGGAAACGCTCGCGTACGCAAGATCGCGACCGATGGCACTATCCAGACCGTGGCCGGCGGAGGTGCGCTGCCCGCCACAAATACCGGACAAGGTGGTCCCGCCACCAGCGCGCAATTAGCCCAGCCGCGAAATGTCGCCCTGGACGCCGCGGGTTCGCTGTACATTTCCGATTTCGCCGCCAATCAGATTTACCAGGTGGCCTCCAACGGCACATTGTCGTTGATGGCAGGGACGGGCACGGCGGGATTCTCGGGCGTGGGCACGTCCGCCTTACTCGCGCAGCTGAATGCGCCCGCCGGGCTCACGGTGGACCCCAGCGGCGCGCTCTACTTCGCCGACAGCGCCAACAACCGCGTTCGCAAAGTGTACAGCGGCGTGATCACCAACGTGTTCAATACTCCCGGACCCACCGGCGTGGCGCTCGATTCCACCGGCATGCTGTACGTCGCGGCGGCCAGCTACTTCGGAACTGTGGCGCAAGCCATTCCCGGCATCGCATCGGCGCGAGATGTGACGATGGATTCCGCCGGCGATGTCTATTTCACTTCAGGGGCGTTCGTCCTGGAAATCCCGAGCGGCGGCAAAGTGACCACGATAGGCGGGAGCGGGACATCCACCTACTTCGGCGGCGACGGCGGGCCTGCCACAGCCGCGCAACTCGATTCACCTTCCGGCATTGCCGTGGATTCCGGCGGCAATTGGTACATCGCCGACACGTTGAACAATCGGATTCGCAAGGTAACGCCGGCGGGTGTGATCACTACGATCGTGAGCATGGGATTGAACGGGCCCGCGCGCAATCGCGGTCGATGGCTCGAACAATCTTTATATCGCCGACACCGGCAATAACGCGGTTCGGAAGCTCACCCCCGCCGGAACAATGACGTCCATCGCGAGCGGGCTCAATAATCCCGTATCGGTTGCGGTCGACACCCAGGGATCGGTTTATATCGCCGACTCCGGCAACGGCCGCATCGTCCAGGTAACCGCTGCTGGAACACAGAGCACCTTCGCCAAGATCAACGCGCCCCTGGCGGTGGCCGTGGATGCGTCCGGAAAGGTCGTGGTCGCCGATGCAACCCAAGTCTGGAGCCTCGCGTCTGATGGCACTTCAACTTCGCTGATCGGTGGACTGACGTCGCCGAGCGGGATAGCATTCGCATCGGACGGCACGCTCTGGATCGCCGACACAGGCGCTAACGTCATTCGCCAGCTCAGCGCCTCCGGCGTTTTGACTGCGATCGCGGGTACTGGCGCAGCCGGTTTCTCAGGCGATGGCAGCCCAGGGCTTAGTGCGCAGTTGAACGCTCCCGCCGGCATTACGATTGGCATCGACGGAACCATCTTGATCGCCGATTCGGGCAACAATCGCATCCGGAGTTTGATGCCATCCGCGGTTGCTCCCGAGACTGCGTCGATAACAGTGGTCAATGCGGCCAGCTTGGCGGCCGGAGCAATCGCACCCGATGAAATTATCACGGCATTCGGTGC
Organism: Bryobacterales bacterium; assembly: GCA_963798295.1. Lineage (GTDB taxonomy): Bacteria > Acidobacteriota > Terriglobia > Bryobacterales > Bryobacteraceae > Palsa-89. Next base: position 562,432 of record CAWCSV010000002.1, on the reverse strand, counting down.
GGGATTCGATCCGACGAACACGCAGCTGCTCTTCGACGGGCAGGCTGCAACGATTTTCTATATCAATGCCACGCAGATCAATGCGCTCGCGCCCGCCAGCCTGACCGCAAATGCAAACACTAAGATCAGCATTGTGGTGGATGGCGCTCCGATCCTGAGCGTCTCCATGCCCGTGGTAGCCGCTGCGCCAGGCATCTTTACCGTCGCCAATGGAACCGGCCAAGCCGCGGCCAACAATCAAGACGGCAGCCTCAACTCGGCTTCGAATCCAGCCTCTCGCGGAACGGTGGTATCGCTGTTCGCCACCGGACAAGGCTCCGGCGCGGGCGGTGTTACGGTAACGATCGCCGGCTACAACGCGCCGCTCCTCTATGCCGGCGCGGCGCCGGGCTTTCCCGGTTTGATGCAGATCAACGCGCAAATTCCCAGCGGCTTCCTGCCGCCTGGCATCCAATCGGTACTGCTATCGGTGGGCGGGGCAGTGAGCCAGGCCGGCGTAACCATTGCCATTGCCGCGCCCTAGAGCGTGGATGTGCAGTTGGGACAGCGTGTGGCCGCGATCGGGATCGTAGTGTGGCAGAACGGGCATTCCTTGGTGGTGGGATCGGCCGGCGCGGGAGCGCGCTTCATTTTGTTAGCCGCCCGGATCAGAAGATAAATCGCAAACGCGACGATCAGAAAATCGATCACGTTATTCAGGAAGACGCCGTAGCCGATGGTTGCGTCGCCGGCCGCCTTCGCTTGAGCCAGAGTCGCGTAATGGCCGCCTGAAAGATCGACAAACAGGTTGGTGAAATCGACGTTCTTCAGCGCCAGCCCAAGCGGCGGCATCAGAATGTCGTTGGTCAACGACGTCACAATCTTTCCGAAGGCCGCGCCGATAATCACCGCGACAGCCAGATCCAGCACGTTGCCGCGCATAATGAATTCGCGAAATCCTTTGAACATTGGTCCTCCTCGAAGCGCACCATCATAGCACTGCGGGGCTACACTGGTGAGTTGAAAACGCCTAGGGAGCGCACAGCGCGGGACACGCACGCGAAGGGAAGGCAACAATCGGGGCCCGCTGCGTTGTGCGCGATGTCAACAGAGAAGACCTGGAAGCTAACGATCGAATACGATGGCACGAAGTATAGCGGCTGGCAGGAACAGAGCAACGCCCGAACGGTGCAGGGCCAGCTTGCGAAGCGCGGCGCAGGAATTCTTCGATGGCACCGTGGAGATTCAGGGCGCGGGACGCACCGACGCTGGCGTTCACGCACGGGCGCAGGTGGCGCATCTTCGAGTACGGCGGAAGGAAGCAGACCAGCGCCGCTGGCCTAAACCGGATGAAATCCTGCAAGCGCTGAACAGCCGGCTGCCTTCCGATGTCTGCCTGCTGGACGCGGCGGAAGCGCCGGCGGGCTTCCATGCGCGGCACGACGCCGTTGCGCGGGCGTATATCTATCAGATTTCGACGCGGCGTACGGCGTTCTTCAAGAAATACGTCTGGTGGGTGAAACAGCCGCTGGATGTCGCGGCCATGTCTCGCGCGGCGCAAGAGCTGATCGGCAGGCATAATTTTACGGCATTCCGCGCCGAGGACAAGTCGCGTCCGGATGAATCGCCCATCGTTGTAGTGGAAGATGCCGGCATCGAGACTGAAGGCGATTTGATCATTTTCCGCATCACCGCCTCGCATTTCGTGTGGCGCATGGTGCGGCGCGTCGTGGGCACGCTGGTGAAGTTGGGACTGGGAGAGATAACAGCGGACGACTTTTCCAGTCTGCTCGAAGGTAAGATCAACTCGAAGTTGGACGTGGCGGCGTGGACGGCTCCCGCGTCGGGGTTATTTCTCGATCGCGTGATTTATGCAGAATACGGCGGCGCTACTCGTGAGTAGTGCTGGGAGGCGGGGGCGGGGGCGCCGTGGGATCGTCACCGGCTGCGCCACTGAATACCTTCTTGCCCGATGGTAAGGTCACCAGGCGTGCGCTGCCGGTGTTGGTTCCGTCCTTGGCGCGGAGGCCCTGCACCGTCACTTCATCGCCCACCTTGAGGTCGTTCTTTCTCCACCCGCGGCGAACCAGCTCAATCGGTGCGCCTGTCTCGAATTGCCACTGGTCGACGCCGGCGTCGGTTTTGACGTCGACATAGATCCAGGCGTGCGGGTTCATCCACTCAATTTTGGTGACCACGCCCTTCACTGTCACCGGCTTGTTCAAATCGAATTCCGCCGCGAAAGCGTGATGCGCCAGTGCTGGAAAGGCTGCCGCGCCCAGCAGGGCAAGAACCGCGAGAGCGAGCTTCTGCATGAGTACCTCTCACGCGCATTATACTCGAAGCGTGGAGTCCAGCGTCACCGTTAGCAGAACGTCGCCGGATGATATCCAGCAGCGGCAGATCATCGTGAAAGTAGATGGCCAGCGTTGGGGTGAGCTGATGCCCGGCGATGTAATATCGCGGCCAGTGGGGCCCGGCCGGCATCGCTTGCAAGTGGACAACACCTGGAATTGGAAGAACGTCGATTTCACCCTCGCGCCGGGCGAACACGCGAGCTTTCAGGCCGTTAATAAAGGCGGCCGCTTCACCTGGTTCCTGGTGGGGACGCTGGGGGTTGGCCCGATGTATGTGTCGGTGGAGCGCGTCGATAAGGCCGCGTGAATCAGGCGCTTTGCGATGCGAGTTCGCGATCGCCGAGTTCCGCTCGAACTAATCCGGCGCCCGCTACCATGGCTTGCAGTTTTCCGAAAGCCACGTCGCGGGGGAGATATTTCATGCCGCAGTCTGGTGCCACAATCAGCCGGTCGGCGCCGATGTAAGGAAGGGCCCGGCGGATGCGAGCGGCGACTTTTTCGGGCGTCTCCACTTCGTTGGTCGAAAGATCCAAGACGCCGAGAATGATCTTCTTACCGGTGAGCTTGGCAAGCACCGAGCAATCGAGCGAGGATTGCGCGGTCTCGATGGAAATGCAGTTCATCGGCGCGTCGACCAGTTCAGTGAGGAACTGATATTCCGAAGGACGATTGGCCACCATGGCGGCGTAGCCGAAGCAAAGATGCACGGCGGTTTCGCCCTTCACGCCCTCCAGCGCGCGTTTCAGCGCCTTGAGCCCGAATTGCCGCGCCTTATCGGGAACGGCCTGCATATAGGGCTCGTCGATCTGCACCACGTCGGCGCCGGCCGCGAACAGATCCTTGATTTCTTCGTTCACGGCCGCGGCATAATCCATCGCCATCTCTTCTTCAGACTTATAGAAATCGTTGTGCGCCTGCTGCGACATGGTGTACGGGCCCGGCACGGTCGCTTTCGCGCGGCGATCCGTGTTGGCGCGCAGAAATTGCATGTCGCGCACCTCCACGGCGTGCTTGCGGCGAATCTTCGAAACGATGCGCGGCACGTAGTTCAACTTGCCCGAACGCGCCACCACTTGCGCCGGGTTATCGAGATCGATTCCTTCCAGCGCGGTGGCGAAGCGATTGGAGTAGCTCTCACGGCGAATCTCGCCGTCGGTGATGATATCCAGGCCCGCGCGTTCCTGGGCGCGAATGGCCAAGATGCTGGCGTCGTCCTGCGCTTCTTCCAGGAACTCGGGCGGGACACGCCACAGGTCGGTGGCGCGGACTCGTGGCGGCAAACGGTGCGAAAGTTGCGCGCGGTCGATCAGCCAATCGGGTTGCGGATAGGATCCTACTAACGATGTCGGGAGCACACTGGTACCCAGGAACGCCTGAATTTTATCACGCGGGCTGCATTTCCAGCCTCATGCAATATGATAGTGGCCATGCGATTTTTGTCGGGTTTGAAATAAGTGAGGTTGAACGTCCTGGATCAATCGCCAATCGCGGAGGGTTCAACCGCCGGCGATGCGTTGCGCAACACTATCGACCTGGCGCGTTGGGCGGAGCAGCTCGGCTACCAGCGCTATTGGCTGGCTGAGCATCATGGTACGCCGGGCTTGGCGGACGCGAGTCCCGAAGTGATGATTGGGCCGGTTGCCGCCGCCACGTCGCGCCTGCATGTGGGAACCGGGGGCGTGATGCTGCCGCACTACAGCCCACTTAAAGTAGCCGAAACATTCAGCATGCTGAGTGCTTTATATCCGGGGCGCATCGATCTGGGGCTGGGGCGCGCGGCGGGCACCAGCGCGGGGATCGCCTACGCGTTGCAGCGCGATCGCCGCCAGCCCGCGCCGGACGATTTTCGCGAGCAGCTGGCGGAGCTGCTGGGATATCTGGACAATCGCGGCCCGGCCACAGGTCCGTTCCGTCAATTGGCGTCGCTGCACTTTGAGACCCCGGAGCCGTGGCTGCTGGGATCGTCGGCGCAGAGCGGAATCTGGGCGGCGGAATTGGGGCTGCCTTACGTGTTCGCCGATTTCATCAATCCGAATGGCGAGGCGATCGTCGAATATTATCGCGAACATTTCCAGCCGTCGGCGCGATTGCAGTCACCGCGCACCGGCGTGGCCACCTGGGCGATTTGCGCCGACACCGACGAAGAGGCGCAACGGCTGGCGTCCAGCATGCGCATGTTGATGCTGATGCTGTATCGCGGCCAGTTGATCCCGGTGCCGTCGGTGGAAAGGGCAGAGGCGTTCCTGGCGAGAGAAGGCGTGGCGGCGGAGACATTGCCAGTGGGACGCCGGATCATCGTGGGAGCGCCCGCGAAGGTCCGGGCGATGATCGAAGAAGTGGCGGCAGACTACGGGGCGGAGGAGGTTTTCGTGGTCAACATCATGCATGAACACGCGGCGCGGAAGCGATCCTACAAGTTGATCGCGCGGGCGTTCGGGCTGTCTTAGGGTTACTTTACAACAGAAAGTACTCTGTGATATGCTTTGGCCATGTGTGAAAGCGACTGGGTCCGGTACTTCCGCGCCAACGCCGCGGAGCCTTCTTTGCCTTGGGACGACGGTTATCGATTGAGCGGCGCCGAACGCGCTGTTGTCATCCAATCCATCCAGCAATTCCAGCTTGGCGAGAACGCGCAGGGCCGGCGGCTGTTGCAGCGGGCGAACGTCCTGGATTCGGAGTTCGTTCAGGCCCTGCGGCTGTTCATCCAGGAAGAACAGCGTCACAGCGATCTGCTCGGACGTTTTCTCGCCGCCCAAGGGGCGCGCTGCCTGCAGCGGCATTGGGTGCACGCGGCATTTCGGAGGGTGCGAGGCTTGGCAGGCGTAGAGCTGCGCATGCGCGTGATGGCGACGGCGGAAGTGCTCGCGATTCCTTATTACACGGCTTTGCGCGACGCTACCGGATCGCCGCTGCTGCGCTCCATTTGCAACCGTATTCTGGCCGAAGAAGCTCAGCACTTGCGCTTTCAAGCCTTCACATTTGGGCGGTTGGGATCGCGGCGCCCGGCGCTCATGCGAGCCATCGCGCTCGCTGTGCATCGATGGTTTCTCATGGCGATAACGCTGCTGGTTTGGATCGAACACCGGCTCGTCTTTCGCGCGGGTGGGTATTCTTTGCGCCAACTGTGGAGGCAAAGCCTTACTGAGGGTGAAGTGCTGCTTCAACGCTAGCGTCTTCGCGCCAAAGACCCAGCGCCTGCCGGGCGGGGCGATCGGAGAAGCTGAACAGCACGGACTCTTCCGCCGCATGGTGCGTGACAGCGGCCCAGGACGGCACGACGAAAATGTCGCGAGCGGACCATTCGAAAGTGCGATCGGCGATGCGGCTGGATCCTCGCCCTTCTACCACGCAATAGACCGTGGAGTCCGTGGAGCGATAGCGTGCGCCGCGGAATCCAGCCGGCATCAGTTGCAGCGAAGCCCCGAGCGTCGGCGTTACGGAAGCGCCATTTGGTTTCAGATACTCGCGCTTCGCACCATGACAAGGATCGAGTGATTTGATCTTGGAAAGCTCTTCGCGCGCCGGCGCATACGGAAACGCAAATGCCGATGCGCTGGAATGAACCGCGGGCATCGTCGCTTCCTCCGGCAGATGCTCGGAAAAACTGCTGTCAAAGAAATTGACGATCGGAATATCCAAGCCGTCCAGCCAGACCACGGGTGAGTCGCCCGGATTTCCGTGATCGTGAAACGTCCATGACGGCGTGAGAATCAGATCGCCGGGATGCATCATCACTCGCTCGCCATCCACGGCGGTGTAAGCGCCGTCGCCTTCGAGAATGAAGCGCAGCGCGGAGGCCATGTGACGATGGCTGTCGGTATATTCGCCGGGCAAAACCAATTGCAAGCCCGCATAGACGCTCTGCGTGATGCGCGAAGCGCGAGGGTACGCCGGATTTTCGAGCATCAGGACGCGGCGTTCGGCTTCGCGCGCGGTGATTAATTCGCCCGATTCCATCAGAAACGGCCGCAGATCGTCATAGCGCCAAAGCGCCGGCACCGCAGCCGGATGCGGTTGCGCGCCCACGATTTCGCTCAACACCTCCCAGAGGGGCGCGGCGTTGAGCTTCCCGATGCGCCGATAAAAATCGGGGCGAGGAGCTGTCATCATTTATGCGCGGGCACCCTAGCCGAGAAAACCGATGGCGCGGCCGGCCAAACCGACGCCGAACCACAGGCACAATGCAACGGCGGCGGCGATTTTTCCACCCACCGGAGCCGACCTTGTCTTCCTTCGCTGACGATGCGATTGTAGATGGTGAACTGGAACAGCAAAGCGAAAAAGAGGAACAGCATTTTTATGCGAAAAGAAGTATTGCCGTAGCACTTCATCGCTTCGGACAAGAAGAGCAAAATGCCGGAAGTCAGCATCACGGCCATACTCCAGCGGTTCCAGGGACGAAGCGCGCTGGCGACTTCGGAGATCGGCTGCGTCTTTGTAGACCAGGCCGAACTGGCGCAGCACCAGCACCACCAGAGATCCGAGCAGCACGGTGAGCGCGAAGAGATGGAAATTCTCGATGATCGGAAACGCGACTCGCGAATTACGAATGGCCTGGGAGATCATGGTGTTGTCGCACCATTGAAAGAAAGGGACGATAGCTGACATCGCTTGAAGGCCTCGATTTGCCTAGAAAGTGTATGCCATGGTGCGGCCGCAAGTGATGATCGCGGCCCACAGGATCAAGGGAAGCCCAACCGGCGATGCGGGCTTCCATGGGCGGAACCAGCGCGTTGTCCCATTTGTCCACTCTTGCGATAGATGCCGCGCTCGAAAGCGATGGCATTGATGGCCGCGACAACCAGCAGAATCACTTTGGTCTTGAAGAAAATGCTGTTGTAAGCTTTCACCGCCTGGCACCAGAACAGGAAGATTCCGGTAATGACCATGATCGCAAAGCCCGATGAACATCCAGGGCTTCATTTGTTCGTAGACTTCCGAAACCGGCCGGCGCTTCATGATGTAACCCATCAGGCGCAAATCGGAAACCAGCAGCAATCCGACCGAGATGGAGAGGGCCAGCACATGGGTCGTTTCAATGATGGGGAACACCCAGATGGACTCGCGGATGGATGTGCCGATATTGGTGTCCTGCAGCCACTGGCACATGCTCAAAATGGACATCTAGCTTGAAACCCTCCTGAATGTCTAGCGGATAATCGTCGCTATTATGATATGTCAATTGAACGACGTTGCTACGTAAGGCTAGAGGTTACAATCGCATGGCGAGGCTGATTTTAGCGGTTTTCGCTGTAGCTGGCGTGCCTTGCAACGGTTTCTTTGCCGTCGCTCAGGCCCAAACGCGCCAGACGCAGCCGGACGCGGCCGACTGGCCGATGTACAATCGCGACCTCGGCGGCACGCGATTCTCACCACTTGCGCCAGATCGACGCATCGAACGTCGGCATGTTGAAGCAGGTGTGGTCCTATAACCTGGGCAAGGCCAGCGGCAACCAGGCGGGCTCCGAATTCACTCCCGATCGTCGTGAAAGGCGTGCTCTATCTGGCGGCGTTTCACTACGTGACGGCGCTCGATGCCGAGACGGGCAAGGAAATCTGGCGGTATGAATTGAAAGAAGGCGCGCCATCCAAACGCGGCGTCGCCTACTGGCCGGGCGACAAGAGCAACCCGCCGCGGATCATCTTCACCAGCGGCAGCAAGATGATCGCGCTGAACGCGAGCACCGGGAAAATCGATCCCGGGCTTCGGCAACGAAGGCACCGTAGAGATGACGGTGCCGTACAATTCGGCGCCAGTGGTTTACAAGAATCTGCTGCTGGTGGGCGCCAACACGCCCGAGTCTCCGGCCACTGGTCCCGCGGGGGACACGCGCGCCTATGATGCCCGCACCGGCAAGAAGCTGTGGGATTTTCATTCCGTGCCGCGGCCGGGTGAATTCGGTCACGAAACCTGGGCAGGGCGACAGCGCGAAGAATCGGTCGGGCGTGAACAACTGGGGTTTTTCGCTGACGGTGGATGCCGAGCGCGGCATCGTCTACACCGTGTTTGGCGGACCCAACACGAATTTTTGGGGCGGCGATCGCAAGGGCAACGATCTTTTTGCGAACTCGCGTCGTCGCCATCGATGCCGAAACCGGAAAAATGAAGTGGTATTTCCAGGTGGTGCATCACGACCTGTGGGATTTCGATCTGCCCGCGCCGCCCACGTTGATGGATGTAACGGTGAAAGGGAAGAAGATTCCCATTCTGGCGCAGACCGCGAAGACCGGTTACCTGTACATTCTGGATCGCGTGACGGGCAAGCCGGTATTCGGCATCGACGAGAAGCCGGTGCTCGCAAGCAAAGTGCCGGGAGAGCAGAGTTCGCCGACGCAGCCCGTGCCGGTGAAGCCGCCGCCGCTTGTCGCGCATGAGTTACGGACCCGAAGACATTGTACCGCCGACGACACCAACGCGGAGCACTGCGAAATTCTGCCACGAGCTGCAGGCCAGAAGCGGAGGGTTTTACAACGACGGGCCGTTCACGCCGTACGTCTATCGCGCGGCCGGCGCGAAGCCGTACTCCACCATTATTTTTCCGGGCGCGATCGGCGGCACGAATTGGGGCGGCGCGGCGGCCGATGCCGGACTTGGGATATTTGTTCGTGAACTCGAGCGACGAAGCCAGCATCGGATGGATTGAGAAAAAGCCGGATGGGATCGCCGGTGTTGTTTGATCGCAACAGCATCGTGGGACCGATGTCGCGCTTCCACTGGAGCGAGGGTGATCCGCAAGATCGGCAATATTCCGCACTCGGGCGAACATGCGTGGCCGTGCCAGAAGCCGCCGTGGGGCCGATTGGTGGCGGTGGATGCGCGCACCGGAGATTTCGCCTGGCAGGTTCCTCTGGGAATTACCGACGAATTGCCGCGCGCCAAAAGAAGCACGGGGCGGCTGAATCTGGGCGGACCGATCGCGACGGCCGGAGGGCTGGTGTTTATCGGTGCGACGAACGATCGCCGTTTTCGAGCATTCGATTCAAAGACTGGAAGAGAACTGTGGTCGGCTAAATTGGACGCGAGCGCGCACGCCGTCCCGATTACCTATGCAGGCAAGGACGGGAAGCAATACGTGGCGATCGTGGCCGGTGGGAATGGAACGCTGGATGATGCAACGCCGGGAGCAGAAGCCCTAGTGGTCTTTGCGACTTCCCTAAGGCTCCCGTCCCGGCGCAAATGAGTGGTACTGACTTAGTTAGTGGGTGCCGCCGGCTTCTACGGGAGCGGCGGCATCGTTCAACATGATTTTGGACTTCGTGCCGCCTAAATCAAGCTCCTTCAGCTTGGCTTGACCGTTTTCAGTCCTAATATCCATCTGGGTGTCGGAAAACTTTGCGGCACTGGTCTCAACCTTCGCGGCCGACCGCCACCACATTCTTGCCCTGCTTGAATGTAACTTTGTCGCCTTCCACCCTGACCTCGTACTCGCCGGGCTTCAGTTGGGTGGCGCCAACCCACGTAGGATCGGCGATCCTGACGTGGTAGCTGGACGCGGCCGTGGCGATTCCGAGCGAAAAGACACAAGCTCCTAGCATCAGTTTGGTGATTTTCATTTAGCTTTGGGCTCCTTAGATTGAATGCGTGTGGTACAGCTCTACGAGGAGTGTGGTTGTCTCTTGCATACAGGCCACATTAGTAGTTACGTCGGACTGGAGACGAAAGGTTACTTCGCGACAGATTAAAACTTAGCAAAGTGTTAATAATGTGTGACTTAGAGCATCGCGAACATTAGATGAAAGCTTCGCTGCCATTGGTTGCAACATAAAATACATCAATTGCTTTACGCCCTTCGGTGTCGATCAGCACTACATCAATGTTACAACCCGCCATCGAAATGGCCGAAGACAAATCGTAGAGCAGCCCGGGACGGTCCTCGGCGATGATCTCAATTAAAGTGGCGGTGTCGCAGGCATTCGGATCGAAGTGCACGCGCGGCTGAACGGTGCGCTTCTTCAGACGATTGTGCGCGGTGCGGCCGCGGAGAAGCTGCTCGGTATCCAGCCGGCCCAGCGTCACGTCTTCCAGCGTTTGCCGCAAGCGATCGTTTTCGGTGGGATTCAATTCCAGCGTGTGATTGGGATCGGAGAATACGAAAGTGTCCAGAATCACGCCCTGCTCGTTGGAGAACGCTTCGGCTTTCAGGATATCCATTCCGAAGCTCGATATGGCGCCGGCCAGAGAAGCGAATAGCGCCGGCCGGTCGCTCGCGACGATGGTGGCGCGATAAACGCCGCCGCCGGCCCATCTGAGCATCGATCCGCACCGCCACGCCGCTCGACTTGCTCAATTCGTAGAGCTCGGCGTGCGCGCGCACGTCATCCGGAGTGTGCGTGCGAAGATAGCGCGATGGAAAACCACGGATAAAATCGGCTGGTTCCCAGCGTTCATTGCGAGATCGCCTCGAAGATCAGGCGGGAGGTCGGCGATGCGCTCGGTTTCCAGTTCCTTGAGCAATTGCTGATGAGTGACGCGGTAAGTCTCCCACAGCTGCTCCAGGCGCCAGGGCGTCATAGCCGCGGGATTCACGGCCGAAATGTCCGCGTAAGTCATCAGCGTCAGCAGCTTCAGCCTTTCCAGCGTGCCGATGCGAGCGGCCAGCAGACGCGCGGTGGCGGGATCGTAGAGATCGCGAGAGCTCATCACCGCCGAAAGGTCCAGGTGATGCGCGATCAGGAACTCGACCGCGCTCTGCTCTTCCGGACGCATTCCGATGCGCTGCATGGCCTGACGCGCCAGCTCAACCGACAAGCGCGCATGATCGCCGCTATGTGCGCCCTTGCCCGAGTCATGAAACAACAGCGCGAAGCGCAGCAGCGCCAGGTCCTCCACCTCCGATAGAATCTCGGCCAAGCGGCGCTCGGCGGGATCTTGGCTGGCCGCGAGTCCGGCCAGTTTTTCGATGGTGACGAGGGTGTGCTCGTCCACGGTGTAGCGATGGTAGAAGTCCGGAACCACCAGGCAAAAGATATTTCGCCACTCCGGGAACATGGCCAGCAGCAGACCGGTATCGTGCATCACGCGTAGCGCCAGGGCGGCGTGGGGAAGCGAGAGAATGGCGTGCAGCGCCGGCCACAAGGGCTGCGCGCTGCTCGCAATAAGCGGCGAAAGTTGCATAGGCTTGCTCCAATGCGCCGCTCGGTTTCGGCCGACAAGGGAATACCGTGGCGCGCGATGAATTCCAGCAGGCGGAAAAAGATAGCGGGATCGCTGCTGAATTGCCCGGGCGACCGGAGATAGATGCGTTCGTTCGAAACCGTGAATTCCGAGTTGGAGAGGCGCGAGCGCCAATCGCGAAACTGCGTCGCCAGCGAGCTTTCGCTTCTCTCGTTCCGATCCAGCGCGCGGCGGGCCTCACTGTAGATCACGCGGGCGTTGCGGAAATACTCGCGCATCAGCTCGGCCGGTTCGTGAAACGACAGGTACGGCTGTGTGGCTAGCGCCTCCTGCGCGTCGAAGCTCAACAGGTTCTGATCGCGCCGCGTTTGATAATGCAGAAAGCAGCGCAGCGAGTGAATGAAACGGGTGGGCGCTACCAGCCGGCCGGCCACTTCCTCATCCGGCTTGCGCAGTTTTCCAAACCAGTCGATCAAGTGCAGGTCGCGCAATCCGCCGGGAGTTTCCTTGACGTTGGGTTCCAGATGATAGAAAGTGCCCTGAAATTTTTCGTGGCGCTCCCGCGCCAGCTGGCATAAGTGGCGTGTCAGAGCGCGGCTCTGGCGCTCGAAGAATCCGGGCAGCTTGCTTTCAAGCTTGGCGTAGAGATCGGGCGAACCTCCCAGCATGCGGCGGTCCAGCAAACTGATGCTCAATTCGATATTGCCCTCATGAATTTCGGCGCATTCGGCCACGGTGCGCACCGAATGGCTCAAGCGCAGGCCGGCGTCCCACAGCAGGCGAACAAATTCGGAGAGCGCGTTCTTAATGGCTGCCGCTTGGGACTCGCGTTCGATCAGGATGAGTATGTCGACGTCGGAAAACGGGAACAGCTCGCGGCGTCCGAAACCACCCACCGCCAGCATGGCGACGTTGGAATCGCGCAGATTGGCCAGGGAGGCTTGGAAGGCCTCGATCGTCATTGCTTCGATGAGCGCGGAGAGTCCCGACAGTACCGGAGCAGCTTCGCCGCTGACGAAAAATTGCTGTTGAATCTCGAGCCAGCCAGCCTGTGAGTGCAGCTTTTGCATTTGGGTGCGGGCTGCAAGCTTTGGACGGGGAATCTTGCGGCGCTTCGACTTTGATTGTATCGTCTGAGGTGTGTTGTTATCATCGCGATTCCTGGTCTTCCTCGGCGCGGCGCTGATTCTGGCCATCACGCCCGGCCCCGGCATCTTCTATGTGCTCGCGCGCAGCTTGCGCGGCGGACGCAGGGAAGGGGTGTTATCGGCGGCGGGCACGTTTCTGGGCGGCCTGGTGCATGTGGCCGCGGCTGCGTTCGGATTATCGGCGATTCTGGCGGCGTCGGCCGTCGCGTTTGAGACCGTGAGGTACGCCGGCGCCGCCTATTTGATCTTCCTGGGATACAGGATGATCCGTAGCCGTCAGCATCAAGAGGCCGCGCTCGACGCCGCAAGCGAGCCGCGCGGCACGTTCGTCCAAGGCGTCATGACGGAAGTCCTGAATCCAAAGACGGCGCTGTTCTTTCTTTCGTTCATCCCTCAGTTCGTCTCCGTTCGGCAGGGGCACGTCGCGGTCCAATTCCTGCTGCTCGGCGCGATTTCGGTGACTCTGAACACCTGTGCCGATCTTCTCGTCGCGTTCTTCGCCGGACCGCTCGGATCCGCCCTGCAGCGTAATGCGAAGCTTCGAAGCCGCCAACGCGCGGCCTCGGGCGCGGCGATGATTGGGCTGGGCGTTTATATGGCTACAGCGCGGGCGAGGAGCTAGTAATAGGCCAGCGATTCCACGCCAGAGCCGCCCGTGAAGGTGGAGACCACCTTGTTCTGCGACAGATCGATCACCGAGACCGTGCCGTCCCCGTGATTGGCAACCAGAACCGTTTTGCCGTCGGGAGCGAAAGCGAATCCCATGGGATCTTTGCCCACGGGGATCACCTGCTGCTTGCCATGCGCGTCCGCTACATCGATCACGTTTACCAGCCGTTCCGACATGTTGCAGACCAGCAGCTTCGAACCGTCGGGGGAAAAGCGCGGCTTGAAAGCGGCCTTGGTATTTCCCTCCAGCGGGATCGTGACCACCACGGTATCGCTGGTTGGATCGATGACCAGGACTTTGGGTTCGGAATGATCCACTGCCACCACCCACTTCCCATCGGGCGAAGCTGCGATGCCCTCCGTGCCGTTCGGCGCGGGAATGCGGGCTATGATAGCGCGCTTCTTCAAATCGATGGCGGTGACAAATAACCTGTCGTTCTTGTTCGCGACGTATGCTTTGCTCGCATCGGGCAAAACCGCGGACCAGTGACCGGTGCCATCGGTATCCAGCGCGGCTACGATGCTGCGAGCTTTCGGATCGATCACCAACAGCTTGCGGCTTAGATCGCAGGTCACGTAGATTGTGCCCGACTCGTCGATCTGAATGCCGTGCGGAGCCTGGTAGGGCGAGACGTCGATGGTTCCCGCCAGTTTCCGCGACTCCAGGTCGATGATCGCGATGGTGTGGCCCGGATGCGGATTTCTGCCGTACACCCCGTCTCCATAAACGGGAATGTAGGCGAACTTGTGATCGGGCGAGATGGCCACATCGTGCGGCGCGACGCCCACGTCCAGATTGGATATCTCCTGGAAATTCGACGGATCGAAGAACCGGACATGTCTGCCAATCTTGTCGATGACGATCAATCCGTGCGTGCCCGTGGGATTGTTGGGGTCCACGCGGCCTGCGGCGAAGACCAGTGCTGCTGCGGCGAATCCGGCGACGATGAGGAGTGCGCGTTTGGGCGTTGCCATGTCGGAATTATATCCCGGCGGCGGCGGAGGGACCGGCGGAGGCGGAGCGACCGGAGGATGACGAGCGACGAATGCGGCGCGCGCCCGGGCTGACCACGCGGTTCCACCACATCAGGACCCCAGTCACGAAAAGAAACGCGGGCGCGAGTCCGATGATGGTCCACAGCGCTTTGCTCGGCCAGCCGCCGAAGTTGCCGAAATGCAGATAGCTGAACCAGCGGATGATTTTGTCGCCGATGCTGTATTTGGGACGAAAGCGCGGCGGCCGGGCAGTTGGCGTGCTTACCTGAATCACCGACACGTTGGGAGCAAGCGACGCGTCGGGTATGGGCCGATAAACGTTCAGCGGCGCGATCTTATTCACGAACGCTTGAAACGGCTCCGGAAAACCGGCGTACACTCCCACCGCGCCGAACATAAAGACGAACGGCAGCATCCACAAGCCGACCACGCTGTGCAGTTCCCAGTTGAAGAGCTTCCAATTCGATGTCGGTTGGATGGTCAAACCGCGGCGCCAACGGCGGATGCCCGGCCACCCCAGCACCGCGCCGGTCATGGAAAGCCCCAATACGAAAATAGCGCACACGCCATTCACCAGCCGCCCCACGTTGCCCGACAACAAATTCACATGCAGGTCCATCAGCCACGCCATCAACTGAATGGAGTAAGGACGCGATTCGCCCAAGTCCCGGCCGGTGTAAGGATCGAAGAGCCGCTGCTTCTTGTGACCCTTGCGGTCCAGCCAGATCTCGATGGCCTGGTCAGGCTGCTGCTTCGCGTCCCAGATCCAGCTCACCCGGTATTGCGGATAGGCGCGGCGCGCGGCGGCGCGCAACTCGTCGTGAGTGAAGTGATGCGGGCCCACTGCAACGATACGCGGTCCCGGCCAGAGCGAGTTGTACAACTCGTTGCGAAAAACGATGGCGCTGCCGGTTACGCTGATGACGAATACATAGAGGCCGAGCGCGATACCGGTCCAAAGGTGAACCTGGAAGAGCGCCTTGCGGAACCAGACGGTTTTTGGCTGCCGCAGCCACTGCTGCCAGGAGCTCATCAAACGAGCGGCTAGCTGGCCGCCTCCTTCATGTGTTCGCAAAACGCGGTGAAAAATGAGTATACAGCACGATTGCAGGGCCGCGCTTTAAACTGGAACCTTATGCCGAAAGTTTTGGTGACGGGCGGAGCGGGCTATATCGGATCGGTGACGGCCCATCTGCTCAAGCGGCGCGGCTACGGCGTGGTGATCGTGGACGATTTGTCGCGGGGACACGAACACAACGTGCGCGATCTTCCTTTTCACAAGCTGCATTTGCTCGAAACGGTCGCACTGACGGAGCTGTTGAGCCGCGAGCGCGTGGACGCGGTAGTGCACTTTGCCGCGCATTCCATGGTGGGAGAATCCACCCAGAAGCCCGAGTCGTATTTTCTCAACAACGACGGCGGCAGTGCATCTTTGTTCAGCGCCATGATCCAGACGGGCGTCAAGCGGTTGGTGTTTTCATCCACTGCGGCGGTGTACGGGAACCCGAGAGTCGTTCCGATCCCCGAAGACCATCCGTTCGATCCGGTGAATCCCTATGGCGAGTCCAAGGTGCTGGTGGAGAAGATGCTGAAGTGGCTGGATAGCTGCAGCGGGCTGCGCGGCATCGCGCTGCGCTACTTCAACGCCTGTGGAGCGGACCCGGAATCGGGCCTGGGCGAGGAGCATGATCCGGAGACGCACCTGATCCCCTTGCTGCTGCGCGCCGTTGTCTCCGGAAAGCCGGTGACCATTTTCGGCGATGACTATGAAACCAAAGACGGCACCTGCATCCGCGACTATATTCATGTCACGGATCTGGCCGAAGCGCATGTGGTGGCGATCGAAAAGCTGCTGGCGGGTGGAACTTCGGACGCGTTCAACGTGGGCACGGGCGCCGGGCAATCGGTGCTGGAGGTGATGCATGCAGTGGAACAAGTGACCGGGCAGAAGGTGCCGCATGAGATCGGCCCTCGGCGAGCGGGGGATCCGGCGGTGCTGGTGGCCAATTCCGACAAACTGAAGCGAACGCTGGGATGGAAGCCGAAGTTCACCGAGATCAGGGACGTGGTCGCGACGGCCTGGCAGTTTGCAAGAGAGGGTTTCGAATGACCTCCGCTCCCAGCCAGGATTTGGCCGCGCTGCATGAAATCCTCAAGAGGAAATCGGTGAGGTTCGGCACATTTACGCTGGCCTCCGGCCAAACCAGCGACGTTTACGTAGACTGCCGGCTGACCACCTACGATCCCCGGGCGATGCCGCTCATCGGGCGTCTGTTCCTGCGCAAGATGGACGAGAGGAAATGGTTTCCCGACGCAGTGGGCGGCCTTACCTTGGGGGCGGACCCCATCGCCTTCGCCGTCGCGAGAGAAAGCCTGGATCGTCCGTCGCCCATCGAGTGTTTCACCGTTCGCAAGGAGCGCAAGCAGCATGGGATGCAGAGACTTGTCGAGGGGCTGGAATCCACCGAGGGACGAAACGTAGTGATCCTGGAAGACGTGTGCACCAAGGGCGAATCGACCGCGCTAGCCGTCCAAAATGCGCGGCAGGCTGGCATGAACATCCTGGGAGCGATATGCCTGATCGACCGGCAAGCCGGGGGAAGCGAACTCTTGCGCGATCAGTTTGGGGTGGAACTGGCCCATATTTTCAAGCTTTCCGATTTCAGGACGTAGCGTCGTCGCGTTTGACACCCCCTCCCCCCGCTCCTATACTGAAAGTTAACAGCCTTCTACGTTTCGGGTGTTCTGCCCGGGCCGAGGAAATCAGATGCCAAAACGCACCTTTCAGCCAAACAATCGCAAACGGGCAAAGACACATGGATTCCGGGTACGCATGTCCACTAAAAATGGCCGCGCCGTGCTTGCGCGACGCAGAGCCAAGGGCCGCCACAAACTCACCGTTAGCGACGAGAGAGCCGTTCGGTACGCCGACTAGCGTCGGCCTTCCGAAACTTGCTCGGATTCTGAGAGCCGCCGATTTCCGCAAGGCCTACAATCAAGGAACTCGCTTTACGGGCCGCTATTTCGCGGCCTTTTGCCTGCGAGTGGCGCGCGCCGGGAGCGAAGGACCCAGGCTCGGATTCACTGTGCCGCGGGCTTTTGGGAAAGCCGTGCTACGCAACCGGGTGAAGCGCAGGCTGCGGGAGGCGCTACGGGTGCGCTTGCCCGAAGTGGCGCCGGAATGGGATATTGTGATCAACCCGCGCCGTCCCGCGATCACGGCGCCGGTGGAGGAGCTGCGACGGGAGTTGGATCGGTTGGTGGCGCAATGCAGAAAGCCGTAATCGCTACTTTGCGTCTCTACAAGCAATTCGTTTCGCCGTTGCTGCCCTCGGCCTGCCGGTTTTCTCCCACCTGTTCGGAATACATGATGGAAGCAGTGGAGCGCCATGGCATCCTGCGTGGGGTCTGGATGGGGCTGCGCCGTCTGTTGCGCTGCCATCCTTTTCATGCGGGCGGGTTCGACCCGGTGCGCTAAGTAGTTTTCAACATCATGGCTGTCAACCAATCCAACAAGCCCGGAAAAAAAGAACTCACCATGGAGCAGCGGCTGCTGCTCGCGTTCGTGCTGATGGGGTTGGTGATCTTCCTCACACCGTACTTTTATAAAGCGCCGCCGCCAGCGCCCAAGCCCGCGGCAAAGACCACCGCCCAGAGCGCTCCCGCCGCAACGAAATCGCCAGCGACAGCGGCACCCGCAGCGCCGGCGAAGTCGACGTCCCAAGCCGCCCCAGCGGAACCCGCGCCCGGCCAGATCGAGGCCACCTCTGAACAACAGTTCGTCATCGACACCGACATCTATCAGGTAACGCTCTCCAATCGCGGTGGCACCATCCGCAGCTGGATCCTGAAAAAATACCGCGACAAGCTGGGCAAACCCCTGGAATTGGTCAACGCCGCCAGTTATTCCAAAGTCGCGCCGCCCTTTTCTATCGTGCTGCGGGATGACAAGGCGGCCGATGCATTGAACTACGGACTCTATGTCGCAAAACCGACCCCGGACGGCCTAGGTATTCAATATACCTTTTCGGATGGAAAGAACTACGCGCTGAAGACCTTCCAGTTTTCCAAGTCCGGCTATCTTTCACAGATCACAACCGAAGTGACCATCAACGGCGTTCCCACCGAGCACCTTATTCAGTGGCGCGGAGGATTTGGCGATCCCACCGTACTGAATCGCACGAGCGAAGAGCACGTTGTCTATTTCGACCCCAAAGAGCCCAGCATGCTGGGCCTCACCCAAGGCAAGCTTTATACCAAGGACGCCAAATCGGCGAAAGACGGCCCGGTCCTGACCACCGGCAATTATTCCTTCGCCGGCCTGGACGACCGCTTCTTCGCCGCTGTTTTTCTCCCCAAAGACAATACGCAAACCAAGGTGGAAACCATCAAGGACGATGTTCCGCCTGCGCCCGCCGGCAAAGAAGAGATGCGCGTCGGCGTGGAGGTAGGCGGCGACTCGGTCAACCACTTCACGCTGTTTGTCGGCCCGAAGAACGTCGACCTGCTGCGCCGCGTGGACCCCAAGCTGCAACAGCTGATCGATTGGGGCTGGTACGGCGTCATCGCGAAACCGCTCTTTCTGGCCATGCACTGGGTGGACGACAATATCGTTCACAACTATGGCTGGTCCATCGTCCTGATCACCATCGTCATTAACGTGGTGCTGCTGCCGTTGCGCCTGAAGAGCATGAAGAGCCAGCGCAAGATGCAGTCCCTGCAGCCCAAACTCGCCGCCATCAACGCCAAATACAAGGGTCTCAGCATGCGCGACCCCCGTAAGGCGGAACAGAACCAGGAAGTGATGGAGTTCTACAAGAAGGAAGGCGTCAATCCCATGGGCGGCTGCCTGCCCATGGTGGTACAGCTCCCGCTCATCTACGCTTTCTACAAAGTGCTGGCGGTCACCATCGAGATGCGCGGCGCGCACTGGATGTGGATCTCGGATTTGTCCCAGCCGGAACAACTGCCCATTCACATCCTGCCGATCATCATGATCGTCTCGCAATTCGTCATGCAGAAGATGACACCCAATCCGGGCATGGATCCTTCACAGGCGAAAATGATGATGTTCATGCCGCTCATGTTCGGTTTCCTGTTCTATAATTTTTCGAGCGGCCTGGTGTTATACTGGCTAACCAGTAATTTAGTGGGAATCGCACAACAATGGGCCGTGAATCGGATGATGCCCGCACCACCGCCACCGCCGACTCCGGTTGCAGTCAAGAAGAAGGGTAAGTAACGCAAGGTGGGCGAGAAAAACTACACAATTGAATCCAATGGATTCCAAATCAGCGGGTTTCTCGATATGGTCATTGGGGACATGGGGCTGGAGCTTTCTTTTGAGCTCTTGGAAGGCCAGCACCTGCATCCCGATCTCGAAGATCCCGATTTATTGGTGAAATTCTCGGGTCCCGACGTCGACCTGCTGCTGGCCAACAAAGCCGAGTTGCTGCTGGCGCTGGAGTTTCTCACCATGGAAGCTCTGCGCATGCCGGCCGATCATCACTCGCTGCTGTGCTTCGATTCCAACGACTATCGCACGCTGCGGATCGAGGAATTAAGGCTGAGCGCCATGACCGCCGCGGAAAGCGTGAAGAGGACCCGGCGGCCGTTTCACTTTAACCCGATGAGCAGCCGCGAACGGCGCATCATTCACCTGAGCCTGGCGAACGAAACCGATATTCGCAGCGAGAGCACCGGAACCGGGCCCTTCCGCCAGGTGGTGGTTCTGCCCATCGACATGCCGCTGCCGGAGCCGATTCGTCCGCCCCGGCCCGGACCGCCTCCCCGCGGCGGCCCTCGCGACCGCGGTCCCCGCGATGGTAACCGGCGATCAGGACCTCCGCGCCGCGGTGGCGGCTTCCGCCAGCCGTAGCCTAGAATCGTCCTGCGTATTCAAGACACCATCGTTGCGATTTCCACGCCGCCCGGCCGATCCGGCGTGGGCGTGGTGCGTCTTTCCGGATCCGATGCGCGCAGCGTCTCTGAAAGCATCTTGCGATTTCGGGCCGGGCATGAGTGGGTCCCTTGGACCGTTGCGCTGGCCGAATTAATCGACGATTCCGGGGCGTCCGTGGATCAAGCGGTCGTCGCTTACTTTGGCGCGCCGCGATCCTACACCGCCGAGGACCTGGTCGAAATCTCCTGCCACGGATCGCCTGTCATCCTCCGGTGCTGCCTGGAGCGCGCTTGTGTGGCCGGCGCCAGGCTGGCGGAACCGGGCGAGTTCACGTTGCGAGCCTATCTGAACGGACGAATCGATCTTCCCCGCGCCGAAGCCGTGCGCGATCTGATTGAAGCCACCACGCTGTACCAGGCCCGTATCGCCGCGCAGCAGGTGGAAGGCTCGGTTTCCAAGCGCATCCGTCCCATTAAAGAACAGCTACTCGAACTGATCGCCCTGCTGGAAGCCGGGATCGATTTCGCCGAAGACGATATCAGCGTCGCGCCCGTGGAAGAAATTCTGCGGCGTCTGGATCCCATCCAGCAGGCGCTCACGGGTTTGGCGTCCACTTTCGACTACGGCAAGCTGGTCCATTCCGGAATCACTCTTGCCATCGTAGGGCGGCCCAACGTCGGTAAGAGCAGCCTGTTCAACCGGCTGCTGGAGCAGGATCGCGCCATTGTCACCGACATTCCCGGCACCACGCGCGACCTTGTGTCGGAAGTGGCGGCTATACAGGGCATTCCGGTCAAATTCGTGGACACGGCCGGTATTCGTTCCGGCCAGGATCGGGTGGAAACCCTGGGGATCGAACGCAGCTATCAGGCCATGGCCGACGCCGACTTGACGCTGGTGGTGCTGGATCTCGCCGCGCCAGTGCACGCCGACGATCTCGCGCTGATCGATCGCGCCCGATCGCAAGGGCGTTGGATACTGGTGGGAAATAAAGCGGACTTGCCTCGCACAGCCGCGCCGATGGACCACTTCATCCCGGTCTCGGCGCTAACCGGTGAGGGAATCGACCGCTTGCGCGAAGAAATTGCTCCCGCGGCCTCGCTGGAGCAGGAATCCGGCTTCATCACCAGCGTCCGGCATGAGCAACTACTGCGCGAAAGTTTGGAGGCGTTGGGGCAGGCTCGCAAAGCGGCGGACGTCGGAATCCCACACGAGATGCTGCTACTGGACCTTTACGCCGCACTGCGGCCTCTGGATGCCATCACCGGGGCGACCACCGCCGATGATATCCTGAACCGGATCTTTTCGACTTTTTGCATAGGGAAATAGATTTCTAGTAGTGTTTACAATGGAGCTAGCTTTGGTTCGCCCGCTTGCACTCACCGCTCTCCTGGCCGCGCTGGTTTCGCCGGCGCTGCTGTTGCCAGTTCAGCTGGCGGCTCAACAGCCATCGGCGGATAAACAGCTGGACGGCAGCCAGACGCTTTTCACCGTGCTGGCGGCCATCAATGCCGCGGGCTACGACGCCAACCTGGATTCGAACGCGAATTCCCCGGTCCGCAAACAGGTTCGGGAGGCCATCGCTCGAGAGCACCTCGATTCGGTGGAAGCGCTCAAGAAGTTTCTGGCCGACCATCATCAGGACGATCCGGAAGCCGAGTTTAATCAATACATCTCCTTCGCGCTCTCGCTCCATGGCCCTCCCGATTTCCAATTCTGGATGCCGCCGCAGGAGGTCCCGCCGGATGTCCGCAAGCTGGATGGTCTGAACGAGTTGATCGCCAATTTCTATCGGGAAGCCGGCATCCAAGGGCTCTGGAAGCAGTCGCAACCGGAACTGGATCGCGTGATGCAGGCCTATCACTCGGGAGTGGTTCAGGCGCTGTTGGAGTCGAACGCCTACCTGCGCAATCCCACCAGCGGCTATCGTGGCCGCCACTTCCAGATCTATGTGGATCTGCTGGGAGCGCCAAACCAGATTCAGACCCGCAGTTACAAAGACAACTACTACGTTGTCCTGACGCCTTCGCCCGAGCCGCAGATCGATCAGGTGCGGCATTCCTATTTGCACTTCTTGCTGGATCCGCTTTCGCTGCGATACTTCGAACAATGGGGCCGGGACAAGTCCCTGGGCGATTTTGCGCAAGCCGCGCCTGCCCTGGATGAGGCTTACAAGAACGATTTCATGCTGCTGGCCACCGAGTGTGTGATTAAGGCGGTGGAGAGCCGGCTGGCGCGCGGCCCCCAGAAGCAGGAGTTAGTCAATCAGGCTGTAAGCCAGGGGTTCGTCCTGACTGCGGCGCTGGCCGACGGCTTGGCGGTTTATGAGAAACAGCCTGAATCCTTAAGAAACTATTTTCCCGATCTGCTCGGTCAAATTGACTTGGAGCGTGAGGACCGGCGGTTGCAAAAAGTTGAGTTCGCGAAAGAAGCGACGGTTCACCACGCCAAGGCCGCTCCCGCTCCGCCCGCGCCGGTGTTGAGCGCGTCCGCCAAGAGTCTGGCCCAGGCGGAGGATCTTTACGCCAGCCGGAACTTAATCGGAGCCCGCGCCGGCTACCAGAAGGCCCTTGAGCAGCCCGCCGAGAATTCCGTGCACGCCAGGGCATATTATGGATTGGCGCGGATTGCGGCGCTGGATCACGATCCGGAGCTGGCCGAGAAGCTGTTCCAAAAGACCTTGGAGATGTCCCCGGACGACGAAACCAAGTCATGGGCCCATTTGTATCTGGGCCGTTTGTCGGATGCATCCGGCGAGCGCGAGCAAGCTCAAAAGCACTATCGTGCGGCGCTCGCGGTCTCCGGAGCGCCCGAGCAGGTGAAGGTGGCAGCCGAGAAAGGACTCGTTCAGCCGTTCCAACGGTAGCGGGCACTCGGCTACCAGAAAATCAAACTAGGAGCAATGATGAAAAGAGCATTCCGAAATATCGCGGCGCTGACTTGGGCCGCCCTGGCGCTCGGCTTTTCGCCGCTGTGGGCGCAGAAGATCAAATCCCCAAAGGAACAGCAGGCCATCCTGGCGGTCCAACTGGCGAAGGACCCCGATGCGCGAATCAAGGCCATCGAAGACGTTTTGACCAACTTCGCTGACACGGACTTCAAAGTGGCTCTGCTCCAGATGGCGGTGCAGGCCGAACAGCAAAAGAACGACTATGCGCAGATCGTTTTCTATGGCAACCGGCTGTTGCAGGCGGACCCCAAGAACGCCTACGCCCTGGTCACGCTGGCGTCGGAAACCGCCCGGCACACGCGCGAAAACGATCTGGACAAGGATGAACAGCTCGCCAAGGTCGATAAATGGGCCAAGGACGCTGTCGAGGCGGCGAAGGTGATGCCGAAGGTTCGTGCCGACATTCCCGACGTCGACTGGGAAGGGTTCAAGAAAGACATGCAAGCCCAGGCTTACGAGGCCATGGGTATGGCCGACGTGGTGCGCAAGAACTACGATGGCGCCGTGGCGCACTACAGAGAGTCGCTGGCCACCGGTGCGAGCCCCAATCCGGCTACCTTGGTACGCCTGGGGCAGGTTTACATGAGCACCGGCAAGCTGGCCGACGCCAATTTCACTCTCGACAAGGCCATCAACACTCCCAACGTTCCGGAGCAGGTGAAGTCGGTGGCCGAGGCCATGAAGGCCCAGATCGCCAAACGTATGCCCCCGGCTGCCGGCGCTGCGGCCGCCACTCCTTCGACGCCGGCCGCCCCGGCCACGCCGCCCAGCGCCACGACACCTCCCACGCCCCCCGGGAATAAGTAGCCTAAGGGCTCAAGGCATTGAACGTGGACCAGACTGTGGAGCGGGAGTCGCAGGCCCTGGAAGCGGCGCTCGGTCATCGTTTCGAGAGACCGGAGTTACTCGCTCGCGCGTTCACGCACCGCTCCAGGGTTTACGAAAAGACCTCCAGCGCCGCCAGCGACAACGAGCAACTGGAGTTCCTGGGCGACGCGATCCTGGGATTTGTGGTGAGCGACGCTTTAGTGGAGGCGCATCCGGAGTATCCGGAAGGCCGATTGTCGAAATTGAAAGCGCAACTGGTCAGCGCGTCGCACCTGCACGAAGTGGCCGCTCGCTTGCGGCTGGGCGATCATCTGCTGCTCGGGCGTGGCGAGGAAATGAGCGGCGGCCGGGAAAAGAAGGCGCTGCTCGCGAATGCCGTGGAAGCGCTGATCGCTGCTCTGTATCTGGATGGCGGGATCGCGCCGGCGCGGCGCTTTATCCTGCGGCATATTATCGGCGAGGCTGAACCATCCAGCGATGTGGCGCTGGCTATCGATTACAAGAGCGCTCTGCAGGAGCTGGCCCAATCCATGAGGCTGCCGCAACCGCGTTACGCCATTGTGGAGGAGTACGGGCCGGAACACGCGAAAACCTTTCTGGTGGAAGTGCGTGTCGGGCGGGACTGGGTGAGCCGCGCTGAAGGTCTGTCGAAGAAGAGCGCCGGCCAGAAAGCCGCGCAGGAGGTTCTGCGGCAAATGGAGGAATCGGTGCGCTAGGCAGCCCTCAGGGCTTGCCAGCGGACTGAACGGGTAGCCGTTCGGGTTCGCCTTGGGCTCCATTTTGGTTCAGGATTACCAGGTCGACGCGGCGGTTTTTCTGCCGGCCCTGTTCGGTGTCATTGTTGTCGATCGGGTCGGTGTCGGCGTAGCCGGCGATGGAAAGCCGTTCGCGCGCCACGCCAAACTTGGTGAACAGTTCCATTAGCGCGATGCTGCGCGCGGCTGAAAGCTCCCAGTTACTGCGAAATCGCGAGTTATGGATGGGCACGGAGTCGGTATGGCCTTCGGCGCGCGCCGGATTCGGCACCTTGTTCATGGCATCGGCGATCTTTTGGATGGTCGCGTAAAAGTCGGGCGCGATCTCATCTTCGCCAGAGGGAAACAGCGCGGCCTGGGTGAAGCTGATGGTGATCCCGCGCGATGTCATGCGGAGCGCCAGGCGGCCGCTCTGAATCTCCTGCTGCAGCGCTTCGGATAGAATCGGCAGCAACTCGGTCAGGGTCACACCAGAACGAGCGCCGGCATTGAGCTTCTCGCCGCCGGGTTTCTTTTGATCGCTAACTCCTTTGCCCTTCATGTCTTTCTTTCCGCCGAGCAGCATCGAGAAGGCGCTCTTGAAGGAGTCTCCGTTCAGGGCCTGGTTCACGGATTCAGAAACCGCGCGGGCCTTGGCATTGTCGGTTTGAGCGGTGGCGAACATGACGACAAAGAACGCAAAGAGCAGCGTTATGAAGTCCGCATAGGACACCAGCCAGCGCTCATGATTGGGCTGGGACCGCAGTTTCTTACGAGCCATATATTTGGGCCGCCATTCCATACAAGTTGATTGCTACGCGGCAGCCTCCTTGGGAGACCGGGAGTTTGCTTGCGGCGTCTTCTTGGTCTGGTTCTGGTAGGCTTCCAGCTTGTTGCGAATTAATTTGGGGTTCATCCCTTCGACGATGCCGACTACGCCTTCCAGCTTGAGTTCTTTCAGTGCTGTCTCGCTGTCAATACGGGCCTTGATTTTGGTGGAGGCGGGTAGCAGCACCACATTCGCCAGGCCCACGCCGTACACCGTGGCGACGAATGCCACGGCAATTCCGTGGCCCACTTCCTCGATATTGGCGAGGTTCTTCATCACCTGAATGAGTCCCATCACGGCGCCAATGATTCCAATGGTGGGCGAGTAGCCGCCCGCGCACTCGAAAACCCGGGCTTCGGCGAGCGCCTGGTTTTCGGACAACTCAATGTCGAGCTGCATCATGCCGCGGATCTCCTGAAGATCGGTGCCGTCCACGGCCAGATTGAGGGCCTTGCGGAGGAAAGGGTCTTGGATCTTCATCGCCTCGTCCTCCAGCGCCACCAGACCGTTCCGCCGCGCCGAAGCGGCATAACCGATCAATTCGTCGATGACTTCGTCCGGGCTGTCGATCTTGTCCAGGAATACGTGCACTAACCGCCGGGCTGCGCCCATAAGCACGTTCATGGGAGTGCTCACCATGACCGCGCCACAGGTGCCACCCAGAACAATGATCGCCGCGGTGATCTGGGAAATATCCTTGAGCCTGCCGCCTTCCATGATCAGGCCGCCGACGATTCCGCCGAATGCGAGAATCAGGCCCAGGATAGTCGCCAGATCCGGACGGGTGCGACTGGATCGCGGAGGAACGGGACGCGATTTACGCGCCGGATTCAGGGGACTGGGCTGACCCGCCATAAAATTAAACCCGGGTCCTCAAACTTGCTCTCCGCGCTGGACGCCTAGTCCTCATGCGCGGCCACGAGTTCGGGGCGGTTGGCGATCAAGCGGCGAAAGGCGATCACCTTTTGAATCACTTCCTCGGCGGACTCCAGAACGACCAGCTTTTGACCTGTGGTGAGTGCGATAACGGTGTCCGGCGTGGCCTCCACATGCTCAATGAGGTCCGAGTTAAGAACCAGAGGAGCCCGATTGATGCGCGTCAGCCGGATCATGCAATGCCCCGATTTCAACTTTCTTATCGGCGCGCCATTCACTTGTATGAGCGCTCCTTGGGAAAGAGCGCCGCGTTAGCTGAGAAGCTGCAGGATTTCGGTGAGTTCCTTGCGGATGGCGTCCAGGGCCGGACCCGGATCGCCGAACAGCGCCGGTTGCGGGCGGCCCGGTTTGCCGGCCCCGGTGGAGGACGACTTCGCGCCTATTTCACGCGTCCGCGAATCCAGATACTTGCGCGCGCCTTCGATGGTGTAGCGCTTGTCGTAAAGCAGGCGCTTGATTTCCAGCACCAGTTCCACGTCTTTGCGGCGATACAACCGATGCCCCTTGCCGGACTTCTTCGGTCCAAGCGAAGAAAATTCCGTCTCCCAAAAGCGCAGGACGTACGGTTTGATTCCAGCCAGGCGGCTCACCTCGCCAATGCGAAAATAGAGCTTGTCGGGAATTTCTGGACGAAGTTCACCGGCCGCCGGCTCTGGCATGCTTCCGACATTCTAGCAGACTCATTGAGCAATTCTCGATATTTTTTTACACTGAGGACTACGAAACATCCCACCCGGAATCGAGCGTCGAAATTCAACTCGTTGAAGCGTGCGGTGCCAGACGCTGCAAACGAGTCCGCAAGAGAAAATGACCGGCGGACGGTCCCCGGTCACGTCATCGCCGGAGTTCATCCGGTGCGCGAAGCTTTGCTCGCGGGGCGCGCTTTTGATCGTGTGTTGATCGCACGTGGCGCGGGCGGTCCACGCATGCAGGAAATCATCGATCTGACGCGCGAGCGCAAGGTGACGCTGCGGTTTGAGCCGCGCGAAGCACTGGATCGGGCATCCAACGGAGCCACGCACCAGGGAGTGGTGGCGTTCGGCGCCGCGCATCGTTATGCCGAACTGGACCAGGTACTTCCCCGAGCGCGCTTACTGATTGTCTTGGATGGCGTGGAGGATCCGCACAACCTTGGCGCCATTATTCGCACCGCGCATGCCGCTGGAGCGGATGCGGTGATCGTACCGGACCGTCGAGCCGCCGGACTCACCGAAACCGTCGCGAAGGCTGCGGCCGGAGCGTTGGAACACTTGGCCGTGGTTCGCGTGGGCAACGTCAACCAGACGCTTGACGATTTGAAGAAACGCAACTTCTGGATCTACGGATTAGACGAACGCGGCGGCCAGCTCTATACCGGGATTGAATACGCCCAGCCCACGGTCTTTGTTTTGGGTGGCGAGGGCCGGGGTCTGCATGAACTGGTGAAGAAGCATTGCGACATGCTGGTTCGCATTCCCATGGCCGGGGCCATCGGTTCGTTGAACGTGTCGGTTGCCACCGGCGTGGTGCTGTTTGAATGGCTGCGGAGGCAGCCGCAATGATTTTGCCTGTTACAATGGACTCATAAGCTCCCGTTCAGCGTGGCCATTCTTATTTCCGCCGCGCGGCCATCGGTCTAATAACTTTAGAAATGTCAGCGACTTCCGATCACTCTGGTGCCGATCACCCTGGTATCGATCAATGTGCGCTCGGCTTTGGCCTCCGGTTTGAAGACCTGTACGCGCGCGACGGACTGCTTCGTCTGGACGCGGCGTTTCTCAATCGGCTGCTGGGCACCGATGTCGGGTTGCATGTTCAGTTAGTTGACGCCCGGGTGAATCCGGGTACCAGGACGGCTAAAGAGCAGTCCGAGCTGGTGATCACGCTGGCTCCGCATGTGGAAGATTTCCTGGGTGAGCTATTCGGAATCTCCAAAGAAGTGGAGGCGCTTCAGGCGCGCCACAACCAGTTCGCTCCCTTCTTCGCATTCAAGCGCAAGTTCATTCAAAAGCGCGCCATCAGCGGCGTAACCCGGGAACAGGCCGAATCGATCGATGGACCGGCTCTGGGCCGCGAACTGGAAGCAATTTTCGGCGAGCCGGTCACGGAGAGCAACTTTTTCTCGCACGTCTCGCTATGGCTGGACCTGGAAGCCGAACACCTGGAAGAGATTCAGATCGCAGCGCGTTATGCGGCCTGGGCCGCTCTGTCGGAAGCCGGACGAAAGAAGCACCACTCCGACGTTCTGTTCAAGGTGGCGCATAAACTGGATCCGCTGCATCTGGTACCGGTGGAGACGTCGGCGGAGAACGGAATCGCAAAACTCAGGCTGCCGGAAGAGAGC
Source organism: Bryobacterales bacterium (assembly GCA_963798295.1). Taxonomy (GTDB): domain Bacteria; phylum Acidobacteriota; class Terriglobia; order Bryobacterales; family Bryobacteraceae; genus Palsa-89. The sequence continues at coordinate 533,666 of CAWCSV010000002.1, read as the reverse complement.
TGGCGCGAGCGCGAAGGATTTCGTCTCACCGACGCGGGCATGGGCCTGGAAGGCGCGCTGGATCAAGCGCACTACTGCATCAAGTGCCATAACCAGGGGAAAGATAGCTGCTCGACGGGACTGAGAGAAAAAACCGGCGAGTTCAAGAAGACCGTATTCGGCGTCACCCTGGCGGGCTGCCCGCTGGACGAAAAGATCTCCGAGATGAACGTGGTGAAGCAGCAGGGCTACACCTTGGGAGCGCTGGCGATTGTCACCATCGACAATCCCATGGCGGCCGGAACCGGGCACCGCATTTGCAACGACTGCATGAAGGCCTGCATTTTTCAAAAGCAGGACCCGGTGGACATCCCGCAAGTGGAAACCCGGTCGCTCAAGGACGTGCTGGAATTGCCCTGGGGCTTTGAAATCTATAGCCTGCTGACGCGCTGGAATCCGCTGAATTTCGCGCGTCCGCTGCCGCTCGCGCCGAGCGGGTACAAGGTGCTGGTGGTTGGTCTCGGACCGGCCGGATTCACGCTCTCGCACTACCTGATGAACGATGGCCATACCGTGGTGGGGATCGATGGGTTGAAGATTGAGCCGCTGCCCGAGGAGGTCGCGGGCTTGGATGCGCTTGGGAAGCGCTCCGGGTTCCGGCCGATCCGCGATATCCGCGAGGTCTACGAATCACTGGACGACCGCGTGATGGCCGGGTTCGGCGGCGTGGCCGAGTACGGGATCACGGTTCGTTGGGACAAGAATTTCCTGAAGATCATCCGGCTGTTGCTGGAACGCAGGCGCGAGTTCACGATGTTTGGCGGCGTACGCTTTGGCGGCGCACTCACCATCGAGAGCGCCTTCGAGATGGGCTTCGATCATGTGGCGCTCTGTGCGGGCGCCGGCCGCCCCACCGTCATACCCATGAAAAACGGACTGGCGCGTGGCGTTCGCCAGGCGTCCGATTTCCTGATGGCCCTGCAGCTCACTGGCGCGGCCAAGACCAATTCCGTCGCGAATCTGCAGATCCGCATGCCGATCGTGGTGATCGGTGGCGGCTTGACGGCTGTCGATACAGCCACAGAATCGCTGGCTTACTACGTGGTGCAAGTGGAAAAGTTTCTGAAGCGCTACGAGACCCTGGTGGCGGAGAAGGGCGAAGCCGAGGTACGCGCCGGATGGAGCATCGAAGAAATCCAAACCGCCGCTGAATTTCTGTCCCATGCCCGTGCCATTCATGCCGAAAGAGCGGCCGCGGCCAGCGAAGGCCGCAAGCCGAACCTCATCAGCCTGCTGAACTCCTGGGGCGGCGTCACCATCGCTTATCGCCGCCGCATGATCGATTCGCCCAGCTACACGCTGAATCACGAAGAGGTGTGGAAGGCGCTCGAAGAAGGCATCCGATTCGCCGAATGCTTGGCGCCGGAATCGGTGGAAGTGGATAGCTTCGGTCACGCGGCTGCGTTGCACGTGATGCGCCACACGTTCGACGCCGCTACCGGCAAAATGAGCGCGAGCGGAGAGCCGGTGCGGTTACCCGCGAAATCGATTTTGGTTGCCGCGGGCACGCAGCCCAACACCGTGCTGGGCCGCGAAGATCCCGACAATGTTTTTCTGGACGGGAAATGGTTCCAGGCTGTCGATGAGACCGGGCAGCGGGTATCGCCGGAGCGTGTCGCCAAACCGAAAGCGTCGCGCGTGCTGACATCCATCCGCCCGGACGGCCGAGGCATCAGCTTCTTCGGCGACCTGCATCCTTCCTATGCGGGCAATGTGGTGAAGGCCATGGCCAGCGCGAAACAAGGCTATCCCGTAGTGACGGGGCTGCTTTCCAAGCGATCACCCGAAACGCCGGGGCCCGATGCGCTGGTGGCGCGCTTGAATTCCGAACTGCGCGCCGTGGTCAAGGACGTGATCCGGCTGACCCCGAACATTGTGGAAGTAGTGGTGGAAGCGCCTATGGCCGCGCGAGCCTTCGAGCCCGGCATGTTCTATCGCCTGCAGAACTACGAGACGCTGGCGGCGCGCGTGAACGGAACCGCTCTGGCGATGGAGGGGCTGGCGTTGACGGGCGCCTCCGTGGATCGCGAGAAAGGCCTGCTCTCAACCATCGTTCTGGAAGTGGGCGGATCGTCGGATCTATGCGCTTTGCTGCGGCCGGGCGAACCGGTGATCCTGATGGGGCCCACTGGCACACCAACGGAAACGCCCTCGCGCGAGACCGTGCTGCTGGTAGGCGGCGGGCTGGGCAATGCCGTGCTGTTTTCCATCGGCCAGCAGTTGCGCGCCAGCGGATCGCGCACCGTTTACTTCGCCGGCTACAAGAAAATGATCGACCGCTACAAGGTGGAGGAGATCGAGAAGGCCGCCGACGTAGTAGTGTGGTGCTGCGACGAAGCGCCCGGCTTCACGCCCGATCGCGTGCAGGACAAAGCGTTCGTTGGAAATATCGTGGACGCTATGGCCGCTTATGGGCGCGGCGATCTGGCGGAGCCGAATATTCCGATGCCCAATGTTCAAGTGAATGCCGAGCCGGAGATTCCGCTCAGCTCGGTGGATAGGCTGGTGGTGATCGGGTCGGACGCCATGATGCACGCGGTGCAGCGCGCGCGCCACGGTGTGCTGGCGCCGTATCTGAAGCACGGCCACAAGGCCATCGCCAGCATCAACTCGCCGATGCAGTGCATGATGAAGGAAATTTGCGCGCAGTGCCTGCAGCAGCACAAAGATCCCATCACCGGTGAAGAGACCGTGGTGTTCTCCTGCTTCAATCAGGACCAGCAGATGGATCACGTCGATTTCGCCAGCCTGCGTACGCGGCTCTCGCAGAATGGCGTGCAGGAGAAGCTGACCAAGCAGTGGATCGACCGCTGCCTGCGCCAGATTGGGGCGCGGGAAGAATTAGCGGTGTCTGGTGGTTAGTGACTGGTAACATCTAGCTAATGGTCAGCGCGCGCGGTTGGCTTTTCCTCGCCCTGGGCGCGTTCACCGTCTTCCTGGTCTGGGTCTGGATGCGGAGCAAAGATCGCGCGCCGGGCGTACCCACTCCCTTCGAGCTGTTCCTTGGGCTGGCGACCAATTTTTTTGACACCCTGGGCATCGGTTCGTTCGCGCCCACCACCAGCATCTTCAAGTTCTGGCACATGGTGCCGGATGAAAAGATCCCGGGTACCTTGAATGTCGGTCACGCCCTGCCCACGCTGCTGGAAGCGTTTCTGTTCATCGCCATCGTGAAGGTGGACATCCTGACGCTCGTATTGCTGATGGCGGCTTCGGTCGCTGGAGCGTGGTTCGGCGCGGGAATTGTGGCAAGCTGGCCGCGCCGCTGGGTGCAGATCGGAATGGGAATAGCGCTGCTGGCGGCAGCGGGCTTTTTCCTGATGGCTAACCTCAACCTCTTTCCGGCGGGCGGTACGGCGCTCATTCTTCAGCATGGACGCTTGTGGGCGGGAGTGATCGGAAGCCTGGTTCTGGGTGCATTGATGACGCTGGGCATCGGCCTCTACGCGCCGTGCATGATTCTGGTGAGCCTGCTCGGCATGGACCCCAAGGCCGCTTTCCCTATCATGATGGGATCCTGCGCCTTCCTGATGCCGGTGGCCAGCGCGCGGTTTATCCAGAAGGGCAGCTTTAGCCCCCAGGCGGCCCTGGGCCTGGCGCTGGGCGGGCTGCCGGGCGTCCTGATCGCCGCTTTGATCGTAAAATCGCTGCCTTTGACGGCAATGCGCTGGCTGGTGGTGGTGGCGGTCATCTATGCGGCCTTCACCATGCTGCGCTCCGCCGCTACTGACAAAGCCAAGGTATACTGAATATAGAAAGTCCTTGGGCCCTTATTTATGACCAGGCGTATCAAGTTTTTTGTCGCTTCCACCTCCACTTGTCTCGTTTTTGTGCTGTTGTTCGGCGCCATGCGTGGCAAGAGCGCTTCCCCTGAAGATACCTACCGGCACCTCGCGGTTTATACCGAAGTGCTCTCGCGAATCAAGAGCGATTACGTGGAAGAGCCCGACATGAAGAGCGTCACCCTGGGCGCGCTGAATGGGCTGCTGGAATCCATCGATCCCTATGCCAGCTACTTGAACGCTGACCAGTACAAACAGTGGATGAAGAGCAAGGATCAGCATAAGGCCGATGTCGGCCTGGTTCTGTCAAAGAAATTCGGCTACGTGGGCATCGTGGATGCAATTCCGGGATCGCCCGCGGCCAAGGCGGGGCTCACTACCACGGACGTATTGGAAACCATCAACGGTGTAGCCACGCGCGACATGCCGCTGGCCTTCGCGCAGCTATTGCTGGAAGGCGACCCTGGCAGCACCGTCGAACTGGGCGTGCTGCGATTCCGCAAACCGGAGCCGACGAAGCTGACCCTGACGCGCGCGATGATCGAGTATCCGGCCGTCACCGCAAAGATGCTTCCCGATCAGGTGGGTTTGATCCAGGCCGCCAGCTTGGATGGCAATCGCGTGAAAGACATCGCTTCCAAGGTGGAAGATCTTCAGAAGCAGGGCGCCAAGCAATTGGTTCTCGATCTGCGACACTGCGCCACCGGCGATCCCGAGACCGGCGAGCAATTGGCGAACGTGTTTCTCGACAAGGGACTCATCACTTACAGCGAAGGCCAGAAAGTAGAGCGACACGACGTTAATGCTGACCCAGCCAACGATCGCAGCCATCTTCCTCTGGCCGTAATCGTCGATCGCGGCACGGCCGATGGAGCCGAGATCGCGGCGGCTGCCCTGTTGGACGACAAGCGAGCGGAAGTGGTCGGCGAGCGCACTTATGGCGATGCGTCCATCCGCAAAGCAATTACCATGGATGACGGATCGGCCGTGATTCTCTCGGTCGCGAAGTTTTATTCGCCCTCCGGAAAGGCTATCCAGGACACCGGCGTCACGCCTTCGGTTCCAGTTCAGGAAACCGAACCCGTGGTGGTGGATGACGACGGCACTCCACAGACCGTGGAGCCGCCCCCGCAGCCAGCCGGCGAAGACCTGCTGCTGAAGAAGGCCATCGATGTAGTCCAGCACGGCAACCACGAGGTGGTATCCAATGGTGGCCAGCAGGGCGATGCTCCGGAACCCGGCCGCCCGGTCACGCCCTTGACTCCGCTCAATATTCCGAAGCCGCCGCAAAAGTAAGCAGCCCGTCAGTGCCCATTTACGAGTACAAATGCGAAGGCTGCGGTGAAACCTTCGAGGTAATCCAGAAGTTTGCCGATGAGCCGGTCACCGTGCATGAAAAATGCGGCGGACGCGTGCATCGGCTGATGTCCGCTCCCTCGTTCCAATTCAAAGGCTCAGGCTGGTATGTGACGGACTACGCAAAAGGCGGCAGCGGAGCGCCGAAATCCGATACAGCCAAGAACGAATCCGGCAAATCTGAATCGGATAAATCGGACTCTTCCAGTAAGTCTTCGGCCGATACCGCCACCAAGACCGAAACCAAGAGCGAATCGAAACCGGCGTCGAAACCAGCCACCAGCAACGAGAGTTCGAAGAACGACTAGCCGCCGTTAACTGCGGTGCACCGGATCGATCCACTTGGAGCTGGATGGCGGCTCCGGGCTCTCGATATCGAGATTCACCACAATCGGATCCTGCCCGCTCCGAACCACCACCGCTTCCACCGGATGATCGGGGTCGGCATTGATTTCCTGATGCGGAAGATAGGGCGGAACGAACACGAAATCGCCCGGCCCGGCTTCATCGGCGAACTCCAGATGTTCGCCCCAGCGAAATCGCGCGCGGCCCTTGATGATGTAGAGCACAGTCTCCAGATCGCCGTGATGGTGCGCGCCCGTCTTGGCGTCGGGCTGGATGGAAACCGTGCCTGCCCAGATCTTCTTAGCGCCCGTGCGGGCGTGATCGATAGCCGCCGCCCGTGTCATGCCGATCGTTTGGGGCGTGTTGGTATCCAGCTCATGAGCGCGGATGATTTTGACAGCGCTCATGATGATACGGCGGGCGCGAGTCTGGCTTCCAGAGCCGATAGTCTCCGTTGGTTCAGCAACTGGGCGATAGCGCGGCATTCATCCGCCAGTTCGCGGAACTGATCCGGGTAGAGCGACTGGTAACCGTCCGACAGCGCGCGGTCGGGATTGGGATGCACTTCCACGATCAGCCCGGAAGCACCCGCAGCCACTGCCGCCAGCGCCATGGGATGAACTTTGTCGCGCTTGCCAGTGCCATGGCTTGGATCCACAATGATCGGCAGGTGGCTCAGGCGCTGCACCGCCGGAACCACGCTCAGGTCCAGCGTATTGCGTGTGTGATCGGCGAAAGTCCGGACGCCGCGCTCGCACAGGATCACCTGATAGTTGCCCTCCGAAAGAATGTACTCGGCGGCCATCAGGAATTCTTCGAGCGTCGACGACATGCCGCGCTTGAGCAGAACCGGCTTGCGCGACCGCCCCGCGCGGCGCAGCAGCGAGAAGTTCTGCATATTGCGCGCGCCGATCTGGAGGCAATCGGCGTACTCTTCCACCAGATCGAAGGTTTCCACGTCGATGGCTTCGGTGACGATGCCCAAGCCGGTCTCTTCGCGCGCGTCCGACAAATATCGCAGGCCTTCTTCGCCCAGGCCCTGAAAGGCATACGGCGAAGTCCGCGGTTTGTACGCGCCACCGCGCAGCAGTTGAGCGCCCGCGGCCTTGACGGCGCGCGCCGATTCCAGAATCTGTTCCCGCCTCTCCACTGAACAGGGACCAGCGCATATCGCCAAATCCGCGCCGCCCACTAGCACGCCGGCGACATCGACGATAGTATTGTCGGGCTTCACTTCACGACTCACTAGCTTGTAGGGTTTCGAAACCGGAATGGCTTCGGCCACGCCCGAGATGCTTTCGAATTCCTCCGGCGGCACGGGGCCGTGATTGCCGGTAATGCCGACGGCGGTTCGCTCGGCGCCGGGCATCACGTGGGCACGAAAGCCGAGGCTCTCGATTTTCGCGCAAACCTGAGCGATGTCCTGCTCGGTGGCTTGCGCTCGCATAACGATCAGCAAGCGGAAATGCCCTCCGAGACCAGTGTATCAGCGCTAAACCAGCAGCCCGCGGAATTTCGGGTTCTCGTAGCCGGGGAACACCGATCGCAAATTGGAATTTCCCAAATGCTTGCCCACCAGCTCGCTCAGCACGTCGCGAAAATCGGTGGTCAGCGCCAGGTCACGGCCCTCATAAAGCTGCTCTTCCTGAAGCCCCGGCCAATCGCCATAAACCTTGCCGCCGCGCACGTCGCCGCCCAGCACGAACATGACATTCGCGTGGCCGTGATCGGTGCCGCGATCGCCGTTCTCTTTCACCGTCCGGCCGAACTCGGACATGGTGACCAGTGTGACGTCTTCTATGCGGTCGCCCAGGTCCTGGTAAAAGGCCGCCAGCGCCTGGCCGAATTGCGCGAGATTGTTGGCGAGCTGGCCGTTGGTGGGCTGTCCGCCCGTTTCGTTCACGTGCGTATCCCAGCCACCGATATCGGCGAATGCCACTTCCACGCCCACGTTGGCCTTGATCAACTGCGCGATCTGCTGCAAGCTTTTTCCGAAGCCGCCGTTGCCATAGTTCGCGCCGTTGGCCGGAACGTAGGTCTGCTTCTGGATGGACTGCATCATCTTCACAGCGTTGAAGGTCTCTTTGCCGGTGCCATGCAGCATGGTATCGAGCGAGTTTTCGTACATGCTTTCGAACGTCGCGGCGCCACGCGGATCGTGCACCTGAAAATCGTTCAGGCTATGCACGGCGACAGCGTCGTTATGCCCACGCAAGCTGCGCGCCAGCGTATCGCCCAGGCTGACGGCGCGTAAGGGAGACGCCGGACCCGTCAGCGTTGGCAGCGCTCGATTCAGCCAACCGTCGGCGGCGCCTTTATAGCCGGGCGTGCCGGATTCCATGTAGTCCTGCGCGTCGAAATGCGAGCGCGTGGGATCGGGCGAGCCCACCGCGTCCACAATCGCCAGATGCCGCGCGTCGAACATCGGCTTGAGCGGAGCCAGCGCGGGATGTAGTCCAAAGAACCCATCCAGATCGACGGCCGAATTCGGTGTTCCATCCGGCTTGGGGATGGCGATAGAGGGCCGCATCTCGTAATAACGCTGCTCTCCAAAAGGAACCACCATGTTCAAACCGTCGACCGCACCACGCTGGAAAATCGCGACCAGTATTTTCTTGCGCGTTTCCGAAGTATCGGCCGCGAAGACCGAGCGCGACAACCACACCGGCATCGATCCGACGCCGAACATCGCCAGCGCGGAGCCTTTCAGGAATACACGTCTGGATGGCATTTCTCGACTACCTCTTTTGGAAATCCGGCGACCCAATTACCAACGCGGCAACCAGCGCCGGGTTCTTCTGCTTATTGTCTTTATTCTCCTCCAAAGCTTTGTCGATGGCCTGGCGCGTCTCCCTCGACATGGCGCGGAACATCAAAGCCTTGGCTACTTCGCTTGGATCGTCGCCGAAGCGCGACACATCCACCTTCACGCTCTCCACGTGATTTTGCGCGAGTTGCAGCGCGAAGTTCATGCGCCCCAGCAACGAAGCGGAGTTGATCCATTCCGCGTTCAGGTTCGAATATCCGGTCGGTTCCAGCTTGTGATACAGCGGCTCGCCGAGCGTGCCCACCCGATTCGCCAGCGCCCATCCATCGATGACATTGGCGTCCAGGGCGCGCGCCGCGCTGGCCACCATTTCAAAGGGCGATTTGATTTTGGCTCGATACGCGCCCTCTGACCAGAATTCCTTTGAATTCAGCATGGTCTTCATCACTTCGCGAATGCTGCCGTTGGTGGAAAGGAAAGTCTGCGCCATCTTGTTCACCAGCGATTCGGGAGGATTGTCGGCCACGAAGCGCTGTGCTAGTTCTTTCGATATGAAGTGCGCGGTGGATGGATGACGCGCCAGAATATCCAGCACCTGCTCGCCGTCTTCCATGCCGCCCCCGGCCGCGATCACATGGCCCAGCACGATCTTCTCGCCCTTGTCGTGCAGCTTGTCGTTGTAAAAGAACCCGCCGCCTTTGCGCGGTTCTTGAATGCCCCAGCCGGTGAAGCAGCGCGCTACTTCGGTGACGTCTTTCTGCGTATAGCCGCCGTTGACGCCCAGCGTGTGCAGCTCCATCAGCTCCCGCCCGTAGTTCTCGTTCAGCCCGCGCTTCACCTTCCGCTTCTTGTTGTTGGCGTCGAGGTCCGGGCGCACGGATTCGGAATTATCCAGGAAGAAGAGCATTGCGGGACTCTTGGCAGTGGCTTCCAGCAGATCGCGAAACTGCCCAAGCACATGCGGCCGGATCGCCTCGCGCTCATATTGCGGGATCAGAAAACGATCGGCGCCTTTTTCGTAGAAGACGTTGAAGTGGTTGAACCAAAAGTCGTCCAGTTCTTCGGCCAGCTGCCGCGTGCTCTCAATGGCGCGCAACATCTTGGAATCTACCAGATCGTAATTCACCACCTGCTGCGGGCCGTTCAGCAAAAAGATCTCGCGGCGGATCGTACTGGACGCTGGCCCGAAAAGCTTCAGGCGCTCTTTCTGCGTCATCGCGATCAGCATGTCTTCCACGCGGTCCGGCTGCATGGATTCGAGCATCTGGCGCTTCTTCTCGCCGTTGTTGCCGCGAACGATTTCCAGCTCTTCCGGCGTGAGCACCTGCTCTAACCAGCGCACCGGCTCCAGCTCAGCGTCCGTGTCCTTGGGAGGAACCGCTAAACCCACAGACTCGGCCCGCCTCACCTTGTACCGGGTTATTATCCGCTCGACACTGGCGCGCAACAACAGATCGTCGGGCATCGGCTGCTTGCCGTTGGCGATGGCGCGGATCATCGACTGCGTCGGATAATGCTGCACCGCCTCAAGCGGCGTCATGCGCAGCGATTCCAGCTCTTGAAGATGCGCCTCCAGCGCCGGGTTCTCCGCCAGGCGTTCGGGATGAAGCTGCTGATCGACCCATTTTTTGAGCCCGATGCGCTTCACCCGTTGGAAATCGCCGGGGGTGGGGCCAAAGGTGAGGCGATCCAGCGCGTGGACCAGCTGATCGTCCTTCGAAAGCTTCTTTTGGAACAGCTTCTCGTCGTTCGCCGGCTTGGGTTTTTTGGGCTTGGCGATGGTTGGAACAACCAGGAGGAGGCCACAAAGGGCCGGGGCCAGAAAGATACTGCTCGTTTTCATGAGGCCTATAAACCATTAAACGTCATTCCGGGACAGAAGTTTACGGCGATTTGCACTTACTCTTCAGTTTCCCTTGACAATGTACTATATGACTAATACACTAGAACCATGGTTGCCGAGCGGCGGGTCCGGTTTACGTTGGATCAACGTAGCGGCGTTCCGGCGTATCGTCAAATCATTGACCAGGTTCTGGGCGGCATCGCGGCCGGTACGCTGCGGCCCGGCGATCAGCTCCCTACCGTACGCCAACTGGCCGTCGACCTGGCGATCAATCCCAATACGGTAGTCCGAGCCTATCGGGAGCTTGAAATCCGTGAAGTTCTTGCCACCCAGCAAGGGACCGGCACATTCCTGACGGACAAAAAACCAGCCGCCGATGGGCTGGAACGCCAGCGCCGCATCGGGCAGCTGTGTAGCGAGCTTTTGTCCCGGGCCGGCGCCGAAGGCATCGAGCTGGCGGAAATAATCGGCTATCTGAACGAAGTCCAGAACGAATCTGAGAGGAGGACCTAGCCATGGGTCCATTAACGATTGCACGTGCATCATCCAGGAACTCGGCGGCGAGGGCACAAATCAGCGCCGTGGGCAGGGGTGTGTTCCTGATTTGCCTGGCTTTGGGTATTGCGCCGACCATACTGCTGAAGAATCCCGCGCCGGTGCTGATCGGCCTCGCGATCGGTATCTATTTTCTGTTCGCGATTCGCGTGGCCGAGCAGTGGGAGAAGGCGGCTGTGCTGCGCCTGGGCCGCTACATCGGCCTGCGCGGGCCGGGGATCTTCATGATCGTTCCCATCATCGATAGGATCAGCGTTTATGTCGACCAGCGCATGCGCGTGGTAGAGGTGTCGGCCGAATCGGCGCTCACACGCGACACCGTGCCGGTGAACGTGGATGCCATCGTGTTCTGGCTGGTCTGGAACGCCGAGAAATCGATCCTGGAGGTGATCAATTATAGCGACGCCATTCTGAAGACAGCGCAGACCGCGCTGCTGGAATCGATCGGCCGTCACGACCTGGCGCAAATGATCACCAATCGCGAGATGTTGGGACGCGAACTGCAGCGCATTCTGGACGAAAAGACCAACCCGTGGGGCATCACGGTGCAATCGGTTGAGATTCGCGACGTGCATATCCCGCAGGCGCTGGAAGACGCGATGTCACGCCAGGCCCAGGCCGAGCGGGAGCGGCAAGCCCGCATCATTTTGGGCACTGCGGAGACGGATATCGCCGCGAAGTTCGCGGAAGCGTCCACCGTCTACATCAACAATCCGGTGGCGCTGCACCTGCGCGCCATGAACATGCTGTACGAAGCGATCAAAGAAAAGGGGTCGATGGTGATCGTGCCATCAAGCGCGGTGGAAACCATGGGGCTGGGTGGATTGCTCGGCACGGCATCGCTGTCCAGTCAGAAACAATAGCGCGGGCCGGACTTTTATAATGAAGCATGTCCTCCAGCGCCCCGGCGGTCGCTAGTCCGGAAAAGATCGGCAAGTACGAGTCCGTCATCGGCCTGGAGGTACATGTCCAGCTTAATACCCGCACCAAGATCTTCTGCGGCTGCCCGACGGGTTTTGGCGCGCCGCCGAATTCGAACGTTTGTCCGGTGTGCCTGGGATTACCGGGCGCTCTGCCGGTGTTGAACCGGCGTGCGGTGGAGATGGCGATGCAAGCCGCTCTGGCCACGCATTGCGACGTCAACGCGTTTTCGCGATTCGCGCGCAAGAATTACTTTTATCCCGACCTGCCCAAGGGCTATCAGATCTCGCAATATGACCAGCCGCTGGCCGAACACGGTTGGGTGGAAGCGCCGGTTGATGGGGCGAAAAAGCGCTTCGGCATCACGCGCATCCATCTGGAAGACGACGCGGGGAAGAGCATACACGACGGCTTCAAGGATTCCGATCGTTACACGTATGTGGATCTAAATCGCAGCGGGACTCCGCTAATCGAGATCGTCAGCGATCCGGATATGCGCTCCTCCGACGATGCCTACGCCTATCTCACCGAGCTGAAGCAGATTCTCCAATATGTCGGCGTGTCGGAGTGCGACATGGAAAAGGGCCAGCTACGCTGCGATGCGAACGTGTCGGTGATGCTGAAGGGCGCTACAGAGTTTGGAACGAAGGTGGAGATCAAGAACCTGAATTCGTTCCGGTTCGCCAAGATGGCGATGGATTATGAGATTGCGCGGCAAGTGGGCGTGATTGAAGGCGGCGGCAAAATTGAGCAGGAATCGCGGCTCTATAACGTCGCGACTGGCGAGACGGTGGGGATGCGCAGCAAGGAACACGCGCACGATTATCGATATTTTCCCGAGCCGGATCTGGTGCCTTTGCTCGTGAGCGCGGCTTGGCTGGAACAAGTGCGGGTGACGGCGCCGGAGCTGCCGGCTGATAAACGCAATCGGTTCATCGAAAGCTACGGGCTGCGCGAGTACGACGCGCAGGTTTTAACAAGCACGCGCGACATCAGTGAATATTTCGAGAAGGCCGCGAAGGCCGCGGGCGATCCGCGCATGGCGGCCAATTGGGTGACGGGCGACCTGCTGGGCGCGTTGAAAGGCGGCGAGATCGCGGAATCGCCGGTGTCGCCGGAACAACTCGGCGAATTGGTCGCGTTCATTGCCAAAGGCGAGATCAGCGGCAAGATGGCCAAGGACATTTTCGCCAAAATGTTTGAGAGCGGCGATTCGGCCGCGGCAATTATCGATCGCGAGGGTCTTCGGCAGATCAGCGACACCGGCGCGCTCGAAAAGATCGTAGACGAAGTAATCGCGGCGAGTCCCAAGCAGGTGGAGCAGTATAAGTCGGGGAAAACCGGCGTGATCGGCTACTTGGTCGGCCAAGTGATGAAGGCGAGTAAGGGGCAGGCGCACCCGGCGGCGGTGAATGAGCTGCTGAAGGCGAAGCTGGGGTAATACGATGACGACGTGCGGCGAGTGCGAGACGATCGGCCGCGAAATCAAGGAGTCCCTCGCCGAACTGAAACGGCATTCGGACTTGACGGAACCGGATCGGCGGCTGGCGGTCGAAGCTCTGCTCGGAGGAGCCGAAGAGGATGTCCTTCGTTTCGAAGAACTCGTTTCTAGTCCGTTGGCTCAGGAATGCGCAGTCATCTCCTCGCGAATGAATCGAGCCATGGGGAGGAAGATGTGGCATGAAACGCGCACCGGTCACAGAATCGCGTGGGGTCCATGGGGCGGGCTGCAACGTTAGCGCTGGTTGGCTTTCAAGATCTTCTTCCGCAGCCGGATGGATTGCGGCGTCACTTCCACGAACTCGTCGTCGCGGATAAATTCGATGGCTTGCTCCAGGTTCAGAAGACGCGGTGGCACCAGGCGAATGGCTTCGTCGGAGGTGGAGGCGCGCATATTGGTCAGCTTCTTTTCTTTGACGATGTTGACGTTCAAGTCGGCGTCGCGCGCGTTTTCGCCCACGATCATGCCTTCATAGACTTCCGTGCCTGGGCTAACGAACATCTCGCCGCGCTCCTGCAAATTGAAAATCGCATTACCCGTCGTCTTGCCCGCGCGGTCCGATACCAACGATCCAGTGGGCCGCGACGGAATGTCGCCCTGCCATTCGATGTAGCTGTGGAACAGCGTATTCAGGATGGCCGTGCCGCGCGTGTCGGTCATCATCTCGCTGCGCAGCCCGATCAGCCCGCGCGACGGCACGTGAAACTCCAGCCGCACGCGCCCCGAGCCGTGGTTCACCATCTTGATCATCTTGCCTTTGCGCTGGCCCAGCTTCTCGATGACCACGCCGATATAGGTCTCCGGACAATCGATCACCAGCAACTCCATCGGCTCATGCGCCTTGCCGTTGATGGTCTTGGTCAGGATCTCCGGCTTCCCCACCATCATTTCAAAACCTTCGCGCCGCATCATTTCGATTATGATGGCGAGTTGCAGTTCGCCGCGCCCCATCACCTTATAAGCGTCGGGGCCGCCGGCTTCTTCCACGCGGATCGAAACGTTGGTGAGCAGCTCTTTGTCCAAACGATCCCGCAGATTGCGCGACGTCACGAACTGCCCTTCGCGGCCCGAGAACGGCGATGTATTGATGGTGAACGTCATCGCGATGGTAGGTTCGTCAATCTGGATGTGCGGCAGCGGCTGCGGATTTTCGACGCTGGTGACGGTCTCGCCGATGGTGATCCCCTCCACGCCCGCGATCGCCAGCACGTCGCCTGGATACCCGATGGTCTCGTCCACGCGCTTCAAGCCCTCGAAGGAATAAAGCTTGGTGATGCGCGTCTTCTGCAGCGAACCGTCCAGCTTGGCGATCGCCACCTCATCGCCGTATCGCAGAATTCCCGAAAACACGCGGCCAATCGCCAGGCGGCCCAGGTATTCGCTGTAGTCCAGATTCGCCACCAATAGCTGGAGCGACGCATCGGGATCGCCGGCTGGCGGCGGGATGTGCTTCAGAATGGTTTCGAACAGCGGGCGCAAGTCTTTCGAGTCGTCTTCCATCGACATCTTGGCGATCCCGGCCTTGGCGTTGGTGTAAATCACCGGAAAATCGAGTTGGTCTTCCACCGCGTCCAAATCGATGAACAAGTCGTAGATTTCGTTCAGCACTTCCGGTATCCGGGCATCCGGCCGATCGATCTTGTTGATCACCAGAATGGGCGGGAGCTTGGCTTCGAGCGCCTTCATCAGCACGTAGCGGGTCTGCGGCAGCGGCCCTTCGCTCGCGTCCACCAAAAGCATCACGCCGTCGACGATTTTCAGCGCGCGCTCCACTTCGCCGCCGAAATCGCTGTGGCCGGGCGTGTCGACGATATTGATTTTGATGCCGTGATAGCGTACGCCGGTGGTCTTGGCAAGAATGGTGATGCCGCGCTCGCGCTCCAGCTCGTTCGAATCCATCATGCGCTCGACGTGGTGCTCGTTTTCGCGGAAAAGCCCGCTCTGATTCAGCATGGCGTCCACCAGCGTGGTCTTGCCGTGATCGACGTGCGCAATGATGGCGATATTGCGCGTGAGGCGATTGTGCTGCTGCGCTTCGCTATGATCGGTAGGAGTACTCAGGACTTCAGGTTGCATTCAATACTTCTATGGTCGCACGCCCCGACAATTTGACCGAATCCGCGCTGCCCGTGGTGGTGATCGTCGGCCGTCCCAACGTGGGTAAGTCGACTCTTTTCAATGCGATCCTGGGGCAGCGGCGATCCATCGTGGGTGACGAGCCGGGCATTACGCGCGATCGTATTCAGGGCGAAGCGTCGTATCTGGGCAGGCGGTTCGAGCTGATCGACACCGGCGGCATCATCCCCAACGACGCCGAAATGATCCCGAGCGAGATTCTGAAACAGGCGCGCGTGGCGCTGGATCAGGCGGCGCAGATCATCTTCCTGATCGACGGGCGGACCGAGATCACCGGCACCGATCGCGACCTGGCGAAGGTGCTGCGGAAGCTTGGCAAGCCAGTGACGCTGGCGGTGAACAAGATCGACGCCACCGTGCGGGAGGGCCTGGCGCACGAATTTCATTCGCTCGGCTTCAAGGATCTGTTCCCCATCTCCTCCGAGCATCGCATCGGGTTCGACGAGCTGCTCGAGCACGTCACGAAGGATTTCAGCAGCGACGAGGGCCCCGAAGAGCCGCAGCCCGAGAAGCGCCCGATTAAAGTGGCGATCATCGGCAGGCCAAACGTCGGGAAATCCACGCTTGCTGAATGCGCTGGTGGGCCAGGAGCGCGCGATCGTATCGCCGGTGGCCGGGACGACGCGCGATGCGGTGGATCAGAGCCTTTTGCATAACGGCGTGGAATACGTCTTCGTCGATACCGCGGGCATCCGGCGCAAGGGTAAAACCAAATTGATGGCGGAGAAGATGAGCGTAGTGATGGCGCGGCGTCATATCCGCATGGCCAACGTCGTCCTGCTAATTCTAGACGGCACCGAAAAGGTCGCGGCGCTGGACGCCACCATCGCTGGCTACGCGCACGAGGAAGGCCGCGCGCTGATCCTGTGCGTGAACAAGTGGGATGTGGCCGGCGACAAGGGCAAGCGGAAGTTTACCGAAGAAATTCGCGATGAGCTGAAGTTTCTGGAGTACGCGCCCATCGCTTTTGTCTCGGCGAAAACGGGCGCGGGAGTGGATCGGCTATTTGGGATGATCAGCGATGCCTATCAATCGGCATCGAAGCGTGTCACTACGGGCGAATTGAACCGATTTGTGGAGATGCTTTTGTTCGATCGCGATATCAAGATTTACTACATGACGCAGGGTTCGGTGCGGCCGCCGACGTTTGTAGTATTCACCGATAAGGCCAAAGACCTGCACTTTTCCACCGAGCGATTCCTGATCAATCAGCTACGCAAGCGATTCGGATTTGAAGGCACGCCGATCCGGATCAAGGCCAAGCGCCGGTAAGGCAAGGTTCAGAACGCGTGAACGGAGTCGATTCCGTTAGCTTGCAAAACCACTTGCATTTTCTCGAGTGCCGATTTGTGGATTTGCGAGACACGGCTTTCGTTGATGCCTAAGATGCCGCCAATTTCCTTCATAGTCATTTCGTTGGTGTAGTACAGGAACACGACTTTCTGGTACCGCTCGGGAAGCGTCTTCATGGCGACGCCCAGTACCGAGCGCATCTGCTCACGCGAGCACATATTGTCGGGCTGCGTCTCCGGCTTGCTGGGGAAATCGGGGGCGGGCAGGTCGTCATGCTCGGCGGTGCGGGAGGAGGCCGAGATCAGGCCGACGCTGCGAAGGTCCACCATCATTTGACGCCAGCGCTCCACATCGACGCCCAGCTTCTGCGCGATTTCAGACTCGGTGGGGGTGCGCTGCAGCGTGGCTGCCAGCTCGCGCGTGGCGGCTTCCACTTGCTTGTGGCGGCGGCGCAGATCGCGGGAGGCCCAGTCCAGCTGGCGCAGGCTGTCCAGGATGGCGCCCTTGATGCGATGCTTGGCGTAACTGGAAAAGGCCACCTGCTTTTCGGGATTGAACTTGCTGGCGGCATCGAACAGACCCAAGACGCCCGCGTGCACCAGATCGTCCAGATCCACGTGCACCGGCAGGTTTTCGTGCACTCGGACCGCGATGGCTTTCACCAGCGGCAGATGCTCCAGCACAATGCGATCGCGGCGCGCGATCTTGGTCGCCTGGCTGATCGGAGCCGTCTTTTTGATGGCCACCGGCGTTTTGATCGCCACGGGCCCGGTTTTGATCGCCACCGGCGTGCTTTTGATCACGGTGGTGGTCTTCATCATGGGCGTCGTCTTGATCATCGCCGTCTTCATCATTGCGGTCTTGGTCATTGCGGTTTTCATCATGGCGGTCTTCATCAGGGGTCCTTCTGCCTTAGTTTTTGAAGTCTGGGTGGTCATGGCTTGCGCTTCTCTAAGTGCAAGCCTGTCGCCATAAGGGGACTAAGGGAAAAGTGCCACGGATGGTAGAGGAGACATCTGTACTCCGGTACTGTCTAAGTCCCGAGACTCAATGAGATGCGATTGCACTAGGACTATCCATCGGTGCGGAATGAATCGTGGGTACTAAGGGCCTTGTGGTCGGCCACCATTTCGTTCTGAAACGTACCAGCGATCAGCTCATGCCGAAACGGTACGCGCGTTCCAAAATGAAACTCAAATGACTCCAGCCTCTGCAACCCTTATCGGCCGGTTTGGAGCGATCTTCAGTACCGTTGTTAAGGGATGGCTAGGACTGTTTCGCTAAGGTCTTCGGAGCGTCTCCAGGTAGGTTCTAAATGCCAGCCATCCCATGAAAATCCAGACCGCCCAGCGGATCTTGCCATCCAAGGTGAGGGCGGCCAGCAGGGCGATGGCGCCGTAGGAGGCAAGCGCTAAGTAGAACTTTCGTCGGGGCGGGGGGCCGGCGTTGGGCTCGAGCGACAATTGCCTATGGCTGCGCAGGCTTTGCGTCTTGCGCCGCAGGCGCCGTCCGCTCCGTCAGCTCGATCCGCGTCCCCCAGGGATCGGTCAGAAAAGCTACGGCGAAGCCCATTTGCGGCACTTTGCGATAAGGCGTATCCAGCTTCACGCCATTGGCTTCGAGCGTCTTGGTGAAACCCTCCAGATCCTTTACCTCAAAGCCGATGTGATCCAACGCCCGGCCCTTGGTCCCGGTGACCGGGGTGTCGGTGGGGCTGAAAATCAGAGTGACACCCTGCAGGTTCGCCATCTTGACTTTGCCGAACGATTGCGGCACTGCGCCGAAATTGGCGACGTACCACTTCTGCATCGCGTCGATGTCCGGGGTGAAGAAATGCACCTGGTGGTTTTCAGAAACGGTGGTCAGATTGGGGCCGGCCAGCAATTCGACCCGGAGGTTATCCGGACCCAGGAAAAAGGCCTGCGTCGGATTGTCCTTATTCGGGTTCACCACCTGAATGGTGTAGTTCTGGGCCGCCACCTTGGCGAGAACACCTTTCATGTCGCGCACCCGAAATCCAACGTGATTGACGATCGATCCCTCCGTCCCGGCCGTCGGGTTGCCTTTGTCGACGATCACCAGAACCTTGGGCAGCGTGTACCCGTCGCGATCCGGGCCCATCTTGTTTGCTGGGGTGGCGCCCATGACGTCTACCCAGAAGCGGCGCTGCGCCTCCGGGTCCTTGGTCAACAAATGAATATGGCTGTTCGATACGCGGCCGTCCGGCTCGGGGGTGGCGGCCGGCGTGGTCTGGGCCAAACCCCAAGGCGCAAGCGTCAATACGGCGGCAAATAGCGGAAAGATTCTCATTTTCGCTCCGTTTCCCGGGAACTCACAGCATACATCAAAAGGTATAATCTTCTGGAACTGGTCGCGCGGGAGGCGAACATGGACGAACAGAATATAGGCGTCAAAGAACAGAAGCCGGGCGAACAGAAATTAAGCGTGGGCGACGGCTTTATCGGAATGCTGAACGCACTGGTGGATCCGGCTGGTGCGGCCAAGCGCATTCCAGCCCCGCTGTCCTGGCTTTGGCCCGTGATTACGCTGAGCATCGTCTACGTGGTGTTCGGCTACCTCATGCTGCCCTACACGATGAACCTGATCGATTTGAGGATCAACCAGCAAATCAGCCAGCAAAACACGCCGGCGGAGCAGGCCGAGCGTGCCAGAACCATAGCCCACGCGATCTACCAATTCTTGCCCGTGGCCACACCGGTCATCGTGATCCTATTCATCCTGCTATTCGCCTGGATCGTGACCGGCATGGCGTCAATCGCGGGAATGCGCGCCAAGTTCCGCGATATTTTCTCGCTCATGGCCGCCTGCTCGCTGATTTCGGCGCTGCAGACCATTGCGACGTATATCGTGGTTCACACCAAAGGTGACGAAATCGTATCGCAGGAGCAGCTTACGCCACCGTTCGGGCTGGACATCTTTATGCAGGACGTCCACGGCGCGTTGTTCGCGCTGGTCAATTTTTTCTCGATTTTCGAGATCTGGTATCTGGTCGTGCTGACGCTTGGGCTGGCTTATTTGACCAAATCGTCCAAGGGCAAAGCGCTCTTTGCGATCACACCGGCCTGGTTGCTGCCGCTGATCATACGCGTGATCCAGGGGATGGTCCAGGGCGGGCAGGGGAGCTGAACCGCGGCGCAGGGGAGCCAATTATTCCGCCTCCTCGCCTGGCGGGCGCTTGTGCTTGGGTTTCTTGCGCTGCTTTTTGGGCACGATGAGCTTGGGCGACGGTACCGCACCGACGCGTTCGCGCGCCAGGCGGCGGATTTCGGTTGGAACATCGTACTTCTTGGGTTTCTTTTTCACCCGATCCTACTATCGTATACCCTTGCAGACGCTTGACTTCGCTGCTTCCGTTTCGATAGTCTGACGATTCTACATGTCCTCAGTTGATGTTCCTCTCGAGCGTGGCGGTTTTGGAAAGACTAACCGCCGCGACGCTTGGTGGGTTTATCCCCTACTCACCTTTCTTGGACTCGGCGCCTTCCTGGTTTACGCCAATTGGGCGGCCTGGCAGGGCAACCACTATAGCTTCGGCCCGTATCTTTCTCCGATG
Organism: Bryobacterales bacterium; assembly: GCA_963798295.1. GTDB lineage: Bacteria > Acidobacteriota > Terriglobia > Bryobacterales > Bryobacteraceae > Palsa-89. The sequence goes on along the minus strand of CAWCSV010000002.1, from coordinate 513,554 downwards.
TATTCGCCGCTGATTTTTGGCCATCCGGGCGAGGATTCCTGGTTCGGAGCAATGCCCGCCTTTATCCCGAGCTTCGTCACCGTGGCGATGCTGATCCTGGTGTTCCCGGGCGGCTTTCGCATCACTTGTTACTACTATCGCGGCGCGTATTACAAGTCCTTCTGGGCCGATCCGCCTAACTGCACCGTGGGCGAGCCTCGCAAGAAGTACCTGGGCGAGCGCTACTTTCCGCTGATCATCCAAAACATCCATCGCTACTTCCTCTACTTCGCGCTCCTGTTTCTCGTGTTTCTGGCGCACGACGTCTGGAAAGCGCTGTGGTTTGACGGCAAATTCGGCATTGGCGTGGGCACGCTGGTGCTGCTGATCAACTTCCTCCTCCTTGGCAGCTATACCATGGGTTGCCATTCGCTCCGCCACCTGACGGGCGGAATTTTCGATGTCCTCTCGCGCCGGCCAGTTCGCAAGAAAATGTACGACTGCGTGAGTTGCATGAATCGCCGCCACATGCTGTTTGCGTGGATGAGCCTGTTCTGGGTCGCCTTCTCCGATCTGTACGTAAGGATGTGCTCCATGGGCATCTGGACGGATTGGAGAATCTTCTGATGGCGGCGGAATACCAAACCTTCGAACATGACGTATTAGTGATCGGCGCGGGTGGCGCTGGACTACGTGCCGCCATCGAAGCCTCCGCGGGTGGAGTCAAGGTGGGGGTAGTAAGCAAGTCGCTGCTCGGCAAGGCCCATACGGTGATGGCGGAAGGCGGCATGGCGGCCGCCATGGGAAATGTGGATGATCGCGACAACTGGCGGGTGCATTTCGCCGACACCATGCGCGGCGGCCAATATCTGAATTATCCTCGCATGGCCGAGCTGCACGCCAAGGAAGCGCCGTCGCGCGTGCGCGAGCTGGAAGCCTGGGGCGCGCTGTTCGATCGCACCAAGGACGGCCGCATTCTGCAGCGCAACTTCGGCGGCCACCGTTATCCGCGCCTGGCGCACGTGGGCGACCGCACCGGATTGGAAATGATCCGCACGCTACAAGACCATGGCGTCCATCAAGGCATCGATTTTCACATGGAGTGCACGGTGATCACGCTGCTGGTGAATGCCGGCCGCGTAGTGGGCGCATTTGGATATGACCGCGAGCGCGGCCGCTACAAGGTGTTTCACGCCAAAGCCGTGGTGCTGGCCACCGGCGGCATCGGACGCGCATATAAGATCACCAGCAACAGTTGGGAATACACCGGCGATGGCCATTCGCTGGCCTATCACGCCGGCGCCACGCTGCTCGGCATGGAGTTCGTGCAATTCCATCCCACTGGAATGGTTTGGCCGCCCAGTGTGCGCGGCATCCTGGTCACCGAAGGCGTGCGCGGCGAGGGCGGAGTGCTGCTCAATAACCTGGGCAAGCGCTTCATGTTCGACGACATCCCTGCCAACTATAAGAGCCAGACCGCGGACACTCCCGAAGAAGGCTGGCGCTACACGCAGGGCGACAAAAATGCACGCCGACCGCCCGAATTGCTGACGCGCGATCACGTGGCGCGCTGCATCGTGCGCGAAGTGAAGGAGGGCCGCGGCAGCCCGCACGGCGGCGTGTACCTGGACATCGCCTGGATCAAGGAGAAGATGCCGAACGCGGCCGAGCACATCAAGAAGAAGCTGCCCAGCATGTATCACCAGTTCAAGCAGCTGGGCGACATCGATATCACGAAAGACCCGATGGAAGTTGGGCCCACCACGCATTACATGATGGGCGGCGTGCGCGTGAATCCCGATACCCAGATGTCGGACGTGGAGGGCCTGTTCGCCGCCGGAGAATGCGGCGCGGGATTGCACGGCGCCAATCGATTGGGCGGTAATTCTTTGTCCGATCTGGTGGTCTTCGGCAAGCGCGCGGGCGAGTTCGCGGCCAAATTCGCCAAGGACCATGGCGCGGGCAGCATCGACAATGCCCAAGTGGACGAAGTGGCGCGCCAGTCGTTGGAGGCCTTCGGAAGGCAAGGGGAAAGCCCCTACCAGGTGCAGCACGAATTACAGGATTTGATGCAGGATCTGGTGGGCATCGTCCGTCGCGAAGACGAGCTGGTGCGCGCACTGGATGGCATCGCGAAACTGAAGGAGCGTGCCGCGAAAGTGGGGATCAGCGGCAATCGCGAATACAATCCGGGCTGGCACACCGCGCTCGATTTGACCAATCTGCTCACCGTGTCCGAAGCCATCGCGCTGGCCGGTCTGGAGCGCAAGGAAAGCCGCGGAGCGCATTTCCGTGACGACTATCCGGAGAAGGATCCGGCCTACGGCACGTTCAATTTCGTGATCCACAAAGGTCCCGGCGGCGCGATGCAGATCGATCGCGAGCTTTTGCCGCCCATGACCGATGAGCAGAAACAGATTATCGAGGAAATGAAGTAAGGAAGACGAGATGAGTACCGCAACCTTCAAAATATGGCGTGGCGACAAGGCGGGCGGCGAGTTCCGCGACTACAGCACCGAGATCTCCGAGGGCATGGTGGTGCTGGACGCGGTCCATCACATCCAGGCCGAACACGCTAACGATCTGGCGGTGCGCTGGAACTGCAAAGCGGGCAAGTGCGGGTCCTGTTCAGCCGAAATCAACGGTATGCCGAAATTGATGTGCATGACTCGTTTGAACACGCTGCCGCTCGATCAGCCGGTGACCATTCAGCCCATGAAGACGTTTCCGCTGATCAAGGACCTGGTCACCGACGTCTCCTGGAACTACCGCGTCAAGCTGGGTATTAAGAAGCTGAAGCCGCGCCCACCCGATGCGCCGGATGGAACCTGGCGCATGGACCAGGCCGATGTCGACCGTCCGCAGGAATTTCGCAAATGCATCGAGTGCTTCCTGTGCCAGGACGTGTGCCACGTGCTGCGGGACCATCAGCTGTTCGACGAATTCATCGGTCCGCGGTTCTTGATTTACACCGCGCAACTGGAGATGAACCCGATCGATACCGAGGATCGCGTGCCGGACCTACGCCAGAAGCACGGCATCGGCTACTGCAACATCACTAAGTGCTGCACCAAAGTTTGCCCGGAAAACATCACCATCACCGATAACGGAATTATTCCTTTGAAAGAGCGCGTGGTGGACCGGTTTTTTGACCCTCTGGGCAAATTGTTCCGGGCGTTCGGGACCAAGTAAAAGCGGCACCATAATCCACCCTGGTGTCCAATATGGTATCTTGGATCTATGCAAGCTGCACGAAAGATCACCATCGAATTGCCAGCGGAACTGTTGGAACAAGCTCAGCAAGCCACCGGTTCGGGAATCACGCAGACCGTGCGAACGGGTCTGCAATTGGTCGCGGCCTCGCAAACCTATGCGCGGCTCCGCAATCTGCGGGGCAAGGTGCAATTCTCGCGCACCGTGGCTGAGCTAAAAGAAGACCGGTGATCGCGGCCGATACGAGCACTTGGGTCGCCTTCCTCGCCGGAGAGGAAGGGGAAGACGTAAAGCTGCTCGATCAAGCGCTGGCGGACCGGCAACTCCTGATGGTTCCCGCAGTGCTCACCGAATTACTAAGCGACCCGGAGCTGCCTTTGGCGGTCGCGGCCTCGCTTTCCAACGTGCCGCCCGTTGACATCACGGCCGATTATTGGAAACGCGCCGGCACGCTGCGCGCCAAAGTGCTGGCACAACGTCGCAAGGCTCGTTTGGGCGACTCTCTCATCGCTCAGACCTGTATCGACCGCGGAATCGCGCTCATCACGCGTGACCGCGATTTCCGCGCCTTTGCCGAGGCAGCCAAGTTTAGTCTCGTCATTAGAACTCGGGCCGATCAACCATAGCCGGCTCGCGGGCGCCGTGTCCTTGCGATACACTTTCAGTCTAAGATCATGCAGTTCGAGCTCAAGCCGATTTCGAGCGCCGGCGTGTCGGAGGCGTTGGAGAAGGCGGCGCGGTACCGCCTTTTGAACGAGCCTTCGCTCGCCGAGAGTATTTGCCTGGACGTGCTGGAGGCGGAGCCGGAGAACCAGCGCGCGCTGGTAACCTTGCTGTTGGCCCGAACCGATCAGTTCGGGTACGGGACGGCGATGGCCACGGCTCGCGAGTTGTTGCCCCGCCTGAAGAGTGAATACGACCAGCGCTATTATGCCGGAATCGTCTGGGAACGCTCCGCTCACGCGCAACTTCGCAAGGGCTCGCCTAACGCGTCCTTCAGCGCGTTCGACGCCTTCGTTCACGCCATGCGTTGTTACGAGCAGGCCATCGAGCTGCGGTTGCCGGGCAATGACGACGCCATACTGCGCTGGAACACCTGCGCGCGGATTTTAATGCGCAATCCGAACCTGCGGCCCAAGCCGGATGAAGCTTATGAACCGGTGATGGGCGAATAGCCGCGCAAAAATCGATCGAAGAAAATCGCTAGGTCTGATACAATGAAAACATCCCGATGAAGTTTGGCGTCGTCGTGTTTCCCGGCAGCAATCGAGATCACGACGCTTGGTACGCCGTTTCGAAAATTCTCGGGCAAGACTGCGAAATCATCTGGCACGACGCTACGCATCTCGGCGATGTGGACGCTCTGATCCTTCCCGGCGGCTTTTCCTACGGCGATTATCTGCGCTGCGGAGCCATCGCCAAATTTTCTCCCGTGATGGGGAGCATTCGAAAGTTCGCAGCCGATGGCGGCCTGGTGCTGGGCATCTGCAATGGCTTTCAGATTTTGGTGGAGAGCGGCCTGCTGCCGGGCGCCTTGGTGCGCAATCGCGGGCTGAAGTTCATCTGCAAGCACGTGCCGCTGCGGGTTGAGACCACGAATTCTCCGTTTACTTGCTCAGCACACAAGGGCCAGCGCCTGGTGGTTCCGGTTGCGCACGGCGAAGGCTGTTACATCGCTGAGGACCACACGCTGGATCAACTGGAAGCCGAGGACCGCGTCACGCTGCGCTATCTCGAAAATCCAAATGGTTCTATGCGCGATATCGCGGGCATCTTGAATTCCGGCCGGAACGTGATGGGTTTGATGCCGCATCCGGAAGATGCCACCGAGCCTCTGATGGGATCCAGCGACGGTATGGTGATCTTTCAATCCATGGTTTCGGCCCTGGTCGCCGCCCATTAGCGCCAAAACTCATGACGCCACAAGTCATCGAATCGCACCAGCTTACTGAGCCGGAATACGACAAGATTGTCTCCTTGCTCGGCCGCGAGCCCACCTACACCGAGCTCGGAATCTTCAGCGTCATGTGGAGCGAGCATTGCTCCTATAAAAGCTCGCGCATTCATCTGAAGAAGCTGCCCACGCGCAGTAAGCTGGTGCTGCAAGGGCCGGGCGAGAACGCCGGCATCATCGACATCGGTGACGGCTACGCGATCGCGTTCAAAATCGAATCGCACAATCATCCCAGCTTCATTGAGCCATTTCAGGGCGCGGCCACGGGAGTGGGCGGCATCCTGCGCGATATCTTCACCATGGGCGCGCGCCCCATCGCGGTGATGGACGCCATACGTTTTGGTCCGCTCGATATCCCGCGCAATCGCCGGATACTGGAAGGCGTGGTTGCGGGCATCGCGCACTATGGGAACTGCTTCGGCGTCCCCACCGTGGGCGGCGAATGCGTGTTTGAAGATTGCTACAACGGCAATCCTTTGGTGAACGCCTTCGCGCTGGGCGTGTTCCGCAAAGACGAAGTGTTTTACGGCAAGGCCAAGGGCGTGGGCAACCCGGTGATTTACGTGGGAGCGAAAACGGGCCGCGATGGAATTCACGGCGCGTCGATGGCCTCGGCCGAGTTTACCGAGGAGTCCAAGCAGAAGCGTCCCAATGTGCAGGTAGGCGATCCATTCCTCGAAAAGCTTCTGCTCGAAGCCTGTCTGGAAGCGATGCAGACCGGCGCTATCGTGGGCATTCAGGACATGGGCGCTGCCGGCTTGACATGTTCCACCTGCGAAATGGGAAGCCGCGCCGGCACAGGGGTCGAAATCGACCTGCAATACGTCCCGCAGCGCGAAACCGGCATGACGCCCTACGAGATCATGCTCTCGGAATCGCAGGAGCGCATGCTGCTGGTGGCCGAGAAGGGGCGCGAGGCGGAGGTATTCGCGGTCTTTCACAAATGGGGATTGGACGCCGTCACGGTGGGGCGCGTCACGCCCGACGGCATCCTGCGCGTGACGGATCACGGCGCAGTTGTGGCTGAGATTCCCAACCGCGCCCTGGCCGACGAAGCGCCGCTGTACGATAGGCCGCACACCAAACCACCTCGGCTTGCGCCACAGGAAGCTCCGCCGATTCCCGACCGTTCCGCGCCTGCCGCCATTAAAGCCGATCTGATCGCGCTGTTAAGCTCTGGCGATCTCTGCTCGAAGCGCTGGATCTGGGAGCAGTATGATTACCTGGTTCGCAGCAGCACGCTGGCCGGACCCACGGCCGACGCCGCCATTGTGCGCGTGAAGGAGACCGGCACATCCATCGCGATGTCGCTGGATGGCAACGGCCGCTATTGCGCGCTCGATCCGCGCGAAGGAACCAAGTTGATGGTCGCCGAATGCTGCCGCAACGTTTCGACCGCGGGCGCGCTTCCCGTGGCCGCCACCAACAATTTGAACTTCGGAAATCCCGAGCGGCCCGAAATCATGGCGCAACTGGTGGAATCCATCGAAGGCATGGCTGAGGCGTGCGAGTTTTTTGAAACGCCGATCACCGGCGGCAATGTCAGTCTGTACAACGAGACGCTGGGCGAAGCGATTTTCCCCACGCCGGTGATGGGCATCGTCGGCTTGATGAAGACCGCGCAGCCGACGCCGATTCATTTTCCCAAGGCCGGGCTGCATCTGATTCTGCTGGGCGGATTCGGAAACTGCGACAACACGCGCTTGGGTGGAACCCAGTACGCTAAGGTGATTCTCGAGAATCTTTGGGGTCTGCCTCCTAGTCTGGACATGCCGCATGAGAAGCGCGTCCATCAAGCCATCCGCGAGATTGTATCGGCTGGCCTCGCGGATGCGGCGCACGATGTAAGCGACGGCGGAATCGCGATCGCCCTGTGCGAAAGCTCCTTCGGGCCCGCGGGAGTTGGCGCGCGCATCCAAATTCCGGCCGGCGGGCGCCCCGAGTTTTTGCTGTTTCATGAAGGTCCATCGCGAATTCTAGTCGCGACACAACAGCCCGAAAATGTTTTGGAAATCGCGCGAAAGAATTCGGTTGAAGCATTGCGTATCGGTGTTACGATGAAAGAGCGGTTACGGATCGATTGCGGTTCGGAAACTTTGCTGGATTGCGACCTGACGGAGTTGAGGCAACCTTGGGAAACTTCACTCGAACGCCTGCTGCACCAGCAGTGAGGAAAAGCCCCGCGTTAGCGGAAATACCTTTCGACAAGTTTCGGGAGGAGTGTGGCGTCTTCGCCATCCACGGCCATCCCGAAGCTTCCAATTTGGCGTATCTCGGGCTTTACGCGCTGCAACATCGCGGGCAGGAGAGCGCGGGCATCGCCAGCAGCGATCGTCGCGAAATTCGCTGTGCCAAATCGATGGGGCACGTGGCCGATATTTTCACTCCCGAACAGATTGCGAGTTTGCCGGGCGATATGGCCATCGGCCACACGCGTTATTCCACCGCCGGCGACACAGTCTTACTCAACGCGCAGCCCTTCCTGGTGGACTGCAACAAGGGACAGATCGCCGTAGCGCACAATGGCAACATCACGAACGCCAAAGAACTGCGGCGCGACCTGGAGCGTGAGGGATCCATTTTTCAAGCCACCAGCGACACCGAAGTGATCTTGCATCTGGTCGCTCGATCGCGCGAAAGAACGCTCGCGGGTGCGTTGCGCGAAGCCCTGCTCCAATTGGAAGGGGCTTTTTCTCTAGTCTTTCTCGCAAGGGATCGCGTCATCGTGGCGCGCGATCCGCATGGCTTCCGTCCCCTCGCGTTTGGGTGCATGCCTTCCACCGAAGGCGGCACGGCGTACGTCTTCGCTTCGGAAACCTGCGCGTTCGATTTAATTAATGCCGACTACATGAACGACGTGGAGCCGGGCGAAATGGTGTGCGTCGGTCCGGAAGGCTTGACGCGTGAGCGCTGGGCTCCCGCCGCGCCGCAAGCGCACTGCGTCTTTGAGCACGTGTATTTTTCGCGGCCCGATTCCATCGTGTTCGGGCGATCGGTGGGGCAGTCCCGCGAGAACCTGGGTCGATTGCTGGCGCGCGAGTCTGCGGTACCCGCTGACGTGGTGGTTCCCGTTCCCGACTCGGGCGTCGCGGCCGCCATCGGTTTTGCATCCGAATCCAACATCCCCTTCCGGCAGGCTCTAATCCGCAACCATTACGTGGGCCGCACGTTCATTGAACCTTCGCAAGCCATTCGCGACTTCGGCGTCAAGTTGAAGCTCAATCCGGTGCGCCATCAGTTGGAAGGCAAGCGCGTCATCTTAGTCGACGATTCCATCGTCCGCGGCACCACCAGCCGCAAGATCGTTCGCATGGTTCGCAATGCGGGCGCGCGCGAAGTGCATCTGCGTATTTCGTGTCCTCCCACCATTTCGCCGTGCTTTTACGGTGTGGATACGCCATGCGAAAGCGAACTCATCGCCGCCAACCAATCCATCGAAGAGATTCGTCAGTTTGTCGAAGCCGATTCGCTGGCCTACCTATCGTTAGAATCGCTGCGCAAAGCCGTATCCGACACCAAAGACGAATACTGCTACGCCTGCTACACGGGCGATTATCCCACCGAACTGGTGCAAATCGAAGAGCTGGTCGCCGCCCGAACTCGCCGTTAGATCCCAACGAAGTACAATCAAACCATGGGCGCAACCACGACGCTGATAACCGTCGAAGAGTTCCTGAAGCTGCCTGAGGTTGAAGGCGAACGCCTGGAGCTCATTAATGGCGAGGTTATCAGCATGGGACAAGCCGGGTACCCGCACGAAATCACGAAATCGAATGTCATTCGCCTTTTGACCGTTTGGTCCGTCCAGAATCCGCCCTCGAGGGTATTCTGCGAAACTGCCTATCAGCTTGACGGTCGGAACTGCCTCATCCCGGATGTCAGCCTCGATCCGAACCGCGTTGCCCCAGGCAGCACGGGCGTCTTTCAACGTGCGCCCGAGCTTGCAATTGAAGTGGTCTCTTCCGAAACGGCGGCGCGCCTTGAGGACAAGATCGAGCTTTATCTTTCTTGCGGGAGCAAGTCCGTCTGGGTGGTCTATCCACAGCGACGTGTCGTTCGAATCTTCGAGCCCGCAGGCGGGGCCAAACGATTCGAGCACGATGAACCGCTCGTTGATCCGAACGTCCTTCCCGGCTTCAGCATTCCCACTTCGGCGATCTTTGATGGTGTCTAGCCCACCGACCACAATCGGCCCCGCTGTCGCCGCGTCGGCGCTCGCCGTTCCGCATTCCCGCATTCGTGAACTGGCCGAAATCGCCATGTCCATGGACGGCGTGTTGAAGCTCTATTTCGGGGAATCGAACCTGCCGACCCCTGAGTTCATCAAGCGCGCCGCGCAAAAAGCCATGGCCGACGGCTTCACGTTCTACACCGAGAACGCCGGTCTCCCTTCGTTGCGCAAGGCTCTGGCGCGTTACTATCGGGAACTGCACGGCGTCGCGCTGGATGAAGCAAGCGAGTTCGTCATCACCGCATCCGGCGTACAGGCGCTGCATCTGGCGATTCGCTGCGTGCTCGATCCGGGCGATGAAGCGCTGGTGCTGACGCCCGCTTGGCCCAACGGCGCGGCCAACGTCGCCATGGCCAACGCCGTACCCATCGAGATCGCGCAACCCCTGCTGGGCGACCGTTACGGAATCGATTTCGCGACTTTGGAATCCGCCATCACGCCGCGAACGCGCATGCTCCTCTATACATCGCCCTCCAATCCTTTAGGCTGGATGGCCACGGTTGACGAGCAGCGTCAATTGTTGGAATTTGCGCGCCGTCACGGATTGTGGCTCATGGCCGACGAAGTGTACGAGCGTCTGAACTATACCGGCCCGAAACCCACTACGCCCGCGCCGACTATCCTCAAGCTGGCCACTCGCGACGACGCCGTAATCGTCATCCAGTCGTTCTCCAAAGCGTATTGCATGACGGGCTGGCGCTTGGGATGGATGGTGGCTCGGCGCGATCTGGCCGCGCGCGCCACGCAGCTGAACGAGTTCGTCGTTTCGCACGCGCCCAGTTTCACGCAGCGCGCCGGCGAAACCGCGCTGTTGTGGGGCGAGAACGCGCTGGCGGAAATGCTGGTCCGATTGCGCGAGAACCGCGACTTTTGCCTGGCTGCATTAGCGAAAATGCCGGGTGTCACCGTTCCCAAGCCGGATGGGGCTTTCTATTTGTTTCCGAAGATCGCCGGTGCGTCCGACTCGTTCGATTTCTGCAAGCGCCTGTTGCTCGAAACCCACGTCGGACTGGCGCCCGGCGTTGCATTTGGCGCCGGCGGCGAAGGATCGGTGCGAATTTGCTACGCCGCCGATCGTCCCATCTTGGAACAAGCGATGGCTCGCCTCGGCCTCTTCCTGGGCCGCTAGGCGCCGTAATTAACGTGCTTGATGCGCCGCGTTGCGCTTATCGCGATAAATCTTGCGGCTCAGCGTATTCTGCTGGCGATTGACTTTCGCCTTCTCTTTGTTGGTCAGGTTTCCGCCGTTCTGCAGCCGGTCGCGCCGGATCTCGTGGTTTAGTCCATCCCCCGCTCGGACGCAAGCCTCTCGCCGGAGCCCGTAGAATCCGCTCACATGTAGCGGCTGATGAAGAAGCCTTGTTCATTACCGCGGATCGCAGGCGAGAGCGCCTACACCGCACGTGCAGTCAACAGGTTATGATTTCCCGTGTGGCGCGGACTTTAGTCTGCGAGACTTTTTCAGCAGCCTCCGGTAGCGTGTGGTTAACCGTGAAGGAAGCGCCGGACTTCCTGCTCCAGGCCGGGTGCGCAGCCCACGCCATTACCGGCATAAATGCTTGAGCCGCCATCCACGTTGAGAAAACGCGCGCCGGCTTCTTCCAGAATCACTTTGTGCGGCGCAAAATCCCAGGGCGCAGCGCTCGGCTCGATCCAAACCTCGGCTTTTCCCGAAGCTACCAGCATCGCGTCGGCCGCGCCACCCAAACCCCGCACGGCCCAGAAGCGCTCCATCCAATCGAGCAGGCGATCGCGATATGGCGAGTTCGCGATTTTACCGTAGCCGTTTACGCAAAGCACAGATTCATCAATCGATGTTTTGGACGAAGCATGCATGCGGCAATCATTCTCGTGGGCGCCTTCGCCCCGGCTGCCAGTGTAGAGCTTGCCGAGCACCGGTAGATTCACTACGCCCACCACCGCCTCGCCGCCGGCTTCAAGGGCGATCAGATTGGCCCATAACGGATTGCCGCGCAGGTAGTCGCGCGTGCCATCGATCGGATCGATAATCCAACGCCGCCCGCTGCGCGTCTCCGCGCTCGTTCCTTCTTCGCCCAGAATGCCGTCGTCGGGGAACGCTTCGCTCAACAGGCCCGCAATCATGCGCTCGCATTCGCGATCGGCCTGCGTCACCGGAGAATTGTCGGGCTTGGTCTCGGCGACGATGTCCGGTTGATACCGCAGCGCCAGCTCTCCTGCTTTTCTCGCGGCCTCGAGCGCTGTTTCGAGTTCTTTAGACCACAAACCACACCCTAGCACGTCTACAATAAGCGCATGGAGGCACGCACCGCTTACGCCGTCCTTGAAGAAACGGCCCGGCTTCGTCGTAACGCGCCGGCTCTGCATCAGCCCACCGGCAAAGGCAAGTACCAGGTCTACAAGTGGATCGACTATCTCCGGGCGGTTCAGGAAATCGCTTGCGGCCTGCGGAAGTTGGGCGTCGGAAAAGGCGATATCGTCGCTCTTCATTCCGAGACGCGCGCCGAATTCTATCTCGCGGACCTGGGCGTGATGACGAACGGGTCCATCGCCGCGGCACTCTACACCACGTATCCATTTCCCGAACAGGCGAAGAACATAATCGCCTGCGATGCCAAAGCCGTCTTCGTGGAAGATCCGAAAAGCATGCTGGCGCTCATTGCCGCCAGCGGCGGGGCTCTGGAACGGTTGCACTGGATTTTGCTGACCGGCGAATCCGAAGGGGCCCTCACACTGGAGCAGCTACGCGGCATGGGACGCAAGGCGCGAAAGGAAAATCCGGACGCGTTCGAGACGATACGCGAGGAAGTGGGCGCGGACGATCCCGCGATTTTATATTTGACCTCCGGCGCTACCGGAGAACCGAAGATGGGCCTGGTGAGCCACCGGGCGCTGGTCAGCAACATTGACATGGGACCGCAGGTGCTGGCGCTCACGCCCGATGACTGCACCATCGCCTTTCTGCCTTCCGCCCACATCGCGCAACGTGTGGTGATTGAGCTGCTCCCCATCCGCATGGGCGTCCAGGTGTGGTTTTCCGAAAGCCTCGCCAGGCTTCCGCACGAAATGAAAACCATTCGCCCAACGTTTCTGCTCGCGCCCCCGAGAGTGTGGGAACGCATCTTCGCCAGCGTCCGCGCGGAGATCGGGAAGAAAAGCCCGGCAGTGAGAAAGATGTTTCACGGCGCTGTGGGTTTGGGGGCCGAAGTGAGCCGCCTTCGCGAAGAAGGCCTGCCCATTCCGAAGACCATGCGGGCGATGCTCAGAGTTGCCGACCGCCTGGTGTTCTCCAAGATTCGTGCACGACTGGGCGGACGCATCAAAGTGGCAGCCTCTGGCGCGGCTCCGCTCGGTAAGGACCTGGCGCGATTTTACGCCGCCATCGGCATGCCTCTCATCGAAGGCTACGGACTTACCGAAGGCGGCGTGGTCTGCTTGAACCCCATCGATCGCCCGAAATCCGGCAGCATCGGCGTGAAACTGCCGGGCGTGGAACTGGGGCTGGCCGAGGACGGCGAGCTGCTGGTCAAAAGTCCGGCGCTGTTTTCTGGCTATTACCACGACCCTGAAGCCACCGCGGCCGTGCTGCGCGACGGATGGCTATACACCGGCGACATCGCAGAGTTCGATTCCGATGGATACGTTTACATCACGGGCCGTAAGAAGGAGTTGATCGTCTCGTCCAACGGAAAGAAGATTTATCCCGCGCGAATCGAGCTGCTGTTTAAGACGGAGCCGGTTATCAATCAAGTGGTGCTGATTGGCGATCGTTTGCCCTACGTCACTGCACTGGTCACTATCAATGGCGCTGAAGTGGGTACCTCCGCAGAGGCGGAAGTAAAGAAGGCAGTGGCGCGAGTGAACCGCAACCTGGCGCCCTTCGAACAGATTCGGAAATTTCGCATCTTGGACCGCGAATTCTCCATCGAAACCGGCGAGCTGACGCCCACCATGAAGATCCGGCGGAATCGGGTGCTGGAAAACCATCGCGAGGTGGTCAGCGAGTTGTACATGGGGAAAGAGGAAAGCCAATAACGCCGCCCCGCGCCAAAATCGTCCCGAAGGAAATCACGCAGCATGGCGATCGGCGTATCGACAACTACTTCTGGCTGCGCGATCGGTCCGATCCGGACGTCATCCCCTACCTCGAAGCCGAAAATCGATATACCGAGGAAGTGATGGCTCCCACGAAGTCGCTGCGGGAGAGCCTGTATCGCGAAATCCTGGGCCGCATCCAGGAGACGGACGTCTCTGCGCCGGTGAAGCGCGACGACTATTTCTATTACACGCGCACGGAGGAAGGCAAGGCGTATTCGATTCAATGCCGCAAGCGCGGGAGTCTCGATGCGCCGTTGGAAATACTTCTCGACGCCAACCTCCTGGCCGAAGGACAGAAATATTTCCGCTTGGGAAACTTCGCCGTCAGCCCTGATCATCGGCTCCTGGCGTATTCCACCGATCTGGAAGGCGATGAGTCTTACACGATTCACGTAAAGAGTCTTGAAACGGGTGAACTGTTGCCGGACCGCATCGCGAAGACTTACTACACGCTGGAATGGGCCAACGATAATCGGACGTTCTTCTACACAGTTCTGGACGAGACCAAACGCCCCTATCGTACATTCCGGCATGAGCTGGGCGCGTCAACCGACACTTTGATCTATGAAGAGACCGACGGCCGTTTCGCACTGGGATTGGCCAAGACTCGCAGCCGGCGATTTTTGTTCATCGAGCTTTCCAGCCCTCTCACGTCGGAGCTGCGTTACCTGGAGGCTAGCGATCCGCGCGGTGACTTTCGTGTGATGCTTCCCAGGCGGCAGGACGTGGAATACGACGCGACGCATCACGGCGAATATTTCTACATCCGGACCAACGATGGAGCGAAGAATTTTCGCCTGCTGCGAACCGATGTATCGAATCCGTCGAGCGAACACTGGCATGAAGTGATTCCCGCGCGCGCCGAGGTGACCATCGAAGGCGTCGATTCGTTCGAAGATCATCTCGCCATATACGAGCGCGAGCGGGGCCTCGAAAAGATCTGCATTCGCGACGGTTCCGGCGCCTTCTCCCACTACATCGAGTTTCCCGAGCCGGTCTATACAGTCAGCGCGTCAGGCAACGCCGAGTACAAAACCAATTTGTTGCGGTTCAGCTATACCTCGTTGGTCACGCCGCTCTCGGTGTTCGACTACAACGTGCGCACGCGTGAGCGCGAGTTGAAGAAGCAATACGAAGTGAGGGGCGGATACGACGCGTCGCAATATCAATCCGAGCGAATATTCGCGAAGGCGCCCGATGGCGTGGAAGTGCCGATCTCGCTGGTTTATCGCAAGGGCTTCGAGCGCAACGGAAGCAGCCCGCTGCTGCTCTATGGTTACGGCGCTTATGGCCACAGCATCGATCCGCGATTTTCGTCCGATCGGCTGAGCCTGCTCGACCGCGGCTTTGTCTTCGCCATCGCGCATATCCGCGGCGGCGCGGAATTGGGCGAAGAGTGGCACGATCACGGCAAGCTGCTGGAGAAGAGGAACACCTTCAGCGACTTCATCGCGTGCGCGGAGCACTTGATCGGGGCGCAGTATACTTCCAGCGATCATCTCGCCATCATGGGCGGCAGCGCGGGCGGCTTGTTGATGGGCGCGGTGCTGAATATGCGGCCGGAGCTGTTTCATGCCGCGATCGCCAAGGTGCCGTTTGTGGACACGCTGAACACCATGCTCGATCCAACGCTGCCTCTCACGATCTCGGAATATGAGGAATGGGGAAACCCGGAAGACAAACGAGTATTACGATTACATCCGCTCCTATTCGCCTTACGATAACGTGACGCCGCGCGAGTACCCGACGATGTTGGTGACAGCCGGTCTGAACGATCCGCGCGTATCTTATTGGGAGCCGGCGAAATGGGTGGCGAAACTGCGGCGACAAAAAAAGAGTCGAATGTGTTACTGCTCAAAACCGACATGGGCAGCGGGCACTTCGGGCCGTCGGGCCGATATGAAGGCATCAAGGAAACGGCCTTCGATTACGCGTTTCTTGCTGACAGGCTCTACGCCTTCAATGACAACAGCGTGCGCTTCACCACCGCCTTCGTTAGCGGCACCTTGTATTTGTTTTTCGCCAGCGGATGCGCGCCTTCCACCGATGCCTCGCCGGCTTGAGCCGCCAGTTCCGGCGTGATGCGCTGGCCAACCAGCATCGCTTCCACTTTCGGAAGCCGCCACGGAATCGGCGCTACGCCGCCTAGTACGATGCGGGCGCTGCGGCAGATTTGCTGATCCATTTCAAGCACGATGGCCGCGCTGACCACAGCGTGGGTCCAAGCCTCGCGATCCAGCACCTTGTGATACGTGCTGCGCGCACCGGGCCGTGCCGCAGGCAATTGAATCGCCGAAAGCACCTCGTCCTTGGCCAGTACGTTCTCGCGAGCGGCATCCACGCGCGGCAGTTGGAAAAATTCGGCAGCGGGCAGCACGCGCTCACCCGATGGCCCGGCAATATGAAACTGCGCGTCCAATGCTACCAGCGCTGGAGCAGTATCCGAAGGATGCACGATGTAGCTAGGCCCGCCGCCGAAAATAGCGTGAAACTGGTTCTCGCCGGAGGCCGAAAAACAGATCTTTCCGCCGTTCTTCAAGCACGGAAAACCGTTGCGAAAATACCAGCACCAGGGGCGCTGGCAAACGTTGCCTGCGAGAGTTCCGGCGTTGCGAATTTGCGGCGTGCCCACGTTCTCGGCGGCCTCCGCCAGCACCGTATATTGCTTGCGAATGCGCTGGATCGCGGCTCAAGCGAGTCCAGAGTGATCAAGCCGCCGATCTTCACTTTGCCGCGCTGAGTCTCGATCTGATCCAGCCCTCGGATCGCCTTCAGATTCACCAGAACGTCCGGCGCAACCAGATGCTCCTTCACCATTCCCAGCAGATCGCTTCCGCCGCCCACGATGGACGCGGTGCGTCCCTGGCTGTGCGCCTGGCTGAGCATCGACACCGCTTCGCGAATGTCCTTCGGATTCGCGTTGCTAAAGGCCTTCATGCCAGCACCTCCAGAAGCTTCTCGCGAGTAATCGGGAGATCCTTGATGCGCTTGCCTGTCGCGTTGAAGATGGCGTTCGCCACCGCGCCCACCGATGGAATAATGCTCGATTCGCCGATCGACTTGGCGCCAAACGGCCCGTATTGATCTTCCGTCTCGACGAACAGCACGTCGACCTCGGGCGTGTCGAGATGCGTCATCACGCGCGCGCCGTAGTAGCCGGTGTTCAGCGGCACGCCGTGCGTGGGATCGTACAGCAGCTCTTCGTGCAGCGCCATGCCGATGCCCTGCGTAGAGCCGCCCTTCACCTGGCTGGCGCAGGTCAGCGGATTGATGATGCGTCCGCTATCGTGCGCGGCCAGATACTTCACCACGCGAACGTGGCCGAGTTCGGTGTCCACTTCCACTTCCGCGAAATGCGCGGCGAAGCTGTAGCGCGCCGAATCCTTGGGCTGCGCAGGATCGGGCGTCGCACTGCCGGTGCGGACTTCATCGCCTTGCGGCAAGCCTTTATCGGCGATCTGCTGCTTCAGATCCTTCACCGCCTGGACCACCGCGTAGCCGGTATGCGTGGTAGTTCGGCTGCCGGATTCGCCCACGGAATAAGGACAAGCTTCGGTGTCGCCGCTGACCACGGCGACTTTCGCCAGAGGCACTCCCAATTCCTCGGCCGCGATCAGCGCCATGGTCGTTTTCGCCGCGGTGCCAACATCGGTGACTCCGACGTGCAATTCATACTCACCGTGCCCGAATTCATGTGAATCACCGCGCTGCTGCGGCCCACCGCCGCGCCGAACGCGCCCATGGCCATTCCCACGCCGCGCTTCACCGGGCCATCGCCCGCGCCCGGCGCATGCCAGCGCTTCTTCCATTCGAAAGCCTCCGCGCCGCGCAGCAACGCAATCTTCCAGGCCGAAGCTGGTGTACGGAACCTCGTCGTGATATTTCCGCGTCATGTTTTTCACGCGGAAATCGATGGGATCCATCTTCAGCTCGTAAGCGATGTGATCCATCAGCGATTCGATGCCGAAGACCCCTTGCGGATAAGCCGGGCCGCGAAAATTCGCCGACACCGCCATGTTGGTGTAGCACCGGATAGACCAGCTTCTCCACGTTCGGGCACTGATACAGCTCCACGCCCGCGATATCGCCGGAGCTTTTGCGATACGGCCCCATGCCGCTATAGCCGCGAAACTGGATAGCGGTCAGCGTGCCGTCGCGCTTCACACCCACCTTGTAATACTGCTTGGTCGGCCAGCGGCCATGCACCGCGACGTAGTCTTCCTTGCGCGTGAACTCCAGCTTCACCGGCGCGCCGGCCTTCTTCGCCAGCATCGCGGCCATCAGATCGAAATCATGGACCTGATTCTTGTTGCCGAATCCGCCGCCCATGTACTTGCAGACCACTCGCACGTTTTCGAGCGGGATCTCCAGATCGCGCGCCATCTCGATGCGGCACATGGAAATGCCCTGCGTGGACGCGTAAACCGTCAGCTTCTCGCCTTCCCATTGGGCGATGCTGACGCGGATTTCAAGCTGCGCGTTGTTGAGATGAACCGAGCTGTAGCTGATCCTCGAAAACCTGGTCGGCTTCGCTCAATCCCTTCTCGACATTGCCGTGGCTGTAGGCTTCCGGTTTGTGGTCGCCTTTGTTATTCGGCGAGAGATTGCCGCCCGGCTGGATCTCTACAGCGCCCGGCTTCAAAGCTTCTTCCGGATCCAGCACGAACGGCAGCGTTTCGTAATCGACGTCGATCAACCGGATCGCGTCTTCGGCCACATGCCGGTCCACCGCTGCAACGGCCGCTACCGCATCGCCCGCGAAGCGCACCGGATTGTTGAACAGGTAGCGTTTGTTCCTGGTGTCGCCGCTGCCCCAGATCACGTCGCAATTCTCGTGGGTGAGGATTGCCTTCACGCCGGGCAGCGCCAGCGCTTTCGATGCATCAATGCGGCGGATGCGCGCGTGTGGATGCGGGCTGCGAAGAACGCGCGCGTACAGCATGCCGGGCAGATGAAGATCGCCGGTGTAAGTGGCTTTGCCGGTGACACGCTGGAGCGCGTCGATGCGCGATGCAGGATGGCCAACCGTCTTGAGCGCTTTCATGCAGTCCTCCCGGGAGCGAACCTGCCAGGGGTGAACCTAGAAGATGCCGCGAGCACCGATTCCACGTAGCGATTGTAATTGGAGCAGCGGCAGATATTGCCGGTCATCGCGTGCCGCACTTCGTCTGCCGTGGGATGCGGATTGTGATCGAGCAACGCTTTGGCGCTCATCAATTGCCCCGACGTGCAGTAACCGCATTGCGGGCCGTCGTGCTCGATGAAGGCTTCCTGCAGCGGATGCAGATGTTCGCCGCGCGCCAGGCCTTCCACGGTTTCCACCGTGCGGCCATCGGCCCAAACCGCGAGCTGGCTGCAGGAGTACACCGGCTTGCCATCCAGCAGCACCGTGCAGGCGCCACATTCGCCGCGATCGCATCCGATTTTGGTTCCCGTGAGCCCCAGGTGATCGCGCAGCACCTCCACCAGCGTCCAGCGGTCCTCCACTTCGATGCGATGTTCCGTGCCGTTGACCATCAACTTGACGGATGTTCGCGGCGTCGCAGCAACGCTGGCCTCTTGAGCCACGAGTGGCGCGCTTGTCGCCACCACCAGTCCGGCTCCCGTCGTCTCGACGAATTGCGCGGCGTGAGATCTTGCTCATTTCGCCTCCTGGTGAAAATCCACTTCCTATATCTTATGTGCTTCCGGCGATTCTGCATGATTTGCAGGAAAGATCGCCCGCGCAGCTCCTGGATGGTGAGGCCGGACGCCGCCGCTTCCTCTTCGGTGAACGCGCCGCAATTGACGCCGCGCAGCAGGAAGTTCAAAAGGCCCTGCCCGGTTGCCGCGTCGTCGAAAACGTCGCCCACTAATGTCGCCTGCGCCGCCTTGTCGATAAAATTGCGCAGCCGCGCCGCAGCGGCGTCCAGGCTCTTGAGAAAAAATGCATAGACCGCGGCATAGCGCGTGGGAAGCTGGCCGGGATGCAGGTCCCAGCCCTGGTAATAGCCGTGCGCGAGCGAGCGCTGCACCAGATCGAAATGATGGCGCATGGCGCGATGGACGATCGTACGGTTTTCGGCGCGCTGTTCGTCGGTCGCTGGATTTCGATGCCGCGGAATAGGCAAAATCGTGCTGGGACCATCGGAAAGATTCACGCCGCGATCGGCGCCGCACACCTGCATCACGTGACGCGCAAAGTCGCAGGCGGGATGATCCAATCGTTGCTCGGCCGCGGCGATGTTGCAGCTTGCCGAGTAATCGTAAGGGCCGAAATGCAGGCCCCGGCAGCGTCCCTCGGCCGCTTCGAGCAGCTTGGGAATGGCGAACGATCCCGACGAATCGATGAGGGATTGCGGCGTTTCGATCATCAGCTCGATTTTGAGAGCGCCAGACTCCAGGCCGTGGCGCGCTTCCGCCTTAGCGAGCAGCTCTACTAGTTCGTTGACTTGTGCCGGCGCGGTGATCTTCGGGAGCGTAATCACGAAATTCGCTGGAAGAGCGTTTTTCTCCTGGAACAGCGCATTCAGAAACAGATCCAGCGTTCTGGCCGAACGGGCGCGCAGGGCGTCGGTGAACGGCTTGATGCGAATCCCGCAAAAGGGCAGCGTCACACGCACCAGCATTTGCGCAGTCGACACCGCATGCCCGTCTTCTTCGGCGTCGGACCGATAGCCGTAGCCGTCTTCGAAATCGATCCGAAAATCTTCCACCGGCTCGCGCTCAAGCTTGGCGACGGTGCGTTCGAAGACGGATTTCGCAAGCTCTCCCGGCGGTAATCCCAGGCATTCGGCGAAGGAAGTAGCGTCCGGCGTGTAGTCGCGGATCAGCTCCAGCGCGAGCGTTCCCAATCGCGCGGGAGTCTCGGCTTTGAAGAGCTGCGCGCCGCCGTAGACCGTGTGAACAGGCTGGCGATCCGTCGGTTCTAGAACTACCTGGGTCAAAACCAACGTGTCATGAGCACTTTTTGCTCGGTGTAAAACATGACAGCGTCTTTGCCGTGCGCGTGCAGATCGCCGAAGAACGAATTCTTCCAGCCCGCGAACGGGAAAAACGCCATGGGAGCGGCCACGCCGACGTTGATGCCGACCATGCCCGCTTCGACGCGCGCCGAATATTCGCGCGCCGCTTTTCCGCTGCCGGTGAAAATGGAAGTCGCGTTGCCGAAGGGCGAGCGGTTCACCAGCTCGATGGCGTCTTCCAGCGTCTTCACGCGAATCACCGAAAGCACCGGCCCGAAGATTTCGTCCTTCGCGATGGTCATCTCAGGCTTCACGCCGTCGAAGATGGTTGGCCCCAGGAAGAAGCCGTCGCCGTTGGGCTTCGACGCTCGCCCATCCAGGAGCGGCTTCGCGCCTTCCGCGACGCCCTTATCGATATAACCGGCGACGCGATCGCGATGTTCCTTCGTTACCAGCGGCCCCATGCCGACGCCTTCTTCGCTGCCATCGCCGACGCGCATGGCCGTCACCTTCTCGACCAGAAGCTTCAGCAGCGGCTCAGCGGCATCGCCCACCGGAACCAGCACGCTTCCCGCCAGGCAGCGCTCGCCCGCGGCGCCGAACGCCGATCCGATGATGTTCTCGACGGTCTTCGGCAGGTTCGCATCCGGCATCACCACCAGATGATTCTTCGCGCCGCCCAGCGCCTGTACGCGCTTGCCTTCTGCAGCCGCGGTTTTGTAGATGTACTTGGCCACGGGCGTGGATCCGACGAACGATATCGCCCGCACCAGCGGATGATGCAGCAGCGCGTCGACGGCGACCTTATCGCCATGGATCAAATTGAAAACGCCGGCCGGGAGCCCCGCGTCATGCAGCAGCTTGGCGGCCAGTGTGGGGGTCATGGGAACTTTTTCGGATGGCTTCAAGATGAATGCGTTGCCCGCGGCGATGGCGAACGGCCACATCCACATCGGCACCATGGACGGAAAATTGAACGGCGTGATGCCGGCGCAAACGCCGATGGGTTGCCGGATGGTATGGCTGTCGATGCCGGTGGAAACGTCATTCAACGAATCGCCCATCATCAGACTCGGCATGCCGCAGGCCACCTCCACCATTTGGATGGAGCGGCGGACTTCGGCGCGCGCGTCGTCGGTGGTCTTGCCGTTTTCCGTGGTGAGCGTCAATGCCAGCTCGTGGTGGTGTTTTTCGAGCAGCGTCTTGTACCGATACAGCGGCTGCACGCGATCCACCACGGGGACGTCGCGCCACTTCAGATAGGCGGCGTGCGCTGCCCGCACGGTGCGATCCACATCTTCAGCGGTGGCATAAGCAACCTGCGCGATTTCGGCGCCGGTGGCGGGGTTGGTGACGGGGGCGAGCTTGCGGCTCCCCGCGCTTTCCCATTGGCCGTTGACGTAGAAGGAGACTGTCTCGACGGAGGGTTGGCTAGCGATCATTTTTGTTCTCTCCCTAGCTTACCGCCTCGGTTACAAGAATGCGGTTCGTCTTTGAAAGGGCGCGCTGGTGCGCACCCCTTCAATCGAGAGGACGGGTTGTCGTCCGCCCCAGGCTCAGTAGCTGGAGTCCCAACCGATGGTAAAGCTGCCGTGGGACGGCGACACCGTCCGGCAGGAGTTTGCGTTGCTCGTCAGGAGCAGCTTGGGGCCGAACCAGGGCTGCTGCCCGACGCAGTCGAGGAAGTACGAATCGGTGTCGTCGATCATAGGTATGTCGTACACGGTCCCGTCCTTAAAGTCTTCGATCTCCGTGGTCCTCCCGCCGGACGTCAGCGTACCGTTGGAGAAGCTGGTCTCGAAGAAGTTCGGGAGCGGTACAATCTGGAAGCCAAAAGGCAGATCGAAGGCCGGGCGCTCCATGATCCATTCGGCGCTCGATTCGAGGCACGTGGATGCGGCGCAGGGCGCCGTCACCGAGAAGCTCTCCGCGGGGTGGGTGTAGTCGGTGAGCGACAGCCTGTATTCGTTCGTACCGGCAGATGGTGTGACGGTCACCGAGGCGCTGATGCGGTCGCCGGGCTGCGGGCAGTCGATGTTGTCGTTAATGCAGGCCGTCGTGCCCTCTTCGACGGTGCCATTTGGGAACATTTCGTACCAAACGTAGTAATACTCGACTCCCTCGAAGCACTGCGTAGCGGTGCCAAGCTGCTCCACGGTCCCATTGCTGAAGCCGTCGATACCGATCCACTGCGCGTTGATGGTGTCCTGGTATTGGTAGGCGCCGCCGGGGCACTGCACGTTCGGGATCGTCCACTCGCCGCTGACCGACGAGACGATTTTCGAGCCGCCCTCGAGGTCGGCGAAGCCCGACCAGTTGTACGATGGGAGCGACGTGGCGCCTTCACCGGGGGCCGGCGCCGTCGCGGTGCTTCGCACGAGCGGACGGTGCGACGACATTTTCTTCAGGAACGCCGCCCGCGCCCTCGCTACCGTCGAAGCGTCCGGGTGAGTAGAGCCCGGCACGTCCGAGGCGACCTGGCCGGCTAGCAAGCTGGCTCCTGCGATCCCGAGCAGCACCGCAACGATACCCATGAGCCGCCTGTTCCCTTGAGTGGGGCTGGATAATCCGGGGCTAGATAATTCAAAGACGTGCGCGTTCGAGGACGGTTGCGTAGCGCGAACGAGCGAAATCTTGATTTGGCTGAATGGCGTCATATAAATCCTTTCCACAACGAGCGATTTTAAATCGGCCACCGCCATGGCGATCACGCGGCCTTCGAAAGGTGTGCGAAGGTCAGAGAGTCTCCCCGTCGGTGGTGAAACAGGGACACCCAAGCAGCTACGAATGGTGTCCTGTGGGCAAAGTATAAGCGACGATTTCCTGGATGTCTAGTAGGTACTGTGAGTACCGAAAATGAAGGAAATTGCGCAACCTGGAACTACTGACGCCGCGGACCGCGCTGGAACAGCTCCAGGTACAGATTGTTCGGATCGCGCATCATGCAAAAGCGCGAGGTGCCGTTCATCACCGGCTCGCCGTTTTTCGAAATCACCTCGACGCCCGCTTCCTTCAGCGCTTTTACCGTGGCATCGATGTCCTTCACGCCGACTTGCAGGATCGCGGTGCCCGGATCCTGGATATGGGTGTGGAGCGGCTTGCGGTCGATATGCTTGAACTCCATGAACGCCATCGTCACCGATGTCCCGGGAATGGTCGCCGCGCTACGGCGAAATTGCGCGCCGGGCGTTCCAGCCGTGTCCATCATCAATTTCGTCCCATCCCAAGCGGTAAACGGTACGGTCTGAAATCCCAGGACGTCGCGATAGATGTGCAGCGTCTGGTCCAGGTCCGCGACAATAATCTCGAACGCGCCACCAATGATGTTGCTCGAAGCAGGCGCCGTGCTGGCGGGCGCGGGTTCGCGCTGCGAAATTTCGATGAAGAAACCATCTGGGTCCTGCACGAAGACGACGTGTCCCACGCTGCCATTCGCTCCCTTGATAGTTCCCGGCTCGCCGCCCTTGCTGTTGATGTGCGCGTGCGCCGCTTTGAGCTTGGCCATCATCGCATCCATGTCGCGCACTGTAAGAATAAGGCTGGCCGCGCCCGGGTCCTGGAAGCGCGGATGCACCGGCTTGCGCTCAATATCTTTGTAATCGATCAGTTCCACGCCCAATTTCGATCCGGGAATGTGCAGGATCGCGGGGCGCGATTGCGCGCCGGGCGTGTTGCCCATGGCGATAATCCAGGGCGTACTGGCGAAAGCGCGCGGAGGGTTGGGCATTTCAAGCCCGAGCACATCGCGATAAAATGCTACAGACCTTTCGACGTTGTCGACGATATGGCTGAAGCCGCCCACGCCGACCACGTCGCCCGGCGGAGCAGGAATCTGGGCGAAGAGGCCGAGGGATGAAAGGAACAGCGCGAACGTGGCAGACCGCAACATTTTCGTTATGATACACTGCCGCCGAGAACTTATGCGATTTTTCCTTCTGCTAGCTGTAGCTGTGTCCGCGTCCGCGTCCACTCCGGATGGGTCCGAGGTCTTCGCCAGTCACTGTGCCACTTGCCATCACGCTGAAGCTGAAGCCGGCTCGCGGATACCGAGCCGCGCCGAATTGGCCAATCTGACGCCGGAGCAAGTGATGACCGCGTTGCTACGGGGCAAAATGACGATGCAAGCAGGCGCGCTGTCCACCAACGAAATCCGCGCCGTCGCGCTCTATGCATCGGCTAAGAACTTTTCGAGCGTCGCCGTCGATCCGGCCGCGGGGCGCTGCACCCGCAACCCCAAGTTTTCCCCGGCCTGGGCGATTGGAACGGATGGGGCGTGAATATGTCCAACGCGCGTTATCAGCCCAATCCAGGGATCAAAGCAGAGGATGCCTCCCGGCTGAAGCTGAAGTGGGCCTTCGGATTTCCAGATGACACTCAAGCCGCGGCGCAGCCCACCATCGTGAGCGGCCGGCTTTTCGTCGGAAGCAATGGCGGCACCGTATACTCGCTCGACGCCTCCACTGGCTGTGTTTATTGGACCTACGACGCGGTCGGCGTGGTTCGTACCGCAATCAGCATCGTTCAGTCGCCTAAAACTTCGCGCTGGATCGCCTATTTTGGCGATTATCACGCCTGGGCGCACGCCGTGGATGCCGAAACAGGCCAGCCGCTATGGAAGGTGAAGGTGGACGACCATCCGGCGGCGCGTATCGTCGGATCGCCCACCTATTACAAGGGCAGGCTCTATGTTCCGGTCGCTTCGTCGGAGGAACTGGTCGGCGGCTCGCCACAATATGAGTGCTGCACTTTCCGCGGCAGCCTGAACGCGCTGGATGCCGAAACGGGCCAGAAAATCTGGAAATCGTACTCGGTGCCCGATCCGCCCAAGGCTTACAAGAAAAACTCGGCCGGAACGCAGCTCTACGGCCCGGCGGGAGCGGGCATGTGGAATTCACCCACCATCGATGAAAAGCGCCAGCGTGTATACGTGAATACCGGAAATTCGTTCACCGGCATCGACATTCCCACCAGCGATTCGATTCTCGCTTTCGATCTCGCCAGCGGAAGCTTGCTTTGGTCGGTTCAAGCGACGCCCCACGACAACTGGATGGTGGGCTGCCCCAAGGGAGCGAATTGCCCCGAGAATCCCGGCGACGACCTCGATTTCGGAAGCGCTTCGGTCCTGCGCACGCTGCCGGGCGGCAAGCAAGTTCTGGTGGCAACGCAAAAGGCGGGCGTGGTTTACGGCTTCGATCCCGATCAGCGCGGCAAGATGCTATGGCAGACGCGCGTCGGTGTGGGCGGAGCGCAGGGCGGCATCCTGTGGGGCGGCGCGCTGGACGATCACGCCATTTACACCGCCGTATCCGACGTCAACAAGGGCGACAAGGGAATGCCGGGAATGTACGCCGTCCGATTCGACACAGGCGAAAAACTTTGGAGCACGCCCGCCCCCGATGGCGCCGGGGTGAAGGCTTCCCTGGCCGCGGTTTCGGCCATGCCCGGCCTCGCGTTCTCCGGCTCGTGGGGCGGACATCTGCGCGCTTACTCCACGAAAACCGGTGAAATCGTGTGGGATTTTGACGCGCTGCGGGATTTCGACACCATCAATCATGTGCCGGCGCACGGCGGATCGTTCGATGGAGGCGGTCCGGCCATCGCCAATGGAATGGTGATTACCACCAGCGGTTACGGATTCGTCGGAGGCAAGGCAGGCAACGTGCTGCTGGCGTTCTCAGTGGACGGCAAGTAGGCCGCCAAGAGTCTTATACTGAAGACCAGAGTGAACAAGCGGGCAATCACGTGTCTCCTGGCGGCGCTGCTGGCGCTTTCGGCGAGCGCAGCCGTGCCTGTGGTTCGCGGGCGCGAGGGCAGCGGCAACCCGGCGATTGTTTGGATCGCGCGCCATCGAGCCGAGCAGCGCGTTCTGGTCCAATCCCGCTCCGCCCAAGTTCACACGCGACGCGCGCTTCCACTCGACTACGACCCGCCGGCACAAGCGCGGCATTTCGCTCCATCGCTCTATCAGCGGCCTCCGCCTCCTCTTCGATAGTCCAATTTCGAAGAAGAAAGGAGGCGTGTCATTGTGCCTAGATTCTCGGGGCGACAATTCTTGCGGAATCTGTTTCGTGATTCGGCTGAGTCTGAGTCATTGGTTTCTTTGATTAACCAACGCCGCGCGGAGCTTGCCGCTCTGAGCGATGTTGAACTGAAAGCCATCCATTGGCGCACTGCCAGTCTCTCTGAGGTGATGGCCATCACCGCGGTGGTCGCCGAACGCGTGCTTGGTCTCAAGATGTTCGACGTCCAATTGCAAGGCGCACTGGCTCTCACGGCCGGAAAGATCGCCGAGATGCAAACCGGCGAAGGCAAGACGCTAGCCGCTGTTTCCGCCGTGGTCTGGTTCGCGAGGGAAGGCGCCGGCGTTCACGTCATGACGGTGAACGATTATCTGGCGCGCCGCGACGCCGAATGGATGGGCGGAATTTACGAGTTTCTAGGGCTTTCGGTGGGGCATGTTCAGCAGGGCATGGGCTGGGGCGCTTCAAGTGAAGACCGCCGCCGGGCGTACGCTTGCGACCTCACCTATGCCACGGCCAACGAGATCGGGTTCGACCTGCTGCGCGACAGCCTGGCGCTCCGTCCGCGTGAGCGAGTGCAGCGTGCCTTCGCGGCCGCAGTGATCGATGAAGCCGATTCCATCCTTATTGATGAAGCCCGCATCCCGCTGGTGATCGCGGGTGGCGACGCTGGACAAGACGTGATCGCCAATCAGGTGGATCGGCTCACGCGATTCTTCCATCGCGGCCGCCATTTCACGCTCGACGAATATAGCCGGAACGTCGCGCTCACTGACGCCGGCATCCGCGCGGTGGAAACATCCTTTGGATGCGGCAATCTGTTCGAGGAAGATAACCTGGCGTTGCTGACGGCCGTTCAGGACTCGTTACACGCGCGCGCCATGCTTCGGCGCGATGTGGATTACCTGGTGAAGGATGGCGCCATCGAATCCGTGGATGAGTTCAAAGGGCGCATCGCAGAGAACCGGCGCTGGCCGGCCGGATTGCACACCGCGATCGAGGCGAAGGAGGGGCTGGCGCTCAAGACGCAAGGCCGAATTCTCGGATCGATCACGCTGCAAAACCTGATTTCGCTTTACTCGATGGTTTGCGGGATGACCGGTACGGCCGCCACGCAGGCCGACGAATTCCGGATGATCTACGGCCTGGACGTGGAGGTGATTCCCACCAATCGGCCCATGATACGGGCCGACCTTCCCGATCGCGTCTACGCCAGGAAATCGGATAAAGAAAGGGCTGTGCTCA
Organism: Bryobacterales bacterium; assembly: GCA_963798295.1. Classification (GTDB taxonomy): domain Bacteria; phylum Acidobacteriota; class Terriglobia; order Bryobacterales; family Bryobacteraceae; genus Palsa-89. The sequence goes on along the minus strand of CAWCSV010000002.1, from coordinate 485,891 downwards.
CAGAGATACGGCGGCTTCATTCGATGGGGCGGCCGGTGTTGGCGGGAACGCGGAGCGTCGAGGAATCGGAACGCCTAAGCGCCCGGTTGCCGGACGTTCCGCATCAAGTGCTGAACGCGCGGCATGAAGAGTTGGAGGCAGCGATGGTGGCCCGCGCCGGCGAACGGGGCGCCGTCACGATTTCAACCAACATGGCCGGGCGTGGCACCGATATTCAGCTGGGGCCCGGAGTGCCGGAATTAGGCGGGTTGCACGTGATCGGAACCAATCGCCATGAAAGCCGCCGGATCGATAACCAACTGCGCGGGCGCGCCGGCAGGCAAGGCGATCCCGGCAGCTCGGAATTCTTTGTTTCACTCCAGGACGATTTGCTGCTCAGGTACGGCGGCGAAAGCCAGGACATCGAAAGCGTGCAGCGGATCGCCGAGGGACAGAACCTGGAAATCCGGCGCTTTCTGCACAAATACGAGAGCGTGATCGAAGGCCAGCGGCAGAAGATCCAGCAGCGCCGCCAGGCAATTTTGACGGGCGAAGACGATTGTTCCTCCGATTTCGAGCGGCTGGTTTCGCTTCGGACCATTGACGACTTGTGGGCGGATTATCTGGCTACCATCACCGACCTGCGCGAGGGCGTCCAATGGCTGTCCTGGGGCGGGCGCGATCCGCTGCACGAGTATCTGACCTCGGTCCATTCGCTGTTCACTGAGCTGGAAGCGGGGCTGGACGCGGAGATCGCCAGGCGTCTGGAGGAAGCCCAGGAGACGGGCCTGGACCCCGCCGAACGCGGCGCAACCTGGACTTATCTGACCACCGACCAGCCGTTTGGGACCGCCACCGAGCGTATGATGCGCGGGTTAATGCGAAAATTGGGCCATAGACGCCATTGAACCGCCGGTAAGGAAGCGCATTTCGTCTTTTTCGTCTTGAGCCGCGTCTTCAGATTGGAGCCGAAGTTTGATCTTTCGGGAGGTTGAGGACCGCGACCTGATCGCCAAGGCGCGTCGGGGGCACGTGGAAGCCTACAACGTGCTGGTGTCTCGCTGGGAGAAGCGTGTCTTCAATTATCTCTTGCGGTTGGTGGGGCAGCGTGAGGACGCCCTCGATCTAAGCCAGGATGTGTTTTTGAAGGCCTATCAGAATCTGAAGAAGCTGGACGACCCGGCCAAGTTCCCGGGCTGGCTGTTTCGGATTGCGCACAACGAAGCGTACTCCTTGCTACGCAAGAAACATCCAGAAGCCGAGATGACGGCGGAACCGAAGATGGCCGGATCGAGCGGGGGATTGTTCCCCATCGAGTCGACGCTGGCGGTGCGGAGCGCGCTGGCGCGGTTGTCGGACGATCATCGCGAGGCCGTGCTGCTGAAGGTGTATCAGGGATTCAAGTTCGAGGAGATGGCGGAGATTCTTTCCTGCCCGGTCTCGACCGTCAAGTCCCGCGTGTATACCGCATTCGATCTACTGAAACAAACCTTAGCTCCAGTGAACAGCGGAGGAAGCGATGAATTGTGAAATTGATTTAAAAGCATATGCAGTGGGTGAAGTGACGCGCCAGGAGAAGGGGCTGGTGGAGGATCACGTGCGCGGTTGCCAGAGCTGCCGCGAGGAACTGGACCGGCTGAATCTGACGCGCTCGGCGCTGGCCGCGCTTGAAGACGAAGAGATTCCACGCCGCATCGCGTTCGTTTCCGATCGGGTGTTTGAGCCGCGCTGGTGGCAGACCATGTGGCGCTCCGGCCCGGCCATGGGCTTCGCGTCGGCGGCATTGCTGGCGGGCGCAATTTTGGTGCATGGCTTTGAGGCGCGGCCGGCGGCAGTCGACGCGGCGCAGATTGAAAAACGCGTCGAAAGCCAAGTCGATGCGCGCGTGCAGGCGGCGGTGAGCCAGGCCCAGGCCAAACAGTCCGCCGAATTTGCAAAAGTTGTAAGTGCAACGGAACGCCAGCGGCAAGCCGACCTTGCGATTTTTCAGCAGGCCGCTGAGTATTACCAAAAGCAGATGGCGCGGATCGAAGTGGCCAGCAACGGGGCGTACGGGCAATGAGAACCGCAGCCGTTGCACTGCTCGCCCTGTGCGCGCTACCCGGTGTGGCCGACGCGCCCAAAGTGAATCGCGGCATGATCGAAGCCATGCAGCAGAGCTTGGACAACAAGCTGTCCCGATTGTGGCCTCAAGATCCGGCGGAGGTGATCGGCCTGACGCAGGGCACGTACATTCAGGGCTACGGCGCGATTTTCCTGAGCGAAGTGAACCTGGCGCCGGCCGCTGGGATCAGCCCTTTCCATCCCACGGTAAGTGCGGATGAGGTCCGCCGCACGCATGAGAAGAAGGTGCAGCGCATGGCCGCGCTGCGTGGCGCGATGCGCGCCATGTTGGTGGATTCGGCTCGCTCGCTCGATTCCGTGCCTGCCGACGAGCAGGTGGCTGTCGGTCTGTCGCTGTTCTATTGGAAGTGGGAGAATCACGACGGGCTTCCCGCGCAGATTGTTATGCACGCCCCACGCAAAGCCCTTCTGCAATCGGCCGACCAAGCATCGATCGCATCCGAAGAGTTTTAATTCGATGCGCCTGGGCGAGATTCTGATCGAGCGTAAGCTGATTACCGCGGAAGACCTGGAGCGGGCACTCGAGCTGCAGAAAGAGCGCGGCGACAAGATCGGCAAAACGCTGGTCGACATGGGATTCATCGCCATGCGCGACGTGCTGGCCGCTCTTTCCGAGCAGTTGGATGTCCCGCTGGTTTCCATCGACAGCCCGCCTTTCGTCTCCACCGAAACCGAAGCGCTCTCGCCGCGCTTTCTGCGCCAGTTCCGCTGCCTTCCGATGAGCCGCGAGGATCACACCATCACGCTCGCGATGGCCGATCCGCTGGATGTCGAGACCATCGCCGCCGTGCGTCATTGCACCGGCCTCAAAATCAGCACCGTGCTCGCGCCCGAACAGGAAATTATCGACGCGATCGACAAGTATTACGGCGAATCTGCCGCGCGCGCCGAAGCGGACTTCGAGTTCCAGGCCGGCGAGATGTCCGAAGACCTGGAGCACCTGCGCGACATGGCGAGCGAAGCGCCCGTCATCCGCCTGGTGAACGCAATCATCGCATCGGCGGTTGAAAAGCGCGCCAGCGACATCCATCTGGAGCCGTTCGAAAAGGAATTCCGCATTCGTTATCGCGTGGACGGCGTGCTTTATAATCAGGACCCGCCGCCGCGCGAGCTGAAGGCCGCCATGATCTCGCGCGTCAAGCTGATGGCCAAGCTCAACATCGCCGAGCGCCGCCTGCCGCAGGACGGACGCATCAAGATCAAGACCTGGGCCGCGAAGTAGATTTGCGCGTTTCCACGCTACCCACGCTCTACGGCGAAAGCGTGGTGATGCGTTTGCTCGATCGCTCGGCCGGCGATTTCTATGATCTTGGCCGGCTGGGCTTCGACAACCACATGCTGAATCGCATGGAGCACTACACGTCGCTGCCGCACGGCATTTTTCTGGTCACGGGGCCGACCGGCAGCGGCAAATCCACCACGCTCTATTCGGCGCTCAAGCGAATCAATCAAAGCGACAAGAAGATCATTACGATTGAAGACCCGGTGGAATACCAGATGGACGGAATCAACCAGCTGCATGTGAACACGCAGATCGGGCTGACGTTCGCGTCGGGACTGCGGCATATCGTGCGCCAGGATCCCGATGTCATCATGGTGGGCGAGATTCGCGACCGCGAGACGGCCGACATCGCCATTCGCTCGTCCCTTACCGGCCACTTCGTATTTTCGACGCTGCACACCAACGACGCGCCCAGCGCCATCACGCGGCTTACCGACATGGGCATGGAGAATTACCTGATCACGTCGTCGGTGGTGGCGGTGCTGGCCCAGCGGCTGGTGCGGGTGATTTGCGAGCATTGCAAAGCGCCCAATGGCACACGCATCGCGCCGGACGGAAATACTGTGGACTGCTACATTGGCCGCGGCTGCGAGCAATGTTTCGGATCGGGCTACTCGGGCCGCATGGGGATTTTTGAACTGATGGAGCTGGGCGACGAAATCCGGCAGCTCATCATGAAAAATGCGGACGCGGCGGCCATCACCAACGTGGCGCGGCGCAACGGCATGCGCAATTTGCGCGAAGATGGCTGGCTGAAGGTGATAAACGGAGTGACGACTCCCGATGAGGTGATGCGTGTCACGCAGGAATTCTGAGAGAGGCCGTGCATGAGCGCAGAGGCGCGCAGGTTTGACTGTGACTAGTTTTTACTTCAGGGCCGTCGCATCCGATGGACAGATTCGCACCGGCGCCATTCATGCCGAGTCCGAGCGTCTGGTGGCGTTCGAGCTGCGCCGCCAAGGCCTCACTCCCGTCTATGTCGGCAAGGAAGCCAAGGCGTCGTCTGAAATCAAGCTGCCCTCCTTTTCCGGCGCCAGGAAGCGCGACGTCCTGTTCTTCACCCAGGAACTCTCCACGCTGCTGAGCGCGGGCGTGCCGGTGGATCGCGCGCTTTCCATCACCGCGGAATTGACCGATCGCCCCAGCTTCCGCACGTTGGTCCTGGACATCCTGCGCGTCCTCAAAGGCGGGCGCACCTTCGCCGACAGCCTGGCCACTCACCCGGATCATTTCTCGGAGCTCTACATCAACATGGTCCGCGCGGGCGAAGCCGGCGGATCGCTGGCGGTGGTCTTCGAACGGCTCTCGGAATTCGAACGCACCCGCGACGATCTGCGCAGCTACATCATTTCTTCGATGGCCTATCCGACGCTGCTGTCGCTGGTGGGCATCGGATCGATTCTAGTCCTGATGAATTTTGTAGTGCCGCGATTCGCGGCGGTCTTTGAAGAATCGCGCATCGAAATGCCGCTTCCCACCAAGATGCTCCTGGTCGGCAGCAAGTTTATGCAAAGCTACGGCTGGCTCGGGATTACTTTGCTGGTAGTCTTCAGCATCGGAATGTACACCTACGTGCGCACCGCGCCGGGACGATTGTGGTGGGACACGTTGCGGCTCAAAATCCCGGTGCTTGGCGACGCTTTTCGCAAGGCAGAGACGGCGCGCTTCGCTCGCGCCATGGCCACCTTGGTGTCGAACAGCGTGCCACTGGTGCAATCGCTCGCCATTGCCGGCGCCACATTGAACAATCGTAGGATTGCGGGGTCGCTCGAAGCCGTTTCGCTGGGCGTCAAGCGAGGCGAAGGAATTGCCGGGCCCTTGCGCCGCGCCGGACAGTTCCCTCCGCTGGCCGCGCATCTTCTGAGCGTCGGTGAAGAAACCGGCCGCCTGGATTCGATGTTCGTGCGCATGGCCGACATTTACGACGCCGACACGCGGGCGTCCATTCGCAGATTTACGTCTTTGTTTGAGCCGCTTGTGATTCTGGTGATGGGAATCGTGGTGGGAACTTTGATTTTGAGCATGCTTTTGGCGATCGTGGGAATGAACGACGTAGCAATGTAACGAGGTGAGGCGATGAGGAAAACAGCAGGCAGACAAGCCGGTGTGACTTTGATCGAAATGATGGTAGTGGTCACCATCATCGCGCTGTTCGCGGCGCTGGTGTTGCCAAAGATGCTGCATCAGGCGGATCGGGCGAAAATGACGCAGGCGCGCGCCCAGATCAACGCGTACTCCACCGCGCTTGGATCTTACAAACTCGACACCGGCGTGTTCCCCACCACTGAGCAAGGCTTGCAGGCGCTGCGGGAGAAACCCGAGGGTGTGGAGAATTGGCAAGGGCCGTATCTGCAGAAGGAGATCGGGAACGATCCGTGGCAGCATCCCTTCGTGTATCGCTATCCGGGAGATCACGGTGACGAGCCCGACATCATCAGCTACGGAGCCGATGGCCAACAGGGCGGAGATGGCATCAATGCCGATATCGTTAGCTGGAAAAACTAGACTCCGCGCCGCCGGCGTAACTCTGATCGAGATGCTGGTGGTGGTGGGGCTGATTTCGATCATGGTCGGAATCAGCTATCCCGCGATCACTTCCGGAATCGACTCTTTGCGTCTGAACGCCGCCACCAACGGGGTGGTCAGTTTTCTCGATTACGGGCTCAGCCGCGCCGAACGCCGCCAGCAGATGGTGGAGATCACGATATCCAAGGCAGAAAACTCCATCGAGATGCGATCCAGCGAGCCAGGCTTCTATCGCAAGCTGCAATTGCCGGAGGGAGTCTCGATTGTACAAGTATTTCCGCAACTGCCCGAGAACCCCGATCCCGATAGGAAGCGCGACTTTCTGCTCTATCCCGGCGGCACGGTGCCGCCACTCGGCTTGCAATTGATCAATCGGCGCAATGTCCAGCGCGTGGTGCGGGTGGACCCCATCACGGGAGTTCCGCGTGTGGAGGCGCCACCCGAGCCATGAACAAAAGTCCGGGCAGGCGCGGCTTCACCTTGCTTGAAGTTTTGGTGGCGACGTTGATCATGGCCATCGCCGTGGCTGGGCTGATGGGCTCCATCTCCACGTCTCTGCGCAACGCCGCGCGGCTTACCGATCACGATCGCGCGGTGATGCTGGGCCACCAAAAGATGGACGAGCTGCTGATCGCCACGGGCCTGGTGAAGGGCGTGCCGTTCGATGGAACGTGGGGTCCGGAAGTGACCGGCGGAAGTGAAATGGGATGGCGTGCCCGGCTGACGCCGTTCGAAGTCCCCAAGGGCGCAGGCGTGGGAAAGCCGTTTATTGAGCGCGTGGAGCTGGAAATCTGGTGGATGAATGGCCCCCAGCGCCGTTCGTTCCGGCTGGAGGGCTATCACCGCGCCATGCTTACCCAGCCCGATCTCGCCGCTATCAGGTCGCTGGCTCTGGCTCAGGTGGGAGCGCCGCAATAATGCCGAGCAAACTATCGCGAGGCGTTACTCTGATCGAGCTGCTCATCGCGGTTCTGCTGCTCAGCCTGCTTTCCGTGGGAATCGTCCTTACCTTGCGCGTTGCCTTGAGCGCCATGAACAAATCCGGCTCCAAGCTGATGGCCAACCGGCGCGTGTCCAGCGTGGAGCGCATTCTCGATCAGGAAATCGAGGGGATCATGCCGGTGACGGCGAATTGCCAGCCCCGCCCGGGCGTGCCTGGCGTGACGCTTATGTTCTTCCAGGGCGAATTGCAATCCATGCGCCTGGCCTCCAGTTACTCCCTGCAACAGGGCGAACGGGGCGTTCCAATGATCTTGGAACTTCAAGTGATCCCGGGTGAAGACGACCAAGGCGTCCGCCTGATCGTGAATGAGCACTGGTACACCGGACCGCGCGGTGCGGGATTCTATTGCCTTGGCTTCGGGCCTGGCGCCGACGGTGGTCCTCCCGGTCCACGCTTTGTGCCCATCGCTATCGGACCGGATTCCTTCGTTCTCGCCGACAAGCTGGCCTATTGCCGCTTTACCTTTCGAGATCCCCGCGCGCCGGGGCAAACCCCAGTCTGGGTGCCGCGCTGGGTGAAACCCGTTCTGCCTAGCGCTATTCGCATCGAGATGGCGCCGCTGACGCCAGACTTGGGACGTCTGCAGCCTGTAACGTTAACCATTCCGGTGCATGTGACGCGCTTGCCGCTGCCTACCGAGCCGTATGAGAACACAGACACCAACTAATTCCGCTGGCCGCCGTGGCGCCGCCCTGCTGCTGGTTCTTTGGCTTTCCGCGGCGTTGTCGGCGATTGCTTTCGAACTGGCCAACACGGTACGTGGAGAAGTGGAGCGCAGTTCCACCGATGCAGATGGGCTGAAGGCCTACTATCTGGCGGAGGGCGCCATCGACCGGATGTTGGTCTACATCGAGTCCGGTCCGGCATTTGTGGGCCCCGATCGAAAGCCCCGGTTTCAACCCGGGATTACGCGCGTCTTGCGCCTCGATTATCCGACAGGTGTGGTGCGCGCCGAATTCATCCCGGAAAACTCCAAGCTCAACGTCAACATGTCGCCGCCCCGGGAGCTCAACAACTTGCTGCTGGCCCTGGGAGTAGATCCAGGGCGGGCTCAGGCCATTACGGCGGGCATCCTGGATTGGCGCGGCGGAACGCCCGGCGGATCGTTTAGCGAGTTCGATCAATATTACTTGTCCCTTGCGCCGTCTTTTCGCGCCCGGCATGCGTCTCTTCAGGAGATTGAGGAATTGTTGCTGGTGCGAGGAATCACTCCGGACCTGTTCTACGGCAGCTACACGCGCGACTCGGAAGGAAGGCTCATCCCGCACGCCGGCCTGCGCGATTGTTTGTCGATATTCGGCTCCCAGGGCGCTTTGGATGTGAATATGGTGACGCCGGAAGTGATGGTGGCGGTGGGGATCGCGCCGGAAACGGCCGCGGCCATCGTGGCTTTGCGCAATATCGCGCCCATCCGCAATATGGGGCAGCTGGCTCCCTTCAGCAACGGCGGCAGGGGCATGGCGCGGCTCGGGATCACCGACGGGACTATCCTGACGCTGCGCGCAACGGCCCAACTTCGGCTTCCCAATGGCCAGTTCTCGGACCTGCGCCGCACCGTCTCAGCCATGGTCAAGCTGCTGGGGCCGGACTGGATTACCGGATCCGCCGTTCCATATCCTGCGCTGGTATGACAACCCGAGCGTCCTGCAATGACGACAATTGATTTCGCAAAATGGCTCGCCATTGGAACTGGCATCGGGATCGAAATTGGATCCACGGATCTCACGGTAACCGTCGCGCGGCTCCGGCCTACGGGCGTCAAGGTGCTGGGCGAGCTTACGATCCCGCGCTTTCGCGAACAGCCCGCTGCCGAGTGGGGCGCCGCGTATGCCGCGTTCCTGCAGAAACTGGGGGTGGGGCACCTGGCGGCCACGATACTCCTGCCGCGAGATGAAGTGACGGTGCGGCAAGTTTCCCTCCCAGGAGTCACGAACAAAGACCTGGCCTCCGCGGTTCGTTTTGAGATCGATTCCCTGAATCCGCATTCAGAAGAAGAAGTGGCGTATGACTGGGCGCGCATCGGCAAGACTCCTTCGGTTCTGATCGCCATCACGCTCCGCTCCGTGGTGGAGCGCTACACGGCGCTGTTTTCTCAAGCCGGCGTGAAGGCGGCGTGCTTCACGTTCTCGGCTCCCACCATTTATTCGGCGCTGCGCCTGCTCTCCACTCCTCCCCAGGATGGCTTTCTGGCTATCGAGCCGGTTGGCGACGGCCTGGAGGTGTACGGCGAAAGCGCCACGCGCCCCATCTTCTCGGCCCGCCTGGATCAACCCTGGGACCGTGTTCGGACGCTTGCGATCTCCGAACTCAGGCTGTCGCCGGAGACCGAAGCGGCCTCGTTGCACGATCAACTTCCGCGGCCTCTAGCCGCACCCGAGCCTTACGAGCCTTCCCGCGTTTGTCTTTCTTACGCCGCTGCACTGGCCGGCGCCGGTCTTCTGCATCCGCTTAGCTTGAATTTGCTGCCGCCCGAACAGCGGCGTTCGGCATCCCGGCTGCGCTACATCCCCACGGCCGTGCTGGGATCCATCGTCCTGCTGCTGGCCATCGCGGCCCTGGCTTATCCCAGCTACGCGGACCGTCACTATATCGGTTTGGTGCAAACGCAGATTCGGATGCTGGATCCGCTGGCCAAGAAAGCCGCGGCGGTGGAACGTGAAACCGTCAACGCGCGCAACCGCTCCCAAACGTTGGACAATTTCAGGCTGCAAACCCGTCAGGATCTGGACGCTTTGAACGAGCTCACGCATCTGTTGGCGCCTCCGGCCTGGCTCAACTCTTTGCAGCTCACCCGCAACTCGGTGAGCATCACCGGCGAGACGGATCAGGCCGCCGCGCTGATCAAGCTGCTGGACGGCTCGCACCAGTTCCAGGGCTCGGCTTTCTCGCTGCCGTTGCAGAAGAGCGCGGGCGGGGAGCAGTTCAGCATCCGCTCGAACCGCAAGGCAGGGGCGCAATGACGATTTCCGATCGCGACCGGCGCGCGCTTTTCATCTTAGGAGGCGCGGTCGTGCTGGGCGGGCTCTACTATTGGGTTTCCAACTCGTCGCCTGCCTCGAGCAGCGGTGGCCCCAAGATCGGCGCTGCTTCCAATAGTGCTATGGACAGTGTCGATCGCAGCGAAAAACGCCTGGTCACGTTGCGGCGGCAAGCTGCTACGCTGCCCGGCAAGGAAGCGGTCCTGAAACAGGCATCGCTCGAACTGACGGAGCGCGAAAAAGGTCTCATTCCCGGCGATACGGCCGAGCAGGCCCAGGCGCAACTGCTGCAAATCGTCAAACGGGTAGCCCAGCAGCAGACGCCTCCGCTCGACGTGGGCCAGGTGGAACTCGGCCGTCCCCGGACCTTCGGCGCCGCCTACGGACAGGTGAGCCTTTCCATCACCGTGACTTGCCGGATCGACGAGCTGGTCAATTTCCTGGCCGGCCTGAGCGCTCAGCCGGAGCTCACCGCCACCGAGGAAATTCGCTTCGGAGCTTCGCATCCGAAACAAAAGACCATGCCCATACGTTTGACGGTTTCGGGCTTGGTGGCCCGGCGTCTGATACCCGAGCGGAAAGGCATCCCCGAGCTGTGAGTGGAAAACTGCGGCTTCTGGATCTGGCGTTGCTCGTGCTTGCAGGGCTCTTGTATTGGCAATTGCGCCACGAGCGCATGGAGGCGCAGGCTCGCGATGTGGCCTTGTTGCATGGCGCTTTGCCGTCTGCTCGCGTTCCGGGGCTTACGCCTCTCGAGAGAGTGGAGGCGGTCATCGCCGCCGACTTTGCCGATGTCGCCACCAAGAATCTCTTCTCGCAGGATCGAAATGCGAATGTGATCGTCGATCCGCCGAAGCCGGCGCCGCCCAAGCCGCAGCCGCCTTTTCCGGTGGCCCACGGCGTCATGTTATGGGAAGGCGTTCCTCCCACCATCCTGCTGAGTGAGAAGTCCGGAGGACCGCAGAAGGGTTATCATCCCGGCGACACCATCGGACCGTGGACGGTGGTCTCGGTGGATAGCAGCTACGCCGACTTTGAATGGGACGGCAAGGAGTTTAAGAAGCGCATCGACGAGCTGATCGATCAAACGCCGATCGCGCAAGCCGCACCGCCTCCCGCGGCGCCGGCCGCCGCAGCCAAGCCAGCCCCTTTGTCAACGTCGCGCTCGGGCCCCGGCATCGACGTGGGCGGAGGATTCAAGGCTTGCGATGCCAATGATGGTTCTCCCGACGGAACCGTCGTGGATGGGATGAAGAAGATTGTGGTCGCGACTCCTTTTGGAAACTCGTGCCATTGGGAAGCTAGCAAATAGAAAAAAGAAAACGAGTAAATAAAGAAAAGAGGAATCATGAAGACCCTAGCACTCACTTTGTTCGCCGCCGCGCTTGGATTGGCGCAGAGCAGTCCGGCCACGACGGCCACACCTCAGAAAGACGCGGTCCCAGCGGCGCCCGCCGCCCAAAACAAGAAAGCCGCGCCAGCCGCCCAAAACAAGAAGGCGGCCCAATCCACGAAGCCGTTGGCGGATCCGAACGGGCCGCCCCAAAAAGCAAAGGCCCAGCCTCCGGTGCAGACCATACCGGCGGGAGCGAAGCTGGTTGAGCCCAACTTGTACCAATACACCGATTCCAGCGGCAAGACCTGGAACTATCGCCAGACGCCGTTCGGCATTTCCAAGTGGGAGGAGACACCAGGCGCAGCACAGCCGGTTGCTCCGCCCGCCGCGGCACAGAGCACTCAGAAGAAGGCCGATCCAGTGACGGTTACGGACCTGGGCGACAGCTACCGTTTCGAGAAGAAGACGCCTTTCGGCGCGTCCACCTGGGTGCGCAAGAAATCCGAATTAAACGATGAGGAGAAGGCCCTGGTGGCGGACCAAACCAGTCCCGCCCAAAACACAGCAGATAGCAAGCCGGCGGGGAACTAACGAAGTGAACATTCGGCTTTGGTTTTGTAGCGTCGTTTTACCGGTGGCCCTGTTGGGGCCGGCTCTAGCTCAAGAACCACAGCAAACACCGCCCCCGCGTCCAGGCCCGGTCTACCCAGGCCTTATGCCAATTCCATTCCCGGCGGCGCGACCCGGCCAAAATCCGTTTCAGCAGCCGGCGCCCGTCGCGCCAACCCCGCCTGCTCAAACCAGGCCTCCAGCTACTCCGCCCACTGTCTACGGCGGTCTTGCTCTGAATAACGCCTCGCTCACCGAAGTAATTGATCTTCTGGCGCGGCAACTCAAGATGAACTACATCCTCGATCCAAGAGTGAAGGGTGGCGTCATCCTCAATACCTACGGGGAAACCAAGGACATCGACACGCGCTCGCTGCTGGAAACCATTCTGCGGATCAACGGCTTCGGCATGGTGAAGCAAGGGGACTTGTACCGCATCGTTCCACTCACCGATATTTCCCATCTGCCTATACCGCCGGAGACCAAGACGGACCCCAACAGCATTCCTGAAGACGACCGGACCATGCTGAACCTAGTGTTCCTCAAGTACGTAACGGCCGACGAGCTGGCCAAGGTTCTGGAACCTTTTCAGGGCGAGAATGCGCGGATCTACGTTTACGCCGCGGCCAATCTTCTTTTGATGCTGGACAGCCAGCGCAGCATGCGCCGCTTGATGCAGATGGTTGCGATGTTTGACAGCGATACGCTGGCCAACCAACGCGTCCGCGTCTTCACCGTCAAGAACGGACGGCCTTCGGACCTGGCAAAAGAGCTCGAGAATATTTCTAAAGCGATCGCCATGTCCGACAAGAACTCGCCTGTCAAGTTTCTGCCCATCGATCGCGTGAACACCATCATCGCGGTAGCGCCCAATCCCGGTGCTTTTAAGGAAGTGGAGGAGTGGCTCGCGAAGCTGGATATTCCCATCAGGGCGTCGGCAGGCGGTATCAAGGACTTCGTGTATCGCGTGCGCTACGGCGACGCCACGGCCATGGCTTGCTCCATTCAAGCCTTGTACGGACAGCTTTCCGGATACGGCGGGCAGAACTCCATCATGGCCTGCATGGGTCCGAGCAACTCCCCCAACGGGTTCGGTAGCACCTATGGCGGCGGAGGTTTCGGCAGCACGGCTTTTGGAGGCGGATTTGGCGGCGGCGGTGGCTTAAACGGAGGTGCGTACGGAGGCGCGTACGGAGCGGGAGCATATGGCGCGGGTGGTTTTGGCGCGGGCGCTTATGGAAACGGAGGCGGATACAACGCAGGTCCGTATGGCGCTGCTGTCGGAACGCCGTTCTCCAATCCCACTGGTACCGCCACTCCTGTTGCCGGAGGCGCGGGCGCACCGGGTTCAGGCGATCTCACGGGAACCTATCTGGGAGTGACGCCCGGCGGCGGCTTTGGAGGCCGGGGGCCCCGGGTGATCGCGAATCCAATGAACAACACGTTGCTTATTCAGGCCACGGCGCAGGAATACGAAAGCATCCAGCAGTTGATTAGAGAACTGGACGTTCCGCCTCGCCAAGTCCTCATTGAAGCCAAGATCTATTCCATCGATCTGAGCCACAGCTTTTCGAGTAATGTCACGGCGGCATTGACGGCGCTTTCCGCCTCCTCCGCCACTGGATCCCCCGTTACCAGCACAGCCGCTTCACTGCTGGGGTCGCTGACGGGTGGCGGCGTCACGCTATCGGCTGCCACGCTGGTGGGCAAGAGCCGCGCCCTTTCGGGCATCGTGAGTTTGATGGAACAGGAGACCAATGCCAAAATAATTTCGTCTCCTTCCATCATCGCCACCGACAGCATTCCCGCCTCCATTAATGTTGGCACCACGGTTCCCACCGAGGCGGGCAGCACCATCAGCGCCATCGGATCCGCGACTACCAGCGTCTCGAACGTAAGCACTGGAATCGGACTGAACATCACGGCCCGCGTGACGCCCAGCGGGGTGGTCACGATGATCATCAACCAGAATGTGAGCGATCCCCAGGCGACGGATTCATCGCTCACCAACATCTCGTCCCCCTCTTTTGCAACCAAATCGATTCAGACCCAGGTCACCGTGCAGGACGGCGACACCATCGCCATCGGGGGCCAGATTCAAGAGAGCACGACGTCCACCCTTTCCGGAATTCCCTTATTGGATCGAATACCCGTGGTTGGCGCGTTGTTTGGCGCCCGGTCCTACAATAAAGAACGCACCGAGTTGATCATGTTCCTTACCCCTCACGTTATCTTCGACAGCAACCAGTTGCTGGATGCCAGCGACGAACTCAAGGACCAGATCAAGGCCTTGCGGAAAGACATTAAGGAATAGACAGATTGCAAGAGTAAGTCGAACAAAGCATTGAGACTCGCATGCTTGTCGCCCCCCTGATTGGAGTCTCGTCATAATCCCGATAAGGCCGTTTCTGCTACCATTCAATCCCTTAGATGCACCGTTGGCTGTAAAGCATTGACTGGACAAAGGGCGCTGTGATGTAATAAACCGCTGCTGACGATAGATGTAAGAGAGGCAGCGGGTCGTGAGATCAACAATTTACGCTTGACTTGTTCCGGCAGGTAGTGTTATGAATGATTGACTGCGTCCGAACAGGTTTGGCGGCATTCATTCTTTGGCGCATGAATCCCGCGAGCACAAAAGAAGATAAGAGAAGTTCCAAAGCAAGTTGAGCTGGATGGAGACAATGAAGCAAGATCGAGCAAGCAAGGTGGCGGGAGCTGCCGGGCGCTCATTCGCGCCTCGTTTGATCGGCTGAGATTTCAGAATCTTCATGACGGGCATTTACTCGAGGCTCAGGTTGAAAAAGATAACTTCCATCAATTCAATTCAGATTTTCACAAGGAGAAGGAAATGGTAGATTTTCGCAAATGGCTTTTTGCGCTTGCAGTAGTCGGCCTGCTACTCGGAATTGGTAGCTCCGCAGCCAACGCGCAGGGCACGCTGAATTGCACGACCACCGCGGGTGGTGGTGTCAACGTCAACATTCGGGCGGAGGGAGTTACTGAGCTGGTGGGCGATCTGATCATTAATTGTTCGGGTGGCACCACCGACGACCGCTGGCACCGCTATACCGCTGGAAAACATCCAGATTACCATCAACACCAACATCACCAGCCGAATTGAGGATCCCACAACCGGTGCCTCCGAGGCGCTCCTGTTGATCGATGAGCCTTATCCGGCAATTGACGAGTTTCCGGTTCCGCCCAACGCGGGTGCCCAATCGACGCCGAACCCCGGCCCGAAAGCCCTGACGCAACTTGCTTGCCTTGCTATCAACAGCACCAAGTGCGCAATTACAAGTAAGGGTATTGGCTCTGGTTCAACTGGCAACTATGATGGATCTGCTGGCCACTACAACGTCTTCCAAGGCTATCAGAACGGCGTGAACTCTATCGCTTGGAACGGCGTGCCTATCGATGCCCCAGGCACCGCTGGTGACGCGCGTCATCCGCATCACCAACGTGCGCGCCAATGCGTTTCAGTTGGGTGTTTCGTCCACGCTGATTCCGACCCAGATCTCCATGATCGTTTCGGTCAACGGCAACGCCAATCTCAACCTCAATCAGCCAGCTAACGGCAACGTTGTGGGCAACGATTCTGCCTGGCCTGATTGGATCAGCTACGACCGGCAGCCTACGAGCAGTGCAATAACTTGAACGGCAATCTGCTACAAAGCTTCACCGTAGGGCAAACCGGTACTATTACAGTGACGGCTAAAGAGGGCTTTGCGGCTTCGTTCAAGACGCAGAACTTCACGCAGTTGTACGACGTTTCAACGAACATGAGCGGTGGTCCGGAGGACGCGACTTATTCGCCGCCAGGATCAGAACATTAGCCTGCAGAATATCCCCGGGTTCAACTACAACTCGAGTCGGGCCTTTATCTCGGCGCAGCTATCGGCCTGGATCAGAGCGACTACCGAGCCGGCTGGCTTGGCCGACCACGGCACCCAGATCCAGTTCAACATAGGGGGAGTCGGTGCTGGCGTCAGCCTTTTCGCTCCCAGCTATGTTTACCTGAGCTGGTAGCTTACGGCACTGGACAACTGTTGGAGTTGCAGTTCTCGTGAGCCAAGCCGCTGGCGGCACGGGGCCATCGCAAGCTCAACCAGTATTCCAGTCGCATACCTGGCCGGCTAGTGGTCTCACGCCTGCGGCATGGTCCGGCCGTTTCCGTTGGCATCTCGGGCACCACGGCTGCCGTTAGTCTATGAGATCTACTACGCCGATCCGAGCGTTCAGGAAAGCCTGCCGTGCCGCTCACGGCAGCGTGGCTCACCACCGGACCGACTAACCCGGCGCCTACCACCACTCCGGCTACGGTGGCGATCAACTTCGCGCCACTGTCATCGGTTCCGACGTAGCTTCCTCCTCGGCTCCGATCCCGCGCTTTGGCCAGCCCTACGCGGCTGCCAATCTCTACACCATCAACGCCTGCAGTTGCAACCTGTTGTTCCCGTTTGTCGACGAACATCGCAGGGTTCGACACTGGTGTCGCAATCGCTAATACCTCAGCATGACACCTTAACGGCATAGCGCCGCAAAGCGGTACCATCACTTTGAACTACTATGGAACCACTCCGGGGGGTGGGGCTGCGCCCGCCGACCATCACGACTACGTCGAGTGTCCCGGCTGGTTCGGAGCTGATCTTCACTCTGAGCAATGGCGGTAACTACGGAGTCCCGGCAACGCCGGGATTTGAAGGCTACATTATCGCTCAGAGCTGACTTCCAGTATTGCCACGGTTTCGCCTTCCTCAGCGGTGCCGGCGCGCAGAAGCGGTGCGGAAGGCTACCTGGCTATCAGCCTGGATGTGCCAGTCGTCACTGTCATAGCTCTGCTACCAACTGGCCTCAACCGGACCGGAAACGCTGGCGAGAACGAAGGCCACTAGACCCATTGTTAGTTAAGCAAAAGAGGGGGAGCTTCGGCTCCCCCTTTTTCATTTCTGTCCTCTACTCTTCCCGCTTTAAAGACGCTCCCGTTGACAATCCACTCGTAATTTCTGTGGTACGCTGTTACTGATTTCCCCCCGCGTCCCAATTGAAAAGGCTTTACAGGCATGCTCCACAGAGTATCCGCGCTTTCGTTTTTGCGTTGCTTATCGGCCGCGTTGCTTCAGGGCCAGGATCTTGTTTGTCCTGCCCGGCGCCCGGGAACCAACCCCGTGGAGCGGGAGGCTTTAGTCACCAATCCTGATTGAATATCTATCGAACCTTTATTGCAGGATGGGCGCGTTTGCGGTGCTTCCCACTGTGGGCGCTTCAGAATTTTTCGTGGTGTCGAGCGCGCGACGAATAGCATTGTCGCCTTCGACACCACTTTCTCTACCCCCACCCCTCTGGCCAATCTGCCCATGCCGCCACCCAGGCCATTCATCACGCCGGACGGCAGCCTGCTTGCTGTTTCGGCCGGAATGGTGCATCTGTTCCACAGCTTCACAAATACGGACTGTTCGTGGGTGGCGTCAGCCAGGGAACCGGATTGATACTTTCGCCATCGCAGCCAGTCTTGATTCCACGCCATTTTTGCCCTCGGATCTGATGGCGCAGGAGGACCAGTTGAGCTTAATCAGCACGTCGCTCTTTTCGGTGACCAGCACCCTGCTCGCTTCCGGGTATCGCAGCCACCGCTGTCAGCGTTGGCCCCAATGGCTTGGTCTATGTCAGCCTGCCGGACCAGATTCTGGAACTCGATCCGCAACGCTGACGCCCACCTCAACGGCGGGACGACGGGTGAACGGCACGCCCGGGCCCCTGGCTCTTCACGCCCGATGGACAATACTTGATCGCGAGCAATCAATCCACTTTCGGAAACAGTCTGCTCATCGGCTCGCTGGCTACCTATACCGCGACCGATCCGGCGGTGGGATACAGCAATCTCAGCGGTGCAGATCATCGGGTCGGATACCATCCTCGCGCTGTCCGGCCAAAGGCTTTATTC
Organism: Bryobacterales bacterium; assembly: GCA_963798295.1. Lineage (GTDB taxonomy): Bacteria > Acidobacteriota > Terriglobia > Bryobacterales > Bryobacteraceae > Palsa-89. Next base: position 468,110 of record CAWCSV010000002.1, on the reverse strand, counting down.
GATTAGAATCCTGCCATTGAATGTCACGCCCATGACAGTGCCCAATTAGCCGCCGGCGGCGTGCAAGCTTTCACCACATACCAACGACATTCCCATAGCGGCCACAGCACAGTCAAGCGGCGTTTCTGTTTCAGCCAACACCGTTTATCAATACAATCCCGCCTCGCTATCTTTCCCGAATCAATTTCCAATTTCCGGAACTGTCACTCCGGGAGCCTTCCTACGCAATTGCGCCGCTGTACCACTGCGAATCCAATCCCGCCACTTTGCTGGTTTACGGGAACAACCAGACCATTTTGCCCAATGCAACTCGCAACCGCTGGTTGTTCAGATCCTGGATGCGAACAATCTTCCGCTTGAGCGGATATCACCGTGCAATTCCAAAGCAAGCGGCATACCGGATCCACGCTATCTGCCTACTCCGCCGTTACGGGATCCAACGGTTATGCGCTCACCTATCGTCACTGCCTCCAGCGCCACTCCCGGCGCTGTCAACCGTGTCGGCCACCACTACCCGGTCTGCTTTCGGCGCCAATTTCAACGTAACGTGACGGCCACCGGGCAGGGGTCGTAGGCCCGACGCTCACGATTGTGGCCGGGCAAGGCCAGCTCATGGCGCCAGACAACAGCACCACGAGCGGCGAGCTTACGGATCGTCGCTCCAGGTGTTGGCGAGCGACGCGAATGGAAGCCCCATCGCCGGCCTGGCTGTGACGTTTTCGGTGCCTGCCGGTCGAAGGCACGCTGAGCTAAACGGAGGTGGGGGATTGTCTGAAACCGTGAACACAAATTCGGCCGGAATCGCCTCCGTGGATTTTCTCTCCACGCAGGTTCCGAATAATAGCACCGGCTACCTCCAAAGCCTAGTGACGGCCAGCGCCACGAGTGCCAATTCCGTTACCTTCTACATCACAACGGTAACTCCAGTCAGTCCATACATTATTCCCTCGCCCGTGCCCGTGAATCCCCCCTTGGTGGCGCGGAGGGCAGCACCTTCGCGGCGGCGGTCGAAAGCGGAAGATCTTTTCCGCCTCCGGCGCCCTGGATACCGAATGTGTCTCTCATTGTCAATGACAACAATGTAAATCCGAATTCCTTCCTTGCGCATCGTGCAATGCGCCCGGGGGGGTGGTTTTAACTGGCTCGAATGGAGTAGCCAGTTGCGATTTACCTTAGGTCCCCGGCTTGGATCGGGAACCTTCGTCGCTCACCGTTGGATACACCCACAACTTTTTACCGCTTCCGTTTAAAGTGACAGCTGGCGCGCCAAGCACGGTCCAAATCACCCAAGGCAATAATCAAACCGGCGGACCCGGCCAAACTTGCCGCACGCCCTGGTGGTCCATGCTACGGATTCGGGAGGTAACTCGTGCCGGGCGCCGCCGGTCACCTGGCAGGTGGTTACCGCCGGCACGGTCACGCTCAGCGACGTGATCGCGCACCACCGATAACGACGGGGATGCTTCCGCGTTGGCCACTCTCGGCACCATCGGCGGTGCCGCACAAGTGACAGCCACCGCAGGCAGCGCTTCGGCCACCTTCAATCTCACCGTCAATATTCCATCGGTCGGCCATTCAAAAAGTCTCCGGCGATCAGCAGACGCGCCAAAATCAACACTGCCTTTCGCTTGCCGCTCATCGTCAAGGTGGTCGATTCGAGCGGCAACCGGCGTACCGGCGCGCAAGTGAGCTTCCAAGTCACCTCCGGTGTCGCCACGCTGGGCTCTGCCTCGGCGACCACCGGTGCCACTGGGCAGGCATCCACCACCGTGACTGCCGGCGCCACAGCCGGGAGCCATTACCGTAACCGCTACGTCGGCCACCTTCAGCATCACCTTCACTCTGACGGCGCATGCCTTTCGGTCCATCCAATATCACTATCGTCAATGGCGCGAGCTTCGATCCGAATACCGGCATTTCGCCGGGCGGAATCGCAATCGATCCAGGGAACTGGCGATTCTGCCTGGTGTTACCGGGCTGGCTCTCGGCCGCCAACAGCGCCGGTCAGCTCCCCACCACTTTTTCCGGAGTGACCATCACCTTCAACGGCACTCCCGCGCCCATCTTTTACGTCGACGACACCAACGGCGCCGATCAAGTCACTGTCCAGGTGCCGTTTGAAGTGCAGCCCGGACCGGCCGTAGCCCTAGCGGTCAGCGTTGCGAACGGAGGCTCCGCTACGTGATGGTTCCCGTCAAGCCTCTTGCACCAGGAGTCTTCACTTCCACTTACAACGGCAAAAACTATGCGTGGCCGTGCGCCCGTCGGACTTAGTCCGGTGAGCCCCACCAATCCGGCGCAAAGAGGAGAAGAACATCTAACTTACCTCACGGGCCTCGGACAGGCCACGCCGCCGATCGCCACCGGCGCGCTCGGCGTCGCCGAACCAATCTATGGCTGCCCCCATGCATCGTCGGTTTGAACAACGGCGGCGTTCCGCTCATCTCCGCGGTCTATGGCCAGGGCCGATTGGCGTTTATGTGTCGACTGCTCCAGGTTCCAGCGGATACCGCACGGGCCCCGTATCAACCCGTCGGAATCATCGCGTACGATTCGACGAACAACGCCTATTTCGCTCAACCTACTTACATTCCGATCGAGTAGTGTTTTTCTACACAGTGATGGAGCCCGCCGGAGGATGCGATGGGTTGTAAGGGGTCGCCCGCGAAGGTCAACCCGGGCGCCGACTTCCACGGGCTGTTGCCAGCGCCGAGGGACCCAGGTATAACCCATGGATTCACGAGCTGCGGTGGTGATCGCGGGATCCCAGCCCCAGACCATAATCGGAACGTCTATCGAGTAGCCCTGTTGAGCAAGTTGCTCGGCGACTTCCGCCCTCTGTGTCGGATCTTGGATTTCTGCAGCTGCTGAACGGGGGCCGGCTGGCTGGCCCAATATGCTCATCGAACGTCAGGGCTTTCGAGTGAAGATTCCGGCTGTTGCGCCGATCCGGTGGCGCTGGCGTCACCAAGTCCCAGCCCCGACGGCTGGGGCTGGGCGTTGAGCGCCGACGTTGAATGTAGTAGCCGCCAGAATCTTGCCATGTGACAGTTTGTTCGCCTGCCGGCAGGTGCACTGGCAGGCTGGTATTCGGGTGCGGCGATTAGTTGTGCCCCCGAGCTTGTCCGCTAGCTCCGCTGCAAACGATTGAGATCTCGGCGGCTGACTCCTGCGCCTCTCGAAACTGATCCCTCGGCCGAAGCCGGATTGTGCAGCCTTCCGGCCGGATCGATCATTCTCCGTTCCTCCCGGCGTGAAGATTAGGCACGGGGAGGGCCGCTATTTTGGAGCGGCGCCGGAATTGTTGGAGCGTTCAAGAAGCGACGCTAATCGGAAAAATCTGGCCGGTCGGCTCTATATGGATTTTAACCGTCGTACGGCCGGTCATCTTCTTGGCGCAATCCAGACATTGGATTGCAGGGTCGTCCAGGCGCCATTCGAAAAGGACGGTGGTCTCTTCGTGCGCCTTTAAGACGGTCTTTTCAAGCGTGACCTTCAGCCCTGGGATGGCGGGCTTTATCCAACGTCAGAGGAGACCTCTCCCGGCATGTCGTTGCGCACATGCACTACATCCTGCGATGTTTCGTAAGAGTCGCAATCGCACGGATGGCTTGTCTACAGCAAACTCTGGCCAGAATTCCCTGCGCCGCGCCCGGAATGTCCTTCGGAATCAGGGCCGGCGGTTCCTGGCTACTTTCCGGAGGGTACAGGCACGAAGCCGGTGGGCGAAAACGGGCTAGGTACCATGGTGGGTTTCACGTAGTGCCAATACCATTGCCCGTCGATGATCTCCCAATTGCTGGTCAGCGGGAACGTGATCAGGGTAACCGTGCCGTGCCATCGCCATTCGGACTTGCAGCTTGTCACCACAGTCGCCTTGGTGAAGTTTTCGAGTAGTTGGATCTTGGTGATCTCGCAGCTCTTGTACTGGGTCTTTGGCATCTCGAAGAACTTGTCCTGAGAATCGTCAGCCACCATCAAATAAGCATCCTTGAACTTGCCTGCGATAAATGCTCCGTAAAACTTGGTCACTCGCGCGCGCAAAGCTTCGTCGACCCCCGGAGGCGCCTTTCGGACACTCCGGACGAGTTTTGGCCGAAAGCTGCAAGACCCGCGAGTAAAGAAAGAGGGGCAAGAGCGAGTATCCTCATAGGTCTTGGATCGAAACCTTCCTTAGGATATCAACTTGATTTGGCTGGGAGGCAGGGACTCGAACCCCGATACGCAGATCCAGAGTCTGCAGTCTTACCATTAGACGACCTCCCAGCAAAGGGTGTCCACACCCATTCTAGCATCGGGTTCTAAAGCGGCTAACCCGCTGCTTGGGCCAGGACTTTCTTGCCGGCCACGCCAGGCGGTTTGCGGGCTTTGGGGGCGGGCTTCGTCCTGGGCTTGGAATGATCGCCGGCCAGATAGGTGCGCCAGCGCTTGAGTTGGCCGGGGGAATCAAAGGCTCGCCAGCTCCGGCGGAGGTCCTTGAGCTTGCCTTTGAGCGCATGATCGATGTGCTTCTTCACCTCTCGATCGTCGGCTAGCACGCGCTGGATGGCCTGATAATCGCTGACTTTGCCGAGCGCGCCCTGCAACGCGCGCAGGGCTTTCAAGTAACGATCCAGATTCGGGCCATACAGCGGCCGGAACAGCTCCAGCGTATAACGAAAGCGCTTGGTCTCTATACGAAACTCATGCAAGTCATCGGGCGGGCGATCGCCCTCAATGGCTTTGCGCCCTGCCTCGAAATACTTGCGCGCCATCTTCGGCAACACGACGCGGGCGTTCTCGGCTGCGGTATGTCCAGGCTTCAATTTCATACGCCGCGCAGGGAGAGCCCGTTCCGCCACTTGGTTGAAAAATCCCGCGCGCTCCAGCGCCGCAGCATTTCCGAAAACTGCCGTTGATAGGTGGCGCGCTCCTTCTCTAACCGCGGCCGATGCGGACTATGTTGCCACTCTTCCAGGAACTCGAGCGTGATGTCGCGGTCGCGAATGGAGGAAGTGGTCTGCATCATGCGCTTCAGCATGCGGCGAATCTTTTTCACCTCCCACTTGGGAAAGAAATCGGAGAACAGTTCCAGACCCTGTGAGAAGCGCCGGATGCTGACTCGCAAATCATGGATCTCGTCGGGTCCGGATTTCCTGGCCGCCCGATGCACTTGGAACGCCAGCGTGGTCAGCAGCCGGTTCATCTGCTCGATGGCGTAATCGTGGATGCTGCTCTGGGTGGTCATGACTTAACTCGCGTCAACTGGAGCTGCGTCTGATAGGTATCTCGAAAGGAATCGGCTACGCGCTCGGCAGCCCAAATCTCAAGATCCGGGTCGGGATTGGAATCCAGTGCCAGTGTGACAGATCCGTTACGAAGGTTCACTTGCAGGTCGTTGATGCGCTGTTCGTGGCTGCGATCCAGGCTGTCGGCGATGCGCAACAGCGGCACCAGCAACGTGATGGCGCGGCGCGACTCCGGATCGATGGTTTGGAAGGGGGAATGCCTGGGGGTGGGCATAGCCTTTCTATGATAGCGACATAAGAGGGCCACCATCTGGCGCTCGGCGTCGGTGAACCCGGGCAGATCCGAATTTGCCACCAAATAGTAGGAATGTTTGTGATGGCTGGTGTCGCTGACGAAGTGCCCGATATCGTGCAAATAGGCCGCCGCCTCCAACAGCTTGCCCACACCCGGAGCCAGCCGGTGCAGCGGCTGCAGGGCCTGAAACAGGCGATGCGCCAGCTCCGCCACTTTGCGCGCGTGCGGGAGCTGCACCCCATAGCGGCGCGCCATCAACTCCACCGCGCGGCGCTGATCGCGATTCATCATGCTCAGCTCGCGGCCCACCCCGCGCGCGGCCAGATCGGCGACAATGCCATCCCGCACGCCCGCCGCCGAATAATGCATGGCGGGCTGTTGGAACAGCTCCAACAATCGCAAAAAGACGGCCGTGCCGGCCACGATCAGTTCGGCTCGGTTCGGCCCGATGCCTTGGATCTTGCGCCGCCCGCTCACATCCAGGGTTACCAGATGGCGATAGAATCTTCGGATTTGCGCCACCGACGCCTTCAGGCGGTCGGCATCTTCGCGATGCGCACGAGTGACGCGGTTGACGGCGCAGACGATGGCGGCGGCGGTAGCCGAAGTGGAGATGGCGCGGTCGAAAGGTCCGGTTCCGATCTTGCGCACAGGCGCCGCCAGTTTCTCGTCGATGTACTCGTTCATGCGCCGCAGATCGATGGGGCCGGGCGGATCGGACCGCAGGAAAACCTCGGTCAGGCGCACCGCTCCCAGCGGCTTGGAAAAGGCTTCGGCTAGCACCGCGTGTTCGGACAGGATCACTTCGGCGCTGCCGCCGCCCACATCCACCATCAAGACGCGTTTGCCGGCTTGCGGCCAGCGCGCCAGCACTCCCAGGTGAATCAGCCGGGCTTCTTCCTGGCCTGAGATGATTTCCACCGGCGCACCCAGAGCCTTGGCAGCGCGCTCCAGAAATTCCTGCTGATTGCTGGCGTCGCGCACCGCGCTGGTGGCCACCGCGCGTATCCCGATGACGTCCAGTTTTTGATAGATCTGCGCCATGCGCTCCAGATTGGCGCACACGAACGCCATGGCATCGGCGGTGATGCGGCCGTCCTTGAAAACACCTGCGCCCAGGCGGGTAACCTGGCGCTCGGCGGCCAGAATCTTGGTGACCATTCCGGCGCCTGTTTCGGCGGCCTGCATGCGTATGGAGTTGCTGCCAATATCGACAGCGGCATAACGCGGCATACTCTCCATAGTATCGTGGCCGTTTGCACTTTCCGCCAAAAATTCATCAAAACGCTATAATGTGTTCTTCACCTCCCCTATGTCCCTGCTGGTTCCGAATCGATATCGCGGCAAGCTCATTGTCGTGGAAGGGATCGACGGGTCCGGCAAGTCCACGCAGCTTTCCCTGCTGAGCCAATGGCTGCGATCGCAATGCATCGCGGTGGCGTTCAGCGAATGGAACTCTTCGCCGCTGGTGAGAGAAACCACCAAGCGCGGCAAGAAGAAAAACATGTTCACGCCGGTGACGTTCAGCCTGATTCACGCCACCGATTTCGCCGACCGGCTGGAGCGCTATATCGTGCCGCTGGTCAAGTCGGGCGCGGTGGTTTGCGCCGATCGCTATGCTTACACCGCCTTCGCGCGCGACGTGGTGCGTGGCGTCAGCCGACGCTGGGTCCGCAATTTATATCGCTTCGCGCTGCGTCCGAACCTGACCTTCTACTTCCGCGTGCCGCTGGAAGTGGCCATTGGACGCATTCTAGGCGGGCGTAACGCCATCAAGTTTTACGAAGCCGGAATGGATCTCGGCCTCAGCCGCAACGTGGAGGAAAGCTTTCGCATTTTTCAGGGACGCATTCTGGATGAATACGAGGCCATGATCCAGGAAGTGGGCTTTCACGTGATCGACGCCACCGGATCCATCGAAGAACAGCAACAGCAGATGCGCGATATCGTGATGCGCGAAATGGGCGAAAGTCTGCGCAACGGAGTGATGCGCGCCGCGCCGGGAGAATGGGATGCTGCTCAAACAGCCGCTCGCATTTTATAGCGAAGCGCTGGCCGGAGTGGATCGCGAGGAGCTGCAGGGCAAGCTGATCGTGATCGAAGGTCCGGATTCGGTGGGCCGCTCCACGCAAGTGGCGCGTCTCAGAGCCTGGCTGGAGCATCAGGGCCACGCGGTGCTGGACACCGGCATGGCGCGCGGCGCTCTGGCTGGCAAGGGCATCCAGCAAGCCAAGGAAGGCAACACGCTGGGCCCCATCACCATGACCTTGTTTTATGCCACCGACTTTGCCGACCGCCTGGAAAACGAAATTATCCCGGCCTTGCGCGCCGGCTTTGTGGTGCTGACGGACCGTTATATTTTTTCACTGATGGCCCGCGCCATCGCCCGCGGCGAGGATCGCCCGTGGATCGAACGAGTGGCCAGCTTCGCGCTGGTGCCGCACTCCATTTACTATTTGCGCGCCGAGGTGCGCGATCTGGTGCCGCGCGTGGTGCTGGGCCGCGGAGCGTTCGACCATTGGGAAAGCGGCATGGATATGCGCTTCGGCGCCGACATGCACGACAGCTTCGTCAAATACCAGACGCGCGTCATTCACGCGCTGGACCGCATGGCGAAGCGCTACAACTTCACCATCATCGACGCCACCAAGACGCCGGATCAGATTTTCAAGGAGCTACAGCGGTCCATCGGCAAATTGTTCTAGTGCGGCCCGGCCAGGCTGTAAATCAAAATCACCAGCACCACCGACGTGAGCACGACATACGTACGGTCATGCTCCAGGGCGAACCCGGCCAGCGAAAATGCCACGCGCGCCATCGGCGTGAGGATCAATAGCAGTAGCCCAAGCTGAATGACGGCCTGACAATCGGAGGGCCCGACGGCCGGAATCACGCCTGAAATGCTGCGGTAGGTTGGGGACGTTCCGTGGAATGCCCGATACTCCGGCTGCTCCTGGCCGTGCTTGGAGAGAAAGCAGATTCCGCCCAGCAACACCACCGCGGCGGAGATCAGAACGCCTGTTCTGAGCAGCCTGCCGATGATCACCTCAAGTCGCTGATCGTTCACAATTTCCCCTTCACGCCCGTAACGATCATCTCAACCGCCATCACTCCGACTACCCCAGCGAAAATCCACCGCAGTACGTGAACCTTGGCGCCGATGAGGTGCCGCGCCCCCAGGATGGAACCGGCCAGAACGCCCAGCATCACCGGCATCGCAAGCCCTGGCTCAATATAGCCACGGCTCAGGTAGATCCCCGCACTGGCCGCCGCAGTGACGCCAATCATGAAATTGCTGGTGGTAGTGGAGACCTTGAACGGAACGTGCATGGCCTGATCCATCGCGATCACTTTCAGAGCGCCGGAGCCAATGCCGAGCAGACCCGAAAGCGTGCCCGCGCCGAACATCAGACTAAAGCCGGTCTTGACGTGGCCTACTTGATACTCGCGCGGGCCTTCGGGCGAGGGGTACGAGCCGTCCAGCTTAAACCGCTGCGCCAGCGGATCGGGTTTCTTGGCTTTTTCGTCGCGTGGATGTCCCCGGCTGGATTGCCAGGCCGCATGCATCAGGACCACCCCAAAGATCAAAGATAGAATGGTCGTCGGGGTTCGCGTAGCGAGAAAGGCGCCCAGCAGCGCGCCCAGCGTGGTGGCGATCTCCAGAAACATCCCCATGCGGATGTTGGAGTAGCCTTCCCGCACGAACGCGGCAGCCGCGCCGGAAGACGTCGCGATCACCGACACCAGGCTGGCGCCGATGGCATATCGAATATCCACTCCAAGGAGCAGCGTCAGCGCCGGCGTCACAACCACTCCGCCGCCCAACCCGGTGAGAGCGCCCAGGCAACCGGCAACGGCTGAGATACCGAAGACCAGCGGGGTGAACTCCAGATTGGTCATTTAACCAATCATAAAGTCTTTACTGCGCTGAATGATTCCTGTGAAACAGCCTCTGTTTAAAGTCCGGCCAGAATTCGTCGAAGGTGTTATTGCCGAAGCGGCCGAGGAATCCCAGGCCGGTGCGAATCACTGCACGGTCGGCGGTGTCGTCGCCGGGAGCACGCCAGGCATTGGACGCGAAGTTACTACCCGGTATCGCGATGAAACGGGCATAAGCCGGCATCACGCTGCCATCGCGATTTTGAGCCATGACAGTCATTTTGAGCGCGTGGCCGAGGCGATGGCCGAACGGAGCGCCCGGCTCACGGTTGTAACGCGGATCCTCACCCCAGGCCGCGCCCAGCCCCGCTTCCACGGTGTTACTCACCGCTTCTCCAGCAACTGCCATCCCCAGCCGATCGCCAAATCCCTGCCAGTGCGTTCCGTACGTCTTCGGAGGACTGTTGAAGAGCGTGCCCCATCCGGCGCCAATTAGTTCACCCGCGATGCCTTCGGGACCAATGGTGCCCCTGACCACCCAATCGATGCGCCCCTGAGCAGTGATGGGTTGACGCGCGTCGCTGCTACTGGAGGACGCCGGATTGAATGACGACGCATCCGTGCTGGTATCGGGAGACGCGGTGGAGGCAACCGTTCCCGGCAGAAGCTGCTGCGCCATCAGGGCCGAAGTCAACAACAAAATCGAGCAACCCGCTTTGAATATCATTCCCAATCTCCCAACGGGGAAGATGTAGCAGATCGAATGCCAATGCGGAGATCACACAGTTGCCTCACCAAACAGGCTTGTTCTTCATCGATATGCGATGAAGGTACCATTGCGGTACCAGCAGATATTCCTCAGGAAAATCTTGCGATGAATGACCTTTCGACCGGCGGCGGTCGCTAGCTGGATGGGCATCGCGGGCCGAAATCCGATATGGTGGAGCGAGAATGCCGGATTGGCTCAGTATCCACGAACCCGTTCTGGTGAACACCATTGGTCACTGCGCGGGGGCGGTTTTGTTCGGGATGCTGCTCTATTTTTTTCTGCTGAATTGGCGGCATTCCCACGAGGAACCCACTAAGCTTCCCGCGTTGGCGGCGGCTCTGGCATTCTTGTGGAACATCGGGTCGCTGGTGGCATTGGGCGTGGGGAGGCAAGCCGGCACCGCGGCCGATGTGCTGGTGGCGGCCAGCTTCTCGGTCCTGAGCCTGCTGCCGGCCGTGCTGCTGCATATTTCGCTGGTATCCAGCCCCGGAGGACCGCGATACCGGCCGCTGTGGCTCAGCGGATACATCGTCAGTTCCGCGGCCATCGCGCTGCATGTGGCCGACTTGATTACCGGCATGCCCGGCCTGCACTTCGCCGCATTGCTGGTTGTAACCATTGGTTTCGCCATGCTCACGGCAATCTCGGTGGCGCTTGAAATCCGGCAGAAAAACGGCGCAGCCATGTCCCGGCTGGTGGGAGCCATGGTACTGTTCCTGTTCGCCATCTCGTTCGCCCACTTCAGCTCTGAGCAGCCGCATCAGGCGTGGTCCAAGGAAATCGCCCTGCATCACGCGGGCATTCCGCTCGCGCTGTTCGTGCTTCTGCAAAACTATCGCTTCCTTTTGCTGGACGCTTTCCTTCGATTTGTGGTGAACGCCACGCTGGCGGCGGCCGCGGTGCTCGCGTCCATCCGAATCGTCGAGTCCGCGCATTTTGGCCCGCGGCTGGCCGAGCCCTTCGAGGCGGGGTTGTTGTTTGTAGGCGCGTGCCTGCTGCTTGCTCTATTCGTATATGTTCGCAATCGGGTTCAGAGCTGGCTGACGCAGGCCATCTTCCTGCGTTCGAATATCGACGATGCGCTGCAGGAGCTGCTTAAACTGGCGCGAGACACGCGGGACGAGCAGCAGTATCTTCCGGGGGCCGCGGAAGTGATTGCGGCATTCCTGCGAACGGGCCGCCACAGGCTAACCTGGGACGAGCCTCTCGATCGGGGCCGCCCACCGGCCTGGGTTCAGGCCACGGTTCCTTTGCACTTTTCGCGTGGGGATACCGCCTATCTCTTGCTTGGTCCGCGCGACGGCGCACGTCGCTACTTGAGCGAGGATTTCGCTGTGTTGACCCGGTTGGGCGCAGCGGTGGTGGAGCACGTCGAACAATTGCGCGGACTTCAAATGCAGGGCCTGGTATCGCAGGCCGAATTGAAAGCGCTGCAGGCGCAGATCAATCCCCATTTTCTTTTTAATTCGCTCAACACGCTGTACGGCACCATCGACCGCGACAACGCCGAGGCACGCCGCCTGGTGCTGAATCTGGCCGACGTGTTCCGCTACCTGCTGCGTTCGGATCGGACGCTGATTGAAATCGAAGAGGAGCTGCGCATTGTGCGTGCGTACCTGGAAATCGAGCAACTGCGGCTGGGCGCCAAGCTGCGGACCGAGATCAACGTGGATGAAGCTTCCCTGCGCGCGACCATTCCTTTGCTCTCGGTGCAGCCGTTGGTGGAGAACGCTGTCAAGCACGGAGTGGCTCCGCGCGTGGGCGCGGGGTTCGTGCGTCTGGATATTACTTCCCGGCAGGACACCCTGACGGTGACCGTTTCCAATTCAGGCGAATGCGAATCGAGCGCGCTCACGGGAGCCAGCGCCGACCGGGGAATCGGCCTCGCGAATGTTCGCCGCCGGCTGGAGCTGTGTTATGGCGAGGAATCGCGATTCGTGGCTGAGGTGGAGGACGGCGTCACGACGGTGGGCTTCCTGCTGCCGCTCCGGGTGGGAGCGATGATCTGACTGCGAAAAGTCTGACTTTGAAAACCCTAATCGTCGACGATGAACCGATCGCCCGCAGAGTGCTGCGCGAGGAGCTGGAGCTGATCTCAGGCGTGAAGGTCATTGGCGAAGCGGCCGACGGCGCCGAGGCGCTGAAGAAGATCGGCTCCGAGCGGCCCGATCTGGTCCTGCTCGATCTGGAGATGCCGGCCATGGGAGGCTTGGAAGTCGTCCGGCAATTGCAGCACGGCAAACATCTGCCTGTGATCGTCATCGTCACCGCGTACGACCAGCACGCCTTGCAGGCGTTCGAAGCCGGCGCGGTGGATTATTTGCTGAAGCCGGTGAGCCGGGAGCGCTTGTCGCAAGCTGTGGAGCGAGCCAAGCGCGTTACCGATCGCCAGGCCATGGAGCGGATCGCGCAGTTGCAGGAGATGTCCGATTCCCCGGCCGGCCCCCGCACGCGCCGCATTGTGGGCAAAGTGGGGGAAGAGTATTTCCTGCTGAACGCGAGTGAGATTTACGCCTTCCAGGCCGAGGGCGATCTGGTCTGGATTGTCACCGCCAAGCGAAAATATCTGGCCACCCAAACGCTGAAGGAGCTGGAGCAGCGTCTCAGCAACGGCAGCTTCCGGCGTATTCACCGCAACGCGCTCATCAACGTGGAGCACGTGCGCAAGATGAGCGCTCTCAGCAGCCAGCGCTGGCTGATCACCATGCACAACGATCAGGAGTTTGTCGCCAGCAAGCGGCAGGCCCGCACGGTACGCGAGCTGCTCACCTGATGAGACGGCGGCGCAGATCCCGCATGTCCGCGCACCACGGCCTTCAGGTCGCTCATTGCGCTAGGGAGCCCGCTCATCGAAAACATGTTCGACCTTCCATACCGGCATGCTAAAAGTATTCTGCTTTCGCCCTCCCATGCCGTTGAGAACTCTGATTGTGGACGACGAGCCGATCGCGCGTAAGGTATTGCGCGAAGAACTCGGCTCGTTTGGCGACGTCGAGATCGTAGGGGAGGCCGATAATGGCGCTCTCGCGCTAATCAAAATTTTGGCGGACCACCCCGATCTTGTGCTGCTGGATCTTCAAATGCCCGTGATGAGCGGTCTGGAGGTGGTGCGCAACCTCAGGAGCGGGACGCACATGCCGGCTATCGTAATTGTCACCGCATATGACAAGTACGCCCTGGAGGCATTCGAGGCGGGCGCGATCGACTACTTGCTTAAGCCCGTCGGTGGAGAGCGTCTGGCGGAGGCCGTAGAACGGGCCAGGCGGCTCACGGGAAGAGAAGCCGCCGAAAGAGTGGCGCAGCTACAAGAGATTGCCGAACGGCCGGCGATTCCTCAGGCGAGGAGAATCGTAGGGAGAATCGGCGAAGAATATTTTCTCCTGGCCGCCGACGAGATTTACGCATTCCAAGCGGATGGCGACATCGTCTGGATCATGACCGCCAAGAAGAAATACCTGGCCACCCAGACTCTCAAGGTCCTCGATCAGCGCCTCAGGAATACCAGCTTTCGTAGAATTCATCGCAGCGCATTGGTCAACGTCGATCATGTGCGGAAAATGAGCGCGCTCAGCAGCCAAAGATGGCTGATCACCCTCGCCAACGATCAGAAGTTTATCGCGAGTAAAAGGCAAGCGGGCAGTATTCGCCAGCTGCTAAGCGGATAATCTGCCCCGGTTTTCGATCTCTTACCCACTCGCCTTCCATTTCAGACCGCTCATCGCGGGCTTAAGCCCAGCGGTATTTTTTTCTGGACGGCCCCGAGGAAATGTCTAATATTGATCGAAAGGACTTGGCTCATGCGTTGAATGCTTCGCATGGCCGGCCCGAGCTCAACTCCGTGTTTGTCATAGCCACATGCCTGCTCTTCGCCTTTTGGCTTCGAGACTATATGGCTCTGCGCATGAGCCCGGGTTGCAGGGCGGCGCGCCGTTCCGTGGTCTATGGGGCCGCCATCCTGCTCACGGCCATGCTCATTTGGACATTGGAAGAAAAATTCGGAATAGGAGACCTAGTCAGCCGGATTGGAGCCCGGCGAATCCTTTTTCTGCTGATCGCATTTCACATTGCAGAGAGCGTTCCCTCCATTTGGGTGCAGCGGACCCAGAATTATAACTGGATGTGGGCCACGGCGCTCTTTCCCGCCCCGATCGTCTGGCTCTTGCTTTTGAAAGCAACACTTCTTTCCGAGCACGGCTTAGGTACTGTGGGTTTCTTCGCACTCGCGGTTTTGTGGGCTGGGTCCATGGCCGCTGCCATCTTGCGGATTCGCGACACGCAGATGCCGCCCGACGATCTGGATTTCACAGTCATCCTTGGGAGCTTGAGCCACTGGTTGGCAGCATGTGCTATTCCGCTCGCGTTTTCAGTAACTTGATTGGGCACCCCGGAACCGGTCGACGGTTAATGTCCGCTCATAGCCAAAATTAGATCGTTGATTTTGATTACAGGACCGGACATCGAATTGTTCTTGGCGCTCTAGTACCTAAGCCTGACAATCGACAAATATGAGAATGAGAAGCCTCGCGATTTCCCTAGCCGTTCTCTTTATGTGTTTTAGCGTCCCTGTCGCGACCTACGCGCAATCCAGCAGCGCCAACGCCGGAACGGTCCGTGGAAGCGTGCTAGACCCCTCTGGATCAGCCATCTTGGGCGCTATCGTCGAAATCCAAAATCCCGTTTCCCGCTACGACAAGAGCGTCCAGACCGACGGCCAGGGGAACTTCGAGTTCGACAATGTTCCCTACAACAACTACCACCTGAGCGCGTCGGCGAAAGGATTCCAGGGTGCCGAACAGGACGTCAACGTGCGTTCGCCTCTGGCCGTTGAGGCAAAGATGTCTCTGACCATCGGCGCTGCGTCGACAAGTGTGACCGTGACATCAGGAACCGATCTGGTGGAGGCGGACACAACCACTCACACGGACGTGGACCGGGATCTTTTCGATAAGCTGCCTCTCGAAAGCCAGTCCTCCTCACTCAGCTCATTAGCGACGCTGGCCTCTCCAGGGGTTTCGGCCGACTCAAACGGCCTTTTCCACGGCTTCGGCGATCACGCCTCGAACTCTTTCTCCATCGACGGCCAGCCGATTACGGACCAGCAAAGCAAGGTGTTCTCGAATCAGCTCCCGGTGGACGCCGTGCAGTCGATGGAAGTCATCGAGGGCGCGCCGCCCGCCGAATATGGCGGAAAGACCAGTCTGGTCTTGGTAGTGACTACCCGTTCGGGCCTGGGGGCCACCACGCCGCACGGCGATATCACGACTTCTTATGGCACATTCGGAACTACCAACAGCGGCTTCGACCTTTCCTATGGAGGGCAACACTGGGGCAATTTTATCTCCGCCAATGGCCTGGATACCGGCCGTTTTCTGGATGGCCCTGAGTTCCAGGTTTTCCACGATCGCGGCAACGAAGAGAACATATTCGACCGGCTGGATTTCAAGCTTTCCGACAAGGACACCATCAACCTCAACCTTCAATTCACCCGATCCTGGTTCCAGACTCCCAATTCTTACGATGCCCAGAATGCGACGGCCTGGAACGGCCTGCTGGTAAATAACGGCGGCCTTGGGCCCAATGGCGTACTGGTCGGCTCCGCGGATCAACGTTCGAAGATCAGGACGTTTAATATCGCTCCGGTCTGGACTCATCTCCTGAATCCCAAGACTGTATTTACCTTCGGTGCTTTTGTGAGGCAGGACCAATATAACTATTATCCGAGCGCTAACCCCTTCTCCGACCTTACGCCCGATCTCCAGTCAGCGACCGTCGGTCAAAATCGGCGGCTCACCAATGCCGGCGCCCGCGCGAGCGTATCGTACGTAAGCGGCATTCACAACATCAAGGTCGGCGTTCAGTATGAACACACTTTTATTACGGAAAGGGATTCGTTCGGCCTAGTCGATCCAACGATAAATGCGCCTTGTTTGAACGCCGACGGGAGCCCCGATACGGACCCCACGTTGACGAACCCCAACAACTGCGGGGGAACGCTGCAGCAGAATCCCAATTTTCTTCCGACTCTAGCCTGTTACGACCTGACCAGAACCTCGCCGCTGCCTGCTTCCGACGGCTGTCCGAACAGCACCAGCACTCAGTACCAATATTTTGGGCATGCCGACATCCGGGAGTTCGCGTTCTACATTCAGGACGCAATCAATGTCCACAACTGGACTTTCAATCTCGGTCTGCGCGCCGACCAATACGATGGCATCACCAAGGCGGCGCAAGCCGAACCGCGCTTGGGAATCGCTTATAACATCAAGCCAACCAACACGGTTCTGCGGGTCTCCTACGCCCGAACCATGGAAACCCCGTTCAACGAGAACCTGGTGATTGCAAGCTTGGGATGCCTCGACCCGGCGATCGTCGCCTTCCAGAGCTTTGTAGCGGGGGCCCAATGCGCGTCACAAGTGCCGCTCAGCCCCGGCCACCGCAATGAATTTCATGTGGGTCTTTCGCAGGCGTTTGGCAAGTACCTGGTTCTGGATGGCGAATACATCTGGAAGTACACTCACAACGCGTTCGACTTTAGCGTGCTCGGCAATACACCGATCACTTATCCGATTGAGTGGGCCAGCTCGAAGATTCCGGGATACGCCATCCGTCTCACGATGCCGAACTTTCATGGGTTGACGGCTTTTATGGTGACATCCAGCGTGGCGGCGCGCTTCTTCGGTCCACAGGTCTCTGGGATTGGCTCTACTCCAGGCGGATCCAGCGTATTCCGTATCGATCATGATGAGCTGTATAATGCCACCGGGCACCTGCAATACCAGCCGTCCCAGAAATTACCGTGGCTCAGCTTCAACTGGCGTTACGACAGCGGCCTGGTGGCGGGTCCGGTGCCCTGCGCCGGCGGGAATTGCGCCAATGGGCCGAACGGGACTGATTCCATCGTGGATGTCTCCGGCATCACGCCCGATCAACAGTTCGAAGGCGGCCTTTTCTGCGGGCCGGTCCACGCGACGCCGACCACTCCTATCAGTCCCACGGGTCTCTGCCCGGCGAACCTGTACGGTTCCACGCTGGTGTCCGTTCCCGCTCCGGGCACGGAAAACGACGACCACAATCCGCCCCGCATCGCACCCCGCAATCTCTTTGACATTGGCATTGGGCACGACAACATCTTCCAAAGCATTTTCCACAGCGAGAAGTACAAGGTGAGCGCGCGCCTGACGGTGGTAAACCTCGCCAACTCCTATGTGTTGTACAACTTCCTCTCGACGTTCAGCGGAACGCACTATGTTTCGTCTCGCGCAATAACCGGCACGATCGGTCTCCATTTCTGAACCTGCGGTTCAGTTATTGGTTCTCGGCGTACACGCGCTTCACGACGTTGGCCACCGGCCCCATGGTCTGCCAATCCGGGTACTTCTTCTTGAACTCGGCTGTGACCATGCTTGCGGCCTCGTCGGCTGACTTGCCTTGGCGCTTGAGTTCCAGGGAGCGATTCTGAAGCTCCATCAGAAACGACCGCTCCTTGCCGATCAGCGACCCGTCGCCCAGCGCGCCGTGATCCGGCACGACGTAGCGCGGGTGCAGCGGCTCCAGTTGATCGAGGATCGCAAGCCAGTTTTTCACGCTGGCGTCGGCGTTGGGGATGTTGGGGACGATTTTGTCCTGCACGATGTCGCCGGGAATCAGGACGCTATCCTGCTCGACGAAGATCAGTTCGTCGCCGCGTGTGTGCGCCGGTCCAAGCCACATCAGGCGCGCCGCGACGCCGCCCAGGTCGAGCGTGATCTCTTTGTCGAAGACGATGTCGGGCGGGCGCATCTTGACGTCCGCCAGCAGTTCTTTACTTTGCGCCGAGAATCCGCGGAACAGATCCATCAGCTCCTTGGCGTGCAGGTTCAATTCCTCCTGCTGGACGGCCGGGCGGATGATGACCGTGCGGGGAGGGAAGGCTTGCTCGCCCATGGCGTGCTCGGGATGAAAATGCGTAGTGGTGAGATAGAGATTGGGCGCTTTGGCCAGCTTTTCGGCCTGTTTGACCACGATGGCGCCGTTCTTGGGGCCGAGGCCAGTGTCCACCACCAGGGTGGCGCGGTCGCCCACCACGATCCCGATGTTGGGGAAGCCGACGATGGCGTAGACGTGATCGGAGACGCGGGTTACCGAGTTTTCGGGCAACATCATGGACTGTTGCGCGAGGGCAAGCATCGGCGAGAGCAGGAGCGCGGGGAGCAGGGCCGTTTCGCGGAGCGACATGCCGATTATGTTACTACGGCGCAGTTGAGGGGAGCGGTGCGAGCGTGGCAGTTGGGGCGGGCGGCAGCGCGGCAAAATGCAGAATGAAACGCTGCATGGCCTTCTCCATCGAACTCATGCCGAACGTCTTGGCCTCATCTAGCGCCTGCCGGTTGGTCCAATGGTCGTGCTCGATGCGGTAGCAGGCGATGGCGGTGCCCGTGCGGTCCGCTCCGCGCCGGCAGTGGACGAAGACTGGCCAAGCGGAGTTATCGTTCAGCAGCGACAGCACGGCGCCGATCTGTGACTGGTCCGGCGCCTTGAATCCACTCCAGGCCAAGCGCACGTAGTGCATTCCCGCACTCTCGACGGCGGTTTGTTCCGATTTCTCGCCCCGCAAATCGATCACGGTCTTGATGCCGAGCTTGGCGAGTCCGGAGAAACCTTCGCCATGCGGCTGCGCCCCGCGATAGACATGCTCGTCCACCTGATGAAAGTTGGAAACCCCGGCGACTTCGAGCAGGGATGCCGCTTGGAGCCCAGCCACACTCAGCGCGACGGCGAGCAGGCCAGGAACCAAGCGCCGATGGAGCAGGACACTTGGCATTGGAAGTATTGTACTACTAGGGATGCGCAGGCCGGCCTCCAGGTTGCGAGGGTGCGAGTAGTGGGCCCTGAAGGATTTGAACCTTCGACCAACGGATTATGAGTCCGCTGCTCTAACCGCTGAGCTAAGGGCCCAAAGCTTTTGTTTTCAGCGCGACACAGTGCCGGTATCAATTGTACCCTTGAAAGCCGGGCGTTTACCGGATTGGGCTCTGTAGCCCGCTTCCGCCGCAGTGTTTGAATCTCGGTGTGATTTTGGTCTAACCTGTTTTTTCGACGATAAGGGTAGTACAGTGGTCAGAAAAGGTTTGCCACATGGACTCCTTGACCGTCTCAGAGTGCATGAGCCGGGTTCGGTCGAAGGATACGAAACCGGAACAGCTGGTCAGGAGCCTCGTTCATCGGATGGGATTTCGGTACCGCCTGCACGACCGGCGCCTGCCGGGAAACGTCGCCCCAGGAGTCTCAGCGATTCACGACACCAAGATCCTCGCAGACGGCGGCCCTCGATGATCGAATCATTGATCGTCGGACAGCTTTATTCTAACGAAGAAATCTTTAAGTCACTCAAGCTGTCAAATGCCGGCGGTATCCGCCTTTCGCTGCGGGACAAAACCGTTCTCAGAGGGGCTATCATGACGTCGGTGCAAGATTTCCATGGAGCTGGCGAGAATCCTTACCACGACCGGCTAGAGGGCGGCATCTTGACCTACACGGCGGCAGGAAAGCTTGGCCAGCAGACCCTCGCGGGTGTAAATTACCGACTCATCGAGCAGAGGACATTCAACTTCCCTATACACGGATTTGTTTTGGTTGCCAGCAGAAGGGACAAGGCTGTCGGACCAAAGCGCTGGAAATACCTGGGGTTGCTCGAGTACCTCCGCCACTACCCCGACACACAAGTCGACGCAGACGGCAAGGTTCGAAAGGTCTGGCTCTTCGAATTCAAGATTCACCAGGAACAAGAGGTTTTGCCCCTTGCTCTCGAAGCAGCGATTTCGAGCCAAGCTCTTATAGCATCGAGGCTCCTCGCTGCTGGAAACTCCGACGACGATATCATCGACGCGAGTAGCCGCCAGCAGACCGAAAACACTGAACAGATTGAGCAAATTCGCGGCAGGTTGTTGGCAATGGAGCCAAGAAAATTTGAATTTTTCGTTAAGGATTTACTCGTACACTGCGGGTACTCAGACGTATGTGTAACAAAATTTAGTTCTGACGGCGGTGTTGATATAAACGCCAGAGCCGGTGGACGCATTTGGATTTTCGAGAACACGTTAGTCCAGGTGCAGGCAAAGCGCTGGCTGCACTCTGTCGGGCGAAAAGAGGTTGCCGAACTGCGTGGAAGCCTGCAGCAATTCGCAAAGGGCGCTGTCATCACGACTAGTCACTTCTCTAAGGCAGCCATCAATGAGGCCGGCGAAAATGGCAAGAGCCCGATTGCTCTTGTCGACGGATTTCGGCTATCCAGAGTCGTGCTAGAGGAAAACTTTCACTTGGCAACATAGTGCGCAGTCCAAAGCGACGGACAGTGCTGGCGCCAAGACCCAACTGCGCGACAACAGGAGACAACTTATGAGCAGCAACGAGCCCACCAACAGCGGTGAGACAGCGGAGAGTGAAGCGAAGAACGACGACTGGTACCGCGAACGCGCGAAGGAACTCTATAGCGTGGACGGCAAGGTCGAAGTGGACAGCAATGCGCGCATCTCCAGAGGTGACGATCATGGAGCATACGTGGAAGCGTGGGTTTGGGTTCCAGATGACGATGATCTGAAGGACGAGTAGCTTTGCGGCCTTGTCGAAACCTTGGCATTTGGCCGTTGGACTGCCGTACCTGTCGGCGATGCAAGAAGTCGCAGGAGCACACATCACCTGACCGTCACCGTTCCGCAGGACGACCCGAACGCTCGTGAGCTGCTGCGAACCATCGCCCAGATGCTTCCCGGTTGGAAGGTGACCGCGTTCCCCCGCCGCATCTTCTGTACAAAGAGAATCGCCCTATGCACACGGTCAGATCATCCGGCCCCTTTGATGTACGCTGGCCGAATGCCCTCCGTGTCCACACTTCTGTGTCCTTCGGTTTCGTCCGGTGCGCACGGTCGGCGCCACCGCTGCCGATATGCAGCTTCCCGGCCAGGGCTGCAATCGAACCAGTCGGGATCCCCCTGGGAGTCAAGTGCATCAAGATCGTCTGGGCGGGTGATTGCCGGCTGTTATAAAATAACCGGCGCATCGACTACACCATTGTGGGTCCCACCCGGAGCGACGGGTCACCGAAGCGCGACGACTTGTACGCGGCCGCCAGCCGTGAGTTTGGCCGTATGCTGGACCGGTTAGCTGCCGGGTACGAGGCCGACCCGGAGAAGCGCGACGATCTGCGGCAGGAGATCCACTTTCAGCTCTGGCGCAGCTTTGAAGCCTTTGACGGACGCTGCTCCCTGAAAACCTGGACGTTTCGCGTCGCGCACAACACGGCGGTCTCCTACGTTAACCGGGAGCGTCGCAAGAACGCGGCATGGGTGGGTCTGGAAGAGATTGAGCCGGCGGCATCGGCTGAAGATCGCGAACCGGACATCGATCGCGAGAGAGCGCTCCAGCAACTCTCAGGTTTCATCCGGCAACTGAAACCCTTGGATCGGCAGATCATGATTTCTTATCTGGAGGAGATGGACATAGCCACCATCGCGGAGATTTCAGGGCTGACGTCCGCCAACGTCAGGATGAAAATACATCGCATCAAGAACATTCTCGCCGGGCGATTTCTAAAGGAGCAACGTTATGTCTGATCGGATCAAAGCCGAAGACGATCCGGGGTGCATTTGGAGGGAACAGCCCGAGGAGGAGCTTCCAGTGAATCTTGAGCACATTGTAAAGCGCAGAACCGAGGAGCTGTCTTCCAGCACGCGCTCCGAAATCCTGATGAGCATCGGCGCAGCCCTGCTTCTGATGGGCGTGGTGGCCTGGCGACTGCAGATTGTTCACGAACGTCTACTGGAGTTTGGATTCGCCGGCGCGATCGTTTGGGTCGCCCTCTCTTTGTACGCCTTTCGCGGCAGGATTTGGCGCTGGAACTCGGCGCGCCGGGATGCACTGGCCGCAACCGGCCTCGAATATTATCGCCGGGAACTGGAACGCCGCCGCGATCACTTGAAAAACGCATGGTTATGGTATGGACCGCTGGCTCTGGCGTTGGTGATCCTGGTTGCGGTCTTGACGGGAAGGGCCAACATAGCTTTCCAGCCTCTGCGCAATATAATGCCTCTTGTGGCACTGCTGGCCGTTTCGACGGTGTTCGGCGTCTGGCGCCGACGGCTGCAAGCCAGGGACCTTCAGCGCGAGATCGACGAAATCGTGCCGCTCGGCAGAGCGGAGAAGGGAGACTGATGAACGCAGCGCCTGTGGTCCTCCGGCGGCGGGAGTTTCTTCTCCTCGGCATCCCTGGAACGGCCGCCATCGCGCTAAATGGTGGCGAGCGGCTGCCACCTATTGTCGTTAGCGTGAGTGTGATGTTCGACCGGGGCGCTCATTCCGGAAAGGGTCTGCGCGCCAACGAAATCGCGCGCTTCCAGGTTTGTCAGGAACGGGCGCGCCGCGAGTATGCTACCAGCGGCATTCATTTCGACCTGCGCACGGTGGAAGGGGCCTATGTTCGACAGCAGGGGATCTCGGAGATACCCGACAAGTTTCTCACGCACGGAGTAATTAATCTTTTCGTGACCGACACGCTGGGCTACGATATCGACCGGGACCGTACTGGCGGCTGTTCGGTTGGGCCGCATCCGCGCAGGGGAAGATTTGCAGGCGACCCTTACTACGAAACTTTCCTGGGTTTGAGCGATGCCGATGAGGGAACGCTGGCCCATGAGTACGCGCACCACTTCACTTTGGACACCAGGCGAAAGTCCACGTGGCTATCCAATTTGTGGGCGGATTTCCGCAATAACTATTGGCTATGGCGGCAACGCCACGGCGCTCCCATTATGGCGTTTCGCGCCTGCGCGAATTCCGAGTGGGCAAGACTTGTTCCTCAGCTTCCCCTCAGCGCCTCTACCGGATCCACTCTTGTGGCGCCTCGCGCAGGCAGGTAGCTGGCCGCCAGAGCGATCGCGAGAAACACCAGTGGCGCGACGGCAAAGGTGGTTAAATCGAGCGCGCCCACCTGGTACAGCATGCTCGACATCAACCCGGTGAGAAGCAGCGCTGCGATCAGTCCGATCACGATACCCGCCATCGCCAGTCTAAGACCTTGGCGGACCACACTGCGCAGGATGTCGGCGCGTTGCGCCCCCAGCGCCAGCCGGATTCCCAACTCGTAGCGGCGCTGCGCTACCCAATAAGAGAGAACGCCGTAGATTCCGATGACGGAGAGCGCCAGCGCGGTGGCGGAGAAGATGCCGAGCAGCAACACGATGAAGCGCGGCTGCGCGAGCGAGCTGTCCACCAACTGGTCAACCGTCTGGATGCCGGCCACCGGCTGGTCCGGATCGATTGCCGCGATCTGCGCGCGCACGGCCCATGTGACGCTTGCTGGCGGCACTATGGTTCGCACCAGCAGGTTCATGTCGGCCCAAGGCAGCTGCTCGAAGGGCAGATAAAGCTGCGCTTGCGTCTCCTGCGCCAGGCCCTGGTTCTTGACGTCCGCGGCCACGCCGATCACTTCAGACTGTGCCGGCCCACGGCCCACCAGGACATGCCTCTGCAACGGGTTCTGCTTCCCCCAGAAGCGGCGCGCGAAGGTTTCATTCACCATAACCACCTTGGGCGCGGCGGCGTTGTCGGCTGCGGTGAACTGGCGTCCGGCGCGCAATGGCACGCGCATGGTCTGGAACCATTGCGGGCTGACGGCTTCGATGTCGACAAACGGGCGCTGCGCCAAAGGCACGTTGGGCTGGCCTTCCGGCAACACCGGAGTGATTCGTATCCAGCTCAGCGGCAGCGCAGCCGATATCGCCGCGTTGCGAACGCCCGGCAAAACGGAGACGCGGCGCAGAAGTTCGTCAAAGAACGCGATCTGCTGGGCGGGCTTGGCGTACTTTACTGTGGGAAGCGAGACGTTCATGCTGAGCACGTTGTGAGGGTCGAAGCCGGGATGGATGCCGAGCATTCGCCCGAAGCTGCGCAGCAGCAGTCCCGCGCCAATGAGCAGCAGCAACGAAAGCGCCACCTGGGCGACGACGAGCAGGCTCTTCATCCGAGTGCGCGCGTGGCCGGTAGAAGTTCCCCGGCCTTCATCGCGCAGTGACGTGTCCAAGTCCGTACCGGAAAGCTGGAGGGCGGGGAAAGTTCCGAAGAATAAACCGGCGAAGATCGAGACAACCAATGTAAACAGGAGCACGCGCAAGTCCATCGCGATCGGAATTCCCTGCGGAAGTTGGCCTGCTCCCCACTCCACGAGCGCCCCGGTTCCAAGCCAGCTCAGCGCCGCGCCCAGCGCACCGGCAGCCAGCGCCAGCAGCATGCTCTCCGTAAGCAGTTGCCGCACCAATGCGCCCCGGCTGGCTCCCAGCGCCGCGCGAACCGCAATCTCTTTTCGACGGGCCAGCGCGCGCGACAGCAGCAGGCTGGCGACATTCGCGCAAGCAATCAGCAGCACCACGGCGACAAACCCTGTGAGGATGAGGACTTTTTCGCGCACGCCAGCAACAACCATGTTGCGCAGCGGCTCAGCCGTCATCGCAACGGCGGGATCGGCGTCGGGCGCGGCGGGATTCTGTTCACGATACTGGCGGTTGAGCACGGCCAGCTCGGCGTCCGCGCGCTCCAGCGTTGTGCCTGGCTGCAAGCGCGCCAGAATGTTGAGATAGCCTACGCCCGATCGCAGCCGCTGCGGAGTCATCAGCGAGTACTCGAAGTAGCGTGGCGTCCATATGTCGGCGGGACCAACAAAGGGGAACGAAACCCCGGCCGGCAGTACGCCGACGATGGTGTGCGGCGTGTTATCGAGGGCGATGGAGCGGCCGATGACGTTGCGATCGCCTCCGAAGCGGGTGCGCCACAGCATTTCACCGATTATCGCGACGGGTTGGCCTTCCGGACGGCCGTCCTCTTCGGTGAACGTGCGCCCCAGTTGCGGCTGTACTCCCAGCGCCGCGAAAAAATTGGGTGAGACACGCACAATCGGCGCTTGCAGCGGTTCGCCGTATCCAGTCAGGTTCGCGTTGTCATTGGTCCAGACGGCTACCGACTGAAACGACCGGTTGCGGTCCCGCACCAGTTCATAACGAAGCAGAGTGCTGCCGCGATCCGTGGTTTTGTCCTTGGACTCTACGCTTACCAGTTGTTGTGGATCCCGATACGGGAACGGGCGCAGCAGCAAGGCGTTGGTCACGGTGAAAATGGCCGTGTTCGCTCCTATTCCCAGGCCAAGTGTAACGACGGCCGCGAGCGAGAATCCGAAATTCCTTCCCAGCATACGCGCGCCAAAATGGATGTCCCGCAGCAGAGCCGAAATCAAGGATTGACCTTTTGCAGCCGGCGCAGCGTATAGATTTCCGGGTGAATGTTCCCGGAGCGGAGCTTTTTCCAATCGTCGGAAACGTGAATCAGTTTGCCGCTGATGTGGTTGGACTGCTCGGATGCCAAAAACAGCGCGAGTTGGATTTGTTTTTCGGGGGCGACGCCGCCGGTCTCGCGGGTCTCGAGCGCTTCATCCCTCTCCTTCCATCCGGCGCGTTCACCCGCGCGCAGGATCTCGTCGGTCATGTGGGTGTACGTGCTGCCAGGTCCCATGCAATTGATCTGGACATTATGCTCGCGAACCTCTTCGGCGATGGTTTCCACCAGCCGCACCACGCCGGCTTTAGAAGCGGCGTAGGCGGAAAAATTGGGACGGGCCAGAGTGGCCCCCGGCCCGCTCAGCACGATGATTTTCCCCTGGCGGCGAGCGATCATGTGTGGAAGAACCGCTTTGCAGGCGTTCATGACGCCCAGCAGGTTGGTCTGAATGGTGTCGAGCCAGGCCTTGGGCGATTGCTCCACAAAAGGCCCAATGGGACCTGGAATCGCAGCGGCGCAGATCAAAACGTCAACTTCGCCGTAATGGACGCGCATGCGATCCACGGCCGCATTCACCTGCTCGAAGTCGGTGACGTCGGCGCGAATGCGGAGCGCGTTGCCTCCGGCATGTTCAATCTCCAGGTGCGCCAGATCCAATTCGGCCTTGCTGCGGGCCAGCAGCGCGACGCGATTTCCAGCGGTCGCAAATCCGATTGCAAGCCGTTTGCCGATGCCTCGTCCGGCTCCCGTGACAAGCACACCCGCGTTGGTCAGAGTTTCCACCGAGCTACCTTGCGGCGCGGGGGCCTTCCAGCCTCGCCAATAAATGCGTGTGCTGGTATTTGCGCGCCAGGTCGAGAGCGGTCAAGCCTTCCTTAGTGCGGGCGCTGGTCTGCGCGCCGGAGCGGAGCAGCAGGTCGATCATGGCCGAATCGCCGAAGTCGATGGAAGCCGCGTAGAGCAGGGGAGTCATGCCTTTCTTGTCGACATGATTCACGTCGGCGCCGCGCTGGATCAATAAGCGCGCCATGTCGACGCGGTTCGCAATCGCGGCCCAAGAAAGAATGGTAATGCCGTCGTCGTCGGCCTCATCAACCTGCGCGCCCGCGTCCAGCAGGGCTTGCACCGCAGCCGTTCGGTGCGTGGTAGCCAGCATCAGGAGCGGCGTCGTGGGGAACATGCCCAGCAGGTTCATTTTGTCGTCGACGCGGTCGCCCGCTTTGCGCAGGCGATCTATCATGCCGGCATTACCGGCGAATGCAGCCAGGATCATCGGATGCGCATTGAAGAGCGGCGCGCCTTGCCCCTTGGGAAGGCGAACCGTAGCGCCATGGTCGAGTAACAGATTCATCGCCGCGCTGGATCCGGGGTAATTCGCCGCGACTAACAATGCGGAGTATCGGTCCTTGGCACGCGCATCGGCGTTCGCGCCACGATCCAGCAACAACTTCATTTTTCCGACGTCGGGCGCGGCCAGCATCAATGCCGTGGTTCCACCCGATTTCGTGGTGGAATTGGCGTCGAAGCCGCCATCCAGGAGGTGCTTCACATCGGCCACGTTCCCAAACAGCACGGTTTCAGCCCACGGTTCGGTGCCCTGCGGTTCGGCTTCCCTGAAGTCCGGAAGATTCGATTTCACCGGCGGAAGCGCTTCCGCCAAGGCGATGATAGCCCAACTCTCGCCCATCGTAGAGACAAATTGGTCGTGGCCATAAGGGTGACCGGTTTCAAAATAAGCCGGGCTCACCGGCGCCGGCGGATGTAAGCGGGACGCCACGTGCCAGGAGCCATCCGCCGCTTGGGTCTTCAACAGGTAATCGGCTCCCCGCTGCCAAGCCGGGTCGGAAGTGGGAACGCCAGCCGCATGGTGCAGCGCCCACATGGCCTCGCCGGTGGAATAGGCATCGCTCGCGCGCCCGTCCAGCGAAGCCCAACCTCCATCGGACTGCTGCGTGGCGTTCAAATCTCGGGCCAGCTTGTCCAGCGTGGCTTGATCCTTGCCCGTCAGGGACACGGCGAACATCTGATAGGCACGCTCTTCGGTGTTGCTTGCCGTATGGGAAAGAAGCCAGCTTCGCGCCCGCTCCATACGCGCCTGCGTATCCGTTTGCAAGCTCGAATGACCGTAGAGCTGGATGGCCGCTATAGAAGCCGCTGTCGCGGTGAATGGGCTGTAAGACTGCGGCGGACGCTCGTCGGCCGATTCCCAGTGCCCGTCGGCTTCCTGGCGCGCCGCGATGGAGCGCGCATAAACCGCGGTCACCACGCTGGGACGCAAGCCGGCCGTATGCGCCGCCATCAAGCCAAAGGCGTCGTCCATGGCGGGGTCGATAATGTGCGTATATTGCACGGCCCGATCGAAGTTGGCGAAGTACCCGAAGGCATGGACCGCGTCGGCATGCGCGGCCGCCTCATCCACTGGAATTCCATGCTCGCGCGCGGCTTGGAACGCCAGTGCGGGCAATAGCTGTTGATGACAGGAATAGCAGCTTTGCTTCGAAAACCAGGTCTTTTGGCTCTTTTGGATCAGGGCTACGGTTTTGGCGGCGGCGTCGCGAATGGTTGCCGTAGAGACGTCGCCCGCCCAAACCGTCGTGAGGGAGCACAGAATTCCCAGACAGAGTTTCATCTTCGCCTCCAAACACCGCTCCACAAATGCAGGGTTGCCTGTCACTGATGATACAAGAGGGCGCGGCGGAGCGTCAGCCGGCGGGTGAGTGCTTTTGACGGTACATGGATTCGTCCACGCGGCGGAAGAGCTGTTCGGGCGACTCGCCGGAACAATACTGCGCCAGTCCCACTGTGACGGTGATGTCGACGCGAACCTCGCGCCCCAGTCCCACGATGTGGTAGTGGCCGTTGAGCCGCTCGGCAATCTGTCGCGACCGGGACTCGGCGATCGCGAGATCGCAAGCCAGAATGGCCACGAACTCATCGCCGCCCCAGCGGCAAACATAGTCGCGCGCTCGCACCTGGCTGCTCAGGCGGGCTCCCAGTTGCTTCAGAACCTCGTCTCCGTAGAGATGTCCGAAACGATCGTTGATTTCCTTGAATCCGTTCAGATCGAAAAGCAAAACGCAGAAATCCTGGCGCGTTTCGATGCGTGCGGCGAGTTCCCGCTCCAGGTCCCTGCGGTTGGCGACACCGGTCAAAGGATCCAGCGTGGCCAGCAATTCCACCTCATGCAGGCGGCGCTGGATCTCGATCATCTTCTGGCGCAGCCGTGCGAAGTCGTCCCGGCCATCCAGTTCGATGGACTGAGCGAATTCTCGCAATCCGGCGGTCTCGGCGACGAGCCGGGCTCGATCGCCCGATCGAACCGCGGAATCCAGGCGGTCGACGAAATCCACCAGGCGCTCCACATGCTGGACGTTGCGGCCCGCACTGGAATCCTCGGTTCGCGTCACCATGCTCAGCGTTTGGTTGAGGTCGCGTGCCAGAGCCTCATTCTGGAGGCGAGCTTTGTCACAATAGCCTTGCAGGATCTGATGCAGCGCCGCGCGGCTTTCCTCCAGTAGCTGGGGCGTAGGATTGGTGGCCAGCCGCGACCGCAACTCCATTAAGGGTTCACGAAATGCGGATCCGATTTCCGGTGAAATCGCTTCGATGGTCTCGGCAATTTCCAGGATGGAGTAAAGATAACACTCCAGTTCGGTGTTCATTTCAATGTGGCGTGGTTTGAGCGGCCGTCGCGCGCGCGGCTGGTTCAAAGCCCTCCTGGTACGCTTCCACGCCCTGCGAAGGGACCGCGATCTTGATCAGCTTGCGGCTGTCGTCCACCCAGAAGTCGAGGCTGATGGGCTGGCCTTGCGGCGTAGAGCCACTGACGTTCAGATGATTCAGTTCCGCCGATTTTCCGGCGAAATCAACTGGCTCGCGCCCTTTGAAAACGACGGTCGCGGTCACCTCGGCCTGCCCGATCACGTACACCGGGAACTGCTGGGGATCGCGGGTGTCCAGCTTGGCGCGCATAGCCAGCACGGTCCAGGGATAGAGCGGGAGATTGGCATTCACCACGATGGTATCTGGATGGACGGGAATCGCCTTGGCTTGCGGACCTTGGCCGGTGTCGATTTCGTTCTTGGCCTGCCCA
Organism: Bryobacterales bacterium; assembly: GCA_963798295.1. Classification (GTDB taxonomy): domain Bacteria; phylum Acidobacteriota; class Terriglobia; order Bryobacterales; family Bryobacteraceae; genus Palsa-89. The sequence continues at coordinate 438,549 of CAWCSV010000002.1, read as the reverse complement.
TCGGCGAACGTCGCGTTCACGTTCATCTGAATCTGGCCCATTTTGGCCTTGGCGATCGCCTCCGCGGGCCGATATTCCATTCCGTACGACACCCGAAATTTCTCGATATCAATCTTCATAGGTCCCAGGGTGGCGGAACCGGAGCCATCAATGTCGACTCCGCCAGCCGATTTCGTGACTGTGTAGTTTTCCGTGGCGACTGGATTACCCGCCATGAAGATGGCCAGTTTGCCGTGATCGGGCGGAAGCGCTTCGGCCTGAGCGCTGGCTGAAGGGACGGGCTTGTTCTCGGCGGCGGCTGGCTTGTTGAGCAGCGCCCTCACTTCCGCAGGCAGGTCAAAACGATCTTTGGGAAGATCGGGATTCACTTCCACGCTGTCGATCTGAATTACAAATTCCTGTTGCGCCGCGCGATTGACCATGCGATGCGGCGAGAGCACATCGCCGTCCTTGCGGTAGTCGTCATAAAGGATTTCGGCGTTCACGTCACCCAGCTGCGAGCTCACGGTGGCCACGGTTTTGACGATCAGCCCGGACTTTTTGTCGTAGAACTCGGTTATCGGCTTGCCTTCTTTGGGGGTGAGAACCACCTTGTAGCAATCATGCCCCTCCACCGTTTCCGAGCCGGCCGTTTCGGCCTTGGCGTACAGTTTTTGCCAATAGAGCGGGGAGTTGAAAGCGCCTTCGCGAAGCGCGTCGGCCCGCTCGGCGCCTTGCTTGATACGGGGGCCGGTGAGAGCCGTATTCTCCCACGCTATCTCGCCATTGCTGCCGGTGGCGAGTTTTCCGACGCCGGGAAGCTCGGTTAAACCAAGGTATTTGTCGGGCGCGGCTTCGTAAATGGTGAGCGAGCCTTTGAGACCCTGCTTGGCGAAATCGATGGTGGCGTGCTCCACCAGGCTGTGGCGCGCTTCATAGGCGGCCTTTCCACCGGTGGCGGCGATGAAGTGGTTGTAGACCGTCTCAACGCCCGGCAGCGCTTCGTCGGCGCCGAAGAGTGGCAGGGATGCCGCCAGGACTGCGAGAGCCAGTTTGTTCATGTTCACCTCCGGCCGCACATTCACTTTACCGCAGCGAGACGTAAGATAAGGGCAGCGGGACGTAAGATAAGAGAAGATGAGCTTGGGACGCATGCTGATCGCGCTCGGACTGCTGGTGGCGGCGCTGGGCGCGCTCATCACGCTGGGCGAGAAGCTGCCGATCCGGCTAGGCCGCCTTCCCGGCGATATCGTCATCCGCGGGAAGCACTCGGTATTCTACTTTCCGCTGGTGACGTGCCTGGCGATCAGCGTGATTCTTTCGCTGGTCGCATGGCTGATGAATCGGCGCTAAATTCCGGCAATCGATCCAATGAACCGTAGCGCCATCGCTAGAGCATTGCGCGCGGGCGAGAAGCGCGGCGCGGGCGGTTCGCAGAACATCGTGGTCCGGCTGGCGGGTGTCTCCACCGTCACCGGGAGCTCCGGCTCCAGGCCACGATCGCCTTGCAATGCCGGAATCGCGCGGTGTTCAAGCTGCGCCACTCCGTAGCCCAGCACCATGTATTGCCAGCCGAGTTGCGGAATGATCGTGAATCCCGATTTCCAGCCTTCGCCGGGCGTGTAGGGGCGATTCAGTGCGGCCAAGGGGATCAACGGAATCTTCGGCAGGCCCAGAACCGGTAGCAAGGAATGGAAAAACGCGATCACGCTGAGCGACGCCGTGTAGGTGGACGCTTCCAGCAGGCCCGATCCCCAGGCCGGCAGGCGGGTACGGATGGAGGCTTCCAAGGGACCGGCGATGCTGGCCGGCCCAACGGGTCCCGACAGATTCCAAGAGCCGCGCTTGCGTTCCATCACGCGAATGTCGATATCGGCGATGCCGGTCTTGGGATCGGTATGGAGGATGGTATTGCGTTCATTGATGGGCTCGAAAAAGTTGGCTTCGTTCAGGCGAGCCATGCTTTTCCGCAACAGGTGCTCATCCAACAAGTCGCCTTCGTCCAGCAGGAAGTTGCTGCGAACGGTGGCCTCGCTGAAGTGGCGATTCCCGGTGAACTCGATGCGGCCGATGTGAAACGGCTTGCCGCGCTCCACGTCGGCGGTCACGTTGGCTTCCGGCGCTTCCTTGGTGCTAGCCATGGTCGGCTGCACCTGCATATTAACGGTAAAGTCCAGGATGCCATCGTGCTCGGCATCGCGGCGAGCCACAAACAAGGTGGAGCAGAAGTTCTGATAGCGCATCAAGCTATTCAGCGGATGCACTACTTTCGGTCTTACTCCGTTGCCGGAAACTTGCCAGGTAGGTACGTGATACAGTTGACCGGCCTGCACTTGAATGCTCACATGCGCGGTCTTTTGGCTCACCTGCACGTCGTCCACCTTCACCGCGGCGTCAAAGTAACCCCGCGATATGTAATAGGACCGCAACAAGGCCAGGTCGCCCTGCACGCCCTCCGGGCTGTATCCGGGGAAAAGACGCCAGCCGTTCCACAATCCGGGGATGGGCGGCGTCACGCGGCGAATTTTGAGCGACCGCAGGGCACCGCGAAGATCCTTGGAATCGAACTCAGGATCGCCGGTGAAGTCCACCTGCTTGACGCGAATGCGCTCGCCCGCATCGATGTTGAGGTGCAAGTCCACTTTGTTGCCGATAAAAGGCACCAGGTTGTAATCCACCGTGGCCGTGCGGAAGCCGTCCGACCGCAGATCCTGCTGAGCCTGATTGGCGATCTGGTGGGCTCGCAGACGGCTCATGGGGGTGCCTTCGGGCAGGTTCATCTGCAGCCCGAAGGTGGAAGGCTCCACGTGGAAGGTGTGCAGAACCAGCTGCGGCATCTCCACCACCCGAAAAATCACCGCCGTGCCTTCCTGTTCGGGCGATGTCTCCACGCGAATGTCATCGAAGCGGCCCGTGGCCCACAGCCGGCGGACGTCGGACTGGATATTGGAAGCGTCGAAGATCTGGCCCACCTGTGTCTTTAATTCCACGGGCGACTTGGTGCCGAGAACACGAACGGATTCAATAACCAAACCCTCGGAAGTGGCGGGCGCTACAGGTCCTTCGGCGAAGGCGCCGGACGCGAGCATAAGTGCAGACAGAAAAATACCACGCATGTTGAAAGGACCGGTTTGCAACTAGCGGCCCATCGGTTGATTATAGCCCAGGCGGGTGAAATTGTATGTTAGGCGGCTGTGTGATGGGGATAACGCTTAGGACTGGCGGACGATGGGGTGTTCCAGGCGCTCCAGCCGGTCTTCGATTCGCTTGACCTCGGATTTTAACAGGTCGTGCAGATCGTCGAAACGCTTATTGATCGAGTCCCGCAGATCGTCGATGCGGCGATCAAGGTGCGCGATGCTGCGGCTTTGGAAGTAAATCCCGAGCAGGTATCCGCCGACGATAGCAGCGACGGGCCCCCATTGGTTGATGACTGGATTCATTGCTCAGGATCCTAGTGTTACTTTAGCGCGAATTATCTCGCGAACCCGCTGGCCACTGTATCCTGGACCTAGTGCGTCCCATCCACATTCTCGGCGGCGGCTTGGCTGGTTGCGAGGCGGCGTGGCAGATCGCGCGCGCCGGCCATAATTGCGTGCTGTTCGAAATGCGCCCCGTTCGGCCAACGCCCGCGCACAAAACCGACCGCCTGGCGGAGCTGGTTTGCAGCAACTCGCTCAAGAGCGAATCTCCGAACACGGCGCCATGGCTATTAAAGGAAGAACTGCGCAGGCTCGATTCCTTGCTGCTGCGCGCGGCGCAACAGGCGCGCGTGCCGGGCGGCCATGCGCTGACGGTGGATCGCGAGGTCTTCGCCCAGGAAGTTTCCCGTGCTATCGAAGAGAATCCGCGCATTGAATTGCGACGGGAAGAAGCGACATCGATCCAGGACGGCGTCATTACGATCGTTGCCACTGGTCCGCTCACCAGCGGCGCGCTCGCCGAAGAGATCGGCCGGCTGACTGGTGCAGAGCAGCTGTTCTTCTACGATTCCATCAGCCCTATCGTCGAAGCCGAATCTATCGATCTCTCCATTGCGTTTCGCGCCTCGCGTTACGGTAAGTCGCTCGACGGAACCGACGATTATCTGAATTGTCCGCTCGATCGGGAACAATACGAGCGATTCGTTGACGCGATTCTCGCGGCGGAGGCCGTGCCTTCACACATCGCCGAAGACAATGCCCGCTTCTTTGAGGCTTGTCTTCCGATTGAGGAACTGGCGCGTCGCGGGCGCGAAACGCTGCGCTTCGGTCCCATGAAGCCGATGGGGCTTACGGATCCTCGGACGGGCTGGCGCCCCTATGCGGTAGTCCAATTGCGCCAGGAGAATCTGCGAGCGGACAGCTACAACCTGGTCGGTTTCCAAAATCACATGCGTTTCCCCGAACAGGCTCGCGTATTTCGCATGATTCCCGGTCTGGAGCGCGCCGAATTTCTGCGTTACGGGCAGATTCATCGCAATACTTATATCAACGGGCCCGCGCTATTGAACTCGGCGCTTCAGCTTCGAACGAATCGTGGGGTCTTCTTCGCCGGGCAGATTTCGGGTGTTGAAGGCTACGTGGAGTCCATCGCTACCGGGCTGGTCGCCGGGCGCAACGCCGTGGAAGTGGCTTCGAGTGCCGAGATCAGGGCCTTCCCTCGCGAAACGGCCATCGGATCGTTGTGCGCCTATGTTTCAGGCGCGGATGCGCGCAACTACCAACCCGCGAACATCACTTTCGACCTGCTGCCTTCCTTGGACGAACCCACGCGGCTCCGTTTCCGCCGTGACAAGCAGGCTCGCCACGCCGAGGTTTGCCGGCGCGCGCTCGAAAAGCTGGATGAGTATCGCTCTGTTTATGCCTAAGCGCTCCGGGCCAGAGCTGGCTGCACAGATCAAGCTTTTCCTGGACGAGCTGCGGCGTCAGAACGCCTCTGTGCATACCGTGCGGAATTACGCATCGGATCTGGATCAATTTCTGATTTATTTTTCCATTCCCGGTAAGGAAAAACCGGCCGTGACAGAAATCGACGCGCTCGCGATTCGGGAATGGTTGGGGCATTTGTATGAGCAGCGGCTCACAGCCGTGAGCATGCGCCGGAAACTGGCGGCGGTACGATCGTTCTTCAAATTCCTCATGCGTGAAGGATTAGTAGAGAAAAACGTGGCTCGCATGGTGCGCACGCCCAAGGCGCCCAAAACGCTGCCGGCGGTGATGACCGCTGAACAAACCAACGGGCTTGTGGATGGTGTTCTGCCAGCAGCGGACCAATTTGAACGGCCTTACCCGGCGCGCGATCTGGCGATCTTCGAGCTGCTGTACGGTTGCGGGATGCGCATCAGCGAGCTAGTTGGCTTGAACCTGGACGATTTCGATTTCACCGAACGTTGGATTCGGGTGCGCGGCAAGGGCAAGAAGGAACGGCAGGTTCCCTACGCTGGCAAGGCGTCGGTGTCGCTGGATCGCTATCTTGCATTGCGGCAGCCCGGCTCTGGCAGCGAACAAGCCTTGTTCCTGAACCATCGCGGCGGACGGCTGACCGATCGTGGCGCGCGCGGCATCGTGAAATTTTATGCGAGCATGATCACCGGCGATTCCTCCATTCATCCGCACAGCCTGCGGCACGCCTACGCCACCCACCTGTTGAGCGATGGCGCCGACCTCCGAGCCATTCAGGAGCTGCTGGGCCATGCCCGCCTGTCCACCACGCAGAAATATACGCAGGTGTCGTTAGCGGACTTGATGGCGGTGTACGATAAGGCGCATCCCAAAGCCTAGAATCGCCAATAAAATTGCGGTTGCGATCGAGATCCCGAGCGAGATGGGAAGAATCAGCGGGCGGAACTCCATGCGAACGCGATGCACGCCGGCCGGAACCATCACGCCGCGCAATGCGATGTCGGTGGAATAGATGGGAGTCGGCCGATCGTCCAGCCAGGCCCTCCATCCCGGATAGTTGGTCTCGGAAAGGACTAGCAACGCGGCGCTCGAAGCCTGCGTGGAAAGCTGGATGACATCGGGCTGGTAGCGCAGCGTTTGCACTTCGTCCCCTTCGCCATTCGGCGCCAGGGCAATCGCTGCATCCACTAATGCGGTCCGCCGCAAATCCACCTGGTTCCGCAAAATCAAATCCCTTGCTTCCTGGAGCGATCCTACTGTTTGCGCCTGATGCACCAGGAAAAATCGCGGCAGCACTCCTGTGTTCTCGAACAGTTCACTGCCCGGCGGACTGGCGACGTGCCGAAACTTCGGAAACGCCGCGAAGCGCGAAATATCCTCTGCGCGCGTGACAATGTATCGCACGTTCGACAAATCGACGATCGGCGAATCCAAGCGCTCCAGCGGATAATTCCAGCCCCAACGATACCCATCGTGCAGGAACAGCCGAAGCTGGATCGCATTTTCCGGGGCCATCGGACTGATCCCGGCGGCCGAGGTGATTTGCAAGATGGGAGCGCTCGTTGTCCATTCCATGCTCGAATCCACGGTGTCGAAGCGCCATGGCGGGACATTTTGATTCAGATAGCGGCGCAGATCGCGGCTGTAGACCGGGTTGTCCGTGATACCCGCGGCGACTGGCGACTGCGCCGTATTCATGGGCCGCCCCGACCCCACCAGGAATAAATCCGCGGCGATGATCAGCCCGATGGCCCAACGCACGCCGTTGACGACGCGCAAAGAATCCAGCCCGATCGCCGCCAGCCCCGCGATGGCCAGGCTGAAAATCGAGTACGTGTATTCGGGATGGATTCCGATTCGGATGGTCTCCGGCAATAGCGGATACAAGGCTCGCCAGAGGATGGTCTTATCGCCCAGCATCCAAAGCGATCCAAACAGAAGCAAAAGCCCGAACACCGCGGTGATCCGATTGCGCCGCCTTACGAGGGCGAGGATCGCCAGCAGCAATCCTCCGATGCTGCTGTAGAGGTAAAGGAAGGTCGGGTCCCACGGTCCCTTAAAATGGCTCATGTCGAATATGTTGTAGTGATTGGGCGCGACTAACGATACCAGGCTCTGCCAGTATAGGCCGCCGCCAGTCCCGAGGTAATCCCCGCGAAACTTCGCGACGCTTAACTCCGTGAGCTGCGCGGTCGGAATAAATGGAACTGCCGCGAGAGAAATTCCAAGCACGCATCCCAGCGCCGCCCACGCGATCGTCTTGGTCCGCGCTATCCGCAGCGCAACAAGAACCGCCGCGAACATCACGGTGGAACCAAATACCGCCACGGTCGCTTGCGGGAATCCGCCCCAGATCGAGAGGCCAAGCGCAGCGGCCAACACCGCCAGCCAGTCTGCGCGAAACCTGTCCTTCAATTTCCAAACCGCCAGCCAAGCCAAGGGCATCCAAGCCGCGGCCATCATGGAATCGATGTGTTCGGCTCGTGATGCGAAGTAGCTGCCGGTCTCAAACATTACCGCGCCGGTCCATGCGGGCGAGGAGCCCAGCCCAAGCTCTCGGAACAGACGATACGCCGCCACGCCTCCCATCCATACCTGCAACACAACGGCCCACTCCAGCAGCATCGGCAGGCTGAACCACGCGAGCCGGCTGCTTATGAATGCGCTCAGAAATACCAGCGGATGAAAGAAACACGCCTGGATATTGGCGAACACCGGATATCCGCCGTAGTTGTAGGGGTTCCAAAGCGCGAAGCGATTCTCCCGCAGCTCATCGCGCAAAAAGGTGATCAGAGGAAGCTGAACCGCGTGAAAATCCCACGGGAAAGTGTACTCGGGGCTAAACAGCGGCTTGTGAAAAAACAGCGCCACCACCGCCAGCAGCGATAAATATACGTAAACGGGGATGCCGCGCCAACCGCCAGCCGCCAATCGCCAATCGCGTCCCCGGTCCCGTATGATATTTGTTTGGACTTCGCGCGTACACCCATCCTAGCCGTTCTCTGCGCCCTATGCCTTACGCCGGCGTTCGCGCAACGCGAGCTGTCCGGATCTGCGCAGGCACGCCTGGCGCTCGATCGCCTGAATGTCGTCGGCAGCGTGCTGATGATCGCCGCGCACCCCGATGACGAAAACACCGCTCTCCTGGCCTACCTGGCGCGCGGCCGCAAAGTGCGTACCGGCTATCTTTCCCTCACGCGGGGCGAGGGCGGGCAAAATCTGATCGGCGCGGAACAGGGCGACGAGCTCGGCATCATCCGCACCCAGGAATTGCTCGCGGCCCGGCGCATCGACGGCGCAGAACAGTTCTTCACCCGCGCCATCGACTTCGGCTTCACCAAGACGCCCCAGGAGTGCTTCGATAAGTGGGGCCACGACAAAATCCTGAGTGACGTGGTCTGGGTAATCCGCCGCTTCCGCCCCGACGTGATCATCCTGCGTTTTAGCGGCACTCCACGCGATGGCCACGGCCAGCATCAGGCCTCGGCTATTTTGGGCCGCGAAGCATACTCCGCCGCCGCCGATCCCAAGCGCTTTCCGGAACAGTTGCAATGGGTGCAACCTTGGCAGGCTAAGCGCCTGATGTGGAATCCGGGCGCATTTACGAAAGAGCAGCGCGAAGAAGTGGAGAAGATGCCCAATCGCATCACGGTGGATCCGGGCGACTACGATCCGGTGCTGGGCCACTCGTATGCCGAGATCGCCGGGATGTCGCGAAGCATGCATCGCAGTCAGGGCATGGGCGCGGCCGAGCGCAAGGGATCCGCTAAAGACTACCTGGTGACGCAGTCCGGCCCCGTGGCCGTGCATGATATTTTCGACGGCATCGACATCTCCTGGAACCGCATCCAAGGCGGCGCGCCCGTCGGCCAGATCCTCGCCGAAGCTGCCCGAACTTTCGATTCAGAAAACCCCGATCGCATTGTTCCGCTGTTGCTGAAAGCCGAGAAGCTCCTGGGGATGCTGCACGAACCGCTGGCCGCTCTCAAAGAGCACGAATTGAGCGAGGCCATTGTGCTTTCGACGGGCTTGTGGCTGGACGCGGCTTCCGACAAGTACGCTGTGACTCCCGGCGGATCTCTCAAGTTCGACGCCACCGCGCTCGATCGGGCCCACCTGGCCGTGCAAGTACAATCCGTGGAGATCCAAGGCATCTCGCCCGCCACCACCAAGGACAAATTCGGCGGCGTTCTTCCGTTTAACGAGCCGCAAGTTTATGCATTAACCACCACCATTCCGGAACACGCGGCGCTGTCGCAGCCCTACTGGCTGGTGGAGCCCAAACAAGGCGACACGTACACCATAGCGAATCAGCTCGACATCGGGCTCCCGGAAAATCCTCCGTTGTTTGAAGCGCATTTTCACTTGCGGATCGAATCGCAGGATGTCGAAGTTGTGCGCCCCGTCGCCTATCGTTATATCGAGCGGGCGCAGGGCGAGCTGACGCGCCCGGTAGTGGTGGAGCCCTCGGTCGCTTTGCAGTGGTCGCAATCGTCTATCTTGTTTCCGAATGGCTCGGCTAAGGCCGTCGATTTGCAAGTGCAGTCCCACGTTGCAAAGGCGATTGGCGAGGTTCAGATCCAAACGCCGCCAGGTTGGCGCATCTCTTCGCAATCTGGCGATTTTGATTTGATGGCGGCTGGCGAGCAGGGCGAAATTTCCTTCCAAGTCACACCCCCTTCCAATAACGCGCAAGGTGCGCTCGCGGCGACTGCGCGGATCGACAATCAAACGATCGCCACATCCATGGAGACCATCAACTACCCGCACATCCCTCCGCAGGTTTTGTTTCCTCCAGCTGCCGCGAAACTGGTGCGCGCCGATGTGCGGCTTTTGGCGAAGACCATCGGATATGTGATGGGAGCGGGCGATGAAGTTCCAAAGGCGCTCCAGCAACTGGGCGCGCAAGTGACTCTGCTCAGTTCCGTCGATCTGGCTACCGGTAATCTCAGCCGCTTCGACGCGATCGTCACCGGCGTTCGCGCCTACAACGTGCGGGCGGATTTGCGCGCCAATGAAGGCCGGCTGCTCGACTATGTGAAAAACGGAGGAACGTTGGTGGTGCAGTACAACGTCGCCGACGGCCGTAATCCATTCGGCGGCGAAACCAGTTTGCTGGCGAATATCGGTCCCTATCCACTCACCACTGGCTCCGAGCGCGTCACCGTGGAAGAAGCGCCGGTGCAGTTCCTGAATCCCGCCAGCCCGTTGCTGCACAAACCCAACGAGATTACCGCCCGCGATTTCGAAGGTTGGATTCAAGAACGCGGCCTTTATTTCGCGTCGAAGTGGGACGAGCATTACCAGCCGCTGTTTGAAACGCATGACCCGATGGAGAAACCGCAGACCGGCAGCACGCTTTACACGCGCTACGGCAAGGGCGCCTATGTGTTCACGGCGTTCTCCTGGTTTCGCGAGTTGCCCGCCGGGGTGCCGGGCGCTTTTCGCATTTTCGCGAATCTGTTGAGCGCCGGAAAAACGCAGTGAGCGGCCCGCCGCACAAAATATCGCATCCGCCTGAAGACGAACCACCGCCGCTTTTGGGAAGCTGGCGGCGCATCTACATCATCGTTCTTTGCTACCTCGCCTTCCTCATCGCCGGGTTCTACGTTTTTACTAGAGTTTTCGCTTCATGAGGCCACTCGATTGGGTGGTGATGTTCTCGTGGCTCACCTTCATCGTCAGCTACGGGCTGTACCGCGGCCGTGGCAGCACCACCATGAACAAGTACCTTTTGGCCGGCAAATCGATGCCTTGGTACGCCATGGGGCTTTCCATCATGGCGACGCAAGCCAGCGCCATCACGTTCATCTCCACCACCGGCCAAAGCTACACCGACGGAATGCGTTTCGTGCAGTTCTATTTCGGATTGCCGATCGCGATGGTCATCCTGTGCGCCACGGCGGTTCCCATTTTTCATCGCGCGAATGTCTACACGGCCTACGAATATCTGGAGCAGCGTTTCGATTCGAAGACCCGCTCCCTGGTGAGTCTGATTTTTCTCATCCAGCGCGGGCTTGCGTCGGGGCTGTCTCTCTATGCGCCCGCCGTCGTGCTGTCGGTGATCCTGGGATGGTCCGACCGCGCCACAACCATTCTGATGGGCGTCCTGATCATGACCTACATTTCGTTCGGCGGCATCAAAGCGGTCACCTGGGCCGACGTGCAGCAAATGGCGTTGATCCTGTGCGGGCTGGTGCTGGCGTTTGTGCTCGCGGTTCATCTTTTGCCGCGCGATGTTTCCTTCGGCGATGCAGTTTCGCTGGCTGGCGCGGCTGGACGGCTCAATGCCGTCACGTTGAAATTCGATTGGAACGACCGATACAACGTCTGGAGCGGCGTCATCGGCGGAATGTTTTTGGCGCTGGCTTATTTTGGATGCGATCAGTCGCAGGTGCAGCGCTATCTCACCGGAAAATCGGTGGCGCACAGCCGGCTGAGCCTGCTGCTCAACGCCATGGCCAAGATTCCGATGCAGTTCTTTATCCTGTTCATCGGCGCGATGGTATTTGTGTTTTTCATTTTTGAAAGACCGCCGCTGCTGTTCCAGCCCGTGGAGCTGAAGAACGTGCGGCAGGACGCGCGATTCCCCGCCGTGGAGCGCCGCTATCAGGAAGCTTTCGCGCATCGCCGCGAGGCAGCGGATGAATTTCTGCGCGCCAACCGCTCGGGCGATCCCGTGGCGCGCACCGCCGGCATCCAGCGTTTTCGTGACGCCCAGCAGGAGTTGAACGACGCGCACGCCGCCGGCGAGCATCTGGTGGGGAAAGAATTTGACGACACCAACTATATTTTCCTGTCGTTTGTGACGCGCTATCTTCCCGTGGGAGTGGTGGGCTGCTCGTCGCCGTGATTTTTTCAGCGGCCATGTCGTCTACTTCCGGCGAGATCAATTCGCTCTCCGCCGTTACCGTAATCGACATCTACCGGCGTCACGTGAAGCCCGACGCCTCCGACCGTCATTATCTGATCGCCTCCCGTATCGCGACGGTTTTTTGGGGCTGCTTTGCGATGGGCTTCGCGCAATATGGCAGGAACTTCGGGGCTTTGATCCAGGCGGTGAACGTGATCGGGTCGCTCTTTTACGGCGGGCTGCTGGGCGTGTTCGTGCTTGCGTTTTTCTTTCGCGGCGTGGGCGCCAACGGCGCGTTTTTTGGCGTGCTGGCCGGGGAAGCGGCTATTTTCGCCGCCAACCTGTTCACCAACGTTTCGTTCCTGTGGTACAACGTGATCGGCTGCCTGGTGGTGATTCTGGTCGCCCTCGTCGTGTCGCGCGTCTTCGACCGTGGCGCAGGCACGCTTCTGCAACAGCCTTCTAAATTAGCTCCGCCATACTGAAGAAGAACGGAATCTCCACCGCCGCGGTTTCCGGCGCGTCCGATCCATGCACCGCGTTCCGCTCGATGTTCTTCGCGAACTTCTTGCGCACCGTGCCTTCCGCCGCCTTCTCCGGATTGGTGGCGCCCATCAACTCGCGCCAATGTTTGATTGCGTCCTCACGCTCCAGCGCCAGCACCACCACCGGGCCCTCCATCATGAACGCCACCAGGCCGCTGAAAAACGGCCGCTCGCGATGGATGTCGTAAAAGCCCTCGGCCTGCTGTTTGGAAAGCCGCGTCATCTTCAATCCTCGAATGCGGAATCCCGCTTTCTCGATCATCGCGAGAATCTGTCCCGCGTGTCCCGCCGCCACCGCGTCCGGTTTGATGATTGCAAATGTCTGTTCGATTGCCATGTTCAATATCGCGCGCCGCTACGAAAGCCGGCTCTTGACCTTTTCTCCGATTTCGGCGGGACTGGCGCACACCGTGATGCCCGCCTCCTTCATCGCCTTCATTTTGTCTTCTGCTTTTCCCGATCCGCCCGAAATGATCGCTCCGGCATGTCCCATGCGGCGTCCGGGCGGCGCGGTCTGTCCCGCGATGAAACCCACCACCGGCTTCTTGACGTGCGTCTTGATGTACTCCGCAGCGGTTTCCTCCGCGTTCCCGCCGATCTCGCCGATCATCACGATGGCGTGCGTGTCCGGATCTTCGTTGAACAGCTGAATCGCGTCCAGGAAACTGGTGCCGATAATCGGATCGCCGCCAATGCCGATGCACGTCGATTGTCCAATTCCGAGCTTGGTCAGTTGCCCCACCGCTTCGTACGTCAGCGTGCCCGAGCGCGAAACCACGCCCACGTGTCCCGGCTTGTGAATGGGCGCGGGCATGATCCCAATCTTGCATTTCCCCGGCGAAATCATGCCCGGACAATTCGGACCGATCAATCGCGCCGCCGATCCCTTCATGAATTCGCGCGCCTGCACCATGTCCTCGGTCGGAATTCCTTCGGTGATGCACACCACCAGCGGAACGCCCGCGTCCACGGCTTCCATGATCGCGTCGGCGGCGTAAGGCGGCGGAACGAAAATCACCGAAGCGTTCGCGCCAGTCTGCTTCACCGCGTCCGCCACGGTGTTGAACACCGGCAGGCCCAAATGCATCAGCCCGCCTTTGCCCGGCGTGACGCCGCCCACCACTTTGGTCCCGTAATCGATAGCCGCCTGCGCGTGAAAACTCGCCTCGCGTCCCGTGAAGCCTTGAAACAAAACCCGCGTATTCTGATCTACCAGGACGCTCATACTTTCACTCGCCCGCGCCGCCTTCACCACCTTCTCAGCCGCGTCGCGCATTCCGTCGGCGACCGTGAAGTTGAAGCCCGATGCTTTCAAAATCTCTTGCCCTTTCTCAACGTTGGTGCCTTCCATGCGAACCACAATCGGCGCCGTCACGTTTAACTCCCGCGCCGCGTTCACCACGCCCGTTGCCAGCACGTCGCAGCGCAGAATGCCGCCGAAAATATTGATCAGCACCGCCTTCACGCCCGCATCCGACAGCAGAATGCGAAACGCGTTCTTGATCTGCTCGGCGTTCGCGCCCCCGCCCACATCCAGGAAATTCGCCGGACTTCCGCCCGCGTACTTCACGATGTCCATGGTGGCCATCGCCAGCCCCGCGCCATTCACCATGCACGCGATGTCGCCATCCAGCTTGATGTAGTTCAGGCTGAAGCGCGAGGCTTCCACTTCCAGCGGATCTTCTTCGTTCAGGTCGCGCAGATCCAGCAGGTCCTTGTGCCGGTAGAGCGCATTGTCGTCCAGGTTGAACTTGGCGTCCAGCGCGTACACTTTGCCGTCTTCGCAAACGATAAAGGGATTGATCTCGGCCAGTGATGCGTCCATGGCGTCGTACGCTTTAGCGAGCCCGATCATCGCGGCCACCGCGCCGCTTGCGCTTTCCGATTCCACGCCCATCCCGAACGCCATGCTGCGAGCTTGAAATGGCGCAAGCCCGTAACCCGGTTCCAGCGCTTCTTTCAAAATCAGCTCGGGGGATTTCGCCGCTACCTCTTCAATCTCCATTCCGCCCGCCGCCGACGCCATGAACACAGGCTTGCCCTGTGCGCGATCCAGCACGATTCCCAGATACAGCTCACGCGCGATGGGCAGCGTCTCTTCCACCAGCAGGCGCTGCACGATGCGACCCTCGGGCCCGGTTTGATGCGTTACCAATCGCATGCCCAGCATCTTTTTCGCGATCTCCACCGCTTCCGCCGCGTCCTTCGCGACCTTGACGCCGCCGCCCTTCCCGCGCCCTCCGGCGTGAATCTGGGCTTTGACAACCACGCTGCCGCCGATTTTCTTCGCCGCCGCTTCCGCCTCATCCACCGTGAAAGCGACTTCGCCCCTCGGCACAGGGACTCCGTACTTGGCCAAGATCGCCTTGGCCTGATACTCGTGAATTTTCATGGGATCAAAAGGCTAGTTTACCTTATTGTGACGCGCCAGCATGCCTGCGGCGTAAGATAGAAACCATGCGGTGGGATCGAGCCCGACACCTTGCCGAGGCGTTTGCCTTTTCCCTCCTGGTCATCGCCTACATCTGGCTGCGGCCTCTGTGGTGGTCCTGGAGCCTGCTCATCCCCTTGGCGCTGGTTGCAGTTTCGTTTGTCTGGCATTCCGAAACCGCCGAATCGCTTGGCTTGAGCTTCCGTGCGTTCATCGGCGCCGTCGCCGCCTGGCGATGGTACCTGGCAAGCTGCGCCGCTTCGCTTGTCGCGCTGACCTGGTTTGAAACCGCGACTTCCCTTCACGTGATCTATCGCTGGTGCGGCTACGCCTGTTGGTGCGTTTTGCAGCAGCTTGTGTTTCAGAACATGGCCTACCGCCGGCTGCGCGATGGCCTGGGCGCGTCATGGAAGACCTCCAGCATCGCCGGCGCGATGTTCGCCGCGGCGCATCTTCCCAATCCCATTCTGGTGCCCGCAACATTTGTGTGGGGCGCCGTTTCCACGCGATTGTTCGAAGCGCGCCCGAGCGTTCCGGTTCTCGGCGTTACGCAGGCGCTGCTTTCCGCCATGCTCTACGTCGTCACGCCGGTCGCTCTGAACGGGCAATTCCGCGTCGGTCCCGGATATTGGGTAATGCTTCATCCGTCACATCTCTCGGCGATTTTCTTTTAACGGCTTTTCAGAAGCTTGAACGAACAGCGTATCCACAGTTAAGCTCACCTGCCTTAGGATCGGTGCAGCAAGACCCGATGCAACGACTCGTCCTGGCCTACAAGAATTTCGCCGCCCACCTAAACATCAGCCATATCGGACTCGGCGTCTCGGCCCTGAACACCTGCAAGGTGCTTCGCCGCGGAGGCGTTGTCGCGGACGTCTGGCCCATCTTGAATGCCAAAGACCTGACCGGCCGATTACAGCGCGATCCCGCCAGTCACGTCGTCATCTCCGCGCCCTGGATTCCGTCCGCGGACATTCAGGCGCTGGTGCTGGCGAATTCCTCCACCCGTTTCGCCGTTAACTGCCACTCCAACGTGGGCTTCCTGCAAGCCGATTCCAACGGCGTGCGGCTGGTTCGTGAAGCCATGGAAGTGGAGGCCGCTTGCCACAACTTTCACCTCGCCGGCAACAGCATCAAGTTTTGCAGATGGATTCGTTCCGCCTACACGCGTCCCTGCACCTATTTGCCGAACCTTTACTATCTGGATAACGACTTCCTTCCCTGGCGTCCCCTTTATACCGGCGGCACGCTGCGCATTGGCGCTTTCGGCGCCACGCGGCCTTTGAAAAATTTCATGAGCGCCGCGGGAGCCGCGCTCGAAATCACTCATCGCTACAAAGCCAATCTGGAATTGTGGCTCTCGGCGGGGCGCACCGAAGGCGGAGGCGACACTATCTTGCGCTCGGCGCGTGCCATGCTAGACGGGCTTCCTAACGTGAAGCTGGTCGAGAACGGATGGCAATCTTGGCCCAAGTTCCGGCAAAGCGTGGCGCACATGCATCTGCTGCTCCAGCCGAGTTACACCGAATCGTTCAACATGGTGACGGCCGACGGCGTCGCCGAAGGCGTACCCTCCGTAGTTTCGCACGCTATCGATTGGGCGCCCGAGCATTGGAAAGCCATGATGGACGACGTACTCGATATCGCGCGCGTGGGCAGATATCTGCTCACCGATCCTTACGCCCCGCAGGAAGGCATCGAGGCTCTGAAAGCCCACAACGCCGAAGGCTTGAAATCCTGGCAGGGCTTCTTGAGCAACTAAACGACGAGCATGCAGTCGCCGTAGGAATAAAACCGGTACCCCGCTTGCACCGCGTGTTCATACGCCGACAAGACGAACTCGCGCCCGGCGAACGCGCATACCAGCATCAACAGACTCGACTCCGGCAGATGAAAATTCGTCAGCATCGCGTTGGTCCGCTGAAACTCAAATCCCGGACGGATGAATAGATCGGTGTCTCCGCTCTTGCCCAAGAACAGACTCTCCACCGCGCGGACACTTGTGGTTCCGGCACAAATCACGCGCTGCGCTGCTCGAATCTTGGCAGCAGTGGCTTCGTCAACGTGAAATCGCTCCGCGTGCAACTTCTCTCCTCGGATGGGTTGAAAGGTGCCGAGCCCTACATGCAGGGTCACGTAGGCGATCTCCGCCCCGGCCGTACGGCACGCATCCAGGATTTCGTCCGTGAAGTGCAACCCCGCCGTGGGCGCGGCCACCGAACCCGTCTCGCGCGCGAAAACGGTCTGATATCGTTCTCGATCCTCAACCGTATCGGAGCGCTTGATATAGGGCGGCAAAGGCACGTGCCCGATCCTTCTGAGCAGCTCGTACAAATCACCGTCGTAGTGAAAACGCAACGTCCGCTCGCCATATTCGCCACGCCCGATCACCTCGGCCTCCACGCCGCTGAAGGAAACCCGCTCACGCGTTCGCATCTTTCGCCCCGGATGCACCAGCGCGGTCCAGGTTTTCGCGTCCTCGCTTACGGGGCTCACCAGCAACACTTCCACCACGCCCGAGAAGCCAACTCGCTGGCCGTACAATCGCGAGGGAAAAACTTTGGAATCGTTCAACACCAGGCAGTCGCCCGCACGCAGGAATTGGGGGAATTCCCGGAACATGCGATCCTCCCAGCGCTGTTCGACTGGATGCAGCACCAGCATGCGCGATGCCGCGCGATCGGCCAGCGGCTCCTGCGCGATGGACGACTCGGGCAAGTGATAATGAAATGGCGAAAGGTCCAAATCACACCTTAGCAGTGCAACTCTGACGTGAAAATCCTCGGAATCGAAACATCCTGCGATGAAACCGCGGCCGCCGTTGTCGAAGACGGAGCCGCCATTCTGTCGTCGGTCGTCGCCTCCCAGTTTGCTACGCACGGAAAATATGGCGGTGTGGTTCCCGAGCTGGCTTCGCGCGAGCACCTGCGCGCCATCGTCCCCGTGGTTCGCCTGGCGCTGGAGCAAGCCACCACCAGCCTTGACGATCTGGCCGCCATCGCGGTCACCGAAGGGCCAGGCTTAGTAGGCTCGCTGCTGGTCGGCATCACTTACGCCAAGTCGCTGTGCTTCGCACGCAATCTTCCCCTCATCGCGGTGAATCATATCGAAGGGCACATTCACGCCGTGATTCTGGAAGCTGGTCCGAGTATCGAATATCCCGCGCTCGCGCTTGTTGTGAGCGGGGGCCACACGCACCTGTTTGAAGTGCGCGAGGGCTTCGTCTATCGGCTGCTAGGTAAGACGCGCGACGATGCGGCCGGCGAAGCTTACGATAAAGTCGCCAAGCTTCTCGGCTTCGGCTATCCCGGCGGTCCCGTAATCGATCAACTCGCGCCCCACGGCGACCCCCGCGCCGTCCATTTCACGCTGGCGCGCATGAAAGGCAACACGCTCGATTTCAGCTTTAGCGGATTGAAAACGGCAGTGCTGCGTTGGGTGGAAGCACACGATCTCACTGCAGAAATCGACGCCCGCCGCCGGCTGCAGGGCGCACCGGCACAGGATTATCTAACGCTCACTCCCCAGCCTACGCTCGACCTGCTGGCTTCCTTTCAACACACCGTCATCGAGGAGTTGCTGCGCCGTGCCGCCACGTCGATTGAAGAAATCGGCGCGCGATCGTTCATTGTCTCCGGAGGCGTGGCGTCCAACGCTGGTCTTCGCGCAGCAGCGCTCGGCGCCGGCCTGCCATGCCCCGTCTATTTCCCCACGCCCGCGCTCTCCACCGACAATGCCGCCATGATCGCCGCCGCGGCATTTCCAAAATTTCGCGCGGGAACTTTCGCCGATTTCTCCCTGCGCGCCCAAGCCAATCTCGCGCTGGCATAGCTGGCTCTGGCATAGAATGACAGGCGATGCGCCTTGTCCTGCTGATCTTCATTGCGTGCCTCTCCCGTGCGGAAGTCACCCGTGTGGACGTCACCGAACGCACCAACGATGCGGGCTATGATCGCATCGTCGGTAAGATCCACTTCGCGATCGATCCCAGGCTCGCGCCCAACCGGATCATCGCCGACATCGATCTGGCGCCTCGCAATGCCGAAGGCAAAGTGGAATTCTCCGCCGATCTCTACATGCTTCGGCCGCACGATCCAACCAAGCGCAACGGGACCGCGCTTGTCGAGATTCCGAACCGCGGCGGCAAGAGCCTGGGCATGTTCGACATCGGCGACCATTTTCTGCTTGAGCAAGGCTTCACGCTGGTGTGGGTCGGCTGGGAAACCGACGTGCCGCCGAAGCCCGGCCTGCTTCGCATCGATGCGCCTATCGCCACGAATCACGGTCAACCGATCACCGGACTTGTGCGCTCGGAATGGGAGGGCACCCAACGCGTTACCATCATTCCTCTGGGCGATCGCGATGAAATCGGATACCCTGTTGCCGATGCCCGGGATCTGGCCAATAAAATCTTCGTCCGCGACACCGTGGAAGGCGAACGCCGCCTGATTCCGCGCGAACAATGGACCTTCGCCGATCCCACGCATGTCAGCATGCCTGCCGGCTTCGAGCCCGGCAAGATCTACGAAGTCGTCTACAACGCCAAGGATCCGGTGCTGGTCGGTCTGGGCCCCGCCGCCGTTCGCGACACCGTGTCGTATCTAAAATACGGTGGACTGGATACTTCGATCGATGACTTTCCACAAAGATATCCAGCGCGCGCTCGGCATCGGCTTCTCGCAAAGCGGCAGGTTCCTTCGCACTTTTCTGTACGACGGCTTCAACCAGGACGAAAAGAATCGCCGTGTTTTCGACGGTGTGTGGGCGATATCGCCGGCGCCGGCCGTGGCGGCTTCAACGCGCGCTTCGCGCAACCCTCGCGCGATGGAAATCCGTTCTTCAATATCTTTTATCCGGTCGACGTTCCTCCTTTCTCAGACCAAGGCGGCCTGCTTGCCAACGCGATTCGCACCAACACCGTTCCCAAAATCTTTTACACCAATGGCTCCTATGAATACTGGGGACGTGTTGCGTCGCTGATTCACACCACGCCCGATGGCAAGCAGGATCTTCCTCCCGCGAAGGACACGCGCATTTATTTCTTCCCTGGTTCGCGCCACGGAGCGGGGAGCCTTCCGCCGCGCCACCCGGAAGCGCAGAACCTGGACAGCCCGAATGACTATAGCGCCTCCCTGCGGGCGCTCTTGATCGCGATGCAGGCCTGGCTGAAGGATGGCAAGCAGCCGCCTGCCTCCGTCTATCCGCTGATCGCTAAGGATCAACTGGTGGCTGTGGAGGCCTATGCCTTTCCCAAAATCCCCGGCATTGCTACGCCGCATTACAATCGCCGGGCATTTCGCCTGGACTTTTCCATCGAGCCTCCCAAGATCGGTCCGCCCTTCCCTACGCTGGTCCCGCAAGTGAATCTTGACGGCAACGAAACGTCGGGAATCCACATGCCTGAAATTCAGGTTCCGCTTGCTTCCTACACCGGCTGGAATCTGCGCAGCGCGAAAATCGGCGCGCCCGATCAGTTGTATACGCAAGCCGGGTCGTGGATTCCATTCGCCGTCACCAAGGCCGAGCGCGAAAAGCGCAACGATCCGCGCTTGTCCATCGAAGAACGCTATCCCACCAAGCAGGATTATCTCGAAAAGATCACCGCCGCCGCGCAGCAATTAGTGCAGCAAGGCTATTTGCTCGATCGCGACATACCGTATCTGCGCGATCGCGCCGCGCAGGAATGGGACTACGCTCTCTCGACCCACAACTGAACCGCGCGCGTGAGCAAGCGGCCCGCTGCTAACATCGAACTCATGGGTCCCCACACAGCGCAAGCCGAACAGCCGAAAGTTCCGATTGCCGGCGTCCAGAATTTGATCGCGGTCGGATCGGGCAAAGGCGGCGTCGGAAAAACCACGGTGTCCGTGAATCTCGCCGTCGCGCTATCACGCCTGGGCCACAAGGTCGGTCTCCTGGATGCCGATGTATACGGTCCCAACGTGCCGCTCATGATGGGCGTTCGCGCTCAACCGCATGCCATCGGCGAACGCATTCAGCCGCTCGAGAAAGACGGCGTGCGCATCATGTCCATGGGCTTTTTGAATCCCGGCGACAAACCGCTGGTGTGGCGCGGGCCCATGCTGCACAGCGTGATCCAGCAATTCTTGCGCGGAGTCGATTGGGGCCAGCTCGATTATCTGATTGTCGATTTGCCGCCCGGAACGGGCGACGTGCAGCTTTCGTTGATTCAAACCGCGCCGCTCACCGGCGCCGTGGTGGTCACCACGCCATCGGAGGTTTCGCTCGAAGACGCGCGCAAAGCCATCCACATGTTCCAGCAGGTGCGCGTGCCCATCCTAGGCCTGGTGGAAAACATGAGCTACCTGGAATGCCCGCATTGCAAGGAGCGCATCGATGTCTTCAGCTATGGCGGCGGCAAAAAAACAGCCGAAGCCATGAATGTTCCATTCCTGGGTGAGCTTCCGCTCGACCCCGCGGTGCGTATCGGCGGCGATTCCGGCCAGCCCATCACGCTCGGCGACGCAGGCGCGCCGTTCGTTGCTATCGCGCGCGAAGTGCAACGCCGCGCGGCTGAAGAGAGCGGCAAAAAAGGCCCGTCTATCCAGATCGAAGAGTAGCTATCTTCTGTCCCAGCTGGCGCCGATGAAATCGCGATTCATGCGCGCGATCGCTTCCAGCGTGATCTCTTTGGGACACACCGCTTCGCATTCTCCGATGTTGGTGCAGCCCCCGAGCCCTTCAGCGTTGTACTGCCGCACCATGGCGAGCGCCCTGTGCGCCCGCTCCGGCTGACCCTGCGGCAACAACCCCAGGTGCGCGATCTTCGCGCCCGTGAACAGCGCCGCCGAGGCATTCGGACACGCCGCCACGCAAGCCCCGCAACCGATGCACGCCGCCGCATCCATGGCGCGTTCGGCGTTCTCTTTCGGAACCAGAATCGCGTTCCCGTCCGGCGCGCTGCCCGTGGGCACGCTGATATATCCGCCGGCCGCGATGATGCGGTCGAACGCGCCGCGATCCACCACCAGATCTTTGATCACTGGAAACGCCTTCGCGCGCCACGGCTCCAGGTAGAGCTCCTGGCCATCCTTGAAATGCCGCATGCTGAGCTGGCACACCGTGGTTGCCGGCAGCGGCCCATGCGCGATGCCGTTGATCATGAATCCGCACGATCCGCAAATGCCCTCCCGGCAATCATGCTCGAAAGCGATCGGCTCCTCGCCTTTCAGGATCAGGCCCTCGTTCACCACGTCCAGCAGCTCCAGCATCGACATGTCCGGATTCACGTCGTTCGCTTCATAGCGCGTCATCTTTCCGGACGCTTTCGCGTTCTTCTGCCGCCACACATGCAAAATCAGCCGCATCACTTATAGCTCCGCTGGCTGGGATGCACGTATTCAAACGTCAGCGGCTCCTTGTGAACGTAGCGGGGCCAACCCTCCGGCTTCTCGGAATTCTTGTACTCCCACGCCGCCACGTACGAGAACTCCTCATCGTTGCGCTGCGCTTCGCCATCCGGCGTCTGATACTCTTCGCGAAAATGCCCGCCGCAGCTTTCCTCGCGATGCAGCGCATCGATGCACATCAGCTCCGCCAGTTCGAAGAAATCCGCGACGCGCCCGGCCTTTTCGAGCGATTGATTCAGATCGTCCGCGCTGCCAGGAACATTCACGTCGCGCCAAAATTGCTCGCGCAGCTCGCGAATCTCACCAATGGCTGGCTCCAGCCCAGCCGCCGTCCGCGACATGCCGCAATAATCCCAGACGATCTTGCCCAGTTTCCGATGGAACGCATCCACTGTCTGATGTCCGCGAATCGCGAGCAGCTTCTTCGTCAGCTCCGCCACTCCCGCTTCCGCGTTGCGAAACTCCGGCGCGCCCGCGTCCATCTTTTCGAGCTTCGTTTTGGCGATGTAATCGCCCACCGTGTACGGCAGGATGAAATAGCCGTCCGACAGCCCTTGCATCAGCGCGCTGGCGCCCAAACGATTCGCGCCGTGATCGGAAAAATTGGCTTCGCCGATCACGAACAACCCGGGGATGGTGCTCATCAGGTAATAATCCACCCACAGACCGCCCATGGTGTAGTGAATCGCCGGATAAATCCGCATCGGAGTCTGGTAGGGATCTTCGTCGGTGATGCGCTGGTACATCTCGAACAAGTTGCCGTACCGCTCGCGAATCACGTCCACGCCCAGCCGATGGATGGCGTCCGAGAAATCCAGATACACTCCCAGCCCCGTTTCGCCCACGCCGCGGCCTTCATCGCACACCGCTTTGGCATTGCGGGACGCCACGTCGCGCGGCACCAGATTCCCGAAGCTCGGATAACGCCGCTCCAGATAATAATCGCGCTCGGCTTCCGGAATCTGCTTCGGCGCGCGCTTGTCTCCCGCCTTCAGCGGCACCCAGATGCGCCCGTCGTTGCGCAGCGATTCGCTCATCAGCGTCAGCTTGGATTGATAATCGCCCGACACCGGAATGCAAGTAGGATGAATCTGCGTGAAGCAGGGATTGGCGAACAGCGCGCCGCGTTTGTGCGCGCGCCAGATGGCCGTGCAGTTCGATCCTTTGGCGTTGGTTGAAAGATAATAAACATTTCCGTAGCCGCCTGTTCCCAGCACCACCGCGTCGCCCACGTGCGATTCGATTTGCCCGGTCACCAGATTGCGCGTCACGATCCCGCGCGCCCGCCCGTCGATCACCACCAGATCCAGCATCTCGGTGCGCGGGAACATCGTCACGCGTCCTTCTTGATCTGCCACTCCAGCGCCTGATAAGCGCCCAGCAGCAACTGCTGGCCGGTCTGGCCGCGCGCATAAAACGTCCGCGAAACCTGCGCGCCGCCGAACGATCGGTTGGCCAGCGTCCCGCCGTATTCGCGCGCGAACGGCACACCCTGCGCCACGCATTGATCGATGATGTTCACGCTGATTTGCGCCAGCCGGTACACGTTCGCTTCGCGCGAGCGGAAATCGCCGCCCTTCACCGTGTCGTAAAAAAGCCGGAACACGCTGTCGCCGTCGCCGTGATAATTCTTCGCGGCGTTGATTCCGCCCTGCGCCGCGATGCTGTGCGCCCGCCGCGGCGAATCCTGAAAGCAGAAGCACTTCACGTTGTAGCCCAGCTCGCCCAGCGTGGCCGCCGCCGACGCGCCCGCCAGCCCCGACCCCACCACCAGGATGGTGTGCTTGCGCTTGTTGGCCGGATTCACCAGCTTCATCTCGAAGCGCGCCTGATCCCACAGCTTCTCGATCGGGCCCGACGGCACGCGCGCGTCCAGTTCGATCATTTCGATCCAGCCCCGCCAGCACCGCCACGGGAATCGAAATATTGCCGGCCGCGATCAACGTCGCCACCACCGCCGCGCCCTTCCGCAACAGCGGCGTGTAGCGCGGATGAGCGATCCCGAGCGATTGAAACATGCTCCACAGCCCGTGATAGAGGTGCAGGCACAGCAGCAGCATCGCGAGGATGTAGAACGCCGCTACCGGAATCACCTGAAAGCTGGCCACCACGTTGCCGTACACGTTGCCCGGCTGATAATGCGGATTCACGTTGCCGAACGTGAAATCGAGCAGATGATAAATCACGAACGCCAGGATGATGGGCCCGCTCCAGTACATGGTTCGCGACGCGTAGGACGATCCGGTGGCCTTCTTCATCCGGTATCCCACCGGCCGCGCGTCAATATTGCGCGCCGCCAGTTGTATCGACGACCAGATGTGCAGCAGCACCATCGCGAGCAGCACGACCCGCACGCCCCACAGCAGCGCGGGCATGGAACGCAGCAACACGGCGTAGCGATTCAGCTTTCCGGGGCCTTCATAGATCTGAAGATTGCCGATCAGATGCCCGACGACGAACAGAAACAGAATGCACCCGCTCACCGCCATCGCGGCTTTCTTGCCGACGGTTGAGGTGTAGAAACGTTGCGGAACTACCGCTGGCCCATCCGTTCCATAGATTACTACTCAGCGCTTAGCGCCTGCGCCGCAACATAAAGATATAACGCGGCGTAAGCCAGAATCATCACGCCGGCCACGGCCGATCGCGAAGCCTCTTCAGATTGTGTTCCACCAGTCCCAGGATCTCTTCCCAGCGCGAGCCGAAATGATAGCCGATGAATAGAAACGTGCTCACCCACAGCAGCGCGCCGCTATAGGCGAAAGCCGCGAAGCCGGGGTATTCCAGCTTCGACGTGCCCGCCACGATCGCCGTGAAGTGCCGCACGCCGGGCACGAAATAGCCGATCATCAGCGCCCAATGGCCGATCCGGTTGAACCAGTCGTGCACCCAGCGGATCTGCTCGTCGCGAATATGCAGCAGCCGGCCAGCGCGCGAATGCAGAAACTTCCACCCCAGCGTTCGCCCGATGATGTAGCTGCACGTGATGCCGCACATGCTGCCGGCGAGCGCGCTCGCAAAGGCCGGAACAGGATGCAGATCGCCTCGATAGACGAGAAAGCCGCAGCCGGTCAGCAGAAACTCATCGGGAACCGGAATGCCGACGATGCCGAACACCAGCAGCCCGAAGATGGCGAAATAGCCATAGGTCGCGACCCACTGGAGGACGGCGTTTTCCAACTAGAGATGATAGCGAAGTTGCGCTGTCGCGGGACGCAGCTCGGTAGATTATCCGGCCGTTTTTCTGACGGCGGTCACGGCTTTGCCCGGCACCACCGAGAAGAACTCGATGAATCGCTTCTTCGGCTCGGGCGCGGCGCGTGGGCTTTTGCTTCCAGCATGGACTGCGCCAGCGAAGTGAACTGCCGGCCCAGTTCGCTGCCCGACTCCACCCAACGGCCCGCGGTCATGGCGCGCTGCACGCCCTGATAATCGTTCGGGAAGGTCATGTAGATCGGCACCCCCAGCAGTTGCTCGATCTGCTGCGGCGTGATCAGCGACCGCTTCTGGGCAGCGATTCAGCAGCACGCTGACGCGCTCGCCCAGGTCCAGCTGTTTCAGGTAAAGATATTTCTCGCGCGCCAGATGCAGCGAAGGAATCTCCGGCGTGCACACCAGGAAGATGCGCTTCGATTCGTGCATGATTTCGAGCGAATACCGCTCCAGGTTGCCCGACATGTCGAAGCACAGCGCCGTGTAGTTGCGCCGCATGAACTCCATCAGATGCCGGATCTGCGTCGGCTCGATGCGGAAATCCGGATTCAGCTTGCCGGCGTGCAGCACGTCCAGCTTGTCCATGGTGGTCACCATGGTCGGCCACAGGCTCTCGTCCATTTCGAGCGCATGCTCGGCCGCGTCCGTCACGCAATAGGCGCTATCCAGCTTCAGCATGAACCGCACCATGCCGGAATTCAGGTCGAAATCCGAAAGCAGCACCGAGGTAGTCCGGCACGCGCGACATCGCCACCGCCGTATTCATCGCCACCGTGGATGTTCCCACGCCCGCTTTGGACGGCAGGAAGCTGTAAACCTGATTGGTGGCTTCAATGGCCGGCGGCCGCGCCTGAACCGCATCCTTGATCCGTACTAAGGCATCCATCAGGGTCTGGCGATCGAACGGCAGTGACGCAAACTCGCGAATTCCGGCCCGCATCACTTCCAGCAAAATCTGCGGATCGACGAAACGGCTGACCGCGACAATCTGAACGCCCGGCGTGTTCTTTTCTACCTCGCGCGCGATCTCCATCGCCTTGGCGGTGGACTCGGTGCTGACGAATATCACTTGCGGAGCGTGCGCGCGCAGAAAACGCAGCAGTTCCAGCCCGTTGGGATAGCGGTCGAGTGTCCGCGTGACGCTCACGATCCCGATCTCGGTCAATATCGCCTCTAGACGCTCATTTAAATCGACATCGGGACAAATAATTATGCCTCTAAGCATCGCATGACACTCCTGAATCTAGACTAAGGCTGAAGCACGGTATCAACAATTGGTTTTTGGTACTAGTTGCAGTCGCGCATCACCTTAGAGAGCGAAGCGTATCCGTACTGGACTTAAGGTGAAATACCTACCGGGACGAATTGACTGCGTCCCGACTAGCCCGCGCGCCATCTATCATGGAATTATGAGGTTTCTTCGCTGGCGCCCGCTGGCGGCTGCTGGCGACCTTTCGCGTCACTGCTGTCGGCGCAGATCATCCCGTTTGAATCCAACGGGCTGCTGTACAAGACGCTCACTAAGGGCGGCGTGACGGTCATGTTCGCCTATTTGCCGGCGCACCTGAAGGAATATTCCATCATGCAGGTCTCCATTTCCAACGGGTCGCCCATCTCCTGGACGGTGAAGCCGGAGGACTTCAGCTACCGCCAGCAGGACGGGACCGTCTGGCAAGCCTCGCCAGCGCTGGCGGTGGTGAACAACCTGCTTGCCAAAGCCGGCCGCCATGATGTCATCAAGCTGGTCACCACTTACGAACGCGGCGTCTACGGCAACGAACACATGCAGACTACCAATGGGTATGAGGCGCGACGCCAGGCGCGCTGGCCGAAGGCGTCTCGGCGCGGCTGAAAGCGGGCGCGGCGGCCTCCGCGCTGGCTCTGGTCAACACCAAGCTGGCGTCCGGCGAATCCACCGACGGCGCCATCTTCTTCCCCAGCAACGGCCGTCTGCTCGGCGCCGGGAACGCTGGTGGTCCACACCGGCGGCGAGATGTTCGAATTCCCGTCCGACGGCGAACCGGCGAAGTAGCTGGGTTTCCGAAGTGCGGTAGTACTTCACAGATCTTCCAGCTCCCTCCGCGCCCGCTCCAGAATCTCCTCCACTCGTTTCTTCATTTCCGGATCGCGTGAGGCGTATTTCAGCGCCCGGATCGTCGCCTTCAGCAGCGGCCCGAGCGGGCTTCCACCCATCCATTGCCCCCATTCGCCCCAATCCGAAGTCCTGCGCCAGATGTCGTCCGCCTTGCCTCGGTCCCGCTCCATCTCCTGCCTCCCCAGTTCCGTGAGCTGATAGACCCTCTTACCGTCCTTGGTCTCCGACACGATCAACCCTTCGTCTTCCATTTGCTGCAGCGCCGGGTACATCGTTCCCGCGCTCACCTTGTAGCTCCCGCCCGAGCGCGTCTCCAGTTCCTTCATCAAGTCGTACCCGTGCCTGGGTTTTTCGGCCAGCAGCGACAAAATTGCGATCCGCACCTCGCCTGCCCCGAAGAACCGCCCGCGCCGGCCCCATGGCGCATCCCACATCCACGTGCTGAAATCGCCACCGTAAGGCACTGCGACCTCCTTTCGATATATCTAAAACACAATCTTACGATATATCGTACGATATGGAAAGCCCGCCTAAGTCATGGTGTACAATGAGACAAGAGTTTGTCGCGGTTGCAAAAGGCGCACCGATTGGCGGCGCCGAATCATCAAAAAACGCGTCACCCGGGATATCTTGTTCGACCCTTGCCGGGGTTAGTCCAAAGGGGCCAGTAACAAGCCTTCGGTGAACCGTCGCCTAGTCTAGAGGAGTTTCCCGCCAATTGTGGATCGTTAACATCGCGCTGAAGCGCCCGTACACGTTTATTGTGCTGGCGATTCTGATCCTGCTGATCAGCCCGCTGGTCATTCTGCGCACGCCCACCGACATCTTTCCGAACGTCGACATCCCCGTCATTGCCTCGCTTTGGAACTACGCCGGACTGAGCGCCGAAGAGATGGAAGAACGCGTCGCATCCCCCTACGAGCGCTCGCTCACTACCGTCGTGACGGACATCGATCACATCGAATCGCAGACCGTGAACGGGCGGAGCATCACCAAGGTCTTTTTCCACCCCGGTACGCGCGTAGACATGGCGATGGCGCAACTCACCGCCGTCGCGCAGAACGCGGTCCATCAAATGCCGCCCGGTTCGCAATCGCCGTTCATGCTGGTTTATAGCGCCTCCAGCGTCCCGATTCTCCAACTCGCGCTATCCGGCCAAGGTCTCTCCGAACAGCAGCTTTTCGATTACGCCGCCAACTTCGTCCGCACCCAGCTCGCCACGGTGAAAGGCGCGGCGGTCCCCTGGCCGTATGGCGGAAAGCAGCGCCAGGTGATGATCGATCTTCAACCCGCGCTGCTGCAATCCAAAGGTCTGTCGCCGGCCGATGTGGTCAACGCTGTCGACAAGCAAAATCTGATCCTGCCAACCGGCACTTCGAAAATCGGCCAGTTCGAATATGATGTCGGTCTGAATGCCAGCCCGGAGACCATTCAGGAGCTCAACGATCTGCCGGTGAAGGCCGCCGGCAATACCACCATCTACGTGCACGATGTGGCGCACGTGCGCGACGGCTTCTCGCCGCAGACTAATATCGTGCGGCGCAACGGGCAGCGTAGCGCTCTGCTCAGCATCCTCAAGGTCGGCGACACCTCTACGCTCGATATCGTCAAGCAGGTCCGCGAGCTGCTACCGAAAATCGCCCCCACGCTGCCGTCCGCGCTGAAGATTGAGCCCATCGCCGATCAGTCGTTATTCGTGCGCGCAGCGATCAGCGGGGTTATTCGCGAAGCCATCATCGCCGCCTGCCTTACCGCCATCATGATCCTGCTGTTTCTGGGAAGCTGGCGCAGCACGCTGATCATCGCGATCTCCATTCCGCTTTCGATCCTGTGCTCCATCTGCGTGCTTAGCGCGCTGGGCGAAACCATCAACATCATGACGCTGGGCGGACTGGCGCTGGCGGTCGGCATCCTGGTGGACGACGCCACCGTCACCATCGAGAATATCGACCGCAATTTCGATCAAGGCAAAGGCCTGCGGGAGGGCATTTTCGACGGCGCGGCGCAGATCGCGGTGCCGGCGCTGGTTTCCACGCTGTGCATCTGCATTGTCTTCATCCCGATGTTCTTCCTCACCGGCGTGGCGCGCTATCTTTTTGTCCCGCTGGCCGAAGCGGTGGTGTTCGCTATGCTGGCGTCGTATATTCTCTCGCGCACCCTGGTTCCAACGCTGGCGATGTACCTGCTGAAGGTGCACGGTCATCATGCCACGCAGCCGCAATCCTGGAACATTGCAGTTCGTTTCCAGCGCGCCTTCGAACGCGGCTTCGAAGCCACCCGCGTCAGCTATCTCCGGACGCTCGAAAGCTGCATCCAGCGCCGCCGCGTCTTTGTTCCCGTGTTCCTCGCGCTGTGCGCCGCCGCTTTTCTTCTGATCCCCTGGCTAGGCCGCGATTTCTTCCCCACCACGGACGCCGGCCAGTTCAACCTGCACTTCCGGGCCAAGACCGGAACGCGTATCGAAGAAACCGCGCGGCTGGGCGATCTGATCGAGACTTCCCTGCGCGAGGCCATTCCTGCTTCGGAACTATCCAGCATCATCGATAATATCGGCCTCCCTTACAGCTCCATCAATACGGCCTACAGCAATTCGGCTCCCATCGGCACCATGGACGCCGACGTTATGGTGACTCTCAAGCCCGGCCACCGGCCATCGGACTTCTATGTCCACGAACTGCGCCGCAAACTGCCGCGCGAGTTTCCTGGCGTGGCTTTCTATTTTCTGCCCGCCGATATCGTCAGCCAGATTCTAAACTTCGGCCTGCCCGCGCCCATTGATATTCAAGTCTCCGGACCCAATCTGGACGCCAATCATGCTTTCGCCACCAACCTGCTCACCCAGCTCCGCACCGTTCCCGGCGCGGTGGATCTGCGCGTTCATCAGCTCTTCGATCTTCCTCGAATCCAGGTGAACGTCGACCGCACCAAGGCCATCGAAAGCGGCTACTCGCAGCTGGACGTTGCCAATAGTTTGCTGATCTCGCTGAGCGGGAGCTTTCAAACCCAGCCGTCTTATTGGCTGGATCCCAAGAATGGCGTGACCTATAGCGTGGTGGCGCAGACGCCGCAGTACGACATGGCTTCCATCGGCGATATCGACAACGTGCCCATCACGAGCGATGGCGTGCATCGTCCCGAAATTCTGGGCGACGTGGTCTCCACCAGCCGCCGCGCCGAGATGGCCGTCGTTTCGCACTACAACATCCAGCGCGCCATCGATATTTTCGGCAATGTGCAGGATCGCGATTTGGGCGGCGTGGCCAGCGATATCGACCGCATCGTGGAAAAAGCCCGCGCCAAGTTGCCGCGCGGATCTCAGTTGATCGATCCGCGGCCAGATCGACACCATGCAGTCGTCCTTCCGCGGACTGCTGGCTGGCCTGGTGCTTTCCATCATCCTGGTCTACTTTCTCATCGTGATCAACTTCCAATCCTGGCTGGATCCGTTCATTATCATTACCGCGCTGCCCGCCGCCATGGCCGGGATCGTGATCTTCCTCTTTGTTTCGCGGACAACGTTGAGCGTTCCCGCGTTGATGGGCGCCATCATGAGCGTCGGCGTGGCCACGGCCAACAGCATCCTGGTGATCAGCTTCGCGAAAGAGCATCTGGAGGCCGAAGGCGATCCGATTCGCGCCGCTCTGGAAGCGGGGTTCACACGCTTTCGGCCCGTTCTGATGACCGCTCTCGCCATGATCATCGGCATGATCCCGATGGCCATGGGGCTGGGAGAAGGCGGCGAACAAAATGCTCCGCTCGGCCGCGCCGTGATCGGTGGCCTGATCTGCGCCACCATCGCGACGCTGTTTTTTGTACCCACTGTGTTCAGCATGTTGCACCGGAGGCGAGCGACCGTCGATGTTAGATAGAGAGCCTATGCTCGAGAGCCGTATGGAGAACCAGCCGATTTTGCCGCCCCATCTGCCTCCCGCGCGCCGATCATGGCGCATGGCGCTTCTGCTTGTTTTGGCCGTCATCATCGTGGCAGGGTTCGTCTTTTGGGGCATCAATGCCCGCATTCAAACCGCCGCAGCCGTAAAAGAGACCACGCGGGAGCTCGCCATCCCTTCCGTCGCCGTCATCCATCCCAAGCCCGGCGCGATGAAGGACGAAGTGGTGCTTCCCGGAAATATCCAGGCCTTCACCGATTCGCCTATTTACGCCCGCGCCAGCGGTTATCTGAAGCAGTGGAACGTGGACATCGGCGGGCACGTAAAAGCCGGGCAGGTTTTGGCCACTATCGAAGCGCCCGAGATCGATCAACAGGTCCGTCAGGCCAAAGCCACCATCCAACAGACGCAGGCTTCGTTAGACCAGGCCATCGCCAATGAGCAGCAAGGCAAGGCCAACGAAGAGATCGCGCGCGTGACGGCCGATCGCTGGAAGAATCTGGTGCAGAAAGGCGCGGTCTCGCGCCAGGAAAACGATCAATATCAGGCGCAGTACCAGGCCCAAGTAGCCAATCTCAATGCGCTGGAACAGGCCATCGCGGCGGCGCGCAGCAACATCGCCGTGGCCGAGGCCAACCTGGGACGGCTGCAAGAGATGCAGAGCTACGAAATCGTGAAAGCGCCTTTCGATGGCATCATCACCGCCCGGAACATCGATGTCGGCGCGCTGATCAATGCGGGCAATGGCGGCCCGGCCCAGGAGCTGTTCCATATGGCCGCTACCGCGAAGCTGCGCGTCTACGTCAGCGTGCCGCAGGCCGATTCGCGCGCGGCCGCTCCCGGCATCAAGACCTACCTGACGTTGTCGGAATTTCCCGGACGACGCTTTCCAGGCGAACTGGTCCGCACCGCCGGCGCCATCGATCCGGCCACGCGAACGTTGCTCACCGAAGTGGATGTCGACAACGCCTCCGGCGACCTTCGCCCGGGCGCCTACGCCGAAGTGCACCTGGTGATTCCGGAAGGCTCGCGCTCGCTGATTGTGCCGGTCAGCGCGCTGATGTTCCGCAGTGAAGGCTTGCGCGTCGGCGTGGTCCGCGACGGCGATAAGGCCGATCTGGTTCCTATCATCCTGGGCAAGGATTATGGCAACGAAGTCGAGGTGGTTTCCGGCCTGTCCGAAAACGATCTGGTGATTTCCAATCCGCCCGATTCTCTGGCCAGCGGCGCCGCCGTGCAGGTGGTGAACGCGTCGGACGTCCGTTGAAAATACCGGCTCTCTCACGGTCGCGGTTCTGAAACTGGACCATCCTGAACCGCGCGCCAGCAGCGCACTCGGAGACGACCGGAAGTCGTGCACTGGAGAACACCGACTCGAAGAGGACCGGCCGGATGGCACGTCAGCAAGCGGCCCCGGCTTTTCCTCTAGTAAAGTATGGAAGGTAGGAATGCGCCCTGCGGTTCGTTGTACAGGCCGAGCGACATCAGCGTCATGGGCTGTACCACGCGCAGCCCGTTCCCCAGGCACCAGCGGAACAGCTCCGCATTGCGCGACGGCACCAGGATTCCGGGACCACCGAATCCGTCGGCCGCTGCGATGATCGCCTGCAGATCCGGATTGGTTTCGGCAACCGAATGCCCGAAGAACGCCAACGAACTTGTATATCCGGTGATGCGGCCATGACGTTCGACGACCATCGCCGTACCTTGTTGAATGGCGTCGCCGAGCTCCCCGCCCCGATGATGTCCATGCACTCGGAGCGCGAGCTGCTTGCACGCTTCCACATCCGAGGGCTGCGCTTTACGCACCGCAAATCCCTCGAAAGTCTTCTTAATCGCCCGGCCTTGCATCACCGACAGCGGTTCACGCACGTCGAAGCCGAGCGTCGTATAAAGCGAAAGCGACCGATTGTGAAATGCAGCCTGCACCAGCCGGACCCCGGCAAAATTCCGCTCTCGCGCCCGATCCAGCACGGCATCCATCAACTTGCGGCCGACGCCGCGGTTCTGCACGCCCGGATCGATCGTGATGGGTCCAACACCTGCGATGGTGTCGCGTTCATCCAGGCAGTTGCTTCCGGCGATGCGGCCGTCCACTTCCGCCACTACGCAGTAGAAGCCGGGGTGAGAGAACATTTGGGTCAGCAATCCCACGCCGTGTGCGGGTTCGGGCACGTCCGGCGGAAAGTTGTGGTCGGTATTGATCTTGTAAAATGCTTCGTAGCAAATTTGCCCGCAGGCCGGCACGTCGTCGGGTTTCGCGCGGCGAATGGTTACCGCGGCGCGACTGGGAGCTGCAGTGGACATAGGTTTTGAGTTTTAAAGTTTCAACAGCGCGCGCAAGCGCTTGGTTTGCACGCGGCTCACCGGCACTTCGGTTTGCTTCTTGTCGTCCATGCGGAGTTGGAAGCTGGACTTGAACCACGGAATCACTTCCTTGATGCGATGGATATTCACTAGAAACGAGCGATGAACGCGCCAGAAAGTATCGGGATCGAGATTCGATTGCAGCTCTTCGATGGTGCGGTAGTTCGATTCGCCTTCCACATTCGTAGCCACCACGGTGATGAGTCCGTCGTCGATGGTGGCGTACACCACGTCCTGGGCGTCCACGATGAAATTGCGATTGTTGTTCTTTACCAGCAGTTTGGTGCGCTGCGAGGGCGCCTTCAACGGCGTGATTTCCAGTTGCGGCGCGGCTTTCGATTTCTCGGTAACGGCCTTGCGCGCTCGCTCCACCGCCACCATCAAGCGATCCTTTTCGATGGGCTTCAGTAGATAATCCAGCGCTTCCCAGCGGAATGCCTGGATCGCGTACTGATCGTAAGCCGTTGCCAGAATGAAATGCGGCAGTGGAATGTTCTTTTCCCTCAGATTCTGGATCACGCCGAAGCCGTCCAGTCCGGGCATCTGGACGTCCAGGAAGACGACGTCCGGCTCCAGGTTTTCAATGAGTTTCACTGCTTCCAGCCCGTTTTTGCCGGTGGCCAGGATCTCCACTTCGGGAAATTCCTTGAGCAGATAGGACAGTTCCTCGCGCGCCAGTTGCTCATCGTCGATCAGAATGGCGGAGAGGGTGCTGGTAGCGCGCTCAGTCATCAGACATTAGTGTAGCCCAATTTCCGGAACCCGAAGATAAAGTGTTAGAATGGCGAAGGATAGGCGTCGCAAAGCCCAATTCCGAGGGCAGAGGAGCCTCGCGCCACCCAAGGAGATTTGAAGTTGTCCACCACAGGAAATACCAGGATTGCGCCCGCCGAAGGTAAACTGGGGGTCCTGATTCCGGGCATTGGAGCCGTTAGCACGACGTTCATGGCGGGAGTGGAAGCGGTGAAACGCGGCCTCGGCCAGCCCATCGGATCGCTCACGCAGCTTGGAACCGTTCGCCTCGGGAAGCGTACCGAAGGCCGCAGGCCGATGATCAAGGATTTTGTTCCGCTGGCCGGCTTAGACGACTTGGTCTTTGGCGGCTGGGATATTTTCAACGACACCGCTTACGAGTCGGCCGCGCACGCCGCGGTGCTGGACGCGCCGCTGCTTGAAAAAGTCCGCGAGCCGTTAAGCGCCATCAAGCCGATGCAGGCGGTCTTCGATCCCGATTATGTGCGGCGCTTGAATGGGCCGAACGTCAAGCAGGCCGGCTCCAAGATGGACAAGGCCGAAATGCTGATGGAAGACATCCGGCAATTCCGCGCGACGAACAACCTGGAACGCGCCGTGATGATCTGGTGCGGATCCACCGAAGTTTTTCACAAGCCAGTGGCCGTGCATCAGACGCTGAAGGATTTCGAGTGCGGCCTGCAGAAGAACGATCCCGACATCGCGCCCAGCCAGATTTACGCCTATGCGGCGTTAAAGAGCGGAGTGCCGTACGCCAACGGTGCGCCCAATCTGACCACCGACACGCCGGCGCTGTTGGAATTGGCCCGCGAGCGCCAGATGCCAGTCTGCGGCAAGGATTTTAAGACCGGGCAGACGTTCATGAAGACGTTGGTGGCGCCGGGATTGAAAGCCCGCATGCTGGGGATGTCCGGCTGGTTCTCGACCAATATTTTAGGTAATCGCGATGGTGAAGTGCTGGAAGATCCGGGCTCCTTCAAATCCAAGGAAGAGACCAAGTTGAGCGTGCTCCAACAGATTCTGCAGCCCGATCTTTACCCGCAGCTTTATAAGGACCTTTATCACGCGGTTCGCATCAATTACTATCCGCCCCGCGGCGACGCCAAGGAAGGCTGGGACAACATCGACATCTTCGGATGGCTCGGTTATCCCATGCAGATCAAAATCAACTTCCTGTGCCGCGATTCCATCCTGGCCGCTCCTCTGGTGTTGGATCTCGTGCTGTTCATGGATCTGGCGCAGCGGGCGGGCATGAAAGGCATCCAAGAGTGGCTGTCCTTCTACTTCAAAGCTCCCATGACGGCTCCCGGATTATATCCCGAGCACGACATTTTCATTCAGTTGATGAAGTTGAAGAACACGCTGCGTTGGATGCGCGGAGAGGATTTGATTACACATCTTGGGCTCGAGTACTACGACTAACGGATCCAAGCGCCAGGAGCCGGCCAAGCGAAAAGTGCTGGTGATTGGCGGCACTCTGTTCATCGGCCAGACCTGGTGAAGCAGTTGCTTCATGCCGGGCACGACGTCAGTGTTCTGCATCGCAAGCCGCGCCACAAGCTGGGGAAAAAAGTCGGCAATATTGTGGCCGACCGCAACGATCCCGATGCGGTGAAGAGGCGCTGGCGGGCAAGAGCTTCGACGTGGTGTATGACAACGTATACGACTGGGAACACGGCACTACCGCCGCGCAGGTGGAAGCGACGGCGCGGGCCTGCGGAAACAATTTGCACCGTTATGTTTTTATGTCCAGCGTGGGGGCGTACGGCGACGGCCTGAACCACCACGAGGGCGATGCCCTGGCGCCGGACGATCATCCCGGACGCCTACGTGCGCAACAAAGCCATGAGCGAGCGCGCGCTGTTCCGCATGCGGCAGCGCAACGGATTTCCGGTGGTGACGCTGCGTCCGCCGTTTGTATATGGGCCGGGCAATCCGTTTTATCGCGAGGCGTTCTTCTGGGACCGGATCAAGGAAGGGCGTCCCCTGATCCTTCCGGGCGACGGACGCCGGCTGATGCAATTCGTGCATATTCAACGATCTGGTGGCCGCGTGCGTGAAGGCCATCGATACGCCCGATATCGAGGGACACGCGTTCAATATCGCGAATCCCCGGCCTTTAACGCAGGTGGAAGCGGTGGAAGCGTTCGCGCGCGCCGCCGGCAAAGAGCCCACCTTCGTGCGTTTGCCTCGCGAGCGGATTCTGCGCGCGGGCGGCCATCCCATGGGTCCGAAAATGTATTTCGGGGTTTACTTCGATTTGCCCGCCATCACGGTAGTGGTCAACAAGGCGCAGCGCATCTTGAAATTCAAGCCGCGTGGAATTCAATGCCGGGTTGAAAGAAACCTACCGCTGGTACGTGCGGCACAAGTTTCCTAAGCCCGATTATTCGTTTGAAGATGCGCTCATCGCGTCGGCCCCGGCGTCGGCTTACTCGGCCCCCGTGGATTAAGATTCTCCGCGCTCTTCGGCCCGTACTCGTTGCAATCGCTCGCGTAGGGCATCTGGAAGCCCAGCTTCGATCTCCGGCGTGATCAATCCGACCCCGTCCATGTCGACGATGTGGGTTTTGTCCTTGAGCCGAAAACTGGTGAGCTTCATACGCACCAGATCGGGGACTGGCGCCAGAAGAAATCCCTCAATTGTTTTCGTGGGTTCAGAAAAGCCCGGAATAGCCGATAAATCTCCCGCACGAACTTTCTCGCGAGCGAAAACCAGATGAATCGCACTTCTTGCCTTGGGACTTTCGGCGTTCACCAACATATCGATGCCCGCGACGTGCCGGTGACGGAAACCGAAAGTTTCGGCCGCTCTTGCGATACGGTCCAGGTCGCCGCGATCGACAGCGATATCAACGTCTCTTGTAACTCGTGCCGCGTCGTGGTCTCGCGCGCTGACCTGGAAGAATACGGCCAATCCTCCGATCACACGATACTCGATTCCTGCGCTCGTTAACGCGGAATGCAAGCGCTTTAAGAGCTCAAACAATTGTTCCAGATGGATATCCAGTGCTTTCGCGGTGATCATCTAGGGCTCTCTTGATTCTTGCACAAGAACCTCGCGGGCGGCTTTGGCCGTGTTGCAGTGGATGGTCACGGTATCGTCGGTGTCGCGAGCGTAGCCGCCGGCCAGGACCACCGCAACCGGGACGGATTGGGCTAGCGCTGTTTCAAACACTAGCCGGTCGCGACGTTTGAGCCCATCGATGGTCAGCGCCAAGCCGCCCAGCTGATCGTCACGATAGGGGTCGGCGCCGGCCACATAGACCAGCAAATCGGGCGAGAAGCTCAGTGCGACTTTGAGCGCCCCGTCGAGCCGGTCGAGATATTCAGCGTCTTCCACCCCGTCGCGGAGATCGACGTCGATCACCGATGGCGGCTTCTCGCTCGGGTAATTGTTGAACTGATGAAGGGAAAGCGTCAGCACGCTGCGATCGCCGGCGAAAATGGCGGCTGTGCCGTTGCCGTGATGAACATCGCAATCCACGATCAGCGTTTTTTCGATGACGTGATTGTGTTGCAGGGCGCGGATCGCAATGGCAATGTCGTTGATTGCACAAAATCCTTCGCCATGATCGGGGAAAGCGTGGTGAAAGCCTCCACCAATGTTGAATCCGATGCGATCCCGCAGCGCTTTGCAGGCCGCCAGAATGGTCCCGCCAGTGGCCAGCCAAAAGCCCTCCACCATTTCGCGAGAGACGGGGATTTCGAGCTTGACGATTTCGGGCTCGGTCAGCGCGCCGGTTTTGAGGCGATTCACCCAGCCGGAATCGTGGACGCGCAGGACATCGTCGTCGGACACCGACTGCGGCTCGACGAAGTCGGCCGGCTCGGCGAACTGCTCCTCGATCAATCGATCGTGAATCAGCCGGTACTTGCGTGCTGGAAAGACATGCTGGCCGAGGTTGAGATCGTAGCGCGGATGATAAACGAATCTCATGCGGCTCGCCGGTGCTTGGAGGAGCGATGATGGGGCGGTCGTGGCGGTTCGGGCGGCTTCGTCGCGCGCCGATATTGCTGCACCGCTCTATTATGCTGCTCCACGGTTTGCGAGAACTGATGGCCTCCGGAACCGTCCGGCTTGGCGACAAAATACAGATAATCTGTTTCGGCGGGCGCCAGCGCGGCTTGGAGCGACGCGAGGCCCGGATTCGCAATGGGACCGGGCGGCAGGCCAGCATGCCGGTAGGTGTTGTAAGCGTTGTCGCTCGCCAGATCGGAGCGATAGATCGTTCCCCGATAGCGCTCATCCAGCAGCGCCGCATAGATGGTGGTGGGATCGCAATCGAGCGTCATGCCCTTGCGCAGCCGGTTCTCATACACGGAGGCGACGATTGGCCGATCCTGAGGCCGCCCGGTTTCCTTTTCGACAAGCGAGGCAAGCGTCACTATTTCATTTACAGGCTTGGTGTTTCCCTGCTCTCGCAGCTCGCGCCACTGTTTGCGGAACTGAGCGGTCATCATCGCGCAAAGCTGTTGGACTGTCGTGGCCCGCGTGATGCGATACGTGGCGGGAAACAGATAACCTTCCAGCGTGGGCGCATGGGGCGCCAGATCGCGGATGAGCGATGGGTCCCGCGCGGCACGCAGGAAGTCGGAGGCTTTCAGGAAATCGAAGCGGCCGACGCTGGCCGCGATGTCGAAAATGTTGCTGCCTTCGGGCACCACCAGCTCGTAGAAGAAGACATCGCCGCGGGCGATCCGATTCAGGATGTCCAACGGCGTGTCGGCGCTTTGCGAACTGATATTCGCCGGCTTGCAGCTCGTTGACCGGAATGAAGCGCGCGAGCCATCAAAAATTGCCACGGGTAGCGAATGACGCCGTTTTGCGCCAGTTCGTCGGCCATCGCGCGCGTGCTGGTTCCTTTCGGAAAATCCACAATCACCGGTTCGCGAAAACCTCGGTAGGAGGCATACAGCGACGCGTAAGCAAGGCCCACGGCGATGGCGCCCAGGATCACGAGAGCCAGCAGCACGCGCTTCATGATTGGCGGGAGTCGAGGAAGCTTTCCAGCAGTATCACGGCGGCCAGGCGGTCCACGGCTTTGGCGCGCTTTTCAATACTGACGCCGCTTTCGCGCAGCACGCGCTGGGCCTGCACGGTGGTGAGGCGCTCGTCCCAAAATTGAACCGGAATGGCGGTGGCGGCTTCCAGGCGCGCCCCGAAACTCGCGCGCGTGCTCGGTGCCGCGCCCTTCGTGCCCGCTCATGTGCAGGGATTTCCCATCACAATCAGTGTGACGTTGTGCTGGGAAGCCAGTTTCGCCAGGCGCGCCAGATCCTCGCGAATATTGGTGCGCTGCAGGGTTTCCAGGCCCTGGGCGGTGATGCCTAGCTCGTCGCTCACAGCCAGCCCGATGCGCCGTTTGCCCAGATCGAGGGCCAGGATTCTGCCTGAAGTCATGAAATATCGCCAAAAGCTGGCAGCCGCCGCTCAATTTTGATTGCTGTTTCTGCCGATTTCATTTCATCATAGAAGAACAGGATCCGGGGTTCGAATGTCCACCCTCACGCCGACGCCCACGCCTAAGCTACCGGTGCAAAGACCGTCGCAATCCGGCGTGACCATATTGGCGGTGGCGGCCATCGTAGCCCTGCTGTACTTCGGCCGCGTATTCTTCATCACCATGGTGGTGGCCATCACCATCGCTTTCCTGCTGGACCCGTTGGTCACGCCCTTCCTGAAGCTGCGGATGCCCCGCGCGGTGGCCAGCTTTATCGTTTGCAGCGTCGCCCTGCTGGTTTTGTATCTGCTCGGCCTGGGGCTCTACACGCAGTTCTCCGGATTTGTGCAGGAACTGCCCACCTTCAGCCAGCGCATGAACGAACTGGTGGATAACGTGGCGGCGCGCGTGGACGATGTGGAGAAGCGGACCTATCAGGTGGTGATTCCCAAGCGCTTTCAGGAGGCGCCGCCCGCGCCTGGCATTCCCGCGCCGGAGACCGGGCGCAGACGGCGGGGAAGCAAAGTCTGTAGAGCGTGCCCGCGCCGCCGCAGATTCCGGAAGTTCGCATCCATACCGAGCCGACGCCGCTGCTGACGTATCTCTACGGATACATCCGCTCGTTCTACGACGTGCTGCTGATGGCGAGCTTCGTGCCGTTCCTGGTCTATTTCATGCTGAGCTGGCGCGATCATATGCGCCGCAGCTTCCTCTATCTGTTCAGCGGCTCAGAGCGGCAGGTGGTGGGCAAGAGCTGGCAGGGAGTGGCCGACATGGTGCGGGCCTACGTGATCGGGAATTTCATTCTCGGATTGATGCTGGCCACCATCAGCTGCTCGTTCTTTTTTGCGATCCGTCTTCCCTACTGGCCGCTGGTGGGACCGTTGAGCGGGTTCCTGAGCCTGGTGCCGTACGTCGGACTGCCGCTGGCGATGATTCCGGCCTCTGGCGGCGGGACTGATCGTCTTTACACCAGCCGGCCATTTATGT
Organism: Bryobacterales bacterium; assembly: GCA_963798295.1. Lineage (GTDB taxonomy): Bacteria > Acidobacteriota > Terriglobia > Bryobacterales > Bryobacteraceae > Palsa-89. The sequence goes on along the minus strand of CAWCSV010000002.1, from coordinate 397,736 downwards.
GATGATCGCGGTGGTGGTCGCGGTGCTGCATCTGGTCGCGATGAACCTGCTGTATCCCAAAGTGGTGGGATCGCGCGTGCATCTGAATCCGCTGGTGGTGACGGTGGCGCTGATGTTCTGGGGCACCATCTGGGGCGGCATCGGGCTGCTGCTGGCGATTCCGATCACGGCGGGCATCAAAGCGGTCTGCGATAATGTCACCAGCCTGCACGGCTACGGCAAGTTGCTGGGAGATTAGCGCCTTCGTTTCGTCATGAGCAAACGGCTTTTGATTTTTTTCGGCATCGGTGTGGTTGCCATCGCGATCGCCGTGGTGGTGATCCTGACCGCCAACAAGGGATCGCATCTTGAATTGCAGGGCAAGATTCTGAAGGTGCGGACGGGAGCGCTGGGCGAAGGCAACAGCATCGCGGTGATGGATTTTCGCGTGCAGAATCCTTCCGATCTGCCCTTCATGGTGCGAAACGTGGAGATTTCGCTCGAGAAGCCGAATGGAGAAATGGTGGATGGCGTCACCGTCTCCAAGGCCGATCTGAAGCAGCTGTTCCAATACAATCGCTTCCTGGGCGATCAATATAACGAGGGGTTGGGGTTGCAGGACACCATTGCGCCGCACAGCACGGTGGATCGCATGGTGGCCGCGCATTTTGAAGTAGGCGATCAGGATCTGGAGAAGGCCAAAGCCGTGCACCTGAGTATTCAGGACGTGGATGGCCCGCTGTGGGAGACCAGCCACGAGCGTTCATTAACTGCCTGTGCGCCGGCTGATCATTCGACCCGGAGGCATCGGCGATTGCATCCTGTCGCTGCCCGCGATGGAGCATCTTCGAGCCGAACTACACCGAAGTCTGGGTTCCTTCCGCGATCGTGCCGTTGATTCGTTTTGCGCGAGGCGCGATGCGATTGCATCGACGGGAATCGATTTGCTCGGCCTGCCGGGCGTTGGAGCCGCCGGCCGGCTTGATCGCAGAAGCTGCGGTCCTTCGATTCGATTGTTTCGTGGTACGGCGCTAATCGCGCGGAGTTTCGCGAGCAAGTGGCTGCTGCTCGGACTGCCGGTTCAATTCCTGGATGCTTTGCCGGAGCCTGGCGCAAAGATTCACGCGGCGGATTTCTTTTTGAGGCAGGCGGGCGGTAACGGATTGGCGCTACCGAGAATCGAATGCGAGCGGGGTGATGTCGAAAATTTCGCGGCGATCCATCCGTTTTCTGGCAGCGCGCGGAAGAATTGGCCGCTAGACCGATTTCGCGAATTGGCCGCGCGCTTGGCGCTGCCCGTGCGATGGTGCGCGGGGCCGCAGGAGGCGCTGCCCAAGACATTCGGCGGCGCGGTGCGATTCGAGAACTTGTACGACTTGGCATGCTGGCTTGCCAGGGCGCGCGTTTACATCGGCAACGATTCCGGGATCACGCATCTGGCTGCCGCGGTGGGGACGCCGGTGGTCGCAATCTTCGGGCCCACCGATCCAGCGGTGTGGGCGCCGAGAGGAGAGGGAGTCTTCTTGCTGAGCGGTCGGGGACTAGATGAGATCAGCGTGGATGACGTGTTGGAGAAGGCCCGCTGGATACCATGATAAATGGTATTCTAATACCATGAATAGTACCATAGATCGCGCGGGACGGGTAGTTATTCCTAAGGCGATCAGGGAAGCCGCCGGGCTCAAGCCAGGATCACCACTAAAAATCGAATACCGCGAAGGAAGGGTCGAGATCGAGCGCACGTCGCCGAAGGTGCGGCTGGTCAAAAAGGGAACCTTGCTGGTGGCCAGCCTCCGCGGCGTACCCAAGATGTCGGTGGATGAGACGAATGAGTGGATTCGCAAGTCTCGCGATCGCGAGATCTAGCATTGCCGGCGAAGCAAATTCGGGTCGCGCTTGACTCGAGCTACTTGGTGCCGCTTCTCTCCGATTGGCACACGCATCATCTGAAAACACTGAGATCTTACCAACATTGGCGCGATCGCGATGCGCAGATCGTCCTGCCCGTCCATGCCATCTTGGAGTGCTACTCGGTATTGACTCGCGTTCCGGCACCCTATCGACTGTCACCCGACATTGCCAGGCAGACCATGCAGGAGAGTTTTGCAAACAGCGCATTGATTGTTGGAGTGAAATCCGTTGGTGTGTGGGACCGGATCGAGAGCTTTGCACGTCTTGGACTCGGAGGCGGTCAGGTGTATGACGCACTAATCGCGTGGTGTGCCTCGGATGCTGGGGCGACTGTCTTGCTCACTTGGAATTTGAAGCACTTTGTAGCGATTGCGCCACCGGCTCTCGAAATTCAGCAACCATAACCCCGTCAAATGGGAATCGTTAGGCGTTAGGCCCGATGCTACGATGGAATTACCGAGCCCTGACGCCATGAAATGCCCTATCTGCGACACGCGCAAGCCGCGCCGCTACTGCCCCGGGGTCAATGGCGAAATTTGCTCCATTTGCTGTGGGAACGAGCGCGAAGTCAGCATCAGTTGCCCGCTGGATTGCCCTTATCTGGTGGAGGCGCGGCGGCATGCAAGGCCGCACGAATTGAATCCTGACGAGATTCCCAACCGCGATGTCCAGGTGACCGAGGATTTCCTGCGCGAACATGAAGCGCTGCTGGTGTTTTTGGGCGCGCGGCTGCTGGAAGCTTCGCTCGCCACTGCTGGTGCGGTGGATTCAGACATACGGGAGGCGCTGGAATCGCTCATCCGCACCTATCGCACGCTGCAGAGCGGCCTCTACTATGAAACTCGGCCTACCAACCTGATCGCGGCCGGCATTCATCAGCGGATGCAGGAAGCCATCGACGGGCTGCGCAAAGAGCTGGCGGAGAAGAACGCTACGCCTCTACGCGACGTCGAAATCCTGGGGACTCTGGTGTTCCTGGAGCGTGTGGAGCTGCACGAAAATAACGGACGCCCGCGCGGCCGCGCGTTTATCGATTATCTGCGCGCCTACTTCCCGCAGAGCGAGCAATCGCTCGCGCCGGCGTCGCCGTTAATTCAGGTATGACGAACGAAGTATGACCGGGTTCATCGTTTTCGCCCATGGCTCGCGCATCGAAAGCGCCAATCAAGCCGTGCGCGACGTAGTTTCCCAGATGGCCGCTTCCGGCGAGCACGTCGTCGAGGCGGCCTTCCTGGAATTGGGCCAGCCGGATCTGAAAGGCGCCACGGCACTGCTCATCGCGCGGGACGTCAAGCGCATCGTGATTATCCCGTATTTTCTGACGCTGGGTACGCACATGCAGCGCGATTTGCCGCGCCTGGCTCGCGAAACGTCACAGACCCACGGCGGCATAGAGATTTTAGTCGCGCCGCCGCTGGATGGGCACCCGGCGCTGGTTCAGGCTCTACTCGATCGCGCGAGTGAAGCGCTGGCCCAAAATCCAGCATGAAAGCGACGGTCCTGGAGTTTCACGACATCGCGCCCGAAGTGCGGCACTTCGTGTTTGAAGTCCCCGAAGTGCAACAACTACGCTTCAAGCCCGGCCAATTCGTCTCGTTCAATGAAACGCTCAATGGCAAGAAAATTACGCGGCCGTATTCCATCGTCTCGCTGCCCGATGGCAATCGCTTTGAACTCTGCCTGAACCTGGTCCACGAAGGTGTTTTCACACCGCACTTGTTTTCCATGAAGCCAGGCGATTCCATTGAGACGTCGGCGCCGCTGGGATTTTTCACGGTACGCGATCCATCGAAAGAAGCCGTGTTCATCGCCACCGGCACGGGCATCGCGCCCTTCCGCGCCATGACGCCGGATTATCTCTCGCATCCGCACTCCAAGCAACTGACGCTGCTGTTCGGCGTGCGCCAGGAGCACACCATTTACTATCGCGGCGATTTTGAAGCGCTGGCCTCCAAGTATTCCAATTTCCGTTTCTGGCCGACGCTGAGCCGCCCCGTGCCTTCCCAAGGTGCTTCCTCCTGGACTGGGCGCACCGGCCACGTGCAAGCTCATTTGCTCGAAGCCATAGGCGATCGCCGCGATCTGGACGTGTACATCTGCGGGCTCAAAGCAATGGTGGACGACGTACGCGCTATCCTCAAAGGGTTGGGGTTTGATCGCAAGCAGATCATTTTCGAGAAGTACGACTAACGGGTTGCATCCAATGAATCGCACACTGGCGCTCACGCTTGGCATGGTAATGATCTTCGGCGTAACCGTCGCCATCCTGCTAGAGGTGATGCCGGGACCGCACAAACAGACGGACTACCTGGTGATCGGGTGTGTAGCCACGCTGTTGTGCCTGCTGTTGTTGTTTGTGGTGTTGATCAACACCGCGAAGCAGCGCTCCAGCAGCCGCAAGCCCGATCCGGAAACGGAAACGCGACCGTAGTGCAGCGTTACGACCGGCGCACTTCCACTGACTTATATACTTCCTTGGTCTGCTCCAGAGTGGCGAACACCAGCCCCGGCTGCATGGCCGAGGCCGTTCCAGCAGCGACAGCCCAGCGCACGCACTCGGCGAAATCGCGCTTCTTGGTGGCGGCCCAGACGTAAGCCGCGGCCAGCGCATCGCCCGCGCCTAAGGGCGAGACGGCATCGGTTCGCGGTGGGATCACTTCCAGCAATTGATTCTCATTCACCGCCACCACGCCGCGCCCACCCAACGACAGCATCACGGCTTCGGCGCCCATGGCTTTGATGCGTGTGGCCGCTTCCAGAAATTGCGCCCGCGTGATCAACGCGCGATTCAGCAGCCGCTCCGCTTCGGGCTGATTGGGACTGACAATAGTGGGGCAGGCTTCAATGCCGTGCAGCAATGCGTCGCCATCGGTATCCAGCAGCGTTTTCACTTTGCGGTCGCGCGCCATGCGGATCAGCTTGGTGTAGAAATCGGTGGAAACGGCCGGAGGAATGCTGCCGCACAACATCAGCCAGTCGGCGGAGTCCAGGCGGTTCGCGACCGCCTTTTCGATGCGCGCCAGCTCCTCCGGCGTGATCTTGGGACCGCGCTCATTCAGCCGGATGGCGAGACCCTGCTTGTCGGTGATGGTGAGATTCACGCGGATTTCGTTGTGAATCGGAACCACCTTCACTGGAAATCCGGACTTCGCCGCCAGCTTTTCCAGGCGCGCTCCGTTCACGCCTCCCGACGTGACGATGGCCAGCGTCTTGGCCCCGAAGGAGTGGAGGACGCGCGATGCGTTCATGCCGCGTCCGCCGGGCGAATCGCTGCGCGAGAGGATGTACGCGCGGTCTTCGAAAACCAGCCGGTCTACTTCTATATTGCGATCCACCGAAGGGTTGATCGTGACGGTGAGTATCAACACCCAATGTTACCCTGAATTTTGCCGCGCCATCCCCATTTTCAGGCTTACGTGGCGCTGGCCGCGGTGTGTTTCTTCTGGGGCACCACGTACCTGGGCATCCGGATCGCGCTCGAATCCATGCTGCCACCGGTATTGATGGCCCTGCGCTATTCCATTTCCGGAATCATCCTGCTGGCGGTCGCGTATTTTATGAAAGCGCACCTTCCCAGCGGACGCGAACTCTGGTACACAGCGCTCTACGGCGTCATCATCATTGGCACTGGCACGGGCTGTCTGGTTTACGCTGAACAGTGGGTGCCGAGCGGCCTGGCTTCGGTGTTTATTACCGTATCGCCTTTCTGGATGATCGGTGTCGAAGCGCTGATTCCGGGCGGCGCGCGATTGCATGGCCCGACGATTATCGGAATGTTCGTAGGGCTGGCCGGCACAATATTGCTGGTCGCGCCCGATGCCATGCGTGAGGGCTTCGGCGGTCCGATACTGCAAGGCTTCCTGCTGTTGCAAATTGGCTGCGCCGGATGGGCGCTCGGATCTATCCTGCAGCGCCGCCATCAAACCAAGGCGCATCCGGTTGTCAGCGGCGCGGTGCAGCAACTGGCCACCGGCCTGGCGTTCGTCATCCCCGCGATTCTTGGCCAGGCCGCACCCCAGCGCCTGGAGCGCGCGCAGCGTGGGAGCGGTGGCTTACTTAGTCATGTTCGGGTCCATCGTAGGCTACAGCTCTTATATTTTTGTGCTGGACCGCCTGCCCGTTTCCGTGGTCAGCATCTACAACTACATCAACCCGATCATCGCCGTGTTTCTCGGCTGGCTCTTCTTCCGCGAGCATTTCGGAGCGCAGGAGGTGTTCGCGATGCTGATTATTTTCGCTGGCGTGGCGCTGGTGAAACGCTATTCGCGGCCACCCGCTCCAAAGCCGGCTCCAGTCTCTGCGGCTTCGTAAGAACGGGCTCGAAGAGATCGCCGATGCGCTCGAAGCGAGCCATTGCGTTGTGAATGTTGAATTGCGCCGGATCCAGGTCCGGCTTCACCTCGGACCAATCTAGCGGCGTTGACACTGGAGCTCCGGGATGAGCGCGCAGAACATAAGGAGCGGCGATTGTTTTGGCGCTCGAAATCTGCAAGTAGTCGAAATAGACTTTCGCTTTCTTGCGGGCCGAGACCGTGCGGGGCGTGGTGAACAGGCTGGGTTTCTGATTGATCACCAGAATCGAAAGCAGTTCGGCGAAGGAGCGGACCTGTTCGTAGGTATAGACCGGTTCGAGCGGAATGTAGATGTGCATCCCGTCGCCGCCGTGGTTTTGGGATAACCGGCCAAGCCGATGCTGTCGAGCGTTTTCTTGACCAGCTGCGCCGCTTCGACGATCTGGCTCGTACGGGCAACCCTCGGTGGGATCCAGATCGATCAGCGCGAAATCGGGATTGTCGAGCGAACCCACGCGGCTCATCCAGGGATTCTGATCGATGGAGGCCAGGTTTGCGAGATAAACCAGGGTGGCGCGATCGTTGCAGATGATGTAGTGAATCTTGTCCTGGTTGTGCTCGGAGAATACCGGCTCCAGCCGCACCCAGTCGGGCACTTTGCCCTCGGCGTCCTTCTGAAAAAAGAACTGCTCCTGGATGCCGTTCGGATAGCGCTTCAGCGAAAGCGGGCGATCGCGCAAATGCGGAAGAATGAATGGCGCTACCGCATCGTAGTAGTTGATGACGTCGCGCTTGGTGATGCCTTCGCCCGGATAGAAGACTTTGGGGAGGTTGGTGAGCTTGAGGCGATGGCCATCGATCTCGAGCGTGACTTCGGCGGGCGAATCTGCTGGGATGAGCGGTCCTTTGTGTTCCTTGTATTCCTTGTCTCCCTTGTATTCCTCTTCTCCCCCGTCTCCCTCGTATTCCTCTCCGGCCCTTGTGCACTCCTTCGGATCTTTATCCGGTCGCAGAGCTACAAACACAGGCGCGCGGAGCAACCCGTCCGGCGTCACTTCCAGATACTTGATCTCGGCCACCAATTCGGGCCGCACCCAGGTGACGTCGCGTAGCGCCTTCACGGTTCCCGTGAAAGGACTCTTCTTGGTGATGAGCGGCTCGATCTTCGAGTAAATCTCTTTGAGTGACTTTTCGTTGAATCCCGTACCCACCTGCCCGGCATGCGTCAGCGTCTCGCCATCGTAAAGCCCGAGCACCAGCGAACTGAAGTAATCGCGCTCGCCGTGCGTGAATCCGCCAATGACGAAATCGTCCGACGTCGTCACCTTTACCTTGATCCAATCGCGGCTGCGCCGGCCTTCGTACTTGCTGCCACGCGCTTTTGCGACGATGCCCTCCAAGCCGTTGGCGCGAGCGGCTTCCAGCATCGCAGCGCCATCCACGGTGAAGAAATCGGAAACGTGAATGCGTTCGGACGGCGTGACAATCTCCGAGAGCAGGCGCTTGCGTTCTTCCAACGATACGCCGCGCAGATCGTAGCCATCGAGATAGAGCAGATCGAACACAAAAAGGTTCGCGGGGGCCGATCGGGAGAGATGCGCCACGGCATTGGCGTCAGAAACCGAAATGCGCGGCTGGATTAGGCTGAAACTGGACCGGCCTTTCTCGTCCAGCACCGCGATCTCGCCGTCCAGGATGGCCTGTGACGCCTGGACGTGGTGCGGCAGAACGCTCAGCTCGGGATACTGCTGGTCGCAGCGTCTTCCGGAGCGCGAGAGAATGCGGAGCTCGGCGTCTTCGATGAAGCAGAGCGCGCGGACGCCGTCCCATTTCACTTCGTAGAGCCAGGAACTGCCCGACGGCGGATGAGTAGCCAGGGTCGCGAGCATGGGGGCGACGGACCTCGGCATTGGTGCTTTTACAGCGCCTTGCGGCATGGCCGGTGGCTGGTGGCTGGCAGCTGGTGGCTGATGGGCGGAAAGATTCTCCGCGATCTCCTGCTGCGTTCGGCCCGTGAGGACGCTGCGCGAGTGGTCCTCGATGTTCCACCCGGGCTGCGCTTCGGCGTCTTTCTTCTTGATGAGCAGCCATTCGTTGCCCTTGCCCCGTCCGCGCATTAGCACCAGCGCGAATTCGCCCCGCAGCTTTTCGCCGTGCAGGCGAAATTTGAAATCGCCACGCTCAATCTGGGCCAGCGCCGGCGCATCGCCCAGCAGCTCGTAGCTGCCGCGATCCCACAGCATCACGCTGCCGCCACCATACTCGCCTTTCGGAATGTTGCCTTCAAAACCGCCGTAATCGAGCGGATGATCCTCCACATGCATGGCCAGATGCTTGGCCAGTGGTTCCAGGCTGGGCCCTTTGGGAACGGCCCACGATTTCAGCGTTCCGTTCACTTCCAGGCGAAAGTCATAATGCAGGCGCGTGGCATCGTGCCGCTGCACGCAGAAGTAATTTCCGGCTGGAGTGGATTGCTCGCGCGGAGGCGGCTCCGGCGTTTTATCGAACGAGCGTTTCCGCTTGTATTCTTTGAGCGACATCGAACGATGCTGCTCTCATTCTAACGGGCGGTGCGGGGCTAGCTGACGCGACTTGCCGCGAACACGTTCTCGATCACATCGAACAGGTCGCGCGAATGGATGGGCTTCGACACGTATCCGTCCATGCCCAGGGACAAGAAACGCTGCCGGTCGCCGGCCATGGCGTGAGCGGTCATGGCCACGATGGGAATATGAGCGCCGTTATCCTGTTCCAGTTTGCGAATCGCCGCGGTGGTTTCCACGCCGTCCATCACAGGCATTTGCACGTCCATGAGAATGAGATCGAAGGCCTGCCGTTCCATCGCTTCCAGAGCCTGAGCGCCATCGCCCGCCACCACCACGCTGTGGCCTTCTTTTTCGAGCAGGCGCACGGCCACGCGTTGATTGACGGCGTTGTCTTCCGCCAGCAAAACGCGCAACGGAACGCGAGACTCGCGCAGGGTGTGGCGAGTGACAACCGGCATCGGCTGCGTGGCCGCGATGGCGCGCGAACCCAGCACCCGCAGCAAGGCCGCCAGCAGGTCCGACTGCAAAACAGGTTTGATCAGGTAGGCCGCAATCCCCAGTTCCTTACAACGCTGGCCATCGCCGCGGCGCCCTCCCGAAGTGAGCATCACGGTGACCAGGCCTTCCAGCTCCGGTAGCTTCTGCACCGCTTCCACCAGCATGAAGCCATCCATGTCGGGCATGTGGCAGTCCACCACCATCAGGGTGAAGGGCACGCCGCCGCGCTGCGCCTGCTGCAGCAAAACCAAACCGACTTCGGCGCGCTCCGCGCAGGTGGGCCGCATCTTCCAAAAGCTCAGGGTTTTTTCCAGAATCTGGCGGTTGGTGGCATTGTCATCGACAATCAGCGCGCGCACGTTTTCGAGCATAGCGGGATCCGCGCTCACCGGAATGGCAGGCAGAGCCACTGCCACACCAAATCGCGCGGTGAAATGGAAGGTGCTTCCCCGCCCCGCTTCGCTCTCCAGCCAAATGCGGCCGTTCATCATCTCGATCAGGCGGGAAGAGATGGAGAGCCCCAGGCCCGTGCCGCCATAGCGCCGCGTGGTGGAGGTGTCGGCCTGCGAGAACGGTTCAAAGATGAGTTTTTGCTTCTCCGGCGGAATGCCGATACCGGTGTCGGAAACGGCGAAGTGCAACGACATGCCGTCGGGATCCTGCGATTCCATCTCCACTCGCAGCACCACTTCGCCTTTTTCGGTGAACTTGATGGCGTTGCCGATCAAATTGAGGATGACCTGACGCAGGCGCACCGGATCACCCAGCACGAAATCGGGCAGTTCCGGCGGCACAAAGCAAGCCAGCTCCAGGCCTTTCTCGTGGGCCCGCGCCGCCAGGATTTTCATAGCCTGCCCCAGGTGGTCCCGCAGGTTGAATTCGATGGGATCCAGACTCAGCTTGCCCACTTCGATCTTGGAGAAATCCAGAATGTCGTTGATCACCGTGAGCAGCGAGTCGGCCGAATACTTCACGGCGTTCAGATACTCTCGTTGCGAGGGGTCGAGTTCGGTGTCGAGCGCCAGCTCGGTCATCCCCAGGATGCCGTTCATGGGTGTGCGGATTTCGTGGCTCATGTTGGCCAGGAATTCCGATTTCGCTCGGCTGGCGGCATCGGCGGCTTCCTTGGCTTCCCGCATGTGCTCGTGGGCTTCGCGTACCGAAGTGATGTCTTCGATGACGCCGACAAATCCCTGTGGATGCCCGTCGGGCGCGCTCACCGGACCGCCGTGGACGCCCAGCCAAACCACTTCTCCGTTAGGCTTGACGTACCGATACTGATCGAAGAAGCGTTCTTCCCGTTGCATGTTGACCGTTCTGGCGGCCAGCACTCTTTCGGCGTCTTCGGGATGAATACCCTTGTGGAATTCGGGGCCCGCCATCTGCTCCATGCTGAGGCCGTGAATCTCAAGGAGCCGCTCATTGGCGTAGACCATGGAGCCGTTCTCATCGATCCGGAAAACTCCCACCGGAGCTGCCGCGCACAGAGTGCGAAATACTTCCTCGCTCTCGCGCAGCGCCGTTTCCGCTTCGGCGCGCTTGGTAATGTCCTGGAACAAAGCGAACGCGCCACAATACTTGCCGTCCGCGAGCAGCCGTTTGGCGTGCACTTCCACGTCGATCAGATTTCCGTCCTTGGTGCGCCTCTTCATCGAGCCTTGCAGCACCTCCCCCGCCGCGATGCGCTGGATGTTGGCCTGGAAGGCTTGCTCGGCCCCCTCCTGCACGATCAACTCCTCCAGTTTGCGCCCGATGCAGTCCTGCTCGGTGTAGCCAAACACTTCGCAAAAAGCCGGGTTCGCCAGTGTTACTACGCGGTACTGATCGTGAACGATGATGCCCACCGGGCTGGTCTGGATCAGAGTATCCAGCAGCTCGGTGCGCTCCCGCAGCATGTGTTCGGTGCGTCGCCGGTTATCGATCTCGGCGGACAGCAGATGTTCGGCCCCCGCTTGCAGAGCGACGTGCTCGGTGCGGCGGCGCAGCGACCAGAGAAGCAGGATCACCCCCACCAGTGCCAGAGCCGCGAACGAAATGAGATGAATCAACCAACCCGACAGATGCTGGACCACCAGATTGGTCAGCAATTCGCCGATGGCGACTCCGAACGTGACGATTGCGGCAAAACGCCAGGGCAGGTGGTCTGGGGCGTTCTGTCGAGGCAACGCGGCCGGTGTGTCTGCGTCCGGATGCTTGGTCATCGCATTCCTGCTCTACTTCACTAGGGCCTCACTTAGTCCTACTAAGTTCTAAAGGGCTATCGTCGTAAAGCTTTGACATCTTTAGCCTTGGCTGCCACTTTGCCTCCTCAGCCTTTCACGGAAGAATCTAAGGGCTTCAAGCGTATACTGGAAGTCATGCCCTCGCGGATAGCCCGCTCGTTTGCGACCGCGCTGGTGGCATTTTTCCTCGCCCAGCCGATTCCCTGGCAGGCTTGGGCCCAGGATGCGAGCGATCCCCCCTGTTGTTGCAAAGGCATGGGCGGAAGTTGTTGCCGCCGGAAGCATGGGCATGGGTCGTCCATGCACCCTGAGGAGTCCGGACCGGCGTTTTCCTCGCGCGATTGCTGCGGCGGGTGCCAGGTCTCGGTCCGCAAGAGCCAGCCCGCGGCCATGATCGCTGTTCCCGCCAGGGCAACGGTCCACAGAGCGCCTACGGTTGCGATTCCGCTGGTGACGCTAGGCTGGATTTCCCCCGCCCCCCTCGATTCCGTTCTTTTTGAGCGTCCCCCTCCTTTCGTCGGCTAGAGCACCCGTCCACATTTGAATTCTGTTGAGAAGGAGGCTTCATGCGGAAGCTCGTATTCTGCCTGTCCCCGTTGATTTTCCTGATGTTGGGGTTCCAACTTCAGGCGACTATTTTTGGAAAAATACAAGGAATCGTGCACGATCCTCAGCATCGGCCGCTGGCCGGCGCGTCGGTGAAGCTGCAGGCGATTACTTCGGATTTGTCTCAAACCACGCAAGCGGACGACAACGGTGAATTTTCGTTCACCAGCGTGCCGGTGGGCGACTACAAAATCACGGTTAGCCAGGCTAATTTCGCGGCTTTGGAACAGAACGTCACGGTGGAGTCGGGCTCATCGCCGATTCTCCACTTTCAACTGGCGATCGCGCCGTTAAATCAATCCACCGTTGTCGTCGGCCAGGCGGAAGTGACCAGCACCGATTCCGTGACGCCCACTTCGCTGATCGATCGTGAGGACATAGCCCAAACTCCCGGCGCTGACCGCACCAACAGCATGGCGATGATCACTGATTTCACGCCCGCCGCGTACGTAACCCACGACATGCTGCATATGCGCGGGGGCCACCAAACGGATTGGCTGATCGATGGCGTACCCGTGCCCAACACCAATATCGCCACCAATCTGGGCCCGCAGATCGATCCCAAGGACATCGATTATCTCGAAGTGCAGCGCGGCAGCTACGATGCCGAATACGGCGACCGTACCTATGGAGTCTTCAACATCGTGCCGCGAACAGGCTTCGAGCGTGACAATGAGGCGGAGCTGGTCACCAGTTTCGGAAACTGGTACCAAACCAACGATCAATTCAATCTAGGAGGACACACCAAGCGCTTCGCTTATTACGTGAGTGTCAACGGAAATCGCAGTGACTATGGTTTGCAGCCGCCCATTGGGCAAGTTGTTCACGACGCGGAGAACGGCTATGGGGGATTCGCGTCCTTGATATTCAATGCCAGTCGCAACAACCAATTTCGCCTCATCGCGTCGTTGCGGCAGGACTATTACCAGATCCCCATCGACCCGGATCCCAACTCATCCGGAAATCTGACTTATCCAAGTTACGGCCTTCACGACAGTGAACGCGAACCCGATGGGTACGTGACTTTCTCCTGGGTCCACACCTTCAATAGCAACCTGCTGCTCACGGTTTCGCCGTTCTATCATTACAATCAGGCTAACTACAACAGCTCGCCGAACGATTATCCTGTGATCACGAATGTCAACCAGACCGCGAATTATGCCGGCGCGCAAGCCAGCTTAAACGCAACCGTTCTGAAGAATAACGACATTCAAGTGGGCGTGTACGGATTCGCCCAGCGCCAGAGCAACTACTTCAACAATGTTTTTACGGATTGCGGGACAAGCTGTCAGAACTTCGGCCCGTCTTCGGCCTCCGTAACCGGTGGGTTGGCCGAAGTGTTCGTCAGCGACCGCTTCAAAGTGACCTCCTGGTTGACGCTGATCGCGGGACTGCGCTATTCGCACTTCAACTCCGGCTCCGTCGGCGGGGGAACCCAGCCGGCCGTGGTGGAGAACGCGCCCGATCCACGCTTCGGCGTCGCCATCCGGATCCCGCGCCTGAACTGGGTCTTTCGCGGCTTTTACGGCGTGTTTTACCAACCACCGCCGCTCTTGACGGCTACCGGCCCGTTGATCGACTTAGCCAATAGCCAGAGCCTGACTTTCGGCCCGCTACAAGGCGAGCGCGACCACGAATACCAATTCGGCGTGGCGATTCCTTTTCGCGGCTGGGTGCTGGACGCCGACAGCTTTCAAACCAGCGCCAGGAACTGGCTGGACCACAGCAATATAGGGGAATCGAACCTCTTCTGGCCGCTCACCTGGGACTACGCGCTGATCCAAGGTTGGGAACTCACGCTCCGTTCCCCGCGCCTGTGGCGCCGCGGTCAGTTTCACCTGGCCTATTCCAATCAGATCGCACAGGCTTCGGCGCCCTTCACTGGAGGCTTGATCTGTCCCGTTCCCGTGTCCGCGGACTGCGAGCCTTCCCCGGGATTATCGCCGGTGGACCACGATCAGAGAAACACCTTGAACCTGGGTTTCAATGCCAGTCTTCCCTGGCAGGTGTTCGCTTCGACCAACGTGTATTACGGCTCGGGATTCACCAACGGGACGCCGGACCCCCAGTATCCGGGGAACTATTTGCCCCAGCACACCACGTTCGACATTTCGCTGGGGAAAAGCTTTGGCGAGAAAGACAGATACAGGATCTCGCTGACGGCCCTGAATGTAGGGAATCGGCGCGTGCTACTGGACAACAGCCTGACGTTTGGCGGATTTCACTACAACGACCCGCGGGAGATTTACGTCGAGTTCCGTTGGAGATTTCACTACTGAAGAACCATACTGTAAAAAGAGGAAAGGAGAATTACATGCAACGCTTATTGGAAACGATGAGAGTACATCGATTGATTATGGTTTTTGCCCTGGCGGTGTTCGCAGCCTCGGTCTGTCTCGGGCAGTCGGCTCCGGGAAAGAAATCGTACACGTTCCACGGTAAGGTAGAGGCCGTCGACGAAGGCTCCAAGAGTCTGAAAGTGAATGGTGAGAAGGTGGAGGGCTGGATGGATGCGATGACGATGAACTACAAAGTTGACGATGCCGCGATTCTTAAGAAGGTGAAGCCTGGCGACCGGATTATGGCGACGGTTTACGACGGCGACATGATGCTCCACAAGGTAATGGTCATGCCCAAAGCCGCTGGGGACGCCAAGCCGAAATAGTTCTGAGCCGTGACGGTGAGGGAGCGGTTGCAACTACGCCAAATCCGTCCCCCTAGTTTCCGGCAGCGTGAAAATCAGCGCGGCGCCGATCAGGAAGAACGCCGAGTTGAGCGCCAGCCCCTGGCCGTTCGACGTTTGGCCGGGGAAAATCTTCGGCGAGAAGGAAAAATAGAGGATGTCGCTGACCGCCTTGGAATATGGCGAAGCGCCGTATGTTACTCGACAACAGCCTGACGTTTGGCGGATTCCGTTACAACGACCGAGGGAGATTTATGTGGAGTTTCGTTGGAGGGTTCACTACTGAAGAGCTTCGAACGGTAACGGTGATCGGCGGGGCATGGGACCGCGGTGGTCAAACATAAAGGACGCTATGCTGGCAACGATTAGGTGGAGAGGTTGTCCTGTTGTCTGGTATTCTGCGGCCATGGCCACCGAAACAAAACCAGGGACGGAAGCTCCCTGGGTTAAAACCTTGAGTCCTACTGACATAAAGGAACTCTGCGACACGGCGGAGAAGGGATGGAACGCGATCTCTCCCAATCGAAGGAAGGCTCCTTTTATATGGCGGGCGCGACGACTCATCGCGTCACATACAAACTTTCGACTATTGATACACACCGCTGCGGGCGAGCGTGTGGTGTGCCGATGGGGTTAAGCCCTGGCACTTATGAAACTGCGCCGGCCCGTAATGCTCCTTGAGAGACATTTGCAGCACGGCGTCCCTTTGTTTGCGTGCGTCCTGACAACCGTGCAACGGTTATCCTTGGTGGAACGGGCGTTATTTCATTTCGTTCTTTAAGCAATAGAAGCATCGAGGAAACCTTTTTAATTCGGTGCCGCCAGATCGTTTCACCCTGACATAGCAATTCTGATCAGCCACCTGAGCCCAAGAAAGTTTCTTGTTGTCAAGTCTCAAGGTTGCTTCGACATTCTGTAAAAGTCGCCTTTGCCGTTCATAACCGTTTGGCAAGACGACCAATCCACACACTTCATGGCAGCCGTCAGAGGCTTTCTTTGTTTGCGCGAGAAACCTGTTAATTTCCTTTACGAAATCATCCCCATTGCCGGTGACGATTGTAAGCTGTCGGTTCCACGCTTCCCTAACAATCTGAGCATCGCTTGCGTTTTGTGGCAGCCCAACATCGGCGAGCGTTTTGGTGCGTTTTCGGGGAAAGAGTGACGCAGCCTTTCGAAACGTCCCTGTCGAGCAAGAACCCATATGACAACATCCCGTCTTTTCGCTTCTCACGCATCGTATTGCCTCGCCTTCAACCGTAACCTAGCGAAATCCTAGGAGGTCAGGGAATCGTAAGTCTCGTGGCCACCAATCCAAAACCACAGATACCCGTCCGTCCGTTTGATCGCGAGAGCGCGATATTTCAACGTCACACGGGCCGACCAGATTTCCTGTCCGTGGCGCTCTCCCAGCTTCTTGAATTGCAGCGAAGGATGTTGCTGGTTGGCTTTCAGCAATGAAAACTTTTGGTCCGCCCGGTTGCGGATTTCCTGCGGGAGCGCCTGGTAACCCTCCCAGAAGTCTGAAGTGGCGCGATGCTGCATCCAGCGCTAAAGCGGCTGGGCTCGACCGCTCTTGTCGTCTTCCAAAGCGCGATGGATGGCTTTGTCGAGACGGCCCGCCGTAAGGTCGGACTGAAGGCGAAGGTCGATCGGTTGCGGGCAATTTTGGTCAAGCCATGAGTACAATTCCTCCAACTCGTGCGGGGTGAGCGCCCCTATGGCGCGTTCAATTTCCTGGACCGTGCTTAAACCCATTGGAGCCTCTCCACTACATTTTAGCCGAGGAAAGTTACTGCGGGTTGCATGGGTGGAAGGCTACGCCAAATCCGTCCCCCTGGTTTCCGGCAGCGTGAAAATCAGCGCGGCGCCGATCAGGAAGAACGCCGAGTTGAGCGCCAGTCCATAACCCAGGCCGTGGCGATCGGCAATGGCTCCGATGGCGAAAGGCGCAAGCGCGCTGGCGGCGCGGCCGGTGTTGTAGACGAAACCTTGCGCGGAGCCTCGGATGGACGTGGGATAGAGCTCGGCCAGCATGGTTCCGAACAGCGAGAAGAAGCCGGTGCCGAAGAAGCCCACCAGCGGCCCCAGGGCGAGCAGCCAAAATTCCGAGGACGTGCCCGCCCAGACCGGCGTCAATCCGTAGATAGGCGTCAGCACCGCCGCGATGATGACATAGACGAAGAATGCCGGGCGGCGTCCCCACCAATCCGCCAGCCAGCCGAAGCTCGCGTAGCCCAGGAACGTCCCGAACTGCATGATGAAAATCCACGCGCTGGTTTGAAGCACGTTGAGTCCGGCGCCGCCCTGCGAGCGCGGAGCGGAAAGAAATCCGGGCAGCCAGGTGTTGAGTCCCCAATAGGCGAAGAGCATGCACGTGGCCAGCGCAGTGGTGAGGAATGTGCGCCTGGCCAGCGGCGGGCGGAACAGATTCAACCACGGACTTGCGGCGGGTTTCTTTTGCCACAAAGGCGGCTCCTTCACTTTGCGCTGGATCCAGATGGTGAGCAGCGCGGGAAAGAGTCCGGTGAGAAACAACACGCGCCATCCGAAGCGCGGGAGTATGAAAGCGGTGCTGGCGGCGGCCAGCATGTAGCCCATCGCCCAGCCGGATTGCATCAGCGCGATGGCTTTGGCGCGATGCTTCGGCGGCCAGCTTTCAGCTACTAGCACTGCGCCGGCCGACCATTCTCCGCCCAGTCCGAATCCCACGATGGATCGCCAGAAGATGAGTGTCGTAAGGCCGGTGGCCAAGGCGGATCCGCCGGAGCCGATGGAATAGATCAAGATCGTCAATACCAGCGTGCGACGCCGTCCGATGCGATCCGAAAGAAATCCTGCGCCGATGCCGCCCAGCGCGGAAGTGACCAGAGTAGCGGAGCTAACCAGGCCCGCCGTGGCGGCCGTCCAGTGAAACTCGGCGCGCAGGGTTTGGACCACGAAGACGTAGAGCAGGACATCGTATGAATCCAGCACGAAGCCCGCCATGGCAGCCCACAGCGCCAGGCCGCGAGGCTCGGAAACCCAGGCCAACGGGCTGCTATGGGGAACCTGCTCAGTGTGAGTCGAGTGAGGCAGTGCAGATTCAAAATATCACGGCTACGCGCCTTTTGACGCCGAGCGCCGCGAATTCGGCCATCTCGCGCTGGATGCGCTGCGGTTCCTGGGGCAAGGTGAAAAAGAACACGGAGCCCGATCCGGGTTCCGATTCCACCCAGATCTCTCCTCCGTGCCACTGCACGATGCGCTGGCAGATGGCCAAGCCGATGCCGGTGCCCGGAATTTCTTTGCCATGCAGCCGCTTGAAGATTCCAAAAATCCGTTCGTGATATTCCGCGGGATTCCGATGCCGTTGTCGCGCACGCGAGAAGCGCCAATTGGCGCCGTCAGGCTTCGGCCGAGACATGGATGCGCGGCGGGTCCTGGCCTCGATACTTGATCGCGTTACCGATCAGATTTTGTAGTAGCGTGATGAGCGAACGGTTCTCCACCCAAACCGACGGCAGATGATCGTAGGTGATGGTAGCGTTGCTAGCCTGAATCGACGCCGAGAGCGCGAACAACACTTCGGCCAGTGCGCCTTCGGCTGAGGTGGGCTCGGCAGGAAGCGTTTTCGAACCGCCGGTGGAGGAATACTGCAGCAGGTCGTGCATGAGTGAACTCATGCGCTCCACGCCGTCCACGATGAAGGCCACGAACTCGGCCGCATCCGGATCGTCTCTGTCGCCATAGCGGCTCACCAGCAGTTGGGTGAAGCTGGCCACGGTGCGTAGAGGCTCCTGCAAATCATGACTGGCGACGTAAGCGAACTGGCGCAATTCCTCGTTGGAGCGCTGCAAGATCTGGCGTGCAGCCTCCAGGCGTTTTCGTTCCTGCTCCGCCATGGTAAACAGCCGCGCGTTGTCTATGGCGATGGCCGCTTGGGAACTCAGGCTGCTGGCCACGCTCTCCTCGCGAGTTGAAAACGGCGTCCGGGCTATGGCGTCCGAAAAGGAGCACGCCTAATACCGCGCCGGGACGCGACATCACGGGCAGCGCGATGCAATTTCCCAGCGATAGTTTGTGCGCCACCGCTTCGATCCAGGCGTCGTTGGCCTGGGCGGGCGATTCGTCGCGGCGCGATGCAACGCAGCATTTTCTTCCAGGAAAATTGCGCGCCGTCCATGAGAGCGTCCGCGCCCAGCAGCGTACTGGCCTCAGCCAGCGCAACACCCGATGCGCAGCGTAGCGCAAACTTTCGGACGCCTTCGATGACGCCTTCCGAAAAGAACAGGCCGATATCGGCGCCGCTCAAGTCCGTGCCTGCTTCCACAATGGCGGGCAGCAAAGTATCCAGATTGAGCTCGGCGGAGAGAATCTCGCCGACGTGGTTCAATAATTCGATTTGTGCCTGCGCGGCCTCTTCACGCGCATAGGCTTCGGCCTTCGCGGCTTCCGCCTGGCGGGTCTCCTGAATATGGTGTTCCACTTCGTATTGCCGGGCGCGGGCGCGCAAAGCAGTGCGCACCACCGTGAGGAGCGTAATGGATCTCAGGGGCCTCTCCAGCAGAGTGATGTTCCCCAGCGCCTGGATGAGATCGTAGCGCTCCTGCATTTCCCCCGGGAGCGCCTTGCTGCCGGTAAGAATGATGAAGGGAAAGTCGGACCATGCCGGCTGGGACTTCACCCAATCCTGCAGCACAGGGATGTTGCCATTCAGCGCCTCATCGGCGATAACGGCCGCTCCGGCGCCCGCCCGCAATTCGCGAATCAGCTCCGGCACCGAGGCACAGACCTCGGCGGCTAACCGCTCGCGCTGCAGCACCGCGCAGGCCAGCGCCGCGTCACGGCCCACCGGCGCCAGAATCAGGACGCGAGTGGACTGGCGTTCATACTCCGGTCCTTCACTGTTGGGCACGCGCGCCTTCCTTCGGCAGCAGCGGAGCGGACTCGCCGACATAGGTCGGCACTCCGGTTAATACGCCCTGAAAGGCCGAGAGCGGAGGTCCGACAAAAACGCCGCCCGGACCCAGCCGAAACTCCCGGATGGTTTCCTCGTGCGCGCCGCTCCGTTTCTTGATCACGGAGATAGCCTTCTTGACGGCTCCCTGAAACTCGAAATAACGTAGAATAACCACCGTGTCGGTCAAATAGCTCAGATCCAGGGGCGAATGCATCTGGCCGATCAAGCCCTGCTGGGCCATCACCAGGATGCTCAACATGCCGCGGCGATTGAGGTACGCCAGCAACTCGTGCATCTGCATCACCAGAAAATGTTCGGCTGGCATAACGTTGAGATAGCTGTTCAAGCTGTCGATCACCACCACGCCTTTGGGGTTTTGCTCCACCCGCTCGCGCACGCGATGTGCGAAATGTCCCGGCGACAACTCGGCCGCATTCACCGCTTCGATCACCAGGCGGCCGCTCTCCAGATGCGGCTTGAGGTGCATTCCTAGACCAGTGGATCGCTCAATCAGCGTATTGCGGCTTTCGTCGAACGTATAAATGGCGGCGGACTCTCCGCGTTCGAGCGCGGCCAAGGCATATTGCGTGGAGAGCGACGATTTACCGGCGCCAGCGGGCCCGATCAGCAACATGCTGGTGCCGCGATGAACTCCGTCGCCCAGCAGCGCGTCCAACGCGGGCACGCCGCTGGAGACCATTTGTCCGGCGAAAGCGTCAATGGTGTCCTCCACCGAGATTCTTGGAAACACCGATAGCCCTCCGGTCGCGATCACGACGTCGTGCCATCCGCCGCGAAAATTGGCGCCGCGCATCTTGGTGATCTGAATCCTGCGGCGCTCGGCTCCGTATTCGCGCACGAAGCGTTCCAGAACGATCACGCCATGAGTGATGCTGTGGACCTGCAGTTCGTGCGAGCGCGATGTTAGATCGTCCAGCAGCAGCGCGGTGCTGCGCCGTCCGGCGAAGAATTGTTTCAGCGCCAGAACCTGTCGTCGGTAACGCAATGGATCCTGGGCCAGCAGACGAATCTCCGCCAGCGAATCGAACGCCACCCGATCCGGCTGCAATTCTTCGATCCGGTCCAGAATCAGCTTGATGGTCTCGCTCAGCTCGACTTCGGAAGGATGCAGCAGCGTGTAATACTGATCGGCGGCGAAGTTGGCTTCGGGCGGCGTCAGTTCGAAGATAGTTACGCCATCCAGCGACCATCCATGCGAACGCGCCACCGCGTGCAGTTCTTCAGCGGTTTCGGAAAGCGTCACGTACAGGCATTTTTCTCCGGCGCGCGCGCCTTCCAGCATGAACTGTAGCGCCAGAGTGGTTTTGCCGGTTCCAGGATCGCCTTCCAGCAGATAGATCCGGTTCGGATTGAGCCCTCCGAACAGTACTTCATCCAGCCCCTGGACGCCCGTAGACAGACGTTCCGATAGCGCGCCGCGGTTCTCGATGCCGATCAAGCGGAAACTCCCGCCCCTTAGACTCGGCGCGCTTGGATGCTGTTACGTTCTGTTAGCTAGTTGTGGCCGGCAACTCGGGAGGCAGGCTGATCCAACGATTCACGATGCCGCGGACCGCGTCGGCATAGGGTTCAAATCCGATGGGTTTCTGCACGTATTCGCGTGCGCCCAGGGCCAGCGCCTTTTGCACTTCCACTTTGTTCTGCGTGGAGCTGAAGATCACCACCGGGATTTTCTTTTGTTGGTATTGCTGCAGGACGGTCTGCCCGTCCACCCGCGGCATGTTGAGATCGAGAATGATTAGTTGAGGGTGAAATTCGGGAGAACCAAGCATCTTCAATGCTTGCTCGCCGTCCTTGGCCACGGAGAGCTTCAGGGGGAAGGGAACTTGGGACAGGGCAACGCGCACCAGGAGCACATCGGCGGGATTATCCTCGACTAAAAAGACTTCTATGACGTCCATTGCCCCGCACTTTTACCTATCTTTACCTATTAGTGAGACACGCCAAGCGCGAATCCGTTACATTATCACAACAGAAAGGCGCGAAGCCACTGTGTTAGCAAGCCGCCTCACGCTGCGGCGCGGATTTTCAGGACGCCGCGACCGACGATGGCTTACGCCACGGCCGAGCTGCTTACGCGTGCGCCGGATTCTTCCAGGAACACCTCAAAACCAAACAGGGCGACGCGTTCGCCTTTTCCCCATCGGTTCATGTTCCACTGAACACGCAAGAAACGAACTTCGGTGTGCATGGCCATATTTAGAAGAACCGAATAGACGCCGCAATATTGCCGCTGCCGGAACGTGACCAGCGGATTGGAACCCCAATCGTCCTGGTCTGGAGAGCCCCAGACAGAAACTGTGAGGCCGGTGCGCTCCACCACATCGGTGATTCCCAGCGTGACCACCAGCAATTTCGAGCAATACTCGTCGAGATCCACAACCGGACCGACGCCATCGCCTTTCCGCACCGATTCTGGGAGCAGACATTTTGGTCTAGAAATGTTTTTGGAGTTAACGCCGAGCAAGTCGGCCGTTAAGCTGGCTCCGGTACTGGCGGCAAAACGGGCCAGAGAACCTACGGGATGGGTGGCCGAATCGTCCGTTTGGCGTGATTCTGAAAGAGCTTCGTTAGGAAGAACTGGGGCGCGCATTCTAAGCTGGCTCCTGTAACCGTACTTAACGGCAGTCCGGGACAATATGTTTAATTAAGAAAAGCCCATTTCCCATTTTGGAACTGCCGACTTTGTTCTTAAGCATTTGGCTCGCCATCTCACTCAACCCCATCTTTATCTCGTCGCGCTGGAATTTTTGCGTGTACACTGTATTATTCTCCCTGCTCTTGGGAGATCTGGCAGCCAAGATTGAGTAGAATTCACCATCTCCCTGTAAGGGCTTTACCTGGGAAAATAAGTGCTACCTCTTTCCGCTCAATCGTCTTACTGGCGGGGTTACACGGCACAACCCAGGAGCGGTACCGATTCCCCAAAAAGTTAGCGGGAGTAGTAACATCGTCTAAATAGATCGGGTAAGCTGGTTACCTAACCCGGAGGACGGATATGGCGATTCTGCCACGTTTCGCTGAGAAATGGCTGTTGTCACGGATTCTTGAAGCTACCGGTTCGGCGCCAGTCCGCCTCTTGGTGAAAGGTGGCGCAGATGTATCGCCACGTGGTGCTCCTCCGGTTGCCACCATGGTGATTCAGGATCGAGGCACGTTAGCAGGATTGCTGCGCGACCCGGAAGTTATCTTCGGCGACGCCTACATGGACGGGCGCATCGATGTGGAAGGTGATCTGGTGCGCTTTCTCGAAGCTGTCTATCAGGCGATGGATTCGTCACCGGCTGCCGGCCGCTGGTATTCCCGGCTGGCGTCCAAGTGGCTGGACGTTTTGCAGGACAACTCGTACACCGGATCCCGGAAGAATATCCACAGCCACTACGATCTAGGAAACGATTTTTACAAGCTGTGGCTGGACGAGCAGCTGCTCTATACCTGCGCCTACTTCCCCACGCCGTCCTCGACCCTGGAACATGCGCAGATCGCCAAGATGGATCACGTCTGCCGTAAGCTGCGGCTGCAGCCCGGTGAGACGGTGGTGGAAGCGGGATGCGGATGGGGAGCGCTGGCGCTTCACATGGCCCGCGAGTATGGCGTGTCGGTGAAAGCGTACAACGTTTCGCACGAGCAAATTGTTTTCGCGCGCGCGCGGGCCCGGGCGGAAGGGCTAAGCGACCGGGTGGAATACATCGAAGAAGACTACCGGGCCATCTCGGGAAAATTCGACGTCTTCGTCTCGGTGGGTATGCTGGAGCACGTGGGGTTGGATCACTTTCAGGAGTTTTCCGACATCATCCACCGCAGTGTTGGCGACACCGGCCGCGGGTTGCTGCACTTCATCGGACGAAATTATCCGGCGGTTTTCAGCCGCTGGATTCGCAAACATATTTTCCCCGGCGGATTCGTTCCCTCGCTGCGCCAGTCCATGAGAGTTCTCGAACCGAAGAACTACTCGGTTCTGGACGTGGAAAACCTGCGCATGCATTACGCCAGGACCCTGGAGCATTGGCTGGAGCGCTTTGAGAAATCCAGGCAGCAGGTGACGGCCATGTACGATTCCCGCTTCGTGAGGGCTTGGCGTCTGTACCTGGCGGGATCCATCGCCGCATTTCGCACCGGCGATCTGCAGCTGTTCCAGATTCTCTTCGTCGGCTCGCAACGAGAGCCGATTTTCTGGACCCGCGATCCCCTGTATGCCGACGGCCAGCCGGTGAATGAAGACCCCAAGCCTGTGGTCGAGAAGCCCGTCGTAGAGAAGGTTCGATGGCATGCGATGTCCTGATCGTCGGCGGTGGCCCGGCCGGCTCCTCCTGCGCCTGGGCGCTGCGCGGTTCCGGATTCGAGGTCGCGATTCTCGACCGGCAGATCTTCCCGCGCGATAAGATCTGCGGCGGGTGGATTACACCGCAAGTTCTAACGGAGTTGGGGATCGATCCGGCGGAATACGCGCGTGGCCGAGTGTTGCAGCCCATCACCGCGTTCCGCACTGGCTGGATCGGCGGTCCCGCGGCCGACACCGACTGCAAGGCCATCGTGAGCTATGGAATCCGCAGGCGCGAGTTCGACGACTATCTGTTGCGCCGCTCGGGGGCGCGGCTCATGGAGGGAGTCGCGCTCTCCAGCTTGCAGCGTGACGAGCACGGCTGGATTGTCAACGGACAAACAAGAACGAGTCTACTGGTGGGCGCGGGCGGCCACTTTTGTCCGGTGGCTAAACTGACCGGCGCGAAACCGGCCCGCGAAAATGCCGTTGTGGCGCAGGAGGCCGAGTTTGAAATGGACGATCGGCAGCAGGCTGGGTGCCGCGTTCGCGCCGATACGCCGGAGCTCTATTTCTGCGCCGACATCAAAGGCTACGGCTGGTGCTTTCGGAAGAACAATTATTTGAACATCGGCTTGGGGCGGATGGATCAACACCGCTTATCGGAGCACGTGGCCGCGTTCGTGCGCTTCTTGAAATCCACCGGCCGGATTTCATTTGATGTTCCTACCGCGCTGTTGGGCCACGCCTACTTGCTGTATGGGGTTTCCAGGCGGCGGGCCTGCGACGACGGCGTCCTGCTGATCGGAGACGCCGCTGGATTGGCCTACAAGCAGAGCGGCGAAGGCATCCGGCCCGCGATTGAATCCGGCTTGCTGGCGGGGAAGGCGATCTTGGCGGCGCAAGGAAATTATTCGCGCGCTTCGCTCGCCGGATATGAAGCGCTGCTGGCGCGGCGATTCGGAACGTCCGGGCAGGACTGGGCGTCGCGGCTTGGCGAGCATTTGCCCTCGGCCTGGATCGGCGCCGTGGGACGGCGGCTGTTGGGCACTCGCTGGTTCGTGCGCGATGTGGTGATCGACCGCTGGTTCCTGCACGCCAACCAGCCGGCGTTATAGCGTGCTAAGACTCCGAGGCGCGTTCCGCTTCTTCGGCCGCGGCCGGCCCCTCGGCTTCGGCGTGAGCGATGAGTGCGCGAGCGCGATCCACCTGGTCGCGCGCCACGCGCACTACGAAGGGAAAGTTGGGGAGCACGGAATCGCCGACCAGGACGGCCTGGATGCCATTGGCGTCCAGGAGATTCTTGATGCTCATGGCTTCCATTTCGCTGGTGGCGCCGACTATGGCCTTCAGGTCCAGCGCCGGCGAGTCGTCCACTTCTTCGGCTTCGTCGGGCGGCGGATTCTCGGCGATCAGCTCTTCGGCGCGCGCCGCATCGGGCGCCGGCACCCGCACTTCGAAAACACCTTCGGGCACGCCGGGCGCGGTATCGTCCAGCATTGCCGCTTGAATGCCCGCGTCAGTCAATAGTTCGACGATGCATTCGGCGTCTTCCTTGGCTTCCGCATCCATGGAGCGATACACCGTAATCAAGTCCGCTTCGTTATTCACGTTTTGATTCTACGGGATTCGTGTGTCGAGCGGGGCGTTAGAATGGGTAAGGAGGGTTCATGGCGGAAGAATACGGCAGCAAAGCGGTGTGGTTCATGGCTGGAATTGCGATTGGCGCGACGGTGGCGTTGCTCTACGCTCCGGCGACAGGCGAAGATACGCGCCGGCAGCTTTCACGCAAGGCGCTCAGGGGCCGGGATGCGTTGGCTGATTCGGGAAGCGATTTGCTGGATCGCGGCCGGGATATGTACGAGCGCGGGCGCAAGCTGGCGGATGAAGCGGCGGATATGTTCGAGCGCGGCCGCAAGATCGTCGAAAGCACTGCGTCTAATTTGAAGGGCTAAGCTTTTTGAAGGGATAAACAGCACATGAGCAGTACAATTGCGGAGCCAGTGCAGGCCGGGACCAAGCCGTTTGCCAATGAGCCGGTGGCGGATTTTTCGAAGCCCGCCAATCGCGAAGCCATGGAGCGTGCGTTGCGCGAAGTGCGCGGGCAGCTGGGTCGCGAGTACGATTTGCTGGTGAACGGCCGGCGAGAGAAGACGGGGGATCTCCTCAAGTCGCTGAATCCCTCCAAGCCGAGCGAGATCGTTGGAATCCATAACAAGGCAACGGCGGCTTTGGCGAAGGAAGCGGTGGAAGCGGCTCACGCGTATTTCCCGGAGTGGGGCAGCGTGCCCGCGGAGACTCGCGCCGGGATTTTGCTGCGTGCCGCCGAACTGTTCCGCAAGCGCAAGTTTGAGTTCGACGCCTGGCTGGTTTTTGAAGCGGGCAAGACGTGGCCGGAGGCGGACGCGGACGTTTCCGAGGCCATCGATTTCTGCGAATACTACGCGCGCCAGATGCAGCGCCTGGCCAAGCCCGATCCGCTGGTGCAATTACCGGGCGAGAAGGACGAACTGTTCTACCTTCCGCTGGGAGTGGGCGTGATTGTTCCGCCCTGGAATTTCCCGCTGGCCATCATGGTGGGGATGACCACCGCCGCGCTGGTGGCGGGCAACACGGTGGTGATTAAACCCTCCAGCGACTCACCGACGATAGCCGCCAAGTTCGCCGAAGTTCTGCTGGAAGCCGGTTTCCCGCCGCAATCGTTTTCCATGTTGGTGGGCAGCGGCGCAGTGGTGGGCGACGTCCTGGTGGAGCATCCTTTGACGCGCTTCATCGCGTTCACGGGATCCAAAGAAGTGGGACTGCGCATCAATGAACTGGCGGCCAAGCCGCGCAAAGGGCAGCTGTGGATCAAGCGCGTGATCGCGGAAATGGGCGGCAAGGACGCCATCGTGGTGGATAGCGAAGCCGACATCGATAGCGCGGTGAAGGGCGTATTGTGGTCGGCGTTCGGGTATCAGGGGCAGAAGTGCTCGGCTTGCTCGCGCGCGATTGTGGACGCGGCCATCTATGACGAGTTCGTTGAGAAGTTGAAAGCTGAAGTCGCCCAGTTAAAGGTGGGTCCGTCGGACGATTCCGGAAACTACATGGGCCCGGTGATCAACGAAGGCGCGATGAAATCGATTTTAGAATACGTGGAGGTTGGTAAGAAAGAGGGCCGGTTGGTCGCCGGTGGCGGCAAGGGTCCCGGTGACGGCTATTTCGTGCAACCCACCGTGATCGCCGACGTGGATTCGAAAGCGCGCATCTTTCAGGAGGAGATTTTCGGACCAGTGCTGGCGGTAGCGAAGGCCCGCGATTTCGATCATGCGCTCCAGCTGGCCAACGATTCCGAATATGGCCTGACGGGCGCCGTCTACACCAACAATCGCGAAAAGATCCGCAAGGCGCGCCAGCAGTTCTTCGTCGGCAACCTGTACATCAACCGCAAGTGCACGGGAGCGATGGTGGGCGCGCATCCCTTTGGCGGGTTCAATATGTCGGGGACCGATTCCAAGGCGGGCGGGCCCGATTACCTGCTGCAGTTCCTGCAAGCCAAATCGATCGCCGAGAAAATTTCGTGATAGTATCGGCAGGGTAGACCGTGGAGCCCCGATGAGAAGGGGACTAAGACGTTATAACTCCAGGGTCGATTCCGAACGACGCGGCGAAGGGCGCACGATTATCTCGGCGCCCTTTTCCATTTTATGTTCGAGGTGCAGATTCCTCGAGCGGGTTAGGATACGCGTCGGGATCCCGCGCCACGTCGCCGTGCAGGCACTGAAAATCCTTTTCGATCAAGATGGACAACCGCTGGCCCGATGCAAGCGCTTGATCGCCTGAAATTCCGACGCGATCGGACCTCACCCAATCGGTGGCATCCGCGCCCGGCACCTGGACGCGCAGGAAGCCGTTGGCGTAGAGCGCTTGGGGTGCGCTCAGGCTGGACATGCTCTCCAGCGCATACGCGAAGCTGGCGCCCGGCGCAAACTGGATGCTGTCTTCCACAAAGCCGGTTTTGCTGAACTGCGCGACCTCCGCTTGGTTCAGCCGCAGCCGCAGCGAATTTCCATGAATGCGTAGTTTCATAAGACGCGGAGCCTCATTGGATTCTGGATGCTCCTGAATAGATGTTAAAACGGCCGTCGCGCACGAATCCCAGCAAGGTCAGGTTAAAGCGCTGCGCAGTCTCCACCGCCAGGCTGGAGGGCGCGCCCACCGCGGCCAAAATCGGTATGCCGGCCATGAGCGCCTTTTGCACCAGTTCAAAACTCGCGCGGCTGCTCACGAACAGCAACTGGTTCGAAAGCGGCGTGTGGCCGGCCAGCATTTCTGCGCCGATCAGTTTGTCCACCGCGTTGTGACGGCCCACGTCTTCGCGCAAGAGCTGAAGCAGGCCATCGGAAGAGAATAGGGCCGCCGCGTGGAGGCCGCCCGTCCGTTCGAACACCGGCTGCGCGCGCCGCAGCGCCTCGGGCAGCGCGTGAATGACGCTGGATTCGATCAAGGGTTCGTCGCGCGGTAGCACGGGACAGCCTTGCATTTGCATCTGTGTCTGAATGGCTTCGATGGATGCTTTACCGCAAACTCCGCAGCTTGACGTGGTGTAGAAGTGGCGTTCCAAACGGTCCAGATCGAGCGGGACGCCGGGGTTTAGCTCCACGGTAACGGAATTGCCGAGCTGGCGCGGATTGCCGTTGGCCAGATGCGACCAGCGAATTTCGCGAACCTCTCTGGCGTCGTGCAGGATGCCTTCGGAGAACAGAAAACCGGCGGCCAGATCGAAATCGTTGCCGGGAGTGCGCATGGTGATGGAGATCGATTTGTCGCCCAAGCGGATTTCCAGCGGTTCTTCGACAGCCAGCAGATCTTGAAAGGGAGCGGAGGAATCGCCTTCGATTTTTTGGACAGGTACGGTCAGAATAGGCCGGTTCACACCGACCTTATGGTAACGCGTGCGGGAGGGGATTAGGCCAGGTTCGGGATCTTGATGATCTTCTTTTGGATGGCGTACTGCACCAGTTGCGCTTTGTTGTGGATGTCCAGCTTGCGCATCAGGTTGAATTTGTGGGCTTCTACCGTCTTGACACTCAGGTTGAGATCGCAGGCGATCTCTTTCACGGAATTGCCTTCGGCCAGCATCTTGAGAACTTCGCGCTCGCGCGTGGTGAGCGTGGCGAAGCGCGGCAACCGGTTGGCGGACTTGATGCGGGACCGGAAATCGTCCACCAGCTGGGACAGCATGCGGGGACTCAGGTAACTTCCGCCGCGGCAAATGTCGCGCACCGCGGCCACCAGTTGGGCTGAGGGACTGTCCTTAAGCACGTAGCCGCTGGCGCCCACTTCCATGCCTTCCACCAGGTAGTCTTCGTCGTCGTACATGGTGAGGAAGAGGACTTTGGTTTCGGGGCGATTCTTCTTGATCTGCCGGGTGGCTTCGAAACTGCTGAGACCGGGCATCCCAATGTCCATTAACACGACGTCCGGACGGAGTTCGGCTGCCTTCTCGACAGCGTCGCCGCCGTTGGAAGCTTCGCCGACCACTTCCATGTCGGCTTCGGCGGAAATCAGGGTTCTGATGCCCTGGCGAAAGAGCGTGTGATCATCCGCCAACATGATGCGAGTCTTAGCCATAACGTTTACCCCGGTTACTGTCTCGAATCCCTTTCTTAAGCTTGAGCTTTCCGTGGCGGAGGTTGTCCCATATCCGACTCTTTCCTTACCTAGCTGCGGCCTACGCTCCGGCCGCCCCGATCCTCCGCACGGGTCGTACTCCTAATGGCTTTGCTCCCAGCAGTTTTGCTCCCAACGGCTCCACCGTAGCGGGTTCCGGCGCCTGCTTGGCTACCGGAAGACGGATCAAAATCTTGGTGCCCCGCCCTGCTTTCCGATCGGCCAACTTCTTTCCCACCCGAGTTCCAATACTGGTTCCAAAAGCGGTTCCAATACTGGCTCCGTTGCCGGTTCCATTCTTGGGATAGCTGCGAATCTCAAACCTGCCACCGAGGAGAGCAACGCGCTCCCTCATGCCAGAAAGTCCAAACGAATCTTTCCGAGCCAGCGCTTCCTCGACCTTAAACCCGACGCCGTTGTCCTCAACGGCCAGTCTCACCCATCCATCGGCCGAACTGACAGAAATGTTTACGCTTCTGGCGGCGGAGTGCTTGGCGATGTTGTTACAGCACTCCTGCACCAACCTATAGACAATAATTTCAGTGTGTTGCGGCAGCCGCCGCAGCCGGCCCAAGAGCAGTTTGACGCGAATGGGATGCAGGCGGCGGAAGCGGTTCACGAGTTGCCGCAAGGCGGCGCCTAAGCCGAGTTGCTCCAGCACCGCCGGGCTTAGAGCGGCGATCAGACGGCGCATCTCGAGGATGGTGCGCTCGGTAAGATCCCGCGCCTCGCGTAGTTTGCCGATCCACTCGCCATGTTCTGGATGAATAGCCTGTTCCAGCAGCTCTAATTGGAGGCGAATGCACAGCAGGGACTGACCAGCTTCATCGTGCAGCTCACGGCTGATTCTGCGGCGCTCAATTTCTTCCACGTGCAGCATGTGTTCGGCGAGTTGCCGGACCTGCTCCTCGCGGGCCGCCAGGTTTTCCATGAGCCGGGCTTTTTCGGCGGCCATCAGGCAGCGCTCGGCGGCCGCAGCCAATAATTCCTGCTCGCGCGGCAGCCATTCGTAGGATTTCGAAAAACCGAACTGCATCACGCCGGCGGTGCGGCCACCGGTGGCGAGCGGAATGGACCAGACCGTCTGGAATCGATTCTTCCAGGCGGTTTCGAGCAGCAATGCACCCGGGCCGCCGTCCTTGAGTTCGATCTGCCGCGAATGGGAGAGCGTGCGCATCAAAGCGCGGCCATTGGGGACTTGAACTAATGCCGGTTTCTTGGGACCGCGCAACTGGGCCTGGGCCCGCAGCACCCATGCGCTGCGCTTGTCGTTCAACAAGTACAGATGGCCGGCGTCGGCGTGGCAGGTGTGAACCAGCGCATCCAAGAAGCGCCGCAGCAGCTCGTCCAGATTGCGCGATTCCAACTCGATGCGGAAAAGCTCATAGAAGGCCTGTGTTTCGGCCTCGCGGACCTGGTAATACGCATTGTTCAGCGTCAGGATGACGCAGAAATGCAGCTGCTCCCGCACCCATTTGAAATTGGCGTATTCGTTGGGCAGCAGCTTGCGCAGCATGGGCGTGAGCAGCCGGTCATACTCCTGCAATGCTTCCACGATGCTGGCCGGCGGCAGATTGAGCTTGGCCAGGCGGCGTCCGTTGTATTCCACCTGTTCAATAAACTTCAGCGGCGGCTGGCCGCTGGCCAAAATGCGTGCCGCGGCGCCCGGCGTGATGGATGCCAGCGCCACTCGGATTTTGGGCTCGAAAGCCCGAGGCTCGAATTTGCCGCGCTTCAGCTTGGCTAGAAATCGCCGGTCCAGAGTGGCGGCGTGAGGCAGCAGGAACACGGCCAGGCGGTGCAGGTGGGTGCGGAGCTGATCGCTGAGTACATCGGCTGCATCGGCCAGTTCTGGCGCTATTTCCTTGAGCGGCACCTTGATTTGCTATCGGCGACTAGGGGGAAAGCTTTAGGGTGGCAAGCGCTGAAGCGCTTCCGGGGGGATTGGGGGTTGGCTATTGGGGGACGGCGCGCTCTCACGCGCCATCCTTATCAAGTTCCCAATCAAAAGTTGATTTGGAATCGACTGAGAATCACGCGTTCGGCCGGGCGATCCGCATTGGTTGCGCCGTATGCGAAATTCGTGTGAGCGTAGTCCGCCGAAAATCTGAGAATCCGATTCAGATACCAGTTCACCCCCGCCACCCACTCACGGGTGAATTTCGGCGACGATGACAGGCTCGCAAAGGCGTTGGTGAATAAAGCGTTGTCCACCCGGAAGTCTCCGGTACGCGCCGCAATCTCCCAAGCCCCCCAGCCGTGATCCGCCAGCGAAAA
The DNA here is from genome assembly GCA_963798295.1 of Bryobacterales bacterium. Taxonomy (GTDB): domain Bacteria; phylum Acidobacteriota; class Terriglobia; order Bryobacterales; family Bryobacteraceae; genus Palsa-89. The sequence goes on along the minus strand of CAWCSV010000002.1, from coordinate 365,849 downwards.
GGGATGCCGCGGATTAGGGCTGCCGAAACTCTTCTTCTCACCCGTCAAAATGTAAGAGGCCTCTACTTGCCACGAGCGAAAGCCAATGTCCTTGCGCAAACTTCCCTTCTGGAAACCCTCCTCCGCCACAGTGTCTTCCACCAGCACGCCGAACGACCCGAGATAATAGAAGCCCTGAGGAGCGACGCTGGTGCGATGTCCGGCCGAGGTTACGCCTGAGTTGAAGCTAATGAAAGTATTTTGACCAACGGTCTTATAGGCCGGCAGCGCGACCCCATCCACGTCACCGCCTTGAGCGGCGAGCCCAAAACCAAGGCCGCTCAGCACATTCCGCTCGGGCTGGAATGGCGTTGCGAACAGGCGCGCCGTGTAGTCGCGCGCTTTCGACGGCGTCGTATCGCTCAGGCTGTTATCCGGCACCGGGTTGAAAACTCCGAGTTGGTAGCCGAGGCGATGGTTGATGATGTCGCCCGAAAGCTGGAACCCGATCGCTCGGCTGGGCACCAGCAACGTGGGCAACCCGCGTTCGACGAAACTGGTGTCGTCGTCCGACTGCAGCCGCTCCAGACCGACGCCCGGTTTGAATTTTCCCGCGCGGATCGCGAAGTGGGGTATGTAATTGAACTGAGCGTAAGCATCGTAGATAACCACACTCCCCTGGCCGAAATCAGGACGGAAGAAAAAGTCGATGTATTTGTAGATCGTCCCGGAGATCGTGGGGCGAACGCGGCGCAGCAGCATCTGGTCGAGCAGTGTCGAGCTGCCTTTTCCCGTGAAGGTACGGATGTCAGTTTGCAGGTCAGCTCCCGTTTTAAGCAGAAAGTCGCCGTCCTCAGACCGAATTGTGAATCCGCCCGAACCTACAGTGACCAACCCAACGGAGTCTGCCGGAGCAGGCGGAATCGTGCCTGCGGCTACACCCGCGTTGGTTGGCCGCTGCGAACCGGTTTGTGCCTTGGCTTCGGATGGAACCGGCGCGGGCGCTATGATGGGCGCGGCTGCCAGGGGGGCCCCCGCCGGCGCCGGCGCCCCGACGGATTTCGCCTCTTCGGCACTCAGCCGGCGGTCGAGTTCGTCGATCTTTCGTTCCAACTCCTGAATCTTTTGCTGATCGGGCGTTAGTTGTTGCGCCCCAAGAGGGGCTAGCGGCAAAGTCAAAGTTGCGATCAAGCCTACGCTCGCCAGGAGCATCCGGCCACGTTGCGGAAGTAGGATAGTTATCATTTCAAGTAAGTCTATCAACTAACTTCAGTATTAAGCAAGACCTAATTTGATGATTACATGGTACTTTGTTGATGTATTAGTACCTTACATCATTTAAGTATGTCTATGGGTACAATTACTTAGCGGCAGCAAATACCCTTGCGTCCCGCACTTTGACGAATACCGTTTCGCCAGTTTTGATGGCCATATCCCGGTACCGATCATGGGTGAGCTCCACGGTGATCGAGTTGTTTTGGTCGCTGGCCAGTTCCACCCGCACCAGGGAGCCGGCGGATTGGATGCGGAGGATCCGGGCCGCCACCGAGTTGCCATTCGACACGAAGCGTTCAATGTCCAGGTCATGCGGGCGGACGAACATGCGCGCCGTCTGCCCTTCGGCTTCGCGGCCTTCCATGAAACAGGTTGACGTGCCCCAGGAACGTCAGCACAAATTCGGACGCCGGATGGTGGAAAACTTCGTCCGGCGTGCCGGTCTGTTCGATGCGGCCCTGGTTCATGATGACGATCCGGTCGGCCACTTCGAGCGCCTCTTCCTGATCGTGGGTGACCAACACGCTGGTGACGGGGATCTTGTCGTGCAATGCTCGCAGCCAGCGCCGCAGCTCCTGCCGCACTTTGGCGTCGAGCGCGCCGAACGGCTCGTCGAGCAGCAGTACCCTCGGCTCGATGGCCAGTGCGCGGGCCAAAGCCACGCGTTGCCGCTGGCCGCCGGAAAGCTGTGAGGGATAGTGATGGGCCCAGCGGTCAGCTGGATCAGGTCCAGCAAGTCATGCACTTTGCGGCGCAAATCGTATTCGCTCGGGCGCAGTTTGCGCGGCCGGACTCGCAGGCCGAAAGCGATGTTCTCAAACACCGTCATGTGGCGGAACAGCGCGTAGTGCTGGAACACGAAACCGACGCGCCGCTCGCTGGCCGAGCGGTTGAGGATATCTTCGCCGTCCACCATCACCGATGTCGCCTGATCGCGGTCGGGCGTGTCCAGGCCGGAGATGATCCGCAGCAGCGTGGTCTTGCCGGAGCCGGAGGGCCCCAGCAACGCGATCAGCTCGCCGTCTTCGACATGCAGGTCCACGTCGCGCAGGGCGACATAATTCGCGAACGATTTGCTGACGTGCCTTACATCGATTGACATCGTTACCCTACCTCTTCCATCACTGCCTGCCGCTCTTCGGACCGGATGCGCCATTCAAGCGCGGTTTTGGCCGCAAGCGTTATCAGCGCCAGAAGCGCCAGCAGGCTTGCCACGGCGAAGGCCGCCGAAAAGTTGTACTCGTTGTAAAGAATCTCCACGTGCAGCGGCAGCGTGTTGGTGCGCCCGCGGATATGCCCGGAGACAACGGAGACCGCGCCAAACTCGCCCATCGCGCGCGCGTTCGCCAGCACCACACCGTAGACCAGAGCCCAGCGAATGTTGGGCAACGTCACGCGGAGGAAGGTCTGCCAGCCGCTCGCGCCCAGCAGAACGGCGGCTTCTTCTTCCTCCGCGCCTTGCTCCTGCATCAGCGGGATCAGCTCGCGCGCGATGAACGGGAAGGTTACGAAAATGGTGGCCAGGATCACGCCGGGCGTCGCGAAAATGACTTGGATGCCGTGATTCGAAAGTGCCGGACCAAACCAACCCTGCGCTCCAAACAGCAGCACAAATACAAGTCCTGAAATCACCGGCGACACCGAAAACGGCAGATCGATCAAAGAGAGCAGCAGATTGCGCCCCGGGAAGCTGAACTTGGCGATCAGCCAGGAGGCCGCGAGACCGAAGACCAGGTTCGCCGCCAGCGTCACCGCCGCTGTGATCACCGTGAGCCGCAAGGCGGACATGGCCAGCGGATCGGAAATGCTGGTGAGGTAAAACGCGAAACCCTTGCGAAACGCTTCGGTGAAAACGGAGATCACCGGCAGCAGAATCAGGAGTCCGACGAAAGCGACCGACGCCGCGATGAGCAGGCCACGCATCCACTTCGGTTCCGTGTGACGCATTTACGCCAGCCTCCTCATATACCGCGTGGACCACCACTGGCCCACGTTGACTAGGAATAGCAACGCAAACGAGCTCACCAGCATGAGCAAACCGATGGCCGCCGCGCCGGCGTAATCGAATTGCTCGAGCTTCGTGACAATCAGTAATGACGCGATTTCAGTTTTCATCGGCATGTTGCCGGAAATGAAGATTACCGATCCGTATTCGCCCAGCGACCGCGCGAAAGCGGTGATGAATCCGGCGATCAGCGCGGGTTGCAGGGCCGGGAGGATCACGCGGCGCAGGGCCATCCAGCGGCTGGCGCCGAGCAGCGATGCGGCTTCTTCCACCGCCGGATCCAGATCTTCCACGGCCGGCTGCACGGTGCGGACAATAAACGGAAGGCCGATAAAGGTGAGCGCGATCACGATGCCGAGCGGCGAGAATGCAGCTTTAATGCCGAGCGGCTGCAGCCAGCGTCCCATCCAGCCGTTTTGCGAATAAATGGCCGTGAGCGCGATACCGGAAACGGCGGTGGGAAGCGCGAACGGGACATCGATCAGCGCGTCCAGAAACCGGCGGCCCGGAAAATCGTAGCGCACCAGGGTCCAGGCCACAATCAGTCCGAAGAATGCGTTGATCAGCGACGCGATGAACGCCGTCCCGAACGTCAGCCGCCACGCCGCCAGCGTGCGCGGATCGAAAACCGCCTCGCTGAATTGCGACCAGGGTTGCGCCGCGCCCTTCACCGCCAGCGCCGCCAGCGGGATCAGCACGATCAGGCTGAGATAAGAGACCGAATATCCGAGAGTGAGACCGAAGCCTGGAATGACACTGTGCTGCCGTAGCCGGGTCATAGTTTGCCTCGCTCGCGTTTAGCTCTGCGGCTGGTAGAGCTGATCGAAAATGCCGTGATCGGCGAAGTGCTTGGGCTGTACTTCCTTCCACGGGCCGGCCACGTCGGTGATGGTGAACAGCTTGATATCCGGGAACTGGCTCTTGTGCTTGGCCAGCACCGCGGCGTTGCGCGGCCGGTAGAAGTTCTGTGCCGCGATCTCCTGGCCCGCGTCGCTATACAGATATTGCAGATACGCTTCCGCCACCGCGCGCGTCCCATGCAGATCGACATACTTGTCGACCACGGCCACCGGCGGCTCCGCCAGAATGCTGGACGAGGGATTGACGATCTCGAATTTGTCGGCGCCAAATTCCTTCAGCGCCAGATAAGCTTCGTTCTCCCAGGAAAGCAGCACGTCGCCCAAGCCGCGCTCAACGAATGTGGTTGTCGAGCCGCGCGCGCCGGAATCCAGCACGGGAACGTTCTTATAAAGCGCCGCGATGAACTCGCGAGTCTTTTTCTCGTCGTGACCGTTGTGGTTCCAGGCGTAGCCCCAGGCGGCCAGATAGTTCCATCGAGCGCCGCTGGACGTCTTGGGATTGGGCGTGATGACGCTGACGCCCTTCCGGATGATGTCCGGCCAGTCATGAATGCCCTTGGGATTTCCCTTCCGAACTAGGAAAACAATAGTCGACGTGTAAGGTGTAGCGTTATTGGGCAGCCTGGTTTCCCAGCCGGGGTTGATGGCATGGGCCTTGTCGGCAATGGCGTCGATATCGGAAGCGACACCCAGCGTGACCACGTCGGCCTGCAGGCCATCGATCACCGAGCGAGCCTGTTTGCCGGACCCGCCATGAGACTGTTCAATGCCGACGATCTGGCCGGTCTTGGCCTTCCAATCGTCGGCAAATGCTTTATTAAATTGCTGATACAGCTCGCGCGTTGGGTCGTAGGAAACGTTGAGCAAATGGATGGTGGCCGGTCCGCTGGTGGCTTCGATCTTCGCCGAACAGGCGCCAAGGAAGCAGACGGATGCGAGCAGCAGGGCGGATGCAAGGGGGTAAAACGGCGAGCGTGAGCTATTCATACAAGTCTATAGACAATGTATAGATTAAAACAAAACCTGTCAAGCGCTGTCAGTCCTAGGGGTCCTAATTGCTGGCGACGCGGGGGATGGGGTATTCTGTTAGCTGTACAAGAATGGCAAACACACTTTCAGCGCTGAAGCGCATGCGCCAGACCAAGCGGAAGACGGTGGTGAACCGGCTTCGCAAATCGCGGCTTCGTCACCAGATCCGGTCCATGCGCCGGCTGCTGGCTTCCAAAGACTCCAAAGGCGCGAATGATGCGCTGCCCGTCACCTTCTCGCTGATCGATCGCTCGGCACGCTGGGGCATTATCAAAAAGAACACGGCCGCGCGCTATAAGAGCCGCTTGCAAGCCAGGCTCAAAGCGATAGCCTAGCCGCTTCCTCGCGAGTCTGTGTGAAGACTCGAAAAACCGCTCCCTCACGGTCACGGCTCCGAAACAACGGTCGTGCAGAATCACAGCGTTACTGAGCCACGACCGTGAGGGAGTGGTCAACGGGCCTGCTTTTCACACGGACTCTCACGGTCGCGGTTCAGTTGAGTCGCGACGCCGTCAGGCTCAGCACCAACTCTTCCATCACCACGCGGTCGTCCGGACGCGTGTCCCGCAGCGCTTTGTCCGCCCAGAAAATCTTTTCGATGGCGCGCCCAAGTTTCTCTCCGGGAAATGCGCTGACCGTTTGAACCACCTGCTCGGCGCGATCGCGCCAGATGCGAATTCCCTGCTTGGAGAATTGCGCCTGGATCTGCTGCGAGGTTTTGAGACCGGAATCGCGCGCGGCCAGCGCCAGCCGAAACTGTGTAGCCAGGAACGTCAGGGCCAAGGGAAGATATTCGCCTTCGCGAAACAGCGTGTCCAGGCTATCCAGAGCGCGTTTGCGATCGCCGCGTCCCAGCGCGCCCACCAGAGCGAAAATCGTGGACGCCTGCGCATTCGGAACCAGGCGCAGGATATCGTCCGCGGTGACTTTCCGCGTGCCGCCGGTATAAAGCCGCAGCTTCTCAATTTCATTCGCGATGCGGCCGGCGTCGGATGCGAGCGATTCCACTAGCAGTCCTATTTCGGCCAGGCCGATCTGCAGTCCAGCTTCCTTGGCGAGGTCCTGAGCCAGGCGGCGCGCCGATTCAAGCGTGTAAGGCCGCAGCTCGACTACTTCGGGAATCGCGGAGTAAAATTTCTGCACGCGTTCCAGCTTGGCGCGCTCTTCGCCGTCGAAGTCATAACGGCTGGCTTCGAAGACCAGCACGACGCCGGGAGTGGGATGCTTCAAATAGGCCGCCAGCTCGGCGGCGGCGGAAGTTTCGTCGTCGCTTGCTGCGCGTCCGCGCGGGAGGGCAGTTTCGGCGCCTGAAACCCAGATGACGCGGTTGGGCGCAAACAGCGATAACGAGCGGGCGTCGTCCAGGATATTGGCCAGCGTGGTCTCTTCCAGATCGTGACGGCTCAAGCCGTTTTCGCGATCCTCGGGCGCCAGGGTTTTCTCGATCAGCGCGCGGCGGCAGGCGCCAAGTTGGTACACCTCCGGACCAAGAAACAGGTACACCGGCGCGGCTGGGCCTTTTTGCAGGCGCTGCAGAAACTGTTCGGGGCTCAAATCAAGGCTCTCAAAAATTATCGAGGATGGACGTCACCAGATCGCGGGCCACGTCCTTGCTCAAGCGTTCCAGCGCCGCGCCACTCTCGTCGAAGTATTGATAGTTGTTAGTGGCTGATAGCTCATATCGTTCATGCACGTCAAAGTTGGGACGCGCGAAGATCACTTTACCGGTGGACCGTTCCACCAGGCTTACGTCCAGCCGCAGATTAATTTGAAGGCCGCTGGTTCGGCCGGTAGCTTGGTCGATCAACGTGGGATAAGCGGCGTAATTGATCACCGTGCCGTGCAGGACTGCGTCGGCTTGCGTGGGATCGTTAATGATCTCATATTTGGTGCGCGAGATCAGCTCGCGGCCCACCGCTTGCGGAAGAAGGTCGCTCAGTTTGTAGCGCACCGTAGCGTTCGCGAAAGCCGGTATGGCGACGGTGTGGACCGTCTTCGGCACCAGGTTGGCCTGGCCGGCCACATGGTAACCGCAGGAGCCGAGCAGCAGCGACGCCGCCGCGAGCAAAGCTGCCGGTTTATTCCAAGTACTCACGCACTACCTCCCCTGCGTTTTCGGCCGCGATTTGCAAATTGTCCGCCACCAGCCAGAACCACCAGGCGCGCGGCTGATTACGGTCCTGCGCGATGGAGCCGACGGTAATGCCCCCTTGTCCGGCGACGCCCACGTTGGTAGGCGGCTCGTGATCCTTGGTGCGCACGTCGATGTCCTTCGATCCGAGTGCCTGGAAGATGCCATCCCTTCCGGGATCCTTTTCAAATTCTATCCAGGCCGAGACACTGTAGCCATGAAACACCGGCGCCTGGATCAGGCGCAGCGACGGCATGGGCGTTCCAGAAGAAGCGAGCAGACTGGCCACGTGCCGGTCAATCTTCATCTCGATCTCTTCCAGCGACAGAGGCGCTTCGGAGCCATATTCGGACAACATGTTGAAGCTGACCTGCGCATCGAAAACGGCTTTCGGCAGGGGTTTGAACGAGAGCAGCGCAACCGCCTGCTTTTGCAGCTCATCGATGCCGGCCTTGCCGCGCTCGCTCACCGGTTCGAAAACTTCGATCACAGACCGGCGGATGGCGCCGGCTTTCTGCAGGTGCGTCAACAGCAGAGCGATCGCGATGGCGGCCGGGTGCGCGATGTTTTGTACGGGACTCTTGGCGTCGAAGCCGGGAGGCTCCACGGCTGGCGCGCGCAGCCGCGATCCGGTCAGGTCCTCTAGCGCGCCGGTGAGATCGATTACGAGCGGAACAGGCTTGGCATTGTGGATCAGCTCGTAGGCTTTGAGACCCGATTCCTTGGAAGCCGCAAGAATGACGATCCGCGCCGCGCCCAGGTCGGCCGATTCAAGAGCGCTCATCACGATCGGCTCGTCGCCGCTGTGGGCGATCACGCTCCCCTCACTGTCCAGCGACGCAACCAGCTTCACGTCCACCTTTCGTGCTTCCAGCAGCTCGGAAACCTCCTTGCCCAGGAGGGTCTCGCCTCCGATAATCGCGACGGAGGTGCGCTTGCCACTGCGATGAGCATGCATACTAACTCGTTTGATGCTCCGGCTGAGGTGATGGTGGCGGCTGGGGACGGAATCTGCGCCGGATAATGCCCGCGGCTCGAATCACGATACCGGTGCTGACATACACCGTCGCCAGCGCCAGCAAGACCGGCTGGGAATAGTTCCAGATCAGATAAATGAGCGCGCCGAATAAAATGACGGTGAGCGGCGAGCGGGGCCCCTTCAGGTTGATCTCCTTGAAGCTGGGATAGCGCCAGGTGCTGACCATCAGGAACGAGAGCAGCGCGAGTAGCGCCAGCCACAACGCCGAATAAATCCATTGTTCCAGCGGCACGCTGTCGGTGGCGTAAACCACCGCTGCAACTAAACCCGCGGGCGCGGGGATGGGCAGGCCGACGAAGTACTTGCGATCTGGACGACCCGGATTCTTGGGCACCGGATTGGTTTGGACGTTGAAGCGTGCCAGGCGCGCGGCGCCGCACAGCAGGAACAGGAACGCGATGAAATAGCCCGCGCGGTGATCCACCAGCAGTCCGCCGGGGGAGACGAACTGCACGCCCCAGGTGTAGGCCAGAACAGCCGGAGCGATTCCGAAAGTGATGACGTCGGCCAGCGAATCCATCTCGCGGCCGAAATCGCTGACCGTATTCGTCATGCGGGCGATGCGGCCGTCAAGACCGTCCAGAACCACGGCTGCGCCAATGGCCTTGGCGGCGGCTTCAAAATGCGGATTAGGCCCGAGCTGTCCGGTGGAAGCCAGCAGCGCGCCTTCCACGGCGCGGAGGATGGCGAGAAATCCCAGGAAAATGTTGCCGGCGGTGAAGAGCGTCGGGAGCGCATAGGCCGCGCGGCGGGGACGGCGCGAAGGAGGACGCGGATCGAAGAACCGTTCCTTGAACGTGAGGCGCGCCATCAGATCTGCCCTGTCACTTCCCGGCGCTTGGCAAGGATGCTGGAGCCGCCGGCGACGCGATCGCCAGGCCGCACCTTGATTTCCCATTCCGGGCCCAGGAACACGTCGACGCGGGAGCCGAACTTGATAAGCCCCACGCGTTCGCCCTTGGCGACGGTATCGCCCTGCTTCTTAGAGAACACGATGCGGCGCGCGATCAAGCCTGCGATTTGAGCGAAGCGGACGCACGTGGAGTCGCCCGCGATGCTCACGATGTTGCGCTCGTTCTGCGTGCTGGCGATCTCGCGGCTGGCGACGAGAAACTGGCCCTTGGTGTATTCGACCTTCGCGATCTTGCCGGCGATAGGGGCGCGGTTGACGTGAACGTCGAAAATGTTCAGGAAGATGCTGATGCGAGTGCTCTCCGCGCCGTCTCCGACGATGCCGAGCACCTTGCCGTCGGCCGGCGAAACCGCGACCGGACCGTCCGGGATGGCGCGCTCGGGATCGCGAAAGAAGTAGAGGCAGAAGAGCGCCAGGACGAACAAGGGCGCGGCGAAAGCGGAGTTGAGCAGATACCAGAGCAGAGCCCCAGCCGCCGAGAAGCCGATGCCGTAGTAGATGCCGTCCTTTACCATTCGCTAGCTCTATTGTACTGGCGGGAGGCGGGGAAACTCAGCATCTGTGTTTACGATTTGGTTTCAGCCTTCGCAACCAGCTGACGGATGTCCTTATTCGCATCGAACTCGCACTCGCGCTGCAATTCTGGGGACAAGGCGTCCAGCTCAATGAAGCGCTGCACTACGTACTCCCGGCAGAACGAGCAAGGTCCGTTTTCATAAAGCGAAAGCAACACAGGAGGCTCGGCGACGGAGTCGGGGTGATGGCTGCAAAACTCCTTGAGATCCATCTCCATTCGATGGCGCGCATCTCGATCGGTCTCGTTCTCGAACCACCCCAGCACGATCTCGTGATCGCCAGGCTGGAAGTTGCGGTCCAGCATCGCTATTGCGAATTCGCCGCTTGTGGCTCGACTCTCGATCAGCTGGAACGCGAGATCCCGAACGGACGCGTTCACGACATGCCCCAGGGCTCGGCCGGCGGAACGGGCAAGCTCCACGTCGGAAGATACTGCAAGCTCCAGCAGCTTGCTAGGATCAAGCGGGAACGCTCTTCGCGAGAAAATTCTCAGATGCTGCACTTGCCCCTCGACGCTTTGCTCTTGCAACAAACCCCGGGCGGCCTGTTCGAGATCTGCTTGGCTCGCGTGCTTGCCCCATCCTGGAACGCGCACCCGGGAAGCGCGAGCGAGCTGCGGTTTGAGTTGTTCGTAGCTGAGCGCGCGAAATTCCTGCCAGTTGTTCCTTGATTCAGTTGTCTGGTCTTGGCGCAGAGAGAGCCGATACCTTTCCACATTCGAATTGGTCGCGCTGGCTGCTTGCAAGGCCGCTTGGGCCTCCTGTTCGCCAAAGTTCTCGACTACGTATGACCACAACCAGTCGGCGTCGATTACCTTCGCCCCCGAATTCAGAAGGGCGCCGATCTTTGACGCCGCAAAAGTGAAGCCCTGTACGCCGTCCATCTGGGCAAAGTAGATCGCGATCCCCGCCGCCGTTTGTGGGCCGGGCGGGAAGCTTTCGTACATGATCTTCTTTGCGAACTCATCACCCTCGAAGGCCATGCACGCCGCGAATCGATAACGCTGGCATCCGTGCCAGTCGTCTCCGCAACCTGGAATCGCCCTGAGAACCTCTTCCATATAGAAATTCCGGTCCGGCAGTACTTTAACCAGATCCAACATGTAGTCCGCCCGTGTGCCTTCGATCTGCGGGTCAAGCGCGCGGCAATGTAAGCACGCGTCCAAGATGATGTCGCGGAATGGGCGCACATCGTGGTCGCGGGCGTACACAATCGCCCGCCCCATACCCTTCCAAAGTAGATCTTGAAACTCGATCTTATCCATGCTGCAGCTTGCCCCCAAAGGATATCGCGCTCTGGGATTCTTCTGAAGGACAATGAACCATGCGCGGAATCCGCTTCGTTGTCGATGAGAAGGGCCGCAAGGTGGCCGTTCAGATCGATCTGAAAGAGCATGGTGCGATCTGGGAGCAGTTCAAGGATGGCCTCATTTCCGAATCGCGCCGGAACGAGAAGGGCATTCCATACGAGCGCTACCGCACCAAGCGTCTAAAACGACCCAGCCGCCTTGAGTAACCTGATGTTTTCCGGTGGCGGGGGCGAGTGCATACGCTACAAAGCCCCGAAACTTGCCGGACGGCGAGGCGTCCAAGGGGGGACGGCCACCGAGCCACCCCCATACATGCCCTGCTTACTCCTGATCGTGATCCTCGCGTTTCCCCGCGTCGGGCTGGTGCTCCTCTTTCTGTTCACGCACTACCTGGACCGGGCCTTTCATAGCTTTCTCCTGCTCATCCTGGGTTTCGTATTCCTGCCGTTTACCACGCTGGTGTACGCCTGGTTGATCAATAGCGGGCTCCCGGTGGCCGGCATCAATCTGGTCTGGCTCCTCATCGCGGTCCTGGTGGACGTGGGAGCGCTCGGTCATGGCTACACCCGACGCCGCTCTTGACACCCGGTCCGGCGTGCTATACTGAAAACTCATTTGGAACTCTTAATCCTGCTAAGTTGTTGATTTTTAAGCACTAACCACTAGAAAGCATCAAAGGCTCTTAGTTTTCAGAGACTTCCAAGACAAGCGGTTTTCGACGACGAAAAAGCGCACCCGGAGGACACCCATGAAGGATTTTCTATTGGTAGCCGGATTGTTGGCAGCGCCCGTTACCATGAGCGTCCAGCAGTACCAGGCCTCGCCGGCAGTGAAGCAAAACGATCCCAGATTGTCTCGCCTGCAGAAGTTCTTCGGCGATCGCGATTGCCCCCTTCGCGATGCGGCCAAGGATTTTCTGATTGCGGCCGATCAGAATCACCTGGACTGGCGACTGCTGCCCAGCATTTCGTTTATTGAGTCGAGCGGCGGCAAGTATTACGGGAACAACAACGTCCTTGGCTGGGCGTCCTGTAAGGAGAAGTTCTCCTCCGTCCGGGCCGGGATCCATTACGTAGCCGCACAGCTAGGGAAATCAAAGAGATACAAGGGGAAGGACATAGATAGCAAGCTGCAGACCTACAACCCGCTGCCCGAATATTCGCAGCGCGTTAAGGCCGTCATGCGGGCCATCGGTTCCTGTTCGCAGCCGCGCTTGTTGGCTGCGGATTGATCGAGCGGTTAGGTTTAGCTGCCCTGCATCATGTGAACGCCCCAGTACAGGGCGCCGAAGACAATCAGCGCGATCACGATACCCAATACCCAGCGTATCGTCCGCTCGGTGCTGGACATACTCTTGTGAGCGTCCAGCTTCAGTTGCTCGTCGAGGCTTTCAAACATAGACAACCTCCCAGGAGTCCGGTTTTTATGAGTCCGGTATAAGAACGAGCCTGAGCCATTATATGCTCGATCCTGGGGAAATGACAGGGTATTCGTAGTTGTGTTTTGAGTGGTTTAGCTAAGATACGGAGTTGTTACAAACCCATACGTTCGAGCTTCCTGTAAAGGGTCTTGCGCTCAATGCCCAGGATTTTAGCGGCCCGGCTTTTATTCCCGCCCGTGGCGGCCAGCACGCGGCGGATCTGATCGGCTTCCGTATCGGCCAGGGTATCGCTCGCCGTGTCCCGAGGCTCCGTGAGCTCGATCGCTTCGCGAACCGCGGCATCGTCGATGCGCCCCTGGGGAGTCACAATCGTCAGCCGTTCGATCATGTGCTGCAACTGGCGCACGTTGCCGGGCCAGCTATAGTCTTCCAGCACCCGCAAAGCCGACTCGGTGAGCCGCGCCTGCTGGCGGTAGCGTTCGTTATATTTCTTGAGAAAATAATGCGCCAGCAGCGGAACATCGCCGCGGCGTTCCACTAACGGCGGAAGAATGACGCGCACCACGTTCAGGCGATACCACAGGTCCTCGCGGAATTTGCCCTGTTCCACCATCTTCTGCAAGTCGCGATTGGTGGCCGCCACCACGCGCACGTCAACCTTCTTGCCGCGCGGCGAACCAAGCGGGCGGATTTCTTTCTCCTGCAGGAATCGCAGCAGGTTGAGCTGGAAGCCGAGTTCCAGATCGCCGATTTCGTCCAGAAACACGGTCCCGTTGTTAGCGGCTTCAAACACGCCCATGCGATCGCGATCGGCGCCGGTATAAGCGCCCTTGAGCGCGCCGAACAGCTCGCTTTCAAGCAACGACGGCGCAATGGATCCGCAATCCACCGGCACGAACGGCTGATTGGCGCGGCTGCTGTTGTTGTGGATCATGCGCGCGATCATTTCTTTGCCGGTTCCGGTTTCGCCTTCCAGCAGCACCGTAGCGTTGGTGGGCGCGACGAGGGAGACGGTTTTGTAGATGTCGACCATCTTGGGCGAGCTGCCGATCATTTCGCTGTCAGGCAGATCCTCGATCTCGGAGTCTTTGTCCTCGGGATGCTGGACGACGGAGGCCTCGGCCCGCTTCACCGTATCCAGCATGCGGTCCAGCTCAAAGGGCTTCGCGATATAGTCGAACGCGCCGCCCTGGGTGGCTTTGATGACCGTTTCGATGGTTCCGCGCGCGGTCATCAGAATCACGGCGCAGTTGGGATTTTTCTTGCGGGCCGTCTCCAACACGTCCAGCCCGGTGCGCTCGTCGATGTAGATATCGGAGATGACGATAGGATAGGCGTCGTCGCGCAAGCGCTCCAGAGCTTCGCGCGTGGAAGATACCGCGTCCACGCGATAGCCTTCCAATTCCAGGAAAGTCTGGATGGTATTGCGAACGGAATTATCGTCTTCGACTACAAGTAGTCTTTGCACACTTAGGCCTTTTCTATAAGACTAGACTGACACAGCCGGGGGCCGCGGCGCGCGGGAACGAGCGGCAAATACCACGGTAAAGCAAGAGCCTTTTCCTGGTTGGCTGGTCACTTCCATCTTACCGCCATGATGCTGGACAATTTGCTCCACGATGGACAGGCCGATTCCGGTGCCGGCTTCGCCAGAGGCTTCAGCCCGCTTGGTGCGGTAAAACTTCTGGAAGATCTGGCGCAGCTCTTTGGCGTCCATGCCGATGCCCTGGTCCTGAACGGAAAGGCGCAGTTGGCCGTTTTCCAGGCGGCACGTCACAGTGATCTGGGTGTCGGGCGGCGAATACTTGATGGCATTGGTGAGCAGGTTATAGACGGCATATTCCATCAGCTCGCGATCGCCTTCGAGCCTTCCATCCAGTGTTTCGGCGACGATTCGTATGTTCTTGCGTTCGGCCAGAGGGCGCGCGCGAGAGACGCAGGAATCCACCACGTGGCGGATCTCGAAGTCTTCCCGCTTCAGCTCCATCTGCCCGTCCGAGAGGCGTTCCACGTCCAGGAACGTCTGGATCATGCGCGCCAGGCGCTTGGATTCCTGATTGATCATCTCCGTGAGCTGTTTGCGCTTTTCCTCAGGCAAGGCGTAGCGGCCCATCAATTCGCTGGAGCCCTGAATGGCGGTGAGCGGCGTACGCATCTCGTGCGTGACGAAGTGAATGGCCTGCTGGTAATGATGCCTTTCGGTTTCCGCCAATCGAAGCGCGCGCCGCACCACGAAGTGCTGATAGCTGGCGGCTGCGATAGCGGTGAACCACGCCGAGGCGAGCGGCGCGAAGAACGGGAATACGATGTTCTGCCTGAACAACAGGAACGGCGTTGCGGTGACGGCGATCAGCAGCACTCCAGCCGACGTGTAGGCCAGCCATCCGGAAAGCAGTCCGAAGATCAAGCCGGCCAGAATGCCCACGCCTAGGCAGAACCCTAGCACCGAGAGATTCGACGCATCGGTCAGGAATTTGCCGCGCTCCAGGGTTTCGAAAAGTTGCTGGTGAACCTCGACGCCAGGGATGCGGCCCGCGCCGTAAGGCGTCGCGACGCGGTCATAGGTGGCCGAAATGGACGTCACGCCGATGAACACGACTTGACCGTTGAATTGGGCGGCCAATTGAGGATTGTCCAGTAAGTTCTTCAAAGATACGCTGGGGATCGGCTCACGCGTGTACAGGATGCGCACCGGGCGGCCGATGCTGCCAGATCGCGCGGCGGGAATTACTTCGTCGCCGATTTGCAGGTCGTCCGGCGACTCGAGTATCGGTGCGCCTTTGGCCAGCCGGAACGCTTCCAGGGCCAACGACCAGTGGCGCTCTGTCGCGGTGCGTTCTTCGAGAGGAATTTCGCGAGTGACGCCGTCCGCGGACAGTTCGTCCGCGCCATCGTGACCAACAGCTTCGGCATGTTGACGAAAGATCGGCAGCGGGTCTTCCCAGCGGCCGCTGTCCAAATGGGTAGCCAGCACCAGGTTGGGGATGGCTTGCATGGCGCGGTCCAGGCGCTGGTCCTCGGTGGGATCCTTCCAGGGGTCCGACAGCACAACGTCCAGCGCAACCGCTTTCGGACTCGCGTCCTTCACCAGTTCGAACGCCTTGGTCCACATGCTGCGGTAACCGGCCACGCCTCCCATCGAGTTGAAGGTGGCGTCGTCGATCGCAAGGACGATGGAGTGCGTAGTCGCGGCGGCCGGCGGATGCAACCGGAACATGACGTCATAAGCGTCATTGTCAATCTGCGCGGCAAGCGAGGTCCATCCCAAGACAATCGCGACCGCCAGCGTGACAGCCACAATCGCGATATAGCCGAGCGTGCGTCTATTTGGAACCGACGGCTTTTTCAATCTCGTCCGGCTCCTTGGGCAGCGCCGCGCTCAAGACCTTCGCGCCGTTGGGCGTCACCAGCACGACATCTTCGATGCGCACGCCGAGCTTTTCTTCGGCGATATAAACGCCCGGCTCGATGGTGATTACCATCCCTGCTTCGAGCGGAACGTCGGAGCGGGGATCGTGCACGCGCAGGCCCACCTGATGCCCGATGCCATGGGTGAAATACTTGCCCAGCGGCTGCCCGTGCAAATCCTTACCGTGCCCATCGATGTAATCGCGGGCGATCTTGGTCAGCGACTCGTCCGGGCCGGTGAGCCGCGCTCCGGGCTTCACCGCGGCGATGGCGGCCTTCTGTGCGCCCAGCACAATCTGGTAAATCTCGCGCTGGCGCGCGCTGAATTTGCCGCCCACCGGAACAGTGCGGGTGATGTCGCTCGCGTACGAGTCGCACTCGGCGGCCGCATCGATGACCACCAGCTCGCCCCGATCCATCCTGCGCTGGTTCGACGAGTAGTGGAGAATAGCGCCATTGGGCCCGGAGCCCACGATGGTGGAATAGGCCGGGCCCTCGCAGCCTTCGTCGACGAAGGTATGGAGAAATGAAGCGGCCACCTGGTATTCGTACTGTCCCGCCGCTATGCTCTTCCAGGCCGCGCGATGCGCGTCCATGCTGACGTCGGTGGCGTGCTGGATGGCGGCGATCTCCGCTTCCGATTTCTTGACCCGCAGCTCCGCGATGAGCGGCGTGGCGTCGGCGAGGTCGCGAAAGGGATAGCGCGCTCGCAATTGCCCGGCGTAGGATTCGGTCCATGGGGCGTAAAGTCGCGCGTACGAATTAAGCGCCCGATCCAGCTCCGCTTCCAGTTTCTCAATGGGCAGCACCTTGTCGAAACCGGTGACGGCGCGGGCATCGGGATCGTCGGCTGCGGTGCGCCGGCCCGCATATCGCTCGGCGCGTTCATTGTGCGACGGGAGAAACAGAATCTCTTCCGCGGGGGTCAGAAGGAGCGCGGCGCCGGGCTCGGACCAACCCGTCAGGTAGTAAAAGTTTTGCTCTTGCTGGAAGCGGAAAATCTCGTCGGAGCCTTCGGTCTGGCCTTTAAGCAACAGCACGCCGGCATCGAGC
Organism: Bryobacterales bacterium; assembly: GCA_963798295.1. Lineage (GTDB taxonomy): Bacteria > Acidobacteriota > Terriglobia > Bryobacterales > Bryobacteraceae > Palsa-89. The sequence continues at coordinate 348,891 of CAWCSV010000002.1, read as the reverse complement.
TTTTGGCGCAGGGCAGTCCGGCGGGCGTGGAATTCATCCAGCGGGACCTTGGCCTGGAGGAACGCCGCGAGGGCCAGGCACAACGCAGGTCGGAATAATAGGGTCAAGTGTCATTATCGCTCTCAAACGGCCGATACTACACGTATGGACCTTGCCAAACACTGCATCGTGCAGCCAGGCAGCAAGCTTCGCCTCAAGCACCGCGATCCCGCCGATACGTTCGGAAGAAAGCGCAACGACAAAGTGCACCAGAAAACGCTCGACCGGCTGCGTGAGCTGCAGCATTTGCTGTACGCCGATAAGCGCTATTCGCTCCTGATTGTTTTGCAGGGACTGGACGCGGCCGGCAAAGACGGCACCATCCGCCACGTCATGTCCGGCGTGAATCCGCAAGGCTGCGACGTGACGTCGTTTAAGGCGCCCTCCGCCGAAGAACTGGCGCGCGATTATTTGTGGCGCATCCACAAGGCCGTTCCGCCGCGGGGCAACATCGGCATCTTGAACCGGTCGCACTACGAGGACGTGTTGATCGTGCGCGTCCACGAGCTGGTTCCAAAATCAACCTGGCAGCGCCGCTACCACCAGATTAACGATTTCGAGCGGATGCTGACGGAAAACGGCGTTACTATCCTCAAGTTCTTTCTTCACATCAGCAGGGAAGAGCAGAAGAAGCGGTTTGAGGCCCGCATTCAGGACTCTTCACGGAATTGGAAGCTCTCCCTGCCGGACTTCGAGGAACGCCAGCATTGGGACAATTACACCGAGGCCTATGAAGAGGCCTTGCGCAGGTGCAGCACCAAGGAGGCGCCCTGGTACGTGATTCCGTCCAATAGGAAATGGTTCCGCAACTATCTGGTGGCCGAACTGGTGGTTCGGGCGCTGGATAATATGCGGCTAAAGTATCCCGCTCCTACCGTCGATATCTCGCAAGTAGTATTGGGGGACTGAACACCTAATCGCGTGGTTGAAGACGCCGCAACATTCCGTACCAAAGAACAGGTCCTGCGCGACTTGTCCGCGGCCCTGCATTTTTCGCCGGCATCGCTGGAGGCGAATCGCAAGGGCCGGCTTTCATCGGAACAGATCGCGCGGCTCTTGCCGCTGTTTGTTCGCCCGTTCATCCTGACGGTGGTTTTCGCCGTGGCTCCGCTCGCCATCTGGACCTGGATCAAGTCCGGACAGGACCAGCTTCCCGTGGGCGCTGCGTTTCCCGCCCTGATCACTGAACTCATGCACGTAAAAGATTTGTTTGAGGCTCACGGGAAAATGGGCGGTGGCATCATGATCGGATCTATTGTGATTTCGCTGCTCATCGCGGTCCTGATGGCTTTCAAAGTACCGGTTCTGCTCTATCTGGATCTGCTGGACCGTAAAGTGGAACCCAGGGAAGGTCGCGTGGTGGCGCGGGAAGAAACCATTAACCGGCCCAACGGGCGCGATCCTATCGAAAAATATTTTTTCTCCTTGCGTTACTTGAACATGCCGGTTAATCTGGCAGCTTTTCGGGCCTTGGAGGCAGGGTCCCTTTACGTCGTTTACCTGCTACCGCGCAGCGAAGTTTTGGCGGCTATCGAACCCAAAATCGAAACTGCCAAGAAGGTCCAGCCGGCGCCTGAGCCGGTGCCTGAACTTGCCGCTGAAGAGGCCTCCGACATCGCCGAAGTCGCGCCGGAACAGCCTTCACAGGCTTGAGCGAAGTCCTTCTCCTTGCGTGGGAAGCGCTTAGAAAAAAGCTCGCGTTTGCCGGGCGCTACATGCTGTGATAGGATAGGTTAGCTTGCATGGATCGCATCCGCGAAGCAGTTCCGCCAAATCCCCTTAAACGGAGTTAACGACAGACCTCGAATGAGCTTTACAGTATTCCTCGGAAACTTGCCCGTCTGGGTTACCAAGGACGACATCAAGTCCTGGCTTAACGCAGAAAACCTCGTCTACGACGATGTCAAGGTGATCCGCAACCCAGAGACCCAAGAGTCCAAGGGATTCGCCTTCATCGACACCCCCAATTCGGAAGAAATGAACTCGATCATCCGGCGTTTTGACCGCGCGCCACTGGAAGATCGGTTGTTGCGCGCCAATCAGGCCCAGCCCCCGCGATCGAAGGGTCCCGGAACCGCCGGCCCCACTGGACCGATCAACCGCACCAGCGCCACTTCCCCCCCTCGCCGTGAGCGGGGAGGAAAAAAGCACAAGCGTCCGCAGCAGCAACAGACGGGCCCGCAAGGTCCGCCGAGCGCGTTCGCTGAAGAATTGGCCAAGGCTCTCTAGGGCTCCCGCGAGCGGAATCTCTCGCGTGGGCCTTTCCCCTCACTTTCTTACCTCCCTGTAACACTACAGCCATAGCCCCTACATCATCCCTATTTTCAGTGTTATACTGAAAGGCACCTGTCTAACGCAGGGGTGCGGCTTGGATCCAGAACCCGCGCGTGGGGGTGGTTTCGTGAGTAATCTGCTCATCATCCGTTTCCTATTCGCGGTGTTGCTCGCAGCAGCCGCGTGGTTTCTCCGTCCTTTTGATCTCCCAGTTCCCTACAACGCCGCAGCAGGATTTCTTGCCGGTGTGGCCATCGTCGTATTTGAGATTCAGGTTCGCAAAACAACTCTCAAGCGATTGTTTGGGGCCGCTTTCGGATCGCTGTTGGGAATCGTGGGCGCCTATTTCATCGCTCTGATTCTCGGCCGCGCGTTCCCTGCCGGATCGTCGGCTATCTCGTTTCTGGAGATTTTGTTGCTGCTCTGGATGGGCTACGTGGGCCTGATGGTGGGCGCCACCAAAGGCGACATGTTGAACCTGGGCGCGCTGGGCGGACTGTTCGGAGGCGAGCAGGTATCCAGCCAGTCGTTCAAGATACTGGACACCAGCGTCATCATCGATGGGCGCATCGCCGACATCGTGGAGACCGGGTTCTTGGATGGCACGCTGGTGATTCCGCAGTTCGTGCTGCGCGAACTGCAACTGGTGGCGGATTCGGCCGATTCGCTCAAGCGCAATCGCGGACGCCGCGGACTGGACGTACTGCAGCGCGTCCAGAAAATGACCCAGCTAAACGTTCAGATCCTGGAAGACGATTTTCCCAACGTCCCGGAAGTGGACATGAAGCTGATCGAGCTGGCCAAAGTTTATAACTGTAAGATCGTCACCAACGATTTCAACCTCAACAAAGTGGCGCAGCTGCATGGCGTGGAAGTGCTGAACATCAACGAGCTGGCGAATGCGCTGAAGCCAGTTGTACTCCCGGGCGAAACCATGCGCGTCTTTATTCTGAAAGAAGGCAAGGAGTATAACCAGGGCGTGGCCTATCTGGACGACGGCACGATGGTGGTGGTGGACAACGCCAAGAAAATGATCTCGCGAACCATCGATATCGCCGTCACCAGCGTCCTGCAGACCACGGCCGGTAAAATGATCTTTGGCCGGTTTGACGATCGTATGCACGCCGTCCACGATAAGAGTCAGAGCCATGCCGAACGTTCGCCATCGGGTTCGCGCGAGCAGCCTGCTCCAGCGGCCGGACCACAGGCTACCGAGGCGCGTGGTTCGGGCGTGGGAGCCGCCGGTTAGGCAATTGGGATGAAGGTTTCCGTTATTCTCCCAGCCGCTGGGCTGGGAACACGCATGGGGCGAGCCGTCCCCGAAAAAGCCGGCACCAGCCGGAAGCAGTTCATGCTGCTGGAAGGGTCGCCCATCCTGCTCCATACCATTCGGAAGTTCGCCTCTACGCCTGCGGTCTCGGAGATCGTGGTGGCCCTGCGGCCCGACGACATAGAGTGGGTGCGCGAACTGTTGGGGCACGAGAACTTCGGCAAACCGGTGCGCCTGGTGGAAGGCGGCGACAGCCGTCAGGAATCCGTGGAGCACGCCTTGGCCACGCTTAGTCCTTCGACCGAGCTGGTTGCGGTGCACGACGCCGTGCGGCCGTTCATCGAATCGAGCGTACTGGATAAAGTATTTGCGGAAGCCGAGGAGAACGGCGCCGCGATCGTCGGCATCGTGCCGGTAGACACCGTGAAGCAGGTGCATCGCAACAAAATCCGTCAGACCATTCCGCGCGAGCGCCTGATCCTGGCGCAGACTCCGCAGGTGTTCCGTTTCGATCTGCTCAAGAGCGCGTTCGCCAAGGCGCGCGAGGATGGTTTCGCGGGCACCGACGAATCCAGCCTGGTGGAGCGCCTGGATCAAGTGGAGGTGAGTGTGGTTCCGGGCAGCGATCGCAATTTGAAAATCACCAAGCCCTCCGACATGGACCTGGCGCGCTTGTTCCTGGCGGAAGAGATGACGGCCAAGGTTGGCAGTTAAGTGACGGGTCTTGAGTGACTTTCGCATCGGCCAGGGCTGGGACGTTCATCGCATTGCCGCCGGCCGGCCACTGATTCTCGGCGGCGTCGCGATTCCTTCCGCGTTCGGTTTGGAAGGCCACTCCGATGCCGACATTCTTTCACACGCCATCACGGACGCATTGCTGGGTGCGCTGGCGCTAGGCGATATCGGCATGCATTTTCCCGACACCGACCCGCGCTGGAAGGACGGCGACAGCTTGATGTTCCTGCGGCACGCGCGAGAGCTCGCGACGAAGGCAGGCTACGAAATCGGGAACGTCGACTCGACAGTGATTCTGGAACGGCCCAAGCTGAAGGATCATCGCGCGGCCATTCGCGAAAAGCTGGCTGAAACCCTTGGTGTCGGCGTCGATCGAGTTTCCGTAAAATTCAAAACTGCCGAGCGTCTCGGCCCGGTAGGCGAAGGGCTCTCAGCCGAGGCGCAGGCTGTGGTGCTGTTGTGGCATCCCTAATCACGCGTCCCCCCGGGCCGAAGAATGCGCCTATCGTCGGAAACCTGCGCCCGTTTCGCGCGAACCCGCTGGTGTTCCTGCTCAAGATGGCGCGTGAATATGGCGACCTGGTTTATTTCAGGGTGGTGCGGCAGCATCTGCACCTGGTGAGCGACCCCGAATTCGTTCGCGAAATACTGGTCAACCAGCAAAACAATTTCGTCAAGAGCCGCGCTCTGCAGCGCGCGAAGATCCTGCTGGGCGAGGGGCTGCTTACCAGCGAAGGGCAACATCATCTGCGGCAGCGTAGGTTGGTGCAGCCCGCGTTTCATCGGGACCGGCTGGCTGGCTATGCGGCGGCGATGAGCGAATGCGCGGTGCGACGCCGGGAGCGCTGGCAGCCTGGCGCGGCGATGGATGTTTCGGTGGAAATGGCGCAGCTCACGCTTTCGGTAGTGGCTAAGACGCTGTTCAGCGCCGACATCGAATCGGAAGCGCCGGAGATTGGCGCGGCAATGACCAGCATTCTCGAATTGTTCCGGGTCCTGCTGATGCCGTTCTCGGAATATTTCGACAAGCTGCCATTGCCGTCCAAGCGGCGATTCCAAAATGCGCGCGCGAGGCTGGACTCGACTATCTACGGGATGATTCGCGAGCGTCGCAAGAGCGGCGTAGATAACGGCGATCTGCTGTCGATGCTATTGCTGGCGCAAGATGAAGACAAGCATGGTGAAGATAATGACGCCCGCATGACCGATCAGCAGGTGCGCGACGAGGCGCTCACGCTGTTTCTGGCCGGCCATGAGACGGGTGCGAACGCGCTGAGCTGGACCTGGTATCTGCTCTCGCAGCATCCGGAAGTGGAGCGACGGTTGCATCAGGAGATCGACGCGGTTTTGGGCGATCGCGCGCCGGAGCTCTCCGACCTACCCGAGCTGCGTTACGCGGAAATGATCCTGTCGGAAGCATTGCGTCTGTATCCGCCCGCATGGGCGATTGGGAGGAAGGCGAAGGCCGCGTTCAAACTCGGCAGCTTCGAAATTCCGGCCGATTCCATCTGCATCGTCAGCCCGTACGTGGTTCATCGCGATGCGCGCTGGTTTCCGGATCCTGAGAAATTCGATCCCGAGCGTTGGACGCCGGAAGCTCGCGAGTCGCGCCCCAAGTTCTCGTATTTTCCTTTCGGCGGCGGCGCTCGTGTGTGCATCGGAGAACGCTTCGCTTGGATGGAGGGCGTGATCCTGATGGCCGCGATCGCGCAGAAATGGCGGTTTCGTCTGGAGCCGGGACAGCACGTGGAACCATTGCCGCTGGTGACGCTGCGCGTGAAGAATGGGCTGCGCATGATCGCCGAGCCGCGAGAGGCGCGGGCTAAAACGACACGCCGAGCAGGAACGTAACGCCTGCAGCTTGTCCCCCATCCATTGGCAGATTGAGCCGCACGTCCACTTGCACGCCTCCGAGTTTGATGTCGACGCCGACGGCCAAATTGACGCTGGCTCCGGTGGCGCTGAAAGTCCACTGCACTTGTCCGTCCTGGAACGCCAGTGTCCCGCTGAACGCGGCGGTTCTTGTGATCTGGTTTCCCGCGCCTTGAAAGGTTTGCGTGTACGTGAAGCCGGCCTGCAAGCTAGTCTTACCGAGCACTCCCTGGTATTGGCCGCCGATGGTGAGCGTGGACGCACCGGCCGTGAGTTGCAGGTCGCCGTGGAGATTGGGCTGTGCAAGGGTCGTGTTGAATGAGAGCGTGGTGGAAGCGAGCATCGCGTCGCCGGAGCTCGAAACCTGTGGGTCCACGACGTAACTGAGCGACAGATCGGCGCCAATGCTGAGCGTCCCTTGAAAATCGATGCTGAGATTCTTGTTGTCCTTGGCGTAGGTGTAAGTCAGCTGGTTCGAACTGCGATTGACGGCTACGGCCTTCGGCAATTCGAAGATCTTTTCCCCCGCGGTAGTGTGATAGTGAAAATCGAGCAACGGCGTCCCGCTCGCGTCCAGCTTGCTTTGCCACGAACCGACGAAGCCGAGAACGTTGGTCTCGAGCACGTTGTCCAAGTTTGCGAAGTGAAAAATGAAACGGCCCAGCGGATCGCTGATGAATCCTTCCAGAGTGGAGGCGATGCCCGAAATGGTGAAGGTGAGGTTATGAGCCGGGCTCATTGTCCAATCGCCAGTGAGGCTGAAGGTGAAGGGCGCCGCACGATCCGGTTTGACGATTAGCGCGGTGTCGCGCGTGGTGAAGGAGTTGTGCAGTGCTGTCGCGAAATTGAAGATCTCGGCGCCATTGGATTGAATGGTGAGTTGATTTTTACCGTTGAAGACCCACGAAACGTCAAACACAAGTGAGCCAGTGACAATCTGGTTGGCGGCATTGGTGGTCCACGAGCCTACGGAAGTTCCAGCGCTAGAAACTCCTCCAGCGGTGTCAAATTCGTAGACAACAGCATCGTCAATGAGTTGGAAGTACGACATTGAAGTAGAATTTTCCTCGGCTGCCGCCGGTTGCGGCCGCGCCGAAACCATAGGCCCAATCGAATTTCAGCACGGCGACGCGCAGGTCCAGCCGCAGGCCCGTTCCAGGCCCGGCGCGCAGCCCGGGATCGGATCCGATGGTCTGGTACGCGCCGCCGACGTCGAGAAAGGTCGCGAGTTTCAACGGCGCCAGGCGTGGGATGGGAAGCCACAACTCGGTCTGAGCGGCCCAAAGTCTGCGCCCAATGGCGTCGTCGGCACGAAAACCGCGCACCGTGTCCGCGCCCCCGAAAGACGGCAGTTCGAAAAGCGGCGGACTTCCGACAGCATTTTCAAAACGGCCGCTCCAATCGTACTCCCAATGATCGAAGCTGCGGTGTGTATCGGCGGTGAGGATACAATCGGCGAAGCGCATGTCGATCAAGACGCGTGGTGAGATGGTGATTCGCGAGGGGTACTCGGAAGTCGCGTTGTTACGGACGAACTGGATGCCGGGCTCGATGGTGTTCAGGACTTGATCGAAAACCACCGCATGGCTTGGATCAAGCTGGAGCGTCACTGTATTGCCCTCCGGATCGCGCCAAGGCTGCCATTGGAGAGTGGCGGATTCAGCGATGCTTTGTTCGTCTACCTTAACTCCGTCGAGGACACGATTGCGCTCCGCCGAAACGCCTGTGTTGACACTCGCCGAGCCGCCCAGGAAATCCGCCGAATAACTGCCCGATCCCAGGACGCCGGACGGTCCGCCGCCCGAAATGCTCGCCGAAGACAACTGGCCAACGCCGAGAGCGCTGAAACCTTGGCCGGGTTTGTAGGTGAACCCGCCCGCAACATGCCGCGAACTCTTTTTCGATTTCTGCACCACAAGATCGACGTATTGGCTCGGGCCCGGCCGTGCATTTATCTGTGTGTTTAATGTGTAACCGAGTTGCGAGATCAGAAGCTGCATCGCTTGGATCTGGTAGGCAATCGCATACGGCTCATCGCCCTGGGCGTAACCGAGATCGCGATCAAAATCGACCACGCGTTTTCGCGCGGCCAGGCGAAAGCGCCGCGTGTCGAGCAGATTCCACAGCAGCTGGTCGATCTCGCGCGCGGGAACCTGATCGGCCGGCAGCAGGATGGACGCGATGCGCGGGCCTTCGTCGATCTGTATACTCTGGTTTCTCGGAAGCACTACGATTTGCGGCGTAAGGCCGAGATTCGCATACAGCGGGGCAAGCGCCTGGCGAATGCCGCTGGAGGACCACAAAGAGCCGTTCAGCCGGGCCAGCCGTTTTCGCAGTTGCGGCATTCGTGCGCGGCGGCGGACTTCGAGCATCGCGGGCAACTCAATGCCGACGGAATTCGAATCGAACCGAGGCAGGATCGAGAACGAGATGGTTCCGCTCAGCGGGTCGATCTGGTCGTCGTTTAAGATCAGCCCCGAATCGGGAGTTTGTTTCAACAGATCCGCGAAGAGAAGATCCGAGGAGAAAAGCGTGCCCAGATCCAACTGATCGGGATTCGCGGCAGACCACGCTTCGAAAGCGGCGATGTAATCCGGCCATGCGTAGTCGCCACTGAGGCTTGGCGAGAGGGGAGCGGCGATGCCGGCAATCGCCTGTCGCACATTTCGCCGAATCGCGGGCTCGAATTTGACGAAAGATGGCGCCACTTGAAACGCGTCCCGATCGACGACCAGCTTGCCGCCTACGATCTTGAAACTCACCGAGTATTGGCCGCGGGAAGGAACGGGCTGGCAGTAGGCGCAAATGGCGAGCAGGCACAATCCCACAGAACAGGTTGTGCGCCGCCACTGCATTCTGTTCGCGTCAGAATGGTACCAGCTACAAAGTCAGCTTCCGAAGCACGGCTCGCGCGGGTGCGCCGTCGCTGCCGATGATTTTCAGGGGCAAACAGATCAGCTCATATTCGCCCGGCTCCACGTGCTCCAGCATCAGGCCTTCGATGATCCAGATGCCCGCCTCGAGCAAAATACGGTGTGTTTCCGGGCCTCCGCTCTCGAATCCGCCTACCGAGAGATAATCCACGCCGACGGTCTGGATGCCTCGCTCGGCGAGATAGCGGGCAGTCTCGGGCGCGATGGAAACATATTTCTTCTGGAAGTGATCGGTCTTCCAGCAGTGGACGGAATTCCAGGTTTTGAAGAGCACGCGCTCGCCCTTCGCCAGATGATGCGGTTCCAGCTCCGAGGCTCGGATGACGTCTGGATCGCGGATCTCGATCACGCGCGCCCGTCCGATGGACGCGGCTATCGGCATGGTTTCGATCCCGGCGCCGTTGGGCAGATAGTGGTGGGGAGCATCCATGTGAGTTCCAATGTGCGCGGTGGTGGAAATCTGGGACAGATTGCAGGGATCGCCGCGGGCGATCTCGAGCGTGCTGGTCCGTTCAAAGTTGGCATCGCCGGGCCAAGTGACCATGCCATTGCGCAAGGGCACGGAAATATCGATCCAATTGTTCATTGTCTTCGCTGCGCTCATCCCTCACCAATGGCGACCACGTTCTTGACGCCGCCTGGCTGGCTCTTTAGAGCATCCAGAGCCCGCTCCAGCGGGAACCGCGCGGTGATCACCGAGCGCAAAGCCTGCGGCCATCTCTCAGCGAAGACGCCGAGGTGCTGGATGGCCGACTGAAACGCTTGCGGCGGCGCGTTCACGCTGCCCAGCACAAGCTGGTTGTTCAGCACCATGTTGCGCATGATTTGGTCGGTATCCACGGGAATGGGTGCTTTGCGGCCCGGAACGCCCGTGAAGACAAAAACCGCGTTCGGCCCGAGATGTTTCAGCACGTCAAAGGCGACGCCCGAGGCGCCGGTGGCTTCGTAGACCACATCGATGGGACCAACCATCTTCGCCATGTCGGCGGTGGAATGCGTCTCCGCGGCGATGTAGGGAACGCCGATCGCGTCCAGGATCGCGTTCTTCTCCTCATGATTGGGCGCTCGCGAATAAACGCTCACCTCGAAGCCTTCCACCTTCAGCGCCATCGCTCCCAGAATGCCTACCGGACCAGCGCCCAGAACGACCGCGCGGCGGCAATGAGCGGGCGTCTTGCCTGGTTCAGGACAATCCCACGGAAGACGGCGCTGCACCATCCAAAGCTGTTCCAGGGACTTCTCGGCGATGGTGAGCGGTTCCACCAGCACGCCAACGTCGCGCAACTGGCGCGGGACGGGATTGAGATAGCGCTCTTCTTCCACGACAAATTCGGTCATGTAGCCATGATTCTGCTTGATGCCGCGCTCGGTGAAATCGCCGGTGTAGCAGAAATCCTGGCGGCCTTCGCGGCAGGCCACGCAATCGGGATGCGGGCAGGGACGCCGGACCGTCATCACCACCAGGTCGCCGGTCTTCACCTTCGATACTTTCGGGCCGGTTTCGACGACTTCACTGAGCGATTCATGGCCGATGATGAGGTAGTCGGAACCGTCGGGCGGCGTGCCGTATTCGAACGAAATGATTTCGCGATCGGTTCCGCAAACGCCGACGTCCAGGACGCGCATCTTCGCTTGGGTTGCGGAGGTGAGCTTCGGTTCGGGGTGATCGATGACGCGGACTTGGCGTTCGGTGGGATAGACGGCGACGGCGCGCATAATTACAGAATACGGAATACGAGGGAGACAAAGAATTCAGGAGTCAGAATCCAGAATGGTGGTGTGGATCTGGCCGTTGCCCCAGGTGCAGTGGCGGCCGACGCCGGTCCATTGCGCGGCTTCGAGATACGGCATGAATTCGGCGAGATCGCCAGCATATTCGGCGAATCCCACCGAGCCGCCGATGCCGTGGCGCTGTCCAGTCCGGCTGCTGCGGCGTTGTAGCGGGACGCTCCGCAATTCGCTGCGCACCAATGTTATGGATCGCGCACGTTTCGCAAGCCCGCGAAAATCGATATCCAGCGGCCCGTCGCCGTACAGGCTGCGCAAGGTGCTGATACGATCGCGGGCACGCGCCAGCAGGACCGAAAAGTCGCCGGGTGCGCCCTCGCTCTTTAAGTCCGTTGGCGTCTGGAACTCGACCCGGATTCGAGAGACGGGATCAACCCGCGGACTGAAATTAATCGCCACGGGCGAATGTTCCACGGAAACCAGGTCAGCCCAATGCGCGAAGGCGCGCGTGAAGTGATCGAGCGAGGAATCAAATACGTGCAGGCCGAAACAAAATCGTTCACCGGCTTCGATGACGCGTCCATTCAGAGCCGCGGCGCGAATCACGAAGGGCCGCGGTGGATCCGTGAATCCGCTGGGTCCCGCACCGGACGCAGGCTCAAAGATTCGTGCGTAATCTTCCGGGCTTGCCACTTCCCGCAAAACGCTGCCTAGCGCGCCCCGCAAGACGTTCCCCGCCATCCCGTCGGGAAATCGAATGACACGCCGCGCCGACAATTGGAACTGGCACGCCTGCAAATGGAAAATCACTTGAGCAGTTCGCGGATTTTGGTGGCCAGTTCTTCGGTGGAGAACGGCTTCTGCAGAAAGTGAGTGTCGCTCTGGGCTTTGGCGTCGCCATAGCCGGAGACGTACAGCACCTTCATATCTGGACGCCGGGCCGCCAGGCACTCGGCCATTTTGCGTCCGCTCATCCCCGGCATCACCATGTCGGTGATCAAGAGATCAATCACGCCGCGATGCCCGTTCGGCGGCCGCCAGAGCGTCCTTGGAGGAAGCCGCTGCGATCACTTGGTAGCCGTGGCGCTTGAGCATGCTCTCCACCACACGCCGCACACCGTCCTCATCCTCCACCAACAGAATCGTCTCGGTGCCGCGCGGCGCCTGGCTGGCATTGGGTGCCTCCAGATCGTCGGATGTCCGATCCGCCACCGGCAGTTCGATGCGGAAGGTGGTTCCCTTATTGGGCATTGAATCCACGCGCAAATCGCCGCCGTTTTCCTTGATGATTCCGTAGCTGGTGGCCAAGCCGAGCCCGGTGCCATGCTCCTTGGTGGTGAAGAACGGCTCGAAGACGCGCGAGAGCACCTGCGAGTCCATTCCGATGCCCGTGTCGCTGATGGAAATGGTGACGCGATCCCGGTCGGGATCGGCGGAGTTCCTGGTTTCGATCAGAAGTTGACCGCCGGAGGGCATCGCATCGCGGGCATTCACCGCCATGTTCAGGATCACTTGCTCGATCTGGCCGGGGTCCGCGCGCACGGTCTTGAGCTCGGGCGCCAGCTTGACCGTCAGCTCGATGTCTTCGCCCAACACGCGCCGCAGCATGCGATCCATCTCTTCGACCAGCGTGTTGAGATTGACCAGCGATGCGCGCACGCCCTGGCGGCGGCTGAAGGCCAGCAACTGGCGGGTGAGATCGGTGGCGCGCTCGGACGCCTTGACCACCTGCTCCAGATCCTGGCGCGCGGGATCGCTGGATGCATGGCGTCCAGCAGCATGTGCGAATATCCGGTGATCACCATGAGCAGATTATTGAAATCGTGCGCCACGCCGCCCGCCAGACGGCCCACCGCTTCCAGGCGCTGGGAATGATGCAGCTGCTCTTCCAGATGCTTGCGCTCGGTGATGTCGCGCGAGTTCACCACCATGCCATTGACGCCGGCGACGTGCGAAAGATCGCGGGAGAAGGATTCCAGCACGCGCCACGATCCGTCCTAATGCCGGATGCGGCATTCCACCGGCCGTCCGTTGTTGCCGTTGACCAAGGCGGTTTGAACGCGCGGGCGGTCCTCGGGGTGCACAAACGACAAAACATTTCTGCCCACCAATTCATCCAGCGGATAGCCGAGCATCCGCTCGTGGGACGGGCTGACGTAGCGGATGGTGCCGTCCAGATTCAGGATGCTGATCAGGTCCATGCGAATTTTCGATCAGCGACCGATAGTGCTCCTCGCGCCGTTCCAGCGCTTCCACCGCGCGGCCGCGCTCGGAGGCGTAGCGCATGGAGCGGACCAGCAGGTCGCCGTCCATGCGGCCCTTCACCAGATAGTCCTGCGCGCCGGCGCGCACGGCCCGTACCGCCAGCGCTTCGTCGTCGTGGCCGGTGAGCACGACGATCGGAATCTTGGGCGCTTCGGTATGCGCGCGAATCAGCGTGTCCAGGCCGTCGGCGTCGGGGAGCGACAGGTCCAGCAGCATGACGTCGAAAGGTTCGTGGTTCAGCCGGTCCAGCGCGGCCGACAGGCGGTCCACGTGCACCATTTTCCATTGGCCGGCGCCGGTGTCGCGAACCAGTTCGGTGAACAGGCGCGCGTCGCCGGGATTATCTTCCACCAGCAGGACACGGATGCCGTCCAGGTTCATTGCGTCGCGGCGGGATGGCGGAGGGGCGCCAAAGGAACCTCCGATCCACACCAGATTCTACCCCATGCGGGAGGTGAGTTGCGGATAAAAGCGCGGGAATTTGGGCATGAGGACGGTAGGTGCGTCATTGACGTACAATAAAAGGGTTATGAGGGCGCCGATGACGATGTGGGAATCGAAGACCTTCATTCGTCAGTCGGAAGAATTGATGAGCGCGCAAGAAAGGAGTGCCTTGAAGTTTTACCTAGGGCTGCAACCGGAAGCCGGAGACTTGATCCCGGACACTGGAGGCGCCCGAAAGCTCCGATGGGCGGTGGGTTCTGGGGGCAAGCGAGGTGGAGTTCGGGTGGTCTACTATTTCGGAAGTGAAGACGAGCCGCTCGTGCTGTTTTCCGTCTACAAGAAGGGCCGCATGGACGATTTGACTCAGAAGGAAAAGGCCCAGTTGAAGGCCGTCATCAAATCCATTTGTGAGGAATATCGAAAAAGGAGTTAAGACTATGGCAAAGCCAAAACGGACCACTGTGGGGCAGGAAATCATCCAAGGAGCCAAAGAAGTGTTGGCGGCGATGCGAGGGGACAAGACAGCCGGCCGCAGGCATGCTATTCCGCGGGTTGATGTGGCCGAAGTCCGCCGGCGCCTGAAACTCAGCCAGGCAGAGTTCGCCGCTGCGTTTGGGCTTTCGCTGGACTCTGTCAAGAATTGGGAACAAGGTCATCGCTCGCCGGAAGGTCCGGCGAAGGTGTTGCTGGCGGTCATTGCAAAGGACCCGCAGGCGGTGCAGAATGCGCTGGCGGCGTACCGGTGATGGAACGCGCCCTACTAAACGCCCTACTAGACGGTATTTGCGGATCGGGTGCAACCTGCTGTATCATAAAACTTTGCGGCTCCTGGAGGCTTCCTCCTGGATGGTGCTGCCTTACGATCCACATTCTTAGCACTCAAGAAGGATAGTTATGTACGCAGTAATTGAAACCGGCGGGAAACAGTATCGCGTGGCCCCGGGCGACGTGGTCCGGGTGGAAACATTACCGGGCGATGTCGGCGCGGAAGTGGAATTGGGCCGCGTGCTGGCGGTGGTGAACGATTCGAACGAAGTGACCGTTGGCGCCGATTTGGCCAGCGCTCGCGTGAAGGGCACCATTGCCGAGCACGGGCGCGGCGACAAAGTGATCGTCTTTAAGTTCAAACGCAAGAAGCAGTACAAGCGCACCATCGGCCACCGGCAAAACTACACGGCGGTGAAGGTGAGCGAGATCCTGGCATAGCCGGGTCGGAATCAATCATGGCACACAAAAAAGGCTTAGGCAGTTCCAAGAACGGTCGCGATTCCAACGCGCAGCGGCTGGGCGTGAAGCGATTCGGCGGCGAAACGGTGACGGGCGGATCCATTCTGGTACGGCAGCGCGGGACCAGCTTCAAGCCCGGCGAGAACGTCGGGCGGGGCAAGGACGACACGCTTTTCGCCAAGGTTCCGGGCATCGTCGTTTTTCGCGATCGCGGCCGTTTCGGCAAGTTCATCAGCATCGAAGCCTCGAAAGAATAGCGACCTCCGGGCAAAGTACAAACCTAGCCCGACCCCATGTTCATTGATGAAGTACGAATCCGCGTGAAGGCGGGCGACGGCGGCAATGGTTGCCTGGCTTTTCGAAGGGAAAAATACGTTCCCCGGGGCGGACCCAGCGGCGGCGACGGCGGGCGCGGCGGCGACGTGATCTTCGTCGCGAGCGAACACCACAACACGCTGCTGCATTTCCGTTTTAATCCCGAGCACGAAGCTGAGCGAGGGCGGCACGGCGAAGGCAGCAATAAGTCGGGCCGCGAGGGCGCGTCCAAAGACGTTCCCGTGCCGGTGGGGACCATCGTCTATGACGACGCCACAGGTGAAGTGCTGCACGATTTCACTCACCCCGGCGAGCGCTTCGTCATTGCGCGCGGCGGCAAGGGCGGACGCGGCAATCAGCATTTTGCGACACCCACGCATCAGGCGCCCACCGAGCATGAGCCGGGTCGCCCGGGCGAAGAAAAGAAGCTGCGCCTGGAGTTGAAGCTGCTGGCCGACGTTGGGCTGGTGGGGTTCCCGAACGCGGGCAAATCCACGCTCATCTCGCGCATCTCGGCCGCGCGGCCCAAAATCGCGGACTATCCGTTCACTACGCTGGAGCCGAACCTGGGCGTGGTCAGCGCGGGTGATGACACTTTCGTGGTGGCCGACATTCCGGGATTGATCGAAGGCGCGCACCTGGGGCACGGCCTGGGCGTTCAGTTTCTGCGCCATATTGAGCGCACGCGCCTGCTGGTGCACCTGGTGGATGTTTCGGAAACCACGGGGCGCGAACCCTCCGACGACTTTCGCATCGTGATGGAAGAACTGGAGGGCTTCAGTCCGGATCTGGTTCGGAAGCCCATGTTCGTGGTGGGGTCTAAGGTGGACGTGGCGCAGGATAAGGCCCGCATTGAGGCGCTGAAGGCGCTGGCGGCGGAGAAGGGACTGCCTTTTTACGAGATATCGAGCGTTACCGGCCAGGGGATCGAAGACCTTAAGTACAATATGGCTCAATTTCTCGCCAGAAGTGTCGAAGAGGAAATTAAGCAAGATTAGTGCTTGAGGTGCCTTATGACGATCGGAATGACTACATCCTTGCAAGGGATGCAACGAGCCGAAACCCAATTGAACCAAGTGGCTCAGAACATCGCTCAGGGACCGTCCTTTTCGACGCCGCAAGGCGATACCGTCGACCTGAGTACGCAGGCTGTGGCTTTGATCCAGGCAAAAAACAGCTTTGAAGCCAATACCGCGGCGCTGAAGGTCGGCGACGAGATGACGCAGACGTTGTTGAAGTCGATTGGATAACGGCGGCTTATTTTGTAAGCGCGCTCGAGCTAGTGGCGAAGTTCAGCAGCACCGACGGGAAGATTCCGAGCACCAGCGTTCCCACCGCGGCCACCCACAACGTAGCCCCGATTCCCATGCCCACCGGTTGAATGGACATCGTCGCTTCCCCGGGCTCGTTCATATACATCACAACCAAAATGCGCAGATAGTAGTAAGCCGCTACCGCGCTATTGAGCAGGCCGAGGATCGCCAACCACACCAGGTTCGCGTCCAGCGCCGCTTTGAAGATGTAGAACTTGCCGAAGAATCCGCCCGTGAGCGGCACGCCGATGAGCGAGAGCAGGAAGATGGCGAACAATCCGGCGGTCACGGGCTGCTTCCAGCCCAGCCCCGCGAGATCCTCGATATTCACGAACTTTTCGCCCTGCCGCGAGAAATGCGTGATGACTGCGAACGCGCCGATGTTCATCAACGCATAAGCCGCCAGATAGAACATGGCGGCGGCGATGCCGATCTGATTGTGCGCAGCGATGGCCACCATGACGTAGCCCGCGTGTGCGATGGAGCTGTAGGCCAGCAATCGCTTGATGTTGGTCTGCATGAGCGCGGCGAAGTTTCCGATGATCATGGTGAGCAGCGCCGACGACCACACGAACGGTTCCCAGCGATTGGTGATGGGTCCGAAGGCAGTCATGAAAACTCTGAGGAAAACCGCGAAGGCCACCGCTTTGGGGCCAGCCGACATGAACAGCGTCACGGGCGCAGGCGCGCCCTGATAGACATCGGGCGCCCAGATCTGGAAGGGCGCAACCGAGACTTTGAAGGCGAATCCGACGAACATCAGCGCCGCCGCGGTGCCGGCCAGGATCATGCTGCGATCCGAACCCTGCGAAAGCAGTACGCTGCGAATCACTTCCAGATTGGTGCTGCCCGTGGTCCCGTAGATCCACGCGATGCCGTAAAGCAGAAACGCGGTAGCGAACGATCCCAGCAGAAAATACTTGAGCGCGGCTTCGTTGTTCCGCTTGTCGTCGCGCAGGTAGCCGGCCAGGATGTAAGTAGCGATGGACGAAATTTCCAGGCCGATGAAGATCATGATCAGCTCATTGGCCGTTGCCATGATGCATTGGCCGGTAACCGAGAACAATAGCAACGCGTAATATTCGGCCGATTCGGCATGTTCGCGCTTCAGGTATTGCGTGGCCGAAAACAGGCTCAAGATCCCGACGGCGATCACCAGGACGCGGAAGAACGTCGCGAAGCCGTCCACGATGAACATGTTGGCGTAGGACAGCCCCGGTCTGGCATTGGCCGCGACGGCAGCCACCAAAGCCGCGGCGAACGCGAGAAAGGTGAGGATGGAGAGATTGGATTTCTTGTTCTCGCTGCTGAGCCAGCCCTCGATCAGCATGATCAGGGTGCCGGCGACGGTCATAATAATTTCGGGCAGGATGCGGAAATAATCGGTGCCCGTTGGCATGAAGTTAACGGGCATTGGCTAGCTCCTCCTGTGCTGCGGCGGGAGTTTTGGGTGGCGCGGCTCGCACGTGAATCTCGCGGCGCGCGTCAATGGGACCCAGCAGCACAGCGTTCGATGCCGAAATCGGTGGCAGGAAGCTTTGGGTGTAGCTGCCCATCCAGACCATCAAAACAATTAAGGGAACCATGATGGCGTATTCGCGGAACTTGAGGTCGGGCATGTGGTGCGCCAAATCCTCGGATACCTTGCCGAAGAACGCGCGCTGGTACAGCCACAGCATGTAGCAAGCCGAGAGAATCACGCCCAGTGCGGCGAACACCGTCCAGCGGAAGTAGACCAGCGAAGTCCCTTGCAACACCAGATATTCGCCGATGAAATTGCTGAGCATGGGCAGGCCGATGCTGGCGAGCATGGTAATCATGAAGGCGGTTGCCAGCCAGGGCGCGGGAGTGGCCACGCCGCCGTAGGCCGCGATATCCAGCGAGTGGCGTCGTTCGTAGAGGAAACCGACTAAGAGGAACAGCGCGCCGGTGGAGATGCCGTGAGCCAGCATCTGATAGACCGCGCCGTCGAAACCCTGTTGGGTAAAGCTGAAAATCCCGAGCACGACGAAACCCAGGTGGCTTACCGACGAGTAGGCCACCAGCTTCTTCATGTTGGGCTGCACCATGGCCACCAGCGCTCCATAGACGATGCCGATGATGGCCAGGACGACGATCCAATCGGCGCATTGGCGCGCGGCGTTCGGAAACAAGGGAACACAGAATCGCAGCAGACCGTAGGTGCCCATCTTCAGCATTACGGAGGCCAGCATCACCGAGCCGGCCGTGGGCGCTTCCACGTGCGCGTCGGGCAGCCAGGTGTGCAGCGGGAACAGCGGAACCTTGATGGCGAAGGCGATGAAGAAGCCCAGGAACAGCCAAAGCTGCTCGGTGGGGCTTAACGAAATTGCCCCGCTCTGCAGGCCGGCGAGGATCCTGCTGTAGTCGAACGTGCCGGCCTGATTGTACAGGTAGATCATCGCCACCAGCATCAGCGCCGATCCGGCCATGGTGTAGAGGAAGAACTTGATGGCGGAATAGATGCGGCGCTCGTGGCCCCAGATGCCGATCAGGAAGTACATCGGGACCAGCGACACTTCCCAGAAGACGAAGAACAGGAAGAAGTCGAGCGCGCAGAAGACACCGATGAGTCCGAATTCAAGCAACAGCAGAAACGCGAAGAATTGTTTGATGTGCTTATCGATGGACTTCCATGACACCAGCACGCACAGCGGCGTGAGAAAGGTAGAGAGAATCACCAGCCACAGGCTGATGCCGTCCAGTCCGGTGTGATAATTGATGGCGGGCGTCGGGATCCAGGCGTGGTTGTTTTCGAATGCGAACTTGCCGGGTGAAGCGGACCAGACGGAGCCGATCAAGCCCAGAGACACGACGAAAATGGCGAGCGACGCCACCAGGCTGAACATCCGGATCGCGTTGTGGTGCTCCTTGGGCAGCGCCAGAATGATCACAAAGGCCAGCAGCGGAAGAAAGATGACGATATCGAGAAGCGTCATCGCAAACCTCCCGCGAATCCGATCGCGATCAGCAAGACGATGGACCCCAGCACCACCCAGGCTGCGTAGCTGCGGATATTACCCGATTGGATCAGGCGCAGGATGGAACCGATGCCGCGCGATCGTTTGCCGACGCCATTGACAGTGCCGTCGATCAGGCCGGCGTCAATGCCGCGCCACAGCACGGTGCGGGAGCCTTCCAGCAGCGGCTCAACCACTGCCGCGTCGTAGGCTTCGTCGACGAAATATTTGTTGTAGACCAGCGTGTAGAGGCCGCCGAAAGCCTTGGCGAACGAATCGGCAAGTCCGCGTTTCGCTACATAAAATACGTAGGCCAGCAAGATGCCGAGAATGCCCACGCGCGGCGGAAAGCCATGCCAGGCTCTGATTCTCGGCCCTCTCCACGAACATCGGCTCCAGGATATGCGGCACGTTGATGAATCCGCCCACCAGCGACAAAACCGCCAAGATCATCAAAGGCCCAGTCATCACCAGCGGCGATTCGTGCGGATGCGCATGGCCGCGATACTCACCGGTGAACGCCATGAACCAGGCGCGGAAGACATAGAACGCGGTCATGCCCGCGGTGAGCACGCCGATCCAGTACATCCAGGGCGCGCGTTCGTAAGCGGCCACCAGGATCGCGTCTTTGCTGAAGAATCCGGAGGTGAAGGGAAAGCCCGAGATCGCAAGTGACGCGCAGAACAGCGTGATGGCCGTGATCTTCATGTGCTTGAACAGGCCGCCCATCTGCCGCAGATCCTGTTCGCCGTGCAGACCGTGAATCACCGCGCCCGCTCCCAGGAACAAGAGGGCCTTGAAGAATGCGTGGGTCATCAAATGCCAGATGCCGGCCGAGAACGCGCCCACGCCGACACCCAGGAACATGTAGCCGAGCTGCGAAACCGTGGAGTAGGCGAAAACTTTCTTGATGTCCATCTGGGTCAAACCGATGGTCGCCGCAAAGAAAGCCGTCGCCAGGCCGATCACAGCCACGGTGTCCATGGTGACGGGCGCCTTCAGGAACAACGTAGCGGATCGCGCTGTCATATAGACACCGGCGGTGACCATGGTGGCCGCGTGGATGAGAGCGGATACCGGCGTAGGGCCGGCCATCGCGTCGGGCAGCCAGACATACAGGGGAATCTGCGCCGATTTTCCAGTGGCGCCCATCAACAGCAGCAACGTGATGATGGTGAGAATCCCGATGCTCGGTTCCGATGGCATGCCCTTGGCGGCATCAAATACTTTTGAGAAATCCAGAGTTCCGAACTGCCGGACGATCAGAAAAACGGCCAGAGAAAATCCGAAATCGCCGATGCGGTTGACGATGAATGCCTTGTTCCCCGCGGTAGTGGCGAACTGCTCGGTGAAGTAAAACCCGATCAGCAGATAGCTGCACAACCCCACGCCTTCCCAGCCGACGAACAGCAGCAGATAATTCTGGGCGAGCACCAGAACCAGCATGAAGAACATGAAGAGGTTGAGATAGGCAAAGAAGCGATAGTAGCCGCCCTCGTGCTCCATGTAGCCGACGGCGTAGACGTGGATCAAAAGCCCGACGCCGGTGACGATCATCAGCATGATCGCGGTGAGCCGGTCCACCGCGAAATCGACGCCGATATTCAGCATCCCGCTTTGAATCCAGGTGAAGTAGTGCTCGATGTACTTGGTCTCGATGGGGCTCAACGCGAGCAGGGTCTTCACCACCCAGGCGAAGGAGAGCGCCACCGAGCCGACGGCGAAAAGATTGACCAGCGCTTTGGGAATGCGCCGGCCGAAAAGTCCGTTCGCCAGGAACCCGAGCAGCGGGAAGATTGGAATCAGCCAGAGGTTCATTAAAAGTAACTCAGTACTTCATCGAATTGACTTCGTCGATCATCAGCGTGGCGCGATTCTTGAACACCGTGAGAATGATCGCCAGACCCACCGCGGCTTCGGCGGCGGCCACCACCATCACGAAGAAGCTATAGATATGACCATCCACTTGCTTGAACTGGTAGGAGAAGGTAATGAAACTCAAGTTGACCGCGTTGAGCATCAGCTCGATGGACATGAAGACAGTGATGATGTTGCGCCGGAAGATGAAGCCGGCCACGCCGAGCGTGAAAAGGATCGCGCTCAGGATCAGGTACCAGTTCAAAGGGACGGGAGCGTTTAGCGGCATGGTCAGACTTCCTTTCTGGCGAGCACGATGGCGCCCACAATGGCGATCAGGATCAGGACCGAGGTGACTTCGAAGGGCAGCAGGTAGGTAGTGAACAGTTTTCGTCCTACGTCCAGGGTGGTGCCCTGAAATGTGCCGAAGATCACGCCCTCGCTTTTCGGCAGCGCCGCCAGAACGATGAAGCTGACCAACGCCAGGAAACCGGCCGCCAGGAAGACGCCTAGATATTTCACGAATCGCGAAACTTGAAACGTCGGCGTTTCCGCTCCCGCATTCAAAAGCATGATGACGAAAACAAACAGCACCATGACGGCGCCGGCGTAAACGATGATTTGGGCCATGGCGATGAATTCGCCGCCCAACTGCAGGTACAGGACGGCCAGCGATCCCATGACTCCGATCAGCGACAGCGCGCTGGCGATGGGATGCGTCTGCACCACAAGATTGATGCCGCAAAACACCGCGATGCCCGCAAAGATGATGAAGATGAGCGCAGTCATAACCTATTTGGTAGTGAGAGCCACAATCAAGCTGGTGGCCAGCAGGTTGAACATCGCAAGCGGAAACAGGCCGATCCAGGCGAAGCGCATCAGTTGGTCATAACGAAAGCGCGGAAGCGTGGCCCGAACCCAGATAAAGACAAATAACAGCACCAGGACCTTGCCGCAGAACCAGAACAGCGCCATCAGGATGGGCTTTAGCGGCGCGACAAACAGCGAGAGTCCGAAGATGGCGGCGATGCCGAGGAAGACCAGGGCCGTGGCCGGCAACGTGAATTTGTCCATGCGGCGCGCCGGATTCAACCCGTGATAAAGCGCGACCAACCCGCCCAGGGCAAAGACCAAAATAGGGATCACGTCGGAGTAAGGCGCGGGAAACGGCGGTTGCCAGCCGCCCAGAAACAGCAGCGTTGCGACGGCCGTGACCGTCACCATGTTGGCGTACTCGGCCATGAAAAACGCGGCGAAATTCATGCTGCTGTACTCGGTATGGAAGCCAGCCACCAGTTCATTTTCAGCTTCCGGCAGATCGAACGGAACGCGATTGGTTTCGGCGAAGCCGGCGATCATGAAAACGATGAAGCCTAGGATCTCGGGAAAAAGATTCCAGCGAGGGATGAAGCCCAGCCAGTAGCCGCTCTGGTAGTTCACCATCTCGCGAAAGCTAAGCGTGTTGGCCAGCAGCAGCGGCGCCGCTACCGCCAGCGCCAGAGGCAGCTCATAGCTGATCATCTGTGCCGAACTGCGCAGTCCGCCCAACAGCGAATACTTGTTGTTCGACGCCCAGCCGCCCAGCGCGACGCCATAGACGCCAATAGAAGAGACCGCGATCACGAACAGGATGCCGATGCGCAGATCGGTGAGCTGCATCCAGGTAGTCACCGGGCCGATCTTGATTTCCGGGCCGAAGGGGATGACAGAAATCGAGATCAACGCCAAAGTGACGGCGACGAACGGCGCCATCAGATAGAAGAGCTTGTTTACGTGGGAAGGGATCAAGCCTTCTTTGGTGATCAGCTTCACCACGTCGGCCAGGGGCTGCAGCAATCCGTGCGGGCCTACGCGGTAGGGGCCCACGCGAAGCTGCACGTGCGCGATGACCTTGCGCTCAATCCACTGCAAATACGCGAGCGTGGTGAGAAGCACGAAGGCCACCAGCGCCACCTTGATGAGGCTGAGTATGAAGAAATTCATGGATGAACTTAAGGCTGCGATTCGGAATACAACGCGCCCGGCGCCTCAACGACGGAATTCAGTTTCTTCGAATAACGGCCGAGGGTTCCGGACGTAAACAGAGTGTCGCGCGCGGACTGTATCAGCTCCGGCCGCGAACTCACCGGCACGCGGCCATTCACCGCCGCGGTCTGCGCTGCTCCCCCTGTTGCGAGTACCGGCAAAGGAACATTATAACCATGCACGTTCTGGCGAATTTCTTCCAACACTTTGTCGGCGGACCACATCCCCAGGTTCACGCCCATTTCCTTCGACAGCAGCCCCAGGATTTCCAGGTCCGGTTTGGCGCCCATCACCTGCACGCCGCCTTTGAGGCGCTGCACTTCGCCGCAAACGTTGGTGACGGTGCCGTGTTTCTCGTAAGCGGAAGCCGCCGGGAATAAGATGTCGGCACGAGCCGCTGTTTCTGTCATGAATAGGTCCTGCACGATCACGAAAGCGGCGTCGGATTGGAGTTCGGCGTTCTTCAGCGGATTGGCGCCCACCACCCACAGCACGTCCAGATCTCGAGCGGCCAGAATCTCGTCGTAGGCCAGGCCGGGCGAGTCCAACGGCTGGTAACCAGGGCCGGCATCGGGACCCAGCCCCATGTCGGATGCCCCGCGTGAATTGGAATAATCCACCAGGCAAACGTATTTCACCGGAATCCCCAGCGAATCGCCGAACGCCACCAGCTTGCGGATCGCGTCGCCCTTGATCGCGTCGCCGAACAGAATCACCAGCTCGGGTTCTCCCTTGAGCTGCTCGCGCAGCGATTCGACATCCGCCAGTTCGTGGCCGGGCACGGTTATCAAGCTGCGCACGGCCATGCTCTGCTCGCGCACCGGTCCCGGCGTGACGGTGTAGACGTGCGCATCGTGATGCCGGTAGTTGGCGCGGATCTGGTAGGCGAGAAACGGATGCTGCTGCGAGAGATCGCTCGATACCACCAGGATCGCCTTGCGTTCGTAAAGATCAGCCGTCGTCGCGAGCCCGTCCTTCTTACCACTAAGCGCATCCAGCAGCGTCGCGATGTCGCCGGTGCGGTGATGATCGATGTTGTTGGTGCCCAGCGCCTGGCGCGCGAATTTCTGCAAGTAGTAATTTTCTTCGTTGCTGGTGTGGTTGGATCCGATGACGGCGAACTTGCCGTCGCGCGCCTTCACTTCTTTTAGCTTGTTGGCCGCCGCGACCAGAGCTTGCGACCACGACACAGGTTCTAGCACGCCGTTCCGGCGAATCATCGGCGATTGCAAGCGCTCCGGGTTGTTCACAAAATCGGCGGCGTACCGGCCCTTGATGCACAGGAACTCGCCGTTGATGCCCGACCGGTCGCGATTGTTGCCGCGAATGATTTCGTTGTTGCGAACGCCCAAGGTGGTCTTGCAGCCGTCGGCGCAGTGCGTGCAGATGGTGCCGACGTGCTTCATCTCCCAGGGACGCGTTTTATAACGATACGTGCCGCTGGTGAGCGCGCCCACCGGGCAGATGTCGATGCACATGCCGCACTCGTCGCATTCCAAATGATCGAAGTGGTTGGGCTCGATCACCGAAACCGATCCTCGGTTGCCCACGCCCAGCGCCTTCACTCCCAGGCCTTCGTCGCAAATGCGCACGCAGCGATAACAGAGGATGCAGCGCGGCTTGTCGTAAAACACAACCGGCGACCATTGTTCTTCGTCCGTGTGCTGCTTCTGTTCGATGAAACGGCTCTCGCCCATGCCGTAGCGGAAGGTCATGTCCTGCAATTCGCACTCGCCGCCTTTGTCGCACACCGGGCAATCCAGCGGATGGTTGGTCAACAAAAATTCAAGCGTGCCTTTGCGCGCTTCATGGACTTGAGGCGAATCGGTGTGGACCACCATGCCCTCGGCCACCGGCAACGTGCAGCCTACCTGGAGTTTGGGGGTCTTTTCTACTTCCACCAGGCACATGCGGCAAGCGGCCTGCAGCGACAGGCCGTCGTAATAGCAAAACGACGGAACCTCGATGCCGACCTGTTTGGCGGCGTTGATCACCAGCGTTCCGGGCGCGGCCGTTACGGCTCGGCCGTCGATCGTGAGATGAATAAGGTCGCTCATTATTTATTGCCGCTTCCTGACGGGCGCGGTTCCGAAGGCTGTCGGCTTGTTCATGCCATCGCCAGTTCCGCCGCGCGTTGATAAGGGCACGGCCGGCCGTTCAAATGCGCTTCGAAATCCTCAGGGAACTTTTCGACGATGGAGATGGTGGGCATGGCGGCCGCGTCGCCCAGCGCGCAGAACGTCCGGCCCAGCATGTTTCTCGAAAGCTCGCCGATCAGCGGGATGTCGCTCTTCTGGCCGGCGCCGCTGTGAAAACGATCCAGCATCTTCTTCAGCCAGGTGGTTCCTTCGCGGCACGGAATGCACCAGCCGCAGCTTTCGTGCGCGTAAAACTTCATGATGCGTTGCGCGAACTTCACCATGCAGGTCTCTTCGTCCAGCACCACCGTGCCGCCCGAGCCGAGCATGCTCTTCACTTTCGCCAGCGAATCGAAATCCATGGAAATGTCGCACTCGTCGGCTTTCAAAAGTGGACACGACGAACCACCCGGCACCACCGCCTTCAACTTTTTCCCGTTGCGCATGCCGCCGCCGACTTCGTAAACCATCCGCAGCAGGTTGAACCCAACCGGCAGTTCGTACACACCGGGTTTGTTGATGTGCCCGGACAAGCAGACCAGCCGCGTTCCGCCGTTCTTGGGAGGCCCCAGAGCCGCGAACGCCGCGCCGCCGTCGCGAATAATGGCCGGAATCGCGGAGAACGTCTCGACGTTATTCAAGAGCGTCGGCGCTTGCCAAGCGCCCACCACAGCGGGAAACGGGGGCTTCATGCGGGGAACGCCGCGCTTGCCTTCGATGGAATCCAGCAGCGCCGTTTCTTCGCCGCACTCGTACGCGCCCGCGCCGGAGTGCGTGTAAAGATCGAAATCGAAACCCGTGCCTTGGATATTCTTGCCCAGGTAACCGCGCGAATACGCTTCACCGATGGCGCGATCCATGGCTTCGATCAAATAGCGATACTCGCCGCGAATGTAGATGTATCCCTTGTGCGAATCCACCGCGCGCCCGGAGATCAGGATGCCCTCGATCAACTGATGCGGATCGTTCTCCATCAACAGCCGGTCCTTGCAGGTACCGGGTTCGCTCTCGTCGGCGTTAATGATGATGTACTTCGGCTTGGGCGAAGTGCGCGGCACGAAGCTCCACTTCATGCCGGTGGGAAATCCCGCGCCGCCGCGTCCACGCAGAGCCGAGATTTTCACTTCTTCGATGATCTGCTCAGGCGTCATCTCGATGGCTTTGAGGAACGCCTTGTACCCGTCCGTCGCCAGGTACGTGTCGATCGATTCGGAATTGGCGAGGCCAAAACGCTTCGTCAAGATTTTGACTTCGAGCGGGCTGGGTTCGTTGTAAAGCATCGACTCGGTTTATTGCGCCTTTCTCACGTCGGCGAGCAGTTGATCCAACTTCTCCGGCGTCACATGATGATGAAAGTCGTAATTGAGCTGAATAGCCGGCGCCCAACTGCACGCACCCATGCATTCCACCTCTTCGAGCGAAAACTGTCCGTCCGGCGTCACCTCTTTGTGGCCGATCCCAAGCTTCCTGGAAGCATGCTCGTACAACTCTTCGGCGCCTAGAATCAGGCAGCTGATATTGGTGCAGACCTGCACGTGGCACTTGCCCAGCGGCTTGCGATGGAGCATCGAATAGTAGCCCACCACCTCGTCCACCTGCAGCGGCTTCACATGGCAGCGGCGCGCTACTTCTTCGACCAGCTCGTTCGAAATGTGGCCCACTTCGTCCTGAGCGTAGAGCAGCATCGGCACCACGGCCGAGCGCGTCCGTCCGGGCGGATAGCTTTCCAGAAGTTTGGCGAATCGGGCTTCGAGTTCCGGAGAAAAAGTCATCGGCCTTGCACCATTAACGATCCACATCTCCCAAAACAAAATCCATGCTTCCGAGCGACGCGATGGAATCGGCCAGCAGCCGGCCTTCCAGCAGCGCCGGAAGAGCTTGCAGATTACCAAAGCTCGGCGTCCGCATGAACACGCGATACGGCTTCGATGTTCCGTTGCTCACCACGTAGTAGGCGATTTCGCCGCGCGGCGATTCCACGGCTTGATACGCTTCGCCCGAAGGCACGCGGAAACCTTCCGTCACGATCTTGAAGTGATAGATCAGCGCTTCCATCTGGGTCTTCATTTTTTCGCGCTCAGGCAGCACGATCTTGGGCGCGCTGGCCTGCCATGCGCCTTCCGGCATCCCTTCCAGCGCCTGCTTGATAATCCGCGCGCTCTGCCGCATCTCTTCCAGACGAACCCGGTATCGCGCGAATACGTCGTTCTCTTTGTGAACGGGAATCTCAAAGTCGAACTGATCGTAACTGGAATAAGGCTCGTCCTTGCGGACGTCCCACTTCATGCCGGCCGCGCGAATCATCGGTCCCGTGACGCCCAGGTCGAGCAGGTCTTCGAGCGGCACAAATCCCACGCCCTGCGTGCGGCGCTTCCAGATGGGATTGTTGTTCAGCAGATTTTCGTACTCATCCACCTTGCTCGGAAACGTACCAATGAACTTGCCCACCACCTGCTGCCAGCCGCGCGGAGGCTCCAGCGCCAGGCCGCCAATGCGGATATAGCTGGTCATCATACGCTGTCCCGAGAACATTTCGAAGATCCGCAGAATGTCCTCGCGCTCGCGGAAGCAATAGAAGAAGACCGTCATCGCGCCGATGTCGAGCGCGTGCGTTCCCAGCCATACCAGATGGCTGTTCAAGCGCTGCAATTCGGCCAGCATCACGCGCATCCATTGCGCCTTAGGCGGAATCTCGATATCGCCGATCAGCTTTTCCACCGACAGCGCGTAGACCAGATTGTTCGACAGGTTGGAAAGATAATCCACGCGATCGGTCAGCGTCACCACCTGCTGCCAGGTTTTGACCTCGCATTCCTTTTCGATGCCGGTGTGCAGGAACCCGATGTCCGGCACGGCCTTGAGAATGGTCTCGCCATCCAGCTCCAATACGATGCGCAACACGCCGTGCGTAGAGGGATGCTGCGGCCCCATGTTCAGGACCATGCGCTTGGTGCCGCTGGGAGTGGCGATCTGATCCACAGTCTCGTGAGTGGCGTCAGAGGCGGTGATCGAATCGGTATGAAGAGTGGATTCACGCATGGGGCAGTTTGTCCAATCTGCTATTCATCCTGAGGCTCTTACTCATCTTGATAACTGTACTTATACCCGTGCACCGGATAATCCTTGCGCAGCGGATGGCCCTCCCAATCGCTCGGCATTAAGATCCGGGTCAGATCGGGGTGATTCCGAAAACGAACGCCAAAAAGATCGAACACCTCGCGTTCATACCAATCGGCGGTGCGCCAGACGCTGGTGACGGAATCGATCTCAGGCTCGGCTTCCCCAATCCAGCATTTCAGCCGCAGCCGCTGATTGCGACTCAGCGAATGCAGCAGGTACACCACTTCAAAGCGCGGATCGGCCGGCAACCAATCCACCGCGGTGATGGCGCTCAGGCGAACGAACTGTTGCTGGTCCTTAAGGAAGCGGCAAACTTCTACGATGCGCGCCGGCGAAATCCACAAGGTCGGCTCATCGCGCTCGGCATGTCCGCCGGTAATGGCATCGGGCAGCGCGGCATTGAGCGCCGCCGCAGCCGCATGGTCTTTCAAAACTTCAGGCAGCATTTCTTTTGGTAACCTGCGCACCCTCGGCGTCATAGGGGCTGCCTTCTGACGCATCCTGCGACCAATCCAGCGCGCCCTTCTTCCAGATGTAAAAGAATCCGGACAGGATCAGAACCACGAAAATCAACATCTCGACGAATCCAAACAGTTTCAGCTCGCGATAGACGACGGCCCAAGGGTAGAGAAACACCGCTTCGATGTCGAAAAGGATGAAGACAATGGCCACCAGATAAAACTTCACGCTGAAGCGTTCGCGCGCCGTGCCGGTGGGCGCGATGCCGGATTCGTAAGGCGAATCTTTCACCCGGTTGCGGACGCGCTTGCCGAGCAGAAAGGAGATAGCCACCAGAGCCCCCGCCACCACGACGGCGATGACGACTTGCACCAGGACGGGGAAGTAAGTATCAGGATAAGAGGTCGGCATTCGATTGGTTGCAGTGTGGACTCAAAGCCCTAACATTCGACTATAATGAGATCCGGCCTCGGGCCGCAAGTTTGGTTTCCAGATTTGGTTCACAGGCGATGGCGGCAACCACTACAGAGCAGATAGAAATTGTTTTAAACGGCCAGGCTCGGCTGGCGCCCTCCGGGTGCACGCTCACCGAACTGCTGGTGTGGCTCCAGGTGGATCCGGCGCGTGTGGCGGTGGAACTGAACCGGCAAATCGTACAGCGCCAGGCGTGGGACAATACCACGGTCGGCCCTGGCGCAACGTTAGAGATCGTACAGTTTGTCGGCGGCGGCTAATGGGGGCCAAGGCTCCTTGGACTCCCCTAGGTCGAAAGCGCCCAGTTGCCTATTGACAGTCGCCAGGGACCGGGTAGAATTTTAGAGGCGCTCTTGTTGCAAACGCAAACGGGGGAACATGTTCAAAACAAAGAAAAGTCGTTCTGAAGCGGAAGAGAATACGCGCACGTTTGCCTCGAGCGACGTTTCGCGCATAGCCCAGGTCAGCTTGCGGCAGTTGCAATGGTGGGACGAGCGGAAGGTGGTCTCGCCGCGGCATGAAGGGCATAAGCGCGTTTATCAGCCCGAAGAAGTAATCGAAATTACGGTTATTGCCGAACTTCGCCGCAAGGGGTTTTCGCTCCAGAAGATCCGTCGCGTCCTGCGATTCCTCCAGCGCGAAATGGGCAAGCGGCTGAGCGAAGTGATGCAGGCCAACTCCGATCTCCATCTGGTGACCGACGGGAAGTCGATTTACCTGGAGGAGCAGCAGGAGCGGATCATCGATATTCTCAAGAACGCCAAGCAGCCCATGTTCCTGGTATCGGTGAGCGATCAGGTGCGCCGGCTGGACGAGTCCCCGCGCAAGCCGGTGAAGGCCGAAGCAGCCAGCGCCGGATCGCGCCGGTCCAGTCGCAGCGCCTAGCTTTGATCCTTCCGGGCCGCGACCGTCAGGGAGCCGGACCCCTCCGGGACCGGCTAAAAACTCCGCTATACTAAGAGTGCGAGGTGTCGATGCCGCGTTGGGTACGGTCCGTCCTTTTTGCCGCGTTTGTCATTGTTCTTGGCTCGGTCCTGGGTGGGGTGTTTGGACCGGGGGTGACTGGTGTTTCAGCGGCTACCAGCGGTCCTGAGGAAGACCTCAAGACCAATATCAAGAATTTCACGAAGGTTTACGAGTTGGTGGAGAATAACTTCGCCGACAAGGTCACCTCCGACAAGGGCATTTACAAGGGTGCGATCCCCGGCATGCTGCGGACGCTGGATCCGCACTCCAATTTCTTCGATCCCAAAGATTTTCAGTCCCTGCGCGACGATCAAAGCGGCCACTATTATGGCGTCGGAATGCAGGTGGCGCCGCGCAACGGCAAAACCATCGTGGTGGCGCCGTTTGGGGGTTCGCCGGCTTACAAGGCCGGACTTCGCCCGGGCGACGTGATCCTGGAAGTGAACGACAAGAAGACCGATTCGCTCAACACCACCGAAGTCGCCGACCTTTTAAAAGGACCGCGCGGAACGCACGTCCAGGTGACGGTGGGCCGCGAGGGCTCCGACAAGCCGATCGTGTTCGACATCGTTCGCGATGAGATTTCCCGCAACAGCGTGGAAGACGCATTCTGGGTTCGCCCCGGAATCATGTACATGAAGATCAGCCAGTTCAACGAGAACACCAGCCAGGAAATGGAAGACAATTTCAAACGGCTGGGTGAGAACAATGTCAAAGGACTGGTGCTCGACCTCCGGGAGAATCCGGGCGGGCTGCTCAACGAAGGCGTGGCGGTGGCCGGGCATTACCTGCGTAAAGGCGAAGTGGTTGTTTCGCATCGCGGGCGGGCATCGGCCGAAAAGCCGTATCTGGCTCGCGGCAGCGCCGCGGGGCAGAATTACCCCATCGTGGTGTTGGTGAATCGCTACTCGGCTTCGGCGGCGGAGATTGTCGCTGGAGCGCTTCAGGATCATGATCGCGGTTGGATTCTGGGTGAGACCACCTTCGGAAAAGGCTTGGTTCAGACCGTTTATCCGCTGGAGGACAACACCGGTCTCGCGCTCACTACCGCGCACTATTACACGCCTAGCGGCCGTTTGATCCAGCGCGATTACTCCAACATCTCGTTCCTGGATTATTACTATGGAAAGCGCACCGAAACCAAGAATCTGCAGGACGTGAAGAGCACCGATAGCGGCAGAACGGTTTACGGCGGCGGGGGCATTACGCCCGACGAAAAGTACGAACCGCCCAAGTACAACAAATTCCAGACCGATCTGCTGACCAAGTACGAGTTCTTCAATTTCACGGCGAAATGGTTTGGTTCGCATCCGCAGGCTCATTTGACCAAGGGCTGGGAGCCCGACGCTGCAGTGGTGGGCGAGTTCCGCCAGTACGTCAAGCAGCAGAACCTGCCGTTTACCGACGCGGAGTGGAACGATAATCGCATCTGGATTCAGCAACAGTTGAAGCGCGAGATGTACGCGACGGCGTTCAGCTATGAGGATTCGCAGAAAGTGGCTATCGAGACCGATCCCGAGGTTCTGAAGGCCATCGACGCCATGCCCGACGCGCGCGCGCTGCTGGACAAATCGAAGAAGCTGATCGTGGAGCGGATTCAGCGCGACCCACTGCGCTAAGCTCGATATTTGAATACACCGCAAATCACCGTCCTGGACGCAGGCGGCCAATATTGTCATCTCATCGCCCGGAAGATTCGCGATCTGGGCGTGTATGCCGACGTGAAACCCAGTGAAACGCCCGCCTCTGAGCTGACGGGCCGCAAGGGCATCATCATCTCGGGCGGCCCCGACAGCGTTTACGAGCCTGGAAGCCCGCAAATCGATCCGAAAATCTTAGACGGCGATAGTGCCGTGCTGGGCATCTGCTACGGCCAGCAGTTGATGACGTTTGTGCTGGGCGGCGGCGTCCAGAAGGGCGAAAAAGGCGAATACGGATTCGCTCGATTTCACGCCGGGCATCCGCACAAGCTGTTCGCCAATTTGAACGGCGGCGAGCTGCAGGTCTGGATGAACCATCGCGATCAGGTGCGATCGGTTCCGGAAGGATTCGAAGTGCTGGGCGGCACGTCCACTTGCGCGGTGGCTGCCATGGCGCATCAGACGCGTCCGCTCATGGCGGTGCAATTTCATCCCGAAGTGGCGCATACCGAGCAAGGGCAGCAGATCCTTTCGAACTTCGTATTCGGCGTTTGCGGCTGCGTGAAGGATTGGGATCCCAAGGATCGCATCGGGCCCATCGAGAAAGAAATTCGCGCCACCAGCGGCGATCGCAATGTGTTCTTCTTCGTCAGCGGCGGCGTCGACTCCACGGTGGCTTACACGCTTTGCCTGCGGGCGCTCGGTTCGGACCACGTCTTCGGCATCTACGTCGACACCGGATTGATGCGCGAGGGGGAAACGTCCTACGTGCGGCGGCTTTTTGCCGAGCTGGGCGCCAAGGACTTTCGCGTGGAGGAAGCCGAAGCGGAATTTCTGAAGGCGCTCGAAGGCGTCACCGACCCCGAGACCAAGCGCCACATTATCGGCGGGCAATTTGTCGTGGTGCAGGAGCGCATCTTGAGCAGCGAGCATTTTCTGGATGGAAATTGGATCCTGGGGCAGGGCACCATCTATCCCGACACCATCGAGTCAGGCGGAACCGCGAAAGCCGATGTCATCAAGACCCATCACAACCGCGTGGCGGGCATCCAGAAGCTGATCGAAACGGGCAGCATCATTGAGCCTTTGGCGTCATTCTACAAAGACGAAGTTCGCGAGATCGGCGAAGAGCTGGGCATTCCGGCCGAGTTCCTGCATCGCCATCCTTTTCCGGGACCGGGCCTGGCGATTCGTTGCCTGTGTTCGGAAACGGCAGCCCCGGTGACGCGCAGCGATCCGGGTTGGCTGCTGCCCATCCGATCGGTCGGCGTGAAAGGCGATTCGCGCAGCTATCATTCCGTGCTCGCGCTGCAGAATGTACCAGAAGGCGATGTCGCCACGGAATTGGTGAACAGCCGGACCGACATTAACCGCGTCGTCGGGCTAGTGCACGCGCGCGTTGGAATGGCCGAGATGCAATCCAGCCGCGCCACGCTGACTCATGAACGCTTGCAGCGCCTGCGCCAGGCCGACGCCATCGTGCGGCAATGGTCCGAAGAAAGCGGATTCGAGCGCCAGGTCTGGCAGTTTCCGGTGGTGCTGATTCCAATCGGCGCGGGCGACAACCCGGATTCGGTGGTGCTGCGGCCCATCCACTCTGTCGACGGGATGACCGCGCAGGCGGTGCAGATGCCGCATGAGCTGCTACACCGCATGACTCACGAACTGATGTCAGTCAACGGCATTTGCGGCATCTTTTACGATTTGACGCACAAGCCGCCTGGGACGATCGAGTGGGAATGACTCAGATGCGGTGAAAGCTCTTTAGAATATCGCGCGTCGAATAGCGCAGCGCGATCGGGCGCCCGTGCGGGCAGCTCATGGGACAATCGGTGGCCGCAAGTTCGTTGAGCAGCCATTCCATCTTGGTCTGATCCAGCCGCATATTGATCTTAATTGCCGCGCGGCAGGCGATGGTCGCGGCCATGGCCCGGCGCAGGTGATCGAGCGAAACTTTGCTCTGCTCACCTTCGGCCAGTTCTAGAATTTCGAACACCAGCTTTTCGATTTCGGCCGGTCCCACGCCTGCGGGCGCGCCTTTGACGGCGAGCGTGCGGTTGCCAAAAGGTTCCGAATCGAAACCGGATCGTTCCAGTTCATCGGCGATACGAGCATATTCGATTTGCTGCGCGGCGGTAAGTTCCAACAGGATCGGCATCAAAAGCTGCTGCCGTTCCACCCTGCCCTGAGCTTGCTGGCGCAGCACTTTCTCGAACAAGATGCGCTCGTGCGCCACGTGCTGGTCGACGATCCAGAGGCCATCTCGCCCGGCCGCGATGATGAAGCTCTCGTGAATCTGGCCGAGCGGACGAAGATCCGACAGGGCGCTGAGGCTTTGCGGCGATTCTTGAATATGTTCGGCGAGCGGGCCATGCGTTTCGGGCACCGTATTGGAGCGAATAGGTTCGAAGTCAAATCGTGGTTCCGGCGCTGCCGTCTTATGTAGTGTAAATACGGGTAAATCTTCGATGCGTTCATGGCCAACTTCCACGCTCGGCATCGGCTCGAAGCGCTGATTCTCGATGCGCTGCGTGAAATCGGAAAAAGGAAGATCGGCGGCGGGCTGCGGCTGCTGGGATAACGGAATGCTGGACGCCGGGCGCGACGCGATCAAGCGTTCGCGAATGGAATCGCGCACGAAATCGTGCACGAAGCTGCCATGCCGGAAGCGAACCTCGGTTTTGGACGGGTGAACGTTGACGTCTACCTCTTCGCAATCGCAATCCACGAACAAGAGCGCGAATGGATAGCAGGCCGGCGGCATCAGGTTGTGATACGCCGAAGAAAGCGCGTGCAGCAGCAAGCGGTCGCGAATCAGGCGTCCGTTCACGAACAGGAAAATCGAATTGCGATTCAGCTTCTGCACGTGCGGGCCGGAAACGAAGCCGCGCAGCGCGAAGACGCGGGTGGCGCGCTCGTCGGCATCGACAACTTCGAGTTCGCGCTCGACGTAATCCAGATCGATCAGGTCTTCAAGCGTTTGATGGCCGAATACCTGATAGACCCGCTCCTGCAGCGTTTCCACGGGTGTGACGTCCAACAAAGACGACGTGCCCTGATTGATCTGATTGTTCAATTGGAACGATTTCTTGGGATGCGCCAGGCTATAATGCGTCGCAAGGGAAGCGATGTGCGCCAGTTCGGTTTGATCGGACCGCAGAAATTTCTTGCGCGCCGGGACGTTGTAGAACAAATCGCGGACCGAGATGGTGGTTCCGGCCGGCCGCGAAAACTCATCGCAGCGCAGGATCTTACCACCCGCGATCTCGACCGAGGCGCCCGTCGTCTCTTCGGCCGCGCGCGTTTCGAGAAGCAGGCGGGAAACCGAGGCGATGGAAGGCAGCGCTTCGCCCCGGAATCCCAGCGTCGCGATGGACAGCAGATCCTTGACGTCGCTCAGTTTGCTGGTAGCGTGGCGCTCGAAGGCCAGCAGCGCATCATCGCGCAACATGCCGCTGCCATTATCGGCGACGCGGATCAGGCGGCGTCCGCCGCTATCGACGTCGATCCGAAGATCGGTGGCGCCGGCGTCGAGCGAGTTTTCGAGAAGTTCTTTGACCACCGACGCAGGCCGCTCCACCACCTCCCCGGCCGCGATCTTGTTGGCGACGTTGTCGGAGAGGACGCGGATTCGGCCCATGGAATGGCGCTACGCGCTCATGGACGACAGGAACTCGGCGTTGCTGCGCGTCTTGCCCAGCTTGTCCAGCAGCAGCTCCATGCTCTCCACCGGCGACAGCGGATTCAACACCCGGCGCAGCACGAAAATGCGATTGAGCTCTTCCTTGGGGACCAGCAGCTCTTCTTTGCGCGTGCCGCTCTTGGTGATGTCGATAGCCGGGAATACGCGCTTGTCCATCAGCTTGCGATCCAGATGGATTTCCATATTGCCCGTGCCCTTGAATTCTTCAAAGATCACGTCGTCCATGCGGCTGCCGGTGTCGATCAACGCCGACGCCACGATGGTCAGCGACCCGCCCTCTTCGATATTACGCGCCGCGCCAAAAAAACGCTTGGGACGCTGCAAAGCGTTCGAGTCCACGCCGCCCGAGAGCACTTTGCCCGATGGCGGCACGACGGTGTTGTAGGCTCGAGCCAAGCGCGTGATGGAATCGAGCAGAATCACGACGTCGCGCTTGTGCTCCACCAGCCGCTTAGCCTTCTCGATCACCATTTCGGCCACCTGCACGTGGCGTGAAGCCGGCTCATCGAACGTGGAGCTGATCACTTCTCCCTTCACCGATCGCTGCATGTCGGTGACTTCCTCCGGACGTTCGTCGATCAGCAGCACGATCAGCGAAACTTCGGGATGATTCGCCGTGATCGAATTGGCGATGGACTGCAGCAGCATGGTCTTGCCGGTGCGGGGCGCGGCCACAATCAATCCGCGCTGCCCCTTCCCGATAGGCGTGAGCAGATCCATCACCCGGCCCGAGGCGCTGTCGCGCGTGGTTTCAAGCTTCAGCCGCTCATCGGGATAAAGCGGCGTCAGGTTGTCGAAAAAGATTTTGTTGCGCGCTTCCTCCGGCGGTTCGAAGTTGATCGCGTCTACTTTGATGAGCGCGAAATACCGTTCGCCTTCTTTGGGCGGCCGAATCTGGCCGGAGATTGTATCGCCAGTGCGCAGATCGAAACGCCGGATCTGCGACGGTGAGACGTACACGTCGTCTGGGCCGGGCAAATAGTTATATTCCGGCGCGCGCAGGAAGCCGAAGCCATCGGGCAGGCATTCCAGCACGCCTTCGGAAAAGATTAGCCCGCTCTTCTCGGCCTGCGTCTGCAGGATTTTGAAGATCAGTTCCTGCTTGCGCAGTCCGGCGATGCCGGTGACGTTCAGATCCTTGGCGATCTGGTTGAGATTCTGGATACTCATGTCTTTGAGCTCCACCAGATCGAGCGTGCCGTTCTTTTGATTGGCCTGAGGGGGACCTACACCGTGGCGCTTACGGCCAGCCGGCTGTCCGGTAGGCTTGTCCGCCTTTCCGTTGGGCTCCGTCGCCGTTGAATCGGGTTTATCTGCCGAGGGTTTGGCATCTCCTGACTTAGGATCGCCTGCGGTTTTGGGGTCCGCTGCTTTGGCGTTTGCCTTGCCGTCCGTTTTTGTTTCGGATTCCTCGGGGGTGGGAGCGGCTACTGCCGCTGGGTCTTGATTGTCTTGATCGCTTGCCAAATTTCCCTCGCTCCTCGGCAACTTACGGCCGAGAACGGCAGAGGCTGGGTCTCGGGAGACTGGCTCCGGATGGCCGCTACGCCTTGCCGTTGATCGCTTTGACTTTTCAACTTGTCGGTCTTCGTGGCGATCACCATGTATCGCCGGTTATGGAACTCCAACCACTGTTTGAGTTCCAGGTCTTTATCCATCCAGCCTCGACGCGCGTCGAGGATCAAAAAGCACAGCTGCAACGACTTTCGCTGAAGCAAATATTGTTCGATGAGCTGTTTCCACTGACCTACGATGTCCTTGGGGACACGGGCGTATCCATATCCCGGCAGATCGACGAAGTGGAATTGACCGTCGATCCTATAAAAATTTACCAGCTGCGTGCACCCGGGTTTCGCGCTTGTAAACGCCAACCCCTTTTTACCCGTGAGGCAATTCAGCAAACTCGACTTGCCGACGTTGCTACGCCCCAGAAACGCGATCTCCGGAAGCGTTTCGGCTGGAAACTGTTCCGGCCGTGCCGCGCTTATGACAAATTGCGCGTCCATCAAGCCCTTACTACGACGCTTAGATCGAAATCCGTTCTTCCGCCGATCCACCCCGCACTAATTCCACTGGCGGCGTGGTGGCCGCCAGCGGCAGCGCGACAAGCTCCCGCTCCAGCGCGATCTTCAGCACCTCATCCATGGAAGTGGCGAAGTGGAGTTTCATTTCCTTACGGATAGTCTCCGGAATATCGGGAAGATCTTTTTCGTTGTCTTTGGGAAGCACCAGCTCGTAAATTCCTTGCCGGTGCGCCGCCAGAACTTTTTCTTTCAACCCGCCGATGGGCAGCACCCGGCCGCGCACCGTGATTTCGCCGGTCATGGCGAGATCGCAACGAACCGGAATATTGGTAAGCGCGCTGCAGATGCTGGTGGCGATGGTGATTCCGGCCGAGGGACCGTCCTTGGGAATCGCGCCCTCGGGAACATGCACGTGAATGTCGACGTTGCGGTAAAAGTCGCGCGGCAGGCCCAGCAGGTGTGCCCGGGAGCGCACGTAACTCATCGCCGCATGGGCCGATTCCTGCATCACGTCGCCCAGCTTGCCGGTGGTTTGCAGCTTCCCTTTGCCTTCCATCACGGCCGCTTCGGTGGTGAGGATCGATCCGCCCACCTCCGTCCAGGCCAACCCTACCGTCGCGCCGACTTCGTTCTTCTTGTCGGCTTGCAGATCGCGGAACTTGTGCGGGCCAAGAAATTCCGAAACGGTCTCGCCGTTGAGCAACCCCTTTTCAAGCTTCTTGGAATCGGCGCGCTTTCCGCCGTTCTGCGAGTTGACTACTTTGCGCGCCACTTTGCGGCTGACGTTGCCGATTTCGCGCTCCAGATTCCGGACTCCCGCTTCGCGCGTATAGAACTGGATCAGGCTTTGGAGGCCGTCGTCGCTGAATTCCAGGTCGCTCTCTTTCAGCCCGGTCTGCTTCATTTGCTTGGGTACCAGGAAGCGCTTGGCGATCTCCAGCTTCTCAAGTTCGGTATAACCGGAGAGACGGATCACTTCCATGCGGTCTTGGAGCGCGGGCGGGACAGTGTGCAGCACGTTGGCCGTGGCGATGAAAAACACCTGGCTCAGGTCGTATTCGACGTCCAGATAGTGATCCATGAACATGTAGTTCTGTTCCGGATCCAGAACTTCGAGCAGCGCTGCCGACGGGTCGCCCCGGAAGTCCATCGACATCTTGTCGATCTCATCCAGCATGAAGACCGGGTTCTTCGTGCCGGCTTTCTTCATCATCTGCAACACCTGGCCGGGCAGCGCTCCGATGTACGTCCTGCGATGGCCGCGGATCTCGGCTTCGTCGCGTACGCCGCCGAGCGAAAGACGAATAAACTTGCGCCCGGTGGCCTTGGCGATCGACATCCCGAGCGAAGTTTTGCCCACGCCGGGAGGTCCGACGAAGCATAGGATGGATCCCTTGGGGTTCTGCACCAGACGCCGAACCGCCAGAAATTCGAGAATGCGTTCCTTGATCTTCTCCAGGCCGTAATGATCGGATTCCAGCACCTCTTGCGCGTGGTTGAGGTCGCGAATCTCCTTGGACTTCTTCTTCCACGGCACCGCCAGCAGCCAATCCAGATAATTGCGCGACACGGTGGATTCAGCCGACATGGGCGGCATGTTCTCCAGCCGCCGCAGCTCCGCGATCGCTTTCTCGTGGGCGTCCTTGGTCATGCCCGCAGTGTCGATCTTGCGCTTCAGCTCGTCGAACTCGCTCTTTTCGCCGCGCCCCAGTTCTTTCTGGATGGCCTTGATTTTCTCGTTCAGGTAATATTCTTTTTGCGCCTTTTCCATCTGGCGCTTCACGCGGCCCTGGATGGTGCGGTCGACATTGAGCTTCTCGATCTCGATGTCCAGCATCTCCGCCACGCGCGTCAGCCGGTCCACCGGGTCGAAGATTTCGAGCAGCTCCTGCTTTTCCTCGATGGTCAATTGCAGGTTCGCGCCCACCGTGTCGGCCAGCTTGCCCGGCTCATCCACGCGAATTGCCGCGATCATGGTCTCGTAATTCAGGTTCTGGCTCAGCTTGACGTATTGTTCAAACAGCCCGGTAACCCGCCCCACCAACGCTTCCAGTTGCGCGCCCGCGTCCACTTTGAAGTTGAACGTCTTGACCACCGACCGGAAGTACCCTTCATCCTCGCTCACCGAAATGATCTTGCCGCGCTCCACGCCTTCCACCAGGACCTTGATATTGCCGTCGGGCAACTTCAGGCTCTGGACGATGTTTGCTACGGTTCCTACGCTGTAAATTTCGTCGGGACGGGGTTCGTCTACTGAGGCATCGTGCTGGGTGGCCAGGAATATCTTCTTGTCCGAAGCCAAAGCCTCTTCCAATGCCCGAACGCTGGAATCGCGCCCCACCACAAACGGGGTCATCATGTAAGGGAAAATGACGACATCCCGAATGGGCATCATGGGTAGGCGTCGTGTATCGGATTTGTCTTTAGAGGTTAGCATCAGAGTGGGTAAGCACGAGGATGTGTTGTGAGGGTGGCTTGGTTCCTTCGCTCCTGATTCAGCCTAAAACGGCTCGAAACAAAAAACCAAATCGTCAGCGGCGAGCGGGAATTTAACCAGCCTTCTCGAGCAGGGCCATGTTGATCTTCTGCGTCATGACCATCTCCTTGGTCACCAGGAACTCGCGGACTTTCTTGTAGGACGGAAGATAATACATGAGATCCAACATCAGATCCTCAAGGATCATCCTCAGGCCGCGCGCGCCAACCTTTCGCTCCATTGCCAGGGCAGCGATAGCTTCCAGCGCGTCGTCGCTAAACTTCAGTCTAACATTTTCAAATTCAAAAAGCTTCTGGTACTGGCGAACAATGGCGTTCTTGGGCTTGGTCAGAATCTGGACCA
Source organism: Bryobacterales bacterium (assembly GCA_963798295.1). Lineage (GTDB taxonomy): Bacteria > Acidobacteriota > Terriglobia > Bryobacterales > Bryobacteraceae > Palsa-89. The sequence continues at coordinate 308,253 of CAWCSV010000002.1, read as the reverse complement.
ATGCTTCCTTGCTCAGGTCTTCCAGCACCGCCACCACCGGCATGCGACCAATAAATTCAGGAATGAAGCCGAACTTGATGAGGTCCACGGGCTGGACGTTTTCGAGCAGATCCACGTCGCGGCGGTTGGAGGCGGTCCGGGCCGGCGCGCCATCGGAGCGATGCTCTTCCTGCTGGACAAAGCCCATCGACTTGGTGCCCACGCGCTTGGAGATCACCTTCTCCAATCCGACGAAGGCCCCCCCGCAGATGAACAGGATATTGGTGGTGTCTACCGGGGTGAACTCTTGGTGGGGATGCTTGCGGCCGCCTTGCGGGGGAACGTTGGCGACGGTGCCCTCCAGAATCTTGAGCAGCGCCTGCTGCACGCCTTCGCCCGAAACATCGCGCGTAATGGACGGGTTTTCGTCCTTGCGCCCGATTTTATCGATCTCATCGATGTAAATGATGCCTTGCTGGCAGCGCTGCACATCCCAATCGGAGTTTTGCAGCAGACGCAGGATGATGTTCTCCACGTCTTCGCCCACGTAGCCGGCTTCGGTGAGGGTGGTGGCGTCGACGATGGCGAACGGAACATCCAGAATGCGAGCCAGGGTCTGAGCCAGCAGCGTCTTTCCGGTCCCGGTGGGACCGATGAGCAGAATATTGGACTTGGAGAGCTCTACTTCGGCGCCGCGCTGCTTGTTCATCTGGATGCGCTTGTAATGGTTGTAAACGGCGACCGCGAGCTTCTTCTTGGTCCCGTCTTGGCCAATGACGTATTGATCCAGATATTCCTTTAATTCCAACGGCTTAGGAAGCTTGTGGGGAGCCCCGTACGGCTGATCGTGCCGATCGTCCTCTAAAATCGAATTGCATACGGCGATGCATTCATCACAGATGTATGCGCGCGGGTAATCGTTGGGGGAGGAGATTAACTTGCCAACTACGTCCTGACTTTTATGACAGAAGGAACAGCGTAGCGCGTCATCAGTACCGGCACGTTTCACAGGGAATCTCCCGTCGACTCAGACTATACACTATTAGCGTACGGACCTTCGAAAACCCATTATAACAGAAGGCCTACAAAAGTCGCCTGCCAAAACAGGCCAAAAGCAGAAGCCGCCCCAGGGCGAGGACTGGCTTTAGGACTGTAACGGTGAGGGGATCTAGTACGGGGGAGCCCCACTTACCGGGGGCTTTTTGCAAGGGCCTCGTTTTTTGGGCTTCTTCCGCCCTGCGGATCGCGTCCACGTCGATTACGATTTCAACTCGCCTCTCCCAAGCGTCGTCAAACTCGATCCCCTTGATCACGGGCAAGATCTCGATCATCAGCGGAGCATGGCCCATTCGAAAAGAATCTATGGGGTCAAGCAGATCGCGGGGTGTCAAATTCTGGATGGGTGCGCCAAACCGGGCCAGAGCATCGTAAACACCCCTCGCGTTCTGTTCGTCCGGTCCGATGAAGATGTCAAGGTCTTTTGTCGCGCGTGGTTGTGAGTGGAATCCGACCGCATAACCGCCCACGACCAAATACTTAACCTTGTGGGCGTTTAAGGTGGAAAAGAGTTCTTTGAAGTCTGGGTACATCCGGTACCACGCCCTTCATCGCATATTGTTCTTGAGTAATTTCAGAAATTGCAGCCATCCGCTCGTCCGCCGGCCGGTTTTGCCAATAGCGGCATTCGTCGGCCTTGGCCTCATCGAAGCTGGTGTATTCTACATCGCTGACAAAAAGCCGGTCCCGCGAACGAGACCGGCCTTGATTTTCGCAACTGGCTAAAGCTTAGTACCGGTAGTGATCCGGCTTGTACGGACCTTCCACCGGCACGCCCAGATAATCGGCCTGCTGCTTGGTCAGCGTAGTCAGCTTCACGCCGATCTTCTCCAGGTGCAGCCGCGCCACTTCCTCGTCCAGCTTCTTGGGCAGCGTATAGACGCCGACCTTGTAGGTGTCCTTGTTCTTCCACAGGTCAAGCTGCGCCAGCGTCTGGTTCGAGAAGCTGTTGGACATCACGAAGCTCGGATGGCCGGTGGCGCATCCGAGATTCACCAGCCGCCCTTCGGCCAGCATGAAGATGCCGTGGCCGTCGGGGAAAGTGTACATATCCACCTGCGGCTTGATGTTGATCTTCTTCACGCCCGGCGCGGCGTTCAACGCGTCCACCTGGATCTCGTTGTCGAAGTGGCCGATGTTGCAGACGATGGCCTGGTCCTTCATCTGCTTCATGTGCTCCAGCGTGATGATGTCCAGGTTGCCGGTGGTGGTGACATAGATGTCGCCGCGGCCGAGCGTGTCTTCGATCGTCGTGACTTCGAAGCCTTCCATCGCGGCTTGCAGCGCGTTGATGGGATCGATTTCGGTGACGATCACGCGCGCGCCCATGCCGCGCAGCGAATGCGCCGAGCCCTTGCCCACGTCGCCGTAACCGCAGATGACGCAAACTTTGCCCGCGACCATCACGTCCGTAGCGCGCTTGATGCCGTCCGCCAGCGACTCGCGGCAGCCGTACAGATTGTCGAACTTCGACTTGGTCACCGAGTCGTTGACGTTGATGGCGGGCACCAGCAGCTTGCCCGCTTCCTGCATCTTGTACAGCCGATGGACGCCGGTGGTGGTCTCCTCGGAGACGCCGCGCCAGTCCTTCACGATGTCGTGCCAGCGGTGGGGATTTTCTGCGTGCACCCTCTTCAGCAGGTTCTTGATGACCATTTCTTCGTGGCTGCCGAAGATGGCGAGTTGACCCATTCGTCGCCGTTCTCCAGCTCATAGCCCTTGTGGATCAGCAGCGTGACGTCGCCGCCGTCGTCCACCATCAGCTCGGGACCCTTGCCGCCCGGATGGCTGATCGCTTTGCAACGTGCATTCCCAGTATTCTTCGAGCGATTCGCCCTTCCAGGCGAAGACCGGTACGCCGGCGGCGGCGATGGCGGCCGCGGCGTGATCCTGGGTGGAGAAAATATTGCAGCTCGCCCAGCGGACGCTGGCGCCGAGATCGACCAGGGTCTCGATGAGCACCGCGGTCTGGATGGTCATGTGCAGCGAGCCGGTGATGCGCACGCCCTTCAGCGGCTTGCCCGGCGCATACTTCTTGCGGATGGACATCAAGCCGGGCATTTCGTGCTCGGCGATGGAGATTTCCTTGCGGCCCCATTCGGCCAGGCCCATGTCCGCCACTTTGTACTCGGTGGCGACGTTGGTGATGGTTGCTGTGCTCATTCGATCTCCTGCTGAATTTTTATATCTACCAATCTAGATATGTTGATATAATAGTACACGTACTCCCATGGCGTCAATGCTCAAAAACCTGCGTCTGGCAGCCGACCCCAGCCGGCTCCGTATCTTGTTGCTGCTAGAGCGCGAAGAGCTCTCCGTGGCCGAGCTACAGGAGATCCTGGGCATGGGCCAAAGCCGCATCTCCACGCATTTGGCCCAACTCAAGCAAGCCGGACTAGTGGAAGATCGGCGCAACGGCAAGAGTATTCTTTATCGGCTGAAACCGGGCGCGCAATCGAACGGATTTTCGCAGATGCTGGGAGTGCTGCGCGAGGCTGCGGCTGAAATCCCGGAAGCGGAGCAGGATTCCGAAGCCCTGCGTCTTGCGCTGCGCCGCAGGCAAGACAAGATGCGCGCGTATTTCGACGAACTGGCCGGCAAATTCGGGCGCAACTATGTTCCCGGCAGATCCTGGCAAGGCCTGGCCGAGACGCTGCTCACCTTGATGCCGCCCATGGTGATCGCCGATCTGGGCGCGGGTGAGGGCACGTTCTCGCAGTTGCTGGCCCGCCGCTCGAAGAAAGTGATCGCCATCGACAACTCGGAAAAAATGGTGGAGTACGGCCGCGAGCTGGCGCGCAAGCATGGCGTCAAGAATCTCGAATATCGCAAGGGCGATCTGGAAGACGTTCCCATCCGCGATGCGACGGTGGATTTGGCGTTCTTCAGCCAGGCTCTGCATCATGCGCAGCATCCCGACCGGGCCGTGGCTGAGGCGTCGCGCATTTTGAAACCCGGCGGCCGGATCGTGGTGCTGGACCTGCTGCGTCACAGCTACGAAGAAGCCCGCGAACTGTACGCCGATTTGTGGCTCGGCTTCACCGAAGTGGAAGTAACGCGCTTTTTGCGCCAAGCCGGGTTCAAGAATATTGAGACCTCGGTGGTACACAGCGAGGAAGACGCGCCGCACTTCGAAACGCTGTTAGCGGTGGGAGATAAGTGAAAGAGGCTACTCAGCTGCTTTTTCTTCCGGCTGCTCGTCGGAAACCACTGGCGCTTCCTTGCGCGCGTGCTCGAACAGAAAGTTCAAGGTCTTGTTGCTGCGAATCTGATAGGCGATGCGGCTCAGGACGCCGTCTTTTTGCAACTTTTTGCGAACGGCGGCCACCGGCTCGCGCTGTTGCTTGGCGATGCGCTGGACCTCGGCGTCCACTTCGTCGTTGGTCGGCGCGATGGCTTCGCGCTCGGCGATCTTGTCCACCAATAACGACGCCTTCACATCGTGCAGCGCTTTGGGACGCTGGCTTTCTTTGACCTTCGCCCAGTCGATCTTGAGCTTCGTTGGATCGATGCCGCGCTCGGCCAGATCCCGAAGCTGGTTTTCAAGCTGCGCTTCCATCTGCCGCTCGATGTACGCTTCCGGCACCGGAAATTCGTGCGTCTCGATCAGCCTCTCGATCAGCTCGTCCTTGGCCTTCTGCTGCGCGCCGTATTCGCGCTCCTGATAAATGGCTTTTCGAACCGCGTCGCGCAGATCGTTCAGAGTAGGATAATCGCCCAGATCCTGCGCAAATTCGTCGTTCAGCTCCGGTAATTCCTTGGTCCGAATAGTGGTGAGTTTGGCCCGGAACTTCACTGTTTTGCCGGCCAGCCGCGCCTGCCCGAAATCTTCCGGATAGGTAACTTCAAACTCTTTCTCTTCTCCGGGCGACATGCCGCGCAGCGCGTCCGAGAACCCCGGCATGGTATCGGGATCGCCCACGTGGAGCACCACTTCATCCTGATGCACGGGCGGTTCCGCGCCCGCCAGGCTGTCCAGCGTAACCACCGCGTAGTCGCCGTCTACCAGAGCACGCGGCTCGGCGTTGACGAACTGCGCCTTCTGCTCGCGGATCTCTTCCAGCCGCTTGGCGATGTCTTCGTCGGAAACTTGCGGTTCGCCGTAGTGCACCGTGACGCCGCGGTAATCCTTCAACTCGATCTCCGGCGCAACCTCAAACTCGGCTTTAAAGCGCAGCGGCTCGCCTTCGTGGAAGTGAACGTCCTTGACGTTGGGACGCCCCACCACTTCGAGATGCTCTTCTTCCACCTTCTGCTTGAAATATTTCGGGAGCAGGTTTTCGAGAACATCATCTCGAACCTGGCGGGAGAACTTGGTGCGGATCAGGCTGGCAGGAGCTTTTCCAGGGCGAAAGCCGGGCAGCTTGGCCTTTTGCTGGATGGTGGCCACCACGCGATCAGTCTCGCGGGAGATCTCATCCACGGGGACGGTGATTTCGATTTCGTGCTTGCAGCCTTCGACTAGCATTTAGGAGTGAAAACGAGACATCAAGGGCTCGCAGGTATTATGATACCGCGAGCCCCGAATGTTGGCGAAGCGATCCTTTACTTAGCGGCGACGGCCAGCTTGGCGCCTTCCTTGAGAGCTTCCGCTTTATCGGTCGCTTCCCAAGTGAAGGTTTCTTCGGTGCGGCCAAAATGGCCATAGAACGATGTCTTGCGATAGATCGGGCGGCGCAGCTTCAAGGTCTCGATCATGCCCTTCGGCGTGAGCTTGAAGTTTTGGCGAACCAGTTCCACCAAGTGCTGTTGGTCCACCTTACCGGTTCCGAATGTGTCCACCATGATGGAAACCGGCTCCGCCACGCCGATGGCATAGGCGAGTTGGACTTCGCAGCGCGACGCCAGGCCGGACGCCACGATGTTCTTGGCAACGTAGCGCGCCATGTAGCAGGCCGAACGGTCAACCTTGGTCGGATCCTTGCCCGAGAACGCGCCGCCGCCGTGACGGCCCATGCCGCCGTAGGTGTCGACGATGATCTTGCGGCCGGTAAGTCCGGTGTCGCCGTGCGGTCCGCCGATGACGAAACGGCCGGTGGGGTTCACGTGATACTTGGTCTGCGAATCCACCAGATTTCCGCCAACCACCGGGTCAATGATGAACTTTTTCACGTCGGCGCGAAGTTGCTCGGTGGTCACATCGTCGTCGTGCTGCGTGGAGAGAACCACGGCGTCGATGCGGACCGGCTTATTGCCGACGTATTCCACGGAAACCTGGCTCTTGGCGTCTGGACGAAGATAGGTTAGCTTGCCCGTCCGGCGAATCTCGCTCTGCTGGCGGACCAATTTGTGGGCCAGCATGATCGGAAGAGGCATCAACTCGGGCGTTTCGTCGGTGGCATAACCGAACATGAGACCCTGGTCGCCCGCGCCGCCGGTATCCACGCCCATGGCGATGTCGGGGGATTGAGTCTGGACTACATTCAGGATGCCGCATGTTTTGGCATCGAAACCCATCTTTGCGTCCGTGAAGCCGATATCCGCGATTACTTCGCGAGCCAGCTTGGGAACGTCCAGGATAGCCTTGGTGGTGATTTCGCCCGCCACAACGCAGATGCCCGTGGTCACGAGCGTCTCGCAAGCCACCCGGCTCATGGGATCGACCGCCAAACATGCGTCCAGTACAGCATCGGAAACCTGGTCCGCCATCTTATCGGGATGTCCCTCACTCACGGATTCCGACGTAAAAATATGCCGCAATTTCTCTGACACCGATTAAGCCTCCTCAGTTCTTTCTAAAAATATTGGAGGGTCGTGACTTTCCGACCGAGAACCAAGAGGAAGTCTATCGCTTTGGAAGCATCCGGGTCAATGAACCGGCGTTCCCTACCTAAAGCCCCTTCGTAACTTTGGTTCTAACCAGCCATTGTAAACGGCCGCTGCATGCAATGCAAATCAAGGGTCGCGATGGACCGTATCAGGGTGGAACGCGGCAAGGCAGACGGCGATATATTCGGCGCCCTCAGGGCCGGGAGTGCTGTAGCGCACCCACTCGCCGCGCGGGGCGATGACGGCTTGTCCGGCTTGCACTTCCAGCACGCCGTTCTTCGATTCCACGCGTAGCGCGCCCTTCAAAACCACGGTGTATTCGTCGAATTCGGGCTGCTGGCCGGGCTCGCTCCAGCCAGAAGGGCTGTGCATGTGGGCGATGCTGACGGCTGTGTCCTTAGTATTGACGCGCCCGATGTATTCTTCAATCTGCTTGTTGCCGGGGACGGGAATACGAGTCGCTTTGGGAACCAGCCGGGGCATTTTTCTTAGTGATCGCGATCCGTAACCAGCTCGGTGAGCGCGTACATGGCCCGCTGATTCGGTGAATCGGGAAATTCGCTCAGGATGGAGCGCGCATGCTCGGTGAAGGATTGCGCCCGCTCGCGGACTCGCTCGAACCCATGGCGGGCTTCGATCATGCGCAGGATTTGCGGGAACGGAGCGCGATCGTAATTGCCGTCGGCCAGCACCGTCGCCACTAGTTGCCGCTCTTCGGCAGTGGCCTCTTCGAGCGCATAGATCAGGGGCAGAGTGACCTTTCCCTCGCGCAGGTCGCTGCCCACCGGCTTGCCCAGCACCTTCTCATGAGAGGTGAAATCGAGCATGTCGTCGACCAGTTGAAAAGCGATCCCAAGATTCCAGGCGAACTCGCCCAGGCGCGTTTCAACGGCCTCGCTGGCGCCTCCCGCCGCTCCTCCCATCAGTGCGCCCAAGCGCGCGCAGGCCGAAAATAGGCTGGCGGTTTTGCGATCCACCAGCTGCATGTAGTCGGCTTCGGAAATATCGATCTTGCCGATGCGCTCCAGCTGCAACAGCTCGCCTTCCACCATCATTTGCGTGAGGGCGATCAGCAGATCCAGCACGTGGAAATTACGCTCGCGCAGCGCCACCTGGAAGGCCTGCATGTATAACCAGTCACCCGCCAGCACGCAGGTGTGATTGCCCCAGATGGTGTTGGACGACGGCCTGCCGCGGCGCGTTTTGGCGATGTCGATGACATCGTCGTGCACCAGCGTTGCGACGTGGATCATCTCTACCACCGCCGCCATACGGATGGTGGCGTCGCTCACGCCGCCGATCAGTTGCGAGGCGAGCAGCACCAGAATGGGACGCAGACGTTTGCCGCCGCCGTCCTGCAGATAGCGGGAAATGGTGGTGACCGCATCCACGCTGGCCACCGATTCCAGGCTGATCTCGCGCTCCACGCGTTCGAGATCCTTCTTGACCAGTTCAAAGATCTCCCGCGCGGTAAGAGTTTGCCCCAGCCTGCCGAGTCCCATGGGAATCTCTCAGTTTAGCAGTAGCAGCTTGCGGAAGTTCTCGGTGGTAGCGTTGCAAAGTTCTTCATAGGATTCGCCCCGTAGCTCAGCCAGCTTGCGGGCTGTGTGAACCATCAACGCCGGCTCGTTGCGCTTGCCGCGCTTGGGAACGGGGGCGAGATAGGGTGCATCGGTTTCGATGAGGATGCGATCACGCGGTGCGGCTTTCGCGGCTTCCTGAACGGCAAGCGCCTTGGGAAACGTGACAATGCCTCCGAAACTGAGATAAAACCCGAGATCGAGCGCGCGCCGCGCTTCCTCCGGCCCGCTCGAAAAACAGTGCATGATTCCGCCGATCGCGTGCGGCGTCCAGTGCCGCTCGATGAGCGCCAGCGTGTCGTCCCAGGCCTCGCGGGTGTGAATGACGATCGGTTTCTTGGCCGCAGCGGCGATTTCCATTTGCTGGATGAAAGCGGATTGCTGGACTTCGCGCGGCGAAAAATCGTAGTGATAATCCAGGCCGATTTCGCCGACAGCGAGCGCCTTGGGATGCGCCAGCAGGTCGGCCAGGCGCGTGAAATCTTCCGGCGTGGCTTTGGCGGCATCGTGCGGATGAATGCCGGCGGTGGCGTAGAACGCGGGATGCTTGTCGGCCAGCCGAAGACCCGCTTCCAGATCCGGCGGCCCGTTGCCGGTCCCGATCGCCATCATGTGTTTGATTCCCGCAGCGAGCGCGCGCTCAATTACTTGATCGCGATCGTCATCAAAATCCGCACTGTCCAAGTGGCAGTGGGAGTCAATCATAGTCAGGACTCACTTCAGCCTGGCGCCAACGGGAACGTCTTCCAGGAAGCCCGCCAGCACCGGCTTGCCGCCTTCGATGGACGCGGCCAGGATCATGCCGTTGGATTCGATGCCACGCAGTTTTCGCGGCTGAAGATTCGCGACGATCACCACCTTGCGGCCGAGCATCGCTTCAGGCGGGTACGATTCGGCGATTCCCGCCACAATGGTGCGCGGCTGCTCTTCGCCAATGTCCACCTTCATGTGCAAAAGCTTGTCGGCGCCCTTCACGCGCTCGACGCCGACCACCTGGCCAACGCGCATGTCCACTTTCACAAAATCGTCGATGCCGATCTTCGCGGCGTCCGGGGCCGCGGATGAGCCAGTGGCGACTTTCGCAGCGCCAAACAACTCCGCTTGCCGGGCTTTCTCCTGCACTTCCAGGCTCTCCATTTTGACGATGGCGCTCGCGTCCAAGCGGGGGAACACGGCGGCCACCGATCCGATTTTTTGTCCGGCCGGCAGTTTGCCCCAGTGCAGATCCGCGAAGGTGGCGGATTCAATCGGCGACTTCATGCCCAGCTGGATCCAGATATTGCGGGCGGAGTTGGGCATCACAGGATAAACCCACGCGCAGATGATTCGCAGCGCTTCCGCGGCGCTGTAAAGCGTTTCGTCCAGCATTTTCTGGGAGTATTCTGACGGATCTTTGCCCAGTTTCCAGGGCGCGCGCTCGACGATAAATTTATCGATCACCGAAATGAAGCTCCACAGCGTCTCCAGGCCCCGCGAAAAGTTGAAATCGCAGAAGGCGTCCATGGTGATTTCCGTGGTTCGGCGCGCCGCTTCGGCAATCTCGGGCGATCCGGCGGATTCTGGAATTAATCCCTGCCGATTCTGCTGGATCAGGGTCAGCGTGCGGCTGGCCAGATTGCCCAGGCCGTTGGCGAGATCGGAGTTGTAGCGCTGGATCAAGGCATCGTAGCTGAAACTGCCGTCTTGTCCAAAAGTGATTTCGCGCAGCAGGAAGTAGCGCAACGCGTCGGCGCCCACCACGTCCACGATGGGGCCGGGCCGCACCACGTTGCCCCGCGACTTGCTCATCTTGTTTTCTTCGTGCAGAATCCAACCGTGCGCGAACACCTGCTTGGGCAGCGGAAGTTCGGCGGCCATCAAAAAGGCCGGCCAATAGACGGCGTGGAAGCGCAAAATGTCTTTCCCGATCAGGTGTAGGTCGGCGGGCCAAAGGCCGTCGTCCTTTACCGCGCTCATATACGAAATGAGCGCGTCGAACCAAACGTAAAACACGTGATGACCTTCCACGGGTGCGCGAATGCCCCACTGCATGCTGGTGCGCGTGATAGAAAGGTCGTTCAGGCCTTGCTGGACGAAGGCGATCATTTCGTTGCGGCGATGGTCGGGCTTGACGAACTCGGGACTTTTTTCGTACAGCTCGAGCAGCGGTTTCTGGAAGGCGGAAAGCTTGAAGAAGTAGTTCTCTTCGGTTACGGTTTCGGTGGGGTTTCCGCACGTGGGGCACGGCTGGCCGGGCTGGACGTCGTTGACGTAGGCTTCATCGCTGACGCAATAGGCCCCCGTGTAGGAGCCTTTATAAATGTACCCGTTCTTCTCGCAGCGTTCGAACATCCAGCGCACAGTGTCGTGATGCTTGGGGTCCGAAGTGCGAATGAAATGGTCGTAGTCGATGCCGAGCTTGGCCCACTGGCTGATGAACTCGGCCGCCATCTTGCTTGTATACGCCAACGGATTGACGCCGGCGGCCTGCGCGGCGCGCTCCACTTTGAGACTGTGTTCGTCGGAGCCGGTGGTGAGGATTACCGGATCGTAGCCCTCCATTTTCTTGAAGCGCTTGATCAGGTCCGCGACGAACGTGGAGTAAGCGGTGCCCAGGTGCGGCGCGGCGTTGACGTAATAGATGGGAGTGGTCAGGTAATATTTCATCGAGAGTTCTTGAGATAAGCAAGATTCGCTTCAGTCAGTATCTGTTTGAGCGGCACTCCGGATTCGCGCGCCAGCTTGCGGCAATCTTCATACTCCGGAGCGAACGATCCGTTGTCGGCGATTTTCATGTGCACCGTGCCGTGCGGCGTGGAGATTTCCACGGAATGCCGCGCTTTGACGCGGCGCTCGGCCGAATACATGCGCAGCCCCAGTGTGGACGTTTCCTCAAAGATCATACGAGCCAGCGCTTCGCGATCTTCTGGTCGCGCGATAACGCTCAGCAGCGTTCCGGGCCGGTTCTTCTTCATCTGAACGGACGCGAGCGTGACATCCAGCGCGCCGGCTTCAAGCAATCTCTCCATCGCGTAGCCAAGAACTTGCGGGCTGGAATCGTCGATGTTGGCTTCCAGCACCGTCACGGTTTGCGATTCTTTCGCACCGGTAGTCTCACCAATCAAAACTCGAAGCACGTTGGCGTGTTCGGGAAAATCGTGATCGCCCGCGCCGTATCCGTTCGCGATCATGCGCATGGGCGGCAGAGAGCCGAACTCGGTGGCGAGGGTCACGGCGATGGCGGCGCCGGTGGGCGTTGTGAGTTCCAGACTCGGGCCGCGCGCGTAAATGGGCTTTCCAGCGAGCAATTCCGCCGTCGCGGGAGCGGGAACGGGCAGGACGCCATGTTCGGTGTTCACGGTGCCGCTGCCGACGTTCAGCGGCGAACTATAGACCTCGCCGATGTCGAGCAGGTCCAGGCCAATGCACGCGCCGACGATATCGCAAATGGAATCTACCGCGCCCACTTCGTGGAAGTGGACCTTTTCGATGGAAACATCGTGGACCTTGGCTTCGGCCTCGCCCAGACGTTGAAACACGGCGGAGGCGTTCTGTTTAGCCCGGACCGAGATGCCTGACTTCTCGATGATCTCGAGAATGTGCTTGAGATGGCGATGCGTCTTTCCATCGCCGCCCAGCACGCGAAACTTGGAGGCCGCGATGCCGCGCCGCTTGGTTTTCTCCACTTCGAATTTTGCGCCGGTGCCGAGGGCTTCGAGCGCTTGCACAAGCTGCTTGCTATCGGCGCCGGCGTCGATCAATGCGCCCACCGTCATGTCTCCGCTGATGCCGGAGAACGCATCTAGATAACAGATCTTCATGCGATCAATTGGGGTAGCAGCTCGCCCGACGGCCCTTGCAGAAATTCGTCGATGGAATCCGAGAGGCCGCTTTCGGCGATGTTGATTTCAACCACGCGCGCGCCGGAGGATTTCGCGATCAATGCCAGTCCGGCCGCGGGATAAACCACAGCAGAAGTTCCGATCAGCAGAAACAGATCGGCCGAGCGGGCGGCAGCTTCGGCACGTTTCCAAACATCCTGGGGCAGCGCCTCGCCAAACCAAACCACGCCGGGCCGCAGCATTCCGCCGCATTCGCAGCGCGGGGGGATTTCGGGAAGTGGCGCGCGCCGATCTTCTCGTTCGCGCCGGCACTCGACGCAACGCAGCATCCAGATGCTGCCGTGCAGGCGAAGAACATTGCGGCTCCCGGCCAACTCATGCAGTCCGTCGACGTTTTGCGTGATCAGGGTGAATTTACTCGAGCGCGCTTCGGCGGCGGCGAGCGCGAATGTCCCGGATTAGGTTTGGCTTCGGCGATCAGCGAACGGCGCCAGTTGTACCATTCCCAGACCAGCTTTGAATCGCGCGCGAATGCTTCGGGCGTGGCCAGATCCTCGGGCGCGATACTGTTTCCACAATCCTGGCGTGCCTGGAGTGCCGCCGCGGAAAGTTGGCACACCGCTCTCCGCCGATACTCCCGCGCCGGTCAGGACGGCGATTGAAGAAGCGTCGCGCAGCCATTGGCGAACAGCGTGCATTCCATTTCAGAGTAACCTACTGGATCGCCATCTCAGCCATGAGGCGATGTGAGCGACTTGCGCGCGGCCAGCACCGTCCGGTAAGCTTCCTCCGTGTCGTGATTCAGCGCCGTCAAGTGCCCCATCTTGCGGCCGGGGCGCGGCTCCAGCTTGCCGTAGAGATGCAGCTTCACGCCCGGGAACGGCGCAGGCGGCGGCCCAGTCGGGTTCGCCACCGGCCCACAAATCGCCCAGCAGATTCGCCATCGCGGCAGGGCGATTCATTTCGGTCGATCCGAGCGGCAGCCCGCAGACGGCGCGCAACTGCTGCTCGAACTGGCTGGTGACGCAGGCGTCCACGGTCAAATGGCCGGAGTTATGCGGGCGCGGCGCCAGCTCGTTGATCAAGAGCGACCCGTCATGGGTCACGAAAAATTCGACACAGAGCACCCCCACCACGTTCAGCCTTTCGAGGACGCAGCGCGTCAGGTCGACGGCCTCCTGCGCGATTTTCGGCGCAACGCGCGCCGGGGCGATGGAGACGTCCAGGATATGCCGGCTGTGCTGATTCTCGATCGCGCCGAAGTGCACGAACTGCCCGTCCTCGCCGCGCGCCGCCACCACGGAAATCTCGCGCTCGAAATCGATGAAAGCTTCGAGTACGGCCTCTTGCCTGCCGATCGCGCCCCAGGCCTCGGCTGCTCGCTCGGGCGCGTCAATGCGGAACTGGCCCTTGCCGTCGTAGCCGAACGCGGCGGTCTTCAGCACCGCGGGAGTACCGAGATCGGCGATGGCGCTATGCAAGCCCTCGAGTGAATGTACTTCGCGATACGGCGTGGTGGGCAGCCCGGCTTTGGTGAGGAACGATTTTTCGCGGATGCGCTGCTGCGTGGTGTGCAGAACCTCTCCGCTGGGACGAACGGGCGCGCAACGAGCCGCGGCCTGGGCAGTGGGCGCCGGAACATTTTCAAACTCGAACGTTACTACGCTGACGTGCCGCGCGAAATCCGAGACGGCGTCCAGATCGTCGTACGAAGCCGTCACTTCCACATCCGCCACCTGGCCGGTGGGTGTGTCTTCATCGGGCGAAAAGGTGTGGACGCGATACCCCATGCGCCGCGCCGCGATCGCGAACATGCGTCCCAACTGCCCGCTTCCCAGCACTCCGATGGCGGAGCCGGGCCCCACCAAGGGGAATGACGGTTTGATCACGCCAGTTCTTCCGCGCGGACTTTGCCGGCCTGCTCCTCGCGGAAGACGCGAAGTTTCTCGCGCAGCGCTAGGTCGTGATTCGCCAAAATGGCTACGGCCAGCAGCGCCGCGTTCTGCGCCCCGGCCTTGCCGATGGCCAAAGTGCCTACCGGAATTCCACCCGGCATTTGAACGATGGATAGCAGCGAATCCATGCCCTTGAGCGCCTGGCTTTCCACCGGCACGCCCAGCACTGGCAACAGCGTCTGAGCCGCCACCATTCCTGGAAGATGCGCCGCTCCGCCCGCGCCGGCGATGATCACCTGCAGGCCGCGCGCTTGGGCCCCGGAAGCATACTCCATCATCCAAACCGGCGTGCGATGCGCGGAGACCACCTTCGCCTCATGCGCCACGCCGAAGCGCGTTAATGTCTCAGCAGCGGTGCGCATGGTCTCCCAGTCGGACTTGCTGCCCATGATGATGCCGACCAGTGGCTGCATCACGTTATGGGGACGTTGGCGGACATAATTGGGAACCACCAAAGTACCACGTGGGGCCGGCCTGCGCCGGATCAAATAGGTTTGTTACTTGGCCTGCGCCAGCACGTTACGCAATTCGCCGGCCAGTTCTGTGGGAGGCTTCTTGGACAACGCTGTTTCCGCCTGCTGTTTGGCAGCCGCGCGGTTTCCGCTCTCCATCAACGCCACCGCGTAGTGATAGCGAAAGGTATTGTCCTCCGGATACTTGGTGATGAGCGATTCAAGAATCGGAAGGGCCTCCGCTGTGTTGTGCCGCTTGATCTGCACCCATGCCAGCGTGTCGCGGAGCTGCGGAAGATCGGGGTCTTTGCGGATAGCAGCGCTCACGTAATCGAAAGCCTGCTTAGTGTCTCCGCCGGTATCCGCCAGCAAAAATGCCAGGTTGTTCAGAATGGTCGGATCTTCCGGCGACTTTTGAAGAGCCTTGCGATAGTCCTGGATGGCCTCCGACTTCTGGCCCAGCTGCTCATCCAGGTTCGCGACCACGGCGTCGATGGCCTTACGATTCGGCGCAAGCTGGCGAGCTCTCTTGAAAGCTTGCAATGCCTCCGGCAGCTTGCCGTCGTTCTGTTCCAATAGGCCAATACGGAACTGCACGTCGGACGACGAGGGATTCCGGGCGGCCAGCTTCTGCAATTCCGCAAGGGCTTCGTCGCTTCTGCCGTCGGCTTCCGCGGTAGCCACCAGCAGCGCCGCTTTCCCGTTGGATTCCGGGGCGCGCTGCGCCTCTTCCCGCATCAGCGCCAAGGCACGATCCGGCAGGTGCTCGGCTTCATACGTGTTCACCAGGCCGGCCAGCGGCTCCAGCTCCGACGACGATCCTGACTGGTAAAGCTTGCGAAACAGCTCTTCGGCTTCCGCATAGTGGCCCTGCCCCAGGGCAATGACTGCCAGTTGCATCTCCACCTGAGGTGCATCCTTGGTGTCGCGAGCCAGCTGTTCGGCTTCCGCCTTGGCGGCGGCGTAGGAATGCGTCCCCGTCAGACCCATGATGCGGAACAGGCGCGCATTGATGTCGTCCTGACGAATAGCCAAAGCCGCATCGGCGTGTTCCAGCGCACCGGCATAGTTTTTCCGAAACATCTCCAGGCGCGCAAAAGCCAATTGCGCGGGCTCCAACTGCGGATCCTGCCTGAGCGCTCGTTTCAAAGCTTCGGCGGCTTCTTTGACACTGCCTTGCATCAACAGTGTCTGTCCGTCCAGCAGCTGCATTCTCGGGTTGGAGGGAAACTCCTTGGCCAGGTCGTCCGCCAGGCTGGCGGCTGCGCCCAGGTTTTTGGGCCCGCCCATCTTTTGCAACACCTGTATCTTCAGTACGCGCGCAAACTGATTCTTGGGATCCTTGGCCAGTATCTCGTCCGCGGCCTTGATCGCCTCCGGCCGCCGTCCGAGAGTTGCCAGCGTGCTGGCCACTCGTTCCTGGTAAACCCGTTGGCGGTCATGATCGCGCGCCGCGCCGCGCTGGTAGTCCGCCAGCGCCTTTTCCGGATTCTTGATCAGGGTGTGAAAATCGCCGGCCAACAAGTCCGCTTGCGGGAACTGAGCGCGCCGGTCGATCAGCGAGTTGATGGTTTTCTCGGCATCGTCGGGCTGCTTGCGGCCATAGTAGAAGGCCGCCAGGCGTAGCACGGGAGTAGACGCCTTGGGATTATTCGCCGCCCAATTTTTTAACGTGGCCTCCGCCTTCTCCCAGTTCTGTTGCGATCCGTACATGGCGTACAGCACTTCATAGCCTTCGTCAAACTGCGGATGCCGGTGCACGGTGTCGAGCGCCGTTTTCTCCGCTTCCTCCGGCTGATTGTCCCGCAGTAAAGCCTGCGCCAGAGCGCTGCCTACTTCCGCATTGTTCGGGGCGATCCGCGCCGCTTCCCGCAACGTTTGCACCGCGCTATCGGGCTGATTGTCGATGAGAGCCAACGCGCCCTTGATACGCAGCCCCTCCACCCGATCGCCGCCCGGCCCCATCAGTTTCTCGGCAATCGACTCGGCCTGTTTGTAGAGCACCGGAGGATGCCGCGGGTCGCGCGCATAACCTGTTAACGAGAGGTTCGCCAATTGGACCTGCGCCTGCCAATTGCCGGGAGTGAGCGCTACCGCGTGGCTGAAGGCCTGGTAGGCGTCGGTGATCTGGTTCTCCTTCATCAGCGCCAGCCCTAAATGGTAGTAAGCCTCGCCCGAATTCGGGCTCTTCTTCAGGGCATTGCGATAATTAAGAACAGCGTCGCCATATTGCCCAGCGGAATAAAGCTGATTTCCGCGACTGATATATTGAGCCGCGCTCTTGCAGCCGGCCAGGAACGTGCTGGCCAGCACCAGCAAAATCGCGCCGATGATGGCGGGAGAGACGTTCGCTGCCCGTTCGCCGAAACGATCGTCGGGAAGCACGGCAGACGCCGGACTCTTAAAGTAGCATGGCCTGCGATTCATAGACTCATCTCTACAATCGGCGGAATGATCCCCTGACGTTATCGGCGAGTAACATTTTCAGGCCGCACGCGACCGCAAGTAGGATGTTCAGAAGAGTGACCCTGTTTCGAGCCCTGGCTCTTGTTGTCACTCTGACCATTAAGTTTATTAGATTCAATGTGTTATAGCGTAAAACTCCAGAACCGTCGGCGGTTTTGCGCGGTTGGAACCCAAACTGCCCTCCGGTGGACAAGGGAAAGGAAGAACCTTCTTATGTTGATCCTGTTAATTCTATTGATCGTGCTGCTGATCGGCGCTACCCCCGCTTGGCCCTATAGCCGAGGATGGGGCTACTACCCGACCGGTGTTTTGGGAACGATTCTCGTAATCTTTCTCGTGCTCCTTCTTTTAGGACAAGTGAACTTATGAGGCACTTCTTGAAATATGCTGCCAGTTTGGCCCCGATATTGGCATTGTTGTCGGCGGTACCGATGTTATATGCGGTTCAACCGCCGAACGGCGCTCAGAGACGCGTCACCGCGTCGGCGGAAGTGTTGGGCGAGATTCTGCACGCCAAGGACCGGGGAATTCCCGAGGATCTGATCGCGAAGGCGCAGTGTGTCGGCATCGTGCCGAGCTTGAAACGCGCCGGATTTATCGTGGGCGCTAAGTACGGGAAGGGCGTGGTGGTGTGCCGTACCGGTGGCGGCTGGAGCGCCCCGGCCACCATTCGTATCGAAGGCGGCAGCTTCGGTTTTCAGATCGGGGCTGGTGAAACCGATGTGGTGTTCATCGTCATGAACCGCCACGGCGTGCGCGATCTGATGAAGGACAAGTTCACGCTGGGCGGCGATGCCACCGCGATGGCGGGTCCGGTGGGTCGATCCGGAGAGGCGAAAACCGACGCGTTGATGCGCGCGGAGATCCTTTCGTACTCCCGGGCGCACGGCATTTTCGCGGGCGTATCGTTGGAAGGCGCGACGCTGCGTCCCGACAATGACGACAATCGCGAGCTGTATGGGCGCGACTTCCGCCAGCGGGAGATCCTTTCGGGGCAGGTGGGCCGGCCCGCGGTGGCCCGTCCGATCTATGCCGAACTCAACCGTTACGCGATCGTGAAACGTGCCTCCACCGCTCGTTAACGAGTCTGTGCGAAAAGTCGAAAGACTGTTCCCTTCGGTCACGGCTCAGTACCGGCGCTCGTCCAAAATCACAGCGTTACTGAGCCGCGACCAAAGGGAGCGGTCAACGGACCTGCTAAACCGCGCGCGTGAGCAAGCGACTCTTTTCTAAATGCCCTATCAGCCAATCGAAGACTACGGCGTAGTTGGAAATTTACGCACCGCGGCTTTGATCGGCAAAAACGGATCCATTGACTGGTTTTGTTTCCCTCATTTTGATTCGCCTAGTGTATTTGGCGCCATTCTTGACGAACGCAAGGGCGGTTATTTTCGCATCGCGCCCACTACCGACGAGACCGCCCGCAAGCAAGTCTATTGGGCGGACACAAACGTCCTGGTCACGCGTTTCCTCTCCGCCGATGGCGTGGGCGAAATCATCGACTTTATGCCGCTGGGCGAATCCAAGGATCAGCCGCCTTATCACGGCCTGATCCGAAGGGTGAAAGTAAGCCGCGGCTGCATGCGATTCCGGGTGGAATGCGTTCCGGCGTTCAATTACGGCCGCGACAGCCACGCTGTCGAGATCCTCGGCGAAGGCGCTCGCTTCCGTTCCCCCAATCTGTGTTTAGCGCTGGCGTCTTCAGTTCCACTTCAAAACTTCGCGGCCAACGGAGTGGCAGGCGAATTTACGTTAGAGGAAGGCCAGAGCCAGAGCTTTGAATTGCACGGCCTCACCGCCGCTCGCGACCAGATCGGGTTACCCGAACATCTGAGCGAACAGCTCTTCCGAGACACCATCCATTATTGGCGCGAGTGGATTGCCAAGTGTACCTACCGCGGCCGTTGGCGCGAGACGGTTCATCGCTCCGCGCTGCTGCTGAAGCTGCTGACGTTTGACCCCACGGGCGCCATTGTCGCCGCCCCTACCTGCAGTCTTCCGGAAAGCCTGGGCGGCTCGCGCAACTGGGATTATCGTTACACCTGGATTCGCGATGCGGCCTTCACCGTCTACAGTCTCATGCGTATCGGCTTCACTGAGGAAGCCCGACAGTTCGTTTCTTACCTTGCCGCGCGCTGCCACGAGATGGATCCGGACGGTTCGCTTCAGACGGTCTATGGAATCGACGGACGGCACGTTCTGACCGAAGAGACGCTGGATCATTGGGAGGGCTACCAGGGATCGGGCCCGGTCCGCATCGGAAACGATGCCTACCAGCAGCTTCAACTCGACATTTACGGCGAGTTGATGGACTCGCTTTATCTTTACAACAAGTACGGAACGCCGATTTCGTACGACCTCTGGCGTTATCTCCGCCGCTTGACGGAGTGGGTGACCAAGCATTGGCAGGAAAAAGACGACGCCATCTGGGAAGTGCGCGGCGGCCCGCGCGAGTTCGTCTACTCCAAGATGATGTGCTGGGTGGCGGTGGATCGCGCGCTGCGCCTGGCGAGCAAACGGTCCTTCCCGGCGGATTGGAACAAGTGGACGGCGGTCCGCGATGAAATCTACGAAACCATCATGCAGCGGGGATGGAACGAACAGCGCGGCGCTTTCGTGCAGCAGTTGGATGGCGACGCCTTGGACGCGTCCACGCTCCTGATGCCGCTGGTATTCTTCGTGTCGCCCACCGATCCGCGCATGCTGCGAACCATTGACGCCATCCATCAGCCTCCCAAGGCCGGTGGGCTGGTATCGGATGGGCTGGTGTTTCGCTACGACGTCGAGAAAACGCCGGACGGATTGAAGGGCACCGAAGGCACGTTCAATCTCTGCTCGTTCTGGCTGGTGGAGGCGCTGACACGCGCCAGTTCCGCCGATCCCAAACGGTTGCGGCGCGCGCGCCTGCTGTTCGAGCAGATGCTGGGGTATGCCAATCATCTGGGATTGTACGCCGAGCAGATCGGGCATCAAGGCCAGGCGCTGGGGAATTTTCCGCAAGCGCTCACGCACTTGGCTTTGATCAGCGCGGCGTTTAATCTGGATCGCTATCTCGACGGGCTCGAAAAAACTCCGCCGGTGCGGTGAGCGCAGCGTTACTCGATTGTCAGCGGCGACTTCGCAAAGACAAAAACTGAACAATATTCTTGCGGGATTCGGTCTAACAGCCAGGAGTGAAAACTCCCAATCCTACGTAAGGAGCGTCCTACATGAAAATCGAGACCATGGAAGATCTTTTGTTGGAACAGATCGAAGACCTGTACGATGCCGAAAAGCGCCTGGTGAAGGCACTGCCCAAGATGGCGCAAGCCAGCACTTCGCAGTCGCTGCGGCAGGCATTCGAGTCCCATTTAATGGAAACCGAAGGCCATGTCACCCGGCTGGAGAATGTTTTCCGCATATTGGGCAAGGATCCCAAGACTCATACTTGCGATGCCATGAAAGGGCTGGTCAGCGAGGGTGAAGACGTCATCAGCGACATCGACGAATCGTCTTTGCGGGACGCCGGGTTGATTGCCGCCGCCAACCGTGTGGAGCATTATGAGATCGCGGCTTATGGGTCGGCTCGCACGTTCGCGGAAACGCTCGGCCTGAGGGAACCAGCCGCGCTTCTGGAGCAGACGCTGCAGGAGGAAAAGAAAGCCGATCAGAAGCTGACTCAGTTGGCGGAGAGCATGGTGAACGACGAAGCACTGCACAGTCCGCTGGCGCGTTAACCATCCGGGGGCTTCCAGCTTGGAAGCCCCTATCGCGAAAGTATCGCGAAACAGGCTGAATGCCGGTCTCAGGGTGCTATTCTCGCTTTAGCGATGTTTGTGCGAAAGGCGCTGTTGTTGGGCGCGGGAATTTCGTTTGTAGTGGCGCTGTATGGATTCCAGCGTCCCTGGCGCCTGTATCGCAGTCTGGAACCTTATGACAATATCGAGATGCCGTCCGATTGGCAGGACAAGACGGAGTGGATCTTCGCCCGGTTGATGTACCCGCAGCATCCCCATGCCCGCTTCGGACGCTATTACGGTTACGGGGCGGGAACCACATGGCTGGAAGGCGGCACCAGTTGGACCCAGGATTATCCGCGTGCCGACCGGCATTTCGCGCTGGCGCTGCGGCGGCTGACCCGCATCTCAGTGCGCTCCATCGAGCAGCCGGTGAATCTCGACGACGGCGACGATGTTTACAACTGGCCGTGGCTCTGCGCGGGCGAAATGGGAGACTGGAAGCTCACCGATTCCCAGATCGTAAAGCTGCGCGACTACCTGCTGCGCGGCGGCTTCCTCATGCTGGACGACTTTTGGGGCACCGAGGAATGGGAGCGATTCTACGAAAGCATGCGGCTGGTGTTTCCCGACCGGCCCGTGGTCGAAATCCCGGATGCGGATTCGATCTTTCACACGGTCTACGATCTGGACGACCGCTATCAGGTTCCCGGCGAGTGGGCCATCCGGCGCGGCACCACCTATCGCAACGACGGCGCGGTGGCCCATTGGCGCGGCATCCTGGACGATAAGGGCCGCGTCATGGTGGCCATGTCGTTCAATTCCGATATCGGCGATTCCTGGGAGTGGGCCGACGATCCGGAGTATCCGGAAAAATATTCGGCGCTCGGAATCCGCATCGGCGTGAACTACGTCATCTACTCACTGACTCACTAACGCGGCTTCCGGTTGGACCCAGCTCACTTGGTTCGGGCTCGCCCATCCACTCCGGATTCTGCGCGGTTCCGTCGTAAAGGTTCGTAATCTTGAAAGGCTCGCAATGTCCGGCATCGGCATACTTCCGTGTTTTGGCGAGTAACTGGGTCACCTGTTCGTTGCTCAGCGGCCGGAACGTGTCGGCGGCCTGCAAGGCCTGATCCAGCCGTTCCATGCTTTCGCAGCCCGTAATGACAACCGAGGTGGGAAGAGTGAGGGCGTAATGCAGGCATTCCATCGCGGTTACGTCGGCGCATTTTAACACGTGACCGTCGCCCAACGGCTTCATTCCAAGCACGCCCATTCCTTGCTCCACCAGCTTGGGCAGGACATGGCGCCCGAAGCTGCGAAAGTGCGCGTCCATAACGTTGAGGGGCATCTGGCAGGTATCGAAGCGAAACTTATGTTCCACGGCCGCTTCCAGCATGCGCAGATGCACGTAGGGATCTTTGTGACCGGTAAATCCGATAAACCGGAGCTTTCCGGCCTTCTTGGCTTCGAGCAGCGCCCCCAGCGGCCCATCGGGCGCAAAGAAACGATCCGGGTCCTCCAGGCGGATGTTTTCGTGGAACTGCATCAGGTCCACGTGATCGGTCTCCAGCCGCTGCAGGGATTCATCGATCTGACGCGCCGCCGACTTCTTGGTGCGCCCGTCGAATTTGGTCATCAGGAAGACGTGATCGCGGTAACCGTCCCGCAACGCCGCGCCCATGCGCCGCTCGCTTTCGCCTCCGTTATAGTCCCAGCAATTGTCGAGGAAGTTGATGCCGCGGTCCAACGCGCTCCGGATGATGCGGACCGCTTCGGCTGAATTCCTGGCCAAGCCCAGGTGGTATCCACCCAGACCAATCGCGGAGACCCGTTCGCCCGTCCTGCCCAGCTTGCGATAAATCATAGGCTCTTTATGCAGACGAGACGCGCTACCGCCGTTGTGCCCGCCCGTCGAGTCTGCTACCCCGTTGTTAGACCACCCCACGCGGATTCAGTTACGTTCGTTAGGTTGGTTGGGAATGCGAAGTCCTAGCGTAGATTGAACTTCTTCATCTTGTAACGTAGCGTGTCACGGGTTATGCCCAGGATGATGGCGGCGCGGGTCTGATTGCCGCCCGCCTTGTGCAGTGCTTTCATCACCAGGTTTTTCTCCGTTTCCGCCAGGCTGGCTTGAAAGGGCGCCTCGGGCTCTTCCGGCTGCTGCGGGCCCGGGCGGTACACTCCACTCCGGTTGGAAGTGAGATGCAAGCTGGAACTCTCGATACGTTCGGATTCCTCCAACACCATAGCCCGTTCCACCACATTGCGCAGCTCGCGCACGTTACCCGGCCAGGCGTGTGACATCAGCGCCGCCGCCGCGGTGTGCGAGATTCCCCGTATGTCGCGTTTGAATTTGTCGTTGTACAGGCTGATGAAATGCTCGGTAAGCGGCAGGATGTCTTCTTTGCGGTCGCGCAAGGCCGGCAGGGAGACTTGGATAACGTTCAGCCGGTAGTACAGGTCCAGCCGGAACCTGCCCTCCTCGATCGCATCCGTCAGCGTGCGGTTGGTGGCCGCCACCACCCGCAGATCCACCTGAATGTCACGAACTCCGCCCAGCCGCCGGAAATTCTGCTCTTCCAGAACGCGCAGCAATTTGGCTTGTACGGTGAGCGGCATCTCGCCAATTTCGTCCAGGAAAATCGTGCCCGCCGAAGCCATCTCCAGAATCCCAGGCTTGGGCGCGCGGGCGTCGGTGAAGGCTCCCTTCTCATAGCCGAAGAGCTCGCTTTCGAGCAGGGTTTCCGGAATAGCGGCGCAGTTGAGCGGCACAAACGGCCCTTCGTGGCGGCGTCCATGGAAGTGCAAGAACTGAGCCAGCACATCTTTGCCGGTTCCGCTCTCGCCTTCCAGCAGTATGGCCGACACCTCACTTTGGGCCACGCGGTGCGCGAACGTCAGCACGTGTTGCATAGCGGGCGAGGCGGCGATCAACTTGAAACTGCCCATCTCGGCTCCGTCCATGCGGTGCGTCCCATCGGCAGCCCGGTATTTTGGCGCTCCCTGCCCGGACGGCCCAAAGACCAGGACCGCGCCTGCCACCGCACGCTGGTGATCGCGAATGGGAGCGATGCTGCCCTGGATGGCCCGCTTCTCCCCTCGACGCGAGACCAACATCGCGTCGGCTGGCAGTTCGTGCAGCGAACCGCTGGAAAATACCCGCTCCCAGGGTTTCCGGATTCGATCGCCATTGGAACCAGCCACGGCTTGAAAGATCTCGCCGATGCCCTGCCCCAGCGCTTCGCGGGCGGGCCAGCCGGTCCAGGCTTCGGCCGCGGGATTGAAGAGCGTGATTCTTTCGCGGCGGTCGATGAAGATGACGGCGGATATCACGCCGTCCGAAACGGCCCGCAGGGTGGAATCCAGCAGCTCCTGCTTCAGCCGGGTCTTCAATTCCTCACGATGCCGGTTGAGAGCAACTTCGATACTGGCCCGCAGCGCCGCCGCTTGGAACGGCTTGGTGACATAGCCCAGAGGTCCGGCGTCCGTGGCACGAGCCACGGTTGCGCCATCGGCGTGCGCGGTCAAATAAATGACGGGGATGTTAAATCGTTCCCGCAAGATCATGGCCGCCGCCGTGCCGTCCATTGCTCCTTGAATGCGGATGTCCATCAAAACGATGTCGGGCGGGTTCTCCGCCGCCAGCGCGATGGCATCGGCTGCGCTCGGCACCGCGCCAGTCACGCTATATCCAAGGTCTGTCAAAGTGTCGCTAAGATCTTCCGCCGTGACACGCTCATCCTCAACAATCAGAATGCGTGCAGACATGGTTGTATTGCAGCCCGCTCCTTTCCCGACGTTGCTCAGGCACGATTGACACGTGATTGTTCCGTGCTTCCGCGTTATCCGGCGGAGATGGCGCGCGGCTGGCGCTCCTTTGGGGATTCCGCGCGGCCGTGCGTCGCTAACTAGGAGGATTCTGATCTGCTTCGATCTCGACCCTGGGATCGAAGGTCTTGTGACGCGGCTCAGCGGCCGCGATCATTTGGACTACCCTACAGTGTAGATCATTGGAACGGCTGTCAGTCGCAAGATTATCGGGGCAGATCAAAATATTTTGTGTTGCGTGGTGAACTTTTCGCGAGCCAGGCGAGAGAGGCGTTGCGGAAGTGGTAATACTAGTAGATCGCTCCTGATAGTTTAGAAAGCCGGTCTTAGGATCGGCTGGCGGGGTTGGGCTGGCGGAAAGTTTTGCCAGCGGGGTTGGCCGAAGCGGTGCGGGACGTGAGGGAGCGAGATTGGATCCCATGAAATCAGCCCTGAGCCATAACGAGATAGAAATCCTGGACCGGCAAGTAGCCACGCTGAGTTATCAACTCTCGGAAATCGCCGGCTTGCTGGAATCGCGTCTGGGAGAAAGCAACGAACTCGCCACCTCCGCTCGCAACGCTCAGCGGGAGTTCGCCCTCTTCGCGCAGCGTGTCCGCCGCAGAGTGTCTTTGACGGAGACCGGCCGGCCGGAATCCGAATCCCAAACCGCGTGACCGGCTCAGCGGGGCGGGCTGGCCGTGCAAGACTGAAGCGATGGACCTAAGCTTGGATGCCGAAGAGGTGCGCGTGCTGGGCTCGCTTCTGGAAAAAGAGATCACAACTCCGGAATACTACCCGCTTTCCTTGAACGCGCTGCTTAACGCGTGCAATCAAAAATCCAATCGCGATCCGGTGGTGCACTTCGATGAAGAGACCATCTCGCGCGTTCTCTATACCCTGCGCGACAAGGGATTGCTGTTGAACATTACCGGGGCCGGCAGCCGCGTCCCCAAGTACGGACACCGCCTGGCGGAAAAGCTGAACCTGGGCCGCCGCGAGCTGGCCATTCTTTGCGAGCTGATGCTGCGCGGTCCCCAGACGCTGGGCGAGCTGCGCACCCGAGCCGAGCGCATGCATCCGTTTGATGACCTCGCGGAAATAGAATCGGTGCTCGATCGGACGCCGGAGCTGGTGACCAAGCTCGCGCGCCGTCCAGGCGAAAAAGAAGCGCGCTACTCGCACCTGCTGTCAGGGCCGGTAGCAGCCGTTACAACTGCCGCCGGTGGCGCCGATGATGCCGCTGAACCGGTGGCACACCCACGGGCCGACCGGCTGGCCGCGTTAGAAGCCGAAGTCGCGCAATTGCGCCTGCAACTCGAGGATCTCCAACAGCAGTTCGCCGGATTCCGAAAGCAATTCGAATGAGGCTGGCGTACGGACCGCCCGCACGCCACCCCCACGGATTCCTCAGGCAGTGCGTTGATCGGGAAGAGCTATGGTGCGGCCTCCCAGGCGCCGGATGGGCACCACCTTCTCCGCCAGGCAACTGGCCACGTTCTTCGACGGACCGTGGAAATAATCGTCCACGGGAAAAAGCGAGTAAGGTTCCAATTCGCGGAAAACGCGGCCCAGCTTCTGTTCGATGCGGTAGACGGCGTGGAAGAAATTCCCACGATCCATCTGGAGCCTGGCGCAGCACAGTTTCCAGTCTGCTCCGAGCAAAAAATGATACTTGAAAATGCAATGCTCCGCCTCGGTCAGACTCCGTTTGCTCACCAGGCAAAAGTCGGCTGCGAATTCTTCGTCCTTGCGACCCCAGGAACCCCTGCGGTCCTTGCCAGGCAACGGATCCAGCGTCACGCGGCTCATGTACTTTTCACGGCTTACAGACTCGCGGAAGCGATCAAAACATGCCCGGAAAATAGCTCGTAACACGCAATTGCAAGGATGCGTCGCCCCGTGGCGGCCGATTCGCAATCCTAAGCCCAGGCAAATGTTGCACGCCGGCGCCGCGAGCGCCAGCGTTTCGGAACGGTTCCATTCCATTTCGTACTCTCCCTTAGTAACCCGGCATGGCAACCGAGTCGTATCCGGCCGACGTGCTTTCCAGTCTCATTGCCCTCGCGAGTCACGTCAACGCAAAAGGGCACTGCTGCTAGGGAAGAATTCGTTCCCCAGCTAAGGAGAGAGTTCGCTAAGGCCAAAAGTGTCATTTGCTTAGGTAGGTTCACTTCTTGGCCGCACTTAATAGGTGTAATGTCTTCAGACTGCCGGTTTTTCTTATTCCTGCTGGAGCCTATTTCAAACTGAAATACCAGGAGAGGCCAACTTGACGTTCCAGGACGCTCGCCTCAAGCTGCTGGCTTACGTCCGGAACGAGATTCGCAATGGCGAGCTCACGGAGAGAGGATTCGCTCGCCTCATTGGCATTTCGCAGCCTCATGCCCATAATGTGCTCAAAGGCGTCCGAAATCTCTCACCCGAGGTGTTCGATTTGGTATTAAAGTACCTTCACTTGTCGCTGCTCGATTTGGCTCCGATGGACGAGATCGAGGGGCAGTTGCAGCGCCGCCGCGCGCGAGAGCGAGTGGCCGAAGTCGGTTTCTTGGAACATCCCATTGGACCGGGCAACCCTTGGCCGTCCGGTGTGAACTGGCGGAAAACGTTCCCTGTTCCCTATCCTTCCGACTCCGCGCCGGCTGAACTGGTGATGGCGAAGCTGACGCCGGACCCGGCGATGAACCGGCTGGCGGCCTACGATATCGCGCTACTGGATATCTCCGAGCAGGGCCGGGCTGCCATCTCTCCCCAAGGCCTCTACATTGTCGAACGCAATGGCGAGGCCGTGCTGCGCTACATCCGCTCAGGCTCCGCGCGCTACTACCTGATCAGCGACGCCGACATGGACCGGCCAGCTTCGTGGGAACCGCTCGCACTGTCGAAGGCGCAATTCCGTGCCGTGGTAAAAGGGCGCGTCGTCTGGCTGGGCCGCGAACGGGACCGCGACGCTCTCACTCAGCGCGGCCGCTTCCTGGACGATCCAATCTCTTCGTAAGCATCCAGCACCTGCTGCGCGGTTCGATCCCAGCTGAATTTCCGCGCCTGTTCGAAACCGCGTTCCACCAGCCGGCTGCGGCGCTGCCGGTTGAGCAGCACCTCCCGCATTCCGCGCGCAATGTCGAAAACGTTTTCCGGATTCACAATTTCCGCCGCGTCCCCCACCACCTCCGGCAGCGAACTGACGCTGGAGCAAACCACCGGCGTTCCACAGGCCATCGCTTCGAGCGGCGGCAGCCCGAACCCTTCGTAAAGCGACGGAAAAACGAAAGCCGCGGCGGCCTGATAAAAGGCCCGCAGCGTATCGATGGGCACGAAGCCGAGAAAACGCACCGTTTCCTCCACCCGGCTATGGATAACAGCATGTCGAAGGGCCGGGTAGCGAGAAATTTCGTCGCCGATGATCAGCAGACGCAAGTCCCGGTAGACGGGGTCCTCCTGAACCTCACCACGCAGCACCGCGAACGCTTCCACCAGCCGGGGGATGTTTTTCTGCGGATTGGTTCGTCCCACGTACAACAGAAACGGGTAGTGGATGCGATAGCGGTCCAGCACGCGCTGGATCTCCGCGGGATAGCCAAATTCCTCGCCAGCGCTGGGAGCGTGAAAGGTCGGATCGGGCGCGTTGTACACCACGCGCATGCGGCTGGCAGGGATACCCAAAACTGCTTCCACGTCGCGGCAGGTAGCCATGGAAACCGCCATCACACGATCGGCGCGCAGCAGGCCGCGCCGCAGATAGAAGCGCCGCAGACGGTTGCGGTAACCAGGCTGGCTCCCAAACAGCAGCGTGCTCATGTCGTGGATGGTCACCAGATAAGGCTTGGGCATCAGCAGCGGCACGGCGTTCAGCGGTATATGGAAAAGATCGGCCTCCAGCTTTTGCAGGAACAATCCATAACGAAGCTGAGCCAGGCCGCTCGCAGTCGTCCCCTTTTTCTTGCCCCCGGTAAAGATCACCGTTTGAAAATTCGGTCCCAGATCGGAAAACTCGGGAACCATCCCTTCGGTGGTAATCAATTTGTATTGGTTATGGTCGTCTACCCTCGCCAGCGCGCGAACCAGGTTTCGGATGTAGGTTCCGATGCCAAAATCCGCGACGCGGCGGGTGTCGAGTGCGATCCGTAGCGGCATCGGGGCGGGGAATGCTTAAGCCGTGGTGCGCGAGAGCTTCCAGGGATAAAGCGGGAAGCGGTCCGCCAGTTCCGTTACGCGACGCCGCACCGCCAGCAGGGTTTCTTGTGTATGCACACCGGACTGGACGCCGTTCAACGCTTCGGCAATGAGCGCCGCCACTTGCCGGATCTCGGGCACGCCGAAACCACGCGTGGTAACCGCTGGAGTCCCCAGCCGGATGCCGCTGGGATTCAGTGGCGGATTTACATCGAACGGAATGGCGTTCTTGTTGACCGTGATGTAGGCTTCATCCAGCGCCGTCTCGGCCTCTTTCCCGCGTACGCCTTTGGCGAAGACGTCCACCAGCAAGCAGATGCGTGTCCGTCCCTCCTGAAACGACACGAAAGGACTGTTGTTGCAGGCTCTCGGCCAGCGCCTGCGCGTTGGCGATCACTTGCTGTGAATAAGACCGGAACTCCGGCGTCATCGCCTCCAGGAAGCAAACCGCCTTGGCTGCTATGACGTGCACCAGCGGGCCGCCTTGAATTCCGGGAAACAACGCCTTGTCGATGGCCGCGCCATACCGGGCTTTCGCCAGAATCATGCCGGAACGCGGTCCGCGCAGTGTTTTATGGGTGGTGGACGTGACGATGTCCGCGTATTCGCAGGGGTTCGGATACAGTCCCGCGGCCACCAGTCCGGAGAAGTGCGCCATGTCGACCACCAGAAGGGCGCCCACCGCATCGGCGATCTTGCGGAAGCGCGCGAAATCGATGATGCGCGGATAAGCGCTGCCTCCCGCGATGATCAGCTTGGGTTTGTGCTCGTCGGCTAGCCGGGCCAGTTCGCCATAGTCGATGCGCTCGTCCTCGCGTGATACGCCATAAGCCACCACATGATAAGTCTTGCCCGAAAAGTTCAACGGATGGCCGTGGGTGAGATGCCCCCCGTGGGCCAGATTCATGCCCAGGATCACGTCGCCCGGCTGAATCACCGCCGAGTAGGCCGCCTGATTGGCTTGCGAACCCGAGTGTGGCTGCACATTGGCGTATTCGGCGCCGAAGAGCTTCTTCACTCGTTCGCGCGCCAGGGTCTCGACGGTGTCCGTGAATTCGCATCCCCCGTAGTAGCGCTTGCCAGGATATCCCTCGGCGTATTTGTTGGTGAATACGGATCCGGTCGCCTGCAAGACGGCTTCGGAGGTGAAGTTCTCGCTGGCGATCAGCTCCAAACGGCCGTGTTGACGCTCCACTTCATGTTGGATCGCGTCATAGATTTCCGGATCGACTTCGGAAAGCGGGCGCGACATGCGCTCGATGTCATTCATAAGTTCTAGTGTAGTGTACCGGTCAAGAATCAATCCCGCCTTGCTGGAAAAACCGCCATACACCCGCGAGCTTTCTTGGGAGTAAGCATATTTTCCGATACAGCCGTGGCTCGGTGTGCCGATGGAAACAAGTCGGAGGTAACACCCATTCTTCATCCCGCTGCTCTTAATCCGGCTGCTCTTAATCTCGCTGGTCCCGCTCCTCCCATTCTTACTCCTGAGAGTCTCAGCCCCAGAGTTCTGTGCATCGCCGAGCTGTCGGGCGAGATGGTTGGGGAGATCCTGGTAGCGTCCACCGTCATCGCATCGAGCGCGGCGGAGGGTTTAGAGCTGCTGCGCGCTCAGGATTTTGACGTCGTGCTGGTAAAGCTTCCACCGGCCGGCTGTGCCGGCGCTCCCATGTTCAGTCCGGCCAGTTTGCTCGAGGAGTTGCAGCGGGCACAGCCGGGCACGCCAGTGGTTCTTTGCGCCCCTACCGCCACTGCCACGGAGGTGGTGCGCCTGCTGCGGCTGGGCGCCTTCCACGTCTACGCGCAGGGCGATGCCACCAGTTTGATTTTCCTGGCGGCCCATTCCAAATGGGCACAGGAAGCCAGATCTGCGCCGGCAGAATCTGAGCCGGGGCCGTGGCGAAGTTTCCTCATCGGCGCCAGCCGCCCCATGCAGCAAATTGCGCAGCAGATCCGCCTGGTGGCGCCGCGCCGCTCCACGGTGCTGATCACCGGGGAAACGGGAACGGGTAAAGAGCTGGTAGCCCGCTCCATTCATGCGGCGAGCGGTCGCAACCGGTCTTCACTAGTGGCAGTCAACTGCAGCGCGCTTCCCGAAGCTCTGCTCGAAGCCGAATTGTTCGGCCACGTCAAAGGCGCCTTTACCGGCGCGTTGGGACAGCGTATCGGGCGTTTTGAAGAAGCCCATCACGGCACCATCTTCCTGGATGAGATTGGCGACATGCCCTATCCTTTGCAGGCCAAGCTATTGCGCGTGATCCAGGAACGCGAGTTCCAGCGGCTGGGCAGTTCGGAGACGGTTCGGGTGGACGTGCGGGTGATCGCCGCCACCCACACAGACTTGGCGGAGCTGAGCAAACAAGGTAGATTCCGCGAAGATTTGTACTATCGGCTCAATGTGGTGCCGCTCAGCCTGCCGCCGCTTCGGGAGCATCCCTCCGATGTTCCCGCGCTGGTCCAGCATTTCATCGAAAAGATTTGCCGGGATGAGAATCTGGCCGCGAAGCAAATCTCCCTGGAAACTCTCGGCCGTTTGGCCGGGCATGACTGGCCAGGCAATGTCCGTCAATTGGAAAACGCGGTGGAAAAAGCTATCGTGCTCAGCGGCGAGCGCATGGTTCTGTTGCCGGGCGATTTTCCGCTTCCGCCGCGACGCTTTCCGGTAGCCTATCCGGGGGGCGCGCAATCCATGATCGCCGTTCCCGATCAAGGCCTGGATTTCGAGCGCACGGTGGGAAG
This sequence comes from Bryobacterales bacterium, assembly GCA_963798295.1. Lineage (GTDB taxonomy): Bacteria > Acidobacteriota > Terriglobia > Bryobacterales > Bryobacteraceae > Palsa-89. The sequence goes on along the minus strand of CAWCSV010000002.1, from coordinate 276,734 downwards.
CATCGAGCTCAATATTCTCGAACAGGCTCTGCGGAAAACGCGTGGCAACAAAAAGCTGGCGGCGGAAATGCTGGGGTTGAAGCGAACCACCCTGACCGCGAAACTTAAGAGTTTGGCTGCCGGGACCGCCGGCTAGGCGCCACCTGGGGAAGCTCATGCATGAGCGCTGCATGCACGATGAATCGTTTGGGCGCAGAGCCCACATAGTAGAAGGGATAGCAGGTCACCAGCGTGAGGGTGTCACCGCCGGACGCCGCGAGCACGCTCACGTCGCGCGGCGTGACGATGCGAGTTGATTTGACCACGTAGCGGTACGTCCCGGACGTAGTCTGCAACTCGATGATATCGTCGGCCCGGATATTGCGCAGCGGCCGGAAAAAGGTATCGCGATGCCCGGCCAGCCCGACGTTGCCCACCTTTCCCGGTAACGCTGTCCCGGGGATATGCCCCACCGCCCGGCTCAAGGTGCCTTCATCGGCCCCTTCCCGCACCATGACCGCGAGCTTGAGACGGGGGATCTCCAGGCGTCCGATGACGGATCGCCGGGCCGGCGGCGCTTGGGGCGTAGGCCCATTGGTCTCGGGGATAGGTTCGGGAGCCTCCGCAGTCTCGGTCTTCTCACCGCCGCGGTTGAACAACCAGTGCCCCTCGTCGCGGATGAACCCGCCGAGATTCGGCGTTAATCCGCGCAGCGTCTGGTCGAAGGCCCAGTCTTCGTAAGCCTGGTACAGCACGCTGCTGGTATTGATCCACACGAAAATATCGACCGCGAACAGGCCGATGAGGAGGAAAGTCCACTCCAGGGCTCGCAGACCAACGCGGCCGGCTCGCGACCGCTTTCGGCCCTCATCGCTCCAAGTGAGGCGCGCTTTCATCGCGATGCGGCGTCCTTGTCCGAAAATACGTAGCTGGTCCGTGTTCGCACAATTAACTTCGGATGATCCGGGGACGATGCGACCACCTTGATATGGCGCACCATCTTTCCTGCGTCGGACGGGATGTATCCGATGGTGTAACGGGTGCGAATGTCCTGGGCAATCTGGCGGCAAATGGGAACGATCTCGGACAAGGCCTGGGGATGATAAAACACACCGCCGCTGACGTGCGCCAGGCTTTTCAAGACGCCTTCGTTCTTCTCGGGATCGTCTTCGTCGTAGATACCAACGGTGTAAATGGTGGCGAGCGATGAGAGCACATCCTTCATCACTTCCTGCTGGGTGTGCTTGCTGTGATTGTCACCGCCATCGCTGATCAACACGATTGTCTTTTTGGCTTGCCTTCCGAAGTCTAGTTGATGCAACGCCATCTCGATGGCGTCATATAAGGCGGTGCGTCCCTCCGGATCGCCTTGCCACAGCGCGGCCCGCAATTGATGGACGTTGTCGGAAAACAGGATTTCATCCGGCAGCCCGCGGCGAGGCTTCTCATTGAAATTGACGATGAACATTTCGTCCATCGGGTTGCTGGCTTGGATAAAGACCAGAGCCGCGGTGACCACTTGCGCCCGTTTCGGACGCATGCTGCCGCTTTCATCCACCACAATCCCCGCAGTGACGGGAATATCGGAGTTTGCGAACTGGCTGATCTGTTGGGGCTTGCCGTCTTCAAAGACCTTGAATTGATCTTTGGTGAGGCCGGAAACGAATCCCCCGGCGGCGTCCTTCACGCTGACATCCAAAAGAACAAGCCGCGAAGTGGTCTGGATTGTGAAGTTCTGCTGGGTGGCTTTCTCATCAGCATTGGAAGCTTTCGTCTGGCCTCCTCCACCGATGCCCGCCACGGCCCACAGCAAAACCCCTACTCCCAGACGCACCACGCGGCTGCGGATCATAACTTCTCCGATCGTTCGCGCTCTACCGATCTAATGTTACGACAAACGAAACGCGCGAACTAGAGCGAACAAACCCAGCGACAGGATGCCGGCCAATCCGATCAAAGGATACGGGCTGGCGGTCTTGGGCAATTCCTGAGGAGCGGGGGCCGGGGCGGGCGCGGGCGCCGGAGTAGCTTCCTGCGGAGGCGGAGGCGGAGTGTTCTGCGCTTCCTGCTGAGGCTCAGGCTGCGTTTGGGTTACTTCAGCTTTCGGCAGCTCGGATGGTTGTGTGGCCTCGGTAGTGGGTACCGGCTCGTGCGATACAGCGGCGATCTGAGCGGCAGCTGATTTAGGATAGGCGAACTCCTGGCCGAAATTGTCGCCGGGATAGAACCAGGCTCTCAGAGCTTTGGGCTGTCCGGGAGGCGTTTCCCAGAAGGTGAACACTGTCTTACCAGTGGGTTGAATTCGATAGTTTGGAATGGCAAGGATGGTGGTCTGCAGATGCTTCTGGTCCCTGTCGAAAATCTGGACGATGTGACGATCCGACGGCGAATCGAGCAGTTTCACTACATACGTTCCGGCAGGCAGCACTTTATTAGGTACCTGGATCGGTTCGTTCACAGTCATAATTGTGAGCTTGTTCCATTCATCCGCGTGGGCGCTCGGTGCGAGCGCAATCCCGAGCAATCCGACGGATGCCATTGCAACAACAAAACGGGTCATAAGTAACTCCTTCTTTGGTTAATTGCCGCTTCGCGATCGCATCACGCAACCGCACGGTTTAAATTGGTATTGGTTCATCACCGCAACCTGCGATGGATAGGGCAGATTTGCTGCCAAAGAGGGAAGTGATTTCGATTCAGCGTATTTCGATGAAACCTGCGGACGCGCCGAGGAATTTTTACAGACTTTGGCTACAGATGGACGCAGTGTGTCGCCCTGTAGACTAGGTTTTTTCGAGGAGTTATCTTTGCAACGGATCTTCTACCGAGGGCGGCGTCGCCTCCATCAGCCGGCCCAGCTCGGGTTCGAGCGTAGTCATCTTTTCCTTCATTTCCCAAGCAATTTTGCGATAACTGAAGTGCCCTTTCACGCCGGATCGCAAGCGCGCGATGTATTCGGCCTCGGCGAAATCCATCTTGAACAGAAAACGCGAGCGGGCGGCGAAGGGAACAAGATAGTGGCCGCCTGGAGCGGGCAATGCAGCCGCCAGGTTACCGGTTTGTGATAACAGCGTCGCATAGCGCTCGGACAAGCCGGCTGTTATTAGAAGGTCGGGCGTTTCAAAGCCCAAGTTCCCCGAATAACTTTGGCGGAACTGTTGGCAGCGCCGGTGGCGGTGCAGATCGCGGTAAGCGCCGATGTCCATGACGATATCGAAGACATACGGCTCGCCGCGGAAATTGCGCAGCAGCTCGTCGCGCCGGGTTCTGGAGCGCAGGGCGACATCGAGGACCTCGCTCCTGCGCGCCGCGCTCCAGGCAGACGCCAGCTGGTATAACTCCCGATAGGGCCAATCCGTTACCGGATAAAGCAACGTCGCGACGATATCCGACGTCGTGTCGCGGGGCTTCATCAGATCGACATCTTCCGGAAGCGCGGAGGATGTATGTGCACCGAGATTCTGCGCTGCCCAGGCCCGCAGATCTTCGCGGCTTCGCACCAAGTGTTCATCCGGATCCAGATGCCGCGCCAGCGTGGGCGCAACCGGCTCGCCCGCTGCCGTATGGTCCCATCGCAGGCATGGCTCCGCCGCGCACGCTTCTGAAATTTCGCCCGCCAGATCCCGCAGTTCGGCGTACTCGGATGCCTTCAGCCGGCGTACCTGCCGCTCCAGCGTGCGAATACTGGTCACTTGCCCGACGCCGGTGGTGATGCCCAGGCACAACAAGTAGCGCGCTACATCGAAGGCCCGCGCCTTGACGTTGCGTTCATACGCCCCCGCGCTCATCGCCTCCGGCCGCGGCAATTTTCCCGCGAGATAATCGAAGACCTTGGCGTGAATCTCGTTATAGCCCGCCAACAGATCAGTGGCGGCCTGGCGATAGACGGCCGCTTGCGCCGCGTCGAATTCCGGCGGAGTGACAAATCCGGACTTGGAGAAATCCTGATAGCGAGAGGAGCGCGCCTGTCCGTCCCAGAGCTGTTCGTCTTCAATCTCGGTGGCGGCCAGCTCGGAGATGCCCTCGAAGCACAAGACCACATGGCCCAGATCGGCGATGGAGGCGTGTCCATATTGGAAGTAGAAGCTTTCGAGAAACTTGCTGGAGTCGTGGGTGCGGACCCACTCCACCGAATCGCGAATCGAATCGGGCGACCGGCTGTAGCGCGCCAGGGCAAATGCGCATTTTTCCGGCGGCATGGGCGCGAGCGTGAGAACGCGCGGCTTGCTCAAAGAGGCCATCAACCTTTGAATTCGCCCGCCAGGCGGCTTGCTAGCGGACGAGTCTGGCCCGCATATTTGTTGCCGGCCTTCTTGCGATAGGGCATCGAGGAAGGCGAAGAGAGCTGCTCGAAGGTGAACGAACAAACGCGCATCCCCGGATACAGCGCCACCGGCATGCGGCCCAGATTGCTGAGCTCGAGCGTGGCTTTGCCGGACCAGCCCGGATCGAACAGCCCGGCCGTGCCATGCACGATGATGCCGATGCGTCCGAGGCTGGACCGGCCTTCCAGCCTTCCCAAGACGTCGTCATCCAGTTCCAGGGTTTCTTCGGTGATGGCCAGCACAAATTCGCGCGGTTGCAGGATGAACGGCTCACCCAGAGGCACGATGACACTCTTCATCAATCCTTCGATTCCCTTGTTCTCGCGCAGGTCGATATAGGCGTTGCGGCTGTGTTCGAAGACGTTGAACTCGGCGCCCAGCTTGAAATCCACGGAGCAGCTCCCAAACTGCTCCGGCGGCAGGTCCGGTGAAATTTTTATCTTGCCCTGCGCGATGTAGCGCCGGATGTCCACGTCGGACAAAACCATAGAGATTCAAATTAGCACATGGCTCAGGCGCTAAGATCGAAAGGTTGCGCCCTTCCTCACTTCATCGGCTGCCAAGTTGGCTATTCGCGGTTGGCGGCACTCTCTTCGTTCTTCTCTGGCAGTGGACTACCGTGCAGGCCAACTACGGCGGCAATGGGACCGCGCTCTTCTGCACCGGAGCGCTCCAGAAGCACCCGCCCCTGGACGCCTCGGAGCACGTTTACCTATTTGCGAGATCCACCGGTTTTGACGGACAGTTTTACCATTACATCGCGCACGATCCCTTCCTGCGATCCGATTTGAAGAACTACGTCGACGATCCTCGTCTGCGGTATCACCGGATACTGCTCCCGTTCTTGGCGTATGCGCTCGCCCTGGGGCATTCCAGCCTCATCGATCGAGCGTACGAAGTGGTGTTCCTGTTGAGTGTGGGTCTGGGCGTGTACTGGAGTTCCCGGTTCGCGCAAAGCACCGGACTTGCCGCGGCGTGGGGACTGTTGTTTTTGGCGATGCCCGCCATCCCGATCACGATGGACCGGCTAGTAGTGGATGGCGTGCTGGCGGCGCTCACGGCGGCGTTTGTCTATTACATCGGCTCGCCCGAGCGCTGGTCCCAGCCAAAGTTGTTTGTGGTCCTGGCCTGCGCCGCTCTGACGCGCGAGACCGGATTTCTCCTGGTGCTGGCATATTGTATTTACCTGGCATGGCGGCGAGAGTTTCAAATGGCCTGCGTCTTCCTGTTGAGCGCGGCGCCCGCAGTCGCGTGGTATGGCTACGTTCAGGCCAAGACACGCGCCATGGCTTATGAGTTTTCGACGATTCCGTTCTCCGCCATTGTGCGGGTGTTGGGACATCCCTGGAAGTATCCTCCCGGAACGCCATTCGCCGGTGCGGTGGTTGTAGCGGATTACCTGGCGTTGGCTGGAGTGCTGCTTGCGTTTGGGTTTGCGTTTCTCTGGTTCGCCCGCACGCCAGACAACCCGCTACTCATCTGCGCGGCTTTGTTTGCGGCTCTGGCGGTTGCGTTTCAGCGCCCCGATCATTGGCAGAACGTATACGATTTTGGCCGGGTGTATACGCCCGTGTTGCTGTGCCTCTCGGGGGTGGCGGCGACCAGTCGGAACCCCTGGCTCCTGATGCCGTTGGCGCTGATGCTGCCCAGGATCGCGATCCAGCTCACGCCGCAGGTTCTCGGAGTGATCCACTGGATTAAGATATGACGCCCTTTCGCACTGCGTACAAAATCAGCTCCGCGAAACTGTGCAGGTTCAATTTCTCCTGCAGGTTTCGGCGATGGGTCTCCACCGTGTACAGGCTCAGATTGAGGCGTTGCGCGATATCTTTGTTGGATTTCAGTTCCGCCAGCAGTTGCAGGATCTCCCGCTCGCGCGGGGTAAGCAGATCGTAGCTGTCTTCCGCTCCCCGCGCCTGGATTTCACGGACATAATCGTCCATCAACATCCGGGTGATCTCGGGACTAAAGAAAGTCCGGCCCTGGTGCACGGATTGGATCGCATCGATGAGGTCGCCTTCCGCCGAGTCCTTGAGCAGATAACCCTTGGCTCCGGCCTTGAGCGCACGCAGCACATAGCCTTCGTCCGAGTGCATGCTCAAGATCACGATCGCGGTGTGAGGCAAAGCGGCATTTATGCGCAGCGCAGCTTCAATTCCGCCCAACCCGGGCATGGCGATATCGAGGACGGCGACATCCGGCTGCGTAGCTTCCGCTTGTTCCACGGCCTGGCGGCCATCCGACGCTTCGGCAACCACGCTGAATTCGGGACGGCTCTCCAGCAGAAGCCGCAGGCCGCGCCGCATCACGGTGTGATCGTCAGCCAACAGGATGCGAATCTGCTTCATGAGCGTAGGAGCTACGGGGTTGGGCGATGCAAGGCAATTCTATCGACAAGGTGGTTCCGCTTCCTCGCTGCGAACGAACCTGACAGGTTCCTCCCAGGCGCGTAACACGCTCTTGAATGCCGAGCAGACCCAGACCCTTGGTGTGCTGCGCGTCGAATCCCCGGCCATCGTCGCGAATGCTGAGCAGCAACCGGTCTGGCTGCTGCTCCACGCGGATACGGACCGAAGCGGCGTGAGAGTGACGCGCGCAATTGTGCAGCGCTTCCTGCACCACGCGATAGATGCAGGTCTTGTATTCGTCCGGCAACTCATCGGAATCGAGCTCCGTGGCTACGCTGACGTCCATCGAAGTACTCTTGGAACACTCCCGGGCCTGCCATTTGAGCGCGGGAATCAAGCCCAGATCGTCTAGCATGGAAGGGCGCAGTAGCAGCGCCATGTTGCGGACCACGCGAACCGTGTTTTCCACCAGCTCTTTGATGGTTTCCACGTGCCGGCGCGATTGCTCCTCGCTGCGGTTCGCAAGTCCGGATGACAGGTTCCGCAGCTCCACTAATACCGCGGAGAGCGATTGTCCTACTTCATCGTGCAACTCGCGCGAGAGCGAGCGGCGTTCTTCTTCTTGCGCCTGCACCAGCCGCGCCGACAGCTCCTTGAGTTGGGTGCGCGCTTCGGCCACTTCACCGTACTGAGATCGGGAGTGACCTTCCAGATTCAAAATCCTGCGCATGGTGAAAAGCGCCAGGCCCAGGCCCAGCGCGAGCGCCGCAAGCAAGGTCAGCAACAGGCGGGTCTGGAAGCTGACCAGCAGCGATACCACCTGTTGATTCCCGGCGTCCAGCTGCTGGTCGTTCAGGTCGGCGATGCGGGCCGCAAGCGCCAGCATATTTTGCCGCCGGGGAAAAACCTCATCGCGCAAGAAAGCATAGCCGGAGCGGCGTCGCTCGGCTGCGTCCCAGTGGAAGATGGGAGCCAGAATAATCCAGTAGCCCGCCAATTCCGTACGAAGCGCGGCGTAGTGTTGTAGCCCTGCCGGACGGACTTCGCGGCCGTAAGCATCCAGAGCCGCTTCCATGTGTTTGCGAACTTGCTCCAGGTTCGCGCGATAGGTCTCGGCGCGCTGGGGCTCCGGTTCCAGCAGATAGTCGCGGACATAAGTGCCAGAGACATACACATCGGAGCGGATGTCGTTGAGTAGGTGATTTTCGGCCAGATAGCGCTGCCGGATCTGATCGTCGGCGCGGCGAAAATGCCCCAGGACGCGCAGGGCGTCGATCCCGGCCAGAGCCATGATCGACAATAACCCGCCAAATCCAACCGTCAGTGCAATGCGCGAGCGAAAAAACACGCTGACGGAACAATTTGTTCCGCACTCATGGTATCAGATGAGAGTTTGGTGGACCGCGGGGGGATCGAACCCCCGACCTCTGCATTGCGAACGCAGCGCTCTCCCAGCTGAGCTAGCGGCCCAATTCGGTTGGCAACACCAGTTTACTCTAAACTTATATCCCAATCCCATGGTCCGGCACTGCTAAAATAGAAATCTCTCCCCGCGTAAAATGCTCAAGCGCATCACTGTGCACGGCGCCCGCCAGCACAACCTCAAAAACATCGACGTCGACATCCCTCGCAACACTCTCACGGTGATTACCGGACTGAGCGGCTCCGGCAAATCCTCCCTGGCGTTCGACACTATTTATGCGGAGGGCCAGCGCCGCTATGTGGAAACGCTGTCGCCCTACGCGCGCCAGTTCCTGGATCAGATGGAGCGGCCCGAAGTGGATTCCATCGACGGACTCAGCCCCGCCATTTCCATCGAGCAAAAGACCACCAACCGCAGCCCGCGCTCCACCGTCGGCACCATCACCGAGATCTACGACTATCTGCGCGTGCTGTACGCGTCCATCGGCATCCCGCATTGTCCCACCTGCGGTATCGAGATTTCGCGGCAGAGCACCGAACAGATCCTGCAGCAAATCCTGGCGCTACCGGAAGGCGAGCGCATCATGATCCTGGCGCCCATTGTGCGCGGCCGCAAAGGCGAATACAAAAAGGATCTCGAAAAGCTGTTCCGCCAGGGCTTCGTGCGGGCCCGCGTGGATGGCGTGCTGCGCTCGCTGGACGAAGACATTCCGCTCGATAAGCGCAAGAACCACACCATCGAGATCGTGGTGGATCGTCTGCCGCTGAAGCCCGGCTCGGAAAAACGGCTGGAAGCTTCCATCGAAACCGCCGCCAAGCTGGCCAACGGACTGGTAACAGTCTCGGTGGTCAACGGTGAAGAAAAGCTCTATTCGCAAAAGCTCGCCTGTCCGAATTGCGGCAGCAGCATTCCGCAATTGGAGCCACGATCGTTTTCATTCAACAGTCCCTTCGGCGCGTGCGAAACCTGCCATGGTCTGGGCAGCACCTGGAGCTTCGATGCGGCCAAAGTGATTGTGGATTCTTCCAAGCCCTTGCTGGATGGCGGGCTCGGCCCCGGCGCCAGTTCCTCCTACATGCAACAGCAGCTCATGGATGGCGCAGCGCTTCTCCGGATCAAGATCAATAAACCGTTTGAAGAGCTGCCGAAGAAGACGCAAGCATTGCTGCTCGAAGGCGGCAACGGATTTGCCGGCATCCTTCAGATCCTTGCCGATACCTATGAAGAAGCAGGTCCCGGTTATCGCGAGTGGCTGATGGATTATATGTCGCCCGCGGTCTGCCCGGATTGCCAGGGCCGCCGTTTGCGTCCTTCCAGCCTGGCGGTGCGCGTGAAAGGCTTGGGCCTGGCCGAACTGACGGAGAGTTCCATCGATCGCGCGCTCGCGACGGTCAAAGCGTGGACGCTCAACGAGCGCGAGCAGCAGATTGCGGCGCGCGTGATCGAAGAGATTCGCAACCGGCTCGAATTTCTCACGGCCGTCGGGCTCAATTACTTGAGCCTGGCGCGTTCGGCGGCTACTCTTTCGGGCGGCGAAGCCCAGCGCATCCGCCTGGCGACACAAATCGGCTCGAAGCTGCGCGGTGTGCTCTATGTTCTGGATGAGCCTTCCATCGGGCTGCACCCGCGCGATAACGACCGGCTGCTGAACACGCTCACCCGTCTGCGCGATCTCGGCAACACGGTGCTGGTGGTGGAGCACGACGCCGAAACCATCGAGCGCGCCGATTACGTGATCGATCTGGGACCGGGCGCCGGACGGCTGGGCGGTCATTTGGTATCGGCGGGCACGCCGCGCGAAATTCGCAAGGATCCCACTTCGCTCACCGGCCGATATCTTTCCGGAGCCATCCGCATCGATCCTCCCGCCGGACGCCGCCGGGGCAACGGAAAGCAACTGATTGTGCGGGGCGCGCGCGAGCACAATCTGAAAGACGTCACGGTTGAATTTCCGCTGGGCTGCTTCATCGCTATTACCGGCGTATCGGGAAGCGGCAAATCGACGTTGATCAACGACATTCTTTACCGTTCGCTGGCGAAGGAAATCTACGGATCGCACGACGCGCCCGGCCAGCACGATTCCATCGAAGGCCTGGAAAATATCGACAAAGTGGTGGAGATCGATCAATCGCCCATCGGCCGCACTCCGCGTTCGAACCCGGCCACTTACACCGGCCTCTTCACGCCTATTCGCGAACTGTACGCGATGCTTCCCGAATCGCGCGAGCGCGGCTACAAGGCGGGCCGCTTCAGCTTCAACGTGAAAGGCGGACGCTGCGAGGCCTGCCAGGGCGACGGGCTGAAGCGCATCGAGATGAATTTTCTGCCGGATGTCTATGTCACCTGCGACGTTTGCCGCGGCCGCCGCTATAACAGCGAAACGCTGCAAGTGAAGTACAAGGGCCTGTCCGTCGCCGATCTGCTGGCGTCTACGGTGGAAGACGCGGTTCCTATTCTCGAAAACATCCCGCAGATCAATGCCAAGCTGCGCACGCTGCATGATGTCGGGCTCGGCTACATTCATCTGGGCCAATCTTCCACGACGCTCTCCGGCGGCGAAGCGCAGCGCATCAAACTGGCGCGCGAACTGAGCAAACGCCAAACCGGCCGCACGCTTTATATCCTGGATGAGCCCACCACCGGGCTGCACTTTGAAGACGTCAAGCGGCTTCTGGATGTGCTCCAGCGCTTGGTGGATCTGGGCAATACTGTCATTGTGATCGAACATCAACTGGATGTGATCAAATCGGCCGACTGGATTATCGACATGGGCCCGGAAGGCGGCGAGCGGGGCGGGAATGTGGTGGCATCCGGAACGCCCGAGCAAATCCTGCGATTCAAGAAGAGCCACACCGCTCGCGCGCTCGAAAGAGCGCTCGATTCCGGCAGGGTTGCATGAGATATTTCGCATGAGCAAGTACGCGCAGCGGCCGCTGAGTTTTCAGGGCCTGAAGACCGTGCCCATTCAGGCGCGCGGCGGCAAGGTTCGCGTCGAACACTTTGGGAAACCGTACACAGGCGGAGGCGTTTCCGCGCTCCTCGATTCGCTGCCGCACATCCTGGCAGCCGATTCTTTTCGATCTGTCGTAGATGCCTTGGCCAACGCACGGGCTCGCAAGAAAATGATCCTGTGGGGACTGGGCGGCCACGTCATCAAATGCGGACTGGCGCCGATTCTGATCGATCTCATGCGACGCGGTTACGCTACCGCCTTCGCTTTGAACGGCGCGGCCGCGATTCACGATTTTGAAATCGCCATCGCCGGACAAACCAGCGAAGACGTGGAGGCTGTGCTTCCCGATGGCAGTTTCGGCGCGGCGGAAGAAACCGGGCGTGAATTCAACGCGGCCCTGAAACACGCGGAGGGTTTCGGGGAATCTCTCGGCCGGCATCTGGAAACCATCGCCGATCCCCGTTTCGCAGCCTGCAGCCTGCTGTGCGAGACGTATCGCAATTCCACGCCGGTGACCGTTCACGTCGCCATCGGGACCGATACGCCGCACACGCATCCCACAGCGAGCGGCGATACTCTGGGACGCGCCACGCATCACGATTTTCGCCTGCTGTGCTCCCTGGTTAAGGACATCAATGACGGCGGCGTCTACCTTAATGTAGGATCTGCGGTGGTGCTCCCGGAAGTTTTTCTCAAAGCCGTTTCCGTGGTCCGCAATCTGGGCCATCCGCTGGCGAATTTCACCACGGTCAACTTCGATTTTCTGCAGCACTATCGGCCGAAGGTCAATGTAGTGGAAAGGCCGCACGCACGCGCCGGCGGGCACGGCTACTCGCTCACCGGCCACCACGAAATCATGATCCCGCTGCTGGCGGCGGCATTGATCGAGCCCGAGCCGTGAATCCGATCGATCCATTGAGTGACGAACCATTGGATGTGACGCCGGCGCAATCCCTGCCTTCGCACGAGCCATTTTGGGACTACACGGATTTGGTGCTTTTCGTTCTGCTCACGGGTTCCAGCCTGGCGGTGTCGCTCCTGGTGGGTATGGTGTTTTCCAAGCTCGATCTTTCGATCCGGCTGCTGCTGGTTCAGTTGGTATGGTATGTGTTGACGTTCGGTGCGCTCAAGGCGCTGCTTCTGGTCCGTTATGAGCGGCCTTTCTGGCAATCTCTGGGATGGCGGCCGATTTCCTTCGGCGCCGCCGCAGGCGCGATTCTGGTCGGCCCTCTGCTCGTGATCTCGATCGGGCTGCTGCAGTTTGCGCTGCGGGCGCCGGAAGTGGAACCTCCTTTCGAACGGATGCTCGGATCTCCCGTCACCACCGTCTTGTTCGGTATAGTAGCCGTCATCCTCGGCCCGGTGGCGGAGGAGCTGGCTTTTCGTGGATTCCTGATGCCCCTGATGATGCGCAGCCTGGGGGTCGCTGGCGGAATCATCCTTACCGGCGTCATCTTCGGAAGCATCCATGGGTACGAATATCAGTGGTCCTGGCAGTATATGCTGCTCATCTCACTGGTTGGCTGCATTTTCGGCTGGTACAAATACAGAACTCGTTCCACTCTCGCCGCGGCGCTTATGCACTGCACCTTCAATCTCACGCAGTTTGCCGCGCTTCTGTGGCGCTCCCGGACTCTATGATCGAAACCAGCATGATTGAGACAATACTTTGGACAGATTCCGGCGTGGTGATGATCGATCAAACGCGCCTGCCGCGCGAGGAGGTCTACGTCACTTGCACCGACCACGTCCAGGTGGCCGACGCGATCCGGAGCATGGTGATCCGGGGGGCACCCGCCATTGGAGTGGCTGCTGCCATGGGAATCGCGCTGGGCATGCAGCAAGCGCAATCCGCCGTCGAGTTTGATGAGATTTGCGAAACGATCCGCCGCACCCGTCCCACGGCGGTCAATCTCTTCTGGGCTATTGAGCGCATGCGGCGCGTGTTTCATGAATCCGCCGGGTGCAGTCTGCGGGAGATTCGCGAAAAGCTGGTGGCCGAAGCCGTTCAAATTCGCCTGGAAGACATCGCGATCAATGAATGCATCGGGAAAAACGGCGCGCCGTTGATCCCGGATGGCAAGACGGTGCTGACGCACTGCAACGCGGGCGCGCTGGCAACGGCGGGTTATGGAACCGCGCTCGGAGTGATCCGCTCAGCCGTCGCGTCCGGCAAGAAGATCGATGTTTTCGCCGACGAAACCCGTCCATTCCTGCAGGGCGCGCGCCTTACGATCTGGGAGTTGCAGCACGACCACATTCCCGCCACGCTGATCACCGATAACATGGCCGGCCACTTCCTGCATTCCGGCCGCATCGGCTGCGTGGTGGTGGGCGCGGACCGCATCGCGGCCAATGGCGACGTCGCCAACAAAATCGGAACGTACTCCGTGGCCGTGCTCGCCAAGGAAAACAACGTTCCCTTCTATGTTGCCGCGCCCATATCCACTCTGGACCTGAGCCTGGGCTCGGGCGAGCAGATCCCCATCGAGCAGCGCGCCGCGGCGGAAGTAACCCACGTTCACGGCGTGCCCATTGCGCCGGAAGGCGCGGAAGTCGCCAATCCAGCGTTCGACGTTACTCCTCATCGATACGTCACCGCCATCATTACCGAGCGCGGCGTCGCGCGGGCCCCTTACGCAGATTCGCTGCGCCAGCTGGCGCGTTAGGCTTTGCTAGCTTAGAAATATGCTTCGCTATGCTTTGTGCTTGCTTGCCGTCTGCGGCCTTGTGTTGGGCGCCTCCGGCGAGCTTTCGGACCGCCGCGCGCCAGGCTTCTCTCTGCCTGATCCCGCCTACGAGCATTATTACGATCTGCAGGATTACGCGGGCAAAGTGGTGCTCATCGACATCATGTCGACGCGTTGCCCGCATTGCCTGCTGGCATCCACAACGCTGGAGCAGGTGAAAGCGCGCTATGGCGATAAGCTTGCGATCTTAGAAGTGGTGTTGCCTCCGGACAATCAACAAACCATTTCCAAGTTCATTCAGACCAACAGAATCACCGTGCCCGTGATTTGCGACATGGGGCAAATGACCGCATCCTACTTTAAAGCCACGCCAGCCACCATGCAGCAGATCCAGGTTCCTCACCTGTTCCTCATCGATCGGCACGGCATGATTCGCAACGATTTCGCCTACGACGAAACTACGCGAAATGTTTTCGAAGGTGCGGGATTGTTCGCAGAAATTGACAAGTTACTGAAGTAATTACTGTCGAAGTTATAGGGCCGACAGCGGCTGGCGAGCCGTCTTCGCTTCCAAGTAACTCATCCCTAAGCGTTTCATCAACGTGTTTCTGTTGGCAGACCAATTGCACTATGCGTTGCAGGCTGCGGGGCTTCAGTAGGTTGCCCAAATTCGGCAGCCTCCGAAAACTGGGGGTCATGCGTTTTATGAAAGCCGTAAGATCAACATCGTCAGATGAATTTGAAATCGTGCTGATGGCCGAACTCGAGGAGCTAAGGAAAAGCGAGAAGGCTTTGCAGAAGATGTATCCTCGCCTGAAAAGTAAGCCACAGCTGCGCGTTCCCTTCTTGCGACAACTGGTCGATATGCAACAGCGGGCGCAACGTCTGGACGCTGTTTTGAATCCCGTCGGGGCGCTGCAATTCGCGGCGTCTGCTCCAGTAGCGCACAGCTCGGTCGCCTAAGGGACGCCGATGCCTCGCATGCTGCTGTTGATTATTTTGATTGTTCTGGTCCTCGGGTTGCTTCCCGCTTGGCCCTACAGCGCGGGCTGGGGTTACTATCCGAGCGGTGGTTTTGGCCTCATCCTAATTATTGTGCTCATCCTTGTCCTGCTGGGCCGCGTCTAGCGGGCACCGTCTCCCTCACGGTCGCGGCTCGGAAATTCACTTCGACATTTCCTCCAGGTGTTAAGATGTGGGTGACTTCTTTCCATGGGCACCCACGGTGTGAAAGTAGTAATCGTCTATCCCCGGCCTCAGGACGAGCAGGCGTTCGAGCGAGCGTATTTGAGTGAGCACGTGCCAATGGCCGAGAGTAAGTTAAAAGGCCTCACGCGTCTTGTTCTGACTAAAGTTACAGGCTCACCTCAAGGCAAGATCGCAGCATATCGCCTGGCCGAGGCGTATTTTTCTTCCATGAGCGATCTGCAGGCCTGCATCGAGTCCGACGCAGGGAAAGAGGTCATCGCTCACGCCAACACCATATCGAGTGGCGGCCAGCCGCTTATCCTGATTTGCGAGGAAGAGTCATTCGTATATTGGTAATTGTCGGCGCGGTTCTGTTAGGGGGTTGTTCCCCTGCCGCCTGGTCTCAATCGCGATCCGAAGAATCGGAAAAGGCTCGCGTGGATCGGGTCGGTGTCACCGGATTCGTGCAGCTGGAAGCAGAAAGCTTTCGCCAGCTCAATCCACGCCAGCAGGCATTGGCCTATTGGCTGACGCAGGCCGCCATCGCGATCCATCCCATCATCTTCGATCAAGTCTCGCGATTTGGGCTGCGCCAGAAACGCGTTCTGGAATTGGTGGTCGCGCATCCTGATGGAATTGACCATGCGGTTTACGCCAAGATTCTTGCGTTTACCAAACTCTTCTGGGCTAACCGCGGCAATCACAACGACCTCACGGCGCAGAAGTTTCTTCCGGACTTCACGTTCGATGAACTGCGCGAGGCCGGTCTTTCGGCTTTGCGGCACGGCGGCTTGGGCTTTACCGGCGCTGCATTCGAAAAGGAGATCAAGGAGCTCAGACCATCGCTCTTCGATCCCGATTTTGAGCCGTTAATCACCGCGAAGAGTCCGCGGGACGGCCTGGATATTCTGGAAGCGAGCGCCAACAACTTCTACTCCGGCGTCAAACTTTCGGACCTGAAAGGCTTCACCGAGCACTATGCGCTGAACTCACGGCTGGTGAAACAAAACGGCCATCTGGAGGAGCAGGTTTACCGCGCGGGCACGCCGGACCACCGCGTTCCGCCCGGCCTTTACGCGCAGTACCTGGCCAAGGCGAATTCTTTCCTGGAGCGGGCGGCTGAGTTCGCCGAACCGGCGCAAGCCAAAGCGATTCGCGACCTGATCAGTTATTACCAAACAGGCGATCTGAAGGACTGGCTCCAGTTTGACGTGGATTGGGTTCAGAACAATCCGCCGGTGGATTTCGTCAATGGCTTTATCGAGGAGTATCGCGACGCGCGCGCAGTCAAGGCCACCTCGCAGAGTTTCGTCACTGTGACGGACAACGGGGTGGACGCGATGATGCGGAAAGTGGCGGCGAACGCCCAGTATTTCGAGGATCACGCGCCGTGGGCCCCGCAGTATCGCAAAGAAGGAGTGAAGTCGCCGCTCGCCAAAGCCGTGGAGGCCATGATCGAGACGGGCGATTTTCACTTGACCACCATCGGCGACAATCTTCCCAATGAAGACCAGATTCATGAGAAGTATGGCAGCAAGAGTTTCATCTTCACCGGCAGTACGCGGGCGCTGGCGCATGCCCAGGGTTACGGCATGCTCGAAGAATTCGCCGCAACGCCCGAGGAAATCGCGCTCGGCAAGAAATACGGCGATCAAGCCGATGACCTGATGACCACGCTGCACGAGATCATTGGGCACGGCTCCGGCAAGGTGGACCCGAAGCTGACCCACGATCCCGGATTCTATTTGAAACAGTATTACTCGACATTGGAAGAAGGGCGAGCCGATCTGATGGCGCTGTGGAGCGTGTGGGATCCCAAGGCCCGCGAGTTGGGGCTGGTTCCCACTCCGGACGTCGCCAAGGCCATGTACTACAGCGCCGTTCGCGTTGCCATCACCCAGCTGCGCCGCATTCCCAAGGGCGACACCATCGAGGAAGATCACGAGCGGGATCGTCAAATGATCGTGAACTACATCCGGGACAAGACGGATGCCATCGCGGAAGTGAAACGCGACGGGAAGACCTATTTTGAGATTCGCGACTTCGCCAAGATGCGCCAGGGCGTCGGGCAGCTTCTGGCGGAGTTGATGCGCATTAAGGCGGAAGGCGATTACGATGCGATCAAGTCCCTGATAGACCGCTACGGCGTGCACTTCGATCCGGCCTTGCGCGACCAGGTGATGGAGCGCTACCGCAAGCTGGACATCCCGACGTATTGGGCCGGTATCAATCCCGACTTGACCGCGAGTTTCGACAGCGCGGGAAAGATCGCGAAAGTGGAAATCTCTTATCCGCGCGATTTCGTCAAGCAGCAGCTTAGCTACAGCGCGATGTACAAGTGACCGACGCCTGTTACGTCGCCAGAACTTCTTTCACCTTGTCCAGCAGCGATCCCAAAGTAAAAGGCTTCTGCAGGAACGCGGTGCCGGGCGGAAGATCGCCCGAATAAACGCTCGCGTCGTCGGTGTAGCCGGAGACGTAGAGCACCTTCATATCGTGCCCCTGTGTTTGGAGCCGTTCCACCAACTCGCGCCCGCCCATTTGAGGCATCAGCACATCGGTGATCAATAAATCGATGCGCTGCCCGTGTTCGCGGCAAAGCACCAGCGCATCCTGTCCGTTGGCTGCTTCCAGCACTTCGTAGCCTTGGCGTCGCAGAATCTTCCGCACCAGCGCGCGGATACCGGCTTCATCCTCGACCACCAGAATGGTCGCCAGCGGAGCCGTTGGTTCGGGCGTCGAAGGCGGCGGTTCGACGGCGATGGCGGGCTGCTCCGCTGCCGCGCCAGCGGGCGATTCAAGGCGGGGAAGGAAAACGCGGAACACCATCGCGGATCGGGGACCGTTGGAGATCGAGATATCGCCTCTCCATTGGCGGACCATTCCATAAGCGCGCGACAACGTGGCCGCCAAATCATCCCATGGTTCTTTGCCTGGCAAGGAGCACTCAAACAGCGCGGCCTTGGCTTCGGCGTCCAACGGCTGGCCCGGAGCTATGATCGAAATCACCGCGTAACTTCCCTGCTGCAACGGAGCATTCGGCCGCCGCAAATCCTCAGTGACTTCGAGGTGCGAAGTTTCGATCACGATCTTTTCGCCGGCGTGCATGGCCTGGCGCGCTCGCTCCACGATCGCGGTCACCACTTGTTCCAATTGTCCAATGTCGGCGCGCACGCGGCTGGGTTCTGCGGACATCCGCAACTCAAGGCCCACATGCGTTCCGAGCAGCGCGCTCAATCGCGGAGCGAATCGTCCGAGCGTGGATTCGAGATCCATTTCCGTGACGCCGCCGGCCTGCCGTCGCGCGAACGACAGCAACTGGCTGGTGAGACCGCTCATGCGATCGGTAGCAGCCAGGATCTCCTGCACGTCGGCGCGTAGCGTGCTCCCCGCGGGCAGACTGGTCAGCAGTTCTTCGCTGTAGCCGGTGAGGATCATCAGCATGTTGTTCAGGTCGTGCGCCATGCGGCTGGCCAAACGGGACACCGCCTCCACGCGCTCGGACTGAACCAGTTGATCTTCCAGCATGCGCCGCTCGGTAACATCCACCGCGACGCCGATCATGTAGCGCGGCTGGCCCTCGGCGCTGGGAAGCACACGGGCATATTCGCGCAGCCACACGCTGCCGCCGTCCGCCTTGATGGCCTGGAATTCGCAGGAATGCGACGTGCCGGTTTCGATGGCGTGCTGGTAGCAGCGCTCCATCCAATCGCGATCGGAATCGTGCACGCGATCCAGCCAGAATGACGGATGGCTGGTCCAATGTTCCGGCGCGAACCCCAGCAGCTTTTCGGCTTGGGGGCTGGCGAAGATGAAATTCATGGAAGGCAGTTCGACGGCCCAAACAATGGCGTCGACATTATCGATGAACTGTTGCGGAGAGATGAACTGCTGCGCGGAAATGGCGGGCAGCGCTTCCACAACGGACGGAGCTTCCACGGGTGCTTCGATGGCTTCAGAGGGCGCTTCGAGTGCGGGCATCTCGGCGAAAGGTCCGGCAAATGGCAGCTCCTGCTGCGGCGACACGACGTCCGTCACGTCCTCCACTGTAAGCAGCGCTTCCTGTGCGGCGTCCTCATCCCAGTTGCGAATCGCTAGAATGCCGACGCGCAGGCGGCGCTTGCCGCGTCCGTTCTCAATCATCACTCCGGTCTGCGGCGCGCTGGTCCTAAGTACTTCTTCGATTCGATCCAACAGGGAAGGGGGCAGGATTGCGTCCATGCGGCGTGGAGACTCGCCGGTGTGCAGTCCGAAGATCTTGCGTGCCGCGCCATTAGCCAGCAGGATGCTCAAGTCCGACGAGAGAACCAACAGACCTACCGGGATGGATGCGACGATGTCCTGGTAGTAGCGGCGTTGTGTTTCGACGAGCGCCAGCAGGCGCGCGACTTCCCTACCTCGCCACTGATCTAAGTCGGTTCTTTCCATGCGATATGTACTTTAACAGTCTCAACTGTATCGGATCGTTTCGACAAGGTACTTTGGACTAGAACCGTACTGTCAGGTACTACAAGTTTGCCGATAGTTCCAGTGGCAAGACTGAATATAATGATAGAGACACACCTTGCCTGAGACCTGCTCCGCGCAAAAAATAGCAGTCGACTCCATCGAGACCGTTCGCCTTTCGGATCCGGCGCACGGCATGGAAGTTTCCATTTGCCCATCCATTGGAAATATCGCGTACGATCTGCGTGTCCGCGGCAAACCGATCTTGATGATGCCGCCGCGGCTTTCCGAGTGGAAGCAAAAACCCTCACAGGCTGGGATTCCATTTCTTGCGCCCTGGGCCAATCGCTTGGATGGCGACGCGTACTGGGCCAACGGGAAACGCTACCTGCTGAATCCGGATGCAGTGGAAATCCGGCGCGATGGCAATGGCCTGCCCATTCACGGGCTGGTGCTGTTCACTTCCGCGTGGCATGTGGGCGCGCTCGAGGCGGACGAACACGCCGCCCAGGTGACCAGCCGCCTGGAATTCTGGAAGCATCCCGAATGGATGGCGCAGTTTCCCTTCGCCCATACCATTGAGATGACGCATCGGCTGTATGGCGGCGCTCTGGAAGTGCGCACCACCATCGACAATCATTCGGCGGACCCGATGCCGTTGGTCATCGGCTTTCATCCCTGGTATCAGATGCCGGATGCGCCCCGCGATCAATGGAAGGTGCATTTGCCGGTGCGCCAGCATTACGCGCTCTCGCAGAAATTAATTCCAACCGGCGAAAGCAAGCCCGAGGATCTGCCCGATCCCACGCCGCTGGCCGGGCGCCAGTTGGACGATGTCTTTGGGGGTGTCGATTCCAAGAGCGAGTTCGTGCTGGAAGCCAACGGACGAAAAGTTTCCGTCCGCTTCGGTCCAAAATTTCCGATCGCGGTGGTCTACGCTCCGCAGACGCGCGACGTGGTGTGCTTCGAACCAATGACTGGTCTCACGAACGGTTTTAACCTGGCGCACGAAGGACTATTTAAGAACCTGCAGAGCGTCGCGCCGGGTTCCGCTTGGACGGAAAGCTTCTGGATTCGCCCCAGTGGATTCTAAATTCTGGATTCCGCTCGTGCCCGAGCACGAGCTTGTATTCCAGGTCGCGCTTCAGCGCGACCTCTAGTGCGTCAAATCGTAGACAAAATAATTCGCCGCGATCCGGTACGCCAGCGACGAATATTTCTCCGGATACTGCGGATTGTCGGCGTGCTCCCAGGCATCTCCCAAATCCATGTTGTGACAGATCGCCACCATAATCCGGCCCTTATCGTCGCGGATGCAGCGCCAGTGCGGGACTTTGCCGGTCTCGCCATCTTCATAGGTGAGGCCGCTTTCTAAGAATTGCGCGCCGGGAACCTGGAAGCGATCCTGCAAATCGAAGAGCGTGTGAAAAATCGGATCGTTATCCGGAATATCCTCGATCCGGCGGTCGGGAAACACTCTGCTCATGCTGGCCAGAAACGTATCCCACTCCGGTACGCCGTTATACGGCGCGGTGCCGTGAAAGTCGTCGCACATGAAGAAGCCGCCGCGCAGAAGATACTCGCGCAACTGTTTTGCGTCCTCGTCGCGCAAATTCCAGTGCCCCACTTCCACCCCGTAAAGCACCGGCCAGTTGTACACGTCGTCGGTGCCATCCAGCGTCACCACCTGTTCGGCTGAGCGCGTGTCGATGCGAGTCAGACGGCGAATGCCGGCCAACAAATGGCGATCCGAGCGCGGATAGTCCATGGTCCAATAGCCTGGAAAAGCGCTTCCATCGCGCATCTCGAAGCGCACATGATCGGGATAGCCGTAGATGTCGGGATAACGCAGCCGGGCCCGCACCCACTCGTGTTTTTCATTCCAATCCGGCGGTATCGGAAAGTTGTTGTACTCGATGGCGGGATATTCTTTGAACGGCTTCTGGGCGCGAAGCACGCCCCAAGCGGAGAGGATCGCCACAAAACTAAAGGCGAAGGTGACGCGAAAACGCATGAGCGGCACAGGGCTGATCGAAGAGTAGCGATCTCAGAATACCATGCCCGCGCTGCTTTCAACCTCCGATGTACAATTGCCACAGGAAACAAAAGGAGAATATCCATGCTGAAATTCTCGATGGCGGGAATTGTACTGCTTCCTGCGGCGCTGCTGGCTGCGCCCACGGGCGGATCTACCTGCGAAAACCTTTCTAAGCTCAGCTTGCCGAATGTCACCATCACGTTGGCGCGAAGTGTCTCCGCAGGCGCATTTACCCCGCCTGCCGCGCCTGGACCGGGCCGTGTCAGCACAGCGCTGTTCGAGGGCCTGCCCGCCTTCTGCCGTGTGATGGCGACGCTAACGCCGTCCTCTGATTCCGACATCAAGATTGAAGTCTGGCTGCCAGCCTCCGGCTGGAATAACGATTTCCAGGCCATCGGCAACGGCGGCTGGAACGGAACCATGGGCTACGCTGCGCTTGCCGAGGGCGTAAAACGCGGGTTCGCCACCGCTGGCACCGACACCGGCCACGAAGGGGGCAGCGCGAGCTTCGCCATGGGGCATCCGGAAAAGCTCACCGATTTCGCCTATCGCGCCGTGCACGAAATGACGGTCACCTCCAAGGCCATCATCCAGAATTTCTACGGCACGGCCCCGCGCTATTCCTATTGGAATGGCTGTTCCACCGGCGGCCGCCAGGGATTAAAGGAAGCACAGAAGTTCCCGGCCGATTTCGACGGCATCGTGGCCGGCGCGCCCGCCAATTACCAGACCCATCTGCACGTCTGGTCCGTTTGGGTGGCGCAGCAGATGAACAAAACGCCCGATAGCTATCTTCCGCCGGAGAAGCTGGCGGTGTTGCATAAAGCTGTGGTGGCGGCTTGCGATGCGCAGGATGGCGTGAAGGACGGCTTGCTGAACGATCCCACCAAGTGCCATTTCGATCCGAAGACCATCGAGTGCAAGGGCGAAGATCTGCCCAACTGTTTGAAACCGGCGCAAGTGGCGGCGGTTCAGGCCATCTATGCCGGACCGAAGAATGCTCAAGGCAAAGAAATTTTCCCCACGTTTGAGCCCGGCAGCGAACTGGGCTGGGGCCTTCTGGCCGGCCAACAGGCGGCTTCCGTGGCCACCGATAGTTTCACCTACGTGGTCTACAAGAATCCCGCTTGGGACTGGCACAACATGAACCTGGATAGCGACGTTGCGGCGATCGAGAAGTCCTACGGCAGCCTGATCGACGCCACCGATCCCAATATGAAGCCCTTCTTCGCGCACAAAGGCAAGCTGCTCCTGTATCACGGCTGGAGCGATCAGGCCATCGCGCCCGGCAACACCATCAACTATTACACCAGCGTGGTGAAGAATCTCGGCGGCCAGAAGAAAGCTTCGGACGACGTTCGTCTCTTCATGGTTCCTGCGATGGCGCACTGCGGCGGCGGCGAAGGTCCCAACGATTTCGACAAAATGACCGCCATCCAGCAGTGGGTGGAACAAGGCAAAGCGCCCGAAACCATGATCGCCTCGCACCAGACCAAAGGAACCGTGGACCGCATGCGTCCGCTGTGCGTCTATCCGAAGGTGGCGCGGTATAAAGGGTCGGGCAGCACCGACGACGCGTCGAATTTCACCTGTGCACTGCCGCGCTAACCATCGCGGCGACGTCCCAACTTTCTCAACGACCGGCCGACGTAGCTTTGAGATTTGAATGAGATCGCGCAGCATGTCCGTCCAACTGGCGCTCGTGGCGGCTCTCTGCTCCGCAGTGGTCCCCGCCCTTCGCGCGCAAGCTAAGGGCCCGGAGGCCGACCCGCTCACTTTTGACGTCGCATCCGTAAGGCCAAGCGCCCGTTCTTCGGAAGGCACGCTCATCCGCGCGACCATCGGCAACCAGGGATATCACGTCGTGGACGCGCCTCTGCGCCTGCTGATGACCGTGGCGTACACCGTCACCGATCGGCAAATTTCCGGGGGCCCGTCCTGGATGAGCAGCGATCGGTTCGACATCGAAGCCAAAGCCGACCGTCCGCGCTCCATCGATGAGCTCCATGTCATGCTCCAGCATCTGCTCGAGGAACGCTTCCATCTCAAGGTCCGCCGTGAAATGCGAGACGAATCGGCCTGGGCTTTGGTCGTCGCCAAGGGCGGCTCGAAAATGAGCGTACACGACCCTGCAGACAAGGACTATCCGCCCACTGGCCTGCAACCTGTACCCGGTCCCGGCGGCGCTTTGTGCTTCAAAATGCCGGCCCGCAACATTACCATGACTTACTTCGCGTTCATGCTGTCGCGCAGCATGAGCCGCAGTGTCGTCGATAAGACCGGCCTAACCGCTCGCTACGATTTCACGTTGCAGTTTGCGCCCGACGGCCTGCACCTGATAGGACCCGATGGCGGCACTCCGTCTATCAGCCCGGATTGTTCGGACGCATCCACGGCCCTACCACAGCAGCTCGGCCTGCAGCTGGAAGCGGCCAAAGCGCCAGTGGAGTACCTGGTCGTCGAACACGCCGAGAAGCCCTCGGAAAATTGATACAGTATGTAAGCCCAAGGCGCGAGGAAGCCCCGCGTGAGTTTAGCGTGAGCGCTCCAGGAGGTTGAGCTTAGAGAATGGAAATGAATCCTTCAGGACCGTCGATCTTCGACCTGAGTCCAGCCGAGAAACTTCAGCTCGTAGAGGATCTCTGGGACGATCTTGCAGCCACTCCCGATGCTGTGCCGGTCCATGAGTGGCAGAAGCAGGAGTTAGCTCGAAGAAAGGCGAATCTAGCGAAGAACCCGAGCTCGGGACGTTCCTGGGAGGAAGTGAAGCAACGGATTCGCCGGCCGTATGGCCGTTGAGCTGGCTGTCGCACCCGAAGCGGAACTCGATTTGACCGAAGCCTACGCCTGGTACGAGCAGCGGCAAGCGGGTCTGGGCGAGGAATTCCTGAGCCCCGTTGATGTGTCTAAAAATGATGCGTGTCTGGAAAGAATCCGCGCCCGCGATCCGGAGAAATGGCGCCGCCGTCTCCCATGAGCACATTCGGAATCGCGCTCGCCAACATCCGGTTCCCGGCTACTCCCGACGAAGGCTGCAATTTTGACTCATGACAGTCAACGCCAACTTCCAGTCCGTGGACCAGTACATCGCCTCGCAACCCGAGGGCGTGCAAGACACACTTCGGCGCGTGCGCGGCGCCATCCGCAAGGCCGTGCCGCGAGCCGAGGAAATGATCTCGTATAAGATCCCAACCTACAAACTACATAATCGTCCCGTGCTCTATTTCGCCGGGTGGAAGCAGCATTACTCGCTCTATCCCGCCAGCGCGGGCATCATCGCGGCATTCAAAGACGAACTCGCGCGATATGAGGTCAAAAAGGGCACAATTCGATTCCCGCTCTTCCAGCCCGTTCCCGTAAAGTTAATTGAGCGGATCGCAAAATACCGTCAGAAGGAAGTCGCGGCGCGTGAGAAAACAAAGACCGAACCCCGCGGTCCGCGCGCATCCCGACATGATAAAGTATGAGTGTTTCGACCCCCAGGAGGATGCACCATGGCGAGATCCAAGAAGATTTCAGTTGACCGTCGCGGCTTCTTGAAGGGCGCAGCCGCGGGTGCGGCCGCCGGCGCTGCCGCGCTGGTCGTGAAGCCGGAAGCCGCCCGCGCGCAAGAAGCGGCGGAAGTTCATCGCCCCGCAACTCCGAATCCGCTGCCGGGCGCCAAGCAGACCGCGGCCGAAACCGCTCCGCCGGCCCATGTCGACGTCTGGACCACCGATCGCCCGGGCGCCGACTTCATGGTGGACGTCATCAAGACGCTGGGCTTCGAATATGTCGCCGCTAATCCAGGCTCGAGTTTCCGCGGCATCCACGAATCGCTGATCAATTACGGCGGCAACAAAGCGCCTGAGCTGATCACCTGCTGTCACGAAGAATCGTCGGTAGGGATGGCGCACGGCTACGCCAAGATCGAAGGCAAACCGATGATGATCATGGCGCACGGCACCGTCGGGCTGCAGCACGCCTCGATGGCCATTTATAACGCCTATGCCGATCGCGTCCCGGTCTACGTTCTGCTCGGCAACATCCAGGATGGGGCCTGGAGACGCAGCGATGTGGAATGGGCGCACAGCGTGCAGGACGCCGCCGCGATGGTTCGCGACTATACCAAGTGGGACGACGCGCCGGTGTCGCTGGGAGGTTTCGCCGAATCGGCGGTGCGCGCCTACAAGATCGCGATGACGCCCCCCATGGAACCGATAGTCATCGTCGCCGACGCTGTGATGCAGGAGGAGCCGATACCGGAAAACGAGCGCGGACGCCTGCGAATTCCCAAGCTGACTCTCGCATCGCCCCCCGCGGGCGATTACGGAGCTGTTAAGGAAGCCGCGAAAATGCTGGTGAACGCGGAGAGTCCAACCATCATCGCCGGCCGCGTGGCGCGCACGCCGGAAGGCATCACGCTTCTGGTGGAGCTGGCCGAACTGCTGCAGGCTCCCATCATCGATAAGCATTTCCGCATGAATTTCCCCACCGCGCATCCGCTGTACGGCGCGGGAACTGTCGGCGGCGCCGATGTGCTGCTGGGTCTGGAAGTGCCCGACATGTGGCAGAACACCCACTCGCAGACGCCGGTGAACAAGATGGGCATGGAGTCCAGGCGCATCACGAAACCCGGCGCCAAAGTGATTACCATTTACGCCGGCGACCTGTTCGGAAAGAGCAATTATCAGGACTTCGGCCGCTATGACGAAGTGGATCTGGCGATCGCAGCTGACGCGCAGGCGACGCTGCCGATGCTGATCGACGAATGCCGCAAACTGATCACGCCCGAACGCAAGGCTGTGATTCAAGCGCGCGCGCCGAAGCTGGCCGAAGTGAGCCGCCGCAATCGCGAGCGCGACATCGAGCAGGCCGCCTGGGCCTGGGATGCCAGCCCGGTCTCCACCGCGCGCATGGCCGCCGAGTTGTGGAATCAGCTCAAAACCGAAGACTGGTCGCTGGTCTCCGATCTGACGTTTGTCTCCAACTGGCCCGGCCGTCTTTGGGATTTCGAGAAGCCCTATCACTTCATTGGCGGCCACGGCGCTTATGGCGTCGGCTACGGCGCTCCGGCGGCTGTCGGCGCTGCGCTCGCCAACAAGAAACACGGACGCATCAGCGTCAACATCCAGTGCGACGGCGATCTCAACTATGCGCCGGGCGTGCTGTGGACCGCGGCGCACCATCGCATCCCGATGCTGAACATCATGCACAACAATCGGGCGTATCATCAGGAACTGATGTACGTGGAGGACATGGCCGCTCGCGCCCGCCGCGGCGTGGAACACGCCAAGATCGGCACCGCCATCGAGGATCCGAATATCAACTACGCGCTCATGGCCAAAGCCTATGGCATGTACAGCGAAGGCCCCATCGATAATCCCAACGATCTGGGGCCCGCCATCAAGCGTTCGCTCGAAGTGGTGAAGAAGGGCGAGCCGGCCATGATTGATCTGATCACGCAGCCGAGGTAATCATGAAGCAATTCGTATTCACCGCGGTCTTTTCAGCCGCGACATTGATGGCGCAAGCCCCGGCCGGGAACGCGGCCAACGGCAAGAAGCTTTTCCTGCGTGACGGCTGCTATGAATGCCACGGCTATGTCGGACAAGGCGGCGCCGCGGGAGCGCGCATCGCAACCATTGGGCTGAACGCGCAGGGGCTGATCCGCTACGTCCGCGCGCCAGCCGGCCAAATGCCCGCCTATACGGACAAAGTGATTTCCGATCAGGAATTGACGGACATTCACGCTTACTTGCAAACCTTGCCTAAGGCGAAGCCGGCGAAAGACATTCCGCTGCTCAACGCGCTGCAACGCTAGACCGGTCGCTTGTAGGCAAGTCGCTTGTAGGCAAGTCTTTGGCGCCTTCCACAATTTGCTGCAGCCCGGCAATCAATCCGCGCAACGAATCGGATTGGGCGTGAAGCTGCGCCGCGGTGCTGGCCGTTTCCTCCGACGTGGCCGCTTGCGATTGCGTCACGCCGCTGAGCTGAACCACAGCGGAATTGATCTGCGCGATGCCGCTGGTTTGCCTTTCAAACGAAGCGGTGATCTGTCCCACGGTGGCGTCCACTTCGGTAATCTTGGTCAGAATGGTGGAAAACACTCCCGAGAGCTTCCCGCTGCTGAGCGTGCCTTTTTCGCTGCTGGTGACGGACTTTCCGATGAGGGCTTCCGCATCGTGCGCCGCTTGAGAGGCCCGTTGAGCGAGGCTCCGCACTTCGTCGGCCACCACGCTGAATCCGGCCCCTGCTTCCCCAGCGCGGGCGGCTTCCACCGCCGCGTTGAGCGCCAGAATGTTGGTTTGGAATGCGATCTCGTCGATGGATTTCACGATCTTCCGCACGTCGACCGCCGCGTGACTGATGCCATCCATCGCGCCGTTCATCTCGGCCATCTGGCGATTGCCCTCGCCCACCACCTGGTCCACTTGCGCCAGTAACTCGCCAATGCGCTTCGCGCCGGCGGCGCTGTCCCGGCAAAGCGTGTTTATTTCCTCGAGCGAAGCGCTAGTCTGTTCCACCGATGCGGCCTGCTCCGAAATGCGCGATGCCATGTCCTGGCTGGCGGCGGCCACTTGATTCGCCGCGGCGGTGGTTTCCTTCGCTACCTGATCCAAGTCCGTGGTCGCGCGCCCGATCGGGATGACAATCGAGCGCGTCATCAAATAACAGACCAGCATGGCGCCCGCCAGGCCCAGAGCAGTCAGCAGAAAAATGAAGTTGCGGACGTGTGTCAGCATTGCCTCCGTGTCGTCCACGTAGATCCCGGTGCCCACCACCCAGCCCCACGGCGCGTAAAGCTTGACGTAGGAAATCTTCGGCTGAGGCTGCGTCTTGCCCGGCTTCGGCCACATGTAGCGGATGCTTCCTTCTCCCCGCTCGCGGCCGATGCGCGCGGCGGCGACAAAGAGCGCGAATCCGGTGGGATCGCGATAATCCGACAGATCCTTGCCTTCCAGCGCCGGATTGGTCGGATGCATGATCATCTTGGGTTGAAGATCGTTGATCCAGACGTAGTTGGCTCCTCCGTCGTAGGTGGCGCGCCGCAGCGTTTCCCGCGCCGCCAATTGCGCTTGTGGAATGGTCATCGCGCCGCTCGCCGCTTGCCGGCCGTAATAATCCAACACACCCCAGGCGGTCTCCACCACATGCTTGGTCGCGTCCGCCTGCATGGCATAGGCGTTGGCTCTCTGTTCGGGCAGCAGCCAAAGGAGCAGGGGAACGGGAAGAGCGATGCTGAGCGCCGCGCCCATCAAGAAGATTTTTGTCGAAAGCCGCAGGCTGGACGGAGCGATTCTCACAGCTACCTCATCGACGCTCCCGGCGGGAGTGTGAGAGGGCGCGCTCTCGATTATGGGATCGCCGCCAAGCCCGCCTTCGCGATCTGCTCGTCTTGCGGAGACTGGACGCCCGACACGCCCACCGCACCCACGCATTCGCCCTCATAGAGAATCGGAAGCCCGCCCTGAACCGGCAATCTGCCTGGAAACATTAACGTGGCCGTGCGTTCTTTCGTCACGTCTTCCAGGAACTTGGTGGGAACCCGCGAGAGCGCCGCCGTGCGCGCCTTCATGGTCGCGATCTCGGGACTCGTCAATACCGCTCCATCCATGCGCTCCAGATGCAGCAGGAATCCGCCTTCATCCACCACCGCGATGCTGACCTTCCAATTGTTCCGGACCGCCTCCAGTTTCGCGGCCGTCACAACAGCGTGCGCTTCCTCCGATGTTAGGCTGAATTTCTGACGCATGTTCTCCCTTATAACATTTCTCCAGTTCCCAACCCCCTGGCATGCACTGGTTGCGTTCGGCTCGGCCTTTGTGGCGGGCGCGATTAACTCGGTGGCCGGTGGTGGAACGCTGTTGACCTTTCCCACGCTCATTTGGCTGGGGCTGCCTTCCATCAATGCGAATGCTACCAGCACGGTGGCCATCTGGCCCGGCACGGTGGGAACCATCTGGGGCTATCGCCAGGATCTTCGTTCTTCCAGCCCGCGCATGCTGGCGCTGGTCTTGCCCAGCGTGCTGGGCGGGATTCTCGGCGCGCTTCTGTTGAATCGCACGCCGCCCGCCGTGTTCGATGCTCTGGTGCCATTTCTGATTCTCTTCGCCACGCTGCTGTTTATGATCCAGGAGCCGGTACAGAAGCGGCTGAAGATTTCACATCCCGAGTCGCACAAATCCACTCGCTGGCTCATCGGCGCGATGACTTTTCAGCTTTTCGTCGCGCTCTACGGCGGATACTTCGGCGCGGGCATCGGCATCCTGATGCTGGCGGCGCTCAGCGTGCTCGGCCTCACCGATATTCACCAGATGAACGGGCTCAAAGCGCTGCTGGGCGCCAGCATCAATGGCGTCGCGGCTCTTTACTTCATTTGGGCGGGTATGGTTTACTGGCCGGAATTTGTGGTGATGGTGATCGGCGCAATCATCGGCGGATACGGAGGAGCGCTCATCGCGCGGCGCATTGGAGGAGCGGCCGTGCGGCGCATCGTGATTATCGTCGGCCTCTCGATGGCCGCGTCGATGTTTGTGAAGTTCTTCAGGACACTGGTCGGCTGATTACTTCAGTTCCGCGATCATCCCTGGCACGCTCCACTGCTGTTGCAGGCTGCCGGGCGCCCATTTGTATTCGTCCGTCATCACCTTCGCGATCTCGTCCTGGCTCTTGCCTTGGCGCACCAGCCCGCTCACGCGATTGCGCAGCTTCTCCACGTTGTCGCGATAGGTCATCAAGCCCGCCCTGTTCGTGATCGGTCCGTGCCCCGGAATCACGGTGTCGAAATCAAGTTTCAACGCATTGTCCAGCGTCTTGGTCCATTCCACCACGCTGCCGCCGCCGTTGTAGTCGATCAATGGACTCGTGCCCGCCATCAGATCGCCGGTATGAAGCACGCGCAGCGCCGGGAAGTAGATCAGCGCGTCGCCGTTAGTGTGGCCGCGGCCCATATAAATCGCGCGCACTTCTTTGCCGCCCAAATTCACGTCGGCTTCGGTGGTGAATGTGATTCGTGCCGGGCTCACGTCCGGAGGCTGAACATTCCCCACCTGTTTGTGCTCCACGATGTTGGTCCGTGCCATGGCAGTCGATATGATCTCGGCTGTCGGCAGAAATTTCGTGTTGCCGCCGCTGTGATCCTGGTGATAATGCGTATTGATCACATATTTGATCGGCTGGTTCGTGACGCTTTTCACCTGGTCCACAATACTTTGGTGATCCCGATCGAACTTGTCGTCGATCAGGATGACGCCTTCATCGGTGATGTAGACGGCGACGTTGCCTCCATCGCCCTCAATCTCGTACAGATCGTCCTTCACTTTGTTGAGAGTGAGTTTCGCGGGCGCTGGATTTTGCGTGAAAGCGGGCTGCCAGTACGCAATATAGGCCAGCGCCAGAAACAGCACGCCGGCGGAAATCCGGGCGATCAGTGTGCGGCTCATGTCCGGCTACTATATCAAATCCGGCTCGTATACTGTAACGAATGGGGAACAGAACATGAATCGAAGAAGCTTGTTGAGAACCGGCCTTGGATCAATCTTGCTCTCCACGTCCACCAGGGCGGCCGCTCCAGCTATCGGCTTAAAAGCTGCCGGAGAGCGCTTCCTTCCCATCGAAGGCGGCAAGTACCGGCTGTGGACCCGGAAAATGGGCAGCTCCAGCATCAAGGTTCTGGCGCTGCATGGCGGCCCCGGATTCAGTCATATTTATCTGAATTGTTTCGAAGACTTTCTTCCGCCAGCCGGCATCGAAGTGTACCTCTACGATCAGTTGGGAAGTCTGTTTTCCGACAACCCGGACGACCCGAGCCTGTGGACGCTGGAGCGCTACACCAACGAAGTGGAGCAGGTGCGCCAAGGGCTCGGCCTGGAAAACTTCTACCTATACGGCCATTCCTGGGGCGGAATGCTTGCCTATGAATACGCTCTGAAGTACCCGCAACACTTGCGCGGCGTCATTATTTCCAACATGGTGGCCAGCATTCCGCGCTATGAGACCTATGTTGCCGGGTTCAAGAACGAACTCACACCGGCTGAACAAAGACCCTGGAGAAGTACGAAGCCGCCGGCAAGTACGATGCGCCCGAGTATCAGAAGATCGTTCTCGATCGCATTTACAGCAAGCACGTATGCCGGGTGAATCCATGGCCCGCTCCGGTCGAAGTCTCTTTTCGTTTTCTCAACGAGAAGATCTACAATCGCCTGCAAGGACCCAACGAATTCGTCATCACGGGCACGTTGAAGCGCTGGGATCGCATGGCGGACCTGAAGAACATCAAGACCAAAGCGCTCATCATGGGTGCGCGCTACGACGAAATGGATCCCGATGGAATGCGTCGCATCGCGTCCGCCATGCCCAACGTACGGGCCGTCATCAGCGACCGCGGCAGCCATCTGTGCATGTACGACGATCAGGAATGGTATTTCCGCGAGCTCATCAGTTTCCTGAAGCAGGGCTGATCGCCGGTTGCGTTTTCAAGTTTTTCTCGAACAGATTGTAGATCCGCTTGTACTCGTCGGCCCAGCTGGAGGGCTCGACGAACCCGTGGTTTTCCACCGGATATACCGCCAGTTCCCAATTTTCCTTGCGCAGCTCGATCAGTTTCTGCACTAGCTCCACGCTGTCCTGAAAATGTACGTTGGTGTCCGCCATGCCATGACTGATCAGCAGAGCGCCCTTGAGGCCCGCCGCGAAATAGATGGGTGACGAACGCTTGTACGCTTCGGCGTCGGTCTGCGGAAGATTCAGAATGTCCGAAGTGTATTCGTCGTTGTAATTGGCCCAGTTGGTCACCGGCCGCAGCGCAGCGCCCGCCGCGAAGACGTCGGGTTGAGTGAACATCGCCATGAGCGTAATGAATCCGCCGTAGCTGCCGCCATAGACGCCCAGGCGCTTGGGATCGGCGCCGTACTGGGACACCATCCAGCGCGCCGCGTCGACATTGTCGTCCAGATCCTTGCCGCCCATGTGCCGGTAGATCGCGGTTCGCCACTCGCGCCCATAGCCCGCCGAGCCTCGATAATCGACGTCCACCACCAGGTAACCACGCTCCATCAGCAGTTGATGAAACATGTACTCGCGCGCGTAGTAGGACCATATGCGATCGACGTTCTGCAAATACCCCGCGCCATGCACGAACAACACCGCCGGGCCGCCTTTGCGATAATTGGCCGGCTTATAGAGGTGCGCTCGAACCATCGCGCCATCGCGGGCTAAAAACGTCACGATGGGTGTGTCCAGCCACGGATATTCCCAGAACTCGGCTGCCGGCGACGATGTCAGCTTTTTCGCCGGTGCATCCTCAAGCGTCTCCTGCGCATACAACTCTGGCGGCTTGTTCGTGTACGAATAGATATCCGCGAACCAGTGATCGTCCGGCGAAGGCACGCACGAGTGGCCACCTGGAAGCGAGGTCAGCCGCGTTCGCGCTCCGCCCTGCGCGCTCATTTCGTAAACCTGCTGCTCGCCGGGATCGGGCTCGTTGGTAACGAGGAAAACCCGGGTCTTGTCCTGCGACAACCGCGCGCTGTCCACTTCCCACCTGCCCGACGTCAGCGCCTTCGCTTCGCCGCCCGCGAACGCGACGGTGTACAGATGCGAGTAGCCCGTCCGCTCCGATTGAAAATAGATGTCCCGATCGCTCTTCATCCAGCCCAGCGTTTCGCTGCCCGGTTCATCCGGATCGCCGATCCCGGGGCCGTCGATCCACGCGTCGTCATGATCGTGCGCCAGCACGCGCGTTTTCCCGGTGTCCTCATCCAGCGCAAGAATCCAGCGGTCTTTGTTGTCCAGGGCCCGCGCATTCACCACGGCCTTGGTTCCATCCGCCGACCATAGCGGCTCCGACAATCGCAGCTCGCGATCCACGGGCGTCTTCGCATCGGCGCTCTGCACCACGGCCCGTTGCCCGTGATCCACCCACTTGGCTTCTCCCGTGTTGACGCTGAGAATCGCCAGCCGCGCAAGGCTCTGTTTATCGCCCACCTTTTCGTACGACGTGATGTCTTCCGTATAGCCCGACTCCGTCACGAAACTCGGAACCACGGTCCGCTTGGCGCCGGCGGCCGGCTCGCGAATCGTGGCGATCACGTACTTTTCGTCGGGCGTGAGTTGCAAGGAAGCCACAGTTTGTCCGGCTTGCAAGATGAAAGGTTTGCGCGGATGTTCGCGCTTGCGCCTGGCCTCTTGATCTTCCTTTTCGGCGGCGCGTTCGCGGATCGCTTCAAACAGATCCTTCTCTTCTTTTTTCAGGGCCTGCTGACTTGCCGTTCCCTTGTCGTCCTCGGGCGGCGGCGGACTGCCCGGCGGACGAATATCAGTTAGCTCTGCGATGGCGCCGCCATCCAGCGCGACCACGTACAGGTTATCCGCTCGGGTGAACGCGACGCGCTTTTCATCCTGCGTGAAGT
Source organism: Bryobacterales bacterium (assembly GCA_963798295.1). Taxonomy (GTDB): domain Bacteria; phylum Acidobacteriota; class Terriglobia; order Bryobacterales; family Bryobacteraceae; genus Palsa-89. Next base: position 242,952 of record CAWCSV010000002.1, on the reverse strand, counting down.
GCGGGTTGCTTTCGACATCCTCGGTCTTGGTGATTTGCCGCGTGGCGCCGCTCGCCGCATCGTAATAAAAGATGTCGCCATCGCGCGCGTAAACGGTGCGGGTTTTATCCCGCGTGGTTGCCCCACCAGCCGGCGGCGCTAGCTTGGCCTCCGCGTCCGATAGCTTCTTCAGCCCCGCGCCATCCCGCCCCACGACGTAGGTATCCAACGGTTTGAGCCGTGGATCGCTCGCCTGCTTCCACTGGAAGTAGATCGATTGGCCATCGCCCGACCAGCGCACGCCCGCGGGCTGGTAGCCAAACAATTCCGGCCCACGCATGATGTTGTCAATGGTGAGCGCAAACTTCCCAGCGGGGGCCGCATGCGACGAAACGAGAAGGCCAAGCAGAAACGCAGCGGGAACGAATACGAGCCGCTTCATTCTCACATGCTAACTACTTCCGGACTGCCATGCTAACGCAGCTTATTTTCGAACGAAATTCAGCGTCGCTTCCGCGTGCTGGCCGTGCGTGGAGCTCTCGGTAATCTCAAGCGTCATATGTTTGCCGTCTGGCGCCAGCGTGTGGACCCAATGGCCTTGCACCGGATCGCCATTGATCTGGGCGGCCCACTCGGTCATCACTTTGTTTCCGTCCATCGTGCTCTTAAACACCGCCATGAACGGACCGATCTGGCTGCGCTGCTCCTGGCCATCGGTACTCAGGTGCAGCTTGTTCGTCATCACGCCCAGATAGAGCAGGGGCACCACTCCATTGTCCGGCTCTTTGAAGCTAGACTCGATGGTCAGTCCGGACTCGTCCTGCTTGATTTTGGTTTCCAGGCTGTTGGGGGCGTCACCAGGCCGGGCGGCTTGCTTGTCCAGCACCCACTTACCGGAGTAGCTATCCGGATTATCCTTAGCGCCCACCAGACCGACAAATGGTACGAAAGCCATTGTAAATAAAATTGTTATCGATTTAGCGAGTCTCAAGACAAAGTCTCCTGGCAATAGGATGCCGATGGGCAGCGAAGCATTACATGGTTTTCCCTGCGGACTTAATTTCACGCGACATTCGGGTACAGGGCTTTCCCCATCGCGCGGCCCTTGGCGATTCTGATTGCCCCGTTCAACTTATACCAATTCGAGAAAGTACGTAACGAAGCCCGTTGCTGAACTCCGAAAAGAACTTACACCCACGGGCGTCGAGCCGCTCCCTAACGTCGGGATTGTCAAAATCTTTCGAATTGCGATTGAGGAAGCAACTCTCAGCTGGGTTGTGGAGGCTTAGGTGTGAAAGTACAGATGCCAGCACGATCGCGTCTTGCCCTGACATGCCATATTGCTCCTGTATCTGTGCCGCTGAGCCCAGAATTGCCCGATCCAGCGCAATAACGTCCGCCGTTCGCAAGAGTTCCGAGATCGTGTCCCGCAGTCCTTCCCGCTCAAACTGTGCACTTCCAATCAGAACCGCAGCTAGGGCCTCGAAGGCTACGGGGACCGCGCGACGGGGTTTCGATCTCGCGAGTTCAGAAAGCTGAGTTCGCAGGTCGTTGCTAAGTCTCGCGCGAGCTTTTTCCTTTGCCAAGATCGCCACGTGTGGCTCGGCCAGGGAGAACGCGGGTACCGCCAGCGAGATCCGGCGTTTCGATGCCAGACCTATGAGCTCGGCGCAGCTATCGCTCTCCTCCTGCTGAAGCGACTGCTCAAGCACGAAGTTCGATTCCACGTAGACCGTCATTACCCATTCATTTCGATGCGAGCCTGCTGCAATGATCCCGTGAGTTCAGACAATAATGTCGATGAAGGATCCTGCTTCAAGGTGTTTTGTTCACCAGATCGTGCAATGTCGGTCAACCACGTTAAGACGAGAAGTTCAAACGCTTCGGGCCCGATCTTCGAGGGATCCTGATGCAGCTTTTCGAAGTAAGGATCGAGCACCTTTGCGGCATCGATCGCGATTTCTGGGGGAGCCTCCGCGGAATCGTCGCGCTCCCGCTTCCAGAGATACACACGTTCCGGCGTCGCAATGAGGAAGTATTTGGACCAGGGGAGTTCTCCGTGTGAAAGCATGTTTCTTCTCAGCCGGACAGCCCAATCCTCCGAAGTGCCGTGCCTGCTTTTGGCCTCCGCCAACAAGACAATCTGTCCCTCCCGGTCATACGCAACGAAATCGATATTCCTCAGTTGTGAAGGCATGACTCTGTGTTTGAGCTTGGAATCCCTTTGAAATCTACTCTGATTCTATGTTCGCACGGCCAGCTTCGCTATACTTGGGGCGTCTCCTATGTTGTTGACGACAGCGGCCTATTTCAGCTTTCTGGCCGCCGTTTTCTTCGCTTACTGGCTGGCGGCGCGTTACCGCCTGGGCGCGCTGGCAGTCATTCTGTTTGCGAACTACTTTTTCTACGCGCGCTGGGATTTGGTCTATCTCGCCCTCATCCCCGCCGCCTCCACCTGCGACTTTCTCATCGGCCACGCGATTCATCGCGCCACGCGGCCTGGACTCCGGCGTTTGCTCGTAACGCTCAGCATCGCGCTGAACGTCGGACTGATGGCGTCCGTCAAATATCTGCCCGTTCTGCCTTGGGTGCTGCCACTCGCGCTTTCGTTCTACGGATTCCAGTCGCTCACTTACACCATTGATATCTATCGCCGCGACGCGAAGCCGGCCGAAAGCTATCTGGCGTACCTGGCCTCCGCGAGCTTCTTTCCCACCACCGTTGCCGGCCCCATCACTCGCCTTTCAACGCTATTGCCGCAATGGTCCAAGCGCGAAATGCTGACACCGCAGGATGGAGGTAGGGCGCTCTTCCTGATCGGCCTCGGCCTGGTGAAGAAGCTCCTGATCGCCGATTTCCTGGCGGAAAACCTGGTCAATCGCGTCTTCGATCTTCCCAAGCTCTATTCCGGCGCGGAAGTGTTAGCCGGCGTTTACGGCTACGCGCTGCAGCTTTACTACGATTTCTCCGGCTACACCGATATCGCCATCGGATCCGCGCTGCTGCTGGGCATCACGCTGCCGCGCAATTTCAACCGCCCCTACGCGGCCCAAAACATTTCCGACTTCTGGCGTCGCTGGCACATTTCCTTCTCGAACTGGCTGCGCGATTATCTTTATTTCTCGCTGCCGGGCCTGCGATCGCGCTGGAAAATCTTCGCCTATTTGAACCTGGTGATCACCATGGTGCTGGGCGGCCTGTGGCACGGCGCTGGCTGGACCTTTATCGTCTGGGGCGCCTGGCACGGCATCGGCTTGGCGGCGCACCGCTGGTGGCGCGCATTGCATGGCAATCCGAAACTGACGTTCACACCTGGCGCGCGCTTTCTATGCGGCCTGGCGACCTTTCACTTCGTGCTCATCGGCTGGGTCTTCTTTCGGGCGTCCAGTCTTGGAACCGCCCGCGACATCCTCTATCAAATCACTTCAGGCGGCATTGCTTTTGCGAACATAACGCCCGCTTTCGTGCTGGTGGCTGTGATCGCCGCCGCCGCCCATTATGTGCCGGATCGCTGGTATAACGGCGGCCTCCAGCTCTATTGCCAATTCCCTTATTACGCGCAGGCCGCGGCCATCGCAGCGCTCGCGGTTGCCATTCGATATGTCGCCGGTTCTGGATCCGCGCCATTCATCTACTCTCGGTTCTGATCATGCTGCCCAAGAAAACATCCCTGGCCATCGCAACCTTGGGTGCGCTGTTGTTGCTGCTCGAAACCGCGAAATTGGCCCGGCCGTTCACGATTTCCGAGATCTTGGACTTTCACCCGCGCGACATCCCGAATGTCGAGCCGCTCCCTCCCATGCCGGTGCTTCGAACGCCGGTCACCGCATCCAAACGGCCCATTATCGAACCCAATCTCATCGACCAGCACGATAATCTCAGAGCGTTTTACTTGGCTCTGTGGCGCACCGAACTGGGCGCGCCGGGCGCTATTACGCGCGTGCTGCACTATGGCGATTCCCCCGTGACGGCCGATTCCATCACTGCCGACGTGCGCTCGCTTCTGCAGCAGCACTTCGGCGACGCGGGCCACGGTTTCATCCTCATCGCGAAACCCTGGGCCTGGTACGGCCATCGAGGCGTGGAAGTGCAAGGCAAAGATTGGCTCATCAACGCCGCCACGCAAGTCCGCGCTCGCGATGGGTTCCATGGACTGGGCGGCGTGAGTTTCGAGGGGGACACTGGCGCTTCCTCGCGCTTTACACTGGCCGAAGATCACTCCCAGATGGAGATTTACTTCTTGCGGCAGCCCGGAGGCGGCGTGTTGACAGTGGACGCACCAGGGCAAAAGCTCGGCGAGGTACATACCGACGGGCCGGATGAAGAGCCCTCCGATCAAACCTTCCCATTGAATCCAGGCATGCGAGAAATCAACCTCGCGGTGGAACGCGGGCCGGTGCGCCTCTTCGGCGTCAGTTTTGAAAGGAACACGCCGGGCGTGATTTACAATAGTCTTGGGCTGAATGGCGGCCAGGTGCAATCAGTGGTCCGCTATTTCGACAGAGCGCAGTGGACCGAAGAGTTGCAGCACCAGCATCCTGATCTGGTGGTGATCAATTACGGCACCAACGAAAGCATCTATGCCGAGTACATCGAGCGATCCTACCCCGGCGAGCTGCGGCAAGTGATCGAGCGCGTGAAGGCGGCGGTCCCACGAGCATCGGTTCTCATCATGAGCCCCATGGATCGCGGGCAGCGCGATTCCGATTCGCGCATCACCACCGTGCCGTCGCTCCCGCGCCTGGTTGACATCCAGCGTCAAATCGCATCTGAGACGGGATGCGCGTTCTTCAATACTTTTCAGGCCATGGGCGGTGAAGGAACCATGGCGCGCTGGTATGACAGTACGCCGCGGCTGGTGAGCGCCGACTTCACGCATCCCCTGCCTGCCGGCGCGCGAAAAGTGGGAGTGCTGCTCGATCAGGCGCTCGAATCCGGTTACCGGCAGTTCAAAGCGCGCGAACAGCGGAGACTCCAGTAGTGTTCAAGCTGGGCTTGATTCTCGCGGTGTTTCTTGCAGCCGCGCCCGCTTGGGCCGTCACCGCCAACGCGAAAAAATCCAATAAGAAGACGGCGCACAAGAAACATATTCGGGTGCCCGTGGTGCACGTCTCGCCGATAGTGCGGGGCGCCGCCTTGCGCGCCATCAGCGAACGAAGCTCGCAGCCCGCTGGCGTTTTGCAGGATGCCGGGGCGCTGGTGCCGTTTTTCGAGCAGCTCTCGCACCCGCCGGAAAATATGTCGCTGCATATTCTGCAATACGGCGACTCGCACACCGCGTCCGACGACTGGGCCAACCAGATGCGTCAGGATTTTCAAGCCAAGTTTGGCGCCGGCGGCCCCGGCTACACGCTGCCCGGCCATCCGTTTCTTGGCTATCGGCGATTCGACAGCCACGGCGGCAACTCGCGCGGCTGGTACACCAGTGGAATCGTAACGCGCAAGGGCGACGGGATCGACGGTCTGGGCGGAGTCAGCCTTGCGGCGCGATCCGCGGGTGAGACGGTGACGTTATCGGTTGAGTGCGAGCAACTGGAGCTGCATTACTTGCGGCAGCCCGGAGGCGGACAACTGGAATTCGCGGTGGATGGTGCACCGGCCGCCACCATTGACACTGATGGGGAAGAAGGGCCCGGTGTGTACAGCTACGCCGCCTCGCCCGGGCCGCATCAATACATGCTGCGAACGCTCAGCTCCGCGCCAGTACGGCTGTTTGGTTGGGTGGCGCAAAATCACGCGGGCCTCACCTACGAAACGCTGGGCATCAACGGCGCGCAGGCCAGCCTGATGCTGGATTGGAACTCGTCCATCCTTGGGCCCGAGCTGGCCAGTCGCGACCCGGCGCTCATCGTCCTCGCGTATGGCACCAACGAAGCTCTTAGCCGATCGTGGACCGCCGAAGGGTATCGCGCCGCCTTGACCGAAATCATCCGACGCCTGCGCGCCGCGGCTCCAGTGGCCAGCATTCTCCTGATCGGTCCGCCCGATTGCGAATATCGCACTCGCGGACGCCGGCTCCCGTTTCCCCATCTGGACCAGGTGATCGAGATCCAGCGCGATGTCGCGCAAGCCAACGGTTGCGCGTTTTGGGACTGGCGCGCGGCCATGGGCGGTCCTGGATCGGTGCGCCAATGGGTGCAAGCGGGGCTGGGGCAAGGCGACTACACGCATCTCACCGGCGCAGGCTATCGCACGGCCGGCGGCATGCTCTTCGATGAATTGATGGCGCAGTACAATCGGTTTCTCACCATTCGCGCCGAAGGAAGTCACAGCCAGGAAGATGGAAAATAGAGAACGCATTCTCGCGATCGTGCGCAAGGTCGCCAATAGCACGGCGCTGCCGGATCCGGATGAGTCGCTCTTCGATTCCGGGTTCCTGGATTCCTTCGCGCTGCCCGATCTGGTGAGCGATCTGGAACTCGAGTTCGGTATCAAAATACCCGATTCCGATTTAAACCCGCGCAAGTTCGAATCCATCACGCGCATCCAAAACTACATCGAGAGCAGGATGTAAACCGTGGCGGCGATCCGTGGCTTCGGAGCCTATCTGCCAGCGCGCGTCGTCACCAATGCCGAGCTGGCCGCCCGTTTGAATTGCGAAGCGAATTGGATCCTCGATGTCTCCGGAATTGAAGAGCGGCGTTATGCCGCGCCCGAGGAATCCGTCGCCAGCATGGGCGTCGCAGCGGCGGAGCGATGCCTGGCGAGCGCCGGAGTCAAAGCCGGCGATCTTGGAATGATTTTGGTGTCCTCGGGTTCTTCCGAGCGCAGGTTTCCCGGGCCGGCATCCGCCATCGCCCATGGTTTAGGCCTGGATAGCGTGCCTGCCATCGATCTTCCGATGGCCAGCGCGGGGAGCCTCTTCGGGATGGCGCTAGCTGGTTCGCTTTCCACGATCCACGGAAATATTCTCGTGATTGCCTCCGAAAAAATGTCCGCAGTCGTCTCGCGCGATCCCTTGGAGCGCGGTGTTGCGCCCCTCTTCGGCGACGGCGCGGGCGCTTGCCTGGTTGGCGCCGACGGCCCCATGCACATCATCGACTCGGTGCTACATTCTGACGGCTCTTTCGCCGAGGACCTGCGGCTGGAATTCGACGCGCCGCTTGAAATGAACGGCCGGTCAGTCATTCTGCAGGCCTCCCGCAAGATCCCGGGGGCGATTGGCGAACTGCTCGCGAGAAACGCCAAGTCCGCGTCGTCAGTGAAAATATTCCTGATGCACCAAGCCAATCAAAACCTGATGGACCGCGTGGCGCGCGCGCTGGAGGTGGATGCCGCGCGCTTTTACTCCAATATTCGGCGCTACGGCAACACCTCGTCGGCGTCCATGCTGATCGCCGCCGAGGAATGGTGGGGCGATCCAGGTCCAAACGTGGGCGATCTGATCTGTTTCGCCACATTCGGCGCGGGATTTCATTGGGGCGCACTGCTGGCGCAGGCTGTTTAATCTCCCGACGCCCGGCTGGGCGAGCGGTAGGAGAAATACGATGCGAGCGCTGCCCGCATCGCGGTCCAGCGCGTTCGCAGCATGGAGAGTCCAATCATCAGCAGGATTACGGCTATGGCGGCGATGCCGCACCACACGTTGCTTAGCGATTCTTTGAACGCTCCGAACCAGCGGCCGTACACCAGTTCGATGTGAACCCAATACACCAGCAGCGACGTCGTGCCGAGCTGCCGTACCCAGCTCCAGGATGCGGCCAGCGGGAGCGCCGTCCACAGGTAAGCGAAGCCAATCACCAGCATCACCACGCCCAGCTTGATCACGATGAGCCCGGGACTGTCGAGCCAGAATTCAGACTTGGGGTAAATGGAGTACGGCATGTTGGAGAAATATTGGCCGCCAAGAATCAAACCGAAACCCAGCAGGCCGCCCCATTGCATCACGCGGTTCATCTGCTCGGGTTTTACCAGCCGCAGGATGCTGCCGATGCTGAGTCCGAACGCGATAAACGCAGCCCAGGGAAAGAAGGCGAAGTATTGGTAGCTGGGGACGAAGTACGCGGAAATATTCGGGGGAAGCCAGCGCCAGTCGATGGCCGAAACCAGCGGAGACGCCGCCGCGATGGCCACGCCTAGCCCCGCGCACAGCCGCACCCGTTCGGCAGTAGTGAAGATCGCCATCACTGACATCAGCGCGATGGAGAATCCCATGCAATTGAGGATGTCCACCTTGAAGAGATCGGTCCAGGGGCTTTGTCCAAAGGCGAAGCTCCAAAGCTGGAAGCGAAACAGGAAGGCCAGTGTGAACAAATACCCCGCGCGCCGCAATGCCGCCCCCCAGCGGCCCATCGCACTCACACCCTGCCGTTCGCGGCGGTCCATCAGAAACGAAAGCGTGATGCCGGTAAGCACCAGGAAGATGGCGGGCCCGATTCCACCGAAGAATTGCGAAAGCATGAACGGTCCGTCCGTTCGCAGCTCTGTTCGATTGAAGGAATGGAAGACGTGGCCTTGCAGCATCACCACGACGGCGGCGCCGCGCGCCCAATCCAGAAAGGTGAGGCGGCCGCTAATGTCCCGATTGTTTGGGGGTGGCGTCATTGCGTTTTACTGACCTGGATGCTCGATTTTCACGCCAGGCGGTAGCTTCAATTGCAGGGCGTCGGGCTGCAAGGGTGGATTGATTTTCTCATCGCTGTAGGTAGCGAGATAATAGTCGCGCGACGGCTCGAAAATTTTCTCCCGCAAGGGATACGGATCGCCCTGCTCTGGAATCCATAACTCCAGCTTCTCCACGTACTGGCGCGCCTCAGCGGCCTTAGGGACGAGCTGCAAGCGAATCGAGCCGTTTTCTGTTCCGAGCACGCTCACGTCGTAGTCTTTTGCAAGTTCCATGCCGGAGGTGCCGAATCCGATCATCAGAAACTTATCCAGTTGCTCGCCATGCTTGGCTAAATCAAACACCTGCAAGGTCTTGATCTTCGGCAAGTATTCCTGGAGGCGCCGTTTCTCAAAAGTGACAGTCTTGGGGTCCGGCGCGGTAAAATCCACCCGTCCCTGCACCTCGCCGGCCTGAACCTTCTTCATCGTTACCGTTCCCGTTTCGGTGGTGTTGTCGTTCAGAACGTCGGTATGGGTGACATACGTCACCTGAGCGGTCATGGACTTAAACTCACTCGCGGCTTTGTCCATGCGTGCCAGCACCTGCTGCACATTATCGTTGGGAGCGGCCGGAATGACCGCCGGCCCGGCCAGCAACAGACACACAACCAATCCGCGCAATCGCGTTTGCATCAAATGTTGGATACCTAAAAGGGCCTTGCGGCTTCCATCTGAAAACGCCCCACGGCTAGGGCGTGGCGAACGCCATGAATCCTTTAATTTCCTGTTCGGAATCGACGATGGGTTCCAAACGAACCACATGGTACTTCTTGCCAGTGCGGGCTTGCAGCAGGGTACCTGCCTCGGCCGCCCGCACGTTCTCCGGGATATTCGAAAGTTGCTCCGCGTCCATCCAGAAAACGGTGCCGCCGTGTTCGGAAGGAAGCATCACGATGCTATTGGCGCGAGGCTGATCGCGAAACCAGTCCCGAGGCGTCAGGAAGATGAAGGCGAGAATCAGCCCCACCATCACGTCGTACTGCCAACCGGCGCGTGGATAATCCCAGAACAGAAAGCGCTTCACCGCGCTCATTGGGCTAGCCATGTCGATCTCAGTTTAACATGCGTCCCCGCAAACTCCCGGGACGAAAGGAAGCGGCCAATGTAAGTGAATGTAATCGATTGTGGGGAGGGCGTTACTTGTACTTTCGCAGCACCGCGAGCACGCGCCCCTGGATCTGGACGGAGGCTGCGTCCACCACAATAGGCTGCATGGCGGCATTGGCGGGCTGCAGGCGGATATGGCCGCCCGGCTCGTGATACAGGCGCTTGAGCGTGGCATCGCGCCCGTCCACTAGCGCCACCACGATCTCGCCATCCTGGGCCTGGGGCGCGCGCTCTACCAGCACATAATCGCCGCTCATGATGTGATCGTCGATCATGGAGTCACCGCTCACCTGCAACGCAAACGTATCGCCCTTGCCCGCGAAGTCGGCGAACTGGATGGTGTCTTGTCCCTCAATGGCTTCCACGGGCGTTCCAGCGGCGATGCGTCCGGCCAGCGGAATCTCGCTAGACCGCGTCGAGGCCCGGCCCTTGCGACGTTCCTGAACGTACTTCGCCGAAACTTCGAGCGACCGGCTTTGATTGAAGAGCCGCCGCAGGTAATTGCGCGATTCGAGCGCCTGTATGTGCTTGTGCACGGTGGCAAGCGATGCGAGATGGAGCCCCTGGGCCAGTTCCTCGTAGCTGGGGCTGTAGCCGTTCTCTTCGACGAAGTCCGCGATGAAGTCGAGCACTTCCTTTTGCCGCTTGGTCAAAGCCATGGATCTATTGTGAGGCGAACAAAAGGAGAAGTCAATGGGAAAATGTGGCTGGTGGCTGGTGACTGGGAGACTCGGGCTCACCGTCAAACTCACCCAACCGAGCCAGGTCGCGGAGCGTTCTGCGCTCGCGGAACGCGAACCATTCCAGGTAGGCAGCGGCCATCACGATCGTCACGGCGACACCGAAAAAATACGGACGCAGCGGAAGGCGGCGCAACGCGAAATCCAGGGACAGCCAGCCGGCTACGATCGCCAGCTGCACGGCCAGAAACCAACGGCCCCAACGGAACGCTCGCAACTCGCGCAGGCAGCGTCTGCGCGATAGTTCGAGAAATGCGGCGTTCGATTGGGACAAAGTTTTCCAGGTCCCGGCCTGGTTCCATAGCAGAAATCCAGAGGTGAAGAAAGTGCCGGCCCAGATGACGGCGGCCCAGAGAATCCATTCCAAAGTCGGCCTTTGTGAAGCGAACCAGGCGGTGAAAGCGAGCAAGGCTAAAGCCACAACAAACTGGCCGCCCAGCGCGAGCGCCATCCGGCGACGCTTCCGCTCCACCAGCCGGCGCAGGTCCACATGCAACATCGCATTGTCGGAGGCATGATCGGCCAGCCAGTCCGAACGCCACGCGGCAAGTTCCAACTCCGGGTTCATGCGCGTTCCTCCAAAATCGTCCGCAGCGCTTTGCGGGCGCGGTTCAGGCGAACGGCTGCGTTGTTCTCGCTGACTCCAAGCACGGCCGCGATCTCCACGGGAGCCAAATCCTCCAAAGCCAGCGTCAGCACCTGGCGATAATTCACCGGCAGCGCGCGGATGGCCGCCAGCAGCGTTTCACGGCGGTTGGTCTCGATGGCCAGAATTTCCGGATTCTTGCGCGGATCGCGGACTTCCGGGATCTCGGCCTCGCCGCGCGGCGATCTGCCGCGGCGCCAGACGTGGGTCAAACACCGGTTATGCGCCACACGCAGAGCGAAAGTCTTTTCCGAACAATCGCCGCGGAACCCCGGCAAGGCCTTCCAGATGGCCAGCAGAATCTCCTGTAGCAGATCTTCGCGAGTTTCCTTGAGCGATTCATAGCAGGCCGTGAGACGGACCAGTGCGGGGCCATGCGCGTCTAGAATGCTTTCGTACTGAGCTTCCAGAGCGCCCCGATCTACCGAGCTTGCTGAATTGGCAAAATTCAACGCAGAATCATCTACCAAAGACCACCTTCTCATGGCGGAGCAAACGCGCTGTGGCCGCGAGCGCCGCGAGCCCAAGAAAGAGTGCGCAACCGCCGGATAGCGCGAGCCAAGCGGCGTGCGGGACCTCGCCGCGAGTCAACGCTGAAAGCATCCGCTGCTGCCCCAACAGCGGGACTGCCGCGATGACGGCCCCCAGGGGCACGGGAAAGAATTCCGCCAACAGTCCCGTCAGCATGGGCGCGAGCAGGGCCACCGCAAGGTACGAATTGCCTTCCTTGGGAGTCCGCGCAAATGTGCAGATCAACAGATCGCTTCCGGCAGCGAACGGAACCAGCGGAACGGTTACCAGGAACATCCAGAGCAGCGCACTCGGATGCATGCGCTCGCCAAGCGGGGTTGCGTAGAGCACGCCTAGCGCCATCAGCAGCGTAAGCACCACGCCGCACAGGCTGAAAGCGCAAATCGCCAGCCACTTGCCGAACACCAGGTCACGGGCGAGCACGGGATTCATCAGCAGCGGTTCCAGCGAGCCGCGCTCCCGCTCGCCGGCCATGGTGTCGTTGGCGATGTTCATGGCGCCGGTGAACGCGGTAATGATGACAAAGGCCGGCAGCAGCAAGAGCGCCGTGGGCTGCCGCCAAAGCAATCCAACCAGCAGCGGCCCCAGCCAGCAGAACATCATGGCCGAGAACAAGGAGCGATGGTCGCGGAATCCGTCCCGCAGCTCTTTGCGAAACACCACCACCCAGGCGCGCTGGCTGCGAGTGTTCATGAGGTCAGCTCCACGAAGGCTTCTTCCAGGCTGCGCGCATTGCTGGCACGCATCAGCTCGCCGGGCGTGCCTTGCGCCACCACCTTGCCGCGAGCGACCACCACCACCGTATCGCAAACCGCGGAGACCTCCGCCATCAGGTGGGAGGACAGCAGCACGCACTTGCCGGCTTGGCGAAAACGCTCCAGCATGCTTCGCAGAGCGCGAACGCTCGGAACATCCAGACCGTTGGCCGGCTCATCCAGCAGGATGTTCGGCGGGTCGTTGATGGTGGCGCGCGCCAGCGCAAGCTTCATGCGCTCTCCCTGCGAGAAGCCCTGCGCGCGGCGATCGGCGATGGGGTGCATATCGAAGAGGTCCAGCACGAATTGAATGCGCGAGTCCAGTTCGGCGTCAGGCATCCCGCGCAGTTGGCCAAAGTACCGCAAGTGTTCGCGCACCGTGAGGCGCGGGTAGTTGCCCAGGCCATCGGTGAGAGCCCCCAGGCGGCGGCGCGCGCCGATGGGATCGCGCGACGGATCGATGCCGTCCACCATTACTTGACCGCCCTCCGGTTGCAGCAGACCGGCGATCAGGCGCAGTGTGGTGGTTTTTCCCGAGCCGTTGGGTCCGATCAAGCCAGTGATGATGCCGTTGCCGGCGGAAAATGTAAGCCCATCCACCGCTGTCGCGCCGCCAAAAGACTTGCGAAGGCTGTCGGCCTGGATCATCAGTGGATATAGTCTCGATGAGGCTCAAAAAATTACGCAGGCGCTGAAAACGTCCGCCTGAGGGACGTTATAAGACGTTCCCCCTATCTTTCTAAGGTTGGATCTGACCTTGAATTGGTCTAACCGTTCATTGTTTGATGGGGGAACCGTGCAGAATAATGGAGACTCGTGAGTCGCTCGAAGAGTGACCATCACATGAGCTTTCATGTAGGACAGACTTTCGGCGACTATTCCATCCTCGCCGTTCTCGGCGCCGGCGGCATGGAGCGTGTGTACAAAGTGGAGCATCGCCTCACCAAGCGCACGGAGGCGATGAAGGTTCTTTCCGCCGAATTCGCCACCGACGTCGAGATTCAGCGATTTGAGCGCGAAATGCGTGCGCTGGCCCGGCTGAGTCATCCGCATATCGCGGCGCTCTACAATGCGGTTCATTCGGACAATGAGCTGATTCTTCTGATGGAGTACATCGAGGGGCAAACGCTCGAAAGTCTGTTTTCCGCCGGGCGACTGCCTGCCCTCACGGGAATCGAATACATACGGCAGATCCTTTCGGCGCTGGGATACGCGCACCAGCAGGGCATTGTGCACCGCGATGTAACGCCGGCCAACGTGATGGTTAGCGACGCCGGCGTGGTAAAGCTGACCGATTTTGGATTGTCCAAGTCCTACGGCGATCCTCTGCTTACCAATTGCGGAGAGGTGCTCGGTTCCTTGCCCTACGCGGCTCCCGAGCGATTGAAGGGCGCGACGCAGCCCAACCGGCGATCGGATCTTTATTCGGTGGGAGCTATCCTGTACGAGCATCTCACCGGTCAGAAGCCGTTCGGAGCGAACCGCCGTCTGGCGCCAGTGCTGACGGACTCGGAGCCCGATCCTGAACCGCCCAGCCAGCTCCAGTCCGGCCTCTCACCCCAATGGGATGTGATCGTGCGGCGCGCCTTAGCCAGAGATGCGGCTCACCGCTATCAATCAGCCGAGGAGTTTCTGGGCGCGATGGCCAGGCTTGACCAGCCCCCTGTGGCGGACCTTCCACTGCCGCAGCTTCGGACGCTGGGATGGGGAACCGCGATTTTTGCGGGCCTGGTTCTGGCCCTGGTGGCTTCGCCGGCACTGCACAAATTGCGACAAGCGCCGCCGCCCGCCATCACGCCGTCGCACTGGTTGCATATCGCACCTCCCGCGGCCGCCTTCGTCGCAACGCCGCACATCGCGAGGCGGGAGCGAGTTCGGCACGGGAGACCGGCTGCGCCGTCCATCGACGCCGGAGCACCGGAACAGCATCCGTCCACAGCTCCTGTCGCCGCCTCAGCGCCCGTAGTTCCGGCGTCTAGCCCCGCGAGCCAGGCGCAAAACGTCAGCCAGCCGGTTGCGCCCGATGTCCCTGAGTCCACCGAATCACCCGAGGCAACGCCCCCAAAGAAGGGATTCTGGAGCAAGTTGAACGTGTTTAAGAAGCGAAGCGCCGACGCCAAGGAAAAGCCCTAGCCGCGTTGGACGCGGCGCCCGATGTGCGTGACAAGGCGCGCTAGGTTAGTACGCCGCGCGAGCGCAGTGCTTCCTCGATCAGCGCGATCAGTTCGTCACGGGTCAGGTTTAGGCGCCCGCGATCCGCATCTCTATCTTCCGCCACCACCGGCTTGCCCGGCTCCATGCGGTTGTGGGACTGTACGCCGTAGCGTCCCCGCGCCTCGAACAATTTCCCTACTTCGTGTTTGGGTAGCACTTTCGGCCCGCCCAGCAGCTCAGCTACCAGCGTGACGCGTGCGAAGTGTTCCACGGTTTCCATTTTGAAGAACGCCTTATAGACGTCTTCGCCGTAGCAAACCAGGCCATGATTAGCGAGCAAAATCGCATCGTATTGAGGAATGTAGGGCCGCATGCCCTCGCTGAGCGCCGGAGTGCCGGGGAGTCCGTACTCGGCCAGCGGTACGCATCCCAGATTGACGATGACTTCCGGCAGAAGCGCCAGGGTAAGCGGTCGTCCGGCCACGGCGAATCCGGTGGCCACCGGGGGATGCGCATGCACAATGGCGGATACGTCGGGCCGCATCCGGTAGATGGTGAGGTGCATCGCCATCTCGGTGGTTCGCTCGCGCGCGCCGTCGATTTTGTTGCCTTCCAGATCGCACAGGATGACGTCGGCGGGCGTCATCATTCCCTTGCTGACGCCGGTGCAGGTACACAGAATGCGGCGATCGTCCAGGCGCACACTGATGTTGCCGTCGTTCGCCGCCACCCATCCTTTTTGATAGATCAGCTTGCCGACGTCGAGGATGTCCTGGCGATGCTGCTCCTCGGTCTTGGCCATCCGGACCAATTGTATCAATCGCTGCGTATCAATCGCCCGTTGTCTATCAATCGCTGTTTCCGGAGGTGCAGTTGAAAGGCCGCGCTGTACAATGGGTGCAGTGGACAACAGGCGGATGTGCCCGAATTGCCGGGCGTTTGTGACGACCAGCGACAAGATCTGTCCTTATTGCCAGGTTCCAATTGGCCCCCGGGCAGTGGAGCGGCGGAATCCGGGCGAGATTTTGGGTGGATTGATTCCCCACGCGCGCTTCACCACCATGATGATATTGCTTATCAATTTTGCACTATTCATCGCGCAGTACCTCAATCCGCAGTCCGGAATCACTGAAGCGGGCCAGAGCGTCCCCGCCGTGCTGATGCAAGGGCAATGGTGGCGGTTGGTCACGGCCGGCTTCCTGCACGGGGGAGTTCTTCACATTCTGATGAACTCCTGGGTGCTGTTCGACCTGGGCGCTGAAGTGGAGATGTTATACGGCACCAGCCGGCTGATCGTGTTCTATTTCGTTTCCACGGTGACCGGATTCGCGGCCAGCTCCCACATCGGCGGCGGACATTTCTCGGTAGGATCGTCGGCGGGAATCTTTGGGCTGATCGGCGCGATGCTGGCGTTCGGCTTCACGGATCGTTCCTCGCTCGGGATGCAAGTCAAGTCGCTCTACACGCGCTGGGTGATCTACGGACTGGTGCTGAGCTTCCTTCCGGGCGTGGACTTTTGGGCGCACGTCGGCGGCATCGCGGGCGGATTCCTGGCTGGATGGCTAGCCAGCACGCCCCGCGCCCGTATGATGTGGAAGGAGCCCTTGCTACGCGCCTTGGCGGGAGTCTGCATCGCGCTTACTGTGGTGGCGTTCGGCATGATGTACATGGCGATCGTCGGTTCGGCGCCTTCCATTCAGTAGAATGCAGATGTGGCGCTTCCCTGTCTAGACCCGCACACTGAGTCCCACAACCGGACACGCCGGGCCGGCGGCGCACTCGAAAAACACCCATCGCGCCTTATTTTTCAGTAATATCGACATTGGCAGAGTATTTGCGAACTGACATGAGGAGAAATCTCCATGGCCATGGATGTACCACGCGGTAAAGAAGTCGCTCGCCGCAAACTGATTCGCCGGATCGTTTACATTGCGCTCCTTGTGGCGGCCATCCCGCTCATCACCTGGGGGCTCTCGCGGCTCAAGCCCGCGGCGCCGTCCGTGGACGGGGCGACGGTATGGAGGGACACGGTGAAGCGCGGCCCCATGGTGCGCGACGTCAGGGGGTTGGGAACACTGGTGGTGGAACAATACATGTGGATTCCCGCCGACTCCGATGGCCGCGTGGAGAAGATCAATTTTCTTCCCGGCGCGAAGGTTCACACCAACGACGTCCTCATGGCGCTCAGCAATCCGGACATGGACCTGGCGGCGGTGGATCTGGAGTGGCAGATCAAGGCGGCGCAGGCCAACCTGGACAATCTGCGAGTACAGCTGGAGACCCAGCAACTGGCGCAGAAGGCCACCACCGAACAGGTGAAATCGGACATGGAGCAGGCGCAGCTGCAGGCCGACCGCGATTCGCAGTTGACCAAGCTCGGTCTGAAGTCGGACCTCGACACCAAGCTTTCGGTTGCGAAATACCAGGAGCTGAAGGGCCGCTACGCGCTGTCGAAGGAGCAGCTGGACATCAGCGATAAGTCCATCCAGGCGCAAGTTGACGCGCAGAAGGTGCAGATCGAGAAGCTGCAGGCGGCCTACAAACTGAAGAAGGAGCAAGTGGATCAGTTGACCATCCGTTCGGCGACGGATGGCACTTTGACGCAGCTCGGCACCACGGCAACGCCGCTGGAAGTGGGAATGCGCGTGGCGCCGGGAACCATTCTGGCCAAGATCGCGCAGCCCAACAAGCTGAAGGCGACGCTCAAGATTTCTGAGACCCAGGTGAAGGACGTGGCGATCGGGCAGGTGGCTTCCATCGATACGCGCAACGGAATTATTCCCGGGCACGTCTCGCGCATCGATCCGGCGGCGGTGAATGGAACGGTGGATGTCGACGTAACTCTGGAGGGTCCGCTCCCGCCCGGCGCGCGGCCGGATTTGAGCGTGGATGGAACCATCACGCTGGAGCGGTTGGCGGATGTGATGTATGTGGGCCGGCCAGTGGTGGGACAGGCGTTCGCCAAGATCACCCTGTTTAAGCTGGACCCGGACGGCAAGGAAGCGCAGCGGGTTCCGGTGACTCTGGGCCGCGCCTCGGTGAACAACATTGAAGTGGTGGACGGATTGAAGGTGGGCGATACGGTGATCCTGTCCGACATGTCGGCGCAGGATGCGTACAACAGAATTCGGCTTAACTGAACCGCGACCGTAAGGGAGCGGAGGAGTTTTCATGGCGATTGACGAAACAGCTTTGATCAGCATGGACGGCGTGACCAAGGTCTTTCAGACCGACGAAGTGGAGACGCACGCGCTCGCCGGGATCCACCTGCACCTCAAGAAGGGCGAGTACCTGGCTATCGCCGGCCCTTCGGGCTGCGGCAAGTCCACGCTGCTGGCGATTTTGGGATTGCTCGACTCGCCGTCCGACGGCCAGTACGTGCTCAACTCCAAGCCGGTGCAGAACCTGAAGCTGTCGGAGCGCGCGCGCATCCGCAATCGCGAGATCGGCTTCATTTTCCAGGCCTTCAATCTGATCGGCGATCTGACGGTATACGAAAACGTGGAGCTTCCCTTAACCTATCGCGGGATGCCTTCGGCCGAGCGCAAGAAGCGGGTGCACGATGCGCTGGAGCGCGTGGGCATGTCGCACCGCATCAAGCATTATCCCTCGCAGCTGTCGGGCGGCCAGCAGCAGCGCGTGGCGGTGGCGCGTGCTTTGGGCGGCGATCCTTCCATTCTGCTGGCCGATGAGCCGACCGGAAACCTGGATTCGGTGAACGGCGAAGCGGTGATGGATTTGCTGCGCGAGCTGCATCGCGGCGGCGCGACCATTTGCATGGTGACGCACGATCCGCGTTACGCCAGCTATGCCGACCGGACTATCCGGTTGTTCGACGGACGGATCGTGGAAGAAAGCGTGGGGGTGGCGTAATGTTGGGACGAAATGTGGATTTTTTCGCGGTGTTGGTCATTGCGGTCATGATGCTCGGGTTCGCCGAGGTGCGGAACTGGCACGTGCCGGATTCGATTCGCATCGGAAACGCAATCGACGTTGAGCGCTGTCCGATCTCCCAGCAGGTGTTGTCGAATCTCTCCTCGATCTTTCACTAGAATCCAGAATTCTATTGACAGGAATGAACTGAGCCGCGCGTCAGCAAGCGGTCTTAAGATACTTGTATGAGTTCCCCCATGATTGTTCTGCGGAACGTGGAAAAATATTTCGAGCACGGTCCCACCAAGACGTTTGTGCTGCGCCGCATCAACGCGGAAGTGAAGGAAGGCGAGTTCGTGTCCATTATGGGGCCGTCGGGCGCCGGCAAGTCGACGCTGCTGCATTTGCTCGGCATGCACGACAGTTCCTGGACCGGCGAATACTATCTGGCCGACCACGCCATTCACAAGCTGCCGAAGAAAGATCGCATGGAGCTGTACAAGAAGTATTTTGGCTTCGTTTTCCAGAGCTATCATCTGCTGGATTCGCTCACCGTGTACGAGAACCTCGACATTCCGCTCTCCTACCGCAACATCAAGAAATCCGAGCGCGACAGCATCGTGTGCGATGTGCTGGACCGCTTTCAAATCGTGGGCAAAAAGGATCTGTACCCCAACCAGCTTTCCGGCGGCCAGCAGCAGTTGGTGGCCATCGCGCGCGCCATTGTAGCCAGTCCCAAAATTATTCTGGCCGACGAGCCGACCGGCAATCTGCATTCCAGCCAAGGCAAGGAGATCATGGAGCTCTTCAAGCGCTTGAACGATGCCGGTACCACTATCATTCAGGTGACCCACAACGAGAAAAACGCCGAGTACGGGCACCGCATCATCAACATCGCCGACGGTTGGATCGATTAAGCGATGAGGGACGGGTCCCACGCCGCGGCGCCGCGCATTCTGATCGCCGACGACCAAGCCGATGTGCTGGAAGCTCTGCGCCTGCTGCTGAAGGGCGAGGGATATCAGATCGACGCCGTCACGTCGCCCACGGCCGTCATTACGGCTCTGGAAGCGCGCGATTTCGACGTCGTGATCATGGATCTGAACTACACGCGCGACACCACCTCGGGGCAGGAGGGGCTGGATTTGCTGTCCCGCATCCAGGCCATCGATTCCGTGCTGCCGGTAATCGTCATGACGGCCTGGGCTTCCGTTGGCCTGGCGGTGGAGGCCATGCGCGGCGGCGCGCGGGACTTCGTGCAGAAGCCCTGGGAGAACGAGCGGCTGCTCACCATTGTTAAGACCCAGATCGATCTGAGCAATGCCATCCGTCGCGGCCTGCGTCTGGAGGCCGAGAACCGATTGCTGCGCGCCGAGGGCGTTCCCTCGCTGATTGCCGAATCGCAAGCCATGCAGCCGGTGCTGCAGATGATCTCGCGCGTGGGCCCGTCGGACGCCAACGTACTGATCACCGGCGAGCCGGGCACCGGCAAGGAGGTTGTGGCCAAGACCCTGTTCGCCATTTCTCCACGCAGCGCCAAGCCCATGGTGACGGTGAACGCGGGCGGACTGGCCGAAGGCGTTTTCGAAAGCGAATTGTTCGGGCACGTCAGGGGCGCCTTCACGGACGCCAAGACGGATCGCGTGGGCCGCTTTGAAATGGCGGATGGCGGTACCCTGTTCTTGGACGAGATCGCGAACGTCCCGATGAATTTGCAGGCCAAAATGCTGCGCGTGCTGGAAGTGGGCGAGATGGAGCGTGTCGGTTCGTCCAAGACCAAGCGGGTGGACGTGCGCGTGATATCGGCCACCAACGCGCGTCTGGACGAAGAGGTGAATTCCGGCCGGTTTCGCCAGGATCTCCTGTTCCGGCTCAATACCATCGAGATCCATCTGCCGCCGTTGCGCGAACGGCGCGAGGATATTCCGCTGCTGGGGGCGCATTTTCTCGCCGCGCATTCCCAGCGCTATCGCAAACGCATCGGAGGGTTCGACCGCCCTGCGCTGCAATTGATGCTGGAGCATCCCTGGCAAGGCAATGTGCGCGAGCTGAATCATGTAATCGAGCGCGCGGTGCTAATGGCCCAAGACAGCCAGATCAAGCCGGCCGACCTGGCGCTGCGCTCCGGACGCGAGGTGAGTCCGCGCCTGGAAGACATGAGCATCGAGGAAGTAGAGGCGTTTCTCATCAAAAAGGCGCTGGCCAGGCATAGCGGAAACGTGAGCCACGCCGCCAGCGCACTGGGGTTGAGCCGCAGCGCTCTTTATCGCCGCCTCCAGCGCTATGGATTGTGACGCGCTATGGATTGTGACGCGCTACGGATTGTGACCGCGCCGTGAAGCTGGACAAGCCTCGCCTGGTTCACGAGCAGCGCATTCTCGTGATGGCGCTGGTGGCGGGGGCGCCCGCCGTAATCACATCCATGCTGGTGCTGTGGCTCGGCGACTATTCGTCGAGAGTGCAGTGGACCCTGACCGTGTTGATCGGCGGCGTCTGGCTGGGCTTCTGCTTCGCACTGCGGGAACGCGTGGCGTCGCCACTCCGCACGTTGGCCAATCTCCTGGAAGCCATGCGCGAGGGAGATTATTCCATCCGGGCGCGGCACTCCAAAAGCGGCGATGCCATGGGCGAAGTGATGCAGCAGGTGAACGCCATGAGCTCCACGCTGCGCTCGCAGAGGCTGGGAGCCATGGAAGCCACCACGCTTCTGCGCAAGGTGATGGAGGAGATCAATGTCGCCGTGTTCGCGTTCGATAGCGAACATCGTCTGCGCCTGGTGAATCGCGCCGGCGAGCGGCTGCTCAATCAACCCGCGGTGCGGCTGCTGGATCAATCGGCGGAGCTGTTGGGGCTGGATCAATATCTGGAAGGCGAAGCGCAGCACACTGAACAACGGACCTTTCCGGGTGGGACCGCGCGCTGGGGTGTCAGCCGCAGCCTGTTTCGCGAGGGCGGGTTGCCGCACCAGCTGGTGGTGGTCACCGATCTGACGCGGCCGTTGCGCGAGGAAGAATTGAAGGCCTGGCAGCGCATCGTCAGGGTGTTGGGACACGAATTGAACAATTCGCTCACGCCCATCAAATCGATTGCGGGAAGCCTGGAGAGCATCATGGCGCGGCAGCCCCGGCCGGAGGATTGGGAAGCGGATATGCGTAAGGGACTGGCCGTGATCGCCGCGCGCAGCGAAGCCTTGAGCCGGTTCATGAGCGCCTATGCCGCTCTGGCCAAGCTGCCCGGGCCCACCATGACGCAGGTGGAGGTGTCCGAACTGGTCCGGCGCGTGGCAAGGCTTGAGACTCGCGTGGCGCCCCGGATTGAGCCCGGCCCGGAGATCGTGATCCAGGCCGACGCGGATCAATTGGAACAATTATTGATCAACGTGATTCGGAACGCCGCGGACGCATCGCTCGAAACCGGCGGCGGCGTGCGGGTAGGATGGGAGCGGCAGGATTCGCGGCTCACGGTGTGGGTGCGCGATGAGGGGCAGGGCTTGCCGAATACCGCCAATCTCTTTGTGCCGTTCTTTACCACCAAGCCCAGCGGCACGGGCATCGGGCTGGTGTTGAGCCGCCAGATCGCCGAAGCGCACGGAGGAACGCTGACCCTGCAGAACGCGCCGGAGGGTCCGGGGTGCGAAGCGCGGCTGGTTTTACCGCTGAGCTAGTGCGCGATAAGCTAAAGAGGAACAATGAGCAAGCCGTCTGTCAGCTTTCGTCTTCCATCCGAGAAGAGAGAAGCGCTGGACGCACTCGCGATTTGCGCTCGGCCGGGACCGAGGCTACCTCATTAATGAAGCGATTGATGCCTACCTTGACCTTCATCGCTCGCAAATGGGCCATATCCGCGAGGGGCTGCGGAAGGCGAACGCCGGGGAATTCGCCACGGAAGCTGAGATGAAGTCCGTTTTTTCCCGCCGACGCCCGGCGCGTGGTCGCTTTTGCTGCTGACTTGACGACCGAGGTCTAATATAGCCACAGATAAACGCTGATGCATGCAGCGTTGGGCCCTGTTTCCAGAATTCAAATCATTTTTTTGCGAACCTAACCGCTTCCCGCAACGTACGTCTATCAGAGCTGAGCGCTAGCCGGTTCCGGCCGCTCGGGAAGGAGACGCTGTGGATTCAGACACGACACTCATCAGCCTCAAGAGCGTAACCAAGGTTTTTAGTACCGACGAGGTGGAGACGCATGCCCTGGCGGGTATTGAGCTGAATGTCCGTAAGGGCGAGTATGTTTCCATTTCCGGGCCGTCGGGCTGCGGGAAATCGACCCTGCTGGCGATTTTAGGACTTCTGGACACGCCCTCCGACGGCACTTACGTGCTGAACGATACACGCGTGGATCACATGAAGCTCTCCCAGCGGGCGCGCGTCCGCAATCGGGAGATCGGCTTCATTTTTCAGGCATTTAATTTAATCGGCGATCTTACCGTGTATGAAAACGTCGAGCTTCCGCTCACCTATCGCAATATGCCGGCCGGGGAGCGCAAAAAGCTGGTGAAGGACGCGCTGGAACGCGTGGGCATGTCGCATCGGATCAAACATTATCCGTCGCAATTGTCTGGAGGGCAGCAGCAGCGCGTGGCCGTTGCCCGGGCGCTGGCCGGGCGTCCCTCCATCTTGCTGGCCGACGAGCCCACGGGCAATCTGGATTCGGTGAATGGCGAGCAGGTGATGGGATTGCTCAGCGAATTGCATCAGGAAGGCGCCACCATCTGCATGGTGACGCACGATCCACGCTATGCGCGTTGCGCCGATCGCACCATCACGCTGTTCGACGGCCGTATTGTCGAAGAACAGCTTCAAAACGCAGCCGCGCAGGCTTAACGCTCGATGGATGCCGGTGGAATTGGCGGCATCGGAATCGGCGAGTGCGACCCGCGGACGAACTCGAACCAGGCGGGCACGATGGCCGGTTTGCCATCGACGATGCCCGGTCGAAACCGCCAGCCTTCGCGCACTGCCGCGAGCAGTTCGTTCTCCCATCTGGCATTGGACGACTTAACAACCACGACACTGACAGGGACACCCGTTGGGCCGATATCGAACGCCATGCTGACCGACGCATTTTCCTCCACGTCCACGGTGGCAGGGAATTTCACTTTGATGAGGGCCGGAGGCGTTTCGAGGTTGGGCAAACGGAAAGCCGCCCGCACCGCATGCCAGTCCCACAAGTTTCGCTCGGGAAGGAAGAAGACCTCTACCTTGACGGCCACGGCGGCGGGCTTTCCGTTCTTAACCCCAGGCTTGAATTGCCACGCGCGCACGTTCTCCACAGCTTTTTCGTCCAGGCCCAGGCCCAGCGGACGAGCCACCTGAATATCGCGCGGCTGGCTGTCGGCGCCCACCACCAGCGACAACAATACCGCCCCTTCCAGCTTTGCCAGGCGAGCTTCTTCCGTATACACTGGCGGAGCTTTGGCAACCACGAAAGGCGCTGTAACGTCCGGCCCAGGTTGATAAACAGGTGACTGAGCGGCAGCGCGAAGGCAGGCGAGTAATCCGATCCCCAAGGAACGAACCGTGTTGCCACGAACCATGTTGCCGGGTTTCCAGATTCTTTTATAGCTTGTTCTAGAACATGGTGCGGGAATAGACGCCGGTTGGCGATTCAGGCGAGGTAAGATAGCACTCGGCCGCGTAAGTCACTTCGCCTGGCTTCAAGGTGGAGGAAAAGTTGGCGGCCCGCGCCGAAAGATCGTTGGCCCAATCGCGAACTTTGCCGCTGGCGGCATCGAGAGTGTCGGGCGTGCCAAAAGAACTCGCCCGCAGCGTCCGGTTGCCCAGCACATAGCGCTCAACCACTACCGGATATCCTCGGTTGCTGCATTTTCCGCTCGCGCCCGACGGGCAGTCCGTGGGATGAACCACGCGAATCTTGCTGAGGATGACCACGCCCTTGCCGCCTTCGATGTCGATGCCGATGCCCTCGGCCACGCTCAGCGCGATGTTCTGATTGGCCCTTTGCGAAAAATCGACGCCCTGCGCGTACATGCTCCCCACGTCGTGACTGATCTGGTACGCATGTTCGCTGGGCTGGCATTGTTAGTCACCAGGACGATGCCGATGGTGAGCGGAAGCAGGAAAAGAGCGCCCAATACGTACAGCTGGAGCGAGGTGGTGCCGGGGTGTCTCGGGCGGCGCAGCATGGGTCAAGTTCCACGTTAAGGGATATACGCGATACTTACCAGACTGTGTTGATGCCAATTTTGAAGGTATTACGACTTAGTACTTTACGGAGGATCAGTTTCAGCGATCCGTGGTTCCGTACGCCACCCAGTACTCTGACGCGAGAAGTTACTGCAAAGTCGATCGCGCGGTCGAGCCCGGCAGCTTTGCACCGAAATGCGTCCACGCCGCATCAGATAACGTTGGCGTTCGAGCCTCGGGCCAAGGTCCGGCAAACCTCGAATGTTATCCTGAAAATAAATGACTTACGATCTCATCGTGATTGGGAGCGGACCGGGCGGCTACTCCGCGGCGATTCGCGCCGGCCAGTTTGGCCTGAAGACTGCCATCGTCGAAAAAGACCCCAAACTCGGCGGCACCTGTCTGCATGTGGGTTGCATCCCGACCAAAGCGCTGCTTCACACCGCCGACCTGTGGGAGCACTTCGTAAACCCCGCCGACGAGGGCATCCTGTGCGAAAATCCGCGCCTGGATTACGCCAAGGTGTTGGATCGCAAAAACAAGATCGTCTCGAAACACGCCAAAGGCGTCGAGTTCCTGATGAAGAAGAACAAGGTTGACTGGGTGAAGGGCTATGGGACCATTCTGCCGCGCTCGGGGAACGGGCCCATTCAAGTCGAGGTGAAATCGGAAACCGGAGCGCAGACGCTGGAAACTAAGAACGTCATCATCGCTACCGGGTCGGAAGCGCGCATGCTCCCAGGCCTGGAGCCGGATGCGAAGACCATCCTGACCAACATCGAGATCCTGGATCTTCCCGTCATTCCCAAGACCATGCTGATCATCGGCGCGGGCGCGGTAGGCGTGGAGTTCGCGTCCATCTTTAATCGCTTCGGAACCAAGGTTACTGTGCTCGAGATGCTGCCGCGCCTGGTGCCGGTGGAGGACGAAGAGGTTTCCAAGGAACTGGAGCGCGCCTTTAAGAAGACCGGAATCCGATGTGAAACGGGCGCCAAGGCCGAGAACATCACGCGCACCGAAAACGGAGTGCGGTTGTGCGCCGCGCTTGCCGATGGAAAACGCGAAGACATGGAAGCCGAGACGCTGCTGGTCGCCGTGGGCCGCAAGCCGAACACGGAGAACATCGGGCTCGACAAGTTGAAGGTGGAGCTGGATCGTGGCTTCATTAAGGTGGATGAGCACCAGCTAACGGGCGAGCCTGGCGTCTACGCCATCGGCGACGTGGTGGCGGGAACGCCGCAACTGGCGCACGTCGCGACCATGGAAGGCATGGTAGCCGTGGCGCACATGGCGGGCAAGACGGCCAAGCCGATCAATCGCAATCGCATTCCCGGATGCACCTATACTGAACCCGGCATAGGCAGCGTCGGCCTCACGGAGGCGCAGGCGCGCGCGCAGGGATTCGCGGTGAAGGTCGGGAAATTTCCGTTCGTCGCAAACAGCAAAGCCACCATTCTGGGAAGCCACGACGGTTTCGTCAAGGTAGTCGCTGAAGAGAAATACGGCGAGATCCTGGGAGTTCATATTATCGGGCCGGAGGCCTACGAGCTGATTGCCGAAGCCGTGCTCGCGATGGAAGCCGAAGCAACGGTTGAGACCTTGATGGGCACTATCCACGCGCATCCGACGCTGTACGAAGCGCTGGGCGAGGCGTTCAACAACGTCTACGGGCTCACGATCAATGCTTGAGATAGGCGGGCTTGAGGTTCGCGACCTCGGGCGCATGCGCTACGCCGATGCGTTGGCGGTCCAGAGCGATCTTGTCGAGCAGCGCAAGCGCGGATTAATTCCCGATCAGCTCCTGTTCGTCGAGCATCCGCACGTCATTACGCAGGGCCGCAACGGCCACGCCGAGAATCTGCTGGCGAGCGAAGCAGCGCTGCGCAGCGCAGGCATCGAGTTTTATCCCACCAACCGCGGTGGCGACATCACCTATCATGGGCCCGGCCAGATCGTCGGCTATCCCATCCTGGATCTGCGAGAATGGAAGCGCGACGTGGTCGCTTATGTGCGGGCCATCGAACAAGTGATCGTCGATGCGCTCGCCGAGTTCAGCATTGCGGCCGGACGGATTCCGGGCTGCACCGGCGTCTGGGTAGATGGCAAGAAAGTGGCTGCCATCGGCGTGCATATTAGCCGCTGGGTCACTTCGCACGGTTTCGCGTTGAATCACACCACCGATTTACGCTACTTTCAGTACATCGTTCCTTGTGGGCTAACGAAACCTGTCACCTCCATGCAGGAGTTGGGATCGGACGCTAGCCGCGAACAAGTGATCGCCGCGTTGTCGAACGCCTTTGCGAGGCAATTTGAGCGGGGCCGCGATTCATCGGTTGTTGCATATACGGAGACCTATTCATGACTGACGTTGTAATGCCCCAAATGGGCGAAAGCATCGTGGAGGGAACGCTCACCAAGTGGCTGAAGAAGCCAGGGGAGCACGTGGATCGCGATGAGCCGCTGTTTGAAATTTCCACCGACAAAGTGGACACCGAAATTCCATCGCCCGCTGCCGGCGTATTGAAAGAAGTGCTGGTGGAAGAGGGCAAGACGGTTTCGATCAGCACGGTGGTTGGCCGGATCGAAGAGGGCGCGGGGAATGGAGCATCAGCCCCGGCGGCAAAAGCCGCTGCTCCGTCCGTTGCACCTCCTGAAAAGCCCGCTCCTAAGGCGGCGCCGGCGGCAAAAGCGCCTCCAGCGCAAAAAGCCGAGCCCTTACCCGAACCGGTAGCGCACTCGGCGGGTCCCTATCCGATCCCGGTGGAAGAACCAGCGCCGGCTGTGGACGCCGCATCGCCCGCTGGTCCGTTGTCGCCGCTGGTGCGCAAGATGGCGCGCGAATATGGCATCGACCTGAAGCAAGTGCGCGGTAGCGGCGCGGGCGGACGCATCACCAAGCAGGATCTGGAAGCGTACATGTCGGCGCAAGGCGCTCGTACCATGGCTCAGGCCAGCGTGCCACAGCCGAGCGCGCCGTCCACGGCTGTCGCAACCACGGCGCCCATTACGCCCACGGTCTACGCACCCGCGGTTCCCACTGCCCCTCCCCAACCGCCTATGCCCCGTGCCGAAGCTCCGCGCGCCCGCGTGGAACCAATGAGCGTGATGCGGCAGCGCATCGCCGAGCACATGGTGATGAGCAAGCGCATTTCGGCGCACGTGACCACGGTCCACAAAACCGACATGACCAAGATCGCCAAGATGCGTGAGAGGAACAAAGCCGAGTTCCAGGCGCGCTACGGCTACTCGCTTACTTTCCTGCCCTTCGTCGCCAAGGCGGCCGCGGAAGCCATCCGGCATTTTCCCATCGTGAACGCTTCCATCGAAGGGACGAACATCATCTATCACAACGAGATCAATATCGGGATCGCGGTCGCGCTCGAAAATGGCCTGATCGTGCCGGTGATTCGTAGCGCCGACGAGAAAAATGTCGTGGGCTTGCAGCGTTCCATTGTGGATCTATCGACGCGCGCCCGCTCGCGCCAGCTCAAGCCCGATGAAGTACAAGGCGGAACGTTTTCCATCACAAATTTCGGCAGCTTCGGCAGCATTTTCGCGACGCCTGTCATCAATCAACCGCAGGTTGCGATCCTAGGAGTGGGCGCGGTGGAAAAGACTCCGGTAGTGGTGGACGACGCCATCGCGATTCGATCCATCGCCTATCTCGCGCTGACTTTCGATCATCGGCTGATCGATGGCGCGCTGGCCGATCAGTTTACCGGGAAAGTGAAATCGATCCTCGAGAATTGGTCTGAAGAAGTTTTGTGACCGCGGAAGAAACGTTTCTCAAATTTTCGGCTGACAACCTGGATCAGCTGCACGGCCGCCTTCAGGATTGCCTTACGCGATTGACGCCCGAGCAGATCTGGGCGCGTGGTTCGGAAAACGAGAACGCGGTCGGCAATCTGGTGCTGCATCTTTCCGGGAATATTCGCCAGTGGATGGGTTCGGGCGTTGCGGGGCTGCCCGATCATCGCGAGCGCGACGCTGAGTTCGATGCGCGCGGCGGCAAATCGACCGAAGAACTGGCCGAATTGTTGAAAACCAGGGTCGCTGAGGCCGCCTCCATCATCCGCGCCGTGCCGCCGGCCAGACTCACCGAACGCATCACGCCGCAGGGCCATGACGTGACGGTTCTGGAAGCCATCGCCCATGTGGTGGAGCATTTCTCACAGCATACCGGGCAGGTCATTCTTCTGACTAAGATGCTGACAGGCGAGGATTTAGGCTATTACAAGCATCTGCGTGGCTCAGGACGGGCGGCAGGCGCACGGTTGCCTTAACGAGGTATGGTTTACATACCCATATATATATGGCACAATCGTACATATGAAGAAGACATTCAATATCGACGAGCAGCTCTTCGAAAAGGCCAAGGCCGCGTGTGGCGCGACCACGGACACGGAGACCGTGCGGTTGGGCTTGGAGTCTTTGGTGCGACATGCCGCATACCAGCGTCTCATCGCCCTTGCAGGATCTGAGCCCAACGCGCAGGATGTGCCGCGGCGTCGTGAGAAGCCAGCGGTGAAACACCAAGTCGCTTAATGGTGTTGGTGGATACGTCGGTCTGGATTCGTTCTCTCTCGGGCCGCGCGCCGTTCGTGGCCGAGTTGGCGAGGCTCCTGGATCTCGATGAGGTGGCCGGACACGATTTGATCTATGGCGAGCTGCTGATCGGAGATCGCGGCGGCCGCAAGAAGCTTCTGGCTGACTATAAGCTGATTTTTCAAGCGGCCCCTGTTCCTCATGCGGACGTCGTGTATTTTGTGGAACGCCGCAGCCTGAATGGTCGTGGCGTTGGCTGGATCGATATTCATTTGCTGGCTTCGGCCATCGTGGACGGATTGAGCTTGTGGACCGCGGATCCGCGTCTGTCAGCCGTCGCTGACGAGTTTGGCGTTGGACATCGAATCCTCAATTAATCCCGCGCCTTCCTTGAGCCGCACGCCCGACAATTTCAATCGCCGCGCTTCGGTCATCAAGAACAGCAGCTTGTGCGCCGCGGCGGCGTAGCTCAATCCTTCGCCGCGAATGTTGGAGATGCAGTTGCGCTCCGCGTCGGTCCGGCCGGGCCGTGGTTGCCAGGTTAGATAGGCGCCCAGGCTATCGGGAGAGCTGAGCCCCGGACGCTCGCCGATCAGAACCACCACTAATCGCGATCCCAGCACTGCACCGATCTCATCGCCGATAGCCACGCGGCCCTGTTCGACGATCGCTACCGGCGCGATGCGCCCATCCAGATGGCGCAGCAAAAGATCGAGTAACGGTACCGCGTGGCGATGCACCGCCAGCGCCGAAAGACCGTCGGCGATCACGAAGGCGGCATCGTAAACTTCGTGCAGAGGTGCCAAGCTTTCACAGGATGCTTCACTTAAGCGCCGTCCTAGATCGGGACGCTTGAGATACTCGTCGCGATTGCGCGCGGCGCTGGCCAGTGTGATCGATTCAATGCCCTTCTGCTTCAACTCCAATACCAAGGATTGGATCGCCAGCGGCAAGTGGACCGCATCGCGCGCCTTGGCATGCGCCAGTTGAAATTCGAGCAGCGCTCGCGTGGGAAGGCTAAGGCCCGCTCGGCCCAGTTCTACGCGAGCTGGAGTGTATTCCCGTAGCCGGGCCATACTCCAGTATTGCAAACGATCAGGAGCCGGATTTCTTTTCCTTGTTGCTCTCGTTCTTGTCGAGAACCCTGAGATTGTCGGTGACGGAGAAAACGTTCGGCACCGAGTTGGCTTTGGTGCGGATGAGCGTGTCGTCGAACTGATTGTCGACCACGCCTTCCAGTGTGACGTGCCCGTTGTCGACAATGATGTGAATGGAGGGCAATGCCTGGTAGCCGTAGCGCATTCCGATGTCTGCTGCGCCATAGATAGCTCGAGCCTCGGCTCGACGGATCTGCCAGTCCAGCGGAGACAGCGGAAGGACCTTGATATTGTTGACGACCTGTGTAACTCCCGGAACCTTCTTTACAGCTTTCTCGGCAGCGGACTTGATATCCCAGGGAGGGTCGCCAGGACAAGCGCCTTCTAATGTGACAACGTTTCCGTTCAGCCGGAACGCGAGATCATCGAAAATGCTGTAGTACGGCAACATCAAAAGATTGTGCCGAACCTGTTTGGCTATTTGGGCTTCGTTTTCCGGCCCGGGCACGAAAGCGTCGTTGTGATCCTTATTCGGATTGTCGGAACTTGCAGCCAAGCCAAAAGCTGCAAATAAGGCAGCGACCATGATTTGTCTGGTAATACCTCGCATAAACCCTTCCCCCTATTGGATGAGATGCATGGAACGCGACAACGTTTCGGTCTCCACTAGCGGGCTCGCGCTCGCAAGTTGCCGGCGCGGTGGAGGCGGGCGATTATCGGGACGCTGGCGCGGGGAGCGAAATTTCAGTAAGACTGCGTGGCAGCTGCTGCCGCATCTGGTTGAACCAAGCTTCAAACTCGGGCGCCGGCCGAAGCCCGAACACGTCGCGCAGATACAACGCGTCATGAAACGACGTGCTCTGATAGTTGAGCATCACATCGTCGCCTCCTGGCACTCCCATGATGTAGTTGACGCCCGCCGCGCCCAGCATGGTCAGCAGCGCGTCCATGTCGTCCTGATCGGCCTCGGCATGATTGGTGTAACAAATGTCGCAGCCCATGGGGAGGCCCAGCAGTTTCCCGCAGAAATGATCTTCCAGACCCGCGCGCAGAATCTGCTTACCGTTGTACAGGTACTCGGGACCAATGAATCCAACCACGGTGTTCACCAGCAACGGCTGGAAGTGCCGGGCCAGGCCATAGGCCCGCGCCTCGCACGTCTGCTGATCCACGCCCTGCTTATTCAAACCATGATGCGCATTTGCCGATAGAGCGCTGCCTTGCCCGGTTTCGAAGTACATCACGTTATCGCCCAGCGTGCCGCGGCGTAGTTCGAGCGCCTGTTCACGAGCTTCGCGCAACATCGCGATATTCACCCCGAACGACGTGTTGGCGGCCTCGGTGCCCGCGATGGATTGAAACACCAAGTCCACGGGCGCGCCGCGCCGCATCGCGTCCTGCATGGTTGTGACGTGCGCCAGCACGCAGGTTTGAGCCGGAATACGATAGGTTTCGCGCACATGGTCCAGCAGCCGCAGCAGCGTCTCGACGCTTTGCAAATTGTCCGATACAGGATTGATACCGATCACCGCATCGCCGCTGGCGTACCCCAGGCCGTCGATAATGCTGGCCGCGATGCCCTTGGGATCGTCGGTGGGATGATTGGGCTGCAGGCGCGTGGATAGCCGCCCGGCCAACCCCAGCGTATTCCGGAACCGCGTGACCACCCGAATCTTGGCCGCCACGGTCACCAAGTCCTGGAGCCGCATGATCTTCGAGACCGCCGCAGCCATTTCGGGCGTAAGACCCGGCGCGAGCGCCGCCAAAATCTCGCCGGTGGCGTGTTCGCTGAGCAGCCAGTCTCGAAAGTCCCCAACCGTAAGATGGGCAACGGGCACAAACGCAGCCGCATCATGCTGGTCCAGAATCAGCCGCGTAACTTCATCCGATTCATAGGGGATTACCGCTTCGGTGAGGAAGGCCTTTAGGGGGATATCACCCAGGGCTATCTGGGCAGCTACGCGTTCCTCGGCGCTTTCGGCTGAAAGCCCGGCGAGATCGTCACCCGAGCGGCCGGGAGAGGCTTTGGCCAGGACCGTCCTTATATCCTCAAAGCGATAGACAACATTGCCGATCGTGCTTTGGTATCCACTCAAGGCTAGTGAATCCAGTGTAGACTGGATTGGTCAAAAGAATGCTGAAACTGGGATGAAACGCCGCTCTACGTCCGTCTTAGTTTCCGTGACGAGCCGGCCAGCGGCGCTATACTAGTAGTTTCGGGAGCGGATCATGAATACGTACTGGAAATTCGGCGCCATTGTGGCAGTCATCATTGGCGTGCTGGCATGGCTCGCGATGGGCGGAGTCACCGAAAGCAAGACCTACTATAAGGAAATTAAAGAGGTCAAGCAGATGGGCGATCAGGCCCAGGGCGAGAAGCTGCGCGTGAACGGTTACGTGGAACAAGGCTCCATCGTCCGCAACGGCGCTCAGGTGAGCTTCGTTATGCATCAGACTCCCGGGATGCTCCAGAAGGATCCGGTGCGGCTGGCTGTGGTCTACGCCGGAATCGATCCGCTGCCGGATACGTTTAAGGACAACGCGCAGGCTCTGGCGGACGGACGATTAGGAGCGGACGGCGTCTTTCATGCCAGCAAAGTGCAGGCCAAATGCGCTTCGAAGTACGAAGCCAAGCCCCAAATGAAGACGGTCGCGACAAACCCAGCGAGAAGCTGATTCCGCGCGCGGTCCGTTTCAAGGATCCAAAAGTTCGAAATGGAAAATATCGGCGCTCTCTCGATTCTGCTCGCCTTTTGTTTCGCCGTTTACGCCGTCGTCGCGTCGGTGATTGGCCGGCTGAAGAAAAACTCCTTCCTGATTATCAGCGGACAACGCGCGGTCTATTCGGTCTGGCTGTTGCTGACCGTGGCTGCCGCGCTCCTCATCTATTCTCTGGAGACCGGCGATTTCCGGCTGGCCTATGTGGCGGCGCACACCGATTCGTCCATGTCGCATGTCTACAAGTTCACGGCATGGTGGGGAGGGCAGGAAGGTTCACTGTTGTTGTGGTCGTGGCTGCTCTCAACGTACTCGGCTGTCGTGGTCTTCATGAACCGGCGCAAGTTCCGCGACATGATGCCGTGGGTAACGTCGGTGCTGATGACCACCGAATCGTTTTTCCTGATCTTGATCGCATTTGTGTTGAGCCCCTTCGGCGTGCTGCAAGCCGGTCGCGGCAACGTGGTCGAGGGCGTGGGCCAGGGGCTGAATCCGCTGCTGCAGTATTGGACCATGGTGATCCATCCGCCCATGCTGTACCTGGGCTACGTGGGATTCACCGTGCCGTTCGCGTTTGCCATGGGTTCGCTGATAACCAGGCAGCCGGGCGACGCGTGGATTCACACCACACGGCGCTGGACCATCGTCACCTGGTTGTTCCAAAGCGCCGGCATTCTGCTGGGACAAGGCTGGGCGTACGCGGTGCTGGGCTGGGGCGGATATTGGGCCTGGGATCCGGTGGAAAACGCATCGCTGCTGCCCTGGATCACCGCCACGGCGTTCCTGCACTCGGTAATGATGCAGGAAAAGAAGGGCATGATGAAGGTGTGGAACATGGTCCTGATTTCCGGGACCTTCTTCCTGTGCATCTTCGGGACGTTCCTGACGCGCTCGGGCGTAGTCAGCTCGGTGCATGCCTTCGCGCAGTCGCCTATCGGAAAGTACTTCGTTATTTTCCTGGCGATCGGGATCGCGGCCACGGTGATCCTGATTCTGGAACGCCTGAAATATTTGAAGAGCGAAGCGCGCCTGGAGAGCGTGGTATCGCGCGAGTCCAGCTTCATGTTCAACAACCTGATCCTGGTGGCCAGCTGCTTCGCGGTGCTATGGGGCACCATGTTCCCGGTGATTTCAGAAGCCGTGACCGGCGAAAAGATCAGCGTGGATGCGCCGTTTTTCAATCGCATCAATATTCCGATTGGTCTCGCGCTGATGCTGCTGACGGGCATTGGCCCGCTGATCGCCTGGCGGAGAAGCTCGCTGGAAAGCCTGAAGCGCGCGTTTCTCATCCCGACCATTGCCGGTGTGGCGCTCATGGTGCTGCTGGCGATTTTGGGCGCCTATGAGCATCCCTACGCGCTGGTTTCGTTCGGGCTTTGCATGTTCGTGACGGCCACCATCGTCACCGAGTTCTGGAAGGGCGCGTCGGCCATTCGCGCCAAGAACGGCATCGGATTCATCCCAGCGGCCATCGAGCTGACGCACCGCAACACGCGGCGCTACGGCGGATACCTGGTCCACATGGGCATCGTGTTCATGTTCATCGGCTACACCGGGGCCGCGTTCGATCAGGACGTCACCAAGGAAGTGGCGCCGGGCCACAACGTGGATGTGGGCCACTACAATCTGCACATCGCGAATATCGAGTCGGGCGAGAACGATACGTACGCCTGGCAGAGGCTGGCGGTGGATGTAGCGCGCAACGGAAAAGCGTTGGGCACGCTGTTTCCCGAGCGGCGTCTCTATAAGGCCAGCCAGCAGCCGACTTCGGAAGTGTCCATTCGCAGGCGTCTCAACGAAGATTTTTACATCAACTTCGCGGGGCTTTCGGCCGACAGCCAGCGCGCTGTCATCCAAGCATACGTTTTCCCGTTGGTCTCGTGGATCTGGATTGGATTTTGGGTGCTCGCGTTCGGCACCATCGTCTGCCTGATTCCCAACAAAGTTCGTTTGTCTTATGCCCGGACGCAAGTAGTAGGAGTTTCAGAGAAACATGCGACGGTTGAAAACTAGTGGCAACCGCTCCCTGACGGTCACGGCTCGGAATGAGAGCAACCGAGCCGCGCCCGTGAGCAAGCGGTTTTTGATTCTGTTGGCGCTGGGACTGCTGGCAAGTGTTTGTTCGGCCCAGTCAGCGGAAGAGCTGGAAAGCCCAGCGGTGAATCGCATCGCCACGCGGTTGAATTGTCCCTGCGGATGCAAGACCAATATGGCTTGCCGCATGGATCCTTATCCTTGCCGCATGTGCTGGGAGAACAAGAAAAAGATCCTCAAGATGGAGCAGGCCGGAATGTCGGACGATGCCATTTTGGCTTCGTTCGCGCAGGAGATGGGGCCGAATGTGGTGGTGGTGCCGCCGGGCATCCTCGGTTCGCTGTCCTTTTATACTGCCGCGGGCCTGGGTCTCATCCTGGTCGTGTTTGTGATCCGTAAATACCGCCGCAAGGAAGCCGCGGTTACCGCCGCCGGCGTGCCGCACGATCCTCTTTTAGATCGCTATCACGATCAGATCGAGAAGGAAGTGGAAAAGCTCGATTGATGCTTCTTTCGGCAGCCGTTGTCCTGGTGGTAGGCACCCTTCTGTTCACTCTGTTCGTCCGTTCCCAAGACGTGCCTGAGGCGCCTGCCGTCTCGCCCACCGCGCACCTGGAGGAACGCAAGGCGCAGATCTATGAGAACCTGCGCGATCTGCAATTTGAATTTCGCCTGGGTAAATTGTCGGACGCCGACTATCAGAAGACCAAAGTGGATTTGCAGCGCGAACTGGCGAAAGTGCTGGCCGAGATCGATGCGGTTCCAGCTCCTGCGCCCGTCAAACCTGCGCGCCAGCCGGCGGCGCCCAAGGTTTCGAATAAATGCCCGCATTGCGGGGCTCAGTTCCCACAACCCTTGAAGTTCTGCGGCGAGTGTGGAAAGGCCATGGCATGAAATTCGCATTGCTCCTTCTGGCGATTGCGCCCGCTTTCGCGGCCGTGGACGGCGTCATCGTCAATGGAACCACCGGCAAGCCGGAGCCTGGCACCGTGGTCATGCTGATCCAGCCCACGCAGGCGGGCATGCAGACGCTGGGCACCACCAAGTCCGACGCCGCGGGCAAATTCAGCTTCGATAACAACGACGCGTCCGGTCCACGCCTGATTCAGGCGATTTTTCAGGGCGTGCAATACAACAAAATGGTGCCGCCCGGTATGCCATCCACCGGCGTGCAAATTCCGGTCTTCGCCTCCACCAACAAAGACGGCACCGCGAAAGAGAGCCAGCACTTCATCGTTCTTCAGCCGGGCGACAAGGAAATGACGGTTAACGAGGGGCTGCTCTATGTCGGCGACCCCAACCTGACCTACTACGATCCGGTGAACGGTTCGGTGCGCTTCTACATTCCGCCGGAGGCTAAGGGGCCGATCGGAGTCACCGTCAATCCAGCGGGCGGGATGCCCATCCAGCGGCCGGCCTTGAAGACCAAAGAGCCGAATGTTTACAAGATCGATTATCCGGTGCGCCCCGGCGAAACGCGCTTCGATCTGAACTACACGGTGCCTACCGCCAGCCCTATGATCTTCAGCGACAAGCTGCTGCACGCCGATGCGTCGTCGAACCTGGTGGTCCCCAATGGCGTCACGGTGAAGAGCGACGATCTGGAACTTGCCGGCACGGAGCCGAAGACGCAAGCCAGCATTTATCGCATCAAGAACGCCAGCTTCAAAGTGGAAGTGGATGGGACGGGCCTCCTTGCCGCGCCGGCGCAATCGGAAGGTTCGGGCGACGACAACGGACAGCCGCAGGTCCAGGAAGTAAAGCCGCGGATCTACGAGAGCATGTATTGGATTTTAGGAATGGCGTTCGCCATCCTGGGGCTGGGCTCGCTGCTGCTGGCGAGAAACAGCGCGGCCAAATAGCCTTTATTTCGCCGTGCTGCCCGGAGCCCGGGGCACATCAAACATCACCATCTCTTTGCCGTCGGGCAAGGTGCAATGCAGGAACGTCCCACCCAGTTTTCCTTCTTTCAAGGGATAGATCGTGATGGTCACTTTGTCGCCCGGATTCAAAGTACGCTTGCTCCAGCCGCGGCGGCCGAGGAAATTCGGGCTCATGCCTTCGATGGCCCACGTATCCACCCCGCCTTTGTCATTGGGAACATCAATCCAGGTAAAGGTGTGAGGATTGGTCCACTGAAATTCCTTGATGGTCCCAGTGAGCGTCACCTGCTTGGACATGTCGAACATATCGAAGGAATGATGCGCCACGGCCGGCACTGTGCCGAGCAGGAAGAAGAGGGCCGTAGCGGCCAGGCCCGTACGAAGAAATTGGATGTTCATTGTTTTGGCACCGTGAGATCGATTCCCGCTTTGCCGGAGGCGTCCACAAAATTGCGGTTGTTCTGCTGGCAGATGTACTCGGCCAGCGTCCAATCGGGATGACGGGCGTAAGTAATGGTTCTCGACCACGGCTTTGAAAGCGCTTCGGGATCGTCGATGGTGGTGGCGATCTCGAGCGTCTTGGGATCCGCCAGATGAAAGCGCTCCACGATATGCATCTTTTCGCTGTGTTTGACTCCCATGTTCATTCCGAGCGGCGTGTCCTTGGTGAAACCGACCGAATCCACCACCAGCGTGTCGCCGTCCCAATGGCCGATCGAATTGCCGTTGTAGGTGAGATCGGGATCGTCGGGATGCGCGCGGCCGTCGGTGTAAATATGCCGCACCTGCATGAATGCCTCTGCGATCACGGTGACCATTCCGGGCGTATACAGAATCTCGATCGGATAAGGCTGCGACATGATGCCGGGCATTCCGGGCGGCACGCAATTGGCCATGGGTGAATCGTGCGGCGGTTTGGCCATGTACTCTTTCTGCAGGGCCGTATACGCCGGCGTGAGCACGAATTGCTGGGGAGGGCCGAAGTCTCCCGCGCCGGTGGCGCTACCTCGGGCGGCGCGGCGGCCTCCGAAGGTCATCTCCCAGACGCCGTTAAAATCCGGCAATTGCGCGATCGATGCCCAAGTGCCACCCGGCAACTTGGATGCATCGGCGGCGCTACAAGGCGAAAGCGCTAACAGACCAAGTAGGGGAAGACCGAGAAGCGGGCGCAGCATCGATATTTTATCCTTCAAACGTCTACTATATACCATCGGCGTCCGCTTGCTTCGCCGCGCCGCGGGTGTGAAAATAGTATTAGCAATTCTCTTCGAAATCGCCTGAAATGGATCAGCCAGAGACGCCCATGGCCGCGAACGAAGCCCCCGGTGCGAGCGCACCTCCCGACCCCACTGCTCCAGCCCCCGCCAAGCGGTCGGTCTTAGGATCGGTGGCGCATTGGGCGCGCGATCTGATGATCTCGGTGGTCCTGGCCATCTTCGTCATCCTGTTCATCTACCAGCCGGTGAAGGTGGAAGGCACCAGCATGATGCCTACGCTGGACGATCAGGAGCGCATCTTCATCAACAAGTTCGTCTATCGCTTCCACTTCGGAGACATCGATCGTGGCGACACGGTGGTGTTCTGGTTTCCGGGCGATCCCAGCAAGTCCTACATCAAGCGCGTGATCGGGATGCCGGGCGACCGCGTGGAAGTGCAGCAGGGCAAAGTGATCGTCAACGGGAATGCGTTGGTGGAGAATTACGTGCCGCCCGAGTTTCGCGATCAAAGCTCCATGCCGGTGCGCGCGATTCCCCAGGATGAATATTTCGTCCTTGGCGATCATCGCAGTTCGTCCAACGATAGCCGGGCCTGGGGCATGGTGCCGCGCCGCTACATTTACGGCAAGGCGGTGTTCATTTACTGGCCGCTGGATAAGATGGGCCTGCTCCGTTAGCGCTCTCAACCAGGTTTCCGATCGTATACTAAATGTTGGAGGGCGGCGACCATGCCTTTGGAATTTGTGTTTTCCTTCCTGATCCGTGCGCTTTATATAGGGCTGGGAGTGGTGTTGATACGCAAGTATCTCCGCACGCGCGACGCCGGTTTCATCTGGCTGGGTGTGGCTGCTGTCTTGTGGCCCATGGCCTCTCCCTTGCTGGATTCCCTTGTCATGGAGCGCATAATCAGCGGCCATTCGAACAGCCAAATGACCATGGGCGAAATCGCAAGTCTGGCCCGAGCGGTTCAACAAACCATCAGCCTTGGGCTCTTGCTCGTCGCGGTACTGTATCTCTCCAGGACCAAGCGCGGTCGCACTCCACTAGCGGCCGGTTGACATAACTTCGTCCGCTTCGCCTGGGTTATTCTGGGGGCATTCCTATGAAGAAGGAATCCTTCGATCCAGGCTTAACAACCAAATTCAGCGGCGACCTGCGCCGGACTATTAACGAGGATGGCTCGTTCAACGTCAAGCGCACCGGCTTGCGCTGGCGCGACGCCAATCCTTACCTGATGCTGATCGATACCACCTGGCCGCGATTCCTGCTAGTGGTCCTGGCGGGCTTTTTTACCATCAATATGATCTTTGCCGGGCTCTACGTGATGATCGGCATCGAAAACCTCAGGGGACTCGAGTCCGACATGGGTGCTTTCGCGAATGCGTTTTTCTTTAGCGTACACACCATGACCACGGTCGGATACGGCAATGTTTATCCGCAGGGCGTCTGGTCCAACACGATCTCGTCGGTCGAAGCTGCCACTGGATTGATGCTTTTTGCCATCGCGACCGGGCTCCTCTACGGACGTTTTTCCAGGCCTTCAGCCCGCATTGTGTACAGCAAGAGCGCTATCATCGCGCCCTACCAGGACGGAACCAGCCTGCAGTTTCGTGTCGCGAACGCGCGCAGCAACACGCTGATGAACATGGAGGCGAAGGTTCTGCTGATGACTGTGGACAGAAGCGATGGCGAGCTCAAGAGGAGTTTCATCGATCTTCCGCTGGAGCGCCCCCAGATCTATTTCTTCGCTCTGACCTGGACCATCGTGCATCCTATCGATTCCGCGAGCCCGTTCTTCGGAAAGAGCGCCGAGGATCTGGCCAAGATTTCCGGAGAGATTCTGATCCTGCTGCAGGGATTCGACGACACGTTCAGTCAGGTGGTTCACTCGCGCTACTCCTACCGGCACGATGAGTTGGTGTGGGGCGCGAAATTCACCCCGGCGTTCAAAGTGGATCCCAAAGGCGGGCTGGTGGTGGAAGTGGACCATATCGACGAGCTGAAAGTGCTGGGTTGAACAAACCTGGGTTGAACAACTATGGAGACCGTGTTCGCCAAGGATCGCGCGGAATGGCGGGGTTGGTTGATGAAGAACTCCGTGCGCTGCGAAGAAATCTGGCTGGCTTTCTATAAGAAGGCTACAGGAAAGCAGACCGTCTCCTACGATCACGCGGTGGAAGAGGCGCTGTGTTTCGGCTGGGTGGACGGCACGAAAAAGAAGCTGGACGAAGAATGC
Source organism: Bryobacterales bacterium (assembly GCA_963798295.1). Classification (GTDB taxonomy): domain Bacteria; phylum Acidobacteriota; class Terriglobia; order Bryobacterales; family Bryobacteraceae; genus Palsa-89. The sequence goes on along the minus strand of CAWCSV010000002.1, from coordinate 202,685 downwards.
TACGCGTTTCGCTTTATACCCAGGAAAGCCAAGAGCGCGTGGTCCAAGTCGAATATCGATCGCGTGAAGCGGCTGATTGCCGCGGGACAAATGATGCCGGCGGGGCTGAAGGCTTACCAGTCTGCGAGCGCCCGGGAAGTTTCTCCCATGCCCACCGAACTGCCGAAGCGGCTTGAAGGCAAATTTCGTAGGCAAAAGCGCGGCTTGGACGAACTACTCGAAGTTTCCTCCGGGCTACCGTCGCGTGACGGCCGGATGGGTGGCGAGCGCGAGGAAGGAAGAGACGCAAGCGAAGCGCCTGGAGAAGCTAATGGAGTATTCGGCCCGGAACGAACGCATCGAATTCATGTGACACCTTTTCGGCAACGGCCTCCGGTGTGCCGCCCCCATCGATCAAACGAAAGCGCCGCGGCTCGCGTTGGGCCAGTTCGTGATAAGCCTCGCGGACCTTGTGATGAAATTCGATGGCCTGTTCTTCGAGCCGTGTTTCAGATCCACCCCGCGCCATCGCGCGCGCCAATCCTGTTTCGGTGTCGATGTCGATGCAGATGGTCAAGTCCGGCTTCAGGCCCTGGCATGCAATGCGATCGAGTTCGAATACTTTCTCCCAGCCGAGCCCGCGCCCCGAGCCTTGATAGGCGATGGAAGAATCCGTGAAGCGATCCGAGATCACGATCTGGCCTGCCTGGAGCGCCGGCAAAATCCATTGCTCGACATTCTGCGCGCGCGCGGCGAACATCAACAGCAGCTCCGATGTCGCGCTCAATTCCGTATTGGCGGGATCCAGCAGAATTCGGCGGATCTGCTGCCCGATGGGTGTGCCTCCGGGTTCCACGCTTTCCAGCACCTCCCGCCCTTCCTTGCGAAGGCGTTCGGCCAGCATGCGAGCCTGCGTGCTTTTTCCGCTGCCATCGGGTCCTTCGAAGGTGATGAAGAGACCGCGACGTTCAGTCGTAGACATAGTGCAGGACCTTCTTCAGATCCTCCCACGCTTCCTTCTTCGCATTTTGATTGTAGGGCCGCAGCAAGTACGAAGGATGGTAGGTCACCATCACCGGGATATCGCGCCAGTTATGCCATTTCCCGCGCAGCCGCATGACGCCATCCTTGGTGCCGAGCAGCGCTTTGGCCGCCGTGGACCCCAGCGCGCAGATCGCTTTGGGCTTGATCGACAGCAGCTGGCGGTACAGGAATTGTCCGCAGATTTCCATTTCATCCGGCTGCGGCGTGCGATTCTCCGGAGGCCGGCACTTCACCACGTTGCAGATGTAGACGTCGGGTCGCTGGATGGGAATGCCTTCCTTCGAAGCCGTGCCTTCGATCATCTGCGTGAGCAGTTGTCCCGCGCGCCCCACGAACGGCAGCCCTTGCGCATCTTCGTCGGCGCCTGGGCCTTCGCCCACGAACACCAGCCTGGATTGCTCGTTGCCCGACCCGAAGACGATCTTGTTCCGCCCCTGGTGCAATCCGCAGCGCTTGCAATCGCCGATGTCGGTGAGGATCTTAAGCAGGGAGTCCTGGGAAGGTTCGATGGTCGGGAGGGACACGACGGGGACTGGGGCTTGGGGGTTGGGGATTGGCAAGTTAGTGGGACGGCGGTAAATAGTTTTGATGCCGAGGTCCTGATAAAATTCCAGGCGCTGTCGAAGCTGGTCCTTCGTCATTGCGCGGCGTGAAGAGCCCGGCGAAGCTTCAGCACTTGATCGAAGATGCGGTCGGCGATTTCCCGCTTGGGAGCGCGCGACAATGGAATGGTTTCGCCGGTGCTCAGCACCAGCACCACTTCGTTTTCGTCGGCTTCAAAACCGGTGGCTTCCTGATTCACCAGATTGGCCACCACCATATCGCAGTTCTTGGATGCGAGCTTCTGGCGGGCGCTCTCGATCAGGTTTTCGGTTTCGGCCGCGAATCCAATCAGCAGCCGGTCGCCTTTCTTGCGGCCCAATTCGGCCAGGATGTCGAGCGTGGGATCCAGATCGAGCGACATACGCATCGCGGTTTTCTTCATTTTGTTCCGGGGCACCTGAGCCAGATGATAATCGGCCACCGCGGCCGCCTTCACGATGATGCCGGCTTCGGTCAGCTGCTCCATCACTGCATCGTGCATTTCAAGCGCGGTTCGAACGTGCACCACGCGCACGCCGTGCGGCTCGGCCAGCTGAACCGGGCCGGAAACCAGGATCACTTGCGCGCCGCGTTGCACCGCTGCGTCGGCTAGCGCGTAACCCATCTTCCCGCTGGATCGATTCGAAATGAAACGCACCGGATCGAGCGGCTCCTGGGTGGGGCCGGCCGTAATGAGGACGGTCTCGCCTTCCAGATCGCGCGCATGAAAACTCAAGCCCGCAACCAGGTCGGCGATTCTCTCAGGCTCAGCCAGGCGGCCCGGACCGGTGGTCCCGCAGGCGAGCAAGCCTTCCTCAGGTTCCACGATGATGTGCCCACGCCGGCGCAGCGCGGCAAGATTCTCCTGGGTGGCCGGATGGGTCCACATATTGTTGTTCATGGCCGGCGCCAGCACCACGCGGCCGGTGAACGCCAGATACATTGTGGTCAGGAAATCGTCGGCCAGGCCGTGCGCCAGACGGGCCAGTAGATCGGCCGTAGCCGGCGCGATCACCAGGATTTCGTTCTCTTGCGCAACAGCGATATGTTCGATCGCGCTCGAAAGAGTTTCTTCCGAGCTTTCCGAATTGAAGAGCCCGGTGATCACCTTGCGCCCCGTTAGACTCGCGAACGTCAGCGGCGCGATAAAGCGCTGGGCCGCGTCCGTCATCACCACCTGGACGCGCATGCCGCGCTCCATCAGCGCTCTGGCCAGCTCCGCGGATTTATAGGCGGCGATGCCGCCACCCACGCCCAGCACGACGTTCATGTGCGTTCGTTATTCTTCCGGAACAAGTTCCTCGGGTACGACGCGCAGTGAATCGGTGTATTTCACCAGCCCGCGGCGGACCTCTTCCATGGACGTGACGGTCGGCTTCTTCGACGTGGTGGGGAGAAAGGGACGCGCGCCGTTCTGCAACTGCCGCGCCCGCTTGGCGGCCACGATGATGAAGCGATAAGTGCTCTGCTCCCCGTCGTCGGGAATCGCGTACATCGCGTTGTTTCTCATTCTCTCAGCCATGCGAAAATTTCCTCATTCTTTCTTAAAACTTTCGAGAATCGGCGCCACTTCCTCTTCCATCCGCGCCTTGCGCAGCCGCTCGGCTTTGACGATGGTGGCCAGACGGGCCGACGCTTCCTCGATATCCCGGTTGATCAGGACAAAATCGTATTGCGTGTAGTTCTGAACTTCTTCCGCCGCTCCCCGCAACCGGCGCTGGATTACTTCTTCACTGTCTTGCGAGCGCGAGCGCAGCCGCTGCTCCAGAACGTCCCGCGAGGGCGGCAGCACAAAGATGCTGATCGCCTGCGGAATCGCTACTTTCAATTGTCTCGCACCCTGAACATCGATGTCGAGTACCAGATCCTTGCCTTGGCGCGTGGCGGACTCAAACGTCTCGCGGTTGGTTCCGTAATAATTGCCGAAAACCTCGGCATACTCGAGGAACTCTCCGCGCCCGAGGCGTTCCTCAAAGTCCTTGCGGGTGATGAAGATATAGTCGACGCCGTCGGTCTCGCTGGGACGCGGGGGGCGGGTGGTGTAGGAGATGGAAAAGGCCAGGTTGGGGAGCGTTTTCAGCAGCAGGTGAACCAGCGTGGACTTGCCGGAACCGGAGGGCGCGGAGATGATGAAGACGGTGGTCATGCAGGGCTGCTATTCCAGATTGAGCGCCTGCTCGCGGATCTTCTCGATGGCCGCCTTCGAGGCCAGCGCCAGTTCCGTCACACGCAGGCCGAGCTCGCCCAGCCCGCTGGTCTTGGAAAGAATGGTATTGGTCTCCCGGTTCAGTTCCTGCAGCAGGAAATCGAGGCGTTTGCCCACTTCGCCGCCCGAGTCCAGAATTTCATCCAATTGGCGTGAGTGAATCTGCAGACGCGAGATCTCTTCGCCGATATCGCTGCGCTCGGCCGCCAGCGCTGCCTCCTGCGCCAGCCGCTGCGGATCGATCATGGTGTTTCCCAGCAGATCCTGGAGTTTTTCGAGCAGGCGTTTCTGGAACGCGGGCACAGCTCCGGCGCGAATTTTCTGCATTTCCTCGGAGGCGATTCGAAGGGCGACGTTTTGCTCCCGAACGAACGCCGCCAGCTCCGCGCCTTCGCGCACTCGAAACTGGTTGAGCATCTCCACCGCTTCTTCCAGGGCCGCCAGGATGATTTTTTCGGAGGTGGCATCCGGGACCAATTGCTCGGAAACGGCCAGGACTCCCGGCAGCAGCAGAATACGGTTCAGATCGGGCTGCGCGTCGATGCCTTCTTCCTCCGCCGCCCGGCGAAAGGCCGCCACGTAGGAGCGAAACAGCGGCAGATTCAGCCCTCCGGCCGCGCCATTGGCCGGCCGCGATAGGGAACCAGCGCACGTCGACGTGGCCGCGAAGAATGCCCCGTTTGAGCGCAGCCCGCATGACGTGCTCCAGCGCGTCCAACTCGGGGCTCAGATGAAAATGCAGATCCAAGCCGCGATGGTTGACGCTCTTCAGGCTGATGGCCAGGTCGCCGTGCTCGATGGATTTTTGGACGCGGGCGAAGCCGGTCATGCTGCGGACAGGCGAGGTCATGGGGTGTTCTTCATGGATTCTTCTTCATGGATTCACCAGGGGATCGGACAAAAATTGCAGCTCGTGAAGACGCTGATAGATGCCGCCGTGATTGATCAATTCTTCGTGGGTTCCAACTTCGGAGATGCGGCCCCGATCCACCACAACGATCTTGTCGGCCCGACGGATGGTGGAGAGCCGGTGCGCGATCACGATCACGGTGCGATTGCTCATCAGCGTCTGCAGCGCCTTTTGCACCAGGATCTCCGATTCGGTGTCCAGATGGGAAGTGGCTTCGTCCAAAATGAGAATAGGCGCATTCTTCAGCAGGGCCCGTGCGATGGCCAGGCGTTGCCGCTGGCCGCCGCTCAGCTTGACGCCGCGCTCGCCGATGACGGTGTTGTAGCCCTCGTTCATGCGCTCGATAAATTCCTCCGCCAGCGCGTTGCGCGCGGCTTCCCGGATCTCTTCGTCCTTGGCTTTAGGGCGTCCGTAGCGGATGTTGTTGGCCACCGTGTCGTTAAAAAGGAAAGTTTCCTGCGCCACGATGCCGATCAGATTGCGCAGCGATGCGATCTGGAGATCGCGCACGTCGATGCCGTCGATCCGGATGGCGCCCCCGGTAGCCTCGTAGAAACGCGGAACCAGGTTGGCGAGCGTGGTTTTTCCCGCGCCGCTGGGCCCCACCAGCGCCACCACCTCGCCCGCCCGCACTTCCAATCGAACCTTGTTCAGACTGAATCCATTGGGGGCGCTTTGATAGTGGAAATCGACATTGTCCAGTAGGATGGCGTGCTGGAACTTGCCCAGCTTCGCCGCGTTCGGCTTTTCGACGATCTGCTGGCCGCGATCCATATACTCGAAGACGCGCTGCGAAGCGCCCAGCGCCTGCTGGAAGATGTTGTGAATGCCGGTGAGGCGCTTCACCGGCTCATACAGCATCAGCAGCGCGATCACGAAGCTGGTGAACTCGCCCGCGGTCAAGGAGCCGCTCTTGATTTGGATGCGTGCGTAGCTGAGCAGGCCGACAATGGTGATAGCGCCGAAGCATTCTATCAGCGGGGAGGAGAACGCCTGCTGGGCGATGTAGCGCAGGCTGCTGGATTTGAATCGCGCCGCCGCCATGGCGAAGCGGTTGGATTCCACATCTTCGGCCCCGAACGATTTCACTACCTGATGGCCGCTGATGGTCTCCTGCAGGATCTGATTGAGATCCGCCGCCTCGTCCTGCGCCCTGCGCGTAGTCCGGCGGATGCGCCGCCCGATGCGCAGCGTGGGCACCAGGACGAACGGCAGCAGCGTCAAGCTAACCAGGGCCAGCCGCCAATCCTTTTGAAGCACTACGCACAGCAGGAATAGGACAGTAAATGTCTGGCGCATCCAATCGGCCAGCATATGCGAGGTGGCCACCTGGATCTTCTCGATATCGTTCATGATGGACGACATTACGCGCCCGGTGGAATTGGACTCGAAAAAGTGAGCGTCCTGCCGCAGCACTTTATCGAAGACCGTTTGGCGCAAATCGGTGACGGCCGAAATGCCGACGTAGTTGATGAAATAGTTGCCGAAGTAATCGGACGCGCCTTTGATCAGGAAGGTGGCCACGATGGCCACGGCCACCATGGTCCAGACGTTGTGAATGGAGGCGGGCAAGAAATCCTGAAGATAGACGGTATGACGAAACAGCGGGATGGTGAACAACGGGACCAGCGTGTCGGCAGAGGCGGGATTCAAGACGCGGTCAAAAACCGGAGTGATCAGGAGGGCTGTAAATCCCTGCGTGGCTCCCACCAGCGCCATCAAGATTACCGACAGCATCAGCGGCGCCAGGTAGGGACGGACGAAATGGAGCAGGCGCCGGAGCTCTTTCATACCGGTTGGCGCGCCAACGTCCCGATCGCACCCGCCACTTCCGATACTTCGATCGGAATGGATGCCGTTCGGGCTGGTCAGCACCACGTTCTCGGTGCGCCAGGGACGCCAGTTGTCCAGCTCCGACGATCCGAAGATCGCCACCACAGGGCGGCCGAAAGCCGCGGCGATGTGAGCTGGTCCGCTGTCGTTTCCGATGAATAGCGCCGCGCCGGCCAGCAGCGATTTTACTTCTTCGAGCGGCGCCCCCTGGAAGCAGGCATATGCGCCAAAGGCCGACAGGTTTTCATCCGCGCCGGCCACGAACAACGGTTCCATTCCGAGCTCGGTATCCAGATGCTGGGCGACGGCCAGAAAGTTTTCCGGCTGCCAGGTCTTATCGGCGGCTGACGCGAACGGATGCAGCACGGCATAAGGACGAGGCCGGGAGTGCGGCGCAGCGAATAATCGGGCGCGTGGGATGTCGGTTTGCGGCACTCCCAAATAAAACACCGCCGACGCGAGATGTTCCGCGGTGTGGACCTTGCGATCCACATTCAGGATCTCCTGGGCGCGCGGGATGCGCACGTTGTAAATCGGCTGGAAGCGAAAATGGCCGAATCCGGCGCGCAGGCCCGATGCCGCCGCGAGCATCAAACGTACGCTGGTTGCGCCCCCGTGTACGTTCAGCGCCAATTGCGGCCGAAAACGCCCGACCGCCGCGGCATTCGGCGCGAGGATTTGATCGACATCCGGATTTCCGGCGAAGACGGGCGCGAAGCGGTCCTCCACCACGACGCCGATTTCGAGATCCGGCCGGGCTTGCTTCAACAGAGCCAGCGCGGGCGTGGTGAGCACGCAATCGCCCAGCGACCGCAAACGGATGATCGCCACCCGTGCGCCGGACGGCAGGCGATCTAAAACATTGGGCATTTCGAGCAGCCGAGCTTACTCCTCGACCTTGGCTTCGTCGATCAGCATGACGGGGATGTCGTCACGAATGGGGTACACGCGCTTGCACTGGACGCATTTCAATCCGCTCTGATCCGGCTTCATCTCCAGCTCCGCTTTGCATAGCGGACAGACCAGGATATCGAGCAAATCCTTGCTGATCGGCATGGTTTCGATCCAGTTTAACAAGGTTAGCGCGGCGTGCGGGAACCAAACGCTCCCTGACGGTCGCGGTTCAGAAAGTGAAGCGCGCCTGCAAATCGATCCGGCGGTTCAGGCCGCTTTGTGCGAAGGCGCCGAAGCCGCCCGCCAGGTTGTTCGATTCATCAAACAGCGGCGAGGTCATGATGCCGTTGATAGGCCCGGGATTGACGTGGTTCAGCAGGTTGCGCGCTTGGACCGAGAAGGTCAAGTTGTAGCGCTGACCAGTGGATCCGCCGCCGCCCAAGCCACGGAAAAAGCCGCCGGGACCGCCGCCCGGTCCGCCGCCGAATCCGCCGCCCGGTCCACCGCCTCCGCCGAACCCGCCGCCACCGCCCGGTCCGCGTCCACCGCCACCCGGTCCGCCGCCCCCGCCGAAGTCGCCGTTGTTGCGATTGTTCCTGGCCGAGGACTCACGCGATCCACCAAAACCAAAGGTTTTCGCGATGCGGAAGTTGAGGCTGATACTGCCGGGGCTGCGTCCGAAGTTACGGGGCAGAATCGCCTCGCCCGCCGTGGGGTTGGGATTGAGATAGACCCCGTCAAAGAAATACTTGGTGGGGGTTGTTGAGATTCCCGGCCGTTCGTTGAACAGTGTGTAGCGCCGTAGGGATCGGTGCCGGTGGTGATGTTAAATGGCGAACCCGAATTGGCATTAAAGAAGGGCGCGAGGAGCAGGTTCCACGGTCCCGTGATGGTTCCGCCGACGAAGACGCGGTTGCGCTCGTCGAGCGAGGAAGGCCCGTATTCGCCCGCCATGCTGTAAGGATTGGAGGGCAGAGTACCCACGCCGTCGGTATTGCTGTAGGCGCGGCCATACATATAAAAGCCGTTCAGCGAGATTCTTTTGTTTAATTGCGAGCGGATGTTGGTGATCAACTGCCACTGGTTGTACAGGCCGGACGATTGCATCAGCAGCACCGGATCTGCCTGGTACTGGCTGAAAAGCGGATAAATGCCGGTTCCCGGACCCGTGTAGGTGCCGAGCAGCGGTGCGTTGATGTCCTGGGAACGCAGTTCATGCAAGCCGTGCGAGTTCACGTAGGATTCCGATATCGTTGTGTTCTTCGGCAACTGGCGCTCCACCGTGAAAGCTTCCTGCAGGATGTAGGGTGCGTGCAATAGGCCATCGAGCAGTTGGATGGTCTGTGGGGATTGAGGCGGCAACGAAAGGCCCGCGGGCAGGCCGGGCGTCGCGGGATCGAACGGGATCGGATTGGCGGCGCTCTGCGTGATCACGTATTGCTGCTGCAAAATGCCGTTATAGCGATCCGCTGTCTCGATGGTCTGCTGGCTGACGCGATCGTAGAAAATGCCGAAGCCGCCCCGAAATACGGTGCTGGGGCGCGGATTATTCTTGCTTTGGCCAGGCGCCCAGGCGAATCCGATGCGCGGCGCCCAATCGTGCCAGTCGTGAATATCAGTCTGCGTTTCGAAGCGCAGGCCCAGGCTCAATGTGAGATTGGGCTTCACGCGCCAGTCGTCACCCAAAAACGCGCCGACATCCACCATATTGAGGTTCACCAAAGGACTTCCGGTGTTGATGTTGAACTGGGACGGACCTCCGCCGAGCTGCTGGATTTGAGCCGGAGTATAGTGCAGGCTTTGCAGGAATAATGTGAGCTGATAAACCTGAATCCCCTGCAGCGTGCCGCAATGCCGGGTTTGGGTTGGTTTGATCGCACACCGTGGCGCCCGGCACCGCCGGATAGGCGCCGTCCGCGCCCGGTTCCAGGCCGTAGCCGCCAAAAAAATTGTAGTTTCCGCCGAAGTTGGTGGGCGAAAAGTTGTTGATGGTGACCGCGCGCGTGCGAACGCCGAACTTCCAGGTGTGCGCGCCGTTCGAAATCGTGGTGTAATTCTGCAACTCGTAGTGATTTTCGGTGTCGATGGAGTGGCCAATCTGAGCGCCGCCGCCGTTGAACGCGCCGGCCACGCTGAGACCGGGAAGACCGGAACTTTGCATTTCACTCGCGTTGGTGTGATACAGCTGGAAATGCGTCTCGTTGATCACCTTGGTGCTAAGGACGGCCGTTTCGATCAACTGCAGGGTGTGGTCCGTGTCCAGAGCGTGATAGCCGGCCGTCAAAAGACTCAGATTGCCCACGCCCTGGTTCTGAAGATCGTTTCGCGTGTAGCCGTAACGCATGGTCAGCGTGTTGTTCTTGCTGAGCTGATAATCGATGCGCGGGCTAATGCGAAAACGGGTCTGGGGAGCTACGAAGACGCTGTTGAAAGGCGAGACGAGGAAGCTGTTCGCGTTTACATTGAAGCCGTTGATGATGTTTCCGTTGTCAATGTCGCGAAATTGCACATCCACAAAGAAGGACGCCTTCTTGCCAAGCGCGCCGCTGAGAGATCCGCCGAAATTCCTTTGCAGGAACGTTGCTTTCTGCGCGGCGTAGGGGTTGCGCGCATCCCAGATGGCATCGCCGAAATCAACGTTGACGTTTCCGTGCAGCTTGTCGGTGCCGGGCTTGGTTAGGATCTCGATGCGTCCGTATCCCAGCTTGTCGTATTCGGGCGAAAACGGATTCTGATTGATGCGAATCTCGCGGATGGAATCCTTGCTGGGCAGCGTACCGCCGGTAAAGCCATCGATGTAGATCTGGCCGCCGCTGGGTCCCGCGGAGGGACCGGCCAGCGCCTGCAAATCGGCCTGCAGATCGTCGGGATCGTCGGACAGCGCCTGCAAATCGGCGCCGCGCAAAACCAAAGCGCCCGCATTCTGGGAAGGGTCAACGCTCACTTGGGGCCCGGCGTTTTCCTGCACCGTCACTTCCTGCTTTTCAGCGGCCACCGTCAACACTAAGTCGGCCGTCGCGGTTTGAGTGCCGCCCCGCAGCTCCACCGAAACGGGTTTGGTCTGCTGCAAGCCCGGCGCGGAAGCCTTCACGCTATAGGCGCCCGCATCCAGCCCCGGAACCGAATAGGAGCCATCGTTGCCGGCGGTGGCGGATTTCACCGCACCCGCGGCGTTGGAAACCGTAACGGTGGCGCCCGGCACCAAAGCGCCGGATTCATCCGTCACCACGCCGTGTAAAACTCCAGCGGGTTGGGCTTCGGTCGCGGGCAACAGAGTCAGGAGTAGCAAGGTGAGCAGCAATAGGGATTTCATTTCGTGCCTTTGTCTAGCGAACGTTAGCCAACTCGCCGGATCATTCCTCCGGTCCGCCGCCGAGATCGAGATTCCAAGATCCTAGATTTACTTCGCCGGAGGTGCGCGGCGCGGCTGCCAGGAAGGGCTCTACGCCCGCGACAAACGCGAAGGCTGTCATGGCCGCATCGCCAGGAGCCTTTGAACTGGAGACAATGACCGCGTCGCCCTTCTTCAATTCCGCCAGCGACAACTGCGGCATGCGCTCCAGTATCTGTTGCAAGTCGCCGCCAGCGCCGGCTCCGCCTCCGGGTCCGCCAAATCCGCCGCGAAACCCGCCGGGTCCGCCTGGGGGTGCGCCTTCGGGACGGCCGAATGATTCTCTTCCCGCAGCCGCGCCGCCCGGCGCGCCCCCCGAAACGGAAGCTCCGCCACCCGAGGAGGATTCAGGACGGAGCCGCCGCGCCAACATCGCTGCGACCACAGGATCCAGCCGCCGCATTAAAGAGTCCTTGGTGATTCGAACTACTACCGGTTTCTTGGTCTTCAGATTCGTGATGCGCACTTCACCCGCCGCCGGGTCAACCGAATCCACCGTCCCGGCGAGGGTTTCAAAGGCTCCCGAAACCAGTTCCTCGGCTTTCAGGCGGGTGCCGTCCTCGTTTTTGTCTCCCAGGGCGCGTACTGTATCACCCGGCTGGAGATCGGCAAAGGAACTCGGCCTGGCGTCGGCAAATCGTACCGAGTCCGGAGCGTAGCGCCGAAAGTCCGCCGCCGAGGCGTCGATGGTGATGGTCTTGGAATCGCGGCCGCGCGTGGTAATGGTTACTTCCTTGTTCGAAGCGTTCAGGGCCGTCACCACGCCGGTAATGCCGCGTTTCTGCCACTCCGCCCGGTCCCGTTCATGCTTCTGGGCCAGATCGGCCTTGGTCATGATGACTACGGCGCGAGCGGGCAGGGTGCTTTCCTTCTCCAGAGCCAGCGCCCGATCACCCACCATCACGTCGGTAAATGCGATTTTGGTGGCCTTCTTGAGATCTTTCTCGCCGGGAGCAACGCGCAGGAACGACGTAGCGTCGCCGAGAATGACGGTATAGGCGGTCCCGTCATCGCCTTTCAGCTTGATTTGCTTGCTGGCCGCATCGATGGAAGTGACTTCGCCGATCACCTGCTTCAACGCCGGCGGAGCTTGCGCGCCCGCTACCGCTGAGTACAGCAACACCCCAGTCAGGCTCAGCCACAATTTCATCATTAAACTGGGCGAACAGGAACTTCCCTCGGTTACTTACAAAGTGTCAAGAAACGTAAAAGCGCCCGCCGTTCAAGCACTTTCGAGGGCCGAGGTCTAGTCGGGACTCACCACCAATTTGTTGTCGACGGCCGTGACGCCTTTTACTTTCTTGGCGATCTTTTCCACTTTTGCCTTGAACTTGTCGTTGTTGACCTTGCCGGTAAGCACCACCACACCGTTGTGCGCGTCCACCTGAATCGGCTGGCCGCCCACTTCGGAATCGTCGGCGATCTTTACGCGGACCTGATCCACGATCACGTCGTCGGAAACCGGCGTCTTGTCCTTTTCGGCCAGCAAGGGTGTGAGGACCAGAGCGAAGAGTATTGCAATGGATATCAGTCGCATCGGGAAACGGAACCTTCGTACGAGTTCAATTCTCCCCCCGCATGGATCGCCAGTCAATGGCATTCAGAAACTCCGGATTTTCGCGCCAATCCTTCTGAACTTTGACAAATAACTCCAGAAAGACTTTGCGCCCCAGCATCTTTTCGATTTCGAGGCGCGCCAGCGTGCCGATTTTCTTCAGAGCCGCGCCGCCCGCGCCAATCACAATCGCTTTTTGACCATCACGTTCCACGTAGATGGTGGCGGCGATCTTGGTGATTTTTTCCGATTCCGCCCAGCGCTCGATCAGCACGGCCACCGAGTGCGGCACCTCCTGGCGTGTTTGACGCAGGATCTGCTCGCGGATCAGCTCGGCCGCCAGGAAGCGCTCGGGCTGATCGGTCAGATGATCGGTTGGATAGTAAGCAGGCCCTTCCGGCAGCCGCGGCACGATGGCGTCGCGAACGCGCTCCAGACCTTCCCCGGTAGTGGCCGACACCGGGATGTATTCGTCGAATTCGCGAATCGCCTTGTACTGCTCAATGAACGGCAGCAGTTTGCGTTTGTCCTGGATGCGATCAATTTTATTGGCCAGCAGCAAGACCGGCGTCGACAGATCCTTGAGTACGGAGACGGCCTCGGCATCTTCGGCGGAAAAGGGAATCGAGGCGTCGGCCACGAACAACACGACGTCGCGATCGGCCAGGGCCGTTCGCACGGTCTCCATCATGCGTTTGTTGAACAGCGTGGTGGATTTGTGAATGCCGGGCGTATCGATGAAGACCACTTGAGCGCCGGGGAGATTCACCACTCCTTGAATGGTGGTGCGCGTGGTCTGTGGTTTTTCGGAGACGATAGCGAGCTTCTCGCCAATCAGCGCGTTGAGCAATGTCGATTTGCCCGCGTTGGGACGGCCGATCAGGGAGGCGAATCCGGAGCGGAAACCGCTCATGAATGTGTGTCACTCATAAGTGGCTCTCCGGCACGGTTTCGTGCGCCACTTTCGAGACGCGCACCTGTTCCACTTTCAACTCGTCGCCGGCCAGCACCTCCAGCCGGATGCCATCGCGCTCAATCACCTCGCCGATATGCGGGACGTGTCCCAGCCATTCCGTCACCAGGCCTCCGATGGTGGTGGATTCGGTTTCTTCCGGCGGCCGGAACTCCAGCAGATCGTGCAAGCGGTCCAAGTCCAGGCTGCCCGCCACCACGAAGCTTCCATCGGGCTGCTTCAGCACGTCGCGCTCGGGCTCGTGTTCGTCGTGAATCTCGCCCAGGATCTCTTCCACCAGATCTTCCATGGTCGCGATGCCGGCCGTGTTGCCGTACTCGTCGATTACGATGGCCATGTGGGCGCCGTCCTGCTGCATCTCGCGCAGCAGATCGTTCACCGGCTTGGTTTCCGGAACAAAACGGATGGGACGCGTCAGTTCTTTCACCCGCCGGCCCTGGCGGTCCGCTTCGTCCAGCTCAAACATGTCGCGCACGTGGACGAACCCGATGATATTGTCGATGGTTCGCTCGTACACCGGGATGCGCGAATATTGCTCGTGAATCACCAGCTCGCGCAGGTCTTCGAGCGAGCGGTTGGCTTCGACGGCCACCATTTTCGGACGCGGCGTCATCACTTCGCGGACGGTCTTGTCGCCGAAGGCCACCACGGATTCGATCAGCCTGCGGTCGTCTTTCTCGATGATGCCTTCTTCTTCGCCGGCCGAGATAAGCGCCTCGATGTCGCCCGCAGGCCCGGGTCCTTCTTCGTTCGCTTTGGCGGGCTCGGAAAGTTCCACCAACGATTGGAAGAAGCCCAGAATCGCCGTCAGGGGCCGGACCAGCAGCGCGCACACGCGCAGAATGGGCGCGAACGGCAGCAGCCAGCGCCCACCGGTCTTGCGATACAGCACCTGGGCCAGAACGTACGTCGAAACCAGCATGGTGAGCCAGGCGAACAGCGCCGCTTCGAACAGATTCTGCCACGGATGCGTGGGATTGTCCGTGCTGGTGGCCAGGAAACAGACGCCCAGCAGCACCACCAGCGTGTGTTTGATCAGCGAAAAGGCCAGCACCCCTTCGTCGCCCTTCACGCCGATCCGATCTTCCAGAACGTCTTTGAAAAATTGCAGCGCGGGCAGATCGCGCGAGCGCAGGCGCAGCGATTCCATGTAAAGCGTCTGGACCACGGTGATCAGGCACAGCAGCACGGCCCAGATGGCCGTGGCGCCCACCGCGAACCACGTCATGTGCGTACCCGTTTCATGATTTCACGCGGGCAATCAGGCCGCGAGGCAGTCCGAAGACAGCGCGCCATTTTCCTTCTGCGCGGGCCATCTGCCCCCGGTCCTTTTCGTGATCCATGCCCAGCAGATGCAGCACACCATGCAGCATGAGAATCTTGATCTCGGCTTCCACGCTGTGGCCATACTCTGCTGCCTGGCGGCGGGCGTGCTCGAAGGAAATCGCGATGTCGCCGAGAAAGCCCAAGGTTTGCCTGGATGGAAACGAAAGCACGTCGGTGGGGTAATCGTGCTGGAGAAAATCAGAGTTCAGCCGCCGTAGCTCCGCGCCGCGTGTGATCAGGCAGGTGAACGGGCGTCCATGGGTGACTTCGGATTCCAGGCGCTTGGCGAACGCCTGGGCGAGTCTCCTGGAGAGGCCCGGCGTGGCGGAATGGAATAGCAGAGTAGTCTGCTCGCAAGGCATGGCCAGATTCTAGACCAGTGGGATCTCGCGGTTTTCCGCTGGCGCGACGGGGAGCGGCGGAGCGGGCGGCTGCGCGGCCTCGGAGGATTCGGTCAGCCTCAGAGCCATCTGCGCTCCGCCCAAGACTTCCTGATGCCGCTCGTAAGCTTTTACGATCTTCTGCACCAGGCTGTGGCGAACGACGTCGCGTTCGTCGAAATAAACAAAGCTGATGCCTTCGATGCCGCGCAGCACTTCCACGGCGTCGTTCAGGCCGCTGCGTTTGCCGGTAGGCAGGTCCACCTGCGTCAGGTCGCCAGTGACCACCATCTTCGAGTTGAAACCCTGGCGCGTCAGCACCATTTTCATCTGCTCGGCGGTGCTGTTTTGGGCTTCATCCAGAATGATGAAGCTGTCGTTCAGCGTGCGGCCGCGCATGAACGCGATGGGCGCCACCTCAATGACGGCGCGCTCCAGCAATTTCTCCACTTTGTCGGCGTCTAACATGTCATACAGGGCGTCATACAACGGGCGCAGGTAGGGGTCCACCTTTTCCTGTAAATTGCCCGGCAGGAAACCCAGGCGCTCGCCCGCTTCCACCGCCGGCCGCGTCAGCACGATGCGCGCCACGCGTTTGTTGAGCAGCGCGGAAACTGCCATGGCCACCGCCAGATACGTCTTTCCGGTGCCGGCCGGCCCGACGCCGAAAACCAGGTCGTTCCGTTCGATGGCGTCCACGTAGCGGCGCTGATTGACGGTCTTGGGCGCCAGCGTCTTCTTTCCGAAATTGCGCTGCCGGCCGCTGTGAACCAGGCTGCGGAGGGTGACTTCGGGGTCGGCCGTTACCACGCGGAGATAGCTGTTCAGATCGCCATTGGAGAAGGTTTGCCCCTCTTTCATCAGACTGACATAGTCTTCCAGAATGCTGGCGGTGCGAATCACGTCGGCCTCGGCGCCTTCGATCTCGAGGGAATCGTTCATCAGGCTGGCGGTGACATTGAGGCCGTTTTCGAGCACACGGATGTTTTCGTCGCGGGTGCCAAACAAGGACTCAATGCCGCGGGTGATCTGAACGCTTAGTTTCATTCCTGCAGATTCATTCCAAATTGAAGTGGCTTAATTGCATGCGGGGACAACAGCGCGGGCCTGGCACGAATCGCGATGCGAGCAGGGATCGGAGGCAGCGGGAATTTTCATCCGCGAGCGCGGAGGAAAAGCAAACATCTAGGGGAATTATACCAGAGGCGGGAAAGGGCGCGCGGTCCGCGTCCGGTTCCGGTCGCAACGTGCGCGGCATTTCGCCCAAGCCCAGCCATTGTGTGAAAGAATTATGATCATGAACCGGCCATTCTCCGCTACCGTATGGCGCGAAGGCGACTGCTATGTTGCTCAATGCCTCGAAGTCGATGTCGCAAGCCAAGGCGAAAGCGAAGAACAGGCTCTGGCCAATCTGAAAGAAGCATTAGAGCTCCACTTCGAAGCGCCTCAAGCCACGCGGCCGCCAAGGGCCCGCACCATCGAGGTTGAGGTTGGGGCGGCTTAAGCCGCAGCCTTTTCGCGAAATCAAGCGTCGGCTGAAGCAGTTGGCTTCGTCGAAATCAGCCAGAGGGGCAGCCACGTTAAGTTTGTGAGAGATTCGGGCGGGTTATCGACACTGCCGTGGTACCCAAGAAACGCGAGGTTGCGGTTGGAACGCTACGGAGCATTCTGAGCTAAGCACAGATTGACCTCGACGATTGGGACAAGCTCGGCTAATGGCGGGTGCGGGCCCTCCCAGCCTCTTTGTCACCGGCTGCGAGACAATGAAGATATGACCATTGTGCTGAAACCCGATCAGGAAAAGGCCACACAGAACGCCATTGATGCGGGCCTCGTCGGGTCGGTAGAGGAATTCATCGAGACCGCAATCGAAGAGCCCCCGTGCTGCGCAGAGACATCTTCGCGCGGCGATGTGATCCGGCGGATGCTGGAATTTGGGGAAATGCACCAGCTTAGCCTGGGAGAACGCATTTCACGGAGATTCCTCCATGAGGGCCACGGGTTTTGATGCAGACGTTCGTCCTTGATGCTTCCGTAGCGGTGTCCTGCTGCTTTCCCAGCGACCCGCAAGAGGACACCGTCTATAGCCGCAGAGTGCTCACTTTGCTCGGAACGAGCGATGCCATTGTACCGGAAATCTCGGCCTACAAGGTTGCAAACAGCATCTTTGTTTCTTGCAACAAACGGAAGAGGATTTCGGAACGACAAATCGAGCAATACCTGCACGGTTGAGAGCACTGCCGATTAGTGTGGAGGCGAGCGGTCTGTGGTCCAACGTCCAACTTGAGGCGCCTGCCCGAAAGTGGAATCTGAGTTCTTACGACGCTGCCTACCTTGATCTCGCACTCCGCAAAAGCGTGCCGTTAGCCAGCATTGATGCCGATCTTAGGAAGGCCGCGGCTACTGTTGGCGTTGAATTGCTCTCCTAAACCTACTTCTTCGGCAGGAGCCACTCCACGTTGTCCGCCGTCTGCAGCCGCACCGCGTCCGGCCGCTCCTGAGACTTGAAGTTGGGATCGTGATACACCCAGATGATCCCGCTGGCTCCGATATCGGTGTTCGAAACCACCTGCAGTTGGTCGCCATCGATGGACCAGGTCAGGGATTTGCCGTCCGCGCGTACGGTCTGGTAAAAGTGCGGCGGCGCCTTGGGATCCTCGGCGGCGATCACATACGCGCCGTGCCCCGGAACATCGATGCGCACAGCCGCTCCGATCATCCAGGAGACTGGGGCGTTCTGGAGTTGTCCATTCACGCGCAGCTCAATGCTCTTGAGCGAGAGCTGGGCGGCCTTAGGAACGGCTGTCACGCACATGGATGCCGGGCACTCAGAGGGGCCGGAGACGGGGCGCAAAACATCGTAGACTTTTTCGCCGGTAGTGGGGTTTTCCAGGATGTCGAGCGTTACCGCTTGGCCCATTTTGACGGGCTGGATTTCACGGATGCTTGAAACCGTCGGAATCTGTCCCGTGGCGCTGGTGAAGGTCGGGTGAGGCTGGTGAAGCATCCCTGTCGCTGTCTTTTGATCCAGCGGCAAAATGCGGATCACCGTAGCGTCGGTTTGAGTATTGCGATAAGCCTCCAGAAAATAACCGAAGATGGCATTGTTATTCCGGTCGCCGACCAGCCGAAAGACTCGGTCTACTCCCCGCTCAGAGGTAATTCCTCCCGCCGCCGCCTGGATCTCGGTGGAGCCCGTCGATACGGCATGAATGTCCAGTCCGGTTCCATCAGGAAACCACGTATCAATGGCGTTGGAACGTTCTTCGCCCATCGCGCCGGAGGAGCTTATTACAAGTAGTACAAGCAGCCCGCGCTTCATTTCTTTACCTCCGTCTTTAACTCGGCCACGGAAAGAACTCGCGCCTGACCATTCGGCAAGGGCAGGAACCCGGTGGCGTTCAGCCGCGACACCACATTGGGACTCACCGTCACCGGTTTGGGCGTGGACGCCGTCCGGAACACAAGGAGCACCACTACGGCTACCAGAACCCCCACCGCCAAAACAGGCATCGGCACACTCACTCGCGCACGCCAAAACCGCATCCAAACCGGTGGACGGGGCAGCGCGTTCCGATACGCCGCGGCGATGCGCCGGTCAAATTCGGGCGAAGGCTCGGGCGCTTTCCATTCCTTTAACAGCGCGGAAAGCGGATCGGGTTCTCTCATAAACGACTCCTTTCACCGTCGGGGATCAACAGAGGCGCCAGGCGCTTTCGCAAAGACTCGCGTGCCCGGTGCAGCCGGGCCTTCACCGCGCCCACTTCTACGCCGGTGATGGCCGCGATCTGTTCCAGCGGCAATTCTTCGTACTCGAACAGAACGATGGCTTCGCGCTGGAACGCCGGGAGGCTGGCTATCGCGTCGGCCACGATGGCGGTGCGTTCGGACGACAACAGATCGCCCAGGATGTCGAGCGGCGCGGCCGCTTCAGCTTCGTCTTCCGCTTCCCGCTTGGAAATTCGCAGGCGGCGGAAAACAAAATTGCGCGCCATACCGAACAAATAGGCTTGTAACGACCCGCGATCGGCATCGAAGCCGGCCCCCCGCACCAGCCCCAGGAAGCATTCCTGCGTGACGTCCTCGGCCGCGTCCACCGACCCGGCCAAACGGCAGACGAAACGAAAGAGCGCCGTTCGATGCCGGCCGTAGAGCGTCAGAAAGGCCAGTTCGTCACCGCGCCTTGCATCCCGCACCAGATCCGCCTCACCGGGCAGCATATCCACACTCTACATTGCCGTGGACGTGCGGAAAAGATACGCTGGGCCGAGCTATTTTACCGGCACGAAGCGCTGCACCCGCTCGCCGGCGAACACTTCGCCCGTGTAGATATCGCCTTTCGAATCCACCGCGATCATATGGAGCCCGAAGAACTGGCCGCCGTTTTCACCCATGCTTCCCATCCGGCCCAACACTTTTCCGTCCTCGCGATTGAGGAACCAGATGTGGTTGTTGGTGAGATCGGAAATGTACAGCAAGCGCTGCCTTTTATCCGGCGAAAACATCACCCCGCCGGGAGCGCCGCCCACGCCGGTGGTGGGCGCCAGGATAAATTCCTTGACGAACTTGCCTTGCTTGGTGGTGACGTCGATGCGGTTGGCCATCCGGTCGGCGGCGTACACCATTCCGTCGTTCGATATATTCAACGTCAGGTGCCCGCGGAACTCCTTGGGTTCCGGGCCGCCGGGCGTATACGCGCGATCGGCGTCGTTGGTCGTCATTTCCGCAAGCGTGTGTCCGTATGCGCCCCAGCCCCGTTTGAACTGGAAAGTATCCAAGTCAAACACCATTACGCGTCCGCCCAGGTAATTGTCGGCGGCGTAAAGCTCGTGCGCCGGTTCGTCGAGCCGTATCTCCTCGAGTCCTCCCACGATCATGGGTGTGGTCGGCGGATATTTGGCGCGAAAGGCCGCTGTGGCCGCTGCCCGAGTCGCTTGAGCCGCCGGGCTGGGTTGAGGCCTGCCGCCCAGGGGCGTCAGAAATCCGGCAACCGGACCAGCGCTGCCATGGCCTGGAATGTGGGGTGCAACGGCATCGGGTCCCCCGCCGCCTGGCGGTCTCTCCGGCGTGCGTGGCACCTCGGCGACGACTTTGCCGGTGGCCGGATCATACTTGCGGACCGTATCCTGTCCGATGTAGACGAAGCCTTTGCTGTCCACCGCCATGCCGTGCCCTTGGGGCGCGTCGAAGGAACCGATGACGCTGCCGTTCTTATCGATGTGGATCATGGAAGGCGGCCGCACGCAGCAATCGGCCAGCGGAGGATTCAGCTCCGCCTCCAGCTCAATGTCGGTCAGGTCGTTGGGGCGATCCAAGACCCAGACATTGTCGTCTTTGTCCACGGCCAGTCCGGTGACGCCTCCCATCTTCCATTTGTTGGGCAGGGGTTTCGGCCAATCCGGATCGAATTTGAACTTGGGCGCGCTCTGCTCCTGTCCGCCCAGCGAAACGCACAAAACCAACAGGCCCAGGCCCGCCAGCGCTTTCCAACCACTTTGCATAAACGCCTCCGTGCGGCAAATATTATATATGTGAAACTGGGCGCGTAGGCAAATGCTGCGTCTTCACCACATTCCGGGGCCGCCGCTCTCGCGATTCGTGCGCCTGATGTGGCTCTATCAAGGCTACTCGCAACCCCACGCCAAGGAGCGGGTGCTGCCCACCGGCGAGATGCAGCTGGTCATCAATTTGCTCGAAGACAAGACCCGCATCTATGAGCGCGATGACACCGAGCACTGCCAGACCTACCGCGGGTCGGTGATGGCCGGCGCGCATTCTGAATACATGGTGATCAGCACGGCCATGCAGGCGTATATCATCGGCGTCTGCTTTCGCGCGGGCGGCGCGTTTCCGTTCCTGCGCATGCCGGCCGGAGAATTGCGCGATGCCACTGTTTCACTCGACACGTTGTGGGGCGCCGCGGCGGGCGGTCTGCGGGATCAACTGCTCGCGGCCTCAAGCCATCAGCGTCGCTTCGAGATTCTGGAACAGGCCTTGCTGGCGGAACTCGCGCGGGGCTGCCAACCGCACGGTGCAGTCGGATTCGCGTTGCGGCGGTTTACGACGGAGCCGCGTTTCACCACCATCGAAGGCGTGACGGACCAAATCGGCTTGAGCGCCAAGCGATTCATTCAGGTCTTCCGCGACGAAACAGGCTTCACGCCCAAGGTGTTTTGCCGCATTCTGCGCTTTCAGCGGGTGCTGGGTCTTATGGAGGAGACACGGATGGAAGGCCGACGGAGCGTCGAATGGGCCAGGGTCGCATTGGATTGCGGCTACTTCGATCAGGCCCATTTCATCCACGATTTCCGCGCGTTCTCCGGCATCAATCCAACCACGTATCTAGCCCACCGGACCGAGCATCGCAATCACGTACCGCTGGTTGGCTGAGCGGCAATTTTTTACAATACTGCCGGCAGCGATTCCAGTCACAATGGCTGCATGGCACCTAAAGTAAAACCGATTCCCGAGGGGCACCCGACGGTGTCGCCCTACATCGTTTCACCAGGCGTCGCGAAAATCATCGATTTCGCCAAGCAGGTTTTCAATGCCCAGGAAATTTACGCCTCCCGGCGTCCCGATGGCTCCGTGATGCATGCCGAGATCAAGATCGGCGATTCCGTCGTCATGCTGGGCGAAGCGCAGGAGGGCAAGAGGTTTCCCGCCATGCTTCACATCTACACGGAGGACGTGGACGCGGTCTACCGGCGGGCCATGCAGGCGGGCGCCAAATCGATCCGCGAGCCGGCCGACCAGCCCTATGGCGATCGCTCGGGAGGCGTGGAGGATGAGTTCGGCAATCAGTGGTGGATGGCTACGCACATTCAAGATGTCTGACGTCGCTTTAACAACGTAAACCAGCCGGGATGTTTCAGGGTGGCCTGCGCTAACATGAGTTATCTCCATGCCCGCTGGCGCGTCCTTCGATTGGTTTCCACTGTGGCTCAGCTTGCGCGTGGCCGCCATTTCCACCGCGCTCGCGCTGATTGCCGGGTTGTGGCTGGCATGGATTCTCGCCAACCGGACGTTCCGCGGCAAAGAGGTTTTGGATGCCGCCATCACGCTGCCGCTGGTACTGCCGCCCACGGTGCTTGGCTACTATCTTCTGGTGCTGCTGGGCCGCGCCAGCCCCATCGGCCACCTGTACGAATTGCTTTTCGGCGGGCCGCTGGTATTCACCTGGCAGGCGGCTGTGGTGGCCTCGCTGTTTCACTCCACGCCGCTGCTGGTGAAGTCCGCGCGCGCCGCCTTCGAGAGCGTCGATCGATCCTATGAACGGGCCGCGCGCAATCTGGGCGCAACCGAAACGCGTCTGTTCTGGCGCGTGACGCTGCCGCTGGTGCGTCGCTCCATCCTGGCCGCCACCGCGCTTGCGTTCGCCCGATCATTAGGCGACTTCGGCGTCACCCTGATGATCGCGGGCAACATTCCGGGCCGCACCCAGACCGTGTCCATCGCCATCTACGACGCGGTGGAAGGCGGCAACGGCGCCGCGGCGCGCGTGCTGGTGCTGATTGTCTCGGCCATCGCGCTGGCAATTCTGACGCTGGCCAATCGCCTCACCTCCAATCCCTTCGGACCGCGCCCGACCGCGTTATGATTCAGGCGAAGATCCGCAAGCAGTACGCCGCCGGGCCGGACTCCGCCGGGTTTTCCCTGGATCTCGAATTCGAATCCGCCGCCGGAGTGACGGTACTGTTTGGATCGAGCGGTGCGGGCAAAACCCTGACGCTCGATTCCATCGCCGGATTCGTTCTCCCCGACGAAGGCCGCATCCTGCTGGACGATCTAATTCTTTTCGATGGCGCGGCTGGCGTGCATGTTGCGCCGCGCGCGCGGCATTGCGGATACGTTTTCCAGAATTACGCCCTGTTTCCGCATATGACGCTGCGGCAGAACCTGGAGTTTGCCGCCGAGCGCACGCCGCGCCTGGGCCGCCATCGCAAGGTGACCGAGATGCTGGAGAAATTCCACCTCAGCGATGTCGCCGGCCGCCGGCCTTATCAGCTTTCCGGCGGACAAAAGCAGCGCTGTTCCATCGCCCGCGCGTTGATCGGCGCGCCGCGCGTGCTGTTGCTCGATGAACCCGGCCGCGGCCTGGATGCTCCGTTGCGCGCCGAATTTTATTCCGTTCTGCGGCAAGTGCGGCAGGATTTTGGAACGCCCATCCTGCTGGTCACGCACGACACCGAGGAATGCTTCGCGCTGGCCGACGAAATGATCGTGTTGCGGGAAGGCCGCGCGGTGCAAAGCGGGTCGCCCCGCAAGATCTTCGAACAGCCGGCCACTGTGGACGTGGCGCGCTTGCTGGGCCTCTACAATCTTCTGCCGGTGGAGATCCGGTCGCTCGATCCGGGCCGCAACTCCAGCCGGTTGCGCTTTCAGGATTTCGAGCTGGCTGGCCCTTATTTTCCGGGCCGGCTGATCGGCGACCAGGTCTGGCTGATGGTCCGGCCCGATGAGCTTTCGGCGGCTCCTCGTAACGGGCGTCCGGCCTTCAATCAAATTCCCGCCACATTGCTGCGCACGGTGGAAAAACCGGAGCGCGTGCGTCTGGAGTTTTCCGGCGACATCGCGGTGGAAGTGCCGGCCGGCGCCGGCTCGAATTCGATGGACAAATACAACGGTGTGAAGGACTGGGTGGTGGAATTTCCCAGCCGCGATCTCCGGATTCTGTGAAGCGCTACTGCATCACCGATTCGCTGGATGTGGCCGCGCGCGCCGCCAGCGATGGCGTAGAGATGATTCAGATCCGCGCCAAGGAGCTCGCCGCACGCGAGCTGGCTAGTTTGGTACGAACAGTCTTGCGAATTGCACCAAGGAGCCAGGTTCTGGTGAACACGCGCACCGATATCGCGCTGGCCTGCGGCGCTCACGGCGTTCACCTGCCGGCTGGATCGATGTCGCCCGAGACGATTCGACGCATCGCACCCGCCGGTTTCCTGATCGGCGTCTCTTGCCACACCATCGCCGAACTGCGCGCGGCGGAGAGCGAAGGCGCCGATTTCGCCGTTTATGGCCCGGTTTTTCCGAGCGTCACCAAATCGCTCGCGCCCATCGGGATCAAAGCTTTTCGAGAAGCCGCGGCCAGCGTTCGCCTGCCGATTTATGCACTGGGCGGCGTTACTTCGGAAAATGCGCAGCAGTGTGTCGAAGCCGGGGCGGCGGGCATCGCAGGCATTTCCTTATTTACGTAACATGAGAGTTGTTGCCTTCCCCCGTCTCCTCCGCCACCGAGCGTAAGAAACTTCTGGGCGTATTCCTGCGCGTGGGCGTGTTCGCCCTCATCGCCGCTCTCGGCTACTACTTCGTGTTTCCGATCATCATTGCTTTTCTCGGCGCGCCCGTTTTTGTGATCTCTACGCTAGGCACCTTCGCCGCCGCGGCCGTCGCCAACACGCTGGCGCTGCGGATCTACGAACGGGGCAACCTGTCCGACATCGGGCTGGGCTGGACCGCCGCTTCGCGCCGCAATTTGTCGCTAGGAATATTGGGCGGCATCGGCGCCGCGCTGGTGGTGATCGTGATTCCGCTGGTGCTGCGGCTGGCCGATCTTGAGCCCGTACCGAATGAGCACGTCCACTGGCCATCGCTGCTCTTTGTTTCCATCCTGCTCCTGTTTGGCGCTGTCGGGGAAGAAATGCTTTTTCGCGGCTACGGCTTTCAAGTTCTGGTGCGAGGCATCGGCCCCTTCGCCACCGTTCTTCCCGTGGCCGTGTTGTTCGGCTTGGCGCACTCGCAAAATCTGAATTTCGGCCCGCTCGCGCTCTTCAATACCATCCTGTGGGGCGTGGTGCTGGGCTACGCGTACCTTCGCAGCGGCGATCTCTGGCTACCCATTGGGCTGCATTTCGGCTGGAACTGGGCGCTCCCCATGCTGGGCGCGAATCTCAGCGGGTTTACAATGGATGTTACAGGTTACGCGATGCACTGGAAGATCGAAGGACCGTTGAGTGGAGGCGCCTATGGTCCGGAAGGCGGCTTGCTCACCACCGCGGTGGCCATCGGTTTGTTCTTCTATCTCCGCAAGGCCCCCATCCAGCCGCAAGGCCCCCGGGAGGAAGCATGACTCGTAAGCATCTCGCGATTCATTATCTGGCGCCGCCCGCGGCCTGCCTCCTGCTGCTTTCCACTCTTACGCCGGCGAGGGCACAGAAGTTGGACGAGGACGATCGCGTCGAGTTGCTGCGTGGATTGATGTCGGAGTACGCGACAGTGAAGGCCTATCTTCCGCGATCGAAGAAACCGCTGCCATTCAACGCCGAGGGCGATTACGACAAGCAGCTCTGGGCGCAGATCGGACAGCAACTGGGTGCGGCGGCGCGCGTGGGCGATCTGGTGCAGATCACGCATGTCGATATCGATAATGAGCGTCTGGTTCTCGAAATCAACAATGGAATGAAAGGTGGGAAAGGCGCCTGGAAGAATCACGTGCAGATCGGCGTAGGCCCAACCATGTCGCCGATCAATCGACAGCAGAATTCGAACGCACCGAGCGGCACCTCGATCGCGATTCTGTTCGGCCAGCCCGTGCCGCCGGGAGTGAAATCCGACGAGATCAAGAAGCTTCTGGCGCCGGTCCTCGACTTCAACCAGGGCTCGGCCACGGACAACTATCTCGACAAGCTGCCGGAGCCGATCAAAAAGGCCATCAAGGCTAACAAGGTGATCGTCGGGATGGATCGCGACCAGGTTATCCTGGCCATCGGGAAGCCCCGCCACAAGGAACGCGACGTCAGCAACGACGGAACTGAGACTGAGGACTGGATCTATGGCGATCCGCCGGGTAAGATTACATTTGTGACCTTCGTCGGATCTAAGGTGACCGCCATC
Source organism: Bryobacterales bacterium (assembly GCA_963798295.1). GTDB lineage: Bacteria > Acidobacteriota > Terriglobia > Bryobacterales > Bryobacteraceae > Palsa-89. Next base: position 176,779 of record CAWCSV010000002.1, on the reverse strand, counting down.
AAGGAAGCTTACGCCGACATCGGCGGTTCCACGGCGCCGCCACTAGTGGCCAAGTAAAGCCATGCCAAACGCGCTCCGCCGGCGCGCGCGACCAACAACATAAGTAGATCGAGACTACCTGGAGGGGCATGTCCATCAAAGTAGGTATTAACGGCTTTGGCCGCATCGGCCGCAATGTGGTGCGCGCGGGTTTGCATCACCCGAACATTGAGTTTGTCGCAGCCAACGACTTACCGACACCAAAACGCTGGCGCACTTATTGAAATACGATTCCATCCTCGGCCAGCTGGGCGAAGAGGTGAAGGCGGAGGGCGATTCCATCGTTGTGGCGGGAAAGCGCATCAAGATTTTTGCGGTGAAAGATCCGGCCGAGCTGGATTGGAGTTCGCTCGGCGTGCAGGTGGTGGTGGAATCCACGGGCAGATTCACCGACAAGAAAGACGCGGCCAAGCATCTGCGCGGCACCGTGAAGAAGGTGATCATTTCGGCGCCCGCGAAGGATGAAGACATCACCATCGTGCTGGGCGTCAACGAAAAGGCCTACGATCCGGCCAAGCACAACGTCATCTCGAACGCCTCCTGCACCACCAATTGCCTGGCGCCGGTGGTGAAGGTGCTGCACGAAAAGTTCGGCATCGAAAAGGGATCGATGACCACCATCCACAGCTACACCAACGATCAGAACGTGCTGGATTTTCCGCACAAGGATCTGCGCCGCGCCCGCGCCGCCGCGCTTGAACATGATCCCCACCACCACCGGCGCGGCCAAGGCCATCGCGCTAGTGATGCCGGAGCTGAAGGGCAAGCTGGACGGCTACGCCATGCGCGTTCCCACGCCCGATGTTTCCGTGGTGGATCTGGTGGTGCTGACGTCCAAGAACACCACGGCGGAAGAAGTGAACAAAGCGCTGGAAGACGCCGCCAACGGCCCGCTGAAGGGCATCCTGGCGTATACCGAGGATCCGGTGGTTTCCACCGATATGCTGCACAATCCCAACAGCTCCATCGTCGACGCGGGCATGACCAAGGTGCTGGACGGAAACCTGGTGCACGTCATTTCCTGGTACGACAACGAGTGGGGATATTCCATGCGCGTGGTGGACCTGATCGACTTTCTGGGTAAGAAAGGCCTCTGAGCCGAGCGTCAGTCTTTCCGCACCACCCACGTTGTCATCGAACGTTGATTTTGCACGACGGTGGTCTTCAATGGGTCGGCGAACTGCCCGCCCAACTCTGCGGTGAGCGCCATCAGGAACGCTTCATCGACGAGATAGCGTTCCGAGCCGTCGGGCAACAAAAATCGCCGGCCGGCGCGCTTCTTCACCTGGTCTTCTATCCCAATGGATGAGGCCAGACGGCAGAAGAACAGGCCGCCCGGTTTCAACACGCGCCAGGTACCGCGCAGCATGGCGTCAAAATGATCGTCGTCACGGGCAAAATGCAGGACCGCGCTGCTCAGTACCACATCGGCGAACGCGTCGCCAAACGACATCGCTTCGACGGCCTCCAGCCGGAAGTTGTCCGCCGGTAGCGCCGGAGCCAGTGTGTGAGACAAGTGGCGCACGGCATCTATTGCGCGCGGATCCTCGTCGGCGCCAAAAACTTCGTAGCCCTCGCGAAACAAATACACCAGATTGCGCCCGTTCCCGCAGCCGGCGTCTACGATCCGCATGCCTGGCGCGATGCGTCCGCGCATCAGCTGATCGAAGAGGTAGATGTCGATCTGTCCGAACTGCTGCTGAAGATCGGGCAATGTGGCTCCGGTATCCCGGAGCTTAACACCACATCCGGCTCTGCGCTAATTCGGGTCGCGTTGGCGTGTGTGCGTCACGGCGGTGACCACACCCAGCCCTACCAGGATCACTACTCCTACGCCGATCCATTGCCGCGGCACATGCGCCAGATGCGCGCCCCACGCCAGCCCGATGATCACCACCAGGTATCCAAGAATGTAGAGAGCGAAGGACATGTCTTCCCCTTTACCCGACGCTCTGCGCGAGAGCGATCCTGCAAATGGGACGAGGTATGCAGAAAATAGTTACTGGCCTACCGTACGGTCATCGCGCAGCGCTCACGCTCCGATAGAGATGCAACGTGCGCTCCAGCATCTTGTCCAGACCGAACTCCCGCCGGGCCCGCAGTGCGCCCGCCCGGCCATACTGCTGGCGCAAAGGGGGGTTGTCGAGCAACCGGTTGATGGCCGCCGCCAAGGCTGGCGGGTCTGCCGGCGGGACCGTCAGCCCGGTTTCTTCGTGCAAGGAAACCAGCGGCACGCCCGAGTCCAGGCTGGTGTTCACCACCGGTACTCCAGACGCCATCGCTTCAATCTGCACGATTCCGAAAGCTTCGCTGCGCGCTACGGAGGCCAGCACGAAGACAGCGGCGGCGTGATAATGGGCCAGCGCTTCGGCGTTTTCGACTTCGCCCGCGAAGCTGACTTTAGGAACGACTCCCAAGCGGGTTGCCAGGGTCTCTAGCTTTCTCCGCAACGGACCGTCACCGACAATCACCAGTTTGCCCTGCACGTCCGCCATGGCGCGGATCAAATACTCCAAACCCTTGTAGTAGACCAAGCGGCCCACGCTGACCACCAGCCGTTCGCCGAACCGCGCGCGGATACGCGCCACCGCGTCCGGATCGCATTGCTGGAACTGCGCGGTGTCGATGCCATAAGGTATGAGGTGGCAACGCTCTCGAAAGGCCTGAAGCACGGGCGATGTGGCGACATAATTCTGCGATGTTGCGATGATGGCGGCGCTTCTCCGCAGCAAGGCATAAAGGAGCGGTTCAAACATTCGCCCCAGCACCTTTTGCCGGACAATGTCGCTGTGATAGGTAACCACCAGGTGTCCGCGATAGCCGCTGGCAAGATAGGCCAGGACAGCGGCGGGATTCGGCAGATGCAGATGAATCAGGTCCGCGTCGGAGTGGCGAATTCGGGAAACCATGCCTGGAGAAATCGAAGTGGAGAAAGCCGTCAACAGTGTGGACAGGCGCGCGATAGGCACCGAGTCGATGATTTCGTCTAAAGTGTTGCGGCCCTCGTTGGAGACGATAACGCGCTGGTCCAGGTGGTTACGCAGTCCATTGCACAGGGCCTGCAGATGGGTTTCCATGCCGCCGATATGGGGCGGATAGAACTTGCCAACTTGCAGAACGCGGAGCTTTCGCGGGATGGCGTCTAAGGGAGCAGGCACTTGGGCGATGGGCTCGTCAAAGGTGGAAGACCTCGTGTCGGGCAAGTCGGAACCTGAAGCCAGTATCCTACGACTCGCCGTTATAATTAAGACGGTGCTGGAAAACAAGCCCAACTACCGGAAGATCATTCAATATGTGCTGTTCGCCGCCGCCGTGGTATGGATCGCCATCGGCCTGGAGACCTGGAGCGAACAGAAGGCCGGCGTCAGGCCAGTGAAGGATCGAACGCGCGTGGCGGACCTGGTTTTTCCGCAGCTGGATGGAGTCGCGTGGCGTCTCTCCGATCATCGCGGAGAAGTGGTGCTCATCAATTATTGGGCCAGTTGGTGCGCTCCCTGCCGGCAGGAAACGCCCGGGATTGATCGACCTGGCGCGCGACTATCGCTACAAAGGACTCTCCATCGTCGGCGTCTCCATGGATGAGGGCGGCAAGCACGCCGTGGAGGGTTCCTTGCGCGAGTTTCACTTGCCCTATCCGGTTCTGATGCCCGATCTGGCGTCGCCATCGGCGCCCGCCATCGATGCGCTGCCTACCACGGTGCTGGTGGACCGCAACGGCCGCGCTGCGAAGTCGTACATCGGCGCCGTGCGGGAAAGCGTGTTTCGGGCCGATGTCGACAGGCTACTGGCGGAACAGCCCCGGCCTTCTTCCAATGTCCGCGACTGAACTGGGCCAGGATTAATTTCCCATGCTGAAACAGCTTGCTGTGGCCGGTATTATCGCCGCGGGTTTGTTGCGCGGTGCCGGCGTTCGCCCAGATACCAATTCGACAGCTTCAGCGGGAACGCGCGCGCCAGATGCTGCGCGACCTGCGCGACGCCGTGCAGCATCACTATTACGATCCCCAATATCACGGCGTGGATCTGGAAGCTCGTTTTAAAGTCAGCCGATACACGCCTGCAGTCCGTCGACTAATCTGGGCGACGCGATGATGGCTATCGCCGAGACGCTGGATGCGCTCAAGGATTCCCATACTTTTTTCCTGCCGCCCTCGCGCAATACGCACCGCGAATACGGCTATATCTTGCAGATGATCGGCGATCGGTGCTTTATCACCGCCGTTCGTCCGAATCGGGACGCTTCGGAAAAATTGGCCCCCGGCGACGAGGTGCTGGCTTGGCAGGGATTCACGCCCAAGCGCGAGACTCTTTGGACCATGAACTACATTTTCAATACGCTGCTATCGGTGCCGGCGATGAATCTCACGGTGCGAGGGCCAGACGGGGTCACGCGCAAGGTAGAGGTCGAACCCAAAGTGACTCGTGAAAAACAGGTGTTGGATCTTAACGACCACAACGATTACTGGAAAATGGTGCGCGACGAGGAGAACGGCGAGCGCGAAAACCGCCAACGCCTGTCACTTTTGGGGATAAGTTGCTGATCTGGAAAATGCCTGAATTCTTCATGACCGACGACGAAGTGGATCGTCTGATCAAAGACGCGCGCAAATACCAGGCGCTGGTCATGGATTTGCGTGGAAATCCCGGTGGGTTGATAAAAACGCTGGAGCGCGTGGTGGGCGACGTTGTCGATCACGATGTGACCATCGCGCGAGCGCGTGGGCCGGAAATCCGATCTGAAACCGCAGATCGCCAAATCCCGTGGCGCGAATGCCTTTGCGGGGAAATTGATCGTCTTGGTGGACAGCCGGTCGGCGTCCGCGGCCGAGCTGTTCGCGCGCGTCATTCAGCTGGAGCATCGCGGGAAGGTGCTCGGAGATCACAGCTCGGGCTCCGTCATGGAGTCTCTCCGCTACCAGTTTCACCAAGGCGTGAACACCATGGTCTTTTATGGCGCATCCATCACCGACGCCGATCTCATCATGGGAGACGGCAAGAGTTTGGAGCATACCGGCGTCATCCCAGACGAAGTGATTCTGCCTTCGGCGGCCGACCTGGCCGCCGGACGCGACCCGGTGCTGGCCAGAGCCGCTATGCTGGCCGGCGTGCAACTGGATGCGGTAAGGGCGGGACAGCTTTTCCCGCTCGAATGGCGGAAAGACTAAATTACTTCCTGGTTGTTCCTGGGGCCAGCCGGTGTACATGCCGTAGGGAACCGGCGTGACCAGCGCTTCAATGCGATTGATTTTACCGTCCACAATCTTGAACAGCTCGGCGATGAAAAACGAATAAGGCTGGTCGAACGGCGGATTTACTTTATGTTCGGTGCCGTCGGCCCAGGTGATGGTTTTGTTCTTGCCGGAGTGATCGAAGCGAATAATCGAGAGCACCATCCCGCGTTCTTCATCCACCACCGGAAAGCGCCGCTCCTGGACCCGCGTAATCACCTTGGTGAATCCGGTGGCGAACTGAGCGCCGCAACTCATTCGGGTTATTTCACTCTTGCTGGAGGGATCGTTGGATGTGATCACGCCATTCTCGATGCGCTGGCAATCCTTGTCGAAGGGAGTGTTCTTGTCGGTGCCGGCTTCCATGCCTTCAAAATATGAATTCGCCACGCGGATCAGCTCGGCGCGCGGCCGGCGCTCGGAAGGCGCCAGCGCCTGATGAAAGATCGGTTGTCCACCAGATTTTGCGGCTCGGAAAACACGCCGCTGGTTTTGCGGAGCGCGACCACTTCCATTTCGCTTATTTTTTTACCGTCAATTTTGAGCCGAAGGCCAAGAATCACTGGATGGCCGTGCTCCTCGATGGTTCCGAAGAAGCCCACTTGTCCGGACTGCGGATCGGCGAAATATAGCTTGTAGTTGCCGAGGGTCACGGTGGGTCCCCACATGCCGTCGCCTAATTTCAGCTCCTGGCCGTTTTCGGTGTAGCGCGCGTTCTTCGCGAGCGGCAGCTTGCCTGGATCGCCAGCCGCCAGCGCATGCCAGATATTGATTGACAAAGCCTTCCAGGCAGGCGCGATCGCAGGTCTCGGCGGCGTGGGCGGCGATACCGGTCAATAATCAGGGTTCCGAGAACGGCATAGCGCGGATTGCTCGGTAGCCTATGTCGAACGGATCCGCCGGCAAGTGCTAGCAATGACTGCATTGCTATCATTGAGGCGATGGCGACCATCACCATTCGGCGACTAGATGACGGAGTTAAGGCGCGGCTTCGCGTTCGGGCGGCTCAACATGGACGGTCCATGGAAGAAGAGGCGCGTCATGTTCTGACGACTCGGCGCTGGCGGAACAGCCGAAGCGGCCTTTGAATCTGGCGGAAGCAATCCGAAGTCTCTTTGGGCCCTTGGGAGGAGTCGAACTCGAGATTCCGCCTCGAGAACCTATGCGCCGGCCGCCCACGTTCAAATGATTGTTCTTGCAAATGATCGTTCTTGACACCAACGCTTTGTCGGATGCTATGAAGCCTTCACCATCGGAAAGAGTTCTCCGCTGGCTGGCATTGGAAGAGCCGTCCAGCGTCTTTGTTACTGCCATCACGCAGGCCGAGTTACTGGCAGGAATAGAAGTGCTGCCAGCTGGCAAACGGAGGCAGAGTCTGGCAGTGGCGGCCGGAAGGATGTTCGACGAGTATTTCCATGGACGGATACTGGCGTTCGATCCGGAAGCGGCGCGGCAATTTGCTACGATTTCCGGCTATCTGCAAGGCTGCGGGAAGGCCGATTTCTCAATTCGATGCGATGATCGCCGCCATCGTCCGCGTCCACCGCGCTACGCTCGCAACGCGCAATGTCAGGGACTTCGAGCATTGCGGGATTCCTCTTGTCAACCCTTGGACGGATGTACACTAATGACTATCAACTGATTCGTTCACGAAAGGAGCGAACGTGAAAACCAAATTCTTTGCTGCTCTCCTTCTGGCCATGGCGCCCGCTGCCGTTATGGCTCAGTCACTGTCGGGTCTGTGGGACGCCACCATTACCTTTAATGGCCAAGACATTCCCTTCCGCCTGCAGATCGCGGGCGACGGATCGAACCTTCGGGGTTGGTTGTTCAATGGAGATGAGAAAGTGGTCGCCAGCGGAGCCAGCTTTCAAAATGGATCCCTGGTCTTGAACTTTGACTCCTATGCCGCCAAGCTCGAAGCCAAGCTGCAGGATGGCGCGCTGGTAGGCCAGTACGGGCCGATGCTGAAGAAAACCTATCCGATCACGGCGCATCGCCACAAGGCCGAGGCCAGCTCGAGCGCCGGCGCGCCTTCTATCGACGGTCTTTGGGAGGTTGCGGTGCAAAGCGCCAAAGGCGAGAAAGCCTGGCGGCTGATCGTGCAGCAGAAGAGCGGCTCCAATGTTTCTGCGGCCATTCTGCGCGTGGACGGCGACACCGGCGCTCTGACCGGCGGATATAGGGACGGCAAATTTGTGTTGAGCCATTTCTCCGGAGGCCGGCCGTCGCTCTTGATTGTGACTCCGGCGGCGGACGGAACGCTCGCCATCGATATGACCGATCTGCACGGCAAGAGCCAGCTCACCGCGACGCGGCCCGATGTCGCGCGCGCTAAAGGACTACCGCCGCCCACCGATCCGGATCATCACACGACCGTCAAGGACGCCTCCGAGCCGTTCCGTTTCAGCTTCCCCGATCTCAATGGCAAGATCGTGTCGAACACCGACGCCCGCTTCCTGGGCAAGGTGGTGCTGGTGAACGTTACCGGGAGTTGGTGTCCCAACTGCCACGACGAAGCGCCGTTTCTGGCCGAGTTATATCGCAAGTATCGCAACCAAGGCCTGGAAGTTGTGGCGCTCTCGTTTGAAGAAGAAGACCAGCTCAAGAATCCGGTACGTTTGCGCGCCTTCATGAAGGAGTATGGGATCGACTATACGGTGCTGCTGGGAGGCACCCCGGACGAACGCGACGCGAAGCTGACGCAGCCGGTAAATCTAAACTCCTGGCCGACTACGTTCTTCCTGGGACGCGATGGGCGCGTGCGCTTTGTCCATGCTGGATTCCCGGGACCAGCCAGCGGCGCGCTGTATCATCAAGCTGTCAAGGAATTTGACGCGCAAGTGGAAAGCCTGCTGGCCGAGAAGCTGACGTCTTCAACGCGGTAAATGGCGTCCGCCACTGCAGACCTTCGAATCGCGCGTAATCGCGATCGTTGGTGATCCATTCGCAGCCCGATTCGATCGCCAAAGCCGCTAGCCACGCGTCCTGCACCAGATTGCCGTAAGCGTTCGCGCGCTGGCACAACCCGGTGAAGATGTCCCAGTGGCGAGGACCAGGTTCGACGATTTGGCAATGTGGCTGGTCCATAAGGACCGCTATGAATGCCAGGACATCCGCCACAGGATCGGGGCGCGCGAAAACACGCGGGTGAGTCGCCAGGCGGATCACACTGGCGAGAACTTGCGGCGACATTCCATACGCCGCTTCACCACTGACAACGCCTTCCAGCCAGGTTCGATACGCGGCGTGATTTTCAGCGTCGGGGCGGAACGCGTAAAGCAGGACGTTTACATCCGGAAGAATCACCCGCGGCCTTCCATGATATCTTCCAGTGCGGCGCTGTCGTTCAGGTCAACGCCCGGAAGCACGCCGCCTCCAGCTTTGGAAACCGGAAGTATCACCCGCTCGCGCGGGTGGTGGAGATGGGGCTGGATCAGAACCAGCCGCAGCCCTTCTTCTATAAGCGCGGTGAGGGTTTGTCCCCGTCGCTCGGCTTCGCGCTTGGCTTGAGTCATCAATGCCTCTTTGAGTCTAAGTGTAGTTCTCATGGCGTTGCTCTCACGTCGCTTTGTTTTGTTGCCTCTCTTATGGGGCTCTGGTCTATATGTCTAGACATATCATATATGAATATGTATGTCAAGTGGCCTTCCGGCGCACCATTTGACAAGCGCTGGTTGGTTCAGTATTCTTATAAGGGTTTAGGCGAGTTGTGTCTTCTGCTCCCGTGCTACCGCTCTTTCGTTAGAGAGCCCGGCCGGGGGCCGGCCCCGAGGTCCTGACGGTTTTTCAGCCACTGGGATATGGGCTAGTCCAGAGCAAGTACCCTCGCAGCTTGTAGTTTTTCGCGGCCGGCTTTGAGCCTGCCGATTGTGTGTCAACGAACAACATAAACTTCTGAAGGGAAGATTCGTGCCGACGTTTAATCAACTCGTGCGAAAAGGGCGAAAACCGCCACGTTATAAGACCGCTAGTCCCGCGTTGCAGGCCTGCCCGCAAAAGCGCGGAGTGTGTACGCGTGTGTACACCACTACGCCTAAGAAGCCGAATTCGGCGCTGCGGAAAGTGGCGCGCGTGCGCCTGACCAACGGCATCGAAGTGACCACTTATATCCCCGGCGTCGGCCATAACTTGCAGGAACACTCCATTGTGCTGATTCGCGGCGGCCGCGTGAAGGATCTGCCGGGCGTTCGTTATCACGTGGTGCGCGGGACGTTGGATGCGGCGGGAGTGACGGACCGTAAACAGGGGCGATCGAAGTACGGTGCGAAACGGCCAAAGGGTCCGAGTAAATAAGATATGCCACGCAGACGCAGACCAGAGCCTCGCGAGATCCTGCCGGATCCGATTTACAACTCGACGCTGGCCGAGAAGTTCATCAATTCCATGATGTGGGACGGCAAGAAAAATACGTCGCAGCGGATTTTTTATGGCGCCATGGACAAGATCAAGGAGCGCACCGCCGACGATCCTTTGAAGCTTTTTAAAAAGGCGGTCGAGAACGCCAAGCCGTTGCTGGAAGTGAAGACGCGGCGCGTGGGTGGCGCCAACTATCAGGTTCCCGTTGAGGTTTCACAGAACCGGCGGGTGAGTTTGGCGATCCGCTGGATTTTGCAGAACGCGCGCAGCCGGCCGGACAAGGGTATGCCCGACAAGCTGGCCAACGAGTTGACGGATGCCGCCAACATGCGCGGCGGAGCAATTAAGAAGAAGGACGACGTTCATCGCATGGCGGAGGCAAACAAGGCATTCGCCCATTACCGCTGGTAGTCGAGTTGTAGGTTTTATTTATGGCACGTACTGTACCGATCGAAAAAATGCGGAACATCGGCATCATGGCCCATATTGATGCCGGTAAAACCACCACTACCGAGCGTGTGCTTTATTACACCGGCCGAACTCACAAGATCGGCGAGGTGCATGAAGGCACCGCCATCATGGATTGGATGGAGCAGGAGCAGGAGCGGGGTATCACGATCACGTCCGCCGCCACCACGTGCCAGTGGCGCGACATCACGATCAATATCATCGACACTCCCGGCCACGTGGATTTCACCGCCGAAGTGGAGCGTAGCCTGCGCGTGCTGGATGGCGCGGTGGCGGTATTCGACGCCGTCGCAGGAGTACAGCCACAGTCGGAGGCCGTATGGCGTCAGGCCGACAAGTACGGCGTTCCGCGCATTTGCTTCATCAACAAGATGGATCGCGTGGGCGCCGATTTTTACCACTCCATCGATACGATTATCGACCGGCTGAAGTGCCGTCCGGTCGCGATACAAATTCCGGTGGGGGCCGAGGACCAGTTCAAAGGCATCGTCGACCTGGTGACAATGAAAGCGCGAATCTGGCGCGACGAGACGCTGGGCGCCGAGTACGACGAGGTGGATGTTCCGGCCGATCTGCTCGACAAGGCCAAATCCTATCGCGAGCAGATGATCGAAGCGGTGGCTGAATCGGACGACCACCTGTTCGCCAAGTTTGTGGAAGGTACGCCGATCTCTGAGAAAGAGATCATGGAGGGCATCCGCAAGGCTACTATCACGCAGAAGATTTTTCCGGTCATCTGCGGCTCCGCGTTCAAGAACAAGGGCGTGCAGAACCTGCTCGATTCGGTGGTGGACTACCTGCCTTCGCCGATGGACATTCCCCCGGTGCGGGGCGTTCTCCCCAATAACCCCGAAATAACCGAAGAGCTTCCCGCTAGCGATACCGCGCCGTTTTCGGCGTTGGTGTTCAAGATCATGACCGACCCGTTTGTCGGCCAGCTGGCATATATCCGGGTGTATTCGGGCCGTCTGGGAGCGGGCGATTCCGTTTTCAACGTCGCGAAAAACCGTAGGGAGCGCGTGGGGCGTCTGGTGAAGATGCACGCCAACAAGCGCGAGGACATTCAGGAAATTCTGGCGGGAGACATCTGCGCGGCGGTGCTGAAGAACGTCTCGACGGGCGACACCATCTGCGACGAAAAGCGGCCGATCCTGCTCGAAAACATCGATTTCCCGGAGCCCGTGATTCAGCTCGCGATCGAGCCCAAGACCAAGGCCGATCAAGAGAAGCTCGGCATGGCCATCCAGAAGCTGGTGCAGGAAGATCCCACGCTGCGCGTGAATACGGACCCCGACACCGGGCAGACCATCCTGGCTGGAATGGGCGAACTGCATCTGGAGATCATCGTCGATCGCATGCAGCGCGAGTTCAATGTCGGGGCCAACGTCGGCAAGCCGCAGGTGGCCTATCGCGAGACCATTCGTGGCACCGCCGAGTACGACTACACGCACAAGAAGCAGACCGGCGGCAGCGGGCAATACGCTCGCACCAAGCTCAGAGTGGAGCCGAATCCCGGCAAAGGCTTCGAATTCGACAACGTGATCAAAGGCGGTTCGGTCCCCAAGGAATTTATCCCGGCGGTTGAGAAGGGTGTCCGCGAGTCGCTGGAAGGCGGCATTCTGGCCGGGTATCCGATGGTGGACATTAAAGTCGAGCTCTTCGACGGCGACTATCACGACGTGGACTCGTCGGAAATGGCTTTCAAGATCTGCGCTTCTATCTGCTTCAAGGAAGCCTGCCGGAAAGCCAAGCCGGTGCTGCTGGAGCCGGTGATGCGCGTCGAAGTGGTGGTGCCTGAAGAATACATGGGCACCGTCAACGGAGATCTCAACTCGCGGCGAGGCCGTTTGGAAGGCACCGAAATCCGCGGCACTACGCAACTCATCAAAGCCATGGTTCCGCTGTCGGAAATGTTCGGCTATGCCACCGAGCTGCGCTCGCGCACGCAGGGCCGCGGTAGTTTCACCATGCATTTCGGGCAGTACGAGGAGGTTCCCAAGAACCTGTCGGAAGAGATCGTGGCGAAAGTGCAGGGAAAAGTCATTAGGTAGGGATACAAGGAATACCAGGAATACAGGGAATACAAGGAATTCAGAATAAGCAAGTAGGAGAGCTCAACATCCATGGCGAAGGAAAAATTTGACCGCAGCAAGCCGCATGTGAACATTGGGACGATCGGGCACATCGATCATGGCAAGACGACATTGACGGCGGCCATCACCAAGGTATTGGCCAAGCACAATCCGAAAAACAAGTTCCGCTCGTTCGATTCCATCGACAACGCGCCGGAAGAGAAGGCGCGCGGAATCACGATCGCGGTGGCGCACGTGGAGTATGAAACAGCCAACCGGCACTACGCGCACGTGGATTGCCCGGGCCATGCCGACTACATCAAAAACATGATCACGGGAGCCGCGCAGATGGATGGCGCAATCCTGGTGGTGGCGGCGACAGATGGCCCGATGCCGCAAACGCGCGAGCATATCCTGCTGGCGCGCCAGGTGGGCGTGCCTTCGATCGTAGTGGCGCTGAACAAAGTGGACATGGTGGACGATCCGGAGCTGCTGGAACTGGTGGAGCTGGAAGTCCGCGAACTGCTTTCGAAGTACGAATTTCCGGGCGACGATCTGCCGGTGGTGCGGGTGAGCGCGCTGGGCGCGTTGAACGGGGAAGAGAAGTGGGAGAAGACGGTAGACGAGCTGATGGCCAAGGTAGACAGCTACGTGCCGATGCCGCAGCGCGCCATCGACAAGCCGTTCCTGATGCCGATTGAAGATATTTTTTCGATCCAGGGCCGGGGCACGGTGGTGACGGGTCGTATCGAAAAAGGAATCTGCAAGGTCGGCGAGGAAATGGAGATCGTCGGTTTCAAAGACACGCGCAAGACGGTGGTTACGGGCGTGGAAATGTTCAAGAAGCTACTGGACGAAGGGCGCGCCGGCGATAACGTCGGGTTGCTGCTGCGCGGCATTGAAAAGGATGACGTGGAGCGCGGGCAGGTGATCGCCAAGCCAGGATCCATCACGCCGCACAAGCGGTTCAAGGGCGAGATCGTGGTGCTGACCAAGGAAGAGGGCGGGCGGCACACGCCGTTCTTCAAGGGATACCGGCCGCAGTTTTATTTCCGGACCACGGACGTGACGGGTGTGGCGGAGTTGCCCGAAGGGACCGAGATGGTGATGCCGGGCGACAACGTGGGATTGGTGATTGAGCTGATCACGCCGGTGGCCATGGACAAGGGATTGCGGTTTGCGATCCGTGAAGGCGGCCGGACGGTGGGCGCGGGAACGGTAACCGAGATATTGGAGTAAAGACGGAATACGAGGGAGACAGGGAATACAAGGAATGGTCCGCATTCCTCGTCTCCCTGGTATTCCTTGTATTCCTTCTTCGCGACTGAAAGAAGCGAAAAAATGAGCTTACGAGAACGCATTCGCATCCGCCTTAAGGCGTACGATCACCGCATTCTGGACCAATCGACCACTGAAATTGTCGACACGGCCAAGCGAACCGGCGCCACGGTGGCGGGGCCCATTCCGCTGCCCACCATCAAGAATCGCTACACCGTGCTGCGGTCGCCGCACGTGGATAAGAAGTCGCGCGAGCAGTTCGAAATCCGGACGCACAAGCGGCTGCTGGATATTCTCGAGCCGACCCAGGATACGGTAGACGCCTTGATGAAGCTGGATCTGCCGGCGGGTGTGGATGTGGAAATCAAAGCATTCGGTCGTGGCAAGTAACGAAATGAAATTCAGGAACACAAGGAATACCAGGAAGACGAGGAATGCACACCATTCCCGGTATTCCTGGTCTTCCTCGTATTCCCAGAGGTGTTCATGAGCCCAGGGATTTTAGGCAAAAAGATCGGGATGAGCCAGGTGTTCCGCGCCGACGGGCAAGTCGTCCCCGTCACGCTGTTGAAGGCCGGACCGTGCGTGGTGGTGCAGCGCAAAACGCCGACCACGGATGGCTACGACGCCGTGCAGCTTGGATTGGTCGAGTTTGCGAAGGCCTCGCACACCACTAAGCCCATGGCGGGGCATCTGAAAAAGGCCAGCGCCGACGGCGTGCGGTTTCTGCGCGAAGTGCGCATGCGGCCGGGCGACGACGACTTGAAGCAGGGCGATCGCGTGCTAGTGGATCAGTTCAAGCCGGCCGACAAGGTGGACGTGATCGGAGTGAGCAAGGGCCGCGGCTTTACCAGCATTATCAAGCGGCATCACTTCCGCGGCGGTCCGGGCGGCCATGGGTCGATGTTCGGCCGCGCGCCGGGTTCCATTGGCGCGTCCAGCTTTCCTTCGCGCGTCTTTCCGGGCACCCGCATGGCCGGGCACTCTGGAGATCAGCAAGTAACGATTCGGAATCTGGAAGTAGTGGACGTGGTGGCCGAGGACAACGTGCTGGTGATCAAGGGCGCGGTGCCTGGTCCCAATGGCGGCTACGTGCTGGTGAGAAGGGCCAAAAGGTAAGCGGAGACGTAAGGATGCCGAGCGTAGACGTTGTAGATTTGAATAACGCGGTAGTGGGTACGCTGGAATTGTCCGACGAAGTTTTCGGCGCGCCGGTGAACCAGGACCTGCTGTATGAAGCGGTGCGGCATTCCCAGGCCGCGCGCCGGGGCGGAAACGCCAAAACAAAGACGCGCCACGAAGTATCGGGCTCCGGTAAGAAGCTGTGGCGCCAGAAGGGTACCGGCCGCGCGCGCGTGGGCTCCATCCGATCGCCTCTGTGGCGGCACGGTGGAACCACGCATGGTCCGCAACCGCGCGATTACAGCTACAAGCTGCCGCGCAAGATGCTGCTCGGTGCGCTACGGTCGGCGTTGTCGGCCAAGCTGAGGGACGGCGAGTTGCGAGTGGTTCAGGATTTTACCCTGGCTGATCATAAGACCAAGGCCATGCGCGCCGTGCTGGATGTGCTGGGCGCTCCGAAAACCGTTCTGGTGGTGCATACCGGTGACAACCAGAACCTGACGCTCAGCGCGCGCAACCTTGAAGGCGTCACGCTGGTTTCCACCCAAGAAGTTGACGTGTACGGTTTGCTGGGACACGCCGGCGTGCTGCTGTCCAAGGCGGCCGCGGAGAAACTGTCGGAGGCGCTGGCGAAATGACCATCTACGAAGTGATCAAACGGCCCATCGTGACCGAGAAGGGCGTCGCCAAGAAAGACAACGAAAGCACCATGTGTTTTGAAGTGGCCTCCGGCGCCAACAAGACTTTGGTGAAAGCCGCGGTGGAGCAGTTGTTCAAAGTGAAGGTGGCCGACGTCCGGACCGTCAGCCACACCGGCAAGTTGCGGCGTCGCGGAAAGTTTTCCGGCTACCGCTCGGATTGGAAAAAAGCCTACGTACGGCTGAAACCGGGACAAAAAATTCCCGAGTACGCGGAGATCTAACCATGCCGATGAAAAGCTACAACCCGACCACGCCGTCGCGGCGCTTCATGAGCGTCGTTTCGCGCGACGAGATCACCAAGCAGACACCCGAAAAGTCGCTGGTGGTGGGAAAGAAGCGCACCGGCGGACGCAACAGCGAGGGTCTGATCTCGTCGCGCTTCCGCGGCGGCGGAGCCAAGAAGGCTTATCGGGCCATCGATTTTAAGCGCGACAAGTTCGGCATTCCGGCCAAGGTGGCGGCCATCGAGTACGATCCGAACCGTACCGCGCGCATCGCGCTGCTGAATTACGCCGACGGCGAGAAGCGCTACATTATTTGTCCAGTGGGCCTTACGGTGGGCCGCACTGTCGCCTCGGGCGCCGAGGCCGACATCCTGATCGGGAATGCGCTGCCGCTGAAGAACATTCCGGCCGGCACCGTGGTGCACAATATCGAGCTGCGGCCCGGCAAGGGCGCTCAAATGGCGCGCTCGGCCGGCGCGCAAGCTCAGTTGGTTTCGCGCGAAGGTGGAATCGCGCTCCTGAAGTTGCCTTCGGGTGAAATACGCCGCGTACCAGTAGAGTGCATGGCGACCATCGGCCAGGTGGGCAACGTGGAGCACGAGAACGAATCGCACGGCAAGGCCGGCAAAACGCGCTGGCTGGGCAAGAAGCCGCACAATCGCGGCGTGTCGATGAACCCGGTGGATCATCCGCATGGCGGAGGCGAGGGCAAAACGTCCGGCGGCCGGCATCCGGTGACGCCCTGGGGCCAGCCGACCAGAGGATTTAAGACGCGCAACAACAAGCGAACGGATAAGTGGATCGTGAGCCGGAAGGCCAAGAAGCGGGGTTAGGGGTTAGGGATTGGGGATTAGGGATTAGCAAACATGAGCAGATCGCTTAAAAAAGGGCCGTTTACCGATGACCACCTGGCCAAGAAGGTGGCCGATATGAACGCCAAGAACGAAAAGAAAGTGGTGCGGACCTGGTCGCGGCGCTCCACCATCGTTCCAGACTTTATCGGGCACACGCTCGGCGTCCACAACGGCAAGAAGTTCATTCCGGTCTACATCACCGAAAACATGGTGGGCCACAAGCTGGGCGAGTTTTCCCCCACCCGCCAGTTCAAGGGCCACTCGGTGAAGGCCGCCGCACCCACGGAGAAGACGGCCAAGCCGGCGTAAGAGGACAAGCATGCAAGCCAGAGCAGAAGCCCGATACATTCGATCGTCGCCGCAAAAAGCGCGGTTGGTGGTGGACCTGATCCGCGGCCGTTCGGCCAATGAGGCGCGGATTATTTTACGCCAGACCAACAAGCGCATGGCGCCCACCGTCCTGAAGGTGCTGGATTCGGCCATTGCCAACGCCGAGAATCGCAACAACGACGTGGATGTGGATCAGTTGGTGGTGAGCGAGGCGTATGTGAACGAGGGGCCGCGCCAGAAGCGTATCCGGCCCGCGCCCATGGGGCGCGCGTATCGCTATCAGCGGCGCACCTCGCATATCGCGGTGGTGGTGAGCGACAAGAACGTCGAGCCGGAAGCGGCGCTCGGAACAAACCAGGAGAACGCATAGTGGGACAGAAAGTACATCCGTACGGCTTTCGTCTGGGCGTCACCAAGACCTGGCGATCGCGCTGGTTCGCCAAGGCGGACTATGCCAAGCTTTTGCGCGAGGACCTGGAGCTCAAGGGCGCGCTGCGCGAACGGCTGAAGTCGGCCGGCGTCAGTTCCATCGAAGTGGACCGCCCCGGCAACAAGCTGCGCGTCACCATTCGCACCTCGCGGCCGGGCATTATCATCGGACGCAAGGGCGCTGAAATCGAAAAGCTAAAGGGCGACCTGGCCAAGAAAACCAAGCGCGAAGTCTTCATCGACATTCAGGAAGTGCACAAGCCGGAGCTTGACGCGCAACTCGTGGCCGAATCGATCGCCTTGCAGCTGGAAAAGCGCGTGGCCTTTCGAAGAGCGATGAGGAAGGCGGTCGATTCCGCTCTGCGCTTCGGCTGCAAGGGCATCAAGGTTCGCGTCTCCGGCCGCTTGAATGGCGCCGAGATCGCGCGCAGCGAATGGTATCTGCAGGGCCAGCTTCCGCTCCACACTTTGCGCGCCGATTTGGATTACGGTTTCGCGCAGGCCTACACCACCTACGGCGTCATCGGGATCAAGTGCTGGACCTATAAGGGCGAGATTCTGGACAGCGGGCGCAGGGATTCGCTGCGCAACGATCCGGAGCCGCGCCGCCCGCCACTGCGCGATCGCCGGGAACGGCGTCCGGGAACGGCTTTTGCGCCTCCCACGCCGGAGCCGAGCGGACCAGTTGTGCAAGCGCCTCCCGACCCTGGAGCCACGCCGCGTGTCGCGCCTATTTTGCCGCCGCTGGCGCCGCCGCAACCCAGCTGGAAACAGGAAGCCAAGGAAACACCCGCGGAATCGAATGGCGGACCGAGTACCGAGCCGCCCAAACAAAGTTAGCGGAGACCAATCGCCATGTTGATGCCAAAGAAGGTCAAGTACAGGAAACAGCAGCGCGGCCGCATGACCGGCAAAGCCTGGCGCGGCTCCAGTCTCGCATTCGGCGAATTCGGCCTCAAAGCCATGCGCTGCGGCTGGATTACGGACCGCCAAATTGAAGCCGCGCGCGTAGCGATGACGCGCTTCATCAAGCGCGGAGGCAAGGTTTGGATCCGCCTGTTTCCCGACAAGCCCATCACCAAGAAGCCGGCTGAAACCCGCATGGGCAAGGGTAAAGGCGCTCCCGAACAATGGGTGGCGGTGATCCGTCCAGGCAAGATCCTGTTCGAAATGGAAGGCGTACCGAAGGCCACCGCGCAGGAAGCGTTTCGGCTGGCGGCTGGCAAGTTGCCGTTGCCGACCAAGCTGGTGAGTCGCGAGGATAACACCGGGGAATAACGAAGCCGCGTCCGCGGGGAGCGGGAGAGACCAATGAGAGCAGACAAAATACGCGAACTCGATAGCGACGAGCTGCGCAGGCAGGTGGCGGAAATCCAGGAACAGAACTTCCGTCTGCGTTTCCAATTGAGCATGGGCCAGAGCGACGGCCTGAAGAAGGTGCGGACCATGCGCAAAGACCGCGCGCGGATTCTCACCATCCTGCGCGATCGCGAACTGCATCCGGAAACCGCGCCGGAGCCGTCGCCCAAGAAAAAGAAGAAGGGAAAGTAAGCTATGGCCGGCAGCGTGGTAGCGACGAAAAAGATCGGCAACAAGAACGAGAAGGTGGGCGAGGTGGTTTCCGCCAAGATGACCAAAACCATCGTGGTGGAAGTGACGCGGCGCGTTCCCCATCCGATGTACAAGCGCATCATCAATAAGCGCAGCAAGTTTTACGCGCACGACGAAGAGCAGCGGGCGCAGGTGGGCGACACGGTGCGCATCATCGAGTGCCGTCCGATGAGCAAACTGAAACGCTGGCGCCTGGGCGAAGTGCTGCGGAAAGCGGTGCAAGTGGCGGTGGAGCCCGCGGCGGTGGATCTGGAAACCATACAGTCCACGGCCGGCTCGAAATCGCTGCGCGGCAAGTCGTCCCGCAAGGATGCAGGGAGGAAGTCATGATTGGAATGCGCACCATCCTGGAGGTGGCCGATAACAGCGGCGCCCGCAAGCTCATGTGCATTTTGCCGCGCGGCGGGGATTTGGGGCTGCACGCCGGGTTGGGAGACGTGATCACCGCCAGCGTCAAGGAAGCCACGCCCGAATCGCCCATCAAGAAAGGCAAAGTGGTGCGCTGCGTAATCGTAAGGATGCGCAAGGAGTCGCGCCGCAAGGATGGCACCTACATCCGCTTCGATTCCAACGCCGCCGTGCTGATCAACGAAGTGGGCGAGCCGGTGGGCACGCGCGTGTTCGGCCCGGTGGCCCGCGAGCTACGCGACAAGCGCTTCATGAAGATCGTTTCGCTCGCCCCGGAGGTGATCTGATGCCCAAACGTTCGGTGGAAAAGGTGTTCGGCAAAACCAGAATCAAGAAGAACGACCAGGTGAAGGTGATCGCCGGGCGCGACAAGGGCAAAACCGGCCGGGTGATTTCGGTGGATCGCTGGCGCGGCAAGTTGATTGTCGAAGGCGTCTCGATGATCAAGCGGCATACCCGCCCCAACCCGCAGCAGCAGATCAAGGGCGGTATCGCCGAAAAAGAGAGCGGCATCGCGATTTCCAATGTCATGGTGCTCACCTCCGGCGGCGTGCCCACGCGCGTGGGCTACAAAGTGGAGCCGGCCGGCGCCTCCACGCGGCGCGTCCGCATCGCCAAGAAAAGCGGCGAGCTGCTGGATACCAAAGGTTAGAGGATTCTAAGGTTAGAGGATTCTAGAGATGGCGGAAGCAAGACTCAAACAGCATTATCAAAAGAGCGTGATCCCGTCGCTGGTGAAGGAGTTCGGCTATAAGAACGTCATGGCCGTCCCCAGGATCCAGAAAGTGTCGGTGAACATCGGCCTGGGAGAAGCCACCCAGAACGCCAAGCTGATGGACGGCGCGGTGAACGAGCTGGGCCAGATCGCCGGGCAAAAGCCGGTGGTCACCAAAGCCAAGAAGTCTATCGCGGCATTCAAGCTGCGCGAGGGCATGTCGATCGGCGCCATGGTGACGCTGCGCGGCGACCGGATGTATGAATTCCTGGACCGGCTGATGAACGTCGCGCTGCCGCGCGTCCGCGATTTCCGCGGTGTGTCGTCGAAGAGCTTCGACGGGCGGGGCAATTACACGCTGGGCGTGCGCGATCAATTGATTTTTCCCGAGATCGACTACAACAAAGTGGAAAAGGTCAAGGGCATGAATATTTCCATCACCACCAGTGCGAAGACGGATGCGGAAGGACTGGCGCTGTTAAAGCATATGGGGATGCCGTTCAGGCAATAAAGCCGGAAGACAAGGAATACGAGGAATACAGGGAATACATGGCGACAACAGCGAAGATCGCGAAAGAAGACAGGACCAGAGCCAGGATCGAGGCCGACAAGAACATCGCGCCCCGCGTGAAGATCCGGCTTCGCAACCGGTGTTTCCGGTGCGGCCGGCCGCGCGGCTACATTCGCAAATTCCATTTGTGCCGGATCTGTTTCCGCCAGCTCGCACTCGCGGGCGAGATTCCCGGCGTCATCAAAGCGAGCTGGTAAGGAAAGGAGCCCCGGAGTAGAAACATGGCCATAACCGATCCCATCTCCGACATGCTAACGCGCATTCGCAACGCGCAGTCGGCGCGCCATCCCAAAGTGGACGTGCCTGCCTCCAAGCTCAAAATGGAGATCGCGCGCATCTTGAAAGAAGAAGGCTTTATCGTCAACTTCAAGCTGGCCGACGAGGGCGCCAAACGCAGTATCCGCATCTATTTGAAGTACACGCCGGGCAACGTGCCGGTAATCTCGCGGATCGAGCGCGTTTCGCGGCCCGGGTGCCGCGTCTATGTCGGCAGCCAGGAAGTCCCCAAGGTGCTGGGCGGGCTCGGCATCAACATTTTGACCACGCCGCGCGGGGTGATGACCGGCCATACGGCGCGCAAGGAACGCGTGGGCGGAGAGGTCCTCTGCCAGCTGTGGTAACGAGGTAAACTATGTCGCGAGTAGGCAAAAAACCGATTCCTCTGCCTAAGGGTGTGAAGATCACGCTCGGCAAAGAGCTGCAGGTGGAAGGTCCCAAGGGCAAGCTCCAGGTTCCGATTCCGGAAGGTATCGAAGGACGGCAAGTGGACGGGACGCTCGAATTTCTGCGGGATTCCGATCAGCGCGCGGCTCTGCACGGGCTTACCCGCGCGCTGGCCGCCGCCGCGGTACAGGGCGTGTCCACTGGATTCACGCGCGAGCTCGACATCACCGGCACCGGCTATCGCGCCGACGTCAAGGGCAAGATCGCGACGTTCACGCTCGGCTACTCGCATCCGATCGAGTTGCTGTTGCCGGATGGCGTGGACCTGAAGATCGACAAGCAGACCCATCTGGTTTTGAGCGGCTACGACAAGCAGATGGTGGGACAGGTGGCGGCCAACATCCGCGCGTTGCGCCCGCCCGATCCGTACAAGAACAAGGGCGTCCGCTATACCGGTGAGGCGCTTCGCAAGAAGGCCGGGAAAACCGCGGGAGCAGGAGCGAAGTAAATGGCCAAATCTTCCAAGAACGACGTTCGCGTTCGTATTCATAAGCGCACCCGGCTGAAGCTCAAAGGCAGCCAGGAGCGCCCGCGCCTGGCCGTTTTCCGCAGCCTGAAACATATTTATGCGCAGGTGATTGACGACCGCGAGGGAAAAACGCTCGCGGCGGCTTCTTCGGGCGAAAAGAACTCGAGCGTCAAAGTCGGCGGTAATCTGGCCGGCGCCAAAGAGATCGGCAAGCTGATCGCCGAACGCGCCAAGAGCAAGGGCATCAGCAAAGTTGTGTTCGATCGCGGAGGCTATCTTTATCACGGGCGCGTTAAGGCCCTAGCCGACGCGGCGCGCGAAGCGGGACT
Source organism: Bryobacterales bacterium (assembly GCA_963798295.1). Taxonomy (GTDB): domain Bacteria; phylum Acidobacteriota; class Terriglobia; order Bryobacterales; family Bryobacteraceae; genus Palsa-89. The sequence goes on along the minus strand of CAWCSV010000002.1, from coordinate 154,849 downwards.
GGAGTTTTAATCATGGCGGCAATACCCACGGCGAAACGGATCGATGCCAATACCCTGAACCTCAAGGAGCAGGTGGTCTCGATCAATCGCGTCACCAAAGTAGTCAAGGGCGGCAAGAACCTGAGCTTTTCGGCTCTGGTTGTCATCGGAGATCCCGGCGCCAAGATCGTCGGCTTCGGCACCGGCAAGGCCAAAGAAGTTCCGGCGGCTATCAAGAAGGGTATTGAGGCGGCGAAGAAGAATCTGCGCAAGGTGAACGTGCTCGAAACCACCATCCTGCACATGGTGCTGGGACGTTTCGGCAGCGGGCTGGTGCTGTTGAAGCCGGCGCCGGAAGGAACGGGCGTCATCGCCGGCGGCCCAGTGCGCGCCGTCATTCAGGCGGTCGGGATCACCAATGTACTCACGAAGTCGATCGGGTCGCGCAATCCGCACAACGTCGTCAAAGCCACCATTAACGCGCTGGAACAGTTGCGCGACCGGGCGCAAACCTCGGAATTGCGCGGCCTGACGCAGGAGAAGGTGAGCTAAAGTATGGCCGGCACCATTAAGATAAAGCTGATCGGCAGCCCGATCTGCTGCCCTGAAAAGCACAAAGTGATCGTGCGGTCGCTCGGATTGAAAAAAATGAACCGTATCGTGGTGCGGCCGGACGATGCCGTATTCCGCGGTATGGTGGCCAAGATCCCGCATCTGCTGGCCATCGTCACCGAGCCGCGCCAATCCGAGCCGCGACCAAAGGGAGCGAAAAAATCATGAATCTCAGCGATCTTCGCCCGCCCAAAGGGCAAAAGCAAAAACGGCAGCGCATCGGTCAGGGCATGGGCACCGGACGCGGCAAATATTCCGGCCGTGGCGCGAAGGGCGCGCGATCCATCTCCGGATACAGCATAATGCGCGGTTTTGAGGGCGGCCAGATGCCGCTGCATCGCCGTCTGCCTAAGCGCGGCTTCACCAACATTTTCAAGAAAGAATATGCCATCGTAAATGTTGGGCGGCTGGAACAGTTGGAAGGCAGCGCCTTCGATCCGGGACGCCTGCTCGAGCTCGGCGTCATCAAGAAACTGGGCGCTGGACTCAAGGTGTTGGGCTCGGGCGACATCACCCGCAAGCTTGAGGTGCGGGCGCACGTATTTTCGAAGTCGGCTCTGGAGAAAATCCAGAAGGCCGGGGGCACTGGAAACGTGATCGGGAGCGAATCGTAGCACGCGATCGAGTAAGCCCAGAGGTGGGCCTCAGAGGTAGGCAAAGATGAAGTTTTTCGACACCATCGCCAATATGTTCCGGATTCCGGACCTGCGGAAGCGTATTCTCTTCACGCTGGCGTTATTGGCCGTGTACCGGTTTGGCGGGCACATCCCGACGCCGGGAATCGATGGCAACCGGCTGGCCGATTTCTTCCAGCAGAACCAGGGTTCGCTCTTCGGCTTCATCGATCTGTTCAGCGGCGGCATGTTCCGCCGGCTGACCGTTTTCGCCCTGGGCATCATGCCGTACATCACGGCGTCCATCATTTTGCAGTTACTGCAGGTGGTGGTTCCCACCCTTGAAAAACTCCAGAAGGAAGGCGAACTCGGCCGCCGCAAGATCACGCAATGGACCCGCTACCTCACCATCATCCTGGGCGTGATTCAATCCTTTGGAATCGCTTTGACGCTGGAAAAGTCGGGTGGCGGCTTCGTGCTGAATCCGGGATTCGGGTTCATCGCGATGACCGTGCTGACACTGACGGCCGGAACCACCTTCATCATGTGGCTGGGCGAGCAGATCACCGAGCGCGGCATCGGCAATGGGATGTCGCTGCTGATCTTCGCGGGAATCGTGGTGGGGCTACCGCGCGCCATCGACAATATCTACGATCATGTGTTTCGCGTTCGCGATTGGACGCCCATCCATCTGATCGTCATCCTGGCCGTCATGCTGGCCGTGGTCGCGTTCATCGTATTAGTGGAGCGCGGCGAACGGCGCATTCCCGTGCAGTACGCCAAACGCATCCAGGGTCGCAAGATGATGGGCGGGCAATCCACACATTTGCCGCTCAAGGTCAACGCCGGCGGCGTGATACCGGTGATTTTCGCTTCTTCGCTTCTGGCTTTCCCGCAGACCCTCACCAACTGGGCCATTGTGAAGAACAGCCCCATTCTGAGCGGAATGCTGGACTCCATTGGCGGCAACCAACCGCTGTACTATCTCCTCTTCTGCGTCCTGATCATTTTCTTCTGCTTCTTTTACGTTTCCATCATCTTCAATCCCAATGAAGCGGCCGACAATATGCGCAAGTACGGTGGATTCATTCCCGGCATTCGTCCTGGCAAGAACACCGCCGACTATATGAACACCATCCTCACCCGGATCACGGTGGTGGGCGGCCTGTACCTTTCGGTTCTGTCGTTGATTCCGCAGATCATGATCGCCGGCATCAAATTACAGCGCCTGCCGCTGGTGGGCAACTTTATCGACAACTATTTCCCGCGCTGGTTACTGGATGGCCTGAACGTAAACTTTTTCTTCGGCGGCACCTCGCTGCTGATTGTGGTGGGCGTGGCCATGGATACGGTCAACCAGGTGGAAGCTCAGTTGATCATGCGGCATTACGAAGGCTTCACGCCGCGTTCGGGGCGCATCCGGGGCCGCCGCAGCAGTGTGTCCTAAACCGATGATTTTGCTCTATAATGGATTTATCAGTCTTTCCCGGGAAGAGGGCCAGTGTGTGCCTGCCGCCCGGAAGCGCCAGTAGTCGGAGATGATTATCCGGAAGAACCACAACGAGTTGGACCAGATGCGCAAGAGCGGGCTGCTGGTCTGGCAGATCCTGCAGGACCTCTCGAAAATGGTCGAAGAGGGCGTCACCACGCACGATCTGGAAGTTGCGGCGGAAAAAATGATGAAGGACGCGGGCGCGAAGCCGGCCTTCAAGGGTTATTACACGCGGTCGGCGGGCAGCAAGTATCCCTACGTGCTGTGCACGTCGGTGAACGATCAGATCGTGCATGGTATGCCGTCGGCGAAAACGAAATTGAAGAAGGGCGACATCGTTTCCATTGACACGGGCGTCCAGTTGAACGGGTATTTTGGCGATTCGGCGCTGACAGTTCCGGTGGGCGAGATCAACGAATCGGCGAAGAAGCTGCTGAAAGTGACCCAGGAATCGCTGGAGCTGGCCATCGACAAGGTGCGGGCGGGCAACCGGCTGTTCGACATCTGTGGGACGGTGGAGCAGCACGTGGTGGAAAACGGATTCTCGGTGGTTCGCGAAATGGTGGGGCACGGCATCGGCACAAAATTGCACGAGGAGCCGCAAGTCCCCAATTACGTGGATCGCCGCAATGAGAATCCGAGGCTGAAAGAAGGCATGGTGCTGGCCATTGAACCGATGGTCAACGCCGGGGCCCCGGACATGCGCGTTTTGTCCGACAAGTGGACGGCGGTGACCAAAGATCATTCGTTGTCGGCGCATTTTGAGCATTGCGTGGCCGTGACGACCAACGGTCCTTGGGTTTTGACGCGGCCCTGATTGAGTGATGAAAGCCGTCGACGCGATCGTGGTGGAATTGATGCCAAGCGCGGTGGTGAAAGTGAAGTTGGAAAACGAAGCCGTGGTTCTGGCGCACGCGGCCGGCGCGGCGAAGACGAATTTTTTGAGAGTTCGGCCAGGCGACAAGGTGCAGGTGGAGTTATCGCCGCACGATCCGGGCCGGGGCAGAATTGTTAAATTGTTGACCTAGCAAGAGAGCGAGAAAACATGAAAGTTCGAGCGTCCGTCAAGAAGATGTGCGACAAGTGCAAGGTGATCCACCGCGAGGGCGTGGTGCGGGTCATTTGCACCAATCCGAAGCATAAGCAGCGGCAGGGATAAAAGGAAACCTATGGCGCGTATTGCAGGTGTCGACTTACCAAACAAGAAGCGGGCCGCCATCGGCCTGACGTATATCTACGGAATCGGGCGGACGCGCGCGCTGTCGCTGCTCCACCGCGCCAACGTGGATTCCACCAAGATGGTTTCCGACCTGACCGAGGACGAAATCAACCGCGTCCGAACCCTGATCGAAAACGAAGGCGCCGTGGAAGGCGATCTCCGCAAGGAGCTTTCGATGAACATCAAGCGCCTCATCGAAATGGGATCCTACCGCGGGTTGCGGCATCGCCGCGGCTTGCCGGTGCGCGGACAGCGCACCCACACCAACGCGCGGACACGAAAGGGACCGCGACGCGGAACGGTCGCCAACAAAAAGAAGGCGACGGGCAAAACCTAACCCATGGCAAAAGCTCCTGCAAAGACTACCAAGAAGAAGACCTTCAAGAAGAAGGAAAAGAAGGTGGTGTCGGTTGGCTTGGTGCACGTCCAGGCTTCGTTCAACAACACCATCGTGACGTTCACCGATCTGGTGGGCAACGTTCTGGCCTGGTCGAGTTCCGGGTCGCTGGGATTTCGTGGGTCGCGCAAGGGTACGCCCTTCGCCGCGCAGCAGGCCTCGCTGACGGCCGCCAACAAGGCCAAGGAATATGGGCTTCGTTCGGTGGAAGTGCGGGTGAGTGGACCGGGCGCTGGCCGTGAATCGGCGGTTCGCGCTCTGGCAACGGTAGGAATTGAAGTGAAGTCGATTAAGGATCGGACTCCGATCCCGCATAATGGCTGTCGGCCGCCCAAGCGCCGTCGAGTCTGATTTGTTTGTCTGCAGTAAGCAGGACGAAGGCGCGCCTGGCGCGCTGTAAACTGCACCTTGTAACGGAACCGCGACCGTAAGGGAGCGGCAGAATAAGTTGAAAGGTTAAGAACGAATGGCAAGATACAATGGCCCCGTTTGCCGCTTGTGCCGGCGCGAGGGCATGAAGTTATTTCTAAAAGGGGAGCGTTGCCACACCGAAAAGTGCGCCATCGAAAAGCGCAACTTCGCTCCCGGCCAGCACGGCAAGGATCGCAAGCCGAAGATTGTCGGTTACGGTCTCCAGTTGCGCGAGAAGCAGAAAGCCCGCCGCTACTATGGCCTGATGGAGGGGCAATTCCGCAACCTGTTCGAGCGCGCCTTCCGCACCAAGGGCGTCACTGGCGACAACATGCTCAACTCGCTGGAGCGCCGGCTGGACAACGTGGTCTATCGCATGGGGCTTGGAACCAGCCGCAGCCAGGCGCGCCAATTGGTCCGCCATGGACACCTCATGGTGAATAGCCGTAAGGTCAACATTCCATCGTTTGAAGTCCGGGTGAACGACGTTATCGAAATCCGCGAGAAGAGCAAGAACAACCCGACTATTCTGGCCGCCCGCGACGCCACCGCGCATGCTCCTTCTCCCAATTGGCTGGAAGTCGACCGCGATAACCTGAAGGGCCGCATGATCGCACAGCCCAAGAGAGAAGAACTCGTCCAGATCCAACTCAACGAACAATTGATCGTGGAATTGTATTCCAAGTAAGCGAAAAGAATTGAGGAAACTGAATTATGTTTAAAGGTTTTCAAAAGCCCAAAAGGCTGATCGCCAATACCGAAACGCTCACCGAGCGCTATGGCATGTTCACCGCCCAGCCGTTTGAGCGAGGCTTCGGAGCCACCATCGGCACGGGCCTGCGCCGCGTCCTGCTCAGCTCCATTGAGGGCGCCGCCATCACCTCCATCCGCATCGAGGGCGTGGCTCACGAGTTCAGCCCCATCCCAGGTGTGGTGGAAGACGCCACCGACATCATCCTCAACCTGAAGCAGGTGCCGTTCAAGATGAGCGGCGAAGGTATCCGCATCGCGCGGCTGCGGGTGGACCGTCCCGGCCAGGTGCTGAGCGGCCAGATCGAGACCGACGCCGACGTAGAAGTGCTGGATCGCAACCTGCCTATCGCCACGGTTGGCGAGGGCGGTAAGCTCAATATCGAAATGCGCCTCAAAACCGGCCGAGGCTACGTAGCCGCTGACCGCAACTATGACGAAGATCTGGCGCTCGGCTACATCCCGATCGACTCGGTTCATTCGCCCGTACGCAAAGTAAACTTCGCCGTCGAAGCGGCCCGCTTGGGTCAGATGACCGATTACGACAAGCTTACGCTCGAAGTTTGGACCAACGGCGCAATTTCTCCCCAGGACGCCATCGGCCAGGCCGCCAAGCTGCTCAAGGACCACATGGCCATCTTCATCAACTTCGAAGAGCTGCCCGAAACTGCCGAAGAGCCGGCCGAGCGCGGCGCCACCCAGATGAACGAAGTGCTCAACCGTTCGGTGGAAGAACTTGAATTGAGTGTTCGCTCCTACAATTGCCTGAAGAACGCCAATATTCAAACCATTGGCGACCTGGTGCAGAAAACCGAAGCCGAAATGCTGCGGACCAAGAACTTCGGGCGCAAATCGCTGAACGAAATCAAGGAGATCCTTTCCAACCTGGGCCTGACTTTCGGAATGAAGTTCGATGCGCAGGGCCGCTTAGTGGCTCCTCCGCCTTCGCTCCCGCACTACGGCGTGGAGGATGAAATGGCGGGCCTGGATGAGGCGCAGGAGTAGCCATGCGCCACGGAGTCGCCGGATATAAACTCAAACGCAATATCGCCTCGCGCGACTCTTTGCTGCGCGGCCTGGTGACCAGCGTCATCGAAAATGATTTCGTCATCACCACCGTTCCCAAGGCGAAAGCCGTGCGCCCCTTGGTGGACAAAATGATCACGCTAGCCAAGGCGGACACGCTGCATTCTCGCCGTCAGGCCGCCGCGTTTCTCCGGACGCCAGCTTCGGTCAAGAAGCTGTTCGACAAGCTCGGAACCCGGTTCGGGCAGCGCAACGGCGGCTATACCCGCATCGTTCGCGTCCCGGCGTCCACAAAATGGACGTATCGGCCCGGCGACGGCGCCGAAATGGCGAAGCTCGAACTCGTGGGCACAGAGCTGGTCAAGCGCGCCGCCGATCGCGCCAAGCGCCGTGAAGAGCGCCTCAAGGCAGTTCAAGAAGGCCGCGAACACGAAGGCGGCGAGACAGAAGAATCATAGCGGCGGGGATCAGGCTGATCGCGATTCCCGCACTAACATCCGCTGCATAGTGGTAGCGCCCGTACACGGTGGCTACCGCTACGCTCGCCGCATACAGCAGCATTCCCCAACCGAACCCCTTGCGCTCCGGCAGAAACGCGAAGAACGCCCAGGCGGCCGAGAACGCCGACGATACGTGCGCGCTCGGAAACACGCTGGAGTGGATGCCAAAGTCGCCCACCAGCCACAAATTCAGGTGCCGCAGCAAGGTATCGACGTTCGGCATGTCGCTCCCTCCAAACGCCACCCGCGGCGGATCGGAAGGAAAATAGGGAAATAGCGCGTAGGACAGCAGCGTTCCCAGCAGGTATAAAAACAAAGCGCCATTCACGCGCTTGCGCCGGCGCTGGAAGTAGAACGCCGCAACAACGAACGGGGCTACGGCGTATACCAGCACGTAGCAAAGCTCCAGAAAAAACGGACCCAGCGCACCCAGCGATTCCACCGCGCGTTGCAGTCCTCCGCGATATAGGATGGTTCGGTCCCATTCCACCCATCTCAATTCCCAATCGAAGTTGCGCGGCAGCGCCGAAAACCAATCCATTTCGCGATATGCCAGCAGAAGCAGCGCCACGGGAACCCAGTCCCGCAAAATGCTGAACAATTCGGCATGCTCGCGCGATTCACCGTAGGCCAACGAGAGAACTAAGAGGCAGACCAGCGCTTCCACCAGGAAGGGCCGCCAGACCACTTGCTGCTGCAGCGGGAAGCGGGGCGCGATGGCGGCGACGTAACCGAAATAGATCACCAGCAGCCACTCCGTCGATCGCAGGCTAAGCTTCACCGGGCGGCCGCACCCAGGCGGATCAACTGCTCGGCATGCTTCAGCGCCTCCGGCGTCACCTTTTGGCCCGACAGCATCCGTCCGATTTCGCACGTCCGTTGCTCGCCGGTCAGCTCCTCGATCTCCGCCACGGTGCGGCCTTTCACTTCGCGCTTCTCCACCGAATAATGATGGTCCGCGAAGCCGGCTACCTGCGCCAGATGCGTCACGCACAGAACCTGATTGGAGGACGAAAGCTTCTTCAGCCTTCGCCCCACTGCTTCCGCCACGCCGCCCCCGATGCCCGTATCGATTTCGTCAAACACCAGGGTCCGCTGCACGCCGTTCGAGCGCGCACGGCTTCCTGAATAACCCAGCGACGTCTTCAGCGCCAGCGCGATGCGCGACAGTTCGCCGCCCGACGCTACTTTGTCGAGCGCCCGTGGCTCTTCGCCCGCGTTAGCCGAAATCAGGAACTCCACGCGATCGGCGCCGGTCTCGGACCAGTTCGCCTCCCGGACCTCGATCCGAAACACGGCGCTCTCGAGCGCGAGCGAATCCAGCTCTGCTTCTACCTTTTTCGCCAGCTTGTCCGCCGCGGCCTTGCGCGCATTGGTCAGCGCTGCGGCGTGTTCCCGGTATGCCGCGCTTGCCTGGGCCAGGTCCTGTTCCAGCTTCGCCTTGACCTCGCCGGCTGTTTCGATGGCTTCCATCTTGGCTCGAACGTCGTCCAAAAACGCCAACACGCCTTCTAAGTCGGATCCGTACTTACGTTTTAGACGCTCGATCAGCGCCAGGCGGGACTCGATTTCATCCAGCCGCTTTGGGTCCGCCTCCAGCTTGTCCATATAGTCGCGGATCGCATCCGATGCGTCGTCCACACCGATCGTCGCGCTCCGCAGCGTTTCCACCACGTGTTGCAGGCTGGCGTCGATTCTCGCGAGCTCCTCCACTCTCTTTAGCGCGGTGCGAAGCTGCGTGGAAACGCTCTCCTGCTCTTCATAGAGCGCCGCATAGGCCGCATTGGCGTTCTCCTGCAGTTTGGCGACGTTGCGCAGCACCACCCGCTCTTGCTCCAGTTGCGCGTCTTCGCCCGCCTTCAGCGCGGCCGCATCGATTTCCTTGCGCTGGAAGCTCCATAGGTCCGCCATGCGGAGCTTTTCCTGCTCTGAGCGATGCAGTTCTTCGAGCTCGCTCTCCAGGGCTTTCCATTGCCGGAACAGACCGGCCACGGCCTCACGCTGGCTCTCCAATCCGGCGAAGTCGTCCAGCGATTCCAGCTGCGCCGCGCTCGAAAACAGCCGTTGTTGTTCGTGCTGGCCGTGAATGTCGCCCAGAAACGGAGCGATATCGCGTAACAGCGCCATTGTTACAGGCCGGTTTCCGAGAAAGGCCCGGGACTTGCCGCCGGCCAGCACCTCGCGCTCGATCAGCAACTCGCCGTCTTCCACCTCGGCGCCCGCCTGGTCCAACAATTCCAGCAACGCGGCGTCCTTTGGAGCTTCAAAAATGGCCGCCACCCGCGCCCGCTCGGCGTCCGAACGCACCATATCGGCCGACGCACGGCCTCCCAAAACCAGCCCAAGTGCATCCACCACAATGGATTTGCCGCTGCCGGTTTCGCCCGTCAGCAGATTCAATCCGGCATGGAACTTCACCCGGACCCGTTCCACCACGGCATAGTTCTCCACCACGATTTCCAGCAACACTCGATGAAATTATACGAGGTTTCGATCCGTCTAACGAAGGGTAGGACTGTCCATTCGCGGCGGTTTGCGTCATACTATTAAAACAGAACGATGTAGTTCTGTTTTTTGGAAGCTGGAGAAACAGTGGCGGCGCGATATTATGGTTCTAGGGTGATCGCGGTAAGCCGGAAGGAGCTTGGTTGATACTTTCGTGCGTGGGGGGCCTGTTCCTGCAATTGGAAGTCTGGGACCTGGTGCTAAGCTCCGGTCCGTTGCCAAAGGCGGTGATGGTGATTTTGCTCTGCTTCTCGTTGGCTTCCTGGGCGGTGATTCTCTCCAAGTGGGCGTCCTTCCGCAGCGCGCGATCCGCCAACCGTTCCTTTCTGCGCGCCTTTCGCAAGGCTACTTCGCTCGAGACCATGGCGGCCGCGAGCGAACAATTCCGGCGCTCGCCGCTGGTGGCTGTTTTCGATTTCGGCTACAGCGAGGTGGCGCGCCAGATGAAATCGCGCGGCAGCGTCACCAATCCACTGGCGCTGGAGCGCACGCTGCAGCTCGGGATGAGCGAGGAGATCACGCGCCTGGAGCGCAAAATGAGCTTGCTGGCCACCACTGCCGGGGTTTCGCCCTTCATCGGATTATTTGGCACCGTGTGGGGCATCATCGATGCGTTCCAGCAATTGAGCACGGCGGGCGCGGCCAGCCTGCGCGCGGTGGCGCCCGGTATCTCCGAAGCGCTGATCACCACCGCGATGGGACTCTTTGTAGCGATTCCGGCGTATATTTTCTACAACACGTTCAGCAGCGCGGTGAAGGAATTTGCCGCGCGCATGGAAGACTTCCAGCTCGAGTTCCTGAACCTGACCGAGCGGAGCTTAGAGCGATAGGAGCAGCGAACTAAGATGGCCTTCTCTCTCAACAGCGGCAGCGGGCTGGGGCGCGGGCGATTCCGCGGCGGCACCGGTCTGCTGGCTGAAATTAACATCGTGCCGTTAGTGGACGTCGTGCTCGTTCTGCTGATCATTTTCATGCTCACCGCGCACGTGATGGAGTTCGGCCTGCAAGTGGAAGTTCCCAAGGTGAAGCCGGTGAAGGAAAACGTCCAGGACTTGCCGGTGGTTTCCATTTCGCGTGAAGGCACGTCGTATTTGAATGATAAGCCAGTGAACATCAATCTGCTGGCGGACGCGATCCACAAGCGCTTTCATAATGCTTCTTCCGTTTATGTGCGTGCCGACCGTCGCGCGAGGTGGGACGAGGTCGCGCAAGTCTTCGCCACGCTCGGCGAAGCCAAGCTGGCGGTTAACGCCGTAACGCAACCGGAAGATAAGTCCGACAAGGGCCGATAAGCATTCCATGCAACAGCACGCCGACATCCTGGATCAGCAAGATTCGCTCGGTGGTCCGTTCGTGCAATCGGTGCTGTTGCATGTCGCCATCGCGGTCGCCTTGATTGTGTCCAGCATCAGCTTCGAGCATTCGCACCAAGTTTGGGGATCGGCGAACACGGCGGCCGGAACCGCTGTCGCCATCAATTCGGTGAAGACTATTCCGCTGCCTTCGCGAGCGGGCAAGATCAATCCGGTGGCCAACGACACCGAATCCCAGGTTCCGCAGGCGCCCAAGCTGGAACTGAAGAAGCAGGTCAAAGTCTCCGATGAAGATGCGATTCCTTTGAAGAGCAGGCTGGCCAAGAAACAACCCCGCCCGGAAGCCCCGCAGCGCTATCATCCGGAGCCTCTCGAGCCCAATCAGGTGTTCAGCCGGGATGCGCCGGCGGCGGTTTCGCCGATGTTCCAAAAGCCGGGATCGGGCGGCGTGGGCGTAGGTCCGAACAGCGCATTCGGAAATCAGTTTGGCGCCTATGCCGACCTGGTGGTGCAGCGCGTCACCGAAAAATGGCAGACCAACGGCATGGCCGGTCTGCAGCTTCCGATGGCAGTGATTACCTTCGATATTTTGCGCGACGGATCCGTGAAGAACGCACAGATTACCCAGCGCAGCGGCAACGCCACGCTCGACTATTCGGCGCTCCGCGCTGTCATGGACGCAGGGCCGTTTCCTCCGCTCCCCTCTGGCTACAGCGGAAGCTCAACCAACGTGGAACTAAGATTTCAACTACAGCGATGAAACGAAACATTCTTCTCACTCTATTGCTTGCCGGTGCGAGCGCTTCCGTTTACGCGCAGGGTCAAGGCGGTATCGTGGGCACGATCGGGAAGAGCGGCGAAAAACCCGCCATCGCGGTCCCCGACTTCCGCGGCTCCGGCGACGCGCAAAAGTTCATGGGCGTCTTCAACAGCACCCTCTTCAACGATCTGTCGGGCTCCGGCCAGTTGAAGATGATCGCCAAGACGCTCTATCCGGTGCAAGTTCCGCAACAACCGGGCGACTTCCGGCAGGGCGGCCCCTCGTTCGCCGATTGGTCGGGTCCGCCTCCCAACGCCAATTACCTGGCGTTCGGCTACACCGCCACGCAAAACAATCAGATCGTTCTCTACGGATATCTGTTCGATGTCCGCCAGGCCAGTCCCAGCTCCGCGCAATTGATCGGCAAAGTGTATCTCGGCTCGCTAGACGAAGCCGGCGCGCGCAAAGTGGCTGAACAATTCGCGGCCGACATCTTAAAGCAATTCGGCGCCGCCAGCCTGATCGGCACCAAGATTTACTTTGTATCCGACCGCAGCGGCCACAAAGAGATCTGGTCCATGAATTACGACGGCTCCGATCAAAAGCAGTTCACCAATTACCGTACCATTACAACCTTTCCTGCCATTTCCCCGGATGGAACCAAGATCGCGTTCACCACTTACCCCCTAGCAGCTTCCTCGCGCAACGTGAATGCGGCAGTATTCGGCAAGCAAGGTCCGCCTCTTAGTCAGCCCCAGATTTATATCCATTCGCTCGAAACGGGGCGCAAGCTGGTCTACTATAACCAGCAGGCGTCCATGAACGCGGCCTCGGATTTTCTCCCCGACAGCCGCCACTTACTCATTTACTCCACCGCCAGCGGCGGTTTCTCACAGATCTACGAAACCGATCTGGATGGAGCCGACCTGCACCGTGTTACTCACTCAGGCTCTTTGGAAGTGGAGCCTAAGGCGAATCCCCGCACTGGAATGGATGTGGTGTTTGTTTCCGGACGCGGCGGCACTCCGCAAATATATAGAATGAATATTGACGGTACGGATGTGAGCCGCTTGACTACCGGCGAAGGTGATGCAGTGAATCCGTCCTGGAACCCCGACGGCCAGCACATCGCATTTGCATGGACGCGTGGATTCGAACCGGGAAATTTCAATATTTTCGTCATGGACGTCGCCAGCCGCGACGTAGTGCAGCTCACCCATGGCGCGGGACGAAACGAAAATCCGAGCTGGGCGCCCGATGGAACCCATTTGGTGTTTTCCTCCACGCGCGGCGGCCGTACGCAGATTTACACCATGCTGGCCGACGGCACCCAGGTTCAACAGCTCACAACACAGGGCAACAACGAAAAGCCTGTTTGGAGTAAAGCAACACAATAAAACAGATCGAAGAAAAAGAGGAGACTGTCAGGATGAGCGATAGTACGAGATTGCACGCGTCCAAGAACGGCAAGCTAGTTCTGCTGTCGGCGCTGGTGTTGTTCGCGGTGGGCTGCGCCAAGAAAGTTCCGCCGCCTCCGCCCCCGCCGCCTCCGCATGCCACCGAGATTCCGCCCCCACCCGCGCCCCGGACCGTGATCAACAGTTTCACGGCTGAGCCGGGCACTATTGAGCCGGGACAATCCTCCACCTTGCGCTGGTCCATCAGTGGCGCCACCGACATGTCCATCGATCACGGCGTCGGCGCGGTGCAGAGCAGCGGAATGCGCCAGGTTTTCCCCCGCAACAGCACCAGCTACACGCTGACCGCGCGCGGACCGGGTGGAATGGATTCGCGTTCTGTCACGGTGGAACTGAGCAACGCGCCGCCTCCGCCTCCGCCCCCGCCTTCCGCGCCGCGTCTGTCGAGCTCCGAGCTGTTGCAGCAGCAGGCGCAGGATGCTTTCTTCGACTTGGATATGAGCGAGATTCGCGCCGACGGCCGCGACGCTTTGACGCACGATGCCGCGCTGTTGAAGCAGATCTTCCAGACCGATCCGAATTTCTCGGTGGTGGTGGAAGGTCATTGCGACGAGCGCGGGTCGGCCGAGTACAACCTGGCGCTGGGCGATCGCCGCGCCACTGCCGCCAAAGATTTGCTGGTGCAGTTGGGAGTCCCGGCGGATCGCTTGAAGACGATTAGTTACGGCAAGGAACGGCCGCAGTGCACAGAGGCGACCGAGGATTGCTGGCAAAAGAACCGCCGCGCGCATTTGTCGCCCGGCCAGTAAGCTGATGAAGAACTCGCGGGGCGCCCGCTAGTAAAGATGCGTCCCGCGAAACTCGAGGAGCCGCTATGAGTTTGTCCCGTGTCGCTATCGTATTTTTCGCGTTGTCCCCTTTCGCCTTCGGCGCGAGCAAGGAGATTATGGAGCTGCAGCGCGACGTCGCCCTGCTGCAGGACCAGGTGCGCAATCTGCAAAGCACGCTGGATCAAAAGGTGGCCGCCATCCAGGCCCTCACCCAGCAGACCCTGGACAGCGTCAACCGCACCAACACCTCCGTGGCGATCATGGAGAACAGCTTCAACGACGCCATGAAGCAGCAACAGCAAAGCTTGAACGGTCCGGTTGCCAACGTCGGCCAGAAGCTGGGTCAGATGTCCGAGGATTTCAACGCCGTGCGTGAAGCCGTGCTGGACATGAACACGCGCATGGGCAAGCTGGATGCCAAGATCGCCGACCTGGAAAATCTCATCAACACGGTGCGCGCTCCGGCCGCTCCTCCGCCCGGAGGTGCCGCCCCAGCTACGGGAACCACGCCGGCCAACGACGCCAATTCCAACTTCTCGCCCGGTGCCGCTCCCAACGGCCAGGCAGGCGGCCCTCCGCAAGGCGTGCAGGCCGGCGCGCTTTACACCAATGCGTTCAGCGATTACGAAGCCGGCAAATACGATATCGCGATGCAGGAGTTCAGCGAGTATCTCAAGAGTTTCGGCACCACGGTACTCGCGCCGAACGCCCAGTATTACATCGGCAATATCTACTTTCGGAAAGCGGATTACAGCAACGCTCTGGTGGCGTTTGACGCGGTGCTGGAGAAGTTTCCTGAAAATCCGCGGACTCCCGAAGCGCTCTACTCTAAGGCCATGTGTCTGATGAAACTTGGCAGGAACGATTCGGCTGCGCGCGATTTTCGCGAAGTTTATGCGCGTTACGCCGCCGACAATCCCGACATCGCGGCCAAGGCCAAAGCGCAGCTGCGCGAAATGGGCCTTTCGGTTGGACCCGCGGCCCCCAAGCGCCGTAGAGCGTCGAACTGAGCCAGCCACTAGTCACCAGTCACCAACTGCCAATCCCTAATCCCTAATCCCGGCGCGGCGCGCCTGTGTTATGCTGTTTCCTCCCGCGCTCATGCCGCATCCAACCATGTCGCATTCGACGATGCTACCTCGGATCTGCATCGCCATGGGCTTTCCCGACGCGCAGAAACTGCTGGAACACACGCGGCGCGAAGCCAACGCGGGAGAGTCCTTTTTCGAATTCCGGCTGGACTATTTGGGCGCTCCCGAACAAGGCATCGCGGTTATCCGCAAGTTTCTCGCCGCGCATCCCGATTGCTGCATCCTGGCCACCTGCCGCCGCCATCAGAACCATGGAAAATTCAACGGCAGCGTGGAGGATCAGATTCGCATTCTGGATGCCGCGCTGGACGCCGGCGCACGCGCCGTGGATATCGAAATCGAAAGCGCGGAGAACGCCGTCCCGCGCCTGGAAGTGCTGCGCGGAAAAGGCAGGGTGATTCTTTCGTACCACAACTACGACGGCACGCCATCGCCTGAAACGGTGTTGCGCCGCATGTTGCGCATTCCCGCGGACGGCTACAAGATTGTCACGACGGCGCGCAAGCCTTCCGATAATTCGCGCATTCTGGCGCTCACCAAATCGCATTCGCGCACCCCGCTCATCGTGCTGGCCATGGGCGAGACCGGCTTTCCCACGCGCGTGTTGTCCACTGCCTGGGGCGGGATGTTCACCTACGCCGCTCCCAATGCTTCCGAAGGCACGGCCTCCGGCCAGGTGAGCGCTCGCGTGCTTCGCCACCTGTATCGCGCTGAAAAATTTTCGCGCGCCGCCAAGATTTACGGCGTCATCGCCGATCCGGTGCGTCACTCCATTTCGCCGGCCGTACACAATCGCGCCTTTCAGGCCCATCGCCTGGACGCGGTGTATCTCCCGTTTCTGGTCCAGCCCGCCCAGTTGAAGGACTTTTTCATCCTGGCTGACTCGCTGCCGGTGGCCGGCTTTAGCGTCACCATTCCGCACAAGCAGAAGATCATTCGCTATCTGGACGTGATCGATCCTCTGGCGCGCCGCATCGGGGCCGTGAATACGGTCTGGAAAAAAGCCGGCAAGTGGCGCGGCGGAAACACCGATGCCGATGCCGTGGCCATTCCGTTGTCGCGCAAGCTGCGTCTTTCGAAATCGTCGGTGCTGGTGGTGGGCAACGGCGGCGCGGCCCGCAGCGCGGCCTATGCACTGGTCTCGAACGGAGCCAAAGTGTCCATCGTCGGCCGCAATCCCGATCGCGTGCGATCCCTGGCGCGCGCTTGTGGCGCCGAGTCCCTGCTACGCGAACAACTGAATGGCCGCAAATTCGACGCGCTGGTCCACGCCACGCCGCTCGGCATGTCGCCTCATCCGGAAGGCTGTTTCTTTCCCGACGCCATCCCCGCCGAACTGGTGTTCGATATGGTGTACAACCCGCTCGAAACTACGCTTCTGCGCCACGCCGCGTCGCAAGGCTCAGTGGTGATTTCCGGACTCCAGATGTTTCTGGAACAGGCCAGCCGCCAGTTCGAGATCTGGACCGGAGGATCTGCCCCGCGCTCCGTGATGGAAAAGGCCGCCATGGAAGCTCTCGCACCCGCCTGTTAGTGGCTGAACTACACTAGAGTCTATGAGTAAGTTCACGCGCCGTGAACTCGCCGTGGCGCTATCCACATCCGCGGTTGTGTTGGGCCGGCCGCAGGATAAAACTCCGTCGCCGGCGCCGCAGGCTAATCCAGGTGATGAGCTCAAAGCGGCGCGCGACCAGCTTCGCGATATCGCCGATCAACTCGACAAAGTTCCCCTGGCCATGGCCTGTGAGCCCGCTACGATCTTCAAGCCCTAAGCCATCTCATGAGCTCGATTTCGGACGATATCTTCTTCGCCAGCATCCAAGAGATCAATGAGAAACTGACCAAGAAGGAATTTTCCGCCGTCGAGCTGGCGCGCGCTTTTTGCGACCGTCTGGAAAGCATCGGACCGCGCTACAACGCGCTCGCACTCTCGCTGCGTAAAGATGCCCTGCGCGACGCCAAAGACGTGGACGGGGATATCAAGCGCGAACGATTGCGCGGGCCCTTGCAGGGCATTCCCTTTGGCGCCAAGGATCTGCTTTCGTACGCCAAACATCCGACTACGTGGGGCGCCAAGCCCTATGAGGGGCAGGTTTTCGATTACACCGCCAGCGCGCTCAAACATCTTCTGAAGCGCGGCGGTTTGCTCACCGGCAAGCTGGCGATGGTGGAACTAGCCGGCGGACCCAGTTATCGATACGCCAGCGCTTCCCTCACCGGCCCGGGACTGAATCCCTGGGACACGACGCGCTGGTCCGGAGGGTCGTCCAGCGGGTCGGCAATAGCGGTGGCCGCTGGCCTGGTTACTTACGCGCTTGGTTCGGAAACGTCCGGCTCTATCCTCACGCCCAGCGCCTTCTGCGGCGTCACGGGATTGCGCCCCACTTACGGCCTGGTCTCGCGGCACGGCGCCATGGCTCTCTCCTGGACGCTCGACAAGATCGGACCGATCTGCCGTTCAGCCGAAGATTGCGGCCTGGTGCTGGAGGCCATCGCGGGCGGTGATTACGAGGACCCGTCTTCGGCCCACAAGAGCTTCTATTACACGCCGCAGTTCGCGCGTGATTTCAAGGACGTCCGCGTGGGCTTTGCGCCAGTGGACTTCAACGAAGCGGTGGATCCGGCTGCGCGCGCCGACTACGCCAAAGCGCTGGAGACCATTCGCTCGCTGGGTGTCCAAGTGGTCGAAGCCAAAATGCCGGAGTTCCCTTATGGTCCCGTCATCGGCGCCATCATCTCCGCGGAAGGCTCCGCCATCTTCGAACCGCTCATCAAGAACGGTAAAGTGGATGAGCTTGCCGATCAGCATCAGATCGCCGGGCTCAAAGCCGGCCTGGAGATTCCGGCCAAGGACTATTTGAAAGCCATGCGCATCCGGGCGCTGATTCAGGAAGCCTTTCGCGATCTGCTCTCCACCACTGATGTGCTCATCGCTCCTACCCGTTTCGATCCTGCGCCGAAGATCACGCAACCGCTGGACCGTCCCGCCAGCGACCGTCCTACGCCAGCGACAACCGGCCTGACTGCGTTGATTCCGGCTGGCAATCTGGCGGGTCTGCCAGCGCTGTCTCTGCCCTGCGGTTTCGCCAACGGCATGCCGATGGGTTTGCAACTGGTAGGTTCGCCGTTCTCGGAAAACATGTTGCTCGCCATCGGAAAAACATTTCAGGATCGCACGGATTGGCACAAGCGCCGGCCACCTGTTGCGGCGTCATGAGACTGTTCCTAGCCCTGATCGTTGCGCCCCTCCCCCTCCTCTGCCAAAACAATTACGAAATCCAGGTCTATGGGTCTGAGCTGGTAGCGCCCGGCCACACCATGTTCGAGCTCCACAGCAACTTCACTATTGAAGGCAGCAAAACGTCCATTGAGGGCCTTTATCCCACCGAGCAGCAACTGCACGAGACGGTGGAGATCACGCACGGCTTCACCGACTTTTTCGAATGCGGGTTCTACATCTTTACCAGTGCGCAGAGCGGAGTGGGATGGGACTGGGTGGGCGATCACATCCGCCCGCGATTCTCGATTCCTGAAAAGTGGCACTGGCCGGTGGGCGTGAGCATTTCGAACGAAATCGGATACCAGCGCCAGCAGTGGTCGACAGCGTTGTGGGATTGGGAAATCCGGCCCATCGTCGACAAGCAGCTCGGCCCCTGGTATTTTTCCTTCAACCCCGCGTTCGACCGCGCTCTGCAAGGCCCCGATACCAAACAGGGCTTCGTGTTTTCGCCCAATTTCAAGCTCTCCTACGATTTTAATAAGATCGTGACGGGAGGCTTCGAATACTACGGCTCGCTTGGACCGGTCACCGGGTTCGATCCGATTCGCGAACAGGAGCAGCAGATTTTTCCGGCGCTCGATTTGAATCTCTCGCCCAAGTGGGAGTTCAACGCCGGCGTGGGCCTGGGGATCACGCAAGGCACCGATCACCTGATCGTGAAGATGATCATCGGGTACCGCTTCGACCTGTAGCCCGCTTGCTGACGCGCCACCCGTCCGGTGTTCTTCGAGTCGATGTTCTCCAGTGCACGACGACCGGGGAATTTCCAAGTCGATGTTGACCCGTGGACAACTTTGGGTCGCCTTCGACCGGCGTGCGGGCACGACTCCCGGTCGTCTCCGAGTGTGCTGCTGGCGCGCGGCTCAGTTTAGGTTTTACTGAACCGCGACCGTGAGGGGAGCCGGTCGTGTGACATTATTGATATTGTTCGGTACGCGCACCGCCATTTTGGCGTGGAGCTTTGTTGCCGCGTGAAGTAATGATGAGGAAGAGATTAATGAGCGAAACCAAGACGTACCCGTTGCGCCTGCCGAGGTCCCTCAAGGACGCTGTCGAGCGAATTAGCAAGGAAGAACGAACCAGCATCAACCAGTTCGTGGCCACGGCAGTGGCGGAAAAGGTCTCGGTGCTCGAAACCGCGCGGTTTTTTCAAGACCGGAAGGCCCGCGCCGATTTCAAAGCTTTCGACCGTATCATGAAACGGCGCGGGGGAACGCCGCCTCGTCGGGGTGATGAACTGCATCGCGGTTGAGTCGCTTACTTAAGCCCGGCCCACAACGCGCAGTGCGCCCCCGGCCGCTTCCACGCCCCGATATTGCGCTTCTTCGAAAATCGAAAATCCGCTGAGATCGGAGTTCGCGAAGAAAATATTGCTGAGCGGCTTCAACCACCGCGATCTCTCCTCTGAGAACAGGAAGCCAGGCGACGGGCGCGCCATGGCGTGTCCGATGCGCATGATATCCAGGTGAGACACGCATCGCCGGATGTCGGGATGAGCGCGCGCCAGGTCATTCAAAATGGCCTCTTTCCAGTAGTTCCAATCTCGCGCGAGCAAAAGCCGGCGCGCGTCTTCCGGCGTGTGCTCGGCCAACGACCAATAGAACGTCCACACCGTCCGATCGATATGCGTCGCCAGGCTCATGTGCGTTGCGTTCACGTACCCGAGAGTCGGCGAATCGTAGATCACGTTGTCCCACGCCGGTTCGGGATTGTTCCGATCGGGAATGCGGTCAAGTGTCAGATTCGCGGTCAGCCACGGCGAGTATTGGAAGCCATCGGCGCGCGGCGCACCTTCGATGATGTAAGACGCAAGAAACGTCGGAGCGGCCCAGACGACAGCGTCGGCACTGTACTCCGTTCGCTCGGTAAGCACCCGAATTTTGTTGCCGCTTGGCGCGACGCGATAAGCCACCTCGCCGGCCCGCAAATATCGCTTCAGTTTTTCGATCAATCGCGCGGCGATCCATCCGTTGCCCTCAGGCCATGTCAGCGGGCCTTTCTCTTCCGGCTCACGCGACGCAAAATATTGCACGCCCGCCCATGCCGAAGTGTCTTTCGCCAGCGCGCCGTAATCGTCGCGGCAGGCGTAGTTGATATACCAACGCAACGGTGTCGAATCGAAACCCTGCTGGGAGAGCCAGTCGGCCATCGACATCTTGTCCAACGATGACGGTCTCGCGCCTCGTTCCAAGGGGACAGTGAACTGTCCTGTAGCGCGAAGCTCGTTGATCGTTTGCTCAAAGCGCCGAAATTGCTGCCGATCGCGCGCTGAGGCGCCGTCCTCCGGCTCGATGCCCTCCTGCCAATGGCCATTGATGAACAGCCGCTCCTGTGGATCGAAGCACAATACCCGCTCGTCCCACTTACCGTCGCGAAGCACTCCGAACTCGTCGAACATCTCGCGGGCCAGCGATTCGCCTTTCGCCGGCACGGGAACATAATGCGCGGCCCAGGGAAATTTCGAAATCTCGTTCTCACCCGAGCGCGAGTTGCCGCCGGCCTGCCGCTCCATTTCGAGCAGCACGAAATCGCGGAAGCCGCTCTTGTCCAAATGCCATGCCGCGTTGAGCCCGGCCATGCCGCCGCCAACGATGACGATCGGTACCCGCTGCTGTTGGGCAGGCTTACGGAAAGCGGCGCGATCGCGCAGTCGATGGCCAAGGGGAAACGAATCGTTCACAAATCCGCCAGTAATCTTGCGGTCCGTCTTGGGCCAGAGGCCGATCAGCGCGGGTGCGCCGAAGAACTGGCGCCGCGAGAGCATTAGTGCGCGACGTCCTTCCATTCCTGTTCGTAATAGCGCACCAGCACCTGGTCGTTCAGCCGGTTCGGTTCAGCGGGAATTTGCTTCATGTCCACTGGAAAAACGAATAGCTCCCCGACGTTTTGTGTCGAGAGAAATCGAAGCCCCGTGGGCAACTGGCGTGGCGGTTCATAAGGCGCGAAACTGCCAATCACATAGCCCCACTCGCCGAACGACGGCACATAAACGTGATACGGATAGACCCGCAGTCCCGCCTGCCTAACCGATTCGACTATGCACCAATAGGATTGCCGCGCGAACAGCGGCGACGTGCTTTGAACAACGATGAGCCCGCCGCTGGCGAGGTGCTTGGCAGCCAATCGATAGAACGTCGTTGTGAATAGCTTGCCCAGTGCGTAGCTGGTCGGATCCGGGAAATCAACCACGATGAAATCGTACTGCTCGGTGTTTGTGTCCAGCCACTGCATTGCGTCGGCGTTGATCACGTGTACGCGCGGATTTGTAAGCGAATGCTGATTCAGAGCCGACATCACCGGATGGGTCGAGAACAGGCGTGTCATCTCGGGATCCAGATCCACCAGCGTGATGCTCTGGACCGATGGATACTTCAGGATTTCACGGACGGCCAGTCCATCCCCCCCGCCTAACACCAGCACCCGATGCGCGCCTGGAAGCGCGGCGAGCCCCGGATGCACCAGCGCTTCGTGATACCGGTATTCATCGCGCGAACTAAACTGGAGATGCGAATTCAGGAATAGGCGCAGATCGTCCTTCCACTTTGTAAGCACGATGCGCTGATATGGCGTAGTGCGGCTGAAAATGACCTCGTCCGCGTAGAGGCTATTGTCGGCCGCGTTGGAGATGCGATCGGCGAACCCAGTTCCCACGCCGAGCAGCGCCAAGACGACAACACATCCGATACGGAGCGAGCGCGTGCGGCCAATCTGTTCGCGGAACAAGTAAGTGGACCACAGCGCCACTCCGACGTTAAAGATCCCAAACACCAGCGCCGATCGAACCAGTCCCAGCTTTGGCACCAGCAGAATTGGAAACAATAGCGACGCGCCCAGAGCGCCCAAGTAATCGAAAGTGAGGACGTGTGAAACGAGCTCGCGAAACTGAAATCGCTCCTTCAATATCCGCATGAGCAAGGGGATTTCGAGGCCAACCAACGTGCCCACCAGAATCACCACCGCATACAGCACAAGGCGAAACGCTTCGGTATAAGCGAAGGCCAGAAACAGAATTGACGACGAAAATCCTCCCACCACTCCCACCATCAGCTCCACCGAGACAAAACGAGCCACTAATCCGCGATGCAGGAATCGGGACAAGTAACTGCCGATGCCCATAGCGAATAAGTAACATCCGATGATAGTGGAGAATTGAAAAATCGTGTCGCCGAGCAGGTAACTCGCCAGCGTGCCAGCGATCAACTCATAGATCAACCCGCAGGCAGCGATCAGAAAGACGGAGAGAAAAAGTGCGATAGACACTGGCGTTTATCACAGGCGTCGCTAGTGCACCGCGGCGGCGATGATGATGCACATGCCGATAGACAGTGCGCCGATCAGAATCGCAAGCGCGACGTTCTTGTCTTCGACGATTTCTTTCCAGAGATGGTAGGGAGTTAGTTTGTCGATCAGCACGAACGCGATCGCAAAAATGATGATGCCGAGTACCGAGTAAATCACCGCATTGGCTAGCGCATGGGTGTCCACGTTCACTTACCTCCGATGTATCGGGAATAGCCGCCGTAGGACGAGCGATATGCGCCCGGATTGTCGCGGATCGACTTGGGCAGTACACGCTGCTGATTGATGCGGTTCCAACTCCAGCCTTTGTACTCGGCCACGCCGGTCAGCCCCAGCAGTAGAACTCCGTAAATCAGGAACCCTGGTGCATTCAATCGTCACCTCCGTCGTTGGAACTCGTTGGCGCGTAGTCGCTCTCCCGCCAGCGTGCCGCTTCAAAACTGTGTTTTCGAAAAGTAGCCAAAACCGGCGGAATCAGCAGCAGCAACGCCGCCACCCCAAAGAAGCCGTAATTAGGCACGTTGCGGCGCAGTTCCAGCTCGTAACGCACATAGGGTGAGCCAGCTTCCATCTCCGGCTCCACACGCAAATAATACTGGCCCGACGGCACGGACGGAATGATCACGTTATTGTTGCGGTTCCCATCGCTGCCGTCGGAGTCATGATAGTAACTCACTTCGCGCGCGAAGTCGAAGGTCTGGCCGGTTTGGTCGTTAATTAATGCGAAGTTGAAATAGGCCCAATTGTTGTCGAGATCGGTGTGGATGGAAAGCTCCACGTTGGAATTGCGGCCGTCTAGCGCAAAAGTCGGGGTCACAAACGCGCTGTCGCTCTTCACTCCCTGCGAGTAGGCGTAGTGATCGCTGAACGCCACTCGTCCCGGAGAAAGGAACATGAAAAGGAAAACCAGGCCGGCCAGCCCTACATTCAACCAGAGCCAGGTTCCCCAGGAAGACCCGACGTTGCCTCCGTAAGGCGAAGGCTGATTCGCAAAGATGCCATACACCGGCGGAGGAGATCCAGAAAGCCTGAAGGCCTGCCAGACTTGCGATCCCGTCATGTACTCGGCGCGCGACCAGGTGGTTTCGCCGCTAGTGGATTCCGACGAGAGCATGAAGGGCGGCGCGATGAAGTCCTCACAAGACGCCGAGTCCCCGACCCGGACTCGCCAGGGAAATTCGCCCAAAACATAAACGGTGTCCGCTGTCATTGCGTCGAACGCCAGATAGGTCTTGCCTTCGTAGAGCATCGAAACCTTGCCACCCGACCGGTTCTTCTCCGGCAGCGCGCTTTCCACATGCACGAAATTCCAATGGCCGTTGTACTCAGTGATATAGCGAAATCCTTTGTACGGGTTGAAGAGCAGATATTCGTTCCACGAGTAGGCCTCGTCTCCCTCGGACACTTCGCGTACCTGAAAGCCGATCACTTCGTATTGCGTGCCGCCGGTCTTCTCTTGAAGTTTCCCGCGCGATCCAAGCGGAATCGTCGGATTCACACGCTCCTTCGCTTCGAACTTCTGGAGAATCTGGACTTCGGGCGTCGAGGCATCCAGGACCGTAAGACACTGCGGGCAGACCACGCTGAGCGTATGGGCGAAGCCCCGCAACTGTACCGGGCCCCCGCAATTGGGGCACGAAATCGACTTGGCTTGAACCGCCGCCATCAGGTCCAGCCCTCGAACTCGCGAAGATTTTTCAGATGCAGATCGTCGAACTCGACGCTGCGGCCGAGGAACAGCATCGGCGGATTTTCGCTGCAGTCGATGGTTCCAAACTCGCCGCTGCCAGTTCTAAGATCGGCGAACAGCAGGTCGGCCTTGTCCCAATATTGAAAGGGCAGCTCGCCTTGCACGCCTTTGTAGTGCGCGTGAGTGCGCGAAGTTACCTTATAGGTCTTGCCGTTCCACTCAAAGGTTTGTCCCTGCCGGATTTCGTCGGCGCTGGACAGCGGCGTCGGCGATGCAGCGGCCCACGACAGGTCATACTCGAGCTGCGCATCGGCCAGCCAGCCGCTGGATCCGTCGTTATAAACGATGTGCCATTCGTTCCAGCCCCCTTGCTCATATTCATAGATGATGCGGCCCACCACCACGAAGCTTTTGTTCTGATAAGCGCCCTCGGTCCCGATTTGAATGGGCGAAGCATCGGGCGGCAGGTCCGCCACTTCACCGACCTTTTTCAAATCGACGTCGGTGCGCACCAGAATCGAATGACAGAATTCGCAGGTGGTCTGCACCGCGCTCGACCACAAGAACTTCACGGGCGCGCCGCAGCTCGGGCAGTTGGCAGCCGGTCCGCTCATATCTGATAGGGCCGCTCCACCTGTCGCACCGATACACTCGCCGCGCCTAATCCCCTCTTGAGCAGCGCGTCAAAATCTGCTCCCGGACGCGGCCGGCAGCAAAAAACATTCAAACATATTGAACCGTATTCGGGAAACGTGTGACACGCCAGGTGCGACTCGGTAAGTAGCGAGACGCCGGTGATGCCGCCGGTAGTGGGGAAATGATGCCAGCTTGTTTTGCCGAGCGGATGAAGATCCATCGCTTCAACGATGAATCGGAACAGTTCTTCCAGGCGGTGTTGATTGACCAGCGCCGCAACATGGCAGCCGTGCGCCTCCACGATCCACTCGAGACCGTTCATGTCCTGTTATTGCGCCGTGCCGCACTCCGGGCAGAATTTCGACGCTCGCGGAATCTTATTTCCGCAGTTGGTGCAGAACTTCGTGTCCGCGGCTGGCGTAGCGGGAGCGGCCGGCGCGACGGGACCGGCACTCGGCGTTGGACCACCTGCCGGCGGCGGTTGCTCGGGCGGCGCTTGGCCTGGTTTTATCGCATTCATCACGCTCTGCGCCATAGTGAGGCCGGCGCCTAATCCCACGCCGACACCCGCAATCCCACCACCGCCTTCGTTCGCCGCGGCGATAGGCAGAGATTGCGCCACTTGGAATTGCGTGTACTTGCCCATGTCTCCCAGCATGTTCATGCTGATGCGCTGATCCAGCATTTTTTGCAGCTCGTCCGGCAGCGACAGGTTTTCCACCACGAAGTTTTCAAGCGAAAGCCCCAGCTCGGCAAACGACGGCTTCAGCGTCTCGACAATCTTCTGTCCCAGCGCGGCCTGATTCGCCGCCATGTCGAGAAACGGCAGGGAGCTTTGCGCGAAACTGTCGGTCATGCGCGCCACGATGGTGTTGCGAAGTTGCCCTTCCAGATCGGGCACCTGATACAGATCGCGTGTGCCGCTTACCTTTTGGTAGAACAGCTTGGCATCGGCGACTTTGTACGCATAGATCCCATAGCCGCGCATCCGAATGGCGCCGAATTCCTTGTCGCGAATCGTGATCGGCGTGGCCGTGCCCCAACGCTGGTTGGTTTGCAGGCGCGTGGAGAAATAGTAGACGTCCGATTTGAACGGGGACTTGAAAGCTTTGTCCCAATTCATCAGGTACGTCAGGATCGGCAGCGTGTTCGTGTTCAGCGTGTAAAGGCCCGGTCCGAAAACGTCGGCCACGCGGCCCTCATTAACGAAGACCGCCAGTTGGGAATCGCGAACCGTCAGCTTGCCGCCGTTCTGGATTTCCATGTCCTCCATCGGGTAGCGGTAGGCCAGAATTCCATCCTCCGGTTCGGTCCATTGGATGACATCGATGAACTGCTTGGAAAGGAAACTCATACGCTTGTACCAGAGTATACGCCAGAAGCGCTGATTTTGTTCCCGTTACTAGTGGCCAGTGGCCGGTAACTGATTGTTGGAATTGGACATCAGTTCGCTCAGGCGCCGTTTTGCATAGGCGTCGTCGGGGTTCGCGGCCAGCACCTGGCGCAGGTTCGCGATGGCCTGATCGATCTTTCCGGTTTTCGCCAGCGACGTCGCCAGGTTGAAGCGCGCGCTGGGGTAATCCGGGCGGATGCGCAACGCCATCTCGAATTGCGGGATGGCCTCCGCGTTCCGGTTCAGCGTGGCCAGGCCGAGGCCCAGCATATTGTGAACCTCCGGCTGGTTCGGTTTCAATCGCGCCGCTGTCCGCAATTCGGTCACCGCGCCTTGCGGATCCAGACGCGATAACAGGATCGCTCCCAGGTTCATGTGCGCCACAAAATCGCTGGGATTCTTGTCCAGGCGATGTCGCATCACGGCCTCCTGCAACTCGCGCCGCCGATCGCCCGCGCCGCGCGGCAATATCTGGAGCCATAAATGTCCCATCTCGTCGGTGGCCTGATTGCCGGAGCGGACGCGCTTGGGAGGATGGTTCGGATTGCGAGCGTTCGCCGCCGAGTTGTCGTAGTGATAGCGCATGTGAATCACGGAGTCCTTGGGCAGGAAGACGGGCTCGCGATAATAGAAGACCGATTGCCAATTTGGATCCCAGGAGGGAATGCGAATCAGCCATGTCTTCGATCCGTCACCCTTCTGTGGATCACCGGGCAATATGGCCCAGGCTTCCAGCAGCTTGCCTAGATAATGTGCATGCGGATAGACTGCCAGAACGTCGGCGTCGAGCGGCAGCTTGAACTCGTCGGATATTGCGAAATCGTGGACGCCGGCAGGAATGTCGAGCGCTTGATCGTTCTCGAGTTGAACCAGCAACGGAAACTTGTTCTGCGGCTTGTCGGTGAAATAAAGGCCGATGGAAGGCCGCACTTCTTCTTTTTTGCCCGAAGGCTGCAGGTGGAGATTAAGTACCAGCTCGTTGCCCGGATCCAGCCGCCATGCGAATCCGTCCGGCTCGACATGCGGCGGGCCGCCCGGTTTCCAGAAAAGGAAATTGCCATCGGGATCGAAAGGGCTGCGGCCGATCACCAGGTCCATGCCGGGAAAGCCCTTGCCGGGCGCGCGTTCCTGAAGATGCGCCGATCCCGCGCGATCCACCAGGAGATTCGCGTGATGCACCACGCGCGGCTGGCCGGGGCGGATCTCCATGGCCCGCACCCAGCGCCTCGCTGTCAGGTTGGGAGTGAAGATCACGTTCCAGTAGATGTCGGGTCCGGACGCCGGCAATTCCACGGCGCCACGCGCTTCCAGCACCAGGTCGGGTTTGCCAAGCTGCCATCCATCGGGAAAAATCGGCGGTGCAGCGATCTCGCCGACGGATCCTTCCGGAGCGCCGTCGCGCACCCAATCGCTAATGGTCGCGATCTGCTCTGCGGTCAGCCGTCTCTCGCCCTCGAAATCGCCAAACCCATGTTCCGGCAGCCAGGGCGGCATAAAACCGCTGCGCGTCGCCGCCGCGATCTGTGTCGCGCGCTTCTTCGCGTCTTCATAAGTGAGCAGCGAGAACGGAGCGGCATCGCCGGGATGATGACACGGCGCGCATTTCTCGTACAGGATGGGGGCGATGTCGTGCGCGAATGTGGGCAGCTCAGCCGAGCGAGCAAATGGCGTCAGGACGAGCGCCAGCGCGATCAGGACGCTTCGGGGAGCCACGACAACTATTCTATTCGTCGCCTTTATTCGTCGTCAGACGATAGCTTCGCCAACACGGAAAAATCCTCCAGCGTCGTCGTGTCGCCTTTCACTTCGCCATTGGTCGCCAGCTCCCGCAGAAGGCGCCGCATGATCTTGCCGCTGCGCGTCTTGGGGAGCGAATCGGTGAAGCGGATATCGTCGGGCTTGGCGATGGGTCCGATTTCTTTGGCCACCCACTGCCGCAGCAGATTCTTGTTTTCCTCGCTAGGCGCTTGCCCGCCCTTTAACGTGACGAAAGCGGAGACGGCTTGGCCCTTCACATCGTCGGGACGACCCACCACCGCGGCCTCGGCCACCATCGGATTGGCCACCAGCGCCGACTCGATCTCCATGGTGCTCAGCCGGTGGCCGGCCACGTTCAACACATCGTCCACGCGGCCCATCAGCCAGAAATAGCCGTCGGAATCGATACGCGCGCCGTCGCCGGCGAAATACATGCCGGGGATTTGCGACCAGTATTGCTCCTTGTAGCGCTCCGGATCGCCATAAATGGTCCGCAACATGGAAGGCCAAGGTTGTTTGATCACCAGGAATCCGCCGGCGCCGGGAGGCACGCTTACGCCTTCGCGATTCACCACGTCGGCGATCACGCCAGGCAACGGCAGCGTAGCGGAACCGGGCTTGGTGGCAATCGCGCCGGGCAGCGGCGAAATCATGGTTGCGCCGGTTTCGGTCTGCCACCACGTGTCGATGATCGGGCAGCGCCCGCCACCGATCACTTCGCGGTACCACATCCACGCCTCGGGATTGATGGGCTCGCCGACGCTTCCCAGCAGCCGCAGCGAGGTCAGGTCATGCTTGCGCGGCCACTGCTCGCCCAGCTTCATGAACGCCCGAATCGACGTGGGCGCGGTGTAGAAGATGTTGACCTTGTATTTCTGGATGATGCGCCAGAAGCGATCGGGCTCGGGCCACGTCGGGCCGCCTTCATAGATCACCACGCTCGCGCCGTTTTGCAGCATGCCATAGACCACGTAGGTGTGGCCGGTCACCCAGCCGATGTCGGCCGAGCACCAGAACGTGTCTTCGTCGCGCAGATCGAAGATCCACTTGGCCGTGATGTAGGAGCCCACCGAATAGCCGCCGGTGGTGTGCAGGATGCCTTTGGGTTTGCCGGTGGTGCCGGAGGTGTAGAGCAGATAGAGCGGATGCTCGGAGTCCAGCGGCTCGGCCGGGCACTCGTCGGACGCGGTCTCCATCAGCTGGTGCCACCAGTGGTCGCGGCCCGGCATGCATTGTGACTTCGCTGCCGGTGCGCCGGTAGACCAGCACGTTCTTCACCGTGGCGCACTGCGGAAGAGCCTCGTCCACGGCCGCTTTCAACTTCACTTCCGTCCCTCTTCGGAAAGCTCCATCCTGCGTGATCACCGCCGACGCTCCGCAATCGTTGATGCGGTCGATCAGCGCCTGCGCGGAAAATCCGCCGAAAACCACAGTGTGCGCCGCTCCGATGCGCGCGCAGGCCAGCATCGCCACCGGCAATTCCGGCACCATGCCCATGTAAATGGCCACGCGGTCGCCCTTTTTGACTCCCAGCGACTTCAGCACGTTCGCGCATTTGGAGACTTCGCGCAGCAATTGCTGATAAGTGAGCGTGCGTGAATCGCCCGGCTCGCCTTCCCACAGAATCGCGGCTTTATTCTTGCGCCAGGTGGCGACGTGACGGTCCAGGCAGTTGTAGGAAATGTTGAGCTTGCCGCCCAGGAACCATTTGGCGAACGGCAGCTTCCATTCCAGCACCCGGTCCCAGGGCTTGAACCAGTGCAGTTCGCGAGCGATTTTGGCCCAGAATCCTTCCGGGTCGTCCTTGGCTTCTTGATACAGCCGCTCGTATTCGGCCCGGCTCTTGATTTGCGCCCCGGCGCGGAACGCGTCGGAGGGTTCGAAAACACGCTGTTCGTTCAGAACGGTGTCGATGGCGTTCGATGACATGGCTCTCCATAGCATATCGCCGATGAAACATTGAGAATTGAGGAGCCGAGCCGCGACCATAGGGAGCGGACATGACTTACCTAATCACTTTCTCCTGTTACGGCAGTCATTTGCATGGGCATGAATCGGGTTCTGTTGACAAGAGGCATAATCTACCCGGAAGTCGCATGCTGAAGCCGGATCCGCGGAGGGTTTCCGTTGACCGACGACACATGAACCAGCGATTCTGGGTGCTGGACAAGAATCGTCGAGACGCAGTCCTTTCCTCCATGCTGGAGCGTTGCTCAAGCAATGGTTGGGACTTGTTGGCAGCGCACGCTCGGACTAACCACGTACACCTCGTTATAGACGCCGAGGCCAAACCCGACCGAATCATGAACGACCTGAAATCCTATGCCAGCCGTTACCTTAACCAACTGGGACTGGATTGGCCAACACGCAAAGGATGGACGCGCCACGGCAGCACCCGATGGTTATGGAAACCGGGCCAAGTGTCCGCTGCGATTCGGTACGTTGTTGACCAACAGGCGAGCCGATGGCGATGTTTGAAAGGCAGTAGGGACCGCTCCCTGTGGTCGCGGCTCGGTCAGGGCTACCCTCGGTGTAGAATGAGTTGCGCGCGGCTGTAACGTATCCGAAGGCGACAACTTCCGCCCTCTCGCGCGTCTCATTGCCAGTGACAAACAGCGTGGAGAATCTATGAAAAATTTCCTGATCGGACTGATCCTGGGCGTAGTACTGTGCGGCCTGATCCTGTTGGTGCTGGTGTTTGCCGCGGTGCGTTTCGCCGGTTCCTATGCCAACCGGCCGGTGAATGTGGCCGATGGTTCCACGCTGGTGCTCGATCTGGAAGGCGAGATTCCCGAGCGCCTGCCCGCCGAGATCCCCATTCCGGCGCTGCAAAACCAGAAGAGCATGTCGGTGGAAGAGGTGTGGGACGCGTTCCGCGGCGCGGCCACGGATTCGCGCATCCGAGGCGTCCTGTTTGAGCCGCGGGGCCTGGATATCGGCTGGGGCAAAATGCAGGAGATCCACGACGAAATCGCGCAGTTCCGCAAGTCCGGCAAACCGGTGATTGCCTTTCTACGCAGCCCCACGGCGCGCGAATACTACCTGGCAACCGCCGCCGACAGAATCATCCTGTCGCCGGAAGATTCGCTCGATCTCAAGGGATTGGCCGCCGAAACCATCTTCTTCAAGCAGACGCTCGACAAACTGGGCGTCAAAGCCGAGGTCATTCACGCCGGCAAATACAAGGACTACGGTGACATGTTCACACAGACCTCCATGTCGCCGGAGACGCGCGAGGTGCTGAACGCGATTCTCGATCAGTACTACGGCAACCTGATCGCCACGGTGGCCGAAGGCCGCAAGAAGCAGCCCGATGCAGTACGCGCACTAATCGACGATGGTCCCTTTCTGGCTCACGACGCGCTCTCGGACGGCCTGATCGATGCCCTGGGCTACGAGGACCAAGCCGTCGCGGAAATGCAAGATCGCCTGAAGCAGAACGAACTGCGAAGAATCTCGGGCCGGGCCTATGAAAAGACGCTGAATCGGGTGGGCGGACGCAGGGTCGCGCTTATCGTGGGGCAGGGAACCATCACGGCGGGCACCGGGAGTGACGCCGCGGACGACGAAAGCTTCACCGGCGCCGGCTTCATCAAATTGCTCAAGCAAGTGGAGAACGATTCTTCCATCCAGGGCGTGATTATGCGCATCGACTCGCCGGGGGGCGATGCCGTGGCCTCCGACGAAATCCTGCATGAGGCCAAGAACCTCAGCAAGAAAAAGCCGCTGGTGATTTCCATGAGCGACGAGGCGGCTTCCGGCGGATACTATGTCGCCTCCACGGGCGATCCCATCATCGCTTACCCCAACACGCTCACTGGTTCCATCGGCGTCGTCTTCGCGAAATTCACGCTGCGCGGCCTCTACGACAAAATCGGCGTGGATGACCAGTTGCTCTCGCGTGGCCGGAACGCGGAGATCGATGCCGCATCGGTGCCCCTCACCGATGCCGAAAGGCAGAAGCTTACCGGGCAGATCGACGCGTTCTACCGCGCCTTTGTTAGCCGCGTAGCCGAGGGCCGCAAGAAGCAGTTCGATCAGATTGAGCCGCTGGCCCAGGGCCGCGTCTGGGTGGGCGCTCAGGCCAAAAACAATGGGTTGGTGGATCAGCTGGGAGGGTTGGATCGCGCGGTGGAGGTGCTCAAGCAGCAGGCCCACATGTCACTCTCCGATCGGGTCACTTTGGTGCCCTATCCGGGCCGCCGCAGTATCTTCGATCTTCTGTTGAGCCGCGCCGATCCCAGCGCTGAAGTACAAATGCGAGTGGAAAAAATACTAGGTAAGCTTCCGTTTCAAGCCCTATCGGAGCGAGGTTTCCTGAAAGTGATGCCCTATTCGATCAGCGTCCGCTAGGTTGCGGCTGCCTTTCATCACAGGTCTGCCCAGCATAGGCTTCTTCCAATCTGGCGAGCTGTCCCACGATCGCGAGCTTCTCCGGGCCTGGAAATCTGCTTTCAAACCACTGAAAATACAGACGAAATGCGCGAAGCGCTCGCGCCGCCCGCTCTCTGTCCTGTTCAAACAGGGCCCGCCGCAGGTTGTCCTGGATGAATCGGCTTCGAATAGCATCCACGTCCATCCGGCAGCTCCGCCGCCTTGGTAAGCATTTATGATTCCAAAATCCGGCGGCGGAAATCGAAGAGTTTCGTCGTGCCGGCAGGGAATCCGACGGACATTTCTTTCAAGCCTGCTGGGGTGGGGCGGTAAGGTCGTCCTAGGTGGAATTTCACCTTAGACCTTGGTACCGGAAACAGCTTCGTAAGGGAACGGACGCTCCATCGTGAGTAAGGGATTTCGATCTAAGGTGGAAGTGAAGAGGCGACACTATGGAAACCCGGCACGATTTACGGCGCGAGGATCGGCGGGCTTGCAACCACAACGTCACGGTTCTGTGGCGCGATCCACGCGGCTACGAGAAGTTCGCCAATGCCAAAGCGGTCGATATTTGCGGGATGGGCTTGCGGCTGCAAATGCCCGAAGCGCTGCCGTGGAAGACGTACGTGATGCTTCGCGCTTCCAAACTCGGTCTTCTGGGTCAGGCTTCCGTACGCCACTGCTCGCGAGCAGGCGCGTCCCGGTTTGACGTTGGGGTCGAGTTTACCGCCGGTCTGCGTTGGACGCCGAAGGACTAGCCAAAGCTCTCGCCAAATTGACTTTCCCCTCCGCGTGTGAAACGTTGAATTTACATGGCGGAAAACGAACCGCGACGTTTGATTGTCGGAATCACCGGCGCCACCGGTGCGATTTTCGGCGTGCGGTTGCTCCAGGCCCTGCACTCGTCGGTTGTCGAAACCCATCTGATCGTCAGTAAATGGGGCGCGCACACCCTGGCGCAGGAAACGTCCTACTCGCTAGATCGCGTCCGGCAACTCGCCACTTACTCTTACCAGGCCGGCGATCAGGGCGCGCCGGTTTCGAGTGGCTCATTCTTGACAACAGGGATGGTAGTGGCGCCGTGCAGCGTGCGGACCTTGGCCGCCATCGCCACCGGGCAGGGCGACAACCTGATCCACCGCGCCGCCGACGTGATCCTGAAGGAGCGCCGCAAGCTGGTGCTGCTGGTGCGCGAGACACCCCTGAACGAAATCCATCTGGAGAACATGCTGAAGCTCTCGCGCATGGGCGCGGTGATTCTGCCGCCGGTGCCGGCCTTCTACAATCACCCGCAATCGATCGAAGCGATGGTGGATCACGTCGTCATGCGGACGCTGGATCAGTTCGGCATCCACACCGATCTCGCCGAGCGCTGGGGCGGCGAGATGCAGGTCGGAAGCAAACTCAGCGATCGCTGAGCGCGCTACATCCCGCGTTTCGATTTCAGCTCCGCCAATAGTCGCGTCACTTCCTCTTCCTTTTCGAGCGACGCCAGCCGGTCCTCAATCGTGTCTCCGGTCAAT
Source organism: Bryobacterales bacterium (assembly GCA_963798295.1). Classification (GTDB taxonomy): domain Bacteria; phylum Acidobacteriota; class Terriglobia; order Bryobacterales; family Bryobacteraceae; genus Palsa-89. The sequence continues at coordinate 120,979 of CAWCSV010000002.1, read as the reverse complement.
TCGGCCTTGGCCTGGCTGAGCGCTTCATCGCGCTGCACCTTGCCCTTCATGCGATCGAACGCCTCCGCGCTCGAAGCGTTGCCCATCGCCAGGCGCGCGTCCCCGGCCTTGTTCAGCGCGCGGGCACGGCGATGCTGGGCGATCAACACGTCGCTCTTGGCTTGCGCCTCAGCCAGCTTCTGCTCCAGCTTGCGCAGTGCCGCCTTCAGGTTTTCCACTTGCACCGTCTGGTCCGTCACCTGCTCGCCGAAGTTCTCGGACAAGGACCGATAGCTGAGCGATCGTTCAATAGCGGCCCGCGCCAGATCGTCCTCCTTCTTATCCACCGCCAGTTCGGCCTTGCGAACCCAGTCGGCCGATTTTTCCTGGTTCTCCTTCTGCTTTTTTTCGAGCAGATGCTGGTCGGCGATGGCGATCGCCACCTGCGTCTTCACCTGCAGCAGTTGATTCTGCATATCGAGAATGACTTGCTTGATCATCTTCTCGGGCTCCTCGGCCTTGTCGATGATGTCGTTGAGATTGGCTCGGACTAGCGTAGCCACGCGCTCCAAAAGTGCCATGATGTCGCTCCTTATGAACTGGCAAGTGTTCCCCCACCATTGCCTGGTTTGGGAGCCTTGTCGCCGATGGTTCTGACCTTTCCAAGTAGTTCGGACATTTGCATGCCCGAAAGAGTTTCAAACAATGCGGGGATCTGCGCCGCAATTTTGGTGAGATCGCCGGTGATCTTGTGCATTCCCGCCGTGTCGCCGTCGCCGGTGGAAACGATGGTGATCTTATCGATATTGGCCAGTGGTGAGGCCAGAGCCCGCACCACTTCCGGCAAGCCGGTGATCAGCTTATCCACCACGGCGGCCTGGTTCCATTCCTGGTAAGCCTCGGCCTTCACGCTCATGGCCTTGGCTTCGGCCTCACCCTTCTTGAGAATGATCTCCGCCTCGGCTTCACCTTGCGAGCGGATGGCGGCGGCGTGACCTTCGGCCTCCGCCGTAAGCCGCGATTTCTCGGCGCCTGCCAGCGCTTCGATGCGGCCCCGTTCGATTTCCGCCTGCTTGAGAATGGTGGCGATCAGCTCATTCTCGCGGCGCTTGATTTCCGTCTCCTGCACCTTGGTCTCTTGTTCCTTCTGCACGATCTGGATCTTCACCTGCTCCGCGATCACTTGCTGCTGCATGATATTGGCCTGGATGTCGTAGGCTTTGTCGGCTTGCGCCTGCTGCCTCTTGGTGGCCTCCACATAGGTGGCCCTTTTTATTTCCAGGTCTCGATTGGCTTCGGCCTGTTTGGCCTGCGACAAGGTTTCCGCCAGAACGCGCTCCTGATCGGCCAGGGACTTCGCCACCGCGGCGGCGCGCATCGCTTCCGCGCGTTTGATGGCCGTGTCGCGCTCGGCTTCCGCCGTTGCCACGTCGGCGTCCCGCTTGATGCGGGCTACGTCGGGCCGTCCCATGTTGGAGATGTACTCGTTTTTGTCGCGAACTTCCTTGATGGTGAAGGAAATCACTTCCAGCCCCATCTTGCTCAAATCGTCGGCGCAGGTACCACGCATGCGGTCGCCCACCATCTCCGGCTCCTTCACGATCTGCTCCACTGAGAGCTGGCCTATGATGCCGCGTAAATGACCTTCCATGACTAACCGGATGAGCGCCTCCCGATCCTGATCGGTCTTGGTGAGGAACTGCTCGGCCGCCGTCTTGATGGACTCCGGATCGGATTTGACCTTGATCTGCGCCACGGCCTCCACGGTCACCGCCACGCCCTGCTTGGTGTAGAGGTCCTGCTGCGGCGCGACGTCGAAGGACATCAGCTGCAGCGACAGTTCGTGGCAGCTTTCGATCATGGGAAAGATCACGGTGCCGTGCCCCTTCACGATGCGAGTGCCGCGAAAGCCGTACACCACCAGTGCTTCGTGCGGGCCCGCCTTGCGATAGAGCCGCGCGAACATCGCCATGAGGAACATGATGACCAGGACCATCAGCCCCGCCATCGTGAGTACTTCCAGTGGAACGCGCATGCTAATTCTCCTTTTTCGATTCGCTGATTTCTTCCCAAGCCCGGACATAGGCGATGCCGCGTTCGTAGCGCGTAACCACCACTTCCACGCCCTTGGGGATGGGCCGGCCGTCTTCACTTCTAGCGCTGGCCGCCCTGCGCACGCCATCCTGCGAAAAGATCATTTCTCCCGTGCCGTTCTCGCGCACCGTGCTGCTCAAGCGGCCTAATACGCCGACCATCTCGTAATCGGCCGGGTCCAGGTCCCGATCGTGTTTCAACAGCACCTTGAATAAGAACCAGAACACCAGCGCCGCTCCGATTAACCCGCTGACCACGGCGAAGCCCAGCGCCAGCAGCGCCCAGATGCTTGAATAGCGGCTAAGCAAATATCCGGTGCCTCCGAACCAGGCGAGAAATGCCGCGACGGTTCCAAAGTTGATGGGTGACGCTTGCGATCCCTTGCCGCCCGCGCCGTGCCCGGAGTGCGGGTGCAGCCCTTTGGGGAGGTGCACATGCAGGTGCGTGGAACCTGCCAGGAATGAGAGCAGACTGCACAGGAAGCCGACGCAAAAACAGAAGAAATAAAATGTTTCCCAACTCATTTGGTTTTCCTCCTGTGAGGCGAGTGGGGCTCGGATCGCAGGACCTGGAACAGGCGATCTACCAGGCCCGGCGTATCCAAAATCGATCCGATCAACAGCAGGCACTTGCGCGAGTCTTCGTGCTTGGCCAAACTGAGCAGCGCGCGGCTCACTTCAGCATCGCGGGCAAACCGCTCGACGCCGCCGATCAGCCACAGATCCAACTGATCTTCGCGAACCCGGACGTCGGACATCAGCTCGGTGTGAAACCCCTCCGGATCGTCCACCAGGTATCCGGGATGAACCTTAAAGAAACGCGCCAGCAACATGCGCGTGGCGTTCGTCAAATGCGGGCGGCTGCCGCTCTCGATCTGCGACAGATAGGACTGGCTGATGGACTGTTTCAGCTCGCGCTTGACGGCGCGCACGATTTCCTGCTGCGTCATCTCACGGCCCAGACCGCGCAGAGTGCCTTCCATTTCGCGCAGGTAGCGGAGCTTCTCACCGAGTTTCATATTGCAATCAGCAATCACTATATTGCATTCTGCAATTTTCGTCAAGAGCGAACGATACTGCCGTGCCCGATGAAGACGCCATGTTATTGAGCTGATTCAGGAATTGCCAGCACCGCGCCTGATGATGGCGCCTTGTAGATCGGCTTCATCTTGGGCAGTTTCGCCGAAGCCTGATCTTCGGGGCTCACCACATAGAATTGGCGAGCGCCGTCGAACCCGTCGCGTTCCACCGGCGCCAGCCAGGTTGCTTTGCGGACCTCGCGGTAGTAATTCAAGGCCGGTTCAAAGATCCAGGACACTCCCAGCCGGATTGGTGCGTTGTCTGCTGTAGGTGGCTTCGGCGCCGCCTCCAGCGCCTGGAACACTCGTTTGGTATCGGTATCGTAACGCCAAACTCGGAAGCTCTTCACGTTCCATTGCGCTGCAAATTCCAGAGTGAACAAAACGAGGACAAGCGAAATCACACCGCCCATCCACCGCGGAAATCCAGGGCGCTCGGCCAGCATTCGCGCAAGGCCGAGAGCGGCGAGTGAAGCCATCGGAATAAAATAAATTCCGGTTCGATTCTGCGGGTAAGGGATGCCGGCGGTGAGATTCGCGCCAATGAGCAGAAGCGCCGAACCGACCACGGCGAGCGACGACAGCAATGTAGCTCGCTCAACTGTCGAGCGCCAGGGTTGCCTGGCTGCCATCAGGATAAAAGCAGCCAGCGCGATCACCGGAAGAAAAACCAGGGCAATGTCGGTACAGACTTGCTCGATGTTGTGCAGGGCGCCCGCGCTGTGGCCGTAAGCGAATGAGCTTTCCATCATGTCTTGCAAGCTCTTCATCGCGGTCGATGTACCGGCGTAAAAATCTTTGCTGCGCGCCATATCAATTGGCGCGGCGAGCAGAAAAGCGACGGCCAGCACGATGATGGGGATGATGACGTGAACCAGCGGGGCGTAGGGAGACACCGGTCGACGAGCGGCTGCTGGCTTGGTCTTCTTACTTTTCTTGCTAGTTTTGGCTGCCGGCGCGGACAACGGCTTGCTCTCGTCCGCTGGGGTTTTGCTCGAGCGCACGATCAGCACGCAGAAAGCCAGGGCCAGAATAGCCGCCGGGATGACAAAAGTCAGATTGGTGGCTACTGCGATGGAGCATCCCAGCGCGGCCTTCCACAGCCGCTTGCGAAGAACCTCGTCAGCCACGCCGTTGGAGCGATCGTCAAACCAACACAACATTTGATACAGTGCCCAGAACAAGCCTGCGATGGCTAGACCGTAGCCGCGGGCGGCAACCATGAAGTCGAGAAGAAGCGGGTTCAGAGTGATGGCTGCGCATCCCAGCAGGAATAACCAACCAGCGCCCAGAACCAGCGCGCACAAGCGGAAGACGGTCCAATAAAACCAGGCGCCCGCAAGCAGGGTCGGCAGCCGCATCGCAAATTCCGACGATCCGAAAAGCGTGGTGGATACGCGGAAAAGTACGGTGGCCAGAAAATGATGGTTGGGATCGTAATAGTGGAAGATGTTGGAAGCCGGCCCAGCCAGGTAAAGCTGCCACGTCAGTGCTTCATCGTGAACGATGGATTGCGTCGCGGCGCGGTAGAAGTTGGTCGCCAATAAGACGGCGAACAAAACAAGGGCGGCGACAGGGAATCCGGACTTCCTCAAATCACCTCACCTTTTTCCAGCCGGGCCGGCTTCGCGGAGCGTACAGGCGATTTTCAGCGCACGCGTTCTGCAGCTGAACCGAAGACGGTTGTTTCATCGATCTCCCCAGGAAGAAACGCGATCTGCTTCAAAGCTGCTGCTTCATCGCCGCTCGCCCCTGATAGGCATCCAGCACGTCTTTCACCCGGCCCTCCATCATCACGGACCCGTGATCCAGCCACAGCGCGCGATCGCACATCTCCGCCACCGCGCTGGCCTGGTGCGATACGAACAGCATCGACTTGCCTGCGCGGCGAAAGGCCGCTAGAGCTTCCCGGCTCTTCTCTTGAAAGCGGGCGTCCCCCACAGCCAGGACCTCGTCGACTAGCAAAATATCCGGTTGGCATTGAATGGCCACGGAAAAGCCCAGCCGCATGATCATGCCGCTGGAATAAGTACGCAGCGGATCGTCTATAAATTCGCCAATGCCGGAAAACTCCACAATGCGGTCGAACAGTTCGTTGGTCCTGCGCCTGGACAGGCCCAGCAGCGCGGCATTCAGCACCAGATTTTCAGCGCCGGTCAAGTCCCAATGGAATCCCGACCCCAATTCCAGCAGCGCCGCGATGCGTCCGTTGACCCGTACGCTGCCTTCGTCCGGCATGGTCAAACCCGCCGTCAGGCTCAGCAGAGTGCTTTTTCCCGCACCGTTGGAACCCACGATCGCCAGGCTCTCTCCGTCATCCAGGTGGAAGGATACATTCCGCAACGCGTAGAACGGCTGGTTGTGAACTCTGCCAAACCAGCGCGCGATATGCGTCCGCAGCAGCTGCCGCTTCGTGCTATGGGGAAACCACTTGGAAACATTGTCGAATTCGATCAGCATAGCGGCTTATAAGCGGGCGTAAAATCCGTTTTTCAACTTCCCGAACACGTACCATCCTATGCCGAACATGCCGAAAGAAACGATGGCCAGCCGGATCAATGTGGAAGCCAGCGGCGCGTGGCCCTCCAGTAAAACATTGCGCATCATCAGAACCAGCGCGGCTACCGGATTGATTTCGTACAACCCCCGGAAGCGGGCCGGAATCAGCGCGAAGGAATAGAAAACCGGGACCAGCCAAAACAGCACTGTATTGGTGGATTCGATCAGATAACGCGTGTCTCGCACGTAAACGTTGATGGCCGAAAAAGCCATGGCCAATCCCATCACGAATAAAACCTCCAGACCCCAGATCAGCGGCAGCCACAGCCAGTGGATATTCATTCCGCGTCCGAAGGCCACTACCAGCACGAGCAGCAGCCCGATCTGTATCAGCAGATGCAGGCAGTTCGACAGAACAATTGCGATGGGAAATACCTGCCGCGGGACGGGGACTTTCTTGATAAGCGGCGCATTATCTAAAATCGACGACGCTCCCGTGCCCCACGCCAGCGTGAAAAAATTTAGCGGCACCAGGCCGCACAAAACGTACAGCGGGAAATTCCTGTCGTGGGCTTGGGCGAAGATCTTGGTGAAGATGAAAGTCAGTACGCCCATCATGATCAAAGGATTCAACAGCGACCAGAGCACGCCCAGTGACATGTTCCGGTAGCGCACTTTGAAGTCCTTCTCCACCAGGTTGCGAATTAGAAAAAGATAGTCGCCGTGCCACATGAGATATTTTCCAGTTTGACGGAGTACGAATTCATAATTATACGCCGAGCGCGTCTGGAGATCGAATTTGTTGCGCCGCCATGCGCCATGCCATCCCGAGCCTGTTGAATCAAGCCTCCCGACATGCTTCAATATGAAAGACACTCCTTCCCGAAGAACACTGGAGGACAATCCGAATTGAATGCTGCAATCCTCGCCCTGGAGGACGGGACGGTCTTCGAGGGCAAGAGTTTTGGTGCGCCGAAAGATAGCCTGGGCGAAGTTGTCTTCAATACCGCCATCACCGGCTATCAGGAAATTTTCACCGACCCGTCCTATGCCGGTCAGATTGTCGTTCTCACCAACCCGCAAATTGGAAACTACGGCGCCAATGCTTACGATCAGGAAGCGGCGCGCCCTTATATCGAGGGCCTGGTGGTTCGCGAATTCTCGAGCGTGGCCAGCAACTGGCGATCGGAAGAAAACGCCGACCGCTTCCTGTCAGAAAACGGCATTCCGGTAGCCGCCGAGATCGACACCCGCGCCCTGGTGCGGCACCTGCGAACGCGCGGCGTCATGCGCGGCATTCTGTCGGTGGGCGATCGCGATCGCAAGGAATTGGTGGAGCGCGCGCGTCAGTCGCCCTCCATGGCCGGTCTCGACCTGGCCACCCGCGTGTCCACGCGTTCGCAATATTCCTGGAACCAGCCCGTCGCGCCCTGCTCGGCTTCGGATGGAATCTCAAGTCAGGCCGAGCCGTTCTGCCACGTAGTGGCCTACGACTACGGCATCAAGCGCAATATTTTGCGGCGATTAGTGCAGGTGGGCGCGCGCGTGACCGTGGTGCCCGCGCTCACCTCCGCCGAAGACGTCCTGGCGCTCAAGCCCGACGGCGTGTTTCTCTCCAACGGGCCGGGCGATCCTGAGCCGCTCGAATTCCAGGCTCGGCAGGTCCGCAAATTGATCGGCAAGAAACCGGTGTTCGGCATCTGCCTGGGTCACCAGATTCTGGGCCTCGCGCTCGGCGGCAAAACTTACAAGCTCAAGTTCGGACATCGCGGCGCCAATCATCCGGTGCTGAACAAAACCACCGAAAAGGTGGAGATTACCTCGCACAATCACGGCTTCGCCGTGGATCCCGACTCGCTCAATCAAAATGAAGTGGATCTGACGCACATTAATTTGAACGATCAGACGTTGGAGGGCTTCCGCCATCGCAGCGAGCCGGTGTTCTGCGTACAGTATCATCCGGAAGCGGCGCCGGGTCCGCACGATTCGCACTACCTGTTTGACGACTTCATGCAAATGATCAAGGACTACGGATCCCGGTAATGCCGCGCCGCAACGACCTACATCGCATCCTGATCGTTGGCTCCGGCCCCATCGTCATCGGGCAGGCCTGCGAATTCGACTACTCCGGCGCGCAAGCCTGCAAGGCGCTCAAGGCCGACGGCTATGAGGTGGTGCTCATCAATTCCAATCCGGCCACCATCATGACCGATCCCGACCTGGCCGACCGCACTTACGTGGAACCTCTGAGCGTCGCGTTCGCCGAGGAAGTGATTCGCCGCGAGCGTCCCGACGCACTGCTTTCTACCGTCGGCGGACAAACCGGTCTCAACTTGTCCGTCGATCTGGCCGAAGCCGGCGTGCTCGACAAGTACGGTGTGGAGCTGATCGGCGCCAAAATCGAATCCATCAAGAAGGCGGAGGACCGCTTGCTGTTCAAGGACGCGATGCGGAAGATCGGCCTGGAGACGCCGCAATCGCAATTGGTCACCAGCGTGGAAGACGGGCTCAGTTTCGCCGCTCGCGTCCCCGGCGGTTATCCCGTGATCCTGCGGCCCAGCTTCACCCTGGGCGGCTCTGGCGGCGGCATCGCCTATAATCGCGAGGATCTCGCGGAGATCCTGGAGCGCGGCCTGGATCTTTCTCCGGTCCACGAAGTGCTGATCGAAGAGAGCGTGCTCGGCTGGAAGGAGTTTGAGCTGGAGGTGATGCGCGATCTGGCCGACAACGCCATCATCGTGTGCTCCATCGAGAATTTCGATCCCATGGGCGTCCACACCGGCGATTCCATCACTATCGCTCCCGCGCAAACGCTCACCGATCGCGAGTATCAGATGATGCGCGACGCATCGCTGCGCTGCCTGCGCGAAATCGGCGTCGACACCGGCGGATCGAACGTGCAGTTCGCCATCAATCCGGAAAACGGGCGCATGGTGATCGTGGAGATGAACCCGCGCGTCTCGCGCAGCTCCGCGCTCGCATCCAAAGCCACCGGATTCCCCATCGCAAAAATCGCCGCGAAACTCGCCGTGGGCTATCGTCTGGACGAAATCAAGAACGACATAACGGAAGTGACGCCGGCCTGCTTTGAGCCCACGCTGGATTACGTGGTGGTCAAAATCCCGCGCTGGCAGTTTGAAAAGTTCCCCGGCGCGGAGCCGGTTCTCGGCACACAAATGAAGTCGGTGGGCGAAGTGATGGCCATCGGCCGCACGTTCAGACAGGCCCTGTCCAAAGGTCTGCGCAGTCTGGAAACCGGGAAAGCGGCTGCCGCGGAAACATTCGACCCTTCCCTCATCCGCCAGCGCTTGATCACACCGAATCCCGAGCGTTTGGGTTACATCCGCTTCGCTCTGGAGCAGGGCTGGACGGTGGAACAGATCCATGAGATCACCGCCATCGATCCCTGGTTCTTGAAGCAGCTTCGCGAAATGGACGATGAGGAACGCGATCTTTCGGGCCAAAGCCTCGCGGCTCTTTCGCGCGATCGGCTGCTCTCTGCCAAACGCGAAGGCCTATCCGATGCCCGGCTGGGCCATTTGCTGGGCTCTGATGCCGGAGCTGTGCGCGCCCGCCGCAAAGAGCTGGGCGTCACCGCGGTTTTCAATCGCGTGGATACCTGCGCGGCTGAATTTGAAAGCTTCACTCCGTACCTCTACTCGAGCTACGAATCGGAGAACGAATCCGATCCGAGCGATCGCAAGAAAGTCATGATCCTTGGCAGCGGCCCCAACCGCATCGGGCAGGGCATCGAGTTCGATTATTGCTGCTGCCACGCGGCCTACGCACTCTCCGGCTTCGACCATGAATCGATCATGGTCAATTGCAATCCGGAAACTGTTTCCACCGATTACGACACGAGCGATCGCCTGTACTTCGAACCGCTGACGCTGGAAGAGGTTCTGAACATCTGCGACGTCGAGCAGCCGGATGGCGTCATCGTCCAATTCGGCGGCCAGACGCCGCTCAACCTCGCGTTGCCGCTCAAAGCCGCGGGCGTTCCCATCATTGGAACCGATCCCGCCGATATCGATCTCGCCGAAGATCGCAAGTTATTCGGCAAGCTGCTCGACGATCTTGGCATTCCATCGCCCCCCAACGGGACGGCCACAAGAGCGGAGGAAGCCTGCGCCGTAGCTCGCCGCCTGGGCTATCCGGTTCTGGTTCGCCCCAGCTACGTGCTGGGTGGTCGCGCCATGGTCATCGCCTACGACGAGGAGATGGTGCGGCGCTACATGCAGGAAGCGGTCGTCTTTTCGCAGGAGCGTCCGGTGCTGATCGATCGCTTTCTCGAAGACGCCACCGAAGTGGATGTGGACGCGCTCGCCGACCAGGATGGCAACGTGCTGATCGCGGGCATCATGGAACACATCGAGGAAGCGGGCGTGCATTCGGGCGACAGCTCCTGCGTTCTTCCTCCGCAAGGCCTCTCGCATGCGGCGCTGAAATCGATTCAGGATTACACCGAGCGGCTGGCGCGCGCGCTCCACGTGATCGGCCTGATGAACGTGCAGTACGCCATCAAAGACGGCAAAGTGTACGTGCTCGAAGTGAATCCGCGTGCGTCCCGCACTGTGCCCTACGTCAGCAAAGCCACCGGCGTGCCGCTGCCGAAGCTAGCGGTGGGCCTGATGCTTGGCAAAAAGCTCTACGATTTCGCGCATCTTACTGGAGGCCGCACATCGGGCGTGCTGCCGGTGCCGCAATGCTTTGTGAAATCGCCTGTCTTCCCGTTCGGGAAATTTCCGGGGGTCGATCCCGCGCTGGGGCCTGAGATGAGATCGACAGGTGAGGTGATGGGCGTCGGCGAAAACTTCGGCGAGGCGTTCGGCAAGGCGCAGTTAAGCGCCGGCACTCCGCTGCCCGAGAGCGGCGTTGTTTTCATCAGCGTCAACGATCGCGACAAAGCAGCGGCTGTGGATGTTGCCGCCAAGTTCGCCGAGTATGGATTTCAACTGGCCGCCACGCGCGGTACAGCGGCCGTTTTGAAAGCCGCGGGTCTCGAAGTGAAGACCGTATTCAAAGTGAACGAAGGGCGTCCTAACGCCGTCGACATCATGAAGGCCGGCGCGGTGAAACTGGTGATCTACACCACCACCGGCGGCCACACCTTCAAGGATGAGCGCGACATTCGCCGCACCGCCGTCGCGTATCGCATTCCGTGCATCACCACGCTCAGCGGCGCCAAGGCCGCGGCGCAAGCCATCGTCTCACGCAAACGCGATCCCATTCGCGTCTGGAGCTTGCAGGAAATTCACCGGCCCGCCGGCGTCGCCGCCCGCAACTGAGCCGTGACCATGAGGGAGCGGAATTCTACCGCTGGCTCGCCTCCCCAGCTTTCACGCGCCGGTTAAAATCCGCCGATTTTCCGCGCGGCACGCTCAGCACCTTCCATCCATCGCCGCAAAAGTGCTTGGCCAGAAACACGATCTGCCCGCAATGATAGGAGTAATGCGCCACTTGCCGGTTGATGGCTTGCATCACCGAGTGCGCCTCGCCGCGTATGGTGATGTTGCGGCCAAGATCGGCGTCTGAAAGCGACTCCAGCGTTCCCAGCAAGCAGCGCCATCCGTCTTCCCACATCGCGAGCAGCGCCTCTCGAGTCGCCGGCGGACTCGAGAATTCCTCATCGCGATCACGGCCCGGTTTCTCGCCGTCGCTGGTCAGAAAATCGGTCCAGCGCGACCGCATGTTCCCCGATCATGTGCTTCACGATCACCGCGATCGAGTTCGACTCCTGATCCAACGTGGCCAGGAGTTGCTCGTCGCTCACCTGCTCCAGCGCGCGCTCCACAAGTCTCTTGTAATAACGGAAGATCGTGATGGAATCCTCCACGTAGGATGTGGTGAATTGCAGCGCCATGCCTACATCTTGGCAGAATAGAAGAGGGGGACAAAGTAAAATGAAAATCGGCATCATCGGTTCGGGCAATGTCGGCGGCGCGTTGGGCAGTCGCTGGGCGAAGCTTGGTCATGAAGTGACCTTTGGCACCCGCAAGCCAGAGGGTCCCGAAGCCCACCAGCTAGCGGCACGGGCCGGTGGCAAGGCTCGTGCGACCGCTCTGGCCGATGCGGCTCGCGAAAGCGAGGTGTTGCTGCTCGCAACGCCCTGGCCCGCTACCGGGCAAATCATCGCGGGGCTAGGCGACTTGAGCGGCAAAATCCTGATCGACGCCACCAACCCGCTGCTGCCTGATCTGTCGGGCTTGACGCACGGGACCACCACCTCGGGCGCCGAGCAGGTGGCCGGCTGGGCGCGCGGCGCGAGCGTGGTGAAGGCCTTCAATACTGTGGGCGCGAACATCATGGCCAATCCGTCTTTCGACGGCCACAGGCCCGTGATGTTTTACTGCGGCGACGACGCGCAGACCAAACAAGTTGTAAAGAAGTTGATTGACGAATTGGTCTTCGAAGCGGTGGACGCCGGGCCGCTCACTCAGGCCCGCCTCATCGAGCCCTTCGCGCTGCTTTGGATTTCGATGGCGTATGAAACAAGGCATGGGCCGCGACTTCGCGTTCGAGATTCTGCGCCGCCGCGCCGCTACTGCGGCTTGACCGCTTCGCGCAGGCCAGGATGGACGCCAGTTCGGCATCGTTATAGGCGCCGATCACCGATGCGTGACGCCACGCGCTGCCTTCGCGACCTTCAAAACGCCAGGATCCACGGTCCGCAGTACCGGCGGCGCCGACGTCAGATCGTAAAACAGTGCGCGTGTTTTGCCCTGGCTCACGATCAGCGCGGGCATGGACTCGCCATCCACCGTCGCGGTACGAACGTCCGGCGTCGCAAGCGCGCGCAACGCTGCGGCATCGGCGGGAATGTTGGCGATCGGCGTTGTCACGGGAATTCCAATGCCATTCACTTCATGACACGTCGAGCATCGCCCGAAGCCCCGCACGGCGTCGAAGAACAGCGCCCGTCCTCGCTCGGCTTCCCGCGGAAAGCGGCTTTTCCGCAGGTCCAGCCGCGCCTGGCCCACCGGGCCCCAAATTGATCGACGGTTCGCGATCCCGTTCAAGCTCGCGACGTACCCGATCACAGCGCCCAAATCGGCGCGCGACAGCGTCGTCCCAAACGCGGGCATCGCCGTACCCGGCAATCCACGCATGATCGTATTCGTGATGTAAGCTTGATCGAACCCTCGAGCCGGCCAGCCTCGGCGCGCCCGCCGGCGCGCCCCGTGCGCCATGACAATATCCGGTCGCGCAGGATTGCGCGAATACCTTCTCACCGGATCTGCGACCAGCCAGCGCGGGAATGAGAGCAAGAGCGCGCGTTTCATTTGGACGTCTCCGGCAACGCGAATACGATCAGTGTCGATCCCGTCCGCCAGTTCTGCTCGGGAAACAAGGCGCAGCTGCGCGCCGGTGATGGCTTGCTGCCAGCCCGTCGGTGTCGCGATGTATTGCCGCCCGCCACCGAATACGAAACCGCCGACCCGCGATTGCCCGCGCCGGTTTGATAGCTCCACAGCTTCTCCCGGTGCGCGCGTCCAAGCGAAGAAATCGCCTTCAGGATCGCCGGTGAAAACCAGATCGCCCGCGGTCGCCAGCACCGAAGCCAGCAGTACATATCGATACGGCATGCTCCAGAGGCGCTTGCGCGTGACTGGGTGCCAGGCATCCGATGTGACTGTATGTCGTTGCGATCCGGCGGCAGCTTGAATGTAAACCCCCCGTTGGCGTGAAAGCGGCCCTCATTCGCTTCCGTCGATTCGGATCTCAGGTCGTTGCAGACCTCATTGATGGGCGCGTAAACATAACCGGTCCGCGGCGAGTACGCCATCGAGTTCCAACTCTTCGCACCCGCCGCGCTCGGACACGTGTTCACCACTTTGCCCGCTTCGGTTCCCGACGCCCCGCCAGCTTGCCGTCTTCTGTGATGCCCGAAATCCAGGTCTGCACTTCTGGCATGGAGAACGCGCCGATGAATTCGCCTGTCACGCGATCCAGCACGAACGTCACGCCGCTCTTATTCATGTGCACCAGCAGCTTTCGCATCCGCCCATTGATCGCGCGATCCATCAGCACGCACTCATAAACCGAATCGAAGTCCCACAAATCGTCGGGCACCTCCTGGTGATACCAGCGCAGCTTGCCGGTGTCGGCATCGAGCGCCACCACGCTCGCCGTGTAGAGATTCGCTTCTTTGCCCTTCGCGCCCGGCACCAGGCGATCCTCGTCGTTGAAATCGCCGCCCGCGTTGCCCGTGCCCCAATAGACCAGGTTCAGCTCCGGATCGAACGAGCCCGTCATCCACGGCGCGCCGCCGCCCAGCTTCCAGCTATCGCCCTTCCACGTCTCATGACCCTTTTCGCCGGGCCCTGGAATCACGTACCAGCGCCACGCGAAGCGCCCGGTCTTGGTGTAGAACGCCGTCAAATAACCGCGATGCGCCGCGTCGCCGCCTGTGCCTCCGACGATCACCTTGTCCTTCACCACCAGCGGCGCGGCCGTGATGTCGCAGCCGCACTGGCGCGGATCGTCCACCGCCACCTTCCATTGTTCAGCGCCGGTCTTTGCATCCAGTGCCACCAGGAAATTGTCCGTCGTGCCGAAAAATACTTTGCCGTCGGCCACCGCTACGCCGCGATTTTGCAGGAACGTCATGCCGCCCGGCTTGCCCGGCCTGGGCGTCGGATATTTGTACTGCCACAGCAAGTGTCCGCTAGCCGCATCCAGAGCGAAAACTTGAATGCGCGGTGTGATCAGGTACATGGCGCCATCGATGACAATCGGCGTGGCCTGCAGATTTTCCGCATAATCGCCGGTCTGGAACTGCCATACCGGAGCTAGATTTTTCACGTTACCGGTATTCACCTGATCGAGTGCGCTGTATCGCCAGGAGAGCTGCGTGCCACCGTAATGCGGCCAGTTGTTATGAGTCGCGCCGTCGGGCGTCGGGGCTTGCGCACATGCTACAGCAAGCCCGAGCAGCGCCAGCAAAAATCGCATAGTGTTTCATCATATCGTCGAGAGTAGGCTGTGCGCTATTCTGAAGCGATGTTGACGCTGTTCCTGCTGGGCGCCTCGATTTTTTGTGCGCAGGGCGTATCGATGCAGTGTTCCAATTCCTCAGCCAGCCAGACGCAAGCAGTTCAAGGACCGGCCGGAGCGTCCGCGGTGCTCAAGGTTTCGAGCGCCGACGATCATTCCAAGAACGCGCACGACTGCATGGCGGAATACGAACTACTCGTGATGGGCCTTCGCGCCGGTTCGCCAGGGGCCGCTCAACTGCTGTCCAGCGACGCCGGATGGGGGCGTCGGCTATCTGGTCATCTCGATGGCTTCTCCCTTGATGGCAGGCGCATTTTCGGAATCATCGCCGAGGCGGGGAGCTTCCCCGTGTCCACGCTGTTCGACTACGATGTGTCTACTGGCAACGTAAAGTTGATGGAACTCAAGAAAGGTTTGACGCTGCTTACGGCTGTCCAATGCGGTACGACATTGGCCGTTGCAGGGACAACCAAGTCCGGCGCTATCGTCCTTAAGCCCAACACCAACGATCCATGCGAACGCAACTATCGCTGGCAGATGAACGCCGCGACGGGTGAATTAGAACGCATCGGTGAAGGGACATCCGTGATCGGCCTCTACGGCCAGGACACGCGCTGAGTGCCATCACACTTAGAATTCTGTCGTTACAATATGACATGCCAAATTCGCGCCGGCGATTTCTGCATCGTGCCTCGGTTACTTTCACCGCGGCCCTGGCTGCGTGCCGCAAACCACCGCAAAGCACATCCGCTCCTCCGCCTGGAGCGCCGCCTGCTTTCGGAACCGCGCCCGATGTTGGACCGCCCGTCGCCCCGGCCACTTTCGCCGAAGCCGAAAAGTTGGTGCAGTTCGAACTCAGCCCCTCCGAACGCGAACAAGCCGCTGGAAATTGGCGCAGCTCCATGGCCCCGCTCTACGAACGCCGCACCGGTCCGCGCAAGTTTTCTCCTCCGTCGTCTGTTGCGCCCGCTTCACGCTGGAATCCCGCCCTGCCGGGCGAACTCGCGGGTCCGGAGAAGGACCGTTTCGTCCGAACGCCTGCCAGCGCGCATCCCCTTCCCTCCAACGACGAAGACATCGCCTTTGCTCCGCTCTCGCAACTGTCTCGCTGGATCGAAACGCGCCAGCTCACCTCCGAGCGCCTCACCCGCTTGTATCTGGATCGCTTGCAGCGCTTCGATCCCAAGCTGCACTGCGTGATCACGCTGACGCACGACCTGGCCCTCGCGCAGGCTCAGCAAGCCGATCGCGAGATCGCTGCTGGACATTATCGCGGGCCGCTGCACGGCATTCCCTGGGGTGGGAAGGATCTGCTCGACACCGCCGGCATCCCCACCACCTATGGCGCGGAGCCGTATCGCAACCGCGTGCCCACTGAAGACGCGATTGTAGTGAAGCGCCTCCACGACGCGGGCGCAGTCCTGGTTGCCAAGCTCAGCCTGGGCGCGCTTGCACTGAATGACATCTGGTTCGGCGGACAAACGGTGAATCCGTGGCTGCTCGAAGAAGGCGCTTCCGGATCGAGTGCCGGCCCCGGTGCCGCCACCGCCGCGGGATTGGTCGGATTCTCCATCGGCAGCGAGACCGGCGGCAGCATCGTCAGCCCGTCCATGCGCTGTGGCGTCACCGGTCTTCGCCCTACCTACGGCCGCGTGCCACGCACCGGCGCGATGACGCTGTGCTGGTCGCTCGATAAGCTTGGCCCCATGACTCGCGGAGTGGAGGACGGCCTGCTGGTCTTGCAAGCTATCTCCGGCCCCGATCCAGGCGACGTCTCGAGCGTCCCCAGCCGTCTGGATTTCGATGCCACAGCTTCCGTGAGCGGCCTGCGCGTCGGCTACATTCCCCCGTGGATGAAGCAAGCGCCCGCCACCGACGTCGACCGCGCGGCGCTCGAGACCGTCAGGAAGCTCGGCATGGTTCCAACCGAAGTCTCTCTTCCCGATTGGCCCTACGGTTCGCTCCAATTGATTATCTTCGCCGAAGGCGCGGCCGCTTTTGAAGAGTTGACTTTGGCCGGCGGCCTCAATCAGCTCAAGATGCAAGTGCCCGACGCATGGCCCAATCTTTTTCGCCAGGCGCGCTTCTTATCGGCTGTCGATCTCGTCCAAGCCGATCGCTTTCGCCGCAGCGTGGCTCAGGAAATGGCTCGCATCTTTTCTCAGGTGGATCTGCTCCTGGTTCCCTCGCTGCGCGACGAGATGCTCACCATCACCAACTTCACCGGCCATCCTTCTTTGACCCTGCGCGCGGGATTTGTCGAAGTCTCGGAAGCGCGCAGCGATTGGGCGCCCGATCCGGCTCATCCTCTCCCCAAATTCTCGCCTCCCCGCCGTGTACCGCACGGCGTCACGCTCATCGGAAGGCTTTTCGACGAGGGCACACTCGGGCGCGCCGGAAACGCACTCGAACGCGCTTTCAATGTGACCTCCGAGCGCCCTCCCGGATTTTAGTGATGCGTACAGAAGGGTAAAATCGGATTGCACACTTCGTGCATCGAATCAACTATGCCAACTGCCTACATCTGCCAGGGCGTCCGCACGCCCATCGGGCGCTACGCCGGAGCGCTTTCCTCGGTTCGCCCGGACGATCTCGCCGCCCACACGCTTGCCACGCTGCGCGCCAAGTACCCCAAGAGCGACTTCGCCACTCTTGACGAAGTGATCATGGGCTGCGCCAACCAATCGGGCGAGGACAATCGCAACGTCGCGCGCATGGCGCTGCTGCTTTCGGGCATTCCGCACACCGTGCCCGGCGTGACCGTGAATCGTTTGTGCGCCTCCGGCATGGAAGCGGTTGCGGCGGCATCCCGAGCCATTGCCGCGGGTGAAATGTCGCTCGCCATCGCGGGCGGCGTCGAGAGCATGAGCCGCGCGCCCTTCGTGATGGGAAAGGCGACTACGCCGTTCGCGCGCAATGCCGAAATCTTCGACACCACGCTCGGCTGGCGCTTCATCAATCCGGCGCTGCAAAACAAGTACGGGACGGACTCCATGGCCGAGACCGGCGAAAACGTCGCCGAGGATTACCAGATTGATCGCGAGTCGCAGGACAAATTCGCGCTATGGTCGCAACAGAAAGCCGCAGCTGCGCAGAAGGCGGGATTCTTCGCCGAAGAGATCGCACCTGTCATCATTCCCGGTCCAAAAGGCGCCTCGAAAACAGTCTGCGAGGACGAGCACATTCGGCCCGACACCACGCTCGAAGGTCTGGCTAAACTGCCGACGCCGTTTCGCAAGGGCGGTACAGTGACGGCCGGCAACGCATCCGGCATCAACGACGGCGCATGTGCGATGTTCGTCGCCAGCGAGGAAGCCGCCGCGAAGTTTGGCCTCACTCCGCTCGCTCGCGTAGTGGGCGCGGCCGCTGCCGGCGTGGAGCCGCGCGTGATGGGCGTTGGTCCCATCCCCGCGATTGAAAAGCTCCTCGCGCGCTTCCAAATGACCGTCGACCAGATCGATATCCTCGAACTCAACGAAGCTTTCGCCGCGCAGTCCGTAGCCGTCACTCGCGCGTTCGGTCTTCCGGACGATTCCGAAAAAGTGAATCCCAACGGGGGCGCCATCGCGCTCGGCCATCCGCTGGGAATGAGCGGCGCGCGCCTGATCCTCACCGCGACGCATCAATTGCAGAAGGCCGGCAAACGCTACGCCATCGCGTCCATGTGCATTGGCGTGGGCCAGGGCATGGCCACGCTGCTCGAAAGGGTTTAGCGCGAGTTTGTCGCGGCCGGCTTCAGCCCAAAGATCGACAGATCGATCGAATCCGCCATCGCCTGATACCCTGCGTCGTTCGGATGCAGATGATCCCCGTTATTGAATCCTGCACGAAACTGCTTGGGATGTTCCGCATCGCGCGTGGCCGCTTCAAAATCCACCACCGCATCGAAAGAACCGGACGATCGGATCCACTGATTCACGGCCATCCGGACCTGCTCGCCGTTCTCGCTGTAGTAGGCCGCGCCTTCAAACGGCGTCAGCGTGCATCCGATCACCTTGATGCCGTGTTCATGCGCGCGATCGATCATCTGCTTCAGCGCGCCAATCAGATCGTCCGATGTCACCGCGTCAGCCGCCGCCGCGCCGGCCCGTGATCCCAGCCCGATATCGTTGATGCCTTCCATAATCATGAGCCACTTCACGCCCGTTTGCACCAGCACATCCCGATCGAAACGAGCCAGTGCGCTTACTCCCGCGCCATCCCGCAAGAGGCGATTGCCCGAAATGCCCTGATTCAGCACCGCGATGTTCGCTCCGCCATTAGCCGCCAGACGCCGCGCCAGATCGCTCGGCCAGCTTCGATCCGTGTTGGGCGTCGACACCGCGCCATCGGTGATCGAATCGCCAAACGTCACAATCGCCGCCGCATCCGGTGGCGCGGCCACATCCACGTTCGTCAGGAAATAAAACGATTGCGTCTTGCTCGCATCCGCCATCGCCGCTGCGCCCGTGGTGTCGCCTTCTTTCGAGATATAGGTGGTGTGCAAGCCCACAGCGTGCATCGTGTCCGTGGTGGCGTCCTCCGGAATGTAGACGCTCACCGCCAAGTCGGCCGCCGGTGGAAGATCCAGATTCACCGGATCGCTGATCTCGGTCGCGCCCGGCGGAATCCAAGCGGTCGGATGGCCATTGAACAGGACCGCCCGATCCGACGCCGGAACAATGGCCGACTCCGCGTCGCGCAGCGCGATATGTGTCGCGCCGATCTTCAGCGGCGCGCTGCCGAAAGTATTCGAAAGCTCGATCCGCACGCGCTGCCCGCCGATGCTGGTGTGGGCGATCATGCGCAGCGTCTGGTTGTGAAAGCCCGTGATCGGCGCAGGCCGAGGAGGCGCCGGGGAAGTTGGAGATGCTGGCGGGCGCGCCGGAAACGCTCGCGGTTGTTGCGGCGACGTAGCCCAGGTGCTGACCCAGTGTTCTCCGGTTTGTCCAAACAGACAAGGAATGGCAAGAAGCGCGGCAAGCAGCAGTTTCATGTTCACTTACTTTATCAGGCAGCGCAGCAGGCTGACGGCGACAGCGTCAGCGACGTGTAAAACACAATAGACAAAATGTAAATGATGCTTGACATATTCTGGCGCCGCGCGCATAATGCTTTTGGGTAGGAGGTAGCCATGACTGCGGATTGCAGCTGGTACGGGCGCTTGAAGAAGCCGGTTTTCCTGTGGTGGACCGCAGCCTTTGCAACGCAACTCGTGGTGGATCGGCTGTTCAAATACACCGAACTACATTCCCCCATTCGGTTCTTGCTTGGCTTGTTGCCGCCGCTTATGTGGATTCTCGTTATCGTGGCCTTTGTCCGGGCCGTTTTCAAGCTCGACGAACTCCAGCAGCGCATCCACATGCAGGCAGTTTCCATCGCGTCCGTACTGGCAACCATTCTCATTCTGCTTTTCTCCGGGTTGCAACGCGCGGGAATCTACCATGGGACTTGGAGCGCAGTCTCGAGCTCGCTGATGCTCCTGCTGATGATCTCGTACGTCTTCTCGGCCTGGAGATACCGATGAAGGGCCGCGCTCAGGGTTCGAAAACTCACCGGAAACAGGAGTGCACTGTTCGAAGCCTCTATTTTTCTGGGGCCATTGGCGTAATCGCCTACGTCGCCGGCTTGGGTTTCTTCGCTTATAGAGCCAATTGGCTGGCGCTCCTGTTGTGGTTGGTCCTGCTCCCTTCCTTGAAATGGGCGCTCCTGCGATTTTTCCCCCGCATCTCGACGTGGCGGGGCTATGGACGTGTCGACGATACGCCGCCGGCGAGCGTGAAAAAGGCCCGCGTCGAAGTCACCTATTATTCTCTCCGGGGCTGTCCATTTTGCCCCATCGTGGAACAGCGCCTGAAAACATTGCAGAGAGAGATGGATTTCACACTGACGAAAATCGACCTCACTTTCAGACCACATCTATCCGCGAGTAAGGGAATACAGTCCGTTCCGATTGTGGAAGCAGGTCAAGACCGCCTCATAGGAAATGCCACAACCGAGCAATTGGCCCATTTGATTAGTTGCGCGCAAACATCCGCGCCGGCGGCCGCGGTTAGCCTCTCCCTCGGTTAGCGCTATGAAGAACCGGCTTCGTGTTTTTCGCGCCGAGCATGCATGGTCCCAGGCCGACCTTGCTGCGCGGCTTAAGGTGTCTCGTCAGACCGTTAATGCCGTTGAGACCGGCAAGTATGACCCCAGCCTGCCGCTCGCCTTCCGCATCGCCCGCCTTTTCAATCAGCCCATTGAGGCGATTTTCCAACCCGATTCCGCTGAATCGGACAAAACACCATTAGCGGAACGGATCGCTGTGCGATAGCTTCGCGAGTTTGATCGAGTTCAGAAACTTGCGCGCCTCGCCGATCTCTTCCTCGCTCACGATGTGCGGGCGTCCGCTGTAGATCCGCAACTGCACGTCCGCGCCCAGCTCTCGAAACAGGCGTGCCGCCTCATGCGTGGATGCTTCCGGTATCCATTCGTCCACGTCGCTTCCGGTGAGCAACATTCGCATGCCGGTCAGCGAGTGCGGCGCGATCGCCTTCCAATCGGACCCCGGCACTCCCATCAAACCGCCCGTGAGTACGATGAATGAGCCCACGCGCGTCGGATGACGGAGCGCGTATTCCAGCGCAAGGGACGCGCCTTGCGAGAAGCCGACAATCACCAGCCGCTCGGGACCGAGGCGGCCATCCTCGCTCGCTTCCAACACTGCTTCATGACACCGTTGCACTGCCTCGGTCAGGGCCGGCTCGTTCACTTCGCGCGGCTCCCAAAAGCGGCCGGGATACCAACTCCCCGGAGTCTCCGCTTCCGGAACCACCCAGCGAATGCCCTCGATGTTGCCGAAGCGCGCGGCTAAATCAATTTTCTCTTCCGGCGTCTTGCCGCGACCGTGCAGCAACACCCCGGCCATTTGCGACGAACCCCGCGCCGAGCCGACTGCTCGAACACGGGGCCGCGTTACATCAATACTCACACTACTAATTTACTACCGCTTCCTCACGGCCGCGGCTCGGAATTACTTCTTCTGAGCGCCTTCTCCACTGATAAACACCGCCTGGCGACGGGACGGCCCGATGCCGACGGCATCCGCGGCGGAAGGCGTTCCACCGGGGGTCGCGCTATGCACGGCAACCGCTTCCAGATGCGTCGGGAAGTTGTTCTCCGGAATCGTGATTGGTTCCAGCATGGCCATGATCTCGTCGCGGCGCTCTTCAAACCACGGCGGCAGCAGCATCTGATGCCCCAGCGCGTCGTAAGGTTCGTCCCGCGCGAATCCGCCCTCGGCCGTGGCCGCGCACTCCACCAGGATGCCTCCCGGGCAGCGGCAATAGATGGAATGGAAGTAATTGCGGTCCTTGATCTCGGAGCAATCGGTGTAGCCCAGTTCCTCGTAAATGCCCTTCTGCTCGGCGAGTTTTTCGTCGCTGCCGGCGTCCAGCGCGACGTGATGACCGCATGCCCGCGCCAAATCCCCAGCTTCCCGAAGGACGATCCGGTTCGTGCAGCAGAATGATGGTCTTGTTCGCGCCGCCGCCGTTCAGTTCCAGGCGATGAAAAGTTGCCTTCCACGCCGGTCTTCTTGAAGCCCAGCGCTTCGACGAAAAACCGCTCGGTCTCAGGAATTTCGCGAACCGATAATACCGGCCCATGGAATCCGTGCGTCGCGACGTCGGCGCTAACCTCGCCCACCGTCCACGGCTTGCGCTCGTCGGTGGAATCCTCGATCACTTCCAGCTGCAATCCGGAGGGATGGCTGAACCGGATGAACTTCTGTCCGAAGCGCTCCTGGATGCCGCTATGCTTCACCTTGTGATGCGTCAGGTGCTCGTCCCAGAACTTGGTGGCGCCCTTCTTTACCGTATAAGCGGTGGACTGGATCTGGCCCGATCCCGGACGGCCCGGCACGCGCTTATAGGGGAAGGTGGTGTAAACCGAGCCCGGCTCCGCGCCCGCATTCGAATAATACAAGTGGTAATGGGCGTAGCGTCCGTCGAAAAGGATGGTCTGTTTGATCAGCCTTTGCCCAAAGACCTGCGTCAAGAAATCTACGTCTTCTTGGGCTCCAGATGCACAAACGGTGACGTGGTGGAAGCCCGATACCAGGGACATGGTGCTTTACCTCCCGCGCGATTATATCAATCTCTGTTATGATGACGCGCTCTCAATATATCAACACCGCCACTTGCATGCAAGCTGACGCAGACGAGCTGACGAAGGCTAGCTTTCGGCGGCTTCCGTGCAGGCTGATTCCGGGCAACGCGAAGGCCAAATCGCGCGCGACCAGCGAGCGTGAAAAGCCAATTCGCAGAAGTAATTGACCAGCGTCACCAGCGGTACGGCCAGCATCAAAGGGGTCAGCGCCACCGTCCAGGGGCGCTCCCGCACCAGGCTTGCTCCGATGCCCAGCACCGCTCTGCGTGAGTTTGGCGTAGTTGCCAGAAGCGCCCGCCACTCGTCCCCGGCCCTGCCGCACAGCCTTCAGGTAGGACCCAGCGCCATCCGCGCCGGCGATCTCGGTGTAAGTCAGCGCCAGCGTCTCCAGCGTATGAGCGTCGCTTCCACCCACGGCGGCCTTCTGCCAGTCCTGCGCCAGCCGCAGTGGCCGCCCGGTTGTTGCCGGCCGGAATATGGCCGTTCAGCGTTTCCATGGCTGGGAACAGGTCTTCGAACATCTCGAAGTCGAGCTTCGTCCGGCGCCCGGTAAGGCTGGAGAAAACGTGGTTGATGCTGAACAGGATGCTTCTGTTCGCGCAGATACGCGGCCAGCGCGGGCACGTCGTTGCGCCGGCGCTGCAGTTCGATGTGATGCCGCTCTTCGATGCCGTACACGCCGACATGGATCTCGGTACCCGACGGCGTGGTGCACGTCACTTCTTCGCTCAGGAAGAAGTCGGGATAACGGCGAAGATGCTCGGCGGCATCGATGGAATCGTGATCGGTTACCGTCACCAGATCCATTCCCCGCCGCTTCAGAGTTTCGATAAACGGCTTCCGGATCGTTGTAGCTCTCGCGGCAGAACCGATGGAATCCGGGAATGTTGCACATGCCCGAATGGCGCGTATGGACGTGCAGATCGCACCGCATGCCCCTTTGTATACCTGCTATACGTTACAGTCAGTTGAATTGTGGAAAAAACATTCGTGACAGGAAATGTATCTTCGTTGGATGGAAGCGCTCTGTTCCTGAACCGCCATGCGCGAGCATGCGGAACCCACTAGTGGGTGGTCCCCCTGACTGCTAGGCGCAGAGACCGAGGGCGACGCCCCCGTCGGCTTCCGTTTTTCGCGTGGATGCTGAAGCCGGACCTGGGTCCGGCGCGGACGCGGGCGCCCCGCCCCACGCTAACTATTCAGTAGTTTCCTGTTTTAACGGCAGTTCCACTGCGATGCGCGTCCCTTTGCCCGGCGCGGATTGAATCGACATCTGGCCGCACAACTCGCGCACCCGCTCGGTCATGCCGAGCAGGCCCAGACCATATCTCACCCCGCTGTGCTGATCGAATCCCACGCCATCGTCTTCCACCAGCACCGCCAGCTTGCCGCCCGCATCCTCCAGCTTCACATGGATGTTCTTGGCTTGCGCGTGGCGCGCGCAGTTGGTAAGCCCCTCCTGCACGATGCGATACAGATACGTTCGATGCGGATCCGGGACGTCGCGCAGATCGCCGTCCACTTCCAATCGTATGGGCGTGTTGTAGCGCCTGGAGAACTCCCGCGCCTGCCATTCCAGCGCCGGCCCCAGCCCCAGCACGTCCAGCATGGCCGGCCGCAATCCCATCGCGATGTCGCGCGTGGTCCGCAGCGTGCTTTCCGCCAGTTTCTTGGCTTGATCCAGGTGCGGATCGGTCTCGCCGCCTCCCGTCGCCCGGCTGCGCTCCAGATTCCCCAGTTCCATGCGAAGCGCTGTCAGCAGCTGGCCGATCTCATCGTGCAGCTCCCGCGATAACGACTTGCGCTCCTGCTCTTGGGAGGAAACCAGCTGCTGCGACAGGTGCCGCAAGCGCTCTTCGGCTAGTTCGCTGGCCCTTTGATGCGCCGCGGACTCTTTTTCCAAGGTCGAGATGCGGAACACGCTGGCGCCCGCGATGATGGCTCCCAACACCAGCGCGGTCAGCAAAGTTTCCCAGATGTCGTTCTGCAGATGCACCACGGACTGGCTTAGATCCAGACGCCGCGACTCAAAATTCTCGTCGTTCAGCTTTCCCAGTTCTTCGGCGATCGCAAAAATCGGCATGGTCTCCGAGCCGAAACCGTCGTCGACGAATTGCGTCCTGGTTTGCCCCGGCGTTTGCCGGAACTCGGCGTCCACGGTCTTCAGATAGGCTTGCAGCGCGGTTTCCAACCGCTCCACCGGCCTGCTGCTGCGTTGCGTCCGCAGCGCCCGTAGTTTCGCCAAGCTGATGTCGGTTTTGGCGCGCAGGGCGGCCAATTGCATCGCATAGGCGCTGGCCGAGGCATCTGGCTCGAGCAAGCGGTCCCTCCGCAGAACGGCAACCCGCGAAGTGTCCGAGCGAATGCTCTCCACCACATTCTCGATTTGGCGGTAGCTGTCCTCCACCCCCAAAATCTGCTGGTGGATTCGGCGTGTCTCCTGGATGCTGGCCACACCCGACAAACCCATGATAATTAACAGGAACCCCAGGCCGAACACCGACACTGGCCAAATACTTTGCGGGACGGGCTTCATCTGGGTGCGAACCTCAAGAACGGTACTCCTGCCGGGACCAGGTCCTGGTCCCCCCCGTACTATCGACCGGATTGTTCCAGCCCGTTAGCGGCACCAAAATCAGAAGCACAATGACTAACAATCGAGCCGTTCTTTTTCTCATGCAGGCCTGGCGGGATCGCCGGGGCCAGGATCTCATTGAATACGCCCTCATGGCGGGCTTTGTCGCGGTCGCCGCTGGCGCAATTATGCCGGGCGTCTCCAGCAGCATCAGCAGCATTTTCAGCCAAGTGTCCTCCGTCATGACACTCGCGGCCAGCTAAAGGCCGGCAAGGCTTTCTTCATTCGAACTTTCAGCGAGGCTGCACGTACCATTACGGTATGAGCAGCCTTGCTTCCGATCTGCGCCATTCCCTCCGCGTCCTGATCTCCAACCCCGGATTTACAACCGTAGCGGTGGCCGCTCTCGCGCTTGGCATAGGCGCCAACACCGCCATATTCTCCGTCGTCAACGCCGTGTTGCTTGCGCCCCTCCCTTACCCGCAATCGGACCGCATCATGCGCATCCAGCGGAGCTTTAAGAACGTCGAAGGCGGAGCGTCCGTTTCCATCCCTAAGTTCATGGCGTGGAAGAAGGCCAACCAGACCTTCGAAGCTTTTGCCCTTTATGACTTCTCGGGTCCCGGTTTGAACCTGGGTTCCGGCGATCATCCGGAGCAAATCAGCGGCATTCACGTCTCCATCGAGTATTTCCGCGTCTTCGGTGTCTCTCCCTCCGCCGGTCGCACGTTCCTGCCGCAGGAGGACCAGCCCAATGGGCCGAAGGCCGTCGTTCTCAGCAACGACGCGTGGCGCAGCCACTTCGGCAGCGCGACTTCGCTGGTCGGCCAATCGATTGTTCTCAGCGGCGATCCGTACACCGTGGTCGGAATCCTGCCCGCCACGTTCCACTCCGATCCGCCCGCCGATGTTTTCCTCCCCATGCAGGCGGATCCTAATAGCACCAACCAGGGGAACTATCTGCTTGCCGCCGGGCGCCTCAAGCCCGGGGCGACTTTGGAATCCGCGAAGGCCAACATGGTGGTCGCAGGTGAGCAATTCCGTCACGCCAATCCCAAGTGGATGGACACGACGGAAAGCGTGACGGTGATTCCTTTGCGCGATGCGCTGGTAGGCGATGTGCGCCTCGCCCTGCTGATCCTGGTGGGGGCCGTCGGCTTCGTCCTGCTGATCGCTTGCGCCAACGTCGCTAATCTGTTGCTGGCCCGGGCCGCCGGGCGCCAGCGCGAAATCGCCATCCGGACTGCGGTGGGCGCCAGCCGCGGCCATCTCATCCGACAGTTACTCACCGAAAGCGTGCTGCTCTCCGGCATGGGAGGAATTCTGGGCCTGCTCATCGGCACCTGGAGCGTGCCGCTGCTCTTAGCCGTCAGCCCCGGCAATCTGCCACGCATCCATCCCGAGGATCACTTGGCCTCCGCCATCTCCACTCTCGATTGGCATGTGCTGGCGTTCACGTTCGCCATCGCGCTCGCTACCGGCGTGCTCTTTGGACTGCTGCCCGCGCTGCGAATCTCCAAGCTCGACGTGAACTCCGTGCTCAAAGAAGCCAGCGGACGTTCGGGAACCGGACTCCGCCACAATCGCGTCCGTAGCGCCCTGGTGGTCGCCGAGATGGCCCTGGCCGTGATCCTCGTGGCGGGCGCCGGCCTGATGATTCGCACCTTTGTCGGACTGCGCTCCGCTCAGCCCGGTTTCGACCCCCACAATGTCATCACCATGAAAACCGCTTTGAGCGGTGGCCGTTACGACAACACTGCCAAGGCCGAAAACATGACGCGTCTGGTGCTGGATCGCATTGAGACATTGCCCGGAGTGCGCGCCGCGGCGGCCACCGTAGCGCTGCCCGTGGAAGGCAGCATCGATCTCCCCTTCACCATCGAAGGCCTTCCGCTCTCCAAAGGCGACCTGTACAACGGAGACGAACAGTGGCGCTTCATCAGCCCGCACTACTTCGGCGCGCTACGTGTTCCCCTGCTGCGCGGGCGGGCCTTCGACCTGCGCGACACCGGTAAGTCAGAGCACGTCGCCATCGTCAATCAGGCCTTTGCCAGGAAATATTGGACCAAGGGCGATCCCATCGGCCAGCGCATGACCATCGGCAAGGGACTCGGCCCGGAGTTTGAAGAGCCTGCCCGCCAGATCGTGGGCATGGTGGGCAACGTGCGCGAAACCGGATTGAAGGGCGTCGATGAGCCCGTCATCTACGTTCCGCAAAGCCAGGTCAACGACGGATTTACCAAGCTCGCCAATGGCGTGCTCCCGCTTAGTTGGATCGTTCAAACCGCAACCGATCCGGCTTCGCTCAGCGCCGCCATTCAAGGCGAAATCCGTTCGGTGGACAATCAGCTGGCGGCTTCCAAGGTCCGGACCATGGACCAGGTTGTCTCCGAATCCACCGCGCGCCAAAATTTCAACATGCTGTTGCTCACCATTTTCGCCGGTCTCGCGCTCCTGCTGGCCGCCATCGGAATCTACGGCCTGATGTCTTATAGCGTGGAGCAGCGCACGCAGGAACTCGGCATCCGCATGGCGCTGGGCGCCGGACAAAACGACATGCTCCAACTGGTTGTCCGCCAGGGCATGCTGCTGGCCGGCATTGGCCTCGCGATCGGGCTCGCTGCGTCCCTGGGCTTGAGTCGCATCATGGCGAAGCTGCTGTTCGGCGTCAAAACAACAGACCCGGTCACTTACACGGCGGTCACGGTCATCTTGATCTCAGTCGCGCTGCTGGCCACCTACATTCCCGCCCGCCGCGCCACGCAGATCGATCCCATGATCGCTCTGCGATATGAATAGAATTATGGCCACAGATGATCCGCGTTAATCTTCATCTGTGGCCATTCAGTTTTGAGAAACCCCGCGCTAGGATGAAGGTGATGACCACCGCGAACCCTCTCGGCTACCTCACCGAGCAGCTGGAAGCCTGGCGCAAAGCGGGCTCTTACCAGCGGCTGCGTGTTCTGGAATCGGCCTGCGATCCCATCTCCCGCTTCGACGGGCGGGAGGTGATCAACCTGGCGAGCAACAATTATCTCGGGCTGGCGGATCATCCCAAACTCATTGAGGCGGAAGTGGAGGCGGCGAGGAAATATGGCGCTGGATCGGGCGCGGTCCGCACCATTTCCGGGACCATGAGCGTGCACATGCAATTGGAAGAACGGATCGCCGATTTCAAGCGCACCGAATCCTGCGTCGTCTTTCAGTCCGGTTTCGCGGCCAACGCGGGAACGGTTTCGGCGATTCTGGGGCCGGAAGATCACATCGTTTCCGACGCCCTGAATCACGCCAGCATCATCGACGGTTGCCGGTTATCGAAAGCCAAAATTCACGTCTTCCCGCACAGGGATACGGACCGGGCCGCGGACATTCTGAAGGAGCTGGACGGCGCCGGCGGCCATAAACTGCTGATCACCGACGGCGTGTTCTCCATGGATGGCGACATAGGGCCATTGCCCGCGCTGGTCGAGATCGCCGAGCGGAACGGCGCCATTATGATGATCGACGACGCGCATTCGTCGGGCGTGCTGGGACGTAACGGGCGCGGCACCGTGGATCATTTCGGACTGCATGGCCGCGTGGACGTTCAAGTGGGCACGCTTTCGAAAGCCATCGGCGTGCTGGGCGGCTATGTATGCGGGAGCCGCGACTTGATCGACTTTTTGTATCATCGCGCGCGGCCGTTTCTTTTCTCGACGTCCCATCCACCCGCCGTCGCCGCAGCATGCCTGGCGGCCTTCGATATTTTGGAGACCGAGCCGGAACGCATCGAGAAACTTTGGGATAACACGCGATACTTCAAGTCCGCTCTGAAGAACGCCGGGTTCGACACCGGCGCAAGTGAAACCCCGATTACGCCGATTATCGTTGGCGAGGCGAAGACCGCGCATGCTTTCTCGGCGGCGCTATTTGAGAACGGCCTGCTGGCCACCGGCATCGGATTTCCCACCGTGCCGGAGGGCAAAGCGCGCATTCGCACGATTGTCACCGCCACTCATACGGGCGAGATGCTGGACCGCGCATTAGAAATCCTGACAAGCGTTGCGAAGAAAATGAGCATTCTGGCATGACCTCGGCCGGGATGGTTGAGTCCCGCCCGAGGTTTCGCAGCCACAGGACTTCGCAATTCACCGAATCGGTGATCCGCGAGATGACCCGGCTTGCCATCCAGCATGACGCCGTCAACCTGGCGCAAGGATTTCCGGATTTTAGCGCGCCGGAAGAGATCAAACGAGCGGCCCAGGATGCCATCGCGGCCGATTTCAATCAGTACGCCATTACGTGGGGCGCCAAACCATTCCGCGAGGCTATTGCCGCGAAGTATCGCAAGTGGTACAGGATGGATGTCGATCCGGAGCGCGAAATCACGGTGTGCTGCGGCGCTACCGAAGGGATGATTGCGGCGCTGCTGGCGGTGACCAATCCGGGCGACGAGATCATTATTTTCGAGCCATACTACGAAAATTACGGTCCCGATGTATTATTGTGCGACGCACAACGCAAGCTGGTTCGCCTTTCGCCTCCGGACTGGAGCTTCGATCCCGACGAACTGCGCCGCGCGTTTTCTTCCAAGACCAAAGCGATCATCCTGAACTCGCCCAATAATCCCACAGGCAAGGTGTTTACTCGCGCCGAGCTCCTGATCATCGCAAATCTTTGTCAGGAGTTTGACGCCCTTGCAATTACTGACGAAATTTATGAACACATCGTCTATGAGGGCGCGTCTCATATTCCGATCGCGACCTTACCGGGAATGCGGGAGCGAACTGTCTTGGTCAACAGCCTGAGCAAAACCTATTCCGTCACGGGTTGGCGCCTAGGATTTGTTTTGGCCGCGCCGGATCTGACGGATTCCATTCGAAAGGTCCACGACTTTCTAACGGTTGGCGCGGCGGCGCCGTTGCAGCAGGCGGGTGTGGTGGCCTTGGGCCTACCGGATTCATACTACAAAAAACTAAGCGTGGAATATCAGAAGCGAAGGGATCTGTTATTGCAGCGTCTGGTGCAGGCGGGATTCCGATGTTTTGGTCCGAAAGGCGCCTACTACATCATGACGGATATCAGCGCCTTCGGCTTTTCGGACGACGTTTCTTTCGTTCGTCACATGATTGAAAGCGTCGGCGTAGCCGCCGTCCCCGGCTCCAGCTTTTTTTCCGATTCAAACGCGGGATCCTCATTAATTCGCTTTTGTTTTTGCAAGAAGTATGAGACTCTGGAGGAGGCGGGTGTCCGCCTCCGTCGAATCTAGAGTTACCCTGTAGGTACACCTGCCAGGTAGCACACAAGAAGCAGTTCCCGGCATGTCCCCCGGTTGGAGGAAACTATGCTGCGTAACTTTCTGTTGCCTGAAAGCATCGCCCGAGCAGATGGCGCCGGACCGGAGATCGAACTCGGTTCCAAGCGAGGTAAGTTACTGGTGCTTACTCTCGGGATCACTCGAATACTGGAACAAGAGAGTTTGGAAGTAACCATCGTGGGTTCACCCGATGGTGATAAGTGGGAATCGAAGCCGCTGGCGAAGTTTCCCCCCAAGTTCTATTGTGGCCTCTATTCCATTCTGTTGAACCTGGGATCGCGAGAAGACGTCAGATATCTCCGCATCCATTGGAAGATGAGCCGTTGGAGTAAACGCGAGAGCATGCCTATGTTCGGGTTCTATGTTTACGCCGAAGAATCCGGCGCGCGAGTCAGCATAGCGGTCGCATAGGATGCGGCCTTAGAGAGCGGTCGATTTACGAAGGCTCATTTCATCCTCCGGAAGAGCTTGTTATAGCTTTCGTGCGAGCCGATCCAGCCCCAGCGGAAAATGCCGCCCTCGCGGTAACCGATGGCGCGGTAGGATCGGCCGACGCGCACAGTACAAACCACTGCGACTTGCTTCAAATGGAGTGAAGGATGAAAGGGATCTTGCCGGAATAGTTCATATTGCTTGTCAAGCCATTGAAGGCGCGACGAACTAGCGTTGCCGCGGCCGGCCTTCATCAAAAGGATGGAACCGGCCAGCGCGAGCGTCAGCCTTCATCTCTTCCAGCAGCGTCATACCCGCGCCTCCAGTCGAAAAATCGCGTTCCATCTCAGCATCCCATTCCGCTTCGTCCCGTGCGGAGAACCAGGCGGCGAGCGCTGTCTGCTGATCCTTAGGCAGCATTTCGATGGCGCGCTGAATCTCGGCGAGGTCCATAACTCTATGCTACCTCGTCATAAGCGGTTAATGAGACTGGCGACGTATCCTGCGCCGAATCCGTTATCGATATTCACGACAGTTACATTACTGGCGCAGCTGTTCAACATGCCGAGCAAAGCAGCCAGACCGTTGAAGCTTGCTCCGTAGCCTACGCTGGTGGGCACAGCAATAACGGGAACCGAAACGATTCCGCCCACCGCGCTCGGCAGGGCTCCTTCCATGCCGGCCGCCACCACCACCACACGCGCTTCCATCAGCCGTTCGCTCTGTGCGATCAGACGATGGATGCCCGCAACACCGACGTCATAGATGGATTCCACTTGGTTGCCCATCACTTCCGCGGTCACCTGCGCTTCTTCGGCCACCGGGATGTCGCTGGTGCCGGCGCAGACCACGGCCAGCTTTCCTTTACCGCGGATGGTGCGGTCGCGCCAGATTCGCACCGCGCCGGATAGCGGAAAATGCTCAGCTTCCGGAAAGTCGGCCTTGAGGAGTGCTGCGGCGTGACGGTCAGCGCGGGTCACCAGCAGATTGGCGGATTTATCCAGCAGCCTCGCGGCGATGGCGCCGATCTGCTCCGGTGTCTTGCCCTTGCCGAAGATCACTTCGGTCAGCCCGTGCCGCAGCGCGCGATGATGATCTAGCTTGGCGTAGCCCAGATCCTCAAACGGCAAATGGCGAATGCGATCCAGCGCCGCGTCTACTTCCACCGCACCTGAATACACTTGCTCCAGCAACACGCGCAATTGATCGGAATCCATCTCCACTTGAGCGTAACAGAGAGCCTTAAACCCTAGCCCTCTCTTTGCGCAGAATGAGAATCACGCTGGCTAGAACCAGAGCCGTTCCCAAGAGAGTCCGAGTTGTAATCGTTTCTCCGCCCAGGAAGTAGCCGAGCGCGACTGCGACAACGGGATTCACGTAGGCATGGCTGGAGACACGCGTGGCGGGCATGCGCGCCAGCAGCCACATGAAAGCAGTGAAGCCGATGAGCGACGCAAAGACAATCAAATAGCCCAGAGCCAGGGCAGCGCGCAGCGAAATGTGCGGAAGCGGATGCAATTCGCCGAAAGACGCCGAAAGCACCAGTAGCATTGCGCCGCCCAGCCCCATCGCCGCGCCTGAGGTCAAAGCTCCGGATTCCGGCAATTCCAGCGAGCGGGTCAGCACCGACCCGAGTGCCCAGGCCGTGGCGCCGGCCAGAATCGCCAAACAGGGAAGCACGCCGAACTGTTGTTCGCCGTTGTGCAGGAGTAGCGAGCCGACCCCGCAGAAGCCCAGCAAGATGGCGGCCAGAAGACGCCAATGGAAACGGTGCCGCCGGAAGACCAACGTTTCCAGAACCATGGTGATCAGAGGCAGGGTGGCTTCGAGTACGGATGCAATGCCGGACGGGACATATTTTTCGGCCCAGAAGAGCGGCGCATATTCCGCCACAAACATGAGAATCGCAAGGAGAGCCAAGCTGCGCCACTGGGTTCGCGTAGGTTTCGGCTGTCCTTTCCAGCGCATGAAGCCGTACAGCACAGCGCCTGCGAGGAAGAACCGGATGCCCGCGGCAAACAGCGGCGGCACTTCCCGCACCGCGATCCGAATCGCCAGGAAGGAGGCGCCCCAGAACACGTAGATGGCGAAAAACGCCAGCATCAGAC
This sequence comes from Bryobacterales bacterium, assembly GCA_963798295.1. Taxonomy (GTDB): domain Bacteria; phylum Acidobacteriota; class Terriglobia; order Bryobacterales; family Bryobacteraceae; genus Palsa-89. The sequence goes on along the minus strand of CAWCSV010000002.1, from coordinate 87,791 downwards.
GGATATCGAACGCCCGGGAGCGGGCGCCAGCCTGCGCATCGATAACCGTTGTATTCGTCATAGACGGTTACTATCTTGACAGGCCGGATGGTAACCAGTCAAGCTAGGTTAGAGGGTTATCTGGGTTGGAAGGCAAGACACCGTTTCAATTGGTGGGCGGGCATCCCGCGGCGGATCTGGTGAATACGCTGGATTGGCGCTTCGGAGCCAGGAATCCGCAAGAGCTGCTCCGAAGCTACGGCGATCTGCTGCGATTCAGCGAACAATCGAGCATTCTGACGCCGCATCAGGCGCGGTTGCTACGCCGCTGGGCGGGGGCGAAGACGGGATTGCGGGTGCTCCGGTGCGCGATCGAGCTGCGCGAGGCGCTGGCTGATATTTTCTACTCTCAGATCGATGAAACCACTCCCGCGCGGGCGTCCGTCAAGCAAGTCGAACAATACATCCACGCGGCGCGCGTCAGGCAGCAGCTTCACTGGAAGCAAGGCAATCTGGAATGGGAGTGGAGTGGAAACGACGCCGATCTTCCGCTCTGGGTGTTGTCCTTAAGCGCATCCGATCTGTTGCTCGCGGGCGCGCTGCATCGCGTGCGAGCGTGCGGCAATCCGGATTGCCGCTGGTTGTTCCTGGATACCAGCAAGAACCATACCCGACAATGGTGCGACATGAAGCTGTGCGGCAATCGCATGAAAGCGCGACGATTCAAAGCCCAGCATAAGGCTTCACCATTGGATCCTTTGTCCCAGGCGTAAGCCGTATTTGCGGGCCATGCCGGCTCCGATCTCGAGCGAGAAGGACGAAAACGCTTTGCCGCCATATCGAGCGCACTTGCTGGCTTGGGTTTTGCATGGCTGCATGTTTTCCTCGATGTCGATGATGTTGCGATCCGAATCCAGCCAGATGACATCCAGCGGAATAAGTGTTTGATACATGAAAACCTGATAATGGTTCGGTCTGGGATAAACGAACAGCATCCCGCGGTCGGGCGCGAGCGACGTTCGGAACATCAGGCCGCGCATCAGGTCGATGCTGTCGATCATGGTCTCTACCCGAATCACCTGGCCGCCGGGAAGCGTCACCGGCCGCGTGGGAAAGTCTTCGAGAGCGGTGGGATTGGGCCGCAGCATGCCAAAAACAACAGCGCGGCGAGTAGAAGGAGACGCATGAATTAGAATGGTAACGAAAACACACGGGGAAGAATTCAGAAGACAGAATTCAGAATTCGGAAGACAGACGACAGAATACGAGGAAGACAAGGAATACAAGGGATACGAGGGATGGCGTTTTGGAAAAGGTTGCGGCTGACGCTCGAAATGATCAAGTTCGAGCATTCGGTGTTCGCGCTGCCATTCGCCCTCACCGGAGCATTGCTGGCGTTCCGGGAGAGCCATTTCGACTCGCGAGGGTTCGGCTACAAGCTGCTTTGGATCGCGATCGCGATGGTGGGCGCGCGGTCGGCGGCCATGGCATTCAACCGCATTCTGGATGCCGACGTCGACGCGCGCAATCCCCGCACGCGCATGCGCCACATTCCCGCGGGAATCTTGAGCGTCCGATTCGCCTGGGGCTTCGTGCTGGTTTCCGTTCTGGTGTTCTTGCTGGCCGCGCGCGCCTTGAACCCGCTGTGCCTGAAGCTGGCGCCGGTGGCGCTGGCGGTGATCTTCTTCTACTCGTTCACCAAACGCTTCACCACCTTTTCCCACCTGATTCTTGGGCTATCGCTCGGCATCGCGCCGGCGGCGGCCTGGATCGCGGTCCAGGGTACGCTCGATCCCCGCATCCTGTGGCTGACAGCCGCCGTGATGTTCTGGACCGCCGGCTTCGACATCATTTATTCATGCCAGGACTACGAATTCGACTCCCGCGAAGGCCTGTTCAGCCTGCCCCGCCGATTTGGCATGTCGGGCGCCCTTTGGATCGCGCGGCTATTTCACGTCGCGATGATTGCTTGCCTGGTGCTGCTTTCGGTGGAATTCGGGCTGGGCGTGTTGAGTTGGGCCGGCATCGGCGCCATCGTCCTGCTGCTGCTCTATGAGCACCGCCTGGTGAAAGCCGACGATCTGTCGCGCGTGGACGCTGCCTTCTTCACCGTGAACGGCTACGTCAGCGTGCTATTCTTTCTGTTTTGGGCTGCGGACATACTTCTTTAAGCCTGACCATGCAGATTCATTTTGAAGACCGGCGTTTGCTGCCGATTCTGGAAAAGGTAACGGCCGATATTCGCCTGGATGCCGCGGACGGCGTCGCGCTTTTCAAGAGCAACGATATTCTCGCCGTCGGCTATATGGCCAACCTGGTGCGCGAGCGCAAGCACGGCAACGTCACCTGGTTTAACGTCAACAGGCACATCAATCCCACCGATGTCTGCGTGGCGAGTTGCAAACTGTGCGCCTTCGGAAAGCGCGCCAAGGATCCCAAGGCTTACACCTGGTCGCTGGACGAAGTGTGGCATCGCGCGGGCGAGGGTTGGAGCGAAGCGGTCACCGAGTTTCATATTGTTGGCGGCCTGCATCCGGAGTTGACGCTGGATTGGTATTGCGATCTGTTTCGAGGGTTGAAGCAGCGCTTCCCTGAGGTTCACCTCAAGGCGCTCACCATGGTGGAGGTCGCTTATCTGGCCCAGCGCAGTAAGCTTTCGATTCGCGACACGCTTTTGAAGTTGATCGATGCGGGCGTGGATTCGCTGCCGGGCGGCGGCGCGGAGATCTTCAACGAGCGTGTGCGGCGCATCATCTGCGATCACAAAATCGACGGCAGCCAGTGGCTGGATGTGGCACGCAACGCGCACCAGCTTGGTTTGAAATCCAACTGCACCATGCTGTACGGACACATTGAGACTGAAGAAGATCGCGTGGATCACCTCGTCAAGCTGCGCGCGCTGCAAGACGAGACCCAGGGCTTCCAGACCTTTATTCCGCTGGCGTTTCATCCCGCCAACACCGCGCTCGAGCACATTCCCACCACCACCGGATTCCTGGATCTGAAAATGATCGCGGTTTCGCGTCTGATGCTGGATAATATCAGCCACATCAAAGCGTACTGGATCATGATGACGCCCAGGATCGCGCAGATCGCGCAGCGTTTCGGCGCAGACGATCTGGACGGCACGGTGGTGGAAGAGAAGATCTACCACGAGGCGGGCGCCACCACCAGCCAGGGCATGCGGCGCGGCGAGCTGTTGCGGCTGATTCGCGAAGCCGGGCGGGAGCCTCTGGAGCGCGACACGCTGTACCGGCCCGTCACCCGCACCGAAACGGCGTTCACCGTTCTGGTTTAGTACCGGCGGTACCTTCGCTTCAGCGTCCCAATACAGACACGGCGGCTAACGTGGAAGCATGCGGTTCCGGACGGCCACGCTTGCGCTCGCGGTATTGCTGGCGGGTGCTTGCGGCGCCGCGGAAAGCCAGTTCCGGGCCGACGCCAATCTCGTCTTGATCAATGCCACGGTGCTCGATCGCCACGATCGGCCGGTGCGCGGCCTCACCCGCGATCGCTTTCGCCTGTACGAGGACAAGGCCGAGCAAAACATCATTTATTTTTCCGAAGAGGACGTGCCGCTATCGCTGGCCGTGATCTTCGATGTCAGCGGCAGCATGGACGGCAAAATGCCTGGGATGCGAGCGGCGTTGAACGCGGTCCTGGACGGCGCGAATACGCAGGACGAATTCTCGCTGGTCACTTTCGCCGACCAGCCAACAATCGCCGCGGGCTGGAATCCGAATCCCGATGAGATCCTGAACCATCTGCTGCTCCATCCGGCGCATGGGCAAACAGCGCTGTTGGACGCGCTTGAAACCGGCCTGGCCAGCATGAAAGATCGCCCGGAATCCGCGCAAAGCCATGCTGATTTTCTCCGATGGAGGCGACAACCACAGCCGCGCCAGCGAGCGGCACTTGCTGCGGTCACTGGAAGAGTCGGGCGTACAAATCTACGCCGTGGACACCGCCGACCCGTTGCTTTCACGAGCGCTTTCGCCCGAAGAAGCTGCCGGACCGGATTTGCTGGATCGGATTTGCGATCGCGCCGGCGGCCGCTATTTCCATGTGGACGGCAAACGCGAACTGGCTTCCGCCGCGCAGCAGATAGCGCGCGAGCTGCATTCGCAATATTTGATTGGCTATATGCCGGCCAGCCACGCTCGGGACGGCCGCTTCCACCACGTTCGAGTGCAGGTGACGCATCCGGACGGAACGCCACAGATCTGGGTTTTCTGGCGGCGGGGCTATCGCGCACCCGTCGATTGAACCGCGCTTAGAAGGTTTGCGCCAGGTACAGGTACGGATAGATGAAGACTTGGTCCTTTTGCGATTGCTTGAGATATTCGCCGGGGAACAAAGCGCCGACGCCGAAACCGACCGTCGTGTATTTGGTCAGGGTTGCGGTGGCCATCGTCTCGACGCTCTCGCCGATATGCGCGCTGGTGGCTTTCGGATTGAAGACGATGCGCTGGCCATAGGAATTGTAGAGCCCGTCCTGGGTGTTCGCCAGCCAGAATTCCCGGCCGTTCAACTTGATCCTCAGCTTCTTGAGGGGCGCGAATTCGACGCCGGCGCGCAGATCCTTGAGATTTTTCCACGCAAACAGCCCGGTAAGGCTGTTCATGGGGTAGCCATAGCCAAACATGTTGTCGAAGGTTTCGCGCGCATCGTTCTTCCTGCCGTCGTCGCCGGACGCATACTCGTAATCGGTGCTTAGGCGCGGCTTCCAGCCGGATGTCGCGATATTCCAACCTGCGCCCGTCAGCAAGCCGTTGGCGTCCAGCCGGTCGTTTGAGTAACTGCCGAACTCATGCAACGGTTCGAAGTTGTAATCCACGCGGCCCGGCAGCTTGCCGGCAATGCGCGCGCCCACGGCGAGGGTGTCCATATTCCCAATTTGCCCTTCCTTGCTGTTCACGTTGTCGGAGGTTCTGGCGATCAGATACGGCTCCAACGAAGCGCCCGGCAGCAGATGAGGGAAGGTGTTGTAGTCGGCATAAATATGATCGCCCGGCCGGTGTTCGTTCGGGCCCACGGGATTGACCAGGATCACCGATCCGGCCACCAGTTGGGCTTTGAAATACTTCGTCGTGTAAGAGCCATTGGCGACGTCGAAGTTTCTGGCGGTGTAGACCCACCAATCGTCGGTGGAAGCCAGCAAGTGCCCGGACCCGATGACCATGTCCTGCCGTCCAATCTGAACGAAAAACCCCGGCCCTTCCGGCTGGCCCATGGTCACCCAGGCCTGGTGCAGATCGAAGGGGTCCGAGAAGGCGTTGGACGGGGTGGTCTGGTAAAAAAGTACGCGGACATCCTGCGCCTGCGCGAAAAAATGCAGCCATGAGGATGGTTTGTACAGCAGGCCGAGCTTTATCTGGCTGACCACGTAAGAGTAGGCGGGAGTCACGCTGAACGGCCCATCGGTGGCCTCCCAGCGCTCGCGGATGGAGCCGGAGAGCTGAAAGGTGCGAAGAAAGTAGTTTTCCGAACCCGTTTTCGGCGTCTGATCCGGATCGCTCTGAGCGCTCGCGTTCCACGCGGTCAGGACGAGTGCTAGGGCCACTGAAGGGAGGCATAAACGCATGCTTCCTCTTCGGCCGCAAAGCGCGAAGTAATAGTTGGCAGGTTTTCAAGAACTGCGCCGCGCCTTCGTGGCCCATGTAGCGCTGCAGCACCCGAGCGTCCGTCTTGCGTAAATCGACTACGATCAAACCGTCCAGGGCGTCCGCGAAGCGGCGGTCGACGTGGAAGGCCACCAGCTCGCCACCCAACTTAAGATACTGCTTGAGCAATACCGGAATGCCTTTGCGATCGGTCTCCACGTCCGCGATCAGCGCGGAAAGCTCCTCCACATCCCAGACCGTGGGGCCCATCAGTTCATCCGCCAGTTTGGCGGTCTGCTTGGATGCCTGCCGGCGAAACGGATTGCGCGCCCGCACCAGCGGCGCAAGTTCCCCCGATTGCCGGTAGGCGCTCAGGAACTTCACCATCAGGTGGCGCGACGCCGCGCTATAACCGTTGCTGATGCTCACCGGTCCGAACAGCAATTTGTATTGGGGATTCCGGATCAGGAACTGGCCGATGCCTTTCCACAACAGCAGCAGCGGTGCGTAGCTCTTCTGCCAGTCCGGACGCACGAAGGAGCGGCCCAGCTCCAGCGCCGGGCAGATGCGGTCCAGAAAAGTTCGATCGAAGAAATTCCGCTTCCATTGAAATAGCTGGCTGGTATAGAAACCCTTGGGACCGAAGCGCGCGAGAATCTCATCGGACGGGCCCAACCGGTAGGCGCCCGCCACTTCATTGGCGCGCCGGTTCCAGACGAACAAATGCCAGTAATGGTCGTCGAAGCGATCCAGGTCCATCGGCTTGCCGCTGCCTTCCCCGGCCCGGCGGAACGTGATCTCCCGCAACCGTCCGATTTCGTGTAAGACATTGGGGATCTCTTTTGCTTTGGCGAGCAGAACCGAGAATTCTTCCGTCTGCACCAGCGTCCGGCTGGGCGCCAGCTTGGCAACTTCTCCCGCCAGCAATTCACCTAGGACACTGGATGCGGCAGGCAGAGCGGCATCGGCAGGCGATGGCTTGGGAGCTTCGCGATTCTGCAGCAGATAAGTCCGGTGCCGCAGATAGCGAATCAGCGAGACATCGTCCTGGTACGCTCGGATCTTGGCCGGCGCGATCGGGCTGCCTACGCGAAGTTCGATGTTGCGGTTGTGCTTGTTGAAAAACTCGTGGGGCAGCAGCGCCGTGCGCACGCGCGGGTGCAGGAAACCGAGCAACTGAAAAAGCGCGCTGTTGGCGCCGAGAAAGTAAGTCGGCAAAACCGTTGCGCCCGTGATGCGGATCAGGCGCGCCACGCTGCGGCTCCATTCCGGATCGACGATCGCGCGCTCTTTCAGATTCAAGTGCGACACTTCGCCTGCCGGGAACACACACAGCAGGCCGCCTTGCTTCAACCACCCGACGGCTTCCTTCAGCCCCTGGCGATTGGCGCGGACCGCTTTGCTCGCCTCCAGACGGATCCACGAAGATGCAGGATTGCGCGGCGTCGGGCACACTCGAGAGCAGATGGTTCGCCAGGATCTTGACGTCCGGGCGCACGGCCGAAAGCAGGGCGGCCAGGATCGCGCCTTCGATCAGGCCGAAGGGATGATTCGCCACCGCTACCACCGCTCCTTGCCTGGGAATCAGCGCGAGATCGCGCGCCGATATTCGCGGCGAAACGTTGAGCAGCGCAAGCGAACGCTCGGCCAGGGACCGCGCGCCGGGCGCGTCTTCATAAAGGCGAGCGAAGCGATCCAGCGCCAGCAGCTTTTCGATGGCGCCTTCCACTGGCGCGGGCAGCCTTTGTCCCAACATGCTGGCGAGCGCGTTCCGCATTCACAAACATAACAGCACTGAAATGTTAAGTGGTGATTACTGCTGTGTTACGGTTTGCGCGCCGGCCAGCGCTTCGCGTTCCAGTGTGCGGAGGGCCGCTTCTGGCACCACCCGCCAGTTGTTATCGGGCCGCGCGGGTAAGGTTCCATGCTGGCTGTAGTACTGAATGACTAAATCGCGGATTTCATCGGGCGACCGCCACAGAATCGTCGCGCCGCGAAACATGGAGTAACCCGCGCTGCCGCCCGCGCGATAGTTATTCACCGCGATGCGCAGAGGTTGGTTGTCGTCCAGCGGCTTGCCATGCCAGCGCAGATCGCGGATGCGATGGCCCTCCGGCTGCGTCAAATCGATTTCGTAGTCCACGCCTTGCGCCATGTCGTAGTTGAAACCGATCACGTGCGAATTGATGAGCGGGCCATGTGAACAGTCGCCCTCGCAGGTGTTGTAATAGCGCGCCGAGTTTTCCAGCGCGTCGCGCACCATCTTGCCGTTGCCTTCGATGACGTAAAGCTGATTCTCGTAGATGTACAACGAGGCGATTTGCCGGATGGTCACGGGGCCCTTCGGTACGCTGACACGCGGGTTGAACGACGACGCGAAAGAAACGTCGGCCTTGGAATAGAACAGCTCCACTTGTTGCACCGCGTCGATGAGCGCCGTGTCTTCCACGCGAGCCAGCTTTGCGTCCAGCGCGACTGGCGCTTCGGCTACCGGCGTGTTCAAGTAGCGCTCGGCCAGCTCGTGATACGGTCTGCCGATTTCAATGATTTTGGGATCGGCCGCGATCTCCTTCGTCACCGGAATCAACCGGCTGGCCTTCGAAACAATCTTCCACCCGGATGTTCTATTCCGTTCCAGGACGAAATCCATTTCACCCAGCGAGATGCCCCAATTCTTGGGCTGCATCAGCAGAACGCGGCCCAGTTGCAGGCTGGCGAGCTGCTGGTGCGAATGTCCGAAGACGATGGCGTCGATGCCGGGGACTTCCGTGGCGATCTCGCGCACCATGTTCTCTTTCGCGTCGCCGTCCAGGCCTGAGTGGGCCGCGACAATCACGATATCGGGACGCTCGCGCTCGCGCAGTTCGGCGATGGTGCGCCGCACCGCATCCACGCCCGACTCGAAACGATAGCCGTGATAGTGCTCCTCGGCTTCCCAGGTTGGAATCATCGGAGTGGTAACGCCGATCACCGCGATCTTGACGCCCGCGATGGTCTTGAGGAAATAGGGCGGGAAGGGAGATGCCTCGCCGCTCGCAATAATATTGGATGCGATCCAGGGAAAGTGCGCGTCAGCCCGGGCCTGGGCAATGTTCTTTAGCCCGAAGTTGAATTCATGATTGCCCACCACCATGGCGTCGTACCCGATGGCGTTCATGGCCAGCATCATCGGATCGTGCGCGGGCGGCGGACTTCCCTTGCCGCTCTGGACATACTCCTGATATACCGCTTCCATCGGCGTGCCTTGGATGGTGTCGCCACAATCGATCAGCAGATTGTTCGGGTTTTCGGCCCGGGCCGCCCGGATCAGCGTCGCGATTTTCGCCAGGCCGCGCGCGGCCGGCTGCGCGGTGTAGTAATCGTAGGGAAACAGATTTCCATGCAGGTCGGTGGTGGCAAGCAGCGTGATCTTGAGCTCCGCGCTTGACGCCAGCGATGCAAAAATCAGACCCGCCAGGAATGCGCGCAGAGTGCCCATCGCGACAACAACTTTCAGTATAATCGAGCTAAATGAAATTACTGTTTACGAGCATTGTCTTGTGTTCGGCGCTGCTGGCGCAGACTCCCGCCTCCAAGAGCGCGACTTCGAAAAGCGCAACGTCCAAGGGTACGGCGTCGAAAACCGGCGCGGCCCGGCCGTCGCTGTTGAATCCCGCGTCGCTGCACGCCAAGGCGCCCGATGTGTTCAAGGCGCAGTTCACCACCACCAAGGGCGATTTCGTTATCGAGGTGCATCGGGACTGGGCGCCCATAGGGGCCGATCGTTTCTATAACCTGGTGAAGAACGGCTTCTTTACCAACGCGGCATTTTTCCGAGTGGTTCCTGGCTTCATGGTGCAGTTCGGCTTGGCCGCGAATCCGGCCGTGAACAAAGCCTGGCAGAACGCCAACCTGAAAGACGATCCGGTGAAGGAGAGCAATAAGCGCGGGATGGTGACCTTCGCCAAGACCTCGCTGCCCAATTCGCGATCCACGCAGCTCTATATCAACTTCGGTGACAACGCCGGGCTCGATCCGCAGGGGTTCGCCCCCTTCGGCAGCGTGATCGAGGGGATGGATGTGGTTGACAAAATCAACGCCGCCTATGGCGAACGCCCGGAGCAGGACAAGATCACGAATGAGGGCGACGCGTACATCATGAAGAATTTCCCCATGATCGACAAGATCAAGTTGGCGAAGGTTCTTCCGGCCGAGCCCGCTGCCGCGCCCGCCGACAAGAAGTAGCGCCTACTTGGGATTTTCGAGCGGGATCTCGAAATACAAAATATCCTGCCCCGTGGCCGCCACTTTGAGGCCGCTCAAGTAAAATTTCGAACCCGGCCGGTGCGTGGTCTGAAAATAGAAGAAGCCATGCGCCGCTTCATGCGCCGGAAGCAGCTTGGCGGCGAAGGATCGCCCGTCGATTTCCCACACGTCCAGCGGGTTCTTGTGCTTGCGACGGATCGGGATCGGCGTGCCCACCGGCACCTGCGGCCGATCGGGCCCACCCAGCGTTTGCACCTCGTCAGCCGGCGTAGCTTCCACGCCGCGGTTATCGATGCCGGTGTATTCGGCTTCCAGATGCTCTAGCTTGAGAGCCTGGTCCGTGTCATTCTGGATAATGACGAGAACGGGCAGAACGCCATATTGGTTGGGGTTCAACTTCCCGAATGCCGTGTGAGCCAGCTCTTCGGTGTCGTAAGGGACCGCCGCCACGGTCACATGGTCATTGGTTTGTTTGGCGGGATAAGACGATGCCGGCCCGGGCGAAAACTTGGCTGCGTCCTTGCTGGAATCGGCCGCCAGCGTGCCTGCGCCGGCAAGAAAAACGGCCATGAACAGGATGAGGGAAACTAAGAGCGCTCTCATTCAAATCCTTTACTGGGCGATCCGCGTCGCCGCATGTCCGCTGTTTGTATTCTATTTCCTTTATCGCTGGCTGCGCGATCCGCGTTATTCCCGCCGCTTTTCCGAACGCCTGGGCGGCCAGCCTGAATCCTTTCAACCGACGCCTCCGGGCGCCATCTGGTTGCACGCGGTTTCGGTGGGCGAAGTGGCTTGCGCCGCCGGATTGTTGCGTGAAATTCGGGAGCGCAGCCCCAGCATCCCGCTGTATGTTTCCGTCACCACGGTGGCTGGCCGCGATCTCGCCGACGAGCGGCTGGCTGGGCTAGCGGATGGAATCTTCTATGCGCCCCTCGACTATGCGTTCGCCGTGCGGCGCGTGCTGGCGCGCGTTCGTCCGTCGGCGGTGGTGATTCTTGAAACCGAGATTTGGCCGGTTCTTTATCGCGAAGCCCGGCGCGCCGGCTGCAGCCTGCTGATCGCAAACGGCCGCATTTCCGATCGGGCGTTCCCCCGTTATCGTCGATGGCGCTGGTTTTTTGAGGACGCTTTGCGGCGTCCCGATGCGATCCTGGCGCAAAGCGACCAGGATGCCGCGCGTTATCTGGAGCTGGGCGCGCCGCCCCACGCCGTTCGCGCCATTGGCAACCTCAAATACGACGCCGAGCCATCCAGCGCCGATCCGCCGCGCGTCGTGACCGAGCTGATTGCGAAGCTCGATCCCGCGGCGATCTGGATCGCGGCCAGCACCATGCCCGCGGCGGATCGCGAGGACGTCGACGAGGATGACGCGGTGCTGACGGCGTTTCAGGAACTGGCGCGCAGCCATCCGGGGCTTCTGCTAATCCTGGTTCCCCGCAGGCCGGAACGCTTTGACGAAGCCGAGCAGAAGCTGCGCGACGCGGGCGTTCCTTACTTCCGCCGGTCGCAGGAATTCTTCGAAGCTGGTCTCGCGCTGCCCTGCGTGCTGCTGCTCGATACTATCGGCGAGCTGGCCAGCCTGTTTCCCATCGCCAGTGTGGTCTTCATGGGGGGCACACTGGCACGGCGGGGTGGTCACAATATCCTGGAGCCGGCCGCGTGCCGCAAGGCCATCGTCAGCGGGCCGCACCTGGAAAACTTCGCAGCCATCGCCGCGGAATTCCGCGAGCAGCGCGCGTTTCTTGAAATTCGCGACGCCAAAGAGCTAGCCGGAGCGGTGGCCACGCTGCTCCGTGATCGCCGGTTGCGCGAGGATCTGGGCGCTCGTGGGGCGACGCTCGCGGCGGCCAAACGCGGCGTAACAAGAAGAGCGGTGTCGGAAATTCTCGGCTGGCAGGATCTGGCCGTCCCTTGCTGGAACCGCTTCAGTCCGGCACGATTCCTGCTCTGGCCGCTGGCTCAGGTGTGGGGCGCGGTCAGCGCTTTCGAGCAGCGCCGCAAAATCGCGCGCGCGCGCCGCCTGGCGACGCCGGTGATCAGCGTCGGAGGTATCAGCATGGGTGGGGCAGGGAAGACCCCCATGGTGGATCATCTGGCCGAGCGGCTGCGGGAGACCGGACATCATCCCGCCATCCTCACGCGCGGATATCGCCGGCGCTCCATCGAGACCACCATTCTGGTGGAAGCCGGAGAGCCTGCGCCGGTGAGCGTCACCGGAGATGAAGCGCAGATCTTCGTGCAATCGGGTTACGCGCACGCGGGCATTGGCGCGGACCGTTTCGAGACCGGCCGATTGCTCGAAGAAAAATACCGTCCGGACATCTTTCTCCTGGACGACGGCTTTCAACACACGCGGCTCAAGCGCGATCTGGATCTGGTGGTGATCGACGCCTTGAATCCCTTCGGCGGCGGCGCGGTGTTCCCCTTGGGAAATTTGCGAGAGCCGATGAGCGCCCTTTCGCGCGCAGGGGTTTTCGTGATCATGCGCGCGGCGCCGGAGCGGGAGTACGAAGGCATCGTGCGGCAATTGCGAGCGCTCAACCCCCGTGCGCCCATCTTTCGCGCGCGCCTGGAGCGGCGCTATTGGGTGGACTACCGCACGCACCGGACGTATGCCTCGCGGCCCACCCCTGTGGCGGCGTTCTGCGGCCTGGCGAATCCCGCCAGCTTCTGGGGAACGCTGCGATCGGCCGGTCTTCAACCAGTCTTCCACTGGGCTTTCCCCGATCATCATCACTACACCTGCGCCCAGGTGGAGCGCTTGGCGGCCCAAGCCAAAATGCACGGATCGAATCTGTTGCTCACCACGGAAAAGGACGCTATGAACTTGCCCGATAGCACGGCCGGGGTCCTGGAACACGCGGGCGTGGAGGTGCGCTGGCTCAAGATCGGCGTGCATGTTGAAAAAGAGGATCAACTGCTGGAGTTGATCGCTTCCAACATGCAGGGCCACGGACGGCCGCCTTTCGCCGGACGCCACACCCGTCACGGCGTCTGAATGGAATAGATCATCAGCCCGTTCACGTTGGGCACCAATAGGTAGCCGGTGGTGGTGCTGACAATCGCGGACGCGATGTCGCTCATTCCGAATTGCGTTTGCAATGGATAGAGCGCCGGCGCACTGGGCGTGGTGGCATCCACAATCATCAAGGTGCTGGGGCCAGTGGGGTCCGTCGACGGAGGATTGTTGACGATGGCGAAGACATCCGGGACCACGTAGAGCGGCTGTACTACGTATGTGCCGGTGGTCTGAATCTGGGTGGTCACATTCGCGATTCCCACCGGGTTCTCCACGTTCGCGATGGTCAGGGTGGAAAGCGTCAGGTTGCCGGTGATGCTGAAATCGGGGACGCCCGGATCGCGGAAGCTGGCGGTATTTCCGGTGGCCAGAAGCAGGTTGCCGTCGTAGCCGAAGCCCAGGAAGATGGCGGCGTTCGCTACCGTCACCTGTTCCACGCCCTGCATGCTTTGCGGACTGCTGATATTGATTACATCCAAAGCCGCGTTACCGCTGGTGCTGGCTCCAGTGGCGGTGGTGCTGGTGACGTACGCGGTGTCCGGGTAGCTGCCGTCGCTGCTGGGTACCAACGCCAGCGCGTTGGGCATCACATTGAAACCTCCCGATCCGGGTCCGCTCGAAAGCACCGAGAGCAGCACGGGAAACAAAGTGCTGAAATCGTAGGCGACGAAGTTTCCGTATTGTGCGCTGATGTTATTTCCGTTGGTCTGGAACCAGCTGGTGCTGAAGTATCCGGTGGTTCCAAGGAAGCTGATATCGGTGAGATAAGTGTAGGGAGTGGTGGATTGCTGGGCAATCAGTACGGGACTTTCTGGCGTGCTCAGGCCGAATACCGCGAAAGTGGGCGTGCTGCCGGGGCCGACAATGTCCACTAGAATGGGCTCCGAAGTGTTGAGATTGATGGCGCACTTACCGCCGTTGCCCGCCAGTTGGTCATCGCCAAACTCGCCGACGTAAACCGGCGCCGAGACGTTGCTGGTGTCGACGATGCTAATGTGATCCGGTCCGCAGAGGTAAGTGACGTTGCCGTCGATGGCCACGCTGCTCGCCACGCCGTTGGCGAAACTCACCTGGCCCACCAGCGTGAGGAAACTGGGGGGCGCAGTGCCGGAGCCCGAAACCGAAATCTGGGCCGACGCGCTCACGTATCCACCCACTTTGATCACCAGCGGGTAATCGCCGGTGGCAAGCGTGGGCACCAGAATGTTGGCCTGCGCCAAGCCCGCGTATCCGGAGCTTAGTCCGAGAAACTGGACCGTCGCGCTGGCTCCGCCGATGGTAGCCGTGGCGGTTGCCATGGCGGTGGAGATCGGCGAAAGCGGCGTGGGCGCGCCATCGGGAACCGGGTTGTCCAGCGCGCCTTGCCCCGTCAGATACACCGTTACCACCGTGCCGGACGCCGCGGGGTTGCTGGATGAGTTGGTGGAGGTATCGGAATTCTGGACGACGGCATGATTGCTGGTGTCCTGAAAAATGCCCGGCGCGCTGCTCACCACGGTGAACTGGAAGATCGCGCTTTGGCCGCCATCGCGCTTAACGTACATGCTGGCGGTTCCGGCGGCAAGACTGCTGGGCACCTGAAAGTTGATCTGCGTTTCGCTCACATACAGCAGCGGCACGGGCGCGCTGTTGACGTAAACTGTCGCGCCGGCCATGGTCTGCTGCAGCGGAAAGCTGCCGGCTTGCTGGGTGGAGTCGGCCAGATTCGCTCCAAAAATGGTCGCCAGCTCACCGGGCGCCACCCGGGGCGCGAAACTGGCTGCGTCGGTTACCGCGTAGATCACGGTCTGCGCTTGAGCGAACCAGGAGCTAAACAAAAGTAAAGTGAGGGGGTAGAGAAGCCTCATGTAAGGCGCCAAACAAGATTTGACGATTAAAGTGCGCTATCTGTTCAAGTTCCAGATTTCGCTCCCTTCGATCACGGCTCGGTATCGGCGTCGCGAGCTGCGGCTGATTAACAAACCGTAACGATTATTTAACTTTGCATATGGCTGTTATAATGGACCGCATGGGCGAGGTTCTCAACGGTAGTCCCATGAAAAAGATCATTCTTCTCCGCCCGAGGGGCTTTTGCGCTGGAGTAGTGCGCGCCATCGACGTGGTGAAGATCGTTCTCAACCTTTACGGCGCGCCTGTATATGTTCGTAAGGAGATTGTGCACAACCGCCACGTTGTGGACGAGCTCCGGCAAGCCGGCGCGATCTTTGTCGAAGAGTTGAGCGAGGTGCCTGAGGGCGCACGCGTTATTTTCAGCGCGCATGGTGTTTCTCCGGCTGTGCGGGAAGAGGCTAAGGCGCGCAAACTGGAAGTAATCGATGCCACCTGCCCGCTGGTGACCAAAGTTCATCTGGAAGCGGTTCGATTCGCGCGGCAGGACTACACCATCGTGCTGATCGGCCACGCGGGACACGACGAAGTGATCGGCACGCTGGGCGAAGCGCCTCAATCCACGGTCCTGGTTTCGTCCGTGGAAGATGTGGACCGGCTGGAAGTGAAGGATCCGTCCAAAATCTCATTCCTCACCCAAACCACCCTCAGCCTGGATGAGACCAAGGACATCGTCGAGCGGCTGAAAGAGCGCTTTCCCGCCATCAAAGGCCCCAAGACCCAGGACATTTGCTATGCAACGGAAAACCGCCAGTTAGGCGTCAAAGCGGTGGTGCCTTTAACTGACGTGCTGCTGGTGGTTGGTTCTCAGAATAGTTCGAATTCGCGGCGCTTAGTGGAAGTCTGCCAAAACGAAGGCGTTCCCGCGTATCTGGTGGACGACAGCACCGAAGTAAATCCGGCGTGGCTGGATGGCAGCCAGACGGTGGCGGTTACCGCGGGTGCGTCGGCGCCGGAAAATCTGGTGCAGGAACTGATCCAATCGCTCGAAACGAAGTTCGGATTCGACTACATGGAGGAGATGGAGCTGAAGGAAGAGGACGTGCGCTTCCATCTGCCCGCGGACTTGGAGCGATCGGCGCTGAAGCTGACTACGATCGCTCGCGTATGAGTCCGAAGTTACAGGTAGTTGGCACTCTGGTACAAGCGGCTTCCCAGGCCGCGCAGCGGGCCACCGAGTATCTCACCGGCATCCAGGCCGAGCCGGGCTATTGGTGGGCGGAACTTACTGCCGATACCACGCTCGAATCCGATTACATCCTGCTGCAGCTTTGGCTGCATCCGCCGGTGAATGGCGTGTGGAATCCTCCCACGCGATCCCGCATCGACAAAGCCGTTCAATCCATTCTGCAGCGTCAGTTGCCGGACGGCGGGTTCAATATCTATCCGCAAGGTCCGGCCGATCTCAGCGCCACGGTGAAGGCCTATTTCGCACTCAAGCTGGCGGGGCTGGATTATAACGACCTCCGCCTGACGCGCGCGCGAGAACGCATCCTCGCGATGGGCGGCATTCAAGCCGCGAACAGCTACGTCAAGATCAATCTCAGCCTGTTCGACCTTTTCCCGCGCGATCATGCGCCGTCCATTCCGCCCGAAATGGTGCTGGCCGGCAAGTTCATCTACGAAATGTCGTCCTGGACGCGCGCCATCGTGATTCCGCTCTCCATCGTGCACGCCATGAACCCGCGGCGTCCGGTTCCGGCCGGATTCAATTTACAGGAGCTGTTTTCCGCGGACGGGCAGCAGCTTGAATTCCGTCGCGATCGCACCAGCTTCACCTGGCGCAACGTTTTCCTGCGGCTGGATAAAGTTCTGAAGCTTTGGGAGAAATACGGCTCCAAGGCCCTGCGGCGGCGCGCCATTCACAAAGCCGGCGAGTGGATGCTGGAACACACCCGGCACACCGATGGAGTGGCAGCCATTTATCCGCCCATGATGTACGTGATCATGGCGCTGGATCTTTTGGGGCATTCGCCCGAGAGCCCGGAGCGCATGGAAGCGCAGCGCCAGTTCGACAAACTGATGGTGGACGACGCCCGCGATGGCGCAAGCCGCTTCTTCTTCCAGCCCTGTTTCTCGGTGGTCTGGGACACAGCCATCGCAGCGTTTGCGCTGGGCGAGGCCGAGGAGCCGTCGCACGACGCTTTGCGCCGCTCGGCCGACTGGCTGCTGACCAAAGAAGTGCGCCGCAAAGGCGATTGGTCCGTCAAGCGTCCCAAGACTGAGCCTTCCGGCTGGTATTTCGAATTCGCCAACGAGTTTTATCCCGATATCGACGACACCGCCATGGTGCTGCTGGCGCTGAACCGCTCGCACGCCACGCGCTCCGAAGATCAGCAGGCCTGCGAGCATCGCGCCATTAAGTGGCTGTTCGACATGCAGTCCAAAGACGGCGGCTGGGCGGCCTTCGACGTGGATAATGACTGGCGTCCGCTGAGCTTCGTGCCCTTTGCCGATCACAACGCGATGCTCGATCCCACCTGTCCCGACATCACCGGACGGGTGCTCGAAGCGCTCTGCTCTTACGGATACAACCGATCGAATCCCGCCGTCGAGCGAGGCGTGCAATACCTGATCCGCACGCAGGAAGAGGATGGAAGCTGGTACGGGCGCTGGGGCGTCGATTACGTTTACGGCACCTTCCTGGCGCTGCGCGGGCTGGCTGCCGCGGGCGTGGGCGATCGTGAAGCTTACGTGCAGCGCGGATTGGAATGGGTAAGGTCCATTCAGAATTTTGACGGCGGTTGGGGCGAGAGCTGCGAAAGCTATCAACACAAAAGTTTCGTTGCGGCTCCCAGCACCCCATCGCAGACGGCTTGGGCCGTTCTGGCTCTGCTGGCCGGGGGCGACACTACCAGCAGCAGCTTGCACGACGGTATTGAATATTTGATTCGGACGCAGTCGAGCGAAGGAACCTGGGACGAGGAACTGGCCACGGGAACCGGATTCCCGCAGGTCTTTTATCTCTGCTATCACCTCTACCGGCATTCGTTCCCGCTGCTGGCGTTGAATATTTTTCTGAAAGTGAAGCCCGGGTCGAACGGGCGTTGACGGTGTGAAGCCGACGCTGGTAACGGGAGCGACCGGTTTCCTGGGGTGGCATGTAGCCAATCGATTGCTTGCACGCGGGGAAAGGGTGCGGGCCCTGGTGAGAGATCCGAGCAGAGTGCGGGAGCTGGACGGGGAAATCGTGGTGGGAGACCTGCGCGATCCGGAATCCCTGGATCGCGCCGTGGCCGGGTGCGCCGTGGTCTATCATGTGGCGGCGGACTATCGCTTGTGGGCGAAAGACCCTTCTGAACTGTATCGCTCCAACGTAGAAGGAACGCGAAACCTGCTGACAGCCGCCCGCGATGCCGGCGTCCAGCGTGTGGTTTACACCAGCACAGTGGGGTGTATTGGAATGCCCGAACAGGGTCCGGGCAACGAAGACAGCCGGGTTGATTTGGAACAGATGGCAGGCGCCTATAAACGATCGAAGTTTCAGGCCGAGCAGGTGGCGCTGGAATTCGCGCGCGCGGGTCTTCCGGTCGTGATCGTCAATCCGACGGCGCCCATCGGCGATCACGATTTCAAGCCTACCCCCACCGGCAAAATCGTCGTCGATTATCTGAAAGGGGACTTGCCGGCCTTCGTAGATACCGGCTTGAACCTGGTGGACGTGGAGGACACAGCCGAGGGGCATTTGCTGGCGTGCGAACGGGGCGCCAGCGGCGAGCGTTACATCCTGGGTTGCGAGAACCTGACTCTGCAGCAGATCCTAACCCGTCTGGCGGCCATCAGCGGAGGGAAAGCTCCGCGCTGGCGCATCCCCTACGCAGTCGCTTATGCCGCCGGGTTGGCCAGCACGGGCTGGGCCAATTTAACTGGCCTCGAGCCGCGCGCCCCCCTGGACGCGGTGAAAATGGCGCGCAAGAAAATGTTCGTTTCGCTGGACAAGGCGAAGCGCGAGCTGGGATTCAATCCGCGCCCGGTGGACGGGGCGTTGAAGCGGGCGGTGGATTGGTTCCGGGCAAACGGTTACGTGTAAGTGCTGGTGTTTGTTGCCGCCGAACGTCGTGAACTGGTAGGTCTTCTGGTCCATGTCGACGAAATCAGGAAACCCGGTTGGCCCTTGGATTTTGCGCGAACCGGGCGTTTGATGGACCGTGAGGTGGCACTGGTGGCCAATGGTCCCGGACCCAAGTTGGCCGGCGAAGCAGTGGACCTGGTGAGAGAGCGCGAGAAAATGCATGCACTCGTCAGTAGCGGATTTTGTGGAGGCTTGCAGCCTTGGCTTCAGGTCGGCGATATTTTTGTCGCCACGGAAATAGTGGGCGTCGCCGCGGCGTCCGCACCCTCCTGCGCCAGGGCTTTTAAGACCGGGAAACTACTTTCAGTGGACCGCGTCGTATCCACGGCTGCGGAAAAAGCGGAACTCGGGCTGCGCGGCGCCGATGCCGTCGAGATGGAAGCCGCCGCAGTGGCTGCGCGCGCCATCCAGTGGAGCATTCCTTTTTTTGCCGTGCGAGTGGTCACCGACACCTGCGATCAGGACTTTGGTCTGGATTTCAACCGGATGCGATCCGATGACGGCCGATTCAGCACCGCGAAGATACTCATGGAGGGCATGCGGCGGCCAACTGTGCTCCCGGAATTGATTAAATTGAATAAGATCACGAAACGCGCCGCTCAGGCGCTGGGGGATTTCCTTGCCGACGCTCGATTCTGAGTTAGTCGCCGCGGCTGGGGCCGTGGTGCCTTCCACCATGCGGGCCGCCGTTTACACCGGCGATAGCGTAGTGTCCGTGGAGCAGGTGCCGACGCCCGCCATCGGACCCGGCGAGTTGCTCATTCGCGTGGAAAGCTGCGGTATCTGCCATACCGATCTCAAAAAGATCGAATACAATCTGCTCGCTCCGCCGCGTATCTTCGGGCATGAAACCGCGGGCGTGGTGGCCGCCACCGGCGCGGGAGTGACGAGATTCTCGCCCGGCGATCGCGTCGTCGTCTTTCATCACATCCCGTGCGGCGAGTGTTTTTATTGCCGGCACAGATTGTACGCGCAATGCCCGGTTTATAAGAAAGTCGGCGTCACGGCGGGATACGAACCTGCGGGCGGAGGCTTTTCCCAATATGTACGCGTGATGGACTGGATCGTGCGCCGGGGCGTGGAGAAAATTCCAGACGGCGTTTCTTATGAGCGCGCGTGCTTCGTCGAGCCGGTGAATACGTGCCTGAAGGGCGTGGTCCAACTGGACCCTCAGGCGGATGACGTGGTTGTGATCCTGGGCCAGGGGCCGATCGGGCTGCTATTCACCGCTCTGGTGAAGCGCTCCGGCGCCACCATGCTGGCTACCGACACCATGCCTCATCGCCGCGAGCTGGCCCTGCGTTTCGGCGCGGCGGCCGCGCTCGATCCGCGCGATCCCGATCTTCAGGAACGCATCCTCGAACGGACGGGAGGCCGGGGAGCGGACTCGGTAATCGTCGCCGCTTCCGCGCCCGGCATCGTCGAGCAGGCGGTGAAATATTCGCGCCCTGGCAGCCGGATTCTTCTGTTCGCCCAAACGTCGCACCAGGAACGCATTGAGCTTTCGGGCGCCGACATCTGCGTGGGCGAACGAAACATTTTTGGATCGTATAGCGCCTCGGTGGATCTACAGAGGGAGTCGGCGGATCTGGTCTTCAGCGGCGCTCTGCCTGTGGAGGATTTGATTTCCCACCGTTTTCCGCTGCATGAAATCCGCTCCGGCATCGACTTGGCGTTGCATCCGGAGCCTAAATCGTTGAAAATTATAGTGCAACCCCAAAGGTGGAATTAGTGCAAACGCAAATGAAAGCCGCTGTGCTGTATGGCAAAGAGGACTTGCAGATTGAGTCCGTGGCCGTGCCCAGCATCGGGGATGGCGACGTACTGGTACGCGTGCAGGCGGCGCTGACCTGCGGCACCGACGTGAAAGTGTTTCGCCGCGGTTACCACGCCCGCATGATTGTTCCGCCCGCGTTGTTCGGGCATGAGCTGGCGGGCGATATTGTCGCGGTGGGCAAGGGCGTTCAGAATTTCCAGGTCGGCCAGCGCGTGGTGGCGGCCAATTCCGCTCCGTGCCTGGAATGCTTCTATTGCAAGCGCGGCAGCGAGAATCTGTGTGAGGATCTGTTGTTCAATAATGGCGCTTACGCCGAGTACATTCGGATTCCGGCGCGCATCGTGGAACGGAATATGTACGAAATTCCGTCGCATGTCACTTACCAGGACGCGGCATTGGTGGAACCGTTGGCGTGCGTGCTGCGTGGCATCGATGAGACTGCAATGCGTCCCGGCGACACGGTGGCGGTGATCGGCCTGGGACCCATCGGGCTGATGTTCGTTCGCCTGGCGAAGCAGTACGGCGCGCGGGTTCTGGCGCTGGGACGCCGCAAGACGCAATTGGATCGCGCGGCCGCTATGGGCGCCGATGAGTTGCTCATATCGGGCCAACCCGACGAGACTGTGGAAAACGTCCGCAAGCTCACCGGCGGACATGGCGCCGACATCGCGATTGAAGCCGTGGGGAATCCCGAAACCTGGGAGACGGCGGCCAGGTCCCTGCGCCGCGGCGGAGTGGTGAACTTTTTCGGCGGTTGCCCCAACGACAGTAAGCATTCAGCTGGACACGCAATTGCTGCACTATTCGGAAATCACCTGCAAGGCCAGCTTCCATCACACGCCGGCGCACATCCGACGCGCGCTGGATTTTGTCAGCCGGGGAGTGATCACGGCGCGCGATTTCGTCAACCGCGTGGAGCCGCTCACCAATCTGCTGGAAGTGATGCGGCACCTGATGAGCCACAACGGTCACATGAAGACCGCTATTATTCCCTAGTGCCCCTGCTCGCGCCGAAAGATTACGTGAACTCGGCCGAGGCGCTGAGCGGCACTTACACCAAAGAGCAAGCTGAGCAGTACACGCGCTGGCTGGCCACGCATCATTACGAAAATTTCCACGTGGTCAGTTTTCTTTTGCCCAAGCGGCTGCACCAGGATTTCTACAATGTGTATGCGTTTTGCCGCTGGGCGGACGATTTGGGCGATGAGATCGGCGATACGGCCGAGAGCCTGCGTTTGCTCGGGTGGTGGCGCGAGGAATTGGAAGCGATGTACGCCGGGCGCGTCCAGCATCCCGTTTATGTTGCGCTGGAAGGCACGGCCCGCAAGTATGACTTGCCCCAGCAGCTCTTTGGGGATTTGATTAGCGCTTTCGAACAGGATCAGCGCGTCACTCGCTACGCCAACTGGGAGGAGCTGTTCGATTATTGCCGCTGCTCGGCGAATCCGGTAGGCCGCCTTGTGTTGCGGTTATGCGGTTATTCCGATGCGGAGCGCGACCGTCTGTCGGATGCCACCTGCACCGCATTGCAGCTCGCCAATTTCTGGCAAGATGTGACGGTGGATCTGGAGAAGGATCGCGTGTACTTGCCGCTCGATCTACTCGCGCGACACGGATACACTCTGGACGACTTGCAGGCGGGGACGTTCAACGCGGCATTTCAAGGCGTGATGCGCGATGCTATTGACGTCGCGCGCAAGCTGTTCCTGGAAGGCTTGCCGCTGGTGAAAACGGTCGACAAGCGCCTGGCGTTCGATCTTGAGCTGTTCAGCCGCGGCGGCATGCGAGTGCTCGAAAAAATCGAACAGCAAAACTATAACGTGCTGGCGCGCCGTCCGGCGATTTCCAAGTTCGAGCGCGTACAGTTGCTGGTCGGGAGCCTGTGGAACACGCTGTAAGCTTGCAGGCTTCCTACGCCTTCTGCCAGCGCATCGCCCGCACCCGCGCGCGCAATTTCTATTACTCTTTCCTGCTACTCTCGCGTGAGCAGCGCGACGCTATGTGCGCCATCTACGCCTTCATGCGTTACTGCGACGACATTAGCGAGGGCGAAGGCGCTTCGCGCGAGGCCATTGAACGCTGGCGGCGCGATCTGGATCTCGCGCTCGAAGGCCAATACGGCGAAAACGCGTTGTGGCCGGCCTTTCACGATACCGTGCAGCGCTACCAGATCCCGCGCGAATATTTCTATGAAATGATCGCGGGCGTCAGCTCGGATCTGCGGCCCAAGCAGCTCCAGACTTTCGATGCACTGTATCTCTACTGCTATCAAGTGGCCAGCGTGGTGGGCCTCACCATCATTCACATCTTCGGATTCGAATCACCCGACGCACTCGTGTTGGCGGAGAAGTGCGGCATCGCGTTCCAGTTGACGAATATTCTCCGCGACGTCCGCGAAGATCGGGAAAACGGCCGCATTTACTTGCCCGAAGAAGATATCCGCAAGTTCGGCGCCGATCTTGCGAAACACGACGAGCGCTTCGTCAGGCTGATGAGCTTTGAAGCGCAGCGCGCGCGAGCCTACTACGACGAATCGCGGCCCCTGATCGCGCTGGTGCATCCACGCAGCCGGCCATCACTCTGGGCGCTGATCGAAATCTACCGTCGTCTGCTCACGCGCATTGAGCGCTCCAATTTCGACGTGCTCGAAAAACGCATCCGCGTTCCAACCTGGGAAAAGCTGAGCATCCTGGCCAGCGCCGCTCTGCGTTAGTGAGGAATCGGTTCAAGGTACAAGCTTGAGTCGTTTCAGATCCTCCTTGTCCAGCGAGCCTGCGTCTCAATGATGGATTTGAGGGTTTTGACCGTGAACGTATCCCCTCGCCCATGTGGAGCCACGGTTACGCGCCGGCCGTCCGGGTGGTGGTATCGCTGATGAGATCCGGTTTGGCGGGCGAAAGAAAAACATCGGCTAGACAGTAACTGCAATGCGAGGATTCTCCTCCGAGACCTCCTCAATCTGCACCGCATCCGCCGGCACGTCGGGCAAGGTCTTTCCCTCCTCCACGAACTCCTGCACGATCATGTGAACTACTTCATTAATCTTGTTGAGGGCTTCCTCCCGTGTTCGTCCCGAGGTTGCCGCGCCCGCGCTCTCGAGCGCCGGACAATAGGCATGCCACGCAGGATTTCCCTGCGCGTCTTCGTCCGGCTCGAGCACCACCGCGAAGGTATAGGTCTTCATAAAGGCGCTTGCCTCCAGTGTAACCTGGCCCCATCCTCCTCCATTCAAGGAAAGTTTGTCCGTTCGTACAGTTCCGCCAACTCCCGCAATCGCTGCGCCAACTCCGGCTTCAGCGCCCCCGGACGGCATCGCCATCGCCAGTTCCCGCCCACGGTCGCGGGCTGGTTCATGCGCGCCTCGCTTCCCAGCCCCAGTACATCCTGCATCGGAATCAAAACCGTGTCAGCCACCGACGCCTGCAGCGTGCGAATGAACGTCCAGTGCATCTCCTTGCCATCGGTGTTGAGATAGCGCATCGCAAAATCGCGCTCGCGCCGGATGTCTTCGTCCGATCGTGTGCTGTCCCCCGCCCCTTTGCTCGACCACCATCCCACTGTCGTATCGTTGTCGTGCGTTCCTGTGTACGCCACCACTTCGCGCGGATAGTTGTGCGGACGAAACGTTGGCGCCTGCGGATCGGTGCCGAAGGCGAACTGCAGCACCGCCATGCCGGGGAAGCCGAACTCTTCCCGGATCGCTTCCACTTCCGGCGTGATCACTCCGAGATTCTCCGCCACCAGCGGCAGCTCACCCAACTGCGCCCGCGCCTCGCGGAACAACGCCGATCCCGGGCCCTTCACCCAATGTCCATCCACCGCCGTCGTTTCCGAAGCCGGAACCTCCCAGTACGCCTCGAAGCCGCGGAAATGATCCAGCCGGATCAGATCCACCATCTCGAACGTGGCTCGAAATCGATCCAGCCACCAGCGGTAACCATCCCGCGCCAACGCGTCCCAGCGATAGATCGGATTGCCCCAAAGCTGGCCGGTCTTGCTGAAATAATCCGGCGGCACGCCCGAAACAACCGTCGGATTCCCGTGCGCGTCCAACTGAAAATATTCGCGATGGGCCCACACGTCGGCGCTATCGTGCGCGACATAGATGGGCAGGTCGCCCATCATCCGCACGCCGCGCTCTCGCGCGTACTCCCGCAGTTCACGCCACTGCTCATAGAAGACGAATTGCAGGAACTTTTGTGAGTCTATCTGCGCGGCCAGTTTCCCGCGCCAATTCGATAACGCCTTCGGCTCGCGATCGCGCGCGCCCGGCTCCCATTCCGTCCACGCGATGCCTCCATGATGGGCCTTCAGCGCGGCGAACAGCGCGAAGTCGTCCAGCCAATGCCGGTTCGCTTCCGCGAAGTCTTCAAAACCAGATCGGCGATTTGCCGCTGATTCGAGCAGCGCCGTTTTCCACGGGATCAGCCGCTCGAAATCCACCTCGCCTTCAGGAAACTCGGGCGCGCTTTTGAGCGCCGAAGCATCCAGCCAGCCACGCTCCACCAGCCCGTCCAGGCTGATGAGCAGCGGATTTCCGGCCCACGCCGAAAAGCACTGGTAGGGCGATTCGCCATAGCCGGTCGGCCCCAGCGGCAGCACCTGCCATAGCTTCTGCCCGGCAATGGCCAGAAAATCGACGAAGCGCCGCGTTTCCACCCCGAGATCTCCGATGCCGTGCCGCGAAGGCAGCGAAGTGGGGTGCAGCAGAATGCCGCTGGATCTTGGGAATCGCATCTCTTCTATGTTCTATAGATTAATCGCCGGCTTGCCGATGATTCGATTGAGCCAGACGACCGTGATCATCACCCGCACACCCCTCAGAATCTCCATCGGCGGAGGCGGCACCGATCTACCCTCCTACTATCGACGCTTTGGCGGCTTCGTCATTTCAGCCGCTATCAATAAACACATCTACGTCGGCATCAACGAGACCTTCACGGGCGGCTATTTCCTGAAGTATTCGGCGTTGGAGCACGCCATGACGCTGGACGATATCCGCCATCCCCTGATTCGCGAAGCGCTGCGCATGCACGGCGTCCGGCCGCCTATCGAAGTGGTCAGCATGGCGGATGTTCCGGCCGGTACGGGCCTCGGATCCTCGGGAGCTTTCACGGTTGGGCTGCTGCGCGCGGTTCACGCGTTCCAGCGCAAGTACGTCGATCCGGCGCTGGTGGCGGAAGAGGCCTGCAAGATCGAAATCGACATTCTACAGGAGCCGGTCGGCAAGCAAGACCAGTACATCGCGGCGTTCGGCGGGCTGGCATGCTTCGAGTTCGGCGAGGACGGACAAGTCCAGGTCGCGCCGCTTAGCATTAGCGACAGCACCCTCTACAATCTGGAAGAGCGTCTCATGATGTTCTTCACCGGCTACTCGCGCAATGCCTCGGCGGTGCTGGACGACCAAAAGGTCCGGTCCGAACTGGGCGACTGCACGATGCTCGAAAACCTGCACTATACCAAGCAGCTTGGCCAATGCATCAAGCTGGCGCTCGAACAGGGGAACACCAGGCGCTTCGGCGAGCTGATGCACGAGCATTGGATGCATAAGAAGTATCGGTCGCCCGGCACGACCAACGAAGGCATCAATCGCTGGTATGAAGTGGGCCGCGAGAATGGAGCGGTGGGCGGCAAACTGGTGGGTGCGGGTGGCGGCGGCTTCCTGCTGTTCTATGCCGACGATCGCGATGCGCTGCGGCGCGCCATGTGCAACGAAGGGCTGCGCGAGTTCCGCTTCAAGTTCGATCACGAAGGCTCGAAGCTTTTGTCGCGCGATTAAGAGGTAAGCCTAAGTATGCAATGCCTCATTCTCGCCGGCGGACTAGGAACGCGCATGCGCCCGCTCACCGAAACCTGTCCCAAGACGCTGCTGCCCGTACGAGGCCGCCCGTTCGCCTGGCATCAGATGCATTGGCTGGCCGCGCAAGGGATCACCGAAGTGGTTTATTCGATCGGCCATCAGGGCGATCTCATCCGGCGCCACTGGGACGCGGAGCCATGGCCGGTTGCTTCCATTCGTTACGTCGACGAAGGCGAGCAGTTACGCGGTACGGCCGGAGCGTTGCTGCTGGCATGCGAGCAGGGCGTGCTCGATGACCGCTTTTTCGTCATCTACGGCGATTCGTTTCTGCCGGTTGCATTCGCTCCAATTTGCCGCGCGTTTGAATCGAGCGGCCAGCCGGCGTTGATGACCGTGCTTCGCAACCAAGGCCGCTGGGATCGAAGCAACGTGATATATGATTCCGGACGCGTGGTGCTCTACGACAAACGAGCGCTCCCTGGAATGCAATATATCGATTACGGGCTTTCCTGTTTTCACCGGGATCTTCTTGACGACTCCACACCTGCCGATCTGGCGTCGGTGTTCCACGAGTTGAGTCTCCAAGGCTGGCTGGCGGGTTTTGAAGTTCACCAGCGCTTTTACGAAATCGGATCGCCCCAAGGGCTCCGTGACTTCGAAGCTTACCTGTCCGCGCCCAACACCCCTCAGTTGGTACTATGACAACTCCGGGCTGACTTGGCCCGCGGAGGTGCATTCATGAATCCGGCCGAGCCGCTCGAACGGATCCCGTGCCAGTGGTGCCAGGGCATGAACGAGAAGACCGCGCTCACTTGCCGCTCGTGCGGCGCGCCTCTCGACATTCGGAACTTGGTCAGCGAATCGGGTTGGCGCGAAGCTCCGCGTCTGCGCGACATGACCGAGTTTCAGTTCAGCTCCAGCACCTGCCAGGTGGAGGGCGAAATTGTTCCGGTGGCCGAGATCCATCTGGGCGCGAACGACTCGGTCTTCTTCGAACACCACATCATGCTATGGAAGGACGACAACGTTCCTCTCAGCGTGCTGCAACTGCCCGGCGGGCTGAAGCGCGCCTTCGCGGGCATGCCGTTCATCATCAGCGTGGCTACGGGACCCGGGCGCATCGCCTTTTCCCGCGACGCCACCGGCGAACTGGTGGTGCTGCCGCTGCATTCCGGCATGGAACTGGATGTTCGCGAGCACGCCTTTGTACTCGCCTCGCACCAGATCGATTATTCGTTCGTGCGCGTCAAGGGCCTCACCAATATTTTGTTTGGCGGCCAGGGGATGTTCATGGATCGCTTCGTCACCACCAATAGTCCTGGCCTGGTTCTGCTGCATGGCTACGGCAACGTGTTCGAGCGCAAGCTGAAGCCAGGCGAAAGCATCATGGTGGAACCGGGCGCGTTCCTCTACAAGGATTCATCGGTGACCATGGATGTGGAATTTCAAAAGCTCGGCACTGGATTTTTCGGCGGGACGAACATGAGCCTGGCGCGCTTGACGGGGCCGGGGCGCATCGGCATTCAATCGATGTACGTGCATCACCGAACCGAGTAAGCGATCATGTTCTGCACTAATTGTGGCAGCGCGGTTCAAGACACGGCGAATTTTTGCACCTCCTGTGGAGCGCAGGTCGAGCGCGCCGCCCCTCCACCCGCGCCGGTTCGGGAGCCTGAGCCTTCCGCGCCACCCCCGGCAAGCGGCCCGCCAAGACCTGTCCCTGGTGCGGCGCTGAAATCTCCGGTGCCCGATTAAGCTGCCCGCGCTGCGGCGCGACGGTGAAGGCTCCCACTTTTCGCAGCGAATCGGGATGGGCCGAACTGCCCGGCCGCAAGGACATGGCCAAGCTTCAGTTCGGCAATTCGTTTTGCCAGATCGAAGGCCTCTATGTGCCGGTGGCCGATGTGAACCTGGCGGCTACCGACAGCATCTACTTCACGCACCATGTCTCTGCTGTGGAAGGATCCGCAGTTAAACATCACCACCATGCCGCTCGCTTCCGGATGGAAGCGCATGTTCGCGGGGCTGCCGTTGATCATGATGCAGGCGCAAGGTCCCGGCCACATTGCGTTCTCGCGCGACGCGCCGGGCGAAATGATCGCGCTTCCGCTGCAGCCGGGCCAGGAGGTGGACGTGCGCGAGCATCTGTTCATGCTGGCCACCAGCAACGTATCCTACGACTGGTTCTCGACAAATATTTGGTACACCACGCAATCGGGCGACGACAAGGAGACGCATTACCCGGTGGGCATGTTCATGGACCGCTTCTCGGCTCCGCAAGCTCCGGGGTTGTTGTTGCTGCATGCTTCGGGCAACGTGTTCGTACGCGATCTCGCTCCCGGCCAGACCATTCTGGTAAAGCCCACCGCGCTGATCTTCAAGGACCCTTCGGTACAGATGCAATTGCACTTCGAGCATCCGCGCGCGGGCTTCAGCCTGGGCTTCGGCTGGGGTGCGTCCAGTTGGAGCAATCGATATTATTGGCTGCGATTATGGGGACCGGGGCGCATCGCGGTGCAATCGGTTTTCGAACACATGGAAGGCGAGAGCCGATATCTGGCAAGCTGCTCCCCGGCCACCGAACAGCGTTGGTGAGGAGGGCAATATGATCGACGCATCGAAGCTTCGCGCCTGGTACGCGCAGCGCCAAGGCTTGGACGGATCGCTCGAAGGCAAGTCGCCAGCCGAAGTTTTAGAGCGCGCCGGATGGGCGCGATCCGTGGGAGGAGTATCGCCCTACCTGACTCTGTTTTCGCGGGCCGGAATCACTCGCGAGCAAGCCGACGCTGACGCGGGGAAGCTCAAGATCTATGAACTGCCCACCGCGCGCGGCTGCACCTATGTTCTTCCCGCTTCCGACTTCGCGCTAGGCTTGGCCGCGGGGCAACAGTTCGCCGGCGAAATGAAGACCGCCGCGAAACTCGGCGTGACTGAAAAGGAAATTGGCAAACTGTGCGATGCCGTTGTCGCCGCTCTTGAGAAAGGCCCTCTCGATCCCGATGGCCTCCGCGAAGCCTGCGGCAAGTTCGTTCGCAACCTCGGCGCCGAAGGAAAAAAGAAGGGGCTCACCACCACACTTCCGGTGGCGCTCGAAACCCTGCAGGCCTCTGGCGACATCCGGCGCGTTCCCACCAACGGCCGCTTCGATCAGCAGCGCTATCAATACGCGCTGTGGCGTCCCAACCCGCTACGCAGCTTCAAGCTCTCGCCCGAGCAAGTTCACACCGAGCTGGCGCGAAAGTATTTCGCCTGGACCGCGCCGGCATCGGTCGCGGACTTTCAAACCTTCGCCGGTCTCGGTGTGAAAGCGTCCAAGGATGCATTGGAACCTCTAAAGCTGGAGCCAATCGAAATCGCTCCCGGCGACCAGCGCGTTTTTCTCCCGGGCGATCGTGCGAAGTTTGATGCCTTCAAACCACCCAAAGAGCCGCGCTATTGCCTCCTGGGTAGTATCGATTCGCTCCTGATACTGCAAAGCGAGATCTTGGATGGAGCGCTGAGCAACCCTCCGACCAGCCACGTCATCGTCGACAGGGGACGCCTGGTAGGCCTTTGGGAATACGATCCATCAGCAGAATCAATCGCTTGGGTGACGTTCGTCAAGAAAGACAAAGCCTTACAGGAGGCAGTCACGCGCACCGAAAACTTTGTACGCGAACAGCTTGGCGACGCCCGTTCCTTCAGTCTGGACAGCCCCAAAAGCCGTATGCCGCGCATCGCAGCCTTGAGGAAAGCCGCAGCAAGTGCTTGACCACGCGCATCAAGCCTTTTATAATCAAATCAGTACGGGCTGCTTTCCAACATGACTCATCGCGAACAGGATGTGCTGCATTCCATCGTCGAGTCTTATATTCAGACCGGCGAACCTGTAGCCTCGCGTACCGTTGCCAAACAACGGCAGGATAACCTCAGCCCGGCAACCATTCGCAACGTGATGGCGGACCTCTATGAAAACGGCTATCTCTCGCAGCCACACACTTCAGCCGGGCGAATTCCAACGGAAAAGGCGTTTCGCAGTTACGTGCAGTCACTCGCTCGCGGGCGAGTGCTTGTCACCGAGTTACAGAGGGTGCGGGCCGAGTTGAGCCAGCTCACCACGATGGAAGCGCGCGTGGAGCGCTCCTCGCACATGCTGACCGAGATGACGAACAGCGTAGGCATCACGGCCGCCATTCCTGCTTCCAGCCAGACTTTGCATCAAATCGAATTGATCGCGCTGGTCGATCGGCGGGTGCTGATGATCGTGGTGACGCGCGATCGCATGGTGCGCAATCGCGTGGTGGCGGTGGATGAGAGCGTCTCCGACGACGAGCTGGCGTCCATCCGCAATTACATCAACCGCAATTTCAGCGGATGGATTTTGTCTGAGATCCACGCCGAATTGGAGCGCCGTCTGGAGCAACAGAGCGCGGCGTACGATGCGATTTTGAAGCGGCTGAACGAACTGTACGCCAAGGGTCTGCTGGATATTGAAGTGGCGCCGGAAGTGCATTTGGAGGGCGCCAGCAACCTGGTGGGGTTGGACTTGCACCTGACGCGCGAAAAGCTGCGCGAGCTATTCCACACGCTGGAGGAGAAGAAGCGAATCTTGCAGTTGCTGGACCGCTTCCTGGAACAGCCGGCAGGCGAGTTGGCCGTCCACGTGGGGTTGGCCGATGTGCATCCCAGCATGCGGGAGCTGTCGCTGATTGGAGTCTCTATTTCACTCGCGGGCGGCCTTTCGGCCAAAATCGCCGTGCTCGGTCCCATGCGCATGAACTATGGGAAGGCGATGTCCGCCGTGTACCACGTGGGCCAGGCGTTCGGAAGCTTGCTGGTTTGACGTCCCTCCTAATGGTAAACCTCGAATCCGGCGAAATTATAAACTAGAGATATGGACATGAAGGAACCCACGGTCGACGCGGGCGATAGCGTACCTGCCGGGGGCGAAAACGGGGCGGCCGATCCACCCGCCGACGCCGCGGCATCGGCTTCCACGCTGGAAGCAGTGACCGCCGAGCGCGACCGCTTGATCGACGAGAACCGTGAGCTGCTGGACCGCCTATTGCGCCGCCAGGCGGAGTTCGACAATTTCCGCCGCAGAGCCGAGCGTGAGAAGTCGGAAGTGCTGGAATTCGCCCATTCCGACAGCGTGAGCGCCATATTGCCGATTCTGGACGATTTCGAGCGCGCGCTGAAGACCCAGACCGCCGATAAAGTGTATGCGCGCGGCATGGAATTAATCTACCAACGCCTGGCTGACGCGCTAAAGAAGTTGGGATTAGAGACGATTACAACGAAAGGGCAGAAGTTCGACCCCCACATTCACCATGCCGTGGATATGGTGGAGACTGCCAATGTGGAAGAGCAGACCATCCTGGACGAGTATCAGCCGGGGTACAATTTCCGAGGACGCCTTTTGCGTCCGGCCATGGTTAAGGTAGCGGTACACAAGAAATGAACGCCACCAAGCGCGACTACTACGAAATTCTGAGCGTAAGCCGCGACTGTGACG
Source organism: Bryobacterales bacterium (assembly GCA_963798295.1). Lineage (GTDB taxonomy): Bacteria > Acidobacteriota > Terriglobia > Bryobacterales > Bryobacteraceae > Palsa-89. The sequence goes on along the minus strand of CAWCSV010000002.1, from coordinate 55,915 downwards.
ACGCGGGGCTGAAGGGCGCCTATCGCAAATTAGCGCTTAAATACCATCCGGACCGTAATCCCAATGATCAGGACGCCGAGGAAAGGTTTAAGGAAGCAGCCGAGGCGTACAGCGTCCTGAGCGACCCTCAAAAGCGCGCCGCCTATGACCGCTATGGCCACCAGGGCCTGCAAGGCATGGGGGCCAACAACTTCGATCCCTCCGCGTTCACCGATTTCGGAGATATTTTAGGCGATCTGTTCGGCTTTGGCGATCTTTTTGGGGGCGCCGGACGGCGCGCCGGCGGACGCACCCGCGCCCAGCGCGGCGAGGATCTGCGCTACGACCTGGAAATGTCGCTCGAAGACGCCATTCGCGGGCTCAGTGTGGAGATTCAGGTGCCGCGCATGGATCTGTGCTCGCGCTGCCAGGGCAGCGGCGCCGAGCAAGTGGACGGCCTGGTGTCCTGCCCTATGTGCCATGGGCGCGGCGAGGTGGTTTATCAGCAGAGCTTCCTGCAGATTCGACGTACCTGTTCGCAGTGCGGCGGGCGCGGCCAGATCGTGCGGCGGCCCTGCACCCAGTGCCGCGGCGAGCGCCAGGTTCGCACCGAGCGGAAGCTGAAGGTCACCATTCCGGCGGGCGTCGATTCCGGCACGCATTTGAAGCTGGCGCATGAAGGGCAATCCGGCTTCAACGGTGGACCGGCGGGCGATCTGTACGTCGTCATCAAGGTGAAGGAACATCCCATTTTCGAGCGGCAGGGCGACGATCTGCTCTGCACCGTGCCCATCAACGTGGCGCAGGCGGTGCTGGGAACGCAGATCAACCTGCTGACCTTCGACGGATTGGAGCAGGTGAAGATTCCGGAAGGAATTCAGACCGGTTCGCGCATCCGTCTAAAGAATCTCGGAGTGCCGCGCTTGCAGGGCAGCGGGCGGGGCGATATGTTCGTGCAGGTGGACGTGAAGGTTCCGGGCAAGATCACCCGCGAGCAGCGCAAGCTTTTTGAGCAGCTGCGCGAGACTCTGCCCGAAGAGAATGAGCCGCACGAAAAGGGCCTGCTCGACAAAGTGAAGGATTACTTCGCCTGATTCAGCCGTCCCGTTTTTTCCAACCATAAGCGGAACATCTGGGCGAAGTCCTGGATCTCCCCGGAAGTCCACAGCTCCTCAACCGTGCATTTCATTTTTCTGCGCCAGTTGGGATACTCCGCGGTGCTTCCGGGCAGGTTCTGTTGCTCGGCCTGCTTCAGCAGATCTTCCTGATTCAACACCATCAGCTTGGATGGCGTGGACGTGAGAAATCCGACGATCGCATTGTGCAACTCGCCCACCAGCTCGGGAACTTGCGACGCGTCGCGGGGGAACCAGTCCGGCAGCAGTTTGAGCCCGATGAGTAGATCCAGCAGCTTTTGCTTTTCGCGCGCCCGGTCGGCGCGCATGCCCTGGTAGGCGGCGTCATCGGCCAACAGCCCGGCCTCGCGCCGCGCATCGATGTCCCGGCCCAGCCAGAAGCCCGCCAGCGTAGGCAGATCGTGCGTGGTGGCGGAGACCAGCGCGTCGCGCGGATATTCCAGCGGCGGCCGGAACCGTCCATTGTGATCCTGCTCGAAATAGAGCAGGCGATAACTCAGGATTCCGAAGCGGTGCAGCACCTCGCGCACCTCATCGGGCACGGTGCCCAGGTCCTCGCCGATCACGATCACCCGATTGCGGACGCTCTCCAGCGCGAGAATGGAAAGCAACGCCTCGTAGCGATCGCGCACGTAGGTGCCTTCGGTGGCTTCCATGCCATCGGGAATCCAGTAGAGGCGAAAGAAGCGCATGACATGATCGATGCGTAGCGCTCCGCCGTGCCGGCAGTTTTTGCGGATGGATTCGGCGAACAGGGCGTACGCGTCTTGCTCGTGGCGGTCCGATTTGGGGGGTGGAAAGCCCCAGTCCTGCCCCTTGGGCGAAAAGCTGTCCGGAGGCGCGCCCACCCGGCAGCCGGAAACAAAAAAATCGCGGTGGGCCCACAAGTCTGAGCCGAAACGATCCGTGGCCAGCGCCAGGTCGTGATACAGTCCGATGCTCAGGCCGCGCTCCCGGGCGTGCCGCTGGGCGGAGGCGAACTGCAGATCCAGCTGCCACTGCATGTATTTGTGAAACAGAACGCTACGCCAGTGTTTGCGCGTGAATTCCTGTGTGGCGGCCGATTCGGGATCCTGATATTGCTCCGGCCAACTCCTCCAGTTCCAGATCGCGGGGCACTTTTGATGAATGGCGTGATCCAGAGCCGAATGGACGGCGAAGCGGTGCAGCAGATCTCCTTCGCGCTCGATATATTGCTTCAGCTCGCGGGCGCGCGGGGTGTCCCGGCGCCATTCGTCGAGGAAGCTCTGAAAGAGCAATCGCAGGAAACGGAGCTTCAGTCCGTAGACTCGCTCGTACTCCACGAGTTCGGCGGCGCGCAACAGCTCGATTTCCTTCTGCACCGCAGCCGATGGGAACAGGCGCGCGGCGCGCGGAGAAGCGCCAAAATCGGGGATGGCTTCGATATCGAGATAAATCGGGTTCCGGTAGAAGATGGAGTTGGGAAGATACGGGCTGGTGTTGTAGGGTTGGCGGTTTCCGATGGCGTGCAGCGGGTTCAGGGCGACGAAGCTGGCGCCGGTGCGCTCGGCGACCCAATCGGTGAGAGCTTTCAGATCGGTGATGTCGCCGCAACCCCAGTTGCGTTGGGAGCGCAGTCCATAAAGGCTGATGGCGATCCCGGCCGCGCGGCCGTCGTGAAGCCAATCTGGTTCATAGGCCCGGCTGGGGCACACGATCAAGCGTGATGGTTGCGGAGATTCCCCGCCGACGTTGAGCGTGATCTGGTGATAACCCAACGGAAGATCGTCGGGCAAACGGATGCGGTTGTTCGCCAGAATCCCACCCACCGTGAATTCGATGTCGATTTTGCGCCCGTCTTCCAATTGGATTCGAAGCGATCCCGGTGAGCCGGCACGATTGGACCAATGGTCGGCCGGGAGCGAAATGGCGATTTCGTTGGGTCCTCCCGCGGTGACGAAGTTAACGGGCGCCAGGGGATAACGCCAATGACGGAGGTTGCGGCGCTCCATCGCATCCTGCAGCGAAGTCTTGGAACCAAGATCGACGCCCAGCGATTTCAGGATGGCCGCTTCCAACTCGGTGGAAGCATGATGCTGCTTGCCCCAGATGTCCCAATAATCGGTCTCGATACCCCAAGCCCGCGCGGCTTGTTCGATCAGTAGTTGGTCCGGTGGATCTGGTTGGTCCTGAACCGTGCCGTCGGGTTGCTCCATGTGATAATAGGATCGTGGATCGTGAGCCTAAGTTTCAACCGAGTCTTCCGAGCGAGCTCTTCGCGCGCATCGATAATGAGGACGCGGCCAGTGTTCCGGAAGGCATCATCACTACCACTATCGACAAGGCGATCAACTGGGGCCGCAAGAATTCCATCTGGCCGATGTCGTTTGGTCTGGCTTGCTGCGCCATCGAGATGATGTCGATGATCGGGTCGCGCTTCGACATTTCGCGTTTCGGCGCCGAAGTCATGCGCGGGTCGCCGCGGCAATCGGATCTGATGATCATCGCCGGCCGGGTCTCCAACAAAATGGCGCCGGTGATCCGCCGCCTGTATGAGCAGATGCCCGAACCCAAGTGGGTGATCTCGATGGGCGCCTGCGCCACCTCCACCGGCGTTTTCAGCAACTACGCGCTGATTCCGGTAAACCAGGTGATCCCGGTGGATGTGTACGTTCCTGGATGCCCCCCGCGCCCCGAGCAGCTGATCTATTCCATCATGTTGCTGCAAAAGAAGATCGAAGCCGACAAAGGGACCACGCTAAAGGTCCTGAACCTGGCCTGACGGTCCGCGCCTGGGGCCCGCTCTCTGGCGCGCCCCTCAAACTTCAGAAGTCCTTGCCGATGAGCATCAACAGATTGTTCCTGACATTTGGGAAGGTCTGGGATGAATATTACTTCTCTCCAACCCGCGGCGTCTTCGCTCCCGGCTTCGGCCTCTCCGCAGGTCTCGGTGCAGGAGGCTGCTCAGCGCAGGCAGTTATTGCAAGCCGCCAAGTCGGTAAATGAGAGCGGGGTTCTCGGACAAAACCAGCTGGAGTTCCTGTTGGACCGCCAGACGCACCGGGCCGTTATTCGCGTGGTGGACCGAACAACCCAGCAGGTGATCTCGCAGATTCCACCGGAATATGTCTTGCGGCTCGCTCAAGACTTGGGTAGTTCGGCAGAAGTTATGGCGATGGATGACGATACGTAGTAGAATGCTCAACCACGGCTATCAAAACTATTTCGATCAGGAAGTTCTCGCCGCCAGTCCTCTGAAGCTGATTCAAATGCTTTATGCCGCTGTATTGGAATCAGTTGCGGCGGCGCGCCGGCATCTTCGCAATAAGGACATACGGGCGCGGACCCGGGCCATCAACAAGGCTATCGGAATGGTTACCGAATTATCCCATTGCTTGGATCGCGAAGCCGACATCGATTTGAGCCGCAATCTGGCCGGCCTGTATGCCTATGCGGTGCGGCGCTTGATTGAGGCCAATCTCAAGCAAGTGGAAGCACCCTTGGCCGAAGTAGAAGGTCTGCTCTCAACCCTGGCCGGCGCCTGGAAAGCCTGCGCGCCCGACCTCATTCCTTTAAATGGGCAGCATCCATTAAATGAGCATCAATCAGGGCGCTTGCCACGCTCTGGGCCGAAACTTGGTAGCTACCCGATTCCACCTGCATCCGGAGTTGTTCAATGCGGCTAGCATCGGGCGCGGCGAGTGATTGCGCCAGCGGAGATACCTCCGCCTGGTCCGGCCGGTCTGAGCCAGTGACGCCCTCCATGTCCAGAGGCCGCTGAGCGGTTTGCCCGGACCTCTCGCTGCCCTGGGTTTTGGGAGTGCTGCCCGGAGTGCTGCCGACAGCGCCCTGCGTGAGAGGATTGGGATTCAGATCATCGATTCGCATGATTCGTTAGTCCCGCGATCACCATCTTAGCGATTCCCAACCCGCCGCTGCTGGCCAAGGCCTGAGCCAGTTGCTGCTCTCCTAGTTCCAACATGGTCGAGTTTGTCTCATCCTGTTCGTCGGCGTCGCCCGTCATGCCCCCGCCCGACTCGCGCACCGATTTGAGCATCTGGGCGATCAGCAAAGCTTCAAAATCGGTGGCGGCCTTCTGGATCTTTTCCGGGCTGTCCTTGGTTCGGGGCGACGCGGACGCCGATAAGGCCGGACTGGACAAGAGCGCTGGCGTTGACTGTATGGCCATAAATCAGATGACCTCCACTTCGGCTTCGAGTGCGCCGGCGGCCTTGAGATTTTGCAGGATTGCAATAATGTCCCGCGCGGTGGATCCGATCGCGGTCAGCGCCCGGACCAGTTCCTCGACGCTCGCGCCTTGCTGCAGCACGATATTCTTGGCCGCCGCATCGGTGGCGGTAACGGTGGTGGCTGGGGTCACGGTGGTTTGTCCGCCCGAGAGCGGAGGCGGCTGGGATACGTTCAGGCTGGTTTGAATTTGTACCGTGAGAGCGCCATGCAGAATGGCGACGGGCGCGATCCGGACCTCCTTACCCATGACGATGGTGCCGGTGCGTTCGTCGATGACGATGCGGGCCGGGCGGTCTGCCTCCACCAATACCTCTTCCAGTTCGCCCAGGAACTCTACCGTCTTGGAATTGTAAGCGGCCGGCGCGTCTACCGTAACGAGCGCAGAATTGTCGGCGTGTGCTGGGTGCACGGCCGCGCTTCCAAATTTCTCGTTGATCGCGGTCATGATTCGAGCGGCGGTAACGAAATCGGCGCGCCGCAGTTGCAATTTGATGTGCCCCTGAGGAGCCACCGAAGGCGCGAGTTTTTCGACGATGGCGCCATTGGGGATACGCCCCGCGGTGGGATGATTGAGCCCCTTGGTATTGCCGCCCTTTCCCGCCGCGAACCCACCTGTGATCACTGAACCTTGGCCGACAGCATACACTTGACCGTCCGAGCTTTTGAGCGGCGTTAAAACCAGGATGCCGCCTTGCAAGTTGGTGCTGTCGCCCACAGCGCCCACCGAGATATCGATGCGGGTTCCCGGCTGCGCAAAAGGCGGCAGGTCGGCGGTGACAATGGTGGCCGCGGTGTTCCGCACCAGGATAAGCGTCGGCGACACCACCACTCCCATGCGCTGTAGCAGGTTGGTAAGACTTTGCGCGGAGAATACAGTTTGACGCGAGTCGCCGGTTCCGTTCAAGCCGACCACGATACCGTAGCCCACCAGTTGGTTATCCCGCACCCCTTCAATCGAGACCAGATCTTTGAGCCGCGTACGCTCATTGGCCGCCGCGAGCGGCATCAGGGCAAGGAACATTGCTTTACTGAGATTCATGCTTTTAGAACGGAAGCAGTCCCAACAGCAGCCGATACAAAACGAATGGCCGCTTGACGGCGTCGTTGACCACGCCTTTCCCGTTGACCAGGATTTCGATTCTCGCGACGCGGTCCGACACCACTTCATTCACCGGGCTCAGATCTTCCGGCCGCACGATGCCCTGAATCGTAATGACCTGTTTTTCGCCGTTCACTGAAATATCTTTCTGCCCTTTCACTACCAGGTTGCCGTTGGGCAGCACGGCCGTCACCTCGGCCGTCACGTTGGTGGAGATGGTGGTTCCGCGGCTGGTGGTGCCTTGCCCTTGCAGCTGCGTGTTGTTGCTCGCGTTGGCGAGATTCGCAAGCGCCCCCGTTGGGCTCTTGGGACCCGCGAGTGACGTGACCGCCGCGGCTACGGTGGACTGGCGAGCCGTCTTGGTAACACCGGTGGAGACAGCCGACGAGTTGTCCAGAACGACAATCGTCACCAGGTCATAGACCTGGCTGGCGCGCACGTCACGAACGCCATCGCTTAGGCGTCCTGCCGGAAAGTACAGAGAACCGGGCGTGGCGGTGGACAACTGGCGCGAACGTTCGTTCACTTCCTGGACGTGTTGATCGAGAGTTGGTGGCTGGGTTGTGGGAGGCTTCTTGGCCGCGGCCATGAGCGGCATCGACAGCAGCGCGGTCCCTAGCGCGATGAACGCGATTCGAGCTGTTGTCACAGCGACCCTCGCACTACCACCTGGCCCTGGTCTTCGATCAAGGCCCGAAAGTTTCTTCCGCTCGAAAGGTTGTGGATGAGAATGATCTCGCCTTTTTGCCCGGACGACTGAGCGACCGCGTCGAAACAAATGCTGGCCCCGCCATCGATGGCTTGAACATGCACGGTCTCGCCCCGCAGCACGTCCTGGAAGCGATCCAGCTCTTCGGCCACGATCGGTTGACCGGCCGGCAGCATCCGCCGCGCAACTTTCCCGGCAACTACCAGAGGCAAACCTGGCGATTGTTCGAGCGACGGGAATTGCCGGACGCGAGTGGCCACCACCTGCTCGGCACGAATCACCGTGCCCTTCGGAATGCTTTCCTTGGCCAGGAATAGATCGCGCTCCACCGAGATGCTGACCTTGGCCCACACGACCAGACTGCGCTGACCGTCGTAGATCAGCCTGCCGCGCCAAATCACGGGCGCTTGCGGGTTGTTCGCCGGCGGCCTATTCAAGCCGGCGCGTGAGAACTCCAGCCGGCCTGGAGGCAGCGCCTGATTACTGAATTCCAGGACTTCCAAGCTTGCATCGGCCAGATCGAGCGCCGAAACGAGCGCTGCTTTCACTTCCTGTGGGGAAAGGGCACGAACCATCCGCTCCACGCACACACTGGGGGCCGGCTCTCCGGGAGGAAAGGCGAGCCCATAGCGGCGACCGAGAAGGAGCACATCATGGGAGGACAACACCCGGACGGTCCCGGGAAACGGTGCGAAGCTGAGCACCACGTCCGGATCCAGGGCTTCAAACGGCGGTATGGCCTGCGAGAGATCTCGCGCCAGGATGTTGCCGGATGGAACGGCAATACAAGCGGCGCGCGCCAAGCCGGCGACCATGGCGAACGGAGCGAACAGGGCGAAGATGGCAACCGTTCTCATTGGGTGACGTTGTTGATCTGCTGGTACATCTCGTCGGCTGCCTTCACCACCTTGGAGTTGGCTTCATAAGCCCGCTGGCTGACGATCATATTAATGAATTCTTCCACCACGCTCACGTTCGATCCCTCGACGTAGCCCTGCATGAGACTGCCTAGCCCCTCTTGGCCTCCGGGATTGCCTACCGTGGGATTGCCCGAGGCGTCGGTGGGCTCGAACAGATTTTGACCGACGCTATTCAGACCGGCCGGGTTGGGGAACAAGGCCAATTGAATCTGCCCGGCCACCGAGGATGCAGTTTGGCCGGGCTGCGTATAAGTGACGGTGCCATCCGCCGCGATGGTGATGGTTTGGGCCTGCGATGGTATGGTGATCTGCGGCTGCACCAGATTGCCGCTGGAGGTCACCAGATTGCCGTTGTTGTCCAGCTCGAAGCCTCCATCCCGCGTGTAGGCGGTCTGGCCGCTCGGCAGAAGCACCTGAAAAAAGCCATTCCCTTGGATGGTCAGATCCAAAGGGTTGTCTGTTTCCTGAAAGTTGCCTTGCGAAAAGATGATTTCGTTGGACGCGGTTTTGGTTCCCAATCCGATCTGCAGCCCGCTGGGCACAATGGTCTGCGCTCCGGCCGCCGCGCCGGGCTGAACCAAGCTCTGGTAAATCAGATCCTGAAACTGCGCTCGCCTCATCTTGAAGCCATTGGTGGAAGAGTTCGCAAGATTGTTCGCGATGTTATCGATGTTGGTTTGCTGCGCGTTCATTCCGCTGGCCGCGCTGTACAAAGCTCGAATCATTCCTGAGTCCTTTCTTCAGCCTGCTGCTAATCCTGGCTTGCACTCCATACGTCACGAGCCGACCTTGGCGACATCCTCCACAGCGCGCCGGTTCATGTCGGCGCCAATGGTCATGGCTTTCTGCAGAGCCTCGAACTGGCGCAGGATCGTGACAATGCCCGACGCGGAGCGAGTGGAATCCGAGTTGCCCTTCTCGAGTTGGCCTTGCCGGATCTCGGCGCCGGTGGCGGGGGCCGGAGGCCGGGCCGGCGCGTTGCTTCGGAAATAGTTGCCGCCGCGCTTGGCGAGCATTTTGGGATCGTCGAAATCCACCACCGCGATGCGCGAAACTTCCTGGCCGTCCTGCCGCACCGTTCCATCGGGCAGGACTTCGATGGTCTTGGAAGCATCCAGCAGGATGGGCTTGCCGTCAATGGTTTCCAGGTCGTACCCATCCTCGGTCTGAAGATGGCCGGCGTCGGAAAATCGAAAGCTCCCGCCTCTGGTATAGAGCGGCCCCGAGGGCGTGCTCGCAACGAAAAATCCTTTGCCGCTCAACGCCAGGTCCATCGAACTTCCGGTAGAAATCAGAGCGCCTTGCCCGAAGTCGGTCCAACGAGTTTGGACCAGTGGCAGAATGGCTGGATTGGTCCCTTCCGGCGAATCGGCCGCTTCTTCGGAGACGTAGAGCGCATACGACTCCTGATCGGACTTGAAGCCAGCCGCCGAAGCGTTGGCAAGATTGTTGGCCAGAATGTCCAGGCTCTCAATCCTGGCTCGAATTCCGCTGGCTGCGGCTGCCATCAGCGCGTCCATTTTAGGTTCCTTCGTCGCCACACGAGTAAGCAATTGACTAGCCGGTCAGAAATCCGCTTCATCGTTCCGGGAATCTACACGATAAGGAAGTGAGGGCGGCGCGCTTCGAGGCAAGAATGTGTCAAAAGGGGATTCGTGCCAAATTTTCATCTGCGCGATCTTCTGCAAACCTATGAGGCCATGAGCGGACACATTGGCCCGGCAGATGCATCCCGCTAAGGCGTGAATGCCGCCGGGATCCACCTTGCTCAATCAGTCATCCATGCAGTGGGGCTGGCGCGTGCTGGCGCGGTTTCTCTCCCCGCGCTGTCGCTGCAAAAGCGCACTGGCTTCTTGTCTTTGTTGAATGGGCTGCTCGATCAAAAAACGGCCACGCGCGACGTGGCCGCAGCCCGGCCGGCGAATCGACTGGGCGGGACGTTGGTTCCCCCGGCGGGCGCCACCAAATCCAAAGGCGAATCGAGCGTAACGGGCGCGGCGCTGCCGCCCGTGGTGATACAAACCGTCCCAGGAACGATCGCGGACCTGCATACCTCTCCCCACATTTTTGCTGCTGTGAGGTCTGCGAGCCGAGGGATGGAAGAAACCGAGGAATCGAGCGCTACTACTCATGCGCCATCGGCCGCGCTTGGAGATCCGCGGACCACGAATACCTCGTCCGGGACTTCGAGCCTCCCTAACAATTCGCCCGCGCCGGCGCAGGAGATGGCCTTCGCTTTACGGCTGACTTGGAGGCAGCCGAACATCGCCGCTACGCGTCTCGGCATGCCCTCGGGTGTGGCGATGGCGGCCGCGAGCGCCGCTGCGTCGGCCGCTCGGGAGTCAAGCGCGGTAGCGGCTGAGCCACTAGCCTTTCGGTCGAAACCGCCGGCCACTCTTGCCGGATCGGAAAGTAGTTTGCCTATGAGCGCGGTTCTGGAAAATCCGATCGAAGTTACTGCCCTAACCGATCAGCCAGCAGGCCTGCGCGACGTCAGCAATACCAAGACGCATGCCGCCGATCGCGCGGCCAAGCCTAGCGAGACGGCGTCTCGCCAGGCCGAAGACATTGAGCTTCTGGGTACTCGGCCGTCGGCATCGATTGCCGCGGGTTCCTCGCGCCTGACTTCTTGTGTTCCGGACCGAGCTGGATTTCCGTCTCCAGAGACAGCGGATCGAACTCGCGTCGCGAATGTTCATGCGGGTTCTGCAGCTAATCCGGCCGAAGCAGTTGCCGGATCCCCGGTGGACCCTGCCGCGGAAGCGCTCGGGGCTTCCTCTGATCCAGAGGCGGAGTTCCCAATCCCCATCACTCTTCGGACCGAAATGGCGCAAGCTTCGGCTGCGTGTTCTCAACCGGAAGGCCGGCCTGAATCTGTAACCTTGCGGCGCCTGCCACTGGCGTCCTCGCGGAGCGTTTCCAGTGCACCTGCCGGGAGCCCGGCGGCTGCGTTCAGCGAAGAAAACACGCTGGATCGGGACATACCTGCGCCGGAATCCGATGCGACGGCCGGCGCGGCACAGCTCACACGGAAGGCCGCGCAAATGCAAACCGACAGTTTACCGCCAGGCCATCGACCGGCTGGACCTTGGTTGGATCGGCCAGCGGTCCCGAGCGCCGCTGCGCTAACGCCAGACGCGCCACAAAGTGCAAGCGTGCCGCCGAGTCAAACGGCAACGCAGAGCGCCACGGAAAATTCGGTCAAGACAGTGGCTCCCGAGGCGCAGCCTTCTCCGACCATCTCGCAGGAATGGAACACTACCAGTCCTCGCGCGCCCCTGCGTGAGATCTCGTTCCGGCTCTCCGCGGACTCTTCTAACGTGGATGTGCAGGTGTCCGAGCGGGCCGGCAGGATACAGATTTCGGTGCGCACCGGAGACCCTGAGGTGGCGAAGTCGTTGCAAGGTAACTTGGGAGACCTGGTGGGACATTTGGAAGAAAAAGGATTCCGGACCGAGACCTGGACTCCGGCCGCGGTACAACACGGTGGGCCGGCCCGAGGGCCCGCGGGCAACCGGCAAAGTCAGCCTGACGGTTCCAGTTCCGGGAATGGGAGACAGGATCCAGGGCAATCACAGCAGGAATCCAACCATCAGGAATCGAACCAGCGCCGTCGGGGACGCTCGGAGATTCCATGGGAAGAAAGTCTCTCGGCCCCACTGGCAAAGATCCAAGAGCTGGCAAAGATCCAAGAGGAGGAGCAAGCATGACACCCAGCATCGTCGGCAATGCAACCAGCCCGGCCGCACCGGCGTCCGGGACTGGCTCATCGTCGCAGACCGGCAACGCGGCCTTGGGCTCGCTGGTCAGCGAACAGACCTTTTTGCAGCTCTTAGTCGCTCAACTGCAAAATCAAGATCCCACGGCCCCGCAAGACGGCACGCAGTTCGTTTCCCAGTTGGCGCAGTTCAGCTCGCTCGAACAAGAGATCCAAATGCGCACCGATCTGGACAGCATCAATAGCACCTTGACCAACGATTCGAGCGCAGCCCAACAGCCTTCGCCGGCAACTACCCAATCCTAAGGAGCACTCATGTCTATCTCGTTCTCCACCGCACTTTCGGCGCTCTCCGCTTTTTCGACCGCCATTTCTGTGACGGGTAACAACCTGGCGAATTTGAACACCATCGGATTCAAAACCAGCGAAGTCTCCTTTCACGATCTGGTGACCCAATCCATCAGCGCGGGTCTGGGAAACACGCAGGTCGGATTTGGAGTGGGAACGCCCACTACTGAAGCGCTTTTTACCCAGGGTGCGATTCAGACCACGGGAGGCACGCTCGATGCGGCCATCCAAGGCGCCGGTTTTTTCGTGATTCAGGGACCGGAAAACTCCACCGAATACACGCGCGCCGGCAACTTCCAGACCGACCAGAACGGAGACCTGCAAACAGCCACAGGCCAGACAGTGCAAGGCTGGACGGAGGTCAACGGGGTTTTGAACACCAACGCGCCCCCCGGCAACATCACTATTCCGACCGGGACAGTGCAGCCGCCTGTTGTGACGCAGAACTTTTCGTTCGACATGAATCTAAACGCGGCCGCTACGCCCGGAAGCGCGAACGGAACCTTTGCAACGTCCGTCACCGTTTACGATTCACTCGGTAATTCCCACGTCGTAACGGCCACGTTCACCCAGGACCCCACCACCGCTGGCCAGTGGGACTACTCCATCAGCATCCCCGATGCCGACGTCGCGAATCCGCCGGCTACGGCGCTGACAGGCAGTATCAACTTCAATTCCAGCGGAGTTTTGACGACGCCCGCGGCGACGGATCCCGCGCCGCAACTGGCCATCACCGGCCTGGCCGACGGGGCGGCCGACATGACGCTCAACTGGGACTTATACAACGGCACCACGCCGCGCATCACTCAATTTGCACAGCCCTCCTCGGTATCGGCGGTGGCGCAGGACGGAGCAGCGGCGGCTCAATTGACCACCGTCGCCATAGCCGCGGGTGGTGAAGTTCTAGCCCAGTTCTCCAACGGCCAGCAGACGGTGGTAGGCCAGCTGGCCATGGCCACGGTTCGAAATCCCGATTCGCTGCTGGCGGTAGGCAACAACAACTATCAGCTCAGCGCGCTCTCGGCGCTTCCCGCAGTCGGCCTGCCTGGAACTGGAGGACGTGGAACCGTGGAAGGCGGCGCGGTGGAATCCTCCACCGTGGATGTCGCCACCGAATTCACCAATCTGATCGTCTACCAGCGTGGCTATGAAGCCAACTCCAAAGTAATCGACGCCGTCGACGAACTGAGCCAGGACACCATTAATTTGATCAAGTGAGCCTTTGGATCGGCGCCCCCCCCATGCCCCCCCTCGAACAGATCGCCGACCTCGCCGATGTCCCGGTGGACGTGGAGGTGGAACTCGGCCGCCGCGTCATGACCATCGCGCAAATTTTGGAACTGGGTCCGGAGAGTGTCATACGCATTGCCCGCTCGGCCGGGGACAACATCGACATTCTGGTGGGCGCGACGCTGATCGGCTACGGCGAAATTGTAATTATCGAGGACGCAGTGGGTGTTCGCATTACCGACTTCCGGCAGGAGGAGTAGCGGTTCGGCAACTATGGACATTGCTCGACAGTCGCTGGCGGTGGTGCTGGTCTTCGCGCTGTTGTGGACGGCGCTCTGGTTTCTGCGGAGAAAAGGTAAGACCGGGTGGGCCGGACGCCGAACCAGACCGGGGCCGGCTCCGATGGAAACGCGCGGGAAACTGGCGCTCACACCGCGGCATTCCATTCATCTGGTGCGGGTCGGCGATCGGAATCTGATCTTGGCCCTCCATCCGGACGGCGTCACTTTCCTCGGCGACGCCTTGCCGCTCGAGGACCACCAGCCCAAGGAGCTGGCCTTAACATGAAGCTCTGGATTCATTGTGCCGGCGGGTTGGTTCTGGCGGCCGCGCTGCAGGCCCCGCTTGCCGCCCAGGGTCCGGCCGAACTGCTGGGAGTTTCCCTCACGCCCTCCAAGGGTGCCTTGTCCTTGAGCGCGCCGATGCAGATCATCTTGCTGCTCACGCTGCTAGCTATTCTGCCGGCCGTCGTCATGTCCGTCACTCCCTTTCTTCGCATCACCGTGGTGCTGCATTTCCTGCGGCAGGCCTTAAGCACGCAGGGGACGCCTTCCAATCAAGTTCTGATTGGACTGGCTTTGTTTCTGACGCTGGTCATCATGCAGCCGGTAGGGACGGAAATGTATCACAAAGGATGGGAGCCGCTCGAAAGCGGGCAGGTAACCTGGCAACAGGCCTGGCAGAATGGCTCGCAGCCTTTGCAGACCTTCCTGCTGCGCTATGTCCGGGAAAAAGACGTCCATCTGATTCTGGATATCTCTCACACTCCCGTGCCGCGGGACCCCTCGGGCCTTGGCCTGGCAGTCCTGATGCCGGCCTATGTACTCTCCGAGCTGAAGACCGGATTCCAGATTGGAGCCGTGCTTTTTTTGCCTTTCCTGGTCATTGATCTGGTGGTGGCCTCCGTCACACTCTCCATTGGGATGGTGCAGTTGCCCCCCATCATGCTCTCGGCGCCCTTCAAGATTCTCCTGTTCGTGCTGGTGGATGGGTGGAATTTGGTGATTGGCTCCCTGATACGGAGCTTCTATGCGACGTAATGCGGAGCTTCGCCTATGACTCCGGAATTGGCGATCCAAGTCTTCCGGCACACCCTGATGGAGACTTTTTGGCTGAGTCTTCCCTTGCTGGCGATGGGCTTCGCGGTGGGAATCGCCGTCAGCCTATTGCAGGTGCTGACGTCGATTCAGGACACCAGTTTCAGCGCCGTGCCGCGCCTTACCGCGTTCCTGCTGGGTGTCCTGCTGATGCTGCCCTGGATGACTTCCCGCCTGATCGCCTACACCACCGCCCTGCTTGGCGATTTCGGCCGTTATGCACGTTGAGTTCACCTTCCAGCTGGCCGCGCTCTACGGATTCCTGCTGGCGCTCGCGCGCGTGTCCGGGGTCCTGGTGTTCGTACCCATCCCCGGATTCTCGGCTGCCCCGGATGCCAGCCGGGTGGTTCTGGCTCTGGCTTTGACCATCGCTTTGTTTCCCATCTGGCCGACGCTAGGGATCGAACGTGAACCCCGTGGTCCAAGCTTGGCCGCCGGGCGTCTGCTGGCTGCAATCGCCGGCGAAACCGCCTTCGGAGCGACGGTGGGACTGGTGGTCGCGTTTCTGCTGGAAGGCGTGCAGATGGCCGCCCAAGTCTTGGGTCTGCAAGCGGGATATTCCTATGCCTCCACGGTCGATCCCACCACGCAGGCCGACACCACCACGCTCCAGCTCATGGCGCAGCTTCTGGCCGGGACGCTATTCTTTGCCTTCGGGTTCGATCGCCAGGTGCTGCGGGCCCTGGCGCGGAGCCTGGAATCGGCGGCCGGGCCTGGGGCGGGGGCTACTCGGTTGCTCGATGCCCACGCCACCGCGACGATTGCCGGCTTGGGTGCGGCCATCTTCGCTACCGGAGTGCGGCTTGCAATCCCGGTGCTCGCTCTGCTGGTTCTATTGGATATCGCGTTCGCGGTGCTCGGACGGCTGCACGCGCAAATGCAATTGCTCTCGCTCTCCTTTGCCATCAAGATGCTCGTAGCCTTGGCCTTTTTGGCCAGTGTGCTAGCGGTATATCCGGCCGTCTTTGAGCGCACGGGCGTCATCACGTTCACGGTATTGGATCGAGTTCTGCATCCCTAGGCGGGATCCGAGAGAGGGCGCAACCCAAGATGGCGGCCGACAGCCAGCGCACGGAAAAGCCGACCAAGCGAAAGATCGAAAAGAGCCGGCGGGAGGGGCAGTTTCCCGCCAGCCGGGAGTTGCTGGCCGCTCTGCAGTTCCTCACGTTCGTAATCCTGCTGGCCGCCGGAGGCAGCGCGTTCTTTGCGCGCACGCGCGACATGGTCCGCTATTTTCTCTCCCGCGCCTTCGAGCTTTCGCTCACGCCTCGCACCGTGGTGCGGATCTACACCCAGCTGCTGGGGCACATCTTCACGCCCTTATTCTGGATGGGGGCTTCGCTCATGGCCGCAGCGCTGGCCGCGCAACTAGCGAGCACGCGGCTGGGTCTGTCGCTCGAAAATCTGGCGCCCGATCCCAAGCGCTTGAACCCGCTTCAAAAGCTTCGCAACGTTCCGCGGCAGAACGCGGCCGCGTTGGGGGAAGCGGTGTTGTTTCTGCCGCTGCTAGCGCTGGCGGTCTACAAAATCGCCGACGTCAATCTGGCTGCCTATGCCGGCCTGGCGCGGGAAGGCCTGCAGCCAGCCTTGCGGCTGGTCGGCGATTCGTTCCGCGATTTCCTGTGGAAAGCCGCGGCGCTGTTCTGCGCCATCGGCATTCTGGACTTCGTGCGGGTCTATCGCCATCACTACAAAACGCTGCGCATGACCAAGCTGGAGGTCCGCGACGAACTCAAGGAAACTGAGGGCAATCCTCAGATCAAGCAACGGGTGAGGCGCATTCAACGCGATCTGGCGCGCCGCAACATGATGAAGGAAATTCCGCTTGCCACGGCGGTGATTGTGAACCCCACCCATTTCGCCGTCGCGATCCGCTACGAGATGGAGGGGATGGCCGCGCCGCGTGTGCTGGCCAAGGGCAAGAATTATCTGGCGCTGCGCATCCGCCAGATCGCGCTCGATCATCAAATTCCGATCGTCGAGAATCAGCCGCTGGCCCAGGCGCTCTACCAATCCGCCGACGTCGGCCAGGAGATTCCCCAGCATCTGTACCGCGCCGTGGCCGAAGTGCTGGCTTACATTTACAAGCTGATGCACCCGGGCAGGAGGTAATCGATGACCGAAGGACAGCCTGATCGATGACGCCCCGGCTCCGCGTTCCCCCCAAGCCTGCCTCTCGCGCCGTGGCCAAGACCGGCGCCGCTGCAGCGCCGTCCGCGCCCAGGCGGGTGGGAGCCAACTGGCGCGAGTTCACTATTCCCATCGCGGTCCTGGGCATTGTGCTCGCGATGATCGCGCCGCTTCCGCCGTTTCTGCTGGACATCTTGATCAGCGCCAATATCACGCTCTCGGTGATCGTCCTGCTGGTTTCCCTCTACATCACCAAACCGGTCGAGTTCAACGTATTTCCCACCACCTTGCTGTTGATGACCCTGTTCCGGCTGGCCCTGAACATCTCATCGGCGCGGCTGATTCTGCTCAATGGGAACACCGGCACCGCGGCGGCCGGAGAAGTGATTCAAGCCTTCGGCGCGTTCGTGGTGGGCGGCAACTACGTCATTGGCGTGGTGATCTTCCTGGTGCTCATCGCCATCCAGTACGTGGTCATCAATCACGGCGCGGTGCGCATCTCGGAGGTTACCGCGCGATTTACCCTGGACGCCATGCCCGGCAAGCAGATGTCCATCGATTCGGATCTGAATTCCGGCCTGATCGACGAGCACGAAGCGCGCACCCGCCGGCGTATGCTGGCGAGCGAAGCCGAGTTTTACGGCGCCATGGACGGCGCCTCGCGCTTCACGCAACGCGACGCAGTGGCGTCCATTCTCATCACCGTCATCAACATTCTGGCCGGCTTCCTGATCGGCGTATTCCAGCATGGGCTGGACTTTCAGCGGGCGCTGGAGACCTACACCGTCCTGACCATCGGCGACGGACTGGTGACGGTTATTCCGGCGCTGATGATTTCCATTTCGGGAGGCTTGATTGTCACGCGCGCCAGCTCGGATACCAATTTGGGATTGGATCTCCAAAAACAGATCTTTGGAAATCCGCAACCCTTGTTCCTGGCTGCTGGGATCCTGGTCGCGATGGCCGCTTTTCCTGGCCTGCCGAAGATCCCCTTTCTGATGTTGGGGGGCGGAGTGGGAGGGTTGGCGTGGCGACTGCGGCAAAAAGCTGCCAGCGCCGAAAAAGTGAAAGCTCCGGCCGCCCCGCCGGCGCGCGAAAATCTGGAGGCCTTGCTGCGCATCGAGCCGCTGGCGGTGGAAGTGGGATTGGGCCTGGTACACCTGGTGGAGGGCGGCCAGAATTCGCCGCTGCTCAAGCGTATCGCCAGCATCCGGAAGCAGCTAGCCACCGAACTCGGATACATTCTGCCCCCGGTACGCGTCACCGACAACTTGACCCTGAAGGCCCGCGAATACGTGATTTTCCTTAAGGGAGTAGAGGTCTCGCGCTACGAATTGGCGCATGGTTGCGAGTTGGCCCTCTATTCGGCTGCCGAGTCGGGGGAGAAGAGCGAAAAAATCGATGGCATCGCCACGCGCGAGCCGGCGTTCGGAATTCCCGCGGTCTGGATTTCGCCGGATCGGGTCGAACAAGCGCGGCGTGCCGGTTATACCGTGGTAGACAGCATCAGCATCCTCGGCACGCACTTGGGCGAAGTGGTGCGCCGCCACGCCCACGAGTTGTTTTCTCGGCAAGAGGCCAAGAAGCTCCTGGACCGGGTCAACGAAGACAACTCGAAGGTTGTCGAAGATTTGGTGCCGAAATTGCTTCCGCTGGCGGTGGTGCAGAAAGTTCTTCAGAACCTGTTGCGAGAGCGCGTTTCTATCCGCGATGCGGTGAGTATTCTTGAGGCGCTGGGTGAAGCCGCGCCAATCACCAAAAACACCGTGCTACTCACCGAGTACGTGCGGCAGGCCATTCGCCGTCAGGTAGTAAAGCCTTTGCTCGAGCCCTCGGGTGAAGTCTCGGCTTATTTCCTCGATCCAGCCATCGAGCAATCCGTCGAATCCGCGGTGGAGCACACGGAGAATTCCAGTCACGTGAATCTTTCGCCGCAGCGGATTCGCGACATTCAGGAACGGCTGAAGAAGTGCTGTAATCCACAGGACGCCCCCGCTGCGTTGGTCACAGGGTCGGCGGCGCGCTTCTTTGTGCGTCAGATCATGGAAAGTATAACTCCGAATTTGTCGGTGCTATCCCACAACGAAATACCTCCAGGGAACAAGGTCGTTTCGCTCGGAACGGCGGGATAGTAAGACGAACGGTTGGGCCAGAAAAAGGAATGGCGGGATAAGAAAAGCATCGTGATTTAAGAACCCAATAAAATTGACCCGCGCCATGAAACTAAAATCGTTCTTCGCCAACACCATCGAGGATGCCATCCGTTTGGCGCGTCACGAGCTCGGGCCTGATGCCATGCTGGTGAATTCCAAGCGCACCGGGGTGGAGGCGCGGCATCTGGGCTGCTATGAAGTGGTGGTCTGCGGCGAAACTCAGGAAACCGACGCGGGAGATCCGCGGGCGGGCTCAGAGCGCGTTAGAGACACGGAAGCAGATCGGTTTGGCGCCCGGGCGCCATCGCATCCGGTCAACAAACTGTCGCAAGATGTTTCCGAACTCAAGCAGCGGATGGAGAAGCTGGCTCTCGCGCTGGCGCGTTGCGGACCCGGCATGTCGAGCGTCGCTTTCAATCCCGAGCTTTCCCGCGCCTTTGCCACGCTGGCTGACGCCGAACTGGACACCGAGCTGGCCTACGACGTGGTGGGTGCTCTGAGGTCGCCGCTGGCCGCCGGCGCCTTACGCGACGAGCTGGCTCGCCTGGTGCGCGTGGACCCCGAACTCGGTTCGCGAGGAGTTCCATCGCGCGTGGTGGCATTGGTCGGTCCTCCGGGTGCGGGCAAGACATCGGCCCTGGTGAAACTGGCCGTGCAATATGGCCTGAGCGCGCGCAAGCGGGTGCAAGTTCTCACCGCCGACACCTACCGGATCGCGGCTGCGGAGGAGCTGCGCTCTTACGCCGCCATTCTGGGCATAGG
Source organism: Bryobacterales bacterium (assembly GCA_963798295.1). Classification (GTDB taxonomy): domain Bacteria; phylum Acidobacteriota; class Terriglobia; order Bryobacterales; family Bryobacteraceae; genus Palsa-89. The sequence goes on along the minus strand of CAWCSV010000002.1, from coordinate 36,143 downwards.
ATGTCAGGTGCTGGAAAGCGCCGACGCGCTCGGCCCCGCGCTCGAGGAACACCGCCAGAAGGATCTCATCCTCATCGACACGCCCGGTTTGTCGCGCGCCGAGATGGAATCGTCCCAGGACCTGGCGCAAGCTCTGGCCGCGCATCCGGGCGTCGACACTCACCTGGTGTTGTCGGCCTCCATGCGGGCCTCGGACCTGGAGCGCGTTTCCGAACAATACCGCATCTTTCAACCGCGTAAGCTGCTGTTCACTCGGCTGGACGAAACCGAGACCTTCGGACCGATCCTGAGCCGCAGCGTCCGGATGGGCAAGCCGGTCTCCTTCTTTTCGCGCGGCCAGCGCATTCCGGAAGACCTGGAGCCGGCCACGCCGGATCTGGTGCTCGATTTGATTCTCGGATGCTCGGCCGAACGCGAACCGGGATCGGACGAACGGCGGGAAGATTCCGGCCGCGTGAGGAATGCCGCCGCATGAGGACCCAGGGCACGGTGAAAGCTTCCACTGCCGCCGTCAAGAAGTATCAGGCGCAGGGGGCATCCCAGGAGCGCGCGTGGGAAGAGCGCGAACGTCTGATTCTCGATCACTTGCCCCAAGTCCGTCTCATCGCCAGGCGCATTCACGAACGATTGCCTGAGAGCGTGAATCTGGAAGACCTGATCTCCACCGGCACCATTGGCCTGATCGCCGCCATCGATCGTTTCGACCCGCGCCATAACGTCAAGCTGAAGACCTATGCCGAATATAAGATCCGGGGCGCGATCCTGGACAGCCTGCGCGGCCTGGATTGGGCGCCGCGCCAGCAGCGCCGCCGTTCCAAACAAATTGAAGCCGCCATCGCCGCCGCCGAACAGCGTCTGCACCGCGCACCCACCGAAGACGAAATCGCCGGGGAGCTGAAACTTTCGCTGGAGGAATACCACGAATGGCTGGTGGATATCCGGGGCGTCAACCTGGGTAGCCTGGAAACTTCGGCTCCGGAGGACGACAGCCGCAATCTCCTCAAATACATTTCCGACGACGAGGAAAACTGGCCGTCGCGTCTGCTGGAGCGCTCCGAGCTCCAACGCCTGCTGGCTGAAGCCATCGAGAAAATGCCGCGCACCGAGCGCATTGTTATCAGTCTTTATTACCACGAGGAGCTGACGCTGCGCGAGATCGCCAAGGTCGTGAATCTCCACGAGTCGCGGATTTCGCAGCTCAAATCGCAGGCCATCCTGCGCTTGCGCTCTTACCTGGAAAAGCGCTGGCCGCTGGAGCGCGGCGCGTAGTTGATGGGCTAGAATCCAGTGCCAGACGATCCTGTGTCATCCGACGCCGTGCCGCCCGAGCCTCTGGCTCCGGCCCCCGTACCACCAGAAACCGTACCACCAGACACCGCCCCAGCCGACGCTACTCCGCTCGCCACCGCGCCTCCCGCCAGTACTCCGGCAGCCGCTGTGCCATCCGATGCCATGCCGCCTGAAAGTCAGGCTGCCTTGTGGCTCGCCGAAGAATGGGGCCGCCAGCTGGCCCGCGCGGTGGAATCCATGACGGGCGAGCCGGCTCTGATCACCTTCACGCCCCGCCAGCTTCTCAAGGCGGAGATCGATCCAGCGCAGCAGGAGTTGCTGTGGTGGGCACAGCTGCTCAGCCTGGCTCCGGATGCCAACATCTGGGTGGCGGCCGCCGTCCGCAGCTGGCAGGAGATCGGCAATCGAGTCCTGCGCAGCGCCGGAGTGGACGACGCCACTCCGGAAGACATCCGCAACACCTATCTTGAAATCGTCAATCAGAGCCTCTCGGGAGTGGCCAGCGCCCTGTCTCTGCGGGCCCGCAAGGAGATCTCCTGCCAGGAGGGAAGGCCCGCGCCACCCCCGGCGTTGCCGAGCGCCGGCGTCTTCACATTCGAGATCACCATGGGTGAACAGGGTTTTCCTCTGTTGGTGGTCTTTTCCCCGGCCGTCGCCAATCTAAGCGATGCCACGGCACAGGCCCCCGTCAAAGCCGCCTCCGAGGAGCGCCCCCAGAGCGCACGCCCGGCCGCCAAGAGCGCACCAGCCGGCTCCATCGACCTGCTGCTGGATGTCGAGCTGCCTGTGATCGTCTCTTTCGGACGCGCTCAACTCATGCTGAAGGACGTCATCAAGCTGACCACCGGTTCGATTGTGGAACTGAATCGCGCGCTCAGCGAACCGGTGGAAGTGATCGTGAATAATTGCGTGATCGCACGCGGGGAAGTGGTGGTGGTGGAAGGCAACTACGGCATCCGCATCAAGCAGGTGATCAGCCGGCAGGAGCGGCTTCGAACCCTGTACTAAGATGCTGGACCGTTATCTCATTCCGCTCGCGCCCTTCCTTTTGATCGGCATCAATAGCGTGCTTTGCCTGTTCTTCTTTCTCTGTCTGGAGCACGAGATACGCGTCATGAAATTGCGCGGCGAGCGGCGCGAGAACTCGGCGCGAGCGGTCTCCAACGAACTTCGGGCTCAGGTGGCGGAGTTATCCGCGCGGATGCTGGATGCCGAAGAGCGCACCGGGGTCCTGGTGGCGCCGGCGCCCCCCAAGTCCGGTTTGAACCTGAACAAACGCAGCCAGGTGATTCGCATGTCGCGGCGCGGCGAGCAAGTTGAAAAAATCGCCGCTTCGTTGAATTTGCCGCAGCGCGAGGTGGAGTTGCTGCTGAAAATCCACAGCCGTATGGTCTTCAACCCACCGGCCGTGAAATCGGACGCCGTTAGTTCGTGACAGGTCAGTTTGTGACGCTATTGGTAACGATGCGGCCGCGCGGAATCACCCGCTCCGAGCGATCTTCCACTGTCACGGTCACCGTCACCGGCTTGCGATCCCGCATCAGCTCGATGGCGTAGGTCTTCTTGGCGTTGGCTGTCCTGACAGCGCTCGACAGCTCGCTCGGCGCGGTCACCGCCATGCCGTCCACCTTCGTGATCACGTCCCCGGCCCTGAGCCCCGCCTTCTGCGCCGGAGTGTTCTCCAGCACGGCACGCACCAGCACGCCGTCCTTGACTCCGAAATAAACCGCCAGTTGCGATCCCAGCGTTTCGGCCTCCACGCCCAGCATGGCGCTACGCGTCGCCGTATAGATCTGCGGGATGTCCGGCATATGAAATTCGGGCATCTCAAACCCCTGAGGGAAACTCACTTGGAAACGGAACTTGCGGCTGCCGAGCGACGCGACCAGAGTCTGTGTCGCGCCGTTGCGGCTGACGGTGAGCTTCACCTCGCGGCCCGGCGGCGTCTCGCGCACCATTCTGCCGAACTGCTCGATCCCCTCGACGCGCTGGCCGTTGTATTCCAGCACTACGTCGCCCACTTTCAGCCCCGCCTTCTCCGCCGGACTGTTCTCTTCCACGCGCGTGATCTCCACGCCGTAATCGTCCTTGAGCTTCAGCTCCTTGGCGCGATTGGAGTCGATCTCGGCCAGATTCACTCCGAGATACGTGCCGCCGGTGAGCGGGCTGCCGTTGAATTCCCGCACCCCGGCTGGCGGCTGCGGAGGCTGAGGCGGCGCCTGAAAGAAATCCTGGCCCTGCGCCAGCACGCCTGCAAAAATCATCACTATCAAAACCTGTTTCATGCCATCATCCTCTTGGAAACTATTTCGCCCGGCGTAAGTAGATGGTGCCGCCCATTACGTTCACCCGCAGCATGGGACCGCCTCCGTTCAGCTCGCCCTCCGCCATCAGCGGACCGCCGGGACCCGTGCCCGGCTGTGTCCGAACCTGCGGAAAATCGGAACGAATGCGTCCCGAACCGCCCGACTCATTGGTAGCTTGCACGGTCAACGCAAGATTGGACGGAATCAGAACCGTTATGTCACCAGCGTTGGTGCTCAAAATCGAATCCGCCATGCGGACGGACGCGTCGCCGCTCCCGACCAGCTCCGCCAGGATGCTTCCCGAACTGGCGAACGCGCGTACCGCACCCGAGACATTGCGCAGCCGGATGGCGCCGCCGGCCGATTCGCAGCGCACGCCCTTGGTGGAGTTCACTTGAATGGCTCCGCCGGAAGTTTCCGCCGTTACGGGCCCGTCCGCCTGCTGCACCTGGATCAGACCGCCCGCGGTGCGCGCCACCACCGTGTTCTGCGCGCGCTCGATCCGGATATTTCCACCGCCCGTGGAGGCCAACACCGCGCCTTCCACCTGATGCACGAAAATTTCGCCACCCGCGGTTTCAAGCTGTGCCGCGGCGCCCGCGTTCCGCACCCGAATCCCGCCGCCGCCCGAGGAACATCGCAAGGCGCCACTCACGCTGCCCACTTCTATATCCCCACCGGCCGTCCGCAGCAGGCTGGCGCCCCGAATGCGATCCGCCGAGATCTCGCCGCCGGCCGATTGAGCGTCGAAATCTCCATCCCAGTCCGACCCCTGCACATTTCCGCCGCGCGTGGCGGCCCACACCTGCCGCAGTCCGCGCGGCCCCGTCACTGTCAAGTCCACTGCGGAGGAAACCAGCCGGGGCGGAGTTACCTTTAGATAGGCCCAACCGCCCTCGGTTCCGGTCTTCACGTTAACCCGATCCAGCAGCGCTTGCGCTTCGCGCTCGTCTCCGGCTCTCACGCGCACCGTGAGTTGATAGCTGGTCTGTTCGGTAGCCGCGCCGCGCAGGCTTACATTACCCGTGGTTTCCACACGCAGCCGGTCGCTCGAAGAATCCAGCGTCCCCTGGATGGTGCGCACCCAGAATGTCCCGTCGCGTGTCAGGGCGGACTGGGCTTCTGCCATTGGCAATCGCCAACCAGCCAATCCCAACACGGTTATAAACAGCAGCTGCTTCATGCGTGATACCGAACGCTCAGTACATCTCCGCCGACGCGTTCATCTCCTGCAAAACCTTCTGGCAGCGCATCCGGATGTAGCTGTTGTCTTCCTTCTCCAGCAACTCCTGCAGAACACCCACCATGGCGTCGTTGTGCCGCTGTTGCACGAGAAGATCGATCACCTGCGTCCGCACGCCCGGGTTGTCGTCCTTCAACAGCACCTGCGTTAAAGCCTTCCTGGTGTCCGGATCGGCAGCGAACTGCTTCAGCCCGTCCAGCGCTTTCAAGCGCACGCCGGCATTGGGATCGTGCTCGAGAGAATAAATCAGCGCCTGGCGGATCTCGGCCGATTGTGAATTGTTCTTCAGCAAATCCACCGATTCAACGCGCAACCCGGCGTCGGAGGGATCTTTCGCCGCCGTCAACAGCAGCCGCTGAATGGCCGCATCGTCCACGCTGCCGGAGAGCACTCGCTGGCGCGTTTCGTCCAGAACGATCTGCACCCGTCCCGGCGAAACCGGCTCCACGTATCGCACGCGCGAAGTGGCCGGTTCCAACACTCCGGCCTGCCGCCAGTTGCCCAGCAGCGAAGTGGGCGCCACGCGCGCCGTCAGGAATCCCAGCACCAGCATCACCGCCGCGCCAGCCACCTGCGCGATGCCGGGCGCAAAATGAAAGTGAATGGTGAATCCTTCGCGAATCCTGTCCCAGAAACCCGCGCCGCGCGCGTGCGACCGGTTCATGGAGACATCGGACAGCGGGGCATTGGACAGCGCCAGGCGCTGCCGCAGTTCGGCTCGCGATTCGGCCAGCGCCTCCGGGCGGGGAAGCATTTCCACTTCATCCAGAGCGGCAAACATGGCCTTCTCGCGCGCCAGTTCTTCGCGGCACGCGGCGCATTCGTCGATATGGACTTCCACCAGCTCCTCTTCGTCGAACGACAGCTCGCCGTACAGGAAAAGAGCCAGATTCTTTCTCGCTTCATCGCAGTTCATATAAAGTCTCCCAAAGCCGCGCGCATTTTTTGCGTCGCCCGAAACAGGCAATTCTTGGCGGCTTCTTCCGACGTTCCCATCAGCTCCCCGATGGTTCGCAGCCGCATGCCCTGGTAATGCCGCATCTCAAAAACCGCTCGCTCGCGGGGCGTCAAGCCGCCCAATATTTCCTGGATCTTCTCGCGCACCTGCTTGCTCGCCAGGCTGCGCTGCGGATCGCTATCGGCTCGCGGTTCCTCCACCGTGTCCATGCGGTCCAGATATCCTTCGCTGGTCTCAACCAGCGAACTTTCCTCGCGACGCACCTTGCGCTTGCGTAGCGCGTCCAGGCATAGGTTGCTCACGATCCGGTAGAGCCAGGTATGAAAGCTGCAGTCGAAACGAAACGTGTGCAGGTTTTTATAGACCCGCAGGAACGCTTCCTGATAAATGTCGTTGGCGTCTTCGGGCGATCGCAGCAGATTCGTGGCCAGCCGCAGGACGTTCTGATCGTACAGACGCACCAACTGCTCAAAGGCGCGCTGATCGCCTTGTTGCGCCGCCCGAATCAGCTCGGGTTCGTCCATTTTTACGGCCGTCTGGACCACGGTAGCGCTTAGGGTGCGGCGCGCACCGCCATCCTTTCCGGGAGACTCTTCGCGCACTACTTCACCTTGCGCGATCTCCCGAGTAGCCTGCAACACTCTATTGGACGGAGGAAGACCCGAAAGGTCACGTCAGGGGGCGGGACGTTAGCTAACCTGCCAATTCCACTTCGATCTTCTTGTTCGGCTGGTCCAACTTCACGATGCGGAAGGTCCGGACCTGGCCCACGCGCGGCGCTTCCTGCTGGGTCGAGGCCGCCGTGGCTCCTTGCTTCCATTTGGCTGATAACATTGCCGTTAGCGACGAAATGTCGGCCTTTCCGGCAGCCGGTTCGGACGCCGCCGGGTCCGCACTGGGGCCGGGGGCTGTGTCCTCCCGCATCCGGCACTCCGCGAAGACACCGTCGCCCAATTCCACCTTCGCCCGTCCTCGAGCCGCCTCCACGATCCGCCCGGTAACCGATTCCCCGACTTGATGCTCGGCGATATATTCATCGGCCGTGGTGGGCTCCAGTTGCTTGATGCCGAGCTTGATCCGCCGCCGTTCCCGGTCCACTTCCAGCACCGCCGCACGCACCGTCTGTCCCACCGTCAAGGCCTCGCGCGGATGATTCAGGCGCTTCTCACGCGTGATGTCGGAGATGTGAATCATGCCGTCGATGCCGCCGCCCAGGTCGATAAAGCAGCCGAAGTTGGTCAGGCTGGTAACGGGCCCTTCGGCCACGGCTCCTACCGGGTATTTCTTCACTGCGTCTTCCCACGGATCGCCCAAAGCCTGCTTGAGACCCAGCGAAATCCGGCGATCGGCCGCGTTCACGCCCAGCACCACCGCTTCCACCATCTCGCCGGTCTTCAACAGATCGCTGGGTTTCTTGATCTTCTTGGCCCACGACATTTCCGAGATGTGGATCAGCCCATCCACGCCCGGCAACAACTCCACGAACGCGCCAAAATCGGCCAGCCGCGAAACCTTGCCCTGCACGCGATCGCCGGTATGAAACCGTTCGGCCGCGGTGGTCCAGGGATCGGGCGCCAGTTGCTTCAACCCGAGAGAAATGCGTTTGCCTTCCGGATTGATTTTGAGAACCTTCACCTCAATGGAATCGCCCACCGTCACCACATCGGACGGTTTGGTCACCCGTTGCCAGGCCATGTCGCCCACATGCAGCAGGCCGTCCACGCCACCTAAATCCACGAACGCGCCGAAGTCCGTCATGCTGCGAACCGTTCCGCGCACCACCGCGCCTTCCTTCAGCTCCCCGAATTTCTGCTCGCGCGCCTTGGCCTCTTCCTCTTCCAGGATCACGCGGCGATCCACCACCACGTCCTCGCTGGCGGTATCCAGCTTGATGATGCGGCACTGGATTTCCTGGCCCACCAGCTTTTCCATGTCGGCTTGTTCTCGGGTCCCGCTGCGGGACGCGGGCAGAAACGCCGGCAGCCCGACATCCACGCGCAAGCCGCCCTTCACCAGCTCGGTCACCATGCCGCCGATGGCGCGTTTTTCGGCGAACGCTTTCTCCAACGCGCTCCAATCCTTGGGCCGTTCCACGCGGATGGTGGAGAGCGTGTAAGAGCCTTCCGGATCGCGGCCTGTGATGCTCACCAGCATCTTGTCGCCCACCTGCACCGTCAGCGCGCCGCTCGCATCGCGAAACTTTTCCACCGGCAGCACGCCATCCACCTTGCGTCCGACATCGACAAAGATGGACTCGGGCGAGATGGACACCACCGTGCCCTCCAGCGTTTGCTTGTTCCGCTGGCCGTGGTGCGTCTGCTCGAATTCCGACAAAATATCGCCGAAAGAGTTGTCGGAAGGTTGGTTCGGCTCGTCCTCAGGCGCAGCTACGGCCTCGGGAGTTGCGGGGGGATTTGGATTTTCCATGAAGCTGGGTGCAAATCCATTGTGTCACAGTCCGGAGCGATAAGATGACAGCGTGGGCGAGAGAGCGCGCTTCTGGCAGATTGTCCGGCCGCAGGATATCGTTTGGATCGCGCTATTCGCGGTGCTGGCGATTTGGGGTCCCGATCTCGCGCCAGAAGCCACCGTCGTTCTGGTAGGCCTTGGGCTGATGCAAATCATCGAGCCCAAGATCGCGTTTTTCAGCTCGCGCAACGGCGCCGTTCTCTCGTTTCTGATCAAGCTGGCGCTGTGGTACATCCTCATGGGATGGACCGACGGGATCCAGAGCCCTTACTACTGGCTGATGTTGCTGCCGGTGATGTCGGCGGCCACTTCTTTGGGGCTGATTGGGCTGGTGGCGGCCGTCGTTCTGGCTTGCGGAGCTTACCTCTCGTTCCTGCTGTTTCTGCATGGCCGTCCTATCAGCGACTGGCCGGTGTTGATTTTGTTCCTGGCCACGTTTCCCATCGCCGGGTTCCTCACCTATGAGTTGCTGGAAGCGAATAGAGCGGCCACGCGCAAGGCGCAACTCGCGGTGGAAGAGCTGGCCCAAGCCAACAAGCAATTGCGCGAGGCCGAAGCGCAAGTTCGCCGCACCGAGCGCCTGGCCGCGCTGGGACAGCTTTCGGCCGGATTGGCGCACGAAATCCGCAATCCCCTGAGCACGATCAAAGGCTCGGCCGAGGTGCTTCTCAAGAATGTGGATTCCAACGGCGCCGTGGCGCACGAACTGGCCGGATTCATTTCGAGCGAGGTGGATCGCACCAACGCGCTGGTCACGCGCTTCCTGGATTTCGCGCGCCCGCTTTCGCTGCGCCTGGAAAAGACCGACATCACCGAGGTGATCGACGAAGCGGTGGCCCAGGTGGAAAAGCATACGCCGCCGCTGGATGTGAGCATCTACAAAAATTACTCGCCGGATATTCCGCCGATCCTGATGGATCGCCAGCTGGTAGAGCGCGTGATCTACAATCTGGTCTTGAATGCCGCGCAAGCCAGCCCGCCGCGGGGCAGCGTGACGGTGAAGACGCGCCAGCTCGGCGATACTGTCGAAATCGGCGTCATCGATCGCGGCTCCGGCATCGCGCCCAAAGACCGCGAGAGCATCTTCAATCCGTTCTTCACCACCAAATCGAGCGGCGTCGGCTTGGGCCTGGCCATCGTATCCAAGATCGTCGACGAGCACGGCGGCGAGATCACGGTGGAGAGCGAGCCGGGCGCCGGCAGCGTGTTTCGCGTGTTCCTTCCTGTTCGGGAGAATAATCAATGAAAGCCACCGTCCTGGTTGTAGAAGACGAAGAGAAGCTCCGCCGAGTGGTGGAGCTGCAGTTGAAGACCGCGGGCTATGAAGTGGAACAGGCCGGCACGGCCGAGGCCGCGTTGAAGCTGGCCGATCGCGCTGATGTGATCATCACCGATCTGCGCCTGCCCGGCATCAGCGGCCTGGAGCTGCTACAAGAACTGCGCAGCCAGGACCTTCGCACGCCGGTGATCGTCATGACCGCTTTCGGCAGCATTGAAACCGCGGTGGAAGCCATGAAGGCCGGGGCGGTGGACTTTTTGCCCAAGCCTTTTTCGATCGATCATCTGATGACTGTCGTAGGCAAGGCCATCGAGGTGCGCACCCTGCGCGACGAAAATCGCGCGCTCAGAGCCGAGCTGAGCCAGCGTTACGAGTTCGATAACATCATCGGACGCAGCGCCGCCATGCGCGAAATCTTCGCCACCATCGAGCGCGTGGCGCCTACCCGTGCCACGGTTCTGCTGTGCGGTGAGAGCGGCGTGGGCAAAGACATGATTGCGCGCGCCATTCATCATCACTCGCCGCGCGAGAACAAGCCCTTCGTGAAGATCAACTGCTCCTCGCTGCCCGAAAATTTGATGGAGAGCGAGCTATTCGGCTACGAAAAGGGCGCGTTCACCGGTGCTAATATCGGCAAACCCGGCAAATTCGAGCAGGCCGATACGGGGACCGTCTTCATGGACGAAATCGGCGACGTGCCTCCCGCCATTCAAGTGAAGCTGTTGCGCATCCTGCAGGATCGCGAGTTCGAGCGGCTGGGCAGCAACAAAGTCCGGCACGTGGATGTGCGCGTGGTGGCGGCCACCAATGTGGATCTGCGCGCGGCTCTGGAACAGGGCGCGTTTCGCGAGGACCTGTATTACCGGCTCAATGTCCTGCCGATGAATATTCCGCCGCTGCGCGAGCGCAAGGAGGACATTCCTTATCTGGCCCGGCATTTTGTCCGCAAATTGAGCAAGGATATGGGCAGCCGCGTACAATCGATTTCCGATGGCGCCATCGAGCGGCTAATGGAATATCACTGGCCTGGCAACGTGCGCGAACTGGAGAACACCATCGAGCGCAGCCTGGTGCTCGCCAACGGCGAAGTGCTGGAAGCCACCGACATCCGGATCGATGTGACGTCCAAGCCCCGGCTCGGCTCCGCCGACGGATTCCTCCCCGATGGCATGACGCTGGACGCCTACGAACAATCCATTATTCGCGAGGCGCTGCATCGCGCCAACAACAACAAGAGCCAGGCCGCGCGCCTGCTGGGGTTGACGCGCAATGCACTGCGCTACCGTTTATCGCAGATGGGCATCGAATCGTAGGCGGTTTCCCTAAGAGTGCGTTGCGGCGGCGAATCGCGACGCTCACAGTTCCGAGGGGTCTTCGTCCAGTTCGCCCAGGTCTGGCTCGCGACCTTCTTCCTCACGATCTTCCTTCGACCATTCTGACGGAAGGTCTTCAATCGGCTTGGGGATCTTGCCCTCTTTCACATCTTCCTTTACTTTCTTGTCCAATGGCTTCATAGATTCAGTCTCCCATTTATAGACGTTAGCGGAACCCAATCTCGGTCAGTATGATTCCAAGCCGTCGGTCGTCGCCGGGAACCGAGAAGCCTTTGTCCACTGCGATGGTGAGCTTGGCGGTATCGCCCTCGGGCTTCAGCGGCGGACTCGATAGCGCGTAGGTGCCCGGGGTGGCGTAGGTTTGCGACGCAATGGTGCGATCGTTCAGGGCGATAGTCACCTGGCGGGCAGGCGATGCGTCGGGGATGGTGAAGCGGACGGTGACGGGCGTGGGTTGGTCCGGCGGCTTCAAGAGGATCGTCGCCGTCTGGCTCATCCAGCGCCATTGGCCGTTTTCAAGCTGATAGACGCCGCTGACGATCTGCTGCGCGGCTTCGGGCGCGTTCATCGGCAGATCGGAGAGCGCCGGCTTGCGTTCGATCATGAGTACCGCGCTGAGTTGATCGATCGGCGCGAGCGAAATATCGAAGGGACGCAGGCCCAGCATGGTCGCGGAGTAAGCCGAGTGGCCCTGAAGCGCGACGATCCGCAACGGAATCGCTGACGTGATGGTTTGCTCGGCGACGGAGGCAAGCGTTCCGCCGCCGGTGGTGAACGGGATGGGATAACTAAGCTTGCTGGAGACCACCATTTCGCCGGGATGAATCGCTTGGCCCTGATGCAGCGGAAGCCCGCCCTCGGATTCGAAATAGTAGCGCAACCCCCATTCGCCGTTGATCCAGAGGCGCTTCGATTGTGCGTCGCTGCGAAGGCCGTACGCGAACTGGCGGTACCCGCCCCAATGCTGATAGTTGACAATGGCGAGCGTCAGGCTCAAGGCGAATCCGCAGGCCAAACTGATTTGAAGAAGACGCACGCCGGCGCGCTGCGTGGCTAGAATCGCGACGGGCAGCGCAATCGGAAGCAAGTAACGCGCGGAACCCGCGAAGAAGATGATCCACGCTCCGGCGAAGAAGATCAGCACCCACTGCGCCAGGAAATCGCGCCAGCGGCGGGCGCACCAGATTAGAATGCCCGCGCCAATCGCGATGGAGGCCCAGAACAGCGGATTCCAATCGTAAAAGGCAGCGGCGACAGCGAAAGGCAGCGCGTACAACGAAGGGATCCAGAGTGCCGGAAAGACGAGCCATGCCAAATGGCCGGTCAGCGCTACCGCACTCTTGATCTTTTGCGTCAGTACTTCGAGCCCGTAAGCGTTGATGTAGTTGGCGAGAATCCCAGCCGGGAGACCGCCCGTGGAGAGCCGTTCGAAGATCTGCCAGGCGCAAAGCGCGGCAAGGGGGGTGAGCGCCGCCAGTTGCCCGGCCCGCCATTTTCGGCCATAAAGCCAAAGGATCGGGACCAGAAGAATGGACTGGTACGCCGTAAGCGCGGCCAACGCCATCGCGATCGCGGACGCGATGAGCAGCGACATCGAGCGGCGATCCACAGCGAAGACGTACAAAGCTGTTGACAGTAGCCACAGAGCGACGAACGGCAAGTCCGCTTCGAGTGATGTTCCGTTGATGACGAAGGCAGGGGTAGCGCAAAAGAGCAGCGTGGCAAGCAGCGGATGCGGACTGAAACGCCTGGCAAGCGCCAGCGCGCTGAATGCGCCGACAAGTGAAAAGAGAAGATACGCGGCATGGAAGGGAATCTCCGAGACTTCGTGGAACATCGCGATCAACAGCGCCAGGAACCAGGCGTTGAGCGGCGGATGCGATTGCCCGCGCATGTCGATATCGCGCCCCATGAAGACGTACTCGGTGCGCTTGGGATGAAGCGGCTCGATCTGCGCGTGCGCGGCCTCGGTGAGATAAAGGACGTCGTCGCCCTGCAACGCCTGATTCAGGAAGGGCAGGCGCAGCGCCAGGACGACCAGCGCTACGATGATGAGCTGGCGGCGCAAGAGATCAAGATAGCGGGAGCGCCCTGGTGGGCGCGTGGCTGGTGGCTGGTGGTTAGAGCGACCCGATTCGTGAACGATTTTGCCATTCACGATCGTAAGACGGAACGTACCTTCTTGATCTCGCCGTCGGGCACGGTGAAATAATCCCGATCCAATACGGCGAGATCCGCCAGTTTGCCCGGCTCCACCGAGCCAATCTTATCTTCCATGCGAAGGAACCAGCTGTTATTGCGAGTAAACAGGCGTAGCGCCTCGGCGCGCGTGAGCTGCTGGCCGGGATTCACCTGATCGCCGAACGAGTTGATGCCAGTGGTCGCGTAGTAGATATGCAGCCACGGATTCAACGGCGCGATGTGGACGCCATCGCCGTGAATACCAACTTGGATGCCGTGGTCCACGATGGTTCGGAACGGCGGCCCAGCCACCACCTTTGGGTCCGACGACGTCACCCAGCGGAAGGCGCCCATTTCCACTCCGCAGCCCAGCGCCTGGAGTCTGGTGAGTAGATCGTCGTTGACCTCCGGAACGTGATGCACCACCCAGCGCAGCTTGGTGATGTCGAACTCCTTGTTCACGGCTTCGTACTGTTCCACCACCTGCCGCAGTCCCGCGAGGTTTTGCACTGCGTTTTCGTTGCGCCAGCCGGCTTGTCCCACCAGGTGCTGAGCCTCGCGCCACACCGCGCCACTATTCAGGGGCGCGGCCCACTCGCCGATCCCACCCGTGCGCATCATGTCGTCGCCAAAGAATGGAAATTGATTGCGCAGCCGCTCCTTCAACTCGGGCAACTGGGGGTCGTTCTGATTCTGCAGAAAATTCATCTCAAGGCGAACGATGGTCAGGCCTTCACGGTGCAGTTCCAGCCAAGAGTCGTACATGCGGTACTGATCCAGGTTGGACAGGATCTGATTGGGGTGAAGCGGTCCCGGCGTCGGGAACAACACCTGATCCAGATGCGAGGTCAACCCCACGCTGGCCGAATAACGCATCGCATCCAGCGTGCTTCGCTTCTTATCTTCGAAGGTCTGTATACGGCGCAAAAGGTAAAGCGCCGAAGCCGAATGGCCGCCGCCTGTGAATCCAGCCGGCGCAATGGCGCCAGTCGCGGAGACGTTCACCTTCTTGATGTCGGGATGCACGGGCGGAGTGGCATCGGCGGCGTCGAAGAACGCCTTGCCCATACTGTTGGTGGCCGCGGGTCCGGTGAAACGTTCGTACAACAATACGGGACGGTCTGGAACCGCTTCGTCCAGCTCGGCGAGCGTCGGATGACGATGCTCGGCCCATTGGTTGGGATGCCATCCGCCCATCGACGTGATCCATGCGCCAGCGGGCACATCCTTGCGGCGCGCGGCCAGAGCTCCCTGGATCTCACGAATGGAGGTGGTGTTTTCAAGGATGGTGTGATAGCCCGGACGATTCGCCAGGCTGACGATATGGATATGCGGTTCCACCAGGCCCGGCACGGCGGTGCGGCCGCGCAGATCGATGACCCGAACGCCGTGGCCGGCTTTGGGACGTGAGCCGCCCACGCTGACGAAGCGGCCGTTTCGAATAGTCACCGTATTGGCGACGGTGTTGGCCGCATCCATGGTGTGAATCTTGCCGTTGACCAACGCGAGTGTGATCTCATCCGCGCCTGCCGCGGCATTTTGGGCGGACAGGAGGGCGGCGGACGGTCCGGCGATCGCAGCCGTGACGCCGGCAGTAGTGGCAAGGAATCGGCGTCGTGACGGGCGTCCGTCAGGGACCTTCATTGCCTTTGATCCTGTCCGCCAGCAATGTTCAACACCACGCGGAAGCGCGCCTTGCCGCTCAACATATGGTCGTAGGCTTCGGCCACGCGATCCATCGGGAAAACTTCGTTCATCGATTTCACGCCCGAGAGCGCACTGAAGTTGAGCGTGTCTTCTGAATCGATGGACATACCGGCGTACCACCCGGTGACGGATTGATTGTTGACGATCATTTGAACGGTGTTGACTTCGAGCGACGGGACCGCGCCGATAACCATGAGCCTGCCGCGGGTGCCGAGGCCACCGAGAACCGCCTTCATCGCGTCGGCGCTGGTGACGGTGGCCAGTATGACTTTCGCGCCCCCCAGCTTTTGCAGTTCGGCCGCCGGGTCTTGCGTCTTGTTGTCGATGTGGTAATGGGCGCCAAGCTTACGGGCCAGCGGCTCTTCGTCCTTACCGCGTGCGATAGCGACGGTTCTGCAACCCATCTTCGAAGCGTACTGCACGGCCAGATGGCCGAGTCCGCCGATGCCGACCACCGCGACCAGATCCCCGGGGCGCGCGCCGCTGTTGCGAAGACAATTGAACGTGGTGACGCCCGCGCACATGAGCGGCGCCGCGTCGGCGGAGGAGAATTCCTCGGGAACCAGCGCCAGAGCGCTCATGGGCGCCAGCATGTACTCGGCGTAGCCGCCGTCGCGCGTGATGCCGGTCACCTCGCTGGATGTCTGGCAGGTGAAGAAATCCCCACGGCGGCAATTGTCGCAATAGCCGCAATAGCCGCCGTTCCACCCGACTCCGACTCTTTGCCCTGCCTTCCAGCGCGGGACATTGGGCCCGACGGCATCGATAATGCCGATGACTTCGTGCCCCGGAACGCGCGGATATTGGATACCGGGCCAGAGCCCGTCTTTCGTAAACACGTCGCTGTGGCAGACTCCGCAGGCCTGCACTTTGATTCGTACGTAACCCGCACCGGGTACCGGGATGTCGCGTTCGACGATTTCCAAGGGACCGCCGGCGCGAGACACTTGAACAGCGCGCATTTTTGCCATGTTGTTCCTCCACTCAAGATCTTGGCACGAGTGGAGCGCTGAGGGTAGTTACAGCGAGATGACGATTTTGCCGAAATGCTGGCCGCTTTGCATATAGCGCAGCGCGTCGGCGGATTGTTCGAAAGGAAAAACACGGTCGATGGCGGGCCGCAATTGATTGGCGGCGATGGCGCGGTTCATGGCTTCGAACATCGCCACCGATCCTACAAAAATACCATGCACGCTGAGTGTTTGAAGGCCGATCATGCCGAGCGGAATGTTGCCCGCCATGCCCGTGAGCACGCCGATGACGGCAATCTGCCCCGCGGCGCGAACCGAGTTCATGGACCGAGGGAAGGTTTCGCCGCCGCCCACTTCGAGCACGATGTCGACGCCTTTGCCGCCGGTCAAACGCAGCACCTCTTTGTCCCATTCGGGCGTGGTCTTGTAGTTGATGGTTTCATCGGCGCCCAGCGCTTTGGCACGCGCCAGCTTCTCATCGCTGCTGGAGGTGATGATTACGCGCGCGCCGTGCAGCTTGGCGAACTGAAGGCCAAAGATGGACACGCCGCCGGTGCCGAGCAGCAGGACTGTATCGCCGGCTTGCACGTGACCCGTGGGCGCCAGAGCGTTCCACGCGGTGAGAGCGGCGCAAGGCAGCGTAGCGCCTTCTTCATAGCTCAAATGTTCCGGGAGGTGCAGCAAGCCTTCCTGATCGAAAACTTGAAACTGGGTGAGTACGCCGTCGATCGCTCCGCCCAGCGCCGAAGCGCCATATTCGGGAGTAAATGGGCCGGTGATCCATTTCTGAAAGAATGATCCGACAGCTCGGTCGCCCGTCCGGAAACGCGTGACGCTATCGCCCACCGCGACCACTTCGCCCGCTCCATCGGAACAAATGATGGTGGGTTGCGATGCGTTGCGGGGATATCGGCCGGTGACCACCGCGAGATCGCGGAAGTTGAGCGAAACGGCTTTGATCGCCACCAGGACTTGGCCGGCGGCGGGCTCCGGTACGGTGACTTCCTCGAAGACGATCTGGTCTTGAATCGAAGAGCCCGGCGACGTCGCCCCGGTGGTTCGGATGGCGTGGGCTTTGCCGGGCAACCGCGGGCGAACAAGATGGGGCGCGCTCATAAGAATAAGAGTGTAGCGCAAGCGGTCGCGAGGCGGGCGTTGTACTTTAGATATAGGACCCACATCATGCCGACTGCAACAACTACTGTTATTACTCCCAGCCGATACGCACAAGGGCTGAGCTATGCGAACTTTCTGGCCCAAGCGGCAGTGAACGTCGATAAATTCGAACAGAACTACAAGAGCGCTCCGCTCTCGGCGGAAGATCTGGCGTTCTTCAAACGAGCCGCGGCACAACCGAACGGCCCCGCCAAGATCCTGGCGATCGCTGAAGCGTGGTGCGGCGATGTCTATCGCGAACTGCCTACCGTGGCACGGGTTGCCGCAGCGACCGGGATGGAACTGCGCGTATTTCTGCGCGACGAGAATCCGGACATCATGGACGAGTTCCTGAGCAACGACGGCAAATCGCGCGCGATACCCGTGTTCGTGTTCTACACCGCCGACATGCAGTACATCGCGCATTTCACCGAACGTTCGGAACTGGCGCATCGGGAGTTGGCCGAGATCCTGGATCAAGTGAAAGCGCAGATGGGTCTTCCGAAGGAAACCACGTTCGCCACCGCGCCGGAGGACCGCCGCCAGGAACTTTTGCGCGAGCTGATCGCGAAGCTTCAGCCGCGCTCCGACGATTGGCGGAAAGAGGCCGTCAAAGAGATGCGGCAATTACTCTCGGCGGCGCTGCATTTGCCCGACCGCGCGTCTTGATGCAAACTCCCGTTGTTTACACCATCCGCGGCTGCGACGCCTGCGTGAAGCTGCTCAAAAAGTGGGACTCCGAGGGCGTGCAATACGACGAGCGGCGTGTGGAGCTGAGCCAGGCGGTGCTGGACGAGGCGCGTAAATTCGGCGAGATGGTGCCGATTGTGGTGTGGCCGGATGGGCGTGTGGAACAGGGCTTCGAGGGCAGCCTGGGCTGCTTTATTTAACCGCTTTCCAACGCAGTATGGGTTTGCGAGCGGCGCTGACTTCGTCCACGCGGCTGGTGCGCGTATCGTGCGGCGCGGAAAGCACCAGGTCTGGAGTTTCTTCCACTTCTTTCGCGATGGAGACCAGCGCGTCGACGAACAGATCCAGTTCGTCCTTGCTCTCCGTCTCGGTGGGTTCGATCATCATGGCGCCCGCCACGATCAGCGGAAAGCTGACGGTGTAGGGGTGAAATCCGTAGTCGATCAGACGCTTGGCGATATCGGCGGTGTGCACGCCGCGCTTGGCTTGCCGCGCATCGCTGAAGACGCATTCGTGCAGCGTGGGCGCGCGGTGCGGAAGATCGTAATAAGGCTCCAGCAGGACACGCAGGTAGTTGGAATTGAGAACCGCATCCAGCGTCGCGTTGCGCAAGCCGTCGCCGCCGTGAGCCAGGATGTAGGCCAGCGCGCGAATGTGCATACCGACGTTGCCGTAGAAGGCGCGCACGCGGCCGATGGATTGCGGCAGATCGTAATTCCATGACCAACCATCGTTCACTCGCTGCTTGATACGGGTGATGCGCGGTTTGGGCAAGAACGGAACCAGATGCCGCTTCACAGCCACCGGACCGGAGCCGGGGCCACCGCCGCCGTGCGGAGTGGAGAAAGTTTTGTGGAGATTGAGATGCATCACGTCGGCGCCGAAGTCGCCGGGCCGCGCGATGCCGACCAGCGCGTTCATGTTGGCGCCGTCCATGTAGAGTTGCGCGCCCTTAGCATGCAGGATTTCGGCAATGCGCGTAATGTGCTCTTCAAAGATGCCGAGTGTGTTGGGATTGGTCAACATCAGCGCCGCGACATCTTCGTCCACGGCGCGCGCCAGTTCGTCGACATCCAGCATGCCAAGCGCGTTGGATTTGATGTTCTGCACCGTGTACCCGGCCATGGTTGCGGTGGCGGGATTGGTACCGTGCGCCGAGTCGGGAATCAAAAGCTTCTTGCGCGGATGGCCCTGCGATTCCAGTAGCGCGCGTACCATCAGGATGCCGGTGAACTCGCCATGCGCTCCGGCGGCCGGCTGGAGCGTAACCGCGTCCATGCCGGTGATCTCGGCCAGCATCTGCTCGAGGGTTGCCATCACTTCCATGATTCCCTGCGACAGCGATTCCGGCTGATAAGGATGAGCCCAGGCCAACCCTTCGACGCGCGCCACCTGCTCGTTGACGCGCGGGTTGTACTTCATGGTACAGGAGCCGAGCGGGTACAGGCCGAGATCGATGGCGTAATTCTGCGTGGAAAGGCGCGTGAAGTGGCGGATGGCTTCAACTTCACTGACTTCAGGGAAATCGGCGATTTCGGAGCGCACGTTGGCCGGGCCGAGCGCTGTAGCCGGATCGACGGCGGGAACATCGAGCGGCGGAAGCTGGTAGCCGCGCTTTCCGGGCGAACTGCGCTCAAACAAAAGCGCTTCGTTTTGATTGATGTGGGGGCGGACCTTTTTGATCATCTTGCGATCGCTTCAGCAACCAGGTCCATCTCTTCGCGCTTCGACATTTCCGTGGCGCAGAGCAGCATGGCGTTCTTAAGCTCGGGATAATGGCGCTCCATGGGAAGGCCGCCGATGATCTTGTTTTCCAAAAGCGATTTATTGACGGCATCGGGGGATTTCGCCGAGACGACAAATTCGTTGAAGAATGGCCCGCTGAATCGCAGCGGCAGCTTTCCGGCCAGATAATGGGCCTTGGCCAAGTTCTGTTCGGCGAGTTCGCGCAGACCTTGCTTGCCGTACACCGTCATGAAGACGGTAGCCATCAGGGCGATGAGAGCCTGATTGGTGCAGATGTTGGAAGTGGCCTTCTCACGACGAATATGCTGTTCGCGAGCCGCCAAAGTCAGGCAAAACGCCCGATTGCCGCGGGTATCTTTGGTCTGGCCCACAATGCGGCCGGGCATCTGGCGCATGAACTTTTCCTTGGTGGCGACGATGCCGGCGAAGGGGCCGCCGTAGCTGGGTGAAATAGCGAACGATTGCAACTCGCCCGCGACGATATCGGCGTCGCGCGGAGGCTCCAGCAATCCGAGCGAAACGGCTTCGGCGAAAACGAA
This sequence comes from Bryobacterales bacterium, assembly GCA_963798295.1. Classification (GTDB taxonomy): domain Bacteria; phylum Acidobacteriota; class Terriglobia; order Bryobacterales; family Bryobacteraceae; genus Palsa-89. The sequence continues at coordinate 16,275 of CAWCSV010000002.1, read as the reverse complement.
GATCGCGACCGCGCCGTGGCGGTGCGCGATGTCGGCCAGCCGTGGGACATCTTCGACGATGCCGAAGAAATTCGGCGATTGAATGATCACGGCCGCGGTTTGATCGTCGATTTTCTTTTCGAGATCGATCGCATCGAGCACGCCGCTTTCGGTATGGTAAGCCACTTCCACCACGGGCATGCCCTGATGCCGGGCATAGGTGGCCAGCACCTGGCGATACTCCGGATGCAGGGTGCGCGCTACAACGATGCGGTCACGGCCGGTCAAGCGCATGGCCATCATGGCTGCTTCGGGCACAGCCGTGGAACCGTCGTACATGGACGCGTTGGCAACGTCCATACCGGTGAGCTGGCAGATCATGCTTTGGAATTCGAAGATGGTGGTGAGCGTGCCTTGCGAGATTTCCGCTTGATAGGGAGTGTAGGAGGTTAGGAACTCGGAACGGGAGACCACGGTATCCACCAGCACCGGCCGGTAATGGCGATAGACGCCGGCGCCCAGAAACGACGCGTAGTCTTGGGCGCACTCGTCGCCGCGCGCGTGGAAGTAATCGACAATTTCGTACTCGGATCTACCGGAGGGAATTTCGAGTGCGCGGTCGAGGCGGACTTCGGCAGGCAGATGCGCGAAGAGACTTTCGAGCGAATCCAGGCCCAAGGTCTGAAGCATCTGGCCGCGCTCCAGATCGGACTTTGGTAAATAACGCACGGGAATTAGTGCCCGGTTTCCTCCTCCGCGACGTACTTCTCGTAGTCCGCCGCGGAAAGGAGCCCTTGCATTTCGCCGGGGGCCGACAGCCGAACCTTGACCATCCAGCCATCGCCATGCGGGCTCTCATTGAGCTTTTCAGGCGCGCTAGCCAGCGCGCTGTTGACTTCAACGATGACGCCCGAGACCGGCGAGTAAATATCGGAAACCGCCTTCACCGATTCCACCGATCCCATCACTTTGCCTTGCTCCACTTTGGCGTCCACGCGCGGAAGGTCCACATAAACGATATCGCCGAGCTCTTTCTGCGCGTAGTCTGTGATGCCGACTACGGCTGTGTCGCCCGAAAGGCGCACCCATTCATGTTGTTTGGTGTAGCGCAGATCCGCTGGATACATTAGGTGGCTCGTTTATAGAATGGCACTGGAATGGTGACGGCGTCGACCGGTTGGCTGCGGACCACGATCTGGATCCGTTGGCCCGGACGGGCCAGATCACCTTGCTTTGATCGATAAGTGGGAAGGTAGCACATTCCGATGTTCTTGTTCAGCGTGGGCGAGGGGCCGCCGCTCGTGACCCAGCCGGCCGGTTCGCCATCGAGCGAAATTTCGTAATCGTCGCGGCCAATGCCGCGGCCGGTCATTTCAAAGCCGATCAGCTTGCGAGTAACGCCTTGTTCCCGTTGGCGGGCGAGCGCACTGCGGCCGATGAACTCGCCTTTGTCGAGTTTGACGATCCAATCCAGCCCGGCCTCCAAGGGTGTGATGGCGGCATGAATTTCGTGGCCATAGAGCGCCATGCCCGCTTCCAGACGAAGCGTGTTGCGCGCGCCCAGGCCGCAGGGCTGGATGCCGAATTCCTGGCCGGCGCTCAGAATGTCGTTCCATAAGCGCTCGGAAAATTCTGGCGCGAAATAAATCTCGAAGCCGTCTTCGCCAGTGTAGCCGGTACGAGCGATGCGGGCGGTGATGCCGGAGAGAGAATCGTCGATGAAGTGGTAGTAGCGGACGGCGGAGAGATCGGTATCCGTCAGCTTTTGCAGGGTTTGGAGCGCGCAAGGGCCCTGGACGGCAAGCTGCGTGTAGCGGCGGCTCGCGAGTTCCACGGAAGCATTGAAGCGATTGGCGGCGGAGATGTGCTCGAAATCCTTGGCCTGGTTGGATGCATTAACGCACAGGAAGAAGCGATCGTTCGCGACCTTGTGAACCAGAATGTCGTCAACGAAACCGCCGTGCTCGTAGAGCAGCCCCGAATACTGCGCCTGGCCGGTCTGAAGCTTCGGGACCGCGTTGGTGGTGACGAACTCGGTAAGGGCCGCGGCATCGGGTCCGGCGATTTCGATCTCGCCCATGTGGCTCACGTCGAACAGGCCGACGGACGAGCGAACGGCGCGGTGTTCCTGCAAGATCCCGGAATATTGCAGAGGCATGTCCCAGCCGCCAAAGTCGACCATTTTGGCGGCCAACCGCCGATGCGTGGCGTTAAGGGCGGTGGTCTGGAGAGGCGCGGCTGGATTCATCCGGCGGCGAAGCTTTGGACGGCGGAATCCTCGTCGGGGAACACGTCGATCACCTGATAAAGCTTGGTGAGTTGCATCACGTCCTGCACGCGGGGCGCAAGCTTCATCAATTTCAGTTTGGCGCCCTGGCGCTGGGTGTGGGTGACGGCCGCCACCAATTCGCCCAGGCCGCTGCTGTCAATGTAGTAGACTTCGGCCATATTCAGCAAAATCTTGGTTCGCCCGGCGGCGACGGTGTCGTAGATGAGCTGCCGCAGCGTTTGAGTAGCCTGGCCGAGCGTGATGGGGCCTTGCAGGTGGAGGACGAAAACGTCGCCGACCTCCCAATCGAAATATTCCAAGGCCATGCAGCGACGTTAACGCGACTGGAGGCGGGTGTCAATACGTTTGCGCGGTCCATAACTCCACGGCGGACCGTACCATGCGTAAGAATTATCTAAGGTCTGCAATTTCCTCGTAGGCCGAGTGGAAGCTGCGTTCTATCGGTTGCCTGTGGTTGCTTCGCGTTACCGACGCGGCGTGTTGGGCAATCTGTTTGCAGATTAAAACGCGCAACCTCCATGACAGCGACTATTGAGCTGTTCGAAAAGACGGCCGACGCCTTAGGACTCGAGGTTCAGGTGGTAGACTTCCTCTCCGGTTATACCGTCCCTGGGATTCTCGCGGGCTTTACGCCGGGGGAAGTGACCGTTACTCTTCCCGAGATGCTCAGCGAGCAACGAGCGGTGACGGTGCATTTCCAGTCGTTTGTTTTTGGCGGGGAGATCCTGTATTGCCGTCCTAAGGGAGGCCGGTACGAGGCTCACATCACGATTGACGATGCCGAGGAGGGTTTGCGCAAGGCGCCGCGCTTCCCGTTGCGGCTGGCCGGACAGATGTTTCCGGCCGATGGCGATGCGGTGGACATTGCAATTGTCGATATTTCCGGCGACGGGCTGGGAATTGAATTGCCAGCGCCGGTGGAGGCGGGGCAACCGATCGCGATCGCGAGTGGATCCGTGTTCGTGTTCGCCATCGTGAGGTACTGCTGCAGCGTCAGAGAGGGCGTTTTTCGCGCCGGCGCAGAGATGCAGCATCTGTTTGAACGGTGCGCCGAAACTCCATCGGAAGAGCCGCGCTCCGGATTACTGGGTAAAGTTTTCGGAAGGCGCGTAGCGGCGAAACGCGCCTCGGCGTGGTAAGAAGTTCCGGTTATTGGTTAGCCAGGACCAGAGCAAGTTCTCCCCCGGCGCTTACGGCGGATTCTTCCGAGGCAGCAGGTTTACGGGACACAATCGGTTCGGGATCGTCGCCGCGGGCCACCTGCAAGCGCTCAATTGCGATGCCTTCCAATTCATCGAGCCACTCGCTCTCATGCGCATCCGAGCAAAAGCGATGATTGGATAACCTGCGTCGCCAATCGATGCGCTGGTGGCAGGCCAGGCATGCTTCCGCGGCGCGGGTGACGGGACGCTGCTGGAATCTGGTCCAGCACAGGTGCCCAATGTACAGCATCGCCAGCACGCAGGCGACAACGGCCACGCCCAGATGCATCTTTGCCGCCACAATCGCGGACATTAATCCGCCGCTCAGGTAGTAGGTCACGATTATTAAGGCCCGGCTCATAAGTTCAATCTCTGATGCAATCCTACGGAGATTTTCACTGGTCGACAATAGCCATTACCTCATGGCCTTGGGGTTCTAGGGTTCTATTCGCAGAGGCGTGGTACGAGAGTTCTACTGGGCGCACGAATTTGGGGCGGTGGCGCGCCCGGAGGGACTCGAACCCCCGGCCTATTGGTTCGAAGCCAATCGCTCTATCCAGCTGAGCTACGGGCGCGCAAGGAGCGTTTGCGATCTCATGGTATCAAAACCGGAATTCAGGAGACAGAATTTGGGAGCGAGAATCCAGGAGACAGAATTCAGAATGATCGAAAGTGCCCCATTCTGACTTCTGGATTCTGACTTCTGAATTCTACTGAATGATTCGCTTGCGGACGGCGTAGAGCACGATGTCGGCGGTGGAGTGCAGATTCAGTTTCTGCATCAAGCGGCTGCGGTGGGTTTCGATGGTGTAGAGGCTGACGCTGAGGAGCGAAGCGGCTTCCTTGTTCGACTTGCCTTCGGCGAGCAGTTGCAGGACTTCTTTTTCGCGATCGGTGAGCAGATCGTAGGAATCCTCCAGGCCTTCGCTCTGCATCTGGCGCATGTAGTCTTCGAGCAGCGTTTGGGTGATGGATGGGCTGAAGAAGAGCTTCTTGCTGGCTACCGAGCGGACGGCCTGCAGCAGATCGGCCTCGGCGCAGTCCTTGAGGAGATAGCCCTGGGCGCCGGCCGCTAGGGCGCGGACCAGAAAGGTCTCATCGCAGTGCATGCTCAGCATGATCACGCCGACATTGGGATCGCGCTTGACGATCTGAGAGGCGGCGTCGATGCCGTTGAGCTGCGGCATGGTAATATCCATGACAACGACGTCGGGCGAAAGTTGCTCGGTAAGGCGAACGGCTTCGCGGCCGTCGCAGGCTTCGCCGACCACTTCGATAGAGGGGTCGGTCTGGAGCAGGAACTGAAGGCCCTTGCGGACAACGCCGTGATCGTCGGCAACGAGTACTTTTGTGGTGGTGGAAGACATGGAAGGACTTCTGAGTGCTCTATCGGCAGATTGCGGGATTTTCATGAGGCGCGAGCGGTCATGAGAATACACTTTGTTTTCTGTGGTTTGCAAGAAGGAGTCGCGGCGAGTCGCAATTTTTTTATTTTTACCTGTTGCCAACGACCTGCCAGGTTTGTTATTCTGATCAAGGTCGTCTTGAGCAGTTTTCAAGACGAAAGTCCGGAGTGGCGGTGGCCACCGGGCGAGTATCGTTGCTGAAGTTCAAGCGACGGATACAGTTTCGGCAGGTAGCAGAAGCAGTAACGCCTCATCTCCTGTCAGGCAGTTCTTTCAGTTCCCAAGAATTTTGGTTCGGGCAGCGCATTGTCAAAAATGCCGCTCGGGCCAAACGGCTTTCGAGGCCGGTAGTTGGTTGGGTCTTTTCCGTGCAAACGGGGATCGCCTGGCTGGCTACGCAGATCTTTGACAATCTGGTTGGACGCAGAAGTAATGTTCGTCAGAACTTTGAGTTAAACCGAGGCGATATAACCGGTCGAGTCTGTTTCGCTCCCAACAGGGGTGGGATGGATAAGGTCGGGAGTCTCACAAGATCAAACGAGAGTTTGATCCCGGCTCAGAATCAACGCTGGCGGCGCGCTTAACACATGCAAGTCGCACGAGAAAGTGGAGCAATCCATGAGTAAAGTGGCGTACGGGTGAGTAACACGTGGATCATCTACCTCTTAGTGGGGAATAACCCTGGGAAACCGGGGCTAATACCGCATAAGCCTGCAAAGGGAAAGCAGCAATGCGCTGAGAGAGGAGTCCGCGGCCGATTAGCTAGTTGGTAGGGTAATGGCCTACCAAGGCAATGATCGGTAGCCGGCCTGAGAGGGCACACGGCCACACTGGCACTGAAACACGGGCCAGACTCCTACGGGAGGCAGCAGTGGGGAATCTTGCACAATGGAGGAAACTCTGATGCAGCGACGCCGCGTGAGCGATGAAGCCCTTCGGGGTGTAAAGCTCTTTCGACGGGAACGATAATGACGGTACCCGGAGAAGAAGCTGCGGCTAACTACGTGCCAGCAGCCGCGGTAATACGTAGGCAGCAAGCGTTGTTCGGAATTACTGGGCGTAAAGAGTGTGTAGGCGGTTCTCTATGTTCGGTGTGAAATCTCCCGGCTTAACTGGGAGGGTGCGCCGAAAACTGGAGGGCTTGAGTATGGGAGAGGAAAGCGGAATTCCTGGTGTAGCGGTGAAATGCGTAGATATCAGGAGGAACACCTGCGGTGTAGACGGCTTTCTGGACCATCACTGACGCTGAGACACGAAAGCGTGGGTAGCAAACAGGATTAGATACCCTGGTAGTCCACGCCCTAAACGATGCATACTTGGTGTGAGCCGTTCATTCGGTTCGTGCCGGAGCTAACGCGTTAAGTATGCCGCCTGGGGAGTACGGTCGCAAGGCTGAAACTCAAAGGAATTGACGGGGGCCCGCACAAGCGGTGGAGCATGTGGTTTAATTCGACGCAACGCGAAGAACCTTACCTGGGCTCGAACGGCTTCGGACAATCCTTGGAAACAGGGACTTCCCGCAAGGGACTGGAGTCGAGGTGCTGCATGGCTGTCGTCAGCTCGTGTCGTGAGATGTTGGGTTAAGTCCCGCAACGAGCGCAACCCTTGTCCTGTGTTGGCATGCCGTAAGGCGCAACTCTCAGGAGACCGCCAGCGATAAGTTGGAGGAAGGTGGGGATGACGTCAAGTCATCATGGCCTTTATGTCCAGGGCCACACACGTGCTACAATGGGCGGTACAAAGCGCTGCCAACCCGCGAGGGGGAGCTAATCGCCAAAAACCGTCCTCAGTTCGGATTGCAGGCTGCAACTCGCCTGCATGAAGCTGGAATCGCTAGTAATGCTATATCAGAACGATAGCGTGAATACGTTCCCGGGCCTTGTACACACCGCCCGTCACATCACGAAAGTGGGTTGTACTAGAAGTCTGCATGCTAACCCGCAAGGGAGGCAGCGGCCCAAGGTATGACTCATGATTGGGGTGAAGTCGTAACAAGGTAGCCGTAGGAGAACCTGCGGCTGGATCACCTCCTTTCTAAGAGAGAAAGTGGCTGGAGTTACCGAATCGGCGAAAAGCCGAGCCGTTGAGCATATTAGTAAGACGCTCAGCGGTCAGTAAGTAACAGCCTTTCCAGTCCAATCCGTCTCGGATCTCCACTTAGAGTTCTGCGACTTACTTTGCCGGTTCGGCCTGGCGCCGGCCGGCAGCGTCCAATCGGCCTCGATAATAAATTGGGGTTAGGGATTGGGGATTGGGTGGTCTGGCATTCGAGCGTTGGCCAGTCCCTAGATCCTCAGCCCCAAACCCCAGACAAGGGGCTGTAGCTCAGCTGGGAGAGCGCCTGATTTGCATTCAGGAGGTCGCCGGTTCGATCCCGACCAGCTCCACCAGTTTGAAGCCGCTCTGCAGAAGCGCCGAATGCGGCCGAGCTTCGGGCCTGTAGCTCAGCTGGCTAGAGCGCACCCCTGATAAGGGTGAGGTCGGTAGTTCGAGTCTACCCAGGCCCACCAAAGCATTCGATCGAATTCAGAATGCGTGGCGGCGCGTTGAGGAATTCTGGACTCTGATTCTGAATTCTCGATGTTCAGAACTCAGGAGTCGAAACCCTGAAGGGTTTCGACTCCTGGCTTCTGAACAGAAGCCTTTGATCTTTGACAATTGAATATTGATGGGCAACACAAGTTGCAATCACGCCGTGCAGCCAATATACGGCGTGGAGCGCTAGTAAAAAATGTAAGTATGGCGATTAGTTAGTTTGTGTCTAGAGTAAGTTTTATGGTCAAGCTACTAAGAGCATGCGTGTGGATGCCTTGGCGCAAGTAGGCGATGAAGGACGTGACCAGCTGCGATAAGCCTCGGGGAGATGCAAGCAATCTGTGATCCGGAGATGTCCGAATGGGGAAACCCAACTGTTGCGAACAACAGTTATCGCATTCTGAATACATAGGGATGCGAGGCGAACCTGGGGAAGTGAACCATCTCAGTACCCAGAGGAAGAGAAAACAACCGTGATTCCGATAGTAGTGGCGAGCGAAATCGGAACAGCCTAAACCAGGCAATTCGAAAGGAGAGCCTGGGGTTGCAGGACCACAAACATTAAGTGGCAGGTGGGCGGGAAACCGGTCAGAGGTCACTTAGTGTAAAGAGGTTATAGGGAAGCGTTAATAGAACGGTCTGGAAAGGCCGGCCATAGAGGGTGACAGCCCCGTATATGAAAATGCCATCCTAGCTTCGAGTGGCTCCTAAGTATCGCGGGACACGTGGAACCCTGCGAGAATCTACCGGGACCATCCGGTAAGGCTAAATACTCACTTGCGACCGATAGTGAACTAGTACCGTGAGGGAAAGGTGAAAAGAACCCCTGCGAGGGGAGTGAAATAGTACCTGAAACCGCATGCTTACAAGCAGTTGGAGGGCTATGCCGGAAATCGCAAGAGGACCGGAATGCCTGACATCGTGCCTATTGAATAATGAGCTGGCTAGTTAATCTCAGTGGCAAGGTTAAGCGAAAGCGAGCCGCAGCGAAAGCGAGTCTGAATAGGGCGTTCAGTCGCTGGGATTAGACGCGAAGCGGGATGATCTACCCTTGGCCAGGATGAAGGTCGTGTAACAGCGACTGGAGGTCCGAACCAGTGTTGGTTGAAAACAGCTTGGATGAGCTGAGGGTAGGGGTGAAAGGCTAATCAAATTCCGTGATAGCTCGTTCTCTCCGAAATAGCTTTAGGGCTAGCCTCGTGTGGTCCGTAACGGTGGTAGAGATCTGGATGAACTAGGGGCCTTCCCAGGTTACCGAATTCAACCAAACTTCGAATGCCGTTAATGAGTACCACGGGAGTCAGACTGTGGGGGCTAAGCTTCATAGTCAAAAGGGGAAGAGCCCAGACCATCAACTAAGGTCCCTAAATTCATGCTAAGTGGGAAAGGAAGTCGGGCGCCTCAGACAGCCAGGAGGTTGGCTTAGAAGCAGCCATCCTTTAAAGAAAGCGTAATAGCTCACTGGTCGAGGAACCCGGTGCCGACAATCCAACGGGGCTCAAGCATGATACCGAAGTTATGGATCCGATGCGCAAGCATCTGGGTGGTAGGAGAGCGTTCTTAACTGGACTGAAGGCGTACCGAGAGGAGCGCTGGACGGTTAGGAAGTGACTCTGCCAGCATAAGTAGCGATAAACCAGGTGAGAACCCTGGTCGCCGCAAGTCTAAGGTTTCCTGAGAAAGGTTAATCCGCTCAGGGTTAGTCGGGGCCTAAGGCGAGGCCGAAAGGCGTAGCTGATGGACACACGGTTAACATTCCGTGACTACCTAAACTCGTCGAAAGCGGGGGGACGCAGCGCGTAAGTCCTGGGGGCGCAATGGTTTCAATCCCAGGTGAAGCGAGATCCGGATAGGTAAACCCGCCGGGTCGTCTGCCAGGAAAATCCTCGTGGGAGAGTTAGGTACCCGTACCACAAACAGACACATGTGGACGAGAAGAATATTCTCAGGCGCTCGGGTGATGGATTGTTCAGGAACTAGGCAATATAGCTCCGTAACTTCGGGATAAGGAGTGCCTCTCAGCAATGGGGGCCGCAGTGAATAGTGTCAGGCGACTGTTTAACAAAAACACAGGTCTCTGCTAAGTCGAAAACGACGTATAGGGGCTGACGCGTGCCCGGTGCTGGAAGGTTAAAGGGAGAGGTTAGCCGCAAGGCGAAGCTTTGAACTGAAGCCCCAGTGAACGGCGGCCGTAACTATAACGGTCCTAAGGTAGCGAAATTCCTTGTCGGGTAAGTTCCGACCTGCACGAATCGCGTAACGATCTGACGACTGTCTTAACAATTCGCCCGGCGAACTTGTGGTTCCGGTGAAGACGCCGGATGCCCGCATCAAGACGGAAAGACCCCGTGCACCTTTACTATACCCTATCAATGAATTATGGGGTGCTCTGCGCAGAATAGGTGGGAGGCTTTGAACCCGGGATCTTGGTCTCGGGGGAGCCAACGGTGAGATACCACCCTGAGCATTCTGTGATTCTAACTTACTCCCGTTATCCGGGAGAAGGACATTGGTAGGCGGGTAGTTTGACTGGGGCGGTCGCCTCCTAAATTGTAACGGAGGCGCTCGAAGCTTGGTTCACGCTGTTTGGAAATCAGAGGTCGAGTGCAAAGGCATAAACCAGGTTGACTGCGAGACCAACAAGTCAAGCAGGTGCGAAAGCAGGACTTAGTGATCCGGTGGTTCTGTATGGAAGGGCCATCGCTCAACGGATAAAAGGTACGCCGGGGATAACAGGCTGATCGGAGTCAAGAGTTCACATCGACGCTCCGGTTTGGCACCTCGATGTCGGTTCATCGCATCCTGGGGGTGTAGAAGCTCCCAAGGGTTAGGCTGTTCGCCTATTAAAGCGGTACGTGAACTGGGTTCAGAACGTCGCGAGACAGTTCGGTCCCTATCTGATGTGGGCGCAGGAGATTTGAGAGGGCTTGTCCTTAGTACGAGAGGACCGGGATGAACCAACCTCTTGTGATCCAGTTGTCACGCCAGTGGCATAGCTGGGTAGCGAAGTTGGGTCAGGATAAGCGCTGAATGCATATAAGCGCGAAACCTTCCTCGAGATGAGATCTCCCAAGGGATAACTCCCTAAGAAGGGCCGTGGAAGACTACCACGTTGATAGGACGGATGTGTAAGCGTAGTAATACGTTGAGCTGACCGTTACTAATAGCCCGTTCGGCTTGACCATAAAATTTACTGTAGATACAAACAAGTTCTAACTTACTAAGTCAATTCAGTAAATGTTGCCCATCAATATTCAACCGATGCGTGTTCAGCGATGCATTTCACTTTTGGGTGATTGTAGCGTGGGGGTCCCACCCGTTCCCATCCCGAACACGGAAGTTAAGCCCTACAGCCCCGATGGTACTGCACGCGCGAGTGTGTGGGAGAGTAGGACGTCGCCCGATTAAACGCAAAGCCCCGGCCGGTGCGAACCGAGTCCGGGGCTTTTTTGTTTTCGCAGTGCGCTACGTGGACTGCATCTCCGAGTACGCCGAGCCGTTGCGGCGAACCGAATTTGCCGTCGTCTCGACACACATCTCACCGAAGGGCCACAAACGCGCCCCGCAACACCTCGCTGATCGGCCGCTATCACCTACTGCAGAAGAATCGGAGAAGGCGCTATGGTCGAGCGCTGCGGCCACCGCCAATCGGGTCAACCACGTGAGAGAGAAGTCGCTTATGCTCCTGTAGTGGAGCCTTAATTTGTCTTGATGGGCAGCTATGCCTGGCTCGCGAAACCTGCACAACGGCGCTGAGCCTAATTCGACGTTGAGTGATACAAGCTCTTAGATCCTGCGTTCATACTCTAAGCGCCCGTGCAATCTTCGGCAAGAACTCATGTAGCTAAATGCCGTCTCCAGTTTCTCAAGCCGCTTGATGATCTTCGTCTGCGTCTACTAATCCCTGGCATCCGACCCGAACACGAGGGATCGCAGCAGGATACGTGCCGATAATGTAATTAGCGGGCCTATCAGGGGATAACCACAAACCAGCCAATTGGATTAGATCCGAATTCGCTTTTGAAAGGCTTATTGGTAAAATATCGAGCAATTATGCGCTACTTCGTCGGACTTGTGATGCTGTGTAACCTGCCCGCGATTGCCGATATCCCTACGGAACAGTGGGTGCGGTGCGAGGATTTCACGCCACCTATGTTTGACGCGCTTGCGAAACCACTGCCTCCGGGCCATTCTCCGAGCGTCTGACAACACAGGAGCAAACCGGAAAATGACCCTTGGTCGTAAGACACGATCTATCTTCTTGGGCGCGAGTGCGGCGTGATCTGCTGGATCTTTCCGGTTTTGCGCGTGATCCACCCGGCGTTGGAAGGACAGCCTGGACCCCCCGGCTTGGAGCGCTCCAATCGACTCTAGAATGATACCCAGGGAACCAACCCCACGTTTTCTGCCACTATGCCTGCGAATCGACCTGCCAAACGACGAAACAAGCGCGGCGAAAGCCATGCGAATTTCGCTCTTCCTAAGGCGAGACACGTCGCGATCATAGCGGTGCCTCCCGCCAGAATGCTCGACGTAGTCGGGCCGGCTGAAGTGTTTACTGACGCCAACAAATTACACGGCGTCGAACCGGTATATGAGGTCGAGATTATCGCGGCAGCAGAAGATCGCGCCGTCCCAAGCCAAATCGGCGTGCCGATCCTTGCTCACCGGACATACCGGGAGTTGCAGGGTCCGGTCGACACGCTGCTCGTCGCCGGTGGCGAATGGCCTCCCGACAAACGGCATTCGCCCGACTTTCTAAGCTGGCTCAGAGAAGCAGAAAGGTCAGACGTTTGGGTTCAATCTGCACCGGTGCTCTTGTCCTGGCTGATGCAGATTTGCTCAACGGACGGCCAGCGACTACCCATTGGAACTGGTGCAATGAGCTTGTTCAAAAGCATCCTCTGGTGAAGGTAGACCCAGACCCGATCTATGTTCGGGACAAGAATGTTTACACTTCTGCTGGCGTGACGGCGGGTATTGATCTTGCCCTCGCTCTGGTGGAAGAGGATTTGGGATCGTCGCTTGCGCTGCAGGTCGCGCGCATGATGGTCGTATTTCTGCGGCGCTCCGGCGGCCAATCGCAGTTCAGCGCGACGCTCGCGGCTCAAGCCTGCGAAAGCCAACCGCTCAGGGATTTGCTCGCCTGGATGGCTGACAATGTCACTCGAGACCTGTCCGTTGCGGCACTTGCGCAGCGCGCCGCCATGAGCCCCCGCAACTTTGCTCGCGTGTTCAAGCAGCAGGTCGGTAAAACGCCGCTCAACACATCGAAAATCTCCGGCTGGAAGCCGCCCGGAGACAGCTCGAAATCAGCTCATTGAGCTTGGAGCAAATAGCCGAGGCCAGCGGCTTCAGCAGCGCGGAGATTTTGCGCCGGACGTTCGCTCGCCGTCTGGGGATCACTCCAGGGCAGTATCGCGCTTCCTTCGGCCAAGCAAAAATCCAGTAATTTCCGCGCGCAAATTGGCAGTAATCGTTGGTTTCTTGCGATGCCCCTCACCGTATTTGTCACTGCCTACGATAAGCACGCCATCCGCGCTTTCGAAGCCAACGCACTCGATTATCTGCTGAAGCCATTGGGCGACGAACGTTGGGAGGCCGCGCTCGCCCGCGCCAAGACTCGCCATGATGAGCGCCGCCTCCGCGAATTTGGCCGCAATGTTTTGCGCATGCTAGCCGCGCGATCCGCGGCCGGCCACTATCTCGATCGCCTGGTAGTGAAAGGCGGAGGAACCACTCGCTTCATTCGGGTGGCCGACATCGACCGGATGGAGGGCGCAGGAGTCTATGTGAATCTGCACGTCGCCGGTAAAGAGTTTCTCTACCGCTCCGCCCTGAACGAGCTGGCCGGCCATCTCGATCCCATGCGATTCATCCGCGTTCACCGATCCGCCATCGTAAATATAGACAGCATTCTAGAGCTTCAGCCGATCTCTCATGGCGAGTTCGAGATCGTTCTGAAAGACGGCCACCGCTCACGCGTCAGCAGAACCTATCGCACACAGCTTGAGAAGCGCCTGGGCCAATCCTTGCGACGATGCAGACCGGGCGACAAGGTCTTTGAACTGCCATCGATAGGAAAACGGGAAACGCGCTTGGCTCCGGCAATCACTTGGCCGCATAGTCATTATCTCGCTGATCTGCCAGTGCGATCCGGGTGCTCTGGGCGGAAGACGCGCAATTCGGAGAGTGTCTCAGCGGGGGTAGACACCCCCGTACGGATCGCCGACAATTCACCCGAAACCGTGCGACCTACGTGTCGGAAGCGCTCGTGCTGGCTGTCCAAGGAGAGCAACGCGTGCTACGGACCGAAGCCGCGGTTCATGTCCCAGAGCGGATAATGCGGCAGAGTGCCAGCCGGATCGCGCACGAATGCTTCCGTCTGAATTACCAAATCCCGCCTGCGCTGGCGTGCCGCAGGTCCAATGTCGACGCGGCCTAGGGCCGGTGTCTGGGCACCGGCGCGGGTCGTTCCGGGAGGCGGTTTCAGGCCGTCAGACAGTTCGCCTCTTTTCAGCAGAGTCGTCAGCGATTCCCGAATTTCTTTCGTTGCGGTGCGAAAGCGTTTCTTCCACTTTTCCTCAATATCGCGCGTGCGACTGTAATACTCTTGCTGCGCCTTGATGCCCGCTTCGGACAAGCGCACGAACTTGCCGCGGCCGCGCGCAGGGTCTCTTTCAACGATGATGTACGGCTTGTGCTGCCAGCCAATGCCTGCGGTCTCTTCCGAACAGCCGGTTCGTTTGGGAATCTCCGTTTCAGGGATCGGCTCGTCACTGAGAACGCGGATCGCGTTTGCGCATAGCGAAATCGGCGTTTGGGACTCACGTTCGAAATCGAGCGCGAACGCGAGCAGAACTCGGGAAAGCAGCACCGGCAGCGGCAGGCCGTCTTCTGCAGCCGATTTCCGGGGCCCGAACTCCGGCAGCTTCAGAATCGCACTGGGCAAGCCCAGCGGCAATTCGAGGTCGATCTGGTGCTCGATTGCTTCTAACGAGCGGCGCAACCTCGTCGCGTCGTCGCCGAAGCGTTTCGACCAGCGGGCGTCGATTTCCGGGATCAGGTCGGGCCAGATTCTGACGGCTGTTTCACCGCTAGCCGTGAGCCGAACCGGCCAATCGGCGCGGATGCCTCGGCCGCTACCGAAACCGGCGCGCTTTCCGGGCTGCAGCGCAACGACGCCCCATCGTTCGAGGCAACCAAGCCCGGCTGTGGCGCCAGCCTCGGCTGTGAGCGCGCGCGAAGCGAGCGTTCGAACCGAAACCGGTCCATCGGCCAAAAACTGTAGCACATTAAGCCAAATGACCAGCGAGAGGCGCGCGCTACGGCTCTGCGTTTGCAGCATGCGGCGCTCGAATTCGCAATCGAACTCCACACTATAGGCGACCAGAATTTGCGAGAGAAGGGCCGAAAGCGGTTTGTGCGGCGCCGACATCATCCCATAGCCAAGTCTATCGCGGGCCGGACCTGCGAATCGCGAGGAAATGGCTCAAGCGCAAAGTGATTTTGAAGGCCGGGCTCAAGATGTCCTTCGGGACCGACGCCGGGGTGCGCGCTTATGGCGAAAATGCCAAGCAGCTCGCCAGGATGGTGAAGTACGGGATGACGCCCATGCAGGCCATCCAGTCGGCCACATCCGCGGCCCCCGATCTGCTCGGACGCGCCAACGAACTGGGGTCCATCAAGCCGGGCCAGTATGCGGATGTGATTGCGGTGTCAGGAGACCCGCTGCGTGATGTCGGGGTCCTGGAACATGTCCGGTTCGTAATGAAGGATGGGAAGGAGAACAGCATCAAGCAGTGGATTTTCGCGGCGTTCTGCGAGGTAACCCCGTTCCGTGCGAGTGACGCGCCACTTGTAGTGTGCCGGGCTAAACCGGCATGTTGTATGGGATGAAAGAGCCCTACAGGAAAGGAGAACAGCGAATCCATTCTGGCCTCGAGTCTTGCGGGGGTCATCGCGAGGTGGCAACTGAAGCGTAGACAGGTTCGGTTTGGAATTGCATCCGGACAAGACGCGGCCGATCGAGTTCGGGAGGTTGCCTTCCGAGACCGAGAACGGCGTGGCGAGGGAAAACCAGAAACCTTCGTATTCTTGGGGTTCACGCATCATTGCGGGCAGCTCAGGGGTAGCGGAGCTTTTACTGTCTGGCGAATCACGGCGACAAAGCGGATGGCCGCGAAGCTCAAAGCCATTAAGGTCGAGCTTCAACGCCGGAAGCATCACCGTTCTAGCGAGGTCGGCGAATGGCTACGGAAGGTTGTCACCGGTTATTACCAATACCATGCGGTGCCTGGTAACTCGTCTCAGCTGTATGCATTCCGACGTCGTGTTTGCCGACTCTGGAGAAATACTCTGGTACGTCGCAGCCAACGCGCGCGGCTTCGATGGGAGCGACTCGCCCCATCGTTGGACCGGTGGATTCCTCTACCTCGTATCTTGCATCCTCACCCCAATGACCGCTTCTACGCCACTCATCCTCAGTAAGAGCCGTATGCGTCAACGCGCACGTACCGTTCTGTGCGGGGGGCGATCAGCCATGGTTGTCCCTACCGCGACCGATCATCCGCGCGGCACCTCGGACTCCGACCTCGGTACGTGTTGCCCACTTCCATGTAAATCATTTGGCGCGTAATAGATTCCTTATCCTTTTCCTGATCGGATAAACTGAACTGCATCACTCAATGCCGGGCCGACTCCTAGGCTATCGGCCCGCAGGGTGGAGGTTCTGCGGGTCCGGCATTACAGCGGGTTATTCGGACAGAAGCACTTTGACGACAGTCGCAGTACGGTGTGGAAGGGACGGTGCTTGGCCATGAATCCGTGGATCGCGAAGGCGCTGGTGCTCACAGGTGCAGTG
>CAWCSV010000001.1:0-440688 GCA_963798295.1 Bryobacterales bacterium | reverse complement strand
TACCTGACCAAGGGCAAGCAGGTATTCGTGGAGGGGCGGCTGCAGACCCGCAGCTACGACGACAAAGACGGCAAGAAAGTCATAGACCACCGAGGTGGTGGCCGAGGATGTGATTCTGCTGGGCGGCCGGGGCGAAGGCGGGCCGATGGAGGCCCCGACGAACTTCCTCGCAGGAGGCGCCGATGCGCAGCGCGCCGCGCCACGTCCCGCCGCCGCGCCCGCCGAGCCGCCGGACCAGGGATCACCGACGACGACGTGCCGTTCTGATGTATGGTTTTTGGTTGTGTCCAGGTATCCTTTTGGACACTGAGCACGGTTGTGCTTCTTGATCAGATGGTGGGGGCCGCGCGAATCGCGTAGGCCGTAGGCCGGAGCGATTTGCGCGGCCTCCACCATCTGAAACCGACCCCTTCCGGCCATCCCTCTGGTTGTGATGGTCCCGGATATTAGAGCCGGGGATGTTGGCTGCGTCCATTTTCACGAAAACATCATCATCCGTTCACGTTTCCGTGAACACTGGCGAAGTAGACTCCCTTCATGGGTACCGGGAAACTGGACACGCATCGGAGTCCAAGGAAGATGTCGCCCCACGTCGTTCTCACTGTGGTGCTGGAATCGGGTGAGCGGCTTCCTTGTCTGGTCGACAGAGCCACTTGGATCCCGGTTCGCGTGGGCACACGCTGGGCTGTTCGCTACCGGCGACACCGGGTCCAGTCTTCCACCCTGGAGAGCAACCTCCGCGTCCTGGGTCGGATCTACGACTGGGCGGGACGTATCGGCGGTCTTGATCTGGACGATCACCTCACCAGCGGCAACAGTCTCAATGCCCGCCAGATCGAGTCGATGGTTCTCTACTTTCGCACGAGAGGCCAAGACGCTGAAACTGTTGTCGGATCCGATCCCGGAGCGCTCGATCATCACCTTTCCGTTGCCGAGAACTTCCTTAAATGGGCGCTGGATAGCGACAACCGTGGCGGTGCCAGAACGCTTACGTTAGACGAGCTGTCAGCACAGCGGGCTCACATGGAGCAGGTTTTCCGATCTCTGCGGACCGGAACGAAACCGTCCGAGCGGATTCAGCCCCTCAGTGAGCAGGAACTGGCATCCCTTCGCCGGGTACTCGCACCTAAAACGGAATGCGGCCGAGATTGGGTCTTCCCCAAAGGTGTTTTTTACCGCCATGCCCAGTTACGGAACTGGTTGATGGTGGAGACTGGCCTTGAACTCGGCCTACGCAGAGGCGAGTTGCTCAAGTTGCGATTGGACTCTATCCCGCGGGGTAATGATGACGGACTTCGAGTCCTGCGCCGGCCAGATGATCCGCATGATTCCCGGCAAAGGGAACCTGCAGTCAAAACCGCGGAGCGCGTGGTTCCGGTTTCGCGGTCGCTTCTGTCGCTCTTCCGTGCTTACCTGGTTTCAAAGCCGCCCCTCGGTCGTGTGACCGGCAAGACCCCGTACCTCTTCGTTACCGGAGCTGGCGCACCGCTGTCGATGAAAGCAGCAGACGACATCATGCGGACGATCGGGCGTCATAGTGGTGTTACGCCGTTGTCGTGGCATCGGCTCCGGCACACCTGGGCTGAACGGATGGCGGAAGTGTTCGCCGAACAGGCAAACGGCATGGACAAGCTGGTTTACCTCGGCGGCTGGACCAACCCGCAGTCACCCAAACGCTATACCCAGAACGCGATTGCCAGGCAAGCGAGCGAAGCGATGCGAAGCTACCATAGCCGACTTTACAGTGAGGACTCGTAAGCGTGCCGCGCTCGTCCCGGATTATTCCAGCGGCCGAAGCGATCGGCGATCTTCCTTCTGTTCCCATGAGGGTCCGCTCATTGGACGGGCAGGTGATCGAGACGGGCGCCAACGTCTGGAGGATGCGCACCTGTAGCGATGGCGGCGATGTGCTCACAATCAACTGGGAGCGGCTGAGGGCGATGCGTCGAGGGTGTGCCTTCAGCGCCCGGGCGGAGCATTTACTCCGGCTCTATCTCGCAGACCGCCTGTACAGAAAAAAGTCGTCAACCATTCACAACGACTTCTCAACATTCCTCTACTTCGAGGACTGGCTCTGGAGCAAAGCTGGTGTGCGGTGGTTTGACTGGTCCGACCTAACCGAGGCTCTTGCGAGAAGTTTCCTTGCACATGGCATCGAACACAGCGCCGAAAAGGGGAATCGTCTTTCACGTCTACGCACGTTCTATGAATGGGGTGTTGCCCGGCAGCATGCGGATTTCGACGGGCAACTGCTTCGAATCTTCAAAACGATCACAGCGATCGGGAATGCAAAGGGGCATCACGTTCGGTTCCGCCACCCGGTTAGGGGACCGTTTTCCCCTGACGAACTCTTGCTGATCCGAAGGGCCATCGATACTGGAATAGGCGCCGAAAGGGATCGCGCGATCCTGATGCTACATCTGGAACTCGGGCATAACCCGAGCGCCACTGTCCGCCTCAAGAACAAGGACCTGATTCGATACGAATCGAAGACTGCGATTTGTTATCAGCTCGATGTTCCGCGTGTGAAGAAGCGGACCGCTCACCGGGAAACAAAGCGGCGGCCGATCAGCAGTAGGCTCGGTACACTGCTGGAGCATCTGCGGTCCGGCGTTCCAGAAGATCCACTTCTCCACTGGCTTCCCCGACTATCGCCCGAGGGGGCGGTCAACGCCGCACTGCGAAGATTCGTCCGTGTCGCCGGTCTGGTGTCCCCACGAACCGCAAGGCCGATGGTTGTGAACCCGAGACGCTTCCGCTTTTCGATCGGCACGTATATGGCGGAAGAAGGAGCCTCGGTGTTTCACATCGCCGAGATACTCGATCACACGGACACTCAGAACGTGAGAGTGTACGTCGAAACAGTCTCTTCGATTGCCGATCCTGTCGCGAAGGCGACCGACGCGGCTCTGGCCCCTCTTGTACAGAGATTTCAAGGAAAGATCGTGGACTTCCCTGAGGTCCCGGCCTTTGACGGTATGCCTAACCAGGTGATTCCAGCAATCGCACCCCATCTGGGGATAGTTAATCTCAACGTCGGAGGGGTTGGCATGTGCGGTCGGGATGCCCGGAAAGACGGTCTTGTGCCGGCTGCTGCCACCGGTGAGTTGTTACCTGTGCCCCTCCTTTGCCGCCCTCCGCGACGGCCCGCACCGCGAGATGCTCCACTCGATCGAAACATTCCTGCATGAAGCTCGAGACATCAGTGACAAGCGGACTCTGATGCAGCTAGAAGATGTTCGCGTCGCGATCCGCCAAGTGTTGGACCAAGTGCCCGGAGACAGCAAGGAATGAACGCGGCAGCAATGAAGACACCTGTCGGCCGTAGCGAGGAAGCGGCGATTCGAGCGCTATTGGCCATCGCACGACAGAAGTTTGCCGCCGATCTGCACATGGATGCCGCCCTCTTTGACCAACCGGTGTGGGAGGTCAGTGCGCTGAGGGACAGGAGCACCAGTCTCCAGAACCAGAGGCTCTACTTTACCCAGCGTGGAACCACGGATCGGGCGTTACCGGCCGCATATGGAAACGTCGTGAAGAGCTGGATCATTCTGGACCGCCGCTCAGTTGGCAACATGGGCCGGAGGTCGGATGCCGCGCGCATTCTGTGGGACGCGATCCAGCGGCGCCGCGAGAAAAAACCGGAAGATTTCTCGTGGCAAAGCTTCTCGGAGGAGGACCTCAGCCAAGCAGAACTGCTCATGCGAGCGAGTTGGAGTGAATCAACGACGTATAAGTTGATCGTTAGCCTGCTGGTGTTCACACGATTCCTTGCCGCCCGGGGAGTCTGCCGTCCGCTCTACTACACGCCCCAGACTCCGCGTGTGGAAGACTTCAACCGGCACACGATCAGTGGCCAGGAAGAGCGAAGAGATCGGTTGCCCACCGAAGCGGCATTGCAAGGCATCGCTGCCATTTACCGTGAACATGCGGTAGAACCCGCTGACCGCCTGCGGGTGGCCGCCGTCGCTATCCTCGTGGTAACGGGGTTTCGGATCGGC
This sequence comes from Bryobacterales bacterium, assembly GCA_963798295.1. Classification (GTDB taxonomy): domain Bacteria; phylum Acidobacteriota; class Terriglobia; order Bryobacterales; family Bryobacteraceae; genus Palsa-89. The sequence continues at coordinate 436,687 of CAWCSV010000001.1, read as the reverse complement.
GAGTTGCTGACACTTCCACTCGATTGTGAAGTGGAGGAAGTGCGAGGCGGCAAGCCCCGTTATGGAATCCGTTACTACAAGGAGAAGGCTCGCGGTGCGGAGAAGATGTTCGCTGTTCGATGGCTGACCGCGACCGGCGCGGCACTGGCGCAACAGGCGATTCACGAGATTCGAACCCTCACTCAGGGTGCGCGGGAGCGCGCCCACGTGCTGGAGCAAACGCCGCATCGCGTTCCGATCCCCGGTTTTCACTGGGCTGCGAGGATGACGACCGCTGAAGTGACGTTTGTGCTGGGAACGAAGAATGTTCCCATATTGTTGCCGCGACATCATGACAACGAAGGCGTTTACTTCCGCGCCTTTGAAGTGGAAGCCTTTCTTCAATCACTAAGATCATCGCCCCTTTGGACGGTGGACCGCCGTGACGGCACGTTCCAGATGCTCTCAGAAACGCTGCTGATCGCATTCCGCAACTCGTTCCATCCCGGCCGGGCGCTTTATCCTCTGTTGGTAGCGCCGATCTTCATTTCCCAGCTCGCCGATTTTCTGTCCGGTGGCGGCGGAACCCCGTCGGCCTTCGAGCGTTTTGGTATTCGTGAGCCCGATGGCTCATTCTGCAAAATGACTTCCCATCAGTTCCGCCATTGGCTGAACTACATTGCCGATAAGGGCGGCCTGCCGGTTGAGCTGCAATCGCGCTGGATGGGCCGCGAACATTCTAGAGATACCGAGGCGTACCGTCATGCCACGGTCGACGAGAGGCTTGAGTGGGTGAAAGCGGGGATTCAGGAAGGCAAGTTGGCAGGCCCGAAGGCCAGCATGTATTTCGAGTTGCCAAGACGCCAAACGGGACCGGTATCTCGATGGCGAAGTTCAAGCAGTTCACTTCACCGCACTGGGTTTGTGCCTGCATGATTTTGCGGTCACGCCGTGTCCGTACCATCTCAACTGCGTTCGCGGATGCGCCGACTATCTGCGTGTCAAAGGTAGTGAGAGCGAAAGACGCCACCTCGTTCAGATCCAGCAAGCGACCGAACGGGCGCTTGACGTCGGCCAAAGCGCGCGCGGCGGGGCCGGACGGGAGAGTCGCAGAGCCATGGATCCGCCACTGTGAGGAAACGCTAGAAGGCGTCAAGCGCTGCTCTCGCCGTTGACGACCAAACGGAATCCACACCAGGCGGCGTAACTCGGCCTTTTCGCGGCCGCCGGAGCAGGTTCGAAAGGCTCCCCAGCTAAACATGTCCAGACAAAGTGTTCGCGAGGAACTGAAGCGGCGCTGATGGAACATCTAGCGTCGCCGAAACACATCCGCCCGAGGAATGCGCGCTTGATGTGCGAAGCGTGGCTGCTGTTCTCAGGGTCAGCCCGACCACTCTGTACAAGTACGGCTTCAATCGGCAGGTCAACGCGGCCGAGCAGCGGCAGCGAGAGAATGCGTTCATCGTCGGCGCCGCAATCGAGCAGGACTACTTCAAAGGCCAGATCCGCAATTGACCGAGGAGCTTGAGAAGGAGCGAGTGCGCAGCAAAGAACTCGTTGGCCGGATCGCCATCATGGAGGCAAACGCTGCCCGGCTTGGGTTCGATCCTGAGGAGATGCACAAGCCGATTTTGAAGCCGGTTCGGACGATGTCGCGGGCCGGGGCGAACAGAGGCGCCGGTGAAAGGGGCCATGGCAGGCCCTGACCACCGATCCGCAATCCGCTACAATCTCACTCCGTGATGAAGACGCGCTTCACCGAAAAACAAGGACAATACATGGCTTTCATCTACTACTACACGAAGGTGAACGGACGGCCGCCGGCCGAGGCCGACATGCAGCGTTATTTTCGAGTCACGCCACCTTCGGTGCACCAGATGGTGCTCACGCTGGAGTCGAATGGCTTCATTGAGCGTATTCCTGGCCAAGGGCGGTCAATCCGTCTGCTGATCCCACGCGAGCGAGTTGCCCGACTTGGAGTAGGCGTCACCGCAGGTACAGCAGGCTGCGCAGTCGCTTTCGCGCTGCTTGGGTTTCAGGCTCGCAACATATCCGGCGATCTCGTACTGATTGAAGATCCGCCACACCTCCGCCAGGAAGCGCGGCAGTTCCCGGGCGAACTCGGGCCGCTGTTCGGCTGCGTCCGCGAAATTCAACAGCTTCTCGCGAATCAGGTAGTCAAGCGCGCTCTTCACGCCGAAGCGCCTCTTGATTCCTTTCGTCGCCTTGCACTGTTGGATCCAGATCTTCTCGAATCGAATGCTCATTCTCCGACAATATACCGCTCGCCCACGTTGGCTGCAAATCGGCCCGGCTGTCATGGCAACTGCTATCCAAGTCGCTGTACCGTAGATATAGGAATGTCGATGACTGAAATGCAGATCGGCGACCAGACGATCCGGTATGATCGCGACGCAACGGCGGCAGTATACGGGACGAAGGAGCACGGCTTCGCTGAAGGATGTGGGTGCATCTTCTGCAAGAATTTCGCCGTCCAGAGAAACCTGGTCTATCCAGCTTCGTTCAGGGCGCTGCTTGAACAACTCGGCATCGATTCGAACAAAGAGGGCGAGGCATTCCAATGCATGCCCGTTGAGGACGGATGTCAACTCTATGGCGGGTGGTTCTATCTCTTAGGGGAATTGATCACGGCGGGCGAGCAAAACACCAACGCTGCCGACTCTCACCAGTTCGAGTACTTCTTTAGACGCGCCGACTCGAATGTCCCTGCGTTTCACGGACCCACGCTGGCACTTGAATTCACGGCTCACGTAAAGTGGGTGCTCCCGGAGCCAGCACCGGACAGGGGCCAGCGATAGCCAGCCGCTGTGAAAGTGAACAGATGTGGGCCGGAAAAAGCCCTAATCTTCTGAATATATTGAAGTTACGAATCTGAACACGGCAAAATCCGCGTAAAACCGTTTCTAGGGGATCGTGCCGGTCATTTCAGAGGCGCGGGCATCGGCACGAGTGCCGATGCGGCACGAACTAAGCCTGCCACCGCGTCCAGCCGATAGACGCGCATGGATGCCCTTGTCGCCCGGCAGGCCATCTTCGACCGCGACCGCCGCGTCTACGGCTACGAACTGCTGTTTCGCTCCCACGCCGGACAAAACGAGTTCGACGGCACCGAAAGCGGCATTGCCACCAGACAGGTGCTCGCCAACAGCCTGCTGGTGATCGGGCTGGAGAATCTGGTCGGAAACAAGAAAATCTTCATCAACTTCGGCCGCGTGCCGCTGTTGCAGGGCTGGCAGGCCGGGCTTCCGGCGGGACGCACGGTGATCGAGGTGCTAGAAACCGTGGAACCGGACGCCGAGGTGTTGGAAGCTTGCCGCAAGCTGCGCCAGGAGGGCTACCAGATCGCCCTGGACGACTTTGTGTTCCGGCCCGGATGGGAACATTTGATGGACGTCGCGGACATGGTGAAGATCGAGATTCAAAGCACCAACCGGGCGGAGCAAAAGCGGATGGTCCGCTCCTCCAGGGCGCGAGGCCTGCAAATCCTGGCCGAGAAAGTGGAAACCTACGAAGAGTTCGACTGGGCGCGCCAGTGCGGCTATGACTATTTTCAAGGCTACTTTTTCGCGCGCCCCGTGATGATGCGGGCCCGCCAGATCCCGGCCGCCAAGCTGCACTGCCTCCGCTTGCTACAGGAAGCCCAACGCCCGGAGCTGGATTTCGAGCGGCTGGAGACGCTGATCCAACAGGACGTATCGCTCTCCTATCAGTTGCTGCGTTATGTGAACTCGCCGCTGTTCGCGCTGGCCGGCAGAATCCAGTCCATTCGTCAGGCGCTGCTCTATTTCGGCGAGGCGGAGCTGCGCAAATGGATCGCGCTGGCGACGCTGGCCCGTACGGCTGAAGACAAGCCCAGCGAGCTGATCCATCACTCGTTGTTGCGGGCGCGATTCTGTGAATCGGTGGCGCGGATGGCGCGCAACGGGCTGGAGCAATTCGCGTTTCTCACCGGCCTGTTCTCGCTGCTGGACGCTCTGATCGACCGGCCGCTCCCAGAAACCTTAGCGGAAATGCGCCTGGCGCCCGAGATTGCGGCGGTGCTGAGGGGCCAAGCCGCGGACAACGATCCCCTGGCGGAAGTCTACCAACTGGTGCGGGCGTACGAAGTGGCCGATTGGCGGCGCGTCGAACAGCTTGGCCAGCAACTCGGCGTGCCCGTGGCGGGTCTGGGCGAAGAGTACTGCGCCGCAGCCGGCTGGGCGAGCCAGGTGTTAGAACCTGGAACCGTCGCCCAGCCAGTCTGATGCCTTAACTGCCGCTTCCTCACGGTGGCGGTTCAGAGGGGTTTATTACGCGTCGGCCAGCGCGGCCACCAAAGCGCCTTTCGCCGAGGCGTGCAAAGGATCGGACGCGACACGGATCTCGTTGGTCGCGATGGGCAGCCCGCTTTCACTCAGCGCCTTCTCGAACCGATCGCGGAAGCCCACCGGTAGCGCCGTCCCGCCGCTCAGCACAATGGGCAGCGGACGGTTGGATTTGGGAAGATTCTTCGAATTCGAAAACGCCTGCTTCATGCCGTGCACCAGGGACTGGATCATTTCGTCGTAATACACGCCCAGCACCTGCTGCAGCTTGTCGGCGAAGAAGCCGTTGAAGTGGAAAGACTCTTCTTTAACGATGCGAACGCGATTGGCGCGCTCGCCGGTGATGGCGGCCGCGCTGGTGTCGATATAGTCGCCCGCTTTGGGAATGGAGAAGCTGAACACCGGAACCGACAAGTACGCAACGCACACGTTACACAGCCCGCCCCCGCAACTGATCCCGATGCCGGTGTAGTTCGAGCTTTCGAGTTCCGAGTAAATCACCGCCAGGCCTTCGTTGATGCTTTTCACTTCGTAGCCCAGGTCGCTTAAAATCTGGCGAAGCGTCGCCTCATGATAGGTAAGGTTATCTTCGGCGCCCAAGGGCGCGGCGGGAACCGTGAAGCACAGCTTTTGCTTCTCTTTCACCGGATCCACCAAAGACTCGACGATCTTGCGCAGCATGCCCAGGCTTTCCGGTTCGGCCGGGTTCAGCACGCCTTTGTCCATGGTGCGCCGGGTCTCGACATTCAGCACGTCGGCGAACCGGTCCGATTCGTTGCCATGCACCACGATGTCGGGACCGGTGACGGTATGCGGCACCTTTTCCTTTTTGAGGACGCCCTCCGCCATCTTCGAAAACGGAATGGTGACGAAGGCGTTCAACTGCGTTTCATATTGAAACTCTTCGCCCACCCGTTGCGCCAGGCAGATGCGGCTGGTGCCGACATCCAATCCCACCGCGGAATTGTTGACCTTCTCGTTATGTCTCATGACGATTATCGCTGGCGGCTGCCGCCTTCAGCGCCGCCAACACCTCCTTATATTTCTTTTGAAGAATGGCTCTGTAACGGGACACCGGGATGCCGCGCGCGGCGGCCTGGGTTTGCATCTGATCTTCGGCCAGAGCGAGACCTTGCCAGAGGCGAACTCCAGTAGCGTGCACAAAAGTGGGATCGTAGTCGAACCCAAAAGCGTAAATGCTGGCGGGCGGCACGGCGTAGTTGTCGTTCAAGCCGATATCGCGGAATGGGAAGTTGCCCGCCCAGTCGGTGTGGTAGCCCACCAACATGTTGTCCGGATTCACCGACACCTGCGCGTGCGTCACGCAGTTGGATTGCGGAATGTGATATTTGGCGCGCAGCAGCTCGGTGAGGACGCGCGCCGCATGCACCTGCGCGGGATTGGCCGACGGCATGTCGCCGGTCTGGGTCTGCGTCTCAAAAGCGACTCCCAGGAAACTGCTGTTCAGGTTCACGTAAATCCGGTTGCCGTTGGCCCACACCGAGTAGCCCGCGTGATTGGCCACGTCGGACTCGGGCACGATGCGGAACACCTGGCCAAAGCGATCGATCAAGAAATGATAGCTGTGGTTCTGCCGCACCACGCCGATCACGGCCTTGCCAATGCGCTTCAGGCGGGCGTTTTGATCGGCGGTGAAGCGCGCCTGGTCGCTTTCGGTGGTGTGATAGACGATGCCCGCCGGCTCCGAGCGCCACTCCGGCTGAGCGACGTCGATAGCGCCGCGCTGGTAAACCGGATAAAAGATGCGCTTCTCATTGCGCGTCTGGTAGCGATCGTCGATTCGCAATCCGTTGCTATAGGTTTCGAAATCGTGACTCTGATCCACCAGCCAGACATTGGAAACGGCATCGTCGGGGGTTGCTTCGACGCCGATACCGCCGATGTCCCCGATCGCGAGGTGCGCGACGGGCCGCGGCAAGAGCGAAACCTTGCCTCCCGAGGAGGCCTTGTACTTGGGGATCAACAGGCAACCAAGAAGCAGCGCCAGGCCGGCCAGCGCCGCCCTTCGGATGTAACTGGACTTGGCGGAATGAAGCACCGGGTGTCCGGTGACGGACCCCATGCTGGTTTGCAAAAAGCGCAGGCGTGCTACAGGATCTTGAATTCGCCGTGCTCGTTGTTCGACAACGAAGCCCACGAGATTGCGCGGGATGAGACGCACACCATGCACCCATGGACTTATCGGCAAATCGGAGAAAAAGCCTTATAGGCCCGAGGGGAACACCGCAGGACTGGTCAGGCGAATAACTCAGAAGTACTCAATCGGCGTTACTATTTCCGTATAAGGAGCACCGATCATGCAATACCTGCTCTTTTCGCTTGCCATCGTCGCATCGGTCGCCGCGGCAGCCGAGATCCCCCAGGGCGTCCATGTGCTTCTGCGCATGGAAAACTCCATCAACACCCGAACGGCGCAGAATGGCGACTATGTATACTTGCGGACCGCCGTGCCCATCGCGGTGGGCGGTGAAATCGCCGTTCCCGCCGGAAGCTACGTGCAGGGCGTGGTAACCGAGGCCAAACGGAGTGGGCGCGTGAAAGGGCGGGCCCAGCTGGCGATTCGTTTGGAGACGCTTACGCTGGCGAGCGGCAAAGCGTATAAATTCTCGCCCCATTTGAGCGCCGTGGATGCGGGCGAGACCGGCCAGAAGGTGTTGGGCGGAGAAAATACCATCGAGCAGGCGCCTGGCAAAGGGAAGGACGCGGGGCGCATCGCGATCCTGGCGGGCAGCGGAGCGGGCATTGGCGGCATCGCCGACCAGAGCTGGAAAGGCGCGGGGATCGGCGCGGGCGTGGGATCGGCCGTGGGCCTTGCGACGGTGCTGCTGACACGCGGCAAAGAGGTGGAGCTGCGGCAGGGATCGACCCTGGACGTGGTTTTCGACCGGCCGGTATCGCTGGAATAGCAAGAATCGGAACCAAATCAGCACAGCGCGAGTCAATCTGAGCATGACGGCTCACGTCACGCTGCTCTGCTCAGTTTTCGTGATGGCCATCTTGCCCCGCGCGGTCTCAGAAACCGAGTGCGCCTATCCTTGCTGGACCCAGATACCTGCTCGCAATTTCACTTATGAATTGTTCCAGGCTGAACCGCTTCCCCCGGTGGTGCCGCCGTACGAGTTTTCTCTGCCGCATCCTTCACAATCAGAAGGCGCTTACTCCGCCGATTGTAATGCGCTCGAGAACCCCAGCGTCGATTTGTACCAATACAATCCCGCGACTCAGAACTGGACGGGCCTCTTAACGGCCCTGTCTATCGCTCTCCGGGTTATCTGCAAGTGAGCAGTATGGGGCGGCAGGAAGGGTATCGCTGCGCAGGTTTCTTTTGCAGGGACAGTGGATGTCTCGAGTGGCAATACGCTGGTTGAGTCGGTCTTCTTTCACACTGACCGTTGCTATCGCGCCAGCACCGAATTCGGATTCTCAAATTACCTCAACGGCCTCACGGCAGCGAACCAGATTTACTTCTATTACGAGGTGAACGCGAATTGCAAACCCACGGGGAAGTGCCGCGTTCATGGGACAAGCGACACCCTGGTGGACCAGCGAATTAACTTACCGGTGGCGATACCCGCGGGCGTCAACAGCCTGGGTGGCACGGATTGGATGTACGAGGCCTACCTGGTCAACGGCGGCTCACAATGGCACGTCCGAGTGGTGTATCCGTATACGTTAGCCACGAAAATAGCGCCGATTAATTATGATGTGAGCGCCTTCATCCTGGATATCGCCAGAGACTATTCTGCCGACGGCGCCAATGGGTACGTGACCGCCACGTCCACAAGAAACGGTCCGATTGCCTACTCGGGAGATCCACCTCGCATGAATGTAGTCAAGATAGACGTGGCCAAGTGAGTGGCAGATCTTCGTTGACGGATCAGGGCGAGGGCGCCGCTGAGATCGAATCTACTTTGATTGTATCGCCGGACATTTCGCCCGAGACCTCGACTACAAGCCGACGCCTCTTGTTGACGTTGCCCACCATTTCGGCCGCTTTGGCGTTTCCCGCCGAATCGAAGTTAAGTTCCCGGCCGTCCGCAGCTATGAGCGCGAAGCTCTTGGTTTTATGGGTTGGCGAACAGTAGCGGATCTCGTTACCTCCATCACGATCCACAAATGTTTCGGTGTCAGTGGGATTTACGTTGCGCTCCTCGGCGGCATAACACTTGGAATCCACCAAGGGTCCCGACCACGTTGCCGCGAAGGTAACGGCGGATGAAAAGGCCAACAGAGCGGCCAGCCGCATTGTGAGATTCATAGATTTGCCGCCCTTAAATTAGACCGCGATGCGTTAGATGAGGTTTCGCTACCGTTTGGCCGACCGGAGTTGGAAAGGAGCGGGGGATCGGCGGTTCTGCTCACGCGCGGCAAAAAAGTGGAGCTAAGGCAGGGATCGACGCTGGATGCGGTGTTCGACCGGCCGTTCCTGCTAGTATTTAGTTTCAATAATTAGAGTACTAGAGTACGCTTGAAGCATGCGCCGGCAAACCGCAGTTGTGCGTCTCACGGATGAAGAAGCCAGCCAGCTCAAGGAGTGGGCGCGCCGGGGGAAGAGTGAGCAGCGCGTGGTGGAACGAGCGCGAATCATTCTTGCTGGCCAACGAAGGCCGTACCAACGAGCAGATTGCATCCGAACTGAAGACCCGGACCGCAAGGGTGTCCAAGTGGAGGCAACGCTTCGGTAAACATCGGCTGGCAGGACTTGGGGATGCGCCGCGCTCGGGCAAGCCCGCAAAATACGACCAAACCACTGAGAGACGTGTTCTGGAACTGCTGGACCAGTCGCCGCCGAAAGGATACTCGCAATGGAACGGCGCGCGGCTAGCCGAAGCCCTGCCAGGCATCAGTAAAGACCAGGTTTGGCGGATTCTCCGGCGGCACGATATCTGCCTGCAGCGACGCCGCAGTTGGTGTATCAGCACAGACCCGGAGTTCGGCCCCAAAGCCGCCGATGTGGTGGGCCTGTATTTGAATCCGCCGGAGAATGCGCTGGTGCTCGCCGTGGATGAGAAGCCCTCGATTCAGGCTCTGGAGCGAGCCCAGGGTTATCTGCGTCTGCCGGATGGCAAAGCCGTTAACGGATTCAACCACTGCTACACGCGGCACGGGACAACGACCCTTTTCGCGGCCTTGGAAGTGACCACCGGGCTGGTGAGGACTGCCCACTACCAACGGCGGCGCAGACGCGAATTCCTCGATTTTATGAACGAGATCGTCGCCGCCCATCCCGACCGCGAAATCCACGTGGTGTTGGATAACCTAAACACGCACAAGCCGAAAGAAGACCGATGGCTGAAGCGCCATGCCCAAGTTCACTTCCACTTCATCCCCACCTATTCATCCTGGTTGAATCAGGTGGAGTGCTGGTTCAGCATCTTAAGCCGACAAGCTTTGCGGGGTGCCAGTTTCACCTCCGCGCGTCAGCTCCGACAGGCGATCGACGACTTCGTCGCCGTCTATAACCAGAAGGCGGCCCCGTTTGAATGGAAAAAGGCCGTTGTCTTTCCCTCGCGCCCCGCCTCTAAGTACTCCAATTTACGCAAGTAAGTACTAGTTCAGGTCACGCCGCCAGTTCGGAAACGACCTTAGCACGGATGCTCCACGGCACTGGATTTATTTGATAGTTGCGAAGTGCATCGATGACGCTGCCGGACACCGGCTGGTCAACGTCGTTTAGCATGGCGTACGCCCTGGAGTCAGTAGGTCGTGTCTCACGAGTGTCGTTCCATGCCCCAATAAAGAGCATTGCCGTGTCGCGTGTCGGGCGATTGAGCGCTTGCACGATGCGTTCCGGCTCCTTCCGGGACTTCGGAATCACAAAATTGAACAAGTGATCGTAGCCGCTGGCTCCAGTGAACTTCACTCTAGGCGTATATCGGACCTCGTTAACGTCCAGCCATGAAACCACGTCCTCAAAAAAAAGGCTCTCTACTACAGGCTTGGCGAGATAGAAAAGATCATTCACCGCAAGCATGGCTTGAATCAGACTGTGCTTTCGCAGCGGAAAAGTTTCGACTGTGGCATGTACCACGAGCGCTTCGTTCTGAAGCTTCACGCCGAATCCGTTCAGCGTCATCTTAAGAAGGTCTTGCCGTTTATCCGTGTGGAGGTTGCATCCGGAAGCTTCAAGATCGTGGGTGGTGTAGCTATCGTCGGTGAGAACGTAACCGCCGTTATCCGCGCGAACGTAAATCTGGAGCGCATCATTGTGACGATCCAAATACGGCGTCGTAATCTCAACCCAATCGCCGTTCACTTGACGGAGCGTAGTTCTGTCCAAAAGCCACGTCCGGTAATCGTGAAGGAGCTTTTCGATCTCGGGGACGCTCATGGAAACAGCCCTCTCTGCATTTTGGATGGGCCAGTGATGTTACAGTGCTTCAGGAAAGTTTCGCAGGTTGAGAATAGATCCATGGTGTCCGAATAACGATCTTCGGGAGCTGCAATCGCCCACTTGTCGCCGAACCCTTCGCGGTAAACGTGCAGGTGTGGGCACGGGATTTCGGTCCCGTCTGGATTTCGGTGGGGAGAACCATCAATATCGAGCCGCATAAGGACGATGGCTTGTCGAGCTCGGTTCTGGTAAGTGGCTTTGGTCAGCTTTATCTGTGCGCGGGTCACATCTAGCATGAAGTTCTCGCGATTGTCGAGAGATGTCAAGCCAACCGCAATCCGTTCGCCAGCCATCGGGAAGGTCCAGTCTTTGTCATCGACAAAGCGTTTTTCCATTTCGATGAAGGCGTCCGCCTCGGCCTGCGTGATCTCAACATCAGCCATACTTTTGCTGGTCCTTCTACCGACGCTATTTCTTGCCGCCGTGACGGCTCAAGCACGCGAATGAATGCAGGCAAGACGTAACATGTTTCCAACTCCTACCGCTTGGCGGGCGACAGCTTGGGTTTGTCCGCCAGATATTGCTGCACGCGGCTGTGGTTGCGGCCGTAGCTCAGGTAGATCGCCATCCCGATGATCAGCCAGACCACCAGCCGGATCCAGGTGGCCAGCGGCAGGAAGGCCATCAACAGAAAAGACGAGACGATGCCCAAAATCGGCACCAGCGGCACCAGCGGAGTCTTGAACGGCCGGTGCAAATCCGGGCGGCGCACGCGCAGCACCCACACGCCGGCGCACACGATGACGAAAGCCAGCAGCGTTCCGATGCTGGTCATTTCGTTCAAAATGCCGATGGGCAGGATGGCCGGAAGAAAGGCCACGAAAACGCCCACCACGATGGAGGAAATCCACGGTGTCCGGAAGCGGGGATGCACGGCGCCCGCCCAGCGCGGCAGCAGACCATCGCGCGACATGGAAAAGAACACGCGCGATTGCCCCAGCAGCATCACCAGCATCACGGTGCTCAAGCCCATGATGGTTCCAATCAAGACCAGAAACTCGCCCCACTGCACGCCCGTTTCGGCCATCCCCAGAGCGATGGGTGCGCCCACGTTGAGCCGCGTGTAGCTGATCACCCCGGTGAGCAGGCCCGACGTTATGATGTAGAGCAACGTGCAGATGGTTAGCGAGCCGAGAATGCCCATCGGCATGTCCTTTTGCGGATTCTTAGCTTCCTGCGCGGCGGTGGACACGGCGTCGAATCCGATGTAAGCGAAAAAGATTTTGCCCGCGCCGCGCATCACGCCCGACCATCCGAACTGGCCGGTTACGCCGGTATTGGGCGGAATGAACGGCGTCCAATTGGCCTTGGCCTGGGCCAAATGATGCAATACGAAAGCAGCCGCGATGGCGATGAAAACCAGCACCGTGCCAACCTTGACGAACACGATCACCGTGTTGACGGTGGCCGATTCCTGGATGCCGATCACCAGGATAGTGGTAACGGCGGCGATCACCAGAAACGCAACGACATTGAACACAGCAGTGGCGTGGGGCAAGGTGGCGGCATCCACACCCGCGGGCAGTGAAGCCACGGGCTGCCACATCTGCCGATAGAAGGCGAGCTGGGTTCCCGGCGTGTCGATCCATTGCGGTGGCAACACAATGCCTAGCCGCGCGAGCAACTGCACGACGTTGGCCGACCAGCCGGATGCCACGGTTGCGGCGCCAAAGGCGTATTCCAGAATCAGATCCCATCCGATGATCCAGGCGATAAGCTCGCCCAGCGTGGCGTAGCCGTAGGTGTAAGCGGATCCCGCGATGGGAATCAGAGAGGCGAATTCGGCATAGCACAGACCGGCGAAGGTGCATGCGATTCCGGCGAAGGTGAACGAAAGCACGATGGCGGGGCCGGAGTTCTGCGCGGCCACCGATCCGGTGAGCACGAAAATGCCGGTTCCAATGATGGCGCCGATGCCCAGCGCAATCAGGTTGGTGGGCCCCAGGGCGCGTTTGAGGGTGTGTTCGCCAACCTCGTCGCACTCCTCCTGGATCATGTCGAGGGGCTTCTTAGCCAGAAGTTCAGGCATGGTTTGTGTGCAGCGTAACACAAAGGAGACGCATCTGTACAAACCAGCGTTGCGAAGGTATAAGGGAGAGCGCGGAGCTGCTACATTTCCTCAAAACTTTCGAGAAACTGCGCGTCGGTGGGAGACTCGCCGGCAGCCACCGGTTGGCGCACAGCGGGCTTGGACGCGGCGGGATGGGCGACAGCGGACTTGAGCGCGCGGAGGCTGGAACCGGCGGGCGCGGGGAGCGGCTTGTGGGACGCGGCCTTGGCATGGACCGGGCGTGTTCTTCTGACGCTGGTTTCGTCGCTTGCGTCCACCAAGCGGGACAACTTGCGAACCGCATGATCCATGGCCTCGGCCTGCGCGGATAGCTCTTCGCTGGCCGATGCGCCTTGTTCGGCGCTGGCTGCGGTGCTCTGCGTCACCTGATCCATCTGCGCGATGGCTTTCGAAATCTGCTGGATGCCGCGCGCCTGTTCCTGGCTGCCCAGGTTCACTTCATCCACCAGCGTTTTTACTTTCACCGTGCTTTCCGTGATGGCGTGCATCACATCGGCCACGCGCTGCAGGCGGGTTCCGCCTTCGTTGGATTTCGCGATGGACTCCTCGATCAGCGCGGAAGTGTCCTTGGCGGCCTGCGCGGAGCGCTGGGCCAGGTTGCGGACTTCATCCGCCACCACGGCAAATCCCATGCCTGCTTCACCGGCGCGCGCGGCTTCCACAGCGGCGTTCAGCGCGAGAATATTGGTTTGGAAAGCGATCTCATCGATGACCTTGATGATTTTCGAGATCTTGTCGCTCGATCCGGTGATCTCCAGCATGGACTGCACCATTTCCTGAAGCGTCTGGTTGCCTTCGGTGACACGGTGATCGACGTCGGCCATTAGGGTGGCCGCGGTTGAAGAATTTTCCGCGTTCTTCTGCGTCATGGACGTGATCTCTGCGCTCGACGCTGAGGTCTCTTCGAGCGACGCAGCCTGTTCGGAAGACCCTTGTGCCAGCGCCTGGCTGGAAGACGCCACTTGCGCCGAAGCGCTGGCCACTTGCCCGGCTCCTTCGGTCAATTCGCTCACGGTCTGGCGCAACACACGGCCAAGGCTGCGAACGAAGAGGAATAACACTCCGCTGCCCAAGGTGACGGAAAGCAGCAGGACCAGCCAGGTGAGCCATTTGACGCGCGTACCGGTTGCCGCGGCTTCAGCGGTGTATTTCGCGCCATTGCGACGGTTGAATTCAGTCTCGTCGTGAATTGCATTCTTGACATCGGTATACGCTGCGGCGCCTTCTACAACTTGCCGGTAGGCTTCCTCTTTCTTATTGGCGTCACTTAACACCCGGCCCCTCTCCCACAGATCGTAGTAACGCTGCAAGGCGGGATCGATCTTCTGATTGATCACGCGCTCTTCATCCGCAAAGATGGCAGCCTGAATCTCCTTCATACCCGAGGCAATCTCACCCTTGAGGCGCTGGATCTCTTGTTCCTGGTGTTCCATGTCCTTGGGATCGTCGGAAGCTAAGTGTCTCCAGGTGTCGCCACGCAACTCCAGAAACTGCACCTCCACTTTGCTGCACGCCGCGACTCCCGCCAGCGCATCGTCGGCGAGCGACGTCACCACCTTGTCATAACTTCTTAGCCCCACTAGCGTGACCACCCCCAACACGATGGTCAGCCCGATCAGCAGCGCGCCAATCAGCGTCAGCTTCTTCCCCACTGTCATTTGCGAATCCATAAGCTCCCCGAAATCCTTATCGGGCGCTTACGGGTTTTTGAGAGTCTTCGGCTACTGGGCGGCTTTTGCCAGGAATTCCTGAGAGGGGATCGTCCAGCCAAAGTAGGATTCGATATTGAACAGCGTCGCCTGCTGCATCGTAGACGGTCCCGCCGCCATGCAGGCGTCGGTAATCAGGATGGGCCAATAATCGAGAAAGAAAGCGTCGCGCAAGGTGGATTCCACGCACACATTGGTTGCGATGCCGGTGAAGAACAAGTAGCGCACGCCGCGCGCCTGCAACTCGGCGTCCAGCGTGGTACGGGCGAATCCGCTATAGCGGGTCTTGACGATGACGATGTCGCCAGGCTGCGCCGCAAGTTCATCGACGATAGCGAAATCCCAGGTGCCTTCGGTAACCAGCTTTCCCTTCAACTCCGGACGGCCGTTCATCAAACGGATGCCGAGCTCTTTGTGCCAGTTGGGCGACTGGGGACCGCCGCTGTCGCTCAAGTCCGCTTTATAACCCATCTGCAAATAGACGATGGGCATTCGAGCGCGGCGAGCGGCCGACAAAACCTGGCCGATCACGCTGACCACGCCGGGCGCTGCGGAAAGATCGGCGCCCGCGATATCCAGCATGCCGCCCTTGCTGGCAAAGGCGTTCTGCATGTCGACGACGATTACTGCCGACTTACCGGGATCAACGGCAACGGGTTCGGGCCTGGCCTGGAGCGTGAGCATGGCGCGGCATCCAATGTACCCGACGCCCGTTGACATCCGCAACAGGCTTGGTCCGCCGATTGAGGCGCCAGCTTTCGTTTCTCCTGCTGCAAGGTATGAACCGCCATCAAAGCGCCGATCGGGTGCGCGCCAACCGCGGCCAGCGGATCGGCATCCTGACCGGGTTTGTCGCTGTTGATGTGCCGGAATTGGAACGTCTCCTGGAGCGCGGCGGTATGCTCCGGGCTTAAGCCATACTCGGCGGCGATGGGCGCTACGTCCTGGAAAGCGCGCGCTCGCAAGGAGGGCTTGAATCGCAGGTCGTACAAAAGCTTGTTCAGCCTGAAGGCCGCCAACGGCGGATGGTTGTAGAAATGGTACGGGTGATTGTGGAACGTGTAGGGCTGGGGCGCGTCCGCGTTGGGCTTCTGGCCCGGATGAAAGACCACGACGGCATGGCCATGATGCGTGGTCGGCTGGTAGGAGAGCAGCTCGGTATGCTGCGGTCCGATGGCGCCTAGCACCGCGGCCCAAGGCAGCATTTCGGTGTTGCCTACTTCATCCAACTGCTCCGCGCTGAGATTGATGAACGAATCGCTGTGGCCGTTCTCAAGCTCATGAATGCACCAGCGATCGAAATCATACGCGGGTTTGTAATACTTCCAGGTACCGGGATAATGCGACATGCCGCCGCTGGCCAGCACCGCCACGCGCTCGAGCCGCCCGGCCACGATCTCGGCGACGGCCTTTCCGAGCGCCGCCGAGCGACGGGCGCTAGGTAATGGCGGCAAATAGGTATTGATAAAGATAGGGACCACCGGAATGGCGCGGCTTTTCGAGCACCCATTCGAAGATGGCGGCGAAGGAATGCCCCAGATCGGCCTCCTGCGAATAGGCCATATCGAAATCCCGCGCCACCAACTGATCGAGCAACGCTTCGGCCAGCGCCTGATGAATCGGCGGATTCCAGGACCGGCCCGCGAAGGCTGCCGTCGCGCTTTCCGACGACATGATCGCAAACGTCGGGACACTTTTCAGAAAGAATGTCTCCATGTGATCGCTGGCGAAAATGATCAAGGCGTCGGGCTTCGTTTCATCGAGCAATTCTCCGAGCCGGCGCATGGCCGCGATACCGGCATCTAGTTGCCGAGGATCTTCTTCCGGCGGCCGCGTAAAGAGCTGCGGGGCGTGCATGGTCGCCATGGCTGCAACGATTTGTCCCATATGTCCTCCTGGTTGGCCGCTCCGCTCCCTCACGGTCGCGGTTCAGAAAAGCGCCAGCATCCGCTCCCTCACGGTCGCGGTTCAGAAGGCGTCGCGGCGGTCAATCCTAAGCGAGCGATATGCAATTGGAAAACCAGGGAAACCGGAAGTAGAGAGGAGGATTTCGCTATTCGATGAGCGAAGTGACCCGATGGCCCTGAGCGAGATCGCTCAGTTACGACTTGATTTCGCGGCCATCCGGCAGCTTGATGATGGAGCTGAGCATGGCGGGCATGCCGCTCTTGGCCGCTCCTCCGGTGCAACTAATCATGTCGCCCGGCTGCACCAGGTTGCGCGACCAGCCATAGGATTTCAAGTGATTCAATGCCATCATTTCCACGGCCCATTCGACGACGTTGCCCTTGTCGTCCTTCACGTCCAGGTAGATATAGGCATGCGGATTAGTCCACTCGAAGCGCTTCACCACGCCCGTGATGGTGATGGGGTGCGGCATGTCGTACATGCCGGTGCCGTGATGCGCGGCCAGCGGAACGCTCACGCCCGCGAGGCCCACAGTAATCAGAAAGCTTCTTCGCGACGTCATCAAGTTCTCCCTACTTGCCAAATAGATCTTTGTAGTCTTTGTTGTTCTCGCAGACGTATTCGTCCACTTTGTCCAAGTCGGTTCGGAGCGGGAAGGTGCGGGTCAGCGTCCAGGGTTTGGCGAAGACGTTAGGGTCGTCGATGGTGGCTTCCCACTGCAGATGATCGAGATCGGTACGGTGGAAGCGCTCGACAACATGCAGGGCTTCGCTGTGGTGAAAGGCGCCCGGCAGCTCCGTCCGGTCGTTGAATCCGACGCTGTCGATCACCAGCGTGTCGCCCTCCCAGTGGCCGATGGAATCGCCCATCCAGGTAGGATCGGGATCCACCGGATGCGTCCCGTTGATGGAAACCACGCGGAACATGTGCAGGTATTCGTAAAGAATAACCACCTTGTCCAAGCCTTGCACGATCTCCCACTGGTAGGGAACAAAATAGGCGAGAGGCACTCCGGTAGGCATGCAATCGGCATACACGCCTGCGTCGGTGGGGCCGCGCACCACTTTGTATTTTTCCGCGCCGGGCTTGAGCGTGGCCTGGATGGGATCGCGCCCAAACGACGGAATTGTAGACGCCGGTCAGATTCGGTTTGCCGTCGGGCATGCGCGGCGTCTCTGCGCTGGTCGGACACTGGCCGCGGGCGCCACGTTTGCCGCAACCGTACCGGCGACGGTGACCGTGACGGTTTGGGTGATCACCTGATCTTTGGGTCCTTTGACGGTCAGGGTGTAGGTGGTGGTCGCGCTGGGCGAAACCGCCTTGGTGCCGCGCGGCCGCACTTTTCCGACGCCCGGATCGATGTTGACGGTCAGTCGGATTCTCCACCGCCCAGCTCAGCGTGACGGACTGGCCAGGTTTAATGGAATCAGGCGTCGCGGCGAATTTCTCGATGCGCGCGGGCAACGTCGCGGCCCTTGCGTAGGAGGGCGGGACTGGGAGCAGATGCTGGACCCGGCGGCGCTTGACCGAAAGCCGAAATCGCACTTACAACGAAACCGGCAGCGACATCCGATTCGCATGCTAGCAAATATATCAGCGCCCGCCGGCGGTTTCCATCACGTGCTCGGCTTTGGCGCGCTGCAAAGGCCACATGGTGAAGAAGTCGGCGTAGGCCACCAGGAACGGGAAAGTGACGGACAGCAGCGCCGAAGCAAGCCAGATTTCCGACTGATACGACGGCGGACCCGCGTCGAGTTTTCCGGTCACCACTCCCGCGAGCGTCCGATACATGAGAGCGAACAGGTTGCCCAGGATAATGGCTGTCACGAGATTCAACACGCCCTTGAGCGGCTGCGTGAAGTTGGCGAACAGCGACCCTTGCAGCATATTCAGCACGAAGATGATGCCGAAAATGACCGGGATCGGAACCGACACCATGAAGGCGACCTGGTCCATCCTCATCACATTCACACCGATGTACATGGCGGCGCCGCCGATGAGCAGCGCCACGATGGTCCAGACGATGCCGAGCGTCGGCTGCTTCATCAAACTGGGAGATTTGGTGAACGGCCACAAGTCAAAGCAAAGGACCATGAACAAAGGCGTAATCGCGGTAACGTAAAACACCACGCAGGCCCAACCGCTGAAGAGGCCATGCGGATCTTGCGCGGGAACATACACCGGCGCGCCTTTCAGGAAATCGTAGTTAAAGAAGATGCGGAAAAGAATGTAATTGATGACGTAGCAGGCCACCATCATCGCAACGCCAACCCCGATCGGATTCTTGATCAGCGCCGTGAATGGCCAGCCGCCCATCATAATCGCCATCCAGAACATGATCACCACCGAAGCGATCATGCACTGCGTGAATATGGGCGTGGGAGGGCTGACGCCGGTGCCAACGCCGGTCCAATGCGCCAGCGCCACGATGGCGCCGGCGACCAAAGCGATCAGGCTGAAGAGAATGCCGCGCACCGGCTGCGAGCGCTCCGCCGCGAAGCGAGGCTGCTTCATCCCCCAGTCACACCCATGACAATCTCCATGGGAATGATGCAAAGCAGAAAAGTGGCGATCCATCCCGAAAACTTGGGGAAATCGAACAGCGAAATGAAGCCCAGCGAAATGGCGATGATCAGCGCTGTGGCGAGGATGCCGAGAACGGGTTGTTTGAGGCCAGACAAGGGACTCTCCTTTCGTCGCCGCGACATCGGCGAGGGCGCGCGATATTGCTATCGCGGCTAGTCATCCTATCACAAGTGCCACTTGAGGCCGGAGTTCAGTAAGATTGTGGAGGCGCATGCCCACCATTCCAACAGGCACATCCTCCTCCCGCTCGATTTCTCGGCCGCCGGAATGGCCGCCATTCCGTACGTTCGCGCGCTGGCCAACCAGTTTCACGCCAAAGTCACGGTGCTCAGCGTGGTGCCTCCAGCCTGGGTTACGCCGCCTGGCCTGATTCCGCCGACCGTCGGGCTCCGATCCGGTGGCGCTGCAGAACGCGCTGCAGGCGCACCTGGACAAGCTGGCGATCGACGGCTTGGAGATCGCCACCCGCGCGGCTGACGGCGGTTGGGGATCCGGCGGTGAAGATCGCCGAATTCACGCGCGACAACGCGGTGGATCTGGTGATGCTGCCGACGCACGGGCACGGCCTGTTCCGCGGGCTGCTGCTGGGTTCGGTGACGTCCAAGGTTTTGCACGATGTGCATTGCCCGGTGTGGACGGCCGCGCACGCCGCAAAGCAGCACGCGCAAGAACTGCCGCGCAAGATCCTGTGCGCGCTGGACGGGAGCGAGAAAAGCCTGGCGCTGGCGCAATGGGCCGCCGACTTCAGCCGCCAGGTGGGCGCGAGCCTGCAGTTGTTGCACGTGGTGCGGACCATCAGCGACTGGCTGTCGCTGGAAAGCGAGCAGGCGCTGCAGGAGGAGCTGCGGGCGGAGTCGCGCACCCGCATCGAGAACGAGTCTGAAATCGGCCGGATTGGAGCTGCCGCTGCGCATCGCCGTCGGCGAGATTGTGGCCACCATCACCGAAGAAGCGCGGCAGGAAGGCGCGGACCTGATCGTGCTGGGACGCGGCGCGATGCATGAGACGCTGGGCCGCCTGCGCACGCACGCGCACGGGATTATCCAGCGGTCGCCCTGTCCGGTGCTGAGTGTGTAACGTGGTCCGCGAGTTGAACGTTCCTCATCCAGACTGCGAAAGCCGAATCGAGGGCGCGGCGTCACTGCCGACGTTCCGCCATCTGGGAGCGGCGGGGCTTTTCTTTCTCGCGATCCTGGACAGCACTCCGCTGCCGACCTTTGGCGGGCCGGACATCCTGATGGCGATTCTGGCGGCCAGTCACCGCAATCCCTGGTACGAATATGCGGCCGTTGCAACCGCGGGGTCCCTGATCGGCGCGTACATCACGTTCCGCCTGGCGCGCAAGGCGGGAGCGGCTTACCTGAACAGCAAATTCGGACAAGGCCGAGTGTCCATGTTCCTGAAGCTTTTCAGAAGATCGGGCACGGGCGCCCTGGTGGCCTCCACCGCCATTCCTCTTCCGTTCCCCACCAGCATGGTGTTCGCGGCGGCGGGCGCGTCCGACTACCGATGGGCAAATATCTTCCGATCGTCGCCGTGTGCCGCGCCGCGCGATATTCGGCCATCGCGATCGTCGCCGATCTTTACGGGCGGCACTTCATCCGCGTGATGCGGCATCCGTTGCAATATTGGGGCTGGCTATTGCTGTTCATCGCGTTGACGATCGGCTTGATCGCAGGCGGGAATTCTGATCAACCGGCGGCTGACGCCCGCGCCTACTGCCGGGTGAATTTCACTCCATCCTTCAGCAGCTTCTCATAGCGCTCCGGATCCAGATTGTTCTCGGCGCAGACGTACTCCTGCACGCGAGTTCCCTCGCGCAGCATCAGGCTGGTATGGATGGTCCAGGGATTGGTCAACACCTTGGGATCTTCCATGGTCACGTCGTACTTGATCTGATCCTTGTCCACGCGCGTGTAGCGCTCCGTAACGTGCAGTTGGTCGGAATGAAAAGTCCCGGTGCCGGTGAGCCAGCCTTTGTCGTTGAAGCTGACCACATCCACCACCAGCGTGTCTCCCTCCCAGTGCGCCACCGAATCGCCCATGTAGGTTGGAACCAGATCGTCGGAATGCTTTGCCTTCAGCGGAATGATGCGGAAGACGTTCATGTACTCGTAAGAATGATCACCTGCTCGGGAGTCTGGACGATCTGCAGAGGAAAAAGCCCGGTGATGGTGAGGCGCGGCACGCCAGGCGGCAGGCACAAGGCCGACGGATCGTCGATGCCACGCTTGTTGAAGGACTCCAGAACTTTCTTGGCGGCCCACGGCTGATAGGGCGCGGGGGTTTGAACCACTTGCTGGGACGCGGGACTGGGCGGCGCCGTGGGATCGCGGCCGGTGCCACCCACGCCGAGTCCGGAATTAGCTTCGTCCCAACTTCCGCGCCGCGTGCTCCCGCCTTGCCAGACACCTGTCAGGTTGGGTTTGCCGTCGGGCATGCGCGGGATGGCGCTCTGCGCAGAGAGGACTGCGCAAGACCGAAAGCGCTGCGGCAGGATCGCAGAAGCCGTGTCGTCATTGGGGGACCTTCACCGCGGGAGTGTTGCCTCCGTCGCCCGTACCGGCCGGCGGCCCGAAGAACAGCTTCTTTCCATCGGAGAGAGTGATTTCCCGCGAATGTGCCCAGTTGGTTCCATCCCGCGCGCGCCAGCCGAAGACCGTGATGGTGTCGCCCGGCTTCATGGTGACATCCCGCTTCCAGCCGGTGCGGTAAAGAACAACCGGCGGATACCCTTCAAACTTCCAGTTCGCGACGTTGCCCTTGTCGTCCTTCACGTCCATGAAGAAGTGGCTGTGCGGGTTGGTCCATTCGATCTTCGTGAGGACGCCGGTGAGCGTGATGGGCTTGTCGGCGTCGTATTCGGCGCCGAAGGAATGGTGCGCCAACAAAGGGACGACGCAGAGACAGAACGTGCAAGCCAACAGCCAAGGGCCACGAATCGGACTTGCCATATGCGACCTCGGCTCTCAAGTTTACAGGAAACGCGAGAGTCGTGAAGCGCGGAGCTGTGAAGTGGCGTCCCCAAGGGGATTCGAACCCCTGTTATCGCCGTGAAAGGGCGGTGTCCTAGGCCGGGCTAGACGATGGGGACTTTCCGGGAAGGAGCCTGCAGAAACTAATGTAACACGGCGTCCGCGCGCCGATCGCCTTACAGCGTCTTCAAATACGCGATTACGTCGTTCTTGTCCTGATCCGACAATTGATCCGCGTAGGCCGGCATCCCGTTGCCGCCGGTCGTTGATCATCTCGCGCACGTTGGCTTCGGTCACCGGTTTGCCGTTCACCAGCTTGGCCTGCTTGAACAGCCCTTTGAGTCCCGGCCCCACCTTGGTTTCAGTGCTGTCCGCGTTGTGGCAGACCGAGCATTGATCGAAAACTTCCTTGCCCTTGGCGGCGTCGCCCGGCTTCGCCTTGTCCTGGGCATTCAATTGGGCCATCAATCCGGCCACCAAAACCGCGCCCGCGGCGCAGCCTACCATCCAATTCCGCATTCGGAGTCCTCCACGTTCGAATGTTACTAACCCAGTCTACAATCTTCGGGCGGGTTCGTCATCAGGCTCTTGCGGCGAACAACGCAGCGATGCCCTAACCACGATTCAACCTTGGATTCAGCGCGGCAATCGCCAAGTGTTCCAGCCTGAATAGCCTTCTTGGATCTTCAACCTCGATCCATTGAACGGAACAGTACGCACGAATGTAACCCCGCGCCTCTATCTTCGAAATGAATCCCTGCCATCCAACGATGTACTGCACGAAATTGTCATCGCCCTGATAGGCGATGATTTTTCATGATTCGGAAGCACAGGCCATCTGCCCTGCTCTGAGGCTTGTTTTTCAGTGAGGCTTTAGCGACGTAGAGCGTTTCTAGCGGGTTCTCCGAATATATGACGTACAACCCCGCCGTGCAGGGAACATCCGAGTCCTTGAGAGCGCGAAAATCGCGCCGCGCTGACACCAGGAGCCTGGTTAGTTCATCAACAACGTCCGTCGATCGAGCTAACAACTCGCGTTCACGCGTCGGCAACGATGCTTCAGTCGCCATACCGCTCGCGCAGCCGCGCACGTACGACTTTGCCGCACGGTCTCGTTATCTGCGGTGCCGACCTTCCACCTTTCAGAACGCCAATGCATTTCGCCGCAGCCTCGTGCAGACGACGCTGCTCGCGCATCATCGCTCTTCTTCCGGCGAACCGTTACTTACACGTCGGTCTTCATGCACTCCATTTGTAACGTATCTATCATAGGTGCCCGGCTAGAATGTTCCTATGGCCAAAGCTCTCAAAGAAGGCGACGCCGCGCCGGCGATTCAAGTGGAGGATGACAAAGGACAGCCGTTCTCGCTCGCCACGCTCAAAGGCAAGAACGTGGTGCTGTATTTTTATCCCAAGGCGGACACGCCCGGCTGCACCCGGAATCCTGCGAGTTTCGCGATCACTCGAAGAAGTTCACCAAGGCCGACACCGTGATCGTCGGCGTGTCGCCCGACAAAGCGGCCGCGCAATCGAAGTTCAAGGACAAGTTCGATCTGCCGTTCACGCTGCTGGCCGACGTGGATCACAAGGTCGCCGAAGCCTACGGGACGTGGGTGGAAAAGAGCATGTACGGGCGCAAGTACATGGGCATCGAGCGCAGCACGTTCCTGATCGGCAAAGACGGCAAGATCAAGAAGATTTTTCGCAAGGTGAAGCCGGAAGGGCATGCCGAGGAGGTGTACGAAGCGCTGAAGTCGGCGTGAGCGGCTCAGAAGCTGTAGCGCAGCGCCAGCAGCGCGAACGAATTGCGATGATACTGGCCCAGAAAATCGCCATCGTCGCCGCGAATCCAACTGTAGCCGGCGGTGGCGCGCCAATGCTGCCCGAAGCCTTGCGAATATTCGGCGCGCAGCCAGCTTCCCCGCCCGTTCTGCCGCACCGCCGCATCCACGGCCACGCTGCGATTCGAATCGATGGTGTACTGCGCATGCGCCAGGATCGCTCGCGCGAAACCCAGCTCGGGTGAAAACTGCAGCGTCGGAGTGCGCGCCGTGATGGCGTCGCCCGCGTAGCCCGCCACGATGGAAAGCTCCTTGATCTGCCGCTCGAACTGGATCACGTAAATCACGTATTCGTCCTGTTGCCGGTCGGGCGACGTGTAGTACGCGGCTTCGGTCTTCACCGTGAACCAGCGCAACGGCACGGCCGCGTCGGCGCCATACAATCGCAGCGCCGGATAAGTCCGCACATAATCGATCGCATTTCCGATGCGTTGAGTGCGCCTTGAAACACCGGCAGCGAATTGAAGCCGTCATAAAAGCTGGCCGAGAACTCATAGCCCGATCCGATGTGATTCCAGCGCGCGCCAAACGCCGAGCGCCCCGGAAATTCGGAGCCCAGATCCACCAGCGCGATGCCGTCCACGGCTTGCGGAAGCACGGTCCAGCGTTGGTTGATCAGCGGCGTGCGGCTGGGCGTGAAGCGCGGCTGCCAGACCAAGTCGAAAGAATCCGTGCCGGTGTCGTAGATGACGCGCGCGGCCAGGACGGCCAGGAAATCCGGATCGGTGACGGTGAGAAAATCCTTGGGCGCGAAACGATCGGTGGGATTCAGAATGTCGGCCTTGCCCCAGCGGATGAACTGCTTGCCGAACTCGGCCGTCAGTTTGCCCTTCGTGATGGTGGCGTTGAACTCGCGCAGCGACAGCGCGGGACGCTGAAGCGAGCGATCCTGCCAGTCCAGGTGCAGCGTGCGCTCCACTTGCTTGTGCGTGTCGAAGCGCGCGTCGAAGGCGCCGGCCATTCGCAGCCAGGGCAGCGCCTTGTACGACGCTTCATAGCGGAACAGACCGTCGTCGACCGCATGGCTGCTGTCGTTGGGCGCGGTTTCGGGATAGAGCGTGAGATCGGTTTCGATGAATCCACGCTGGTTGAAATTCTGCGCGCAGCAAGGATGGCGGGCAACAGCGCCCACGCCAGCTTACCCACGCCGGAGAGCGTCATCCTCGGCGCAATGCTTCGAGCGTGAAATCTTCGTCCTTCATCGGCACGTTGTATTCGAGCTTCTCGAGCTTCAACACCGTGCGGCTCTTGCGATTGGCGTCGAACACTTCCACGGTTCGCGGCGTCCAGATTCCGCTGACGTTTTGAATGTCGCTGTAGTGGATGCGGCGGATCAGTTTGTCTTTGGTGTAACTCTTCGATCTGCGCCACCACGTAGTTGTCTTTGCGAACCCAAACCAGCGACGACGTGTACTGCGACGATTTCGATTGCTTTGGGCTTCGATTCGATCTTCCAGCAGGCCGCGCCGTCGATGGTGTCGTCGCCCGCGAGCTTGTAGTCGAACTGATCCACGTCGCGCTCTTCCAGATCTTCGAAGCTGAAATCGGTGCCGAAGAATCGCGTGGAGCGGTCCTGCGCCGCGATGCGGCGGTCGCGCTCGATGGCGGGCGTCCACATCCATTGATCGGAAGCGCGGTCGGTATGATTCACGATCAACAGCGCCACGCCTTTCACTTCCGCCGGCGCGGTGAAGCGCAGAATCGCTTTGCTCGTCGCCAAACGATCCGATGCGCCGGTACTCCCAGCGCTTGATGCTGACTTTGTTGGACGCGCCGATCACTTCGAGCGTGCCTTCGTACTGCTGCGATTTCGATCGCGAGCGGTTTTCCGATTCGGCGACGATCTGCCGCGCGTCCTGCGCCAGCAAGCGCGCTGACGAGAAACAGCAGGCAGAGCGGCAGACGAGCTCTATTCATATTCAAGCGCCTCCACCAACGATCCGCGCACCGCCGTTTCCGCCGGCGCGATCGCGGACAAGAACGCCACCAGCAAAATCCCCGGCAACAGCAACAGCGCGATGGAATACGGATATTCGTAGCTCGAGCCGCAGGCCCGCCATGTCTTCGGCCGAGATTTGCAGGCTGTAGTAAAGCTGCAGCGCGCCGAGCGCCAATCCCAGAATCAATCCCACCGCTCCCACCGCCAGCGCTTCCAGCCAGATGGTTCCGCGGATCTGATTGCGCAGCCCGCCCACCGCTTGCAACACGCCCAGTTCGCGCCGGCGATCCGTGATGGAAACCGTCAGCGTGTTCACGATGCCCAGCACGGCCACCAAAACCGCGACCGCGATCTGCACATAGGTGATGCCGAACCACTGATCGGTCAGCCGCAGAATGTAGCGGCGCACTTCGCGATTGGTGAGCACGAACAGCCGCCGCTGATTGCCGAACTGTTCCAGAATCCGCCGCTTCACGTCGGCCTCCGCCGCGCCGGGCGCCAGATAAATGCGGAATATGTTCACCGTGCTGTCGTTCCAATAGCGCTTGTACAGCGCGCGATCCACCAGCATGCTGCCCTGCTCGTCGGAATAATCGGTCACGATGCCGGCGATCGGCAGATGCAGCACGCCGCTGGGGCTGGGAATGTCCACGCACGTCGCCCAGCTTGAATCCGCGCAGCAGCGCGAAATTTTCCGAAGCCAGCACCGCTTTGCCTTGCTGCGGCCAGCCGGAACATCTCTTCGGTATTGCCGGCCACCGGCGGAAGCGTGGCATGTTTCCGGAGATCGCGCGATATCGGCCGCGACGAACATGGTCGGCTTGCCTTGGATTTCGATGCGCGCGTCGCGCACCAGTTGCACTTCGCCGACGCCCGGAATGGCGCGCAATTGCGCGCCCATCGATTCGGGAAAACGAAAATCGCGCTGCGTGAGGCTTTGCGATGGCGAGACGAAAAGGTCGGGATTCAGCGCCACGGTGAGCCAGCCGAAGATGGAATCGTAACTGGCGCGCGTCAAGCCGCCCAGCGCGACCACCAGCGCCAGCGACAACATCAGCGCCGCCACCGCGCCCGAGGTTCGCCGAGGCGCTTGCAGCAAGCTATCGGCCGCGAGCGTTCCTTCCACCGGCCGCAGCCATCGCAATAAAGGACGCAGCGCGCGCGCCAGCCAAAGCGCGAAGGTGGGCGTCAGCAGCAGCGCCGCCAGCACCGCCAGCGCGTCGCCCGACATAGAAGAAGATGCGGTATCGTTCGAACAGCAGACACGCCGCCGCCAGCGATCGCGACCAGCAGCGCGGCAATTCTGCGCACGCGATTTTCGCCCGCGCTCAACTGCTGGTACTTGCCCTTCTGCAAGGCCTGCACCGGATCCACGCGCGCCGCGCTGCGCGCCGGAATCACGGCCGCCACCACGCTCGTGATCACGCCCAGCACCACCGCGAACGTCATCAACATCGGATCGGTCGAGATCTCGTCGGCCTTCTGCGCGATGCCATAAATCTCGCCCAGCAGCGATCCGATGTAGCCCGTCATCCCGCGCGCGATTGCGATTCCGACCAGCAGTCCGAGCACGGACCCGAACAATCCCGCCACCACGCTCTCGCCCAGAAACAGCGTGCGAATCTGCCGCCGCGTGGCGCCCAGCGCCCGCAAAATCCCGATCTCCGCGCGGCGCTGCGTCACCGCGATCTGAAACGTGTTGTAGATGATGAACATTCCGATGAACAGCGCGAACACGCTGGTGATGTTCGCGGTCAGCGTGTAAACGCGCGAGATGGAATCGAACTGCTGCGCGCGCGCCGACGGCTCTTGCACCTGAAAACCCGGGCCCAGCAGCGCTTCGCAGCTTCGCCTTCACCGTCCGCGACGTTCGCGCCGTCTTTCACCGCCAGATCGATGCGATCGAACTTCCGGCCGCGCCCGAAAACCTTCTGCGCGGCATAAACGTCCATCACCGCCAGGTTCCCGCCGAAGGCGCTGGTCAGCCCGCCCGATTTCATGACGCCGCGAATGGTGAACAGCTTCTGGCCGTCCATGGTGCTCATGGGAACCTTGGCGCCGATGCCCAAGTGATTCTCGCGCGCGTAGGTGTCGGTGACCATCAGCGAATCGGGCTGCGCGAGGAAAACCAGCGGATCGTCGATGATCGTCGTCGCCGCTGATTCCAGATCGTAGTCGCGCAGGCTGCGGTCGCCCGTCATGTCCACGCCCAGGATCAGCAGATTGCCCTGCCCCTCGAACGCCCGTGTTCACCACCGCTTCGATCACCGGCACCGCGACGCGCACTTCCGGCACGGCCTGCACGCGATCCAGAACATTTTCATCGAATCCCGTTTCGCCGGCCGAGATCTGCAACTGCGTGGATCCCGCGATGCGATCCACGGTTTGATGAAACGCGTACACCACGGATTGATTGGCGGTGTGGATGCCGACAAACACGGCGACGCCCAGCACGATTCCCGCGATGGTCAGCAGCCAGCGCGGCAGATGCTGGCGGACGTAGGGCCAGCTAATGAGCTTCAGCAGAATCATGAACAGGTACGCGCGCGCTTTGCCCGCGCGATCTTCTTCGATGCGCCCATCGCGCAGGGCCACCAGGCGGGCGCAGCTTTCGGCCACGTGAATATCG
Organism: Bryobacterales bacterium; assembly: GCA_963798295.1. GTDB lineage: Bacteria > Acidobacteriota > Terriglobia > Bryobacterales > Bryobacteraceae > Palsa-89. Next base: position 408,310 of record CAWCSV010000001.1, on the reverse strand, counting down.
TGCGTGACGATCAGGACCGTGGAGCCCAGCCGCTCGTGCAGATCGCGAATCAGCGCGAGAATCTCGGCGCCGGTGTGGGTGTCCAGATTGCCGGTGGGCTCGTCGGCCAGCAGAACCGGCGGATAAACCGAAAGCGCGCGCGCGATGGCGCAGCGCTGGCGTTCGCCGCCGGAAAGCTCGTCCGGCAAGTGCTCACGGCGCGCGGACAAGCCCACCAGGTCCAACAGCTCGTTCGCGCGTTCCTCGATTTTCTTCTTCGGCCATCCGCGCAGATGCAGCGGAATGGCGACGTTTTCGACGCACGTCAGCGTGGGCAGCAGATTGAAGAACTGGAAAATGAATCCGATCTTGTCGCGGCGCAAGCGCGTCAGTTCGTCGTCGGAAAGCCCGCTCAGCCGGCGGCCGTCGATTTCGATTTCGCCCGATGACGCGGTGTCCAATCCGCCGATCAAATTCAGCAGCGTCGATTTGCCCGAGCCCGACGGCCCGACGATGGACACCATTTCGCCGCGCGCGATGCGACAGATCCACATTCTCGAGCGCCGTGACCTGCGCTTGCCCTGAAATACTTTGCTGACGTTTGCGAGGTCAATCAACTTAGCCGATCACCCTACTGCTATCATGACCGAAAATCAATGCGCATCGGGATCGACGCCGGCGGAACGTTCACCGACTTCATTGTTGTTCACGACGACGGCGCGATCGAAACCTTCAAGCTGCGCTCGAATCCGCGTTCGCCGGCCAGCGTGATTCTGGCCGGACTGGCGCAAGCGGCGGCCGGCGACAGCGCGCCGAAGTGATTCACGGATCCACCGTCGCCACCAACGCGCTGCTGGAGCGCAAAGGCGCGCGAACCGCGCTGGTAACCACGGCCGGTTTTGAAGACGTGATCCATATCGGCCGCCAGAATCGCGCCGAGCTTTACAATCTCACGCCGCAGCTGCGAGCGCCCATCATCCCGCGCGCGATGTGTTTCGGCGTGCGCGAGCGGGCCTATTTCGACGGCACCATCGCTCAATCGCCATCCAGCCGCTGAAATTGCGCGCTTGAAGACCCGCCTGCGCCGGGCGCGCGTTCAATCCATCGCCATCTGCTTTCTGCACGCCTATCGCAATCCGGCGAACGAGAAGCGCGTCGCGGCGGCGCTGCAGGGCCTCGGCTATCTGTGCACCTCTCACGATGTCTGCCCCGAGTTTCGCGAGTACGAGCGCTCGTCCACCACGCTGATCAACGCCTACGTCGGCCCGCTGATGGACCAATATCTCGGCGAACTCGAACGCGCGCAGCCGGCATCGCATCGCGATCATGCAATCGAACGGCGGCTTCATGTCGACCAAGGAAGCGCGGCGGCATGCGGTCCGCACCGTGCTTTCGGGACCCGCCGGCGGCGTGGTGGGCGCGCTCGAAGTGGCCAAGCTCTCCGGTTTCTCGCGCATTCTGGGCTTCGATATGGGCGGCACTTCCACCGACGTCAGCCTGTGCGACGGCCAGCCGCGCGAAACGCTGGAAGCTTCCATCGACGGCTTTCCGGTGCGCGTGCCGATGCTCGATATCCACACCGTGGGCGCGGGCGGCGGCTCCATCGCGCGCGTGGATGAAGGCGGGTTGCTGCGCGTGGGTCCCGCAGAGCGCGGGCGCCGATCCTGGACCGGCCTGTTACGGCAAAGGCGACCTGCCCACGGTGACGGATGCGCACGTCGTGCTGGGGCGCATCGCGGCGGACCAGCTCATCGGCGGCGAAATGCATCTGGATACCGCGCGCGCGGCGACGGCCGTCGATTCCATCGCGCACCAGCTTGGCATCAGCCGCGTTCGAGCGGCCGCAGGGCATCCTGCGCGTCGCCAACGCCAACATGGAGCGGGCCATTCGTCTGGTTTCGGTGGAACGCGGTCACGATCCGCGCGACTTCGCGCTGGTCGCCTTCGGCGGCTGCGGCGGACTGCACGCCTGCGAGATCGCGCAGGAGCTGGGCATTCGAGACCGTGCTGGTTCCCGAGTACGCGGGCGCTCTCTCCGCGCTCGGCATGCTGCTGGCGAGCCGCGTGCGCGATTACGCGGCCGGCGTGTTGAACCGTTCCGATTTCGAGCGCGAATTCCTGCGCCTGGAGCGCGTCGCGAGCAAGGATTTGCCCGGCGCTGAGCTGATTCGCTCGGCCGATATTCGCTACGCCGGCCAGAGTTACGAGCTGACGGTGCCCTGGAACGCAGCCGATCCCGGCGGCGCCGTTCCATCGCGAACACCAGCGCGTGTACGGCTACTCGAATCCCGAGCGCGCCATCGAAATTGTCACCATCCGCGTCCGCGCGCGGCTGGACGTCCACAAGCCGAACTTGATCTCGCAACGCCCGCGATCGCGCACGGCCGGTAAACCCGTCATTCGCCGCATTCACTCCGCCGGCGCCTGGCGCGACACTCCCGTCTATCCGCGTTCCAGCCTTCCCAGCGCGAAACTCCCCGGCCCCGCGCTGATCCTGGACTACGGTTCCACCACCCTGATCCCGCCCGGCTGGACTTTCTCCGTGGATCGGATGGGTAGCCTAAAGCTGGTTGCAGCGTCACACTAAGGAGGGGTAAACATGCCCAACATGCCCAATATCCGTCCCCAGCAATGGAAGTTCACCCTGGGTTACTTGGCCTGGGTGATTCTGACCATCTGGATGCTGCACTCCATCTTCACTCCGCCGCAGCCGCGCGAGGTGCCCTACAGCGATTTCCTGAATGAGGTGAAAGCCGGGCATCTGGATGATGTACGGATCACCGAAAACAAGCTGGTGGGCACCTATAAGAAGGATTACCTGAAGACCTTGAAGCCGCCGCCCAAGAATCCCCAGCTCACGGCGGATCGGATTCCTGGCATGGATACCGGCCCGCTGGTGCAGGAACTGGAAGCGCAGCACATGAAGTTCTCCGGCAGCATTCCGTCGGGCAATCTGTGGACCGGCGTCCTGATTTCCTGGGGTCCGCTGCTGCTCCTGTTCGTGATTTACGGCATAGCGATGCGGCGAATGCAGAAGGGCGGAGGCGGGCCGCTCAGCTTCGGCCGCAATCGCGCGAAGATTCACGACGAATCGGAGACGCTGGATACGAAATTCACGGACGTGGCGGGCGTGGAGGAGGCCAAGGGCGAACTGCGCGAGATTGTCGATTTCCTGAAGAATCCCGCAAAATACCAGCGGCTGGGCGGGCGGATTCCCAAAGGCGTGCTGCTGGTTGGGCCGCCGGGCACGGGAAAAACGCTATTGGCGCGCGCCGTGGCGGGCGAAGCGGGTGTGCCGTTCTTCTCCATTTCCGGATCGGAGTTCGTGGAAATGTTCGTGGGCGTGGGCGCGGCGCGCGTGCGCGATCTCTTCGAGCAGGCCAAGACCAAAGCGCCCTGCATCATTTTCATCGATGAGCTGGACGCTATCGGCAAATCGCGTTCGGCCGGCGCCGTCATGCTGAGCAACGACGAGCGCGAACAGACGCTGAATCAATTGCTGGTGGAAATGGACGGCTTCGATACGTCCAAGGCGGTGCTGATCATGGCCGCCACTAACACGCCTGAGGTGCTGGATCCGGCGCTGCTGCGTCCTGGCCGTTTTGATCGCCAGGTGATTTTAGACCGGCCGGATCTGAAGGAGCGCGAAGCTATCCTGCGCGTGCATGCCCGCAAGCTGCAGATCGGGCCGGACGCAGATCTGGAACGAATCGCGGCGGAAACTCCCGGCATGGTGGGCGCCGACCTGGCCAACATCGTGAATGAAGCTGCGCTCAACGCGGCGCGCCGCAACGCCGAGCAAATCGAGATGCGCGATTTCGAGCAGGCCGTGGATCGCGTAACGCTGGGCTTCGAGAAGAAGGGCCGCTTGATCAGCAAGGACGAAAAGGACCGCGTGGCGTATCACGAAGTGGGCCACACGCTGGTGGCTCTCTCGGTTCCGAATGCCGATCCGGTGCGCCGCGTCTCCATTATTCCCCGCTCCATCGGCGCGCTGGGGCACACGCTGCAGTTGCCGGCCAAAGACCGTTATCTGATGACGGAGCCGGAGCTGGAGGATCGCATTTCCGTTCTGCTGGGTGGGCGCGGAGCTGAGGACATCATCTACAACGGCGTTACTTCCACCGGCGCCAGCGACGATCTGGCGCGTGCCTCCGAGCTGGTCCGCCAAATGGTGATGCACTACGGAATGAGCAAGCGGCTGGGCAGCCTGACCTATGGCGTGCCGCACGAATCGCGGTTTCTTAAAATGCCTTTTGAAAGCGAAGACAAGAATTACAGCGAAAGCACCGCCGAGCAGATCGACGCCGATGTGCGTGAAATCAGCGACCGGCTGTACCAGCGAGTGAAAGCCATTCTCACTGAGCGCCGCGCAGATCTGGATCTGATCGCGTCCGTGCTGATAGAGAAGGAGACGCTGGAGCGCGAGGAGCTGGAAAAGCTGCTGGCCGGCGCTGACCGCCACCCAGCTATGGAGCACCCGCAGGAGGCGCTGCCGTAGCAGGCCGCCTGTGGATGGGGGGAACAATCGGGACCAGCGGATACCAGAGGCCACTGCCGGGCGCAGTCGGGGAAATTGGAACGGTGGGCGTTAATTCCTCCGGCGTCGGCGGCAGTTCAGGAGGTTCCATCGAAAGTTGCGGCAAGGAGTAGGCGATCACCGGCATCTCCACCGGCGTGTCCAGGACTTCCTCGGCCGGCTCATCCGGACCGATCGGCTGCATGGCGATCGGCGAATAGCCATTTAAACATCGACCTCGGACCAGATTGACGCCGTCGGTGAAAACCGTTTCGCCGACGCGTAGGGTCACCGTCTTCGAAGTCCAGTAGGTCTTTTCGCCCAAGCGGTACGAAACATATCCGACAAGATCCCGGCCCAGTTTTACTTGCCTTAGCTTCGCAAAATCGAAGCCTGCAAAGTTGGCTATCACCGCCGGATCGGTCATGGCCTGCCTGGCTTCATCCAGTTCCAACGCGCCACCCGGCACGATGGAGTACGGATAGACGTTGCGCGTCCGTTGCTCCGCCACCATTGTGATGACGGCGGGTTTAGCCGGCGCCAAACGGCCCACCGGACTACGGCGCGTCATCACCACTGCGGCGATCAACATGGAACTGACCGCAAGCAGACCGGTCAGAAGTGCGGCCACCTTCCACACGCGCGACGGCATCGCGGGGACGATGGGATCTCTCAGAATGCGGCGTCTGCAGAAGTTGCAAACTCCTCCGTGATCGGCGGCATGCCTCTCGCAGGCACGGCAAAGCTTTCCCATGTTGCGACGATGGTCGCGTTCTAGCACGCGTTGAGCTCTCGCCCGGTCAACGAATCGAAGCCAATTCCTGCCGTTTGAGTTGTCCGCACGCCGCGAAAATATCGCGTCCCCGGGGCCTGCGAACAAAGCACGGCATCGCTCGCCGTACAATTGCCTGAAACGCGCTCACTCGCTCGGGATCCGGCGTCTCAAAAGCGATGCCCGGCCCCGGATTCAGCGCGATCAAATTCACCTTCGCATTCAAATGAGCCAGCAACTTCACCACGCGCCGCGCGTCGGCGTCGGTATCGTTCACGCCTTTGAGCAGCACGTATTCGAACGTCAGCTTTTCCCACGGCCGCAGCGGATACGCCTTGCACGCGGCCAGCAAATCTTTGAGCGAATACTTGCGCGTGATGGGCATCAGCTCGCTGCGCTGCTCTTCGTTGGATGCATTGAGCGAGATGGCCAGCTTCGGCCGCACCGGCTCGCGTCCCAGCTCGGCAATCTTCGGAACGATGCCGGCCGTCGACAGCGTGATGCGCTTGGGCGACAGCCCGATCCCCGCCGAATCGGTCAAAATGCGAGTCGCCTTGATCACGTTGGGAAGATTCAACAGCGGCTCGCCCATCCCCATCATCACGATATTCAGACGGTCGCTGGGCGTCACGATGTCGTGCTTCCGCGTTACGAAAAGCACCTGACCCACGATTTCGCCGGCCGTCAGGTTCCGCTCCAATCCCATGAGCGCGGTCAGGCAGAACTGGCAATTCACCGGGCAACCCACCTGGCTCGAGATGCAAATGGTGTCGCGGCTGGAAGCGGCGCTTTCCTCCGGCATCAGAACCGTTTCCACGGTCCGGCTATCTTCCAACTCCAACAAATAACGCCTGGTACCATCGATGCTCTTGTACTCGGCGGCGCATACCGGCAAGCCCACTGACATCGTCAAAGACAAGTCTTTTCTTAAACTTACAGGCAGGCTGGTGGCTTGGCCCAGGTCCACTATCCTTTGGCGGTACACCGCGTCGTACAATTGGCGGGCCCGAAAGGCGGGCTGTTCGGGGCCCAGCTTCACTTGTAGATCCGGAAGTTCAAGGCCTACAATAGCTTGCGCCACGTCCCCAGTATAAAAGACGCAGCCGCATAAAGCCACAATTGAGCCCGGTCGCGCAGGAATCCGCGATAAAATAAAGGAAGACAAAATGGCGAATGCAGTTCAACCTCTCCGCGACATCGAGATTGCAACCCTGAAAAACGGGGTCCGCGTGATCAGCGAGGAGATGAGCCACGTCCGTTCAGTCTCGCTGGGCGTATGGATCCGCACCGGCTCCCGGCGCGAGTCGTCGGAAGAAAACGGAATCTCCCACTTTATCGAGCACATGCTGTTCAAGGGCACCAAGAACCGTTCAGCCGAGGAGATCGCGCGTTCGGTGGACTCCATCGGGGGCGGCCTGGACGCGTTCACCGCCAAGGAGATGGTGAGTTACAACACCAAGGTGCTGGACGAACACCTGCCCATCGCGTTCGACGTGTTGGCCGACATGGTGCGCAATCCCCTGTTCCGCGAAGAAGACATCGAGAAGGAAAAGGGCGTCATCCTGGAAGAATTGAAGATGGAGGTGGACAACCCCGAGTATCTGCTGCACGATATCTTCTCCAGCAATTTCTGGAAGGACCATCCGATCGGCAAGCCCATCATCGGCAGCAAGGACACCATTCGCGACTTCGATCGCGACATGATCGGCGAAGTATTATCACCGTTATTATTCGCCCTCGAATATCCTGATCACAGCGGCCGGAAATCTGAACCACGCGAACCTGGTGGACCTGGCCCGCCAGCATTTTGAGGACCTCGCCGGTGAACAGCAGCTGGCTCCCGAGATCGCGCCGGTGCCGCATGCGCGCCTGGTGTTTCGCAACAAGACTTCGCTGGAGCAGACGCATCTGTACATGGGCGTCCCGGCTTATCCGTTTCCGCACGAGCTGCGCTTCGCCTTGCTATGCGCTGAACACCGTGCTGGGCGGAGGCATGAGTTCGCGCCTGTTTCAGAACATTCGCGAAAAACAGGGCTTGGCCTACGCCGTTTATTCGGAGCTCGCATGTACCGCGACACCGGATGCATGGCCATTTACGCGGGCACCGCGGTTGAGACTGCGGCAAAGTGATCGAGTCCATCGTGAACGAATTTCGCGAGCTGAAAGAAAATCTGGTTCCGCACGAAGAGCTGCGCCGCGCCAAGGACCACCTGAAGGGCTCCTTCATGCTGGGCCTGGAATCCACCTCCAGCCGCATGGGCAACCTGGCCCGCCAGGAGATGTATTTCAAGCGCTTCTTCACGCTGGACGAGATGATCCAGAGCATCGAAGCCGTCACCGCCGAACAGGTGCAGCGCGATCGCGCGGGAATTCTTCGACCCCAAGAACATCACGCTCGCCATGCTTGGCAACCTGGGCGACTTCAAGATCAAGCGCGAGGATCTGGACTGCTAACTCCTACAGTATGCGCACACCTAACGCGAGCCGTCCTGTTCTCGTGCGTCGTTAGCTGCTTCGCTTTTCGCGCTGGATCTGAATTCGCTCAAGCCCCAGGGCTACGTCAGCGACTTCGCACACGTTCTCAACCCGCAATCGCGCGCGCAGTTGGAAGCATATGCCGGCCGGTGGAACAGGCCACCGGCGTTCAGATGGCCCTGGTCACCATCGATTCGCTGGATGGCCAGCCTATCGAAGACGTCACCAACACGCTCTATCGGCAAATGGGGAGTCGGCAAAAAGGGCAAGGATGAAGGGCATCATGCTGCTCCTTGCCGTCAAGGATCACCGCGATCGCATCGAAGTGGGCTATGGACTGGAGCCGATCCTGCCCGACGGTTTTGAAGGCAGCATTCTGCGCGGCATTCGGCCGCTGCTGCGCCAAGGCGCTTATGGCCAGGCCATGATGTTCGCCGCCGCGTCAGATGGGTTCTCGAGATCGCCGCGCGCCAAAGGCGTCTCGCTCAACCCGCAGCGCGGCCGCTCAGTCGCGCCGTACGCGTGCGGCCCGGGCATTCCACTTCCCTTCATCATCATCGGCGTCGTACTCTTGCTTCTGCTTCTTCCGTGGCGGAGGCGGAGGCGGAGGTCTCTTCACCGGCCTGATTCTCGGTAATCTATTAGGGCGCGGCGGAGGCGGCGGCAGTGCTGGGGCGGCGGCGGATTCGGCGGCTTTGATTCGGCGGCGGTGGTGGAGGCGGTTCGGCGGTTTCGGCGGCGGCGACTCGGGCGGAGGCGGAGCTTCGGGCAGCTGGTGACCCCCGATCTGGTAACGAATAAGCATGGAACACAAACTCCAGGAACTAGTGGATCGTCTCAGCAAGCCCATCGGGAACGGCTGGTCTCGGTCATCCTGTATGGCTCCGCGGCCGCCGGCGAATCATCACGCCAGTATTCTCAGATCTGAATGTTCTGTGCGTGCTCACCCGCATGACGCCCGCCGAACTGGCCGACTCCGAGCCGATCTTCAAATGGTGGCGCGGGCAGGGCAATCCATCGCCGCTGCTGCTGAGCGAAGAGGAAGTGCGCACCTCCACCGACTGTTTCCCCATCGAGTTTCACGACATGCAGGAGCGGCGGCGGGTTTTGTTCGGCAGCCGACGTCATCGAGAACTTAGTCGATCGAGAAAACTTTCTATCGCGCGCAAGTGGAGATGGAACTGCGGGCCAAACTGCTGCGCTTGCGCCAGAAAGCCGCCGGCGTCCTGTTCGTAGACAAGCAGGCGCTGCTGCGCCTGATGATCGATTCGGTTTCGAATTTCCTGGTGCTCGCGCGGCATGCCCTGCTGCTTTCCGGAATGCCACCGGGATTTCGCAAGCGCGAGATCGCCCGGCACTTGCCCGCCATTGGCGTCGATCCGTCACCGTTCGATACTCTGCTCGATCTGCGGGACCAAATCAAACCCCGGGACGTGGATGCCGAAGCGTTATTTGCGAGTTATCTGAAACAGATCGAGGCCGTGGTCGCGCACGTGGACCGTCTTGAGAAATGAGGGGGAAATGAGGATCGATGAAGATCGCACTGGTGGTGATTGGGGTCATCGTTTTGGTCGCTCTGGGCATTTTCGGCTGGGCCATGGGTCGCAGCAACACGCTGGTGACCGAGCGCGAAGCGGTGAACGCGGCGTGGTCCCAAGTGGACGTCGCGCTGCAGCGCCGCGCCGACCTGATTCCGAATCTGGTGGAAACCGTCAAGGGCTTCGCCAAGCAGGAGCAAGCCGTCATCAAAGAAGTCACCGACGCCCGCGCGGCCCTGGGCGGCGCACGCACTCCTCGGAAAAGATCCAGGCCAATTCACAATTGGACGGGGCCCTGAGCAGGTTGTTGGTCGTGGTGGAAAATTATCCGCAGCTGAAATCGAACGAGAACTTCCTGCGCTTGCAGGACGAGCTGGCCGGCACCGAAAATCGCATCGCCGTGGAGCGCCGCAAATATAACGAGACGGTGCAGAACTACAACACCGATATCGAACTGTTCCCCAACAACATCGCCGCTCGATGTTCGGCTTCCAGCGCAACGACGCTTATTTCAAAACCGAGCCAGGCGCGCGGACCGCGCCCAAAGTGGCTTTCTAACAACGTTGGCACTGCGCGTGCTAAGCCGTATAACTGGAGGTGGTCGTGCGCCGTTTCTCCTTTGTAATTGCGTTGCTGTTGGTAACCTTAGTGGGTTGCACCAACACCCAGACTCAATCCGCACCGCCGGCGGAGGTAAATAATTCCGCTGCTGGCGATCCCGCCAACGGCAACCTGGCTTCCGCCGATCAGTCTGTCCCGGCGGAAACTCAACAAGCGCCGCCGCCCGCGCCCGAGTACACCGAAGATTCCTCGTACAATCAGCCCGTCGAAGCATCGGAGCCTCCGCCGCCGCTGCCTGAATACGATCAGCCGCCCGCTCCCGGCGACGATTACATCTGGACGCCCGGCTACTGGAGCTATGCCAGCTCCGGTTATTACTGGGTTCCCGGCGCTTGGGTGCTGGCGCCCTACGTAGGCGCGCTGTGGACGCCGCCCTGGTGGGGCTTCGATAACGGCGTCTATCTCTGGCACCGTGGATACTGGGGGCCGCACATCGGCTACTACGGCGGCATCGACTATGGTTTCGGATACACAGGCCGCGGCTACTATGGCGCTTATTGGAACAACAACAGGGTGTACTACAACCAGGCCGTAACGAACGTCAATGCCTCGGTTGTGCACAATGTTTACAACTACCGGGTGTCGGAGAACCGAGGCAATCGAGTGAGCTACAACGGGGGCCGTGGCGGAATCAGTGCGCGGCCCACTCCTCAGGAATTAGCCGTGACCCACGATCCGCGCACGCCTGCCGTAACCGCCCAGGTTCAGCATGCCCGCGAAGCTTCCACCAATCGAGCGCAATTCGCATCGGCGAGTGGTGGACGGCCCGCGGCGGTGGTGGCTGCCCGCCCGCTGGCGACGCCTTACAAAGCTCCGGCCGCGCGTCCTCCAGCCTCCGCGATGAAAATGGCGGCTCCGCAACCTGAGGCCGCTCGAGCTCCGCAGCCTGAAGCGCGCCCCGTTCCCGAGAGCCGGCCGGCGGCGCCGCAAGCTCGTCGGCCGCAAGAAGCACTTCCACAGGTAGCAGCGCCGCGCCCTGCAGCTCAGGCGCGCCCGCAGCCGATACCTACCGCACCGCCTCGCCCCGCGCCGGTTGCACGTCCGCAGGAATCTCGTCCCCAGGAAGCTCGCCCACAACAACAAGCGCGGCCTGAAGCTCCTCCCCGTCCCACGCCGCAAGCTCGCCCGGAACCGCAGGCTCGTCCGGAAGCACGGCCTGCTCCGCAAGCTCGGCCACAACAAGCACCGCCGCCCCGCCCGGCGCCCAAGCCGGCGCCAAAGAAGGAAGAACGCAAGGAGCCCTGAGCTAGAATAAAACTACGCGTCCATCCGCATTCCGCTGGAGTGTGTTTCCGATGCGTAGTTTTGTTCTCGGTTTATTCCTGGCAATTTGCCTTAGTGCGCAAACCACGTCTTCCGGCCCGTCACTCGCGGGCGCGGGCGTTTCGAATCCATACCCATTACCCGTCGCTGCAGGCCAATTGCTGACTCTCTATCTGGAAAGCGCCGCCGCCGGGAACCCCGCTGTCACCGCAACCTTCTGGAATGGAAACGCGTCGGAATCGATGCCCGTATTGCAGGTGAATCAATCGCCCTCGGCCTGCAGCGCTCCGTCCAGCGCGGCCTGTTCCACGCTGCTGGCGGTGACGGTTCAAACTCCATTGGATGCGCCGATTGCCGTATTCCCGTTCTCCGATCTCTCCGTCATCCCGAGCAGCATCGCGCTTGTGGTAAACGGGGCGAGCACGGCTTATTTCGGCGTCCTGCCGTCTGAGAATCATGTCCACATTCTCACCGCCTGCGACACGATTGTCGGAGGCTCGCCCGTATTACCAACCAGCGGCGGGCTGCCATGCGCCCCGGTGATCACTCACGCCGACGGAAGACAGGTCTCGCCCATTCTTCCCGCCATCGCCGGTGAAGAACTAGTGGCATACGCCACTGGCCTGGGACAAACCAATCCGGCGCTCACCACTGGCCAGCCCGCCGCCACGAGCAGCCCCACGGTGGCGACGTTTAGCCTGGATTTCAACTATCGCGCCAATGCGCTTGCAACGCAGCCAGGCGCAGTGGGCGCCATTGTTTCTCAGCCGCTGTTCACCGGCGCCACGCAAGGCTTCATCGGGCTCTACCAGATCAACTTCATCGTCCCGGCGCCACCTTCGGGAACACAGCCATGCGTGAATTCAGCGGCGATGCCTGCCTAGCGCGGGTGGCAATCGAGTACAATCGAACCTCACGGTGAGCATCGGCACGGATGTCTCGTTCGACGGCGCGGGCATCTGCGTTACTCCCAACATCTGATTCCATGCCCAAACGCCTGCTCCTGATCGGGGCCACCACCGGCTATCAGACGCGCGTTTTCGCCGCCGCGGCCGAGCGGCTGGGCTATGAACTGACGCTGGCCACCGATCGCTGCCATGTGCTGGACGATCCGTGGGGCGACCAGGCCCTCGCGCTGCGCTTCGAAGATCCTGCCGGCGCGGCTGAGACGCTGGCCAAGGCATCCGGAATTGACGGCATCGTGGCCTTGGGCGATCATGCGGCTTATTTCGCCGCGCTGGCTGCTGAGCGCCTGCGCATACCCTACAACTCGCCCGATTCGGTCGCCGCCAGCCGCAATAAATTTCTGGCGCGCGAGCGATTTCTTGGCGCTGGTTTGCTGGTCCCCCAATTTCGTCGCATCGCGGTGTCGGAAGGTCCGGACCGTGCGGCTCGGGAAGCTCCCTATCCTTGCGTCTTGAAACCTCTCGGCTTGTCCGCCAGCCGGGGCGTTATTCGAGCGAACAATCCCGCCGAGTTTGTGACGGCCTTTCGCCGCATCCGAGCCCTACTGGCAGATCCCGACATCGCGCGGCTGCACGCAGATCAGGACCGTTTTCTGCAAATGGAATCCTTTATCGAAGGCCGCGAGTTCGCGCTCGAAGGTATCCTGACCGATGGACAACTCCGCGTGATCGCACTCTTCGACAAGCCGGATCCGCTGGATGGCCCGTTTTTCGAAGAGACCGTCTACACAACGCCGTCGCGCGAAGATCGTCGCACGCAAGATGCGATCGTGCAAACCACCGCCGCCGCAGTGAGTGCCCTGGGACTCAGGCATGGTCCCGTTCACGCCGAGATGCGCGTGAACACCCGAGGAGTTTGGATGTTGGAAGTGGCCGCGCGTCCCATCGGCGGACTTTGTGCGCGTGTCTTGCCCGGATTGGAAGACCTGATCCTGCGCCATGCCGCGGGCGTTGACCCGGGCGACATCGCGATGCCCGCGCCCGCGGCGGGTGTAATGATGATTCCCATCCCGCGCGAAGGAATCTATGTGGATGTTTCCGGACTGGATGCCGCGCGCGCCCAGGCCGGCATCGAAGATGTCATCATCACAGCCAAGCAGGGACAAAAGCTGGTTCCGTTGCCCGAAGGCGCCAGCTACCTGGGTTTTATTTTCGCTCGCGGGGAAACGCCGGAGGACGTGGATCGCGCGCTACGAAGTTCGCATCGGCAACTTCACTTCGAAATCGCAACCGCCTTGCCGGTGATTTAGTCCTTCAGTTCTTGGTTTGCGGAGGCACGTAGCCGGGCGGCAGCGCGGCGCCCTGCCCGAAGAAATAATCTTCCATTTGCTTGAGCAGAAATTCCTGCGCTTCCTGCGTGCCCAGGTTAAGCCGGTATTCGTTCATGATCATCTTCATCTGCTCCAGCCACATCTTCCAGGCTTCCTTGGACACATTCTCATAGATGCGCTGGCCGAGCGGATGATTATCGAAGGGGGCTTCGTCCAGTCCCGGCATTTCCTTCTGGAACTTGACGCAAAAGACGGTGCGGCCGGTAGTTGCACTCATTGACCTTAGAATAGCAAAGGGCGGACACGCGCCCGCCTGGCAGCCGCTATTCCGCGTCGGCGCCTTCGGGAGCGTTGACCGGGGTGGCTGAGCCTTTCTTTCCGTTGAGATACTCGGAAAGACGAAGGGGCATGGGAGCGCCCTTTTCCATGGCGCGCTGGACCGCTTTCTGGTACCGGCGTAGGGTCTCACGCTTGACGGGATCCCGCATCTGACAGGCCTCGATATCCAGCAGGATCTCTATCTCCCATGGCTGGAAGGTGTTACGGTTCATGTTGCCACGAATGAGTTCCTGCATCAGGCGATTGAACCTGTTCAGCCTGGCTTCGCTATCAACGGTCTCCACGAGCATATAGGTCTTCAATACCTTATCGGCACCCGCCCAGGGAAACTTGAACAAATCGTTTCCGGGGGCTGACAATGGAACCGGGAGAACCGCGTGCCCGATACCAAGTTCGATCCACCCCGCTTGGCGCTGAATCGAATCTACACCAAAACCGGCGACCAAGGCCAAACCCATCTGGCGGGGGGCCAGCGCGTGTCGAAAGCCGCGGCCCGCATCGAGTGCTACGGAACCGTGGACGAACTGAACGCTTTTGTGGGCATGGCAGCCGTTTCGGCCAGCGAATCCTTACCGGCTCTCACGCCCATTCTACGGCGGGTACAGCACGAATTGTTTAACCTCGGCTCCATCCTGGCCACCCTGCCTGAGGACGTACATCCCAAACAGGCGCGCGTGACCGAAGCCGAGGTCCGGCAGCTTGAAATCGAGATCGATCGCATGAACGAGGATCTGGCTCCGTTGGGCTCGTTCGTGTTGCCCGGCGGGACGCGGTTGAACACCGAGCTGCACGTCTGCCGCACCGTTTGCCGCCGCGCCGAACGGCTGGCGGTGGCGCTGGGGAATACGGAAGCAATCCCGCCCGAAACCATTCAGTATTTGAACCGCTTGAGCGATGCTTTCTTCGTCTGGAGCCGTTGGGTGAATCACTCGCTGGGCGTTCCGGAGGTTCTTTGGGAACCGAACCGGTCCGCGTCGGGAGGCACTACGTAGCCCACAGAGGCGCGGGCCGCCTCGTTACGAGCAAAGCGACCTCGCCCGCGCCTGCGTTGTGGGCGGCTTAATTAGCGGTATCCGATCTCGTGGCGATCATATGCTTCCCGCATATGCCGCAACTGCTCGACGTCGTTCCCACAATGCGTCGCGCTCCCTGCCCCGCAAATGATTGTCGGCCAGCACATGCTGGATGGCCCCGATGGCGCCCTCTAAGTTGCCTTTGTCGAATCGGCCGTTGCGCCAACGCCGGGCGAAATCCCGAAGCTGGCGTTCGGCGCGTGTAAGCCGCTCGCGGTCGCCCACAGCCAATGTTAAAGACGTTACAACACCCGCTAACATCCCCAAGAGTATCTTCATGCTGGTCCCTTGCTGCCAACGTTACACTAACCAGCCGCTAGAAAGGAGTTTCCCTCCGCCGTGGAATCGGCTATCCTTATAAATCGCATCGGATTTCATCTGTCTGCAATCCGGGCGTGATATCAAGGAGCATTGCTCGATGCTGAGGGTGCCCTGAGAGCCAGCGCCTCGTCCGCGTACCGGCGGCCAGAAAACACGTTGTCTGTTGAGGGATTGGACTCCCTACTGGCTGCTCTGTTTAACCGTCGCGCAACCCAGCGTCCGGTCTGATTCAACGAGGAGGAAAAGGCAGTGACCAAAGACCAGCGTTCTCCAGTTTGTTTTCTACGACCATTTCTAATCGCCGCGCTGCTACTGGCGCTGACGCATGCCGTTCAGGTGCCGTCGCAAGCGCAGCAGATTTTTGGAGCGATCACGGGAACGGTCACCGACGCCTCGGGAGCCGCCGTGCAAGATGTCACGGTCACAGCGCGCAACGTCGCCACCAACCTGACGGTCGCCGCGCGTTCCGCTTCCACCGGTTCCTATTCCATTTCGAACCTGCCGGCCGGCAGCTATGAGCTCACCTTCACCAAAGAAGGTTTCGACGCAGAACGCCACACCGAAGTGGTGGTCAATGGAGATCGCACGACAACCGTGGATGGTTCGCTCAAGGTCGGCACTGTGGCCACGAAAGTGGACGTCATCGGAACGCCGCTCATGAATCAGGTGGACACAACCACGGGCTATGTCGTCGATACGGCCACCATCGAAAACACTCCGCTCGGCACCGGCAGCTTCACACAGTTGGCGATCATGAGCCCCGGTGTTCACGCCGACTTCCTGGGCGGCGCGGGCAGCAACGCCGGTCTCGGCAATCAAGCCATCTTCGCCAACGGCCAACGCGATACCAGCAATAGCTTTTCGCTCAACGGCATCGGCACCAACAATTTGTTCAATGGAAACTCCACCAGCCAGGTGGGCGAAGACCGCTTCGTCTTTAATATCGGCGAGAGCTTTGGCGCCGGCGGCGAAATTCAGACCAGCACTTCGGTGTATGGGGCCATTGGACAAGCGCTCCCGACTCCGCCTCCGGAGGCCATCCAGGAGATTGCCGTCAATTCAGCCATGTACGATGCTTCGCAGGGCGCCAATAGCGGAGCGCACATCAGCGTGTTGACCAAATCCGGCGGCAACGGGCTGCACGGTGAGGTGTACGAAAAGTTCCAGAACAGCGACATGAACGCAAATCCGTTCTTTTACAATGCGTCGCCCATCCTGTCGCCCAATTTCCTGAACCGCAATCAATTCGGGGCCACTCTCGGCGGTCCCATCAAGAAGGACAAGCTTTTCTACTTCCTCTCCTATCAGGGAGTCCGGATCGCCGACTCCACCGATTCCACCAAGGAAGTCACCGTTCCGCTCACTCTCACCGACGACCGCAGCTCGCAGGGAATTATCAACACCATCCAGGGCGCTTACGGAAAAACGCTTGCGGCCAGCCAGCTCAGCTCGCAGGCGCTGGGATTGCTGCAAGCCAAGGGCTCCAACGGCCAGTATTTGTTCCCGAGTGCTCAGATCACCGATCCCACTACTGCGTCCATCCTGGGCTATGATGCGGTGGTGCAGGGCGCCAATGCGCAATCGCACGTGGATCAGGGAATCGCGAACGTCGATTACGTGTTGAGCGATAAGGACCGGCTGGGCGTAAAATATTTCGTCCAAACCGATCCCACCACCAATCCTTTTGGCGCGGCGGGCGTGCTGCTCGGATTTCCGCAGCAGTTGTCCTCCGGCAGCCAGGTGATTTCGCTGGATAATACCGTGATCCTTACTCCGGCATTGACCTGGCAGCAGCGCGCCGGCTTTACCCGCATGCGGGCCTATTCTGCCACCGGCCAAGCTTATACGCCGAGCCAGTTTGGAATCAGTCTGCCGGGAGGCAGCAATGCGTTTCCGCAGATCGAAATCGGCGTAGCCGATCCCACCATCGGCACCGAGCTGCAATTCGGACCCAGCACCAGCTTCGGCAACGCGGGCATGTTTCAGAACCAGTGGGAATATGGCAGCACGCTGAGCTGGGTGAAAGGCCGGCATACGATATCTACCGGCGTGTCCTGGGATCATACGCAGCTCAATATCATCAACAACAACGTCGACACCAACGTCGTCGAGTTCAAGAATTTCGAAACTTTTGCCGAAGGCCTGCTTCGCTCTGGCAATTACTCGTCCACTTTTGCCGGCTCCGCCAATCGCTACTACCGTTCCGACACGGTGGGGGCGTTCGTCAACGACAACTACAAATTGCGCAGCAATCTCACCGTGACGCTGGGCCTGCGCTGGGACTTCGACGGGCCGCTCTCGGAAAAGTACGGGAAGCTTACGGCGTTCAACCCGAGCCTGTATTCCTACAATTCGGATACGGACACCATCGTCAATTCCGGACTCGAAATCGCCGGAAACAATCCGAACTATGGAACGCCCGGAGCCAGCGACACGCTGATGAAAGCGCGCCAGTGGGGCTTTGCGCCGCGCGTCGGTATCGCCTGGTCGCCAACCTCCCATCTCACGGTCCGCACCGGGTTCGGCATGTATTACGACCGCGGCGAATTTTTCAGCTATCTCTCGCCACCCGCCGGCGCCGGCTTCAACGGGCCGTTTGGCGTCACTCTGGCGCCGCCCTTTGTTTCGCCCGAATTCGCCGCCAGTGGCGCCACATTGGCGAGTCCGTTTGGATCCGCTCTCCCGCCCACGCCCGCCGGAAGCGCGGCCGCATTTACCGCATTGTTGCCGAATATCGCGCAAACCGAAGACGGCCACTACCCGGTTGGTAACGCGTTCGGTCCTTTCGTGTTTGGCGGCTACGATATCAACAACAAGCTTCCTTACACGGAGAACTGGACTTTCGATCTGCAATACCAGGTCAAGGATTGGCTATTCAGCGCCGGATACATCGGCAATCACGGCCAGCATGAGATCCTGCCCATTCCGTTCAATGAACCGCTGCTGGCTACGCCGCAGCACCCTGTAAATGGTCAGATCTATTCCTACGGCGGCACCAACTACGACGCGAACGGAAACTACGTAAATCTCAGCACCGAGCCGATCTCCACCGGTGAATATTCCGGCAACGCGCCCATCCGCGTGCCCTA
Organism: Bryobacterales bacterium; assembly: GCA_963798295.1. Classification (GTDB taxonomy): domain Bacteria; phylum Acidobacteriota; class Terriglobia; order Bryobacterales; family Bryobacteraceae; genus Palsa-89. The sequence goes on along the minus strand of CAWCSV010000001.1, from coordinate 390,085 downwards.
TATCGGCTATGACATGAATTCCGTGCTGTACGAGGCGGAGGGTATCTCGAACTACCATGCACTCCAGCTCCAGGTTCGTAAGCGCTTTTCGAGCGGCCTGCAGCTTACCGCCACCTATACCCGTTCGCATTCGCTCGACGAGCAAAGCGGCCTGGGTCTCTTCTTGACCGGTAACAACCCGGACACTCCGCGGACCAGCTATGCGTCGTCGGATTTCGACCGGCCCAACGTGTTCCTGATCAACTACACCTACACCATTCCCAAGCTGACTTCGAACAAGGCCCTCGGCACGGTAATCAATGGTTGGATCATCGGCGGACAGACCGTGGCGCAGAGCGGCGAGCCGTACAGCGTCTATGACTATTCCGGCTCGGTGGGAAGCCTGTACTTCGGAACCGACGTCGAGATCTCGAATCCGATCCTGCCGCTGAAACCCGGCGTGACGGCGGGACAGGCCACGCTCCAAGGCACCACCGGCGTGAATCCGGCCAAGCCGGTGCTGAACATCAGCGATTTCTATCCGCAATTTGTCGCGCCGGGAACGGACGGCGTCCCCCCCTGCGAAGCGGGGGTGGGCTGCGACAGCTATGAGTCAGACTTCGCCAATACCGGCCGCAATCTGTTCCGGAGTCCGTTTGGCGTGCGCTTCGACATGTCGCTGGGCAAGGAATTCGAATTGAACGAGCGCTTCCGGCTGCGCTTCAACTTCGATGCCTTCAACGTCTTCAACCATCCGGATTTTGACGCACCGGACAACTTCGCTCAATTCTTCGAAGACTATTCGGCGCCGCCCTTGGCCACTCCGTTGGGAGCCGCGGGGTACATCCAGCACACCATCGGAAGTTCCCGCTTCTTGCAGCTTTCACTGCACCTGCGGTTCTAATAACTCGCGCAACGTAGCGCGGCGCGTGACTGTGAGGGAGAGGTCTCACGTCCTTTTCGTCAGGAGCGCTCCCGCGACCGATCCGGCCACGCTGTGAGGCATGGGGCTCAGTTCGCTCCCGTTGCGGCCGATAAGGGAGCCGTGGAGTCTCGCTCTGACCGTCCGCCTGAAATGCCGGCCTGGGAGCATCGCGCGCTTGCCGGCCGCTATGGGCATTTAAGCCGCTACGTGAACGACGTCGTGTTGCTGTTCGATGACAGCGGGAGGATCCTGGAAACCAATGATCGCGCCGCCGCCACTTACGGTTACAGTATCGAAGAGCTGCAGCGGCTGTCCATCCGGGATTTGCTGCATGACTCGGAACTGCCGCATTATGCGGGTCGGGTGCACGCCATGCTGGAGCACGGCTCGGCGTTGTTCGAGTGCGTGCACCGCCGCAAAGACGGCTCGCCCATTGAGGTTGAGGTGAGCTATCGGGCCATAGAAACCGAAGGGCGCAGGTTGCACCAAAGCATCGTTCGCGACATCAGCGGGCGCAAGCGCGCGGAAGAAGAACTGCGGCGCGCCCATCGGGCCATGCGCGTGCTCTCAGCCAGCAATCAGGCTTTGGTCCGGTCCACGGATGAGGCTGATCTGTTCCGCGCCATCTGCGGCGCCGTCACCGCTACCGGCGGTTATCCTTTGGCGTGGATCGGGTTCGCCGAAGAGGACTCCGAGAAATCCGTCCGGATCGCCGCCGCAGCCGGCCGTGAGTTGGCATATCTGGATACCCTGCGTGTTACCTGGGCGGACGAACCTCTGGGCCGCGGTCCGGTTGGAACCTGCATTCGAACCGGCCGCGTCGCCGTGTTCAACGATCTGGTCTCCAACCCGGACTTCGATCCCTGGCGGGATAGAGCGCTTCCGTACGGATACCGGGCCGCCATTTCGCTGCCACTCACCTGCGAAGGCGCGATGATTGGAGCGCTCACCATCGTAGCCAGCGAGCCGGATGCTTTCCGACACGAAGAGGTGGGTTTGCTCGAAGAACTGGCCGGCGACCTTTCCTATGGCATCGCGGCTCATCGGCGCCGGCTCAGCCAGGCTCGGACCGAAGACGCGCTGCTGCAGTCCGCGCTCGAATTTCGGACGCTGTTCGATTCGGCTAACGACGGCATCTTCATTGTCGATGTCACAGGTCGATTTCTGGAAGTCAATCAAATTGCCTTCGCGCGCCTGGGCTATAGCCGGGAGCAACTGTTGCACATGACCGTAAACGACGTCGATTCGCCCGCCTTTGTCGCGCGGCAAGCGGCGCGCCTGGAGCGGATCGTGCAATCGGGAGCGGCTCTGTTTGAGACGGTCCACATCTCCAAGAACGGCGCCGAACTGCCGGTAGAGATCAGTTGCCGCCTGTTTGAATATCGGGGAAGCGCCGCCATCCTGTGCGTGGCCCGCGACATCGGCGAGCGCAAACGCCTGGAGGCAGGGGTTCTGAAATATGCCGCGGAATTGGAGCGCGCCAAAACGGTCGCCGAAAACGCCAGCCGCGCCAAGAGCCAGTTCCTGGCAAATATGAGCCATGAGATCCGGACTCCCATGAACGGGATCCTTGGAATGAGCGGGCTTCTTCTGGATACGCCGCTTACCGGGGACCAGCGGGAGTGCGCCCAGACCATCCGGCAATCCGCCGACGCGCTGCTCGCCATCGTCAACGACGTTCTGGACCTGTCCAAGATGGAAGCGGGCCGGATGAAGATCGAGCAAGTGAGCTTCGATCTGGTGACACATCTCGCGGAGATCGGCGACCTTTTGACGCCGCAAATTTGCGCCAAGAGTCTGGACTATGCCTTCGAGGCCGATGTAGAACATCGCCAGGTGAATGGCGACGCCGGCCGCATACGTCAAATCGTAATGAATTTACTGGGCAACGCCATCAAGTTCACCGAGAGCGGGCTGGTCGCGCTGCGGATCTCGGAACTGTCTTCCGAATCCGGCGGCTCAACGTTCGCCATCTCCGTGTCCGACACCGGAATGGGAATCGCCGCATCGGATCTTCCGCTGCTGTTCCAAACGTTCACCCAGTTGGATTCATCGATGAGCAAAAAGCAACAGGGAACCGGGCTAGGCCTCGCGATCTCGCATCGGCTGGCCGAACTGATGAACGCCACGCTGACGGTAACGACGGAACTGGGGAAGGGCGCCACTTTCGTGCTGACCATTCCTCTCGCGGTAGCCAACCAAGCAGCTCCACAAATGTCCGCCGAACAGCGCGCCACTTTGTGTGAAAGGCAGCGTCGCGTGCTGCTGGCCGAAGACAACGCCGTCAATCAGAGGATTGGAGCGCGGCTGCTCGAAAAATGCCGCTGCCGCGTGGATCTGGCGGCGAACGGCAGGGAAGCGGTGGACATGGCCGGCCGTTTTCCGTACGATCTGATTTTCATGGATTGCGCGATGCCGGAAATGGATGGATACGACGCCACGCGCGCCATCCGGGCCACGGAACGCAACAACTCCCACATTCCCATTGTCGCTTTGACCGCGCACGTAATGGACGGAGTTCGCGAGGATTGCCTGGCTTCGGGCATGGACGACTATATTCCTAAACCGGTGACGTTGGAAGCGATGGAAGAGGCTCTGCTGCGGTGGAGTCCCTAGCCGCGCCGCCTGCTAACCTCGTTTAGTGTGAAGCTGCTCATCTTCTCCGACATTCACGGCGACAAAGGCGCGCTCGAAAAATTGATGGCCATGGAAGCGGACTATTATTTCGCCGCGGGCGATCTGGCGAATTTTGGACGCGGCCTGGACGCCATGGGGCCCATTCTCCAAAAGCGCGCCGAGCGCATGTACGTGTTGCCCGGCAACCACGAATCGGAAGCCGACATCGATCGCTTTTGCCGCCAGTTCGGCTTCCACGATTTTCACGGCCGAAGCATGCAGATTGCCGGCTATCACGTGGCCGGACTCGGATATTCGAATCCAACTCCCTTCGACACCCCGGGCGAGTACAGCGAGCAGGAATTGAAGGAGCGCCTCAATCGATTCCATGGTCTGGATCCTCTGGTTCTCATCTGTCACACGCCGCCGAAAGATACCGCGCTCGATCGCGCGGCGGAAGGCCAGCACTTCGGCAGCGAAGCGATCGGCGAATTCATCGTTCGCGAGCAGCCGCGATTTTTCTTTTGCGGGCACATCCATGAAGCCGCCGGACAACATGCCTGGCTGGGCCGGACGGAGGGCTGGAACGTGGGAAAGCGCGGCCAGTTGCTGGAGTTGACACCCCTGGTAAAATGAAAGTTCCAGCACGAGAAAAAAATGACCCTCGAAGAACACGAAAGAGAATACGCTTCGCTCCGCCAGCAGGCTGACGCTGTGCGGAGCTATCTTTGACTCCTCCAACAAGAAGCTGCAGTTAGCCAAAATCGAACGCGAGATCTCCGATTCCGATTTCTGGAATCAACAGCCGGAAAAGGCTCAGAAGATCATGCAGGAGCGCAAGCGGCTGGAGCAGTCGATTGCCGACGAAGCCGAGGTGGCGCGCCTGACTTCGGATCTGGATACCTTGTTCGAACTGGGGCGCGAAGGCGAAAACGTAGCGGCCGACCTGGACCGCGAGATCCAGCGCTTCTCGGAGCGCTTGGAAGTACTCGAAACCGGGATGCTGCTCAACGGCCCCAACGACGGCAAAGGCGCCATCATGGCGATCCATCCGGGCGCGGGCGGCACCGAGAGCCAGGACTGGGCCGAGATGCTGCTGCGCATGTATCTGCGCTGGGCCGAGCGTCACAACATGCAAGCCGTGGTGACGGATCGTCTGGAAGGCGAAGGCGCGGGCATCAAATCGGCCACGCTCGAAATGGAAGGCGAAAACGCGTACGGATTGCTGCAATCGGAGATCGGCGTGCATCGCCTGGTGCGGATCTCGCCCTTCGACGCCAACGCCCGGCGGCATACTTCCTTTGCGTCGGTGTTCGTCTATCCGCAGATCGAGGACGATATCAATGTCGATATCAAACCCGAGGATATTCGCGTGGATGTGTTTCGCGCCAGTGGCGCCGGAGGCCAGCACGTGAACCGCACCGAATCGGCGGTGCGCATGACGCATATTCCGACCGGGCTGGTCGTGCAATGCCAGAACGAGCGCTCGCAACACAAGAATCGGGCCAGCGCGATGAAGCAAATGCGCGCGCGACTGTATGAATACGAGATGGAGAAGAAGCGGGCGGCGGACAAAAAGGTGGAGGATGCCAAACTGGAGATCAATTTCGGCAGCCAGATCCGCAGCTACGTGCTGGCTCCCTATCGCATGGTGAAGGATCATCGCACCAAGCTTTCGATCGGCGATGTGGATCGCGTGCTGGACGGCGACCTGGATCGGTTGATGCACGCCTTCCTAGTTTTCAAGCACACCGGCAAAATTGCGGGCGACGGAAAAGAGGATTTGCCTGACTAATGAAGTTGCCCGCGCCGCGGAGTTGATCCGCGCGGGTGAACTTGTGGCGTTTCCCACCGAGACCGTTTATGGGCTGGGCGCCAACGCGCTTGATCCCGCCGCTATCGAAAAAATCTACGAGGCGAAGGGGCGGCCGCCGACCAGCCCATTGATCGTGCATGTCAGTTCCATCGAAATGGCGCGCGGGTTGGTGCGCGAGTGGCCGGAGCACGCCGAGAAACTGGCTCGCATTTTCTGGCCAGGGCCGCTGACGCTGGTATTGCCGAAACGGCCGCACGTTCCCGATCGTGTGACGGCGGGACTGGACACCGTGGGTGTTCGAATGCCGGCGCATCCGCTCGCGCAGGCGCTGATTCGCGAAGCGGGCGTTCCCATCGCCGCGCCGAGCGCTAATCTTTTTACGGAACTTTCGCCCACCACGGCGCAGCATGTGCGCGATGGATTGGGCGACCAGGTCGCCATGGTGCTGGATGGCGGCCGGACGACGGTCGGAATCGAATCCACCGTTCTGTCCCTCGCCGATTCGGGCGCGGTATTGTTGAGACCGGGCATGGTTACCCGAGCGGAGATCGAAGCGGTGATCGGACCGGTGCAGACGCCAGGGCCGGTGCAAGAGGGTTCTCATGCCTCGCCCGGTTTGCACGCCCGGCACTATAGCCCGAAGACGCCGCTGGTTTTGATCGAGCCTGGAAAACTTCCTTCGACTGGGCGCGGAATCTGCCTCCGGATGCCGGCCGATCCGCGAGAATACGCAGCCGTGCTTTATGAACGCTTGCATGAAGCCGACCGGGCGGGCTGGGATTGGATTGCAATCGAAAAGCCACCCGCGGGCGAAGAATGGACCGCCATCCGCGATCGGCTGGAAAGAGCGGCGGCGAGCAAATGACAAGCGACTTAATCCGTGAAATCGAGACCACGGAGGCCCCCGCGCCCACGCTGTGGTGGCTGGGGCATTGCGGCTTCGCGATCAAATATGAGGGCATCGTGTTTTATGTCGACCCGTGGCTGTCCACTTCGCGGCTTAATCCTAGTGACGTTACGAACGCGGACATGATCTTGTGCACGCATGCCCACCCGTCGCACATGGACCCCGACACATTGCCGCAAATGTTGAAAGCTTCGCCGCGCGCAAAGGTAGTTTTGCCGAAGAGCGCCGCCGAACACGCCCGTTCCCTTGGCATTCCTTTGGATCGCATGACGACCACCGATGCCGATTTGCGGGTGGAGTATTTCAAGAACGGTCCCTACGGAAGAATTTACTCCGTTCCTTCCGCTCATCCGGAGTTGAACTGGACGCCGCTCGGCGGCTATCCGTATCTCGGATACCTGATCCGCTTCGGATCTTGGACCATTTATCACGCGGGCGGCTGCCAATGGTACGAGGGAATCGTCGGGCGGCTGCGTCCGTACAACGTCACCGCCGCGCTGCTACCCATCGAAGGCGCGGGCAATTTCGACATCGCGCAAGCCGCGCAATTGGCCGAAGATATCCACGCACGCTGGCTGATTCCGATGCACTACAGCCAGAACGCCGGCCGCTTTGTGGATCACATGCTCGGGTTCCGTCCCACGGTGGGGTTCAAGGTTTTTGAACCCGGCGAGAAATGGGTAATTCCCTAGGAGCTAGCGGTCGTAACAGGCTGACGGCTTCCAACCCGTTGCGTCGGGCTGCTTGCGGAAGTGCGTGCTGGTGATCATGGTGCGGAAGAGATACGTCGGATCGGATACGATGGTCTTCACCACGATCCAATCGGCCTCGGGCTCCTTGATTACGTCGTAAAATTCCTGCACCGTGGTCTTATCGCTGTAGGGCACGCCGTTGCGGCGGAGATAGCCCGGCGCCAAATGGCTGGTGTTCACTTCAAGCGATCCGCCCTTGGTCGGATCGAAAGCGGTTCCGAAATAACCGACACCACCAAACGATCCGTGCCATTCAGCCGCCGAATAACCTTGCAGGGTCGCCGGACCGCTGGGCGGTTGCGGCGTTCCGAAGTGCAACAGCCGCGTCTGCGTCCCGGCATCCGCTTCGATCTTGAGCGTGTTGTCGTCCTGCCAGGTGATGTGCAGGCGCGTGGGTATGCGCATCAAACCAGCCGCTCCGTAAGCCTTGCACTGATTGCCGGCCGCTTCGTCCTTGGCCGGATCCCACGCATTGGCCACCTTCTGGCCGGCCGGATTCAAGGGCACTCCCGCGAAATCGCCCTTGGGCGCCGCGATCATGCGGAAGCGCCAGTCTTCGCTGACGATGGAAACCCAATAGCCGGTGAGATCGATGGGGGCGATGGCTTTGGCGGGCCGCGGCGGGCCGGGAGGCGGCCCTCCAGGGAATTGTGCGAAGAGAGCAGGCGCAAAGGCTAGGATGGCTAGAACTGGGATTTTCATTTCTCACCTTTTAGGCTTTTGTAAACGGCTTCGACGAACTTGTCGGTGGTCCAGAAGCCGGTGGTGGAACCATACAGAGGATCGTAATCCTGCGTGGGCCGTGCAGCCTTCACTTGCTCCAGCGTCATGCCCTTCTTGATCATGTCCTGAACGCGATCGCGAATGATGATGGTCATCTCGCGGAAATTCAAGACGTCGCCGAAATCGCACAGCCGGCCGTGGCCGGGGACCACCATGGTGCCGCCTTCCTGCCCATAGACGGGAATGATCATGTCGACGATTTTCTGCAGCGCATCAATGGTGCCTTGAATGCTGCCGCCCGCGGCGAGATCGATGATGGGGTAATTGGTGGTGGTAAAGATGTCGCCGGTGCTGATGACATCGTCACGGCGGAAGAACACGATGCTGTCGCCGTCGGTGTGGGCGGCGGGTTGATGCAGAATATCGATTCCCTCGCCATTGAAGTACAGCTTCTTCTGATCGCTCAAGAACGTGCTGGTGGGCCAGCCACCATCTGGTGACGGCGCTTGCTGACCGGTGGGCGCACTCATCCGATTCAGAACGTTGATGTGCGAAAGAATGGCAGCGCCTACGCCAGCGTCTTTGATATCGCCCGTGACATTGGCCCCGACGATGGTGCTGCCGGCCAATCGGATTTTCTCGTTACCGCCGGTATGATCGGCATGATAATGGGTGTTGATGATGTACCGGATGGGACCGTTGGAGATCGACTTGATGGCCGCCAGCGTTTTATCGGCCATCGAAGCGAGGCCCGTATCCACCAGCAGCACGCCATCTTTGCCGGTTTGCACCGTGATGTTACCGCCCGCGCCGACAATCATATAGATGTTGCCTTGCACCGGCCAAACATGGACTTCGGAATCTTGAGCTTGCGCGTAGACCAGGCTGGCAGTTGTCAAAACCAGCGGGAGGAGAGCTGAGATCTTCATTTCGCGGCCGCCTTGGCTGCGGCGGCTGTACCGCGAATCTTGTCCTGATATTCCGGATACATGGTATCGGCTCCGCCGCGAGCGGCTTCCGGCGGGATGCCATGCTTGGCCGGAAACTCGCCGAGGAACGTATTGGTGCCGGGCAGGTGATGTGGGATTTTACCTTTGGGGCGGATGACCTCTTCCACGCTTTCACAGGGGTAGGGTGCGATCTGGCCGCCGATTTCATAGACGTAATCACGGGTTCGAATCATGGGCTCTGTTAAATAAGCGGGATCGCGGATCACTGTCATGAGTGTGAGGTTCTCGCCGTGGCGGATGAAATGTTCGGTGAAAGTGGCGCGGTCGCTGCGAGGCAGTCCATTGCGGCGGATCCAACCTTCCTTCAGATGCGTGGTGTAGACGGCCAGGACATCGCCCTCCCATTTGCCTGTGGAAAAGCCCATGGCGGTGTGCAGCGCGTATTCGGGCGGATGCGGGCGGCCGTCCATCCAGATGGTACGCTCGGTGTTCCAGGCGAAGTGATGGATGTGGATGGCGATCAGTTGCTGGGTGTCCTTATCGTATTCGTCCCACATGCGAATGCTCGCGAAACTGGGGGAGTAGTCGGAGGGGTGGACGCGGCACTGGTATTCGGGAAGCGTGATGAGCGATGCGTCCCAGGCGTCGGCGCGGTAGCGGGCGGCGGCGTTGATGGGGACGCCCAGGTAATCGCCCAGCTCGGGGCCCGGAAGTCGTTCGGGCTCATCTTCATGCAGAATCTGCAAATTGTTCCAGACGCCGGCCAGGTTCACCTGGGCGTTGGCTGGCGCATAGCCGAGCGCGAGGAGCGCGGGGAACAGCCAGACAGGGCTGGCCATTCGGAGAAGTCGTTGCATTGGACCTTCCTAGTTTTGGGACCCGGCGCTGAGGCCAGGCGGGTAATAGAGCGTGACTCACCTGATTGTATACAGGTCGGCGCGGTTTGTCGATTGGCGGTGGCGACATTGGATGGGGCGACAGCGCGGCCGCTCTTACACCGGCAGAGACAGGCACTCCTTTTTGCCGTAGGTCTGAACAATCTGGTACAAATCGGCGGCGTGGATCGGTTTGGAGAGATAAGCGTCCATACCCGCGGCGAGACACCTTTCCAGGTCGCCTTTCATGGCATGAGCCGTTAGTGCCACGATGGGAACGTGCGCCTTGGTGAGCTCTTCGCTTTTGCGAATGGCTCGGGTAGCCTCGAATCCATCCATTTCGGGCATTTGCACATCCATGAGGATCAGGTCAAAGGTATCTTTTTTCAATTCATCGAGAGCTTCGCGGCCATTGCCCACTACGACAACCCCGTGCCCCACCTTCTCGAGCACACGCTGCACCAGGCGCTGATTCACCAGATTATCCTCGGCCAATAGAATCCGCGAGCGCACAACCGGGACCGCGGCGGCTGGATCCGGTATTGTTTTCGCGGCATTTTCTCGGGAAGCCTGTCCACCCAACGCCATTGCGATTGCGTCCCTCAGCTCCTCCCGGCGGACCGGCTTAAGCAAATAGCTCGACACCCCCAAATCGCGGGCCCGGTCCATGTCCCCGGGACGCTCCGCGGAGGTGAGCATGAGCATGGCCGCTTCGCCGCGGCAGCCCGACTGTCCGATCTTTTCGGCGAACTCAAAGCCATCCATTTCGGGCATGTGAATATCGGTAATGATGAGGCGGAAAGCATCGGGTGTTTCCGAAGCCCGCCGGATTAAAGAAATAGCTTCCACGCCGCTGGCCGCCGAAACCGGTTTCATGCCCCAGCGCCACAGCACATCTGTCAAAATGCGCCGATTGGTGACGTTATCATCCACTACCAGCACCGGCAGCCCCTGCTGGAACCTGGGATCTTCGGGCGGAATCGAATCTTGAGCTGCGCCAAACCGCGCCGTGAAATGAAACGCGCTTCCCTGGCCGGGCACGCTCTCTACCCAGATCCGGCCGTGCATCGCTTCCACCAGGCGCGCGCAAATGGTGAGTCCCAGGCCGGTTCCCCCGTACTTTCGCGTCATGGAGCCGTCCGCCTGGGAGAAGGCGTCAAAGATCAGCTTCTGCTTTTCCGGGGCGATCCCGATGCCCGTATCGCGAATGACGAAATGCAGTTGCAGTTGCTCCGGATCGCTCTCCTCCATCGCCACTTCGAGCGCCACTTCGAGCGCCACTTCGCCGGCGTGGGTGAATTTGATGGCGTTCCCCAGCAGGTTCACAATCACCTGCCGGATGCGAACCTGGTCGCCCACCACGTAGTCGGGAACCTCCGCTTTCCACTCGCACAAGAGTTCCAGGCCCTTCTCATGCGCCGTTACGGCCAGCGTCCGGAGGGCTTGGTCGAGATTGGCACGCAGATTGAAGTAAATGGGATCCAACTCCAGCCGGCCCGCCTCGATTTTCGAAAAGTCCAGAATGTCGTTGATGATGGCGAGCAGCGAATCCGCCGAGTTTCGGACTGTGTTCAGATACTCCCTCTGTTCTTCGGTCAGGCTGGAGTCCAGCACCAGCTCGGTCATGCCGATGACGCCGTTCATGGGCGTGCGGATCTCGTGGCTCATGTTGGCCAGGAATTCGCTCTTGGCGCGGTTGCCCGCCTCGGCCTTTTCTTTGGCATGGGACAAAGCTCCATTGGCGGCCACCAGCTCCGCGGTGCGCGCAGCCACTTCCTGCTCTAGACGGTCGCGATGGTTCAGCAACTTCCCGTCTCGTTCCTGTATCTCGGCCAGCATGCCATTGAACGTATCGGTAAGTTGCCCCAGATCGTCATCCGCCATCTTCCCGGCTCGTACGGCGAAGTCTTTTTGAATGGAAACGGCTTGGGCCGTACGCGCCAGCCGCGCAATAGGCTCGGAGATCACGGTTTGGAGCTTGGCGGAAAGTAGGAAGGCCACCATCAGCGCCACCAGGAGAGTGAGCGTAACCAAGAACGCGAACTGGCGAAGGTTGGAATGGACTTCACCCAGGTCCGATTCCAGATAGATGACGCCGATCAACTGGTGCTGGAGCAGGATCTGCCGAAATATGCGGAGCCGGTTGTTCTCGAACGTCGCACGATCTTCCTCCACCTGGAGATTCCGAGGAGCGACAGCCCCCGGCTCACGCCTGTACTGAGCGAAAACCTTGCCATTGGCTAAGTAGAGAGCGGCTGTAGAAATGGAGCGGTTGGCTCGCAATCCGGAAAGCAGTTCCTCGGCGGTCTTGCGGTCGCCAAAACTGAGCGCCGCGGTACTGTTATCGCCGGTAATCTCGGCCAGTACACTCAGGTCTCGCCGCAACGAATCGCGCTGCATGTAGTAATGCGACGTCAGGATGGCTCCGCAGGCAATGGCCAGCGCGACGCCCACCGTGACCATGACGATCAGCCGCAGCTTGTGGCGAATCGCCAGGTCGCGATAGTGACGAGTCCAGCTCATCGCGCCTTCACCGTTTTCACGATTTGCGCCAGGCTCAGCAGCTTGGAACTGATTTGAAGTTGGGCATGCTCGGCGGCGTCCACATTGATTTCGAATCGAACCCGCCCTCCGTCGAGCTTGAAGTTAATCACGCCGCCATTGGCGGCGAAGCCTTGCGCCTCCCCCACGGTCAGTATCCCGGCTGGCTTCAGATTTTCCGACAGGGAGCGGAAGCGCTTACCCTCCGAGGAGCTAATGAACAGGATCTGGCAGGCCCCGGCTTCTTCGGCGCTGTCCACTTGGCGAAACGCAAGATCCCGGCCGTCGATCAATTTTCCGCGAATCACCTGTTCCAAGGAGTTTCCGAATGGATTGTGCCCCAGCACGCAAACCACGATGGGATCCTGCCGGCTCCTGAAAGACTGCGCAGGCCATTCCACGAATTTGGCGAAGTTGTACAAGAATGCCGCCTTCACCTGGTATTCGTCGATCTCCTGGCCGCGCAGCGCCGGCGCTGCTAACACCCCGATCACGATCGCCACGACTATTGGAAAGCTCATGCCAGCTCGCGCGAAATGTTGGTGGCGCCCGAACGGCGTATCAGAACCAACAGCCTTCCCAGCTTGGATGCAAACACACGCGTACCCATCGCCATCCTGATGGGCTTATCGACCGGTCGTGCCGCGTCTTGATTACTTAGAACCTGCGGTAATAGCTGCTTGCTAACGCGCGGGTTTAATTACCGAAACTGCTTCTTGTACGTCAGAGTGACGCTGAAGATTCCGTTGTAGTCCCGCAAAGCCTGAGCCGACCATTGCGGAGTGAACGTCCACAGCACTTGAATGGTTTCGGCATTCGCGGTGTTCAATCCGGTCACATAAGTGAACGTGATGTTGTTTGAAATCTGCTGTTGCAGGCTGAGCTGCGCTTCCGGAAGTTGCGACCCGGAGGTAAAGGCCGGATTGATTTTGAGCTGCGTGACGCCGAACACTCGCGATAGCTGATTCGCCACCGGATCCGCCAGTGCGCGGCCCACGATGGCCGATTCGCCCATCTGCTGAAAGCTCTGCGCCGGAAGCGCGGGCTGATTGGCCAGCAGCGTGGGATCGGACGTCGGCGTGGTGCCGGTGGCCAGCAGGCTCACGATCTCCTGAAACTGAAGCGGTGGATCGGAGGTGTAGCTCAACTTCATGTTATCGATGGGGCCGGTCACCTTGAGCACCACGTCCACGCCTTGGGTCTGCGTTTCCAGGCTCAAATCGAGAACCGGCTCAATGCGGACGGGATTATAGAAGGCGATGGTTCCGGTATTCACGGTGTAAGTGGATCCGAAGAATACCAGCTTGCCTTCGGTGATGAGCACGCGCCCCAGCACGCCCGGATAGGCCGCCGTTCCCCGCACCCGCAGATCGGCGGTCATCTGCAAATTTTGCGCTACCGCCGATTGGACGCCCAGCGCGCTGGAGCTGCGTACGCGAATGTCGAGACGCATGTTTGCAAGCAGAGGCGATGGCGCGGAGGGGGCCTGCACCGGTGGCGCGGCCAAGCTCAATAGAGAACCGAGATCGCTCTTGGTGGCGTAATTGACCTGTTCAACTGTTACAGCGCCGGATACCGAGCTGTTATCGGTGGTGCCCGAAAGACTGACGTTGGCCGATGCCACCACCCCCACGCCTTGCTGGACCACGATTCGTACTCGAGTTGCCTTGGCCTGCAGGCCGAATCGGAGTGCGCCGTTCAAAGTCGCCGAACCGGTCACCGAAATCTGCCCTCCTCCTGCCTCCGCTGTCAGATTCCGGATCACCGCGCTATCGCCGTTCAGAGCGATAACGCCGTTTGCCTTCCACACTCCGGTGGGCAGATCCACATAATTGAAGGAAGCGTTATGCAGCTCCACTTGACCGGTCAGGCGCGGCTTGTCCAGCGACCCTCGCACACCGGCGGCCAGCACGATGCTCCCTGAAGAAGTGATGGACTGGTCGAATTGCTGAAGGACCGCGAGATTCACGTTGCCCTTGAGGGCGACGTTCATGGCGTCCCCGTTCAAAGGGATTGTTCCGCTGGCCTGTAAATCGGTTTGAGGACCCGGTAAGCCAGCTTGTGGACCAATGATATGCGCAGTCTGAATCTTCAGCGCGCCGCGATCCAACGTGGCGGCAATGGGTCCTTGATTCTGCAACAGCATGCTGTGGGCCTTGCGAAAGGCCGGCGATGTTCCACTCACCTCCAGGCGCGTCACTTGAGCCGATCCGCGCAGTTGATCCACCTTTAGCAACGGCCCGTTTACCGACACTTGCCCGTCGGCGGCAGCTTCAAAACCGCGGCCTGCGTCGGTGTCGTATCCCACCAGGGGACGAATTCCGGCCCATGTGAGGTTCTTGAAAGTGACTTGCGCGTCGGTGGCGTAGCCGTTGGCGAGCTGCACGCTGCCGTGCCCCTCAATGGACGCGCCCGCAATGGCGGAAGTCAGTGTGAAATTGGTTCGGCCGCCCGACGTGTTCGCCGCCAGAGTGAGATCGCCGAGACTCTTGCCTTTCAGCGCCAGACCGCTGGTCTTGATGTTACCGCTCAAATCCCGAAGCACGACGCGCGGCTCGGTGGCGCGAATCTCGGCCGCCCCGGCGGCGCTCAGTTGCACTGTTCCGGTGAGGCCGGGCAGCTTGTCGGCGATCGTTTTGGCTCGTGCCAGGTCGACGGTCGTGGTATCCACGCGGAATTGCAGATTAGGGGGGTGATCGTAACTTGCACTAATGTGGACGCGATCCACGGCGTTGTCGTAAATGCTCCCGTTCACGAGTGCCACGTCGGCGCTACCTTGTGGATTAGCTATGGTCCCACTGAAACTCGCGATTCCAGAGAGCAGCCCCTTGACCGGGATGTCCGTGCGATCCGCCGCGGCCAGCAGCTTCTGCACCGGCAGATTGGCGATGTTGGCGCGAGCGGTAGTTGGATAATCTTTTGTGAGCTGGGTGCTGCCGTCGACGTGAACGTTCGATCCTGCGAAGTTGGAAGTGAGATCGTAATTCACGGTCTGGCCGCTGGTGGTGGCAGTCGCCGTAAGGTCCCCGTAACTCCGGCCTTGCGATTGAAACCCGCGCACCGTTGCATTCCCGTTGATGCTGGTCAGTTGAAACTCGCCCGATAAGTTCCCTGTGACGTTGGCGTGGAGCGAGACGATGCCGGCGGTGTTCGGCCGTTGTTTCTGCAGCTCGTTGAGTTGCGCCAGATTGATCTGATCGCTTTCGAGTTCGGCCTGCAGTTGCCCGGCACTGAAGCTGTCGCGCGGATGCTGGAACTGGCCCGTTAGATTCAAACGCGCCGCACCTAGTTGGACGAATGCGCTCTGCACCGTAACCAACCGATCGGTCAGATTCACGTGCGCCTCCGCTCGATCAAAGGGCTGACCCTGGATCACCCCGTTGGTTACAACCAGCGATCCCGCGCCGCGCGGATTGCCCAGCGTGCCATCGATGCTGGCATTCGCGCTCAGTTGCCCGGAATAACCGCGGCTGGGTTCGCCGGCCAGAGCCAGCGCATCCGCCAGATCGCCGTTCTGCATGGAGGCCTGGATCGCGAGAGGCGCGCTCGGAAGCGCTTTCCAATCGTGCAGCCCAAGCGTTCCGGAAAAACGCGCCAGCATGCTGTTGCGGGCCAGGCTGCCATTCTGAATGGCGAGGTCTCGCTGCGTCACGGACGCATCGGCGTTGAAGCTGTCGAATGGCCTCCCCGCGATGCTGAAACCATTCGCCGCCAGATGTCCTGAAATACTCGGCGCGCTCAGGCTGCCCGTAACCTTACCAGTGAAGCTGGCTTGCCCATTGTGGAGAACCACCGGTGGCCGGGAATCGCGCGGCAGCGCGACAAACAGATCGTCAAGATCGGTGGTGGTGACGGCCACGCCCAACTGCTTGCCTATGGAACCGTCCACGCTTAGCCGGGAATGCGGCAGCGTGAGGAGCGACCGTTGAATGGACAAATCGTCCCGTGTACCCGAGTACTCCGCGCTGAAGTTTCCCGACAGCGGAATGCCCTTCGAGCCAGGCCTGATCGCCAGTTTCGCTCGCGCCGCCAAACTTCGCAGGCCGTCGTTCAGGTTCCCCGCGACGTTGAAAGGACCGGAAAGCGTGCCACTGTAGGGGACGCGGATCACGCCTGCAAGATCCAGACTCCCAAGGTCGCCCAGCAAGTTGTAGTTGTTCTTCGCATCCAACGTGACTGTTCCGTTAACACTGGCTACCGTATTGGGAAGGCTCGCGACGCCGGCTAGCCTGCCTAATTCACCCAACACCAAGCGGCTCTGGAACGAGAGACCATTATTCAAAATCCCCGAGCCCTTGAGGCTCGAGTGGCCGAAAGCGAGCTGCAGCCCCGTCACCTCAATCGCGTTGTTAGCCTCGCTGGCGCTCGCATCTATTTCGATCGCTGGCCCGGATTTCGCTGCCTTCATCAGCAAATCGGAGAGCGCAATGTGTCCGCTCGCGTGCGCCGACAATTTCGGATTCTTCAGGTCTTCAATCGACGCGTTGAGCGTGATGGCCGAGAGGGAGGAAGCGATGCTGGCGTCCTTCACATCGATTCGATTGCGCGCAATGGTCACCGGAAGCTTCAGTGTGAAATCCACCGGCGTATTGCGCCCCTCCACAACATATACGGGCTGAAGCGAGATCTGTCCGCGGTACTCCTGGCTGAGGATATTGTAGGAAAGCTGCGCTATCAAATTGTTAGCCCGGACGTTGAGCGCATGTTTTTGCTCGGCGACCACGATCGCGCCGTTGGTGAGCTCGAAGCGGCCAATCGCCAGATCCACTACGGTTTCAAGCGGGTCGCCGGAAGTCGATTGTTGGCGCGGCGACGGAATGTTGGTGTGGCCGTCGGGATAGACAATTACGTTGGCTTGTGGAGCATCCACGCCCAGATAAGTGATGTCCCACAGATGGTGAAGGCTGGTGAAGAGGCGCAGATTCAACTGCACTCGCGCCACGCGCAGCAGGGGAGCCACGCCTTCCGGTTCCGTTCCGTGAATCGTGAAGTCCGCCGCCACGGCGGTCAAGTGCATCCACTCGAAGCGGAAGGTTCCAATCTCGGCCTTCCCTCCGGTGCTGTCCTCGACCGATGCGATGATCGTGCGTTTCACATAGTTCTGGAACCACGCGGATTGAACCAGCAAGATCGCCGCGATGGCGAGCACAGCCATCAATGCGCCCAGCGCGATTGCGGCATTGCGGAGGATTCGCAGCGGCCGGGTCATTCTACACCTTTCTCCGCGAACGCTCCTGGCTTGAACACCACCCGTTCGCTTTGCCGCGCCTGATCCAGCCACCGATTGAACGCATCATTGATGCGCTGGCCTTCCAGCATCGTTCGGATTTTGGGCTCCACGGCCTCCAGGCTGTTGTCCTTCGGATACTGTTTGCGCAGCTCGACGTAATGTTCGTCGTAGAAATCGCGAGCCTCCTCGTCGGTCACAACCACGCCGCCGCGAAAGCGCTGATCGATAAAACGCAGCACCGTGACCTGCCATAACAGTTGTCCGCGCAGCTCGGCTTCCGTCAATCCATAACGCTGCAAGGCTTCTTTGAGGCGCTGTTCAGAGCTGGCGAAACGGTCTCGACGCAGGTCTGCTTCCAGTTGAGCTGCTTCCGACGCGGGCGGCCGGCGATAGCCCCCACTCACGATTTCATCGCGGATGATCTGCTGCGTGATCAATCGTTCGGCGGAGGCGCGTTTCGCTTCGGAAGTGAAGTTGAGCGGGGTTCCATTCAGAAAATCCGTCAGCCGGATGTCCCGATCGATATCGCTGGCCTTGATGACGTGGTTGCCCGCGATCACCGCGATGCGATCCAGAACCACCGCTCCCGAGAGAAGCGCCGACACAGCGAGGATCGAGAGGAAGCGGCGCATACTAGAACGTCTGTCCAATCGAAAAGAAAAATTGAAAATGGCTGATGCTCTGCGGCGAGCTCTGGCAGTAGCTGGGCACGCTGGCCAGCTGCGAAGGGGGAACATTTGGATTGCAGTTCAATATTTGAGCCGGCGTTCCTGAGAATCCCACATAATGCGGCGGGTTAAGCGTGTAGCCGAAATCCGCGCGGACCGGTCCCACCGGCGTGCGATAGCGGACACCAAATCCTACTGAGTGAACCATGTAGTCGAAATCCTGAGGGTTGTTCTGGTGGAAACGAAACGAAATGTCGCTCAGGCTGCTATAGACGTTCCCCATGTCGTGGAAGAACACGCCTTGGATATTCTGGCCCAGGAAAGGGAAGCGCAGTTCAATGTTATTGATGAACAGAGCGTTGCCGCCAAGGGGAAATCCGGTGGGATCCGACGACGGTCCGCCTAGCACCAGCGGCGCGCCAATATCGCGCGGGCCGGCTTGATTGAAAGGGAACGCGCGCAGCGAATCCGCTCCGCCCGCGTAGAAGCGCTCCGGAAGCGGGACGGATTCTTCGGCATCGATACCAGCGGGCGGAGAAAACGGCACAATCACTCCGAACTGCGTTTGCCTGGCAAGCACCCAATTCTTTCCCAGCGGATAATAGGTCGCGTTCCTCAGAAGCGCGCGCCCAAAGCTGCGTTGCGAACCGAAAAACCGTCCGCTCAAACCGAAGCTGGCCGTATTGTACATGCCGTGATGCGGATTGGCGGGGTTATCGCGCCGGTCCTGCACAAAGTTTGCCGTAAGCATCCCGATGCGAACGGTCTGCAGGAACTGCGAAACGAGTAGCACCGGGATAACAATATCGCTGACGCTGTCGCGCCGGAAGGAAGCCTGAAATAGACCGGTGAAGGACTTTGAGAATTTTCTGGAGAGCTGAACCGACGCCTCTTCGCGCCGCGCGGCGAATGTTCGTACGTTCAGCGTATCGTCATAGAGCAGAGTGTAGGACAGGTTTTGCCCTTCCACATCCAGGAACCTCGGCTGCAGGTAAGTGAGCGAGCCGCGCTTCTCGATGGAGGAGTACACGCCCTGCAAGCTCACGGTATGTCCCAGGCCCAGGAAATTCAGGCGGCTCACCGTCACCGATCCTTCCGGACTTACTCCGGTGGTTCCTCCCGGCGAGGCCAGACTGGTGCTGTTGGGTATTCCGAATTGCGCCAGTTGCGCTCCGAATCCAACGGAAAAGTTATACCGGTTCGCTTCGTCGAAATGATACAACACGTACTTGTGGTCGGTGTCGCCGTCGGGGTTCTCGATAGCGGTATCGATGTTGGCGAACACCCCCAGATCGTAGAGCGACTTTTGTATGTTGGTTTGCGCGGTGGGCGACAGCGGATCGCCGGGCTTCAGCGTGATCGCGCGGTCCACCAGTTTGTGGCGCGTGGTCTTCAGGCCCGAGGTCAGCACAGCTCGCACATACTCGCGGTCGCCTTCCACAATGCTGTACGTCACCGCGACGTGCCCCGGGCTCGGGATTTGCCAGGAGGCGTTGAACGTCGCTTTGGGAAAGCCCCGAATGTAATAGAAAGTGAGCAGCGTCTCGCGATCGTTCGCGATGTTCACTTCAGAGAAAGGCTGTCCGGCGGAAGAGGCCAGGCTCGGCAGATCGGCCGATTTGAATTCAGTGTTGCCGTGGATGGAAAGATCGTCCACCACCCATTGCGGGCCTTCGCTGATGTGAATAGTCACCCCAATGCTTCCCGCCTGGCCTCGTTCATCGCGGTTCACTTCAGAGGTAACCTTCGCGTCGCGAAATCCGTTCGCCTGATAGAGGTTGACGATGCTTTCCTCGTCCCTCCGCTGGAAAGCCTGGCTGTAGCGTCCGTGGCGCAGAATCAGAAAGCCCGCGGGCTGCAGGAACATCCGTTCCCGGATGCTGTCCTTGTCGAAATAGTGGTTGCCCGCGATGGTCACCCGAACCAGTTTGTAGCGCATGTCGCGCGAAATAGCGTATTCCACGGTTTCCTGGTCGTTTTGGACGGGCTGAACCCTGAACTCGACGGTGACATCGTAATAGCCCTTGCTCTGAAAATATTCCTGTAGATTGCGCCTGCCGGTTTCCAGCAGATCGTCGTCCACGGCGCCCTCCTGAAACACCGGCACATATCTTTTTAGAACGCGGCGAGAGACTTTGGTTTCCACGGCCGTCACTTTTACTTTCGGGCCGGCGTCGATATCCAGTTGGGGACGCACGCGGCGCCGGTTCGCGTCATAGTCCAGCTTCTTGAGTTCGACGCGCGCCATCAGACGATCCTTGCTGCTATATTTCTTCAGCACGCCTTGTACGCCGCCACGCGTGCGCAAACTGGTGACATTACGCCACCAATGGATGATCGGTAAGCGCCAGCCCGTGGCGCGCAAGATGGTGGCATCCGGCAGCTTGGTGGCGCCCGTGATGCCCGGCATATCGTACTTGGCTCGCTTGCCTTCGTGGACCTGAAAAGTAAGAAAGACTTGCTGCGCGTCGTCTGCGCGTTCCACTTTCGGCGTGATTTGCGCTTCATAGAATCCGTTGGCTTGGAGCAGGCGATGGATGCGATCCACCGCGGGCATGACATCCTCGTCCTGAAACGGGGCGCCCAAGGTAAGCTGGGCCGCGCTGTCCACCTGGGCGCGATTGGGTGACTCCACCACTTTCCCTTCCACCGAAATTCCGCCCAGAAACCGCGCATTCTGCGTCACAAAGCGAACGCTCACGCCCGAGCCCGCAGGCTCTGCCTCCACCACGATGTCGTCGAAACGTCCTGTGGCGAATAACCCATCAATGGCGCGCGCCACATCGGACAAATGCAGCGCCTCACCCTTCTTGAGCGGTTGAACGCGCGCCAGATCGGCGGGGTCCAGCGGCTGGCCGTTTGGAAATTGGATGTCCGCAATCGGCTTACCTTCGAAAGCCGTAGGCTGAGCCATAACGAAAGCCGGCAGGAACACCGCTACACACGCACCTCTCGCGAACCAGCGCCCCATTTACGTTGGACCCTCACTTTGCGTTTCGGTTACGCTTGGAACGCAAGCCGCCGCCGCGCCGCTGTGCGAACCGTACGTGCGCGTGTAGACTTTGGTGAATTCCGCTCCCAGAAAAAAGAGCTGCGCCGAATAGTAGACCCACACCAGGAAGATGACCACCGTCCCAGCCGCCCCATAAATGGATTCAAATCCCACGCGCCCCAGGTAGATCGCTAGCAATTGCTTGCCTATTGTGAATAGTAATGACGTGACCGACGCTCCAATCACCACGTCGTTCCATCGCAGGCGGACGTCGGGAAGCAGTTTGTAAATGGCTGCGAAGAGCAACGTCACCACGACGAAGGAAGCGGCAAAGGTTGCTGTGTGCAACACCCATTCCTGAGTGGGCAAGAGCGGACGGAAGAACTTGCCGATGGTCGCGATGGAGGCGCTGGCGAGCAGCGAGATCAGCAGCAGGCATCCAGCTGCCGTCACCA
This sequence comes from Bryobacterales bacterium, assembly GCA_963798295.1. Classification (GTDB taxonomy): domain Bacteria; phylum Acidobacteriota; class Terriglobia; order Bryobacterales; family Bryobacteraceae; genus Palsa-89. The sequence continues at coordinate 368,656 of CAWCSV010000001.1, read as the reverse complement.
CCAGCGCCGAATAGAATCGCTCTTTGAGAAAGGCCAGAATATCCCCGAGCCACGCGCCGCCGCCGGATGCAGCGACGCCCCAAATCAGGTTCAGCGCGTCGTGCAGTTCCACAAACACCGACGATGCGCCAACGATGAGCGTGACAAGGCTCAGAACAGCCGCAGTCAGCCCAACGGCGGGTCGATGGGCGTCTCGAACCACTGCTTGAATAGCTTGCGCGGCGTCCCCGCCTACCAGCGTCTGAATTTCCCAGGCCAGTTGGCCTTGCACGGCTTGTTGCCCGAAAACACGATCGGCCACGGCAACCGATAGGACCAGGAGCGGCGCCGACGAGAGAATCGTGTAATAGGCCAGCGCTGCGGCCAGCCGCGGAACATTGTCCTTCGACCAATGGTCGAAGACCTGTTCCGTCAAAGCGACGACATGCTTACAAGAGGAAGGTAGCTGCGCTGGGCGCGGCATGCTGTCTAAGTGACGCTCCGTGGCGCGCTTTCAGAACGCGCGAACTCTCAGTCTATCCTTCAGGGAAACGAACATGGAAACCAACGCCATCACTTTTTATCGCAAGCACTCCGCGACGATTTCAACCACGCCGCGCGCCCGAGACCACAAAAGCACTTGACTTCGATATACTGTGTGACATACACTGTGTGTGGTTGGCTGTGTGGTAGCCAGGTATCGGTGATGAGCATGGATGTCCTTGAAAATATTCGACTTGAATTGCGGCGCGGTTGCCTGGTGTTGGCCGTGCTGGTCAAACTCCGCTCCGAATATCACGGATACGCGCTGGGCAAGGCTCTGACCGATTGCGGCCTCGATATCGACGAAAGCACCTTGTATCCGCTCTTGCGGCGGCTGGAAAGCCAAAAGCTGCTGGCGAGCCAGTGGCGGGTCGAAGACAAACGGAACAAACGTTTCTACCGCCTTTCCGACGAAGGACACGCGGTGCTGGAACGGCTGTTGGTGGAATGGCGGAGCATCAACGGAGCCATTGAGAACTTGTTGGAAACGCCCCTGGCCGCTGGAAGGAGAGAAGCATGAAGCGGGAATTGACGAATCAGGAATTGCTGGACCGGTATATTCACTCCGTGAAGATGCTGCTGCCTCCGGACATGATGGACGACATCGCGGCAGAGATCAGATCCAATCTGCAGTCGCTGGTGGAAGATCGCGCCATGCAACTGGGTCGGGAATTGCGCCCTGATGAAGTGAGCGCGATTCTGAAGCAATACGGTCATCCGATGATAGTGGCCGGCCGGTACCACGATCAGCCCGGGCGCGGTCTGATCAGTCCGGAATTGTTTCCGTTCTACTGGTTCACCCTGCGAGCCATTTTTGGTCTATGGGTGACGGTCCGAGTAATCATTGCGGTCTTCCAGTTTCAGGGAACGGCGAGTGCCGGCTCCATCCTTCTGCGGCTTGGCCGCGACATTTTGCTGGCCGGATTCTTCATTGCCGCGGGCGTCACTCTGCTGTTCGCCCTCTGGGAATACCTGGAGTTCAAATTCCGATATTCGCAAAGATGGAAGCCGGAGGCTCTGCCTGCTGTCCCACCTCCCATCCGGCAACGTAAGCAACCGCGGCCAATGGTGCAGATTATTGGTCAGGTGGTGTGGCTCATCTTTTTTGCTATGGCGCTGTTCGTACCCGCGATGTCCTGGGTCTGGGGCGGAAGGGGCGTTTTCAGCATGTCGGATGCGGTTTACGCGATGCGGCTACCGATGTGGCTACTGGCATTCTTCGCGATTTCTCAGATGTGGCTAAACCATACGCGCTTCGCCTCGGCCGAGTGGCGGCCGTTCCTGCGCATCGCCGTGAATGTCGCGGGAATAGCTCTCGCGATCTTCATGCTCCGCGCGGGCGATTTACTGGTAGCGGGTCCGAAGTGGGATCCCAGGCAGGCTAAGGCGCTCGCGACCCTGAATCAGATGGTCGGGGGAGTATTGGTGCTGGCTTGTATTTTTGCGGGCCTGGCGTGTGTGCACGAATTGCGCAGCTTCATACGAAAGACCGGGCGGCGCGTGGGCGGAGGCCGTCAGACGGCTGATACCGCTTCTTAAAGAATTGGCGAAACGGCGTCTACGCTGAAGTGCGGTCGGTTCTTTCGGCGGCCATCTCTTTTAGCGCCATGCGGTCGATCTTGTTCGTTCCGGTGCGCGGCAGCGCGTCGATGAACGTGACTTCGACCGGCCGCTTGTACTTGACCAGGTTTTCCTTGCAGTAGGCAAAGAACCCTCGCTCGTCCAGGTCGGCTCCCTCTTGCAATGCGACGAATGCGACCACCACCTCGCCCAGGCGATCGTCCTGCTTGCCAACCGTCGCGGCCTCGCGAATCGCCGGGTGGTTGAACAGCACCTCGTCGATCTCACGCGGATACACGTTGTAGCCGCCGACAATGATCATCTGCTTCTTGCGGTCGACAAGAAACAAGAACCCGTCCTGGTCGACATAGCCGATATCGCCGGTGTACATGTAGCCGTCGCGGAGCGCATACGCCGTCTCCTCGGGCTTATTGTGATACCCAGTCATCATTTGCGGCCCACGCACCCGAACCTCGCCGGCTTCCCCGATTGGCAACACGCGCCTTCCGGCGACAAGATCCACCACCTCCACCTCGGTCTCCGGCACCGGATTGCCGACCGATAAGAGCTTGCGCTCCCCGTCATAGCGGTTCAGACAAAACGGAGCGCCTTCGGACATGCCCCAGCCCTCTAGCAGCGGGCAACCCGTCCGTTTGAGCCATTCGCGATGCAGGTCCTCGGGACATGGCGCGCCGCCGGAGGGGCAGTATTTCAATGCCGAAAGATCCACCTTGTCGAACAACGGGCTCCTCAGCAATCCCATGTAAATCGGCGCAGGCCCGCCGGCGAAAATGCTGACACGATGCTCGGCCAGCGCTCGCACCACTTCGTCGGGATCGTACTTCGGCATCATGACCAGCGTTCCGGCCGTGAAGATCGGCACCCAGGTGGCATAGGTCAGACCCCAGATATGAAACATGGGCGCGACATTTAGAAAAACGCCTTCGCCGAAGGCGATCGGCCAAACACTGAGATGCTGAATCAAGCCCCACATCAGTCCGCGATGCGTGTGATCCACGCCTTTCGGAACGCCCGTAGAGCCGCCGGTGAAAATCGATAAGGCAAGATCGTCGGCTCGCGGCATCTTCGCCGGCCGCACGTCGAGCCGCGCGTCGGTGGTCCATTGCGATAACGCCTGGCCACCTTCGCCCACGGTGACCACCTGCGTGACACCGATCTTCTCCGCTACGGCGTTCGCTTTGTCCCGCGCGCTCTCATCGCAGACGATCGCTTTTGCGTCGAATCCGTCCAGCACTTTGCAGACTTCCGCGACCGTAAAGAATGGGTTGACCGGCGCCGCCTGCGCGCCCGCGCTCATCACCGCCATCAGCGCGACGTCCATCTCAATGGAGTTGGGCATCATGACGACGATTGGTCCGGGTTCCAGCCCAAGCGAATCGATAAGCGCCGCCAGCCCATTGCACGCCCGGCCGAAATCCCTATACGTGATTGACTGGTCCTGATAAATCACCGCCACGCCATCTGGCCGGCCTTCGACGGCATGCCAAAGCATGTGGACCAGGCTTTCGTGAAACGGCAGATCGCGGTCAACCGCCACTTTCGGGCCTATTCTCGACGGCGGCCCTTCCTCGCAAGAGTGATCAGTCATCTCCAAACACCAGGCGCATCTCCGGAACCCTTGTCCAACATCAACAGCGCACGCAAACCAGGATCGAAACGAACAGCTCTATTTTCGCAAAGTCGCTAGATCGCGGCAAAACTGAAGAGCCCTAGAGTGCCTAGAGCCATGAAGGGATGGTGGCTCCCCGGAAACCACGGTTTCCAACAACCTCACCCGGAATCACGCGGGCCAGAGTCCCCCTCGGTCGTCTAAGTTTGCGCTCCGTAGTAGCGGGTCGACACCCTGGCGTGCCATTTCAAGAAGACCTCTTTCAGGCTTTCCTTATCAGCGTTACTCGGCCTTGGCGGGGGCATCTTGTGAACAAAGACGTCAGTAACTCCATTGTCGAACACGCCTCCGGAAATACCGTCCTCCCTGAATATTAGGATGGGAAGCCCGAGTCCAAAGAGGATTCCCGCTTCCAAATGGTTCCAAGCGGTCGGAAACAGGACAGATCCCTTCGAGGCGACTTTGCGTTCTTCCTTTGTGCCGCGCTTCCACGTTCCTGAGGTTGCCTGGAACTGTTCGAATCCGAGAATCAGTCCCCCCGCACAATGGTTGGCGATCACGAGCACTTCGCGAAGTGGAAACTCCGCAGGGTAATCGGACCGACCCAGTGCTCGCGGCTCGAGATTCAATTCTTCAAGGAACTTGATCAGGGCTGCCCGTGACCCTTCCTGTCTACTACTAAGCGAGGTCGGGCACGAAACAAAAACAGGAATTCTCATGGTGCCGAAATCTCCGAGGCTACCGGTCAGGTTCTACGTTCATCACAAATGCCATCTGCGACGCGGCGATTCTCATTCTCCCATCCTTCCACTGCGTTGTCGATGAGGCGCTATTTGACCCGAGACTTCGGAAACCACGCGGAATAAGTTCTATCGAGACCAGCGATTTCACGATGCAACGCTGTCAACCGGGTTGGAATCTCTGATTCCTGGGAGCCCAGGCTGGACGGTGGCTCCCCGGCATGGATTCGAACCACGAACTTGACAAGTTTTTTAGATTCTGCAACTTACTGATTCCACACGGTAGCAGAAGTCGTCAAAAGCGTCAAAAGCAGGGTCCAGGTACAAAATCGGTACAAAAATACTTTGCCGTGTGTTGAGACGCTTCTTCGGTGCGAAGCGCGAAATGACGATTCATGGCAAGTCGTGCCCTGATGTCGTGAGCATGAATCGGCCATGCTTCACGCCCTTCATCGCGATGAGGGAATCAGCCAGCTTCCGAACTAACGCTGATTTCCCACGCACGAGTATCACCTCCAGGCAATTATTGTGGTCAAGGTGAACATGCACGCTCGCCATGACAGCTTCATGGTACTGATGCTGCAGGTCGGTGAGCTTATCCAGCAATAGCCGAGCATGGTGATCATAGATGAGGGTCACTGCCCCGTAAATTTCCGCGCTCGGCGACGCGGCGATCTCGTCTACGAGCTCCTTGCGCACAAGGTCGCGCACAGCCTCGGACCGAGTTGCATACCCACGCCGCTCGATCAACCGGTCGAATTCCTCCAATAGCTCTTCGGGAATCGCAATTCCAATGCGCGCCAGCTCACCCATTTCGGGCTCCTGTCCGACGGGGCAGAAATCCGAAGCACCCGTCTGGTGCGTAACACCTTTAGAAAACTAGTGCTACCATTTTAGGCTAGTAGCACGTTTCTAAATTCTGTAGCACAGATAAAAGGAGCATATGCCCCGAAGCCCGGTCGTCATCACTTCCATCCTCTTCGCAACAATGTGGTGTGCCTGGGCTGCGGACGTGATTGTATCGGGAACAGTCGTCGATTCTTCCGGCGCCGCGCTCGCCGGAGCCGGCGTGCAGGTTCAAAGCGCGAACCGTACCGTCCTCAAAACGACCGAGTCGGATTTGAATGGCTCCTTCACGATTTCCGGACTCCCGGCCGGTAATTATCGGCTCGTGGTCTCTCACGCCGATTTTGAAACTAAAGAAATTCCCGTCATGATAGGGGCCGAGGCACCCGCCCCGTTCCGCATCTCTCTGGCTTTAGGATCGGTGAGCAGTACCGTCACCGTACAGGGCCGCGAGGATGACCTTACCGGAATCGCCCAATCCGCCACCCAGGGAACGGTGGGCCAAAAGGAGCTGGAAGACCGTCCCATTCTTCGTTCCGGCGAGGTTTTGGAGAGCGTTCCCGGCGTTATCATCACGCAACACGCCGGCGGCGGCAAGGCCAACCAGTATTTTCTTCGCGGCTTTAATCTCGACCACGGCACAGATTTTGCTGTTTTCCTCGACGGTATGCCGCTGAACCTGCCGTCGCATGCGCACGGCGAAGGGTACGCGGACATGAACATCGTCATTCCAGAGCTTGTGCAGCGGGTGAATTACGAGAAAGGTCCCTATTACGCCGATGTCGGCGATTATGGCTCAGCCGGGTCGGCCCATCTGGAATTCTACAAGACGCTGCCCGAGAATTTCTTCCAGGTGGAAGGCGGCATGTATGGCTATGAGAGGGCCGTCTTCGGCGTATCGGAAAAGGTCGGCTCGGGCAATTTGCTCTTCGGCGGAGAGTTTTCTCACGACGACGGTCCATGGACGCATTCGGATAATTATTCAAAGTTAAACGGCATCCTGACCTACAGCCAGGGCGACGAAGCCAATGGTTTCAGCATCACGGCCCACGCTTACCACGGAAACTGGTACTCAAGCGACCAGATCCCGATCACTGCGGTGCCCCTGGTTGGTTTCTTCGGCGCGCTGAACCCAACTGATGGCGGCAATTCGCAGCGTCATAGCCTGCAGGCGGAATGGCATCGCCAGAACGATCATTCCAGAACGCAAATCATGGCCTACGGTTTCTATTACTATCTCAATCTGTTTTCGGATTTCACGTACTACTTGGATGACCCCGTCAAGGGTGACCAGTTCGAACAGCAGGACAGCCGCTTTGTGCTTGGGGTCGATGTACGCCACACGCTTTTCAACAATTGGTTCGGCCGCAAGGTGGAGAATACCTTCGGCCTGCAAGTCCGCAACGATTGGGTGCACAATGGCCTCTACCGCACGGAAAATCGCGTGCGCACGGATAAGAACGATATCAACGCGTGCAATGACGAACCCATCGACGCCTGTAACAGCGATCCGAACCTGGTGGCGGTCCTGCCTGCGGACACGGATGTGAACAGATTTACCGAGACGATGATGGGCTTTTATGTGGAGAACACAATCCAGTGGGCGGAAAAATTCCGCACCGTTCTGGCCTTCCGCGGCGACGAGGTAAGAGATGCGGTCACCAGCTTGACGCCGAGTTATACCGCGACCGAATTACCCGGCGCTCCGGTGGTCAACTTTGCGGCCGCCAATTCGGGCACGGTCACCCAGTTCATGCCCGAACCCAAAGCGAGTTTGATCTTCGGCCCCTGGCGCAAGACGGAGTTCTATGTGCAGGGCGGATTCAGTTTTCACAGCAACGACGCGCGCGGCGCAACGCAAACGCAGGAACCCATTTCGCCGGACAATCCATTTCCCACGGCCACGTCGAGAATACCCGCCCTCATCCAAACCAAGGGATCGGAAGTCGGCGTGCGCACGACGGCCGCCCCACATCTGCAAAGCACGTTCTCATTCTGGTATCTCCACAGTCAATCCGAACTGCTGCAGGATGGCGACACCGGAAGCACCGTGCCTTCGTTATCGCCGAGCAACCGCTATGGCATCGAATGGGCGAACTACTACACGCCGCTGGAACATTGGGCCTTTGATTTTGACTTTGCGGATTCCAGAGCCTATTTCAGTGAAATAGATCCGGACGACGCTGCGCCTGGCAGCCCGGGTGGGAAGCGCGTACCCGAAGCGGTGGGATTGGTGGCGTCAGCGGGCGCCACGATGCACGATTACAAACGCTTTTCGGCGAGTTTGCGCCTTCGCGCCTTTGGCCCGCGCGATCTGACTTCGGACGGAATTTATCGTTCAGCTTCGACGGTTCTGCTTAATGCGGAGGTGCGGTATCGAATTACGAGAAAATGGAGCTTTGTCGTCGAAGCCCTGAATTTGCTCAACCGCAGGGATCACGACATCGACTACGCCTATACCGCCCGAATAACGCCCACGGGCGATGCGGCATTCACAGACGTTTTCCACCCCGTGGAACCGTTTCAGATTCGGTCCGGGATACGAAGGACCTTTTGATATGGGGAGACTCTGCTAGAACCATGCTCTGACGGCTGAGCTGAGGCACTTCTCAAACGTGACAGATTCGATTTCCAAATCCATGCTCTGATGGATATGTGCAACTGCAGCAGTCATTTACGCGATGTGACGCTGGGTACAAAACCCGTACAGCGACCGGACAAATTGCCTGCAAACTATTGATACTAAAAGTGTGGCTCCCCGGCATGGATTCGAACCACGATTCACGGCTCCAAAGGCCGCTGTCCTACCATTAGACGACCGGGGATCTCTCGGAAGGGATGACAGCACCAGTGTAGCATTCAGGCGGCGAATCAAAGCTACCCGTTAGAATGGGATCAGTGGTTTTGCGTGTTCACTTTTTTCCGGGGCTCTGCCTGCTTCTTCTCGGCCTCGGCCTTCAGCTTCCACTGGTCCGTTGGCTGCTGAATTCCTTCCGCCAGCGCCGTTTGATATGGTTGGGCGCGGCGGCTTCCTCGGCTCTGCTCGTGGCCGGCTACTTATTGGAATTCCAGAGGGTTCTGCGCCTCTTCCCTGCCGGCTGGTGGACCTGGCTCGAATGCGCCTCGCTAGTCGAAACGATCTGGTTGATTGGATTCTCGTTGGCGCTGCTGCTCTGGCGCGCAACGCCGCAATTCAGTCCAGCGCGGCGGAAGCTCCTCCAAAGCGCGGCCGCCGGTCTGTGCATCGCACCCATGGCCGGCACGGCGTTTGGGATCGTGCGTCGCAACCGGTTCCGGCTCTCCGAGGTGTCCATCCCCATCCCCGACCTGCACAGCGATTTGGACGGATTGCGGATCGTGCAGATCACCGACATCCATTTGAGTCCGTTTCTGAGTGAACGTGAATTTGCGACAGCCATCGACATGGCGAACGAAACGCGCGCCCACCTCGCGCTGGTTACGGGCGATCTAATCACGCGCCCTGGCGACCCGTTGGATGCCTGTCTCGGCCAATTGGCCCGGCTGCGCGCCGAAGCCGGCGTGCTTGGCTGTCTCGGCAATCATGAGATTTTTGCCCGCACCGAGAACTATGTCACCGAACAAGGCCGCCGCATCGGAATCGAGTTTCTGCGGCATCAGGCAAAACAGCTCCGATTTGGGAATGCGACCATCAATTTCGCCGGAGTCGACTATCAAAAGATGCACTCGCAATACCTGAAAGGTACGGAGCGCCTGATCGTTCCCGGCGTCCTCAATGTGATGCTCTCGCACAACCCGGATGTATTTCCAGTGGCTGCCGCGCAAGGCTACGCGCTCACCATCGCGGGACATACGCACGGCGGCCAGGTGGATGTCGAAATCCTGCATCAGCACTTGAACGTTGCGCGCTACTTTACGCCTTTTGTAAAAGGCCTTTATCGGCGGGGAAGTTCCTCCGTCTATGTGTCGAACGGGTTGGGCACCATCGGCGTCCCCGTCCGTCTGGGCGCTCCGCCCGAGGTTTCGGTTCTTCGCCTGTGCGCTATCTAATCCTCAGCGACATTCACGCCAATTGGGAAGCGCTTGGCGCGGTGCTGATGCGCGCCGATTCCCGTTACGATCGGATCGTCTGCTGTGGCGACCTGGTGGGTTATGGCGCCGATCCCGACGCGGTGGTCCGCTGGGTTCGCGAGAACGTCGATGGCATCGTGCGTGGCAATCACGACAAGGCCTGCGCCGGCTTGGAAGACCTGGAATGGTTCAACCCCGTGGCGCGTCTTTCGGCTCTGTGGACCCAGGCGGTTATTCAACCGGAGCACGCCGAGTATCTGCGTAATCTGGCCCAGGGTCCGGAACGAATCAACGGGTTTCAGATTCTGCACGGCTCGCCCCTCGATGAGGATGAATATGTCACTTCCGAGCAGGATGTAGCGCAAATAGCTCCCTACTTGGACTGCCCTATTTCTTTCTTCGGACATACTCACTTACAATCTGCATTCCTGTGCCATCGCAATGGAGTGAAGAGGATAGTAAGTGCCGATCCGGAATTGAGTGAAGAAGAGATCTCGCTAGAGCACGACGTGAATTACCTGATCAATCCGGGTTCGGTGGGACAGCCGCGCGATGGCGATCGTCGGGCCGGCTACGCCATCTACGATTCCGACGCCCGTCTGGTAACCCTGTGCCGCGCCGAATACGACGTGGCTTCCGCTCAAAAAAAGATCATCGACGCAGGGCTTCCGGAGTTGCTGGCGCTGCGCCTGGATGCGGGCCTTTAATGCAAATCGTTTTCCACAAAGCTCATGAAAGAGCGCACGCTCTTTGCGCTGCTGGCGATGACATTCGCCCTGTCGCGGCTAGGCTACTACCTGCTCGGCGTCCGCTTTGACGCTCGGCCAGTCCTACACTATTTCCAATTCATCGATCCGGAGCTTTTGAAGCACCGGCTGTTTGAAAGCTTGTTCTATCTGCACATTCAACCGCCCGGCTGGAACTTGTTCACCGGCGTCGTTTTGAAGCTCTTCCCCGTATCCTACGCCGCCGCACTCCACATAACCCACTTACTATTCGGCCTCGGCATTTGTTGGTCCCTCTATCACTTAATGCGGATCTCAGCAGTAAGCCAATGGCTATCGTTTACTCTAGCTACCTGGTTTATTGTAAGTCCTGGCGTCGTCCTTTTTGAGAATTACATGCTGTATGAGTATCTGGTTTCCTTCCTGTTGCTGATAGCCGCGGTCACACTCGCTCACTTCGTGCGGGACGGCCGTGCGCTCTGGGCCGCGCTCTTTTTCCTGACGCTGCTCGGCCTGGTTCTGGTGCGGAACTTCTTCCATCTTGTATACTTCATCGCGATTTTGCTTGCGCTCGTACTTCTTTCTCGAACCCGCCGTCGCACGGTGTTGCTCTGCGGCGCTCTGCCGCTGCTCGCGATCCTGTCGCTGTACGCCAAAAACTGGATTCTCTTTGGAAGCTTCTCGGGAAGCACCTGGATGGGCATGAACATGGACGTCATTACGGCTCATCAGTTGACCGGCGAAGAAGCGCGCGGCTTCGTAAACCGAGGCCTCATCTCAGGCGCCTCATTGCTGGACCTTGGCTCGCCGCTCGATCTCTACCGCCCTTACATCCAGATGCCCGCCCGCACCGGCATCCCGGTGCTTGACGATTGCGCCACCTCCACCGGAGCCGTCAACTTTAATTGCCTGGCATTTCTCCAGGTTCAGCGCATCTACATGCGCGATGGATTGGCCCTGCTCGAGAACTACCCTGTCGTTTATCTGCGATCGGAGGAGGCGGCCTGGTTCAGCTACTTTCTCCCTTCCGGGGATTTCCCATTCTTCGATCTGAATGGCCCCAAGATTCACTCGATCGACCGCTTCTGGAACATCGTCTTCTTCGGCCAGCTCAAAGAAGCGCCCGATCGCAAAGAGCTTCGGCGTTTGGCCGGGCGGGGCGCCCGTGGCTCCCTGATCCTTTATACCGGAATCTTTCTAATGATCGGGCTGCCCGCACTCTGGCTGTGGGGCGTGTACTACATCGTCGCTGGATTGCGCCGTAAGACGCTCGACCGGCCATCCGCGATTCTGATGGGGTTTCTGTTACTGAACATCGCGTATCTCACCGCCATCGCAAACTTCCTCTCCAGCTTCGAAAATAATCGATACCGCTTTCCGCTGGACGCATTTTACCTGGTGTTGCTTGGCGTGGCGATCAGCAGGTCGCTTGGATCGAAAATTCCGGGCGCTAACGGCCGTTCGCCCTTCCAGTAACTACTATGGATGAGATGGTTAACGGTGTCCTCGTCCTCCACGTCTAAGTCGGTGGCGAAGGCAAAGCCGCGGCTGCGTTCGGGCAGAGCTACCCGATAGCCCTTCGGAAACAGGCGTTCCAGGTGATCGGTGAGCAGCAGCCGGGAGGGCCCAAGTCCATCCGGGTGCGTGAGCGAAATCAACCACGTTTCGCCGTTGTCGCGAAACAGCGCGCCGGTACTCATTGGATCCGGGGACAGGTGGCGAAGATTTTGAAGCGCGCGCGCCTTCCAGTCGATGCCGCGTTCTTCCCATTCCTGTTGCGTTTCATGAAGCACGTAAGCGGTGGTGTCGTTGGGCAGCGGAACCGCCCAAGCCAGTGCTACGCCACATGCTTGCAGCACCTCACAAGGACCGGGCCAACCACCAGCCGCCTCGACGAAGGATGCGGGAATGAACACGGGCAGCACCGCCCCGAGATCCCGATCGCCTTTGACGAGCGGTTGCATCCCCTCCTATCGGCGCTCGCGAACCGATCCTTGAGATCGCGCGGCCTAAATGAAACTAAGGTACTGCCACCACCTGCGTGGAGCTGCTGGCTACCACATTCCCGCTCCCGTCCAGCCGGTCGATCACGTAATACATCAGCCGGTTCGGCAGGCTCGGGATGGTGATGGAGCACGCCGCGCCGTTCGCGCAGCTTTGACGCGTCACGCTTTCATTGGTGAAGCTGTAGGGATCGCCGGGAGCGCCGCTCGGGATCTCCGTGGAACAATCCTGCGCATAGGCAGTACACTGCAACAGATCGCCGCCGTTCTCCAAATATCCGAAGCGGGCCCGGATGTTGCTCGCGAATGGAACTCCCTGGTAAGTCACGTTTACCGGCACAAAAGTCGTGCGATTGACGCTGTCTGCGGGAAACGCTGGCGGAATCCGATAGGCCAGCCACTCACTACGCACGCCATCCAGCCAATAACCTGGACAAAACATAAACTGCGCATCCGAGGTAGGCCGGCAGTTACTGTATGCGTAAGTGGTTCCGGGATGTCCGTGGACATATCCGAACTTACGCGTGGTCAGGCCGCTAAAGTCTGTCCGGTCGATTCGGAACTGGATGCTCTGCCCGCTCCACGGCGCGGGCTGATAAAGGCACGGGATCGCTTGCGTGAACTGCGAGCTGGCGCATGTGGATTCCAGGTCAGCCTGGGGCAAGCTCATGTACAGATTCCCCGGCGACGATCCTTGCACGCACTCGTTCGGTTGAAACGCTCGGCACAGGCTCCAGCTCGGCAGGTCACCAGTGTTGCCGGTTGCAGGACTGCTCACGTCGCGCGCCAGGTAACGTCCCGCGAAGCCCATCAGTCCGAGGCGCTTATAATCGCTGGGCCCCGCTGCGCAGCAATCGGCGGCCACCTGATATGTCTGGCTGGTGCCGGCCACCAGCGTCAGGGACATGGTTCCCAGTGCCGCGCCGCCATTCGATTCAATGCCTCCGCCTTCGGAAGGATTGAAGTGCCGGTAATCGACGAAAAATGGCGGCATCGCGGCGCCCGGCGCGTAGGTTCCGCTGTTATAGGACTGCGTTAGAGCGTTGCTTGCTCCGTTGTTGCTGCCCGCAAACGCCGGCCATGAGGAAGCCGACGGCTGGAGCGCGCTCCACAACAGATTCGGCACGGATGTGTCCACGCTGCCGATATAGCTTCCACCGAACCAGGCTTGCTGATAGGAATAGGTTCCCGATCGACGCCGGGCGCTCCCGGAGCGGATGACCCGTGCGACGAAAAGCGCAGCGGATTGCTCTTGGTCCATGTGTTGTTCGGACTCGATGCGTCCAGCGCCACTGCATTGGTCGCATAAGTAGGGCGCCATGTACAGCAGCCAGGGGCTGGAGTGTGCGCTGTTGCTGAGATCGTCCTTGCCGGGAAATAGCGGCGCCAGATAATTGTGCGCCGCCCATCGCAGCAACCACAAGTCGATATTCGTCGCACTGTTGTAAGTCACCGAAAGAAGCACCAAATTCTCGTTCTGGCTGCCGGCGTTGGTGAGCAACCAGTCGCCTGGCTGCATGTCCTGCAGTTTCGACCAATTGACATTCGCTGTCCCAAAACCGGGCGTGGTGCAGGGAAACTCCTGCTTCTCCGTGTTGCCATCCGGAAATGTGTACGATGCGTTCGGATTCTGCTGGCAAGGCGGCGAAGAGACCTTCACCTGGATACAGTTCGCCGTTCCGGAGAAAGTGGTGTACGGCGCAAGCAAATTGGCGGGACAGGTGTACGCTTCGCTCGCTCCAATGCTTGTGCTCTGCTGCGGCCCTCCCGAGCATCCGCTGCAATCCCACAGCGCGCTCGATCCCGAACCCGCGCGATTCACCTGGGTCACGTTCATCTTGAAGGAATCGGGGAACACCAGGTTCGTCGCGCCCGTGTCCTGCTGCGGATCGATCACCGCGAAACGCCACGTCCCCATTGTCAGACACCGGCGCATCATGCAGCCCGCACCACCGGCAGTCGCCCTCGTTCCAGCTATTCCGGATGCTGCGCAGCACGCCGCTCGCGGTGTCGAACGACGCCATGATGCCGATGTGATTTTGCACGTTGCCCATGCTCGCCGAAAAGTAACCGGCGTCAAAGCCCGCTACCACCGGACTGTTCATCCATCCGAGATCAAAACCCGCATGCGCCGGTCCCACCGTTTGTCCCAGATTATTCAATCCCGTTTGATACGCGCTTACCATTTGCGATCGAATGATCATGCCCGCGTATCGGCCGGCGTCAGATTCGTCCACTCGAAACAGTCGTCCGCGATCGCCATGTTCGGATTGTAATCGCCATAACCGGGATAAGGATGAAACGCGACGTAGCCCGCGCATCCCGCGAGTCCTTCGTTGTAAATCAACTTCCAGACGCGATTATTCACGTCGATGGTGTAAGCCGAGGTCCCGTCCACATTGTCGAAGAAATAGCCGCTCAGGCCGGTTGGTCCGTAGGGCACGCTATCGCCATTCGCATTCAGGCGCGCGCTCCCAGCGGGTTTCGATCCCATGGCCAGCAGCCGCGTTTCCGCGCGGATAGATCCGTCGCTGTTGAAGGGAATCCAAAGCAGCAGCGCCTCCCCGCCGGCGCTATCCACCACGTTGGTCAAGTATCCCGTCAACGCCGGGCTCAGAGCAGACGATCCATCAGCCGTCATCGATACCGAGACCGGCTGCCTGACTCATCATGCCCGTATCGCCGTTGCAACAGGCGCTCGGCATGGTGGCGTAAGCATAATTGACGCCCACGCTCAGGCTCACATTCGACCCGCTGTTTGACTTAGTAACCACCACGCCGAAGTTTGCCGCCACGTAAGGCACGTTGGTCAAGGTTCCAGCATTTTCCTGCAAGGTCAACGCCGACGAACTACCGATGCTGCCAACGTGAAAATAAGTCCCGTTGATCAAAATCGACGTTCCGCTCACCCAGTCCGTGTCGAAGTAATTCTGGGTGCCCACGGCGCCCTGCAACGTCACTGCGCTTCCCGCGACGTTGACGTTACCGGCGGGAGGAACCACCAGATGATGCTGCGGCGTGAATCCCCAGGACAAGAACGGAGGATTTACCGCGAGTTGCGGATACGTCCCGAGTTTCACCGGCGTGCTGGTTGGACACGCCGCCGTCGTCACGGGCGTTCCCACCGCGGTTTGCCCGCCGTCCATCGATAACCGCAAGGTGATGGTGGTGCCACTCGTTTGCGCATTGCCGCAATAGACATCGAACGACAGATCGTCGACCGAGCACTTCGGATACCAGCCGGCGAACGTGGTTCCGGCCGGGCATGTGAAGTTCGCGAGCGGAATGAATGCCTTGTCGGATGATCCTCCCGATCCTACGGAAAAACTTGTCCCATTGCTGCTAATATTCGCGATGTTCGCCCACTTGCCTGTACCACTGGCATCCAGCGGAACACCTAGAATACCCGCGTTCTGGGCGGCCAAATTCAACGTCGACGAACTCATCATCCCGGGCGAGGTTACGCGCCGGAATTCTGCGCCTGTCACGGGATCCACATAGGCTTGCTGTTGATTCGTCCAATCGATCGCCGGATAATCCGTGTTCCCGAACCTGGCTGCGTTAAACGGAACCGTATCGGGCGCAGTGTTGCCCCACGCGATGGATCGGGTTACGAATGTCGCCGCGACTTCGGCGTCCGATCCGCAAGTAACTCCCACCCAGTAAGTGGCCCCGGCCGTCAGCGCATCGTTCCCCTTGCGCGTCCCTAAAACAAAGACATGTACGTTTGCATTGACGATCGACCCCGTGCGCGCGTCTGTGTTCGTGTTATCGGTAAGATCCGCGAGGTTCGAGCTGAACGCAGCGCCGCGCGACGCCCGATAGGTGCAAAATCCCGCCTGATCGGTTCGCACCGTGATCTTGGCCTGCATCTGGGTGGGCTCGATCGACACAATGGACGTATTCGCGAAGCAGGGAATCGCGGCCATCAACCACCAGAGTTCTCGCATAAGTCAAAACGACGAAAGCGCCGCGCGCCGCCACAGGTTGGTGCTGGTGCACAAGTAGAAATACGATCCGTCCGTGGCCCAGGAGCCCGCGGTGCAAGCCGTACTGGATGTTCCGGGCGCCGACGTTCGCAGCCCGATCACCGATGTGTCGGCGCTCAACTGCGTCTTGCCAGAAACTTCCGTGCTGGTGATCCCCACGCCCGCCGTCACGCTCTTCGAACTCAGGAACGCACGCTGGTCCGCGCCGCCGCTTGCATCCCACGCGCCATTCGTCGCCGACCACGTGAACAGCGGAATTGCATCGGCCGGGAACGCAGTCACTCCACTCTGCGCCGTGCATCCGCTGCTGCAGTTCGCAGTCACGTTGTGCCCAACCGTTAGCGTGCCCGCGCTGGAAACGTAGATAAACGCCAGCCCGCTTCCCGCCGAAATGGTCACCGTCGCGCCGCTGCCAAACGAATATACCAGCGCACCGAACCGCACCGCGCAAGGCGTGGAAAGCGAACAACCGGCGCCCATCGCCAAGGTGGCCGCGCTGGTTCGCGTCACCGCGAAGTCCCCCAACTGGCTGGCCATAGAGGCCGCCGGCGGCCCTTGCTCCAGAGTCCAGGCGTTGGAAGCCGTGCAGCCGTACACGTTCATGCCCGCCGTGGCGTCCAGCCGGTAATACATCTCGCCTTGCCCGCAGGAAGAAGGCAGCCCCGTTCCCGACTTAAATGGCTTGGTGGCGCTGGCCGCCGAAAAATCCACGTCCCGGCTTTGCAGGCGTAAGTCCAGTTGGGTCAGCTGGCCATAAAGCGCGCCGCAGAGCGCGCCACCCAGCGCCGCCAGCAACGCGATTCGACAAATGAACATGCGGCTCCTTTTGCGCCCTCAGTCTCCCACGCGTCCGTACAACTTCACCCGTGCGCCTGAGTTCCCGATGAAGGCGAAACCTATCCGTCTATTCCGTTTGAGAAGCCGCCAAAAATTCTTGCGAGAAATGTGACTGCCGAATCCGACTTACTCTTGAGCCTTTGAAATCATCCTCGCCCGACCCCATCACGACGGCCGGATTCGTCCTGTATTCGATTTACGTTCTCTCCGGCTTCGCCAACGATTGGTCGCTGCACGTTTTCGGCGTCAAGGCCTACCTATCCACCGTCACGCTGTTTCTGCTCCCGCTGGCGTGGCTATTCTCGGGCAACGCGTTGCGCGGGCTGCGGTCGCACGCCGGAATCTGCTGGGCTGGGTTCCTCTTCTGGATGCTGCTGGCCACGCCCCTGAGCGTATGGCGGGGCGGAAGCGCCGCAATGCTCGTCAACTACGTACCCCGCGCCTACATGCAGTTCTTCTACACCTGCTCCTTCGTCACCACGCTTCGCCGCTGCCGCCAGTGGATGTACGTGCAGATAGCGGCGGGCGCTGCCCTGTTGTTCAGTTGCCTCGCGTTCGGCGGCATGGGCGACGATCCGGGCGACCCCCGCTTCCGCATTCCACAAAGCCTGTTCTACGCCAACTCGAACGACCTGGCGCTCGCGCTGTTGCTTGCCATCGCGTCCATGATGTTTCTTTTCCACCGTCCCTCACGCGCTGGACGCCTGGCTGGCATCGCGGGCATTCTCCTGGCTTCGTTTTACACGCTCGGAACCGGATCGCGAGGCGCCGTGATTGCCGGCGCGGCGCTACTGATCCTGATTTTCTGGCTGAGCGCGCACCGCTGGAAGGTGGCGGCTCTCGGATTCGCGGCGCTAGGAGTCGCACTTGCGGCGGGGCCGTCCACCACGCTGCACCGGCTGTCTTTGCTTACCTCTTCCGACGCTGAAATATCCGACGCCGATACAGCCAGCGTCGCGTCCCAGCAGCAGCGCGAGGAAGTGTTCAAAACCAGCCTGCATTACACGCTCAGTCATCCGCTGTTGGGAGTGGGACCCGATCAATTCGCCGCCGCCGTGAACCAGGACGCCGACAGGACGGGCGAGCCCGTGCCCTGGCTAGGCACGCACAACACGTACACGCAGATCTCGAGCGAATGCGGCATACCCGCGCTGATCTTCTGCGTCGCGGTGATCGGCCTTTGCCTGCGTTCCAATCTCAGGCTCTATCGCCGCACTCGCCATCACCCCGCCCTCCGCGAGATCGCCGGACTCAGCCGCTGTCTCCTTGCAGGCACTCTGGTGTTTGCCGTGAGCGCCTTTTTCTTCCACATGGCCTACAGCGCTTACTTCCCGGGACTAGCCGGCTTCACCGTAGCGCTGCAACTCGCTGTAGCTCCGATAGCGCAAAAATAGCCGACCTCGTGAATTCGGGTCCGCACCAATCGTGCTAGAATCCTTACGCATTTCGCATGAACAAGTCAACGATAGACGATCAAGGCCGCCGGAAGCGCATCATCTGGATATCTTCCTTTGCCAATCTGGTCGTGATAGCCGTGCTGGGTGCGCTGTGGTTCCAAGGAGCCTTTACAGCTCAAATCATGGCGATCCTGATACTGGCGGATTTGCTCATTGTGAATGGGGCTCTCTGGTTAGGATGGCGAATCGGGGAGGCGCGTCGGCGGAAAGCGAATCGTCCGCTCAAACCTTTCTTATCTTTCGTAATCGGAGGATTTTCAGCAGTGGTCGCCACGCTCGACATTGCCAGCAAAGATTATGGGGCTGCGGGAATCTTCCTTGCGTGCAGCGTCTCGGTCATCCTGCTCGGCTTTATCACGCTGAGAAACGCCAAGAAGAAGGACGCCGGACCATCTGCAGGACCTCCTCGCTAACCCCAACAAAACAGCGGCCATATCGGAATTCTGGTCCGATCCTGGCGACCCTATACTATACTGGTCTTAGATCCCGACTGGACTGGCATTACCGCGACTGTAGCAAGGCGATTGCCTACCGGTCTTTTTAGGAGCTTCACGCATGTTTGACTTATTTCGCAGCCGCGCCAAGGCCGTGCGCATCATGTTGGGCGCCATGCTCGGCATCGTCGCGCTTTCCATGCTGGTTTATCTGATTCCCGGCACCGGAATCAGCGCCGCCGATTCCAGTTCCGATCAGGTGGTGGCCGAGATCGGAAAATCCGCGGTCACCGTGGGAATTGTGCAGCAACAACTGAAGAACGTTTTGCAAAATCAGCGGCTGCCTCCTTCCTTCGCCTCCACCTACATTCCTCAATTGGTGGATCAAGCAATCGCGGAACGAGCAGTGGCTTACGAGGCGCAGCAGCTCGGGTTTCGCGTTTCCGATCGCGATTTGGCCGATATCCTGCGCTCCTTGCCTTTCGCCAGTCTGGCTCCGGACCAATACCAGCAATACGTGGAACAGCAATACGGAATCACGGTTCCGGACTTTGAAGACAACGTCCGCGTGCTCACCTATGAAAACGCTCTGACTAAGATCGCCACCGAAGGCGTCATTGTCACTCCCGCCGAAGTGACGGCCGAATATCGCCGGCGCGAAGATAAGATCAAGGTTGATTACATCGGCTTTTCCAACAGCAAGATCATGGCCGACATCAAGCCTACCCCGCAACAGCTCAACGATTATTTCACAAAGAACAAAGGGTTCTACAAGATGCCCGAGACGCGCAATCTGCAGCTGATCGTGGCCGATCAAGCCAAGGTGGCCGACACGCTCCAGGTTAGCGATGCGCAGGTGCAGGCCTACTACAACGCTCATCGAGACGAATACCGGACGCCGGAACGCGTTCACGCGCGTCACATCCTGCTCAGCATCACCAACAAGCCCAAAGACGAGGTTCCGAAGATTCAGGCTCAGGCCGAAGCCCTCTTGAAGCAGATCAAAGCCGGCGGGGATTTCGCGGAGCTTGCCAGGAAGAATTCCCAGGACCCCGGTTCAGCCGCCAAAGGGGGAGATTTGGGCTGGGTTTCGCGCGGCCAGATGGTGAAACCTTTCGAAGACGCGGTCTTCTCCCTCAAACCCAACGAGATTAGCAACTTGGTTACCACCGAATACGGCTTCCATATCGTCCAGGTGCTCGAAAAGCAGCCCGCGCATCTGCAAACTATCGACGAAGTGAAGCCGGCCATCATCGCCACACTCAAGAATCAGGACGTGTTCGACCGCATGCAGGAACTGACCGACAAAGCGCACGCCGAACTGGTGAAGTCGCCGCAAAATGCCCAGCAGATCGCCGCCCAGCTGAACCTGGAGTTCGTCGATGCGCCGGGCTACGCTCCGGGCGCTGCCATACCGCAACTCGGAAGTGACCCACAGGCGGGCGCCGTGTTGCAAAGCATGAAGCCGGGCGAGGTCAGCGACGTCATGCAAGTGGGCAACAAGTTGGCGGTGGCGGTGGTTACCGGCATTCGTCCCTCCCATCCCGCGGAATTCTCCGAAGTGGAAACCCAGGTACGCCAAGCCTATACACAGGGCGAAGCCAACCGGATCGTCGCCGAAAAGGCCGCGAAGGCCGCCGAACTGCTCAAACAGAACGGCGACATCAACGCAGCCGCCAAAGCCGTGGACGGCGAGGTCAAGAATACCGATTTCTTCACCAGCGCGGGCGCGGTGGAAGGCATGGGCTCCGCCAGCCTGCTGGCCGATTACTTCCAAAAGCCCGTGGGCACGGTGTTCGGTCCGCTGGCCGCTCCCGGTCTAACCGTGGTCGGCAAAGTCGCGGGCCACCAGGACGCCGATATGTCGAAATTGGCGGAGCAACACGACAAGATCGTCGAGCAGCTCAAAGGCAAAAAGCAAGCGGATCGCCTGAGCCTCTTAGAGGACAGCATTCTCACCGATCTCCTCAAGCACGGCAAAGTGAAGAAGCACCAGGCGGTCATCGATCGGCTGATCGCGCAGTATCGCAGCTAAGCGCTCGGTCTGCACATGCTGCATGCCTTGCTGGATTTCTTGCGGACGCTCACCACGCCCGACCGGTTGATTCATCTGCTATCAACCGTGCTTTCCGGCTGGCTGGGCTATGCCACGCTGACCGCCATCGTATTTGCTGAAACCGGACTGCTCGTCGGGTTCGTGCTTCCGGGCGATTCTTTGCTCTTCACCATCGGCGTGGTGGCGGGCGCCGGGCAATTGAACCTCACCATCATGATCGTGTTGTTGATCCTCGCCTGCCTGGCCGGCGATTGGTGCGGTTACCTGTTGGGCCGGCGCGCCGGTCCCGCCATCTTCAATCGTCCCGATTCGCGCTTCTTCAAGCAGGAACACTTGCAACGGACCAACGCGTTCTACGCCAAGCACGGCGGCAAGACCATCATTTACGCCAAGTTCGTCCCGGTCATCCGCACTTTTGCCCCCTTCGTGGCCGGCGTCGCCAGCATGCGCTATCGCAGCTTTCTTTCCTTTGACGTTTTCGGCGCCATCGGATGGGTGCTGTCGATGACGGTGCTCGGCGTTCTGCTGGGCAGGATTCCGCTGGTGCAGCACAACTTCGAGAAGTTCGTGCTGCTGGTGATTTTCGTCTCCCTGCTGCCGATGATCATGCACGCGGTGAAAGGAATGTCGCAGCGCAAGCCCGCTCTACAGCCGGGTGACTAAGCGATCCAGGGCGGCGCGCACCACCGGATCGCGTTGCGCTTCCACTTCGTCGCCCTTGGCAACTCCCAGCGTCTGGTTGAAAATCTCCTGCTTCAGGCGGCTCTGCACCCAATCTCGCTCCCGGCTCCATTCGCCCACCGAGGGCTGAATGTTGCGCTGGCCCGCGTACACCTGAAATTCTTCCAGCAGCGCGGACGTCACCTCGAAGTTCGCCTGGATGTTGTTCTTCTGGATGTACTCGGTGGCGAAGGCCGTCATGATGCCGCTGGCGTCCAAAGCCACTCGCAAGCGCGTGAGAGGCTCCGGACCAATCGCAACATCCGGTTGAATACCGCCGCCGCCGATCACAGTGCGCCCCCCGTCGGTTCGAAACTGTTCGGCTTGCTTCTCGATCTCCAGATGCCCGCTCGGCAGCGGTTTTTGAATGGACCGGCCGCTGGGCGTGTAGTAGAACGCCGTGGTGAGCGCCAGAGCTGTGTTGCCGGTCAGCGTAAATACGTTTTGCACCAGCCCCTTGCCGAAGCTCGGCTCACCCAAAACCACCGCGCGATCGTGATCCTGCAGCGCCCCGGTGAGAATCTCGGCGGCGCTCGCCGTCTTGGCATTCACCAGCACCGCCAGGGGGAAGGCATAAGGCAGCGCGGTCTTGGGAACGTCCACCGTTTGCTCTTCGATGCTTCTGCCCTTTACGCTGAGCAGCTTTTGTCCCGGCTTCAGAAAATACGAAGCTGCTTCCAGCGCGGTCTGGACCACGCCGCCGGGATTGTCGCGCAGATCCAGCACCAGTCCCTTTAATTTTTCCCCGCCCAGCTTCTCGATGGCATCCTTCAATTGACGCGCGGTTTGCGGATCGAAGCCGTTCACCCGGATGTAACCGATGGCGGGCTTGAGCAGATACGCGCGATCCACGCTGGGCGAATCCAGCAGCTCCGGATCCAGCACGAATTCGAGCGGCCGCGCGTTTCCCGGCCTCCGCACGATCAGCTGCGCGCGATGCTGGTGGCTCTCGCCCAGGAAGCCCACAATTTGATCGAACTCCAGCCGCGCCAGTTCCACGCCGTTCACCGCCACAATCTCATCGCCGGGCTGCAGCCCGGCTTTAGAGGACGGCGTACCGGCCAGCGCTTGCAGAACGATCACGCGCCCGGGCAGAACCGACACCACCGTCCCGAATCCCTTGCGCTCGGAATTCTCCATCTGCTTGAGCTGCTCGTTCTGGTCAGGATCGAAGAAAATGGAATGCGGATCCAACGTGCGCAGCATGCCCGGAATCGCGCCCTGGTAAACCGCCTGCTGCGAGTTCACCGGGTCCGCCGCTTGCGTCTCCACGATGGAAATCAGCTCCGTGAAGCGCTTGAGCGCGCTTTCCAGGTCTTCGGTGGACGGCGGCGTGGCAAACAGGAAAAGAGCGGGTAAAAGCATTTACTTCGTGTAGCGCAAACTTCGCTTGGCGGCGTGCCGCTCCAAAGCCAGCTCAATCAAACGGTCGATCAGCTTCGGCATTGGCACCCCCGAATATTCCCACATCTTAGGGTACATGCTAATGGAGGTGAACCCCGGAATGGTGTTGATCTCGTTAATGTAAAGCTGATTGGTAGCAGTTTCCAGCAGGAAATCGACGCGCGCCATGCCTTCGCACTCCACCGCCCGATAACATTCCACCGCCAGCCGTTGCATCTCCGCGGTTTGTGCGGGCGACAGATCCGCGGGAATCACAGTCATCGCCTGATCCAGCAGATACTTGTCGTCATAATCGTAAAACTCGCGCGACGGCAAAATCTCGCAGGGCACGGCCGCCACGGGATCCTGGTTGCCGAGCACCGCGCATTCAAACTCGCGCCCCGTGATTCCGCGCTCAAGGATGACTTTGCGATCGTAGGCGCGCGCTAATTCAACCGCTGTCTTCAACTCTTCGCAATTTCGCGCCTTCGAGATGCCGACTGACGATCCAAGATTCGCCGGTTTCACAAAAACCGGGAACCCGAGTTCGCCGCACGGCGCGACATCTGAGCCCGACACCACCCGGTACTCGACAACGGGAAGGCCGCGCTCCCTGGCCACGCGCTTCATCATCTCCTTATCCATCGAAATCGAGGATGCCAGCACGCCCGCGCCGACGTAAGGCAAATCGGCCAGTTCCAGCAGGCCTTGGACCGTTCCGTCTTCTCCAAAGGTTCCGTGCAGCACGGGAAACACCACGTCGATGCCCGGATTGCCGCCCGGCTCAGGCTGGATGGGCCGCGGGCTCCACTTGCCTTCCTTCGAAATCACGTAATGGAGCACCTTGTATTTCTCGACGTCCAGTGCTTCGATGATGGACTTCGCCGAACGATGCGAGACCTCATGCTCGCCGGTGCGCCCTCCGTAAATCACGGCCACATTGGTCTTCATAAGATTCGCTTCCCCATGGCCGACATCACCAGTTGCACCGCCAAAATCGCGGTCCGGTTCGCTTCGTCGATCACCGGATTCACCTCCACCACTTCCATCGATGTCATGCGACCCGTGTCGCCAAGCATTTCCATAGCCAGGTGCGCCTCCCGATAAGTGATGCCGCCCTCCACGGGCGTGCCAACACCGGGCGCTTCTCTTGGATCCACGGCGTCCATATCGAGCGAAACATGAAATCCGGCGGTGCCGGCGCCGGCCACGCGAATCGCTTCCTCGAACACCGACCGCATGCCGCGCTCATCGATGTCGCGCATGGTAAAAGCATGAACCCCGGACCGCTGCACAATGTCGCGCTCCTGGCCATCCACCGAACGGATACCCACCAGCGCCACGTTGGACGGATCCACCTTGGGCGAATATCCAAAAATGCTCGTCAGCTCCACGGGTCCCTGGCCAATACAGCATGCCAGCGGCATGCCGTGGACGTTACCGCTCGGGCTGCTCTGGGGCGTGTTCATGTCGGTGTGTGCGTCGATCCAAATCAGCCCCAGCTTCTCGCCACGGCGATGAAAGTGACGCGAGGCTCCCGAGACGGTGCCGACCGCTATGGAATGATCGCCGCCGAGCACCAGCGGGAACTCGCCCGCTCCCAGCGCTTCCCCCACCATCTCCGCCACCAGCGTGCATGTTTCCGCGATCTGTGGCAGGTATTTCGCGCGCGAATCGATCTCGCCCTGGCTCTCGCGCTGGACCACCGGGACGTTGCCAAGGTCCTCCACTTGATAGCCCAGCTCCGCCAGCCGCCCATTCAGATTGGCTACGCGAACGGCCGAGGGTCCCATATCCACGCCGCGGCGTCCGGCGCCCAGATCCAGCGGCGCGCCGATGATCGCGATTTGCTTCGGGCGCATGATCACTTGAATGACTAGGGTCTCGTACGATACAGCATCCGGGGAAACGCGATGGTCTCACGAATATGCTCCAGCCCGCACATCCACGCCACAAACCGCTCGATCCCCATCCCAAAGCCCGCGTGCGGAACGCTGCCGAATTTGCGCAGATCCACGTACCAGTCGAATGCCTCGCGCGGCAGATCGTGCTCTTCCAGGCGCTTCAGCAATAAATCCAGATTGTGGATGCGCTGGCCGCCGCCAATGATCTCGCCATAACCTTCCGGCGCGATGAAATCCACGCCCAGCGCCAATTCCGGGCGATCCGGATCCGGCTCGAAGTAAAAAGCCTTGATCTGGGTGGGAAATCGATCGACGATGAGGGGCCGGTCCAGGCCTTCGGTAATCAGGGTTTCATCGGTGCCGCCGAAATCGCCGCCCCATTGGATCTCGCTGCCTTTTTTCTGCAGCTGGACCACGGCGTCGTCATAGCTCATGCGTGGAAATGGCGACAGCACGCTCTCCAGCTTGCTGGTGTCGCGCTCCAGCTCGGCCAACTCGGCGCGCCGGTTTTCCAGCACCCGCCCCGCCGCGTACACGACCAGCTCCTCGCCCACACGCTTCACATCTTCGAGCGTGGCGTACGCCATTTCCGGTTCTACCATCCAGAACTCCGTCAGATGACGCCGTGTCTTCGACTTTTCGGCGCGAAAGGTAGGTCCGAAGCAATAGACTTTGCCGAACGCCATGGCGTCCGCTTCGTTGTAAAGCTGCCCGGATTGCGTCAGGTACGCTTTTTCGTCCTCGAAATAGTTCACCTCGAAGAGCGTGGTGGTGCCCTCGCACGCGGCGGGCGTGAATATCGGCGTATCCACCAGCGTGAATCCGTGGGTGTCGAAATAATCGCGCACCGCCCGAATCACTTCGTGCCGCACCCGGATGGCCGCATGCTGCCGTTTGCTGCGCAGCCAAAGATGCCGATGATCCATCAGGAAATCGACGCCGTGTTCTTTGGGCGTGATGGGATAAGGGTCGGACTCCGGTATGCGCTGCACCACCTCCGCGCCTTCCACGTCCATCTCGAACCCGCCGGGCGCGCGCTGCTCTGGCCGCACTTTGCCGCGCAGGATCAAAGACGATTCCTGCGTAAGGTTTTTGAGCGCTTCAAAGGTGGCTTCGTCCAGGTTGGCCTTCACCGCCACCGCCTGGATGGTGCCGGTGCCGTCGCGCAGCAGCGGAAACACGATTTTGCCGGATTTTCGCAGGTTATACAGCCAGCCTGCGATCTCTACCGGCTCTCCGGTGTGTTGGCCGGCGTCTTCGATTCGAATGCGGGAATAGGACATCAGGCTTCTGCTAATCAGACTGTCTCGAGCTTCTCGAAAATCTGTTTCACCACGTCCAGCGACTGCGGCAAAGGGAACTGGGGATAGTCGCGCAATTCCAGCATGAGCGGATATTGCTGCGGCAATGAGCGCAGCAATCCCATGGTTTGGCTCCAGTCGATGGTGCCGCCCTGCGATTGGAACGGCCAAAGGTGGCTGTCTTCATGCCCGTTGTTGTCGTGCAGATGCGTGGACCGGATGCGATCCTTCAAGATCGCGAAAGCCGCCGCCACGCCTTCGTGCATGTTCGCGTGTCCCACGTCCAGACAGAAGTTGAGCTTCAAGTGCGTGGTGTCCAGAAACTGAATCAGCCGCTCGGCGCTGGATAGCTCGTTGGGCGTGTTCTCCAGCAGCACCTCCACTCCGCGCGCCTGGGCGAACAGATGAATCTCTTCGAGCGATGTAAACGCGGCCTCCACCTTGTGTTCGTCGTACTCCTCGTCGTGCGTGCCGATGTGCTGGATCAGATAGCGGTACGGGATCACCTCTGAAATGTCCAGGGCGCGCTTGATCTCGTCCAGCATATCCAGCCGCTTCGATTTCACCGGCTCGGTGATGTTGATATAAGAATTTGGGCCCGACCGGCCCCACATGTCGTCGCTGTACATGGGCGCGTGCAGCGAGTGCAGTTTCAGTTTGGAGTCCCGGAACCAATGGCCTAGCTCGTTAATCTGAGCCTTGTCCCGGTAATCCAGGTGCTGGCGCGCGCAGAAAATCTCCACCTCCGGCACGCCCGCCTGCCAAATCTTATCCAGCCAGACTGTGTTCAAGCGATGATTCACCAGCAGGTGCGTCGAGAGAACATGGTTCATTCTTGATCAATACCCTTCGGCTTTCGCGTTACCTCGTGAATCGGCTGCGCCTTCCAGCCAGCCGCCCTCGCTCAAAATCGCCTCCACGCGCGCCACCACGGGCGACGACGCTTCGAGCGGTGAAACCTTGTGTCCCATGCCCCGCAGGATGCTCACCGTATCGGGAGAAACGCCTTTCTCAACATACAGCACGTCCGGCATCCATTGATGATGAAATCTCGGCCAGTCCACCGCGTCCTGAACGTTCATGTGGAAGTCGACGACATTGAGCAGAACCTGGAGCACGCCGTTAATGATACGAGATCCGCCCGGCGCGCCCAGCATCAGGAATAACTTATTGTCCCGAAGTACGATGGTTGGCGTCATCGAAGACACGGGCCGCCTGCCGGGCTGAATGGCGTTCGCTTCGCCCTGGATCAGATGGAACAAATTTTCCGTACCAGGCTTGGCGGCGAAGTCGTCCATCTCATCGTTCAACAGAAATCCTAGCCCCGGCACGGTCACGCCGCTGCCGTATCCATTGTTCAAAGTGTACGTTACGGCAACAGCGTTTCCTTCGCTATCCACAACATTGAAGTGCGTGGTCTCGGTGCCCTCGCGAATGCCCAGATAGCCAGGACGAATCTGCGAGCTGGGCGTGGCATGCAGCGGATCGATGCCGGCGCGGCGGCTGGCGATATATTTCGGGTCCAGCAGCTTGCTGATCGGGACCTTGTAGAAATCCGGGTCGCCGAAGTACTCGCTGCGGTCGGCGTAGAAGCGGCGCATCACCTCAGCGACGTAGTGAATAGATGCAGCCGACCCTGCGCCCGTCTTCTCATATCCCGAACCTTCCAGCATCCCCAGCATCTGCAGCAATCCCACGCCGCCCGCGCTGGGTGGAGGCGCGGTAACGATCTCGTAGCCATGATAGCGGCCATTAAGCGGCTGGCTCTCCTCCGCGTGGTACTTTTCAAGATCCGCCAATGTAATCAACCCGCCATGGGCCGCCATCGCCGCTGCCAGCTTTTGGCCTGTTTCACCGTCGTAGAAATCGCTGGCTCCGCGATCTCGAATCCGCTTCAGCGTCGCCGCCAGTTCCGGCTGAACAAGTTTCTCGCCAAAATGCGCGTTGAGAAAAATCCGCTTCGAATCGGGAAACCGCGCCAGCAGGCTGGCGTGACTCCCTAGCGAGCTGTCCATACTGTACGACACCGAATACCCTTCCGTTGCCAGTTCGATAGCCGGATTCAGCAACTCCGCCCACGGCTTGCGGCCGTACTTCTTATGCGCCAGTTCCAGGCCGCGGACGGTTCCCGGCACGCCCGCCGCGCGCCATCCCACGAGGGTATCCTCGGTCACGTTGCCTTTCGAATCCAGATACATGTCGCGTGTGGCCTTGAGCGGCGCTTTTTCGCGAAAGTCGATGAATGTTGTTCTCCCATCGGCAAAACGCGCCAGCAAGAATCCTCCGCCGCCGATATTTCCCGCGTACGGATACGTGACGGCGAGGGCGAAAGCAATGGCTACCGCCGCGTCAATCGCGTTTCCTCCGGCGCGCAGCACACGCACTCCGACGTCCGCCGCCAGAGGTTCCTGAGTCACCACCATGGCATGTCTTGCATGCTCCGGCTGGTGTGCCAGGAGGCTCACCGGCAGCAGAAGCGCGCAAGCAATCTGGACTTTCATTGACACTTCGATTCTACCGTGCTGCACCCGAACGGAACCGCGCGCGCGAGCAAGCGGCACTCCCTGACGGTCGTGGTTCTGAACCGCGCGCCAGCAGCACACCCGGAGACAACCAGAAGTCGTGCACTGGGGAACATCGACTCGAAGAAGACCGGACGGGTGGCGCGTGAGCAAGCGGCGCCTATGCCGTCGACAACTGCTGCTGCTTCCCGCGATGATACTGCTCCAGCGCCAGGTTGGCCGACGCGATAGTCTCAAGTTCCTGCGCCACCAGCTCCAACGCACCGCCCGGAATCACGGCGTACAGCTCGTCCTCGCCGATACGGGTGTACACGCGATTTCCGATGCAGCCCGCGCTGGTCACCATGCCGTGCGCCATGGCCGCCGGGATAGCCATGCAAGTGGGCCGGGCGAGAAGCGGCAGTTTCGACGCCACGCCGGCTCGCAGAGCCGCCTCTTCGAGCAGCATGAGCTTGCCCGCCGAAGCCACGATCAGGACCACGTCGGGATCCACCGGCGTGTCGCCGAGCGGCGCGAAGAGAATGTTTTCGGGAGCCTCGGGGAGCACCGGAATCCCCGGAACGTCTTCCATCTTCAAATAGCCCAGGCTGGTCATGGTGCCCAGAATGGAAGGCAGCTCTTGCGCACGGCTCTCGGGCAAAGCGATGTGGTGGGTGTAGGAACCCACCGGGCAATTGTAATGGTCCGAAGGCGCAGTGGAAAAGCTCCGGCCTTCCGCCGCCAATCTCCAGAAGCTGCACCCGGCGGGCTCAGACCCCGAGAACTTCTGCATGGACGCGGGCACATCCGCGCGAAAGGCCACGGCCACCGGCCTCCGGCTGAGATTGAGGATTTGCTGGAATTTGTTTTCGAGCGCTTGGTAGTCGGGCATGTTTTGTGTCTCTTTATCTTGCCACGCGCCCACGTGCAAGAATCAGAGGTGATGTCTTCGGCCGCCAAAGCGCTCACCGCCCGCCAGTTTTTTTCACGGCACGGCGTGCTGTCGAAATGGCATCCGCGTTACGAGTTTCGCGCGGGACAACTCGAGATGGCGGAGGCAGTGGAAGCCGCGCTGTCCGAGAAAAAGCACCTGTTGGTGGACGCGGGCACGGGCACCGGCAAGACGCTGGCCTATCTGGTGCCGGCGCTGCTCTCAGGAAAACGCGTGGTGGTCTCCACCGGAACCAAGAACCTGCAGGAACAGCTTTTCTACAAGGACATTCCGTTCCTGCAGCAGCATTTCGACCGGCCCGCTGCAAGTCTGTTACATGAAAGGCCGCGCCAACTTCGCCTGCCGACAGAAGATCTACGATGCCGATCGCGAGCCGATTTTGAACGGGCTGGAGGAAATCGCCGACTTTCAAATCATCCGGGAATGGGAGAAGACTACGACGACCGGCGATCGCTCGGAGATCAAAACGCTCCCCGAGGCCAGTTCGGCATGGCAGAAGATCGATGCCCGCCGCGATTTATGCACGGGCCAGAAGTGCCCGCAGTTTGAGCGCTGCTTCCTGACCGAAATGCACCGCCGCGCGCACGAAAGCGACATCATCATCGTCAACCACCACCTGTTCTTCGCCGATCTGGCGGTGAAGGACGACGATTTTGGCGGCATCATCCCGGAGTACGCCGCGGTGGTGTTCGACGAAGCGCACGAGATCGAAGACGTCGCGGGCAAGTACTTCGGCGTCGGCGTCAGCAATTATCAATTTCAGGAGCTCACACGCGACATCGCGGTGGTATCGCGCGCCAAGCAATTTGGCTCGGTCGAACTGGATCGCGTCCTGGACACCCTGGACGATCGCGCGCAGCAATTTTTTCTGCTCTTCGGCGAAACCGAGGGCCGTGTCGCGTTCAAAAGCCACACGGCGTTCTTCGACCAGCATGGCGATGCGCTGGAAGACCTGCTCCGCGCGCTGGAACTGATCGGCTCGTACCTGCAACTGGTGAAGAACTCGCCCGACGAAGTGATCCCGCTCTTCCGCCGCGTGCAGGAACTGCAGCAGCGCCTGGAGTTTTGGCGCAAGGGCGCGGACCGCTCCTACGTCTATTGGGTGGAGCGCCGGGGACGGGGATGTTTCCTGCAGGCAACGCCCATCGATGTCTCGTCCATTCTGGAAGAGAAGCTCTTCGATTCGCTGGACACCGTGATCCTCACCTCCGCCACGCTCGCCGTGGGTGAGACATTCGAATTCACCGAGCGCCGCCTGGGCATTCGCCACACCCGGTCGCTGGTGGTGCCCAGCCACTTCGAATACTCGAAGCAAGCGCTGCTCTATGTTCCCCAGCATCTGCCCGATCCGCGCTCGCCCGCCTTCCCCCGCGCCGCCGCCGACGAGATCACGCGCATTCTGCGGCACAGCCGAGGCCGAGCGTTCGTGCTCTTCACCAGCTATCAGCAGATGCGCATGGTCTACGATCGCGTGTCGCTCGAAATCGATTATCCGACGCTGATGCAGGGCACTGGTCCGCGCAACGCGCTGCTGGACGAGTTTCGCGCCACCCCGCACTGCGTGCTCTTCGCCACTTCTTCGTTTTGGCAGGGCGTGGACGTGCAGGGCGACCAGCTAAGCTGCGTGATCATCGACAAGCTGCCCTTCGCGGTCCCGAGCGACCCGGTGGTGGAAGCACGCATCGAACGCATCCGCGAAGAAGGCGGCAATCCGTTCTACGATTACCAGATCCCGCAGGCCGCGCTCGCGCTCAAGCAGGGTTTCGGCCGGCTGATCCGTAGCAAGACCGACCGCGGCCTGCTGGTCTTATTGGATAATCGGATTACCAAGCAGAGGTACGGGCAGGTGTTCTTCGACAGCCTCCCGCCTTACAGCTTTACTACCGAACTCAAAGCCGTGGAGAAATTTTTCGAGGTTTGAACAACAATGTTTGAGGTCACCGTGGAACAGACTTTCGCCGCAGGCCACGCCCTGCGCAACTACCATGGCAAATCCGAAGACGTGCATGGGCACAACTATCGCGTGCGTGTAACGGTGGAGGGCCAGCAACTGGACTCAACGGGTCTTTTGGTCGACTTCCTGGACGTAAACCGACTGATTAGCGGTGCGGTAGCGTACCTGGACCATCGCTTCATCAACGATCTGGAGCCGTTCACCGAGATCAATCCCTCGGCCGAGAACATCGCGAAGTACTTCTACGACCGGATCAGCGTTGGTCTGAAGAACGAGGTCCCGGTGCGGATCTCGGCGATTCAGGTTTGGGAAACGGACACCAGTTCAGCCATCTACCGGCCATGAACTTTTTGAGGAGCGTCGCTCTGGCAGTGGCGGCAATTGCCGCCTTGGGGGCGCAGTTACCTCAGTTCGAAGTGGTGTCCATCAAGCCTTCCGACCCTTCCGCGGCATATCCCGGGCGCTTCGCTCCCGTGCCCGTAGACACGGCCCCCGGACGGCTGACTGCGCGGAACGCGACTCTTAAGGACCTTATCATGGCGGCCTACGCGCTCGAAGACTATCAGGTTTCCGGAGGCCCTGGATGGATAATCTCCGCAAGGTTCGAAGTCGAGGCTAAACCGAGCGCCAGCGCCAACAGCGACCAACTACTGCTGATGCTCCGGACCTTATTGGCCGACCGGTTCCAGCTTGCGGTCCACCACGAAACGCGGGATGTCGCAATCTATGCTCTGGTGGTGGCCAAGAATGGTCCAAAGTTCCAGTCATCTAAGCCAGGGGTGGACCGAGCTCCGGGCAGACTCAACGACTTCCGGCCACCGAACCTGCCATTCCTGGCCAGGTTTCTCACGCACCTCGGATCCGACAAGCCGGTGATTGATAAGACCGGACTAACGGGGAACTTTGATCTCGACCTCGACATGGAGAAGATTGGCGCGGAAGCATCGTCGCTAGCGGGAGGGACACCACACCTCGACAACATGTTCGAGGCTGCGACGAACGCCATCCAGGATGGACTCGGTCTCAAGCTCGTCCCAACACGAGCTCCCGTTGAGATTTTAGTGGTCGACCGAGCGGAGAGGCCCTCGGAAAACTAGAGGAATCTGTCAGCGTCCGAAATAATCCGCGTTGATCTTGGTGAAGTTATTCCACTTTTCCGGCAGATCGTCCAGCGCGAAAATCGCCGAAACCGGGCAAACCGGCACGCACGCTCCGCAATCGATGCACTCCACAGGATCGATGTAGATCATGTTGTGCTCGGCGAAGTTGGGTTCGTCCTTCTTGGGGTGGATGCAATCGACCGGACAGGCGTCGATGCAAGCCGTGTCCTTGGTGCCGATGCAGGGTTCTGCAATTACGTAAGCCATCGTCTCTCCAGGGCGCAACTCCAAACGGGATTGCGCGTGGGGTAACCCTTATTATAGCGTGGGCTCGATTTCTAGCGTCCGGAAGCGGTCGAAAGGGCTGATTTTCGAGCTAGATGGAAGAAATCCGGGGGCGGCGAGCCATGCTATGCTTCCCACAGATGGCGACGAAAGCGCAGATCACGGCCGAGCAGTACCTGCACATGACGTTCGAATATGACGCCGAGTACGTTCGAGGCGAGATTGTCGAGCGAGCGATGCCAGACCGACTCCATTCCCTGATTCAGCTCCGCATCCTGATGATAATTGGACGTCTGATCCAATCCTATCCCCTATTTCCTTATCCTGAACTCCGGTTGCGCCTGCAACCGCACGTGTACCGCATACCGGACATATCGGTTTTCGCGGGCGAAGACCCGAAACAGAATGTCCCTTCCACGCCTCCATTGCTCGTGATCGAAATCTTATCCAAAGACGATCGGCATTACGATCTCATGGAAAAACTCGAAGAGTACCGCGTATGGGGCGTTCCCAACATCTGGGTGGTTGATCCCCACGGCAAGCGTCTCTCCCTTTACACCGCGTCCAGCCTCCAGAACGCGTCCTCGCTCGCGCTCGCCGGCTACCCGCTCGAACTAACGCCGGCCGCGTTATTTTCCGATCTCTAGAACAGAAGCCATAACGTCAAGAGAGAAGCCTGAAAACATGATTCCCAAAGTGCGCAAAGCAGTCTTCCCCGCCGCAGGACTGGGCACCCGATTCCTTCCCGCCACCAAGGCTCAGCCCAAGGAGATGCTGCCGCTGGTGGACAAGCCGCTCATCCAATACGGCGTCGAGGAAGCCATTCATTCCGGCATTCAGAACATCATCATCGTCACCGGCCGGGGAAAGACCGCCATTGAAGATCACTTCGACGTCGCCTTTGAGCTGGAGTCCGCGCTGGAAGCCAAGGGTAAAAAGGAACTGCTGAAGATTGTCCGCGATGTCTCCGACATGATCGACGTCTCCTACGTCCGCCAAAAGGAAGCGCTCGGCCTTGGCCATGCAGTGCATCGAGCCAAGGAGTTGGTGGGGAACGAGCCGTTTGCCGTGGTGCTCTCCGATGACGTCATCGATTCCGAAATCCCCTGTATTCGCCAGCTCCTCGATGTTTATGAGTTCTACGGCGCTTCGGTGGTCGCGCTCATGGAAGTGCCCGGCGACGCCATCTCGTCTTACGGCGCAGTGGACGCCGAGCCGGTTTCGCACAATTCAGGCAAGGACCGCCTGTTTCGCATCCGTAACATGGTGGAGAAGCCCAAGCCGTCCGAAGCCCCTTCCAATCTCGCCATCATCGGCCGCTACGTCCTCACGCCCGAAGTCTTTGAATCCATCGAAGCCATAGAGCCCGGAAGCGGCGGCGAAATTCAGCTCACCGATGCGCTGAAACACCTGCTCCGCAACCGGCCCATCTATGGGTATCGTTTTGAAGGCACGCGCTACGACGCCGGCGACAAACTGGGCTTCCTGAAGGCTACGGTGGAATTCGCTCTGCATCGGCACGACCTGGGCGGCCCGTTCCGCGAATATTTGAAGCAGCTCAAGCTGTGAGCCGGTCAGATTTGAAGTTAAGTGACAAAGTCGCGATCGTCACCGGCGCCAGCCGAGGCATCGGGCGAGCCATCGCGGAACTGTTCGCGCGCGAAGGGGCGTCGGTGGTCATCTGCGGCCGCAAGCAGGAGACGCTGGATCGCGTAGCCGCCGAACTTACGGGCTGCGTCCTGCCGTTGGCCTGCCACGTCGGCCGGGTCGACGATCTGGAGCGCCTGGTGGATGGCGCCACGCGCGAATTCGGGCGGATCGATATCCTGATCAACAACGCGGGCACCAATATCGCGCAAGGTCCCGCGCTGGAGATGACCGACGCCCAGTTCGACAAGATGGTGGAGGTGAATCTCAAGAGCGCCTACCGGCTCACGCGTCTGGTGGCGCCTGGCATGGTGCAGCGCGGTTCCGGATCCATCGTCAACATCGCATCCATCGCCGGTATCCGTCCGCAATTCCAGAGCCTGCTCTACAGCATGACCAAGGCCGCGCTCCTCATGCTTACGCAATCTTACGCACTGGAGCTGGGCCCCCACGGCGTGCGCGTCAACGCCATCGCGCCCGGGCTGGTGGAAACGGCGCTGAGCGAGTACTACTGGAAAGACGACGCGCGCTTCCAGCCGTTGATGGAGCGGCAGCCCATCAAGCACCTGGGCCAGCCAGTGGAAATCGCCGAAATCGCCTTGATGCTTGCGGGCGAAGGCGCGTCTTATCTCACCGGGCAGACCATCGTCGTGGACGGTGGACGCTTGTTATCCTCAATGTAGATGCTCGGAAAGCTGATCCCCGCGTGTTTGCTCGCGATTACGGCCATGGCTGCCGTGGTTGCCGACGTTGAGACAGCCATGTCGCACGGCAATTTCCCGCTGGCCGAATCCATGCTGCAAAGCTATCGTTCTCAGCGCGGCACGACGCCTGAGTACCTGGAAGCGCTCTCCTGGCTGGCGCGCGGCGACCTGATCACGCGCCAGTTCGACCAAGCCGACGCCCGTGCGAAGGAAACCGAGAAGCTTGCCGTCCAAGCCCTCGCGGCGCGCCCCCTGGACGCCGAGCCTCATCTGCCGCTGGCCCTGGGCGCCGCTGTCGAAGTGGAAGCGCAAGTCCTGACGGCGAATGGCGACCGTGCCGGCGCACTCGCGTTGCTGCGTAAAGATCTCATCACCTACGGCAAGACTTCCATCCGGACCCGCATCCAGAAAAACATCAACCTGCTCACGCTGGAAGGCCGGCCCGCGCCGGCTCTGTTGGAGACGGAGTTCCTGGGCGTCAAGCCCACGCCGTTGCTGGCGCTGCGCGGCAAACCGGTCCTGCTGTTCTTCTGGGCGCACTGGTGTCCGGACTGCAAGCAGGAGGAACACATCCTGGCCCAGATCGCGCGCGACTACGGGCCGAAGGGGCTGGTGATGATCGCGCCCACGCAGCGCTACGGCTACGTCGCAAACGGCGATGAGGCCTCGCCCGCCGACGAGCTCAAGTACATCGACCAGATCCGCCACCAGTATTACGCCGATCTGCTGGGCGTGCCGGCCCCGGTGAGCGAAGCCAACTTCCGCAACTACGGCGCCAGTACCACGCCGACGCTGGTTCTAATCGATCGGCACGGCATCGTGCGCGTGTATCATCCCGGCGCGATGACGCTGGATGAGCTGCGTGCGGCTTTGGATCGGTTAGGCTAGCAACAACGAGAACAGCTGGTGTGCCGATGGTGGACTAACTGGCGGGGGCGTTGCGGAACTGCTCGCGGACAATAAAAAAGGCCCCGATCTCTCGGGGCCGTTTGCATGAACCCTAAACAAAACTGCGAGCCCTCTCGGGGCGCCAAGGTCTTACTTCTTTTTCTTGGCGGGCGCTTTCTTAGCGGCCTTCTTCGCAGCCTTCTTGGTTGCGTTCTTCATCGATTGATTCTCCCTAACATCAGATTTGCGATCTGAGATCGCAGTGTGATTCATATATAAGGTTCTTTGAGTCGAAAGTCAAGAAAAAAATGCTGATCGGGCCTCGCGCCTCTAGCCTCGCCGCCACGCCTCGTGCTCAAAACCATTTCCTTCATGAATTGTTGTTCACGGTTTTTATGCCGCCGCATCACGCAGACGCCATTTTGTTCTTGCCCGCGCCGCGCCACGCGCGTTACGATCGGACCAAATGTCCCCACGAGCGCCCGCGCTATCCGCGCTGCTCCTCGCCGCTCTGGCTTTGGCCGCGTGCGCCAAGAAACACCACACCGTCTCCGCGCCCGCTGCGCCACGCCCCGTTGCCGCCGAAGTTCGCGACGGCGAAACCGGCCTCGCAAGCTGGTACGGGCATCCTTATCACGGCCGGCCCGCGGCCAACGGCGAGATCTACGACATGGAAGCCCTCACCGCCGCGCATCGCACACTCCCCTTCGGCGCCTGGGTCCGGGTGGTCAATCTCACGAACGACAAAACCGTGGATGTACGGATCACCGACCGCGGTCCTTTTGTCGAGAACCGTATTATCGATCTTTCGCATGCCGCCGCCGTCGCCATCGGCCTTATCGGACCCGGCGTGGCGCGCGTGCGACTGGATATCCTCTCGCTGCCGAGCGCGGCATCCGCGGAGAACTGGTACGCCGTGCAAGCCGGCGCCTTCCTGGATCGCGATCGGGCGGAACGTCTGTGCGCGTCGCTTGAGCGCGACTTCGGTCCAGCACATCTAGTGCAGCGCGCCGATAGCCCAACTCTTTGGCGCGTGGTGGTGGGACGTGTCCCCTCGGAGGCCGCTGCTTCCGCTCTGGCTCAACGAGTCCGCGCCCAAACCGGTACCGCCTTTGTGGTACGCCTCGACTCCTCCGGCCCTGGGCCCGATGCAAGCGCCGCTTCGCGTTAGCGGCAGTACTAAGACAGTTACCCCCAAATGAGATTGCGCGCCCACCCCAAATGATCCCCCGTTCTAATACGCTGGGGTGTTGTCGAAATCCTAAAGTCTCGCGTAGAGTTTATGAAGGACCGAAGCACTACTTCACGCACAACTTAGATTCGGGGCTCATGAATGCTAGCGCAAACTGAAGAATCCGCTCCCTTACTGGTCGGCCAGTCGCCGCGCATCCGGAACGTTTTGAGGATGGTGGACAAGCTGGGACGTTGCCGTTGGCCCGTGCTGCTGCTGGGCGAGACGGGTACTGGCAAGGAAGTAGTGGCGCGCTCCATACATAAGATTCAGCCCGTAGGCCCGTTCGTCACTATCGATTGTTCCTCCCTGGTGGGCCCGCTCATGGAAAGCGAGCTGTTCGGACACGTCAAGGGGGCCTTCACCGGCGCCGTGACTCCCAAGACCGGCCTGATTGAAGTGGCCAATGGCGGCACGGCCTTCTTCGACGAAATTGGTGAATTGCCTCTCGACCTGCAGGCCAAGCTGCTGCGGGTGTTACAGGAGAAAGAGTTCCGCCCGGTGGGTTCGCTCACGCATCGCCGCTCGGACTTTCGCGTCATCGCCGCCACCAATCGGGACCTGGCGAAGGAAGTGGAAAAGGGAACCTTCCGCCGCGATTTGTTCTACCGGCTCAATGTGGTGAATCTGCGGCTGGCCCCGCTGCGGGATCGCAAGGAAGACATCCCGGCCCTGATCGCGCACTTCCTCACGCGCCACGGCAAAGGCCACACCCTGACCCAGGAAACCTTCGAGGCCATGCTCTCTTACGATTGGCCCGGCAATGTTCGCGAACTCGAGAACTGTATCCAGCACATGGTGGCCATCAACACCGGGCCCTTGCTGCACGCCGCCGAGCTGCCTTCCATGCTGCTGAATTATCTGATGGCCAAGAAGGCGCAAACCCTTTCGGTGGCCGTAGGATTTCAAGCCGTGCCCAAGCCCCCCGGCGAAGCCCCATCGCATGAGCACCGCTCGGCTCCGGAAGGCGCGCGCTCGCCTATCATTCCTCTGACTCAGATGGAACGGCAGGCCATCATTGAGGCGCTGGCCTACACCAAGGGCGATCGCGCCATCGCGGCCAATTTGCTGGGCATCGGGCGCACCACGTTGTACCGCAAGCTGAAGGAGTATCAGCTAGCGGTTTAAGCGATACAAAAACACGCCTCCGCGCACTACCCCAAGTGCCGGACCCCAAGCTTCTGACGCTCCTGATGGTCGAGGACTCGCTCGAAGACGAACAACTTCTGTGCGAAGCGCTGCTCGAAATCGAAGAAAATCGGCTGTGGTCCAACTGGCGCGGTTCCAGCGTCGTGCCGGTGGAGTGTCTGGCTGGCGCGTTGGATTGCCTGCATCGCGACGCCTTCGACGTCATCCTGCTCAACCTCAGCCTGCCCGATAGTCCCGCGCTGCTCGATTCCTTCCTGGATGTCAGCGCCTGCGCCCCGGAAGTTCCCATCCTGGTGCTGGCCGACGAAGCGGATGAAAACCTGGCTCATCGCTTGCTGCGCGAGGGCGCTCAGGACGTTCTGGTGAAGTCCGAGATCGAATCCGCACCGCTGGGGCGAGCGATTCGTTATGCAGTCGAGCGACAGCGCCGCGCCAAGGCCGCGCGGGCATCCGCGTTTGTCGATCCTCTCACCGGTGTCCTAACGCGCGATGCTTTTCTGAACATCAACGCCTACGCCGGGGGAGAACAATTGCTGGCGCTGGTGGATATCCCGGCGAATCGTGAAACCCGGGACCTGCTGCTGATTCAAGCCGCCGAGGCGCTGCGCCGCGTGTTTGAAGAAACACCGGCAGTCCTGGGACGGTGGGATCGCCACCGATTCTGCGTGCTTGCGCCAGAGGCCGAATTGCGCCGCGCCGCCCTCCAACTCTCCGGCACCCTGCAATTTTCCGTCACGAGCGCGGAAGAAATCCCGGACGCGAAAGTCGCTATGCTGGCTGATTGAACATCGCCCTGGACGCTACTTACAGCCTGGGACCCAAACGATCGGGCATCGGGGTGTATTCCCGCGAAATCTTGTTCGGTCTGGCCCGCGCCCATCCCGAGGCGCGCTTCCTGTTCTGCTATCGCCCGCACCGCTTCCTGCCCTCGTTCTCGGATCGTCTTCCCTCTAACGTCCGACGCCGCTTGCTGAGAGAGAATCGCGCGCTTCCCGCCGACCTGTTCCACGGATTGAACCAGCGCCTGGGTGCGGCGCGATACCGCCGCAGCGTCACCACGTTTCACGATCTTTTCGTGATGTCGGGTGATTACTCCACTCCCGACTTCCGCGAGCGCTTCACCGCCCAGGCCCGCGACGCCGCTGAACGGTCCGATCTGATTATCGCCGTGTCGGCCTTTACCGCCCGCCAGCTGGAACAACTGCTGCAGGTCGAGCCCGCCCGCATCCGCGTGATTCATCATGGCGCGCGGCCAGTGCCGGTGTCGACCGTCCCAGTCCCGCGCGAGCCGATGATCTTGAGCGTGGGGGCCATCCAGCGCCGTAAGAACATCGTGCGCCTCATCGAAGCGTTCGAACACACCCCTCCGGGTTGGAAGCTTTTCCTGGCGGGATCGTTCGGCTTCGAGGCCGAAGAGGCTCTTCTGCGCGTTGCTCGCAGCTCGCGCAAGCAGGATATCCGGGTGCTCGATTTCGTTACCCGCCCTGAACTGGAGCAGCTTTACCGGCGCGCTTCCATCTTCGCCTTCCCCTCGCTCGACGAGGGGTTTGGCATGCCGGTGGTGGATGCCATGGCTCGCGGGGTGCCGGTACTCACATCGAGCGTTTCCGCAATGCCGGAAATTGCCGGGGATGCTGCATTACTGGTTGATCCCACGGATGTTCAATCCATAGCAGACGGACTCCGCCAGCTCACCACGGACGCAACACTACGGGAGCGCCTGATACACGCAGGCCTGGAGCGCGCAAAACAATTTACCTGGGAAAAATCGGTGCAGGAAACTTGGAAGGTCTATCGGGAACTACTCGGCTAGCTCCAGGAAGGCTTGTCCTAGGAAGGCTTTTCCTCGTCGATAGCGATCTTCAGAGCTTTGAGAAACTTTTGATCCTGAGAAGTCAGCTTGATCTTGCCGGTGGATTCGAATTTTCGCTTGGGTGGCGCTTGCGTTTCCACTACGCCGCCTTCTCCGTCCTCCGACTCGTACTCGGCGTTTTCTTCGCGCTTATTGAACCCAATGGTCGCTTCCAAAACGAGGAAAACATCGTACCCGGCTCGTTTGATTTCCCCGATAGCTGCGGCAATGCGATCGGAGTCCGACAGCGATTCGTTGATCGCGTTGCCAAGCTCTTGCATCAGCTCTTTGAGTTTCTCTTCCACGCATTGCCCCTTTCCTTTAGAGCGGGCTCCTTCTTAGAATAACACTCTACCTTCTTGATGTTGCCGAGGCAAGTACAGTTTCAAACAAAAGGTAAGTGGGCTGGCTTCCAGGTTTTGCTCTCCCCTATTTTCTCTATCGGCGCGTTCCGGCCTTCCCAGTAGCGCAGACCAAGCCGCTCCAATCCGGTTCCGCCCTAGTGGTTCGCTACACTGGTAATAGCCCATGTTTTCAATGGCAAAGAAATTCCTCGGTCATGTGATTCCGGGGGTCATCCGCCCGATTCACATTCTGTGGAATCAAGTGATCGGCTTTATATTCATTGTGCTGGCTATCGTGTTCGGGTTCCGGGTTGTGCGTGGCAAAGAACCTTTTGGATTGCAGCTGGTCGGCTCTCTTTTTGTCCTTTTGATGGTGTGGTTTGGCGTCTCCTCGTTTTGGAAAGCTCGCAAGATCTCCAAGTCATGAACCAGGAACAGCCGGGCCAGTACCCTTTTACGCGGGGCATCTACCCGGACATGTACCGCAGCCGCCTCTGGACCATGCGCCAGTACGCCGGCTTCGGCACTGCCGAGGAAAGCAACCGGCGCTATCGCTATCTGCTGTCGCAAGGCATCACCGGACTTTCGGTGGCCTTCGATCTTCCCACGCAAATGGGGATGGATTCCGATCACCCGCTCGCCGCCGGAGAAGTGGGACGCGTGGGAGTGGCCATCTGCTCGCTCGCCG
Organism: Bryobacterales bacterium; assembly: GCA_963798295.1. GTDB lineage: Bacteria > Acidobacteriota > Terriglobia > Bryobacterales > Bryobacteraceae > Palsa-89. The sequence continues at coordinate 327,204 of CAWCSV010000001.1, read as the reverse complement.
ATATGCAACGGCTCTTCGAAGGCATTCCTCTGGCCGGCATCACCACTTCGATGACCATCAATTCCACGGCGGCCATTCTGTTATGCCTCTACATCCTGGTGGCCAGGAGCCAGGGCGCCGATCTCTCCAAAATCTCCGGCACCATCCAGAACGACATCCTGAAGGAATACATCGCGCGCGGAACCTACATCTATCCGCCCCGCCCCGCCATGCGCATCATCACGGACCTGTTCGCATGGGCCGGCCGCGAGTTGCCCGAGTGGAACACCATCTCCATCAGCGGCTATCACATTCGCGAAGCCGGATCGACGGCCGTTCAGGAAGTGGCGTTCACGCTCTCCAACGCCATCGCCTATATCAGTGCTGCCATCGATGCGGGGCTGGATGTGGATACCTTCGCGCCGCGCCTCTCCTTCTTCTTCAACTCGCACAGCGATTTCCTGGAAGAGATCGCCAAGTTCCGCGCCGCCCGCAGGCTGTACGCGAAGATCATGCGTGAGCGCTTCGGAGCGCAGAATCCCCGCTCTATGATGCTGCGCTTTCACGTCCAGACGGCCGGTTCCACGCTGACGGCCCAGCAGCCCGACGTCAATGTGGTGCGGGTGTCCATGCAAGCACTGGCGGCGGTGCTGGGCGGAGCCCAATCGCTGCACACCAACGCCAAGGACGAGGCGCTCGGGCTTCCCACCGAAGAAGCGGCGCGGCTGGCTCTTCGGACCCAGCAGATCATCGCGCACGAAACCGGTGTCACCAGCACGGCCGATCCCCTTGGAGGCAGCTATTATATCGAGCGGCTCACGGATGAAATCGAGCGCGGGGCCGAGGAGTATATCGGGCGCATTGACGCCATGGGCGGTACGCTGGCCGCCATCGAAAAGGGTTTCATCCAAAACGAAATTCAAGACGCCGCTTACGCGCAGCAGCAGAGCGTGGAACGCGGGGACGCGGTGGTGGTTGGCGTGAACCGTTTCCAGCAGGACGAGCAAGAGCCACCCGCGACCTTCCGTCTGGACCCGGAGCTCGAGAAGCAACAGATCGCCCGGCTCCGGGATTTGCGCGCTTCACGCGACGCGGGGATCGTCGACGCCCGCCTCAGCGCTCTCGAAAAAGCCGCCCGATCAAGCGACAACCTTATGCCGCACATCCTGGCTTGCGCTGAAGCTTTCGCTACGGTGGGGGAAATTTCCGATCGGCTGCGCGCGGTTTTTGGTGAGTACCACGAACGGTAGGGTCTGTTTAGAACACCAGTCACCAGTCACCAGTCACCAGCCTCCAGCCTCCAGCCTCCAGCCTCCAGTTGATAAGCTTAGGGCATGGAGCGAAAGATCTTCTGGCTCGTCTTTATCATCCTGGGTCTGATCGCCGATTACTTTCTTCCACTCTGGTGGGCGCTGGGCGCGACCATTCCCATCGCCATCCTGAGCTGGTGGGTGGCTTATCGCTTGATAGTATGAAACAGTGAGCTGCTATTTCTTCGCATGGCTTCTGATCTTCGGCCTGGGGCACCCCAAGCAGGATCCCGTTGACCCCGCCCAAAGCGTCAAATTGCAAAGCCGCCTACCTTGCGACGGCTACGGAGCGCCTGAAGACCTGGTCCGGTTCAATGCGACATTCTCCTCCGGCGCCGAGGCGCGCGAATTCGTCCTGAGCCGTTATCAGGACTATAAGTGCGAGCTGGATGTAAAGGGCAAGTGCCTCCACAAGATCAAGGCAGGCTGGCGCGACGTGTGGTCCGCCGCCAATACGCAGCCCTCCGCCCACGCCCTGCTGCCGTTGAGCTCCTGCTATGCCTGGGGATCCACTGAACTGGCGCAATACATTCTGAGCGGTTGGTATCAGGAGGGCGCGCCCGATTCCAGGGTTGACTCCAAGATGGTCTGGCATCAAGTCCAGGTGAAGCAAGTCTCCAAGGTGCCGGAAGTCTACGAATTTGCCGATCCCAAGGGGGGAACAGCGCGCCTGGAAATCACCCGCTAACCAGCATCCCGGCAGTGAGACGGTTGCGACCCAAATAGATGCATATGCATCCAATGGAGCGTGACCGCCTCATCCATTCCGACTCTTCCTTGCATGTGCGCGAATGTCCGTCGCGCCTCGCGCGCACTCACCCAGCTCTATGAAGACGCCCTTCGCCCCCTAGGACTGCGCGCCACTCAGTTCACTGTCCTGCAAGCTCTTTCCCTGGCCGGCGAAGTAACCCAAGCGCTTCTGGGCCAGATCCTCGGGATGGACAGTACCACGCTGACCCGGACACTCGACATCATGGAGCGCCGCGGCTGGATCGCGAAGCGCCGTGGCGAGGATCGCCGCGAATGGCGGATCCGTTTGTCTAACAAAGGCGAGGCTCTCCTGCGGCGGGCGCTGCCACACTGGCGAAGCGCACAGCGGCGCGTCCACAGCCAGCTTGGCGAAGAAGCCTGGATAAGCCTTTTCAACTTAACCAACAACATCGCCCGTGCCCTCACGGAACTAGGAGAACAATCATCATGACTCACTATGGAAAAGTCGCCGCCGGTCTGATAGCGGCTTGGTTCAGCGCTGTTCTAGCCGCTTCCGCCCTTCACGTTTTCACCACCCCTCCCGGCCGTCCACCGCTGCCTTTGGGACTTGCCGTGCTCGTTCCCATTGCCGCGTTCTGGCTGTGGTTCCGAAGCTCGGAGCAATTCCGCCAATTCACCCTGGCGTTGAATCCCCGCACCTTGACCATCGTGCAGTCCTGGAGGATCGTCGGCTTCGTGTTCCTGGTGTTATATACCTACGGCATTTTGCCGGGCCTGTTCGCGTTGCCCGCCGGCTGGGGCGACATCGTCATCGGAGCCACCGCCCCGCTGGCGGCACTGGCACTCGCCGATCCCAAGCACCGTTCCAGCTTCATCTTCTGGCAAGCGCTTGGCATTCTCGATCTGGTGCTGGCAATCGTCCTCGGCGCCGCCGATTCGTTTATTCACCCACAGGGAATTCCGACCAGCCCCGTGACAGTGCTGCCTCTGAGTATCATTCCGACTTTCGTCGTACCTGTACTGCTGATCCTCCATCTGATTTGTATCGCTCAAGCTCGTCGCTGGCCCGTCGTCTCGGCCAACAGGGACTCCACTTCCGCCCTGGCCGGCGTCGACGTTTGAGCACCCGCCCGCGTCACCGAGATGGCCGCCGCCGCGTTCGCAAATCGTAAGGCATCGGGCATCCCCAAGCCGTCCACCAGCGCCACCGCTAGCGCTGCGTTGAAGGTGTCGCCGGCCGCGGTTGAATCCACGGCGCGGACCGGGAAGGCAGGCATCGCGAAGGTTCGATCCGCCCCGCAGTACACGCAGCCTTGATCGCCCAGTTTCACGATCACGGAGCGCGGGCCGAGTTCCCTGATCCTGTTTCCAACCGCGGCCGCATCGGCGATGCTTAAGCGATTCGGGGGTATGCCCGCAAGCAGGCAGGCTTCGGTCTCGTTGGGCGTAGCGATATCGACCAGTTCGAGCAATTCCTTGGACAGCGCACGAGCGGGCGCGGGGTCCAGGATGCAGATGGCGCTTAGGCGCCGGGCTTCGCGCAGGCCCTCGGCCACCGTCTCCATCGGCACTTCCAATTGCATTAATACGCAATGGGCGCCATCCAACGCCCAATGCTGCGAATGAACGTCGGCGGCGCTCAAGACACCGTTCGCGCCCGGCGCCACGGTGATCGAATTCTGCCCCTCGCCGTCTACATGAATGCATGCTACGCCGGTTGCTTCCGACTCCGCTTCCAGCACCGCCCGGACATCCACGCCCACTCCGGCGAGATTCGCCTTGAGGGCATTTCCGAATGAGTCCGCACCCACGCGCCCCAGCATCCGCACTGCGGTCCCGTTCTTCGCGAGTTTCGCCGCGGCGTACGCCTGGTTCGCACCCTTGCCTCCGGAGATGGTGCGGAAGCGGCGACCCAGGATGGTTTCTCCGGGCAGAGGAAGGCGCTCCACATCGAAGACGAAGTCCATGTTCAAGCTGCCGATCACGACAATGGAATTTGCCATAAGATGTTCAGAGGCTCGCAATCCCAATCACAACCAGCCCGATCACATATCCCGCGAACATCAAGCCCACCAGCGCCCAGGTGCTCTTCGCCGCACCCGTAAATTCGCGCCAAATGAACACGCCCCACAGGGCGGCCACCAGCGTCGCACCCTGGCCCAGCGCGTAAGAGATGGCTGGCCCCGCCACGCCGGAGGCGATCACGTTCAGGCAGAGCGCCAGCATCCAGATGCACCCGCCCAGGAACCCGAGCGTATGCAGCCGTGCACTACCGCGAAAATAGTCGGCGTAGGTGTACCTGCCCGCACGCATGAAGATCGTGTTAACCACGATGTTGCTCGCGAGCAAACCCACCGCGAACATGACGAGCGCGGCGTAAGGCGTGAGCAATCCCGGCGCGATCGCGCGCACTCCGAAGTCCGGTGAGATGGCCGCGATCAGTTGCGGATAAAAGAATCCCATCAGGCATCCGGCCACGATCGAAAACGCTAGTCCCTTGATGGTCTTCTTCTTGTTGAGCTGCCCGTGCGTTCGGTGCGCCACCCCGGACATGATCATCGCGAACACGATCAGCGCCACACCGGCAAACAGGAGCGCGGCGTTCCCTTTCGGCGCAAGCACGTAGCTCTTCAGCGTCCCGATCACCAGCGCCAGCCCGACGCCCACCGGGAACGCAACGGCCATGCCCGCTGCGTCGATCCCCACCACCAGCAGAATATTCGAGATGTTGAAGAGGATGCCGCTTGAGATCGCGGTCCATATGGCGTTGCTGGACGCGCCGCGCAAGTTGTCGAGAAACGCCGCGCCCGTCGAGCCCGCGCTGCCCAGCGTGAACGCAAACAGCAGGGAGAATGCGGCCACCCCGATCGCGTAGTCCCAATAGAACAGCTCAAACGGCCATTTGTCTTTGCCCGCCAGTTTCTGGGTGTTCGCCCACGATCCCCAGCCGAGCATGGTGACCACGCAAAACAGAACGGCAATCCCCAGATCGTGAACGACAAACACAGCGAGCGCTAGTATACCAGCGGATACACCGGCCAAAAGAGACGGACGCCCGTGTTCGCGCGCGACCCTGGACACGACCCTAGCCGCGCTTGACTTCCGGACGGGGGTGGTTTATATCTAAACTCACTCGCAGGAGACCCACGTGCCGTCATCATTTATCCGACGCCGGATATTCCGGAGCTGCACCACCCTAGCGGCATTTCTGGCGTTCCAGCACCTGGACGCCCAAGTACAGAAGAAATGGTCCATGCCTCGAACGCCGGATGGCCATCCGGATCTACAGGGGATCTGGACCAACGCCACCGTCACGCCGTTCCAGCGTCCCAAGGAACTGGGTTCGAAACAATTTTTCACGGCAGACGAGGCGGCTCAATTCGAGAAGCAACGCGTTCAACAGGGAAACGCCGATCTGATCGAAGGGCCGCGCGGAGCATCGGACCTGGCGCGGCGCGCGTACAACAACTTTTGGACCGATCGAGGAACGCATGTGTCGAAGACCATGCGGACGTCGCTGGTCATCGATCCGCCCGACGGACGCGTCCCCGCCTTCACGCCCGCGGCTCAAAAAAGGTACGACGCGTTTAAGGCGGACCTGGCGCGGCATCCCGCCGACGGACCCGAAGACCGCTATTTGAGCGAGCGCTGCATCCTGTTTGGGGCGGCGGGCCCGCCCATGCTTCCGGAACCCTACAACAATAACTACGAAATCGTACAAAACCGCGGTTTCGTGGCGATCGCGGTGGAGATGAACCACGATACGCGCATCATTCCCGTGGACGGCAGTCCGCATCTGCCGCCTGAGATCCAGCAATGGACCGGAGATTCCCGAGGCCATTGGGACGGCGACACGCTGGTGGTGGATACCACCAATTTCAAATTCAACGACCAAAGCCGCTTCGGAGTGGGTTACCTGGACGGCATGTCGGACGGAAATCTGCACGTCGTCGAACGCCTCCGGCGAACTGATTCGAACACCATCATCTATCAGGCCACGGTGGACGATCCGACGGTCTACACGAAACCCTGGACGGTGGAGCTGTCTATGGCGAAGCGCACGGATCGGATCTTCGAATACGCCTGCCACGAGGGCAACTACGGGATGACGGACATCCTGGCAGGCGCTCGAGCCGAGGAGAAGAAAGCCGCGAGGTCTTCCAAGCCATGAAAATTCTTTTTGCACTGCTGCTGGTTTGCGCGCCCGTTTTCGCGCAAGTGGATTTCTCGGGAAGCTGGTCGCCTTTGTATCACGAGGATCTGCCGGATCGCATCCCGGGTCCCGAATTGGGCGACTACCTGGGGCTTCCCTTGAACGACGCCGCCCGGCTGCGGGCCGACAGCTACGATGCCGACCGCATCTCCGTAGTCCCCGAATATCAATGCAGGCCGCACTCGGCTGACTACTCGATGCGCGGCTTGGCGAACATGCGCGTGGACGTGATCCGTGATCCGGTAACGCAGCGTGCGGTGGCATTTCATACGCGCATGAATTTTCAGGAAATGGAGCGCACCATCTGGCTGGATGGCCGTCCGCATCCATCCGAATACGCGCCGCACACCTGGCAAGGCTTTTCCAGCGCAACGTGGAGCGACAACATGCTGGATGTTTACACGACGCATCTGAAGGAAAGCTACCTCAAGCGCAACGGCGTTCCCCGCAGCGACAAAGCTACTTTCACCGAGCATTGGGTGCGGCACGGAAATTATCTGACGGTGGCGACGGTGGTGACCGATCCGGTGTTCATGACCGAACCGCTGGTGCGCACGCAAACCTGGGTCTTGGATCCGGGGCAAGTGATCGCCCGAGACATCTGCGAAACCGTGGCGGAAGTGCCGAAAGCCGCCGATTACGTGCCCAACCATTTGCCTGGAACCAATCCCTTTTTGCACGAGGTGGCCGATTGGTACGGCTTGCCCTACGAAGCCACTCGCGGCGGCGCGGAGACGTTATATCCCGAATACAAGAAGAAGATGGGCAAGCCCGAGCACCCGCGCGATCGTTGCGAACGCTACTGCTCGTGCGGCGCCGAAGGCCAGATCTGCCTGAGCCCAACCGCAGCCCCGCCGGGGAAACGGCCGTGACCCGAACTTTTCTGTGCGCCTCTCTTCTAATAGCGTGCGCCATCGGAGCGTATGGCCAGCAGCAGAATTTCGATAACGTACAAATCCACGTGGAGCCCGTGCAGCACAACGTCTACATGCTGGTGGGCGCGGGCGGCAACACCACGGTGCAGATCGGCAGCGAAGGCGTCTTGATGGTGGACACGCAGTTTGCTCCTTTGGCGCCCAAACTCATGGCGGAGATTCGCAAACTCTCGCCTGGTCCTATCCGCTACATCATCAACACGCATATGCATCCGGATCATGTGGGCGGAAATGCCGCCATCGCGAAGCTGGCCGGGTCCGATCCGGCGCTGCCGCTGAAGATCATCGCGCAGGAAAATGTGCTGAACCGCTTGACGGCCACGACGCCCGGCCAAGCGCCATTTCCTGAGGCGGGCCTGCCCATCGACGAATACGGAACGCCGCTCAAGAACCTGCATTTCAATGGCGAAGCCGTGGTCATTTATCACGAACCGAATGCTCATACCGACGGCGACAGCGTGGTTTTGTTTCGCGGTTCGGACGTGATCAGCACCGGCGATATTTTCACGCCCGACGGATATCCGTTCCTCGATATCGAACATGGCGGCAGCGTCCAAGGCGAAATTCTGGCGTTGAACCACATCCTGCAGCTCACCGTTCCCGCTAGGACGCAGGAAGGCGGCACGTACCTGATTCCGGGGCATGGGCGCATTTGCGACGACGCCGACCTGGTGGAATTTCGCGACATGGTGGTGATTGTGCGCGACCGCATCCGCGACATGATCCAGAAAAAGATGACGCTGGATCAGGTGAAAGCCGCCAAGCCGACGCGGGACTATGACACCGAGTACGTAACGAAGGGAAGCTTCGTCACCGCCGACCGCTTTGTCGAAGCAGTGTATAAGAGCCTTGCGCCATGAATGCTAAATTGCCGGTCCTGATACTCGCCGCCGCGTGCGGACTCTGCGCGCAGTTCGGTCCCCCCGCGCCTGCGCCACCGACGCCTGGGAAGGCGGGCGCGCCCATCGATCTTACTGGATACTGGGTGGCGTACGTCACCGAAGACTGGCGCTGGCGCATGGTGACGCCGCTCAAAGGCGACGCCGCGAGTGTTCCCACCAATGCCGAAGGCCGCAAGGTGCTGGATCAGTGGGATCCGGCCAAAGACGAGGCCGCGGGCCTGCAATGCAAGTCGTATGGAGCGCCCGCCATCATGCGCGTTCCTGGGCGTCTGCACATCACCTGGCAAGACGATAAGACGCTCAAGATCGAGACGGACGCCGGCCAGCAGACGCGTTTGCTTGCACTTCGATGGAAATGCTCCCCGCGCGGCCGCGCCTTCCTGGCAAGGATACTCAGCGGCGAAATGGGAGGGACCCGCGCCCGTCGCCAATCCGCCGGTAGTGTTTGGTCTGGGTCTGGCCCAGAGGCTTGGCACTCGATCCCGATCGCTGGAAGTGACCACCACGCAATTGCGCGCCGGCTATCTGCGCAAGAACGGCGTTCCCTACAGCGAGAAGACCGTTCTCAAAGAGTATTACGATTTGTTCAGCGAGCCGAATGCGGATACATGGCTCATGGTGATGACTGTAGTGGAGGATCCCACGTATCTTGCCATTCCATTCGTCACCACCAGCCACTTCAAGAAAATCGCCGATGCATCCGGCTGGGATCCCGAGCCGTGCACGGCCCGCTAATCGGGAAGTCTCTTCCGCTTGAGCTAGAAACCTGGCTGCAGATGATTCGCACGTTTTGGACGCTGCAGTCCAAAGTGGAGGATTCGCTCAAGAAGCACAAGCTAAGCCTCGCTCAATTCGATTTATTGGCGATGCTGTTGGGGCTGGAGGATCTGAACCAGCAGGAACTGGCCAATAAGCTGGCCGTTACGAAAGGAAACATGGTGGGTCTGGTGAATCGTCTCAGCCGGCGCGGCTTCGTCAAACGGGTTCCTTCGCGAAAAGGCCCACGCGCGAACGTGATCCGTTTGACGGCAGCCGGGCGCAAATTAGTGAAGGCCGCGCTTCCCGATCACATGAGTTTGGTCAAAGCAATGATGAGTCCGCTCGCAAGCGAGAAACAGCAACAGTTGCGCCTGCTGCTCCAGCGACTGGATGAGCGTGGTAAACCTTAATCGGAGAGAATAGGAACGTGCGCAAGAGAATTGTTGGTACGGACCGGCCGGCTGCCAAACCGGGACCCGGCCCGCGCTGGATGGATCTCGGAGAAATCGCGACCGTCGAAGTCACGTCCGAAGATCCTAGCTTTCCCATCGAATCCGTTTTCGACGCTAATGGCGGCCCCGGCTGGCGAGCGTCGGAGAAGGGCGAGCAGCAAATTCGTCTCATCTTCGATCAAGCGGTGGCCGTGCATCGCATACAACTTCACTTTCTGGAGCCGGCGCGCGACCGTCTGCAGGAGTTCACCGTTCGATGGTCGGCGGCCGATGGCGGGCAGCCCAAAGAGATTGTGCGGCAGCAATGGAATTTCAGCCCGGCGGGATCCACCAGCGAGATCGAAGACTACGAAGTGAATCTGGACGGCGTATCGACAGTAGAATTAGTCATCAAGCCGGATTTGACGCATAACGAAGCTCTGGCCACGTTAGCAGCCTGGCGCGTGGCGTAGAACCTCGTCAGAGTAGAGCGCGGAGAGCGCGTTCGAAGATTTCCAAGTCCTGTTCGTTGTTGTAGAGATGTGGCGAAATGCGCAGGTGTCCGCGCCGGACGGCCACCAGGACGCGCTGTTCCTTGAGCGCGCGCGCCATGACGGACACGTCGCGGTTCTCGAATCGGGCGGCCACAATTGGAGAATGGTACTCGGCTACGACGGCGCCCAGATTGCACAGGATCTCACGCGTTTTGCCTGCCAAATCGAGAACGCGCCGCTCGATGACATCGGGACCAATCTCCAGCATTAAATCAAGCGAAGCTTCCATGGCGTAAAGCAGCGCAAACGACACGGAGCCGCCTTCGTACTTCTCGGCGCTCGGGACCAATTCGGGAACTCCGTGGTGCAAGTTGTCGACGTTGCGCCAGTCGCGATGTGTGCGCCATCCAACTACGTTGGGTTGAAGGCGCTCGCGCAATTGCGGCGCGATGTAGAAAAATCCCGCGCCATTGGGCGAAAGCAGCCACTTGTAGCCGTGCACGGCGAGCATATCCGGCTGGATGCGGGCGGTATCGAAGCGCAAAGCGCCGACACTCTGGGTTCCGTCAAAGAACAGCAACACGCCGCGCGCGTGCAGAAACTCAGCCATCTCGGCTAGCGGCGGAGCGAAGCCGGTGTTGTAATTTACCGAGCTGACGATGGCGAGGCGCGTTCTGTCCGTCACGGATTCATAGAAGCGGTCCCAGGGACAAGCGGTGGTTGAGACGCCAATGCGTTCCAGCAGGCCGGGCGCGTAAAGATTGTTCGGAAATTCGTGTTCCAGCGTGAGCACATGGTCGCCTGGACGCCAATCGAGCCCGGCGAGCAGCAGCCCCAGCGCGGTGGACGCATTGGGCACGAACGCTACGTCTTCAGCCGCGCAGTTGATCAGCCGGCCAATCTTGGCTCGAATGCGATCGGCATCGTCATACCAAGCCAGAAAATCCGCGCAAGCCAGTTCATCGCGGTGCGCGAAATGACGGGCGACGGCGTCGGTGGCGCGCCGAGGCAACTGGCCGAACGTGGCGGTGTTCAGGAAGGTCCAGCGGGTGAGTGCGGGGAACTCGCATCGAACGGCGTCCCAATCCATGGTCAGCCTTTTTGAATCATTAAGTCACTTTTGAATCATAACTTCACTTTTGGATCATGACTTCGGTAGACTTGACGACCACCTTGACCGAGTCGCCCTTCTTCAGTCCCAGTTCTTCGGCGCTGGTGCGAGTGATTACGCTTTCAATCAAATGCTCGCCCACTTTGACGATGACGTGCGCCATGATGGTGCCGATTTGTACGCTTTCCACAATTCCCGGAAGTTGATTTCGTGCTGAGAGTGCCATGTCTTCCTTGTACCATTTACAGCAGGCGTTGGCCTGCGGCGCGGGTGTCGTAGCCGCCAAGACTCTCCAGCTCGCGCCGGTAGTTCGAGCGGTTCAGCGTGTCCAACAAAGTCTGGATGCTGGGCATATCGAGATGCTGGCGGCGAATGGCAAGATCGTAGCGCTCGCTCACTAAAGGAATAAATCCGAGACCGAACACACGCGCGGCGGCTCGCGTAGCGATGCAAGCATCGGCCTGGCCGGACTGGACCTGCCAGGCGGCCTGCAAGTGTCCGGCGGCAACGCGATCGTAGCCTCGAACATTCTTGGAATCCAGCTTCAGGCGCTTGAGCGCCGAATCCAGCAACGCCCGGCTGCCGGCGCCCTTCTCGCGATTGACAATGGTGACATCGCGGCGGGCCAGGTCCTCGATGCCACGGATGCTCTTGGGATTGCCGGTCGCGGTGACGATCCCTTCCTCCCAGACCGCGAAGGTGATCACAGCCACGGAGTTCTTAGGAAACATGCGGCCGATCTCGGGCAGATTCGATTCGCCGCTCGATTCGTCGCGCAGATGCGTACCGGCCACATGCACACAGCCGTCCTTAAGCAGCTTGAGCGACTGGGAGCTGTTGCGATGGGCGAGAACCAATTCGACTCCGGCGGATTGCAAATGGTGAGCCAGGACGGAGATACCCGGATCACAACCGGCGATGAGAACGCGATTGCGAAAATCGTCGGCCGTATCGAACACCTGGACGTCGGCGCGGCCGTTCTTGGGAAGCTTGCTGGTGACCACGGCGTCACTCACGGGAAAGTACCAGGGAACCGGAGAAGGGGGGGACGCCACCAGGCGCTTGTTCACGCGGCAAAGTTGCACCGGCTGGCCCGGCAGCGTCGATTCCGAGCCTGGCAGCAGCGCGACTTCTTCGAGGCGCAGACCGGCGGGTTCAGCCTGCGGCAGCGCGAAAAGATCCTCCACCTTCACTTCGAGAGCCTGCGCCAGCCGCAATGCGACCGCGGTGTTGGGGACATAGCTGCCGGCTTCCATGGCGTAAATGGTTTGCCGCGTTACGCCGACAGTGCGCGCCAGCTGCGCCGCCGAGATGCCGCGCTTCTGCCGCAGGACGCCTAAATGATTCTCAATTTCGGGCATGGGGATGGTCTCTCATACGCAACCCTGTCGTGTTACAGTAACATCGTTCGTTTGCCGATGAAATTTCGAAGCATAGCTCTGCTGTTTATCGTAGCGTTTTGCGCCGCTGGGGGCCAGAGCAAATCCGAAATCACCGTCGCCGCGGCCGCCAACCTCACCGAGGTGGCGCAAACCCTGGGCGCGGAATTTGAGGCGCAAACCAGGATCCATGCTGTTTTCAGCTTTGGATCGACCGCGCAGTTGACCACTCAGATCGAAAACTCGGCGCCGTTCGATGTTTTTCTCGCGGCGGACGCCGAACACGTGGACAAACTGGATGGCGAGCATCTGCTGGCGCCGGGCAGCAGCGCTGTCTACGCGGTGGGCGTGCTTGCGTTATGGATTCCTCCAGGCAGCCAGGCGCGCGTCGGGAAGGTGGAGGATCTGGCGGGCAAAGACGTGCATGTCATCGCGGTCGCAAATCCAAAGCTGGCGCCTTACGGGGCGGCGACGGTAGAAACATTGCAGCATGCGGGGATCTGGGATCGGGTGAAGGACAAGATCGTCTATGCGGAAAATATCAGCATGGCCAAGCAGTATGGTGCGTCCAAGAACGCCGATGCGGTGTTTACGGCCTATTCGCTGGTTTTGAAAGAGGCGGGCGCCGTGATCCAGGTGGATGAAGCGATGCATCAACCCATTGTTCAAAAGCTTGGAATTGTAGCGGCTTCGCAGCATCGCGACTGGGCGCAGTCGTTCAGCAATTTCGTGCTGAAGGGCGCCGGCCGCGGAATCTTAACCCGATACGGCTACAAGATACACTGACACTTATGAAGTACGTACTTGCGCTTAGTTTGCTGACTGGTCTGTTGCTGGCGCAAGCCCCGCCTGCCGCGGTGCTCACCGTTCAGGGCGATCTTGCAGCGCCGTTGTCGCTGACCGCCGACGATCTGGCCAAGATGCCTCGACAGACCGCGACTATTCCCGCGCCGGATGGCAGCAAGATCGTTTACGAAGGCGTCACTCTGCTGGCGGTGCTCGAAAAGGCCGGCGCGCCCTTCGGCAAGAAATTGCGCGGCAAGGTGCTCTCCACCTACGTCCTGGCGAAAGCGCAGGACGGCTATCAGGTGGCGTTTACGCTGGGCGAACTGGACCCCGATTTCGGTAACGAAACCATCCTGTTGGCTGATAAACGCGACGGCAAGCCATTACCCGACAAACAGGGGCCGTTTCGATTAGTCTGTCCCAACGACAAAGAGGGCGCGCGATCGGTCCGGATGCTCACGTCGCTCGAAGTGGTTCGTCTGTCCAAATAGCGGCGCTTCTACCACCTCAATTTCAACGCGAATTGAATCTGCCGCGAAGTGGTGGACGTGCTGGTGATCACGCCGGCCGTGGGCGACGTGCCCGAGGGCGTAAACACCACCGCGTTGGGCGTATTGAAATTGGCATGGTTCAGGATGTTGAAGAACTCCGCGCGAAATTGCAGATTCAGCCGCTCGCGAATGCGCGTGTCTTTCATCAACGAAAAGTCCCAAGTGGCCAAGTCCGGGCCCAGTCAGCGTATCCCGGCCCAGATTTCCGTAGAACCCGCTGGCGTTCGGAGGCGCAAGGAATGCCGCCGGATTGAACCATTCGTTCGGGCGATCCAATGATCACCGGTCCGGTGAAAGCCGGATTGACGAAGGGCCGCACCGGATTGCGCGTGTCGCCGGTGTTCGAGGGGTTGTAGCTGAGCTGCGGCGTGAACGGAAAGCCGCTTTGCACCGTGACGATGGAGTTGACGCTCCAGCCGCTGGCCATGGCGCCGCCGAAGCCGGTGGCGTTCCCCGCAAATGTCTTGCCGTGGCCGAAGGGCAGCTCGTAGACTCCGTTGATGGCGGCGGCGTTGCGCACGTCGAAATTCGCCAGCCCGCGATCGGCGCGCAGATCGAAGGGATTGGACGCCAGCGCCGGCTCGTTACCCGAAGTGGTGGCGTTCACCGAATCGCCGTCGTCGATCGTCTTCGACCAGGTGTAGACGCCGCGCAGCGAGAGGCCGTGGCTGAAGCGGTGATTCAGGTCGATCTGCAGCGCGTTGTAAGAGCTGTCGGCCTCCGAAAAATAGGTCCAGGTATTCGCGAGCGCGGCATTCGGCTTGGTGGCCGTGGGTACGTAATATGTTCCGGCCGGAACCGGCGTGCCCGCGATTCCGGCGGGGAAACTGGCGCGGATAATCCGCCGGGCAGGGCGAGGCCGGACAGATCACCGGAAACGGCTCGTTGGCGTCGATCCCGAGAATCTCGTGATAGCCGTGAGAGCCGACGTAGCCGACCCTCAGCGCGGTGTTGGCAGTAATCTCCTGCTCGATCCGGAGGGACCAGGAAATCAGGTGGGCGTCTGCAGATTCGGCTGCACTCCGCCGGGCACCAACTTTGCCGTCGCCGGCACCGAGGTGGTGAGCGGCAGCGCGGATACCGGCACGTTCGGAAGGCTGTAAGTCGGATTGAACGGCGCGTTCTGATCGGTGCGATAGCCCAGGGCGTCCTGCAGATCGTTATACATGCCGAAGCCGGCGCGAATCACAGTGCGATTGGTGTTGCGGAACGGGCTCCAGGCGAGCCCGACGCGCGGTTGCGGCAGAAACTTGGCATTGTTCTCCGTGAAAGCCGAAGAGCCGATATTCGGCTGGGTGTTGATGACGCCGTTGGTGAACGTGTAAGTGGAGGCGCGGCCGTCCACTTCATTCCATCCGGTGGAGAACTCGTCGCGGAAGCCCAGCGAGAGCGTCAGACTGGGGCGTCAAGCGGATCACGTCCTCGGCGTACCAGGCGCCAAACCAGCGACCGCCAGCCCAGCGGCGTCGGCGTGGGATCGTATAAGAGCGTGCCGACGGTTCCCTGCAGAAACGTCTGCAGGCTGGTGAAGGTGGCTTGCCCGTATTGGCTCAGCGCCAGTTCTTCGTTCGACTGCAAGCGCTGGAACCAGGCGCCGAAACGTGAATTGATGGCGGCCCGTGCGTGAGCGACACCTGATCCTCATAGGTGAACAGATTGCGCGCGACGTGCAGATTGCTTCCGTTGTTGCTTCCCGCCAGGCTCAACTGCGCCGCAGGATTCGACGCCGCGCTTCCGCCGACCACCAGCGCGCCGATCGGGTCGCCCGCCAGGAATCCCGGCAGGTCCGCGGCGGGAGTGCCGGGCGTCGGCTCGCCGGTGAAGAAATAGCCGGCGCGCGAATATCCGAACCGCGCCGTGTTGAGCAGCGTCGGCGAAAACACGTGCGTCTCTTCGAGGCTGGCCACCTGTTCGCGCAGGCTGTCGACGTCGGTGCTGTAGGCATTGGTGCTGGTGGGCGTGAAGTCGGCGCTGTCGTCGATGGTGTAAATCGCGCTGAGCGGTGTCCTTGCTGGGAGAAGATGTGGTCCAGGCGCACGGTGCCGAAATCGTCGCGGATGGTTTGCAGCGGATTGTTGAAAGCTTCGGAGATTCCGCCGAAATCCGGCGCGCCCGGCGTTGGCGTCGGGCCACGCGTTGATCAGCGGCGAAACGCCGACGAAAGCCAGTCCGGAGATCGGGCAAGGACTCGGCGCCGGAGTGACCAGCTTGCAAGGCAAGATACCCGTTGCGCGCGTTGTTGTCGGGAACCAGATCGACGCCGGTTTGGTGCAGGTGCTGCTGGAATCCTTCAAAATTGCCGAAGATGAAAGTCTTGTCCTTCTGGATCGGGCCGCCCAGCGCCACGCCATACTGATTGCGCTGGAAGCCGGGAACGGAACTGGGATCGAAGAAATTGCGCGCGTCCAGGTCGTTGTTGCGCAGGAACTCGTAGACCGATCCGTGGAATTCGTTGCTGCCCGACTGCGTGACGATGAGAACCTGCGCCGCCGGGGCGTTTGCCGTACTCGGCGCCGTAGGAATCGCGCAGCACGTTGAACTCGCGCACCGCGTCCACGCCCAGCAGTTCCTGGCTGACGCCGCCCGGCTGCATGTTGTTCTCGGCCGCGCCGGTGAATTCGATGCCATTCAGCAGGAAAAGATTCTGCTGCGGCCGGTTGCCTGCCACCACGAAATTGTTCCCGTTGGTGGAGTTCGATACGCCGATGCCGCCGGTTTTCTCCCAGGTGAAATTGACCACGCCGGGATTCAGCGTGATCAATTAGATCGAAGCTGCGCCCATTGAGCGGCAGATCCCGGAC
Organism: Bryobacterales bacterium; assembly: GCA_963798295.1. Taxonomy (GTDB): domain Bacteria; phylum Acidobacteriota; class Terriglobia; order Bryobacterales; family Bryobacteraceae; genus Palsa-89. The sequence continues at coordinate 310,842 of CAWCSV010000001.1, read as the reverse complement.
TTGGAGCTGGTTGATGACGCCCGATGCGTCGGTGGTGGCGACGCCCACCAGTGGAGCGTCTTCGGTCACGGTGATTTGCTGGCTGGATTCGCCGACCTGCAAGGTAAGGTCGACGATGGCACTCTGATTCACCACCAATTGAATGCCCCTGCGAACTGCTTCCTGGAATCCGGCCTTTTGGGCGTGAATCTCGTACGGTCCGACCGGCAGCGGGGTCATCTGGTAGCGGCCGGCGCCGTCGGCCATGGTTTCACGGACCGCGCCCGTCTCGGTGTTGGTGGCCGTGACGGTGGCATTGGGGACCACGGCGCCCGATGGGTCGGACACGGTCCCGGAAACCACGGCCGATACCTGCGCCAGCAGGGAGCCCGCGCACAGCACAGCGAGCCACGCAATCCAACGAATTTTTGTCATTTTTCCCTGTCCTTCCAAAGCGTTTGACCAGTATACACGACATTGTATTTCAATAGAGTCAAAACACCGAGGATGCGGACAGTGAACGGGGATACAGCGGCGTTGAACGGCGCCGTTGCAAGGGCAAAGGGGGACGGCGCGCACCGCCAGACCGCCAAGAGCCGAGGCCGGTTAGAAGCGGGCGGGCGGGGTAAATCGCTTGGCCAGGGTTTCGATTTCGCGCGAAGCCCGCACCTTGTGCTCGCGCACGTACAGCTCGTGATTGCGCTCCACCTCAGCGAGCTTATAGACGTAGTTGGCGGTGAGGCCGGCCGAGCGCTGTAATCCGGACGCGGAGGTGTCGCCCAGCCAGTTGATGCGCTCCAGACGCGCTCCGTTCTTGAGATGGAAGCGCGCCACGGCGTCCAGCGGTTCGTCGTTTTTCCTGGCGTGCAATAGGTAAAAGGCCGCCAAAGGAAGCAAGCAACGCGGCATCTCCGCGCGCAGGTCCGCGTCCTCCATCCATTGCGGATCGTCCAGTTTTGTGACGGCAGCGGCGAAAGGCGCGAGCTTGGAGGAGGCATTCATCGCGGCGGCCTTCTCCGATAGCCATTTCCGAAAACCGGTAACAGGGGAAAGCGTGGCGAATTTCTTGATGCGCGGAAGCTCTTTGCTGAGGTTCTCCACCACTCGCTTGATCAGGAAGCTGCCGAAGGGCACTCCGCGCAGGCCGTCCTGACAATTCGTGATGGAGTAGAAGACGGCCCATTCAGCCGATTCAGCGTCCAGCACCGGAGAGTCCGGATCCAGCAGCGCCTGCACGGTGTCGCTCAAGCCACGCGTCAGCGCTACTTCGATGAAGATAATCGGCTCGTCGGGAAGGGCCGGATGGAAGAACGCATAGCAGCGCCGGTCCGATTCCAGACGCCGGCGCAGGTCATGCCAGCCTTGGATCTGATGCACGGCCTCATACTGGATCAACTTCTCCAGGACGACGGCGGAGGTTTGCCAGTCAATGCGTCGCAACACCAGAAAACCGCGGTTGAACCAGGAGGTAAACAGGTGCGCCAGATCCGCGGCGATGGGCTTCAGCCGGGAAGTCCGGTCGGACTCCTGCAGCACCTGGCTGCGCATCGCCACGAGAATACGCGTGCCATCGGGCGCCAGATTCAGGCGGCGAAACAGCTCCTGGCGAGGCGGCTCCACCACCCTTTGGAGACGGGCAAGATTCTCGGCCGAAGGGTCGTCCCGGTAGGCGTCTCCGGCCCGGCCTACCTCCTCAGGATCGGGGGAAAACTCCCGGATCAGGGATTCGAAAAAGGCACGGCGGGCGCGATTGTCGAGCGCCTTATACGAATCCAGAGCTTCGGCGGCTAGCCGGCTTCCGGAAACCTCGCCGCGCTCGGAGAGCAAGCTGTGACAAAGCGCCACGGTCTTCTTGGCGGTATGGGCTGTCCCGCGCGGCAAGGGCCGCGAAGGCCGGGGCGCGAAGCCCAAGATCTCTGCCAGTTTCAAAGAAGATCGCTCCCATAATCCATCGGCAAGAAGTTGCCGGCGGTTCATAGCGCCTCCGATTTCATTGTAGCTTTCCCATTGGTTCTAGGCTGGCCGAGCAACGGAAAATCCGGGCAGGAGTCTTACGGTTGTTATGATCCGGAAACTCAAATCAGGCCAGTACAGGCTCTATTCGCGGAAGAAAGATAGCAAAACCGGACGGCGCAAGAACTTGGGTACCTTCTCCACGCGCGACGCCGCCGAGCAGCACGAGCGTGAGGTGCAGTACTTCGAGCGGCACTAACGAGCGGCGCCAGGGAGCGAAGCCACGATCAGGGGCGTCGGAGTGGGCTGATCGGCGCCCGCCTCTGAGTTCGTCAGGTTAATACGGAATGGGAGTGAATTTGGATTTAGGAAGGAATGGCCCTACCCCGTTGGTCGAGGCAGGGCCGATAGCTGGCGGGAACAGCGCGAACGTTTAGACCGCAACCGCCATGGCAACACCATTGATGGTCTGCAGGATGCGTGAGACGATCTTGTACGGATCCGCTTCCGAGTTCGGGCGGCGATCTTCAAGATATCCCTTGTAGCCGTTCTTGATGAAGTTCACGGGCATCCGGACGGAAGCGCCGCGATCGGAGAGGCCATAGCTGAACTTGTCGATGGCCTGCGTTTCGTGCAGACCGGTCAGGCGCAGATGGTTGTCGGGGCCATACACCGCGATATGCTCGGCGACGTTATCGGAAAACGCTTTCATCAGGGCTTCAAAGTACTCCTTGCCGCCCACTTCGCGGATGTATTTCGTCGAGAAGTTGGTGTGCATCCCGGAGCCGTTCCAGTCACCCTTGATGGGCTTGCAATGCAGCTCCATATCCACTTCGTACTTCTCGCAGAGACGCATCATCAGGTAGCGAGCGGTCCACAGGTCGTCGGCGGCTTTCTTGGAGCCTTTGGCGAAGATCTGGAATTCCCACTGGCCCTTGGCGACCTCGGCGTTGATGCCTTCGTGGTTGATACCGGCGGCGAGACACATGTCCAGATGTTCATCGACGATTTTACGGGCGATGTTGCCCATGCTACTTGTAGCCGACGCCGCAGTAATAGGGGCCCTGCGGAGTGCTAGGGTGGCCGTGTTCGGGGAAGCCGAGAGGACGCCCGTCCTTGAAGAGGAAGTATTCCTGCTCGAAACCAATCCACAAGTCAGGATCGTCCTCGATAGTGGCGCGCGCGTTGGTGGAGTGCGGCGTGCCATCCGGGTGCATGACTTCGCTTAGGACGATGTAAGCGTCTTTGCGGCTAGTATCGGGGTACAGAGCGGCCGGTTTGAGGATGCAATCGGAGCTTTTGCCCTCAGCCTGCATGGTGGAGCTGCCGTCAAACCCCCACTTGGGCATATCGGCAAGGGTGGGCGGCTTCTCAAATTCCTTGAGTAGCGTCTTGCCACGCAGGCCGGGAACGGGCTCTTTGCCGTCAAGCCAGATGTATTCGAGTTTGTATTTGCTCATAGTGCTTTCTTTAGTTGAATTTTCGAGTCCTGTCACGCGTGGAAAGGACCACGAAGCCGATCCTTCATTTTGGATGAGCGGCCCCCGCTCCGCAAGACCTACGCCCATCAATTGTCTTTATGGAGGGCCTTCAAGAAATCGATGGGAGGGCTAGTATAATTCATCCGTGCCCTTCCTTCGCCTTTCGTTCCTGCCGGCTCTTTTACTTGCGGCCGGCGCGGCGCTGGCTCAACCCGGCGTCACGGTACTGGTGAACGGCAAAATCCTGACTATGGATCCGCGATTTTCTACGGCGGAGGCCCTGGTGGTTCGCGATGGCAGGATCGCGGCCGTCGGCTCATCCGACGATTTGCGCAAGATGGCCGGAAAGCAGGCACGGGTAATCGATCTAGCAGGACGTACGGTGATTCCCGGATTGATCGATTCGCACATGCACGCCATCCGGGCGGCGCTCAGCTTCAGCACCGAGGTCAATTGGATCGGCACGCGATCGCTGGCTGAAGCGCTGGATCGAATCCGGCAGGCGTCGCGCAGCATGACGCCGGGAGCATGGCTGATCGTGGCGGGCGGCTGGAACCCGCAGCAATTCGCCGAGAATCGCCGGCCCACGCAGGCGGAGCTGGCGGCGGCCGCGCCGGACAATCCGGTGTACGTTCAGTTGGGCTACGGCTGGGCGATCCTGACGCCCAAGGCCCTCGAGAAGCTGCATATCGCAAGCGACGCAGATCTGCCCGCGGGCGGCAAGCTGGAGCGCGATTCGGACGGCAAGCCGACCGGCGGAATCAGCGGGGCCAGAATGCCATCATCGCGCTGTTTGACCGGCTGCCCACGCCCACGCCCGAACAGGAAGTGGATGGCACCAAGAAGTTTTTCCGCGAGCTGAATCGGCTGGGATTGACGGGCGTGGTGGATCCGGGCGGAAACAACATGACGCCGGAATCCTATCAGGCGCTTTTCAAAGTTTGGCGGCAAGGCGAGACTGACCGTGCGCGTAGCTTACAGCCTGTGCGGCATCACGCCCGGGCAAAGAATTCGAGGAATTGCAAGGACCTGACCCAGATGCTGCCGATGGGCTTCGGCGACCCGATGCTGCGATTCAACGGCATCGGCGAAAGGATCACCTGGGCGATGAACAACAACAACCAGCCCAGCCAAGCCGAGCGCGAAAAATACTACGAGATCGTCCGCTGGGCCGCCGGGCGCGGCATGTCGGTGACCATGCACTGGCCGCGTAACGATTCCGTCGGTGTGCTGCTGGATATCTTCGAACGTGTGAACAAGGAAGCGCCCATTACCAACCTGCGCTGGTCGATCGCCCATCTGAACGATGCCTCGGCTGAGAATTTGCGGCGCATGAAGGCGCTGGGCGTCGGCTGGACATGCAGCCTACGCCAGCGCATGCCGCCCGTGGAAACCGCGCAAGGAAATGGGCGTCGTGGTGGGAGCGGGCACCGACGCGCATCGCGTGGCTTCCTACAATCCTTTCACCGCCCTACAATCGTTAATCGGCGGCAAGACCGCGAACGGTGTTGCACTCAGTGGGCCGAAAAGGCGCCTTCGCGGGAAGAAGCGCTGCGGCTTTACACCATCGGCAGCGCCTGGTTTTCTCACGATGAAGATGAGCGAGGATCGCTCGAACCCGGCAAGCTGGCCGATCTGGCGGTGCTGTCGAAGGACTATTTGACCGCGCCCGTGGATGAAGTGGGCGGCATCGAGTCCTTACTAACGATGGTGGGCGGCAAGATTGTTTATGCCGCCGGGCCGTACGCCCAATTCGAAGATCGCCGCTAAGCCAGATCGAGCGCGCGGAACATCGCCAAGCGTTGTTCGCGAATCGGATCGCTGATCACTTTGCTCTGATTGTTGATCACCATGGTCGGCCGCTGCTTGGCGTCAAAAGCCGGCCAATGCGGCAGTTTGGGCGTGTTCGGATCGCCGGCGCGAGCGAATGCAATCCATGTGTCGCTGAGCTTGTCGGCCAGCGCCATGGCGTCCGCGCCGCCGCCTGTGAGGTTCCGCGAGATCTGGACGTTGTCGAACGCAAATGGAATTTCCATGGTGTGCGGCGAATGCAGCCGTCCGCCTTGCACCGGCGTTTCCCAGGTGAAGTAGTACAAATGGACGGGTCCCTTGCCCAAGGCTGCGCGGCGTTCGGCGATCTTCATGACAGGCCCGCCATAGCGATAGTCGCTCGCGATCAGGAAATAAAGGTCCGATGGCGTGGCGCGTGGATTAAGCTTACGGTACGCTTCGATCAGCGTCTCGCTATTGGGACCGGCCAGGGTTTGCAATCGTGAGCGCATCCCCGCTTCATCCAGCGAAAACGACGCTTCGTCGCTCAACAGCGTCATCTCGGTGCGCGTGTGGCCCAGCATCAAGGGCACGTCGGCGGAAATCGGCGAGGCCGCCGGATGGAACGGATGATGCGGCACGGCGCTTCCATCCACGGTAGGTGAGAAGCCCTGCGTCATTTGATCCTGGCCGGCCATGTCTTTCACTACCGCGAAATAGGCGCTCATGATGCGCTCGACGGGCATCTTCTGCAGGTCGCGCACTTGCGATTTAGGAACATTGAGCTTGGCAAGCAGCATTTCGGCCACGCGAATGGCCTGCTCGCGCTCCACCAGTTGGATGGTCGGGCCGCTCTCAATCACCGCGCGATGGAACAGACCCTTGGCCGGGGGCATGGCCAGCAGAGTGCCCACTTTGCGGCCGCCGCCCGATTGACCGAAAATCATCACGGTGTTCGGATCGCCGCCAAACTGCTGGATGTTGTTGCGCACCCAGCGCAAGGCGTGCACGATGTCCAGCATGCCGGCGTCGCCGGACGATGCAAAATCGGAGCCGCCGAATTCGGCCAGGTAAGTAAATCCGAGAACATTCAAGCGGTGGTTGATGCTCACCACCACCACGTCACCCCGGCGCGCCAGATTGGCGCCGTCGGTACCCGGCGACGAACCAGAGCCGCTGACGAATCCGCCGCCGTGACACCAGAACAGCACCGGACGCTTGCGGCCGTCGGCCAGCGCCGGAGTCCAGATATTCAGCACCAGGCAGTCTTCGCTCTCAGGCGGAAGGTTCGCGCTGGCGGTGGATAGTGCCGATACCGTACGCGGAACCCCAGGATTGCTCTGTGGCGTGCTGGGACCGTAGTGCAGCGCGTCGCGAACGCCGGACCACGGCGCGGGATCCATGGGCGGCATGAAGCGGTTCTGGGCCGCCGTGCTGGCTCCGTAGGGAACGCCTTTGAAGATTTTGATGCCTTGCACCTCTTCGCCGCGGATCTTGCCGAAAGCGGTATCCGCGACGACGTTGTTCCCAGATTGATCGGCGCGAGCGAGCGCTGGAGCAAGGGCCAGGAGCGAAGTTTGTTTGAGGAAGGTACGGCGATTCGTCATGGAATTTGTTCTCCTGTTTTTTACGGCTGTGGTTTGGGTGTGCGTTTTTTGCCGGGACGTCTGCGGCCCTTGAGCGCATTCTTGACGTTCTCCAGCCGCAAATATCCAGCGGCGGCGCGCAACCGCACCGGCTCGTTCTTATCATCCAACAGAGGAATAATATCGGCCTGGAACGCTGGTTCGTCGCGCAAAACCAGGGCATGAACGGCCGCCGCCCGGACGGACCAATCCTTGTCCTGTAACGCTTCCTTCAACGCGGCCAGGGTCGTCTCGTCCGTTTCCTTCTCCAGCAGCAGCGCGGCCGTGGCGCGGCCCGACACCGACGGATCGGAAAGCAGACCTTGCATGGAAGCGACGCCCTCGCCTAATCCGGGTACCGGCGCCAGGCTCGCTCCGGTCCGAACGGCGAACATGAACATCGGCTTGGGCGTATGCATCATACGCAGCGCATCGCGCTTCTGCTTGGCGAAATATCCCGACGAAGCCTTGCTTTCTCCGCTCAGGATGGAGAGCAGAGCTTTCTTGCCATCGGGGTCCTTCAGCGCCCACAGTGAGCGCGCGGCCGCGAAGCTCACTTCCGGCACCTCGTCGTTCAAAGCTTTGTGAAGCGCTGGAATGGTCCGGCTATTCTTCAACTCCGAAAGGCTGGCGACGGCGGCCAGCCGTACTTCCACGTCCTTGTCGTCCAGCAGCGATTCCAATCGCGCAGGGAAAGGGTCGGTGGAACCCAGTAAGCTCAAGGCAATCGCGGCCTGCTTGCGCGTGTCCGGGTTTTTGTCGTTGAGCGCTTCCTCCAGGATGTCGTGGCATTGCTGGTCGCGGCCCGTGGTGGCAGGCGGGGCCGACGGGGCCGGTGAACTCTGGCAGATCGCAAACGCGGGCCAAAGAAGCGTAGCCAACAGGGCAGGCCGCATCTCTCCCTCCTCGGAAGATTTGCTCTCCAGTATACGACTCTCGGTTGCACGGGGCGCACCCGCGCCCAAGCGATGCCTTCTGCTCTTGAATCTATGCTATAAACCTTTAATTGTTGCTCCTGGAGCGCTATTTCCAATTCAAACAACTGAACGCGACATGGAAGACCGAGATCCTGGCCGGGATCACGACGTTCATTACGATGGCCTACATCGTGTTCGTCAACCCCGCCATTCTTAAGGATGCGGGCATGCCGGTGCGGGCGGTGTTTGCGGCCACCTGCCTGGCCGCGGCGTTCGCCAGCATTTTGATGGGAGCGTTTGCGCGCTATCCGATCGCGCTTGCGCCGGGCATGGGACTAAACGCGTACTTCGCCTACACCGTGGTGAAGGGTATGGGCGTGCCGTGGCAGACAGCGCTGGGCGCGGTGTTCCTTTCCGGAGTGGCGTTCCTGATCCTGACCGTGGCGGGCGTCCGGCAGTGGATTATCGCGGCGATTCCTCAGGAATTGTACGCGGCGGTGAGCGCCGGCATCGGCCTGTTCATCGCGTTTGTCGGGCTGCGGAACGCGGGCATCGTGAAAGCCGATCCCGCGACCATCGTCAGCATGGGGAACCTGCGGGATCCCAATGTGGCGCTCGCAGTGTTCGGAATTCTAGCCATCGCCACGCTCCTGGCTTGGAAGGTGCGGGCGGCCATTCTGCTGGGCATCCTGGCGACAACAGCGCTGGGGGCCGCGGCCGGGCTGGTGCATTGGCAGCCGCAGCCGTTTCAATGGAGCGATCTCGCGCTGACGGCGCTGCACCTGGATGTGCGATCGGCGATCGGACTGGGCCTGCTTGAAATCGTCTTTGTGTTTCTGTTTGTGGATCTGTTCGACAACGTCGGCACATTGATGGCGGTCAGCAAAAAAGCGGGACTGCTTCAGGCCAACAATAAAATTCCGCGCCTGAATCGCATCCTGCTGACGGATGCAACGGCGACGATCGGAGGATCGTTGCTAGGCACCACTACGGTGGTCAGCTACGTGGAAAGCGCGGCCGGAGTGGCGGCGGGAGGGCGAACCGGCGTTACCGCGATCGTCACCGGAGCGCTCTTCATCGCGGCTCTGTTTGTCGCGCCGCTGATTGGCGCGGTACCCGCGGCGGCCACAGCGCCCGCTCTGGTTGTGGTGGGCGGGCTAATGATGTCGGCGATCGCCGAGATCCCCTGGGACGATGTCTGCACCGCATTCCCCGCGTTCCTGACCCTGATCGCGATACCATTGACGTTCAGTATCGCGAACGGACTGGCTTGCGGGATCATTTCCTACGTGCTGATCCATGTGGCGCGCGGGCGAGGCCGTCAAGTGCCCTGGGCTGCGTATTTGCTGGCCGCCTTGTTGATCCTGCGCTTCGCTTACATCTCCGCCAATTGAGCCAGTGTCTCGGCTAATACCAGCGTTCCTTGCGCTATAGCTTCGGGCGACGCATATTCATCGGGACGATGGCTGACGCCCGCGCGGCACGGAATAAATAGCATTGCGGTGGGCGCGATCCGCGACATAAAGAGCGAGTCATGATAAGCGCGGCTGATCATGCGCTCGAACGGCAGGGCGTGGGTTTCGCAAGCCTGGACCAGCGCATCCACCACTTCGGGGGCGCAGTGGGCCGGTGCATCGGCGTTGATGACATCCAGTTTCGCGCGGACGCCACGGCGGCGAGCGATCTCCTCGCACGCCCGCTCGATTTTTTGCAAGACGGCGTCTCGTCTGGCCTCATCAATGTCGCGCACATCGATTTCCATCCGCACCCGGCTGGGGATGCTGTTTACAGCGCCCGGAAAAACTTCGCATACGCCGACGGTTCCCACGGTATCGGGCGAACCACTGGATCGAGCGCTGGTCTCGACGGCCAGAGCCATCTCGGCCGCAGCGAGAAAAGCATCGTGCCGATCCGGCATTAACACGGCGCCCGCGTGTCCACCCTGGCCTTCGACGTGGATTCTGAGACTGGCCGGAGCGGCGATGGCAGTGACCACGCCCACCGGGACGCTGTGCAGCTCCAGCAGCGGCCCTTGTTCGATGTGCATTTCGACGAAGGCCGAATAGTAGCCCGGTGGCAAGAGCACCGAGGACAGCGGCCCTTCGAACCCAGCCGCCCATCGCGCATCCCGCAGCGTGACTCCATCGCGATCTTGCAATGGATCCGACTCGGCGGGATCCAGCATTCCGGACAGCAGCCGGCTTCCCAGGCATCCGATTCCAAAACGCGTAGGCTCTTCGGCGGTGAAAATCACCAGCTCAATGGATCGCCGCGGCCGGTAACCGGCACGGGTGAGCGCGCGAACAGCTTCCAGACCACCGAGCACGCCGACCGTTCCGTCGAACCGCCCGGCGTGGGAAATCGCGTCGATGTGAGAACCTGTCGCCACCGGCTCCAACTCGGCATTCTCGCTAACCCAGCGGGCGAAGGTGTTTCCCACCGCGTCTTCCCGCACGACGAGTCCGGCTTCGCGGCAAAGATTCTTCACGAAATTACGCGCTTCCACATCGGCTTCCGTAAAGACCACGCGCGTCACGATGGGCGCCGGTTCCTGCGAAATCGCGCCCAGTGCGTCCAGGTCCGAGGTCAGGCGCTCGCGATCCACCTCAAGTTTCATGCGGCGCGATTCCAATCTTTGTAGATAAGATACTTGGCGGGTGTCTTGCCCAGCGCTCCGAACCACTGGGGACAATAGGGCGCCATCCAGATGAAATCGCCTTTCGCCGCCGGATACCAACAATCGCCAAGACGGTAAATACCGCCGCCAGCAAGCATCAAAAGGCCATGCTCCATGACGTGAATCTCCACCATGGGCAGCGTCGCGCCGGGAAGATAGGTCATGGTGTTGACGGCGAAGTCAAAGGACGGGTGGTCTGGAACCAGTGCGCGAACTTGGACCGAGTCGTCACCCATCAAAGCCATTGGTGTAACGTCGCTTTCGCGGCCGGTAAAGCATGCGGGCGCAGTGACGCCCGGCAAAGGCAGGTAAGGTTTTTCAATGATCGCGGCCCGCGCGGCGCCTTTTGCAGAGACGGGTGCGGGATGGCCGCTTGGAAAATATGCGTAATCGCCCGATGTCAGGGATGCGCGGTTCACCTCCACGTTTCCTTCCAGCACGTACAAGAATCGTTGGACGGAAGCCGGCCCGAGCGACCCTCCTGCCTCGAATTCCACGGTGTATTGGGTGAATCGCGCGCCTATAGCGGGAGCGGCATGCACAATCGCAGTCGCCTTTTGCATTCCGGGAAATGGTGCGCGAACAAACGTATCCGGCGTCTGCAAAAGATGATCGGCGCGATGAGCGCTGCGAGTTTGTCCTAGATGCTGCATAGGTCTGGCCGGACGAATCTGCCGCCGGTCTGCGCGACGATTTCGCCGGATGCAAATATGGTCTCACCGCGGCGCAGGGTGCGCACGACCGCTCCCCGAAAGGTGCAACCGATATAGGGGCTCAAGGCGTGCCGCTGTTTCAGATCGCTCGCCTGCAATTTCGATGAGCGGGAGATGTCCACCAGCGCCAGATCCGCGTCCATCCCGACGGCGATCGCGCCTTTGGACGCGATTCGAAACCTGCGCGCCGGCTCAGCCGAGAGGAGCGATGAGATGCGTTCCAGCGGAAGTTGGCGGCCAGCTTGACCAAGTGATGGCCGCGATCGAGCAAGACGGAGAAAGTTGACTGCACGCCGGCGATGCCGCCCCAGGCCTTGGCGAAATCGCCGGACTTCATGTTCAGGCGGCGCGGGCGAATGATCCGACGCGACGATGTCCACCGTGCCCTGCGAGCAACTGCGTCCACAACGCATCCTGCTCCTGCGCATCCCGCAGTGGCGGAGCGCATTTCGCGACCGCTCCCAGCCGCTCGACATCGTCTTCAGTGAAGAAAAGATAGTGCGGGCAAGTTTCGATGGAGACATCCGCGCCCTGCGCGCGAGCCTCGGCAGCCAGCGCCACCCCTCGGCCCGAGCTGACATGAACGATATGCAGCTTCGCGCCGGCTTCGCGAGCCAGCAACGTCGCGCGCTGGATGGCTTCCAGCTCGGCGATCACGGGTCGCGATGCCAGGAATGCTCTGACGCTGCCCGCTCCATGCTGCGGTGCCAGCTCGCTTGGTCAGCTCCTGGCTTTCCGCGTGCACCGCCACCGGCAAGCCCAAGCCGCGCCGCTTCGCGCAGTCCATCGAACAGCGTCCGATCGTCGGCGCGAGGAAATTCGGGCAACCCGGAATCGCACAGGAACGCCTTGAACCCCACCACGCCGCGATCGGCCAGTTCCGCCATCTGAGGAACGTTGCCCGGAATCAGTCCGCCCCAAAGAGCGAAATCCGTGATGGAGGATTTCGCCAGAGCCGCGTGCTTGCGATCGAACGCGTCGAGCATTCACGGTGCAGGGCGTCGAGTTCAGAGGCATGTCGAAGAAAAGCGTTCCGCCTCCAGCGGCCAGTGCACGGCTTCCGGTCGCGGCGCCTTCCCACTCCGTGCGGCCCGGCTCATTGAAGTGCAGGTGCACGTCGATCAAGCCCGGAAACACGTGCAATCCTCGCGCGTCGATTTCTTCGGCGGCTCCCGGAAGCTCCGGTCCGATGGCAACGATTTTGCCGTCTTCAATCGCGATATCCTGCGTGTCACCTCTCACCACCAGATCAGGCATAGCGGCGCTCCAGCTTCTTCGAGAAACACGCATCCCGGCCTTGAGCGCGGCGCGACATCTTCGGGCAAAACTGTTTCATCAGGATGGTGGCTGATGCCGCCGGGACTGCGCAGAAACAACATCGCCGCCGGCATGCGGCGAGCGACAATCATGGCATCGTGGCCCGCGCCGCTCGCCATGTGATGAACCGGACGTCCGGTGCTCGCGACGGCGCTCTCCAGCATCTCGCAATGAGCGACGCATCCATCGCGACCGCCGGTTGATCCAGGCGCTGCTCCCACGAAACCGTGAGGCATCGTGAGGCCGCGATCTGCTCCGCGCATCGCAACAGCCGCGCCACCAAATCGTGACGAACGACGTCATCAACGTGCCGGACGTCCAGACTGGTGCCGACGGTACCCGGGATGACATTGCCCGCGCCTGGAGCTACGTTCACTCGGCCCACGGTTGCAACCGCGCCCGGAATCGCGCGCGCTTCGCGCTCCACTGCCGTAATCCATTCCGCCGCGCCAGCCAACGCATCGCGCCGAAGATTCATCGGCGTGGTTCCGGCATGGTTCGCGCGCCCTTCGAAAACGACGTCCAAGCGGCTCTGGCCGGAGATCGCATCCACGATGCCCAGCGGCAAATCGAGACTCTCGAGCACCGGCCCCTGCTCGATGTGAAACTCCAGGTACCCGAGAGCATTGTCGCTCGACCCGTGCCTCGCCGATTCGAGTGGGATCTAGGCCAAATGCTCGAACCGCATTGGCGATGGTCGCGAGCAGGTCACTGTCAATGTCTCCAATGAGCGTACGGCTGCCGATAAAGGGTACGCCGAACCGCACGCCCTCTTCCTCCGAGAAACCGATCACTTCAATCGCGAAGGGCAACCGGCGTCCGGCGAGCCGCTCGATCAATACAATTCCGAGCATAACGCCCAAAACCCCATCGAAGGCTCCTGCGTGGGGAACGGTATCGAGATGTGACCCGATGAATAGCCGAGGAGCATTGGAGCCACTGGCCGAATACACTCCCCTGATGTTCCCGGCATGATCGATGGTCACTGTCATGCCCGCCTGTTCCATCCAACCGCGTATGTGCGCATGAACCTGATGCATCGGTGGGACAAGAAAGTTCGCGTCGTGAAGCCCGGCTCTTCGGTCGATTCCGCCAGCAACCGGCATCGCTCGATGACATCGCTCATCACGATCCCCGGTACGTGCTGTAGCCGTATGGGCTCAGCAACAGCGGCACGTGATAATTGGCTGCGGGATCGGCCACGCCGAAACGGATTACGACGCGATCGAGAAACGGCTGGATCGGAAAGCTCTACTCCCTCCGCTCGAAAATAATCGCCCGCGTGAAACGTCAATTCGTATACCCCGGTTTCGAGCCGATCGGCCGAGACCAGCGGCTGGTCCGTCCTGCCATCTATATTCGTAACAGCGGAGTCTACAAGCTTCGCGCCGAAGTGCAGATCGATCTTGAGTCCGCAGGCGGGCTTTCCGCGCGAAGTATCCAGCACATGCGTCGAGATGCGGGGCATTCTATCTCTTCAAGCGTAAGCCAAGACAGCCGAAGGGAGGCCGGGCTTCGGTGTAAACGCCGAGTTCGTCGCCGCGTTCGGCGATAGTGTCCCACGTGCGGTTGTTGGCCTCCAGATGCACTTCGGCGATGCTGGGAATGTCCGCCAGCATCTTCGTACCGATCTGATGAATCACCTGCTGGATGCTGCCGGACTCGAAGCCGTGAAAGACATCTCGCGCACGATGCGCCGCACGTTGGCCGTAACAGCGCCCGCGTTGAATCCCGCGGCTGGCTCCGTGTACAGTCCACTCCAAATCCAGCCACATATGCAAAGGCCGGTTGGCGATGTCGGGCAGCGTAGTGTATTGATCGCGCACGAAGCCATGGAACGCGCTGCCGCCCAGCCGCAGCAGTTTGAATCCCGCGAACGCCGGAAGCAATTTCGACAATTCCTGCGCGATTGAGTCTCCAGGCGCGCTGTCGCACGATCCGGTCCCGCCGGCGTGAACGCCATTTCGCTATCTGGCAACGCCGCGTAGGGAATCTCGACGGCCGACATTTGCACGCCCTCCACCTGCGGATAAAGATCCAGGAACTTCGCGCCCAGGAAACGGCAACAATCTTCCAAGTCAGCGCCTTCGTAATTGCAGCATCTCGCGCTGCACGAAATTCTTCATCGAGTCCGTGGCGATCAAGCCGGTGTTGTCGCCCGTGGTGTACGTCGGCCAAAACGCATCGCCATAGACCAGGATCGTGATGTTCGCGCCGAAGACCGGACTTGCGCCCGCGGGCGTCTTGCCGTCACGGTTCAGACGATAGACGATGATGTCGCCTTTGCCGTAATAACTTCGCTTCCAGCCGCTCGCAAACTGTCCTATCACGATCCGATCAGGTCCTCCATTCGAAATCTGCGCGATGCGATACACCTGCCGGAGCGCCTCTCGGAATTCATCCTCCGGTGAAGCTTCCATTCTCGCCTGAAGCGCCCGCAAGATGTCGTGCTTTGTGCTTCCCTTCACCGCCAACAGAAAACGGAAATCCGAATCGGGCGCGATAGGCGGCGTTCAGGCGGTGCAGCTGCTCGAATTCGGCCGGCGTCAAACTTTCCAAACCCGCGCCGGCTTGTTCAGCAGTGGAAGCGTCGCTCAGACGCATGCGCGAGCCGAGATCCGGATGCGCCTGCAACAGAGCAAGCCTCTCGGCGAAGCTGGCGCGTTCCACCTGATCCGTCATCGCGGCGTGCAAGGTATCCAGGCTAGCGAAGGGCCGGGCATCGAAGGCGCGCTCCGCCACCCACGGAGAATGTTCGAAAATCCAGCCGACGGCGTCGACAAAGCGTCGCGGTCCATCTGGTTTAGCTCAGCGATCGTCATCGCTCCTCCGCGATGGCCGAACGATAAACAACGGAGCCTTCCACGCGTACTTCGCGCACGCTCTCCGCGCCGGCCAGCGTGAAGATCGCTGCCAGCACGCGCTCCGGACTTTGTTCGCGCTCGAGAACGGCGGCGAGCGGGCTATCGGCGGGCGGCCGAAGATATACGAAATCGGCCGACTTTCCTGCTCGAAAGTCTCCCGTCTCGTTGCTCAATCCCAGCGCCTCGGCGCCGGCCAGTGTCGCGAGATAAAGCAAGTGGCCGGCGTCGAGCAGCATTCCATCGGGCGCGATTCGCTGCAACAGGTACGCCTGCAATCCTTCCTTGAGCATCCCGAACCCGGTGCCGCCTCCGACGTCGGTTCCAAGCGCGCATGCACGCCCGCTTGAATGTGGCGCTTCATGGGAAACAGTCCGCTGCCGAGCGCGGCGTTGCTGGAGGGACAATGCGCGACGGTGGCGCCGCTCGCGCCGAGGCGCTCCAATTCCGATCGGTGGGATGAACATCATGCGCCATCACTCGCGCTTGGGCCGGTGAGTCCGAATCGTTCGTACACCGCCAGATAGTCCGACGCCCAGGGAAACAGGCGTGCCACCTCGCGCGATCTCTTCCAGGTTTTCGTTGAGATGCGTTTGCACAGCAGCCCTTGGTGCTCGGCGAGCAGCGTCTGGCAAACTTCCAGCATGGCCTCCGAAGTCGAGAGCGCGAAGCGCGGAGTGACGGCGTAGCGGTAAGCGGCCGCTGGCCGATGAAAGCGCTGGATCAGCAGGCTGCTCTCGCGATAAGCACGCTCGGGCGTCTGATGCAGTTCCGGACGCAGCCGCCGGTCTGACAGCACTTGTCCCGCGGCAATCCGCAGACCCACGGATTCGCGGCTTCAAAAACGCCGCAGTGGCGGGAGCGAAGTGCGCGCCAAACACCAGAGCGGTAGTTGTTCCGTGAGAAGCCAGCGCGTGCACGAATCGCGGGCCACGCGGCAGGCATAGGCGTGATCCGCCATGCGCGCCTCTTCGGGCAGCGCGCAGTGCTCCAGCCAATCCAGCAGCGAGCGGCCCAAGCCGCCCAGCACGCGGAGTTGCGGGAAATGAATGTGCGTGTCGATGAAGCCGGGCAGAAGAAAACCGCCGCGCAGATCCACGGTGGGAACCCTGGGATGCGCGTCGCGAAGGGTCGAATAATCGCCGCAACCGGCCACGCGTCCGTCGCGGATCAGCAACCCGCCATCGGCGTAGCTCTCCAGCGCGTTCGCGTCTTCGAAAAGGATTGCGCGGCGTGTGAAACAGGGGCGCACGCAGCAATTCGCCCGCTGGGCGAGGGATTCACTTGCGTGGCACCAACCGAACTTACTTGCGCATCCCGCTCCGCTCGCGCTCGCTGAATGGCGAAAAACACGCGCTCGGGCGTGGCGGGGCTTTCAAGCGCAACGGGTCCGCCCGCGCCGAACGCACGCGATCGCGTCGCGAATGGCTTCGCGCACCGAAATGGCCAGCATTAGCGGCGGCTCGCCCACGGCCTTGCTGCCGAAGATGACGCCCGGCTCGGCCGCTCGTTCCAGAAAGTTGACTTCGAAAACATCGGGGACCTCGGTCCACGAGGGCAGCTTATAAGTGGATGCGCCCGCCGTCGCCAGGCGTCCTTGCGCGATCCCACACCAGCTCTTCCAGCGTCAACCACCCGACGCCTTGGATGAATCCGCCTTCGATCTGTCCGCGATCGACGAGCGGCGAAACCGAATCGCCGACGTCTTCCAGAATGTCGGTTCGCAAGAGACGATAGTCGCCCGTGAATCCGTCCACTTCCACTTCGGAAACCGCGGCGGCATAGGCGAAATAGTGGAATGGCGCGCCCGTGTCCGGTCTTGGGATCGTAATGGATGCCGGGC
Organism: Bryobacterales bacterium; assembly: GCA_963798295.1. Classification (GTDB taxonomy): domain Bacteria; phylum Acidobacteriota; class Terriglobia; order Bryobacterales; family Bryobacteraceae; genus Palsa-89. The sequence goes on along the minus strand of CAWCSV010000001.1, from coordinate 293,706 downwards.
GTGCTGTAGTAGCCATGCGCGAAGAGCGGCACGCGCTGGCGGTAGGCCGCTTCGCAAACTTTCGCGAACGGAATCGGCTGTTGCTCTTCGCCGCGAGAAAGCACTAGCCCCCGGAAAATTCGACTGCCGCAACATCGCAATCGAGCATCGCGCGGCCACTTCCGCCAGGCGTTCGCGGATCTGGCAGCACGCGTTCGCCACCGCCGCGCCATTCAAATCCGCGCCCGCCGAAGCCGCCGTCGCCGACGTATTGGGAATTTTGCCGGTGCTGGTCGGCATCACACGCACGGTTCGAGGATCCAGCGCCCAGGCTCTCGGCCGCGATCTGCTGGATCTTGGTGTGCAGCCCTTGCCCCATTTCGGCGCCGCCGTGATTCACTTGCACGCTGCCGTCGCGGTAAATCAACACCAGCGCCCCGGCTTGATTGAAAAACGTCGCAGTGAACGAGATCCCGAACTTCACCGGCGTGATAGCGAGCCCGCGTTTCAGGTGCGGATGGGACGCGTTCCATCCATCTATTTCTGCGCGCCGCTGGGCAAATCTGCTCGATTCTTTGAGCTGACGCCAGATGGTTTCGATGCGGCCGGCATCTTTCACCGGCTGGCCATAATGCGTAGTGTCGCCCTCGCGATAGAAATTGCGCTCGCGAATTATTTCCGGCGGCAGTCCCAGCCGGCGCGCCGCCTGATCGAGAATCTCTTCGATTACCAGCATCCCTTGCGGACCGCCGAAGCCGCGAAAAGCGGTCTGCGACGTTTTGTGCGTGCGGCAGATCAGGCCGGTCAACTCCACCGCGGGCAACAGGTAGGCGTTATCGCAATGGAACATCGCGCGCGACAGCACCGGTTCGGATAAATCCAGGCTCCATCCGCCGTCGGAATAGAGCGAAATCCGCACGCCCTCCACACGCCCGTCTTCATGGAAGCCTGCCACGTAACGCGCCAGGAAGGGATGCCGCTTGCCAGTGAGAGCGAAATCGAGCGCGCGTGTAAGCCTTACGCGCACGGGCGGCGGGTCTTCCATGCACCCAAAGCCGCGATGGCCGCCCACGGATTGGCCTGCACTTCTTTGCCGCCGAACGCCCCGCCCATGCGCAAACATTCCACGGTCACTCTGTTTCGCGCAATTCCCAGGACACGCGCGATCACCTCTTGCGTTTCGGCGGGATGCTGGGTGGAAGAATGCGCCGCGACGCCGCCGGTTTCGTCCAGCCATGCAATGGCGCATTGCGTTTCCAGATAGAAATGCTCCTGGCCGCCGATCTGTAATTCACCTTCGAAGTGCAACGCGCTCGATTCGATGATGGAAGCATCACCGCGCGCCAGCCTCAATGGAGCGGAGTGAAAGCTGTTCGCGGCGATGGCCTCTTCAATCGTGAGGATGGCAGGCAGCGCTTCATATTCCACCACCGCGCGCGCCGCGCCCCGCTGGGCCGCATCCAGCGTTTCGCCCAAAGCCCATGCCACGGGCTGGCTGTGATACATGATCTCCGTCGGGAAGAGCGGTTCGTCATGGCGGTTGGATCCTGAATCGCCTTCGCCCGGAACATCACTGGCCGTTAAAACCGTGGCGACACCCGGTTCCGCTAAAGCCGCTGCGAAATCCAGTGTCTTGACCAGCGCATGAGCGTGCGGCGATACAACGGGCCAGGCATGCAACGCACGCGGAAAACGCGACAGCAAATCGTCAGTGTATAAAGCATCGCCGGTCACGTGCTCATGCGCGCTCTCATGCGGAACCGGCTGCCCTGCGATGTTTCCGACCATCTTCAAGCCGCCGCCTCCGGCCGCTCCCACAGGAATTTATCCAGCAAGCTCTTGGCCACCTCCAGCCGATAATCGGCGGAACCGCGATGATCGCTTATAGGGCGCAGGGTTCGTTCTAGCGCGCCAGCGGCGCGCTCTACAGAAGCCTCGTTCCAGCGATGGCCGACGATCGCATCTTCTGCTTCCGTGGCACGCAACGGCACCGGCGCGACACCGCCAAAAGCAAACCTCGCGCGCGCGATTTTCCCCGACGTGTCCCAATCCATCGCCATCGCGGCCGCCACGGTGCTGATGTCGTCCATACGCCGCTTCGCGATCTTATAGAAGCGAACGAATTCGGGCAGAGGCTTGGGGATTTGGATAGCTGTGATCAGCTCGCCCGGGGCAAGCACCGTGCGACGGTAACTAGTAAAGCAGGAATGGAGCGGGATGGTTCGCGTGCCCTGCGGACCCGCGATATGTACCGTAGCATCGAGCGCAAGCAACAGAGGCGCTCCATCGCCAATGGGTGAAGCGGTAGCGAGATTCCCGCCCAGCGTCGCCCGGTTCCGCAGTGGCGGCGATGCGAACAATCGAAGCCATTCGAGAATGACCTTCGGCGCGTCGCTCCAGTGCGTTGCGATTTCATTCAGCGGAAGAGCCGCGCCTATGTTGACCGAATCGGCTCTTTCAGAAAACCCGCGCAGTTCCGCGATGGCTTCCACACTCACCAGGTGGGGCCAGCGTCGTGCGCGCAGATTCGCTTCCACCACCAGATCCGTGCCGCCCGAAATCACGCGCGCATGGGAATCCGCCGACAGGATCGACAGGCATTGTTCAACACTCGTTGGGCGCGAAAATCGAGCGCCCGCATTTTCGTACTCGACAGCTTCCAAGCGCGGCCCGGGGCGCGACAAACGATCGAGAAACATCCCCGAGGGCGCGGGACCCAGCGATAGTGCAGCGTCGCGGATAGGCCGATAGCCCGTACAGCGGCACAGATTGCCGCCCAGTTCGTGCGGATCGCAAAGCCCCGTGCGTCCTGGCCGGTATTGCTCGGCGAACATGCTCATCACGAAGCCCGGGGTGCAGTAGCCGCATTGCGAGCCTCCGCCCGACGCCATCGCCTGTTGAACCTCGCTGAGTTTTCCGCCGGCGGCCAAGGCTTCCACAGTGAGTATCTCGTGCCCGGCGGCCATGGGCGCCAGCATCAAGCAGCTATTGACGGCGCGATACTCGCTCCCGCCCCCCCGATCGGCGACCAGAACCACGGTGCATGCGCCGCACTCGCCTTCGGCGCAACCCTCCTTGGCGCCCGTCAGGCCCTGCGCCCGGATGTAGTCCAGAAGCGTGCTGTGTACGGCGGCATCTTGGACGGAAACGACGCGGTTGTTGAGCAAGAATGCCGGATGCTTGGAACCGGCGAATTGCATTGGTTGCCTATTTCCATGATAGGGCAGGCGGCGGGACTGCCGGTCGCTACGCGAAGTTAGTGCCCTTCGGCTTCCAAGAACCGCTCCACTTCGATAGCGGCCATGCAGCCCGCGCCCGATGCGGTGATGGCTTGCCGATAGGTCCGGTCCTGCACGTCGCCGGCGTGAAAAACGCCCGTTATATTGGTGCGCGCGCCGCCGTGCGAAATGATGTAGCCGTCGGGATCGAGATCGATCTGGCCGGCGAAGGGCGCGGTATTGGGGATATGGCCGATCGCGACAAAGAATCCGTCGACGTCGCGCTCCCAGATTTCGTCCGTTCAGCAGGTTGCGCAGCTTCACGCCCGTAACCATGTGCTGGCTGGCGTCGTAGACGTCCTCGACCACGGTGTTGGGGAACATTTTGATCTTGGGATTGTTGCGCGCGCGCTCCAGCATGATCTTCGACGCGCGGAAGTTGTCGCGGCGATGCACCAGCGCCACCTCTTCGCCGAAGCGCGTCAGGAAATTGGCCTCTTCCATGGCCGAATCGCCGCCGCCCACCACCATGATCTTCTTGCCGCGATAAAAGAAGCCGTCGCAGGTGGCGCAGGAGCTGAACGCCATGGCCGATCAGCTTCTGCTCGTTGGGCAGATTCAGCCAGCGCGCCGAAGCGCCGGAAGCGATGATCAACGTCCGGGTCTCCATGCCACTCGTGATCCACTTTCAGGCGGAACGGGCGCTTGGAGAGATCGGCCTCAATCACCGTGCCGTGCAGGTACTCGGCGCCGAAATGCTCGGCCTGTTTCTTGATGTTCTCCACCAGCGCCGGGCCGTCGATGCCGTCCGGGAAATCCCGGGAAATTTTCGACCAGCGTGGTGAGCGAGAGCTGGCCGCCGGGTTCGTGCCCGGCAACCACCAGCGGTTTCAGATTGGCGCGCGCAGTATAGATGGCGGCAGTGTTTCCGGCGCAGCCGGAGCCGACGATGATCACGTTTCGCATGGAAATTTTATGCTACCAGACGATCGGAATGATCGGATGGGCGGTCAATGTGAACACGCCGGAGCGGACCACTTCGTTGGTGATCAAAGCGCACACGTAGGCCAGCAACGTCATGTAGGCGAATTGAATGGCGGGCCACTTCCAGCCGCCGGTTTCGCGCCGCACTACTGCAATGGTGGACATGCATTGCATGGCGAAGGCGAAGAAAACCAGCAGAGCCACCGCGCCACCTGGGCTCAGGTCGCTCTTGCAGCGCATTGCGCAGGCCCACCGATTCCGAGGTGCCCTCGCTATGGTAAATGGTGCCGAGCGTCCCGACAATCACTTCACGCGCGGCGATGGAACTGACCAGTCCGATTCCGATCTTCCAGTTGAAGCCAAGCGGTTTGATTGCAGGTTCCACGGCGTGGCCGATCATGCCCGCGAAGCTATCGGCGATCTCCGGCGGCTGGCCGTTCTTCACCGGCAGGTTCTCAAGAACCCACAGCACCACGATGACCAGCAGGATCACGGTGCCCGCGCGGCGCAGGAAAACTTTGGAGCGGTCAATCAGACGCAGGCTGAGCGATCGCAGAGTGGGCCAGCGGTAGGGCGGCATCTCCAGGACGAAAGGCACGCGCTCGCTCTTGAGGACCGACGATTTCAGCAGACGCGCGGTAGCGATAGCGGCGACGAAACCCAGCACATAGAGGCCCAGCAGCGCTGCCGCCTGCATCCCGAAGAAGCGGCCCAGCAACGGGCGATCGGCGATGAACGCGGCGATGATCAACGTATAGACCGGCAGGCGCGCCGAACAGGTCATGAACGGCGCGATCAGAATGGTGGCCAGACGGTCCCGCTTGTTTTCGATGGTGCGCGTAGCCATGATGGCCGGAACCGCGCAGGCATAAGCGGAGATCAGCGGAATAAACGATTTTCCTTGCAGGCCGAACTTGGCCATGGTGCGGTCGGCGATCAGAGCCGCGCGAGCCAGGTAGCCCGAGTCTTCCAGAATTCCGATAAACAGGAACAGCAGCAGAATCTGAGGCAAAAAGACGATCACCGCGCCCACGCCGCTCCACACTCCGTCGACTAACAGCGAGCGGAAAATAGCGGGCGGCAAGATGTGCTCGATCCACTTGCCCGGAGGTCTGAATCAGCGCCTGCAGGCCATCCATCAGCGGTTTCGCGCCAACTGAAGATGGTCTGGAAAACTCCCGCCACCACGATCAGGAAGATCAGCGGGCCCGCGAGGGGATGCAAGAAGACCGAATCCAAACGCCGCGTCCATATGGGCGGCGCGGGAGCACGATAAGCGGCGCCCGATGCCCACATCGTGCGCCCATTGGCGGCAGCGCGGAATGTCCTGCAATACCGGAAGCTCAACACGGGGCGGCGCGAGCGACGTAGTACCGGCCGAAGTACCCTCCATGAACTGGAAGACTTTATCGATGCCCTCGCCCTTTGATGCGCTGATGAGGGCCACCGGGGAGCCGAGTTCGCTGGCCAGTTCGGCCGTATCCACGTGGCCGCCGCGGCTCTTCAGATCGTCCGCCATGTTGAGGATCACCAACGTCGGCAGTTTGAGACTGAGAATGGGCGCGGCCAGCACCAGATGGCGGCCCAGGTTGGTGCAATCCAGGATCAGCAGCAGGGCATCGGGCTTGGGGACGCCGGGCATCACGCCGGCCAACACATCGCGCGTTACCTGTTCGTCTTCCGAGCGCGGGTTCAGGCTATAGACGCCGGGCAGATCGACCAGAACCACGTCGTGTTGCTGTTGCGTGCGGCTGTGCATTTTGGCCTTGCCCACGCGCTGTTCCACCGTGACGCCGGGGAAATTGGCGACCTTTTGTCGCAGGCCTGTCAGGCGATTAAAAAGCGTCGATTTGCCGGAATTCGGCGGCCCGATGATGGCCACCACATGCGTTCGCGCGCCCTTTTGCAAGGCGGGCGGGACATCCGCCACTGCTACCGCACATCCGGCGCAACCGTGACAATCGCTCATGGTTTGGGAGCTTTCTCTGTGCCGTTGGATGTCCGCAGGATTAGGCGCGATGCAGTTTCCCGGCGGAGCGCCACTTCAGAGCCGTCCACGCGATAAACGCGCGGTTCGCCGCCCGGCGCGCTGCGGGCCGGGACGATAATGTGGCCTGGCAGGAAGCCAAGCTCCATCAAGCGGCGCGCGATGTCATCGGGCAGTTCCAGACGGTCCAGCACTCCCGCTTCTCCCTCCCGAAGTTGCGCGAGCGTACGCACACCCGCGCCCTCGGGCACAGCGTTTGGTCCGCTGTTGACACTCATTTGCAGCATCAATCAGTATCCGCCTGTCGGCACCGCACGTCAAGAACCGCTTTACTGAGGCGCTTAACGTTCCTCATACAGTATAGCGGACCTTTTTGGTCTTAGTTACAGGAGATGACAAATAATTCTAACAGCGATCTATTGACAACTGTACGCTAAGATTTTATAATCATATCGTAGTTAGATACACGGAGGTAATTTGATATGCCACTTGTAAAGTACGCACCTTTTGCAGATACAGAAGAGTTTCCGACCGGTTTGCGGCTCTTCCAGGACAGCATCAATCGCCTGTTGAGCGAAGATGGCGTTAAGACCCGGCCCTGGGCGCCGCCAGTCGATATCCTGGAGACCGAGAACGAGTTAGTTCTCAAAGCCGACGTCCCCGGCGTGGAGCTGAAGGACATCGATATCCAGCTTGAGAACGGGACATTGACGGTGAAGGGCGAGCGGAAATTCGAGAAGGAAGAGAAGAATAAGGGCTTCCATCGCATGGAGCGCAGCTACGGATCGTTTGTCCGCATCTTCACAGTGCCGGATACGGTGGATTCCGAGCATGTGAAAGCGGCCTACGAAGCCGGGGTGCTGACGATCACTCTTCCCAAGAAGGAAATCGCCAAACCCAAAGCCATCAAAGTGCAAGTCAGTAACAACTAAGCGCCGGATGTTGGGTGGTGGCAATTAGCAAATTGCAAGGGGCGGCCGTGGGGTCGCCCCAAAATTTTTTGCGCACCCTGACGCCGCGCGATAATCAAACAGGTGACAGGCAGGTGTTATGAACGGCGTTAAAACGGTCCTTCTGCTCGGCATCTTGAGCGGTCTGCTCCTGGCGGGCGGCGAGATGTTCGGGGGACGGAATGGACTTTATATCGCGCTCGCTATTGCGGTGGCGCTGAATTTTTTCAGTTACTTTTTCTCGGACAAGATGGCGCTGGCGATGTACTCGGCTCAGCCGGTGACGCCGCAGGAGAATCCCGAGGTTTACGCGCGCGTTTTCCCGCTGGTTCAAAGCCTCACTCAGCGTATGGGTTTGCCCATGCCGAAGCTGTGGCTCATTCAGGATCCCTCGCCCAATGCATTCGCGACGGGGCGCAATCCTGAGCACGCATCGGTGGCATTCACCGCCGGCATTCTGCAGTTGATGAACAACCAGGAGTTGGAAGGCGTGGTGGCGCACGAGCTGGGACACGTGAAGAATCGCGATATCCTGACCAGCTCGGTGGCGGCCACCATCGCCGCTGCGATCACGTTTCTGGCGCGCATGGCGTTTTGGTTTGGAGGAAGCCGGGACGACGAAGATCGGAATCCGTGGGCTGGGCTGGTGATGTTGATCCTCGCGCCCATCGCGGCGATGCTCATCCAGATGGCCATTTCACGAACGCGCGAATACGCCGCCGATGAAACTTCCGCGCACGTGACGCACAATCCCGATGAGCTGATTTCCGCGCTGGGCAAACTGGAGAGCTGGTCCAAGCGGATTCCGATGCAAGAGGTGAACCCCGCCACCGCGCACCTGTTCATCATCAAGCCGTTTTCCGGTCAAAGCATGATGCGATTATTTTCGACACACCCATCCACCGAAGACCGTATCGCGCGGCTGGAAGCGATGCGGCGCGGCTAATTGCCCAAAGTGATAAAGGCATTCGTGGTGGTTGACACCCTATCCACCGTCAGCACCAGCGCCTGATTTCCAGCGGCCAAGCCCATCGGCACCGTGAAATTCACTTGGTAGAGGCCGGCCGAACCCGGCGACAGGCCTATATACGATGGAACGAGGGGATTGCCGCCCAAGGTGAGTGAATACGAACTCGTTAGTTGCGCCGCTCCGGAAGCAAGGGTACCGATCGAGTCGGAGGACGTTGTGGCGCCCCACCCGACGCCATAGGCGGTCAGTATATCGCCGGGGTGCGCCGGTGCGAAGTTCACTCCCGAAATCAACCCGGGCGTTCCGACATTGGTGCCTTTAGGGCTGCTCCCATCGGCGGCCTGGAGAGCGGCCACGGGATTCTGGCCATTCGCGTTTTCGAGGAAATAGAGAAACTCGGGCGCGACGGCTGCCACGGGAACGTTCACCGCCGCACTGGACACTTGGTTCGCCGCTCCGCAGTTTGTGACCACCGTTACCGGCACGGTCCCGGAGGCGGGCAACTGGCCGGCCAGTGCGTTTATTTGGCCCGACGAGACATAGAAGAGCCCCCATCGGGTTCCAGCGCTTTCCACGCAGATGCCACCCAGGTCGGTCGGAATCTGGTTGCCCACCAGCATCCCAAGTCCCTGCGGGGTGGAAGCCAGGTTGTTACCGAAAATCGTGAATATGCCATTCGCCGAAATGCTGGAGACCGCGGGCGTGCTGAAGGCTGCCCCGACAATAGCGGTGACGTTCGGGCCGCTCACCGGCGTCAGCAGAAAGGCGTGCTGTACGTTGCCGCCATCGGGGCCCTGAAAGAGGCCGCTCCCGACTATTTGCCCGGCGTTGTTGATTTGCGTGGCGAAGGAGAGTTGCCAGCCGGAGCCATTGACCAGCAGGTCGTTCAGATTGTACATCGTGCCGTTGCTGTAAAAGAAAGCATGGTAGTTGTTCGCGGGAGGATAGAGGTAAGCGGCCAGATGCAGCGTGAAGTCGGGCGGTTTGCTGCTGCTAAAGCCAACTACCGATCCGGAGCTGTTGATGCTCAGGGCCATGCTGCTGGCATCGAGCGGGAGCACCCCGAGATCGGTGACGGACCCGTTGTTGAAGAGCACCGCGTGGGCGCTGGCGGTGAGGTCGGTCAGCTCCGAAAAATTGATTTCAAAAGCGGTTCCAGCCGCGACCCCGGAATCGTTGACCGAAGTAGCGATTTCCTGCTCGAAACCGGACAGCAGGGGCAGGGCCTGCGGCACGAGCTTCTGCCACAGCAGCGGCGTCACACCGGTAAGGTTGGGCTGGCCGCTGGCGCCGGCAATCACTCCGCTTGTATTAATGCCAAATGCCGCCGAAGTGCCTCCGGCAACGGTGAGCTGCGTCGGGACGCCGCTGGCCAGCGGGTCCAGGAATGCCTTGCTGTTGATAAAAAAATTCAGGGAACTGGTGTTCACCTGGATGGAGGTGCCCACCATCTGCCCGGCATTGTTCAGTCCCAACGGCAGCAGGCTCTGCAAAGAGCCGAGGATGGATTGTGACGCACCGTTTTCATAAATGAACGGCGACGCAGTAGCGCTCTCGCTGAGCAAATTCAGCATCACGTCGCCGCCCACCACCGTGCCCGAGTCGTTCACCGCCGTCGGAAAGGCCGAAGGCGGCGTGGTGATGTTCAGATCCGTCATGACGCCGTTGGAATAGAGGAACACGTGCGTCGTGGGTGCATTCAACAACAGGTTCTGGGCGGTCGCACTGGTGCAGTATCCCACTACGTTGCCGGATTGGCTCAGGGCCGTCGCATTGCAGGCAGGAAGATTCGGCAATGTTCCCAAGTCCTGAATCGTAAACTGCGGGGTCTGGGCGGCGACGTAGCCGGGAGCGAGCATCCAGACAAACAGGGCAAGCAGTCGCGCGAAAATTTCATTCACAGCCATACCGAGAGAGTAACGCGAAAGCGCTATCTCAGGCGTAGCCGTCGGCGCGGGCTCCTGGTGAGCGCCAGCGGATCGTCCACTAGACTAGAAACTTGCACACCGTTCGGGTCAACCGCAAAGGAGCTAGCCGCCTGGCCTCCGGGCACGTCTGGATATTCGCCAGCGACGTTCTGGATCGTGGACATGCGGCCGGGGGAGAGGCGGTTCGCGTGGTGGATCCCCACGGAAACGCAGCTCTGGGGACGGCGCATTACAGTGATTCGTCTCAAATCACCCTGCGTCTGCTCTCGGAGCGAGTGGAGACCATTGACCGGGCGTTTTACCTGGACCGTATCGCCGCGGCCGAAGGGCATCGCAAACGCGTAGTGACCAACTCAGAGGCGTACCGGCTGGTTCACGGCGAAGGCGACCGGTTGCCGGGGCTGGTGATCGACCGGTACGGCGATTTCCTTACCCTCCAGACGCTGGATCAGGGTATGGATCGCGCCAAGGCCGAGATTGTGAGCTGTCTGGAGGAGCTTTTTGCCCCGAAAGGGATGGTTGAGCGCAACGATGTGGCGGTTCGCAAGCGGGAAGCGCTGCCTTTGCAATCGGGCGTGCTGGCGGGCGAAGTTCCTGAGACGGTGGCGGTGCAAATAAACGGCTTGAAACTCCACGCTGATCTGTTGCACGGGCAGAAGACGGGGATTTTTCTGGATCAGCGTGAGAATTACATTGCCGCTGCTCGCTACGGCAGGGGCAGGGCTCTCGATTGTTTTACATCTACAGGGGGCTTCGCCCTGCACCTGGCCGCGCGATGTGAAAGCGTGGAAGCCGTTGATAGCTCCGAGGCCAGCCTGCGGGTGGCGCGGATGAATTGCGCGGCGAATGGGGTTGCCAATATCGAGCTTCGGGAGGCGGATGTGTTTGAGCTGCTGGCTGGCCACGCGTCCGCGCACAAACGCTTCGATCTGGTCGTCCTGGATCCTCCGGCCTTTGCGAAGTCGCGCCAGAGCCTGGAGGCGGCGGTTCGGGGCTATCGGGAGATTAACCGGCGGGCGCTGGAACTGCTCGGACCGGGTGGCACCCTGGTAACTTGCTCCTGTTCCCACCATTTGAACGAGGCCGCACTGCTCGAAATCGTGGCCAGCGCTTCGCTCGATACCGGCAGAAATCTGCGGGTGCTGGAGAGGCGCATGCAGTCCCAGGACCATCCGGTTTTACTGACGGTACCCGAAACACTGTATCTTAAGTGTTTGATTCTGGAGGTCATTTAATGTGACGGCGCACCGCGGCGGGGCCGGCTGAGGTTGCGCCGATGCCCCTAGTGCGGTATGGTGATCGGAGGTATTTAGCGTTTCGTAGTACCCGTCTGTCCGTTTCCCTGACAGGGAGACTTCCGAGATCTCATGGAGGAATTGAACGAATGCTGAAAGTCTGCGTGCCTGCTCGTCGGCGCGCCATGTTAATTATCTTGCCGCTCCTGTTAGCGGTCTTGATTTTGATGAGCTTACCGGCTCCGGCGTTCGCGCAATCCGCTCCGGCTGGCGAAGCTAGCCTGGTGTTGCCCGATTTGGCGCAAGCGACTTTTCTCGGTGGCACGAACGGTCGCGCGCTGCTGATGTGGGGGTTGCTGGTGTGCGCGCTGGGATTGCTGTTCGGGTTTGTTACGTACACGCAGCTGCGCAATCTTCCGGTGCACAGGTCGATGCTGGAGATCTCGGAATTGATTTACGAGACCTGTAAGACATACCTCATCACGCAGGGCAAGTTCCTTTTGCTTCTATGGGTGTTCATCGCGGTGATCATCGCGGCGTATTTTGGCTGGCTGGCGCCCGCGCCTGGAAAATCCGTGGCGGTGACGCTGCCTATCATCCTTCTGTTTAGCTTGATCGGCATCGCGGGCAGCTACGGCGTGGCGTGGTTCGGTATTCGCGTGAACACGTTCGCCAACTCGCGCACGGCGTTCGCCAGCCTGACCGGAAAAGCGTATCCCTGCAATTCGATTCCGCTGAAGGCGGGCATGAGCATCGGAATGATGCTGATCAGTATCGAGCTGGTGATGATGCTGTTCATTTTGCTCTTCATTCCGGGCGATTATGCCGGACCCTGTTTCATCGGATTTGCGATTGGTGAATCGCTGGGCGCGGCCGCGCTGCGCGTGGCGGGCGGCATCTTTACGAAGATCGCCGACATCGGCGCGGACCTGATGAAGATCGTGTTCAAGATTAAGGAAGACGACGCGCGCAACCCCGGCGTCATCGCGGATTGTACCGGCGACAACGCGGGCGATTCGGTGGGACCCAGCGCGGACGGCTTCGAAACCTACGGCGTCACCGGCGTCGCGCTGATTACGTTCATCATTCTGGCGGTGAACGATCCGCTGGTTCAGGTGCAGTTGCTGGTGTGGATCTTCGTGATGCGCGTGGTGATGATCGTGTCCTCCGCTGTCTCCTACTTCATCAACGAAGCTATCGCCAAAAGCCGCTACGGCAACGTTGCCAAAATGAACTTCGAAGCGCCGCTCACCTCGCTGGTGTGGCTGACCTCGATTGTGTCCATCGCCGCCACTTACCTGGTGTCCAGCCAAATCATTCCGAGTCTGGGCGGCGACACGACGCTATGGTGGAAGCTTTCATCGGTGATCACTTGCGGCACGCTAGCGGGCGCGGTGATTCCCGAATTGGTGAAGGTCTTCACTTCCATGAGCTCCCGACACGTGCGGGAGGTAGTGATTTCTTCCGAGGAAGGCGGGGCTTCGCTCAACATCCTGTCCGGCCTGGTGGCCGGTAACTTCAGCGCCTTCTGGCTGGGACTGGCGATGCTGGTGTTGATGGCCGTTGGAGCCTGGATCAGCGGCTTCGGCTTTGGCGCGCTCATGGTGGCGCCGGCCGTATTCGCATTCGGCCTGGTGGCCTTCGGGTTCCTCGGCATGGGACCGGTGACCATTGCTGTGGATTCCTACGGGCCGGTCACAGACAACGCGCAATCCGTGTTTGAGCTTTCCACCATCGAAAGCATGCCGAACATCTCCGGCGAGATCCAAAAGGACTTCGGATTCATACCCGACTTCGAGAGGGGCAAAGAGAATCTGGAAGAAAACGATGGCGCCGGCAACACCTTTAAAGCTACCGCCAAACCCGTGCTGATCGGAACTGCCGTAGTAGGGGCCACCACTATGATTTTCTCTATCATCGTGGCGTTGACCAACAAACTGCAGCCGGAGCTGCTGGCGAACCTTTCGATTCTTCACGCGCCGTTCTTGCTGGGCCTGATCACCGGCGGCGCAATCATCTACTGGTTCACCGGCGCGTCCATGCAGGCGGTGACCACCGGCGCCTATCGCGCGGTGGAATTCATCAAGGCCAACATCAAGCTGGAGGGAGTGACAAAGGCGTCCGTCACCGACAGCAAGAAGGTGGTGCAGATCTGTACGCAGTACGCGCAGAAGGGCATGTTCAACATCTTCCTGACGGTGTTCTTCGCCACGCTGGCTTTTGCCTTCGTGGAGCCTTACTTCTTTATCGGGTACCTGATCTCGATCGCGCTATTCGGCCTGTATCAAGCCATCTTCATGGCCAACGCGGGCGGCGCTTGGGATAACGCCAAGAAGATTGTGGAGACGGAGCTGAAGCAGAAGGGCACTCCGCTGCACGACGCCACAGTGGTGGGCGATACGGTGGGCGATCCGTTCAAGGATACGTCCTCAGTGGCGCTGAACCCCATTATCAAGTTCACCACGCTGTTCGGATTGTTGGCGGTGGAGTTGGCGGTTTCGCTCACACACGACCAAGGCGCCACCTTCACCGATGTGCTGGCATTGGTTTTTCTGGCTATCTCCCTGTTCTTTGTCTACCGCTCGTTCTACGGCATGCGCATCGAGCGCAAGTCCTAGTAGAGCGTCACGGTTGTATAACGGTCAGAACGAAGCATCTTTTCGGCGCGGCAGTCCTACAGGCGAGGAGGATGTCGCAATGAAAAGCATTCTGTTAAGCAGCGTGGCAGGGGCCGGGCTATTGTTATTTTCATTCACGGCCACTGCGCAAGACCGGCCTCGCGACCCAGATTCATATCATAGTGATCGCGACGCCTATTTCCACGATCAACAATGGCGCGGCCATTTGTTTGAGCGCGTGAAGGATGACGTGGAGCACGTTCGCGAAGTGACGTGGCCGGGGGGCGGGGACACCTACCGGCTGGACAAGACGGTCGGCGAATTGAACGAGCTCCAAGGGAAACTGGCGACTCATGTGTACGATGAGCGCCAGCTGGACGATGTTATTGAGACCTTGGGCCGGGTGGCGAGCTTCAATCGGATGGCGCCGCGGGATCGCGACATCCTGAATGACGATATCAGCCGCTTGCGGGAGTATCGAGAGCACCACGCCGACTGGAATCGTTAACCAGGGCGCTTCAACAACACCGCAACAAACTCCGGGTCGGAAGCGGCCAGGACGTTCTTCGGGACGTAGCAATAACCCTGGTCGCCCCAGCCCGTGCCCCACGAATTTTTCAGCGTAAAGAAATTTCCCACATAACCAACGATCAACATCGCATGCCGGCCGTGCCGTCCCGACGGAGCTTCGGCGGCGTTGAACCTTCCGTCGCGGCCCACGTCGGAGAAGGCCGAACCCGTATTCATGGAAACATGCACGGGGCAACCGGCGCTCAAAACCTTTTTCACGTCATCGATCGAGATGGGCAGCGGCGCGGCCTCCAGGCGGTATCGTTCGGCGTCGGCCTCCAATTGCTCCTCTGCTTGAAGCGGCGCCGTCTGATCATCCGGCCAGAGTTCCTGCCGGCAGGTTCCGTATTCGACGAGGACCTCGCCCGGATCCGGGCCGCTTATTGTCCCGTCGCCACCGTCGTGGGCATACTCGTAGCTGCGCGCATCGCCCTGCATGCGCTGAAATTCGAGCATGGTGAAATTCGGGGACAGGCGCGGGGATTCTTCCTTGAGAATATTACGCGACATCTCCGCGGCGTGTGTCCAGGCAAAAGCGGAACAACGGCCCGTCTGGCCTTGATCGCCGACAGGCGTGGAGTACTTGCGCAGATCCACGGCGTCCTGCTCGGCGATGTTGGCGAATGCGGGTGGCAGCGGCTGTGGTGGAACCGGATCGCCTTTGGATGGCACGGCCACTTCCATGTTGTTCCAATCGATGCCGGTGTAGCGAGCCATTAACAACGCAAGCGCGGCTTGCGTTACCAGGCCGAAGGCCACCAGCCGGCCGTCGCGCTCAAACAGCTGGAGGGTATCGGACGTTCCGGGCGCAATCTGATCGAAGCCATGGTCGAAGCCTGCGTCTTCGTAAGGCTGAAAGCCCTCATCGATCTTTTGCTGGACTAGCGTGTCGCCGAAAAAGGGATGATCGCCGAAGAGATTTTCGGCGGACTGCTGGTAATCTGCTGCCGACCAATCGCCGGAATCATCTGCAAAGTCGGATGCGTCGGCGTTCGGGAAATCGGAGGCGCTGCCGAAGACATCGTCATCGACGGGCGGAAGGTCGTCGCTCGAAGCGAACATGTCATCGAGATTTTGATCATCGTCGTCATTATTGCCGCCGCCGTCGCCATTTCCGTCATCATCAGGGGGTTGGTCGTTATCTTGATCGTCGGGGTCTTGATCGTCGCCGCCCTGATTGTCTTGATCGTCGTAGCCGCCGTCATCACCTCCGTTATCGCCACCGTTTCCAAAATCGCCGAAATCGCCGCCATCGCCAAAATCGTCGCCCATGAAACCTCGAACGATGTTTGCTGCCGGACTGCCCGCTTGTCAACTGGCTGGAGTAAAACAGTATGCTATCTAAGGAGGCCAGATGAATCCGCAGGAAGTTTTGGAGTTTGCGAAAAGCAAAGAAGTCCGGCAAGTGGATTTGCGCTTCACGGATCTGCCAGGTTTGCAGCAGCACGTCTCCTATCCCATCAGCCAGTTGACCCAGGACTCGTTTGAAGAGGGCTTCGGCATCGATGGGTCCAGCATCCGTGGATGGGCGGCCATCAACGAAAGCGACATGCTGCTTATCCCGGATGCCAGCACCGCGTTCATCGATCCCTTCGGGGCGATTCGTACCCTGGTGATGACCAGCGACGTGATCGACCCCATCACGCGGCAGCACTATGAACGCGATCCGCGCTGGATAGCGCGCAAAGCCGAGAGCTATTTGAAAAACAGCGGGCTGGCGGACACGGCGTATTTCGGCGCGGAGGCGGAGTTCTTCATTTTCGACAACGTGCGGTTCGATCAGGATCAGCACTCTGGCTACTACTTCATCGACGCCGAAGAAGGCCGCTGGAATTCGGGCCGCGAGGCGAACAACCTGGGTTATCGACCGCGCTACAAGGAAGGCTATTTTCCGGTTCCCCCCACCGATCATTACCAAGACCTGCGCGCCGAGATGGTGGAGACGATGATCGGATGCGGGATCAACATCGAGTGTCATCACCACGAAGTGGCCACCGGCGGCCAATGCGAGATCGACCAGCGCTTCGACACGCTGATTAAGTCGGCCGACAACATGATGCTGTACAAATACGTGATCCGCAACGTGGCGAATCAATACGGCAAGTCGGTGACCTTCATGCCCAAGCCGCTGTTCGGCGATAACGGGAGCGGGATGCATACGCACCAGAGCTTGTGGAAGGACGGCAAGCCGCAGTTCGCGGGCGATGGATATGCCGGGCTGAGCCAGATGGCGCTGCACTACATCGCGGGATTGTTGAAGCACGCCCGCGCCTTGTCGGCCATCATCGCGCCCACCACCAATAGCTATAAGCGCCTGGTGCCGGGTTACGAGGCGCCGGTGAATCTGGCGTATTCGCGCCGTAACCGCTCGGCTGCGGTGCGCATTCCGATGTATTCGGCCAGTCCCAAGGCCAAGCGGCTGGAGTTTCGTCCGCCCGATCCATCGGCAAACCCATATATGGCCTTTGCAGCGATGCTGATGGCGGGGATCGACGGGATTCTCACCAAGGCCGATCCGGGTGAACCACTGGATAAAGACATTTACGATCTGTCGCCCGAAGAGATGAAGAAGGTGCCATCCATGCCTTCGTCACTCGAAGAAGCGCTGGGATGTCTGGAGGACGACCACTCGTTCCTGCTCAAGGGTGATGTGTTCACCGAAGAGTTGATCGAGACGTTCATCAATTACAAACGGCGTAACGAGGCGGATGCCATCCGGCTGCGCCCGCACCCGTACGAGTTCGCGCTGTATTACGACATCTAGACCGCTTCCTTTGGGCGCGGCCCAGTAAGGGTTACTGGCGCTGGAAGAACAACGTCTCGGGTTGATGCCCGGTCCGCTCGATCTGCAGCATCATGTCGCCGTCATCGCGCAGGCTGTAGCGCTCCACAATGTTGATCCCGTTTTGCGTGGTCATCACTTTCAACACGCCGCCCTCCCACTTCGCCTTGCTCTTGAAGCCCGGCTCCTTGATAGCGGTCTTGGCGCGTGCGTCGGTGCTGAAGCTGGTGGAGGTGGATTGTTTCGCGCCGTCGAAATCGAAATTGCGCTGGACGTAGATGTTGCCTTCCCGGTCGTTAATCGTAACGGTACCAGTCTGGATTACCGGCTCGCCGTGAAACTCGCTGCGCGCTGGTACCAGCTGCCAGGCCCCGTTCAACTCGTGATGATTGGTCGCTAACGCCAATCCGGAAAAGATGGCTAAGGTTATGGCCCCGGTCAGGAAATTTCTACAGGTTTGTGTCCACATAGCTCCTCCGGAGTAGTGTTGTGCAACTGCGATGCCACGGCAGGTGTGTAACCCTGTCAATTGGACCTTTTGCCGAAGACTAGTACCCGCTCGCTGGCGCGCGTCGCGTTTCGCTATCCGAACTTCCGTTTGTACATGTCGGCGCGTTTCTTGTCGATCGTGTCGTCGGAAATGATTTCGGTGGCGGTGGGCTGGCAGCTCTATGCGCTGACGCATCGCCCGCTGGATCTGGGATTGGTGGGGCTGGCGCAATTCGCGCCCGGAGTGGTTTTGTTTCTGGTCGCCGGACATACCGCCGACCGGCATTCGAGGAAATCCATTCTCCGGATTTGTTATTGCGGGTTCGCGATCTGTTCCGCGACTCTGCTGGCGCTGTCTTTACGGGGAATCTCATCGGCGTGGCCCATCTATAGCGTGCTGGTGGCCAACGGCGCGGTGCGGGCTTTCAATGCTCCCGCAGGGCAGGCCTTCCTGCCGCAATTGGTGAAGCCGGAACATTTCGCGAACGCGGTGACGTGGGGCTCTTCCTTTTTCCAAACCGCGACGATCCTCGGTCCGATGGCGGGCGGGTTGATCTACGGTTTTACCGGAAGCCCGGCGCCCGTGTACGCCTGCGCGACAGTGGCCTATTCGATTGCGGTGGTTTTGTTATCGTCCGTTCGGCCCGACATTGCCGCGCGAAAAACGTCGGAGGAACCGGTGGGCATGATCTTGGACGGGCTGCGCTACATCTGGCGGAACAAGCTGATCCTCGGCTGCATGTCGCTGGATCTTTTCGCCGTGCTGCTGGGAGGTGCGGTGGCGCTGCTGCCGGTTTATGCCCGCGAGATCCTGTATATCGGCCCCTACGGATTGGGAGTGCTGCGCGCGGCGTCCGGAGTGGGATCCGTGACGATTGCGATCCTGCTGGCGCACTATCCGCTGCGGCGGAGCGCGGGACTCGCCATGCTGTACTGCGTGTGTGGATTTGGCGTGTTCACCATTGTCTTCGGCTTATCGCGCAGTTTCGCATTGTCGCTGGTTGCATTGATACTGACGGGCGCATTCGACATGGTGAGCGTGATCGTGCGCTCCACGTTGGTTCAGCTCACTACCCCCGACGAAATGCGCGGACGCGTTAGCGCAGTCAACATGCTGTTTATCGGCGCGTCCAACGAAGTGGGGCAGTTTGAATCGGGAATTACGGCGCAATGGTTCGGCGCGGTGCCCGCGGTGATCTTGGGCGGCGCGGGGACCATCGCGATTGTGCTGCTGTGGAACTGGATGTTTCCCGCGCTGCGAAGAGTGAATAAACTGACAGCACTAAGATGAAAACATTGACTGGTTCCATCGTGCAGATCAACATTTCGCCGGGCGGCGTCCCCAAGCGGCCTATAGCGGAGGCGGAAGTCACGCCGCTAGGAATCCTAGGCGACTCGTGGGCACATCCGGAAATTCACGGCGGTCCCAATCAAGCTTTGCTGTTGATCACAACTGAAGGGATTGGCCAACTGATCGCGCAAGGCTATCCGGTTTTTCCAGGCGCTCTGGGCGAAAACCTGACCATCGCAGGGCTGGACCGGCGTCAGATGCGCATCGGCCAGCGCTATCGCTCCGGCGATGTTCTGCTCGAGATCACCAAAATGCGCAGCCCCTGCGCCACTCTGGATGTCTATGGCGCATCCATCAAGCAGGCCGTGTATGACGCGCAGGTGAAAGCCGGCGACGCATCCACGCCGCGCTGGGGCCTGGCGGGATTCTACGCGCGCGTGTTGCGAAGCGGCTTGTTGCGGCCTAAGGATATAATTGAATTAGTCGACCAAGTAGTCTGACTGCGAATGCCGAGCTTGCTCGAATCCATGCCGCTCCGCAAGCCTGCTCCCGCCCGCGGAGAGGCGGCCCTTCTTTCTCTAGGACTCTCCAACGAAGAACAAGACCAGTTAAGAATGTTGTTGGCGTCGGCGGCGGATCCCGATGCCGCCATCCATTATCTGGCGAGCTTGAAGCAAAAGCAGCCGGAGGCGTTCGAGAAGCTGGTGCATACGCCCGCCGCGCGGAAGTACCTGATCGCCGTGGCGTCGTATAGCCGCTTCCTTTCCGAAGAGATCCTACAGAACCCGCAATGGCTGGAAGAGGTGTCCGGGATGAGCCGCGTGCTCACCGCGAGTGAGTACAAGAAACGCCTTGGAAAGTTTCTTAAGGATCAGCCGGAAGGAAAGCCGCTGGCGTTTTCGCTCGCGCTTTTCCGCCGCCAGCAGATTCTGCGCATCCTGCTCAGAGACGTGCTGGGACTGGGCAGTTTGTCGGAAACCACGGAAGAAATTTCGAACCTGGCCGACGCGATTCTGCACATCAGCTACAAACGCATTCGATCGGATCTGGCGGCGCGGCACGGCACGCCACGTTACGTCGACCAGGATGGCGAAGTTCGGGAGTGCGGGATGTCGGTGATCGCGCTGGGCAAACTGGGCGGACGCGAGCTCAACTACAGCTCCGATATCGACCTGATGTTCGTGTACGCCGCCAACGGCGAGACCGACGGCGAGCATTCGATATCCAACAAGGAGTTTTACAAGAAGGTCGCGAACCAATACACCGAACTGCTTTCCACCTATACCGCCGAAGGCTTGTGTTATCGCGTGGATTTGCGTTTGCGCCCGGATGGAAGTCTGGGCGAGGTTTGCATTTCGCTGGAAGGCGCCAAGAGCTACTATCAGACCCGCGCACGCGACTGGGAGCTGCAGATGCTGATCAAAGCGCGCGTCGCTGCGGGCGATGCGGAAGCCGGCCGCGAGTTGCTCTCCACCGTGGAACCGCTGATCTACTCCAGCACGCTCGATTTCTCGGCAGTGGAAGAAGTATCGGCCACGCGCGAACGCATCAGCGAGAAACTGAGCAAGCGCAGGCTGGGCAAATCGGCGTTTGACGTCAAGCTGGCCCCGGGCGGCATCCGGGATGTCGAATTTCTGGTGCAGTGCCTGCAGCGCCTGCACGGCGGGCGCGTTCCCTGGCTGCGGCACGGCGGAACGATGCTGGCGCTTTCGCGTCTCAGCCAGAAGGATCTGCTTTCGGCCGCCGAGTTCGGACGCTTGATCGCCGCTTACCGTTTTTTGCGCAATCTGGAACACCGGCTGCAATGCGCGGAGGATCGGCAGACCCATACCTTGCCGTCGTCCGCACGCGAACTGGATTTGCTCGCCCGGAAGATGCCCGCAACGCAGCTCGGCAGTTCGTCGGGAGAAGCAAATCCGGGTGAGAAGCTGCTGCAGGATCTGAATGCGCATCTGGAAGCGGTCCAAGAGATTTATGAGCGCGTGATCCACGCCCAGCGTCCCATCTACTACAGCTTGCCGCCGGCGGCGGCGCCGCAGATCGAAGCCCCGGAGGTTGTGGAGCCGACTTCCAGCAATCTGATTCGTTTTCTGGATGAGCGCGCGCCCGCGTTAGCGCTGACTGTGTCTACTTTGGGGTTGCGGCGCGGCGCGGGTGCATTCGAACATTTCCTGGAAAAGCTGATGCCGGATTCCAGGCTCCTGGCGCTGCTCAATTCCGATCCGCAAGTGGCGCGTTATACGCTCGACATCTTCGAACACAGTCCTTATTTTTCCGAGGAGTTGGCGCGCGTCCCTGAGCTGATTGAGGAGTTCTGCCAGCTCCCGATTTCCATCGAGCACGCGCAGGCCGATCATTTCGACGACATCTCGGACTTGCGGCGC
Organism: Bryobacterales bacterium; assembly: GCA_963798295.1. Classification (GTDB taxonomy): domain Bacteria; phylum Acidobacteriota; class Terriglobia; order Bryobacterales; family Bryobacteraceae; genus Palsa-89. The sequence continues at coordinate 272,321 of CAWCSV010000001.1, read as the reverse complement.
TATTTCCGGCGCGAGATGTTTCGCATCCAGGCCGCAAGCATTTGCCAGCGCGTTCCCGTGTTCGAGACTTTGCAGCACACATCGGCCCTCGCGGATACGGCGATCGCGGCCTGCTACCGGATGGCGGTGGATCACGTTGCCGGATCGCATCCGCCCGCCACGCCCGGCTATCGACCGCGGCAACAGCTGATGGTGATCGCGCTGGGACGGTTGGGAATGCGGGAATTCGACCTGGCTTCCGACGCCGACCTGGTGTTCGTGTTGCCGGATGAAGATCACGACGAGCACGTGTTCTGGACCCGCGTGGCGGAACGGATTGTGGACTTGATCACCGCTTATACCGGCAGCGGCGTCATGTTCACGGTGGACACCCGGCTCCGGCCCAACGGGAGCGCGGGCGCACTGCTGCAATCGGAAGCGGCTTACAAGGAATATTTCGACCGGCACGCGGAAGCCTGGGAAGGCATCGCGTACATGAAGGCTCGCGCTGTGGCGGGCGACACGGAGCGCGCGACGACCTTTCTGAACGAGCTGCAGAAGGTGGACTGGCGGCGCTATGGCCAGAGCGGCCGCTCGAAGAAAGACCTGCGCCAGATGCGGATGCGCCTGGAGAAGGAACAGGGCCCCGATCATCCGCTGAAAGCCGGCCACGGCGGGTTCTACGATATCGACTTTTCGCTGCTGTTCCTGCGCCTGAAGGCGGGCGGCCTTTTCTATAAGGTGCTCAACACGCCGGAGCGCGTCAACATCATCGAAGCCACCGGCCACCTGGAGCGCGCCGACGCGGAATTTCTGCTGGACGCGGCCACGTTCTATCGCGCCGTGGATCACGCTTTGCGCGTGTATTCCGGTCACGCCGAAGCCAGCCTGCCGAATTCGGAATCGCATCTCAAGTCGCTCACCGAATTGGTGCACCGCTGGACGCCGGAACATCGCAACGGCCAGCCGCTGAAAGCGGAACTGGCGAAGATTCAGAATCACACGCGCGAGATATTCGACCGGCTGTTCGCGAACTGAACCACGACCGTGAGGGAGTTGCCGACGCCTACGCCGGGCGAATCATGTCGAAGCGATCGCCGGTGCGGGTGTAGCTGCTGCCCCCCATGCGGCCGATGGCGCGCAGCTTATCCTGATCGATTCGATAGTTGCTGACATAGGCGTCGTCGATGTGGAACCGCACCACCTCGCCCAGCACCAGATTTCCGCCGGTCACCAATCCGCTGAGCGAGATGGTATAGAGTAACCGGCATTCCATGTTGACGTGGGACTCCGCCACGCGCGGCGGTTTTACCAGGTCGCTTGGAATCGGCGTAAGGCCTGAGACCTGAAACTCGTCCACCTCGGGCGGATAATCGCCCGAGCAGAGATTCATCTGCTCGGCGAATTCCTCCGAGACGATATTCACCACGAACTCGCGCGCGGTGGTGACGTTGCGCAGTGTGTCTTTCCGAGGGTCCGGCCTGGTGCGCAGACCGGTGTTGAAGACGAGCACCGGCGGATTTGGGCTAGCGACTGTGAAAAAGCTGAAAGGGGCGACGTTGAACACTCCTTCCGGACTGATGGTGGAAACGAACGCAATGGGGCGTGGAACCACCGAACCGATCAGAAGCTTGTAGACGCTGGTGGGATCCGTGTGCGCGGGGTCAACTATCAATCAGCGCGTCTCCACTCGTGGCAAATCCGCAGGTCTGGCTTCCATCCAGCTGGTCCAATAGTCCTTCCATTCTACATCCTCGCCCGCGGGCAAAACGTGGATCGGATTCAAACCGTCCAGCATCACCGCGTATTCGTCGGTGTGCGTTTTCTTCTGCTGATTGGCCAGCGCCTTGGGATGCGGCCCATGATGGATGCCCCGCGGATGCAGCGTCGCCATGCCGGCTTTGATGTTGTCTTTGCTGAAGAAATCGCCGTCGTGATAGAAGATGAACTCGTCGTAGTCGGTATTGCGATGGAAGAACGGAACGCGCAGCGCATTTTCGTCTTCTTCGAGCGGACGCGGCAGGAAGCTGCACACCACCGCGCCTTCGGTAACGAACGTGGTATGCGCGCTGGGAGGCAGATGGGCGCGATGGCTCATCACCGGGCGGATGTCGCGCATGTTGATCTTCCACACCGTCAGGTCGCCCTTCCAACCGACCACGTCGATGGGATTGAACGGATACACCACTTTTGAAATCTCATCTTCGGCTTTGATCCGAATTTCCCATTCGGTGTTGTCGTTGAGGATCGGCGCGGGCTCGGGCGTGGTGATGGCCGCCGGATCGTAGAGCGCATGCTGTCCCAAAAGCCCCTTCTCCGGTTGCTCGAACTCATGCTTGGATTGAATGATCAGGAAGAAATTGTCGCGAGTCTGTGGAACGATCCGATAGGTGACGGCCCGCGGGATATTGATGTAATCGCCCGGCTCAAAATCGAGCGGTCCAAAATCGGTTTCAATCTTGCCGCGCCCGCGATGGATGAAGTACAGCTCGTCGCCGTCCGCATTGCGGAAGTAAAACGGCATCGGTTCGCTCCTGCGCGATACCGAAAGCCGGATGTCGTCGTTGCCTAGAAACGCAGCGGGCAAACCTTCGGCGTCGTTCAGGTCGCCCGGCTTGATCTGGTTCAGATCGAAACAATGCGGCCGCAATTTGCCTTCGAAGCGAATCCATCCGGTGGGGGGATGGGCGTGGTAAAGGTGCGCCGACTTGCCGTAGAAACCCTTGCGGCCATGCTCTTCTTCGAACGTGCCCTCGGGCAATCCGACGTGGGCCTGGCTGGTTGTTTTGCCTTTTTTGAGAGGATACATGTTGCTCTCCTTCTTCAGTATACGGCGATTCGGGGCTTCCGGCGTTGATTTGGCACCACTTGTATGTGGTGCTTATTGGGGTTACTATGTGAATGGAGAGCGTTATGAAAAGCTCCACTGCGGTTTCGGGTTTGACGACTAACGAGTCGCCTTTTATCGAGCAAGCCAAGCGTGCCGGCGAGTTGTATATTGAACAGCCTTACGAACTATACACAGAGGAAAATCACGAGGCCTGGCGAAAGCTTTATGCGCGCTTGCTCCCGCGCTGGGATCGTTATGCGAATGAGCACTTCCTGAAAGGCATTCATTCATTGTGCCTGAATCCCGATCGCGTGCCGCGCCTGGAAGAGGTGAATCGATTCTTGAAACCCTTGACCGGATTTCAGACCAAGGCTGTAAGCGGTTACGTGCCCGCGTTTGTCTTCTTCGATTGCCTCCGCAACCGTGCTTTCCCCACCACCATCACCATTCGCCGATCCGACAAGCTGGATTACCTGCCCGAGCCGGATATCTTCCACGACGCGGCCGGCCACGTTCCCATGCACACCGATAAGCATTTCGCCGAGGCGCTGGTGCGTTTCGGGGAGTGCGCGCACACGGCGGCGGACATCGCGGCAGGGATTCGCGGGCCGGACACTCGGACGCATTACTTGACCAGCGTCATACGGGCTATGGCGCGATTCTTCTGGTTCACCATCGAATTCGGCTTAATGCGAGGAAAGGACGGTCTGAAGGTGTACGGCAGCGGGCTGCTAAGTTCCTATGGGGAAATCGCGCACGCCATAGAGGCGCCGGAAGTGCAGCGCTATCCGATTCAACTCGAATGGGCCATCAATCAGGGCTTCGAGATCAACCACTACCAGCCGCTGCTATTCGTCGTGGATTCGTTCGATCACCTGTTCAGCCTGGTGGATCAACTCGAAAGCTGGATGAAAGCCGGGAAGCTGAGCAATGTGGCGCCGGGCGAACCCGAGGTCAATGAGGAAGACCTGAAGAGCTTCCTGCACGCGGAGCTTTCCTGAGATTGCGATTGCAGGCATCCCCTCAACACCTGTCTGAATCCGGGTAATAATAGAATCATGCGACTCCGCATAGCAGTACTATGCCTGTTTACGGCCCTGACGCTGGTTGCGCAGACGCCTGCGGCGGCGACGCCACAAGTTTCGCCGGACGCCTGGAAAACATCGCAGACGCTCGGCAATGTCGACCTGAGCGGCCTGACGCCCGTGCAAAAGAAGGCCGTGCTGAAGATCCTTCGCGAAGAGGATTGCTCCTGCCAGTGCGGGATGAAGACGGCCGAATGCATCATGAAGGACCCGAACTGCTCTTACAGCCGGGCGCTGGCCAAGATCGCCATTCAAGGTGTTAAAGACGGCAAGAGCCTGATGGAGATCAGCAAGCTGATGGACCAGTCGCCCAAGGCGCACCGGCCCAAGGTGCTGGAAGATCCCGTCAAGATTGCCGTGGATGGCGCGCCGGTGCGCGGTCCGGCCGACGCGCGCATCACGCTGGTGGAGTTTTCCGATTTCGAATGTCCCTTCTGCTCCGCGGCGGTGAAGCAGGTGGACGTCATCATGGCGGCGTATCCGAAGGACGTGAAGCTGATCTATAAACAGTTCCCGCTTTCCATGCATCCCCACGCCGAACTGGCGGCCGAAGCGTCGCTGGCGGCGCGGGAGCAGGGCAAGTTCTGGGAAATGTACGATGCGCTGTTCAACAACTACCGGCAGCTTTCGCGACCCAAGATTTTGGCGCTGGCGAAGGAACTTGGCCTGGACGTGGAGAAGTTCACGTCGATCTTGACTCCGGAAAGTATAAGGCGGTGATCGAAAAAGATATGGCAGACGGCGACGCAGCGGGCGTATATGGCACGCCGGCGTTCTACATCAACGGCAAACAATACAACGGAGAAGTCACGCTGGCCGCGCTGAAGCCGATTTTCACGGCCGAGCTCAAGGGCGACAAGGCGAAAGCCGTAGCTGCGAAGTAAGCGCCTGTCTACAAATTGCCGCGCGAAGCTTGTTCCCGTTCGATCGCTTCGAATAGCGCCTTGAAATTCCCCTTGCCGAAGCTGCGGCTGCCCTTGCGTTGAATCACTTCGTAGAACAGCGTGGGGCGATCTTCCACCGGCTTGGTGAAGATCTGCAGCATGTACCCTTCGTCGTCGCGATCCACCAGGATGCCTAAGTCGGCCAACTCGCTGACCGGCTCGTCGATCTTGCCGCAGCGCTTCTCCAGATCGTCATAGTAAGTGCTGGGAACGCGCAGGAATTCGACGCCCTGGGCCCGCATCTCGGAGACGGTCTGGATGATATTGCCGGTCGCCATGGCGATGTGTTGCACGCCTGGGCCGCCATAGAATTCCAGATACTCTTCGATCTGCGATTTTTTCTTTCCAACCGCGGGCTCGTTGATGGGGAATTTCACGCGGCCGTTTCCGTTAGACATCACTTTGGACATGAGCGCAGAATATTCGGTGCTGATGTCCCTGTCGTCAAAATGCTGGTAGAGCTGGAAGCCCATCACGTCGCGATAGAAGGCCACCCAAGCGTTCATTTGCCCCCAGCCCACGTTGCCCACCATGTGGTCGATATGCAGAAGGCCGGCGGGCCGAGCGACGGGATCTTCACCTTCGATGGCGCGAAATCCCGGCAGAAAGACGCCTCGATAATCCTTGCGCTCGACAAACGCGTGGATCGTGTCGCCGTACGCGGCAATCACGGAAATGCGAATGCGCCCGTCCCGATCCTCGCGCACTGTCGGCTCCTGCACGCCGCGAGCGCCGCGCCGGGTGGTTTCCCGAAAGGCCGACTCGGCATCATCCACCCAGAGCGCGATCTCGTGAACGCCATCGCCATGCTTCCTGATGTGCTCGGCGATGGGGTTGTCGGGAAAAAGCGGCGTGGTGAGCACAAAGCGAATCTTGCCTTGCTGGAGGACGTAGGAAACGCGGTCGCGCGTGCCGGTCTCCGGACCGCGATAAGCCACCAGCTTCATTCCAAAAGCCGCGCGGTAGTAATAAGCGGCCTGCTTGGCGTTCCCGACATAGAACTCCACAAAGTCGGTGCCGTTCAGCGGGAGAAAATCGGCGGGGTTTTCTCTGGGACTTGGTTGTTCCACTAACTGTTGCATGATGACGGTACCTCTAACTTCTGAATTACTTCGATGCAACGCTGGTTGTCTTCCTCGGTCCCGGTGGAAATGCGGACGCAATTCGGCAGACCGAAACTGGCCAGAGGCCGGATGATGATTCCCTGCCGCAGTAACTCGTCTGTAAGCCTGGCGGCATGCTCCGCGCTCGGAAGCACCAACATCAGAAAATTCGCCTCCGACGGCACCACGTTGAGACCCATCTCGCGCAAGCCGCGAGTGAGAAAGCGTCAACCCGCGCGCGTTCAATTCCAGCGATTGATGCAGGAACTCTTTGTCGGCCAGCGCCCCAATACCGGCGGCTTGCGCCAGTGTGCTGGGCTCAAACGGGAGCTTCACCTTTAGCAGGTTTGCAATCAAGCGCTCGTGCGCAAATCCGTACCCGATGCGAACGCCCGCCAGCCCATAGACCTTCGAAAAAGTCCGCAAGGTGATGACGTTGTCGTAACGATAATGCATGGAATCGGGATAGCGCGGCGTGTCTTGGGCGTATTCGAAATAGGCTTCATCCAGGATGATCAGGACGCGCTCGGGAACGTGCCGGTAGAAGGCATCGAACTCGTGTTTCGAAAAAATGGTTCCGGTGGGATTGTTGGGATTGGCCAGATAGACGATCTTGGTGCGCTCGGTGATGGCGGCGAGCGAGCGCGGTCAGATCGTAGTGCCAATCGCGATAGGGCACCGTACGGTATGCGATGCCGCGCGATTTCGCCAGCACCTGAAACCCGATGAAAGCGGCTTCGGTGGTGAGCACTTCGTCCTCATCGCACAGAAAGGTGCGGATGATATTGGAGATGATGCTCTTCCGAACCGCTGCCCGCGATCACATTTTCGATCTTCGGTCTCAAATTTCTCGGCGAGAACGCCGCGCAGATCCAGGCCGCCATTGGGATACAAATTCAGGCCGGCCATGGAGCGGGTCATCGCTGCGACGGCCAGCGGCGAAGGACCGAGGGGATTCTCGTTGGAGGCGAGCTTGCTGACGCGGGTTAGGCCGATAGGCTCGCTGAACTTCTTCGATGCTGCGCCCGGCTTCATACGGACGCAACGATTCGATATACGGCGGAACCAGCGGCATCCACTTTTAGTTTAGCAGTGGTACCCTGCAATACATGGATCGCGTCGACTTGTCTCGCCTCGAAAACGACGAGCGCGATCGTCGAGATGTGGAGATTATCAATCGCAACGCAGAGCGGTTGAACAAAGAAGCCATTGACACGCTTGAATATCAGAAGCTCCCGTAGAAGGCGGATACGCTCCTTTACAGTCGCGGTTCAGAGGATGTTGCTGAACCGCCATGCGTAAGTATGCGGAACGGAAGCTTGTTGACACTGCCGGTCTTGGCCAACCGCCAATCCCCAACCCCGCGCAAGCGAATGCGAGCGCCCTCCGAGTCACGATTCTGTTCACAAGAGTGAGCTTCCTGCTAGCTCGTCGCGAGCCTGTCCGGTAGGGTGGATAAGAGCCATAATAGATCCACTACGCCTATGCACGCTGTCTCCAAGATCGATCCGGCCGCCGCGCAGACCCCCAAGCTCTACCAGCAACACAGCACCGGCTTTCGCCGCGCCACGTACGTGGATGGCGCGATGGGCTCGGTTCACATGGGCACGGGCATTTGTTATCTCGATCCCGGCGGATCCATCGAACCGCACCTGCACTCGTTTGAAGAGAGCTTCTACGTTTTGGAAGGCGGCGTGTCGGTTCAGATTGGGGAGCAGACGCATACGCTTGGCCCGGGAAATTTTGGATTGATTCCAACGGGAATACTGCATGCGTGGAAGAACGCGGGAAGTGTGCCCGCCCGATGGCTCGAGATGCAGGCGCCGCAACCGCGGCCCGTGGAGTACGGCGCGGATACATTTTTCGCGCGTGAATCCGCCGTTCCCGATGCGCACCCGCCCATCGGCCATTTCGACGAATCGCAACTGCCCCGTCCGGGCGGGGCGTCGCAAATGGAGGGGTTCAATCCCACCACCGGCGTCGCCATCAAGATGTTCGTCGATCGCTCTTTTGGCGCCACGCATCAATCTCTGTTCTTGATTCAATATTCACCGGGCGCTAAAATCGATTTCCACGATCATACCTTCGAAGAGTCGTACTTCATCGTCGACGGGCGAGTTCAGGCCGTAGCGGACGGAGCCAGCTACGATCTCGGCCCCGGAGACGTGATCTGGACCAGCGTCGGCTGTATCCACAGTTTTGTGAACAACGGCTCGGAACCGGTCCGCTGGATTGAGACGCAAGCGCCGTTGCCGCCGGCCAAAGAAGTTTTTCGATTCGAGCGCGATTGGACGAAATTCGCTTGATCCCGCAGTAGCCACCAGGAGAAAACCATGTCGACTGAAGCCCAGCCCCAGCCCAAGCCCGTCTTCGGCGTCGCCCGAACCGCGCCTTTTACTTCGCAGGAGTTTCTGGAGAGCTTGCGCGATGGCCGCGAAATTTGGATCTATGGCGAGCGGGTGAAGGACGTCACCACGCACCCGGCGTTCCGCAACACTACGCGCATGCTGGCGCGCTTGTATGACGCGCTGCACGACCAGCGCAAGTCGATTCTGTGCACCGAGACCGATACCGGAAGCGGCGGCTACACCCATCACTTCTTTAAGGCCCCGCACAACGTGGAAGAAATGGTAGCCTCGCGCGACGCCATCGCGGAATGGGCGCGCGTCACCTATGGCTGGATGGGTCGCAGTCCGGACTATAAGGCGGCGTTCCTGGCCACGCTGGGCGCGAATTCGGATTTTTATACGCCGTTCCAGGAGAATGCCCGCCGCTGGTACAAGAAGGTGCAGGAAGAAGTAACGTTCGTCAATCACGCGATCGTGAATCCGCCGGTGGATCGCAACAAGGAATTGTCCGAAGTTCGCGACGTGTACATGCACGTCGAAAAGGAAACCGACGCGGGCCTGGTGATCAGCGGCGCCAAAGTGGTGGCCACCACGTCCACGCTCACGCATTACAACTTCATCGCCAACAACGGCGCGCTTCCCATCAAGACCAAGGATTTCGCCTTCGTGTGCATCGTCGCCACCGATTCGCCCGGCGTGAAACTGTTCTGCCGGCCGTCGTATGAAATGACGGCGGCGGCCATGGGCAGCCCGTTCGATTACCCGCTATCCAGCCGCCTGGATGAGAACGATTCCATCATCGTCTTCGACAAAGTCCTGGTGCCTTGGGAGAACGTTTTCGCCTACGGCGACATCGACAAGGTGAACAACTTTTTCCCGCGCTCGGGATTCCTGCCGCGCTTCATGTTCCATGGCTGTGTGCGCCTGGCCGTGAAGCTCGACTTCATCGCGGGTCTTTTGCTCAAGGGCGTGGAGGCCACCGGTTCCAAGGATTTCCGCGGCGTGCAAGCGCAGGTGGGCGAGGTGCTGGCGTGGCGCAATCTGTTCTGGGGGCTCACTGACGCCATGGCGCGCACCACCACGCCCTGGACGCCGGGCTACGTGCTGCCCAATCTCGATTACGGCCTGGCGTATCGCGTGGCATCGAACCTGATTTATCCGCGGCTCAAGGAGATCATCGAAAACGTGCTCGCAAGCGCGCTCATCTATCTCCCGTCGCACGCCAACGATTTCAAGGTGCCCGAAATTCGTAATTACCTGGAGACCTTCGTGCGCGGCTCCAACGGTTACTCCGCGCTCGATCGCGTGAAGCTGATGAAGCTGATGTGGGACGCCATCGGCACCGAGTTCGGCGGCCGGCACGAGCTGTACGAACGCAATTACTTCGGCAATCACGAAAGTATCCGCTTTGAGACTCTGATGGTGGCCGACAAGATGGGGCAATCCGACAAATATAAAGGTTTCGCCGAGCAGTGCATGGCCGAGTACGATCTAGACGGCTGGACGGTGCCGGATCTGATCAATCCCAACGACATTAGTGTTGTAATGAAGAACGGCCGGAAGTAATGTGCCGCCGTCATCAGTGGCGAATCAGCAGGTTGACACCCGACAGTTCCGCAACGCACTAGGACGCTTCGCCAGCGGCGTCACGGTTCTCACGGCCGAGTGCGAAGGCCAGACGCACGGCATGACCGCCAATGCTTTCGTATCGGTGTCGCTGGATCCGCCGCTGATCCTGGTTTCGTTGGACAATCGCTCCAACATGCATCGCATCTTTCCGCGGGTGCGGCGTTTCGGAATCAGCGTGCTGGCCGAAGATCAAGACACGCTGAGCAACCATTTCGCCGGACGCGTTGTGGCGGGGCTGCACGTTCGCTACGTGCATCGCAACGGCCTTCCGCTGATCGGAGGCGCAGTGGCCTACTTTGTCGCCGAGGTGATGGACATTCACCCCGCCGGCGACCACACGCTGTACATCGGCCGCGTGGAGCATTTCGAGGCTAACGAGGGAAGGCCCCTGCTGTTTTTCGGCGGCCGATACCATCACATGCGTGAGGAAAAGGGCAAGCCCACGCAGTGGCCTGAAGACGAGTTTTCGCTGTTTTCGATCGGCAACGTGGACCCGCCGGTGACGTAGAAACGCCCGCAACTGCTTACTGACGTGCGCGCCTCAGTAGGTGGCTGTGAACGTCGAGCGGCAATTCTTAGCCGTGACCGTCAGGGAGCGGTCTGCTAGGCTACGCGGACGTTTTGACGCCAGCTTCCACTGTGTGCTCGTTGAAGCTGTAGCCGAACCCGCGAACCGCGCGAATGAACGAAGGATTGGTCGGATCCTGCTCGATCTTTTGCCGCAAGCGCAGGATGTACACATCCACGGTTCTATCCGTCACGGCGCGGTCATGTCCCCAGACGGCGTCCAGCAGCTGCTCGCGGCTGTAAACCACGCCCGGCCGGCTCATCAAAAACTCCAGCAGCCGGAACTCGGTTGCGGTGAGCGCCACCTCAGCGCCTCGCAAAATAACCCGGCAACTGGCCCGATCCAGCTCCAGATCGCCTGCTCTCACGGTGCGCGCCGGCGAACTCGTGGTACGGAATTGGTTCTTGACGCGGGCGATCAGTTCGCGGATGAAGAAAGGCTTTACGATGTAATCGTTCGCTCCGAGCTCCAGACCAAGAATGCGGTCGGTCTCCGAGGCGCGCGCGGTCAGGAAAATAATCGGTACGTGCGTCAGCTCGGAGTGATTGCGCAGGCCTTTGCAGATCTCCAGGCCATCGGAATCCGGCAGCATGATGTCGAGAATCAGCAGATCGGGACGCTCGCGCCGGCACAACTCAATGGCGCCGCGACCGGTTTGGGCGCCGGCCACCGCGAACCCTTCCTTTTCCAGGTTGTACTTCAGGAGCGCGAAGAGGTCGGAATCATCTTCGATGAGGACGATTTTCTTCATGGGCCTTTTCTTGAAGGTAACCCGATTTGCGTTACAACTGCATTACAGATCGGTGAACGGTGATTGAACAATGCGCTTTTTAAAGGCTGAGCGCCTTGGCTCGTCCGGGCAAGGGTTGGTACAAACGGCGCTCGGAAATGTAGCGCCCCACGGCTTCGGGCAATTCCGCCGGAATCTGACCATCCGCTAGTTTTCTCCTTATTTCAGAGGAAGATACGGGCAGAGCAACAGTTTCCAGCCGCTGCACCCGTGCGCCTTGGGGCGCGGCATAGTGGTGGCCGGGCCGGGTCACAACGATGAACTCGGTCAGCCGGATCAAGTCCTGCCAGCGATGCCAACTGGTGATTTCGGCGAACGCATCGGCGCCGATGATGAAGTAGGGCTGCTCGCCCAGAGCCCGGACGCGCTCCACGGTGTCCACCGAATAGCTCTTGCTCGCTCCCTCTTCCAGACGCGACGCAATGAAGCGTGGATCCGCCTGGCAGGCCAGTTCGGTCATACGGAAGCGGTCTTCATAGCTCGCGCCTGTCTGATCGGACTTATGCGGCGGGTGTGCGGCTGGGATGAACCATACCTGGTCCAATTGAAACTGCATGGCGGCTTCCCGCGCTACCGTCAGGTGCGCGTTGTGGATGGGGTCAAAGGTGCCGCCGAAAAGGGCCAGTCTCATGACTTGCTTCTTCCGGCAAATCCATTTCCACCGGGATTTGTTTAGTTTAGCGCACCGCCGGCGCCGTCAATGCCGCCGGGGCCATGAACGCCGTGGGCCATTATCGAAGTCCAGCGATGGTGCGTTGACCGAGGAACCAGGCTTGACAGTCGCCGCCCGCGCGGCGCGATTTCGCCGTATAAGAACCATCTTTGGACATGTGGCGCGCGCCGATCTCATCGTGCAAGAAGGAGTGCAGGATTTCGTCCCGAATGCGCTTGACGATTTCCGGTCGATTCACGGGAAACAGCACCTCCACCCGGCGATTGAGATTGCGCGGCATCAGATCGGCGCTGCCCAGATAGCATTCCTCGGCGCCATTGTTGCGGAAGTAAAAGATGCGGCTGTGCTCCAGGAAGCGGCCCAGAACGCTGCGAACGTGGATGTTATCGCTCACACCCGGCGACTGCGGGCGCAGGCAACAGGCGCCGCGTACGATCAGGTCCGTCGCCACGCCGGCCTGCGACGCCTGATACAACAGCTTGATAACGGGACCGTCTTCGAGCGCGTTCATCTTCAGAATCATCCGGCCGCGCCCGCCCCGGCGCTGGATATCGATCTCCCGCAAAATCATCTCCTCCATGCGCTGCCGCAGATTGAGCGGCGCGACGAGAAGTTTTCGAAAGGTCTTTTTGCGCGAATAGCCGGTCAAATAATTGAACAAATCGGTTGCGTCGGCGCCGATCTCTTCGTCGCAGGTGAACAAGCCGAGGTCGGTGTAAAGGCGCGCGGTGGCGGGATTGTAATTGCCGGTCGCCAGGTGGCAATAGCGGCGGATGACGTCTCCTTCACGGCGAACGACCAGTATGACCTTGGAATGCACTTTCAGCCCCAGCAGACCATACACCACGTGCACGCCTTCGCGTTCCAACGCGCGCGCCCATTCGATATTGCTCTCCTCGTCAAAGCGGGCTTTCAGCTCCACCACCACGGCCACCTGCTTGCCGTTTTCCACCGCTTCGAGCAGCGCTTCGACGATGGGCGAATTGCGGCCCAGACGGTAAAGCGTCATCTTGATGGCCAGCACCTCCGGATCTTTCGCCGCTTTGCGCAGAAATTCCACCACGGGCTGGAAGGATTCGTAAGGATGATGCAGCAGTTGGTCCTGCTGGCGGATCACTTCGAAAACGTCGTCTTCTTTGGACGCAAAGCCGGTCGGCGTGTGCGGCAGGAAGGGCTTGTCCTTCAAATCCGGACGATCCAGCGCCAAAAGGTGCCGCAACCGGCTCAGATCCAGCGGGCCCTGCACGCGGAAGATATTGGCGGCTTCCAGCTCCAGTTTGCCGGCGATGAAATCGATCATCGCGGCGGGCATCCGGGCGTCCACTTGCAGCCGGACGGCGTCGCGAAAACGGCGCTGCCACACCGCTTCTTCGATGGTTTCGAGCAGATCGTCCGTCTCCAGTTCTTTGATCGCGACTTCGGCATCGCGCGTGAGATGAAACACGTGCGCCCGCAGGATCTCGAGGCCCGGAAACAGGTGGTGCAGATTGGCGATGATCAGTTGCTCCAGCCATACAAAGCCATGCGCGCGCGGGCCGTTTCCCACAGCCATCGACACCGGCAGCAATTGAGGCAGGCTGTCGGGAACCTTGACGCGAGCGAAGTGCTCCGCACCGCCGCCGGGTTCGCGAACCGCAACCGCGATATTCAGGCTGAGATTGGAAATGTGAGGAAACGGACGGCCCGGATCGAAAGCCAGGGGCGTAAGAACCGGAAAAACTTTGTCGGCGAAAAACGCATCCAATTGCGCGCGCTGGTCCAGCGCTGAGTTCATTGAGCTGCAGCAGGCGGATGTGATTCTCTTCCAGCGCCGGGAGCAGGTCTTCGCGAAAATACTCATACGCCCCGTTGACTAGCCGCCCCACCGACGCCCGGATCGCGTCCAGCGTTTCCGAAGGACCGCGCCCGTCCATGCCGGTTTCCTGCACGCCATTTTCGATCTGCTGCATCACGCCTGCCACCCGCACCATGAAGAATTCGTCGATGTTGGAGCCGAAAATCGACAGGAACTTCACCCGCTCCAGCAGGGGATTGCGGCGGTCGCGGGCTTCCTCCAGCACCCGGCGCTGAAACTCCAGGTGGCTGAGCTCGCGATTGAGGTAAAGGGAGGGGTGGTTCGAGTTCAGGAAAATCTGCGATCTTGAGCGGGGCTCGGGCGGCTTCCGCGCACATGCGTCTCACTAGTGTAGCGAATGGGCGACTTTGAAAGTGTTACAAAAGCGAAATGGCCGCCGGTCGGTCAAAACGGCGGCCATCGTCTACTGGATCGCGCAAAACGGAGTGCGGCGCGGGCTAAGGTCTCAATGGTGCGCGCCGCACCCTTTGCGCTTCGGAGGAGATTGCGCCTTGATTAGCTTTTTTCGGCGACTCGAAGATTGTTGGTCACCGAGAAAACTCCAGGAACCATATTGGCGCGGATGTTGGCCGTGTCCTTATCGGCTTGGCTATCAACCACGCCTACCAAGGTTACGTGCCCGTTTTCCACGATTATATGAATGGACGGCTGTGTTCCCATTCCGTACCGATAGAATCCGGCGAACCCGTAAATCGACCGGTACTCGGCTCTCCGGATGCGGTTATCAAAGGTTGAAAGCGGTAGCACCTGGATGTGATCCACCACCTGCGTTACGCCCGGCAGATGTTTCACCGATCGCACGGCGTCGTCCTTCACCACCGGCTGCGTCACGGCGCCAACCAGGGTCACCACACCAGTTGAGCTGTCTACCGAGTAGTTCAAATCGTCGAAAACGCTGTAATAGGGAATCATTACCAGCTGATGGCGCACCTGACTGCTCAAATCCTGAGCCGGCGGGTTGGCCGACCCCGCGAATATGGGAGCCGCAAAAGCCAGTACAGCCACGATGGCAACGTATTGAATTGTTCTTTTCATATGCCTCTCTCTATCTATCTAATCCGATGTTGCGGACCATCCAGCGGTTGCGCCAATTACAGACATTTACGGCTGAACCTGGGTTTGAATGGACGCCGAACTACGTTCCTCTCAGAGAGTTACGTCGAGGCCCGGCGGCACGGTATGATGAAGAGGAAAGCCCTTATACTATTCCATGTCCGAATCACGCGCACCCGAACTGGGTATCAACAGCTGGCTCGAAGATGAGCTGTACCAGCAATATTTGAGCGATCGAAAGAACGTCGACGACAGTTGGAAGGAAGTCTTTGAAACCAACGGCGGCAGCGCTTTCGAGACTCCCGCCGCGACGGCCACCAAGGGTTCGCAACCGCAACCCGCTATCGCGCTTCATAATGGCGAATCCACGCTCACCGCCCCGGAGCATCAGCCGGTTACCCCCGGTGAGACTCTGATGCCGCTGCGTGGCGCAGCCGCCCGTATTGCGGAGAACATGAACGCCAGCCTGACCATCCCGCTGGCGACTTCGCAGCGCGTGATGCCGGTGAAGGTGATCGACGAAAACCGCCGCGTGATGAACGAACATCGCGGATTGCTCGGCAAGAGCAAAATCTCATACACGCACATCATCGCTTGGGCCATCGTGAAGGCGCTGCGCAGTAATCCGTCGTTGAATCACGCGTACGCCGAGACCAATGGCCAGCCCTTCCGCGTGGTGCGGGACCAGGTGAACATCGGCGTCGCAGTGGATGTGGCGGCCAAGGACGGCACGCGCTCTTTGAAGGTACCCAACATCAAGGACGCCGGCTCGCTGGATTTCGCGCAGTTTATCATTGCGTTCGACGATATCATCTTTCGCGCGCGCAATAACAAGCTGACGGTGCAGGATTTTGAAGGCACCACCATTTCGCTCACCAATCCGGGAACCGTGGGCACACTCGGCTCCGTTCCGCGCCTGATGCCTGGCCAGGGCGCCATCATCGCCACCGGCGCCATCGACTATCCGGCTGAGTATCACGGCGTAACCGAGCAATTGCGCGCCTTGATTGGATTGAGCAAGGTGATGACCGTCACTTGCACCTACGATCATCGCGTGGTGCAGGGCGCCGAGTCCGGTACGTTCCTGGGCCGCCTGCAGGCGCTGCTGGAAGGTGATGACGAGTTCTACGAGAAGATTTTCAGCGATCTCAAGATTCCTCACAAGCCCGTGCACTGGGAGCCGGATAGGACCGTATCCATCCCCGGCTTGCGGGGCGCGCAGCAGGACGAGGTGGTCAAGGAAGCGGCCGTGTTGCAGCTCATCAATGCATACCGGGTGCGCGGCCACCTAATCGCCGATTTCGATCCGCTCGGTTCGGAGCCGGTTTATCATTCCGAGCTGGATCCGGCCACCTATGGCCTGACCATCTGGGATCTCGATCGCGAATTCCTCACCGGCACTTTGATGTCGGAAGACGATCAACCGCAGAAGATGGCGATGCTACGCGAAATTCTGGAGACTTTGCGCCAGACTTATTGCGGAAAAATCGGCTGCGAGTACATGAATATCCAGATTCCGGAGCAGAAGCGCTGGCTGCAGCTCCGCATGGAACCGGCCGGCAATCGCTGGCCGCTGGATCCGCAAACCAAGCTGCGCGCGCTGCAGCGCCTGATTGAATCCGAAGAATTCGAACGCTTTCTGCATACCCGCTTTATTGGCCACAAGCGCTTCTCGCTGGAGGGTGGCGAATCGGCCATCGCGATTCTGGACGAGATTCTGGATCGCGCCGCGGGAACCAACGTGCACGAGGCCGTGATCGGGATGGCGCACCGCGGGCGGCTGAACGTGCTGGCCAACATCGTCGGCAAATCGATGGTGCAGCTCTTCTCCGAGTTTGAGGGAATCGATCCTGACAGCACGCAGGGATCGGGCGACGTCAAATATCATTTGGGCGCGAGCGGCGTGCGCAAATCTTCGTCGGGGCGCGAAATCGTGGTATCGGTGGCCTTCAATCCCAGCCATCTGGAAGCTGTGGATCCCGTGGTGGAGGGCCTGGTGCGCCCCAAACAGGACCGGCTGGGCGATGCAGCTCGCGAGCGCGTGATTCCCATTTTGGTTCACGGCGACGCGGCCTTCGCCGGACAAGGCGTCGTGGCCGAAACGCTGAACCTTTCGCAATTGGAAGGCTACACCACCGGCGGCACCATTCATCTCGTTATCAACAATCAGATCGGATTTACGACCAATCCCGACGAGGCGCGGTCCACGCCCTATTCCACCGACGTGGCGCGCATGGTGCAAGCGCCGATCTTCCATGTCAACGGCGACGATCCGGAGGCCTGCATTCGCGTGGCCCAGATGGCCTACGATTACCGGCAAACCTTCAAGCGCGACGTGGTGATCGACATGTTCTGCTATCGTCGGCACGGTCACAATGAGGGCGACGACCCCAGTTACACGCAACCCATTCTGTATCGCAAAATTCGCAACCATCCGTCCGTCGCTACATCTTATTCGGAGGCTCTGGTTCGCGACAGCTTGATCGACGCGGATTACGTGACGCAGATGCGCAAAGGCATTCACCAGCGCCTCAACGATATCTACGACGCGTCCAAACAGAATCGCGAGGAGTACCAGGTTCAAGAGCTGAGCGCGGTGGATCCCGAAGAGATGATCGCGCCGCGTCCCAATACTGCCGTGGATCGAACGGCGCTGGAGCGCGTGGTGCGCGGCATCACAACATTTCCCGACGAATTTCATGTGCATCCGAAGTTGGAAGGGTTTCTCAAGAAGCGGCAGGAAATTCTGCGCGGCGCGCCCATCGATTGGGCCACGGCGGAAACGCTGGCTTTCGGTACGCTGGTGCTGGAACGCACGCCGGTGCGGCTAAGCGGCCAGGACAGCGGCCGCGGGACTTTTAGCCAAAGGCATCTCGAGCTGTACGATAGCGAAACCGGCGATCGATATATTCCGCTGCAGCACCTGGCGCCCAACCAGGCGCGCTTCGACGTTTTCGACAGCTCGCTCAGCGAGTACGCTGTGATGGGCTTTGAATTCGGCTATAGCGTGGCCGATCCGCTGACGCTGGTGCTGTGGGAGGCGCAGTTTGGCGATTTCGCCAACGGCGCGCAGATCCTGATCGATCAATTCATCGCCAGCGCCGAATCGAAGTGGGGGCAGCCGAGCGGGCTGGTGCTGCTGCTGCCGCACGGTTACGAAGGACAGGGGCCGGAGCATTCCAGCGCGCGCATTGAGCGCTTCCTGATTCTGTGCGCCGAAGATAATCTGCAAGTGGTGAACGCCAGCACGCCCGCGCAATATTTCCATCTGTTGCGGCGCCAGATGCACGGCGGGGTGGATCGCCGGGGCGTCCGCAAGCCGCTGATCGTATTTACGCCTAAGCGCATGCTGCGCCATCCCAAGGCCGTTTCGAGCGTCAACGATTTAATGAGCGGGTCCTTCCGCGAAGTGATCGACGACACGACGGGTATCGAGCTGTCGCGCGTGAGCCGCGTGCTCATTTGTTCCGGCCAGGTGTACTATGACGTGCTGGCAGCGCGCGAGGAGCGCAAGATTTCCGACGTCGCCATCGTGCGTCTGGAGCAGATGTACCCGTTCCAGGCTAGACAGGTGCGCGACATTTTAGCGCGTTATCCAGAAACCGCCGACGTGGTCTGGGTGCAGGAAGAGCCGCGCAACATGGGCCCCTGGCGCTTCGTGCAGGAGCAGATGCAACCGATTCTGGAATCCACCCAGCGCGTGCTACGCTACGCCGGCCGCGCACCCAGCGCGAGTCCCGCATCGGGATCGTTGAAGCGACACCAGGAGGAACTGGCGGAGTTGCTGGAGCAAGCCTACTCGCCCGAAGTCAAGTTGGTAGAAACCAAGCGGAAGGTTCCGGCGCGGCGCAAGCGGTAACGTCAGCCCTCAGTTGCACGATCATCGATACCGAGCCGTGACGCCAGCAGCACATCCGGAGACGACCGGAAGTCGTGCACTGGAGAACATCGACTCGAAGAGCACCGGACGGGTGACCGTGAGGGAGCGGGTTTTCGATTTGTTGGGCGGACGAATCTAGGCCGTTCCGCCAATAGGCGCCAGCCACCGCAACAGGAAAAAATGGTGGCCACAAAGCGTGCAGCGATAAGGCCACAGGAGCCAGTGGATGGCCTGCTCCATGACGTTGCGAACGCCTACTCCTCGAAAATCAACCGATTTGCAGTGCGGACAACGCATGGAGAACATAGTTTCCTCGAATCTTTCCTAACCGTCGGTCTTGGCCGCGCTGCCGGTACCCTGGACGTTGCGCACGGCCGGCCCTGAAGCCCGGAGATTGTGATCGGGAGTGGCGCCGCCACGGGTGGCACGGCTCGCCTCACGGGCAGCCTTGATCTGTTCCGGGGTGCGGATATCGGGCTCGGAGACTTGCACCCGCTCACGTGCGCGGGCCACTTGGCGCTTGTGTCGTTTGGCTAATCGCTTGTCCATGGCTTGTCGATCCTCGGCTCCTTCCCTATTATCGGTTAAGTTAGGTGTGTACGTTGGGTTCGATCGTCGGCATGAAAATTAACGTCACGCATTCTACCGTCTACCGCTACGATTTTCCGGTGTACCTGGAGCCTCACATCTTCCGGCTTCGGCCGCGCGAGAACAGCGCGCAACGGTTGCTGGCGTTCGATCTTCGGATCGCGCCACTGCCCGCTGGAACCACCGAGTGCCTGGATCAGGATGGCACCCTTGCGCTGAACGCGTGGTTCAATGCCCCTACCAGCGAATTGCGCGTGGAAAGCCGCTTCACGGTGCAGATGCTGCGCGAAAACCCATTCGATTACCTGCTCGCCAATGAAGCGTTGCAGCTTCCGCTGTGGTATGTGGAGCCGCTGTGCGTGGCCTTGAGTCCTTACCGAAACGACGGGCTGGTCGCGGAGTCCGTGAAGCAATACGCCAAGTCAACTGCGTTTGGCGTGCAATGGAACACGCTCTCGTTCCTGACATCGTTGAGCCGGCAAATCTTTCAGACCTGCCGCCAGGTGACGCGCCCCTATGGCCCGCCTTGGACGTCGGATCGAACCCTGAGCCTGCAGGAAGGATCCTGCCGCGATCTGGCGGTTCTGTTTTGCGACGCCTGCCGTGTGATGGGGATCGCGGCTCGGTTCGTCAGCGGATATGAATGCGCGGCGGCAAGCAGTTCTATGAACAACGATTCTTACATGCACGCCTGGGCCGAGGTATATCTGCCGGGCATCGGATGGCGCGGTTACGATCCCTCGCGCGGCCTCGCTGTATCAAACCAACACATAGCCGTAGCAGCGGGCTTCGATTCCGATCTGGCAGCGCCCGTGGCGGGATGGTATTCCGGCGGATCGGGTTCGCGGATGGAGGCAACCTTGAGCCTGCAGGTGTGCCCTAATGAGTAATAGCGATGAAAAAAATCAACCCCGACGACTATCGTGTACGGCCAGGCAAAACCGTCGATCTCGACAAGTGGCCAACTAAAGGCAAGCCGGTAGTCGGGTCCAAACAAGAATATGAGAAGGTACTGCAGGAGCATATCGAAAAGCTAAGCGCGCAGCAGAACCTGCTCTATGCAACCAACCGCTACGCCCTTCTGCTGATTTTTCAAGCCATGGACGCGGCCGGAAAAGACAGCGCCATCAAGCACGTCATGTCCGGCGTCAATCCCCAAGGCTGCCAGGTGTTCAGCTTTAAGCATCCCAGCACCGAGGAGCTGGAGCACGATTTCTTGTGGAACGCCACGCGGCGTCTGCCCGAACGCGGCCATATCGGCATCTTTAACCGGTCCTATTACGAAGAAGTGCTGATCGTTCGCGTGCATCGCGAGATCCTGAGCAACGAAGACCTGCCCGAAGAACTTGTCGACAAGAAGCACTTCTGGCGCGACCGCTATCGTTCCATTGTAAATCTGGAGGATCATCTCCACCGCAACGGCACGCGCGTGATCAAGTTCTTTCTGCATCTGTCCAATGGCGAACAAAAGAAGCGCTTCCTGAAGCGCATCGACGATCCCGAGAAAAATTGGAAATTCAGCGCCGACGACATCAAGGAGCGGAAATACTGGAAGCAGTATATGCGAGCGTATGAAGAGTGCCTGAGCGCCACCAGCACCCAGGCCGCGCCCTGGTATATCGTTCCCGCCGATGATAAGCAGAGCACCGGTCTGATCATTTCCCGCATCATGCTGGACGCGCTGGAAGGGCTCAAAATGGCTTATCCGAAAAGCGGCCCGCAACGCCGCCGCGAGTTGCAGTCCATCCGCAAACAGCTGGTGAACGAGAAGTAAGCAATACCTTGGCGGCTGCCACGGCACGCCCAAAAATACTCCCAACAAAATCCGGATTCGTACGTCTTACCACGATAGTGACGGGGAACGCATGCTCCGGCAGGATCTGATTTTCGCCTTTCGCCAGTTCCGGAAAAGCCCGGTGTTTGTATTCACTGCGATCGTGTCTCTGATGCTCGGAATCGGCGCCACCACGGCCGTTTTCAGCGTGGTTTATGCGATTCTCATGAATCCATATCCTTATCGGGACTCCGACCGGTTGGTTTACCTGAATGTCCAAGACAAGGCCGGAAACGATCGCGGTATCGGCTTATCGGCGCGCCAAATCGAGCAGCTTCGCCAGGTAAGTTGCCTGGAGAGCGTGGTTGCCATCGACCAATGGAACCTGACCACCACAGACGAAGACTTGCCGGAAGACGTGTCGGCCGTTTATCTTACGCCCAATGCCACCGCCCAACTCGGCGTATCAGCCTTGCTGGGCCGTCCGTTAATCCCTTCCGATGCGCCGCAGGGACAAGATCCCCAACCCGTGGTGGTGCTGGGATACAAGTTCTGGCGGCGTCGCTACAACGGCCGGCCCGACATCCTGGGACATACGCTGCGGCTGGTCCACAAACCATACACGATTGTGGGCGTCATGCCGCCGCGCTTCACCTGGCAGGGCGGCGAGGTTTACTTGCCACTGAAAATGGTGGAATCGCGTGGCGGGAGCTATTGGTTATCCATGAAACTGAGGCCCGGCATCCGCAAAGAGGTCGCCAATGCAGAGCTGCAACCGATTGTCGAGCAGTTTGCCAAAGAAACCCCCGACCGTTTTCCGCAAGGTTTTCGAGTACACATCCGGGGCTTGAACGATTGGGTTGAGAAGCGCATGGGAGGCACCCTGGCACTGCTCTTTGGCGGTGTGGCGCTGATGTTGCTGATCGGCTGCGCGAATGTCTCCATTCTGCTGCTGGCGCGCGGGACCAAACGACGCCAGGAATTGGCGGTGCGGGCGTCGGTGGGAGCCAGCGGCGGCCGCATCGTTCGTCTGTTGCTAGCCGAGTGCCTGGTATTGTCTTTAGGCGGCGCCATCACAGGTGTGCTTTTGGCGGGTTTGTTGGTAAAGCTGATCGCGAACTGGTTGCCCCAGGACTTGTTCCCCAGCGAGGCTGCTATCGGGATCAACGTGATGGTTCTGGTCTTCAGCACGGCGCTTTCGCTTGCCACGGGCCTGCTGTTCGGACTTTCACCCGCCCTTCAGCTCTCCAGTCCCGATCTGGCGTCAGCTATGTCCGGTTCCAGGCGTACCACCAGCGGCGCACGCAGCAAGCGCACGCATGGCATCCTGGTGGCCGCGCAAATTGCCCTGACGCTGATCCTGCTGACGGGCGCCGGCGAGGCGATCGCAAGCTTTGTGCACGTAATACAAATGGATCTGGGGTATGATCCGCATCACACTATGTCAGTCGGCATTCCCGTACATGAAAACACGCACGTCCAGTGGGCGAACCGCATGCAGTATTTCGAGCAGCTGCGCGAAAGGATCGGGTCGCTTCCGGATGTCGTGTTGGCGGGGATTTCCACCAACGCGACGCCGCCCTCCAACGGGTGGCCGACGCGATTCGAGATCTTCGGCCAATCCCAGGCGCAAGAGCAACAGGCACAAACGAATTTTATCGATTCGGAGTACTTCTCCGTGCTGCACATTCCTTTGGACGCGGGAAGGGTCTGGACTCACGACGAAATCATGCGCGGCGCGCGCCTGGCGGTGGTGAATCAAACGCTGGCCGGGCGCTATTGGCCGCGTGGAAATGCTGTAGGACAGCAGGTTCGGGTCCCGGAACTCAAGGCGGATCCGCCGATCGCAGTGGCTGTGGATGGCAGCGATGGCTGGCTGCAAATCGTGGGTGTGGTGTCCGATGCGCGCGACGATGGACTGGGCAAGCCGGTGAAGCCGGCCATCTATGTTCCGTATTCGATGCGGATGTGGATGTGGACTCAGATTTTGGTGCGCACACGCGGCGAGCCCCTGGCGATTCTGAGATCCGTTCGCGGGAAGGTGCATGAAGTGGATCCCGATCAGCAGGTGATCGGCGAGGTCCGCAATCTCGATCAGTGGATCGCCAATCAGCCGGAATGGGCGGGCGCGCGGCTGACGATGATTCTGCTCGGCGCGTTTTCCATTCTGGCGCTGGCGCTTTCGGCGTTTGGTCTCTACAGCGTGGTCTCGCACGCGGTGGCGCAGCGGACCAACGAATTCGGAATCCGCATGGCGCTGGGCGCGCGAAAAGGGGATGTGCTGGGCCTGGTGCTCCGCTCCACCGCCATCCCGGTCGGCTGCGGCCTAGCTGTCGGCATCGCCTTGAGTTTCGTCCTGGCGCGTGTGATGTCGAAGTGGACGCAACAAACATCCCGTGATCCAAGGATCATTGCGGGCGTGATCTTGGTCCTGGTGTGCGCCGCCGCGGTGGCTTGCCTATTGCCGGCACGGCGGGCGGCGTCCATCGATCCGATGACGGCCCTGCGCTTTGAATAACTTCTATTCCACAACCCTTATTCCACTACGATGATTGGCGCCTGCCAGAACGCCGCCTTCTGCCCCATAGGATCCAGCACCGTCACCTGGCAATTGTAGGCGCCGGGCGCGAGTTCAGCAAGTGAGACGTCGAATCGCAGCGGCATGGTCTTCAAGCGATTATTGAGCCCGTCGGTAACCGAGCGCGGCGGCGTTTCGAATACCTTCGATTGTCCGCGGTAGAAGGTTACGAAAGCCACCAGCGGTTGAGTGGTTGTTGCGGTGGGTTCATAGGCCTGAAGATAAACGTACATTTCGCGGCTCTTGCTGAATACGCGCGTTACGCTGGGAATCAGCTTCTCGCCTTCCTGCACCAACGGGTTGGTTGTCTCGGCTTGTTCCTTGCTCTTGAGCGCGTTGTAGGCGGCTTCCTTCAGTTCCTCGCGTTGGCTGCTTAAGACCACGGAGCTGATGGGAATGCGCTTCAGCTCCTTGTTCAGGTTGGGAACCACGAAGTCGGTCTCGTAGGTTCCGATGCGGCCGGTCTCGGCGTCGCGCGCCAGCAGCTTGATTTTGTACTTACCGGGCAGCAGCGTGAAGCCCGTCACATAGTCGATGGGCTGCTTCGCCAGCCTGGCCGCGGTCTCGCCGCTCAGCTTCATATCCACCTTATCGCGGACGTTTTGAATGGTGCTTCCGTAATCGTCCTTCACTTCGCCGATGAAATCGATCAGCGTCCTTTCCGCGCCTCCCTTGCGCGCCAGCGCCAGTTCGCGGCCCGGAATCTTCACCACAATAGGGACGAAATACTCGGCGCGGTTCAACTGGAAATAGTCGATCTCCATGGCGATGGTCAGCTCGGTAATCGGGTCGCCCAGCATCAGCGCGTCTTCGAGCTGCCGCTCTTTCTCGGCGGTAGTGAACTTGCCGAAAATCTTCCCAGCGAAGTAGCCCTGGCGATAATCAAGGCTCGCGGAAGCGCCGTTATTCAGCGAGATCTTGATCCTGCGAAACTTGCCGTCCAATGCGGTGTTGGAGGCGTAGTAGCCGAGAATGTAATAACTGGAAACGCTCTTCTGCGCCTGCACGATTCCCATCGCCAGGTCGTTGTTGTCCAGCAGCGCTTTCCCCCCCGTATCGGAGGCCAGCGCAAATAAAGTGTCCTGCGATTGCTGGAACCGGTTCATCACCGCCAGCGCGGAAGAGCCGGTGTACATGCCCCGGCCGCCCGGCGATCCCTGCGT
This sequence comes from Bryobacterales bacterium, assembly GCA_963798295.1. GTDB lineage: Bacteria > Acidobacteriota > Terriglobia > Bryobacterales > Bryobacteraceae > Palsa-89. The sequence continues at coordinate 247,481 of CAWCSV010000001.1, read as the reverse complement.
GGCGTCTCCCAAGGGCGCCTGTGCCACCAAGCCGCGCGCATCGATGGGCCAGAACGAAACTCCCGCCCGTGCAGCAGCATTGATGGTGGCGTGGAGCTGGGCTTGATTGTTCAGTCCGTTGAGCTGCAAGCCGCTGGCGAAATACAGCACCATCTTCTTCTCGTTGAGCTGGCCCAGCATCTTGGCCGCGGTCTGGAGCGCGGAAAGCTGGCGATTGGTGTTGAAGATGTTGAACTCGCTGTCGTCCTGTCCGAAAGCCGCGCCCGTATCCGGCGTGCTGTCGTCGCTGGTGGTCTCGTCGAAGCCCTGCGCCTCGCCCACGATCATGGTTTCGAGGATGCTCATCAGGCGGGCCCGATCGCCCGTAAAATCCGACATCACTCGAACCGCTCCGCTGTCGAATCTCATCAGCGCGATGCGATCCGCGGCCCTCATCTGAGTGCGTACGAACTTTTCAGCCGCAGTGATGGCGCGCAATTGATCGGGCGGGGGCATCGCGCTCATATCGAAGTAAAGCACCAGCAAGCGGCGATCCTGATACTTGATGTCGCCCGGCCGCTCGGCCGTGATCTGCACCTCCGGCAGCTTCTTGAGCGGCGGCGGAGGCACGACGATGGAAGGCTCGGCTTCCATGGATTCGGGAACCTTCTGGTATTCGAAGAAACGGATGGTCTGTTCAGCTCCATCTTCGGTCACCGTGAAGTCCTTGGCGGTCAGCCCTTCTACCGGCTTGCCGCCTTTGTCTTTCACATTCACCGCCTCGATCACCAATTGGCTGCTGGTGGAGAAGGTGGCCGGAGTAGCGGCGTCGGCGGGCGCGTTTTGGCCAATCTTCTGCGCACCGGCAGTGAGCACCAACAAGAGAAGAGCGAGCGTGGCGCGGAGCATTTTCAAAACCTCACGATAAATCCTACGATCAGACTGCGCATGCCGTTGGCTGCGCCCGGCGGCGGAAGGCCGAATTGCGCGCTGCCGAAGGTGGTGTTCCAACTCGTGTAGGTGACGTGGTTCAGCGGGTTGGTGGAATCGATTCGCAAATCGCCGCTCAAGCGGTCGCTCAAGCGGAAGGTGCGGCCGGCGGAGGCGTTTAGAGAAAACTGCGCGGGGCCCGTGATAGAGTCCCGTCCCGCATCGCCGTACTGTCCCGAAAGCGGCGCCGAATAAGCGGCGGGGTTGAGCGACAAGCCGGACCCGGCGTTGTAAACGGATGCGCCGGTATAATTAGGCCGCAGCGGACCCACCACACCGGTACCTTGTTCGGGCGCCAGATACACCGGCGTGAGCGGCAGCCCGGTGCCAGCGTTGATGTTTGAGGTGAACATCCATCCCTTGAACAGCGCGCCTCTCCATCCATTCAGCAAGGTTCCTCCCGCGATTCCCATGCCTGTCGTGTATTGAAGCATGACGGTGACAAGATGCCGCTGATCGAAACTGGAGAGACTTCGTTCCGCGCTCAGGTCAAGCCAATTCTGCGCGACAACTAGATTTCGGGGCGCGGATGGGGCCGCCGCTCCGGGTGCAACCGAAGAGGGAGCACCGCCGGATGCTCCCGGACCCCCCAGCACGGCATCGTCATCGATGGCCTTGGCAAAGGTGTACTGGACACTGGCCGTGAATCCGCTATGCAGGCGGCGACGCAATTGGATTTGCCCCGCTTCGCGTGTGGAGTTGCCGTTGGACGTCACGTATTCATACCCGGCCAGACAAAGATGACACGGGTTGGTGAATCCAGCCGGATATGTGTTCGGCAAAAACTCCTGCGTCCCGTGGGTTCCCTTGATGCCGAGATACGTCGCCAGCAGTTGCAACGATCCCGGCAGATCGCGCTGCACGGAGAGCTGCCAGGTCTGCACGTAGCCCGGCCGAAAATTTGGATCGATCCCGAAAGTATCGGGGGTGGTGGCGGGCGATGCGTTGAATCCGTTGGCCAGCGTCAGTGGATTCGCGGGCGTGTTCTGCACGCTGAGGCTTTTCGACAGCGGGAACTGCTGTGCCATCTGGGTGGCCAGCGTCTGGTACACCGACGTGTCGTAGTAGACGCCGTAGCCGGCGCGAACCACCAGCGACGACGCGGGCAGCGGACGCCACGCGATTGCCACCTTCGGTTCAAAGCCGCGTTTATCGGGATGGATCAGCGAGTCCGGATAGTGCTGACCGGTCAATGCGCCAATGGGGCTGCTCGCCACTACCGAAGCCTCGTTTGCGAATCCAGGAACAACATCCAGATTCACCAGACGGCCATAAAGTTCGGTGAGCGGGGAGCCATACTCCCAACGCATACCCGCGTTCAAGGTGAAAGCGGAACTGATTTTCCAGTCGTCGGTGACGAAGGCGTCATACAAGCTGCCCCGAAAGTATTTGTCGGCATTGCCGAATGCGACGGAAGCCGCGTCGGGCACACCCAGCAGAAAATCGGCAAAGTCGGAACCGGTGGCCGCGCCAGTGAACGTAAACGAACCGCGCCCGTTCTGTTGGCCCAGCGAATTGAACTGCTGCCTCTTGAAGTCGCCTCCGAACTGCCAATTATGACGCCCGCGGTTCTTGAAAAAAGACGCGGAAACGGCGTTGGTCTCATTGTGAGTGGTGGACTGCAATCCATCCGAGAGTGCTTGAATGCTGATGAAGTTGAGGCTGGGTGGCCCCCAATCCAAGGGGTTTTGATCGTTGCCCGCAATGCCCGCCGCCCCTGAAACGTTCTGGCGATTCTCGAAAAACGGAGTGAGGTCAACCGACGAGCGGCTGAACTGATAACCGAATGTCACAAAGAATCCCTGGCCCAGCCGGTGAAACCAGTTGGCGCTGGTGTTGAGTCCCAGCGAATCGCTGGTATCCAAGAAACCAAAGACGTTCGGATTCGCCTGGCGCGTGCTCTGAAAGGCAAAGGTGCCGTAGACCTGGTTGTTGCGATTGATGGACTGGTTCAAACGGGATTGCAGGCTGTCTTGGTGCGTGACGCCCACCAGCGGAACCTGATAGTTGTAGGCGCTCGAAGAGGCGAAATTAGGCAGTGGGTAGAGCGATAGCAACGCCAGGGCTTGCGGGCTGATCTGGCTTTTCGGAATCACGATGCTGGGCGAGACGTCCCCGTCTCGTTGCGCCAGAGTGGGCATCAGCCCCGTGCCAACCGAGTCGCTACGGTTGCGCGTCCATTGATAGCCGACAAAAAAGTTGGGACCGTTCCTCAGCAAGTGAGGGATTCTCAGCGGCCCGCCAAAGTACGCCGAAGCAGTGAAGTGGTCGTACGGATATTTGGGAGTGTTCTGGCCGGTGAAGGAAAACTGCCGCGCGTCCCAAATGGCATTGTCCTCGAAGATGCCCAGGCCGCCGTTGTAGAGCGATCGCCCGCCGTTGCGGTTGTTGCCAAAAGCGGGGAACAGGGCGAAGGGCGAGCTGGCGCCATTGTTCACGCTGCCATTGACCAGTACGCCGTCGGAGGCGCGCTGGGCCAGTTCGTCCCGTGCCGGCTCCGCCTCGCTGGTGGCTGCTGCTGCGGGCTTTTTCGCTTCGGCGCCCGCCGCCGGCTCAGGTGCCGCAACGGGTTTGGGCGGTGGCGCGAGCGGCTGGGCTTCGGCGTGAATCTGATCGAGCGGCAACATTTTCAATTCCCATGTCGGAGCCGTCGCTCCGGGTCCGGCCGTAATTTCGCCCTTCGCCGTGTCGAAGCCCAGCATGTCCACTTGTATATTCCACATTCCGTCGGCGAGATCCGGAAACGAATACGCTCCCTGCGGATCGGTGACGGTGGCGAATTTCTTGCCATCTTGGGTAGCCGTCACCGTCGCGCCGGGCACGGGCAAGCCGCCAAAAGTAACCTGGCCATGCTGCTCGGACGCAAGCAGATTCACAACCGCCAGAACAGCAACCAGGGATCGAAGCACGCCACGCGTCACAAGAATTTCCCCTAGTTGTCCGAAGGCCTTTCGACGTGATCGATCACCATGACTTCCACCGGCCCTTTTTCCGGTTCCAATTTCAAGCCGAGCTGCTCGGCAAGCGCCGTGAACAAGGAAGGCCCATTTGCATCTATCGGCGGAGAGAGTGGCGTTCCGGTAGGCGCGCCCTCGGGAGCCTGGAACTGGCCCTGCTCAGGCGTGTAGTCCAGGCTGATATCGTAGCTTCCCGGGAGATTGGTTTTATCCAGAACCACCCGCCCCGTCGCGGCGGAGAGCGCATCGACCAGCTGCGCTATGGTTACCCGGGGACCACCGAGATGGCCCGGCAATATCATGAAGCGGCAAGGTGTTGGGGTGCTGGGACGCGGACCACATCCGCCTTCAGCCGGCTGGAATCTTCCAGGCTTGGCCACCAGCAGGGCGTAAACCGGCAGATTTTTGGTCTCGTGGTGAAATTTGAGCTGCAACCTGTCTTCGAGGAGCGACTGAAGCATCACCAGCATCGCGTCGAACGAAGGATCGCCTTCGGCCTTGGCCTCAATATCGTATCGTTCCGAAAGCAGCCAAGGCGGCGCTCCCCGAAGTTGCTGCGAGTTCGTGATGTGGTAGGCCGCCCCGATGAGGTATTGCAAGGGAATGTTGGTGGCGGTGAATCTGCCTCCTCGCACAGGAAGGGTCATGACGCGAGAGTCCCCCGATTTGTTGAGCTTGATGGACGCGACTTCAAACCCCGGCCGCGACGCCGTAGTTTGGCTGGAAAAAGACTGCCCAAACACCTGGCAGGCGCTAAGTGAGAGACCCGCGACTGTCCAGGTTCGCAGCATCTAGTTCTCTGAAGGCCGCTCCACATGATCGATGACGACCATCTCAACAGGCCCTTTTTGCGATTCCAGTTTCAAGCCGAGCTGCTCCTGAAGCGCCGTGAACAGTGAGGGCCCATCGGGATCGATGGCCGGGAGCGGAGGCAAGCCGGGCGGTGCGCCACCGGGAGGCGCCCCACCGGGAAGCGCTGGGAATTGGCCCTGCTCGGGCGTGTAATCCAGCTTGATGTTGTACTTTCCCGTGAGATTGGTTTTATCCAGCACCGTGCGGCCGGTGAAGCGCGAAAGCGTATCCACAAGCTGCGTTATCGGTACTTTTTCACCCTGGAGATGGCCGGGAAACATGAAGAAGAGGCCACACGGCGGGGTGAACTGCTTGCCCGGCGCTGGAAGTGGCGGCGGTCCAGTGGGCGGAGGACCGCAATCGCCCTCTGCCTGGGGCAGTTTTCCCGCCTTGGCCACCAGCAACGCATAGACCTGTAGATCCTTCGTTTCTCGGTGAAACTTGAACTGGACCCGGTCTTCCAGCAAGGTCTGGAGCATTTTCTCCATTTCATCCATGCTGGGATTACCTGCAGCTTTGGCCTCAATGTCGTAGTGTTCGGACGTCAGCCAGGGGGGCGCTCCGGTAATCTGAAAATCTTTGATGCCATATGCGAACGTAATCAGGAACTGCAATGGAATGTTGGTGGCGGTGAACCTTCCGCCGGGAGCGGGGCGGATCATTATCCGGAGATCTCCGGACTTGTTCAGTTTGATGGATGCCACTTCAAACTCCGGCCGCGACGCGGATTGACCGAAGGCGTAGGGAAGACCCAGCGCACAGCACGCGACTGCCGAGGCTCGCAGCATGGCTATTGGTTTCCTTTCAGAATACCGCGCACACTTCCGGTAATTGGTGAAGTAGACGAATCGCCGGTGAAATGGTTAGCGCAAAAAACAGTCAATTTTCCGAGGGGTTTTCGACGTGATCCACCACCAGGATATCCACCCGGCCTTTCGTCGATTCCAGCTTCAACCCGAGCTGCTCCTGGAGCGCGGTGAAAATGGACGGACCGTTCGGATCGAATTGAGGCGCAGGCTCGCCGGGCGGAGCAAGCCCTCCCGGAAGCGCTTGTATAAGCTGGGCTTGGTCGGGCGTCCAGTGCGCGCTGATGTCGTACTTTCCCGTCAATCCCGTCTTATCCACTACCGTGCGCCCGAGCGTCCGAGAAAGTACGGGAGGCAACTCGGCGATGGGGACACTGGAGGCGGCCAATCGATCGAGCCCCATCATGAATCCGCCGCATCCTAAGCTGGAAGGCTTATTGAAATCGGGTTGAGGCGGAGGCTTGGACCCATCGGACGGGTCGGACGGCGTGCAGCCACCCGCCTTCGATTCGGCGAGCTGGGGTCCGAACTTGCCGTCCTTATTCGCCAGAACCAGCGCATAGATCGGAAGCTCCTTCGTCTCGTGATGAATCTTGAGCTGGAACCGGTCGGCCAGGAGCGCCTGAAGCATCAGAGGAATTTCGTCCGGCTTGGGTTTGTGGTCCGCCTTCGCCGAAATATCGTAGCGTGCCGACGCGATCCACGCCGGTCCGCCTGAGATCTGGTAGGGCTGGACGCGCCATGCGAGAATCATGATTTCCTTCAATGGCATGTTCGCTATGTTGAACTTTTCGCCTGGTCCGCCGCGGATAAACGTGCCGCGTTGGTCGGGCGCGGCCGGTTTAATGGATGCCACCTCGAACTGAGGCAGGGGCGCCGTGGTGGGGGCGCCGGATCGCGTTTGGGCCTGGCTGGCTGGTGCGTTCCAGAGCCCGATGCCGATGGGAACGGCGATAGCCGCCGCTGCCGCGCTCGCGAGTAGCAGCCTTCTCGGCCAACCGAGATCGCGCGCCGCGCCGCCCGCCATGATCGCTTGAATCCGCTTCTTCAAATCGGCGCCGCTCACCCCGGAAACACACAACAGCGGCGCGTCCAGGCAGTATTCGCAAACCTTGAGAATCCCTTCGGCGTAAGCTTCGGGCTCGCTCTGCAAGCGAAGAACCTCGTCATCGCAGGCCGTTTCCCGTTCTTCCAACAGCCGCGCGCCGATCCACCACACCACGGGATGAAACCAGAAGACGGCTTCTACCAGCATGTGAATCGCGGCCGTCAGATTGTCGCGCCTGCGAACGTGAGCCATTTCGTGCACCAGGATCGCCTCCAGCTGCGCATCGGAGAGGCGGAGGGAAATGCCGGCGGGCCAAAAGAGAACGGGCCGCAGGATCCCGAACACTCCAGGCTCCCCAGGAGCGGCCGAACAAACCATGTCGATGGGCGCCTGTTCCAGGCGGCGCAAAGCTTCCACTTCGCGACCTTCCCGCAAGGGCTCCGCCCGGCGCAGCACACCCGCGATTCGACGCCATCGCATCCAGCAAACGAACAGGACGACGGCGCAACCGCAACACCAGGCGGTCAACATCAGCATTGGAATCGCGCTGCCGAGACTGGGCAACGTCGCTGTCGAGACGCGGGCCATCGCGGCCTGCTTCATCGGCTGGAAGGGTTGGCTGAATTGCTCCATCATGAGCGGCCATGTGGCAACCGCCGGGACTTTGCGCCATCCCCAATGGCTGCCGAGGCGAATCAGCCACGCGAAAGGAAGCAGGAATTTCATCGATGCCGCCAGCCAAAGCCAATAGCGCACCCGCGCGTGGTTGTTTCGCAAAACCAGCGTCAGAAGCCCGGCCATGGCCGCAAACAGGGTGGATTGCCAGAGATGATTGGTTAGGGCCGCGATCATTTCGGTTTCTCCTTCTTGGACAGCGCCCGCAGCGCCTTTTGCGCCTCCTGTACGTCGTTCATCGTCAGCTTTCCCGACTCGATCAGGTGCGCCATCACGGGCTGCGTGCGGCCCCCGAACAGACCTAGCAGCTCGTCAATCAGCCTGCGCTGCGCCGCCTGGCGCGAGATCACCGCTTCGAAAATATGCGCGTTGCTGATCTTCTTGACGCGGCGTAAGGCCTTTTTGTCTTCCAGACGGTAAACCGTGGTCTGGATCGTGGTGTAAGCGGGCCGATGGGGCTCAGGAAATGCCTGCTGGATCTCCCGAATCGAAAGGGCGCCGTGATTCCACAGCGCGTCCATGATTTGCAGTTCCAGTTTGGTGAGTTTGGGCTGGGCCATTGGTCTTGTTCTACTACACGTGTTTGTGATTCTACTACGAGCATGACTAGTTGGCAAGGGAGGGCAGCCGCAGGCCTAGAAAAGGCTGGTGGAAGCAAAGCGAAACGGATGAGATTTTTGGCGGGGACGACGGGGTTCGAACCCGCGACCTCCGACGTGACAGGCCGGCGTTCTAACCAACTGAACTACGTCCCCGAGGTGTGAAACAACGTCGGCAATAGCATCTTAACATATTGCGCGAACCACGCCGCTCGCTAGATCTCGAAGAGCATAGCCTGCTTGCGCAAGACCGTGGGAGCGGCCCATTCCAGCCATTCGCCCAGCAGCGGAAAATACAGGCCGAGGCGGATGGGGCGCCCCACGTAATTAGCGTCGCGCTGCATCATCAGGCGCGCGTAGCGCTCCAGTTGCTCCCGGTACCGATCCTTCTGCTGTGCGAGGAAGTTTTCCACATCCGCGCCCTCATGCGTGCCGGTTTTGTAATCGATAATCCATCGGACCCCCGCTTCATCCACGAACGTTCGATCGAGAACCACTTCGCACAAACTACCGTCGATGATTCCGGCGATGGAAAGCTCGCTGGCGGGGTCCGCATGATTCTCAAGGATCCAACGCCCACGCTGATCGCGCAGGGTGTGCAACAGACCCGATTCAACGCGCTCGGCAGCCCACGCCAGGTCGCCCGGCGAAACTCCTAGATTGGTGAGCACCGCTCGATACGCGCCGCTTCGCGAGCGCACCGCCGCTTCATTCCAGCCCTCCAAACCTTCTCTTGCGATGCGCTGCAGGAATGCGTGCAGCGCCGCGCCGGCATAACGCGCGCGGTCACTCGCCCAGTCGAACGCAACCTCGGTCTTTTGCGCTCGCTCGATGCGTGGACGTTCCCACTCCACCGGAGGAGGCGCGGAAGGAATATGCCACGTCGGAGGCAAGCGGCGGATAGTTCCGGCGTGTGTGGCATCTTCCTGGGTCTCACTGCCGTGGGGATTTGCGAATTGTTCAGACAATATCGGCCATAGCAATTTCAAGAATGATCGCGAATCGGGCTCTGCAATCGCCCCAGTGTCCTTCACTTTCACCGACCCGAGGAGATGCAGGCTGCGGCGCGCGCGCGTTGCCGCCACGTACAACAAACGCGCCGTTTCCTGTTCACCCTTACGGCGCTCAATGCCCGCCAAATATTGATAAATTGGGTCCTTGTCGCCGCCGGATTCGGCGATCGGCGCAAGCAAAAGCTGGCCGCGATGCTCCAGCCAGAGCAGCAATCGCTGGTCGTCACCGCGCGGGACCGAGCCCAGCCCCGGCAGGATCACTGTGTCAAACTCCAGCCCCTTAGCCTTATGAATGGTCATCAATTGCAACTCGTCACCGGCCTTCGCGTTGGGCTGAGCGAACAGCGCATTCACCTGCTCGCGAAACCATTCGAAATCGGCCAAGTCCGCGCCTTCCGCAACTCCTTCCAACAGATCGAAGTAAGCAGCCGCATCTTCCAAAGCCGTTTCATCCTCCACGCAGGCAGGCCCGCCAAGCCGTAGCCAGGTGCCTTCCACCCAATTGCGCAGCGGAAGCCGGCCGCGCTCCGCTATGGCCTGTTCCATCACCGGCAGAATTCGCTCGATGCGCGCGCGCCCGTCCTCACTGAGCGCTTCCGGCTCCCGATGGATCAAATCCCACACAATCGCACGATGATCCTCGCCCGCGAGCGCATGCAAATCGTCTAGAGAGAGCCCGCACCACGGCGCACGCAGCAGCGCCAGCCACGATACCCGATCCGCCGCGTGCAGTAAAGCGAAGGTCAGAGCCATCAGATCCTCCACCACCTGACGTTCGCCCAACTGATCGATCTCGATGGCTTGGAACGCGATGCGATGGCGCTTCAGCGCGTTGACGATCTCGATCAGATGCGCGCGCGATCGAACCAGGATGGCGGCGCTTCCTCGGCCCTGGGCTCCTAGCAGTTCAATAACGCGATCAGCCTCGCTTCTTGCGTCCAGGAAGGCATGCACGGCAATCGCGGCGTCCTGCCGCTCCGATCCCGGCACGCTCCGGGAGTACGCCACTGCGCCGGAATCCAGGTCGTCGCTCAGTGGCAGAATCGATTCAAACGTCCGGTTCACCCATTCCACGATCCCCGGACCGGAACGAAAATTCACATTGAGCGTGAGCGGCTCCAACCGGATCGCGCCGATGCCTTCCAGGCGCGCCTTCAGAAACAGGCTCACATCCGCCTGCCGAAAGCGATAGATGGACTGCATCGGATCGCCCACCAGGAAAAGCGTTCGCCCATCGCCCGGCTCCCATCCAGCGGTCAGTTTTTCGATCAGTTCGAATTGCGTGGCGGAGGTGTCTTGAAACTCGTCCACCAATAAATGTTGGATGCGCTGGCCGAGCGCCAATGCCAGGTCTTCGGGCTCATCAACCTGCCCGAGCGCGTGGGACGCGCGGATCGACAGTTCGGCGAAATCCACGCGGCCGCGCTCGCGAAACACCAGTTGCAATTCGGCGACGGCTAGCGTAAGTACGGACACCGCGGCCCGCACGGTTTGCCATTGCGGCTCGCTGAATTGCGACGCGGGCAATTTGCGGAAACGCGCTAGGGAGTCGATCAGCGCGTCTTCGTCGCGCAGGGTCTCGAACAACCGCTCGCAACGAGCTTTGAGCGGATGTCCGGCGGCCCGTTTGCGCAGTTCGCCCTTTTGGGTCAGCAGGAGATCGGCGATCTTGGCCCAATCGTCCAGGTCTTCGAGCCCCGCGCCGGGGAATTGCTCCCATTCGCAGAGAAAAGCTACCTCCGTGGCGATGTCGTCGTGAAACGCGTCACGCAACTGGGCGAGCTCACTCAAAATCAGCCGCTGCAGCGACGCTTCCAGATCCTGGCGAAGAGTATCGCCAGTGTGCCGCAGCCATTGATCCCGCCGCTCCAGCATCTGGCCGATGAGCTGCCGCGCCCGCTGAAAATCGTTGTCGAGATGCAGAAGCAGAGTTGCGACGCCCTCGTGTCCGCTTTCCAGATGAGTCAGCGTATTGCGCGCGGCCTCGCGATACAGATCCTCGGCCTTCTCGGAAATCTCTGGCATCGCGCCGAAGCGAGACAGCCACGGCATGCGGCGCGTGATGGCAGCGCATAAAGCATCGGTCGTCTCGATGCGCAGACGTGCGGGATTTTGCAAAAGGTCCCAACCGAGCTTCCGCTCCTGCTCCAGAACCTGGCGCGCGATTTGAAACGTCAAGCGTTCATGTTCCGCCTCCGGCTCCAAGCCGCGCTGGGCCGCCCACAAAGCCTCTATCACACGCGACCGCATCTCGCCCGCGGCTTTGCGCGTGAACGTGATCGCGATCATGGCGTCGGGCGTTTCCACCATTCCGAGCAGCTTCAGATAACGCTGGATGAGCAGTTCGGTTTTGCCCGAGCCCGCCGGCGCCTGCACGATGAAGGATTGCGAAACGTCCAGCGCTCGAAGACGCGCCGCGCTATCTGCAATCATCTCTGCGCCTCTCGTATGCGGCACAACGCGCGCATCCCACAGTTGTCGCACGCGCCTTTCTTGGGAGAGACCTCGGCTTTTCCGGCGCGAAAGTCTTCCGCCAGGGAACGGAGCACATGCCCCCATTCCGTCACCAGCTGGTCAAACGGAAGGGGCGGCTTGACGGACATTTTCCCGAGCCTCGGCAGGTCGACATCGTTCGCCGTCAATCCGCGAAAGCGCAGTTCGCCGACGCGAATCACCGCGAAGGCCGCGCCAGCCACGGGTCGATCGTTGGTGGCGCAATAGAGCGGAAGCTGCGGTTCATCGGGCCGCTCGCCTTCCCAAACCTCTGCGTTGAGTTGGCCCGTCTTGTAATCGAGAATGATCTCGCGGCCATCGGGTAGCGCATCCACGCGATCGGCCCGCGTCTTGATTTGCAACCCGCCGATCGCCACCACGCGCTCGGCCTCGGTACCCGCGATGACGAACTCCGAGCGTGCTTTCTCGATCTCCAGCCACTCCGGCAAAAGCTTTTGCAAACGCCGCTTCTCTAGATCCCGTCCTATGCCGGGCCCAAGTTTGGCGACGGCCGCGTCAGCGCCGCGTGCGATGACATCCTCCAATTCCGCCAAGCTGAGCTCCATCAATCGCGCGTGCGATCCGAGCTCGCGCCAGATGAATTCCAGAGCCTTGTGAACGGTAGTTCCGCGATCGCGATAGCTCAATCCCAGGTCGGCTTCTTCCAGCGGCCGCGCCGCCAGACGGTGTTTTGCGAAAGCACGGAACGGGCAAGCCGCCATATCCTTGAACAGCGACGCCCCGCCCGTTGAATCACTCTGCGCCAATTCAGGCCCGAGTTCGTCAGCGATTTCGTCGAACACAGCCGAGGCGCGCATTCGGGCGATCCAATCATCGAAAACATTTTCGTTATTGCCTTCCAGCCACAAGCCTCCAGCCACCAGCGGACTCGGCGCCAGCATCCGATCGCCCTCCGTTTCCGGATAACTCAACACCACGTCTGGCGCGCTCGCGGGCAGCCGCTCCATCAGCCGGGTGGCGAACTCCAGTTCGCCCTCCGATGTCGAGTGCGGAAGCGCGTGCCGGCGCTGCAAAGATGTCGGCAGAAACGGATTCAAATTGGCCGGCACCGGAAGCGCTTCGTCGTGTAAACCCATAATCCAAAGATGATCGAAACCCAGGCCCGCAGCCTCCAGTAGCCCCATCACCTGTACCGGCGCGCCTTCGTCCTCCACTTGAAAACGTGTGATCGCCGCTTGTTGCCGCAGCCAATCGATCACCTGCGCGAGATTCATCGGCGGCGCGGTGAGATCCAGTTTTGCAAAACTGGAGAGCAGTTCGCGCCAAGCTTCCAGCGTCTGAAATTCACTGCTATCAGGCGTGCGATCGCCCGGCCAGCCGAAAGCTTCGAGCAAATCCTCGATGGCCCTGCTCCAATCGCTCGCCAGTTGCTCCTCCGGCAACTTCCACAGCAGCTTTTCGACGCGCCGCAGAATGCGCTGCAGCTCCGGACAACTTCCCGCGTCTTCGAGCAAGCCGGACACCGATACATCCCACACACCGTTCTTACGCAACTTCGCATCCAGCTGCGCGCGTTTCCCCGATTCTTTTTCGGCGCCTCCAAGAAAAGGGGATCGCAGCAGCATTCCGGCGCGCGGGAGGGGCACTTTGCCCAGCGCGAATTCCAGCATGAGAACAGCGGCTCGGACTAGCGGATATTCCGCGAGCGTGGGGCCGATCGAAAGATGAAATGCTCCCTTGAGAACTTCGCCTAGAATTCGTTCTACTTTCGAGCGCGAGCGGGTAAGATCGGGCGCGACAATAATGCCGATTTGTGTTTTGGGATCCGCCTCCAGCAACCGCCTGGCCCAAGCCGCGGCGCTTCGGATCTCGTGCAATGAATCGCGAAACTTCCAGCGCCGCGGATCTGGTGAATCCGTCAGTTTGGCGACGTCGCGGCAATCCCCCAGCGCCGCGAAGAATTCCGCCTGCTGCGGCGTCGTTTTATCGAATCCGGCCAGATAAACCGCTCGCGGCGGAGCAACTTGGCCGGCGGTAATCCTGCCTCGCAGGAAATCGCTCAACCCCGCTCGCTCCAGCCAGCCGTTCGCCTTCAAGCGCCCGCGAAACTCTCGCGACCAGCCGGCAAACGCCGCCCAATCCCGGGACGCCTCGAAACTTCCATCCAGCGGCAATCGATAGCTCGCCATGAGCTGGTGCGTCTCCATGGCCTTTAGCGCGGTTTCCGGGATCTGCAATAGTGACGCGCCTTCCGGCGATTCGCGGATAATTCGCTCCCACAGCATCCGCTCTTGGAACGCATCCAAAAGAACCGGAGCGTCTTCATCCGCCCAGCGTCCCAGCCACTCGCTCCACGCTCGATCGCAAAAAGCGTCCAGCGGCAAGACGTCGGGACGGTTCCAAGCCGTCTGGCCGCGCTCGGCTTTCATCCGATGAAACTCGCTTGCCAGCACTCTCGCCAGGCGCCGGCTGGCGGTGATCACAGTCGCGCCTAGCTCCAGCGCGCGGAAAATCTCCTCATGCATGTGCTTTCATGATAATTTGAGCAAACGAATCACGATTGCGATCGATGGTCCCGCCGGCGCCGGCAAAAGTACGCTCGCGCGCCGCATCGCGGCGAAACTTGGATTTGTGTACGTCGACACGGGCGCCATGTATCGCGCCGTGGCGCTGTGGGCGCTGCGCACCAATGTCGCGCCCTCCGATATGCATCGTCTGGAGCAATTGGCGAACGCGGCGCATATTGAATTTGCCCCCGGCGACAACGCCGTCATGTTAAACAACGAAGACGTCACCGAGGCGATTCGGACGCCCGAAGTGAGCCAAACCGCGTCTGAGGTTTCACTGGTTCCCGCCGTACGCCGCGCACTGGTCGAAAAGCAGCGCGAGATCGGCGGACAGGTTTCGGTGGTGATGGAGGGCCGCGATATTGGCACGGTTGTATTTCCGCAGGCCACGGTGAAGATTTTTCTCGACGCCCTTCCGGAGGAGCGCGCCACGCGCCGCGCCAATGAGAGCGCGCTTCCCACCGACGTGGTGGAGCGGCAAATTCGCGAGCGTGACCAGCGCGATCGGGGGCGAGCCGAATCGCCCCTGGTGCAAGCGCCCGACGCCATTTATGTGGACACCACCGGACTCACCATCGACGAAGTGGAAGCGGCCATCCTGAAAATCATCCGCGATCGCACCTCCAACGGGCGTGAACGAACTCAATGAACAATCTGCTTGTGATGAAGTTCGGCGGCACCAGCATGGGCTCCGCCGAGAGAATCAAAGTGGCGGCAGCCATCTGCGCGGAACAGAAGGCGCAACGGCCTGTGCTGGCGGTGGTTTCGGCCATGTCCGGCGTTACCGATCTCCTGCTCGGCACCCTGCGGCACGCCGAGGCGGACGACGAAGCTCGCATTGAATCCAGTATTCGAAGCCTTTCGGAGCGGCACGAAAAGACCTGCCGGGAATTGCTTCACGAACCCGCGCGTCTGGATCGCGCTATCACCGGAGTCGGCGAGCTGATCGCGGATTTCCGCCGCATCGCCCACGGCATGCTCATGCTGGGCGATCGTCCGCCGCGTTCGGTGGACGAAGCCATCGCCATCGGCGAGCGCCTTTCCGCGCTGATGATGGCCGAATACCTGGAAGCTTCGGGGATCCCCGCGCGTGCCATCAACGCCGCCGGTGTAATTGTCACCGACGCCGTGTTCGGCAACGCTACGCCCATCATGGAAGCCACTCGCCAAAAGGCCGCCTCGGTGATTCAGCCGCTGCTCTCGAACGGCGTTCTTCCGCTCGTCACCGGCTTCAACGGCGCAACCGTCGACGGACGACCCACCACACTGGGACGCGGCGGATCGGACTTTTCAGCCTCCATTCTCGCCGCTGCGCTGGACGCCTCCGAGTTATGGATCTGGACCGATGTCGACGGGATCATGAGCGCCGACCCGCGCTCGGTTCCCGAGGCCCGTGTGCTGGACTCGCTCACCTACAACGAAGCGGCCGAGCTGGCTTACAACGGCGCGAAGGTTCTGCACCCCCGCACCCTTGCGCCGCTCATCGAGCGCCAAATTCCGGTGTGGAGCAAGAACAGCTTCCATCTGGATCATCCAGGCACGCGCATCGTTTCCCCAGTAGAAGCGCCTGCCGGGCCACGCGCCGTTACATCCATGGCCAACGTGGCGCTGGTATCCATTGAGCCTGCCAGCGCCGCGGTCAGCGGCACCCGGCTTATGGCGCGCGCGCTGGATGCCCTGGCGGACGCCAATGCCGAAGTGCTGGCGCTGAGCAGCTCCAGCTATCGCCAAAGCTTCTGCTTCCTGGTGCGCAAAGAAGAGCTGGCGGCGGTGATGAAATCGCTCGAAGCGGATCTGGCCATGGAGCTGACCCACGGCTATCTGAAGCCCATCGCCGTGGACGACAACGTCGGGCTGCTGGCGCTGGTGGGCGAAGGCATGCGTGGGACGCCGGGACTTGCCGGACGCCTGTTCCAAGCCATTTCCGAGCAGGACGTCAACATTATTGCGATCGCGCAAGGATCGAGCGAACTCACCATCAGCATCGTGGTGCGGCGCGACGGATTGGAGCGCGCCATTCAGGCCGTTCACCGCGAGTGCCGCTAGCGTGTGTCAAACTGAAATGGTGCCCGAATTTTGCACCTGTGGCGCGCAATTGCCGCCGGACGCTCGCTTCTGCCATAAGTGCGGCAAGCCGCAATACGACTATCCTGGCCTGGAAGAGCCTGGGCCAGTGCAGGCGCCGATAGAACCGGCCACTCTTCCGCAGATCCCCTACGCGCCGGTATCGCTCGAAATTGGGTTTCACAACCGGCTGGCGGTGCGAATCGGATTCATCGCGGCGTTAACGGCGGTCTTCGTGTTTCTGGTGCCGTTGCCGTTTCCCTTCCTGCGCCTTCTGGTCGCCTTCCTGGCCGGAGGCTTCTTCGCGGTCTTTCTCTATTCGCGCCGCACGGGCCAGATGCTCAGCATCCGCAGCGGTGCGCGCATGGGCTGGATCACCGGCGTCTTCTCGTTTACCATGTTGAGCGTCCTGTTCGCTTTCGTGATGGTCAAGATATCGAACCAGGGCGGCCTGTCCAAATATCTTCTCAGCCAACTGCCCGCCAACGATGCCCGCGCCGAAAGCGTCGCACAGGCGTTTAACGATCCCGCCATGCTGGTGGTGCTGGTGCTTCTATCCTTAGGGATGTTGTTCGTCGTTCTGACCGCGCTGCCCATCATCGGCGGCGCTCTTGGCGCCAAGGTTCTCGCGAAGGAATGAGCGCCACGCGCGGCCTGGCGATTCTAGCGGTCTTCCTGATTGGTAGTCCGTTAGGAGCGGCGCTCACCCCGCAACAGCGGCAACTCAACATCCAATCGTTCGAGTATGTCTGGACCGCCATTCGCGACAAGCACTGGCAAACAAAACCCGGCGGCCTGGATTGGCAAGCCATCCACGAAGAGTTCCGTCCCAAGATGGAAGCCGCCGATAGCATGGACGCCGCGCGTGGCGTGCTGAATGAGATGCTAGGCCGTTTGCACCAGACCCATTTTGCGATCGTTCCTTCCGACCTTTATTCGAACGTTGACGCGGGGCAGGGCGGCGAGACCAGCGCCGGGATCGATGTCCGCGTGGTGGATGGCCAGGTGCTGGTGACCTCCGTGGATCGCGATTCATCGGCCTTCGCACGGGGCGTCCGGCCCGGTTGGCAAATTCTTCAGATCGCGGGGATGGACCTGGCTCCCGTAGTGGCGAAGCTGGATGAAACGTACGCCAACTCATCGCTGCGCGATCTGGTGCTGCGCCGCGCCATCCTGGGCCGTCTGGACGCTGCGGCGGGCACGTCTCCCGTAGAGTTTGTCGTGGGCGATGGCAAACACGTCAGCAAGACTCTGATGCCAGGCCGGGCGAAAGGTGAGCGCGTGCAGTTCGGCTATCTGGGCCCGTTGCAGGTGTGGTTTAACTCATCGCGAGTGGGCGATGGAAACATCGGTTACGTGGCGTTCAACGTGTTTCTGGACGCCCAGCGCCTGATGACCTCTTTCGGCGATAGCGTTCAATCGTGCCAAAAGTGCGAGGGCTTTATCGTCGATCTGCGCGGAAATCCCGGCGGTATTGGGATCATGGCGATGGGGATGGCGGGTTGGTTTATCGCACGGCCGGATCAGAAGCTCGGGACTTTGTATATGCGCGACACCACGCTCAACTTCGTGGTGAACCCGCGTCTGAATACCTTCGCCGGTCCGCTCGCCATCCTGGTGGACGGCGCTTCGGCTTCTACCTCCGAGATTATGGCGGAAGGCTTGAAGGACCTGGGACGCGCGCGTATTTTTGGAACTCGAACGGCCGCCGCCGCCTTGCCATCGGTATTCGAAAGACTGCCGAATGGCGACGGATTTCAGTATGCTATTGCCAACTACATTTCCGAGGGCGGCAAGCCGCTGGAAGGCGTGGGCGTGACGCCCGATGTGGAAACGCCCCTGACGCGGAAGGCGCTTCTTGCCGGGCAGGATCCGGCGCTCGATGCCGCGGTGGCGTGGATCGAAAGCCAGAAGCAAGCCGCAAAATAGCTCATTAGATCAGGCTGGGCTGATCAAGCATGAATAGGCTGCTCATTGAGCATGTTGGCGATGCGATCGCGCAATTCGCCAGTGACGCGGCCCCGATCGCGCAACTGGAGCTGGTCCGTGGGAATTGGATCGCTGATCCGCATGCTGACGTTTCCACTGCGGACGTGCCCCGAGCCAAAAGGCAGCACTTCTCGCGTACCTTGCAATGCAATCGGAACCAGCGGGACTCCCGCGCGAATCGCGATATAAGCGGCGCCCTCCTGAAAGTCCGCCAGCGCGCCGTCGTGAGACCGTCCGCCTTCTGGAAAGATGAGCAGCGAGATGCGCCGTTCGCGGATCAATTGCGCCGCGCTGGTCATGGTCTTCACCGCCGCCCGCGCATCGCCGCGAGGCACGGGGATGTGGCCGGCGGTAGCCAGGTGGGTTCCCAACAGCGGAATCTTGAAAAGGCCGATTTTCGCCAGGAAGCGGAAATCCGGAAGGTTCCCGAGAAGCACTGGCGTGTCCATGTAGCTCAGGTGGTTGGCGACGAAAACATAGCTTCTATCCGGCGCAAGCTTCTCCAAGCCTTCCACCTTCACTTTCACGCCGCTTATCCAAAGCAGGCAACGAGCCCAGGCGCGCGCCACGGCGATTTGTCTGCGTCCGCTCGTCTCAAAAATCGCAATCACCCGGCTCACCAATCCGAAAGCGATGGTAGCCGCGACGATCAGCGGAGCGGTGACGACGTACGCGCGCAGCAATGACACTCGCTTTATTTTACGAGCAGCGCGCGCGCTTCGCCCGCCAGGTAAAGCGATCCCGTGATAAAGACCACGTCGTCGGCGGACGCGTCTCCAAGTTGCGCAATGGCTTCGGCGATGGAATGGGTTACGCGAGCGCCTTTCGCCGGTATATCTTCGGGCGGCATCGCACGTGAATTCGCGGGCGCCGTCAGAATCACTCGATCCGCCAAGGGAAACAGAATCGACGTCATTTCCGCGACGGCCTTGTCGCGCAGCGCGCCGTAGACCATCCAGATGCGGCGGTCCGAATAAAATCGGCGAATGTAAGCGGCCAGCGCGCGCGTTCCAGCGGGATTGTGCGCGCCGTCGATGATGATCTCGGGCCGCTCGGAAACGCGCTCCAATCGGGCCGGCCAGTGCGTGGCGGCAATTCCAGCGGGCGAAACGCCCAGCTCTGCGAGTGCAATGGCGGCAACACGGGCGTTTTCCACTTGATGCTCGCCCGCCAATGGACATCGCACCTCCACGCCCCGCAGATGGAAGCAGCTTCCGCGCGCGTCCAGGACAAGATCGGTAATGGGCCAGTCACGCGAAAACGTATAGGGTCCGCTCGCCATTGCACGAAGAACAGCCTCGGCTTCCGGACGCTGCTCGGCGAACACGGCGGGTACGCCGGGCTTCAGAATACCGGCTTTCTCGGCCGCGATCTGCTGGATGGTGTAGCCGAGAAAAATCTGGTGGTCATAGTCGATCGGAGTGATCACACAGAGCTCGGGTATCACCACGTTGGTGGCGTCCAGCCGGCCTCCCAGACCCACTTCCAGCACTACGGTGTCCAGCTTGGCGTCCGCGAAGGCGACGAAAGCCATGGCGGTGACCGTCTCGAAATAAGTCGGGTGCATATCGAGTGCGCCGGACGCGAGCATCCGTTCGGCGGTTTCGTGCACTCGGACGAACGCGCTGGCGAATTGCTCCTGGCTCACCTGCCGGCCTCGGATTTGAATGCGCTCGGTGGGCTCAACCAAGTGGGGAGAAATGTAAAGCCCCGTCCGTACGCCGGCTTCCCGCAAGCCTGCCTCGACCATCGCGCAGGTGGAACCCTTGCCGTTGGTGCCGGCCACATGCACCCAACGGCACGCGTGGTGGGGGTTGCCGAGCGCCTCCAGCAAGGCCGTGATGCGCTCCAAGCCGAGCTTCGCCGTCAGTACTTCGTTGCCGAGCGAGTAGAGGTATCGAACGGCTTCCGTGTAGTTCAAGTAGCCAGCGTACACTATGGGTAAGAAAAACCCGACGGCGACGACCCCCAAGCCCCTCACCTATGAAGAATGGCTGGCGCTCCCCGAGGTGGAAGGCGTTGAGGAGGTCGTCGATGGCTAAAAAAGCGCCGAGTGCGGTGAAGCACCCGGCGCCATAACCAATCACTAACTGCTAACGGCGAACCGCTAACAGCTGCTTATTTCGGGCAACCGACTTTCTTCAGGTCGGCATCCGGCAGCTCCTTGGCATCGTGAGCCGCGGCCGGAAGCGCCAGGCCTTTGGGAACCAGCCAGATTTCCACGCGCCGGTTCTTGGCGGTGTCGGTGTCTTCAATCGCCGCGCCTCTGCGCTCCTTCGGAGCCGTGGTCGATACGGCGCAAGAAGTGGGTACCGACGGCGTCTCCTGCGTCGCTCCAATCCAGCTTCCCTTGATGCGGGACGGATCCAGCGAACTGCAGGTGCCGCCGCCACCGCTGAGCACTCCGGCGGTATTGAGCACACGATCCTTATCCAGATCGCGGCCCCGGCGAGACTTGCCCTTGGGCACTTCACTGGTATCGATGTGGCCCACCAGGACGACATCGTAGTTCGGGTTGGCGGCCAGCTGCGGATACAATTGCTCAATCAGCACGCGCTTGCCGCAATTGTTCACGCGAGCGCTATCCTTCGGGAACAGGATGTCGCCGAAGTGCCGCGCTTCCGCGCCCAGATTAACCGTCAGGTTGACGGAAGCGCTCCCCGAGCCGCCCTTGCTATCGGTTACTGTGGCGGTCACGGTCACCTGTTTGGATTGCGGCCGGCTGCGATCTGCGTCGTTAAAAGACACCGAGCTGGAATCGAATTGTGCGTTGGTGCCGCTGCCGGAGACGGTTCCCTCCGTGGCAGACCACCTGTAGCTGAGCGTTCCGCTACATTCCGAACCCATGCCGGAAGCGCGCAGCATCGCCATTTGCCCGCGATCGAGCTCGGTGGGATTGGCCGCCACGCTGACCGTGGGCCGGCTGTAAGTGTTCACGTGAATGGTAGCCGGAGGGGCATCGGCGCCGCGCGACCCGTTGGTTGCGTCGGCCACGTGCAAACCAATCCTGACGTCGCCGGATGAGTTTGGCATGTAGGTATATCGAGCTCCGCTTCCCACCGGGCTTCCATTGGCCGTCCATTGATAGGTCAACTGGTGCCCTTCGGGATCTGAGGCGTTCGAGCTAAGATTCACCGCGTCGCCCGGACAAACCGTGCCCGGATTGGCGCTGATGCTGCCAGGATTGATTGCCTGCGCAGGCGGAGGCGGAGGCGGAGGCGGCGGAGGAGGCGGCGCTGGGAGCTCACCGCGATGCCCGAGATAAAGCGTCAGGCCACCTGTGATCTCAATGCCGTCCAGTACTTTGCCGCCCGGTATATAGACGCCGCCTGCAGCTGGAGTTCCCGCAAGCCTAAACTCCGGAGTAAGCCCCGTGTACCCTCTGACATCCGCGCGAAGGCCAAACCACTTGTTCGCCTGGTACTTGACCCCGACTCCATAGTTGCCTTGGATGTGCTCGTCGTTCCCAAATCCAGTGAACCCCTCCGAGGGAGGAAATCCGCTTCCCCACTGTTTCGCGTTCTTGCCCAGCACATCGATGGAGGCGCCCAGCCCGACCGCGATGAACGGTCGAAACTTATGATCGCGCGGCGTAAAATGCAACACGCCATCGAAGGCCGGCTGGACAGTGTGGATCGGGAACGCCGGCTGCAGTAGCGTTCCGTCCGGCAGGTTCGAAAGAAATTGATACTTGTTCCACGAATACACGTTGACGTCTTGTTCCAGAGCTACATAGTTCCAGAGATTCTCCGTAACCCGGCCGCCGAGGATAGCTCCGCCCTGGATCTTGTTGCCCAGACCATCCTGGTTCTTCCAGTAGTTGGAATATCCTCCGTAGAGGTTTAACTCTAAGAAATTGTTGTCTTCGTCGGAGTGTGCCGCGGCGTTTTGCGCGCGCGCCGGATTTGGAATTCCTAAGACGCCCCATACAGCCAGCGCCAGAACCGGATACTTCCATACTGCTCGCATGTTTTTCACCTTTCCCTCTGATTCATTTCCTGCTTGCAATAACAGCGTGCTCATCCTGTTGCGCCACAGTAGCCTGAGGCAGATCGAAAACTAGCGCCCCCCGCGCGGCGCTGAGAGCGAAGATCCGGCGGGGAATATCGGGTGCGAACCACAGCATTCGAATCGCGGCGCCTCCCAGACCTTCATTGGAGAACGCCTGCCAGGTATCGCCGCCGTCCAGCGTGCGGTAGACATTGCCGTACTGAACCAGGAAGGCCTCGCCCCGCGCGCCCGGGTTGAAACGAACCGAATCCACCGTGGACGCGGGTACACCTTCCGTTACAAGTTTCCAATGTGCGCCTTCGTCAATAGACTGCAAAACGCCGCGCGAAGTTGCAGCAAGAATTGCAGTATCTCGTTCCGCCGGCATGGCGACGTCATAGACGTAATACTCGTTTGGTACCAGGGCTGCCTGCCAGGTACGGCCAGCGTCCTCCGAAACGAACAACCCGGAGTTGGTCCGCGCGGCCAGGCGTGAGGCGTTATTGGGGGGCGCATAAATCGCCAGAACCGATGCCCCAGTAAGCCCGGCAGCCTTCACTTGCTCCCAAGTGGTCCCCAAATTGGCGCTTCGGAATAAACCGGCGTCCGTTCCGGCAAACAGCGTCAATTTCTCTTTTTCCGGCTGTATGGCGCGCAGCGCATGGATGTGGATGCGCGCGATACTGTGGGCCGCCGGGGCGGGGCGGCCGGTGCGCGCCACGGCTCGAGGCGCCGTCAAGCGAGGCTCGGAGACAGCCAGCCAGGTTTTGCCGCCGTCCACGGATTTCAAAATTGCGTCCTCGCTCGCGGCAAACACCAGGCCCGGGCTGGCGGGCGACGCCGTCAGGCTATGCAGGTTACGGCCGTGCAGCGCCTCCTCATTGGCCCGCAGGGACCATTGCAGGCCGCCGTCGTCGCTTACAAAAACGCCGCCGTACAAGCCCTCGTAAGTGCTACTGGCGTACAAGTGTTTGCCATCGGACGCAATCTCGGAAAGGCGATGATTGGCGAACCCTTCGTTCATCGGATGGAAGGATTCGCCGGAGTCCGTGCTCTTCAGAATGCCCGCGAATTCGGTCGCCAGATACAGCGTCCGCGGGTCGCCCGGATCGAAAACCATCCAGTTCACCTGCTCCGAGCTCAGATGCCGCCAGGTCTTGCCGCCGTCCGGCGATTTGAAAAGTCCCAGTGTCGTGCCGGCGAAAATCGTGTCCGAATTGCGGGGATCTTCCGCGATGACGTGGGTGCGGCGATGGGTACCGGGAATGCCCTGGATCTTGACCCAGGCGTCGCCCCCGCTATCGCTCCGATAAATTCCGCTGCAAGCGCTGGCAAACACCAGCCGCGGGTGTTTCGGATCCACGCGGATGGAGAAGATATCGGAATCGTCGATCAAACCGCTCGAAATGGAATGCCAGGTGACGCCGCCGTCCGTGGTCTTCCATGGCAAATGCGGCGTGCCGGCGTACAAGACCTGGCTGTCAGCCGGATCGAAGGCCAGCGCGGTGATATCCTGCATCTCCACGTCAGTTTCGCGGGAGATTCTGCGCCAGGAGGCGCCCCCGTCGTCGGAAACAAAAACGCCCTTGGATGTCCCGGCGGCCAGCGTGCCGGGATGGATCGGCGACAAGGCGAGCGATTCGATGCGCGATCCGCGCAGGCCGGCCAGAGCCTGCCAGGTCTCGCCGCCGTCTTTGCTCTCATAGACGCC
This sequence comes from Bryobacterales bacterium, assembly GCA_963798295.1. Lineage (GTDB taxonomy): Bacteria > Acidobacteriota > Terriglobia > Bryobacterales > Bryobacteraceae > Palsa-89. Next base: position 223,787 of record CAWCSV010000001.1, on the reverse strand, counting down.
CGAGTCCCGCGAATCGCCGGCGTCCAGGCCCGCGTAGTAGTGTGGCGACGCCTGGGGATCGATCAGCACGGAATTGAAAACACCGGGCGTTCCGCGAGGAAAGGGCAACAGATGCCAAGTTGCACCTGCGTCGTCAGAACGAAACAGCAGAGAGTCACGCGAACCGGCGATCAGCGTGCGGCCGTTTTCGGAATCGATCGCGATTGCTCGCGCACTCCCGCCAAACGGACCTGCCAACTTCCACCCGCCAATCCCAGGAAGCGCGGCAACCAAAAGCACTGCGAAACCGAGGGCTGGTTGCCTACCCAGCTTTCTTAGTGGCACGTCCTATTACCATATCAAAAACCAGCCTTTGGGGCATCCCTTCTGGACGGCGAAGTCATTGAAACCTTTATTGTTAGAAGGATTTAATGAAGACCGGTCGGCGGGAGGTGCGCCGAAGCGTCGGTGATTTGCTCGGCCAACTCTCGAGGCTGATCCAAATTTTCCACCACTAAACGGCTGTTTTCTCCCGCCGTCTCGATGGAGATATTGCCCACGTCGAAGATCCGCTGCCAAAAAGATTGAATCACGCGTACGTCCTGAACTTTGGGGAGTTGAATGATCCGCATGGATTTCGAAGCGAGGCCTGTTTCGTAGCGCAGCTTGTCGCCGGCGATGGTCAGCTTCACCGCCTGCCGCTGCAGATGACGCTTGATGGGCCACAGCAAAATCAGCAAACTGGCGATCGGAAGATAAGGCCGCGGATGTTCGTCCGCGATGTATTTGTAGTGGACGATAATCGCCGCGCACACCACCAGCAACGCGCACACGTACCCCGCCTTGATGAACTTCATGCTGGGGCGAATCACGATGTCGGCCATGTGTCGCAGACTATCCTATCAGGCACAATTATAGTTACAGGATGAAATCCACTCGCAAGCGCAAGGCCGCCAAATCCGGCGCAAGGGTGGCCCGCTATGTCATCTCGCTGCCGGAGCGCCTGGTGCGATCCGGTGCGGCGCTGGCCGGCGGCTTGATCCGCGAGATCGGCGATGTCTCGGTTCCTTCCGCGGTGCGGCGCACCAAAACGTACCAGATGATGGTGGACATCGCGCTGCGCTTCATGATTGAGCAGGTGGGCGAAGTAAAGGGCGTGTATCCCACCGGAGGCGAACTATCCAGCGATTTCCTGGTGCGCAGAACCGCCGGACACGGCATCGAGCTGGCGGGTCTGCTGGCATTTCGCGCTTCTCCGGTGTGGATTATGGCCGCGCTGGCCGACGTCTCTGGCGCCGGGCGCCACATCGTCCAGGAGATCGCCGATGCGCTGAAACAGGAGGGCCTGCTGGCGGGCGACGCCAAGTTCGAAAATGTCGAGCAGCTTCTGGAAGGGCTGGAGCAGAGCGCCAGCCAGGTGGCCGATCTTTGCAACGCGCCGCCGCTGGACGTGGCCGGGCTGCGACGCGAGTGGGGCGCCTTCCGCCAGGCCGTGGCCAAGATTCCCCCGCGCAATCTGCCTTCGGTGGGTTTTCTAGGGGCACACTGGGAAGAGTTGAAAGCGGAGGCTGCGGCGCAAAACCGCCCGGTGTTCGAGCTATCGTCGATGATGGCGGTGTCGGCCATCGCTCGTTTCCCGGTTACCTTACTGCGGCTGGCGCGCGCGGCGAATCGCGTCGCCTGGCGCTCCGGTGAGACGTTCGGCGCCAGCGTTCTGCTGCATTACAGCCAAGTGTTGAGCGACATTCACGAACGCGGCTACGCGGCGTATTGGGCGCAGGAGTTTCAGCCTTACCTGCGCGCGGCCGCCGAACAGTTCTCGCCCAAGCATCGCTCGCTAACGGCGCGCTGGCTGAACAAAGCGATTCGCTGATTCCGAGCCGTGACCGTCCGGGAGCGGGTTCTAACCCGGCAATTGAAACTGCACATTGCGCTCGCGATTCAGCCGCTCGCTCAGGCTGTGATCGAGCGAAGACAACGGCGTCTGCTTCTGCTCGTGATCCATCGTGACGTAATGCACCGTCATGCCATCCACCCAGTACGCCAGCACCGCGCGAATGGTACCGTCCTTCATCGCCAATAAGTACAGCTGCTCCTCATATTTCTTGGCCTGAGCACTGGGGCCGGAGTTCCAGGCTCCCAGCGCCGGTGCCGGTTGCACAATGACCGGCTGAGGAGGAGTTTGATTGGAAATAATCAATACCTGCGGACTCGGAGAAGCGTAGCTGGGAGAGCCGTAGGACGGATATGCGTCGTAGTCCGCGTATCCGTAATCAGGAGAGCCGTATCCGTAGTCGTCGTAATCCCACAGGTACGGATCGTAGAGGCCGCCGTAATAACCTGCGTAGTAATAGGGGTAGCCGTAGAAGCCTCGGAAACCAACGCGGCCACGAAAGCCTCCGATCCCGCGAAACCCTCCCCGCACGCCTCCGCCGCGAAGACCGCCTCCCCCGCTGCGAAAACCAGAGCCGCCTCGGAAGCCTCCGCCCGAAAAGCTGCCTCGCGCGCCAACCGCACCGCCGCCGCGCATCCCACCGCCTCCGCCCCCGTGCCCGCCGCGTTGTGCGAACGCAGGAACGGCTATCAGGACGCAAGCCAAAGCAACCGGCAAAATTCGCCGCATAGCTACCTCAAGCACCAATATAGCGCGCATACAGGCTGCGCGCGACGCCCACGTCCGTGGTGCCCTTGATAATGGCGCGGCCGTCGGGAAAGATGGTCAGCAAATACGGCGGTGCTTCAAACCGCAGCGCAAATTCGTTGGCGCGAACCGGGCCCAGAGGCGCGAGCTTTGCCGCCAGCTCGCGCAGCTTTAGAGGACGCGTCCGCTCATGAATCTGCACCGCGTTCTGGCCGCATAGGCTCACCGGCGCGCGCCGCTGGCCGCTCAGATAAGGGAACTCGCGCCGGCCACAGGCGGGACATTCCGCAACCGGACCCGGCTGCTCTACCTGACGAATCTCACCGCTCCAAACATCCACCGTTGTAATCTTGGGTGCCGGCTGAGAGCCACACAAAATCTTGATCGCCTCACTCACCTGCAAACTGGCGATCATAGCCGTTACGCTACCCAGAACCCCGGCGGTCTCGCAGGTTGGCTGCGCGCCCGAGGGCGGATCGGGATAAACGCACCGCAAGCACGCCGTCCGGCCGGGAATCACCGGCATCGTAATGCCATAGCTGCCTACCGCGGCGCCGTAAACCCAGGCCACCCCGCGCTGCACCGCAAAATCATTGATCAGGTATCTTGTTTCGAAGTTGTCGGTTCCATCCAGGATCACGTCCACGTCTTCCAGCAGCTCTTCGACGTTAGACGGTGTTAGATCCGTCACCAGCGCCTCTACCCGCACGCTCGAATTGATTCCGGCGATCTTTCGCGCCGCGGCCGCCGCCTTGGGCATGGCCTGTTCCACGTCGCATTCATCGAACAGCCATTGCCGCTGCAAATTGCTCAGCTCGACATAATCGCGGTCGATCAACCGCAGCAAGCCCACGCCCGCGCGCGCCAGCGCCCCAGCTTGAAAGCTCCCCAATGCGCCGCAACCGGCCACCGCCACGCGAGCGTCCAACAGACGTTGCTGTCCCTGTTCGCCAATGCCCGCGTACAGGATTTGCCGCGAATAGCGTTCGCGGTCCCGTTCGTTCATACCACCCGATGGTACCAACCAGGGCCCTATGCTTAGGAGGCGATGCGTTAAGATGGTCGCTTGTGTCAACTCGGCTGGGCTTGTGGATCAGTATGCCCATGCTCGCCGCCCTTTGCTCCATTCGGGGGAACGCGGCGTCCAACGAATACGAAGGCAAGCCCATCGCCGCGGTCCAATTCGACCCGGCGATGCAGCCGCTGACGCTCGACCAGTTGATGGCCATGCTACCGCTGCGGATCGGCCAGCCCCTGCGCGCTTCCGATCTGCGCGACTCCATCCAGCGCCTGTACCAGACCGGTGAGTACGCCGACATCGCCGTGGACGCTACGTTGTCACAGGCGGGCGCGCCGGCCGGTGTCATTCTGAAGTTCATCACCAAACCCGCCTACTTTATCGGCTACTTCGACGTGAGCGGAGTCCCCGACCCGCCCAACGAAGGCCAGTTGCTAGTGGCCACCAAGCTCACTCTGGGCGGCGCCTACGTGCCCGGTGATACCACCGCGGCGGTGGGCCGCATCGCGGACCTGCTGAAGCGCAATGGCTTCTACAATGCAGGTATTGAACCCACCACTGACAGGCGGGAACCTACCCAGGAGGTCCACATTGATTACCGTGTCGACCCCGGCGGGCGCGCCAAGTTCGATGGGCTGGTCGCCACCGGCGATACTCTGCGCCCGGTCGACAATCTGATCCATTCCAGCGGCTGGAAGCGATTCGGAGGGCTGTTCGGCTGGCATCAGCTTACCGAAACACGTCTCCAGAACGGCGTCGATAGCATTCGCTCCTGGTATCCCAAGCATGACCGCCTGCTGGCGCAGGTTACGCTTGTCAAGCTGGATTATCATTCCGACGCCAACACTGTCACGCCCGTACTGGCGATCAATCCGGGGCCGCCCGTGCTGGTGCGTCTGCGCGGCGCAAAGCTATCTTCGGGGAAGCTCCGCAGCTTGCTGCCCATCTATGAGGAGCGTTCGGTGGATCGCGATCTGCTGGAGGAAGGATCGCGCGATCTGGACTCTTACTTCGAAACGCAAGGCTATTTCGACGCCCAGGCCAGTTACGTTACGGCCACGCCTGCCAACGGCGAGCAACTGATCGATTACCACGTCGACCTCGGCGTCCGTCACAAGCTGGCCAAGCTTGAGATTCACGGCAATCGCTATTTCGACACCGCGACTATTCGCGAGCGCATGTCCGTGCTCCCCGCCACCGTGGTCCGTTACCGCTGGGGCCGCTATAGCCGCGCGGCTTTAGAGCGCGATCTGGACGCCATCCGGAATCTGTATCGCGCCAATGGATTTCGCAACGTCGAACTCACCTCGCGCGTGCTGGACGATTACAACGGAGCCAAGGCGCACATCGCGATCTTTATCGATATCGCCGAGGGGCCGCAATGGTTCGTTTCCAAGCTCACCCTGCAGGGGGTCTCGGCGGATGCGCGCCCGCCCTTGATGCTGCTGTTGCATTCCACCGAAGGCCAGCCCTACAGCGATCTCAACATCGCCACCGACCGCGACAACGTGCTCGATTACTACTTCAACAACGGATATCCAGCCGCGAAGTTCGACTTCACCTCCGTCCCTTCCGCCCAAGCCAACCGTGTGGACCTGACGTTCATCCTGACGCCCGGCGAGCGCGTCTTCGTGCGCAACGTAGTGGTAGATGGGCTGAAGCGAACCCGGCCAGACCTGGTGACGGACCGCATCAGTCTGCGCGCGGGCGACCCTCTGTCGCAGGGCGAGATCAACGGAAGCCAGCGGCGGCTGTACGATCTAGGCATTTTTTCGCGCGTGGACGCCGCCATTCAGAATCCCGACGGCGACGAACCCACCAAGTACGTGCTGTATTCCATCGAAGAAGCCGGGCGATATTCGATGAACGTCGGCGTGGGCGCGGAAATCGGACGCATCGGAGGCGGCGCCACATCGCTCGATTCGCCGGCTGGCGTCACTGGCTTCAGCCCGCGCCTTTCCTTCGGCATCAGCCGCCTGAACTTCTTCGGGTTGGGCCACACCATGAGTCTGCAGACGCTGGTCTCCACGCTCGAACAGCGCGCCCTGCTTACCTACGTCGCGCCGCAATTTCTGGGCGATCCCAAATTGAGCCTGCAACTCTCCGGCTTGTTCGATCGTTCGCACGACATCCGCACTTTCTCGGCACAGCGCGGAGAAGGATCCATTCAATTAGGACAAAAGCTGTCCAAAGCGGATACCGTGCAGTACCGCTTTACCTATCGCAAGGTCTATATTCTTGGAAAGCCGCTCATCAGTCCCGATCTGATTCCGTTGCTCTCCCAGCCGGTGCGCGTGGGTTTTTTTTCCACCAGCTTCATCCGCGACAAACGGGACGACCCTATCGATTCGCATAAGGGGACGTATACCAGCATCGATCTCGCGCTGGCCTCTGGCTTTTTCGGATCCCAGACCAGTTTCGGTCGAGTGGTGGCGCGCAATTCCTCCTACTATCAGCTCGGCAAGGACCTGGTGCTGGCGCGCACTACCGACTTCGGTCTCATCGAACGTTACGGGGGATTACCCACCATCCCGCTCGCGGAACGATTTTTCGCCGGCGGCGCTTTCTCCAACCGCGCATTTCCCGATTTCCAGGCCGGGCCTCGCGATCCCATCACCGGCTTTCCCGTCGGCGGCAACGCCCTGCTCACCAATACTGTCGAGTTGCGTTTCCCGCTGATCGGCGATAACTTGGGCGGCGTGTTGTTCAACGACATCGGGAATGTATACTCGGCCGTAAACAAGATCAGCCTGGGGTTCCACCAGCCGAATCTGCAGAACTTCGACTACGCGGTGCAAGGCTTCGGATTCGGGCTTCGCTATCGGACGCCGCTGGGTCCGGTTCGCGTGGATTTTTCTCTCAGCCCCAACTCGCCGCGCTTTTTCGGTTGTCAGGGTTCCATTAACCAGTTGCTCCAATGCGGAGTGATGGGCTCGTCGGTACCGCAAACCATGCAGCGCATCAACGTTTTCCAATTCCACTTCTCGCTGGGACAAGCCTTCTGATGGCAGTGCAACCACTCCCTAACAGTCGTGGCTCGGTAACGCAATTCCTTGTCTCCCTCGTATTCCTTGTCTCCCTCGTCCCCCTTGTATTCCTTGTCCCCTTTGCATCCCTTCTTTCCGCGGAGATCATTGACCGCATCGCCATCACCGTCGCCAACCAGGTGATCACCCAGTCCCAGATCGACGACGAAGTTCGCGTCACCGCATTCCTGAATCGCGGGAAGCTGGATCTGAGCCTCCAGGCCAAGAAGGAGGCAGCCGGCAGGTTGATCGAGCAGGCGCTTATCCGGCGCGAAATGGATCTTAGCCGTTATCCTTTGCCCGAACTGAGCGACGCCGGCGAAACTCTGCAGAGCCTGAAGGCCATGTATCCGAACGAAACGGAGTTCCAGGATGCGCTTCAGAAATACGGCATTACATCCGACCAGCTGACCCGTCGCCTCTGGTGGCAATTGACGCTCTTGCGCTTCATCGACTACCGCTTCCGGCCAGGCATACAGATTCCGCCCGCGGATGTGCAAGCATATTATCGGCAGCAAGTATCCCAATGGGAACAAAAAAGGACCAAGCCGATTCCGACGCTCGAGGAAACCCGCGATCAAATCGAGGAGATCCTGACTCAGAAGCGGATCGACCAGGCGTTGGAACAGTGGATCCGGGATACGCGGAGCCAGGTGACAATTAACTATCTGGATCCCCAACTTCAATGAGTCCCACCTCCAGAATGAGGCGCGCCGCCCGAATCGCGGCGTTCAGTCTGCTTGGATTGGCCATCTTCGCCGTCGCGTTGCTGGTCGCCGGCGTCGTGGTGGTGCAGACCGCTTGGTTCCGGAACTTGGTGCGGGTGCGCATTGCGTCCGTCGTCCAACGCGCCACTGGTGGCCAGGTTGCGATCGGCAGCTTCTCTTATAACTGGCATAATCTGACGGCCGAAGTAGCGCCCTTCGTGCTGCGCGGCACCGAGCCCGCCTCCGCGCCGCCCTTGTTCCGGGCGGACAAAATTCAAATCGGATTCAAAATCATTTCCGCTCTGGAGAAGAAGGTCGACATCGCCTCCCTGATCATCGACAGCCCGCGCGTGTACATCACCATCGGCCCCGACGGTTCGACCAATATTCCAAGACCTGTGATTCCCCGCTTCAATCAGAACGTGGTGGAGGATCTTCTCGACCTCAAAGTGCAGCATGTGGAGCTTCGTCATGGGGAGTTGGACTACAATTCATGGCGCGTTCCGATGGATGCGAGCGGCGAGCATCTGCAGACCTCGCTGGTCTATCAGCCCGCCGGACCCCACTATCTCTGCGCCCTTTCCTCCGCGCTCATGCGCGTTTCCTCCTCCAAGCTACGCGCTCCCGCGGAGTTTGCGCTGGCATCCCAGGTGGAGCTTGGCAGGAACACAGTGCAAGTGCTGAGCATGAACCTGGCGTCCACCGGAATGAAGATCCAGGCGCAAGGGAATATCGTCAATCTCTACTCGCCGCGTCTGGACTTCGACGTCACAGCCGCGCTCCCTTTGCGGGACCTGAACAAACTGGTCCAGGTTCCACTCGAGCCGCGCGGAGATGCATGGGTCCAAGGTCACGTCTCGGCCGGTGGGACGGATCCCGATCGGTTTATTGGAAAGATAACCGGGCGCTCTCTGGGCTACCAGTACCGGGGCGTTGCTATCCAGGACATTGCTATCAGCTCCCACGCCGACATCACTCCCGACAAGATCAACCTGACGGATCTCCAAGTCTCCTCTCCCGCTGGCCGCTTCCGCGGTGCGGCCCGGTTGAACGAGCAGAAGCGCATCAACGTGAAAGGCGACATCGACGGAGTCACCATCGCCGAAGTGGGCCGCCTGGCGGCGCGCGAAACCGGGTCGCTCAATGGAACGCTGAGTGGTCCGGTGCAACTGGACGGGCAGGTCACGACCGCGGGGCTGGTGGGAGCCAACGCCAGCGCCATGCTCGATCTCAAAGCAGGATCGGGCGGCGTACCGGTGCAGGGCTCGCTCGCCATCAACTTCAACCAACGCGCTGGCAAGCTGCAGCTCGGCAACTCGCAGTTGGATGTCGGTTCCACGCACGCCGACCTCTCCGGAATTCTCGGCGAGGATCTGACGGTGCATGTCGTCTCCAGGAATCTGAACGACGCGCTCCCCGTGCTGCGCGCCCTGGGCGCTCAGCCTCCCGCCCAGTGGCCCGTGGAATTGGAGGACGGCGTGGCGCGCATCGATGCTTCCATCCGAGGGAGTCTTCAAGACCCGAAGGTGTCTGGACAGGCTGACGCCGACAAGCTCAAACTGGACGGCCGCCTGCTGGACCGCGTCACTTCCACATTCACTCTCGATCGATCCAACGCCGTGCTGCAGACCATCCGTATCGAGCAAGGCAAAATGCGCCTGGAAGGAAACGGCCGGGCCGGATTGCGCGAGTGGAAGTTGGAGGACGCGAGTCCCGTTTCAGCGGCTGTTTCCTTGCGCTCCGCCGATCTCGAAACGCTCGCGGCGGAGGCCGGTTGGAAAACCCCGCCCGCCGCTGGTTTGGTCTCGGCCGCGGTACATGTTTCCGGTTCGCTGGAATCGCCCTTGGTGGCCGCCGCGGTATCGCTTGAAAACCTCACGCTGTGGGACGAACATTTCGCACAGGCCCGCGCCGATGTCACCTTCACCACCACGGCGCTCGAAGTCGCGCATGGCGAAGCCGTCTTCCCGAGTCAAGCCCGCAACGGCGCGGGACGCATCACACTTTCTGGCGACTATAATCACCCGGCGAGCGACTGGAAAGACGGATCGCTTCGCTTCGACCTGGCCACCAGCGGCCTCGATCTCACCGCGATCAAGCGCCTGCAGGATTTCGAAAGCGGCCTCGGTGGGCGTCTGGATTTGAAGGCCAACGGCGGCGCCAAAATCGTAAACGGCGTGCTGGATTTGACTTCGCTGAACGGCGACTTAACCGTGCGTAACGCCGCACTGGACGGCCGCTCGTACGGCAATCTTACCGTTACCGCCTCAACCAGGCTGCCCCTGTTGACGCTGGTGGCCACCGCCACCTTGGACGACGTCCAAATCCACGGTACGGGCGAGTGGCGCATGGAAGGCGATTATCGCGGCCAGGCCCACATTCCCATCCCTCGTATCTCGTTCGCCACGCTGCACGATCTCGCTCCCGGCAAACATGTCCGCAAAGACCTGCCCTTCGGCGGATTCATCGAAGGCAATGCCATCGTCTCCGGTCCGCTTAATCAGCCATCCTCGATGAAGGCCGATGTGACGCTCTCCACCGTGCAGCTCAACGCCAGCCCCAACGCGCGTCCCGTCTCGGGCGTCCCTGCGCAAGACCTGGTTTTGCGCAATGCGCAGCCGTTGCATGTGGTCGCCACTACCAGTTCCATCGATTTCGGGCATGCCAGCTTTATCGCAAAAGATACCACTCTGGACGCTACCGGCCGCCTGCTGCTGAACTCAAAGAGTCCTTGGGATGTGGCCATCCAAGGCCGCATCAACTTTTCCATTCTTCAGCTCTTCAACCCGGATCTGCTCGGCTCGGGCGCTTCCATCGTCAACGTCTCCGTGCGTGGTCCCTTCACCGAACCGCAAGTGGAAGGGCGACTGGAATTGCAGAACGCTTCCTTATTCCTGCGCGATGTTCCCAACGGCGTGGACAACGCTAACGGTCTGATCCTGTTCGATCGCAACCGCGCCACGGTGCAGAACCTCACCGGCAAGAGCGGCGGCGGCGACATTGCATTCGAAAGCGGCAGCTTCCTGGGCTTCCGCGGGTCCGCTCTGGTTTATCGCCTGCAGGCGACGGCGCGCAATGTACGGTATCGCTCCGAAGAAGGCGTCAGCGTCACGGCGGATGGCTCGCTCGCCTTGGTGGGCACGTCGGAAAGCAGCGTCTTGTCGGGTTCGGTATCGGTGACGCGCGCGGCCTTTAATCCCCGTACCGACGTGGGCGCGCTGCTGGCTTCCACTGCCACGCCGGTGGCCGCCACGCCCAATGAGTATCTGCAGGGAGTCCAATTGGATGTGCGCGTGGTGACCGAGCGCACGCTGGAGGTGGAAACTTCGCTCACGCGCAACATCCAAGCCGATGCCGATCTGCGCGTGCGCGGCACTCCCGATCGCCCCATGTTGCTGGGCCATATCACCGTCAATTCGGGACAGATCGAGTTCTTCGGCAACAAGTACAGCATCAATCGCGGCGAGATCACGTTCAACAATCCAGCCAAGATCGAGCCCGTTATCAATATGGATCTGTCCACCAAAGTGCGAGGCATCACGGTGGACATCAGTTTTTCAGGCTCTTTGAACAAATTGAATTTCTCGTACCGCTCCGATCCACCGCTGGAGGCCTCCGACATCGTCGCGTTGCTGGCGGTGGGACGCACTCCCTCCACCGCCGGTCCCCTGGCTACCTCCCAGGCCGCCACCAACATCAATAACAGCTACCTGGGCCTAGGCGGGAGCGATTCACTGCTCTCCCAAGCCATCGCCCCCAACTCCGGGCGCCTGCAGAAATTTTTCGGCGTCAGCCACATCAAGATCGATCCACAGCTGACCGACGTCACCATCGTTCCGCAGGCCCGCCTCACCATGGAACAGCAGGTCTCTTCCGATGTCACCCTCACCTACATCACGAATCTGGCGGTTGCCAACCAGCAGATCGTGCGCGTCGAATGGGACTTCAGCCGCAAATGGTCGGCCGTGGCCTTGCGCGACGAAAACGGAGCGTTCAGCATCGATTTCCAATATCGGAAGCGTTTCAAGTAGCCCGCCTGCAAAGGGTGCGGCCTGAAGACAATTACGCCGCCGCGCTCCGTTTTGCGGGCTACTATGAACAATGCGGCTGCGAAAAGTCCAAGGCAAGCTCAAGGTGGAGCACAGCATCGTGGATGGATTGCGCCCGGTGCTGGAGCGCCTCCTGGACGAGAACCCGACGGCCATTCGATCCATTATTCCCGGCGTCATCCGTCCGGTCCGGGATGCCAAGGGCGAGGTCAAGATTCACGTAACTGTTCCCACCGCCAACGGTTGGAAAGCGATCGCACTAAGCGCCGGCGCGCGCCAGGAACTTTTCATTAGTACCAATCTTTCTAAGGACCAGTTAGAGCGGACCATTCGGCAGGTTTCCGAAGCCTGATCGAAAAAGAGCGTCCAACAGGACGCAAGTACTAAGGCATTTCACCACGTGCGAGCGGTGGCCTTCCCGTAGCCTAAGCTAACGAATCTCTTAATAGCCTCTACCGCGCTAACGTTACTCGAAATCCTGGCCGATGAGGAAATAAGACTCCAAATATTTCGAACTAACGGGTACTGGAAGTTCGCGGAAACTCGGTGAAGATTCTAATCGCAGACGACAGCATAGTCTCCCGGCATTTGCTGGAAGCCACGTTGCGCAAGTGGGGCTACGACGTCATGGTGGCGTGCGACGGCGCCGAGGCCCTGGACCTTCTGCAGCGCGAGGACGCTCCGGCGCTCATCATTTTGGATTGGATGATGCCGGGCATGACGGGCGTTGAAGTCTGCCGCCGCATCCGGCAGCGCGGCAGCGAGCCGTACACTTATATCCTGCTGCTCACCTCCAAAAGCCAGAAAGAAGATCTGATCGAAGGCATGGAAGCCGGCGCCGACGACTACATCACCAAGCCTTTCGACCAGAATGAGCTGCAAGTTCGCCTGCGAGCCGGAACCAGACTGGTGGATCTGCAGAACCAATTGCTCTCGGCGCGAGAAGCTCTTCGGGAGCAAGCGGAGCGGGATTCTCTCACGCGGCTGTGGAACCGGAGTTCCATTCTCAGCCAGCTGGGACGGGAACTGGCCCGTGCGGCGCGCGAACTTCGCCCCTTGGGAGTGGTGATCGTCGACCTGGACCATTTCAAGAACGTCAACGACACGCACGGTCATTTGGCGGGAGACGCTGTGCTGCGCGAAGCCGCTCGCCGTATGCAAAACAGCATCCGCCAATACGATTCCATTGGCCGTTACGGGGGCGAGGAGTTCCTGATTCTGTTCCCCGGCTGTAGCGAGACCGATAGCTTCGCGCAGGCCGATCGCTTGCGCAAGACTATCGCCCAAGTGGAAATGTCGGTCAACGACTGCGCTCTGCGCATCACAGCCAGCTTCGGCGTCACCACCGCCGTCCCCGGCGAGGAGTGGACGCAAGAAGCGCTCATCCGCAAAGCCGATGAGGCTCTCTACATCGCGAAAAAATCAGGTCGCAACCGCGTCGAGATGCTTAGCTGCCAATCCGAGCCGGCTCTTGTTACGCCCGTCGAAACCGCCGTCGTCGTCCCCTAGTCTGTACCGCGAGCAACTGAACGCGACTAACTGAACCGCGACCGTAAGGGAGCGGGTCTCAATGCCGCTGCGCTACCTGAAAGTGGCTCAGCGAACTGGCATAGCTGGAGATGCCTTTATACAGAGCCTCGGCCGTGCGCTCGCGATATTCCTCCCGCCGCATGACGCTTTCATCATGCGCATTGCTGACAAACCCGATTTCAGCCAGCACCGATGGCATGGAGGCTCCGATCAACACCACGAAGGGCGCCTTTTTTACGCCACGGTCTTTCGAACGCGAGTCCGTGGTCTTGGCCGACAAAGTGTACAACGCGGTCTGCACGCGGCTCGCAAATTCGCGCGACTCCTCCACCTTGTCTTTCAGGGCGATTTTTTCCAGCAGCCCTTGCAACTCGGAAACCGTGAGTTGCGAGCCCGAATTTTCCCGCGACGCCAGATCCAGTGCGCTGCGTGAAGTGGTGAAGTTGAGATAGTAAGTCTCCACGCCCGCGGCGCTGCGCAGAGGCGAGGAGTTGGCGTGTATCGACAGGAATAGGTCGGCCTTGGCGTCGTTGGCAATTTCGGTGCGGCGCTCGAGGGGAACAAAGGTGTCGTCGGTGCGGGTGAAAATCACTTCGCTCCCCATGCGGGCCTCAATCAAACGGCCCAGCCGCTGCGCGACATCCAGCACCAAATCCTTTTCGCGCAGTCCATCCGGTCCAACGGTTCCCGTGTCGTGGCCTCCGTGCCCGGGGTCCAGCACGATGCGTCCCACCTTTAGCCCCAAAACTCGAATCATCGAGCGGTCGCCTGAGGAATTGCGCTTGGCGGGCAGAGCGGTTTCTAGTTGTGGCAACGGCGTTGAAACCACGTTGGCGATCGATGCCGAAAGCGGCGTAGGAGCCGGCTTGGCGAGCACCGTCAGCGAAAGGGAGCGGGCTGGAGCGGGGCCAGGCTTGTAGTCCGTTGGCACCGCTGGAAAAAGCGGAACGGTATATCTCGACTGCAATTCAGGAGGCGGCTCCAGCGAAGCCTCTTGCGACGGCACGCTAGGAACGCTCACTGGCTTGACGGCCGGTGGCGGCGTGAACGGCCGACGATCCACTGGCTTCGCGGCGGGGGTTGGCTCAAGCAGCGCAGGCGGCGACGCTTGGTGGCCTTTCGACGTTGCGGGCTCGCTACCGGAAGCGCGCAGTTCGATGATCAACCGGCTCGGATTGTCCAGGCGCGAAATGGTGGATAAAACCGGAGCTTCCAGATCCAGCACCACGCGCGTCACATTGTGCTGCGGTTCGGCCACCCGAATCTGCCGGACAAAATGATCTTGGACCGGAATCACGGTCATGGATTTTTGGCTGAGCGTGGGCCGCGTACCCGCCAAGTCGAAGAACAGCCGGTCGGGATTATCCAACCGGTCCGACTTTACCTCAAAATCGCCGTCCGTCTCGATTGCGATGCGCGTCACGCCGCCAAGCGACCAGAAGCGCACGGCCGTGACGTGATGCGGCTCCGCGGCGCCCGCGGCCAAGCACACACCAAGCGCCAGGACCAGCAGCGCACACCCACGCGCGAGCATCGTGCCAGTCGTGCCAGGCATCTTCGTTTGACCATGCGTCTTCCGGGGGAGGTGTAGCATGGATTTCCTATCGAGTCGCGATGTGCATCTTACCTTCTGGATCCACATATGCCAGGATGTGCCTCGGCGCATCTTCGGTTGGCTTTGGCTCCTCTGCATTCTTCGCTTCCTGCTTGTTTACCGCCGCGCGCTGCGCTTGTCCGTATTTCTTGCCTACTTTGGCAACGTAGCTTACCGTCTCGGGGTAGGGCGGGACGTCTTTATACTTCGCCACGGCCTGCTCACCGGCATTGTAAGCCGCGATTGCCAGCCGGTCGTCCTGAAAAGTATTTTCCAGGAACTTCAGATAGCGGACACCAGCTTCGATGTTTTGCTTGGGATCGAAACTATCCGTCACTCCGAACCGTTGGGCCGTGCCGGGCATCAACTGCATCAAACCCTGCGCCCCCTTTGGCGAAACCGCGAACGGATTGTAATTGCTCTCCACCTGGATCACGGAGTCTACCAGTAGTGGGTTCACATCGAAATTCTTCGCAGCGTCAGCCACCAGGCCGTGAACGTCGGGATATGTGTCCGGCTTCGCCGTAGGCGCGGCAACCAAGGTCCGCACCAGCTTACCCGTGTGGATGTCCACCCGGACCACCCATACCGCCCGCGGCAGACTTGCAGCAGGCAAATTTCCCGCAACCGCCGCTGCCAGAATAATTTCCAAACAAAATCGCATCCTTTTGTTCTATCCGATTATACCCGGATTCCCTCCGTTGGCAAATTTTTCTTTCTGCTGGGCGATCCGGATGCTAATGCTATTATTCTCTCATGCAAGCGTCCGGGTTTGTGCTGGCCGGTGGAGCCAGCAAACGCATGGGCCAGGATAAAGCGTTGTTGCCGTATCGCGGAACAACCCTGGTGGAGCACGTCGCGAAGACCGTGCGCGACTCCGTTGGTTCCGTGACATTGATTGGCGACCCCGACCGGCTGGGCCATCTCGGCTTGCCGGTGTTTCCGGACGAGCTGCCCGGTTGTGGCCCCGCGAGCGGCATTTACACCGCCCTCCGCTTGACTGAAACCGACTGGAATCTCGTGGTGGCCTGCGATATGCCTGCCGTCTCCTCCGAGATCCTGAGTCAACTGCTGGGCCGCGCCGAGGAGACCGCGCGCAACTGTGTCGCAGCGGTCGGCCCCTATGGCCAGCCTGAACCGCTGTGCGCCGTTTACCATCGCCGTTGCCTACCGGCGATCGGCCGGGCAATTCGCGATAAACGATTGAGAATGAGGGACTTGATAAAGGAGTTCGGGGCCGAATGGATGAAAGTGGATCCCTCCGCGCTGGCCAACGTCAATACTCCCGCCGAATGGACCGAATTCGAGGCGAAACTGCCCTGACTCTTAGGCAATGACCGACAAACTCCACTACATCGAGTTTCGCCATGTTTATAAGACGTTCGATCGCCCGGTTTTAGTCGATTCCAACTTCTACGTGAACGCGGGCGAGACTGTGGCCATCATCGGCCGTAGCGGCGTGGGCAAGTCGGTGAGTCTGGGCCACATCATGGGCTTCCTGAAGCCCGACCAAGGCCGCGTCTTTGTGGCCTACCAGGACATCACCGACTATAACGAAGCGCAGCTCCGCGAAATCCGCAAGAAAGTGACCATGGTATTCCAGAGCGGGGCGTTGTTCGATTCGCTCACGGTCGGCGAGAATATCCTGTTTTCGCTCGAGCTGCGCGACGATTACGACGAGCACAACAAGGAAGACGTCGTCGACGGCCTGCTTTCCATGGTGGACATGCTGCAGTTCAAGGACGCCTACCCGGCCGACCTTTCCACCGGCTACAAACGCGCTGTCGCCATCGCCCGCGCCCTGGCTGCCCAGCCCGAATGTATTCTGTATGACGAACCCACCACCATGGTGGATCCCATCATGTCGAACACCCTGGCGGAGCTGATGCTGAAGCTGAAGCGCGACCTGAGGCTAACCGCCGTGGTGGTGACGCACGATCTGGACCTGATGCGCAAAGTGGCCGACATCGTGGTGGTGCTTTATCAAGGGGAGGCGATTTATTTTGGGCCAGTGAAGGACCTGGAGAAATCCGACCATCCGCACATTCGAACGTTCCTGGCCATGGATCGCGTGGAGCTGGTTCCCGGCCTCAGCGAATAAAGCCGGCTACTTTTTCTTTTCGAAATCGAGCGACGCCGAGTTCATGCAATAGCGCTGGTTGGTTGGCTTCGGTCCGTCGTCAAAGACTGGCCCAGGTGCGCGTCGCATTTCGCGCACAGCACTTCCACGCGTCGCATGCCGTGGCTGGTGTCGGTCTCCTCGCGGACGTTGTCTTGCGATATCGGCGACCAGAAGCTCGGCCATCCGGTGCCCGAATCGTATTTGGTGCCGGACTCAAACAGCGGCGTTCCGCAACACACGCACTTGTAAGTGCCGGGGTCGTGATTGTCCCAATGTTTGCCGGTGAACGCTGGCTCGGTGCCCTTCTTGCTGGTCACAGCGTACTGGTCTGGGCGTCAACTGCTTGCGCCACTCTTCGTCGGTTTTCTTGATTTCAGCCATTGTTCTTTACCAAATCGCGTGCCGATAGTGCCTGCGAATGTGCTCATCTTTCGTTATGAGTGCGGCATCGTTTGCGCGGGCATGCGCAACGATCAGCCGATCAAATGGATCACGTGTCCAATTCTGGTCCAAGGAGGATTCCACAACGGACTCGAAGGGGAGCTTGCAAATCCTGAGCCCTAAATCCGTCGCCAATACTTCTATCACGCGAAGAGCCGCCGCCCTGAATCGTTTAATTTCATATAGCAACTGAAGTTCAAGCACAACGGCGGGCGAAACCAAGATTTCATCATGCCGCATTCGTTCGTTCGCCACCGGGCTAAACCTTTGCCTTTCGCCCCCATAGAGCCACATCACGGCGTGAGTGTCGAGATATGTCATTTCAACTCGCTCCACTCCTTGCTCCAATCCATGTGGACGAAATCTTCCGGATCGCCGACGATATAGTCCCGCTTCTTCAGCCGGCTGAGTTTGTCGGGCCTCTGTTCGGGGACGATCTTGAGGACTCGGCCCTTTCCGAACCACCTCCACCGGAACGCCGGTCTTCAGCGTCTCATCGAGAATGTTGTAGATGTCGGCCCGCAGCTTGGACGCCGTGACCCTCATGCAATCATGCTAACACGAGTCGTACGATCTCAACTCAATGACGTACGTATCCGCTACTGCTGAATGGTCACGATCGGCTGCGACGCCGCCAGCACCGCTTCGGCCTCTTCCGCCGTGAACTGCTCGGTCTTGGCCGAGTGGTTCATGGAGCAGAACTTCGGACCGCACATCGAGCAGAACGCCGCATCCTTGAAACCTTCCTCGGGCAGCGTTTCATCGTGCATGGCTTCGGCCGTTTCGGGATCGAGCGACAGCTCGAACTGCCGGCGCCAGTCGAAGCGGTAGCGCGCGCGCGACAGCTCGTCGTCGCGATCGCGCGCGCCCGGACGATGCCGCGCGATATCGGCCGCATGCGCCGCAATCTTGTAAGCGATGATGCCCTGCTTCACGTCCTCGCGATTCGGCAGGCCCAGGTGCTCCTTGGGCGTGACGTAGCACAGCATGGACGCGCCGTACCAGCCGATCATGGCCGCGCCGATGGCCGACGTGATGTGGTCGTAGCCGGGCGCGAAATCCGTCACCAGCGGGCCCAGCGTGTAGAACGGCGCCTCGTAGCACATCTCCACTTCCTTCTCCACCTGCATCTGGATCTGGTCCATGGGAATGTGGCCCGGGCCCTCGATCATCACCTGGACGTCGTAGCTCCCAGGCTTTCCTGGTCAGCTCGCCCAGCGTCTTCAATTCGGCGAACTGCGCCGCGTCGCTCGCGTCGGCCACGCAACCCGGCCGCAGTCCATCGCCCAGCGAAAAGCTGACGTCGTGCTTCTGGAAAATCTTGCAGATCTCGTCGAAGTGCTCGTACAGGAAATTCTGCTTGTGATTCTTCACCATCCATTCGGCCAGAATCGCGCCGCCGCGGCTCACGATGCCGGTGATGCGCTTGGTGGTGAGCGGAACGTACTGCACCAGAACGCCGGCGTGGATGGTCATGTAATCCACGCCCTGCTCGGCCTGCTCCTCGATCACTTCCAGCATCACGTTGATGTTCAGATCTTCCACGCGGCGCACGCGCGCCAGCGCTTCGTAGATCGGCACGGTGCCGATCGGAATGGGCGATGCGTCGATGATGGCCTTGCGGATGCGCGGGATGTCGCCGCCGGTGGAAAGATCCATCATGGTGTCGGCGCCGTACTTCACCGCGTAATGCAGCTTCTCCACCTCTTCGTCGATGTTCGACGTGGTGGCCGAATTGCCGATGTTGGCGTTGATCTTGCAGCTGGACGCCACGCCGATGCACATGGGCTCCAGGTTGGTGTGGTGGATATTGGCCGGGAATGATCATGCGGCCGCGCGCCACCTCGGATCGGATCAGTTCGCCGCGTAACGTGCTCGCGCTTGGCGATATACTCCATCTCCTGGGTGATGACGCCCTGGCGGGCGTAATGCATCTGCGTCCGGATCGGATCGTTCAATCGGGGGGAAATCCATGGGCTGCGCATACCGGCCATTTTAGCGCAGTAATCGTTCTGCAACCTGCTGCTTCGAACCGTTACGCGATCATTTCCCAATAGGCGTTTCGCCCGAACGGCGTCATCACCACGTATCTTCTGAAACGTTCCCCGGCTGTCGGTGAATTGAGCGCCATTCGGATAGGTTTCGCCGGGCACCGACAGATAGATGTCGCCGACGGATTGCAATCCCACCGGATCGCCGCTCGCCGGAGTTTGCCGGCGTGGGCTGCGGTCCCGGATGATAAGGCGGGTAGTCCGCGATATTGGTGGACACTTTGATCGAACCCGGCGGCGGATGCAACGGATCGTACGGCACCACGCCGGGCTGCGCGATGCCGGGCGCGATGGTCACCGGCGGCTGCAGCGCCGAAGGCACCCAGGTGTAGCCGAATTGGGCGCGCATGGTCATCACCAGGTACGGATCCCAGCCCCACACCATGATCGGCACGTCGATGGTGAACCCGCTGGTGGCGAGCGTGGCCGCTTGGGCGGCGCGCTGGTCCGGATCCGCGATGCCCTCCAGCGCCTGAACCTCCGGCGGCTGCGAAGCCCAATAGGCCTGGTCGAACTGTTGTTGCGTGGTAGTTCATAACTGGCCGCACTCTAGCAGTCCGGTTCGCCTGTCGCATCCGCAAGGTTTGCAATACTCGTTGAAAGAGCGGAAGAAAAACTTGACCGCCCATCGTGATTGAGGAATACCGAACGCCGAATGCCGCTCAGCAGACTTGAGATCCATGTCCGCGGCATCGTGCAGGGCGTCGGATTTCGTCCCTTCGTTTACAATCTTGGCGCAGACTGCGGCTCACTGGTTATGTGCTGAACTCTTCGGCCGGCGTGCTGATCGAAGTGGAGGGCGAGCAAGCGCAAATCGATTGCTTCGTGCGCGAGCTCAGTGAGAACCCGCCGCCGCTGGCACAGATCGAAGACGTTGCAGTCGCGACGCTTGAACCGGCGGGCCATGCCGGCTTCACCATCCGTGAAAGCGTGGATGAGCCCGGACAGCTCGCGCCTGTTTCTCCCGACGTTTCCACTTGCGCCAGATTGCCTGCGCGATTTCCAATCCCCCGGCAATCGCCGCTTCGGTTATCCATTCACCAACTGCACCAACTGCGGCCCGCGCTACACCATCACGCGCATGATCCCGTATGACCGGCCGCTCACCACCATGGCCTGTTTCCCGATGTGCGAGCGTTGCCTGCGCGAATACGAAGACCCTTCGGATCGCCGCTTTCATGCGCAGCCCAACGCCTGTCCGGAGTGCGGGCCCTCGCTCACGCTATCGATTGCTGACGGCGCGGCGGCTTCTGCGCCAAGGCCAGATCCTGGCCATCAAAGGGCTGGGCGGCTTTCATCTGGTCTGCGATCCGTTCAACGACGCCGCGGTCCGCCTGCTGCGCGAGCGCAAGAGACGCAGCGACAAGCCGTTCGCGCTGATGGTCCCGGACGTCTGCGGCGGCCGAGAAGCTCTGTTTCGTTTCGGACGCGGAACGCGCCGCGCTGACCAGTATCCGCCGTCCCATCGTGATTCTGGCGCGCAGGCCTGATGCACCGATCTCCCCGGCTCTCGCGCCCGGCAACAACACGCTGGGCGTGATGCTTCCTTACACGCCGCTGCACTATCTTCTGTTCGATGAATCGCATTCCGGCGCTGGTCATGACCAGCGGCAACGTGAGCGAGGAGCCCATCGTCACCGGCAACCGCGAGGCGGCCGCGCGCTTGGCCTCCATCGCCGACGCGTTCCTGTTTCACAATCGCGACATCCACACCCGCGTGGACGATTCGGTGGCGCGCGTGTTCGCAGGTAATGAGCGTGTCCTGCGCCGCTCGCGTGGCTACGCGCCCCATCCAGTGACGCTCGGCTTTCCAGTCGCCGAAATTCTGGCCTGTGGCGCCGAACTGAAAAACACGTTCTGTCTCACCAAGGACCATCACGCGTTCCTGAGCCAGCACATCGGCGATCTGGAAAATTACGAAACGCTGGTGTTCTACCGCGAAACGCTGGATCGCATGAAGCAGCTCTTCCGCATTGCGCCCACTGCTGTGGCGTACGATCTGCATCCGCAATATCTGAGCACCCAACTCGCGCTTGAGATGACGGACGTTCAAAAAATCGGCGTCCAGCACCATCACGCGCACATCGCAAGCTGCATGGCCGAGAACGGCGTCGACGACAAAGTTATCGGCGTAGCCTTCGATGGAACGGGATTCGGCACGGACGGCAAGATCTGGGGCGGCGAATTTCTGGTCGCGGATTTCGCCGGATTCGAGCGCCGCGCTCATTTTCGCTACATTCCGCTGGCTGGCGGCGACCGCGCCGTTCGCGAGCCCTGGCGTCTGGCCCTCAGCTACTTGCTCGATACCTTCGGCGCGCGGCTCGATTCGCTCGATCTGCCGCTTTTTCGCCGCGTCCCGCCGAAAAAAATCGCGACAATTCGCTCCATGATCGAGCGCCGCATCAACACCGTCGAAACTTCCGCGGCCGGCCGCCTCTTCGATGCCGTGGCTTCCATCGTTGGCGTGCGCGACGAGGTCAACTTCGAAGCGCAGGCCGCAATCGAATTGGAAGCTTGCGCGCAGCCCGATGTGGATGACGTTTATCCATTCGAAATTTCGCGATGAAATCGACGTGCGTCCGATGATCGAACAAATTGTCCGCGATGTCCTGGCCGCGAAGTCCACCGGCTGGATCTCAGCCGCGTTTCACAACACTATCGCGGCGATTGTCATCGAGGTTTGCCTCCGCCTTGCGATCGCACGAGGGAATCCATCGCGTCTGCCTCAGCGGCGGCACGTTTCAGAATGTCTATCTGGTCGAACGCACGGTCGCAAGTCTGCGCGACAATGGATTCGAGGTCTTCCTCCACTCCAAGGTTCCGCCGAATGATGGTGGAATTTCGCTCGGCCAGGCAGTGATCGCCAACGCATCTCTCCGATGACCACATTAATCATCGACAACTACGATTCGTTCACCTACAACCTGGTGGATCTCGCGCGCGAAGATCAGGCAAAGCGCGCCCATCGTGGTTCGAAACGACGAGATGACGTGGGCAGAGATCCAGCGGCTCGATTTTGACAGCGTGATCATTTCGCCCGGCCCCGGCCATCCGGAAAATCCGCGCGACTTCGGCGTGTCCGCGCAGGTGATCGCCGAAGCGAAGGTGCCCCTTCTCGGCGTCTGCCTGGGACACCAGGGCATCGCGCGGCACTTTGGAGGATGCGTGGTTCGCGCCCCTGAGCCGGTGCATGGGCGCAGCGCCGAGATCATCCACTCTGGCGATCCGTTGTTTGCAGGCATTCCCGAACGATTCAGCGCGATTCGCTATCACTCGCTCATCGTCGGTGAGCCGCTCCCGCCCGAGTTGAAAAAGATTGCCTGGACCCCGGACGGCGCTGTGATGGCTCTGCGTCATATCACGCGGCCGATATGGGGCGTGCAGTTTCATCCGGAATCGATTTGCACCGAATATGGAGCGACGATTCTGCGAAATTTTCTTCCGCTTGCTGATGCGCCACCCGTCCGGTCTTCTTCGAGTCGATGTTCTCCAGTGCACGACTTCCGGTCGTCTCCGGGTGTGCTGCTGGCGCGCGGTTCCGTAACGGTGCCCAAACTTCGGAACCGCGACCGTCAGGAAGCGGTCTGCGTTCATGCTCGCGAGATACCTCTAGCCGCTTCGCCCGAAATAATTTTCCGCAACTTGTTCGCGCGCCAACATTACGCCTTCTGGCTCGACAGCTCCATGGTCTCGGCGAACAGCCGGTTCTCTTTTATGGGGACCGGCAGCAAAGTCGTACACGATATCGTCTTCGACGACATCGACGTCCACGCCCCTCCGCTGCCTTTTCAATTCACCGGCGGTTACGTCGGCTATTTCGGCTACCCCTCCAAAAAGCACCGCTCTCCCTTTCCCGATGCGTGTCTGCTGAAAGTGGACCGCTTCCTCGCTATCGATCACCTCGCAAACACGCTCTGGATCGTATCTTGCGGCGAACCGGATCAGGAAACCGAAAGTCGGCTCGCCCGACTGAAAGATTGCGCCCTGCCGCCCTTACCCTCCGGCCCAGTCGAATTCACGCTGGCGACGCAGCGCGATGAATATCTCCGCCTTATCGCCGAATGCCGCTCACGCATCGCCGCTGGCGAAAGCTACGAGATTTGCCTCACTAATCAATTGCGTGTCCGGACAGATGTTTCACCACTGGCCTACTACGAAAACTTGCGCGCGCTCAACCCCGCGCCGCATTCGGCTTACCTTCACTTTGACGATGCCCAATTTGGCAAAATCAGTGTGGCCTGCTCTTCGCCCGAGCGCTTCCTGCGCGTCGACGCCGCGGGCAATGTGGAATCGCGCCCCATCAAAGGAACCATCCGGCGCGGAAGCACTCCCGAAGAAGACGACGCTCTGCGCCTCTCACTCGCCACCAGCGAAAAGAATCGCGCCGAAAATCTGATGATTGTCGATCTGGTGCGCAACGATCTGGCGCGCGTCTGCATCCCCGGCAGCGTGCATGTGCCGCAAATGATGCAGGTGGAAACTTACGCCACCGTGCATCAACTGGTCAGCACCATCGTCGGACGCCTGGCTCCCGGCAAAACGGCCATCGACTGTATCCGCGCGGCCTTCCCCGGCGGCTCCATGACGGGCGCGCCCAAACTACGCACGCTGGACATTCTGGATGAGCTCGAGCCGGAAGCCCGCGGCATCTACTCCGGCAGCATCGGCTACATCGGGTACAACGGCATAGCCGACCTGAACATCGTCATCCGCACGGCCGTTTTTCATCACGGCGTTGCCAGCATCGGCGTGGGCGGCGCGATCGTCTATCAATCGCAGCCCGAAGACGAATGGGACGAGATGCTGCTCAAGGCGCAAGCGCCGCTGCGCGCATTTTCGTCCAAGTTATGATGATGCTATGTCCAGTGTCTTGCCGGCGGCTGAAGCCACCAACGCTCTCGACGGAGTGCGCGCGTTAGAGAGCGAGTACCTGCTCCAGAACTACGCCCGCTATCCGCTCCTGCTCGATCATGGCAAGGGCTGCTACGTCTTCGACCCTTCCGGCAAGCGCTATCTCGACTTCATCACCGGCATCGGCGTCAATGCGCTGGGCCACGCGCACCCGCGCCTGGTGAAGGTGATCCGCGAGCAGGCCGGCCGCATGTTGCACTGCTCCAATCTCTACTACCACGCCTATCAGGGTCCGCTCGCCGAGCGTCTGGCCAAAGCCAGCGGCCTGCAGCGCACGTTCTTCTGCAACTCCGGCGCCGAGTCCATGGAAGGCGCGCTGAAAATGGTGCGCGCGCATGGCCACAAGATCAATCCGGAAAAATTCGAGATCGTCGCGCTGCACAATTCCTTTCACGGACGCACGCTGGGCGCTCTTTCCATCACCGGCCAGGAAAAATATCGCCACGATTTTGAGCCGCTGCTCCCCGGCGCGCACTTTGTTCCGCCCAACGACGAAGTGGCGCTGGAACAGATCGTCAATGAACGCACCGCCGGCATTGTCATCGAATGGATTCAGGGCGAAGGCGGCATCTTCCCGATGTCCTGCGAATACGTCCGCAAGGCGCGCGCACTGGCCGACCGCTACGATGCCCTGCTGGTCTTCGATGAAATCCAGTGCGGCGTCGGCCGCGCAGGCAAGTATTTCGCCTATCAGTTTTCCGACCCCATTGTTCTGCCCGACATCATGACGGCCGCCAAGCCGCTGGCCTGCGGCATCCCCATGGGCGTGATTGTCGCCAACGATCGCGCCGCGCAGTCCATCGGCTCCGGCATGCACGGCTCGACCTTCGGTGGCGGACCGCTGGCCTGCCGCGTGGCGCTCGAGTTCCTCGACATTCTGGACGAGCTTCTGCCGCACATCGACAAATGGGCTGCTACTTCCGCGCGCAAGCTGGAAGACTTGCAGAAGCAGTTCTCCTTCATCCGCGAGGTCCGCGGCCAGGGCCTGATGATCGGCGTGGAATTGACCTTCCCCGGCAAGCAACTGGTGCTGGACGCCATGGAGCAGGGCCTGCTGATGAATTGCACGCACGATACGGTGCTGCGTTTCCTGCCGCCCTACATCGCGACCGAAAAGGAGATTGATCGCGCCATTCGGCATCCTCAAGCGCGTGTTCAAACTCGCGGTGAAGCGCGGCGATGCCCAGCAGAATTGAAGCAATGGGACCAGCGTTATCGCACCGGCGAGCAGGCTTTTGAAACTCCATCACCGCTGGTGGTTGCAATTCGCAGGGCGGCTCAAGCCCGGCTCCGCGCTGGATCTAGCCTGTGGTCCGGGCCGCAATGCTTTGTACCTGGCCGAGCGCGGCTGGCGCGTCACTGCGGTGGATGGCTCGCCGGTCGCCATCGATCTTTTGCTGGCCCGCGCCCGGCAACCTCTCCGATCGATGCCCGCGTGCTCGATCTGGAAGCCTGCGAATTCGATGTTGAGCCCGCAGACGTATGACCTGGTTCTGTCCTGCTACTATCTCCAGCGCAGCTTGATCCCATCGATGAAGTCCGCGCTACGCCCCGGCGGCCTGTTGATCATGATCGTGCATCTTGCCGATGCCGATCAGCCTCAGGGCACAGCCACGCGCGCCTATCGGGGCGAGTTACGCGCTCTCTTCGACGGTTGGCTTATCTTGCATTACCGCGAAGGAGAGCCTGCGGAATCGTGTCATCGCCACGCCGTCGCCGAGTTGGTGGCGCAAAAGCCGGAGCAAAAGAGTCGGCCTGATTAGCGCTGGGAGCGCGGTCGGGGTGGGGCACTCGATGGCACGGGGCCCCGGGGTTGGATCCGAGTCGCCTCCCAGCAAGTGGTATCAGCAGTTCGAACACCACTGGGCGGTAACGGCATCTTGATGATTCTGTTAGGCTACCTGGCCTGGAGCGCAGCCAACCCCTCACTGAAAAGATAGTCCACTAACCAGATCGCTCCTTGCGGCGACATTCACTGACAAGTATAATTATTCAAGGCAATGAATAAATATAAGGCGGGCGTCGTCGGCTTTAGCGGCTATAGCGGCCAGGAACTCGTCCGCCTGCTCGGCTCCCATCCCCAAGCTGAGCCGATCCTTCTGGAACACCGGCAGGATCAAAGCGTCCGCCCCGCGCCCATCAATCGGGCGCAGCCGCGTCGCGTGTCCTGTGCCCCGGACGCTGTTCGCGCCGAAGCCCTGGATGTCGTGTTCCTGGCCACTCCGCCCGAAATCTCCATGGATCTCGCGCCCGCCATGCTCGACGCCGGTGCCAAGGTGATCGATCTGAGCGGCGCCTTCCGCCTGCCCGATGCGGCCACCTATTCGCGCTGGTATAAGCAGGAGCACACCGCGCCGCAGCTGCTGGCGGAAGCGGTCTACGGTCTCCCCGAGTTTTGCCGCCAGCGCATTCGCACCGCGCGCCTCATCGCGAACCCGGGCTGTTATCCCACCGCCGCGAATCTCGCCATTCGGCCGCTGATCGCGAGCGGCGTTGCCGACCGATCCGCCGGAATCGTATGTGACGCCAAGTCCGGGGTGACCGGCGCGGGTCGCAAGGCCAGTCTTAAAACCAGCTTTTGCGAAGTGGCAGACAATTTCTCGGTCTACTCGGTGTTCGACCACCGCCATGTCGCGGAAGTTCTGAGGATTTCCGGTCTCGAGGAATCCGAGTTGAGCTTCACGGCTCAACTACTTCCCATTGATCGTGGAATTCTTGAGACCATCTACCTGCGCACGCGCAATATTAACTCGGCTGAGGACCTTCTCGAAATCTACCTTCGCCAATATAAAACCGAAAAATTTGTGCGTCTCTATCCCGCCGGCAGCCTGCCCGATCTCGGCGCCGTCAATCGCACCAACTTCTGCGACATCGGATTCAAGTTCGATCCGGCCACCGGCCGCGCCGTCATCGTCAGCGCCATCGACAATCTGGTGAAAGGCGCCGCCGGCCAAGCCATCCAGAATATGAACCTGATTCTGGGCTGCGAGGAAACGGCAGGCCTGTTGTGAGCACTTCATGAAGGTTCTCATCAAACTCGGCGGCACTTTGCTGGATGCTCCGGATTCGCGCCATCGCCTGGCTTCCGAAATCTCGGCAGCGGTTGAGCAAGGTCTCCAGGCCGTTGTGGTTCATGGCGGCGGCAAGCAAATGACGCGTTATCTGGCCGAACATGGCATCGAGAGCCGCTTCGTCAACGGGCTCCGCGTCACCACACCCGAAGTACTGGATGCCGTGGTCAAAGTCTTGGCTGGTTCTGTGAATCGTGAACTCGTAGCTGCCTTCATCGCGTGCGGCGCGCGTGCCATTGGATTAACGGGCATGGATGCCCTGCTTACCGAGGCGCGGCAAATGAGCGTCGAGCTTGGTTGGGTCGGAAAACCGGTGCGCTCTGACGCGCGTTTGCTCCATGCTCTCATCGAATTGAAATATTTGCCAGTGGTGGCGTGTCTGGCGGGCGATCGCGCGGGCCAGTTCTACAACGTCAACGCCGATCAGATGGCGGTCTCGGTTGCCGGCGCCCTGCGTGTGGACAAACTTCTGTTCCTCACCGACGTCGAAGGCGTCAGGGGTGACAATAATGTCGTCTATTCGACATTAAATCCGGATCAATGCACGCACCTGATCGACGCCGGCGTAGCTACGGGCGGCATGCGAGCCAAACTCGAATCAGCCCTGGAAGCCCTGCAAACAGGCACTGCGGAGGTTGTCATCGCACCTGGCGCAACCGCCGGCGTGGTGCAGAAGCTGCTCAGGGGAGATGCTACCGGCACACGCCTAGTGGCACACGCGGAGGTGCCGAATGCCTAGCTCATTCTCAGAATTACCAGTACTATCCAGTTCGGAGTTCTATCTTGTCGGAAGAAGCCTTACAATCCGCAAGGCGATCATGCGGGACATTCCCGCGCTCCTCCAGTTGATCAACTTCTACGCGGCCGAAGGCATCATGCTTCCACGCACGGAGTTCGAAATTTCGGAAAACATTCGCGATTTCACTGTTATCTACGATGGTTCGCGGCTTCTGGGCTGCGGCGCACTGCACTTCTACACCCCGAAATCCGCTGAAATACGATCGTTGGCTGTAGCTCCCGAGGCGAAAAAACAGGGTGTCGGAGTTCTCCTGATGGAAGTTTTGGAGAAGGAAGCCATTAACAACGAGCTGCATGCGATATTTGCCTTCACTTATCTAGCCGAGTTTTTTCGTAAGCTGGGTTTCGAGCAGGTAGATCGTGGCTTGTTGCCCCTAAAAGTATGGAAGGATTGCCTGTCTTGCGCGAAGTTCCAATGTTGCGACGAAATCGCTGTATTGAAAGCCCTTAGAAGCGATACGGTGACCGCTTTATCCCTTCATTCCAGCTCGGAACTAGTCCAGCTTCCCAATCCGAAGCGCGTTTGATCTTTCGCGTAACTTTCATCTTTCGTTTCACAATTCCCCCAGAGATTGAGATTTTTCCCTGGCTTTCTCACTACGCATGTGTATAATTTGTAAACATACTTAGCATAGGACTCCGGGAGGGATCATCGGTCTATGAAGGCACAGACCATTGACGTAAAAGAATCGACCGGAAGGATACTTTGCTGCACGATCTTTCGCGCCGGCGGCAAGAAGCTGCTGGCCAAGGGCCACGTGATCAGCGAAGAAGATGCTCGGATGCTCGAGACCGAAGGCATGAACCAGGTCTGGGTCACCGAGTTGGAAGAAGGCGAAGTAGGCGAGGATGACGCTGTCATGCAGGTCGCGAGCGAAATCGGCTGTGGAGCGCTCGAAATCCGTCTTGCCGCTGGAGGAAGGGCGAACTTATTCACCACTGAGGCGTGTTGCGTTTTGGTGGACGATGAGCTGTTAAAGCAAATCAACTGCACGGCCAGCATGGCCATCGCCACCTCTCTTAACTTTTCTTATGCGCGCGCCGGACAGCGCGTAGCCACCGTAAAAAGCACTCCATTCGCGGTTGCCAAACCCGAACTCGACACCATGATTTCGATCGTCAAGGAAAGAGGTCCCATCCTGCAGGCCCGGCCGCTGCGCGCGCCGGCCGCGGCGATCCTCTATAGCGATCCGGTGAACGGCGAACGGGCCCGGCAGTTGTTCGAAAATATTATGCGTCAGCGTTTGGAGCGCGTCGGATGCAGCCCCAGTTTTGTCCTCTCGTCGGTCGAAGAGGAAAACGCTGTGGCCCGTTCGCTCCAACACCTGCTCCGCGCTAAACCAACCGCAGTGCTGGTTGCATCCACCACCGCCCCCGCCGGACCCGACGATGTGATTGGCCGCGCCATGCTTCGTGCCGGTTGCCATATCGAGCGTTTCCTGGCTCCTGTGGAGCCCGGCAATCTCTTCCTGCTGGGCTATAAAGACGACATACCGATAGTGTCCGCTCCCGGCTGCTTCCGCTCCGCGAAACCCAATGTCGTGGATTTGATGCTGCCGCCCATGCTGGCGCGCTACCGTGTCTCGGGCTGGGAAGTCGCCTGCCTGGGGCATGGCGGATTGCTGGCCTGAACCGGCCGTGGTGCTCCTCGGGCCGGGCGTTCCCCCGAACGTCCGGCTTTTTTCCGTCCTGCCTGCTAACCTTACCTACTGAACCGTTCCTTAACAGAATCACGACCGTGACGGAGTGGCTTCGCTCCAAAACATGACCGACAGCGCTCTCACCACCGCGGCCGGGATCGCGATCGCTTCCGCCGGCGCGCTCGCTTACGCGGTCCGCGTACCTTCCTGCTCCTGGCTCGCTCCTTCCGTGTGCCACGGCGCTCGCACCCGGCCCGCCATTGCCCTCACTTTCGACGACGGTCCCAGCGAATCGACGCCTGCCCTGCTCGAAATCCTGGCTCGCTACCGCGCGCCCGCCACCTTCTTTGAATGCGGATTCCATGTGCGTCGCGTGCCCAGCGTGGCGCGCGAAGTGGCAGCCGCGGGGCATGAAATCGGCAATCATACCGATTCGCATCCTCTGCTGGCGCTCCAGTCACCAGGCTTTATTTATCGCGAGCTGTCTGCCGCCCAGGAGGCCATCGAACATGCCACGGGCGTTCGTCCGCGCTACTTCCGGGCGCCCTATGGAGCGCGCTGGTTTGGTCTGCGCGCCGCTCAACGGCGGCTCGGTCTTACCGGTGTGCTGTGGAGCGTCATTGCGCTAGACTGGAAACGGCAGACGCCCGCTGTCGTCTCCCGCCTGCTCGGGGGCGCGACGCGCGGCGCGATTCTCTGTTTGCACGATGGCCGAGTTCTTGAACAGCGCCCCGACATCGGCGTCACGCTCCAAGCCGTGCGTGAACTTTTGCCCAGATTGATGGATCAAGGTTTCCATTTCGAAAAGGTGACAGATATCCTATGTCCTACGAAGAACTGACGGCGCGCGTCCGGGCGGTTATCGCCGCCACGCAACATCTGCCTCAAGACAGAATCACCGCCGACAGCACTTTCCAGGAGCTCGGAATCGATTCCCTGGACGGCATCAACATTCTGTTCGCCGTGGAGAGCGAATTCAACATCAATATCCCGGATGACGCCGCGCAAAATCTGCGCTCGGTCCGCGATGTGATCGACGGCATTGCGAAGCTTTTGGAAGGCGGAGGAAACAAGGCGGCGGCCAGCGCGTGAAATCGTGACCCGCCGGGTAGCTGTCACGGGCATCGGCGTAATTTCCGCGTTGGGACTCAGCACCACCGAATTCTGGGACGCGCTCCAGCACGGACGCTGTGGCATCGCTCCGCTCCAGGCCGTGGATCCAGCGCTGCTCCGTTTCTCGAATGGCGCAGAAGTGCGAAACTACGCGCCCGCGCAATGTTTCGACGACAAAGAAATCGGATTACTGGATCGTTTCGCGCAATTCGGCGTAATCGCGGCGCGCCAAGCCATCGCCCAAGCGGGCGTGCAATGGACCGCCGAGCTGCGCGAATCCACCGCCATCGTGACCGGCTCCTGTGTGGGCGGCCAGACTACCGAAGACGAAGGCTTCGTCAATCTTTATCGCAACAACATCCCGCGCGTGAATCCTTTCACCATCCCGCGCACCATGGAAAATGCGGCCGCCAGCCGAATCTCGCTCGAAACCGGCGTGGTGGGGCCAACCTATACCATTTCCACTGCCTGTTCTTCCTCCAATCACGCCATCGGACAGGCTTTCTGGATGGTGCGGAGCGGCGTCGTCAAAATGGCCATCACCGGTGGAAGCGAGGCCGTCTTCAGCCTGGGGTTCCTGAAAGCGTGGGAGGCCATGCGCGTGGTTTCGCCCGACACCTGCCGCCCGTTTTCAAAGGACCGCCGTGGCCTGATCCTGGGCGAAGGCGCGGCCATGCTGGTGCTGGAACCGCTGGATGCCGCCCGCGCCCGGGGCGCGCCGATACTGGGCGAAATCGCCGGCTTCGGCATGTCGTCGGACGCGTTTCACATCACCCAGCCTTCCCCCGACGGTGCGGCCCGCGCCATGCGCCTGGCTCTTGCGGACGCCGGCCTTGAGCCTGGAAACATCGGATACATCAATGCGCACGGAACCGCGACCCTCGCGAACGACGCCAGCGAAACCGCCGCTATCCTTAAGGTGTTCGGCGCGCATGCCGATCGGCTTGCCGTCAGTTCAACCAAGTCCATGCATGGCCATACACTCGGCGCGGCTGGCGCCATCGAAGCCGCCGCGACTTTGCTGGCTTTGCAGCACGGCATTCTCCCACCCACGGCCAATTTCACCGAACCCGATCCGGCCTGCGATCTGGATGTCATCCCCAACACCGCACGTCCCGCTTCGGTGGAGTTCGCTCTTTCCAATTCCTTCGCTTTTGGCGGCCTGAATGCGGTTATCGCCTTCCGGCGCCCCGAAACTTAGCTCCGACGCAGGCGTCAACAAAGTATGCCGGAAGAAGATATCACTGTCAGCGTCGAAGACGACTCCGATGCCGTTCGTAAACTCAGCGATTACAAACCCACCAATAGCCCTCTATCCAACTCTGAAATCAAGCAGGATGAAGCCAGGGATACCGGACACGAAGGTTGGGCGCCGCGCACCACGGAAAACATCGGCGATTTGACCCCGCTCCCGGAACGCCCTGCTGAACCGCGGCCGTGAGAGTGGAATCCTCCACGCTAAACTAAAATTACGTGGAAGAAGAGGTCTTAGGTAAAGCCTACGACGGGCGTCTGATGCGACGCCTGCTCGCCTACATTCGGCCCTACAAACCGCCGGTTGCCGCCGCGCTGGTCCTGCTGCTATTCAATGCCGTGCTGCAAGCCATCGGGCCTCTGCTCACCGCACTGGCCGTGGATCGCTACCTGGCGCCCACGGCGAAAGTCTCCCACACCATCCTCGATCCCTATCTGGCCGTCAGCCCGTTGCGCGGTCTGGCGCAAATCTCTTTTCTGTATCTGCTGGTTGTCGTCTTCGGCATGTTTTGCGACTTCGGCGAGCAGTACATCATGCAGTGGGTGGGCCAAAAAGCCATGTTCGATCTGCGGCGCGAAATGATGGCCCGGCTGCAGCGTCTGGATCTTTCCTTCTACGATCACAACCCGGTGGGCCGCCTGGTGACCCGCATCACCACCGATGTGGACGCGCTGAACGAGCTGTTCTCTTCCGGCCTGCTGATGATCCTGGGCGACCTGCTGATGCTCAGCTTTGTGGTTATCGCGATGCTCGAATTAAGCCCCGGCATGACCGCGTTCCTGCTCGCGGTGATGCCTCTGGTGGTGGTGGTCACCATGGTCTTCCGGCGCTCGGTGCAGAAAAGCTATCGCCGGATTCGCGTCGCCATCGCCCGCATCAATTCCTATCTCCAGGAACATATCGGCGGGATCGCGGTTCTGCAGCTCTTCAATCGCGAGGCCCGCAGCCGCGCCGAATTCGAGCAGATCAATCGCGACCACATGGAAGCCTACAAGGACGCTATCATCGCCTATGGCTGGTTTTATCCCGTGGCTGAATTTCTCGGGATGCTGGCTCTGGCGCTGCTGCTGGCTTACGGCGGATTCCGCGTGCGCGGCGGCGTCATCCAGATTGGCGTGGTAGTGGCCTTCTTCCAATACGGCATGCGATTTTTCCGGCCCATCCAGGATCTGAGCGAAAAGTACAACATCATGCAATCGGCCATGGCCGCGGCCGAACGCGTGTTCAAGCTGCTGGATACACCGGTCGAAATCCAATCGCCCGCTGCCTGCGTGCCCTTTCCAGCATCGCCCGTCGCCGTTGAATTCGACCACGTCTGGTTCGCTTATAAGGACGAGGATTGGGTGCTGAGCGACGTGAGTTTCCGAATTGAACCCGGCGAGACCATCGCCGTGGTGGGCCACACCGGAGCTGGAAAAACCACCATCGCCAGCCTGCTTCTGCGATTCTACGAAGTGCAGCGTGGGACCATCAAAATCGGCGGCGTCGACATCCGCGATTTCGCCATCGAAGACCTGCGCCGCAACTTCGGAGTGGTTTTGCAGGACCCGCATTTGTTCACCGGAACCATCGCCGAGAACATACGACTGGGTACCGCCGGTATTTCCGACGACCAGCTTTCCGAGGCTGCCGCGCGCGTCAACCTTCTCGAATTCGTCCAAACACTCCCCGAAGGATTTGCGCAGCCGGTGCGTGAACGCGGCGCCGGATATTCCACCGGCCAGAAGCAGCTCATCAACTTCGCGCGGGCTCTCGCCCACAATCCGCGCTTTCTGATTCTGGATGAAGCCACCTCCAGCGTCGACACCGAAACCGAACTGCGCATTCGCGCGGCGCTGCAGCAATTAGTGGAGGGCCGCACGTCGATCGTGATCGCGCATCGCCTGTCCACTATCCAGCGCGCCGACCGCATCATCGTGATGCACAAAGGCAAGCTGCGCGAATTGGGCACCCATCAGGAGCTGCTGGCCATGCGCGGCATTTATTGGAAGCTGTACCAATTGCAATACAAGGATCAAGAAACCGGCGGCGCGCGCCTGGTGGCAGAGCCAGTGACTGGTGATTAACGACGGCGATTAACGATTCGCCTGATCCATCACTTTGAACGCGAAGGTGGGCCAGACGTCCACCGGAAGTTTCGAGGCGGCCTTCATCGCCTCCACCAGCTCGGGAGGCATTTTGTCATAGCGATTGAACCAGGCTTCGGCGCGAGCGCGATCGCCCGTGGCCTCTATGCTGAGCAGCTCTTTCGACAGCGACGCAAGGGTGGCCGGCATGCGCGCGAAGTCCACCGAATATTTGCCCGCCACGCGATTCACCGCTTTCTGCTCCACCAGATAATTGAACTCCATCATCTCGGCGCGCCCATGCGCCTCGGCCACTCCATAGCGCACCGAGCGGAAGATGCCGGCTACGTAGGACGAATAATATTCCTGCGCGCGACTCTTCGGCAGCGCGCCGTGGTCCATCAGCCAGTTGAGCCCGTACATTCCCACCACGTCGGCCTTGGCTTCTTCAAGCGCCGAATACACCGGGCCGATGGCTTCCGTGATCGCCACCTGTTTTCCGTTCACGCGCGAATACGCCGGTCCCAGCCCGTGCGAAATTTCGTGCAGCACCACCCAAGTCATGTAGCCGTCCGCCGATGCCTGCGCGGCCTGCGCCTCCGGCATCAGAATTTTCGCCAGCGGCAGCACCATGTAGTTCACGCGCGCGTCCATGAAATTCTTGAAGAAGATTTTCTTGGTGCCCTTGGTATCGTGAACGCGCGGATCGTTCGGCAGGTTGTCGGCCACGGCCTGATATCCGTGCAGAAGGTCGCCCGTGCGGAAGGGCGCGTCCATCACTTCCATAGGCGTCGGCTGGCCGCGTTTCGAGGGCCGGTCCGCGGCCGCCAGCGGCAACGCATCTTGAATGTCGGGAATGTATTTCTGATAGAGGGCCAGTTTCGCGCTCTCCGGTTCGTTGCGGATCAAGATGGCCGCCTCGTACGAGGTCTTGACGCCCAGCACGTCGTCCAGATAGGTCTCATAGGGCGCGAAGATCGTGTCGATCTTGGGGTTCTTCAGATCCAGCCATTTCAGGTCGCTCGGATAATAATCGTCGGAGAGCAAGGCGTCGGCGCGCAGGCGCAAGAACTGGGCGAAGTCTTTGTCGTCGCTCAAGTCGGCCGCCTCGCGCAGGTCTTTCGCCGCGGGCTCCAGCCATTTCTTGTACTCGACGCGATAAGGGATCGCATCCAGTTTTGTGCCGGGCTTTCCGCCCTCCCATCGCAGCACCGTGTACGGGTTATAGATCGAATCTTTTTCGGCCGGATGCGCCTTCACATAAGCTTCAATCTGCGCGCTGGTCAGGCCCTCGGGATACAGATTGCGCCCCGGCGGAATGGGCTTGGTACCGACGAAGGGCTTATTCTCATCAATCAGATCGAAGCGCGCGCCGTTGATGAAGAGCAGTTGCTTGAGCTGGGGATCCTTGGTGGTCTTATAGAGCGCCAGGGCTTCCGGATCGCTCTGCTGCCAGTAGATGGCCTCCATTTCGCGCGACGCCGCCGCAAGTTTGTCCACCTCTTGCCGCTCCCGCGCGTCGAGGGTCTCGGTGTGATACGGCATGTCCACCGGCTTCCAGCGCGCCAACCGCTGGGCGATATCGGTGGCCGCGGGGGCGGCGAAAAGAAGGAGCAGAAGCAGATAATTCATCTGTCCTTATTGTAGGTGGGCCGGCGGCCGCTACTGCAGCGCGCAGCAGCAGCACGTGCGTCCCGTGACCATAAATGGTCGAATGACCGCATATGGTTAGCAGTTTGCGGCTTCCCCTCTATGCTTGGCAAATCCGCGCCAATCCGCGGGAAAGGCCCTGTGCGTGCTTCGTTTGGGACGAAAGGATGACTTTATGAGAATGAATCTAAGACATTGTAGCTGGGTACTGGCGATAGCGGCGGGCATTGGCCTCAGCGGAGGCGCGGTACAGGCCGTGGCAGCCCCGTTTTTCCAGGACCAGGGCCAGGACTATTCCAAGAACAAGAGATACCAGCAAGGCATGCGCGAAGGCCAGGCTGATCATGCGCATAACCTGGATCACAGCAAGAAAAGGCACTTCAAGAAAGACGACGACCAGAGGGCGTACGAGGCCGGCTACCAGAAGGGCCACGGCAACTGAAGTTTTTCGCGGCCGGCGGCTGTCCGGCTGCGAGCCATCCTAACCAGTTTCCCCAGGATCCACAGTTGGCCTGGGAAGTGCCTTAACAATGATGAGGTGAATTGATGCGTGGATTTTCGTTTCTCATGCTAGCTGCTGTTGCCGGATTCGGCTTCGGGGTTACTGTCCCTAAAGCAGAGGCTCAGGTGGCCGTCGAAATCGGTGTGGCCCCCGAATGTCCCTATGGTTACTACGACACCGCTCCCTATGGCTGCGCCCCCTACGGCTACTACGGCCCGCAATGGTTTACGGGTGGTGTTTTCATCGGCGCTGGTCCGTGGTTTCACGGCGCTGCCAATTTTCATGGCCGCGTGAATAACCGTTTTCATCCAGAACACGGCTATAAAGGCCCTCTGCCGCAACGTGGCGAGAGAGCCGAGCCGTCCAAGCGTCTCGATAAAGTTGCCCACTTCAAAGGAAATGAAGTGCGTGACGGGCGCGGCCACTCAGGCCGAGGCTAGCTCGCGACAGAACTAACGGGCATGTCCGGCGATGCGCGGGAGACCCCTTCTCCCGCCAAACGTCGCGCGTGCGCACCCCATAACGCCCCGCAACCCGGCTCCGCTCTCCCATCCCCAATCCCCGATCCCGGCGCTAGAATTGGACAGGTACACCCTTGTGACCCGATCACAATCCCTCAGCGTCCCGGCGCCCATGCGGTCCCCCATGCGGTCGCCCAAGCGAGTCAGCAGGCTCTTTGGCGATCTCAAAGTGCGCCTCAAGCTGATGGTGCTGCACAACGTCTTTTTCCTGATCCTTGCCATCGGAGTCTATTTCGCGCTGTATCCCTATCTGCCCGACCACGCAAAAACCAACCTGTTCATTGTGCTCGGGGTCATCTATATCCTGGCGGTGCTGGTGCTGGAAACCACAATCATGCCGCTGTACGTCTATCGCCCCTTGCAGCTGATGCTGGAGGCCGATCAGGCCACCCAGCACGGCGATCGCGATCGTGAGCTGATCAACGAGGCGTTCATCCCCGCCGACGAAATCGGCCACATCATGCGCTCGCGCAACGCCACCGTTATGGAGCTTCGCAAGCGCGAAGAGGATTTGGAGGAGGCGCTGCGCAAGCTGGAAGCGCAGGACCGCCTGGTGAGCCTGGGCCTGCTCAGCGCCAGCGTGGCGCACGAGCTGAATACGCCGCTCACGGTGCTGCAAGGCTCCATCGAAAAGCTTACTGAAACCACCGATGACACAGCGACGCTGGAGCGCCTAGCCCGCATGCTGCGCGTCACCACCCGCATCCGCCGCATCAGCGAGAGTCTGGTCGATTTTTCGCGCGTCCGCAAACAGCAGATGGAGCCGGTGCCGCTGCGCCATCTAATCGACGAGGCCTGGGCGCTGGTGGCTATCGACAAAAAGGCCGCGGCCTCGCGCTTCGCCAATCGTGTGGATGCGGACGACGTGGTTACCGGCAATTCCGACCGGCTGGTGCAGGTGTTCGTCAACCTGCTGCGCAATGCGCTGTATGCCATCCCATCGCCGGGCGAAATCGCGGTCCATTCCAAGCGCCTGAATCGCAACGCGCAGCCTTGGATTTCGGTGATGGTGGAAGACAACGGCCCCGGCATCCCGCCCGATGTGTTGCCGGATATTTTTGAAGCTTTCGTTTCCACGCGCCTGGATGCCAAAGGCACCGGGCTGGGACTTACCGTGGCCGAAGGCATCGTGCATCAGCACGGAGGCACCATCGCAGCCTCCAACCGGGCGCAGGGCGGAGCTTGCCTGGAAGTGACCTTGCCCGCTTCCTGTGCGCGGCGCGCGGCGGGAGTGAATTGAATTGGCGATAAGGCCGGCGTCCGAACGCGCGTCCGATCCGCCGCCGGTGAACGGCCTGGTGGATCTGGCGATCCTGGACGACGATCTGGATTTCTGCAACTACCTGGAAGACGCGCTCAAAGACGACGGCCTCTATTCCATCCGCGCCTTCGGCCATCCCGATGAGTTGTTCGCCGCTTGCGAACAGCGCCTGCCCGATATCGTTCTGCTCGACATGAAGATGGGCGAGTTCAAGGGCGACAGGGTGCTGGAGCAACTGCTGGCAGCTTATCCGTTGCTGTGCGTCATCATCGTCACCGGTTACCCGTCGCTCGAAGACATGCGCGCCACCTTCAAGCTGAAGGTTTTCGACTATATCTCGAAGCCCTTTTCGCTGGCGCAGCTGCGGCAAACGCTGCACAACGCGATTGACAAATACGGATTCGGACGCACGGCGCAGGATCGTTTGCGCGAGCGGCTGGGCCATCAGATCAAGATGCTGCGCGTGGAACGCGACTGGTCGCTGAAGGATCTGGCGGCGGCCACTAAACTCAGCATCTCGCAGATCAGCTCCATTGAGCGGGGCGCGAATCTGCCGAGCATCGAGAGCCTGCTAGCCATCTGCCGTGCCTTCGACAAGCGGCCGTCGGAAGTGTTGTCGGCCATCGAATTCTGATGCGGTCCATCGCCGAAGCCCTGGCGCTGGTGCGCGGGTTTGAAGCATCGCCTGAGGAAGAAAAAAGTCGCGAGCTGATTCTCGCGCTGCTGGAATCCACCGCGACTCCGTTTTCGCGAGATCAGTTTCATCCCGGCCACATCACCTGCACCGCTGTGGTAGTTCATCCCAACGGCCGCCAGTTCCTGCTGATGCACCACCATCGACACCGGCGCTGGCTGCTTCCGGGCGGACACGTGGAAGAGACCGATGTAACGTTACGCGAGACCGCGCGGCGCGAAGCCATCGAAGAGACTGCGGTGCGGATCCAAGGCGCGGGCGCGCTGGCGGGCATGGACGTTCACGCCATCCCGTCGCGCAAGGGCGAGCCGTTCCATCTGCATCACGATCTGATCTTTGCTTTTAATGCAAATTCCGAGGAGTTTGCTCTCACCGACGAAGCGCCCGAAGTGGCCTGGTGCGGCGCAGATGAGTTCGCCCGCTATCAATTGCCGTCCAGCATTGTTCGGGCTGCGGAGCGCGCGTTGAAAAAATAGAAGCCGGTGAACACTCGGAGGAAGATGCTCACCGGCCGGCATACTGAACTGCTTTCGCTTTTCAGACTGCCTAAGCTAAATCGACGTGTTCCCGCCACGCCAGGTTTCCTGACGCTGTTACAGTGGTCTCGTGGATGGGGTTATTGTTGTCGACAAGCCGGCGGGGCTCACTTCGCACGACGTGGTGAATCGCATGCGACGCCTGGCGAAAACGCGGAAAGTGGGACACTTAGGCACCTTGGATCCCTTGGCCACGGGCGTTCTTCCGCTGGTGCTGGGTCGCGCCACGCGCCTGGCGCAATTCTTTGCAAGCGGCGAAAAAACCTACGACGCGAGCGTGCAATTTGGATGGTCCACCGACACTTACGATCGCGAGGGATCGCCCACGTCGGAGCCTGTTGCGCCTCAGTTCACGCGCGGGCAATTGGAAGCCACGCTTGAGAAGTTTCGCGGAACCATTCTGCAAACTCCGCCGCCATTTTCGGCCAAGAAGGTGGCTGGGACTCCGGCCTATCGGCTGGCGCGCAAGCATATTGCGGTGGATCTGGCGCCGGTTAAGGTCCAGATATTCGCGCTCGATCTTGCGGAATTCGATGGCGCAACGGCCCGCATCGGCCTGCGTTGCTCAGCTGGAACCTATCTACGTGGAATCGCGCACGACGCCGGCCGCGCGCTGGGCTGTGGGGCTTTTCTGACGGCCCTGCGCCGCACCGCGTCGGGTGAATTCACCGAGAGCGATGCGCGAACTTTGGAGAAGTTGGAAGCGCTCGCGGATGAGGGAGCATTAGAGCAGGCGCTGATCCCGGCCCCGCGGTTGTTGCCGGCAATTCCGAACGCCACCGTGGATGCGCTCACTGCCGGCCAGATCCGGCAAGGCAAGGATTTCCGGCTGTCGCCGTTCGTCCAACGGGCCGATTCCAAGTACGTAAAGGCGGTCAGTCAGGAGGGCGATTTGATCGCCATTGGAGAAGCGCGGCTGCCGAATCTCTATCACCCGGTGCTTGTTTTGTGAGAGGCCTGGCGTCGATGAAGCAAGTTTAATACCAACCCCGGCTCCCTCCCAACCGGGTTGGTTTATGATGCAAGAGTGCGGTTTTGTCTCGCGATTCTGCTGATCCTTGCGGGCTCGCAGTTCGCGGTTGTGGGCCGGGGCGCCCAGGACGACGCGAGCCTTCCGAAATCCAACGACGACAAATCCAGCCACACCGACAACTCCAAGAGCGAGCCCAAGTACGATCACACGTTTTCCGGGCCGATCGTCGAAGTTACGCCTACGCAGATCACGGTGTCGCGCAGCATTCTGGGCAAGCCCGCCGAGAAACGGACTTTCTGGATCAAGTCCGATACGCGCATCGAAGGCAAGCTGCGGATTCGCGTGAAAGTGACCGTCGGGTACGTCACCACCGATGACGGCGATGTGGCGCGCTTAGTGGTGGTGCGGACTTCGCAGAAGCAGCCGGAAAAGAAATAGTTACTTCTTCTTTTTCATCTTCGCTTTCCTTTGGGCGGCCCAGCCTTCCTTATTCACTTGTCGGGAGCGGCCGATGGCCAGAGCTTCGGGCGGCACCGCATCGGTAATCACGGAGCCCGCGCCGATGTAGCTGCCGTCGCCAATGGCAAGCGGCGCCACCAGCGTGGAATTGCTGCCGACAAAGGCATCCTTGCCGATCTCGGTTTTGTGTTTACTCACGCCATCGTAATTGCAGGTGATGGTGCCAGCCCCGATATTGGTGTTCTCCCCGATGTCGGAATCGCCCAGGTAAGCCAGGTGGTTGGCCTTGGCGCCCGCGCCGAACCGCGTGTTCTTGAGCTCGACGAAATTGCCGATGCGCGCGCCTTTGCCCACGCGATTTCCCTGCCGCAAGCGGGCAAAGGGCCCGACCATGACGCCCGTTTCGATGTCCGAATCCACGACGCTCGAGAACGGAGCTATTTCCACGTTCGATGCCAGCGTCGAATTTTCGACGATGGAGCAGGCGCCGATGCGGCAATCCTGGCCGATGGCGGTGCGTCCCAGAATTTGCGCGAAGGGACCGACGATCGAATCCTCGCCGATGGTCACGCGCGCATCGATGGTGACGGTTTCGGGTTTCTCAATAGTGACGCCCGCCAGCATCAGTTCCTGCACTTTTCGCTGGCGAAAGATTTCGTCCACTTCAGCCAGTTCCACGCGGGTGTTGATGCCCAGCAGTTCGGCCGAATTCTCCACTTCCATGGCGGCGACCGTGTGGCCGGCGCGGCCCAGGATCTCAACGATGTCGGTCAAGTAATATTCGTGCGCGGGGTTGTCGGGACGGATTTCGACCAGATGCTTCCACAACAGATCGGCACGGAAACAATAGATGCCAGAATTGATGAATGGGATGGCGAGCTGAGCGGGCGTGGCTGCCTTGTGTTCAACAATCGCTCGCACATCGCCCTGTTCGCCGAAAATGATGCGGCCGTAGCCCGTAGGGTCCGTAAGGCGCGTGGTGATCAAGGTGGCTGCGGCATCGCTAGAAGACTGGCGGCGGACCAGCTCTTGCAAAGTGGCGGGGGAAAGCAGCGGACAGTCGCCATAGAGCACCACGACGAATCCGGGCTGGGGAGCGAGCGAGTCGCGACAGGCGAGCAGGGCATGTCCAGTGCCCTTTTGCTCGGTTTGATCGACAAAATGGACGCCGGAAGGCGCCAGGAGCGCCCGTACCTGATCTCCCTGATGCCCCACCACGATGGTGGCGTGGCTCGAAGGCGCGATGATACCAGCCGCCTGGACTACATGTTCGATCAGCGTCATCCCGCCGGCGCGATGCAACACTTTCGCACGCTTGGATTTCATGCGGGTGCCAAGCCCGGCGGCCAGGATCACCACATTGGTCTCGGATGTCATCTACTCGCTTAGGTTAGCTAACGCTCCCCGAGGACTCGCACTCTGCGACGCGCCAGCTGCCCGCGCTTAGCCAATTGTAGTGCAACCTCGGCGGAAGCGCGCGGATCGTGCCGCACGCTGTCTCCGGAAGCGAGCAGATCGGCCGCCACCACTTGCAGCCCC
The DNA here is from genome assembly GCA_963798295.1 of Bryobacterales bacterium. Lineage (GTDB taxonomy): Bacteria > Acidobacteriota > Terriglobia > Bryobacterales > Bryobacteraceae > Palsa-89. Next base: position 181,640 of record CAWCSV010000001.1, on the reverse strand, counting down.
ATTTCCCCTAGGCGATCGACGTCGTTGACCACCTGGCGCACTTTCTGGGCGGCGTACTTGCGCCTCTGCCGCGCTGTGATGGCGCGCGTATTCACTACCACTACATCAATAAGCTCCATGCCGGCATGGAGATGAAGAGCGTCCACGTGATCGGAAGCGCGGAAGCCAATGGTTTCGCCGGGCTGCCACATCAGATTCACAAAATAGGCTTTGAGAGCGCGGCTGCGCTGAATGGCCGGCGCAATGCCGTCCACCAGAAGGTTCGGAATCACACTGGTAAAGAGCGAACCGGGCCCGAAGGTGATCAGGTCGGCGTCTTCGATGGCGGCCAGGGTTTCGGGAAGAGGCTTGGAGTGGCGCGGCTGCAAACGGATGCGTCGAATGCGGGAGCGGCTCTTTCCGATTTTGGTCTCCCCTTTTACAATGGACCCGTTTTCCAGTTCTGCTTCCAGGACAACATTGGCATTGGTCGCGGGATAAATGCGTCCCAGGCTGGCTAGAACTTCCGAGGAGACTTTCACCGCTTGTACGAAATCGCCTGTCAGGTTTGTAAGGGCGGTGAGAAACAGGTTGCCGAAACTGTGCCCCTTGAGGCCGCGGCCTTCGGAGAACCGGTATTGGAACAGCTTGGAGAGCAAAGCCTCGTCTTCTGAGAGGGCTACCATGCAGTTACGGATATCGCCAGGCGGCAGAACGTCGAATTCACGACGCAGGCGTCCGGAGCTGCCTCCGTCATCGGTAACCGTAACGATGGCGGTGATTTCCGCTTCGCGGGGCTCCTGAGCGTAGCGTTTCAGGCCATGCAGAATGGTGGAAAGACCGGTTCCGCCTCCGATGGCGACAATGCGAAGAGGTGTCATGCTGGTGCTCAATCCGGCTGGATCTCAATCTGTCTGAACCCAGGATCGCAGGTTCGGTGCGAATTTTAATGAACCGCCGGAACTAAAACCACATGGAACCTTTGGCTAGCAATGTGGTACCGGTTCGGGAAGGAAAATCTCAGCTAAACGGAATAGGCTAGGCGGCGGGTTGGTCGTCCTCGTCGAAGGCGGGGACAATGGTTTCCAGGTCTTCGGCTTCGAAAACCTGATCGCAATCCAGGCATCGCACATAGTCCACACCATCGCGCCTCGCCAGTATTTCAGTGCGGGTGTGATTACAGGGCTGCATAGAAGAAGAGAGATTATCCCCATTCTAAGCATGTCCATGGGCTTGTCAAGCCCCCAAAAGTGCCAGTAGGGCCCCCATCTGAGGCTGTTTTTTCACCGAGATGGGTGGCGTGGCCAAGGGAATGGCGGGATAGCGAGGCCTTTTCCCCCAGGCGGGAACAGTAATGTTTTGTCTTGTTTGTAACAGATCGATGCTAGAATGTTCTCAAGTGACGAACTTCGACAGCTTGCGCGTCGAGCGGTTCAAGCAATCCACCCAAGAAAAGCTGCGGGGGGTTCGCTGTCCCGATCATCGCCAGGCGCCGCGCCTGCACTTTCAGGGGGATTCGCTGAGGGATGTCGTCATTTCGATGAGCGGGTGTTGCGAAAAACTGATGGAACTGGCCAATGCGAGGATCGCTGAGGCGGCGCCGGACGTTGAGATTCGCAAGCCGGCCTAGGCCCGCGCCAAGGTGCGGCGGACGCCCTCGCGGAAAATGTCCTCCGGAGTCAGCAGGCTGAGCACCAGGAACGCCTCCCGTTCAAAGTCGAAAAAGAAGCCGGGTTGGACGAGAACATCGTCCTCAGTCAAGAGATTGAGCACCCATTCTTCTTCGCTCTGAATCCGCGGCGCTTCCAGAATCGCGTACCAGCCGCCCTCGGTGGCCAGCAGTTTCCAGGGCGATGCCGGACCGATCTGGCCAGCCAGAAACGCCCGGTTGGCGCGCACACGGGCAAGGATCTGGCGTTGCAGGTGATCGCGCAGACCGAGCAGCGTAGGGGCGGCCCACTGGACGGGCGCGCTGACGGAAAGATAGGTGTCGGCGATCAATTCCAACCGCTCGAAGGCTTGCTGGCGATCGGCGGACGGGCCACCTGTCACGATCCATCCGAGCTTCAACTGCGGCAGACCGGCCACTTTGGAGAGACCGCTCAGACAGAACGTCAGGACTTCGCGGATTCCTGTCAACGAGCGGACCAACGGAGCTTGTTCGTCGAAAAGGTAGTCGGCGAACACTTCGTCGGAAATGATCGCGAGGTTGTGCTGGATGCAGAGCGCGAGGAGCGGCGCGAGTTCGGACAGCTTGAGGAACGATCCGGTGGGGTTGTTAGGATTCACCAGCACGATGGCGCGCGAGCGGGAAGTGATGGACCGAGAGAGCGCGTCAAAGTCGATGTTCCAAGACCCGTGGTAGACGAGCGGATATTGAACCACACGCACCGAATCGAGCGCTGCCAGAAAATCGAACAAGGGATACGAGGGCGTGGGAACCAGCACCTCGTCGCCGGGGTTGGCCAGAAGCTTGAAGACCAGCGAGTATGCCTCGCTGGTGCTGGCCGTCAAAAGCACCCGCTCCGGATCGACGTGTCCGGGGTAGTATGCGGAGACTGCTGAGCGCGCGGACGGCATCCCGGCGGCGGCCGGCTGATAGTGAAGCGAGCGAGGATCGGCCAGCGCGGAAAGGATCGCATCAGATGGATAGTCGAACCCGGCGACGGTTGGATTCGATTCCGTCAGATCGAGAATCGGCGTGCCGGCCGCCCGTTTTTCGCGCAGCAGCAGGGTAAGCCGATTGGGAGCGAGATCCCAGTTGAGACGCGACGAGAATGAAGGCGCGGGCAAGCAGACAAGTTACCACGCGTCAGCCGGACCGGGGTCAGACCCTAATTCGACGGCACGTTGCTGCGCGTCTTAGAGCCGGAGTTGGAGCTGTGATGCGAGCCGGAACTCTTATGGTGCGTGGAACTGCGCGACTTATGACTTGCGCTCTTATGCGTGTCGGCCAGAAGCAACGTGGCGGTGAGCGCCGTGAGGAGAAGAGAGAGATAAATTTTCATGCCTAAGAGTGCAGTGCTGGGCAAGAAAATCGCAGTCGTTTAATGCACGGTGTAGCGCGCCTTCAAAGCGAACGGCGCGACTTCAATGTCGAACTTTTCTCCCCCGGCCCTTACCATCTGGTAAGTACCTCGCATGAGCCCCGTGGGGGTCTTCAGCGGACACCAGGAGGAGTATTTGAAGGACTCGCCCGGCGACAGCACGGGCTGCTCGCCAATCACGCCGGGACCCTTCACCTCTTCGACGTGGTCCAGCGCATCGGTGATAATCCAGTGGCGGCTGACCAGTTGCACGGTGTCGCTTCCCTGGTTCGTAATGCGAACGGTGTACTCGAAAATCCACTCTCCCTGCTGAGGCCGAGAATTTTCGGGCGAATGACGAGACAAGACCTCGACGCGGATGGAGTTGGTTACTGCGTCGGACATCGGAGCGTGTTCCGAGCGAAGATCAGGCATAAGACACTACCTATATTAGCTTGCAATTCGCCGATCGCCTCCGATTCGCGCTGATATAATAAACGCTCGCGTCCCGCGGATATCTCCGCCGGTGACGCCACGTCGCTGGAGGCAAGCATGAAGAAGCTATTGTGGATGGTTCCCGCCGGATTGACGATTCTCGGCGCCGGATGGATTTTACAAGGCGCCGGAGGCAAGAGCGACAAGATCGACAGTAAGGATCTGGTCACCGGCCAGCAGGCCTTCTCCGATTATCAGAAGGAAAAACCCGGGCTCTTTCACAAGATCACCGCCGCCGATCTTCCCAAGCCCTACGACACCAAATCGAGCGCGAATTTCCCGAGAGTGGTTCCGAAGCCGGATAACATGTGGCCCATGGCGCCCACCGGTTTCAAAGTTGAGCTGTACACTCACGAAGGGCTCACCGAGCCGCGGCAGATCCGCATGGCGCCCAATGGCGATTTCTTCGTGGCCGATAGCACGCCTGGGGAAATCAAGATTCTGCGTGGACGCGGCGCCGACGGCAAGCCCGAGCAGGTATCGACGTTCGCCACCGGCCTGAAGCGGCCCTTCGGAATCGCGTTCTATCCGGTGGGCAACAACCCGCAGTGGATTTACATCGGCAACACGGATTCCCTGGTGCGCTTTCCCTATCACGTTGGCGATTTGAAGGCCACGGGCTCGGCGGAGACCATCATCCCAGAGATTCCCACGGGAGGCGGCCACTGGACGCGCGACGTGGTGTTCTCAAAAGACGGCAAGCGCATGTTTGTCGCCGTGGGATCGGCCTCCAACGTGGACGATCCCGATACGCATCCCGGTGAGACCCATCGCGCGAACATCCTGGAATACACGCCCGAGGGCAAATTCGTTCAGATTTACGCCGCGGGAATTCGAAACCCGGTGGGTCTGGCGGTGAATCCGCAGACCGGTGAGCTGTGGTGCTCGGTGAATGAGCGCGACCAATTGGGCGACAACCTGGTGCCCGATTACATCACGCACGTGCAAGAGGGCGGCTTCTACGGCTGGCCCTGGTTCTACATGGGCGCGCATCAGGATCCGCGGCTGGAAGGCAAGCATCCGGAGCTCAAGGACAAGGTGATTGTGCCGGATGTGCTGATGCAACCGCACAACGCGTCGCTCGGCATCACTTTCTACGAAGGCAATGAATTTCCGAAGGAGTATCGAGGGGATCTGTTCGGGGCCGAGCATGGGTCGTGGAACCGCTCCATCCGCGCCGGCTACGAGATTGTCCGTGTTCCGCTGGACAACGGCCATGCCAGCGGCGTATACGAAGATTTCATCACCGGATTCGTCACGCCGGACGGCAACGCCTGGGGCCGACCCGTGGCAGTAGTGGTGGCAAAAGACGGCTCGTTATATTTCACCGACGACGGCTACAAGGCCATCTGGCGCGTGAGTTACACCGGCAAATAGGCAGTAACCAACAGGAGAAAAATCGACATGAGATCTGGGACCATTTTCGCGGCGGCCTTGTCGCTCACGGCCTGCGTCGCGTTTGCGCAAAACAAAGGAGGGGGAGGCGGCATTCCTTCGCCACTCAAAATCACGGTGTCCGGCTATAGCGATGGCGGCGACATTCCGGACAAGTACACGTGCGCGGCCAAGCCGCCGGGAGGGTCGCCGCAGATCGCATGGAGCGGAGCGCCAGCCGGCACAATGTCGTTCGCGATCATTTTTCATGACGGCGACGTGCACCCCGGCAAATCGTTCGACGACGTGACGCATTGGATCGCCTGGAACATTCCGGCGTCCTCGAGCGGTATGCCCGCCGGCGTTGCGTCCGGGGCTTTGCCGGACGGCACTCAGCAGGGCGCCAACATCGCACGCCAGAACGCTTACATGGGTCCCTGTCCACCGCCGGGATTGCCGCATCATTACACGCTGGAAGTCTACGCGCTGGATTCCAAGCTCGACCTGCCTGCCACGGCGGGGCGTGACGATCTGCAAAAGGCGCTCGGCGGGCATATTCTCGCCAGCGGCGTCTACAACGGATTGTTCCATCGCTAATGGCCGACGAGATTACGCGACGGGCGGTGATTGTCAGCGCGGCGATTGTTCCGGTTGCCGCGCTCACTGCCTCCGCGCAGCAAACCGCGCAGGCTCTCTCTGCGGCACAGCTACGGATTCTGGCCGCGTTTGTCGATCGCATCATTCCCAAAGATGAGCTGGGACCTGGCGCGTCGGAGAGCGATGTGCCGGTGTACATCAATCGCGCGCTGGGAGATTATCTGGCCGCTGAGAAGATAGCCTTCATAGAAGGATTGGAAGCGACGGACGCGTTTGCGCGCCGCTCCCAAAATGCCGCCTTCGTAGATCTGCCGCCAGACAAACAGGACGCGATCCTCACGGCTATGGAGAATGGCTCGGCGGAAGGATTTCCAAATGCCCCGGCATTCTTCAATCGAGCGCGGCGGCTGACGCTGGAAGGAATGTTCGGCGATCCCTATTACGGCGGCAACAAGAATTTCGCGGGCTGGGATTTGATCCGTTATCCGGGTCCGCGCATGGCGACGTCGGCCGACGATCAGAAAATGGGTGTCGAGATCAAGCCGCTGCACCGCTCGGCGTACGGGAACGGCGAGCATGGCCATTAATCTGAAGCCGGTGGATGTGGCCGTGGTGGGGTTGGGCGCGGCCGGTGGCGTGGCGGTGCTGCCGCTGGCGCGCGCGGGCTTGAAGGTGGCGGGGATCGAAGCTGGGACGTGGATGGATCCAGCCAAAGATTTCAAGCCGGACGAGATTCACAACAACGTGCGCGGCCTGGTGACTACTGTTCCCAAGGCCAAGAACGAAATTCCGACCTTCCGCACCAGCCCAGACGCCAAAGCGCGGCAAGCGGCGGCTGCTCCGATGATGAACGCCGTGGGCGGCACGTCGATTCACTATCACGCGCAGAGCTGGCGGCTGAAGCCATGGGATTTCAAGACGCGCTCGGAGACGATCAAGCGATACGGCGCGAGCTTGCTCCCCAAAGGATCGACGCTGGAGGATTGGCCCGTCAGTTACGACGAGCTGGAGCCGTACTACGACATCGTGGAGCACGAAGTGGGCGTTTCCGGCAAAGCCGGGAACATTCAAGGCAAGCTGGATCCGGCGGGAAACGTCTATGAAGGCGCGCGGCAGCGCGAGTATCCGATGCCTCCGCTCAGAACCTGCGACTTTCTGGATCATATGTACACGGCCGCGAAATCGCTGGGGTGGAAGCCGTTTCATGCGCCTGCCGCCATCAACTCGCAGCCCTATCGCGGACGGGCGGCTTGCGCCTATCACGGCTATTGCGATCGCGGCGGATGCCAAATCAGGGCGAAGAATTCCACCTGCTTCACCACAATTCCCGAGGCGCAAAAGACCAAGAACTTGACGGTATTCGACGGCGCGCAGGTGACGCGGATCGTCGCGGGCAACAACGGGAAAGTCACTGGCGTCCTTTACATCCGCAACGGCAAGGAATATTTTCAGCCTGCGAAAGTGGTGCTGGTGGGCTCCTACACGTACGAGAACACGCGGCTGCTGCTGCTTTCCAAATCGAAGGCCTACCCGAACGGACTCTCGAACAATCACGGACAGGTGGGCAAGCACTATTTCGGGCATTGGGACGCGCAGGCTGGCGTCGGCGTGACGGCGCTGTTTCCGATGGACGTCAATACCTGGTACGGAGCCATGCTGTCGCAGGGCGTGGTGATCGATGAATGGGCCGACGACACGTTCGATCATTCCGGCCTCGGGTTCATCGGCGGCGCAAGCATGTCCGTATACATGGAGAAGCATCCCATCGCCGGGGCCAGCATGCCTACGTTTGGCCGCGCGCCCGCGTGGGGTTCCAAGTGGAAACAGTTCGTGCATCAGAATGCGGACCGTTTTACGGGGGCTTATCTGCAGACCAACAGCTTCCCTTACGAGAACACGTATCTGGATCTCGATCCTGAGGTGAAAGATCCGCTGGGCGATCCGGTGTGCCGCGTTACGAGCGGCCCCAAAGAGAATGAAACGCGGGCAGCCACCTATGCGCAGAACAAAATGGAACAGTGGTTCCGCGCGGCGGGTGCGATTGAAGTGGTGAAGGGCCAGCCATTCGGTCCAGCGTTATCGACGCACACCTACGGCGGAACGCGCATGGGCGACAATCCAGAGACCCACGTGGTGGATCGCTGGGGATTCTCGCATGAAGCGCCGAACCTGGGGATATTGGGCGGCTCCGTGTTTGGCACCAGTGGCGCGCGCAACCCCACGCTGACCATGCAGGCGCTGGCGTGGCGAACCGCCGAGCATCTGGCAAAGAACTGGAAAAGCATTGCTGGCTAGAGGTCGCCTCTACAATCCTCACGAAACCGAGCGCATGCAGGAGCTCCAGGGACTGGAATTGGCCTCTTTTGCATCGCGAGCCGCTGCGTTCGCGATCGATTTTGCGATTGCCGGCGCGCTGTTCTTGGCCGGGCTGGTGTCGTTTTTTAAAATCGCGAACCGGTACACCAGTCTGGGCGCCAGCAATCGGCATCTCAACATCGAGCTCAATTTCTTCGAGAACTGGTACAGCATTGTCTATCTGGTACTTTTCTTCGGACTTTCGGTTTATTTAGGCAATGGCCGAACGATCGGCAAGCGCGTGATGGGTATTCGCGTGGTCTCCATCGTCCATCGCCGCATGGGGCTGTGGCATTCCATTGAGCGGGCGCTCGGCTACGGAGCTTCGGCACTGGAGTTTGGGTTCGGATTCTTGCAGTACTTCATTCATCCGAACCACCGGACGGTGCACGATCGCATGGCGGAGACGATCGTGATCCGCGAAAAACGTGGGTAGCTTACTTCCCGCCCAGCTCGTTGAGCACCAGCTTGGCGTTGCGCGAGGCCTGATCCTGCATGGGGCTTGCGATCTCGGCCGATTCCTGGAAGTAATGCAAGCCTTCCCGCATCTGCGCCCTGTCCCCGAGCGGTTTGGCGAGGCTATAGTTGGCCAGGCCGAGGTCGAATAACGCGATCGCGTAGAGCTGGGAATTGCCCTTGATGGACCCCAGCGCGGCCCGGAGCGCTTTGTTCGCCGGTCCGTAACGCATCTGCATGGTATAGCCGACGCCAGTATAGAAATTGGCTGTTCCGAGCAGCGCGCTTTTTTGGGAGGCCCATTCCGACTCACTCTCACCCTCGCGTTTAGTCCGCGTGTTGATGGCTTCCGCGGCCCTAGCGGCATAACTCACCACGGCCTCAGACCGGTTGCCGCGCCAGCTACAATCGGCGGCATAGAGCATGGCTTCCGCATTCTTATCCACGGCCATCTTTACGGCAGCGGGACACGCTTTGGCGCCTTCGCCTGCTTTGGTTAAGTCGGCGAAATAGGTGTTGGCGACTTCCGGCAAATACTGGCTCTTGGGATTCTGCTTGATCAGAGTATCCACCAGATCCACAGCTTCCTTGGGCGGCGCCTTCAGCGCGACCACGTACAGCGCGTATTCAGAATATTCGTCCACTTCCTTGGCGTACTCCATTTGATGTTTATCATCGTCGTTGGCGGGCGCTTTTTCCGAAGCGGTGATCTTGCGTGCCGCTTCCGAGGTGCGGGCGGACCACTTCTTGACCTGGGCGATATCCTCTTTCGCCACAGCGGCCTTCAAGGCGAAATAAGCGGCATCCATATCGGGGCCATTGGCGTACGCCATCTCGGCCACATCCAGGACTTTGTCATACTCCTTTTGCCCCAGCAGACCCGCTTCCACCTGGGCCGCAACCCAGCCGGCCGCCTCATGCTTGGGATACTTCGCGAGAAATTCTTCGCCCAGCGAAACCTTCCGCGCATCGTCGATGTCTTGCCCAAGGGACTGAAGGAGTTGCCCTTCAGGACTGGCCGGGTTGAACACAAAACTCTGTTTTTCCTGCGCGGAAACCGGCAGCATACAAGGCAGAGCCAGCAACACCAGGCCGGCGAGATGACGTTTCATCAAAGTAACTCCTATCGCGTGGAAATTTATCACAAACGAAGGCCCCTTGGCGCGCGCTCAGGTTGTTTCCCGCTCGCCTCGCCGCAGGTAGGCATCGTTTTTCGACAGCCAGTCCTGGCGAATGGGCGAGAAGACGTCGAGATCGACGGTGTCCTCCAGAGCTACGGCGCGATGCGGCACATTGGATGGAATGCGCAGCACTTCGCCCTTGTGCACCACCACTTCCCGGCCCTCCAGTTGAAATTTCAGCGAGCCTTCCAGAATGTAGGTCACCTGCTCGCTTTCGTGGTGGTGTTCGGGCACCACCGCGTCCTTCTTCAAGAAGACCTGCGCGATCATGGCTTTTTCGCCGCTGATGATTTTGCGCGAGATCATGTCGCTCATCACTTCCAGCGGAACCGAGTCCCAGGTGAAATGTTCCATAGAGAATTCATTGTAGACCGCTTCCTCTGGTCGCGGCTCGGCACGGCTGCGGCTCAGTTCAGAGTAATGGTGAAGGGGGTGGGGACGGCGGCGCCGGCGGCTGTCGACGATATTCAGCGGCTCGTAGGAAAGCGGCATAACCGTCATGGTTTTTCCGTCGATGTCGACTTCCAGAAAGTGATTCTGTTCCGCCCAGGCCTGAATGTGGGCGTTCCGCATATTCTTCTGCACATTGCCGGTCCGCAGTTCCCCGCCCGCGCCGCTGACGAAGAAACGAATGCCGCCGGTGGCGGGGCTGACTTCGCTGGCCTGGAAGTTGTGCTCGTGTCCGGAGAACACCACCTTGACGCCGCTGTTGGTAAAGAGCCGAAACCAGTGGCGAAGCTGCTCCAGGCTGGGAGGGTGCTCGGGGCCGGCGGTGAACATCGGATGGTGGAAGTAGGGAATCACCCAAAGCGGATGCGGCTTGGCGAATTCCGACCGCATCCAGTGGAATTGGGGGCTGTCTTCCAGATAGCCGGGGCGCGCAGGGCCGGATTCGGTGTTGCTGGTGCTGTCGAGCGCGAAGAACTGCGCCAAGCCGCCGTAAGTGAAGTTGTAATACCGGGCGGGCTTGTTTTGGGGAAACGGGAAATTGTCCAGGATGGCGCCGAGATCGCGATGCCGCTCGGTCTCGTTGCCATCGTGATTGCCCAGAGCGGGGAAGAAGGGGATGCTCGCCAGCAGCGGCTCGTAAGGCAGGAAGAACTTGGAACCCCAGTCTTGGTCGCTGGCGCCGGTGTGGCTAAAACCAAAGACAACGCTTGCGAACGTCTCCGTACACGTTGTCGCCCAAACTGAGCAGAAAGCGCACAGGGTTGCCGGTGCCGGCGCGGCGCTGGAACTCGTCCCACATGGCGCGAGCGATCTTATACTGCGGCGGCCTTGCCGTCCCCGAAGTCGCCCACCACAAAGAACGTGAGTCTCTGGGCGTTCGCGGCCCAGGTTCGGACTTCGCCTTGGCCCAGCGTGCGGCCATGCAGCGACACCGTGTATTTGTAGGAATGATCGGGCGCGAGATCGCCCACCGTAATGGAATTGCCGACCGAGATGAGTTTTCGACCCGCGATTTCAACCGTGGCGTCCCCGAAGGAAGGAGACGAGCGGCCGATGGTGTTTTCGCCGGTGGTGGTGCCCCAAGCCAGCTGGACGTAGTTCGGGCCAAGGTCCATCACGTAGGTGTAAAACTTCTGGGCGTTGGCGTGACATGCGAACGCGAGTAGAAAGAGCGGAAATGAGTTTCCGCACCGGCGCGGCCTTTTACTGCTGCTTGGCTCCGGTTTCCTTGGCCAGGCGAACCTTGGCGTCTTCCAGCTTCTTCTGGACTTTGGAGAGCTCGGCGTGGTCCATATCGCTGGGCGGCCCGGCCTGATACTCCCGCACCGAGCTTTGCCACTGCGCGATGGCTTCGCGAATCTTGCCTTCTTTGAAGTAGACCTCGGCCAGGTGATCGTGCACGGTAGGATCGCGCGACATGTAGCGCAACGCTTCCCGCAGTTTATCCTCGGCCTCAGGCAGCTTATTCATGCGGAAGTAGACCCATCCCAGGCTGTCCAGGTACGCGCCACTGTTGGGTTCCCGCGCCACGGCCTTGCTGACCAAGTCGCGCGCTTCTTCCAGCCGCACGTTGCGGTCCGCCAGCATGTAGCCCAGATAATTCAACGCCGAATCGTTGTCCGGATTCATATCCAGCACTTTGCGAAATTCCGCTTCGGCCGCGGGATAATTCTTCATCCGCTCGTACATGGCGCCACGCCGGAAGGCCAGGGTTTGTTTCTCTTCACTGGTTTGGGAGAGGCTCTCGGCGGCATCCAACGCCTTGCCCATTTCGGTGAAGTTCTTGGCCTTTTCGTAGATGTCGGCCAGCGTCGAAATCCACTTCGCGATCGTTCTTGCCGTCCATCAAACGCTTGGCTTCCGCCACTGCCTGATCGGTTTTCCCCAGGTCCGACAAAACGGACGAACGCGTTTCGGAAACGGTGCGATCCTTGGGGAATTTCTTTACGGCGGCGTCGGCTTCCGACTCGGCCTTGGGATAATCCTTGGCTTCGCGGTAGGTCTCGATGATCTCGGCTTCGAACGCGCCAGCGTTATCCGGAGTCGAGATCGGCCGCCTGATGGAACGCGTCCACGGCGGCGGTGTACTGCTCGATGGTGCGCTCCAGTTCACCCAGGTTGCGCAGCAGGTTGCTCCGGCTGCCCTTTTCCGACGCGCTGTAGCTCTTCTTCGCGGTGGCATCCAGGATGCCTTTCAGGGTCTTGATGGCATCCGGAATCTTGCCTTCGGCTTCCAGCAAGTTTACGTCGTTGTACTGGACTTCCAGATCGTTGGGATCGATTTCCTTGGCTTTATCGGCCGCCTCGCGAGCCTTGGCGAAATCCTGCTTTTGACGGTAGATCAGCGAAATCCGAAGCTGCGCCTTGATGTCCTTAGGATCCTCGGCGGCGGCTTCCTGGTACAGCTTCAAGGCTTCGTCCAGCTGGTTGGAAAAGCAGCAAATCCTCGGCCAGCGCCGCTTTCAACTCGGAATTGCCGGGCTGCTGATCCAGGGCGCGGCGCAGCATTTCCGCGGCGAGCGAATAATCCTTCAATTGCTCGTACACGCTGGCCAGGCTGGTGAGGCTGCGGGGATTGGGGTCCTTATCCGCCACCTTGCGCAGCATGTCGGCCGCGGCTTTGTTGTCGCCCAGGTCGGCATAAACGGTGGCCAGGCCGGTCATGGCGTCTTCGTTGTCGGCGTCCAATTCCAGCGCCTTCTTGTAAGCGGCCATCGCCTCGGTGGAGTTCATCAAGGCCTTCTGAAGGCGGCCCAGCATGATCCAGCTATCGATATCCTTGGGATCGGCCTCGGTGATTTTCTGGTATTGCTCGATGGCCTTCTTCACCATGTCGGCATCGATCTGGTTGGTCTGCGAATCGCCGATCAGGTGGGTGTAGATGCGCGCCAGAAGGCGGCGCGAGTTCAGATCGTTGGGGTTCTGTTTGAGCGCATCTTCAGCGTCCAGCAACTGCTTCGCGCAGCCGGCCGGATTGGATGTATAAGTCCGAGAGTTCTTCGGCGATGAAGGTTGCGCTGGGATCGGCTTTCAGCGCCGCGCGGTAGGCGTCGGCGGCTTTGCTGAAGTATTCGCCACGATTGCCGTATGCAGCCGCCAGTTCCGAGTACAAATGGCCCAAGGAATAGTTGTAATAGGCGGCTGCTTTGTCCGTTTGCGTCGTGGTGGGCGCGGGAGCCGGGGTTTGTTGGGCCAGGGCCGCTTGTTCAGTGAAGGCAGCCGAGGCTACCATCAGGAGACAGGGGAGGCTTGCCAACCGGAGCGTTGGGATCATCGAAGCTCTCTTTCCCATTCCCGGATCGCTCGATCCAGGGACAGACGTACTCGCTTTCAGTATAACCCCGAACTACGTAGGTGGTCGCGGGAAGCGTACCATAGGAGTCGATTAGAGAAATGGCGCTCAGCAAACCGCTCAAGCAACCAATCACCTACCAGGACGCCGGGGTCAGCATTGACGAAGCCGACCGGGCGGTTTCGCTTATCCGGAAGCACGCCCGGGGAACGTTCACCCGCTCGGTTTTGACGGACATCGGCAGCTTCGGCGGCGGCTACCTGCTGTCGGGCTGGAAAAATCCCGTGCTGGTGAGCTCGGCCGACGGCGTGGGAACCAAGCTAAAGATCGCTTTCCAGAGCGGACGGCACGATACCATTGGCGAAGATTTGGTGAATCATTGCGTGAACGACATCGCGGTGCAGGGCGCGGTTCCGCTGTTTTTCCTGGATTATTTCGCGGTGGGGAAACTGGACGCCGGGGTGGCTGGGCAAGTGATCGAAGGCGTGGCGCGAGGTTGCCGGGCGAACGGCTGCGCGCTGATCGGCGGTGAGACGGCCGAGATGCCCGGGCTGTATCAGGCAGGCGAGTACGATCTGGCGGGGTTTATCGTGGGCGCGGTGGAGCGTAAACAGATGCTGACCGGGGCGGCCATTCGGGCCGGCGACGTCCTGCTGGGCCTGCCGTCGAACGGGTTGCACACCAACGGCTATTCGCTGGCCCGCAAGCTGCTGTTTGAGACGGCGCGGCGTCGACTAACCGCCGAGCTGGCCGACGAGCTGCTCAAGGTGCATCGCAGCTACCTGCGGCCGATTCGCGCGCTGATGGACGCCCGGATGCTCAAGGGCGCGGCGCACATTACCGGCGGCGGAATCACCGACAATACGCCCCGCATTCTGCCGGATGGTTTGGCGGCGCGGGTGGAAATCTCCAGCTGGGCGATTCCGCCGTTCTTTGAGGAGCTGCGGGCGATCGGCAATCTGGATTTGGCCGATTACCGGCGGACGTTCAACCTGGGCGTGGGGATGATACTGGTGATCGCCAAGCGGAATCTTGGAAAGGCGCGGGCGCTGTTAAGCAGCCTGGGTGAGGCTTGCTTCCAGATGGGCGAAGTAGTGGAATCGCGCGGCGCCCGGGTGGAGTATGTGTGAAGCGATTAGGCATTCTGCTTTCCGGCCGGGGCTCTAATTTCGAAGCGATTGCGGAGAACGTCGAGCGCGGAAGGCTGAACGCGGAGATCGCCGCGGTGATTTCCAACCGTCCGGAAGCGCGCGGCATCCAGATCGCACGCGAGCGAGGATTGCCGGCTGTGGTGCTGCCTTCCAAGGGCGTGCCGCGGGAAGAATATGACCGGCGTGTGGTTACCGAGCTTCAGAGTCGCAGCGTGGAACTGGTCTGCCTGGCCGGTTTCATGCGGCTGCTGACGACGGAGTTTTGCCGGACCTTCGCGCTGCGCGCGCTGAATATTCATCCCTCGCTACTACCCGCGTTTCCGGGTCTGAATGCGCAAAAGCAGGCGCTGGAACATGGCGCTAAGATCAGCGGCTGCACGGTGCACTTTGTCGACGAACAGTTGGATGCGGGGCCGATTATCTTGCAGGCCGCGGTGCCGGTGCTGGATTCCGATACCGAGCAGACGCTCGCCGCGCGGATTCTGGTGGAGGAGCACCGGATTTATAGCGAAGCGATTGCCCTGGTTTTGTCCGGCCGTTGGCGCGTGGAAGGCCGCCGAGTCATCCCGGGTCCTTGACAAGGACTGGTTTGTGATACAGACTGGATTGCATGAGTGACGGCATCAACCCAGGCGACACGCGCCTGCGTGCGCTCCAACAGTGGGACGAGAACGGGTTCGACGAACTCTCCGTCGGCCTAATCGGGTGCGTGGCGGGCGGATCCCTGCTGTTGGGCGATTGGATCTCCACGGTGAAGCTCCTGGGCGAGAACTCCCCGTTCATCATGCCCTTCCTCATGCTGTTAACTCTGCCGGTTGCTTTGGCGATCAAGAAAGCGCGCGCCAGGTTCGTTTACCCGCGGACAGGCTACGTGCTGTTTCGGCCCGCGTGGCCTCGAAAATGGATCTTCTTGTCCTTTTTGGCATTCGGCGCTGTACTCATCATCGCGGACCTTTTCTGGCATTCCGCGATGCATCTCAGCCGCGCGTGGGGACTAGCGTGCGGGCTCCTCTCCGCCGCATGCTATGCGTGGGGCGCAATCACCTACGGGATGTGGCGATACCTCTGGATCGCGGGCCTTTCATTGCTGCTGGGCGCCGCAACATTTGTAGCCGGCGTTAAAGGCGAGGGCGTGATTTGGGTGATGCTGGGGACCGGAGTGGCGATGGCTCTGGAGGGCGCCCTGCGCGTGAGGCGCTTTTTGCTGACGAATCCGGTCGTTGCGGATCATCGTGGCTGAGCTCGATCGCGTGATTCACGAACCGGCCCGGCTGCTGATTGTGACGCTCTTGGCCGCTGTCCAGGAAGCCGACTTTCTCTACCTGCTGAAAGCCACAGAGCTAACCAAAGGCAATCTCTCGACGCATCTCGCGAAGCTTGAAGAAGCGGGGTACGTCGAAATTGAGAAGGCTTACCGTGGCAAGATACCGCTGACACTCGCACGGCTGACACCTAAGGGACTGGCGGCGTTTGAACGCTACCGCAAGGAAATGACGGCGCTCCTCAAAACCACCAGACCACGCCGCCGCGCGATGGGGCGTCCAACCACTGTGGCGCATCAAAAGGCCTAGCGCAGCCCAAGACGATAGGCTGTAATGGTTACACGTTCACCCACGTGTCCCGTCCCAACTTGCTGGTCCGCACTGCCCGCGTGCTCGCCCCCACCTGCCGCTACCTCCTGCAGACCGAAGTGCATGTGTTCGCGTTCGCCGTGTCGGCGGGTTTGCTTCTGTCCTTCTTCCCCTTCATGACGGTGACGCTTTCCATTTGCCGCTACGTGCTGAAGTGGAGAGCCGGCGTGAGCGCGGTCTACTTCGCGTTGAACGACTATTTTCCGGACACCTTCGGACAATTCATCCGGCGGAATTTCGAGGTCACGGTGGCGTCGCGCGGGCCGGTGCAAGTGGTTTCGCTGGTGCTTTTGTTTTTCACCGCCAGCGGGATCTTTTTGCCCTTGGAAGTGGCGCTGAATCGCATTTGGAATTGCCCCAAGAATCGAAGCTACTTCAAGAACCAGTTGGTCAGTCTGGGCTTGATTTTCGCGTGCGGCGCGCTGATGCTGTTTTCCACCACGCTGACCGTCCTGAACAACGAATTTCTGACGGGGATTACGATTCGACAGACTGCGACGGTGGCGAACCTGATCGGCCTTTTGCTGTTCAAAGCCGCCGCCATTCCGATGTCGATGCTGGTGTTGTTCCTGATTTACTGGCTGTTGCCGAATTGCAAAATCAAGCCCGCGCGGATTGTTCCGGCCGCCATCCTGGTGGGGTTTTTGCTCGAGATCCTGAAGTACATCAACCTCTGGACCTGGCCCTATCTGCGGGGGAAGCTACAGTCGGAATACGGGCCTTTTTACTACACCGTGACCATCATTTTGTGGGGATTTCTGGCGGCGTTGGTGGTTTTGGCCGGCGCGGAGTGGGCGGCACGCCGCTCAGCACTTTCTGAGTGTCAACCCCGGAATTTAACTTAAGCCAAAAAACCAAGTTCCTATTGCCCCACACAAAATAAAGCTCCAAACTGGGCCTTCATGCTGATCCAGTCCGCCGTGAACCAGGAAGAAACTGTCGAACTTGAAGAAACGGTCCCCAGGGGGCTGGAGCTTCTATCCCGCTCGCTCAGCGAGGCGGCTCAGGAGGATTCCGGAACGTCCGAGCTGGTTCCACCAGTGCCGGAGACGCTGGAAGAAACCGGCCTGGCTGCATCCGTTCTGCAACAGCTCATCCTGAAAATGCTTTATGCCAGCGGCGACATGCTGGGCCGGGAGCTATCGGAAGCGCTGGGGCTCAAGTTCAGCCTGATCGAAGGAATCATCGAAGCGTTCAAACAGCAACATTTGATTCAGGCTAAGAAGTCATTGGGTATGGGCAATAGCACGGTGCTGTTCGCTTTGAGCGAGACCGGCCGAAATGCGGCGCGCGAGAGCATGGAGAGCAACCAGTACGCGGGCCGGGCACCGGTGCCGCTGTATCAATACGTGCACATTGTCCGCCGACAACGGCGCGCCGAGGGCTGGCTGACGCCGGAAGCGCTGCAGGAAGCTTATCGCCGCATGGTGGTGACGCCGCGCATTCTGGCCCAGATCGGACCGGCCGTCAGTTCGGGAAACTCGTTCCTGATTTATGGACAGCCCGGCAATGGGAAAACTTTCCTGGCCGAAGCGCTGATGAACGTGGACGATTCGTGCGTGTATGTTCCCCACGCGCTGGATTGCCAGGGCACCATCGTGCAGGTGTTCGACCCGCTGTATCATCAGCCCGTCGAGGACACGGAAGCGCAATCCGTGTTTTCAAACTCACCGCAGCATGACCGGCGATGGATCAAGTGCCGGCGTCCGTTCATCGTTACGGGCGGCGAGCTGACGCTGGAAATGCTGGATCTCAATTACAACGCCACGTCGAAAATCTACGACGCGCCCTATCAGTTAAAGGCGAACAACGGCATCTACTTGATCGACGATTTCGGGCGGCAGCAGTGCACTCCGGCCGAGGTGTTGAACCGCTGGATCGTGCCCATGGAACGGCGTGTGGACTATTTGAAGTTCAATAGCGGCGGCAAGATCACAGTACCGTTCGAGGCGTTCTTGATTTTCTCGACCAACTTGAACCCGGAACAATTGGGCGACGAAGCGTTTCTGCGCCGCATTCAATACAAGATGCTGCTGCGCAGCCCGGACGAGCACGAGTTCTCCACCATTTTCCAGCGTTTCTGCGAATCGCGAAGTCTGCCGCACCAGGACGGGTTGATTGCGCGCTTCATCGACAAGCATTATCGGAAAGCGCGGCGGCCATTCCGGCGCTGCCATCCGCGGGACATTCTTTCGCACGCCATCGATCTGATTCACTTCGAGAAGCTGCCGTTCACGCTTACCGACGAACTGGTGGACCGGGCGTTCGAGAGTTGTTTCCTGGAAGAAACCGGCGACTAGATATCCACGTTGCCGCCGGAGAGAATCACGCCCACCTCGTGAAGATCGCGCGGAAGCTTTCCAACCATCACAGCGGCAGCTGAAGCAGCGCCGCTCGGTTCCACCAGAATCTTCATACGGGTCAGCAGGAAGTTCATGGCTTGGCGAATTTCGTCGTCGGTCACTAACAAAATATCTTCGACGTGTTTCTGAATGATGGGAAACGTCAGTGCGCCCGGTTTGGTGGCGCGCAGCCCGTCCGCGATGGTTTCGGGCAGGGGAATCCCGAGGCGTTGGCCGGCGCGGAAGGACAGCAGCGTATCGTTGCCCTGCTCAGGCTCCACGCCGAAGACGCGAATGTCAGGGCGAATCACATGGGCCGCGATGGAGCTGCCGGAAATCAACCCGCCGCCGCCGATAGGGACCACCAACGCGTCAAGATCCGGGACTTCGGCGAGCAGTTCCAGTGCGGCGCTGCCCTGGCCTGCTATGGTCCAGGGATGATCGTAAGGCGGAACAACAGTAGCGCCGGAGTCGCGCGCAATCTCTTGCGCGATGGCTTCGCGATCCTCGGTAGCCCGATTGTAGGTGACGATTTTCGCGCCATGAGCGCGGGTACCAGCGAGCTTCGAGGCGGGCGCGTCGGCGGGCATCACGATGGTGGCCGTAATGCCACGCGATTCGGCGGCAATCGCGACGGCTTGTCCATGATTGCCGGATGAATAAGTCACCACGCCGCGGGGAAGATCGTCATGAGGAATCGACAGGATGAAGTTGGACGCGCCCCGGATCTTGAACGCGCCGCCGCGCTGGAAGTTTTCGCACTTGAAGAACACGCTGGTCCCGGCCAGACCATCGAAGGTACGCGAAGTGAAGACCGGGGTTCGATGCACGATGCCGCGCGTGCGCTCGGCCGCCGCTTGAACATCGGAGAGTTGGATCATCCGTTCTAGTAGCCGGCCTGCTTGTCGACGATAAATTCGAGCGGCTGCCCGTTGCGGAAACGCTCGAAGTTTTCGATGAACTGCTTCACCGCCAGCTCCATCCAGCCGGTGGTGTGGTCGGCGCAATGGGGCGAGAGCAAAACGTTCTGCATGCGATAGAACGGATGATCGGCGGGCAGAGGCTCCGTCTCAAAAACATCCAGCGCCGCGCCGCGAATCAGGGTCTGGTTGAGCGCGGAGATCAACGCGGACTCGACAACCACCGCGCCACGGCCCACGTTAATGAATACGGCGTTGCTCTTCATGAAATGGATTTCGCCCGGGCCGATCATACCCTGTGTTTCGGGCGTAAGTGGCGCGGCCGCGAGTACGTAATCGGAGAGGCTCAGCATCTCGTTCAATTGTTCGCGTGTGAAGGAACGCTCCAGCAGCGGGTCGTTTTCCGGCGAAGGCGTGCGACGCCGCAATGCGAGCACTTTCATGCCGAGCGCGTGCGCCAGACGCGCCGTTTCCCGTCCTATGCCACCGTAGCCAATCACACCCAGCGTCTGATCGCGAAGGAAGGTGACGTCGAATTGCTCCCAGCGAGCGGCCTCCTGCTGGCGCATCAGCCGGCGGAAATCTTTCGCGAAGTAGAACATGGCGCCGATGGCGAATTCAGCCAGGGCGGGACCGAAAACGCCCCGGCCGTTGGTCAGCGGGACGGGGCTTGCCACCAACTCGGGCGACAACACTTTCTCCACGCCAGCCGACAGAGCGTGGATCCATTTCACCCGCTCGGCCAGCGGCAGGATGGCTCGAAGGGCGGAGCCATCGTGGAAACCGTTGAGGATCACGTCGGCTTCCGGAGCGTGCTGTTTCAAGAACTCGATATCGTTGCCCGTGAACACGGTCACAGGCTGCGGCAGCCGGTCCAGGAAGCGGAGGAACGGATAGTGCGGGCTGGAAATGACGAGAAGCGTGATGGAGTCCATGAAAACAGGAAGATAACACGAAGCGAAGTGGTGGATGGTGATTGGTGGCCGGTGTGGGAACAGAGCTGGGGGCTGCTAAACTCGTTTGCGTGGCGGCCCCAAATCAACTACGCGAGTTGCCGGCTGTGGACCAGGTGTTGGAAGCCCTGGGCCACCTGGAAGGGCGATTTCCGCGGCGGTTGATGGTGGAAGAAGTGCGCAGAGTGCTTGAAACCATGCGCGAGGAAATACGGGCCGGACGCGACATATCCACGCTCCCCATCGAGAAACGTGTGGAGCGGAATCTGGCGAGGCTGGAGACGCCGTCGTTGCGCCGCGTCATCAATGCGACGGGCGTGGTGCTGCACACCAACCTGGGCCGAGCGCCGCTGGCGCATTTTGAGCCGCTGTTCGGCTACTCGAACCTGGAATACGATCTTGCGGCGGGGCGGCGGGGCAAGCGGGACGTGCATGCGGCGGAGTTGATCGAACGGCTGACCGGCGCGCCGGGCATCGCGGTGAACAACAATGCCGCCGCGATTTATCTGGCGTTGAACGAACTGGCGGCGGGATTTGAAGTGGTGGTGTCGCGCGGCGAGCTGATCGAGATCGGCGACGGGTTTCGCATTCCCGAGATCATGCAGCGCTCGGGCGCGGTGTTGCGTGAAGTGGGGACCACCAACCGGACGCACATCGGCGATTATCGCGATGCCATCAACGAGCGAACGCGGCTGCTGTTGCGCGTGCATCCGAGCAATTTTCGCATCGAAGGATTTACCGCCAGGCCCGCGTTGGGCGAACTGGTTGGGCTAGCAAAGGAACGCGGCGTTCCTTTGTACGAAGACCTGGGCAGCGGATGCGTGGCGGATCTGCGCGCGTTTGGCGTGGAAGAGCCGCTGGTGGCGGACAGCATTCGCGCGGGAGCGAACCTGGTGTCGTTCAGCGGGGACAAGCTACTGGGTGGGCCGCAGGCGGGAATTTTGGCGGGCGACCGAGCGTTGGTGGCGCGCTTGCGTCGCAATCCGATGTTTCGCGCCCTGCGTCTGGACAAATTGATCTACCAGGCGCTCGAAACCACGCTGCGCAATCTGATTCTGGAGCGTTGGGACCAGATTCCGGCCTTGCACAAGATCTCGCAAACGGGCGAGGAGATCCGCGCGCGGTCGGAGCAGATGCTCGGACGCCTGGATGACCTGCGGGCGTCGGTGATCGAAGGAAGCTCCGTCATCGGAGGAGGAGCCACGCCCGAGCAGGCGCTCCAAGGCTGGTTGATCGCCATCGAATGCGCGGACGTAGTTGAAGTGGAGCGGCGCTGCCGCTTGGGCAATCCGCCGGTGGTGGCGCGGATTGAAGATGGCCGCTTGTTGCTTGATCTGCGCACTGTTTTTGCGGACGAAGAAGACGACCTGGCGCGCGTGATTCGGGCCGCCTACTTAGAGCCGGGACAATAGTATCGCAAGCAGCGCGGTACGATCGGCGATGCGATCGAGCAGTATGCTCTCGTTCGCGGCATGCGCGCCTTCGCCCACGCCGCCCAGCCCGTCGAGTGTCGGGACGCCAAGCGCGGCTGTAAAGTTGCCGTCTGAGCCGCCGCCGGTGGCCGATTCCTCCAGCCTCACTCCCAGCTCTTTAGCGAAGGCGCGCGCAGTCTGAAACAAGGTTCGGATGCCGGGCGATCGTTCCATAGGCGGACGATTCAGGCCGCCTTCGACATGGATGGAGCAGCGTTTATCGATGGGGCGCAGCGAGCGAAACTTCTTCTCGATCGCCGCGGCGTCCTTAACCTTGGCGATACGAATGTCCACTTCCGCGCGTGCCTCCGCCGCCACCACGTTGGGCCGCGTGCCACCGGCGATCACACCAGGATTTACCGTGATGCCCTGCTTCAAATTGGTGAACGCCGCGATT
Organism: Bryobacterales bacterium; assembly: GCA_963798295.1. Classification (GTDB taxonomy): domain Bacteria; phylum Acidobacteriota; class Terriglobia; order Bryobacterales; family Bryobacteraceae; genus Palsa-89. Next base: position 159,569 of record CAWCSV010000001.1, on the reverse strand, counting down.
TTCGGTATCTGGCGCGCCAACTCGACCACCGCGCTGGCGCCCGCTCCGTAATCGACACCGGCGTGCGAGGCCCGGCCCTTCACGATGACGGTGTAATCGCCGACGCCTTTCCGAGCCGTCTTGAGCTTGCCCCTGAGGCCGGCGCCGGGTTCGACGAGAAGCGCAACAGCGCTTTGCCGCGCGGCTTCTTCGGTGAAGTGCCGCGATGTCTCGCTGCCGGATTCTTCGTCCGAATTCACCTGCAACAGGATGTTGCGGCGGACCGGGATTTCGAGCATCCGAAGCGTGTGGATGGCAAAAATAAAGAACGCGATGCCCGATTTCATGTCGAGCACGCCCGGGCCCCACAAGCGTCCTTTCTCCTCGCGCAGCGGCATCTGCGCCAGCGTGCCGAGCGGCCACACCGTATCGGAATGAGCCAGCACCAGGATTTTGCCGCCGTCGGGCTTAGCGCCAGGCAGCTTAAATTCGCAGCGCAGGTGATTGCCGAAGCGTCCGCCCGGCAAGGTCTTCAGACTAGCTGCGCCATCCAGCCGGCCGGCCAGAAGACTAACGAAGCGATTCACTGCCTGCGGCTGATCGCTCGGCGATTCGCACCTGGCCAACTCGCGAATCAATGCGACGATGGCCGGTTGCTTCGCTTCCGCGAAAGCAAGAAACGGATGCACTGCCTGTTATAATAACCACTTCGCATGCCTCTGCTCGACATCCAGGAGATTCGCGATATTTTGCCGCATCGCTATCCGATGCTTTTGGTGGATGCTATTTTGGAGCTGGAAGAGGAGCGCATCGTAGGAATTAAGAACGTGACGGTGAACGAACCGTACTTTGTGGGCCATTTTCCGGAGTTCCCGGTGATGCCCGGCGTGCTGGTGGTGGAAGCGATGGCGCAGGTGGCGGGCGTGCTGGTGTTAAAGTCGCTGCCAGACCGCAAGAACAAGCTGGTGCTGCTGGCAACCATCGAAGAGGCGAAGTTTCGAGGTAAGGTGCGGCCGGGCGATCAGCTTCGGATCGAGATGAAGGTCACCAAGCGCAAGGCTGCCATTGCGAAGATGCATGGACAAGCTACCGTGGATGGAGCGGTAGTGGCTGAAGCCGTGCTGATGTGCGTGCTGCAGGATCGTGAGCCGCGCGTGGGAGCGCCCATGGCGGAAGAGCCGGTACCGGTGGCTTAAGCCGCGCATGGCGATCCATCCGACGGCCATCGTCGATCCTCAAGCCCGGATCGCGGCCAGCGCTGAAATCGGCCCGCATTGCATCATCGGCTCCGATGTGGAGATCGGAGCGCGGACTCACCTATTAGCGCATGTGTACGTGGAAGGCGTCACGTACATCGGCGAAGACAACATCATCTTTCCGTATTCCACTGTTGGCGTGGCGTCGCAGGACTTGAAGTACAAGGGCGAGCGCGCCGAAACCCGCATCGGGAGCCGGAACAAAATCCGCGAATTCGTCAGCATCCACCGCGGCACTCAAGGCGGCGGCTTGGTGACTGAAATCGGCGACGATAATCTGGTGATGGCCTACGCGCATGTGGCGCATGATGTGCGCATCGGGAACCACACGCAGCTTGGAAACGCGGTAACGTTCGCCGGGCACGTCACGGTGGAAGATTGGGCGGTGATTGAGGCCTTCAGCGGCGTGCATCAATATTGCCGGATCGGGAAGCACGCGTTTGTGGGCGGCTACAGCGTGGTGACGAAAGACGTGCTGCCGTACTCGATGACGGTGAGTCCGCGAGACTCGAAAGTGTTCGGCGAAAACAAAGTCGGGTTAGAGCGGCGCGGCTTCGCCAAAGAAGCGATCGAGGGCCTGCATAAGGCGTTTCGCCTTTTGACCAAGTCTGGACTCAATACGACACAAGCTGTGGAACGCATTCGAGCGGAAGTCGAGGGATGCCCGGAAGTGGAGGAACTGCTCGCCTTCATGCAGCGGTCCGAGCGCGGTTTTGTGAAATGAGCCGCTACGGCATGATCGCGGGCAACGGCCGTTTTCCCGTGCTGGCGCTGGAGACCGCGCGGGCGGCCGGCGATGAGGTAGTGGTGCTGGCCATCAAGGAAGAAGCGTCGCCCGAAGTGGAGCAACTCGCCCAACGCTGCTATTGGATTTCGCTCGGGCAGCTTTCGCGATTGATCGAAATCCTCAAGGAAGAAAGCATCACCGAAGTGATGATGGCCGGGCAGGTGAAGCACGCCAAGATTTTTTCGTCCATCCGGCCGGATTGGAAACTGGTGAAGCTGCTGGCGGGTCTGAAGCAGAAAAACACCGACGCGCTGATTGGCGGTGTAGCACAGATTTTGGCCGACGAAGGCATTCGCTTGGCGGATTCCACGCTGTTGCTGAAGCCGCTACTGGCTGCCGTAGGAGTGTTGAGCAAACGTAAGCCAACGTCGGAGGAGGAGCGCGACCTGGAGTATGGCCGGAGGATCGCAAATACGCTGGCTGGATTGGATGTTGGCCAGAGCGTCGCGATTTGCGACGGCGCCTGCGTGGCGGTGGAGGCGATGGAGGGCACCGACGCGATGCTGGAGCGTGCCGCGTCGCTCGCCAACGGGAAGCCATTGCGATTGGTGAAGGTGTCGCGGCGGCGGGGCCATTTGTTATTCGATGTTCCGGTGGCCGGGCTGGGAACCGTCGAAGCAATGCGAAAGGCCGGCGCTACGGCATTGGCTGTGGACGCTGGCCGGACGCTGCTGCTGGATCGTGAGGCCATGCTCGCCAGAGCGAATGAACTGGGTATCGCGATGGCGGGTTATGAGCCGGAGCAATAGCGCGTTAATCGCGCTTGTTGCCGATCAGGAGCGAAAGCAGGTATTCGTTGGCGGCGGGGTGGGTTCGAACGGCAGTCCAATTTGCGAATGCATCGTGGACCTCCCCAACCAGGACGCGGGCGTCTACAGAAGACCACGTTTTTGTATTATCGTAATCCGCCTGAAGACGCGCCTCCTGCAGTACGACAAAAGCGGCCGCAACAGCTTCTAGTACCTACTTGCGTAAATTGGAGTACTTAGAGGCGGTTACATCGATCGGAACTGCGGGTGCGGGTGTACTCCACCCGCGCCAATTGCCTCGCAGGATCGAATTCGAAACGTCCTTCATCGTCCGGTGTTCGAATCTACGTTCCAGCCCCGATCGAGCCGAGGATGAGCCGTTCCAGCTTTGAACGGCCTCCTGAACAAGAAGATGAAACAGGGCGTAATATGCCGTCGATATGGCGCGTCGGAAAGACGCTTGTTGTGGCTCCCTAGCCATCGGTTGAGCGAGACGATCGGCAATTGCTAGTAGGTCGTCCGCTACTCCCATTCAGGGTCCTTCAGTTGTTTCTGCTCGGCGTCAGTTCTGAAATTGAAGTACGGGATATAGGTCGCGTATTCCGACTGATAAAAAGCCAAGTCCTTCATCAAGGCGCTCTTGATCGCCCCTGTCAGCTCAGTTAAGTGCCGGCGGCGTACTATCTCATCTGTCAGCACGATTCGAAAATAGATCGCCGGGTCGCCATCCCAATCGCGGCTGAACGAATGCCGGATGCGAACCACTTCGCCGGGGAACTTCTTGGCAACTTCCTCCACCTTTTGCGCGAAGTCCTTCAATTGCTGGGGGCTGAGATACATCGTTGCCATATTACCCATGATAAGTTAGATCCCAAAATGATAAGTTAGGTCTTGAACAAGATTCGCGTTGCCGTCATTGGCGCCGGTGTGTTCGGACGCCACCATCTGCGGGTGCTGAGTCAGTCGTTAAACGCCACGCTGATGGGTGTGGTGGATTCCGATCCGGAGCGCGCCGCGCAGGCCGCCGCCGAGCACAACTGCCTCACGTTCGCTACGCTGGGCGAACTCAGAGGCAACGTCGATGCGGCGGTGGTCGCGGTACCAACTTCCCTCCACGCCGAAGTAGGCTGCGAGCTGCTGGCGTCCGGTATCGACGTGCTGGTGGAGAAGCCCATCTCGACCGACTTGGCGTCCGCGCGCCGTCTGGTGGACACCGCTGCCGAGTACGAACGAATTCTGCAAATCGGACACCTGGAGCGCTTCAATCCGGCCGTCGCGGCGCTCAAGAAAATCACGAACATTCCACTTTTCTTCGAAATTCATCGGCTCAGCCTGTTCAGCCCGCGCAGCCTGGATGTAGACGTGGTTCTGGACCTGATGATTCACGACCTGGATATCGTGCTGGATCTGGTGGGGGCCATGCCTGAGGAGATTCGCGCGGCTGGGATTTCCATCCTGTCCGATAAAGTGGATATCGCGAATGTGCGGCTCGCGTTTCCCGGGGGATGCATCGCGAATCTGACCGCCAGCCGCATTTCCACCGAGCGCGTCCGCAAGTTGAGGCTTTTTCAGCCGCACCAATACATTTCGCTGGATTATCAGAAGCAGGACGCGATGATGGTCACGGTTGGCGGAAACCAGCAGATCGGGTTTCAGCCCCTGGCCACGGTTAAAGAGGAGCCGCTACGGCTGGAGGTGGAGTCGTTCCTGGAAGCCGTCGGGAACCGCACGCGCCCTGTGGTGTCGGGGCAGGAGGGGCTGCGGGCACTGGAAGTGGCGCGGGCGATTCTTGATAAAATTGAGGAACACGGGAAGCTAGTCAGCGAGCGGCTCCAATCACTTACCTAGCGTCTTTTTTGCAACGGCGGGCTTGCAACGGCGGGCACGCGATCAACGTCTCTTATTCGCCATTATGACCTCAGGCGCGGATTCCGGTCCTCAATTGCTGCTGGACTGGCACGAGTCCGCCAACTCGCGCAGGTACTGGCGGGCGGGTGTTGGCTCGCTGGTGGTGCACGCCGCGATTATTGCGCTGGTATTCCTGCTGGCGAGTTTGAGCGTTCCAGCACCCAGGGAAGCCACCGAAATTTTCCCCGATTTCAGACAGGCCGTCCATCTGGTATTGCCGCAGGATCTCACGCAAAAGGCGCCCAATAAGGGCAAGATCGCTAAAGAAGTGGACGTCGAGGATTTGAAACCGCGTCCGGCGTCGGAGGAACGGCTGCCTCCAGCCCCCGCAGTGCGAGCGTTCCAGCCGCCGAACCCGCAACCGCCTGGTCCAGCGCAGCCAGCGCCGGCTCCTCGCATTACCGAACCTCCCAAAATCGAGACGCCCATAACGGCGCAAAACGCGCCACCGGCGCTGCCCGCGCTGTCGGGTGCGCCCAAGGCTCCGCCGACGCAGATCCAGCCCGTGGAGCAGCCCAAGCTTGCGTTTGAGACGCCCGGACCGAACGGGCCCAGCGAGTATAAGGGCCAAGCCAAGCTGAATCCTCCGAAGGCCAGTGTTCAAGACGTGGTCCGCGATATGGCGCGCGGAGGCGGCGGGCAGGGCAACATCGTGGTAGGGGATTTGGATCAGCCACCCGACCTGCCCAGTGCTCGTCAACCGGGCCAGCAGCCGCGGTTAGGGAGCAGCCTGGAGATCAAAAGCGATCCCATGGGGGCGGATTTCAAGCCCTATCTGATGCAGGTTCTCGCGTTGGTCAAAAGGAATTGGTATGCCGTGGTTCCGGAAAGCGCGCGAATGGGCAACCGGGGGTTGGTACAGCTTGAATTCAGCATCGATCGAACCGGACAAGTGCCAAAGCTGGTGATCGCGACGCCGTCGGGATCAGAGTCGCTGGATCGCGCGGCGGTGGCGGGAATCAGCGCGTCGCAACCGTTCCCTCCGTTTCCGAAGGATTTCACCGGACAGCAGGTAAGACTGCGGCTTTCGTTCCGGTATTGACCTACTGCAACACGACCCTACTGCAACACCACCAGCGGCGCGCGCGCGAAGCCGAACTTGCGGGCTTGTTCGTCGATGACGCTCACCTGGCAGGTGTACTGGCCGGGCGGAATGTTGGCGAGCGGCATCTGGAACTCGAACGCCAGTGTGTTCGGGCGACCCGATTTGGGCTTGGTAACGCGCACCGGAGCAGACTCGAAAGCCTTGGATTTGCCCCGGAACATCATCAGCTCGGCCGAAACGCTGGGCGAGGCAATGGTGCCCGGATCGTAGACCTCGAAATAGACGTACAGCTTCTGGTTCTTGCGGAACACACGCGTGATGTCGGGGATCAGCTTGGTTCCGTTGTCTACCAGAGGATGTTCGGCCAGCAGCTTCTTGTTGGCGCCCGCAGTGCCGATGCTGGCGGCGAGCGGCTCGCGCTGATTGCTCCAGACCACCGAGCTCATGCGCACCGAAGAGGTCTGCTTGCTCAAATCGGGAACGGTGAATTTCATTTCGAATGTTCCCATCTTGCCGTTCTGGTTTTCACGCGCCAGGAAGCGAAGATTGTAATCGCCCGGAGGCAGCGTGACGCCGGTGTCGTATTCCACGTGGCGCTGGGAGAGCTGCGCGGCATTCTCCTCGCGTCAGCTTCAGCTTGATTTCATCGCGGATGCCGCCCAGCATCTTTCCATGCGGATCGCGAATCTGGCCGATGAAATCGAGATCGGTGGTCGATTTGGGAGAAAGATCCAGCGCCGAACCGGCCAACCGAACGGTGATCGGGACGAAATATTTGTCGCGCCCGGTTTGAAAATAATCCACTTCCATGGCCAGCGGGAGTTGGGTGAACGGATCGTCCAGCGTGAGCGCGTCTTCGAGTTGCCGCTCTTTGTCGCTCGAATTCATCTTGCCCCACACCTTGCCCGCGTAATAGCCTCGGCGGTAATCGATTTTCGCCGATTCGGCAAGCGACGCGATTTTCACGGTGACATGCCGGTACTTGCCGTCCTGCGCTGGGTTCGCGCTGTAATAGCCGAGAACGTAGTAACTGCTGATATCGGTCTGCACGGCTTTGATGCCGAGAGTGAGATCGTTGCTGTCGAGCAAGGCCTTTCCGCCGGTGTCGGCGGCCAGCGTGTAGATGGTGTCCTGCGTGTCGTGAAACGAGCTGCGGGCGCTGGTTTGCGCTGCGCCAGTAAAGACGCCCGTGCCTTTGGGCGATGCCTGCGTCGCGTCGCCGGCCGGCGCCATGGCCACCAGGCCGCGCGCATCGATGGGATAAAACGCAACGTTGGCGCGCACCGCCGCATTCACCGTAGCGCGGATCTGCGATTGATTGTCGACGCCGGTCTTGCCGATGCCGCTCGAAAAATAGACCAGCGCCTTCTTTTCTGGAAACGGCGCCAGTTTACGCGCGGCGTCTTCGAGCGCGCTCAGCTTGCGATCGGTATTGAAGATGTTGAACTCGGTATCGTCGGCGGTGAACTCGCCGCTATCGTCGGTGGCATCGGCGCCGGTTGCGGCCAGGGCCGCCAGTTCGCTGGAATCGCCGATGCGCAGCGCTTGAATGGCGGTCAGCAGCGTCTCGCGATCGTTGGTGAACTCCTGCACCACGCGCAGTTCGTTCGTCAGTGTCATGATGGACACCGCTGTCGGACGCGGTCATTTGCGTGTTGATGAACTTGGTGGCGGCGTCGCGCGCACGAATCTGCTCGGCGGGCTGCATGGACGAAAGATCGAAGAACATCGCGATCAAGCCGCCGGTCCTTCAGTTGATCGGACTTGAGGTTCGGGTTTACCGGAGGGGCTTCCACGGGCGGGGTGGGCGTGGACTTCCACCGGTCCGCGCGTCTTGAGCGTGGGCGCGGGTACCTCGAGCGGCGGCAAAGTGTCGCCATTCAGGCGCTCCAGCTCGAACACCGCGATCTGTTGCGGCTTGCCGTCTTCGAGCAGAGTGAACTGATCCTTTTTCAGGTCTCTCGATCGCTTTACCGCTCTTATCTTTTACGGCAACGTTGATGATGACCAGATTGGTGTTGGTCCGGAAAGTGGGGCCGGCTGGTCCTGCGCCAACAATCCGGCGCAAGCGAGCATCGCGGAAACAACTCTCAAGCGTGCTGGACATGGCGGGTCATCTCCCTAAAAACGGAACCTGATGTTGATGTCGGCGGTTCGCATGGCCCCGGCCGTGGTCGGCAAGCCGTAGAGCGCGGAGCCAAACACGGTGTTCACGTTGGTGATGTTCACGTGATTCAGACGTGTTGTTGGTCTCGAAGCGCAGCTCGATGCGCTTGCGGCTGCCCTCGCCACCAATGGTAAAATATCGGCCAAAAGCCGTATTGAGCGACCAGGACCATGGCCCGGGAATGGTATTGCGTCCCGCGTCGCCCAGCTCGCCCGGCAGCGGATAAGTGAAGGCGTCCGGATTGAAATATCCGCTGCCATCGGTCACAGGCAGACCGGTGGCTTCGGCGCGTCCGCTGCCCACGACTCCGGTACCCGCGGCGTTCGATTGATTGCCCAGAATTCGCGCCGTCAGCGGCGTGCCGCTTTCGAGCAGCGCCGACCCGCTGAGCGTCCAATTGCGCTTCCACCAACTGGCTTGCGTGGGAGTGCTGAGGACATAGTTCAGAGTTCAGGACATGCCGCGCGGTTAAAGCTCGACAAGTCCCCGCTCGGCGCTCAAATCGAACGCGTTCTGCGCCACCACGTTGCCGACGCCGCCAAACGTGGACTATCGTCAATCGACTTGGAACAACGTGTAAATGATATTGAACGACATGTTGCGCGAGAAACGCCGCATCAGTCGCGCCTGGCCGGCATGATAAATCGAATTGCCCCAGGAGCTGTCGTAGATGAACTGCTCGGCGTTGGCGATTTGCAGGTTCTGCTGCGACGTTCAGCGGCGACGAGCCGAGCGCCGCGCGATTCGGGACGGTTTCGGTATCCAGGTCGGTGCCCTTGGTTCCCAGGTAGCTCAGCTCGATGAAAAACGAGCGGCTCAGGTTTTGCTGTACGCTCACGTTCCAGCTTTGCGCGTAGCCGATCTGGTAGTTCTTTTGGACCGCGTAAGTGTTCAAGATGGATGGCGTTGGTGGGGGCGGTAGCGAGTCCGTTTTGCGAGCGTCAGCACGTTGGCGGCGCTGGTGGTCAAGGTCTGCGTTTCGGCGAAGGGTGGCTGCTCGGAAAGTTCGGTGGCCAGACGATTGAGCGCGGTTGGATTGTAGTAAATGCCGTAGCCTAAGCGCACCACGGTGGAATGTTTCGAGCTTGGTTTCCAGGCCAGGCCACCGCGGGGAGCGAAATCATGGCGATCGGGCTCAATCAAGCTGTTCGGAAATGCGCCGGAATAGGGCCCGCATGCGCCCGGCAAAACGGGAGCGACCGCGGTAAAGCCGGGCGCGATATCCAGATTCACCAGATGCCCGTATTTTTCCGAGAGCGGCGAATAATATTCGTAGCGCAGGCCGAACATCAAGCGTTAGATTCGGATTCACGCGCCAATCGTCGTTGGCATAAGCATCCCAGGCATTTTGGCGAAAATAGAGCTGCTGTCGCTTCCGAATTGAACCGAGCTGGACTGCGGCAGCCCCAGCAGATAATCCGCGAAATCCAAGCCCGTATTGGGCAAAGGCTGGCCGTTCGAATTGAAAGCGCTGGTGGCGATTCCGCTGAACTGGAACGTGCCGCGCGCGTTCTGGTCGGTAGTGGTGTTGCGATCCTGGCGCTTGAAATCGCCGCCGAACGTCATGGTGTGGTTGTGCTTTACCCAGCTATAGGAATCGCCCTCCGAAAGGTATTGCACTACCGAATTGGATGGAAGGGCGTCGGTGAGGCTGGCGAAGTTGGTGAAGGAAAGTGTCGGCGGACCGTAGTTGATCGGCTCCTGCGAAGTCCCCTGGATGCCGAGTTCGGCCGCCACGTTCGTTCCGTACGAGAAATAGGAATTCTGCGTGGTGCGATTGCGATTGAAGGTCATCTGCGCGGTGTTGAGGGCGTTCGAGCCGATGTTGTGAGTCCAACTCAGATTGGTGTTGTCGCCAAAACCGGTGCCGGGATCCAGAAATCCGAACAGTTGCGCGTTTCGCTCTTGCGCCGCTGGAAGCTCTCGTTCAACGCTAACCGGTCGTTCTTGCCGAGATTCTGGTTCAAACGCAGGCTGACGTTATCGGTATCGGCGGGAACTGCGGTGACAAATTCAAAATTCTGCACCGTGCCGGGAAGATTCGGCAGTGGAATGTACTGCAGCAGGCCCGCCGCGGCGGGATTGATCAGACTGTTGGGAATCACGTTACCCGAAAAAGGCGCGCCGGTGGATGGATTGTAGATGGTTGGAACCACGCCATTGATGACGGTTTGTGAAAAATCTCCCGCTGCGTTCGGCTGCCGTCGGCACCGTGCCCACGTTGTAGAAGGCGCTCTGGCCGCGCGTGCCGAAATAACTCAGGGTGAAGAACGTGGAGTCGCCCTTCAGCAAATGCGGAATGCGCAACGGCCCGCCCAGCACTCCGCTCCAGCGGTAATTATTGAAGTTCGGTTGCGGCACGGGCTGGCCGCTCAACGAGAACTGCTTGGCATCGGTGTCGGCGCCCTGCCATTGGAACGAGACGATTGCCGTGAATGCCCTGGCGTCCGCGATTCGCTTCGATTGCCGATGAATCCGCCGTTGCCGCCCGGCCTGCGGCGCTGGCCGCCCGGCCCGCCAAATCCGCCACCACGGCCGCCGCCAAATCCGCCGCCACGTCCGCCGCCGAATCCACCGCCGCCCGGCCCTCCGCCACCGCCGGGCCTCCACCCGGACCCCCCGGGCGCCTGGAATGCCGCCCGGCTGGCCTTCGACGCCCGCGCCCGGAAAACCGCCGGGCGCCTTGAATACCCAAAACCGGCCCGCGCAATCCGAAATCATCCTGGCCGGTTTGCAAACCGTTGCTCAGCGATCCGTTCACCAGGAACGCTTCGTTGGCGTTTGGCCGATGCGCGGCGGGGCATTGTCTTGCGGGGCGGCTGCCGCGATCTGGTCCAATTCGTTTTCCGTGGTTCCGCCGCCGCGCGGAAGCCACCCTGCTGCTGCCTGGGGGCGCTGCCCGAACTCTCTGGTCTCTCTGCTGCCGCGGCTGCAAGCTCGAGCGACCATTCGGTGGGTTGCGACCCCGGGACCAACCTGGATCTGCTTGCGAGCGGTCTGGAATCCGAACATCTGGACTTCCACCGTGTAAGTTCCCGGCGCGAGATCGGTAATTCGTAGTCGCCGGATTCGTCGGTGGTGGTCACCACGCGGTGATCGCCCTGGGTAGCGGTTACTGTCGCTCCCGGCAGCGGCTGTCCGCCGAACTTGACGGTTCCCGTGGACGTGACGCTGACCGGCGCATTCCTGCGCGTACAGCAGACGCACCAAGAGCCAAGATGAAACAAAACCGGAGCACTAGCTAAAGGATCGCACTTCCACGCCCAGCGCGTTACCGAAATCGGTGTAAAAGAGGGTAAATGCCCGTTTGGCGCGCTTTACTTGGCCTGCAACAGCACCACGGTGATGTTGTCCGGGCCTCCGGCCTGTTTGGCCGCGTCGATCAGGCGTTCACACTTGGCTTGGAGCGAACCGTTGCCCGACAGCTTGTCGGCAATCACACCCGCTTCCACCACACCGTGCAGACCGTCGCTTGAGATCAGGATCAATTCGCCCGGATGCGGCTGGACGGTGTAGGAATGGACCCGCAACTCCGGACTGACGCCGATCGCCATGGTCAATACGTGGCGCATGGGATGAGTTTTCAGGCTGGCCTCGTCAATCCCCAGACGCCGGCCCACCTCGTTCACCCAGGTTTGATCTTCGGTGATGCCCTTGAGCTCGCGGCCGTCGTAGACGTAGACCCGGCTGTCGCCGACGCTGGCGATCAGCAGTTCGGGTCCGGATTCGAGCGCAGCCACCAAGGTAGTTCCCATGCCCTCCAGCTCCGGATTGCTGGCGGCCTCCTTCATCACTCGCTGATTGGCTTCACGAAAGGCCTGAAAGAGAGTTTCGGCGTCCGGCACCGGCGCATTCTGAAGGAACGACGCAACGGTTTCCACGGCCAGTCTGGACGCGTGCTCGCCCGCCTGGGCGCCTCCCATCCCGTCCGCCACTATATAGGCGCCGGTCGGGAGAGATCAGATAGCAGTCTTCGTTATTTTGGCGGACACAGCCAGGATCGGATAGACCGAACGCTTCCAGCATGAGCTTTTTGGATTATACCCGTTTCCCGAATTAGAGTCCTTCAGGGCTTGTCGGGCTGCAAGCACAGCCTTCAACTGCCAGTAAGCGCTCTCTTCATAATTGGTCTTCAAGCGCTCCAGGCCTTCGGTCTGCGAGTCGCCGGGCCGGGGACCGCTGCGCATTTTCGCAGCGCTCCAGCAAAAGCGCGGCTACCGCGTCGTCGGGATCATGATCCAGCACGGTGTGGAAGCGCTCGGCCGCGGCGGTGAAGCTTCCCGCCCGCCACAGCGCGTAGCCCAGGTTGAATTGGTACAGCGGATCGCTGCTGTCGCCGTCCAGCGCTTTGCGGAAATTATCCACAGCAGCGGGGATGATGTTGGCGCGCGATTCCGCCGCCGCCAGATTGTTGTACACCTCGCTTAACGGAACCACCCGCGCGACGCTCTGGAACGCGGCTTCGGCGCCCGCAAAGTCGCCGGTGTGATAGCGGCACAGTCCCAGGAAAAAATTGGCTTCATGATAATGCACGTCGCCAGGCGGCACCTTTTGGAACCATTCGGCGGCCGGGCTATATTCCTTCTTGCTCCACAGCAACCGGCCGAGTTGAAAATCGGGCAGCGAATAGTGGGGGTCCAAATGGGCGGCTTGCGTGAAGATAGCGATGCTTGTCGTCGGCGTTGGTGGCGAGCAATCCGCGCGTGTAGTTCTCCACCGCGTCCACACGCACCGCCGGATGGCGCCGCTGGAATTCTGCTTCCGACGGCGCGCTGGCGGGTTTCAGATAACGCAGCGTTTGCCATGCCAGGTGTTCCTGCAAGCCGGCGAGATCTTCGAGCGCGCCCACTTCGCGAAATTCAGGGCCTTGCTTGACGTGCTTCAAATCCAGCACGCGCGCCGTGATCTGCAACGACCCGCGGGCTTTTGCCGGCCGGGTCCGGAGCCGGCCTTCACATCGAACTGCCCGAAGATCACCAGCTCGGCGTCCAGCTCTTCGCCGATCTTCATCACCGAAGCCTTGGTGAGAACCGCGTAGGGCCGCAGCGACAAGCGGCTATAAGCCTCGATACGATCGTCCCGGTCGAGCGCCATCAGTCCCTCCGAAGAGAGCGCTTCGCGGACCGATTCGGCCAGGCTCTCACCCATCCAGTCGAGATTGGAATTCTTGGAAAGGTTGAAAAAGGGCAGGACCAGATAGGTGGCGGCCTGGGCGGGCGGAAGCAAGAGACACGCGCTCAAAATGGCGCAGAAAATGCGAAGCACAGATTCATTTTAGCGCGCGAGAAATGATGGCGGCAGTCATTGGATGGACCGCCGCCGATCAGGAGGCCCCGGGGAGAAAGGGGCCTCGAAAAAACGATCTCAGTTGGTGGCGTTGGAGGCTTTGTCGAACACGATGCGAGTGTTCGTGCCGCCGATGCGGATCTCTTCCACCTGCTTGCCGTTCAAGCGGACAGAAGTTCGCGAATACTTCTGACCGTCAGTGCGCAACCGTCACCGGCGCTTCCGTCACGGTCTTGCCTTGTTTGATCACCGCGGTCTTGTCCTTCAGTTCCAGCTTGTAGTCGCCTGGCTTCAGTTCCGATCCACTAATCATGACGGGCTGGTAGAAGGTAACGTTATAGCTGCTGGCGGCGCTCGCGACCGCCAACGCCACGGAAGCAAATCCTAATAGGATATTCTTAACCATTGTTGTAACTCCTCAACGTAAACTTACTAACTTCATGTCTTTATACGTTGAAGATGCTTTTGTGTTCCGAATAAATTCGGAAATAATTTCAGACGCTCTCTAAGGAGACGCCGGCGCGCCGGAGAATGACGAGCACTTCGGCTTGCACTCGCGGATCGTCGCCGAAGCCATCGATCCAATGCACGCCCTGTTCCTTTCTAAACCAGGTTAGCTGGCGTTTAGCGTAACGCCGAGTTTCCAGTTGCGTGGATTCCAGCGCCTGCTCAACGGTGATCTGTCCCTGCAGCGCCAGTAACGCCTGTTTGTAACCGAGCGACTCGAAGGGCTTGGCTCGCGGGAGAACGCCCGCGCAGAGAAGGCGGCGCACTTCGTCAACCAGACCTTGATCGAACATTCGCCGTGCGCGCTGGTTGAGCCTGGCATAAAGTTCTTCACGGGGCGGATCGAGTCCGATCTTGGCCGGCAGGTAGCCGCTGAGCGGAGCCGGCGCAGGCTGCAGCATCGAAGACAGCGGCCGTCCTTCCAGCAGACGAACTTCCAAGGCGCGCATGGTTTTGTTCTTATCGTGAGGATGAATCCGTTCGGCCGAGGACGGATCCAGGCGCGCCAGGATGCGGTGCAAACTTCCTGGCCGCTTCTGTTCCCGATCTCCCAGCCGGGCACGCAGGCCTTCATCGCGCGACGGCGCCAGCGGCAGTCCCTCCAGCAGACCTCGCAGGTAGAAGCCGGTGCCTCCTACCAGCACCGCTATCCGCCCGCGTGCGGAGATTTCGCGAATCGTCGCCTCGGCCAGGCGCGCATAGTCGCCCGCGGTGAAGAGACCGGTGGGTTCCACAATATCGATCAGATGATGCGGAACGCCTTGCCGTTCATCGGGCGCCAGCTTGGCAGTCCCGATATCGAGCGCGCGGTAAACCTGCAACGAATCGCAATTGACGATTTCTCCACCGACCGCTTGCGCGATGAACAGGGAAAGATCGCTCTTGCCCGATCCAGTGGGCCCCAGGACGACGGGGAGAGGAATCAAAGGGTTCTCAGCCACGTTCCCGCTGATAGTAGCGCGCAGGCGTGGGATTGTGGGACTCTACTCGATAAATCCGCGCCAGGTTTTGCCGCGCCCATCGCGAAGCACGATGCCAAAACTATCGGATACGCCGGAGATGGTGCGGCCGTTTGCGTCTCGAAACGTATAGCGGACCGCTTCGTCGCTCACCTTTTCCGCTGTGCCGCGCCAGATGTTGCCGAACTCGTCGCGCAAGCGCAGGTGATCGCCATGGCCGAATCCATAAAGACGCGTGCTGGTACCTTCTTCTTCAAAATTGAAGAAGCCGCCAGGCATCTTGGCATGGACACGACGGCGTTGGAAGATACCACGGTGGATCATCAAATCCATTATCAAGGACTATGGACGGCATTGCAGATCAGGGAATCACCTTAGTGTTATGGATGTGCGTACCTAGCTTCAGCAGGATCTGAAGCGCCCCAGTCGGAGTGGCATACTAGTCCTTTGCCGGCGCTTGGCCAGGTGATTCCGCCTTTATGAGGATCGTGTTGCAGCGTGTGAAGACTGCTCGCGTGGATGTCGCGGGCGAAACGGTGGGCGCCATCGGCGTGGGTCTCGTGATACTTTTGGGCGTAACTCACGCGGACCGACTGGAAGACGCTGAGTACCTGGCGAACAAGGTTATCCGACTTCGAATATTTCCCGACGACGGGCACCGGATGAATCGCAGCTTAGTCGAAAGTGGCGGCGCGTTGTTAGTGGTTTCGCAATTTACGTTATACGGCGATTGCAGAAAAGGGCGGCGTCCAAGCTTTGACCAAGCCGCAGGGCCGGAGCAAGCGCGCGTACTTTATGAAGGCTTTATTCAGCGTCTAAAATCAAGTAACATTGCAGTGGAAACAGGCGTCTTTCAGGCCGAGATGGAAATCCACCTCGTTAATGACGGTCCGGTGACTTTCATACTCGACTCCAAGAGCAGCCTCACGGAACATTCTTCGACGGAAGCGCCGTAACAAGGTAACAAACAAAGTAAACCTGGCCACAAAAGTGGCTGGGTGTCATTCCCAAATCAGGAGCACCAATGCCTCGCCCAGTAAAAGCAATTCGGAATCGTTCCTTGTTGACGGCGGCTCTGGAAGGTCTCGAGCTGCAGAAACAGCGAATCAACCAACAGATCGAGGAAGTACGTACGCTGCTGGGGAAAACACCGGGGCGCCGGGGCCGTCCGCCCGGTTCCACCAACAGTGCTTCAACGAACAGTGCCGTGACAAGCAAGCGCACCGGAAGCCGGCTCAGCGCCGCGGCACGCAAGAGAATCGCGGCAGCTCAGAAGCGCCGCTGGGCTGAGTACCGTAAGTCGGGGTCCGGCAAATCGGCATAGATCCACGTAAGGCGCCGGGGCGATCTTATCCACTAAGCCAACTAACTTGGCGAGTCACGGGGGAAGAGCGCTGAGTAACTGAATGGGTTACCGCCTGCCGCCTGAACCGGCCCGCTAAGCGACCAAACCACCATGCCCATGCATCGGGACCGCAACAACCGCCTGCCGCTGGTGGTGTAACTATGATCGTAGGAACGGGTGTGGATCTGGCGGAAGTGGATCGCATTCGCGCCGCGATCGAACGTTACGGACGCCGTTTTCTTGAACGGATTTACACCCCCGCAGAGATCGCCTACGTCGAGCGCAAGGCCAATCGCTATGAACGTTATGCCGCCCGGTTCGCCGCCAAGGAGGCCGGGATGAAGGCCATTGGCACGGGATGGAAGCGCGGCGTTCGCTGGCTGGATATCGAAGTAACGAACCTGCCCTCGGGGCGTCCCACGTTGCACTTTCACGGTGTCGCAGCTCAATTCGCCGATCGCCTAGGAGTCCGGAACGTCGCGCTTTCGATCACCCATACCGCGGTTCAAGCCATGGCGATGGTCATTTTGGAGACCTAGGACCAGGCGTTGCCTTTCTATTCCGACTGAGACAACCGGCCTCCTCAGGCTACTTCCCTTTACATGAAAGCTAATAAGAATTCACTCGTTGCTGGTCGGCCGTCGGTGATTCCGCGTGTGTCCATCGAACGGCGAATCTATTTAATGCGCGGCAAGAAGGTCATGATTGACACAGATCTTGCCGCTCTCTATCGCGTACCTACCAAGGCCTTCAACCAAGCCGTTCGCCGGAACATGCTGCGCTTCCCGGCAGACTTCATGTTTCAGCTCACTGCCGATGAGACTGAAAACTTGAGGTCACAATTTGTGACCTCAAGTTGGGGTGGACGACGGTACATTCCTTTCGTCTTCACTGAGCAGGGCGTCGCAATGCTTTCCAGCGTGCTCAAGAGCGACAGAGCGATCCAGGTGAACATCGCGATCATGCGCGCGTTCGTGAAACTGCGCGAGTTGCTCGCTACCCACCAGGAAGTGGCCCAACGCCTCGAGGAACTGGAACGGAAGTTTCAAAAGCACGATGGACAAATCCGGCAAGTCTTCGATGCGATCCGGGCGCTCCTGGAGCCGCCCAAGAGCGCAATTGGCTTCCGCGTTCAGGCCCCATCGGCAAAAGTGAGAGAAGTTCCCCCACCTGGCCACTAGTCCTTCGTCCACAAGACGGCATGTTGTTCCGACTCGCGTACCTCTGTTCATTGGCCGTCGGCGTGTCGCTGGGTCAACCGCCTGACCCCGCTTATCGGCCTCTGGAGCGCGCTTATCAAGCCCTGCGCGAGAAGAGCTACGAGCAGGCGATCGCGGGGTTTCGCCAGGCCAGCGCATTGGCGCCGGAGCGCGCTTCCATTCGCAAGGATCTCGCCTATACGTTGCTTAAGGTGGGCGAGAACGAAGCCGCGCGCGACCAGTTCGGCGAGGCCATGCGCCTGGATCCCAGCGATCAGCACGTGGCGCTGGAGTACGCCTTTCTCTGCTTTGAGACCAAACAGCAGGCATTAGCGCGCCGCATCTTCGACCGCATCCGCAAGACTGGCGGCGATGCTTCGCTCCGAGAAACCGCCGAACAGGCGTTTCAAAATATCGATCAGCCTCTTGCAGTGGGTATTGCGCGCTGGGAAAAGGCGCTGGAGTTGGAACCGGGCAACTTCAGCGCGCATCGGGAACTCGCCACGCTCGCCGAACAGCGCGATCAACTGGAACTCGCCGCGAAACATTACGAAATAGCCTGGAAAATTCGCCCGGACGAGCGCTCGTTAATGCTGGACCTGGGCCGCGTCTGGGGATTACTTGGCCGCAATGAAGAAGCCGGCCTGCTGCTGCTTGCGGCGTCTCGCGGCGGACCTCCCCGGGTTGCCGAGCAGGCTCGTGCATTTCTGCCAGAGCGATACCCCTACGTTTACGAATTTGAAAAAGCCCTTCAACTGGATCCCCAAAACTTTGAGTTGCGCCGCGAATACGCGTACCTGTTGCTGGCGCTCGGCAGGAAAGACGAAGCCGAGCATCAGTTTCAATCCCTCCATGACGCGTTGCCCAGCGATCTTCTCACTTCAGCCCAACTTGGTTTCCTGCTTTTGAACGGCCAGGATTTCGCCGCCGCCCGGCCTTTGCTGGATCAAGTGTTGAAGGATGGCGACCAAGAACTGGCCAACCGGGTCCGCCTAGCGCTGAAACTTCCGCAACCCCTGACGCCGCGAGACGACGCTCGGCAGCAAGCCCCCGTTGACGCCAAGGCGCTCGGCGAAAAAAGCCTGAAGGCCGGCTATCTTCAAGACGCGCTGAAGTACCTGACCATCGCCCATGAAAACGACCCGGCGGACTTCTCCACCATGCTCAAGCTGGGTTGGGCCTACAACCTCCTGCATGACGACCGTGACGCCATCCAATGGTTTCGCGAGGCGAGCAAAAGTTCGGACTCAACCATCGCCGATGAAGCCAGCCGAGCCTATCGCAATCTTGCGCCGGAATTCGAGCACCTGCGCACCACCGTTTGGATTTTTCCCGTTTTCTCGAGCCGCTGGCATGATGTTTTTGGATATGGCCAAATCAAAACCGAGTTGAAGCTTGGCAGCTTGCCGATTCGTCCCTATCTCTCGGTTCGGCTGGACGGCGACGTTCGCCAGACCATCGGACCCACGCTCAGCGAAACCAACCCGCAATATCTTTCGGAAACGTCCTTTATCTTCGCCGCGGGCGTTGCGACGGTTCCTTGGCATGGCATCACTGGGTGGTTCGAAGCCGGAGAAGCTGTCAAGTATCTTCCCAGCCGAACGGACGTAGGCACCATGATTCCCGACTATCGCGGCGGCGTTTCCTCCGGCAAGGGTTTCGGGCACTTCATGAATAGCTCCAAGGGTCTCTACTTTGAGACCAACAATGACGGGGTCTTTGTCAGCCGCTTTCAAAACGACATCCTGTTCTATTCGCAGAATCGCGTGGGCTATACGCTCCCGTCGGCGGAAACGGCCGGCGGAGTGCAGGCGCAACTTTATTGGAACGGCAATGTCACCGCGGACCGGCTGCGTCAATACTGGGCCAACTTCGCCGAAACCGGTCCGGGCCTGCGTTTTCGTTTTCGCGATCTGCCTAAGTCCGTACTGTTTTCCGTGAACTTCCTGCGCGGCGCTTACCTGGTCAACCTGGACAATCCGCGCCGCCCCAACTACTTCGACCTCCGCATTGGAATCTGGTATGCGTTCACACGTTAGTCTAACTGTTGCTTTTCTCGGCTTGACCGCCGGCCTTTCAGCCGCCACGTTGAACTATCACATCGCCGGCGCCGACACCAACGACGATGCCAGCTCCTGGCCCCAAATCTTTTCTTCCATCGGGATCACCCACGACTCCGCCGACGCCGCCAAATTGTTGGTCGTGCGCAACGTTGCCCCGGGCTCCGCTCAGCAGTGGATCCAACGCATTGAGCACGGCGCCACAGTGGTCCTGGAAGGCGAGAGCGAACTGGCCGCCGTACTGGGGATTGCCCCCAGCGCCAAGCGCGTAGTGGTTCGAAGTATCGTGGACCAGCGCGCACCGAAGTTGCCCATCGTCTGGGAATCACCGCTTGAGATTCCGGTTTTCAACGTGCCTAAGGATGCGGTGGTGCTCGCCGCCGAGCGCTGGGAGCATGCCCCCGTTCTGGTGGCATTGCATCGCGGCACGGGCGCTGTGCTATGGCTGGCGACGTCGCCTGGCAAGGAAGGATACGAAAGGTTCCCCTATCTGCTCCAGGCCCTCAACGATCTCGGCGTCCAACCGCCCTTTCAGAGTGAACGCCTGTGGGCTTTCTTCGATGGAGCCTACCGCTCGCGTGTCGACCTGGACTATTTTGCCGAGCGCTGGCGCAAAGCGGGTATCGGCGCGCTGCATGTCGCCGGCTGGCACTATTACGAGCAAAATGCAGAGTCCGACGAGTACCTGCGCCGGCTGATTGAAGCTTGCCACCGCAAAGCGATCCTGGTCTATGTCTGGCTCGAATTGCCGCACGTAAGCGACAAATTCTGGGACCAACATCCCGAATGGCGCGAGAAGACCGCCATTCTTCAGGATGCCCAACTCGACTGGCGCAAGCTGATGAACCTGAGCAACCCGGATTGCTTCAACGCCGTTTCGCACGGGATCGAGCAGCTGGTCGGCCGCTTCGATTGGGATGGCGTCAATCTGGCCGAGCTGTACTTCGAATCCCTGGAAGGCGCCGCAAACCCGGCCCGCTTCACGCCCATGAACAGGGATGTTCGCGACGAATTTCTCGCCTTGAATAACTGGGATCCAATCGAGCTGTTTCGATCCGCGAAGCCCGACCAGGCACGCCTCAGAACCTTTCTCGACTATCGCGCCGATCTCGCGCGCCGGCAGCAGGAGAAATGGATCGGCCAGATTGAATCGATCCGCGCCTCAAAACCCGATCTGGATTTCGTCCTCACTCACGTGGACGATCGCTTCGACACCCGAATGCACGATCTTATCGGCGCCGACGCCGCCCGGGTTCTTCCCCTTCTGGACCGGCACGATTTCACGTTCCTGATCGAGGACCCCGCGACTATTTGGAACCTTGGTCCGCGGCGCTATCCGCAAATCGCCGCGCGATACCAGCCGCTCACCTCGCATTTCAATCGCCTGGCGATCGACATCAACATTGTAGAGCGCTACCAGGACGTCTATCCGACGAAACAACAAACGGGCACCGAATTGTTCCAGCTGGTGCATCTGGCCGCGCAATCCTTTTCGCGAGTGGCCCTATACTTCGAGAATTCCATTCTCACGCCCGATCTTGGGCTGCTCGCCTCCGCTGCCGCGAGCGTCGACAGGGCAGAACAAAACGGGTCGCGTCTGGTGGTGGAATCGCATCACGGCGTGGGCGTTCCCTGGCAGGGCCCGGCGCTGGTGAACGGACGGCTCTGGCCTGTTTCCAACGGCACGACGCTTTGGCTGCCAGCTGGACCAAGCGTAGTGGAACCGGCTCCGCCCGCGCTCGAAGACGCCCCGCTCCGCATGACCGATTTCAACGGAGATCTGCGTACGGCCAGCGTCACGTCCGACGGCTTGCGCTTTTCCTATGAAAGCGGCGCTCGCGCCCTGGCGGTATTGAGCAAGCAGCCGAGCAAGCTCGAAATCGATGGCGTCTTTAGCGATCCGAAGCTACGCGAGTCCGGCTCGGGTTTTGTTCTGACGCTACCGCACGGCCAGCACGTCGTGCAATTGACGCTCTAAGTCGCTGCTCAATTCCTTTTCGCCCCACACCAGTTCCACGGTGCATGGCACCGGGACCGCGATTCCGTTCTTCATCGCCGGCGTAAATCGCCATCGGCCGACCAGGGCCGTCGCTTCGCTGCCCCAGACCGGTTCGGAAGCATTCGGTACTTGAAAGTTCGCTGGGACTCCCTGCTCATCGACGTCGAAAGTCAGCTTGGCGGTAGCCAGCCGCCCGATGGCCACCAGCACCCGTCCTTCTTCCATAGCCTCCGGCCCAATGCCCGCGCCGATCGGATACGCCGCGCTGGAGAAAATCGGGCGAGAAACTCCCGCAGGCCCGTTGAATTGTACGCCAATCAAATGCCAGCGCGATTGCTTGGACGCTAATCGAAACGCCACCGGAATTTCGAAGGTAGCTCCAGGCTTCACATTTGGCGGGAAATGCCACTCCTCGACCGCTTCGATGGCTTTCTCGTCCAACCCCAGCCCGATCGATTGCGCAACTTCGAGATTCCGCGCGACTCCGACGTCGTCAATTTTTCCATGCAGCACCACCGTACCTTCCAGGCCCGCTAGACGCGCCTCGTCGGTGTATTCGGGTTCGGTCTTTTGAATTGGTTCACCCACGCGAATCACATCGCGCACGGCATGAGGCGGAATGTAAACCGCTTGCCCGGCATGCTGCAGGTAATCATTCGCTTCGTCCAGCGCGCCGTTAGTGTTATCGCCGGTTTGCTGCGCATCCCGATATTCGTTCACCGCGCGGTCGTGCTGGCCGCTGGCGTCAAAAATCCGGGCCAACTTGATGTGCGACCAAACCACCGTCCAGGACGCGTCCTGATCGCCGCTCAACGCTTGGCGGAACTCGTTCGCCGCGGACGGAAGATTGTCCTGTTCCAGGTATTGTTCGCCCAGCTGATAATGCTCCAGCGAGCTCTGGTTTCCGCGCTGCGCCCGGTGATGAGGGACAGCGCCAGGATTATCCTGGCAGAATCCGATCGACAGCGCCAGACACAACAGTCCGGCCCTTTCCGTCGCTCTGATCCATCCCGGCATATTCTTGCCGCCCGATCGTCCTCATTATGTCCCATTCAGAATGCTGGAAGCGAAGGGCTTGACTTGCCGGCCCATTTGTCTTACATTGTTTGAGTAATGCCTAAGCCCGATTCCGTTGGACAATTCGAACAATTGGTTCTCGCCGCCATCTTGGCGCGGCGCGACGATGCCTACGGGGTGAGTATTCACTCCAAGGTGGAGGAACTGGCTCACCCCAAGTCCGTTTCACTCGGCGCCGTCTATGTCACGCTCGACCGTCTGGAAGACAAAGGCATGGTTTCATCGCGCCTCTCCGATCCTACGCCGGAACGCGGCGGCCGCGCCAAACGCTGTTACCGTCTGGAAGCCCTCGGCGAGCGGGCGCTGGAGGAATCGGCGGTAACCGCCAAGCGGATCTGGGACGGCATCGTGGAAGTTTGGGGCAAGGAGTGGGTTCGCAGCCTGGGCAAGGAATGGGGCGGCAAACGCCCAGGAAAGGCGCTTGGCTGATGTCTGTACCGCCCGGAGTGCTCCAGGCCGTCATCGCGATCTTCATCCCTCCCGCCTGCCGCGAAGAGGTTTTGGGCGATCTGCACGAACGCTGCACTTCTCCGATCCAGTATTGCCGGGAGTCCATACGCACCGTGCCGTTGGTCGTGCTGAGCAGGATCCGCCGGACTGCGGATCCACCGTTGCTTCTGATGAACGCCCTGGTGTTATACCTTTCCTATTTCACGGTGGCTTGGCTTGTCGACCGCGCGGCGCTTTACGATCAGTGGGGCCTGCTGCGCCTCGCCCTTCCTGGCTTGGTGACTTTGCTGGGTCTGGTTCTAGGGGACGCTTACGCGAAACCGGGGCGTCGATCGCCGCTGCGAATGACTCGCGGTCCGTTGCTCGGGCTGGCGTGGGCGCTGCTGCTCGAAGCCGCGCTCGGAACCAGCCGTTCTGGCCTTACGCTTCCCTTTTGGATCGCATTGTGCGGAGGCGCGCTCGGTCTGCTGCTGACTTCGGCGATTCGATTGTTATTTTCGCCCCCGTCAACTTCTCCGCAAGGACGGGTGTGAACTTGATCACCGTGATCCGCTAATTTTCGTACGTTTCAAACTCTAATTGATCCCCGGCGCTTGTTTTGGTAGCTTCCGCCGTACCGCTTGGCAACTCCAGGACCGAATGCGCTTGCAAACATGCAGCCATGCGCCAACGCGGCATCGCGGCGCGAACCTTCAGCACTTTGCGCTTCTTGTCCAGGAACAGGACGTCGATGGAAAACTTCATCCCCACGGTGTGAACGCCCTCGCAGGGAGCGATCCACAGCCCTTCGCCATGTTCCAGGCGCTCATGCTTCAGGAGCCCGGTTTTGCGCGTCTTGCTGGTATCGGCGATCAGGGCGCGGTCCGCCAGCGTGGTCTCCCGGGATCGGTTATGCACCCGCAATCGTCGCATGATGTCGATTCTCATAAAGTTATCGGACGTTATGAGCGACCTCCTTAGTGTGGTACCAAGGAAAACAGCCATGCCCAGCCGCCGGGATTTCCTTAGAAAATCGGGGACCCTCACTGCATCCGCAAAGCTGGGCTACGCTCAGACCGCAAAACAGCCCCGTCAGTCCAATGTCATCGTCATGCTTGCTGATAGCCTTCCCGATCTTTCGCTCAACCCGGCCGTCCGCGCTCCTCATTTGACCCGGTTCGCCCAGGAAAGCGTCCAATTCGAGCGGAGCTACGCGGCTTGTCCCGAGACCGGTCCCTCGCAAGCATCTTTAATTACGGGTCGCTTCCCGTTCGCCTGCGGCGTCACGCATGACGGAGCGCCGCTGCCCCCGGATCAGCCGACGATCACCCAAGCGCTCCAACAAGCCGGGTACCAAACGGCGATCGTCGGCGACTGGCGACTGGGCGGAGTGCAAAAAACCAACGAGACGGATCTGGCAATCGACTTCCTGAAACAAAATCGGCGTCACCCGTTCTTTTTGCTGGTGGCCCGGCATCGGAGCGACCCGACCGAAGTCGACGATAATGCGGGGCGGATGCTCGCTGCGATGGACGATCTAGGAATGGCGAACAACACCATCGCCGTGTTCACGTCCGATCACGGGTATGGATCAGGTCCACTGGAGCCCGCAGTGCGAATTCCATTGATGATTCGTTATGCGCGGCTCAAGCCTGAGGTGCGGAGCGGCGTACTGGCGTCCAACGTCGATCTTGCGCCGACGCTGCTGGCGCTGTGCGGATTGAGCCCTGGCTACTCCATGCAAGGGCGCGATCTGACGCGCGAACAGCCCCAATCCATCTATGGCTGCGGCCAGCTGGGCGCACCAGGGGAGTGGCGCATGCTGGTTCGCGGACTGGACAAACTGGTGGTGGATCGCTCGCAAAACGTCACGCATCTCTATAACCTGGGCGCCGACCCACTAGAGATGGAAAATCACGCGCAGGATTCCGCTTTCGAATTGAAGCGGGACGAACTAAAAGCGCTGCTGCACGATTGGACGCGGCGCACCGGCGACGGCATGGACCCATCGGGACTTAAGCGGCGCGCACCGGCCGCCCGATAAACATTTGCTCCGTCTCGCGATTCAGCAGCACCCAAAGACCGTAGATTCCCAAGGCTGTTCCGAAGGGCGGAAGGCTCAACAGATCGAGAGCCGAGAGCACAATTCCACCGATGCGCGCCCAAGGCTTGAACTGCATCAGACCGATGCCGATGATCAGCCCCGGAAGCGAGAGGACCAAAAGCAGAATAAAAACGAAGCCGCCAATGAGCCCTAGGATGGGGGCCGGCAGGTCCGTCGAACGATCCGACATGCTCACGAACGCGGAAATCCCGCCAAAAATCATAAGCACCACCAATGCCGCGAAGACACCCATCGCTCCAAACACAACATGCAGAATCCCCAAAATCTTCACGTGCTGCGCCATGCGCCCTCCTGAATAGGACGATTCTACTCCCTATACGACGGCTTTAGCGGTAAGGTTCCGCGCTATTTTCCGAATGTAATCTTGGAGTCCGCTCCGAATCGATGGTACTCACTGTACCGGATGGTCAGGCGGACGCGCTGCGCCCCACCTTTGAAATACAGCGTGTCGTCGCCATAGGTCATCAGTGGAAACCAATAGTCGCCTTCCACCTTCTGCCGCAGGGTGGTGAAATGCGGGAACAGGTTCTCGCTCTTCAGCGTGTGGATCTGCGGCACGGCTTGGCCCTCGCTGCGGATCACCGAATAGTCTTTTTTCGAGACCCACAGCATGCCGTCGAACAACCGCTGGCCGTCCAGGATCTGGCGCGGACTGATCTGCACGACAAAACAATCCACGCCATCCATGCTTTCTTCGCCCCGAAATCGCGTTTCGTAGAGAAACGCCTGGTCCTTGGTAAGCAGGAAGGGCTGGATCTCGCGCATGTCTCGAAAATCTTCGTCGGTCAGTTGGAGGTGCGTCATCGTGTTGGATGGTTTGCCGATGATCTGCTCGGTCCGCTCCTGGGACGGCGAGAAGATAATGTCGCGCACTTCGCGATAGCCGCCCTGCGTGAGTCCACTCGAATTCAACTCGTCCAGAGTCACGGTTTGGCGATATACGTAATTACTCTGCGCTTGCGCGGTTTCACTCTCGCGAGCCGCAATCAATCGCGTGAGATTGGCGGGCGGATCCTCGGCCAGGGTAAACGCAGGAAATGCTGCGGGAAAAAAGACCACCGATGCTAGGATGAAGCGAATGCGCCAGTTCCTGACGACGCTGTCCCTGGTTTGGATAGCAGCCTGCATCGGAGCGTACGTTTACTCCCATCAACAGCATATATCCTCGACCGTAACGCTGGCCGTGCTGCCGGCGTTTCTGGTCGAATTCGCTTTCTATCTTGTCCCGGGTTTTCTTTCGGCTCGAAAAAGCTTTAACGCCCTGGGATCGATGCAGCTTCGTGCAGCGCTGTTGACCGCAAGCGGCCTGCTTCCTTATCTGATCGAAGCTTCACTCGGACACACCTTTCGGCTTGCATCGTTTCTGGAATTGCTCGCTTTCGTCTTCGTCGCCGCATTCTGGTACATGTGGGCCCGCCGAAACATGCTAGCCGACTTTTTGTTCCTGGCCTTCATGGCGGCTGTGTATTTGAGCAGGCAATTCGAGCACATCTATCGGCAACCCGCGCCGCACGTCCCGCTCGGAATCCTCGGCCAGCTCATGTGGATCCATGTGGGGTTGATGGCCGTGCTTTCGCTGCGAACACTGGATGACGCGCGTTTCGGCTTGCTGCCGACCGCCCAAGAATGGCGCATTGGCGCGCAACATTTTGTGTTTTTTCTGCCCATTGGGGCGGCGCTGGCGTACGTTGTACAGCTTGGGACATTTCATCCGCGCCCGCTTGCCTGGTGGAAATTTGGGCTGCTCCTGGTGCTGACGTTCTGGGGGATGTTATGGGTGGTGTCGCTGGCTGAGGAGTTCTTTTTCCGCGCCTTTTTGCAGCGCATCATCGAACGCGGGACGCACAGTGTAACCGTGGGGCTGTTGGTGGCCGCGCTGCTTTTCGGACTGGCGCATCTTCCCTTGCGAAACTTTCCGAACTGGCGGCTGGCGATTGTGGCGGCCACGCTCGGAATTTTCTGCGGTCTCTCGATGTTGAGAGCCGGCAGTGTGCGGGCCAGCATGGTAACTCACGCTCTGGTGGCCACTACCTGGCGGATGTTTTTTTCGGGCTAGCTTTCTTCCGGCCCGCTTTTTTCAACGCCAGCGCCTGGCGGCTTTTGAAGAAATCCTTCCAGGGATCGGGCATGGCCAGAACCTTTTCGTAATTGCCTAAGTTGAATTTAGATGGATCGAGCGTGGGCTTCACCTGCGTCCAATCCAGCGGCATCGAGAAAGACGCTTTTTCGCGACGTCGAACCGAATAGGGCGCCACCACCGTGGCGCCGAACGCATTGCGAAACGAGTCCAGATACACGCGCTGGCCGCGCGCTTCGATGCGTTGCTCCACAGTCAGCTCCTGAGGATGCTCCGCCGCCAGCCGCTCACAGATTTGCTTGGCGAAGGGCAGAACATCGTCGTAGGTAGGACCCAGCCGCAGTGGAACAAAAACATGCATGCCCCGGCTGCCGGAGGTTTTCGGGAATGACGTCAGGCCGAGTTCATCCAATTCGTTCTTGACGAGCAATCCGGCTTTGGCGGCGTCCGAAAATTTGCCAGACGTCGGGTCCAGATCGAAGACCATCCAATCCGGCTGCTGCGGATAACTCGCTCGGCTGGCCCACACATGCACGGGAATGCATCCCAGATTCGTGAGAGCCAGCTGCGTCTCTTTCGATCCGCCCACCACATATTCCACGTCGCGATTCTGATGATGGATGCGATGCTTCGGCGTGCCTTCGGGCAGCCCCTTGGGAGCGGCCTTCTGATAGAAGCAGTCGCCGCGCATGCCGTCGGGGCAGCGCTCCAATGAAAGCAGGCGATCGTCAACGTAGGGTTTCAGTTTTGCAAACACCGCTTCGTAAAAGCGCGCCAAATCCAGCTTGGTGTAGCCTTCAGCGGGCCAAAAGACCTTGTCTGGATGCGTGATCAGCTTGTCCAATGTCATTTGGGCTCCGGAAACGTAACTTCTTCGGGGCGCTTATCGTCGCGCAATCCGAGAAAAACGGGCTGGCGCAGCTTGCGATCGTTGGTCCATTCTCCATAAGCAATTTGCGCCACCAGGCGAGGCGCCAGCCAAGTGACGGCGCGCTCGCGCGGAGGATCCACCACGGGAGATTTGCTGCGAACCAGCGGCTGAAACTTGCGATGCAGCTTCGCCAGTGTTTCCTGGGAGAAGCCAGTGCCGACTTTGCCGACGTATATCAGCTCGCCGCCCTCGTATGCCGCAAGCAGGAGCGCTCCGAAGTAGTGGCGTGCGCCCGCGGGCGCGGTGTAGCCGGCGATGATGAATTCGTCCTCCTGCTTCACCTTAAACTTGAGCCATTTTTGTGAGCGGCCGTCGATATAGGGCGACGATTCGTCCTTTGCCACCACGCCTTCGAATCCCTTCCGTTTGGCGATGTCATAGGCCTTCAGGCCGTCGGCCGCCAGCCGCGCCGAAGAAAACAGGGTGGGCTGTTTTCCCGCAGGTTTTCCCAGGACTTTTTCGAGCGCTGCGCGGCGCGAGCGCAGCGGCTCCTTACGCAGGTCGCGCCCATCGACATAGAGGCAGTCAAACACGCCGTAGTGCAGGTTGCTGGCGAGGTTTTGCAGAAGCTGGAAACGGGAGACCCCGCGTCTGTCGAACGCCACCACCTCGCCGTCCAGCAGGAGGGTTTCGTGCGGAAGCCCGCTTACAGCGCGAGCAATGGCGCCAAAATGCGCCGTCCGATCCTTGGCGTTGCGCGACAGCAAAGTCACGTGGCTGCCTTCCTTATACGCCAGGATGCGATAGCCATCGTATTTCTCTTCGTAAACCCATCCAGGCTGATGGAACGGTTCCTTGACCAGCGTTGCCATCATAGGTTGCACGCGAAAGGGAACACGAGTGGTCATCCGTGAGCGATTTCGTCGAGCGAGCGCTTGCTGAGCACCGAGCGCGGATCGTCAATCAGGATGTCCTCGGTGGAAGCGTAGCGGTCGCGATGCTTGATCAGGAGCCATTGCGGCTTCTTCGAGCCAGCATAACCCAATTTCGTTCGGACCAGCACCCACGATCCCCGCAGTTTTTTCCCGAACAGCGTAAACTTCAATTCGCCCTTTTCGAGCGCGGCGTCGACATCGGGGTCCTCAGGCGTCCAGGTGCCGCGATCCCACAACATCACCGTGCCACCGCCATATTCGCCTTCCGGAATCACGCCTTCGAAGCCGCCGTACTCCACCGGATGGTCTTCCACCTGCGCGGCCAGGCGTT
This sequence comes from Bryobacterales bacterium, assembly GCA_963798295.1. GTDB lineage: Bacteria > Acidobacteriota > Terriglobia > Bryobacterales > Bryobacteraceae > Palsa-89. Next base: position 130,478 of record CAWCSV010000001.1, on the reverse strand, counting down.
TCACCGAAGGATCGAGCGACGGTCCCTTCGGCACGGCCCAGGAAAGCAGAACGCCGCGCCATTCCAGGCGGAAATCGTAATGCAGATGCGAAGCCTGATGTTTTTGAATGACGTACAGCAGTTCGGCGGAAGATTTCTTGCCGGAGCGCGCGCCCTTCGGTTCCGCGGTTACGTCAAAGTTGCGCTTGCCGCGATATTCACTGAGCGGCGCCGCCTTAGGTTTTGTGGACTTGGTCTTCATGAGATTGTTTTTCCACGTAGTCGAGGATGTCATAGTGCGGGGCCCGGCGATCGGGAAAGAAGCTGTTGACGGCATCCAACTCATCGCGATAGATTTCAATGGCCGTCTCCAACCGCGCCATTTCGTAAAGTTTACCGTGCGAGTGAGCGATGTTGAAGAGCGCCAGTTTTCCCTTGGCATCGCGATATTCCTCGGCCAGGAACAGCAGAGTTTCCATTCCGGTAGTGTCGATCTCGGAAATCTGCGCCAGATTGAAAATGAGGCTGCGGTTGTGGTGATCGAAAAGCGACTGGACGAAATCGCGCAGAGCGCTGTCGCTCTTGCCCATAATCAGGTTGCCGTGGAGATCGAGAATGACGATTCCTTCTCGTTCCTTTTGCTGAATCTCGAGTTTGTCGTGGTGAAGCATAAATTCCTACCCGCCCTATAATCCGTATGACTCCAGCAGCCGCAGCCAGATTTCGCTCACAGTAGGAAACGACGGCACTGCGTGCCATAAACGATCGAGCCGAACCTCGCCGACAATCGCGATGGTAAACGAGTGAATCAGTTCACCGACATCCTGGCCCAGCAGCGTCGCGCCGACGATCACCCTGCGATCTTCGTCAACGATCATTTTCGCGTAGCCCTGGTAGCCGTCGGCAACAATACTCGCCCCGGTGATGTGACTCATGTCGTACTCCACGGCGCGAACCCGCAGCCCGGCTTCCCGCGCCTGTTTCTCGGTGAGTCCTACGGCCGCAGCTTCCGGATCGGTGAACAGCACTTGCGGGACCGCGGAATGATCGGCGGTGGCGGCGAATCGGGTCCAGGGCTGCGGTGGCCACTGAAACTCACCTTTGGCACGGGCTGCAATCGCATCGCCGCACACTCGCGCTTGGTATTTGCCCATATGGGTCAGTAAGACGCGATGATTGACGTCGCCCGCGGCGTACAGCCAGCCGGAGGTGAGACCCTTAACGCGGCAAGTATCGTCGACGTCGAGCCAGTCGCCTGGCTTCAACCCAATTGTCTCCAGCCCAATCTTCTTGGTGTTGGGAACGCGACCCGTCGCCACCAGAATTTCGTCGGCTTCGATGTTTCCCGTATCGAACCAAACCTGCACCGTGCCGCCAGGGGTCTTGCGCTCGATGCGCGTGACATTCACCGATGAGTGAACGGAGATTCCAATCTCTTTGAACTTCGCTGCGATTTTCTCGCTCACCTGCGGCTCCAGGCGTTCCAGCAGCCGATTGCCGCGGTCGAGCAGTGTAACTTGCTTTGCTCCGAGCGAGCGGAATGCTTGCGCCAGCTCGCACGCCACGGGTCCTCCGCCGAGCACGGCCAGACGCGCCGGGACGCGATCGGTCCGGGTTGCTTCACGATTGGTCCAGGGCGCAGCTTCGGCCAGACCCGGAATGGCAGGCAGCAGAGGATCGGTTCCGGTGCAGATGGCGACAGCCTGCCGCGCGGTTAGCCGCGTGATAGAACCATCCGGCGCATTCACTTCGACGATTCGTTCACCCACGAGGCGGCCTTCGCCCCGCACCAGCGCCACTTTCGCGCCCTTCAGCCATTCCACCTGGCTATCGTCCTTCCAGGAGTCGGTGAAGCGAGTACGTCGCGCGAGAACAGCCTTGGCATCGAGTGAGCCGGTGATGGCTTGCTTGGCGCCATCTACACGACGCGCGGCTTCCAGCGCCGCCGAGCTGCGAAGCAACGCCTTGCTCGGTATGCACGCATAATAAGAACATTCGCCACCAACCAGCCTGGATTCGACGATGGCGGCGGTCAGGCCGCCCTTCACCGCGCGAGCGGCAACGTTCTCGCCCGTGGGTCCCGCGCCGATAACTATGACGTCGAAAAGCGTTGCGGACACTTCCTCGGGGCCTCCGTCCTTCCCTTATTGTGACGCCTTGATCCGATAATATGGGACACAATCATGCGAAGTGGTTTACATCATGCCTTTCTAGCGGTGTCCGTCTTGTTTGGGGGGCCGCTCTGTGCGCAATGGTTTCACTATCCGACGCCCGGTGTTCCCCGATTGCCCAATGGGAAGCCGAACCTTGGCGCTCCCGCGCCCAAGACGGCCAACGGGAAGCCCGATCTATCGGGAGTCTGGATCATTGCCAACGCGCTGCCGTGCCCCAAGGATCTTCGCGATGGAGACGATTGCATCGAGAAAATCGGGCTGTCGCATGAAGCAGTCGATTTTGGCGCAAACGTACCGGGCGGGCTGCCCTATCAGCCGTGGGCAGCGGAGTTGGTCAAGCAGCGCGTGGCAAATCTTTCTAAAGACGATCCTCACGCGCGCTGCCTGCCGCCGAACTTTCCACGCGCTTTCGCGTTCCCGCATCATCAGAAGTTCATTCAGGTTCCAGGGCTGCTGGCGATTCTGGACGAATTCAACGCCAGCTACCGCCAGATCTTCACCGACGGGCGTCCTTTCCCGGAGGATCCCCAGCCGTCCTGGAATGGGTATTCATCTGGAAAATGGGACGGCGATACGTTGGTGGTGGAGAGCATCGGATTCCGCGACGACCTGTGGCTGGACATGAGAGGCGACCCGATGACCAGCGCCGCGAAAGTAACGGAGCGGTTCCGCAGGCCCAATTATGGAACCCTGGAGATCGAAGTAACCGTGAACGACCTGAAAGCTTATACCCGGCCCTGGACGGTAACGTTGAGGGAAGCGATTCAGGTAGATACGGAGTTAGCCGATGAGATCTGTCTGGAAAATGAAAAGTCCGTCCAGCACATGACCGGGAAATAACAAGCGCCCGGGCGCGTCTACCAGTCGTGAATAAGGACCTGCGGCCGGCCCTGGGGGCGATCGCTTTTCTCTTAACGGGCGCCGTCTGCGTTCGCGCCGCCGACGAACCTGCGCAACCCACCGCCGCCGAATATGCGAAGAAGGCCGTAGGACCTGGGGCTGTGCTGCGCGCGGGCGTGGGCGCGGCTGTCACGCAAGCCACCAACACCCCGAGTGAATGGGGACAAGGCGCGGAAGGCTTCGGGAAACGCCTGGGTTCAGCCTTTGCTAAGCACATCGTCAAGAAAGCGATCCAATTTCCCGTGGCGCGCCTGCGGCATGAAGCGCTGGGCTACGAGCGTTCGAACCAGACACGATTCCGGCCCAGGCTTGAGCATGCGCTGCTGGCTACCGTCATCACGCGCAAAACAACCACGGGGAAAAAGACGGTGGCGGCCGGAGAAATTTCCGGGGCCATCGGCAGCGGACTCATCTCGCGCCTGTGGCAGCCAGCCAGCGTGAGAACCTTAGCCGCTGGCTTCGGTTCAGCAGGGATCACACTCGGAGTGGACGCCGGCACCAATGTGCTGCGCGAGTTTTGGCCGGAGATCCGGCATCCCCACGCACATCGCCAGGCGCTTCAGCGTCCCGAACCGGGTGTCCAGCCGTCACCCAACCCGTAGGGAATGGTGACGAACGGCATCGCTTCCACTTCGTGAATCTTGCCGCCACGGATACCGAACGATTCCACGATCATCGCGTTCATCAGCATTCCAGGAGGATCGTCCGGCTTGGCGCCCCTGCGCGTTCCATCGTGGACGAAAAGACAGAAGATGGTGGCCACGCCTTTTTGCCGATCGATGATAAGCGCGTGGCGCGGACGGATGTGCTTCATGTAGGAGAAAATCTTGCTGTCGATCTGCTGCGCACAGGTGAGCATGCTGAAGCGGAGCTGCTCCTTGCCTTGCGGCGTATCGGGATTGGGCAGCGCAGGCGCGGGCATCATGCGGCCTCCGGGCGGCGGATTGTTGACGGTCTGGTAGCCGTTCTCGTGCCGCACGCAATCGTCGGCGAACGCGCCGATCTTGCCGTCGTCCCCTTCCAGCGCATCGAAATAGGAGTTGGCGGCGTAAGCCAGGACTTCGCGTGAGGTGCGTTCGGCAACTGGAATATCGTTGACCAGCCCGGGTCGCGGAGTGGTCAGGAGCGGTATCGCAGCGTCGTTGATATTGCGATCGTAAAGCTGCTCGATCTCGGAAATCTGGCCACGATCCACTTTCAGCCGCACGGCCACCAGCGCGCTGCGCCCCTGAATCAGCAGACGCGTTTGTAATGCCACCTGCCCCGTCACCGGATCGGCGACGTAAATTTTGAACTGCGTCGGTTCTACTTTCGATCGCCACAGCACTCCCTCGCCCACGTCCATGCGGCCGGTGTTTTCAGTCATGCGGACGTCGATCGCCAGCGGCGGCACGACCTTGGGATCGTGCTTGTAGATGGCATTCATGTAACCGTCCATGAAGCCGACCAGACACTCCCGATTGCATTGTTTGACGCGCGCGGAAGACCATACCGGTTCCGAGGCGGTCAACTGGAACGCTGCCAGAGCGCCCGCCAGCAATACAACGAAAAGGCGCATCCAACCGCTCCTACTGCTTTCCGGCTCCCGGCTGCGGCGGATTGATTCTGGCTTCGTCCCAATGTTCCTTGATGTGGCCGTTCTCCATCCGAACCACGTCGTAGTGATTCCAGGTGTACATCTTGCTCGGATCGTCGGGATCTTTTGCCGTGCGATTCCACATCATCACCGAGTAGGGACCGTCGATCAAAGTTATTGCAGGCGGATTCGGCCATGCGGCCTTGATCTCCTGCGGCTGCCTTCCGGGCCTGGCGCTCATGAACGCCTTAAAGCCGTCGCGCCCTTGCGGGACATTGGGATTGTGCTGGATGTACCCCGGGTCCATGGTCTTGTCGGCCAGCTCCAGATGCCCGTACTGCAGCATGTCCTTCAGCTCTTCGGTGGCCAACGCCAGCGTCATTTCTTCCTGCTTGGAAAGCTTGCCGGTATTCCATTCCGACGGCGGCTTGGGAGACACGCCGGTGTTGATGTTGCCTGAGCCCGGCATCTTCATCGCGCTGTCCCAATGCTCCTGCACCTTGCCGTTCTGAATGCGGAGCAGGTCGAAACTGTTGGAGTGATAAGTCTTGGACGGATCGCGCGGGTCCTTCTGCTCCGTTTCCCAAATGAGCCAGACGTAATCGCCCTTGGCGCCCATCACTACGGGCGGGTTGACCAGTTTATCGGGGATCGGATTCTTGGGCTTGCTGAACTTGCTGAAGAATTCCACGAATCCCGCGCGCCCGGTATTCACGTTGGGGTTGTGCTGGATGTAATCCTCGGCCTGATACTTGGATGTCTGGTCCAGATGTCCGCCTTGAATCACTACCCGCCACCAATCCAGCACCATGTCCAGGTTTTTCTTGTCCTGCTTGGTCATGGGCGCGGTCTGCGGCATGGTGGGCGGGTTAACGGATTCAGCGGCAAGCGTCCCGGCAGCCGATAGCGCCAGCACCACTCCAAACAACGTTGTTCCTGTAGATTGCATGCGGATTTTCTCCTTGTTGCCTGGTTATCATATACGTTGATACAGTCTGCATGCAAGACGGATATACTGACTACGGTTTGGAACAATCGATATGAAAACACTCCTTGAAAGCGTAATAGTTTGGAGTTTGGCCGCCAGCGCGGCGGCCGGCGCAACCTGCAACCGGGCTTGTCTGGACAAAACTGTAGACACCTACCTCGCCGCGCTGGTGGCGCACGATCCATCGCAAGTAGCGTTTGCAAAGGACGTGAAGTTTGTCGAGAACACAAAGCCGATGAAGCCGGGCGAGGGGCTGTGGAAGACGGCGTCGGAAGGTCCAACCACGTTCAAGATTTATGTGCCCGATCCGGTTTCCCAGGAGGTCGGCTTCCTGTGCGTGATGAAAGATGCCGGCAAGCCCATCCAGTTAGGTCTGCGCCTGAAGCTGAAGAACGGCAAGATCACTGAGGCCGAGCATTTGATCGCTGGTAATCTTCAAGAAAACAACCTGCAGAAGAACTTAACGACGCCGCGACCTGGACTGCTGGCCACCGTCCCGCCATCCGAGCGCATACCGCGGGAGAAGATGTTGAAGATCGGCGAGTCCTATTACACCGCGCTGGTAAGTGCCAATGGCGATGCGGCGCCCTTCGCCGACGACTGTTTGCGGCACGAAAACGGAATGCAGACCACCGGCAATCCGCCGCCTAAGACGCCGGGCATAGGAACCATGGGCGCGATGGGCTGTCACGATCAAATCAACACCCACACGTTCGATTACATCACCCGGATTGAGCCGCGCCGCGTGGAAATCGCCGATCCCGAGACCGGCCTGGTATTCGGGCTTTCGCAATTCCGCCAGCCGATGGAGCAGAAGTTCGTGAAGATTGTGGGCGTGCCGGACGTGCAGAAGGTGGATTTGAACATCGCGCCGTTTGATTTGCCCGCGGCGCATATTTTCAAGATCCAGGGGGGTAAGATTCACGAAATTGAGGCGATGGGGTTCGTGATGCCCTACAACTCGAAGACGGGCTGGGAGAGCGACGGAAAATGATGCGCGCTCGCTTAGTCCATCTCTTAGGAGACCGTAAGCAGTTGCAGCCCGCTAATCATGGTGTAGTCGCTAGCGTTGTTGGTAATGAGTGGGACTTGGTAGTGGATTGCGCTAGCGGCGATCCAGGCGTCTGCGGTTTGAATGGGGCGGCCTTTCTTACGGGCATCCCACGATACCTTGGCCCACACCGAACATAATTCGCGGGTGGCCGGCAGGATCGTATAGTTGCTTAAATGCATCTCCAAGTCTGCCTTTCGAGCGGTTCCCCAATTTCGATCAAATGACCAGCGGTAGAGTTCAGCGAGGGTCATGAACGAAACGCCAAGCAAGCGACCCGTAATGTAATGGCGATAGTTGTGGGCGCGCGTTGAAGAGCATCGAGACTACGTCCGTATCGACGATGGCCGCGTTCACTGACTATATTTGGAAAAGGCGCCTTCGGCGCGCCATTTGCGGAGCATCGCCGCAAAATCTTCGACAGACTCGTCGTCAGCCGAAGCATGGCCTAACAATGAATCGAAGGACGTCACTGGTTGGATTCTCTGGCGAGCCGCGAGTTCCTCGAAAGAGAGTGTTGCCTCAGATTCGGATTTCGACCTGGTAGCTTTCTGCTCCATATCACTTAGGATAGCAGCGCCCGTTATTGATGGTTGTTTTCGTAGCACCAACGAACCAATGGCTCCGGATAAGCGCTTCCGCTAACGGCGCGAAGATCTTCCATGTTCAGCCGCTCGAACTCGAATGACACCGCGCCATCCGGCGCGACGGTGGCGATCATATAGCCGTAAACGTTGGTCTCGGCGTGCTGCGCGGGCGTAGCTTCCGGCGGCAGCTTGTAGCGTTGCGCGCCGGCAGTTCCGATAATCCAGCCCGGAAGAACTTTGTCTTTCCAATCGGACGTTTCGAAAATATGGTCCATGTAATAGTGCGAGTGGCTGGCCAGAACGTACACGCGTTTGTGGGCCGCCTGCTGCGCGTGCCACAGAGCTTCATATGCTTCGCGGCCGCTTTTGTCGCTTAGTGGAGACGCGCTCATGCTGTGCATGCGGCTCAGGCTGCCAGGCAGCGCTTCGTGCATGCCCACCACGATGGTGCGAATCCGGGCCGACGCTTCGTCGCGCGCCAGGACCGCATTCAGCCACTGCATCTGGTCGGGATCGAATTGATCGGGAGTTGAATTGTCGAGCGAAATGAAATCGATGCCGCGCTGTATCCAGTGATAGTAAGGATGCAATTTGTGATCGAGCGAGTCGTCTTTCAAGCGTTGCGCGCGCAGCGCTGGCGTTTCCAGCCAATCGGCGAACTGCACCAGCCAGGCTTCGCGCGTCATGGGCGGAATGGTCTCATGGTTGCCCACCAGCAGGTAGACAGGAAGCGCGCCGAAAGGGACCATCTGGTGAGCGATAAAATCGGGCCACGCTTCTTTCAAATAGACGGCGGTTTCTAGCGGCTTGTTGTGCAGGCCGAGAGCGGCGGGCGGCGACATGTCCTCGTCGAGTTCGTAGATGGCGCGGAAGTCGCCTAGGTGCCAGTAAAAGACCGCTCCACTTTTGTGAACGCCGGCGGCGATGGCAGGCATCACGATGTCGCCGCAATTGCGCGAGTCGCCGGAGACGGCAAATTTCCAGGAGCGGCCGGCCCAATTCTGCGCCAGGAGCGAACACGCGCAAAGCAACCAACATCCGAGACAGAGTCGCATTGGAAACCGAATGTTAGCGCGGGAGTAAACTGAAAGCAATGAAACGCCGCGACTTCCATGGTGCATTGGCAGCCTTGGCCGCTGGAACGACAATGCCAGTGGCGCGTGCGGCGGACCACCATGACGCCGCGCCCGGCTCCGGCAGCATCACCGATGTTCAGGGCGTGAAGGTGGGTCACTTCACCGATTCACGCCGGCCTACGGGCTGCACCGTGCTGTTGTTCGAAAAGGGCGCCACGGCGGGCGTGGATGTGCGCGGTGGTGAGCCGGGTACGCGAGAGACGGATCTGTTGAACCCCGTCAACACGGTTCAGCAGGTGCACGCGATTGCGCTTTCTGGCGGCAGCGCGTTCGGGCTGGACGTCGCGTCAGGCGTGATGCGCTATCTGGAAGAACATCGCATAGGCTTCGCAGTGGGGGATATCGTCGTGCCGATCGTCCCCTCGGCGATTCTCTACGATTTAGAAATCGGCGACGCCAAGATCCGGCCGACGGCGGAGTCAGGATACAAAGCATGCCAAGCGGCAACCATGGAGCGCGTTGTTGAAGGAAACGTGGGCGCGGGCGCCGGGGCAACCATCGGCAAGCTCTTCGGGATGAAGCAGGCCATGAAGTCCGGCCTGGGAAGCGCGAGCGTTCGCGTGGGCAATACCGGAATTGTCGTGGGCGCCATCGTCGCCGTGAACGCCGTCGGGGACGTCGTCGATCCTAAGACGGGAAAGATGATCGCTGGCGCGCGCAAGCCGGATGGATCAGCATTCATGGATTCCATGGCGCACATTCGCCAAGGCTATAGCGTGCGCGCCGATGCGGCCAACACAACCATCGGCGTGGTGGCCACCAACGTCGCACTGGATAAAGCGCAAGCCACCAAGGTCGCGCAGATGGCCCATGACGGGTTGGCTCGAACCATTTATCCGGTCCACACGCCGAGCGATGGCGACACCATCTTTGCCGTGGCCACAGGCGCGATTCAAACACGGGCGAACCACGGGGCCATTGGCGCGCTGGCCGCCGAAGTGATGGCGCAAGCGGTGCAACGCGCGGTGATGAGCGCCCGCGGAATCCCAGGCTTACCCAGCTACGCCGACCTGCGATCGCGGGGCTGAAATAGGCTTCCGCCTTTACTACTGCAACATGGTGAAACCGTACAAGGAATCGCCGGCACCCACCACGACATACTGACGTCCATCCAGCTCGTAGCTCATGGGACCGTTGCTGACATTGCTGGGCAGATGCGCGTGCCACAGGATCTTGCCGTTCGCGGCATCGTAGACAATGAAGTTGCCCGACGGATCGCCGGTAAATAAGAGTTTGCCCGCGGTAGTCAAGATGCCGATGGGTCCGCCGCCGCGATTGTACTCGTGGGTCCATCGGATTTGGCCGCTGCGATAGTCGATGGCTTTCAGCGCGACCGTGGAATAGACGCCGGAGTCGCGTCCGCCGTAGCCTTCCGGTTTGTCGCCGGTGTCGGTGAGGTAGTACAGACTGTACGATGACACCGCGTTGACGTAGAACAGCCCGGTATCGGGATCGAAGCTGGGAGACGGCCAATTCGCCGCGCCTCCGAGCGCCGGAACAACGAGGGTGCCATCGGGTTTGGGCTCTTTGTCCGGATTGCCGATGGGCTGCCCTTTCGCATCCAGGCCCTTGGACCAATTGATATCGATGAAGGGCTTGGAAAGGATGTTCCTGCCGTTAGTGCGATCCAGCAGGAAGAAGTAGCCGTTGCGGCTGGATTGCGCGAGCAGTTTGCGCGGTTGCCCGTCTACCTCGCCATCGATCAGCACAGGAGTTTCCGCGGCGTCCCAATCGTGTGTATCGTGCGGCGAAGCCTGAAAATACCACGCCAGTTTGCCCGTGTCGGGATTCAAGGCGACGATGGAACACGTCCAGAGATTATCGCCCTTGCGGCCCTGGCCGGCCATGACGGGATTCGGGTTGCCCGTGCCGAGGTAATAAAGATTCAGCTCGGGATCGTACGTGCCGGGCACCCAGGTCATGCCGCCGCCGTGTTCCATCGCTTCCGGATTTGGCCAGGTTTCAGCGCCCGGCTCGCCTTTGCGCGGAGTGGTGTTCCAGCGCCACTGCACCTGGCCGGTCTCAGGGTCGCGCGCTTCCAGGTAGCCGGGGACATCGAGCGAATCTCCGCCCACGCCGACGATGATGTGATTGCGGATTACGATGGGCGCGGGCGTGGAAAAATACTCCTGCTTCACGTCCGCGATTTCTACGTGCCAGCGTTCCGTGCCGTCCTTGGCATTGAGCGAGATCAGGTAATTGTCCGGCGTCTCAAAATAGAGCCAGCTCCCGTACATGCCGAATCCGCGGCTCCCAATGTGAATGCCGCCGTGCGATTCCCACTGGTAATGCCAGAGCTGGCGTCCGCTGCGCGCGTCAACGGCCCAGGCGTGATCGGGGAGCGTGAAATAAAGGACGCCATTCACTTCCAGCGGCGTGGCTTTGACGCTGGAAGTCAGCGTGCCAGTGCCGGCATCCAGGCGATATTCCCAGGCCAGCGTCATCGCCGAGACGTTGGAAGAATTGATGCGCGAGAGCGTACTGTAGCGGCGCCCGGAGTAATCGCCGTTGTAAGTTGGCCAAGCGTCGGTGGGCGGTTTGAGCAACAGTGCTGGATCAAGGCTCTGAGCCAACAGCCAAGAGCCAACCAGCGCAAGTGCAGCAAGCTTAAATTTCATTTCAAGGTCACCAGGTAAGCCAGCACGTTGTGCATGTCGGCATCAGAATACCTCTTGAGCAGTTCGGCATGAGCCGCCAGGGGATCGCGAACCTCCACTTTCACATGGGCGTCGCGCGAGAAGGAGTGATACTCGCCCGCGGCGTCGCGTAAGGCCACGTTGAAATCGTCGGCAAACTCGAGCGTGCCCGTGAACGACTGTCCCGACGCCGGCGTCACCGTCACCTGCGGGCGATGCGCATCCTGCCCCGGCCTTGCTCGCGGGTACAAGAATCGCGATTGTAGCGTAACGGCGTCATACTTCTTCGCGACGCCCGCCAGATCGCCCGTGGGCGAATGGCAACTGTGGCAGCGGCCGGCGCCATTGAAAAACTCACGGCCTTTGTCGCGGTCGCCCGTGACGACGTTGAGAATCGCGTAGGCATTACGGTCGATGGCGGCTTGCTGGCGCGAACGCAGGAAAGCCGCGATGTCCTGGATCTGATCGGCGGGCAGATGAAACGCGGGCATGCCTTTGGCCGGGCGGCCCTGCTCGATCACCGGTCCGATCTTGTCGCCTCGCTCGTCGTCCAGCGCTAGCGGAGAGCGCACCAGGTCGGGCCCGGTATCGCCGCCCTGCGCCGTGGTCCCGTGGCAGAAGCCGCAGTTGCCGATGAAGGTCTTTTGTCCCCGTTCGACGGCGGCGGGGTCCGGGACCGTGCGGCTGATGAGCATGTTGCCGCCCGGACGAGGCACGGCAGGAGGTGGGGTTTGGGCCACCAGCGAGGCCCCGATAAACAACGACAACGCCGCTACTATTTTCATGCCACGAAGTATTCTGTCATCTTTTGGCCGCTGCCGTCCATGGGTGCAGCTGTCGCCCTGATGAGCTATGATGTCTGAACTGATGCTAAACTGTATCTATGGGTCCAGCTCGTTCCCTCAATAAGGTCAAGAAGCAGCGAACTACGTTGACGCTGCCCTCCGAGTCCCTTGCGAAAGCAAAGCGAATCGCCCGCGCGAGAGGGGTGAACCTCAGCACAGCGATATCGGAAGCGCTGTCCGAGGGTCTGCGGCTGCATGACGAAACCAAGCGCTCCGAAGAAGTGCTCAACGCATACAGGAAGGCATTCTCAGGCTTCACCGAAGTGGAGAGGGCGCTTCTTGACGGCATTGTTCTTGAACGTGCTTCGAGGCGCTGATTTGTGATCGATCCCGCGTCTGGGCCCTTTCTATTCGATACCAGCGCCGAGAGTTGGTTAGAGCAAACAGGGGATTCCGAATTTTCACGTTGGATTCGCGCACACTTGTCGCGTCATTCGATCCATGTATCCGCGATCACAGTTCTTGAGCGAATTCGCGGATACAGTAGTGTGTGGCAACGGTCCGCGCCCCAAAAGAGGCACATAGTGGAAAGCGCAAGGACCGAGTATCTCCGCGCGCTCGGACGAGTGTGGCCGCTCGACGGGGCCGTTGCCGTAGTAGCTGGCGAAATTATGGCCCTGCTTCCGGATCCCCCAACGCCGCCCCGGCGCTCTCATCGCCTGTCAGAGTCTCGCCAGGAGCGTTTGGCTCGTTGGAGGTTCGACTGCATGATCGCCGCCACTGCCCTGGTGGCCGACATGCCTCTGATCCACAACAACGCCGCCGATTTCGAGCCAGTCCGGAGCGCCATCGAGAAGTCCCCGGCGCGATTCCCCAGTTTGGGTCCGTTGGAACTGATCCGGTGCGCTTCCCTGGTTTTAGGCTAGACGTCACCGCCTTGCGCGAGACCCGGATTTCTGCATATACTGGATTTTCATGCGTCGTCGCGCCAACAGCTCGTTTCGATTTTGGTACTGGTTTAGCGCCTGAATCGGGGCGAGTGGCGTTGGCTTAAGCAATATTCGATATAGTAAAAGCAACCCACTCGAAAGAGTGGGTTTTTTCTTTTGGAGGCGAAATGATCATCTCGATGAAACTCCACTCGACGAAAGAGGAGATCGAGCAAGTGTGTGAACGGATCCGGCATTTCGGTTACAAGATCCACGCCATTGAGGGCGAAGAGCGCGTCGTGATCGCCGCGGTTGGTATCGGCGACACCACGGCGTGCCTGGAATCGGTGGAGGCCATGCCGCAAGTGGAGAAGGCGGTGCGCATCTCCGCGCCCTACAAATTTGTGAGCAAGGAGTATCGCACCGAACGCACGCGCATTCGCGTGGACGGTTGCGAAATCGGCGGCGACGAGTTTATCGTGATGGCCGGTCCCTGCTCGGTGGAATCCGAGAAGCAGATCATGCAAGCGGCCGAAGGCGTGGCGCGGGCGGGCGCCAAACTGCTGCGCGGCGGAGCGTTCAAACCCCGAACTTCGCCCTACGATTTTCAGGGCATGGAGGAAGAAGGGCTGAAACTGCTGGCCAAAGCCAAGCGCGCGACCGGCCTCAGCATTATCACCGAGGTGATGAGCGATCGCGATGTGGACCTGGTGGCCGATTATGCCGACATCCTGCAGATAGGCGCGCGCAACATGCAGAACTTCGCTCTGTTGAAGACCTTGGGCAAGTGCAACCGTCCGGTGCTGCTGAAGCGCGGCATGAGTTCCACCATCAAGGAACTGCTGATGTCGGCCGAATATGTGGTGGCGCACGGGAATTCCAACGTCATTTTGTGCGAGCGCGGTATCCGGACGTTTGAGACCGTCACGCGCAATACCTGCGACATCGCGGCCGTGGCGGCGCTGAGTGAGCTGACGCATCTGCCGGTGATTCTGGATCCGAGCCATGCCACCGGAAAGCGCAGCCTGGTGCCAGCGCTGGCGCGCGCGGGCGTTGCCATTGGAGCCGATGGGCTGATCGTGGAGGTGCATCCGGCGCCGGAGAAGGCCGTCAGCGACGGCGCACAGTCGCTGGATATTCCCCAGTTCCAGGCCATGATGCGATCGCTCACGCCGTATATCGACCTCTGGAAGGAATCGCGCGTGAGCGAGACCGCCGCGGCGGTGTAGGATGCAGCGCCGGCAGATCGTCGCGCTTTCAGTGGCAGCCTGCGCCATCGCGGGTGCAGCGGGCTACTGGTCTCACACGCGCGGCGGCGCTCAACCCTCGGATCTCGTCAGCTACCTGCCCGCCGCCAACGCCAGCGTGATCTATGTCGACGTAGATGCGCTGCGGCGCGCCGGAATTCTTGGCCTTCTGGCTGGTTCGAAGACCGCCGAAGAACCCGATTACGAGCAATTCGTCCGCGAAACGAAGTTCGACTATCGCCAGGATCTGGATGCCATCGCGGCAGCGCTCAAAGACGGGCGGGTTTACTTCGCCTTGCGCGGGCGTTTTCACGGGAGCAATCTGAAGGACTACGCAGTGCGGCAGGGCGGATCCTGTCACCACAATTTTTGCGTCGTTGCCGGAAGCCAGCCCAATCGGCGCATTTCGTTTTATCCGCTGAAGTCCAACGTGCTGGCGATGGCGATCGGTCCGGACGATTTCGGAGCGGACCAGGTGGCCGCGCACCCAGCCAACGCAGTGTTGTCGCCGCCCACCGAACCCGTTTGGGCGATCATCCCGGCGGTTGCCCTCCAGAGCGTGGACGCACTGCCGGCGGCCGCGAAGGCGTACGTGCCGGCCATGCAGGGCGCCGAGCAGATCGTGTTGAGTCTTGGCGCGGATCCCGCCCAAAAGCTGCAATTCGGAGTGCACGTCACCTGCAAGGATGCCGCGGCGGCTACCGCCCTGCTCTCGCAATTCGAAGCCATCACCAAGGCGCTGCGCGAACTGACGGCGCGCCAGCGTGAGAAGCCCGACCCGGCCGATTTGAGCGGCGTGCTGGTGGCTGGAAGTTTTCGGCGCGACGAACGGCAGGTGTACGGCGCGTGGCCCATCCCCAAGGCCTTCGTGGACGCGATTGCGGGGAGCGTGTATTAGCCGGGAGCGTGTATTAGGCGTGTACTAGAACCATCGTAACTAGGCGTATCCACACGCGGCTGCGAAAATAGAGTCGCTTGACCCGCAGGAAAATCCTTTCTTTACTTCCGATGGCTGGATGTGCACCCGTTTATGCGTTTGGCGTGGAGCCAAACTGGCTGGAGCGCACCATCGTCCGGGTGAAATTGCCATGCAAGAATCTCACGCGCGGTGTCCGGATTCTGCAATTGTCGGATCTTCACGCGTCGCCGTTCGTGCCTTTTTCCTTAATTGAAAATGCGGTCCAGCTTGGTCTGGACGCCCAGCCTGACGTGATCTGTCTGACCGGGGATTTCGTCACCGATCGCTCTCCGTTCGACGATGCGAAGTATGTCGGTATTCTGCGCCGGATGTCGAGCGCCGCGCCGGTGTTCGCCAGCTTGGGCAATCACGACGGCGGCCGTTGGGCCGGATCGCATGGCGGGTTCAAGAACAGCAATATAGTGAGGACGCTGCTGGACGCCGGCAATATTTCTCTGCTGCATAACCGGTCTGAAGTGGCGCGCGTGCGCAATCAATCCATTCGTTTCGCGGGCGTGGGAGATTTGTGGAGCGATGGGGTGAATGGCGATCTGGCGTTCGCCGATGTTCCCGCCGACGATCCCGCCATTCTTTTGGCGCACAATCCCGATACTAAAGATGTCCTGGCGAATCGTCCCTGGGATCTGATGTTGAGCGGCCACACGCACGGGGGACAAGTGGTGTTGCCGTTATTGGGCGAACGCTTCGTGCCCATCCGCGACAAGCGCTTCATCGCCGGGCTTAAGCAATGGAACGGCCGCCAGGTCTACGTAACGCGGGGCGTAGGAAGCATCGACGGCGTGCGCGTGAACTGCCGCCCCGAAGTCACCGTGCTCGATCTGGCAGCCTAAGTATGGTTACTTTCTGGTCTGCTCGTTTTCCTCAACCATTCGTTTGACGCGATCCAACTCTTCGCGCAGCCTCTTCTCGCGCAGCGCGAGGGAGATCACATAAACGATAATGATCAGCCAGGCCACCGTAAAGCCATAAAACATGAAGGTGAAGTTTTGTGGACTCATGGCGTCTCCTTAAAACGCGTGGGCGTGGCGGCGCAGGGCGTCAATCTGCAGCTTCATGTCCTCTTGCCGGGTGCGGATCAGGATCAAAGCCGTCGAAAGCATCAGCAGAGCCAGGAAATTCCACCACAGCGGCGCTTCCATACCAGGGGCCATCCCGCCGCCGCCGCGGATTTCCAGCACCGGGCCGGGATGCTGGGTGCGGAACCATTCGATGGACTTCCACACCAGCGCGATATCGACGCACGCGAAAATCGACACTACCGCGGAGAGGCGCGCGCGCGTGGTGGGATCGTCAATGGCCCGGCGCAGCATAAAGTAGCCGAAGTAAATCAACAGGCAGACGAAGTAGGAGGTCAGGCGCGCATCCCAGGTCCACCAGATGCCCCAGATGATGCGGCCCCAGATGCTGCCGGTGCAGATGGTAATGGTGGCGAAGGCCAGCGATACTTCGTTGATGGACGCTGCGATGGAGTCGAGGCGCAGATCTCTGCGGATCAGGTAGCCGATGCCCAGCAGCATCGCCGCGTAAAACCCGGTGAACGATGTTATCGCGGCCGGCACATGGAAATAGATGATGCGGAAGATCGCGCCCTGGTTCGCTTCGTCGGGAACCTGAAGGAAGATGCGGTGCAGATTCCAAGCCAGAATCAGCCCGGCGATCACGCTTAAACCGAGGATAATTTTCACTCGCATGCTTTCACCCCACACATTGTCTCAACCTACCAGAACGATTTCCACCAAAGCCAGCGACAAAATGGTATAGATCACGTCGAAGGCCGCTAAGACGCGAAACCATAACAAGCTCTCCGTCAGTGAACCGCCAACGATGAGCACGCGGCTCAGTTCAATGGCCCCGATTAGCGCGGGAAGGAGCAGGGGATACACCAACGTCGGCAGCATCAGCTCGCGCAAACGCAAATTCACGGTCATGGCGCTGAACATAGTTCCGATGACTGTGATGCCCCAGGTGCCGAGGAGCATCACCAAGAATAGCAGCGCCAGGCGTTGCGGCAACCGAACATTATAGAAAATGGCGAAAACCGGAAGGCTGATGCATTCGACGATCATGATGAGCACGTAGTTGGCCAGGCACTTTCCGAAAAACAACTGCGCGCCGCTGACCGGCGATGCCAGCAGGGCGTCCAGACAATCGTTCACCAGCTCGCGCGCAAAACTGCGGTTGAGAATCAGCGTGCCCGCGAAGGCGAAGATCAGCCAGAGTAGCCCGCCCGCGATGTCGCGAATCTGCTCGGGTTCCAGATCGAACGCGAAACTAAAGAGCAGCAGGATCACGAGCGCAAACGATACCGAAGCATTCACGGCCTCCTTGCTCCGAATTTCCGAGCGCAGATCTTTGGCGGCGATCGCCAATGTCTGCCCCAGAAACTTCTGGCGCAGAAACTTCATGCTTCTCCATAGTGACGATACAGCCAGCCGGGATCTTCCAACATTTCCCAGGTGCGAGCGCCCCGGTAGGCGAGTTTGCCGCGATTGATGAGCGCCACGTCGGTGGCCAGTTCCAATGCTTCGCGCAACTGGTGGGTGGACATGATGATGGTGCGGCCTTGCGCCAGCGCCGATTTCAACAGATCTTGCAGCACCGCGATGGCCCGGTCGTCCAGCGCCGTGAAAGGCTCGTCCAACAACAGCAGCGACGGCTGATGCAGGAAGCAGCGCGCGATGGCCAGGCGCTGCCGCATGCCGCGCGAGAACTCGCGGACTAATCCGTCGCGCACCCGATCCAGACCGGTTCGCTCCAGCCACTCGGTCGCGGTTCGGCGCGCGTCGTCCAGGCCATAAAGCTCGCCGAATAAATTCAAATTCTCAAACGCGGAGAGCTCTTCGTAAACCCCAATGCCGTGGCCCAGAATGCCGATGCGTTGCCGGGTGCTTCCGGCGCGCGCGTCTTTCCCGAGGATCGACACCCGTCCACGAGCGGCTTTCGACAGACCGCCCAAAATTCGCAGCAACGTGGTTTTACCCGCGCCGTTGCGGCCAATCAACGCCAGACACGCGCCGCCATCCACGTTGAACGAAATGTCCCGCAGCGCCGGATAGTCGCCGAAATACTTCCACACGCTTTCGATGGTTACCGCGCTGGGCATGACTCCACTCTACGTCTTCTCTACTTTATGGTTTGGCGGGCGCGCCGGCCACGCGGATGCCCAATTCTCGCAGCACGCGCTCGGAAACGCTGGAGGGCGCTTCGCACATCAGATCGGTTGCGCGCGCGGTTTTGGGGAAAGGAATCACCTCGCGGATGGACGATTCGCCCGCCAAAATCATCACCAGCCGGTCCAAGCCCAGCGCAATTCCGCCGTGTGGCGGCGCGCCATATTCCAGTGCCTCCAGCAAAAAACCGAAGCGCCGCTTGGCTTCTTCATCCGAGAATCCGAGCGCCGAGAAAACCTTGGCCTGCACGTCGCGGCGATGAATACGGATGGACCCGGAGCCCAGTTCCGTGCCGTTCAACACCACGTCATAGGATTTGGCGCGGCAGCGCGCCGGATCGCTGGTGAGCTTATCAATATCTTCATCGTGCACCGAAGTGAACGGATGGTGCGCCGCATTCCAGCGATTTTCTTCGGCATCCCACTCGAACATGGGAAAGTCGACCACCCAAAGCGGCTTGAAATTCATGGGATCGAGCAGCTTGTGCCGGTCGTTATATTTCTGCGCGGCGAACAGACGCAGCTGGCCGCAAGCCTGATAGAACGTTTCTTCGGGACGCTGGCCCTGCGGCGGCCCTGGCCATCCGGCGATTAACAACAAGTCATCGTCCGCGGCGCCGGACGCGGCCCGGGCCCGTTCCACCAGCTTCGCGTCCAGCTTTTTCAGATCGTCATAGACACGCAGCCCACGCTCGGTTCCGTATTCCTTCAGTTCGTCGCGTTCTTTGCGGCTGAGCGCGCCAGTTTTCGGGATGTGGATCGCAACGGGCGGGAAGGTGAGACCCAATTCCCAGGGTTGACCATCAGCCTCGCCATCCAATACATGGAACGGCGGCAACCGAAGGTCCGGCTTGTCGCTGCCGTAAGACCGCATGGCCTGCGCGTAAGTGAGCCTCGGGAATTGGTCGGGCACCTTGAACCCCGCCACCTGGAACACGCGCTGCAGCATGGGTTCCACAACTTCGTAGACGCGCTCCTGCTGCGGGAACGACATTTCCAGATCGATCTGCGTGAACTCCGGCTGGCGGTCGGCGCGCAAATCCTCGTCGCGGAAGCAGCGCACGATCTGGAAATATTTTTCGTAGCCGCTCACCATCAGAATCTGTTTGAATATCTGCGGCGATTGCGGCAGCGCGTAAAAAGTGCCGGGCTGCACCCGGCTGGGCACCAGATAATCGCGCGCGCCTTCGGGCGTGGAGCGCGTCATGAAAGGCGTTTCGATTTCCAGGAAGCCCTGGCTATACAAAAACTCGCGCACGGCGAAGCTGATCTTGGAGCGCAGCATGATGTTGCGCTGCATGTGCGGGCGGCGCAGATCCACGTAGCGATATTTCAGGCGCGCATCTTCCTTCACGTCGACGGTCTCTTCCATCGGAAACGGCGGCGTGCGCGATTCGTTCAAGATCCAAATCTTGCCGGCCACCAACTCCACTTCGCCCGTCTCCAGCGCCGGGTTGACGGTCTCGGGCGTGCGCTTGGCCACCGTACCTTCCACGGCGATCACGTATTCCGACCCAAGCATCTCAGCCTTGCTGTGCAATTCCGCGCCCGCCTCGGCACGACAAACGATCTGCGTGATGCCATCGCGATCGCGCAGATGAACGAAAAGCACGCCACCCAGATCGCGGCGGCGATGCACCCACCCCATCAGCAGAGCGGTCTTGCCAACGTCTGTGGCGCGCAATTGGCCGCAGCTGTGCGTGCGGCGCAGATCGCCCAGAAAATCTAACGGTACTTGCTCAGGCATTCTTCCACCTTTTCCACGAGCAATTCACGACGAATTTGCACTTGCACCTGGCTCCCCATATCCTTCATTGAAATGTCGCCCGCGGCGGTTTCGTTTTCGCCGCAGATGAGGGCCACACGCGCGTTCAGCTTGTTGGCGACTTCGAAGACCTTCTTCAATTTTCCTTCAGCCACTTCCACGCGGATCCCTTGCGCGACGCAATTCGGCGGCCGCATTCACGGCGGCGTCGGCGCGTAGCCTCGCCGCGCGTGAACGTCACGATCACCAGCGGGTCTTCGCTTACAGCGCCGTGGCTTGTTCCAGACTCATCACCAGACGGTCCTCGCCGATGGAAAATCCGATGCCCGGCGAATGCACGCGCGAACCCAGCGATTCCGCCAGGCCATCGTATCGCCCGCCGCCCAGCACCGAATTCTGCGCGCCCGAGCGAGCCATGCACGATTTCAAAAGTCGTGCGCATGTAGTAATCCAGCCCGCGCACCATGCGCGGCCGGACTTCGTAGGGAATTCCGCGGTCATCCAGATGCGCCTTCACCGCGTCGAAATGCGTCGCGGCAAGGCTCGCACAAATGATCCTGAATCGATGGCAGCGCGTTGATGATGGCCTGATCTTCCGGCACCTTGCAATCCAGCACGCGCAACGGATTGGTCTCCGCGCGCCGCTGGCAATCGCCGCACAGGCGCGACGCCACATCGAGCAGCTTTTCTTTCAGTAGCGCAACATACTGCGGCCGGCAATTCTGGTCGCCCACCGAATTGATCAGCAGCTGAAAACCCTCCAGCCCCGCCCGGCCAAGCAAATCGATCACCATCTCGATCACTTCAGCATCCACCGAGGGCGATTCCGATCCGATGGCTTCCGCGCCGATCTGGAAAAACTGCCGGTAACGGCCCTTTTGCGGACGCTCGCGCCGGAACATCGGGCCGATGTAGTAAAGCTTCTGCAGCCCCGGCTTTTGATCCAGCCGATGCTCGATGTAGGCGCGCATCACGGACGCCGTGGCTTCCGGCCGCAGCGTGAGCGAGCTGCCGTCGCGATCCTCGAACGTGTACATCTCTTTGCTTACGATGTCGGTCTCCTGCCCCACGCCGCGAGCGAACAGAGCCGTTTCTTCCAGGATCGGCGTGCGAATCTCCTGATAGTTATAGATTCGACACACTTCGCGCGCTACGGCTTCCACCTGATTCCAGACTGCGCTGGAGGGAGGAAGGATATCGCGAGTGCCTTTGACCGCTTTAATCATTGTTTGGCGACCGCTTGCTGACGCGCTCTTACTGAGCCGTGACCGTAAGGGAGCGGTTTTCTCAAGCCGGCTCGTCCCGGTAAATCCGCGTGGCTTCCACGTAACGGTCTGTATTCTGGCGAAAGCGCTCGCGCTCCTCTTCGGTAACGGATCGTTTCACCTTGGCCGGCACGCCCATAACCATGCTGAGCGGGGGAATCTCGGCGCCTTCGGGCACCACCGCGCCGGCGGCGATCACCGACCCTTTTCCGATCTTCGCGCCATTCAAAACCACCGCGGCGATTCCAATCAGGCACTCATCCTCTATGGTGCAACCGTGCAGCATCACCATGTGCCCTACCGTGACGCGATTGCCAATGTGCAGCGGAAACCGCCCGGCATCGCAATGCAAAACCGAATTGTCCTGAATGTTGGTCTCATCGCCAATACGAATCACGTTGACGTCGCCGCGCGCGGTGACGTTCGGCCAGATGCTGGAGCGTTCGCCAACCACGACGTCTCCAATCACCTGCGCGCTCTGATCGATGTAAGCGGAAGCGGCGATCCTGGGCACGATGCCGCGATAGGCGCGAATCATGACTGCGGTGTAACTTCAAATCGTAACACAGCACCTGACTTGGGGTTAAAAATTGACCCGAAACATAGCTCCCCGCTATACCATCTCTAAGACGGATATAAGTGTGCGAAAACGACTTTCGCTCTTCCGTCCCGTCTTGCCTTCTGCGAAAATGGGCATGAACGCCATTGGCACCCTATCCATCGGAGACTCATAAAATGCAATTGCGCGTGCTCGCATTTGTATTGGCCGGAGGCAAAGGCACCCGCCTCTACCCGCTGACCAAGGAGCGCGCGAAACCTGCCGTTCCCTTCGGGGGTCGATACCGGATTGTCGACTTCGTCCTCAGCAACCTGATCAACTCAGGCATCTACTCGATTTACGTCCTGGTTCAGTTCAAGAGCCAGTCTTTACTGGAGCATCTGCGCGAGGGATGGGAAGCCTCCAGCCTGCTGCGCAACCACTTCATCATCCCGGTTCCAGCGCAGATGCGATCGGCCGGCGAGGATTGGTACCGCGGCACCGCCGACGCGATCTACCAGAACATCAACCTTATCGAACAGGCCGAGCCGCACGTGGTGGCCATCTTTGGCGCCGATCATATCTATCGCATGAACATCCGCGAGATGATCGAGTTTCATATCGATCGGGGCGCGCAGGTCACCGTCTCCGCCGTTCCGGTAGAAAAGGAACAGGCTTCCGAATTCGGCGTCGTCGAAACTCGCGAAGATGGGCTGATCTGCGGCTTCCACGAGAAGAAACCCGGCGCGCCAACCATGCCGGGCGACCCCAACCGCGTCTATGCATCCATGGGAAATTATCTGTTTTCCACGAAACTGCTGCTGGACGAACTGCGCGTGGATGGCGAAAAGGAAAACAGCTCGCATGATTTCGGCCGCGACATCCTGCCCGGGCTGATCGGCCGGGCCGACATGTACGCTTACGATTTTCAGACCAACCGGATCCCGGGCGATCCGGCCGGCGCACCCGTATATTGGCGCGATGTGGGAACGCTGGACGCTTACTTCGATGCCAACATGGATCTGCGGTCGGTCTCGCCGGAGTTGAATCTTTACAATCGCGCCTGGCCGCTCCGCACCGCCGGATATTTCGACGCTCCGGCCAAGTTCATTTTCGACAGCGATGGCCGGCGCGGCGAAGCGCTGGATTCCATCGTTTCCGGGGGGAGTATCATGTCGGGTGGTTTGGTGCGGACGTCGGTGATCGGGCGGGGCGTGCGCGTTCACTCACACGCCAGCGTCGAGGATTCCATCATCTTCGACAACTGTGATATCGGCCGGCGTGCCCGGGTCCGCCGGGCCATTCTCGATAAAAACGTGCGTGTTCCGCCCGACACATCCATCGGCTACGACCTGGAGCGCGACCGCCAGCTCTACCACGTCACCGAAAGCGGAATCGTGGTGGTGGAGGGCTATCGCTCCCCGGTCGACATCGCCAGTATGAACTTGTAAATCTTTGCTCAACGTATAGTTAGCACGCCGGCTGCCATTCGTCCACCCCACCTTTGGACAAAAGATCCATGTAACCGGTTACTCGGGTTTCGTGTCGAACTATTGAGATGATGTCTACTGTCGTTAACCCTATCGAAGAGACTACCGCCTTGAACGGCGTTCCCGCCGCGGAGATTCGGTCGCAACTGGATCTCATTCTTCGTAGCCGCGCATTCATCCAATCCCATCGCATCCGCCGTTTTCTGCAATTCGTGGTTGAAGAAAGTCTCCTGGGCCAACCGCATCGGCTCAAGGAGTATCTCATCGGGCTCGAGGTATTCGATCGGCGGGAGGCTTTCGACCCGCGGGTGGACTCGATTGTCCGCGTCGAAGCGCGCCGCTTGCGCTACAAACTGGACGAATATTACCGCACGGAAGGGCGCGAAGATGGAATTCGGATCGTGCTGCGCAAGGGCAGTTACATCCCGATTTTCGAGTACCGCAGCGCGTCTAACGGCGTGAGTCCGGTTTCTCCGCGCCGCAGCATGGAAATCGCGCTGATCTCTCTCATCAATGCTACTTCGGATTCGGAAGCAGCCGAAGCGGGCGCCGCGGCTGAAGAGATCCAGCGGCGTCTGGCGCACATCCTCATCAAGGAAGGCTGCTTCCAGGTGGTGGTGAAGCCGCAGGCGCAGACGGCCCCCGGAGAGATGGCCTCCAATGGTGTGGCCGCCTCCAACAGCAGTGCCGATTACGTCGTCGAAGGCAGCATGGAATTCCAGGACGACGGTTTCCGGCTCTTGTTGCAGTTGCAGCAGGGCGCGGATGGTTCCTACATTTGGTCCGAGACTACCGATGGGAAACTGCAGGATCTGTCCTGCATCGACCATTTGGCGCAGCAGCTGGTGCGCGATCTGGCCGCTCCGGCAAGAGAAGGCGGCACGCGGCGGCAATCGGAACGCAGAGAAAGTTGCGACGCCTATTTGCAGGGCCGCTATCACTGGAAACTCGGCACGCCGGACAGCATTCGTAATAGCGTCGCGTTCTTTACCAAGGCCGTGGAGACCGATTCCAATTATGCGGCGGCTTGGGCCGCGCTGTCTGAGGCTCTGCTGGTAAGCTCCGTTTTTGGGCTGCTGCCACCCAGCGACTCCGATACGCGCATGAAGGAAGCCGCACTCAGAGCCACTTCGCTCAATCCCTCGCTGCCGGAAGCGCACGTGGCGCTCGGTGCGGTTCTGTCGCTTCTGGACTGGGACTGGGCCGCGGGTGAAGAGGAACTGCAGAAGAGCATTCAATTGGACAAGAGCGATCCCATCGGCCATTTGGCCTATGGAATTCAATTGGCCTGTCGCGGAGCGCAGGAATCGGCTGTGGCGGAAGTGGAACGCGCGCTCGAAGTGGATCCCGCCTCGCTTTTTCCCAACTTCGTTTTGGGATGGATGTATGGCATCTGCCGGCGGTTCGACGAAGCCATCGCCCAGCATACGCTGGTTTCGCGCCTGGCCACCGATTACGGATTGCCGCATCTCGGGCTGGGCATGGCCTACGCCGGCAAGGGGCAATTCACGGACGCGATCGCGCATCTTACCAATGCGAACCAGATGAAGTGCGGGTCTCTTTTGCACGGTCAGATGGGCTATTGCTATGCCATGGCCGGACGCCGCGATGAAGCGCAACGGGAGATTGGAACCCTGAAGGCGCGCGCGGAGTCCCACTATGTCTCGCCCATCAATTTCGCGGCCATCTATGCGGGTTTGGGCGATCAAAACGAAGCGTTCTTCTATCTGGAGCGCGCCGTCGAGTCCCGCGATGCCTCGCTGCCCGTGCATTTGCTGAGCACCGAATTCGACCCGCTGCGCAATCACTCGCGATTCCAGGATCTGCGCAGCCGCATTGGCCTGCAGCAGGCTGAATTTGCTCACAGCGGAGTTTGAGACGCTAAACCAACGGCTCAGGCTTCGGCCGAACTGATAAAATAGCGTCATCAGCGTGGATCAGATCGGCCGATACCGGATTCTGGACGAGCTCGGCCGTGGAGCGACCGGGGTGGTTTACCGCGCCCAGGATCCCGCCATCGGCCGCGTCATCGCCATCAAAACCATTCGTCTGTCGGATTTCACCGACGAATTCGAACGGGAAAGGTTGCGCGAGCGCCTGTTTCGCGAGGCGCAGTCGGCCGGGATGCTGTCGCATCCCAACATCGTCACCATTTACGATATTGCCGAAGAGAACGGCCTAGCCTACATTTTCATGGAATGTGTGGATGGGCCGCCGCTCGAAAAAGTGCTCAACGCCGCGGAGCCCATTCCCAGCGAAAACGCGCTTTCCATTCTGCGCCAAACCGCCATCGCGCTGGACTACGCGCATCAAAAAGGCATCGTACATCGCGACATAAAGCCGGCCAACATCCTGATCCACGAGCGCATCCACGCCAAAATAACCGACTTCGGCGTGGCCAAAATTATGTCCCAGCAAATGACCCAGAGCGGCGTCATGATGGGAACCCCGAATTACATGTCTCCCGAGCAGGTGCAAGGGCATGCCGTGGATGGCCGCGCCGATCAGTTTTCGCTCGCCGTGATCGCCTACGAAATGCTCACCGGCGAAAAGCCTTTCCTCGCCGATCAATTGCCCGCGCTGTTATTCCGCATCGTGCGCGAGGATCCGGTGCCGCCGCAGCGCCTGAATCCCACCATCGGCCCGCAGGTGGAAATGGTGCTGAAAAAGGCCCTCGCCAAAAGCGCCAACGATCGCTATGGCTCGTGCATCCAGTTTGTGGATGCCTTGGCGGCTGCGCTTCAGACTAGCCCAGGCTGGCGGCTGTTACCCAGAAGCAGCGCGCACAGCATGCCGACCATGGCGGGCCCGGTGGCAGATCCTAAACTTGGTGTGAACCTGCCACCCGGTCTTCCTGCTCCCGGTCTTTCGGCTGGGGAAGTTCGGCCCAGGCGTCGCCTGGACGATTCCGAGACCAGCGAGCCCGTGATGTTTCCTTATCCCTCCTCCGAGCAGCGCAGCCCGCTGCTGCGGAGTTTGGTATGGATGCTTGTGGGGATCGGATTGGTCGGATTGGTATTGTTCGGCGCGCAGAAGTATTTGTTTAATCGCAATGCCGAGCAGCCGACCTCAGAGACGCCTGCGCAGACCGCCGATAATACGGGAACGAAACCCAGCCCGGTGGGCCAGTCCCAGACACCCGATGCCCCTAAGCCGGAGACGGCACCACAAGCTCCTCCCGAAGCCACGTCGCCGCAGACAACCGCGCCAAGCCCTGCAGCGCCAAGCCCTGCAGCATCACCCCAGGAAGAAGAAACCCCACCAGCGCGGCAGCCAGTGGAACGGTCCATTCCTCCGCCCGTCACTGCGCCCAAGCCAGGCGTCGGACAGAGCGTGCAGTTCCTGACCGAACCGCCCGGCGCCCAGGTGACCGTGGATGGTAATTCGTCGCAGGCTTGCAAAACACCGTGCATGCTGCCGCTGAGCGGAGGACGGCATGCGCTGACGGTACAACTGGCCGGGTATCGGCCCTATCCTCGGGTGTTTAGCGTACCGCAGGACGGCGATCTCTTCCTCAGGCTCACCAAGGTGTCCGGGACGCTGAGCATTACGTCGAATCCGCCGGGCGCGAGCATTGAAGTAGACGGCACCATGGAAGGCAAGCATACGCCGGCGGTGTTCGATCTGACGCCGGGAACGTATCACGTGAAAGTGGCGCGGGGCGGAGCATTCCTTGAATTTGACGTGCAGATACGCGATGGCGAGTTTATCAACAAGCGGGTCGACTTCTAAAAGAAACGGCGAGGAGGAATGATCCGCCCCGCCGTTTGGGTCAATGTTTGGGTCAATCGTGAAGAGATTGACCTGTTTTCTTACTCGATGTACATGGTGACACCGGGCTGACTGGAAACCGCGGTGCCAGCGCTGCCCACGGTCACAACGACAGTAGCCGTGGTCGCCGATGATCCGTTGCCTGCGCCGACAGGCACGGTAAAGTTGATCTGGTAGAGACCGGCGATGGAGCCCGTCACAAAGCCGGCATAAGTGATGCCGGAACCCGCAGTAAGTACAGCCGGGGTACCGACGCCAGTTACCGTGACGGTGAGCAGGGGGTTGGTTCCCGGTACTGCTCCAGCGTCAGTCTCCAGGAAGCAAGGCGCGGCGATGTTTGTATTGAGCTCGGCCGCGCTCATAACCGCTCCATCAATGGAAGTCCACAGCGGACTCGGCACCGTGTAGGTGGCGGATGGCTGCTGGAATCCCGTTCCAGTGATAACGGAAAAATACGGGGTGTTCACCGTGCCCATGTAGCCGGTAGGCGCAACGGAGCTGGTGCCAACGGCGCCGATGGGGGAAATGCAGTTAAAGGCGTTGGAAGCGGCGGTCCAGAGACCCTGAGAACCCTGGGCGGCGTTGGTCCCGACGGCATCGGGAACACCCAAACCGCTGAGATAGAGCGCAACGGCGGCGCTGGCTGCTCCTCCAATGGCGGGATCAGTAACGCTGTTCAACACGAGCTTCGTTCCTGGCGAACCCGACGTGTTCAAGTTGAGAATAGCGGCTTGGCCCTGGCCACTGGATTCGATGGTGAAGATTCCGGGGTCGGCGGCAACGAAATTCAGGGGGAACCCGACGGAGGTTTTTGCCGTGGTGGGAGGCGTGGCGGTATCAAAAGCAACCTGAATGTACTGGTAGCTGCTGGTAAGAGCTCCAGGAACGGCCACGTTGATTTGATTATTGTTGGCAAACAGAAGGTAGCCGGGCAGAGGAGTGCCGCCGGTGATTGTTTTGCCGAAAATGACGGTGATCTTGGTTGTACCCCCGTCCGGGCTCAGGAATGCCGGGAACCGGCCGTTGGCATCCAGTGCGCCCACCAAAATGCCGTTGGTGCCCGTGCAGGTCGGACACAGGTTGGTGCCGAAGATGCTGATGATGTCGTAGGGGGCGGCCTTGGCGCTGGCTAGCTCCACAAAGGAAGAGGCGCTGGTGACCGCGCTTATGATGGGAGCGGCTGTCACCGCAACGGGCGCAGTAGCCGTAGCCACCGTGGGACTGGCGCCGTTGGCGACACCCAGATAGAGAGGCGTGGCGCCGGCCGTGGCGAAGGGACTTCCACTTGCGGAATAAGGGACAGTAACCTGGATATAATTCGAATTAATCCACGTCACATAATCCGTCAAAATCAAGTTGTTACACAACAGGGCAGTAGTTCCCCAGAAAACCTTGGTCTTTTGAACCGCGGGTAGAGAAACAAAACCCGAGCCGTGGATCACAAAAGTGACAAAGCCGGGAGCCACGCCACTGGTGAGAAGCGGCACGATGCTGGGAGAGATTCCACCGGCTGAAATACTGGGCGCCACGGCGCCAACAAAAATGTTGACGGGCACGGTCACGTTGTTGGCGGTCACGCCATTCGGCGTTATGACCACACTTCCTACCAGGTAATCTCCAGGGAAGGCTGCTGCGATGGCGGCCTGGGAAGCGACCACGGAAATGGTGGTGCCCCAACTATACGCGATGCCACTGTCGGACCCGGCCGGCACGCTTAGCCAATTGCTCACACTGCCATTGGGCGTGGTCGTGCTGCTGGCCGCAACTGTAAAGGGGACTGGCAATCCTGCGCTAGACACCACTGTAAAAGACAAAGTCACCGCTACGGTCGGGCTGGTGGCGATATAATTGTACGGATTCAGCACGTTCAGACCGCCCTTCACGGTTAGGCCACCCTGGGCCTGTTGAATCTGAAGATCCACGGTGATGACAGTGTTACCACCAGTGGCGGAAACGATCGTCACGGTGGTCGAGTTCAGGCCGGCGGGCAGAGTCGTCCATCCCAGCGAGTTCACCGTGAAGGTGAGATTCGGAGTGGCCGGGTTGATGACAGTGGCCGACAACGGGGAAACGGTGAGCCAAGGCACGTTGGGTACGGCGATCGTGTAACTGTCGGTTCCAGTGTTGCTCAGAGTGATAGTTTGTGTGTTGAAAGCAACGGACGGAGTGCTGACCGAAGCACAGGCCTGACTCATGGTGCATAAAAGGTTGATGGTGGTGGCTGAGGGTGTCAGTGCGGTGGCATGCAGATAGCCGGTGCACACTGTTAGCGCAAACAGCACTGAAGAGATTCGTAGCAAGCGAAGTTGATTCATTCAATTTTCCTTTCACCCGCTGGTCTAGTTTGTGCGGGCGCTGAGATGCTCATCGGTACGGAAATCTTTTGTGTGAAAAAGTAATGCCAAAAAAATGCTCGCCGAGTGGGGCTTTTCCCGCCGGTTGCAGTCGGGCGTGGAAAGAAAAAGAGCGAAGACGCGCGGCGAGACGCGTCTCCGCCCGGGAACCAGAAGGAGGACCGCTCAGTTCCCTGAAAAACTTACGTCTTCAGCAGCGCCAGAATATTCTGCGGAGCTGCGTTGGCTTGCGAAAGCGCGGCCACGCCAGCTTGCAGCAG
Source organism: Bryobacterales bacterium (assembly GCA_963798295.1). GTDB lineage: Bacteria > Acidobacteriota > Terriglobia > Bryobacterales > Bryobacteraceae > Palsa-89. The sequence continues at coordinate 100,899 of CAWCSV010000001.1, read as the reverse complement.
GATCTGCGCCTTGGTCAGGTTGGCGGCTTCGGCTGCCAGATCGGCGTCCCGGATGCCCGATTCAGCCGCGGCCTCATTGGTCAGTTCCGACTGCGCCAGGTTGATGGCATAGGTGAATTGGTTTTCGCCTCTACCTACGGCGGCCTGCGCGCTGCCGAGCGTCGCAACCGAGTTAGCCAGGGCCGACACAGCGGCCTCGGCGCCCGATTGCGTGGCGATGCTGGAGGTGGCGCCGGTGCCGACCACCGCCGACTGCACGATGGTATTGGCGCCGGCCAGACCGGTGGTATCGGTGGTGGTGCCGGCAAACGCTTGCCCGATGCTGACGCTGAACGCGGACGGCGAATTACTGGAGAAACTGATGGTGGTGGGCGCCGCCGCGCCGTCGTTGCTGGCGACGATATTTTGCAGCGCCGGATTGTCGGTGGCCTGCAACTGCTGGTTGATTTGCGCGATGGCCAGATCCGCGGTGAACGCTACGGTGCTGCCGGAGTCGATGGTCACGGTAGCGGTCTGCGGCACGCCGCTCGCGCTGTTGGCGGTAAAGGTGAGCGTTTGTACGTCCTCGCTGCCGGGAGTCGCATTCCCCACCATGGTGGTGAAACCGATGTTGGCGATCTGCTCGGTTCCTCCTCCCACGAAGTTGGAATCCGCGGCCAGAGCCTCCGCCGTGGATGTGGCCCCAGTGGCCGATCCGCCGGTATTGGTGCCCAGGTTGCCGAGCAAGCCGTTAGCGGTTGTGTCTCCCGCCGTTACGTTGAATGCGGTGTCGGGCGAGGTGAAGAGCAGTTGCTGATGGCCGTCCGCCCCGGTATGAATTTCGGCCGTGACATTGGCCGCCTTCAAGGCTTGCGCCGCCGGCGTGCCGGATTGGACGGCAGCGGCAATTCCATCGTTGATGGCGGTGGCGAGCGACGCCGGATCGCCGACGTTGGACAGGTTGACCGTAATGGTCTCCGCCCCGCCCGCCCCAGCCGAGAATCCGGGACCAGACAAAACAAAAGTGGTGCTCTGGGTGGCCCCCACAATACTGGCCACGCTGGTGGCGCTGGACGAACTCAGATCATACAGCCCTGAATCCTGAGCGCCCGGTGCTACCTGATACCCCGCTGTGAATCCTTTCAGGCCCAGACTCTGCGTGTCGACGGTGGCAGTCCCCAAGTCAACCGAGACCGTTCCGTTGGCAATCACTCCAGCCGCTGTCGTGCCCTGGCCGCCCCCGATGAATACCGAAAGGTTCTTGGCGAATGTGCCGCCCTGGTTCAATCCGATGGACTGCGCCTGCCGGTCAATTTCACCCAATACGCTCTGGAATTCGTTGTCCAGCACGGTTCGGCTGCCGGTAAAGGTGCCCGACGCCGATTGCGTGGCCAGCGTGCGGGCCCGATCCAGAAGCTGCGAAATGTTGCTCATTCCGCCGTCCATGATCTGCAGCGTGCTCAGTCCGTTATTGGCATTCTGAATACCCTGTGTCAGCACCGCTTCATCCGACCGGTAGCCGTTGGCAATGGCTAACCCCGCTGCGTCGTCACCGCTGTTGACGATGCGCAGGCCGGATGTGACCTCGTTGATGGTTTTGTTTTGGAAGTTCTGGTTGATGGCCAGATAATTCTGCGCCTGCAAAGAGGCGACATTGGTGTTAATGCTAAAAGACATAGTTCTCCTTAGGGTTGAGACCACTCAAGATCCTGGACCTTCATGGATCCGGAGCGCCTTGGGCGTTCTCGCCTTTAGCGCCCTCGAGAGGCTGATCCAACTGGAGCGATCGGAGCCTCTGTCAGTGCTCACAGCGCTTATCGGGGAGAAGAAGCGATTCTTGAATCAGCGCCGCAGTTTCTGGATGGCCTGCTCCAAATCCTGCACCGCGAGGCCGTTCGCCGCTCGAGTGTTCTGATCCTGCGTGATCTTCAGTTCTTTGCGCAACACGACGGTCTCTTTGGGCGCGCGAATCCCGATTTTGGCGCCCTGCGGAGTGATCGCCAGAAGCTCAATCTCTATTTCGTCGCCGATCAGAACCGACTCGCCCGCGCGGCGTCGCAACACTAACATATTTCCGCCGTCGTATGGGTCGTCTGCGACCCAACGGGATGCTCGTGCGAATAGCGCGCATCGCGGCGAATAGCTTGCAGCCCGCGGCGCGTTTTCAAATCCAGCACAATCGGCGCCATTAAATTGGCGGTAGTCAGGAATTCGCCGTGCAGCGAAAGCAATGCCAGCGCCATGACCTCGGCGCCCAACACGGGCTGGCGTCGCGCGTCCAACCCCAGGTCTTCCAAGTCTTCGGGCGCGATTGCCAATCGATAGTTCTTGTCCACCACCAGGATCGGAAACGCCACAAAACACAGGCTTGCTCGCGCCATGCTCTGTAGAAAAACCAGCGGCGCTCTCTCGGGCAGCTCTATGACGACAAAGGTCCTCTCCTCCTCAAAGGCGGGCAGGCCGTGAGGAAAATCGAAGACTGAATTCTCAACGCAGGCCAGGGTTCCGAAGTACTTGGTTTCAACCGAAGGCATCCGTTGCAGGACGTTTGCACGCCGGATGCCGGAGCTTCCGCTAGTCCAGGCTCGCGATCACCGCATCGGTGAATTCATTGGTTGAAGCGCCGCCACCCACATCCGGCGGCAGGTGCTTCTGTTCGGCATACACGCGCTCGATAGCTCTGCGCAGGCGCGTGGCCGCCGACGTCTCCCCCAGATGAATCAGCATCAGCACGCTCGACAGGATGAGCGCGGTGGGATTCGCAATGCCTTTTCCGGCGATATCGGGCGCGCTGCCGTGCACCGCTTCAAACACCGCGTCGCGATCGCCCATGTTCGCGCCGGGCACCACGCCCAGCCCGCCCACCAGGCCCGCCGCCAGATCGGAAACAATGTCGCCGTACAGATTCGGGAGCAGCAAAATATCGAAAGTTTGGGGCCGCATGACCAATTGCATGGATGCGTTGTCGACAATCAGCTCCTGGTAGGCGATGTCGGTATAGTTCTGCGATACTTCGCGGCAGCAGCGCAGGAACAGTCCATCGGCCAGCTTCATGATATTGGCCTTGTGGATGGCGGTCACCTTTTTGCGCCCGGCCTTCTGGGCGAACTGGAAGGCGTATTCTGCGATCCGGATCGAAGCCGTACGGGTGATCACTTTCAGACTGGTGACCACGTCCTTCACCACCTCGTGCTCCAGGCCCGAGTAGAGGTCCTCGGTATTTTCGCGGAAGATCACCATGTCGATCAGCACGTCGTCGAAGCGCGTCTTCAGGCCCGGCAGCGAATGCACGGGCCGTACGTTGGCATAAAGGTCGAAGTGCTTGCGCAGGGCGACGTTGACGCTTTGGAATCCTCCGCCGATGGGCGTGGTGACGGGCCCTTTGAGCCCCACATGCGTGCGCTCCAGCGATTCAATCACGTGCGGCGGTAGCACTTGCCCGGACTTGGAAATGATGCTGGCATTCAAATCCGCGCGTTGCCAATCGATGGAAACGCCGGTGGCATTCACCGCGCGGATGGCCGCTTCAGCCACTTCGGGGCCGATGCCATCGCCGGGAATTAACGTTACAGGATGAGACACGTTTACTATTGTAAAGGCATGGCCATCGTGAAACGCGCGCTCATCAGCGTCACCGACAAAACAGGTGTCGTGGATTTCGCGCAAGGTTTGCGCGATTTAGGCGTGGAGATCGTCTCCACCGGGGGTACCGCGCGGGCGCTTGAAGCAGCCGGAGTTCCCGTGCGCGAAGTGTCGGATCTGACGGGTTTCCCCGAGATGCTGGACGGGCGTCTGAAGACCATCCACCCGCGCGTGGCCGGCGGGGTGCTGGCGGTTCGCCGCAATCCGGAACACATGCAATCGCTCGCCTCGCATGGTATCCCGCTGATCGACATGGTGGTGGTGAACCTCTATCAATTTGAAAAAGTGGCCGCCAAACAGGGCGTGCCTTTATCCGAGCTGATCGAGAACATCGATATCGGCGGGCCCACGCTTATCCGCGCCGCTGCCAAGAACTACCAGGACGTCGCGGTGGTGGTTTCGCTGGACGACTATCCCGCGATTCTCGAAGAACTGCACGAGCGCGAAGGTTGCCTCTCAGAACCGACACTGTGGACACTAGCAAAAAAGGCTTTCGCGCTGACCGCGGCGTACGACCGGGCCATCAGCGCGCGTCTGGCTCGCGTGGGCATGGAAGACGAATCCGGGCTGCCCGCGTTCCTGGACATCCGCGCGCCGCGCGCGCTCGACTTGCGCTACGGCGAGAATCCGCATCAAAAGGCCGCGCTCTATTCCAACCGGCTGGGCGGAATCGCGGGCGCCGAGCAACTGCAAGGCAAGGAGCTCTCGTACAACAACCTGGTGGATCTGGACGCAGCCTGGCAACTCATTCGCGAATTCGAGCGTCCCGCCTCGGCGATTATCAAGCACACGAATCCCTGCGGATGCGCGGAAGGGTCCACGCTGGCCGAAAGCTACCGGCGGGCGTTCGAAGCCGATCCGGTGTCGGCTTTTGGCGGAGTGCTGGCATTTAATCGCGCGGTGGATCGCGAAACCGCGGAAGAGATCGCGAAGACGTTTATCGAAGCCATCGCCGCTCCCGGTTACGACGCCGCCGCGCGCGAGCTGCTCTCCGCCAAGCGGAACCTGCGATTGCTGGCCGTCTCTCGTTCGCCCGAGGAGCACGTCGTGAAATCGATCAGCGGCGGCTTTCTGGTGCAGACCCCGGACACGCACCGGCTGGAGCGCGGCGAATGCACGGTGAAGACCGAACGGACGCCCAACGATGACGAATGGCGCGCGCTCGAATTCGCGTGGAAAGTGTGCAAGCACGTAAAATCGAACGCCATCGTATACGCGCGCGAAGGACAAACCATCAGCGTGGGAGCGGGTCAAATGAGCCGCGTGGATGCGGTGAAGGTGGGGGCCATGAAGTCCATGTTGCCGCTCGCAGGCACAGTGCTCGCATCAGACGCGTTTTTCCCGTTCCCGGATGGCGTGGAGGAAGCCGCCAAACACGGCATTACGGCGGTGATTCAGCCCGGCGGCTCGGTAGGCGACGACAAAGTGATCGCCGCCGCGAACCAACTTGGGCTAGCGATGGTGTTCACCGGCGTCCGCCACTTCAGACATTGAAGCCGCATTTTGTTTTAGATCGGCGTTCATCCGTGTTCATCGGTGGCCATTTCAGTTCCGTATCAATATCGCCAGGCCGGCGCAGCTGTTCACGCCCTTCTCCGCGAGAATCTTGAGCGCCCGCTCGGGAAACGTCGGGCTGTGTTCAAACGCCTTGGTGAAGGATTGAATCACCTGGATCGCGTGCTCGACGCCGAACTGCTCTTTGTGGAACGCGGCCATCCCTACCAGTAGTGTCTGGACGATTGCGTAATAAGCCATCATCAGCAGGCATTGGTCACGGATGGAGTGCGCGATATGATGCACGCTGAGCCCGCGCGTGCTCTCCTGCGGACCCAGTGGAAACAGCGTGCGGTGCACGTAGCTGACCAGGTAATGCTCCAGCATGTGCGCGTGTCCGCTCAGGAACGGATCGTAATATTGCGCATGCGCCGCCGCATAGCGCCGTCCGATGTCGTCCATGCTCGATTGCGCGGTCCACTGCATGGCGTCCATGAATTTCTGATAGCAGGCCAGCAACCGCGGGCCAGTGAAATCGGAACTGATGCGTCCGACGATCAGCTCCAGCACCAGTTCCAATTGCGCGGCCGGTTGGGGATGGTGGACACCCAGTGCTTGAGCGAACGCATCGCGGCCCACGCCCTCGCGGTAAGCGTCCAGGACTTCTGGAACTCTCGCATTGCCGTCCGCAGCCGCGAGTTCCTGAAGTTGATCGCACAGAGAACCAAGAATCACCAGACGCTTCCATAAAGGATACGCGCGGAATTGCAGCAGCCAGATGACGAAGCTGCGAATCTCGCGAAAATGCTGGTAGGGTTTATCGGATTTTCCGTTGGAGGTGTGCAGAACGGATAGGTGCGCCAGACGCGAATCGTGTAGCGGCCCTTCGTCTTCGTCGAACTCCATGGGGTTTGGATCGAGCAGAACAATACGGGCCGCTTCGGGGCACGATAAATCGAGCGAGCGCTGCAGCACGTCGTCCACCACGTTCATCACGCGCGGATAGGCCGAGCACATGATGGACAGGTACTCTTCGCCCAGCTTCTTCTGAATTCCGCACAGGCCTTCGTCGAGAAACGGGCAGGCGGGGCCGTCGAGATTAATCCGCGCATAGTTGTCGTCGCTCGAGTTGCTAGTGTTGATGGTCACCAGCTCGTGGAGACGCGGGCCTAACCCCGGATCGTCACAGCGCTGGTACGCTTCGTAAGTGGGTTTGTCGACTTGAACGATCCAACCGACGCAGCAGGTGTCCTCGCAAGCGGCGCCGATACAGCGAAAGGCGTGATAGGACCACGGTTGGAGTCTTTTTGCGGCACTAATTCAGCACCTTCAGTTCCGCTGCTCCTGACATATTATAGTAATCTCGCAACCTCCGCGCAGCCGCGGGACCGATCACCTTCGCCAGATCCTCCGCGGACGCTTCGCGAACGCGCTCCAGGCTTCCGAACTCGCGCAACAGCTTGGCGATCGTCTTTGCGCCAATGCCGTCCACTTGCTCCAGCTCCGACGTCAGACGCGCGGCGCCTCTTCGGGTGCGATGGAACGTGACCGCAAAACGATGCGCTTCATCGCGGACTTGCTGGATCACATGCAGCACCGGCGAATAACGGTCCAGCTGGATAGGTTCGTCTTCCTGGCCGTAGACATAGATGATCTCTTCGCGTTTGGCTATCGACGCAACCGGCTGATTGATCACGCCAATCGCCTCCAGCGCTTCCACCGCCGCATGTAACTGCCCTAATCCTCCATCGATGAGGATCAAGCTTGGAAAAGCCTTGTTCTCCTGCTGCAGACGCGAGTAACGCCGCGTGACCACTTCGCGCATGGACGCGAAATCGTCGTTGCCCACCACCGTGCGGATAATGAATTTGCGATAGTCGGACTTCTTCATCCGCCCGTCTTCCCACACCACCATGCTGGCTACTTTGTCGGTGCCCTGGATGTGCGAAATATCGAAGCATTCGATGCGCTTGGGGGGTTCGGGCAAGCCGAGGGCGTCCTGCAGCGCCTCCTGCATGGCCTTCGACGACGGATGCATAATGCGAAATCGCTGCTGGAATGCGTGCTTGGCGTTGGTCTCAACGAGGGAGAGCAGCGCCTTCTTTTGCCCGCGCTGCGGAATCAGAATCTCCACTTTGTGGCCGCGCTTCTCGCTGAGGAATTCTTCCAGCGCCTCGCGGTCTTCAAAGTCCACCGGCACGTGGATGCGGCTGGGGATGTATTGCTCGTTCAGATAAATCTGTTTGAGCAGCGACGAGAAAAATTCGTCGGGCTGGAAATCGAACAGGTCTTCCCAATAATACTCGCGGCGGTCGACGATGCGGCCGTTGCGCAGGTGGAACAGGTTGGCGGCCACCAGCGGAGGCTCGGCGTGAAAGGCCAGGATGTCGATGTTCTCGCCTTCGGCGGCGGCGATCTTCTGCTTCTCCTCCATCTCCTCTACTGTGGACACCAGGTCCCGCAGGCCGGCCGCCTCTTCAAAACGCGTCGCCTCCGATGCCTGGCGCATGCGCGCGCGTAAATCGCGAGCCAGGTCTTTGTGGCGTCCTTCCAGGAACAGCCGTACATCGCGAACCGCGGCGGCGTAAGCTTCATCGGTAGTCAAGCCTTCGACGCATGGTCCCAGGCAGCGATGAATGTGATACTCCAGACACGGGTGCGTGTGCGTTCGGGTGAAATCCACTTTGCAAGAAGGAATCTTGAAGTGGCGATGAATGAAGTGCACCAGCCGGTGCGCCAGATTGCCTGGAAAATACGGGCCGTAGTAAGTGGAACCGTCCTTGATCAGGCGGCGCGTCACATACACGCGTGGATACTTCTCGTTGGTGAGCTTGATGTAAGGGAAGGTTTTGTCGTCGCGCAGCAGGATATTGAAGCGCGGCTTCCACTGCTTGATAAGCTGGTTCTCGAGCGCCAGCGCCTCTTTATTGTTGTCGACCAGGATGTATTCGACATCGCGAGCATCCGCGATCAGGCTTCCGGTCTTGACATCCGCCAGCCGATCGTCGTTGAAGTAGCTGCGCACACGGGCGCGCAGATTCTTGGCCTTGCCGACGTAAATCACCTCGCCATGCTGGTCTTTGTAGAGATACACGCCGGGCAGCAGAGGCAGTTGGGCGGCTTTGTCCCGGAGTTCCATCGAGGGGATCTATTTCTATTGTCGCAGGTGGCGTCAATCCCGAACGCTTCCTGTCATCACGGTGGTATCAGGCAAACTCGGGGACGATGTGCGACCCGGCACGTACAAAGCGATCCTCAAGCAGACTAAAATCGAGAAAGAACCCGAATGACGAGGAAGTACTCACTCTTAATTGAAGGCGATGAATCCGGTTATAGCGCCCATGTTCCAGAGTTGCCTACGATTCTGGTCACCGGGAAATCCATAGATGAACTGACCGGCCGCGCCATTGAGGCGATCCAATTGTGGTGGGAAAACAGCGACGTGAGAGCCTCTCCAACCGCGGTGAGGACGGAGATCGAAGTGGAATTGCCGCTCTGAATGGTCATTACTACTGAGCATGCGAAATCCAGGCGAGTCTGTCCGGGCCGACAACACCGATGTGACGTCGTGTCAGCGGAAAAGGCGGCGTGAAGGCGCAAGCGCGGTACGATCCGGAATCGATTCGAGCGCTTTTTAACGACATGGCGTCAACCTATGGCTATGTCAATCTGATCTCATCGTTCGGCTTCACAGCGCGGTGGCGCCGTCAGGCGGTGGTTGGCCTGCCGTTGGGCTCGGCAGCTTGCGTCGTCGATTTAATGTCCGGCATGGGTGAGCTCTGGCGCTCGCTTGCAACGGGATTACAGGCATCGGCAACAGTGGTCGGGGTGGACATCTCCCCTGAGATGGCTCGGCGTTCGCCTCGAACGTGGCACTTTGCGGTGGAGGTCCGCGTGGAGGACGTGCTGACTTGGCATCCTGAATCCGCTTTCGCTGACGTTGTCATCTCGTCATTCGGCCTGAAGACATTCGACCACCAGCAGCAGCGGCGTCTGGCTTACACCGTCGCTCAACTGCTGAAGCCCGGTGGGGCCTACTCGTTCATCGAGATCTCCGTGCCCCCCTTCCTTCCGCTGCGTGCGGCCTATATCTTCTACCTGAAATCGGTGATTCCGCTTCTCGGAAAACTGCTGCTCGGTAATCCCGATTGCTACCGAATGTTGGGAGTGTACACCGAAGCGTTTGGCAACGCGGCGCATTTCGCGGACTGCTTGCGGGAGGCCGGTCTCCAGGTCATCCAGGTCTCACATTTCTTCGGATGCGCAACGGGGGTGAAAGGCGTAAAACCGAGCTCCGTATAGCCATCCATCGCCTGCATTATCATGCAGCAATGGTCATCACTACCGAATACGTCGATATCCCATCCGGCGGCGCGTCCATGCGGATGTTCGTGGCCGCGCCCAAAGCTGCGGGAAAATATCCCGGCATCGTCTGCTATTCCGACATCTTCCAGCTCACCGGCCCCATGCTGCGCTCGGTATCGCGTTTGGCGGGCTATGGTTTCGTGGCGGCTGCGCCCGAAATCTATCATCGCGTGGAGCCGCCAGGTTCGGCGATCGCGTTTGACGACGCGGGCCGCGCGCGCGGAATGGACGACGCCGCAAAAACACCGGTGGCGCATTTCGACGAGGACCGGCGGGCCACTCTGGACTACTTGGCCGGGCATCCGCTGGTTGCGCCCGGTCAACTGGGCGCGATGGGGTTCTGCATCGGCGGACACCTGGCGTTTCGCGCCGCGCTGGAGCCGGATGTGCGCGCCACGGTCTGCTACTACGGGACCGGCATTCACGATGGAAAACTGGGCCAGGATTCCGACGCCGGTTCGCTGTCGCGCGCGGGGGAAATTCGGGGGAAACTGCTCATGGTTTGGGGCAGCGCCGATCCGCACGTTCCCGAAGCCGGCCGCGTGGCAATCGACCGCAAGCTGCGCGAGGCGAACGTCGATTATGCAGCGAAGCTTTACCCCGCCGAACACGCCTTTATGCGCGATGAAGGTCCGCGATATGACCCGGACGCTACCGACCGGGCGTTTGCCGATATGATCGCTCTGTTCCGAACGGTTTTCGGTCCTCGTTATACTTAAGGCTGTGGTACGCAGAGTCGCAATCGGGTTTTTGCTGACCGGCATTCTTTTCGCTCAAGACGAACCCCAGCTCAAGAAAAGACCCGCCGACCAGTCCAAGTCCGCCCCGCAAGAGCAGGAGCCTCCGGAAGAGGACGAGAGCCTGGCTCCCAAGACGTACTCGTTCAATCCGCTGGAAGCTGAAAAGGATCTCAAGGTCGGCCTGTACTATTTCAAGAAAGGCAACTACAAAGCGTCCACCAGCCGTTTCCGCGAGGCCACGCTTTGGAACCCCACCTTCGCCGAAGCGTTTCTGCGGCTGGGCGAAAGCGAAGAGAAGCTGAAGGACAAGAAAGCCGCCAACGAGGCCTACACGAAATATCTGGCGCTTTCCCCGGACGGCAAGGACGCTGAGACGGTGAAGAAAAAATTAGCCCGCCAGCGATAGCCGTTTGCGTCTGCGAACCTCGTTCTGCGTCTTAATTACGGCAATCACTCTGCTTACGCCGGTTTTCCAATCGGGAAACAGATCCAGGTATTGAACCCGCTTCGAGATCCGGTTCGGCACGCGGCAATCGTCCAGGCGCAGCGGGATCAGGAAAATCTCGTCGAGCGGCACTTTGGCCGCGCAGAACAGCGCATAACGGAGCTCGCTGTGGAAGCTGCCACGCTTGGTAGTGGCCCGGCGCGAGAAACATGCGACAAAAAAGTCGGAAGTTTGAATGGCGGTTTCAATGGCTCGCGGCCAGTTCTGCCCCGGCATCAGCCTCTTCTTATCCAACCAGGGACGGAACCCGCTCTTTTCAAAGGCATGGTAGAGTTTTTTGGCAAATGAGAGGTCTTCTTCCACATAGGCGATGAACACGCGCGGCTTGGTCTGCGCCACAAAGCGGAATCCCCGCCTGCCTCCGGAAGAGAATGTTCCCAACCCATCGATCTCTACCGATGCTCCCCGTTCCAACGCTTCACGCAACATGCCGGCGATGCGAAGCGTAAGGGCTGCATCCGAGCGAGACTCTGTCACCTGTGTCCCTCTTTGGTTTTGTTGCGCCGGGCACCTGGGGGCAGGCAGTCTTCAAAACGAAACGCCTCAAAACGAAATCGGGGCCTGGGGCCTGGCAAGAAAGTCCCCAACCCGGGAAGCGCTGCGCTGTGCCCCTGCCGCACCCGGCGCAGAATACCCGACAGGATACCATCCAGTTGATCCGCGGCGGCCGCAGTGGAGATGCCGGACTCCCTGGCCAAGCGTCGAGCAAGCTGCTGTTTCTTCATGCCTAACGATCATAGGGCAAAGATAAGCACTTCCTTTGTGTGGCTCAGAGCGTCGGCGGAGCATAACTCTATCTATTTCATAGATATAGTGAGCACGTGACCACTTGTCCAGGGTTCGTTACCTGTGGTGCAAATGAAGCGTTTTTAATACCCGCTTAAGGCTGGGTTCATGTCCGGCTGAAATGATAAGTCTGAAGTTATCGATATAACTTCTGACACCTAAGGAGATCTCAAACAATGAAGAAACTCATGACCTTGATGCTCGGCCTGTCGTTCCTGATGGGAACCGTGAGCCTGTTCGCCCAGGATAAGCCGGCGGATAGCACCACCAAGACGAAGAAAAAGAAGAAGTAAAAAGGCCGCCAAGCCAGCTGATACCGACAAGAAGTAAGAAACGGTCAGTTAGCTCAAAGTTTCAAGTCGCGCATGCGCCCCATCCTGTGGGTGTGACATGCGCGACAATTTTTTGGGGGCACTCGTTTTGACGATTGGAAGCGAGGAACCAGCTATAATTGTCGTCGAAGGCGAGTCGGGGCGTAGCGCAGCCTGGTAGCGCACCTGCCTTGGGCGCAGGGGGTCGGGCGTTCAAATCGCCCCGCCCCGACCAAATCGTTGCTGATTCTAAAATAGTTATTTGACTGAGCTCCATTGTCTTCGTAATCCAAGTTACGCTACTGTGCCAAAACTGTGCCAAAACCCGGCCCGATCGGCTCTGTGCTGTGCCAAAACTCAACCGCTCTCGTTCGCCTGGCGGTTCAGCTTCGCAGCGCTTCTCGCTTCATCTGTAGTTTCATCTGCGAGTACTTCTTGAACACCTTCGCATCCCCTTGCCGCAGCAACTGCGTGACCCATTCGTCCGCAACGCCGCCGGCGCTGAGCCGGGTAGCGTAGGTCGAACGAAGATCGTAAATGCGAAAATACCGAACACCTGCCCGCCGCAACGTCGCATGCCAGGCGGTCTTGAATGTCTTGCTGGTAGCCATCTGGATTGCCGTCGCTCGGGAACAGATACTGACCCGGACCTGCTATCGCAATCTGACGCCGAAAGGCTTCAGCCGCGATTTCCGTTAGCGGAACCTCAGCCACGCCATTCGGCGTCTTCGAATCCGGAATCCAAACCGTCCGGTTGTCCAGATCAACCTGGTCCTTCTTCATGGGAGTCAGCTCCTTGTACACCCGAAGCCCGGTTTCAGTGATGATCCGGATCACGTTGCGCAGATACTCCGGCGCGTGCAACTCGATCCTCTGCTGCTCCGACCAACTCACGTAATGCGGCCGGAACAGTCCATCGACCCTTGCCGGAAACTCCACGCCTGCACATGGATTCGCAAACAGAACTTCTTGCGCACCGCCACATTCAACATGCGGCGCAGCACTCGCAACTCCTGATGCACTGTCGTCGCCTTCAGCACACCGCTTCTCCACGAATCCATTCTTCGACTTCACCAGCGCCTCGCTGTTTGAGCCGCCGGCGAAGATACATCTCGATGTCGTCAGCAGTCAGATCCGCGAGCTTATAGTTCTCGAAACTCTTTCTCAGGTGCTTCAATGCCCGCTGGTTGACCGCGTGGGTCTTTGCCGCGCGAATCGGCGGCTTGGAAAAGTTCTCCAAGTAAAAGTCCGCCCATTCTCCAAACTGCAAGATCCTGCCCACGCGCAGCGCGGGCAGCGTGTTGTTGTCTCGGGCCTGCAAACGCTCTCTGAGGCATTTCTGCGCTTCGCCCCAGTCTTCGGTGAGGGTCGATTCCCGGCGCCGTTTACCGTCCTTTTCCCGGTACCGCATCCACCAGATCTTTCGACCCCTCGCGTTTGTACAAGCCCCCATCATGCTTCACTAGGTCTTGCCATTCCCAATCTCCTGTTTGAACTGAGCGCGGAAGGGCTCCAACTCCGATTTCAAGAACCGGATGTTGCGGCCCATCACGCGGAGATGGGGAATCTGCTTTCGCTCAACCCAAAGATACACCGTTTGCGGGCTGACGCCAAGGAAAATGGCGGCTTCGCGGACGCGGAGCGGAAGCTCTTCCCGAGCGAAGGAAACATTGGCGAGGGGAGGTGTTTGGGAGTTCGGCATGTCGGCCTCACGCGAATGGCGTTTGCGCCAATTGTTCGAACAGTTCGCGGCGGACGCGATTGAGCCGCCATTTTTCCACGATGTTGAAATCGGGTTCTACGCTGATCGCTTCGTCAAAGGTCAGCTTCCGCTCCCGCATGTGCCGAATGTCGGAGCCGTACAAGTCCGGTGACCTCTGAGGAATGCCGATGGATGTGAGGACTTTCTCGCGGTTATCCAAGAAGACCTGCATCTGATCGAACGTTTTCCCATCGCGCTCGATTTCGCCAAAGTGTTCGTTAATCCAGACCACTAGACTCTTCTCTGCTGCGGTTTCGGCTAAGGTCTGGAACCCGAGAAGCGTATCGTTCAGCATGTCCCCGCCGCTGATGGGAATGTGAATGTAGACGCGCCGGCCGGCGGCCCGCAAGGTCGAGATCACGTCCGATTCGACGATGAAGGTCCAGAAGGGTAGGAACGCGGTTGCTCCGTTGTCGACCAGGAACACCGCCTCCTCGGTCAGGAAACGGTTGATCAGGGCGTCGTAGCGGCTTCGCATGACGACCCCTTCGTCGTTCAATAGATCCAGCTTCTCGACATTCAGCGCCTTGATCTGCCCCAGCGATCGATTCACCGGATCGCCATCAAAGCACCGCACCGGCTGGCCACGTCCGATGAGAAACTCGGCGAGCCAACTGGCGACGATGCTCTTGCCGACGCCGCCCTTGCCTTGCAGGATCAGATGGATGGTTGGAGTAAACGTTGGAGCTGCGAGTGCAGCACCGGTTTCAGTTCCGTTTGTGTTGTTCTTTGCCATGATGTTTTCCTTTCTTCAAATCAGATTTCTGCCTTCGGGATCACCGTCGTTATGGAGCTTGCGGATGTCGAGTTTCGGCTGCGACAGAACCCGCTTGGCTTGAGCGAGTGGATCATCTTCGGGCGCTGGCGCCGCGGCTACCTGAGTCGCAACCGGCGAACGCGCGTTGGGTCCCGGTGGCGCTTGAGGCTGTATGATTTGCCCGGTTGCAGCCTCTGCAGGCCGTTTGGCTTTCAAACGTCGCCGGATACGGCTGATGTACGAAGTGAGGCTGGTGATGCTGAGAGTGACCCCGGCGTCTTCTTCCAACCATTTGCGAATGCTTTTCATGCTTTGTCCTCCTTCTAGTGCAGCTTCAATGTCGGGCCAGAGTGCCCGGATCTGACCGGCTTTGGTCGCCGGCTTTTCCGTGCGGTGTCGTGCAAACCGGGCGCGGGCGAGAGAAAACCAGTCGAGCGATGTCCGCCTGTCACGTGATCCAGGCACAAAAAACTCCTTCCCTCCTTAAAGGCAATGGCAGAGGCTTTTCGGGACAAAAATCTTTTTCGCTCTGCCATCCCGGTGCCTCCCGCTGTCGCATATAAAGGAAATGGCGAGGGGGTCGCGGGACGGTAATATTTTTGATCGCCTGAAAAGAGGCTCATTCTAACACAAAACACCTTCTCTACAGATAAGGGAATGGCAGAGGGATTTCCGGACAAGAAATTTTGCCGGCCCGGCCATTTTGGAGCCAGGCTTCTCGATACGGTCGATTCGGGAAAGCTCTCCATACTTTGTAAGGGAATGGCGGAGCACCTTCGGGACAAGAATCTTTCGGTCGCGATCCTCTCGAATCCGCAAGAAGGCCCTCTACTGATAAGGAAATGGCGAGGGGTCTTCGGGACGTCTATTTTCTTACCTGTGCCGAGGAGCTAGTCTTGCGGCCGATCACGGCGCTTTGCGACAGAATGCGACAAGTTGCGACAATGCGATGATTTGCGGCAAAACACGGCCAATCACGGCGTTCCACGGCAACGCGATCGCTCCCGCCTCCTCGCCGACCCCACAAATGAGACAGTTGCGATGGGTAGTGGAACATAAAGGAAACGTTTGACGTCTGATTTGTTTTTCCGCCGCAAGCGGCGCGCGGTCATGGTTTTGAGTCGTCGAACGAAATCGCGGCTGTGTTCGAACAAATGTTTGACGGCAAAATTTCAGGGTGAGATTTCGGTTTCGAAAATCCTCTTAGTAATTGAAGGAGCAATTTTATGAGACAGAACACAGGAGCGGCACGCGGGGCCCGGATCGCGGTCAGACTGAGCCGGGAAGATCGGGTTCGGATCGATGAAGCCGTCAAAGCGCGGGGCTACACCAGTCCGAGCGCGTTCATCCGGGCGGCAATCCAGAACGAGCTGAACGGTCGACCCGAGCTGACCAAAACCGAAGCCTTGATTACGGGAGGGTTTGAAGGCATGTCCCGTGACAATGTCCGCATTGTCCGGAGCCAGCAGGCGCTCCACGCTTTGCTGGATACTTTTGTCAAAACCGTTCTTACGTGCCTGCCGGAGCCATCGATCGACGCGCAGCCCCAGGCCGTCGCCCGAGCCAAGGACCGGTACCACCTACTGATCAAGGCTGCCGGTCGAAGCATGTCCGGCGATGCCCTCGCTGGCCTGAAGGATCTGGTGACACATGGCACGAACTGACGACGAGCGGAAGATCCGGCTGCGGCCACCAAAGCCTCGGCGTCCGACGGACGAACGCATTGCATGGTCTAGCGGATTCAAGCTGCTCATGCACTACGCCCGCAGCTCGCGAAAAGTCCGCAACCGCGGCACCTCCGGCGGAAAAAGGGCGAGCACACGTCCGTACCTGCAGCGTTGCGCGGTCCGGGTGACTTATCTGAACAACAAGACACGAGGGCAATGGAAGGCGCACGGGCGATACCTGGCACGCGAGAGCGCCACACACGAAAACCCGGTAGAGGGCGTGGGCTTCGGCCGCGAGGACCAGAAAATCGACATTGCGGCCCGGCTTGAAGACTGGCAGAGAGCCGGCGATGAGCGGCTGTGGAAGCTGATCATCTCCCCGGAATTTGGTGATCTGGCGGATTTGCGTCGTCTAACCGGCGATCTGATGGAACGTATGGAAAAGGACCTCGGTACCGACCTCGAATGGGTTGCGGTGGAACATCACAACACCGAACATCCACATGTTCACGTCGTGGTCCGGGGCCTCAGAACCGATGGCACCGGCTTGCGCATGAGCCGGGAGTACATCCAGCAAGGGATTCGGAGTGCCGCCGAGCACCTATGCACTCGCCAGATTGGATTTCGAACGGAGCTCGATGCGGCAGAGGCGGAGCGGCGCGAGATCTCGGAGTCCAGATTTACATCGCTTGATCGTCGGATCATGCGGGAAGCGTCGAATCCGAACGCGGATTTCGGCCCCGAGTATTTCGAGGTTGTTCGGAATCCTACTGAGCCCGGATTGAGCGAAACGGCGCGCCTTCGCACGCAACATGAGGCTTCACGCCTCGCCGTTCTTCACCGAATGGGCCTGGCCGAATCGACCGGCGGAGCAAGCTGGCTGGTGCGGCGCGATTGCGAGCAGGTGCTTCGAGCGATGCAACGCAGCGCGGATCGGCAGAAGACTTTAGCAGCGCACGGAGCATTGTTGTCCGACGACCGGCTTCCGATGACGACGCTCGATGTTCGCGATCTCACGTCCATCGAAGGCAGGATCTTGGTGCACGGTGAGGAGGAAGCTTCCGGGCGCAGCTACCTGATGCTAGAGGGTACGGACGGGCAGGTTTATCACATCTACCGCACGCCAGAGATGGAGGAACTGCGGAGTCAGCGAGGGCTGCAAACCAATTCGTTCATTCGGCTCCGCAAGTTATCCACAGTCTCGCGGCCCGGTGCGTGGAGATCAAGGACATGGGCGATTCGGAAGCCATCCTAAGCAACAAGGCCCACCTTCGCGAGACGGCACGCGAAATGATTCGACGAGGCGTTTACCCTCAGGATGGCGGCTGGAATGGATGGCTCGGGCGCTATCAGAAAGCCCTGGTTGACTCCGCATTCGCACTGGAACAGGAGAAGGCGAAAGAACGCGAACGACGCAGGAGTCGAGGCATGGGACGCTAGAGGGCTCTATAGCCGCCATGACTTCCTACTGGAGCCATATGCTCTACATCGAAGCGGCAGACTCAACATCTGCAGCGGTGCAGTTTTGTCACTGATTGCGAGGATCGATCCCGAAGCTGAGGAGCGAGAGTAAGCCACGCGGTGTCGTCATCTCCTTGATGACGGCGGTTCTTCCGTGCCGTCGTCCTTGCTCCTCACGTCGTTGTCCCCGACCTGCGTTGGTTGTCTGGCCGCGAGGTGGACAAGACTCCTGGACAAATACCGAACAAAGACCGTACAGCGGGGGGGCGTGGGTTCGCGCTGCATATCAGGGATGGGGTTTCGTCTTTCAGACTAGCCACCGGTCTCAGGCAAAATGTCGCTCCAGCGCACGGTTTAATCCCTCGTTCCCAATCCCGTTTCGATTCTTCCAATTCGCTTATTTGCGGAAGGTCTGGCTTCGATGGCCCGGCTCGTCGCCCAGCCTGATCAAATCAAAAGTGTCAGCTCTAGATGCGGATTAGAGTGCCCACGGAGGCACGCCACGGGACCTCCTGCAGGCAAAGCATTTACTTTCTTTAACTTAGGTGAGATCAGGACGCGTTTCGAGCCGTATTAGCCAAGACGCATCAATTTCCTTTCTAAATTAGGACAAAATAGGATAAAATAGGACCTGGATAAATGGAGATCGCATGATTCGTCAGACTTCGACCGCCAAGAACCTCGCCTCCCCCTTACTCTCTCAGCTCAATTTGGCCGCAGACACCTGCCCGTCCTGTGGCCAAGCCATTCCAACTGACCGGCTCGAAGAGATAAGTGGACGGATTGCCGCCCGCGACCGCGAGCAGGCGTCCGCGCTCACCTCCAAACTCCAAGAGCAGTTTGCCACCGAGAGGGCCAAAGCAGATGCAGAGGCAAAGGCGGACATCGAGCTCGAAAAACGTAAGAGCGCGGAACGCGAGGCACTAGCTATTGAAAAGGCCAGGACCGAAGCGGACGTAGAATTGAAGGCCAAACTAGAGGAAGCTGAGCGTCTCCTGCAGGACCTTCTCGCTGAGGACAAAAAGAAGCTGGAAGAGGCAGCGGCGGCGCGCCACGTTGCCGAAGCGAGAGTGTCTACCTTGCAGATGGAAATGCAAGAACTCCGTCAATCGAGTGCTACAGAGCTTGAGGCCTTCAGAAGAGAGACCGCATCGCGAGAGGTGGAAATTATAGAGCAAACCAGAAAAGAGGCAGAGGGCGCTGTGGCTGAGCGAGTCGCCAGATTGGAGGCCGACCGCGTCGTATCTGAGGCAGACTTTCAAGAGCGTCTCGCTCAAGCCGAGGCAGCGAAGTCGGCGGCCGTGCAGAACGAAGCGGAACTAGTGGCCCGTCTCGACGACCAACGCAAGAACAGCGAAGCGGAGATTACGGAGATCAGGGCCGCTGCCGAAGCTGACGCTGTGCGTATACGGCAAGAAGCGGTAGCTTCCGCCACGGCGCAATTCCAATTACAGATCGCCGCAAAGGATGAGGCCGTGGCCGAAGCCAATACTAAAGCCCTTTGTGCCCAGCAGGAGCTCCGGACGTTTAGTGAACAACAGGATCATATGATCAACGAACGGCTGAATTCTCAGCGCGAGATCCTTGAGAAGGACAAGGAAACCGCTGTCAATGTCGAAAAGGCCAACGCTTTCGAGGAGAACCAGAAACTGTCTGCCAAGGTCAATGAATTGCAGCGGGCGCTTGAGAAAAAAACCAGTGAAGAACTCGGCGAAGGCGCGGAGATCGATCTGTTCGAAGCGCTACGCGCAGAATTCCCGGATGACGATATCACGCGCTTCGCTAAGGGAGCACCTGGCGCCGATATCCGGCATGTCGTTAAGCTGCGCGGCCAGGAGTGCGGCACGATCATCTACGATTCGAAGAATCACAAGGCATTCCGCAGCGAGCATGTCGCGAAGCTTCGGTCGGACCAACTAGCCGCGAAGGCGGAGCACGCAATACTCTCGTTGCACAAATTCCCGGAAGGGACTCGGCAGCTTCATCAACGCGACGGCGTTCTCCTCGCCAATCCCGCGAGAGTGGTAGCGCTGGCGAATCTACTGCGACAGCACATCATTCAAGTTCACACGATGCGCTTGAGCGGTATCGAACGGGAGAAGAAGACCGTCGCACTTTACGACTTCATCACCTCGGAGCAGTACGTTCAGCTAGTCCGCCGCGTAGAAGAACGAACAAACGATCTCCTCAAAGAACAGGAGAAAGAAGTTAAATGGCATGAAGCCCATTGGAGGCGTGAAGGTGAGGCCCTGCGAAGTATTCAAAAGGCTGAGGCAGACATCGAAAATGCTGTCGCCGGCATCCTTGGAGCCGCGTCGAACGGCACCCCCGCGTTAACGGAAGCATCGTAGTCATGACAAACCAAAGTACAGCCCCGAAGCGTCCTCACGTCATGGGCTTGCAGGAGCGGCGCCTCGATCGCACGATTCTTCGCACGTATCGCAGCAAGGTCGATATCGATGAGCTCGTGCCGAATCCAAAGCAGCCGCGGCTTGGTCTAAAAGAAGATGAAGAACTCCAACGACAAATCGAGGCCAACGAAGGTCTCTTTGAGCCACTGCTCGTCGAACCTCATCCGGATTTGCCAGGTAAATACCGCATCATTGACGGTGATCGCCGCTGGACCAACTCTCGCGTGCTCGTGGACAGAGGGCGCGAGCAATATCGCCAGATTCCAGTCGAGGTTACTGACCGCACCCTATCCGAGGAGGAACGGCTTCGCGTCTGGATCTACATCCACCGTCAGCGCAAGGAGTGGGACGCCAAAGAAAAAGAAATGGTTGCCTATCGTCTCGTCGATCTCGTGGGACGAGCAAGCGCCGCGAATATACTGGGCATCACCGTGCGCGAACTCGACAAGCTCGTGGAGGTGTTCGAGGTCTCGGCTAAGTTTACAGCGTTGAGGGAACCGAGTGCCGCGATTACCTGGGCGCGCGAATTGATGGGCGTTAGCAAGAAGCTTCTGGTGCCGACCGTAGTCGATGCTGTAGTTAAGAAGGTCAATGAAAAGCGGATCACTAATTCGAAGGATCTGCGAAAGCTACGGAAGATCCTCCCCGACCCGGTCGCCCGCGCTCACTTCTTGTCCGACTCCGGAGATCTCGATTCGGCTGAATTGCGATTGCGTCCCACCGAAAAGAAACACGGTACCGGGCTGCTAACTGACCTGGAGGTCGCCCTGGAGGCCATGAAGAATCTACCGTGGACAGCCATTCAGGATCTCAAGGGGAATGCCAACGTTATCAAGACAATCGAAGAAACAGAAAAACTGCTTCAGTCACTTCGCCAGAACTTGACATGATACTGAATTCTGATGCTCGGGGCGTTGCGCTGGTGCAGATCCCGTTAATGAATCCGCTTTTTATGAAAACATGTCAGTCCGTGTCTCGATGTCGCCAGGTGACAACATGACTGCCCTTACTGAAACTACGCCTAAGAGGCGATTCCAAATTCTCGCTCTAGATGGTGGTGGTATCAAGGGAATCTTTTCGGCAGCATTCCTCGCCGCCCTTGAAGATGACCTGAAGACGCGGATCACCCATCACTTTGATCTCATTGCAGGGACATCGACGGGTGGCCTCATCGCCATCGCTCTTGGCCTCGGACTTTCACCCCGAGAGATCGTCCGTTTCTACATGAAACATGGACCGGCGATCTTCCCGGGCGCGAGCAGTTGGTGGCGGTGCTCACTCCATTGGCTCCGAAGCAAGTATGAAGCGGAGCCACTTGAATCGGCGCTTAAAGCCTGCTTCGGGGAGCGTCTGTTTGGAGAGAGCACGAACCGGCTAGTGATCCCGTCGTACAACCTCGGTGAAGATGACGTCTACATATTCCGAACGCCACACCATGAACGGCTCAGGCGCGATCTGAAAGTTCCCGCGTGGAAGGTGGCTCGCGCAACTTCCGCGGCTCCGACGTACTTTCCAAGTTTCCGCGGTATCGACGGCCAACGCCTCATAGACGGTGGCGTTTGGGCGAACAACCCGACGATGGTGGCTCTCGTTGAGTCCTTTGGTACTCTCGGCGTCGCGCTCGCAGATACGCATATTCTCAGCATCGGCACGACTGATTCCCTCAACTCCCGCCACCGAAGGCTCGACACGAGCGGCATGCTTGGATGGTCGAAAGAGGCGATCGACGTAGTATTGCGGGGGCAGACGATGGCCGCACGTAATCAAGCCAAGTTCCTCGTTGGCGAGAACAATTACTGTCGCCTCGATCCTGTTGTCCCGGCATCCGAGTTTTGCTTGGACGGCATAGATCGCACAGACGAACTCATGGCGAAGGCCGCGCACCACAGCCGGACCTTCGCGCCCACGTTTGAAAAACGGTTTGCCGGCCATACTGCCGGTCCCTACCATGCCGTTGTACCTCTGGAGTCCAAGCAATGAACCTTTACACGAATCCTTATCTCTCAACCCTCCTCGAAAGTGTCGCCGAAGAACTAGACATACCGCCCGCGCTGCACGAGGAAGCGGTCCTTAATTATGAGGACGTTGGCGACTGGCTCGGGGCCCCGGGATCACCGCTTGAGAAATATACACCGGAGATTTATCCGCAGGGCTCGTTCCGCCTCGGAACCGTCGTGCGGCCGGTTCGGAAGAACGGCGAGTTCGACATCGATTTGGTATGCAGGATCTCGAAAACCAAAGAACAAACCACGCAAGCGGAATTAAAGAATCTCGTCGGCGACAGGCTTAAGAGTCGGGACGATCTAAACAAGCGCATCGAGGAATCCCGCCGGTGCTGGCGCCTCGAATACGAACCGCGGTTCCACATGGACGTGTTACCGTGTCTGCCGAACCCTCCGCGATTGCCGAACGGTTTGCTGCTGACGGACAAGGATCTCCGGAACTGGCAGAAGAGTAACCCAATTGACTATGCCACTTGGTTCTATGGGCGCATGCAGGTGGCCTTCGACCTAAACCGGCAGAAGCTTGCCGAGTCTCTTGCAGCTTCGGTAGAGGACGTTCCCGAGTGGAGAGTCCGCACTCCGCTTCAGCGTGCTGTTCAGGTCCTGAAGCGGCACCGCGATCTCTATTTCGCGGTCGGCGACGAGAACATGCCGACCTCAATCATAATCACAACTCTTGCAGCGCAGGCCTACCGAAACCAGTTCGACATTCATGAAGCGCTCCATGCGATCCTGAGCAACTTGGGCGACTACATTAGCTACGAGAATGGACTGTGGGTCATCCAAAATCCGGCTGAGGATGAGAATTTCGCTGACAAGTGGAACGAGAAGCCGGAGCGGGCGAAGGCCTTTTTCCGATGGCTAGAAAGGGCACAGCAAGACTTTGGCCTTGCGAATGAACAGAAGAGTTTGGCCGAGTCGGCGGGTCAACTTAAGAAGAGCCTCGGTGAAGCCGAAGTGCAACGTGCAGTCGAAAGGCTTCGGGTCAACGGATCGCAGCTTATCTCGCTCCCCGTGGTCCACGAGCCGCTCGAGGTTCCCCCGCTCGCTTCAACCGCCCATGTCCAGGCCCCGCAGTGGCCTGAGCGGTTGAGCTATAGCGCCAAACTCGTTGCGCATACTTACACTGCGAACAGAAAGAAGAAGATGGGAGGCTTGGGCGACTATGGCATCGCCAAGAAGACTGCACTCCGCTTCCAGGTGACATCCAATGTCAAAGGGGCATACACGGTGAAGTGGCAAGTGGTGAACACTGGCAATGAAGCGTTCCACGCTCAGCAACTGCGTGGCGATTTTTATGACAGCGATGGATCACATTACCGGTGGGAGACTGCCGGCTACGCCGGTACGCACTGGGTAGAAGCTTTCGTCATTCAGGATGGCGTGTGCGTGGCTCGCACCGGTAGAAAGCACGTGAAGGTGCGCGGATAATTATCAGGTCTCCTATTGGCGTTGCAGTAGCTTCGACGGACATCCTGACGACGGGCACAGGCTCCGTCATGTTGCCCTATCCGAGCGCCGAGCTCCAGTGCCCTGTCGTTTAAAAGGTTACCCGACGCACAGGCAGATTAAATGCCACCTATAGTCGTGGGTCCACTGGTTCGCTTTCCAGCGCCAACACACCGAATACGCATTCGTGCACGCGACGGAGAGGCTCGCGGGCGGCGAATCGTTCCAGGGCCTCAATACCAAGCGCGAACTCGCGGGCGGCTAGCGAGCGTTTCCCGGAGAGCCCCCGCCCTCGGCGGTCAGGTGAAAAGCGGCCAATGAGGGTCGGGTGAAAACCGGCCAACGGAAGGCACCCAGGACAAGATCATTTTTAACCTGAAGGCGGGTCTTTCGGCAAGAGTTATTTTCCACGAGGCTTCAGTCACGAAGAAAGTTGTGTGATGGAGATCGCTTCCGAGCGGGGATGCACAAGGGGGCGCAGCCCTCTTGTGGGGGGAGCCGCCGCACGAGGCGTGACAACGGTTTTGGTTGGCGCGAGGCGTGTCGCGGCGTGGGGGGAACCCGCCCGCCCCGGTTTGCCCCCGGAGGGGGAAACGGAAAAGGGGGAGATCAAACTTCCTTGCTGCCGCAGGCCAACAGTTAGGATTCCTTTTCAGACACGGTCGTGATGGCCTTGGTACGCCAGCTGCGTGGACCGCACTTGAGCACGTGTCCGTGGTGGAGCATGCGATCGAGCATGGAGCTGACGGAGGCCACGTCGCCCAGCAATTTTCCCCAGTCTTCCACCGGGCGGTTGGAAGTGAGCAAAGTGCTGGCGCGTTCGTAGCGCCGCATGACGATCTCCAGTAGATCCTCGGCCGCGGTGAGCGGCAGCTTGCGCATGCCGAAGTCATCGATGATCAGCAGCGGCACGGTGGTCAGAGTTTCCATGAACTGTTTACGCGTGCCCTCGGCCACTGCGTCGGCGAGTTCGTCCAGCAAGACGTGGGTCTCGCGGTACAACACTCGATAGCCCTGCTGAATGGCGGCTTGACCGATGGCCTGCGCCAGATGGCTTTTGCCGGCGCCGCCGGGGCCGAGGAACAAGGCATCTTCACGCTTGCCGATAAAGGCTCCGGTGGCCAGATCGAAGATCAGACTGCGATTCATCTTCGGGTTAAAAGTAAAGTCGAAGTTATGTTGAGCTCAACATAACTTCGATTCTGTGCAGCGCCGCGTTATGTGAAGCTGAGCATGGGAGCTCGGCGCAACTCGTTCTTGTGCGGGCCTGAAGCCATCGTCGCACGTACCTCCACTCCACATAAATTAGAAGTTGCCTCCCCCGGCTTTTCAGCCTTGGAAGGAGGCCAACGTGACATTCGAAAGCATTGTCCGATCCCGGCAGGTGTGTGAGCTCGTTCGATCGGGGCCACTTGGACCGTATATAGATGGTTTCGTCGAAGATGCGGCAGCCATCGGCTACACGCAGTCATCATTCAACGACTTGGTCCGCGGCGTTTCGCAGTTCGCGCGCTATCTCGCACGGACGGGCATCACCGATATTAAGCATATTGGCGATGACCACGTTCGCAGGTTTGTCGCAACGCTACCCGTATCGAGGTGTGGAAAGAAGTACTCCATGCCATCGGTGCGTGGGAGCCGTGCAGCGCGCCGGCTACTGAGATATCTCCGCAGGATCGGCATCGTTGGTGCGGAACCTCGGATGAGTCGTTCCTATACGTGGATTCTGGAGGCGTGGCTTGTGTTCCTCCGCCAGCATCACGGACTATCGGAGGGCAGCGTCGATGTTTATCGCCGTCAGGCTGAGCCATTTCTGCAGGATTTGGGCCGCGTTGCAGAGCCAGACTACCTTGCAACACTTTCGCATGTGCAGGTGAGCGATTTTCTGCAACATCAAGCACCGCGGTTTGCCCGGGCAACTCGAAAGAACCTCGTCATCGCGCTGCGGAGCTTCTTACGGTTTGCTTTCACGATGGGGCATGTCCCGAGCGATCTCTCGACCACGATTGAACGCGTGCCGTGCTTCACTCTCGATCGCCTGCCGCGCGGTCCTAAGTGGGAGGATTTGCCGAAGCTACTCGCAACGGTCAACCGGGGCACGAAGCCAGGACAGCGAGATTTCGCGATTCTGCTGATACTGATGACGTACGGGATTCGTGCCGGTCAGTTAGCCGGATTGCGGCTGCAGGATGTGCATTGGCGCGACGGCCACATCACATTTCCACCGGCCAAGCGGGGGCGCCAAGTGACTGCGCCGCTAACGATCTCAGTTGGTTCGGCACTGTTGGAGTACATCCGATATTACCGGCCAGAGACGACCGCCCGACAGATCTTCCTATCGCTGGACCCGCCGTTCCAGCCGCTCGCAGCCACCAGCGTATATAACATTGTCTGTCGCGCGTTTCAGCTCTCGGGCATTGAGTCTCCGCATCGAGGAAGTCACGCGATTCGGCACGCCTGGGCAACGCGTGCATTCGCTCAGGGGCAATCGCTGAAAACGGTCGCCGATCTCCTCGGCCATCGCAGCATCGAATCAACGCGTATCTATACGAAGGTTGATTACACGCAGCTACGGTCCGTCGGCTTAGGCTGGCCGGAGGAGGTGCGGCCGTGAAGACAGTTGTTTTTCAGAGCGCCCTCGGCCCGGCGATGAATCAGCTCCTGGGCATCCGGCGTTCTCTCGGCTACTCCGATAGAACGCTTCCCAGCTATTTCGCGTCGTTTGATCGTTATCTCGTCGCTCAGGCGGGGGTTGGCACGTGGCTGACGCGCGCGACGGCGGAAGCCTGGGTCAGTAGCGATCCGAACTTAAAGCCGGCCTCTCGCTCGCACCGCCTTTCCACACTGCGCATACTGGCGCGCTATCTGGTCCAACAGCATCCCGAAACTTACGTGCCCGGACCAGCACCCGGGCTCACCTCACATTTTCGGCCGCACATTTATACCCCTGCCGAGATTCAGTCCCTGTTGAAAGAAGCATCTCTCCTGAAGCCTGTGGGTTCGCTCCGTCCACGCACATTCGTTACCTTGATAGGTCTTCTTTATTGCACCGGACTTCGTGTTTCAGAGGCTTTGGGCCTTCGACTCGCCGATGTTGACGTGAATGAAGGCCTGTTGATTGTTCGAAACGCGAAGTTCCACAAGACGCGGGCCGTCCCGTTGCAATCGAACGCCAAGGAGGCAGTTGCCGCTTACGTCGACGCACGCCGGCAGTACCGTCACCGGACGGATTCTGACGCTCCTTTTCTGGTTAATGAGTGGCATCGGCCGTGTTCCTATGGGACAGTCGTCGCGACGTTTCTAGCTATCAGCCGACGAGCTGGCATACGTGGTGCGCCTTGTCAGGAGGGCCCGCGGCTACACGACCTTCGCCACACCTTCGCGGTCCATCGTCTTCTGAGTTGGTATCGCGACGGTGGCGACGTCCAGGCCCGCTTGCCGCTGCTGAGCACATATATGGGCCATGTCTGTCTGGTCTCGACGCAGGTTTACCTGAACATCACGAGCGAACTGCTGCACGAGGCGGCGCAACGGTTCCAGCCTCCCACGTTGGCTCGAACTGCGGGAGGGGCTTCATGAGTGCGAGTTGTTTGCCCTCAGTTCCGAACCTCATCCAGTCGTTCTTTCGGCGACATCTGATTGCGACTCGCGGAGTGAGTCCCCACACGGTGCATGCATACCGGGATGCCGTTCGCAGCCTCCTCTCCTTCGCCACCGAGCGCTGTGGTCGCTCGATCGTGGATCTTTGCATTGATGATCTTGGCCGCGACACGGTTCTCGCATTCCTTGAAGCTCTGGAACAGGAGCGTGGCAATGCCGCGGTTACACGTAACGCGCGACTCGCGGCTCTTCACTCGCTGTACCGTTTTGTGGCTCTTGAAGAGCCCACGGCGCTGGCGGTGTGCCAGCAGGTGTTATCTATTCCTTATAAGCGGACCCCGACCCGGACGGTGACCTGCCTGGCCCGTACCGACATCGAGCACCTGCTCAGTTGTATTGACCGATCCACGATGCTCGGTCGTCGCGATGTCGCGCTTCTGCAGTTCCTATACAACACCGGCGCGCGCGCTCAAGAAGTCGTTGACGTGCGTCTCCCGGCGATCCGCTTCGATTCGCCTCCCCAGGTGCGGCTGCTCGGTAAGGGCCGGAAAGAGCGACTGTGCCCACTCTGGCCAGAGACGATTGATCTCCTCCGCGCCACCTTGAAGGATCGGAATGTGGGGCTGGTGAAGGACGTGCCTCTTTTCGTCAATGCGGTCGGACGGTCCCTGACGCGCTTCGGGCTCGGACACATTGTTCACTCGCGAGCGGCCGCAGCTGCGGTGTTCCGACCCGCATTGGCCAAAACGCATATCACTCCGCATACCTTCCGGCATTCCACGGCCCTTCACCTGCTCCAATCAGGTGTTGAGCTCAATGTCGTCCGGAGTTGGCTTGGACACGCCAGCATCGAAACAACTCACGGCTATATCGAAATCGATCTTCAGATGAAGCGCGCCGCAATCGAGGCATGCGAACCTCCGGCAATCGCTACGGCGATGCCAGCGTGGAAGGACCCGGATCTCCTCGCCTGGCTTGAGCGCCTCTAACATTATGTTGAGCCTTAAACCGCGACGAGACCGCGCACCGCCATTGTGGTGCTCGCGCTTCACATAACGCGGCGCTGCACAGAATCAAAGTTGTCGAGCGTCTTGTTGGGATCGCGAAAGCGAGCCTGCTTGCGACGGCGCTCCAACAATCGGTCGCGAGCGCCGCGACAGTTCGTCGGAGACCAGACAGGAGATCAGGTCGATGGGTGCCATCGGCTCGGCCTGCGCCTGGCGCAAGCGGTTTTCCAATACGGCGGCCATGCCACCCAGGCGGAGTTGCCGTAAAGAGCGTTCGAGTTCAGAGATGTTCATGGGTTGGGTTCCTTGGTTCTTTCCTGGATCAGATCGCGATAGAGATGGAGCTGGCGGATGAGTGGATCGACTTGCCGCAGGCTCAAAGGAGGTTGCGAGTTGCGCTCCAGATACCGGCGCACGAAGCGAAAGTCGTAGGCCTCCACTTCCAATGCAACGGCACAGGCATCGTCGACGCGCGCGACGCCATACTTCTTGGCGAACGCTAGCAGTCCTTGAATACGCCGGATGGCTGGTTCTCCTTGCAGCCGATGCAGCGCATGAGACAGCGTGCCGATGTGCGATCCGGTCCTTTCGGCGCGCGCCAGCAGTTGCACGGTCGAGAGCGGAGTTCGTTTCGGCCGGTCCTCGTCTTTGATCCGATGCCGGCCGCGCTCCTGGCGGAGATGCTCGCGCAGCAACTGTCCGGTTTTTGGATGGAGCAGGCGGACATGCTGGCCATCCCACTGCACTGCCACACGGCGGCTGATCCAGCCTGGCGGCGCGCTATAGTAGGCCGCTTCCACTTCCACGCACCCATCCAGATGTACCGTTCGCTCCCCGTACTGGTAATAGCGGAACGGTTCCAGAGGCAGCGGCTGGAGCGCCGGTTTCTCTTCGGCGAACATCGCGGCGACTTGCCGTTTGGTGGTGCCGTGAATCCGCGTATCGGCCCAGCGTTCTTCCCAGCGATCCAGATGGGCTTGCGCTTCTTCCAGACTCTCGAAGCGGAGCCCTTTCAGCGGTGTTTTCTGCGCATGGCCGACGCCTGACTCTACCTTGCCTTTTCGATCCGGATCTTGAATGCGGCACGGCATGGCTACCGCGCCATAATGAGCCAGCACATCGCGGTACAACGGGTTGAGCGATGGATCGTAGATGTCGGGCGAGAGCACGCCTTCGCGCAGGTTGTCGAGCACGACCACTCGCGTTGTTCCACCGAGCCGCCGAAAAGCCCGCTCGTGCAACTGAGCCCAGGTCTGCGTACTGGACCGAAACACCAGCAGCCGAACCGATTTGCGGCTGAAGCCCAGGGTCAACACGAACAGCCGTGTGCGCCGATACTTGCCGCTTTGCGGATCGCGCACCATGGGGCCGGTCCCGTAATCCACTTGTGTTTCCTCACCTGCTTTAGTGAGGATCACCGCACAGGCTTCCGGCGACTGGACTCCGCGCAGCTTGCGAACGAAACGTTTGACGCTTTGATAGCCGCCAGCGAATCCGTGCTGATCGACCAGGTCCTGCCAGATGGCCATGGCGTTGCGCCCGCGCGACAGACCCAGCTCGATCGTTTCGCGGTACGGATCGCAGGCGCTGGATGGGCCGGGAGAACCCGCAGCATCGCCGGCAGTCAGGCCGGAACCCGTGCCGAAGTCGGTGGTCACCTCGTTGGCCGGTTTTGAATCGGGCTGGGGGTCGGTGGTCGGGTTGTTGGCCGGTTTTACCGGTGGCAGTTTGCCCCAGCCGCCTGGCGGACGAACCGCGATGCCAGCCGCTTTCAAGTAGCCAGTGGCCGTTTCCCGGCGGACTCCGGTGGCCCTTTCGATGCGCCGCAGCGGCCAGCCGAGCTGACCCAGGGCGATAACCTGTTGCTTTTTCTCGTCGCTCAAGACATTGCTCACGCTGCGGAGGATCGTCCTCCGCGCCCGTTTTCAATGTCCTGAGTGCATTCCCCTTTGGCCGGTTTTCACCCGACCTTCATTGGCCGGTTTAGCCCGACCCCCGAGGCCCCCGCGAGCGGAGTTTTGGTAACTGATCGTCCGCCGTGTACTCCGGACCATAAATGATGCGAAGGTATTCGCGGCCGCGGCACTTGAGAGCAGGCTGAACGAGTCCCTTGGGACCGCGCGTCACGAAGTCGAGCGGCTTCACGACCATTCCCTCGCCACCTTTGCCCGTGAGCGACTCCCACCATTGAGATGCTTGCTCGACCGCGGAGTCGTCGGTCACATCCACCTCCAAGAACGGCGTAGCGACGATGAATCGCGGGATCGGCTGCTGCCAGCCCGTGAAGAGTTTCCATGTGCCACCGATTCGTCTTGTCGGTATGGACTGCCCCTTCGGATGCGAGCAAATGAAATGGCGCCAGCTTGTAGTCTGAGAGCGCCGCAACAGGCCAACAATATCGTCGATAAGCTTCGCGGTATTTCCGGTCAGCCGCTCCAAACGATGTTCGTAGATTTCGGCCATGCCAGTAGCGGCAGGGCTTTGCTTGAGAGCGTTCACGACAGCTTCGAGTGACGCCACACCTGCGGCGCCGACCGGCGCATACTGACGCTGAAGCAATTCGCGGGCTTTCGCCGACCACGGCATCAGTTCGCAATCCAGGCAAAACCAGTCGGAGGCGAACTCATCCCAGAAGCCGGCCTTCGATAGGGCAGTTTGAACACGAGCGATGAACTCCGCTTCGTCCTTGGGCTCCGAGAAAAAAGGCCGGCCGGTGCGCGTGTAGCACACGCCACTGCGTCCGTCGATCACGCCGAATCTCTTCCTGGCAGTTGTGATATCGCGACAAACCACAACCACGGCCCGCGAACCCATGTGCTTTTCTTCGCAGACGACCTTCTGCACGCCGTTCTTGCGGAAATAGGCGAAAGCTTCCGTCGGATATTCGAGATAGTCGGCGCGAGTCGAGGTTTCACTCGGCGACATCGTCGGAGGCAGATAGATAAGCCAATGCGGATCGGTGGCGAAGCGGCTCATCACCTCTAACGCTGCAATCGAATTCTCTTCACGGATGGTGACATTGCGCTGCAGTCGCGTTTCTACAAAACGCTTGCCAGTGACGTCTTCCAAATCGAGTACGTCATCGAGTTCCTGTTGGCTCGTGCGCGCTTCAGGCGCCGATTGCACCAGCGGCTTGATAGGTACTGAGTATTCACGCGCCGCCGGTATCGAGACAAACTCGCGTTCCGGATATCGCAGCGCGGTTAGCTTTCCTCCGAAAACTGCGCCGGTATCAATGTTCACCGTATTGTTCAGCCACTCGGGTTCGGGGATAGGAGTATGCCCGTAGACGACGGTCGCCTTGCCCCGATACTCGGAGGCCCAGTTGTAGCGAATGGGCAGACCGAACTCGTCCGTTTCCCCCGTGGTTTCGCCGTAAAGACAGAATTCTCGAACGGCGCCCGATCCGCGACCGTGCATTTCCTCGCGGAGGCCCGCGTGCGCGACAACCAACCGTCCGCCGTCAAGGACGTAGTGGCTAACCAGTCCATCGAGATACGACGCTACCTTTGCTCGCTCCTCTGCCGATAGCGATTCGACTTCGGCGATCGATTGTTCGAGGCCGTGTTTCACCTGCACCTGCTTGCCACGCAGCCAACGCATGAATTTCACGTCGTGATTTCCTGCGATACAGAACGCGGTTCCAGCGGTCACCATATTGCGAACAATGCGGACGGTATCTAGCACATTCGGTCCGCGGTCTACCAAATCCCCGAGAAACACCGCTTTGCGACCCAACGGATGCCGCCAACTCTCGCCGCCCCAAGGTGCTTCGGGCGCATCTAACGCGTAGCGCTCCCATCCGAGGCGCTCCAGGAGACTGCGCAACTCGTCCGCGCAGCCGTGCAGGTCGCCAAAGATGTCGAACGGGGCCGCCTCGTCCTTCTTGTTGTTCCACAGCGGCGTACGCCGTATCTCAACCTCTTCCGGCCCATCTAAGATGTGAACGTGGCGGAAGCCTTCGCGCTCCAAACCGCGCAGACTGCGCTTTAGTTCGCCGATCTGCCTTCGTACCACATGAGGTCCAAAGTCGCGATTAGGGCGGCTGACGTTACGCTCCTGACAAACCTTCTCGGGCGTGTTCAGCACAATCGCAACCGCGAAGCAGTGATACTTGCGTGCTTTTTCGATGAGCCGTTTCCGATCTTCCGCGCGGACGTTGGTCGCATCGACAACGGTCAGCCTGCCGCGCGCCAGTCGCTTTTCAAGCATGTAATAGAGAGCGTCAAACGCGTCAGGAGTTGAAGCTTGATCGTTCTCATCGTCGCTCACGAGTCCGCGAAAGAAGTCCGACGACAGTATCTCGGTCGGAAGAAAATGCTGGCGTCCGAACGTGGATTTGCCGGAGCCGGATGCGCCGATCAGCGCAACCAACGACAGTTCCGGGATCTCGATGGTTCTCATTCGCCACCGCCTGGGGGTAAAGAGAATACGGCCATCTGCGACGGTGCGCCCTGCTGCTCATCCACTGGACCAATCGGTTCAAATCGAACCTCATAGCCGAAGCGAGCACTCATGGTTTCGAGCCCAGTTCGTAAATTCGGCCCTGGTCCACTCGAATCGATGATCGCTGTGACGCAACTTCCCCGGAGGAAGCGTCGGAAACAGAACGTTGTATTCGCGATTTGGTGTAGTGATGATAATGTGACGCGGTCGAGCGAACTCGAATAGCACTCGTTCCAGCGCGACCAATCGAGGCTGGTCCAGATGTTCGATCACCTCCACCAGAGCTGCCGCGTCGAAGCCGCTTAATTGCTTGTCGCGATACAGCAGCGAACCTTGCCTAAGCTCGATCCGTTTCCGTTGTCTTTCTGGCATGCGATCGAGGCGGAGTTTGGAAGATGCGATCTCCAGAGACCGGTGGCTCACGTCCATCCCGGCGATCCGCTCAAATGTCCGATCAGCAAGCAAGCGTCGCAGCAATTTCCCTTCACCGCAACCAAGATCCACGACACTCGTCGCGCCCAACTCCTTCAGCCGAGTCGCCACCAGATTCAGACGCTGCGTGTGCAACGTCATGGGGCGTTCCAGGTCCTTCTCGTCTTGTGCGCCGCGCTCGGATTTCGATTCGACGGCGTCCACAGCCGCGTTCTCGTCATCCAGGAGTCTGGCAAACGCCAGATCCATCAGAGACGACCGTCGTTTCAAATAGCGGCTCACAATGAATTCGCGCTCCGGGTGTTTGCTGAGCCATCCCTCGCCGTGGCGCAGCAATTTGTCTACTTCCGCATCACCCACGTAGTAATGCTTTTCTTCGTCCAGCGCCGGAAGCAGGACATAGAGATGAGACAGCGCGTCGTGAACTGTGGCGGTTGCAGTCAGCGTCAAGCGAAAGTAGCGGCTCTCGCCCCATTCCGGAAACTTCTCATCGAGCGGAAGCTGGGTGGCATCGACGCGGTATCCAAGAGGTTCGAAGAGTTTTTGAAGCACGTCCACGCCGCCGCGTGAGCGGATCACTTCGACAGTGATTTCGAGTGCCAGTTTGGTGCCGACCAGTTCTGGCCGCTTCTGACAGTTGCCGGCAAGAGCAGTTCCGAAGATGCGTCCCAGAGCAACGGTCAGGTACGAGGACGAAACGTAGGGCCGGTCATTCACGTAGTCTTCCAGCCGTTGCGCGCCGCGCACCAACTCGACGGGATCGATCTCCAGCAAGAGACACGCAGTGCACCGGCGGGCGGTCGCGGCGGTATAGAAGACGTGGGCTTTGCCAAATGCAAGATCGGCGGAATGGAGGTTCGCCGGATTCTTATGAAGAAGGAATCCGAGATCCGTGGCTTGGTTGCCGGTATTTGTGATGGTTAAGAGCACGAGCTTTGATTGTCTTCTTTCAATCCTTGTACGGATCGTAAGTCTCTTTCCCTGCCATCGCGACTCCAAGTGGCTTTAAGGTGTGCAGGATTTTAATCGATCCCGCATGTTCGCCCAGGACCTCCGGCAAACGCTTATAGCATTGAGGGGCCTCATCCACGCCAGCGCCTCGTAACTCCACGCCCTCTCGATGGACCCACTCCATCATCATCTCCTCAGTCACCCTGGCGTGACGCTTCACCTCACCGGTTTTGCGATCGACCTTTCCCTTGGCGTCCATCCGGCCCATCACGCGGCCGGCGCCGTGGACAGTCGAATAGAAGCTGTGCCGGGCGACTTCGGGGTTGTCAACGCCCTCGATGATAACCGACACGTCCCCCATTGATCCGCCCACAAATCCCTTCTGGCCCGGGAAGGCCGGCGTGGCGCCCTTGCGCACTACCCAAAAGTCTTTGCCGCCGTGCGTCTCGCGCCAAGCAAAGTTGTGATGGTTGTGGATCTCTTCTTTGACCTTGGCGCCAAGGATTTTGGCCACACGCTGACACACCCAGTCCCGCCCAGCGTAAGCGTAGCGACCTGCAAGCTTCATGGCTGCGATGTAGTCTTGACCTTCGTTACTATCGGCATCGAGCGCTACTGGCGCCGAATCCATATCGTCTCTTGCGCCCGCCCGGTTCAAAAATCGGGTCGCAATTTTGTGTCCGAATCCACGAGAGCCGAAATGCACTCCAATCCAGATTCGACCCAGTTCGTCTTCGAAAATGTCGACATAGTGGTTGCCGGAGCCGACAGTACCCAACTGAGCTCGCGCTTGATCGCGAAGGCTCGTCAGCCGCCAGGCGGCGCTGTTCGCTCCCTGGGTGATCTGCCAGGCATCGTCGTTTTCGAAGAGATCGTCCTCCACCACTTCGTCCCGGTTGGTTCGCGCCAAGCCGAAGCTGATGGTGCGAAACACATCGTCCATGATCATCGCGATATTCTTCCGTACGTCGTCGGCTGGGGCGTCTGTAAGAACGGCTTTGTTACCGCACCCGATGTCGTAACCGACCCCCGAGGGACTGACCAAGGTCTCGTGCGCGATCAC
Organism: Bryobacterales bacterium; assembly: GCA_963798295.1. Taxonomy (GTDB): domain Bacteria; phylum Acidobacteriota; class Terriglobia; order Bryobacterales; family Bryobacteraceae; genus Palsa-89. Next base: position 66,068 of record CAWCSV010000001.1, on the reverse strand, counting down.
GCCACCGATCGGCACGCCATAGCCTTTGTGATGGTCGGCCATCAGCGCCGCATGACCGAAGATGTAGTAGCAAGTCTTGATTTGTTTGAGCGCGCCCTCGTCAATCGAGGCGCCCCAAACCGGTATATTGTCGATAATCTGCACAAAAGTCCTCCGCTATCGCCTTTGATTTTCTCTGTTCCCGGACTATGATCGCCGATTCAGCTCGGAGCCGGCCGCGCCCACTGGAATCTTGACGGGGTGCGCAACCGGCTCTCCGCTAATACATCACTCCGCACGGAGCGTAACCGTGCGCTCGAGCAGCGCGTTCAAACCGCCGACTACGGTGATCTTCTCCACCTTGTCGGCGATCTTCTCCAACGTCTCGAGTTCCTTGAGCCGCACCAACAGAGGATTATTCTCCATCAGTTTGGCCGTGTTGAGCAGCGACCGCGTGGCGGCCGTCTCTTCACGACGGCGAATCAGGTTGGCCTGCGCCTGCTTTTCGGCAGTGACTACCTGGTTGAGGATGTCGCGAATGTCTCCGGGCAGGATGATGTCCTTGAGAGCAATCACGCTCACGCGAACGCCATACGCTTCCATCTCCCGGCGCACATCGGCCGATACTGCTTCATCGATGTCCGTCTTCTCCGCGAGCACCTGCTCCAACGTGCGCTTACCGAGCGACTGACGCACGGCGATCTGCAGCGCGCGATACAAGTATTCGCCAACGTCCTTCACCCCCGCCCGGGCATTAGTTACGTTAACGATCTCGTACACGGCCGAGATGTTCACACGAAGAGTGACCTTGTCGCTGGTCAGGATCTCCTGACCGGTCACCTCTACCGTCTGACGGCGCATTTCGAGCACCTCGATGCGAGGCGATACGACCGCGTTCCAGAACCCGTAATTGCCAGGTCCCAGTTCGCGAATCAACCGCCCATCAAGATACAAGAGACCCCGCTTGCCTTCCTCCACCGAAGCGAAGGTCACGGCCGACTCGCGCCCCAGACGAGCGAGCGAAGGCAGCAGGAGCACAGGAACCTCGGGGTTCTCGCGCACGTCGATCCGCTCGAACGTTACGTTCACCGGACCCTTCCAGAACAGAACGCGGCTGGAAGGACCGATCACACGCGCCAAGCGACCATCGAGATACACGACGGCAACCTGAGCGTCGGAAGTCTCCACGATCGTGAAGCTTCGCACGGCGATCCCCGAGCGGGAGGTGACGATGTAGTCAGCCCATTCTCCCGCATAGACAAGATCACGGACGTTGTAACGTTCGAGTTCAATTTCCTGGGCGAGCGTGAATATCCAGCGCTCACCAGGCTCCAGGATCTCCGCGAAGCGGCGCTTGCGGATCACCAGAACTCGTTCATTGTCGCCAATAAGAATACGGCGCAGCATAACATTTCACCTCCTCCAAGATAGTTTTCGTTTGAAATTCAAAAGAGATCACCAGACCGGACTCCACGGCCGTGCCAGCGGGCCTGCCTATAGCGAGCTGGTTCGAGCCAAGCTACGGCGCGAGGTTCAGGTTCGCAGTTTCAGAGAGGCGCAGAGCGGCAAAACCGCTGCCGCAGCACGCAGGAAAGATCGAAACCTTATCTAGCGTGGAGGGCGGGAACCCGGCCTGGATCACTCGTGGTTGCGAGCTGTTTGCACAGCAGGCGGATAGCGGGACTCGAACCCGCGACTGTCGGCTTATCGGGCCGATGCTCTACCCATTGAGCTATATCCAGGTTGGTGCAGAAGGATCCGATGACCGCCGGCACGCGGTGCTCCAGGGGAGCCGCGCCAGCGAGGCAGTTTGAACCTCGACTATAGGCGAGCATTGGTCATTTCCTCCAGCTTGATTAGAATAGAACCACAACAACGTGCTGGTCAAGAACTTTTTGATTAAATTCAGTTTAGCCTCACATTATTGTCCGGGGATTTGAGAACTTAAGACACAGCTTCGGACATCCGGGCCGAATGCTTTTGCACCAGAGCATAAGTCGGTGCATTTCCGCGTTTGGTGGGTGTCCCCGGATTCGAACCGGGACGCTCCCAAGGAGCGCTCTGCTCTACAGGCATGCGCGGCCAACCGTATCCGCCTGACACCCAAACTTTCCGAAAAGTTTGGCGGAGAGCCTGGGAATCGAACCCAGTCGCGCGCGAACGCTTGGCACTTTAGCAATGTGCTGGCTTACCATCTGCCTCGCTCTCCGTGGCACCGGGATGAGGATTCGAACCCCATGCGCTTGGTTTGGAATCAAGCTGCTCTCCCAGGAGCATCCCGATGTGAATATGGCGGAGGGTAGGAGATTCGAACTCCTGTGCCCTTGCGGTGCGGCAGTTTTCGGGACTGCTGGGCTACCAATTGCCCATACCCTCCGCGTACTGATTGCTGGTGGGCGAGGAGAGACTCGAACTCTCAAACCCGAAGGAAGCCGGTTTCTAAGACCGGTGTGCATCCCAATTCCACCACTCGCCCATGGAGCACTGAGCCAGACTCGAACTGGCTAAGAACGGGTTTGCAAGCCGCCGCCTCGACCGCTTCGGCATTCAGTGCTAAAGAGAAATTGCTTTTTAGAGGGAACAATAACTACTGAGTCGGGACGACCAGTAGTGGCGCGGGCGTGATGATAAGGACAATGCGCGGTTCACAAAAGGAATATAACACGAAATTGTGTTGGTAGGGGAGGAAAGATTCGAACTTTCGATCTCTCGGGTCAGAGCCGAGCGCTTTAAACCAGACTTAGCTACTCCCCTGTGTGTTGGCGACGATGGCGGGATTCGAACCCGCGGTCTCCTGACTGAGAATCAGGCGGCTTAAGCCAACTTGCCTACATCGTCAAACTCTGGCGAAGTGGATGGGAGTCGAACCCATCTAGTACCTACTTGCGTAAATTGGAGTACTTAGAGGCGGGGCGCGAGGGAAACACAACCGCCTTTTTCCATTCAAACGGGGCCGCCTTCTGGTTATAGACAGCGACGAAGTCGTCGATCGCCTGTCGGAGCTGACGCGCGGAGGTGAAACTAGCACCCCGCAAAGCTTGTCGGCTTAAGATGCTGAACCAGCACTCCACCTGATTCAACCAGGATGAATAGGTGGGGATGAAGTGGAAGTGAACTTGGGCATGGCGCTTCAGCCAGCGGTCTTCTTTTGGCTTGTGCGTGTTTAGGTTATCCAACACCACGTGGATTTCGCGTTCGGGATGGGCGGCGACAATCTCGTTCATAAAATCCAGGAACTCGCGTCTGCGCCGCCGTTGGTAGTGCGCAGTCCTCACCAGCCCGGTGGTCACTTCCAAGGCCGCGAATAGGGTCGTTGTCCCGTGCCGCGTGTAGCAGTGGTTGAATCCGTTAACGGCTTTGCCATCCGGCAGACGCAGATAACCCTGGGCTCGCTCCAGAGCCTGAATCGAAGGCTTCTCATCCACGGCGAGGACCAGCGCGTTCTCCGGCGGATTCAAATACAGGCCCACCACATCGGCAGCTTTGGGGCCGAACTCCGGGTCCGTGCTGATACACCAACTGCGCCGTCGCTGCAGGCAAATATCGTGCCGCCGGAGAATCCGCCAAACCTGGTCCTTACCGATGCCTGGCAGGGCTTCGGCTATCCGGGCACCATTCCATTGCGAGTATCCTTTCGGCGGAGCTTGGTCCAGTAGTTCCAGAACGCGTCTCTCAGTGGTTTGGTCGTATTTTGCAGGCTTGCCTGAGCGCGGCGAATCCCCGAGTCCCGCCAGCCGATCTTTACCGAAGCGCTGCCTCCACTTGGACACCCTTGCGGTCCGGGTCTTCAGTTCGGATGCGATCTGCTCGTTGGTGCGACCTTCGTTGGCCAGCAAGATGATTCGCGCTCGTTCCACCACGCGCTGTTCACTCTTCCCGCGACGCGCCCATTCCTTCAGCTTGCTGGCCTCTTCTTCCGTGAGACGCACCACCGCAGTTTGACGGCGCATGCTTCAAGCGTACTCTAGTACGCTAACTATTGCAAGTAAATACTAGTCCTCATAGACAGTGAGGTGCCTTTGCCGCTCGGCCACCACTCCGTAAGCTTGGTATCCCGCTCGGGACTCGAACCCGAATCTGAACGTTCGTAGCGTTCTATCCTGATCCATTGGACGAACGGGACAAATAACTCACGCGCGCACAACGGCTAACGCATGTGCGCTTAATTGGTGCCGGCGAGGAGAATTGAACTCCCGTCCGCTGATTGAAGGTCAGCGATCCTGACCACTAGACGACGCCGGCAAATCGTTTCGTTGGTGGAACTGGAGAGAATCGAACTCTCGCCATCTCGATTAAAAGTCGAGCGCCTCACCATTCGGCCACAGTTCCAAATCTGGTGCGTCCGGTTGGAATCGAACCAACTGCCTGACGGGTAAGAACCGCCTGCTCATCCTCATGAGCTTCGAACGCATGGTGCTGGCGCTGGGAGTCGAACCCAGCCCTTGCTCTAATCGGAGCGAAGCGGTTTATAAGTCCGCCGGTGCACCGTACACTACGCCAGCACGAGCTTGGCACCGAGGGCTGGAATCGAACCAACGTAGAAGGCTTCAAAGACCTTCGTCCTGCCACTGAACGACCTCGGCATGGAACGCCTGGCTGGACTCGAACCAGCGTGTATCGCTTTAGAAGAGCGATGCCTGAATCCCCTCGGCCACAGGCGCGCAGTCACTTCGGAACGTTGGTACCGGGGTAGAGGATCGAACTCTACTGCACCTCTTTGTAGGAGAGGGGCTCTCAACCAGAAAGCGACCCCGGCATTTTGGCTGTGGGGGCAGGATTCGAACCTGCGCATAAACTGGTTAACAGCCAGTCGCCTTACCACTTGGCTACCCCACAAAAACTGGTCGGGGACCTCGGATTTGAACCGAGATTCTCTTGGTCCCAGGCCAAGCGGGTTAATCCGTTTCCCTAGTCCCCGAATGTCAAAGATCTGGTGTGAGCGGCTGGAATCGAACCAGCGGCCTCGGGCTTCGGACGCCCGCGCTCTCGTCCAACTGAGCTACGCCAGCACGCACTGGAACAGGTCGCCGGACTCGAACCGGCATCTCTTCGTTAGGACCGAAGTGTTCTATCCGTTGAACGACGCCCGCACAACTGGGGTGACCGGAGGGAATTGAACCCTCGTAGACAGATCCACAGTCTGCCGCCTAAGCCACTCGGCCACGGTCACGCTTGGTGCCAGGGGCACGAGTCGAACGTGCTTGTCCGGCTTTTCAGACCGGCGCCTTGACCGCAACGGCCTCCCTGGCGAACTTGGTGGAAGAGGAGGGAATCGAACCCTCATTTGCTGGTTGCAGGCCAGCGGTCCTCCCGTTGAACGACTCCCCCAAAAATGACCGCGATGCTAACCAGGCGTGCGCAGTCCCTTAACGTAGAGCGAAACTGGGCTGACCCTTGGGTCGGCGTCGACAGTGTCGTAGAAGAACGCCTGTGTTGTTTCTGTTTCGCGCTCAACTTTCCAAACTCTGGTATTCGTCACGTAGTCTGGTTTCTCTTGGAATGGCGTGACAAATGCCGGGCAGAACCACTGGATGCGATTATTCGGCTGTGCGGCGAAGTTGCCATTATCGAGCGCGATGAGATGAGCGCACTTGTGTCCGCCGTCTCCGGCTTCTTCGGCGTCCTCGCTCTCACACCAATCGATAGTGAACATGTACTGGCCGCCTTCCCACGACCTGTCCTTGAATTGGACACGGACGCGGGAATCCTGAAGCCGCTCGAACGTAGTCACCGTTACCTCATAACTGAAGCAATCCCAGAACTGAAGCCAGTCGAGCGCTTGCACCGGAGCATTCGACTTGTGGCAGAAAGCGTGGAGGGGAAGGCGCCAGATGACAGCGCCGTTCTCCGTCAAAACATGAAAGCCGAGCGCGCGGCCGTGGATCGATGCCGCGCCAAAAACGCAAACATTGAGCAGTTCGCCATGGTGCGCCTCACCGTCATAGAGGAATTCCTTGCGCAAGAAGCAATAGAACCTCGGCACGTTCACGTTAAGTGTTGCCAACTTCGATGTTCACCTCCGGAGTTCAAGTATTGAAATTGACGCTGCACAATCAGGCCAGGAATGCTAGCGCCATAGAAGACGAGGCTTCGCTTCCTTGCCTGAAATCTGGTTGCGGGCTGGCGAGTTGAACGCCACTCGCATGGCTTATGAGGCCAGCATGACACCGGTTCACTTGCCCGCAGAAAACTTGGTCCGGGAAGCTGGGGTCGAACCAGCGGCCTCTCGATTATCGATCGAGTGCTCATACCACGCTGAGCTTTTCCCGGATGGAGCCCCGTGCCAGATTCGAACTGGCTTTTCCGGAGTACAGGTCCGGCGCATCGCCGACTATGCTTACAGGGCTTGAGATTTTGGAGCCAATGGAGCGAATCGAACGCTCATCGGTCGCCTACCATGCGACTGCTCTCCCACTGAGCTACATCGGCTGGAGCCAGAGGGGGTATTCGAAACCCCGACCTCCGCGTTACGAGTGCGGTGCTCTTCCACTTGAGCTACTCCGGCATGGAGCGGGTGCGGAGAATCGAACTCCGTTGATCGGACTGGCGATCCGATGCCCAGCCAATAGGCCACACCCGCAGAAAATGTTGGAGCGGACGGAGATAATCGAAATCTCTTCACTGGGTTGGAGGCCCAGGGCACAGCCTATATACCACGCCCGCTCGTACACAACTTCTGTGATGCTATTCAGTTGTCAAAGACCAGCTTTGAGATACACTTCTACTGAGTCGCTTCTTGGCCAAAGCGAGTTCGACAAAATGCCTCAAATTACCGATAAAACAAAAAAAAGCGGGCGGCCCTTTTTGGTGGCCGCCCGCTTCTTGAAACCGGTATGTTATTCCAAGACGGTCAGGTCACCTCGCGCGCAGGATGATTCATGCGCCTCTGCGTACCTTTGACTTCGGTCGCGAATTGGAATGGTTGTGTCACGCAGTTCAATCCTAAGCGAGCTTCATAAAAACTTCAAGCCTCTTAATGTATTTTTCACCCAATAATGTACTAGCCCGAGAAGGAACGGGGTGAGTTCTGGCCTTGTGCTGATCCACCACAGCGCATTAATGTCCCCAGCCACGTCGCTTGATGGGCCAACCCGTCCAGCGAATCGATCGAATGATTAGTCCTCGGGGCCCTGTTTTGGGCCGTCCGGCCGGGTAATCGGGTCGAGATGATTCGCGTACCAGTGAATCCAGCGAAGCCAAGCATCGATAGAACCGCCAGCGTCGATGCACCCACGCGTCGTTATCTGATGGGCCTCGCATGCCGTGGCGTACGCACGAAGGTGTTCGGCTTTGAGCCATTGTTCGACGTCGGACGTGACCTCGTTGAAGCGAGCTTGCTGTTCGTTCCACTGCCGCCGCTGATCTTCTTGAGCTTGCCACTCTGCCCGCCTTCTGGCCCACTCCTCTTCGCGTTCCCGCTCTCGTTCCATGCGCTGTTGTCTTAGCCGAGGCAATCTATTTATGAAGCGCCTGATTTTATCGAGAAAGCCTTCTACATCTCCGGCGGCCGTCCTTATGTTGCTTCCGTGGTCATGCGCGCCCTTTAACCAGAGCTGCCCGGTGGGAAAGTATTCGCTATCGCGGTAGCCAGGAGAACCGGCGGGTTTAGGTCGCCTCTCTGATGCTTCCCGCAGCCGAATCTTGAATGTCTCACCCTGTAAGCTGATCGTGGTCTCATTAGTCACGCTCACACTCCCGCCGGCCTCAGCGACCGTCCGCAACAGAAGATCGAACAGTCGCAGCGCCTCTGGCAACATTCGAGTACTCGCCGCAATATCCAGCATGCCGTTACCGCGCAAGTAGATTAGTCCGTCATAGCCGACTTGTTGTGTAGCAATGCCCCGAGCAGCACGAATGACTAGCGGGTGCACCTCGCCGAGGGCCACAATCAATGACTTTGTGTGCGACGGCTTCCAAACTTCGCGCAATAAACCATATCGCGACGCCGTTGGCAAATCGACAATGTTTAAGATGGGTGCGTTCGGTGCCGAACTGCGGGCTCTTCGTCGATCGGGCTGCTTCACTGGTGCTGTTTGGGTCGCCACAGGGGTGAAGCAACGCGCGCGCATTTCCGCCGCACGACGCTCAAATTCCTCTTTTCGCATCCGAACAGGATGACGTGTGCCGTGCCAACTGCGCAAGTTTACTTGGTCCAGCGCTGCTCCAGGCCTTTCCGAAAGGCTCGGAGTTGCTGCTGGAATCGTGCTTCTCCGCGTTGTCGAATATCCTCTGGGTCTAACTCCTGCAGTTCCTCGTCGGATACGCTCTGAGCGCCGAAAAAGGCATTTAGGATTTCGACCTCCTCATCTGTTGCAATGAACCGAATGTCTACGCCTAGCAAGAAAGCATTGGCGTACTCGATGTCGTCCAACCCTGCAGCGAAAACATCGTCGCTAAATATACGATCACTTGCCGCTTCGTAGTGGCGGAACAACTCGCCGATATCGAGAAGGTCCTTCTTGCGACGATGTGGATCGTCCATGAAAGCGATGATCTTGAGTAGGGCGATGACCGGCGGAGGGACTACCCGGTATTGGATTCCTTCAGCGAATGTGAACGACAACGCCCGGACAAAGACATGCTCGAAACCGACGAGGCTCATTTCGAAATCGCTCTTGGGCCAAGTAATCCGTCTCGCTTGGCGAAGTTTCGGACCGGCCGGCAGTAAATCTATAATCGAACCACTCGGGCCGCGCCAGCGATGTTCTCTGCGCTCCTCCTGAATCCAGCCCAGAGTCCTAAGTTCGTCGGTAAACTCTGTGAAGCCTTCCAGATCCAACGCCAGGACGAGGTCGATGTCTCTTGTGAACCGACCGATGTCCATGAAACAAAGAAGGGCGGCTGCCCCGATGATCACGATATCCGCTTTGAATCGGTCGGCAATCGCGTGAACTTGGGCGAGATCCTCTAATTGGGCCGGTGTTAGCACAATCCTCTATAGCGACAACTCTTGGTGAAGCTCTCGGGCGGCCTCGTGTGCACGCGGATCGTTGCTATTCAGTAGCTCGGCATAAATCAGCCACGGTGGCGCCAGCATGTGATTATCGCGCTCTTGCCAAAACACCACTTCTCCGAACGCCCGCAACAAAGTCACTGGCCCATCAGCTGTCGGGCAGAAGCCGAAGATCCTGCGCTACCTGGCGGGAGGACGGTTCGATAAATAACGGCACGTCTGGCCCCCGATAGAAGTGTTGCAGGAGATCCACGGCTGGCCCGCCGGTGAGCGCATATCTGATTCCCGGAGGAACGCTTTTGCGAAGACGATTCAGAAACAGTTCCGCAGTCTTTTCGGCGGATCGAAATCTGCCAACGACGAGTTTTGGACGCAGCACTTGTGCATAGCCGGAGACCAGGCGTTCAGCCAGCAAGTTCTTTGGCCCGAGTTGATACCCCTTCCCTTTCGCGGCGAGAAGACCCTCGGCAACCAGCTCTATTCGAGCTTGAGCAGCCTTGCTTTTGCTTATGCCGGCTGCTGTCTCTAGTCGGCGGACGGGCCAGTTCGTGGATTCAGGGTATGTCACGAGCTGGAACAGTAATTGGAGCTGAGCCGCACTGATAGGTCGCCGGTCTGACAAGGGTGCCAGTGCCGGTTTGCCAACGACGGTCCAATTGTAGCGGTCTCCCAGTGCGAGATGGAGGTTTCCCACGTCGTCGGCGAAGTTTACCTGGGCTTCCAGAAGGCGCTCCGCAACCGGACGAGGGATGTGACGTGCCAGCAGAATAATCTCATGCGGCTTGCCTTTCCCCACCTGCTTGACCCAAGCAAGAAGCTGATTGACTGCAGAGCGGGTCAGAAAAGATCGTTTGGTTTCCACCAGGAGCTGAAAACGGCCCGAAGGAGTTTGAACTTCGATCTTTCCGTCGTATCCCCGATCCAGCTCATCTGGCGCGGCCACATAACGGAGGTCATGTACAAACGGAATCTGCCTCAGATGGTTGACGGGTTCGGATTCGAGAGTCGTTCGGCGGCCCATTCGTCCACAATAATAGCATGTCCACTAGTAGTGGACGTTGATATAAGCTGGACGGAGGTCGCGATACCTCGCGAAATCTCGTTACCTTGATTACCTGGCAGTCCCTTAAAGGGAGCACCTTGCACATAAGTCTATTTCACGCAGCTTCAAACTGGACTTAGCGCAGCCCGGTCTCCCAGTCCATCTTTCATAACTCGTTCCTTCGAACTCTCCATCAATGCGATCACTACTTTAAGCTGCCAGCGCGACGCACTAAAATGGCTGGGCCTGTCTGTGAGGGAAGCTTCTAGCGGGATACGGCCGCGAGCCATCCAAAAAACCTCTGCACTCTTCGGGCAAGTTAGGCCCTCACGTTGTAGATCGCCTGTGCCGAGCATGACGCCTTGCGCGCGCAGAACACCGAACCGTTGCGAAACCTAGCAAGACAATCGCATGGTGATGGATCATGGACTGGTGAACGGCGATCCCGCTGACAACTCCGAAATCGATGCGCTCCGCCAGAAGTGCCTTCGTTTGGAGGAGGAAAATGCCCGGCTCCGGAGTCTGCTCGCCGACCATGGCATTGCTTCCGAAGCTGTCGCGAAGCCAACGCAACGACCAGTTGAACCGACTTCGAATAGGCCCAAGCTTAGCACTGCGGAGAAGATCGCATTGTTCAGATCCCTCTTCCGCGGTCGAGAGGACGTGTACGCGCAGAGATGGGAAAGTCCGGACGGCCGCTCCGGCTACTCGCCGCGAACGGAACGTGACTGGCACGCCTACAATGCGGCGAAGCCCGAGGAGCGAAAACGTGTCGATAAGGAGACCCGCAAGAATCTTCCGCTGACCGACGAAGCAATTCACGCCCACCTAACAGGAAAACAAACTCTTGGGGTATATCCGTTGCTGCTGAATGAAACCTGTTGGTTCCTCGCGGTTGATTTTGACAAAAAGACTTGGAAGGACGACGCATCAGCCTTCCTTTCAACGTGCCGCGAGTTGTACGTGCCCGTGGCGCTAGAGCGCTCGCGTTCGGGCAACGGTGCGCACATCTGGTTCTTTTTCGACCGGCCTGTCCCCGCCGGAGTGGCACGACGATTGGGCACGCTGATTCTGACACGGACGATGGAGCGGCGTCATCAATTAGGACTGGATTCGTACGATCGATTTTTCCCGAATCAAGACACGATGCCTAAGGGCGGTTTCGGCAACCTGATCGCGCTACCGCTTCAGAAGGTCCCTCGCGAATCGGGATTCACGGAGTTTCTCGACGATGAATTGCGGCCACATGCCGACCAGTGGAGTTACCTGGCCTCCATTCAGCGCGTTTCCCAGCTCGCAGTGGAGCGGCTGATTTCGGAGGCGCTCCAGCAAGGCGACTTAGTCGGCGTACGGATCGCCTGCGCGGACGACGAAGATCAGCCCGATCCATGGACCCTGCCGCCTTCCCGAAAGCGACCCGACAGGCCGATTAAAGGGCCGCTCCCCTCAAGTGTCGAAATTGTCCGAGCTAATCTGGTCTTTATCGAAAAGAAGGCGTTGCCGCCCGAAATGCTAAATCGCCTTCTCCGGATCGCGGCTTTCCAAAATCCAGAGTTTTACAAGGCACAAGCAATGCGGCTATCGACTTTCGACAAACCGCGCGTCATCGCCTGCGGAGAGGATTTACCCCGCCACGTTGCCCTGCCTCGCGGTTGCTTGGGTGAAGTTCTTGCTCTTATTGAAGGACACGGAATCAAAACGATCCTGCGCGACGAGCGCTTTGCAGGTATGCCGATTGAGGCTGAGTTTCACGGGACTTTGCGGGCGACCCAGGAGGAAGCGGTAGTGAAGGTAACGCCCCATGACGACGGGCTCATCTGTGCGCCGACCGCGTTTGGCAAGACGGCATTGGCGGCATGGTTGATTGCGAAACGCAAGACCAACACGCTGGTGATGGTGCACCGCCAACAGTTGCTCGATCAGTGGCGGGAACGGCTTGCTATGTTCCTCGAAATTCCAATCGACGAGATCGGCCAAATCGGCGGCGGCAAAACCAAACGAACTGGAAGCATCGACGTAGCGGTTATTCAGAGCCTGCATCGCGAGCGAGAGGTCAAGGACTTTGTCGCCGAATATGGACACGTGATTGTTGACGAGTGCCACCATCTTTCGGCCTTCACATTTGAGCGGGTGATGCGCCAGGTCAAAGCGAGGTTCGTAGTTGGATTGACGGCAACGCCAACCAGAAAAGACGGGCATCATCCAATCATCTACATGCAATGTGGGCCTACGCGCTTCAGTCTCGGCGTACGCGCGATGACCGATTCAACTCCCTTCGACCACATCGTTGTTCCTCAGCTCACAGATTTTCGAATGACCTGGCGAGGGCGCGGACGTGACAATACAGGATATCTACTCTGCTCTGGTCACGGATGAGGCGCGCAACGAGTCCATTGTCCGAGATGTGATACACGCCGTGCAATCTGGACGGTCACCGCTCGTCTTGACCGGTAGAACCGATCATCTCAGCCGACTGGAGTCTGCTCTTACGGGCAAGGTTCGCAACATCATCGTGCTTAAGGGAGGAATGGGCCGGAAGCAGCGCCGCTTAGTTAGTGAGGTTCTCGCCGGCGTCCCGGATGGCGAGCAACGCTTGATCCTAGCAACGGGGAGCTACATCGGCGAGGGGTTTGACGACGCCCGCCTCGACACATTGTTCCTGGCGATGCCGATTTCGTGGAGGGGCACGCTTCAACAATACGTCGGACGACTCCATCGGCTTCACGATAACAAGCGTGTGGTCGAAGTCTATGATTACGTCGATGCCAATGTCCGAATGCTCGCGCGGATGTATGACCGGCGATTGAAGGGCTATGGCGACATGGGCTACAAAGTCTTGGCGACCGCACAACGGCGGTTGAACATTTAGGCAGCGCATCTAAGCAAGCGTCTGGATGGGGTCGCGAGATTCTGCACCAGGTTACGAGCGAACCAGCTTAATGGTCCGCAGATCCGAGCGCGCCCGCGCTACGTTCGGCGAACCGTAACATTGGCGGACCAGCCGTTGGCCGAGCTAGCGCTCCTGCTTTTCAACTGTGCCAAAACTGTGTCCGAATCGCATCTGTTCCAACTACCGAGGTTGCCTTTTGAGCGAAAGCAGATTCCCCAGATTGTTGTAATTGTTAGGATTCAGCGAAAAACAATGGAGCCCTTGGAACAGACTACCGTCCCTTGGGCGCAGGGGGTCGGGCGTTCAAATCGCCCCGCCCCGACCAAAATCCCTTCCCGGCGCGCGCAGGTTTATGATAAGAAGGGCGATAACGTAAAGCCCAAGTTATTCCTATGACGCCTTCTATTGATAGGACTGCACTCGCGGTTCTCGTTGCCTGCTTGGCGACCACTCCGGCAGCCATCGCACAGACTCCAACCCGAAGTGCGACTGGCGCGGGTGAACCCGATCAATATCACGCTCTGCTCAGCACCTACTGCTTCACCTGTCACAACACGCGCGCGAAGATTGGCGGCCTCGCGTTGGAGGGCCTGGATCTTCAGGCTGCGGCGGATGACGCGCGAACCTGGGAGAAGGCGCTTCGCAAGCTACGCGGACATTTGATGCCGCCGCCGGGCAACCCCCAGCCGCCCCAAAAGGATGTGGATTCGTTCGTTGCCTGGATGGAGAACACGCTCGATTCCCATCCGCAGGGTCCGAAGGCCGGTTATGTTCCGATCCAACGCCTGAACCGCACCGAGTACGCGGCGTCGGTGAAGGCTTTGGTGGGCGTGGAGGTGAATCCGAAGGACGTTCTGCCGCAGGATATTCAGGTAGACGGCTTCGACAACATCGCGGACGCGTTGAGCGTGTCTCCCGCGTTCCTGGACCAGTACATCACCGCCGCCCGGCACGTGGCGAAAATCGCGATCGGCGATCCCGAAGGCCATGTTTCGAACGTAAAGTATTCCATCGGCGCGAATCAATTGAGCGATGAGCCGTTGCCTCCGGGCACCCGCGGCGGCGTGCGGATCAAGCACAATTTTCCAGCCGACGGCGAGTATCGCATCAATATCGACGACCTTTCACTGGGCTTGTACACCAGCACCATGGAAAATGCCAGCACGCTGGTGATCATGATCGACGGCAAGATGGTGTTCCGCAAATCCATCGGCGGCCCCGCCGATCAGGCGCTGGTGGATCGCAAGGCCGCTGAAGGACGCGCCGCCATCATGGAGCGCTTCTCTAAGATCCCGGTGCAAATGCCGGCCGGCGTGCACAATGTGGTGGTGGCATTCATCGACCGGGCGCATGTGGAATCGGACGAAAACATTGCCGGTGGCTTCAACGGCATCGGCGCTCTCGGGTTCGGCGATGGCAACAACCGCATGGCTCGCCTGGCCAACGGCATTGAGATCACCGGACCGTTCAATTCAACAGGCGTGTCCAAGACTGCCAGCCGCGAGTTGATCTTTGTTTGTGACCCCCACGATACAAGAAAGCCAATCGGGGAGCCTGCCTGCGCGAAGCAGATTACCGAGCGCCTGGCGCGGCGCGCGTTTCGCCGTCCCGTGACTGCCGAAGATGTCGCGCGCCTGATGCCCTTTTACGAAGCAGGGCGCAAGGATGGCGGCAGTTTCGATCAAGGAATCGAGCAGGTGGTGGCGGCGGTGCTGGCCAGCCCGGATTTCCTCTACCGCGCGATTCGCGCGCCCGACGGTACAGCTCCAAATTCCGAGTTCACGCTCACCGATCTAGAACTGGCCTCACGTCTTTCCTTCTTCCTGTGGAATACCGGCCCGGATGAGGAGCTTCTGTCTCTGGCGGCATCGGGCGGTCTCACCAAGCCCGGAGCCTTGGAGAAGCAGGTACGGCGCATGCTGGCGAACCCCAAGGCCTCCAGCCTGGTTACCAGTTTCGCCATGAAGTGGCTGAACCTCACCACTCTCGATTCGGTGCAGCCCGATCCGAAATTATTCCCGGTGTTCAACGAAACGCTGCGGTACGATTTCTCGAAAGAGGCGGAGGCTTTCCTCAGTAGCGTCCTATTGGAAGACCGCAGCGTGATCGAGCTCCTGACCTCCGACCATACGTTCCTCAATGACCAACTGGCTCGCCTCTACGGCGTGCCGGGCGTGGTGGGCCCCCAGTTCCGAGAAGTCACGCTGACTGAAAAAGAACGCGACGGCCTGCTGGGCAAGGGCGCGGTGCTGTTGCGGACTTCGTATGGCGACCGCACATCGCCGGTTTTGCGCGGAGCGTGGGTGCTGGATAAGCTTCTGGGTACGCCCCCGACGCCCCCTCCGGCGAACACCGCAACCGATCTTTCTCAGAAGGCGGGCGAGGCGCCGAAGACGGTGCGGGCGCGGCTGGAACAGCATCGCGACAAGGCGAGCTGCAAACAGTGCCACGGTGTGATCGACCCCACCGGGCTGGCTCTGGAGAATTTCGATGCGATTGGGGAGTGGCGGACCACCGATCACCAGGCGAACGCCGCGATAGATGCAAAAACGGTGCTGCCGAATGGCGTACCTATTAACGGGGTGGTCGACCTCAGGGCGCAGCTGGTGGAGCGGCCGGCCACATTCGCCGAGGCGTTCACCGAAAAGCTGATGATGTACGCTGTCAACCGGCAGCTGGAATACTTCGATATGCCGCAGGTTCGCGCGGTGGTTCGTGGGGCCGCGAAAGATAACTACAAGTTCTCATCGATTGTCTTAGGAATTGTGAATACGGACGCGTTCCGCAAGCAGGGTCCGGCAGCGGGATCGAAACCGGACGGAGTGAAGTTGGCGGCGGTTAGGTAAGGAGTTCCTATGTTCATCACCAAGAAATACATTGCCCGCAGAACGGTGCTCAAAGCCGCCGGCGTAAAGCTGGCGCTCCCATTTCTGAACGCCATGGTGCCTGCCGCCACGGCGCTGGCCCAAACGGCTGCTGCCCCCAAGATGCGCGCGGCCTTCTTCTACATCCCCCACGGCGCCATCATGTACAACACGTCGCACGGCCCGGCGATGGACAAGTGGACGCCCAGCGGTTCCGGCGCGGATTTCAAGCTCAGCCCGATCCTGGCTTCGCTCGAGCCGTATAAGAAGTATGTGACGTCTTTCGGCAACCTGGAAAACGCGGCTACCGCCGGATCGGTGCACACCTTCAATCCCGCTACGTGGCTCAGCGCCACGCGCCCCGATACCGGCGGGCCCAAGGCGCACATGGCCACCACGCTCGACCAGGTGATGGCCAAGGTGATCAGCCAGGACACGCCGCTGCCGTCTTTGGAATTGGCGTCGGAGACTACGGTGCAAGTGGCGGCGGGCGGCGGAGGCTCTTATACCACGCTGTCTTTCCGGGACGCCGACTCGCCGCTGCCGATGGAGTACAATCCACGGAAAGTCTTTTTGGAGCTCTTCGGAGAAGGCGACACGCCACAGGAACGCGCGGCGATTCACCATCAGACGGGAAGTCTGCTGGATATGATCATGGATCGCACCAAAAAGCTGCAAGGCGAATTGGGCAACAGTGACCGTGTCGCGCTGAACGGCTACCTGGACAGCGTTCGCGAGATTGAGCGCCGCACCCAGATGGCCAACTCCAAGGGCCTTTCCGGCCTGAAGATTCCCGATGCCCCGGTGGGCGAACAGGACAAGTTTGAAGACCAGGTGAAGCTTATGTTCGAACTGCTCGCGCTCGCGTTTCAAGCCGATCTCACCCGCGTCGCCACATATATTATGGTCGCAGAGGGAACCAACCGCACTTACAACCACGTCGGCGTTCCGGATTCGTTCCATCCGGTATCCCACCACGCCAACGATATCGACAGGATCAACAAGCTGGTCAAGATCCAGACCTGGCACGTGGAGAAGTTTGCAGAATTTGTGAAGAAGATGGCGGAAACTCCCGATGGGCAGGGAAGTTTGCTGGACCACTCCATCTTCATGTATGGGTCGAACATGAGCAACAGCGACCTGCACAACAATTACCCGGAGCCCAACATTGTGGTGGGCGGCGGCGCGGGGAAAATGAAGCTGGTGGGCCAGCACCTGCTGCTGCCGGAGCGCACCCCGATCGCAAATTTGCACCTCACGCTGTTGCAGAAGGTGGGGATGGAACGCGACAAGTTCGGCGACAGCACCGGCACGATTGCAGGCGTTTAGTATGAATCGTCGTGATGTCTTAAAGAGCGCCGCGGCGGGCGCACTTGGTCTGTGGGCGTCGCGTGGAGTTTTCGCGCAAAACCGTCTCAAGCTCGCATTGACTGACAAACTCGCAGTGGTGGATGCCGGGGGCGCGAATGTGGTATCTCTCTCCACCGATGACGGGCTCGTGCTGGTGGACAGCGGCGCTCCGAAGAGTTTCACCCCCTCCTCGAAGGTGCAGACACTCTTTAACACGCACTATCACATCGACCAAACCGGCAACAACGAAATGCTCGCGGCGGCGGGGGCCAAGATCATCGCCCACGAACGCACGCGACAGTGGATGTCCGCGGACTATTGGGTTCCGGCCGAAGATCGTTATGAGAAAGCCCGTCCCAAAGCCGCCCGTCCCACGGAGGTTTTCGAAACTACCGGTTCCTTGAAGGCAGTCGCCGAACAGATTGACTACGGTTACTTAGAATTGGCTCACACCAGCGGCGACATTTATGTCTACTTCAAGACGTCGAACGTCCTTGCCGTGGGTGACGTCGCATCGCCCGAGCGCGATCCCGCGCTCGATTGGTTTACCGGCGCCTGGATTGGCGGCCGCGTAGACGCGATGGATCTTCTGCTCAAGCTGGCCAACGAGCAGACGAAGATCGTGCCTGCTTATGGTCCCGTGATGACCCGAGCCGAATTCAAAGCCGAACGCGACTTGATGGATGAGGTCCGCGCGCGCCTATTTACACAGGTTCGCGAAGGCGAAGGGCCCAAAGAAATGTTGGAGGCGGGTCTTCTGAACGGCCTGCCCCGCACGTGGAAAGATCCGTACAAGTTCCTGTATGACGCAGCCAAAGGTCTGTGGGCCCATCATGACAAGATCGACCCCAATGTCGTATAAGATTGCCGGCCTCATATGCCTGGTCCTGGCCTCCGTGCCCATCTGCGCTCAGGCTCCGAAGGGTTTTCTCGCCACTCTCATTCAACAGGGAAACCGCAAAGCGGCGCTCGCTCAGATTCGCGCCGGAGCGGATGTGAATGAGGCCCAGCCCGACGGAACGCGCCCCATCCACTGGGCAGTCTACAAGGTGGATTATGCCGTTCTCACCGCCCTGATCGCAAAGAAAGCGAAAGTGGATGTCGCCAATGAGTTCGGATCCACACCGCTGGGGGAAGCCGCCAAGCTCGGCGATGCCCGGATGGTGAGAGCGCTGCTGGACGCGGGCGCCAAGCCCGACAATCCCAATCAGGACGGTGAGACCGCGTTGATGCTGGCCATCAAAACCGGCGAACTGCCGGTGGTCGAAATGCTGGTTGAGGCCGGCGCGAATGTCAACGCCAGAGAAACGTTTCACAACCAGACGGCGTTGATGTGGGCCGCCGCCGCGCCGAAAAGTCCCGGCGAGATCGTGAAGCTCCTGCTTTCGAAGGGCGCCGACTTCAGGCCTCGGGCGCTTTACAGCGATTGGGAGAGCCAGATTACGTCGGAGCCCCGCGCGCAATATCGTCCGGTGGGCGGCCTCACCGCGTTGCTGTACGCGGCGCGCGACGGCTGCTATGCGTGCGTGGAGGCGCTGATTGGAGCAGGCGCCGATGTGAATCTGCCGACACCAGAAGGCGTGACTCCGCTACTCCTCGCGCTGGATAACGACGTCAACGACGTGGCCAAACTCTTGCTGGATCACGGCGCCAATCCCAACCTGTGGGACTGGTGGGGGCGCACCCCGCTCTACATCGCCATCGACAGAAGAGAGGCCGTACTCGCCCCGCTCCGGACCGGGCTTGTGACCATCCGAGTTCCCCGTGCTCCCACTGGGCCGCGCGCTTCCAGTGGCCCGCCCGTTTCCAGCATCGAGATGATCCACATCCTGCTGGCTGCGGGCGTCGATGTCAATCCGCAGCTCAATATGCATCGCCCCAGCCGGGGAGGGAACAGCGGACGTTTCGTGGAGGAGTTTTACAACACGGGATGCACACCACTGCTGCGCGCCGCCATCGCCGGCGATGTGGAAGTGGCTCGAGCGCTTCTGGAAAAGGGCGCCGATCCTAACATCTCCGGGATGGGCCTTACACCGTTCCTGATCGCGGCGGGCGTGGGAACCGGTGGGCGAGGAACCGGGTTAGCCTCATCCACCAGCTCCGGCGGCGCGGCGAACATGGCGCTGATGGACCTGCTGCTCCAGCACGGCGCCAATGTGAACGCGCAGGTGACGGGTACCAAAACTTATTCCTTGCGCATTTCCCGCGCGCCCTCTGCCACCGAAGGCATGACTGCGCTCCACGTGGCGGCCCAAAAGGGCAACGCGGATGTGCTGCGCTACCTGCTCCAGAAGGGAGCCAGAACCGATCTGGTGGACAGCAACGGCCGCAAGCCGATCGATTTAGCAGGCGCCGGCGCTGCGCAGCGTGGTACACAACCCGCACCGGCTCCGGCGGGTGCAGCCAACCCCGTAGCCTCGAATGCCGGCGCCGCAACCGAGATTCGCGCCCTTCTGCAGAACGCCGCCTCGCAAAAATAGCGGCGTCACTACTTAACTGCGCCGTCGAACTTTGAACCGTCCCCTCCGCAGTGGGTATACCCGAGCCGCAGAGCCGGCACACGGAGTGACCAGCTGGGTTGATCGTCCGGGTGAGCAGAAGGCGGATACTTCGAAACTGCGGTTAAAGCCTCCGCCAAGTCGTTCGAACTCAGATCGCTCTTGGCCAGCGCGCACCCGGCCCAGGCATCGGCGCGCAACTCCGGCGTCCAGTCGCTCTTCATCCACGGAGCCGGAATCGTCTCGTCCAGGGCATGGCCGTACTCGTGGGCGATGATCGCGATGATGGCGCCATCGCCGTATTGTCATAGACCGCCGCGAAGAACTGCGGCGCGTACACAAATTTCGCCTGGTCGGCGGTTACCACCAGCATGGCATTGGCCGCCGTGGCGTTGCGGAATATCGCGATCTGAGGGCACTTCGGCGAGCAAGTTGGCGACAGCGCCGCGTTCATGCGGCCAGCCAGTTGCATGGCGTCGGCAGTGGGCCGCTGATCGGCTTTGGCATCGTAGGAAGCAGCGCCGGACCCCAGCGCGCACATAACTTCCGCGCTCGCGCTGAAGGCCAGCAGAAACGCGCACAGCAATCCCAACGCCAAAAGTCTTCCTCATCAGAACGTGCGGTGCGGCCGCCCAATCAATTCACGCAACGCGTTCCACGCCGTCGCCGCGTGCCGGCCAACAAGTCTTCGGGAAATTTGCGATACGACAGGACCTCGCGATAAACCTGGGGAGCGGTCAGCGAGTTCAACCCCAGTCCCGCCATGTACTGCAAGCGCATATTCAGATCGTCATTGATCTGAGCGTTGGCTAACATCGGCGCCAGGTCCGAGGCTCTGCCCGCGTAGGTTGCCAGCAAATCCACGGCGGAATGGAACCCGACTTCGGCCGAGCGACGCGGACACTCCGGAGTAGCTGGGCTGGTCCAGACGCCGCTGGAGCGCATCCACATTGATGGGCGCCGCATCGGCGCTGCCCAGCAGCACCAGATCGTACCCGTCGCCGTTCAAATAGTTGCTCCAGACCGTGGCGTTGGGAAAGACGCTGAAGAAAGTTGCCAGCTCGGTTTTGACGGTTTCCTCGTCGCTCTCGTAAATCGGCAGCCATTGCGCGGCTACTCCGCCCGGATTCAAATGGCTCTTGACCAACTCATAATACTCTCTGGAGTACAGCGTCGAAGTGCCCTTCACCCAGGGATGGATCGGATCGGTGGTGATGACGTCGAACTTTTCCGGAGTGATCAGGATATAGTGCCGGGCGTCGTCGTAAACCACGCGGGTGCGCGGGATCGTGCAGCACGTGGTTATTCTCTTTGCCGAAAAACTCGTCGGAGGCGGGCGGAATCAAAGGCTCCAATTCGCAAATCACGATGCTCCGGACATCGGGGTAGGGAACGAAAGATCCGGCTGTGACTCCCGCGCCGAACCCCACCACCAGCACCGAACGCGGCGCGGAACTTGCATCAGACGCGGGCAGGTGTCCCATCATGCGCTGCAGCCGCATGTCGAGCAGCGCGGACGAGGCCTCCGATTTACCGCTGACGTAGAAAGATCTCTGGTCGCCGCGCTGGGTGATCACCACCGATGAATTGATTCCCTCGCCCACGAACACAGGGAGTGGTCTGGGCATCGTTGGCGACGATCCAGGCCCCGCAAAATGGGCGCGACGCGGCGGCCATAAGCGATGGCCTGCCAGGGAACGCGCGCCCACGGTGGCGACCAGGCCCCACGCCAGCACCGCGGCGCCGGCCACGCGCGCCCGCGAAACGCCGATCGAGCCTTGCGCGTCACCAGAACCACCGGCGCAATGGCAACCACCGCGGCCGGCCGCCGCCAGCCAGATCAATAACCGTTGCGAGCCCTGCGTTCCGATGGCGGGAATCAGCAGCAGGCTGAACGCCAGCGCGCCCACGATGGAGCCCGGCGGTATTGGCCGCGTAAACCTCGCCCGGTCAATCGTCGCCGGATCTTCCCGGTTCGCCGCCGCGGCCGCCAGCGCCAATGGAAAGCTCGCGCCCCACAGCAGCGTGGCCGGGAAAATGGCGCGGATGCAGCGCGTCAGGTCCAGATCGAAGTTGAGCCAGGGATCTGATCGGCAAGCCACGGATCGACGGGCCACCAGGGCAGCACATACGCGAGCGTGAAGGCGGTCCAGGCGATCGCGACGGCCAGCAGGATCTGGCAGCCGGCCAGCGCCAGGCGTGGATCGCGCACGCGGCGGGCCAGGAAAGAACCAGCGCCGCTGCCGGCCCACAGGCCCGTCAGAAACACGGCCAGAATGATCGAGAAAGTGTAGACCGTCGCGCCCAGCAGCAGCGAGAGCAGGCGCGTCCAGACCACTTCGGCGCCCAGAGCGGTCAGTCCGGAAAACGCAATCGCGGCGTAAACGAACATCGCGCCCGGACGCGCGCTTTGGCACCCGGTCGATTCCTCTTGCGATCCGCAGCGCTTCCAGCTGCTTGACGCGACTCGCCAGCGCGAGCGCGAGCAACGCCACTGCCACATTGATCGCCGCGGCGATGTAGGTGGCGAAGGCCATGTCGTGGACGCGCAGCAGGTAGAAGCCGGCCAGGACGCAGCCAGTTACCGCGCCCGCGACATTGGCGCTGTAAAGCAGCCCCAGCCAGGAAACTCCCCGAGGCGTGGTTCTCCACCCAGCGGGCGATGGCGGGAAGCGAGGCGCCCATCAGGAACGTCGGAGGAAGCAGGCATACCGCTGCAACCGCGCCGCGCAGGACCAGTCCAACCAGACCCGTTGGCCTGCGCCGGCGACGTAAATGCGCCCGACCAAGGGAACGCCGAACAGCGCGATGATCCCGAACGCCGCGATCCCCAACTCCAGAAACGCGTAGACGCGCATCGGATGATGCCGCGTTGAAACCAGCCTGCGCAGAGCGGCGCTGCCCAGACACAGCCCGCCCATGTAGGCCGCGAGCAGCAATCCCAGCGATACGGCCGAGGAGCCGATCACCAGTTGCAATAACTGAAACCAGACGATCTCGTAAATGAGCGCCGCGCAACCGCTGCCGGCAAACAACAGCAGCCAGGGAACAAGATAGCGGTAGCTGCGCTCAACCGCCTGGGTTTCGGCCTGGACTGATTTAGTTTCGGCTGTTTGGCTTCCGAAGCCTCCCGCCGGATTACTGACGAGCGTCTGGACATTTCCTCATCAGTTTATCTCGCGCGGACTGCGTCGGTGCCATGTGCTATTTCCTGACGTAGCCGGCAGCTGCGGACCGTTTGCCGCCCTGGCGGTGCGCTTCGTCCGATAGCGCGTGAACTCCGCTGGCGTCCACCCAGCGATTGTAGAAGTTGAAGAGCGCGCAAACGGTGATGGCGTAGTAAATGGCTTCGTCGTCCCAGCCCGCCGCGTGCAAGGTTTCCATGTCAGCCGCCGTGATGCTTTGCGAGCAGCTATTCACCCGATCGACGAAGCGGAAAAGCGCCTTCTCCTTTTCGGTCAGCCCGGATGTTTCCAAATCGCGAATCACGCCGACGATGAACGCTTCAGCGTCCATGTCCGCGCCCGATGTCTGTTTCAGTAGAACAGCCGCGACCGCGGCGTGGGACTTCAGTCAAAACGGACAATCGTTGCGGGCCGAGGTGAAGGCCGCGATTAACTCCCGAATCCAGGGGCTGAGCGGAGCGGGCTCGCGCATGATCTCCTGCGTGAAGCGCGCCAGATGATCGGTGGCTTGCGGTTTGAAGGCGAACAGGTGCCAGATCTGCGAGTACTCGCCGCCCGCGGCTTGCATCATGCGAAGCGCATCGGCGTAGGGTCCCGGCTGCGGATTGTTCTCCACGCCGGGAAGGAACATGGGTTCCATTTTGGTGATCTTTTTGTCTTTCTCCCCCATGGCGCCCGTCCGGCTTCGTGTAGTATACAGCTATCATGAGCTGGACCGATAGGGGACAGTGGCAGTGGGGATTGGTGGCGCTTTTAGTCATAGTGGGGGTGGGCGGCTGTTCCAAACCGCGTAATCAGGACCTGCTGGACCAGCACCGCAATCTCGGCAAGGCGTTCTATGAGAATCCCACCACCCAACAGGAAGCGGTCCAGGAGTTTCAGCAGGCGCTCGCAACTCGCGCCCGATTCCGCGCGCGACAAACTGAACTACGCGCTCGCGTTGCTCAAGGTGCAAGGGCGCGAAGCAGGAAGCCGTCAAGCTCCTGGAAGAGGTGCAGCGCCAGGATCCGTCGCTGCCGCACACCTGGTTCAACCTCGGGATCTACTATAAGCATCAGGGCGACGCGCAGCGAGCGATCGCGCAATTCGAGGGCATGCTGGCTCGAACGCCGGACGAGGCGATCGCGCACTATCAACTGGGCACCCTGTACAACCAAATGAACCGGCGCAGTGACGCGCAGGCTCAATTCGAAAAAGCCGCCGAGCTGGATCCGTTGCTGGCGGCCGCGCGGTTCCAGCTTTACAACCTGTACCGGCTGGAGGGAAACACCGGGCAAGCGAACCGCTATCTCGCCGATTTCGAGCGCATCCAAAAGTTGCAGAAAAGCTGGGTGATCCCGGAGAACGTAGAGTGGTGCAACTACGCGGAAATCTACGACCCGCCGCAAGCTCGCGCGGAAGCGGCAACGCCGCCGGAA
Organism: Bryobacterales bacterium; assembly: GCA_963798295.1. Taxonomy (GTDB): domain Bacteria; phylum Acidobacteriota; class Terriglobia; order Bryobacterales; family Bryobacteraceae; genus Palsa-89. Next base: position 41,889 of record CAWCSV010000001.1, on the reverse strand, counting down.
CCGAAGTTCGCCGACACCCGCCTGGAGGGAACGGTGGATCCAGCAACCGCGGGCCTGACCTTAATCGACTCCACTGGCAGCGGCCAAACCGATCTTCTGGTGTGGTCTTCGCAAGGAATCCATTTGTTCCTCAAGGGGCAGCAACCCGCCACCGAAACTGGCCTGGAAGGACTCACCGGCGTGATCGACGTGGCTCCGGGCGACTTTGACAATGACGGTCTGATGGATCTCTGCGTGCTGACGGCGGCCGGTCCGGTTCTGTATCGCAACACGGGCGGCAAATTCGTCCGGCAGCCGGCGAACCTTCCCGCCCGGCGCTTCGATGCCGCCGTATGGATGGACTACGATCACGATTACGACCTCGATCTCATCCTGCTAGGACCGCAGCCGGCGCTCTTGCGGAATCAGGGAGCGGCGGGATGGGCGGATCGGACCGAGGATTTCCCGTTTGTGAAGGGCGAAGTGACCTCCGCAGAGAAGACGCGCGTCGTTCCCGACAGCAAAGCTTTCGATCTGGCCGTGTTCTATCGCGATCGCGCGCCGGTGCTGTATCGCGATCAACTGGGCGGCAGATATACAGTGGAGGCGTTCCATGGACAGCCCGCTTCGAATCGGAAGCAAGTGGATGCCGACTTCGACGCAACCGGCCGGCTGGACCGCGCCCGCATCGACGCGGACGGCAGCATTCATTTCCTGCGCAATCAGAGCGACCACAAAACCAGTCACTGGATCCGCGTTCAGCTCAAGGGCGTGCGAAGTCTCAAGCTGGCTCAGGATGCGTTGGTCGAGATGAAGGCTGGAACTCTCTACCGCCGCCAGTTCTACAACGGCGTGCCGCTGACGTTCGATGCCGGAGACCATGCTTCCGTCGACGTCATTCGCATCACCTGGCCGAACGGGCTGATCCAGAACGAAGTCCGGCAGGCGACGAATCAGACGCATATCTATCAGGAAGCGCAACGATTGTCCGGCTCCTGCCCGATGATCTGGACCTGGAACGGGCGCGAGTTCCAGTTCATTACCGATGTTCTGGGAGTGGCTCCGCTGGGCGCTCGCGATGGCGATGGAAGTTACTTCCCGGTGGATCACGAAGAGTACGTGCAGATCCCCGGCGCGGCGCTTGCAGCCCATCATTGACAATCGGCGATCACTATGAAGTTCGCGTCACCGAAGAGTTGAGCGAGGTTTCGTATCTCGATCAGATCCAGTTGTACGCCGTCGATCATCCGGCCGGCACCGAGATCTTCACCAACGAGAAGTTCAAAGGCCCTCCCTATCCGGAGTTCCGCCTGTTCAGTGTCGAGCGAAGGATCTATCCGAAAACCGCGCGCGACGACCACGGCGCGGATGTCTTGCCGCAATTGATCGCCAAGGATCAGCGTTATCCGGACCATTTCCGCCGTTCCGAAACGGGCGTGGCGGAACTGCATTCGCTCGATCTGGATTTTGGCTCGCGCCGCCCCGTCCGGCAAGGCGATCCTGTTGCTGAACGGATGGGTGGATTGGCCCGATGGCAGCACCTTCCGCAGAGCCTCGCAGGAGTCGGAGGCTGGCTTGGTGATGCCGTATCTCCAGGTGCAGGACGCCGCCGGCGCCTGGAAAACCGTGAATCGGGATATGGGCATGCCGGCCGGAAAGCCCAAGACGATCGTGGTCCCGGTCGAGTTTCTTTCCGCGAGCCGCAAGGTCCGGATCGTCACCAATCTGTGCGTATATTGGGATGAGATCTTCTTAAGTGAGGGCGCTTCGGACGCTCAAGTGAAGCCCGCTCTCGATACCTTTCGACTCCGCCGATCTGCATTTTCGCGGATTCTCGGAAACGCGCATTCACCCGCAGCGCAAACAGCCCGATACATTCTTCTACGATCATGTTTCGCCGGCTTCCTTCTGGAATCCCACTCCGGGCCTTTATACCAGGTACGGCCAGGTGGACAACCTGCTGCGCGACGTCGACGATCAACTGGTGATCATGGGTTCCGGCGACGAAGTGACTCTGCAGTTCCCTCTGGCCGCTCTTCAAGCACCAGCTGCTGGAATGGACCCGCGACTTCCTGCTCAAGGTGGACGGTTGGGCCAAGGATCGCGATCCGAACACCGCCTTCTCTTCCACTGTTCAGCCGCTCCCGTTCCATGCGATGTCCCGATATCCGTATCCTGCGAGCGAACACTTCCCGCGCGACGCCATGCACGATTCCTACCAGCGCACCTACAACACGCGGCCTGCGGCGGTGTTACTGCAGCCATTGGAGTCGACGAAGTAGTGATGTCCGACCTCTGCTCACTCTCCGGCATCGCGCAAGCGCGGTTGATCCGTAGCGGCGAGGTGTCGGCCACGGAATTAGTGGAAGCGCATCTGCGGCGCATTGAACAGGTGAATCCGTGCCTGAATGCGGTGGCGGAAGTGCTGGAGGAAACGGCGCTCGAATCGGCGGCGCGTGTGGATCGCGAGCGCGCGGAAGGCAATCCGCTGCCTGCTCTGGCGGGCGTTCCGTTTTCCATCAAGGATTCCATCGAAGTGGAGGGCACTGTCTGTACGGCCGGCACGCTGGGCCGGAAATCGGCCGCGCCTTCCATCCGGATGCAACGGTGGTGGCGCGCCTGCGGGCGGCCGGAGCGATTCCCATCGCCCGAACGAACTTGCCGGATCTTCTGTTCGCATTCGAAAGCGATAACCTGATCCGCGGCCGCACCAACAATCCCTACGATTTCTCGCGCACCTCCGGCGGTTCCAGCGGAGGCGAGGCCGCGCTGATCGCAGCATGCGGATCTCCCTTCGGCCTGGGCAGCGACGCTGCCGGAAGCGTGCGGTTGCCGGCGCATTTCTGCGGCATTGCGAGCATCAAGCCCACTTCGGGTCGCCTGCCTCGCACCGGCCATGTTCCCCCGGCTGGCGGGTGGATAGAAACGTTGTGGCAAATCGGTCCGATGGCGCGGCGCGTGGAGGATCTGAGTTCCATGCTGTCGTTGCTGGCGGCGCCCGATGCTCAGGATCACACCGTCATTGGCATGCCGTTGGGCGATCCGGGGCAGGTGCGAATGAAGGATCTGCGGATCGCGTTCTTTACCGACAACGGAATCGTCCCCGCAGACACCGGAAACAACCGCGCGTAGTTCAACAGGCGGCCGCGGCGCTCGAGCCTGAGGTGAACCGGATCGAAGAGCGCCGTCCAGCCGGGTGTGGAGGAAAGTTACGAGCTCGAAATGGGGATGATTGGTCCGGATGGCGGCGACGGTTTGCGGGCCTACTTGGCCGCCATTGGGAGCACGCGCACGCATCCGCTTCTCGACGGATGGCTGATGAAACTGGAACCATACCGCACCACGATAGATGGGTTCGCGGAATATTGGGCCGCCCTGGACCGCTTTCGCGCGCGGATGTTCGCGTTCCTTCGAAGACTACGACGCGATCCTTTCACCAGTCTGCCCGCAAGCGGCGCTGCCGCACGGCAGATCGATCGAAGAGCGGACGTTCCAGGGATTCAGTTACACGATGACCCACAATCTTACCGGCTGGCCGGCTGCCGTGGTGCGCTGCGGACAGACTGCCGCGGGCCTGCCGATCGGCGTGCAGATCGCCGCCCACCCCTGGCGCGAAGATGTGGCGCTGTGGATCGCCGCGCACCTCGAGTCCGCGTTTGGCGGCTGGCAGCCTAGCCCGTGTCTGTGATTTCGGATCCACTGCTCGACCCAGTGGCCGCTTACGATCAGATCGCGCCTGTGTTCGCGCGCATCGCCGAAAAGCGCAAATCGTATCTGGACAGCATCGATCGGCTGGTGATCTCCGAGATACCGCCGGGCAGCCGCTCCATGCTCGATGTCGGAGTCGGGGACGGCGGGCGAGCCCGCCGGATCGCGCAGGCGCGAGACATTCGCGGAACTGGTTCTGCTGGAGCCCAGCGTGGCGATGCAAGGCAAGCACGATTCAGACGCCAAAATCCAGACCTTGCGCGCCGAAGAACTTCACTTGGTCGAGGCGAGTTTGACGTCATCACGTGTCTCTGGAATGTCCTGGGACACATCTTTCCCCCAGCCAGCCGCCTGGAGGTTCTCCGTCAGTTTGCACGTCTGGTGTCTCCCCAAGGCCGGATCTTCGTAGACGTGCAGCACCGCTACAATGCGCGCCACTACGGCGCGATTCCAACCGCCCTTCGCTTTCTGCGCGATGGTCTGAGCTGGAACGAGACGAATGGAGATGTCGTAGTCGCTTGGGATTTCGACGAAGTGCGATGCACCACGCGAGGGCACGTCTTTACTCACCGTGAGTTTCGTTCTCTCGCACAGGCAGCCGGCCTGACCATCGAGAACCGGTTTGTCGTCGACTACGCGACCGGAGAACGCCGGCGATGGAGCATCCAAGGACATCTTCTTTACGTTTTGGGACGAACCGCATCCCGCGAGCGCGCAGCAGACTTCGTGAATCTGTTCCCTGGTCAGACGATTGAAAAACGGCAGCGCCAAGGTTTGACTCGCCACTTGCTCCGTGATTTTCAGATCGTCGCGCGGATTCGCATAAGGCGCAAAGAGCGGCTGCCGATGCAGCGGAGCGAAATACCGCGCGCAACCAATTCCCTGTTCCGTCAGCTTTTCCAGGATCGCGTCGCGATTTTCCACACGAATCACGTAGACGAACCAGCACACGCGCCCGTCTTTGATCGTTAATGAGCGGTGTTGTCACTTCGGGGATGGCTTGAAGCTCCTCGGAATATTGAATCAGCAATCGCCTCACGGCGATCGAGAATTTCGTCGATCCGTTTCATCTGCTCCAGCCCGAGCGCGCAGTTCAATTCAGAAAGCCGATAGTTGTATCCGAGGAGACGATGGTCCAGCCAGCCGTCGGTCTCCATCCTCCCTTGATTGCGAAGCGCCCGGATGGTAGCTGCCATTTGAGAATCCCGAGTCACCACCATGCCGCCCTCGCCGGTGGTGATCGGTTTATTGGGATAGAACCCGAACACTCCGAAATCTCCGATGCCGCCGGCCGGCCGCCCCCGATAGCGGGCTCCGATGGCCTCGCAGGCGTCCTCAATCACGGGCAAACCGTGTTTCCGGGCGATGTCCATGATCGGATCCATATCCGCGGGATGTCCGAAGGTGTGGACCGCGATGATGGCGCGCGTCTTCGGAGTAATGCTCCGCTCCAGTTTGCCGGGATCCAGATTGAGCGTGAGTGGTTCAATATCCACAAATACGGGCCGGGCACGCTCATAAAGAACCGCATTTCCGGCGGCAATAAATGTAAAAGACGGCAAAAGGACTTCGTCGCCTTCGCCAACGCCCAGCGCTCGCAGGCAAAGATGCAGACCCGCCGTTCCCGAACTGACGGCGATTCCGTGGCGGACGCCCACAAGATCCGCGATCGATCTCTCAAATTCCTCCATCTTGGGGCCGATACTCAGTCGCGGTGTTCGCAACACGCTGACCACGGCCTGGATATCGGCCTCCGTAATGTCGGGAGCCGAGAGCGGGATTCTCATCCCGATGGCCTGGCGCGCGCTTCATCAATAGCTCCTCGCCCGAGCGGCAAGGACGCCAGCACATCGAACGATTCTTTGAGAAGCGCATCCATCGCCGTACAGGTTCGCCATGCCCTTGGAGCGATTGCCGGAATTCCTCGCTTCTCGCGGTTTGGATGCTGATCCAGAATGGAACGCGCGTCCGGTTCCGCGTCCAGCACGTTGCGGCCACGCTCACGGCCCTGCTGGCGGATTCCTACATTCACCGCGGGCAAAGCGAAGGACGCCGCCTCAATGATCCCGCTGCTGGAATTTCCGAGCAGGAACTCGACATGCGGCAAGAGACTCCAATAGACCAGCGGTTCCAGGTTGACGAATACTTTGCCACTGCGATCGCCGCAGGAACGACTCAATTCGCCCGATCAGCTCGCGGCTGCCCGCATCGGCGTTGGGGTAGCAGAACAGAAGCTGCTCGGGCGCTCGCTGCAGCGCCTCGAATAGCGCATCCGCCTCCCGGGTAGTGTCCCGAGCGATGGTCGTCGGATGATATGTTACTAGCGCTGTAGGCACGCTGAGGTCGATGGCCAGACGCTGCTCCAGTTGTTCACGGCTCAACAACGGACCGCGCCGCAGATGATCGAGCGATGGAGCGCCCGTGCGGTGGACGCGCCATTCTTCCTCGCCCATGGCGATTACCCGTGCGCGCGCCAGTTCCGTGGATGTGAAGTGGACGTGACTCATCTTGGTAAGCGCGTTGCGGACCGCGTCGTCGATTGCGCCTTCGCTAATCTCTCCACCTTCAATATGCGCTACCGGAATCCGCAGCGCCAATGCAACCGAAGCGGGAGCGAGCATTTCGTAGCGGTCCGCGGTCACCAGCAGCAGATCGGGGCGCATCTCGCCGAGGCAATCCGCCAGACTCAACGTCGCCAAACCGATCGTCTTGGCCATGCCGACATCCGTATCCGAACTCAACAGGCACTCGATTCGCGCGTCGACGCGGAATCCGGCTTTCTCGATCTCCCGAATGGTCGATCCGAATTCCGGCGACAAATGCGGCCCGAGCGCAATGATCCTCAGATCCACGTCGGGATGGGACGCGAGGTCATGCAACGGCCAATACAGCGCGGTGAAGTCGGCTCGAGACGTGGTGACGGCGGCGATTTTTCGCTTCATCGCAAGATATCGCTCGGTACGTATTCAGGAACCACGGCACACAACGTTCGAATGAGCCCGGGAACGTCGTGGGAGGCGACGCAATCGCGAAAGCCGCCTCATGATCTCTTCGAGTCTCCGCGGGTTGAAGCCGGCAGGTTCCGATCACGTGCAGCGGGCCCATGGTTCCCTCTTTCGTTTCGGTTTTAGAAACGAGCTCTTCGGTGAGTTTGTCTCCAGGACGGCACCCGGTAAACACGATGGGGACTTCAGCCGCCGCGCCGATCAGCAACTCGGCCAGATCGGCGATTCGTGTTTGCGCTCCGACTTCCGGCACCAGAATTCTTCCTTCCAGATCTCAGCCGCCCCGCCTGCCAGGATCGCCGCACTGCCTCGTTCAAAGACATGAACCATCGGCTGGCTTCTGGGTGCGTGACGGTAACGGGCCTGCGCTCGGCGATCTGCTTCAGGAAAATCGGGACCACGCTGCCGGGCGACCCGATCACGTTCACCAGGCGGATTGCATTCATCCGGCATGCGGAAGTGCTGAAAGCGATGACGATGCCAGCTCCGCCAGACGTTTAGAAACACCCATGACGCTGTGCGGGTTCACGGCTTTATCGGTGGAGATCAGGATCAGCTTGGGCGTTCCATGGCGGAGAGCCGCTTGCGCCAGCGTGTATGTACCGATTGCGTTGTTGCGAACAGCCGCGATCGGATTGCGCTCCAGCAACGGAACGTGCTTGAATGCCGCCGCGTGATAGATGACATCGGGCTGGAAGCGAGTGAAAATGTCGTCGAGCAAATTGACGTCATCCACGCTTCCCAGCACTGGAACACAACCCACGTGGCCGAACGCCGATTCCAGGTGCTGCCGGATCTGGAACAGGTTGTGTTCCGCCGAATCCAGCAAGATGATACGGCTTGGACACGCCGCGGCAATCGCCTGGACCAAAGCCGATCCGATGTATCCGCCAGCGCCGGTTACCAGGACCGACTGTCCGGCGTGGCCTAACGAGCGCGGCTCAGAGTCTTCCATTCTAGCCTTAAAGCAAAAAGGCCTCGCCGGTTTCCCGGAGAGGCCCTTAACCTATTGCGAGGTACGTTGTATCAGAACGTAAAGCGCGCCACCAATTGGCCCGATCTACGGATTCGTACCGGCTCCGTTGAGCGTGTTCACGAACCCATAGCCTCCGTTCAACGCGGCGTTCTGCCCGAATCCGGAGTCAGGCCGCCCGGGAACGGGTTGCCGAACGTGGCGGGCGTTGTGCTGGTCGTGGTCGCAGTCGGCGCGGGATAGACCACACGATTGAACACATTGAAGAACTGCGCCTGAATCAACAACTGGAGCTTTTCTTTGATGCGGAAAATCCGGCCCAGGCTGAGAGATTCGGCCGGCTGGCGCCGCCACCGGCAGCTGGTGTAGTAAGGCGCCGCGTCGCCAAACGTTTCCGTGGTCTGGTTCGGACCAGGCGTTCGGATTCAACACCAGCGTTTTTGTGGGGTCGAAATGGCTGTTCGGATTGATAGCCAGACAGGACTGGCCGGGAACATAGTTCTCAAGGGGTTCGGCACCACCGAAATTCGATACGCCGTTCAACGGAGTGCCGCCGATGCCCATGGTGTTCCACAGGGTGATGTTCGATTCGGGACTCTGCATCAGAGAGCCGCTGGCATACTTGAGAACGCCACCGACGGTCCAGTCGCGGGCCAGCCAGCTGATCAGCCTTGCTGGCGCCATTTCCGCCGAGGAAGTCCTGACCGATCTTCGGGGTGGTGTAGCTGAACGATATCGCCAGCACCTGCGGCTGATCGAACCCGGAAAGCTGCTTGATGGTCGGCGTGTTGTACGGATCGTTCAACACCGGATCGTCAGGCGTCAAGTACGAGGTGTTGGAATTGGCCGCGTTGGTCAACGATTTCGACCATACATACGCAAGCCTGAGCGGTCAAGCCGTGTGAGTAGCGCTTGGTGATCCTTAACCTGCAGCGAATCGTACCACGTGTCGCCCATGGGTGGCCCCAGGAAGGACGGAACTCCGAACCACTGCGGGTAGGGCCGCAGTGCTTGGGCCAGCGTCTCGCTGGTGGGGAAGCCGGGATAAACGTTGCTGGGATTTGCCAGCGCCGGGAATCTTGCGATCACCGCCGGGTTGCTGATCGGGGTATTGAGCAAGGCGTAATCCGTCGGATTCGTGAAGGCCATATTGGAGGTTGCACCGTAGAGGCCGCCGCCGCCTGGCCCTTCGGTGGTAAGGTTCGAAAGGATGTTCTGGGTCAGACCGTTGAACGACTGGGTATCCAGCAGAGGCGCCGTGAACCAGGCGCCGCGATTGCCGACGTAGTTCGCTTCCACCATCAGGTTGGGCACGATCTCACGCTGGAAACCGAGGCTCCACTGGAAGATGCGTGGCAATCTGCCGGAGCTCTTCGAGATGGTGATGAACGGCTCCTGGGGCGGAATGCAGGCTTGGGTAACTGCCAAACCGCAACCGGTGCCGGTGGAAGTGGTTGGGAACGGGTACTGGTTATATTCCGGGAACGTGGGGGTCAGAGCACCCGTGAGCGGAGTTCCATTCGCCAGTTGACTCGCCGGGAGGAATTGCCCGGGTGAAGCAACCGTATAGAAGTTCGCCACGCTGTAGGACAGGAAGGCGTTGTCAGGCGACGACGAGTAAGCGATTGACCCGCCAGCCCGGAATACGGTCTTCGGGGTAATCTGGTAGGCCACACCGACGTGGGGTCCAAGCGAGAATGGATACGCGTTGCTCAACGGTTGGCCACCATTGGTGGCGCCATAAATAATATTCCCTGCGCGCCCGCCGGGGTACTCCGGAGAGGCCAACGATGTATTGACGCCCTGGAAATCGGCATCCGACATGGCCCCATGCTCCTCCTCCAACAATGTCGCGTAGTCCCAACGTAGACCAAGTTCGAGGGTCAGCTTGCGACTCACCTTCCAGCTATCCTGAATAAACGCCGACCAGGTATGGTTGCCTAACCGCGAGTCGTTAATCGCGGAATCTTCGACATAGCTAGTCTGGCCCAGCAGGAAGCTGGCGTATGCGAATCCGGACGGGAAAATGATTCCTCCAACGCCGTATTCAGCGGGATTCTCGGTCTGGTTAGCGCTGAATCCGTATTCGCCGTAGGCGCGAATGCTGCTCTGCTGCGGGAAGCCCTCCAGGACCATGCTGGCGCCCGCCTTGAAAGTGTGATTACCCCGGACCCAGGTCAAGCTGGTGTTCGCAGTCGGCTTGATGTCCTTCAAGTCGGATTCGTCGAAACCGGCGGGACCAGGAGACGGAGCGAAAAAGCCCGATCCCAGAGCCAGTCCGCCACCGATAATGCCATCGGACAGAGCGGCGAACGACGGCATGTAGGTATTGGCTGGAAATTGCGCGAAGTTATAGCCGCCCGGGGCGCCATCAAAACCTGACGCGGCCACCTTGGCCGCCTGTGCGTCAAAGTCCGACGGGGGGGTAAATTCCGGGTGGTCGAAATAGAGCAATCCGGCGCCGAAATGGAACAGCAGCGTGGGAGTGATTGTGTCGTCGAAGTTGACGCGCCAGGTATACGAGCGATCGGCGTCTGGCGCCACCGGAGCCAGGTTTTCCGAGAATCCATTGGTCTCGGGTGAGTTTGTCTCCGTCAAAGAGAAGTAGCCGGACAACTTCATCTTCGAATTGAGCACTTGGTCGATTTTAATTGAAGGGATGGTGGTGTGCTGGAAATTGGAATAGGCCGGGATAGCGTAGTTGTCCAGAGTCGATCCGCCCGATATGTTGGGCGTGGGGAAGAACGATTGCAGGTACAACGCCACCGGGTCTAACCGGCTGATGGGAATCGCGTTACCTGGAAACGGGCTTTCCACGGGCTGGCCGTTAACAGTGTGCCTGGTTGCCGGATCGAAGATTTCGTTCGGAGCGGAAATCGAGTTGAAGCCTGGAAAAGGAAAGGGGCCAAACGCTTCGGCCGCTGCGAAGTTTCCGGTGGTATATTGGGGAGTCGGCACCGTCGCCAAGCCGTTGTTGGTTACCGTGGTCTGGCGGAACTGCTCGAAATTGAAGAAGAAGAAGGTCCTGTCCTTCCCGTTGTATACTTTCGGGATCCTCACCGGACCGCCCACCGTGAAACCATAATCGTTACGCTTCACGACGTTCTTGATGTGGCCGGAGTTGAAGTCCGTCGCGCAGGTATTTGTCTGGTTGCAATTGGCGGAGAACGGCAGACCGGCGTTCAGAAAATTATTGACGAAGTAGTCGTATGCGCTCCCATGATATTGGTTCGTGCCGGATTTCATGGTGAAGTTCAGATAACCGCCGCCCGCCCCGCCATATTCCGCGGCGTAGTTGCTGGTTTGTACCGAGACTTCCTGGACTGCGTCGGCTCCCTGCTGGGTCGACTGATTCTGCTGGCGCCACATACCATTCGTCGCGTCCAGCCCCTCAACCATGATGGTCTGAGAGCTGGAAGGGAGGCCGTTGATGCGCAGCACCGTATCGGTGGTCTGTGACGCGCCGGGCAGTATGTTCAGAACGGACAGCGGATCGCGGATATTGCCCAGACCGGTGCTGCCACCGGTGCCGTTGGTGGTGAAGACAGGCAAGTCGTTGGCATTAGTAAAATCGACCTGGTAACTGATCTCGCCGCTTTCCGTCTTCAGCAGCGGGGCTTCCGCGTTGACCGTAACCGTTTCCGTGGAAGCACCTACCTGAAGGATCGCGTCGACGCGCTCTGTTTGGGAGACCTCGACCAGAAGACCTGGCCGATCGAACTTCTTGAAACCCGGCGCTTCCACCGTAAGCTCGTAGGTGCCTACGGGAAGATTCGCCAGGGTGTAGTTGCCCGTGCTGGTGCTGGCGATCTTATAGACGACGGACGTCTCGGTGTTCGTAACCTGAATGTTCGCGTTAGGAACGACTGCGCCTGTCGGGTCAGTCACCGTCCCTGTGATGGTGCCGCGATCACCTTGAGCAAACGCCGCTAAGGTGCAGATCAGAAAAACGACCGCGATTCTCAACTGCATTCAATTCGCCTCCCAATAATCCAAAGTACACAGATTCCCTGCGTGAAACTGAACCTCAATCCAAACCAAAACTTCGGCTATCATATAACAGAGCGCCCTGGATGTCGACTGGGCCTTAGAAAAATTTTTTATGGGATCGAGTGGCTGGAAGTAGTAGATATGTATTAGATCCGCAGTCTCCAGGCATTGAAAGTTCTTAACCACCATGTAAAAATTTGACGCTCCTTTGACGCTAGAACGCAGTTCGTGCGGACTCTAGCAGGCTAAAACTACCCGAAGCTGGCGCAAAGATGTTGATAGAACTTTTGGCGGCGGGGGCCGGATGGCGGGCTATTTTGCTTGACGCAGACGGTTCAGCAATTCCTGCACGCGGGGGTCGGGTCGAATGCGCTCCGCCGCCTCGATCTCCTGAATGGCTTCCGGAAGTTTCCCGGGCATGCGCGACAGCGTGATTCCGAGCTGATAATGGACTCCTGGGTCATTGGGCCTGCTGCGCAACACCGTGTTGAACTCCATAACGGCGTCCGGCAGCCGGGCTGGTATCTGCGCCAACCCGATTGCCAGTGAATAGTGGGCATCGGTCAGTTCCGGATCCATCTTTAGCGCCGTTTCAAGCTGCCCGATTGCCTGGGGCAATCTCCCTGGGATCTGTAAGAGAACGCTTCCCAGAGCGGCGCGTCGGCGCGCGTTTTCGGGATCTAGACGCACCGCAGTTTCCAGTTCCGCGGCCGCTTCGGATAGACGGCCGGGGATTTGCGACAGAGCGCTTCCCAGGTTGCTGTGTGCGTCGGCGTAATCCGGATCCAGACGCACCGCCGCCTGATACTCGGCCACCGCTTCCGTGCTGCGGCCCGAATGGAGGAGAACCGCCCCTAGATTGTTATGCGCCTCCGCGTAGTTCGGATCAATCCGCAAGGCTCTTTGATACTCAGCGATCGCGTCCGGCACCCGATCGGGAATATCGAGTAGGGCACTCCCCAGATTCAAGTGAGCCAGCGCGTCGTCCGGGTTCACATCGGCAACGCTGTTCCAAAGAGTGGCTTCATCGCGCCAATCGAAGTTGCGGGAGTAGGTTCGTGCGCTTAAAGCCAGGCATATGATCCCGGCCGCGACCCACAGGGCCTTCCGGGGGACCTGTTGCGCGCTAATCAGCGCCACGGCGCAGCCCGTAAGTCCGATGGTGGGCAGGTACATGAAGCGCTCCGACATAACGCTGCCGATGAGGATGAAAAGGTTCGAGGTGGGAGCCAGCGCGATGAAAAAGAAGAGCACAAAAAAGCAGATTGGCTTGTTTTCTCGGCGCAGCCGCCAAGCGAGCGCGATCCCGGCGGCGCACAACGCAAGCGAGACCAGCGCCTGCAGATCCTCCCAGTGGCCCAGCGACCATTGGAACAAGGGCACGGAGTTGTAAGAGTAGTCCGCCGATAAGCGGGCCGGCCAGACAAACAGCCACAGAAACCTGCCGATCACCTTAAAGGCTGTCATGCGCGCCGGCCAGAACGCGGCGTCAACCAGGGGATTCTTCTGGAAGGGCACTTCCAGATGCATATGTAGCTGGCCGCGCAGAACAAAGAAAGCGATAAACGGGAGGGCCAGAACCGCATAGGACAGGATTCGCCGCCGCCACAGAGCTCGTTCCGACCAGATCAGGTCGTAACCAAGCATCAGGGCCGGCAAGACGACGCCACTCTCTTTCGAAAACAAGGCAATCGTCTGGGCGAGAGTCAGCGCGATCAGCCAGCCGGCCTTGCGCCGTCCGGTCCCGGCCGTGGCACGAATGTGGCACAGCAGGCCTATTAAGATGCCAAGGGCCGCGAGTAAGTCAGCTCGGCCAACGATGTTGGTCACGCCCTCGGTCAGCAGAGGATGCAATCCCCAGATCGCCGCCAAGGCCAGACCCAGCGCCGGCTCGCCAAAAATCAGTATGCCAATCGCGTATACCAGTGAGACGTTGGCTGCATGGAGAACCAGGTTCACCCAGTGGTAACCGGCTGGGTTCGTGCCATTGCCGAGAATCGCGTAATTCACCAGGTAAGAAAGCGTCGTCAACGGACGGTACAGGTCCGTGGTGGGCTGATCCACCCAATAGCCCTCGGTAAGAATGCGGTGGACGTTATGCAGGTTGGCCTCATGGACGCGGGCGTCCTGCAAGATGGCCGATTCGCTATCGAAAACAAAGCCGGCATCGAATGAATTGGAGTACGCGGCGAAAACAAGGGCCCAGAGAAGGGCTATTTTCCAGGCGTGCGGCCACCAACGGGATGGGCGCTTCGCGACGGCGACGGGCCGAACACCCCTTTTTGGGTTGCCCTTCCTCAACCGGACCCCAGGCTCCTTAAATTGCTTTCGATCTGCGGCAGCAGATTCGCTGGCCCGTTGCGCAGTACATACTGGTGGGCCTGCTCCAGATATTTTCGCGCCGTCACCCGGTCTCCCATGTTTACGTAGGCCTGCACCAGGAACATCATCGCAACGGGCGTGTTCTGGTCTTCCACCTGAAGGGCCGGGAGCAGCACGGAGATGGCTTCCTTGCTGCGGCGCGCATAGAGCAGGTCTTTCGCCAGTTCCAGCCGGGCGATGCGAAAATCGGGCTGCTGGGCGATGGCGATGCGATATTGCTCGATGGCATCGGCCAGACGGTGCTGGCGTTCGCGCACGTCGGCCAACCAGGCGTGGGTTTCGGCGTTGTTGGGCTTGAGTTGGATGGCTTTGTCGAGCTCGGCCACGGCCGCATCGTACTTGCCTTGCGCGGCGAGCGCCGTGCCGTGGTACATGTACACCTCGGCGAGCTGCGGACTGGCGGCGCGGGCTCTCTGGTAGAGATCTTCCACTTCCTCGGGAGTCGCCTGGTTCGGGTATTGCGCGATGTAAAGAAGGTTCACCAGGCAGTCCAGATTATCCGGATATTGTTTCAGAACCTCTTTGTAAATCTGCGAGGACCGGTCGAACTCCCGCTTGTTCAGGAGGTTCTTGGCTTCTATGAGGCGGTTCTCGATGCCGGTGGCGAGCTCCGTCATTTGCAGGTAAAGCTCGTCTCCGGTGGGCGGGTAGTGGTCCTTATGGGTCTCCGCGAGCTGGTAGTCCTTTTCGGTTTCCGCGTCGCGGCCGAGTCTTTTGCTGGTTTCCCCCAGGCCGAACCAGGCGGAACCGAAGGTTGGCCAAGCCTGAGTTGCGCGGCGATAGAGATCGTCGGCAGCCGCGAAATCCTGCTGCGCGAACTTCACGCGGGCCATGAAGTACAAAGCCATCGGCGACCCAGGGTTCTTGGCGAGGAAAGGTTCCAGCGTGGCGGCGCTTTCGGGGAATCGCCCCAGCTTCAGGAGCAGTTCGGCCCGTTTGAGGATCGCGGGCGCATAGTCCGGACGGATACGTAGACCTTCGGAAACCGACGCCAGCGCCTCATCCAGCTGGCCGGTTTTTTCCAGGCAAAGCGCCAGATAGTATCGCCACGCGAAGTCTTTCGGGTCCAGGCGCACGGCGCGTTGATAGACCGGAACAGCGGATTGATACAGAGTATGCGCTTCCAGCACCATGCCAAGATTGCCCGAGGCCTGGGCGCTTTTCGGCTGGGCCACGGCTTGATCGCGGGCTTTCAGTATGGCGTTCTTTACGTCCGCATCGAGACCGTCGACCGGGATGACCGGGACGGGCGGGACGGATTTCGCACACGACAACTCCAACAACGCCGCCAGTATTACGGAGGCGATTCCCCGCTTCATAAAGTATTGCCATGATATCATCCCTGCTTTAATGGTGTATCGAAGGTGAGCCGGGTTGTTTTCGTACTGCCTTTGCCGGCGGTGCTGTTCGTCTGGCTGTTGGCCTGCAAAACGTCCTCTTCTCCTAAGTCATTCCTCTTCGAGGACGTCTCCAAACAGGTCGGGATCGACTTCTGGCAGTTTTCCGGCGCCACAGGCGAGATGCTTCTTCCCGAAATGGTGGGATCGGGCGCGGCGCTTGCTCGACTACGATAACGACGGCGATATGGACCTTTATTTGGTCCAGGGGTATCCCACCGCCCCTCAAGGCAAGCCTCTGGTGCCCGTTCCGCCGGGTTGGAAACCGGGCAACCGCCTGTTCCGGAATAATCTCAAAGAAACCGGCAAACTGACGTTCACCGATGTCACGGAATCGGCCGGCGTTGGCTACGCGGATAAAGGCATGGGCGTGGCAGCCGGCGACTATGACAACGACGGATACACCGATCTGTACGTCACCAATTACGGCCACAACGTGCTGTATCACAACAACGGAAACGGCACCTTCACCGACGTAACCGCCAGCGCCGGCGTCGCTTCATCCGGCTGGTCCACCAGCGCCGCATTCATCGATTACGACCGGGACGGGCTGCTGGACCTAGCGGTGGTTCACTATGTCGATTTCTATCGCCGTCCCTGTTATATGTTCGACGGCAGACTTGATTATTGCGGTCCTTCACCTTTCAAGGGGACGGCCACCGAGTTGTATCGCAACCTGGGGAACGGAAAGTTCAAGAATGTGACCGATGAGGTGGGTCTGAACGCGAAGGTGGGGCCCGGGCTGGGCATTCTCACGGGAGATTTCGGTCCCGACGGGTTTCCCGGTTTCATGGTGGCCAATGATGGCGCGGCGAATCATCTCTGGATCAATGAGCGGCGCGGCGCGCAATCGAAGCCGAACGACAGAGTTTTCAAAGAAGTGGGGCTCACCCACGGGCTGGCCTATGCTTCCGACGGCAAGCCGCGGGCTGGCATGGGCATTGCTTCGGGCGATATTTTTGGCGACGGCGGCGAATCGATTATCGTGACGAACCTTCCCACCGAGGCGTTCACGCTGTTTCAACGCCAGCCGAATGGGGATTTTGTGGATGCCACCGAGCAATCGGGGCTGTCGCATATTTCCCTTCCCTATACCGGATTTGGCGTCGGCCTGTTCGATATGGCCAATAGCGGGCTGCTGGATATGTTCAGCGCCAATGGCGGAGTAAGAAGCATGGCCGGGGATCTGAAATCGAATCCCAAGGGCGACCCGTTCCCCTACCGTGAGCGCAAGTTGTTGCTGCGGAATATGGGGAAAGGAAAGGGGTTCGAAGACATCACGGATCAGGCGGGTCCTGCCATGGCCACCACCGAAGTAAGTCGCTCGGCGGCGTTCGGCGACGTAAATAATGACGGCGGCGTCGACATTGTGGTCACTAACAATAACGGCCCCGCGCGTCTGCTGCTGAACACCGTGCCAAACCGCGGACATTGGCTGCTGGTTCATCTGGAGGGCACGAAAACCAATCGTTCGGGCTATGGGAGCGTGGTGGAACTCGTGCGGAAGGATGGCACATCGGTGCGGCGCTGGGTTCGAGGCGACGGGAGTTATCTGGCGGCCAACGACCCTCGGGCTCATTTCGGTCTGGGGACGGACACCCAGGTGAATCGCATTCAGGTTCATTGGCTTGCTGGGGAATGCGAATCTTGGAAACCGGCCGCGGTGGACACCATCGTAAATCTCAAAGAAGGCACGGGCCAGCCGTGCTCATTCAGCCAACGATGAATGTTTACGGCAGGTCATGACCGACAGTAAGGCAGGCACATAGTAATGTGGACTTGAGAGCGCGCTGCAACTTGGATTGGTTGCAGGGGACTGCAACGTGACGAACGTACTCAAGTTGTCCTTCCGGTTGGCGCTGTTGACGTCTACTTCCGCTGCACGCCGTTAGCGTCTCGGGTCTGCGCCTCAATGAGAATGAGTTCCCCCTGAGCGATCACCTGCGCTGGTGCTCCATTGAGATGTCCGAAGCCATAGCCCCGATCACCCTGAGTCTCGACCCGGCCATAAGCGATAACCCACTGATCTTGTACCTCGGGCCAACCACATTCGAGTTTGCCTTCTTTTCCGGAAATGGTGCATTGGAATTGAACGTGTTTCCCAAGTCTGGTCGCCTTCGCCGCCTGTGCCAACTTCAACTTCAAGGAGTCCTGGTCAAGCACAGGTGTTCCTGGAGTACCGGAAGGCGTGCCTCGCTGCTCAATCCATACCGAAACATCCAAGGGAATTCCTTGCGCCTCAACCTTGCGGCCACAGTCGTCCTCCGTCAACCATGCGCCCTCATCGGTCGCAATCAATCGACCGAGAACGGCGACTGCCTTGCCGTTAAACTTGCCCTGATCTAGTAGAATGTCGCAGACGGTTTGGACCTTGACTCGATCTGCGGTGTTGGTCTGGCCGAGTGCGGTTCCGGCAATTAGGAAGACGACGCAGACGAAATCTGGCCGAAGTCTCTGCCTCATGCTAACCGCCATCGTAGCCCAACATCGTCAGTAGGCGAACGTAGTTTTTCAAACCAGCTCGATGCGCAGGTCGCGGCCGACAGCGCGCGCTGCGCGCGTTAGGGTCTGCAGCGTCACCGAGGTATTGCCGGGATCGAGCAGACGATTCAGCGCCGCGCGGCTTGTGTTCATACGACGCGCCATCTCTACCTTGCTGATTTTGTCCTTCTTCATCGCTTGCTGAACTTGCCAGGCCAGCGTCTGTTTCAACACCGCCGCACGGGTCTCTTCGAGGACGCCTTCCTCTTTCAGAAAGTCGTCCAGTGACGAGCCGATATGCGCATTGCGCTTATTCATTTCGTCCCTTAAGGCCTGGTGCTCGGCAGCCAAAACTTAGGCGACGTGCCTCCGGCTAGTTGGCTTTGGCCCCGGATCATCTTCGGCAATGCCGGCCAGAACCACCGGCGCGCGGTCGGGAAACTCGGCGACCAGCGAAAGATTCCCGCCCATGGCCTCGACCGTTTTTCGGAGCGTGGAGAGCAAGAGATTGCTCCGCTTTTCGAGGCGCGAAATACTGTCCTGGGTGACCCCTAGGGTCTTGGCCATCTTTGCCTGCGTGAGCTTGCGTGCATGACGCAATTCTCGCAAGGTCATCTCCTCGGCGATCAACTCCGCGGCGCGGGCCTCGACCTTCTTGCGTTGGGCGGGGCTCAGGTCCTTCATTTTGTCCTTCAGCGTGATAGGCATGGCTATATCCCCTTCTTCTTCATTCGTGACAGGTGCTCATCAAATCTTTCGTCGGCCTTTGCTATGAGCTGGCGATAAAACTTCCTCTCGCCGCCGCCCGACTTGTCCCCCGCGATCAGAAGGACCGCCTTGCGTTTCGGGTCAAACGCGAAGGCGACGCGCCAGACACCGTCCGCCGCGTCAAAGCGCAATTCCTTCATATTCGCGTGGCGCGAACCTCTGAGCGTATCGACGCGGGGCCTGCCGATCTGCGGCCCAAACTGCTCCAGCAAAAGGGCATGAGAGCGTAATTCGCTCTGCACGTCCTCCGGTAGCGTGTCGAATTCGGGATCGAAGTCCTCATGGAATTCGACTTCCCACCTCACGCTTAGAGTATGTCATACGGATCATATGTTGTAAAGAACATATTGATCTTCGGGAGGCTGCTGCAACCCGGCAGAGGCGGGCTTTCTTCAGCCTAGGCGAAAAGTAAGGTTTTCAAGCCAGCTCGATAAGCTGCTCAAGGTTTGGATTCGGCGTTATGGGTCAACCGTGCGTCGCGGCACAGTCTGGTTCAAGTCACTAAAGAATCAAACTTAAATCAATTCTGCATGTTCTGTGACAAATTTGTTTTGATTCGCACTATGCTGTACGCACGTCGTTACGGGGTGGTGTAGCTGCAGTGTTTCTTGTTGCACGTGCTATGCTGCGTGCAATTGCACGTCTCGTCATAGGGGTTCCCGTTCGAGGACGTGGCCAAACAAGACCGGGCTCGATTTCTGGCAGTTTTCCGGCGCCACAGGAGACTTCCTGTTGCCGGAGCTGATGGGATCGGGCGCAGCCCTGATCGACTACGATAACGACGGCGACCTGGATGTATTTCTGATCCAGGGCTCGCCAACTTATCCGCAAGGCACGCCGCTGGTGCCGATACCGGCCGGATGGAAACCTGGCAATCGCCTGTTCCGCAATAACCTGCACGAAACCGGGAAGCTTTCGTTCACCGACGTTACGGAATCGTCGGGCCTGGGCCTGGCCGACAAAGGCATGGGCGTGGCGGCGGGCGATTACGACAACGATGGGTACGTCGATCTCTATGTCACCAATTACGGCCACAACGTTCTGTATCACAACAACGGCAACGGCACGTTCACGGATGTCACCGCGACGGCGGGAGTGGCGTCGTCGGGATGGTCGACCAGCGCCGCGTTCATCGACTACGACAAGGACGGGCTGCTGGATCTGGTGGTGGTTCATTATCTGGACTTTTATCGCCGGCCTTGTTACACGCCGCAGGGATCGCCGAATTATTGCGGACCGCAGCCGTTCAAGGGGACGGTCACGGAGGTTTACCACAACCTGGGGAATGGGCGGTTCAAGAACGTCACCGATGAAGTCGGGCTAAGCGCGAAACCGGGACCTGGGCTGGGCATCCTGACCGGGACGTTCGGCACCAGCGGGTATCCGGATTTTCTGGTGGCCGACGATGGGGCGGCGAATCATCTTTGGATCAACCAGCGCAGGAGCCCGCAATCGAAGGAAAGCGATCGGGTGTTTCGTGAGGAGGGTCTGAGCCGCGGGCTGGCCTACGCTTCAGACGGAAAGCCGCGGGCCGGCATGGGGATTGCGTCGGGAGATTTGTTCGGCGATGGCGGTGAGGCCCTGGTGTTTACCAATATTCCGACCGAGGCATTCACGATGTTCCAGCGGCAGCCGAACGGCGATTTCATCGACGCCACCGAGCAGAGCGGGCTGGCGCACATTTCCCTGCCCTATACGGGTTTCGGCGTGGGTTTGATCGATATGGAGAATCGGGGCTGCTCGATCTGTTCACCGCCAATGGCGCGGTTAACGTGGCGATGGTGCGGCCCGGGGACCGTTTTCCCTACCGCGAGAAGAAGCTGTTGCTGAAAAATATGGGCAAGGGGAAGGCGTTTCAGGATATTACGGCGTCGGCCGGTCCGGTTTTTCAGATTCCCGAGGTCAGCCGGGCCGCGGTTTTCGGGGACGTGAATAATGACGGCGGAATGGACATCCTGGTGACCAATAATAATGGCCCCGCGCGGCTGCTGCTGAACACCGTGCGCAAGCGCGGGCATTGGCTCCTGGTACATCTGGAGGGCACGAAAACCAATCGTTCGGCTTATGGCAGCGTGGTGGAACTGGTGCGGACGGATGGCACTTCGGTGAAGCGGTGGGTGAGAGGCGATGGCAGTTATCTGGCGGCCAACGATCCCCGGGTTCATTTCGGTCTGGGAGAGGCGAAAGCGGTGGACCGCATTCAGGTTCATTGGCTGGCTGGGGAATGCGAGTCGTGGAAACAGACCGCGGTGGACACCATCGTGAATCTCAAGGAAGGCACTGGCCAGCCGTGCGAGAGACTGTCCGCCGGCGCGCCGCTGAGGGCCTTCCCAGAAAGAAAACTGATATAAAATCTAGCTCATGCGTTTCCGCGCTCACTGCTCTGTTGCTGATTACCTGGCGGTTGGATACTGTCCGTTCCCGGCCGGTGGGCCAGCAGCAAACACAGACCACCGCCGAGGTGACCCAGCATGACGCGCCGTTCACCTTCAGCACCGGGGTAAATCTGGTGCTGGTGCCCGTGGTGGTTCGCGACCGCCAGGGGCACGCCATCGGCACGCTGAAAAAGGAAGATTTCCAGCTCTTCGACAAAGGCAAACTTCAGGAAATATCGAAGTTTTCCATTGAGAAGGCCGAGGCGCCGCCCACTCTGCCCGACACCTCGATTGAAACCGACGCCAATGGAAATCCCCAGGCGAAACCTGCCGGGCCGGCCGCGCAACCCATCGCCGGGCATTTCATCATGTGGCTCTTTGACGATATGCATCTGAGCTTCGGCGATCTGGCGCAAACGCGCGAAGCGGCGAAGCGCGTACTGAAGGAGTCGTTCGCGCCGGGCACCCGCGCCGCCATTTATACGACGTCCGGCCACACTTCGCTCGATTTCACCGACGATCGGGACAAGCTGGACGCAACGCTGGACCAGATCAAGCCGTGGCCGACCATACCCACCGCGGACCCGCCGGATTGTCCCGATATCAGCTTCTTCCAGGCCGACGCCATCATCAACGGGAACGATCCGCAGGCGCTTGACGGCCGCCGAAGCGGAATACCTGGTGTGCAATCCAGGGAATGTTCCGAATCCGAACACAGTTGCAGGCGAGGCCCAGTCCAACCCAGGGCAGGCAGCGTCCGCGAGTCCGGGTGCAGCCGGAAACGTTATTCAGGCTCAGATCGCGGGACCGGTAAAGGCTATGCGCAGAAGGCGCTTAACGTCGGTTATCAGGACACACGGAACACTCTGCTGATCCTGAAGGGTCTGGTCCGGCGCATGTCGGCCATGCCCGGCAGCCGCACCATTGTTATGGTTTCACCCGGCTTCTTCCTGGTTTCCGATCATCGAACCGACGAGATGGACGTGATCAATAACGCCATCCGCAATAATGTCGTCATCAGTTCGCTCGACGCGCGCGGGCTTTATGCGCTGACTCCGGGCGGCAAGGCAGAGAACTTGGGTCCGAATGCTCAACGATGCCCTCACCATGTCCGCCGAGAACATCAAAATGCAGTATGAGCGCCAGGCCGCTCTTGCCAATATGGACGTCCTGGAAGAGTTCGCCGAGGACACGGGAGGCGCGTTCTTCCACGACAACAACGATTTCGCCGCCGGCCTGAAGCTCCTTGCCACGCAGCCGGAATACATTTATGTCCTGGGTTTCGCGCCGCAGAATCTGAAGCTGGACGGCAGCTATCACAAATTGAAAATCGTGTTGAAGAACGGCGCCGGGACTCGAGATGCAGGCGCGCCGCGGATATTTCGAGCGCAATCATCTGGAAGATCCCGCCGAGGAGGCGAAGGAAGAACTCACGGAAGCGTTCTTCTCGCGCGAAGAAATGCGCGAGCTGCCGGTGGAGTTGAAGACGCAGTTCTTCAAGACCGGCGATCTCAAGGCCAGACTCTCCATTCTGGCGCGCATCGACGCCAAGCACCTGCGCTACCGCAAAGCCGACGGCCGCAACGACAATACGTTGACCGTGGTGGGAGGAGTGTTTGACCAGGATGGGAAGTATGTTGTCGGCACTCAAAAGATCGTGGACTTAAAGTTCAGGGACCAGACGCTGGATGCGCTCCCCGAGTCAGGCATAACGGTGAAGACGAATCTGGATGTGGCCAGCGGCAGCTACATCGTGCGGCTGGTGGTGAGAGATTCCGAAGGCAACGTGATGTCGGCGCTGAACAGCTCCGTGGTCATTCCGTAGCGGCAGGAAGAGCTGATATAGAATCTACTCATGCGTTTCCGCGCTGCCCTCTTGCTGATACCGGGGCTGATACTGACCGTTTCCGGCGGTGTGGGCCAGCAGCAAACGCAGACTACCGCCGAAGTGACCCAGCACGACGCGCCGTTCACCTTCAGCACCGGGGTAAATCTGGTGCTGGTGCCCGTGGTGGTTCGCGACCGCCAGGGGCACGCCATCGGCACGCTGAAAAAGGAAGATTTCCAGCTCTTCGACAAAGGCAAGCTTCAGGAAATATCGAAGTTTTCCATTGAGAAGGCCGAGGCGCCGCCCACCCTTCCCGACACCTCGATCGAAACCGACGCCAACGGAAATCCCCAGGCCAAGCCTGCCGGTCCGGCCGCGCAACCCATCGCCGGGCATTTCATCATGTGGCTCTTTGACGATATGCATCTGAGCTTCGGCGATCTGGCGCAAACGCGCGAAGCGGCGAAACGCGTACTGAAGGAGTCGTTCGCGCCTGGCACCCGCGCCGCCATTTATACGACGTCCGGCCATACTTCGCTCGACTTCACCGACGATCGGGATAAACTGGACGCAACGCTGGACCAGATCAAGCCCTGGCCGACGATACCCACTGACGCAGACGCTGAAGCCTTGTCCTGGATGTCAGCTACTTCCAGGCCGACCGGATTATCAACGCGGAGCGATCAGCAGGCCCTCTTGCGGCGCCGAGGCCGATTATCTGGTCGTGCCCGGACGCCGCCGATCATTGTGACCGAGGCCAACGGCCGCGCGTCAGAGCGGTCAACATCTCGATCGCAGCGACTCAGATTGCTTCAGCCGGTTAAGAATGCTGTTGCCTGAAGGAAGCTTCGAAATCGGCTTTCAGGATACACGGAACACCCTGCTGATTCTGAAGGGGCTGGTCCGGCGCATGTCGGCCATGCCCGGCACCCGCAGCATTGTTCTCGTTTCGCCCGGATTCTATCTGGATTACCGATCATCGAATCGACGAAATGGACGTGATCAATAGCGCCATCCGCAATAACGTCGTCATCAGTTCGCTGGATGCGCGCGGTCTCTACTCGCTGACTCCCGGCGGCAGATGCGAGGACACCCACGACCAGCGCTATCGGCGATCCGAGTACAACCAACACTCAAAACGAGATACGAGCGCCAGGCCGCCCTGGCCAATCATGGACGTCCTGGAAGAATTCGCCGCGGACACCGGCGGGCGTTACTTCCACGACAACAACGATTTCGCCGGCGGGCTGAAGCGGGTTGCCACGCAACCGGAATACATCTATGTGCTGGGTTTCGCGCCGCAGAACCTGAAGCTCAACGGCAGCTATCATAAACTGAAAATCGTGTTGAAGAACGACGCCGGGCTCGAGATGCAGGCGCGCCGCGGATATTTCGAGCGCAATCATCTGGAAGATCCCGCCGAGCAGGCCAAGGAAGAACTCACAGGAAGCGTTCTTCTCGCGCGAAGAAATGCGCGAGCTGCCGGTGGAGTTGAAGACGCAGTTCTTCAAAACCGGCGATCTCAAGGCCAGACTTTCCATTCTGGCGCGCATCGACGCCAAGCACCTGCGCTACCAGAAAGCCGACGGCCGCAACGACGATACGTTGACCGTGGTGGGAGGAGTGTTTGACGGGGACGGGAAATATGTTGTCGGCACTCAAAAAATCGTGGACTTGAAGTTCAAGGACCAGACGCTCGATGCGCTCCCCGACGTCGGCATCACGGTGAAGACGAATCTGGATGTGGCCAGCGGCAACTACATCGTGCGGCTGGTGGTGAGAGATTCAGAAGGCAACGTGATGTCGGCGCTGAACAGCTCCGCCGTGATTTCCCGTAGCGGCGTTACCTAGCGCGGCGCTGTACCTTACAGCAGCTCGAGTTCCGGTTCTGTAGCCGCTTTTTCCGGCTTGCCCAAGCCCAGCATGATGCGTCTGCACATCTTCGGCATCTTTGGCGGTCGGCTCCAGCTCCAGGTATTTCTGTCATATGCTCGCGGGCTCCATTGATGTCGCCTTTGGCCTCCAGAACCCGGCCCAGGACGTACTCCGCGCGCGGCCATTTATGCTTCGCATCCAGCCGGATGGCTTCCTGAGCGCTCTCCTCGCGCGGCGGGTAAGGTCCTTCAGCTCGATATTGGGCCACCGCGCGATGGAGGTAAATCTC
Organism: Bryobacterales bacterium; assembly: GCA_963798295.1. Taxonomy (GTDB): domain Bacteria; phylum Acidobacteriota; class Terriglobia; order Bryobacterales; family Bryobacteraceae; genus Palsa-89. Next base: position 16,839 of record CAWCSV010000001.1, on the reverse strand, counting down.
CGGGTAGATGTGCTTCGTATCCAGCTTAATCAGGCTGTCGGCGTTCTCGAGCGCGCACTGCCAGTCCTTCGTCTTAATGCACAGCCGAGCCAGCGTCACATAGGAAGGCAGTTGTTTGGGATCGGCTTCAATCGCATGAGCATAGGCGTCCCGCGCCTCGGCCAACATTTCCTTGGTGTCGTACACCACTCCCAGAGCATGCCAGCCGTCCGCGAACTTCGGCACCGCCGCCACCGACGCCTGCAGTTCGCGGATTGCCTCGTCATAATTGCGAGCATCGATAGCCTTCATGGCTTTCCCAAAGGGGCCTTTGGCGTGCCCGGGAATATTGTCTCCGGCGAGGTGGATGGTGTAGGGATCGGCGGTAACGGCGGCGATCACCAGCGGGGGCAACCTTCAGCGTGGTGTCGTGCAGGTTTCGAGGTTCAGATTAGAGGCGTCGATGGTCGTCGAAACGATATCCGGTATGCGACGCGCGGAACACGCAGGAGCGCGACGCGAAAGCATCCACATCGATGCGCCACACCCACTCTCCCTTTTTGTTGGTCACCGGGCCCGGCGCATCACCGAACGTGGGAGTGCAGACTCGCTCGATGGAAACGATAAATGGAGGCGGTGAACCATCCTCCATGGTCACTGTGCCCATCACGATTACCGGGTAAGTATCCGCGGTTGCCATCCGGCCGGCGCAAAAAAATGCTGCAACCACCGAGATCGAGACGAGCGCGCTCGCGCGAACCATATCACCTCCAACGATTCCAGAGTAAATCCATCGGCTCCCCCAGTCAACCCGGCCACCTGCGCGATCAGCGGGCCGAGGCCGGGCGCACTACTGGCATTTGGGAGTCGTCTTGGTGTAATTGACGCAGCCTGAGCACGGCGCGCCCGCCGGACACTTGCCGTCCGGAGTGACCGGACCGATCCACCAAAGAGCCGAGGACGGTATCTCGCTGGGATGGTGGATAAAGCTGAAAGTCCAGCCTCCGCTTCCGATGGTGCCGCCGGTGTCGTTCAGGTTGTCCTGTCCCTGGCTGGGATCGCAATTGGATGTATAGAACAGCGTGCCCTCCAGAGCAACCGGTGTAGGAGTGACTATCGAAAAGGTGATCGATTGCAAGTTCCCCTGGGTTCCATCGCCAAATATGCTCGCATCCTGCCAACATGCTCCCTGCCACGTGACGGAGGGTCCCTGGGCGGCTGTGACACTAATGGAAGCCGTCGCATTCGAATAGTTTGTCGCGCTGACCGTGATGACGGCGGATCCAGGCGATACGCCCGTCACCGGCACCAGGATGCTAGTGGAGTTGGCCGCGATGGTGAAAGTTGCGGGCGCCGTGGCGATGCCGGGAGCGCTGGAGGTCAGCTTCACTACCAAACCGTTGGCTGGCGCAGCGGCCGCAAGCACCAACGTGAGGTTCTGCGTGGATGTCCCGTTGACGATCAGGCTTCCTGGCGAGAACGTCATGGCTGCCGGTTGTACCGATCCGGAGGCAGTTACCGTCACCGTTGCGGGATTGCTATTTGTGAAGCCGTTGTTCACGATGAGTTGAGCGACGTATACGCCCGCGATGTCGGGCACTAAGGTGGGCGTGGCGCTGTGGGGGCTGGAAAGCGCGGCGGCGCTTCCCGTGGGACGCGTCGTGAGTGACCAAGTGTAAGTCAGCGGGTCGCCGCAGGCCCCTCCCGTGGCGCTCCCATCCAGGGTCACGGTCTGCCCCACCGTTGCGTTCTGATTCGTGCCCGGATTGGCGGTCGGCTGGGTGCACGTGGTCCCGATGGTCACCGTGGCCGGCGCGCTGCTCAGCAGGCCGTCGTTCACGACGAGCTGCGCGACGTAGCTACCGTTCTGATCGGCCGTAAACGTCGGATCCGCGATGGCCGGGTTCGATAAGCTGGCTGCGCTGCCTGCAGGCTTGCTGATCAGAGACCACTGATAGGTGAGAGCGCGATTTTGCGGATCGGTCCCGCTGCCGCTCAGGGTAACCAGGCTTCCAAAGGCGACTGTACGGTTCGCGCCCGCGTTGGCAACCGGCGCAAGCGGCGCTTCCGTTGTAATGGTGACGGTAGACGGCGCACTGCTGAGGATCCCATCGTTCACGGTCAACTGCGCCACGTATGTTCCGGCGCGATCGACAGTAAACGCCGGGTTCACGATCGACGTCATGTTCAACGCCGCGGTGCTCCCGGCCGGCATGGTAATCAGTTGCCAGGCATACGTTAGCGGCAAACTGTTCGGGTCTGTGGATCCAGCTCCGCTGAGTTGCACCTCCGCACCGACGTCAACAACCTGATGAGCGCCGGCATTTGCAACGGGCGCCGCCTTCTGGGTTGTAATCGTAACGGTCGCGGGAGCGCTCGGCTGGCCATCGTTGACAATCAACTGCATCTCGTAGACGCCGGGCTTGTCGGCGATGAATGTGGGTGAAACAGTGTGGCTTCCCGACAAAGTGGCGGTGCTTCCGGCGGGCAGCGTCAGCGGAGTCCAGCCATAGCTGAGCGGTTGGCCGTCGGCGCTGGTTGACCCGCTGCCGTTCAAAACCACGGTAGATCCTACTTTGACCGTCTGATTGGGACCGGCATTGGCCACCGGCGGGGTCTGGACGGTGCTGATGGTCACGCTTGCCGTGCTGCTGCTCACTCCGTTGCTGACGCTCAGTTGGACGACATACCGGCCGGCAACGTCGGTAGTGAAAAATGCAAAAGCGCTGGAGGCGTTTTCCAGAGTCGCGTTGCTACCCGCGGGACGCGACGTAAATGCCCAGCTATAGGTCAAGGTGCCGATACCGCTCGGATTCGTCGAGCCGCTCCCGTTCAATATCACGGGGAACCCTACCGCTACGGTATCATTCAAGCCCGCGTTCGCTACCGGACCGCCAACCACACGAAATGTCCATTGCAAGAGGGAAGGGTCGAACGAAACTTTGCGATTCATCAAGAAAGAGGCTGTGTTGCTGCTCATCGCCGAGCCATTGGCGGGAACCGAAGGGAAGGTCAGCGTTCCTTCGTTGGTCATGGCGTGGATCAGGGCCGGGTCCTGGCTGGTCACTCTCGCCCGCACGCCGGTCAGGGCCGGGCCGGTATTCACCAGGGCGGCCTGATAGGTACGTATCACATTCGATCCGGATGGCACTTCACTCACCAACTCGAAATTGTTGATGGACAGGCTTTGCGCTTGTCCCCCAGTCAAACAAACCAGGAAGAGCGCGACTGCGGTAGCCGGCTGCAAATATCGCATGAAGTCTCCTGAGGCGAGCGCCGCCTCTTGATTTCGTTCATATCGATATTGGGATTAGCCGCCGCAAACGGAAATCAGGTTTACCGCTGCTTCATTCGGGAAAAAGCTTAGTACGTACGGTAGTACGTTTGGCAGATATAGCTTTGTTTAGGAATGGCTACGCGTTCTCGCGCGATCCGATGGCCGTTGGCGGGCGAAATCCACTAATTCTCAGCAGCTCCCATAAAACACTTAGCTCGCGCCATTAATCAACTTAGTCCCCACTAAGAGAATTGTTTTTCTTGAACTGATTCAACGAATTAGCGCCATTGAAGTACGTTGGTTGAGTGGACGGTTCAGGACAAAAGTACCGCGAAACGCTATTGTGAGACAGCGGTAAGCCATGGTATTACATACATGTACCGGCAATCTGAGATCGCATCCAGTCATGCGATGGGTTGGTTTCCCAGGAGAAAGAAATCGGTCTTCTGGGTATGACATAAATCGAGCTTCAAAAAGGGCGGTAGCTTGCTCATTGTTGAAGCCGGATGCTTGATTTCTTCTGAAATGCCGAAGGAATAGAAGAGGGCAAAAGGACGGTAGTCTGCCATCAGGCCGGTTCGTTGAAGCCCTCGACAATCCTATGAACACAGAATTGAGCATTCCAGACATCGCGCTGCCAGTGCCATCAGGCGCGCATGAGCGATTCCCCTGGTACGGTATTCGCACCCGTTCCAATCACGAGAAAGTGGCCGCCATGGTGCTGAACGGCAAAGGCTACGACCCGTACTTGCCTACTTACTGCCATCGCCGGCGTAAGGGCGACACTTTTGTGGAGAGCGAGCATACGCTTTTTCCGGGCTATGTTTTTTGCCGCTTTGATGCGACGAAGCGCCTTCCGATCCTGATGACCACCGGAGTGATCTCGGTGGTGGGCGTTGGCAAGGAGCCGGTAGCCATTCCCGAAGATGAAATTGAAGCGATCAAGGCCGTTCTCCGCTCGGGGCTCCCCGCGGAGCCTTGCGCTTATTTGCGGGAAGGGCAACACGTGCGTGTAACCAGTGGTTCCCTGGACGGCGTGGAAGGAATTCTCGTGAAAAAGAAGAATCAGTTCCGAATGGTTGTCTCCGTGACGATGCTGCAACGCTCCATCGCGGTGGAGATCGATGGCGACCGGCTGGCCGCCCTTTAACGAAACCTTCAAAATTCTAATCCCCGTTCGTGCGCCCGGGTGGGCCGCACAACCTTTGGACCCCCCTTGACTGAACCAAGAACCAGAAGCCGAATGATCAGCTTCCGCTTGACCGCGGAGGAGTATGACCGCTTCCGCGAATTATGTTCCACCTCCGGTATTCGCAGCGTATCCGAATTGGCCCGCGCGGCCATCAACTCGCTGCTGAATGAACCGGCCTCAGCGTCGCAGGAAACCCTGGAATACCGCGTAGCCGAGTTGGAAAACCGGGTGAACATGCTTCGCTTGGAATTTCGAAAGCTATGCCAGCCCGGAAGCGACCGGGCATTCGAAGCGGCCGGGAATTCGGCCGAGGCCTAAGCCCCCACGTTCGATATTCACCGCATCCCGCTCACCTTTTTTGAATCGGAAGTATGGCAACCGCACAAGCCAACCTAAGACCCGTCGTTCCAGCCTCAGGTTATCCCGCCCCCGGCGTTCTGCCCTCGCACGTCGATCATGCGCTGTTGACGCGGCGCCTGATGCTGGTGGCGGTGGACGTATTGTCCATTTGGTGCGGCGCCTTCATCGCTCTCGCGCTGCGTTTCCCGCTGCGCCTTCTGGACTACGGGACAGTGGGAACACATGCGGCGTTTCTGCTGCTCTACTCCGGCCTCATCATCTTGTTCTGCAATACGCAGAAGCTTTATTCGGGCGCTCAGTTCCGCTCCAGCAAAAAGGAGATCGTCGCAGTAACGCGGGCCATGCTGATGGCCAGCACACTGCTGACCGCCTTCATCTTTATCTCGGGACTCAAGTCGATTTCGCGTTTCGTCGTCGCGCTCACCATGGTAGTGAGCCTGGCGGCCATCACGGCTTCACGTTACTGGCGCCGCAGACGAATGCAGAGCGCGGCGGCGGATGGCTTCACTTGCCGCAACGTGCTGATCGTCGGCACGGGTCTTACGGCGCAAGCGGTGGATCGTTACCTGCGGCAGCACCGCTATCTCGGTTATCTTCCGGCGGGTTTCCTGCTCGTCGACGCCGACGGCCATGTCACCGACGACGGCGTGCTGGGTTCCCTGCGCAATCTGCCTGAGATCGCCCGCGCGAGTTTCATCGATGAGGTTATCGTTTCCACCGAGAACCGCGTCGCCGCCAAGTTCGCCATCGCCGAGGCGCGCGCCTGCGGGCTGGGTGTTCGCGTGATTCCCGATCTGTATGACGGCTTGGCTTTGGGTGCGCCGGTAGAGTACGTGGGGCAGTTCCCGACATTGTGCCTGGATCAGAAACGAATCCCCGCGCTGGCCCTGATGTTGAAGCGCGGCCTGGACATGGTCGCCTCCGCCGCGGCGTTGTTGATCCTTTCGCCTTTATTCGCGGTCGTCGCTCTGACCGTCAAACTGGATTCCGACGGCCCCATGTTTTACACCTCCGACCGGGTTGGCCGCAAGGGCCGGATCTTCGGCTGCCATAAGTTCCGAACCATGGTCAGCAACGCCGACCAGCTGCGCGCCAAACTGCAGCATCTCAACGAACGGGATGGCATCCTTTTCAAGATCGACAACGACCCTCGGATTACTCGCGTGGGCCGAGTGCTGCGCAAGTACAGCCTGGACGAACTGCCGCAGTTATGGAACGTGCTGAAAGGCGACATGAGCCTGGTTGGTCCGCGCCCGCCGTTGGCCTCCGAGGTACAGCAGTATGAGCTGGATCACCTGAAGCGGCTGGATGTCATGCCCGGCATCACCGGATTGTGGCAGGTAGAGGCCCGCACCAGCCCCTCATTCGCCAGCTACATCGCGCTCGACATCGAATACGTCGATCGCTGGAACCTCTTCCTGGACTTTAGAATTCTGCTGAAGACCGCGGCCGTGGTGGTAGCGGGAACCGGACGATAGCCTCAATGCTTCCCGCCCCTCAGACTCGTCGCCCGCAAGCCGCCACCGCAACCATTGCGATGTTCAGCGCGCCAGTTCGCGGCCTCTGGTTTCTGCTGCTCGGCTGCACGCTGGCCACCGAGTTGGTTCCGCTGAGCGCGGCCTTCGAATCTCAATTCTCGCCCCTGGCCTTCCATTCTTATGAGGCAGCTAAACTGATCGCATTCTTTGTTTTCGGATTCCTGACGCCTGTCGCCTGGTGGCGATATCAGAGCTTGGGAATCGGCGTACTCTTCGCCATGGCGACCACCGCGATGGTAGAGGCCGGGCAGGCTTTTATCCCGGGCCATCGCGCCAGCACGTTTGAGCTGGGCGTAAAGCTAGCGCTGCTCTTTACCGGATTCGCCGCGGCGCTGAATATCCGCAAGTATCAGCAGCTCACCCTCGGTCCGCTGCGGGTCCATTTCTCATCGCGACATTGGTAATTCCATGAGTACGCAAGCCCAACTTCAGCCGATAGCGAAGGTATGTCACCTTGGCCGCGCACGCCAGGAGCGCATCGCTATTGGACAAGCCTTGGTGGATCGCTGTTCCTTCGATGAAGCGATTTGCCGGATCACCGCCCATGCGCTGGCCGAAGACGCCGCGCCGGCTTACGTGGTGACACCCAACGCGCAACATGTTGTATTGCTGGCCCGCGACTCGCGGCTGCGCGCGATCTACCGTGAAGCGGATCTGGTGGTGCCGGACGGATTCTCCCTGCTCCTGGCCGCCCGCGCCCTGGGACATCGATTCCCGGAACGTGTGGCCGGCGTCGATTTGTTCCAGGCCCTGTGCGGCAGCGCGGCTGAAACCGGTCTGCGTGTCTTCCTGCTGGGGGGCCGGCCCGGATCGGCCGAGCAAGCCGCGTCCGTCATGCAAGAGCGCTTCCCGGGCCTCGAAACTGCCACTTATTGTCCGCCCTTGGGATTCGAGAAGAGCGACGTCGAGCTGGCCCGCGTCAGCCAGGCTGTCAAGGCTTTCCACCCGGACCTGCTGTTCGTCGCCCTGGGCGCTCCCAAGCAGGAATATTGGATGTACGAGCACGGCCGCAAACTCGGGACCGCGGTGTGCATCGGCGTCGGCGGCAGCTTTGAAATGGTCACCGGCATCGTACCGCGTGCGCCGCGCTGGATGCAGAGCATCGGTTGCGAGTGGGTGTATCGCCTGTGCCAGGAACCGCGCCGCATGTGGCGCCGCTATCTTGTCGGCAATGTTCAGTTCGGCTGGATCCTGATGCAGCAGGCGTTCGCGCGCGGCCCGCATACTCTGCGGCAGACCGCTGGAGCAAGTTCGGGAGACCGCTCATGATCGACGTGCATTGCCACATTCTCCCGGGCGTAGATGACGGCTCCAAGACCTGGGACATGACGCTGGACATGTGCGAGATCGCCCGCCAGGACGGTATCACGCATATCGTGGCCACGCCGCACGCCAACCGGCGCTTCCCGTTCCATCGCGAGCGGCGCGCCGAAGAGTTACAGGAACTGCAAGGCATGATCCCCGACATCGAGTTCTCGCTGGGCTGCGATTTCCACACCTCTTACGAAAACGTGACAGACGCCGAGCGCAATCCCAGCCGCTACACCATCGCCGGCGGCCAATACCTGCTGGTGGAGTTCAGCGACTATCAGACCCCCATGCAAATGGCCGACATTCTGTTTCGCCTGCATTCGGTGGGACTGGAAACCATCATCACGCACCCGGAACGAAATCCCGTGATCTCTGAATACCCGGATCTGCCGGAGCACTTCGTCGGCATGGGCGCCAAGCTGCAAATCACCGCCGATGCGCTGGTGGGCAATTTCGGCCGCCGTCAAAAGAAAACCTGCGAGACCATGCTGCGCAAAGGCCTGGTCTCGGTAATCGCCAGCGATGCGCACGAAACGCATCGGAGAAAACCCATCCTATCGGCTGCGCAGAAAGCTGCCAGCCGCATCGTCGGCCAGGCCGCAGCCACACGCCTGGTGGAACATAACCCGCAAGCCATCGTTAATAACGAACCCTTATAGAGGCTTAATTCATGAGCATACATAAAGAACTAACTGGAACCGTCGCCCCCCAACCGCTAGTGGTGGCACACAGCCACCATGTGGAGAAGGAGCTCACGATCGCCGATCTGTGGAGCTTGCTGCTCCGCCGGCGCGCCACGGTGGCTTTGATTTTGCTGTCCTTCGTAGCGGCCGCCGCGCTGGTGTGCATCTTCAGCACGCGCCGCTATGAATCCACGGCCGAACTGCAGGTGGATAAGGAAACCGGCAGCCCGCTCGGCCTGCAAGGCGCGGCCGGCGACGACAGCAGCTCTTATTCCGACGCCCTGCAAGACAACATCACTTTGCAGACTCAGGCCGGCATTCTTGAATCGGACAGCCTGGCGCTCACCGTCATTCACCGGCTGAATCTGGAAGCCAACTCCGACTTCCGTCCCAAGTTCAGTCCGGTGGGCTGGGCGCTCGGCTTCATTACGCCCGATGGGCCGGCGGATCCAAGGCACGCGACGCTTGAAAACTCTCCCAAGCGGCGTATGAGCGCCTTGTTGGTGTTCCACAAGAACCTCAAGGTGACTCCAGTGGCCGGTACGCGCCTGATCGAGGTTTCCTACCTGAACCCCGATCCTGAAGTTGCGGCCGCGGTGGTGAACGCCGTGTCCCAGAGCCTGGTGGAATACAACTTCCAGATCCGCCACAATGCCACGTCGAAAACGGCGGACTGGCTCAGCGGCCAGCTGGGCGACCTCCGTCGTCAAAGCGAAGAATTACAGGCCAAAGTGGCCCAGGCGCAGCGCAACTCCGGCGTTCTTTCGCTGGGCGGCGTGGATGCCCAGGGGCGCGAGCAGCTCTACAGCACGGTGCTCGACAAATTGCAGCAGGCAACTACGGCGTTTACGCAGGCCGAATCCAACCGCATCTTCAAACAAGCCATCTACGAAGCGGCCAAGACCGGCGATCCGGAGGCAATCACGGGCCTGAGCGGAAACCCCATGTTCGCGGGCGCCAGCGGCATGGACAGCTCGCTCACGCTGATCCAGACCCTGCGTATGCAACAGTCCACTCAGAAAGCTCAGCTCGCACAGCTCATGGCCAAGTTCGGCCCGGCTTATCCTAAGCTGGCCGAAATGCAAAGCCAACTGGATTCAACCCAGGATGCGATCAAGGCCGAAGTATCTCGCGTAGCCATTCGGGCCCGCAACGATTTCCAGGTGGCCCGCCAGGTGGAAGACAATGCCCGCAACATCTATGCCGACCAGAAGAAGCAGGCCGATTCGCTGAACGACAAAGCCATGGCTTACACCATCCTGCGGCAGGAAGCCGACGAGAGCCGCACGCTGTATGAGAGCCTGTTCCGGCAGATGAAACAGGCCGGCGTCCTGGCCGACTTCCACTCCAACAACATTTCGATTGTGGATCCGGCGCGCGTGCCGGCCAAGCCCGCCCGTCCCCGCGTGCTGCTGTACATGCTGGCGTCACTCGGCGGCGGTCTGCTGTTCGGCTTCTGCGGCGCGCTGGTGCGCGATGGCATGGACCGCAAGATCCAAAACATTTCCGACCTGGAGATCAGGCTCAACCAGCCGGCTTTCGGACTACTTCCCTATCACAAGTCGTCGGGACGCAAGAGCGTGGCTGCCGGCGCTTCCAAGGCGCTTCCCGGACGGCAAATGCTGCTGGACATGCCTGCCGGCAGAGATGGCAAGGTTGCTGTGCAAAAAGTGAGCGCCCGCATGGCCGCCGAGTTTCCGGCCCTGGGCGACACCGGCTCCTCTTATGTGGAATCGCTGCGGGCCCTGCGCACGTCGCTCCTGCTTTCGCGCGGCGGCGCGCCACCCAAAGTGATCCTGGTCACCAGCTCCATCGCCGGTGAAGGCAAGAGCATGCTGAGTCTGAACCTGGCGGCGCTGCTGGCACAGCAAGGCAAGAAAGTCCTGCTGGTAGACGCCGACTTGCGACGCCCCATGCTGCACCGCCGGCTGGGCGTGAACGGCAACGAAGGATTGAGTACCTTCCTGGCCGGCCATGAAGGGGATCGCAACGGCGCGTCGGTAATCGTTCCGTCCGCCAATGTCCCGGGTCTGCATCTTCTGCCCGCGGGCCCGGTGCCGCCCTATCCGGCCGAGCTGCTCGGCTCCGAACAAATGCGCAACGGTCTGAAGGCCTGGCGCGAGCATTTCGACTTCATCATCATCGATGGTTCCCCCGTGCTGCCGGTAACCGATTCCGTGATTCTGAGCACGATGGCGGACTTCACGCTGCTGCTGGCCCGCTATAAAGTGACCGAGCGGCATTCGGTGGAGCGCAGTTGCCGCATGCTGCAAGGGCAGGCCGGCGTGAATAAGGTTGGCGTGGTGTTGAATGCCGTGCGGCACAACGACAGCACGTATTACGAATACTACGGTTACAAAGGATCCGGTTACTACGGAGAGGAGCAAGCACATGAAGTCGCTTAATTTTGCAGGTACACCAATGATTGCCCGGGTTCTGACGGGAGCTTTCATTCTCGGCGCGTTTGTCACCAGCTGCTTCGCGCAGAAGGAAAGCCTGCTGATCGGGCCGGGCGATCAGCTCCATATTCAGGTGTTCGACACGCCCGAAATGGAGCAACTGCCGCGCGTAACGGACGCGGGCACCATCCCGCTGCTGTTCGTGGGCGATGTGAAGGTGGCCGGCATGACGCCGGGCGACGCGGCGCATGAGATTGAGGAAGCTTTGAAGGCGAAAGCACCTGATGCTGACTCCTCAGGTGGCGATCACGGTGCAGCAGTTTGCGACGCAGAACGTTTACGTGATGGGGCAAGTAAATACTCCGGGAGCTTATCCGATCACGACGCCTTCGTCGGTGGTGAGTGTTCTGGCGCTGGCCGGAGGGCTGGCGGATACGGCCGACCGTCACATCACGATCGAGCGTCACAGCGACGCGACGCAGCGGGTCAACTATTTTCTCTCCAACCGGTCTGACGACGCGTTGAACAACGACGTGCTGGTCTACCCGGGCGATACCGTTCTGGTCCCGAAGGTTGGGATTGTGTATGTGCTCGGCGATGTCGGCCGTCCGGGCGGCTATCCGATGACGACCAATGATTCGCAAATGACGGTATTGCAGGCGCTGGCGCTGGCGGGATCGGCGAACAAGACGTCGTTGCTTTCGAAGGCGAAGCTGATCCGGCACACGGCGAACGGACCGCAAGAGGTTCCGATGGTGCTCGCATCCATGCAGAAGGGCAAGGATCAAGACATCCAGATGCAGCCGGACGATGTTCTGTATATTCCGTCGAGCTGGATGAAGAACCTGACGCAGAACGCGTCGCAGATTGTCGGTTCAGCCGCGGCCGCAGCGGTGTACGCGCACCCCCTGAAGTACTTAGAGCCATCTTCGCTCTTCCCTATGGAATCAGCTCCATTGCCAGACAGGACCTCAATTGTTGCGAATGCGGGATTCGTCTTGGCGGGTCAGGCCACAAGACTGGGCATACAAGCGCTCTATTTCGTCCTGATGGCCCGAAATCTCGGACCCCGTGAGTACGGCACCTTTGTTGCAGTAACGGCTCTCGCTGCCATCGTCTACCCCTTCGTCGGCAATGGCTCCGCCAATCTGATGGTTAGACAGGTTGCGCGGGAGCGCGCGCGGCTACCCGAATATTTCGGGCGTGCCTTGGTTATGACGCTTATTACTGGCGTACTTCTTTCGCTCGCCCTCGCGCCGATTTGTAGATACGTTCTGCCTCGAAGCATTCCGGTGAGCGTAGTCGCGATGGTGATTCTCTCAGACGTGCTCATCTTCCGCTTTGTTGACGTTGCAGCACTCGCCTTCCAAGCGGTCGAACGAATGAGTTGGACTGCGAACCTGAATGCGCTTGCCAGTGCGCTTCGATTGGGAGGGCTCGCCGCGGTGATTGTCTTGGGCCACCCGACCGTCGTTTCTTGGTCGATTGCCTACTCCGCTACCGGCGCTTTGGCGGCCATCGTCGCTCTGATCTGTGCCACTCGTAAGTTAGGTCGACCCCGATTCCGCGGCTGGACCTCAAACTTTGAACTGCGGGATGGTTTCTACTTCTCTGCCGGGTTGTCAGCACAAACCATCTACAACGACATCGACAAGACGATGTTGGCTAGACTGTCGACCCTCAATGCGACCGGGGTGTACGCGGCTGCGTATAGGATCATCGAAGTCATCTTCGTACCCGTACGATCCGTTTTAACGGCAACGTATCCCGAGTTCTTCCGAGTTGGAAGGAAGAGCATCCGTAGCGGACTGGAGTTCGCGCGCAACGCGATGTTTTGGCCACTGTTGTACTCGATTGCCGTCTGCGCAGCGGTGCTTGCTTGCGCACCGGCGGTACTTTACGTGCTTGGACCGAAGTTCGCTGATTCAGTTGAGGCACTGCGGCTGCTTGCGGTCCTCCCCGTGCTGAGAACGCTGCATTGCTTCGGATCCGATGCACTAACCGGTGCCGATCACCAGGGAGCTAGGACCACGATACAGGTGAGCGTAGCCGCCGCAAACATCCTTGCCAACCTCTGGTTCATTCCGGCATTTGCCTGGCGGGGTGCGGCATGGACTAGCGTCGGATCCGATGGATTGTTGGCCCTAGCCATCTGGACCTATGCGTGGTGGTCTGCGTCAAGGGAACTGCGCACGCGCGGTGTTGATGGTTTGACGAAGCAAAACTGCCCAGTCACAACCTTGTCATAGTTCTTCGATCATGAACATGGTTTCTACTGGTGTCACGGCTGTTATCCCCACACGAAGCAGACCGTCGCTTGTCCAGCGAGCCGTGCGAAGTGCCTTGAATCAGACCCACACAACGTGATCGTCTTAGTCATCGTCGACGGTCCCGACCTTGAGACCGTAGCCGCGCTGAGCCTCCTTCAGGATCCGAGACTTCAGGTCGTGACGCTTCAAGAAAGTGTAGGCGCAGCAGAGGCCAGGAATATCGGCGTCCAACTGGCTGCCTCGCCCTGGATTGCGTTTCTCGATGACGACGACGAATGGCTCCCTGAGAAGATAGAGACCCAGCTGAGAGCCATGCCGCCGCAGGATCTCGAAATGGTGATTGCCGTCTCTCGCTATGTGTATCGAGGCGAGGGCGTGGATGACGTGTGGCCGCACAAGCTTCCTGGTGCGGGAGAGCCGCTCTGCCAGCACCTGTTCCGATCCTGCAGCGGCTTTCAAACCTCGACGTATTTTTGCTCACGGCAGCTCTTGCTGGCCGTTCCATTCAAACGGGGTCTCGCCAAACATCAGGACTGGGATTGGCTCCTCCGGGCGACTAACACGCCAGGTGTCCGCCTTGTGGTTGTGCCGGATGCACTTTCGATCTACTGGGTTCCGCAGCACAGGCCGAGCATCGCGAACAGCGGCACATGGCGAACAAGTCTTCAGTGGGCTCAGCAGAACAGGGTCTTATTGACACCGCGCGCTTACTCGCAATTCATCATAGCAATCTGTGCGCGGAGAGCAGCCGAGGAGCGGGCCGGCGTTCGGTCTTTTGTTCGGCTTCTTCGAGAATCCGTTGTTGGCGGATCGCCGACGCCTTGGCTTTTGCTGCAACTGGCCCTGCTGTACTGTATTCCCGCGAGGGTGCGGGCGAAGCTACGGGAACGTTTCGGAAGAGCTGCTCGCATGCAGCAGTGCGGCCCATATATTACACAGAATTCTACTCAAAGAAGTGGAGCGGCGCTTTGAACACCGTAACGGAATACCGCGCGAAAGCGTGGAACTTAGCCATTACTTACGTGGTAATGGTGCCCTTGATTTTTCTCGCCGTGCATGGCTCGTTCTCGTTTGATTACGAGTCGTTTAATAACCCTACTGTGGGATACGCGGCCCCGCTCGTGGTCACTCAGTCCACCTCACCAACGCACAGTATTGAAATCGCCATAGCTTACGGAATTGTTGCGTTTCTCGTCATGCGTCGTTATAGGGCGGTTCTGGATTGCTGTCTCAAGAACAAGGCGTTAATAGCTCTTCCTCTTCTGGCACTGTTGTCAGCCATGTGGTCACAAGACCGATTGCAGTCTTTGATATATAGCGTCATGGCTGCGCTTATAACTGCCTTTGGTTTGTACATAACTATACAGTTTGAACCTGAAGAGCAGATGCAGCTTCTCGCCATGTTGGGACTGACCGTCATGGCGTCGAGTGTTCTGCTGGTCGCATTTCTCCCGTCGCCACGACCAGCACCGCCTCCGCCGGGCCGGTGACCAGCAGCTCAGCCCGCCACGGCACCTGGGCGGCCAGGTCAAACGGCCGCACGGCCGCCGCTGTCACCGCCGCGGGCGCCTGGTCGGGGTCTAGGTGGCGGACCGTCAGCGGCGGCGCTCCCGCGGCGGGGTCCAGGACCTGCTGGCGGGGCACCCCGCCAACAGCGGGGAACACCGTGCGCAGGCTCTCATGCCGGGCCGCCACATCGGCCAGTGCCGCCTCCAGCGCCGCGGCGTCCACCTGCCCGCTGATCCGACCGCCACCGGGTTGTGATAAGCCGCCCCGGTATCTTCCAGCCCGGCTACGAACCACATCCGCAGCTGCGCATACGACAACGGCAGCACCGCCGGACGCACCACCGGACCCAGCCGTGGTCGGACCGGGCGGCCCCAAGCCGCCTCCACCACCCGCGCCAGTACCCGCCGGGGACGGCGACGCGAACAACGCCCCCACCCCCACCTCAGCGCCCAGCACCGCCCGCACCCGCGCCACCAGCCGCATCCCCAGCAGCGAATCCCCGCCCAGGTCAAAGAAACCGTCCTCCGCCCCCACCTGCTCGGTCTCCAGCACCTCCGCGAACAGGTCGCACAGCACCTCTTCGGCCGCCGTCGCCGGACCGCGCCCGCCCGTGCCGGTGAACTGCGGGGCCGGCAGCGCCGCGGTGTCCAGCTTCCCGTTCACCGTCACCGGCAGCGCGTCCAGCACGACGATGGCCGCCGGGACCATGAACTCCGGCAGTCGCCCCGCCACAGTACTCCCGCAGCCCCTCACCACCGCCCAGCCTCCCGCCGTCATCGCCACCGGAGGCGGGGATGACGTAGCCGACCAGTTGCCCGCCGCCCGGGACATCCTCGCGGGCGATCACCGCGGCCTGCCCGACCCGCGGGTGAGCGGCCAGCACCGCCGCGACCTCACCGGGCTCCACCCGGAACCCGCGGATCTTCAGCTGCTCATCAGCGCGTCCGGCGAACACCAGCTGCCCGTCCCGCCAGCGGGCCAGGTCCCCGGTCCGGTACATCCTCGCCCCCGCCGGGCCGAAGGGGCACGCCACAAACCGGCCCGCCGTCAGCCCCGCACGGTTCAGGTAACCGCGCGCAAGCCCCGCCCCCGCGATGTACAGCTCCCCCGCCACCCCGTCCGGCACCAGGCCAAGCCCGCCATCCAGCACGAACACCCGGGTATTGGCCAGCGGGGTGCCGATCGGGGGCCGCCCGGACCCCTCCAGCGGCCCGGTCATCGTGACGCACACCGTGGTCTCGGTCGGCCCGTAGGCGTTGATTAGCCGCCGCCCGCCAGCCCACCGGGCCGCCAGCTCGCCATCTAGCGCCTCTCCGGCGGCCACCAGGGTGCGGACCGTGCCTAGCGCGCCAGAGTCCAACCCGGCCAGCACCGCCGCCGGCACCGTCAGGAGGGTAACCTCCTGCCGGGCTGCCAGCCCGGCCAGCTCATCCCCGGCCAGCAGCTGACCGGCCCGCGGGACCACCAGCGCCGCCCCGGCGCCAAGCGCCATCGCCAGCTCCACTACGGAAGCGTCGAACACCGGGGCGGCGAACCGCAGCACCCGATCCCGGAGAGCACCGCGAGCCGGTCGATCTCTGCCGCGGCCAGGTTCGCCAGGCCACCGTGGGCGACCACCACGCCCTTGGGCATCCCCGTGGACCCGGAGGTGTACATCACGTAAGCCGCACCTTCGGGCCGCACCCGCACCGGCGCCGACGCCAAGCCGCGGTCTGCTGCTGCGCCGGGGTCGTCCAGGACCAGCCGCGGCGGGCCGCCAGGCCCGGAAGGCTGGGCCGCGGCGGTAGCGGTGGTGCACACCAGCGCTACCGCTCCCGCGTCAGCCAGCATGAAACTGATCCGCCCGGGAGGGTATCCCGGGTCCAACGGCAGGTAGGCCGCCCCGGACACAACACCCCCAGCACCGCGGTGACCATCCCCGCCGACCGCGGCACCATCACCGCCACCACCGTCTCCGGCCCGGCACCCGCCCACGCCAGCCGCGACCCCAGCCGGGCCGCCGCGGCCGCCAGGAACCGGTACGACAGCACCGCCTCCCCGTCGATGACCGCCACCGCATCCGGGGCCTGCCGCGCCCGGGCGGCGAACAGCCCGGTCACCGTGTCCTCCGGGGTGGGGGCGGCGGTCGCGTTGCGGGCCGCCAGCTCCTGCCGTTCGGCATCCGACAGCAGCGACACCTGATGCACCCGCAGCCCCGGATCAGCCGCCACCTGCTCCAGCACCCGCACTAGCCGGCCGCGATCTGCCCCGCTGCCTCTGCGCTGAACAAATCAGGACGGTAAGACAACCGCAGCCGCAGCCGGGTCCCGGGCATCGCGATC